>JACRPS010000018.1 GCA_016223085.1 Chloroflexota bacterium
AACCCCAGTTGAAATGCCGTGTGAATCAAAATCAGCGCCAGGTGCGTGTTATACAGATTAAGCGCGTTGGTCAGGCGGAACACCGGCAGCAGCAAAATCTGGAACGGCAGCATCGTGCCGGCCACAAACATAAAATAAATCGGCAGATTGAGCCGGAACTTGTACCGCGCCAGTGCATAAGCCGATAGCGACGACAGGAACAGCATGGCGATCAGCGCCGGAATGGTGATGATGAAGCTGTTGCCCAGATAGCGCGATACCCGCGCCTGATTCCACGCCTCGCTGAAATTGTCGAAGGTGAACTGCGACGGCAGACTCCAGAAACCCCGGATGCTGATCTCGTCCATCGTGCGGAACGAGGTGATGAGGGCGGCAATCACCGGCAGCAGCCAGAGAATCGTCAGCACCGTAAGGAAAATGTACAAACCGAAGTTGCCCCAGCGCCGTGCCTGTGACGTGCCAGGAACAGCCTGCGTACCGGGAACCGATGCGGTTTTGGCGACCGTTGCCATCGTGCCCTCCTAATATTCCAGCTCGTCACGGATGACGCGGGACAGATAGAAGCCGATGAACACCAGACTGATGGCGAACAGTACCACCGCGATAGCCGCACCATAGCCCATGCGGTAGTTGTTAAAGGCTTCAATGTACATAAAGTTCGCCAGCACCTGCGTGTCCTGCGCACCGCGTGTCATGATCGAAACCAGGTCAAACGCCCGCAGTGAATCGATGATCGAAATCACGACGATGATGGTCGTCACCGGGGCCAGCAGCGGCAGAATCACGTGGCGGAACAACTGCCAGCGGTTCGCGCCATCCACGCGGGCGGCGTCCACGAAGCTGGGGTCAATGTTTTTCAGCCCCGCCAGGTACAGCACCATCACATAGCCCACCTGCCGCCACACCGCCGCGATAATCACAGCCCAGATCGCCAGATCACGGTCCCCCAGCCAGCCGGGCGGGTCCGCCACACCGACTGCCTGCAGAAAGCCGTTTAACAGGCCGGCGCGCGGATGGTACACCCAGCCCCAGATCAGGCCGATCACCGGCAGCGACATCACCAGCGGCGAATAGAAGCTGATTTTGTACCAGCGCCCGCCGCGCATCTCGTTGTTGAAGATCATCGCCAGCCCCAGGCCAAGCGTGGTGGGAATCGTGATAAAGACCACCAGCCAGCGCACGTTGTTCAGCAGTGCCTCGGTGAAGGTGCGGTCCTTGGTGAACAGCCGCTCAAAATTGGCAAAACCAACGAACTTCGGCACCGGGTCAACGCCGTTCCAGTTGGTCAGGCTTAGATACATTGTGTAAAACGTTGGCGCGATAATCCATACAAAATACAGCGCCAGTGGCAGTAATAAAAATAAGTAGGGCGTCCAGTTGATGCGACGGCGTCTGCTGGCAGCCGACTGAGCGCGGTTTAACCGTAAAGTCGCGGCCATAGGTGTTGCTCCTCAAGCCTCTATGGAGCGGGCGTGGTCTCAACAGCGAGTCGGTACGGCCAGCCAATACGCTGGCCGTACCTTGTAGGGGATGGCCTGCGCCACCCCCACGTCACCAACGAAACGGGTTACTGGTCGCTTTCCTCTTCCAGGATGCGCAGACGTTCGTTTTCCATATCCTGCAGGATGGTGTCCAGATCAGCCGGGTTGTCCCAGAAGCGCATGAAACCGTCCATGCCCACTTCGGCCATCGGCGGAGTAGTGTCGCGGTCGAAGAATTGGGCGATGTAGTCCGCACTCTGGATGAGCTGGATGCCTTTCTGGGTGGCCGGTTCAGCCTGGGAAATGTCCACGTCCGTCCGGGTGGGCAGGCGGCCCAGTTCCTCAAACGCCTGCTGCTGGACTTCCTGCGAGCCGAGGTATGCCAGGAAAGCCTTGGCACCCTCTGGATTGCGGGCCTGGGCAGCGATGAAGTACCCGTCAGTCGGGGCATCTTCGCCCACCGGGATGGCCGGGTCAATGATCGGGAAGCGGAAGAAATCCAGGTCTTCTTCCATCTCATCCGGGTACGAATCAGTGATGAAGGCGCCCATCAGGTACATCGCGGCGCGTTCCTGCACCATATCGTCCACGGCTTCCTGCCAGTCCAGCGCCGCCGGGTCTTCAACGAAGCACTTACGGTCAATCAGTTTCTGCCAGTTGGCGAAGGTCGCCTTCACCCGGTCGTCCAGGTAGCTTTCCTTCAGCAGCATCAGATCAACATGGAACTGCGGCCCGTTGGTGCGCATGTTCAGGTAGTCGAACCAGGCTGCCGCCGGCCAGCGGAAGCGTGCGCCAATCGTGAAGGGAGTGATGCCAGCCGCGTTCAGCTTGTCGCACGTTTCCAGCAGTTGGTCGAAGGTTTCCGGCGGGGCCTCTACGCCGGCCTTTTCAAACAGCGACGGGCGATAGTAGACCGCCCACCAGTAGTACGATGTGGGCAGGAAATACTGCTTGTCGTCCACCGTCGCCAGTGCGTTAAAGCCCGGCGCATAGCTGTCGCCAAAGCCCTCGGCTTCCCACGTGTTGGAGATGTCCATAATCAGCCCCCGGTCAATGAAGAACCGGGCGCGGTTGCCGGCGAACCACGTCAGCACGTCCGGCGCCGGTTCGGCCAGCAGGTAGGCGCGGATGGCCTGTTTGAAGTCCTCATGATTGATGATCGAATGCTGCACCGGCATGTCCGGGTGCGCTTCGTTCCAGGCCGCCACGATTTTTTCGTCAAACGCGCGCGGCAGCGGATCGCTGGCGTACGAGTTGTAGGCGATGCTGTTGTCCTGCGCCAGCACCGACGCCACGCTGAGCAGCGCGACGCCAACGAGCAAAAACACGATAAGCCATTTGCTACGAGACATAGTTGAACGCTCCTTAAGACACACTCTTTACAGACAGCTTGGGTGTTATCCCCGTGACAGGATTTGTTCCCTCAAAACAGTTTTAGGCCGTGTCGCTCCTTTCTTCACTGTCCGCCAGCCGGCCCTGATGAACCCCTCACTACCAGTTCCACCGGGATCACTTTTGACTCCGGCGTCTGGCCGTCGAGGATGTCAAATAACATCCGGGCCGCTTCATGGCCGGCGGTTAACGATTGCTGGTTAACGGTGGTCAGCGGCGGGATGGTACTGGCCGCTGCCGGAATATCATCATAGCCGGTGATGCTCAGGTCAGCCGGCACGCGCCGCCCCAGCCGGTGTGCCTGCTGGAGCGCGCCCATCGCCATCCGGTCGTTCAGGCACAGCAGCGCTGTCAGTTCCGGGTGCTGTTCCAGCAGCGTGGCAGCACAGGCTGCGCCGCTGTCAATCGAATAATCGCCCACCGCCTGCGGTAGGCAGTCCAACTCCAGCCCACCGGCCCGCAGACCAGCGCGGATGCCCCGCATCAACTCATCCGTGCCAACATTGATGTGTTCAGGCACGGCGATCAGGCCGATGTTCCGGTGTCCCAGTTCCAGCAAATGCTGCGCCAGCAGCCTGCCGCCAGAGTAGTGGTCGCTGTTGACCGAATACCGCGCCATGCCACCGATGCTGACCGCCGCAATCCCCTTGTTAACAACCGGCTCCAATACCGCCGCAAATGGCACGTGGTCCAGCGCGATCACGCCGTCCATGTAACCGCTTTGAATCAGTTGCAGGTAGTTTTCGTCGAGTTCGCCTTCCACCACGCGCGGCGTGCTCAGCAGCAGGTTATACCCGCGCTGGCGGCACTCAGCGTCTATGCCTTCCAGCACCACCAGCACGCGCGGGTCAGAAAAGATGGGGTCGTAGACATGGGGGAAAACAACGGCGATGATCTGCGTCCTGCCGGACGACAGCGCCCGCGCCGCCAGGTTTGGCACGTAGCCAACATCCTTGACGGCTTGCAGCACCTTCAGACGGGTGGCTTCCGTAAAGTAGGGGGTGTTCGACAGCACTTTGGAAACAGTCGCTGTGGAAACACCCGCTTTCTTGGCAACATCTTCCAGTGTTGGCATAAAAAGTTGAACAAAAAACGATAGTTAAACGCTTAACTTTCAGCCTAAGCATAGACCAAATCACCAGCGCTGTCAACCAGTTGCTTTTAGGCAACCCTCACAAATGCCGGAAAAATCCAAACGCCAAATTCATATTTCTTTACGTACCATTGATTGATTTGCTGCTTATAATCATCTTGTCAATCTTTCCACAACTATCTAACTGAAAGCAACGAGACAGCCATCATGAAACGTCTTTTTCTCATCCTTCTCGCGCTCAGTCTGTCTACCCTTACGGCAGCCGCCGGCAATACCCCCAGCATTACGATTCCGTCCGTCAATATCTCCGCTTCGATTGTGGAATTTCCGCTGGCACGCGGAACCTGGGCGATTGACCCCTGGGAGCGCCGCGTCGGCCATCTGGAAGGCACCGCCGGATTAGCCGATGCCGGCAACAAGGTCCTCGGAGGACATTCCACCCTGCCGAACGGAAAGCCGGGCATTTTTGCAAACCTGAGCAATGTAGCCGTCGGCGACGAAGTGGTGGTTTTCGACGGTGTTGAGGAACGGCGTTATACCGTCAGCCAGGTGTTCACCGTCAGCGCCGATGATGTATCGGTGGTCCTCCCTACCCCCGGCGAACGGCTGACGCTCATCACCTGTGATACCGGTTCCTATAACCGTAACAGCCAGCTTTACGACCGCCGCGTGGTGGTGATCGCGGAACGCGCCGGGTAAGAATCAACACAGGGACACGGAGACTCAGAGACACAGAGGCTAATCTCTCGGTATCTCTGAATCTCTGTGTTATGTTTTTAGTCTGGATGCGGCGGCCTCATCCATCAGCCAGAACAGTTCGCCATCGGTCGGCTGCACCAGCCGGGCAGGTAAATCTTCCGGCGCGGCCTCGCCTTCCAGCACCCGGCATAGCGTTTCCGCCTTTTCAACACCAGAAACGAGGAACAGCACCCGCGCGGCAGCATTGATCGCCGGCAGCGTGAGCGTGATGCGCCAGGATGGCTGCACCTGCGCGTAATAGCTGGCGACCACCCACCGCTCCCGTTCCGCTAGCGCCGGCGTGTGCGGAAACAGCGAAGCCGTATGACCGTCGCCCCCCATGCCCAGCAGGATCAGGTTAAAACGTGGCGGCCCGCCAAAAAACGTTCGCAGGTGCTGCTCATACAGCGCGGCGGCCTGCGCCGGCTCCTGCTCGCCGTAGATACGATGCACATTCTCCGGTGGGATGGGCACGTGGTCCAGCAGCGTTTTCCGCGCCAGGTGGTAATTGCTGGTTGGGTCATCCGGCGGAACGCAGCGTTCGTCACCCCAGAAGACATGCGCGCGCGGCCATTCGATGCGGTGCGAATAAGCGTCTGTCGCCAGCAGGTGGTATAACCGCTTCGGCGTTGAGCCGCCGGAAAGCGCCAGCGCAAACGCTCCGCTGACTTTACCCGCCGCTTCCACGATGATTTCGGCGGCAGCCTGCGCCAGGGCATCAGCATCGGCAAAGCTGCGGACGAAACGCAGGCTGTCAGTCATGGTCGCCGCAACCCAACTGCCAGGCATGCCCGCCCCGAAACAGCAGCGCATCTGCCTCGGCTGGCCCCCAGCTTTCGCGCGGGTACGTCACCAGCGGCGGCGCATCAGGCGTTTGCCAGCCCTCCAAAATCGGGTCAATGATGCCCCACATCGTTTCTACCTCGTCGCTACGGGTGAACAGTGACGCATCTCCATTGAGCGCGTCCAGCAGCAGGCGTTCATACGCTTCCGGGATTTCCTGCCCCTCGAACGACGTGCGATAGTGGAATTCCATATCCACCGTGCGTGTTTCCGACGGCGAATCGGGCACTTTCGCCTCAAATTTCAGATGGATGCCTTCATCCGGCTGGATGCAGATGGACAGGACGTTGGGCGAAAACTGACGGTTTTCCGGCAGGTTAAACATTAGCATCGGCGGGCACTGGAAACGGATGCTGATCTCGCTGGTCTTGGCCGCCAGCGCCTTGCCGGAGCGCAGGTAAAACGGCACACCCTGCCAGCGCCAGTTATCCACGTTCAGCTTCAGTGCCGCATACGTCGCCGTTTGCGAGTCCGGCTTCACGCCTTCGGTTTCGCAGTAGCCCTCGTACTGGCCGCGCACCGTATCCACCGGATTCACATGGCGAATGGCGCTGAAGACCTTCACCTTCTCGTTCCGCAGCGCGGTTGCATCAAACGAAACCGGCGGCTCCATCGCCACCAGCGCCAGCAGTTGCAGCAGATGGTTCTGGAACATGTCGCGCAGCACGCCGGCATCGTCGTAATATTTGGCGCGGTGTTCCACATCCACCGTTTCCGCTACCGTGATCTGTACGTTATCCACATAATTGCGATTCCAGATGGGTTCAAACACCGTGTTGGCAAAGCGGAAAAACAGGATGTTCTGCGCCGTTTCCTTGCCCAGGTAATGGTCAATCCGGTACACCTGGCTCTCGTCAAACACGCTGTGAACGATGTTGTTCAGTTCCCGCGCTGACTTCAGATCGGTGCCAAACGGCTTTTCGATGACCACTCGGCACCAGCCGTTATGCTCGCTTTCCATGCCCACCGCGCCGATGTTCTGGATAATCGGCTCGTACAGCGTCGGCGCGACCGACAGGTAATACAGCCGGTTGCTTCGCCCCTGCTCACGTTCCTGCATGAACTGCAGCACGGTTTGCATCCCGTCCCGCGTGGTCGCGTCTGCCACTACATACCACAGATTGTCCGCAAACGCCGCCCACTGATCATCGGTATACGTGTTGGGGGAAAACTGCTGTACGCCGTCGCGCACGTGCGTCCGAAATTCTTCATGGCTGTACTGGGTACGCGCCACACCGATGATGTTACACGCTTCCGGCAGGCGTTCCTTACGGGAGAGGTTGTACAGCGCCGGAATCAGCTTTCGTTCGGTCAGATCGCCGGACGCGCCAAAAATAACGATGCTGGTGGTTTCATCGGCCATCGGTTATTCCTTCCGCAGCACGGCATGGCCGCCGAACTGGTTGCGCAGCGCGGCCAGCAGCTTGGCCGCGTAGCTGTCCTCGTCGCGGCTGACGAAGCGCATCATCAGTGACAACGTGATGACCGGCGCCGGCACATCGTGGTCAATCGCTTCAAACACCGTCCAGCGCCCTTCGCCCGAATCGGCTACCCAGGGTTTGATGTCCGCCAGGGTGGGGTCAGCCTTGAGTGCCAACGCCGTCAGGTCAAGCATCCACGACCGGATGACACTGCCGACGCGCCAGATTTCCGCGATCTGGTGCAGGTCCAGTTCGAACTCGGTTTTGGCCTGCATAATGTCAAACCCTTCCGCGAAGGCCTGCATCATGCCATACTCAATGCCGTTATGCACCATCTTCACAAAGTGGCCGGAGCCGATTGGCCCAACGTGTCCCCACCCCTGCTCGGGGGCGGGTGCCAGCGTTTCCAGCACCGGGCGGATATGGTCTACCGCCGCCTTTGGGCCGCCGACCATCATGCTGTAACCTTCGGTCAACCCCCAGATGCCGCCGCTGGTGCCCACGTCCACGAAGTGGATACCCTTCTGTTGCAGCCATTCACCTCGCCGCATGGAGTCTTTATAGTTGCTGTTGCCACCATCTATGATAATGTCACCGGGTTTGAGCGCTTCGGCCAGCAGGGCGATCACGCCTTCGGTAGGTTTGCCCGCCGGAACCATGACCCAAACGGCGCGCGGCGCTTGCAGCTTTTCCGCCAGATCAACCGCCGACTCGGCTGCAATACCACCCTGCGCCGCCACCGCCTGCACCACTTCGGCATTCAGGTCGTGCACCACCAGGCGATGCCCGCCGGTGAGCAGCCGCGTGACCATATTCCGGCCCATCTTGCCCAGGCCGACCATTCCCAGTTCCATCCGCTACGCTCCTATCCTACTGCCGGGTGAGATGGCGAATGCCGTCTTTTCCGGCAGAAATCACGTCCGCCGCCAGTCCAATAAACAACCCGTGCTCCACAATGCCTGTGCGCCGTTTTAACGTTTCCGCCAGTTCCGCCGGTCGGGCAATCGGGCCGAAGTTGCAGTCAAGGATGTAATTGCCCTGGTCAGTACGATACGGCTGCCCCTCCCTGCCCTGACGCAGCTTGACCTGTGCGCCCAGCCCTTCCAGCCACGCCTGCTGCGACCCGTAGCCAAACGGCACCACCTCCACCGGCACGGCCCACGTTGTGCCCAGCGCCGGGACGAGCTTGCTTTCATCCACGATGATGATCTCCCGCCGCGTGGCCTGTGCGACAATTTTCTCCCGTGTCAGCGCCCCGCCGCCGCCTTTAATCAGTTCAAGCTGCGGGTCAACTTCGTCCGCGCCGTCAATCGTCACGTCAATGACCGGGTGTTCCTCCAGCGTGGTCAGGGGTATACCAAGCTGCCGCGCTTCGGCTTCGGTTGCCGTCGAACAGGGAATGCCTACGATGTCTCGCAGTTGCCCACCAGCCAGCAGATGGCCGATGTGCCGTACCGCCAGAATCGCCGTGCTGCCCGCCCCCAGCCCCACCACCATACCCGGCTGGATAAACTGCACCGCGTACTCGGCGGCCTGCTGTTTCAGTTGGGCCGCGTCCATCATTCGTCCGCCGGTTTGGCCGCCATCGCCGCGCCGACAATGCCGGCGTCGTTGAGCAGCGCCGCGATCACGATTTCCGCCCGCGTGCTGAGCAACGGCACGAAGCGGTCGGCCTTTTTGCTCACGCCGCCGCCAATGATAAACAGGTCGGGCGAAAACAGGTATTCCAGCCGGCCCAGGTATTCGTCCACGCGCTCCGCCCACTTTTCCCAGCTTAAATCCTTGACCTGGCGCGTGCGGTCAGAAGCGCGTTTTTCGGCATCCTTGCCGCGAATTTCGATGTGGCCGAGTTCCGTGTTCGGGACGAGGTGGCCGTTCACAAACAGCGCGCTGCCGATGCCCGTGCCAAACGTCAGCAGCATGACTACCCCGCGCTGTCCCTTACCCGCGCCGAACGTCATCTCCGCAATACCCGCAGCGTCTGCGTCGTTCACGACGGTCACCGGGCAGCCGGTCGTTCGCTGGAACAACGACGCCGCATCGGTGCCAATCCAGTCCGAATCAACGTTGGCGGCGCTCCAGACGACGCCCTGTTTAACAATGGCCGGGAATGTGATGCCGATTGGCCCGGACCAGCCAAAGTGTCGCGCCAGTTCCGCCACCACTTCCGCCACCTCGCCCGGTTTGGATGGCTGCGGCGTGGGCAGGCGGAACCGTTCGGTCAGCAACGCGCCCGTTTCAATATCCACCGGCGCGCCTTTAATGCCGCTGCCGCCGATGTCAATGCCCAGGATGTGCATAGGGTTTACCCTCCCGTTACACCCTGTATGTTACCGACAAACGGGGAAAAGGGACAAGGTTTTGCGCCATGTCCTGTCTTTTATACTGAGCAAACAAAAATCCAGCGCTTGTTAAAGATATCTGCAACATCGTCTTACGTTCGCTCCAAAGTTGTGATAATACACGCCTGAACCAGTGACGTTCTTTACTGGCAATGAACCACCCGATTTTGTACGCTGATTTATACAATGTGCCAGAACTATTGTTGGTTAATTTACACGAGAGGTTTGCATGACTGTTGGGAAAATCATCATTCATCAGGATCGGTGTAAGGGCTGCACGCTGTGTTCAACCGTCTGCCCGCAGCACGTCATTCACATGGACGACACGCGCCTGAATGCCAGAGGCTATCACCCGGCGCTGTTTGTGGACAACGGTGACTGTACCGGCTGCGCCGTGTGCGCCGTGATCTGCCCGGACGTGTGCATCACTGTCTACCGGGAAGCGCCCGCGCCCAAACGCGCGCGGCTGGCGGAAGGAGCAGCAGCCCTATGACGCGCGAACTGCTCAAAGGCAACGTGGCCATTGCCGAGGCAGCGGTCCGAGCCGGACTTGATGCCTACTTCGGCTACCCGATCACGCCCCAGACGGAGCTGCTGGAATACCTGTCGCAGCGCATGACCGACCTGGGGCGTGTGTTTTTACAGGCGGAAAGTGAAGTCGCCGCCATTAACATGGTTTACGGCGCAGCCGCCACCGGCGCGCGGGTGATGACCTCCTCCTCCAGTCCTGGCTTTAGCCTGATGCAGGAAGGCATGTCGTACATCGCCGGTTCGGAACTGCCATGTGTGATCGTGGATGTGATGCGCGGCGGCCCTGGCCTGGGCAACATTCACCCGTCGCAGGGCGATTATTTCCAGGTCACGCGTTCCGCCGGGCACGGCGATTTCCATCCGATTGTGCTCGCGCCGGCGACGGTGCAGGAAGCGGTGGATTTTGTCACCCTGGCGTTTGACCTGGCCGACCAGTACCGCCACATGGTGCTGATTGCTGCCGATGGACAGGTAGGCCAGATGATGGAGCCAGCGGAACTACCCCCGATGCGGGACAGGAATCGTCCCGAACCCGATTATGCTTTGACAGGCGCGGCAGGCCGCGAACGACGCGTCGTCCATTCGCTCCACATGCAGGCCGACGAAGAAGAAGCCTTTAACCTGAAACTCCAGAAAAAGCTGAAACAGATCAAAAAAACCGAACAGCGCAGTATCGAGTATTTCACCGAGGATGCGGAATTGCTGGTCATCGGCTATGGCACCGCCGGGCGCATCGCTTATACGGCGGTTGAGGCTGCCCGCGAACGGGGTATTAAGGTTGGCCTGCTGCGCCCGCAAACGCTGTGGCCGTTCCCGGTGCAGCGCATCTCCGAACTGGCCGACCGCGCCAGCGGCTGCCTGGTAGTGGAGATGAACGCCGGGCAAATGCTGGAAGATGTGCGGCTCGCCATCGGCGGGCAAATCCCGGTGAAGTTTTATGGTCGCATGGGTGGTGTCGTGCCCATGCCAGACGAGATTCTGACGGCGATAGAAGAGAACTACAGCCGACTCCAAATTCTGGTTTAAGGAGCGTGTAACGCGATGGTTGATATGGTCATGGCCCCGCCCGAGATGCAGGTGGTTTACGACTACCCTGACTCCCTGACCGACACCCCTACCAGTTACTGCCCCGGCTGCACGCATGGCATCGCGCACCGGCTGGTGGCGGAAGTTCTGGATGAACTGGGGCTGCGCGAACAGACCGTGCTGGTGTCGCCAGTTGGCTGTTCCGTTTTCATCTACCAGTATTTCAACCTGGATGCCTGCGTCGCGCCGCATGGCCGCGCCCCGGCGATGGCGACAGGTATCAAACGGATGCTGCCCAACCACATCGTCTTCACCTATCAGGGCGACGGCGATCTGGTTTCGATTGGCGCCGCGGAAATCCTGCATGCGGCGGCACGCGGCGAAAAGATCACGACGATCTTTATCAACAACGCGATTTATGGCATGACCGGTGGCCAGATGGCGCCCACCTCCCTGCCCGGCCAGAAAACCACTTCCTCTCCCACCGGGCGCGATATCGTCAGCACCGGTAATCCCATCCGTATGAGCGAGGTCATCGCCCAACTTGATGGCGCGGCCTATATCGTGCGCCGGTCGCTGCATGACGTTGCCAGCATCCGCAAGGCGAAGAAAGCGATTCTGACCGCGTTTAAGGTGCAGATGGCCGGGCTGGGCTTCAGCATGGTCGAGCTGCTGTCAAGCTGCCCAACCAACTGGGGCATCGCGCCGGAAACCGCGCTGGAGTGGATTGAGCAGAACATGCTGCCGTATTACCCGGTCGGCGATTTTAAAGTCCGCGACGACGTAAAGGCTCTGTAGGAGACAGTACCATGCAGAAAGAGTTTTTGTTTGCGGGCTTTGGCGGCCAGGGCGTGATGTTCGCCGGGCAACTGCTGGCTTACGCCGCAATGGAGGAAGGGCTGGAAGTGACCTGGATACCGTCCTACGGGCCGGAAATGCGTGGCGGCACGGCACACTGTTTCGTTGTTATCAGCGATAAGCCGATTGGTTCACCCGTGACGCGCCACCCCAAAGTCGCCGTCGCGTTTAACCTGCCCTCGTTCACCAAATACGAGCCGGTGGTGGCGGCGGGCGGCCTGCTGGCCGTGAACGCCTCCCTGGTTGAGCCGATCACCAGCCGGACGGACATTACTCAACTGCGCGTCCCCGCGACCCAAATTGCCGACGAGGTAGGCGACCTGCGGCTGGCGAACGTGGTCATGCTGGGCGCGGTGCTGACGGCTTACCAGGCGCTGCCGCTGGACGCCCTGCGGCGGGCGCTGGAAAAACACACGCCGGAACACCGGCGCAATCTGTTGAATCTCAACTATCAGGCGTTGGCACGAGGGGCGGAATTGGCCGCAGGCATGGTACAATCAGCATAGAATTGAATCGCTGTTAAATAGGTGGGCGACTGTTTATGCTGACTGTAGCCGATATTATGACCCCGAACCCGGCCACCGTTGAGCGGGGCACACCGCTGGTCGAGGTAATCGGCCTGATGAAGACTCATGCCTGTCGCCATGTGCCGGTGGTAGATGGCAGTACCGTGATCGGGATTATCACCGACCGTGACATTCGGCTGGCAATGAATTCGCCGTTTGTGCTGCACGAACGTAAGCAGGACCAGGCGCTGCTGAACAATGTCACCGCCGAAGCCTGCATGACGCGCGACCCGATGACGATTGACGCCGCCGCCCCCGCTGAGCGCGCCGCCGAACTGATGAACACCTACAGGTTTGGCAGCCTGCCGGTAGTGCGCGAGGGGCGGCTGGTGGGCATCATCACGGTGACGGACATCCTCCGCAGTTACATTGATCTGCTGCGGGAGCGCGCCGCGCAGCCGTAACAATGGCTGCCTCTCTGTAATGGCAGTAGGGACATGGCGAGGCTATGTCCCTCATACGGTGTACGTTAACGCTATTACCACTCCGATCGCGGCCTGACCCGAATGGGAAGATTGCCCAAAAGATTCTGGGACGAAGCAGTGCCTGACCAACTAGCCAAGAACTCTTGCAACGGGCGCGAACAAATACACCACCGGAAACCAACAGAAAAGGTATGCCCACAGTACCGATCAATGTAAGCAGTGTTCCCGCAGACATAACCTTACACTAATGGATAAACGAAAAAGAAGATTCCTGATGTAAAATCAGCATATGGCGAAACGACAATTTCAACTCAGCGAAGCAGAGCTTCGGCAATTGCAACAAGCTGAACACGACACCCGTGATGCTTACGAACTCAAACGGCTGCAAGCGGTGCGCTTGTATGGCAGTGGAGTTGAGAGCCGGGTGATCGAGACCCTGGTGGGTTGCGATGAACGCAGCATCCGCAAATGGGCACAGCGTTACACGCAAGCGGGATTGGAAGGCTTGAGGTCGCGCTGGCAAGGGGAGAATGCGCTCAAACTGAGCCGGGAGCAGCGGGCAGACTTGAAACACCGCTTGCATCAGTATCGTCCCGATCAGGTTTTGTCGGCAGAAGTGCGGATGAGTCAGGGACAGTTCTGGACCGTCAGTGACCTGCACATCGTGGTCAAAGCCTGGTACGCGGTGGAATACCGTACGCCGGATTCGTATCGCAGCCTGCTGCAGGAGTGCGGCTTGAGTTACCAACGCACCGAAAAGGTCTACCGCTCCCGTCCCAATGCCCAAACGGTAGCGGACTTTGAGGCGGAATTGGAAAAAAAGTGACCGATTTTCTGCAAGACCATCCTGACGGGGTAATCCTGGCACTGGATCAGATGAGCCTGTATTTCCAAGCCACCTTGACACGAGTATGGGCACCAGTCGGGCAAACGCCGACGGTGGCGGTGCATCCCCAGCGTGAGCAGGTGCATTTCTACGGCGCTTTGAACCTGCGCGATGGACGCGAAACCGCTCTCTCGGCCTCAGAGACGACCAGTGAGATGACCGCCAATTTCCTGCTGATCCTGCTAATGCTGTATCCACAACCCATTTTACTCCTGCTGGATCGTGCGCCCTGGCATTTTGGCGAAGTGACCGACTTGATTGAACAAACTGACCGCTTGCAAGTCGTCTACTTTCCGCCGGCTTGCCCCGATTTAAACCCCCAGGAGCATGTCTGGGCGCGGGCGCGCGATGCCATCAGTCACAACCATACCTATCGTCAGTTCCAGCCGTTGATCGTTGACTTCGAGTCCTATCTGAACGAAACCTGGTTCTCGTCTAATTTCATGGATGCCTATTCCCCTCTTGGGTTAGGCACGGTTTAATTCGTTTATCCATAAGTGTCTATCCATAAACCCTTCGTAGGGGCACCGCATGCCGTGCCCCTACCGACAAATAAAAGAGGTTTACGGATAGGTTCTAAACCAGTTTGCGAACAGTTATCTCCGCCCCCAGTTCGGCCATCGTCTCGGCGAAGCCGGGGAACGAATCACCCGCGCACCTGGCGTCCAGTACCCTCGTTTCGCCGTCGGCTATCAGCCCCGCGACGCTCAGACTCATCGCAATCCGGTGATCGTCGTGGCCGTCCACCGTCGCAGCCTTCAACCTTTGCGGCCCGCCAATGATGAAGCCGTCCGGCGTTTCCGTAATCTGCGCGCCCACCTTCGCCAGTTCCGCCGCCATCACACTGATGCGGTCAGTTTCCTTCACGCGGAGTTCCCCTGCATCGCGCACCACCGTTTCACCGTCTGCCGCCAGCGCCGCGACCATCAGGATCGGGAACTCGTCAATCATCTCGACGACGACGCTGCCACCGATCTCCACGCCCTTGAGCATACTGTGGCGCGCGCGAATTGTGCCAACTGGCTCACCCGCCTCTAATCCGGTTTCGGTCACGGTCATGTCCGCGCCCATGCGTTGCAGCACGTCCAGCAGGCCGGTGCGTGTCGGATTCAGGTTGATTCCTGTCAGCGTAATATCACTCCCCGGCACCAGCAGCGCCGCCACCAGCGGGAAGGCCGCCGACGAAATATCCCCCGGCACGGTCAAATTGATCGGCTTCAACTCGCCGTTGGGCGATAGGACAATCCGGTTGCCCTCGGTGCTGATGTCCACGCCCATCGCACGCAACATGCGCTCGGTATGGTCGCGCGCCGGGCCGGGCTGCACGACTGCCGTCGCGCCTTTGGCGAATAATCCCGCCAGCAGTACCGCGCTTTTCACCTGGGCGCTGGCAACCGGCATGTCGTAGATGATGCCGCGCAAATCGGCAGGTTTGATCGTCAGCGGCGCGCGGTCATTCGTGCCAGTGATGTCTGCGCCCATCATGCGCAGCGGCGTGATGATGCGTTTCATCGGGCGGCGGCGGAGCTGTTCGCTGCCGTCCAGTACGCTGGAAAACGGTTGCCCGCACATGATGCCCGCCAGCAGGCGAATCCCCGTCCCGGCGTTGACCAGATTCAGCGGCCCGTCCGGCGGCGTGAATCTTCCGCCATGTATGGTCAGTTCGTTGTGGCTGTGCCGTTCGACCTGAATCCCCAACGTCTGAATCGTTGCCAATGATGCTTCGGTATCGCCCGCCGCCAGCCAGCCGCGCACGTGCGACGCGCCGTTTGCCAGCGCGCCAAACAGTACCGCCCGGTGCGAAATGGATTTATCCCCCGGCACGGTGGTTGTGCCGCGTAACACCTGCCCCGGTTTCACGACAAAACAATCCGCTGCTCTCATTTTTTCGCCCCATTCTCGTATTGTTGAATCCAGTTCAGCCGCGCTTTCCGCGCCGGTTTCAAAAATTCCGCCACTTTCTGCTCATCACGGGACACCAGCATCGCTTCGAGCATCGCCAGCTGCACGCGGAACAGCGCCAGCAGCGTGGCGACTGCCTGCGTGTTGGTGCTGAGGATGTCACCCATCATCTGCACGTCCTGTCCCGCCAGCCGTGACATATCGCGAAAACCACCCGCTGCCAGTTCCCACACTGCCGGGTCGGTCTGCCCCTGCTGCGCCACCGTTGCCACCAGCGTGGCGCTGAGGATATAGGGCAGGTGACTGATGGCGGCGACCAGCTTATCATGGCGTTCGGCTTCCATCTCAAATGGCACTGCGCCTAACGCCTCGACCAGCGCCAGCGCCCGCAGCCGCGCCGCCGGCGTGGTGCGCCGTGTGGGACATAATACAAACGGCCTTCCCTTATACAATCCGGCGTCGCTGGCCTGCACGCCGCTGACCTCTTTGCCGGTCATCGGATGGCCGCCCATTGCCATGATACCCACCGGCAGTTTGCCCATCGCCTCGCAGATGTCGTGTTTGGTGCTGCCGATGTCCAGCAGCAGCGTGTTTGAGCGCAGGTACGAGCCAATGCGCCGTTCCACCATCGCCGTGATCGCCCGCACCGGCGCGCACAGGATGACCGTATCCGCTTCCGCCACGCCCTGCTGCAAATTGTCCATCGCCGCGTTGACGATGCCGTTTTCGAGAGCAAAAGTGCGGGTTTCGGTATCGGGATCAACGCCGGTGATCGTATCCGCACAATTCCGCAGCGCCAGTGCCAGCGAACCGCCCATCAAGCCCAGACCGACAATCGCCAGGTGGCGCGTAAAAAAACCAGGACTCATGATCGCTCCACCTGCTCAACCGAAACGGCCATACGGTGCATGAACATCTGAAAACCCATGCGGGCAAAAAACGCCTGCGCGTTCCGGTTGAAGTCGCCGGTATCCAGTGTCACCTGCTCGACGCCTGCTGCCCGTGCGAGATCAAACACCGCTTCAATCAAGGCTCGTCCACAGCCTGTGTGCCGCCATTCGGACTTGACCGAAATCTGGTCAATATGCAGGAAGTGAACAGCATAGGTGTAGGCCGTTTCTGGTCGCCAGAAGAAGCGGGCGTAAACGTAACCCACTGGCTGTCCGCCGTCCTCCACGAGCAACACACGTCCATCAGCATCTGCCAGCATCCGGTCGCGGATGTCCGCTTTAACTGCTTCCAGATCGTCCGGCTGTTTGAATAGATGAGGTTGTGCATCCGCGTGCAACTGCTGTACCTCGCGGTTTAGCAGAGCTATTGCGTCCACATCCTCAACTGTCGCCACTCGCACCTTCATGCTGCTGCTCCTACGCCGTGCGCCCGACTGCTTCCGCCACGCGGCGCACCTGCTCCATCATCGCCTTAAAACGCTCCGGCTTCAAACTCTGCCGACCGTCAGACATGGCTTTGTCCGGCTCGGCGTGGACTTCCACGATCAGGCCATCTGCGCCCGCCGCAACCGCGCCGCGCGCAATTGACTCGACGTATTCCCACAGGCCAACCGCGTGGCTGGGGTCGGCAATCACCGGCAGGTGAGTAGCCGCTTTCAAAACCGGAATCGCGTTCACATCAAATGTGTTGCGCGTCGCTCGTTCGAATGTGCGAATCCCACGTTCGCACAGCATGACGCGCTTGTTGCCCTGTGCCAGAATGTATTCGGCGGACATCAACAGGTCTTCGACGGTGCTGCTCATGCCACGTTTGAGCAAAATCGTGTGCTGGCTGGCACCTGCCGCGCTCAGCAGCGTGAAGTTCTGCATATTGCGCGCGCCGATTTGCAGCACGTCAGCGTACTGGCACACCAGAGGCACCTGCGCCGCGTCCATCACTTCGGTCACCACCGGCAGGCCGGTACGTTCCCGCGCTTCCGCCAGCCATTGCAGCGCCTTTTCACCATGCCCCTGGAAGCTGTACGGTGACGTGCGCGGCTTAAACGCGCCACCGCGTAAGGCTGTTGCACCCGCTTCTTTCACGGCACAGGCCAGTTCGATGATCTGCTCGCGGCTTTCGACCGAACACGGCCCGGCGATCACCAGCACCTTGTTCCCGCCCATCTGGCAGCCGTTCAGCGGCACCAGCGTATCGCCCGGCTGGAAGTGGCGGCTGGTGAGCTTGTACGGCACGGATACGCGCACCACTTTTTCCACACCGTCCATCGTTGCGTAGTTTTCTTCGCGCAGCGGCGTTGGGCTTTCCCCCACCACGCCGATAATCGTGTGCTGTTCGCCTTCGGACAGGTGCGCCCGGTAGCCGTCGTCCTGTATCCGGCTTATCACGTCCGAAATCTGTTTGGCGGTGGCCTTCGCCTTCATCACCACAATCATGCCTGCTCACTCCCATTCATCACAATCTTGTTTTCGGGGTATAAATCCGGGCGCAGCGCCAGCGCCCCGCGCATGTATACATGGCGGATTTCATCCAGCGTTTTGGTTGTATTCCAGTGGATGAGGATGCGGATGCAGCGTGGAATGGCATCAGCGCAGTCCATCTCCTGAAAGCCCATCAGTGCCACCCGCCGCCAGCCCAGATCACGCGCGGCCCGTGCCGGATAGGCCGCTGTTAAATCTGGCGTGGTGGTAAACAGCACACTGGCAACATCATCCTCGTCTATCTGGTTTGCGGCCATGACGGCTTGCAGCAGTTCTCCGGTCGCCTGCAAAATCGCCTCTGCCGTATCGTGGTTGGCGGTTGTTGCCCCGCGTACCCCTCGCATCCTCACGTCCATAGATACTCCTTTTCCTCAGCCAAACAACAAAAAAGGCGCGGAGCGTTTTGCTCTGCGCCTTCGGTTCACCCGCTTATGGTCGGTTCAGCGAACCTTCACCTGTCCAGCACGCAACGCTCCACTCGCCTCTATGTGGCTGCTAAAGTAATAATACCAGTACGAGCGAGGCGCAAGCGCGTTCATCAGGCCGTAAAAATCCTATGTACAAGTAACATGATCGAGCGTAACACGTTTCGCCAGGGCTGTCAATCACTTCGTCTGCACCAAATTTATAGGTCAAACCACACAAGCCCCACCGGCTGGCGGGGCTTGTACAACTTCTCTGTCTGCTACTGCATCGGCGGAATCAGGCCAAGCTGCGTCGCGTAACTCAGATTGTCAAACACATCCCATTCTGCCGTGAAGACACCGTTTTCATCCGTGTGCCCCAGGATATGCGCGGCCACCTTGATCGGCTTGCCAGTCGCCTTAACCACCGTGCCATCCGGCAGCGTCATGTCGTTCTGGAACGTGCCTTCCGCCTCAAACCGGAACATCACCCAATTCCCCTCGGCAACGATGATCGGTACTGAAGCTTTCAGATCGGGGATGGCTGCCCGCAGCCCTTCGATTTCCGCTTTAAACGCATCCCGCGTCTGTTGGTCTGAATAGTCCATCCAGTCGGGGCTAAAGCGTTCGTCAATAGCTGCGAGGTTGCCCTTGTTGAAGGCTTCGTCTACCACATGCTTCACACCGGCAACAGTCCCAACCACCACATCGTCCGGCAGCGGCATGATCGTGAATTCTGGCGCAGGCATCATGGCTGTATCGGCTTCCGGTGTTGCCTCCGACGCGGTGGCCGCTTCCGGCATTGGGATTGCGCCGAGCTGCATCAGGAAGCTGAGGTTGTCCCACTGCGCCCAGCCTTCTTGAATCTGGCCGTCATCGTTGAATTTCCAGATGTGATGAATAATCAGTTCGATAGGCTGGTTATTACCCGGGAGCGTCCCCGTCGGCAGCGCAAATTCACCGCTAAACGTTCCGGTTGCCTTGAATCGCCCCGCAACCCACTGCCCATCGGCCAGGAGCAGTTCCGGCGTAACCTTGAGGTCAGGCATCGCCGTACGGAGGCCGGTAACCGTCGCCCTAATCCCCTGACGTCCGTTCGTATCACCATTCGGCGTATGGTCAACAAAATCCTCGGCGTAGAGTTCGTCTACGAGATCGAGATTGCCTTGACTGAAAACGTCGTCCACTTCCCGGATGATATTTGCTTTGTTGGCCTGGGTCATTTCGTCTTGCGCAGCCGCCAGTTGGAAACCGGTCACCAGCACTGCCAGCGCAAGCGTCACGATCAGAAACAGCTTCGTCCGTTTCATTACACTACCCTCCCGTTATGACTTTTACCGTTGAGCCTATCTTTGCTGAGGGCAGTGTTCACTTACCAGTTCAATCGGTAATCATTTGCTGTTCAATCCAATGCCCGGCGCAGCCGCGCCGCCAGTTCGCGTACAGCGTCAACACCCTCGCGCCCGGCCTTCACCAGCGCGCTGCCGACGATGAAACCATCCACCAGCCCGTTCATGCTGCTTGCCTGTTCCGGCGTGCTGATGCCAAAGCCGAGCACCAGTGGCTTATCCGCCTTCGCCCGCACCCGCGTGATAAACTCGCGCAAATCGGGCGGTAGTTCCGTCCGCGCCCCGGTGACGCCAGTGAGTGACACGACGTAGATAAAACCGGTCGCGTAGCGGTTGACGAGCGTAATCCGTTCGTCGCTGCTGGTCGGCGCGAGGAAAAACACCAGCGCCAGCCCTTCGCGTGCGCAGGCGTCTGCGACCAGCGCCGCTTCTTCCGGCGGCAAATCCGGCACGATCAAACCGTCCGCGCCGACGGCTTTTGCGTCCAGCACGAACCTGTCAACGCCATACGCCAGCAGCGGATTAAGGTAGCTCATCAGCAGCATCGGCTGTGTCACACCGCGCCCACGCAGCGTTTGTATCGCGTCCAGGCACTTCCGCACCGTGACACCGTTTTCCAGCGCGATCTGTGTCGCTGCCTGAATCGTCGGCCCATCGGCCAGCGGGTCGCTGAACGGCACGCCGATCTCAAAACCATCCACACCCGCTTCGGCCATCGCCTGAATCGCATCAAGTGATGTTTCGTAGGTTGGATAGCCAATCGGGAAATACGGCAGGAACGCCGCGCGATTTTGTTCCCTCGCACGGGCGAACAGCGTGGCGATAGTCTCAACTCCGGTTAACTGCTTGACCTCTACCATCATCAGCCCCCTACCCTAAGCACTTTTGCATCGGTGAATTTTTCGCCATCAAACGTCAGCCGCACACCTTCGCACCAGCTACATGCCCCGCCCCACGCGGCATGATCGGCGTCCGGCAGGCAGCCCACCGCCTGCGCCTCGACAATGCCACCGTGCGAGACAATCAGCGCCGCGCCGCCCGGAGGGAGCGCCGCCGCGACTTCGCGCACGAACGCCGCGTGTTTACCGGCATACCGCATAACCGCGCCGCCGCGCCGGTAGACTTCGCCCCACCCGGCAAAACCCGCGTCCCAGGCGACTTCTTCCTCAACACCTTTATCTATCATGCCAAGCGGTTCAAGCTGCTCGTCTACCGCAAAACCCATCGCCACCGCCGTTTCATAGGCGCGCGGAATCGTGCTGGTGATGACACGCTCAAACGGCCCGGTGGTGTTTCCGACGCGCCGCGCCAGTTCCACGCCTGCCCGCGACAAATTCTGCCCCGGCTTGACGCGCATCGAATGGCGGCGCAGTTCGACGTAACGATACATCCCCGCACCGGTGAGAGGACGCAGCCAGGCGTCTATGCCCGCGTCTACAATCTGCTGCGTCACACGAACGCGCATCGCCCAGTTTTGCGCCACGTTGTCGTAGGCAGCGGCGAGACGGCGCTGCGTGTCCGCGTCCGCCGCCTGCTCCTGATAGCGATCCGCCGACTCCCAGTCCAGCCCATCCACCAGCACGCTGGTCACGCGGAGGCCGGCGCGGTACAGCAGCACCGGCCATTCCGTATCCGCCCCCAACGCCCGCCCCGGCGTGGTGCTGGCGATCAGAAATTCAGCGGCGCGGCGGCTGAAGCCTTTCGACCCTGCACCAAAGTCCATGTCCTGCCCCAGCAGCTTCGAGAAGGTACGGTTGATAATCCGTTCCGCCTCATACAGGGCGCGGGGGTGAGTCTCCCACGCCGCCGCTGTCCGGCCAATCACCAGGCAATCCACCTGCCCGACCTGTTCGACGGTTGTCCGCCACTCATCCGGTCGCGTTTCTACCCAGCGCAGCAGCCGGTCCATATCGGCGTAATGGATAGCGTCCGCGCCGCATTCCAAACCCGCCTTGAGTGCGTTATAGCGCCCATGCTGCCACTCGTCGTTGACCAACACATGAACGCCGTTCAAAGCCTGAATCGCTGCGACATCCTCTGCCGTCGCGGTGGGCGGCAGCGAAAGGCTGATGCTGCTGTACACGGCGTGCAGTTCCGGCAGCAAGCGCCGCAGCCGCCCAATTTCGCCGCGCGGGTGATAAGTCGTCGCCAGCGCCACGCTCATGGCTGTGCCTGCCCGTTCAGCCGCTTGATAAGGGTGGCAATCCGGTCAGGCCCTTTGGGGTGATCGGATACTTCTATCGTTGTGTAGCCAAGACTGCGATACAGCGCCAGATTGCCCGGCAGCGACATCCGTACCCCAACACGCAGCATATTTCGCCCACTCTGGCGGGCGATGTCCTCCATCCGCCACATCACCGCTTTGGCGATGCCGCGCTCCCGGTACGCAGGCAGCACCGCCACACGCCCCACGTACAGCGCATCGGGGTCTACCCGAAACCGCGCCGAAGCGACCGGCATTTCCCCCACCCACGCCAGCAGCGCGCCGCCCTGCTGCATCGCGGCAGTCACGTCGTCCACCGTTTCGCGGTTCGCGCCCGATGGCGGCTGGAGCACATTTTTATATTCCGCGAACGCCTCGCGCATGATGTGGTATACCAGCGGCGCGTCGTCCAGTGTCGCCAGGGTGATGCGCAGATCAAACGGGTTTTCATCAAACACGGCGCGGAACAGCGCATCCAGACCAAAGGCGAACGGCAGGCAGTCAATATCCTCTCGGCTGAGATACGCCACGCGCTGGCCTTCGTGCAGGTGTATCGCTTCTACCGGGATGTCCGTTTCGCCGACGTAGCCGTAAATCTCCACCTCGTATGAGGTATCGCCTATACAGAAATAGTGATCGAACCGCCGCCAGAAGCGCAGCGGCGGCGCCAGTTCGGTTTCTTCCAGCAGTTCGCGCCGCGCGGCCTCGTCCGGCGTTTCGCCATCTTCAATCGCGCCGCCCAGCGTTGACCAGCACGCCGGAAAAAGTATGCCCGGCTTGTCGTCACGAAGCTGCGCCAGCACCTTGCCTTCGCGGTTGCGCAGGAAAATGCTCACGGTTCGAGCGCGATCAGCCATTCAGTTTCAACTCTCGCATGACCGTATCCAAATCCTTATCGCCGCGCCCCGACAGGTTGACCAGGATGATCGAGTCTTTTGGCATATGCGGCGCACGTTTGATGACTTCCGCGACCGCGTGAGAGCTTTCCAGCGCCGGGATGATGCCTTCCAGCCTGCACAGCGTTTGAAACGCCGCCAGCGCTTCCTCGTCGGTGGCGTAGGTGTAATAGGCGCGCTCCTGCGCCCGCAGATAGGCGTGTTCCGGCCCAACCGAAGCGTAATCCAGCCCGGCGGATACGCTGTGCGTGTTCACAATCTGCCCGTCGGTGTCCTGCATCACAAACGAGCGCGTGCCGTGAAGCACGCCGGGGCGGCCAATGTCGGGGTCGGCAAAGCGCGCCGCGTGTTCGCCGCCGTCAATGCCATGCCCTCCTGCCTCCACACCGATCAAATCCACCCGTTCATCGTCGCGGAAGGCGTGGAACAGGCCAATTGCGTTGCTGCCGCCGCCGACGCAGGCGATGCAGGCGTCCGGCAGCCGCCCGGCCAACTCCACGATCTGCCGCCGCGCCTCGACGCCGATCACGCTCTGGAAGTCACGCACCATCATCGGGTATGGATGCGGCCCCAGCGCCGAACCGAGCAGGTAAAACGTCTCACGCACGTTTGTCACCCAGTCGCGGATAGCCTCGTTGATCGCGTCCTTCAGCGTTTTGCTGCCGCTTTCAACCGGAATCACCTCCGCGCCCAGCAGCTTCATGCGGAACACGTTCGGCTGCTGGCGGGCGATGTCCACAGTACCCATGTACACGTGGCAGTCCAGCCCCAGCAGCGCCGACGCCGTTGCGCTGGCGACGCCGTGCTGCCCCGCGCCGGTTTCCGCCACCACACGCTGTTTGCCCATACGCTGCGCCAGAAGCGCCTGCCCCAGCGCGTTGTTGATCTTGTGCGCGCCGGTATGCGCCAAATCTTCCCGCTTGAGATAAATCTGCGCCCCGCCGAGATGTTCCGACAGGCGTTTGGCATAGGTTATAGGTGTTGGCCGTCCGGTATACGTCGCCTGCAAGTCCGCCAGCCGCTGCTGGAATGCCGGGTCGTTCATCGCCTCGTGATAGGCGGCGGTCAGTTCGTCCAGCGCCGGTATCAGCGTTTCCGGCACAAACCGCCCGCCGAACTCGCCGTAGTAGCCGCGCGCGTCCGGGACGGAGGTGGTGTCAGTCTGGATATAGGCCATCATTAATGGTTTTCCGTTCTCAATTATTGGCGGCGATCTCAAACGCTTGCTGAATGCCTTCTACTGACGGAATATCACTTTTCCATCCCACTCCCATAGCCGCATCGCGGGCAGCATCTTCCAGCGCAATCAGAATTTCTATCAGCGTGCGTTCCTGCGTTCCATAGGATGCTTCAATCAATGCCCCAAAGGTGGTTTGCAGAACGCCGAGGCTGGCCCGGTCATCCTGTTCGCGCGCATCCAGTAACCGCTGTCGAAGCGACAAAACCATATCTGCCAGGGTCATTTTTACGGGAATTGTCATAGATTTAGCTCCTAACCCTCAAATCGTAAAATCGCTGCAAGTATTCCGAAATCTTTGGCACGTGTAAATTCGCTAAATCAGCCTGATGCCATGCGTCCCAGTATTGTTGATCGGGGTGATAAACAGTACAGTGACCTTCAGGGAACCTTATTCGTTCGTCTGCATTTGGCTCAATGTAATCATTTCCGCCAAAGAACGGTAGTTCTTTTACAATTTGTTGGCTGTCAAACTCAACTACATATCCAGCATTTCGCAAGATAGAAGACTCAAAAACAATACAATCGGCTCCATATTCGTAATTCAAGAAGGATAACCCGGTTTTCCAATCCCTCACCCGATGAAGGCTCAATTCTTTAGCGCCTCTGGTAGCAAAAGCGCGATAGATCAATTCACTGTCCAAAAGTTTACTTACACCCCCGCCACCCTACTTCGCCGTTCCATCAAGACCACGTCGCGCCAGACGCCATCTAGCTGACCCAGCTTTTCGCGGTAGCCGACGACGCGGAAACCGCAGCGTTCGTGCAGCGTGATGCTGGCGTTGTTTTCGCGGAGGATACCGGCTTGCAGCGTCCATAGCCCGCAGCGTTCGGACTCCGCCACCAGCATGTTTAAGAGCGATTTGCCGACCCCCTGCCCCCACGCCGACTCAGCCACGTACACGCTCACCTCGGCCACGCCGCCGTACACGCACCGGCTTGATACTGGACTCAGCGCCGCCCAGCCAACGACCTGCCCGTTAGCCCGCGCCACCAGCCGGCAGTCTTTCAAGTGTGCCGCGTCCCATTGCTGCCACTCCGGCACGGCGGTTTCAAAGGTTGCGTTTCTGGTGGCGATGCCAGCTTCGTAGATCGCTCGCACGTCCGGCCAGTCTTCGGGGCGCATTACATCAATGATGACATTCATCGTCACACCACCAGATGTTTTTCACCGTTCAGGCAGCGTTTCGCCAGCACCAGAATTTTGTACACGTAAGCGTCTTTGGTCGGCACAAAATCGGCGCGAGTGAGCGTCACCGCATCCTGCCCCAAGCCCACCGCCTGCGCCTCCAGCGTATCGCGCTCCCTGGCGAACAGCGCCAGCCCCTCGTCCACGTCGAAGGCCACCAGCCCGGCCACTTCCTCGCGCTGGTAATCGTACTCGCGCAAAGGTTTATCACACACGTACAGGAACACGTCCGCGATTTCGTGGTCAATCAGCGCGCCCTGCCGGGCAATCCCCACGCGCCTGCCCACCGGAATCAGGTCGTCAAACGTGACGCGGATACCGAGTTCTTCTTCTATTTCACGCACGCCGTCACGCATGGTTTCTCCGGCGGCGTAGTGACCGGCGGCGCTCACATCCAGCAGATTCGGAAAAAAGTCTTTCTCCGCGCCGCGCCGCTGCATAACGATCCAATCCCGGCCTTGCGCGTCCCGAAAAATCACCCAGCACTGAAACACCCGATGCCAGTCGCCGTCCCGATGCACCGCGCCGCGTTCCTTCGTGCCCAGCCATGTCAGGTTTTCGTCGTAGATGTCGAGATTTTCCATTACGCCCCACGCGCCGCCTGCACAAACGTCCGCACCTTTGCGGCGTCTTTTTTACCGGGTTCGCTCTCCACCCCGCTGGCGACATCCACACCCCAGGGCTGCACCTGCGCGATCACCGCCGCCACGTTGTCCGGCGTCAGGCCGCCCGCCAGCATCAGGCGCGGCACTTCGGCTTTCACCGCCTGCGCCAGTTCAACGTTGACCGTCGTGCCCGTGCCGCCGTACTGTCCGGGCTGGTTCGCGTCCAGCAGTAGCGACGGGAATTTTTCGTTGACCGGGAAGTGCGGGCAGTAATAATTCACGTCGTCCAGCGCCATCGCCACGTTCGCCGGGCGAATCGCTTTAAACGCCAGCCCGCGCAGTTCCTTCACCATGTCGTCGGACTCGTCGCCGTGCAGTTGCGCGGCATCTAACCCTACCCTGTTGGTAATGGCGGAAATATTGCCGACGATCTCATTAACAAACAGCCCCACCAGCAGCGGACATTGGTCGCCCAACTGCTGCCGCAGCGCGTCACAAATCGGCTGCGCGGTTTCCGGCGTGATGTAGCGCGGACTCTTTTTGTAGAAGTTGAAGCCCAGCATATCCGCCCCGGCCTGCGCTGCTGCCAGCGCATCATCCAGCGTGGTGATGCCGCAGATTTTTACTTTCACCATATTCCTTCGCCTTACGCGGTTGGCCGCTGAATTCCCGGACTCGCACGGCGATATTATCCGCCTTCACCAGCGATTCGCCAACCAGCACGGCACGCGCGCCACAGTCGCCCATGCGCCGCACGTCCTCGGCGCTGCGGATGGCGCTCTCCGCCACCAGCGTAACGCCCGATGGTACGAGCCTCGCCAGCCGTTCGGTCGTCGTGATGTCTTCGTGGAACGTCCGCAAATCCCGGTTGTTCACGCCGATTAGCTTCGCGCCCACCTTCAGCGCGCGTTCCAGTTCGGTTTCGTTATGCACTTCCACCAACGCCGCCATGCCCAGACTCGTAATCAGTGTGTGCAGGTCGGTTAGCCGATGATCTTCCAGCGCCATGACGATCAGCAGCATCGCCTCCGCGCCCGCCGCGCGCCCTTCGTATACCTGATACTCGTCAATCACAAAGTCTTTCCGCAGCACCGGCACGTTCACCACCTCGCGCACCAGCCGCATATCACGCAGGCTACCCTGGAAGAATTTCTTGTCGGTCAGCACCGAAATCGCTGCCGCGCCGTTGTCAGCGTAGATTTTAGCCAGCGCCACTGGGTCGAAGTTTTCGATCAACACCCCTTTGCTGGGCGACGCTTTTTTAACTTCCGCGATCAAAGCAACGGTATCGCGCTGCAAGACCGCCACAAAATCACGCGGCGGAGGCGCGGTGCGCGCGTAGTGTTCAACCTGCGCCAGCCAGGCCGGTTCGCGGGTGGCTTCCAGAATTTCCAACGACTTCTGCGCCAGGATTTTGTCGAGGATCGTGCCGGTTTCAACGTAGCTCATGTTTCCAGCAGCCCTTCCAGATGGCGTTTCACGTCCGGCCACTCGCGGTTAAGGATACGAAACCAGGCCGTATCCCGCGTGCGCCCTTTGATAATCATGTGATACTCCTGTATCCCCTCGAAGGTGAAACCCATCCGCAGCGCTGAATGCCGCGACCGTTCGTTAAGCGCGTTACACTTCCATTCGACCCGGCGATAACCCAGTTCAAACGCACGGCGCAGCATCAGATAGGTGGCTTCCGTGTTCGCGCCGGTGCGCTGGGCAACCGGACTGTACCAGACCGCGCCGATCTCGATTTTCAGATGTTCCGGCGCGTTGTTCATCAGGCTGGCGGAACCAACCTGCTGCCCGGTCGCCACGTCGAACACGCAGAAGGCCAGCGCGTTGGGCGTATCCACCAGCCGGCGCAGATAAGCCGTGAACGCTTCGAGCGTCGCAAATGGTCCGGCGGACATATAGCGCCACACCACCTCATCGGCGTCGTAAGCACCAACCGAGCGTTCCCCCAGCGCCACTGGGCTGCCGTTTGTCGCGGCGTATAACGCCTCTTTATCGCGCTCCACGTCCAGCGGCAGCAGCCGCACGCGCCGACCTTCCAGCGTCACCGCGTCTGGCTTCAACGGCAGCCGTTCCCGCCGCGCCAGAATTTCATCCGCGAGCCTATCGGTTTTATTGTCGTTCGTCATCATATCTTTGCGTTGTCGGACACGATATATCCTGTCCCCAAGAACTTTGCGCCTTTGCCCCTTTGCATCTTTGCGTAAAGTCTTTTTCTCTGTGCCTCTGTGTCTCCGAGCCTCTGTGTTACGCTTTTTACTGTACCGCCGCGAACTTCCGGCTGTACGTCATCAGCGCATCCAGCTTGCTCACCGCCGCGCCACTGTCAATCGTTTCTGCCGCCAGCTTAATACCATCAGCCAGATTGTCCACCAGCCCGCCGGCCATCATGGCAGCGCCGGCGTTCAGCAGCACCACGTCGCGTTTGGCGTCACGAATATCGCCGCACAGAATACCGCGTAGTATCGCGGCGTTGGTCGGCGCGTCGTCACCCTGCAAATCGGCAATCGAAGCGCCCTTAAAGCCATAGTCGCGTGGGTCAAGTTCGCGGGTTGTCACCACGCCGTCCTGTAGATAACTGACATGGTTCGGACCGGTCGTCGTCAACTCATCCATGCCGCCGTAGCCGCTGACGATGATGGCCGTTTTCGACCCCAGCGCCCCCAGCACGTGCGCCAGCATGTCGGTCAAATCCGCCGCGAACACACCCATCAACTGCCGTTTCGCTCCGGCGGGATTGGTCAGCGGGCCGAGGATGTTAAAAATGGTGCGGATGCCCATTTGCTTGCGCGGCCCAATGGCATATTTCATAGCCGGGTGCAGCTTCGGCGCGAACAGGAAGCCGATACCAACCTCGTCCACGCATTGCCCAACCTGCTCCGGTGTCAGGTCGAGATTCACGCCGAGTTCGGCCAGCACGTCGGCGCTGCCGCATTTGCTGCTGGCAGCTCGGTTGCCGTGTTTGGCAACTGGGATACCCGCGCCCGCTGCCACAAACGCCACCGTCGTGCTGATGTTAAACGTGCCGGAACGGTCGCCGCCCGTGCCGCAGGTATCGAGCAGTTCGCCGTTATAGCGCGTCGGCACGGGGTGCGCGTTAGCGCGCATCGCCCGCGCGCTGCCGGTGATTTCGTCCTGCGTCTCGCCCTTCATGCGCAGCGCCATCAGGTATGCGCCGATCTGCGCTTCGGTCGCGCCGCCACTCATGATTTGGTTCATCACCGCCTCGGCCTCGTCAAGCTGCAAATGCCCGAAGCGGCTGAGTAAGTCAATCGCACGTTGAATGTCCACGTTTTCACCCTCACCAATACCTGTCATGATGCCAGCACCGGCACTTTCACATCCAGGAAGTTTTGCAGGATGCGCGTCCCGAACTGCGTCAGAATGCTTTCAGGATGGAACTGCACGCCGTACACCGGATACTGACGGTGGCGTAGCCCCATGATTTCACCCTGATCGGTAAAGGCGGTGATCGCCAGACAGTCCGGCAGCGACTGTTCTTCCACAATCAGGCTGTGATAACGCGTCGCCTCAAACGGAGTCGGCACACCCGAAAACATGCCGTCGCCCTTATGATAAATCAGGCTGGTCTTACCGTGCATCAGGCGCGGCGCGCGCGACACCACACCGCCATATGCCTGCCCAATGGCCTGATGCCCCAGGCACACCCCTAGAATCGGGGTCGTCGCACCCAATTCCCGAATCACGTCGAGCGATACGCCGGCGTCATCCGGCGTGCCTGGCCCTGGCGAAATGACGATATGCGCAGGCTGCATGGCGCGCACGTCGGCCAGTGTCACCTGGTCGTTGCGAACGACGCGTAAATCTGCCCCTAATTCGCCCATCAACTGCACGAGGTTGTAGGTAAAGCTGTCGTAGTTATCAATCACCAGGATCATCGCCTGTCCTCCAATTCCGGGTAACGTTTGGTTTCGAGTCCTTCCAGATGCAGCACGTCGTCTGCCGTAACCAGTTTCCATATACCGTCTTCGCCGCGCGTAACGGTCGTCACCGACGAATTACTGACGGCGACCTCACTCGTGTACTCAGCCGGGACCAGTTCGCGCAAAAGCGCGTGGATGGCGGTGGTGTGGGAGATGATGCCCACCGTTTCTCCCCTATCCTGTGCCAGAATGCCGTTGAAGGCTTGCAGCGCCCGTTCGCGCACTTCACGCCGGGACTCGCCGCCCGGTATCTTAAAGTTGTCAGGGTCTTCCAGCAGCAGGGCATAGTCGTCAGGATACCAGGCGCACATCTCGTCCAGCGTCAGCCCCTGCCACGCGCCGATCTGACGCTCCCGCAGCCGCGAGTCCAGAATCGGCGGGAAGCCTAACTGCTCTGACAGGATTGCTGCTGTTTCGACAGCGCGTTTCAGGTCGCTGCTATACAGCGCGCTGAGACCAATGTTACGGATGTAAAGCGCCAATTGGCGCGCCTGCCGCCGCCCGTGTTCGTTCAGCGGCACGGCTACCCAACCCTGCCAGCGTCCCTGCCGATTCCAGTCCGTTTCGCCAGGGCGGATGATGATTACACGCTTGACGGTCATGGTTTCGTTCCCTTCCCTTTTATGGTCCGTAGGGGCGGGTTTCTAAACCCACCCCTACAGCAGCCCGTGTTCAGCGTACTGTACCGCATACGCCACCGCTTTGCCCTTGTTGATGGTTTCCTGGTATTCGCTGGCCGGGTCGCTGTCCGCTACCAGACCCGCGCCGACCTGAATGTGTACCGTATCACCCTGCATCAGCAACGCGCGAATGGTAATGCAGGTGTCCATCGAACCGTCGAAGCTGAAGTAACCGACCGCGCCACCATAGGTGCCCCGGCGCGTACCTTCCAGTTCTTCGATAATCTCCATCGCCCGCACCTTCGGCGCGCCGCTGAGCGTACCCGCCGGGAAAGTGGCGCGCAGCAGGTCGAACGCATCCATCCCGGCGCGCAGTCTGCCTTCAACCTGACTGACGATGTGCATCACATGCGAGTAGCGTTCGACATACATCATATTCGGCACGCGCACCGTGCCATAATCACACACGCGCCCCAGGTCGTTTCGTCCGAGATCAACCAGCATGACGTGTTCGGCGCGTTCTTTGGGGTCGGCCAGCAGGTCGGCGGCCAGGCGTTCATCTTCCTCAGCCGTCGCGCCGCGCGGGCGCGTTCCGGCAATCGGGCGCACGGTGGCAACGCCGTCTTCCAGCCGCACCATCATTTCCGGCGAGGCGCCAATCAGGCTGAAATCGCCGTTGAAGTGCAGCAGGAACATGTAGGGCGACGGGTTCAGCATCCGCAGCGCGCGGTAAATAGCTAAGGGCGAGGCGGAGGTTTTGCGGGTAAACCGCTGCGACAGCACAATCTGGAAGGCGTCACCGGCGGCAATGTACTCTTTCGCCCGGCGCACGTTATCCTCAAACGTTTCACGGCTGACGTTCGACATCAGCTCGTCGTCCAGCGGCGCGAGAGAAGGGTCGAGCGCGGGCAGCGGTTGGCGCAGCATGGCCGTGAGATCGTCAATCCGCCGGAGCGCATCGTCGTAAGCCGCGTCTGGGTCGCCGGTGTTGTGCGCGTTTGCCAGGATAATCAACTGGTGTTTGGCATGGTCGAAAATCACCAGCGTATCCGGCAGCAGGAAAGCGGCGTCCGGCACGTCGAGATCGTTTGTGGCAATATCCGGCAGGCGTTCGAAATAACGCACCACGTCATACGCCAGATAACCGACTGCCCCGCCGATAAAGCGCGGCAGGCCGTCCACCTTCACCGGCTGCACGCGCTCAAATTCCGCTTTTACTGCCGCCAGCGGGTCCTCTGCTGCCGCCAGTGGCCGGGTAGTGACAACGCCATGCAGGACGCGCGTGACGTGGTTATCCTTAACGGTCACAACACCCTTTGGATTCACACCCAGAAACGAATACCGCCCGACCTGTTCGCCGCCTTCAACGCTTTCCAGCAGGAAGGAATAGCCCCCGGTGCGAGTTAGCTTCAGATAGACCGACACCGGCGTTTCCAGATCGGCAGGCATGGTGCGGTAGACCGGCACGAGATCGCCCTGTTCAAACAGCTTCAGCACGACCTCGCGCCCCGGTAAAACGTTCTCCCGCGCCGGTGATACAAATACCGCCATTTCACTCCCTCCTGAATCAAAAATCCCCTCGCCAGTCAAGGACGAGGGGATTTCCCGTGGTGCCACCTTGATTCCTGTATGCTCAACACATACAGGCACTCAACTCAGTACGGGCCTAAAGCCGATACCGTGCGCCTGTAACGGTGCGCGTTCCGGCACGGGCTACTGAACGTTCGCCCGCGCAACTCCCTGGCCCATTCGCTCTCAGCGTGTGTACCGCCTTCACACCAGCCGGCGGCTCTCTGGACACCGTTTTAAGAGGTACTTTTCCAGATCAGCGTTGTTGGTTTATGCAACTGTTTCACAGGATAACGAGATTTTACGAGCCTGTCAAGCGGTTCGCGCCAACTGGATTCTGGCCTATACCGCTTCCGCCACGCGCTCGTCGCTCAACGGCAGCGTGACCGTGAAGGTGCTGCCCTGCCCTGGCTGGCTCTCGACCGAGATGGTCCCGCCGTGCGCTTCCACAATCTTCCGGGCAATCGGCAGTCCCAGTCCGGTGCCGCCGGTGTCCATGGACCGCGCTTCGTCCGCGCGGTAAAAATGCTCGAAGATGTGCTGCTGTTCGGCTTCGGTCATGCCAATGCCGCTGTCCCTGATCTCGATCACCAGATGGGTGGCAAGGTTCTGGGTGCTGATCATCACCCAACCGCCGGCAGCATTGTATTGAATCGCATTTTCCAGCAGGTTGTGGACCGCGCGCCGGATGTGGTGGGCATCAGCATTCACCATGATCGGCATGGAAGTCTGCTGCCAGAGCAGCTTTACCCCTTTGTTTTTGGCCAGTGGTTCACAATCCTTTATTGTCTCGGTCAGCAGCGGCTGCAGATTGATTGGATCATCGTGGCGCACCACGACGTTGCGCTCCAGATCGGCCATTTCAACCACCGCGTCCAGCAGCGTTGTGACGCGGGTGATCTGTTCTTCAATCCGCCGCAGATGTTTCTCGCGCTTGTCAGGGTCGGTGTGCTTGCGCAGCAGTTCCGTGCTGGTGCTGAGGATGGACAGTGGCGTGCGGAAGTCGTGCGAAATATCGGTGATAAAGCGGTGTAGCACGGCAGCTCGCTGGCGCTCCGCCGCCAACTGGAGTGTCTGTTCTTCCAGCTTCTTCCGGTGCGTGATATTGCGGCTGATGCCGACCAGCCCCACCACCTGACCAGCAGCGTCCCGCAGCGGCACTTTGGTGGTTAACACAAAACAGGGTTTGCCCTGCAAGTCAATCGAAGTCCGTTCGATGTTGACCAGTGCCTGACCTTGCAGCACCATCTGGTCATCTTCGTTAAACTGCGGCGCGAGATGCGGCGGAAACACATCAAACGCAGTCTTGCCCACCAGTTCATCCATCCGCTGCACACCGGCAATCTGGTTATGAGCGGCGTTGCTGACCACAAACCGCCCCTGCGCATCCTTGATGAAGATGTAATCAGGAATATTGTCAATCAGCGTTCGCAGCGTATCCCGTTCGCGCAGCAGTTCGGTCTGTGCCTGACGGCGCTCGGTGATATCGGTGAAAGTGGACATCACCGCGTAGGGCTGGCTGCTACCGGCGCGGAACAACGGGCTGGAATTCACCAGCAGCCAGATCAGCCCCTTCTCCGGGTGCTGTATCCCCATCGTGACGTTTAACTGCGGCTGGCCAGTACGCAGGGCAACCGCTGCCGGGCGGTCCGGGGCTGCAAATTCCGTGCCATCCTCCCGGAGGCCACGCCAGTTTTCGTCTATCCAGTGCTGGATTTGCGCCGCCGATAAACCCAGAATCGTTTCGGCGCTGGCATTACAGCTTACGGTCCCATCCTCAACCGAACGGTAGATGAACCCTTCGCTCATGGCCGCGATAACAGTGCGGTAGCGTTCTTCGCTGTCACGGAGCGCCTGTTCCATCTGCAACTGGCGCAGCCGATAGGACAACAGTAGCCGAAGGAAATAAATCCCTGCCGGCACCAGCACCAGCATCGGCAGCGCGGCCTTATAGGCAAACTGCCTCCCAACCGAGCCGCCAATAGCCCAGGGCCAGACCAGCGCGTTTATCGCAGCGATGCCCCCAACGATTAAAAAAACTGCCCGTTCGTTCCGGTTTCCGTAACGCTGTCGGTAGTAATAAACGGCTGTGCCCAGCGCGGCAGCACCCATAACCGCAACCACCCCGGACAGCACACCTCCGCCACCGAGCATCATCCGGTACAGCGCGATCATCCCGCTTGCCAGCAGGGCCGCGACCGGCCCGCTGAAGGCGCCGGTGACCACCACCACAATCGCGCGCGCGTCCAGGAAAAAGCCGGGATACACTTCAATGGCGGTCATCACCGCCAGAACACCAAACAGCCCGAAGGTCAGCCCTTCCAGCAGATGCGAGCGATTGAACCGGGCCAGTCGAGGATTGTGCAGCACCAGGCCGTAGAGGTACGTCAGTGACAGCAGCAGCGCCACATTCTGAGCCAGCGAGATGAGGATGGACGAATTGAGCATCATTTTCCAGTAGAAACGGCTACCTTTATTACAGCATAAACCTGAAAGCCCGATTGTTGCGTAAACAATCGGGGTATTAACGAAACATTCAGAGGAAAGACAGCCGCCATAGGCTAAGTACCTATCCGTAAATAGCAAAATTCATGAGGATATGGGCACAAGCGAACTGAACGAAGGCGAGCCAATTTTCCGGCTTTTTGCACCAGCGGGTGCGCAGGCTGCGCCGTTTGGCAAGCCAACCGAGGGTGCGCTCGACCCCGCCGCCGCCGGTGCTTGATGTGGGCGATATAACGTTCCTGCTCGACAAACTCATGCACATCAGGGTAATCATAGCCTTTGTCCAGACACAGATGTTGCTCAACCGCTTCGGCATCGGGTCGGGGGACGACAACGGAGATGACTACTTCATCCACCAGCCACTTGTCATGAATATTGGCTCCGGTAAGGTAGACCGCCAGTGGCGCGCCGCGCTGATCCACCAGCAGGTGGATTTTACTGCCGCGCTTGCTGCGATCCACCGGGCTTTTGCCAGTGTCTTGGCCGCCCAGCGGCGCCGGGCACGAGCGGCTGTCAATGGCTTGCCACTGCCACTGGATTGTCCGCTGCCGTTGGTAAAAACGAGCCAACTCAGCCATCAGACGTGCAAAGACACCCGCTTGTTGCCATTGTTGAAACCGGTGGTGCAAGGTCGTGCTACAGACCCCAAACCAACTACGATGCACCGCCTTCCACTGGCAGCCCGTCCACAGCACATACCAAATCCCATTCACCACGGCCCGATCATCAGCGCGTTTTCGGCCTCGCCGCTTGCCCGCTGGTGCTTTCGGCAGCCACCGCCGCAGTCGGCGCCACAGCGGGCGCGGCACGCGAAAATAATCCACCTTGTTCGGCTTTGGGGTATGATTCTCGCTCAAGATGTATCCGTTCTGATTGGTGTTTGGCGACTTCAATCTGAACGCGATACATCTCCTTTTTCAACCCCTTTGCCTTTTTACGGATAGGTACTTA
>JACRPS010000001.1 GCA_016223085.1 Chloroflexota bacterium
GCGGGATGGCAATCTGGAACTGTACCGCCTGACGGGAACGGCCACGACACGGTTAACCAACAACGCGGTCGGGGACGCTTTCGTGGACTGGTAGGGGTCGAAGCGATCCAGCGATCATCAGGGGGCGCACGCCCCCTTTTTGATTGTCGCGCCGCGTTTCTCCCGTCGCCAACGCGCCTGTCCCGTGCTATAGTGATGCTATATCGTGGCGCAGGGAGTCCCGGAGTGTCGTCTCATCTTCCACCTTATCCCGGCCTGACAACTGCCGAAGTGGCCGAGCACGTGCGGCGCGGCGAAACCAACGCCTACAAGGCCCGCGTCGGGCGCACCTACTGGCAGATCGTGCGGGATAACGTCCTCAACCTGTTTAACGTCGTCCTGTTCACGCTGCTGGTGATCGTGCTCGTCCTACAGGATTATTCGACCGTGCTGTTCGCCGGTTTCAGCGTCGTCACCAACTCGATTCTCGGCATGTTGCAGGAAATCAGCGCCAAACGCAAGCTCGACCGGCTGGCGGCGCAGGCGGCGCAGAACGTCAGCGTGTGGCGGGACGGCAACCTGGTATCGCTGCCGGAGCGGGCATTGGTCAAGGACGACGTGATTCCGATTCAGCCGGGAGACCGGCTGGTGGTGGATGGGCGGATTCTGGTCAGCAGCGCGCTGGAGATGGACGAATCGCAGCTTACGGGCGAGTCCGACGCCGTGTTTAAAAACGAAGACGACGAGGTGTTTTCCGGCTCGTTCTGCATCGCCGGCACCGGGCTGATGGTCGCCACGAAGGTGGGGCGGGAAAGCACCATTAACCAGCTTTCGACCATCGCCAAGGTCTACAAAAATGTGCGGACGCCGACACAGCAGCGCATCAACGCGCTGGTGGAAATTATGCTGATCGCCATGCTCATCATCGGGCCGATGCTGTTCCTGTATAGCTGGCGCAACGGCGAACCGCTGCTGCAAATCGTGCGCAACGAAGTGGTGTTTGTGACCAGCATCGTGCCGCAGGGTCTGGTGCTGACGGCCATCCTGTCGCTGACGCTGGGCGCAATCAGCATCAGCCGCCACCAGACGCTCGTCCAGCGCGTGAACGCGGTCGAGTCCATGGCGAATGTCACGGTGCTGTGCTTCGACAAAACCGGCACGCTGACGCGTAACCAACTGGCTGTCACCGAGGTGATTACGCTTAACGGCACGCCACTGGATGACATCTACGCCCGGCTGACGCTCTACACCGGCAGCCTGGCCCATCTCAACCGCACGGCGGCGGCGGTCGCTGATTACGTTCGCCAGCACACGCCATCGCTGAACGGCAGCGGGCCGGGTGCGAAACTGCGCGAAATCCCGTTTAACTCCAGCCGCAAGTGGGGCGCGGTGGTGTTTGAACGGGAAACCTTGATTATGGGTGCGCCGGAACGAGTGCTGCATCCTTCGACCAGCACGCTCGCCATGCAGCGCGCCGGTGAACTGGCGGCGCAGGGGCTGCGGGTGCTGGCATTCGCCCGCTTGCCAGAAGCGTTGCCGGAAGGCGACACCGATCACGTCGGCGACCCGCTGGCGCTGATCGTCCTCAGCGATCAGGTGCGCCCGGACATCCAGCAAACGCTGAACGAATTCCGCGACCTGAATGTTGAACTGAAGGTCATCTCCGGCGACAACCTGGACACGGTGAAGGCTATTGCCACGCAGGCGGGCATGGACATCAAAACGGCCTACAGTGGCGACCAGCTTGAAGCAATGACGCCGACCGAACTGGAAGCGGCAGTCATCACGGCGAATCTTTTCGCCCGCATCGAACCCGGCACCAAGCGCAAAATTATTGCCGCGCTCAAACGGCAGGGCGCTTACGTGGCGATGGTCGGCGACGGCGTAAACGACGTGCCGGCGCTGAAAGAGGCGCATCTGGCCGTCGCCATGAACGATGGCGCGCAGATCAGCAAGGACGTGGCCGACATTGTGCTGCTGAACAACGCCATGACGACACTGCCACGCGCCTTCCGCGAAGGCACGAACATCACGCAGGTGATCTTCGGCACAACCAAGCTGTTCCTGACCAAAAATCTCTACAACATCCTGCTGATTTTCTTCGTCGGCTTCATGACGCTGCCGTTCCCCACCAGCCCGGTGCAGATGAGCTGGATTACGTTCGGCACGGTTAACATCCCCGCCACGCTGATCGCCTTCCAGTTAATCCGCCCGGCCTTCATGAAAGAATTCCGCCGTGACGTGCTGGATTATGTTATCACTGCCGGGGTGATCGGCGCGGTGAATTTATCGCTGCTGTTTGTGGCAGTGTATTTCGCCAGCGGCCAGAGTGTTTACGCCGCCCGCAGCGCCGTGACGCTGTTTATCGCGCTGTATGGGACGTTGATTTTCTGGAACACGCACGCCGTCGAGTTGTACAATCCGCGCACCTGGGTGCGCCACTGGCGCATCACGCTGATCGGCCTGACGCTGACCTTCCTGACCATGCTGGCGCCGTTCCTGCTGCCGCACATCTTCGAATTTGTGCCCCCCACGCCGCTGATCTGGGTGCTAATCGTGGCGGTGTTCCTGCTGACGGCGGCGATTCTCGCGGTCGTTATGCGCTACCGGCACCTAATTAACCAGCTCTGGCTGCTGCTGCGACCGTAGGGACACGATATATCGTGTCCCTACCTCCAACACCCTGGCTGCACTGCCTCTTTTGGCTGCTGCGCTGGCACAAAACGAACTTTTGTGCTAATCTAATACTGCGCCGCATGGTAGCCGTGTCCCCTGAGTTCAACTATAATCAACGACATTCAGGAGTAGGGATTGGTGGCGACCTTCAACCGTATTGGCGTTCTGGCCCACCCGCTGCGCCCGCAGACCGCCCCCGTCGCGGAGCAGATCGCCGCGTACCTGCGGGCGCATGATGTCGAAGCCTGGTATTCTGCCAACTGGGACGATGAGCAGGTGCGCGCGCGGGTGCAGGGCAGCGACATGGTGATCGCCATCGGTGGCGACGGTTCGATGCTGCGCGCGGCGCGGGTGTGTTCGCTGTATGGCGTGCCCGTGCTGGGCATTAACATGGGTTACCTGGGCTTCCTGACCGAAATCAGCGGCCCGGACCGGTGGGAACAGCCGTTGGAAACGGTGCTGGATGGTACGTACTGGATTGAAGAACGGATGATGGTTCGCGCCGCTTTGGTCCGCAATGGGCTTACGGTCGCCAGCGGTGACGCGCTTAACGACGTGGTGATTAGCAGGCAGGTCGCCACGCGCATGATTTTGCTGGAAACCTACATTGATAAAGACTGGGCGACCACCTACAATGCCGATGCGTTGATTATTGCGACGGCCACCGGCTCGACGGCCTACGCGCTGGCCTGCGGCGGACCGATTCTGCCGCCGGAACTGCGCAACATCCTGATCGTGCCGGTCGCGCCGCACCTGAGCATGGATCGCCCGATTGTGCTGTCCGAAGGCGCGACGGTGGAAGTGATCGCGGCGCAGGAGAATAACACCGGCATTGTGCTGACGCTGGACGGCGTGCTGACCGGCGACGTACAGCCGGGCGATACGGTGGAGGTTCACGCCAGCCCGTTTGTCAGCCGGTTTGTGCGTCTGCGGGAGCGCAACTATTTTTACCGTTCGCTGCTCGACCGGCTGGAGCCGCGTATTCCCGTCCGTGCCGAACCGGAACGGAAGCAGATTTAGCGCGTGGCGGTTAGCTGTTAGCAAATGCAAGGAAGTTTCTAGTTGCTGGTCACCAGTTGCCAGAAAAAAACTGAGAACTGACAACGTTTTTACTTGGCGTTCTTGGCGTCTTGGCGGTTAGATTGAAGGAATAATCGTGTCGGAATTGAATCCCGTCGTTGAAGACCGGACCTTTTGCGAAGTTCACCCCGACCGGGAAACGGCGCTGCGCTGCAACAAATGTGGACGGCTGATGTGCGCCGAGTGCGCGGTGCTGACGCCGGTCGGCTACCGCTGCCGCGAGTGTGTGCGCCAGCACGAGGACAAATTCTTTACGGCTAACCAGTACGATTACCTGATTGTCTTCGCCGTGTCCGCCGTGCTGGCGGCTATCGGCGGCGCGATCATCAAGGTGGTTGGCTTCCTGCTGCTGGTGATTATCATCGGCGTACCGGTCGGCGGCGCGATCAGCGAAGCGGCGCTGCGGATGACGCAGCGGCGGCGCGGGCGCTACTCCGGCCACATCGCAGCGGCGGGCGTGGTTGTCGGCGGGCTGGTCGGCGGCGTGGCGCAGGTGTACCTGGCGTACAGCGCCGAACTGGCGGAAATCGCGCGGCGGTTTCCGGGCCGGGAACTTCCGGCGCTGCCGCTGGACGCGGTGCTGACGGCCACCGTCAGCGACATCAGTCTGCTGATCTTTATCGGCGTCGTGGCCTTCATCGTGTACGGGCGGTTTAACTTGCGGATATAGCAATCAGTAGTAGGTCAGCAATCAGCGCGGAAGCACTGCTGCTGATCGCTGAAAGCGAACCGGTTTTCAGACCAGTAGCGGTAGAAACTATACGCTTATGCTCGAAGAACTGCGGATTCAAAACTTTGCCATCATTGACCGGCTGGAACTGAACTTCGCGCCTGGCTTCAACGTCATTACTGGCGAAACCGGCGCGGGTAAGTCCATCATCATTGATGCGGTGGAACTGCTGCTCGGCGGTAAGGCGGACTCGACTTTTGTCCGCGCCGGCGCGGAGAAGGCCGTTATCGAAGGGGTGTTTGCGCTCAACAGCCAGATCCAGGCATTGGTGCTGCCCATCCTCGAACGCGAAGACCTGATGGACGGTGACGGCGCGTTTGTCACCATCTCGCGCGAGGTGCGCAACAACGGACGTTCAACGGCGCGCGTGAACGGCGTCACCACCAGCCAGGAAGTGCTGCGCGAAATCGGCGCATTCCTGGTGGACGTGCACGGCCAGAGCGAACACCTGTCGCTGCTGAACCCGCGCACGCACATTGATCTGCTTGACCGCTACGCCGATCTGGTCGAACTGCGCGAAGCGATTGCTTCGGTGGTTGAAAAAGTCACGGCGGTGCGCCGTGAGATGAAGCGCCTGATGGACGACGAAGCCGCGCTGGAACGCCGCGCCGAACAGCTCCGCCACGAAGTCGAGGAGATTGACGCCGCCGAACTGGTACCGGGCGAGGACGAAGAACTGCGCGCCGAGCGTACCAAGATGGCAAACAGCGAACAGCTTGCCACGCTGACCGCCGAAGCCGTGATGCTGCTTTCCGGCGATGACGACGCGCCCGACCAGCTTTCCGCTGTTGACCAGTTGGGACAGGTGGCGGTGCTGATGACCAAGCTGGCGAACCTTGACCCCGAACTGAAGGACGATGCCGAACTGGCCGATAGCCTGAGCGCGCAGGCGGAAGAACTGGCACTGTCGCTGCGGCGCTACGCCGATAGCGTGGAGTACACGCCGGAACGCCTGAACGAAGTTGAAGAACGGCTGGAACTGTTGAACCGGCTGCGGCGGCGCTACGGCGGCACGATTGAAGCCATTCTCGACTACGCCGACCGTGCCCGCACCGAACTGGACAGCATCGAACACAGCGAAGAACGGCTGGAAGAACTGCAAGCCGAGGAAGAAAAACTGCTGCGGCACATCGGCGAACTGGGCGGAAAGATCAGTCGGGTGCGGCAGATGTTTGGTAAAAAGCTGGGCGAGCGCATCGTGCAGGAGTTGGCCGACCTGCGGATGGAGCGCGCGCGCTTTGAAGTGGCGATCACGCAGGAAGACGACGCCAACGGCTGCTACGTCGGCGACCGGCGGCTGGCGTTTGACGCCACTGGCATTGACAAGGTAGAAATGCTGATGAGCGCCAACCCCGGTGAACCGCTGCGCCCGCTGGCGCGGGTGGCCTCCGGTGGCGAAACGGCGCGCATCATGCTGGCGCTCAAGCGTGTGCTGGCGCTGGCCGACCAGACCTCGACGCTGATTTTTGACGAAATTGACCAGGGCATCGGCGGGCGCATCGGCAGCGTCGTTGGCGAAAAGTTATGGTCGCTGGCGGGCAACCATCAGGTGATGGTGGTCACGCATCTGGCGCAGTTGGCCGGCTACGGCGACCGACACTACCACGTCAGAAAACTGGTACGCGGCGACCGCACCTCCACGCAGGTACGCCCGCTGGACGACGAGGCCGAGCGTGTCAACGAACTGGCGGAAATGCTGGGTGCGCAGGGTGAAAGTGGCAAGGTCAGCGCGCGTGACATCCTGCATCAGGCGCAGGAGTTTAAGCAGCACCGGCAGCCGAAGCTGATATGACGCCCAGAGCGTGTTATGAACTTTAGCCCTCATCCCCCGACCCCTTCTCCCTCATGGAGAAGGGGAAAAGCCCGCAAGCCTGTCTTTAAGCCCCTCGCCCTGAGGGAGAGGGGTTTGGGGTGAGGGCAAATCCAGAGCAGAAAGTGCATAACAGCCTCTAGAAAATATCCAACAGAATATCTATTAGGGTGGGTGAGACAAAGAGATTATGTGAAATAGGCGAGATGCAGCGCATTTACTCGATCTGCTGATTACCGCGCAGCAAATCCATGAATTTGTGGTTGGTAAGTCATGGAAGGAGTTTATTAGTTTAAATGAAAAACTCATTATTGATATTTCCTTTTTATTTGGTTCTTGCTTTATTCCCTTGTTGCTTATGGTCACATCTTGCGCGGCTGGTAGTCACTGAGACCGCACTTGCTAATATCAGTGAATCACGAATTAGGTAAGGCATAAACCAGAACCGTTCGCAAGGGCGGAAAAAGGGTCTCAATGGCACGAACAAGCAGTTTACGGAAGCGGTCAAAACGCAGCAGGGTGGGGATGAGTTTGTGCCTGCCCTTGCC
>JACRPS010000017.1 GCA_016223085.1 Chloroflexota bacterium
AGATTTGCGCTCAGGGAGAACCAATCAGATATTTTCTGCATATCATTGTGAAACAGCGATGTTCGAAAAGTCTGACAGCATTTGATAGCACTCCTTGAGCAGAGAGTATTCGTTAACCATTGTCATGTGCAAAGTCGAGCTTAAAAGCCGCTGGTAGAGTCGTATTGGGAGGATGGGTATGTGCCGGAATATCAGGCCACTGTATAACTTCGAACCGCCCGCCAGCGAAGACGAAATCCGCGCGGCGGCGTTGCAGTTTGTCCGCAAGATCAGCGGCTATAACCGACCATCACAGGCCAACGAAGCCGCCTTCTTCGCGGCGGTTGACGAAATTGCCGCCGCTGCCAGCAAACTCCTCAACACGCTTGAAACCAACGCGCCGCCCAAAAACCGCGAGGCCTAGGCGGTGAAGGCGCGCCGCCGGTCAGCGCAGCGGTTCGCGCGATGAGCGAGGAGCGAACGCTGCCGTTCACCTCCACAGCCCGGCCATCCGATTCGCCACTGGTGGAGATGGTCTGGCGCGCCCGCAGCGATCAGGCCGGTCGGTTTACCTCGCAGGCGGCCAGCCATTGGGAGCTGGTCGTCACGCAGTTGCGCGGTAAAACCAGCGTGACGGTGCGCGGGCCGGAAACGAAAGCGACTCTCGCGGACTGCCCGCCGGACGCCGAGTTTTTGGGCATCGTGTTTAAGCTGGGGGCTTTCATGCCGCATCTGCCGGTCAGCCAACTGCTCGACCGGAACGATCTGACACTGCCAGCGGCGGCAGGCCGTTCGTTCTGGCTGCACGGCTCCGCCTGGGAATTGCCCGGCTTCGACAACGCCGACACCTTCGTTGACCGGCTGGCGCGGGCCGGTCTGCTGGTGCGCGACAACCTGATTGAAGCGGTGTTACAGGGCCAGCCAACCGAATTATCGCCCCGCACGGTGCGGCGGCGCTTCCTGCGCGCCACCGGCTTGACTCCGGGCACGATTCACCAGATCGAACGCGCCCGCCGGGCGGTGGCGCTGCTGCGCGGGGGAATGTCCATCCTCGACACGGTTTACGAAGCGTGCTATTTCGACCAGCCGCATCTCACCCGGTCGCTGCGGCACTTTTTCGGCCAGACGCCAGCGCAAATTCTGGCGGCCAGCCGCTCCGAACCCATACCCGCCGAATCGTTTCCGCTCCAGTACTGACGGCGAATGGGGAGGGGCGACCCTGCGTGAGATGGTTCAATGCTGCAACTGCCGGAGTATCCCGGCGCGGGAAACAACATCGGGCAGCGTGGGCTGCCCGATACTCGCTATTCGTCGAAGCCGTTCGACGGGGTATGCAGGGGGTGATAGGCAGAGGTCTGGAAACCTTCTTCTGCGTTAATAACGACGGCGTACACCAGCGCGATCACAAACAGCGCCATTACGATCAGCCACAACATGGTGGTCTTCCTTCCAACTCGTTCACACTGGTTACTATTGAACCCCGGTTTTGATGCCAATACCTCCGGCAACAGCGGGAATTTTGTCTCCGCCTTTCGGCGGAGCAGTTCCCCGCCATTTGACGCGCCGATGGGATCGGTATAGGATAAACGCAGGCCAACCGCACGGCAGGTGGCACACGGGTGGCTGATTTCTGGTGGTTTACTGGGTTATAAACCGATGAATGGCACAAAAGTCTGTTCCAACTGTAACAAGGACATCCCCAACGACGCGTCATTTTGCAGTTACTGCGGCACAATTCAGGTCGGCCTGCTGCCTCCGCAGACCACCACCCGCGTTCCTGACGAGCCGGTTTTACCCCCGCTGCGGGAGCAGATTGTTCATTTAACCGAACTCTACGACGACATGCTGGCCATCCTGATCCCGGATGAGGCGCAGCCAATTCTGGTGCGGGGCGAACAGAAGATTGTGCTGGGGCGCAGCGGCTTTGTGACCGATCCCGTGCCCACCGTTGATTTAACGCCTTATAACGCTGCCGGTCTGGGCGTGTCGCGCCAGCACGCGGTCATCAGCCGTCCCGGCGACCAGTACGTCATTCAGGATTTGGGCAGCACCAACGGCACCTGGGTGAACGAAGTGCGGCTGGCGAAGGACAAGTTCCACGAACTCAACAGCGGCGACGTGGTGCGGCTGGGACAGCTAACCTTTTACGTTTATTTCAAAACGGCGGCGGCAGAGTCGCCGGTAGATACCCTGTGGCTGAAACACAAACAGCCGGATACGGCGGTGGCGCGCCTGACGCCTGCCTCGCTGGCGCAGGAGGTCAGCCCCTATCTGCTGGCGCTGGCGGGCTTCCAGACCCTGTGTAATGAAGTGCTGAAGCGTCCGCCGGGGGTGATTAGTATTGATGCGATTCAGGTGGACGTACCCACCGGCCAGATCAGCGTCCGGCTGCGCGGCGCGAAGGAAGCCCTGAAGCTGGCGCGGGACTTCTGGGGCCGGCGGCAGCGGCAGGCTGTGCTATCCACCGTACCGGCGACTGCCCCCGAACCCACCAACGGCCTGCGTGCCGATACGCCGGACACGCAACTGCTGCTGCCGGGTCTGAAGGAACTGGCGCCGGACTGCGCCGATGACCAGCTTACGGTATACCTTGACCGCTTCCGGCCTCACGTCGCCGCGCTGGTCAGCAGTTCGCTGCAACTGGAGAGCCGGTCACCGTAAGCCGCCTGCCGGTTCGCGTCGCAGCCCACCATCAGGAGACCGCACGTCATGGCGCAACTGCCCCCGGAACTGGCCGACTACTCCGGCCAGACGTTAAAAGGTTACGAGCTGCGCGAACTGATCGGCCAGGGGGGGTTTGGCGTCGTTTACCGCGCTTACCAGCCGGTGATTGACCGCGAAGTGGCGCTCAAGATCATCCTGCCACGTTATGCCAATAACCCGGTTTTTATCCGCCGCTTTGAGACGGAAGCGCGGCTGATCGCCAGGCTCGATCACATCCACATCGTGCCGCTGTATGACTACTGGCGCGAACCGGACATCGCCTGTCTGGTGATGCGCTGGCTGCGCGGCGGCAGCCTGCACGCGCTGCTGGAACGCCAGGGCGCGTTAGAACTGCCGCTGGTCGGCAAGCTGCTGGAACAGATCGCGGGCGCGCTGTCGGCGGCGCACCGCAACGGCGTTGTTCACCGCGACCTCAAGCCCGCCAATATCCTGCTGGACGAGGAAACCAACGCTTATCTGGCCGACTTTGGCATCGCCAAAATCCTGTCGCCGGACGCGCCCGCCGTCGTTGACGATGATCGCTACGGTTCGCCTGATTATGTCTCGCCGGAGCAGGTCACGGGCCAGCCAATTTCGCCGCTGACGGATATTTACAGCCTGGGTGTTGTGCTGTACACCATGCTCACCGGCAAAAAGCCGTTTTCCGACCCCAGCACTACCACCATCATCCGCAAACATTTGTACGAGTCGCTGCCGCCGCTGCAAACCGAGCGTCCTGACCTGCCGCACGCGCTTAATATCGTGATCTGGCGGGCGACCTCCAAGCAGCCGGAAGCGCGCTATCCCGATGCGCTCAGCCTGGTGTCGGATTTCCACCGTATCACCCGGTCGCAGGAAACCAGCGCCCGCATTCTGGCGAACCTGGCCGCGCCGCCCCCGCCGGCGCGGGTCCTGTCGCAGCTACCGCAGCAGACAATTGACCTGAACGTGCCTGCCGACCCGCAAAATCCGTATAAAGGGCTGCGGGCGTTTGAAGAAGCTGACGCCGCCGACTTTTTTGGTCGCGGCGCGACGGTCGAACGGCTGGTGAAGCGCCTGTCGGAAACGGGCGTCGAGCGCCGCTTTCTGGCGGTGGTTGGTCCCAGCGGCAGCGGCAAATCCAGCGTCGTCAAAGCCGGTTTAATCCCCGCGCTGCGCCAGGGGGTACTCTTTGGATCGCAAAACTGGTTGATCGTGGAGCTGGTGCCGGGCGTAGAACCGTTTGCCGCGCTGGAAGCGGCGCTGCTGAAGGTCGCCGTCACCGTCCCTGACCGCTTCTCCGAACGGCTGCGTAACAGCGCCGGCGGGCTGACGGAACTCATCAACGAGATTTTGCCGGATGGCGTGCCGGAACTGGCGCTGGTGATTGACCAGTTTGAAGAGGTGTACACGCTGACTGCCGATGACGCGGCGCGGGCGCGTTTCCTCGACAGTCTGGCGCACTTGGTGACCGCGCCGGACAGCCGCGCGCGACTAATCATTACCCTGCGGGCTGATTTTTATGACCGCCCCTTGCAGCACCCCGGCTTCGCGCCACTGATGCGCGAACAAACCGAGTTAATCCTGCCGATGACGCTGGGCGAAATGGAACGCGCCATCATCAGCCCGGCGGAGCGCCAGTTTCTGCGGTTTGAACCCGGCCTGGTGGAAGCGATCATCAACGACGTGAACCAGCAGCCGGGCGCGCTGCCGCTGCTCCAGTACGCGCTGACGGAACTGTTTGAGCGCCGCGAGGGCTTTACGCTGACACAGGCGGCCTACGCTGCCATTGGCGGGGTTTCCGGCGCGCTGGGCCGCCGCGCCGAGGAGATTTACCAGCAGTTTGACACTGGCGACCGCGACATCGCCCGGCAGGTGTTCCTGCGGCTGGTGACGGTCAGCGCCGAAGGGGAAGCGACCCGCCGCCGGGGGTTGCAGTCGGAGCTGCTGACGCTATCCACCGACCGCGCGCGCCTGCAGCAGGTGATCGCCGCCTTTGGGCAGGCGCGCCTGCTGACGTTTGATTATGAACCGGTGAGCCATGCGCCAACTGTTGAGATCGCGCACGAGGCGCTGCTCCGGGTGTGGGAACGCCTGCGCGATTGGCTGGATACCGGGCGCGAGGATTTGCTGGTGCACCGGCGGCTGGCGCTGGCCGCGTCCGCCTGGGACGGCGCGCGCCGCGATGCCAGCTTTCTGGCGACCGGCACACAGTTGGCCCAGTACGAACGGCTGATGACCAACCGGACACTCACCCTGAACGACAGCGAAATTGGCTATTTACAGGCCAGCCTGGCGGGCCGCCAGCGCGCGGCCCGGCGCATCCGGCTGTTTATCGCCATCCTGATCGGCTTAACCGCCGCCGCCATCGGCCTGTCGCTGGTGGCGCTCGACCGCGAAGCTGCCGCCGTCGCCGAACGCAACCGCGCCGATGCCGAAGCCCGCACGTCCCGTTCCCGCGAACTGGCGATGACCGCGCTGGCCGGGGATGTGCCGCCTGATCTGGCGCTGCTGTTAAGCCTTGAAGCCCTCCGGACGGCGGACACCTTCGAGGCGCGCAACAGTCTGCTGCTGGCACTGCAAGCCCAGCCGCAGTTGTCCCGCTTTTTACACACGGACGCGCCGGTGCGGAGTCTGGCCTTCAGCCCGGATGGCCGCTGGCTGGTTACAGGCGATCTCAATCACCGGCTAATGGTGTGGGACGCGACGACTGGTGAACGGCTGGCGCAGTCCAATGCCGGCCACAGCGACCGCATCAACGCCGTCGCCTTCAGCCCTGATAATACGACGATTGCCTCCGCCAGTTCCGACGGCACGCTGCGCCTGTGGCGCGTGGCGGATAACGGCGCGGCGCTGGAACTCCAGGGAGAGCCGTTGGTCGGTCACGGCGACGCGGTGTGGGCCGCCGCCTTCAGCCCGGATGGCACGCTGCTGGTGTCTGGCGGCGCGGACGGCGCTGTCCGCCTGTGGGACGCCGGCAGCGGGGCGGCGGTGGGGCAGCCGATTGAAACGAACAACGAAACCGTGTACAGCATCGTGTTCCGGCAGGATGGGCAGATGCTGGTATCCGCTGGCGACAGCGGCACGATTCAGCGGTGGCTGGTCAGCCCGGATGATGGCGCGGCGCTGGAAGCCGCCGGTGAACCGCTGTCCGGCCACAATAATTGGGTATTGGCAGCGGCCTTTAGCCCGGACGGCCAACGGTTGGCGACCGCCGGCGCCGACCGGCAGATACTGCTGTGGGACGTGACCTCCAGGCAGGCGGTCGGGCAGATCAGCACCGGCCACGCCGATTGGATCCGCAGTCTGGCGTTCAGCCCGTCGGGGGCGCTGCTGGCCTCGGCCAGCCAGGACCACACGCTGCGGCTGTGGAGCATGGAAACCGGCGATCTGGTGGGCCAGCCGCTGGCTGCCCACGCGGACGCGGTCTACAGCGCGGCCTTCCGCCCGGACAGCGACACGCTGGTTTCCGGCGGCGCGGACGGCAGCGTGATTTTCTGGCAGACCAATGTCCGGCAGCCCTTCGAGCAGGTCCTCGGTACCCACGGTGACCCGGTGCTGGCGGTCGCGTTCAGCCCGGATGGGCGGCAGTTGGCCTCCGGCGGCGGCAGCCTGACCGAACCGGTGTCTGATACCGCTATTCGACTGTGGGACGTCACCACCGGGCAGGAAACGCGCGCCTTACAGGGGCAGCAGCGTTATATCACCGCGCTGGCTTACAGCCCCGACGGTACGCGGCTGGCGTCGGCCAGTGGCGACCAGACGCTTGCGCTCTGGAATCCGGCTGGCGGGCAAGCCGTTCAGACGTGGAACAACCCCAACGGGCGCAAACCGCTGGCATTGGCATTCAGCCCGGATGGGCGGCTGCTGGTTGCCGGCGACGATAGTGGCGCGATTGTGTTCCGGGACGGAGCAACCGGGCAGGCGCTCGGCAGTCCGGTTACGGCGCACCGCGACGAGGTGCTGAGTCTGACGGTCAGCCCGGACGGAAAAACACTCGCCTCTGGCAGCCGGGATGGCACGATTGCCCTGTGGGATGCGACGACCCGGCAGGCGCGCGTGCAGCCGCAGGCCGCGCACAACGGCACCGTCGCCAGCCTGGACTATAGCCCAGATGGGCGTATCCTCGCTTCCGGCAGCAGCGATGGCACGGTCGTCCTGCGGGACGCGGCCACGCTACAACCGCTGGGGCAGCCGCTGGTGATTGGTGACGAAGTTTCTTCGGTTGTTTTTAGCCCGGACGGTACAACGCTGGCGGTCGGCAGCCTGGACAGCAGCATCAGTCTGTGGGATGTCGCCACCGGCCAGCGGCTGGGGCAGCCGTTCATCGGCCACCGCGATTGGGTGACGGACGTGGCCTTTGCCCCGGATGGAAACCTGCTGGCCTCCGTCAGCGTTGATCGTTCGGTGGCGCTCTGGGATATGAGTCTGGACTCGTGGCGCGCCCGTGCCTGCCAGATCGCTCACCGCAATTTTTCGCCGGACGAGTGGGAGCGGTTTTTCCGCGAAGTCCCCTACCGGGAAACCTGCCCGGCTGCGCGGTAGGGATATGGGACAGCCAGGGATTTGAACCTCTGGCGAATGCCGGGTGAAACGCTACCCATACGCTGATCTTTACCGGCAACACATGAGGGCAGCCGTTAAGCTGCCCTCGTATGTTTCTCTGCTACTGCCACTATCCGCTTCACACCGTCGGCGTCAGTTCCGGCGTCACTTCGCTGGTTGGCGGTGGCGTCGTGCTGTGGCCGGGGGTAGGCCCGGCTGCAAACGAACCGGATGACGATGTTGCCACCTCGGTATCCGTTGGTGAGATACTTGGCGGCGGGCTGTTCGTCGGGGTATCCGTCGGTACATCGGTTGGCGACGGCGCGACCGTCGGCGTTTCCGTCGGCGCAGCCGTGATCTCCGGCGTAAAGGTAGCCGTCGGCGGCAGCATAAGCGTGGGCGTTAGCGTGGGTACGTCGGTCGGTGTATCGGTTGGCACCGGCGTGGGCAGCGGTGTGTCGCTGGGCGGCACGGTTGTTGGTGTGGCCGGTATTGGCGTGGGCAGCACCGGACTGGGCAGGGTGCGAATGATCTCTTTGGGCACGGGCTGCGGTGAGCTGGGCGGCGCGACCGGCGAACTATTGGCGTCAAGCTGCACGGTGACACTGCTGCCCACCGGCACAGCCTGCTCCACCCCCAGCGCCTCGACATGGACTTCGCCTTCCAGCGTGGTGATGCTCATCGGCCTTTCCGGTCGCGCCTGCACAAACACGGTGGATTTGAGCCGGATTTTCACTTCGTTAATCCACAGCCGCACTTCGGCTTCACCTTCGGGCGTCTGGATGACCAGCCCATCGTTGGGCGTTTCGGCGCAGGTGGTGGCGTTGTTGCCGGTGCGCAGGTAAAACGCCTGCATCGGTTTGGCGTCCGCCAGGTACGGCTGAATTGTGTTCAGTGTCTGGATGTCCCCCTCCGGCCTGACAACGGACGTATTCACCCAGCCCCGCCCCCGGTTGTCAGGCAGGTCAACATACAGCCACGCGCCATCTTCGGAGCGGCCCCGTGCGGTGATGACGGTGCCCGGCGGCAGCGTTCCCATCACAAACGCCGTGTCAGCCGGTTCGCGGCGCACGTTGACGTTGCCGGTCAGCGAGGTGGTGACGTTTAACAGCCGGGCTGCGGGGACGATATTGCGCACTTCGACATCCCCAAACAGCAGCAGCGTCACGTTTTCGCCCGGTGAGGTGTCCGGCAGATTCGCCTGCAGGCGCATCATGCTGACGCCCCAGGTGCCGGTATTGGTATCCATCGGGCTGAGATGCAGCGACTTCAGCGCGGCCACATCCACTTTTTCGCCCACTTTTTCAAACCGGAACGAGTCCACCCCCGGCTGCGGTTCCGCCCGCACCAGGGCATGGCCATAACAGGCCTGGTTGCGCCCCGTACCGTCACAAATCTCGTTGGTCGCTTCCAGCGCCCGCTTGACGATGGTTGTGCATTCCGGACCACTCGCCTCCATGCCGGACAGCGCCTCACACGAAGTCGCCACCAGGATGAGAACGATAGCCAGAAGAAGCATTACAGGATGTTTCATACGCAACCTACTCACACTCACCTTCGAGCGTCCCAGTCTACAGTGTCGAAGTTTTGTTTCTATTATAATGCCGGAATTCTCATTTTATGCATCTCTTGAGAAATAATTGAGGAAATATTCAGGAAAGGGTGATCGTTAACCCCCTGTCCCCAACGAATCCATGCCCTGCCAGTCACTATACCGGTGGATTGAACGGGAGCTGGCTAAAGAAGCGGTTAAAATCAAACGCTACTTCCCGGTTGCGGGTGATGATAGCGTGCAGGGTGCGCAGCAGCGGCAGCGCGTCGACAGCGATGATACCCTGGTCGGTCATTTGCTGGATGGCCGGCATGATCGCCACCACCGCGTCCACCCCTTCGACCGTTTCGCCCGGCATCTCCTCAACCGCCTCGCTGTACGGCAGCCCTAACCCCAGCAGCCGCCCCATGCGTGAATTCCGCCCGCCCTGGGTGGTGACGTACAGATCGCCCGCGCCCGGCAGGCTGTAGACCGTTTCCGGCCCGCCGCCCAGTAGCCGCACCAGATAAGCCATTTCCGCCAAACTTTGGGCGAACAGCGCGGCGGCGGGATTGTGCATGAACGCGCCGGCGTCGTCCGCGCCACCCTGTTTTTCCAGCAGCCCCGCCACCAGACCCACCGCCAGCGCGTAGGGGTTTTTTAGCGCCACGCACACTTCCACGCCGACCAGATCGGTTGAAGTCCAGATATGGTAATACGGCGTCTGGAACAACTGGCGCACGCGCGGCAGAATCTCCGCGCTGCGAGAGACAAACACCACGCTGGTCTCCCGGCGCGCCGCCAGTTCGCCGGCGATGGAGGGGCCGCCGATGGCCGCGTAATACACCTGGTCGCGGATGGCGTCCGGCAGGCAGCCTGCCAGCACGTCCGGCAGCAGATGCAGTCGGCCATCCGCGCCGCTTTCCAGTCCCTTCGTGACCATCAGGATGATCTGCCCCGGCTGCAAATGCGGGCCAATCGCTTCCGCCGCCCAGTGCACGCCCCGCGAGTTCACCCCCAGCACAACAACTTCCGCCCCGCGCAGGGCTTCACCCACCTGGGTGTGCCACATCGGCTGCACCGCGTCCGGGATGGCGCGTTTGAGCCGGGGATGCCAGCGTTGGTCACGGCAGCTTTCGATGATAGACTCGTCCAGGTACGTGCCGACCAGCCGCACCTCGTGCCCGTTATCGGCAGCCGGAAATGTGATCGCCGTGCCCATCACACCTGCCCCCACGACGGTGATAACTGTCATCGTCCCGCATCCTTTCCTACCACTGTGCCCTATGATAACAAATCCCACCCCGAACCATCACGCGAAGGTGATGAAATGGTCTGCCTGCGGTACACTTGCTGCCAGGTATCCCTTCCAACGATGAGGCCACCCATGAGCGTTGAGCGCGATCTGGTCATCGGCATTGACAGCAGCACCACCGCCACCAAAGCTATCGCGTGGGACTGTTATGGGCGCGCTGTTGCTGACAGCCGGGTGGGGATTGAGATGATGTCACCCCGGCCTGACTGGTACGAGCAGCACGCCGAGGAGTGGTGGCAGGCGCTGTGTGCCACCCTGCGCGACCTGTCCACGCGGCTGGACCCGCGCCGGTTTGCCGCCGTGTGTATCACCAACCAGCGCGAAACGTTTGTACCGGTGGATGCCGCTGGCCGCCCGCTGCGGAACGCGCTCCTGTGGCTGGACGCCCGCTCCCGCGCCGAAGTGCAGGCGCTCAACGAGCGTTTTGGCCGCGACACCCTGCACGATCTGACCGGCAAAGGCCCGTCCACGACGCAGGGATTATCCAAGCTGGTGTGGCTGCAAACGCACGAGCCGGAGGTAGTGCGGCGCACCCACAAGTTTGTTGAACCACACGCCTACCTCGTTTACCACCTGACCGGACGCTGGGCCACCAGCCTGGCCTGCGCCGACCCGATGGGCATCGTGGACATGCGCGCCGGCACGTGGGCGGCTGATCTGCTCCACGCGCTGAATCTCGATACCGCGCAGTTTGCCGAGATCGTGCCCCCCGGCATGGTGATCGGCGAAGTAACCGACGTGGCGGCAAAGCAAACGGGTCTGCTGGCGGGAACGCCGGTCGTGGCCGGCGCAGGCGATGGTCAATGTGCCAGCCTGGGGGTCAATGTCACGCAGCCGGGGCGCGCCTACATCAACCTGGGCACGGCGATGGTCTCTGGCGTGTATTCCGACCGGTACGTTGCTAACCGCGCCTGTCGGACGCAATGCTCGCCGGTGCAGGGCGGGTTTGTGCTGGAAGAAGTGCTGAACGCCGGCACGTTTCTGGTAAGCTGGTTTGTGGACAGCTTTGGCCCGGATGTGCGCGACCTGAAGCTGCCGCTGTCGGCAGAAGAAGTGCTGGAAGCGGCGGCCAGCAAAGTGCCGCCCGGCGCGCTGGGACTTATGGTTGTGCCCTACTGGAAAGGCGTGATGCCACCCTACTGGGATGCCGGCGCGCGCGGCATTACGATAGGCTGGACCGGCGCGCACCGTCAGGAGCATTTTTACCGTGCCCTTCTGGAAGGCATCGCGTTTGAACACCGGCTGGGGATGGACGGCATTTGCGCCGCGACCGGACAGCCGGTTAACGAGTTTATCCTGCTGGGCGGCGGTTCCCGCAGCGCGCTGTGGTGCCAGATTTTCGCCGACATGACTGGGCAGCCAGTCGTGCGCGCCCGCACCGCCGAAGCGACTAACCTGGGCGCGGGTATTCTGGCGGCCACGGCTGCTGGCTGGTACGCGGACGTGCGGGACGCGGCCAACGCCATGACCGGAACGGCGCATGTTTTTGAACCGGACGCCGCCACTCACGCCGTTTATGACCGACTGTATCAGGAGGTATATCGCGGCCTGTTCCTGGCGGTGCAGCCCTACGTTGACCGGCTGACGGCGTTGAATGATGCCGCCGGAGACAGGCTTGTGTAGGGGCAAACCGACGGTTTGCCCACCCCTACCTACCGGATGGCAGCATTATTATTTGCCTGCAAGGAAGCTGTTTTAACATTCGTATCAACGATGTTTAATCCAGTCCGGTTATGGTTAGAAAGGTATTGCCTTCCAGACGGTTTGAATCCACTCAAGAATGTTTTTGTAACAAAATCAGGAGACCGTTATGCGTTTATCACCCTCACAGTTGCTGTATCGTCTTATTCCCACCCTCGTCCTGCTGTTCAGCCTGCTGTTCAGCCTCGGCGTTGCCCAGTCGGCGGCGGCTGATCTGTTTTTTTCGGAGTACATCGAAGGCTCGTCTAACAACAAGGCGCTCGAAATTTTCAACGGCACCGGCACGACGATCAACCTGGCGACGGGTGGTTACAACGTGCAGATGTTTTTTAACGGCAGCGCCACTTCTCCCCTGACGATTAACCTGACCGGCATGGTCGCTGACGGCGACGTGTTTGTGCTGGCGCAGGCCAGCGCGAGCGCGGCCATTCTGGCGCAGGCCGACCAGACCAACGGCGCGGGCTGGTATAACGGCGACGATGCCGTTGTCCTGCGCAAAGGCACGACTGTGCTGGACGTGATCGGCCAGATCGGCTTTGACCCCGGCACGGAATGGGGCAGCGGCCTGACGTCGACGGCGGACAACACCCTGCGCCGGAAATCCACCCTGTGCGCAGGCGATCCCAACGGCGCGGATGCGTTCAACCCGGCGGTCGAATGGGATGGTTTCGCTACCGATACGTTCGATGGCTTAGGAGCACATTCCGCTGATTGCGGTCCGGCCCCGACCAATCCAACTGCGACCGGCGCAGCCACACCCAATGCCGTTGAAAGCGGCGAAACCAGCCTGCTGACGGTGTCGGTCACACCCGGCAGCAACCCGACCAGTACTGGGTTAGCGGTTGTTGCCGATCTCAGCACCATTGGCGGCAATCCTTCACAGTCCTTCTTTGACGACGGCACCAACGGCGACGTGACCGCCGGCGACAACGTTTTTTCGTATCGGGCCACCGTAACCGGCGCGCCCGGCGCGAAGTCGCTGCTCGTCACTGTCACCGACGCGCAGGGGCGCACGGCCTCGGCCACCATTAACCTGAACCTCATCGCCGTCATTTCCATCAGCCAGATTCAGGGCAGCGCCCATCTGTCGCCGCTGCGCAACCAGATCGTCACGACGAAGGGCATTGTCACCGCTAAGAGCAATAATGGCTTCTGGATTCAAAGCCAGACGCCGGATGGCGACGAGTCCACCTCCGAAGGGCTGTTTATCTTCACCAGCAGCGCGCCGACGATGGTCACAGTTGGCGACAGTGTGCGTGTCACCGGGCGCGTGACCGAGTTCCGCCCCGGCGGGTCGAGCAGCGCCAACCTGACCACGACCGAACTTGATCGGTTGGTCTCGATCACGGTACTGTCCAGTGGCAACCCCTTGCCCGCGCCGACCGTGATTGGCAGCGGTGGTCGCGTGCCGCCCGGCAGCGTCATCAATGATGACGGCAGCGGCAACGTGGAAAACCAGCCGCCCGCGACGTTTGACGCCGTGACTGACGGTATTGACTTCTACGAAAGTCTGGAAGGGATGCGGGTCCAGGTCAACAACGCGGTCGTGGTTGGCCCGACCAACGGTTTTAACGAGACCTGGGTGCTGGCCGACAACGGCGCAAACGCCGGGCCACGAACGGCGCGCGGTGGTATCTTCATCAGCCCGACCGACTTCAACCCCGAACGCATCCAGCTTGAGGACACGCTGTATCCGGGTGGCGCGAACGCCTGGCCGGATGTCAGTGTCGGCGCGCGGCTGACCAGCCCGGCGGTTGGCGTGGTAGACTACAACTTCGGCAACTTTGAAGTGCTGGTTACACAAACGCTGACGGTTGACCGCTCGACCGAAGTGACGCGTGAAGTGACGGCGCTGGCCGGGTCGGCTGACCGGCTGACCATCGCCACCTTTAACGTCGAAAATCTGGGCGGGAACGCGGAGGCGGCAGCCTTTGCTTCGCGGGCCAACCAGATCGTGAATCACCTCGGTTCGCCGGACATCGTGGTGCTGGAAGAAATTCAGGACAACAACGGCGCGACCAACGACATCGTGACTGACGCGATAGTGACCTTTAACACGCTCATCAGCGCCATTCAGGCGGCGGGTGGCCCGGCCTACGCCTTCGCGCAGATCAACCCTGCCGACGATCAGGATGGCGGGCAGCCAGGCGGCAATATCCGCGTCGGCTTCCTGTACAACCCGGCGCGGGTGACGTTTAACGCCCGACCGGGCGGCGACGCCACCACTGCCAACAGCGTCTTCTGCAACACTGGCGCGCCCATGCTCACCTTCAATCCGGGGCGGGTTGACCCGAATAACGGCGCTTTCTTCGAGAGCCGCAAACCGCTGGCAGGGCAGTTTGAATTCAATGGTGAGCAGATTTTTGTGATCGGAGTACACTTTAACTCCAAAGGTGGCGACAACCCTCTGTTCGGTTTCACTCAACCACCAGTGCTGGTTACCGAAGCGCAGCGGGTGCAGCAGGCGCAGGTCGTCAACAGCTTTGCCAACAGCATCCTCACCTGCGCGCCGGATGCCAGCGTCATTGTCCTGGGCGACGTAAATGACTTCACCTTCTCGCTACCTGTCCAGACCCTGAAAGGCGGTATCCTGCATAATCTGTTTGACCTGCTGCCCGCCAACGAGCAGTACAGCTACGTGTTTGAGGGCAATTCGCAGGTGCTGGACCAGATGGTGGTCAGCCGCTACCTGTTCAACAACGCCGCGCCCGTTTATGACGTGGTGCACGTCAACGCGGAGTTCACCGATCAGGTCAGCGACCACGAACCCAGCGTCGCCATGCTGCGCCCGGTCATCCTGGTTGACATTGACATCAAACCTGGCAGCGACACCAACCCGATCAACCTCAAGTCGAACGGCAAAGTGCCGGTTGCCATCCTGGGCAGCCTGGACTTCGACGCGGCATTTGTTGACCCCAGCACCGTCACGCTGGCGGGTGCGCCGGTGGCGAAGCAGGGGCGCCGGCTGATGGTGAGCTTCGAGGACGTGAACGGCGACCGCATCCTCGATATGCTGCTGCACTTTGAAACGAAGCAGTTGAAGCTGACCGAGGCCGATACGCAGGCCATTCTGCTCGGCAGGACGATAGACGGCACTAAACTGCGCGGGTTGGATTCGGTCCGCATCGTCGGCTCGGATGCGCCGGTGCTGCTCTCGCCCGCCAGCGGCACGACCGTGAACACGGCCGTGCCCGTGCTGGATTGGGACAAGGTGGGCGGCGAGCAGTGTTACCTGATTCAGGTGGACGACGAACCCGGCTTCGCTGTGCCGCTGGTGCAGGAAGCCACCGTCGTGCGGGAGACGCATTACACCACGCTCGCGCTGCCCAACGGCACGTATTACTGGCGCGTCCAGGTGGGCGGCACATGCAACGTCACCCCCGGCCCCTGGAGCGAAACCTGGCGCATCACCGTTGCGCCGTAGCCCGTAACCGCAGCTATACAGATAACAACAGGGAGTCTCCGCGCGGGACTCCCTGTTGTATGACGAGGTATATGCCAAACCTCACCTTCGCATCTGCCCGTATGAAAGGAAAAAGCCGATGACCGCCAGCAATGTCCACTGGTTGGAAACGCCGCCACCCGGCGTTATCCCGTTCGAGCAGGCTGCGCTACAACTGCACCCGGATGACGATGTGGCGATTGCCAAGAGCAATCTGCCGGCAGGCACGCAACTTCAGCGCGCGTCCGCCGACCTCACGTTGCGCCAGTTAGTCGTCAGCGGACACAAAGTCGCTTTACGAAGCATCAGCGCGGGAGAAGCAGTGCATCGCTACGGTCAGATCATCGGCTTTGCTACTGCCGCGATTGCCCCCGGCGACCACGTTCACGGTCACAACCTCGGGGTACAGGATTTTGCCCGCGATTACGCTTTTGGCAGCGCCGCGCAGCCGGTCGCTGTTGTTCCCGAAGCAGACCTACTGACTTTTCACGGCTACCGCCGCGCCAGTGGCCGAGTTGGCACGCGCAACTATATCGGCATCATCGCTTCGGTCAACTGCTCGGCGCATACTGTGCGTGAAATTGCACATCACTTCACGCCGGAACGGCTGGCGGCATATCCTAACGTGGACGGCGTGACCGCGCTGGCGCATCATGCCGGCTGCGCCGTGCAGGTGGGCGGCGCGGATTACCGGATTTTACAGCGCACGCTGGCCGGCATGGCGAACCACCCCAACATCGGCGCGTATCTCATCGTCGGCCTGGGCTGCGAGTCCAACCAGATAAGCGACCTGATCGCCAACTACCGGCTGGCTGATGGCGGATACAGACCGCCCACGCTGACGATTCAGGACGAAGGCGGCATTCGCAGGACCGTTCAGGCCGGAATTACCGCCGTCGAAGAACTGCTGCCCCTGGTGAACCAGTGCCAGCGCACCCCGCAGCCCATCTCGGAACTGATGATCGCGCTGCAATGCGGCGGGAGCGACGGTTGGTCGGGGGTGACGGCCAATCCGGTGCTGGGCATGGTGTCGGATGAAATCGTGCGGCAGGGCGGCACACTCGTCCTGGCGGAGACGCCGGAGATTTACGGCGCGGAACATCTGCTGACGAGCCGCGCCATCAGCCCTGCCATCGGGCAAAAATTGGTCGAAAAGGTGCGCTGGTGGGAACAGCACACCGCGCGCCTGGGCATCGAGATTGACAATAACCCCAGCATCGGCAACAAGGCCGGTGGACTGACGACAATTTATGAAAAATCACTGGGCGCAGTTGCCAAAGGCGGCACGACGCCGCTGATGGACGTGTACGATTATGCGGCTCCAGTCACGGCGCGCGGGCTGACATTTATGGATACGCCGGGTTACGACCCGGTATCAGTTACCGGACAGGTCGCTGGCGGCTGCAATCTGGTTGTGTTTACGACCGGGCGGGGGTCGGTGTTTGGTTTCAAACCCGCGCCCAGCATCAAAGTTGTGACCAATACCGCGACGTTTGAGCGAATGCAGGACGATATGGATGTCAACGCCGGCCAGATTCTCGACGGTGTTCCGGCGAAGGTGGTCGCGCAGGAACTCATGAACCGTGTGCTGGCCGTTGCTTCCGGTGAGCCATCCAAAAGCGAAGCGCAGGGCGTCGGCGAAGCCGAGTTTAATCCCTGGAATCTGGGCGGTATGCTGTAGAGCGCACTAATACGGGATAGCCCGCCGGGGGCGGGTGATGGCAGGCCGACCGCTTGCCAGCGCGGTTATGATGTACGCCTGCTCCTTGGTCTACGTATCCCGCAGCAGGTCAGCATACAGGTTGCGCCGCAGCACCGCCGTCGCATCGAAAAACCAGTACAGGCTCATCAGGGGTGAGATCAAAATCGGGGTGCGGCGATAATAGGGGTGCAGGTGGAAGTTGCCAAACTCGCCCTGCACTGCCGGGATGATGCGCGTGCTGATATGGCTGGGGCGGTGGTTGGGCTGATCCCACACGTAGCGGCAGGCCGCCTCAAACTGCTGGAACGCCGGCATGTCTTTGGTCAGGGCGCAGCTACCCAGGAACGCGCCGTCCTTCATCAGCGCGGCCATGTTTTCCAGCGCATTATAATGACACACGCCTTCTTCGGCTTCCGCGCCGAAGCCAATGGAGGCCAGAATTTTCACAGGTACGTCCAGGTTGCCCACCGCGATCAGCGTGAGCGTGTCTTCCAACAGCGACCCCGCGCCTTCCTCGTCGCCGCGCATGAGCGAATCCACCCCGCCATCCACGACGATCACCGCATCCAGCTTAAGGTGTTCGGCCAGGCGTTTGTAAGCCTCGGTCAGCCGCGCCGCGCCCACATCGGCCAGCATCCAGACCGTGATATCCTCGCCCCGCGTTTCCTTAAACCACTGCGCCAGGTAGGCTTCCGGCAGGTAGTTGAGCGCGCCGGTCACGCCGCCCGTAGTTGCCATCACCAAATCCTTGACCAGCGTTTCGGTCTGGCACACTTCGCAGGTCAGGTCAAAATCGCAGAAGGTGTAGTTGGCGAGGTGGACGGTTTTCCCCAGGTCGCGCAGCGTGAAATAAATCGGCAGGCCGGAGAATACATCGAAGCCGCCACCGCCGCCCACGACGAGGATGCTGCTAGAATCTTTGAGCTGGTCGAGAATCGGCAGGTTAAGCTGCATGGTTCGTTTTTCCTCGATAGTTGTTATTTTACCGTATTCGGGTCCACGACGTACTGCCACCAGTTGTGGGCGATATTATCCCGATAGCCGGCGACGTGGGGGAAGTGCCGGAACCACCACAGGTGATGCAGGCGGATGTCGCCATTGCCCCACTCGCGGCAGTCCATCCAGCGGAAGCGGTCGTCGGTGAGAGTCGGGTAATCGTACCAGTCATCGGCGTTGCTTTTGACGGGGCGTGGATTGCCCCAGTCGTAGTCACGGTCGCTGTTGGGCGCAAAATGCACGTTGCCACATTCGGCCTTGCCGGGGTGCGTCTTGTCGTAGCGGGTGAAACGCTCCCACAGGTTCGCATTTTTTGGTACGCCATTCCATACCCGGTGCAGCATGGACTCAGCGCGGTGGCCTAAATCTTCCAGCATTTCGCCCACGCCGCGCTCGAAGTTGAAGCCCATGATGACAAACCGCCGCGCGGCACGTTCCGTGCCCACCAGCGGCGGGGCGTTGCACCAGAACGCGCCCGGCCCGGCCATAATTGACTCGTAGTAGCCGCCGTAGGGATGCCCGAACAGCCACACCTCGTCAATCGCGCCGTCGTTGATCTTTTCGATCATCTCAAACTCGCGCACCAGCGCCAGGTAATCTACACCGTCCGGCTGGTGAAACGAGCGATCCCGCCACGCCTGCAAATAGCTGGCTTCGTCATAGCGGAAGCCGTCCGCTTTGACCGGAAACCCGTCTGCCACCATACGCTCCACAATTACGTAGTTGGCATAGCCATAGCTGGCCCAGCGCACGTCTTCGATGTAATCGGTAGCCAGGTCGTTAGGGTCATTCCATCGAAAATAGTCTTTTACGGTGCGCCCGCCCTGTGTGTGCAGCACCGGATTGTGCGTGACCATTAGCACCTTGCGCTGTACCGGCTCTGGCAGGGTGGCGGGGTCTGGCTCTGCGCCAAAGCCGGGGGATGGTTCGCCGCTGCGCATTTCCAGCGGGTGCGGCTGGTCACTGTTGAACAGGCCGCCGAGCAACTTCCGGAGAGCATCCATCGGCAAAACTCCTTCGTCGGTTATTATGCCATCATTTGCCAGAACTTACGCCGCGCGTGATCAGCAGCACATACCCCAACCGCTGTGCCGCCCGTTCCAGCAGTTCCGGCGCGCGGCGCAGGGCTTCGTCCAGCGCCATCGGCCCGGTGACGATGGGCAGCACCGCCTGAAGCCCAGCCTTGTGCAGCAGCGTGTCGTCGGCGTTCAGGCTGCCGACCAGCGCCACCGTCGGCACGCCGGCCTCGCGCGCCCGCCGCGCCACGCCGATTGGCCCCTTGCCGCCAATGGTCTGCTCGTCCATGCGGCCTTCGCCGGTAATGACCAGATCAGCGTCGCGCAAATGCCGGTCAAACCCGCGCTGCTGCAAAATCAGGTCAATGCCGGATTCAATGCGCCCGCCGAGGAACGCCATTAATCCAGCGCTGAACGCCCCGGCTGCGCCGCCGCCTGGCACCTCCAGCACGTCCACGCCCAACCGGTCGCGCACCTTCGTGAAGAAGTGGCGCAGGCCGCCTTCCAGGATGCGAACCTCGTGCGGGCCAGCCCCCTTCTGCGGCCCAAACACCGCCGCCGCGCCGCGCTCCCCGACCGTGGGATTGTCCACGTCGGACGCAATAATCACGTCAATCTCGCGCCAACGCGGATCCAAGCCAGCCGTGTCAATCGTGTACAGGTTGCTTAAGGCATTCCCGCCGCGCGGGATATCCTGCCCGTAGGCGTCCAGCAGGCGCACGCCCAATGCCTGAAGGCAGCCCGCGCCGCCATCCACCGTCGCGCTGCCACCCATGCCCACAATCACCCGCTTTGCGCCGGCCTTCAGCGCCGCCTGCATCAGCAGCCCCGTGCCGTACGTGGTTGTGACCAGCGGATTCAGTTCGCCCGGTCGCAGCAGTTCCAGCCCCGAAGCCAGCGCCATTTCGATCACCGCCGTTTCGCCGTCCGTCAGCAGTCCAAAGGCCGCCCGCAGCGGTCGTCCCAGCGGGTCAACGGTTGGCACGGAAACCTGCTCCCCGCCGCCGGCCAGAAAAGCGTCCAGCGTGCCGTTGCCACCGTCGGCTATCGGCAGCAGCACCTGTTCTGCATCGAGGCAGGAACGCTGAAGACCGCGCGCGATAGCGTCCGCGGCTGCGGTCGCGCTGAGGCTGTGCTTAAACGCGCCGGGGGCAATCAGGATTTTCATTGCTTTCCACTCCTCTATCAAATTGATAGTAAATTCAAAATCTTTTTACCTTTTTATTTCCACCCAATTATTTTTTGTGTTAAAATGTTGTCTATCGAAAGGGAGCGAAACGTTCAAGGGAATAAGCGGTGTTTAACAACATCTGGGCGCTGGTGGTCGAAGACGACGCCCACAGCCTGGTTGCGATTGCTGCCATTTTACGGGAGCTGGGCATCCAGTACAAACGCAATACCACCGGCGCGGGTGTCCTGCGCCAGATCAGAGCCATGCAGCCTTGGCCAAACCTGGTGTTCCTTGACCTCGATTTGCCCGGCGGCGACTCGCTTGTCATCTGTCAGGCCATCCGGGTGCAGCCTGATCTGGGCAACATCCCGATTATCGCCATCGGCCCTGCCAGCATGGTCGCCTATCGGGGGCAACTGATGGCGGCGGGTTTCACCGGCCTGATCGTCAAGCCGCTGCCGCGCGTTCGCTTTCCGGCGCTGCTGCAAACCGCGCTGGACGGCAAGCCGATGTGGGAGGAACGCCTTTAACGCGCCAGCCAGACCAGATCGCTGATCGTCCCCTCCTGATGGAAGGTGATCTGGGTTGGACTGCCGCCGGTGCGGCTGACGACAAACACCTGGGGCACGGTCAGCCGGTCACGCCCGCCATCCACAAACGCGATCACAGCGGCATCCGGGCTGAACACCGGCTGCGGGTCAAACTTGCTCCCTTCCACCACCGGCAGCGATGAGCCGGTTTTTTCGTCCTGCACCCAGATATCGCGCTCCGTTGCCACCAGCAAAAACCGCCCATCCCGGCTGAACTGCAAGCGGCGCGCCAGCAGTTGCACGCCCCGCAACTCCTGCGGCTGCTTGGCTATCGTCCCCGTGCTGACCGTGAAAACCGTCCCGCCAACCTGTCCGGTGCGGCTGTTGCGTTCGCTCTTTAAATACACCAGCGTATCCTCGACCGGGCTGTGCGCCGGGCTGCGATTCGGGCCGTAGCCGGTGGCTGGAATCCAGTCCAGATACACCGTGCCATCGGTCACACTGGCGGCGGACAGCGCCCCATGCGTGAAAAACAGCCAGTCGCCTGCCGGACTCCAGGCAATCGCGTCGAGCTGATTGTCCTCCAGTTGTGCCACCTGACGTTGGTTGTTGCCCGCCGGGCACTGCCCGCTGCCGGCAATGTCTGCCATATAGATGCCCAGCGGCCCATCGCTGGTCTGCGACGCGGCGAAAGCCAGCATCCGGCTGTCGAAACTCCACGCCGGTTTGAGCACGCGGGCGAAACCCAGGCACGACACCTGCTGCGTGTACGTCCCGTCCGGGCTGCTGACAAACACCTCGCGGGCGCTGCCGCTGCCCTGCGCCGTATACGCCAGCAGACTGCCATCCGGCGCGGCGCTTAAATCCGCTGGCGCGCCGCCCACGTGAATCAGGTCTTCCATCCCACCATTGGGCATCAGCCGCGCAATCGAATCGCCGTTGAAGATAAAAAACACTGTCCCTTGTGGCGTGTTTGCCGTTGGCGTGGCCGCAGTGGTGGCAGTGGCGGGCAGCGTCGGCGGCGGTGATGGCGTCCACGTTGGTGGCAGGGTTGGCAGGCGGCTGGCAGCGGTGGGCGTCGTTTCGGGCGTGGTTGTGGCCGCAGGCAAGGTAATCAACGTCGGGATAGCATCCTGACCGGTGCGCGCCTGACACGCCGCCAGCAGCAACAGCAGAAGCAAACGATAAACAGGTTTCATCGTGAACAGACCTTTCGTGAGCCTGTTTGATTATATCCCGGCTATAATCAGCGGACGAAGGAGTTGTCAGTTATCAGTCTTCAGTCACCAGTCTACAGTCATCGGTTTCCAATGACTGACGACTGAAGACTGTAGACCCCGCATTAGGGAAGGAGTATTTATGAATACCGACACCGCTTACGGATACGTGGAACGCTGCGGCCTGATGGCCGGGATGCGCGGCTACTTCCCGCCGGACAACGCCCTGCGCGTAACCGGCGTGCTGCTGGACGCCGGCATCAACGTGTTTGAGTTTTTGATGAACTCTGAACAGCCGCTTGAAGCGATGCAGGCCGTTAAGCGCGCTTATGGCAGCGACGCCTGCGTTGGCATGGGCACGGTGCTGGACGCCGATACCGCGCGGCGCGCGCTGGAGGCGGGCGCGGATTTTATCGTATCGCCCGCGTTTCACCCGGACGTGGTGCGGACGGCGCAGGCGGCGGACGTGCTGGTTGCGCCGGGCGTCATCACGCCGACCGAGTGCGTGGACGCTTGGGCGCTGGGTGTGAAGTTGCTCAAGATTTTCCCGATTGGTCCGCTGGGGCTGGACTATTTTAAGGCCATTCGCGCGCCGCTGGACCACATGAAATTTATGTGCAACGGCGGCACCAGCGATCAGAACGTGGGCGACTTTCTGCGGGCGGGCGCGGTCGCCTGCGGCATGGCGGGCTGGCTGGTCGGCGACGGCCACATGGCGCTGGACGTGATCGGCCAGCGGGCGCGCCGCCTGCGGCAGATCGTGGACGAAGTGAAACGCGGTGTGAAGGGAACGGTGACGGTGTAGCGGTCGGCGAAATGATATGCTGTAGGGGCGAACCGTCGGTTCGCCCCTACGGTTTCGTTTTTATATTTACAGGATTTTCCCGATCAAATGCCCATCTGGTTACGTTATTGAGGATATACTCGCTGGCGGTGTAAAAATCGCGTTCATCACGGATGACGTGTTAGTAATAATTGCGCTGCCACATGGGTGAGCCAGGGACGTTGCGGAGGGCGTTGATGCGTTTAGTAACCGCAGATTTAAACGAACGAATAATGGTCGGCAGAGAACCAGACACAGGGCGACCAAATGATGCGCTGTGGGATTGCAGGGGCACGGCATGCCGTGCCCCTACGGAATTCTTCTCCGCAATAATTACGATGCCATGAAAATGATTCGGCATTACGACATATACCCCTAATTCGGCTTGTGGAAAATGCACCGGAACTGCCGTCCAACATGCCTCAACCACCGCCCCATAATCATTCAACCGCATCACACCGTCCTCGCCCACGCCGCCAAATAAACATTCCCGTTGATAGGCGCACACGGTCACAAAATACGCGCCATTTTGTTTGTAATCGTAATCGGGTAATCGTATCGAACGGCGGTGACGTGTGTCAGGATTATATTTCATAAATGGCCTCAAAACGTGTACACTGTAGGGGCACGGCATGCCGTGCCCCTACGCATCTCCCCTACGGCAAATCCCCCGGCTGGAAATCTTCTGGCATCCTACCCGTCCAGCCCGTATAATGCGCCTCGTTGTTTATTCCATTCTACAGCGAACGTTATGTCCCCACACCGAATCGTCGTCAAACTCGGAACAAGCACGCTCACCGGCGGCACGCGCCAGATCAACCGCCAGCGGATGCTCGAAATCGTGCAGCAGGTGGCGCGGCTGCACCAGCACGGCCATGAGATGGTCGTCGTATCATCCGGCGCGGTCACGGCTGGCCGCGAACGGCTGGGCTTCCCCGACCTGGGGCGCTCCGTGCCCGCCAAGCAGATGTTGAGCGCCGTCGGTCAGGGGCGGCTGATGCACCTGTACGGCGAACTATTTGACATTTTTGACATCGCCGTTGGGCAGGTTTTGCTCACCCGCGACGATCTGACCGACAGGCCGCGTTACCTCAACGCCCGCGATACGCTGCTGACGCTGATTGAGCGGCGTATCATCCCAATCATCAACGAGAACGATACCATTGCCACCGACGAAATCCGCGTCGGCGACAACGATAACCTGTCGGCGCTCGTGGCGAACCTGCTGGAAGCCGACCTGCTGGTACTGCTGACTGACCAGCCGGGGCTGTTCACCGCCGACCCGCGCAAGGACAGCGCCGCGCAGTTGATCGCGCAGGTCACGCGGATTGACGAGCAGGTGGTCGCGCTGGCGGGCGGCGCGGGGTCAGGCGTGGGCACGGGCGGCATGGCGACCAAGATTCAGGCGGCGCAGCTTGCCAGCCGCAGCGGCGTGACGACCGTCATCGCCAGCGGCAAAGAGCCGGACGTGCTGGCGCGCATTCTGGCCGGGGAACGACTCGGCACGCGCTTTGAACCCGCCGTCAGCCATCTTGAAAGCCGCAAACGCTGGCTGCTGGCCGATAAACCGCGCGGCCTGCTGCGGGTGGATTCCGGCGCGGCCACCAAGCTGCTGAAGGGCGGCGCCAGCCTGCTGCCGGTGGGCGTGACTGCCGTCGAAGGTGAATTCCGGCGGGGCGAAGTGGTGGCCGTGTTCGCGCCCGATGGCCGGGAGATCGCGCACGGGCTGACCAGCTACGACAGCGCCGATGCTGCCCGCCTGCGTGGGGTGAAATCGGCGCAGATTGTGGAAATTCTTGGCTATACTTATGGCGATGCCGTCATTCATCGCAACAATCTGGTGGTGCTCATATGAGTTCGCTCAAACAACACATTCATTATCCGCTGGCAATTACGATGTGGGATTTTTCCTGGCTGGAGCGCCGCTGGCCGGGCGCGGGTTACGAGGATTGGGACGAGGCGCTGGACGAACTCCGGCGGCGCGGTTACGACGCGGTGCGGATTGACGCCTACCCGCATCTGGTTGCCGCCGACCCGGCGCGCGCGTGGGAACTGCTGCCGGTGTGGAACCAGCAGGACTGGGGCAGCCCGGCGCTGAACCGCGTGCGTGTGCAGCCGCATCTCAACCGCTTCATCGAAAAGTGCGCTCAGCGCGGCCTGAAGGTCGGCCTGTCCACGTGGTTCCGGGAAGACCGGGACAACATGCGCCTGACGATCAAAACACCGCAGGACTTGGGCAGCGTGTGGAAGGCCACGCTTGACTCGATCAACGAGGCCGGGCTGCTCGACCATATCCTGTACGTGGATTTGTGCAACGAGTTTCCGCTAACCGTGTGGGCGCTGTGGGTCGCGCCCGACCAGCCGGAAAAGGGCGTCGTGCGCGCATCAGCAGAAGGCCAACGCTGGATGCGCGACTCGCTTGCCGTTCTGCGCGCGGCCTATCCCGCTCTCGATTACTGCTTCTCGTTCACGACCGAGTACGAAACGTGGCGGCAGGAAGACGTATCCATGCACGACTTCCTTGAATTGCACCTGTGGATGACCCACTTTACCGACTTCTACCAGCAGGTCGGTTACAACTACGAACGGTTTGAGTCCACCGGCTACGAGAACATGGCGCAGAAGGCCGAGGCGCTCTATCGTTCGAATCCCGACCACTGGAAAGCTGGCTTGCAGACCGGCATTGATCTGTTTGTGGAGTGGTCACGCGTGTCCGGCAAGCCGCTGATGACGACCGAATGCTGGGGCGTGGTGGATTACAAGGACTGGCCGCTGCTGTCGTGGGACTGGGTGAAAGCACTGTGCGAATTCGGCGTGCGGCAGGCGTCGGCCACCGGGCGCTGGGTGGCAATGGCGACCAGCAACTTCTGCGGGCCGCAGTTCGTTGGCATGTGGCGCGACGTGGACTGGCATCGGCGGCTGACGGATGTGATTCACGAGGGGGCGTTGCCGCGCTGGTAGCGCAGTTCCGAGTTCCGAGTTCCGAGTTAAAATACCAACTGTGCAACATGAGTGAGGCACGGTTATGAGGTTTTATGCTTTGACGCTGACGGATAAAATCGGGCGCATTGATGGCTTCCCGTCCGAGGCGGAACTGGATGAGTTTGCCATTGAGATGTCCAGTTTTTCGGATGAAGAACGTGCCGAACGGGAGGCTGAAGGCAACACCTATGGTCCGCCAATTGTGTTTGCGCTCCTCGCTCGTGATCTGGACGCAGTAGAGGAAAATAACTATGAGCGCCCGTTTGCCGTCTACTTGCGCGGCGAACGATATGATTGCGTGAAACGAGGATCATGAACAGTTCTACTGTCAGTTGAGAAATAACCTGCTTTGCGCCTTTGCTTCTTTGTGCCTTTGCGTTAAGTTTTTATCTTTTTCGTACCGTTAATCTTGGGGACTCGATGTATGATTGACCTTCACGATATGGGCAAGCGCGCGCGGGCGGCGGCGTTACATCTGGCGCGGGCAACGACGGAACAGAAAAACGCGGCGCTGGGGGCGATGGCCGACGCGCTGGAAGCCAACGCCGAAACGATTCTGGCGGCGAACCGGCTTGATCTGGACGATGGCCGCGCCAACGGCCTGAGCGCGGCGCTGCTGGATAGGCTCGACCTGCAAAAACGCCTCGGTGGAATCGCGGCTGACGTGCGCAAAGTGGCCGAACTGCCCGACCCGGTGGGGCAGGTGTTTGACGCGGCGGTGCTAGACAACGGCCTGCGTGTCTCCAAGCGGCGCGTGCCGATTGGCGTGCTGGGTGTGATCTACGAGGCGCGCCCGAACGTTACGGTCGACGTGGCCGCGCTGGCGCTGAAAACTGGCAACGCCGTGATTCTGCGCGGCGGCTCGGAAACCTATCGCAGCAACATGGCGCTGGTGAAAGTGCTGCGCGAGGCGATGACCGCGCACGGTTTCCCCGCCGACGCTTTCCAGTACATCGAAAGCACCGACCGCAAATACGTTGGTGAAATGCTGCGGCTGCACCAGTACGTGGATATGATTATCCCGCGCGGCGGCAATTCGCTGCATACCTTCTGCCGCGAGAACAGCAGCATTCCGGTGATTACCGGCGGCATTGGCATCTGCCACCTGTACGTGGATGAAACCGCCGACCAGGACGCGGCACTTAACATCATCCACAATGCCAAGACGCAGCGGCCTTCGGTCTGCAACGCGCTCGATACCGTGCTGGTCAACCGGCAGATTGCGGCGGATTTCCTGCCGCGCGTGGTGGAACACCTGGGCAAGGACGGCGTGACGTTTAAGGCTGAAGCCGAAGCCTATACGATTCTTCAAGGCGAAACCGTAGGGGCACGGCATGCCGTGTCCCTACCCAACGGCTATCTAATTGACCCCGCCGGGCCGGGCGATTTTGATACCGAATGGCTGTCGCTGGTGCTGGGGCTGAAGGTGGTGGACTCGCTGGACGAGGCGATTGAGCATATCCGCCAGCACAGCACGCAGCATTCGGACGGCATCCTGACGCAGAACCCGGACGTCGCCAATCGCTTTCTGGACGAGGTGGATTCGGCGGCGGTGTACGTCAACGCCAGCACCCGCTTTACGGATGGCAGCGCGCTGGGGCTGGGCGCGGAGATTGCGATCAGCACGCAGCGGCTGCACGCGCGCGGCCCGATGGCGCTGGAAGCCCTGACCACCTACAAGTGGGTGATTGTGGGAGAAGGCCATGTCCGACACTGAGAGAAACCCCGAAGAAAAGGAAGACGTAGGGGCGTACCGCCGGTACGCCCCTACACCCGCTACCCTGCTCATCTCCCTGAAGCTGCCGGTGTTTGTGAAAAAGTTAAAACATCTGCTGCTGCCGGCGTAATCACAAGGGTTGCTGCACTCTTTAGGCCGTATAATACGGATGACAGAGATATTCCGAAGTGCAGGTAACCTGTCTATGGCAAACATTTTGCTGGTTGAAGATAACACCGATATGCGGATGCTGCTGCGTGAAGTGCTGGAATGGGGCGGCCACCAGGTCGCCTGTGGGCGCTCCGGCGAAGAAGGGCTGCAAACGCTGGTGAGTGCGCCGGCGGCGCCGGACCTGATTATCAGTGATTTGATGATGCCAGGGATGGACGGCATCCGGTTTTTGCGGGAAGTACGCGGCAATCCCCACTGGTCGCAGGTACGCTTTGTCATGATGAGCGCCAACCCGCACGATGACCGCCTGCAAACGGCGGCCCGGCATGATGGCCTGGACGGCGTGCTGCCGAAGCCCTTCAGCCTCGAAGACCTGGACGCTTTCCTTAGCTGAGGGCAGCGCGTTTCATTTCGGCGGTGGAGAGTTTAAACTCACGCGGCCCGTACTGGTCAATCACCAGCCGCGGGCCGTTGCGGATTGTTGTGACATCGCTGGTCATCAACCGCTGGAACAGTTCCATAAAGCCGTGCGGCTTCACCAGAAAAATATGACACCCCTGCCGGAACGACTCCTCGATCATCGGGCGGTCGTCGAGCATCGTCGCAACCACCAGACACGCCCCGGGGAAACGCTGGCGCAGTTCCACGATGAGTTGAAGTCCGGTCATATCCGGCAGTTTCATATCTACCAGCGCCAGCGCTAACGCCGGACGCTCAGCTACAGCGGCCAGCGCCGACTGTCCGGTGGCGGCAGCGATGACCTGAAATTGGGCGCCCCCCAGCAGCCGTTCCAGAAAATCACGATTGGCGGGCGCGTCGTCCACTACCAGAGCAACGCGGTTCTCCATCCCAAAATCCCTTTCCATCAAGTCTCTACACGGAACGGTCGAGTCGAGCCGGAGCCTCCTCGGTCTGGCGCGCGGCATACTGCTGGAAGACGTCCACCAGCGCCGCGACCGGCAGCGGCTTGGCGAGATAGTCATCGCAGCCCGCTTCCAGACAGCGTTCGCGGTCGCCCAGCATGGCATAGGCCGTGAGCGCGATGATCGGCGTCCGGTAGCCTGCCGCCCGCAGCGCCCGCACCACCTCCAGACCATCACAATGGCCAACCAGTTGCACGTCCACCAGCACCAGGTCGGGCCGGTCGGCGGCGAAATGTGCCAGCGCGCTTGGTCCGTCGGCGTAGTGTATCACGTCATGGCCGCCCATCCGCGCAATCCGCTGAACGAGAAAGACGTTGGTGTCGTTGTCCTCCACGTACAGGATGCGCATGGCCGCCTCCTTAATTGGCACTGACGGAAACAGTGGCGGGTGGGGAAACTTCCGCCGGCTTCGGGCAGACCGGCAGCGAAAAGTGGAAGGTAGACCCCTGCCCCGGTTCGCTCTCCAGCCAGATACGTCCATTCATCAGCGTCAGCAACTGGCGGGCGATTGCCAGCCCCAGCCCAGCCCCGGCGCGGGGGTCGCGCCCAATCTGATCGGCCTGCTTAAATTCTTCAAACACCAGTTCATGATGTTTGGGGTCAATGCCACAGCCGGTGTCCCGCACGCTGAACTGGACGGTATCACCCACCTGCCGCACCGTCAGGGTGATGGAACCGGCATCGGTGAACTTCACGGCGTTGCTGTACAGGTTCATCAACACCTGCCGCAGTCGGTTGGCATCGGCCAGCACGACCGGCAGCGGGTCGGGCAGGTCACGGCGCAGTTCCACCGGCTTGCTGCCCAGCAGCCCTTCAGCAGTGGAGAGGACTGTATCAATAATCGAACGTGGGTTGATCGGCTCAATCCGAATATCCAGCTTGCCGGCGTCCACTTTCGACAGGTCCAGGATGTCGTTGATGAGGTTCAGCAGTTGCCGCCCGCTGTCAAAAATGTAGTGCAGATCGCCGGCATAGGCTTGCGGCAGCGGCACGCCATCGTACATGGCCGGGAATTTCAGCATCGTTTCGCTGAAACCGATAATCGCATTTAACGGGGTCCGCAGTTCGTGGCTCATGTTCGCCAGGAACTGCCCGCGAAAATGTTTGGCTTCCTCGGCGGCAGCGCGGGCGGTTTCAAGCTGGACGTTGGCCTCCTGAAGCTGTTCGCTCAGGGCCTGGCTGCGCAGCAATTCGCGTTGCAGGAGCTGGCGGTTCTCAAACAGGGCCTCGGTGGTGCGGCGCTCGCGCTGGTAATTCAGCAGCGCCCATTCCGTCACCTGGTACAATTCGCCCGTAACCTGTGCCGCCAGCAGCGCGCTGACGAAGATCAGGCCGATGGCAAATAGCCGGTGTTCCAGATACATCGTCTGGCCGAGTTCGCTCAGATGTGGGGCGACAAACACGATGGCGGCGGCCAGCACAGCCAGCAGCAGCGTCTGGCGTGGTGACAGCAGCAGGCCAACCACAAACACAATCACCGGAAACACAAACGGCATGACTTGCAGCGCCAGCCGTTCGCCGCTGGACAGCACTGCCGCGCCGGCGATCAGCCCGCCCAGTGTATACGACCAGACCGCATAGGGGTAGCGGTCCCGGCGGAGGAAGTGCCGCGCCGCCAGACAGCCCACGCTGAGCACCAGCAGCGCCAGCAGCCAGATGATCGCGTTTGAACGGGCGACCATCGCTACGGTTGCCAGCAGCCAGAACAGCGTCAGCGCGCCAATCAGTGTCACCTTCCACAGCACGGCCAGGCGGTCCGCGCGCACCTCGGTGGCAAAGTCGTGATTGGTGGGTAGGGTCACGTTGAACGTCCCCGGAACGGTGTCAGTTTTTTGTGTTTATTATATAACCACTTCTGGCTGATACGATGAACGTATCCCGTTCAAACGCCGATTTCACAACCGCTGCATCATAGGCTTACAGGCGGTAATACAGCCAGGCGGTGCTGGCCATCGCCACCGCGATTCCCAGTTCGCGCACCCCGGTCAGGATGCACAGGATCATGGCTGCCGCGCCCACACGGAGCAGAGCCGTGACCAGTTCACGCATGGATGGCGGTTCGGCGGCAAACCCTGCTGGACCTTCCGGCGTTTCCCATCCGATCATGTCGAAATTGAAGAAATCCGGGTAAGCGTTGTCCCCGGCGGCTGTGGTCTCGGACATCAACCGCATCCCCTGTGAACGACGTGAGGTTTACGCTTAGCGTAACGCGAAAACAGCGTGGCGAACCTTGAGGTGTGGGGAATGTAAGGGGTTACGCTCCGTCCGCCTCTGGCTGTGTCAGCGCCGCGCGCCGCCCGCGCAGCCAGCGCCGCAGCACCAGCGCCGCCGCCAGCGCCACGACCACCCCAATAATCGGCAGCAGCACGCCCTGGTAGCGGTTCAGCCCGACCAGGATTTCCGCCCAGTTGTCGCCCAGCACGTAACCAACGCCCACCCAGAAGGCATTGACGATACCGGAACTGAGCGCCGTGAACAGCAGAAACACCGGCAGCGACAGGCGGCAGATGCCGGCTACGACTGATACGGTCGGTCGCACCATGGGAATCCAGCGCCCGATGAACACCAGTCCGCCGCCATAGCGGTTAAACAGCGCCATACCCCGGTCGAGTTCGGTTTCAGAAATGCCGGCGTAGCGCCCGAAGCGCCAGATGATGCGCCGTACCACCGGCTCGCCCGCCCACTGACCGAGCACGTACAGCAGCAGCGACCCGACGACCGCCCCCAGCGTCGCCGCGCCCCACACCATCACCACATTGAACTTGCCCTGTGCCGCCATGATACCGGCCATCGGCATAAACGGCTCGGTCGGGATAGGGGTGAAAATGTTCTCCATGAACATGACGAGGAAAATGCCGGGGTAGCCCACCGCTACCATTGCGGCTTCCAGCCACCGGGCGATCTGGTCAACAAACTCGGCCATACAGCGGGCACTCCGGCATAGTTGAGCGGGCTTGGAGGTGACGTAGGGGCGGGTTTCACAACCCGCCCCTGTCTATCTTATACAACACACTACGCAGAAATTCGCAACGCGGTTTCGGTGAAGGTTTCGTGAATTCGCTCGTTACAGGGACGCTTTAATCGTCTGCGCCAGCGGCTCAGTGATGCCCGGCACAGCGGTGAGTTCGTCCACGCTGGCGGCCTTGATGGCGTCAATCGAGTTACCAAACGCTTTCAGCAGCGCCTTGCGCCGCTTGGGGCCGACGCCGGGGATTGTTTCCAGCTTGCTTGCCATGCCGATTTTGGTGCGCTGGTTGCGGTGCGTCGTGATGGCAAAACGGTGCGCTTCGTCACGGACGCGCTGCACCAGATATAACGCCTGGCTGCGGCGCGGCAGGATGATCGGGTTGGGGTTATCCGGCTCGTACAGTTCTTCAAACTGCTTCGCCAGCGCCACCACCGGCACGCGGCCAAACAGGCCGAACTCCTTCAGCACCTCGACACCAACGCCCAACTGCCCCTTGCCACCGTCAATCATCAGGAGATCGGGCAGCAGACGCCAGGTTTCGTCAGTATCCGTTTTTGCGGGGTCGGTCGGCGCGTCAGCCTGCTGCGCGTCCTGGTAGCGGTGGAAGCGCCGCGTCAGCGCCTCGCGCATGGACTGGTAATCGTCCGGGCCGGCGTGGCTGACGGTGCGGATGTTAAAGCGGCGGTACTCGCTTTTGCGCGGCGCGCCGCGCACGAACACCACGCGGCTGGCGACAATCGCCGTGCCCTGCGTTGTGCTGATGTCGTAACACTCGATGCGGTTCGGCGGCGCCGGCAGCTTCAGCGCTTCCTGAAGTTCGGCCAAGGCCTGCTCGTGTTTGTGAGTATCGGCTTCCCACTGGGCGCGAATCATGCGCAGGGCTTCACTGGCGTTTTCTTCGGCCATTTTAATCAACGCGTGTTTGTCGCCACGCTGCGGCACGGTGATCGTCACCTTTTGCCCGCCACGTTTGTCCTTCAGCCACTGCTCGATGATGCGCGCTTCTTCCACCTCGTTCGGCAGGATGATCTCGTGCGGCACTTCGGCCACGTCACTGTAAAACTGCGTCAGAAACTGGCTGAGGATTTCCTCGTCCGGCTCACCTTCCGCGCCGCCAAGCATCCGCGCGTCGCTGCCGACCAGCTTGCCGTTGCGGATAAACAGGATTTGCACGCAGGCGTCGTTTTTGTCGCGGGCGACGGCGATCACGTCATGGTCGGTCATCTTCGGGTTCACGACCTTATGCCGCTGGTTGATGTACTCAATCGCCTTCAACTGGTCACGGATGGCAGCCGCTTTCTCGAACTGGAGGTTTTCGGCGGCCTGCTGCATTTCGTGGTTCAGCCGCGCCATCACCTTCTCCGACCTGCCACTCAGCACGTCCATTAGTTCAGCGATCATGGCGCGGTACTGCTCCTGATTGACCGCCCCGATGCACGGCGCGTTGCACAGTTTGATGTCGTAAAACAGGCAGGCGCGCTCGTCGTTGCCCGTAATCACGCGGTCGCACGTCAGATAGGGGAACGCCTTCCGCAGCGTGCGCAGTGTATTTTGCACCGCCCACATCGCCGTATATGGCCCGAAGTAGCGGCTGCCGTCTTTCTCCACCCGGCGCGTCGTTTCCACCTTCGGGAATGGTTCCTGCCAGTTGACCTTGATGTACGGGTAACGTTTGTCGTCCTTCAACATGATGTTGAAGCGCGGCAGGTGACGCTTGATGAGCGTTTCTTCCAGAATCAGCGCCTGGACTTCCGTTTCCGCGACGATCACCTCAATATCGGCGATCTGCTCGCGCAGGCGCAGCGTTTTGGGGTACGCCTCGGCGCTGGAATTAAAATAGCTGCGGACGCGGTTGCGCAGCTTTTTGGCCTTGCCCACGTAAATGACCTTGCCCGTTTCGTCTTTCATCAGGTAACAGCCGGGTTTGGTCGGCAGGCTGGCAAGGATATGCTGAATGTGTTCGGAAGGTGTGAAGGCTGCCATAAGATTTACAGTAGGTCGGTTTCGAGTTGAATTTTCGTTCTATTGTACCGCGAGGTAAGGCAAGAGGCGAGGGGTGTTATCCAAAAAGATCAATCAGTATCGGCAATGCCAGCAGTCGTTAGATGTCCTCACGAAGTATATAATAATCTCAGCAAGCGTATCACTGGAGTGCGTGGTAATGGTTATTCAAAAGAAGGTCATTTCACAAGCCGAATACCGGGCGATTGCCGACTTGCCCGAAAACCGCAATAAAATTCTGGAACTCATTGACGGGGAGATTGTTGAAAAAGTGCCGAGTTTTACGCCATCTCGCATCGGATACAACATTGGATTCCATGTCAAGTTATATCTTCGAGACAATCCCATCGGCTACGTAACCGGGGAAGCCGGCGGTTACATCATGTCGGATATAGACACCTTTAACCCCGACGTGGGTTACATCTCGAAAGCGCGGCTGCCGGAAGAACCGGAACGTGAAGCGCCGGTTCCGCCGGATTTCGCCGTTGAAGTGAAATCACCAACGGACTCCAAACGTGAGATGCGCCGGAAGGCCGAAAAATATATCACCTATGGCACACGGCTGGTGTGGCTGGTGTTCCCGGAAGAAAAGCAGGTCGAGGTATACCTGTCGAAAGAAGATGTAAAGACGTTGGGCATCAATGATATTCTTGACGGCGCGGACGTGCTGCCGGGGTTCAGCCTCCCCGTCAGCGCCATTTTTGAAGGATAAACCCTCGTGCTTTTTGCGATTGACATCGGCAACACGAATATTCACTTCGGTCTGTGGCGCGATAATTCTTGGGCGCTGTCGTGGCGGGCGCGCACCGTGCCGGACAAAATGCCGGACGAATACGCCGTGCTGGTGCGGAATTTCCTCAGTGATGCCGACCTGGGCTACCGCGCCATCAGCGGCGTCGTCATCTCCAGCGTCGTCCCGCAGCTTACACCAGTGTTTATCGAACTGGTCGAGCAGTACATCAAACTGCTGCCGCTGGTGGTGACCAACCAAACGCCGATGGGGATCAAAATCGCCATTGACCAGCCGGAGCAGGCCGGCGCCGACCGGCTGGTGAACGCGGCGGCAGTCGTGGCGCTCTATGGCGGCCCAGCGATTGTGATTGACTTCGGCACGGCGACGACGTTTGACGTGATTTCGCGGGATGGCGCGTACAGCGGCGGTGCGATCGCTCCCGGCATCGGTATCGCGCATGACGCGCTGGTGACACACACCGCCAAGCTGCATAAAGTAGACCTGTGTCCGCCGCCCAGCCCCATCGGCACCAACACGATTCACGCCATGCAGTCCGGCATCTTCTGGGGTTATGTGGCGCTGGTCGAGGGATTAGTGGGGAGAATTAAGCAGGCAATGAACGATGACCCGATCAAGGTGATCGCCACCGGCGGGTTAGCGCCGCTGTTTAACCAGCATACCAACGTGATTGAAACCATCGCGCCGGAACTGACGCTCGACGGCCTGCGGATTATTTACGAGATGAACCGGAAGCGGTCAGAATAGTTCCCAGTTTTCAGTTGTCAGTTTCCAGTCAGGAAGAACAGAAGACGAGCCGCTGTTTCGTCGTGCTGCTGGCGGGTTGGAGCGGCTTAAATGGTCCTTTCTTTCTGGCAACTACCCCATCTTCGCCCGTGATTTCACCCGCACCGCGACCACCTCCCCGCGCGCGCATTCCTGATCGCCGGCCAGGAGCGACACGCTCACCAGCGCCTTGCGAGGCGTGAGTTCGGTCACGCGTGCGCGCAGCACCAGTTCGGTGTTGATCGGTGTTGGCTTCAGGTAGGATACGTTCAGATTGCCGGTGACATAAGTGACTTCCGGCTCGCTGCCCGGCGCGCGGCCTTCGGCATGATAGGTGGCTGCGATAGCCGTGCCCATGCTGTGGCAGTCAATCAGGCTGGCGATCAAACCGCCGTAGACAAAGCCGGGAAAGGCTGTGTGATAGGGTTTGGGCGTGAACCGCGCCACGCCTTCCTCGCCGTTCCAGTAGGTCTGAACGTGCAGGCCGTGTTCGTTCAGCCGGCCACAGCCGTAACAGATGGAAACCTCATCGGGGTAAAAATTCTGGATGGGCTGTTCCATGACATCCTGTCAGGTGTAGATACCAACTCAGTACGTCTGTCATATGCGCAGCACAAAACGAGGATAACAAAAACGCCTCGCCGACGCGAGGCGGATTCAACCAATCCAGTGCGTTCAGCACAATTAGTCCATCACACGCCAGTCCACGAAGGTTTCGGCAAACGCCATGTACCGGTAAACATCGGCAAATGTGGTGGCAAGGCCAATCGAGGCGCGCAGTGCCCCGGTGGTTTTGCCGTCAATCACGTGCAGGAACTGTTCCAACGTCAGGCGGTCCTTGTTGGCAAAGCAGGGGGCCAGATCGTCTTTCGTGAAGCCTAACGCCACTTCACGCGCGCCGGGGTTACAGTGGCAGCCCGCTCGCAGCGAGATACCGCGTTCGTTCGCCAGTGCTTCGATGCGGTTACAGTCCAACAGATTGCCGTCGGGGTCAAAGAAGTTGACCTGAACCGTCCCCCCGCGCCGGTCCGTATTTGGCGGGCCATACAGCCGAATCACGGGACGACCGTTGCTGTGGCGCAGGTGGATCAACTGGTCAATCAGCCAGCCGGTCAGGCACATTACACGGGTGTGAATCAGATCAATGCCGATGGACTCGATATACTTCAGGCCGATTTCGACGGCGGGCAGGCTCAGATAATTTACCGTGCCATCCTCAAAACTGGCCGGGCCGGGTGTCAGATAATGATCGAAGGCCACGACTGACGAAAAGGTGATTGTACCGCCGGCATACCAGGGGCGGCGTAGTTTTTCGATGGCCGCTTTGCGGGCCAGCAGGCAGCCGCTGCCGGTTGGGTAGCCGAAGATTTTATAAAACGAGATGTCCACAAAGTCAGGATGCCACCGGCTCAGGTCGAGCCGGTTTGACGGCGCAAACGATGCGGCATCGAGCAATACGTCCCACCCTCTGGCCTGCGCCTCGGCGATCCACTCCAGCGGATGCTGAACGCCGGAAAAGTTGGACTGCGCCGGATAAGCAAACAGGTTGTTTTTGCCCGGCGTCGCCGCATCCAGCCCTCTGAAAAGGGCCGCCTCATCAGCGCGCAGGTCGGGCGGCAGTACCGGGATGTAGGTCACGGCGGCGCCGCGCGAACGGGCATACTCGCGGATGCCATTGACGGAGTTGTGATTATCAAACGTCAGTAGATAGGTATCCCCAGGACCAAACGGATAGGCCTCGCCCACCAGCTTCAGCGCGCCGGTGGAATTCGGCGTAAAGATGACCAGGTATTCGTCAGGAGAGGCGTTAAAGTATTGCAGCACGTACGCACGGGCGTGCTCAACCTGTTCCGTCATTGCCAGTGAGGTCAGGTTTTTGGAGTGCGGGTTGCCAAAGACGCTGTTGCTGAGTAGCGCCAGATGGTCGCGCAGTTGTGATTCGGCGTACAGGCCACCCCCCGTATAATCGAGGTATACGTGCCCCAGCCGGTCGAGACGGGCATACTCGAATGCCCGCAGGTCATCCAGCCGGCGGGTGGAGTCGAAGGCCGGGTAGTCCCGGCGAAACGCCGCCAATGCCTCGTCCATATGGTGCAGATCATACCGCCCCGTCGTGTTCGCTGCCCTCACGGCGTACATAACGCTTCTCCCTCCTCGTCCCTGTAAACCTGTTGCGTCCCGTGCCGGAAACGGCAGGTAGTTTTGCCGTCCGGCAGGTGATGGCAATATACGGCAGCCGCGTGACAGCATCGTGACAGCCGGCGTGGAAGTGGCGACGGCAGCAACACGCCGGGAAGGAGCAACAAAAAAGCCTTTCCGGGGTTGGAAAGGCTGGCTTCAGCACTCCACAGCCTGGATTCGAACCAGGAACCCATCGGTTAACAGCCGATTGCTCTGCCGTTGAGCTACTGTGGAAGGAATGGTGAAAATGGTAGCAAAGCGGTCGTGGGCTGTCAAGGTGAAATTTATCCATGACGGCTGAAGTTGTATGCCGTATTGTAGGAACATCACGGCGTCATGTCCCTACTGTCTTATGTCGCTGCGGCCAGATTTGCGCCGCTGCTAAAACCGAGTAACAATTAACGGTCGCCACTGAAACACACCTGAAAGCTGCACCATGAACGCCGTCCAAGTTCGCAAAGTTGAGACTGCCGCCGATTTTAAAGCCTTTTTTGAATTCCCCTGGACGCTCTACAAGGGCGACCCGAACTGGGTGCCACCGCTGCTTTCGATGCGGCGCGACCTGCTGGATAAACACAAAAACCCAGCCTGGGCGGAATACATGGAAGGGGATTATTTTGCGGCCTGGCGCGGCGACCGAATCGTTGGGACGATTGCCGCTTTTATCAACCACCGCCATAACCAGTTCCACAACGAACATGTCGGTTGGTTTGGCGCGTTCGAGGTTTATGACGACCCCGAAGCCGCCACCGCGCTGCTGAATACCGCCGCCGACTGGGTGGGAGCGCGCGGTTATGACGCGATTCGTGGGCCGCAGACCTTCACCACTCACGAGGACTGCGGCATCCTGGTGGATGGCTTCACCCGCCCGGTGCTGCTGATGCCATACAACTATCCCTATTATGGACGGCTGGTGGAAAACGCCGGCTTCCACAAGGCGATGGACTTGTACAGCTTCCACCTCAGTCGGCAGGGCGCGGCAGAACACAAGACTGGCGAGCGCCTGAAGCGCCTGACCGATGCCGTGATGAAACGCAACAAAATCACGGTGCGTAAGATTGATGCCAAAAACCTGAAAACCGAGTTTGCGCTGTTTAAGGAACTGTACAATGCGGCCTGGGACAAAAACTGGGGCTTTGTGCCAATGACTCCCCGTGAGCTGGACGCGATGGTGGACAGCCTGGGGCAGTTCTTTGATGCCGACAAGGCGTTTTTTGGCGAGGTGAACGGCCAGCCAGCGGGCTTTGTGATGGCGGTGCCGGACTTCAACCAGGTGCTGCACAAGGTCTATCCCCGCCCCGGCGTGCCGGAGGTGGTCTCGCTGCTGAAGGCGCTGTGGTACTGGAAGATCAGGCCGGTGATTGACACGGCGCGTATCCCGCTGATGGGGGTCAAGGAGGAGTTCCGCGACAAGGGGGTGGCTGCCGTGCTCTATTATCACGTGCTGGAAGCCCTGCTGGCCGACCCGCATATCCAGCATTCCGATTCAGGCTGGATTCTGGAAGCGAACGAAAACATGGTCAGCATCGCGCTCAGTTTTGGCTCAACCATCTACAAAACGCACCGGATTTACGAGAAATCGTTCGCAGGCTTGCCCTGACTATAGTCCTGTTTGAAGGGAAGCGGGTCATTCGCTACACTGCGTTTGAGTCCGCTTACAAACGGAAAACTAACTAATGGCAAAAGTGCTGGTTGTAGACGACGAACACCTGACCGTTGAAATGTTAAGCACCTTTCTCAGTCTGATCGGCCACTGCCCGGTAGGGGCGTTCTCCGGTCGGCAGATGTGGGATAAGCTGGCGTATGAGGAACCTGAGGTTATTCTGCTGGACATCATGCTACCGGACGCCAACGGGCTGGAACTCTGCCGCGAACTGCGCCAGAAAGACCAGACGCGCGGCGCGCGGATTATCATGATCTCCGCTTTTTCGCCGCCCATGACGAAAGAGGCGGAAGCCGCCGGCGCCGATGGCTATTTGACCAAGCCGATCAACCTCGACAAGCTGACCAGCGCCCTGAACCATGCCAGCGTGCGCTAATCAGCCGGAGAGCTGGTTCAGCGCGTCCTGCGCCGCTTCCTCTGCCGTGCGCTGGCCGTTGAGTACTGCAACCAGCGCATCCTGTAACACCCGCGCTGTCGCCGACCCGGATGCTTCCGGTAGTGGCAGCACGGCATTTCCCAGCAACTGCGTTACAAAATCGGCATAAGCAGCGTTAATCCCGGCCTGCCGCAGCGAAGCCCGCAGCGAGGGCAGCATGTGCGCCGCCTGGCTGTACTGGCTCTGGCGGGTTACGTCCAGCATCCAGTTCAGGAAATCGGAGGCAACCGCCTGCCGATCGGTGTTGGTGGTAGTCAGCACCCACATCCAGCCGTTCAGGATGGTTGTCGGCTGGCTGGCCGGCACGGGAATCGGCGCAAAGGCCAGCGGCTGCCCGTTGACGCCCAACTGGAGGTAGGTGGTAGATGAAACTACGCCTGCCGGGATGGTCCGGCTTTGCAGTGCCACCAGGTAATCGTTGGCCGAGGTGTAGTTTAAGACAACCGGATCAATGATACCGGCGGAAACAGCCTGTTCGTAAAAGCGCAGCACGGCCCGCAGCGCGTCGGCATTCACCTCGCCAACGCTCAGGTCGGCCAGGCTGCCGCCGGCAGACAGATATTGCAGCAGGAACACGGGGCTGATACCCGTACTGGCACTGGCCGCAAAAGCATATGATCGCCCGCGTTCCAGCACCGTGTCGAAGGTGGCAAAGTCCCCGCTGGGGAAATCCCCCCAGTAAGCGATGTGCTGCACGTCCAGCACGTAAGGCAGCCCGTAAAGCTGGCCGTTCACCTGGCCGAGTTCCAGCGCCGCCGTGTACAGGTTTCCGATGATCGCCGACGATACGCGGCCTTCCAGCGGCTGCACCAATCCCATCTGCACGGCTTCCAGCAGGTCTTCGCGGCGCAGCAGGGTTAAATCGGGCAGCGCGCCGGGCGCGACCGCGCTCGCCGTGCGCAGCGTCTCCATGATGCCGCCCAGATCGCGCGGCTTCTTCAGGCGCGTTTCGACCACAACCCCGGCGGACTGCGCTTCAAAGGCGGCGGTCTGCTCCGATAAAACGGTAGACACGCGGAGATCATCTACCGGCGACAGCGGCTCCGGCCACCAGATTGCCAGAGTCAGCGGCGCAGTGTTGGTGACTTCCAGCGTAGGGGCCAGCGTGGGCACGGTGACAGTTGGCGCCGGTGTGGGCGAGATGAGAGGTTCGCGAGTGATCTGGACCGCACTTCCGGCAGGCGCGCAGGCTGCCAGAAGCATGACCAGCACCACCAGCGCACAGCGAAACAGGTGCATGGCGTCAAAACTCCACGTAAAAAGCCGCCCTGATTATACACCATGCGCTCAAACGTCCGGCTGGCTGCCGTCCGAACCATGCCGCCCGGCCTCCACCCGCTGCTTCACAAACCGCACTTTGGAGACGCGCATCCCATCCATCGCCTGCACAATTACGTCGTAATTGCCGAACGTCACTTTGTCATGCACCGCCGGGATGGCGAACGTTCATTCAGCCGCACGGGATAGCGTTGTATCGCCTGAAGCAGGCGGTGTTGTTTTGATCGTGCTCTCGCTGCTGGTGTATGGCTACCCCGTGCAGGTGGTGAATGCGATGTATGGCTTGAGTGACAAGACGGTGCGCGGCGGCGTGGGGCTGGCCGGGCTGCATGGCGGGATGTGTGATTCGTTCCGCAATGAACCGGATTACCAGTTTATGACCGGCAGCCAGTGGGTGGCACACCCGGGCAACGACGGTGTGAAATACACGGTTTATACGGTGGGGCGAGGGGCGGGTGTTTTATTGCAGCCTCGGCCACCAGCCGAACATCGTGCAGATGCCGCAGACGCTGGAACTGATGCGGCGCGGCATGATGTGGGCGGCGCGGTGCCTGTAACGGGATGTAGGGACACGGTATACCGTGTCCCTACGATTTCGGTGTCTTACGGCGGCGATACCGGCTCGAACGGCAGCGGCGTGATCTGCTCAAACGGGATGGTCGGCGGGATGACCACCGGCGGCTGCGTCGGCTGCACCGGCACAAACGGCGTCGGCGTGGGTGTTGGCGGGACGTTGACCACGTTCACCGTTACCGTGCGGTACAGGAACCCGCCGTTATTGGCGAACATCGCCAGCCGCAGGGTGTAGGTGCCGTTCGGGAAGCGCGTGGTATCCCACGTCCCCAGCACGCCGGACGTTTGCGGCGTCGTGGTTGGCCCGGACACGATGGTGAAGTTGTTCGTTCCTGTGGTTGCCACCTCAAGCTGGTAGCGGTTCAGCGTGCTGGCGGAGGCCGACCCCGTCACCTGCACCACGCCGCTGACCTGCTGGCCTTCTGCCGGCGAGGTGATGCGGGCAATCGGGATTTCGGTGTTCAGGTCGCAGGCTGCCGGTGGGACGGTTTCAATCGTGCCGCCGGTCACACCCAACTGGCGCAGGTACGCCTGTCCGGCAGGGGTGTTCAGCCAGGCAACCGCCGTCGGGTCGTCAATGTTGATGTACGTGCCAACGACCTGATTGTCCGGGCAGTACTGGTTGGCCTGCAAGCCGGTCCAGGTGTCAATCGCCACCTGCCGCACAAATGATTGCTCGGCGGGCAGCGGCGGCTGGTTCGCCAGGAACAGTTCGTTGCGCAGCGACGGGCAGTTGGGCGTCGGCAGCGTGCCGGTCAGCGGGCAGATTTGCACTTCGACCACGCCGCCGGGGTTGGTAAACGGCTGCGGCGCGGGCATCGTCCGCAGCGTGGCCTGCATCACTTCGTTCCACAGCGGCGCGACCACCGCATAACCGCCGCCCTGCACAAAGGTGGGCGCGTCGTCAGGCCGGCCCAACCACACGCCGACTACCGCATTGCTGGTAAAACCGACCGTCCACAGATCGCGGTTCTGGTTGGTCGTGCCGGTCTTGGCAGCGACGTAATTGGTGCGCGGCAGCCCCTGTACCGTCAGTGGGCCGCCTTCGCCGAAGGTCGAACCGGCGCGGGCGGTATCGTCGCTAAGGATATTCTGCATCAGGAAGGCCACTGACGGCTGTACCGCCTGCACCGGCGTGGGACGATCCGGCAGGGGAACCGGCGTGCCGTTCGAGTCGGTGATGCTTTCGATGGCGTACAGCGGCACACGCTGGCCGTCGTTCGCCAGCGTGCCGTAAGCGATCATCATGTCGTACAGCGTGACTTCCACCGCACCCAGCGCCGTCGCCAGTCCGAACTGCGCGTTCTCCGGGAAGCGCAGCCCCAGCCGCCCCGCCACGTCCTGGAACTTGGCGACGCCGATGAAGTCAAATACCTTCACCGTCGGTACGTTGACGCTGCCCTGCAGCGCATACCGCAGCGGCACCGGCCCCCGGAACTGGCCGTCGAAGTTGACCGGCGCATACGGCGGGGTGGTGTTAAACGTGGTGGGCACATCCCACAGAATCGTTGCCGGAGTCATATAGCGCGCCTGGCCGGTGTTGGGGTCTACTATGCCTTCCAGTGCGCCCAGATAAACTACCGGCTTGATGGCGGAACCGGGCTGCTGCCAGGTCAGCGCGCCGTTCACCTGGCCGTCAATCTGCTCGTCGTTGAAGTCCGGGCTGCCCACCATCGCCCGAATCGCGCCGTTGCGCGGGTCGGTCACCATGACCGAGCCGGTGTTGACGCCGGTGTTCACAATCTGCGCCAGCCGGTTTTCGAGCGCGGTTTCGGCCACGTTTTGAATCGCCGGGTTGAGCGTGGTGCGGATAACAAAGCCGCGCCGGTACATTTCGCCGGGGCCGTAGTTGCGTTCCACCATCTGCTGCACAAACTGGACGAAGTGCGGATATTTAAAGCTCACGTCGCGCGGGCGGTAGTTGCGCGCTTCGACGGCAGCTTTCTGGGCGGCGGCCTGCTGGACGACGGCGGGTGTGATGCAGAACGGCTCATTGAGGTACGGCGCGTGCTGGAACTGCAGGCAGCCAACTTCCACCATTTTGGCGATCACGCTGTCCATACGGTCGAGCGTGGCTTCACGCCGAACGCTGTAGGTGGCGAGGTCCTCGCCGCCGTGCCGCACCGGGTCATAGGTGGCAGGCGCGGCGATCATGGCGGTCAGCAGCGCCGCTTCCGGCAGGTTCAGGTCGTTGGCGCTGTGGTCAAAATAGAACTGCGAGGCCGCTTCCACCCCGTAATTCTGGTTGCCGAAGTAAATCTCGTTCAGGTATAGTTCCAGGATGTCGTTTTTGCTGTACTGCTGCGCGATCTGCGACGCGATCACGATTTCTTCCAGCTTGCGCTGCGGTGAAACCGTTGAGTCGTGCAGCACCAACTGCCGCGCGATCTGCTGCGTGATGGTGCTTGCGCCGGATTCCACCTGCCCGGAACCGAGGTTCTGCAAAAAGGCGCGGAAGATCGCCACCCAGTCCCAGCCGGGGTCTTCAAAAAAGCGCTCGTTTTCCTGGGAGACAACAGCGTGAATCATAAACGGCGAAATTCGCTCCAGCGGCACGTCGGTGCGCGCGCCGCCCTGCTGGCTGGTCAGCGTGGTGATGAGGTCGCCGTTGACATCCAACACCCGAACGGTCTGGAATTCCGGCTGGTAGTTTGCCAGCGCCGCGATCTGCGCCTGATACTGGTTGGCGATATTGGAATACTGCACCAGGATAAAACCGATACCGCAGGCGAACAGCAGCAGCACCGCCGCAACGCCGACCAGCGCGAAGCGCAGGATGTTCATCGCCGTGCGCTGACGGGCGCGGGCGACGACTTCCTCCGCCGTCGGCGCGGCAGCTTCCACATCGTAGAGCGGTTCAGCGCCAGCAGGCGCGGGCGCGGGAATCGAACTGTATACGCTGACGCGCGGGTTGGGCACCGTCTCCTGCCCGATCCCGGCGGCGGGGATGGTTTCCGCTTCAAAGTCGCGCACGGGGTCGAGGTACGCGCCCGCTGTGCCCACGACGGTGCGGTCGGGGTCCTGAATCGGTACGGCGCGGGGCAGCGGGCTTTCATCCACGCTGAATTCGTCGGCAGGCGAACGGAACGCGGCACTGGGCTGGGTGTAATCCATGCTCACGCCGGGCGCGGGCGAAACCTCCTGGCCGGGTGTAAATTCAGTCATGCCCACCGCCGGGCTGTAGCCTTCCGCGCGGGGCATGACGCCGGTATCGCTCAACGGCACAGGCGGCGTTGCCACCACCCATTGGCCGTTTTCAAACCGGTACCAGGTATCGGTTTCCAGCCCCATCATCCACCAGTTGCGGTTGTTGTCGAGAATCATCAACTGGCGCAGTTGCGCCTGAAGCTGGTCACGGGTGATCTGGCCGTTCTGATACTGCTGCCGCAGCACCCGAACCTGCTCCTGTGTTTCGCGGAAGCGCCGGGACAGGTCCTGTTCTTCGGGGGTCAGCGGCGCGGCTGCCGGTGCGGGCTGCGCGCCGGTCACAGCAGCACCGGTGATGCCCAGTTCCTGCAGCCGCTGGCGGGCATAGGCCGCCGGGTCCTCCTCGGCTTCAGCCGCTGCTGCCGCCGGCTGGGCGCCGGTAGCGGCGGGCTGCACGCCCGGTTCGGCGGAAAGCTGCTCCAACTGGCGGCGGGCGTATTCCGCCGGGTCAAGCGCCTGCTCCTCCGTGACTGGCGTGATCGGCTCGGTCGCCGGGCGCGCGCCGGTGTCCGACAGCGACGGCGCGGGCGATACCCCCGGCACAATTGTCGCCTTCGGTGGCTGCTCCACCAGACTCGCCAGCGCCATGAGTTCGCTCATGCTGAAGGCGTCTTCATCTTCTTCCGCGGGTTCAAGTGCCGGCGTGGCGGCTTCCCCGGCGGACGCCTGTTCCAGTTGCAGCAGGCTCTGTGAATCCGACAGATCGAAATCTTCCGGCGGTGGGGCCGGTTTGGCTGCTTCGGCTGGGGTAGCCGGCACAGCGCCGGATTGGGCGGCTTCAATCAACGCCAGTTCGTCGGGGCGTTCCTCGGTGGGCGCGGGCGGCGCTGGCGCTTCCGCTTCGGCCACTCCCAGCGCGTCTTCGGGCCGGGGCAGATGCCAGCCGCCCTGAGTAGTCGGGGCGGTCTGGAGATTCTTCACGGTGGCCGTCCGCCGCCAGGCCGGTTCTTCGCGCCGCCGGACCGGGCGCCACGTGCCCGGTAGCTGCGGCTTGCGCCAGCCGCCGGTAAATTCCGGCTCATCCGGGATAATGTTATTTTTTGGTGGGCGATCAGCCATACAGCCCAATCCTTAAGGTTAATAAACCGTTTGTCCACGCAGGTTCGATTATACAACACTTCTGAAAGAAGCGCGCTTATCCGAGGGTGACGCGGCGGCGCCGTGCCACTGCATAACACCAACGCAGTTTACGGTTATTTTCCGCAGGCGGTTAGATGGCGGCGAAGCGGTAAACTCCCAGCAGACATTCGCTAAGATATAGCGACTGTGGCAGGGTATAGACCACGCCGGCGTCACCGGTGTGGTACTGGCGGTGTGTGTCCAGATCAGCCGGGGAGTAAAAAGCGTTGATGCGGGGGCGCAGGCGGTAAAAATCCGGGTAGGCGTCGGTCGCGGGCGTATCCGGTAGCGGCAGCCACACGCGCCAGTCCTGGAACGGTGTATCGGCTTCCAGCCGGAAATCCTCGGTCATCCGCACGCGGAACGACAGCGTTTCACCACTGCGGGGGCATTTGCTGGCGCAGGTCAGCCACACGTTGGGGCCGTAAATCAGCAGCGTCAGCGGCATATCCAGAAACGAACAGGTGTAACTGCGGTCCCAGCCAAATGCTTTGACCTCGTGCGCCGTGTGCAGCACGGAAAACGGCGGGCATTGCAGGATGGCGCGCAGGTCATCGTCAAACCACAGCAGTTTGCAGGCGTTCAGGTGGATGATAATCTGCTGCACGCGGTGTACCGTCTGCCCCGGCTGAAGCAGCGACCGCGCCACCACCGGCGCGTTATGCCGCGCCATCTGCTTCCAGGTGTGGCGGTACAGCGCCAGTTCATCACCGGACAGGGTTTCCAGCAGCAGCACGTACTGCGACAGCAGCGCCTCGACCCAGGCGGCCTGGCCGTCTGGTAAACGCCGGTCGTCTACCGGCTCAACGCGAAAAGTGACACCAGTCATTTATTGTTCAGGCATCAGGTTATCGCGGCCTTCACCCTGCTTTCCCTGTCTCCGGTCGGGTGGCGGTGCGCGATGCTCATAAAGGGTCTGGTCGCTGCGGGACTGCCAGGCACGGTCCAGGACCGGCAGCGTATTGGGATCGTCCGGGTCTTCGTCGTCGCTCAATCGCTCGGCGCTCATTTTGCGCTCGTCCGGCGGTGTGTCCGACGGGGGTGTACCGGGCGTCAGCTTCGTTTCGCTGGTTGTCTCCTGCCGGCGCTTGCGGACTTCCACCCGGTTTTTCAGAATCAGCGTTTCTTCCTCGTCTTCAATCGCCATCGCGTTTTTGGGTGGGTTGGGGGGCGCGCTGGCCTCCACTGCGATCACAATCACGCTGACGTTATCTTCGCCGCCACGTTCGTTTGCCAGGTCAATCAAGCGCTGGCTGGCGGCATCCGGGTTCTGCTGCTCCAGCGCGATGCGCGCGATCTCATCCGGCTTGACGTGGCGCGTCAGGCCATCGGAGCACAGCACCAGCCGGTCGCCCACGTGCAGGTGTTTGTAATACAGATCAATGTCAACGTCTTCGGCCTGCCCCAGCGCCCGATATAGGACATTCCGCATCGGATGTTCTTCAGCCTGCTCACGGGTGATATGCCCGGCGGTCAGCAGCGCCTCAACAAAGCTGTGGTCAGACGTAATCTGGGTGATGCGGCCATCGTCACCATCAACCAGATAGGCGCGGCTGTCCCCCACGTGGGCAAACGCGGCGGACGTGCCGCGTACAAACGCCAGCGTGACAGTCGTGCCCATGCCGCGGAACTCCGGTGCGGACTGCGCCTTTTCAACAATGCGGTCGTTGGCTTCCTGTATCGCCTGCCGCAGGTGGTACGCCAACTGGTCGTCGCCCAGCACTTCCAGCGTTTCCTGCCGGGGGACATCGCCAACCAGGCCGCTGCCAATCGCTTCCACCGCCAGCCGGCTGGCTTCTTCGCCGGCAGCCGCGCCGCCCATGCCGTCCGCAACAACGGCCAGGACATACGGCCCACGCGCCCACAGATGGATGTTATCTTCGTTGTTTTCGCGCACCTGGCCGGTGCTGGTACGGGCGCTGCTGCGTAAGCGAACGGACGGCCCCGGATTCCCCATGCCGATGGACTCCTGCCACAGACGGATTTTTTCCATTATAGTGCAAATCCGGCGCTGGCAACACTGAAGGCTGTTAACGTTTCTGGACTGAAACGTCGCGGAAACGGTGGACAAAATGCCCTGTTCGATTGGCAGTGAACGTGGTAGAGTCCGTTATATCCCAAAATATCCCTGGAATTTGGGATAAATGCACATGGACACAGGACATGCCCAATCTGGTTGACATCTACCGCGTGGATAACTTCAACGACACTTTCGCGCTCGGCCACTACGCGCGCGTGCTGGACGCGCTGGACCGGCGGGTAGGCCATCTGGTAGCGCTGAAGGTCATGCGCGCGGAGCATCTTTCTGCGGACGGCGACATCCGTTGGGAATACCGCGCCTTCGCCAATGAGGCTGACCTGCTGACCAAGCTGGCGGATAACCCCTATGTCGTTGATCTGCTGGACTGCGGCTACCTGTCCAACACGCAGGAATTCCCGACCGACGGCGAGTTAAAAACCTTCCAGCGCGACGTGCTTGGTTTTGTGCAGGCCATGCCGGACTATGCCGGGCGCGGCTGGCGGCCTTATCTGGCGCTGCAAAATCTGCCGCGCACCAACAATCTGCTGTACCTGATGAAGCCGAACCAGGCCGGCTCGCGCTGGCGGCTGCCCAGCGAAGAAGGGCTGGCGCTGGCGCTCCAGTTTGCCGAAATCCTGCGCGCCGCCCACATCAAACACATTGTCTACCTCGACCACAAGCTGGAGCACGTCTACTGGGACGGTACGCAGCTTCATATCATTGACTTCAACAGTTCGCGCCAGCTTGACCCGCATAACGGCAGCGACCGCCAGTTCTACCGCATGGACATTCACAACCTGTGCGTGGGCATCCTGTACCCCATTTTCACCGGCCTGTCGCCCCTCAAAACCACGCTGCGCCCGCAGCCGGGCAACATCACGGACGCGGAAGCCCGCTACCGCGACATCACGCAGTTGGACTTTGGCATCGAGCCGACTCTCAGCGGCGCGCTTAAAGAACTGCTCCAGGCGGGCGCGGCAATGGAAATTGACCATATCGAAGACTTTATTTCGGCCTTGCAGCAGGTGGCTTCGCTGCATGGCTGGGATTTCCCGCAGCACTATACCAGCCCGGCCAGCCGCGACGCGCGGTCGCAGATGCGCGCCGGTCTGACACGGCTGCGGCGTGGGCAGGCCGACCTGCGCGAAGCCCGCGATCTGTTCCGCGAGGCGGCAATTCAGGATGGCATCACCGAGGATTTGGAGGCCGAACTGCGGCGGCTGGTGAAGGCCGTTAATGACATGCTCAACAATCGCGTCATTCCGTAAGCGGTACGGAATGGGGCTACCGGTTTCCAGTTGCCAGAGGGGTGTGCATAAATCATTTTGACCTGTTTTAACCCCTCCCTAAATCCCCCGCACGCAGAGAGGGACTTCAAGCCGGGGAACCGGTTTTTGGTTGGTCATCGCCTGGGTCTCCGCCGATTCTCCCGTATTACAGCATGAACCGCCCGGCGGCCTTTTCCGCCATAGCTGGTAATGTGCCATCCAGTCGTACTCAATAAATATTTGTGTGTCATTTACAGGAAGTACAAATTGCTCATTTACAGATTAAGGGAAGCATGTAATAATGGTGTTTAGCGAGGTACAAAATCGCCTTAGCCGACTGTACGACGTGCTCCTGATTGCCTTTCTTTGGCAACTTTATCTACTCTCCCGGTTGCCGGTTGACGGATTATAGGGATGCTGCCGGAAAGTTGCTTACCCAATCTGTAATAAAAGTGAGTATTGTATGAATCTGGATTCACTGTCTGACAAACACCTACGCGCTCTGGAGCAGTTGTCTCAGGAACTGCTGGCCGTCCTGCGCCAGGCTAAACTGAGAGATGAACCGGTTGTAGAGGCGCTGCGTCAACTGGAACAGGAAGCCAGCCGGGTACGGCGGGAACGATTTGATGTTGCCAACCCGGAATTTCGCGGCTACTAGCGATGGATTGTTACAGTCACGGCTATGGGGGATAAGACTGCTTTGCCCTACGATGCGCGAGGGCTGGCTGCCGCGCTAACCACGTTAAGCATGGCAGACATCCAGACCATGCTGCTACACATTGCCGCACTCGAAGCGCAGTTGACCAAACTGGATGCTGCCGGACAGGATGATGCGATGCTGCGCCGTGTAACGGACAGTCTGCGCCTACTAACCTATCTCCTCGACGCGGTCCAACGGCATAAGGAAGACACTGGCGACAGCCGTTAATCCCACACCTCCCCACCGACCGCACAACGCTTCTCCGACGTTGGCCGCGTACACTTTGCTTATACCCGCCTGCGGGCTACAATGAGTCGCGTAACCGGAACACAGTCGGAGTAATCAGGGTATGGCGTATGGGCGTCTGGATGTTTTCTGGCCTGATGGCCTGTTTATGACGTTCCCGCTGGTAGAGAATAACGTCTCGATTGGACGTTCCAGCGGCAACACCATTGTGCTGGACACCTCCACCATTTCGCGCTATCACCTGACCATCACCCATGACGGCGAGCAGGTGTTGATAACTGATCTGGATTCGGTCAATGGCACGTTTGTGGATGGCGTTAAACTGGAAACCAATCAGCCGCGCCCGATTTACGGCGGCGAAGAAATCCAGATCGGCCACCTGCGCCTGATTTACCACCACATCGAAGAACAGGCGACGCAGCCGATTGAAGCGGTGGACGAAACCACCCAGCGCATCGAACTGCAACTGCCGGCCTTCCGCATTGATGTGATTAACCCGGATATTCCGGTGTCCCCCGGCGCGCATACCACCGCCGAAATTGCGATCACCAACACCAGCACGGAACAATGCAGCTATATCGTCAGCGCCAGCGGCATGCCCACCGAATGGGTGCGGATTGACCGCCCGCGCCTGACGATCAACCCCGGCGAAACGTCGCAGGTGCTGATTAACTTCCGCCCGCTACGCCGCCCGGAAAGCAAGCCGGGTGATTACCCGATCACGGTACGGGTGGCGCAGAGCGACGACCCGGACGCCCACCTGGACGCGCAGTTTACGGTGCGGATTCTGCCCTACGCCGGCTTTGGTATGGCGCTGGACTCACGCCGCGTGCGCAGCAGCGAACGCTTTCGCCTGCATCTGCACAACCAGGGCAGCGCCGTGCTGCCGCTGTCCATCAGCGGGCGCGACCCGAACGACCGGCTGCGCTTTAACATCCTCGTGCCGCAGGTAGCGTTAGCGCCCGGCCAGCGGCTAACGGTGCAGGGGGAAGTGAAGCCGAAAAATCCGGCGCTGTTTGGCAAGCCGCGCCAGTATCCCTTCGATGTGGTAGTACGGTCAAATGACGCTGCGCGGTTCCTGGTGGCGGAACGCGGCCAGTTTATCGAACGCCCGGCGCTGCCCACGTGGACGCCCTTCGCGCTGGTGGGTTTGCTGGGTGCGGTTCTGGTTGTGGGGGTGATCGTCGGGTTAATCCTGTTTGGGCGGCCATCGCCGCAGCCGCGTATCCTTAGTTTCAGCGTCAGCAGCACGCAGGTGGCGCGGGGCGATGTGGTGGACATCAACTGGTCGGCGCAGAACGTGAACGATTTAAGTCTGGCGGTAGACGGCACACCGGTGCTGACCAACGCCGGTGGCCTGTCGTCGGGCGTGCCGCTGAACACGGAAAACCTGACCGGCAGCGTGGTGCTGTCGCTGACCGGCAGAAACGGCAGCCAGCAGGCGGTTGCCACCCAAACGCTGTACGTGTACGAACCGCTGGGAGAGGGCTTTTTTACGACTTCACCGACCCAGTTAGTGCGTTACGTGGTGCAAACGCTGGATATTAGCTGGGATGTCCCCGGCGCGGTGCGGACGAGCTTAAGCGGACTGGAAGCCTTCAGCAACGCGCCGATTCCCCCCAGCTTCGGCCCGCAGGCCAATCTCACAGGTATCAGCGGCATCCCGGTGCAGCCATTCACGCTGACTCTGACCGCCGAAGATGAAGTCGGCCACACGCGCCAGCAAACGCTGAATATCGCGGTCATTAACCCGGAATGTGCCGCGTCCCGCGGCGAAGTAACCCTCCACGCCGGCCCGGACGCGCGCCTTCAGGTGGTAGGCACGGTGCCACGCGGTGTGTCTGTCGTCGTGGACGCGCAGGATGGCAGCGGTCGCTGGCTGCGGGTGCAGCTCCCTGGCGGGCAGTCCGGTTGGGGCGAACGGCGGCAGTTTTCGTGCAGTTCCCTGTTTAACCCGGATAACCTGTACAAGGAACTGAATGTCGCCACCCTGCCTCCGCCAACGGCTACGCCCCGTTCGGCAACGCCACCCGCGCCGACCCGCGCGCCAACCGCCACGCCATTAGGGTAATGGCAGTTTGTATGCAACCGTGCTGGATAACGATGTAGGGACATGGCATGCCGTGTCCCTACGGCTCAGATGGTGTAGGGGCGCACGGCGGTGCGCCCTTACAGGAATGGTAACAAGAAGGAAGTATCATCATGACGATCAACGAACAAACGCTGGCCGAACTGCTGCAACTGGGCGGGCAGTATTTGCTGCCGGTGGCGGCGCTGCTGCGGGCGCTGTACGCCGGCGTGCGGGGCCGCCTGCCGGATGGCTTCCGCCAGATCACGCTGGCGGGCATCTTCGCCGGGATTGTCGCGGCTGTCACTGGCGAACCGATTAACGTACAGGCGGCGATCACGGCCATTCTGGGTAACACCGTCTTCACCGTCGGCCTGCTGGCATTTATCATCATGTACCTGCTGCGGATGCCCAATCGTGGTCTGGTTGTGGATGGTATCGTCGGCGGGGTGATCGGCGTGATCGTGTGGTTGTTCACCGTGTACATCCTGGGCGAACCCTGGCCCTGGTGGTTCATCCCGCTGCTGATCGCCGGTGGCGCGGCTGGCTTTATCGCGCTGCGGTTCGCACTGCGGCAGATCGCGCGGCTGATGCGGCTTGCCACCTATCTCATCATCATCGGCCTGATTCTCGTCGTCGGCGCGGGCGCGTTCCTGCTGCTGCAAACGGTTACGCAAACGCCGGTTGGATGACGTTCGCTCAGCGGGAAAGTTATCAGTATGGGAAAGTTACCAGTCATCAGTTCTCAGTTTTCGGTTTTCAGTTTTCAGTTTTTCAAATTCGGAACTCGGAACTCGGAACTCGGAACTTGCTTATCACTCATACCTCGTACCTCATACCTCATCGCTCTCGCCCTCCTCGCCGCTTGCGCGCAGGCTGCGCCAACGCCGACCGGCCAGCCCACCCGCGTCGCTTCGCTGACATCCACGCCCGATATTCAGGGCGCGGTGGCAAGCACGTTAACGGCTCAGGCGCCTACTGCCGGACCCGGTACCACGACCGCCACGACGATCGTCACCGCCACGCCAAGGGCGACGGAGACGCCAATTGTGGTCACACTGCCGGCGCTGGCGGGCGAACGGATTCCTCCGCCGCTGGACATCACGCTGCCAGAGGGTTGGCGTACCGTCGGCTACGACGTGCTGGTGCTAAACGATGTCGGTGCGATTCGCGGCGTGCCGGTAGCGGTGTACCAGGGCAACGTGACCGGAGGCCGGGGTACGATTGTGGTGCTGTGGGGCTTCCCGAACATCAGCGACCCGTTTCCGGACGGCGGCGCCTCCGGTGCGCCCGATTTGTGGTCGGACGGGCTGCGTCTGCTGCGGCTGGCGGTGCTGGAACAGGGCTGCAATATCGGCACGGGCGACCAGCGCAGCTACCGCGTTGGCCTGCTGTCGGCGGTCGGAACGCAGTTTTCGGCGGTGGAATGCCCGGAACTGGAGCCGACACGCGGCTGGTTCGCCGGGGTGCAGGAAGGCGGCCTCAACTTCGTTTTTTATGCCTATGCCGAAGGCGAACCGGTGGTTGACCCGCAGCGCGTGGACGTGTTTAACGCTGCCAGCCAAGAGATGCAGGCCATCCTCGACAGCGTGCGCTTCCGCGTGCCGGAAGCCACGCCGGAAAGCACTGCCATGCCGTAAAGGACGATTGTCCTACGCGGCTTGCGGACGTGGGGTAGAGGCGGCACAATCTGATACGGAAATTTGTAGGGACATGGCGACGTCATGTCCCTACGTTGTGTGGAGTCAGGTTTTGTGAAACGAACGCTGTTATGGATTATGATCGCCCTGTGGCTGTTACCGGCGCTGGCGCTGGCGCAGGAACCCGCCGGTGAAACGCTGGACCCGACCACTCCCGTGCCGGTATTCACGCCGACACCCACGCTGACGCCGATTCCACGCCCCCTGCCAACCAGCACGGTTGCGGGCGACCGGGCGACGGTGGAACTGTTTTTTACGACGATCAACCAGGGCGGAACGGGACTGCTGCACATCACCGGCGTCGGGCTGGCCGGGTGCAGCACCCGGTTTATCGTGCAGGTCGTGGATTGCTTCCCTGTAGCAAACGACGGCTTTTACGCGCTGATCTCCACCAATATGGAGCAGAACCCGCGCAAGTATCCGCTGGATATTTTTACCTGGTACGACGATACCCGGCGGCAGACGGTTAATACGCAGGTGGAAGTGACCGGCGCGGGTTTTATCAAGCAGAATGTGAACCTCGCGCCCGATAAAACCTATCTGATTGACCCGGAAGTAGAACGCACCGAGTTCGCCCGGCTGGAAAGCATCTTCGGCACGGTGACGCCGGAAATGCTGTGGGCCGGGCAGGGCTTCCAACTGCCGATTCTGGGGTCGGAGCTGACCTCGCCGTTTGGGGCGTTCCGCACCTTCAACGAGTCGTTCCAGACGCGCCACACCGGCTGGGACATCAAAGCCACGCTGGGGCAGCCGATCATGGCAAGCGGCACGGGCAAGGTCGCTTTTGCCGGCTTCCTCGACATTCGCGGCAATATCGTCATCATCAATCACGGCTACGGCGTGTATTCCACCTACTCGCACCTGTCGCAGGTCCATGTCACACGCGGCCAGAGCGTGCGCGCCGGGCAGATCATCGGTACGGTGGGCAGCACCGGGCGTACCAGCGGCGCGCATTTCCACTGGGAGATTGTGGTTAACGGCTTTTTTGTCGATTCGGTTGAATTTATCAATCTGTGGCTGCCGGGTATGGGGAGTTAACCGACGCTTTTCTTACGGAGGCCGGGTTACAGTGGCGTTACCGGAAGCAAAGCGTGGAGGAAACCATGTCCGACAGGCCGGAAGATCGTGAATGGAAAGAGAACGTCGGCGAACGGCGTCACGGGCGCAACTGGATTGCCGATCACGAAAGCCCGACGGAGAACCCGGACGAACTGGCGCGCTACGGTGATGAGCGCGACGAAGCCTTTGAAGCGGATGAAACGAGCGAACCGGGCAGCCTGAGTCCTGAAGACGCGAGGCCACACCCGGCAGATCGGGGCCAGCCCTGGCAGGTCGGTCAGCGTGACGGTACGGCGGTAATCGCGAAAGGCGACGCCGAAAACGTGCCCATCCCGCGCAAGGATGACTAAGTATCTATCCATAATCCCTTCGTAGGGGCACGGCATGCCATGCCCCTACCGGCAGATAAAAGCGGTTTACGGATAGCTTCTAAATCTATTTGGTATTCTGTAGGAACGGGTTTGTAAACCCGTCCCTACAATTTATCCCTGTGCCACCGGCGCGACCACTTCCACCGGAACCGGCGGCGCGGCAGGCTGGGCGTCGTGGTCGGGCAGGATGTCCTCGGCGTTGCGCACCGCTGGAACAAAGTACGCGCCGAACGCAATTGCAGTCGCGCCCAGCGACGCCAGCACGATAATCAGCGCCATGCCTGCGCCCGGTCCCACGCCGACTAACCAGCCGAACGCGCCAGTCAGCGTACCCCCTTCGCGCATGGCCGGTTCCAGCGCGTTATCGGCCAGCGGTCCAACGATTAAGGCCGCCAGTGGGTTCACCAGCCAGGCGATCATACGGCGGGCGGAAAACACCTTGCCCTGGATGTCCGGCGGCACTTTGGCCTGCCAGATGGACTGGTTTGAACCGTTGATGGTCGGCACCAGGAACGACGACACAAACGCGCCAATCACCCACACCAGCAGCCCCGTTCCCAGACCGAGCAGCAGCATCCCGCCCAGACTGGATAAAATCCACCCGGCCAGCACGCCATGCACGCGGCGTTTCGGCCCACCCCAGGCGGTCAGGAACAGGCCGCCAACCACGCCTCCGATGCCAAAAACCGACTGCACCAGACCGAGAATCTGTTCATTATTGCCGGTGCGGGACAGCAGCATCGGGGTGAGCAGGGTAAAAGCGGCGCTGGCGAAGAAGTTCCCGCCCATAAACACCAGTTGCAGACCGAGCAGGCTGGGGCGCGCGAAGATGTAGCGGAAGCCGTAGACAGCCTCGTTCACCAGGCTGCCCTGCGCCTGTTCCCCGGCGGCGGAGCGTTCCGGCTGGGGCACGACGATCACCAGCAGCGCACCGATGGCGGCCACAAACGTGATGATGTCAATCATCAGGATACCACCCACACCCAGACCGGGCAGCAGCGTGCTGGTGCCGATGACCACGCCCGCCAGCAGACCGGCGGCCAGGCTGGGCGCAAGGATGCCGGAGGCGCTTTCCGCCAAACCGTACAGGGCGTTGGCGCGGGTGTACTGTTCCTTCGGCACCATCATGGCAATCGCGGCGGAGTAGGCCGGCCACTGGAACGTCTGGAATGCGCCGGTGATAACGGCGGCCACGTACAGGTGCCAGATTTCCAGCGCGCCGGCGCTGTACAGCAGGAAGATGGCGATAGTCGCCACGCCCGCGCCCAGATCACTGAGCATCATTACCAGCTTGCGATTCCAGCGGTCTACCAGCGCCCCGGCGACGGGACTGAGCAGAATTAACGGCACCAGACCAAACACGTTCACCAGCGCCAGGGCAGTGGCCTGGCCGGTTTCCTCCCAGGCCCAGATGCTGAGGGCGAATTGGCTCATGGCCGTGCCGGTCAGCGATACAAACTGACCGACGGCGACCAGCAAAAAGGCTTTCATCCCGCTAAGACTGGTCATAAATGAATCCTTATGTTACCCATAAAAACCCGTAGGGGAGGGTCTGAGACCCTCCCCTAGATGATAATACGCGAAAAATGGCGGATTGTTCAAACAGACGATCAGCGGCGACGGAGAGAGAGGGGTGCGCTGCTGCTGAGATCGCTGAGTTTGCGGAGATTGCAGAAGAAGCAGGGGAAAAACGGCGGCGAACGAGGCGGGCGGCCCGGAGGAGAAAGGCCGCCCCGCCGGTTCGCAGGGCCGGTTGACGCTTATGAGGCGCGGCTGGTAATCCAGATGCCGTCATCGTCGCGGGTATCGGCGGACAGGAAGAAGATACGGCGCTTCTGGCGCTGCGCTTCTTCGCGGCTGGGCCAGAAGCTGAGACGCCGCCCGCGTATCTCCGCCAGATGTTCCAGCGCGGCCATCACGTGCGAGCAGCCGACGCCGCCGTTGATTGCCCAGGGGCAGGTGCAGCGGGCGTGAATTTTGCCGTCCGGCTGGTAAGTGACGGTCACAACATGACTTGCCATTGGATTCGAGGTGCTTTCCACCACGACCAGATTGGGATTCAGGATATAGGCTCGGAGTTCACGACCCCGGTTTTGCAGGTTTTTGAGGTTCTTCGGCTTCATGTTCCACCACCGGAGTATACATTTGTTCTAATTATACCATTAGAATTTGCGTTCGTAAAGAGGGTGGACATTAAAAATCTGTTGTTTTCCGGTAGGTGTATAGACACAATCTGGGCGCGGGCTATAATAATGGAAACCAAAACATCCGGGAGCCTGTGTGAAATCTCTGCTCAGTCCTGCCAACACCGGCGGTCAGCCAGGCCTGGCCGAGGCGGAAGGCTTTGTGAAGGCCGCGCTTGATGGTTTGACCGCCCATATCGCCATCCTCGACGATACTGGCACGATTATCCACGTCAACAAAGCCTGGCGGCAGTTCGGGGACGACAACCATTTTGATGATCCCAACTACGGCATCGGCAGCAATTACCTGACAGTGTGCGACCGCGCCGGAACGCCGGACGCGCTCGCGGTGGTGGACGGCATCCGCCAGGTGCTGGCCGGGCAGGCCGACGAGTTTTCGCTGGAGTACCCGTGCCACAGCCCCCACGAACGGCGCTGGTTTATCATTCAGGTGACCCGGTTTAACTGGCGCGACTACCAGCGGCTGATTATCGCTCACCAGAACGTCACCGAACTGAAGCGGAGCCAGATCGAACAGCGCGACAGCAAACGCCGGCTGGAAGCGATTCTCGACAATCTGGTAGATGGTATCATCACCTTCGACCGGCACGGCATCATTGAGACGATCAATCCGGCGGGCGCGGTAATTTTTGGCTATGCCCGGCAGGAACTGATCGGCCAGCACGTGCGCTGTCTGGTGCCGGCGTTGGACGAATACGCCGACAACGGAACGCTGGAAGCCTTTGTGGAACGGCTGGGCAGCCTGGGGGATGAGATCGCCGGGCGGCGCAAGGATGGCACGCTGTTCCCGATGTACTTCGCGGTGAACCAACTGAAGCTGGATAACAAGCGGCTGTATACCGCCATCATTCAGGATTTCACCGAACGTAAGTTCCTCGAATCGCAACTGCTGGAAAAAGAACGCCTGAACGTGGCGCTGGAAAAAGAACGCGAACTGCGCGACCTGAAGAACCGCTTTATCTCGATGATGTCGCACGAATTGCGGACACCGCTGGGGGCGATTCAACTGGCGAGCAGCATGTTACGCAGCTATGGCGACCGCCTGACGGAGCACGAAAAGCGCGAGGCCTACGATACGATTGATACGCAGGTCGCCTATCTGGCCGAAATGATTAACGACGTGATGACCATCAGCAAGACGGATTTCACGGACGTGGCGTTCGAGCCGGAGATTATTGATCTGGAAACCTACCTGCGCGACATCATTGAAGAAATCCAACTGGCCTACCGGATGCAGTGCTGCATGGATTTCGTCGGCACTGACCGCCGTGTGGAAGCGCCGGTTGACCGTAAGCTGCTGCGCCGTGCCATCACCAATCTGCTGACCAACGCCATCAAATACTCACCGCCGGAAGCGCCGATTGAAGTTTCGCTGGCCGTTGAAGGCGATGAAGCGGTGATCCGCGTGCAGGATCACGGCATCGGCATCCCGGAAGATGATCTGAAGCGCCTGTTTGAACCCTTCCACCGAGCTTCAAACGTCGGGCAGATTCAGGGTACAGGGCTGGGGCTGGCGATCACCAAACAGGCCATCGAGAAACACGGCGGCACGATCAGCGTGGACAGCCGCGTGGGCGAAGGCACGGCGTTCACGGTACGGCTGCCATTGATAAGCCCCCAATAAGACGTTCGCCCCACGTTTACCCCGCGCTTTCGCTGGTCGTTTGTGACCCATCTCCGACCCGCATATAATCAACGATAGGGCGAGACACACTTTGCTCGATCCGTAATAGATAAGGGTTTTGCGCCGCTAACCGCCAGGGGTTCAAAACCCCTGGCTGAACCGGGCAGCCTGAAGGCTGCTGGAAGCCTACTAAAGGGGCTGTTAAGAGAGACGTATGTCCGTTCCTTGCCCTTTCAGTGGGCTTGGCACTCTTGCAGCCGGACGTTGAAACGTCCGACGGTGCGAACCGAAGCGTTAACTATGTGGACAGGGCGCGCCTGTACGGGCACGCGAGTAATGATGTAGGGGTGAGGCGCGCCTTTCCCCTACGGTATTCCCAATACCAATCAAAGGCGGTGATTGATGGCGGAAGTATTCATCTCCTATTCGCGGAAGGATACGGACTTCGTGCGCCGCCTGCACACGGCGCTGGCCGCGTTAAACCGCGATACCTGGGTGGACTGGGAGGACATTCCGCTGACCGCCGACTGGTGGCGCGAAGTGCAGGGCGGTATCGAGGCGGCCAATGCCTTTGTGTTTGTCATCTCGCCAGACTCGATTCGGTCGGACATCTGCCGTCAGGAAATTGAACACGCCGTCGCCAACAACAAACGTATCATCCCGCTGCTGCGGCGGGAAGTCACCGACCCCGCCGACCGGAAAGCGATGCACCCGGCGATCAGCACGCATAACTGGATTTTTTTCCGGGAAGGCGACAATTTTGACACGGCTTTCCAGGCGCTGATTAACGCGCTGAACACCGATTTAAGCTACGTGCGCCAGCACACGCGGCTGCTGGTGCGCGCCCGTGAGTGGGAGAACAACGGCAACAATCCCAGCTTCCTGCTGGGCGGCGACAACCTGCGCGACGCCGAACACTGGCTGGCGGAAGCGGTCGGCAAGGAGCCGCAGCCGCTGCCCGTCCACGCCGAATACATCACTGCCAGCCGCACCGCCGAACGGCGGCGGCAGCGGGCGCTGCTGGCGGGGGTATCGGTCGCGCTAGTGGTGTCGCTGGCGCTGGCGGTAATGGCGCTGCTGCTGTACGGCGAGGCCAACAATCAACGCGCGATTGCCGATCAGGCCGCCGCCACCGCGATTTCCGCCCAGAACGAAGCACTCAACCAGGCCGGAATCGCGCAGACGCAGGCGGCCATTGCCGCTACTGCCCAGACCGACGCCGAAGCACAGCGCAACATTGCGCTGGCGCAGGCCACGACCGTCGCCCGCGAACGCGATCGGGCACAGTCCATCGGGCTGTCGGCTTACGCCCAGGTGGAGCAGTCCGGCCCACAGCCGGAACGCGGCGTGCTGCTGGCGCTGGAAGCCCTGCAAAACTTCGCCTACACGTGGCAGGCGGAACGGGCGCTGGCGCTGGCTGTACAGGGCGAGTTTAACCATCAAACGCTGGACCGGCACCGGATGGCAGTGTATTCGGCGGTCTGGTCGCCGGACAGCGCGCGGCTGGTCACGGCCAGCGCGGACGGCACGGCGCGGGTATGGACGGCGGACGGCGAGGTACAGCATACGCTCCAGCACGGTGATGTCGTTAACCGGGCGCTGTGGTCGCCGGACGGAACGCGCATCACTACCGCCAGCGCCGACCGGACGGCGGCGATCTGGGACGCAAATACCGGCGATCTGGTTGTCCGCCTCAGCGGACATCAGGGCAACGTGTATGTCGCTGTCTGGTCGCCGGACGGCAGGCTGATTGCCACGTCGAGCGCCGACCGCACCGCCCGCATCTGGGATGCCATCAGCGGCAGCCTGCTGCACACGCTGACCGGGCATAACGGCAGCGTCAACAGCGTCGTGTGGTCGCCGGATGGCAAGCGGCTGGTCACGGCCAGCGACGACACCACCAGCATCATCTGGGATGCCGCCAGCGGCCAGCGGGTGCTGACGCTGATCGGCCACACGCGCAACGTCAACCGCGCCGCCTGGTCGCCGGATGGGCGCGCTATCGCCACCGCCAGCGCCGACCGCACCGCCCGCATCTGGGACGCGGCCAGCGGCCAATCGCTGGTTCTGCTGTCGGCGCATCTGGGCAGTGTCACGCGCGTGGCGTGGTCGCCGGACAGCCGGCGTCTCGTCACCACCAGCACCGACGATACGGCGCGTATCTGGAACGCCCGCAGCGGCGAACTGCTGTTTACGCTGTTCGGCCACACGGATGATGTGCTGGGTGTCACCTGGTCGCCGGGCGGGCGGCGCATCGTCACCACCAGCCGCGATATGACCGCGCGCCTGTGGGACGCCGACAGCGGCGCGCAGATGACGGTGTTTACCGGCCACGCCGACATGGTGTACAGCGTGGACTGGTCACAGTCCGGCGAGCTGCTGGCGACGGCCAGCGAGGACAGCACCGCGCGCATCTGGCAGACGTGGACCACCGCCCAAAAGCTGATTTCGTTCGCGCGGCGCTGCTGCGTCGAGCGCCTGCTGACCGACGAGGAACGCCAGCAGTTCGGGCTGCCCCGCCCCACCAGCGTGCCGCCGCCGGCGCAGATCGCCAGTTGCCCGAACACGCTGCCCTCGCGGCTGTACCCCAACACGCGCGGCCAGGTGACGGATGAAGATGAAACGGCGCTGCGGGTGCGCTCCGGCCCGGGGTTAGGCAACCCGATCATCGCGCAGATTCCGCCGCGCCAGACGTTCTGGGTACTGGACGGGCCGCAGTGCGCCGATGGTTATGCCTGGTTCCGTGTGATTTTTGGTATCAACGCGGTGCAGGGCTGGGTGGCCGAAGGCGGCGATGGGAAATATTTCACCGAGCCGGTGGGATAAAGACTCAACGCAAAGACGCAGAGGGGCAATCCCGCAAGCGGGAGGCTTTCGCACAGTCGCAAAGGCAGGAAGGACAGCATGACCAGACGGATTTTTATCTCTTACGCGCGCGCCGACGACGAGGCGTTCGTGCTGAAACTCTACAACGCGCTCAAAACGATGGGCTTCGACCCCTGGTACGACCGCGAAAACATGACCAACGACGGCTCGCCCTTCACCCAGGCCATCGGCGATGCCATCCGGGACTGCGAGCGGCTGCTGTTTGTGGTTGGGCCGCGCAGCGTGGCCTCGCCCTACTGCGCCGGCGAATGGAAGCTGGCGCTCAAGCTGTGCAAGCCGGTCGTGCCGCTGCTGCGACTGGGCGATTACAACCTCATTCCGCCCGCCATCGGCAAAGGCCACGCCATAGACTGCCGCGAGGCGCGCGACTACGGCGCGGCGCTGAATGAGATCATCCGCATCATCAGCGACCCGGCGCGCGACCCGATTGAACCAAACGGCGCGCCGGCGCTGCCGGACTGGTACATCGAGCGCCCGCAGTATCTTGAACCGCTCAAGGCCGCGCTGCGAACCGGCGACCCGCTGCTGACCATCACTTCCCGGCAGGAATCGGCGGCGCTGGTCGGCATTGGTGGTATCGGCAAAACCACGCTGGCCGCCGCCCTGTGCCTGGACTGCGAAACCCGCCGAACCTTCGACTATATCTTCTGGCTGGAAGCCGGATCGAACCGCCGCAAAGCCGACGCCCCGACGTTGATGTACGCCGTTGGCAGCGTCTTTGGCGACCCGTCCGACCCCTACCAGGACCTTAACAGTGCCCGCGCCGTGCTGTCGAACCACCTGCGCGGGCACAAAACGCTGATCGTGCTGGATGACGTGTGGGACGGCGGCCTGGTCGAAGCCTTTCAGTTTGGCGGCGTGGACTGCCGCCTGCTCATCACCACCCGACAGAAAGGCATTGCGGGGGAACATGGACAGGCGGTGGATAAGCTGAACCCGACCGAAGGCGCGGCGCTGCTGAACGCCCGCGCCGGGCGCATTCTGGACTCCGGGGACGCGGAGGCGATTGTCCGGCTGCTGGATGGGCATACCCTGGCGATCACGCTGGCCGCCGCCTGGCTGAAATCCCGCCCCGGCCAGACCTCCCGCGATCTGCTGGACGACCTGCGCGACGGGTACACCTTCGACGACCTGAACATGAGCGAAACCGACAAAAATAAGAACCTGGAACTATCGCTGCGCCTGAGCTACGACAGCCTGACGGATGAGCAGCAGGCGCGCTTCCGGGCGCTGGGCGTGCTGGCCGCCGATGCCACTTTTGACGCGGCGGCGGCGGGCGCGCTCTGGGGCGATGACCCCGCCAACCGCGCCGGCGCGCGCAAACGCGAGGCTACCCTGGCGCTGCTGCTGGACGCTGGGCTGATAGAAACCGTCACCCCTGCTGCCCTCACCCCCGGCCCCCTCCCCGTACACGGAGAGGGGGAGAAGCCTGACGCTGTAGGGGCGCAGCATGCTGCGCCCGATTCGGACACATCCCCCCGTTACGGCCAGCACCGGCTGCTGCGCGCCTACGCGTGGGCGCTGCTGGAACGCGCCGGCGAGAGCGACGCCGTTTTCACCCGCTGCGCCGAGCATTTCATCACCCTGGCGGAAGGCTTCAACACGCTGCCGCCCGAAGCCTGGGGCGCGCTGGAACAGGACGCGCTCAACCTCCAGGCGGTGGGCGACGAACTGGTACGCCAATGGCGCGCCGGCAACCCGACGCCGGAACTGGCCGACCGCTGCGGGCGCTTTGCCTCGAATATCACCCGCTATCTGGCGAACCGCCGCGAGGTGCGCCGCCTGGATTGGCTGGAGATAGGATTGGAAGCCAGCCGCCGGGCCGCCGACTCCCGCCGCGAGGCGTTGTTTCTGAATGAAATCGGCTTGGCGTGGTCGGCGTTGGGGGAGAAACGTAAGGCGCTGGCCTACTACGAGCAGGCCTTGCCGCTGTATCGGGCGGTGGGCGACCGGGGCGGCGAGGCGACGACGCTGAACAACATCGGCGGGGCGTGGGATGATTTGGGGGAGAAACGCCAGGCGCTGGCCTACTACGAGCAGGCCTTGCCGCTGTATCGGGCGGTGGGCGACCGGGGCGGCGAGGCGACGACGCTGAACAACATCGGCGGGGCGTGGGATG
>JACRPS010000015.1 GCA_016223085.1 Chloroflexota bacterium
GATTGAGTGCTTCATTGGCAAGATCAAACATTTTCGCCGAGTCTTTTCCCGCTTTGACAAGCTCGCGCGTCGCTATCTCGGTTTCTTGCATCTCACCAGTACCTTGATTTGGTTACGTTGATATGTCAACACAACCTAGCGACTATAGACTATCCAAGGGCGTGTTATGGCCGACGTGCCGCAGTTCATCGAAAACGAAACGATTGCCCAGCCCGCGCCGCGTCCGGTACGGTCCACACCCCGCGCGACGCCGCGAGTCGTGCCCGCCGAACCGGCGGAGACGAAGCGCCGCTGGCTGAGCACGCTGGACGGCTACCTGCTGCTGGTGACGGGTATCCTGCTGGCGGTCGGCCTGATGATGGTTTACAGCACGACGTTTGACCTCAGCTACCAAATCTATGGTGACCAGACAACGATTTTTATGCGCCACCTGCGCAACCTGGGCGTGGCGCTGGTCTTCCTGGTGCTGCTGGCGCTGATTGACTACCGCATCTGGCGGCGGCTGGCAGTGCTTCTGCTGCTGCTGACGATTGGCGCGCTGGTGGCGGTGCTGCTGTTTGGCGATAACACGCTACTGGACGCCCGCCGCGCGCTGGTCAACGGGTCGTTCCAGCCCGGCGAGCTGGCGGAACTGACGACCGTGATTTACATGGCGGCCTGGCTCGGTTCGCGCAAGACGCAGATTCGCAGCATCACCTTCGGGCTGATTCCGTTCGCGGTGCTGGTGAGCATCATCGGCGGGCTGGTGCTGCTCCAGCCGGACATCAGCACGGCGGCGACAATTGTGTTCGCGGCGGGCATCATGTTCTTCCTGGCGGGTGCGGACCTGGTGCAGTTGGGGGCGATAGCGGTGGTAGGGGCGGTGATCGCCATTCTGTACCTCACCTCATCCGGCCCGCATTATGCGCAGGGGCGCGTATCGTCGTATATCTCCGGCACGTCCGATCTGACGCAGGCGGACTATCATATCCAGCAGGCGATCAAGGCGTTTTCCAACGGCGGCTGGACCGGCGTTGGCCTGGGGCAGAGCAAGCAGAAGTTTGAAAACCTGCCCGTGCCGCACACGGACAGCATCTTCGCCGTGATCGGGGAAGAACTGGGCATTCTGGGGGCGGGGGCGGTGGTGGCGCTGTATACCGCGCTGGTCATACGCGGCCTGCAAGTGGCGCGGCGTTCGATTGATTCGTTTGGGATGCTGCTGGCCGCCGGGCTGACGATCTGGATAGCCGTCAAAGCCCTGCTGAACATCGCCGTGATGACGGCGCTCGTGCCGCCGACCGGCGCGTCGCTGCCCTTTATCAGCTTCGGCGGGTCGTCGCTGGTGGTGGTGATGGCCGGCGTTGGGCTGATTCTGAGCGTCGCTCGCGTGCGGCTGCTGCAAAACCTGCCGCGCCGCCCGATCACGGAACGCATTAAAGCCGGCGCGAACGGCCACCGCAACGGGCGCAAGCGGATAGGTGCGCGGGAGAAAACAGTGAATACGAACGTGTAGAAGCCAGACTGCTGTTATACGCGCCAGGCACTCAAAGTCACGTACACAAATTCTCGCACGGCACACCGTCGCTGTCCTCGTCCCGGTCAAAACACTGGCAAGTGTTCAGCTGGAAGTACGCCTCGTCACAGGTCAATATCTGCTCGCACGTCAGCGAACAGTTGCACACCCACACGGCGCTGGTCGCCACCGGCTGCACCAGCGCAAACGCCGGCGTGATCGGGGCCAGCGTCACGTTGGGCGTGGGCGTAAACGTCACGTATAAGTCGCCAACGCCGGGGTCGGTGGCCGTCAGCAGCGAACTGTGAATGTAACCGTCCTGGTTGTCTGCCCGGACGCGATACCAGGTGGAACTGTTGGCGAACCGCTGGCCGCGCACCGTTTCCAGCACGGTGACGGTCGTGCCGGGACGCAGCCCGGTGACGATGCGGCAGGATGTTCGCGGGCAGCTTCGGACGTTGGTGGTGCGCGCTTTCACGTACAGGATGCTGGTTTGCGCCGCCACTGACATCACAACCAGCAGAAACAGGGCGGCGGCCACAAAAACTCGCTTTTGCATGGTGTTTGCCTCGCGCGTTTTTCGACAGTTTACCCCATTCGCAGCCGGCGCATAAATAGGCCATTGTGTTTAGTGCGGCGCTGACGGCTGAGACTGGTCATGTTTTCTTCAATCGTGACCTCTGTTAGAATGGAACAGCAGGCACGATAAAATCATGAGCAGACACAACAACAGCGCGCAGCACATTTTGATAGCCGCTGGTGGCACTGGCGGCCACGTTTACCCGGCGCTGGCGATTGCCGAAGCGGTACGGGAACATTATCCCAACGTGAGCCTGGCGTTTGTGGGCAGCGTCGGCGGTTTCGAGCGCCCGCTGGTGCAGGAGTCCGGCGTGGTATTTGAGTCGTACAATGAAGTGCGCGCCGGACCGCTGCACGGGGTCGGCCTGCCACGCAAGCTGTGGAGCGCGGTCAACCTCGCCGTCGGTACGCTGCAAGCCCTGGCGCTGATGCTGCGGCAGAGACCCGACGCAATCCTGCTCACGGGCGGCTGGAGTGGCCTGCCGGTGTCACTGGCCGGGTGGCTGCTGCGCGTGCCGATTCTGATTTTTCTGCCGGACATCGAACCGGGGCTAACGATTCAGGCGCTGAAGCCGTTCGCGCGGCGCGTGGCCGTCACAACGGCGGAGTCGCAGCCGTATGTCCCGGCAGGCAAGATGATCGTCACCGGCTACCCGCTGCGGGCGGCGCTGCGCCGGGCGACCCGCGACCAGGCGGTGCAGCACTTTGGACTGGACCCGGCGCGCCAGACGCTGCTGGTCTTTGGCGGCAGCCGGGGGGCGCGGGCGATTAACAACGCGCTGCTGGACATCGCGCCCGACCTGCTGGCGGACGGCATCCAGATCATTCACGTGACCGGCACGCTGGACTGGCCGGACATCGAACGGCGCGCGGCGGGGCTGTCTGACCGTTACCACGCCTTCCCTTATCTGCACGGCGACATGGGGCTGGCGTTTGCCGCTGCCGATCTGGTGGTCAGCCGGGCAGGGGCCAGCGTGTTAGGCGAACTGCCGTATTTTGGGTTAGCATCCATCCTGATACCGTATCCCCACGCCTGGCGTTACCAGAAGGTGAACGCGGATTGGCTCGCCAGCCGGGGCGCAGCGGTGCGGCTGGACGAAGACCGGATGGCCGCCGATTTGCTACCGACCATTCGCAGCCTGCTGAACGACCCGGCGCGGCTGGCGGAGATGCGGGCGAAGGCGGCGGCGCTGGCGCAGCCGGATGGGGCGCGGCGCATTGCCGCTGAACTGGTACAACTGGCCGGAGGACAGGCATGATTCAACTGGTGGGGCTGCTGTGGGGCATGGCGCTGGTGTTTGCCATCATCGGCTATATTCGCGGCCTCAGCCGGGAGGTGATTGCTACCTCCGGGATAATCCTCGGCCTGTTTGCGCTGTTCCAGTTTGACGACGTGATTCGCGGTACGCTGCTGGCAAACGTCCCCAACGACCAGAAATTCTGGGTGCAGTCGGCGCTGTTCCTGGCGATTGTCTATTTCGCCTATCAGACGCGCACCTTCACCCGGCGCGAGCTGGCGCAGCGTGCGGAAGGCCGCGACAATCTGCAATCGAGCGTGCTGGGCGGCATCGTCGGCTTCATCAATGGCTACCTGGTGTGGGGGTCGCTGTGGTATTTCATGCACATCAACAACTACCCACTTGCGCCGTACATCTCGCAGCCACCCGCCGGGTCGCCGAGCGCGCAGGCCATTGGCACGCTGCCGCTGTATATCCTGGCCGGCGGGCCGGGCGGCACGGGTAATCTGCTGGCGCTGGCGGTGATCGTGCTGTTTATCTTCGTGCTCGTTGTGATATAGATTTGTAGGGACACGATGTATCGTGTCCCTACAGGAGCAACCGGGATGGTACAGCTCTATTCCATGCTGTGGATAATGGCCGCGTTCTTCGCCGTGATCGGCGCGATACGCGGCTGGTCAAAAGAGATCGTCTCGACGGCGGGCATCATCCTGGCGCTGTTTGCGCTGTTCCAGTTCGACCCGCTGCTGCGCGGCGTGTTCCTGGTGTCCGTCCCACGCGACCAGGCGTTTTTTGTGCAGATTGGCCTGTTCGCGGCCATCATCTACTTCGCCTACCAGTCGCGCACCATCGTCAATCGCGCCGGGCCGGACAATCCCAACCGGGCGCAAAACGCGGTGCTGGGCGCGGTACTGGGCGCGCTCAACGGCTACCTGATCTGGGGCGCGGTCTGGTACTTCCTCGACATCAACGAGTACCCGCTGTCGCCAATGGTGATCGCGCCCGCGCCGGGGTCGGTCAGCGAAACGACGCTGAACACGATTCCACTGGTGCTGCTGGGCGGCGGCGCGGCCAGCAACGGCGAACTGCTGACGATTATCGTGATTGTGTTGTTCCTCGTGGTGCTGTTTCTGATTTAGTTTTCAGTTATCGGTTTTCAGTTATCAGTAAAAGAAAAGACTGGAAACTGACAACTGATAACTGACAACTGAGGACTATCAATTGGCAAAGATACATCCCCCGCAGCATATTCATCTGGTTGGCATCGGTGGCAGCGGACTGTCGGCGATTGCGCGCGTGCTGCTGGGGCAGGGCTACAAGGTAAGCGGTTCTGATCGCACGCCGAACGCGCTGACTGAGGCGCTGGCGCGGGACGGCGCAACGATCTACACCGGCCACGACGCAAGTTACATCAACGGCGCGGAGGCGTTGATTATCACGTCGGCGGTGAAAGACGATCATGTGGAAGTGGCGGCGGCGCGCACAGCCGGAATCCCGGTGTACAAGCGGCAGGACATCATCGCCGACGTGATGGAAGGCAAGACCGTGATCGCCGTCGCCGGGACGAAGGGCAAAACGACGACAACCAGCATGATCGTCCACATCCTGCGCGAATGTGGCAAAGACCCCAGTTACATCGTTGGCGGGGTGATGGGCAACACCGGCACAAACGCGGGCGTTGGTCAGGGCGATATTTTTGTGGTCGAGGCCGACGAATACGAGAATATGTTTCTCGGCCTGAAACCAGACATTGCCGTGATTACGAATATTGAGTGGGATCATCCCGATTTTTTTAAGACGCCGGGTGAGATGGTTGAGGCGTTTGAGAATTTTATTGCCATCCTAAAAGAGAATGATCGCGGCGTTTTGATTGCGTCAGCAGATGATGAGCGTACAGCCATAATTGCTACTAGGCAGCGGGCAATAAATCGAAGTGTGCTGTGGGGAAAAGTTGATCGAGTTCTCTCTCAATTAGCGATGTCAACATCAACTTATGGTGTGGATATGCCAGCCGACTACCAAGCGGTCAATCTTCGCATCAATGGTAATGGAAACACACTATTTGATGTCGAAGATATGGGAACAGTATGTTTACACCTGCCAGGTAAACATAATATCCGAAATGCTCTTGCTGCCTTACTAGCTGCCGACACCGAGGGTATTTCGTTTATCGAAGCTGCTAAAGCCCTCGAATCCTTCATTCCTCCCGCGCGGCGGTTTGAACTGCGCGCCGATGTGAACGGCGTCGCCATTATTGATGACTACGCCCATAACCCGATGTCGATTCGGGCGGTACTCGATGCGGCGCGGCAGCGGTATCCTGAGCGTGCCATCTGGGCAGTATGGCAGCCGCACACGTTTAGCCGGACGCAGGCGTTGTGGGATGATTTTGTGAAGGCGTTCGCGCAGGCCGATCATGTGCTGGTGACGGACATTTACGCCGCTCGTGAGCAGCGAATTCCGGGCGTGACTAGCGCGGCCATCGTCGCGGCGATGCAGCACCCGGATGCGCGCCACACGCCGGCGTTTGCCGATGCGGTCGCCGCGCTGCGCGAGGGCGTGACCGCGCCCGCCGCCATCATCATCATGAGCGCGGGCGATGCGCCGCAAATCGGCGTGGAGTACGTGAAATGGCTGGAGGCGCGGGAATGAATATAAAGCCTTTTCAACCGCCAAGACGCCACCCCCTGCATCTCGTAAACTCGATGCGGGGGCATAGAGAACGCCAAGAGAGAGTTTTCAGTTGTCGGTTTTCAGTTGTCAGTATTAACTGGAAACTGGCGACTGGCAACTGGCAACTTCTCTGCGCCTTTGCCCCTTTGCGCGTTTGCGTTGAATCTGATTCTTTATGTTGAGCCTTCCCCCGCCTTACGCTTCCCGATTGCTGCACGATGAACCCCTTGCCCGTTATACGGCGGCGCGGCTGGGCGGGCCGGCGGATATGCTGTACGTGGCGCGGGAGTCCACCGATGAGTTAGTTGAAGTGGTATCGGCGGCGTGGGCGCAGGGTGTCCCGGCGCGGGTGCTGGGCGGCGGCGCGAACGTGCTGGTATCGGACAACGGCTTTCGCGGCCTGATCGTCATCAACGACGTGGCGGAAATCACCTTTGGCAACTGGCATGGCGGGCGCAATGTGGCTGCGACGGGTGGCGCGGGGTTAACCGTGCTGGCGCGGAAATGCGCGGCGCGGGGCCTGGCCGGGCTGGAATGGGCCGCCAGCGTGCCGGGAACGATCGGCGGGGCGGTGGTGAACAACGCCGGCGCGCACGGTAGCGACATGGCCGCGACGTTGCGTGATGTGGTGGTGCTGGATGCCGAACGCGGGCCGGAGTTGCTGGCGTGCGCCGACCTGGTTTATGGCTACCGCACGTCGGTGTTGAAGCAGCGTGCTGACCGGCGCTTTCTGGTGCTGCTGGCAACCTTCGCGCTGGAAGTGGATGAGCCGGAGGCGATTCACGCCAGGATGGACGAATTTATCGCTTACCGCAAGCGCACGCAGCCGCCGGGTGCGAGCCTGGGCAGCATCTTTAAGAATCCGCCGGGAGACTACGCCGGGCGTCTGATCGAAGCGGCGGGCTTGAAGGGCTATCGCATCGGCAGCGTGCAGGTGTCGCCAGTCCACGCCAACTTTTTTGTGAATACTGGCAGCGCGTCGGCCAGCGACTATTACACGTTGATTCGCCAGGTGCGCGAAGCGGTGTACCAGCACAGCGGCGTGGAACTGGAACTGGAAATCGAACTGGTGGGCGAGTGGTGATCTTGGTGCTAAACCATTGTAGGGACACGGCATGCCGTGTCCCTACGGCTCTAAAGGCGTTGGGGCAGGGCTGTGCGCCCTTGTGGGGTATGATGAACGATAGTAAACGTCAAAAGCTATCAGTTCAAAATTATTCACGAAACTTAAGTATCTCCCCTACCGAATCTTAACTTTACGATTTGTCGTTTTGCGGTGGGTTGTGGGATAATGTGGGATAGAGTCTGAGGAACGGGCATGGCGTCACGGCTGCGAGAACGAAAGCGAACCGCGCGCGAACCCGGCGTCCTGCGCGGGTCGGTTACTACGCCGCACAGCATGCCGGTGGTTCAGCATGGCGTGGAAAACCGTGCCGGCATTAGCTGGCGCGTATTTAGCGGCCTGATTGTCGTCAGCCTGATGATGGTGCTGGTGCTGTTCTTCTCGCTCGACCTGTTTTACGTCCACAGCATCGCGGTTGGCGGGTTGAAGTACACCACCAAAGAGGAAGTATTCGCGCTGTCGAACATCGCCAACCTGCACGTGTTCTGGGTAGACCCGGACGAGGTGCGCCGCAACATCCTGCGCTCCCCCACGATTGCCGATACGCAGGTGGTCGTTGGCTGGCCGCCCAACATGGTGCAGATTATCATCGAGGAGCGTGAACCGGCGGTGGTGTGGGAGCAGGCTGGCGTGGCGGTATGGGTGGATATTCAGGGGCGGGTGATGCGCCAGCGCGAGGACCGCCCGGAACTGGTGCGCGTGGTGGTGGATAACTCGGTGGAAGGGCCGCTGGGGCCGAACGTGGCCGTGCCGCTGGATGCTGTGACCGGCGCGCTTCAGTTGAAGTCGCTGCGTCCGAATATTGACGTGCTGCGGTATAACCCGTATAAAGGGTTGGGCTACCAGGATGGGCGCGGCTGGGAAGCCTGGTTTGGCACCGGCACGGATATGCAGGAAAAGCTGCAAGTGTACGAAACGCTGGTGCAAAATCTGCTGACACGCAGCATCCAACCGCGAGAAGTGAACGTGGTGAATCCTGACGCGCCGTTTTATTCCGTCCTGTGGGGGCGTTAATGCGTGATCTGGCCGTAGCGTTAGACGTTGGAACGCGAAAAATCTGCACAATTGTGGCGGAAGTCCGTCCGGATGACATCTTCGTGGTCGGCGTCGGCATCGAGCCAAGCGCCGGCATGAAGAAGGGCGTGGTCAACGACATGGCGCAGCTTACCGCCGCGATTTCCGCGTCGGTACACAAGGCGGAAAAGAGCAGCGGCTTCGACATCGCCCGCGCCTTCGTCAGCGTGGCGGGCAGCCATATCGCCTCGCTCAACAGTCGCGGCGTCGTCGGCATTTCCGGCCAACGCGGCGTGAACCTGGACGATCTGGACAAGGCGATGGAGGCCGCCCGCGCTATCGCCATCCCGCACAACCGCGAGGTGTTACACATTGTCCCGCGTAGTTATTCGCTGGACGGACAGGAGCGCGTGCGCAGCCCGATTGGGATGCATGGCTTCCGGCTGGAGGTTGAAGCGCATATCATCACGGCCTCGTCCACCAGCGTGGCGAACCTGGAACAGTCGGTGGAGGCGGCTGGTGTATCGGTTGACCGCTTTATCCTCAATCCGCTGGCGTCCGGTGAAGCGGTGCTCACCGAGCAGGAAAAAGAGATGGGCGCGGTCATCATTGATATTGGCGGCGGCACGACCGACATGGCGATTTTCATCGAGGGTACGGTCTGGCACACGGCGGTGATTCCGATTGGCGGCGATCTCATCACCAACGATCTGACCCACTGGATGCACGTCTCGTTTGACGTGGCGGAGGCGGTGAAGCTGCACTACGGCCACTCGCTGCAACGCGCCGTTGATCCACTGGAAACGTTCCTGGTCGAGCCGTTTGGCGACGGGATGCCGGTCGAAGTGCAGCGGTACGCCATGGCCGAGATCATGGAACTGCGCGTTGCCGAAATTTTTGACCGGGTGCAAAAAGAGATCAAGCGCTCCGGCTACGAAGGGCTGCTGCGTGCCGGGGCGGTGATTACCGGCGGCTGCGCGCAGTTGGAAGGGCTGCGCGAGGTGGCGGCGCGGGAACTGGGGCTGCCGGTGCGCGTTGGCAGGCCGGAACGGTTAACCGGCATGGCCGATACGCTGCGCAACCCGGCCTACAGCACCGGCGTCGGTTTGCTGCGGTTGGGGATGAAGATGGACACGATTGTTCGCCCCGCGCCATCATCAAATGTGGCGCTGCCGGGCAGCAAGATCGGGCAGGTGATCGGCGGGCTGTTCAAACGGCTGCTGCCTGCGGATGGGGATAACGGATAGCCGGGTAGGGCGCACCGCCGTGCGCCCCTACAGAACGTTTGTTTGTGGGTATAACGTACCACAGGACAGGCCGGTTGGCTGATTTGCGAAACGGTTTGTTCCGCGTACAATAGGTTTAATCCGGCGGTATATTACGCTAATCGTCAATTTAGGAGGCCAGGTCAGGCATGGAAGAGTTTACACCTGGGGAAAACTTTGCCCAGATCAAGGTGATTGGTGTGGGTGGCGGGGGTGGCAATGCCATCAACCGGATGATTAACGAAGGGTTGGGAGGCGTCGAATTTATCTCCGTCAACACTGATAACCAGGCGTTGATGCTGTCCAAAGCCAAGACCCGCGTCCGTATTGGCGATAAGCTCACTCGTGGCCTGGGCGCGGGGGGCAATCCTGAAATTGGACGGAAAGCCGCCGAAGAAAGCGCTGACGAACTGTACGAGGTCATTCGCGGCGCGGATATGGTGTTCATCGCCAGCGGTATGGGTGGTGGCACCGGCACCGGCGCCTCACCCGTGATCGCGCAGATTGCGAAGGAACTGGGGTCGCTGACGATTGGCGTGGTCACGAAGCCGTTTAGCTTCGAGGGGTCGCGCCGGATGCAGAGCGCGGAAGCCGGTATCGAGGCGCTCAAGAGCCAGGTAGATACGCTCATCGTCATCCCAAATGACCGCCTCCTGCAAATTGCCGACAAACGCGCCAGCCTGCAGCAGGCGTTTTCGCTGGCCGACGACGTGCTGCGACAGGGTATTCAGGGCATTTCCGAACTCATCACCGTCCCGGCGCTGATTAACCTGGACTTCGCCGACGTGCGGACAATCATGTCCGAAGGCGGCGCGGCGCTGATGGCCGTCGGCAAGGCCGAGGGCGACGACCGCGCCCGTCGGGCAGCGGATGCGGCGATCAGCAGCGGCCTGCTGGATGTGACGATTGACGGCGCACGCGGCATCCTGTTTAACATCACCGGTGGCCCGAACCTCAGCCTGTTTGAGGTCAACGAGGCGGCGGCGATTATTAAGGAAAGCGCACATCCTGAATGTAACCTGATCTTCGGCGCCCAGATTGACGAGAACATGGGCGACGAAGTGCGGATTACCGTCATCGCCACCGGCTTCGAGCACAGCCGCGCCGCGCGCAAGGTGGAAGCGACCATGCCACCGCGCCAGCCAGCGCAGCGCCAGCAGCCGCAGCAGTACCAGCAGGCGTTCCAGCCGCGCCCAATGCAGCCGGTGGAGCGCGAACAGCCGCCGGTGCAGCAGCAGCCTCCGCAGCAGCCGTACCAGCCGCCGCGCCAGGCCTCACCGCCGCCCGCGCAGTCACCGGCGCAGGAGCCACCGGCGCGCGTCTACGACGACGACGATATTGACATTCCGACGTTCTTACGCAAGCGGAAGTAAAGCGTAGCGATTCCATTTGAACCGCCGAGCCGCCAAGGGCGCCAAGCAAAACAGTTTAGTCTTGGTGTTCTTGGCGACTTGGCGGTTTATGATTTCCCAGTAGATAAAACACCACAAATACTACTGTTGCGAGGAAAATGACGAAACCTGCCGCCAGCCCCGGCGGCTGGAAGCGCAGGGTATAGGTGTGTGCGCCGGGCAGCAGCCGCACGCCGATAAACCCTTCGTAGCGCGCGGCGTCCTGGCGGGTTGCCAGCGTGGTGCTTTCGACCGGTAGGCCGTCGGCAAAGGCCAACCAGCCGGGGAAATGGGTTTCGCGCACGACCAGATAATAATCGCCGTCGTCCTCTGGTTTTTCCGCTTCGATGAGAATCGTATCCTGCTGGTGAACCAGCGACCGCACCGGCAGCACATTGTCACGATGGAGCGTGCCGGGCGCCGTTGTCAGCACGTCTGCCGGGGCGATGAAGGCGTAGGGCAGCACATCCGGCTTTTCGTACAGCACCGCCACGTAGGGCGCTTCGACACTAACATCGCACGGGTTAACGCTGGCTGGCTGCGGTTGCAGCGTGATGCATTGCCGCTGCTCATATCCCTGCTGCTGCACGAAGGTTTCGGCAAAGGCGCGGGATGCGCCGCCGTAGACGTTGGACACAATCGCCCAGCGCGGCAGATCGTTAAGCGCGCCCGCCTCTGCCGGGATGATGCCCGGGGTTGCGCCGGCGCGCCAGCCCTCGGTCAGCCCCCAGTTGCGCATCTCCGCGTAATATGGGTCAAACGCCATCGGCAGGTGCGGTTCCTGAATCATCGGGTAGGGCGTGTCCGGGTCGGCTTCGCGCACCGTGTCGTACAACGGCTGAAAACTGCCCAGCAGGGGGTGCAGGGGAAGAAGCTGGCTGTTGACGGACAGGATGTCGGCCAGCGCCAGCAGAATGACGCCGAGGACAAGACCTCGCGCCCCCCGCACGCCAACGCCCCGCCATCCAAACCGGCGCGCCTGTGTCCACGCGCCGAACCGGGCCAGCGCCAGCAGCAGGGTATCCACGACCAGCGCCGCCAGCAGCAGACTCCAGAAGCCGTTTGCCACGTCCGTGAAGGTGACAAAGCGCAGCGTGTCCAGCCGGCGGAACAGGTCAAAACTCCCGAGTGCCAGCCGCAGCCGGGCGCTGTTATTGCCCAGGCTGTACAGCCCCAGATAGCTCCAGACCAGCACGGCCAGAAGTAACATCCGCGTGAGACGCGCCCGGTCGTAGCGGTCGAACGTTGGTGGAAGTCGCAGCAGGTCCCGTGCTGCCCGCCACAGGGAGTCCGCCGCGATACTGGCCAAGACAATCCACCACAGCGCCGCAATCGCCAATGCCCGCCCGACGTAGCGGAACTGTGCCAGCAGCGCCACGTTGGCGTAAAGCTCCTGCACAATAATCGTTTGCCCCGCGCCCCAGATCATCATCCCGACTGCCAGCAGCAAAGCCAGCCAGGGCATCTGGCGATAGATGGGACGCAGGCGCACGACCAGCAGCGCGACCGCCGCCGCGCCGATCAACAGGAACGGCGCCAGACCGATGTAGTTGTAATCCACCACAACAAACAGGTTAAACGGTGGGACTTCATCAAACGCCGGTCGCCAGAGTTCCCAGGGATAGATCAGGTTGACGGCAGCCTGCGCCAGACTGTATCGGGTGAGCAGTGCCGGGTCGCCATCATGGATGATAAAGCCGGCGGTCGCCAGCACGGGCACAAATTGCAGCGCCGCCAGCCCAACAGCGAAACCCGCACCGAGTGCCACGCGCCGCACGCGCCACCACTGGACGTGCCAGCGTCCATATTCGCGCCCGGTGAGGTGAGCAGCGAACAGCGCCAGGCAGCTTATGAGCGTGTGCAGCGAATAATAGATGTTGCCGGAGGTGTACAGCAGCGCGAAGGCAGCCGCCATCAGCACCGGTGCGCGCCGGTCGCGGCTGCGCAGCGTCCACCACAGCCCGGCGAAAACCAGCGGCACCCACGCCAGACTCAGCCCTAGCTGGAAGTGACCGGTATAAAATTTGCCGGCGATGCCGCCGCTCATCATGTACAATGCGCCGGCGGTCACACGACCGACGCCGCCAACGCCGGTGGCTCGCATCAGCGCCCACATACTGAGCGCAGCGATCAGCAGCGCCAGCGCCATCGCCAGCTTGCTGCCCTGCACGCCGCCAAAGAGCAGCACCGGCAGGCTGAAAACCGGGTTAAACAGGTAGCTGAACGGGTTGTTAATGGTTGGCTGGCCGCTGCTGAGGTAGGGATTCCAGGCAGGGATATGGCTGTAACGTTCCAGGCCGATCTGGACGGGCACCAGTGTTCCCGCCAGTCGTTCGTGCTCGACCCCCGGCTGGCGGAACGTGGGGGTAAGCCAGGCCTGTGCCAGCACCGCCGCGTCCAGCCTATCCTGATATGGATATAAAAAGCTGGGTACAACCTGGCTGAGATAGAGCAGCCACAGCAGCGCCAGCGCCGCCAGTTCCAGCACCGTGGCAGGCGGGTGCAGCAGGATTCCAGACAGGCGCAGTAAGCGGTTCAGCACGTGGCGAGTAGCCAGAGACACAATTTATCCTTGAGGCGAAACCCCCGGTCAACGATCAATTATACGTGGATTCAGGCTTCCTCGCGCCCTGTGGGATATGCCGGAAATTGTGGGAAAATCGTTACAATACCATACTATTTTCTAACCGAAGCGCCTCGGATTTCGGTGGACAAACTCAGCCGCAACGTGCTAAAGTACAGCTTGTAACAACGGGTTTTCTATAATCTCGATTTACTTAAATGCGCCCCCATAGCCGGTTGTGTGGGGGTTTTGTATCGTATTGTCTTTTTTTTGTGCTACAGCACGAACATTTGTTTGGTGAAAGGTGGGTAACGATGGTGCAAACCCCGCAGCGGAACGCCCTGCACGAACTGGGATACAAAATCTTTCTGGATCGCTACGCCCAGAAGGATATGACACGCTCGACCCTGACCGTTGGCGACACCGTGATTGTGGTGGTGGACTCCAAAACCGGCCAGCGGGAAATCGGCAGGGTGACGGCGATGAACCTGCCAAAGGTGACGGTTGAACTGCTGGATGGCGAGGTGGTGGAACGCGACCTGGAACACGTAGACAAGCCGCTGGAAACTGACCCCGGCCAGATGATGGACCGGGTGGCGGCGGGCATTGCCGCCGTCGAAGCGACACCGGAACTGCAGCGAGCATGGACGGAACGCTTCCGCTGGCTGCTGGACGATTGGAAGTTTGTGCCTGCCGGTAGAATATTAACTGCTGCTGGAACCGATCAATTACTAACGTATTACAATTGTTATGTAGTGCCGTCGCCCCGTGATTCGCGTGGTGGAATTATTGAAACACTGCGTCAGATGACCGAAATTATGTCTCGCGGCGGGGGTGTGGGTATCAATATTTCTAGCTTGCGCCCACGTCATGCTTACGTGAAGGGCGTCAATGGCCGATCAAGTGGTGCGGTGTCCTGGGGCGCGCTCTACAGCTTCGTGACCGGGCTGATCGAGCAGGGCGGATGCCTTACGCCGGATACGTTGGTTTTCACCGACGAGGGATTGCTTCGTCTGGATGAAATCGTTCAACATTCCGAAACAGGGTGGCGCGAACATACGCTGACCGTGATGACGGACGAGGGTGCGCGGGTGTCCCGACAGGTCTATAACAATGGTACTGCCGATGTGCTGACAGTTAAGACCGACATGGGTCTGACGATCACCGGTACGCCCAACCACAAAGTCAAGGTGACGACCGCAGATGGGCCAGCTTGGCGGCAGCTCGCCGACTTGCAGACCGGTGACGCGATTCTGGTGAAACTCGGCCAGCACCGAGGGAAGTTCCAGGCGCTCAAAAAGCCGGAACACCATCATCACAATCCGGATGTGGTGAGATTACCCTCTATTTTGGATGAAGAACTGGCTTTCTTCCTGGGCTACTTCATGGGTGATGGCTTCATGACACAGGAAGCGGGCGACTGGCGGTTGGGTGTGGCAGTCGCCCATTCCAGTTATCTCGTTGAAGAAATGCCGCGCCTTATGGAGTGCCTGTTTGCAGGGATTCACGTTCGCAGCGACCAGAAAGACAACGATGCGTCGTTGATCTACTTGATTAGCAATCGGGCCATAAAAGAATTTCTCAAGCTCAACGGCTTCGATAAACCCCGTAGTGCAGAGGTATCCGTACCGCGCCTCATCCGTAAAAGCCCCCCGGAAGTGGTGGGCGCGTTCCTGCGTGGTTTGTTTGAAGCTGATGGCGGTTTATCCGATCATTATCCAACTTTATCAAGCACATCAAAACGACTCATAGACGAATGTGCAACACTCTTGCTCGGTCTTGGTTGCCCGGTCAAAGTTGAACCCTTCCCCTATTCAGCAGATCGTTATGGCACGAAGCCAAGCTGGAGACTGCGTATTCACTCATTCAGAGGTCTAGAAAACTGGCGTGCCAAAATTGGCTGTGATTCCCGGTCACGGTTTGCAGTTTGTCTGGATTTTAAGCCTGACCTAATGCGGGAAACCAGCCATGTGCTACCTCATTCAGAATACTGGGTTGAGCCGGTTTTGGAAGCAACCGCATTACAGCCCCGCGATCATCGTGCCAGAGGTATTCGGGTAACGGCGACCGATGCGCCACTCCGTCAAAAGCTGCTCCGCTATGCACGTGGTGATCGTAATCTGACTCTGTCAGCCTATACCTCCTTAAGCCAATCGCAGCTGGATTTTGCCAAAAACGCTCCACCGATCAATGATACATGGTTTGTCTTCGTAGACAGTGTTGAAGCTACCGGCCAAGCACAGACACTTGATCTTGAGGTGGATGATAATCATACCTATCTTGCAAACGGGCTTGTAACCCACAATTCGCGGCGCGGCGCTCTGATGCTCATCCTCAACGACTGGCATCCTGATATATTCGATTTTATTAACAGCAAGCGTAAAGCGGGGCAGATCACCAACGCCAATATCAGCGTGGGTGTGTCTGACAAGCTGATGGAAGCCGTGAAGGCGGATGACGACTGGACGCTGCGCTTCCCGGATACCAGCGAACCCGGCTATGATGAACTGTGGGACGGCGATCTCGAAAAGTGGATGGCGTCCGGGCGGAAGGTTATCACCTATCGCACGATAAAGGCGCGCAGCCTGTGGAACGCCATCATCGAGAGCGCCTGGGCCAGCGCCGAACCGGGCGTATTCTTCCGGGAACGCTACAACAAAATGTCGAATAGCTGGTACTTCGCTCCGATCATCAGCACGAATCCGTGCGGAGAGCAGGGCCTTCCAGCGTTTGGCGTGTGTAATCTCGGCGCGATCAACCTGGCGAAGTTCTACGACGAAGCCCAACACGATGTGAAATGGGACGAACTGGAACAGACTGCCCGCTACGCCACACGTTTCCTCGATAACGTGATTGACAACACCCCCTATTTCTTCGAGGAAAACCGCCAGCAGCAGTTGAGCGAACGGCGCGTCGGCCTCAACAATATGGGCTTGGCTGAACTGATGATTCGGCTGGGGATTCGTTACGGCAGCGACGAGTCGGTGAAGTTCATTGACAGGCTGTACAGCTTCCTGGCGCGCGTGGTGTACGAAACCTCGGTGGAGATCGCGCAGGAGAAAGGTGCGTTTCCCAAATTCGACGCCAGGAAGGTCGTGCAGAGTGGCTTTATGCAGTCCATGCCGAAGGACATACGGGATAAAGTTAAGAAATACGGGATCCGCAACGTCACGCTGCTTACCCAGGCCCCAACCGGCACGACCGGAACGATGGTGAACACGTCTACCGGCATCGAACCGTTCTTCTCGTGGAAGTATTACCGCAAAAGTCGGCTGGGTCTGCACGAGGAACAGGTGCCCTTAGTCAAGGAATGGTTCGACCGGCACCCCGGCGAAACCGAACTACCGGATTATTTCGTGACAGCAATGGATTTGACACCAGAAGAACACGTCAAGGTGCAGGCAGCGATTCAGAGATGGGTCGATTCGAGTATATCCAAGACCGCGAATCTGCCACATGATTACACCGTTGAGCAGACACGGGCACTGTACGAATTAATGTACGACCTGGGCTGCAAGGGCGGCACGGTCTACCGGGATGGCAGCCGCGACGAGCAGGTGTTGATGCTCAAGACTGACGACGCGGCAGACAAAAAAGCCTCGCCCAACGGCAAGGCGCAGGCCGACAACGGCAAGCCGGTGGAGCAGGTCGCCACGCCGCACCGGGTATACCCGCGCCCCCGGCAGCTTGCCGGTGTCACGGTCAGCCGCAAAACGCCGTTTGGTACGGCCTTCATCACCATGAACAGCGACGAACACGGCAACCCGTTCGAGGTGTTTATCACGGTCGGCAAGGCCGGCAGCGACCTGCAGGCCGACGCCGAAGGGCTGGGGCGCATGATTTCGCTGCAACTGCGCACAACCGCGCCGCAGAACCGCAAGGAAATGCTTAAGCTGGTCGTGGACCAGCTTCAGGGCATCGGCGGGTCGCGGGCAGTGGGGCTGGGGCCGTCGCGCGTGCTGTCGCTACCGGACGCGGTCGCGGGCGCGCTGCTGGAACACTACTTCCCGCCAAACCCGGAGCAGCAGTTGAAACTGCCGATCATTAACGGCGGTGCGACCGAGCACACACCGCCAGCGGTCCAGCCGGATGTCAGCGGGAACGGCATCCCAACACACGGCATCATCTCCGGCGCCGATATCTGCCCGGAATGCGGCCTTGCCACGCTGGTGCGTGTCGAGGGATGCGAGAAATGTTTATCGTGCGAATACAGCAGGTGCTAAGCTAAAGACAATGGAAGGGACATGGCGCCGCCATGTCCCTTCACGATCCCGTGAGTCCCCGCTACCCATTCCCCCTGCCAACCTGTATAATAATCCGTCCAAATCAAACCATCTGTAACCCTGAGAAGGATCAATCACCGTATGTTCTGGGATGATGACAGCCCCCTGCCTGATACGTCTGGTTTCTGGCAGGAACCGGACTTTTTGCTGGCCGATCTCGTCTCTGCCTTTGTGAATCGTGGCGGGATGCAGCTTGGCCTGACGATTTTTATGAAGGGCATGGTCATCACCGGCACGCTGGTTAGCGAGGAAGAATACCTCGCCACGATGAGCAAAATGTTCGCCCGGCAGGCACGGAAGTCCATGCTGCATCCATCAGCCGACGACCTTCAGGCCACCGAGGAACTGTTCGATTTTACCGGCCTGACCGAAGACGATGCCGCCAAACCGGAGGACGAGGACAACGAGGACGGAGAGTTTGACCCCGCCGATGACGCGCGGTTTCCGACCATCCGCCACATGCACCTGAAAGACCCGGTGATTTTGCAGCCGCAGTCGTCCATCAGCTTCAGCCACAGCCAACTACCGATCATGCGCATCCGGCTGACGGCAGTGGACGGCTGGATGATGGGTAAGGTTTCGTTGGATGACGATGCCGATTTCCCGCTGACGCCGAATGAAGTCCGGCATTAAGCGTTGGTTTTTGTTGTAGGTTGTTGGGGCGGCCTTGCTGGTCGCCCCTTCTCATTTCGGGAGTAGCGGTTGAAGATACGGATTCCCCGGTTATGGCCCCGATTCCGGCGGGCACGCCCGGCGCTGCACTGGCAGCGCGTGCGCCGAATTGGGCTGGTGTTGGCCTTCGGCTGGTTCGCGCTGGTCATGATGCTGGGGATAGTTATCCATGCTTACGGGCTGGTTGACCGCACCCGGCCAGCGGACGTGATTATCGTGCTGGGCGCCGGGCTGCGTCCCGATGGCAGCCCTGGCCCGGCGCTAACCCGCCGTTCGACCCACGCCGCCGACCTGTGGCAGCAGGGTTACGCGCCACAGATCATCTGCGCGGGTGGCACGCCCGGCCAGATCACCATTCGCAGCGAAGCCGACGCCTGCGCCGCGATTCTGCGCGAACAGGGCGTTCCCACCGACGCGATTATCCTCGAAGACCAAAGTCGCAGCACCGAAGAAAACGCGATTGAATCGAAGCAGATCATGGATGCCGGCGGCTGGCGGACGGCGCTGCTGGTCAGCGATGGCTTCCACATGCTGCGCGCGCAGTGGATTTTTAGCTATTACGGTCTGGATATCTCGCCCGCTCCGGTCACGGATGCGCGCCCCCCTCTGTTTGAATACCTGCTGGCGATTTTGCGCGAAATCGTGGCCCTGCACTGGCTGGCGCTGAAAGTGGTGTTCAACCTGCCGATCACGTATGTGAAAAGCATTTAGTTGTCAGTCTTCAGTCTACAGTCGTCAAAAAAAAGTATTTACTGAAGACTGTGGACTGATGACCGACGACTTTCAGCGTAGGCCAGCCGTCAGGCAATCGGTTTGTGGCCGTTTTTTCATTACCGTTCACCTTGCTATATAATCAGGGTAGCCACATCTCCACCAGACAGGGGATCTATCATGCGCCGCTTCATTCCCGCATTGCTTGTTCTGCTGATGCTGCTCAGTTTAACCAGCCTGTCCGCGCAGGAAACACCGGCCTCACCTGGCCTGCAACTGGTGGACAGCGACCCGTTCTCGGGGCAGGAACTGAGGCTGCAATCCAGCATCGTGTTGTACTTTGACCGTCCGGTAGACTGCGCGACGGCGGAAAGCGCCATCACGATCAGCCCGAACGTGACGGGTGACATCACGTGCAGCGACGCCGAGGCGTCTGTGACGTTCACGCCGTCGCAGCCGTTCGAGCGGGCTACCAACTACACCCTGACGATAAGGGATGCCCTGCGCGCGCAGGATGGCACGGCGCTGGCCGAGCCGGTGACGCTGGAGCTGACCACCACCGGCTATCTGACCGTCGCGGACGTGCTGCCCGCGCCGGACAGCGACGGCATTGAAACCGATGCTGTGATTACGGCGATTTTTAACCGCCCGGTCGTACCGCTGGTATCGGCAGAGGAGATGGCAAACCTGCCCGATCCGCTGACGATCAGCCCGCCGATCGAGGGCAGCGGCGAATGGCTGAACACGTCCATCTACGTGTTTCGTCCTGACCCGGCGCTGGCCGGCGGCACGGAATACACGGTCACGGTGAACGCTGACCTGCAAGCGGTGGACGGCGCCGTGCTGCAGGAGCCATTTACGTGGTCATTCACCACGGTTGACCCGGCCATCGTCGAAACCATTCCGGAGGACATGAGCAGCAACATCCCGCTGGACCAGACGATTCAGGTGCGCTTTAACCAGCCGATGGACCAGGCCAGCGTCGAGGCGAACTTCTACCTGCGACCGGAAGGCAGCGGCGCCAGCGTTGAAGGTACGTTTGAATGGGCGGATGACGGCGCCGGCTTCCGGTTTGTGCCGTCGGAAATGCTGGAACTTGATACTGTCTACGAGGCCGGGTTTAACGCCGGCGTGCAGGCCATCAACGGGGGCGCGCCGCTGACCGGCTTCACGTCGTGGCAGTTTGTGGCGGCGCTGCATCCTGGCATCCTGGGTACAGACCCCTCCGACGGGCAGCAGGATGTTTATCCCTGGGGCAGCTTCACCATTTACTTCGCCTCCGCGATGGACGTGGACACGCTGGCCGACAAAATCACGATTGAGCCGGAACCCTGGCGCGATCCGGACTTTTATTACAGCGATTGGGATTACAGCTACAGCGTCAACTTCCCGATGGAGCCCAGCACGGACTATACCATCACGATTGCGCCCGGTATGGCCGACGTGTACGGTAACACCATCACCGAGGAGCGTGTGGTGCGCTTCACGACTTCACCGCTGGACCCGACCGTGCTGCTGAATGTGCCCGGCGAAGTTGGCTTCTACAATGCCCACAACGAACAGACACAGCTTTTCCTCAAGCACCTGAACGTTAACCAGATTGATCTGAGTCTGTTCAGCGTACCGGTGCAGGATTTTGTCGAAGCAGCCGGTCAAAACGCTTACGGCCCGGCCACCGACTATACGCCTGATATCGCCAACCGCCTGCGTGACTGGCAGCTTGACGTAGCGTCACCGGAAAACCAGTATCGCTATGAACTGTTGAACCTGGGCGCAACCGGCGCGGCAGACTGCCCCGGCGCGCCTGCGAGCCGCCTGAAAGTGGGCGACCTGGCGATTGTTATCAGCGATCCTGACCCGGTGCGCGCCCGCGCCTCCGCCCCCGATGGTGAGGTGATCGCCCAGTTGTACCGCGATTACCAGCTACCGGTGGTTGGTGGACCGGTGTGCGCCGATGGCATCCTGTGGTGGGAAGTGCGGCTGCGCGACGAGCGCACCGCCTGGGTGGCCGAAGGCGTCGGTGATGAGTATTTCCTGGACGTGCGGCTGGCGTCGGAAACGTCGCCCGTGACGGTCGCTGCCAGTGACGGCGCGCTGCCCCCTGGCGTGTATCTGCTGGAAGTGTCGTCGCCGGAAGGGAACAATGGCGCAACACAATCGCACTTTATGATCGTGGGCACGGCCAACCTGACGCTGAAATATGCAGTGGATAATGTGCTGGTGTGGGCAACGGATGTGCAGACTGGCGCGCCAATTGCCAACGCGCCGATCACGTTATACGACAAAAACGGCGGCGCACTGGGGCAGGGCAGCACCGACGCCGATGGGCTGACACGTATCACCATTCCGCGCCAGAGCGACCTGTACCAGCCGGTGATCGCGCTGCTGCAAACCGGTTCGCAGTTTGGGCTGAGCCACAGCGAATGGTCGGGCGGCATCGAAGGCTGGCAGTTCGGCCAGAACACCAATTATTTCCCGCAGCAGTACCGGGGTTATCTCTATACCGACCGTCCGATCTACCGCCCCGACCAGCCGGTTTACTTCCGGGGCATCGTACGGGCGCAGGACGACGTGACCTATACGCCGCCGCCGTTCTCCACCATCCCGGTCAAGATTTACGACGCCAACGGCGAAATCGTCTATGACGAAGTGCTGGACATCACACCGTTTGGCACGTTCAGCGGCCAGTTCGACATCGCGGACGACGCACCGCTGGGCTTCTACCGCATCGAAGCCGAACTGCCAAGACAGGAGGGGCAGGAGTTCTACTCCGTATCATTCGGCGTAGCGGAGTTCCGCCTGCCGGAATTCCAGGTGAACGTCACACCGGCAGCGGCGGAAGTGGTGCAGGGGGATACTATCCGCGTCACGGTGGACAGCCGCTACTTCTTCGGCGGTGTGGTTTCGAACGCGGACGTGCAGTACAGCGTGATCGCGCAGCCGTACTTCTTCCAGTACGACGGGCCGGGTTATTACGACTTCACCGATTATAACTACGACGCAGGGCCGAGTGAATTTTACGGCGGCGGTGGCGGCGAAATCGCCAGCGGCACGGGTACAGCCGACGCCGAGGGTAAGCTCACTATCGAAATCCCGGCGGAACTGGAAGACAGCACCCAGAGCCAGACCTTCACGATTGAAGCCGTCGTCACCGACGAGAGTGATCTGGTGGTGGCCGGGCGCACTGATGTGATCGTGCATAAGGGTCTGATTTACGTCGGCGCGCGGCCAGCAGATTACGTCGGCACGGCGGGGCAGGAAACGACCATCAACATCATTGCCGTTGACTGGGACAGCCAGGGCGTGGCGAATCAGGATGTTGACGTGGAAGTCGTTGAACGCCGGTGGTCAAGCGTGCAGGAGGAGGACGAAGCCGGGCGGACCACATGGACGTGGGAAGTCGAAGAAATCCCGGTCACGACCGGCAGCGTCACCACCGATGAGCAGGGCAAGGCGAACTTCACCTTTACCCCACCCAACGGCGGCGTGTTTAAGGTGAAAGTGACCAGCCGCGACGAACGTGGCAACGAAGTCGTGGCCTCGACAACCATGTGGGTCAGCAGCGAGGATTACGTATCCTGGCGGCAGCAGAACAGCAACCGGATTGACCTGATCGCCGACCAGACCGATTACAACGTGGGCGACACCGCTCAAATCCTAATTACGTCGCCGTTCCAGGGCCGCGCCGAGGCGCTCATCACGGTCGAACGTGGGGACGTGCTGACGGCGGAACGCATCACCATGACCAGCAATTCCACCATCTACGAACTGCCGATCACGCCGGACTTCGCGCCTAACGTGTATGTCAGCGTGATGCTGGTCAAGGGCGTGGACGAAAATAACCCGGTGGCGGCCTTCCGCATGGGGCTGGTGCAGCTTGCGGTAGATAACCAGCGCAAGCAGATCACTATCGCCATCACGCCTGACCGCGAACAGGCCGGGCCAGGTGAAACCGTGACCTATACCGTTCGCACGACCGACTTTGAAGGCCAGCCGGTGCAGGCGGAAGTCGGCGTCGGTCTGACCGATCTGGCGTCACTTTCGATTGCCGACCCGAACAGCGGCCCGCTGCTGGCCTATTTCTACGGCCAGCAGGGCTTGAGCGTCCGCACCGCCACGCCGCTGACGATCAACGTGGATGCGCTGACGCAGTACGTGCTGGACGTGATTAAAGGCGGCGGCGGCGGCGCAGGCGAGGGCGGAATCTTCGACATCCGGCAGGAATTTGTGGATACGCCTTACTGGAATCCGTCCATTATCACCGACGCCAACGGCGAAGCCTCGTTTACCGTTACGCTGCCGGACAACCTGACGACATGGCGGCTGGATGCGCGCGCCGTGACCAGCGGCGCGGACGGTGAGACACTGGTCGGACAGGCAACGGCTGATCTGCTGAGCACCAAGCCGCTGCTGATTCGCCCGGTGACGCCGCGTTTCCTGGTTGTCGGCGACGAAGTGACGCTGGCGGCAGTTGTGAACAACAACACCGGCGAGGACATGCCGGTTGAGGTATCCATTGAAGGCACGGGCGTGACCTTCACAGGTGAGGCAGCGCAGACATTCACCATTCCGGCGGGCGGACGCCAGCGCGTCAACTGGCCGGCAATGGTGGAGGACGTGACCAGCATTGACCTGACGTTCTTCGCCAACGGCAACGACGGCGAATACACCGACGCCAGCAAGCCGCCGCTGGGGCAGGGCGATAACCGCCTGCTGCCGGTCTACAAGTACGAAGTGCCGGAGACGGTGGGCACCGCCGGCGTGCTGCGCGAAGGCGGTTCGGTGACGGAAAGTATCGTGCTGCCGCGCCGCTTCGACGTAACGCAGGGCGAACTGACCGTTAACCTCGATCATTCGCTCGCGGCGACCACCATTGACGGCCTCGATTACCTGCGGAACTACCCGTACCAGTGCATCGAGCAGACCGTCAGCCGCTTCCTGCCCAACATCATGACCTACCGCGCCCTCAATCAACTGGGCGTGGCGAACGCCGATCTGAAGGCGCAGTTGGACGTTGCCGTGAACTTTGCCCTGCAGCGCCTGTACGCGCAGCAGAAGGTGGACGGCGGCTGGGGCTGGTTCGTACAGGACCCCAGCAACGCCCTGACGACGGCTTACGCCCTGATCGGCCTCGTTGAAGCGCGGAACGAAGGTTTTGCCGTCAGCGACGACGTCATCAGCCGGGCGCAGAATTTCCTGCGGACGACGTTTGTCACCCCCGCGCCAAGTGTCGAGACATGGCGGTTGAACCGGCAGGCGTTTGTGCTGTACGCGCTGGCGCGTTCCGGTGACCCGGACGTGGCGCGGATGGCGAACCTGTACGACGTGCGAGCGCGGCTGCACAACTACGCCAAAGCGTACCTGGCACTGGGCTTTAACCTCGCCAACCCGAACGATACCAGCCGTACCGATGTGCTGGTGTCCGATCTGGTGAACGCGGCGGTCCTAAGCGCGACCGGCGCGCACTGGGAAGAACCGGAGCGCGATTACTGGAACTGGAACACCGACACGCGCACGACCGCGATTGTGCTGGACGCGCTGGTGAAGCTGGTGCCGCAGAACAACCTGCTGCCGAACGTGGTGCGTTATCTGATGGTGCAGCGGCAGGCGGATGCCTGGGAAACGACGCAGGAAACGGCCTGGGCGGTGATGGCGCTGACGGATTGGATGGTCGTATCGGGCGAGCTACAGCCGAATTACGAGTATTCGGCTTCGCTCAACGGCGATAAGCTGGCGGAAGGCACGGCCACGCCGGATACCGTGCGCGAGTCGCAGGAACTCATCGTGCAGGTGGCCGACCTGCTGCAGGACGAAGCCAACGCGCTCGTCATCGGGCGGACGGATGGCCCCGGCGCACTGTATTACACGGCGCACCTGCGGGCGTTCCTGCCCGTGCCGGAGATCGAATCGCTCAATCGCGGCATCATCGTCGAACGGCGCTATCTCGTGCCGGGCGACGAGAGTAACACGCCGGTGACGCAGGCGCGCGTGGGCGACCTGCTCCAGGTGCGGCTGACGATCATCGCGCCCAACGATCTGCACTACGTCGTGATCGAAGACCCGATTCCAGCAGGCACGGAAGGTGTGAACCCGAACCTGAGCACCGAGCAGCAGATTGGCACGCGCCCCGGCCTGGTCGAAAACGACCCGTTGAGCCAGGGCTGGGGCTGGTGGTGGTTCAGCAACATCGAGTTCCGTGACGAGAAAGTGGTGCTGTTTGCGACGTACCTGCCCGCCGGGACTTATGAGTACCAGTACAGCATCCGCGCCGGGCTTCCGGGCACGTACAACGTGATTCCGGCGCAGGGTTACGAATTCTACTTCCCTGAGGTCTACGGACGCAGCGCCGGCAGCAGCTTTACGGTGCTGCCAGCGGAGGAGTAAAAGCAAAAAGCGTAACACAAAGGCCCTAAGGAGCAAAGGCGCAAAGAAGGAAATTCAGGGGCGAGCCGCTGGTTCGCCCCGATTGAGAAAGATTTGTTCAATCTCAAGCCCTGTTCATGATATATAAATAGTAGGAACGCAGCACACTGCGCCCTGTCAAACCCGATGATGTTGACGGGAATAACTCCATGTCCGACCCCCTTCTCCCGATACGAGAGGCGATCCGGCGCGGCGATAAAAAGTGCGCACGGGAACTGCTGCGCCCGTTATTAAAAAACCCAACTGCTGAAACATGGTATATAGCCGCCCAGTCGTGTGACAGCCGAGCGAAGGCGCTGGACTGCCTGCGCCGGGCGCTGCGGGTTGACCCAACTTATGAGCCGGCGCGCCGGGCGTTGGCGAAGCTGGAAATGTCGGGGCTGGATCTGCCGCCGCTGGAAGCGCTGGTTGCTGTTCCCCCGACGGAGGTTGATACTTCACTTCCACCAGAATTTGTTCCCCTGCGACCATCCCGTAGCGAAAGGAAACGCAGCGTCTGGACAACCATCGGCTGCGCCGGTTCGATCTTGCTGAGTCTGTCGTCCGCCTACTTTGTGCTGACGGTGCTGGGGTCACCAGTGGCCGGGCAGCTTCGCGCTGCCGTTGACCGCCTGACCGGTGGTAGCGGCGGGCAAACGGGCGAAGGAACGCCCGTCTTCGGTCTACCCTCAGATGATGACGGTCAACCCGGCGCGGGCAGCGAAGCCGCAGATAGCGGCGTGTCCGGTGGGGAAACTTCGGGCGGGGCGGTTCGCGGGGCATCCGGCGGGTTTATCGTGAAGCCCAACAAGACGGTTGAACTCAAACGCAATCAGCCGGTCAGCGATGTGCTGGACGCCGGTTATGCCCACGAATATACTTTTGAGGCGCAGGCCGGGGAAGAACTGGCCGTTGGCGTTCAATTCTTTTCGCCCAACGCGAAACGGGTCGGCGCGAACGTCGCGGTGCTGGACCCGGGTGGCGTCAACGCCGAAAGCCGCTGTCAGCGTGATTCGATTCTCAGTGATGGGTCGAGCGTGGCCTTCATCTGCCAGGTCAATAAAACCGGTACGTGGAAACTGCACATCTTTGGCCGTGACGGCGAAAGCACCGGCGTGTACGTCGTCACTTACGAGCGCATGTGAGCAAAGCCCCAAGTCACGGTGTAAAAACTACAAATTAAACCGAACACTATCCGCTTTGGCTGACATAAAAAGAGGCTGACTATGAACACTCCTTATTCTGTAGATGATTACAAAAAGGCATTTCAAGCAATTCTTTCAAAAATGACGGAACAAGATCGTGAAATGCTGCGAATTCAATACACCGCCCCAGAACGTACTATCAGCCCCCAACAGTTAGCAGTTGCCATCAATTACAACAACTATCCCATCATAAATCGAATGTATGGTCATCTCGGGCGACTATTATCCGATTATCTTGGGACGCCCCCTGATACCTATGATGATGGTAATCCCGTATGGTTTACCTGTTTATCAGACTACAAGAGAACCGACTACGGTATTGTCTGGACGATGTGGCCTGCGGTAGCAAGTGCGCTGGAAGAGCTTAATATTGTTAAGAAAACTGAAGAAGCTTTGCCAGAGGAAGTCTATCCTGGCTTCCAATATGTCGAAGGAGCGGTTCGCCAGATAACCGTAAATGCTTATGAACGTGACCCTAAGGCGCGGCGTGATTGTATCAAGTATTACGGTACTCGCTGCCAAGTGTGCGATATTGATCTTGGAGAAAAATATGGTGAAGTTGGTGAGAGGTATATTCACGTTCACCATGTACGCCCTTTGGCCGAAATCGGTGTTACTTATACCATAGATCCCGAAACCGATCTTGTACCTGTCTGTCCGAACTGCCATTCCATAATGCATCGCCGCACACCCCCATTTAGTGTCGAAGAAGTGCGTAAGATGATTCGTAAAGCACAAGAGACACTCAAAAAGGAATTATGAAAGCGTCAGTTGAGGTTAAACGTCCCGCGTGTTTGGGGACATCGGTATGACCGGAAACTATACACTACTCCTAGCTGTATTGGAGTAGCACCTGTTGTGTTTTAGTGGGTGTTTCTATACACCGCAGGTTCCATCATTAACGGTTGAGGCACGGCCATTATTCCGTTGGAGTCATTCATTATGGAACGACGCGCGTTTGCGGTATGGGCGGTAGGAGTCGGCCTGGTACTGGGGGTACTGGGAAACATCTTTTTTTACGGGCGGGTGATCGGTCTGTCGTTCCCCGTTTTTGTGGCGCTGTCAACGGTGGCGGTGCTGGCGTCCAGCCGTCCGGCGCGCCAGAAGCTGCGCCTGCGCAACCTGTGGCCGTTGCTGCCGATGCTGTTTTTTGCGATCATGGTCGCGGTGCGCGCCGATGAACTGATTAGCTTTCTCAACGTGATGGCGGTGCTGGCGCTGGGTGGGCTGGTGCTGTATTACCTGCCGCTGTTCCGTCCGCTGGACGAAGACTCCCTGTCGGAGCACGTTATGAATACCATCGAAGCGGGTTTGTCGCTGCCATCCCATGCCGCCGGCGAGCTGCGGTACTCGTGGGATTGGCTGCGGGAGCGACGCCACCAGCGCGGTGGGGCGCTGGCATCGGTGCTGCGCGGGCTGGTGTTTGCGTCGCCGGTGCTGGTGGTCTTTGTGTTTCTGCTCGGCTCGGCGGACGCGGTGTTTGCCAACTACGTCAGCCAGACGTGGAATGGACTCCGGAAGCTATTGGGGCTGCAAGTGATGGGCGAAACCGTGCCGCGTTTGATGTTTACCCTGTTTATCGCCGGCCTGGGAACCGGAGCGATTGCCTATAGCTGGGCGCGGCGCGAACGGATGGTGCGGGTAGCCCGCCGCTACATCGCCGTCGGGAACGCGGTCAATGAGATGCCCGCCGACGAAGAAACCGCCGTCGAAGCCGAAGCGAAGGCTAAGCCGTCGGTGAAACTGGGCATGATCGAAACCGGCGTGGTGCTGGGCAGCGTGGTCGCCCTGTTTGCGGTGTTTGTGGTGATTCAATTTGCCTACTTCTTCGGCGGGCAGGACAACATCACGGTTGAGGGGCTGACTTATGCCCAGTACGCGCGGCGTGGCTTCTTTGAACTGGTGGCCGTCTCGGTGCTGACATTGGGCCTGGCGCTGTGGCTTGACCGGGTGACAGTGCGCCAGGAACGGCGGGAGCAGCTTATCTTCCGCGCCTTGTGTGTGGCGCTGGTGGTGCTGACGACGATCATGCTGGTGTCAGCCTCACAGCGGATGCTGCTGTACGAAGGCGTATACGGCTACACCCAGCTTCGGGTGTACACGCATGTGTTTATGCACTGGTTGGGTGTGCTGTTGGTGGTGTTCCTGCTGGCGCTGTTCCGCGTGCGGAGGAATGTGTTTTCGCTCGGTTCGCTGCTGGTGATCATCGGCTATCTGGGCACGATGAACCTGATGAACGTGGATTACTACATCGCGGAACGGAATATCGCCCGCTACCACGAAGGGCAGGAACTCGACATCGCCTTCCTGGATATTCTGTCGGTGGATGCCGCGCCGGCGATTCTGCCGCTGTATGCCGAGTCAGAAGCCGGCACGCAGGTAAACCAGTGGGCAGGACAATGGCTGCGCCGTAAGCTGATGGCGCTCGACTGGCAGCACGACAATGCCAGCCTGTTTTCCGCCCATGCTGCCCGTGACGCCGCCTGGACGCAGTTAGACGCGGTGCGCGCCTCGCTCCCGGAATACGATCCGTCGCTGTACTGGGGGTCGTACTACGGCGCTTACTTTGGCACGAATGACGATTTTGGCAGCGGTTATGGGTCCGGCTGGGACGTGATCGCCACCGACGAGCCGCGATAGACAGGGGTTTATGACGGGGCGACCCGATGTTGTCGCCCCTACGATTTCGCTCAGTTATGATCTCAGGGCGCTTGTTCACAAAGATTTTACACTTCGATAGCAACCTTTCGCACTCCGGCAACATTTCCCCTCTACGATGCAACTAACGCTAACGAACCCAACACTAGAGGGGAGAACAAACCATGAACACCTACCGCAAAATTGTTATCACTATCACGCTGCTGGCTCTGCTGGCGCTGGCGGTGGTCCCGGCCTTCGCCCAGTCCGCGACTGTCACCTGGACAGAGGAGGACATCAACAGTTCCTACCGCGTGACCAATCCGGCGCGGCGCAGCGTTACCAATGTGTCGGTGGATTTGCAGCCGGAGCAGGTGGTGGTAAACGCGACCGTGACGCTGCGCGGCAAAACGCCGGTTGACGTGGTGACGACGCTGACGCCAAGTATCAGCAACGGGCGTATCTTCTGGACGGTGACGGCAGTGACAAAAGACGGCCAGCCGGTGTCGCAGGACATCCTGAACCAGATCAACGCTTCGATCACGTCGTCCTGGCGCCATTATGTGAAGGAGCATGGCCGACCAGGGCGCGTGACCGCTATCGAGATCACCGACGACACTGTGACCATCACCTACAGCCGCAGCCGGTAAACGGTGACAAAAGCGCGGGGCGAACCACAACAGTTCGCCCCACTTGTTTACTCCGTCAGGAACTCCCCGATCAGCCGGTTCACTTCGTCCGCTTCATCGTGCTGTACCCAATGGGTCGCTTCCGGGAAAAATACCAGCCGCCCGTTGTCGCACAGGTTGATGCTTTCCTGCGCCAGCGATTTTTCCAGCGCAACATCCTGTTCGCCCCACAGCAGCAGCGTTGGGGTGGTGATGCGCGGCTTGCCCCGGTAGATCAGCTCACTTTCTTCGGGATGCACCGCGCCGCGTGCGGCAGCACGATACCAGTTCATCATCGCTATCATCGCGCCCGGCTGCGACCACGCCTGTTTATAGGCCGCGAAATCTTCGGCGGTGAAGGTATCTGGCCTGCCGCTGCGGCGCATGGACTGTTCCAGGGCGCGCCAGTTGTTTAAGCCGGCGAGCCGTTCCGGCAGGTGGGGAATCTGGATGAAGAAAATGTACCAGCTTTTCAGGATTTGCCGCAGATTGCCCTGCCGGTAGGCTTTGTTCGCCAGCGTGGGGAAGGGGGCGTTGAGGATAACGAGTTTATGTAAACGATCAGGATATTTTGTAGCGACCCACCACGCCACCACCCCGCCCCAGTCATGACCGACCAGATGCACACGCTCGTAGCCCAGCGTATCCATCAGGCCAACCACGTCCCGCGTTAATTCACTGATGCGGTAGGCATTCACTGCTTTGGGTTTGTCGCTCAGGTTATAGCCGCGCTGGTCAGGCGCGATCACCCGATAGCCGCGCGCCGCCAGATACGGGATTTGATGCCGCCAGCCGTACCAGAACTCCGGGAAACCGTGCAGCAGGATAACGGGCGGGCCATCCTCCGGCCCGGCTAGGACGGTATGCAGGGCGATGTTACTGGTCTTGAGGTAGGTGTGGTGGAGGTCGGGAATCGTCATCTAATAAGGCCGCCGTTCGTCTATGTCAGACAGAGGCGCAAAATGTCGTGTATTTTGTGTGTAGAGGGGTATGTTTAGGCGTACTGCAACCGACGCAATCATGACATCAGGAAACTGAACACTGTGACTGAGAAAATACTCAGCGAAATGCTCCATTGCCCATTCATTATCTATAGGTAATGGATGCTCCATGTGGAACCGGTGCAAGAAGCGTATTGCTCGGTCGCGTTCAAGCTTGTTGGATGCGCCTTCGGTTTCCAACCAGACAACCGGAGTGATGGCAAGCACTTGCGTTGCTTGGGCTTTGAACCAGGCTTTTGAAGGTTCGTACCCACGCAAATCATCAACAATGATACTGGTATCTACGATGCCATTGATTACCATGTGTATCTCTTTTTGTTGCGGGTCTTCTCAACATATGATTCCCCATCCTGTATATCGGTACGATTGTTCCATGCACCAAATTCGGGCGAATTGGCAATTTCTCCGGCGGTAAGCCCCTGGCCGCGCAGATTCTCTGGTTTCAATAGCTCTTTTAATTCCGCATCCAGTGTGGCTTCCTGTTCCGGTGTCCGGTCTAGTTCTTCATAGGCTTCCGCTTTTCTCACTGTCACCTTGACCGGGCCGCGCGGCGCATCCGGCGGAAGCTGAATTACGAGTTTGCCATCTTCGCCGATTTCTGCGTCTATCACAATCAGGTCGCTCATCGGTATACTTCCTTACTACTACGCTCGTTGTGTTCATTGTATCCCACGATCAAAGAGGAACGGACGTATGCACATTGAACACGTCGCCATCTGGACACACGATCTGGAACGGCTGAAGGATTTTTACGCGCGCTACTTCAACGCCGTGCCGAGCGCCAAATACACCAATTCGTTCACGCAGTTTGAGTCGTACTTCCTGACGTTCGAGACGGGCGCGCGGCTGGAACTGATGCAGATGCCGGGGATTGCGGCGGGACCGAACGGAGGTGAGCAGCAGTTCACCGGGTATAACCACCTGGCGTTTTCGGTCGGCAGCCAGGAAGCGGTTGATGCGCTGACCGAACAGCTTCGCCGCGACGGCTACCCGGTGATCGGCGAGCCGCGCCGGACCGGGGATGGCTATTACGAAAGCGTGATTTTGGATCCAGACGGCAACCGCGTCGAAATCACGATCTAGCCCGCCGCATCCACTTCAGCAGGCGCGGCAGGATTTGCGTGTAGCCCCAGTACAGCGGCGGGTACGGGGCATAATCCCACGCGCCGATGTAGCGCGTCACCGTGCCGCGAAAACCGCGCTTGAATTCGTACACGCCCCACATCGAGTCTGACTCGTCGAACATGTCCGGCGCGCCCCACAGGTCGTAGGTGGTGTAACCCTGCGCTTTCGCCCAGCGCATCGCCTCCCATTGCAGCAGGTAGTTCGGCATCCGTTCGCGCTCCTCGTTGGCGGACGCGCCGTAGAAATACCAGCATTTGCGCCCGAAGTGGAACAGGATGACATGGGCAATCGGCTTGCCTTCGTACTCGGCGATCAGCGCGTGGGCTAACCCGGCTTCCATTAAAAAGCGCCATTCGCGCTGGTAATATTCCGCCGGACGAATCAGGAAGTTATCGCGCGCGCCGGTCACACGGTACAGATCATACAGAACCGGTAAATCGGCTACCGTCGCGGGGCGGACTGTCACCCCTTTTTTCTCGGCAGTACGCACCTTGCGGCGCGTGTTCTGGCTCATCTGCGCCAGCAGCGTATCTTCACCAGGGGTGAGGTCAACGGTGATCGTGTTGCGGAACTGCACCTGATCGGGGGAAAAGCGCCAGCCGCGTTCGCGCAGCAGCTTCATGAAGGTCTGACCGGTCGCGTTCGGTGTGTCGCTGTCCTCGCCTGGTACGCCAGTGGCAGCGATCACGTCCGGGTCGAGCTTCAGCCACACGGCGGCCTGCCGCCTCGCCAGTGTTTGCAAGTGGTCAAGCACCGAGGCGGCGAGGGCGGTATCGGCATAATCGAGCGCCGGGCCTTTGGGGATGTACATCACCTTCAGCGGGCCAACACTGCGAACGCCGACCGATGCCATCGCTGCCACATCCGCCCCGCGTTTGAAGGCCAGGCGCAGCGGCTGCCAGCCGGTCGTTTCGCGCTTAAATTCGCCCCATTCCCAGGTTTGCAGGACGTGGGCATAGGGCAGGGTGCGAAGTGCGGCGTTCCAGTCTTTGGGGGAGGTGATGACAATAGGAATGAGCAAGAGCGGTCTCTCAGTTTGATAGCAGCACGCTGGACATTATAACATAGCAGATTTCCCGCTTGACATGTAAGCTGTAGCTAACATATAATGATGTGTAAGCTATAGCTTACACGTTGGTCGCAGGGTTTGTAGAGATGACTAAAAGGATTAGACGGGTGGAAGCCGATGTGTTTACAGCCATCGCGCATCCGGTTCGCCGGCGTATTCTAGAGACGCTGGCAAGGGGTGGCATGACCGCTAACGCTCTGGCCAAACCGTTTGACATTTCACGATCAGCGGTCAGCCAACACCTGAGCATCCTGCTGGAGAGCGGCCTTGTTACTGCAACCCGAAAAGGGCGGGAGCACGTTTATCAGCTTCGTCCAGACAATTTGAATCAGGTCTATGAGTGGATAAGCCAGTATGAACGCTTCTGGACACACAAACTGGACGCGCTGAGCCTGTATCTGGATAACATGACAGAAGAGGAGCAAACTCCACCTGATGAAACGTGATTTAAAGTTTGAACGTTTCTACCCACATCCGGTGGAACGGGTCTGGGCAGCTTTGACCGACTCGAAGGCGCTGGCAGGCTGGTATATGGACAACGACTTTCAGCCTGTTGTCGGGCATCGTTTCCAGTTCCGTACCACACCGGTGCCGGAACAGAGGTTTGATGGTTTTTTGCGCGGCCAGGTGCTTACCGTTGAAGCGCCATACAAGCTGGCTTACAGCTTCATTGGCGGTACGATGGAACGTGAGACAATCGTTACGTGGACACTAACAGCCCACAACGGTGGAACGCTGCTGGTGCTGGAACATACGGGATTTACCGGCCTACACGATGTAGCCGTCAGCCATATTCTCGAGTCGGGCTGGAATACATTCATGGCAAATATACCTGCCGTTCTGGATGCGCTGGCACGGGGCAAAATGAGTCTTCAACAGGACGAGGGACAATCTAATGGTGACCATGACGAAGGACAACAATCTCTATAATGTTCTCGTTCGGTATACAATAGAGCCGAGCGACCAAGCTGAACTGGTGGACGTACTCAAACGCGCCGCTCATGCGTTTGAGCCGCTGCCAGGATTTGTTTCGCTGACCATGCACCGGGGCATGGATGATAAACAGATCGTCGTTTATTTGCAGTGGCGCAGTAAAGCTGATTCCGATGCCTGCGCGAGCAATCCCATATGGCTGGCTTCAGGTCAGGAACTGTACGAGAAATTTATCATTCCGGGCCGGGCCACAATGGAACCGCAGGCGTTCGAGATTGTGTACCAGTTGGAGGGAGCAGCACAGGGGGTGCAGTAAACACGTTACCAACAGGGGCGAACGTGCTGGTTTGCCCCTGATCGCTGTGGCTTCCATTGGATTTATGACTCAAAATCCCCCACCCACTTCACCCAATTCAATTGCTGGCGAACCGCATTAAATAGCTTTTCGTCCGCTGTCCAAAAGTCACAGTCCAAGCGTTCAGCAACGGCTAGATACTGCGAGTCATACGCCGTTGGACGGTTGAACTGGGTGGCAAGCTCGTAGGCACGTTTAAGGAGAGGCATATCCATCATGAGTTGGACAGGTACGGATAGAAGTTTATCACGGACAATAATCGCTTCTTCAGGAACAAGCGTTCCACGATAAACGTTCTTCCTAAGTGCAGCCACGATTTCATAGTGAAAGAGGGAAGGCGCAGTCAATTGTAAGTTCTGTTGTTCCCACAGTTGCACCAGCGCCCGCGCTTTGCTTGTGTTTGACTCGACCAGTGCCGTTGCTATCAGCAAACTGGAGTCACAAACTACCGAGGATGTCATCCAGCCGTTCCTCTCTGACCTCGTTAATTAGATCGGCTGCACTGGGGAAATGGTGAGCGCCATACTTAGCCTGAAGCGTCTGGCTCAATGTTTCAATGTCCTGAAGCCATTCACCTAAAGTTAACCGAGGCGCATCTATCTCTTGAATGTAGAGTAATACCTGTCGTTTGCGATCTTCATCCAGCTTGCGAATCCGGTCAATCAATTCCTGTTCCAGCGCCGACATGCTGTTCCACTCCTTACTCATCAGCCCCACCGCGCAGCCGCAAAGCGGCTCTATAGGCATTATACACCAGCGGGTTATACACCTTATCCCATGCGCCGAGCGAGCGCACGATCTGCCCGCCCCAGCCGCGCTTGAAGCCGTACACACCCCACAGGCCGTCGCTGCGCTGCTGGAACTGGGCTTCGAGGGTCACTTCATCTTCGTCGGGGATGCCCCACATGTCGTACATGGTGCAGCCGCGCGCCTTCGCCCATTGAATCGCGGCCCACTGCACGCCGTAGGCCGCCATCAGGTTACGCTTCACCTCGGACGATGCGCCGTACAGATACCAGGCCGCCTTGCCGATGGCGAATACCATGATGCCTGCCAGCGCATCGCCATCATGTTCGGCCAGAATCAGCACGGCGTGTCCCTGCGGCACAAACAGCTCATAGGCCAGTTCGTAGTATTTCGGCGCATGGACACCAAATTCGTTGCGTGCGCCAGTGGTGTGCATCATGGCGTTAAAGACCGGGACTTCGGCGCGGCTGGCTTCCCAGTAACGGATGCCATTTTTCTGGCTCTGGCGGATTTTGCGGCGCGTGCCCTGGTTCATGCGGGCGAGAACGGTGTCATCATCGCTGCTGATGTCAATCATAATCGTGCGTGGCGGCTGGATGGTCTGCGGGCTGGCGCGGAAGCCGAGTTCCGGCGGGGACACGGCGCGCCGTGTCCCTACGGGGTCTGCATCAACAATGCCCGGCTCCCACTTGAGGAAGGCGGCGCGGCGCTGCCGGGCACAGGCATCTATTGCCTGCCACAACGGGCGCCTGATTTCCACGCTGGCGCTGCTGTTTTGTCCCCCCCTCTCTGAATTCGGGGAGGGGGCAGGGGGGAGGGGTTGGATATACGGCCCCATCGCCAGATACGCCATCGTGCCCAGACGGAAGGGCAGCCGCCGGAACAAAAGCTGCGCGCCGGCGACGATCTGCCCATCCTCGACCAGCGCCACGCGGTCGGCGTCCCAGCCAAAGGCGCGTTTGAGTTCACCCCAGGCCGAGAGTTGCAGCACATGGGCGCGCGGCTGGGCAGCTACGAAAGCATCCCATTGATCTGGTGTGGGCGAAATGGTTTGTAACATGGAGCAAATGGCCTTTAGCGGTTGGCTGGTGGCAATTGGTGGTTAGCCAATCATCTTTTTAGAGGACAGGGACAGGAAAAGCAAGGCTGAGTTCGCAAAAGACAGTTAGCCGTTGGCAGGGCGTATGGTAGAGGCTACAAAGCCAACAGCGACAGATTTCAAAACGTTATAAATGGATTGCGAAATGGTTTTGGCGTCCCCCAACCGATATGTTACAATCCGCACGGTGGAATTTTGCTAACTGGCGCGAACGCAATTGCTCCAAAACCTTTGCAGAAAATGAATGTCATGCTATACTCGTGCCGTTTGTCACAAATTCCCACGCCTTGATTTTGATGACCGGTTCCGGGTGTACCAACTGCACCCGATGTTGCAGCTTAAAGCACTTTTATCTTGTGGGAGTGTTGCTCCGATGGCTGTCTTAAACGAATGGGCATTCGTCGGCGTCTTTTTCGCCATCGCCTGGGTGTTCCCGGTGCTGCCGATTGTGGGCGCACGAATCTTTGCCCCGCACAAGCCGAATCCACTCAAGCAGTCTACCTATGAATGCGGTGTGGAAACGGTTGGCGATACCTGGGTTCAGTTCAAGGTTCAGTATTACATCTACGGTCTGGTGTTCCTTGTATTTGACGTGGAAGTGGTGCTGCTGTTCCCCTGGGCACTGGCGTACAACCAGCTTGATTTCTTCGCGTTTGCGGCAGGGCTGCTGTTTATCTTCCTGCTGGCCGATGCGTTGATTTACGCCTGGCGCAAGGGCGCGCTGGAGTGGGTCTAATACAGTACTGAGTACTGAGTACTGAGTGCTGAGTGCTGAGTGAGGATACAAGACTGATGGCCGATGTGTGCAGTATCAATAACCTGACACGCTGTCTGATTGAGGGCGGCATGAACCCCGGGCTGGCAAACTTCATCTCCATCCTGCTGGGGGTGGTGGCGACCGCCACGTTGCCGCTGGTGACGGTGATCTTCCTCATTTGGGTGGAACGCAAAATCGCCGCCCGTGTGCAGGACCGCCTTGGCCCGAACCGGGTTGGCCCGTGGGGGCTACTGCAATCAGTGGCGGACGCGCTGAAACTGTTGACCAAGGAAGACATTACCCCGCTGGGAGCGGACAAGTTTATTTATAACCTCGCGCCGATTATCGCCTTCGCTTCGATTGTGCTGCTGTGGGCGGTCGTGCCGTTCACCCCACTGCACGTGGGCGCGAACCTGGCGATTGGCGCGCTGTACTTCATGGCGGTTGGCTCGATTGCCACGATTAAGGTGATGGTGGCTGGGTGGTCGAGCAATAACAAATACGCGTTGCTGGGGGCGTTCCGCACCATCGCGCAGCTTTTGAGTTACGAAGTGCCGCTGGTGCTGGCGCTGATCGTGCCGGTGATGATCGCCGGGACGATGAGCCTACAGGAACTAACCTTCGCACAGCAGGGCATGTGGTTTGTGTTTATGGCGCCGGTAGCGGCGTTGATTTTCTTCATCGCCAATCTGGCGGAGGTGGGGCGCGCGCCGTTTGACCTGCTGGAAGCCGAATCGGAAATTATCGCTGGCTACAACATTGAATATTCCGGCTTTAAGTTCGGCATGTTTATGGCTGCCGAGTTTATGCACGCTTTCACCATTTGCGTGCTGACGGCGGTCATTTTCCTGGGTGGCTGGTCAGGGCCGTTTGTGCATGAACTGCCGGTGTTAGGGTTTGTATGGCTGGGCCTCAAAACAGCGGTGGTCTACATCTTCATGCTGGTGCTGCGGGCCACCGTGCCGCGCGTCCGCATTGACCAGTTGATGGCCTTCAACTGGAAGTTCCTGGTGCCGATTTCGATTGTCAACCTGCTGGTCACCGCATTTCTGCTGTACGTAGTACGCGCGCTTGGGCTGACGCCCGCGCCAGGGCAGGAATACAACTTTGTCGCGAACCTGCCGCAAACAATCGTTTTGTTTGTCGGCAACCTCGTTGTGGTTGGCGTGGTTGTGACGATGATTCGCAACTGGGCGCGCCGCCAACGGTTGGGCGAAGAGGCGCGCAGTCTGGCACTGGTGGCCGTCGAAGACGAAAACCCTGCCGCAATTACCCTTCCCGCAGGGCATTAATGATATTGTATTTGTGTAGGGGAGGGTCTAAGACCCTCCCCTACGAGCGCGAATCTGGGGACACCTATGCTCGAATTTAATGTTCAGACCCTGGCTTTTTTACTGTTTAGCCTGTTTGTTCTGGGTGGTGCGGCAGGGGTTGTCACCACACGCAACCTTATTCATGCCACCCTGTACCTCATCCTCAGCCTGTTTGGGGTGGCGGGGTTGTTTGTACTGATGAGCGCTCCCTTCCTGGCAGTGGTTCAGGTCGTGGTCTACATCGGCGCGATTGCCATTCTCATCGTGTTCGCCGTGATGCTCACCCGCAGCATGACGCGCCTGCGCGACCTGTACAACCACCAGTGGGCGGCCAGCGCCGTTGTGGCCGTGCTGCTGTTTGTGCTGCTGGCCGTCGGTGTTATCCTGCCGGTGTGGGGTGTCAATGGCGCGCAGACGCCAACCGAGGTGTCCGACGTGGTGGCCGATACGGTTGAACTGGGCAAGGCGCTGGTGGACCGCAACCAGTACGTGCTGCCGTTTGAACTGGCGTCGCTGCTGCTGACGGCGGCGATGATCGGCGCGATTGTCGTGGCGCGGGATGACGAGTAACCATTAAGAATGTGTAGGGGCGGGTTTTGAAACCCGCCCCTACGCGCGCAGGAGTTAAGACATGGTTCCTTTGTGGGCGTATTTATTAGTGGCTGCCGGGCTGTTCTGTATTGGGGCGTATGGCGTCCTGTCCCGCCGCAACGCGGTCGCCGTGCTAATGGGCGTTGAACTGATGCTCAATGCCGTGAACATCAACCTGGTCGCCTTCTGGCGCTATCTCTCGCCACTGAACATGGGCGGGCAGGCGTTTGTGGCCTTCGTATTTGTGGTCGCGGCGGCGGAAGCGGCGGTCGGTCTGGCGATCATCATCTCGGTCTACCGCAGCCGGCGGTCGGTCATCGTTGAAGACGTTGACATCATGAAATGGTAGGGCGTCTTTATGAGTTTGAATGAGTTTTTCAGTAACATGAATCTGCTCCCCTGGCTGGTGCCGGTGGGGCCGCTGCTGGCGTTTTTTATCATCATGCTGGTGACGAACCGCGCCCGCATGGTGCCGGCGACCAGCGAGGAATACGGCGGCCATCACCCGGATTACGAAGGGATGCCTGTGCCGGTGGTCAACGACTGGGGGCGAGTCGCCAGTATCGTCGTGGGTATGGCCGGCGTGCTTGCGGCGTGGCTCATCAGCCTGATGGTGGTGGGCAACGCCTTCGGCACCGAGCACCTGGGTGAAACCGTGTACGGTAGCAGCGTTCCCTGGCTGGCGACCGGCACGACCTCGTTTAACATGGGTGTGCTGGTTGATCCTCTGACGACCGTCATGCTGGTAATGGTGCCGCTGGCCTGCACCATGATCTTCATCTACAGCATCGGCTACATGGCGCACGATCCCCGGCAGGCGCGGTTCTTCGCGCTGATTTCGCTGTTTGCCGGCGCGATGCTGACGCTGGTGGTGGCCGATAACCTGCTGCTGCTGTTTGTTGGCTGGGAAGTGATGGGTCTGTGCTCGTATCTGCTGATCGGCTTCTGGTACGAAAAAGAGAGCGCCTACAAGGCCGCCATCAAAGCCTTCACCACCACCCGCGTAGCGGACGTGATTATGCTGCTCGGCATCGCCTATCTGTACGCAGAAACCGGCACGCTGTCGTTCCGCGAAATTCTGTATAACGAAGAAGTGCTGCATCATCTGGCGACCACCCCGGCCATCCTGCTGGGCGGGCTGGGTTTCAGTGTAGCGGGTTTGATCGGCGTGTTCCTGATTATTGGTACCATCGGCAAATCAGCGCAGTTCCCGCTGCACGTCTGGCTGCCGGACGCGATGGAAGGTCCGACACCCGTCAGCGCCATGATTCACGCCGCCGCGATGGTGTCCGCCGGTATCTATGCCATCATTCGCATGTACCCGCTGTTTGAAGCGGGTGGCAACCCGCATCACGGTGAATTCACGACGCCGCTGCTGCTGATGGCGATTGTCGGCTCGTTTACGGCCATTTTTGCGGCGACCATCGCCGTCGCACAGAACGATGTGAAGCGCGTGCTGGCGTATTCCACGATTTCGCAGCTCGGTTTTATGATGGCTGCGCTCGGTATCGGCGCGTATATCGCCGCCGCTTTTCATCTGATTACCCACGCCTTCTTCAAGGCGCTGCTGTTTATGGCGTCCGGGTCAGTCATTCACGGTATGGAACACGGCGAACATCACGTTCACGCCCACGCTCATAACCACGATGACGACCATCTGGCGCTGCCGTCGCCAACGGCTCGCGCGCTGCCGGAGACAGTCAGCGGTGAACACCACGACGCCGCAATTGGCGACGAAGCCGGGGAAGGAATGCCGGCTGAGGCCCATGCCCACGTGGAGTCCCATGCCGAACATCCCCACGAAGCGCACCCGCATTTCGACCCGCAGGACATGATGAACATGGGCGGCCTGCGGAAAACAATGCCCGTCACGTTCTGGACATTCCTGATCGGCGGCCTGTCGCTAGCCGGTCTGCCGCTGGTGACTGCCGGTTTCTGGTCGAAGGACGAAATCCTGGCGGATGCCTTCTACGGCCTGAGCAACGGCTATGGGCCGCACGCGCTGGTGTTTGTGCTGCTGGCGCTGGCCGCCTTCCTGACCGCGTTTTACACGATGCGGCAGTTGGGGCTGACCTTCATGGGCGAACCGCGTACCGAAGAAGCGCGCCACGCCAGCCTGGGGCGGGGCGTGGTCAGCGCCACGATGACGCTGCCGCTGATTATCCTGGCGTTTTTTGCGGTGTTCGCCGGTTACGTCGGCGTGCCGCCGGAGTTCCCGGTGTTCGGCGCGATTTTCTCGCCGGAGCATAACCCCTTCCATCACTTCGTCAAATACACGCTGCTGCCGGAAATGCAGGCCGAAGCGCCGCCGTTTAACTGGATACCCGTACTCACGTCGTTTGTGGTGGCGCTGGGCGGGATTGCACTGGGGTACGTGGTGTACTGGCGCAGGCCGCTGCAGGCAGGTGAGGTTGACCCGCTGGTGCGGGCGCTGGGGCCGGTGCATCCGGTGCTGCGGAACAAGTATTACCTCGACGAACTGTACGGCGCGGTGTTTGTCGCGCCGTCGAAGGCGGTTGCCAGCTTCGTCTCCGGTGTGGTTGACCGGGGCCTGATTGACGGCATCCTGCATACGATTGCCCGTGTCGGCGTGTGGATCGGCGATCTGTTCAAGAATCTGAATACCTGGCTGATTGACGGTGTCGGTGACAGCATCCCGGAGATGATCGCGGTGTTTGGCGCGTGGTTCCGCCGCATTCAGACCGGGCGCGTCCAGCAGTATCTGTTGCTGGTCGCCATCGCCGCGATTTTGATCGCGCTGATCTTTGCCGCGTCGTCGGGGATGCTGGTGCAGGCCGCGCCGTGATATTGGGGTGTACACGTAGGGGCGGGTTTCTAAACTCGCCCCTACCATGAGGTTGATGGTATGACGATATTTGGAATTGACGTTCTCAGTTTTCTGGTGGTGGCCCCGGCAGTAGCGGCGCTGATCGTGCTGCTGCTGCCGAAGCAGCGGGACGTGGCGCGCTGGGCGGCACTGGGGTTCTCGGTGGTGATCGGCGCGCTGTGTGTGGTGGTGTTTTTTAACTATGACCGCACCCAGGCCGGCTACCAGATGGTATCGCAGGTGCCCTGGTTCGCGCTGATCGGCGCGTCGTGGCATGTCGGAATTGACGGCATCAGCGCGACGATGGTGCTGCTGACCGGCATCCTCTTTCCGCTTGCCATCCTCATCAGCTTCGAGGTGGACGAGCGCGTGAATATGCACATGGCGCTGCTGCTATTCTTTGAAACCGGGCTGCTGGGTGTGTTCGTGGCGCTGGACATGATGATTTTCTTCCTGTTCTACGAACTCAGCCTCGTGCCGATGTACTTCATCATTGACCAGTGGGGCGGCCCGAACCGCAAGTACGCCTCGACCAAGTTCTTTATCTACTCGGTCGGCGGGTCGCTGGGGATGCTGCTGGCGACGCAGCTTATTGGCTGGACGGCAGGCACGTTTGACATCCCGGCGCTGACACAGGCCTGGCCGACCTTCACAGGCGATAATGGCACGTTCCTCGGCATCGGTATAGAGACGGTCAAGGCGCTGGCTTTCCTCGGCTTCTTCGTCGCCTTCTGTATCAAGGTGCCGGTCTGGCCGTTCCATACGTGGCTACCGGACGCGCACGGCGAAGCGCCAACAGCAGGTTCGATGCTGCTGGCCGGCGTGATGCTCAAGCTGGGCGCGTATGGCTTCCTGCGGCTGACCATCCCCCTGTTCCCGGATGTGTGGGTCGCGCCGATTAACATCCTGGGTGTGATACAGACGAACTGGGCGGGCATCTTCGCCTTTCTGGCGATGTTGAGCATCGTGCTCGGCGCGTTCGCGGCCTTCGCCCAGAACGACATCAAACGGCTGGTGGCGTACAGTTCGGTCAACCACATGGGCTTCGTGGCGATGGGTATCGCCGTGGCGGCGCTGGCTTACGGCCAGAACTTCATGGAAGCCACGACCGAACACATGCAAAGCGCGATCATCGCCACTAACGGCGCTGTTATGCAGATGTTCAATCACGGCCTGTCCTCGGCGGCGATGTTCCTCCTCGCCGGCGCGATCTACCACAAAACGCACACCCGCGACCTGACGCAGTACGGCGGCTTCTGGGTGAAAGCGCCGATTTACGGCGCAATCTTCATCTTCACCAGCATGGCAAGCCTGGGGCTGCCGGGACTGAACGGCTTCGTCAGCGAGTTTCTGGTGGTGCGCGGCTCGTGGCCGGTGTATACCGGGCTGACGGCGCTGGCGATGATTGGTCTGCTGTTCACCGGCGGTTATATCCTCAAGGGCATTCGCGCCGTGCTGCACGGGCCGTTTAACCTGAAGTGGCGTGATTATGATCTGGAGATCGAACTGCGCGAAGTGGTGGCAATTGCGCCGCTGCTGGTGCTGATGCTGGTAACGGGCATCGTGCCGAACTGGATTCTGCCGATTATCAACGACTCCGTGACACGGTTGTTTGGCGGGTAACAAAAAAGTGCTGAGTGCTGAGTGCTGAGTGCTGAGTAGACGGATGTTATCGTAGGCAAGGCCTTGCGCCCCTACAAAATCGTCAAAAGGCAGGCAGCGGAGGCGCTCCGCCAAAGGGATAGTTATGGACGGAACATTCACCTTTCCGATTTTAAGTCTCATCGTCTTCACGCCAATTGTGGCGGCAGTCGTGATCCTGTTTATGAACAGTGCCCAGCGTGACCTGATTCGTGGCGTGGCGATTGCGGCAGCAGTCATCATGCTGGTGCTATCCGGCGCGGTGTTCTTCGGCTACAACGGGCAGGTTGCCGCGCTGCAACAGGCGCGGGAAGGGGCGCTGCCCGCCAGTCCACTGGATACGGGGGCGGGCGTGGCCGATATGCCCGGCATGGAAGCGCCGGGCGCAACTGCCGGAACCAACACCGCCACGCAGATGTTTAAGGACGGGTTGGCGTTTGAGGAATACGTACCCTGGGTGTCGAGCCTGGGTATCGCCTATCACCTGGGCGTGGACGGTCTGAACGCGCCAATGGTGCTGCTGACCGGGCTGGTCGCTGTCGCCGGCGTGCTGATCTCATGGCGCATCGAAGACCGCACCAAAGAATTTATGGCCTTCTTTATGCTGCTGGTGGCAGGTGTGTACGGCGTGTTTGTCGCCATTGACATGTTCGTACTGTTTTTCTTCTACGAACTGGCGATCTTCCCCATGTACCTGCTGATCGCCACCTGGGGCTGGGTGAAACTGCGCGAATACGCCGCCATGAAACTGACGCTGTACATCCTGATCGGGTCGGTCATCGCCCTGGTCGGCGTGATTGCGATGGTGCTGGTCGCCAGCAACTTTTTCCAGAACGAAGGCGCGGCGGTGTTCCAGTCAGCCAAAGACTCCGGTCTGCTGCCGGCGGATGCGCAGCCGTTCAGCTTTAACATGACGCAGTTGATGCTGGCGGCGGAAAACGGCGCGTTTGACGTGGCGGGTTACGCCGGTGTGGAAGCGCTGACGTTCGCCAAGCTGTGGTTCCCGTTCATCTTTATCGGCTTCGCGGTGCTGGCGGGTGTGTTCCCATTCCATAACTGGTCGCCGGACGGTCACGTGGCCGCGCCAACGGCGGTTTCGATGATTCACGCGGGCGTGCTGATGAAGCTGGGCGCGTATGCCGCGCTGCGGGCGGGCGTGCAGCTTTTGCCGGAAGGGGCGCAGACGCATCTGCCCTGGATTGTGTTCCTGACGCTGATTAACGTGGTGTACGGCGCGTTTATTGCCTTTCGTCAGCGCGACTTCAAATACGTCATCGGCTTCTCGTCGGTCAGCCACATGGGGCTGGTCAGCATGGGCTGGGCTTCGATGAACATCATCGGCATGACCGGCGCCGGCCTGCAAATGTTCAGTCACGGCGCGATGACGGCGCTGTTCTTCGGCTGCGTCGGCATGGTGTACGACCGCGCCCACACCCGCGACATCCCCAGCCTGGGCGGCTTCGTCAAACGAATGCCCTGGGTTGCTATCGCCTTTATCATCGGCGGCTTAACCAGCATGGGTATGCCCGGCCTCAGCGGCTTTGTGGCGGAGTTCCCGATCTTTCAGGGCATGTGGGCGGCGTCGCCCAATGTGGAACTGCGAATCGGAGACTTCGTACTGACCAACTATTACTCAGTGATCGTCGTGATCGCGGCCATTGCCATCGTTGTGACGGCGGCCTACGTGCTGCGGGTCACCAGTCAGGTGTTCTTTGGTGACTTCAACGAACGGCGCTATGCCGATGTGGGGGATATTGCCATCACCGACCGTATCATTCTCATTCTGCTGGGCGCGCCGCTGATTATCCTGGGCGTCTACCCGGCGATTATGGCCCCGATGATCGAGTCCGGTCTGCGGCCTGTGCTTGCCATCCTCGGAGGGGGTTCGTAATGACCGAATTTGACCTCGCAACCAGCCTGCTGGCGATCCTGCCGGAAATTGCGCTGACCGTACTGGCGATGATCGTGCTGTTCCTCGATCTGAGCCTGCCGGAAAGCCAGCGGCGCACGATTGCAGTGGTATCCAGCATCGGGTTAGCCTTTACCGCCGCGCTGCCGCTGATCCTGTGGCCGGGGTCGGCACAGGTGCCGGAAGGGCTGTACTGGGGCTGCATGGTGCGTTACGACGTGCTGTCGCAGATTTTTAAGGTCATGGTGCTGCTGGCGGCGGCGATTACCTGCCTGATGTCCATTGATGTGAAGGGTATCGGGCGCAAGGGCGAGTTTTATCTGGTGCTGATTGTATCCACCCTGGGTATGACGCTGCTGGCGGGCGCGGCAGACCTCATTATGGTGTTCCTGGCACTGGAAACCACGTCCATTCCGCTGTACATCCTGGCCGCTTTCAAACGCGACGATAACAAATCAGTCGAAAGCGGTGTGAAGTATTTCCTGTTTGGCTCGTTTTCGTCCGCCATTCTGCTGTACGGCCTCAGCCTGCTGTACGGCTTCAGCGGCGGGCAGACCAACCTGTACCAGATTGCCGGCGTGCTGAACAGCGAAGCCTTCGCCAATAATCCGCTGCCGATTCTGGGCGCGCTGGCGATGGTGATTGTCGGTTTCGGCTTTAAGATCAGCGCCGTGCCGTTCCACTTCTGGACGCCGGACGTGTACGAAGGCGCGCCAACGCCGGTGACGGCCTTCCTGAGCGTGGCGAGCAAGGCGGCCAGCTTCGCCGTGCTGGTGCGCTTCCTGATGGCGGTGTTCCCGGCTTCGGTGGTGATCGGTAACGCGGAAATCCAGAACTTCTGGGTGCAGTTGATGGCGGCCTCGGCGGTTATCTCGATGACCATCGGCAACGTGGTCGCGCTGGCGCAGCGCAACATCAAGCGGCTGCTGGCGTATTCGTCCATCGCGCAGGCCGGTTACACGCTGATGGGCGTGGCGGCACTGCAGGCGACCAGCGCCGACGTGCAGGCGCAGGCGATTGCGTCTATCAGCTTCTATATGTTTATGTACGTGTTCACCAACCTGCTGGCGTTTGCGGTCGTCGTGCTGTTCAGCGAAGCGACCGGCAGCGAGACGATTGCCGATCTCGCCGGACTCAGCCGCCGCAGCCCCTGGCTGGCGCTGATGATGACCATCGGCCTGCTGTCGCTGGCAGGCGTACCGCCGGCGGCGGGCTTCTTCGGCAAGTTCTTCCTGTTTAACGCGGCGGTGCAGGCCGACCTGACCTGGCTGGCGATCATCGGCGTACTGAACGCGATCATCGGTCTGTACTACTATCTGGTTGTGATTAAGGTGATGTACGTTGACCGCAGCGAGGACGAGGACAAGCCGATTCCGGTGTCCCGCCCGTATGTATGGGTGCTGGCGATTACGGCGATTGTGGTGATTGTGCTGGGCACGTTCGGCGCGCAGCCGGTGTTTGACTGGGCGGTGCGCAGTGCCAGTTCGCTGCTGGGGTAGCTTTGCCGGATGCTCAAGCATCTGGCTGAACGAAAATGCCCTCCAAAGAGGGTCGAAGACTCTTTTTTTGCCGTTGTGAGCCTGCGGCGCGGGCTGGCGGAGCTGATGGGAAGGGCCGACGCGCGACGTGTTTGACTTTTCGTATTTTCCGGTGCTGGAAACCGCGCATTTCCGCCTGCGGCAGATCACAAGCGCCGACGCGGACGCGATCATCGGCCTCTTCGGCAATCCAGAGGTGATGCGGTACTCCAACTCGCCGCCGATCTTGACCAATGAAGCGGCGGTCGAGTTTATCAACTGGCTGGAAGGGCACTTCCAGCACCGGGCGGCGCTGCGCTGGGGGATCACCTTTCGGGGTGATGACCGGGTGATTGGCACCTGTGGCTTTCACTTCTGGGATGCGGAGAACCGCCATACCGACATCGGCTACGATCTGCTGCCTGAATACTGGGGCAAAGGGTACATGACTGAGATTGTCCGCGTGTTGGTGGGCTGGTGCTTCCAGAATCTGAACCTGCACCGGATTCAGGCCGATTGCACCGCCGGCAATATCGGCTCGGAGCGAGTGCTGGAGAAAGTGGGCTTCACGCTGGAGGGCATCTGGCGGGAGCGCGATTGGGAACACGGGCGGTTTGTGGATATCAAGCAGTTCGGTTTGCTGCGCCGGGAATTTCTGCCGCCGGGTTCATAAAAGCCATGCTCTGGTGGTGTAATTTACCGTAATTTTGTTGGCAAGCGCAGGCTGCTTGTGATAGAATTCTCCAACCAGGCTCAAGAATCGTATGGTTGAAGAACCGAAACCGCCGTCGCGGATTAACAACCTCTCGCTTACCGGCATTGCCGGGCTAGCGGGCTGCTTTATTACCGTCATGGTTATTGCCGCGCTGCTGATTGGCCTGTGGCTGGATGCGCGGTTTGGCCTGCGCGGGCCGTTCACGGTGGGGCTGGTGCTATTGAGCGTGCCTGTAACGTTATGGATGGTGGTGCGTGTCGTTCTGGGGCTGGTGCGAGCCGTCCAGCCGCCGCCAAAACCGCACCAGGACACCGACAACACTTCATTGTAGAGGAGGTTAAATACTTGGGAATGAGACCGATTAGGATGGATGGCGTAGCAGAGGAGGGGCATCGTGACAGCCTATGAAACACCCACTCGACGCCCCATGACCGCCAATCAGCGCGGCTGTCTGGTCGGCCTGGGGCTGCTTGTCTTCGCAGCAGTCGTGTGTGTTGGCATCCCGTTTATCGCGCTGCCGCAAGCGGGCGCTGCCGCCGCGATTCCGGTAATCCAGGTGCCGGGTGAAATCATCATCAAACACTGGAAGCCGCTGGGTATTGACCTGGGCAAAGACTTCAACCTGATTAACACGATGACGACGCTGTTTATCGCCGACATCATCGTGCTGCTGATCGCCCTGGTTGGCTGGCGTGTCTCCAACGGCTGGCGCAAGGAAGTGCCGACCAGCCGCTTCCAGACGATGCTGGAACTGATCGCAGGCGGCCTGTACGGCTTCGTGCGGAACACCGCTGGCAACAAAAATGCCCGCGCGATCTTCCCGCTGGTGGCAACCATCTTCATCTTTCTGCTGTTTGCCAACTGGATGAGCGTGATTCCCGGCATCGAGAGCTTTGGCAAGTTCCACTGCGCCCACGCCGGCACCAACGGCTATCCGGCGACGAAGATCAGCGACAATTTCCTCGGCCTGCCGCTCTACCAGTTGCGGAACACGCAGCCATTGTTTGGCGGCGACCCGGTAACTACCGAGATGGAACACGCCTGCGAGGAAGCCTCGCACCTGGGCGCAGTCGTGAGCGAGGAAGAAGCCGCCGCGATTGAGGCGACGACCGGGGAAGATGCGCCCACCGAACCGGCGCAGCTTGAAGGCGGCGAGGGTGAAGCCGCGGCGACCACCGGCGATCCGCTGCTGGAGCATCGCTTCCACATCACCCCGTATTTCCGTCCGGCAGCGACCGACCTGAATCTGACAATTGCGCTGGCGCTGATTTCGTTCTTCTTCATCCAGGCGTTTGGCTTCCGGGAGCAGGGGTTGAACTACCTGCAAAAGTTCATCCCGGTGCGATCCCTGGGTAATTTGCAGAAGAAGCCGCTGGGCGCGATTGACCTGATCGTCGGCCCGCTGGAGTTTATCTCTGAACTGTCCAAGATCATCAGCCTGAGCTTCCGTCTTTTTGGCAACATCTTCGCCGGCGGTATTCTGATCGCGGTGATGCTGTTCCTGGTCGGGTCTGGGCTGCCGATAGTTTTCTACGCGCTGGAACTTATCGTCGGCCTGGCGCAGGCGCTGGTGTTCGCGGTGCTGACGCTGGTGTTTGTCGCGCAAGCGATGGAAGGCCATCACGGCGATGAAGAACATCACGACGACGTGCCCTATCATGAAGGTCACGCCGCCGGTGAAGAACAGTTACAAACGAGCCAGGAATATACACTCTAACGATCACACGGAGGGATTACACAATCATGCAAGAACTGACTGCGATTTCGGGCGATTTAACCGCGTTTGGCAAGGCTGTTGGCGCAGGGCTGGCGATGATCGGCGCGCTGGGGCCGGGGATTGGCATCGGCGTGCTGGTGATGGGCGCGCTACAGGCGATTGGCCGCAACCCGGATGCGTCCGGCAATATCCAGACGAACATGATTCTCGGTATCGTGTTCGCGGAAGCGGTGGCGATTTACTGCCTCGTGGTGGCGCTCATCATCCTGTTCGTGCTGTAAGAGCATGTCGAGGAGTATGGACATGCGACGAACATTCTGGAAATACGTACTCTTGTTGGTGATGGCAGCGGCGCTGCTCATCCCAACGCTGGCGGCGCTGGCGCAGGAAGGCGAAGCAACCGCCGAACCCGCTGCCGAAACTCAGGTCGAAGGTGAAGGGGCGGTGGGCGAAGAAGCGGCGGCTGAAGGCGAAGAAGCCGCAGCCGAAGAAGGCGGCGGTATTGCCGCGCTCGGTCTGAACGCCGGTTATCTGATCGCGCAGATCATCAACTTCGGCATTATCTTCGGCGCGCTGACGCTGCTGCTGTGGCGACCAATCACCACCATGCTGGATGCCCGCGCAGCCAAGATCGCCAAGGGGCTGGAAGACGCGCAGGTGGCGGCCAATGCCCGGCTGAATGCTGAAGCGGAAGCCGAACGGATTCTCGCTTCATCACGGGCGGACATCTCGCGGGCGATTGAAGAAGGCCGGGCGCGTGGTGAAGAAGTGGCGCGGCAGATCGAAGCCGAAGCCCGCACCGAAGCCGAGCGCATCCGTAACGAGGCGCGGCAGGCGGCTGAGGCGGAACGCAACCAGCAGTTGGCCGATCTGCGCGGCCAGGTGGCGGACATCGCAGTTGCCATCTCGCAGCGTTTGATCGGCGCGTCGCTGGACGGCAACCGGCAGCAGGCATTGATTAACGACTTCTTCGCCAAGCTGCCCGCCAACGCGCGCGGCCTGAGCGGCGCGGTCGAAGTCACCAGCGCCATGCCCCTCGGTCCGGACGAGCAGGCACGCATCCAGCGCGAACTGGGCGCGGAAGCGGTGATGTTCAAGGTAGACCCCTCTATCCTGGGCGGACTCGTGGTGCGCGCGGGCGACCGCGTGATTGACGGCAGCGTGCGCAGCGGCCTGGACGAACTGGCCGGGCGGCTGGGGTAAACCTGTCCTCAGTGTGTAGGGATGACTCGTCCCTACGGGTACAATGCGCCGGTGATAAACCGGCGCGTTGTGTTTCCCGCCAGAATGGTCAAAAAGTGAGCAGGAATTGGACTGTTCGATGAGCAGTCTGCCAGTATATAGTGGGGACAGTTGAAACGAATATTTACGGTCGCAGAAGTGGTCACTTGCCTGCGGCGGGTCGTAGAGGTGGTAAACTTTCCTACGACCGTACCATCTGAACCCGGTGGGGTGATACCGCCGGGTTTTGTTGGTATAATCCCATGCATGACCACCACGTTTTCACAACTCCTCTCGGCACTACCTGACCTCATCCACGTGACCGGCGACACAGAAATTACTGCACCGGTCGTTGAATCAGACGCTGATTTGCAGCCCGGCGGCGTGTTTGTCGCCCGGCGTGGCCTGTCCAGCGACGGCCACGATTTCATTCCGCGCGCCATCGAAAAGGGCGCGGCGGCCATTGTCGGCGAGCGCGACATCACCGGCCTGAGTGTGCCCTATGCCCAGGTGGGCAACGCGCAGGAAGACACCGGCCTGCTGGCGGCAGCCTACCACGACTTCCCGGCGCGGAAGCTGACCATTATCGGCGTGACCGGCACCGATGGCAAAACGACGACCAGTACGCTCATTCACACTATCCTGCAGGGGGTGACGGACAACCGCGCCGGACTCATCAGCACCGTCTCCGCCGAACTGGGCAGTATATCCGCCGATACCGGCCTGCACGTCACCACGCCGGGCGCGCCCCAGGTACAGGGCTTTCTGGCGCAGATGGTTGCCAACGGGCTGACCCACGCCGTGCTGGAGATGACCAGTCACGGGCTGGCGCAGGGTCGCCTGCAGGGGGTGGATGTGGATGTGGCAGTGATGACCAATGTTACCCACGAGCACCTGGATTATCACGGCTCGTTTGAGAACTACCGCGCGGCCAAAGGGCGGCTGTTTGAGATGCTGGCGCGCTCCTACCGCAAGCTGCACCAGCCCAAGATTGCCATTGTGAATGCCGACGACCCAAACGCGGATTTCTTCGCGGCCTTCCCGGCGGATAAAGTGGTGCGCTACAGCATCAACCAGCCGGCGGACGTGCGCGCCACCGACATTTATTACCTGCCGGAAAAGACGCAGTTCCAGGTCGAGGTCAAGCCGGTGTTTGAGCGCCCGTATGACGCGAAGATGGAGTACGAAACCCCGCTGGCGGGCGAATTTAACGTGTATAACGCGCTGGCAGCGATTGCGACCGGCTACAGCCTGCACTTCAACCCGAATATCATCTGGCTCGGTCTGGAGAGCATGGCCGGCGTGCCGGGACGGATGGAGCGCATAGACGAAGGCCAGCCGTTCACGGCCATCGTGGATTTCGCCCACACGCCGAATGCGCTGGAAAACGCGCTGAAAGCGGCACGTAAGATGCTGCGCTTCGGCAAAAGGCTGATCGTTGTGTTTGGCAGCGCCGGCCTGCGCGACCGGGAAAAACGGCGGCTGATGGCGGAAGTGGCGGCGCGCCACGCGCATTTCACCATTCTGACGGCGGAGGACCCGCGCACCGAGTCGCTGGATGCGATTCTGGAAGCGATGGCGCAGGGGTGTATCTCGCAGGGCGGGGTCGAGGGTAAAACGTTTGTCCGCGTGCCGGACCGGGGCGAGGCGATTTACCGTGCCTGCCAGATGGCGGGGCCGGGTGACATCGTGATGGCCTGCGGCAAGGGGCACGAACAAAGTATGGCCTTTGGCACGGTTGAATATCCCTGGGATGACCGCGAGGCCATGCGCGCGGCACTGCGCGGCCAACCGCTACGAACCCTGCCGACGGCACCAACGAAAATGTAGGGACACGGCGCGCTGTATCCCTGCTAGGTCTACTTTTTCAATCGCTCGAAATACTGCTTGCGGAATTTGGCGACCTTCGGCGCGATCACAAACTGGCAGTAGCCCTGATTCGGGTTGTTGGCGAAATATTCCTGGTGGTAATCTTCCGCCGGGGAATAATTGCTGATCGGCGTTACCTCGGTCACAATCGGGGTCGGCCAGAGCTGCGCCGAATTTAGCTCCTTGATCTTCTGCTCAGCGATGGCCTTCTGCTCCGGGGTGTGGTAGAAGATGGCCGAACGGTACTGCGGGCCAACGTCCGCGCCCTGACGGTTAAGCGTCGTCGGGTCGTGGATGGTAAAAAACACGTCCAGAATGTCACTGAAGCTGACGATCTTCGGGTCAAAGCGGATTTGCACGACTTCGGCGTGGCCGGTTCTGCCGGTGCTGACCGCCTGATACGACGGGTTTTTGACGTGGCCGCCGGCGTAACCGGATACGACATCTGTCACCCCCTGCAACTGGTCGTACACCGCTTCCAGACACCAGAAACAGCCGCCGCCCAGCGTGGCGACCTCGTCCGTACCGTTAGTCATGATCGTCGTCCCTTTCTGTGGTCTGCGGACACGGCATGTCGTGTCCCTACGAATGATTCAGGTATGAGTCCTGCATCTGCCGCCCATGTTACGCGATTTGCCTTAATATCCGGTAAGTGCGGCCAGGATGGGGAATCGTCTGGCTGCCGTTGGGTGACGCCGGTTGAGTTATGGTACAATCCGAACGATTGAGGAACAACCATGCTCGATTTAGGCATCGTCATCGTCAACTGGAACACGCGTGACCTGCTCAAACGCTGCCTGGAAACGGTGCTGGCGAATCAGGGTGTGACCTGTCACGTGATTGTGGTTGACAACGCTTCCAGCGACGGCAGCGCCGAGATGGTCAGCCGGGATTTTCCGGCGGTGCAGGTTATCAAAAGCGACATCAACGGCGGCTATTCCTACGCCAATAATTTAGGGTTGCGGGCGTTGGGCTATCGCGCTGCCGGCGTTGTGGCTGCCGACGCGCCGCGTTACGCCCTGCTGCTGAACCCCGATACCGAAGTGCCGCCGGACGCGCTGGCGGAGATGGTACGGTTTATGGATTCGCGCCCGGACGTGGGCGTTGCCGGGCCAAAACTGGTTTTAGCGGACGGGAGCCTGGACCTGGCCTGCCGCCGCAGTTTCCCCACACCCATCGTTTCGTTCTATCGTTTTTCGGGCCTGTCCAAACTGTTCCCTCACAGTCCCCGCTTTGGACGGTATAATATGACGTTTGTTGATCCTGACGAGGAACTGGAAGTGGACTCCGTCGTCGGGGCGTACATGCAGGTTCGCCGTGAGGCCATCCAGGCGGTTGGGCTGCTGGACGAAACCTTTTTTATGTACGGAGAGGATTTAGATTGGGCGTACCGAATAAAAAAGGCGGGGTGGAAGGTCTTTTATCATCCACAGGTGACGGTCAAACACGTCAAGCGGGCAGCCAGCCGGCGCAGCCGGAAAGCGCAGTTCGAGTTCCAGCGGGCAATGCTGATCTTCTACCGGAAGCACTACCGGCAGACGACACCGCTGTGGCTGCACGCGCTGGTGATGCTCGGCCTGCTGGCGAAGGGGGGACGGGACCTCTGGCCGGAGATTCGCCTGCCTTCGACTTCGTAAGAATACCACCGGCGTCCAGCCGCGCCAGCCGCACACGTGCGGCGCTGGGCCTCCTGCTGATCGCGCTCGACATTACGGCACTGACCGGCGCGTTTCTGCTTGGCTACGTCGGACGCGCCACGCTGCCGCTGTTCAGTCTGCCGGATCGCCTGCCCACGCTGCTGCAATACGTCCCGACGATGATCTTACACGTGGCGTTTATTGTCACCATGTTTTATCTGTCACGGCTGTATCACCTGCCGCGCGCCGTCAGCCGGATTGATCAGGCGCGGAAGATCGTCGGCGTGGTGACGGTGGGGTCGCTGCTCGCCAGTGCCGTGCAGGAACTCGTGTTTAAGTTCACCATCTTCGAGGTGGATTACCCGCGCGGCATGTTCTTCTACGTGTGGGTGTTCAGTATGCTGCTGGTGCTGGTCGGACGGGAGTTTTACCATATCCTGCAAACCTTCCTGCGCGAACGCGGCTATGATCGGGATAACCTGCTGATCGTCGGCATGGGCAAAATCGCGCGCGACATCGCCCGTAAGATCAACGATCAGCCTGAACTGGGGTACAACATCGTTGGGGTGGTGGTCAATGGCAAAACCAAAACCCGCGGCACGCTGGTGGGGTATCCGATCATCGGCACGTACCAGGATTTGCCGCGCCTGATTGACACGGCCAATATCGAGCAGGTGATTATCGCGCTGCCGGAGGCGCAGCGGGCGGAAATCGTGGAACTGGTCACGCTGTGCCAGCGCGGCCATGTGGACATCAAGATTTACCCGGACATGTTCGCCTACATGGCCGGCGATTTGAGCGTGGACGATCTGGGCGGCACGCCGCTGCTGACGGTGCGGGACATCGCGCTGCGCGGCTGGAAGTTGAGCCTGAAACGCGGACTGGATATTCTGGGGTCATTTGCCGGGCTGGTGTTCCTGTCGCCATTGATGCTGCTGACCGCGCTGCTGATTAAGTGGGAAGACGGCGGCCCGGTGTTTTATACGCAGGAACGGATGGGGCTGGATGGCCGTCCGTTTGAGATGATTAAGTTCCGCTCGATGCGGGTGGATGCCGAGGCCAGCGGGCCGGGCTGGACGGTCGAGAATGACCCGCGCGTAACACGGCTGGGGCACTTCCTGCGCACGACCAACTGGGACGAAATCCCGCAGTTGATTAACGTGCTGGTCGGGCAGATGAGCCTGGTCGGGCCACGACCGGAACGCCCGGTGTACGTCTGGCAGTTCCGCGAACATATCCCGCGCTACATGGAACGCCACCGCGAAAAGTCCGGCATGACCGGCTGGGCGCAGGTCAACGGCCTGCGTGGTGATACCTCGATTGCCGAGCGCACGCAGTACGATCTGTGGTACGTCGAAAACTGGTCGCTATGGCTGGACATCAAAATCATCGTGCGCACCATCTGGCAGACGGTTACGCGGCGGGATAAGAATGCGTATTGAGCATCGCCGGGGGTTAAAACCCCCCGGCTGAGTGAAAAAAGCCCACTAAAGGGGCTGAAAAGACTGTCCTCTTTGCTGGTTCGGTTCTCACTTCCGGGATGTCGGATTGCAATCAACTTACTTACCGGAAACTGGAAACTAACGATGGACCTAGAGATGCTGACCGCCGCCATGCACGCTTTTGTCCAGAGCAAAGGCTGGTACGACCCCGATTCGCCGCACCCACAAACATCCAAAAACATCGCCATTTCGCTGGCGGTCGAAGCCGCCGAAGTGCTGGAACATTTCCAGTGGGACGAAACGACGGACAAGGCCGAACTCGCCGGCGAACTGGCCGACGTGCTGCTGTACCTGTTGCAGCTTGCCAGCCTGAATGGGATTGACCTGGGGCAGGCGGTGATGGACAAGCTGGACCGGAACGCCGGGCGGGAGTGGTAAACGATGCCGGCGAAAGATAAGTATCACGACACAGTGGCGCGGGCGCTAGGGAAAATTGGTTGGCAGGTCATCGGTGAACAAGTTCGCCTTTTTTACGGTGGTCGCCGATTCTGGGTTGATTTGCAGGCGGCCCAATCGAACGGAGCAATCGCGATATTGATTGAGGTGAAAGGCTTTGAAAATGCCCCTTCACCCGTTGACTATCTTTATTCCGTTATCGGACAATACATTCTGTATCTTGCTATCATAGAACAATCCAGTCATCCAATGTCGTTATATCTCGCTGTTCCTGTTGAGGCTTATGAAGGTGTACTAGGGGAAGAATTAGGCCAGCTCGTTATTGACAAGGTACAGATTCGCCTGATTGTTTTCGATCCCAGAATGGAGGAGATTATCAAATGGATAACCTAAAGGATACCCTACGACGTGTGATGGAAGGATATACCGGCAAGGGTCTGAACGACATCAGTTACCTGACCTGGAACGACGAACAAAACGTATACGCTGTTGTTTCGGTTGGCAAGTGGCAGGGCAAACATATTGCTGATTCAAGCCTCATCGCGCGCCTTGTGGGTGATAAAATCGTGATCGAGCAGGATATGAATGACAAAATCCTGATGGATGCGCTCTTGCAAGACGGCGTCCCGCGCGAACAAATCGTGCTGGCATACGCTGGCGAAACGCTGCCGGAAACTGAATCGCAGCCCGCGCCTTAATCACCGCACCAATGTAGGGACGAGATATATCTCGTCCCTACGCATAATTCACCTCTCTCTGCTCCCGGCGCACTTGGCGTCCTGGCGGTTCAACTGTACCATTAAGCAGCGCCCTCGTTACCAGGAGTTCGACCCATGCGTATGTCTCGCCTGTTCAGCCAGACGCTGCGCGAAGCGCCCGGCGACGCCGATATAACCAGTCACCAACTGCTGCTGCGCGCCGGGTTTATCCGCCCGCTGGCTGCTGGCATTTTCAGCTATCTGCCGCTGGCGCGGCGCGCGCTGACCAAAATTGAGAACATCGTGCGCGAGGAGATGGACGCCATCGGCGGGCAGGAAATCACCATGCCGGTGGTGCATCCGGCGGACATCTGGAAAGAAAGTGGGCGCTGGTACGCGATTGGCCCGGAGATGGGGCGCTTCCAGGACCGCGCCGGGCGCGATATGGTGCTGGCGATGACCCATGAGGAAATCGTTGGCGACCTGGTGCGGAAGGAAATCCGTTCCTACCGCCAGCTTCCGGCGCTAATCTACCACATCCAGACCAAGTGGCGCGACGAACCCCGCGCGCGGGGTGGCCTGATTCGCGTGCGCGAGTTTACGATGAAGGACAGCTACAGCCTGGACGCGGATTGGGATGGGCTGGACAAGCAGTACCGCGCCCATTACACGGCTTACTTTCGTATCTACAACCGCTGCGGTCTGGACGTGATTGCCGTGAAGTCCGACACGGGCATGATGGGGGGGCGGCTGGCGCACGAGTTTATGTACCTGACGCCCATTGGTGAGGACACGCTGCTGGTGTGCGACCACTGCGGCTACGCCGCTAACCGCGAGGTGGCGCGCTTCAAAAAGCCGGAACTGCCGCATGAAGTGCCCCTGCCGCTGGAAAAGGTGGCGACTCCCGGTACGACGACCATAGAGTCGCTGGCGAAGTTCCTCGGCCTGCCGGAAGCCAAGACCGCGAAGGCCGTATTTATGATGGCGACGGTTTCTGAAAACGGGCAGGACGCGCAGAAATTTGTGCTGGCTATCGTGCGCGGCGATATGGAAGTAAATGAAACCAAGCTGGCAAACGCAATTAAGGCGAAGGCCATGCGTGCAGCGACGGAGGATGAAATCCGCGCGGTGGGAGCGGTGCCGGGCTATGGTTCGCCGGTGGGGGTCAAAAACGCGCTGGTGGTCGTGGATAATGCTGTTCCGTCGTCGCCTAATCTCGTAGGCGGCGCAAACGAGGAAGGCTACCACTTCCTCAACGTGACTCACGGGCGCGATTATGAGGCGCAGATTGTGGCCGACATTGCCGCCGCCCGCGAGGGCGATGCCTGCCCGAACTGCGGCCAGCCGTTGAAAGCGGTACGCGGCGTGGAGGTTGGCAATATCTTCAAACTCGGCACACGCTACAGCGACGCGCTGGGCTGCACCTTCCTGGATAACGAGGGCAATACGAAGCCGGTGATTATGGGGTCATATGGCATCGGCATCGGGCGGCTGCTGGCGTGTGTTGCCGAGGCGCATCACGACGAATACGGGCTGTGCTGGCCGGTGTCGGTTGCGCCGTATCATGTTCATCTGGTGCTGATTCGGGATACGTCCGGCAGCGCCGCCAACGATACCGCCGAGGCGATCTACGATGGCCTAAAGCGTGACGGCATCGAAGTGCTGTACGACGACCGCGACGAGCGCCCCGGCGTAAAGTTCAACGACGCCGACCTGATCGGCTGCCCACTGCGGCTGACGGTCAGCAAAAAGGCGCTGGAGCAGGGCGGTGTGGAGATGAAACGCCGTACCAGCAAGGATAAAACGATTGTGCCGGTCGAGGAAATCGTCTACCAGGTGCAGGCTGAACTGGCTATCCTATGGGATGAGTTGAACCGGAAAGTTGTGACGATGGATTATCAGGAAGCGTAAACCAAGCAGCGGCTATGAGTTCAACAGCAGCGAAGTGGTGAAAATTCGATTTATGCCGGGGCACGGCGCGCCGTGCCCCTACGACTTTGCGGAGGCAGCCCGGTTTTAATGCTGGCCTTCGTACTCGTTGACTTTGCGCGTGGCCTCGAACCCCCACTGGCTTGGATCGCTGGCGATACGGTGCTGGCCTTCGTACTCGTTGACCTTGCGCGTCAGCAGTTCCTCGACACCCCACTGGCTGGGATCGCCGTCACTCAGAAAAACAACCGTCACTTTGGCGGCGGTGGGCGCGACCAAGACGACCAGGATGGCGATCAGCAGAGCGATAACGGTGAGTTTGCGGAGTCTGTTCATAGCAGTGTTCCTTTCACTGGAGCGAATGACGTTCCTCAGGTTACACCGGAACCTGCAGGACGTAATCCAACTGAAAGGGGAAACCGGAACGCCTCCTTCGCCCGAAGCCGGCTTACGGCAAACGATGTAGACCGGTTTAGGCTGGAAGATTAAGGCTGTATAAGGGCGAGCGGGTCAATTCGCCGTTTTCCAAATTCCCCCGCTTAATTTCTGCCGTTTTCCTGTATAATACTGCGGTGTTGTTTTGTAAAAAGTTTCACAAGGGAACGGGCACATGGCGTCGCAGGCTGTCACCCCGCAGAGCGAAGATTTTTCAAAATGGTACAACGAGATTGTTTATAAAGCAGAACTGGCAGATCAGTCGCCGGTGCGCGGCTGCCTCATCATCAAGCCGTACGGCTATGAATTGTGGGAGGCGATTAAATCTGGCCTGGACCGCCGCTTCAAAGCGACTGGCCACCAGAATGCCTACTTTCCGCTGTTTATCCCGGAGAGCTTTCTCAAGCGCGAAGCGGAACACGTCGAAGGCTTCAGCCCGGAACTGGCTGTTGTGACCATCGCCGGTGGCAAGGAACTGGAAGAACCGCTGGTTGTCCGGCCTACATCGGAAACGATCATCATGGACGCCTTCAAGCAGTGGATTCAGTCCTACCGCGATCTGCCGCTGCTGATTAACCAGTGGGCGAACGTGGTGCGCTGGGAACTGCGGACGCGTCCGTTCCTACGAACGACCGAGTTCCTCTGGCAAGAAGGACATACCGCCCACGCCACCGCCGAGGAAGCCGAAGCCGAAACGAAGCAGATGCTGGACGTGTACGCCGATTTTGCCATTAACGACGCGGCGATTCCCGTAATTAAGGGTAAAAAGAGCGACCGCGAGAAGTTCGCTGGCGCGGTGCATACCTACACCATCGAAGCGATGATGCGCGACAAAAAGGCGCTGCAATCCGGCACCAGCCACAACCTGGGGCAGAATTTTGCGAAGGCGTTTGGCATCCAGTACGTGGACGAGAATAACCAGTACCAGTACGTGTGGACCACATCGTGGGGGTTAAGTACCCGTATGATCGGCGCGATTGTGATGACACACGGCGACGACAAAGGGCTGCGCCTGCCGCCAAAGGTCGCACCGTACCAGGTGGTGATCGTGCCGATTTACAAAAACGATACGGAACGCGGCGCGGTGATGGAAACGGTTGACAAAATCAGTAAGGAACTGGCGGCTCACGGCATCCGTATTTACTTGGATAAGCGCGAAAATCTGTCGCCCGGCTTCAAGTTTAACGACTGGGAGATGCGCGGCGTGCCAGTACGGATGGAAGTTGGCCCGAAGGATGTGGAGAAAGGGACGGTGGCGCTAGCCCGCCGGGACATCCCCGGCAAAGAGGGCAAGCAGTTCGTGCCGCAGGAGAACCTCGCGGCGCGGGTGCTGGAGCTGTTGAACGAGGTGCAGGCCAACCTGCTGCAACAGGCAGCGGACTTCCGCGATGCCAACATCCACGACGTGACCAGCTATGACCAGATGAAGCAGGTGATTGAACAGGGCGGCTGGGCACGCGGCTGGTGGTCGGGTACGGGTGACGACGAGGCGCAGATTAAGGACGAAACGGGCGCGACCATCCGGTGTTTTCCATTTGAGCAGCCCAGTGGCGCGGGCCAGTGTTTCTTCACTGGTCAGTCGGCAGAGCGCATCGCGCTATTTGCCAAAGCGTATTAATCTCAGGAAGGCGGCATCAGAAGAACACACCCTGATATCGTGTATAATGGGGTGGCTTAAACGTTTAATTTCCTTAAGCAATTGCTCAGGATTTATCATGTGGCATTAACGGTTTGAGATTATAATGAAGATAAAGGTAGATAATATTGGCAACAAGTGTAGCGATTGGTTTAACAATCATATCGAAAACTTATATGTCAATAGTAGAATGGGGGCAGGAATACATCCCTGAAGGAGATTTTAATTGAGAATAAAATGAGATTTGCTTTTGCCGAACTCGGCTATTGATCGCCAGTGCAATTGCTGGTAGCCTTAACCCGGATATTTATAAACGGTTTTACGTAAATGCTTGTTTGGGATGTCGGTCCGTAAGACAAATAATGTCTGTAAGACACTACCACCGGCCCCGAGGCGCAGGTGGTATAATTTTTAGGATAGCAAGAATGGCTGCGTATTTAATAGTAGATGTGGATGATTTGCTCCAACGGTTCAAAAACCGGGGAGTTTCGGTAGATGTTCAGGAACTGGCCGTTGGGCTGCGCGGTGGCGCAGCGCTGGCGGCAGGCCTATTCAGTGCTGACAGTCTGAAGGCGGTGGCCGTTTCGAACTGGAGCCAGTATGGCACGTCCGGCGGGAATTACCAGCGCATCTTCAAGGCTGCCGGTTATGATGTATTTGATATGCCGCGCCGCGATACCCTGGCGGACGCGCTCATCGTCCATTACTTCTCGTTTGACCCCGAACCGGTTGATGAACTGATTCTGGCGACATCCAGCCCGGATTTAATCCCGCTGGTGCGGCGGGTGAAAACCACCCGCAGCGCGCGCATTCGGGTTTGGGGGTCGGAACACCCGCTGCAGGGCACTGAGTTCGAGAATGAGGTCATCTTCCAGCCACTGGACGGGCTGCTGGGCATCCAGACCAAAAACGTTGCGGTGTACATTGACTTTGAAAACATCGCCATCAGCCTGAACGAACAGGGGTTTGTGGTCAACCTCGACCACCTGATTGACCGCTTTGTCACGCAGGCGAAGGCACACGGCCAGGTCGTCAAAATGGCGGCCTATGCGCCCTGGGGGCAGCGCGGCAGCCTGCCGCCGCTGGTGGACTCGCAGGGGCGGGAGGTGGCCGACGAAGCGCCCAGCCGCCTGATGCTGGCGAACATTGACCCGGTGTTTAACCTGCCCGGTAAAAACAGCGCCGACATGCGCATTGCGCGCGATGTGATTACCGACTCCAGTCATACCGATGCCGCGGACGTGTACATTATGGCAAGCGGCGACCGAGACTTTAACCAGGTGCTGAACGCGCTGCGGGCGCGTAACAAGACGGTGATCGTCTGGGGAGTGCGCGGCAGCACCAGCCGCCAGTTGGAGAACAACCCCGGCGTGACCATCGAATACGTCGAGGACTTCACTGACCTGCAAACGCACCAGTCATTAAGCACGGTATCGCTGGTGGACAATGGCCTTGATACGGCTGGTTTTACACCGTCGCAGTGGTCGAGCGTCATCATCCAGTTTGACCGGCTGGCAAGCGCCCTGGGGCGTGACGTGCTGCCCATGCACCGGCTGCTGGACCAGCTTCAGGAAGTCGGCGCGGTTATCTCCCGCCCGCGCGGCGAAGACCTGATCTCGCAGGCGATTTCGCTGGGCATCCTCAAGCCGGTGAACGCCAGCGGCGATCTGACGCTGAACGCGATGCACCCGATTGTCGAAAAGACGCGGCTCATCCGCGACCGGATTGTGATGCGGGTGCTGAATACGCTGACGGTGCGCGGCTGGGAGTACGTTAACTACGGCTTCCTGCTGAAAGGGCTGGCGATGGACCGGGAACTGGATCGCCCCGGCTGCAATTACAGTGACCAGTGGCGCTCGGAGTGGATTGACTGCCTGGTGCGGGAGCGTGTGCTGGTGCGGGAACTGCTGCCGCACCGCCATAACCCGGAAGACCTGGTGCCAGTCATCAAGCTGCAAAAAGACATCCCGCTCCCGCCGACCACAACGCCGTTCTCCCCGCAGCGCATGGACGATGAACAGCAGGCCGGCCCGAACTGGGCGGGCATCGCGCTGACCGATCTTGACCAGTTGAACCCGGACACGGGCAGCATGGTGCGGCGCATCGTCGTCAGCGTGGAGCAGTTTACCAGCTTCCGCAACTTCACCTGGTGTCCGCTGGGCAGCCTGCACCGGCGGCTGCGCCCATTTGATACCGGTATGGCCTTCCAGCGCGCGGTCGAATACCTGAAGGAAAATGACGCGGCGGAGATTGCGGAGTATCCGAATCCGCAGAGCGATTTTATGACCAAAGGGATTTCGCTCGACCTGAACTCGGAAATCTGCCGGGGGATACTGGAACAGCGCGACGCTTTCGTGCGGATTCTGCTGGCACTGTACGAGCGCAACATCCTGATTTCGGAACAGAGCGTCCGCGCGATGGACCCCGGGACGGACTGGAATCTCGACCTGTGGTTTTCGATCATGGAAACGGAAAACGTGCTGAATGCGGTGCCGGGGCGTCCGGGGCAGTACAGCCTGTTCCGCACCCACCACACGGTGAACCTGGTGGCCGACGCGCAGCGGACGGAGTGATTTTTTACCGTCGTAGGGACATGGCCCGCCATGTCCCTACCATGTTTTTGAGGATTGGCAGAGGAATGTCACCCTGCTATAATGCTCATCATCATTAGACCGGCGGGCCAACTGTCCGGCCCGTCTGGATATAACACCAGAGGACGGTACGATGCCAATCTCAAAAGTTGAGAAAGAAATGCTCATTCGGGAACATGCCCGGCACGATAGTGATACGGGGTCGCCCGAAGTCCAGATTGCCCTGCTGACGAACCGGATTAACCAGTTGACCGAGCATTTAAAAGCGCACAGCCACGACGAACACTCGCGGCGCGGCCTGTTGAAACTGGTCGGCCAGCGGCGGCGTCATCTACGCTATCTGAGCCAGACAAAGCCCGATGTTTACCGCGAACTCATTCAAAAGCTGGGGTTGCGCCGTTAGTACAGTTGAAACCAGGATGTCCAACCGGGCATCCTGTTGCCATTTTTATCGCAGCCTGGCAGGGCAGGAATTGGAATGTGAGGCTAAACCGCGATGGTTAGCAGCACCTTCCAGTCCCTGGCTGCCAGGCTTTTCCTTTTAGAGGAGACAGACACAATGACGGATAATGGAATGGGCGTGAATCACCGTTATACGGCCCGGTTGGGCGGCAGCGAACTGGTGATTGAGACAGGCCGGCTGGCCGAACAGGCCGGCGGCGCGGTGACGGTGATGGAAGGTGACACGATGGTGTTTGCCACCGCCACCATGAGCAAAAAGCCGCGTGAGGGGATTGATTTCTTCCCCCTGAGCGTGGACTACGAAGAAAAACTGTATGCTGCCGGGCGGATTCCTGGCAGCTTCTTCCGGCGCGAGGGCAAACCGTCTGACCAGGCAATTCTGGTCGGGCGCGTGGTGGACCGCCCGCTGCGCCCGCTGTTCCCGAAGGACCTGCGCAATGAAGTGCAGGTGATTCTGACGGCTTTCAGCCACGACCAGGAGCATCACGTGGATATGCTGGGCATTATCGCGGCCAGCACCGCCCTGATGATCTCCGACATCCCCTGGGATGGACCGGTTGGCGCGGCACGCGTCGGTCTGATTGACGGCGAACTGGTGGTGAACCCGACCATCTCCGAGATGGAAAATAGCAGTCTCGATCTGCGCGTGGCCGGTACGGCGGACGCCATCAACATGGTGGAATGCGGCGCGACCGAAGTGGACGAGGAAACGATGCTGCGGGCGCTGAAGCTGGCACACGAGGCGATCCAGGACGTGATCGCCGTGCAGAAGCGGATGCGGGAGGAGATTGGCAAGCCGAAGTCCGAATACACCAGCTTCAAGCTGGACGAAAGCCTCCAGGCGGAAGTCGCCGGCAAGGTGCGCGACCGTGTGCGCCAGATCATAACTGAGAAAACTGACCGCGATGGCCGTAACGAAGCGCTGGACGCGCTGCGCGACGAACTGGTGGCCGAATACGAAGCCCGCAATAAGACGATTGAAGACCCTGAGCAGCAGGTGTCTACCAAAGCGGTGGCGGAGGCACTGGACACTGTACTGAAGGAAGAAGTCCGCCGCCGCATTGTGGAAGACGGCGTGCGCCCGGATGGCCGTGATTACCGCACGATTCGCCCGCTGGCGGCGGAGGTGCGGGTTATCCCGCGTGTACATGGCTCCGGGCTGTTCAAGCGCGGCCAGACGCAGGTGCTGACAGTGGCGACGCTGGGTACACCTGGCGATGCGCAGGAACTGGACGGCCTCAGCCCGGAAGACGCCAAGCGTTACCTGCATCACTACAACTTCCCGCCCTATTCAACCGGCGAAACGTCACCGCTGCGCGGCCCCAAGCGCCGCGAGATCGGGCATGGCGCGCTGGCAGAAGCGGCGCTGCGGCCCATGATTCCGCCGGAGGATGAATTCCCGTACACCATCCGGCTGGTCAGCGAAGTGCTGAGTTCCAACGGCAGCACGTCCATGGGCAGCGTGTGCGCCAGCACTCTGTCCCTGATGGACGCGGGCGTGCCGCTGATTCGCCCGGTGGCCGGCATTGCGATGGGGCTGATTAAGGAAGGCGATCAGGTCGCTGTGCTGACGGACATTCAGGGGTTGGAAGACCACCTGGGGGATATGGACTTCAAGGTGGCGGGCACGGAACGCGGCATCACCGCGCTGCAAATGGACATCAAGATCAAGGGCGTGACCGACGAGATCATGCGGCAGGCGCTGGCGCAGGCGCGGGAAGCGCGGCTGCAAATCCTCGACCTGATTCTAAGCGTCATCCCGGCCCCGCGTCCTGAACTGAGCGAATACGCGCCGCGCATCACGACGGTAAAGATCAACCCCGAAAAGATCGGCGCGCTGATCGGCCCCGGCGGCAAGACCGTGCGCGCGATTCAGGAACGTTCTGGCGCGAAGATTGACATCCAGGAAGACGGCACGGTGTTTGTCTCCAGCGTGAACGCCGCAGCCGCGCAGCAGGCCGTTGACGAGATTCGCGGCCTGACGGAAGACGCGGAGATCGGGCGTATCTATACCGGGCGCGTCACCCGCATCGAGCCGTATGGCGCGTTTGTGGAATTCCTGCCCGGCAAGGAAGGCATGGTGCATATCTCGCAGCTGGCCGATTACCGCGTGGAGTCGGTTGAGAGCGAAGTAGCGCTGGGCGACGAGATCATGGTGATGGTCACGGACGTGGACGACGGCGGCAAGGTGCGCCTCAGCCGGCAGGCGGTGCTGGAAGGCTGGACGGCAGAAGAAGCCCGCGCCCGCGACTCGCGGCGGGGCGGCGGTGGCCGTTCCGGCGGCGGTGATCGCGGCGGCGAGCGGCGGGGTGGCGGTGATCGTGGTGGCGACCGGGGCGGCTATCGTGGCGGTGGAGAGCGTGGCGGCGACCGGGGCGGCTATCGCGGCGGTGATCGCGGTGGCGACCGGGGCGGCTATCGTGGCAACCGGGGCGGCAATGGTGGCGACCGGGGTGGTGACCGCTCCTAAATACGCCGGACGACTAAACCACCTTCTGATTATGAACTGAGGCGACTGCACAGGTCGCCTCGGCTGTTTACCCGGCTCAATCAAATGTCCCTCAAATTTGGGTGGTTTTTCCGATAGCCCTCACGTAAGAGAAGTGTTAAAATCTCAATAAATAAAGCAACCTCTAACTGTCTTCAGTGTATAGGTAGCATAGACAGCTATCAGGAAAACAACCACTGTGAACCCCCCGCCTGTCACTTCCCCCGCCTGGACCGGGCGTACCAAGCGGTACGTCGCCATGTTTGTTGTCGTCATTATCGGGCTGGCGCTGCTGCGGTTCAGCGAAACCATCCCGATTGTGATCGTGGCAGTGATTCTGGCCTATCTGCTGACGCCGCTGGCACAGTGGATTGATTCGCGCGTGCTGGCGTTTGGCCCGTTTAAGGGGCGCGATCATCGTGGCCTGTCGGTGCTGCTGACGTTTGTGCTGGTGATCGCGGTCATTATTGTGGTGATTCTGGTGGTGATACCCGGTATCGTCAACCAGTTTGAGGAATTTGGCAGCCGCATCCCGCCGCTGCTGGAAAGCCTGGGGCGGACGCTGGAGCGCAGTTTAAGCCACCCGATTACAATTGGCGGCGAACCGATCACGATCAACGGCGAACCAATTATCCCACTGGAACAACTGCGGGAGATCACCGGCACGCCGGGCAATCAGGAAGTGCTGCGGTTGCAGGATTTGAATCTGGTGGATGCAACGCGCTCGTTTATCAGCACGCTGACGCTGCCGGCGTTCAGCTTCCTGGGCGGGGCGCTGACGGCCATCATCAACATCATTTTCCTGCTGTCCATGATGTTTTACCTCATCCGCGACGGCTCGATCTTCGCCGAGAAACTGATCGAAGCGACGCCGCGTACCTATCGCAGCGACCTGCGCCGCATCCTGTACGAACTGGGGCAGGTGTGGAACGCTTACCTGCGTGGCCAGCTTACGCTGAGTCTGGTGATGGGTACGACGGTGTTTGTCGTCGCCACGTTGCTAGGCGTGCCAAACCCGCTGATTCTGGGGCTGATCTCCGGCCTGCTGGAGTTCATCCCCAGCATTGGCTCCGGGTTGGCGATTTTCCCGGCGGCGCTGCTGGCGCTGTCGTCGCGTTCTACTACCCTGCCGTTTCTGGAAGGCACGGCCTTCGCCGTTGTGGTGGTTATCGTGTGGGCGATTTTGCAGAACATCGAGGCGATTGTGCTGGTGCCGCGCATCATGGGCGGCAGCCTGAATCTGCACCCGTTTGTGGTCATTGTGGCGGTGATTATCGGCGCCAGTCTGGCCGGGGCGCTGGGGGTGATCCTGGCGGCGCCGGCGGTTGCCAGCCTGCGGGTTCTGGGGCAATATATTTATGGGAAGCTGCTGGATCAGGACCCGTTCCCACCGCCGCGACCGCGCCGCTACCAGCCGCTAACGGCGATCAGTATCGTGCAGCGGGTGTGGGAGTTTGACAAACAGTTAGTGCGTGGCGCAGCAGCCGACGCCCGGCGGGCGTGGCAGAGCGAACGGGCGCGGGCATGGCGGGCGCGGGTCAGCCGGACGCTGCGGAACGAGCGCATCCGGCGTGTCTTCCAGAATGAGCGCGTGTGGCAGTTCAGCGCCTGGCTGCGCCGGCGGCTGCCGCTGGTACAGGCGCGTCAGTCCGCGGAGCAGGTGCGGGCCTGGCTGCGCCGCGAGTCGGTCCGCAGTTTTGGGACGCAAATCCGCAACCTGGTGAGGAGGAACGAAGACCATGCCTAACGACGTGCAGACCGAAGAACTGGTCGCCTCGGAGAATTATATCATCTGGATTTCGCACGAGCCGGATGGCGAGATCGGCTATCACATGGAACTGGGGCAGGTGACGGTGCATCTGTTCCAGGAGGAGTGGACGGAACTGCTGGAACTGATGCAGAAAGTGCCCGGCAGCAGCGACGACCTGATTACCACGGAGGATTTTGCGGTTTCGATTTCGCGCGAGCCGGGTGAAGAAACCTTGTATTATCTGGAACTGACACAGGCTACGATTCACTTTTTCCAGGACGATTGGGACGAACTGACCGATTTGATTGAAGCCGCGCGCGAGGAAATCGCCAAGCGCCAATGACCAGCCTGCACAGCCTGCTGATTGAAGCGGCGGCGCGGCATCTGCCCCCCAGTGGGGCAGCCCTGCGCCTGCTGGACGTGGGCGGCAAGGCCGGGACGGTGCTGGCGGCGCTGCGCGACGATCTGGAAATCCTGCCGGTGGGCAAACCCGGTGGCTGGTCAGTGAGCGCCGACACAGCAGATGCGGTTGTCGCCTACGACGTGCCGCCGGACGTGGCGCTGCTGCGAACGGCGCTGGACGCGCTGCGCCCCGGCGGGCGGCTGATCGTCATCAGCCCGACCGGCGAACCGCGCGACCTGTATGTTCGGCTGCTGGAAGGCGCCGGATACACCCGGATTCTGGTGGAGAATGCCATCGAGTGCCCGTCGCCCGTGGGTGTGTTGATGCGCGGCGAAAAGCCGCACACCGAGGAACGCACCGTTGACCGTGTACGCCAGGTGGCCGCGCGTGATGAGATGCCACGTCCGGGACGGTACGTTTATATCCTCGTGAACCAGTTGCCGAACAAACCGGCGTGGATGCTGCAACCGGATGAACGGCTGGAATGGGGCGCCGTCGCTGTATCTGGTGATGATGAAACGGTGCTGCTGGCCTTCAGCAGTTTGCCAAAAGCGGTCGCCTTCATGCAGCCGGCGGTTCTCAACAAGCGGATTGAGGGCGTGAACAAAATCGCCAAATATCGCTGGGATGTGGTACACGGCTGGCCGAACCCGGTCATGCTGAATCCCACCGACGATATTCTGGAAACCAACGCCGTCGTGCTGCTGCCGGTTGACCCCGCCAGCGCCGAAATACCTGATGAATAAAATAACCGCCAGGAGCGCCAGGAATAAATTCTCAAAATCCTGGCGTCCTTCGCGTCCTGGCGGTTTAATCGCTTTTTATGGCTCTCACCCTCAATGACATCACCTTCCTGGCCTCTCCCTCCGGCGAAACGCTGCTGGAACGGCTCGCCGGTGAAGACCTGTCAGACGCGAATACGCTCAAGCTCGTTACCCAACTGCGAAAAGGTTATACGCCGGAACAGGTGCGCGCCGCGCTGGAAATGGCGCGGTTGCGGCTGAAAGCGGTGGATAAGTTTGGTGATGCTGCGCGCCGGATGTTTTTCACGCGTGAGGCGCTGGAACAGGCCAGCGACCCGCAGGTGCGGCAGTACCGCGCGCGGCGGTTGGCGGCTTATGCTGCCAGCGTGGTAGACGCGGGCTGCGGCATCGGGGCGGACTCGCTGGCGTTTGCCTCCATCGGGATGTCGGTACTGGGGCTGGATATAGACCCGGTCCGAGTGGAGATCGCCCGATACAATGCTGCGGCGCTGGGACTGGTTGCACGCTTCGCGGTGGCCGATGTGCGCGCCGGGCTGCCGGAGGCCGACACCGTGTTTTTTGACCCGGCGCGGCGCGACGAACGGGGCAACCGGCTTCATGATGTGGAACGTTATATCCCGTCGCTGTCGCTCATTCGCGGTTGGTCACACCCCGTCATGGTGGTGAAGCTGTCGCCCGGTGTGGAACTGGCACAGGTGGAGGGTTATGGGGGGCAGGTCGAGTTTATCTCGTCGGAGGGTGATTTAAAAGAAGCGGTGCTGTGGCGCGGCGCGGACTTTGCCGGGCTGCGGGCGACGCTGCTGGCGGACGGCGAGGAATATTATTGGGATAACAACGAATATCCGGGTAGGGGCGAACCGCCGGTACGCCCCTACAACCCCAATGAAACGGGTTTATCCACTCCCCGCGGGTGGCTGGTAGAACCCGACCCGGCGCTCATTCGCGCGGGACTGGTGCGGGATGCTGCCGCACGCTACCAGGGTTATCTGCTGGACGAAACAATTGCTTATTTTACCACCGATGTTTATCCCGATTCGCCCTGGCTGCGCGCCTGGAAAATCCTTGACTGGATGCCGTTTAACCTCAAAAAGCTGCGGGCCTATCTGCACCAGCGTGGGGTAGGGAACGTGACCGTCAAAAAGCGCGGTACGGCGGTGACGCCGGACGACCTCATCCCAAAGCTGAAACTGGCGGGGGACGAGGCGCGCACGCTGGTGCTGACGCGCTGCCGGGGGCAGCAGATCGTGATGGTGTGTGAGGTGATGCCGGGAGAATCCCAACAACAGCGCGAGCGGGCAGGGGGAGTCTAGTGCGTGTTTGCCCTGGTCGGGCAACCGGCGATCATCAGGCGGCCTGCACCTGGCGACAGTACGGGCAGGAGGTGACCTGATGCCGGCAATACTTCGACTTTTTGATGTCCTCGTGAAAAGCCTCGCCGTTACGATACACCGTAATCACAAACTGGCCGCAGCGGCACAGCACCACCGTTGTGCCCGCCAGCCGGCTGAGCCGATTATTGGCGGGGACATACCTGGGCATATATTTGTCCCACATCTGGCAGAAAATCACGCCGGCATTGCGCCGCTGCTTGCCATACCGACAGACGAACTCCACGTCTGCGTAGGACAGGTTGCGCTGCGCACAGCGCCATTCCGCATGGTCGCTGAACATCAGGTTCACGACTGGTTATCTCCTCACTCAAGATAACCCACTCGCACTGTTGTTAGGAAACTCCATTACAGGCGATGCAGCTAACAGGGAACTAAAATTTGCTGGCGGTGCGTTAGGTTAGGCAGTGGGCACAAAAGCTGAAGGCTTTGCCGGGCGGCATGGTACAATAGGCGCATCGAATGTTCGCGGGTAGGGGAGGGTCTTAGACCCTCCCCTACAGCCTCAGTTTTTTGTTAATAGAGGAGCTTTTCGCAAATGCTGCCTGATTTTCGTAACGAACCCCTGACCGACTTCTCGAAAGTGGAGAATGTAGAAGCCTTCCGCGCCGCGCTCAACCAGGTGAAGGCTGAAATCGGCCAGTCGTACCCGCTGGTGATCGGCGGCCAGCGCATCCATGCCGACAGCACGTTTACATCCATCAACCCCTCGCGCCCGGCGGAAGTGCTGGGCCACTTTGTCAGCGGCAGTAAGGAGCAGGCCGATATGGCGCTGGCCGCTGCCGAAGAAGCGTTCCGAAGCTGGCAGTACGTACCGGCGGCAGAACGTGCCCGGACGCTGCTGCGCGCGGCGGCGGAAATGCGCCGGCGCAAGCACGAGTTCAGCGCCACAATGGTGCTGGAGGTGGGCAAAAGCTGGGCGGAAGCCGACGCTGACACCGCTGAAGCGATTGACTTCCTTGATTATTACGCGCGGCAGGCGGTGCGGATTGCCGACGTCAGCCACATGCTGGCGCCCTACGCGCCGGAGCAGCTATCGCTAACGAACATCCCGCTTGGCGTAGGGGTTATCATCCCACCGTGGAACTTCGCGCTGGCAATCCCGACCGGCATGGTGTCGGCGGCGATTGTCTCCGGCAACGCGGTCATCTTCAAGCCGGCCAGCCAGAGTCCCTGGATTGCCTACAAGCTGGCGGAACTGCTGTGGCAGTCCGGCGTACCCGGCGGCGTGCTGAACTACCTGACCGGACCGGGTTCAACCACCGGTGGCTATCTGGTGACTCACCCGCGCATCCGGTTTATCGGCTTCACCGGCTCGAAGGAAGTGGGCATCTGGATTCACGAAAACGCGGCGAAGGTGCAGCCGGGGCAAATCTGGCTCAAGCGTACTATCCTGGAGATGGGTGGCAAGGATGCGATTGTGGTGGACGAAACCGCCAATCTGGAACAGGCGGCGCAGGGGCTGCTGGTCAGTGCCTTCGGCTACCAGGGGCAAAAATGCTCGGCGGCCTCGCGCGCGATCATCGTGGATGATGTGTACGACCACGTGACCAACCGCGTCGTCGAACTGGCAGAGCAGATCACGGTCGGCGCGCCGGACTACGGACCGGAAGTATGGATGGGGCCGGTGATTGATAACAAAGCTCTCAAGACAATGATGGACTATATCGAGGTAGGCACACAGGAAGGCAAACTGCTGACCGGCGGCCAGCCGATTGAAACGCCGGAAGGTGGCTACTTCCTCCAGCCGACGATCTTTGGCGACGTGCCGCCAAACGGACGTCTGGCACAGGAGGAAATCTTCGGGCCGGTGCTATCCGTCATCCGCGCGGTGGATTACGACCACGCGCTGGACATTGCCAACGGCACGGAATTCGGCCTGACCGGCGCGGTCTACAGCAACGACCGGTTGCGGCTGGAACAGGCGCGGCGGGAGTTCCACGTCGGCAACCTGTACTTCAACCGTAAATGCACCGGCGCGCTGGTGGGCGTGCATCCCTTTGGCGGCTTTAACATGAGCGGTACGGACAGCAAGGCCGGCGGCCCGGATTACCTGCTGCTGTTTACGCAGCAAAAAACGGTCGCGGAACGGCTGTAACCATCTAGCGCGAAGCGGTAAACACGCAGGGGTGCAGCATGCTGCGCCCCTGCGATTTCGATAACCATGCATATCAGGAGATAAACAACCGCGTCCCGGTTTTTTGTATCTTACAGTTTGTGCGTTAATATTATCGGTCTGGTTTGGTACGGAGTGGAAAGGGGGGTGAATGGTCAGCGCGAAAGGTCCGATCAAACATGAGGTTCTCACCTGGGCCGATGTAGATCGCCTGATTGACGTGCTGCTGCCGCCGCTGCGGATTGTCGGCTCGTTTGATGCGATGGTTCTGATTACACGCGGCGGGATTGTGCCGGGCGGGCTGCTGGCGGAGGCGCTCGACATCCGCCACGTGCTGACGGCGGCGGTGGATTTTCCGGCGACCGAATCGGCAGGATTGATGGCCTGGCCGTCGTTCTTGCAGTTCCCGGAAGACGAGTTAATCGCGGAACGGCGCACGCTGGTCGTGGATGACGTGTGGGGCAGCGGACGCACCGCAACGGCGGTGAAAGGCCGGGTGCAGGTAGCGGGTGGGATTCCCTACACCTGCGTGCTGCATTACAACCCCTACCGGTCGCTGTTTGATAAGGCGGAGCCGGACTTTTACGGTGCGATCACCGATGCGTTTATTGTGTATCCCTGGGAACTGGATCGGGGACTAAAAGGTGTGCGAATGTCGGCGCCTGATGTAAACTAATGAATTTCTCTATACCCAGTCTTTAATTTTCTGCTATAATCACGAATGTGGTTAGTAATTTATAACGGCGCGGCAGTTCGTTATAAGATTCATACCACGTCACAACCAACCTATATCTTGTTCGGGCATATCTCGTAAGGATATACTCGTTTCCTTAACGTTGTTCATAATATCCTGCGATTTATGCTACACCGATACCTGATTCTGGGGTTGTTGATGGGTGGCCCGATGTCCGGTTATGACATCAAAAAGCAGGTGAACGCGGCGCTGGCCATCGTTACCAATGCCAGCTACGGAATGCTCTACCCGACACTGCACAGGCTGCTGGCGGCGGAGGCAGTTCACAGGCACATGATTTCCTGGACCGGACGGCCAGCGAAGCAAGTCTACCAGATCACGAACGGGGCAGCAGGAATTTCTGGATTGGCTGAAGCGTCCGGCGTCATCTGACCAGGTACACCGGGAGTTTTTACTCAAGCTGTATCTGGCCGAAGCCTCTCCGCTGAAGAAGTGTACGGGCTGCTGGGGATGCGGCGAGACGGGCTGGAGCGGCTGAAGCAGACGCTCCAGACGGATAAGGGTGAGGTGACTCGCCCACAGGAAAAACGGGTGGTGGATTACGCCCTGGCGATGTGCAACGCGGAAGCCGAGTGGCTAACGCAGCTTGAAGCCGACTAACCTTCGGTCGAAATGGGCGAGCATCTGCCAGAGATCATCAAGCAGCCAACTGCTTAAATCAGGTGAAGGCAACATGGGTTTGGGTATTCCCGCGCAAAATACCACACACTACAGCAGGAGAATTGGATGAGTTTGTCTACGAATAACAGCCAACCCGAACCATCAGAGTTTCAGCGTTTATTGGAATCGTCTGAATTCTCGTATACGCCACCCCGCCGGGGTGAAATTCGCAACGCGATCATCCTTCAGATTGATGAGCGCGAAATCATTGTGGACATGGGGGCGAAGCAGGATGGCATCGTCCCGGCGCAGGACCTGGAACGGCTGGACCCGGAAGTCCGCAACAGTCTGAAGATCGGCGCGGAAGTGCCGGTGTATGTCTTAAACCCGCGCGACCAGGATGATAACCTGATCGTCTCCATTAACATGGGCTTGCAGCAGTACGACTGGGAAAAGGCGCGCCAACTGCTGAAGTCGGAAGAAGTAGTCGAAGTGACGGTAACCGGCCACAACCGGGGCGGTATCCTCGTGCGCTGGAACCGGCTGGAAGGCTTTATCCCCAGTTCGCACCTGGTTTCGATCAATATGTCGAACGAACGCCGTGACCTGTGGAACGAGGTCATGGACAAAAAGCTGGGCGTGAAGGTGATCGAGGTAGACCAGGACCGCCGCCGTCTGATCTTCAGCGAACGCGAGGCGCAGAAGGAATGGCGCGCGCACCAGAAGGCGCGTCTGCTGGCTGAACTCAAGGAAGGCGATGTCGTCAAGGGCACGGTTACGGGTCTGCGTGACTTCGGCGCGTTTGTGAACCTGGGCGGCGCGGACGGCCTGATTCACGTCAGCGAACTGGCGTGGCATCGGGTTGACCACCCGCGCGATGTGCTGAAGGTCGGCGACGAGATTGACGTGTACGTGCTGAATCTCGACCGCGACTCGAACCGGATTGCGCTCAGCCGCAAGCGCCTGCTGAACGACCCCTGGGAAGACGCCGACAAGCGTTACCATGAGGGCCAGCTGGTCGAAGGCACGGTTACAAACGTGGTGGACTTCGGCGCGTTTATCGCGCTGGATGACGGCCTGGAAGGGCTGCTGCACCTGAGCGAGATGGGCGATGGCTCGCTGAAAGAGCCGTACAGCTATGTGAAGAAGGGCGACCGCCTGAGCCTGCGCATCAGCCACCTGGAGCCGGAGAAACGCCGCGTGGGATTCACCCAGCGGTGGGGCACAGATGTGGGTGCTGAAGGGGGCGAGGGAGTGAGCGCGGAAGCGCCACCGGCGGAAGCCACGCCAACGCCGGAGGAGCTACCGGCAGCGGAGGCGCCCGCCGAGGATGTACCAGCAGCAGAAGCGTCTGCTCCGCCGGAAGCGGCAACGCCGGAAGAACAGCCGGAGAACGAAGGCGAAAACAACGTTTAACCTCCTGCCCGCTGTGATGAAAGCAGCGGGCATTTTCCCCTCTTAAGGTTGAGTTCGCAGGATTATTGACAAACGATATTCCAATTTGTATAATCTGCAACTGGTCTTTAGGGAAGGGTAGCGCCCACCAACCGGCGCTTGCGCTGCGACTGGACCCGCGCTCTTTTTCAGCTCATAGCTTCCATGCTCGGTCGTCATGCCCGGCGCGCCGGGTTTTTTCGCGCCCATTTCCAGAGGCCAACACAAAAAACTCTTTGGGGGATGAACTCAATGCAATCCAATACTTCAACTCCGGTGGACGTCATGGATTTTGCGGCGCTGCTGGAAGCGTCGTTTGTCGAAGAGCCGGAGCGCGGTGACATTGTTACCGGCACCATTCTAGCGGTGGATAACCAGGGCTTGATCGTTGACGTTGGAGCGATGAAGCGCGACGGTATCGTGCCGCGCAAGGACATCGAGCGGTTGGGACTGGATACCAGTGCTTACCATGTGGGCGACGAGGTGGAAGTCATCGTGCTGCGCCCGGAAGACGACGATGGCAACCTGATTCTGTCGGTCTCGCAGGCGCAGCAGAGCGAGGACTGGAAGCGGGCCGAAAACCTGATGGCGAATGACGAAGTGTTTGAAGGCGCCGTCGCCGATGTCAACCGGGGTGGTTTGATTATCCCCTTCGGCAACCTGCGCGGGTTTGTCCCGGCCAGCCACGTAGTAGACCTGCCGCGTGGCATCAACGAGGACGAACGCAAAGACCACATGATGAAGCTGCTCGGCAAAAAGGTCACGGTGAAGGTGATCGAAGTGAACCGCAAGCGCCGCCGCCTGGTCTTCAGCCAGCGCGATGCCCAGCGGGGCCGCCGTGAAGCCCGCAAGGAACTGCTGCTGGACGAACTGAAGGAAGGCGAGGTTCGTAAGGGCGTGGTCAGCGGCCTGCGCGATTTTGGCGCGTTTGTTGACCTGGGCGGAGCTGACGGTCTGATCCACATCTCCGAACTGGCCTGGCACCGGGTGAAGCACCCGCGCGAAGTATTAAATGTTGGCGATGAAGTAGAGGTGTACGTGCTGCGGCTGGACGCTGAAGGCAAGCGGATTGGCCTAAGCCTGAAGCGGATGCAGAAGAACCCGTGGGCGGCAGCGGAAGAAATGTACCATGTTGGTCAACTGGTCGAGGGTGTGGTCTCCCGCGTGGCGCAGTTTGGCGCGTTTATCAGCCTGGACCCCGGCATTGAAGCCCTGCTGCACGCCAGCCAGGTGGCAGACCCCGCGCCGGCAGACCCCAGCGTAATGCTGTACGAAGGGCAAAGGCTGCTGCTGCGGGTCATCAGCATTGAACCCGACCGCCAGCGGCTGGGACTGAGCCTGAAAGACGTGACGGACGAAGAAAAGGAACGCTGGCAGGAACGCCAGCAGGTTGCTGAACTGCCAGCCGCCGAAGAAGAATCCACCGAAAGTAACGATGGCGGAAACGCGGCTGATCCGGTAGAATTGGAAACAGATCAAGCAACGGTTTAATCGCACGCACAGCGGCGGGGCGCAATAAATCGCGCCCCGCCGCTCCCTGTCTGTGTTACCCGAACTGAGTTTTTGAGAAAGGAGGGTGCTGCAAAATCATATGGCCTTTGTGTCGCTGAAGCCGAACGAATCGCAGGAATCATTGCTGCGGCGTTTCCGCAAGCGCGTAACCAATAGCGGTGTTCTAAGCACGGTGCGCCGGAAGCGTTGGCATATTTCGAAAAGCGAACTGCGCCGGATTGAAAAGAAGAAAGCGATCCGCCGCGCGCGCCGCCGTCAACGCAAGACCTACGGGCGCTAGACAATATGGTAAGCTGATCGAATAACCGTGTGAAAACCGCTGCCGTTACCAGGCAGCGGGTTGTTCTATTTATGTGGAGGACTATGGCGAAAAAAGACGATAAGGTCGAGGTCGAAGGGACGGTGGTTGAAGCCCTGCCCAATACCCAGTTTCTGGTAGAACTGGACAACGGCCACCGGATTCTGGCGTATCTGTCCGGCAAGATGCGGAAGTATTACATCCGGATTCTGCTGGGCGACCGGGTGAAGGTGGAGATGAGCATGTACGACCCGAAGCGCGGTCGCATCATCTACCGGCACAAGGACAGCGGTCGCGGCGCTGGCTTCGAAGAAGAAAGCGAAATGTAGGCGGGCGCGTCGAGCGCCGGTGTTTTTTCAGGAAGCTCGCGGGTATTGCGGGCTTTTTCATTTTTACAGGGGTTTATGCGCTATCTGGTTATCCTGGTTCTGGTCCTGTGGGCGACGCGGCTGCCCGCGCTGGAAGTGCTGCCGCTGCACAACGACGAAGGGCTGCACCTGACGCGCGCGGTCGAGGTGTGGCGCGGCCATCCCTTCTGGGCGATCAGCGACGGCAAGATCATCAACCACTGGCCAATCGCCGCTTTTTATCCCCGGAATGCGCCGGTGTTTGTGGCACGAATCGCTACAGTTCTGGTCAGTGTGCCAGGTCTGGCCGCCGGGCTGGCGCTGGCGCGGCGCTTCAGCGGCGAACCGGGGATGCTGCTGGCCGGGGCGCTGTGGATTGGTTCGCCCTATCTGTTCTTTTACGAACGGTTGGCCTTCAGCGACGCCGAGGCGGGCGCGCTGGTGGTCGTGGCGGTATGGCTGGCAGTGCGGCTGGCGGACAGCGGCGGCGGGCGCGACGCGGTACTGACCGGCCTGGCGCTCGCGGCGGCCATGCTGATGAAGTTCACTGCCGCGCCGTTCGCACTGGCGGTGGCGCTGGTGGTGCTGGCGAACAGCCGCTATCCGCTGTCGCGGCGCATCGTCGCTCTTATGCCGGTCGCGGGCGTGGTCGTGGCCGGCTTTGTTATCCCGCTGGGCTACCTGCTGCTGCGCGGCGGAGATGTGTTCAGCATCGCCTTTGGCTGGCTTGGCGGCTCATCCGGGCAGGGCGGGCTGGCGCTGGCGGGCAATATGCAAAGATTGTGGGCGCAGTTGACGGGATTCGGCACGATCAGTTGGGTCGCGCTGCTGGTCTTCGGGCTGGCGCTGCTGGCCGTCCGGCGTGGGCGAAGCATTGTGGTGGCGTGGGCGCTGCCGCTGCTGCTGATGATGATCTTCGGGCGAGAGGTGCTGTCGCGGCATTACGTCGTGGCGCTGCCGCTGGCGCTGGTGTTGGCCGGCGCAGGACTGGCGCTCGGCATGCGGCGCTTCAAACGCCCGGCCTCGCGGCAGGTGGCGGTGTATGCCGCACTGGTGGCGCTGGCGCTGGGAGTTGTGCCGTTTGCGCTGACGGCTTATGCCGACCCCGCCGCACTGCCGCTGCCTGCCGAAGTGCGCTACGAGCATGTCACCTCGCACAGTTCCGGCTATGGACTGAGCGAAGCGGTTGCATCTTTCCCCGATACTCTTGAACGTACAGAATTACCCGTGATCGGCAGCATGTTTCCCGATAGCTGCCGACGCGCCAATTTTTATGCAGTAGACGGACGAACGATGATCTGTACCGATGCGCCCGGTGTGCCTGCAATTAAACAGGCGCTTGCCGAACATGGCGCGGTCTACGTGCTGGCGGACAATACGCCGCTGATTGGCGTTGACGTGAACACGCTGGACGCTGAGGCCGTGCGCCTAGCCGGCTATCCGCGCCCCGGCGAAACTGAGGCTAATGCTTCGTTGGTGCTATGGCTGGTGGAAAGGTAGTGCTGAGTACTGAGTACTGAGTGCTGAGTCAAGACAGGTCAAGCTCTGTCTTGTAGCCGAATGTCACGCCGTTATCCAGCCAGCGAATCCATTGCGGCTTCAGCACGTATAGCGTTGTCGCCGCGATGATCGCATCAAACGAAGACGGCAGCAGGAACTTCGCCAAATAACCTTGCAGCATCCGTTCGCGTATTCGCTCGTCACGCACGGCCTGCGCCTCGCCTTCGATCTGCACGCCGCGAATGTCGTTCCAGTTCCAGGCGGTCGGGTAAACTGTCGCGGCCACAGCCGGACGCGTCGTCAGATTGACGCTGTGGCGGCTGGTTTCCGACGACAGCCAGTACAGATCAAGCGCCTCGTCGGACACATAAAACACCGGCGCGACTTCAGCCTGTCCCGCCGCGTTCACCGTCGCCAGCGCCAGCGTGGATTGGCTGTCGAGAAATGCTCGAATGATCTCGCGTGTGTCGCTCATTCCACCATAATACAATCGAACCGCCAAGTCGCCAAGAACGCCAAGAAAACAATATAAATCTTGGTGCACTCGGCGTTCTTGGCGGTTATTATTCTTCTAATGGCGGATTTGCCCTGCCGTTCATGCCAAGCCATTGAAAGTAGAGATCATTTTTGATGCCGATGCGCGCCAGCGCCCGGCCAACGGTGCCGTTTACCAGATCGTCCACCGTTTGCGGATTGCCATAAAACGCCGGCACGGGCGGCATGATGATTGCGCCATTTTCGGCGGCCTGCGTCATCAGCCGCAGGTGACCGATGTGCAGCGGCGTTTCCCGCACCAGCAGCAGCACCGGACGACCTTCCTTCAACTGCACGTCGGCGGCGCGGGACATCAAATCCGCCGTATAACTGTTGGCGATGGCCGACAGCGTTTTGATGCTGCACGGCGCGACAATCATGCCCATCGTCTCAAACGAACCGCTGGCGATGCTCGCGCCGATGTCACCGGGTTTATGCACCACATCGGCCAACGCTTCCACCTCGCGCACCGGCCAGTGTGTTTCCTGCGTGATCGTGGCGCGCGCCGCCGGACTGAGCACCAGATGCGTTTCAATCGTCTTGTCCTGTGCCAGCGTTTCCAGCAGGCGGATGCCATAAATGACGCCGGACGCGCCGGAGATGCCGATGATGAGGCGAGTAGTCATTAGTCGTTAGTCGCTAGTCTATAGTCTTCAGTCAACAGTCATCAGTCAATAGTTGTCAGTTATCAGTTATCAGTTTTCAGTCAATACAAAAGGCAGAATGCGACGGTTATGTGTTAAAGCGTGGGCGGAAATCGGCGTCGCGGCCATCAATGTACAGCAGAAAGTCGGCGGTGCTGGCGCTGTCCGACAGGCGAACCAGTTGCAGCCCCAACTGCCGGACGCGCTCGTTCCAGGCCTGCCAGCGTTCGGCATCTTCGCCGGTGCGAATCGCCGCGCCTTCCGCGAACAGCGCGCGATGTGGGTCAAAGGCGGGTTTTGGTTCAAACAGCGCCGAATACCAGCCCACATCTTCATCGTAGACTGTCAGCCTGCCGATGACGGTTTCGCCCTGCCGCAGTTCCCAGATTCCGGTTGATTCGCTCATTACTCGCGCCTTCGCTTTACGTTACGAGATTTTCAGGACGGACACGGCACGCCGTGTCCCTACGGAATCCTCGCGCTAAAGATGGGTGTTTGTCGAAAACTCACCTCTGCGTCTTCCTCAACTCGGAACTCAGCACTCGGAAGTTGGAACTACTTCTCCCCCCAATGCACGGCCATCGTGCCGAACATAAACGTCCGGTACTGCACGCTGCGAACGCCCGCCTGCCGCATCAGCGCGGCCAGTTCGTCCGGTGTCTTAAATGCCTGCGTCGAACTCGGCAAATACTGGTAAGCGTCCGCGCCGTTTTTGCCGGCGACGATTCGCCCTAACAAGGGGATAATATACCGCAGATGAATTTCGATGAACGGGCGCAGCAGGTTGTCTTTCGGCGGCGAACTGTCCAGCACGACAATGCGCCCGCCGGGCTTCAACACGCGAAGCTGCTCCGCGAAGCAGCGCGGGATGTCAATCACGTTGCGAATGAGATAGCCGGAGGTCACGGCGTCAAAGGTGTTGTCAGGGAAGGGCAGGTTAAGGGCGTCCGCGCCCGTCCAGCCAACACGATCCCCCAACGGCAGCGATTGGCCGACACGCATCATCGGCAGTGAAAAATCCCCGCCAACGGCCTGAATCCCCGGCACAGCCTTCAGCGCCTCAAAGGCAATATCGCCCGTGCCGGTCGCCAGATCAAGCAGCTTATCGCCGGGCTTCAACCGCGCCTGCTGCACGACAAAGCGCCGCCAGCGAACATCCTGCCAGCCGGTCATCAGCCGGTTCATCAGGTTGTAGCGCCCGGCAATCCGCCCGAACATATCCCGAACGTAGGTCGCGCGCGCTTCTCCGGTGAGGTGTGCCATAATTCCCTGAAAGTTAACCGCCATGACGCCAAGATTTAAGAATTTTTCTTGGCGTCCTCTGTGTCTTGGCGGTTCAAATTAATAATGCTAAAAATGTCCCAACGAACAGTGTCACGGCAATATACGAGTTGACGTTAAAAAAGGCGACGTTGATGCGCGACAGATCGTCCGGCTTGACAATGCTGTTTTCGTAGGCCAGCAACCCGGCGGCGATCACCAGCCCGACCCAGAACGGCCAAGCCAGCCCTTGCACTAGACCCAGCAGCGCGAACAGCAGCACCGTCAGCACGTGGTTGATCTTCGCCACGTTGAGCGCGCTGGCGATGCCGAAGCGCGCCGGGAACGAAAATAAGCCTTCGCGGCGGTCGTGTTCCACGTCCTGGCAGGCGTAAATCAGATCGAAGCCGGCAATCCAGAAGGTGACGGCAAACGTCAGGAGGTAGGCGGGCAGGTCGTCCGCCGTGAAAATGTTGCCGCGCACGGCAATCCAGCCGCCCGCCGCCGCCAGCCCATCGGTAAAGCCCAATACCCAGTGGCACAGCACGGTAAACCGTTTGGTGTACGAATAGCCGATCAGGAACAGCAGCGCGATGGGAAAAAGCGCCAGCGCCAGCGGATTGAGCAGGGCCGCCGCCAGCGCCAGCAGCGCCAGCGCCAGCACGGCAAACGCGATCATCATCTGCGGGCTGATCGCGCCTGTCACCGAAGGACGCTTCGCGGTGCGCGGGTTGGTGGCGTCGTAGCGACGATCTACCAGCCGGTTGATGGCAAACGCCAGCGTGCGCGCCGCCGCCATCGCCACCGTCACCCACACAAACTGGTGCAGCGTCGGTAGCCCGCCCGCCGCCAGGGTCATACCCAGATAGGCGAACGGCAGCGCAAATATCGTATGCTCGAACTTAATCAGTTCGAGGAACAGCCGGATTTTATGCGCCAGCGTTTCAGCCTGCGGCGTAGATGGAGAGGTTACGTTTGCCATCATCATTTCTACCGTGTTCTTGCAGGGGCGGGTTTCTAAACCGCCCCTACCGCCTAATCCCCCGGCAGCATCACCCACGTTTCCGTTTTGCCGATGTTACAATGCACCGCGCGAGACAGGAAACTGAGGCACGCCCACGACAGGTACAGCGCCATGCGCGCGCCGTGCCACGCGCCGATGCTGGCGCCGCGCACGTGCTTGCGCGAGAGTTTGAGTAACCGGTTGTTCACTGACGGAACGGGGTGGAAGATCGTTTCAATCGCACGATTCCGCACCGGCTCGTCATCCTGTAATTTGTCGAGTGCCTCAATCGTCTGGCCGAGGAGGTCTTCCGGCACGCCGTGTTCGCGGGCGAAGCGGTCTACTTCATACACGCCGGGGCGGCTGAGCGATGGCAGTACCAGCAGCCCCAGGAAGGCCCACAGATTGAAGTACAGGATCGTCTCAAACAGGCCGCGCGCGCTGCTGACACCCGCCGTGCCGCCCGCCAGCGACGCCGCAATCCAGAAGCCGGCGAAGTTCCAGATCAGCGCCAGCCACACACCGCGCGCCCGGCTCTCCCGCTGCAACGCGCCGATGCGCCGCGCGAGCTGCGCCGCGAGCTGCTCCGGCGTCAGTTCGGTCAGCCACCTGGCCGGGAGCACCAGCTTTTCCATACCGGTTGGCCCGGCCAGCGCGCCGGTGAAGGAAGAGTCAGTGTGGGCGTAAACCACCGTGTTTTCCGGCAGTTCCAGCCCCCAGCGTTTCAGAATGCTGGCGTAGGGGGTCAGGTCTATTGTCAGCCGTTTAAAGCCGCTGACCAACCGCGCGAACCAGTCCTGCGCCGCCAGCAGCACGGCCATGACGATGCCAACCAACACCACGACCAGAAACACGCTGCGCGACTGTCGCCCGGCTGTGACCAGCAGCATCCCTGTGAGGTACATGACCACACCCTGCACCAGCACGCCGCGCAGCCATTTGAGCAGGTATTCGGGTGCGGTCTGGATGCTGCGGTGATAGCGGCGCGGCAGGACGTGGCCGCCGATAAAATCAAACGGCAGGCTGAGGAGGATGTAGCCCAGGACGATGAGCGCCAGCCGCGAGGAGGTTTCGTTCGGGTCGGCGTCCAACGTTGGGAACAGCCGATCCGGTAGCGATACCAGCAGCCCAATGACCGACACCAGCACCCAGAAGCCGATGTTGGCGATGCCGAGGTACAGCCGCGCGCGGGCGTAGCTTAAACCGGCAGGCGGTTGGTACGATTCGTAATTTCCTTCCGTGAACTCACGCGAAACCATAATCTCCCCACCTTCGATTCACCCGTTCGACAATCTCCGGCGACATGACGATTTCCTCCGGCCAGCCGCGTGGATGTCCATCTGCCGCGCCCTTGCTGGTGGCGGCAATGCCAATCGGGCTACGCGGCCTGTCGCTTGTGTCATAAGGGTCTATTGGCCCGCCGGGTATCACGATGTCGCGCCGCCAGTCCACGTTGCCAAGCGCCCGCCACGCCACGTCAGACAGATTGTGAACGTCCACGTCGCCGTCTACGATGATGATATTATAGCCCGGCGCGGCCTTCCATACAGCCTTCATCGCCTCTTGTGGGGAGCATTTCGTTTTGTCCACCCCGGCGATTAGCACGGCGTTGTTCCAGACATACCAATTGCTGCCGATGTTCGCCGCCGCAACCGCTTCGGCATTAACCGGCGCGTTTACGGGATAGGTGACACGCGCTGGCTTGCGAGTCGCGTCTACTCCGATTTTGCCGCCGTAAGAGTCCACAATAGCGGAGTGGTCAAGCTGGTCAACCGCGCCATCCACGATAGTAATATCGCGCCGCCAGTCCACCGTTTCCAGGACCCGCGCGGTGACTTCGGCCACATTCTGCACGTTCACGTCGGCGTCCACGACGATGATTCCCTTCGCCAGCATCATCAGCCCCAACCCCCACAGGCCGTACATTACCTTTTGCGCGTGGCCGGGGTATTTGTGTTTGATGCTGACGATGACGAGGTTGTGGAACACCCCCTCCGGCGGCATGTTCACGTCCACGATTTCGCCCATAAACAGCTTCATCAGCGGCAGGAACAGCCGTTCCGTTGCCTTGCCCATCCACACATCTTCCATCGGCGGTTTGCCCACGATGGTGGTGGGGTAAATCGCGTCGGCACGATGGGTGATGGCCGTGACGTGCATCACCGGGAACAGATCAGGCGGGGTGTAAAAGCCGGTGTGGTCGCCAAACGGGCCTTCCATCCGGTGCTCATTGGGGTCGAACCAGCCTTCGATCACAAATTCGGCGTCGGCGGGCACTTCCAAATCCTGCGTCACGCACTTCACAAATTCAACCGGCCTGCCGCGCAGCCAGCCCGCCAGCAGATATTCATCCATATTGGGGGGCAGGGGGGCGCTGCCACTCCAGATTGCCGCCGGGTCGCCGCCCAGCACGACCGCGACCGGGATTTTTTGCTGCTGCTGGTCGCGCCCGGCATCCTGGTGCTCCTTGCCGCCCTTGTGGCGCTGCCAGTGCAGGCCGAGCGTTTGCCCGTCGTAAACCTGCACGCGATACATGCCTACATTGCGGATGCCGGTGGCAGGGTCGCGGGTGATGACCGATGTGAGCGTGATGTATTTGCCACCGTCGTGCGGCCAGCACTTGAGGATGGGCATGATGCTCACGTCCGGGTTGTCGGTGATAACCACTTCCTGCACGGGCGCTTTGCGGGTCATGCTTGGCCCCAGACCAACACTGCGCAGCGCGCCCAGCATTTCGCCGGCGCGGGCGATGATGGCGTTCATGCCTCTGGGCAGTTTGGGGTCTATCAGCTTGCCCAACCGGGTGTTTAGCTCGTCCAGGTCGTCCACGCCCAACGCCCAGGCAGCGCGGCGTGGATTGCCAAACAGGTTGATGACCAGCGGGAACGCGCTGCCTTCGACCTGCTCAAACAGCAGCGCCTTGTTCCGGTCGTGCGGCAGCTTGGAAATCCGGTCGGTGATTTCGGTGATTTCCAGTTCTGCGCTGACCGGCGTTGAAATCCGCACCAGTTCACCGGCAGCCTCGAGGCGATCAAGAAAATCCGTTAAGCGTTTGTAGGCCATCGTTTATAACATTCAGTTTGTTCTGAAAGGTACGAAGTCATTATAACGAATCTGCAACTTCCGGTGCAACCATTCTTCACTGAGCTATAATCTTAACACAGGTATGAGTGAGGACTGGAATTATGGCGCAGAACAAAATCGCGCAGGAGCAGGTCATCGCGCGGAATGTGACGTTTGACGACTGGATGAAACACTATGCCGAAGACCATACCGAATGGGTAGAGGGGACGGTGATTAAATTGTCGCCTGTGACCGAAGACCACGACTCGCTTGACGGGTTTCTGTTCGTCCTTCTGAAGTTTTATTTAGAGGAGACGGACGAAGCAGTAATCCGCCGCCATCCGTTTGTGATGCGGATAAAACCGGGTTCGCCGGGGCGCGAGCCGGACATACACATCGTCCTGAAAGAACGGGCGCATATCCTTCAGCGCACGTTGACGGCGGGACCAGCCGACATCGTGATCGAGATTGTGTCCGAAGAAAGTGTTGAGCGCGACACGGAAACTAAATTCGAGGAATACCAGGCGGGCGGTGTGCGCGAGTACTGGCTGTTTAACCCGATAGATAAAACCACCAAATTCTATCTGCTGGAAGGTGGCAAATATCGCCTGGTTGAACTGCAAGATGGCGTGTTCCAATCCACCGTTTTAAGCCGCTTTCGCCTGGACACACGCCGGCTGTGGCGCGCCCCACTGCCGACCAACCGCGAAATTCTGGCGCTGGTCGAAGCCATGTTGAAAGAGGCTGATTGATGTTCAGCGTGAACCTGACCGGCAGAGTTGCCCTCGTAACCGGCGCGGGGCAGGGAATTGGCAGGGCCATCGCTCAGGGGTTGGCCGACGCCGGCGCGCGAGTGGCCGTTAACGACATTAACCCGCAGACAGCGGCGCTGACCGCCGAAATGCTGCCGGGGGAAGCGAACGCCTATATCTCGGACGTGGGCGACCCACAGGCCGTTCAGCAGATGGTGAATCAGGTTGTGGCCGATTTTGGACGGCTGGATGTTCTGATCAACAACGCCGGCATCGAACCAAAAGTTTCTGTTCTTGACATGGCGGTGGACGACTGGCGGCGGGTGCTGGAAGTCAACCTGAGCGCGGCCTTTTACACCAGCCAGGCGGCGGGACGGGTGATGCGCGCGGCAGGGGGCGGCGTTATCATCAACATCGCTTCGATTGCCGGGCATAATATTCCATTAAAAGACCGGGCCGCTTATGTTGCCAGCAAGGCGGGTATGATTGGATTCACACGGGAGTGCGCGCGCGAGTTTGCCGCTTATGGCATCCGCGTCAATGCCGTTTGTCCGGGGGTGATCGAAACGGAGATGACGGCCCATTCCCGCGCCAATCCGGCGCAGATGGCGAAGTGGCTGGAGGACATCCCGCTGAAACGCCTGGGTATTCCCGAAGATGTGGTGGGACTGGTGCTGTTTTTGTGTTCGGACGCGGCCCGTTACCTGACCGGACAGGCAATCAACGTAGACGGTGGAAAGGTGATGCTGTGACAGACCGAGAACGGTTGTTAAAGCGGTTGGATGACATCGGCCAGTCGCTGGCACGGACGGAGAAAGGGCTGGCGTTGATCGGGCTGGGATCCGTTGGCGCGGAACTCGACCGGCTGGATGAATTCTCCGATCTCGATTTTTTTGCCATCGTTCAACTGGGTTACAAGCAGGAATTTATCCATAACCTTGATTGGCTGAATACGGTCTGCCCGATTGTTTATTCATTTCAAAATACACCAGACGGCCACAAAATATTATTTGAAGATGGTATTTTTTGCGAATTTGCCGTGTTTGAACCGGAAGAACTGCGCCGCATCCCGTTCAGTGCCGGACGTTTTATCTGGCGCGACCCGGCCTTTGACGAACGCCTGGCCGTGCCACCGCATCGTACGCTGCGACGGCATCCGGTCGAGTGGCAGGTGGGCGAGGCGCTGACCAACCTGTACGTCGGCCTCAGCCGCTATCGCCGGGGCGAAAAACTGTCGGCAGCGCGGTTTATTCAGGGGTTTGCAGTTGACCGGATTGTGGAACTATCAGCCATGATCGAGGCGGAACATCGGGCGCATCGTGACGTGTTCGCGCCGGACCGCCGCTACGAGCAGCGTTTCCCCGGCATTTCGGCACATCTGCCCGAATTTATCCAGGGGTACGAGCGCAGCATCGAATCGGCACGGGCGATTCTGGCATTCCTGGACGAACATTTTGATGTCAACCCAGCCATGAAACAGGCCATACTGGAGTTGTGCGATTTGTAGGGATATGGCGGTGCCATGTCCCAGACACGCAGCGCCGTGTCTCTACGGGTTTTCAGGGGGAGTCAGGATGTCATTGCAATACCACGAAATTTCAGAAGCCCGGCATCGCATTCTCGACCCATTCACCGACGATAAGCTGATGCTGCTGGGCGAGGTGTGCCGGCTGCGGATGGGTATGACTATGCTCGACCTGGCCTGTGGCAAGGGCGAAACGTTGTGTCGCTGGGCGCAGAAATGGGGCATTACCGGCGTCGGCGTGGACATCAGCAAGGTGTTTATCCCGGCGGCGCGGGCGCGGGCGCAGGAACTGGGCGTTGCCAACCGGGTGAAGTTCGTCGAGGGCGATGCCAGCCAGTATCCGCAGGAGCAGCACGAGTTTGACATCGTAAGCTGCCTGGGTGCAACCTGGATTGGCGGCGGACTGGTGGGCACGCTGGAACTGATGAAAAAGGCGGTTAAAGGGGGCGACAGCCTGATCCTGGTGGGCGAACCATACTGGATTGAGCCACCCCCACCCGAAGCCGCTGATGCATTGGGCGTGGCGGACGAGGACTATACCTCGCTGATCGGCACGCTTGACCGGATTGAGTCGGTGGGGCTGGAACTGATCGAAATGGTGCTGGCCGACCCGGACTCGTGGGATCGTTACGAAGCGGGACAGTGGCAGACGATTTCCGACTGGCTGCGCGAAAACCCGGAACACCATCTCGCGCCGGAGATGCGCGCGGGGCTTGCTGCCAACCAGCGCGCCTATTTGCAGTACGGGCGGCGCTATTTTGGCTGGGGCGTGTTTGTCACGCGGCCTGTGTAACGGTACGGACATGGCGCCGCCATGTCCCTACGGTTTGTCGAACAGCACCTGCTCCACCAACTGCTGCATCTTCTGGAAGTGCGGCCCTTTCCAGTAAATTCGCTGGCATGATTGGCAGCGGTGGAATTCATCGTAATACTGCGCTGTGCCGTCGGGCAGGCGGTCGAGGATGGCGGCTTTCGCCACCGGGTCGAGCAGGCCGTTACATTTCATACAGTGTTTGAAGGGCGCGGCGGCAGCCGGCAGATTAAATCGCCGCGTGATTTCCACAAGTTGCTGTTCGCGATGGGTGGCACGCACGTAGTAGCCATAAATGACCAGGCTGCGCTTGAGCAATCCTACGTCCCGTGTCAGCAGCACGCGGTTTTCATCGTGTGAAATCCGCGCCAGTTCTTCATCGTGGTAATCGTTGCGATACAGTGTGTCGAAGCCCATCATGCGTAAATAGGCTGCGAGCCGTCCCAAATGCTGGTCGAGCACAAAGGCGGGCGCGGCGGGCAGGGGCGGGCGCAGCCGGATTTTGTCACACATATCTACCGTGTCATACTGTGAATACACGTCAATTTGGTCATCCGGCAGTACCACATAACTAAAATCTACCGCGTTCCCATTAACGACAATTAACTCCACTTCGGCGTGGGGAACACCCAGCGACTCAATCATGTCTTTTACCGACGCGCGCCAGTCAAAAGCGTGTTCAATCGTGCCATGTTTGTGGCGGCGCGGCAGGAAAAAGTTCAGTTCGTCATGGAAATGGAAGATGGCGTGGCTCATGGTAGAAGCATACAAGTGAACCGCCAAGAACGCCAAGCGCGCCAAGAAAAGATAGAGATTAATATCTTGGCGTTCTTGGCGATATGGCGGTTCATCTTAGTTATATGGCCGCCGCGCTTCGATCAGCACCCAGTCGCCCTGCTGGCGGCGGGCGATCGGTTCAAGGCCGGTCTTGCGGAGCGCGGCTTCCACGTCGTCGGCCTGATCGTCAATAATGCCGCTGAACAGCGCCCACCCGCCGGGGCGTACCACGTCGCCTAAATGCTGGTCGCACATGGCGATGATAATTTTGGCGAGGATGTTGACGACGATCCCATCAAAGCGCCGCGCCGAGGTAACGAGGCTGTCTAGGCTGCCCTGCTGCACGGTGATGGTGTCCGCCACGCCATTTTGCGTGACGTTTTCCTGGCCGATGGTGACGGCAACCGGGTCAATGTCCAGCGCCAGCACGAAAGCCGCGCCCAGTTTAGCGGCGGCAATCGCCAGGATGCCCGACCCGCTGCCTAAATCCAGCACCTTCAGGCCGGGCTGCATCCGGTCTTCCAGCGCCTCCAGGCATAATTGGGTCGTCGGATGCGTTCCCGTGCCAAAGGCCATGCCGGGGTCGAGCGCGATTTCCACATCACCCGGCGTCAGGTCGGCCTGCGCCCACAGCGGGCGAATCAGCAGCCGCCGTCCAATGCGTACCGGGTGATAGTGCGCCTTCCAGGCTTCCGCCCAGTCTTCGTCCCTGACGGTGCGGTAAACCGGCTGCGGCATGGGGTACATCATGTTCAGGTAGCCGAGGCCCTGTTCCAGTTCCAGCCGTGACTGCTCGGCGCGGTCATCCGCCGGGAAGTAGGCGCGCACGGTGAGTCGCTGCGCGGGCTGCGCCTCGCCGTCGTCCCACAGGTCAGGCGGGATGCCTTCCTGTTCGACGGAAACGCCCTGGTGGCCGTATCGCTGCAACAGGTCGGCCACCGCTTCGGCGGCCTCGCCATCTACGCTGAGGGAAACTTCAATCCAGTCCATGAGGAATAGTGCTGAGTACTGAGTGCTGAGTGCTGAGCTAAAACTCAGTCCTCAGTCCTCATCCCTCAGTCCTTATGAGTTTTCGCCGGCGAAGAAGTCCATCACGCGGTCAAAGAAGCCGCGCCCATTCTGCTGCGGCTGGATGTCGCGCCCGAAGGTCTTGCCCAGCTTTTCAAACAGCTCGCGCTGCTCGGCGGTCAGAGTGGTAGGCACGGCTACCTGGATGTAGACCAACTGGTCGCCCCGGCCCGACGTTGTGCCATCGCTGCGCAGGCGCGGCACACCCTTGCCACGCAGCCGGAAAACCTTGCCGGTCTGCGTCCCGGCAGGGATGGTCAGTTCTACGTCGCCATCCACCGTCGGCACGACGACTTTATCCCCCAGCGCCGCCTGTGCCACATTGATGTTGATGTCCAGGATGATGTCGTTATCCTTGCGCTTGAAGAACTCGTGTTCCTTCACCTGGATGACGACGTACAGGTTGCCGTTCGGCCCACCCAGTTCCCCGGCATCGCCTTCGCCGCGAATCTGGATTTGCAGCCCTTCGCGCACGCCGGGCGGAATCTGCACGTTGAGGACGGCATGGCGGCGCAGCAGGCCGCTGCCGGTGCAGGTATGGCAGGGCGTGGGGTTGACCTCGCCGCGCCCGCCGCAGCGCGGGCACACGCTGGTTCGCACCATCGCGCCCAGGAAGGTTTGCTGCACCTGGCGAATTTCACCCGTACCTTTACAATCCGGGCAGCGCATCGGGGACGTGCCCGGCTCTGCGCCGCTGCCCTGGCACGTTTCGCACGTCTCCAGCCGGTCGAACTCGACCTCGTGTTCCGTGCCGAAGATCGCCTCTTCAAACGAGATAGTCACGCTCACGCGGCGGTCTTCGCCCTGACGCGGACCGCGCCGGCGTGTTCCTGAGCGGCCAGCGCCAAAGCCGCTGAAGAACTCCTCGAAGATTTCCTCAAATGGGCTATAACCCATCCCGCCGACACCGCCAAAACCGTTGCCCGCCACACCCGCTTCACCAAAGCGGTCATACCGGGCGCGTTTGTCGTCGTCCGACAGCACTTCGTAAGCCTCGTTGATCTCTTTGAAACGGGCTTCGGCGTCGGCGTGTTTGCTCACGTCAGGATGGTATTCACGGGCAAGTTTGCGGAACGCCCGTTTTACGTCGTCTTTGCTGGCGTCACGGGGGACGCCCAGAATATCATAATAGTCTCGCGCCATAAACAGGTGCTAATCCCCTGGCCTCACATATCCCCATTAGTATACAGCGTTTGTGCCGCCGTTGATATGCGCAAGTTTTCGGACATGCCAAGAGCAAAACGGGCAGAGAAACGGCGTCTCCCTACCCGGTCTTTAGTCTGATGGAATTGAACCGCCAAGACGCAAGGAACACCAAGAAATTCGTGAATAAAATCCTGGCGAACCGGCGTCTTGGTGGTTAATCTCTACGCCTCGGTGAAGTCGGCGTCTACCACGTCTTCTTCCGGCCCCTTACGCTGCTCCTGACCATCCGGGCCGGCGCTGCCATCCGTGCCGGGGGTACCGGCCTGCTGGTACATGCTGCCGCCCAGCATCTGCACCTGCTGATTCAGCGCGTCGGTGGCAGATCGCATCTGGTTAATATCGCCTGATTCAACCGCCTTGCGGGCGGCGTCAATCTTCTCCTGCGTCTGGCGCTTGGCGTCGTCCGGCAGCCGATCGGCAAAGTCGCGCAGCACCTTTTCGGCAGCGAAGATGGCGCTGTCGGCGTTGTTTTTCACCTCGGCGGCTTCCTTGCGTTTGGAGTCTTCCGAGGCGAATTTCTCGGCTTCCTTCACCATGCGCTCGATTTCGCTTTCGCTCAAACCGCTGCTGGCGGTGATGGTGATCTTCTGCTGGCGTCCGGTCGCCTTGTCCTGAGCGCTGACGTTCAGGATGCCGTTGGCGTCAATATCGAACGTCACCTCGATCTGCGGCACGCCGCGCGGCGCGGGCGGAATCCCGTCCAGAATGAAGCGGCCAAGTGACTTGTTATCCGCCGCCATCGGACGTTCGCCCTGCACGACATGGATTTCCACCTGGGTCTGGCCGTCAGTCGCGGTGGAATAGACCTGGCTCTTTTTGGTGGGAATGGTGGTGTTACGCGGGATCATCGGCGTCGCTACGCCGCCCAGCGTTTCCACGCTCAGGGTCAGCGGCGTCACGTCCAGCAGCAGGATGTCCTTGACCTCGCCACCCAGCACGCCAGCCTGAATCGCCGCGCCCAGCGCCACAACTTCGTCCGGATTCACACCCTTGTATGGCTCTTTGCCGAAGAAGTTGCGCACCGCGTCCACGACCGCCGGCATACGGGTCATCCCGCCGACCAGGATGATCGAGTTCACGTCACTCTTGCTGATACCCGCGTCCTTGATCGCCTGTTCGCACGGGCCGATGGAGCGCTTAATCAGGTGGTCAATCATGCTTTCCAGCTTGGCGCGGGTCAGCGTCATGTTCAGGTGTTTCGGCCCGCTGGCGTCCGCCGTGATAAACGGCAGGTTGATTTCGGTTGAAAGGGTGGTCGAAAGTTCGATTTTGGCTTTCTCAGCCGCTTCCTTCAACCGCTGGAGCGCCTGCCGGTCGCCGCGCAGGTCAATACCGTTGTCTTTCTTAAACTCACTGGCGATCCAGTCAATAATCACCTCGTCGAAGTTGTCGCCGCCGAGGTAGGTGTCGCCGTTGGTGCTGCGGACTTCAAACACGCCGTCGCCCACTTCGAGGATCGAAATATCGAACGTGCCACCGCCGAGGTCATAGACGGCGATGACTTCGTTTTTCTTCTCGCCCAGGCCGTAAGCAAGACTGGAAGCCGTTGGCTCGTTGATGATGCGCATAACTTCCAAACCGGCAATCCGCCCGGCGTCCTTGGTGGCGTTGCGCTGCGCGTCGTTGAAGTACGCTGGTACGGTAATCACGGCGCGGTCAACCGTTTCACCCAGATAGGCTTCCGCATCGGCCTTGATCTTTTGCAGAATCATGGCGGAGATTTCCGGCGGGCTGTATTCCTTGCCGCCCATGTGCACACGAATGTCGCCATTAGGCGCGGCGCTTACCTTGTAGGGAATTCGCTTCATGGTTTCCTGCACCTGCGGGTCGCTGAATTTGCGCCCCATGAAGCGTTTCACTGAGAAAATGGTGTTTTCCGGGTTGATAACGGCCTGATTGCGGGCGACCTTGCCCACCAGCCGTTCGCCGGTCTTGGGGTTAATGGCAACGACAGAAGGGACGAGGTTGCCGCCTTCCGCCGAGGGAATAACGACCGGCTGCCCGCCTTCCATCACGGCACAGACCGAGTTGGTCGTGCCCAGATCAATACCGATGATTCTGCCCATGAACTTGTTATTCTCCTATCCTTGCAGGTGTGTCTCGTCCCCGGCAAACGATGAATAATGAGATGATTACCTGGCGACCCGTACCATTGCCGGTCGCAATACCCGGTCGCCGTAAGCATAACCTTTTTGCAGCGTGGCGATCACCTGACCGCTGTTACCATCGGCGCTGTCTTCGACGCTGACGGCCTCGTGCCGGGTGGGGTCAAACGGCTGTCCCACCGGGTCAATCGCTTCCACGCCCGCTTCCTCCAGGATTTTCTGGAATTTGCGGTGAATCAGCATCACGCCGTTCAGCCAGGCCTGGTCGGCCAGTTCTGCCGGCGCGGTTGCCATCGCGCGTTCAAAGTCGTCAATGATCGGCAGAAATTTCTTTAACACGTCAAGCGCAGCGTTCTGGTAGCTGTCCTTAAGCTGGTTATCCACCCGTTTGCGGTAGTTGGTGAATTCGGCGCGTTCCCGCTGCCAGCCTTCCAGGTATTCCTGCGCCTGCTGTCTGGCTTTGGTGAGTTCCTCATTCTGGGCTGAATCCCGGACCGTTTCAGCCGCAGCCGACGGCGTTTCTGCCTGGTTGTCCTTTTCGTTGATGTTCGTTGTTGTCTCCTCTTGACTCACTGAGTATCCTCCCCTTAACAGGCAACATAAAATGACCCGGCCAGCAGGTCTGCTTCAGTGTACCGAAAACGCATAAGAATAACGTTAGCAATTTGTGCGCTGGAGTGCTAACGAAGTTGACTGCAAGCTGAGAATTGCTTTATCTTTGGCGGCTGCCTATGATCGTTTTTCCTCGTCTGTATCCGGGGTTCTCACTTTTCCCTGCGGTAGCCGGATGGTATCGCCATCGGCGGGGTGGTCGGCAAGATCGCCGCTTTCATACAAGGATACCAGCATGTCGGTCATGAGGTGCGACACGTAGCGCACGGCGCTGATGGCGCGGCCATAATCCAGCCGCGTTGGCCCCAACACGCCCACTGCGCCACTCATCTGGCCGGGAATACCGTAGCGGCTGAACACCATGCTCAGGTGGCGCATTTCTTCCCAGCGGCCTTCGCCGGCAATGACCACCTGCACGTGGTTAACCAGCGGCGTCAGGATTTCGTTCAAAATGGTATTGAGGAAGGCACGTTCCTCAAACACGCGCACGGCCTGCTGCGCGCCCTCACTGTTGTCAAACGTGCTGATAACTTCGCTCAGGCCATCGCGGTAAACCAATTGCATGTGGTTGGCGTCGGATTTTTCGATGAGATCGGCAGCCAGGTCAATGATTTCCCGTTCCAGCACTGGCATCGAAACGGCTTTAAGCCGCACGTCGTTGGCAGTGAGGCCCTGGCACAACGTGTTGATCTGGTTGGCAACCTCGCTGAGACGGCTTTGCCCTACGGCTTCGGCCAGCGTCAGCATCTGCTGATGTACCGCGCCGCCGTGCAGCACCAGTACCATCAGCACCAGCCGCCCCTGAATCGAAATCAGTTCCAGATGCTTGAAGCGGTTGGTTTCCGCCATCGGCGCGGTAACGAGGGCCGCCGTCCGCGCCGTGCGCGCCAGCGTGGTGGCGGTCGCGCGCATCCATTGCTCAGTGGCCGGCGCCGCGCCCTGGAAGCGCTCGGAGATGCGCGCCTGTTCACTGGGCGAGAGTTCGCCGTTGTCCAGCAGGCGCTTGACGAAATAGCGATAGCCGCTTTCGGTAGGAATGCGTCCCGCGGAAGTGTGCGGCGCGACAACATAGCCCAGGTCTTCCAGTACGGCCATTTCGTTGCGGATGGTGGCCGAACTGACATTCAGACCGCAGTTCTCCGCCAGATATTTTGAGCTGACCGGCTCCGGCGACTGGGTATAGGTGCGGACGATCAGCGATAGAATCTCCTCCTGCCGCCGCGTAAGTTCAGGTAGCTGCGTATCGTCTAGAGTCATAGCCTTACAACACTGTCTCCGTTCTTACATTTATTTTAGCAAAAATAACGTCCATTTTGTAGCCGGGACTGGTTATAATAGGCGGCACGACCGCAGGAAACACACAGGAGAGCTGATAGAATGGGTTCGATGACATTTGAAGTGACCGAAGCCACGTTTGATACGGACGTGCTGCAATCGCCGCAGCCGGTGCTGATTGATTTCTGGGCGGAATGGTGCGGGCCGTGCAAGATGATCGCCCCGATTGTTGACCAGATCGCGGAGGAATATGCCGGCCAGCTTCGCGTTGGCAAGCTCGACGCCGACGCCAACCAGGACATCCTGATGCGCTACGGCGTGATGGGCATCCCGACGCTGCTGCTATTTAAGGGCGGCGAACTGGTGGAGCGCATCACCGGCTACCAGCCGAAGGACAAGATTACGAACAAGCTGCTGCCGCATCTGGGGTAGTGGATAGTCTACAGTCAACAGTCTTCAGTCTACAGTCACAAGACAAAAGACGAAAACAAACGCCCGCGTGAACGTGCGCGGGCGTTGTGTTTACTGACGACTACGGACTAAAGACTACAGACTATAGACTAACGACTGTAAACTATTTCCCCACCGGCTGCGTATCGGCCAGCACGTCTTCCGGCGCTTCTGCTTCCGGCGCGACCGGCACGGTGAAGAAGAAGGTCGTGCCTTTGCCAGCTTCGCTTTCGACCCAGATTTTGCCGCCGTGCCGCTGCACAATCCCCTGCGTGATCGTCAGGCCAAGTCCTGTGCCGGGCTGTTCCCGTGCCAGCGGGTTGGCGCTGCGGAAGTAGGGCGTAAACAGCTTCGCCAGGTCTTCCTCGCTCATGCCGATGCCCGTGTCCCGTACACTGACCTGCAAAAACGCACCCACGTCGCGGCCTTTGGCATCATAGACGTGCTCCAGCACTTCCGCCCTGATCGTAATGGTGCCATCCGGCGGTGTGTACTTGTGGGCGTTGCTGACGAGGTTCGTCAGCACCTGAATCAGCCGGTTCTGGTCGACGTGGATGTGCGGCAGATGGCGCGGGGTTTCCACCACCAACTGCTGGTGTTTGTCCTCAAGCTGCCTGTGGAGGGGACGCAGCGTTTCCGTGATGACATTGCGGAAGTCCACCGCCGAAAACTCCATTTGCAGATTGTTGGTTTGCAGCTTGGTCACGTCGTTCAGGTCGCTGACCAGCGTAATCATGCGGTCAACGTTCGAGCGGACGATACTCAGAAACGTCTGCTGCTGGTCGCTCATGCTACCGGTCACGCCGCTGAGCAGGAGTTCGGTATAACCTTTGATCGAGGTCATTGGCGTTTTGAGTTCGTGCGCCACAAAGCTGACAAACTCACTCTTGGACTGGTTGGCGCGGGTGAGTTCGTCGTAGAACTGGGCGTTGGTGATGGCGACGATGGCATGTTCTGCCAACCGCTGGGCAAACCCCAGGTCAAGCAGGTTCAGGCGCGGTTCGGTGTCTTTTTCCAGCACCAGCAGCGCGTGGATTTCGCCCGCCGAGAGCATGGGAATGGTCAACTGGCTTTTGGCGTCGCGCAGGCTGGGGATGTAATCCGGGTCAATCCGCACGTCGGGCACCAGGTCAGCCTGCCGGGTGCGCATCACCCGGCGGACTATGCCTTTGTCCAGCGGCCACAGCCTGCCTTCCGCGCCATCAGGATAATCGTCAGTCTGGTAGCCGTAGCTGGACACGATGTGCAGCAGCGGCGGTTCGCCGTGCAGCACCAGACCGAGAACACCTGCCGTCGCGCCGGTGTTGGCAATTGCCCAGCGCATGGTCACGTCCGCGACTTTCTTCAGGTCGAGCGAACGGTTCAGCTCAACGTCAATACGCTCCATCGCTTCGAGTTCTTTCACGCGCTGGCCGAGCTGTAGGTCAGTCATTTCAAACAGCCGCGCGTTCTCGATAGCGACCGCTGCCTGACCGGCGAAGGTGTACAACAGGTCAAGGTCTTCCTTGACATAGATGCTGCCGTCTTTTTTGTTCAGGACTTCCAGCACGCCGATGACGCGGTTCTGCACCACCAGCGGCACGGCCAGCACCGCGCTGGTGCTGAAGCTGCCCTTCGCCACTTCGCCACCCCAGCGGGGGTCGTTGGCCGTGTCGTTCACGATAACCGCCTTGCCGGTGCTGGCGACTTCGCCCACGAGGCCGCGTTTGGCCGGGAAACGCTGGCCTACCAATTCCTGCCCGCTGGCGCCAACCGCAACCTTAAACTCCAGATCGCCCGTGCCGTCGTCCAGCGTCAGCAGCAGCGAACCAGCCTCGGCGTTGAGGATGTCCACCGCGCTTTCGGTAATCAGTTGCAGCAGGCTTTCGACGTGCAGTTCCGACGCCAGCTTACGGCTGATGTCGTTCAGCACGGACAACTGCCGCGCGCGCAGATTGGTTTCGTTAAACAGGCGCGCTTTTTCAATCGAGGTCGCGGCCAGCGCGCCGATGTCGCCGAAGATGCGAAGTTGATCGTCGGTATACGGTTTATTCGCTTCCGGCGTGCCAATCGCCAGCAGGCCGACGGTCGTCGGCCCGACGATCATCGGTACACCCATCCACGCCTTCAGGTTCGGGTCTTCGTCGGTGATCGCCGCGCCACGCTGGTTCATCACCACGCCATAATCGTCCACTCGCATAGCCTGTCCGGTGCGGATAACCTCGCTGAACAGATCGCGTCCCATCGGCCAGCGGCGGGTTTCGCGGTCGCGGTAGCGTTCGTAATGCTCGGAGAAAAAGGCGAAGTAGGCCCGGTCGGTTGCTCCATCACGCAGGACGATGTAAAAATGCGGCGAGTCAATCAGCTTGCCGGTCTGCGCGCTGATGAGTTCCAGCAGGTCATCGTAATCAATCGTGTAGTTCACCGCCTGACCGACCTGGCTGAGCACGTCCAGTTCGCGCACGCGGCGCTCCAGCGACTCGATCACCTGGGCGCGTTCAACGGCGATGGCAATCTGGCTGGTGATGTTTTCGATAAAACGAAGCTGCTCAAAATCATAGGTAGGAGCGCCGGACAGCGGCGGGCCGATGCAGACGAAGCCAATCAACTGCTTGCGTCCACGCAACCGGGCGATCACGACGGCGCGCAGGATACCCAGCCGGGCGCGTTCGCCGCGGAGTTCGGGCGGCCAGGGGCGCGCCGGTTCGAGATGAATCAGGTCCGGCTTGTCCGGATCGTTCAGCAGGGCGACCATTTCGCTGTCACTTGTGAAGCGGATGTCGGTTTCGCCGCGCCCGCTTTTCGCCGCCTGATAATCGCCGGTCTGGCGGTTGGGCAGGAAGATAAAGGCGCTGGATGGGGCAATCGCTTCGTCAAGCTGCTGGTGGAACGCCTGCATTATCTGGTTGATGTCTACCAGCGTCGTCAGGGTGCGGCCAAAGGCTTCCACCCGTTCCTGATAGTTGGTGCGGGTACGGTAGTAGATGCGGTCAATCTGCCGCTGGAGGTAGGTACGGATGGGCAGGAACAGCACCGCCATCAGGAAAACCGTCAGCGCGATCAGCAGCGGGTCGCCGGCGCGGCTTTGCAGCGCCTCGCGGGTTATCAGGCTGCTGCCAAACACCACCAGAAAGTAGCTCGTAACCAGCGCCACCAGCAGCACCGCGTAGGTGATGCCCCGGCTGATGACCTTGTCCGTATCAAACGAGCGATACTGGAGGATAGCATAAGCGAAGCTGATGGGTGGCATGACAAAAAACGGCATGATTGCCGAGGTGTTCAGCGTAATCAGCACGTCGCCGGTCAGGGACTGCGTCAGGGTGTTGATCATCCAGAAGATGATCGGCCCCAGCGTCAGCGCGACACCGATCAACACCGTATTCGTCTGGTCGCGGATGGCGACTGATGTTGCCAAACGCCGCCGGCGCACCAGGTTGACAATGAGAAAAATCGTTGCCAGCGAGGCGGTGATGATGCCGGTCTGCCATGTCAGCGGGAAGGAACGCGGCGTGGGCGGGTAGAAGTATATCCACAACAGCACGGCAACAATCGCCGCGTTGACCACCAGCGGCAGGTACTGCAAATACGGTCGTTTATACAAAATCGTCAGCTTAACCGGGAACACCAGCGCCAGCGTTGCCGTGATACCGGCGATGAAGTTGACCGCCACCAGCCACAGCGGAAGGAGTTGGTAAGTATTGTTGACGTTATAACCGCCGCCCATGAAGATGGCAAACACCAGGCAGAACAGCGTAATCAGCCGCGCGGTCGGCTGGTTCGGGCGTAGCGCCAGTACCACCACGCCGATCACGAGACTGAGCGTGCCCATGATAAACGGCACCACGAAATACGCCAGGAAGTCGTTGCTCGGCAGGTCGGTTAGCCAGTAGCTGACGCGGCAGCGCAGCAGGTCGTTACCCGCTTCCATACACTCCACCGAAGTGACGTCCGGCTGGCTGGCGGCGGGGCGCTCGAACTCCACTTCGATGCGGTCGCCGGGTTCGAGGCCGGACAGGATGTTCAGGAATTTCTGGCGCGCGCCAGCATAATCGCCGGGGGTGGCAAACAGGGGTTCGTCGTTGACGGCGATGAGCTGGTCGCGCCACTGGAGGCCAGCGTTTAACCCTGACCAGGGACGAGTATTGACCGATACGCTGCCGTCCACGACCATGTTCGGCGTCAGCATCGCGCCGAAGAAGGGGCGGCTGCGCGACTCCAGCGCCGCCGACAGGTAAACGACAAACGCGATCACCGTCACCACTGCTGCCAGCAGGGCGAATACAAAGCCAGGGCGCTGGTCGGGCGTGACCGCCAGCGCCAGCCGCCGGGGCTGCCGTACCGTCACTGTGCTGGCCGGAGTTGTCGTATCAGATAGGGCGCTCATAACGCGAACGTGTCCTCCACCGCCTCACCCTTTCATTCTAGCACAGGTTGAAAATCGCAAACATTGGGTTTGCTAGGTGTAATGTTTGATTCCGGTTTCGGTCTGTTGGGGGGTGGGGGGCTTTCTGCTATAATCGGGGTAGATCAAGGCAGTAGGGACACGATATATCGTGTCCCTACCGGAAATTACCAGGACAAGTCATGACGACCGAGCAACCGATTCGTGTACTCATCGCCAAGCCCGGCCTGGACGGCCACGACCGGGGCGCGAAAGTGATTGCCCGCGCACTGCGAGACGCGGGTATGGAAGTGATTTATACCGGCCTGCGCCAGACGCCGGAAATGGTGGCGGAAGCCGCCCTGCAGGAAGACGTGGACGTGGTGGGCCTCAGCATCCTCAGCGGGGCGCACCTGGCGCTGGTGCCGCGCGTGCGCGAACTGATGGACGACAACGGCCTGCAGGACGTGGCGCTGCTGGTCGGCGGCATTATTCCGGACGAGGACGTGCCGGCGCTGAAGGCGCAGGGCGTGTCTGGCGTGTTTGGGCCGGGGACGAGCACGGAGGACATTATCAATCACATCCGTCAGGTGGTGGCGTCCAGGAGTGGAAACAACGGCTGATGGTTGATCTGGTTCAGGCCACGCTCCACGGCGACCGCCGGGCGCTGGCTCGTCTGTTAACTTATGTCGAAAACGAACGCGAGGGAGTGGAACAATCCCTCGCGGCGCTTTTTCCCCATACCGGGCACGCCTGGGTGATCGGCGTAACCGGCGCGCCGGGCACGGGCAAAAGCTCGCTGGTCAATGCGCTGGCGAAAGCGTTTCGCAGGCGCGGCCAGACGGTCGCCATCGTGGCAGTAGACCCCACCAGCCCATTTTCCGGCGGCGCGATTATGGGCGACCGTATCCGGATGCGCGACCTCGCTGGTGACAAAGGGGTGTTCATCCGCAGCATGGCAACGCGTGGCAGCCTGGGCGGACTGGCGCGCGCCACTCGTGACGTGATTCGCGTGCTGGACGCGGCAGGTTTCGACGTGATTTTTGTTGAAACGGTTGGCGCGGGGCAGAGCGAAGTGGACATCGTGCGGACGGCGCAGACCACGATTGTGGTCGAAGCACCCGGCTTCGGCGACGACGTGCAGGCGATCAAGGCCGGCATCCTCGAAATTGCCGACGTGCTGGTGGTCAACAAGGCTGACCGCCCCGGCGCGGAGAATACCGTGCGCGCCCTGAAGGCGATGCTCGAAATGGGACACCCGGCAGCGCGGGAGCAGCTCACGCGGCATCATGGGCAGTTGGTGTCGGTGGAACTTTCCAGCAACGGTGGCGAGCTGTGGATTCCGCCGGTGGTGAAGACGGTCGCGCCGGAAGACCAGGGCATAGACGACCTGGTAGCGGCGCTGGAGTCCCACCGCCACCACCTGATTGAAGCCCGCGCGCTGACTGGGCTGGAACGCCAGCACATCGAGATCGAACTGTATGACCGGCTGGAAGCGGCGCTGATGGCGCGGCTGCTGAAAGCCATTCCCGGCGACGTTTTGTCGGACGTTATCCGCCGCATTCAGGCGCGCGAACTCGACCCCCAATCGGCGGTGAACACGATACTGGAACAGGCGTGAGAACTGGCCGGTGCTTCCGTCCGGCCATCAGAGAGAGGGAGGGACGAATGGACAGCACGTTGGTACGAGTGCCGGGAACAAAACTCATCCGCGAGACAAGGACACATTCTGGAAGGCTAACTGTGGGTCAATACGGACAGATCATGCTGTTTGCGGGGTCGGCCTCGCAGGCACTATGCAAGGAAATCGGCGCCTACCTCGGCATTGAACTGGGTGAGTCCGAACGGATCGTCTTCCCGAACGAAAACATCTTTATCCAGTTGAAGGAAAGCGTACGCGGTCAGGATGTGTATATCGTACAAACGATGTCGCACCCGCTGCACGATAACTTCATGGAACTGCTGATTATGGTGGACGCCGTCAAGCGCGACTCCGCCGGGCGTATCAACGTCGTGATTCCGTATATGTCATATACCCGTTCCGACAAAAAGGACCAGCCGCGCGTGCCGATTACAGCCCGGCTGGTCGCCAACATGATCGAAACGGCGGGCGCTGACCGCTACATCACGATTGACCTGCACACCGGGCAGATTCAGGGTTTCTTTAACATCCCCGGCGATGCACTGACCGCTTTCCACCTGATGAGCGATTATGTTAAGGAAAAGCATATCGAAAACCTGACGGTAGTGTCCGCCGACCTGGGTTTCGCCAAGAAGGCACGCAACTGGGCGGAAAAGCTGGGCACGCCGCTGGCGGTGGTGGAAAAGCGCCGCCTGTTTAACACCGGCCAATCGGAGGCGTTGACGCTGATCGGTGACGTGCGCGGCAGACATGTGTTGATCGTGGACCACGAAGTGCTGACCGGCGGCACAATCGCCAACGTAGTGGACACAGTGCGGCAGGAAGGCGCGTGTGATATCTACCTGGCTTTCACCCATGCCATCATCGCGGCCAAGGGGGTGGAACGGCTGCGCGGGCTGGACATCAAGGAGATCATCACCACCAACACCGTGCCACTGCCCGCCGAGCGCACCCTGCCAAATATGAAGATTCTCTCGGTCGCGCCGCTGCTGGGCGAAGTGATTCTACGGGCGCACGAAGGCCGCAGTGTAGGCGAGCTGTTTAACGAGTGACGAGGGATGAGCTATGAGTGATGAGTTCAGACGCCTGAGCGAGGTTTTAACTCATCACTCGTTCCCCGTGACTGAAACTATCCCTCGCGCTGTGACCTGTGCCACTGAACCGAAACCTGCGTACCGGCATCCGGTTGGCTGCTGACGGCACGTGCAGACTGGATACTGTCCGCACGTTCGCGCTGTGGGTTCAGGTCAGCAGCAGGCGGTTAATGCAAACGCTGCTGGCAAATCGTTATGAAATAGCCGAAAGCTCGACTTTGCTTATCCCAGGAAGCCGGCCTCCTTCGTAAGAAATTGCCAGCCATTTACCATCAGGACTGAAAGCTACGTCCAGCACAGGATAATCAAACGACAGGTGATGTAAAAGCCGGCCAGTGGATATGTCAAGCAGTCCTACTCCGAGAAAGCCAACGACTGCGATCAGACTGCCATCCGGGCTGAATGAAAACCGACCTAAACTGCCATTTTCCTCAAGCTGCCACTGACTGTCTAGCCTGCGGTGCGCCAGATTGATGAAATACATCGTCCATTCGTAATCCTGCCAACCTCGATCCAGGACATGGGGTACCGCCACCGTATGATCGCCTGGCACAAATGCAATCGGCGTATTTTGACCACTAATCCAGGGGTTTTGCCGGGGAAGATCGAACACAGCAAGCTGCTGGCCGTTTTGCGCATCCCAGAGGCGAAAAGAGCTGTCTGGCGGGCCACTTTCGCTGACGTAATGATAACCGCCATCGGAAGCCAGTATCGAACCATCCGGGCTGAAAGCCAGTGCCCCGACAATGGTATGACCGTTCATTTCCGCCAGTAGTTGGCCTGTGTCCACGCTCCACAGCCGGACTGATCCGTCACCATAAGCGGTTGCCCATCTGGATAGATCAGGGCTGATGGCAGCGGTGTGGGTATAATAGGCTGGTGAAGCAATATTTATGATGCGAAAAGTGCCGTCGTTCAGATTCCAGAGTGTTAAATCACCGTCAGGTGTGCCCGTGACTGCCAGCACATTACCATTAAACTGTACTGCCCCATAACCGCTACCCAGAGGTGTAATAAAAGTTGGTTGAGCCATCAATACCGCTACGCCTTTCGGCGTATGGAGGTCATGAACCCAGACACCACCCAACATGTTAATCGCCAGATACCGGCTGTCGGGAGACCAGATCAAATCAACCGGCCACGCATATTCAACGGCTCCGACAGGCTGAAGCCGGTTGAGGTTCGTTGGCGTGATGGTGTCAGTTGGTGAAGGAACATCGAAAGTCTGCGGCACAGGCTGTAACGGAAATTCCCATCGTTTGTCATTGGGCGTACCGGATGGGACTGCTGTTACCCATCCCCAGGCAAACTCACCGCTGGTTCCACCGGGAAAAGCAATCTGCCGCTGGATAAGGCCATCCTGACATTGCGGATTATTGATGACATGAACCAGCGTTCCCGTTTCCAGTTGTATTGTTAAAATACTGCTGCCTGTTTCCATCAAAGCAGTTAATGGTCTGGTGGTGACAGCCAAAATGCCGGCGGGTAAGGGCTTCACCGTCTGGTCACAGGCAGACGGCATTTGTAGGGCCTGTACGCGAGTAACGATTGCCAGCAGTAGTATAAGGCCGGTGAGCAGTTGTTTAGGATACATTCCCGCATCCCGGTTGACCCATTTTTATCCATCTCATTATAAGCATGGTAAGTAGAAGTTGCTTCAGGATGGGGCACAGTCCTCCCAAAAATCCTGCTCTTTCTAAGCTGGGGCTTATGGGGTTATGATATAATGCCGATTTGCAACACCCTGTTTATCCACCGGCGACCGGCTGGAAATCGAGGCGTAGATGTTTAAGAGTATTGTCAAGAAGGTTGTGGGCGATCCGGTTGAACGGGCGCTGACCAAATATCGTGAAGTGGTTGAGAAAATCAACGCGCTGGAACCGGCCATGCAGCGGTGCAGCGATGCCGAACTGCGCGCCAAGACAGACGAGTTCAGACGCCGTCTGGCCGCCGGGGAAACGCTGGATGACATCCTGGTAGAAGCGTATGCCGTCGTCCGCGAAGCATCGGTGCGGACGATTGGCCTGCGCCATTACGACGAGCAAATGATTGGCGGTATCGTGCTGCATCAGGGGCGCATCGCCGAGATGAAAACGGGCGAAGGCAAAACGCTGGTCGCCACGCTGCCGCTGTATCTGAACGCGCTTCAGGGCAAGGGCGCGCATCTGGTCACGCCGAACGATTACCTGAGCAAGGTCGGCGTCCAGACGATGGGGCCGATCTATCACCTGCTGGGGCTGACGGTAGGGGTCATCCAGAGCAAGGGTGACAGTCCTGACCCTGACGCGGGGTCGTTTATTTTTGACCCGGCCTACCCGTCCGACGATGCCCGCTACCAGAACCTGCGCCCCGCCAAACGGCGCGAGGTGTACGAAGCCGACATCACCTACGGCACGAATAACGAGTTTGGCTTTGACTACCTGCGTGATAACATGGTGTACGACCCATCGCAGCTTGCCCAGCACGACCTGAACTATGCCATCGTAGACGAGGTAGACAATATTCTGATTGACGAGGCGCGGACGCCGTTGATTATCTCCGGCCCGTCGGATGAGCCATCGAATTACTACAAGGTGTTCGCGGATGTTGTCAAACGGCTGAAGCCCAGCACCAACGGCGACCAGAAGGACGAGGAGCCGGACGGCGATTACGTGGTGGACATCAAGGACCGCGTGGTGTACCTGACGGAGCAGGGCGTCGAAAAAGTGGAACGGATGCTGGGCATTGACCAGCTTTACCACCCCAGTAATTCCGAGATGATCCCGTATCTGGATAATTCGCTGCGGGCGATGGCGCTATACCACCGCGACAAGGAGTATATCGTCCAGACCGGGCGCGAAGGCCCGGAAGTGATCATCGTGGACGAGTTCACCGGTCGCCTGATGTATGGCCGCCGCTTCTCGGAAGGGCTGCATCAGGCGATTGAGGCGAAGGAAGGCGTCAAAATCCGCAAGGAGAACATGACGCTGGCGACGATCACGTTCCAGAACTTCTTCCGCATGTACAAAAAGCTGGCCGGCATGACCGGTACAGCCATGACCGAGCAGGAAGAATTTGAGAAGATTTACAATCTGGAAGTGGTAGCGATCCCCACGCACATGCCGGTCATCCGTAAGGATCATGAAGACCTGATCTTCATGACCGAAAAAGCCAAGTTCGATGCGGTGGTGCAGGAGATCAAGGAGCGCAAGCAGCGCGGCCAGCCGGTGCTGGTCGGTACGGTGGCGGTGGAAACATCGGAACGGCTGAGCAAGGCGCTCGACCGCGCCGGCGTGAAAGACCACGAAGTGCTGAACGCCAAGCAGCACGAGCGTGAAGCCGGCATCATCGCGCAGGCCGGTAGGCCCGGAGCAGTGACGATTGCAACCAACATGGCCGGTCGTGGCGTGGACATTCTGCTGGGCGGCAACCCGGAAGGCCTGGCGCGTGAAAAACTGCGCAAGCAGGGCATCGAAGTGACGCAGGCCACACCAGAGCAGTGGCAGCAGGCGCTGGCGGAAGCGCGGGCGCAGGTTGAGCAGGACCGAAAGAAAGTGCTGGAAGCGGGCGGCCTGTTTGTGCTGGGCACGGAACGGCACGAGGCGCGGCGCATTGACAACCAGCTTCGTGGTCGTGCTGGCCGCCAGGGCGACCCCGGCGAAACGCGCTTTTACCTGAGCCTGGAAGACGACCTGATGAAACGCTTCGGCGGCGACCGGGTGAAAGGTTTTATGTCGTGGGCGAACATCCCGGAAAACGAGCCAATTGAACACGGGATGATTTCCAAGTCCATCGCGCAGGCGCAGGTGCGGGTTGAAGGATATAACTTTGACATTCGCAAGCGCGTGGTCGAATACGACGACGTGGTGAACAAACAGCGCGAAGTGGTTTATGCCATGCGCCGCGATATCGTGTTTAAGGACAGCCTGCGCGACGATTACCTGAAAATTCTGGAGGACGCGGTGGTGGATGTGCTGGACGAGCATATCCCGGAAAACACCGCGCCGGAACTGTGGGACATCGAAGGGCTGTACCGCGATCTGCTGCGGGTGTTCCCGGTGCCAGAGCATATCACGCCGGAAACGATGGAAGGCAAGAGCCTCGACGAACTGGAAGACATGCTGGTCGCCGCCGTGCGCGAGGCGTATGATAAGAAGGAAGCCGAACTGGGTGTGGACATGATGCGCCGCCTGGAAAAGTGGATGATGCTGCGCGTGATTGACCAGCACTGGCAGCGCCACCTGACCGACCTGGACATCCTGCGTGAAGGTATCGGCCTGATGTCGGTGGCGCAGCGCGACCCGTTGGTGGAATACAAGCGGCAGGCGTTTGGTATGTGGCAGGGGATGATGGATGAAATCCGCACCCAGGCCGCCTACCAACTGCTGACAACCCAGGTGCAGCAGCGCCCAACGCAGCCGGTGCGCCGGATGCAGTTACAGGCGCAGCCGCAAACCGCGCGGGCGGGCGGCGCCGCGGAGTCCAAGCCGGAGCCGGTACGGGCGCAGCACAAGCTGGGGCGCAATGACCCGTGCTGGTGTGGCAGCGGCAAGAAGTACAAAAACTGTCATCTGAAGCAGGAACGCGGCGGGCAGGTCGCGTCCTAGCTGCATAATGGATTGGTAGGGATGCGGGATGTCGTGTCCCTACACAGCAACATCGTCGCTGACTCGTGTCAAGCTGTGAGTCTGGATAGAGGAACGTCATGGTTCAGCATTCTGTATCGCGGGTGACGATGGACGACATTGCCCCGCATTTGCTCCGTTTCCTGCGGGACAAGGTAAACTCCTTCGTCAAGTGGGACCTGGTTCGTTTTTTCCACGACAACCCCCATGCTGCCGACACCGCCGAGAACATCGCGCGGTATACCGGGCGTGACGTGCGGACAATTGCCGACGAACTGAAAGGGCTGGTGGAGGCCGGCGTGCTGGAGCAAAACGAAGTCTCCGGTCTGACGATTTACAGCCTGGCATCAGACGAAACCATGCGCGGTCTGATTCGGGAATTTGTGCGGGCGTGTGACGACCGCCAGTTCCGGGTCAAGGCGATTTACCACGTGATTCGCGGGATGCGCTGAACAGGCAGCGGCAGGTGGGCGCGGTATCGGTCAGCCAATTTCTGACGCTTTACGTCTGGTTTCCACTGGCGATTCTGCTGGTTTTCCTGCTGCTGATTGCCCGTTTTTACCAGAAGTTTGCCAGCGAGCCGACGTACTTCCGGCTGTTTGGCGTACCGATTGTGCTGTTCGGGGCGGCAACGCTGCGTTACAGCAGCCTGGACCAGATTGGTGGCGACGTGCTGGCCGATCTGCTGCTGGCCGCTGGTGGCGTTATCCTGATCGGGCTAAGTTTGTTCCTGTACCGGCTGATGATGCGCAATCGCTGAAGGGGGAGCATGACCCTGAACTGGACAGGAGTGCTGGGGCTGCTGGGGCCGCTGTCTATCGTGGTGGCACTGGTGGTTCTGGCGCTGTTGAGCCGTCGGTTGGGCAGCGTGACGCGGATGCCCCGTTACTACCTCGGCCTGTTCCTGTCCGCTGGACTAATGCTCGTCAGCATTGTGGCGCGGCTGGTGAGCCTGGGACGCCCCGCCACAACCGGGCTTCACCACGATCCGCTGGTGGTGTTCCTGTACGTCGGCCTGCCGGCAATTGCGCTGACGATCGCCATCGTGGTTGCCTGGCGCTACTGGAGCTGGCTGCTGGCGGAGCGAGGCTAAACGCAAATTTTCGCAATTCCAGCTACAATAAGATAGGGGTGAGCGGTCCAACCGGACTTCCTCCATGTGTACGGACGGTAATGGCTGAGACTGAAGGGGGAAGCGTGCTGGACGCCGACCTGTGGAATCGAATCTGCGCGATGCCCAAAATCGAACTGCACCGCCATCTGGAAGGCGCGGTGCGGCTGGAAACGCTGGTGGACATTGCCCAGGAATACGGCATCGAAATGCCGGAGTATGACGTAGAAACGCTGCGCCCCTTCGTGCAGATTATGCCGGGGGAAACCCGTAACCATCAGCACTTCCTGGGCAAGTTTGTGACGCTGCGGCAGTTCTTCCGGTCGCCGGAGGTGATTCGCCGCGTGACACGCGAAGCGGTAGCGGACGCCGCCGCCGACAACGTGAAGTACCTCGAACTGCGCTTCACCCCGCCTGCGCTCAGCAACATCCTCAAATGCGCGTATGAAGACGTGATCGCCTGGGTATGCGAGTCGGCCAAAGAGGCGGCCCGCGCCCATCACATTCAGGTTAGCCTTATCATCTCCATGAACCGCCACGAAGGACCGGAGGTGGGCGAACGGGTGCTGCAGGCGGCGCTGAATTTTGTCGGCGACGGAGTGGCCGCGCTCGATCTGGCGGGCAACGAACGGCAGTTCCCGGCGCATCCGTTTTACGACGTGTTTGAGCAGGCGAAAGCCGCCGGGCTGGGCGTGACCATCCATGCCGGCGAATGGTCGGGGCCGGAGAGCGTACGCGAGGCGATCAGCCGGCTGCATGCCGACCGCATCGGGCATGGCGTGCGTTCAATTGAAGATGAAACGGTGCTGGATGCCCTGCGCCAGCAGGGGACGGTGCTGGAAGTCTGCCCGTCCAGCAATTACGACAGCGGCGTGGTGGAAGACTGGCGGCTGCATCCACTGGCCGAACTGCACCGTTTGGGGGTGAATACCAGCATCAACACCGACGACCCGCTGATTAGTGGTATTACCCTTAGCGACGAAATCGCCCGCGCGGTGACACACCTGACGCTGACGCTGGATGACGTGAAGCGCCAGACGCTGAACGCAGCCCGCGCCGCTTTTCTGCCGCCGGACAACCGCGCCGCGCTGGTGCGCCAGTTTGAAGGCTGGCTCAACGGCGCATGATCGGGCTTCTGCAAGCACGTTAGAGAAGCGTTATTGGGATTACTGGCGGAGCGATACTGGCAACTGGGAACTTCTCATGCTCCAAATTGGTGACATCCGTATCCACCTGATTAACGACTGCCGCATCAAGGTTGACCCCGGCGGGGCATTTGGCCTCGTGCCGCGCGCGCTGTGGTCAACGCACATGCCGCCCGATGAAAACCTGCTCGTGCCGATGAATCAACACTGTCTGCTGGTGCAGGTGGCCGGCAAAAACATCGTAGTGGATGTGGGCTACGGCGACAAACTGCCGGAGAAGCAGAAGGCGCTGTTGCAACTGGAACGGCCAACCGGCAGCCTGCTGGACGCGCTGGCGCGGCTGGGACTCGCACCTGGTGACATCCATCTGGTGATTAACACGCACCTGCACGCCGACCACGCCAGCGGCAACACCCGCTACGGTGACGGCGGCGTAATTGAAGCGACCTTTCCCAACGCTGAATATGTGGTGCAGCGGCGCGAATACGAGGACGCGATGCAGCCCAACGAGCGCACGCGGGCGACATATTTCCCGATCAATTATCAGCCATTGGTGGAATCCGGCCAGATGCGCCTGCTGGATGGGGACTGCGAACTCGCGCCGGGGGTGTTTGGCGTGGTCACGCCCGGTCATACGCCCGGCCATATGAGTGTACGCTTCGAGAGCAACGGGCAGCACGCCGCGTTTGTGTGCGATCTGGCAAGCTACGCAATTCACTTCGAGCGGTTGGGCTGGATGACAGCCTATGACGTGGAGCCGCTGGTGACGCTGGAAACCAAACGCCGCTGGCAAAAATGGGCCGCCGACACCAACGCTATCCTGATTTTCCCGCACGACCCGCTGCGCCCGGTGGGGCGCTACGGATATATGGAACATAACTACTACGGTGTGTTTCCGATAGGCGTTCCATTCGTGTAGTCGTAACAGAAAATAACAGGTTGTAGGGACACGATCTATCGTGTCCCTACAGAGGTGATCAAGACGAATCGTAGGGACGGCCACACCGGGCCGCCCCGACACGTCTGACGCTATTGTGTCGCCGCGTGGAAGGCGATGATGTAGTCGCCAAAGGTGCTCTGCTGGTAGCTGGTCATCAGGAAGGTCAGCGCGAAAAATTCCGACGGGCTGACCTCAAAGTCGCTGATCGGGATTTGCAGCATGGCGTCATACGGGCCGCCCGGCAGCAGCCGCCCGCTAATCATCGGCACATAGGTATCGGACAGGTCAACCGAATCGCCCCAGCACTGGTCGGTGCCGGCGTCGTCGCAGAACAACTGCGTGCCATCGTCGAAGGTGAACACGTCGTTGTTTTCGTCCGCCAGGTACATCAGCGGGTCAAACTCATTGGTCTTGGAGATCATGTAGACCGTCAGCGGGACACCGGAAGCCACCATACCGGGCGTCAGCCGCACGGAGAAGGGGTCGCCCAGACCGTCGGCCTGCGTCGCGGCCATACCTTCCAGAATCAGGATAAATTCCCCGGCGGCGTTGTCAAACCCGCCGACCACCAGCGACACATCGGCCATGCCGCGCCCGCTGGCCTGCGAGAACTGCACCTGCGAGCTGGTCGGAGAAGCATCCACCACACCGGCGCTGGGCAGGCCGGCTTCAAACCTGGCGGCATCATCGGCATCATCAGCGCATAGTCCCTGGCCAGTTTCGGTATCCAGTACCGCCAGCACCGGGTCAAAGCCGTTCAGCCCGATGGCGGTTGCCGTGTAGGTGAAGCCGGATCGCATCTGCCGGATGATGATTTCCACGCCGTTATCAAAGCTGACACTGCTGCCACAGTCCACATGCACGCCGCCGGTTGTAACCGTGGTGGTCTTCGTCGGCTGACTCTCCGTCACCAGCGCGTCACGGGATTGCAGCAGCGCTGCGACGGCGGTCATCGGCAGGATACCGCCCAGCCGCCCCAGCGTTCGTTCTTCCGACTGAACCGCTGTCGGAATACCGATAAATTCGCCGGCGTCGTTTACCACCAGTCCGCCGCTATTTCCAGGGGAGATTTCTGCGTCAGTCTGGTACCAGACCGGCAGCCGTGTATCGCTGATTGTGCCATTCTCAATCGTCGTTATCGTGCCCTGCGTGAGCACCAGATAACCGTCGCCGATACCGGGAAAGCCGAAGATATATACCCGGTCGCCATGTGCCACTTCCGACTTGCTGATCGGCACCGTCGGCAGCTTCAGCCGGTCGGTGTTAATCGCGCGCCCGTTTTCATCCCGGTCAATTTGCAGAACAGCAAAATCCACGTCCGGCGAGAAGCCGACCAGGCTGGCATAATAGCGCAGCACCGGCATCTCGCGCATGTCGTCAATGAGCAGAATACCAAAATCGTCCGCGCTATCCACCACGTGCTGGTTGGTATAAATCACGCCGGTGGCATCAACAATCGTGCCCGACCCGGTGGAAAGCGGTTCGCCGTTGGCAAAAGCAACAATCTGAACGACGCTGGTTGCAATCCGGTCAATCTGATCGCGGCTCAAACCCTGCGCCAGCGCCGGGCCGGAAACGACGAACAGAATCACCATCACGGCAAGGAACTTCTTCACACGCACCCCCGATTCTCTGATGCTGTACTGGTTACGATTCATTATAGTACGAGTCCTGCACAGGGAAAGTTAACCTCTGGCAGCTATAGAATACTGAATTTTCGGTAGCGGAGGTGTCAGGCGAATCGGCGAAATTATGCTCCGACTTTCGGCGGAGGTGAAGGGAGGAAGCGTGCCTCGCCCCTACGAGATAGTGACCCTAGTGCCGGTCCTGCCACTCCTGAATCGTAGTTTGCAACAGGCTGCGTACCTCGGTGTCCGTCACGTCGCCAACGGCGTCAAAGAACTGACCGTCCACTTCGATGCTGACGCCGCCATCCGGCGCTGGGTAGATGTGGATGCTGCGCCCATTGTAGTCCGGCAGGAAGGTCAGCTTGTGCTGGAGATAGGCTTCGATAGCGGCGGCAATATTAATCTCAGGCACTGGCTTTAGCTCACGTTTCTGGCCGCGTGTCGGTTTGATCGGCCCCTGGTCTTCCAGCCGGAACGTCGGCAAATCGCCCGGCAGGGTGCCGGTCGGAGGCGGCGGTGGTGCCGCCGGTCGGGGCGCTGATGGCGAGGCAGCCTGCGGCGGGGCGAGGGGCGTTTCAGCCGGTGGTTCTGGTGCGGATTCCAGCGGCGGTTGGTCGGCAGGCTGTCCGAGCGGCCTGGCCACCTGCGCCAGTTCCCGCATCAGCCGCGTGAAACGGTCCTTAAACTCGGTATCGCTATTGATGTTCCGGTAAACCCTGTCGCCCATCTGAACGATCAAGCGGCCATCTACCACGTCGCGCAGGACGGTCATCACTTCCACCGCTTCGGCTGAGCCGCCGTCCTGAACCGTGACCGTGAAAGTGCCGGTCCGCGCCGGGCGGACAGGGGCGGCGCTCGGCGCAGCCACGCGGGCCGGTGCGGGGGACGCTGCCGGCGGCAGGTTGCTCACCAGCGTGTCAAGATCGGGCAAATCGGCGCTGTCAACCATCACCGGGTTGAAGTCCGGGGCAGCGCGGCGCTGCGCCTTGCGGCGGCGCACGTAGACCAGCGCGGCGATCACCGCCACCAGCAGAATCGTAAAAAAGCACAGCAGCGGCAGAATCGCGCTGACAAACGGCTGCTGCATAAACTGCGCGAAATCGCTCATCATTTAAGCCTCCGGCTGGCAGTTCGGACAGTAATGGGTGCCGCGCTGCGACACCCGTATTTTTACGATCAGTTGGCCGCAGCGGGCGCACGGCTGGCCTTCCCGGTGGTAGACGAAGAAATGCTCCTGTGATTTCCCCGCTGTACCGTCCGGTTTACGATACCAGTTGATGCTGGCGCCTTCGTAGTCAATCCCGGCGGCCAGCGCTGCCCGGATGGTTTCGTAAAGTCGCTGAATCTCGGCTTCGGTCAGGTTACTGGCGCGGCGCAGCGGGTGAATCCCGGCGCGGAACAGGGCCTCGTCGGCGTAGATATTGCCGACGCCAGCGATAAACGACTGGTCAAGCAGAAGCGCCTTGATATTGCGCTGGCGTTTCCCCAGCCGTTCGCGCAGCACTTCTACCGTGAAACTGTCTTCAAGCGGTTCCGGCCCCAGATTGGGCGCAAACTCCTCCAGCCGCATGCCCAGGAACACCCGGCCAAAGCGGCGCGCGTCGGAAAAATGCAGGTACTGGCCGTTGTCGAGCGCCAACCGGAAGTGCACCCAACGGTCTGCCGCCTCCGGCGCTTCTGATACATACAGCCGTCCGGTCATCTTGAGGTGGATAGCCAGGATGTCGTGGTCAAGCTGGCACAGGATGTACTTGGCGCGGCGATTGATGGCGCGGAAGGTCTGGCCGACCACGCGGGCGGCAAACTCCTCCGGCGGGTAGGGACGTATCACCTTCGGCCAGTCGGTCCAGACGCCGGTGATGGTTCGACCGATAAGCGGCGCGCGCAGCCCGCGCACGACGGTTTCAACTTCGGGTAATTCGGGCATGAAACCAGTATAAGCCAGAAACTGGACGCTGCGAATTAAGTTTAGGCGCGTTCGACCGAAGTTGCAAAAGGGCGTTTGTCCTAGTTGGGCTGACTGACGCCGGGTACCAGACGTGGCAGAATATCCTGAATCTGCTCCATACTGACTGGCTTCAAAAACACCACATCAGCGTCGACGCGGGCGCGCTCCGCCTGAAGCGCATCGGCGGTGATGACCAGGACGCGGGTGTCCGCCAGCCGGCAGTCATGACGGATTTGATCGAGCAGGTGGCCGCCGGAGATAAAGGGGATGTGCATATCCAGCAGCACCACGTCCGGTACGGTGGCGGCCAGTTTTTCGGTGGCGATGCGGCCATCACCGGCAATATCGGCGTGGATATTCATCATCGTCAGGATGTCAGCCAGCAGTCCGCTGAGTTCGGCGTTGTCTTCAACGATCAGTGCATGGGGTGTCACGATGGTGTAACCTCGGCGGTAAATAAGGGAAGGGTAATGGTAAACGTGCTGCCCTGTCCAATCTGGCTGCGAACGCTGGTTTGCCCGCCCATCAAGGTGGCAAGCTGGCGAACGATGGACAAGCCCAGGCCAACGCCCTGGTTGACTTCACGGGTAATCGAACCGTCCACCTGCCAGAAGGCTTCAAAGATGTGTGACTGCGCCTCTACCGGGATGCCGCAGCCGGTGTCGGTGACTTCCAGCGCCCAGTGCTGGGGATCAGCTTTAAACAGACGAACCCGGACCGATCCCTGGTTGGTGAACTTGATCGCGTTTTCGACCAGATTAGTCAGGATTTGCCCCAGCTTCTCCGGGTCGCCCCGCAGCAGGGGCGGCAGATCGGGGCTGATCTCGGTCGTTAGATACAGGCCTTTCCGTTCCGCCAGCGGACACATCGCAGCATTCACGTTCTGCAGCAGATCGATTGGCGAGAACGGCACATTCTTCAGCTTCAGTCTGGCCGCCTTCATCTGCGCTTCGTTCAGCAGGTTATTAAAGAAAATAAGCAGTTGGCGGGCGTTCAACTGGATACTGTCGAGCATTTCCCGCTGCCGGTCATTCAGCGGGCCGTGATATTCCTTTTGCAGCATCTCGGTGCGCAGCATGATGACGGTTAGCGGGGTGCGGGCGTCGTGGCTGATGTTTGCCAAAATCTGGGCCTTCAGGCGCAGCGCTTCCAATGCCTGATCGCGCGCCTGCACCAGTTCCATCTGGGACTGTTCACGAACGACGATCTCCTGCTCCAGGCGGGCATTGGTCTGCATGAGTTCGGCAGTACGCTCCAGAACGCGGTTTTCCAGTTCCTGATTGGCAATCTTTAACTCCTGCTGTGCTTTTGCCAGCGCGTCGAGCATCCCGTTCATGGCATGCGCCAGCCGCGCCAGTTCGTCCTGCCCCTCCATGAAGATACGTTCGTCGGGGTCAGCGCGGTTGCGGATGTGTGTAATCCGCTGGCTTAAATACGCCACAGGACGAAGAACGATGCCTTCCAGCAGGAGCGTGGTCATGACCATGAAGACCAGACCGACAAACACCAGCGCCGCGAAGAAATACGATAGCGTGGCTCTTCCCTGGGCATAGATATCGCGGGACATGTTGACTCGCAGTATCAGCGCTGGCTGGCCGTATGGGTCGCGCAGGATGGTATAGCCCTGCACCCATGACTCATCAGTGGCCCGGGTGACAATCACCGTATCATCGTGAATGCCGGCGGCAGCGTCCCGGTAGTCAGCCGGTAGCTGCGGGTCATCCAGCCGGTACAGTTTCACCTCGTCGCGCAGCGCATTTGACAGATGCTGGACGTAGCCATCATCGAGATAACGACCAAAGATCAGCGTGCCGGTGGGCGGCCCCTGCTTATCGCTGGTCAGGATTGGCTTTGATGTCACCATCAGCGGCGTTTCGGCCAGCAGGAGAATCCCGTGAAAGCCGGTCGTATTACCGGGTGGCGGAATCAGAGGGCTGTCAGGGGTTAGATAGGCTTCCAATCCCCGTGGCAGTGGCTCGCTGCGCATTGTATCGAAGTTCACACTCTGCTCAAAGACCTTTTCGCCCTGCGGATTCAGCCAGACCATCACATTGATACCCAGATTTAGCAGACTGGCATCGGTGTACTGCGAAGCGTAGTTGGCGTTGTAGGTTTCGACGAAACTGTACGTATCATCCCAGAAGGCGTAGTCAGCGTTGGTCGAACTCAACTGGGTGAAATCGTCGGAGACAATGTTTAACAGCCGTTCGACATTGCGTTTGGTCGCCTGCGTTTCAAGCTGGGTGAAGCTGTACAGCAACAGGGTGCGCAGCGTAAGGTATAGAATCAGCACCAGCGCAATCAGAGTCACCACAACAACCAGTTGAGCTTTACGGCGCAAACTCATGGTTTTGCTCAGGAATAGGGGATCAACTATTAACGATTATATAAGCTGCTTCGGGAATAAAGCATAAATCTTTATGCCTTTTTCACTTTATTTCGGATTCTTTCACAAACCATTCATAGTTTGAGAAGCCGCCAAGGATTGAAAATAAAGTCTATGGCTCACGATAATTTGTTCTGTTCTTAGCCCCGCCTTGCCTCGTCCGGTGTTATAATGGGCACGTCCTGCGCAACACGATTGAGCCGATAATCATCATGAGCTTTCAACATAATTTCGTGCATCTCCATGTCCACACCGAATATTCGCTGCTGGACGGATTAAGCCGGATTGACCATCTGGTTGAACGGGCAAAATCGCTGAACATGCCCGCGATTGCCATCACCGATCACGGCGCGATGTTCGGCGTGATTGACTTCTTCCGCGCCTGCAAGGCTGCCGAGATCAAGCCAATCATTGGAATGGAAGCCTATCTGGCGCGGCGGTCGCGCTTCGACAAGGACCCGAAGCTGGACAAACGCCCCTACCACATGCTGCTACTGGCGCAAAACCAGACCGGCTACCTGAATCTGCTGAAACTCGCCAGTCTGGCGCAACTGGAAGGCTATTATTATCGCCCGCGGATTGACCGCGATCTGCTGGCGCAGCACGCCGAGGGCTTGATCGCCACGTCCGGTTGTCTGGCGGCGCAGATTCCAACGATGGTGATGGAAGGCCGCGACAACGAGGCGCGCGAACTGATCGGTTGGTATCAGGACGTGTTTGGCGCGGACAACTTCTATCTTGAACTCCAGCAGCACGACATCCCCGAACTGGAAACGCTGAACCGGTGGCTGATCGAATACCGCAAAAGCGGCCACAGCACCGTGCCGCTGCTGGCGACCAACGACGTGCATTACGTCATGAAAGAGGATTACGACCCGCACGATACGCTGCTGTGCATCCAGACCGGCGCGCTTAAAAGCGAAACCGACCGGCTGCGGATGTCCGACCCCAGCTACCATCTGACGACGCCGGAGGAGATGTGGGGCTTCTTTGGCGATGCCGCGCCAGAAGCGATTCACAATACGCTGAAGGTAGCCGAAATGTGCGAGGTGAACCTCGACACAAAGGGCTATCACCTGCCGGTATTCCCCGTGCCAGAGGGTTACGACTCTACCAGCTATCTGCGCTACCTGTGTGAGAAGGGCTTGCGCTGGCGCTACGGCGCCGGGGCAGATGACCCGGAGGTGCGCGCCCGGCTCGACCGCGAACTGCAAATCATCGGCGACATGGGCTTTAACACCTACTTCCTGATCGTATGGGACTTGTGCCAGTACGCCCGCCATGCCGATATCTGGTGGAACGTCCGCGGCAGCGGCGCAGGCAGCGTGGCCGCCTATTCGCTTGGCATCACCAGCATTGACCCGATTCAGAACAATCTGCTGTTTGAACGCTTCCTCAATCCCGGGCGTGTCAGTATGCCGGACATTGATATGGACTTCCCCGACGACCGGCGCGAGGAGATGATTACTTACGCCGCCCGCAAATACGGGGAGGACAAGGTGGCGGCGATCATCACCTTTGGGACGCTGGGGCCAAAAGCTGCCGTGCGCGACGTGGGCCGGGCGCTGGGCGTGCCACTGGAAGTGGTCAACCAGGCGGCGCGGCTGATTCCGCAGGAGCCAAAGCCGAAGCCGCTGATGGAGTATGTTGAAGGCAACCCCGAACTGAAAGAGCTGTATGAGAAACAGAGCGAGATCAGGCAGATTGTAGACACTGCCGTGCATTTGCAGGGCGTTAACCGTCACGCTTCCACCCATGCGGCGGGTGTGATCGTGGCCGACAAACCGCTAGTAGAATATCTACCGCTGCACAAGCTGACCAACGAAGATCAGGCGGAAACCAGCGCCCTGCGCGCCGTGACGCAGTTCCCGATGGAAACCTGCGAGTCCATTGGCCTGCTGAAGATTGATTTCCTCGGCCTGTCCACCCTGACGATCTTCCGCAAGGCGTGCGATTTGATCGCGCAGCATCATGGCATCAACTACAGTATGGACAACGTTCCGTACCGTCCCAGCGGTGACCCCAAAACCGATGAGATGCTCAGGCAGGCATTTGAGATGATCGGGCGCGGCGAAACGGTGGGGGTGTTTCAGGTTGAAAGTACCGGGATGCAGCAGATGCTGCGCGACATGCGCCCGACGAAGTTTGAGCACATCATCGCGGCGGTGTCGCTCTATCGCCCCGGTCCGATGGATTTTATCCCGCTGTATAACAAGCGCCTGCGCGGGGAGGAAGAAATCGAGTATCGCCATCCTCTATTAAAATCTATCCTAGAAGAAACCTACGGGATCATCATTTATCAGGAACAACTGATGCAGATCGCAGGCAAATTGTTCGGCTACGAACTGGGTGAAGCCGACCTGATGCGCCGCGCGGTCTCGAAGAAGAAGGAAAAAGACCTCAAGAAACACCGGGATATTTTCCTGGAACGCGGCCCGGAACACGGCGTTGATGTCGAATCAGCCAACAAAATTTTTGACGACATCGAGTTTTTTGCCAACTACGGCTTCAACAAGTGTGTGGTGTATGATACCAAAATTGTGGATGCCGATACAGGCCGCCTTGTGAAGATTGGCGACCTCGCCACTGGCAAAGCACAGGTGCAGCATACGCTGACCTGCGACCTCGATATGCTGCGCCTCAAACCCGGCAAAATCACCGATGTGATGTTTAACGGCGTTAAGCCCGTTTACCGTCTGACCACACAATTAGGCCGCCAGATTGAAGCCACAGCCAACCATCCCTTCTATACGTTTGACGGCTGGCGGATGCTGGGCGAATTACGGGTGGGCGATCAGATTGCTGTGATGCCGCCAGGGGCTGGAAGCCGCCCGGCTGAACAGGAAAGCCTCCTTCAGGAGGCTGAAAATTCAGGATATGCGGGTGGTATTCAGCCCTCTAAAGAGGGCTTCTGGCGTTCAGCCGTAGGCTTTGAGCCTGCGGCGGTTGCGGCGGATGAGTCCGGTCTTGCCTGGGACACTATCGCCTCCATCGAATACATCGGCGAACAGCCCACCTATGATCTGACAGTTGAGGGTACACACAACTTTATTGCCAACGATATTCTGGTGCATAATTCACACGCCGCTGACTACGCGGTGATTACCTGCCAGACAGCGTTCCTCAAGTGCCACTATCCCGCCGAGTACATGACGGCGCTGCTCTCGGTCCACCGCGACGACAGCGCGAAGGTCAGCCACTTCCTGGCGGAGTGCCGCCGCCTGAATATCCCGGTGCTGCCGCCAGATGTGAACTACAGCCAGATGGATTTTGACATTCAGCGCCAGCCGAACGGCACGCGCGGCATCCGGTTTGGGCTGGTTGCCATCAAAAACGCCGGCGAAGGACAGTTGCGGTATATCCTCGACGCGCGCGCCGATGGTGAGCCGTTCACCAGTCTGGAAGATTTCTGCCGCCGGGTGGATTTGCGACAGGTGGGCAAGCGCACGCTCGAAAGTCTGGTGAAAGTCGGCGCGCTGGATGCGCTCGCGCCCCGCGCCCAATTGTGTGGCGCGGCGGCGATTGACCGCATGATGAGCTTCAGCGCCGACTATCACAAGGCCAGAGAGATCGGCCAGATGAGCATGTTCGGCGGCGCAGATGGCATGACGGATACGCTCAAGCTGCCGCCGGCAGAGGACGTGACCGACCGCCAACTGCTGACCTGGGAAAAAGAACTCCTCGGCCTGTACGTTACCGGTCGCCCGGTGGACAAAGCCCGCGAAGTGCTGCAATATTCCAACACGCTGGATGTAGCGCAGATGAAAGAAGATGCGGCGGCGATGGCCGGTAAAACCGTCAAGCTGGCGGGCGAGGTGGCGGCGCTGCGAAAAATCGTCACCAAAAACGGCCAGATGATGGCGGTCATCCAACTGGAAGACTGGCACGACTCGGCAGCCTCGATTGAAGTGGTGCTGTTCCCGCGCACCTGGGATAAATTCCACGAGCAGGTTGCAGAAGGAAATGTGCTGGTTGTCACCGGCAAGGTAGACACGGGGCGCGGCGATGCGCAGATCGTTTGTGATGAAATTCGCCAGAATCCTGATGTTGTTGTGCCTGATGAGACGGCTTATACAGCCGTTTTGCCGCCGATGCCATACATGCCCCCGCCGCTGGACGAACCGCCACCCTGGGCGCTGGAGGAGCAGTACGACGAGGAAACCGGCGAACTGCCGCAGCCGCAGCATATCCCCGAACCGGAACCGGCAGTGGTCGCGCCGGCGACCCAGGGTGCGCTGGCCGCGCCGGTGCCAACGCTGGAGCCGCAGTTTGCGCCGCAGCCCGCTGCGCCGGAACCGGACTGGGAAACGGATATGCCGGACTTCCTGCTGGAACCCGAGTCGCAGCTGCCAGCGCAGCGGTGGGTGATGGTCTACTTCCAGCGTTCCGGCGACCCCGAAAAAGACCGCCGCAAGCTGCGCCGCCTGCACGGCATCCTCACCAAATATCCCGGCCAGGACCGCTTCAGTGTGGTGGTCGAGGGCAAAGGCCAGTCGTTTACGATGGAGTTCCCGAACCACACGACGGCTTACTGCGACGATCTACTGGCCGACCTGTACAGTATTGTTGGCGACCAGAACGTGGAAGTATTTGAGCGCCCGGTGACGCTGGTGTCGGAAAGCTGAATTTGCATACATTGGCAGCAGAAACGCGCGTTTACTGTTTGACCGGGGATGTCGTGATCTCCCCGCGCGGCTTACCCTTACTGTAACCGAGGATGGACAATTGTGAAACGAATCGCAGTGATGACCAGCGGCGGTGACTCGCCGGGCATGAACGCCGCGATCCGGGCGGTGGTGCGAACCGGCATCGAGTATGGTATTGAAACGTATGGCATTCAGCAGGGCTATCTGGGGCTGCTAAACGGCGATTTTCATCTGTTGACCAGCCGCGAGGTCAGCGGTATTTTGCAGCGTGGCGGGACGATCCTGCAAACGGCCCGTAACGAGGAATTTAAAACACCGCAGGGACAGTCCAAAGGGCTGCGACGGCTGAACGAACGCGGAATGGAAGGGTTGGTCGTTATCGGCGGCGACGGCAGTCTGCGCGGGGCGCTGTCACTGCACCGGCTGGGCTTTCCGGTGGTGGGCGTGCCGGCCAGCATAGACAACGACATAGACGGCACGTACATGAGCATCGGCGTGGACACGGCGTTGAATACGATTATCGAGGCGCTCGACCGCATCCGCGATACGGCGTCGTCACATACGCGCGCCTTCATTATCGAGGTGATGGGGCGAAGTTGCGGCTATCTGGCGCTGATCGCCAGCATTCTGGGCGGCGCGGAAGTGGTGTCCACACCGGAGCGCGAAATCCCGATGGAGGAGATCGCCCGGATGCTGACTGATGCTTACGTGCGCGGCAAGTCTCATGCGATTGCCGTGATTGCCGAGGGGGTTTCGTATAGTGTCACCGAACTGGCCGATTATCTGAGCAAAAGCACCCGCGTTGGTTTTGACATCCGGCTCTCGATTCTCGGCCACATGCAGCGCGGTGGCAGCCCGTCGGCGTTTGATCGTCTGCTGGCGACACGCATGGGTGTGAAGGCGGTGGAGGTGCTGCGCGATGGACAGTCCGGCATGATGGTGGGTCTGGATGGGCGCAACGTTATCCCCGTACTGATCGAAGAAGCGGTTAAACACACGCGCCCGATCAATCCGAATTATTACGAACTGGCGCGTATTCTGTCGCAGTAGCGGTTGGGGTAAAGTTGCGTTTTTCTATGTCCTGTTCTGGTGTCCCCGGTGCGGTTGGCGCGGCGAGCCGTCATAGTTACGCACGTACAGATCACCCAGGCGTTCGGCCAGCCAGGACTGGTAAACCTCGTTGCTGATGTCAAAGATAAAGCTGGTGTTTTTACCGCAGTTGGGACAGGCAGTTACCAGTTCGTTTAAACCCTGAAACGAACGGTTAATCTGCGCGATTACAGTGAGGCGGCTGCCGCAGTGGACGCAGGCCTGTTCCTGCGCGTATTCGTACTGGCTGGCGATGTCATGGGCGATAATGTAACCCTCACTGGTGCGCTGGTAGAGATCGGCGGTGCGGTTGGGGTTGAGGCCGGGGTCCACCGCCCTGTTTGAGGAACGCCGCCGGAAGGCCATGCCTGTGACCTTTCTACTCCGTACTGATGTCCGCAATCTTCGCGTTTAACACCCGCACCAGCGTCATTGTCGGCACGCGCAGGTCCATGCCGCGCTGGCCGGCGCTGACCAGAATGTGCTGGTGGGCAGTGGCGGGTTTGTCCAGGTAAACCGGCCAGTTTTTATGAGTCAGGGCTAAGGCGCTGATGCCGCCGACTTTCAGGCCGGTCAGTTGTTCCGCATCTTTATGCGCGGCCATCACCACTTTTTTGTGCCCACTAATCGCCGCCAGTGTTTTGAGATCGAGCTTGCGGTGCGCAGCAATCATTGCCAGCAGGGGCTTGCCGCCCTCGGCGGGTTGCACCACCAGCGTTTTGTAAACCAGATACGGCGGCACGCCCAGCACTTCCGCGATTTCCTCCGCGTCGCGCATCGTGTCCGGGAATTCGGTCACTTCATAAGGAATATCGTGTCTTTCAAGCAGGCGCATCGAGTTCAGTTTTTGGGACATGGTTTAGCGATTGGCAGTTGGCAGTTGGCTGTCACAAACGTATTGTATACGCATAACGAACCCAATTTCAACAAGGTCAAGGGGAAAAACGAGGACACGATCTATCGTGTCCCTACAAAAAGTATCCTCACGATTTCCCACTCCCCAAGTCAATTGGAAGAAGGAGCGATGGGAGAAGGTACTGTCGGCAGCTCATCGCTAATTGCTAATCGCCAACTGCCTTTCCTCAGCCAATGGCAACAGGATATATTCGATGTCCGCCAGCGTTTCGGCGCGCACCAGTTGATTGCGTACGGCCACCGACCCCGGCTCATCCAGCGCATACTTCGTGAGCTGGCCACGCAGTTCGCGGACAACCACCTGTTCCGGGCAGGTGGTCGCATCGGCGACGGTGCGGCGGGCGTGTTCCAGCGCAATCGCGGCGCGCTCGGCGCGCGTCGGTTCAGGCAGAGCTTCACCCGTTTGCAGTTCATACGCAATGTGGCGGAAAATCCAGGGCTGGCCGAGCGCTGCCCGCCCGATCATAAGGCCATCGCAGCCGGTCAGCCGCAGCAGCCGCGCTGCGCTATGGGTGTCGGTCACATCGCCGTTGCCGATCACGGGGATGTTGACCATCGCTTTAATCTGCCGGATGATGTCCCAATCGGCGTCGCCCTGGAAGCCCTGCCTGGCGAAGCGGGCGTGAACCGCAATCGCCTGCACACCGGCCTGCTCCGCCGCTCGCGCGAACGGAATCGCCGTCACGTCCCCCGGCTCCCAGCCGCTGCGAACCTTGACCGTCACTGGCACATCCACCGCTTTGACAACGGCTTCGACGACTGCCGCCGCCGTACATACGTCTTTGAGCAGCCCCGCGCCGCCGCCCTTGTTGGCGATCTTCGGCACCCAGCAGCCCATGTTGATATCCACGATGTCCGCGCCATGGTCCGCCACGATGCGCGCCGCCTCGGCCATGACTGCCGGGTCGTTGCCAAACAACTGCACCGCAAACGGATGCTCGTCAGGTGTCCAGTCGAACAGGTGCAGGCTGCGTTTGACACCGCTGTTTTTCAGGATGTTGCTGCTAATGAGTTCGCTGCATACCAGTCCACAGCCGCCGAGGTCGCGGCACAGGGTACGGAAGGCGTGGTTGGTGTGTCCGGCCATTGGGGCGAGTGTCAGCGGCGGGTCAATCGTGATGCCGCCGATGGCAAAGGGTTGGAGCAGGGGGGTTGGTAGGGTCGTCTGCATGTCCTCTGCATGTCCTATGGGTGTTGTAGGGGTATGTTTCAAACCCGCCCCTACGAATATATGTTTACGGTTCTGGCGTGGGGGTTTTTTGCAGTTCCTCCACCAGCATCGTGGCAATGATCGCCGTGTTGCCCTTGAGGAACACGAAGTTCCAGTCATCGGTCACGGTTTTCAGGCCATCCGGCTGGTACAGCGGCGGCATACAGCCGTAATCCCACTCGCCATCCACGTAATGATACACACCCCGGCTGCCAAAGAAACCCTCAACTGTCGGCGTTTCCTGCCAGACCAGCACATAGAAGGCTTCACTCGGCACGCAGAAGCCGGTGACAACACGCTGCACGTTAGCGTCGGCTGGGAAGCCCAGATCGGCAGGGTCGTACTCGCGCGTTCCGGCAGCTTTAAGGCGGTCAAGCTGTGGCTCAAGCACGCGCAGGATGGGCTGCAAGTCCCGCTGGAGCAGCGCGGTTTCGGCCTGGCGGGTGGCGGCGTACTGGGTGGACCAGGCATCATTCCTGATGTCCTGGCGGGTGAACTCCAGCGGCAGCACCAGCAGGATGGACACGATCACCGCCGCGATTATGATGCCTCCCATGATCCAGGCAATCGTCCATGAGTCGTTGATAAAGCCGGATGGGATGCCCAACTGCGTCTGGAAGTGTTTGACCAGTTCCGCCGCTTCGTCCTCCTTGCCAAAAGGGATGGGCACCCGTTCCTCTTTTTTGTGCGCAAACGAGCCGTAGCGGGAATACTGCTTGTAGACGTAACGGAAGACCAGTGTATCGGGCATGTGCTCCACTTCGATCAGCCCGCTCTTGAAATCGCGCAGTCGGCGGCGCTCCGGCCAGTAAACCCCAAGCGGGCCGAGGTACACCTCGCTGCCATTGCGCGATTCAACCGGGTAGCGCCAGTGTGCCCAGTGATCGCCCGCCAGCACCCGCTGGATCCGCACGTAATTACGGCTGTAGATCGCCAGCAGCGCCAGTGGAATCGGCGCCAGCACCGCGACAAACATCAGCACGAGGCCGGCGGTGTAGCGGGTGTCAATTGAACCGGCAAACAGCGTCAGCCCCAGCAGCACGATCAGCGCGCCGCCGGCAATGGTGAACCCGCCGATGACAAACGGCGCAAATGGGTTGCCGGGTGTCAGGCCAAGTCCTTTCACCTCGGGCATAGGCTTGCTGGCAGATGTCTGCAAAAAACCTTCCACGTTGAACCCCCTGCTGGAAGTGAATATCAGAATGTCGGCACAAAGCAGGGCCTGTCAGCGCCATACCCCGGCGGGTATCTATTCCACCGCGCGGATGCGCAGCCGGACCATGCCGCTTTTATCTTCCCCCGGTAGCAGGACAAACACGCCAGAGCCAGGAATCCGGTTGACGTACAGGTTAAAGCCGTCATTGGCGTTGGTCATTGGTTCGACGGCAAAAAACGGTTTTCCCAACGGCGTAAAAATCAGGATGTGCTGGAAGATCGGATCGCTGTACAGGGCAAGCTGGATATTCCAGTCTGGATAGGTAATCCGCACCGGCTCGTCCGGCTGGCAGCGTGTCAGTAGATCGTTATATTCGCATTCGTTAAGGCGGCGCGGCTGGCGGAAGTCCAGTTCCGGCTTCACCGGCACGGGCGCATCTATGGCCAAGAAGTCCACCAGTTCAAACTGGTGGCTGCACGGAATCTGCACAACCGGCGTGTTGCCACCGTCAGGGCGCACAAAATACGGATGATGGCCGAAACCGCCGGGCATCGGGTAGGTATCCTCATTTTTGAGTGACAGCCAGATCACAAAATCGCGCCGTTCCAACCAGAACAGCGCCCGCGCCGAGAACCGGAACGGGAAATTCATATCCGGGAACTCCAGGGAATTCAGGCTGAGGTGCAGCCGGTCGCGGGCCTGAACTTCCAGCCGCCAGGGGCGATTGCGCACGTCGCCGTGCCGCGCCGTGCCATCGTCCGGCGCGGGCCGGAGCTGATACGTCTGGCTGCCAAAGCGTAGTTGGGCGTCCCTGATGCGGTTGCACCAGGGCAGCATGATGAAACTGCTGCACCGGCTGGAATTGCCGTAGTCGGCTGCCGGCGTAGGACGCAGGATATCCAGCCACTCGCCGTTGTGCCGGACGCGCGCGAAGGCGAGCGATGCGCCCGTTTCCGGCAGGATACCCACCTGCCAGAACTCGTTTTCGATCACCTGAAGTTGGTCTGCCATGTCTGCCTTGCTGCCTGTTAAAGAGGTTGTATCACAATGCGCCGCCGATGGGAATCCGGCTTTCGGCGCTGCCGGTTCAGCCTTTTGATGGATAGGCCGAAATCCATTCAGGTTTGAGCTGGTTGTTGGTTAACGTATCCGTCCCTACCGATACTGCTTTCTCGCAATGCGCCCCATCAGCCCCGGCAGGAGGATGTTACCCCAGATCACCAACCGGTCAAACCACCGCAGTGTGACGGTTTTAGGATGGTGGCGGGTGGCCTGCACAATGGCCGCCGCTACCCGGTCGGCGCTCATGGTCGGCGTGTGCTGGCCGGTGCGTTTGCCCCCACCCAATCGGTTCTCGTTAAACTCGGTGGCTGTGCGCCCGATCAGGAAATCGGTTACGAGGATGTGGTCGGCTTCCAGTTCCAGCCGCAGCGACCGCGCCAGACTGGACACAAACGCCTTGCTGGCGGCGTACAGCGCGGCATAGGGGGAGGTCAGATTATAGGCCACCGAGGAGACGGTGATAATGTGCCCGCCGCCGGTCTGCCGCATGGCGGGAACCGCCGCGCGGAGACTGTGCAGCACGCCGTCAATATTCGTCCGCAGCAGGGTTTGAACGTCGTCCCAATCGGCCTCCACCACGCTGCCGCGATGGCCGACACCGGCGTTGGCAACCAGCACATCCAGCCGCCCGAAGCGTTCTAGTGTCTGCTGCACCGCGTTCTGCATGGCAGCGGCATCCTGCACATCGGCGGTAATCGTGAGGAGTTCGCCGCGCGGCGCGGGCAGTACGTAAACGGCCTGCGCCAACTGTTCCAGCCGGTCGGCGCGGCGTGCGGTTGCAACAACGTTATCCCCCGCCCGGACAAACGCCAGCGCCGCCGCGTAACCGATGCCGCTGGATGCGCCGGTAATCAGGACCACGCGACTGCTCAAAGCGCCCGCCTGATGCCCAGCAGCGCCTGCCGGATTTCCTGGGGATTCTGCCGCTGGATGTAGTTTTTGGTATAGCGGTTGAACACGTAAATCCACGTCCCGAAGGTGATAAACAGGATCAGTTCCAGCGCCACAAAGTTGATGATACCCAGGATGTAATAAGCCACCAGCGAGACCGCGCAAATCGCGCCGCAGATACGGGAGAACCGGATAAACGACGCGGGATAGATATTGGGCGCAATGCGATCAAGCGCAAACATCCCCAGCATGAACATGATAATCATGATATGCGCAAACAGATGATGCAGGAAGGTGCTTATCGCCGTGACACGAGTCGGGAACACGCCGATGCCAACAATCCCCAGGCAGATGAGGGTTAACCCGACACGAATGAGGCGAAAGCTGTTTAGCGGAAAATGCCCCATCTTATGGAGGACTTCCAGATCATCAATCAGGTCACGGGCGAAAGTGAGAGCAAGCAGGCCCACCAGGATGACGGTCACGTTAAAGACCATGCCTGAGCCGGGGTCATAGCCGAGGATGCTGACGGAATCGCGCCACCACTCGTCATCCTGCGCCACCAGGAAGCTGATGAACAGTCCGACCCCCGCAAACGCACCAACCAGCCCCAGCAAATTTCGCTCTCCCAACCCGGCGATGTAGTAGGCCACGCCGAAGCCGAGTGCTCCGGCATAAGCGGCGCAGACCAGGGCTGCCGCCAGATAGGTGATGCGCGCGTTGGTGAAGGCATTTCCGATCAACCAGAAGGTGAGTGCGCACGCGACCGCCACCAGAAACATCACGGCAAAAGATACCGCCAGCCGCCCAATCCAATCCTGGCGGCCTCGTTCGATCACTTTTTCAATGTTGGTCAGGTCATCCCGCAGGTGGCTGTACAGGCGATAGGCGATAACGCATATGGGGAAGGCAATTACAATACTGAGAAGAATGCACACCGCACCGACCGAGAGTTCCGCTGTTTGTGGCGCGGTGAACCAGGCGACATTATCGAGGCCATTCAGCAGGAACAGCGGCACGATTAAGCCCACCAGCGCCGCCGGCGGCGCGGCCAGCATGGCATAACGCAGACAGACAGACCGAAACATGGAAGGTTGCGCGGCGTCCATCATATTCCCTCACTATAAAAACACGGTAATAGTTATTTTACGATGAAACAAAGGGTTTGCGTCGCTTAAAAACGCAGAAGTAGGTATTGCTCCACTGGCTGCCGCCACCCCCGGCAAAAAACACATCCCCCTTTTTGCCCGTTTTTGCCACCGGCTCCATATGCACCAGTTCCCAGCCCTGCGCGCCGAGGGTGTCCAGTTCCGGCATCATCGCTTCCGGCGTGTACTGCGGCGGATTTTTCCAGTCCGGGCGGAAGCGTTTCAGAAACTCGCCCGCCGTCTTGTTTTTCGCGTCGGCCTTGACAAACGTTGTCAGGTATTCCCACTGTTCCATGAAGGCTGTCCTTTGCCAGGAAGATTTGTACTGAACTTATTATAGGAGCGATGCGCTGAAATAAGCTACCACTCACAAGGATAGTAAATCGCCCGTAGTCTCTATCCGCCGAAAGACTGACCTCCCTCTCCACCATATTGTCGGTTGTGGATTCGGCCTTCCGCTCGTTCTGTCGGACGGCCTTTCCAAAGACAATGGTAACGTATTTCGACAATAGGGAGATGGTAAACGTGATGCAGATAAACGGCGAATTCATCGGAACAGTTGCGGATAGCCTGCCCATTGAGCGGCTGCGCGCCGATTTGAGGGGCCAGGTTATCACCCCAGAGGATGCCGATTATGACACCGTGCGGGCTGGCCTAAGCCTCGAAATTGTGCGCCGCCCGGCGCTGATTGTCCGCCCTGTGGATGCAACTGACGTCTCGAAAGTTGTATTGCTCGCCCGCGAAACGGGCATGGAACTGGCGATACGCAGCGGCGGTCATAGCCTGGCCGGTTTCGGTACCTCTGAAGGCGGGATTGTACTTGATCTGTCGCTGATGAAAGGTCTGAACATCAACATTCAGGAGCGTACTGCCTGGGCTGAAGCCGGTCTGACGGCAGGCGAATACACTGCCGAGACATCGAAGTATGGTCTGGCGACCGGGTTCGGTGATACGGCGTCGGTCGGTCTTGGCGGTCTGACCACTGGTGGCGGTATTGGCTATCTCGTCCGCAAGTACGGCCTGACGATTGACAATCTACTGGCGGCGCAGGTTGTAACTGCGGACGGAGAAATTCGCTACGTAGACGCGGAGAATTACCCCGATCTCTTCTGGGCGATTCGGGGTGGTGGCGGCAATTTCGGCGTGGTGACGCATTTCAAGTACCGGCTGCGCGAAGTGGATACCATCGTCGGCGGGCTGCTCGTCCTGCCCGCGACGGCGACGGTTATTGCCGCGTTTGCTGCCGAAGCCGAGGCCGCGCCCGACGAACTTTCGACCATCGTCAGCATCATGCCCGCGCCACCGCTGCCGTTCATCCCGGCGGAATATCACGGTCAACTGGTCACAATGGCAATGATGGTCTACACAGGGGATATTGAGGAAGGTCTGCGGGTGGTTGCGCCTTTCCGAAAACTGGCTGAACCCATCGTTGACCAGATTGGGCCAATGCCTTATCACCACATCTACCACACGCTAGATGCCGACGATCCCTTCATCTTTACGCTGCGTTCGAAGTTCATAGATCGGGTTGATGAGCGCGCGGCGCAAATCATGCTGGATTATCTTCACACCGCCAGCGCAGCCATTCGTATTGCGGAGTTTCGTGTGTTGGGAGGCGCGATGGCGCGTGTACCCGCCGACGCAACCGCGTTTGCGCACCGTTCGGCTAACGTGATGGTGAGTTTCATCGTCCCGTACAAAAACCACAACGAAACCCCCATCCATAATGCATGGGCCGTGAGCGCAGCGGCGGCGCTGGGCCAGGGCACGGGAGCGGTGTACGTCAACTTTGTTGGGAATGAGGGCGAAGCGCGCCTGCATGACGCCTATCCGCAGGCGACCTGGAAACGGCTGGCAGCGATCAAAGCCAGGTATGACCCGACCAACCTGTTCCGCCGCAATCACAACATTGCGCCGAAGGCCGAGTAAAACACGTGAAGCGGGCGGGCAGGACACCATGAGTCTTGCCCGCTGCGCCCCAACTTGGAACTCTCCAATTCGGAACTAAACGAACGCCGGTTCGTGATACACTCCGAACGCCTCGCGCATCACGTCGGTGATTTCGCCGAGCGTGCAGTAAGCGCGGGCGCAGTCCAGCAGGTAGGGCATGGTGTTGGCTGTGCCCAGGCAGGCATCACGCAGGGCGTTGAGCGCCCGTTCCACCGCTTCATTGTCACGTTCCCGGCGCAGCGTTTGCAGCCGAGCAACCTGCCGGTCGTAGCCGTTCGGGTCCATCTGCAAAATCGGGATGCTCGGCGCTTCCTCGCTGACGTACTTGTTCACGCCCACAATCGTCCGGCTGCCGGTGTCCACCTCACGCTGATGGCGGTAGCTGGCGTCGGCAATCTCCTGCTGGAAGAAGCCCACCTTAATTGCCGGAATCACACCGCCCAGATCGTCAATGCGCCGGAAATACTCGTACACGGCGGCTTCGGTCTGGTTGGTCAGTGCCTCCACGAAGTAGCTGCCGCCAAGTGGGTCAATTGTGTTAACCACACCGCTTTCCTCGGCGATGATCTGCTGCGTCCGCAGCGCCAGCGTGACGGCGTGTTCGCTCGGCAGCGCCAGCGCCTCGTCCATACTGTTGGTGTGCAGCGACTGCGCCCCACCCAACACGGCGGCCAACGCTTGCAGCGCCACGCGGATCAGGTTGATTTCCGGCTGCTGCGCCGTCAGGCTGACCCCTGCCGTCTGCGTGTGAAAGCGCATCAGCCACGAGCGCGGATTCTTCGCGCCGAACGTTTCTTTCATCTCCCGCGCCCAGATGCGCCGCGCCGCCCGCAGCTTGGCGATTTCCTCGAAGAAGTCGTTATGCACGTTGAAGAAGAAGCTCAGGCGCGGCGCGAAGTCGTCAATGTCCAGCCCGCGCGCCAGTCCCCAACGTACGTATTCCAGCCCGTCCGCCAGCGTGAAGGCTAACTCCTGTACGGCGGTGCTGCCCGCCTCGCGGATGTGATAGCCGCTGATGCTGATGGTGTTCCACTCCGGCATGTGCCGCGCGCCGAATTCGATGGTATCCGTCACCAGCCGCATGGACGGTTCGGGCGGGAAAATAAACTCTTTTTGCGCGATGTATTCCTTGAGGATGTCGTTTTGCAGCGTACCGCGCAGTTTATCCATCGGTACGCCCTGTTTTTCTGCCGCAACGATGTAAAACGCCCAGATAATCGGCGCGGGGCTGTTGATGGTCATGCTGGTGGAAACTTCACCCAGAGGGATGCCGTCAAACAGGATTTCCATATCCCTGAGCGAACTGACGGCCACACCGCACTTGCCGAACTCACCTAGTGCTTCCGGCGCATCGGTGTCATAGCCCATCAATGTCGCCAGATCAAAGGCGACCGACAGCCCCATGTTGCCCTGTTCCAGCAGATATTTGTAACGCGCGTTGGTTTCTTCCGCCGTGCCAAAGCCGGCGAACATGCGCATCGTCCACAGCCTGCCCCGGTAGCCGCTGGCGTGGACGCCGCGCGTGAACGGGTACTCGCCCGGCAGCCCCAGGTCGCGCAAATAGTCGAGGTCAGCCACGTCCAGCGGCGTGTACAGCCGGTTGATTGGCACGCTCGACTGCGTGATAAACTCCTCGCGGCGCTCAGGCAGCCGTTCAAGCGCCTTCTTTAGTGTATCATTTTCCCACCGTTCGACGGCATCGGTTAAGTCGTCCAGCAGCTTTTTATCAAACGTCATTGCCGTTTCTCCACTAATGAATCCATCCATAACGCCGATTATAGCGTCCTTTAATTCGAACCGCGTCGAAATTGGTGGAAGAGTTCCGCGCGCCTGAATCGTCGCACAGTTCACGGTGATAGGGGATACTGTAGGGACACGGCAGGCCATGTCCTTACGAAACCGTCGTGGTGCTACGGGTATATTTATGCTGCAAAACTGGAAGAATCGTGTCCGGCAGTTCAAATTCAAAACCTACGCGCTCTATCTAGCCTACCGCGACCTGCGCACGCCCTGGTATGCCCGGCTGGTCGCGGCGGCGGTGGTGGCCTATGCCTTCAGCCCGATTGACCTGATACCGGACTTTATCCCGGTGTTGGGCTATCTGGACGATCTGGTGATTGTGCCGCTGGGGATTTTTCTGGCGCTGAAGCTGATTCCCCCGCCGGTGATGGCCGACGCCGAAGCCAAAGCTGAGATGCTCCGCCAACAGGGCAAGCCGGTGAGCCGGGCGGGGGCGATCATCATCGTGGCGATCTGGCTGGCGCTGGCTGCGCTCGGTATCGCCCTGGCAGGCAGGATAATCGGCGCCTAAAACGCCGGCATGTCTCCAAGCGGAGTATAATGAGGAAGAAAGGAGTAACGTTATGGCACAAGTCACGTATGAAGAAGTGGTCAAGTTAGCGGAGCAGCTTACGCCGTTGGAGCAGCAGGCGCTCATTGCCCATTTGCAGGAAACGGCCAGACATCGAGAACTTACATTTACAGAGTGGAAGGCATTGTTCGATTCGATGAAGGACAATACTCCTATCATTGCCGACATCTCACCCCGTCGTGAGGATTGGTACGATGACGATGGGCGCTAAAGCCTTTGTGGATACCAACGTTCTTCTCCGCTCCACTGGTAGAGCAACATGGCTAATTACACTGAAACCGAAGTGAAACTCTACGTGCCGTACCTGGAAGCGGTGCAGGCGCGGCTGGAAACGATTGGCGCGAAGCTGACCGCGCCCCGCGTCTACGAGCGCAACGTGCGTTACGACAACGCCGAACGAAGCCTGACGCCCGCCGGAATCGTGCTGCGCCTGCGGCAGGACACGCGCGTCCGGCTGACGTATAAACGTGAAGGCGAAACGCACAACGGCATCGTCAGCCGGTTTGAAGCCGAAGTCGAAGTCAGCGACTTCGACATGATGGAAACGATTCTCGGCAGGCTGGGTTATACGCCGTATATGATCTACGAAAAGTATCGCACCACCTACGAACTCGACGGCGCGGAAATAGTGCTGGACGAAATGCCATACGGCAATTTTGTGGAAATTGAAGGTGATGAAGATACGATAGAAAAGGTGATTAATCGGCTAGGCTTGCAGAAGGCGGCGCGTTATGATGGCAGTTATGCCGTTCTGTTTGAGCGCGCGCGCCGGGCCCTGGGCCTGACGTTCACCGATCTCACCTTCGCCAATTTTAAAGGCGTGGACGTGCCCGAAAGCGCGTTTCGCGTTTAAAGTTGCGCACCTGAAAGTGAGTTTTCTTGTGATGCAAAATTCACAAAACTTGCGAATATACTTATCGTTGCCAAGCAATTGGTCAAGTCGACGCAGTTTCGTCAGCTCACTCTTGTCGCTATTGCTACTCTTAGTTTTCATTTCATATCTGAATCCTGTTACTGCTCGACAAACACCTTGTCAAGGTTCGCTACCACCACGCTTGACACTAGGCGAGTATGGGCGTGTGACACCAGGAGCAGCGAACAACCTCCGAACACAACCTTCAGCCCAATCTGACAAAATCGGTCAGATTCCAGGGGGCGATGAATTCAAAGTGCTTGATGGACCGGTTTGTGGCGATGGCTATAGTTGGTGGCAAATTGAATACAATGCTCTGGTAGGGTGGACACCAGAAAGCAGTGGTGATGAATACTGGTTAGAACCTATCGCAACTTCGATGGAATCCATTGTTGTTTCTCCAACAATGACCTCTACTGACCTGCCTACTGTGTCACCAACCTCTACTCCACACCCATACTATGGAATAGGTCGCATTGCATTTATAGCACGCAACAGTTTCGGATTTGCAATTTATGCAATTAATTCGGATGGCACAAATCTGCAACAACTCAGCAAATCCATGCCGGACGAGGCTTTTCCTCAAACATTAAGCTGGTCGCCTGATGGAAAATACATTGCCTTTGATGCACGAGTTCCTTATGAGTCAGAACTTGAACTGATGGAAATCCTAGTTTTAGAGGTGGTTACAGGTGAAATAACCCAGCTAACACATCGTCGGGGATTGGATCACTCACCACAGTTTTCACCTGATGGAACAAAAATTTTGTATGCTGCTGAAGTTACGACCAATCAGAGTGAAATATTTGTTATGGACAGTGATGGTAGTAATGTCCAGCAACTGTCCCATCTTCCCAGTGATAATTCCATGTCGGCTTCATGGTCTCCTGATGGGAACCAGATAGCATTTGCATCGGATTATAATGGCAATTTTGACATTTATGTGATGGATGCTAATGGAGAAAATCCCCGACAACTTACCCTCGATAGAGCCAGGGATTTAGCTCCTTCCTGGCTTCCAAGTGGACTTTCAATACGCTTTGCTTCTAACCGGGACGGAGATCAACTACGAGCAGACCTTGAGATTTGGTCAACATATGTTATTCCTGTAGAAGGTGGAAACCCACGCCGTCTAATAACTGGTGGAGGGTATTCGTGGTCATCAGACGGCAAATATATGGCCTATCTTCATAAAAACCCAGACAATAACATTCGTGGTTTATATGTAACGAATGGAAATAAGCCGGTGCTGATCTATGAATCAACATTTGATATGATGTATAGCCTGAATTGGCAACCATGATACAAACATTGACAAGTCATTATATGGAAGCCAATCTTCCCGTAAGAATTAAGGAGCAACCCTGATGTCCGTAGCAGAAGCGCCGAAAGCCAAACAGCAGCAGGAGCGTAAAGAACAGTTTGACACTTCATCAGGCATTGAACTTAAGCGGGCGTTTAGACCGGAAGATGCGCCGATCAGTTACGAGCAAGACCTGGGCGACCCCGGCCAGTATCCGTTCACGCGCGGCGTGCAGCCGACGATGTATCGCGGGCGCTTCTGGACGATGCGCCAGTACGCCGGTTACGCGACGGCGGAGGAGTCCAATGCGCGCTACCGCTTCCTGCTGGAACAGGGGCAGACGGGGCTGTCGGTGGCGTTTGATCTGCCGACGCAGATTGGCTATGACGCCGATGACCCGATGGCGTTGGGCGAGGTTGGCAAGGTCGGCGTGAGCATCAGCAGCATCCACGACATGGCGCGGCTGTTTGAAGCTATCCCGCTGGATAAAGTCTCGACCAGCATGACGATCAACGCGCCGGCGGCGATTCTGCTGGCGATGTACATCGCCGTTGGCAAGCGCCAGGGCGTGAGCGAAAATCAATTGCGCGGCACGGTGCAGAACGACATCCTGAAAGAATACATCGCGCGTGGGACGTATATTTTCCCACCGACGCCATCCATGCGGCTGATTACTGATCTGTTTGCTTATTGCAAAACAAACGTCCCACACTGGAATACGATCAGCATCAGCGGCTACCACATCCGCGAGGCGGGCAGCACAGCGGCGCAGGAAGTCGCGTTTACGTTGGCAAATGGTATCGCTTACGTGCAGGCGGCCATCGAAGCCGGGCTGGACGTGGACGATTTCGCGCCCCAACTGTCGTTCTTCTTCAACGCCCATAATCAATTCCTGGAAGAAGTTGCCAAGTTCCGCGCGGCGCGGCGCTTATGGGCGAAGATCATGCGCGAACGATTTGGCGCGACCAATCCACGCTCGTGGCAACTCAAGTTCCATACCCAGACCGGTGGCAGCACGCTCACGGCGCAGCAGCCGGAGAACAACATCGTTCGCGTGGCGCTCCAGGCGCTGGCGGCGGTGCTGGGCGGAACCCAATCGCTCCACACCAACAGCATGGACGAGGCGCTGGCGCTGCCCACGCAGAACGCGGTGCAGGTGGCGCTCCGCACCCAACAGATTATCGCCTTCGAAACGGGGGTAGCCGACACGGTTGATCCGCTGGCGGGCAGCTACGCCATCGAACATCTGACGGACGAGATCGAGAAGCGCGCGCAGGATTACATCAACCGGATCGACAGCTTCGGTGGGGCGCTGGCGGCCATCGAGAACGGCTTCGTCATGCGTGAAATCCAGGATGCGGCCTATCGTTATTTGCAGGCAGTCGAAAGCGGCGAGCAGATCATTGTCGGTGTGAACCAGTTCACCAGCAACGAAGAACGCCATCCCGAACTGCTTCGGGTTGACCCGGCCATCGAAGCGGCGCAGCGCCAGAAATTAGCCGACCTGCGCGCCCGTCGCGATAACAACAAAGTGGCAGAACTACGCGGACAGTTGGAAACGGCGGCGCGGGGAAAGGACAACCTGATGCCCCTGTTTATCACGTGCGTCGAAAACGACATGACGCTGGGCGAAATCTGCCACACGCTGCGTGGTGTGTTCGGGGAATACAGGCCGCGCGTCAGTATTTAGAGATTGAACCGCCAAGTGCGCCAAGAAGAAAAGACAATAGCGTACCGCAAAGAGCGCGAAGGGGCAAAGGCGCAAAGAGGATAAAGCAAAAGCGTAATCGCTTTGATGAAACCTGGACCTTTCTGCTGGCGATGTGTTCCCCGGCGGGTTGGAGTCGGCTTGAGCCGACTTCCCGCCGGAACCTGGCAGCCGGAGGATTTAACCTCTGGCTGCACTACCGCCACCACGTTTTTAACGGGAGCATTTGCGTTTTAGCGGGGTGTTCTGCGCCAGATGGTGATCGTCGTGTTCGGCCACAAAGAAGGCATGGTCGAGGACACGCATGGGTTGTTGCAGGCGCGGGTGCAGAGCGGTCTGTTGAACCTGAGCTTCGCTGAGTTCATCGAGACGGCGCACCAGCTCCGTTCGTTCACGGCGAAAAGCGGATAGAATTTTCCCAATGGTGTTGGTGTTATGGTCAGCGTCGTAAGTTTTCCGATTATTCAGATCAGCGGTGCGTAAAACGTCCTGATTGCTCAGGAGATCGTCCAGACGCCCAAGCCACAGCGATTCCAAGTCCCACAAGTGGCCGGCATTTTCCTGAATGGACCACTCCTCACCATCTCTCCGCGTTAAAACACGAGCGTCCAGCGATTCGACCAATTCTTCCAGCCGCGCCGGCGTTCCCCGCAGGCGCTCTACGATATTGGGGAACATCCACACCGGCAGATCAAACGTAAAGGTGCGCTCGAACCAGGCATATTCCGGTATCATTGCCAACTCCACCACTGACAGTCTTGTATAAAGACTGTAGCGGGAGTAACCGTCGGCGAATATGTCCAAAACAAACCAGGCGTCGTCAGGAGCGCATCTTTTGGACGATGGTTACGGTGTTCAGCGGCGGAAGCAGGGGGCTGCTGCCGCTGACTTTGCTGCAAAGTCAGCGGCCCATAAAGTAAAAGGCCAAATCCTGATCGAAGGTGGGCGCGCCGAAGTCGTGCAGGGCGCGCAGGACCTGTGAACGGTGATCGGTGCCATGATTGGCGAGGTGCAGCAGCGTTTGCCAGACGGTCATCGGCAGCCCTTGTGGTCGGCATTGGACAGCCACTTCATCCAGGGTGTTAACGTAGGCCATCACTTCATCAGCGACGCTCTCGCACAGTGAGCGCGTTGTGGCGCGGTTAGGGTAGTCATCCGGGTTGAGGCGGAACGAACGCGCGTCCGGCTGTCCTTGCAGGCCGCGCAGCCAGCGGGTATCGGTGGCCGCAAGATGCACCATATGATCGCGGATTGAGCCATGTGAATAGGGTACGTGCTGCACGAACTGTTCCTCCGTCAGCGTATTGATGCTGTCCCAGACGCGGCGGTGCAGCGTATAGTTATAGTCCATCATGGCGCAAACGACTTCAAGTGTCGTCATACGTATAATCCTTCATTCAACAATTAAACTGAATCAAATTATAGAACATATATTCTAGTCCTGTCAAGCGTAAGGTGAGTATAATGGAGTGAGCAGCGAGGGTAAAGCGAGGCTGTCATGCCGATCCATTCCGAGAAAAGCCTGTATCCCGGCATCAATATCCATCTGAATAGCCTGTTGCAGAACGAGCCGGGAGGCGGGTCCAATTTTCATGCTGAGTTTATTATCTATCTGCGCGAGCATCTTGATCGGGTGTTACCGCCGGGGTACTTCTCGCGTTCAGAAAAATCGCTGCAAATCGAGGGATTTGACCCGGCAAGCGGCAAGGAACAACTTACCCCTTTGAGGCCGGACATCAGCCTGTACCGCGTTCCTGGTTGGACATTTGCAGAGCCAGCGCCATTAGAAACCACACCACCAACGGCCATTATTCCGATAGCCGACACATTAACCGAAGAGGAAACATTAACCGGGCTGGTGATCTATCAGGCGGGTGAAGGTGGCACGCTCGGGCGGCCCATTACCCGAATTGAAGTCCTCTCGCCCACTAACAAACCGGGCGGTTCGTATCATATTCCCTATCTGATTAAACGTGGCGATACACTCAAAAGTGGTTTGCGACTGGTTGAGATTGATTTTCTGCATGAAACACCGCCGGTTATCCCCGTGCTGCCCGATTATTCAAAAGGTGAAAGTGGCGCGCAGCCGTTTACCATTCTCATAAGCGATCCAAGACCGACCCTGGAACAGGGCCATACGACCATTTACAGCTTCGGCGTGGACAATGCTTTGCCGATTGTGGATATACCGCTGGCCGGGGCAGATCACTTACCCGTTGATTTCGGGCTGGTATACCATCATATGTACGAAAACGTACGTTTCTTTAGAATGGTGATTGACTACAGCCAGGACGTGCCCCACTTTGGCCGCTACACCGAAGCAGACCGGGAAAAGATACAGGCGCGGCTGGCGGTTATTCGGCAACAACATGGTGGGTAGTGGCAGACAATTGGCAAACAGAAGGGGGACATCATGACCGACGAGGAACGGTTTCAGGAGTGGCTGGACAAAGTATGCGCGCGGGAACTGCCGCAGAACCCGATGGCGCGGATTCGGACGCTGGCGAAAGAACTGGCGGAAGGGGCGGTTGAGGAATGGTGGGGAACGGCCATCCGTACCTTTCGCGGCGAGATCATCCCCGGCGAGGAGAACGTTACCCGCTACCTGATGGGACGATGGGACAGCAACGCTCCGCGCCTGGGGCTGCTCATTCACAACAGCTATTTACAGGTAGACGGTAACGACGTGGTTATCACTCGCTCCGCGTTTGATCTGCTGGAAGCGGCTGAACCGGCCAACATCTTTATCTCCTACAAACGGAGCGAAAGCAGCGCGTTTGCGCTGCTGGTGCTGGCGCGGCTGAAAGCGGCGGGACTGGAACCGTTCCTGGATTTATCACTTATACCCGGCGAGGATTGGCAGGCCGGGTTGAGGGAGCGTATCGCCAAATATGATTATCTGATCGCGCTGCTGGGACGGGAAACACTCAATTCCGAGGTGGTTTTGCAGGAAATTCAGTGGGCGCTGGAGGCCGGGTTGAGCCTCATCCCGATCTGGCACAACGGCTTCCGTTATCAGTCCGGCGAGTGGAATGTGCCTCCGGAAGTAGACCAGGCATTAACGACGCGCCATACGATCAGGGTGTTGGAAGAAAGCGCGCTGGCATACAATAATGCGATTGTGGAACTGCTCAACCGGTTTGGGATTACGCCGTAAAGGTTATGCGCCGAACACTCCGTATCTCCCTTCTCATCCTCGTCAACACGCTGGTGATTCTGCTGGTGTTTGAACTGCTGGCGCGGGCGATTTTGTGGCGCAGCGACATGAACGACGCACTACCCGTGCAGCAGGGCTTCGGTTACAGTGTGGGCGGGTATGGTGATCTGCTGCCGAACCTGGACGTGGTGGAACGGCTGATGCCAGTGCGCCCGTACTGGCTGAAAACCAACAGTGCCGGCCTGCGCAATACCGATGAGGTCAACGACAGCCCGGACGTGTTCCGCGTGCTGGCGGTTGGCGACTCGTTTATGTATGGCATGTACGTCCACAACCCGGAAACGTTCCCAGCCCGGCTGGAAGAAACGCTCAACCAGCGATTGAATACGCCGGTGCAGGTGCTGAACGCCGGCGTGCCAGGCTATACAATTGCCGATGAGCTGGATTATCTTAAGGACAAGGGGCTGGCGCTCAATCCCGATCTGGTGATTTTCGGCTTTTACACCAACGATATATTTGACTTCTATCCCACCATGCGACAGTACTTCGCCCGCCCGGTGGTGTTGAGTTATGCCGAAGCGCCCCCGGCGCCCCCTACGCCGCTGCAAGCCTTCCTGCGCGATAACGTGGCGCTGTACAGCGCCTACCGGCGGCTGCGCGGGCAGGTGGGGCAGGCGCGCATCGAGGCCGAAGTGAACCGCATCACGCCAACCGTGCCCGGTCTGGAGCAGGTGTATAAAGACATCACGTTTTTGCAGCCGGACGCGCCGGATTATCAGGACGAATGGCAAATGTATGAAAAGACGCTGCGGGAAGCGTTCGCGCTGCTGAGAGAACGTGGTATCCCGGCGGCAATGATCGCCTGGCCGGATTTGTCGCAGATGCCGCTAGACGGCGGGATGCCGGACGTGCCGCAGCGGGCGCTGACGCGCATCACCGGCGACGAGGGTGTGCCGTTCCTCGATCTGCTGCCGGTATACCGCGAGGCGGGGGACATCACCAACCTGTATCTGATGTATTACAATCCCAACGCTCAGGTTGACCTGAACGCGCCAGATGCTGCCGTGCAGATTTACAGCGGCGACGGCCACCCGTCAGCCTATGGGCATCTGGTCGCGGCGCGGGCGTTGGCCGACGTGCTGGATGAGAATCGCCTGCTGCCGGAATAGTCAGGATGTATTTGTGGCAGCCCGTAAGGGCACGGCATGCCGTGCCCCTACCAGCTAAACCCGCGTTGTGAATCACACGAGTTGCCGAAACAGTCCAGAACTTGCCCCCTGATACGGGGTTTTAACTACAGGGCTGCGGCAGTCGAACAGTCGTTTACGGCTGCCGAAGTGAGTATAATCACGGCTTATGCACGAAAGTCTCAAGTCGTCTACCCAACCTCGCCGCCGGCGCTGGTTGATCGCGCTGGCGCTGCTGCTGGCTGTGTTTCAGGCGGGCGCTGCCTGGCGCGCGTTGACCGTTCCGGCTGACCTGGCGACGCAAATCAGCCTGCCGCTGTCGCTGGAAGTACTTGCCAGCGCCACCTGGGCGGTTGCTGCGGCGCTGGTGGCGCTAGGGCTGCTGCATCGGCATCCGCGCGCAGGGGCTTATACCGCCTGGCTGGTCATTGGGTTTACCGGTTACAGTCTGGCGCGCCTGGCCGTTTTCGTGCGAGCGGACTATGACCGCCAGCGTTTGCCGTTTTTAGTCGTCGCCACAATCGTCGTTGTGATGGTGCCGGTGGCCTATCTGATACGATTTCGTTTAACGGAGAAGGTAACACATGGTCGCAAACCCGAAGATTGAGGAACTCCGCAACAAGCGGGCGTTGAGCCGGGCGAAGGGTGGCCCGGAGCGCATCAAGAAGCAGCATGAGGCCGGGCGCAATACCGCGCAGGAACGGCTGGATATTCTGCTCGACCCCGGCAGCTTCCGCGAACTGGATGCGTTTGTCACTCACCGTTCGCATGATTTTGGCCTGGACAAAAAGAAGTTCCTCGGCGACAGCGTCATCACTGGCTGGGGGACGATTAATGGGCGACTGGTGTATGTGTACTCCCAGGACTTTACCGTTATCGGCGGCAGCCTGAGCGAAGTTCATGCCCAGAAAATCTGCAAGATCATGGACATGGCGCTGAAGACCGGCGCGCCCGTAATCGGCCTGAACGACAGCGGCGGCGCGCGCATTCAGGAAGGCGTGGTCAGCCTGGGCGGCTATGCTGATATTTTCCTGCGGAACACCCTTGCCAGCGGCGTCGTGCCACAGATCAGCCTGATTATGGGGCCATGCGCGGGCGGTGCGGTTTACAGCCCGGCGCTGACCGACTTCATCATCATGGTGAAGGACACCAGCTACATGTACATCACTGGTCCGGATGTAGTCAAGAGCGTAACGCACGAAGATGTGACGCACGAAGAACTGGGCGGCGCGATGGTTCACGCGACGAAAAGCGGGGTGTGCCATCTGGTCGCGGAGAACGAAACCCACTCGCTGCTGCTGGTGCGGGAGCTTATGAGCTACCTGCCGCAGAACAACATGGAAGACCCGCCGTATGTGCCAACCAGCGACGACCCGCTACGCGCCGACCCGGAACTGGACACAATTGTTCCCGATAATCCTAATAAACCGTACGATGTGAAAGAGATCATCAACCGGATTGTAGATGACGGCGTGTTTTTTGAGATACATCCGTATTACGCCGCCAATATCGTGGTTGGCTTTGCGCGGCTGGGCGGGCACAGCGTGGGCATCGTCGCCAACCAGCCAATGGTGCTGGCGGGTGTGCTGGACATTGACGCCAGTGAGAAGGCGGCGCGGTTCATCCGCTTCTGTGATGCGTTTAACGTGCCAATTGTGACGTTTGTGGACGTACCGGGCTACATGCCCGGCACGGTGCAGGAATACGGGGGCATCATTCGTTCCGGCGCAAAGCTGGTGTATGCCTATAGTGAAGCGACCGTGCCCAAGCTGACCGTGACGACGCGGAAATCCTACGGCGGCGCGTACTGCGTCATGAGCAGCAAGCACCTGCGCGGCGATCTCAATCTGGCGTGGCCGACAGCGGAAATCGCGGTGATGGGGCCGGAAGGCGCGGTGAGCGTGGTGTTCCGCCGCGAAATTGACGAAGCGGAAGACCCGGCGGCGCAGAAGGCGGAACTGACCAACGAGTACCGGACGAAGTTCGCCAGCCCATATGTAGCCGCCGAACGAGGTTTTATTGACGACGTGATCGAGCCGCGCGATACCCGCGCCCGCCTGATTAACGGCCTGGAAGTGTTCCAGAACAAACGCGATAGCAATCCGGCGCGGAAGCATGGGAATATTCCGTTATAGTGGTCAGTTATCAGTTTTTCCTGCTGAGGGCTAACTGCTGACGTCTGACTGCCATTCGCTATAAGGGATAAACGATGGTTACTAAACAGACCGAACAAACCAAAATCAAAAAGGTGCTGATCGCCAACCGGGGCGAGATCGCGGTGCGGATCATTCGCGCCTGCCGTGATCTGGGCATCCAGACGGTAGCGGTCTATTCCGACGCTGACCGCAGCAGCCTGCACGTGCGTTATGCCGATGAGGCGTATCACATCGGCGGGCCGCTGCCGCGCGAGAGTTATCTGGTGATTGACAAGCTGATTGACGCGGCGCGGAAATCCGGCGCGGACGCGATTCATCCCGGTTATGGCTTTCTGTCGGAGCGCGAGGAGTTTTCCGAAGCGGTGACGGATGCCGGTATTATCTTCATCGGCCCGCCGCCGCATTCGATTCGGGTGATGGGCGACAAGCTGGCCGCGCGGGAAACGGTCAAACGCGCTGGCGTGCCGGTGGTACCGGGTACGGAAATGGGGCTGACCGATGACGAACTGCTGGCGGCAGCGCAGCATATCGGCGTTCCACTGCTGGTGAAGGCGGCAGCCGGCGGCGGCGGCAAGGGCATCCGGCTGGTGCGCGACCTGGCGGATGTGCCGGGGCAGTTGCAGATTGCCCGGCAGGAAGCCGAGAGCGCCTTTGGCGATGGGCGCGTGTATCTGGAAAAGCTGGTCGAAGGCGCGCGGCACATCGAGTTCCAGATTCTGGCGGATATGCACGGCAATACGATTCACCTGGGCGAACGCGAATGCAGCATCCAGCGGCGACATCAAAAGCTGGTCGAGGAATCGCCCAGTTCGTTTATGGACCCGGAGTTGCGGCGGCTGATGGGCGCGATGGCGGTGCGGGCAGCCAAGGCGGTACATTTTGTTAATGCCGGCACGATTGAATTTCTGGTGGATAAGGACAAAAACTTCTACTTTCTGGAGATGAATACGCGGCTTCAGGTTGAGCACCCGGTGACAGAACTGGTGACCGGCATTGACCTAGTGAAAGAGCAGATTCGCATCGCACGCGGGCGGCGCATGGGGCCAACCGACAGCGTGCTGGAGCCGAAGGGCTGGGCGATTGAATGCCGCATCAACGCGGAAGACCCGTACCAGAATTTTATGCCGTCCACCGGTACGATTACGACGCTGAACGTGCCTACCGGTCCCGGTGTGCGGGTGGACACCGGCATCTACAGCGGCTATGAGGTAACACCGTATTATGACAGTCTGCTGGCGAAGCTGATCTGCTGGGGCGAAGACCGTGCCGAGGCGATCCTGCGGATGCGCCGCGCGCTGGACGAATTTACGATCATGGGCATCAAACATAATATCCCGTTCCACCAGAACCTGATGAACAGCTTCAGCTTTCTGGCCGGGCTGTTTGATACCAAGTTTGTTGAGGAACGGTTCAGCATGACCACGTATGAGGAGCCGTTTGAGGAGTCTGATCTCGAAACGGCAGCGATTGCCGCGACGCTGTTCGCGCACCGGCAGCGGCAGCTTGCCAGCCAGGTCGTTCAGCGTGGCACGCGCGACACCAGCAACTGGAAGTGGGTAGGCCGCTGGGAACGGATGCACCGATGAAATATCTAACCACGATCAACGACAAAACGTTTGAGATTGACATTCAGGGTGATGGCACGCTGCTGGTCAACGGCGAAAAACGCGAAGTGGACTTCCGCGCGCTGGGGCCAGCGTTTTATTCGATCATCATGAATCATCTCTCCTATGAACTGGTGATCGAGGAGCGCCAGGAACACCAGGTCGAAGTGTTTATGCAGGGGCGATTGTACGATGCCAAGGTGATGGACGAGCGGGCGCAGTTGATGGCGGCGCGGACAGCCATGTTGATGGCCGACAGCGGCGAAATCGCGGTGAAAGCGCCCATGCCGGGGCTGGTCGTGGCAACGCCCGTGCCGGAAGGCCAGCCGGTAAAGGCTGGGCAGACGGTCATCGTCCTTGAATCGATGAAGATGCAGAACGAACTGAAAGCGCCGCGTGATGGCACGCTGCACAAGGTGCATGTCGTGCCGGGGCAAAGCGTGGAGCAGAACAAGGTGCTGGTGACGATTACCTAGTCGTTAGTTGGTAAGTTCGAAAGTCTCGGGTTCCGAGTTGAAAATCAATCACTTCTGTTGGAGGCTGCAAATCCATCCGCGAAATCTAAAAACGGCTGGCATAATGTCCGATGCTGTTGTGCCATGATGCAATTCAATGACACGGTATAACCAGACTCGGAACCCGGAACCCGGAACTCGGAACTCGTCCCTCATTTCTCATACATTATATCTCGTGCTCCTGGCGGCGTATGTGCTGGCGGGGGTGGCACTTGTGCCGTTTCATGGCGACGAGTCCACGCTGCTGTACATGAGCCGCGATTATGCTTATCTGTTCCTCGACCACGATTTGAACCGGGTGCTGTACAGCGATAATCCGGTCAGCCCCACCGAACAGCACTTACGCTTGTTAAACGGTACGTTGCCAAAGTATCTGTTTGGGCTGGCGTGGCACGGCGCCGGGTTTACGCCGGCAGACCTGAATGAACAATGGGACTGGAGCGCGGACTGGAACTATAACCAGCAGACCGGCCATGCGCCCCGGCCAGAACTGCTGTTGACGGCGCGGTGGGTGTCGGCGCTGCTGCTGGCGGCGGGCGTCGTGCCGATGTTCGCGCTCGGCTGGCAGCTTGGCGGCGCGCGCGTCGCGTATCTTGCCAGCCTGTATTACGCGCTGAGTCCGGCGCTGCTGCTCAACGGGCGGCGCGCGATGATGGAAGGCAGCGTGACGCTGTTCAGCCTGCTGGTGGTGCTGGCAGGCGTGTGGGTTTTGCGACCCCTCCCCTCGAATTTAGGGAGGGGGAGTGCAAGAGGCGGTTGGAAGCAGCTATTGGCGACAACAGTACTTGGTCTTACGGCGGGGCTGGCGCTGGTAAGCAAACACACCGCGCTGTATACGGTGGCGGCGGTGTTTGGGGCAGGTGGAGGGTACTGGTGTTGGGTGTGGCTGCGCCAGGGGTTTAAACCCCTGGCTGCCGGAAAGCCAAGTCCACTGAAGGGACTAGTCATGCTGGCGTTCTCGGGGTTTGTGGGTGTGATGGTATTCCTCGCGCTGAATCCGGCGTGGTGGCGCGCACCGCTGACTGTGCCGGGCGTGGTGCTGCAACTGCGTGCCGACCTGCTGCAAACGCAGGTGAACGTGTTTGGCGGGTATAGCGGATTACTCGACCAGATCGGTGGCTTCTGGCGGCAGGTGCTGGTGGCGCTGCCGCAGTATTACGAAGTGCCGGTGTGGCAACGCTACATCGGCGACCAGATCGCCCGCTATGAGGCGTCATCCTGGCGTGGGGTGAGCGTGGGCGGGTCGGCGGTTGGCGCGGCAGTGCTGGCGGTTATGATGATGATCGGCGGATGGACGCTGGTTCGCGGGCGAGGCAACGTTGCCGCGCGGCTTATGGTTGGCGCGTGGGCGCTGGTTGTGACGCCGGCGACTTTGCTCTTGACGCCGCTGGAATGGCAGCGATACTATCTGCCGGTTTACCCGGCGGTTGGCCTGCTGGCGGCGGTGGGGGTAGATGAAGTCATACGGCGGATATTGAACCGCCATGACGCCAAGAACGCCAAGATAATAGAAATGACGTAGGGGCGGGTTTCAATCCCGCCCCTACCGGTTCGATGGATTAAACAATAGATATGCCCTACTGGATTCAGGATACCCTTCTGGCGACGCCGGCGCTGGCGTGGATGTTTCTCGGCGTCGGCCTGCCCTGGGCGCTGGTCGCGCTGCCGCGCCATGACTGGCGCGATAAGCCGATGATGGCCCTGATGGCGCTGGCGTTTGGGCCGGCGCTGGTTACGGCGTGGATGTTTGTACTGGGTAGCTGGCAAACACCGCTGCTGCGGCTGGAATGGGTGCTGGCCGGGACAGCGCTGATCGCGGCAGTCGGCTGGGCGCTGGTGTGGCGGAAACGCCGATTGATACCCGGTGGTAGGGGCGAACTGCCGGTTCCCTACGGAGAAAAACACACGCAGCCAGCACTGGACGAAAAGCTGCTGGTCGCGCTGATCGCGGTGGCGCTGGTGATACGTTGGTTGGGCGTGGCGTACTGGCCGTTTTCGGCCTATGACGCGCTGTGGGTGTATGGCTATGAAGGGCGGCTGTATACGCTGCTCGGTTATATCCCCAACACGATTGGCTACTATCCGCAGTTTCTGCCGCTGCAATACACCTATCTGCAACTGGCAACTGGCGGTGTCATCAATGACCACACGGCGCGGGCGGTGATTCCGTTTCTGCACCTGGGCAGTATTCTGGCGGCGTACACGCTCGGCAATCGGCTGTTTAACCGGCGCGTCGGTGTGTACGCGGCGGCGCTCTGGGCGCTGTACCCGCACGTTGCGGAGTGGTCGCGCTTTGGCGATCTGGAAATCCCCACAACGTTTCTGTTCACGGCGGCGGCGGCATTTTTTCTGTTGGCGTGGAAAAAGTCTTCAGTCTTCAGTCTTCAGTTTTCAGTTCAAAACTCAGCACTCAGTACTCAGTACTTCGGACTCGGAACTCGGAACTACGCTGTTATCGCCGGGCTGCTGCTAGGTATTGGCATGTGGACGAAGCCGACGATGGGCGCGTTTATCTGGGGGGTGGCGCTGCTGGCTGCGGTGGAACTGGGGCTGTGGTGGCTGGAACAAAGAAGGGGGCGACCTGTCAGGTCGCCCCGACGGACAGCGCGGATACACGTGGTGCTGTGGACGGGGCTGGCGTGTCTGCCGCTAGGCGCGGTCTGGTACGTGCGGAATGCGCTGCTCGGCCATCCGCTGATAACGCTGCCCACCGATTTCTGGCTCACGCTGGCGGCGCGCAGCGGGGCGGAGTTCGGCTGGCCGCTGCTGGCGGTGCTTCTCACAGTAGGGTACGTAGGGACACGATATATCGTGTCCCTACGGGGTGGCAATGCAGAACAACACGACGGGTCGCTCCTGCTGATCTTGTTGGGTCTGGCGCTGGTACTGGCCGGAGTGCTGCCTTCAATGATTGAACCGCGCCGCATGGCCGTGCTGGAATGGCTGGCGCTGGCGGCCTGATGAAGCGGCGACGGTCGGTTGGGCGCTGCTGCTGGCGCTGCCCTATTTTGTGACATGGTTTTATTCCTACAGCTACCATTACCGGCTGTCGTTCCCGATAGTGCCATTGCTGATTCTACCATCGGCGCTGATTCTGGCGTGCTGGACGCAGGGATTGTGGGAACGCCGTGATCGGGGCGAACCGCCGGTTCGCCCCTACCTACCTGCGCTTCGCCCTGTATACCTCGCGCTGATTGTGGCGCTGGCGGTGCCGGGGGTGGTGAACGCCCTATACGACCCGAACGCTGGTTGGGACTGGCTGTGGTCAAACAAGATGCCGGATGACTTCAGCCGGTATGCGTCGGGCAACCAGGCGCTGCTGGCCGTCGTCGAAGGGCTGCAAATCTTCGAGCGCGAGCAGGGCAGGCCGCCGGTGGTGGTCGCGCCAGGTATCGTGCGGCTGCCGTTTTTCTTTCCGACCGCCGACATTCGCACCAACGCGCCAACCCGCTTAAGCGAACTGGAAGGCGTGGATTACTTTGTCTACGGGACGCCGGAGACTCGCGGCGCGTATCAGGCCGTGCCGCCGCAGCGCAATCAGGTCGTTTCGGCGCTGGCGCTGGCCGATTACGACAGCGACAATGCGATCATGCGCCGGGCGTGGTGGAAAGATGACGGCAACTTTAACTACACGGTGTTCGAACTGCACCTGGCGAACCGCTTCATCCGCCCGACGATTAACGTTCCGCCGGCAGAGGGCGATGTGGTGTTTGGCGGATTCGCGCGCTATCTGGGACATGACATCGGCGGCGATTACTTCTGGCCGGGGCGGAAGCTCATCATGAACCTGTTCTGGGAAGTACTGGCGCCGCCGCCGGATGACTATATGGTATACATTCACCTGCGTGACGCAAATGGTAAGGTATGGGAAAGCTGGGACGGCCCGGTGACCCGTACCAACGATGGGAACTATTATTCGACGCTGGTCTGGGAGCCAGGGGAGTTTATCAATGACCGGCGCGACCTGGTGCTGAACAATGCCGAAACACCAATTGCCGACGACCAGTACCGGATTGTAATCGGCCTGTATTCGTTGAAAACTGGCGCGCGCGTGCCGGTGACGGTCAACAGTATACCTGCCGAGGATGGTTATACGCTGTCTGAAACGATCTCGGTTGTGCCGTCCGAATAAATCAGGCCAGTGCCAGCACCGCCGACGCCAGCTTTTGCTGGACTTTGCGTGTATTGAAACGCTGCCATGCCACCATAAAGCTGTCCTTCAGCCCCAACTCCTGCGTGTCCAGGAATGCCAGATACCCGGCCAACATGCCGGATGTGTCGGTTTCCAGCAGGTGTTTCAGTCGCAGTCGGGCGACCGCGCCGTCGTTTAAATGACCCAGGTGATCCTGAATTGTTTTGATTTCGGCGATCACATCCTCCACCTGCGGGCCGAGCACAGCCTGAAACAGCGACAGCAGGTAGCGCAGGCGCTTAAACTCGATCCGCAGCGCGTGCAGTGTTGGCGCGTCAGCTTGATCGAGCACCGTGTCATAGGCGCGGACGGCGGACAGCCGGTCGTAGATCAGCATCGGCAGGACGTGCCGCACCTGGTAGGGCACAACCGAGCCATTCAGATGTGGTTTGGGCAGGGGCTGGAGCAAAAATTCCGCAAATGATTTCACAAAACGGCGGTAGGACTTGCTATTAAAGTATTCGTTGAGCGCCACACGGGCTTGCTGCCGTTGTGCGTCCAGTGCAGTGATGGTTGGTTGTAAAGCGGCCTGGCTCTCGGCATCCAGCGCGGTCTGATAGCGTTGAAACTGCTCGATCATCACGTCCAGATCGCGCACCTCGCCCAGCACTCGGCCCAGGTGGCGCAGTTCGCGGTTGTAAGGGCGAATGGCTTTCCATTTCAAATAGGGCCTGAGCAAGCGTATCGCGCTCCGCATCCGGCGAATCGCCACGCGCATATCATGTACGTCCTCGATGTCTGCGCCGGTGCGGCTGCCGTCTTCGTGTTGCAGCAAGGTGAGCAGCTCTTTCAGCAGGATTTTGCGACCGGCTTCCGCCATGGAGTCTTCAGGTGTAATGGGCGTGACAGCCGGGGTTAAACGTTCGATCTGCCGGGCAGGCGTGTAGGACATCGGGCTTTCCCTTTCGGTTCGGACATGGTGAGGATATTTTAGCTGGACACGCTCGTACTGCTCAAAAAGCGTAGGGAAATCTTAAAGAAGCGAGGTCAGGTTTTCACTTCCCGCACCATTTCCGGCAGGTGCGTTTGTACGGCGGCCACCAGCGCGGCGTAAACGCCGGTTGCCAACTGCGGCGCGAGAATCAGACTTTTGGCAAAGCTGCCCGCCGCGCGTTCCAGCAGCCATAAATCTGCGCCGTAAGTCGGCAAATCGGGCTGATCCTTGATATGATCGAAGCGCAGCTTTTGCAGGCCGACCATAAACGCTTCGTAACAGGCGAGGTCAACCGGGAGATTCAGGGGGCGGTGGTCAAACAAACCCCGGTAGACAATTTCCAGCGCAGGGCGTTCCCGCCCGAAGCGGCGCAGCGTAGCAACCGAATCGTGAGCGCGGCGGTCATGATAACGCACGGTCAGGCGGTAGACGGCGCTGATACCCGGCAGCAGCGCCACTTTTTGCAGCGGCGTCAGCTTCATCTGGTCGCCAATCGAGCGCAGCAGGAATGCCTGATATTCCAATCAACCCCCACCTGTTTCAAACAGGACACGGCGGGCCGTGTCCCGACTAATCAATCGTCAGCACCACCTTGCCAAACACGTCAAAGTTCGCCAGCGTTTCCTGCGCTCTGGCGGCGTCTTCCAGCGGGAAGACCGCGCTGATGATCGGTTTCAAACGCCCCTCGAAGATTAGGTTCATCACCTTCACAAAATCCTGATGCGGCGCCATGGTGCTGCCGATGATACTCATATGACGGAAAAAGACCTGCCGCAGGTCAATTTCAACAAACGGCCCGCTGGTCGCGCCGACCACCAGCAGCCGCCCGCCAACGCGGGTTGACCGGATGCTGTCGTTGAAGGTGGCCGCGCCGACGTTATCTACTACCACGTCGAAGCCTTGCCTGTCCGTCATTTTGTACAGCGCCTTCGCCCAATCCGGCGTTTCCTCACGGTTGATGGTCACATCCGCGCCGATTTCACAGGCCCTGGCGCATTTCTCGGCGTTACTGCCTACGACCGTCACCTTGCAGCCGGCCAGTTTGGCGATTTGAATGCTGGCGGTATTCACGCCGCCGCCTGCGCCGACAACCAGCACGGTTTCTCCGGCGCGCAGGTTGCCGCGTGTCATCATCGAGTGCCAGGCGGTGAGGTAGACCAATCCAGCAGCGGCGGCTTCCTCAAATGAAACATGATCGGGCAGTTTCAGCAAATTGCGTTGGGGCAGCACCACGTATTCCGCCGCCACGCCGGGGTGATGTTCCCCCAGAATGGCGATGCGCGACTGGTTTTCGAGGCCGGTCATCAGGGCGGGACTGTCCGGCGGGACAATGGTCGGGTCAATGCAGACGCGGTCGCCCAACTGGAACTGCGTCACGCCGTCGCCGACTTTATCCACGATGCCCGCGCCGTCGGCGCACATGACATGCGGCATTTTGAGGTTTAACCCCGGCCAACCAACGCGCACAAATAAATCCAGCCGGTTCAGCGCGGCGGCTTTCATCCGCAGGCGTACCTCGCCTGCTCCCGGTTCGGGGATGGGCAAATCATACGCGACGCTGACCACTTCCAGTCCGCCGTGTCCGGTAATCACTGCTGCTTTCATGAAGTTGTCCCTTCTTCGGGTGTAAAAGTCACTTTTTCATACACGTCGCTAACTGCCAAAGTGCAGTCAATCGAGGGTAGCGCGACCACCGTATCAGGGTGGTCAATATCGGTCAGCAGCCAGTGTTCGCCCTGGCGCACATAGTGCTCAATATGAATGCTGTCCTGCGCAATCATCACATACTCCTGCAGCGACTCGATTGTGCGGTAATGGTGGAACTTCGTGCCGCGATCATACATCGCAGTAGACGGTGATAAAACTTCGATGATGACAGTTGGATTGAGGAGCGTGTCTATTACATCATCCTCAAATCGTGCATCGCCACACACGATACTGATGTCGGGATAGGTGTATTCGCCATCGCCGGTTTTTACACGCATATCGCTGGGGAAGATGTCGCATGGACGATTTCTTAACTGAGCGTACAAAGCGGCATAAGCGCTGCCTGCAATTCGATTATGATTTCTGCTCGCCCCCGTCATGGCGACGACTTCGCCGTTGATGTACTCATGCTTCGTGTTGCTGGCGCGCTCGAAGGCGAGATATTCTTCCGGTGTCATCTGCTTGCGGGTGATGACGTTGTTCGGTAAAGCCGCCATGTCAGTCCCTCCATACATTCCATTTGTGGCCGTAGGGACACGATCTATCGTGTCCCTACATCGGACGCCTGTTATCGCAGCCCCAGTTCGTTGCGGGCAATCACCATGCGCTGCACCTCGCTGGTGCCTTCGTAAATGCGGGTGATACGCGCGTCGCGGTAATAGCGTTCAACCGGCAGTTCCTTACTGTAGCCCATACCGCCGTGAATCTGCACCGCTTCGTCGGTCACAAACATGGCCGTTTCGCTGGCAAACAGCTTCGCCATGCTAGCTTCCAGCGTGTAACGTTCGCCGGTGCGTTTGCTGCGTTCCTTGGCCTGTACCGCGTTGTAAATCAGCAGGCGGCTGGCCTCAATGCGCGTTTTCATGTCGGCGATCTTCTGCTGAATCATCTGGAACTGGCCGATTGGCCCGCCAAACGCCTGCCGTTCACGGGCATACTGCACCGCTGCCTCGTAGGCCGCTTCCGCGATACCCAATGCCTGCGCCGCGATGCCGATGCGCCCGGCGTCCAGCACCGTCATGGCGATCTTAAAGCCATCCCCCGGCTGGCCGAGTACGTTTTCCACCGGGCATTCGTAGTTGTCAAACACAATTTCGCTGGTAGCGCTGGCGCGGATACCGAGCTTTGGCTCTTTTTTGCCACGAATGAAACCGGGCTGGTGCGTGTCAATCAAAAACGCCGTGATACCCTTGTGTTTCTTCTCCGGCTCGGTCATCGTAAACAGGATGATGCAGTCCGCCACCGGGCCGCTGGTCACCCAGCTTTTGCGCCCGTTGATGACGTAGTGCGTGCCGGCGGCGTTCAGCACTGCGCGGCTTTGCATCGTGCCGGCGTCGCTGCCGGACATGGGTTCAGTCAGGCTGTACGCGCCGATTTTTTCGCCCGTCGCCACCGGCGTCACCCACCGGCGCTTCTGGTCTTCCGTGCCGAACTTCATGATGCCGTGACAGTAGAGTGAGTTGTTGACGCTGACGATAGTGCTGTGGCTGGCGTCGGCCTTCGCCACTTCGATCATCGTCAGCACGTAGGCCAGCGAGTCCATGCCCGCGCCGCCGTATTCCTCTGGCACTTCGATGCCCATCAGTCCCATCTCGCCCATCTTGCGAATCGTGTCCAGCGGGAATTCGCCGCTTTCGTCGTACTCCGCCGCAATCGGCACGATTTCTTTCTGGGCGAAGTCGCGGACGGCTTTTTGCAGCGCCAGGTGTTCGTCGGTCAGGTGGAGGATGAATTCGCTTGATTCGGTCGCAATCGCCATTGGTGCGCGCTCCTTACACAGGTTCATTCCGGGAAAAACAGCAGGCCGAAACCATGCTTTTGTTAACCCGCATTATAACACCGTAGGGCGGTATAATGGTGCAGTTTGAACCGCCAAGACAGCATCCCCTGCATCCCGTAAACTCGATGTGGGGACATGGAGAGCGCCAGGATAGGAGAAGATAGACTATGCCCGCGATTAAAGTTGACCATCTGGCCGTCGTCGTCGAAGACATGGACGCGGCGTTGAAGTTCTGGCAGGACGCGCTGGGCCTGCCGCTGCAAGGCACGGAAAGCAACGAACATGAAGCGGTTGACGTGGCATTCCTGCCGGTGGGCGAGTCGCGCATCGAACTGCTGAAGCCGACGACCGAGGACAGCGGCATCGCCAAATATCTCGCCAAGCGCGGCGCGGGGATGCACCACGTCTGCATCGCCGTGACTGACATCGAAGCGGCCATGCAGCAGATCGCCGAACACGGCGCGCAGCTCATCAACGAGACGCCGCGCACCCGCGAGGACGGCACGCGCTACGCCTTCGTGCATCCCAAAAGCACCGGCGGTGTGATGGTGGAGTTGTACGAAGTGCCGGGAAAAGCGTAACGCAAAGGCGCCATGAAGCAAAGGCGCAAAGAAGATTGGATAATCATACCCCTTTTGGTCTTTGCCCCTTTGCGTTCTTTGCGTTAAGTCTTTCCGGCTGCTGCCATCAGCCCCCACCAGGCGGCCTGGAAATGCAGCAGCGTCCAGGGGTAATGGTCGAGCAGGCCGATCACCGCCAGCGCCACCACCCCGCCGAGCAGCACGGAGCGCGCCAATGCTTCTTCTGACCCCCTACCGGCCTCCCCTGCTTGCAGGGGAGGAGAGGGCTTCCCGAATTGCCCCCCTCTCCCTGAGGGAGAGGGGGCGGGGGTGAGGGCTTTCAGCGCCGCTTCCACGCCGAAGACCAGCGCCAGCGCCAGCAGCGCGAAGCCGACCAGCCCCAGTTCCGCCCAAGCCGATAGAAACACGTGGTGCGCCGGCTGGCCTTGCAGATCGTAAGCGGTGAATTGCAGATACCACGTCATCCGCCAGGGGAAATTGCCGATGCCCAGCCCTAGCAGCGGCGACTCGCAGATGGCGCGGAAGGCAAATTCCATGAATACCGCGCGGTCGCTGGCCGAGCGCAGTTCGATGGACTCGCCGCCTGCGCCGGTGCGGGCCAGCAGGAACGGCCAGTACAGCGCGGCGAACAGCCCGGCGGTGGCCACGCCCAGGCCGAGCGTAACGGCGAAGCGCCGGCGAACACTGCGGTCACGCAGCGCCAGCCGCCACAGCAGCGGCAGAATCGCCAGCGCACCTGCCATGAAGCCGAGCCAGGCGCTCCGCGAGAACGTTAGCAGAAACGCCCACAGGCCAGCCAGAAAAATCAGCGTGCCAACCAGCCAGCGGCGTTGTTTGCCGCCGGACAGCACCGAGACCAGCGCAGCCAGCAGCGCCAGCGCGAAGAACCCGCCCAGAATGTTGGGATGTGGCAGCAGGCCGTAGGGTCGCAGCCAGCGCACACCGTCGGCCTGCACCACCGCCGTGCCAGATGCAGCCGGATTCAGCGCGAACTCGCCCGGTGCGATCAGGCCGACCGACCCCTGTACCGCCACCTGGGCGCCCGCGAGGAAAGTGTTCCACGCCAGTCCAATGACCAGCGTGGTGACGATTACCCGCGCGGGCGGGCCGGCACAGGCCACAATGACGGCGAACAGCGCCGCCAGAGCGAAGGGCAGCGCCGCGCCAAGCGTGACTTCCGGCTGGAAGCTGCGGGTATAGGCCCATGCCTGCGACAGAAACGCCCATAATGCCAGCGTAAGCAGCGCCAGCGCCCACAAGCGCCGCACCGGGTTACGGCGGAGGTTGGCAAAGCCGGGCAGCCCCAGAACCAGCCACCAGCCAACCGTCCACAACATCGGCCAGAAGATGAGAAAGCCGGCACTGAACAGCGCGTCGAATGGGCCGGCCACACCCTTAAAGCGATACCAGACCGGCACCAGCAAAAATGTCAGCAGGATGCCGGCCTGCACTGGCAGCAGCCGGCGAGAGGGATAAGACACGGTGCGGGTTATAAATGACACGGTAAGTATTCCAAATGTTCCCGCATCTAAATGACGTGTGTCACTGGATTATACCCCCCTGGGTATGCTACTATTCCCAATCAGGGCGTAAGGAAAGGGTGGTGCTATGACCGAACATGCCTGCTGCGAGCACACGCACACCGCATCGAAGTGTGAATATAACACAAAAACGCTGCACCGTATCCACCGGATACAGGGGCAGCTTGCCGCGCTGGAAAAGATGATCGAAGCGGACGAAGGAAGCTGCGAGGAGCGTGTCATCCGCGCCCGCACGGTGGAAAAGGGGGTCGCCAGCCTCATTACGCATCTGGTGGAATGTTACCTGGTGAACACGGCGCGCCATGAGATGGCACATAATCCTGATCAGACCACGCAGGACCTGGTGCGCATTTTTGATTTATTGAACCACTAGGACATGGCGCCGCCATGTCCCCGCAGGCACACAGGTCAATAGGGGAGCAGGCTTACATGGATTTATGGGTGATTTTTTTAACCGGCTTAACCACCGGCGGGCTGACGTGTCTGGCGATTCAGGGCGGCTTGCTGGCAACGGCGATGACCGCACCGGTCGCCATTACCGTGCCGTCTGCACCGAAGCGCAAAAGCAGGAGCCGCAAAGCCAAAACATCGCAGCCGGTCACTGGCGTGCAGGTGGCACAAAACTTATGGCCGGTGGTGTATTTCCTGGCGGCCAAGCTGGTGGCGTATACCCTGCTCGGCTTCCTGTTGGGGGCGCTGGGGTCCGTGTTCCAGATCACGCCGACGTTACAGGGCATCATGCAGCTTGGTGTGGGGCTGTTTATGCTGGCGACGGCACTGAATATGTTCAACGTCCATCCCATTTTCCGGTACTTTGTGATTCAGCCGCCCAAAGCCCTGACACGGCTCGTCCGCAACCAGGCTAAAAGCCAGAGTGTGTTTACGCCGGTGTTCCTGGGGCTGATGACGGTGCTCATCCCCTGCGGCACAACGCAGGCGATGGAAGTGCTGGCGATCAGCACCGGCAGCCCGCTGGTGGGCGCGCTGATCCTGTTTGCGTTTGTACTGGGTACGTCACCCACGTTTCTGGTGCTGGGCTTTCTGGCGACGCGGCTGCGCGGCCAGTTTCAGAAGTGGTTCGCGGTGGCGACGGCGGCGCTCATCCTGGTGCTGGGTATGGTATCGCTGAACGCCGGGCTGAATCTGCTCGGTTCGCCGCTGGCGCCGGAGCGCATCCTCGCGTCTGTTTTCCAGCCGGGCGAGTGGGACGCGCCGACGAAAGCGCAAATCGTGGACGGCGTGCAGGAATTAACCATCAACGTCAGCGATTGGGGCTATAAACCGAATTATTCGATTGCCGAAAGTGATAAACCGCTGCGGCTGCGTATGGTGACGAAGGATACCTATAGCTGCGCGCTGGCATTCACTATCCCCAGTATGGGCTATTACCGGACGCTGCCGATCACCGGCGAAATGGTGATTGATCTGCCGCCGCAGCCGGAAGGGTACGTCTTTTTCACGTGCAGCATGGGCATGTACAGCGGCACGATCAAGATTGAGAAAAGCGAGGTGTAAACGATGAAAAAACAACGGCTGCTCATTCAGGGGATGCACTGCGTCGGCTGTGCGATGACGGTAGACGGGGCGCTGGAAGACCTGCCGGGCGTGAAGTCCGCCACGACGAATTACGCGCGGCAGACCGCCGACGTGGAATATGACGAGCAGACAGTAACCGAAGCGCAGTTGGTCGCCGCCGTTGAACAGGCGGGATATAAGGCTGTGCCGGCTTAGCAGGGAATTTGTAGGGACACGATCTATCGTGTCCCCACAGGGAACGGATATTGAGGTAAAACATGGCAATCCAACAAATTGATCTGCCCATCACCGGCATGACGTGCGCCGGATGCGTGCGGACGGTCGAACGGGCGCTAACCAAAACCGAGGGTGTGGAAGGGGCGAATGTCAACCTCGCTACCGAGCGCGCCCACGTGGAATTTGACCCGGCCAAAACGAGTGTCGGGGAAATCATTGATCGTGTTTCGCGCGCAGGGTACGGCGTGGCGCAGGCCAGCATCGAACTGCCGATTACGGGCATGACGTGTGCAAGCTGCGTCCGTAACGTCGAACGCGCTGTCAGCAAAGTCCCGGGGATTCTCTCGGTCAACGTGAACCTGGCGACGGAAAAAGCCAGCGTCACCTATTTACCGGGTACGGTGCGGCGTTCCGATTTGATTAAAGCGGTCGAAAACGCGGGTTACGGCGTGCTCGATCTGTCAAATGCCGAAGCCCCGGAGGACGCCGAACGTAAGGCGCGGCAGGCGGAGATTGACCGCCAGAAGCGGCTGCTGCTGATCGGCATCGCCTTCAGCCTGCCGCTGTTCCTGCTGAGCATGGGACGGGATTTGCTGATGTCAAGTTTGGCATCAGCGAATGCGGCAGCGAACGCTGGACACAGCATGGGCATGAGCGCCACGCCGGAAGTCCATCCGCTGCTGGCGTGGCTGCTGTGGCCGGGCTGGCCGTTTGTGTTTGGCCTGCTGGCGACACCGGTGCAGTTCGTCGTCGGGCGGCAGTACGTGGTCGGCGCGATCAAAGCGGCGCGTAACCGTTCCGCCAACATGGATACGCTGATTGCGATGGGGTCGCTGGCAGCGTACATCTACAGCGTGTTCGTGCTGATCGGCATGGTGTTAGGGCTGACGGACGTGATCGGCGACCACGTGTACTTTGAGACGGCGGCGGTCATTATCACCCTGATTACCCTCGGCAAGCTGCTGGAAGCGCGCGCTAAAGGCCGCACCAGCGAGGCGATCAAGGCGCTGATGGGACTCGCGCCCAAGACGGCGACGCTGCTGCGCGACGGGCAGGAAATCGAAGTGCCGGTGGACGACGTGATGCAGGGCGACGTGCTGGTCGTGCGCCCCGGTGAACGCATCCCGGTGGACGGCGTGGTGATCGAAGGCCGGTCGGCGGTGGACGAGTCCATGCTGACGGGCGAAAGCCTGCCGGTGAACAAGAGCGTCGGCAGCGAAGTCATCAGCGCGACGGTCAACAAGCAGGGGCGGCTGGTGGTCGAGGCGACCAAAGTCGGCGCGCAAACGGCGCTGGCGCAGATCGTCCGGCTGGTGGAACAGGCGCAGGGTTCGAAAGCGCCGATTCAGCGTGTGGCCGACCAGGTATCCGGTGTGTTCGTGCCGGTGGTGCTGGTGCTGGCAACGCTGACGTTCCTGGCGTGGCTGGTAATTGGGCAGGTGGGGTTTGTGACAGCGATGGTGCATACAGTCGCGGTGCTGGTGATCGCCTGCCCGTGCGCGCTGGGACTGGCAACGCCGACAGCGATCATGGTCGGTACGGGCAAGGGCGCGGAGATGGGCATCCTGTTCAAGAACAGCGAGGCGCTGGAAAACGCGCACCGGCTGAAAGTGATCGCGCTGGACAAAACCGGCACGATTACGAAGGGCGAACCCAGTGTCACTGACGTGCTGCCATTCAACGGTTTCGATAAAGATGATTTGCTGCGAATGGCGGCGGTGGCCGAACGCGGCAGCGAACACCCGTTGGGGCAAGCGGTCGTCAAAGCAGCGCAGGACGTCGGGCTGAAGCTGGCGCAGCCGGAAGGCTTCGAGGCCGAGTCCGGGCGCGGCGTGCGGGCGACGGTCGAGGGGAAAACAGTGCTGGTGGGCAGCCCGCGTTTCGTCCGTGAGCAGGGGATTGATCTCAGCGCGTATGAGGCACAGGTGCAGGCGCTCCAGGCGCGGGCGCGCACAGCCGTGCTGGCGGTGGTGGATGGCGCGGTGGCCGGGCTGATTGGCATTGCGGACACGATCAAGGAAGGCTCGCGGGAGGCGATTGCCGATTTGCAGGCGTTGGGGCTGGAAGTGGTGATGATTACGGGCGACAATCAGCTTACGGCGCAGGCCATTGCTGACGAGGTGGGAATCAAGCGCGTGCTGGCGGAGGTGCTGCCAGGACAGAAGGCCGATACAGTTAAGGCGTTGCAGGCCGAGGGTAAAAAAGCGGCGATGGTCGGCGACGGCATCAACGACGCGCCGGCGCTGGCGCAGGCCGATGTGGGCATCGCTATCGGCACCGGCACGGACATTGCGATGGAAGCCAGCGACGTGACGCTGATGAGTGGTGATCTGCGCGGCGTGGCACGGGCGATCCGGCTGAGCAAAGCGACGATGCGGACGATTTACCAGAATTTGTTCTGGGCGTTCATCTACAACATCATCCTCATCCCGGTTGCCATGCTGGGGCTGCTCGTGCCGATGCTAGCTGCTGGGGCCATGGCCTTCTCAAGTGTCTTCGTGGTCAGCAACTCGCTCCGCCTGCGGGGGAAGAAACTGCGCGGCGACGCCCCAACGCTGGAACGCGCCGGAGTCGCGCTGAAAGCAGACGCGGCGCAGGGGGCGTAAGACAGGGATTTCGAAAGGGGCGTGACCAGCGCCCCTTTTTGATTCGGCTTTTTATGGCGGAAGGCGCAATGGTCTTTGCCTACCCCTCTTGACTAAAACGAACAGATATTCTATTCTTAGGTGGGTCGGATGTATATTTTAGGGGAAGCTATATGAGCGAAGTTCGAGTTTTGGTTGGTACCCGCAAAGGCGCTTTCGTTCTGCGGTCGGACGAGCGGCGCAAAGACTGGACGGTTGATGGCCCCCATTTTCCCGGCTGGGAGATTTATCACATTACCGGGACGGCGGCTGACCCCGACCGGCTATATGCATCACAATCGAGCAGTTGGTTTGGTCAGGTCGTGCATCGCTCCGACGACGCCGGCAAGACCTGGGAAACCGTCGGGAATGAATTCGTTTACGACGGCGTACCCGGAACCCATCAGTGGTACGATGGGACGCAGCATCCCTGGGAATTCAAGCGCGTCTGGCATCTGGAAACTTCGCCAACCGACCCAGACTCCGTTTATGCCGGTGTTGAGGACGCTGCCCTCTTTCACACCAACGACGGCGGCAAAACCTGGCGCGAACTATCCGGCCTGCGTAACGTAAAGGGCAACCTATGGCAGCCCGGCGCCGGCGGCATGTGCCTCCATACCATCATCCTGAGTCCCGATAACCCCAATCGTATCTTTGTTGCCATCTCCGCCGCCGGTGCTTTCCGCACCGACGATGGCGGCATAACCTGGCGGCCCGTCAATCAGGGGTTGAAATCGGAATTTGAACTGCCAGATGCCACCGCTGAAGTGGGTCACTGCGTTCACAGCATCGCCATGCACCCCTCGCGCCCCAATACCCTGTTCATGCAAAAGCACTGGGATGTGATGCGCTCGGACAATGGCGGCGACTCCTGGCACGAAGTCAGTGGCAATCTGCCGACCGACTTCGGCTTTCCGATTGCCGTTCATGCACATGAGCCGGAAACGATTTATGTCGTGCCGATCACCAGCGACTCCCATCATTTTCCGCCCGATGGCAAGCTCCGTGTATATCGCAGCCGGACCGGCGGTGATGACTGGGAAGCGCTGACCAATGGGCTGCCCCAGAGCAACTGTTACGTGAATGTGCTGCGCAATGCGCTGGCGGTGGACACGCTGGACTCGTGTGGCATCTACCTGGGCACAACCGGCGGTCAGGTATACGTTTCCGCCGATTCGGGCGATCACTGGATGCCTATTGTCCACGACCTGCCGCCGGTTCTTTCCGTGGAGGCCCAGGTTTTGCCATGATTCGCGTAACGCTGCCCACCCACCTGCGCACGCTGGCGAAAGTCACCGGCCCGGTTGAGTTACAGGTCGAAGAACCAGTCACGCAGCGCGCGATTCTGGATGCGCTGGAGGCGGCTTATCCGATGCTGCGCGGCACGATTCGGGACACGGTGTTGAAGGAGCGCCGCCCGTTCATCCGTTTTTTTGCCTGCGGCGAGGATATTTCCCACGAGCCAGCGGACGCGGTTGTGCCGCCGGAGGTTGTCGCTGGCAGAGAGCCGTTTCGCATCATTGGCGCGATGGCGGGTGGATGAGCCACAGCGCGTAAAGCAGGTCAACGCGAGGGGCGTGAGCAGCGCCCCTTTTGATTCGATTGGGTTGGTCAACTGCGCAGGGGTTCTGATCAGCCGGTAGCCAAATATTTTTTAGTGGTATAGACCTTTACTGAGATTGTTCGTGGTATTGGTAGCCGACAGGTTGTACAAGAGCTATTCTGCCCAAAAACCTGCCAACTGATATAGACCTATCGGAAGGAGCTACGGGAAATAACTATTGCCGTTGCAGTGCTTCATAACGTATAGGTACAGGTGAATATAACTAAAGTGGACAAGTTTTTGTGAGTTTCTTCCAGTCACCCCGGCTGTTCCTGACCAATCAGTTGACGAATTGAGCGATTCGTGTTTACAATCCAGAGTGATAGTCAGTTCCCTGGACTAGATTAGTTCAATAAGAGGTATAGACATATGGCGAAAAAAGGTTTTTTTGTTGCCCTGATGGCGGTGCTGATTCTGGCCGCCGTCCCGGTGAACGCCCAGAGCGATTTTTGCGATGGGCGCGATTCGGTCTCCCTGCGGGTAGATGACTGGTCGAGCGGCGACCGGGTGGAGTACATGAACCAGGTCGTCGAAGCCTTCGAAGCGGAGTATCCGTGCATTGACGTGGTGCTGGAACCCAACATCGGCGACGACCAGAACACCCGCCGCCTGACGTGGCTCTCTGCTGGCACCAGCCCGGACCTGATGGCGTACCCGCCGGAATGGGCCGCGCTGTATATGGAAGCGTCCGACGGCCAGGCGTACATTGACCTGACGCCCTACGTCGAAGGCGAAAACGGCATCAAGATCGGCGAAGATGTTTACGAAGGCATCTTCGAGCAGGGCAAATACGACGGCAAGCCGGTTGCGCTGCCGAAGGACTACAGCACCAGCGCGTTTTACATCAACACGGCGCTGTTTGATGCTGCCGGCATCCCCTATCCCGAAGAAGGCTGGACGTGGGACGACGCGCTGGATATCGCGCTGGAACTGACGCTCGACGCCAACGGCAACAATGCCAATAGTCCGGACTTCGACCCTGACAACGTGGTGCAGTGGGGCATTGACATCGTGAATGACGGCTGGTGGCGCGCGATGCAGAGCTATCTGCAGGCCTGGGGTACGCTGACCATCAGCGAAGATGGCACGACGACAACCGGCATCCTGAACAGCGATGCAGCCGTCGAGGCGCTGGAATGGTACCGCGATCTGGTCTTTGAACATCATGTGGCGCCGTCGGCAACCGTGATCGGCGCGGTGGAAGGCGGGCGCGTCCAGATGTTCCAGGACGGCAAGATTGCGATGGGTTTGACCTTCCATGGCCCGTGGTGGCAGGACGTGTTGAACGAAACGCCCAATCTGGAATGGGCGGTTGTTCCGGTGCCCGCCGGTCCTGCCGGCCATCACAGCGTGCTGATGTGGCTGGGCTGGGGCATTTCCGGCCAGAGCAAGGACCCCGACGCGGCCTGGGAACTGCTGAAGTGGCTGACCACCGAACCCGGCCAGCGCGTGTTCGCGCTCAAGGCGCTCAGCGGCAACCCGGTAGTATCGCAGGAAATGCAGCGCGAAACCGACCCGTACTGGGGCGTGTTTATCGCTGAAACCAACTTCCTGGGGCCGCTGGAAGAACTGCGCACGCCGTATTACAGCACCTGCGTTTCGACCCCGGCCAGCGACATGATGAAGCGGCTGCTGGCGGACGGTGGTGACCAGCTTGACGTGAAAGCCGAACTGGACAAGCTGGCAGCAGACGCCGATGCCTGCCTGGCCGAAGGCGGCAAGCAGTAAGCGGCTATTTAGACACACTTTGTGTAGGGGCGGGCCTGAAACCCGCCCTACGGGGCACGTTGATGTTGAAGGACTCAGGCCGGGGGCGTAACGAGGCGGTCAAGCAGCGGAACGCCCCTTGCCGTTTGTGGCACAGTCCAGGCGCGCTCGCTGGGCCGTACAGCCTTGTCGAGCGATACCACGAGTGAACTGTTAAGGAAATAACCATGATCGCACAGCTTCGCAAGCTGAACGGGGGATCGTCGCTGGCGCGCCGGGAAGCGTTATCATTTTACATCCTCATCCTGCCCTGGCTGGTCGGCTTTCTGGTGTTCCTGGCCTATCCGATGCTGCGTTCGCTTTACCTGTCGTTCACGTCGTATGATCTGCTGTCGCCGCCGGTGTGGGTGGGCTTCCGTAATTTCGAGCGCATTTTCAGCGACGCCAATTTCTGGCAGTCCGTCAAAGTCACGTTTTTATACGCGCTGGGCAGTGTGCCGGGCGGGACGATCATCGCGCTGGCGCTGGCAATGGTGCTGTCGCAAAAGCTGCGCGGCGTGAACATCTGGCGCACCATCTTTTTTATCCCCTCGATTCTGAGCAGCATCGCGGTCGCCGTGTTATGGCTGTTTATCTTCCGCCCGGAAGGTGGCCTGCTGAACATGGTGCTGGGTGTATTTGGCATCCAGGGGCCGGACTGGCTGCTGAGCGAACAGTGGGCGCTGCCGGCGCTCATTCTGATGAGCTGGTGGAGTGTGGGCGGGCAGATTGTCATTTACCTGGCGGGCTTAAAGGGCATCCCGGAAGTGCTGTACGAGGCGGCGGAAATTGATGGCGCGAACGACCTGGCGAAGTTCCGCTTTGTCACGCTGCCGATGCTCAGCCCGACCATTTTTTTTAACGTCGTGCTGGCGATCATCGGCGCGTTACAGGTGTTTGACGCCGGCTACGTGATGACACGCGGCGGCCCGAACGACGCCACGCTGTTTTACATGCTCAATCTATACGAACGCGCCTTCCAGATGGCCCAGATGGGGTATGCTTCCGCCCTGGCCTGGATATTATTCGTCATTATTATGGTCATCACACTGCTGGTGATTCGTTCCTCTGCCGCCTGGGTGTATTACGAAGCGGAGGTGCGATAATGGACATCGCCACTCGTCCGACGCTGGCGGCGCGCGCCGCCACCAACTGGAAAAGCGTTCGTTCGTCCAAGACGTGGCAGCGCAGCCTGCGCCACGCCGCCAGTTATATTGTGCTGGCGCTGGGCGCGGCCTTCATGCTGTTCCCGATGCTGTGGATGATTTCCGCCAGCCTCAAACCGGCCTGGCAAATTTTCACCGACCCGCCAATCTGGATTCCAATGCACTGGGAAGCGGTGCGCGCGGGTAATACTAACCGGATGATTAACCTGTGGACGGTCGAGGTGGACGGCCAGTCCAAAAAGGTGATCGAAATCGGCGTGCGCCGCTATACCACCGTCGTCAACGCCGCGCTGCTGCAAAACCTGCAAACCGTCCCCGCCAGCGAAGTGGGCGACGCGGTGGCGACCACTGTTGGCGATCTGACGCTGAACGTGCGCCCCTGGGCAACCAACGGTGAAACGCGGCAGGTGGTGGCGCTGGCAAGAGGCGATAACGATACGCTGGTGGTCGTAGCCGTGAACGACCTGCAAGCCGCCGCGCTGCGGATGCCGCTGGATGAGGTGAACGCCGGCGACCGCGCCTCGCTGGAAGTTGGCGGCGTCGAGTTTCGCGGCAGAACCGTGCAACTAGATGGCAATCCGGTCGAGGTGATTCCGATTGGGCCGGAGTCGCAGCTTTCGGTCGTCGGCGCGCCGGAAATCGCCGCCGCCGCCACGCTGGTTTCGACCGAGAACCTGGCAGACGCTGGCTTCGCGCCTGTCGGTCAAACCGAACTCCCCCTGATGACGATTAACGGGCAGCCGGGGGAATTTGTCATGCTGGTCAAGGAATCGTGGCAGCCGGTGATTAATGAAGAACAGTTCGACGCCAACGCTGTCGTCGCGCCGCGGTCGCAGCTTGCCGATGTCCAGCCCATCACAGTGAACGGCGTGACGATGCAGGGCGCAACCTACACGGCTGCCGATGGTACGGCGGCACCGGTCGCCATCCTCATCAGCGGCACGCAGGCCAGCGTCGTGATTCCGATTACCAGCGCGGACACGCTGCGGCTGGCACAGCTTGGCGGCCTGACCAGCGCGCGCGGCGACCAGCTCCAGCGGATTCCGTTCCGCGTGCAGGATGGTTTCAGCGAAGGCAGCGAGACTCATTCGGTGGCGCTGGTGGGCGAATCCCGCGAAATGGCGCTGGTTGTCCCGGCCTCGGTCATCAGCGAAGCGTTTGATGTGAATCCGGGGGAACTCACGCGGGCGATGTATCCCGAACTGCGCTTTGACGGATACCGCGAAGCCCTGCAAACCAAAGTGGCGGAGACGTACTTCCCGACCTTCTTCCGCAATTCGTTTGTGCTGGTGATCCTCAACACCATCGGACACGTGCTATCGTGCGTGGTGGTGGGTTACGCCTTCGCCCGGCTGCGTGCGCCGGGGAAAAACTTCTTCTTCGTCATCCTGCTGGGTACGATGATGCTGCCATACCCGGTCACGCTGGTGCCGATCTACGAGATTTTCCGCGATCTGAACATGGTCAACACGCTCTGGCCGCTGTTCCTGCGTTCGTTCTTCGGCAACGCCTTTTTGATCTTCATGCTGCGGCAGTTTTTCACCAGCATCCCGCGCGAACTGGAAGACGCCGCCCGCATTGATGGCGCGAACACGCTGCAAATCATCACGCGGGTGATCGTACCGTTGAGCAAACCGGCGATTGCGACGGTGATTATCTTCACCTTCTGGTGGACGTGGAACAGCTTCCTTGAGCCGTTTATCTTCCTGTCCAGCCCGGAATTGTTCCCGGTAGCGGTTGGGCTGAACTTCTTCAAAGACCAATATATGACCATCTACTATGATCGCTTGATCGCGGCCTCGGTACTCAGCATGCTACCGATGATCGTACTGTTTTTCTTCGCGCAGCGGTATTTCATCGAGGGGATTCAGCTTACCGGGCTGAAAGGATAAGGGTACAATTAGCGGCGGGCGCTGGTCGGCGCGTGATCTTTTCAGCGGCGAGGTGTCGCTGGTGGTGGCAGGTCGCTGCTGGCTGAATCTGGCGCGCAAGAGTGGAACCGTCCTTATCCTGGAGCCGGAGCGTGACTGATTTTTCATTTGATTATGCCGTGATAGATCGCTGGATGATTGACGATACCGCCCCTTTTGACATAAAAGCCGAAGTCAACAAAGCGACCGTGTTCGCGCTGGCAAACGGTTACATGGGGTCGCGCGGTGCGCCGGAAAGTGTAACACCCGATCTGCCGGCGCTGGTCGGCAACCACATCAACGGCATTTATGATTCGCCCAGCGGTGGGATTCTCGACCGCGAGATGATTAACCTGCCGGACTGGCGCTTCGTGCAGTTGGAAGCGGACGGCGAAACGCTGACCGTCGAAGGCGCGCATACCTACCGGCGGCAGCTTGATATGCAGCGCGGCCTGCTGCTGCAACAGTTCACCTGGCGGACTGAGCATGGCAAGACGATCAGACTCAGCAGCGAACGGCTGGTGAGCCTGCACCGGCTGCACCTGGCAGCCATCCGATGGCGGATTGAGAGCGATGCTGACTGCTCGGTTGTCATCCGGTCGCGGATTGACACGAACGTGAATAACCGCTTCGCGGAGAGACACTTCGAGATTGAGTGGATTCGAGTACCTCACACGGAGGTAAACGGCGGCGCTGTCACCATCACCACCATTCAGCAGGGCTATCAGGTCTGTATCACTGTTCAACACGATCTTTCGCGCGCGGCGGAATGGTCCGCCGAGGCAACATCCGGCGCGCTGGAAAACGTCTGCCGTTTTGGCCTGTCCGCCGGCGAACCGGTCGAACTGGTAAAGTGGGCGGCGGTGTACGACAGCCGCTTTTCCGAAGGCGATTTAGCCGCGCTGTGCCTGTCGGAACTGGAAACGGCGCGGCGTCAGGGTTACGAAGCGGTACGGGCGGCGCACGAGGCTCGCTGGGCAGAACGCTGGTCGGCGTCGGACGTGGTGATCGAAGGCGACGACGAGTCGCAGGCGGCGCTTCGGTTCTGCCTGTTTCACCTGCTGGCGAATACTCCGCACTCGGATAAGGTGAGCATTTCGGCGCGCGGGCTGCAAGGGCAGGATTACTGGGGTTCGATCTTCTGGGACTGCGAAATTTACGTGCTGCCATTTTTGATCTCGACGCAGCCGGAATACGCCCGCCGCTGCCTGATGTACCGCTACCACACGCTCGACGGGGCGCGGCGCAAAGCGGCCAGTCTGGGTTTCGGCGGCGCGTACTACGCCTGGCAAAGCCAGGAAACCGGCGACGAAACCTGCGCGCTGTATGTCTTCGACGACCCGCTGACCGGGCAGAAAATACGCAGTTACTTCGCCGACGAGCAGGTTCACATCTCGGCGGACGTGGTGTATGCGCTGTGGCAGTATGCCTGGGCAACCGGGGACACGGCTTTTCTTTACCCCTATGGGCTGGAAATCGCGGTCGAAGTGGCACGCTTTTTTGTTTCGCGCGTCAGCTACGACGCCGGGCGGGACGTGTACGAACTGCGCACGGTGCTGGGGCCGGACGAGTATCACGAACGGATAAACAACAACGCTTACACCAATCGCATGGCACAGCACGCGCTGATCGCCGCGCTGGCACTGGTTAAAAATGCGCCGGCTGATGCTGCCCGACCGGATGATGGCGAACTGCAAACGTGGCGGGCGGTAGCGGATAAGCTGTTCGTCCCCCAACCAGACCCGCAGGCCGGGCTGATCGAGCAGTTTGACGGCTACTTCAAGCTGGAGGACGTGCCTCCGGACGTAGCGCGCTCCCGGTTGAAACACCCTGACCAGCACCCCGGCGGGCTGTTTGGCCCGTTCCAGTCCACGCAGGCGATCAAACAGGCGGATGTGGCGCTGCTGCTGTACCTATTCCGCAGCCAGTATGATGCCGCCGTGAAGCGCGCCAACTGGGAATATTACGAGCCGCGCACCGCCCACGATTCCAGCCTCAGTCCGATGGCTTACGCGCTGGTGGCGTCGGACATCGGCAGAACGGAATGGGCGTACCGCTACTTCAAACAGACCGCCACGATGGATTTGCTCGGCGCTGGCCCGCACTGGAATCTCGGCGTGCATACCGCCGCGATGGGCGGGGCGTGGGCGGTCGTGGTGCACGGCTTCTGCCGCCTGCACCTGCACGACATGGGTATTATGCTCCACGACTGGCCGCTGCTGCCGGAGGGCTGGCGGCGGGTGTCGTTTAAGCTGAGCTGGCATGGCCACCGGGTGCAGTTTCATACAGACGGCCAGCAAACTACGCTTCGCGCCGACAGTGGTCCGGTGCCGGTGCTGTATCCCGGCGGCGAGATCACGCTGACCGCCGGCCAATCGTTTACTTTGTCGCATCAAAAGGATTTGCACCGATGAAGACTCAGGTTGTGCCAACCGACCAAATGGTTATCACGGAAGATACCATGTTCGCGCCCGGCGTTTATCACCTGCCCAACGGCCTGACGATTGGCGCGGATAACATCATCGTGGCGGGCGATGATACGTTGATCGTCAGCGCGAAGCAGGAAGGCGTTGGTATCCGCGCGCAGGGGCGTAGCAATATCACCGTCCGGAATCTGGCGATTTCCGGCTACTATCACGGCATCCGCTGCGACGACTGCCAGCAGGTCACGATTGAAGCGGTCAAAATCCGCGATACGTGGGAGATCGAAGGGATTGATACCTTCCTGTACCTGTGGCTGCCGATTGAACAGGTGTACGGGGGTGCGATTCTGCTGCACAACGTTAAGGGTGGGGCGATTCGGGATTGCGACCTTCAGCACCAGCTCAACGGCATTTTGCTGTACAACTGCGACGGGCTGACGGTCGAGAACAACAATGCCTCGTTTAACAGCGGCTGGGGGGTGTACCTGTCGCGCACCAACGACAGCATCGTGCGAAGTAACCAGTTTGATTTCTGCAACCGGCTGTACCGCCGCCCGGAGGACGGCTCGATCCGGGTTGAGGCGGACGCGGCGGGCATCGTACTGGTGAAGGCGTCGTCGCGCAACCAATTTCTTAAAAATAGCTGCCTGTGCGGCGGGGACGGCATCTTCGTGGCCGGTTACGAACACCCCGGCAAAAAAGACCCATGCAACGACAATCTGTTTGAGGACAACGACTGCCGCCTTAGCCCGAATAACGCGATTGAATCCACCTTCTCGCAGGGCAACATCTTCCGACGCAACGACTGTAGCCGGTCAAATTACGGCTTCTGGATGGGCTTTTCCTGGGATAACGTGCTGGAAGACAATATCGTCGAATTTAACCGCTGGGCGGGCATTGCGGTCGAACACGGTTATAACTTCACCATCCGCAACAACCGGATTCGGCTGAACGGCGACGGCGTGCGGCTGTGGACTCGCGGCGGCGTGAAAGCGCACTGGCCGGGGCATGAGGTGACCTATAACTTCACGCTGGAAAACAACCTGATTGAGTCCAACACCATCGGCTTTAACGCTTACACCGGCGACGATTCGCCTGATCTGGCCTGCCACGATTTCCACCTGCGCGGCAACACGTTTAACGATAACCGGGTAGGGGCGCGCTTTGGCCGGGTGCAGGATTGTTCGCTCGAAAACAATACATTCACCAACAATGTGGTTGCCGCTGTCAAGCTGGACGGGCAGCCGGGCGTGAAGCTGGTTGATAACCACTTCGACCACAATGTGGCAGATGTGGAACGGGCGTAAGATAACCCGTTTATGGCTACGAGGAACAGCGCACTATGAAAATCGTCATCCCCGATGATTATCAGGATGCGGTGCGGACGCTGGACAGCTTCCAGAAACTGGCCGGACATGATGTCACCGTCTATCACGACACGGTGAAGGATATAGACACGCTGGCGCAGCGGTTCCAAGACGCCGAGGCGCTGGTGCTCATTCGGGAACGCACGGCGATCACGGAGGCGTTGCTGGCGCGGCTGCCAAACCTGAAGCTCATCAGCCAGACTGGAAAAGGTATCGCTCACATTGACCTGGTCGCCTGCACTCGGAACGGTGTCGCCGTCGCGTTGGGCGCGGGGTCGCCGCAGGCCACCGCCGAACTCACCTGGGCGCTGGTGCTGGCGGCCATGCGCCACCTGCCGCAGGAAATCGCCAACCTGAAAGCCGGGCGGTGGCAGCGTACGCTGGGCGTTGGCCTGCATGGCCGCACGCTGGGAATACTGGGTTACGGGCAGATTGGCAGTCTGGTCGCCAGTTACGGGCAGGCGTTTGGCATGAAGGTGCTGGTGTGGGGGCGCGAGGGGTCGCAGACGCGTGCCCGCAGTGCTGGCTACGAAGTGGCCGCCAGCCAGCGCGATCTGTTCCAGCGGGCAGATGTGGTGAGCCTGCACCTCAAGCTGACGGCGGAAACGCGCGGCGCGGTCACGGCGGATGATCTGGCGGCGATGAAGCCAACCGCTCTGCTGGTGAACACCAGCCGCGCCGACATTATCGAGCGGGGCGCACTGGTCGCCGTCCTGCGAGCCGGTCGCCCTGGGGCTGCCGCCGTTGATGTCTACGAGGCCGAGCCGGTCATTGACCATCCGCTGCTGCATATGGACAACGTGATCTGCACGCCGCACCTGGGTTACGTCGAGAAAGACAGCTATGAACTGTACTTTGGCACGGCCTTCGATAACCTGCTGGCGTTTGCGGCAGGCAGGCCGGTCAATCTGGCAAACCCGGAGGTACTGTCGTAGGCGCGTTTGACGGATAGGTAAAGTGCGCTACAATGCGATTGATCGTGTTGAACGGTGGAGCAGACGGCCATGCCCTCCAAACCCAAACGACCAATTCTCCAGAAGACGCTGAAGCTGAAGGATAACCACACCTGGAAAGCGCCCGACGGTTACAAGATTTTTGTGATGGACCGGGGCGCGGTGAGCTTTAACATCCCGGCAAGCTGGCACCTAGCGAAGCTGGAACCCAACGTGGAGTTTAATGACCAGCCGCCGCCCAACGATGAAGCGCGCCTGTCGGTGTCGTACTGGCGTTTCCCGCCGGACATAGACTGGACCGGCCTGCCGCTGGCGCCGCTGCTGGCGAAGTCGGTTGAGGGCAGTGGGATGCAGGTGCTGGAGCGCAGCGAAATCATGCGGCTGCCACGCGCCGATCTGGAAATTGTGTGGATGCAGCACCGCTTCCTCGATCCGGTGGAGAAGCGCGACGCTTTCTCCCGCTTCGCGCTGGCGCGCGGGTTTGGGATACACGTCTTCATTTCGTGCGATTTCTGGGTGGAGGACGCGCCGCGAATTATGCCGGTGTGGAAGGAGGCGCTGCGGTCGCTGCAACTGGGGCGCTCGATTGCCGACCCGCTGACCGGGCCGGTGGAGCATTAATTCAACAGGAAAAACGTGGGGCGCTATGAGCGCCCCTTTTTGTTGACGTATTTATCCCATGCTCGGACGCTGCCCAACCGATGAACGGCGGTGGCGCGAACGGCGGCGCGGCTTGCGGTCTCCACTCGGTGCGCCGGATGGGGTAGAACCGTTGGCGGAACGTGGGTTGCCGTTGGCGGACGAGTTACGCCCGGTGGGTTGGCGGTTTGTGGACTGCGCGCTGGTCGCTGCCGGGATGCCAAGCGGCGAGGCGTAAGGGTGCTCGGCCACCACCGGCACGCGCAGCCGGATTAGCTTTTCGATGTCGCGCAGGTAAGCGCGCTCGTCGGCGTCGCAGAACGAGTAGGCCGTGCCGGATGCGCCCGCGCGCGCCGTACGTCCGATGCGGTGGACGTAACTTTCCGGCTCGTTGGGCAGATCGTAGTTGATGACGTGAGTCACGTCGTCCACGTCAATGCCCCGCGCGGCGATGTCGGTCGCCACCAGCACCCGCGTTTTGCCGGATTTAAAATTTGCCAGCGCCCGCTCGCGCGCCGTCTGCGACTTGTTGCCGTGAATCGCTTCCGCCTGGATACGGGCGCGGTCAAGTTGCTGCACCAGTTTGTTCGCGCCGTGTTTGGTGCGCGTGAAGACCAGCACACGACGAATCGCCTGGTCACTGAGAACGTATTCCAGCAGGGCACGTTTGTCCTGTTTCTCGACAAAAAACACCGACTGCTCGATCTTTTCAACTGTCGTCGCCTGCGGCGTAACTTCGACCCGCACCGGCTTCACCAGAATCCGGTCGGCCAGGTCCTGAATATCCGGTGGCATGGTGGCGGAAAACAGCAGCGTCTGCCGCTGCGTGGGCAGCGCGCTGATGATTTTGCGCACGTCGTGGATAAAGCCCATGTCGAGCATCCGGTCGGCTTCGTCCAGTACAAAAATCTCAATCGTGTTCAGCCGAATCAACCCCTGCTGCATCAGGTCAAGCAGGCGGCCCGGCGTCGCTACCAGAATGTCAATGCCGCGCCGGAGCAGTTCCACCTGCGGCTGCTGGCCGACACCGCCAAAAATGACGCCGTGTTTTAAGCCGGTGTAGCGGCCATACGCCGCGAAACTGTCACCGATTTGCGACGCGAGTTCGCGGGTGGGGGACAGCACCAGCACGCGGATGCTGCGCCGCTGCTGAGATTGGGCCGCTGTTGCCAGCCGCTGCAAAATTGGCAGCGCGAAGGCGGCGGTTTTGCCCGTGCCAGTCTGCGCGCAGCCCACAATATCCTTGCCGTTCAGAACGTGCGGGATAGCCTGCACCTGAATCGGCGTCGGTTCGGCATAACCTTCCGCGCGCACGGCGCGCAGCAGGGAATCCATCAATTTCAGATCGTTAAACTGCATATCACCTCAATGTGTGAGATCGGGAATGCGCCGCCGGGCATTCTCATAAAATAGGGTAGATTGATCGTGACAAAGGGGTGTTACGGCGGCGAGTGTTTAGCACGCGCATCAGTCTCAATCGCGGTCGGAAGTGATTACTATATCATACAATCGGGTAAAAATGTAGGGGCGGGTTTCGAAACCCGCCCCTACGCCGCTTTTCGTAAATTGCGGACAGTTACGCGCGGCTGACGTACGAGCCGTCGCGTGTGTCTACCTTAATCTGGTCGCCGGTGTTGACAAACGCTGGCACCGTCACCGACAGGCCGGTATCGGTCTTCACCCGCTTGTTGACTGACCCCGCCGTGTTGCCGACGACGGCCACTTCCGCTTCGGCGACGGTATAGACGACGGTCTTGGGCAGTTCGTAATCCAGCACCATGCCGCCCTCGTTGACCATCAACTGCAAGTCCATGTCTTCCCGCAGGTACAGCGCATCGTCACCAAACAGCCCGGCGCTGACTTCGTACTGGTCGTAGGTTTCCGTGTTCATAAAGACCAGCAGGTTACCATCCCGGTACAGATATTTGACCGGCTCGGTCTGCACAAAAACGTTGTTCAGACTTTCTTCAGCCGAAAAGACCTTAAACTGCGTCTGCTCGGTGCGGATATCCATCAACTGCGCCCGCATCGAGGCCGCGCCGCGCCCCGGATTGTTGTACTGCGTGTTCGTGACGCGGTAGAGCGTCCCGTTGAGGTCTAAAATCATGCCTTTGCGAAGGTCGCTGGCTGCAATCATACCCTTAATTTCTCACCTGTAACTGTTGACACTGAGAGTGGCATTATAACATAACTTATTCAATCTTCCAGACCTGAACCAGCGGGTCGCCGACACGGACGGCATAACGGTACGCGCCCCAATCCACCCAGGATGCGCCACACTGTTCCAGCCGGGAGACAATGGCTGCGTTACAGTCGGCGATAATCGCTTCCGCCAGGGCGACGGCGCGGGCGAAGCGCGGGCTGACGAGTGTGCGCAGGCGCGCCGGCATATCCAACGGTTGGTTGAGCAGGCTCTTTTCGCCGGGAAACTGGCCGGGGATGGGCAGCGAATAGTGCAGCGTGCGTTCGATGACGGCGCGCAGGCTGTCGTGGTCGAACACGGGCAGTGCCTGCCGGTAAAGCGCCGGGTCGCCAACCCATTGACAGGACACGGCGAATCCTGCTTCCCGAATCACCCGGTCAAGTTCGAGATCATCTTCCCACACCATCGTTTCAGCGCGCCGGAGAATTTCGCCACACATACCAAATGGGAGCAGTCCCATTTTGCCCCAGAACGACTGGTAGCGCCCATAGCGAAAACGCCAGCGCAGCCACGAGTCGCGGGCGAAGGCAGCATTGAGCGCATCAATGATCGGCTGTGGAATGTCCACGCCGGGGACTGCCGAGTGCTGGTAGGGCGTATACGGGCTGACGGCGGCAGGCAGTCCGTTCCGGGTATGGCGCTGGCTGAGTCGGGTAAGCAGAGCCAGCAGGCCCTGACCCCACACGGCATCCAGCGCCGGCATGATGAGAAAGCCCGGCGTGTCTAGCTGGCGCGCCACATCCAGCGCGAAGGTGATCCGCGCCCACCGGTCGGTCAGGTTGTAACGTCGCCAGCGTTCCGGTGTCGGCCAGCCGCAGTCAAATGGTGTGGCGGCGTAAGGGTCTGATGTGGCGAGCGGTTGGGGATTAACTACCGCCGCGACAAAGCGCAGGCGCGGGTAAGCAGCAGGCAGGTGCGCGAGGCTGTCCAGGGTGGCCGGGGCGTTGCACAGCAGCACGGCAGCAGCGTCGTAATGGCTCAGTTCCGCCAGCCGGGACGCCAGCGTGAAATCAAACACATGCTGCTCGCGGGGTTCGACCGGGCGTGGTTGGTACATCAACTCGGCAGAAACGAAGGCGCAGTCGCGCAGCAAGTGTGCAGCGTCCGAAGCGGATTCAGCTATCGGGATGGTCATCATGGTGTCGAAGTATATGCGATGCGGTTAGCGCGGCCAAGCACCTTCGGGACTTGCCCGGCTACATCCGGCTTGAAAACGCAGTCGTGCGGCGGCTCAACGGTCTGGTGGAAGCGCAGCCATTGGGGGAAGTCAAAATACGCGGGCGCAAGCAGCTCGCGCTGGCGTATGATCTGCTCAATCTCAGGCCGAGGGTGTAACTTTTCACTTGGCGTCCTGGTGGTTAACTGATCTTGCCATACTCCAACCCGGCTTTGTACAGCGCCACCACGTTTTCCGGCGGGCTGATCGCCTGAATGTTGTGGCACGGCGCGAGAATATAGCCGCCGCCCGCACCCATCACCTCGATGTTGTAACGCACCTCGGCGCGCACGTCGTCCACCGAACCAAACGGCAGCGTGTGCTGGTTGTCCACGCCGCCGTGTAAAATCACCCGGTCGCCAAAATCGCGCTTCAGGCCATCGCGTTCCATGCCCCGGCAGCGCCACTGAATCGGGTTGAGGATGTCGATTCCAGCTTCGATCAGATCAGGAATGACTTGCCGAATCGCGCCGTCACTGTGGAAGTAGACGTACACGCCGGACTCGTGCGCCAAATCCATCATTCGTTTCATACGCGGCAGCAGAAATTCCAGGATGTGGCGGCGCGAGAACAGCAGCCGTTCCTGCCCGCCAAAATCTTCCGCCACCATCGAGAGATCAATCCGCCCCGGCAGCGTTTCGTATATCCGCACGGTGTCCTCGTAGCAGAAGTCAAACATCCTGTCCAGGCAGTAGTGCACCAGTTCGGGGTTTTCGATCAGGTCGAGATACGCCTGCTGCATCCCGCGCAGGTCTTTGTAGATGAGGAATGGCTGCGAACCGCCGCCCTGCACCGGATAATCCTCTTTGCCGGCGATTTGCTCCGGCAGCGAAGCGTAATCAAACCAGTCCGCCGTCGGCCACGTGTAGTTCGCTTCGATTTCCTCAATCGTGGTGTAGGTCGCCAACGGATGTTCGACGCACTCGGCATACGCGCCCGTGCCGTAATCCACGTTCTCGAAGCGGCAGCCCCATAGATCGTAACCAGGCTTGAGCGGTGGCCCGATATAACGCGGCGCGAGCAGCACCACACGGTCAATCTGCAAGCGCCGCATCGCATCCCATTCGGTCGAGCAGTCGAGGTAACGCAGCAGCCTGTCGGTTGCTTCCGGCGTCGCCCAGTAATCCATTGGCACGCGGTCGGGCGTTTCTCGCCGCAGCACCGCCAGCCACCGTTCGCGGGGAGTCAGCATAGTACGAATGCTCAATTCATTCTTAAACCGCCAAGACACAAAGGACGCCAGGATAAGAGAAAATCTCTTGGCGCTCTCAGCGTTCTTGGCGGTTAAACCTCTTAGACTCCAACCTCCACCGGCCTACAGCATAGCACCAACTGCTTGGCGGCCCGCACTTCGTCCAGCCGGGAAACCGGTGTGGTGTGCGGTGCGGTCTTCAGCAGGTCGGGGTTGTCGTGCGCTTCGGCGGCAATCTTTTTCATCGCGTCAATGAATTCGTCGAGCGTCTGTTTGTCTTCGGTTTCGGTCGGCTCGATCATCAACGCTTCGTGCACGATCAGCGGGAAGTAGTTCGTCGGCGGGTGGATGCCGTAGTCCATCAGCCGCTTGGAGATGTCCAGCGCGTGAACGTCCGGCACATCCTCGAAACGGCCTTCCAGCACAAATTCGTGGCCGCAGTAGCGGTTGTAAGGGATGTGATAGGCGTCCTGCAATTTCACGCGGATGTAGTTGGCGTTCAGCACCGCGTGCCGCGTGATGTCCCTGATGCCCTGATCACCATTGCTGCGAATGTAGGTATAGGCGCGCACGTGCATCCCGAAGTTGCCCTGGAACGCCTTCAGCCGCCCGATGGACTTTTCCGGCATCCGACGGCCATACAGTGGCGCTTCGTCGTCCGTGCCTTCTTCCAGCTTCACGACAATCGGGCCGGGCAGGTACGGTTCGAGTTTTTCATTCACGCCAACCGGGCCACTGCCAGGCCCGCCGCCGCCGTGCGGCGTGCTGAACGTTTTGTGCAGGTTGTAGTGCATCACATCGAAACCGAGTTCGCCCGGCTTGACCACGCCCATCAGCGCGTTCATGTTCGCGCCGTCCATGTACATCAGGCCGCCGCAGCCGTGAATCGTGTCAATCACGTCAATAATGTGGCTTTCAAACAGGCCGAGCGTGTTCGGCACGGTAATCATCATACCGGCTACCGTGTCGTCGCAGGCCGCTTTGAGTGCCTCCAGATCAACGTCGCCGTTTTCATCCGATGGCAGTTCCACCGCCGTGAAGCCGGCCATCGTCACCGTCGCCGGGTTTGTGCCGTGCGCGCTGTTGGGAATCAGAATCTTGGTGCGCTTGGTGTCGCCCCGGTCGAGATGATACTTGCGAATCATCAGGATACCGGCGAACTCACCCTGCGCGCCTGCCGCCGGTGCAAGGCTGACGGCCTTAAAGCCGGCGATTTCCGCCAGCCACGTTTGCAGGTCGTACATCAGCGCCAGCGCGCCCTGCGCGCCTTCGTCGTCGTGCAGCGGGTGCAGTTGCGCCATGCCGGGCAGCCGCGCCATGTCTTCGTTGAGCTTGGGGTTGTACTTCATCGTACACGACCCCAGCGGGTAAAAGCCCTGGTCAATGCTGTAATTGAGGTGGCTGAGGTTGACGAAGTGGCGAATCACCTGGAGTTCGCTCACTTCCGGCAGGTCAAGGTTCTCGCGCAGCAGGTCGGCGGGCAGCGCTGTTTCCGGCACGTCCACGTCCGGCAGCGACACGCCGCAGCGACCCGGTACGCTGATGTCGTAAATCAGTGGCTCAGTCATGATACAACTTCCTTAAGCGCGTCTACCAGCGCACCAATTTCGTCCTTACGGTTGAGTTCCGTCACGGCGATGAGCGTGTGATCTTTAAGGTGCGGGTAATCCTGCCCTAAATCGTAGCCGCCGATGATGCCGCGTTCGATCAGCGCATCGTTGATCGCCTGCACCGGCTTCGGACACTTCACCACAAATTCGTGGAAGAACGGCTTGCTCATATCCACCTGGAAGCCTGGCACGCTGTTGATCTGCTGCGCCGCATAATGCGCCTTGTGGTAACTCAGTTCGGCCACGGTCTTCAGGCCGCACCTACCCATCAGCGACAGGTAGACGCAGGCCGACAGCGCCATCAGCCCCTGATTGGTGCAAATGTTGCTGGTCGCTTTTTCGCGGCGGATGTCCTGCTCGCGCGGGCGGAGCGTCATGACGTAGGCGCGTCTGCCGTCCTGGTCAACGGTTTCGCCCACAATCCGCCCGGCGATGCGCCGCACGTAATCAGTCTTGACACCGAAGAAGCCCAGGTACGGCCCGCCGAAGCTCATCGGAATACCAAGCGGTTGGCCTTCGCCAACGGCAATATCCGCGCCCAGTTCGCCCGGACTCTTAAACAGCGCCAGCGCAATTGGGTTGACGACCATCACCAGCAGCGCACCCGCCGCGTGAACCTTCTCCGCCAGCCCCTTCAGGTCATCAATCTGCCCGAAGAAGTTGGGATAGGCGACGGCCAGCATGGCGGTGTTGTCATCCAGCAGGGCGACCAGATCGGCAATGTCCGCGCTGCCGTCATCGCCAACGAACTTCAGATTTTGCCCCTGATGATACGTCCGCACGACAGCACGGTACTGCGGATTAATCGCCGGGCTGAGGATGATTTTATTGCGCTTGCGGCGGGTAGCTTCCAGCGCCACCGTGACCGCTTCGGCCAGACTGGTCGCGCCGTCATAGTGGCTCGCGTTGGCGGCTTCCATGCCGGTCAGCACGCTAATCATGCTCTGGTACTCAAAGATGGCCTGCAGCGTACCCTGGCTGACTTCCGGCTGGTACGGCGTGTACGCCGTGTAGAATTCGCCACGCAGCAGGATGTGGTTCACCGCCGAGGGGATGAAGTGGTGATACGCGCCCGCACCGCGAAAGATGGCAAAGTCGCCGGCATGTTCGTTGGCTTCGGCTAACGCCTGCAATTCGGCGGCCACGTCCATTTCACTCAATGGCGCGGGCAAATCCAACGCGGGGAAGCGGTGCGAGGCGGGGACAGCTTCAAACAGGTCTTCGATGGTGGTGACGCCGATGGTGGCCAGCATTTGCTGGCGTTCGGCGTCGGTGTGCGGGATATAGCTCATAACATTTGCCTCGAAAGGGTCTCGGTAGGGGAGGGTCTTAGACCCTCCCCTACACATATCTTTTGTGTTTGGGCACGGCGCTTTGTGCCCCTGCCTTGTTGCCAACCTTATCGTAGGGGCAGGTTTCGAAACCCGCCCCTACAGCCTATCAGAGAGATTACTCCCGGCTGTTGCAGTATTCCGCGTAGGCGGCAGCGTCCATCAAATCGTTCGCGTCGGCAGTATTGCCGATCTCAAACTTCACAATCCAGCCCTTGCCGTAAGGGTCGCTGTTAATCAATTCCGGCTCGTCCTCCAGCGCCTGGTTGACTTCGGTGATCTTGCCGCTTGCAGGCGCATACACGTCTGACGCCGCTTTCACCGATTCAATCGAACAAAAGGTTGCGCCCTTCTTCAACGTGTCGCCCTCGTCCGGCAAATCCACGTACACGATGTCATTCAACTGATCCTGCGCGTAATCCGTCAGTCCGATGGTGCCGACGCTGCCCTCGATCCGCAGCCATTCATCGTTCTTTGTGTATTTCAAATCGTCGGGGGTTTTCCAATTGCCCATGTTGCAATCTCCTGAAATAAATGATGGTTTGTTCTGTAGGGACATGGCCGCGCCATGCCCTGCCACGTTAGCCGACAATAAAAAGAGCGCTCCAGCCGAATGCTGTGCGCTCTGTCGGACTCATTCCCTTCAGAGTGAGCGGCTAGCGAATCCTTGAACCTGAGAGTTTCGCCACCCGGCCAGCAAAACCGGGCAGCTTGCCCCTTCGGCGTCTCGACGGTGAGAACTCTCTCCGCAGGCCGTTACATTTGTTTGTATTCTAACCGCAAACCCGATTGCTGGCAACGTCCCGCTGCTTAAGACTCCGTCACCTGTTCCGGTTCGATGGATAGCCAGGCATACAGCGCCCGGCGCGCGCCGTCACTCAAGGCCAGGTTAAATGCCAGCAGGCCGGTCGCGTCGGCTACCAGTGTGGGGCGGAGCAGCAGCACACCGTCAGTTTTTAAACCCAACGCCAGGAACGACTGTCCTGTGCCAATCTGCCGGGTGGTGTTCAGCCCTTCAACCGGCTGGAGTTTGGTTAGCACCCGTGTCAACTCTTCAAAGCGGGGCCGCAGCGCCACTTCCAGCGGCCCGTAGCTGGCGGAAATCACGATATAGCTGCCTTCGCGCCGCATCGCCAGCACCGGCGACCCGGCAGCGGCCTGCTGTGTGGTGAGGGAAATCACGCCACTGTCGGCATCAACGCTTGAGTGGTCGAGGAGTTCAAAGTTTCGCATGAGTGCCCCCTAGCTCCCAAATGCACGGAAAAACGTCAAGGGGAGTATAACACAGGTTGAACTGCCAGGGGCATGGAATGGTCTGATAATGTAACAAACATTACAGCGTTACCGCCTCGGCTGGATGCCCGTCAGCACCTCGTAGCTGATCGTGTCCAGCTTGCGGGCGATGTCGGCGGCGGTGATCGTTTCGCCCCCCTGCGTGCCGATAAGTACCACCTCATCACCAATCGAAACATCGGGAATGTGGGTAACGTTGATCGTCGTCTTTTCCATGCTGACGCGCCCGATCACCGGCGCGCGTTGGCCGTGTACCAGCACCTCGCCGCAGTTGCTTAAGCCGCGCCGGAAGCCGTCGGCATAACCAATCGGCAGCAGCGCCACACGCTCCTCACCGGTAGTGTGGTAGGTGTTGCCGTAGCCGACCGGGTGATTGGGCGGCAGCGTTTTCACCTGTCCGACCACCGTTTTCCACGACAGCACCGGGCGCACGCCATCCGGCAGTGTCAGATGGTCGGCAGGGGACAGGCCGTACAGTGCCAGCCCGACACGCACCATGTTAAAGTGATTATCTTTCGAGGCCAACATCCCGGCGGAGTTGGCGGCATGGATGTAAGCGAAGTTGAAGTCCGAGGCGCGCAGCGGGCGCAGCAGGTCTTTAAACGTTTTCACCTGCCGGGCGGTGTATTCCGCGTCGCTGTCCGCTGACGAGAAATGGGTATAAACGCCTTCGATGTCAAGGTTGGTCAGGTTCACGAGGTGGCGGAAAAACGCCAGCGTTTCGCCTGCCAGCACGCCCAGTCGCCCCATGCCGGTGTCTACCTTCACATGGACGAACAGCCTGTCGCCCAGTTCCCGCGCAGCGCGGTTGTAAATACGCGCCAGATCAAGATCGTACAGCGTGAGCGTAATGCGCTGGCGCACCGCCTGCCGCACCAGGTGCACCGGCGTGTAACTCATCACCAGCACCGGCGCATCAATGCCGGCGTCGCGCAGTTCCAGCGCTTCGGCCATCGAAGCGACTGCCAGATATTCCGCGCCGTTGAGCAGCGCCGTCCGCGCGGTGGATACCGCGCCGTGCCCGTAAGCGTTGGCTTTGACGACGGCCATCAGGGCGACGCTATCACCGACGTGGTTTTTGATGGCGCGCACGTTGGAGGCCAGCACATCGAGATCAACTTCCAGCCAGCCTGGCCGCATCGGCAGCGACAGCGCGGCCATTTCCTGGGTGATGCCCTGCCGGGGCAGGCGGGAGCGACTATCGGCGTCTTTCAGTAACGCCGCTACCACTAACTCCATCCGGGAGGTCGCACCGCCGGTGACAATGACCACATCGTTCTGCGTCGGGCGATACTGGTCTTTCAGCGCGCTGATGGTGTCCTGGATGCTGTACGTCATACACACGCGCTTGTGGTCAATGCCCCGGTCGAGCGCGGCGCGGCCAACCTGCGCCGCGTCGTTGCCCTCGGTGATAATCAGGTCGGCCACTTCGGCGGCCCGGCTGCCCACCAGCCGGTGGCCGTACTGGCTGTACGAGCCGAGGTGATCCATATCGCCCATCACAAAAATAACGCGGTGGCGCTCGTCCGCCGGGCGATCATCGTTCACTGCCTGAATCCAGTTGAGCGCCGCCAGCGCCGAACTGGGGGTGGCGGTGTAAGTATCATCCACCAGCGTGCAGTTATCCGGCCCGATGTGCGGGTGCATTCGTCCCGGCAGATAGGCCATTTCCGTGATCGCCTTCAGCGCGGCGTCCACTGGCGTATCGTAATGCAGGCCAACCGCCAGCCCGGCCAGCACGCCGTAAAGCTGGTGTTTGCCCAGCAGGGGAGTCCACCGTCCGACGTGCCGTTCGTTTTTGTACCGCAGATCAAAGCCGGTTTTGGTCAGGCCAACGACGACGTTGTAGGCCATCACATCCGCGCCAAAGCGCTCCATGCCGATGGTCATGACACGGGCACGGGTGCTGCCAGCTAGGTCGCGCACATTGTCGTCGTCGTAACTCAGCACTGCCAGCCCGTTGGCGCTCAGGCGTTCCACCAGCACGCGGGTTTCCAGTGCGATTTCCTCGACGTTGGCAAACATGTCCGTGTGAGCGTGGCTGATGTTGGTAATCACACCCACATCCGGCTGGATGGTCTGCACCATGTCGGTCATTTCGCCGGGGTAGTTGGGGGACAGTTCCAGCACCACAAAGTCGTGGTCGGGGGTCAGGTTCGCCAGGGACAGCGGCAGCCCCAGCCGCCCGTTGAAGGTGTCCGCGCCGGCGTGGACGGTATACCGGGTTTCCAGCACCCGGCGGATCGCCTGCACCGTCACCGACTTGCCCACCGTGCCGCCGACTGCCACTACTTGCAGACCAGCTTTGTTGAGGACGTGCCGCGCCCAGGCCATCAGCGCGGCTTCCGTGTCCTTGACGATCACCACCGAAATACCCTCGGTGTCAAAATCCGGCGGGGTCACGCACAGCAGACCGATGGCCCCTTTGTCAACGGCTTCGCGCATGTACTGGTGAGTATCGCCCCGATCGGTTTTCAGGGCGACGTAAAGCTGTCCCTCGCCGGCCTTGCGCGAATCCAGACAGAAGTCGGTAAAAATATGCGCTGCCGGCTCGCCAAAAAGCTGACCGTTGGAGGCTTCCAGCAAATCGTACAGGCTAATCATAATAACCCTCAAGCGGCGCAGGCGACAGACGCCGAAAGTTTTTGTTATAATGGCTGTGGTTCTTGCAAGGGCACGCCTAATGTCATTTTATTTGGAGATCGTTAAAACACAAGCGAAAGCCCGTGTTGGTGTGTTTCACACGCCGCATGGCGACATCCCGACGCCGGTGTTTGCGCCGGTGGGCACGCAGGCGACCGTGAAGGCGATTCCGCCGCGCGACCTGAAAGAGATCGGCGCGACGCTAATTCTGGCAAACACCTATCACCTGCATCTGCGCCCCGGCGACGAGCTGATTCGGGAACTGGGTGGCCTGCACGAATTTATGCGGTGGGATGGACCGATCCTGACGGACTCTGGTGGGTTTCAGGTGTTCAGCCTGGCGGAGATCAACCGGATTGACGACCAGGGCGTGACCTTTCGCAGCCATCTCGACGGCAGCAAACATCGGCTGACGCCGGAAAGTTCGATCAGGATTCAGGAGAACCTGGGCGCGGATATCATCATGTGCTTCGACCAGTGTTCCAACCCGACCGACCGTGACACGCTGGCGACCGCTGTCACACGCACCTCGGCCTGGGCGGCGCGCTGCCGGGAAGCGCATTCGGATGACTCCCGGCAGGCTCTGTTTGGTATCGTGCAGGGCGGCATCTACGAAGACCTGCGGGCGGAATCGGCGGACTTTCTGCGCGAACTGGACTTCCCCGGCTACGCCATTGGCGGGCTGGCGGTAGGTGAAACCAAGGCGGAGATGTATGCCACGCTCGACTTTACCATTCCAATGCTGCCCGACGACAAACCGCGCTACCTGATGGGCGTGGGCGACCCGGACGATCTGGTGCTGGCGGTCATGCGCGGCGTAGACATCTTCGACTGCGTAACGCCAACACGGCTGGCGCGGCATGGCGCGGCGCTGACAAAGGACGGGCGTATCAATATGCGGAATCTGCCGTATGCCGCTGACAAAAATCCCGTTGACCCCGACTGTACCTGTTACTGCTGCCAGACGTTCACGCGGGCCTACCTGCGTCATCTGGTGAAAGCGGGTGAAATTCTGGGAGCGTACCTGCTCAGTATCCACAACGTCCATTTCCTGCTCGATCACATGCGCGCTATCCGCGAGGCGATTCTCGCAGACCGTTTATCGGATTATGCAGACAGCTTCCTGCGGCGCTATCTCAAAACCGGCTAATCCACCCACCTAAAGGACACCACGCCCTTGAACCCCCTCCCCCCCGCCCCCTGTCATCCTCCGAACGATGCAATCCACTGTTGCCGGGTGTGATATGCGAGGTACGAAGCGCGCGCTCGCCATCGTGGCGTTCACCCTGGTCAGTTGCAGCACGCAGGTCGTCCCAGCCTCTACACCTACGTCCAACACCACGTCACTACGCATTTATGCCACCACCGCCGCACTCCCCCTGCTGAACGATTTAATCACCGAGTACGTCAAAGCTAACCCCATCATCGCCTTCGACAGCCAGGGTGGAAACTATCAGACGGTGCTAAACGCGCTGCTGGCCGGCGAAACCGCCTATTTTGTGACCAGCCATCTGCCGGGGGACAGCCCGCTGTGGGCGGCGCCACTGGGACAGGACGGCATCGCCATCATCGTCCATCCTGCCAACAACGTGGCCGGGCTGACCACTGAACAGCTTCGCCGTATTTATCAGGGGCACGTCGCCAACTGGCAGGAAGTGGGCGGGGATGACCGCGAACTGATCGTCATCAGCCGGGAGAATGGCTCTGGCACGCGGGCAGAATTTGAACGCCTGGTGATGGGCGAGCGCCGCACGACCCAGTCGGCGCAGATCGCGCCGTCCAGCGCGGCGATGGTCGCCAGCGTGGCGCGGCAGCCGGGCAGCATCGGCTATGTTTCGATCGCGTATCTGGACAGCCGGACGCGCGCCGTGCCGGTAGACGGTATTGCCCTGACGCCGGATACCGTGTTTGATAATGAGTATCCGCTGCGTTCGACGCTGTACATCGCCGGGCTGGCCGAGCCGGAGGAGCATTACCTGTATTTTATCGCCTGGGCGCAAAGTCCCGAAGGGCAGGCCGTGATCGCGCGGCGGTACGCGCCAATGCTGCGGCCTTAGAAGTTGCCAGTTTCCGGGTGCCGGTCAATAGATAACGGGTTAACGTGTAGGGCAATCGCATATGAAATCTCAATGGAGGATAATTGTCTCTAAAAAGGGACAGACATGTTTCCAGAGACGAGTATTCTCAGCCATTTTGCTCAACTGGAAGACCCACGCGATGAACGCAACCGAAAACATCCGCTCA
>JACRPS010000009.1 GCA_016223085.1 Chloroflexota bacterium
CATCCCCACCCTGCTGCGTTTTGACCGCTTCCGTAAACTGCTTGTTCGTGCCATTGAGACCCTTTTTCCGCCCTTGCGAACGGTTCTGGTTTATGCCTTACCTAATTCGTGATTCACTGAATTTTATGCATCCGAAGACCTAGAAAGGAGGAAACAGAAGCCGGGAAGCAAATGCTTCCCGGCCTCAGTGGTTAAGCCCCAGTCCGGCTCGACACTGTGCTGGAGCTTGCACCTATTATAAAGCCTATGGACATCCAAAGCGCACTACAAGATTTTATCGTGGCCGTGAAAGCGGATGGCTTAAGTCCAGCAACCGTTAAATGGTATAGTTCAATTCTAGGGACGTTTGCCCAAGCAAATGCTGGCTTCGATTTGCAGGAAATCACCACCCGTGAGATTCGTGAATACCTTGCAGCTTTACGTGCTCAAACGACACACTTTAACGGTAGTCAGCGACAGGTAAAACCCGGTGGCCTGTCTGTAGATACAATTGCTGCCCATTCACGTGCCCTTCATAAGTTTTGGCACTGGTGTAGCGATGAGTACAACTTTCCCAACCCAATGGCAAAGATACGGTATCTACCGAAGCCGAAGCCAAAGCCGAAAGCCGTTTCACCAGACGATGTGGCAGCAATGTTTGTGGCCTGTGGTGACGACATCAACGGCATTCGCAACCGAGCACTGCTGGCGTTTCTCTGGGATACAGGTTGCCGATCAGGTGGCCTTATCGGCCTAAAAGTAGACCACATTGATGTTGATAGACATAACGCACTCGTGACCGAGAAAGGCGGCGTGACACGGGCTATCGTTTTTACCGATTTTACAGCGGTACTGCTTGAACAATGGATGAGTGTTCGCCAACCTGTACCCTTCCTGTTCTATAATCTCGACACGTTGCATCAACTGTCAGCATCCGGGTTGCGGGGAATTTTGAAACGGATGGCGAAGCGCGCAGGGGTAACAGGGAGGGTTAATCCTCACGCTTTTCGACACGGATTTGCACGAGAATATCTGGATGCAGGTGGAGATTTGTCGACGCTGTCCCGGATACTTGGACACAGTAACGTTTCAACAACACTGGCCCATTACGTCTATTTCACCAGTCGTGAAATTGCAGAGAAACATAATCGTTTCAGTCCGGTTTGGAGGTTAGCAGGAGGGAAAATTGCCCAAGATACACAAACGGCTTGATCTACTCAGCACGGCTTAGTTAGCACATATAAGCACTTCGAGTACTGATTTTTCAATCATTGTAGACATTACAACCATTGTCTTAGACAAAACAAAAGCACCCTTATGTGGGTGCTCTTTATTTTGCCTTTGTCGTGCCTGGAGGGATTCGAACCCCCGGCCCTTTGCTCCGTAGGCAAATGCTCTATCCACTGAGCTACAGGCACTTGATGCTCGGAATCTTAGCACGAAGCCCCGGCAGGGTCAAGGCACAATTTCCCACGCGGAGGCTATCCGTTCGCTTCAATACGCAGTTCAAACGCGCCATTGATGTTGAGATAGGAGGAGACTTCTATCCGGTATTCGCCATCATCGGGTAGTTCCAGTTCGATCAGCGCCGGGTCTCGATCGCCCAGGCCAGCCTGCGGGCCGGAGTCGTCATCGTAGCCAAGCTGCGTGCCATCCGGTGAATAGACCGCCAGCGCCAGGTCGAGGTTGGGTGATGGCGGGTCAGTTGCCAGCGCGGTGATCGTCACAATCTCCCCCGCCTGTCCCCTAAAGTTGTGCTCAAACGGCTGTCCGTTTACAATTTCTCCGGCGATCACGTCACCCGTGTCCGGCGCGGCATCGCCAACAACCAGTTCGACCTCCACGCCGCCGGTCTCGTTGGCCACAAAGGTGCCCAGACGAATGCGGTAGGCGCCCGCTGCCAGTAGCGATAAATCCTCGATCCCCGCGTCACCGCTGTCCAGGTTCAGGTCGTCATTAGAGGCCAGCGACGTGCCGTCTGGCCCAAAAACATCGAGCGTGGTATCCACCGCTGAGTCGGAATCATCCAGACTGCGCGCATAAACGCTGATCGTGGCAGGTTCAGCGGCGTAATAAACCAGGTCCACCGGCCCGTCGCCGGTCATCTGTATCCGAATCGGCTGGCCGGGCAGCAGCGCCTTGCCGGGAACTGGTTCCAGCGACTGCGCGGCGGCAATGCTGACCCCAGCCAGCAGCGCCAGTATTACTAACCCTACCCATCGCATCCTGTTTGCCATCGTGTCCACCTTCAGCCGCGAACCAGACCCTGCTTTCAGTGTAGAAACAAGCCGCGCGGCTGTCAAATCCGCCATCGAATTTGACGTGGGGTGTTAGAATGGGGCGCGCAGCATTTGCCGGATTGAATTGATCGGGGCAGGTAAGGCATCCTGCCCGGACCATACCTGTTAAGGGGAATCCATGCCCACCACCAACCGACGTATTTTGATCACTGGCGGCGGCACCTTCCTTGGCGACAACCTGGCGGCAGCGCTGCTGGCCGAAGGGGCCGAGGTGACGCTGCTGGTGCGCCCCGGCGCAGAAGACCGGCTGGGCCCGCTGGCCCAGCGCACCCGGTGGTGGACGGCAGACGTGTGGAATCCGGCCAGTCTGCGCGGGCGGGCACGCGGCCACGCCAGCGTCATCCATACGGTCGGCAGCATGAACGCTGACCCGGCGCAGGGACTCAACCACCATTGGCTGAACTTCGTTTCAGCCCGCAATGTCGCCAACATGTGTGTCGGCGACGGCGTGCCGCACATGGTGCTGATGAGCAGCGTGGCCGCGCCCTGGGTGAACCGCGCCTACCTGCGCGCCAAGCGCGAGGCCGAAGCCTACATGGGGCGTGTCGGGCTGAACGCGACGATTATCCGCGCGCCAGTGGCCTACGTACGTGGTGAACGCCGCCATCCGTTCTATTGGTTGATGACGCTGCTGGGCAGCACGCCGGTGGTTAGCTGGTTCGGTTTTGGCCGTATCGCGCCGATGCCGATTGACATGCTGGCGCGGGGCGTGGCGCGGATCACGCTTGACAAAAACCGCAGCAAAACGATTTATTACGCGCCGGATTTACGCCGTCGCAACACCGCGCGGGAAGCACGCGGCGTGGCGCCAGTGCTCCCACGCGATCTGCCAACGCCGGCCCAGCCGGTAAATCCGTTTAAGCTGCTGGATGATGACACGCCCTTTGGCTGGCTGCCACCGGAATCAGGCCGGCATGATGAATCCCGTTGATAACCCGTGTTAATCCTTTTCCTGTATTCTTCCGGTAAGATGGGGCAGTGAGAGGATTACGGGAGGGTATATGCTGCGAATCGGGCTGATACTGCTGGCGCTGCTGGCGGTCGGCTGCAATCTGACCACCGAAGCGCCAGTTCGGTCTACGCCGATAACGACACCAATCGCCGATACGCCAACTCCTGGCCCATCACCCACACCCGCCGTGCCCATGCTGACGCCTATCGGCCCAACCGAAGCGGTCTTTGGCCTGCCGCCACCACCGCTACCCAACGTGACCAGCGCGCTGCCCCAGCCCACTGGCGTGCTGGGTACCACCTGCGCTGTCTATATCACCTACTCCGGCCCGGACCCGGCCAACCTGCTCAGTTTGCGGCAGCAGCCCAGCACCAGCGCCCCGCAGGTTTATAAGGTGCCTAACAATTCCCAGGTACTGCTGATGCCCAACTCGCAGGAAGTCGAGGCGGAGGGCTATCACTGGCTGAACGTGATCTACGTGGACTCAGCCCGGAACCGGTACGAAGGCTGGATGGCGCGCGACTCGTATACGGTGGGTGGCGCTCGCAACCCGGCAATCAGCACCTTAAGGTCAACCGGCCAGCAGGCACCGTGTTAACGTCTCTTGCCTGCCTCTTACCGGCTGTTAACAGGCTTCTGACAGCGTTCGCCTTAGACTGATCGTGCAACAAAACATCAGGAGACAGCGTATGCAGCTTGCGGAATTTTTAACCGCGCTCAACACCAACCGGAAAATCGTCATCACCACCCGCGACAACACGATCATGATTGATCTGCCCAGCGTGGCGGACGGCATCGCCTTATGGCGCGAGCGTGAAGACCTGCTCAAACGCGCGGCGAGTGAACTCCATCAGGAATTGTCCGCTACCGGGATGCGGTTGCTGGTGCGGGTGAAAGGGCGGGTGGTCGCGCGGCTGGGCGCGGGCGCGGAATCAGGTCTTCTGGAGAAGCTGCTGAACTACGGTCCGATAGATGTAAATCCCTATGAAGTAGCCCGCCTGCTGCTGGGAATTGAGAAGACGCTGTAACCAGGGACACAATCTAGCGTGCCCTTACTACGATTCACCGCAAAAACGCTGCCATTTGTCGCGCCGCCGCTACTCCCGCCGCGAAACGTTCCCCCAGTCCCAGGCCGTTGTAATCGCTGCCGATCAACGCCATGCCGTCCGGCAGCAGGCGCATGAGCGCGGCCATGTCCTCCCGGAAAGCGGCAGTATGCGGCGGGATGGGGTCGGCCTCCGGCCAGTACGTCACCCACGATACCAGCGGCGGCTTCGGCCATTCCAGTTCGGTTTGCAGGGTGGCGATCAGGGCTTCCGGCGTGGTGCGCGGCAGCGGGTAGCGCACGCCTATGTGAAACAGGGTGCTCTCAGGCGGTACGCGGCTGGGGTGTTCAAGTTCGTAAAAAAACGGCAGCCCCATATCCCAGATGCGCCGTTCGATCAATGGTACGTCAGCGCGGCGGAAACCGAGCGACACCCGCGTGATTGTGTCATAGCCGTAATCCCACAGACGCAGGCTGATGTCTGGCTGTAGGGTGCGAAACATATGCCCGGCATAGCGGGCGGGCGCGGCCACGATCAACGTGCGGGCAGTGAGCATCAGCCCGTTTTCCAGGCAGACCGCGTAGGATTCGCCGCTGCGCCCCAGGCTGCTGACCGCCATCCGCAGCATCAGGTCACCTTTCAGCCGCCGCACCAGCGCATCGGTGAGGGCCTGCGTGCCGTCCTTAAAGGCCACGCGCCGGCTGTCCAGTTCAAACAGGGCGTCGTTGAGTCCCAGTTCGGGCAGGAACGACCAGTCCGCTGCCGCCGGGAACACTGACGCGCCGCCATCCATGATAAAGCCATCCTGCTGGCGGCTGCTGATACTGCCGCCCAGCCGCGCCTTCACTTCGACCAGCGTATAGGCGATACGGAGATTGTCCAGTTCGACGGCAGCAGCCAGACCGCTGAGGCCGCCGCCGATGATGATAACGTCACGCATAGAACAGGGATGAGTGATGAGTAATGAGGGACGAGTATAGAGGAGAACGGGAAAAGTGAAAAGGGAATGAGGGGGAGTGGCTGACATCCCTCATTCGCTTTTCCCTTTGCACCATTACGCCTTGCGTTAAATTTTTCCTCTATGCCTTTAAACGCGCCTCCGTCTGGTAGGGGACCGTCGTTCAGTCCGCGCCGGCGGTCGCTTCCAGTGCGCCTTGCGGCTGGTGATTACGCTCGATGTTCATCAGCGCCGGGATAAACAGGGCGGTGATGGTCATGAGCAGCGAGAGCGCACCGGCCATAACGTACATCCACTGCACCCCGAATTGGTCGGCCAACGGCCCGGCAACAGCTAACCCCAGCGGCATCATCAGCGCCGCGCCGCTCATCAGCAGCGTAAACACCCGCCCCTGCATTTCCGGCGCGACGATGCTTTGTAGCAGCGCCATCAACGGACCATTCGCCAGGGAGTGCATCACGCCAAGTACAAAAAAGGCGGCTAATGCCAACCAGAACGCGCTCGCGGGCGCGAAACCGATAAGCAGCAGCGCCACCGACATGATAAACACGGCCATCATGCTGGTGGTAATCCGGCGCTTAAAACCGCCCCAGACGCCCAGAATAACCCCGCCGACGACAATACCAATGCCCATCGCTGAATTCAGCGTGGCAAGCTCACCCGCCTGCCCGCCAAAAATATTGGTGACCAGCAGGGGAACGAGCGACAACGCCGGCGCCGCGATGAGATTCAGCAGCATGACCAGAACGATGACCGCCATCAGCCCCGGCCAGCCGCGAACGTAATTAAAGCCGCTGCCCATATCCCGCCAGAACGCGCGCAGGGGCGAAACGTCGGCTGTTGGTTGGCGTTCCGGTTGGGGGATAGGGACGACCAGCACCGCCAGCACGGCGACTGCCGCCGTCACAACGTCAATCAGCAGCACACCCTGCATGGGCAGCAGGCCGATCAGCAGTGCCCCGACCGGCGGCGCGACGATGCTCATCAAACCCTGAAGCATCTGGTTCAAGCCGGCGACCCGCGACAGGTGTTCGTCCGGCACCATCAGCGACGTGGACGCCTGCATCGAGGGGAAGTGGAAGCTGCCCGCCGCCGACCGGATAAACATCGCCAGATAGACGTGCCAGAGTTGTACCACGCCCCCTGCGAACAGCAGCACCAGAAGCAGCGTGGTGAACGCCACCAGCGCGTCCGCCACCATCATCACCCGCTTGCGATTCCAGCGATCAATCAATGGCCCGGCGATGGGGCTAATCAGTACCTGCGGCAGAACACCCACCAGTGCCGCCGAGGCCAGCACGGTCGCGGAGCGCGTCGTTTCGGTCAGCCACCAGATCAGCGCGAACTGTACCAGTTGGCTGCCAAACAGCGAAAATGCCTGTCCCGTCCAGACGGTAAAAAAGCGGGTTTTCCAGTGTGGATATGCGGCGGCCTGTGCCATCGTCCCCTCCCATGATGTATGTCTGCCCGACAACTGGAGTTACGCAGGCACGTACTCCGAAGTTGCCGTACATCCCACCTCTACGGAACAGGGCGCCGATATGTTCAAAAGTCATCTGTTCCGCGCTGCCACTTATCAAGGAGGTAGGGAAGCGCGATCCCGTAGGGACATGGCGATGCCCTCCCCACGACGACCAGCTTCAATATTCCCCACACCGCGGCGCAAATTGGGACGCTGCTGGCATGGGGTCGGGGGTGTATAATCACGGTGCCGATCACACCGGTTGCGCCATTCTCTGGCTGCCTATCGGCTTCGTCGCGGGATGAGGAGTGCTGCGTGTGCGGTTGCGCCTCTACGCGCACGGAAACCTAACGAAACGGATAACCCCAGGACAAACACGATGAAAGCTGCCATCCTCGAAAACAAAGGTATCCTCACCTATTCACCCGATGTACCCACGCCGACCGTAAAACCCGGCCACGTACTGCTGCGCGTGAAGGCCGTGTCCATCTGCGGCTCGGACATTTCGCGCTATGCCAAAGGCCACCGCCTCTACCCGCTGATTCTGGGGCACGAATGCGCCGGCATAATCGCGGAGGTCGGCGCGGGCGTCAGCCGGGACCTGATCGGCCAGCACGCGGCGATTATCCCGCTGGTGCCGTGTTTCGAGTGCGAACAATGCCGGCGCGGTTATTATTCCGCCTGCCACCGCTATTCGTTCATCGGGTCACGGCAGGACGGCGGTTTTGCCGAATACGTCGAACTGCCGCAGCGCAACGCGCTGATCGTGCCACCGGATATGAAATTCGAGGAGGCGGCGCTGATCGAACCCTCCACCGTCGCGCGGCATATCCTTGACCTCGGCCATTTTGAGGCCGGCCAGAGCGCGGTGGTGCTCGGCGCGGGTTCGATTGGCCTGATGATCGTCCAATGGCTGCGGATACTCGGTGCAAGTCTCATCATCTGCACCGATGTCAGCGACGATAACCTGGAAACGGCGCGCAAGCTGGGCGCGCATGTGACGCTCAATCCGCGCCAGGTGGACGTAACCGCCGAAATCAAAAAGCTGGCGAGCGACGGCGTAGACCTGGCGCTGGAAGCGGCGGGCGTGCCGCAAACGCTGGCGCAGACCATCACCGTGACGCACCCGCGCGGCTTTATCGTCTGTGGCGGCAACCAGCCGCTGGACGCCAGTCTGCCGATGCAGTTTATTGAAGACCTGATGCGGAAAGAGTTACACTTGGTAGGATGTTTTATGTCCTACAGCGCGCCGTTCCCCGGCCACGAATGGACGGAGACCATCGAGGCGATTCGGAACGGCCAACTGGACATGCAGACCATGATTTCCCACCATTACCCGTTATCGGCTGCGCCGGACATCTTCGCCCGCATCGCCGCGCACCAACTGGCGCACCGCAAGATCATTTTGCACCCCGAAGAATAGAGGCTTCACCATGACTTTAATGAACGTTAATCGCTGGATCCAGCAGGCGCAGCGCGAGGGATTTGCCGTTGGCGCGTTTAACGCTAATACGATGGAGCAGGTGCAGGCCATCGTCCAGGCGGCGCAGGCCGAACGCGCGCCGGTCATCGTTCAGGTCAGCCTAAACGCGCTGCGTTACGTGGGCGGCGGCAGTATCCTGACCGGGATGCGCTACATGGCAGAGATCGGCAGAATCGCAGCGCAAAGCGTGGATGTGCCGGTGGCGCTGCACCTCGACCACGCCCATGAAACCGAAGTGCTACAGGCGCTGGGAGCGGGCTTCACCTCGGTGATGTTCGACGGTGGCGACCTGCCGCTGGACGAAAACCTGCGCGTGACGCGCAAACTGGCGGAGGCTGCCCACTCGGTCGGCGCGTTTATCGAAGCCGAAGTCGGCGCGGTGCCGCGCGTGAACGCCGCCGGGGATGTGGTGGGCGACACCGAACTGACCGACCCGCAGGCTGCCGCCGAGTTCGCCCGCGCCGCCGGCGTGGATGCGCTGGCGATTGCCATCGGCTCGGTACATTCCGTCAGGGATAAACACGTGCAGCTTGATCTGGAACGGCTGAAGGCCATCCGCGCGGTGGTGGATACGCCGCTGGTGCTGCATGGCTCGTCCGGCGTCACCGACGACTGCATCCGTGATGGCATCCGCTTCGGCCTGTGCAAGATCAACGTGGCGACGCAGCTCAACAAGGCGTTCACCGGCGCGGTGCGGGACTCGCTGACGCACGACGCCGCCAACGTTGACCCACGCCCGTACCTCGATGCGGCGCGGCAGGCGATGACCGCCGGCGTCCGCGAACGGCTGCGCTTCTTCGGCGCGGCGGGCAAGGCGTAGCGGTCTGATTTGGACAATTGAAGGGGGGCGCGAACTGTGTCACAATGGCACAGGTAGCCGCTTGAGAGAAGGGTAAATTTGTGATCGCCAAATCCAATCGTGCCGACCTGCTGATGGTCGGCATTGCTTTTGCCGGGTTCACCCTGCTGGGCGTCCCCGGCACGCTGCTGAATATCGCCTGGACACCCTACATGCGCACCGAGTTCGGCCTATCGCTGGACGCGGTCGGCACGCTGCTGGTCGCCTCAACCGTCGGCTATTTTTTCGCCAGTTCGACCAGCGGGCGCATCATCACCCGGTTGGGCATCGGCAGGATGCTGCTGGTCAGCGCCCTTGTGTCGGCAGTTGGGCTGCTGGGCTGGGCGCTGACTCCGGGCTGGCTGCCGCTGATCGGCTTCTCGCTGCTCAGCGGGGTTGGCGCGGGCCTGATTGACGGCGGCATGAATATCTACTTCGCCGCGACCTACGGCCCGCGCCTGATGAACTGGCTGCACGCCTGCTTTGGCGTGGGTGCGACGCTTGGCCCGGTGCTGATGAATCTGATTGTGAACAACAACCAGTCGTGGCGCTGGGGCTACGCGGTTGTGGCGACGTTATACGGCGTGATGGCCGTCACCTTTTTTCTGGTGCGCCACCGCTGGCAGACAGCGCAACCGTCGGCGCAGGCCGAAACCGTCCATCGTCCCCGCCAGCGCGGGCGTGATATCCTGCTGCTGCCTGCCGTCTGGCTTGGTGTGGTCATGTTCTTTATCTACGCCGGGTTGGAAGTGACCGGCGGGCAGTGGTCGTACACGCTGTTTACGGAAGCGCGTGGCGTCACGCCGGAAGTGGCGGGCGGCTGGGTCAGCCTGTACTGGGGCAGCTTCACCATCGGGCGCTTCCTGTTTGGTGCGTTTGCCAACCGCCTCAGGATGGCGCTGGTCATCCGGCTATGTATGATCGGCGCGATCATCGGCGCGGTCCTCATCTGGTGGAGTCCGGTGGTGGCGGTTGGCTTCTTCGGGCTGGCGCTGCTGGGCTTCGTGCAGGCGCCGATCTTCCCGCTGCTGGTGGGCAACACGCAGGAACGGTTGGGGCCGACACTTGCGCCCCACGCGATTGGCCTCCAGATTGCAGCGGCCAGCGTGGGCATTGCGGCGCTGCCCGGCCTGGTCGGCGTGCTGGCGCAGAACATCGGCGTGAATATCATCGCGCCGTTTATGGTGGTTGTGACGATTTTTATGCTGGTGTTGTACGAGATCAGCCAGCGGTCGGCGCAGGCCGTTCGCCAGCCGGAACCCGTACCTGCGGCGAAATAAGGGTATGGGCAGGAACGATGTTGCGAACATCGGTGTAGGGGCACGGCGCGCCGTGCCCCTACAATCCCGCCTCGGCGTGACGCTGCTGCTGGCCATGCTGCTGGCGTTCGGTTCGGAAGTGTTGGTCTGGACAAACCCGGTAGACCGTGAGCCGCTGGACTGGCCGCTGATGCTGGTCGCCTATACGGCAGTCGCCGCCATCCTGCTCGATTTGCTGGTGCGCTACCGGGTGCGCGACCTGTTCGGCACGCTGCTGCTGACCGGCGTGTACAGCCTGCTCGCCAGCCTGACGCTGAACCCGGAAGCGATGCTGGCTGACCTGCCACGCACGCTGGTGACACGCATCATGGGCGCGCACGCCCTGCTGGCGCTGGAGATGGTTGGCCTGTTTCTGGCGCTGACCACCGGTCTGCGTCCCAGAGCAGGCCGGATACTGCTGGTCGGCGGGCTGGTGGTTGGGCTGGCCTGGGGGATGTGGGTGCGCTGGTTTCCGGCAGAGGCTGGTTATCCTGCTGTATCGCTGCCGGTGATGCTGGCTTATGGCGCGGCCTTCACAGGGGTGATTGTGGCGCTGCGGGCGCTGCTGCCGCGTCTGGGCGCAATAACGCCGGAGGATTTGCGCCTGTCCCGTCGCGGCTGGCTGGTGGTCACGCTGGCGCTGGCCGGGTTGACTATCATGCGCGAACTTCAGGGCGCGATTCCGGTAACGGCGCTGCTGATGGTGCTGCCGCTGCTGGCGCTGTGCCTGGTTATCCTGTGGTTTCGCGGGCGGGCGCGCGGCAGCACGCTGCTCGACGGCCACCTGCCGCCGGCGCCGCTGGCCTGGGGCTGGCTGATTGTGGCGGCGGCAGGCTTTTTGGGCGCCGCAGTAGCGGGTTACAATCTGCCGCTGCTTCAGGTGGGCGAGTTTACGCAGCTCCGGCTCATCGGCATCGGCTTTACGGCCTACGGACTGGCCTGGCTGCCAACCGTGTCGCTGGTACTGGGCGTGCAGGCGTACCTGCGGCAAATGCAGGCGTGAATGTTCTGAATGGGGGGAAAATCATGACTCATCTGCTCGTTAACCAACTGCGCTTTACGCGGGGGGAATGGGCGCGCGGCTTTGTGGGTGTCAGCGACGACGACGCCCGCCGCTTCTGCGAACCGATGAATTGTCTGAGCTGGCTGGTCGGCCATCTGGCCTGGCACGAGCAGCTTTACTGGTTGCAGCGGGCGCAGGGCATTACCCTCGTGCCGCAGCTTGAGCAGTATTCGGTCGGTGAACGGCGCAGCGCGCCGCCGCTGGCTGAAGTGTGGTCAGCGTGGCAGACGGTGACTGCGGCGACCGAGGCCTACCTCGATACACTGACGGTCGAAACGCTGCAAACGCATTTGCTGGTGAACGGCCAGCCGGCGCGTGATACTATTGGCACGTACCTGACGCGCCTGATTTTCCACTACTGGTATCATCTGGGCGAAGCGCAGGCGGTGCGGCAGATGCTCGGCCATGTGAATCTGCCGGTGTACATCGGCGATTTATCTACGCAAGCGCCGTATGAACCGGAAGCATAGAGATGCGACGTAAGGACACGATCTGTAGGGACACGATATATCGTGTCCCTACGGTTGATTTGAGGCAAATTTTTAGCTTCGGAGCAAATCTGTGGACATCAGAGCAGTAGCGGGGCGGCTGGAATCCTATGCCGCCGACGCGGTGATTGTGAACCTGTTTGAAAACGTGACCGAACCGGGCAGCGCGACCGCTGTTATGGATCAGGCGTTAAACGGCAGCATCCGTGATTTGATTACGGACGGCGATTTTACGGGCAAGGCCGGGCAGGTCAGCGTGCTGTACCCGCGCGGCGCGGTGCCCGCCCGCCGGGTGATTCTGGCCGGGCTGGGCGCACCGGAAAAGCTGACGGTGGACGCGGTACGCCGGGCGGCGGCCAGCGCGATTCTGAAAGCGCGCGAACTGAAAGCGGCGCATGTTGCCAGTGTGTTACACGGTACGGGTGCGGGCGGGCTGGCGATTGAAGAGTCGGCGCGGGCGATCACCGAAGGCAGCCTGATGGCGCTGTACGATTATCGCGGGCAAAAGTCCAGTGAGAAACCGGAAGCCTTCCCCAAACAGCTTGATCTGCTGATTCTGGACGACAAGGATACCCGTGCCGCCGAGGGCATCCAGCAGGGGATGGCGGTGGCCGCCGGCGTGGCGGTGGCGCGCGATCTGGCGAACCTGCCGCCCAACATCTGCACGCCGGACTACATGGCGCAGGTGGCGACCGAACTGGCGCAGACCGCTGGCCTCAAGGTCGAAGTGCTGGAGCGCAGGCAGATCGAGGCGCTGAAGATGGGCGCGCTGCTGGGCGTCGCCCAGGGCAGCGACACCCCGCCGCGTTTTATCATCCTCGAACACAACGCCGGGCGTGACGACCTGGACACGGTGGTGCTGGTCGGTAAGGGTGTGACGTTCGATACCGGCGGCTACAGCATCAAAACTGCCGAGGGTATGGTGAGCATGAAGGGTGACATGTCCGGTGGCGCGGCGGTGATCGGCGCGCTAGGCGTCGTCGCCGGGCTGAAGCTGCCACTGCGCGTTGTCGGGCTGATTCCGGCGGCGGACAACATGATAAGCGGGCACGCCTATCGCCCGCAGGATGTGCTGACGGCCAGCAACGGCGTGACCATCGAGGTCATCAGCACCGACGCTGAAGGCCGCCTGCTGCTGGCCGATGCGCTGGTGTACGCCAGCCGCTATCAACCGTCGGCGGTGGTGGACATCGCCACGCTGACGGGTGCCTGTGTGGTGGCGCTGGGCGAAGGCGTGGCGGCGGGGCTGTTCAGCACCGATGATCGCCTGCGCGATACGCTGCTGGCGGCGGCGGACTTCACGGCAGAACGGCTGTGGCCGATGCCACTGTTCCCGGAATATGAGAAGGCGATTGAATCGCAGACGGCGGACCTTAAAAATACCGGCGGGCGCACCGGCGGCGTCGGCACGTCGGCCACCTTCCTCAAACATTTTGTGGATTACCCGGCCTGGGCACACATTGACATGGCTGGCATGATGACCACGATGGGCGACGTGCCCTATGTGCCGAAGGGCGCGACCGGTTACGGCGTGCGCCTGCTGGCCGAGTTTTTGCAGCGGTGGGCGGGCCGGGAAAAAGCGTAACGCAGAGGCGCAGAGAGTTTTTCTCTGTGTCTCTGAACCTCTGCGCCTCCGTGTTATGGTTCTGTATTTTCCAGCAGCCCATACCCGCATTCGATGTAGTGTTTGAATCGGCTGGCGAAGCGGGCGGCAGGCGCACCGTCCACGATGTCGTGGTCGAAACTGAGCGTCAGGCTGAGGAACTCGCGCGGCTCGATGCGCCCATCCACGATGCCGGGCTTCTGCGCGATACCCCCCAGCGTGACCGTCAGTGTGTTGGGAATCAGCGGGATACCCCAGCCACCGCCGTCGCCAAACATGCCGACTGCCGTCACGGCCACCGTGCCGCCATATTTCACCCCGCGCCGGGGGTCGCTCATCAGGTAATTCCAGATGCGTTTCTGGATAAACCAGGGCAGTTGCAGCACGATGTCATACAGGATTTTTAACCTGGGGGACAGCACGTTGGCTGCCGGGCGCTGCTGCGCCTCCCAGATTTCGCGGTTAATGTCGGCATAGGGCTTTTTGTCCGCCGCGCGAATCACGGTGGACAGCACCGTTTTTTCGTCGTCCACCGTGCGCTCTACCATTGTCGTCACGTCCACGTCGTCGAACACGATCAGCCTGCGCCGCCCCCAACGGTACGCCTGAACGAACTTATCCTCGCTGACTGCCTTGCCCAGACAGGCGATGATAAAGGCCGTGAAGGAAAGCTGCTCGCCGGTGCGGGCTTCATGATCGCGGATATACTGGCGGGCTGCCGTCACGTCGGCTTCGATCAGCCCATGAATGGTGTGATGGTGTTCGGTCAGGCGCAGCAGCGCCACCGCGCCATGCCGCGATCGGGAAAAGTTTCTGATCTGGTAACCCGCCGGTGCCATAGCGCCCTCCCCTTATCCTTGTCTGTCCCTATTGTGCCGGTTTTAACGCCGGCTGGCACTGCCGTTCGTCAGCAAATCGCCGTCGCATTTGTCCCCACTCCGACGGCCCATAATTTGATATAGGCTACCCCCGCGTTCTGCGTTAAAATGGTGGAGTCTGGTTTGCACAAGCGAAGGAAATAACCGGGTTATGGGTTTAAAGATTTATAACGTCCTGGGACGCGAAAAACAGGAGTTTGTCCCGCTGGAACCAGGGCGCGTCGGCATGTATGTCTGCGGCCCGACGGTGCAGGATTACGCGCACCTGGGCCACGCCAAAACGTACATCGCGTTTGACGTGATCGTGCGCTATCTGCGTTACAGCGGCTATGACGTGCTCTACGTGCAGAACATCACCGACGTGGGGCATCTGCTGGACAGCGGCGAAGACCGCATTTTGAAGAAAGCGGCGGCGCTCCAGGCCAGGCCGATGCAGATTGTCGAGCATTACACACGCAGCTACTTCGAGGATATGGACGCGCTCGGCGTTGTCAGGCCGGATATTTCGCCGCGCGCCAGCGGGCATATCCCCGAACAGATCAGGATGATCCAAACGCTGATTGACAAAGGCCATGCCTACGTCGCCAACGGCAGCGTGTACTTCGACGTGACGACCGATCCGGAATATGGCAAGCTGTCCAACCGGAAGATCGAAGCGCAAACGGCGGGTTCACGCGAGGCGGTGCGCGACGAGAAGCGTAATCCTGAAGACTTCGCGCTGTGGAAGAAAGCCGAGCCGGAACACATCCTGCGTTGGGACTCGCCCTGGGGCGAGGGTTTCCCCGGCTGGCACATCGAATGCTCCGCGATGGCGAAGAAGTACCTGGGCGCGACCTTCGACATTCACGGCGGCGGCGTGGATAACATCTTCCCGCACAACGAGTCGGAGATCGCGCAGAGCGAGTGCGCCAATGAAGCGCCATTCGCGCGCTACTGGATTCTGACGGGCAGCCTGACGGTGGATGGCATCAAGATGTCCAAGAGCCTGGGCAATTTCATCACCATCAAGGACGCGCTGAAGCAGCACCGCCCGGAAGTCATCCGCATGTTTGTGTACAGCGCCCACTACAGCAACCCGGTGGATTTCACCGACGAGGCGCTGATGGCGGCTGCGGGCGGCTGGGAACGGCTGTACGGCGCGGTGCGGCTGGCGCGGCAGATGAAAGCCAGCGCGCCGGACGGTGACGCCGGTAACGGCATCCTGCCCCGGCTGGAGCAGGCGAAAGCCGACTTTAAGGCCGCAATGGATGACGACTTCAACACGCCAAAGGCAGTCGCCGCGCTGCAGGAACTGACGCGCGACGTGAACACGCTGCTGAACAGCGGGTCGCCGGTGGGGCGCGCCACGCTGGACACGATTGAGCAGACGTATCAGCAACTGGCGGGCGACGTGCTGGGGCTGATTCCGGCGCAGGACACCGCCAGCAGCAACGGCCAACGCGAAGCCGGTCTGGTGGAACTGCTCATCAGCCTGCGGGCCGAGGCGCGCAGGAAAAAGGACTTCGCCACCAGCGACCGCATCCGCGACGAGTTGAAGGCGTTGGGCGTGATTCTCGAAGACCGGCCTGACGGTACGGTATGGCGGGTTTCCTAAGTGCTGAGTGCTGAGTGCTGAGTGCTGAGTTAAAACCTCAGTACTTAGTGACGCAGTTCTCAGTACTGAGTACTCAAAACTCAGGACTAAAGAAGATGGCGGAGTTCGTCTACGGGCACTGGGCAGTGATGGAAACGCTGCGAGCGGGGCGGCGCAGCGTGGAACAGCTTTTGCTGGCGGAAAATGTCGAAGAGCGCGGCATGGTGTCCCAGATCATCAAAGCGGCGCAGGAACGCGGCGTAAAAATCCAGCGGATGCCGCGCCGGATTCTGGATGATCTGGCCGAGGGCGGCAACCACCAGAGCACGGCGCTGCGGGTCGCGTCGTATCCGTATGCCGACGTGGAGGACATCCTGTCGCTGGCAGCGCAGCGCGGCGAAAAGCCGTTTATCCTGGTGCTGGACCTGCTGAAAGACCCGCAGAACGTCGGCACGCTGCTGCGTGTGGCGGAGTCGGTCGGCGTGCATGGCGTGATCTTGCAGGAACGGCGCGGCGTGGGTGTGACGCCCGCCGTCGTCAATGCATCGTCCGGCGCGGTGGAATATCTGCACGTGGCGCAGGTAACGAACCTCGTCAACACCATGAAAGACCTGAAAGAGCAGGACATCTGGATTATTGGACTGGAAGCCGGCCCCGATCTGCGCCCAATTGACAGCACGAAGCTGGACATGGCGCTGGGGCTGGTACTGGGTAGCGAGGGCGAAGGGATGCGCCGGCTGGTGCGCGATACCTGCGACCTGCTGCTGACGCTGCCGATGCGCGGCCATATCGCCAGCCTGAACGTCGCCACCGCCGGTTCGGTGGCGCTGTACGCCGTCTGGCAGTCGCGCGGCTGGCAGGGGTGGGAACATGCTTAGGAAGTTCCGAGTTGGTGAGTTCCGAGTGCCGAGTTGAAAAACGAAGACGCTTTTTCTTAACTCGGAACTAGGAACTTGGAACTACATTTCTTCGGAGAGGTGGTGAGCCATGATTAACGACATCGTCAAGGAAACCAGGGACAAGATGAAGGCCAGCCTGCACGTGTTCGAGCAGGACCTGCACGGTATTCGCGGCGGTCGCGCCAGTACCGCGCTGGTTGACCGGCTGGTGGTGGATTACTACGGCCAGGAAACGGAACTGCGCCAACTGGCGAACATCTCCACGCCGGAAGCAATGCAAATCCTCATACGGCCCTATGACAAAAGCGCCGTAAAATCCATTGAGAAGGCGATTCAAACCTCCAATATCGGCATTCACCCGGCGGTGGACGGCGACGTGATTCGTCTGAATATGCCACCGCTGACGCGGGAACGCCGCCAGGATTTGGTGAAGTTCCTGCACAAACGGATGGAGGAAGCCCGCGTCGCCATGCGCAATATCCGCCGTGCCGCCAACGATGACCTGAAAGAGTTCGAGAAAGAGGGCATGATCTCCGAAGACGAACTGGAACGCGGCGAAGCCGAGGTGCAAAAGCTGACCGACCAGTTCATCGAACAGATTGAAGAACTGGGCAAACACAAGGAAAAAGAGATCATGGAAGTGTAGGGACATGGCGTGCCATGTCCCTGCCAGCGGCGCTGTAAGGAATAAGCGAGGCCAGTGTGTATCATCTGCTACAGACGAAGCGCCGTTGTCACCGGATGGGGCGCGTGGGTGAGGATTAACCGATGATTGCTGTTGCGCGAGACCAGGAACAACCTTTGATACTGCCGGAGCGTGTTCCCCGGCACATCGGCATTATCATGGACGGCAATGGCCGCTGGGCGAAGGCACGCGGCCTGCCCCGCACCGAAGGCCATCGCCAGGGCACGGAAAATCTGCGGCGGATTATCAAGGCGTGTGTTGAATTCGGCGTGGAAATCCTGACGATTTACGCTTTCTCGACCGAAAACTGGCGGCGTCCGCCGCTGGAAGTGCGGTTGCTGCTCACGATTCTCGAAACAGTGATTGACCGCGAACTCCAGGAACTGCACGACAACGGCGTGCAGATTCGCCACATCGGGCGCACCGACCGGCTGTCGCCGGCACTGCTGCGCAAGATCAAGGACGCCTGCGAGTATACGAAGGACAACAACCGCCTGATTCTCAATGTGGCGTTTAACTACGGCGGACGCGACGAGATCATCCATGCCGTGCGGGAAATCGTCAAAGCGGGCATCCCGGCGGAGGAAATCAACGAAGATGTGGTGAACCGCTACATGTACACCAGCGGCCTGCCCGACCCCGACTTCATCATCCGTACCAGCGGAGAACTGCGGGCCAGCAACTTCCTCATCTGGCAGGCGGCCTACGCCGAATATTACTTCACCCCCACCTACTGGCCGGACTTCGACCGAGAGCAGCTTCTTGAAGCCATCCGCGAATACAGCCGCCGCACCCGGCGCTTTGGCAAAACCGACGAGCAGATCGGAACGGATGCGCCCGACCGGACGCAGCCTTTTTAGCTACGGCTCAGGTCGCTCTATTCGACAGTTTACAATTCTGGGTGTATGCTGAGGGGGAGAGGTTGCTCTCCTCGTTTTGTTTGAAGACCGACCAACGGTGCGGAGGGACGATGTTTACTGATATAGGCCAGGTCAGCCAGGCGTTGGGACAGCAGCAGTACATTTCAACCGATGAGATTTCGACAGTGATGTTCCTGGCCGATAAGCTCGAAAAACCCGTTCTGGCGGAAGGCCCAGCGGGTGTTGGTAAAACCGAACTGGCGAAAGCCTGGGCCAAGGCGAACGGACGGCGGCTTATTCGTCTGCAATGTTACGAAGGGTTGGACGAAAGCAAGGCGCTGTACGAGTGGGAATATGCCAAGCAAATGCTGTACACGCAGCTTTTACGCGATAAGCTGAGCGAACTGCTCGCCAATGCCGAAACGCTGTCGCAGGCCGCCGACCGGCTGGGGCAGGAGGAAAACGTCTTTTTCTCCGAGCGCTTCCTGCTGCCACGCCCCCTGCTGCAGGCCATCACGTCGGCGGAGCCGGTGGTGCTGCTGATTGACGAGATTGACCGCGCCGACGCCGAGTTTGAAGCCTTCCTGCTGGAAATCCTGAGCGACTTCCAGGTGTCCGTGCCGGAACTGGGCACGATTGTTGCGAAACACACGCCGACGGTGCTGCTGACCAGTAACAACACCCGCGAACTGTCGGAGGCGCTGAAACGGCGCTGCCTGTACCTGTTTATTGACTACCCCAACCACGAATCGGAAATGCGCATCGTGCGAATGCGCGTGCCGGAACTGAACGCCAAGCTGGCGCAGCAGGCGGTTGACGTGGTGCAGAGCCTGCGGCAGATGGACCTGAAGAAGAGTCCGAGCGTGTCGGAAACGATTGACTGGGCGAAGGCGCTGGTGATGATGAACGCCGACACGCTGGATAAACACACGCTGGAAACGACCCTGACGGTACTGCTGAAACACGAAAGCGACGTGCAGAAGGCGCGCCGCGCCCTGCTGGAAGGCCGCGACCACCCGCTGAACCGGCGTCCCGGCAGCCAGGGGCAGATGCGGCGGGGCGGCTGGCCGAATTAGGGCAGTGCCGAGTTCCGAGGGATGAGTTCCGAGTAAAAAGCAGAACGAGAGGCCGGTAAGCAACACCGGCCTCTTGTTGTTGATCGGTCAGGAAGCGGTACCGCCGCCGGAGGGGGTGCGATTCAGGAAATACTGGTAGGCGAAGTAGAGTACGATGGCGATGACGGCGACGACCAGGGTAAAGATGACCGCTGTCCCCAGAAAGTCCGTGATGGGCGGCGCGGCCTGCCCCGCACCCCGCAGCGCGAAGAACGGCGCCAGCAGGCTGACCACAAACGTGACCACGACGAGGACCACTAGGCCATAGCGGAACAGCCGTAAACGAGCCTGAATATCTGACGGTTTAATCATACTCCCCTCCAATAGCTGAACAAAAATTATACGTTCATGATTATTGTGGGGCGGTTTTTGCCAAAATACCCTTAAACCTGTTCCGGCTCTGCATTTCTCCCATCTTGTCTGTCCGGGCAGCTTGCAGCAGACTGAGCGATAGGCATACTCAGCCCACAGCCTGCGTGATGGCTGCGCGCATCCGTTCCAGCGCTTCTTCCAGAAGCGAACGCGGGCAGGCGAAGTTCAGCCGGACAAAGCCCGCGCCGCCCGGCCCGAACGGTTCGCCGGCAAACAGCGCCACCTTCGCCTGTTCCAGGAAGAACTTAAACGGCGTATCCGGCAGCGCCACGGCGCGCCAGTCCAGCCACGACAGATACGTGCCTTCGGGGTGAGTGAGGGGTACGTTCGGGAAATGCGCCTGCACGTAGGCCGTCAGGTAATCGCGGTTGGCGGTCAGGTAGGCCAGCAGTTCGTCCAGCCAGGGCTGACCGTCGCGGTAGGCTGCTATCGCTGCCGTGAAGCCGAGTGCGCTCACGTGCCCTGTACCGACCGCTGCGGCCTGCATCCGCTTGAGCATATCCGCGTTCGGCACGATGGCAAAACTGCACGCCAGGCCGGGGATGTTAAACGTCTTGCTGGGGGCCATCAGCGCGATCGTGCGCTGTGCGATTTCGGACGACAGTGATGCGATGGGCGTATGCCGGTGATCGTCCAGCAGCAGATCACAGTGAATTTCGTCGGAGCAGATCATCAGGTTATGGCGGTCGCAGATGGCTGCCAGCCGCGCCAGTTCGTCGCGGGTGAACACACGCCCGACCGGGTTATGCGGGTTGCACAGCATAAACAGCCGCGTGCGTGGGGTGATGGCCGCTTCAAACGCCTCGAAATTGATGTAGTAGTGGAGCAGTTGACCGTCCACCATACAATCCAGTTCGGCATAAGCGGCTGTTTTGCCGAAGTTGCCGGGCGCGGACAGGAAGGGCGGGTACACCGGTGGCTGCATCAGCACCGCGTCGCCGGCCTCACCAATGGCGCGGTTCACGACATTAAAGGCGCTGACCACGCCGGGCAGGAATATGATCTGTTCCGGTTCGATTTCCCACTGGTACAGCCGCGCCAGCCGTTCCTGAATGAGGATTTTTAAGGCTTTCGGGTCAAAATCGTAACCAAAGATACCGTGCTCCACGCGCCGCTGTAACGCTTCAATGACCGGCGCGGGTGAGGCGAAATCCATGTCCGCCACCCACAGCGGCAGCACGTCCTCGCCGTACCATTCCCATTTCACGCTGCCCGTGCCGCGCCGTTCGATTCGTTGGTCGAAGTTGTAGGTCATGTGGTTGCCTCAAACAGGGTCGCTGGTTTCGTGTTAGTTCTGTTCGAAATAAAAGTGCTTTTTTAGTTATTTATTAGGTGATTTAGCATAGCATTAGCTGAAACCTGAACAACTCACCGGGGAGTACGTTCAATGACGTTCTTTGCATCCTCGCGTTACCGCTTCACACAAGGCGTAACCAAAGGAAAAATATTTCGTTTGTCGCCGGAGCAGATATTCCTGCTGCTGTTAGCCCTTGCCCTTCTGATCCTTATTCCATTCATTTTTGCAGCCGATTCAAACGGGTTTCAGTATACCAGTTGGCGTCAAACGGATACAGCCTCTATCGCGCACAATCTGGTCTATAATCGGCTCAATCTGTTCTATCCCCAGATCCATTGGCGCGGCAGCGGTACGGGCTATGTCGAAACGGAATTCCAGCTGTATCCCTTCCTGACCGCCGTCTTATATAAGCTGTTTGGCGAGCAGATTGAACTGGGGCTGCTGCTGTCTTTTGCTTTCAGCGTCGGCACCCTGGTGCTGTTTTATGCGCTGGCGCGCCGCCTCCTCGATCCGGCTACTGCCCGCCGTCCTGCGCGAATATTACCGGCAGGGGGGTGAATATTTTGTGATGTACGATACAACCCTGTACGAGCAGAGTGTCGCTTTGCGCGGCTACCTTGCAGGAACATGCGGAGCAGATTGGCCCCGGGATTGAGGCGGGCTGCGCGATTTACCGTTTGACCGAGACGCTGGCGCAGCCGGCAGCCGGGTAAGCGGTACTATGTGTTGAGTGAATCACTATCTCTGGCTATGTTTGTGCTCGATATCATCAGTGCATACCCCAACGAGAGTACGGCAAAACCACCAAAACAACCGCCAAACCACGCACCTGTAAATTGGGTTGAGGCGGGCGAAACATTACCCATGTAACTTGTCTCTGTATATTCTGTTTCAGGGGAAGGATTAAAAGATTGATGGGTACTGTCTATAAACCGCTTCCACATCCACCCTGAAAGAATGATAGATACAAGGCTCAATACAACGATGAAGCGATGATAAGGAAATTTCGAGGTTCGAAAAGGATTAGATATTCCCAGTAGCAGGAGTGCAAGGACGAAGTATGGCGATGATAACAGGAGGATATATATTGCTATATTCAGTGAATCACGAAAGTTGAGACGGACTTGACAAGGGACTTGGAACGGGTAGGGTTTGGTTACCACACCAACCTAGCCGAACCAAGTCATGACGATCATACCGAAAAATCAACTGTAAGCGGAAGACGTACATCAAACGATGCTGGAAACGCTGCACAGCCACCTGAGTTTGAAAACGGAAGGCTATCGCTGCACCACCGAGCAGGTGCTGAATGTGCTGCTGAAAGCTGCGGCTGAGGGCAGCAGTTTGGAAGCGG
>JACRPS010000013.1:0-8966 GCA_016223085.1 Chloroflexota bacterium
GCAGCTGCTGGCGCAACACCCAGGTACGCCACCAGTACATACAACATGATTCGCAAGAGCAGACCGATCTGTTTCATCATCCTGCACTTTCATCGTTTGTGTTGAGCGCCTGCGAACGACCGTGGAGTGCCAGCCCTAAACCGGCAAACAACCAGGCCCAGATTGTGTAATCAATCCCCTGCAGCCCCTGGGTATAGGTGAATGGTGTTACCCAGTCCCCCAGCATCATGACAACGAGCGTAGTGAGGTTGATCGCTACAATCGAAGCAGCCAGTCCGTGTTGCGGGCTGCCGTCTTTTGGCATTCGACGGTAGCCCCGGATGTTAAACCAGTTGATTGCCAGCCAGATCCAGACGAAGGCGATCAAGCCGGTAATGCCCAGTTGCGCCAGAATATCAATATAGTTATTGTGCGAAAACTGGAAGAAGCCGGTCAGACGCGCGGTAAAATAAAACGCGTAACCGGCAGGGCCAGTGCCAAACAGCCAATGGCCTTCAACAACATTAAAGGTGTTGTTCCAGGCCACCGTTCGTGACGTGCCCGATTCCTGGTTTTCCCCGCTGAAACGGGCTTCGACTACATCCCAGTTGGCGGCGATCACGATCACACCAATAATCAATACTGCTGCCAGCAGCCAGCGAGAACGCAGGGCGATCAGGATAACCAGGACTACCAGCAGCGGCAGCCAACCGCTTAACCATGTTTGCCCCAGGATCAGCGTAACGTATAGCCATCCCAGCAAGATGCCGACGAGCAACAGCCGGGTCAGTCGTTTCAGGCTGCGATTAAAGAACAGCTGTCCAGCAGCCAGAGCGCCAATCCAGGCCGGGAACTGCCCTTTGGCGTTCAATGGTGACGGCACTTCGCCGAGGGCCAGACGAGCGACCAGAAAAACAACGCCGACACCCAGGAACCACCAGATAACCCAGCGCGTATGGCGCTGTGGTTGGAACTGGGCTGCGAACAGCAGACACGTCAGCGGTGAAACGATCAGAACCGCAGTCGTCATCAAACGCGGGAACAGTTTTTCTTCCAAAAACGGTCGTGCGTCTGCCTCAACATAACCGCTGCCCCAGAAAAACGAGATGGCGATGGTGATGATAAACAATGTAGCCGGCAAGGTAACCGGCGTTCGCGGTATGTCAAAGCGGCGGTTGACCACCACGTTTTTAAACAGCCACATGCCCACCAACGCGTGGAGCAGCAGGAACGTAAAGCTGATTTTTGTGCCTGTTCCCGTATTGATTCCGTCCGCCAGCAGGGTGGAAACCGGGAGAAGCAGTAACACGATTGTCGGTAAGTGGTAGTAAGAAATGAGGGCACCAGCCAGCCCGACCCCGATTAGCACCGGCATCAGACCAGGAAGAACATCCATCCCCTGTAGCCGGCTGGTACGAAACAGGAAGGCCGAGGCCAGGGTAAGCCCCAGGCACAGGAGAACCATACCGACTCGCAGCGTCAGGTTATAGTGGCGGTCAAACAGTTGATAGCGCAACTGGCCGATCCAGACGCGCCGACCAAAAAGGGCATACAGCATACATCACCCTGCCAGGGCTAACGGGTTTCGCCGGGTTCTTCACCGGGTTTAGCTTCGCCGACAAATTCCAGCAGGGCATTACGCTGATCGCGCAGCCGGCTTGGCAGTGAGGGGTCGCCATCAACTGCCGCCGCTGCTTCGGGATACACGCCATTTGATGGCTGCTCGACGGCAAAGGCGACCAGACGACGTGGTAGCCGCTCCAGCAGCGATTGCATATCGCTCTCCCGCACCCACTGGCGCGGCCAGCGGCGAACGGCGGAGATGTACCCCACTTTAATCCAGTCCTTTAACGTGTCTTCACTGATACCGAGTTGAATAGCGGCGGCCTTCATGGAGTACAGGCGTTCACCGCTGTGGTCGGTCAGGATGTGGCGGTTGAGGTTGAGGCCGCGTTTACCGGCGTTTCGCAATTCGCGGTTCATTCGTTCCGGGCTGATGCCAATCGTGCGCCGGTAGTAGGGGCGGTTGTAGGTGCTGCTGACTTGCAGGTAGACGCGGTTGAAGGCGATGCCATAGATATTAACGCGCCGGGCCTGCTGTAAGGCATGCAGCGTGCGCTGGAGCGCCTTCCCCGTCGTCCGCCGGGAGTCGGCGATAATCAACACGCCTTCACTGACCTCCGCCATGAAGGCCGAGTCTGGCCCGCCAACGGTGGGAACCGAGTCCATTATCAGCACATCAAACTGCGACTTCAGCAGGTCAATCAACTGGCAGAAGCGCGGTCCACTGAGGAGGGCCGCCGCGTCTGCCGTTGACCGCCCTGAAGTGAGGATCGTCAAATGATCGTAGCCGCTTTCCAGCAATGCCCGCGACAGCAGCGCCGCCAGGTCATCGTGGGACGCCAGCACGTCGGAAAGCCCCATGACATTCGGCAGGTGGAAAATCTCGTGCAGGTTTCCCTTGCGCAGATCACCATCAATCAGCAGCGTGCGTTGGCCGGCCTGCGCGAAAGCCAGCGCCAGATTTGAGGACGTGACCGTTTTGCCGTCGCCGGAGTCATAGCTGGTCACGGTTAAGACCCTGGGCACAACCCCGCCGGCTGCCAGCACCAGTTTGGCGCGGAGCTGGCGCATCACTTCGCTTTCAACCGCCTGCGGGATGGTGATGAGATACAGTGGCAGGTGCTGTTTGGGTACCTTGCCCAGCGGCCCCAATACTTTGACCCCATCCACAATTTCCTGTCCTTCCTGCCACGTCAAACGGTCGTCAAAATAGGCCAGCAGCACGATGGTTGTCAGCGACAGCACCAGGCCACCCGCGCCCGCCAAAATCACACTGATCATTGAACTGGTGATAACGGCGGTATTCTCAGGACGAGCAAATTCAAAGATACGCAGGAACTGCACCCGGTCGGCCAGCCCGGCGCTCATCTCGGCATAGGTGGTTCGAAGCTGCTGCAAATTTTCCAGCAGCGCGGCCCGTTCCTGCAGGTTCTGCGCAATCTCAAAGGCAGATGTGAGCGTGCCGCCCTGTGCGATATTGGCGTCGTACTGCTTCTGAAGTTCTTCAATCTGCTTCTGGATGTTGGCCAGCTGCTCGCGCTTGAAGGTTGTTTCCTGCGACACCTGTTCGGTCGGGCTTTGGCGGATTAATTCCTGGGCAATCCGGTTGGCAATATCGGCGGCGCGGCCCTGCTGGGTATCAGCTATCTTAATCTCCAGAATCGGCAAGTCACTGATCACGTTGATGCTCATCATGTAATTGAGCTGGTCAACGTTGATACCCAGGCCCAGATCATCAATAACCGGCTGCAAAATGGTCGGCAGGCGGACCAGACCGGAATAAATCGTGATTAAGTCGCGCAGTTCCTGCAGTGAACTCACCGAAGTGGTACTGCCGCCAGCAAGATTTTGCCCAAACAGAACGCGGGTTGTGGCCACATAAATATTGGGTTGATTGGTGCGAACGAGGAAGCCAACACCGACACCCAGCGCTACCGACAAGGCAACCAACCACCACCAGCGCACCAGTAATTTTAAGATCGCTGCGATTGGGGATGATGCTTGTTTCACAGTCCCGGTACCTCGCTGAACGCATCCAATGGAAAGGCTATTGTACAATCTAGTGGCGATAACTAACAACAGCCTAACGGATGCCTCACCGGAGGCAAAGGGGGGGCCGCCGAACAGTAAACGCGCGGTTTGCTAACCGGCGACCAGGCTGCGCGCCGACAGGCGGATATGGGAATCAGACCAGTGAGGACGGCTGTGGACTAATACTCGTCCTCATCTTCGTAGAATTCTTCTTCGTCTTCATCGTCGAGGAAGTCTTCATCATCGTCTTCGTCGTAGAGAAGATCGTCGTCCTCAAACTCGGAGATATCGTAACCGTCATCATCGAGGTAATCTTCGTCGTCTTCGAGTGCTTCCTCGATTAAGTCTTCATCATCGAGATCCAGATCGTCGAGGTCTTCGTCCTCAAAGTCCAGGTCTTCGTCGTCTTCAAGTTCTTCTTCTTCGTCATATTCATCGGTCTGGTCTAAAAAGAGCAGATCGTCATAGATGCTCATAGCACCCCTCTGGTTGCTTGTGGCCGGTAAGCGCGGGCTATTTTAGCACGTTATAGGCGATTGTGAACGGCAAATCAAGCCCGAATTTAACCGTTTTCGGCTTTATTGTGCCGGATTAAATCCACAAAATATTCGTGCAGCCGGCGGTCATTCGTCAGTTCGGGATGAAACGCCGTCGCCAGCAAATGCCCCTCGCGCACGGCCACAATCCGGCCATCTTCCAGCCGAGCCAGTACCTCGACCCCATCGTGAACATCGGTCACCACCGGCGCCCGGATGAACACCGCATGGAACGGTTCGTCACCCAGCCCGGCAATGGACAAATCCGCTTCGAAGCTGTCAATCTGCCGCCCGAAGGCGTTCCGGTTGACGGTGACATCCATCAGCCCCAGGAGCGGCTGGCGGTCATTCCCAATGTCCTTCGCCAGAAAGATCATGCCGGCGCAGGTGCCCCACGTTGGCTTGCGCTGCGCGAAGCGGCGCAGCGGCTCAACGAGGCCGTATTGGACCGCCAGTTTGCCAATCGTGGTACTTTCGCCGCCGGGGATAATCAGGCCATCCAGCCCGTCCAAATCTTCCGGCAGCCGCACCTCAACCGCTTCCACGCCCAGCTCTCGCAGCTTTTTGATATGTTCGATGAATGCGCCCTGCAGCGCCAGTACGCCGATTTTCATAGCTCAGTGTTACCTGTTCGCCTGTGATGAGTGAGTATCGTCCGTGGTCTTTAGTCAATAGTCATTCGTCTACGGACGATTCAAAAGACTGCCGACTAAAGACTAATGACGGAAGACTGATAACTGAAAACTATCTTGTGCCAACCGCGCGCGGCGGTCAAGAGGGGATTATGACCAACTCAACGTTCAACAAACTGCTGGCGGCGGTAGATTTCGTCAGGGCGGCGGCAGATGTGCAGCACGTCCTGGCGGGACATAAACACCGGCCCGCCGGCGGCGCAGGCGCCGATAAACACGCTGGCAGCCTTGACACACATGGCGGTGATATTCAGCACTTCGGCGGGCGTCTGGCCGAGCGCAATCAGGCCGTGATTGGCGAGCAGTATCACTTTGGGCGCTTCGCCCCACGAATCCTGATAGCGCCGCACCTGTTCCCGCATGGCAACTGCCAGCGGCAGGCCGGGGTCAATATATGGCAGAAAAACGGAGGCCGGGCCGCACAGCACGCACTCGTCGGGGAACAGACGGTTGGCGGCGAAATCCTGCGCCCGGGCGCTGCACATGATCCGGTTGACTTCAACCGGATGCGTATGGCCGATGACCTGGACGTCGCATTCGTGCAGCAGCATGGCGTGGAAACCGACCTCGACCGACGGCATCCGGGGTGAATCGGGGTCAACCTTCGCCGCCTGCATCACCGCTTTCTGGGCGGCAAGGTCGCCGGGTGATTCGTCGAGCATCGCCAGAATCGGCGCAAACCGCACCTGCACGAAGCCGTCCACCGGAATGTTCTGCATCTGCTGGCCGCTGGCCTTCACCCAGAACGAGTCTGTATCAGCCCGTAATGACGTGTTGCCCTCGCCAATGATGACATAGTTCATGTGCGGCTGGCCGAGGGCGCGGGTCAATTCGACAAGCGGAGTAGGGGCGTTCATGATTCAAAAGCTCAACGCAAAGATGCAAAGTAGCGAAGGCGCAAAGGTGAAACAAGGTAGGGACACAGCACGCTGTGTCCCTACGGGTATTACCAACGACTAGAAGTCGAAGTCAGCGATGTTTTCCTGAGTATAGATGAAAGGCGGCCCCAGCAGGATTTCGCTACCGTTGACGACCTGGAGCGTGCCCAGACGGCCAGCCTCAACGCTGGTGCTTTCCGGCGTCAGCGTGCCATCCACCACCGCGCGCATCACGTACACGGCGGCATAACCCAGGTCAACCGGATTCCACAGCACGACCGATTTCACGCAGCCGGATTCCACAAACGGACGCATCTGGTTGGGGGTCGAGAGGCCGACGACATGCACCGCGTCCTCGTCACTGGCGACACCCTGGCACAGGTTCGCCTGCGTCACAGCATCTGCCGCGCCGGGGAAGGCCACGCTCGACATGCCAAACACACCGTCCATGTCCGCGCCGTACTTGTTGATGAGGGTTTGCGTCTGCTGGAAGGCCAGGTTCTGGTCTTCCTGCGACTCAACTGTTTCCAGCCACGTCAGGTCAGGGTAGCACTTGGCGGCGTAGGCCTGCATCTCAGCAATCCAGCGCGACTGGTTGGGCGCGGTGAACGAGCTGGTGACGATAGCAAACGTGCCATCCGGGCCGATTTCCGCCGCCATGCTATCAATCATCGCCTTGGCAATGCCATTAAACTCAGCCTGGTTGACAAACCATTCGCGGGCGTCCGGTTCGCTATTGGCGTCGTAGCCGACCACGTGAATGCCCTGTTCCAGCGCGCGGCGGAGTACCGGCGAAATGCCAACCGGGTCATTGGCGGCGAACAGAATGCCATCCACGCCCTGCGTGATATACTGCTCGATGAAGGCAACCTGCTGGGTGATGTCACCCTGCGTCGGACCATCGGTGGTGACGGTGACGTTGCCCAGTTCCGCCGCTGCTTCCTGCATCCCCTTCGAGGTGGCGTTGAAGTAACCGATACCGATCAGCTTCGGAATGTCCACCAGGGTGATCGGCTGGCCAGCTTTATCCGGCGGGTTCACCGGCTGACCACCGTTATAGGCTGGAGCAGCCGCTTCCGTTGCCTCGGCTTCCATCGTTGCCTCGGCAGTGGCTTCCGCCGCCATCGCTGCTCCAGGCGCATCCGCCGGACATTCGAGCGGGTTGGTTGGCAGATCATCTGCGCCGACCCACCGTTCGCCTTCCTGGGCAGCAGCGGGCAGCAGCGCCACGACGCCGAGCGCCAGCACGGTCAGTAGAACAATTACAAACACTTTCTTGGACATCGAAAAACCTCCACTACTCGCCGATATTAAGTTCAATAACATGGCTGATTACCATGTTATTTCCATAGGTTGGTACTACTCTAACGCTACCCCAATCGCCCGTTCCGTGCAACAGCTATCCGGACTTTTAACGCAGGTCTAACAAACTCACCGGTGGGCATACAGCATGACGTGTCCTGACTTTTCCCTTATGCTGACCCGGTGCGCCGCTGGATGTAGTTGTTCAACAGCACGGCGGCGATCACGATGAAGCCGATAATGACGATGGTCGCGTCGCCTTTAACACCGCCCAGCAGCAGGCCGTTTTTCAGCAGTTGAATCAGCACCAGACCGATCATCGTGCCCAGGATGCTGCCGCTGCCGCCATTGATGCTGGTGCCGCCCAGGACCACCGCCGCGATCACGTCCAGTTCGATGCCCGTGCCCATGTCCGCGCGGGTGGTGCTGATGCGGGACGTAAACACGTAACCGGCCAGGCCAGCCATAACGCCGGAGAAGGTGTAGATGGCGAGTTTGTACAGATTGACCGGGATACCGGCGAACTTCGCCCCCAGTTCGTTGTTGCCAATGGCGTAAATCCCGCGCCCGAATGGCGTTCGCGCCAGCACCACGCCGGCGATGATCGCACCGATCAGCAACAGCCAGAGTTGGGTTGGTATGCCCAGAAACTGTCCCTGCCCAAGCTGGAAGAACCACTGTGGGAAACCGCGTGCCGACCGCGCCTCGCTGATGCCCAGCGCCACACCCCGGAACAGCGCCAGAGTCGCCAGCGTCATAATCAGCGGCGGCACGCCGATACGCACGATGAACCAGCCGTTGATGAAGCCGCAGACCAGCCCCACCACCAGACAGGCTACGATGGCGCCTTCCAGCGGCCAGCCGGAGTCCTGCCAGAGGAAGCCCATAATGATCGCGCTGAGGCCGAAGATCGAACCGACCGACAGATCAATACCGCCGGTGATGATGATAAAGGTCATCGGCAGCGCCATCAGGCCGATTTCGGCAACCAGCCGAAGCTGGTTGAGCAGGTTGTTGGTCGTCCAGAACTTGTCGGTCAACTGCGACAGGATAATGACGGCCACCACCATAATCAGGAACAGAATACCTTCCTTGCTGAGGACGATGGCGCGCGCCCGCATCCCCAACCCCGATGGTTCGGACATCAGTTGCGATGGTTGTCTTTCGCTGACTGCCATGTTGGTTTACCCTCGAACCTGCGCGGCCTGACGGCGGCGGCGCAGCAGGTCAATCAAGACCGTGACCAGAATGAGCGTGCCCTGTACCGCTTGCAGCCAGTACGCCGATACGTTGATAAAGATCATGCCGTTGCCGATGGCCCGCAGCAGGATTGTTGCCAGCGTCGCGCCGATCACCGTGCCCGTGCCGCCGAGGATGCTGACGCCACCGACGACTGCCGAGGTGATAATCGTTAATTCCAGCCCCGGCGGAACAGTGGACTGAATCGAACTGAACTGCGTGGCAAACAGCACGCTGGAGATGCCGACCATGAAGCCGTTGAAGATAAACACCTTCATGATTGTCGCTCTGGGCGAGATGCCGGACAGCAGCGCTGCCTCTTTGTTGCCCCCAACCGCATAAATGGCGCGCCCGCCGGGGGAGTAGCGCATCCAGATTGCCGCAAGAATCGTCAGGATAATCATGAAATAGACCGGCACGGGCAGGCCCAGGAAATCCTGCTGGGCCAACTTGTATTCCGTCGGCATTCCGTAAATCCAGACGCCGCCGGTCGCCAGAATCAGGCCGCCCTTGAGGATGCTCATCATGCCCAGCGACACCACGATGGCCGGGATTTGCAGGTAGGCTACCAGAAAACCCGTCACCGACCCGATCAGCGGCCCGACCAGCACCGGCACCACCCACGCTGCCCAGACTGGAACGCCGGGGGTGCTGGAAAGCTGGCCGCCGATGGTCGCCAGCACACCGATCATCGCGCCAACCGAGATGTCAATGTTGCCGGAGATGATTACCGCGCTCATGCCAAT
>JACRPS010000013.1:8977-155548 GCA_016223085.1 Chloroflexota bacterium
CGCTGCAAACAAAGACCACCAGGAGAATCAGGCTGAGGACCAGCGCCCCCTCCTGCCCGCCGACCAGCGAACGAAGGTCGCTCCATGAAGAACGGCGCGAACCAACCCGTAGCGTTGCTGCTGTCATAATGCTTTACTTCCACTCAGTGCTGCTTCGGTTGCTGAACTGCCATTGGCGCTGATGCTTTCGCTCATCATGGCGGTGGCGATACGCTCCTGCGTGGCTTCGTCCCGCGAGAACTCCGCGACAATCCTGCCACCGCGCATGACCAGGATGCGGTCGCTCATGCCCAGGATTTCCGGCAGTTCGCTGGAAATCATCAGCACGGCCAGCCCTTCGCGCGCCAGTTCGCTCATCAGCCGGTGAATCTCGGCCTTCGCGCCCACGTCAATGCCACGCGTGGGTTCGTCCATAATCAGGATGCGCGGCTTGCTCGCCAGCCACTTGCCCACGACGACTTTCTGCTGGTTGCCGCCGGACAGCTTGTTAACCACCTGTTCCATACTGTAAGCGCGGATGTTCAACTGTTTGATGGTGCTGACGGCGAGGCTGCGTTCGGCACGGCGGTTGATAAAAATGCCCGCGCGGATGGCTTTCAGTACCGACATGGACACGTTTTCACGGATGCGCATCTGCCGCACCAGCCCCTGCGTGCCGCGATCTTCCGGCACGTAGGCAATGCCATGATTCATGGCCTGGCCGGGGTTTTTGATCGTCACCGGCTTGCCATCAATCAGGATTTCACCTGATTCCGCCGGGTTGATACCGAAGATAACCTGCGCTACTTCGCTGCGCCCCGAACCAACCAGCCCGGCCAGCCCGACAATTTCGCCCGCGCAGATTTTGAAACTCACGTCGCGCGTCATCGGTTTGCGGGACAGGTGGCGCACTTCCAGCACCGGCGGTCCAATCTCGGTATCCAGCTTCGGGAACAGGTTGTCAATCGTGCGGCCAACCATCATGCTCACCAGATCATTTTCGGTGAGGGTTTTATCAACCGGTCGGGTGCCGACGTACTGCCCATCGCGCAGGACGGTCACGCGGTCGGCCAGTTCAAACACTTCGTGCAGGCGATGGCTGATGTAGATGATGCCCACACCGCGTTCGCGCAGTTTCCGTACGATGTCAAACAGCCGCACCACGTCAGCTTCGGTCAGCGCCGCCGTTGGCTCGTCCATAATCAGGATGCGCGCGTTGAGCGACAGCGCCTTCGCAATTTCCACCCGCTGGCGGTTGCCGACGGTGAGCGTGCCCACCTTGCGCCGCACATCCAGATCGTGAATGTCGAGCGACGCCAGGATTTCCCGCGCCTGTTCGTTGGCTTTGCCCCACTGCACTGCTTCAAACGGCCCAAACTTCCGGCGCGGCGCGTGGCCCATGAAGATGTTTTCCGCTACCGTCAGTTCCGGGTACAGGCTGAGTTCCTGGTAAATCGTGGCGATGCCGGCCTGCTGCGCCTCGCGCGGGTTGTTGAAGGACACCGGCTGACCGTCCAGCTTCATTGTGCCGGTGTCCGGCTTATGCACGCCGGAGATGATCTTAATCAGCGTGGACTTGCCGGCGCCGTTTTCCCCCAGCAGGGCGTGGACTTCCCCCGCGTTCACCTCAAAGTGAACGTTGTCCAGCGCCTTGACGCCGGGAAACTGCTTGCTGATGTTCTCCAGTTCGAGAATTGCTGCCATTCATCCTTTTACTTTCTACTGAAGCGCGCCCCCCGCGCCCGCTCTATAGTCTTCAGTCTACAGTCTTCAGATTGTCTTTTACAGCTTCCAGAACGCCAGCCAAATTGCGGTTGAAGTCCCAAGTCATCCATCTTCGGTTCAATATGCTTGGACTGTAGACTGACGACTGGTGACTATTTCACCACCAACAGACTCTTAAAGCGTTCGTACTGGTCTTCCCAGGCGGCCACGGTCTGCGGCTCGTAGGTGATGGTTTCGGCGCTGCGGCTGAGCATCGCACGCGCTTCCGCCAGCGTTTGAAATTCGCCCAGCGCCATCAACTGCACCAGCGCGTTGCCCATCGCCGTCGCTTCGGCAGGGCCGGCCACAACCGGGCGGGCGATGGCATTGGCGACCATCTGGTTCAGCAGCCCATTGCGCGACCCGCCGCCGATGATGTGTAGCCGTTCGACCGGCTGACCCGACACGGCGACCAACTTATCCAGGAAATAACGGTACTTGTACGCCAGACTCTCGTAAATCGCGCGGGTCACCTGCCCCACTGTTTCCGGCTGCGGCTGGCCGGTGCGCTGGCAGAACGCCCGGATACGCGCCGGGAAGTCACCGGGCAGCAGGAAGTCCTTATCATCGGGGTCAAACAGTGACCGGAACGGCTCGGCGGCTTCGGCCAGTGCCGCCAGTTCGGCATACTCGTACCGTTTGCCGGTCTGTTCCTGCCACGTCAGGCGGCTCTGCTGAATCAGGTACAGGCCGGTGATGTTCCGCAGGAAGCGGAACCTGCCACCCACGCCGCCTTCGTTGGTGACATTCGCTTCATAGGCGGCGTCGGTGATAACCGGCTGGTCGAGTTCCAATCCCAGCAGACTCCAGGTGCCGCTGCTGAGATAAGCATAATCCTTCGTTGTGGTCGGCACGGCGGCGACCGCGCTGCCGGTATCGTGGCAGGCGGGGGCAATCACCGGGATACCGTTGTAGTCACCCAATTTTGTCCCTGAAGGCACGATGTGCGGGAAAATGTGCGTTGGGATGCCGATGCGCGCCAGCAGGTCAGTATCCCACGTGCCCGTATGCGGGCTGTAAAACTGGGTCGTCGTGGCAATCGTGAATTCGCTGACGGTCGCGCCACTGAGCCAGTAATTCAGCAGGTCAGGCAGCATCAGGAATTTATCGGCAATCTCCAGGAGGGGGCTTTTCCGGCACGACAGACTGGCAAGCTGATAGAGTGTGTTCAACTGCATGAACTGGATGCCGGTACGCTCAAATACTTCGCGGCGGGGCACACGCTCGAAGACCCAGTCCATCATGCCATCGGTGCGCGGGTCACGGTAATGCACCGGGTTTGACAGCAGGTTGCCGTCCCGGTCGAGCAGGGCAAAGTCCACGCCCCAGGTATCCACGCCAATCGAGCCGGCAGCGCCCACCGCTTTGATGCCATTGGTGATGTCCTGCCACAGCCGCAGGATGTCCCAGTACATCGTTTTGCCGACGGTCAGGCCGCCGGTCGGGAAGCGGTGTTTTTCTTCCAGTTGCAGGCGGTGGCCGTCGTAGCTCACCTGCATCACCCGCCCGGACTCCGCGCCCAGGTCAACCGCAATCACATTTTTTGAAGCCATGTTGCCTGCAAACCCTATTTGCGATAAACCTTTTTTTACTGGGGACACGATATATCGTGTCCCTACGATCACCTGTTGTTTTCCGCAGGGGTGGGTTTATAAACCCGCCCCTACATCACGGTCGTTTCTGCCGCCGTTACCGCACATAGGCGGTTGGCACGCCGCCATCTACCGTCAAAATGCCGCCGGTGGTCTTGGCGCTGCGCGGCCCGGCCAGGAAGGCAATCGCTTCCGCCACGTCTTCCGGCAGAATTTCGACCTTGAGCGTATTGCGCTGACGGTAGTAGTCGTTCAGGTCGTCTTCCTTAATCCCGTACTGTTTCGCCCGCGCTTCTTTCCACTGGCTGTCCCAGATGCCGGAGCCGCGAATCACCGCGTCCGGCAGCACGCTGTTCACGCGAATACCATATGGCCCGCCTTCTTCCGCCAGGCTGCGCGCCAGATGGAGTTCCGCCGCTTTGGCCGCGCTGTAGGCGGTCGCGCCCTTGCCGGGGCTGATGCTGTTTTTGCTGCCAACAAACACCATCGCGCCGCCGATGCCCTGCGCCTTCATCACCTTAAATGCTTCCCGCGCCATCAGGAAGTAGCCGGTCGCCAGGATGTCCATGTTCTTCTGCCACATCTCCAGCGTGGTGTCCTCGATGGCCGCGCCGCCGGCGATACCGGCATTGTTCACCAGCACGTCCAGCCCGCCGTAGGCCAAAACGGTCTGCCGCAGGGTTTCGATCACGGCGGCCTCGTCAGTTACATCGGTATGCGTCGCAATCGCCCGTTTGAAGCCGAACTGCCTGGTAATGTCAGCAGCGACGGTTTCCGCGCCCTCGCGGTTGATGTCTGCCACGACGACATGCGCGCCGTCCTGCGCCAGCCGGTAGGCGGTGGCCCGGCCAATGCCGCTGGCCGCGCCGGTAATCAGCACCACCTTGCCGGCGAAGTCACGGGGCGGGGGCGCAAGTTTGAGCTTGTACAGTTCCAGCGGCCAGTATTCGATGTCGTAGGCTTCCTTCGCCGTCAGGCTGGTGAAGCCGCCCAGCGCCTCGCTGCCGCCAATGACCTCAATCGCCCGGTGGTACAACTGGCGGCTGACGTCGGCGTTCTGCGCGTCCTTGCCGGTGTTGACCATGCCCAGGCCGGGAATGAGAATCACACGCGGCGCGGGGTTGCCCATCTCGTCGCCGGGTTCCCTGTTGGTTTCAAAGTAGTCGCGGTAACGCTGCTCATAGGCGGCGATGCCGTCTTTAACTTGCGCTTTCAGCGCCTCCACACCGTCGGCGGGTTTCCAGTCCACGTACAACGGCTGGCGTTTGACGTGGACCAGATGGTCGGGGCAGGCCGCGCCAAGCTGGCTGACGGTGCCGGTTTGCTCGCTGCCGACCATGTCCAGCACGACGTCGCTGTCGTCGTAGCTCAAAATCGCGCTGGCGTGCTGCGAGGCTGCCCCGCGAATGACGGGCAGCACTTCAGCCATGATGTTCCGGCGTTCCTCGGTGTTTAAGGCGGGAACGGTCAGCGCGCCGAATACGCGCTTGCCCCTGCGCTGCGCCTGAATGTAATCTTCCGCTTCCTGAATGATGCGGATGGTATTGTCGTAGCAGGTTTTGGAGTCATCGGCCCAGGTGACAAGGCCGTGTTTGCCCATCACCACACATTCGATCTGCGGATTCTCGCGGACTTTCTGCCCGATCCACTTGCTGAGCGTGAAGCCGGGGCGGATATACGGCACAAATGCCATGCGCTCGCCATACACGGCGCGGGCCGTCGCTTCCGCGTCTGGCGAACAGGCGAGGCTGATGACCGCGTCCGGATGGGTGTGGTCAACGTGTTTATAGGGCACAAAGGCATGTAGCAGCGTTTCGATACTCTGGCGCGGGCGGCCCGGCTCGAAGGCAGTGCGATTGAGATACTCAATCATCTCCTCGTCGGTCATGGCTTCACGCTGGAACAGCGGCTCGATCTCAGCCAGCCGCAGCAGGGCAAACCCCTTTTCCTTGATCGTTGCCACGTCCGACCCGGACGCTTTCACCGCCAGCACGGTTGTTTCACGGCCAACGTGATCCGTGCAGGTCAGCTTGGCGCTGGTGTTGCCGCCGTAAATGTTGACAACGGCGCGGTCACGCCCTAACAGATTGCTCCGGTAAACCAGCCCATCGAGATCAGGCAGGCGTCTGGCGTCTTCATCATTCCACAGGTTCTGCGGCATGCTTCAATCCATCTTATTTAATAAAATCGGCACGTCTAACGAGTCCCTTTTCACCCAAATTTTAAGGTCTTTAAAACGAACAACTGACAACTGAGGATTGATAACTTTGTTTCGTTTGCTTTCAATTTATAACGCAGCCGAAAGCGGTTGTCAACATTGAGAAAAATGGCGCAACGTTACGGACGTTCGACGGAAACGCAGTCTACTACTGTCCCTGCCGCCCGGAACTGGTCAACCATCTCTCCTGGCGCATTGTCGGTGGTGATGATACGCGCTACGTCCCGCGCGTCCTGGTAAGTATATGGCGCGATCTGCCCCCATTTGCTGCTGTCCACCACAATCACCGGCTGGATACAGCGGCGAATCAGCGTGCGTTTGATTTCGGCTTCATCGTGGCTGATTTCGGTGATGCCGGCTTCCCAGGTCACGCCGCGCGCGCCAAAAAAGCCGATATTAAGATTGATGGTGGGCAGCGTATCCACCATCCCGTTAATCGAAACCGAATCCCGCCGCAGCCTGCCGGCGGGCAGCAGCACCTGAATCCGGGGTGTATGCAGGAACGCCTGGGCGATAATCAGGCTATTGGTGACGACGGTCAGGCTATCGAAGCGTTTGAGATAGGGTGTGATAGCATACGAGGTGGTGCTGGCGTCGAGCGCGATGGCATAACCATCCTGCACCAGAGCTGCCGCCGCCCGGCCAATCGCGTCCTTCTCCGCGTGGAGTTTTTCCCGCCTTGTTTCAAACGAAAGTTCCGCAATCGGTGGTGGCGTCGAGCGTAACACCGCACCACCGTAGGTGCGTTCCAGTAGTCCTTCTTCTTCCAGCGCCCGCAAATCCTGCCGGATGGTGACGGTGCTAACACTGAGGGCATCGCTGAGCGCGTTGACCGAAACACGCCCGTGCTGCTTCAGCAGTTCCAGGATATTTCGTCGTCGTTCCTCGAGGAACAAAGGTTCCGCCATAAACTTGACACAGCTTTCACTCAGACATAAACTGAAGGAAAATGAAACCTATATCTCCTCTATTGTACCGCTTTTTCAGCAAAGGGAAACCTCCTCATGGACTATAAAGCTGATTATGACCGTCTGGCGGACCGTCTGGCGCAGCAAAATGTGGACGTGAACGCCGTGAAGGAAAAGCTGAAACGCCAGCACATCGAAACGCCGTCGTGGGGCTATGGCAACAGCGGCACGCGCTTTAAGGTGTTTGCCTGGCAGGGGGCGGCGCGTAACGTCTGGGAGCGGATCCAGGACGCGGCCTATATCCACAAGCTGTCGGGTATCGCGCCTTCGATTGCCATTCACATTCCCTGGGACAAGGTGGACGACTACGGCGCGATGAAGCAGTATGCCGCTGAGCAAGGCATCGCCATCGGCGCGGTGAATCCCAACCTGTTCCAGGACGACCAGTACAAACTGGGCAGCATTACCCATCCGTCCGCCAGCGTGCGTGAGGAAGCGATTGCGCACATGGTCGAATGCTGCGAGATCATGGCGAAGGTGGACAGCGGCCTGCTGAGCCTGTGGTTTGCTGACGGCACGAATTACGCCGGGCAGGACAGCATCCGCGAGCGCAAGCACCGCATGGAAGACGCGCTGCGCCAGGTGTACCCGAACCTGCCCGCCGGGTCGCGCATGTTGATCGAGTACAAGTTCTTTGAACCGGCCTTCTATCACACCGATCTGGCAGACTGGGGCATGTCGTATGCCACCGCGCTGAAACTGGGCAATCAGGCGCAGGTGCTGGTGGACACCGGCCACCACGCGCAGGGCACGAACATCGCGCACATTGTCGCCTTCCTGTTGGATGAAGGGCGGTTGGGCGGCTTCCACTTCAACGCGCGGCGCTACGCCGACGACGATTTGATCGTTGGCACCAACAACCCGTTTGAACTGTTCGAGATTTACAACGAACTGGTGGCGGCGGGCGAGGGCGCGAAGGATGTGGCCTACATGATTGACCAGAGCCACAACATCGAACCGAAGCTGGAAGCGATGCTGGTCAGCGTGCTGAACTGCCAGACGGCCTACGCCAAAGCATTGATCGTTGACCGCGAGACGCTGCGCGAACGCCAGTTGGCCGGGGACGTGCTGGGCGCGCACAGCGTGCTGGTGGACGCCTTCCAGACCGACGTGCGTCCGCTGCTGATGCAGGTGCGGGAAGAACTGGGCGTGCCGGTAGACCCTATCGCCGCTTACCGCGCCGATACCTACGCGCAAAAAGTGGCGGACGAGCGCGGCCTCGCCATGACCACCGGCGGCGCGATAGGGTAAGCGTAAAAGCGTAACACAGAGGCACAGAGACACAGAGGTACAGAGAACAATTCTTTCTCTGTGCCTCTGAACCTCAGAGTCTCTGTGTTATGTTTTTGACTATCTCCACCGAAAATTCTTCCAGCGACTCAATCTGACGGTGCGCCAGCGCCGCCACTTCCGGCGATAGCGGAAATCGATGCCGACGGCGCGTTCCGGCGGCACGTTCAGCCGCCGCAGCGTTTCGATATACACGTCCGGCGCGGGTTTGCCGTTAGGCATATCGTCGGCGTAGACAATCGCCTCGAATACGCCATCCAGCCCGGTCAGCTTCATCACGTGGTTGATGATCTGCCGGGGTGAACCGGACGCCAGCGCCACTTTATACGCGCTGGCCGCTTTGTGAACCGCTTCCACCGCGCCGGGGCGCAGCGGCAGCCGCTGGTCATAATGCGCGATCACACGGGCGATCACGTCTTCCATCACCATTTCAACTGATGTGTCCAGCCCCAGCCGTTCGCGCATGACCTCCGCCCATTCAATCGTGTTCCGTCCCATCGCTAACCGCTGGTCGGCGTCGGACCAGACCTTGCCCAGATCGCGGGCGTATTCCTGGCGTGACAGCAGCCAGTACACTTCGCTGTCCACCAGCACACCATCCATGTCAAAAATCACGGCCTCAATCGGCATATCGTTTAGTCCTCAGTTTAAGAAAAAGCATAACACGGAGACACAAAGGCTCAGAGGCACAGAGGTTTTCCTGTTTCTCTCTGTGTCTTTGCGCCTCTGTGTTGAAGTATTACCCCGGATACGGCAGCAGTTCGACCAGCGGCAGGAAGCGTTCTACGTCCGCCCGGCGGCAGTCGGCTGTGCCGGGCATCAGGCAGACCGCCGTTGCCGCCGCGAAACCGAAGCGCAGCCCGTCCTCAATCGGCTGCCCACGTTCCAGCGCCAGCGCCAGCCCCGCCAGCACGGCATCGCCCGCGCCCGCCGGACTGACCACCTCGACCGGAAGCGGCGGGATGCGATAGGCGCGGTCGGGCAGCACCGCCAGCCCACCATCATCGCCCAGCGTGATAATCGGGCATGTGCCGTAACGCTCGTACAGGGCGCGCCCGGCGCGGTAGGCGTCGTCAATGGTGTTCACCGGCTGGCCGGTCAGCCGTGACAGTTCATCGCGGTTCGGCTTGATGTAGGTCGGACGCGCTTCCAGCCCGGCGCTCAGGTTTGGCTCGTCGGCGTCGAAGATGACCGGCACGTTACGCGCGCGCGCCAGGGCGATAAATTCCGGGTAAAACGCCGGCTGCATCATTTTTGGCAGCGTGCCGCCGATGACGACGCAGCTTGCCTCCGGCAGCGCCGCCAGCAGCTTGCCGCGCAGTTCGTTGATGTGCCGTTCGTTGATGTCCAGCGTAGACGTGGTGATGGTGGCATGGCCGCCGTCGTTCTCCGAGATGATAACGACGTTAATGCGCGTTTCGCCGCCAACTTCGATAAAGTCGGTCTGGACGCCGCGCGCGTGCAGCATCGCTTTTACCCGTTCGCCGGTGTTGCCGGCGGCAAAACCAAGCGCCAGGCTGGTGATACCGTTTTCGCCCAGAATCCACGAGGCATCGGTCGGTTTGCCGCCCATGCTGTAGACCTGATTGACCGCCCGCATGGTGCGGTTCATCTCAAACTGCGGCACAAAGACCGTGTAGTCAATCGTCGTGTTGGCTGTGACGGTGACGATCATGAGCTAGTCTTCTTTGTAGTTGCTGATCGTGTCTTCCATCAACTGGCGCTGCTGTTCGATGGCGTCCGGCCCGCCCAGCAGCCGCGACATCATAATAATGTAGGCGTTGGTGTCGAAGCGTTCCACCGCGTCGAAAGCGGCGTCCAGGTCTTTACCCATCACAAACAGGCCGTGCCAGGGGGCGATCACGCCGACCGCCTGTACCTTAATGCGCTCCTCGCGTCCACGAATCGATTCGATGATGTTGTCCGCCAGACGCTGGCTGTGGGCAGGAGCGTAGCCGACCACCGGCGTCACGCCGAATTTGCGCGTGGCTTCCAGCACGGGCGGCATCGGGCAGGACAGGGCCGCAAACACCAGGAGATTGCGGGCGTGGGCGTGGATCACACCGGTGCCGATTTGCCCAAATTCCTTGTACAGGCCAAAGTGTGCTTTCGACTCGCGGGAAATCTGCCCGCTGCCTTCCAGAATGTTCATGTCCAGGTCGGCCACCAGCACGTCTTCCGGCTTCAACTGCCACTGGCGCTTGCTGCCGCTGAAGCGCGGCGAAATACACACCACACCGTCCACAAAGGCGCTGATGTTCCCCCCGGCGGCGTCGGTCAGATGCCGGTCGTACAGCATCGCGCCGAACTTCGCAATTTTCGCCCGCATGTCCTGAATAGCCTGGCTCATGATGGTTTACTTTCTCTTTCGGTTGCTTTCGGTTTTCGCCGCTATTATAACATCACTTGGTGGATTGCGAAGGTACTGTTGGGATAGTTTTGCAGCGGTTCTTTAATTCTTGACGATAAAGAACTACAATTTTAGTGATAGCTGACAGGAGCATATGATGACTACCCTTGCGAATCTTACGATACAGGAGTTGATGGCGCTGATTGATGAAGCGGTTGACCGGCGTCTGAAGCTGACGTTTGGCGAGTTTGAACTTCAGGATGAGGACGATTCTGACGATCAGCGCAGTCTTGAAGAAGTTTTAGCCTCAATTGATCGCAATCGGTGGACGCCGCCGCCCGGCGCAAAATCGTCTTTGGAACTGCTCCGCGAAGATCGAGAGCGATAATGGCAACTTACATTGTTGATGCCAGTGTCGTTGTTGAGACTCTGGTTGAAGGCCCTCACTCATCCAACGCACGGCTGCTATTCCACAAGTTGTTGCGCGGCGATGTGATTGTTGTGCCGGAGTTTTGCCTGGTTGAGTGTACCAACGTGTTGTGGAAACAGGTTCGCTTTCAAAACATGCCGAAGCCTCAGGCTGAACGCCTGCTGAGTGATCTGCGCGCTCTGCCATTAAAACGAGTGCCTGTCAAAAAACTGCTTCCCGTCGCTTTGGATATTGGGTTAAGGCATCATCTGGCTGTCTATGATTCGATCTATATTGCCCTGGCGCTTCGTTCCGGTTATCCGTTGATTTCATTAGATCATCCTCAAGTCGCCGCTGCTGAAGCTGAAGGCGTCGTTTTGAAACCTCTCACAGATTTTAGGGACTGACTGAAAGAGATAAATCATGCCCTTTGAATTTGCCACCGCCACGCAGATCATTTTTGGCGCGGGACGGGTGAAAGAAGTTGGGACGCTGGCGGCCAGAATGGGACGGCGCGCGCTGGTGGTCACAACCGACACGCCGGAACGAGCCGCGCCGCTGCTGGAAGTTTTAACCGCGCATCAGGTGGATTATAAGACTTTCTCGGTGCTGGAAGAACCGACCGTTGAGCGTGTCACGATGGGCGTGGCGCAGCTTCGGGAAGCGGACTGCGATCTGGTGATCGGCATCGGCGGCGGCAGCGTGCTGGATGCGGGCAAGGCGATTGCCGCGCTGGCGACCAATCCCGGCAACCCGGTGGACTATCTGGAAGTGATCGGCGCGGGCAAGCCGCTGACCGCCGCGCCGCTGCCGTACATTGCCATCCCGACTACTGCCGGCACCGGCGCGGAAGTGACGCGCAACGCCGTGCTGGCTTCCACCGAACACAAGGTCAAAGTCAGCCTGCGCAGCCTGGCGATGCTGCCGAAAGTGGCGCTGATTGACCCCGAACTGACCTACAGCGTGCCGCCGCAGGTCACAGCCAGCACCGGCATGGACGCGCTGACCCAGTGCCTCGAACCCTACGTTTCCAACGCCGCCAGCGCGATGACCGACCCGCTGTGCCGGGACGGAATGCGACGCGCTGCCCGGTCGCTGCGCCGCGCCTATGACTACGGCAGCGACTCCGCCGCCCGCGAGGACATGGCGCTGGTCAGCCTGTTTGGCGGGCTGGCGCTGGCGAATGCCAAACTGGGCGCGGTTCACGGTTTCGCCGGGCCGCTGGGTGGCATGTTTCCGATTCCACATGGCGTGGCCTGTGCCACCCTGCTGCCGTATGTGATGGAAGCGAACATTCGCGCCTTACGCGAACGTGCGCCGGACAGCGAATCGCTGCGCCGCTACGATGAAGTGGCGCGTATCCTCACCGGGCGCGCCGATGCCACCGCTACCGACGGCGTGGCGTGGGTGCGCGACCTTAGCGCCGCGCTGGCGATTCCGCCGCTGTCCACCTACGGTATTCGGCGCGAGCATTTTCCCGAAATCGTGGACAAATCCGCCCGCGCCAGCAGCATGAAGGGCAACCCCATTGTACTCACGGCGGAAGAGTTGGCGGGAATATTGGAGAACGCGTTTTAGAAGTTATCAGTTATCGGTTATCAGTTTTCGGCAAAAGGCAATACCCCGTTGCCATAAAACCACCACGTTTCTAGCTGATAACTGAAAACTGAAGGCTGACAACTACACCGGCGGCCAGGGGTAATTCGGGCCGTTGCCGGGCTGGGGATAGCGTTTGGTGCGCAGCAGGTGACGGATGCGCGACTGGAACGCGCGGATTTCACTTTCCGAGAGCAGCCTCTGCATCGCCTGACGATAAGGGTTGTTGAGGTCGTCCATCGTGCCGCACAGCCTATCCACGTCGGCCAGCAGTTTGTCCGGCAATGGCTGCCCAGCGAAATCCCAGATTACGGTGCGCAGCTTGTGGGCGCTGTGGAAGGTGATGCCGTGATCGATTCCCCACAGGTGTCCCTGACTATCCACCAGACAGTGACCGCCTTTGCGGTCGGCGTTGTTGACCAGATAATCGAAGGCCGCCATCACCATTAACTGCGGCAGCATGTCGCTGTCAAACGAGAAATAATTCTGCTCCGGGTCGTGCTCGATATAAAATTGCAACGACCCCAGCCCACGCGGGCCTTCTCGCAGCACCGTTGGGGGCACTAGCTGCCAGCCAAGTGCTTCCGACGTGAGGAATGCGGCGACTTCGCGCTGGCACAGCGTACCATCGGGGAAATCCCACAGCGGGCGCTCGCCGCGCTGCGGTTTATAGACGGCCATCATGCTCAGTTCGTCACACGTCACCGAGACCAGGAAAGTGTAATTGGAACTGTAGCGCATGATGCCGTGTTCGGCCTGAATCGCGCCTTTCTCCAGCACTTCGACGACCTGCCGCATCGTGATTGGGGTTGAGTTGGGGGCGTTGTCGTTCTCGCTCATGTCCAGTAGTAGATCAGTCGTCCATTCTGTTTCGGGTCGGCGCGGCCCGACTTCACCACTTCCATTGTGTGTTCGCTCAGTAAGCGCATCTGCTCGCGGTTGCACCACATCCGCACGATACCCGGTTCGACCAGGCTGGGATCCGTTTCTTCCGACGGGATAATCGCTTCCTGCGCCACCAGGATGATTAAATCCTGGTCTTCGTCGTACCCCAGTCCCATCTGCGCCACGCGGAAGATCGGCTCAATCGGTTCACGCAGGTCCATATCCACCCGGCTGAGATCAACCGTGCTCCGAGGGCCAGGGTAGCGTTTGTCCAGGTCTTCCAGCAGTTCCCGAATCGCCTCGCTCAGCGCCCACGCCTGTTCTTTCTCGATGATGAGCGAAACCAGTTGGTTGCCCTGGCCGCCCTGCAAATGAAAGATTCGCTGGCCTTTGGGGCCAATCGTGCCGACGGTGATGAAGTCGACCGGATTTAACTCAATCTGTTGTCCCGGCATGGTACGCCTTTACCGTAAGTGTATCGTGACAAACATAATCAAACCGTTTGATCGGTCTGTTTTTCCTGCCTGCGTTCCTTTTCCAATTGTAACACATGCGCCATGTCGTTGACCGTCACCACGTAGGGGCGACCAAAGCCCAGCATCAGCGTGCTGATCGAGGCCGGCGAAATGACGATGCGCTGGAAAACATCCAGGTGCATCCCCAGGTAATGCGCCAGAATCATTTTGATGAGATCGGCGTGGGAAACCACCGCCACCAGGTCGCGGGGATGCGCTGCTGCTAATTCTTCAACCGCGTTCACTGCCCGTTCCTGCACGCCGCGCATGGTTTCACCGTTGGGGAAATAGGCGCGGGAGGGGTACTCCTGCACCACCTGCCACATCTTGCGCTGCGCCAGCCTGCTGATCTCCTGGCCTTCCCAGTCGCCATAGCGGACTTCGCCGATACCTTCGTGATGTTTGATGTCAAGGTGGGGATGGTGCTGGCGGATGGCTTCTGCGGTTTCCATCGTGCGCTCCAGCGGGGAAGCGTAGAGGTGTTTGATCGGCACATCGGCCAGCCGTTTGCCCAGCGCCTCCGCCTGCGCCTTGCCCTCATCGTTCAGATGTACACCGGGTGTCCAGCCAGCCAGTTTGCCCGTTTTAACAAAGTCATTCACCGCGTGTCGGATGAGCAGAAGTTGCGTCATGTTATGCTTGTACGCTGGATAATCGCTGCTGCGATCATAGCATATCCGTTAGAGAATTGCATGTTTGAGCTTCGTTAAAGCACGTCCAGTAGTTCCGCCTCGAAACTGGTGTTACACTGGAACAGTTTCCGTTTCAGGTGAGGTTAAGGTAGCTATGACTACGCTGGTAACAGGGGGCGCAGGCTTTATCGGCAGTCGGCTGGCGGCGCGGCTGCTGGCGCAGGGGCAGCCGGTCGTGATTCTGGACAACTTCGACGATTATTATGACCCGGCGGTGAAGCGCGCCAACGTTGCCGCCCTGAATAATCAGGCCGTCGTGGTTGAAGCCGACATCCGCGACCGCGCGCTGGTGGAGTCCCTGTTCGACCGGCACGGCATTAACCGCGTGGCGCATCTGGCCGGGCTGGCCGGCGTGCGTAATTCGGTGGAGCAGGGTGCGCTGTACGCCGACGTGAACACCACCGGCAGCGTGAACCTGATGGACATCGCGCGGCGGCGGGGTGTGAGCATTTTTGTACAGGCGTCCACGTCGTCAGTCTACGGCCAGGCCACGCGCATCCCGTTTGTCGAGGAGGACGCGCCGGACTTCCCCCTCGCGCCGTACCCGGCCAGCAAGCGCGCCGCCGAACTGTTCGGCTACAGCTATCACCAGTTGTTTGGCCTCAACTTCACCGCCCTGCGCTTTTTTAACGTCTACGGCCCGTTTGGCCGCCCGGATATGATGCCGCTGAAGGCCATCGAAGCGATTCTCAACAATCAGGTCATCCCCATGTACGACGGTGGCCAACTTCAGCGCGACTGGACGTATGTAGATGATATTGTCTCCGGCGTGGTGGCCGCGCTCGAACGTCCGATGGGGTATATGGTCATCAACCTGGGCTGCGGGTCGCCGATTCCGCTGACGGAGTTTATCCACATTTACGAACGGCTGATCGGCAAAAAGGCACTGACCAAACCCGTGCCCGCGCCCGCCAGCGAGCCGCGCGTAACCTACTGCGACAACACCCGCGCCCGACAACTGCTGGACTTTCAGCCGACGGTGCAGATCGAAGAAGGGCTGGCCCGCACCTGGGAGTGGTACAAAACCCACCATAACGTTCTCACCAAGTCTTAATCCCGTAACCTGCCTCCGCTGTCCTATTCTGGCGCTGTTTCTACGGAGTTTTGGACTATAATAGGACACATATTCTGTCTGAATTAGGGTTGAGGGATGAAACTTGGGATCATCGCGGACATTCATGGGGACTATGCCGCGTTAACAACCGCGCTGGAACGCCTGGACAGCGTCCACCAGGTTGATCATATCCTCTGCGCCGGAGATTTAATCGGACGAGGGCCGGAACAGGACCGGGTGGTAAGCCTGATTCGGGAACGGGGCATCCCGACGGTGAAGGGCAACCATGACCAATGGAATTATTCGCTGTCGTCGGAAAACGCCGATTTTCTGGACGATCTGCCGATCAACTGGCGCGGGCAGTTCGCCGGCTACCGCGTGTTTATGTGTCACGGCAAACCGGGAAACAACATCTGGGGGTTGTATCGGGACCACGTGTCAAATACGCTGCTGAACATGATGCTTGGTTCGCTGGACGCGGACGTGCTGATCGTCGGCCATACCCACGTGCCGATGTACATCCGCGTGGCAAACGGCGCCGTCATCAACCCCGGTTCGCTGTATACCTTTAACAGTATGCGCGTCACGTCGCACACCTACGGCATCCTGCACCTGCCGGATATGAGATTTGAGCTGTACGACCTGACGACCGAGCCGACAACGCCGGTGGCGGTGCCGTGAACGATCAACCGAACGTGCCCGCCGAACACTACACGCGGGAATACTTTGAGAAGTGGAACTACGCCGACCGCGGGCTGGGCAAATTCAGCATGTACTGGTTTGCCCGGCGCTATTACGCGGCGCTGGTGCGGCGCTACGCGCCCCGGCGGGGCGGGCGGCTGCTGGAAATGGGCTGCGGCCTGGGACACCTGCTCGGTCTGCTGCAGGACGATTTTGACTGCGTGGGCATTGATCTGATTGATTACAGCATCGAGCAGACCAAAATCAACGCGCCCAAAGCCGCCGCCTACCAGATGAGCGCCGACGACCTGAGCGCTTTCGACACCGGCTCGTTCAGCGTGGTGGTGGCGCTGCATCTGGTCGAACACCTGCCTGACCCCTACAAAACCATCCGCGAAGTCAACCGCCTGCTGGAATCGGGCGGGTTGTGGCTGTTCGCCACGCCGAACCCGGATTACAGCCTGCGCCGCTTCAAGGACCGCGACAATGACGCCATCGGCAAGGACAAAACGCACATCAACGTCCACCCGCCGGGGCAGTGGCGCGCCTGGTGCGAAGCTGCCGGATTCAGGATGCTCAAACACTTTGGCGACGGCCTGTGGGACGTGCCGTACCTGCCAGTCATCCCGAAGGCAATACAGTTTGGACTGTTCGGCCTGCCGGCGCTGGCGCAGGTGGTCACGCGAACCACGTTCACACCGTTGTCTATGGGTGTGAACCAGATCGGCATCGCGCGCAAGTTGTAGTTACCCCCTGTTGTTTCTCAAGGCGTATACTTTAGACGGAGCGATCATCGCGCTCCGCTGTGGCGCTGCCACCAGGGGGTTATATGTCCTTCCGCAAGATTCCCCGCGACCTGCTGCTGCTTACGTTGACCATGATTGTCGCCAATACCGCCGGTTTTATGTACCTGCCGCTGCTGCCGCTGTACCTCGCTTCGCTGGGGGCCAGCGTGGGGCAAATCGGGCTATTTTTTACGCTACAGGTCGTTCTCTCGATCTGCTTCCGCATCCTCGGCGGCTGGATTTCCGACCACATTGGCCGGCTGCAAACGATTGCCATCGGCGGCGTGTGCGGTTTGGCCGCGATGCTCGGTTTCACGCTTGCGCCGACGTGGGGCTGGGCGATCATCGGCGCGCTGTTTAACGAGATCGGCGGGGCGCTGGTCGGGCCGAGTTTCCAGGCGTACACCGCCGAAAAAGCGCCAGAAGGCAGCACCAGTAGCACCTTCGGGTGGGTCAACGGCCTGTTTTTTGTCTGCGTCATCATCGGCCCGCTGCTGGGCGGTTTCCTGGCGGAGCACTACGGCTATCGTCCGATGTTGTGGGTAGCGACCGGCATCTTCGCGGTGGCGACAGTGATTCGGCTGCTGATGGCGCGCGGCGCTTCGTGGGCCGTCACGGCGCTGAAACCGGCGGCGCTGGTCAAAGACGTGCGAGCGCTGCTGGTGCTGCTGCTCTCCGGCGGGCTGCTGCTGTGGCTGTTTATCACCGATGGGCTGGCCGACGCCGGGATGCAGCTTGCGATGCCGTTTTTGCCCAAGTTTGTGACCGAAGTCGGCGGCGTCAGCGCGTCGGCTTACACGGCGCTGTTCGCCTGGACCTCGGTCACAACTTCGCTGGCGATGTGGCCGTGTGGCCGCTTCGCCGACCGCTACGGCGAACGGCGCAGCATCGCCATTGGCACGCTGCTGTTTGCTTTCATCTGGTGGGGGACGGTGTTCAAACCAACGCCGCCGATCTTTGCGGTGGTGTTTACGCTGGCCGGGGTGGCGCAGGGGTTTATCATGCCGGCATTTTCGTCGCTCATCAGCAAGGCCGTGCCGCGCGAATCGCTCGGTATGACGTGGGGCGTCTATATGACGGCGCTTGGTGTGCTGGCGATTCCCGCGCCGTACATCGGCGGTTTGCTGTACGATAATGTTGCTCCAGCCGCCGCGTTTGTGCTGGCTGGTGGGTGTATGCTGGTGGCCGCGCCGCTGGCGCTGTGGAAACTGCGGTTGCCCGTGCCACAACCGCAGGCTGAGCCTATGCTGAAGCGGGTCGAGGGGTAATAGTTGCCATTTAAGAGGTTCTGTTTTGGCGTAGGGACATGGCGCCGCCATATCCCTACATTATCAAACGCTCCCCACGACCGCCCGCCACGCCAGAAACGCCGCCATGCCGACGACGATGGTCAGCAGCAGATTTTTGCTGCGCCACGCCACCAGCGCGGCGATAATACCGCCGATCAGATAGCTGTTGCCAGGGCGAATATCCATCGTGCCTTCTGGCATCAGCATCGCCGGAACGGTGATCGCCGTCAGCACGGCTACCGGCACGTAACGCAGCGCTCGCAGCGCCGTGTCCGGCAGCCGCAGCCGCCCGATAATCGCCAGCATCGGGTAGCGCACCCCGAATGTGACCAGCGCCATGCCCAGAATGAGCAGCAGTTCGTTCATTGTTGGTAGCCTTTAGCGGTTAGCGGTTAGCAGGAAAACTGGGTGATTGCCTTGACTCAAATAGCTTGGCGTTCCTGGCGGCGTGGCGGTTCAACACTGTTTCGACGAGCATCCCTGCCGCGATGCCGGCCAGCGCCGCCACCATCAGACCCAGCTTGTTGGGCAGGCCGTTCGCCAGCACGGCTACGACTGCCGCCACCACCGTACACGCCAGCATTGGGCGCGTGACCAATAATGGCACGACAATGCCGATGAACGTCACCACCAGCGCAAAATCCAGTCCCAGCTTTGCCAGCCCTGTAAACTGCTGTCCGGCCACCACGCCGACAATCGTCCAGAACTGCCAGTTGGTGTACATAAAGACCGACGAGCCGAGGTGATACCAGTGTTTGTAGGGCGACTCGTCCGGCTGCTGGTAACGCCGGATGACGACGGCGTAGGTTTCATCCGTCAGCCAGAAGCCCAGCGGCAGCAGCCAGCGGTGCGACAGGCGTTTGACGTAGGGCGCGAGCGACGCGCCGTACAGCGCGTGCCGCAGGTTGACCACAAACGTCGTGATGATAATGACGCCGATGCCCACGCCCTGCGCGAACAGCCCCGCGCCGATGAACTGCGACGACCCCGCGAACACCAGTACCGACATGCCAATCGCCGCCGCCGGTGACAGGCCGCCCGTCACCGCCACCGCGCCAAAGATGATGCCAAACGGAGTCGCGCCCAGTACTAGCGGAAATGTGTCTTTAACACCTGTCCAGAATTCGCCCTGACGTGTGTATTGCGTCGTCATGCCGCACACCCTTACACCGGTAGGGGCGGGTTTAGAAACCCGCCCCTACACCATAATCTACGGATAGATACCTATCTTATGGAAAATCGGTTCGCCTGTGGATGACCCTTGCGAACCAATCAGAACTCGCCCGCTGCCCACGCCCTGACCATCGTTTCGGTCGGCAGGAACGCCAGCGGCGGCAGATCGTTTCGCCCGAACCATCCAACCGCTTCGGCATCGTCGGCGGCCTGTGGTGCGCCGCCATTCACGCTGGCGGCGTAGGCGATCACAATGTCCGCCAATCCGCCGTCGTCGGGGGTGTAAAACACATCCAGCAGGCGATCAATCGTCACATTGAGCCTGGTTTCTTCCCACACTTCGCGGCTGGCGGCGGCGCGTGGGTCTTCGCCGGCGTCCATAAAACCACCGGGCAGCGTCCAGTACCCCTGGCGCGGGTCGTTGGCGCGTTTCACCAGCAGGATATGATCGTCCTTAACGATCAGCACGACGACCGCCACCTTGGGGTCGAAGTACACGGTATGGTCGCAGTTGGGGCATACGGGCCGCATCGAGCCGGTGCGTTGGCGCTGTTCCAGCCGCGTGCCGCACATCGGGCAAAACACAGCCGTTCGTTTCAGGCTCACGGTCGGCGTCGTCCCCGCGCCAGCGTCGTGGCAAGCGCCAGACCCAGCAGCACCAGCCCGCCGATCAGCATCAGGCCGCCTATCGTGCTCGTGCCAGCCGGCACTGCGGGCGTAGGAGTCGGCGTAACCGTTGGTGTCAGCGTCGGCGTTGTGGTTGGCGTCAGGGTTAGCGTCGGCGTCGCTGTATCGGTTGGGGGCGGCGTGGCGGTTAAGGTCGGCTGGGCTGCCTGCGCCAGAGCCGCGTCGGACAGCGTGGTGCCTTCCGGCGCCGGCGCTTCCGCACCAAAGAAAAATTCCGCCGTTCCGGTTGGCAGCGCCGCGCTCTCCATCATGATTGAGGGCGCTGCTTCCTGTGGCTGCTGAGGTGACGCCGGCAGCATCAACGCGCCGGGTTCCGCCTGCCGCAGCGTATCAGCGCCGCCAGCGGCCTGTTCTTCCTCGTCGGTAGATGTAATGGTGGCGCTCGCTTTTGAAGTGGTGTCATTGGCGGCTGCCCCTGCTGCTTCCAGTGTCAGTGCGGGCGACAGGGCTAACATTTCACTGGCCGCTGCTGCTGTTGGCGTAATCTGCTGGGTCGGCTGGGCAGCGACCTGGGGCGCGCCTGCTGATGGCGCGCTTTTCGGCGCGTTGGCCGTAAGAAGGGTTATCACTCCCAGCACCAGCAGCAGCGTGGCAGCGGCGGCGCTGATGGCGCTGAACGTCGCCGTCGCCGGGAAAATCCACAGCCGCGCCGGTCGAATTAAACGCTCGTCGAGCGTGTAATCGCGCGGCGCTTTTAGGGGCGGCAGCGCCCGAATCAGGCCCACCGTCGCCCGCAGCGTGTCCAGTTCGCGGCGCAGTTCCGGTTCGCGTTGCAGGCGCGCGTCCAGTGCCGAGCGTTCGGCGGCAGTCAGTTCGCCGTCCAGATAAGCGGACAGCAGTTCAAGGTCCTGGTCGGTTATACGCGCCATGATGGTGTGAGTGTTACGTCAATCTTCATTAGTATTAAGACGATAAACCGGCGGTAAAAGTTCCTGAACGGCCTGCAAACAGGCGCGGACGCTGGCGCGCGCCCGGCTGAGGCGCGATTTGACCGTGCCCAGATTCACGCCGGCGCTGTCCGCGATTTCCTGATAGCTCAAGCCTTCGATGTCGCTGAGGATGAGCGCCAGCCGCTGGTCAGGCTGGAGCGCCTGAACACACTGCTCGATGGCGCGGTGCAGTTCCGACTGCTGCGCCGCCTGTTCCGGCGTGGGCGACGAGGCGGGCAGGGCAGGGCCGTCGTCGCTGTCCGCGCCGGGCAGGTCATCGAATGACGATGCCGGGCGGCGCTTGCGGCGGCGCAGTTCGTCGTAGCAGGCGTTGGTGGCGATGCGGAACAGCCAGGCGCGGAAGCTGCCACCCCGGTAGCTGCCCAGGCTGCGGTAAGCAGTGATAAACGCCTCCTGCGCGGCGTCGTCGGCGCTGGCGCGGTCGCCCAGGATGCGGTAGGCCAGCGCAAACACGCCGTCCTGGTAGTGCCGCACCAGGACGTTAAACGCTTCCAGCCTGCCGCGCCGGGCGGCTTGGATCAGCGCCGCTTCATTTTCCAGACGGCTGACCATTGACATTCTCGCCAGAAGATTCTATGATAATGAAACAATAACTTCTTAGCAATAAAGAAACTAAATGCTAATGAAGTTGTTATGCCGGCGTGGTGGAATGGCTTACACGATATACTCAAAATATATTGCCCCTTGCGGGCATGTGGGTTCGACTCCCACCGCCGGCACAGAAAAGTCAGGTTCGCGCCTGACTTTTTCTTTTTCCACCCTATGCGGCAGTTTATCCTTTCGATGCCGGAAAATCAACCGCTTTCACGACGATGAAATCCCCATCAGCAATTTCTTGAATGAGTACAGACCGATTGACAGCGAATTGCTCTGCAACCGCATCGAGTCTCTTTAAGCGTTCCAATCGTTTTTCTTTGTCGCCAAGATAAATGCTTACAACGGGTTAGCGGGGGGTTCGCCGTTTTTCAGCCAATGGGAGAATCTCCTTCTTGACTATATAGTTAAGATCGCTCTGCTCAATAATCCTCGTTCTACGGTATGAGACTGTATTGAACGTTACGGCAGGGTAAATGGGTTGGAAGATCAAAAGGAGCGTGCCTCAAGAAGCACACCCCATACGGTGTTATCAAGGATTCAAAACTGCGAAAACGTGGGCGTGCAAAAGGTGTATGCGTATGTTTTGGGCGTATATCCTGGAGATGGTTACATCGTCCGAAGCCAGAGAGTATTCTATTTAAGCACGCTGTTGGCGAACTTATTTACCCCCAGCCCTTCCCCCGTCAACAGGGGAAGGGGGCAGGAAGCCACTCGCTGCCCCTCCCTGCTGACGGCGACCCGAATGGGGAGGAACGTCCCCTGAGGGAAGGAGGTAAGGGGGAGGGGTTCAGGGTTCACCAACAGCACGGTTAGGTTAATTACTCCGTCTCGCCTTTCCAGCCGGCGACCTGCACCCCGTGCGCCGGGCCTTCAATCGGCGGTGCTTCCACCGCTTCGGCGTGGAACTGGTATTGCTGCGCCGGTTTGCTGCCCAGTGACATCAGCTTTTGCAGCGTGGGCGACAGCCGCGCGAAGATCGGCAGGCCGCGTTTGAGCGTCGCGTCCCGGCTGTCCGGCGGCAGCAATTGGCGGTTGACCACCCCCAGTAACGTGGCTGTCGTGCCGGGGAACAGGCCATGAAACCGCGCCGCCAGTTTCGCGGGCATACTCAGGATAATTTCCGCGTCGCCGCGCTTGACCGCCTGCACGATCTCCCGCGCGGCCTGTTCGGCGGGCATGGAACTGCCGGGCAGCGTATCGGCCAGACCAAACCAGGTAAATTCGCTTTCCTCGTCGCCCTTAAAATAGGCGTTCAGGTGTGAACCGGTCCGCATCAGACCGGGAATTACCGTCGTTACGTGGATACCGTGATCCATCACTTCGGCGTGCAGCCCTTCGGAAAAGCCGGTGGCGGCGAACTTGGCAGCGCAGTAGGGCAGCAGGTGTGGCGCGCTCAACTTGCCGCCAATCGAGGTGATATTGACGATACGCCCGCTGCGGCGCTGGCGCATCTGCGATAGCACGCCCAGCGTCGGATAAACGACACCCCAGTACATCACGTCCATCGCCTGCTCAAAATCGGCCAACCGCTGCGACCAGATCGGCCCCACCTGAATGATGCCGGCGTTATTCACCAGAATGTCAATCCGCCCGAATTCCCGGTTGACCGTTTCGATCATCTCGGCTACCTGCCGCCCGTCGCTCACGTCGCAGGTGACGGTCAGCAGGCCGGGGATATTCAGCGCTGCCCGCGCGCCGTCCAGTTCGGCTTCGTCGCGGGCGCAGATAGCGACCCGGCAGCCTGCCTGCGCGAATTCCCGCGCCAGCAGCAGCCCCAGCCCGCGCGATCCGCCGGTAATCAACACCGTTTCGCCGCGCAAATCGGCGGCGCGCCAGTTGCGGAACAGCCGATTGATGATACTGGTCGCTCCTACAAAAAGCGCCAGTCGCCACAGCCGCGCCATAGGATACGCTCCTTGTCCCAACGGTTGACAGCCAGCGTCAACCGCTAACCGCCTTTTTTCCAGTAAACCAGTCTTAACGCTAGAAATGCGTAAATGACGGCACGATTAAAAGGAACGCGCCGGCGTCCCGGACTCGCGTGTTTGATCGTCCAGGCTGTACAATAAGAAGCCGGACTCTCAACATGCCAGAAGGAAACTATGCTGCGGTTTTTGGTATCGCTGCTGATTGGCCTGGCGGTGGGTGTTGTTGTTGGACTCTACCTGGGCTGGGTGCAGTTCCCGGTAGAGTTTGTAGACAGCCCCGCCAGCAGTTTGGCTGAACGGTATAAGGACGACTACATTGTGATGGTCGCGTCCGGCTATCTGAAGGACGGCGACCTGGGCGGGGCGGTGGAACGCCTGCGAATTCTCGGGGTGCCGAACATCCCGGCCTACGTGCAGGAAGTCACCGAACGCTATATCAGCAATTCGCAGAACGCAGACGACATCAGCGTGCTGGTAGCGCTGTCGGAAAGTCTGGGACGGCTGACGCCGATCATGCTGCCGTATCGCAAGATCGCCGCGCCGGGGGTGGGGAGCTAGATGGCCGGCTATGACTCCCGCCGCAGCAAATACCGTCGCCCGCGCCGGCAGGTTTCCTGGATAGGGCTGCTGATCGGTCTGGCGCTGGGCATTGGCGGCGGGCTGTTTTACGCCTGGACAGTGGATACCCGCGTCGAATTTGATACCGACCCCTGGCAGCTTAAGGCGGCGGACCGCGCCCAGTATGTCGCCGCTATCGCTCTCAGCTTTAGCTACGATGGCAATCTCAACCGCGCGATTCAGCGGTTAATCGAACTGCGCCCACAGAACGACCCGATTCAGCAGGTGGCGGACGTGGCCTGCGACCTGGCGACCACCGGCTACGCCAGCACCAGCAGCGGTCTGCGCGCCATCCGCAGCATGATGCTGTTTTACCAGCTTCAGGGGCGTACTGGCTGCGCCGATAACCTGATCGCCGCGCCGGAAGCCGCAACGCCGGTTGTCGTGATTGACGTGCCCACACCGACCCCGCTGCCGCCCGCCAGCAAAACCCCCACGCCGGAAAGCGCCACTCGTGCCACGCCGACCACGCCGCGCGTGGTCATCCCGACGGCGCTGCCGCAGAGTGAGTATGAAGTAGTCGGTATCAACACGTTCTGCGATGACCAGAATTCCGGCGTGATCGAGGTGTTTGTGCAGGATTTCAGCGGCGAGGGTGTGCCGGGCGAGGCCGTGCGTGTGCGCTGGGACGAGGGCGAGGACACGTTCTTCACCGGCTTGAAGCCGGAGCGCGGCCCCGGTTATGCCGACTTCCAGATGGAAGCAGGCACAGCTTACATCGTCGAAATGCCCGGTCGCTCCGACCCAACGGCGCAGCCGCTGGCGGCCACCCCCTGCACGACCGACGGCGGCGAGGACGCGATCATCTCGTACCGAGTCTTCTTCCGGCAGGTGTGAGGTTCCAGTTATCAGTTGTCAGTTAAAGACGGGTAGATAAACAAAATCTTCGTAAGTTGGTAGGGACATAGCGCAGCCTGGTCCCTTTGTATGTGCTTCGCTAATCGTAAGCCTTCGCCAGGTCAATGTGTTTTAGCGTCCGAATGGGCGCATGGTGGTTAGATTGAGATCGGCGCTGCCGCTGTCATTTGGCTGCGCCCATGCCAGATAGAGGAACAGATCGCGGTCGGCGCGGATGGCGGGCAGGCCGATAAGGGACGTATTTTCGACGATAGTCTGATAGCCGGCGATGCGCCCCGCCTGAAAGTAAATGACCCCCAGCGCCGACCCCACCTGCGCCGCGACCGGCAGCACGCCATACACGCCTGCCGGCGGCGAAGCCCAGCGCGCCCACTGGTCGCCCGCGCCCGCCGTGCTGGCCGTGCCGGTGTTAAAGCCGGTGATGAACGGGCTGGCGTCATCTATAGCAACGCCGAGGCGTTCGGCCTGCCAGTCGCCTGTGTTCCACGCGCCGCTGGCCCAGCCGGTTTCCACCTGCCCGTCGGCACGGGTGATATTCCAGAACAGGTAGCCGTGGGTCCGGTCAGCGGCGGCAGCCAGGCTTTCCAGCCGGTCGCCAGCGGCAAGCGGAATCGCGGTGGTGGCGATGACAGCGTCAGCAGCGCCATCGTGAAACGACGCGCGGAACACCCGTCCGTCGGCGGGCCGGCGCCAATACAAAACCACGCCATCCGCGCCCTGAGCGAATGACGGCCAATCGGCATTGGCTGCCACCGGTGCCACCTGCTGGCGTGGGCGTCCCTGCGCGTCAACGTAAGCAGCAAACAGTCCCGGTTCGGCCATCAAGCCGCCGCTGAATACCACCCAGAGCGAGCCATCAGCGTTTGGGACAACCGCGAAACGCAGCGTGCGCCGGTCAGATACAACCGTTGGTCCGCGGATTACCGTCAACTGTGGCGACAGCAGCGCCGTGTACAGGCGCGGTTCGCCCTCAGCGTTGGCGTCCAGCCACAGCAGATGCAGGTGATCGTCGGCGGCAGGGAAAAGCTGCTGGCCGAAAGGATAAACGGGCGGCAGCGGCAGCACAACCGTCCCGGACAGGCCGCTGTTGGTCAGGTTGCGGCTGTCGTGGTGGACACCTCGCTCGTCCGCGCCGACCCAGACGGCAGTCACACCCGCGCTGCTGGCCCATAGCACGGGCGCGTCACCCTGTTCCGCCTGTCCAAAAGTGATGATCTGCCCCCAGGCGGATACCGGCGCAGTCACCGTTGCGGCTGCGCTGGCGCAGCTGGCCAGCATCAGCAACAGAGGCAGCAGCCAACGGCGACGCATCGGCTGTTGCCTAACTGCCGGTGAGTGGGGTCAGCCCGTCCGGTCCGGTATACCGGACCGGCGCGGGGGCATAATAAGCAATCGTCTGCACGATATGGCGGGCAATGTTGAGCGTGACGTTGGACAGCACCGCTTCCATCTGGCCGAAGTACAGCCCGACGTGGTAGCGTTCGTCGCCGTGAACCAGATGGCGCACCACCCAGCCCGCCGGGCCAGCCGCCCGCGCCGCCTTCGCCACTTCGACTTCGTTGATCCAGTTCCAGGGAATGGCCTGACCGTTGACGATGACTTCACCCGCGTAAGTGTCGAAGTGCTCCTGCACATAGCGCGCCTCTGCCGGGGTCAGGTCGTCGGGGCTGGGGAGCGCCTTCAGCCGCTGTAAATAAACCACGCCAATCCTTCCTATGCGCTGCTATCCGGCAGCACGGTGATGACGATTACTGCCGGCGCGCTGGCCGTGCCGTCCTGCCGGTAGGCGACCGCCGTCAGTGAGTGCAGGCCAACGCCCTGCGCCTGCCAGTTCATCACCACTGTAAACGTCGGCACGGTGACGCTGACCTGCGGTTTCCCTTCCTGATGCGGCAGATCATCCACCAGCAGTTCGACGCGTGCCACGCCCGCGCTACTGTCCGTCGCCAGCAATTCCACCATCAGTTCGCTGCCTTCCACGACGGTGCTGCCGTTCAGCGGGGCGCGAAATTCCACGCGCGGCGCGTCCGGCGTTGGCAGGGGAGGCGGCGTGCCCTGCTGCAAATTGCAGGCTGCCAGCAGACTGAGCAGCGCCGTCAGCAGCGCTAACAATCCACGCACGCCGACAGCCGTCCCGCTTCTTCCCGGCCCAGCCACTGGTTAAACGTGAATAGCCATTCCCGGTCGGTATCATCGTCTTTCACGCGCACCGTTTCGACGTACCAGCCGGAGTCAGCGCTGGCGTCCTGCCCGATGCAGCAGCGGGTCAGGTCGCCCAGGTCGGGCACTTCCAGCACAAACTTGTCCACGCTGCCGGCTTCAAAGGCAAACACGTCCGGCGCGGGCAGGTGCAGCACGTCGGTGTAACCGGCGCTGCCAAAAAGCTGAATGAAGACGTTGGAGTCCGTGCCGCCCAAGGCTTCTTCCCCGGTTTTGACCCAGATGGTATAAATGTTGGTTTTCATGGCCTGTCGCTCGTTTCATCCACCCGAACCAGAATATCCGCCAGTGCCTTTTTGCCGATCACCGGCACCTGCGCTTCTGCCGCCGGGTAGCCGGTCACGACCAGCAGGTAAGGGCGTTCGTTGGCCGGGCGCTGAAGGATGTCATTCAGAAAGCCCATTGGGCTGGGCGTGTGCGTTAGGGTCGCCAACCCAGCCAGATGCAGGCTGCACAGCAGCATTCCGACCGCGATACCGACCGATTCTTCGGTGTAATAATGTTTGATCTTGACTGGCTCGCCAGTATCCGGGTCTACTCGTAGCCCGTAAGCCTGCCGGAAGACGGCGATCAAATACGGCGCGTCCTCCAGGTGCGGTTTGTGCCAGTCCGTCCCCAGCGGCGCGAGCGCCTCCAGCCATTCCGCGCTCATGCGCCGTTCGTAGCTCTCGCGCTCTTCGATTTCGGCAGCAGCGCGAATCCGGCGTTTGGTGGCCGGGTCGCTGACGACGACAAACGTCCAGGGCTGCTGGTTCGCGCCGGAGGGCGCAGTTCCGGCGGTGGCGACGGCGTTGGCAATCAGTTCATACGGCACCGCTTCAGTGGAGAAATCGCGTACCGTGCGCCGCGTTTGCATCTGTTGGAGGAAGTGCTGCGACCGGCTGAGTTGCTCTTCCACTGACAGGCGTTGAAAGTGAATCCGCTGAAATTGAGCCATTGCCTCTGAACCCGTTTGATGCAGGCGCTATCATTATCCTGTTCAGCAGGCCGGGATGCAAGCTAAAATGGCAGTTGATAGGAGTTCTCGCTATGCGGATTGACGTTCTAACGCTGTTCCCGGCCATGTTCCAGGGGCCGATGACCGAAAGTATGCTGTGGAAGGCGCGCGACCGGAAGCTGCTGGATTTGCGCCTGCACGACATCCGCGACTTCACCACCGACAAACACCGCACCGCCGACGACATCCCCTACGGCGGCGGCGGGGGTATGATTATGAAGGCCGAGCCAGTCGTCAGCGCCGTCGAGTCGGTGCTGGCGGATGCGGCGCCGGCCACGCCGGTGATCCTGATGACACCGCAGGGGCGTGTGTTTTCGCACCGGATCGCAAAGGAACTGGCAGCGCACGAACATCTGGTGCTGGTCTGCGGGCGCTACGAGGGGATAGACGACCGGGTGCGCCAGTTGGTTATCACCGACGAAATCAGCATCGGCGATTACGTACTGACGGGAGGCGAACTGGCGGCGATGGTCATTATTGACGCGGTGGTGCGGCACATCCCCGGCGTGCTGGGGGCGTTCTGGGCCGCCGACGAGGACAGCCACGCCGACGGTATTCTGGAAGGGCCGCACTATACGCGCCCACCGGTGTTTCGCGGGCTGGAAGTGCCAACCGTTTTGCAGCAGGGCGATCATGGTAAAATTCAACAGTGGCGGCGCGAGCAGGGTTTACGCCGTACCTGGGAGAACCGCCCAGACCTGCTGCTGCGGGCAAAGTTGACCGAAGACGAAAAATATCTGCTGGCCCGGTTCGCTGATGAGATGGTGAAGTAGGGGCGGGTTTATAAAGCCGCCCCTACAACCCGACAGACCTTTGTTGAGGCAGCATCATTATTCCGTTATACTGTGGTAGGGGTGAATCGCGGCTGCGATTCGCTGGACTGTCACGCACCAGAGAGGGTTTGAGCGGACATGGCTCAAGAGTTAACACGCGAACAACGGCTGGAACAGGCGCTCAAGACGCTGCACTATGCAGTTGAAGGGATCAAGGCGACCGTGATTGTTAACATTGACGGCCTGCTGGTGGCCGCCTTTCCGCCGGGCGATGAAGAAAATCCGCATAAAAACCCCACCAGCAGCCCGCAGGTCGCGGCGATGTCGGCCACGCTCATCGGTCTGGCCGAGCGCACGCTGGGGCGGCTGGCGCAGGGCGATCTGGAACGCCTGCTGATGGAAGGTGAAGAAGGCACAATGGTGGTCTATCCCGCCGGGCGCGCCTCGCTGGCGGTGCTGGTCCAAAAAGACGCACGCATGGCGCACGTCCTGTTTGCGACCAAAAAAGCGGCGGCGGATGTCGCCCAGATTCTCGGCTACTGACGGACGTTACTTTCGCCCTGACTGGAAGTACAAGCGCAGCACCATTTGTCCCAAACGGACTTCATCACCGTCGCGTAGCTGGTAAGGTCGGTGCGCGTTCAGCCGCGTGCCGTTCAGGAATGTGCCGTTGCTGCTGCCGAGATCGGAGACGTGAAGCTGCCGGTCCTGAAAGCGGATGGAAGCGTGGCGGCGGCTGACACCCATCCGGTAGCCAGCATAGGCCGTTAAATCCACGTCCGGCATGGCGCCGGTATTCGGGTCACGCCGCCCCAGGATGATCTCCGCCTTGGGGAAAACCAGCATCGGCGTGGCTGCGCCTTCAATTTCAAACCGCAACACCATATTTTCGGTAAAGACGCTGCTGCCGGCACTGTCAAGCGCTTTGGTCTGCCCGGTGTCCAGCAGCCGGTTGCCATCAGACGCGGCAGTGTCCTGATCGCGCTTCAGATCGCGCGTGCCGAGTACTGTCTGTTTGCCGGTGGTCAGGTTGGTGCCACAGTTTTCGCACAGCAGCACGCCGGGACGGTTGCGGTGGCCGCAGGTGGGGCAGATGGTGCCGCCGCTGAAGCCGGGTTTCGGCGGAGGAGGCAACGGCGCGGTTTGCGGGGGCTGCGTATCCAACAGCGGCGAGGGTTTTAAGATGTCGGCCAGTGATGGCAGGGCCGACGTAGCTGCCGGTTCTTCCGGTAGTTTCAGGGATTCATCCGTAATCGGCACCGTGAACGGACTGCTTTTCACCGGCTCCTGTGGCGCGGCATCGGTGGCGGGTTTTTTGTCGTCTGCCGCTGGTGGCGGGGCAGCCGGCTTCACCTCAGCCGGTGTACCGTTGCTAACCGGCGCGGCGGCTGGCGCAGTCGCCGAGGGGCTGCTGTCAGCGGGCTTCGCCGTGACCTGGTCTTCTGCCGGCGCGGCAGATGACGCTGGCGGATTGCTGTCAGCGGGCTTGGCGGCAGCCGGCTCCTCAGCCTGCGCTTCCGATTTGGAAGCTGCTGGAGGCGGAGTATCGGGCTTCTCAGGCGCGCCGGCAGCCTGTGGCTTTTCCGGTTGATCGGTCATAACGGGTTTTAGCCTGGTTGGATGAAATTTATGTTACTATTCTACTGTGGTGTTTCGTTTTGATGCAAGTAGGCTCCGCCAACATCTTAAGAGAAGTATCTGTTTTGTTACAATACCCTCGTCACCGATTTGGCCTGATTCTGATTTTCCTGCTGGCTGCCGCCGTCCGGCTGTACCACATCCAGACGCAAAGTATCTGGTTTGACGAGGGTTGGTCGGCCTATGCCGCCGTCCAGCCGACGCTGCGTGACGTTGTCGAAGCCGAGCCGACCAATCCGCCATTGTATTATCTGCTGCTGCACATCGCCATGCGCGGCTTTGGCGACAGCCCGCTGGCGCTGCGCTACTTTTCGCTGCTGTGGGGGCTGCTGGTGGTTGCGCTGGCTTACCAACTTGGACGCCGCCTGTTTGACGCCCGCGCCGGATTATGGAGCGCGCTGCTCGTCGCGTTCAATCCGCTGCTGTGGTGGGCGTCACAGGAGGCGCGGATGTACACGCTGTTGGCCGCGCTGGTGCTGGTCGCCGCGCTGGCATTTCACCGCCTGCTCACCCGCCCGACTCGCGCCGCGTGGCTGGTGCTGTGGGGTGCGGAACTGGCGCTGCTCTACAGCCACAATACCGGCCCGGTGATTGGACTGTGGCTGAACGCTGCCGCGCTGCTGGCGTGGCTGATCTACCGCAGCGTTCGACGCCCTGATTGGCGTTACTGGTTGCTGGGTCAGCTTGCGGTCGCGCTGTTGTGGTCGCCCTGGTTGGCCAGCCGCTTCGTGCTGCTGGGCGAGGCCAACAGTGCCGTGACCAGCGCGCCGCTTCTCAACGTTGGTTTTTTCAGCCGGCTGTGGCAGGGGCTGTGGGCCGGTTCGTGGTTGATGGTCGGGCGTGAAACCGCCGTTAACGTCCTGTCCGTCATCCTGTTTGTTCTTACGCTGATCGTGATTCCCTGGCGCAAGGCCGCCGCGCGCTGGCTGGTCGCCCACGTTCTCATCCTGACCGCCGGCCTGCTGCTCGGCCTGCTGGTGCTCGGCAACGAGATTCACGGGCGCTATCTGGTGATGATCGCGCCGCTGCTGCTGGTGGCAACCGGTGCGGGTTTTGTGACGCGTGCAGGGACACAATATATCGTGTCCCTACCTCTCGCGGCGATTTTCCTGTTCACGTTCGTGCTGTCGGTTCACCTGAATACCGTCAATCCCGCCTACCAGCATGATGACGCGCGCGGCATGGTGCAGTACTACGCGGATAACCTGACTGCCGACGACACGGTACTGGCGTGGTCGTATGCCGACCGCTACGACCTGTGGTACTACTGGAATCGTCTCGGCGTGAAGGCCAAATGGGTTACGCTGCCCGAAGGCGCTGACCTCGACGCCGTGCTGCCGCTGCTGCCCGAACGCGGCGACGTGGCGCTCAACGTGTGGTACACCCAGCGCGCCGATTATCGCGGCATGATGGGCTGTATCCTGGGGCAAGGGACGATCAACCCGCCGGAGCAGTTCACGGTCTACGGCATGAGCAATTTATTATATCGTGCGCCGTCGCTCGATCTGCCGCAACTGCGGCCATTTGAGGCGGTTTCTGGCCCTGCCCGCATAGTCGCGCTTGGCGAACTGCCGGAAACAAGCGCCGATCAAGCTTTATGCCTGCCGCTGCAAATCACATTGTCGTCCGATGTAGCCGTTGATCTGAAAGCTGCTGTCATCGTCCACAACCCACTCGGTTGGGAAATCGCCCGCGCCGACGCCGTTTTTGCTGATGCTGCCCAGCGCACCAGTTCGCAGCTTCCGGCAGGAACGGCGCTCACGGCCTATCCGCTGCTGCGCCTGCCCGTTGGCGCACCGCCTACGTACTACCTCGTTACGTTGCGCCTGTATGATGAGCGGCGTCAGCCGTCCGGTTATGACTTTGCTGTTCCTGATAGGCCGCCAACCAAAGATGTGTCGGTAGCAATCTGGAAACCCGAACCCGGAGCGGATTGGTCACAGGTGAAGCGTGAAACTGATTTACCGGTTCAGGGGAATTGGCCTGCGATCAACGGCTGGCGTTTGCTGGCGCATGACCAGCAAGGCGGCACCGTTCATAATGGCGATAGAGTTCATATGGCGTTGTTATGGCAGGGTAGGGGTGATTTACCAGAGCTTAAATTGGTCGGTGACGGCTGGCAGGTCAATGTTCCCGGTTTCTTCGCTTCATCACAACCAGACAATGAACAGGATACGCTGCGATTGGATTGGCGCGATTTTGCGATACCGATTGATGCGCCCACTGGTGAAGCTGAATTACGCCTTCCTGACGGCACGGTGCTTGCACGTTACACGATTGAAGTGCTGCCCGCGCTGCTTCAGCCGCCCGCGTTTGAAACCCCCATAAATGCTGAATTCCCCGGCATGGTTATTCTTGTTGGTTTCACCCTGCACGGCGATTCGTTTGACCGCTCGCAGCCGGTGCCGGTCACGCTGGTCTGGAAAGCCGATCAGCCGTCGAATATGAGCTACACCGTTTTTGTCCAGTTGATTAATGCCGAAGGCCGCGTCATTGCCCAGAGCGACTCTATCCCGGCACAGTCGCAGCGCCCGACCACCGGCTGGCGTCGCGGAGAATATATTGTGGACGAACACGCGCTCGCTTTCCACGATGACGCTACGCCCGGAATGGTGAGCCTCATTGCCGGGCTGTACGACGCCAGTACCGGACAGCGCGTGACGCTCGCTTCCGGTCAGGATTACGTCACGCTGGCAGAAAATATCATGATTCGATAATGTTGTAGGGGAGGGTCTCAGACCCTTCCCTACACGTGCACAGAAAGGACAGGCGCAAGATGGACTCCCCGCCCGACCCAAAAGCCTACGCCGAAATCGTCTGGAACATTGTCCGCCAGATTCCGCCGGGCACCGTGACCACTTACGGCCAGATCGCATCCATGATTCCCGCGCCGGCTGGTGTCGCGCCGGAGGATTACACCCGCCTGGCGCCGGTGTGGGTGGGCAAGGCCATGAATGCCGTTTCCGCCGCCGATACGCCAGACATTCCCTGGCAGCGGGTCATCAACAGCCAGGGCGGCATCAGCCTGCCGGAAGGCAGCAAGGTCGCCGCCGAACAGCGCGCCCGCCTGGAACGCGAGGGGGTGATGTTCGGCAAAAATGGCCGCGTTGATCTCAACCGCTACGGCTGGGACGGCCCGAACGCTAACTGGCTGGCAGAACATGGTCTGCTAACGCCGAAGCCGCTGAAGAAAAATGATGCAACCCCCCAGCAGCCGCGCCTGTTTTAGCCTGAATGGAACGTTTCGCGCCCGACTATTTTCCCGACTTTTATATGATCTGCTTCAATTGACTTTTTCCCGCGCCCGTGTTACCCTCATACTATCGTTACCAAAGAGCAGGTGAAGGTGCGACCGCGCTGAACGGCGTGGCGCACAACGGGGGAAGTCCGGTGCAAGTCCGGCGCTGTCCCGCAACGGTAATCCCGGTATAACCGGGGAAGCCCGATTACCCGCCTTCACTTACGACTCGAGTACCACCTTCGCGGACAAGGGGGCCGGTCATGACGTTTGTCTCGCCATCCTCCCCGCTTCCCGGCGGGTTTTTTGTTCCACTCGGTCTGAACAAGGGGCTTAAGCCCCTTGCTCAGGCGACCATTTTCGCCGGGGCTGCGGGTTTTTTGTTGGGAGGATCGCCCCGGTGCGGCAGGTGGCGCTTGTGGTTGCTCCATTACTCGCACCAGGAGGTTCTACCATGAAACACCGTTTGCTCGTCTTTGTGTTCGCGCTGGCGCTGCTGCTGGCGCCGTCGCTGCTGGCTGCACAGGAGACCAATCTGACCGATGGCTGCGTGGACAGCTACGACCCGGACGTGGATTACTTCCCGCAGAAAGTCACCATTACCAGCGCGACCGGCTTTAATGTCGAATATTTCAACAATTACAAACTTGTGACTGTCAGCACGCCCTGGCAGGGCGCGGAAGAACCGGTTCAGTACGTGCTGGTGCAGTGTGGCACGCCCGCGCCGGACAACGTGGATGTGCCCGTGATCGAAGTGCCGGTGCAGCGTTTTGTCAGCATGTCCACCACCTTTATCCCACACATCGTCACTCAGGGTTTGCTGGACCGGGTTGTGGCGGTAGATACCGTCGGCTATACCAGCAACGAAGCAGTGCTGGCGCGACATGAAGCGGGGGATTTGCCGGAAGTTGGCAGCGGCGGCAGTGGTACCGACCCCAACATCGAACTGCTGGTAGACCTCGAACCTGATCTGGTGATGACGCAGAAGTTCAGCCCGGACGACAAGGGTTTTGCGCTGATCGAGCAGGCTGGCCTGCCGGTGGTGCTGAACGCCGACTTCCTCGACACGTCGCCATTGGGACAGGCGGAATGGGGTAAGTTCATTGCGCTGTTCTTTAATACGGAAGCGGTGGCGGAAGAAACGTTTGCCGGCGTAAAAGCCCGCTACGAGGATTTGAAGGCACGGACTGCCAACGTGGACAACCGTCCCTCGGTATTTGCGAACACGCCGTTTGGCGATACGTGGTACATGCCCGGCGGCAAAAGCTATCTGGCGCAACTGCTGGCGGATGCGGGCGCCGATTACCTGTGGTCAGATGACGAGTCCACCGGCAGCCTGTTCCTCGACTTTGAGACCGTGTTTGACCGCGCCGCCGAGGCGGACTTCTGGGTGAACGTGGTTCATACCAGCCTGGATAGTCTGATCGCCGCCGACGAACGGTTTGCCGATTTCGCTGCCGTGCAGGCAGGGAATGTTTATACCAACAATGCGCGGTCCAATGCCAATGGCAGCAGCGAGTATTATGAAACCGGCGTCGCCAATCCTGACGTGATCCTGGCCAATCTGGTCAAAATCTTCCATCCCGATCTGCTGCCCGAACACGACCTGTATTATTACAAGCAGCTAGGGGAATAGAAGTGTAGGGACACGATATATCGTGTCCCTACACAGTAAGACAAATCACCATGCAAAAAATCACCACACCCACCACGCCGAAAATCTATACCTCCGTAGGGGCACAGCATGCCGTGCCCCTACCGACCCAGACGGTTTACCCCCGCCTCGGCGTGCGCCGGCTGGCGCTTTTGGCTCTGCTGGCCGGGTTGGTCGCGGCCTTCCTGTTGAGTCTGGCGGTGGGGTCGGTGAATATCCCGCTGCGCGAAGTCGTCACGATTCTGACTGGCGGCGAAGCATCCCGTGCTTCGTGGGAAACCATCGTCCTGAATTTCCGTCTGCCGAAAGCGATCACGGCGGTGCTGGCGGGCGCGGCGCTGGCCGTCAGCGGCTTGCAGATGCAAACCCTGTTCCGTAACCCGTTAGCCGACCCTTACGTGCTGGGCATCAGTTCCGGTGCGAGCCTGGGCGCGGCGCTGGTGGTGCTGGCCGCCGGCACCACCGGCTCGCTGCTGCTGGCGGGCATTGGCCTGCCAGGGGATTTTGGCCTGGCAGCGGCATCCAGCCTGGGCGCGGCGCTGGTGCTGGTGCTGGTGATGCTGGTCGCCCGCCGCGTGCAGAGCGTAGTGACGCTGCTCATCCTCGGCCTGATGTTCGGCTACGTCACCAGCGCGATTGTCAGCCTGCTGATTTATTTCAGCATCGCCAACCGCGTGCAGATTTACCTGTCGTGGACGTTTGGCAGCTTTGGCGGCGTCACCTGGGGACAGATGCAGGTGTTCGCGCCGGTCATCGTGATCGGCCTTGCCGCCGCGCTGCTGCTGGTGAAGCCGCTGAACGCGCTGCTGCTGGGCGAAACCTACGCCCGCAGCCTCGGCCTGAACGTGCGCCGCGCGCGGGTTTTTATCATCGCCAGCACGGCGCTGCTGGCCGGCGCGGTGACGGCCTTCTGCGGCCCGGTCGGTTTTCTCGGTATCGCCGTGCCGCACGTTTGCCGCGCCATCTTCGGCACATCCGATCACCGCGCGCTGGTTCCGGCTTCGATTCTGATGGGTGGCATGGTGGCGCTGCTGACGGATTGGGTGGCGCAGGTGCCGGGCAGCCAGGTCACGCTGCCACTGAACGCCGTGACCGCGCTCCTCGGCGCGCCGGTCGTCATCTGGGTCATCCTGCGCCGCCGCGCGCTCCGTTCGGCAGTGGGGGCGTGAGATGAGTTATCAGTCTTCAGTCTTCAGTCTTCAGTCATCTGAACTCAGTACTCAGTACTCAGTACTCAGCACTTTCAACTCGGAACTCGGAACTCAGTACTCAGTACTCAGTACTCAGTACTTGACGATTGGCTACCGCCACCCGCGCCGCCCGCCGCGTGTGGTCGTAGAAAACATCAACGTATCGCTTAAGCCAGGCGAACTGGTCTGCCTGATCGGCCCCAACGGCGCAGGCAAATCCACACTGATGCGGACGCTGGCCGGGATGCAGCCGCCGCTGTCCGGTTCGATTTCTATAATGGGCGACGACCTCGCGGTGCTCACCCCGCGCGATCTGGCGCAGCGCCTCAGCATCGTGCTGACCGAGCGTGTGGACGTGGGTATTCTGCCCGCTTACGCGCTGGTGGCTCTGGGGCGTTATCCTTACACCGATTGGACAGGCGCGCTGACATCCGACGATGAGGCGATTGTCCAGTGGGCGATTGAAGCCGTTGGCGCGTCCGATCTCGCCGCGCGCAGTGTGGACGAACTGAGCGATGGCGAGCGCCAGAAAATCCTGATCGCCCGCGCGCTGGCGCAGCAGCCGGACGTGGTGCTGCTGGACGAGCCGACGGCATTCCTTGATTTACCACGCCGCGCCGAAATGATGCAGTTGTTGCGCCGCCTCGCCCGCGACACATATCGTGCGATTCTGCTTTCGACGCACGATCTCGATCTGGCGCTGCGCAGCGCCGATCAAATCTGGCTGCTGCCGAAGGGCGGCCCGCTCCAGGCCGGCGCGCCGGAAGATTTGGTGTTGAGCGGCGCGTTTGAGGCCGCTTTCCGCAGCGAAGGTGTGACCTTCGACGCTTTTACCGGCGCGTTCCGCGTGGCGGCGCAGCCTGCCGGCGTGGTGGACGTGGTGGGGGAGGGGATTCCGGCGCTGTGGACGGTGCGCGCCCTTGAACGCGAGGGTTTCTGCCCGATTCGTAACGGCGCGGACGCACCCATTCGTATCACCGTCGTAGATAACCATCGCTGGCTGGTGACGAACAACGGCAAAACCCGGGAATACACGTCGCTGTACGAGGTGGCGGCTTTCCTTCGTTCACACCTTCCGTAAATCTCCCAAACCATTATTGCGGCTTTTCCGGTGCGAAAATGTCCGACTCAATCCGGCCTGTCTGCCTGAACGCGGCGGGTTCGAGCCAGCTTAGGTCTTCCCGCCGCAACCGGCAGCCGGGCGGTTTTAGCCTCTGGCTGCGGTGCTCCCCCTTTCTCCGTTGACGGGGAAAGGGCGTTGCGGGGAAAGGGGTTAACCCTGTCCAAGTGGACAGGCCAAATCTCCGCCGTTGGACTGGCTTTTTCGCCGCGCTTTTGTGTTACAATAGCTCCTGTACCCGCACAAGCGGTTTGTTTGAGTTTTGTGCATGTCCGAAACAGGGGGCTTGCCTTTTTTCTCCTGACCTGCTATGATCTCTTATGGCCTCTCATTGCACTGGCCGTAGTGTGTTGTCTCTAAGAACCGGATAAACCGCGCTTAATCGGGAACAGCATGAAAGGCTGGTGACATGTCGAACGCTTTCCTCAACCTACAAACCTGCTAACGCCCTAATCGTTTTCCGTTGTTTCAGTTCAGTTTTAGGGAAGCCACCCTGCGTGAATGCAGGGTGTAGCTCTGGTTCGCCTGGAGGAGTAACTCTTGAACTCCAACCCACCCGCGCAGTCTTATAACTACGACCTCAAGCAGACATTGGCGGAAAGACGGCTGGTCGGCTTCTGGCGCATGTTAACCGGCTTTCGCCTGCTTTACGTCGGCGCAGTCGCGTTTCTGGGCGCGTCGGCGCTGTTTGGCATGGCCTCGTTTTTCCTCATCCGCTACTTCGTGGACGAGGCGCTGCAAAAGCCCGACCTGCACAACGTCCTGCCCGTCGTGGCGCTCGGCTTTGTCGGCCTGGCGCTGCTGCAAGGGACGTTCAGCTTTCTCAGTGGCCGCCTGACGGCGCAGACCGCCGAAGGCATCGCCCTGCGCCTGCGCAACTATATGTTCGACCATATCCAGCACCTCACGTTCGCCTACCACGACAAGATGCAGACCGGCGAACTGATTCAACGCTGCACGTCGGACGTGGACACGATGCGGCGCTTCTTCTCGGAGCAGGCCATCGGCGTCGGGCGTATCGCCATCCTGTTTACGGTCAACTTCGCGGCGCTGCTGACGCTGCACGTTGGCCTGGCGCTGCTCTCGGTCATCGTGATTCCGCCGATTGTGATCGCATCACTGTACTTCTTCCGCCGTGTGTCGAAGGCGTGGGAAGCCTACCAGGAACAGGATGCGAAACTCTCGACCACGCTGCAGGAGAACCTTAGCGGCGTGCGCGTGGTAAAAGCCTTCGCGCGGCAGGATTACGAACGGAACAAGTTCGAGGGTGACAACGCCGAGAAGTTCCAGCGCGGCAAACGCTTTATGATGATGCATTCCGGCTTCTGGCCGATCACGGACATCATCTGCGGCGCGCAGATCATCGGTGGCTACTTCGTCGCGGCGCTGCTGGTGATGGATGGCACGATCACGGTTGGCACGTACCTGGCCTATGCCGGCCTGCTGATGAACATCATCAATCCCATCCGCAACCTGGGGCGTTTGATCGTGCAGATGTCCACTGGCATGGTGTCGTTCGACCGCGTGAGCGAGATCATCCGGCAGGAGCGCGAACCGCTGACCGAAGGCGTGGTGCAGCCGACCGGCAGCCTGCGCGGCGAAGTGGTGTTTGAGAACGTGACGTTTGAGTACGAACCGGACACGCCAGTGCTGAAGGACATCAGCTTCCGCGTCGAGCCGGGGCAGACGGTCGCGCTGCTGGGTTCGACCGGCTCCGGCAAAACGTCGGTTGTCAGTCTGCTGCCGCGCTTCTACGACTATAAGGACGGCAGCATCAGGATTGACGGCGTGGAACTGCGCGACTATCCGCGCCAGTACCTGCGCCGCCAGATCGGCATCGTGGAGCAGGAACCGTTCCTGTTCTCGCGCACCATCCGCGAAAACATCACTTACGGCGTTGGGCGTGAAGTCTCCGACGACGAAGTGATCGCGGCGGCGCGGGCGGCGGCGGTTCATGATGTGATTATGACCTTCCCGGATGGTTACAACACGCTGGTTGGCGAACGTGGCGTGACGCTCTCCGGCGGCCAGAAACAGCGCGTCGTGCTGGCGCGCACGCTCCTGAAGGACCCGCGCATCCTGATTCTGGACGACGCCACCTCGTCGGTGGACGCCGAGACGGAAGACTCGATCCGCGGCGCGCTGCTCCGGCTGATGCAGGGCCGCACGTCGTTTGTGATCGCCCACCGCATCCAGACCGTGATGCACGCCGATCTGATTCTGGTCTTTGACAAGGGGCACATCATCCAGCGCGGCACGCACGCCGAACTGCTGGCGCAGGGTGGCATGTACCGCCGGGTTTACGAATTGCAATCGCGCATTGAAGACGAACTGGAAAAGGAGATCGCCAGTGTCGGACTTCCACTATGAGGAAGAAGACTTTCAGGGCAAGTTTGACGGCGGCACGTTTGTCCGCATCCTGCAGCAGGTGAAGCCGTACTGGCGGCGCGTGCTGTTCTTTGTGATCGCGGTCGGTATCGTCTCGCTGCTGGATGGGGTCTTCACCTACCTGAACAAACTCATCATTGATGAAGGCATCCTGGCGAATAACCAGGCGCGCCTGCTGGAAATCATGGGCTATTACGGCGCTCTGATTCTGGTGCAGGCGGTGATGGTGTTTGCCTTCATCTACCTGTGCGGCATCCTCGGCCAGCGGGTGATGTACGACCTGCGCAAGAAGGTGTTTAACCACCTGCAATCGCTGTCGTTCTCGTACTTCGACCGCACACCGGTGGGCTGGATTATGTCGCGCGTCACATCGGATACCGAACGGATGGCGGAACTGGTGACGTGGAATCTGCTGGACATCGCCTGGTCGGTCATCAACATCGGCGTGGCGCTGTTCTTCATGGCAACGATTCACTGGCAGCTGACGTTGATCGTGCTGGTGCTGATTCCGGTGCTGTTTGTGGTGGCGGTGTGGTTCAAGACCAAGATTCTGGTGGAGTTCCGCCAGGTTCGGAAGCTGAACTCGAAGATCACCGGTACATACAACGAGAACATCACCGGCGTGCGCGTGGTTAAGGCGCTCAACCGCGAGAAGGAGAATCTCAAGGAATTTGACGGCCTGACCAGCAGCATGTACCGTTCGGCGTACCGCGCGGCGTGGCTGTCGGCACTGTTCCTGCCGGTGGTGCAACTGCTCACGGCGCTGGCAGTCGGCGCAGTGGTCTGGTACGGCGGCTTGCAGATCGAACTCGGCGGCCTGAGCATCGGCAGTATCCAGGCGTTTATCGCCTACATCACCTTCATGATGTGGCCGGTGCAGGAAATGGCGCGCGTTTATGCCGAAATGCAGCAGGCCATCGCGTCGGCGGAACGGTTCTTCTCTCTGCTGGACTCGAAGCCGGACGTGGTGGACAAACCCGGCGCGATCAGCGCCCCGTCCATGCGCGGCGACATCGAGTTTGAGAACGTGACATTCTACTACCAGCCGGAAAAGCCGGTGCTGACGAACTTCAGCCTGAAGGTGAAAGCCGGCGAAACCATCGCGCTGGTCGGCCCGACCGGCGGCGGCAAGAGCACCATCGTCAATCTGGTCAGCCGCTTCTACGAGCCGAAAGAGGGTGTGATTCGCATCAACGGGCGCGATTACACCGAGTATACGATGAGCGCCATCCAGTCGCGCCTGGGCGTGGTGCTGCAAACGCCGCACCTGTTCAGCGGCACAGTCCGCGAGAACATCCGCTATGGCCGCCTGGATGCGACCGATGCCGAGATCGAAGAAGCGGCGAAGCTGGCGGGCGCGCACGACTTCATCCTGGCGTTAGAGAAGGGCTACGATGAAGCGGTCGGTGAGGGTGGTGTGCTGCTTTCCGTCGGCCAGAAGCAGTTGGTCAGCCTGGCGCGGGCGATACTGGCGCAGCCGGACATTTTCATCATGGACGAGGCCACGTCGTCGGTGGACACGCTGACCGAGGCGCTGATTCAGCAGGGGATGGAGAATGTGATGAAGAACAGCACCAGCTTCGTGATCGCGCACCGGCTTTCGACCATTCGTCGCGCCGACCGCATCCTGGTGATCGAAAACGGCGGCATCAGCGAGATGGGCAGCCATGCCGAACTGATGCGCCATAAGGGTCACTACTACAACCTGTATATGACCCAGTTCCGCCACGACCTGGAAGCGAAGTATGACCCCTTCGCCAACGGTAAAAACGGGACGAACGGCCATAGCTCCAATGGCGCGAAGAAGCCGGAGGAACAGGTGGCGTAATCCGTAGGGACACGGCATTGCCGTGTCTGCCTGTCTAATGGTGTGAATCGTAGGGGCGACCAACCTGGTCGCCTCATATGTATCAAGATAGAGTTTTCGGTTCGCGTCGCCGGACGCTGGAAGCCATCCGGCTAACCGACAAAAGCCACCTGGAAGGTGGCTGGCAAATAAAGCCCGCAATCGTCTGACGCACCCTTATGTGATTTGAATCGCTGCTTGCGACCAGCGCAACCATAAAACTCGTATCAATCAGTACGGTCACATTTTGTCCGCCTGTATTTCGGATGAGTGAATTTTTCAACGTTTCACGGACAGTTGTAGAGAGATCGGTCTCATTTGTAAAGCCGTCAAGTAGGCCAATCATTCCAACCAATGGGTACCCGCCTCGCTAACCTCATCCGTTCCAGTTTTCTTTTCCCCCTTCAAAATAAAAGGGCGAGCCTGTGTGCTCGCCCTGCTTTGTAGCCAAACCGATACGGTACTGCCGTATCACGATGTTCGTTTAGTGGTGGTGGACCTGCCCACGAATTTCGCCCCCTGGGAAGTCGCCAGGGCCGGTGTTGGGTGGCGCAACAAAATCGTTGGTATGGACGTTCACGTAAGCGTTGCCTGCTTCCAGTTGGGCGATCAGTGCGCTCAACGGCTGCCCGGCCAGCGGCCCGGTCAGATCGGCAGCCGTAATGACACCCCGCGCCAGCAGACCGTTAAAACGCCCTGGTATCCACGAATCCGGTGGGGTAGTTGCGGGCAGCGGGAACGCCACTTCCGGGTACAGCCATACGGCAATCGGGCCGTTGACGCCTGCCGGAGCGAGATGAATGTGCGCCATGAAGGTATTGTTAATGCGGGTGGCGATCAGGAAATATTTGAGTTCAGTGCCGTCGTGGTTAAGCACAAATACTGCCTGACCCCGCGCCTGGGTATCAATCGGGGCTGGCACTTCGTTGGCGCCGGTGAGCCGCGCAAAAAACACGCGCGGGGTTTCAGGGTGCGCACCGGTGACAGCCGCGCCCGCCAGCACCGTCAACAGCAGCGACACAACCATCAGGAACTTTACAACTGGCAGTCTCATAACACCATCCTCTCAGTTCTGAACCCGTAAATCGGAATAGCGTCCGTTTGACATTTATCGTTACGCCCTCCGTACCGGGTTTGGATGGCTCAGCTCACTGCTTTCTTATCTTTTCTTAATCTGTATGCGCACAAAACCCGCCGCTCTGTGCCCCTGAACCTCAGCGCCTTCGTGTTACGCTTTTTCTCTTGTTCGTGGCGGTTCAAATAATGCCTTTTTCCCGATACCGCGCGATTGTCGCCTCGTCTAACCCAAGTTCCTCGCGCAGAATCAGGTCGGTGTGCTGGCCGAGCGCGGGCGGTGGCAGGCGCGTTTCCGCTGGTGTGGCCGAAAACTGCGCCGGTGAGCCAACCAGTTTCAACGGCTGGCCGTTCGCGGCGGTGATCTCGTGCAGCAGTCCCCGCGCCTGGACGTGCGGATCGTTGAGTATCGTCGCCACGTCGTTGATCGGCCCTGCCGGGATGCCCGCTGCCAGCAGCAAGTCCACCCAGTCGCCTGCCGGTCTGGTTGCAAACGCGGCTTGCAGCATCGGGATGAGTTCGGCGCGGTGTTCGACACGGGCGGGGTTGGTGGCAAAGCGCGGGTCGCGTGCCAGTCGCGGCTGGCCGATCAGCGCGCACAGCGCCGCGAACTGGCGGTCGTTGCCCACGCCAACCGTAAAATCGCCGTCGCTGGCGCGGAAGACCTGATACGGCACGAGGTTGGGATGGGCATTGCCGAAGCGGCGTGCGGTCTGGCCGGAAATGAGCGCGTTGCTGGCGACGTTCACCAACGCGGCGATCTGTGAATCGAGCAGGGCGAGGTCAATGTGCTGGCCTTCGCCAGTGTGCTCGGCATGGCGCAACGCTGCCAGAATGGCCGACAGCGCAAACAGGCCGGTGAACACGTCCGACACGGCCACGCCGACTTTATAGGGTTCGCCTTCCGCCGGGCCGGTGATGGACATCAGACCGCTCATGGCCTGGATGATGAAGTCGTAGCCGGGGCGGTCGGCATAGGGGCTGTACTGCCCGAAGCCGGTGATCGAGCAGTACACCAGCGCCGGATTGATCGCTTTCAGATCATCATAACCGAGGCCGAATCCTGCCATCTGCCCGGCCTTAAAGTTTTCGACCAGCACCTGGCTGCGCGCCGCCAGGCGGCGGGCGATGTCCTGACCTTCCCGCGTTTTGAGGTTCAGCGTCAGGCCGCGTTTGTTGCGGTTGACACTCAGGTAGTAGGCGCTCTGGTCGCCGTGCCAGGGCGGCCCCCACTGGCGGGTATCGTCGCCCGCGCCGGGGTTTTCGACCTTGATAACGTCCGCGCCCAGGTCGCCCAGCAGCATCGTGCAGAACGGGCCAGCCAGCACGCGGGAGAAATCCAGCACGCGCACGCCGGAAAGCGCGCCGGGCATCAGTTAATCTCCTGCCGTAACCGGCGCGGCAGGCGGCACGGTGATTTGTTTGGCGCGCGGCTGCGGGTCGCGCACGACAAACTGAAGCACCAGCGCGGTCGCCAGCCCGGTAATGACCGACAGCCCAAATGCAATCGGAAAGCCAAAGGCGTCCGCCAGCCCGCCGGCGACAATCGGCGCCAGCAGTGTGACCGGCGCGATCAGCGTGTTGGCAAGGCCGATATACAGCGGTTTTTCCGACCCCGTACCAAATTCGAGTGTGAACGACATGGCGATAGACCACACCGCCGCATTGGAAAAACCGGCCAGCGCGAAGGCCGCGTACAGCCAGCCAACCGCCGGCGCAAACAGCGCCAGCGCCGCGCTGGCCGTCATCATCAGCGCGCCGACGGCGTACACGGTGCGATGGCCCCAGTGGTCGCCAATCCAACCCAGCACCGGGTTGGCGATGGCCTGGCAGATCATCAACAGGCCGGTCAGGACACCGATGGTTTCCTCATTAAGATTAAACTGGCGCACGGCGTAAACAGTGTAAAAGTTGATGGCAATCCACGCGACCTGGGACAGCATTCGGGCCACCAGAAACCAGCGAAAGTTTGCATCCTGCCGCACAATCGCCACCATGCGGTTCCAGCCGGGGCGGGCGGCCTCCTCACTGTCGACTGCCGGATGTTCCGGCTCGCGTGTCAGCGCCAGGAAGATGTAGGAGATCGCCATGAAGGCGCCGGCCAGCAGGAAACACAGGGCGAAGTTGTACGGCGCGGCAACCGACTGGAGCAAAAAACCTGCCACTACGGCGCTGCCGCTGGCAAGCAGGTTGGCCGCCGCCGACTGCGTGCCAAAAAAGGTGCCGACCCGTTCGGGCGGCATGATTTTGCCGACCATACTCTGCCAGGGATTGGCTGTCAGACCGGCCCCCAGCGCCTGCCAGGCGACCAGAATAAACGCCAGCGGCAGTCCCCAGTCCTTCCCCAGCGCCGGGAGAAGCAGCGCCAGCAGCGCCAGCCCCAGATAGGGGAAACGTTCGTGGATGGTCATCCACAGCACCATCGGCTTGTACCGTTGCAGCCGCGCGACCCGCGTGGCCGTCAGCAGTTGGGGAAGTTGCCAGCCAATCGTGTGCAGCGAGACAATGAGGCCGATCAGCAGCTTGGAATCGGTGAGGGTGTTAATAAACAGCGGAATAACGGTGACGGTCGAAGCGAAGCCGACGCCAACGCCAAAGAACCCCCCATCCAGCACGTTCACGATGAAATTAAAGCGAAGGTGCCTGCGGATTTCCTGATGCCACATAGATGACCTCGATCCTGAACCGCCGCATTGTATCATTTCTACGTCCGCAGAACATAGGGGATGTGGCATTACATGGCCTTACGTAATCGTTTGCGCCGAACGCGCGCTGGCTATTGTGTACAAATGGAAGGGGCAAAATAACCGAAAGTGGCCCTGCCAACAGCATGGCGATTGACTTCACCGACCGTCTTTTATACACTTCATGCTGTTACGGTTTACGCGCTTGTGATCTATCATGACCATCGTTTTTCAGAATAACCATCCGCCCCGCCGCAACCGTCGTCCGCAGACCGTCGAGGTCATGCCGGGATTTTGGCGTTAGGCGCGCACGCGCACACGGCGAACTTCAGTCCCCCTGGCCTCAGCAGCATGGCCGGGGGGTTTTGTTTTAGTCATCAGTCGCCAGTCTTCAGCCGGGTTATCGTTCGGCTGGAGACGAGCAGATGGAGAAGCAGCATGGGAGATAAAATTCGAGTAGGGGTATACGGCGGGTCGGGCTATGCCGGGCAGGATTTGGTGGAAATTCTACGGCATCACCCGCAGGTTGAGCTGGTATTTGCCACGTCGGGCAAGGAAGCCGGCCAACCCGTGCCGGGCACGCACCTGACGTTTGTCGCGCCGGACGCTGCGCCGCTGGATAGCGTGGACGCCGTGTTCCTGGCGCTGCCACATCTGGCATCCGCGCCAATGGCTGCCAAAGCGCACGGTCTGGGCGTGAAGGTCATTGACCTGTCGGCGGATTTGCGCATGGATACCCCTGCGGCTTACAAACAGTGGTACGCCCACGACCACCCCAACCCGGAACTGCTGCCCACGCCCTACGGCCTGCCGGAGATTAACCGCGCCAACATTCGCGGCCAATCCGTGATCGCCGCCCCCGGCTGTTATCCGACGACAACGCTGTTAGGGCTGTACCCACTGTTGAAAGCTCACGTCATCGAAGATGGCGCGCCGATTATCGTAGATGCCAAGTCCGGCGTCTCCGGCGCGGGACGCGACCCCAAGCCGCACCTGCATTTTGTTGAGGTGTTTGGCAACCTGTCGCCCTACAGTCCAGGGCGGTCACACCGCCACGTCGGGGAAATTGAGCAGGAAATTGCCCGGCTGAACGGCAGCGCCGGCCCGCTGATTTTTACGCCGCACCTGCTGCCGGTTGATCGCGGCCTGATGGCAAGCATCTACGTCACTCTCAAGCCAGAGTTCGATAGCGCCGAAGCGCAGTCATTGTATGAAGAGGTGTACGCCAACGAACCGCTGGTGACGGTGCTGCCTGCCGGCCAGCAGGCTACGCTGAAACACGTGGTGCGCACCAACGGCGCGGCCATCAGCCTGACGCCGGTTCTGCCGCGCTATCTGCACATCACCAGCGTTACCGACAACCTGCGCAAGGGCGCTTCCGGGCAGGCAGTGCAGTGTTTTAACCTGATGTTTGATCTACCGGAAACGATAGGGCTGCTGTAAATGGCAGGCTTGAGTCCAGAACTGGCGGCAGTCGCGTTCGGGCTGCTGTCGGCACTGTCGTGGGGCGCGGGTGACTTCAACGGTGGGCTGGCGACTCGCCGCACCAGCGTGATCGGCGTGGTGTTTGTGTCACATCTGTCCGGCTGGGCACTGCTGCTGGCGCTGGCGCTGCTGACCGGCGAGCCGGTGCCGCCTGTCCGGGACATGGTGTGGGGTGGCGCAGGCGGTCTGGCCGGTCTGGTTGGGCTGGTCGCGCTGTACCGGGCGCTGGCCTCCGGTCACATGGGTATCGCCGCACCGGTGTCCGGCGTGCTGACGGCGGCGCTGCCGGTGCTGTTTAGCATCGGCGCGCGTGGCCTGCCCGATGCAGAACAACTACTTGGTTTCGTGCTGGCCTTTGTCGCTATCTGGCTGGTGTCGTTTGCGCGCAGCGGCGGGCGTGGAACCGCTAATGTTGGTATGGCACTTCTGGCCGGGTTTGGCTTCGGCGTGTTTTTTATCCTGCTTGACCAGATTCACACAAACGCCGTGTTCTGGCCGCTGGTGGCCGCCCGAACGCTGTCAACAGGCACAATGGCGGCTGTCCTGCTGGCAAACCGCCGCGTTAACCTGCTGCCGCAGCAGCGCGGCCTGCTGGCGCTGGTGCTGCTGTCCAGCGCGTTAGACGTGGCGGGCAACGTGTTTTTCCTGGTCGCCACGCAGGCCGGACGGCTGGACATCGCGGCTGTCGTGTCGTCGCTGTACCCGGCTTCGACCCTGCTGCTGGCGCGCCTGTTTCTGAAAGAACATCTGTCCCGGCTGCAATTTGTCGGCGTGCTGACTGCGCTGGTTGCGATTGTGTTGATTACGCTGTAAAGGAGTGCCGATGGCTCAGCCGGTGGTGATTAAAATCGGCGGCAACGAGATTGACGACCCGGCGTTTCTGGCCGAACTCGCGCCCGCCATCAGGAGCGTGGCCGCGCCGGTCATCGTCGTGCATGGGGGCGGGCGGGAGATTTCCGCCTTGCAGCAGGTGATGGGTATCCAGCCGCGTTACCTGGACGGCGTGCGCGTGACCGACGCGCCATCACTGGCGGTGGTCGAAATGGTGCTGGCCGGTATCGTCAATAAACGATTAGTGCGTTATCTGCTGGAAGGCAGCCTGGACGCACTTGGCGTCAGCGGCGTTGACCGGGGACTCGTCCGCGCTGAAAAAATGCCGCATCCTACCGAAGATATGGGCTTCACCGGGCGCGTCGTCAGCGTGCGTGGAGATGTGCTGCGAGAATGGCTGGCGCAGGGCGTCACACCCGTGATCGCGCCGGTATGCCTGGGGGAAGGCAGCAGCCTGAACGTGAATGCCGATCACGTGGCCGGGGCGGTGGCGGCGGCAGTCAAAGCCAGCCGGATGGTGTTCCTGACCAATGTCGAAGGCGTGCTGGTGAACAGCCAGCGCGCCGCCACGCTGACGCCGGAACAGGCCGAAGCATTGATCGCGGATGGCATAGTTTTCGGCGGCATGATTCCGAAGGTACGAACAGCATTACACGCGCTGGACGAAGGTGTGCCGGAAGCGATGATTACGAACCTGGCCGGGTTGAAGGCCGGAACGGGAACGGTTTTCCGTCATACGATGTAGGGGCGATTAGATCGGGTCGCCCCCACGAATCGCACATATATTCTAGGTTTACTTTGCGTTATAATGTAGGCGTCAATGGGTAAGTGGAATGTATGTGAACGATGACGGATTATCCTGACGAAAAAGCCCTGGTAGAGGAACTGTACGCGCTCATCCGCTACGTGTATCGCCGGAAGCTGGCCGAAGAAATCATCCGGGCGTTCGAGGATGCGTTTCAAACCCGGTCGCCGGAAGAACGGCTGGCGATCTGCGAGCAGTGGATTGATTTTTACCGGGCGCACCGTTACAAGAAGGCGATGCGCCGCCGCCGCCCGACCAGTCGGGAGCGCATGACGCCCTGTTCGGCCTGCGGCTACCCGGTGTCGCACCGGCATCACCTGTGGGACGTGGCGACACACGGCGAAAACAAAGTCACGGTGCAGTTGTGCGCCAACTGCCACGAACTGCACCATCTGCTGTATAACGTGCTGGCGCGAGATTCCGAGCACAGCCGCAAGCTGGCGCTGACGGTGCTGGCGTCGGAACGGGTGTCGCCGCAGGCGGTGCAGCAGCTTGTAGGCTGGTGCCGCGCGATCATGCGCTACGAGGTTGAAAACGGCTGGCTGGAAGGGTACAAACTCTCCGACCAGTGGCTGGACGAAAAGCTCAAGTGGAGCGACTACCGGCAGCGGGTCGAAAGCCGCGTTTAACAAACGAATCCGTCGGGGCGAACCGCCGGTTGCCCCTACAACCGAACAAAAGCGTCCTTGCGCACGGGTGTTATTTATCCGTAGGGGCGGGTTTATAAACCCGCCCCTACACCACAGAATGGATAGGAGAAGGGGGCAGCATGGTAGAAATTCCGACGAACCAGCAGGTCGTTTGTGCTGATGCACGGCGAAGGCGTCCATCTGTTTGACGCGGACGGCAAAGCCTATCTCGACTGGGTGGCAGGTATCGCCGTCAATGCGCTCGGTTACGGCGACGCCGAGCTGACACACGCCATCCAGCGCGCCGCCAACAACGGCCTGATTCATACCAGCAACCTGTATTACACCGCGCCGCAGGTTGAACTGGCAAGGCTGCTGGTGGAAAAAACCACCTTCGCTGACCGGGTGTTTTTCACCAACAGCGGCACGGAAGCCAATGAGGGCGCGATTAAATTTGCCCGTAAAGTGGCGTATGAAAAAGGGTTAAAAGACAAAGTTGAAATCGTCTGCTTTTCCGGCGCGTTTCATGGCCGGACGATGGGTTCGCTGGCGCTGACGCCGCGCGAGAAATATCAGAAGCCGTTCCAGCCGTTGATGCCCGGCGTCGTCGTGGCCGAGTACAACAACCTGGACAGCGCGAAGGCCGCAGTTTCCAACAGGACCGCCGCCGTGATGATCGAGCCGGTGCAGGGCGAAGGCGGTATTTACGCCGCCAGCGACGAGTTTTTGCGCGGCCTGCGTGAATTGTGCGACCAGTACGACGCGCTGCTGATCTATGACGAAGTGCAGTGCGGCATGGGGCGCACCGGCACGCTATGGGCGTATGAACCCAGCGGCGTTGCGCCAGATATGCTGACGGCGGCCAAGCCGCTGGCCGGCGGTCTGCCTATCGGCGCGATTCTGATGACCGAAGCCGTCGCCAGTGCCATGCACCCCGGCGAACATGGTACGACCTTCGCCGGCGGCCCGCTGGTGACGGCTGCCGCGCAGGTGGTGCTGAACCGCGTCAGCCAGCCGGAATTTCTGGCGCACGTGCGCGAGGTGGGCGCGTACCTGATGGAACGCCTGGCGGAGATCAACAGCCCGCTAATTAAGGAAGTGCGCGGGCGCGGCCTGATGGTCGGCCTGGAACTGACCATTGATGTATCCAAAGTGGTTGAAGCGGGCTACGAACACGGACTGATTCTGGTCAACGCAGGAACAAACGTGATTCGCTTCGTGCCGCCATTGATTGTCGAAAAGCAGCACGTGGACGAACTGATTGAGAAACTCACGGCGATTCTGACCGGCATGGCATAAGGTGTATTCTGCTGTAGGGGCACGGCATGCCGTGCCCCTACCCATGTTTAAGGATGAGACAAACGATGGTTGACGTTTTACCCACCATTTCGCGCGTACCCGGTTTTCAGGTCGCGGGCGTGGCCTGCGGCCTGAAGAAAAACGGCGCGCTCGACTTCACGCTGATCGTGAGCGATACGCCGTGTACCGCAGCCGGCGTATTTACGACCAACCAGGTGAAGGCCGCGCCGGTGCTGGTGGACATGGAACGGCTGAAACGGAATCCTGACCGCATCCGCGCCGTGGCAATTAACGCCGGCTGTGCCAACGCCTGCACCGGGCAGCAGGGGATAGACAATGCGTTACAGACGGCGCGCTGGGTGGCGGAACGCATCGGCTGTGCCGAGGACGAAGTGCTGGTCATGTCCACCGGCGTGATCGGGACACAACTTCCGATGGACAAAATCCGGCGCGGCATTGATCTGGCGGTCGAGTCGCTGAGCGAGAATAACTGGGAAACCGCCGCTCGCGCCATCATGACGACTGACACACGCCCGAAAATGGCGTCGGTGAACGTTGCAACGGAAAACGGCCCGTACACCGTTGCGGGCATTGCCAAAGGTGCGGGCATGATCGCACCCAACATGGCAACGATGCTGGGGCTGCTGGTGACGGATGCTTATCAATCTCCGGCATCGCTCGAAGTGCTACTGCGTCAGGCTGCCGATGCGTCGTTTAACCGAATTGTGGTAGATGGCGATATGAGTACCAACGACACGGTGCTGCTGCTGGCGAACGGCCAGGTGGGCGTGATTGAAGCATCAGCAGCAGCCCTTCCCGATGCCGTTCTTTCGGTTAGCCGCAAGCTGGCGCAGAACATCGTGCGGGATGGAGAGGGCGCGACAAAATTTATCACCGTACACATCACCGGCGCGCCGGATAACGAAACCGCCCGTATTATCGCCAACACGATTGCCACTTCGCCGCTGGTCAAAACCGCGTTTTTTGGCAACGATGCCAACTGGGGACGCATTGTCGCGGCGGCAGGTCGTGCAGGCATTCCTTTACAACCTGAAAAGCTGAGCCTTTGGATTACACCCGGTGAAGAATATGGGACAAGGCTCGATTCGCTCCTGCTGTTTGAGCAGGGGATGCCGACCCATTACAGCGAACAGCAGGCCGCAGCGATTATGAGCAAACCAGCAGTCAGCATTTATTTAGACTGCGGCAGCATGGGCAACGGCTGCGCCACCGTCTGGACGTGTGACCTGAGCCACGAGTACGTTTCGATCAATGCGGATTATCGGTCATAAATCTTTTGTGGGACACGGCATGCCGTGTCCCTACGGTTTTAGATAGGGGACATGTATGCAAGGCTGTCTGGCGCTGGAAGATGGGCGTGTGTTTGCGGGCGTGGGGTTCGGCGCGGAAGGCGTGCAGACCGGCGAACTGGTCTTTAACACCTCCATGACCGGCTACCAGGAAATCCTCACCGATCCGTCCTATCACAAGCAGATTGTCACCATGACCGTGCCGCACGTTGGCAACACCGGCATCAATCCCGAAGACGTGGAGTCGGACCGGGTGTGGGTTGCCGGATTCGTGGTGCGGGCGCTGAGTCCGGTGGTGAGCAACTGGCGCACGCAGGGCACGCTGGACGAGTATCTTAAGGCGCAGGGGGTGATCGGCCTGAGCGAAGTGGCAACGCGGGCGCTGGTGCGGCATATCCGCGACCGGGGCGTGATGCGCGCCGCCATCGCGCATGGCGAAGCAGCCAGTGAGCCGGCGGCGCTGGTGGAACTCGCGTGCCAGTCGCCGGATATGTCTGGCTGGAATCTGGTGGACGACGTGACCTGTGCCGAAGCCTATCATTGGACGGAACGCAGCGACCCGCAATGGTATCGCCAACATCGTTACGACCCCGCCGGCCCGCTGGTGGTAGCGTATGACTTTGGCATCAAACGCAACATCCTGCGGCTGATGACCGACCGGGGATTGCGCGTAACCGTTGTCCCTGCACAGACGCCTGCCGTCGACGTGCTGGCGCTGAACCCGGCGGGCGTCTTTCTCAGCAACGGCCCCGGCGACCCCGCCGCCGTCGGCTACGCGATTAACAACGTGCGGCAGTTGCTGGGCAAAGTGCCGGTGTTTGGCATCTGCCTGGGGCATCAAATTCTGGGGCTGGCGCTGGGCGGGCGCACCGAGAAAATGCGCTTCGGACATCGCGGCGGCAACCAGCCGGTGCGGAACTGGCTGACCGGCGCAGTCGAAATCAGCAGCCACAATCATGGCTTTGCGGTGATGCCCGACAGCGATCTCAGCGGCGCGGAGATTACCCACATCAACCTGAACGATAACACCGTTGAAGGGCTGCGCCACGTCGAACTGGGCGCGTTCAGCGTGCAGTATCACCCGGAAGCCTCGCCGGGGCCGCACGACTCCTTGTATCTATTTGATGAGTTTGTAAATCGAGTAAAATCAGGGGAAACCAAAAGCAAGGAGTAGAAAATGGCGTTTCGGCGCATTACGGTCGACTCACATCAAATGGACGGTTTGCCCTGTATTCGCGGCTTGCGAATTCCGGTGTCAACCGTAATTGATATGGTGGCAGCGGGGATGACTAACGACGAAATATTGAAAGCTTATCCTGATCTGGAAGATGATGACATCCGCGAGGCGCTACAATTTGCGGCAGCAGCCGTGCGTGAGCGTCAACTCCCCCTGGTAAGTTAAAATGCGCTTTCTGGTGGATAATGCGTTGTCGCCCCTTGTGTCCGAAGCTTTGCGCGTCGGTGGACATGATGCCATCCATATTCGCCAGTACAATCTGCAGGCGGCCAGCGATGATGATATTTTTGATCGCGCCGCGCGCGAAGATCGGGTTCTTATCTCTGCCGATACGGACTTTGGCCGTATCTTAGCTTTGCGAAGTGCTGCTAAACCATCGGTAATTTTGCTCCGATGGCCGGAACTGCGACAGCCGCAGGCGCAAGCGCAGGTCATTTTGAACAACCTGGAGAATGTTCTGGATGATCTTGAACGTGGAAGTGTGGTTGTGATTGAACAGGCACGTTTGCGAGTGCGCCTGCTTCCGATTGGCCGTGATGAAAAATAATGATCTAATAGATGACCGAAAACAGATTCATAGAATGTAGGGGCGAACCAGCGGTTTGCCCCTGCAAAAAATCATATGTATCGGTTTTCATTTAACCATAAACAGAACAGACCCGGTAACTTACCGGGCCTGCTGCTTGGTTACGACATCCGTCTGCTGTTAGCGCGGCGTCGTGCGAACTTCAGGCGCGGTCGCGTCTTCCGTCACCACTTCCGTCGGCATCGAACGGCGTCCGGCCAGACCGCCGAGGATGGCCGCGCCCGCGCTGAGGCCCAGCGCCAGCAGCGCGCCCCAGGCCGGGCCGCTCAGGTCACGGGCAACTTCTTCTACATCCTGCGGGGTGACATTCTGTAACTGCTGCTGCGCATCCTGGACCGCACCCTCAACGCCCGTTGCAACTGTTGCCTGCACCGGCGGCACCTCTGCCGCGCCCGGAACAGTGGTTGCCTGTGCGTTCGCGGCAGCCGCTGCATCATCTACCAGCGGCGCCGCTACCTCGGCAGCGGCTCCGGCGGCTGCCGTTGCCACGTCGGTCGCCGTGCCCAGCAGCGTGCCAATGCCCGTACCCAGGATATTCACGATCAGGGGGATAGCGACCAGCCAGACCATCGCGCCGTTCAGGATGGCATTGCCGGTACCGGCGACCGCCGTTGTGCGGGCGGAGATGAAGCCGCCCAGGAAAAACGAAATCAGCGCGCTGATCGCGCCGTAAACGCCGGCACCAAGACCGAAGTTGTTCGGATTATTGGCGTCGAAGGTCGAAAGACCAATGGCGATCCCCAGGACAGTGAAAAACACCAGTGCCGACAGTGTAGTGAACAAACCGGCCAGAACCGATGCCCAGCGCACCCGGTCCAACGGTGCTACAACCGAATAGTCGGGCACGCTATAATTACCAGCCATCGCCCGCCAGGCGGTCCGTTCGGCGGTGCGCTCAGGACGAGTAGAATACTGTTCCGCCATACCCATAAGCCTCCATCATCACATTCACGGTTAGTTTAAGATTAACCGTAATTGTGTTAGAGGCGAGTAAATGCCGTCATAAAACTCTATGTACTGTTAAGGCTGAAAGGCGCTGTAACCGTGCCCAAACGAAGCGACATCCAAACGATTATGGTGATTGGCTCCGGCCCGATTGTGATCGGCCAGGGCTGCGAGTTTGATTATTCCGGCGTGCAGGCCTGCAAGGTGCTGCGCCGCGAAGGTTACCGGGTGGTGCTGGTGAATTCCAACCCGGCGACCATCATGACCGACCCGCAATTTGCAGACGCCACCTATATTGAACCGCTGACACCGGAGATGTGCGAGCGCATCATCGAGGCGGAGCAGCCAGATGTGATTCTGCCGACCGTCGGCGGGCAGACCGCGCTGAATCTGGCGCTGGCGCTGCACCAGCGCGGCACGCTGGAGCAGCAGGGGATTGAGCTGATTGGCGCGAACCTTGCCAGCATCCAACTGGCGGAAGATCGCCAATTGTTTAAGGACGCCATGACCGAAATTGGCCTGAAGTCGCCGCCCAGCGCGGTGGTGAGCACGGTTGAGGATGCGCTGCGCGTGGCGGAAACGTTGCGGTATCCGGTGCTGGTGCGGCCTTCGTTCACGCTGGGTGGGTCCGGCGGCGGCGTGGCTTACAATGAGGCCGACCTGCGCACCATTGCTGAACGTGGCCTGATGCTAAGTCCCATCGGGCAAATTCTGGTTGACCGCAGTTTGCTGGGCTGGAAAGAATACGAACTGGAGGTAATGCGCGACGCGCGCGGCAACTTCGTCGTCGTCTGCACGATTGAAAATCTTGACCCGATGGGCGTGCATACCGGCGACAGCATCACGGTTGCCCCGGCGCAAACGCTGACCGACAAAGAATTGCAGCGGCTGCGCGATATGGCAAAGGCGGTGCTTGACCGCGTGGGGCTGGCGACCGGTGGCGCGAACGTGCAGTTCGCCGTGAACCCCGCCGATGGCGAGGTGTACGTGATTGAGATGAACCCCCGCGTGTCGCGCTCGTCGGCGCTGGCGAGCAAAGCGACCGGCTTCCCGATTGCCAAAATCGCGGCGCTGCTGGCAGTTGGTTTCACGCTGGACGAGATTCCCAACGACATCACGAAGGTTACGCCCGCCAGTTTTGAGCCATCGCTGGATTACGTGGTCGTCAAAATCCCGCGCTGGAATTTTGAGAAGTTCGCCGGTGTTGACCGCGTGTTAGGGCCACAGATGAAAGCGGTTGGCGAGGTCATGGCGATTGGCCGGACGTTCCCCGAAGCCCTGCAAAAAGGCATCCGCGCGCTGGACATCGGCGTGATGGGTTTTGGCAGCCGGCTGGAAGATGCGCCGCCGGAGAGTCTGCGCCTGCCCACCGCGCAGCGGCTGTTCCAGGTGGCGTCGGCGCTGTATAAGGGGATGCCGCTGCAAGAGGTGGCGGAGACGACCGGCTTCGATCCCTGGTTCGTGCGGCAGATGGCGGACATCATCCAGCTTCAGGACGACATCATCAGCCACATTCCAGCGCTGCCAGAGGGGGAGCGGGCGGCGGCGCTCACCCGCGACGACTTCCTCCGCCTGAAGCGGTATGGCTACAGTGACGCGCACATCGCGCAGTTGGTCAGCGCGAACGAGGCGGACGTGCGGGCGTACCGCGTTATGCTCGGCGTTACGCCGTCGTATTACCGGGTGGATACCTGCGCGGCGGAGTTTGAGGCGCATACCCCCTACCTATATTCCACTTACGAAGAAGGGGATGAGTCCGAACCGACGGCCAAACCTAAAGTGATGATTCTGGGCGGTGGGCCGAACCGCATCGGGCAGGGCATCGAATTTGACACCTGCTGCGTCCACGCCTGTTTCGCGCTCAAGGATATGGGCTATGAGACGATCATGGTCAACTGCAACCCGGAGACGGTCAGCACCGACTACGACACCGCCGACCGGCTGTACTTCGAGCCGCTGACCGCCGAAGACGTGCTGAACATCATCGCCGTCGAAAACCCGGATGGGGTGGTGGTGCAGTTCGGCGGGCAGACGCCGCTGAACATAGCCCACGCGCTGCATCGGGCGGGCGCGCCGATCTGGGGAACGTCGGTGGAAACGATTGACCTGGCGGAAGACCGCGAACGGTTTAACGGCCTGATGCGCGAACTGGACATTCCGCAGCCGGACGGCGCAACCGCGCTGCGCCGCGATGAGGCGCTGCGGGCGGCGGAACGCATCGGCTACCCGGTGCTGGTGCGCCCCAGCTACGTGCTGGGCGGGCGCGGCATGAAGCTGGCGTTTGACCGCGACGAACTGGCCGCCTGGCTGGATACACAAATCCAGTGGAACGGCCATCCGGTGCTGATTGACCAGTTTTTGGACGATGCGTTTGAAGTGGACGTAGACGCGCTGTGTGACGGCGAAACCGTCACGATTGGCGGCATCATGCAGCACATCGAAGAAGCGGGCATCCACAGCGGCGACTCGGCCTGCGTGCTGCCGCCGTACAAAATCAGCCTGTATCACATCGAAATCATCCGCGAATACACGCAGCGTATCGGCAAGGCGCTGGCGGTGAAGGGACTGTTTAACATCCAGTTTGCCATCAAGGATGAAATCGTCTACGTGCTGGAAGTCAACCCGCGCGCCAGCCGCACCGTGCCGTTTGTCAGCAAGGCGACCGGCGTTCCACTGGCGCGGTATGCCGCGATGATTGCCGCCGGTAAAACGCTGGCCGAGCTGGATTTTCTGGATGAGCCGCGAGTGGACGGTTTCTTTGTGAAAGAGGCGGTGCTGCCGTTCCAGAAGTTCCCCGGCGTGGACGCGCGCCTGGGGCCGGAGATGCGTTCAACCGGCGAGGTGATGGGCCATGCGTCCAGCTTCGGCCATGCCTTTGCCAAAGCGGAGATGGCCGCCAGCACCACGCTGCCGCTGGAAGGCGCGGTCTTCATCAGCGTCAACGACTTCGACAAGGGCGCGGTCGTGAAAATCGCCCGCGATCTGCACAGGCTGGGCTTTACGCTGCTGGCGACTTCCGGCACGGCTTACTGGCTGGAAACGGTGGGCCTGCCGGTGACGACGGTGAACAAGGTCAGCGAAGGCTCGCCGCACGTGGTAGACCAGATTCGCGCCGGCGCGATTCAGCTTATCATCAACACACCGCGCGGCGGGCGGGCACACGCCGACGGCGCGTTGATTCGCGGCGCGGCGCACCTGTACGGCGTACCGATCATCACGACGATGAGCGCGGCAATGGCCGCCGTGCAGGGCATCAGAGCGCTGAAGCAGAAGCCGCTGCGCGTCCGCAGCTTGCAGGTGCATCATGGACAGGGGTAAGATGGGATGGCAGAAGTGAAAGAAAATGCTGTATGAACCTTAACGACCTCCGCAAGAAACGCAACGAAATTCTGGCACTGGCGGAAAAACACGGCGCGGGCAACGTGCGTGTGTTTGGCTCGGTGGCGCGCGGCGAGGCCGGGCCAGGCAGCGACGTGGATTTTTTGATAGACATTGTAGATATTTCGCGATTCACGTGGGGCGGTGGCGGCCTGCTGGTCGAATTGGAAGACCTGCTAAAAAGTGATGTGGATTTGGTGACGGAGCAAGATATACATTGGCTCATCCGCGATCAGGTGGTTCAGGAAGCCGTCGAACTATGAATCCTGATCGTTTGTATTTGACGCACATCTCCGAATCAATCGCCGATATTGAGGTGTTTGTTGCCGAAGGCAAGGAGGAGTTTTTTACTTCGCGGAAAACCCAGGCCGCTGTTTTATACAGGTTACAAACGCTGGCGGAGTCAACCCAGCGACTTTCAGAGAATCTAAAAGCGCGGCATCCTGAGGTTGATTGGGTCTCCATACGCGGATTTCGGAACCGCCTGGTACATGATTATCTGAACACCAATCTCAACGTCGTATGGAATGTTGTCGAGAATTTTCTACCACCGCTGAAAATGGCTGTGCAAGCGATGCTCGCTTCACTTCAAGATGACACTATTTCTTCTGCCGACGGTGGAGAATAAGGTGTAAATATCGTAAAGTGACGGAAACCTCTCATGAACCTCAACGAGCTTCGCAAGAAACGCAACGAAATTCTGGCACTGGCGGAAAAACACGGCGCGGGCAACGTGCGCGTGTTTGGCTCGGTCGCGCGCGGCGAGGCCGGGCCAGGCAGCGACGTAGATTTTCTGATTGACGTGGTGGACTGGTCACGGTTTGAATGGGGCGGCGGTGGCCTGTTAATGGACTTGCAGGATTTGCTAGGCTGCGAGGTTGATTTGTTGACCGAAAAAGCAATACATTGGTATATCCGAGATAGGGTGCTGGAAGAGGCTGTGCCATTATGAGAGATGAACGACTGTACATGATTCATATCAGCGAGTGCATAGCGGCGATTGAGGAGTATGCAGCACCAGGATACGATGAATTTGTCCAGTCAACCAAGACGCAGGATGCTATTATCCGCCGATTGCAGATCATGGGTGAATCAACGATGCGATTATCGGATGAAAGGAAGGCCGCTTTTCCTCAGGTTAATTGGAGTAGGATTCGTGGTTTTCGCAACATTGTTGTTCATGATTATTTAGATATTGATCTCGATATTGTGTGGAATATCATTCAAAACTATTTGCCACCTTTGAAGGCTGCTGTTGAGACAATGCTGCAACAATCAGATACAACTGGCGATAATACAGAACAGTAAAGGATTTCTTTTATGCCCCTTCACCATTTCACACCAACCCATTATTACAACACCCACAGCTCACATCAACCCGTGCTGCACATCCAACCCGGCGACAGCGTGATTACGACGACGGTGGACGCGATGGGGCAGGACGAGCGCGGCGAAAAAGTCACCGTCGGGCCGAACCCGCAGACCGGGCCATTTTTTGTCGAAGGGGCTGAGCCGGGGGATACGCTGGTGGTTCACCTCGACCGGCTGACACCCAACCGTCCGGTTGGCTGGTCAAACCAGATGCTCGCGCCGAACGTGGTGGACCCCTGGTATGTGCCGCGCCTGCCCTGGGAAGTGGACCGGCAGGATGCCGAGTGGCGTGTGGATGTGGCCGCCGAGACAGCCAGCCTGGTTGAACCGCTGGGCAAGCTGGGCAACTTTACGCTGCCGATCAGGCCGATGGTGGGCTGCTTCGGCGTCGCGCCCTATGGCAACCAAGCCATCTCAACCATGACCTCCGGCCAGCATGGCGGCAACATGGACTATCGCGGCTTCGTTGCCGGCGTGACGGCTTACTTCCCGGTGTTTGTGCCCGGCGCGCTGTTTTCGCTCGGTGACGGCCACGCTTTGCAGGGGGACGGCGAGATGAGTGGCAGCGGTATCGAAATCTCGTTTGAAGCGCAGTTCACGGTCGAACTGCGCAAGGGCAAACGCAGTTCGTGGCCGCGCGGCGAAAACGCGGACTATATCTTCACCTGTGGCAACGCGCGTCCACTCGATCAGGCGGTGCAGCACGCCACCACCGAAATGATGCTGTGGTTGCAGGACGACTATGGCCTGAACGCCCGCGAAGCCAATCTCGTGGTGGGTTATTGCGTGGAATACGACCTGGGCAACATGTTCGACCCGGCCTATACGATGGTCTGCAAAATCCCGAAGCGGTTTTTGCCTTAGGGTGGAGGGACACGATTTATCGTGTCCCTACGGTTTTTCCCAGATTACGGATACCGTCGTACCCTGGCCCGGCTGGCTGGTTACGTTCAGTCGGGCATTGACTGCTTCGGCGCGTTCACGCATGGTGCTCATGCCAAAACCGGCCTGCGTACCGGTGATGTCAAAGCCGATGCCGTTGTCGCTGATCGTCAGTTCCACCCGGTCGGGCGCGCTGCGATAAATCACGCTGGCCTCGCTCGCCTGGCTGTGCTTGACCATGTTGTTCAGAGCTTCCTGCCCAATCCGGTACAGCGCCACATGCACAGCTTCCGGCAGCGGCTGCTGGTCATCAAGCACCACGCTGAAGGCGATATTCTTGCGGCCTTTGATCGCCTCCGTCAGTTGCTGCAGCAGATCGCCCATACGGCTGTTCAGGAGCATTGTCGGGCGCAGTTCCAGCAGCAGGTTGCGCATTTCGGCCATCGCGCCACGTGTCAGCCGGTTCAACTGGTTGATCTTCGCCAGGGTTTCGTCCGGACTGCGCTGCCACAGGCGTGGCAGCGATTCGCTAATCATGCTGGCGGAAAACAGCGTTTGCGATACCGCGTCGTGCAGGTCGCGCGCCAGCCGCTGGCGCTCCTCGTGGACAGCTATTTCCCGCGCCTGTTCATACAACCGCGCCCGTTCGATAGCCTGGGCGCACTGGTCGGCCACTGCCAGCAAAAACTCACGCTCATCATCAGGGAAAGCCCGATCCGTTTGAAACGCGATGGTGATGGCGCCAAGCGTCCGCTGTTTGACGTTGAGTGGTAACACCGCCCAGGCGCCGGGATACGGCTCAAATTCGGCAGTAGCCGGGTAAGCGGCCAGCCGTGCGGCCCGCGTTTCAAACCACTGTGGTTTACCCGTACGCACTACGTCATTGATCGGCCAGGGCATGGTGATCGGGAAAACCTGCCACCTGTCGCGGGTTTCCGGTGTCATGTTGCTGTCCCAGCGCACTTCCATTTCCTGACGGGTTTCCGACAGCAGACTGACGGAACTGGCCTTGGCCGGGAGCACCCTCAATGCCAGACTGGTGATAACGCCCCCCACTTCATCAAGGGTTACGGCCTGGGAGAGTTGGGCTGTCAGCGTGTACAGGGTTTGCAGGTGTTCTTCGCGGCGCTTGCGCTCGGTAATATCGCGGAAATACACCACCAGGCCGCCGTTCTGGCCGGGATAGGCGCTGACCGAAACCCACTCATTCAGGTAGCTGGAGTAGGTTTCGAAGCGGACGCTGTGCCGGGTTTGCATGGCCTGCTGAAGCTGGTGATACGCCTCACTGTCCACACCGCCGGGGAAGACTTCCCAGATGTTTTGCCCGACCAGTGCTTCCGGCGTTTTCCCCCAGGTTTCGGCTGCCTTCTGATTGATATAGGTGAAGCGCCAGTTTTTATCAACGGCGTAAAACGCATCATCAATGCTTTCGAGAATTTCGCTCAGTTGCGCGCGGGCATCGCGTACAGCGGTTTCGGCCTGCCGACTGGCCGTCACATCGCGGAAGATCAGCACTGTGCCGATCAACTCGCGCCGGCGGTTGCGGATTGGCGCGCCGCTGTCGTCAATCGCGCGTTCCGTACCGTCGCGGGCGATCAAAACGGTGTGGTTTGCCAGCCCGACAATCACGCCGCGCTCCAGCACCTTCAGCACCGGATTGTCTACCGGCTGGCGCGTGGCCTCATTGACGACGTGGAATACTTCCTGAATCGGTCTGCCAACCGCCTCGCTGGAGTTCCAGCCAGTGAGCGCGGCAGCCACAGTGTTCATAAAAATGATATGCCCCTGAGTATCAGTGGCGATCATGCCGTCACCGACACTCGTGAGGGTGGTATAAAACCACTCGGCCCGCGTCTGGGCGCTTTCCTCGGCGTGCTGGCGGCGCTCATACAGCCAGCCGACGACCGCCGCCGTAGCGAAAAATACCAGCAGGCGCACCAGACTGTTCAAATCCACCAGCAGAGTATAAAAGGGCGGGGTAAAAAAGTAATTGACGGCAAACATGCCACCGACTGTGGCCACGATACCCGGTTTCAGGCCGCCATAGGCAGCGCTGACCGCAACCGCGAGGAAAAACAGCAGAAACGGGCCACGTTCAAAGACCGGGCGGAACAGCAGCGACACGGCCAGCGCCAGCGCCACGCTGCCGACGGCGACGGCGTAGCGCTGCCAGCGCGGGGGTGGCGTCCAGGGTTGAGACTCGGTGAGCAAGTGCAGCAGGGGATTGTCGTTCAACGATACCTGGCTCACAGTGAATCCCTTAAAGCATACAGTCCATTTATAGTTCAGGAAAACGAGTCGGCGGCTGGCTATACTGAGCCGCCAGCGGTCACGTCGGCCTCAAGCCAGCGGATTCACCCTGATTGGTCGAGTACAGGCACTGGCAGCCTCGACAATTTTCGGGAGTATATCGTATTTTTGTTATTTTTCGTACAAATTGGTAGCGACGAATGTCACGAGGATGAGGGCGGGTGGACTGGTTAACCGGTAGCCGAGTGTCTACCTCGCGCTTGGCATGTCCTGGCAGGGCGCAGCACGCTGCGCCCCTGCATTCAAAATCGGAATGGCGCTTATTCAGTCAGCACCCGGCACGGGTTGGTCAGCTCACCGATGCCCTCGATGGTCACGCTCACCACGTCGCCATCCTTGAGGTAAACCGGCGGCTTGCGGCCTTCGCCGACGCCGGGCGGCGTGCCGGTCAGGATCAGATCGCCGGGTTCCAGCGTGAACATGCGCGAACAATAGGCGATCAGCATGGGGATTTTAAACATCATGTTAGACGTGTTGCTGTCCTGCATCACCTCGCCGTTGACCGTCGTTTTGATCGCCAGATTGTGCGGGTCGGCGATTTCGTCGCGGGTGACAATCCAGGGGCCAAGCGGGCAGAACGTGTCCAGACTTTTGCCGCGCGTCCACTGGGTATCCTGGCGCAGTTGCAGGTCGCGGGCGGTCACATCGTTGGCAATCGTATAACCGAACACGTAGTTCATGGCGTCGTCCTCGCTGACGTTGCGCGCCCGCCGACCGATCACCACCGCCAGTTCGCCTTCCCAATCCACTTGTGTGGCTATCGCGCTAGACCACGTAATTGTTTCGCCGGGGCCGACGATGCTGGAGGGGAATTTGGCGAAGATCAGCGGCGCTTTCGGGACTTCGCTGCCGGTTTCGGCGGCGTGATCGGCATAATTGCGGCCAATGGCAATGATTTTTGAGGGACGCACCGGCGCTTCCAGTTTGACGGCTTCCAGCGGATAGCTGTCGGAAGTGCGGGTGGTGGTGATGCCCCGGCGGATCAGATGCTGCATGGTGTCCGCCCAGGCGGTCGCGTGGATGCGTCCATCCACGATCTGTCCAATACGCGCGCGGTCTTTGTAGGTGTAGGTTGCCAGTTTCATGATGATACTTCCTCGTGTGGTGTTGTAGGGGCGAACCGCCGGTTCGCCCCTACAGGCAGTTATTACCGCTTATCCAGATGGGCAGCCGCCAGTTGCCCCCAGACCGAAGCCGGGTCGTCCGCCCACAGGGCGAAGTAGGCGCTGCGGGCGCTGCTGCGGTCGGCCAGCAGATCGTAGCTTAAGGCCTGCAGGAAACGCGCCGACGAGGCCAGCGGCACGCCGGGGTTATCCCGGATGGTGTTGTCCAGGATATTGAGCGTGCCCGCCGGATTGTTTTCCAGCAGCAGGGCGTTCAAGGCGCTGGTAGGCGGCTCGGCCAGCGACGGCAGCGGGGTCGGCTGCATCTCGTACCCCGGCAGCGGGCCGATTTTCTCCGCTGTGTACACGTCCGGCTGCAAGGCGGCAAACGCCCACCAGCGGTCGCCCGCCAGATCGAAGCGGAAGGCCTGCCGGTCGCGCTTGCCAACGGCGGTGATCGTCTGCTTGTCCAGCACGTTAATGCCCAGCGCCGCCAACTGCGCTTCAATCGGTTCATCCCGGCGCAGCGGCTGTTCCGCGAACAGGCGTGTCAGCACCTGCTCCACACTGCACGCGCCGTTCGGGCTGGCCTGTTCCAGCGCGGCGCAGATGGTGACCGGCGTTGCCCCCGGCTGGGCAGCGGCGCTTAGATACGCGCCAGTTTGCGCCGCCAGCCACGTGCCGGGCTGCGCCTGCGCCTGAAGCTGCTGCGCCCGCTGCACGCCGCTGTCCAGATTGCCGCCCAGTGCCGCCAGCATCGCCAGCACCATATTGGCGCGCTGGACGCTGGTTTCGTCGTCCGGCTGGGCAAATTGCAGCAGCGACTCGATACGGCTGACCGCCTCGCTCACCGGTTGCTCAAACAGTGGTTCGGACTGGTACAGCAGGCAGGCCAGCCGGTTCTGGAACGTAAAACCGTCCAGTTGCTCCGGGACGCGGAAATAGTTGAGCTGCCACTGCCAGGTCACGTCGCGTTCGCCCAGACAGCCCCAGGCCGCCGATTCCACCCGGTAGACGCGGGCCGTAAGCGTATCGCCCTGCAGCGGCCAGTCTACGATTTCGCCAAACAGCAGGCGTTCGCCAGGGGCGACCAGATTCACGATGCTGCCGCCGCGCCAGCCGAAGATCATCAGTTCGCGGTTGATGCCGCCGGTATCCAGCGACAGACTGAGTTCGTCCGCGCCGTCGTTGTTGGCATCCCCCAGTCGTTCCAGATTGATGGCAACCACGTCATTTAACGGTGCGACGGGCAGCGACGGTGCAGACGGAAGAATTTGGTAGATGTCCTGTTCCGTCAGTTGGGCGACCACATAATCATCGTACAGCGCATCGCCGGCGGCGGGGTAGCGGATATGCAGCACCGCGTCCTGCGTCGAAGCGCGCCCGTCCACATTCACCGGCGTGACGGTGATGTTAAAGCCACTGGTATCCAGCGACCGGATGCCGTCAAACGGCGGGCGGGCGGCGTTCAGCGCCATCTGAATGTAGGGGCGCACGGCCAGCCGCATGTCCACGCTGCCACGCGGCGCGGCCAGCATCAGGCCGATCATCTGGCCGCGCTGGTCAAAACGGCGCGGCGCGCCGGGAAAGCGCCGTTCCAGTTCGTTCTGCAGCAGCCGGACGGCCAACTGGCGCTCCTCGTCGCCGGGGCGAAGCTGGCGGATTTGCGCCAGCAGTGTCTCTACCAGCTCCTCTTCAGTCCACAGGCGCAGCGCGTACCGTTCAAACGGCGCGTCCGGCACACTGGCGACTGGCGGCAGAACGCCCGGTGTATTGGTTGCCAGCGGCGGCAGTGACAGCATGGCCGGTGGGGTGTTTGTCGCCAGAACGGGCGGTGAATCCTGCGCAAAAACTGGCAGCAGCGCCAGCAGCCCGCCAAGCGCCAGCAGTCCGCCGATCAGGCTCAGGCGGCGCACAAACATAAGAACCTCTCCTGCGTTGGCAAAGCGATGCGCTGTAGTTTGCCACAAAACGGCGGTGCCTCCAAAAAACCATTTCCGCTGGTACGGTTTCGCGGCCAGCCGGGTTGGGTTATACTGAAAGCAGTGAGAGAGCAGCAAGCTATGACCACAAGCGACGACTTTTACGCCCTTCGGACTCAAATGGTGGATACGCAGTTGGTTGAGCGCGGCATTCAGAACCCGCGCGTGCTGGAAGCGATGCGCCGGGTTCCCCGGCACGAGTTTGTCAGCGCCGAACTGCGCCATCTGGCTTACCGTGACTGCCCGCTGCCCATTGGCGAGAACCAGACCATCTCACAGCCGTACATCGTGGCGCTGATGACCGAACTGGTGCATCTCAGCGGCCACGAGCGCGTGCTGGAAGTGGGCACGGGGTCGGGTTACCAGGCTGCCGTGCTGTGCGAACTGGCGGCGCAGGTGTACAGCCTGGAACGGTTCCCGCGTCTGGCAGAACGCGCCGGCTATGTTCTGGCGGAACTGGGGTACAGCAACGTTGAAATCCACGTGGGGGATGGCAGCCAGGGCCTGCCGGACATGGCGCCGTATGACGTGATACTGGTTACAGCGGCAGCGCCGGCGCTGCCCGGGCCGCTGCGGTCGCAGATGAACGAACGCGGCGGGCGGATGGTGTTGCCGGTAGGTGACGACCGGCGGCAGTATCTGGAAGTGGTGACACGCATGGGCAATCGCTGGGAAATCGAGCAGACGATTCCCGTGCGCTTTGTGCCGCTGGTCGGGCGTTACGGCTTCGCGCCGCGCAGCGGGGTCGTGCCGGATGACGGCTTCGTGTGATGCGGTTTCAGCCCTCAACCTGCGAATTTTCGCCCTCACCTGACCGGCAGTCCACGTAATCGCGGATGAAGCCGCCCCGGTCAGTGGCAATCAGCACCCCGATCAGCTTGCTGATGACCAGTTCGCCAAAATGTTCCAGCAGGCGGTTAATCTGCTCCCGCACGATCACCATCACATCGTTCCAGTAAACGCCTTTGGGAAGCTGCGGCTCGCGCACGGCACGGCCACTTTCCAGATAGGCCAGCACCGGCTCAGCGGTAGGGAAGATAAGCGAACTGGGCAGATCATACCGGGCGACCGCGTAGAAATAGCGGGACAGCACCCGCGTGCCGGTTTCCAGCGTAAACAGATCGCTGGGCGGCAGGGGCGCCTGGAACTGCGCCGTGCCGGGCGGAACCAGCAGCGTCACGGCGCGGTGCAGCAGCACTTGCAGTTCCGGCATGTTGTGGACGCTGTTGGTGGTTGCCATCATAATGCCATCGGGCTTCAGGACGCGGCGGATTTCCTCGATAGCGCCGTAAACATTCTCAACGTGATACAGCATATGGTTAGCCATTACCACGTCGAAGGTGTCGTCAGCATAGGGAAGCTGCTCGGCGTTACCGACGGTAAGGGTTTGCCCGGCAGGGTGGTGCTCCAGCATACCGGCGTGCAGGTCCAGGCCGTAATACAGGCCGTTCGGGATGCGGCGCTGCACGGCTTCGTACCAGCGCCCCGGCCCGCAGCCAAGATCGAGGACCACCTCATCCCCACGCCATTCGATGCAATCCAGCGCCCAGGATGCAAAATCGAGCTGTGGCACGCTGTAACGCTCGTGTGTTTCCTGGCGGATGCGCCATGCTTCGTCGTTGGCGTACATCTGGCGTATGGTCTGAGGGTTATTCGCCGTGAACATAAAACCATCCAGTGTTAAATTGACCCGACGTGTTTGCGTTGAACGCAGGCGTTCGCGCCACAGGCAGCCGGCAGGTATGATTACCTGAGTCTGGTACGCTTTGATTATAAAGGATTTTAGGGTGTTTCTTCAATTGGCCGACATTCACCGGGCGCGCCATCGCCTGTCGCAGTACCTGCGTCCCACGCCGCTGGAGGCTGCGCCCGGTCTGGGACCAAATATCTGGCTGAAGCTGGAATGCGCCAACCGGACTCATGCGTTTAAGGTGCGCGGCGCGCTGAACGCGCTGCTGTCGCTGGACGACGAAGCGCGCCGGCGCGGCATCATCACGGCGTCGTCCGGCAATCACGCGCAGGGGGTGGCGTATGCCGCGCACGTGGTGGGGGTGCGGGCAACGGTGCTGATGCCAACACACACGCCGCGCCGCAAGGTGGACGGTGTGCGGCGCTATGGTGGTGAGGCGGTTCTCGTTGGCGCGACCTACGACGAAGCGGAAGCCGAAGCGCGGCGGCTGGAACGCGCCGAGGGATATACGTTTGTATCGCCCTACAACGACGCGCGGGTGATCGCCGGTGGCGGCACGGTGGGGCTGGAAGTCCTGGACGAACTGGCCGGCGTGGAGCGTGTGCTGGTTCCGGCAGGCGGGGGCGGGTTCATCAGCGGGATTGGTGTGGCGGTTAAAGCGGCCAACCCGCATATTGAAGTGATCGGTGTGTGTTCGGTGGCAACGCCGGCGCTGTTTAACGCCATTTACGGCACGGCCTATCCGCAGCAGTGGGATACGCTGGCGGAGGCGCTGTCCGGCGAGATTGAAGCCGGTTCGATCACTATTCCCCTGGCGCGACAGGTGGTGGACCGGGTGGTGCTGGTCGAAGAAGCGGCCATCGCTGAAGCGATGCGCTGGCTGGTGTATCAGCAGGGTTGGGTAGCGGAGGGTGGCGGCGCGGTTGGCGTGGCGGCGCTGCTGTCCGGCGTGGTGGAGGCGGATGGCCGCGTGACCACCGTCGTGGTCAGCGGTGGCAACGTGGACGAAGCAACACTTCGACGGGTGCTTAGGAGTCCGTAGGGACATGCCGACGGCATGTCCCTACACCATCTCTTATCAGCCGTTGCGCGTACGCCTGCCGCGCAGGAACAGGAACACGATAATCAGCACAATTACGATCAGGATCACGATCAGGATGATCGGCAGGAAGTCCGTGCTGGCCGCCGTTGCGCCCGGCACGGTTTCAATCGTCAGCGTGCCAATAGGCGTCATAGTCGGGTTAGGAGTGCGTTCAGTCTCACCTTCGGTTGCCGTCGGGCTGGCGACCACCTGGGCGATGACCGTTGGCGCAGCGGTGGGTGCCGCCTGCGTCGGCTCCTCAGTGACCTGCGCGGACAGGGTAGCCTCGGCATCGAGTGTCGCCTGTGCGTTTGTGGTGGCATCGGCAGCTTGCGTGGCGTCAGCATCAAGGGTTGCCTGAGCATTGGCAGTTGCGGTCGTCGCCGCGTCACGGGTTTCCCGAGCATCGAGTGTGGCCTGCACGTTAGCGGTTGCAGTCGCTGCCCTCTGTATCGCCTCTGCTTCGTACGTGGCAGCGTCGTTGGCTGCTGCTGTTGCTGCCGCGCCCCGGGTCGCCTGCGCATTGGTGGTTGCTTCGGCGGCGAGGGCCGCTGCCTGCTCCGTAGCGGTTGCGGCAGCGCGGTCGGTGGCCCGGGCGGCGGCTGCCAGCGTTCCGGTCGCATTTAAGGTGGCTTGCTCGGCCAGCGCGTTAGCCGTGCCCTGGGCATCCTGGGTCGCCTGCTGCGCGGCGCTCTGGGTGGCGCTTGCCTGTGCGTCGAGCGTGGCGGTCAGTTCAATGCCCAGTGTCGCCTGCGCATTGGCCGTCGCCTGGGCATTGGCGGTGGCGCGGGCGTCGGTGGTGGCCTGGGCGATGCGCGCCCTTGCCGTTGCGGTTGCACCGGTATTGACAGCAGCCTGCGCCTGTGCGGTCGGTGTTACCTCCGCCGTTGCCGCCTCGCTGGTGGCGTTTGCGTTCTGCGTCGCCTGTGTGTCCGCCGCCAGCGACTCCGCCGTACCGGTGGCCTGCCCCGCGATCAGCGCCGCCTGCGCTGCGGTGGCGCTGGCATCCGCTGTGATTGTCAGTGTCGCCGTTGGCAGCGGCGTGCGGCTGGGCACGGGGGTATTGGTGGGCCGGGGGGTGGAGCTGGGCTGCGCCGAGGCAGTCGCTGTCAGCGATGGGGACTCTGACACCATAAAGGCGATGTCGGCGCTGGTGCTCTGGCCGCCAGCGTTGGTCGCCGTCACCGTCAGGATGTGCCCTCCGGGAGGCAGTGCCAGCACGTCCAGTTCAAACGTGTAGGGCGCGGTCTGTTCGGTCGCCGCTTCGTCGCCGTCCAGCGCAAATGCCACGCCGGTGATCGGGGTTTGCCCGCCGGCTTCAACGGTGATGGTGCGGTTTTTGTCCAGCGTTTCGCCCGCCTGTAGCCCGCTGATGGTCATCACCGGCGGCAGCGCCGCGACGGTAAATTCCGCGCTGGCGGTGTCCGACTGGCCGCTTTGCAGGGTGACGGTGGCAGTCAGTTCGTTACGCCCCGGCGCGAGTTCAGCAGGGTCAATTGTGACCGTTGCCGGCACTTCCGGTACATCGGCAACCACTTCATTATTGATCGTCACCAGCACGCTGCTGACCGGCGTCTGCCCGGTGGCGTTGATCGTCACGTCCACCGGGTCGCTGATGCCCGCTGCTACGCCTTCCAGACCGCTGAGGCTGATCTGCGGCGGCAGCGCGGCGATGGTGAACGGCTGCGAAACGGTTGTGGTCACACCGCCTTCGTTTTCCACGTCAACGGTCAGGCTGTGGTCGCCGGGGGGCAGCGCCGCCGGGTCAATCGTAAACAGGTACGGCGCTTCCGTGACGGTCGCTTCGCTGTCGTCAATACGGAACGCCGCGCTGGTCGCCGGGGTCTGGCCGGTCACGTCGAGCGTGACGGTCTGTGGTTCGGCGATGGCGCCAGTTGGCAGGCCGACAATTGTCACCTCTGACGGCAGCGCGGCCACATTAAACGTGCCGCTGGCCTGCCCAACCCCGCCGCCGCTTTCGTCAGTGGCGAAGAACGACAGGGTATGCTCGCCGGGGCGCAGTTGGAGCGGGTCAAGCGTGATGGTATAGGGCGGCTCGGTAAAGCTGCCCGCCGCTACACCGTCCAGCCGGAACATCGCGGTGGTGATCGGGTCATCGGCTTTGACGTCGGCTGTGACCGTCACCGGCTCGGTGATCGGCTCGGTCGGCAAATCCGGCAGCGACACAATCGGCACGATGATCGGCACGCGCACGGTGGTTTCGGCGCTGGCGCTGCCGTCCGGCGTGGTCACTTCCAGTGTCAGGCCGTATTCGCTGCCGTCGCCGGGCACATCGGCGCTGAGGGTGATGATGTACTGGCTGCGTAGCGTGGCCGCCAGATCACCGTAAATCTTAATCAGTTCGTCAGGAATGGGTGATTCGTTGAAGCGGGCGTTGGTGCCTCCGGCGATTTCCTGCAGGTAGGTGCGGTCAATGCCGTAACCCAGGCCAATTGTATATACCGGCACGCCCCGGATGACGGCTTCATCCAGTGCGGCGCCGCGTTCAACGCGGCTGATGCTGCCGTAATCGGCGCCGTCGCTCAGAACCACCACCGCGCGGCGTGGGGTAGGCGACTCCGACGCTTTGGCGACGGCTTCCAGCACGCCCCGGTACAGCGCGGTTTTGCCGCCCGCCTGCAGCGACTCGATGGCCTGGAGCAGCACGTCCTTGTCGGTGGTGTAATCCTGCACCAGTTCGACGTTGCTGTCGAAGGTGATGATGGCAACCGGGTCGTTCGGGCCAATTGCATTGATAAACAGCGTGGCTGCTTCCCTGGCGCGTTCAATCGGCAGGCCGGTCATGCTGCTGCTGGTGTCAATTGCCAGCACGACGGCAAACGCCAGTTGGTCGTCGGTGACGTTTTCCACGCTGACGATGCGCGCCTGTTCCGCCAGCGGGCCGCTGATGGCAAAGTTATCAGCCGTCAGGCCGAAAATCGGCTGCCCCAGACGGTCGTATACTGCCGCGTTCACAACGATGGTGGGCAGGTCAGCCGGGTTAACGCCGGTGATCTCCACGCGCGCGCCCGGCGCATCCTGCATGGCCCACAGGGCGACCGGCACCAGTAACAAAACAAAAAACAGGACGAACAATAACCGTTTCACGAACGCCCCCCCCGAATATTAAGTAGATCGGCGCAAAGTTGCAGTGCCATGTCTATGTTAGCGTGTTTCTTATTTCGCGCAAATTCCACAGGTAATGGAAAGGGACGGATTAGCCTGTCAGTTTAGCGGCGTGGGCGGGGCGGCAGCCGTCCGATGTTGTAACCCAGGCTGACGAGGGCTTTCATGGCGGCTTCGGCGACGGTTGAATCCACCGCAAAGCGGCGGCTATGATCGTCGCAGACCGCCAGCAGCGGCTCAATCGCGCGCCGGTCGCCCAACTGCTGCATGGCGAGGATGGCACTGCGGCGCACGTCCACTTCGGCGGATTGCAGCGCGGCTTCGAGGACGGCAAAATGATCGTGCCCCAGGCGCGTGAGCGCAAACGCTGCCCAGACCACCAACTGCGGGCTGTTGTGGTTCAGCAGTGGCTTGAGGTACGGCACGGCGCTCACGTCGCCAATCGTGCCGAGCGCGTTGGCTGCTGCGCCGCGCACGCCGGCGTGTTCGTCCTGGAGCGCATCAATCAGCGGTTCAATCGCGCGCGCGTCACCTGCCTGGCCGAGCAGGTAAGCAACAAACTGGCGGATTTGTACATCCGGGCTGCGGAGCAGTTGGATCGCGCCCTCAATGTCCGGGGGTGTTTTCGATTGCTGGCTCATGGCTGATCGGAATTCTGCCGGTTGAGTAAATGGTTAAGGGTCTCGATCTGGTTGTCGGTGTGGATGACCGTCTCCCGCACGATGACCGCGTGCAGTCCCAGTTCGGCGACCTGCGCCACCTCATCAAGCGACCGCAGGCCGTCGGTGAACATGACGCGGATATGCGAGGGAATTTGCTCGCGCAGGCGGCGGGCGTTAGCGATGTCAAGCTGCTGCGTGGCGGCGTCCCGGCTGCGGATGCCGATCACGTAAGGGCTGAGCGACAGGGCGTACTCCAGTTCTTCCTGGCTGGCGACCTGCACAATCGCCGTCATCCGGTTGCGCTGGGTGGCGGAAACCAGCGTCCGCAGGGTGGGACGGTCAACGACCGACGAATGCAGCACCAGCCCGGACGCGCCCGCCGCCCGCATTTCCACCACCTGATATTCATCCAGCACATAATCCTGGCTGATGACCGGCAGGTGAACCGCGCGCGACATCAGTACCAGATCGTCCAGGCCGCGCTGGTACAGCGTTTCATCGGTGAACAGGGCAATCGCATCCACCCCGGCCTGGCTGATGCGCAGGGCGGAGGCAACCGGGTCGTAACCGAGATGGAGATCGCCGGTGAGCGGCAGCGTGTATTTAATCTGGCCGATGAGCATAACCGTACCAGGGTCGGTCACGGTGCTGAGGACCGGGTATGGGCGCTGCTGCATACTCGCCAGGGCGCGCACAGCTTCAATCGGTGTTTTGGCTTTACGTTCGGCTAATGACCTGCGTTTTGCGGCCAGAATGACATCCAGTTGCGGCACGAGTTCCTTTGTCGTCATGCAGGTTGTGTGGTCCGCCTCGATTAAAGCAGGACGCCCTTTCATTTTTGAGACTATTCACCCCCTATTTTAATGGTTTTTCCACATTTTGCAGCGCACCAAATATTGTAAAATGGGTTTGTGTTTGGTTTAGAAAACGGTGTACGATTACAATCATCGTCTGTCAGGTTAGCGGATGCACCAGATTGAGGTAGATCACGATGGAACTTTCACACGATGCCGTGCGCTGGATTGCCGACCTGGCGCGGCTGGAACTCACCGACGAGGAGATCAGCCTGTACGCCGGGCAGCTCTCCCACATCCTGCAACATTTTGAGCGCCTGCAGGAACTGGACACCTCGCACATCGAGCCAACCGCGTCCGTGCTGCCGCTGAAAAACGTCATGCGCCCGGACGTGGCGCAGCCGCCGCTGCCGCCGGAAGCCGTGATCGCCAACGCCCCGGACGCGCTGGATAACCAGTTCCGCGTCAGCGCCGTTCTAGACGAATAATCAGGGTGCCTTTATGCCAAGCAAACGTTTACTGGTGATTGAAGATGATTATGATGTCGCTGAGATGCTGGTGATGTATTTTACGTCGCACCAGTACGAGGTCTTCCACGCCGATGCCGGACTGGTGGGCGTGGAAATGGCGCGGGCGAAAAACCCGCATCTGATTCTTCTGGATGTGATGATGCCAGATATTGACGGCTACGACACCTGCCGCCACCTGCGCCAGATGACGCTGACCAAATACATCCCGATCATCTTCCTGACCCAGCGCGACGAACGCGCCAACAAGGTCAAAGGGCTGGAACTGGGCGCGGACGATTACATCACCAAGCCGTTCGATATGGATGAACTGCGCCTGCGAGTGCAGGGGGCGATCCGCCGCGCCACCCGTGAGAGCCTGCACGAAGCCCGCAGCGGCCTGCCGACGGGGCCGCTGGTCGAAGAAGAAATCCAGCGGCGACGCTATATGGATCGGCGTTATGCCAGTCTGCAATTTGGCCTTACCGGCTACAAAACCTACTGCGATGTGTATGGCTTTGTCGCCGGTAATGAAGTCTTCGGCTATGCAGCACAGGCGATTCAGCAGGTGGTCAGCGAGTGTGGCAGCGCCGATGATTTTATCGGCGTGATGGACGATCACTTTGTTGTCCTGACTGACGCCGACAAAGCCGCCCAGATCGAAGCGATGGTCAGGAGCGCGTTTGACGCCGGCGTCAAGGCCTTCTACTCGTTTGCCGATGTTGAACGTGGCGGGCTGCTGGTTAATTCGGCGTCCGGCGGTCAGCAGATCGCGCCGCTAATCGGGCTGGTGTCGCTCCATGCTTCGGTATAAGCGCCTGGGGCGACCCTACGTGGTCGCCCCTACCTGCTTCACTGTTCAGCTTGCGTAAACCCCTCGACGCACCTTTTCCTGATTGGCCTTCATCTCCGCCTGAATCGAACGGTAACACCGGCGCAGTTCGTCCTCCAGTCTGGCCCAGTCGGCCTCCGGGTTGCTGGATGTACGGCTGGTGATGCGGTCAACGGTGTTGTTGGCCGCCACGCGCAGTTCTGCCGACTCCCGTGCCTGTTCCCGCGACAGGCCAAACAGGACACTGTGCAGTTCGATCATGGTTTCGACGAACTCGGTCTTGTCCGGGAGGCCGGACAGCCGCCGGTGTACGTCCCAGTAACGTTCCTCCAGCACTGCCGCCTGTCGGGGATCAAATTCCAGACCGGAATACCGCCGCGCAATCCGGTAAAATCGTTCGTGCAGTTTCAGGATGGCCGCTTTGTCGTGGTTAACGGCTACCCACGCCGCCGACGCCCGCGCGATGGTATAGGCGGCCAGCCAGGACAGCGGGAAAGGGATGTGGAACTGTTCGTGACACAGCGCCGCGATCAGCCGGAACAGTTTGAGCCAGTTGTGGTCGTAATAGGCGCGCCAGCCGGCGGCCTCAGCCTGAGCGACGCGCTCCGGGTTAAAATCGTAAGCCGCCATGTTAGTGCCCCTCCGCATGAACGTGATGGATTTGCAGGTGGTCGGCAGCGCCCAGCGCCAGGCAGACCGGACAGGTGGCTTCGTGCCATGCGCCAATCGCCTCGGCCACGATTTCGGCGTGCGTCGCGTGGGGAAGCTGCCGCCGCCGGATGACGTACCACACGCCCAGCCCGGCGATAACCAGCGCCACCAGCGCGCCAACGAGCAAAGGCATGGGAATGACCTGACTGATAGCCGTTAATGCCGCGCCGATGGCATAACCGAGGAAGAAGTGCAGGCTGAGGAACAGGGCGCTGCCCAGCGCCAGCCCGGCGGCAAACTGGCGTAGCGGAATGCCTGCCAGCCCGCAGGCGGTCACGGCCACCGACCGCACGCCGGGCGTGAGAATGGCGAGGCCGATGCCGATCGTGCCGCCGCTTTTCAGCCGCCGGGAAGCGGTTTCCAGCCGTTCGGGGGTCAGCCCCAGGTAACGGCCATAACGAAAGAGAATGCTCCGTCCTGGCCCGCGCACCAGTAAAAACTGGATGACGCCGCCTGCAACCAGCGCGACCAGCAGGGCGACAAACGCCTGCGGCAGTACCAGCTTGCCTTCGGCGGCGCGGGCGGAGGTCGCCAGCATCAGCGCATCGGCGGGGATTGGCAGCGGCACGCCGGCGGACTTGGTGAGCATAATCACGAAGATGGCGGTTAACCCGTACATGTCGAGAAATGCGTTCAGACCATCCATGACCCTGTCCCTCGTTTGCTTACGCCATTCTCTTACGTTGGGCAGCCGCGAATTGGATGTATGGCCGGGTTTGCGCGACTTCCGGTTTCTGCTATCGTATAAAAAGGTAGGAGCAGAAGCGATGGCAATCCCGCGCAAACCCCGACTGGTCTTTCAATCTACTATCCGACGCAAGCAGTACTTCCGGCGTTTTGCCTGGTCCACGCTGGCGGCAGTGGCCGCACTGGCAGCGGTGCTGGCGCTCGATTTTGCCGCCAATCGCGGAGTCGCCGACCGCCGCCTGCTGTTGGTCGGGGGTGTCGCCGGCATCGCGGCGGTGGTATGGTTTGGCGTGCGCGCGGTGGTGAACCTGTGGCGCGGGTTGCGCCGTCGGGATGAAGACCTGCGTTTCTTCGACAAGGGCTTTGTGTGGACGCGGGGCAAAGAGCAGTACAAATACGGCTGGTCACAGGTAGCGACGTTCCGCGAAGGCGGCAGCGGTATCTACGTAGGGCGACGGCCAGTGCTCCAGTGGGGAGCGCACACGCTGAGAATGCTGGACGGGCGGGTGTTGAAGATTACCGGCGCGCATGGCAGCCTGCGCCAGTTCGCGGACGCAGTGCGGCGATACCCGGCGCGGGTGACCGGAACGCGCATGGCGCAGACGCTGCGCCAGGAACAGCCGGTCAAGCTGCACCCGCGCCTGACGCTGTGGCCGGGCGGTATCGAAGCGGGCCGGCACGAAATCCCCTGGTCGCAGGTGGAAGTGCGGGTGCGGAATGGCCGCCTGGTGATTCTACGGCGCGGCGCATCCGGCAAATTCCACGTGATTCGGCGGTATAATATCAGACAGGTGGATAACGTCGGGGGTTTAATGGATTTGGCGCCGTCTACGATTCGCAATCATCAGCGCGAACGGTTTGAGAAACGACAGACGGCCAGCGAAGGGACGTAATGGTATGGTGATTAGCCGCCACCGATTACCGCATCCGTACCGGCTGGGCTTAACCGGCCTGTGGCTGCTGCCGATTGGGGTGCTCCTGCTGGCGCTGCTGCTGGGCAACGGCCTGTCGCCCGCACTGCTGGACCCGCGTCTGCTGCTGGCGTTCGGCCTGATGGCCATCCCCGCGCTGTACATCTGGCATGAAGGGATTGATATTCTGCCGCATGGCCTCGTCACACGGATACACTGGCCTCGCTACCACGCTTACGACACACTCGACAACTGGTATTACGACGGGCGCGCCGGACGGCGCGTGTTAACGATCTGGGGTCAGGGCGGGCGCAAGGTGCTGGAGTGCCGCGCCGGGCACTTAACGGATTTTCCGTCGCTGCTGGCGGCGCTGAAGGCCAACCTGCGCTACCGGAACTGGCCAACCTGAACCGCTTCAAATCGGGTACAATTCACCTTCGTATGGATGGACACGCATTTGCGTGTCCGTACCAACACGCCTGTTGAATGAAGGCGCGGAGATTAACGCATGACTGAACGCGAGCAGCTTGAGCAGGCGATAGCCGCGCAGGAAGCCCTGCGGGGGATGCTGGGCAATGCTGTGGTGGACGCGACCATCGCTGTATTGCGCGAGAAGCTGACTTCCCTCGGAGACAGCCACCCGGTGGCAACCCACGACCAGCGCAAGCTGGTCACGATTCTGTTTGCGGATACCGTGTCTTCCACGCAGATGTTTGAGCATCTCGACCCGGAAGACGTGCTGGAAATTATGGATGGCGCGCTTCGAGTGTACACCGAAGCGGTGGGCAACCTGGGCGGCACAGTCGCGCGGCTGATGGGTGATGGCGTGCTGGCATTCTTCGGCGCGCCGCTGTCGCGGGAGGACGACGCCGTGCGCGCCGTGCGCTGCGGTCTGGCAATCGTGCGTGGAGCGCAGGAATACGCCAAAGAGGTCGAATCGAAATGGCGCGTGAAGGGCTTTAATGTCCGCGTGGGCATCAACACCGGCCTGGTCGCGCTGGGCGAAGTGGGCAGCGCCGCCGGTTCGGAATACACAGCGATGGGCGACGCGATCAACCTCGCCAGCCGCATTGAACACGCCGCGCCAGTGGGCAGCGTGCTGATCTCGTACGATACCTACCGCCACGTGCGCGGCATCTTCGAGATGCGAACGCTGGAGCCGATTTACGTTAAGGGTAAAAGCGAGCCGGTGCAGGTGTACGTGGTGGAGCGCGAGAAGCCGCACGCCTTTGGCGTGGTAACGCGCGGCGTGGACGGCATCAAAACCCGCATGATCGGGCGCGAGGCCGAACTGCGCAAGTTGCAGGACGCGCTCAACTGGGCGATTGAAGAAAGCGAAACCCAGGTTATCACGATTCTGGGCGAACCCGGCGTGGGCAAATCGCGCCTGCTGCGGGAGTTCGATAACTGGATTGACCAGCGCCCGGACGACATCTTCCACTTCGCCGGGCGGGCGACGATGGAGATGATGAATTCGCCCTATTCGCTCATCCGCAATGTGTTTGCCTTCCGCTTTGAGATTCAGGACAGCGACAGCGCCGCCACCGTGCGCGAAAAAATGGAGCGTGGCATCGCCTATTTTATGAGCGCGGACAGCCTGCCCAAAGCGCACTACATCGGCCAGATGATCGGCTTCGACTTCTCCGGCAGTCCGTATCTTCAGGGTGAGGAGCCGGGGCAGATCACCCAGCTTGGCATGTATTATCTGACCGAATTTTTTGCAGCAGCGACTGCCCGCCATCCGGCGGTGCTGTTTCTGGAGGACATCCACTGGGGTGATGACAAGTCGCTCGATCTGGTGAACTATCTGGTACGCTCGCGGCGTGACCTGCGGCTGCTGGTGGTCTGCCTGGCACGGCCTACGCTGCTGGAACGCCGCCCGCTGGCATGGGACAAACGCCATGACTTCCACACGCTGATCGAACTGTCACCGCTGTCGAAAGATGATACGCGGGAACTGGTGGAGGAAATCCTGCGGCGGGTGGAAACCGTGCCGGATAACCTGTGCGACATCATTGTGGACAGTTCCGACGGTAATCCGTTTTACGTGGAAGAACTGATTAAGATGCTGATGGACGACGGCGTGATTATCACCGGACCGGAGCGCTGGCAGGTGGACACGTCGCGCTTGACCAACATGCGGATTCCGCCGACGCTGACCGGTGTCCTGCAGGCGCGGCTGGACGCGCTGCCGCCGCAGGAACGCACCGTCCTGCAGCGCGCCTCGGTAGTGGGGCGCATCTTCTGGGACCGGGCGGTTGCCAGCCTGCGGGCGGAAGGCGACGAACCGATTGAAGACATCGGCGCGATCATCGCCTCGCTGCGCAAGCGCGAACTGATCCGCGCCCGCGAAAAATCCGCCTTTGCCGGGACGGAAGAATACATCTTCAAACACGCCATTCTGCGCGACGTGACCTATGAGAGCGTGCTGCGGCGGCTGCGGCGCATCTACCACGCCCAGGTTGCCAACTGGCTGGTGGACCGCAGCGGCGACCGTATCGGCGAATACACGGGCCTGATCGCCGAGCACTACGAACGCGCCGGCGAAACGCGCCGCGCGGTGACGTACCTCAGCCGCGCGGCGGAACAGGCGCTTAACATCAGCGCCTACCGCGAGGCGATTGGGTGGCTGGAACGGGCGCTGGCGCTGCTGGTCGAGGATACGTTAAACGAAGAGATGCGCGAGGAAGAAGCCCTGCTCAAGTGGCAGTTGGGACAGGCCTATCGCGGCCTGAGCGCCTATAGCAAAGCGAAGGAACTGTATGAAGACAGCCTGAAGTTGTTTGAACAGGTGCAGAATGACAAAGGCATCGTCAAGGCGCTGTACGAACTGGGCTGGCTGGTCGGTTACATCATGCGCGACCATGAACAGGGCGAACAGTATTTCCAGGACGCGCTGCGTATCGCCCGCAGCATCGGCGACAAACGCGGTATCGCCTGGGCGCTTAACGGGCTGGGGGTACTGGCGCACTGGCGGCAGCGCCATTCCGAGGCAATTGAATATTACGAGGAGAGCCTGCAACTGGCCCGCGAGATCGGCGACCAGACGCGCATCGCCGGCGCGCTCAATAACCTGGGCCTGGTGAAGAAAGAACTGGGTGAATACGACGAGGCGCGCCAACGGCTGGAAGAAAGCCTCGACATCTTCCGGGCGATTGGCAACCGCGCCGGGACAACCAGCCCGCTGACCAACCTGGGCGACCTGTACGGCAAGCTCGGCCAGCACGACAAGGCACGCGAGTTCTACACCGAGGCGCTCACCATCCACAAGGACATCGGCAACCGCGCCGGCATCGCCGGGACGCTGTCCGGTCTGGGCAGTCTGGCGCGGATGCAGGGGGAATACGAAGAAGCGCGACAGCGGTTTGTGGAGTCGCTGATGATTAGCAAGGAGATTGACTACCGTACCGGCATCGCCATGAGTCTGGAAGACCTGGCGCTGGTGGCCCGCTACCAGGGCAACTACAGCGAAGCGCGGCAGCGGCTGCAGGAGATCCTCGCCATCGCGCGCGGGATGGGTGACCGGCGCGAAATCGCCGACGCGCTGCTGAACCTGGGGGCGGTTGAACGGGCACAGGGGAACTTCGAGGCTGCGCGCAGCTACCTGTACGAAAGCCTGGCAATGAACGAGGAGTTGGACAACCGGAAAGGTGTCGCCTCCGCGCTGGACTATCTGGGTGACGTGGCGTTTACCCTGCACGATTATGAAGAAGCCTGGCGCTGTTACGAAACCAGCCTGTCCATCTACAAGGAGTTTGAAGATCACAGCGGTATGGTGGTGGCGCTCAGTGGGTTAGGGGATGTAGCCGCTGCCGTTGGCGATCACGATGTGGCGCGGGAATACTTCTACGAGGCGTTCACCACCGCGTCTACCATCCGCGACACGCCGCTAACGCTGTGGGTGCTGACCGGCATCGCGGCGCTGCTGGTGAAAACCGGCGAGGAAGAACGCGCCGTCGAAATGCTGGGGCTGGTGCTCGACCACTGTTCCACGCCGCAGGAAGCCCGCGACCGCGCCCAGCGAATTCTGTCCACCCTGAAGATGCCGGCCTATTCGCTGGATGCCGCGCTGGAACGGGGCAAGGGACTTGACGGCGCGGAAACGACGCGGCAGCTTTTCCGCATGGCGGAAAACAAGTGGCTGATGTAATCGCCGCAAGAAGCCGGAGGATTTTACGAACGTGCAGGGGCGGGCACGCAGGCCCGCCCCTGGATAGACTTCTCTGTATCCCCGTCCTTTCGTGACTTCGTGTTACGCTTTTCTGCCTGCGTCTTTCACGCATCACTCAGAACTCAGAACGTGGTACCTGGAACTACCCCGTCACCGGCACGTTTTGCAGGTTGCTGGCGGCCACGTAGCGGGCATTGACCCAGCCGATGATGCCGTTGACGTTGAGTTGCAGCCAGGTTGCGGCGGCGTCGCGGCCAACCACATTGTAGGTTTCGCCCCAGTTGATGCGTGTCAGAATCGTCCCGAAGAACGGGTCGGGCGTCTGGCGCACGTTCAACTGCCCGGTGATGACAGTCGCCGTTGCGCCGGTGGGCCGCGTGCCGGGGTCAGTCACCGGCACATTTTGCAGGTTGGTCGCGGCTACATAGGCCCCGTTCACCCAGCCCACCACGCCGTTGACGTTGAGTTGCAGCCAGCTTGAGTCGGCGTTTTTGCCGATCACCGGGTAGGTTTTGCCCCAGCGAATTCGCGTCAGCACCGTGCCGGTATATGGGTTCGGGATGTTGCGCACGTTCAGCGCCCAGGATGTAACTGTCGCCGTGGCGCTGACCGGCGGCGGTGGGGTAGGCTGCGTGCCGGGGTCAGTGACCGGTACGTTCTGCAGGTTGCTGGCGATGACGTAGCTGGCGTTCACCCAGCCGACCACGCCGCTGACGTTCAACTGCAACCAGCTTGAATCCGCGTTGCGCCCGATAACCGGATAGGTCTGGCCGCGATAGATGCGCGTCAGCACCGCGCCGGTGAAGGGGTTGGGGCTGTTGCGCACGTTCAGCGCGGCAGTGTTTACGGTCGCGGTGGCGCCGGCGGGCTGCCCACCATAGGGTGTGAGCGTGAATTGCAGGAAGGCGTTGCCGGTCGCTTCGTAGTATTCCACGACAAAGGTATACTGCTGCGCCCCCGGCAATGCGGGCACGGTCAGGGCGGCGGTATAGGTGTTGCCCGGCGAGGGATGCCATTCGTCAATGTAGACCACCCCGTTCACCAGCACGCGCACGCCATCGTCGGCACGGGCCGTGATGAGGTAGCTGCCCGGCCCCAGGGTCTGCACGCTGGTCCAGCGGGCGGAAAAATAATCCACCGGCAGGGTCGCGGCGGGCGAACCTGCGCCCCAGTCATGGGTGGGGCTGTATTCGGTGAAGATGGCTGTTGGCGGTCCCTGCAAATGCGGGTTATTGAAGTATTCGCCCGTCCACAGGGCAGCCTGGGCGGCTGCGGGCCAGATAATCAATCCGGTTACGATGATGGTCATCAGGATAACGATCAGGCGTCTGCTGTTCATGGCTCTGTGCTCCCGGCGCCGAGGATTGCGCCAGTCTATGCTGTCTAGCTTCAGTGTAGTAGCAGCGCACCCAGAATAATGGACGCCTGGTGAACGCCAGCATGACGCCCAATCCACGCCCGCATTTGAAAATTCATACCAATAAAAAAGCCCTTCGCTGTCTGGCGGGGGCGGGGTGTCAATGATTGATTATGGGGGAGGTAGGGACACGGCATGCCGTGCCCCTACGGATGGTTTATGAGCAGGTGTTTAACCTGTCACCGGGATGCGGCTGACATCTGCCCCGGATTGCAGACGGGCGAAGCCGGCGCTGACCCAGCCGGTCACACCCTGGTACGTCACCTGCCACCAGTTCGAGCTGGCATTACGTCCCACCACCTGCGCGCTGCTGCCCGGCGTCATCTTGGTCAGGATGGCGCCGCTGGTGCTGGGCGCGCTGCGAACGTTGAGCGTCACGGCGGTCGTTACCGTGTAGCCGGTGTTGCTCGGCGACGGCGTGGGCGCGGTGACGTTGGTGGTCGGCACGCTCTGCGGATTGGTGACATTGAAGTACCGTCCGAACACCCAGCCGACCGTACCGTTCACATTGATCTGATACCACGACCGGTCGCTGTTGGCGGCGAGGACCGGATAACTCTCGCGCTGGTTCACCTTCACCAGAATTGAGGCGCTGGCGCTGGGCGCGCTGCGGACGTTAAGCCGACCGGCGGTGACGACGCCGGTTGTGACCGCGTTCACCGGCGGGTTAACAACCGGCTGCTGCGGCACAATCCCCTGGCGCTGCAGGTTAAACTCGATCAGCGCGTTGCCCTGCGCCTCGAAGTACTCGACCATGATGTTGTGCGGCCCGGCGCCCAGTGTCAGATTGGCAGTGTATGTCGCGGCGTTGGCCGTGCCCCACTGGTTGATGACCGCTACGCCGTCCACAAACACGCGCACGCCGTCATCTACCCGCACGCTGATCTGATAATTACCCGCTTCCAGCGTTTGCACACTGGTCCAGCGCGCGCTGAAGTTGTCCGCCGGGATGCTCGCCAGTGGCGACCCCGTGCCCCAGTTATGGTTCGGGCTGACTTCACTCTGAATCAGCGTCGGGTTGCCGGAAAGGGTTGCATTGGCGAAATACTGCGCCGTCCAGGGGCCAGTGTTGACGTTCGTTGTACCCTGCGGCTGCGGGAAGTTCGGTCCGGTTGGGTTGCTTGCCAGGTTGGCCCAGGTGACAAACACGTAGGCGTTGCCGTTGGCTTCACGGTAGTCCACCTGCACGTGGTGCGTGCCTTCGGTCAGCGTCACATCGGCAGAGACAATCTGGCCGACCTTTGGATTGCCGAAGGTGTCAATCTGCGGCTGGAAGGCATAGCCGACGTTGACGCGCACTTCATCATCCGCCAGCGCCCAGAAACGGTACGTACCCGCCGGGAAATACGGGTCAGACGCCCAGCGCACGGTAAACCCGTCGGCGTTCACGCCCTGCGCCGGCGACCCGGTACCCCAGTCAAAGGCGATGGCCGGGTCCTGCCGGACAAGCTGCGGCACATCAATCAGAAACGAGTTGTTGTAGTATTGCGCCGTCCAGGTGACACCCTGCGCGGCTGCCGGTTGCAGCAGCACCGCGCCCATCAGCACCAGGACAAACACGAGAAGTCCGACTTTACGTCCCATCTTTCCCACCTTTATCTCATTTCGCGGCGCGGGGAATCCAACTATCATAGGGTTACAGGAACGCCGTTGGCACGCCCGCTGCCGCTGGCTGCTAGTCTGCTTGTTAGGTATATTATAACAAACTCGGACGGCAGAAGCGATGAGCGAAGGGTACTCGTCAGGTGAACGGCGATCAGGCGTCAAAATCAACCGGACTCAAGTTTTATGCAAGGTGCCAATGACACAATGCCCGGAGTGGGAGTCGGCAAAACTCAACCGTTGCTGATCGTGTCTACCGTTTGCTCTGGATAACCAATCGGTTTGTATCCGTATTGATGTGAAGCATTACGAGGCCGTGTCGTATGACGTATGCTGTGAAAGACGCAACCGTCAAACCTCAACAGGTGATGGATGCCTATCGCCGCGCCTTCCAGATGGTGCATCACCGTGAAGCTCACATTACACACCTGTTTGATGACTGGTATCAGGTCAACGGGGAAACCGTCCACCGCCTGACGCTGTTCCGCGAAATCACGCGCCTGCGGGAACTGGCGCAAAAGCATAAGGTGAATACCGCTGACCGCAGCGTGGTGCAGCGGCTGATCGCGCGGCTGCGTAACCTGTAGTGCCTCGCCTCACAATTTGTCTGCCCTCACCGGGCTGGCCGACGCCGCCTGTTTTATTATGCGTCTCTAAGCCAATATCAACACCGCCCGTTTACAATTAGCCTGTTACCGGTTACAAGGAGTATCAATATGAAACGATTCTACTGGCTCATGCTGGCGCTGGCGCTGCTGGGCAGTGCTGGCATGGTTCACGCGCAGGAAGCGCAGACACCGGAACAGCTTTGTGAAGCGGCGGTGCCGGCTGCTGAGCCGGAAACCCGCACGTTCGCCGAGCCGGAACAGGTGTTGCAGCCCAATACCGATTACCGCGCCATCCTGTGCACCGATGCCGGGCCGGTTTATGTCGACCTGTTTGAAAGCCTGACGCCGGTCACGGTCAACAGTTTTGTGTTTCTGGCGCAGCAGGGCTTTTACAATAATACCACCTTCCACCGCGTAATTCAGGATTTTATGGCGCAGGGCGGCGACCCGACCGGCACCGGCACGGGCGGCCCCGGCTACCAGTTCCAGGATGAGTTTGTTGGCTTCCTCACCTTTGATGTTCCCGGCTGGCTGGCGATGGCAAACGCCGGCGCCGGTACGAACGGCAGCCAGTTTTTTATCACCACCGTGCCCACGCCCCATCTCGATTTCCAGCACACAATCTTCGGGCAGGTGCTGGAAGGTGATGAGAGCGTAAGCGCGCTGCAACTGCGCGACCCGGAAACGGCGACCGAACCGGGCACAACGTTGCAAACGGTTATCATTGTGACCGACCCGGCAACCGTCGAGACGACGTTTGAAGAACCGGCCTCCGCCACGCAGGAAGAAGTTGTCGCCGCGTTTGAGGGCATGAGCGAAACGATCACCGAGGATGTTGCCTCGCTGCTTGGTCAGGAAACCACCGTCCAGACAACTGAGGAAGTGACGGCTGCCGCGCCGGAAGCCGCGCGTGAAGACCTGGCGGCGCTGCTGGAGGAGCATAATCACGAATACCGCGTCTCCAACACCGTGACCAACATCGCCTGCCAGCTTGACAGCAACCTGATCTTTGGCACGATCAGCTATACGCTGGACTCGTATGCCACGCCGGAGGATGCAGCGGCGGCGGTTGCCGATGACCGCATGGCGCAGGTGATCGAGGCCAGCGGTTATGAGCAGCAGGAGTCGGACAATCTGGCGAACCCGCTGTTCCGCAAAACCGAAACCGTGTGCGACCGGGAGATGGTGCATGGCCTGACCTACTGGCAGCGCGGGCACTTCGTGGCGACGGCGGAGATTACGATTCCCTCGGATAACCCGAATCTGGAGTTTCTCGATCTGCTGCTGACGCAGTTTGTCGCGCTGCGCGTCTACGAGCCGGTGGTGGCCGAAATCCTGCGCCCGGAAATCCGGTGAAACCTTCGCATCCCGTCGGGACACGGCGCCGCCGTGTCCCGGCATCGCCATGTCCTGACACAACCCTCTCATCTCATGACAGGTTCGCCGGATGCTGCTCCGGTGCTGCTGCTCTGACCGGCGCGAACCCGCCCCTATAATGCTGTTTCCAACCGCGCTATAATTCCCCGCTGGTTTAAACCAGACTCACCAACGGCTGAGCTAATTCTCATGCTTCGGCGTTAGTGTGTCCCTTCGGAGTCTTGACCCTCCATTCAAGATCAAAGGGCAAGGGGAAGCAAATATGATCGAAGTTCAGAATTTAACCAAACGTTATGGGCCTGTTACTGCCGTCAATGCGATTTCCTTCACGGCACAGCCGGGGCAGGTCACGGGCTTCCTGGGGCCAAACGGCGCAGGCAAGACCACGACCATGCGCATGTTAACCGGCTTCATGCCGCCAACGTCCGGCAAGGCCATCGTGGCCGGTTACGACGTGTTTGACCAGAGCATGGAAGTCCGCGAGCGGGTGGGCTACCTGCCGGAAAATGTGCCGCTGTACCGGGACATGACCGCGCTCGGCTATTTGATGTACATCGCGGAAATTCGCGGTGTGCCCAACCGCCGCCAGAAAGCGATGGACGTTCTGGAGCGGGTGGCGCTGGTGGACCGCGCCAACAGCCGTATCCGCACCCTGTCGAAAGGGATGCGGCAGCGCGTGGGGCTGGCGCAGGCGCTGCTGCACGACCCCGACGTGCTGATTCTTGACGAACCGACCATCGGCCTCGACCCGCTGCAAGTGCTGGAACTGCGCGAACTGGTGCGCGAACTCGGTCGGACGCATACGGTGCTGTTCAGCACGCATATCCTGTCCGAGGCGGAGCAGGTGTGCGACAGCGTGGTGATTATCAACCGGGGCGAAATCGTGGCGCAGGGGTCGCCCACCGAACTCCGCAGCACGCTGGAACGCGGCGGGCGCGTATTCGTGCGTGTCAACGTGCCGGCGGAAACGGCATTGCCGAGCCTGCAAAGCCTGCCCGTGATTGCCCATGCTGAAGCGGGCATGGACGGCATCATCCTGACGCCCGCCGACGCCAGCGCCGACCCGCGTCCGGCGGTCGCCCGCGCCGTGATTGCCAACGGCTGGGACCTGATCGAACTGCGCCCGCTGGCGGTCAACCTCGAAGAAATCTTCCTTGAACTGACCCGCGTGCCGGAGGTTACGGCAGTTGAACCGGCAGCGGACACCACCCCGGAAAGTGAGGCTATGCAATGAGAGCCGTATTCGCTGTTTTCAAGCGCGAACTGGCGCTGTATTTCCGTTCACCCATCGCCTATGCGGTGGCGTTTGCCATGCTGCTGTTCCTGGGCATCCTGTTTAACGGTAATCTGGCGCAGGCGGTGCAGTACAACGCCGGCGCGATGCAGCAGGGCGGCCAGGGTGTGACGGCCAGCGACCTGAACCTGGCGCCGTCGGTGATTACCTTCCTGATGTTCCTGATCGGCCCGCTGCTGACGATGCGCCTGCTGGCGGAAGAAAGCCGCGAGGGCACGATTGAAGTGCTGCTGACCCTGCCGATGAACGAAGCCGCGTTTATCGTCGGCAAGTTCCTGGCGGTCTGGACCTATTACACCATTCTGCTGCTGCTGACGGTCATCCACTATGTGATACTTGCCAATGTGGGCGTGCCGGACGCCGGGCTGGCCTTTGGTTCGTATTTCGGCGCGTGGCTGTATGGCGGCGCGGTGCTGGCCGTGTGTATGATCTGGTCGGCGATCACGGAAGATCAGATTGTGGCGGCCTTTTTAAGTGCGGCGACCGTGCTGGTGCTGTATCTGGCGGATACGTTTGCGGCCTCGCTGGCGAACAGCCCGAATCTGGCAAACGCAGCGGAGTTCGTGCGCGAACTGGGCCTGCAGGCGCACTACGGCCCGACGCTTGCCAACGGGATTATCCGCGCCGAAGATGTGGTGTATTACGTGTTGTTTATCATCGGCGCGCTGTTTATCACCACGCGCATTGTTGAAACCCGTCGCTGGAGGGCATAACTATGACGAACCAAACCCCCAAGGTGAACGAACAAGAGGCGTTTATCCCGCCTTATTACATGCTGATTCTGGCGCTGGTCGGTTTTGTCGTGGCGCTGGGCGTGCTGGTGACACAGCCAACCTTTAACGTGGTGGGCTGGGGCGCGCTGGGCATCGCCGTGCTGTCGCTGGTGGCCTGGGTGCTGATGGCGCCCGAACAGGCGAGATCCGTCGTCACCGGGCGCACGGCGCGTTTTGGCGGCACCAGCCTGCTGGTGACGGTCATCTTTCTGGTGGCGCTGATCGCCATCTACGTGGTGGTGCGCGGGCGCGACTGGCGTGTTGACCTGACCGAGCGCGATACCTTTTCGCTGACCGAGGAGTCGCGGCAGGCGATTGCCGGTATTGGCGCGGACCCAAATGTGCCACAGGTCACGCTGCTGGCGTTCTACAACGCGATTCAGGCCGGCCAGCGCGACCAGAACGCGCTGCTGTTTGAGGACTACGCCAAAACCAGCCAGGGCAAAATCAGCTACGAATTTATTGACCCGGAACGCAGCCCGGCGCAGGCGGAGTTGTACAAGATCACCCGCCCTGGTCAGATTGCGGTGGTGGCTGTCAACGAGGATGGCACGCTGGACACCGAGAACGCCGAACTGGTGAACTTCTTCTCGCAGGACGAATTGACCAACGCGATTCTGCGGGTGGCGGCGCAGGGCGACTTCCGCGCCTACTTCCTGAACGTAGACGGCGGCTTGCAGCTCACCGACAGCGGCGCTTCGGGCATGTCGCTGCTGAACGATTCGCTGACGCAGCGTTACGACTGGACAACGCAGCAGGTGTCACTGTTTGACCTGATGGGGCAGGACAGCGAGATCAAGCTGGACGACCCGGCGATTGACGGCAAGGTGCTGGTGATTCCCGGCGGCGACCAGCCATTGAGCGACGAGGAAATGCAGTTTATTGCCGACTACGTGAACAAAGGCGGTAGTCTGGTCATCTTCGCCGCGCCCAGCATTCGCGGCACGGCGGGCAGCGATGGTCAGGCCACCTTCTCGCAGAACCAGCCGCTGGCGCTGGCGGAGAATATGTCGAACTTCCTGTGGGAGAACTTCGGCGTGCGTTTCACCAGTGACCTGATCGTTGACCCCACACTATCAGTGCAGTCGCCGCTGATTCCAGTTGCTACGGATTTCAGTTCAACCAACTACATCACGCAGAACTTCCGCCCGAATCAGGAAGGTATCGTGTTTGAACTGCCGCACAGCATCGAGATCGCGCCGACACTGCCGGCCAACGTGACCGTAGATGAGCTGGCAAAAACCAGCGCCGAATCCTTTGCCAAGCAGGATATTCAGGCTGTGCTGCAAAGTGACGGCGCGATCCAGGCCGAGGAAAGCGACCCGAAGGGGCCGTTTGTGCTGGCGGTCGCGGCGGAGAACAGCGCTACCGGCGCGCGCGTGGTGCTGTTTGGCAGCGAATCGATCCCGGCTAACAACTTTGCCCTGGGCAGCGGCATCGTCAATCTGGACGCGGCCTTTAACAGTCTGGTGTGGGCCACCCGCTTTAACGACTTCTTCAGCACGGTGAACATCCAGAGCGCGGCGCGCCCGCAGGATACGCCCGTGTTCGCCAGCGACCAGACGCTGCGCGGCATCCAGCTACTGACGCTGTTCCTGCTGCCGTTTGGCGTTCTGGCGATTGGTTTCTTTGTCTGGTGGAATAACCGTTCCCGCGCACGCTAAGGAGAAATGGTGTCATGCGCTTGAATCGTGGAACTCTTGTTTTGCTGGTCGCAAGCGTGGTTGTCATTCTGGCGGTGCTGCTGCTGAACAACCAGCCCGCCAGCGCGCCCGGCCCCACGCCGGAAGCGACCGCCGAAGGTGCCGGGCCGATCTTCCCCGATCTGCCTCAGGACGCAGTGGTGAAGGTTGAAGCCAGCAATAGTGACGGCACGCAGAAAACCGTGCTGACGAAAGATGAGGGTGGGGCGTGGACGGTGGCCGAGGCCACCAATGCCAGCGATCTGGCAACCGACCAGACCAAAGCCGCCAGCGTGGTGCAAACGCTGGCAACGCTGGCGTCCACCGACCGCTTCGCGCTGGGTGACCAGCAGCCGGCGGATTTTGGCCTGGATGCACCGACGCACATCTTCGTGCTGACAGACAAGGACAGCAAAACCTACACGCTGAAAGTGGGCAGCAAAAGCCCGACCACGCCGCGTTATTACACCTTTGTGAATGACGACACGGCGACGGTGTACGTGGTGCAGCAGACCACCATTGATGATCTGGTGAACCAGACCCTGACGCTGCCACCTTACGTCGCTTCGCCCACGCCGACCGTCACGCCGACCGCGACGCTTAATCCGTTCAGCGAACAGGAACTGGCGACGCAGACCGCGCAGGCGGTAGAAACGTTTATGGCGCAGCTTACCGCAACAGCGGAAAGCACGGTCGAAGCGACCGGCGAGGCGACGGCAGAAGTGACCGCGACACCCGCGCCATAAGGTGGGATGGGTGTCATCCGCAGGGGCGCAGCGCGCTGCGCCCCTGCTTCTTTTATGGGCTTGTTTAACATCCCTACGCTTTTGTTCAGGTTTGTGTGCGTCTGCTTTCGCTGGCTGGCATGTTCTGTTAAGATTTAGGAGGGAGCAGCAGGCACAGCGGAATGGCTGAACGGGATTATGGCGCGACTCATCATGCGGCGAGGCCCTCGCCCCGGCCAGGTTTTTGAACTGACACGGGACATTGTGACGATCGGCAGCGGCACAAAAAATGACATCGTGATTCTGGATAACGATGTCAGCCGCGAACACTGCCGTTTGGTGCGCGTGCTGGCCGATTATGAACTGGAAGATTTGAAGTCCGGGCGGGGGACATTCGTCAGCGGCCAGCGGATTTCCAGCGGGTGGGTGCTGCGACCGGGCAGCTTTGTTGAACTGGGCGACAATATCACACTGGAATATGACCGGGGCGGAGACACCGGTGCAAACGTGCCGGTTGTGCCACAGATGGTGTTTAAAGCCGATGGCCCTGACCCGAACCTGCACCCGTTTCTGGTGATGACAGTCGGGGTCACTCCCGGCCAGATTTATCCACTCAAAAGCCGAACGGTTCGCATTGGCCGTGACCTGACCAACGACATTGTGCTGCAGGACCCGGAGGTGAGCCGCTTCCATGTCACGCTCAACTGGACGGAGAAGGGCTACCAGCTTGAAGACCTGAACTCCACCAACGGCACGCGGCTGAACGGCCAGACGGTTGCTGCCAGCGAACCACAGTTGCTGCGTGCCAATGATCTCATTCAACTGGCGACAATGGCGGAGTTCCGCTACACCTGGCAGCCAGGCGACGTGCCAACGGCATCACCGATAAACACGCCAGCATCAGGCGCGGGCCGTAATGCCACCAAGTTCAGCACCAGCGAGGTGAATATCCTCGGCCCCAAGCGCAATAAACAGACGACGAGCCGTCTGGGGACAGGGTTACAGCCGGGGTCGCTGGTAGACCACATCTTTCTGACGTATGCCCGTGAGGAATGGGAAGCGATTGCCGCGCCGCTAACGGCGATTTTGCAGGACGCCGGGGTGAAGGTGTGGGTAGACCAGTATCTGAACCAGGGGGGCGATGACTGGATGCTGGCGGTGGAACAGGCGCTGTCCGAGTGCTGGCTGCTGGTGGTGATCGTTTCGCCAACGGCGCTGGAGTCGCGCTATGTGCGGCTGGCCTACCGCTACTTCTTCAACCGGGAGAAGCCGATCATCCCGCTGCTGTACACGTCGGTGGACAACCTGCCGCTGGAACTCGCCAGCCTGAAGGCGATTCGTTACGACCGGCAGAACCGGCGCAGTAGCTTCAACGAGCTAATAGACGCGATTCGCCAGCGGCGGTGAGCCTCGCCCTGATCTCAACGGAACCGTAGGGACATGACGCCACCATGTCCCTACCGACAATACCCGTTAATGCTGATTCCTGATGATCGGCAGTGGTTATGCCGTCGGCGTTTCCACCGGCTTCGACGCCATCAGCAGTTCCATTGTGCCGGACTGCACCGTTTTGCCCTGCTGGTTCAGGATTTTCACCTCGGCGCTGATGATGCCGCCGCCCAGCCGCTTCATCTCTTTTTTCTCCAGCACCGTCAGCCGCACGCGGACAGTATCGCCGATCACGACCGGCAGGCTGAACTTCATCTCCAGCCCGCGAAACGCCAGTACTGTGCGCTCCATAAAACCAAGCTGGTACAACAGACCAACAGCGTAACTGAGGACGAGCATCCCGTGTGCCACGCGCTGCCCCATCGGGTGTGTTTTGACGTATTCGGCGTCGGTGTGCATCGGGTTCAGGTCGCCGGTCAGTGTGCCGAAGGCCACAATGTCCGCTTCCGTAATCGTGCGCCCGCGCGTGGTCATCGTTTGGCCGACTTCGATTTCTTCAAAATAATATCCAACGGGGCCATCATCCAGGTATCGCATTCTATTTTCTCCTCGGTTGGTTGGGAATAGAATATCCAGGAGCGAGGGCGCACCATACCCCCGCCAACGGCTGAGTAGTGTAGCGCGTGGGCGTGGGATTGGCTATGGGTCGCTAACGGCCCGGCGGTGCAGGCTGCGGTTAATCAGCATCTGAACCTGCTGCACCAGCGTATTGCCGGAGATGCCGCCTTTCCGCAGCACTGGCGCCGGCAGCGTGCCCATCCGTTCGCTGTCCAGTTCCGCGCCGGTGACGATCACAACCGGAATCGCGGCGGTGGTTTCATCGGCGCGCAGCCGTTCCAGTACCTCGAAGCCGGACAGCCCCGGCATCACCAGATCGAGCACAATGAGGGACGCCGGCTGCTGCGCCAGCCAGTCCAGCGCCGCCGCGCCCGTCTCTGCCTGCACTACCGGGTAGCCGGCATGATGCAGCAGATCGGCCAGAAAGGCGCGATCATCCTCGTTGTCGTCCACGATCAGGATGGGGTCCTTCGGCTCGATCCGAACGGTGCGCTCCAGCGCTTCATATAGCGCCTGCCGGTTGATCGGCTTGGTCAGGTAATCCGCCGCGCCCAGATAGAAACCGACGGTTTGCTGCTCCATCACGGACAGGACAATCACGGGGATGTCTGCTGTGTCTTTCTCCGCCTTCAGCGCGCGCAGGATTTCCCAGCCGTTGATGGTGGGCATCATCACGTCGGTGATGATCGCCGCCGGACGCAGCCGGCGCGCCAGTTCCAGCGCCTGTGCCGGGTTGGTCGTCCCCACGACGGTGTAAAGTTCGCGGCTGAGGTAATCGCTGATAAGCTGGACTGCCGCCGGGTCGTCGTCAATCACCAGTATGGTCGGGCGTTCGGGGTCGGCAGCAGGCTGGGGCAGTGCCTCATCGGTTTCATCCGGCAGCGGGAGCAGAACGGTGAAGGTCGCGCCCTGGCCGGGTTGGCTGCTTACGCCGATATATCCCTGATGCATCCTGACCAACTGCCGCGCCAGCGTCAGCCCCAGCCCCGTCCCTTCATAACGGCGGATGCTCGACCCATCCACCTGGCGGAAGGCGTCAAAGATGATGCTCTGGTCTTCCGGGCTGATGCCGATGCCGGTGTCGCTGATCGTCAGCGCCACCCAGTTGCCGTCCGGCAGCGGCGGCGGGGGCGCGGGGATTTCTGGCGGGTAAAGCTGCCCCCCGCGTGACACGGCCAGCGCCGCCTGAAGGGTGATACTGCCTGCATCCGTAAATTTGATGGCGTTATCCACCAGATTGGAAACAATCTGGCGGATGCGCACCGCGTCGCCGTGAAGGTTGGGCAGGGCGTCATCCAGGTTAACATGCAGTGTCAGCCCTTTGGCGGTTGCCCGGGCCGTGCTGTCCGTCACCACATCGTAGATCACTTCGGCAATCGAAATCGGCGACAGCGTCAGGGTCATCTGGCCGGACTCGATTTTGGACAAATCCAGCACGTCGTTAATCAGCGCCAGCAGATGCCTGCCGCCGTTGTGGACGCGTGACAGGCGGTCCATCTGCTTCGGGTTAAGTTCGCCGTACACCTGGCTCAACAGCATTTCGCTGTAGCCAATGATGGCGTTCAGCGGCGTGCGCAGTTCGTGGCTCATGTTGGCGAGCAGCTCGCTTTTCAGGCGGTTGATGGTGACGGCTTCTTCGTAAAGCTGCGCGTTGTGGATCGCCAGCGCCACCTGCGCCGCAATCGTCATAAAGGTTTCCTGTTCTTCTGTAGTGAAGATGCGCCGCGCAGTGGTCATGTCCAGCCCGATGCTGCCGATAAACTGGTCGCGGGCGACCAGCGGCGCAAACAGCGACGACCGCGCACCCACCCGCTGCACCGTGCGGCGGGTTTCGTCATCCACTTCGTCTTCGTCGTCAGTGTCGTAAATTGCCAGCACGCGGTTGTTGTGAATCAGTTGTTCAAACACGGCGTTGCCCAGCGTCGGGATTTTCAGGCCGACGTTGCCGGTATCGGGATATTCCGCCACCAGCGCCGCGCTGTTGTCGCGGGGTTCCAGCAGCACAATGCCGCAGTGATCCACCTCGAACAGTTCCGCCAGTTGCCGGGCGGCCAGGTTTAACACCACGTCCCGTTCCAGCGAAGCGCTGAGCACGGTCGCAAGCTGGTGCATGGAGGTCAGGCGGCGGGTGCGCTGTTCCAGCGACGACCGCTGCGTTTCCGACTGCGCCAGCAGGTGCGCGTTTTCGACGGCGATAGCGGCCTGCCGCGCCAGCGCGAAGACCGTGCTGGCGTCACTTTCGCTGTAAGCGCCGGGAGCGGCGCAGTCCAACGTCATCAGGCCGATCACCCGGTTCTGGATGCACATCGGCACGCCCAGCCATGACCGGGCGTGCGGGCTGGTCGGCAGGCTGTCGTCCCAGCCGGCATGTTGTTCCAGATCGTGAATCACCAGCGGCTGCTGTGACTGATACGCCCGCAGCGGCGGGCTGTCTTCCGGCAGAACCAGTTCCGCCCCCCGGTCGGCGGGGAACTGGCCGTTGAGCGCCGACACGATCAGGCGCGTGCCATCTCGGCTGCCGGGCAGCGGCAGCAGGATACTGGCGCTGTCATAGTCCACCACACGCTGCGTCTGTTCCAGGATACGTTCCAGCACGTCTTCGTAATCCCGCGTCGAATTGACCACCTGGGCGACTTCCATCAATGTGCTGGCGACGCGGCGGCGTTCCTGTTCGGCGTGCAGCAGGTGCTGGTTTTCCACGGCAAGGCTGATCTGCCCGGCGACCAGCAGCAGCAGATACAGATCAGGCTCGGCATAGACATTGGGCAGGATGTTCTGAATACTGATGAGGCCGAAGACTTCGCCGCGCCGGTTACGCAGCGGCACGCCCAGCCAACTGGCGCTGTCGTCGCCCGGTTCGTCCGCGTCCGGCGCAACATTCAGCGCGGCCAGCCGTTCCGCTTCCGCGTTCAGATCGCTGAATAGCAGCGGCGTCCCATGCTGAATCACGGCGCGGCTCAACCCCGCCAGCGGTATCGGGTCGGCGAAGGCGCGTACCCCATTTTCGGAAACCAGCGGCAGCATCAACTGGTTGGTGGCCGGATTTAACAGGCCGACGTAAAACGAGGTGGTGTCAAATAATTCCACCATCTGCTGGTGCACCAGCGGCCACAGTTCCGCGCCGGTGGAGTCCTGAGACAGCGCCCGGCTGAAAGCGTTGACGTTGGTCAGCAGCGTATCCCAGCGGCGGTTGACCGCCAGATGATGCAGGCGCGCCGCCAGCAGGTTCGCCAGTAAAACCACCGATACGGCGCTGTCGTTATCCGCGCCGGAGTCCCACCACAGCAGGCCGTAGAGCGCGCCCTCATAACGCAGCGGGATTAGTAGCGCCTCGGCTTCGCTTTCGCGCAGCGTTTCGCTGGTGCGGTGCGGTGTGTACCAGGTCTGCCACAACAGCCATGAATCGGGGGAGTACATCCAGGCAATGGCGACTTCACCGGGATCATAACCCGGACTGGCGACCAGTTCCAGACTGGCTGTGCCACTGTCGAGCAGTCCGATCAGGACGTTGCTCTGACGGTGGCTGCACCAGGCAGCCGCTGCTTCAGCCGCCGCGCGGGCTGTTTCCGCCTGGTTAACGGCGGCAATCGCTGCATAATCATCGGACGGCGAATAGTAGGACATGGAATACAAAACGATCTGTAGACCGGATCAATACCCCCATTATGGCACAAAACGGCTTTTCCGATGTGGGTCAGTCTCATCAATTATTGCCCGGACGCCGCAACTTTTGGGCGGCGGCTGCGTATAGGGATACAGAAAACGATAACGGGGAGCGAGAACACATGGTATCCAAAGAACGCGCTGACCAGATTGCCGGTGGGGTGTTCCTGATCGGGCTGGGGTTGTTGTTCACCAACGTGCTGGACTTCTGGCCGGGTATCCTGTTTGTCATCGGCGCGTCAAACATCGCGCGTGGCATGGCAGAAGGCCGCCCCTGGTACAATGTGTCCGGCGGGTTGTGGCTGATCGGTCTGGGATTGGTGTTCCTGTTGAACTTCAGCTTCCCGGTGATTCTCATCCTGATCGGCCTGTCCATGCTGGTGGGTTACAGCGTGAAAGATCAGGTCAAGGGGAAGCGGTTTGTGCTGGTGGACGGCTTCGATAAGCCCAAAAACGAGGACAAACTCAAAAACGACGAAATCCTGTACGAGGATGACCAGCCGCGCCGGGGTGAAATCTAAACCGGGAACGGGGCTGTAGGGGCGAACCAGCGGTTCGCCCCGTTGTTTTTCCTGCTCCTTGCGCGAACCACGCCCAATTCAACGATTGTCCTACCATGTCTGGACTCTGCTAGCCGGTGACGCTATAGTTGGGGTTTGTGATGGTCTAGCAGATGATGTGAGCGATGATGATTCGTGTGCTGAACGCGGTGCAGCGCCTTCAACCGACCTGGCTGGTTTTGTTGCTGCTCCTGGCGGCCTGCGCCCCGACGGGCAGCCAGCCGGGGGCAGTCGCGCCGATCATTCAGATCAGCCAGTCGCCGGAACAGGTGGTGACGGACTTCCTCAACGGCTGGCGCGAGCAGGATTACGCCGGCATGTACAGCCGCCTTAGCCAGCAGAGCCAGAGCGTTTATAGCCTGCCGGTGTTCCAGAAGCAGTATGAAGACGTGATGAACCGCATGAGCCTGAGCGACCTGAGTTTTACGATTCGGGAGGCGCGGATTCAGGGCGCAGCGGCGGCGGTGCGCTACGACATGACCTTTACCTCGCCGGTGTTTGGGACAATAGACGATACCAACCGCACGATGCGGCTGGTGCAGAAGCCGGACGGCTGGGGCATTGCCTGGTCAGCGATGGATATCTTCGACGCGATGGCTGCCGGGTCGCGGCTGGAAGTATCGGGGCAGCGCCCGCCGCGCGCCAATATTTACGACCGGGACGGCCAACTGCTGGTGGAGGAAAATAGCACGATTGTGGCGCTATACGTCGCCCAGCAGGACATCTTTGACGTGGACGCCTGTCTGAATCTGCTGGCGAACGTTCTCATGCGCCAGCGGCGCGATCTGGCGGCGCTGTTCGCCAGTAATAATCCCGACACCGTGTTTTACGTCGGCGCGATTGACCCCGAAGTGGACGCGGCACGTGGCGCGGAACTGGACGAAACCTGTTCCATCCGCCGGTTTGAGAGCAACATCCGACGCTACGTCGGCAACGGCGCGGCGGTACATGTAACCGGCTACGTTGGGCAGATTCCCGCCGATCAGGCGCAGCGGTACGAGCAGCAGGGCTATAACCCCGGCGATCTGGTGGGGTTGGCGGGTATCGAGCAGTATTACGAGCAGCAGCTTGGCGGGCAGCCGGAACAGGTGCTGCGGATTGTCTCGCCCAGCGGCGTGCTGCTGCGCCAGCTTGCCGGCAAGCTGGGCAGCGAGCCAGCACCGGTAACGCTGACGATTGACCGCGAGCTGCAACTGGCGACGGCGCAGGCATTAGCCGACGCCTACAACTGGGCTGAACCGAACTGGGCGGCAGCGGAACACTCGCCGGGCGCGGGGGCGGTGGTGATTGACGTGAACACCGGCGCGGTTCTGGCGCTCGCCAGCTACCCGTCGTTTGACCCCAGCCTGTTTAACCCGGACGCTTCCCAGTACATTCAAAATCGTGGCGCGCTGCTCAACCAGGTGGGCAGCGACCCGCGCCAGCCGTTTAAGAACCGGGTGACGCAGGAGCAGTATTTCCCCGGCTCGACGTTTAAGATCATCACCACCTTTGCCGCCGCCGCCGAAGGGCTGATGACCCCGACCGAGACGTTTTTCTGCGATCTGGAATGGAAAAACGGCCCGAAATATGGTGACACGCTGCGGGTACGCTCCGATTGGCGCAAAACCGATGGTCTGGAAGCAGCAGGCGATGTCACCATCTCGACTGCGCTGACGGCTTCGTGCAACCCATTCTATTACGAAATGGGCGGTCGGCTGTTCACTGAGCGCGGCGAAGGGGTGTTGCTGGACTATGCCCGGCAGTTCGGCATGGGCAGCAAAACCGGGCTGGACCCGATTCTGCCAGAAGTCGCCGGCAGCCTGACGCCGCCAACCACCGTCGAAGTGGCAATCAACAACGCTATTGGGCAGGGCGTGCAGGTGACGATCATCCAGATGGCGCGCATGGTGGCGGCGATTGCCAATGGCGGTACTGTCTATAAGCCGTATCTGGTGCAGCAGATTGGCGGGGTGGACGGTGCGGACGTCACGTTCCAGGGGCAGCCGGAGGTAGTCAACCAACTGGAAGTGGACCCGGAGGTGTTCCAGATTGTCCGCGACGGTATGTGCGGCGTGACGACCAACGAAGACCTGGGCACGGCCTTTGCCACCTTCCGTGACGTGCAGGGGTATACCGTGTGTGGCAAAACGGGTACGGCGCAAACCGGGCGCGCCGAGCCGCACGGCTGGTTTGTCTCCTACGCGCCCGCGGATGACCCACAGATCGCCGTCGTCGTGATGGCCGAATATTCGCGCGAAGGCTCGGAAGTGGCCGCGCCGATCACGCGGAAAATCCTCGATGCGTATTTCGGCCAGTCCGGCTGGCTATACCCCGACTGGTGGAACGAAGGCCCGTACGTGCCGCTGAACATCCCGGTGGGCGAAACGGGCGGATAGCAAAAGTACTGAGTGCTGAGTACTGAGTGCTGAGTTCAGGAATACTCTACTCAGTACTTTGAACTCAGCACTGGAGACTGACTTTGGACATCGTGCGGTGTGTTTCATGTGACGGCTATGGCTGGTTCGAGGACGATGACGGCAGCACGCAGGACTGCGACTGGTGCGGCGGCGTCGGCTACGTGTACCGGGATGCCAACGGCGTTGACCGCCGCATCCCGGAGAGCGACTACCAGCAGGTAGCGGACCGGCTGGAGCAGTTGGAAACCCAACGCCTGCGTGACCTGGGTTATACTGGCGACGCCAAGCGCCCCTGGGAGCAGGCCATCCGGCGGGCGCATCGCTCAACCGACGAAACGTAGGGACACGATATATCGCGGCCCTACTCATTACTGTTGCAACGCATGCCCCTCGAAGAACTCCCAAATCGCCGGGCTGGCGTACAGGTCATAACTGACCGCGCCCATGTTTAAATCCAGCGGCGTCCCCGGCCAAGTGTGCCCGCCGCCGATGATCGCGTAGACGACCACGTTGGCGTCATCGGTGCAGCTCCGGTAGTCAATTTCGCGCACCAGCGTGCCGTCGTCGGTATCGAGGTCGAGTCCTTCGACCAACAGCGGGTCGTCCTCGCAGCCATTGGTCAGCGCCCAGTACACCGCGCTCTCCGCCACCGAGAAATAGACCGGGATATTGCCGCGCTTCTGTCCCTGCCAGGGAATCACCGTGTCTGCCGTCCCCTGAATAATCAGCACCGGCATGGGCGCGACGTTTTCGCAGTTGGCCGCCAGGTAGCCGGGGAAGGTGGATGCCACCGATGACACGGCGGCGATTTTGTCCTGCAACTCGCAGCCGAGCCGGAACGCCATCATGCCGCCCATCGAATAGCCGGTAGCATACACCCGCGCCGTGTCAATGTTGAGGCGTGTCGCCAGGTCGTTAATCATGGCCGCGATAAAACCCACGTCGTCCAGATCAGGCGGCACGCGCGGGTCGCCTACGCGGCCATCGTTCCAAATGCCGTTGATACCGTCGGGATAGGCGACGACAAAACCATGAGCGTCCGCCTGCTTATCAAACTCGGTGAATTTCTGCATCCACGCGCCGTTGCCACCCGCGCCGTGCATGACGATTACCAACGGCAGAGGGTCGCCGGCGGCGCTGTAACCTTCCGGCACGTAAACGCGGTAGCTGCGTTCGGTATCCTGGTACGTCAGGCTGAGGTCGTGCTGCCCCGCGCCGAGCGCAGCATCCTGCGCCGCCGTATGGCCGGCGACCAACAGGCTTATCAAGCTCCATAACAACACTGTCCGCCACATAAACCAATCCTTTGTGTGCAATCGTGCTGCCAACATTACACGCGCATCCATGTTCGCGTTCAATTCGTGGCGCGGTACAATTCTAACCAACCTTTTCCATACAGGGGATAAGATTATGCCTCTGATCGAAACCACAAACGACCCCATCTGGTATGCCGATCACCGCGACCGGACGACGCACCTGCCGGTGACGCTGTTCATTCACGGCGCGGGCGGCAGCCACCTCGACTGGTCGGCGGAACTGCGCCGCCTGCCGGAAGCCAATGCCATCGTGCCAGACCTGCCCGGACATGGCAAAAGTCCCGGCACAGGCCGCCAGAGTATCAGCGCCTATGCCAGTGACATGATCGCGCTGCTCGACGCACTAAAGATTGACCGCGCCTTTATCGCCGGGCACAGCATGGGCGGCGCGATTGCCCTGATGCTGGCGCTGAACTACCCCGACCGCGTGCGCGGGCTGATTTTGATCGGCACGGGCGCAAAGCTGGCAGCGCATCCCATTCTGCTCAACGCCAGCGCCGATAAGGAGAAGGCAGTTGAGATGATACTCAACGGCTACTGGGGCACGTCGCCGGAGTATGACCAACTGCGCCGCCTGAGCCGCAAGCACCTGCTGGAGTTTGACGCCAACGTGATGCAGGGGGATTACATCGCCTGCAATACGTTTGACGTGCGCGACCAGTTGGGGCGCATCACCCAGCCGGCATTGGTGATCGGCGCGACCGACGACGCCATGACGCCATTGAAGTTCAGCACTTATCTGCACGATAATCTGCCCAATGCCGAACTGGTGACAGTGCAGGGTGCAAACCACATGATGGCCTTGCAGCAGCCGCAGTTTGTAGCGGACGCAGTGCGAACCTGGCTGCTGCGGCAGCAGGGGTAAACGCCGTTTTTACGGTTCTGGGGGATAATCAGATCGGGCGCATGAGTCTGGTTGCAGGGGCGTACAGCCGTGCGCCCCTACAGTGGCATGGAAAGTCCGATAGGCTGGTGATCTGGGAGCGCGGAACGATGCAGCACCTCAATACCCTGTGGCAGGCCGTCAACGCGGCTTCGACGGTCGCGGAACTGGCGCGGCAGTCGCAGACGTTTCATTTTGGCGTGGTGAAGCCGGTCACGCTGTATGTACAGGCCGAAGGCGCGGAAGTGCGCGTGAAGCGCTGGCATATGCCGCAGATACAGGTGACGGTGCAGCTTCAGGCGGCGTTTGGCTGGCGGGTTGCCACCGACCAGGACGACGCCGGGGTGTACATCGTGGCGAAACGTCGTCCGGTGGTGGGCGGTCTGGCGCGCGGGACGTTTCATGTCAGCGTGCCACACGATACCTACCTCATCCTCAAGCTGGCCGATGGCCGCGTGATTCTCGACGACGTATCCGGCACGCTGCACGTCCCGCCGCTGGCCATCAATGGCATGGTGGAGTTGAAGCGCGGTTGACCCCATCCGGTGTTTCTACTATGCTGATTACAGAGCGAAAGGTACCCATGTGGAAACGACAGTCCACAGCATTAATCTGATTGTATCTGACCCCGATGTGCGCGGCGGTCGTCCCTGCATCGCCGGGACGGGCGTCCGCGTAACCGATGTCGTGATGGCGATGTTGTTCCACAATCAAACTCCCGGCGAAATTGCCGCCGGTTATGCTGTTTCACTGGCGGCTGTTCACGCGGCGTTGGCCTACTACTACGAGCATAAAGCCGAAATTGACGAGGACATCCGGCAGCAGATTAAAACTGCCCGCGAACTGAAGGAACAGCGACTTGGCAGCAAGCCTCCGTTTTTATTTGGATGAAAACCTGCCGGTTGCGATTGCCGAGCAGCTACGGCGGCGAGGTATTGAAGCCGTAACCGCCCGTGACCTCGATACGCTGTCCGATTCTGATGTCAACCACCTGAAACGCGCCTCAGAAATGGGCTGTGTTCTCTGCACCTATGATACTGATTACGTTCAGTTAGCAGTATCCGGCGTTGAACATTCAGGTATTGTCCTCGGCCAGCCCGAAAGCCACTGGATTGGCGAATGGGTCAAAGCCTTGGAATTGATGCATGGTGTTTACACGGCGGACGATATGCTGAATCGTGTGGAATACCTGTAAAACATCTACCGCCGCTCCCGCTTGCTCCGCACCATAATGCGGCTGTCGCGCTGTTTGCGCACCCACATCAGATAACGCGCCACGTCCGGGTCCTGTCGCAGGGCTTCAAGGGTATTCAGTTCGTTTGCCAGCGTTTCGTTGGTGAAAAAGCTGTGCAGCGTTTTGTGGCAGGCAGCGCACAGGTCTATCGTGTCGCGCCCACCTTCGGACTTTGGCACGATGTGATGTTTGCTCACCTGCCGTACCGCCCGTTCGCACAGCGCGCAGGTGTAGGTCTGCGGTTGCCCCCCTCTGGACATGTTTTATCCTTGAACGGCTAACGCCTCCACCTCTGGCACGGGAAATGTCACCTTAAACTCGCGCACGCAGCCGGTCGCCAGCGACCTGACCCGCGACACGTCGGGGAAGTAGCGGCTGTCAATCTCAATCGCTTCGACTTTCGCTAACTGTCCCGTGCCTGTGCCTTCCGGGCGCGTAATCAGCAGCGAGCCATCTTTCATCTGGCCGAGCGACGGCCTGACCGGCAGCAGCGTCGAGTTAAGCGGAATTTGCGCGCCGTAACATCGTATCGTCAGTCCGAAGATCAAATTGCCGCCCTGTTTAACGCGAATCGTGTCGGTGCTGTCCGCGCCGGTCTGAACGTCAAAATCGGCCAGTTCCTTTGGAATGCCCCAGTTCAGCCAACCGTTAGCGACGCTGGCTTGTGTCGAAACGTAGATTTTGGTGATCGTGTAATGGCGCGTACTGTTGTAACGGAACAGGCCGGGGATAAACAGCAGTTCGCGGTACGGTCCGATGCCGGACGTGTGATAGTCCACGATCATCACGCAGCCGGGGCCGCCGGCGTAGCTGTCACGCAGTTCCGGCGGCACAAAGCCGCTGTCCATTACAAAATCACGGGGGAAGTTAAAAACAAGAATCGTGCCAGTGCCGGTCAGTTCCCAGGGCGGGGGGACGTGTTCAGTCATAAATACCACCTCAACTCTGCTCCGGGAATCATGACAGACCGACATAGGATTTATCTTTGATTTTACTGAAAACTGACAACTGAAAACCGGAAACTACTTCTGATAATACTTCCTGCCCCTAAGTTTCTCCGGCAGCAGGTCTTCGTCAGTGTATTTCTCGTAACCCTTGCCGTAGCCGAGTTCCTTCATCAGCCTGGTCGGCGCGTTGCGCAGATTGAGTGGAATCGGCAGGTTGCCATGCTGCTTCACGTCTTCCAGCGCCGCGAAATAGGCATCCCCGGCACTGCGATCCTTGGGCGCCAGCGCCAGATGCACGGTGCCCTGCGCCAGATTAAAGACACACTCGGGATAGCCGATGGTATCCACCGCACGAAAAACCTCGTTGGCGACGACCAGCGCGGTCGGCTGGGCCATGCCGATGTCCTCGCTGGCGAAGATGACCATGCGCCGCGCGATAAACTTGGGGTCTTCGCCCGCGTCTACCATCCGCGCCAGATAATACAGCGCGGCGTCCACGTTGCTGGCGCGCATACTCTTGATGTAGGCGCTGATGGTGTTGTAATGCTCCTCGGCGGCCTTGTCGTAGCGCAAATGCTTCGATTGCAGCGCGTCCTTGAGGTTTTCGACCGTGAGCGTTCCGGTATCTTTGGCGTACAGTTCGGCGGCGGCTTCCAGCAGATTTAACGACTGGCGGGCGTCGCCGTTCGCATAGTCCGCAAGGAAGGCTTCGGCATCCTCCGGTAGCATCACCTGTAGTTCCTGGGCGCCGCGCCGGATGACCGTCAGCACGTCATCGCGGGACAGCGGCTCTAACACAAACACCTGGGAACGAGAGAGCAGCGCCGAAATCACCTCAAAGCTGGGATTCTCGGTCGTCGCGCCGATCAGAATCAGCGTGCCGTTTTCAACGTAGGGCAGCAGATAGTCCTGCTGCGCCTTGTTAAACCGGTGGATTTCGTCCAGAAATAGTACTGCTCCAGTGCGGGCTTGCGGCGCGTTCTGGTTAAACAGGTCGCGGGTTTCACTGGCCTGCACCTGTTCCACGATGGCGCGGATTTCGTTTTTACCGGCGGACACTGCCGACAGTTCAAAGTAGGGGCGGTCGGTCTGCGCGGCAATGATGCGCGCCAGCGTGGTTTTGCCCACGCCGGGCGGCCCCCAGAAGATCATCGAGCGCACGCGGTTCTGCTGGATGGCCTGGTAAATCGGCTTGCCCTTGCCGACCAGATGCGCCTGGCCGACAAATTCATCCAGATTACGCGGGCGGATGCGGTCGGCCAAGGGTTTGGAAGTGGAAGGATTCATGATGGTGTTATTTGACATATGAATGAGGTTTGGCTATATTCTACCGTATGATGACGAGTGTTCTCTACCCGGCGCTGGTGTGTTGGGCGATGTGTTGTTCGCGTTCTGCCACTGCGCCTGCGTCCGGGGAGGCTATCGCTCGTTAAACCATTTTTAGCGAACGAGTAACAAAGCCGACCGCGCAGGTCGGCTTTTTGCTTCTATACGACTGGCGTTTCTGTATAAATCAACTGGAGGGAGCAATGACAGACGTTACTGAACGGGGTTATGTGAATCCGGATGTGCTGGTTTCAACCGACTGGGTGGCGCAGCATCTCAAAGACCCGAATGTGCGGATCATCGAGTCCAACGAAGACCCGCTGCTGTATCCATCCGGCCACATTCCCGGCGCGGTGCAGGTGGACTGGACAACCGACCTGAATGACCCGCTGCGCCGCGATTATCTGGATAAGGCCGGCTTTGAAAGACTGGCGTCGCGCATTGGCATCACCAACGATACGACGGTGGTGTTTTACGGCGATAAAAACAACTGGTGGGCGACCTACGCCTTCTGGGTGTTCCAGTTGTTCGGCCATGACAAGGCGAAAATCATGGATGGGGGGCGGCTGAAGTGGGAGAAGGAAGGCCGCGAACTGGTCCGCGATGTGCCGCTGTATCGCCCGACTCAATATACGGCACGGGAACGCGACGACTCGCAGATTCGCGCTTTCCGCGATCAGGTATTGAGACACATCGAGTCACGCAAGCCGCTGGTGGACGTGCGCAGCCCGGACGAATACACCGGCAAGAAACTGCACATGGAGGGCTATCCGCAGGAAGGCGCGCTGCGCGGCGGGCACATCCCTGGCGCGAAGAACGTACCCTGGGCGCGGGCGATCAACCCGGAGGACGGCACGTTCAAGACTGCGGACGAACTGCGCGCCATCTACGAGCAGGAGCAGGGGTTGAAGCCGGATGACGACGTGATCGCCTACTGCCGCATCGGCGAGCGCAGCAGCCACACCTGGTTTGTGCTAAAATACCTGCTCGGTTACCAAAACGTCCGCAACTATGACGGTAGCTGGACGGAGTGGGGCAATTCCGTTGGCGTGCCGATTGAGAAGTAGGTATGGCGCAGATTCCCGATAAGCTGGCTGAACTGGTAGACGACTTTTCCAGCATCACCGACCGCAACGAACGGGCGGAGTACCTGATCGAGATCGCTGACCGCTTTCCCGACGTAAAAGTGCCGCCGGAGATCGCCACGCCGCCGTATGACGAGCGCCGCCGCGTCCCGGCCTGCGAGTCCGAAGCCTTCGTGTGGGCGCAGGAACAGCCGGACGGCACGCTGAAGTATTACTTCGACGTGCTGAACCCGCAGGGATTATCAGCGAAGGCGATGAGCGTCATCCTGGACGAAACCTGCTCTGGCCAGCCGTTGGAGCGCGTGGCCGCCGTGCAGCCGGACATCGTGCTGCAAATCTTTGGCCGCGAGATTTCGATGGGCAAGGGGCAGGGCCTGATGGGCATCGTCACGATGGTGCAGGGCGAGGCAAGGAAACGGTTGCAGAGAGCGTAACACAGAGCATGTGGGGGCGAACCGCCGGTTCGCCCCTACTGATTCTAACACCCCAGAAGATCGCGGCTGCGCGGTGAATAGACAAATTCCCAGAAGGCCGATTGTACGCTGCTGGGGATAAAGCGTGTGTGCCGCACCAGGTAAAGCTGCTGCTGCATCTCCAGGCCGCGCACCGGCACTTCAACCACCCGCCCGCTGGCGATGCTTTCCGCAGCTACCCGACGGGAAACAAAAGCCGCGCCGATGCCTTCAGCGACTGCCATACATATCGCTTCGGAACTATCTAACACCATCGCAGCAGACAGATCGTGGATGCCGACACTATGACCGGACAGCGACGCGGTAATGGCGTGCTGGGTACCCGATTCCGGTTCGTGGAAGATGAAGCGGCCAGTGGGCAGGTCGTCCAGCGCCAGATCAACGCACAACGCCCATTCATGTCCGGGCGGAACAATCAACACCATCTCATCGAGCACAAAGGGACGGAATTCCAGGTCTCTGGATCGTTCGTGCAGGCTGCTGATACCAATCTGCGCTTCCCCATCCTGCACCAGTTGCAGCGCGGCTTCACGCCCAACCATCTGACAGTTCACCTGAACGGCGGGATATTGGTCCATAAAACGGGCGATCAGGCGGGGGAGCAGGTATTTCCCGGCGGTGGCACTGCACGCAATTCTGAGTGTGCCGATCACCTCACCGTGCAGCGCGGCGACCCGTTCTTCAACCTGCGCGGCGTGGTTGACCAGATCGCGCGCCAGTGGTACGAGCGCCTGCCCGATTTCACTCAGATTAATGTGCCGTCCGGCGCGGTGGAACAAATCCACACCCAGGCGGCGTTCGAGCGACCGGATTTGCATACTGATCGCCGGCTGCGACAATTGCATTCGACGGCCTGCTTCAGAAAAACTGCCGGTTTCGGCGGCAGCCAGAAAAACTTCCATTTCGTAGATGTCAAGCATGTTGTTTACCCCCTTGTGAATATTGTAACAAACGATACCTCAGTCAATCAATATCCATCTGGGTTCTTCCATTGGTTTTGCTTATGCAGAAACGCGCACGGGCGCTTGAGCGTGCTTCCATCGTGCTCAAGCTCTATGTCGTTACTCATGATCGGATGCTGCCATTTGTAATCAGCGAAGCGGCGTAAACGCGCTATACTGCATTTGCTAGGAGAATCACACCCGCCGCCGGAACGGGTTGATGGACATTCCCCTAAAATTACCGACCTTTGTAGAAGGACATATACTTATGGCTCTCCCAATCGCTCAACCCAAATCTGCAAACGGCCTGCCACGGGCGCAGCGCCCCGTGACGCTGGCGGTGATTGTTGGCAACCGGGGCTTTTTCCCCAAGCATCTGGTGACCAGTGGCCGCCAAACCATGCTCGAAGTGCTGGAGCAGGCGGGCATCCGCGCCCTGCTGCTGGACGAAACTGCCACCGCTTACGGCGCGGTCGAGTCCTACCGCGAAGCCCAGGTGTACGGCGAATTTTTCCGCCAGCACCGGGACGAGATTGACGGCGTGCTGGTCACGCTGCCCAACTTCGGCGACGAACGTGCCATCGCCAACACGCTCAAACTGGCGGGCCTGAACGTGCCCGTGCTCATTCACGCCTTCCCGGATGACGTTAACCGCATGGGGCTGGATGATCGCCGCGACAGCTTCTGCGGCAAGATGAGCGTATGCAACAACCTGCGCCAGTACAATATCCCGTATACCCTGACGCGGCTGCACACGGTTGACCCGACCAGCGAATCGTTTCTGAAAGACCTGCAGCAGTTCGCGGCCATCTGCCGCGTGGTACGCGGGATGCGTACCGCCCGCATCGGCGCGCTGGGTGCGCGTCCGCAAGCGTTTAACACCGTGCGCTTCAGCGAAAAGCTGCTTCAGCACGCCGGCATTACGGTTGAAACGCTCGACCTGTCCGAAGCCTTTGGCCGGATTGCGACGATGGCGGACAGCGACCCGGACGTGCTGGCGAAACGCGCCGCTGTTGAACGCTATGCCCGCACTGCCGGCGTGCCAGATGAAGCCCTGAACAAGATGGCAAAACTGGGCGTGATGATTGACCGCTGGATGGCGGACGCTGCGCTCGATGCCACCGCCGTGCAGTGCTGGAATTCGATGCAGGATTATTTTGGGATCGTGCCCTGCACCATTATGAGTATGATGAGCAACGGTCTCGCGCCGTCCGCCTGCGAAACTGACGTGGCCGGCACGGTAGCGATGCTGGCGCTGGCGCTGGCATCCGGCAAGCCCAGCGCGCTGCTGGACTGGAACAATAACTATGGTGACGACCCGGACAAGGCCGTTGTTTTCCACTGCTCCAACCTGCCGAAAGATGTGTTTGTGGATGAGATTCCAGTCATGCAGTATCAGGAGATTATAGCGGGTACGGTTGGCGCGGAGAACGCCTACGGCGCGATTTACGCCCGCATCCGCGAAACCCCGTTCACCTACCTGCGTGTGGCAACCGACGATCTGGCCGGCCAGATCACAGCCTATGTGGGCGAAGGGGAGTTCACGGATGACCCGCTGAACACCTTCGGCGGTTACGGCGTCGTGCGCGTACCCCACTTCCAGGAACTGCTGGCCTACATCTGCGAAAACGGCTACGAGCACCATGTCTCGGTCAACCAGGCGCGGGTGTCCGGCGCGATCTACGAAGCCTTCACCAAATATCTGGACTGGCCGACCTATTATCACCGCTAACAGCGGCGGTCTGCCCGGTAGCTGGCCTGATGTAAAGGGTAAGACAGGGGAGCGTCGAAGACGCTCCCCTGCGATTCCTGCTTATGTTGCGAAAAATTTAACAGAGTCTTAAACTCTCTACACGCCGCGTCATAAAACGGGCGCGGCATTGTATACAGAGCTGTCCGTTTATTTTCAGGAGGAAAGTGAATGTTACGTCGAACGATATTCGGTTTACTGCTCGTCCTGCTGCTGGCGGTGACAATGGTTGCGGCACAGGACGAAGAAACGTTTGAACTGACTATCCTGCACACCAACGACACCCACGCCGCGCACGAACCGCAGAGCAATGGTAATGGCGGCGCGGCGCGGCTGGCGGCGGTTGTCAAACAGGTTCGGGACGAAGTTGACAACGTGGTGCTGGTGGATGGCGGCGACCGCTTCACCGGCTCGCTGTTCCATACCCAGTACCTCGGCCAGGATCAGGTGCAGATCATGAATCTGCTTGGCTATGACGCGATGACGCTCGGCAACCATGAATTCGACAACGGCGACGAAATCCTGGCGAAATTCCTCGACGGGCTGGAATTCCCGGTCGTGAACGCCAACATTGACGCCAGTCAGTCGCCGGTGCTGGCGGATAAATGGACGCCGACCACTGTGCTGGAAGTCGGTGGCGAACAGATCGGCGTGATCGGCCTGACGACAGCGGAAACCCCCGGCATCGCCTCTCCCGGCCCGGAACTGCGGTGGAGCGACGACTACGTGAACCTCGTGAACGAAGCGGCTGCCGATCTGACCGCGCAGGGTGTAAACAAGATCATGCTGCTGACGCATACCGGCATCAGCGTGGACCTGGACCTGCTGCCGCAGCTTGAAAATGTGGACGTGGTGGTTGGCGGCCACAGCCATACGCTCTACAGCAATACCTATCGGGCGGCGGCTGACCAGTATCCACTGGCGTTTGAATCGGCCAGCGGCACACCGATCTATTACGTACAGGCCGGCGCCAATACCGTTTACTTGGGGCGGCTGGACGTGGAATTTGACGCTGAAGGGGTCATCACCGGCGCGTCCGGAGATACCATTCTGCTGTCGAAGTACATCACCCCGGACGAAGAGATGAGCGACCTGATCGCGGAACTGTCCGGCCCGATTGAAGAACTGCGCAATACACCGATTGGCGCGACTACCGATGTTTTACTCCAGGGCGACCGCGCCGTGTGCCGTGTCGAGGAATGTAACCTGGGCAACGTGATTGCTGATGCGATGCGGGCGGAAACCGGCGCGCAGATCGCCATCATGAATGGCGGCGGTATCCGCGCCAGCATCGAGCCGGGCGAAATCACGCTGGGCGAAGTGCTGACGGTGCAGCCGTTTGGCAATCTCATCAGCACGTTTGAACTGAAGGGTGAATACGTGATCGCGGCGCTGGAAAACGGCGTGTCGCTGCTGGAACTGGAAAACGGCCAGGTGAAGCGCGAGGGCGCGGCAGGGCGTTTCCCGCAGGTGTCCGGCATTCGCTACACGGTTGACCCGACGCAGGAGCCGGGCAGCCGGATCGTGAGCGTCGAGGTGATGGACGGAAACGGCGAGTACACACCGATTGACCCGGAAGCCACCTACACGGTTGTGACCAACAACTTCGTTCGGACGGGTGGCGACGGGTATACCGTCCTGGCGGAAAATGCGATCAATCCGTATGACTTTGGCCGCGTGGATTACGAGGCGACGCAGCAGTACCTGGCGGCGAACAGCCCGATCACGGCAGAGCCGGAGGGGCGTATCAGCTACGTCAACGCCGAACTGACGCCGCTGAATCAGTAGCGGTTGGCGGTCAGCCGGTTGTGATGGCCGAGGCGGTTTGTTAAGGCCGCTGTGTTGCGCCTGTAAAACCCGGAACGGCTGTAGGGGAGGGTCTCAGACTCTCCCCTACGGTTGTCTCAGGCGAGGGGAAGAGTTTCGACGATATTTTTGTGGGGACACGATCTATCGTGTCTTTACATGACCGCGATTTTCACAACTCTTCTCAGGCGCGGCATTATTTTTCTCCCTGCAACTTTGGGTTACAATCAAACTGTACCGGGCAGGGGGATGAAGTCGTGATTGACGATCAGGCCAAACAACTACGAAAAGCAGGTGTGGAGGCAGCGAAGGCGGGCGATAAAGACCGCGCGCGGCAATTGTTGCAGCAGTCGCTGCAACTCGACCCGAACAACGAGGCAGCCTGGATCTGGCTGATGACCGTCGCCCGCGACCGGCGCGAAAAGCTGATCTGCCTGTATAAGCTGCTCGAAATCAATCCGAACAATACAATGGGGCAGGAGGCACTGGCTTCGCTCAACCTGACGCCGGACAAACTGGCGGAAGAACTGGGCATCAAAACGACGGTGCCCACGCTCCAGCCAATGCAGCGCGCCGCGCCAACCCCGGTTATCCGCGCTCCGCAGGCCGCGCCGGAAACACCGCAGGCCGGGACTGTGCCGGTCGCCGACCCGCAACGAGTTGCCCAGGCGCAGGCCGAACTGGATGCGCTGGTGCGTGAGTATCTGGCGCCGTTTGATGGTTATACCGGCATCGCCTGGACACGTAAAACCCGCAGCCGCGCCGGTGAGCGCGATTCGCTGGTACTGCGCGCTTATGTCGCTGCCGGTGTGGCTGGCGCGCTGGTGATTATCCTGATTATCGGCGCGGTGGTTATCCTGAATAACCCTGCCGCCCGCACCGTTCTGTTTGCGCCAACCGGCACGCCCACACGAACGCCGGCGCCGCCGACGGCGACCTTCACCCCCACGCCCGGTGTCACCCCCACGCCGTCCCCCACGCCGGAACTCACGCTGACACCCAGCCCGACCGTCCCGCCGAATATCCGCCCCGGCAGCGATGCGCCGGAGCCAACCGCAATTTACCCGCCGGTGCAGGAGCGCACCATTCGGGATGCGGTGGCGCTGATGAATCAGGGCCGGGTCGAGGAGGCGCTGCCAACACTGGTGGTGGAAGTGACACTGGTTGGGACGGATTTTAACCCCAACCCGTATTTCTACCGGGCGATGGCGCTGGCGCGGCTGGGCCGGCTGGACGCCGCCGCCGAACTGCTGCGCACCGCCGAACGTCGCCTGCCGGAGAAACCGAACGAACCCAGTTACGCGCCGCTGGTCAACGCTGGTCTGGCGTGGGTGGATGCGTTGCGGGCGGAACAGGCGCTGGATGCCGGGCGGCGCGACGAAGCCAACGCGCTGCTGCGGAATATCGAAGACCGGGCGGAAACAGCCATCGCGGGTGACCCGCGCCTTGAACTGCCGTATCTGGCGCTGGCGCGGCGGCACCGATTGGTGGGCGATTACGATGCCGCCATCACCGCGCTGGACGAGGGGTTAGCCGTGCCGGAACTGGCCGGGAATGTGAACCTGATTATCGAGAAGGGGCAGCAGTATTTCGACCAGCGCGAATACGACCTGGCGGCCTATCAGGCGTTTCTGGCGCTGTACGCCGACCCGACGGCGGAAGCGGCGCACCTGCTGCAAATCAAAACGGCGCTGGCACAGGATAACCCTGGTCTGGCGGTGCTGCTGGCGCAGCGTTACCTGTTTTATTATCCCGGCAGCGTCGAGGGTTACACCCTGCTGGGCGAAGCCCGCGTGCGCGAAGGCAATTTTGACCTGGCGCTGGAAGCCTATAATCAGGCATTGGCGGGTGGCGAGGATAACCCATTCACGGCGGAGGTGCTGGTGGCGCGGGCGCAGCTTTACGAACAGCGGCGGCGCTACGATCTGGCGCGGGATGATTATACGCGGGCCTACACGCTCACCGATGACCTGACGCTTCGGGCACGGCGAATGCTGGCGGCCTATAACGCCGGCAATATCCGCGTGGCCGAAGAAGACGCGCGGGCGCTGCTGGGCGCGGGCGTGATTCCTGACGCGGAAATTCAACTGCTGCAAGCGCGGATTCTGATAGACCAGGCGCGCGAAGGGGAGACCGCCGAGTTTGAGCAGGCGCTGAATCTGCTGGAAACTGCTTCCGGCAGCCTGTCCGCCGATCTGCGCCCGGTGGCGGACGAATACCGGGCGCGCGCGCAGTACAACCTGGGCAGCTATGATGATGCCCTGCGGGCGATCAACAATGCCCTGTCCGCCGGCGAAACCGGCAGCCGCCACTACCTGCGCGGCCTGATTCTGGAAGCGCAGGGTAAGGACGATCTCGCCGCGCGGGATTACGACTGGGTGATGACGTGGGGGACAGTCTATCCCTATCCGTTCCTGCCGGACGCGCGCCAGCGGTTGCAGGCGATACAAAACGAGTGACCGTAGGCGTGTGTAGGGGTGCGCCGCCGTGCGCCCCTACTTTTTAAATCCCTTCAATCATCTGCCGGGTGGTTTCCCGTTCGCCAGCTTTGCCGATCAGCGTTAGCACGTCGCCGGTTTTCATGGTAGTGTTGCCATGCGGCGCCAGCAGTTGGCCGTTGCGCCGCACCAGAATCACCAGCGCGTCGCCCAGCGCCCAGTCCTTGAGCGGCTTATTGGCAAGCGCCTGATTCTGTAGCACTGCCTCATAAATTTCCTGTTCGTGGGATTGGCCGGTCAGCAGTTCCATCGTGGACGAACTGCTGATGAGGTTATCCAGCAGCATGGCGGTGGAAACCACCGGGCTAACCACCCGGATCCCCAGCGCCGTGAAGTTATCCAGATTGCTTGGGCTGTTGACACGGGCGACCACGTCTTTCACCCCAAACTGCTGGATGGCAACCTGACAGGCCAATAAATTGGTGCGATCACTCGAAGTCGCGGCGACAAAAATCACCGGGCGATTCAGGCGGTTTAATCCGGCGCGGCTGAGGTCTGCCGGATCGGTACCATCGCCCAGCGTGACGTTCAGCCCGTCGGCGCGGGCTTTGGCGACGGTGGCCTCGTCACTGTCAATCAGGCTGACGGTGTAATCCTTGGCGATCAGCCTCGCCGCCAGTTCACGGGCAATCGCGTCGGCACTGACAATAATAACCTGCATCAGTCTCACTCCTAATCTCTGGGCCAGTGGCTTGGCATACAGTCCCTGAATCACGACCGTACCGATGATCGTCATAAATACGAGGCCGATAAACAGGTCACTGTTGGGGAAGCCATGCGCGGCCAGTTCCAGCCCGGCGAACGTTGCCACCGACGCCGCCACCACGCCGCGCGGCCCCAGCGCCGCGATGTACAACTGCTCGCGGCGGGGTACGTTGGTGCCCACCATCGAAGCAAACACGCTGGCCGGACGCACCAGCAGCATCATGGCGGTCACCGCCAGTACCCCGCCGATACCCAGCGCGGCCAGCGTTTCAAAGCGCAACCCTGCCGCCAGCAGGATAAACAGCAGGGCGATGCCCAGGTTGGTCAGGTCGCCTTTAAAGCGGTGAATCTGATCGGCATACGGGATGTCGAGGTTGCCAACCACAATTCCGGCCAGCGCAACGGCGGCGATACCGGCTTCCGGCTGAAGCACTTCGGCCAGCGCGTACACGGCCAGCGCGCCGCCGAGGGACGCCAGCCGCACGGTGCCGGCTTCCAGATTGCCCAGCGCGCGCAGCACACGCACCACCGCATAACCCCCGATCAGGCCAACGGCCACCCCCGCGCCCAGCCGCACCAGGAGATCGGCCAGCGCCTGAGTGAGCGGCGCACCCGCCGCGTCCAACAAAAATTCCAGCACCACGACGGCCAGCACCGCGCCAATTGCGTCCACCAGCACCGCTTCGCTTTGCAGGATGGTCTGCAAGCGCCGGTTGACGTTGGCGCGTTTGAGCAGCGGCGTGACGACTGTCGGGCCGGTGACACACATCAGCGCGCCGTACAGCGCCGCCAGCGGCAGCGGCAGCCCGGCCAGCAGCCCGGCGGCCAGCGTCCCGCCGCTGACCGACACAATCACCCCGATGGTCATCAGATTGCGAATCGGCGGTGAGGCGGCGCGCATCTGGTCGAAGTCCAGCAGCATCCCGCCTTCAAACACGATGATGGCAACGGCGATGGACACCAGCACCCTCAGACCGTCGCCCAGCGCAGCAGGGTTGACCAGATTCAGGACTTCCGGTCCCACCAGCAGGCCGAGCAGCAGCAGCACCACAATCGCCGGGATGCGCAGCTTGTCGGCCAGTGTGTACCCGGCAGTGCCAACTACAATCGCCAGCGTCACCATCACCAGCAGCGAATGAACATCCATGTATGACCTCAGTCTTGGCAGCAGACTCAACCATTGTAAAAACTTTTGATAAGAAATGAATAAAACGCTGGGGAAAACAAAACAGCGCCGGTTCGACGCTGTTCTGCTCAGGGTTACAGCAGCTTTAATCCGGCTCGAAGCGGGTGCCCAGTGCCGCCGGCGGGTCGGAGCGCAGGAAATTGCGTGACCACTTCTGCACCGGGCGTGGCAGTACGTGCATCAGCCGTTCGATGCTGCCGCTGCTGACCAGCAGCAGAGTCACAATCATCAGCAGCCAGGGCACGCCGTTGAGCAGCACGACCGGGATATTCACGTCCGGCGACCGCTGGATGACCGTCGCCAGCACGCGCAGCCCGGCGAACAGGTAGGCGCCGAGCGCCACGCGGAAGGGATGCCAGCCGCCGAAAATCACAATCGCCAGCGCAATCCAGCCGTCGCCTGCCATGTTGGGCGGCGTAGCCCAGCCAGCCTTCACGCTCAGTGAATAGGCCGCGCCCGCCATGCCGACCAGTGACCCACCGACTGCCGTGTAGACATAACGCAGCACGTTGACCCGTGTCCCGCGCGCGAAGGCCGTTTCCGGGCGCTCACCGATGGCGCGGTGCGCCAGACCGGGGCGGGTGCGGAACAGCCAGTACCACGAGCCAAAAATCAAAATGTAGCTTAGATAAGCAAAGATGCTCTGGTCAAAAAACACCGGGCCGATGACCGGAAGCTGGCTGAACACGGGCAGCGGCGAACTCAGGATTTGCGGGCCGGGGATGCGGGTGTAGCTCTGGCCGAGGAACTGCGCCAGATCGGCGGCCAGCAGCGTCAGCACGAAGCCGACGGCGACCTGATCCTGCCGCAGCGTGATGCCGGCGAAGGCGATAATCAGCGCCACCAGCGCGCCGACAATCATGGCCGCGATGATGCCCACCAGCGCGCTGCCGGAAGCCAGCGCCGCGACAAAGCCGACCATCGCCGATAAAATGATGCTGCCATCCAGCGACAGGTTGGTGACACCGGCGCGTTCGGTCAGCGTTTCGCCGATACTGGCAATCACCAGCGGCGTCGCATTGGAGACAATGCTGTTCAGCGTATTGAGCAGTTCGTTATTCATGGGCCTTAATCTCCTGCGACGGCGGGGTAATGGGCTGGAAGGTTTCGCCGGAGCGATGCGGCGTTTCATCCCGGCTATCAGCCTGGGCAGGCGGCGTTAAGCGGGCGCGCAGACCGTTGGTGAGCAGCGCCATCAACACCAAAAATCCCTGCAACACGCCCGCCAGCGAGGCGTCAAGCTGCATGGCGACTTTCAGGCGGGCGCTGCCGCCGAGAATTGCGGCAAAAACAAAGGCGACGACCGGCGCCCACAGCGCGCGGTTGGCGACCAGCAGTACCACCAGCAGCCCCAGGAAACCGATACCGCCGGACACCAGCGGGCGCAGGTTGCCGTAAGTGAACAGCACGCGGTACGAGCCGGCGATGCCCGCCAGCATCCCGCAGGCGATGAAGGCGCTTAACGCGCTGCGTTCGGTGGGCACGCCCAGCAGCAGGGCGGAACGGGCGTTTTTACCGGTCGCTTTCAGTTCCAGTCCCCAGCGCGTGCCGCGCAGCGCCAGCACCACCGCCAGAAATACCACGCCAACGATGACCAGCGCCAGCAGGCTGACCTTAAACTCGTCCGACAGCGGTGGCAGCAGCGCGTCGGTGGGGAAGGGCGGTGTCGCGCGGACGCTGCCGCCTTCCGGCGGCTGCCAGGGGCCGGAGATCAGATAGATCGAAACGACGTTCGCCAGCGCGTTCAGCGCCACGCCGCCGAAGATTTCATGCACGCCCAGCCGTGTTTTGAGCACCCCGGCCAGCAGCGCCCACAGCGCGCCGCCAATCATCGCCAGCACGATTTCCACGGGCACCAGCACCGGCGCGGGCAGCCTAAACGACAGCGCCGCCCACGACGCAAACACCGCGCCCATCGCCATCTGGCCTTCCACGCCGATGTTCCACAGTCCGGCGGTAAAGGTGATAATCAGCCCCAGACTGCACAGCGTCAGCGGAATCCAGAAATTAACAACGCCGGCAAACGCCCGTGAGTCACGGAACGCGCCTTCCCACACGTTCTGAAACACGGCGCGCGGGTCTGACCCAACGGCCAGAATCAGCAGCGTGGTAATGACCAGCGACAGGAGGATGGGCAGGACGGTTAGCCCGATTTGCAGGGCAAGCGAACGGTTCTTCATTGGGCTGCTCCATCGGAATGTCCGCCGATTAAACGTCCGAGTTCGTCTATGTTGGTGCGGCTGGCATCCGGGATTTCCGTCACGCGACCGGCGTAAAAGACCAGGATGCGATCGCTGTAAGTGACAATTTCATCCAGTTCTGGCGAACTGAAGATGATGGCTGTGCCGGTCGCCCGCCGTTCCAGCAACTGCTGCCAGATCCACCGGGCGGAGTCGACATCCAGGCCGCGCGTCGGTTGCTCCAGCACCATCAGCACCGGTTTCGGCGGCATCAGCGCCATCAGCATACGTTGCTGGTTGCCCCCGGACAGGGTTTCGATGCGGCTGTCCGGCCTGCCGCGTACGTTGTACTGCTTCAGTTGTTCCTGTGTCAGGCGGCGGGCGCGGTTCCAGTCCACCACCGGCTGGTATTCGTTCACCAGCGCGATGTGTTCGGTCAGCGTCAGCCCGCCAACCAGCCCTTCTTCCAGCCGCCCCGCCGCGCCAAAGGCGCAGCCGCAGCGCAAAAAGTGGCGGTAGGATTTGCCCGTAACATCTTCACCGCACAGCTGGATACGACCGGCCTGCGGCTTTATCAGCCCGACGCAGGCGCGCAGCAGGGCTTCCTGCCCGCTGCCTTCCAGCCCGGCCAGGCCGATGATCTCCCCCGGCTGCACCCGCAGCGACAGCTCGCTGACGGTGACCCGCTTACCGCGCAACTGCGCTCTGTCTAATTCGATGGCAGGTGTAGGGGAGGGTCTCAGACCCTCCCCTACGGGTTCGCGTTTCACGGGTGGCAGTTCCTGCCCAAACATCATGGCGACCAGTTCCCGCGTGGTGGCGGGCATGGCGCGTGTGCCAACCAGCCGACCGGCGCGCAGCACCGCCACCTCGTCGCACAGCGCGATCACATCTTCCAGCTTGTGCGATACCAGCAGCACCGTCATGCCCTCGTTGTGCGCCAGTTCGCGCAGGGCGTTAAACAGCACCACTTTTTGTTCGGCGGAGATGCCGGTAGTTGGTTCGTCCAGAATCAGCGTTTTGACACCCTGCGACAGCAGCCGCACGATTTCCAACTGCTGCCGCTGGCCGATGCTCAGTTGGGCAATCGGCGTGTCGGGGTCGAGGTCAAAGAAGCCGAAGCGCCAGCTAATCTCTTTGAGCCGGTCGCGCGCGGCCTTCCGCCCCAGCGACAGGCCACCCCGCTGCCCATAGATGAAGTTCTCCAGCACCGTGAAGGCGGCTACATCCAGCGGGTCCTGCTGCAACATGCCCACACCATGTTCGATGGCGGCTTCCGGGCCAGTGTAATCCACGCGCTGGCCGTCCATCCAGATTTCGCCGCTGTCCAGCGATTGAAAGCCGGACAGGATTTTCATCAGGGTGGACTTGCCGGCGCCGTTTTCCCCCAGGATGCCGATGATGCGCCCACCCTGGAACGTCAGATTGATGTCGTTGTTGGCGTGAACGGGGCCAAAACGTTTGTGGATATGCCGTAATTCAATATTCATGCGGGAAGCTCATAATAGTTAGCGGAGGTGACGGACTATTTAAGCGCAGTATAACCGAAATGAAAGAAAAGCACAAAAAGGGGCGCAGCTAAAAACATGGCTTTTATCCCCTGCATCCAGGTACGGGAATCGTAGGGGCGCACCGCTGCGCGCCCCTAGAAAACGATTTTGTGGCTGTAGGGACGAGATATATCCCGTCCCTACGAGTATTGCGCGACCGTTATTCCTGATTGCTGGGGCCGGTCATGCCTTCCAGCAGTTGCTGCAGGTACCAGATGCTGGCGTTTTCCGCGACCGCGCCAGCTTCAGCGGTAGCTTCGGCAGTTGCTTCGGCGGCTGGAGCTTCGCCCAAAGGCGCGATGTACGGCAGGTATTCGCCTTCTTCGGCGATCACCGTGCCATCCTGGTAGGCCAGCGGGCCAACCCACAGGTAGACAAAATCTTCGTTGGCCGGGTCGGTGGCGAAGGTCGCCAGTTCCTCGATGAAGGCGTCCAGGTTGGCCTGGTTCTCTTCGCTCAGGGCCGGGCCGGTCACAAAGCCGACCGCTGAGGTTTCCTCGTTATTGATGTCGGCCCAGTCCGGGTTCAGCAGCGTGAAATCCGGTTCATAGGTGCCGTTCTGCACTGCTGTCACGATGTCCAGATAGCCCGGCCCCCAGTGGAAGTACGGCACGCCCAGGCACACATCCGGCGCAACATCGCACGCGCCAACGAAGTCGTAGGGCACAGCCCACACCTGATCGCCCTGCTGTGCGCGCTGGCCGGCGACCACAATCGCCTCGGTCGTATCAATGCCGGAGATCACCACGTCCGCGCCGCTGTCGAAGAAGTTGTTGACCACTTCGGTCGGGTCGAGCGTGACGCCGGGGATATTGAACCAGAAACCAATCCAGGTCACCGTGAACTGCAAGTCGTCCGCGTTGCCGCCAGCATACTTCTCATAGCAGTAGCGCGCACCCAGGTAGGCCGATGCTGCCAGGCGGCGCGTCTCGAAGTTAATCAGCGGCCCCAGGTAGCCAATCTGCCCCGTCTGGGTAGTCAGACCGGCGGCGCAACCGGCGATCAGCTTGCCCCATTCCATCGTGCCCATCAGGTTGCCGAGGTTATCGGGCGCTTCGCCGGTGAAGACATCATCGCCGGACACGTTGACAAAGATAACATCCGGGAACTGGCGGGCGACCGCGCTGGTGTCTTCCTCAAATTCGTCGGAGGTGGTGAAGATCAGCGTCGCGCCGCTGTCCACCATTTCCGTCACCACATCCAGCAGCGTCGTTTCCGGGGCGGCGGCGGGGTTCAGGCTTTCAAACACCAGCATCCGCGCGCCGGGCAGGTTCTGCTCGACGTACTGGCCGCCTTCGTAGTGCGCCTGGCTCCAGCCGCGATCATTCTTCGGGCCAACCAGCACCATGCCAAACACAAATTCCTCGCCGGTTGGGGCTTCGGTAGCCTCAACCGCCGCTGCTTCGGTGGCTTCCTCGGTCGCGGCAGCAACCTCCGTCGCTTCCTCCGTCATAACTGCTGCTTCGGTCGGCTCAGGGGTGACAGCCTCGGTGGCTTCCTCGGTCACAGCCGCTGCTTCAGTGGCCTCTTCGGTTTCGACCGCTTCCTCAGTGGCTTCTTCGGTTGCCAGCGCAACAGCAGCGGCCTCGGTTGCCTCTTCGGTCATAACTGCTGCTTCGGTGGCTTCTTCGGTTGCCATAGCAACCACAGCAGCGGTTTCTTCGGCAGCGGCTTCGGTGGCTTCCTCGGTCATAGCCGCTGCTTCAGTCGCCTCTTCGGTTTCGACCACGGCTTCGGTGGCTTCCTCGGTTGCAGTCACTGCCTCGGTCGCTTCTTCGGTGGCCGCTTCAACTTCCGGTGTCTCCGTTGGCGGCGGTTCGGTCGGACGCTGGGTTGGCGTCGGTGTCGCTGCCGGGCTACAGGCCGCGACGATCAACGCAAAGATTAAAGTCAAAAGCAGTAACTTTCTGCGTAGCATAGTCCCTCCGTTATGCAAGTTACCCTAATCTGCAACAGCAGAGTTTAGCTTGCCCCTGTATTCTCGCAAGTATCAAATTACCCAAAAATCTATAGTGCTTTTGGCTATTTCCAGCGCAGAATATAGCGTCCGCGCGTTTTTTGTGAGGTGGCCGTATACAGCCAGGTTTCGCCGTCCACCACCAACAGATCAGCATGGCCGATGCCCCAGTTAAACGTCACCGGCATGAGAACCGGATTGCCGGGATATTTCTCCCAAGGGCCATCAATCGCCGCACCGGAGGAACGGGCGAAGCCCAGCCCAAACTGTGTATCCATGCCCCGTTCGAGCACATCCGGGCCGCGTATGCCCTCGTAGGCCATGTAGTAGCGGTCGCCGACTTTCAGTACGTCGGCGGAACTGACGTAGCGAAAATCGAAGTACGGGTTAATGGCCTCCCCCTCCGTAATCTCCAGCGGGCCGTATTCGGATGCGCCGGCAAACAGGGGATCGGTATCGCAGCGAGGCAGGTGAGCAAGACTGCCATGACGGTCGCCTTTATAACAGCGTATGTGACCGGGCGCGGAACCGGCAGCCACAAACACGTACAGGGTATCGCCTTCAACATAAATACCCGGCGGCGCGCCTACCAGGCAGTCGTGGACTTCGCCGCGAATGTTGGGATGCGGGCCAATCTTTTCAACCGGGCTGCACGGCGAATACGAACTTGGCCACGTCCCTCCCGGTGTCAGCAGGTACGACCAGTCCGACCAGACGATGCCGTCCGGCGACGAGCGCAGCATGACCTGGGCGCGCCATTCGTAAGCCAGGTACACCTGGTCATCCGCAAAAAAAACACGCGGGTACTGCTGGTGCGTGATATGGTCGCGCTCATCGCTGCACGGGCAGGACTGGCAGGGCAGGGCGCAGACCGGCACGGGCAGGGTGAAACTGCGCCCGCCGTCGGTGCTTTCCCAGCGTGTCAGGCAGCCGGGGAATTCCACCGGTTCGCCGCACTGATCAATTACGCCCGCCGACTCGTCGCTGGCGTGCAGGTACGACCAGAAGATACCATCGCCCCGGTTAACCGTATCACTTTCGCCGACTGGCAGCCCGACGTCAGCCACGTCTACCACCCATTCAGCGCGGCCTTCCCAGAAGTCCTCCAGCGTTGGCGGCGGCGGCTGGAACAGCAGCAGGCTGGCAAAAACCATCACCAGTGAATGTGGATACAGCCTCAACGGTGTTAATCCTTCCTCGCCAGAAATCGGTGGAAACTATTAAGATAGGGATAGCGCGTGCCTTTTTTCTTTCTATGTTATAATCCTCTGTATGGCGCGCAACACGGGCGGGAACCATAATGGCTGACATTAGTTTACGAGATTATTTCGCAAAAATGGATGGCCTGCTGGAAGATGGCGCAGCAGATGAAGTGATCCATCACTGCCGGCACATCCTGCAATATTTCCCCAAAAATGCCGATACCTACCGCTACCTGGGGCGCGCGCTGGTGTACACCGGCACCTGGGACAGGGCGGTGGAAGTGTTCCGCCGCGTGTTGAGTGTGTACCCCGACGATTATATCGCCCATGCCGGTTTGAGCGAGGCATACCTCAACCTGAAGCGTCCCGACGAAGCCATCTGGCATCTGGAGCGCGCTTACGAGCAGGACCCCAACAACCAGGAAATCATCGAAAGCCTGCGGGAAATGTACCGCAAGTTCCGCCGCGTGGACCAGACGCGCCTACAGTTAACTGCCGGCGCGGTGGCGCGGCAGTATATCCGCAACGGGTTGTACGAGCAGGCGATTGACACGCTGCGGCAGGTGCTGGAACGGAACCCGGAACGGGTGGATTTGCGTCTGCTGCTGGCTCGCACCTATAATGACGCTGGGCGGCAGGTGGAAGCCGGTGAAGCGGCGGTGGAAGTGCTGAAGACGCTGCCGGACTGTCTGGAAGCCAACCGTATCCTGACCGATATGTGGCTGTCGGTGCAGCGGCCTTCGGACGCGCAGCGTTACCTGAACCGTATCCAGTCGGTGGATCCATATCTGGCGCTGGAACTGGCGCAGGGACAGCCGGTGCCGGACGACCAGTTCCGGCTGGAGGAACTGGATTACCGGCGCAGCGCACAGGAAGAGATTATCAGCCGCACGCCGGACTGGTTGCAGGCAATTGAACCCGGCGCGGCGCTGACCGACATCAGCGACAGTGACTGGATGCAGTCGGTTGCGGCGCCGGCTGCGGCGGCAGAGCCAGATGAGGAACCGCTGCCGGATTTCAACGATGAACTGTTCAGCACCGAACTGCCCGACGACTGGCTGACGACCGAACCGGAAAGCGCCACGCCGCGGGAGACCGCCCGGCCACACACCGGCCTGACCGGGCTGCTGTCCGTACTAAACGAGCCGGAGGCCGAAGTGGAAGCCGCGCCGGCGGAGATCAGTTTTGACGACCTGTTCCCGGATGCTGAAGCTGACACCGTGCCGGAAGCCGATGTTCTGCCGGCTGACGCAGAGGAAGATGTGCCGGAACGCTTTGCCGATGCCCAGCCGCCTGAACCGGCAGTGTCCCGTGCGACCGCCGCGCCCGGGGAAGATGATCCGCTGGCGTGGTTGCATGGCAGCGGCATCGAACTGGTGGACGAGCCAGAGCCAGTTGTGTTGGACGACGACGATGATCTTGTGGTGCAGGCCGCCGACGAGGTGAACCCACTGGCCTGGCTGGAGGGCTATGGCGATCACCTGATTGCCGACGAGGCGAAAGCGCCTCCCGCGCAGGACGTGGTTGAGGAAGACAGTTCCGCCGCTGATGTGCTGGACTGGATGCAGACCGACAGCGCCGCGCCGGTTGAAGCGGCGCCAGCTTCGACGTCTGGTGATACGCTGGACTGGCTAGCCGATGAAAGTTTACTGGAAGAAGCGCTGAGCCTGGAAGAACTGACCGGCACGGAAGCGGCAGACGCGGGTTCAAACGAGATTGTGTGGGCGCAGGACACGACTCTAGAGTCAGAACGGCAGGATAGCATGGCTGAAGAAAACCCCTTGGCATGGCTTGACTCGCAGGATGACAATCAGAAGCGTCAGGAAGACCAGCAGCCGGAGCAGCCTGATCTGAATACGGATGACTGGTTTGCCGATCTTGGCCAGTCCGAGGCGGACGCTAGTCAGTCGGCTGAGCAGCCGGAAGCGCCCGAACCGGGTGATGAATTTGAGTGGATTACCGGCGAGACCGCCGAACCCGAACCGGCGGGTGGAATGCTGGACTGGCTGTCCCCGCAGTCCGAGCAGGAGCCGGAAGCGGAGGCGGAAGCCGACCTGGATTGGCTGTCTGGCAGCGACGCACAGACAGAAGAACCGGCAGTTACGGCGGGGACGATGCCCGACTGGATGGCAGAACTGGAACCGCCGGAGATAAGCGCCGGGGAATCGCAGCCGCCAGCCGAGCCGGTAGGGGAGGAATTCGACTGGCTGGCGCAGGCGGAAACGGGCGAGGAAGCAGAAGCCGTCGAACCGGCCAGCGAGATGCCGGAGTGGTTGATGCAGGCGCAGCCGGAAGCGGAACCTGCCGCTGACGCGGAAACGATGGGCGGCGAACTGGACTGGCTGGCGCAGGCGGAAACGGGCGAGGAAGCAGAAGCCGTCGAACCGGCCAGCGAGATGCCGGAATGGTTGATGGAGGCGCAGCCAGAAGCCGAGCCTGCTGCCGACGCGGAGACGATGGGTGGCGAACTGGATTGGCTGGCGCAGGCGGAAACGGGCGGCGAGGAAGAAGCCGAAGAAGCTGCCGAACCGGACTGGCTGGCGGAAATGCAGTCGCGTCCGCCGGAAGCGGAGGCCGCCGGTAGTGAGCCGGAATGGATGTCCGAACTGGGAGGTGAGCCGGAAGTCCCGGCGGAGGAAGCCGCTGAGCCGGACTGGCTGGCGGAGATGCAGTCGCGTCCGCCAAAGGCTGCCGAACCGCAGGCCGCTGATGAACCGGCCTGGTTGAGTGATCTGGGCGCTGGCGAGCCAGAGGGTGAACCGGAAGCGGCTGACCAATTCCAGTGGCCGTCGGATGAACCGGCGGCAGCGACCGACGTGCCGGACTGGCTGACCCAGCTTGAATCCCAGCAGCCGGAAGCCGAAGCGCCGGAAACGGCGGGTGAACTGGCCTGGATGAGTGACGCCGAAATGGACGAAGAGGAGACTGTGCCCGGCACGGAAGACGCTGTTCCCGCTGAAACCATGCCGGACTGGCTGGCGCAGATGCAGCCGCAGACCGGCGAAACCGCCGCCGAAGAAACCCTCTCCTGGATGCAGGAGTTTGAGGAAGGCGAAGCACAGCCCGCCGATCTTCCCGCTGCCGAGCAGGGTTATGAGAATGAACTGGCGTGGGAAGAAGAAGCGGAAGCGGCAGGCGCTGCCACTGTTGGCGACATGCCGGACTGGTTAAGTGCCGTTCAGGAGCAGTCCGAACCGGAACCGGTCGCCAGCGCCGCAGAGAGCAGCGAGTTTAGCTGGATAGATGATATTAACGCCCCGGCGGAAGAAGAAGCTACGTTGCCAGAGGCCATTGACCAGAGCAGCGAAGCCGACCTGCTGGAACCAGAACTGGAACCGGCGCCGGCCAGCAACGCGCCGGACTGGCTGAACGCGATGGTGCCTGGACTGGACGTGGATTACGCCGCGCCGGAAGACGCGCCGATTGAACAGACCTTTGCCGAAGCAGAAGTGTCCCACCGGACGACGCGCACGTCCGAAATGCCGGTTGTCCCGCCGTCACCGCCGAAGGACTTTGACTGGCTGATTGACATTGTGGAAGAAGAGTCGCGGCAGATGCCCGCTGTCGAAGCAGAAGGGGAACGCCGACGCTTTGTATTCTCGCGCCAGCCGGCCTGGCTGCGGCAGCCGGTTGAACAGCGTGACGATCCACCGGCTGGCGGTTCGGCGACTGGCGACGATGATTCTGACCTGCCGCCCTGGCTTCGATAGCTGGATGATGAAACGTTTTGTCTGAGAGGAACGAGTGATGCCACCCGCGGATAACACACCCAATTTCGACACGATGACGCCAGAAGAAATCATGGCCTGGATGGAAAGCCTTGCCAAGCGCCAGGGCGCGAGTGAAGGCTTCACGACTGCGGCGGATATGCAGGTCGCGGAAATTGATCCAGAAACGGTCGAAATTGACGAGCCGGGTTACGTGCCGTACGGGAAGGACCCGAAGAAGTGGGCGGAGGAGGAAGCGGCCCGTAAGGCAGCGAAGGCAGCACCGGCCCCGCCACCCCGGCAGCCAGCAGCGCCTCCACCGTCTGCCCAGCCGCTGCGTCCCGCAGCGCAGGTGTCCACTCCACCACAGCCGACGCGCCCGGCAGCACCGCCCGCGCCGCCACCGCAGCCCCTGCGCCCCCCGGCAGCCCAGGCTCCCTCCCCGCCGCCCGCGCCAAAACCGGCACAGCCGGAAATTCCGCTGGGGCAGGGAACGCTGTCCTGGCTGGAAAGCCTGGCCGCTGACCAGGGTGGCGATCTGCCGGAACTCGACCTCGCCTCGCTTGCCGCCGAGATCACCCCTGCCGCCCCGCCGGCTTCGCCCAGCAAGCCGGCCGTTAACCCAATGGACTGGCTGGAAAGTCTGACTCAGGGGCAGGAGGAAGAAACCGAAACCGCGCCGCCGGTCACGGCTCAGGAAGCGGCCAACCCGTTTGCCGAAGGGGTTGACCCGATGTCGTGGCTGGAGAGCATCGCGCGGCGGCAGGGCGCCAGAAACGAAGAACTGACGACCCCCGCCAACGTGAATGTGCCCACGCCCGGTGATGCTGGAAGCATCGAAGGCCCCGGTTACACTCCGTATTCGTTTGATACGCTGGGGGTTGGCAGCCGACCGGCGGAAGAAGCGCCCGCGCCAGAAGCCAGGACACCAGAGACAGAACCGGAACCGGCGGCGTTGGAAGACCCGGCGGCATGGCTGGACTCGCTGGCGTCCAGTCAGGGATTCACGCCGGAAGTCCTACGCGGCGCAGCAGCCAAACCGGAAGAACCGGAGGATGAAGAGAACGATATTCAGGAGGCGCTGGCACGTGGCGAGGACATCCCGCCGCCGCCGGAAGATGTGGTGAAACCGACGCCTCAGCAGCCGGCGCTGATTGATCTGATTACTGAGCCGCCGCCGGTTACCGATGTGCCGGACTGGCTGCGTGACGAACCAGAAGTCGAAAACGACCTGGACGATATCTTTGCCACGACCGAGGCGGAACTGCCCACGCCGTCCGTCTCCGTCTTTAACGCGCCGGCGGCTGAACCGGAAGTGGATGTGCATGACCCCTGGGCGGAGGCGCTGGAATACGAGCGCCAGCAGGACATATCGGAACTGCCGGACTGGTACGTGCAGAACATCAATGACCCGGCCCGCCGCGCCGCTGTAGACCGTCGCCTGACGGGCGAACCGGAAATCGCGGACGAGCCGCTGGAAGCAGCGGAACTCCCCGCCGAGGAAGAACTGCCGCTGGGCCAGCCGGAGGCGCTGCCCGACTGGTTACAGGATGCGCTGGTCGGCGCTGACGAGCAACTGGTTTTGCCCGAAATGGCCGAAGACATCCCCGACTGGCTGCAAGCGGACATCGAACAGCCGGAAGCCGAAGACATTCCGGTTGAGGTGGTGGCCGAGCCGACCGCCGATATTCCCGACTGGCTCAAGTCAGTGGACGTGGATGAAGTGCCCGACTGGCTGAAGGAAACGATCAGCCCGCCTGCTGCCACTGTCACGCCTACGCCGCCACCCGCGCCGGTTGTGCCACAGCAACCGGTGGTGTCGCAGCCGATTGTCTCCGCGCCGCCGCCTGTGCCTACACCTGCGCCCGCCGCACCAGCTGTACCAGTCGCGCAGCCGGCTGCTGCCCAACTGGATGCCCAGGCGACGCTCAACGATGCGCGCGCCAGCATCAACAATCAGGATATTGACGGAGGCCTGCGCCATTACGAGGCGCTCATCCGTATGAATGCCGAACTGGACGCGGTTTCCACTGATCTGGTAAAACTGGCGGACAAAATCAAAACGAATCCGGCTATTTACCGGGTGTTGGGGGACAGCCTGATGCGCCAGGGCAAGCTGCAAGCGGCGCTCGATACTTACCGGAAGGCGCTCAACCAGTTATAATCGGTCAGGACACGGTAGGCCGTGTCCCTACTTTTCAGCGTTATCGGGATGAAACGGGTCGTTACGACCCGTTTCTTATGCACAAAGGACAGTCAACGTGGAACGTACTCTGATTATCGTCAAGCCGGACGGCGTGCAGCGTGGCCTGACGGGCGAAATCATCCGCCGCTTTGAAGCGCGTGGCCTGCGCATTATCGGTATGAAGTTTATGCAGGTTTCGCGGGAACTGGCGGAAAAGCACTACGAGATTCACAAGGGCAAGCCGTTTTACGATGGGCTGGTGCAGTATATCACGTCGTCGCCGGTTGTGGCGCTGGCGCTGGAAGGCACCAACGCGGTGGCTGCTGCCCGGATGACCATCGGTTCAACCAAGTCCCACGAAGCGGCTGCCGGCACGATTCGCGGCGATCTGGCGCTGGAAGTGGGGCGTAACCTGGTACACGGTTCGGACAGCGTGGAAAACGGCCAGAAGGAAGTGGCGCTGTGGTTTAACGACAGCGAACTGATTAGCTGGCCGCGCAACACCGACCCCTGGATTTTTGAGGGGCGGTAACACCGAGCGTACGGACACGCAATTGCGTGTCCGTACATTCATTGAATGTTCAGCAGGACGTGCGCCCCGCGCCACAGCCCTTCCAGATCGTAGTAGTGGCGTTTGGACTCCAGGAACAGGTGGACGATCACGTCACCATAGTCCATCAGAACCCAGCCGCTTTCGCTGGTGCCTTCAACGGAGAAGGGGAGTTTCTCGAAGCGTTCTTTCACGCCCTCCCGCACGTGCTCCGCCAGGGCTTTCAACTGCCGGTCGCTGTTGCCGTTGCAGATCACGAAGAAGTCGGCGATGACCACGTCCGGGCGCAGGTCCAACAGGACAATATCTTCCGCCTTTTTGTCCTCAACCACATCCACAATGAATCGAGCCAGGTCTAGTGAATCCAGAACGCGCCTCCTGATCCATGAGCGTAGGGACACGGCATGCCGTGTCCCTACAGTTTTCATTTCTGGCATTGTAGCACAAACTGCGTTAGAGGCAACGTTATTGTTGGTGCAGAGAACAGTTAGAACCGGGCGTTGAAAATCCACCGTCCGGGGGATAGCATGATAACACGCGGGCGTTGCAGAAGTAGAACATGTGTGCTATACTTGGATATGGTATAAGGATGACGATGGACGGCGAAACGTTGGAATTTACGGTGGATATGCCCGGTGAACGGCTGGACCGGCTGATTGTGGCGCAGGTCGGCGATAAACTGTCGCGCGCGCAAATTCAGGCGCTGATTAAAGACGGTAAGGTGATGGTGAATGGCGCGCAGGTCAAACCCGGCGTGAAGCTGAAGGGCGGTGAACGGGTCAGCGTTACGATTCCGCCGCGCCAGGAGACCCACGACGTTCAGCCGGAAGATATTCCCTTAACGGTGCTGTACGAGGACGATGACCTCGCCGTGATTGACAAGCCCGCCGGCATGACCGTCCATCCCGGCGTCGGCAACGAAACCGGCACGCTGGTCAGCGCCATGCTCACCCGCTGGCCGGAGATCGCCAACATGAACACCGTCGAGAAACGTGCCGGTATCGTTCACCGGCTGGACAAGGATACCAGCGGCCTGATGGTCATCGCTAAAAACGACGTGGCGCGGCGGCGGCTGATGGCGCAGTTCCAGGCGCGTACCGTCGAGAAACATTACATCGCCCTGCTCGAACGCACACCGCAGACTCGCACCGGGCGGATTGACGCGCCGATTGGCCGCGACCCCAACCAGCGCAAACGGATGGCCGTCGTGCGGGGTGGCAAACCGGCGATCACCGAATACACCGTAATAGATGACGAGTTGCAGGAAGACCGGGCGCTGGTGCGGGTGAATCTGCTGACCGGACGCACCCACCAGATTCGCGTCCACATGGCGTTTATCGGCTGCCCGATTGTGGGGGATGCGGTTTACGGCTTCCGTAAGCAGCGCATCAAGCTGAAGCGCCACTTCCTGCACGCCGCACACCTGTGTTTTGACCACCCGCGCAGCGGCGAACGCCTGTGTTTTGACTCGACGCTGCCGCCGGGGTTGCAGAATATTCTGGAGAAACTGCGGGCGGTGTAGGGACATGGCATGCCGTGTCCCTACGAATCACGATCTGCGTATCCTGTCGTTCTACGCTACAATATGACCTGTACAACTCAACCACGAGAAGGATAGTAACCGATGCGCGAAATTACTGTTGCGATTGTCCAGATGAAACCGCGTCTGGGCGAGGCGGAAGAAAACCTCGTCAAGATGACCGAGATGGTTTCCAAAATCGCTTCTCAGCAAAAAGTTGACCTGATCGTGTTCCCTGAACTGATTACCAGCGGCAACGAACTTGGCCTGCGCTTCACCGAACTGGCGCAGCGTGTCCCCGGCCCGACCGTGAACCTGCTGGCGCAGCGCGCCAACGAATACGGCGTGTTTATCGCCTTTGGCATGGTAACAAAGGAACGCGTCGAAAGCGTGCTGTATAACTCGGCGGTGCTGGTGGGGCCAGACGGCGAACTGCTGGACATGTACAATAAAATCCACCTGCGCGGCGAGGAACGGATGGCCTTCCGCGAAGGCTTTAAGCTGCCGGTCGTGCCAACGGAAATCGGCAACATCGGCCTGATGATCGGTTATGACCTGGCCTTCCCGGAAGTGGCGCGCAGCCTGGTGCTGGACGGCGCGGAGATCATCTGCGTAATGGCGAACTGGGAAGCGGCCAACATTGATGAGTGGAAAACCTACGTGCGCGCCCGCGCCTACGAAAATTCGGTCTTTATCGCGGCGGCCAACCGCGTTGGCGAGGACGTGACGCTCAATTTCGGCGGCGAAAGCATGGTGGTCGGGCCGCGCGGACAGATCGTCGCCTCGCTGGCCGGCGAAACGGATGCTGATACTGGCGCGCCGCAGGAAGGCTTCGCCGTCGCCCGGATTGATCTGGACGAGGTGCGAAAGTTCCGCGAGGAATTCCAGTTCATCCAGAACCGCCAGCCCGCCGTCTACAAGGCGCTGGTGCGGAAATATTAAATGGTAAATTCGGGCGGCTCAATCATGAGCCGCCTTTTGGTGCGGCCTGTCGAACTTGTGCGGAGATGATTCGGGAGCGATATAATCGCTCACAGTGTCTGGCCTTGCAAAAGGAGTGGGGAGCATGATTAACGAATTCCGTAAGTTCATCATGCGGGGCAATGTCCTTGACCTTGCTGTCGGTATCATCATCGGCGCGGCGTTCACCACGATTGTCAACTCGCTGGTGAATGACATCATCAGTCCGATCATCGGCCTCATCACCGGCGGGCTGGACTTCAGCAACGTGAAGATTGTCTTACGGGAAGCGGGCGCTGACCCCACCGCCAATCCAGAAGTCGCCATCGGCATCGGCCTGTTTATCAATGCCCTGATTAACTTCCTGATCGTGGCGTTTGTGCTGTTCCTTATCATCCGTGCCTATAACAGCGCCGTTGAACGCTTCCGCAAAGAGCCGGAGCCGGGCGAGCCGGTCAAAAAAGTGTGTCCGTACTGCTCAACCGATATTCCAACGGCAGCGACCCGCTGCCCCAACTGCACCTCTCAACTTCAGGGACAACCTGCCAGCGACTAAATCATGCGTGACGACAATTTACCTGCCGAACCTTCGCCGCGTCTGACGATCGTCACCTTTGTGATCGTGGCGCTTGCCATCGTCGCCGGGGCAGGGCTGCTGCTGGCGACCCGCCCGCCGCCGGTCAAAATCACGATTAATCCACCGCTGCCGACGGCGACGCCGCTGCCAACGGACACGCCCGCGCCCATCACCGTTTACGTCACTGGCGCTGTAGCCAAGCCGGAATCGCTGCTGACGCTGCCCCGCGGCAGCCGCGTGCAGGATGCGCTCGACGCGGCGGGCGGCACACTCGACAGCGCCGACCTGGAACAGGTGAACCTCGCCGGGCTTTTACGTGACGGCGACCAGGTACATGTGCCGGAGCAGGGGCAGGAAATTGTGTTACCAACGCCGAGCGGTGGGGGCATCGTGAACGTAAACGCTGCAACGGCGGAAGAACTGGGGACGCTGCCCGGTGTCGGCCCAACGCTGGCCGAACGCATTATTGCCTACCGGGAGGCGAACGGCGCGTTTGCCAATCTTGAGGCGCTCGACGCGGTGGAAGGCATTGGCCCGGCGCTGCTGGAAAAGATTAAAGATTTGGTGGTGTTTGAATGACGCTGCAGGGACACGATCTATCGTGTCCCTACACCCATTCACCCGATGCGCTGTCCCGTTTTGGTGTCGAAAAACAGCAGCCCCGCCGGGTCAAAGGCGCAACGAATAGTGCTGCCCACTTCGACCATTCGATCAAGTGGCGCCATCAGCGACCACTGTTCGCCGGCCAGATGCACGGTTATCAGGTGGTGGCGCTCGGCAAAGAACGGCATCACCTGTTCCACCACGCCATACGTCCCCTCATCCGACAGGTGAATCGCTTCCGGGCGGATACCGGCTGTCACCTTCGTGCCGTCCGCCAGGTCTTTTCGCACCGGATAGCCGCCGAAGTTCTCGCCATGCCACGCGCCGTTTTCGATGTGTCCCCGGAACAGGTTCATCGGCGGCGTGCCGATGAAGGTGGCGACAAACAGGTTGATCGGGTTATCGTGTAGCTGCTGGAACGTACCAACCTGTTCGATTTTCCCCTCCTTCATCACGGCGATGCGGTGTGACAGCGCGATGGCTTCGATCTGGTCATGTGTGACGTAAATGGAGGTGACCGGGAAGGCGTTGAGCAATCGCTTGAGTTCCACGCGGGCTTCGGCGCGGTATTTGGCGTCCAGGTTGGCAAACGGCTCGTCAAACAGTAGCACCCGCATATCGCGGGACAGCGCCCGCGCGATGCCGACCCGCTGCTGTTCCCCGCCGGAAAGCTGGCCCGGTCGGCGGGCAAGCAGGGTATCCAGGCCAATGCCGGTGATTTTGGAGATTTGCCGCAGCTTTTCGGGGATTTCCTGCTCGCGCTTGCGCAGTTCGAGGAAAAACCCCACGCTGCGCCGCGCTTCCCAGTGCGGCACCAGCGCCCCTTCCTGAAACACCATGCCCACGCCGCGATCACGAATGGGAATGTCTTGCAAATTCACATCGTCGTACAGCACGCGCCCGGCGTCCGGCTTAAAGATTCCGGCGACCAGCCGTAGCAGCGTGGATTTGCCGCAGCCGGATGGGCCGAGGATTGCCAGCACGTCCCCGGACGCAATTTTGAGCGAAACGTCGTCTACTGCCACCACTGTTTTGCTTTCCAGCGCGTTGCTGCGATCAAACGTTTTGGTTACATGTTCCAGGCTGATCGTCGTCATAGCCCCGCCTCCTTGCCGCTGTTTCTATTGTAACGCAGGGACTGGCTGGCCTCTTGCGATTCACCCAATTTAAAATTATGATCGTGCGGCAATAATGTCCGAGGTGATTATGAACGTGATAGATTTTCGCAGCGACACCGTAACCTGGCCGACGCCGGAAATGCGCGAGGCAATGGCTTACGCACCCGTAGGTGACGACGTATACGGCGAAGACCCGACGGTGAACGAACTGGAAGCCGAGTCCGCCGCGCTGCTGGGCAAGGAAGCCGGTCTGTTTGTCACCAGCGGCACGATGGGCAACATCACTGCCGCGCTGACTCACTGCGGGCGCGGTGATGAGATGATCGTCGGGCGCGAGGCGCACATGTTCCGCTACGAGGCTGGGAGTTCATCGGCGCTGGGTGGGATTCATCCGCATATTATTGACGTGCAGCCGGACGGAACGCTGCCACTGGACAATATTCGCCGCGCCATACGGGGGGATAACGAACACTTTCCGCGCACGCGGCTGATCTGCCTGGAGAACACGCAGGGCACGATTGGCGGCATTCCAATCACGGCAGCGTATACGGCGGAAGTGGGGGTGCTGGCGCGCGAGCACGGCCTGAAGCTTCACATTGACGGCGCGCGCATTTTTAACGCAGCGGTTGCCCTGCGAACGACGGCGAAAGAACTGGTCAGGGACGCCGACAGCGTATCGTTCTGCCTGTCGAAAGGGCTGTGCGCGCCGGTGGGGTCGGTTCTGGTGGGGTCGAGGGAATTTATCAGGCAGGCGCGGCGCACCCGCAAAAGTCTTGGCGGCGGGATGCGGCAGGCCGGTATCCTGGCGGCGGCGGGATTAATCGCCATCCGTACCATGATTGACCGGCTGGCGGATGACCACGCCAACGCCTGCGCGCTGGCAGAAGGGCTGGCGGCGATTCCGCATGTCGAGATTGACCTGAGCAAAGTGCAGACCAACATGGTCTTTTTTGACCTGACCGACGACGCGCCGATTTCACCCACCGAACTGGCCGACCGGCTGCACCGGGAGTACAACATCCTCATTCGACCGTATCCTGGCTACACCCGGAAGTTCCGCGCCGTCACCCATTACTGGATTACGCGCGAACACGTTGAAACCACGCTGGCGGCGATGCGAGAGCTATTGGCATGAGTCCGACGATTTACCCTGACCCCCGGCCAGAGCCGCCGCCCGAACCGCCGGACAAAGCGCCGCTGCCGCCCCGGCCTGAACCGCCACTGTTCCGGTCGGAGGAGGTCGAGGAGGAATACGAGTCGCCGTTCCCGGAGCCGGAAGCCGCCGGGCACAGCATGATCTCGTATCGCGGCGCGACCAGCGATCCGGTGTTCGGCTACCTGATCGCCGTCGCGCTAAGTATCGGGCTGATGCCGCTGATTCCTGGCAACGCCGACCTGCGGTATACGGTGATCTGGATGGTGATGGCCGGCTTTGCGGTGCTGGCCTGGCTGCTGGGCAGCATGACTCGCATCGGCCAGGAAACACCGGAAAATCTGGTGTGGGGCGCGATCTTCGGCCTGATTATCGGCGTGCCGCTGCTGCTGGTGGGTGGCGATACGCTGCGCCAGACCGACCAGCGCCTGTTTGTCAACATGCGTCCCGGCGAAGTGCTGGCCTTCCTGGTGTTTGTGATGCCGCTGGCGGAAACGCTGTTTTTCCGGGGGCTGCTGCAGGAAAACCGCCCGTTCTGGCTGGTAGGGGTGCTTGCCAGTGTGTGGTCGGCGTTTGTGTTTTTCCCGCTGCTGGACGTGGGACGCTACCCGGCGGTTGGCCTGGTGATCGGCACGGCGCTGGCGCTGATGAACCTGATCTACAGCTATGTGCGCCAGCGCAACGGCCTGGCCGCCGCCTGGATATGCCAGATCGTCGCCAGCTTCGTGCTGCTGTTTCTGCCGTATATCTAATAATCTCACTTTGGCAACTATCTTAATGTGCCATTTGGGGCCTCTGGGTATAATCCTAAATAGGTTATTTGTACATGGAGGACTCCATCTTGCGCTCATCCATTCTGAAGTATGCTTCATTGTTAGTCATTATTGCTCTGGTTGTTATCGGCGTTTTGTTCGCTCAACAGCAGGGCATGTTCCCCTGGCTCAATAATGGCTATCGAATTAACGCGAATATTGTCCTTGAACGTATTCAGGATATGTCGCTGCTGACAACCACCCGCTTCAACTATTCGAGTGTCGTCACGTCGGAGCGACAAATGCCCGGCATTCTTGGCGCCCTATATGGCGAACGGCAAGTGATGGTGGCCGTTGGTTATGTGGTAGCGGGTGTGGATATGAGCAAAATAGAAGGGGGTATTCTCGAAGAAGCGCAGGAACAGGCCGCCGAAGTTATCAAAACGTTTATCACGCTGCTGGGTGTGGAAGCGATTCGTGATGTGAGTATCACGGTTTCAATGCCGGACGCAAATGCTCCGCTGCCAAATAGCTGCTCGTAACCCGCCGCCAGGGGTTCAAAACCCCTGGCTGACAGGGGCAGCCTGAAGGCTGCTGTAAGCCCACTAAAGGGGCTGTTAAGAAAGCTGTTCTAAGTTTTCTAAACCCCTTCAGTGGGCTTGTCTATTGTTTCAGCCGTAGGTTTTGAACCTACGGCGACACCCCACGTCTACTGTCGGTACGCATCCATATCCACCACGCAGCCGGTGAGACGCGCTTCTTCGGCGGCGAAAGCCAACAGGTGGCTTTCGAGCGAGGCGCGTGCGTCGGTTAAGGGCGCGTGTGTGCCGTCGCGCAGCGTTTTCAGGAATGCGGCCATCAGCTTGTGATCGCCGCCGCCGTGTCCGTCCATGCCGCCAAACCACTCGATCACCTCGGTTTTGCCGGACAGGTGGTCGTGAATTTTAATCTCGTTCTGCATGGCAAATTTCGCTTCCAGCGTCGCCCGCGTGCCATCGTAGCGCATGGTGCGGCTCTGGTCGTGGCTGTGGCCGTGCATGAACAGCGTGACCGACGTGCCGCGTTCCGTTTCCATCATCACGACCTGATGGTCTACCACATCGTTGTCGCTGTGGTAGACACAGCGACCATACGGGCCGTGTTCCAGCGCCGCGCGAATCGCTTCCGGGCGTTTGTCGCCATGCGCCAGCGCCACCAGCGGCCAGTCCAGAAAAGAGGTGAGGTTGGTATCTTCCGGCAGGCCGAGTGACGTGGCAATCGGACGGAACGGACGGTGTTCCAGGTAGATGCCTGGCGCAGAGAACGGGCAGTCAGCTTCGACCGGGCAGCCGTCGGTGCAGCGGGCGGGCACGTCCGGGCGCGGCGCGTTTTCGGGACGAAAGTGCCGCAGCGACCCGAACGAACTGAGGCGTGTCACCCGTTCGCCCAGAACCCAGTACAGGATATCCAGATCGTGGCAGCACTTCGCGAGAATCATCGGGCTGGTTTCGTCCGTGCGCCGCCAGTTGCCGCGTACGAAGCTGTGCGCCATGTGCCAGTAGGCCACGTTCTCGCGGTGTTCGACGGTGATGATGTCCCCCAGCCGCCCCGACTGCACAATGTCGTGAATCTGCGTAAAAAAATCGGTGTAGCGCAGGACGTGGCCGATTTGTAGCACGCGCCCGGCCTGTTCCGCTGCCTGCACCAGCGCCACGCAGTCGGCCAGCGTGGTTGCCATCGGCTTTTCCAGCAGGACGTGGTACCCGGCGCGCAGCGCCGCCAGCGCCGGCGCGACATGATCCTGATCCTGCGTAGCAATGACGACCGCGTCCGCCAGCTTGGGGCGGTCGAACAGGTCTTCCCAGGTGGTGAAGTGGAGGTCGGGCGCGATGTCGTGCGCGGCCATAAATCGCTGGCGGCGCTGCGGGATAGGTTCGGCGACCGCAACGTATTCCACGTCACCGGGGTTGTCCAGCGCGTAGCGGCCATACACATCGGCGCCGCGCTGCCCCGCGCCGATGGCGGCGAGTGTGATGGGGGTCATAATCGTGTTCCTTATCGGTGTCACCGTAGGGACGAGGTATGCCTCGTCCCTACACGGGTTTATTGATAGAAGATACCTTATCGCTACGATGTTAAATCGTTCGCGCCGAACCTGCCAGAATGTTATAATGCCGGATGGTGCCGTGTTTCTAACCTGAAGGTTTATGATGTCTGACCAGGCGTTGCCCACCAACCTCAGCCCTGACCATCTCAAAACGCTGTACCAGATCACCCTCACGATGAATTCCAGCCTGGAGTTTGACGCGGCGCTGAATAATGTTATCAACTCGGTAATGCACGTGACGAAAGCCGAACGGGGCGTGCTAATGGGCGTGGACGAAGATACCGGCGATCTGCGCCTGCTGGTCGCGCGCGGCGTATCCGGCGAAAAGCTGACGCAGGAAGAAGCGTACAGCACGACCATCGTCAATCAGGTGATCGCCACGCGGCAGGCACTTTTGACCAACAATGCCATGTACGACACCCGCATCAACCCCGGCCAGAGCATCATCATGCGTGGCCTGCGCGCCATCCTGTGCGCGCCGATGCTGGTGCAGGACCGGCTGGTCGGCGTGATCTACGTGGACACTTCGATGCGGACCGGGAACTTTACCGAAAGCGACCGCGATTTGCTGAACGCGGTGGCCGGGCAGGCCGGTATCGCGCTGGAAAACGCCCGGCTGTATAGCGTGGCGGTGGAGAAGGGGCGGCTGGAACAGGAACTCAAGCTGGCGCGGGAAATCCAGCAGGGCTTGCTGCCGCGCCGGATGCCAAACGTCGCGGGCTACGAGGTCAGCGCCGCCTGGCATTCCGCGCGGGAAATGGCGGGTGACTTCTATGATACGTTCATGCTGGATAACAACACCTTCGGTGTGGTGGTGGCGGATGTATCGGACAAAGGCGCAGCCTCGGCCATGTTTATGGCGGTCGCGCGCAGCATGATTCGCAGCTACGCTTTCGCCGGTTTCGCCCCGCGTGATACCCTCAGCCATACCAATGATTTAATCCTTGACGATGCTGAAAGCGGCATGTTTGTCACCGTTTATTACAGCGTCTTCGGCAGCGACGGGCAGAGCATCCATATCAACGCCGGGCACAATCCGCCGGCGGTGTATCGCGCCACGACGCATGATGTAGTGTTTATGCCGCGCGGCGGGCGGGCGATTGGCTGGTTCCCGAATAATCCGCTGCGTGACGTGGAGTTGCAGCTTCAGCCGGGCGACGTGATGGTGTTTTACACTGACGGTCTCACCGACGCTGAAAACCGGGCGGGCGAAAACTTCGGGGAGCAGCGGTTGGCGGCGGCGATGTTGGAGGCCGCCGGGATGCCAGCAGACAGCGTACTGGAACATATTATCCGGCGGGTGGAGGCATTTGGTGAAGGGATTCCGCCGTTTGATGATTTAACGCTGGTGATTGTACGTTATACCGGATAGGAGTAAGCGGCTTGAACTTCCTGGGACGATTCCTGTTATTTCTGCTCACCGTGCTGGTGATCGTCGTGCTGACTGTGTTTCTGCTGTCGCCAACGACCATTGGCAGTTGGTCGGGCAACATCTCCGAAATTTCGCCAGTCTTCCGCATCGTGATCGCGGTGTTAATTGACCTGGTGCTGCTGGCGCTGCTGGTGTCGCAACTGCGTCCGGCGCGGCAGCCGACCACGTCGGGACTGCTGATGCGTTCGACCGGGACGTTTACCGAAGTGAGTGTGGACTCGGCGCGGGAACGTATCCTGAAGGCGGTTGGCGACGTGCCGGATGTGGTATCGGTTGAGGCACAGGTGAAGCCGGTGCGTGGCCGCGCCGATCTTGACCTGGACGTGGAAGTGCTGGGTGACGACGTGCGCCTGCCGGAAAAGCAGAAGGAAATAGACCGGGCGCTGCGACAGGTCATCAACAAACAATTGGGGTTGCAGATGGCCGGGCGCCCCCGTGTTCGCATCCGCCTGCACGGTGACAGGCCGGTAACGCCCACGGCGCCCAAAGCCGAAGCGCCGGTTGTTCCGCCGCCGGTAGTCGTTCCGCCGCCAGAACCCAAACGGGACGAGCCGGTTTTCAGCAGTCTGCGGCGCGAGCCGGAGGTTGTGCCGGAGAAGCCAGTTCCGCCGCCGGTGGAAGAGCCAAAGCCGGAGCCGCGCGAAGGATTGTTTGGCGGCCTGTTCCGTCGGGATCGGGAAGATGACGTCAAGCCCGCGCCTGAACCGACTGAGCCGGCGGGTGATGAGGAGATGTTCGCTGATACGCCCGAACTGGCGGCGCTGCTGCGGACGACGGAACCGGTTGAGCCGTCCACCGACGCGCCGGTTACAATTGTTGTGACCGATGAGGATGAAGGTGACGACGAGGCGGACACGATCAACCTGAATCTGGATAAGGAACTGGCTGATACGGCGGCGGATGAGCTGATGGACGATCATCCCGCCGACGCAAAGGATGATGATGAACGCCCGGCTTCTGTCACCTCGGATGAGCCGCGCCAATCCTGAAATTTGTTTACTATTGGGGTGGCCGGAGCGTCCCGGCCCGTTGATGCAACGCTGTTAACCCGTCACATCTGGGGAGATGGGGATGTCTCGACTGCTGTCTGACTCAACTGCCGGGCAGATCACGCGCTGGGTGCTGGTTGCCCTGGTGACGATCATTCTGCTGCTTGCCCTCTGGGAAGTGCACGCCACGCTGCTGCTGGTGCTGGCCTCGATCATCCTGGTGGTGCTGTTCACCATGCCGATTCGGTTTTTGATGCGGCGTGGGATGCGGCGCGCGCCGGCGACGATCATTTCCGTGCTGGGGATTCTCGGCGTGCTGGTGCTGATTACGATGCTGGCGCTGCCGTCGCTGCTGCAACAGTTTGCCACGCTGGCGACCACCGTTCAGCAGGGCGTGACGCAGATGATTGACCAGTACGAAGCTATCCAGCAGGATAACAATTTGCGGGAACAATATCCCTTTGTAGCAAGCGTGCAGGATTTCATTCAGAATACGTTTGGTCTCACCAGTCTGGAGGAGTTGCTCAGTGAACTGACTCGCCAGTTGGGGGGCGCGTTAGGGCAGTTGGGCGGTTCGGTGCTGCCGGTCGTCAGCGGCGTTGCCAGCACGCTGTTAAGTATCCTTATCGTTCTTTTTCTCAGTCTGTATCTGCTGACGGACGCGAAGACCTATGAGGAAGGCGCGATTCGGCTGTTTCCGATCAGTTATCGTGGTCGAGTGCGGTACATCATTGACCGGATTGATTTTACGCTGCGGCTATGGCTGCAGGGGCAGTTGCTGCTGATGCTGATCGTCGGCGTGGTCAGCGGTCTGGGCATGGCGCTGCTGGGGTTGCAGCCGGCGGTGGCACTGGGTGTGCTAGCCGGAGCGTTTTCTTTCGTACCGAACTTCGGCCCGCTGGCGGCGTTGGTGCCGTCATTGGCGGTCGGGTTTGCTCAGGCTCCTGACAAAATCGGGTTGATTGTACTGATTATCTACGGCACGTCATTTTTGCAAAGCCAGGTTGTTGCGCCGTTGATTTTTCGGGAGAGCATTAATTTGCCGCCGGTGCTGGTGCTGGTCGGGCAAATTTTTGCTGCTGTGTTTTTCGGCTTTCTGGGCATCATGCTCGCAGTGCCACTGATCGCCATCCTGATGATTATCGTGCAGGAAGTGTACGTCAAGGACGTGTTGGGCGACCGGGGCGGTGCGGCTGTGTCGGTTGAAGTGGAAGACGATTTAATCCCGGACGGGGTGTGAAAAAATGTGCAAATTATGCCTTGACGCCTGATGAGACAGATGATATGATACCACAACCTAACCAGGGAAAACCACACGCTTAACAACCAACGAAAACAGTTCGGATGTTCCGGCAGACATTTCTGTTGAAAAAAGGTCTTGACGGAGCTAAGGCGTGATTGTATTATACATCTCCCGCAGCAAGCGACGAAATTAACAAATGACCAGCGGCAATTCGGGGCAGCCCGAATTGTTTTTGTCTGGGTCAGTCAACCACTCAGGTCGCGCCCGCGTGAGGCGGACTGGGAGTTGACGGTTAGCGGCGGGTTTGCTAAGATAATGGAAACCAGCGGGGACGCGGCGGGGACGCAGCTTAACAACAGGGGAGTGCAGACGGAAGAGAGCAGGAGGGATGGACGCCTGGGTAAAGAAAGGTCTATCAGCTCAAGTCAGCGACCAAACGGAGAGTTTGATCCTGGCTCAGGATGAACGCTGGCGGCGTGCCTAACACATGCAAGTCGAACGGTGGTTGCAAGATCACAGTGGCGCACGGGTGAGTAACACGTAGCTAACCTGCCCTGAAGTGGGGGATAACGTCCCGAAAGGGATGCTAATACCGCATGGGTTCGTCACCGGCAGGGGGTGACGAGGAAAGGCGCAAGTCGCTTCAGGAGGGGGCTGCGGCCCATCAGGTAGTTGGTGGGGTAAGAGCCTACCAAGCCGACGACGGGTAGGGGGCCTGAGAGGGTGAACCCCCACACTGGGACTGAGAGACGGCCCAGACTCCTACGGGAGGCAGCAGTGAGGGATATTGGTCAATGGGCGAAAGCCTGAACCAGCGACGCCGCGTGGGTGATGAAGGTCTTCGGATCGTAAAGCCCTTTTCTGTGGGACGAGACAGGACGGTACCACAGGAAGAAGTCTCGGCTAACTACGTGCCAGCAGCCGCGGTAAAACGTAGGAGACAAGCGTTATCCGGAGTTACTGGGCGTAAAGGGCGTGCAGGCGGTCGGGTAAGTCTGTTGTGAAAGCGCCTGGCTTAACCGGGCGAGGCCGACAGAGACTGCCGGACTGGAGGGCGACAGAGGGGTGTGGAATTCCGGGTGTAGTGGTGAAATGCGTAGAGATCCGGAGGAACACCAGCGGCGAAGGCGGCACTCTGGGTCGCACCTGACGCTGAGACGCGACAGCACGGGGAGCGAACGGGATTAGAAACCCCGGTAGTCCGTGCCGTAAACGATGCCAGCTAGCCGTTCGGCTCCCGAGAGGGAGCGGGGTGGCGCAGGCAACCCGATAAGCTGGCCGCCTGGGGAGTACGGTCGCAAGGCTAAAACTCAAAGGAATTGACGGGGGCCCGCACAAGCAGCGGAGCGTGTGGTTTAATTCGAGGCTACACGAAGAACCTTACCTGGGTTTGACATCACGGTGGTAGCGAAGCGAAAGCGGAGCGACCTTCGGGAGCCGTGACAGGTGCTGCATGGCTGTCGTCAGCTCGTGTCGTGAGATGTTCGGTTAAGTCCGCAAACGAGCGCAACCCCTGCTGCCAGTTACAGGTATCTGGCGGGACTGCCCGTGAGAAACGGGAGGAAGGTGGGGATGACGTCAAGTCAGCATGGCCTTGATATCCAGGGCGACACACACGCTACAATGGCTGGCACAATGGGTTGCGAAGCCGCGAGGCGGAGCCAATCCCGAAAGCCAGTCGTAGTTCGGATTGCAGGCTGCAACCCGCCTGCATGAAGCCGGAGTTGCTAGTAACCGCGCGTCAGCGATAGTGCGGTGAATACGTTCCCGGGCCTTGTACACACCGCCCGTCACGTCATGGGAGCTGGTCACGCCTGAAGTCGGGGCGGCAACCGGAAGGGGCCAACCGCCGAGGGCAGGGCCGGTGACTGGGACGAAGTCGTAACAAGGTAGCTGTACCGGAAGGTGCGGCTGGATCACCTCCTTTCTCGAGACACGTGGGGTCACCGTTGGGTGCTCCCACCGCTCTTCCGTCAGCACTCCCCTGTCGTTAAGCGATGAAGCAACTTATAAGCTGATTGCGGGTCTGTAGCTCAGCTGGTTAGAGCGCACGCCTGATAAGCGTGAGGTCGGAGGTTCGAGCCCCCCCAGACCCACACGATCCCAAATCGTGGGGATATAGCTCAGTTGGGAGAGCGGCGCCTTTGCAAGGCGTAGGTCAGGGGTTCGAGTCCCCTTATCTCCACCTGCGGAAATGTCTTGACAGGGTGTTAAGGGTAGACTATACTTTTTAACACAGTTAGGAAGAATGGTACTGGCCGTTGGCAAATATAACAGCAGCGAGCGAAAAGAATAACTTTTAAGGGATATCAACAGGCTTGTTATTTAACAAACAGCCCGGTAGATATGCCGGGCTGTTTCTTTCAAAATCAGGGCGTCAGTCGGCGGGTGCAGGTAAGGCAACTTACAGGCAGCCGCCGGGGGAAACCCCGGCGCAGCTTAACAAGAGGCAGAAGTGACGCGAGGGACGCGAGCACGTACGAAAGAGCGCGGAAGAGGGTCAACTTCTCCGTAACACATGGAGCAGCAGCAAGGAAGAGCAGACGGGGGATGCCTGGGCGTGCCGTGCCGAGGAAGGACGTGGTACACTGCGAAAAGCTCCGGTGAGGCGTGTGCAGCCGTGAGAGCCGGAGATATCCGAATGGGGAAACCCCGTGCGGGGGAAGCCGCACGATCCCGGAAACGGGAGGGGCACCGGGTGAACTGAAACATCTCAGTAGCCCGAGGAAAAGAGAGGATACCGCGAGTAGTGGCGAGCGAAAGCGGCAGAGCCTAAACCAGCGCAAGCTGGGGTTGGAGGGTTCAGCGGAAAGCCAGGGAACGGAAGGGGAACGGCGTGGGAAAGCCGACCGCAGAGGGTGAGAGTCCCGTACCCGTGCGCGAGCTGGTGGGCTGAAACCCTGAGTACCGCAGGACACGCGAAATCCGGCGGGAAGCGGGGGTGACCACACCCCAAGGCTAAACACACGGCAGGACCGATAGTGCAGTAGTACAGTGATGGAAGGGTGAAAAGAACCCCGGCGAGGGGAGTGAAAGAGAATCTGAAACCGTCTGCTTACAACCGGTCAGAGGGTGGCGCGAGCCGCCTGATGGCGTGCCTTTTGGAGAATGAGCCTGCGAGTTCATCTCAGTCGCGAGCTTAAGGGAGGGACACCCGGAGGCGGAGCGAAAGCGAGTCTGAAGTGGGCGCGGAGTGGCTGGGATGAGACACGAAACCGGGTGAGCTACGCATGGGCAGGGTGAAAGCGCCGTAACAGGCGCGGGAGGCCCGAACTCACCAGTATTGCAAAACTGGGGGACGACCTGTGTGTAGGGGTGAAATGCCAAACGAACTCGGAGATAGCTTGTTCTCCCCGAAATAGCTTGAGGGCTAGCGTGGCGTGATGGGTCGTGGCGGTAGAGCACTGGATGGGCTAGGGGGCGTGGAGCTTACTGAACCCAACCAAACTGCGAATGCCACGACGGGGAGCGCTGCAGTCGGACGGTGGGTGATGAGATTCATCGTCGAGAGGGAAAGAACCCAGACCCGCGGCTAAGGTCCTGAAGCGGTGCTAAGTGGGAAACGTGGTGAGGGCGTCGGGACAGCCAGGAGGTTGGCTTAGAAGCAGCCACCCTTGAAAGAGTGCGTAACAGCTCACTGGTCGAACGCCGTTGCGCGGACAATGTAACGGGGCTGAAGCACCGCACCGAAGCCGGGGACGCCTCCTTCGGGAGGCAGTGGTAGGGGAGCGTTCTGCCAGCGGTGAAGGCAGCCTGGAAGGGCTGTTGGAGCGGGCAGGAGTGAGAATGCAGGCATGAGTAGCGAAGCAACATGTGAGAACCATGGTCGCCGAAGATCGAAGGTTTCCGACGGAAGGTCAGTCCGCGTCGGGTTAGTCGGGCCTAAGGCGAGGCTGGAAAGCGTAGCCGATGGACAACCGGTGAATATTCCGGTACCGGACCGGGGAGTCGATCAGCGTGCCTGAGGGAAGGTCAGCCGCCGGGTGGAGTGGCGGTGGCAAGCGGGGAAAGCCCGTGATGCCGTGCCCGCAAGGGCGAGAAGTGACTGGCACCGAGGGACAAGAAAAGGCTGATGGGCGCTGAAGCGGTCCGCCCGTACCGCAAACCGACACAGGTGGATAGGTTGAAGATACCCAGGCGAACGGGAGAACCCTCGTTAAGGAACTAGGCAAAAAGGTCCCGTAACTTCGGGAGAAGGGACGCCCCGCGCGAGCGGGGTGGCAGCAAAGCGGCTCTACCGACTGTTTACCAAAAACACAGGTCTCTGCCAACGCGGAAGCGGACGTATAGGGGCTGACACCTGCCCAGTGCCGGAAGGTTAAGAGGAGGGGTTAGGGCGCAAGCCCGAAGCTCGGAATTGAAGCCCCGGTGAACGGCGGCCGTAACTATAACGGTCCTAAGGTAGCGAAATTCCTTGTCGGGTAAGTTCCGACCCGCACGAAAGGTGTAACGAGTGGAGCACTGTCTCAACGAGGGACCCGGCGAAATTGAAGTACGTGTAAAGATGCGCGTTACCCGCAGTCGGACAAAAAGACCCTGTGGAGCTTTACTGTAGCCTGCTATGGCGTGAGGGCTGTACTTGTGTAGGATAGCTGGGAGGCGGAGAAGCCTGGTCGCCAGACTGGGTGGAGCCGACGGTGAAATACCAGCCCTGTACTGCCTTGACCCTAACCCGTGCTGTGGAAGTGCGGGGACAGTGGCAGGTGGGCAGTTTGACTGGGGCGGTCGCCTCCTAAAAGGTAACGGAGGCGCCCAAAGGTTGGCTCAGGCGGAATGGAAACCCGCCGGATGAGTGTAAAGGCAGAAGCCAGCTTGACTGCAAGGGCGACGACCCGAGCAGAGACGAAAGGCGGGCTTAGTGATCCCACGGCGCTGAGTGGAAGGGCCGTGGCTTATCGGATAAAAGCTACCCCGGGGATAACAGGCTAGTCTTGCCCAAGAGTTCACATCGACGGCAAGGCTCGGCACCTCGATGTCGGCTCATCGCATCCTGGGGCTGGATCCGGTCCCAAGGGTTGGGCTGTTCGCCCATTAAAGCGGTACGTGAGCTGGGTTCAGACCGTCGTGAGACAGGTCGGTCTCTATCCGCTGTGGGCGTAGGGAGATTGCGAGGCGCTGCCCCTAGTACGAGAGGACCGGGGTGGACGGAGCGCCGGTGAGCCGGTTGTGGCGCCAGCCGCAAGGCCGGGTAGCCGACTCCGGAGTGGAGAACCGCTGAAAGCATCTAAGTGGGAAACCAACCTCCAGATGAGTCTCCCCATCCTCGAGAGAGGAGCAAGACCGCTGGTAGACCACCAGCTGGATAGGCCGGGGGTGGACGCGTGGCAACACGTGCAGCCGACCGGTACTAATGGTCGTGGGCTGTTGTGAGTGTGTTACGGGGAAGTAGGCACTTTCCCGCGCGGTACGAGCGCGACACCGAAGCGTCACTTTGGCCTCAGACGGCAGCGCAGGAAGCGCAGCGAGAGAGCGTGTGTGTTGGTGGCACAGGCGGCGGGGGTCCACCCGGAACCATCCCGAACCCGGC
>JACRPS010000016.1 GCA_016223085.1 Chloroflexota bacterium
TGGTTACGACCTCGGTGTCCACCATCTGTTTGATGTCCGCGCCGGCGGCAAAGGCTTTGTCGCTACCCGTTAGCACCATGCAGCGGATAGACGGGTCGCGGTCGAAGGCTTCCATCGCCTCAAACACCTCGCGCGTCAGGTCGCCGTTCAGCGCGTTCAGCGCCTTCGGGCGGTTGAGCCGCACCAGACCGACGCCGGGCGCGGGGGTTTCCACCAAAATATTTTCGTAAGTCATCAAGAACACCTCGCAGATTAAGGTCTATCCATAAACCACAGGGGCGGGTTTAGAAACCCGCCCCAACATCATTATTTTATGGCACTATCGCTGAAAGATCGGCACAAACTGGCGCTCGCGCTCTCCCGTGTAAATCTGGCGCGGGCGAGCGATGCGCGTGTGTTTATCGGCGCGCATCTCTTTCCACTGCGCAATCCAGCCGGGCAGGCGGCCAATGGCGAACATGACGGTGAACATGTTCGTTGGGATGCCCATCGCGCGGTAGATGATGCCGCTGTAGAAGTCCACGTTCGGGTACAGCTTGCGTTCGATGAAATACTCGTCCCGCAGCGCGATTTCCTCCAGATTCTTGGCGATGTCCAGCAGCGGGTCATTCACGCCCAGGGCCTGCAGCACTTCGTCCGCCGATTTCTTCAAAATTTGCGCACGCGGGTCGAAGTTACGGTAAACGCGGTGGCCGAAGCCCATCAGCCGGAAGTCGGAATTTTTGTCCTTCGCCATGTCCACGTACTTGCGGTAGTTGCCGCCATCGTCGCGGATCATTTCCAGCATTTCGATCACTTCCTGATTCGCGCCGCCGTGCAGCGGCCCCCACAGCGCGCAGATGCCCGCGCCAATCGAGGCGAACAGGCCGGCGCGGCTGCTGCCAACCATACGAACGGTCGAGGTCGAGCAGTTCTGTTCGTGGTCGGCATGCAGGATGAGCAGCAGATTCAGCGCCCGTCCCAGCACATCCGGCACGACGTAATCCATCGTCGGCAGGCAGAACATCATATTCAGGAAGTTCTGCGTGTAGCTTAGATCGTTACGCGGGTAAACGTAGGGCTGACCGACCGAGTGTTTGTACGAAAACGCCGCAATCGTCGGCAGCTTGGCAAGCAGCCGGATGATATTCAGATTGATTGTCTCCGGGCTGTCGTCTTCGTGATAGTAGCTGGCGAGCGAAATGACCATCGCCGCTAAAATCGCCATCGGGTGGGCCGTTGACGGATAGGCATCCAGCGCCTTTTTCATGTCTTCATGGATGAGGGTATGATAGCGGATTTCGCGCTCGAACTCGCGCAGTTGTTCCAGCACCGGAAGCTGGCCGTTGATGAGCAGATACGCCACTTCCGGAAAGGTGGCAAGCGCGGCAATTTGCTCAATCGGATAGCCGCGATAGCGCAGAATTCCCGCGTCGCCGTCAATATAGGTGATGGCGCTTTCACACGCCCCGGTGTTGCCATAACCGGGGTCAAACGCGATGGCTTTGGTTTTTGCCCGCAGCGACTGCATGTCGATGCCGATCTCTTCCTCGGTACCGACGATCACGGGAAATTCGTATTCCCGACCGTTGAAGCTGAGCTTGGCGTTTTCCATAACAAAATCTCCATGTATTGTTATTTCGTAAACCGGCCTGTCCGTCCGTGCCGGTCAGGTGCTATGCCATCGTATAGGAACGGGAAGTCCAGACATATCCCGATATTCGGCTGCAAAAACGGCGGATGAGTATAAGCATAACGCACCGTTTCAATTCGTTCCACTAATGCAGGATGAGAACCCGATAGCCTGTTTCAGCCGCCGAAGCACTTCTAAAAAATTTGCAAAAAAAGTGCAGACTTAAGGCTTGATGGTTTGAAAACAGTTATAATGGGTTGGGGAAGGTTAAAAAATAGCCAGTTCGGCACGGTCACACCCCATCGAGGACAAAACATGGCAAACATTCTCATCGTTGAAGATCAGCCGTTGATGCAGCGCATACTGGAACTGGGGCTGCGCAACCAGGGGTATCACATCATGATGGCGGATAACGGCGTGGAAGCCCTGAAGTGCCTGGAGGAGATGTCGTTTGATCTGGCACTGGTGGACGTGGGGATGCCGCAGATGGACGGCCTGACACTATTACGACACCTGCGCGCCGATGAACGTTATGCCACGCTGCCGGTGGTGATGCTGACAGCCAACGGCCAGGAAGCAGTGCGGTCAGAGGCGCTGGCGCTGGGCGCGGACGGCTTTTTAACCAAGCCGACCAGCCCGCGTGATCTGCTGGAGACGATCCGCCGCTTTGTTTACGCCCAAACATAAGGGCGGGCACTGCGCCCGCCCTGTCGGTTTCATTTTCCGGGGGTCTAACTGCGGTGATCGCCGCGCTCCTCATCGCGGTTGCGGCGGCCATGTGATGACTGGCCGCCTTTGCGTCCGATTTCAGCCATGTGTTCGCGGTCACGGCTGACCGATTCGCCACCTTTACGGCCTGCTTCCCGCGCCTCATCTGACGTAAATTCGTGCGCGGTGCCTTTTTCATGCGCCGCTCGCCCACCTTTGCTGGCGATTTCGCGCTGCTTCTCCTGGTCCATTGAGGCAAAACCCCGTCGGGCCTTCTTGTCTGCCATGTCCGGTCTCCTTACAGTAAACCTCCAGATAGTTTCATCATAACCGGAAATCTTACGGCTGCCATGCACCACTTAGCGGATTTTTCGCTAGGACAGGGGATGGGACAGGAAGGGGTACACCGGTTCACCTCGATGGAATACCTGAGGACGCTTTTTGGCTGTGGGCAGTCCGCTCTGTTCGGGGGCGTACCGTGTGTTATAATCAGAGCAGGTTGTTGGATAGCCGAATCTCCCCTATTATGTCCACCGAACCCCTCCTCAAAATCGAAAACGAAGTCCCATTTGCCATGCCGATCTACTGGTGGATTCACCTGGATGACATCCCGCTGGACACGCTGGTGAAACCCAGCCGCCACTACGAGCGCCCGTTCCTGGCCTGGGAAACGGTGCGAAAGCTGCGCAATCCGTTCTTCGACAACGGCACGGGCTTTGAAGGCTATCTGGTGGGGGTCTGCCATTCGCCGGACGAGGCGCTGGCGCGGCTGATCGGGCTATGTCAAGGGATTCTGGACAACCTGCACCGGCTGCACCGCATGGATTACACCTTCCGGGCGCGCTCGATGAAAACGCTGACCGGCGAATGCAGCGATGTGAAAGCCATGTACGAGTGGTCGGCGCAGCTTGGCGCGGCTCTGGCGCGGCTACGCTGCAACATCCGGCAGAACCGCCGTACCGAACGCTTCCAGACTGAAACCTATTACATCGTCAACCGCCTGCCAATGATTGATTACCACGAGGAAGACAGCACTATCGAGCAACGGTACCTGATCGGCTTCTGCCGCGCCCCGGCCAGCCGCGTTCACGTCACGCTGCAGGCGCTCAGGCCATCGGAGCAGGACGCCTGGCTAGTGGCGCAGTACATCGGGCGCTTCGGCCACCCGCTGGTACGGCAGTTTTTGCGCGCCGGTCTGTCTTGACCATCCCCCGTTGTTGACCGTAATATCAATCACGACGAACCGTAGGGACACGATAGATCGTGTCCCTACATTTTAGGGATGTAACACTATGGGAACGCTCTACGTCGTGCCGACGCCGATTGGCAATCTGGAAGACATCACGCTGCGGGCGCTGCGCGTGCTCAAGGAAGCCGTGCTCATCGCTGCCGAGGACACCCGCACCACGCGCGTGCTGCTCGACCATTACGGCATCATCACACCGCTGACCAGCTACCACGAACACAATAAGCTGACCAAACTCGACGCCATTTTTGAGGCGCTGGCAACCGGCGACGTGGCGCTGGTCTCGGACGCCGGCACACCGGGCATCTCCGACCCCGGCTATGAGCTGATCGGCGCGGCCATCCGGCGCGGCGCGCGCGTCGAACCGTTGCCGGGCGCGAACGCGCTGCTGCCGGCGCTGGTCGGGTCCGGGCTGCCGACCGACAGCTTCATCTACCTGGGATTTTTGCCGCGTAAGCCGAAGGCGCTGCTGGAACTGCTGACTGACCTGGCCGACGAGCCGCGCACGCTGGTGGCCTACGACAGCCCCAACCGCCTGACCGACACACTGGCCGCCATCCAGCAGGCGCTTGGCGACAGGCCGGTGTGCGTGGCGCGCGAACTGAGCAAGAAGTTCGAGGAATTCCGGCGTGGGACGGCGAGCGAGGTGCTGGTGCACTTCCAGCAAACGCCGCCGCGCGGCGAAATCACGCTGGTTATCGGCGGCAAACCCGCCGAAGCGCGGGAGATATGGGACGAAACGAAAGTCCGCACCGCGCTGTACCTGCGCCTGGACGCGGGCGAACCGTTGAGCCGCGCCGCGCGCGCGATTGCGGGCATGTCCGGCTGGGAGCGCCGCGCCGTGTATGCCCTGGGGGCGGAGTATAAAGGCGGCGGGCGGCGGTAGCCTCCGTTGAATTTAACGTTATCTCCATGAAATACGAGTTTATAATAAATGGAATTTTAGGTTGCTATGATCGCAGGGGCTGGTATTGTGATTACATACCGTGTATGGCTGCCCGGTTTAGCGATTGCCGCGCTACTGGTTATCCTAACCGAACGAGGGCGCAGCCATTGCCGCGCCCCTACGAAGGGTTTATGGATAGACACTAAAAGAAAGGTGTCTCTACCGGCGTTTCCTCCGGTGTAACCTGTGGCGCAATCGTTGGCTCTGGTGGTGGCGGCGCCAGCGGGATGGTCACGGTCTGGCTGGTGCAGACGACCTGCCCATGCAGCAGCGCCTGGACGTTCCACGAGAACTGGAACGCGCCGCTGGCGACGGACGTATTGGCGGTCAGGTTGGTCGCCACGCCCGCCGAGTCAAACGAACCGGCCAGCGACCCATCGGCGCGGAACAGGTTCACCCGGTAGCTGGTCGCGCCGGGCGCGGGGTCCCAGTAAAACGTCTGCAGGCCAAAGGCGGCCCCATCCAGTGGTGAGGTCGCGCGGAAGGTGCGGCAGTCCACAATCGTCACCGGCTCCGGCGTCGTCTGCGGGCCGTTGTTGTCCGCAGGCGGGGCCGCGCCCGGCGGCAGGCAGAAGGCGCTGGTTTGATCGGGGACGGTGATGGGGTAATTGAGGATGCTCAGCGGCAGGCCGGTCAGCGTTTGCAGCGCGGCGCGTTCTTCCGGCGTCAGCGGTCGGCAGCCCTGCCACGGGCCGCTGATAACCGGACCGAATACCTGCGTAAGCTGCGGCGGCTCAGCCGTTCCCTCCGGCGCGGGCGTGCCTTCCGGCTCCGGCGTCCCTTCCGGTTCGCCCTCGTCACCGGGCAGATTGACCGGCGCGGTCGCTTTGAAGCCCGCCGGTACGATCAGGTTGTTGACGATGGCCTGCCCGTCCAGCACCGTGATTTCCATCGTGTTTTCGTCCAGCAGGCGCAGGATGATCGTCGAACCAAGCTGAATATTGGCCTCGTTCACCGTCAGGTCAATTTTCACGCCCTTCGGCCCCTGTACGATCAGCATGGACGGCGCTTCGTTGCACTCTGGATCGCCCAGGCCGGTGGTCAGGTAAAACGACTGCATCGGCGCGCGGGTTTCTTCGGTTAATACCGGCAGCGTGGAGAAATCGGCTTCGGAGAGGATGTCGCGGCTCATCCAGCCCGGCACGCCGTTCAGCACCACACGCAGCCACTGGCCGGACGGGTCAATCGCGTCAGCCTGCAGCGCCTGGCCTGATTCGGCCACCGTCAGCACGTTTGCCAGTGCGTTGGGCAGGCTGCGCAGGCGCGCGCGGGTTTTCGCTACCACGTCCACCGTTGCGTCCGAGGCCGGTGCCACCTGGTCGGCAGGGACAGCATTCTGCACCTGCGTGTCACCCATCAGTATAAAGACGACGTTTTGCCCCGGCAGCGTGTTGGGGATATTGGCCTGAAGGCGCAGCACGGCGATGCCCCAGGTTTCCAGGGCTTCGTCCAGCGGCGTCGTCTGGATGGAGGACAGGGTATTGATGGGGGTACGGTCGGACGGTTTGCTGAAAATATCGTCGGTGGGTTCTTCAAAGAAGGTCGCGCCGACGCGGTTAAAGCCGTAGCAGGCGGTGTTACGGTCCATATCGGCGCAGCTCTGGCCGACTTCCTCCAGCGCGCGCTGCGCCAGCGCCGTGCAGGTGTCATCTGCCGGCTGCGCCTGCCCGAACACCGGCGCCAGCACCAGCACGCTGACCACCAGCGTCAGGGCTGGAATCAGTAATCGAACGGAATGACTGGTCACAGGTTTGTCTCCTTGAACGTCTCACCCATTATAGCCCTGGATCAAATTGGCTACCGGGCTGTCACCGCCGCGCCAGAATCAGGCCGCTGTGTTCCCGGCTGGTATCCACGTTATGCCGATGGACGTGATCGCCCGGCTGAATGTCCGTCCTGGCCGTGCCAATCGTTAGACCGTATTTGATGATTCGTTCGCCCTGCCTGATAAGGCGCAGCGCCATTTTGTGGCCATGAGGAATATCGGCAGTGGCCGTCAGCCTGAGGTTGGATACCCGCCCGGTCGTGTAAACCGCGTCCCCCTTTTTAATGCAATCTTCGTGGACTGCCGTACCAACATTATCTTCCGGTTCGATCACAAAAACGGTTTTCATTCACATAAAGCCTTTTGGTGCAGCCAGACAATCGGGAATAGTGCGGGCGCTGCCACCAGTTTTATTGTAGGTACAGCCGCCTCTCGTCAGCCTAAACTGGCGAGTTGCCGGTTTCCCGTTTCCAGAGATTGAAAATCTGATTTTATTCGTCCACCGCCGACGGATTCGCTCGTCATGACTGAACAGGGAAAAATACCTGACTCTTTTCTGGTAGCTGGCAACTGGCAACTACCGGATGTACCGTGTCAAAAAGTCCATCTCCAGGTCCCGGCTCTGCATCGTCAGACCGGTGGCGTCGTCGGGTGAGAGGCCGCGATACAGGATTTCGTGCACGGCGCGGGCAACCGCTGCGGGGTCGTCCGCGCCGGGGAAGGTCACGTTGCGTCCCACCATCGCGCCGCGGACGTTGGCGCGCGCCCGGATGCCGGCGGCAAACTCCTGATACATGCCGCGCGGGTCTTCCTTCGACGGCCCGCCGAGCAGGATGATCGGCAGCGCGGTTGCCATCGCCACGCGGCGGAAGTCCTCGCAGTACGGCAGTTTGAGCCAGGTGTGGCGCGCGGAATCGCCAAGCGCCGCCAGCACGCCGACCGGCCTGATTAACTCGTCGGCGGTGTTGTTCATCACCCACTTGCCATCCCTGAAATCCATGCGCAGCGGTTCGACAAACGCCGGCAGGTCGTACTGGTTCAGTTCGGTGATGGCGCGGGCGCAGTATTCAATCGTTCTGAGCGTCCGTTCGTCGTCCGGGACGTAGCGAATCAGCATCTTGCCGCCATCCAGCCGGAAGCGGTGCAGCGATTCCGCCGTGTAGGCGGTGAAGCGGTCTTCGATTTCGCCGGTGATGCCGTTCACGCCACCGCGCTGCATACAGCCGATCAGCACACGGTTGTCGAGGAACGACGGCCCGCCGCCCTGCTGCACCAGATAATCCAGAATCAGCAGGTCTTCGATCATATCCGGCGTGGACATAAAGCCGTCAAATTCGGTCGCCACCAGCACGCGCAGGACACGCCCCATCACCTGCTGGCGGTCGCCCATCGCCAACGGGTTGCTGCCCACCGCCGTCATGGCGCGTCCGGGGTGGTCGGCAGCGAGGATGGTCAGCCTACCCTGCGGCGCGAGTTTGGCACGGCGCTGGCGCAGTTTGGCCTGCTGCTCGATGATCTCCGGCGCGTCCACGCGGATTTCGGTGATGCGGTCAAAAATCCGCATCGGGAAAAACGCTTCGAGATCAAAGCGGTAGTTCGTGATGGTGTAATTGGTGGTCAACAAAACTTCTCCTTTGTGTGTAGGGGCACGGCACACCGTGCCCCTACGATTGATGGTCTTTTGTAGGGGCGAACCGGCGGTTCGCCCCTACAGTATAAAGCGCACAACCGGCGGCACGTCGCCGATCAACGGCAGCGCGTACTCGACAAACGCGGGTGTAATCATCGTGCCCTCAGCGTTGATGTATTCGCGGGGCAGGTACTTGTGTTTGTTGATGATGTGAAGGAGTGGAACGAGATGGATATCCGCTTTGTAGGGGCGGGTCTCAGACCCGCCCCTATACCTTTCATCCATCACCCGTCCCAACGCAACCATTACGTCGTTGTGCCCATCAGCCAGCGCGGTCGCAGCGCATTCGCCCACGCGCCGCGCCTCAGTCTCATCTACTTCCGACACACACGCGCTGAATGAGCGCCCGATGTTGCCGGGGCGAAAGCAGCGTGTTTGCAAGCCCAGGCGTTCCCGCACCAGCCGCGCCAGAACCATACCCGGCCCATCGTTGACGCCGTGCACCATCCGCCCCAGCATGTCGGTGACGCCATTTGTCGCCGCGCCAACAAATGCCCCGCCCGTGTAGCGGATGCCTTCGCCAACCACGATATAAGCGCGCTTCAGCCATCCGTGAACAGCGGCCACGTCGTTCAAAAAGCGTTCGTCGTCAAATGGAATTTCCGGCACGTAGACCAGATGCGGCGCGTCGTCTGCCTGCTGCTTGAGCAGCGCCGAGGCCGCCGCCAGCCAGCCGGAGTCGCGTCCCATCGTTTCCAGAATCACCACGTCATCGAAGGTGGTCATCGCTTCCAGGTCAAGCCCAGTGTCACGCGCGGCCAGCGCCAGGAAGCGCGCCGCGCTGCCATAACCGGGTGAATGGTCGGTCGCTGCCAGATCATTGTCTACCGTCTTGGGGATGCCGATCACCCGCAGCGCATACTTCCGCGCCGCTGCCCGTTCTGCCAGATGATGCGCCACCCACATCGAACCGTTGCCGCCGATGTAGGCGAGGGCATCCACGCTGTGTTTTTGAAACACATCCAGCACGCGCTCAAACTCGCCCTCGTCCAGCCGCCGACGGCTGGAGCCAAGCGCCGCGCCCGGAGTGCGCGCCAGCCGGTCAAGCGTTTCGCCCGTGAGGTGGCTTAAATCAAGGAACTGGTCATGGAGCGCGCCTTCCAGCCCGTGCGCGAGGCCGTAGATTTTTGAAAAGCGGGCAGCGCCGAGCAGTCCCGCGAGAGAAGTGTTCATCACGGCGGTTGGCCCGCCCGACTGCCCGACGACCAGAACGTTCATTGCTTCCACAAGTGACATTTACCGGTTAATAAATGGATTGTACGGTAAAAATTTCCGGTTGCCAGTTACCAGTCAACAGTCTCCAGTCATAGTCTTTGGTCTGAAAACTGACGACTGATGACTATTTTAGCCCCGTCGTCGCAATACCGGTTGTGATGTACCGCTGCAAAAAGGCGAACACGACCGTGATCGGCAGTAGCGTCAGCACCGTCATCGCCAGCACCATATCCCACTGGGTGTTAAATTCGCCCTGGAACGAGTTCAGGCCGATTTGCAGTGTGAACAGTTCCTTGCGGCTGAGGACGATCAGCGGCCAGAGGAAATCGTTCCAGCGCCATGTCACGGAGAAGATCGCCAGCACGGCCAGCGCCGGCCCGGCCAGCGGCAGTACCACCTGCCAGTAAATGCGCCATTCGCTGGCGCCGTCAATCCGGGCGGCGTCCAGCAGTTCGTCCGGGATGGTCAGCATGTACTGGCGCAGCAGAAACACGCCGGTGGGCGTGGCCGCCGCCGGGACGATCACGCCGATCAGGTTGTTATTCCAGCCGATTTCGTTGATGACCAGATACACGGGTACGAGGATGACCGACAGCGGCACCATCAGCGTGCTGAGGATGATAACAAAGATGACGTCGCGCCCCTTGAAGCGGTATTTGCTGAGGCCGAAGGCGGCCATGCTGTTCACCAGCAGCGTGATAAGCGTCGAAACCACCGTCACGATGGCGCTGTTGCGGAAGTAGCGCCAGAAGTCAAACGCCACCACGCCACGCAAATAATTGTCCGCGCCAAAGTACAGCGACTCGACCGGCTGCCGGTCCTTGATGTTCACCGTGATGATCTCGTCCGGTTGGGCCGGGTCTATCATGCGCGCTTCGATGCCCACGCGGGACACCTGCGCCAGCCGCCGGGTTGTGCCGTTCGGCAGCGTGACGGTATACAGGTCAAGCGGCTGCTCGTAGCCAGCGACCGTCACTGTCTCCTGCCGGTAGGGCAGCAGTGTCGGCGGGAAGCGCACCAGTTGGGACTGTGGCTTAAACGACGACAGTGCCAGCCAGATCACCGGCCCGAACATCAGCACCGTGCCCAACGACAGGTAAATGTAGGTTATCCAGTCCCCGCGTGATAGCTGCCGTTTGCCGCGCGTGTTGGTGAGAAAGTCGAGAACGGTTCTCACGTTTCCTCCACCTCCGCTCGCCGCCCCAGCCGCAGTTGGGTGACAGTCAGCAGCATCAGCACGCCTGCCAGCACCACCGACGCGGCAGCGGCCAGTCCTGCCTGCCGGCTAGTACTGGTAAAGCCGGTGTTGTAGATGTACTGCACGACGTAGGTGGTCGCCGTGCCGGGGCCGCCGCCGGTCAGCGCAAACGCCTGGTCAAACACCTGCACCGCGCGGATCAGCGACAGCACCACCACCACCAGCAGCGTCGGCATCAGCAGCGGCAGCGTCACGTAGCGGAAGCGATTCCACGACGACGCGCCGTCAATCTGCGCCGACTCGTACAGTTCCGCCGGGATGGATTGCAGCCCGGCCAGCAGAATCAGCGTGTAAAAGCCCATCTGCGCCCAGATGCTGACGAAGATTACCCAGAAGCGCGCCCAGTTGGGGTCGAGCAAAAACTGGATGCGGTCGCTGCCGAAAGCGATCAGCAGCGCATTCAGCAGTCCATCCCGCTGCAAAATCCACTTCCAGATGAGCGCCACCACCACCGGCGACAGCAGCACCGGGTAAAAAAACACGCTGCGGAAAAAACCGCGCCAGCGGATTTTGCGGTTGAGCGCCAGTGCCGTGACCAGCGCAAACAACACCATGCCGCCCACCTGGAACACCACAAACGTGCCGGTATTCAGCACGGCGCGCCAGAAGATATCCTCCTGGCAGGTGGTTGGGTTGGGGCTGAACACATTCTGGCAGTTAAACAGCGCCTCAAAGTTGTCCGTGCCGACAAACGGGCGATCCTGCGGGTAGAGCGCGCTGCCGCCGGTGAAAGCGTAATAGAAGTTGAGCAGCATTGGCAGCAGGATGAAGACGGCGAAGATCAGCAGGTTCGGCAGCACGAAGAAGTACGCCATGCGCTGCGTTCCCAGCCGCCGCTGCACGGGAACAACCACCAGATCAACGAGGTGCATCGCCCCGTGCAGCAGATCGGACAGAAAACCCAGCGGCAGCCGGAAGCGGACGACCCTGGGTTTATCGTAGGGAATATCGGTCATGAAGGGTCCTGTGGCTGTTGAGCAAGAAGGGGGCGCGTGCGCCGCGCCCCGCGGTGAGCGCCGATTAGCCGGCCTGCGCGTTTTTGATCGCTTCGTCTACGTCCTGCTGAATGGCGATAATCGCATCATCCAGCGTCAGGTCGCCGACGATGACCTGACTGAGTCGGTTGTCAATCGGGCGGTTGTAGGTGAAGGCATACTCGCTGTACTGGAGGCGGTAAGCCTGTTCGTGAATCTTCGGGATTTCCGCCGACAGCACTTTCAGGACATCGGCGTTGGCCTCGTAATCCAGCCCTTTTTCCGCCAGTCCCAGGTGGCCGGGCAGGAACGATGACCGCTGGCTGAATTCCGCCAGCACCTCTTCCTGCGTCAGAAAGTCCATCAGTCTGGCGACTTCTTCGGGGTGTTTCGTACCGGCAAACGCCACCAGCAGCGAACCGCCGGGGCTGCCGGTGCTGCCACCGGGGCCGCTGGGGTTCGGCACGGCAGACCAGTCAAAGGTATCGCCAATCGCGTTCGCCAGCCCGCCAACGGCAAAGCTGCCGCTGTACAGGAAAACAACCTGCCCGTTGGTGAACTGGTCGCGGGCCAGGCTGGGGCCATCCGGCAGGTTTGCCCAGATGGTCGCGTCGCTGAGGCCGTTCTGATTCCAGCCGATCAGTTTTTCGGCGGCGGTGCGGAAGCCGGGGCTATCCACTTTGAAATTGCCTTCCTCGTCGAACCACGAACCGCCTTCGGAAATCACAAAACCCCAGAAGCGGTGGCCGCGCGGCTCGTAAGCGATGGCGAACGGCGTGCCGGTCGCGTCGGCAACCTGTTTGGCGGCCTCGGCCCATTCGTCCCAGGTCACGTCGTCTCTGGTATCGCTGGGGACTTCAATACCGGCCTGTTCAAACAGGGTGCGGTTAATGAACGGCGCAGTGATCGTAAACTGGAGAGGGAAGCCATAGATGCCGGTATCGTTTTCGCCGGCGCGGAGCGAGTTCAGCACCGCTTCGCTAAAGCTGGTTTCGTAATAAGTGGCATCCTTTACCAGCGGGCGCAAATCGAGATAATCGCCGATAAACAGCGCCACGTTATTGACGCGTGCCAGATCGGGTGGGTCGCCCGCTTCCACCTGCGCCTGAATCGTGGAATGATACACGTTGGGGTCGGCATAACCGATGTCATCCAGCACGACCGTAATACCTGGATTGTCGGCCTCGAAGCGATCCAGCAGTTCGCGCAGGACTTCACCTTCGTTGCCATCGTTGTACCAGGTGATACGGAGTTCAACCGCGTCCTGCGCCGCGACCAGAGTCACGGTCAGGACGGTGAGCAGCACGACCAGCAAAATCAGGAGCCGGTGTTGCTTCATGCGAAACTTCTCCTCTCGACAGAATATCCACGCAACCATTGCCACGACCCTTACGGGATAGCAGGCGCAATTTTAACAGCTTCGGCGGGGATAATAAAGCGGCGGGGTGGCTGCCGCAGGGGAAGTTTCCAGTTATCAGTTATCAGTTGTCAGAAAAGACAAGAAGAAATGCAGGGGTGAACCGGCGGTTCGCCCCTGCTGTATTGCTTCCTTACGCCTCAAGCTGGGCGTAGGCGTTGGCGGCGTACTCCTGCGGGGTGCCGCGCACTTCGATGAAGGTCACGCCTTCGGCTTCCGCCAGCCGCCGTTCATTGGATACACGCTCTTTCAGGCGGGTTACGTCCCGGTCACCCGGTTCCAGCGCCGCTGCCTCGTTAATCAGCACTTCGGCAATCGCCAGATGGCGGCGGCTTTCCACCAGCAGCCGCACCAGGTCCACGATGCTGCTGACGATGTTATCGCGGTTGTTGGACTGGTACGCCAGGTGAAGCGCCTGCCGGAAGCGCAGCACCGCCTGCCCAAGCTGGTTGGCTTCGACCGCCGCCTGTCCCAGATTGCTCAGTTGCAGCGCCTCCTCCTCTTTGTCTTTCACCTCGCGGGCGATGTGCAGCGCCGAGGTGTGGAAGTTGATGGCCTCCGTCCAGCGCCCCAGTTCGCCGTAAGCGTTGCCCAGCCCACCCAGGGCGCGGCCTTCGTAATCGCGTTTGCCCTGGGCGCGGAACAGCTTCAGCGCCTGCTCCCAGGTCTGCGCCGCGCCATCCGGGTCGCTGTTGTCCAACTGCGCGTGGCCGAGCTTAAACAGGATTAACGCTTCGTTCTGCTCATCGTCGCGGTTGCGAGCGATCTCCAGCGCCTGCCCGTAGGCACGTACCGCTTCGCCGCTGTCGCCAAGCTGCTGGCGTGCGTCGCCCAGTGTGACCAGCAGGTGCATTCGCGTGTCGTCATCGTCCAGCGCTTCGGCCAGGTTAATGCCGCGCGTGGCGTGCATCACTGCCGCGCTGGAATTGTCGGTCTTGACCATCAGCGCCGACAGGGTGTCGAGCGCCCGCAGCATCCCTTCTTCGTCATCCAGCGATTCGTGAGTGTTCAGCAGTTCGGTGTAGACCGGAATCGCCTCGTTGTGCTGGCGCTGGTCGGTGTACAGCCTGCCGATTTGCGTCAGCAGTTCGATTTGACGCTGCGTATCCCCCTGCTGGCGTGCCTGCCGCAGCACCGCCTGCAGGCGGGCGGTTTCGGTCAGTTCACCGGGCATCTCGTCGGTATCCGCGCCGGGCAGTGCGGGTTCGTCGGCAGTTTCGTCCTCGTCCTCGAACTCGTCCAGCTCCTCGTCTTCGAGTACGGCCAACGCCTCCTCGTCAAATTCCTCCTCGTCTTCATCGTCCGCGCCCGGCAGCACCGCTGCCGACACCGCCGACCGGCGTTCGACCGTATCCCATAGCGTTGCCGTTGGCGAAGCGGCGAGAGTCATTTCTTCCGGTGGTGGGGGTGGATAGGCGGGGAACGGCGTGGTGAAGCTGGACGCCAGCCGGCGCAGTTGCAGCAGGTCGTAGACGTAGCCGCGTTCGTTCACAAAATCGCCGGCCTGCATCAGGCTGACCACAAGCTGGTTAACGGTGTCGCGGTCGCCATTGTCGGCGCTCCAGCGCGCGGCGGCCATGACGTTATCCATCTCCGCCGCCAGCTTATCATCATCGCCGGCATACTTCTTAACATAGTCCACCAGCGTATCGCGCACTTTCGTTTGCAGCGATTCCAGCCGCCCGGAGCCGCGCAGCCAGGTTTCGGCGAAGGCATGGGTGACATCGTGCAGGCGGTAATAGGGCGCGTCGTAGCGTTCAAACTGCTCGACAAAATAGTTGTTGGCGAGCATGGACATCACCTGCTGGATGGTGTCGGCAGGCGCGCCGCTGACCATGCTCAACAGTTCCGGCGATCCCTGCCCGGTGAAAATCGCGCCCATCATCAGCATCAGCCCCTGCAGGGCGCTGTTGAGGCTGCGAAAGCCGACAGTGAGCGCCAGAAGCTGCGGCGTCGCCCCGGCGCTGGACGGGATTTGCTCAAATGCCTGAAGATAATCGGCGGGGGACTGCTTCGCCATGCGCATCGTCCCGGCGGCGATCGCAATCGCCAGCGGTGTGTAATCGAGGATGCTCGCCAGTTCGTCCAGATCGGCATCCACGTCCGGCTGCCCTTCCAGACCGGCATACTCGCGCAGCATGGTGATAGCCGCTTCTTCGTCCAGTTGCGCCAGTTCATATGGCGTCCAGGGGCCGTCAAGCTGGTCCTTGGCAACCACCAGCGCCGGCAGGCCATCGGCGCAGCGGGTAATAAAATCTGCTGTCGCCTGGGGGTCGTGTTTGCCGTCCAGCACCAGCAGCGGCTTGCTGGCCGTCAGCAGGCTGGCAACCGCGCCAACCATGCCCAGCGGCGTATCGCTGTTGGCAATGTCCTCGTCCCCCAGCGCGCGCCCCACGCGCACGATCAGTTCTTCCAGTGAATGGTCGTTGACCGTCAGCCACAGCACCCCGCCCGGCAGTTCAGTGTAGGCGCTGGCGAGTGTCCCGGCCAGGGCGGTTTTGCCGATGCCCGCCGCGCCATAGATCAGCACGGGATGGTTCATCTTCAACTGGGAATAGACCTGCGCCAGGCTTTTTTCGCGCCCGATGAGCTTGCCGTGCAGGGCAACGGGTAAAGTGTTGGCGGAATGGGCCGGTGCTTCATGCGCTGGGAAACTGGGCATTGCTCACCTCGCCGGGAATGAACCGAGTCTGTCAGGAAGAATTAACACAGAGTATAGCATTGTCTCCCAAATTGCGACACTTTCCATGCTAGACGGGAGTGGGGAATTGTGAAGCTATACGATGTCAGGACACACTATAGCGTGTCCCGACATAACCACACATTTCACCACTCTCTGCCTCCTTTTTGCCGCGCCGTACCTTCTTCCTACCCCGTCAGGCCGCTGTTTTCCGCTATAATGCGTCTGCAACCGAACGGTTGTTCCAACCACATAAAACACGTTTACAGGAGTTATAATCGTATGCGAACGACAATTCGCGTCCTGGTAGCCGCGCTGGCCGTGCTGATCGTAGCCGGGTTCGGTGTTCAGTCGCAGCCGGTGCACGCTGCCGGACGGCAGGTGTGGGCCTACTACTTCGGCTGGTATACGGGCGATACCTGGGGCGATGGCCGCCTGACCGACCGACCCGCCAACCCCTACGACTCACGCGATGGCGGGGCATTGGGGCGGCAGATTGACGAAGCCAAGAGCGCCGGCATTGACGCTTTTATCGTCAGCTGGTTTGGGCCGAAGGGTGACAACCTGACCAACCAGAATTTTAACGCCCTGCTCGACCAGGCCTCGGCGCGCGGCTTCGGCATTGGCGCGTCGGTGGATATGCAGGAAGGCGGCTACAACGCCACCACCGACGAAGTGCTGGAAACGCTGCGTTACCTCATCAACGACCGCGCCAATCACCCGGCTTACCTGCGCTACGACGGCAAGCCGGTGATTTACTTCTGGAATCAGGCGCGCTTCTCCGTGGGCGACTGGCAGAACATCCGCGACCAGGTAGACCCGAACCGCAATACCATCTGGGTAGCGGAAGGCACCAGCACCAAGTTTATCCCGGTGTTTGACGGCCTGTACCTGTTTAACACCGCCTGGGCAGCCAATCCCGGCGCGGTCGCGGCGCAGTGGATGCGGAACGTGCAGAATGCCGGCGGCTGGTTCTACACGCCGACGGTGCTGCCCGGCTGGGACGAATCACGCATTGCCGGGCGCAGCAACCCGACCGACCCGCAGGATCGCGGCGGCAGCAGCTTCCTGACGCGAAGCTGGGAAGGCGCGGCCAACAGCGGCGCGAACGTGATTCTGATTGTGAGCTGGAACGAGTATTTTGAAAACTCGCATATCGAGCCAAGCCAGAACTTTGGCACGGCAGCGCTGGATACGCTGCGCCCGCTGATCGCCGCCTGGGAGAGCGGCCAGCCGGTGCCGGAAAGCGCGCCAGCGCCCAACGCCGGCGGCAATCCGCCCGGCGCGCCGACCGGCATCACCCTGACCATCACCAACAACGTCCGCTTCCGGGGCGGCCCCAGCACCAGCGCGGCCATCCTCGGCACGCTGACGTTTGATACGACGGTGGACGTAGTGGGACGTACCACCGATGGCGCGTGGATTCAGGTCAACTACCAGGGGCAAAGCGGCTGGGTGTCCAGCCGGTACGGCAACCTGAGCGGCGACCTGAACGCCGTGCCGGTGACAGGATAGGGATGAGGGACGAGCGCCGAGTACAGAGTGAAAAGCAGCAGAGAAAAGTGTAACATGGAGTTACCGAGGCGCAGAGACACGGGAACTGCATAGCGAAGAATGAACGGGGCGGCTGGACCGGTCGCCCCATTTTTATGGGTGAGGGTAGGATTCTGTCACGCTGCTGTCACGATCCTGTCATGCGGGGTTTTTATGCTGATGGGACAGCCTGAGATTACCGGAAGGAATGAGAGGGAAATATATGGCGTCCAAGAATCCCCCTGACCCCAAGCAGGAACAGCCTGTGACAGATACCGAACCGCTGTCGGCTGCCATGCTGCCCGCCGCCGAACAGGCCGGCGAACTGGCGCGCCAGGCAGCGGCGGCGCCGGTGCGATTGGCGAACGATGCCGCGGCCTCCCTGGCGGTGTCGGCACAAGCCGTACCGGTGGAAGCCTCGGAGTCCGACATCACCGATGAACTGGAACGCGGCGGGCCGGCGTTTGGCTCGTTTGTCAAGAGCGTTGGGCTGGCCGTCGCCGAAGCGCAGGAAGAACTGGACAAAACGCTGGTGAAGACGGCCAAAGTCCTGTCCGAAACGCAGATTGACGTGATCGCCATCTTCGAGCAGGTGGTCAACGATGACGACGGCACGATGGCGCAGGGCAATATCATCATGCAGAAGCTGCCGCTCATCAACTACCTGATGCCAACGGCGTACAAGTGGTCCCGCGTGTACCTGGAAGCTGATATGACGGTGTCGGAGTTTAACTCGGCCAACGGCTTCAACATCAGCAAGACGAAAGCAGGTATGGATTCCAGCGCGGCCTTTGGCTTTGGGATGGGCAGTTTTGGCGTTTCGGCAGATACCAATTTTGATTACTCCAGGACGAACACGGTCACAACGACTTCGACCGACAAGGCCGCCGGTTCGATGCACATGGAAGCCACACTGGAGCCGCGCGACGACATCCAACTGCCGCGCCCATTCATCCTGCAAAAAGGCCCGCGTCTGCGCCTGAGCGTAACCGCCAGCGAGGATATCACCGAATCAAGCAGTGGCGGTACGCCGGTTGTCGTGGGGCGGAAAGTGACCATCTCGGCGGAACTGACCAAAACCGACGGGTCGGCGCACTCCGGCAAGTCGCTGCAGGTCAGTGTTGACCGGAACGATCTGACGTTTGCGATGGCCGCCCAGGAAACCGACAGCAATGGCCGCCTGCTGATTGACATTGAACGGCGCGGCGGGCAGGCGTTTGACCCGGCCACGCCGCGCGCGGCGGCGCTGGTTCGCGTCTCGTTCGGCCTCGTCACCGAAACGCTGGGGATCAGCATCTAACCGTTATGGCGCTCACCGATTTTCACAACGTCTTTCAGGACAGCATCCGCTGGCGGCTGACGAGCAACGGCGTTGAGATCGAGAACGGCGGCGTCGAACGTACCAAAGGTGCGCCGCTGACAGCCACGCGCATCTGGGAAACGTATGGCAGGGTCATCAACACCTATGCTGAAAAATACCGCGTGCCCTGCGCGCTGATCGTAGCGACCATCTGTACCGAGTCCGGCGGCGATGACAGGGCGTATCGCCGCCTGCCGGGATACACGTCTGACGATACCACGCCGGACAAGGTCAAGGTCGGCCTGATGCAGATGAAGCTGTTGAAGGCGCGGCAGGCGTTGCAGCGCAAAGACCTTACCAGCCAGGACCTGCTGGAAGTGTCGCGCTGCATCGAAGCCGGCACGGCCTACATCGCCATGCAGGCGCGCGTTTCGCTGACGCTGTTTGACCCGCCCGTGGTGGCGGCGGCATACAACGCCGATACCATCGCCCACCAGACCGGCGCGCAGAACCGCTGGAAGCTGCGCCAGGAGCCAATCGGCACGGGCAAACACTGCGATACATTCATCCGCTGGTTTAATGACTCGGTGGCCGTGCTGGCGCAGCACCCGCTGCGGCCTGCCGTTCCTTATGACAGCCTGCTCGGCACGACCCCGCCGCAGCCGCGGCGTCCCGCTGCGCCAGGGCCGAAGCTGGACGACATCACCTTCACGTTCGGCGAGAACGCCAGGCCGGAAGTGTTGAGCGCTCATTCGATAAAAGTGCTGAAGGAGATCATGGCGGCTGCCGGGCTAAAAACGGCCATGATTACCAGCACACTGCGGGATGCCGATGACCAGGCACGCGCGATGTACAACAACCTGATACGCCCGGAAGGCGACTGCAAAGGGTGCGGCGTGGCCGGCGGACGCAAGATGTACGCCAGCAGCGGCAATAAGGTGATTGACGTGTTTGTGCAGTCGCGCAGCGAGGGCAAATCGCCGGAGCAGATCAAGGCAGACATGGCGGCCAAAATCCGGCAGTTGGGGCCGTCCAACGTCTCGCACCACTGTCAGGACCCGAAGGATTATGCCAGACTGAACGTGGTGGATATTGGGCCAAAATCGGTCGCTAACCAGGCCGCGTTTGAAAAGGCCGCGCGGGAGGCTGAGACAGCGGGGCGGGTGGAGAAGTTCCTGAGTCCGCGTGACAGCGACCCGGCCTTTCACCTGGAGATACGCCAGCCGGCACAGTAACGGCGATCTGTCCCACCTGTGGGCAAAGGTTTAACCATGTCCGTTCCCACCGAATTTGAGTTCTGGCTGCCCGTTGCGTCGCTGCCCAAAACGATTGTTTCGCTCGATCACCTCATGACAGCGTGTGCGCGGGGCATGGTGGCAGCACAGCAGGCGCTGGATGACCGGGCGCGCGCCAGTCTGGAACGCTGGGACGAGGAGGGGATTCCGCCCAGCGCCCTGACGCTGCGCCAGTGCCGCGTCCACTTCCCTACCCGGATAACCGTTGTGCCCAGACGCAGCAGCAGTGAGCAGACCGGCCTTACCCTTGCCCCACGTTTTGAGGGGCGCGGACGTGTGACCGTATCCTACCGCTACGTTTCCCGGCAGCGGAGTGAGTGATATGGCGGAACTGACGATCCAGGAACTGGGCGAGAGTCTGGTGCAGGCGCTCACCGGCGTGCAGCGGTCGCTGGCCGGTTCCGCCACCGAGGCCGGGCGCTACCTGATGAACGAGGTGGAACTGGACGTGCCGGTGCGGCTGCGCGTTGGCCCGGATGGGCAGGTGCTGGTCACGCCGGCAGAGAGCGATGATCCGCCGCATCAGTTAACCCGCATCCGGCTGACGGTGCGCCCCGCCGAAGCGGACGAGGCCATCGGCCTGCCGCTGCCCGCCGGCACCGACCGCCCGCTGTCGGTGATTCCCAATCTGGCCGAGGTCGTGATTCAGCGGCTGAACAGCCTGCATCTGTACACGATTGGCGATTTCCTGCGGGTGACTTCGACCGTTCGCGGTTACCGGATGATGGCGCAGCTTGGTCTGGATTTCGATCTCGACAAAACCATCGAGCAGGCCAAGCTGGTCGCTTCCCCGGAAATGCCGCATGTGCTGGCAGAGGATTTGCTGCGGCATGGCGTCAACAGCCGCGTGGACTTCGCCCGGCTGAAGCGCGAGCAGCTTCCGCAGGTGATTTCCGACCGCCTGCTGGAGATCATCGGGCTGGACGAGATCATCCGGATTCAGGAGGCGATTCGCGCCCAGCCGGACGTGATTTTTGGCAGCGCCACACCGGACGGCAGGAAGCCGGACGGCGGCAGGCGCAAAGAGCGCGGGAAATAACCGGCAGGGACGGATGACCTGTTCTTCCGTTACACTCCGGTTCAGCAAACCATCGGGGCGGCCTGTCACATCGCCCCGACAAAACCCTCACCATAAACCGAACTGAACTGCTGTTTCCCGTGTTCGGCGCAAAAACCGCGCGGACTCTTGACTCTCCCCGCCAAACCCCCGACTATGGACGGTAGATGATGGTCTTACCGTCTGGAGACTCACCCATGCACACTCCGCTTGTGCCCATCGCCGACGACATCTTTCAGGTGCATCTGCCGCTGCCATTTGCGCTTAACCGCGTGAACTGCTATCTGATTCGCGGCAGTGACGGCTGGTCGGTGCTGGATACCGGCCTGAACACCGCCGAAGGCCGCGCTGCCTGGAACACGGCCTTTGCCGCGCTGGACATTCGTCCGGCGGACATCACGCAGGTAATCCTGACCCACGCCCATCCCGATCACTTTGGCATGGCGGGCTGGTTTCAGGAGCAGGCCGGCGCGCCGGTAGGTTTATCAGCGCGGGAAGCGGCCTTCGCGCGGGCGGTGTGGCTGGAGGGACACATGGGCGAGGGGTTTGACCGGTATCTGGTGCAGTTGGGGATGCCACCCGACATGGCGCAGACGGTCGCGCGCGGGGTCGCCTCCACCGGCGAGATGACGTACCCGCATCCGACACGCTTTAGTCTGCTCCAGGCGGGCGACGAAATCCAGATCGGCCAGCGCCGCTTTGTCATGATTCACACCCCTGGCCACAGCGACGGCCAGCTTGTCTTTTACGATGCCGACGATCAACTGCTGCTATGCGGCGACCACGTACTGATGAAGATTACCCCCAACATCGGCCTGTGGCCGGACAGCGACCCCAATCCATTGGGGCGCTTTCTGGCGTCGCTGCGTGACCTGAAGGCGCTGGAGGTGCGGCTGGCGCTGCCGGGGCACAAGGCGCTCATCACCGACTGGCGCGGGCGGCTGGACGAACTGATCGCCCATCACGAGGCGCGGTTGCAGCATACGCTGGCCGCCGTTGCCGACTGGACGACGGTGTACCAGGCGGCGCGGCAGGTGTTTAACAGCGACGTGTTTTCGCCGCATGAATGGCGCTTTGCGATGGCCGAAACGCTGGCGCATCTGGACTATCTGGAACGGCACGGGCAGGTCACGCGGGATGATAGTGGCGAGGTCTGGCGCTTCCGGCGGTTATGACGCGACTGGCAGCAGCCGTTCCAGCAGCTTTGACAACATTTGCAGCGACACCGGCTTCGAGATAAAAAATTCGATGTTGAGGTCTTCACACGCCTGCCGGTAATGATGCTCCGCCGACATGGCGATCATCTGCATCCTGCCGTAGCGTTTGGCCTGGGCGCAGTCGCGCAGCAGGTCAATACCGCGTTCACTACCCAGCCGCATGTCACACAGGAACACGTCAAACGGCTGGCTGTCCAGCAACTGCTGCGCTTCGCCGATACTGGCGGCTCCCCGAACCTGATACCCCTGCCGCGACAGAAACACGGTGAACATGTGCCGGAGATCATCGTCATCATCCAGAACAAGGACAGAAAAACCGTTCATAACTGCGCTCGTTTTGAGGCCGGACATTACCGGAGACAACCATTTCCATCTTAACACGAATCACACTGGTTTGAGGGTCTATTTTTGTGAAATTGCCGTAAAGGATACAAAACGGAATTGTAATTTTGTATGGCTTTGACACAATGTCGGTTAAGGGCATTACCCACAGAATTAGGGGGCATGGCAGCGGCTGAACGGTCTATAATCGGTGTTGGCCGTTTAATAAGTCAGGGTAACAACGGTGAAAACATTACGGGTTTGTTGGCAAGCTGCCTCACGATCAGCGCGAGCGCCCCTACGTTCTTCCGTTTGCACGGGGCGCACCCGGCTTCGTGGCGACTGCCGCGCCTTTTATGCGCATGGCTACATGCGTGAAGAAGTGGACGCTCTACGCCGGCAGTGCGGGCAGGGATAACATTCCTTTGCCGGGGCGAACCGCCGGTTCGCCCCTACCCTTGCTCTGCAATCCCTCACATCCGCAGCCAGACCTGCATCGGTCCGGCCTCCCGATTGCCCCAGGCAAAATACGGAATCGCGGTAATCTGCGTGGTTTCCGGCGTGGCTTGCAATCGCGTCGTCCGGTACAGTTCATTGCCCCAGGGCGCGGCGGGCGGCTGGGTGTGGGCCGTGGCATGCAGGGCGATGACCGCGCCGAGCATGTTAAAGAAGAAGGACGAGTCATACGGCTCGTCGCACAGCGTCAGGCCATCCAGATTCAGGCCAGGGTTATCGGCGGCTTCCACGCAGTACAGGATCGGCCCGCGCATCAGGGCAACGCGCCCGGTGTTGGCCGTCACGCGCGGATGGCTTTCTACCGCGCGCACCGGCATCGGCAGCGTCAGGCGCAGGCGGTCGCCGGACTGCCACTGGCGACGCACTTCGACATAGGTGCCCGGTGTCAGCGCGCCATCAAACGGCTGCGTGTTGATCGCCAGCGACGCGCCGTCGCACCAGCCTGGTATCCGCAGGAACAGGCTGAATTCGCCGCTGCCCTCAACCACCAGATCAATCCGGCCATCCCAGGGGTAATTGGTGCGCTGTTTGAGCCTCGCCGTCTGGCCGTTCGTCAGCGTGAGTTGAGCATCGTTCTGGGCGTACAGATGCGCCCACACCCCTTCGTCCGACACGCTGTAGACGTAGCCGGGCATCTGCGCCAGCAGCCGCGCCAGATTCGGCGGGCAGCAGGCACAGTTAAACCAGGGCTGGCGGCGGTGAGTGCCGTCGGCGGCCAGCGGGTTCACGTAAAAATAGTGCTGGCCGTCCAGCGCCAGCCCCGGTAGAACGGCGTTATACAGTGTATGCTCCATCAGGTCGGCATACCGCGCCTCGCCGTGCAGCAGCAGCATCCGCCAGTTCCACATGACGCTGGCGATGGCGGCGCAGGTTTCGGCATAGGCCGTGTCGTTCGGCAGTTCGTAATCGTCGCCAAACGATTCGCCTTCATGCCGCGCGCCCAGCCCGCCGCTGATGTACATCTGCCGCGTGGTCATGTGCTGCCATTGGCGTTCGAGTGCCTCCAGCAGCACGGTTTCGCCCGTTTCGGCGTAGACATCCGCCGCGCCGGCGCACAGGTACAGCGCGCGCACGGCATGGCCGGCCAGCTTGTGCCGCTGGCGGAACGGCGTTTCGTCCTGGCAGTAGACCGCGCCGCCCAGCAACCCGTGCCCACGCGCGTCAATAAAGTACAGCGCCTGGTCGAGGTAGCGCCGTTCGCCCGTCAGCCGGTAAAGTTCCACCAGCGCCATCTCGATCTCCGGGTGGCCGTCGGTGCCGGGCCGCTTGCCTGCTGCTTCAGGGCCAAAGGTATCACAGATGAGATCGGCAAATCGCCGCGCAATGGTCAGCAGGTCGTCGCGGTTGGTCGCGCGCTTGTGCGCCACTGCCGCCTGAATCAGATGCCCGGCACAGTAGAGTTCGTGGTACACGGTCAGGTTGGACCACCGTTCGCCGGCGCGGTCGAACATAAAATACGTGTTCAGATAGCCATCCGGCTGCTGCGCGGCGGCGACAATCCCGATGGCTGTATCAACCATATTGGCGACCGAGGCATTTTCGCCGCTTGCCAGCGTCCACGAGGCCGCTTCCAGCCACTTGTACACGTCCGAATCGTTAAAAAACAATCCCTGGAACTCCCCCTGCGGACTCGGCGCGGCAGCACGGCGGAAGTTCTCCAGCCGTCCCGTTACTTCACACTGGCGATACTGGTAGGGCAGGATCACAAACCGGTTCAGCCGCCCAAACAGTGACCATACCCGGTCATCCAGCGTAACGGCGTTAACCGCCACCGGACGCAAGCGGCTGTGCGGCGAACGGGTGGTATCGGTAATCACGGGGGATAACATTCTTTATTTCTCCTGAAATCGTTTTGGTTCAAAAGCATTGCGGATACACCTTCTTATTGGGAAACTGTATTGAACAGACCTCCCCTATTCTACCGTGAAACCCGGTGTCTCACCTTGCTCACCCTTGCCTAACCGGGTTTAGCCTTCTGCAAGGGGAGATTCATACGATAAGGGCAATTCGATTATTAAGCTGCGCTACATTACAATGGATTACAGGCATGGGGTTGGGTATGAAACCCGCAGTCAGCATCATCGTCTTAAACTATAACGGCTGCGAAGACACGCTGGCGTGTTTGCGGTCGCTGGAACATCTGACGTACCCGAACGTCGAGGTGATCGTGGTTGACAACGACTCCGCCGATGGTTCGGTGGACGCCTTCAAACAGGCGCATCCGGGTGTTCAGATCATCCAGACCGGCGCGAATCTCGGTTTTACCGGCGGCAACAACGTCGGGATTCGCTACGCGCTCAAACACGGGGCAGATTACGTGATGCTGCTGAACAACGACACGGTGGTCGCGCCGGACATGGTGGACATCCTGATCGAAGCGATGGAAGCCAACCCACGCATTGGTGTCAGCGGGCCGACCATCTATTATTACAGTGCCCCGGAGATCATCTGGTCGGCGGGCGGCACAATTGACTGGCGGCACGGCACCACCAGCATGATCGGCCTGAACGAGGAAGACAAGTCGCAGTTTGGCAACGCCCCGCGTCCGGTGGATTTTGTCACCGGCTGCTGCCTGCTGGCACGCCGGGACGTGTGGGAGCAGGCCGGGCTGCTGGACGAAAAGTTTTTTATGTATTATGAAGAAACGGAGTGGTGCGTCCGCGCCAGCCGCGCCGGGTATCAGATCGTCCACGTACCAACCGCGATGCTGTGGCATAAAATCTCCATCGAAAGCCGCGCCGCTTCCCCACGCACGCACTATTATATGACCCGCAACCGGCTGCTGTTCCTCAGTCGCACCCGCGCCGGCGTCCAGCCAATCCTGTACACGCTGGCGGAATACACCCGCACGCTGGTAAGCTGGTCAGTGAGCGCCAGATGGCACGATAAACGCCCCCTGCGCGACGTGATGCTGCGGGCGATCAAGGATTATTCGCTGGGGCGCTTCGGCCCGCTGACGGCATAAACGATGGCGCGGATTGTATTTGTATCGTGGTGGTGGCCGTACCCTGCCGACAACGGCGCCAAACTGCGCGTTTACCACCTGCTGCGCGAGTTGAGCCGTAAGCATGATGTCACGCTGCTGTCGTTTGCCGAGCCGGGCGAGGCCGCGCCAGAACAGATGAACCACCTGCGCGAATTCTGTATCCGTGTCGAGTGTGTGCCAAAGCCGCACTACCAGCCCAGCACGCTGAAGGCCACCCTCGGCTATCTCTCGCGCTGGCCGCGTTCGCTGGTGGACGTATACAGCCCGGCAATGGCAACACAAGTGCGTGCGGCGGTCGAGAAGGGTGTAGATGTCCTGATCGCATCAGAGTTACAAACGATGCGGTATCTGGAACTGGCGCGTCACATACCGGCAGTACTGGAAGAAGCGGAAATCACGGTATTCCAGGACCGGGTGGCAAGGGCCGCTCGCTCCAGCAGCCGGCTGCGAGCGCAGCTTACCCTGTCCAAACTGGAAAATGCTCTCCGGTCACTGCTGGAACGCGGTGTGGCGATAACGGTTGTATCCGATGCCGAACAGGAATACATCCGGCGGTTTGCTCCATCCAACGCAACCATTGCGGTTGTTCCAAACGGTGTGGACACCATAACCAACCGCCCCAATCCCGACGCGCGGCCTGAACCGTACACGCTGGTGTACAGTGGCGCGGTGACGTACAGCGCCAATCTGGATGCCGTGACCTTTTTTGTGCGCGATGTGTGGCCGCTAGTGCGTGCCCGCGCGCCGGAAGCGCAATTCACGGTTACGGGCGGCACCGGCAAGGTGGACGTGAGCGCGCTGGCCGCGCAACCGGGGGTTACGTTTACCGGCTACGTGCCGGAAATCGCGCCGATTCTGCAAAACAGTTGGGCGCTGGTGGTGCCGCTGCGGGAAGGCGGCGGCACGCGCCTGAAAATTCTGGAAGCGATGGCGCTCGGTCTGCCGGTCATTTCGACCAGCAAAGGCGCGGAAGGGCTGAACGTCTGGCATGGCGAGGACATTCTGATCGCCGACCAGCCGGCGCAGATGGCTGATGCCATTCGCGCCCTGTTTGACGACCCGGCGCTGCGCGCCCGGCTGGCAGCCAATGCTCGCGCGCTGGTCGAACGGGAGTATGACTGGAGCGTTATCGGTCAACGGCTGCTTGCTGTAATTGATAGCCTGAAGAAAATGTAGGGACACGATATATCGTGTCCCTACAGGGATTATTTAGGGTAGGAGAGAACGATGGTATCCAACACTCGTGCGGCTGCGCCTGCTGTCCCTGCTTTCAACCGCCAGTCGCAGGCGATGTTTACTATCCGCGAATGGCTATACGTCGGCGCGGTGATTCTGGTCGTGCTGGCGCTGACCGCCGTTCCGTATGTCTTTGCCTACCGCACGGCGCCGCCGGACAAACAGTTTATGGGGGTAATGGTCAACATCCCCGACCATTTCCAGTATTTTTCCTGGATGCGTGAATCGCGCGACAAAATTCTCGTGCCGAACCAGCTTACGCCGGAGCCATCCACACCGCTGCTGTTTAATTTCCTGTGGTGGACGCTGGGACGTATCGAAGTACTGACTGACCTGAGTTACGATGCCCTCTACCAGATCACGCGCTGGCTGGCCGGGGCGTTTGTGATGGCCGTGACCTACTTCTTCTGTGGCGTGGTCTTCACCAACCGCGCCAAACGCTGGACAGCATTTTTCGTGGCGACCCTCACCTCTGGGCTGGGCTGGCTGCTGGTGGTCGAAAAGACGCTGCGCCGTCTGCCGGATGTAAATTCACCGTTTGCGATTTACACCTCTGAACCGAACACGCTGTTTAACATCCTGGCTTTCCCTCATTTTGCTATCGCCGCTGGACTGATTACGCTCATCTTCGCGCTGGTGCTGCTGGGGCAGCGGTCGCAAAGCCTGCGTTTTGCCTGGGGCGCGGCGGCGCTGTCGCTGCTGCTGGCTGTGCAGCACTCCTACGACATGTTTATCATCTACCCGGTCATCGGCCTGTACGCGCTGTTTATCTGGCTGCGCGATCGCGAGTTCCCGCTGTACCTGTTTAAACTGGGCGTGATTGTGGTGCTGGTTTCGATGTGGCCGGCGCTGCAAGCCTTCTACATCACCACCGCCGATGACGTTTGGAAGGGCGTGCTGGCGCAGTTCGACAACGCCGGCGCCTGGACGCCGCCGCCGTATCTGCTGCCGATTCTGATGGGGCTGGCGTGGCTGCTGGCGATCTGGGCGTTGGACCTCAAAACACCCTGGCGTAACCGGGACGACACGCACCTGTTCCTGCTGGCGTGGTTTTTGGCGCACTTCGTGCTGATTTACATCCCGCTGAATTTCCAGATTCACCTGCTTAGTGGCTGGCAGGTGGTCATCGGCGTGCTGGCGACAATTGGCCTTTACCGGCGGGTGCTGCCCTGGTTACAGCGCCGTCTGCCACACGTCTCCCCTCAGCGGCTGGCGCTGGCCGCCTCGGTCGTGCTGGTGCTGGTGGTTATTCCCACCAACGTTTACATTCTGGCATGGCGCTTCGTAGACCTGCGTCGCTACGATTACCCGTTTTATGCTGACAAAGACGTGCTGGCCGCGCTTGATTACCTCGAAACGCAGGCGCAGCCGGACGACGTGGTGCTGTCCGGTCTGACGGTCGGCCAGTATGTCCCGGCACTGACCGGCGCACGTGCCTTCCTGGCGCACTGGGCGCAAACGCTGGACTTCTATACCAAGGAGCGGTTGGCGCAGCAGTTTTTCACCGATACCACCACCGACGCCGACCGACTGGGTATTCTGAAAACCTACAGCGTGGATTACGTGCTCGCCAGTGATCAGGAACTGGCGCTGGACACAGCGAAGGTCAACGGTGGCTACGACCCGTCCTTGTCGCCGTTTTTGACGGAAGTCTTCCGTCAGGGTCAGGCTGCCGTTTATCAGGTGGATGCAGATTCCACTCAGTAAGACACGGCGCAATAATACGGAAGGGAAAGCGCAGGTGAAGTATCGGCGAACCTTTTGTTTGGTGAAGCGTGGAGTCAGACGCGACCGGTCTTTGACATGAGAAGCAGGGGTTGCGCCGTGCCACTTCAGCCTTGACTGAGGTAGTCACCATGCTATAATTTCCAACAGTTCTGGCCCTGTAGCTCAATTGGCAGAGCAGTTGACTCTTAATCAATTGGTTGTAGGTTCGAGTCCTACCAGGGTCACAGACCAAGTAACAGAGTATCCCGCCGATACTCTGTTTTGTTTCCCTCATTTTGCCTCTCCCACCCCGACGTACACACTTTCCATCTGCGCGGCGACGGCGTCCCAGGTAAAGCGGTCGCGCACCAGCGCCCGCGCCGCCGCGCCCATCTGCTGCCGCCGCGCCTCATCGGTGAGCAGCGTTGTCAGCGCCGCCGCCAGTGGTTCGACCTGCGGCGGCACTTCCAGTCCCGCGCGGGACTGCGCCACTTCCGGCAGGTAGCAGCCCGGCGACACGATCACCGGCAGCCCCGCCGCCATCGCTTCCAGCACCACCATCGGCAGCCCTTCGCCCACTGCCGGCAGCGCCAATACATCCGCCGCCGCCAGCGCCGCCAGCCGATGAGCGCCATCCAGATAACCGGTCACTGTCATGCGGTCGTCCAGCAGCGGCAGCAGGGACATGAGCGCCCCGTCGTCCGGCCCGGCCAGCACCAGTCGCGCGTCGGGCACATTCGCCTGCCGGAAGGCTTCGACCAGCACGCTCACCCCCTTGCGCCGGTGCAGCCGCGCCATAAACAGACACACGGGCGCATCGCCCAGACCATACCGTTCACGGAAGGATTCGCGCCCCGGCAAGTTAGCGTACTCGTCAGGGTCAACGCCGTTAGGGATGACGCTGAAGCCGGCTCGCGCGTCCCACGTCGTCCAGAGCGTTCGTGCTTCTGCCGCTTCGACATCGGTCAGGCCAACCACATGGTCGAACCGCCGCGCCAGAAACGGGCTGAACAGGTGATCCCAGGCGGCTTTAACCGTACCGCGTCCCGTTGCCAGCGCCAGCGTGCCATGCGGCGACAGCACCAACGGCTTGTTCGTGCGTACGGCCAGCGGCGTCACCAGCAGATTTTCGACGGTGCGGAACTCGTGGCAGTGAACCACATCGGCAGCCGGCAGCAGTTGCCGCGCCCGCGCGGCCAGCCCCGGCGGCGTGGACAGATTGAGCCGCCCGCGCAGCCAGGGCGACAGATTGCGAACGCGCACCACCCGCACGCCGTCACGGTGTTCATTTGCCGGGCCAGCGTAACGAGAGTGCTGCGTCAACGTATCGGTGGTCAGAACGGTAACGGTGTGGCCGCGCCGGACCAATGCCCGTGCCAGGCCTTCCACTGAACGGGTCACACCGCCAAAAGCAAACGCAGGCGCGTAATACGGGGTCAGGTGCAGGATGTGCATGGTGACGATGATAGCAGCCGACCCAGGAAACGGCAATCGCCCTGATTTCAGGGCGATTGCACCGTTAAGCCATTTGATTGTTACTGGGTGCGCGCTTTTTTCTTGACCACAATTGCGCGGCTGTCAATGCCTTTGGTCAGTTCGGCAGCATCCAGCACGACCGTTTCCGCTTCCTGATCGAGAATGCGCACCTCGTCGTTGCCGGAATATGTGACGTGGCCTTCCACCACCAGCCGGCCATACTGGAAAATCACCACGTCTTCGCCGACACGAGGCCACATAATTCGCCGCATAAGAGCCATAACATCCGCCTTTACGTTCTTTATCAAAGTAACGGCAATGATTACACTCTACCGACTCAAGCGGCGAAAAACGATGGGTCAGTAGTACTAAACGGGCACAGCCGTTTGTACCATTTTCACCTTCGGATGAATTCTGAAGGCGGTCCTAACGAGGGCGTTTAAACACACAGAAGTAGCTGCTGGTCCAGGTGCGCGCGCCGCTGTTGTCCACAACCAGAATGTCGTTATTGCTGCCAACCCGTACCGGCTGCATGTGCACCAGTTCCCAGCCCTGATCGCCCAGGGAATCCAACTGTGGGATCATGGCCTGGGGCACGTAGGGTGGGATACCCGCCTTCCAGTCCCAGCGTTCACGCAAGTAATCTTCTTCGCGTCTGGCGTCCGCTTCAACAAAAATTGTCAGGTATTCCCAGCGTTGCCGCTCGGCCATCTGTCCCTCCTGAAGACTGCTCATCTATCCCTGTTTCCGATGGAGAGCGACCCTGAGTTGCTACGTTCGACGGCGGTAGACCAGCGGCAGGTAACGCTGAATCAGGTAATCCGGGTAGCCGATGGTTTTGAGGTTAACTTCGCAGTCGGCCAGCGTTGCGCCCTGCGTGCGCCAGTAGGGGACACGTTTGATGAGTGTTTCCACCCGTTCGCGCGGGGTGATGATCCAGGTGTCCTTCGGCACCACGCTGAACCAGATCACCTCCATCTCCTCGACCATGCGCGTGTTTTTGAGGAATGGCGCAACTAGCACCACGCCGCGCGCGCCTTTACTCAGCAGTAGCTGCCGCACGAACTTGGCCGTGCCGCCCAGGTCTACCAGGTCTTCAACCACGCCAACCACGTGCCCGTCCACGTTCACGGTTAGCTCCTGTATCACGCGTGGCTGGTCCAGCGGCTTGCCCGGCCCGGCATAACACTGCACCCCCAGCGTGCCAAACTCAATCGGCGGAATGTGCTTCTTGGCGCTCCAGGCGATATGATCGTGCATCAGCACCCCCGGCAGCAGGCCGCCCATCGTCACCATCACCGCTTTGGTGATCTGCTGCCCATCCTCGGCATGAGCCTGCTGGTAGTCATAGACCTGCCACGCCAGTTCAGCGACCATGTAGGCTTCAACGTCATCCGGGATATAAAGAAATTTCAGTTCATCCTGTGGAAGCGCGACACCCTGCGGCTGCCGCCAGTAATTGATATCCATCGTAAAATCCATCTCTGCTGCGATTTCGATTTTTTAAAATCGTATCAAAGGCAGTCAGACATTGAAAGACTTGTTTGCGCTTTTCTGACTTTTCTGCTCTATGCTGATGGTCGAGCACGCTCAACCGAATCGCGCCACTGTACCTCCGGGCCGGAGCGTGGTAAGCTGTAGAGGGTTTTGAAGGGATAGGGCTTGATCTCATGAGTGTTTCTACCGTTTGTCCCAACTGCCAGCACCCGAATCCGACCGGGGCGGTCAAGTGTGAGAAATGCGGCACGCCGCTGCCCGCCGATCAGCGGATTGAAACCGTCCGCTTTGCTGACCTGCCGGAACTGGCCGCAACCCGCAAACCGGGCTACCAGGGTAAGGTTGTGCCCGGCTTCATCGCGGTCTATGTGATGGATGAAACCGCGCCGCTGTTGTTTGAGGACAAAGGCACACTGACGTTTGGACGCTCGGCGCTGGGCGAGAAACCGCCGACGATCAACCTCACGCGCTATCATGCCGGCCTGCTGGGGGTATCGCGCCGCCATGCTGCGATTGAAGTGCTGGAAACCGAACACACCATTACCGACCTGAACAGTTCCAACGGGACGTGGCTGAATCAGGAGCCACTAATTCCTGGCAAACCTTATGCCCTGCGCAGCGGCGACGCCATCCGGCTGGGACATCTGGCGCTGCACGTCTATTTTGAGGAAACGGGCAGCAACGGCGAGGGGCATCCGGCGGAACACAGCCCGGCGGTGAAAACCCTGCCGCCGGAACAGGGGGAAGTCAACAGCATCAGTCTGCGGCTGGTTGGACGGCCCGGTCCGGTTGAGTACCGGCAAAATCAGGTTACGGTGCGGATGCTGTACCTGCCGCCACCGGAGACCCCGGACGACATCACCGCGCTGCCGGTCACGCCAACCCGCTTTACGATTCAGCTCACACCGGAGCAATGGGATCAGGTCAAAGCGGATGCCGCCGAACCGGACACCCGACTGGTGGTTGAGGGAACCTGCACCTATGGCAAGGAAAACGCCGGCATCATCGTCCACGCGGAGAAGGTGAGCGTGCAGAAACCGGAAGCGCCGCCGGGCGAGGCCAAAACCGCCGCGCCGCCTGCCAATACGGCGGCTGCTCCGAAGGAAACCGCTAAGCCGGCTGCCGGGGAAGGGCCTCAAGGCGGGTGACGTGCCGGGGGCGCAGAATACCGAAGTCGCGCTGGTCGAGAGTCAGCACGCGGGTGAGGTTCAGCCGCTCGGCAACGGCGGCAATCGAAGCGTCTACGAAGTCCACCCGCGAGTCGGCGTACTGGTCGAGAAGGTCGGCAGTACGCATGAAATCTTCCGATTCTGACGCAATTGCTTTGTAGGTGGATTCAGATAAGTAGCGGAAGAAATGGGCAACTGCCTTGCTTCCACCCGCTTTCCGCAGATGGCCTGGCGTATCGGCAAGGCGCTCATGTCCAGTACTCCGTTTTCCTCTCGTTGATTACCCCTGTCCGCGTGTCTACCGCACCGCCACTCGGCTGCCGTTGGGTGTTTTCTGCACCACCACATGCACCGGGAAGGAGTCGCGCAGATCGTCAATGTGGGTGATGACCAGAATGAGGTCAAATTCCTGCTGCACGGCGGTGATCGCTTCCACCAGCTTATTCCGGCCATCCTCGTCCTGCGTGCCAAACCCTTCGTCAATGAACAGCGTCCGCAGGTGCGCTCCGGCACGGCGGGCGAGAAGCTGCGACAGCGCCACGCGGATGGCAAAGTCAATGCGGAAGGCTTCGCCGCCGCTGTACATCTCGTAACTGCGCGTGCCCAGTTCGTCGGCAATCTGAATATCGAGCGTTTCGATCACGCCGTCGCCGGCGGCTTTTTCGCGCTGCGTCGAAAAATTCAGGCTCATGCGGCCATCGGTCATCCGCGCCAGCAGCCGGTTGGCGGACGATTCCAGTTCGGGAATCGCCGCTTCAATCACCATAGCCGGGACGCCGTTTTTGCCAAAAGCAGCGCGTAACTCTTTATACAACGATTCTTCATGCCGCTTGCGGGCGCAGCGCGCTTCCAGATCAGCTTTGCGGGCACGCTGGCTGTCCATCGCAGCCAGTTCCTGCTGGGCAATTGTCAGACGCTGGTGCGCGCTGCGTTCGGTTGTGCGCAGGCGGTTGACTTCCTGCTGGCGCGCCTGCTGTTCCTTCACCAGCACATCCAGCCGGCTGATTTCTGCCTTTAGCCTGTCCACCGACTCTTCATCTTCCGCCAGCGCCTTAAGCGTGCGTTCATGGCGAAGCTGCGCCGCTTCCAGCGCGGCCTTTGCACCGTCCAGGCTGTTGAGCGCGATCTGAAGCTGCTGGTAGCGTGCGTCGTACTCGCGGTACGTTTCCAGCTTCTGCCGCGCTGAAGTGTGGGTATCGGCGTCATAACCGATCCGGGCGCGTTCTGCCTGCGCTGCCGCCAACTGCTCGCGGATGTCCTGCGCGAATGCTTCCGCTTCCAGCATGGCGCGGACGGCATCCAACCGGGCACGTTCGGTGTCCAGCCGGGCAGCAGCAGCATTGGCCGCGTCCACCTGTTCCTGTAATTTGCCAGCCCGTTCGATCAGCGGCGGCAGGCGTTTAAGTTCCAGATCAAGTTCCGCCACCCGCTCTTTACGCCCCTTCAGTTCCACGCCGATATCCTTCATGCGCTCCTGGTTGGCGCTGTACTCGGCGCGGCGGATGACAATTTCCTCCTCAAGCTGGGCGATCAGTTCGGCGCGGTGGTCGGCGTCCAGCGGCTGCCCGCACAACGGACATGTCGCCTCGGTCGTGATCTTCAGCCGTTCCAGCCGGTCGCGTAGATTTTGCCCCTCGGTGGTGAGCGATTTGCGCACGCCTTCCAGTTCAGCCTTTTCTTCGGCCAGTGCCCGCGCTTCGGCGTCCGCCTGCTGGCGCTCCGCTTCAAGCGCCTGCAGTTCAATAACCTGAGCCTGAACTTCCGCCAGTTCGTCCGGGCTGGCGTTGCTGACGGCGCGTTCCAGTTCGGCAATCGTCGCTGCGTAGCCGCCCGCCTCGGTTTCCAGCGCGGCGCGCGCGTCCGCCAGCCGTTTTTCCAGTTCGTGGCAGCGAGCGTCATAGTCGCTCAGTTGCAGCAGCTTGTCGCCCAGCGCGAAGTCTGCCTCACGCGCCGAGGTCAGCGCCGCGTAACCGGCTTCAATGTCATCTCTGGCTTCAATCGTCGCCTGATACTCGGCGATACGCTGCTGCTGCCGGGTGATGTCCTCGTCAATCGCCGCCAGGTCATGCCGGCGTTCGCGCAGGTGGCGTTCGCAGTCGGCCAGGTTGCTCTGTGCGCTGCGCATGGCGTTTGCAGCGAAGGCCACTTCTTCCAGCCGCTTTTCGGCAGCGTCCAACGCAGCCAGCGCCTCCTGCTGCGCCCGTTCCGCCTCGACAAGCTGCGTTTTCAGGCGAGGCTCTTTCGCCAGTTCGTCTTCGATTTCCTTCACGCGCAGGTCTATCACCCGCAGTTCGTTTTCAATGTTTTTGAGCATGTCGCGGGCAGCAGCTTCATAGGCTTCCCATTGCGCCAGCCCCAGGATGTCGGACAGGATTTGTTTGCGTCTGGCCGGCTGCTGCGTGGTGAAGGCGTCGGCCTTGCCCTGCTGCAGGAAGGCCGAATGGACAAACGTCTCGTAATCCAGCCGCAGCAGGCGGTTGATTTTTTCCTGCGTATCCCGCATGGCGGGTTCGCTTAAGGTCGTAATCTGGCCGTCCACCAGCGAATACAGGTTCAGCTCGCCTGTGCCACGATTGCGCCGCGACCGCTTGCGGATGACCCGGTAGATGATACCTTCCTGCTCGAAGTCCAACTGCACCAGCATGTCGGACTGTCCCTGGTGAATCATGTCGTCATCGCGTTTGGCGCGGGCGCGCCCCCACAGCGCCCAGGTAATCGCATCCAGCAGCGACGACTTGCCCGCGCCGTTGGGGCCGGTGAGGCAGGCAAGGTGGATGCCGTCGAAGCGAATCGGGTCAGGGGCGCGGTAGGCCAGGAAGTTGCGCAGTTCAAGCCGAACGGGGATCATAAAGCTGGACTCGTATAACTATCCTGTAGGGGAGGGTCTCAGACTCTCCCCTACGCAAACGTCATTTTAGAACATCTGTGAGTCTAACGCCTTGCGCGGCGTGTGTCCAGCCTGAGCGTGGAATGGGCAACCGTGAGGCTCGTCGGGTGGCTGCATAATACTGGCATGGTGACGGATGCAAAAGATAAACAGCAGCAGAGGTAGGGGAATGGGTGGCCGCGTTTGCGGCGGGGCGACCTGTCAGGTCGCCCCTGCCAATGTTGGAGAATTACACCCTATCCGCCGGTCATGAAGATCAGGCGGTGAGGGTTATTGAACTTACGCGGCGCCCGTTACCGGACCAGATCGCCACCCCATTCGTCGCCGGAACGTGCGGGCTTGAAGTTGCCCTTGCCCTTCAGACCGTTGACGGATTCGGTGTTCATCGCATATTGCAGCGTGGCATAAGCAATCGCGTCGGCGTTGAGGTCGAGCACCTCCAGATTGTTGTTGGCGAAGGTATCACAGGGCTGGTGGTAACACGGGTCGTACTGGATGCCCGCCGTGCCGCCATAAACCAGCGCCTGCTGCGCGGTTTTAATCCCTTCCGCGCCTGTGAACAGGCCGCCAAATGGAATGCCGTTGTTAAAAAACGCGGCGTAGTCCGACCGGAAGCTGATCTGCGTTGGCTCGGACGCCAGCCCGCGCGAGGCGTAAAAATTCACAAACAGGTTTTCGATAGCGCCTGATCCCGGCGGTCCGGCCAGCCCGAAGGCAGAACCATCGCCATCGTAGACGAACCGGACATAATTGGGCGACGCCACCATGTCAAAATTCAGGTACAGGGCGATACGGTCGCGTTCGGCCTGACTTAATGAGTTGACATAGTAGGTCGAGCCAACCAGGCCGGACTCCTCCGCGCCCCACCAGGCGAAGCGTACCTTGTTACGGGGTTTGACCTTCGCCATTTGCAGCGCCACTTCCAGGATGGCCGCGCTGCCAGAGCCATTGTCGTTGATGCCCGGCCCGCGCGGCACCGAATCCAGGTGGGCGCCGACAATAACAACATTGTTCGGGTCGCCGTCGCGGGATTCGGCAAAGACGTTGGACGTGGTGGCGAGACCCCGGAACACGTTGGCGAACAGGTGCATCACCAGTCCCGGCGTGCCAGCCCATTCCACGCCGCGATCATAGGACACCGTGACTACCGGGATGCCGCCGGAATAAGCCGCCGACAGCGTGCCAGCGAACAGTCCGCGACGGGCGGGTGTATTGGCATCCCCCTGGTTGAAGATGATAACCCCGACCGCGCCAGCCGCTGCCGCATTTTCGGCCTTCAACTGGAAGGTACACCCGCCGCGCTGAATGAGGGCAATGTTACCCGCCGGGAAACCGGCGAAGTCCGCCGCCTCGCAGCCGCTGCTGGACGTATTCCCCAGTCCCAGTTGCAGGTCAACCGCTGTCACCGCCGCCGTTACATTGCCGGCGTCCGTCTGCGTTGCCAGGTTAAAGTCTACCCCTTCAATGTAAGACAACGCCGCCGGCGCGACCTGATCGAGCGCCGATGGCCCCAGCGACCGGGAACTGAAAAACTGGAACGACTGCTGCGTGACGATATACCCCGCCGCGCTGGCCCGGCTGGCAACGTAGGCCGCCGACGCATCATAGCCATTGCCGCCGGAAACCCGTTCGCCGCCGTTGGCATTGGCAATCGCCTGGAAGGCGGCCTGATGCGCCCGCACCCCTTCCAGCGTCACACATTCCAGCAGTTTGTTGAAGGTATTATTGTCCCGGTTGTCGCAGGCCGCACTGCCTGCCAGCACACCGGGGTAAACCGGCAGGGCGCTCAGACAGATAACCAGTACAACCAAACATACAACTGCGCGTTTTACCATGATAAATTCCCCCGTAGAAGCCAATATTTCACCATCAAAACCGCACAATTACACCGAGCCTGTGTTTCGCGTATCTGTCAGTGCCCTCCCTGGTAACTATTTTTCTGATACATGGGCTGTGAGTATGCCTCGCGCTCACTTATTGTAATGAAGTTATTTCGGAATAAGTAAAAGCGTATCATTTGTGATTGTTTATACAAATTAATCTGACAATAATTTGTGCAGGGTATACCAGCGCGGAGCAGGACAACAAAAAGGGCAAGAGGTGCTTGCCCTGACAATCCATATTCGACTAATTGAGAATAAGAGCGTTGCGACGGCTACCCGTTATACCGCGCGACGACCACCGTTGCGTCGTCGGTCCTGCGGTTGTAGCGGTCGAGGATGGCGTTTGCCATCACCTGCGGCGGCAAATGGACCGGGATGTCCTCCACGAAGGTGCTGCGAATGCCGTCGGTGACGATGACCAGCGTATCACCGGGGTAAAGCCGCTCCGTGAACACCCGCAGCGGCGGCATCCGGTAGCCCACCACCCCGCCGCGCAGCAGCAGGTGATCGCGGGCAGTGGCGGCGTTACGGTCGGAATGGATGAGCATGGCGGAGACGTTGCCAACGCTTAACCACGCCAGCGCCGACGCGCGCAGGTCGAGCCTTGCCAGCGTAACGACCGCGCCCCGAGTGCCCATCAGCGCCTGATGGCAGCGCTGCATCAACGACGGCAGATCGTCGTCGGTGTATGGGCGCAGCGCCTCAACGGCGGTCTGCGCCGCCAGAGCGGCCTTCGGGCCGTGCCCCAGACCATCAATTACTGCCAGAAACAAACCGTTCGGCTGCGGCTCAATCAGGTACTGGTCACCGCAATCCTTCTGACCGGCCTGCGCCAGCATGGCCGCGCCCCATTCAATCGGTTTATAGCCTTCGTTCATACGCATCCTTAATCCCCGACGAGTTAATGAGAGGTCGGGCGCTTCCACTTCTGCATGGCGACGGTCGTTCCGTGTCCGGGGCGGGACGCAATTTCAAACACGTCCATCAGGCGTTTGGCGCCCGGCAGCCCCAGCCCCAGGCTCTTGCCGGTTGAAAAACCATCTTTCAGCGCCAGTTCGATATCCTCGATGCCCGGCCCTTCGTCGCAGGCCAGCACCACAATACCGGCGCGGTCGCCATCCTGCACCACTTGCAGCGTGATGTCGCCCCCACCGGCATATTTCACGATGTTGCGGGCAATCTCCAGAATTGCCGTGCTGAAGGCGGTTTGCTCCACCAGCGTAAACCCCAACTGCGCCGCCAGGCTGCGCCCCTGCTGCGCCGCCACGACGGCGTGGGTATCATCACGAATGGGGATGCGAACCGGCAGCCACAGCCGGCTTACTTCAGCCATTTCACCGCCGTCACGTTGGTGCCCCTGCCCACTTCAGAATGGATAAAAAACTCGTCCATCAGCCGCTTCGAGCCGGACAGCCCCAGACCCAATCCGCCGGAGGTCGTCCAGCCGTCGGTTAAGGCCTTGTCCAACTGGGCAATGCCTGGCCCGTTGTCGTCGGCAATGACCTTGATACCGCGTTTGCCGTCCAGCCCCCGGTGTTCCATCACGATCACCGTGCCGGTTTTGGCATAAATCAGGATATTCCGCGCCAGTTCGGAGATGACAACGGCGACCTTGGTGGCGTCCGCGTGTTGAAAGCCCATATCCAGCGCCAACTGCATCCCTGCCCGGCGCGAGTTGGACACATCGGCCACGTTATCAATCGTAAAATGTAGCTGATCCTTGCGCGTCTGCGCGGCCATACGGCTCACTCCTCTTCCGCAGCGACGGCGCTCTCAAGCAGCATCTCCTCGTCCGGGGCGACGCCGTTCTGCCGCCGGGACAGCGACCGGCTGAGCGCCAGAGCATCGTCGAGGTCCAGCACGGCGTCCACGTTGGGCAGCGTCATGCCCAGTTCCACCATCGTTTCGATCACCACATCCTGCAGGCCGGAGATAATGACCTGCGCGCCCATCAGTTCCACCATCTTCGACGTACTGTAGATAAACCGTCCGAAGAAGCTGTCACAGATGTCCACTTTCGAAAAATCCAGCAGCACCATCTGCGACCCGTACTTGCGGATGGCCTGCAGCACCTCGCGGCGAAGCTGGATGACCTCGTCATCCATCAGGTCGCGCGGGACGGCAACCAGCAGCAGATTTTCCAGTTTTTGAATATTGGTGAATTCCATGTGTTATGCTCGCTTTTCCCCGTTGTTCGGACGCTGTGTCAGCCGGATGCCAATCCGGTCCAGCGCGATAATCAGCCCGGTCTGCAAATCGCGCAGCGTTTCAAAACCGGTCCAGTCAATTCCCAGATCAACAACCGTTTCCGCTACCGCGTCGGACACGCCGGTGATGATCGTCTGCGCGCCCTTCAACCGCGCCGCCTGGATAGTGCGGTTCAGGTGGTCGGCCACGCCGCTGTCTACGATGGGCACGCCGGTGATGTCCAGGATGGCGATCTGCGCCCGGTACTGGCTGATACCCGACAGCAGCGACCGCATGATGTCGCGGGCACGACCGGTATCAATCGAGCCGACGATGGGCATGACGATGATACGATCCATGATGGGGATGATGGGGGTGGACAATTCCGCCAGCGCCTGCCGCTGCGCTTCAATCACCTGCTGCTGCAAACGGTCGCGTTCGGCCTCGGCCTGCTTGCGCTCGCTGATGTCCGTGATGATGGTCGCCAGCGCATTGATATTTCCCTGCGCATCACGGATGGGAAACAGCGCCTGCTCCACCGGGAAGGACCGGCCATCCCGGTGTTGCAGCCGGCTTTCGCCCCGCCAGTAGCCCCGTTCCATCGCGGTCGGAATCCCAACTTCCCGCAGCAGTCTGGCCGATTCAGGGTCGGTAAACTCGGTGTACGAGGTGCCGATAATCTCTTCCTGATGGAAATAACCCACCATTTCCAACCCTGCCGGATTCATGTACAGCAGCCGACCTTCCAGATCGGCAATACCGATGCAATCGAGCGACGAATTGGCGATGGCTGCCAGCCGTTCGCGCTCGATGTCAGCCTGTTTGCGCGCGCTAACATCCTGCATCGTCCCGATAAACCGCATCCGCCTGGTGGCTTCGTCCGTGGCAGCATAGCCGGTCGTTGCTACATAGCGAACCGCGCCGTCATCGGTGATAACACGGTATTCAACCCGGAAGGGCTGCCCGGACTCGGCAGCTTCCAGCATCGTCTGATTCACATAATCCCGGTCGTCAGGATGAACGATGTCCATATAACTGCCGCCAACCGGCGCCCCACGGGCGGGGTCCCGACCAGCGACCGTAAACATCGTATCCGACCAGTACAGATCAAACGTCTGCACATCCAGTTCCCAGATGCCAATACCACCGACCCGCTGAGCTTCGATCAGCCGCTTCTCGCTGTCGCGCAGCGCAGCCGTTCGTTCCGCGACTGTCCGTTCCAGCTCCAGCAGCGAGCGCCGGTTGGCAACAACAGCCGCCGCGACCGGCTGAATCGCCTTAAACACGGTTCGGATTTCCTCGTTAAACGGCTGTTCATCGGCCCAGTTAAACGTCATCACTCCCTGAACACGCCCGGCGGACTGAAGCCACATGATGATCGTTGCCGTCATACCGGTATGGCGGAAAACCTCGCGCGTGATACCGTCCGCCGTGCGGGGGTCGGTAAACATGTTTTCGACAAACAGTGGCTCGTCCGGGTTTTCCAGCGCCAGGCGCAGAATGGGGTTATCATCCAGTGGATAATCGGTCGTCGGCAGCACGTCCTGAGGATTCACCGGCTGTCCCTGCATTTGCATGGCGACAACCTTCGCGCCGGTTACAACGCCATCAGCATCCATCTCGGAGAAGGCCAGGGCAGACCCCATAACACCATGCTGTTCGGCCAGGGTGGCAACCGCCGACAGGATTCCCTGTTCGTTAGTGGCGCTAGAGAGCGCAGCGTTCACGCGGGCAATTTGTTCTGCGCGCCGTTGGGCGACTTCCAGTTCAGCGATGCGGGTTTCAAAGTCGGCGACAGCCATTGGTACAGCTCCGTAATTGAATCGTTGACTTGTTGCACATATCGTATCTTATCTCACATCTTCCTCCAGTTATCGTTTAGAAAAACCCAAGTCGGTAAAAGGTCATCCTACCCGTTTCGCGCCGTTGCTCTGCCGACTCAGGTGATAACCGATGCGTTCCAGCGCTGTCACCAGCCCGGTTTGCAGATCGCGCAGCGTTTCAAAGCCAGCCCAGTCAATGCCCAGGTCCACAATCGTTTCCGCTACCGCGTCCGATACGCCGGTGATGATCGTCTGTGTCCCCTTCAACCGCGCTGCCTGAATGGTGCGGTTCAGGTGGTCGGCCACGCCGCTGTCTACGATGGGCACGCCGGTGATGTCCAGGATGGCGATCTGCGCCCGGTACTGGCTGATGCCGGACAGCAGCGACCGCATGATGTCGCGCGAGCGCCCGGTGTCAATCGCGCCGATGAGCGGCATGACGATGATGCGATCCATGATGGGGATGATGGGGGTAGACAGTTCCGCCAGCGCCTGCTTCTGCGCTTCGATCACCTGCCCCCAGCGTGCCGATACACTGCCCGGCCCGGTCGAGCAAAGGCACCTTGCTGGTGCGCAGCCACAGGGTTGAGCCGTCGCCGCGTGTCAGTTGTTCTTCAATATTGAGGCGCGCCTGCCGGGTTTCACGGACGGCCTGATCGTCGGCGCGGTAGCTCTCCGCCCGGTCAGCCGAGGCAAAGTCGTAGTCGCTTTTTCCGATCAGCTCATCCGGCGACGTGCAGCCCATGTCCTGCGCGAACAGCCGGTTGCAGCCCAGGAAGCGGGACTCGGTGTCTTTCCAGAAAACCCGCACCGGAATGGTATCCAGCACGGTTTGCAGCATATTGCGCGTCTCGCGCATTTCGGCGGTGCGCTGCTCAATCACGTGTTCCTGGTTGGCGACCACGCGCAGATTCTCCACCACCGGCGCGGCCAGCGCCGGAACGGCCTGGTACAGCGCCACTTCCAGATCGCTAAAGGAGTGCGGTTCCGGCCAGCCGATGCCCATCAGCCCTACCCAGCGTCCGCCCTGCGTCAGCGGCACGACGATCAAGGCCTGCGTGCCAAAGCCGACCAGCATGGGACGGAGGTTATCGTCAATCATCTCCGCCTGCGCCACATCCGGGATAAACTGAGTCTCATTGGGGTTGGCAAGCCACAGCCGGTTAAACGGAAAGTCCGCCAGTTGGATGCGGAAACCCGGGGGCATCGCGCCGAAGTCTTCATCCCGCACCCAAGAGGCGACGATCTCCGCCCATTCCGGCTCACCCGATGGATTGAGGTCAATGTACAGCAGGTAAGCGCCGGTTGCACCGGAAGCGACGGCGGTCTGGATGATCAGTTTCAACACATCGTCCGGCGTGCGGGCGATGTTCAAAGCGCGGCTGACGTCAAGCAGTGTCTGGAGTTTGGTTTGCTCAAGACGAAGCCGGGTTATTTCCGCTTCCAGTTGGGTAGCGATCACGGTTTTATACTCCGTCTCCATAATGTCCCATACGCTACTTTTATCATCCCGCGCTTTTACGCTTTCTTCCGTTAAGATTAAGGGAAACGCTGTGAAGAAAGGCTGAACGTTTACCGGCCCCGGCTCAACCGCAGCCCCAGCCGTTCCAGCGCTGCCACCAGCCCCGACTGCAAATCGCGCCGAATCTCGATCTCCCCCCAGTCAATACCCAGGTCCACAATCGTTTCCGCTACCGCGTCCGATACGCCGGTGATGATCGTCTGTGTCCCCTTCAGCCGCGCCGCCTGGAGCGTCCGGTTCAGGTGATCGGCGACACCACTATCTACGATGGGCACGCCGGTGATGTCCAGGATGGCGATCTGCGCCCGGTACTGGCTGATGCCCGACAGCAGCGACCGCATGATGTCGCGCGAGCGCCCGGTGTCAATCGCGCCGATGAGCGGCATGACGATGATGCGATCCATGATGGGGATGATGGGGGTAGACAGTTCCGCCAGCGCCTGCTTCTGCGCTTCGATCACCTGCGGGGGTAGACAGTTCCGCCAGCGCCTGCTTCTGCGCTTCGATCACCTGCTGCTGCAAATAGTCGCGGTCCCGTGCCTCCTTGATTTCAGTTATATCACGCACGATGCCCACGATACCGACGATGTTACCCTGGCTGTCACGGAAGGGCATCTTGGTCGCCTGCATCCAGCGGATGTTCCCGTCAGCATCCCGGACCCGTTCTTCATAACCCACCTTGCCCAGGCCGGACTCCATCACTTCAACTTCGTCGGCCCGGTACTTGGCGGCATCCGCCTGGGGGAAGAAGGCAAAATCGTTTTTGCCAATTGCGTCTTCCGGGGTGGCCACGCCCATCACCTTCGCCTGCATCCGATTCAGGATAAGGAAATTGCTGTCACGATCTTTCGCCCAGATGAGATCGGGCATCGTGTCTATCAGCGTGCGCAGCAGATGGCGTTCCTCGGTCAACCGCGCCAGTGCGCCGCTGCCTAACATCGTTGAGGCCACACGGCAGTGCAGAAACAGGCTGTCATTAAGGGCGGCCAGCCAGGTTGACTGGCCAGCCGCAGCCACCGCTTCCTGTCCCAGCACAAACTGCGCTGCCCGCCGCAGCGTATCCAGACTGCGGATGAAGGTGGGCAGCTCCAGATGCAATTCCTGTGCCTGCTGCGCCACTCTTTCTGCTGCCGCCGTTGGCTCAAGCTGACCGCACAGCGTCCGCCGCAGATTGTCCAGCACAGCGTCCCACAGCGGGTACAGCGTGCCGTCGGCCAGCGGTTCCGCCTCTTCCTGTTCGTAGGACAGCCCAACCGCGACAATTTCCTGCCGTCGTGATTCCAGCCAATCTACCAGCATCATGTGTGTTCACCTCGTTGTGAAGCAAGTAGTTTGAGAGCGTTTCCCCACAGCGCATCAATCAATGCCCTGCCACCGGCTACAGGCAGACAAACACAACCTGCTTCTTCGCCGGCAAAAAGAGACAAAAGCATACATTATAAATTGTTTATTGTTTCGTTCTCTGTGACAGAATCAATCATAACACAAGGTTTGTGGGTCAAACCTAAAGAAAGTGTGCAAAAAATGAGGATTTACGGAGAACGGTGCTGGTAGGGCGCACGTGAGCACGCCCCTGAAGTGTTAGCCTGCCCACTCGTAGCGGACGGTGTAGGTGATCGCAGTCTCGCCGCCGGGCGGCACATCGGCGCGGAACTCGATGAGGGACGAACTCTCGCGGGTGTAGGGATGCGAGGCTTCGATAATCTGCCAGTTGCTCCACCGGAACAGGCGCTCCGGCACGCGGATTTCCACCGCCTGCGTGTCCTTGCGGTTGCGCAGCGTAATCCGGTAGCTCTCCTCGACCACGTTTTTGCGTGGCTGGTGGAAGCGCGTCTGCACCCGTTCGCCGACCAGATCAAACGCCCTGCCCAGTTCCAGCCTGATCGTCTCGTCCTTCGGCGTGTGTTTGATGGTATTCTCCCCGATCAGCACCGCCGAGTCGTCGGCGTCTAGCTGGTAGACACGCACGCGCCCCGCGGGTAAGTCCGCCCCCAGGCCACTGTCGTTGCCGGTGGAAAATTCCAGCCACACCTGTACCGCGCCGCCTTCCAGCGTGTAATCGCGGTCAAAGTACGGCTGCACGCCGTAAACCGCAAACGGCGTGGCGGTGCGGAACATGTAATGTGTCTCCGCCTTTACGCCGCGCGCCGCCACAAACTCGACCTGCTTGGTCTGGTTATCGGCCACCGTCACGGGACGTTTGATCTCGTAAAGCTGGTACTCAAACACCTCGCGCTGCTCGACCTGCGTATCGGTCGGGGATGCCATCGCGCCCAGCACCATCGCCTGCCGGTACATCGGGCGCGGCGACTGGATGCGTTTTACCTCGCCCGCCACCAGCTTCACCCTCGCCTCGGTGAAGGTGGCGCCGCTGGTGTTGGTCAGCGTTACCCAGCCGGTGATGTCGAGGCGGCGGTTATCGGTCGTCAGCAGCAGATTGTAATCCGCCGTCCAGTTCATGCCGCCGGTCAGATAGGTGATTTCGACCGGCTGCGTCCCGGCCTTCGCGCTGTGCAGCAGCCAGCGCAGCGTGGGCCGCGTGATGAGGCCACCGGGCAGTGACGGAAAGCGGATGTCGCGGATTTTGTCCATACGGGCGAACGCAATCTGCCCGTCTATCAGCCGCAGGATGACATCCCCCTGTATCGCGCCGTTGTAATCGCCCGGGTTGGGCACGTTCAACAGGTCGCCCGTGTAGCGCGTGCCGTCGTCAAGCGTGATTTCGATGGTCTGGTCGAGGTAGCGCCGCAGCAGCGCGTCGCCGCCTACCAGGTCAAATAGGTAATTTTGCTCCAGCACCCCCGTTTCTGGCGCATCCACTGCCACGAACGTAACCGACGTGACGTCAATCTGCGCTGTCACGTCGGTGAAGTCCAGCGTCATCACCCCCGCGCCCAGGTCAAACACGCGCCGGTCGCGCACCAGTGCCGTGCCTTCGTTGTAAATCGTCAGGCTCACCTGTTGGTCGGCCAAAACAAGCCTCCATCGCAAAATCATGGAAAGGTACTGCATCCTGAAACCATTGTATCGCCAGTGCAAGCGAAAAACCCGGCACCACGCCGCCGGTCAGTGTGTCGGTTTCAGTCAGGATATCTTCGGCGTCTTTCGTCAGCACAACGACAGGCCGCTTATCCGGGTATACCGGCCACACCAGCCGCGCTCCATTCGCCAGATAATAGGCGCCTTATCACGCATGGCTTTACAGGTATCACGCGGGGATTTCACCTCAACAACCAGGTCGGGCATTTGCAGCACCGGCCCCTGTTTGACGACGGGGCGGCTGGCATCGGCATAATAGGCTACATCCGGCACGCGGTCGTTATGTGGATCACCGGGTACGCGGTGACACACTTCGACCACCACACGCCCGACGCCGGTTACTTCAACGCTTAACCGAATGGCAAAGTAGATATTGCCCGTGACCACCCCGTGTTCTTCGGTTGGCCTTTTTTCGATAATCTCCCCATTTACCAGTTCAAACAGCCGGTCACGGTTCTCTGGCCGGGCGATAAATCCCTCAAATGCGTCCACCGTCACAAGGTGTTCCCGCACGTCATGTTCAAGCCCTCGATCTACCTGCACGTAGTATGCCATCCCTTGCGTCCTGCACCCCGCTGTGCCTCTGAATCTCCGAGCCTCCGTGTTACGCTTTTGCTTTTCCCTTTGCGTCTTTGCTCCTTCGCCCCTTTGCGTTAAAGCTTCACTGCCCCCGCCGCAGCGGCCTGACCACCGCGTACCACACCGCCACGCCCAGGATAACCAGCGCCAGCACTACCCACACCAGCGCCCAGATTGGCGCCGGCACCAACGGGAACACCTCGGCGCTGAAAGCCGCCGCGTCGTTACGGATGTTGCCCAGCGCGGCGCTGCTGTTCCCGACCAGAAACACCACGTCCAGCACCGCGTTCAGCCCGGTTAAAATCGCCAGCACGTTCAGCACCAGCGCGTTTACGTCACGGCTGGCTTTGTAGGCCAGGCCGATCAGCACCGCGCCAAACGCCAGCCCGACCAGCAGCGCCGTCACGGAAAAGCGGCCAAACGCCAGCGATACAACCATCAGCGCCACACCCAGACCAAGCGCGATGGCCCGCGTACGGTGAAAGCGGTTCACGGCGTAAAACAGCGCCGCGCCAAACAGTGCCGCGCCCAGATAGCCTGCCGGTAAAATCAGCGCGCGGCTGCCCCCAGCAGTGATCGCCTGACCGGAACCGCCCGGCAAAATCTCGAAATGCAAAAATCGTCCACCGGTCAGAATCGCCATCAGGCCATGACCGGCTTCGTGGACGTAGGTCACAAACAGCCGGAATGGGTACAGCAGCGCATCCAACTGCGGCACGTTCCACAGGAAAAACACCATCACAACGGCCACCGCGACGATCAACAGGTTACGGCGGTGCGCAGCGTCAAACTGCATCGGCTTTTGCCTCCCGATTGGTTACAATATCGTCCATGATAGTGTTGTAGGGGCGAACTGCTGGTTCGTCCCTAGCTGGAAAGGGACAGGCGCTTGGACATCCTCAACGAAACCATTCGCTTCGGCACGGTTGGCTCGCCGCAAACCACGCCAACTTCTGGCACTGCCGCTGCGATTGCCCATATCCGCGAACTGGGGCTGAATCATCTCGAAATCGCCTGGGTACAGAGCGTGCGCGTCAGCGACGATACCTGCGGCCAGATTCAGGCGGCGGCGTCCGGCTATGGCGTCACCCTCAGCATTCATGCACCGTATTATATCAACCTCAACAGCCAGACGACGGAACTGATGCAAAAAAGCGACGAACGGTTGCTGGCAGCCGCCCGCAAGGGCTGCCTGGCCGGCGCGAAGGACATCATCTTCCATCCGGGCAGCTACCACAGCCAGCCGCCTGAACAGGTGTACGAACGGGCGAAGGAAAAGTTGCTGGAAATTACTGGCATCCTGCGCGAGGAAGGCGTCAACGTGACGCTGCGCCCGGAGACGATGGGCAAATCCGCCATGTTTGGCAATCTGGACGAGGTGCTGCAATTGAGCCGGGACGTTCCGGGGGTGGCGCCGTGTATTGACTGGGCGCACCTGCACGCGCGCCGGGGCGATGGCACGTTTAACAGCTACGACGAATTTGCCGCCGCGCTGGAACAGGTGAAAGATGTGCTGGGCGAAGCGGGACTGAAAAATCTGCACTTCCACCTGTCCGGCATCGCCTACACCGCCAAAGGTGAAAAAGAACACCTGCCGCTGAACGAGGCCGATCTGCGCTACCGGGAACTGCTGCAGGCCTTTGTGGATTATGGCGTGGAAGCCACCTGTGCGGTTGAAGCGCCCGAACCATTCCACACCTCCGACGCGCTCACCATTCAGGCCACGTACCGGCGGCTGGTAATGCTGAAAGAAGGCGTGCCGCTGAAGCAGGACGCGGATTAGGAAGCGCCCAACAACAGGATTGTTTCAAGGTCAGCTATCAATTCGGGAATGCGATTAGCCACTGTATTCCAGATGATATCGAGGTTGACATCATAATAAGCATGAATAAGCCGGTTTCTCATTCCGGTGATCAGTACCCAGGGAATTTGAGGATTCGCGGCGCGACATTCCGCACTTACCTTTGATGCCGCTTCACCGATGATCGTGATCTCCTGAATGAGAATGAGAACCAGTCCGCGATCGGTGTTTAACGATGCGCGGGTTTTGCCTGCCGCAAAGGTTTGCGCTTCTCTGGCTGCGGCCAGCATATGTTCCAGTCGAATACGATCATCGTCGTTCATACAGAATTTCAGCCGTGTCTATCACACGCTGCCGAAAATGACGGCTTAAATCCTGTGGCGTTCGCACATCCACCTTTCGGTCAAACATTTCCGCAAGCGTTATTTCCATTTCCACAATATCAAACAGGTCAACGACTGCGTCTGGCTCAAATTCCACCAGTACGTCTATATCGCTGTCATCGCGGAAGTCGGCGCGCAGCACGGAACCAAAGAGTGACAGTTTACGAACACGATACTTGTGGCAGAAAGCGGCCAGCTCGTCCTGAGATACGGCAATTCGTTGATTCATAATTAACCGTCCTCATCATCTGATTCCGAGAGATTGTAGCACATAATCATACTGGGTTGGTGGTTCATACCACACCTCCGACGCGCTCACCATTCAGGCCACGTACCGCCGCCTGCTGCTGCTGAAGCAGGACGCGGATTAGGAAACCCCGATTTACCAGTTCTTTGGCTCAGGCCGGTGGTGATTGACGACGGTACAAAAAACTCCTACACTGAAAATAAAGGGAAGGATTACAAATGACGTGTGTTTTACTGTTTGGAACTTCTGCCTCGCGTAGGGTTGAACCTTCGTCTACCTCGGGCTTGATGGCCGCTGCCTTTTAGCACCGCTGAAGCAAGTGTAATGAGTCATCCTGTAAAAAGCAGCCAGCCGGCTGTAGCTGCATTGTCCAATCGGCACACATCTATTGTCGTACAGAGTTGGGATGATCGTTCGTCGGCATAACCTTATGCCGGAGCAGGGAGGTGCGAAATGATCGGGGGTTTGCATGGTTACAGAGGAATAAGCGATTACGAGGTGGAGTCTGCAACCGGCAAAGGTTGGTGTACCTGGCTGGAATTGCTGGACGCCTGGAATGGGGAAAAAAAGAGTTTTGTGCCCATTATGCGATATTTGCTGAACCAGTATCGCCTTCCCTACTATTGGGCACAGGCAGTGGCGGTACACTACGTGCTGAAACGGTTGTATGACCAGGGGCCAAGCTATTTAAGCAGCTAGTAGTTCAGCTCTGCAAACGCCAGTAGGGGCACGGCATGTCGTGCCCCTACCGACAGATAAAAGAGGTTTACGGATCAGTCCTCAATAACGCTCTGGCCTGAATCTCGCAAGTTCCGTGTAACGCTGAGTTCTACGACTTCAATCAGAATCGGGTAGATCGCCGTCATTCGTTTGATTTCCTGGTGAAGGACGATTAAAAAGGCTAAAATCACTGCTGCGTTTGTACATCAAGCGAGGAAAACAAATGGACAAGCAGCAGCTTATTGACGGACTGAACGGTGATCTGGCGGGCGAACTGCAAGCCGTTATTATGTACACGATTTATTCCGCGCAGGTGAAAGGGCCATACCGCCCACAGTTGGTCCAGTTTATGCAGGCGGAAATCGCCGACGAACTGCTTCACGCCCGCTTTCTGGCGGATAAGATTGTGTCGCTCGGCGGCACGCCCACAACCAGCCCGCGCCCCGTACCTGCCGCTGCCGGCGCCAAGGAAATGCTGGAAAACATCCTGAAAGCCGAAGAACAGGCGATCAGGGACTACAGCGCCCGCAGCGAACAGGCGCGCAGCCAGGGTGAGCTGGGTCTGTCCGTCCAGCTTGAAACGATGGTTCAGGACGAAACGTCACATTACGAGGAAACCAAGAAACTGCTGGCGGAGTGGCACTAACCGGGTTTAGCGTAGTACAACGGCAGAACCGGAAAGCACCTGTGTGGTTAAAAGCCGCGCCCCAGAAGTTGTACCCACAGCAACATTCCGTAGGCCGCCACCAGCATGACCAGCAGCAGAAAGTTGAGGCGGCCTACCTGTCGCTGCCGCAGTGCCGCGCCTACCGTCGAGCCGGTCATCAGTAAGACGACGCCCAGACAGCAAATTACACTGGCGTAGGCCACCATACCCCTGGCGGTGATGTCCGATTCGCTGGTATCCGGCGGCAGCACTGGCTGGAGCGTTGCGCTCACCGGGATATACAGCACCAGCCCGCACCAGACCAGAAACCCGACGGAGAGCCAGATACCCAGCCAACTGGCAACGCCGCGCGCCAGATTGCTGGCAAGGATAGCTCCCACAAAAACCGACAACGCGCCAGCGATGATTAAAACCTGCTGGGTGGGAGATGTCAGCAGGTAAATCAGTCCGTCGCGTGTCTCAAGAATGGGTTGGGTGGGGACGATGGTGCCCATGTATAGTACCGCCGCCGCCAGACCGGCCACGATCATCGCCATCTGGAGTGGCCCACGCAAAAAGGCGCGAAGGCCAGTCCGCACATCGAAATTGACCTGACCGAACAGGCCGGTCAGCAGCCAGGCAGCAGCGATAATCCAGCCGGGAAGCCGGACAAGCGGCTCCTGCTCCAATCCCCACACTGGAATATCCTGTAGCCGAAAGGCCAGTACGTTGATCGCGAACGGCAGCCAGAACAGGGTGCTGGCGAGCCAGACGGCCAGCGCCCGGCTGGCCTTGGGGTCGTAGGCGTAAAACCGAACTGGATTAAACAGATACAGGACAACCAGCTTCACATAATCCACCGGATTCCACAGGCGCAGCCTGCCGGCGAACTGCATCGGCTGCCCGGCAACCGGGGTGGCTGGTGCGGTGGGAGTGCTGATGGTTGTGGAACTTTCAACTGTGGGAGTTTCTGGCTGGTCGGGACATAGGTCGGGCAGCTTAAGAATGTCGCACACGGCTTCCTGCAGCGCCCGCAGTCCCGCCTGATAATCCTGCCGCATGTCTGCCCGCTGCACGCTGATGAGCAAAAATGGTACGGCGCTTTGGGTATCACCGCGCACGAGAGCCGGGATAATCGGCACCTTAAAGGCGCGGGCGTAGTCGAGTTCGCGCTCAATCCATTCAGACTTCTTGGCATCCGGCGACAGCAGCACCACCACAACGGCTGAACATTCGATGGCGGTCTGAATTGCCGATTTCCAGGAATCGGTTCCCGGTTCAAGCGCCTCGTCGTTCCAGATGGTAAACCCGGCGCGGCGCAGGTCCTCGGTGATGCCCCGCATCATGGCGGCGTCACTGCGGCTGTAGCTCATAAAAATGTGATATGCTTCGGGCATAGGATTGATCTCATGTGCCGGAACTATGCCCATTATAGTAGAGAAATGCCGATTACGACGGGCGGCGCTGACAGTCTCACCCCAGTGGATTACCGGACAATCCGCCGCAGCACCCAGCCCAGGAGGCGGGACAGTTCAACAGTGAGAACGACGCCTTTACGTTTGCGGTCGTAGGCGGCGCGGCGAGCCGGGTCGGATAACACGGTATAGGCTTCATTAATCTGTTTCATCCGGTCGTCCGAAGCCTCGTCCGTCTGCGTATCCGGGTGATATTTCAATGCCAGCCGCCGGTAAGCAGCCTTGATCGTTTTCAGATCAGCGTTCGGCGCAACGCCTAACACGCGGTAATAATCCAAATCTTGTCTATCCCGATAAAGCATATAAAAACAGCGCCGAGCCATCACCCGACGCTGTTTTTCCTACTGAGTGAGACAGACGCTTATGCCCCTGCCGGCGTCTGGCGCATCCCGCTCTGGTTCTGGATCCCGCGCAGCCGGAACGCCAGGATAATCATCACCACGCCGAAGGCGATGGCATACCCGGCCACCAGCCACAGCACTGTCAGGATACCCGTACCGGGGAACAGGATCAGCAGCACGCCAAACAGGATGGACAGCGCGCCGCCCAGCCCCAGCCAGAATTCCCCTTCGATTTCCCTGCGGAGCTGGATGGCCGCCCAGATTTCAAACACGCCGGTCAGGATAGCCCAGAAGGCGATGATGTACAGCATGACCAGCGCCGTGATGCCGGGGTAAGCAATCGCCAGAATACCGGCGATCACGCTAACGATACCTTCCAGCAAATGTACCCACCAGCGTTCCTGTTGCCGGTTGCGAATCGCGGCAATGATCGTAAAGACGCCGTCCACCAGCGCATAGGCCGCGAACAGGATCACAAACGTGCTCAGCGCCGCGCCGGGGAAAGCAATCACGAGGATACCAAACACAATCGCTGCCAACCCCCGCAGCAGCAGCGACCACCAGTTGCTTGTCATTAATGTTGCCATACAATACCTCCCGTAAAGTGTGCGTCCAAGCGTACTCTACAGCAGGTGTGTCAGAGTTTAATTATGGCAACGTCTATTTTTCGTAAACAAAGTATTGGAAGTAGGAGTGTCCGTCGCTGCGGGTACATCGCCGTTACATGGTCGTTGCGTACCTTTTACCCCTCAAGTACCTTATACAGCGCGTCGTCTACTTGAAACTCGTCCCGGTCCATCCGGTACAGCACCAGTTCGGTGTTGTTGTAATACTGGCTGGTCAACCCAATGTAGCGCATCCCGATCTTCTGCATCACGCGCTGCGAGGCGACGTTGGGCGGGTTCGCCACCGCCAGGATATACGGAAGCGCCGCCGTTTCAAAACCGTAGCGCAGGCTGGTGCGCGCCGCTTCTGTTGCATAGCCCTTACCCCAGTGCGCCTTGCCGAACGCATACGCCACTTCGATTTCGGTTGTGTTCGGAATTGTAAACAGTCCAGCCTGCCCGATAAACTCGCCGTCGTCCTTCCGTTCCACCGCCCACACGCTGAAGCCGTGCTGCGCCTGATGCTGGATAAACACGTTCAGCGTCGCCTGCGTGCGTTCGACTGGACGCGGCACGCCGCCGGGCAGGTAGCGCATCACGTCGGCGTCCCCATAGATGAGCGACTGGTAACTGTCGAGATCGTCAGCGCGGGCAGGCCGCAGGCGCAGGCGTGCAGTTTCGATGATGGGCATAGCAATTATCTTTTACTCGTACCACAAATCTTCAAGCCACTTGTACTGATCGGGGTGTTGAGCATACGCTTCATATCTATTGTGATTCCTTGACAACCGAATTAAGAATACCTCGTCAGAATGCAAGCTGAACCACTTCTCATCATGGACATCGAATGGGTCTTGCCCAATACCAACTTCCTCTCCGACTATACCTGCAAATTCATTTCGAAGTTCTTGATGACTATTACCGCTTCCTCTAAAAGCGCACTGTGACGGATAGTAATCATCTAAAGAGACAATACGAAACCATTGTCCATCTGGAATCCGTCGTAATGCCTGTTCCAGGAGTTGCTCATTTGCGACGCCGCGTATCGAATATTGAAGCCGGCGGAATATGGTAAAACATATTTCCGGCCACGTTTGCTGAACGACGAGGTCTCGTAACTCTTTCATTGACCGGACGAAATAAGCGCTACCGCTGTTTCCGCTATGCGGCCAGTAAATATCAACGTAAAGTTCTCCCGTTTCAACTAGCCAATCGCTTAGTACAGCAAGATGTTGAGGCAGGAACAAACGAAGATAACTCACGGCCTGAATCCCCCGTTCGAATGTATCACCTGACCCGTCACCCACTGCGCGGCGTCGCTGGCAAGGAACGCGATCAGCCGCGCGGCGTCGTCCGGCGTGCCAACGCGCCCCTGCGGCGTGTGCGCCAGCACCCACGCTTTCAGATCGTCGCTCATCCAGCCGGTGTCGGTCGGGCCGGGGTCAACCGCGTTGACGGTGATGCCCTTGTGTGCCACGCCCGTCGCCAGCGACACGGTAAAGGCTTCGACCGCGCCTTTGGTGGTGGCATACGCCAGTTCGTCGGGCATCGGGCCGAGTCCCTGCCCAGACGTCAGGCTGATGATACGCCCCCCGCTGCCAGCCTGAAACCGACGTGCAAACTCGACACTCAGCAGGAACGTGCCGCGAATGTTGACGGCGTAATGCGCGTCCAGCATGGCCGCGTCCAGCACATCATAGCCGCCATTGACCGAATAGGTCGCATTGTTGACCAGTATCGAAACCATGTCCAACGCCGCTTCGGCGGCATCCAGTATAGCGGCAGGGGTGTCCGGTTGGCTGAGGTCGGCCTCAAGGCTGGCACAGCGCACACCGAGCGCATGGAGTTCGGCTTCCAGCAGCGCCGGCGCGTTGTCGTCCGCGCCCCAGGGCATCGTGCCGTCGTAGGGACGCCAGTAGGTGAAAAACACGTCCACGCCCTGCCGCGCCAGCGCCCGGCAGACCGCCGCGCCGATGCCAATGCGGCGGCTGGCCCCCGTGACCAGCGCCACGCGGCTAACGGCGTTCATGGTACTTTCCTCAAACGGTGAGTGGTCATCGTCCCTGTCCTGATTTGGAAAGGGGAGATTGTACTGCTTTTGTCACGGCTGCCCCAACCGACGATGGCCGGCAACGATGGGAACGCCGCCGAATCTTACGCTTTTCAAATTGCGATCGGGTACGCTAGGGGAACGAATCAGGTACGAGGATGGCTGCATGTACGATTTGACCCCCGACCCCGGACTGATGAAAGACCTGGCCGAAGAACGCCAGCGCGATATTCTGGAGGAGGTCGAAGCCGACCACCTGGCCGAGGAAGCCGCGCATGGCGATGACGACGCTGACAACAACGAAGTTGTGCCGGGCAACTACCAGCCCGTCACCGACGATGACAGCGATCTGGTGGACAGCCGCGAATCCAACCGCAACGTACACAAAGGTGAGCGTTAAGGAGCATTACATGGTCGCAAACCGACCGCCACGCCGAGACCGCAACCCGGATTTGCCGCATCAGTGGGATGAGGAAGAGATTCCGACGATTGATGAAGATGCCCTGCGCGGACGCCCGGAGTGGCTGGAACGCATCGGCAATGAAGACGAAGACCCCCGGCGGATTGAGCAGAATATCCGTGAGGAATGGGGGCGGCTGGATGAGGATGATTTCGTGAGTTCGCCGGTGAGCGAGTCCGATGCGCCTGACTGGACAGACAAGGACTACGATGACGAGCCGGGCGACGAGGACGGCGAGGGCGACCGCTACCGTTATTCGTGAGACAACCCGTAGGGACATGGCATGCCGTGTCCCTACCTGAAACGTGGTGGGGTGTTGGCGCAGAACGGATTGCGCCATCGGAGGCGGGTCAATGGCTCGCCTCATTTTTGGTCTGGTGTGTATTCCTGTGGGATAGGGAATGGGCCGTCTTCCAGCCGTACCCCCTGGCGATACAGGTCTGCTACCAGTGCCATCCGGGTGTGGATGCGCTGCTGGTCAAACTCACTGTATCGCTCGAAACGCTCCGGTAGGCGCTCGTAGTCCACGCGAAAGCTGTAAGCGCGCAGGCTGCTGTAGGTCCGGTTATAAACCGTGTTAAGCGGCACTGTAATCTCGTCATTTTCGGCCAGAGGAATTGGTATGGTCGGAACAGGGTCATCTACATAAAACGCATACGTGCGCGATGTACCCGTTTCAATGCTCGGTCTTGGACGGCTAATTGTTATTGAATAAGGATATGATCCCGGTTGCTGTGGATAAAGTAGTATATCTTTTACAGGGGACGGAGTCTCGTGCTGGTAGTCTATCTCCACCAGTTGAAGGCCACTTCGCACGACCGCCCGGCGTTTATCGCGGTACTGTCGCCCGGCCTCACCGGTCTTGTTCGTTGGTGAAAGCAGTTCAATGCGAGTCACAGGCTTACCAAGTCCACCGATATTTTCTTCAACCTGATAAACGATCAGTGCCGGGTAATAAACGTCTTCGTCCCATCCATCAAGGGTTTCAAGTAGGGGACGCTCCAACGTTGCAGCCGAACGCGGCAGGTTGGGGGGCAGGTTTGTTCTGCTCGTCTGATAAATAGTCACGTCGGCTTTTAAACGGATGGCAGCAGTTTCGCCTGTATCAAGCCGTTCTTCGCGGATTTGCAGTGACTGTTCCATATCCACGATATATCCCTCTGGCAAAAGGGCATTAATTGCTTCGCCTAAGTCGGCAATATGTTTGTTGTGAAATCCTTCCCATCCACCGCGCGCCTGATAGTAACTTTGCAGGTGGGCATTGACTCCCAGATACTGATTGACGACTGATTGTATCGGCATGGCCGCCTCACCAATTCATCGTGCAATGGGTCCCAATGACGTTCGCCACAGCCCCATTGTACTGCAAACCGCGCCTTATTCGGCCAGCAAATAGCGCGTGTCCAGCGCTGTTTCCAGCGCCGCGCCGTTCACACACTCCACGTAATAACCTCTGGCGTTAGGGCGAGAACTGACCACTCCTGCCAACTTACCATCAATGAAGTGCCCTGCCGCGCCATCATCGAAGGCATAGCCCGCCGGCATTTCTCCGGCTGCGATGACGCGGTGCAGGGTCGGGCGGCGCTGGGCTTCGCCGTCGTAGTGCGGTGTGCAGCTTCCCGGCAGGAAGTCCAGGCACGGCAGAACCGTGAGCGTGCCGGGAATCGAATCGGTTGTGCAGTATTCAAACCAGCAAATCGCCCCGGCGCTGATGCCCGCCAGCACCACGCCCGCTTCCAGCGCCTCGCGCAAAATACGATCCAACCCCCATTCGCGCCACAGCGCCAGCATGGACTTGGTATTACCCCCGCCGACGTAAATTACATTCTGTTCCAGCAGAAAGCCGCGAATATCAGCAGTGTGCGGCTGAAACAGTGACAGGTGCGACGGGCGGCAGTCCAGCTTCGTGAACGCGCTGTAAAAGTTGATGATGTAATCGCGTGCCTCGCCGCTGGCCTGCGACAGAAAACATACTTTCGGGCGCTCGACGCCGGTCTGTTCGATCACGTAGCGGTCAAGCGCGGGATTGTCCGGCTCCATCGAAAAACCGCCCCCGCCCATTGCGATGATGTGCTGCATCTTCCACCTTTACTGTTCTGCTGCCAGTAATGCCTGTACTGCTGTGACAACTGCCGCCGGGCCGGGTAGTTCTGTTTCCCATAAAGTGGGTACATGGAGGCGAAAGCTGGGTAGCAGCGGTGTACGATAGTACCCCTGCTGATCGAGTGTCTGGCTGCGATACCTTCCCAGTTCATCCAGACGATAAAAGCGGGTTTCTTCGCGCAGAGCATCAATAATCCAATACTCTCGAACACCGCCCTTTTCGTATTCGATGAACTTCTCGCCGTAGTCACGTTCGCCACTTTCTTCCGATACAATTTCTATGCAGATGTCCGCCGGCCCATCCAGATATGTTTCTTTCAGTTCGTGTGGGTTGCTTTTCAATACCACCATCAGGTCAGGTTCGCGGCGGCGGTTTGGAAATGCGGGCAGGCGCATGACAAACGGCTGGATAAGCACTACACCAATAGCACGAAATTCAAAGTAGGTATCAAGCAGCAGCGCCAGGTATTTCATCAAGCGGTTGTGACTTACGGTTACGGGAGACACTTTAATCACTACCCCTTCAATCCATTCGCAATTGTCCGCCGCGTATCGCTCCATGTATTCATCAAGCGATACGTCAGTTGCCACTACCTGACTGGAAAATACCTGTAAGTCCGCCATACAGCCTCAATATCCATACCGACTCTGTTATTCTATTCTACCCCAACATCTCCTGCACTTTTGCGCCGACTTGGCCCCGGCTGACCGTCATTTCCGCGCCGTCGTTCAGGCGTTTGAGCTTCACCGCACCTGCTGCGATTTCCTCCGGCCCCAGCACCGCCACCAGCGGAATCCGCTTTTTGTCAGCGTAGTTAAACTGCTTGCCCAGGTTTTTGTCCTGCAAGTACAGTTCGGTGTTCACGCCCGCCGCTCGCAGTTCCGCTGCCAGCCGGGTGGAGTCGCGCCGCGTATCATCGTTAAACACCGACACCAACACCTGCACCACCGTCCCCACGATGTCCGGCGGATACAGATTCAGGATGTCCATCAGGTCAATGATACGTTCAATACCCAGTGACGTGCCGGTCGTCGGCAGGCTTTCCTTGCGGAACAGGCCGACCAGATCATCGTAACGACCGCCGCCGGTCACGCTGCCCAGGTTCGGCTCGGTGATAACCGTCTCAAAAATCGGGCCGGTGTAATACCCCAGGCCGCGCACCATCGTAAAGTCAAACTCGTAAAACTGTGGCGGGATGTTCGCATCTGCCAAATGTCCGGCCAGTTCGCGCAGTTCGCGGATGCCCTCCTGCGCTGCCGGGAAGTTGCCCATCATTTCCTCGGCGTAATCCAGGCTTGACAGCCCCGGCTGCCGCGCCTGAATCAGCTCCATCATCCGGGCGACGGCCTCACTCTCAATACCGCGTTCCAGCAGTTCCTTCCGCACCCCGTCCGCGCCGATTTTGTCGAACTTGTCCACGCTGCGGTACAGGTCGCCAAGCTGGTCGCGCGGCACGCCGGCATACTGGCCGATGGCCGTCAGCAGCTTGCGGTTGTTGATCTTCACGCTGAACTGCTGGAAGCCCAGCCGTCGCAGCGCCGTTACCACCACGCCCAGGATTTCGGCGTCGGCGCTCATGCTGGCGATGCCCACGATGTCGGCGTCACACTGGTAAAATTCGCGGTAGCGTCCGCGCTGGGGACGTTCGGCGCGCCACACGGGCGACAGTTGATAGCGTTTAAACGGCAGCGCGATCTCGTTTTCGTACAGCGCCACCACGCGCGACAGCGGCACAGTCAGGTCGTAGCGCAGCGCCACTTCTTCCTTGCCACCGGGGTGCTGGGCATGGTAAATCAGCTTTTCAGCATCCTCGCCATATTTGCCCATCAGCGTTTCTTTCAGTTCCAGTACCGGCGTTTGCAGCGGCTCAAAGCCGTACAGGTGGAACACCTGGCGCACGATGTCAAACACGTACTCGCGCTTCAGCATTTCGTTCGGCAGAAAATCGCGCATCCCCTTCGGCAAACGCGGCTTGATTTTGACGGCGGTCATGGTTGGTCCTCCTACGAGCACTGGTGTAGGGGCGGGTTTCTAAACCCGCCCCTACGGCGGACAGACAATAAAAAAGCGTGGACTGACGCCCACGCTCTCGGAATCCAAAACGGTCGGGGTCAGCTAACCACGCTCAACGATCGCATGATGATGGCGTTGCAGGTTCATTGTTTTCCTCGCCGAATAATCGTAGTGTAGACGAAAATCTGGCAGATTGCAACGGGTGTACGAAGTGTTGCCCACACAACAGCCGGTTGGCGCTAATTCTGTTACCCTCAGGGTGAACCACTGGGAATACTGTGAGTCAGGATTGAAGGAGTAAGCATATGTCTACCCGTACGATGCAGTCGCCCAATGCAGCCCTCAGCCGCCAGCTTGTCCGGGGCGCGGCTGCCGGTCTGGTCGGCGGCGTGGCCTTTGGCATCCTCATGACGATCTGGGGCGTACTGCCAATGGTCGGCATGCTGGTCGGACAGGAAAACGCGGTTGTGGGGTTTGTCGTCCACCTGCTCATCAGCGCCTTCATCGGCGCAACCTTTGGCGTGATCGCGGCACGCCTGCCTTCGACCTGGGTCTTGCAGATCGGCGCGGGCGCGGTCTATGGCGTCATCTGGTGGGTGCTGGGCGCGCTCGTCCTCATGCCGCTGCTGCTGGGTATGAATGAGATGGTGCTGCAAATCGGCGCGATGCAGGTCAACAGTCTGATCGGCCATCTGGTTTTTGGCGTGCTGACAGGCGTGGCGTACAAGGTGCTGAGTGAGCGCCGGTGACCTGCCGCCTGTCATTCTCCTCACGCAACGCTCAGATGTTTATCAGCCTGAGCGTTTACCTTAAAAACAAGCGATAGGGCGAGGACAGGCGATGATTGGCGCAGACAAACAGGCGGCGGCCCCATCACATCGTTCTTTCCTGGGCAGTTTGGCTGATACCTGCGAACTGCTCGACCTGGCGACGATAGAACGCTATCGCAAAGGTGAATACATCTTTTATGCCGGTGATCCTGCTGACTGCATTTACGTGCTGCTGCGGGGCAGCGTCAAAAAGCTGTTTGTGAATTTAAGCGGTGACGAAAAGACCATCAGCCTGTACTTCCCTGGCGATATCTTCGGCCACCTGTTCCTGGGCAAATACCGCCACCGCATCAGTTCGGCCTGCGCGCTGGAAGACGTGGAAGCCGCCCGGCTGTCAGAAACCAGCCTGACGGCACTGGTGCAGCAGTTGCCCCAGGTGGGGTTAAAACTGATTGCCTACCTAGCTGACGAGCAGCGGGAGACTCTGGCTCGCCTGCACGCCCTGATGCACCTCGACGCGCGCACCCGGCTGATGGGCACGCTGTTGAGCCTGGGTCGGCGGCTGTGTTGTCACGAGGCGGACTGGTTTCAGTTGCCCGCGACAATTACGCAGGAAAATCTGGCGAGTCTGGCCTGTATGAACCGCAGCACCGTGAATATCTATCTCAGCGAACTGCGCGCTCAGGGCATCGTTGGCGGCAGGGGACGGGTGCTAACGGTCAGCCTGCTGGCGCTGGAGCGCCAGTTACACGAGGCCGGGCTGGAAATTCTGGAATGAAAACAGGGACGTGCGGCGTCCCTGCTCTCGCTCCTGGCGGCTGGGCGTGAACCGGCTGGAAATGAGCCGCCGCGCCACGTCCCCACGTAGTGCGAAATCAGCTCGCCGCGCTGACGCCTGCCACCCTGCCACACCCGGCGCTGGCTGCCTAATTGCCGACAACAACACAGGTACAGGATGCCTGTCGGATGCCAGAAGTGTGGTCATGCTTCAAGGCTGCTTCCCACGCTAAAACAAATCGCAGCGCCTGTAAACCACGATCCGCCACTTTTCTGACATTTTTTGGACAGGAACAGCGAACAACACAGCCATGAGTTATTACCCGATAATGGGTAGGGGCGAACCGCCGGTTCGCCCCTACAAAAAATCATCCGCTGTGTTTTTTATCCCCAGGCGTGGCTTATCCTATCCTTCCAGCACCAGCGCTCTGGCTGCCAGCGCCTGCCGCGCCACCTCGCGGAACTGATCGTGGTGATTGACTTCGTGCATCAGGCCGAACAGGAAGGCAGCGGGCGCGTTCATCGCCCCATGCCGTTCGATAAACCGTTCCGAAAGCTGGCGGAACACGTGCAGGTGCGGCTCGTTCGGCCATGTATCCAGATACGCCAGCCGGATACGGCGGCTTTCTTCCAGCCGCTGCACGCACTGCGCTTTGGTCAGAATCGCGCGCCAGGGGGTTTCGTAGCGCAGGCGCGGTTCTGCCGGGTAGGTGATGCCACGCGCCAGCAGGGAACTGTAGGCCGCCCATTCTTCGCTGCTGGCCGTCACGTGCGCCACCAGATGCGCGATATTCCAGCCGATCTTTTCCTCACCGGGGGCGGCATACGGGTCATGCGCGTGGGGGTCTACCGGGTCAAAAATTACATCGGCATCGTTCAGACCGGAAACAATATCCAGAATGGTGTCTATTGAGTCGCTCGTCGCCGCGCGTAAATCATCCACCGAATAACGCGCCGACAGTTCCAGCAGCGTCAGTTTTCGTTCCTCAACCGGCTTATAATGAATTCGCATCCTCTTGGCTCCCTCTATAAGAAACACATATGCAGAGAACGTTTTCATCCCTCAATCCTTACGCGCCGATAGCAATGAACTTTGGTCTTTTACCGGGCGGGTGGTACACTCGGTAATTAAACCGGGATTCGATAAGGGGTACGTGCCAATGCTCACACCCGTTGAACAAATGCTCTTTATCCTGCTCACCCTGCTGTCGCTCGGCGCGGCGTATTACGGCTTCCGCGAGATGTGGCTGATTATCAACCGGGGCGAAGGGCAGCTTTATCTGGACAACCTGCCTGCCCGGCTGTGGAAAGCGCTGCGGGTGTATGTGGCGCAGCCCACCACGCTTAAAGCGCGCCCGATCACCAGCCTGCTGCACCTGGGTGTGGTCTGGGGTTTTACCTATTATTTTCTGGTTAACGTGCTGGATGGCCTGCGCGGTTTTATCCCCGGCTGGGTGGATACCATGCGCAGCACCGGCCTGCTGTACGATGCGTACCGCCTGCTGGGCGATGTATTGAGTGTTGCGGTGCTGGTCGGCGTGACGTATTTCATTCTGCGCCGCTTTGTGTTGCCCAACCGAAAGGAGTTAACCTATCACGATAACGTGCTGCTGCATCCAAAGGTGAAAGCTGGTGGCATCACCCGCGACTCGCTGATCGTCGCCGTGTTTATCCTGCTGCACGTCGGCGCGCGCTGGCTGGGCGAGGTGGTGCACGTGGCCGGCAGCGGGGCAGACCCGTTTATGCCGTTTGCCACGCTGGCCGCGCCCCTCTTTGCCGGTGTCAGCGAGGATGGCCGCCGTCTGCTGGAACATACCTTCTGGTGGCTGGCGCTGGGTGGGATTCTGCTGTTCCTGCCATATTTCCCCTACAGCAAACACGCTCACCTGTTTATGGCGCCGCTGAATTTCCTGACCAAGCCGCGCCGCACATCCCTGGGCGAAATGCAACCGCTGGACTTCGAGGACGAAAAAATCGAGCAGTTCGGCGTGAACCAGTTGCAGCACCTGCCGAAAACGCACCTCTTCGACGCCTTCGCCTGCATCATGTGCAACCGCTGCCAGGACGTATGTCCGGCCTATATCACGGGCAAGGAACTGTCGCCGTCGGCGCTGGAAATCAACAAGCGGTTTATCATCCGGGACATGATGAGTGAACTGGCCGCCGGGGCGGACTCGCCGCCGCTGGTAGGCACGGCCATCAGCGAATCGGCGGTGTGGGCCTGTACGTCGTGCGCGGCCTGCGTGGAAATCTGCCCGGTGGGCAACGAGCCGATGCTGGACATCCTCAACATCCGGCGCGACGCGGTGCTGATGCAGAGCGACTTCCCCGCCGAACTGCAAGCCGCCTACAAGGGCATGGAGCGCCAGGGCAACCCCTGGCAGAACGGCGACAGCCGCTTCAACTGGGCGAAAGGGCTGGACGTGCCGACGGTGGAGGAAAACCCGGACTTCGACGTGCTGTACTGGGTCGGTTGCGCCGCCAGCTATGACCCGCGCGCCCAGATCACAGCGCGGTCGCTGGTGAAAATCCTGCACCGGGCCGGCGTAAACTTCGCCGTGCTGGGCGAGGCCGAAACCTGCACCGGCGACGTGGCGCGGCGCTCCGGCAAGGAAGACCTGTATTTTGAACTGGCGACGCAGAACGTCGAAACGCTGAACGGGGTGAACCCGAAGCGTATCGTCGTCACCTGCCCACACTGCTTCCACAATCTGGCGAAGGAATATCACCAGTTCGGCGGCAACTACCACGTCGTCCACCACACTGAACTGATTGACGAACTGATTCGGGAAGGACGCCTGCCGCTGTCCGCGCGCGCGGACAGGCAGCCCAACGTCACCTTCCACGACCCGTGTTACCTGGGGCGGCACAACGGCGTGATCGAAGCGCCGCGCGACGTGCTGGTGGCACTAAACGGCGGCTACACCGAAATGCCGCGCGCGAAGAAAAACTCGTTCTGCTGCGGCGCGGGTGGGGCGCAGTTCTGGAAGGAAGAAGAACATGGCGCAAAGCCGGTGAACGTCGAACGCTACGAAGAAGCGAAGGCCACCGGCGCGGACGTGGTCGCGGTCGGCTGTCCATTCTGTATGCAGATGTTTGAGACGGCCAAATCCAGCGTATCCGGCGGGCCGGACGTGAAAGACGTGGCGGAACTAATCGCGGAACGGCTGGAGGAGAGTGTGCCGGTTGTGCCTTGAGTTGGCACCGGTAGAGACAAGCAGGCAAGTATGGGGAAATTCCTGCGGGTTCTTCTGTTCGTAGCCATATGTGCGGGATTCAGGTTGTCCACTGTTGCCTTACCCCCGGCTTATTCGCAGGACGCCAGCGACTTCCTTGACGAACTGGCACGCGATACCTGGACCTACCTCAGTTCGGACTGGGCAACCGACAATCACCTGCCCTGGAGCTGGCGTTCCGCTTCCATCGGCGGTGGCGATTATGCCAATCCAGCAGAAATCGGCCTGTATATGCTGGCTTACGCCGGGGCATACGAAATGCGCCGGGACTGGAGTCCGTCGCTGGATGCAGTCGTCACCGAAATTGCAGCCATGCTTAACCAGTTACGCGCCTGGCAGACCGGCTCGCAGACATCGCAGCCGCACGGCCCGAACGCCTACAACAACAGCGTGTTTTACCAGTGGTACTGGATAAGCTGGAATCCGCCGGTTGTCGGCGCGCCATCCGGCACAAACCATGTTGTGCCCTCGATTGACAATGCTTGGCTGGCCGCCAGTTTGATAACGCTGCGCGAGTGGGCAGAGGCAAACGGGCAGAGTGCCATCGCGCAAACCGCCCAGGCTATTCTGGACGACATGGATTTTAGGCTCTGGTACAACCAGACTGAGCATCGGTTTTACTGGGGTGGTGTCGAAAATCCGCAGGGCGGCACGCTGGCCGATTATTACTCCAACGAAAACCGCATCATCAATTTTGTGGCGCGGGCGCTGGGGCAGTTATCGGAAGCCGAGTATCAGGCCAGCCTCGCCGCGCTCGTTCAATCCAGTGCTGCTTACGACACCATCACCGTTGGCAAAGTGGCATGGGACGGGTCGCTGTTTACCTATCTCGCCCCGGCGCTGTTTATTCGAGAATTGGAAACCGCCTACGGCGCGGCAACCATCGAACCTGCCATCGCGGCCCAAATCGCGTACGCGAAAAATCGCACTTATACCGCCTGGGGGCTGTCCGACTGTTTTGATATTGGCACAGGGGGATACATCCAGCAGGGGTCGCCGCCAACCGCCATGTCCGGTTCGCCGGAAACCCATGCCGGCGTGGTTACGCCCCATGCCAGCGGCTTGGCGCTGATGACCCCTTTTACAGATGCCGCCGTTATAAATCTGCAAACGCTTGCGGCTGACCTTCCGGCTGTTTACGATGACAACTACGGTTTTAAGGACAGTGTTATGGCGCTGCCCGGCGCGGCTTATGGTCAGGCCAGCGCGCGGTTCAGCGCCCTGGCGCAGGAATGGCTGTTCCTGGCGCTGGTCAACGCGCAAACCGGCTTCCTCTGGGATTATTTCTATCGGGATGCAAATGTGGTAGCCGCCCATAACCTGATGTTCAACGAAACGGTTTATCCGCCCCCACGCCAGCAGTCACCGGGAAATGGCGCGGCGCTGGCAACGCTCAATCCGGCCTTTAGGTGGCTCGCCGTACCCGGCGCGGTTCGTTACGAATTCCAGTTAGACACGCTTTCGCCTCCGGCATCGGCTGTGTTCAGCCTTCCGACAGCCGGTTATACACCGGCCAATCCGCTGCTGCCGCTGGCTTATTACTGGCGGGTGCGCGCTGTTGATTCTGCCGGCCACCGCACCTTCTGGAGTCTGATCTGGCAGGTACGGGTGCAATCTCCGCTGACCGCCGCGCCGACACGCAATTATTGGCTTAATCACCCCATCATCCTGACCTGGAATCCGGTATTAGACGCCACCGAATACACACTTCAGGTAGCAAGCACGCTTCGGTTCGCTCCGGTGGTTCACGAAGCGGTGGTGCCTGCCAGTACGCACGCCGTTACCATCCCGTCCCTATCAGATGGGTTTTATTACTGGCGGGTGCGGGCGAAAACCAATGGCATCTGGCGAAGCTGGAGTCTGCTCGACAGCTTTGTGGCAGATATGCCCTAGTAGCTTATCGCCGCCTTAACCAGCCGACCAGCGCCAGCGCCAGCAATATGCCGGCCACATTCGGCCACACCCACACCAGATCGCCCGGCCCGCCGTCGCCAGTGCGCGCGTCACAGCGGCGCAGGTGAATCAGGCGATATTTCTCCGACGCGGCGTTGAGTTCGGCGTCGTTCAGGGTGCGCGGGTTTACGCCCGCCAGCACCGCCGCGAAGCCGCTGCCTTTCAGCACTTCGCGCAGTAGCGGCAGCCGGTCGGGGTGATCGCTCACGTCCTCGGCCACCGCACCCCAGCGTTCGTTGTCCACCCACACCTCGACATTGGGATTGGTCGTGATGTTTTTGTACCAGTGCGCTTCCTCGCCAAAGCCGGCAGTCACGTATAATTTACCTTCAACACGGGCATAGTTCACCGGCGTGTAGCGCGTTTTGCCGGTCTTGCGCCCGGTGTGGACGATGACGAGGAACTGCCCGGTTTTCTCCGGGTACATGCCCATTGATGGCCCAATGCCGAGCCGCCACAGCAAAATCACAAACTTGTTCATGACCTTAAACAGTTGCCGAAGCTGCTGCTCGGTCTGCGGTGTCATCGTTGTCATAAGTGATACCCCCCTGTCAGAAACTCACCGCAGGGACATAGCGGCGCCATATCCCTACCTACCTCTACGCCCCTTACATCGTCCCGGTTGCGCACAAACGTCACGATCAGTCCGTGAGTTTCGTCCTCCGGCTGAGGACGCTGCGCCGATAATTCTTATCCCCATTTGATAAAAGTGCCGTATGCTGCGGGTGAACTTTAGACGATGTGTAAGGATAGTATGGCCGCTTCAAAAAATGGAACAGGCAAAAAGCGCAAACAGGCAAAAACAAAGCTGGCGGCCAGCCCGCAGGCGTTAAAAAAGCTGCGGCTGGTGGCAGTCGCTTATTCCAAAGTTGAGCGCGAATGGTTCCCCACGCAGGAGGCCTACGATGCTGAACTGGAAGTGGAAGACCGCGCCCGGCAGGTGATTGAAGCGATTGAAAAACTGGGCATCCCGGCCAAAGGCTATCCCGGCGACGAATATTTCCTGTCCACGCTCCAGATTGACAAACCCGATCTGGTGCTCAATCTGGTGGATACACTGCGCGGCAAGGATGTGCTGCAAACGTCGGTACCGGCGGCGCTGGAACTGGCGAATATCCCCTACACTGGCGCCGATATGCAGGGCATGGTGATTGGCAACAACCGTAATCTGGTTAAACAACTGCTGACCGCTTACGGCATCCCGACGCCCCCGTTCCAGTTCATCACCCGCGCCGGAACAACTATCAATCAGGAACTGGGTCTGCCTCTGATCGTCAAACTCAACGAAGGCGGTGGCAGCGTCGGCATTGATAACAACGCGGTTAAAGAGACGTTTGAGGACGCGCAGAAGCAGGTGGATAACCTTATCAACACCTACCACATCCCGGTCGTTGTCGAACGGTTTGTGGACGGCGCGGAAATCACGGTTGTGGTGTTTGATGATGGCCGTAAAAAACATGTCTTCATGGGCGAGAAAGTCTTTCAGTTCCAGCCGGACGGCAAACATAACTTCACCAGCGCCGCCAGCTACGATTTACCCTCATACACTTACAAACAGGTTGAAAGCGAACTGGCCGACAAAATCAGCAAATATGCGCTGAAGGCGTATCGCGGCCTGCTGTTTAACGATTATGCCAAGTTTGACGTTCGGGTAGATCAGAATGACGGTACGCCCTATTTCACCGATGCCAATCCCAATACCGCCTTCGGCCCGGACAAGGGACTGCCATTTACCGAAGTGCTGGCTCTGAACGGCATATCGTTTGAGCAAGCGTTAACCAGCCTGTTGAGTAAATATGCCAAGAAAATCAAACACGCCACCCCCGCGCATTGAACTGGCTTACCAGACACAGATCACTGACTCCCACTGCGGCCCGGCGGTGATTCAAATGCTGCTGGCAAACGTTGGTGTTGGCGTCACCCAGGAGCAGGTGGCGGAAGCCGGCGGCGCGGCGTCCACGATTGACATGCATGGAATGCGGGTTGACCAGCTTGCCCAGGCGGTTAAAACGCTCGCGCCGGAAATGCAGTTCTGGTACAAGGATCACTCCCGGCTGAATGACCTGATTGCCCTCGTTTCCAAACATCGCTATCCGGTTGGCGTGGAATGGCAGGGGCTGTTCGAGACGGTGTCCGACATTCTGGAAGACACCGACACGGAAGATGAGGAAGAAGACTACGGCCACTACAGCGTTGTCACCTATGTTGATCGCCGGAGCCGACAGCTTATCATCGTTGACCCGTACAAGGATTTCGCCCACCAGGACCGTATCTTCTCGTTTGACGTGTTCCTGCCGCGCTGGTGGGACACCAACGAAGTCACCGATCCCGAAACCGGACGGGCGAAACTGGTGGAGGACTACCGGATGATGTTCCTCATCACACCAAAGGGTGAAACCTTCCCCGAACAGCGGGGCATGAAGCGTTTTTGATACAGATTGCCCAAAGCTGCCCCCTTTATTTTCGTGCAAGGCGCTGTATCCTATACTGTCGCAACATCGGTTTGTTTAACTATTGACTTAGGCGAGGAGAAAAATGGTCGCTACGACAATGACCCGGCCTTCGTCCCGGCTCAAGCCAGACACCCTGCTCGACATGTTCTGGCTGATGCTCCTCAGCCGCCGCCTGGACGAACGTGCGTGGGTGCTGCATCGCCAGGGCAAGATCGCTTTCCACATCAGCGGCATGGGGCACGAAGGCGCGCAGATCGGTGCGGCCTTCGCCATCAAGCGCGGCGTGGATTACGTTCACCCCTACTACCGCGATCTGGCGCTGGTGCTGGCGCTCAGCATCACCCCGGCGGATTTTATGTTGAGTCTATTTGGCAAAAAGGGTGAGTTCAGCAGCAAGGCGCGGCAGATGCCCAGCCATTTCAGCGCGAAGCAGTTTAATATCCTCAGCGGCTCATCACCGGTTGCGACGCAGGTGCCGCAGGCTGCGGGCGTGGCCTTTGCCATCAAATACAAACAGCAGATGGGGCTGGTGGACCCCAACGACGACACGCAGCCGCGCCTGGTGCTGACCAGCCTGGGCGAAGGTTCGACCAGCCAGGGTGAATGGCACGAGGGCATGAACTGGGCCGGCGTGCACAAGCTGCCGTTTATCTGCCTCGTTGAAAACAACCTGTACGCCATCAGCGTCCCGCAGGAAGGCCAGATGGCCGTGAGCAACGTGGCCGACCGCGCGGCGGCCTACGGGGTGCGCGGCGTGTGGGTGGACGGCAACGACGTGCTGGCGGTGTACGACGTGCTGGCCGAGGCGGTGCAGCGCGCTTACAGCGGCGGCGGCCCGACTCTGGTCGAGGCCAAGACCTACCGCCCGGTGCCACACTCATCGGATGACGATGACCGCAGCTATCGCAGCCGTGAAGAAGTGGAAGAATGGAAGCGCAAAGACCCGATTTTACGTTTTCAGAAACACCTGATGGAAGAAGGTATTCTCTCGCAGGCGCAGTTGGACGAGTACGAAGCTCGCGCCCGCGCCATGATTGACGAGGCGCAGCACGCCGCCGAAGCCGCGCCCGAACCCGACGAGGCCGACGCGCTGAGTGATGTCTATGCAGTCTAAAGTCATCAGTCTTTTTTGACTGCTGACTGAAGACTGTAGACTGAGGACTAAAAATGCTTCTGAGGACGTGATTACCATGACGACCATGACGCTCATAGACGCCATTAAGCTAGCGATGGATGAGGAACTGGAACGCGACCCGCGCGTGTTTATCACCGGCGAGGACGTGGGCAAACGCGGCGGCGTGTTCCGCGCCACGCAGGGCCTGTACGACAAATACGGCGGCACGCGCGTCGTGGACTCGCCGCTGGCGGAGCTTTCGATTGTGGCGATTGGCATCGGCGCGGCGCTGGCCGACCTGCGTCCGATTTGTGAAATTCAGTTTGCAGACTTCATCCACCCTGCTTTTAACCAGATTGTTAACGAAGCCGCCAAAATGTATTACCGTTCCGGCGGCCAGTGGAACGTGCCGCTGGTGATTCGCGCGCCCTACGGCGGCGGCATCAGCGGCGCGCTCTATCACAGCCAGAGCGTAGAAGCCTTCTTTACACACGTGCCGGGGTTGAAGGTGGTGATTCCGTCCACGCCCTACGATGCCAAAGGGCTACTCAAGAGCGCGGTGCGCGACCCCAACCCAGTGCTGTTCTTCGAGCCGAAGAAGGGCTACCGCGCCATCAAAGGCGATGTGCCGCCCGATGATTATGTCGTGCCGATAGGCCCGGCGAGAGTCGCCCGCGAAGGCCGCGACCTGACGGCCTATGCGTATGGCATGATGGCGCACTACACACTGCTGGCGGCGGAACAGGTTGCCCGCGAGGATGGCCTGGACGTGGAAGTGGTTGATCTGCGGACGCTACTACCGGTGGACAAGGACGCAATTTTGACCAGCATCCAAAAGACCGGCAAGGCCCTGATCGTCCACGAGGACAACCTGACGATGGGTTACGGCGCGGAAGTGGCCGCTATCCTGTCCAACGAAGGGTTTGAGTACCTGGACGGGCCGGTGCGCCGCGTGGCCGGGCCAGACGTGCCCGCTGTGCCGTTTGCCCACTCGATGCAGGAGTTTTTTATGCCCAACCCGGATAAAATCGCGGCGGCAATGCGAGAGTTGGCGGAATATTAAAAGCCTAACACGGAGACACAAAGGCACAGAGGCACGGAGCAATATCTCTCTGTGTCTTTGAGTCTCCGAGTCTCTGTGTTGAATCTTTCCAGGAGTTCTCATGCCCACGAAAGTGATTATGCCCCAGTTGGGCGAAAGCGTGGTTGAAGGCACGGTCAGCCGGTGGCTGAAGCGCGAAGGCGACACCATACAGGAATACGAACCGCTGCTGGAAGTCAGCACCGACAAGGTGGATACGGAAGTCCCCGCCCCCGCTAGCGGCGTGCTGCTCAAAATTTATGTGCCGGAAGGCCAGACGGTCGAGCGCGGCGTGCTGCTGGCAGAAATCGGCCAGGCCGACGAAACGCCAGACGGCGAAGGCGAACCCGCAGGGACACGACATGTCGTGTCCCTACAATCCGAATCCACGCAATCACAGCCCGCCGCCACCAACGGCGGCAGCTACACCGGCCACGTGACACCGGTGGTGGCGCGTATGGTGGCGGAACATCACCTCGATCTGTCGCAGATTAAAGGCACCGGGCGCGATGGCCGTGTCACCAAAAAAGATGTGGAGGCGTATCTCGCGGCGCAGGAGAATGCGAACGTAGGGGTGCGGCATGCCGTGCCCCTACAACCATCTCCCGAAGCGGAAACCGAGCTGCCGCCCTGGGAGCGCCCCGGCAGCGGCGATCTGTTTAAGCCGACGGTGGAATACGGCGAAACCCCTCCCTCTTCCGCCTTCCCCGTACACGGAGAGGGGGAGAAGCGGCCAGCCGTTCAGCCGCCGCAGCCGGCGCAGCGGGTACACCCGGTTGAGCCGATTCCGCAGGGCGCGCCGGGTGAACTTGTGCCGCTGTCGGCCATCCGCCGCGCGATTGCCGAACACATGGTGCGGAGCAAGCTGCACACCTCGCCACATGTGACGACTGTGTTTGAGGTGGACATGTCCGCCGTGATGGCGCACCGCCAAGCGAACAAGGACGCTTTCGCCAGACAGGGCGTAAATCTCACGTTCACCGCCTACTTTGCGGCGGCGGCAGTTAAGGCTTTACAGGCCAATCCGTATCTGAACGCTCAGTGGACGGACGAGGGCATTTACCTGCATCATGCCGTCCATCTCGGCATAGCGGTCGCTATTGCCGACGGCCTGATCGTGCCGGTCATCAAAAACGCGCAGGAGTTAAACCTGCTGGGGCTGGCGCGGGCGGTTAACGATCTGTCCACGCGGGCGCGGAACAAACAGTTGAAGCCAGACGAAGTGCAGGGCGGCACGTTCACCATCACCAATCATGGCGTCAGCGGCAGCCTGCTGGCGACACCGATCATCAACCAGCCGCAGGTGGGCATCCTGGGTGTGGGCATCGTCGAGAAGCGCGTGAAGGTGATTAACGACGCCATCGCCATCCGCCCGTGCTGCTACGTCACGCTCACCTTCGATCATCGTGTGGCCGATGGCGCGGTTGGCGACGCCTTCATGCAGACGTTAAAACAAACGCTAGAAGGCTGGACGTAAATCCGCCACCGTAGGGACGAGGCATGTCTCGTCCCTACAGCCGATTATTCACTTTCTTACCCGTAACCTGTGCTACCATAAAGACGGTCTATGTTGTGACCGTCTTTTTTTGTCAGGATTAGACTTCATGCGCTTGATTGTGTTTGCCCTGACACTGCTGATTGTGGTATCGGCCTGCGCGCCGGCTGCGCCGCAAACCACGCTCCAACTGCCGACGCTGGCCGTGCTGCCCAGCCTCACCCCGTCAGACATGCCGGTTGTTACGGCAACTGCCGCACAGCCAACCGATACCCCACCGCCGACCGATACCGTGCCGCCGACGGACACACCGACGCTGACCATCACACCCAGCCCGACGCGGACGCCGCGCCCAACTGAAACCCCGCGCCCGACGATTGAACCGACGCGCGCGGCTATCGGCACCGCTACTGAAGCCGTGCTGGAAGCGCCGCGTTTTGCCACTTTCACACCCGCGCCGGGCGGTCCACCGCCGGGAACGCCGGCGCAGTTGGCCGATGTGGTTATCAGCGAACGCCAGTTCCAGGAGGCGCTGGATGCACGGCTGGTGACAGTCGCTTCGATTGACCGCGCGGTGGTGGACTTTGTGCCCGGTGCGATCAATGTTGAACTGACGGCGCTCGGCGGTGAGGCGCTCACGACGGGTATTGTTGTCATTGCCGTTGAACTAACAGGTGAATTTGCCACCATCAGCATCAGCGACATTCGGGTGAACGCACCGGAACCGCCGCCGGTGTACGTCGAAACCATATCCACCGACTTCTTCCCGGCAGTGCTGGAAACGCTGGACAGCATCCTGGAGCAGCGGCTTGGCCCGGACCAGAACTTACGCAGTATCGCCGTCACCGATTTGGCCATCGAGGTTACGCTGCTCGTGCCGCAGCGGTAAACGTTGATGATCGTGTAGGGACACGATATATCGTGTCCCTACAGCACAATTTACGAGGGGAATACTTATGCCACGCCTGCCCAAACCCCTGTTTGCCGCGTTCGTCCTATGCCTCGCGCCCGCGCTGGCGCAGGTTGCGGCCTGCCCGAATGTCGTTGAAGCCGCGCTGGCTGCCGCTGACCAGGCGTGCGCCGAAACCGGGCGCAACCAGGCCTGTTACGGCAACCTGTCGCTGACCGCCGAAGCGCAGCCCAGTGTCGCCAACTTCGTCTTTAATCAGGTGGGCGATATTGTCAGTGTCGCCAGCCTGCAAACACTGCGGCTGGAGCCGATGAACGAAGGCAGCGGCATATGGGGCGTGGCGCTGATGCAGCTTCAGGCCAACCTGCCGGACACGCTGCCCGGCCAGAATGTCACGTTTCTGCTGTTTGGCGATGTGGAACTGACCGCTGCCGAACCGACCGACCCGAACGCTGCGCCCATGACCGCTTTCTACCTGCAAACAGGCGTAGGTGATGCTGCCTGCGAGGAAGCGCCGGAAAGCGGTCTGCTGGTGCAAACGCCAGAAGGCATGGGCGAGGTAACGTTTAACATCAACGGCGTGGACGTGGACATGGGTTCGACCGTGTTCTTTCAGGCCAACGAAACCGACGGCATGACTGTCAGCACGCTGGAAGGCCACGCCTACGTGCGCGCCGAGGGCAGCGAACAGGTGATTGTGCCGGGGACGTGGGCGCGTATCCCGATGAAGCGGATTGTGCGCGGGGCGCGGCGGCTGCTGGCCGCCGGTGGCGCGCCGGAACTGCCGCAGGCTTACGAGGCGCGCGCCCGGATGCTGGAACGCCTGCCGCTGCGTCTGCTCAAACGGCGCATCCAGGTCGCGCCGCCGCTGACCCGCGCGCAAATGCGGCGGCTGCTGCAACGCCTCCACGCTGGCGAACTGTGCGGCCAGGAGCCACTGCCGCCCTGCCGCCCCAACCGCCGGCGTGGGCAGCGCTGACATGACGGTTTGAATTTATGAATTCTGGTGCCACACGCCGCTGATCTAACATCCTTATAACGCGCTCCATCTATGCTGAACCGTATGCTGTACTGGTAAGCAGGTGGATGGGTTGTATGCGTCCGGTAGTGTTGATTGCGGCGGTGGTGCTGCTGGGAGGCCTGGGGCTGGCCGCCGCGCGGGGTAATGACTGTCCTACCTTTGTTGAATACGCCCTCGAACGGACCGATCAGGTCTGCACCCACACGGGCCGGAACGAAGCCTGTTACGGCCACGTGCGGCTGGACGCCGAACCGCAGGCCAACGTCAGCGATTTCCGCTTCTCCCACATTGGCGACATCGCGCCGGTGAGCGCCATCCGGTCGCTGCGGCTCAGCGCCTTCGACCCCAACAACAGCCTGTGGGGTATCGCGCTGATGCGGTTGCAGGCCAACGTGCCGAACACCATCCCCGGGCAGAACGTGACGTTTTTGCTGTTTGGTGATGTCGCCGTGACCAATCTGGTCAGTGACGCGCCCGTGCTGGTTGACGTGTCCGCCGCCGCCGATGTTCCGGTAATGAGTTATCCCGCCGTGACCGCGCCGGCGCTGGGAATGCTTAAACGCTTTGCCGTCGTCGTGGCCGATGGCCGGCTGGCCGACAGTTCCTGGCTGCGGGTACAGATGCCGCTGGGCGTGCAGAGCGTCGGCTGGATACGCAACAGCAGCCTGAGCGCGGCGGGCAGCATCCACGATCTGGAGGTACTTGACCCCGCCGATGCCAGACCGCGCTACCGTCCGATGCAGGCGTTTTACCTGACCACCGGCAACGCGCCGGCGGCCTGCAACCAGGTGCCTGCCAACGGGGTGCTGATTCAATCGCCAAAGGCCATTGGCAAGGTCATGCTTTCGATCAACAACGTCGAAGTGCGAATTGGCTCGACAGTGCTGTTCCAGGCGCAGCCCGGCGGCAATATGACCATCACCACGCTGGAAGGCTCGGCCATCGTCAAGGCGGAAGGCGTGACGCGTGAGGCGGTCGCCGGCACGCGCGTGACCGTGCCAATGGACGAAAACATGCAGCCTGCCGCTGCGCCGTCGAAACCCGAAGCCTATCCCGCCGCTGAAGTGGCGCCGCTGGCCGCGCCGGTCAGCCACCTGGACACGCCGGTAGATATTCACCCGCCGCTGTCGCCCGAGGAAGTGGCAGCGCTGCCGGACCAGCCAACCGATACACCCGCTGTTATTGAACCAATCCCAACCGACGACCCTACGCCGACGGGCCTGCCGCTGCTTCCCAGCGATACGCCGGTAATCCTGCCGACGGCTCTCCCGCCGACGCTGCTACCAACTCATCCGCCACCGCCGGAAACTCGCCCAACCGATGTACCGGTTATCGTGCCGCCGCCGAGTCTGCCTACCGATGTGCCGGTGAATAATCCGCCCGCGCCTACGGTCGCGCCGACCAGCGTCCCGCCACCTGCCGACCAGCCCTCAGGCGGTAACGAGGACAGGGGTAAGGGCAACAACGGCAACAATGGGCATGACAACGGTAACAACAGGGACAAAGATAAAGACAAGGATAAGGGCAACAACGGCAACGATGACCATAACGGTAAAGGTAAAGGCCGCGACAAGGACGATGATTGAATGGCTGGCAGCCGGCAACCCTCCTAGATCGTAATATCCCACGCCGCCAGATCAGCCAGGAAGCGGTGCGCTGTCAGGTCGAGGTGCAGCGGCGTCAGGCTGGCATAGCCGTTATGCACCGCCCATAAATCCGTGCCTTCTTCCTCGAACTTCCCGCCCGGCTCCGGCCCGACAATGCGCACCACGTCGCCCCGGCGTTCCAGTTCGTCAGTGTAAATCCGCACGCCCTGGCGTGTCAGACGAATCCCTTTCACCTTCCCCTGTGGCAAATTCAGATTCAGAATGGTGAAGGGGGGCAGCCCTTTTTCCAGCACGCGCCGCACCACGTGGACGGCCACCTGCGCCGCGATTTCGTAGTTCGACGGTTCGTTGGCGTCACGGGCAGCCAGCGACACGGCCACCGCCGGCACACCCTGAATCGTCGCTTCCAGCGCCGCCGTCACCGTGCCGCTGTAGGTGATGTCCTGCCCCATATTGCCGCCACGATTGATGCCGGAGACGACGATGTGCGGCGGCCATTTGACCAGCCCCAGCGCCGCCAGCGCGATGCAGTCCGCCGGGGAGCTGTCAATCATGATCGCTTCCGTGCCGTCCGGCCAGACCGATTTTCCGACCAGAATATCCTGGAACAGCGTCTTTTTGTGGCCGGTGGCGCTCTGGTTTTTGGACGGCGCAATCACCTGCACTGTGCCGATCTGGCGCAGCGCCCGCGCCAGTGCGAAAATGCCGGGCGCGTTCACGCCGTCATCATTGGTTACGAGGATGTACGTCACAATTCAACCGACCTTTGTTGGTGTTAGCTTAAATGGCCCATAAACAAACCGGCGGATAATCGTCGGGTGGAAACCGGCTCAGCAGTGGCTAAACATTGGGGCCTTAGCTCTGTGCAATCTGACTGATGTATTGTAAGCTGAAAGCTGAGTATAACCAAGCGATGCTGCAAACGTCGAATTGGAAATGGCCGGAGCGAGGCGAACGCTCGCTCCTCTAAAGCAGCCAATCGAATGAGCGAGAGGAACGTATGTCCGACGACTCATTTAAGATGAATTACGCGGAAGGCATCAACGTCTTCCAGGGGGCGCGGCGGAAAGCCTTCTGGCAGGAGGTGATGGGTTTGCTGCGTGGCAAACCCGCCGAACTGCTGAGTTTTGATGACATTAAAACGCGGCTGCGGCTGCGGGAGGAAAGCTACAAGGGTTTGCAGGATGTGCCGCTGGAACGCATCGTCGGCAGCGTCGGGCGCTACCGCGATTTCACCAGCACCTTTCTGCCAAAGGGCAGCACCTCTCAGGATCGCTGGAGCCGGGTATATGCCCAGGTGCATTCGCTGGAAGGCGTGCCGCCGGTTGAACTGTATAAGGTGGACGACGTGTATTTCGTGCGCGATGGCAATCACCGCGTGTCGGTTGCGCGGCAGCTTGGCGCCAAAACCATCCAGGCGCACGTGACCGAACTGCCATCGCCGGTTGATCTTGAACCGGGCATGACGCAGAAAGACCTGGACGCGGCGGCGGCCTACGCGGCCTTTCTGGAAGAAACCGGCCTCAAGCGCACGCGCCCGCATCACCAGTCCATGCAGTTGTCCGAGCCGTCGCGCTATAATGACCTGCTCGGCCACATCTACCTGCATCAGAACATCATGGAGCACACGCGCGGCGAGGGCGTGACGTTCGAGGAGGCCGCCGCCGACTGGTACGACAATGTGTATCGTCCGGCGCTGACCCTGATTCGCAAGTACGACGTGCTGGAACAGGCGTCCGGGCGCACCGAGGCCGACCTGTATCTGTGGATGGTAGACCACCTGCGCGAGGTGCGCGACGAATATGGCGACGAAGCGCAGACGCGCTCGTTCAGCGACGCGCTGCAGGATTTCCTCAAGAAACACAAACTGGACGTGCCGCCCGAACTGCGCGAGGAAGACGACGACTCGGTGATGCTGACCCGCACGCAGGTGATGCGCGCAGTTGCGCTGGCGCGCGCGCGGGAAGAAGCGCAGGCGCAGCAAAAGACGGAAGAAAAAACGTAGGCCTGACCGGGTAAAAGCAGAATCTCCAGGCAGGGGCGACGTGTGTCGCCCCTGTTTTTTCTGCCGGCCATACCTGCTGTTGCTGTACGGTTTTTCTCAACTTGACATTATACAGACTGGTCTATATACTGGAATCTAGTCGAGTAAATGAGGCCAATCATGACAACGATTCTCGTTACCGGACCGACCGGCAATGTCGGGCGCGAAGTGGTGAAGGCGCTGCCGCCAACCGTAACCGTGCGGGCGGCGGATATCAACCCGGACGCGGCGCGTAAGCTGCTGGGCGACCACGTGGAATGTGTTCCGTTTGATTTCACGCGGCCAGAAACGTTCGCGCCGGCGCTGGCCGGCGTGACCAGGCTGTTCCTGCTGCGCCCGCCGAACATCTCCAACGTCAGGAAATACATCACGCCGGCGATTGAAGCTGCTAAACAGGCAGGTGTGCAGCACATCGTATTCCTGTCCATTCAAGGCGTTGAGCAAAACCGCATCGTACCGCATTACCGCATCGAGCAGGCGATTCTGGCGGCAGGCATCCCGTACACCTTCCTGCGTGCCAGCTTCTTCATGCAGAACCTGAATACCACCCACCGCGAGGAAATCCGCCTGCGGCGCGAGATTTCCGTGCCGGTCGGCCATGCGCGCACCAGCTTCATTGATGTGCGCGACATCGGCGCGGTGGCAGCCAGGGTGCTAACCGAACCCGGCCACGAGAACCGCTGTTACACGCTGACCGGCAGCGAGGCGCTGGATTACTACCAGGTCACGGCGATCTTCAGTGAGGTACTGGGGCAGCCGGTGCGCTATGCCAACCCGTCCCTGCTCCATTTCTTCCGCCAGCAGCGGGCGCTGGGGCGGCCTGCAGGTTTTACGCTGGTGATGACCGGCCTGTATGCCATCACCCGCTTCGGCAACGCGGCGGAAGTCACGCCAGAAACGGCGCACCTGTTACAGCGTCCGCCGATCAGCTTCCGCCAGTACGTGGAAGACTACCGCAGCAGTTGGGCGTGAACCCAGCTACCTATTGCGTGTCCCCTCCTGTCATCACCCATTGAGCCGGCGGTTCGTTGTTCGCCAGGTCGGACATTTTCCTCCAGTGGTTAAACAAAACGGATACCTCTGATTTTTCGCAGGGGTGAACCGCCGGTTCACCCCAACACGCACAAAGGCGTGACCCCGGATGGTGGCATATCAGTCGTTGAAGGCTGGCGCGAGGTGAAGGCTAAAGCCGTTATCACTGGGAAAACGCGCTTGGAACACAATTCGCAGACGCAGCAGCAGGCCGCCAGTGCTGACCGGATGCTGATGATCCGTGCCCTTATGTTCGGCCATGATTTTGATGCCCTCTGGGATGCCCTTAACTGCACTGGCTTGAATGAAATGCACCCCCGTTAACATTGGTTGACGTTTTTGGACAAGTGGGATACAGTAGTTGTATATGGATGTCCATAGACGTTCAATCAATTACTACTGCTTCTTGACAGCATTTTGGAGCTTTTATGCCGCCCGATTTACAGCGCGCCGGCCCGCAGCCGATCTACAAACAGATTGTGGACTGGATGCGCCAGCAGATCACCAGCGGCGACTGGCCGGAACACTACAAGCTGCCGTCGGAAATAGACCTCGCTGCCGAATTACAGGTCAGCCGGGGTACGCTGCGCAAGGCCATCCTCGAACTCACGGCGGATGGCCTGCTGCTGCAAATTCATGGCCGGGGCACGTTTGTGTCGTCCGAACGGCTGGAACAACCCCTGGCGGAGCGCCTGCTCACCTTCTCCGATGATCTGATTCAGCGCAATATCCCGTTTGAAACCCGTGTGATCGAACAAACCGTAATTGTCCCGCCGCCGAGGGTTGCGTCGCTGCTGGCGCTGCCGCCGGGCGCGCGGGCGCTGTGCCTCAAGCGCCTGCGCATCGTGGCCGGCACGACTTACGTTCTGCTGCATAACTACGTTGCTTATGATCGCTGTCCCGGTATCGAAACGGTAGACTTCGCCCAGGCGCGGCTGTTTGAAACGCTGGAAAAACGTTACCGGCTGGAACTCGACTGGGGCAGCCGCTACTTTGAAGCGCAGTCCGCCAATAATGAACTGGCGGCGCTGCTGCACATCCAGCCATGCGACCCGGTGATGTACATGCAGCAGATCGCCTATCTGCGGGAAGGCGCGCCGATTGAAATGTCGGATATGTGGGTGGGTGGAAGTTACTTCCGCCTGTCCGTGACCGTGAAGCGCAGTAAATCGGGCGGGTTAACCGGCGACATTTATGATTATGTGTCCCCACGCGGGTGGGAGACTTCCAGACAAGGGTAACACGTAGGGACACGGCATGCCGTGTCCCTACAGGACGAGGAGTGTCTAAAAGAGAAATGTTCTCTTATGAAGATGAGTCATCCCAACAATGGGCTTAAGCCCATTGCCCGCAAATACAAGGTTAGACAGGCTACAGGACGTTCTTCAGTGGTGTACAGAGGTATGAGATAACAATGGCCGAAGCAGCATATTTACCCGGCAGACAGGCGCGCGCGGCCCGGATGCGGATGGATACCGCGCGTATCCTCAAACGGTTTTTCTTTTGTGAGCGGGCCTTGATCGTGGCACAGTCCGGCTGGCTGGCGGCCATTGCCGATTTGGACGTAAAGACGCTGCTGCCACGTATGTCGTGGGAAGACGCGATGACGGCAGACGCGCTGCGCGACCGGGTGTTTGAACTGCGCTACCCAAGCCGCCTGATGGAACGCGGCGACGACGCGCCGGTGATTGAAGTGTTTGAGGAAGCCATCAATGCGCCCAGTGCGGAGGCGCTGATCCTGTCGCTGGCGCGGGTGTTCAAGCCGGCGCTGCTGGCCGCCTACATGGACTATCTCGAAGTGGGCGACGAACTGGCAGATGGGCCGACGCTCCGCTTTTTGCGGGTGGCGGTGGACGAAAAAGAGGAACAGGTGGCGGAACTGACGGCTTTCGCCGACGCGCTGCTGACCGCCGCACCGGATAAGCTGGCAGAAGCCGAAGCCTGGACCAACGCGCTGGCGGCGCGGCTGGACGCAGTTGGCGGCCTGACGCTGACCGACCCGCACCCCGCCGCAGCTACCATCGAACTGCCGGGACGTACCTTGTTCCAACTGGCGCAGCGCCCCGCCCGTGATCCGCGCTTCCACCTCTGCCGCTACTACTGGCCGGATGTGGTGGATAAAACCTTCCCCTATGGTGATGGCGTCATGCTCCAGCTTCGCAGCGCCGTCAGCCACATCAACGAAGCCTGGGCGGTCGAAACCGGCGGTGCGATTTTGCAGGCGTTCGCGGACACGCTCGACTGGGAATTTATCTATGACGCGGCGCGCTGGACCTATGACGAAAGCCGCCATACCCGCATGGGATTGGACCGGCTGCGCAGTTGGGGCTTTGAGCCGGAGGAAATCCCGCTGGGCACGTACATCTACGACAGCGCCTACGGTCAGGACCCGGTGGTGCGGCTGGGCATGTTATTTTACTTCGAGACCAAAAACATCGGCAAAAAACACGCCCGCGCGGCGGCGTTTGAATCCTACGGCGATGCCGTCAGCCAGCACGACATGGAGTTCGACTGGGCGGACGAAACCATCCACGCCCATTACGGCAGTCACTGGCACGGCAGGCTGCTGGAAAAGCTGCCGTGGCGCATACCGGAACTGGAAACGCTGCGCCAGACCTGTGACGCGCTGGTGAAAGCGACGGTGGATTCCGCCACCGACGCCGACCGGGAGGACATCCGCCGCGTGGCTGAAGCCATGATTGACAAGGCGCGGCGCATCGGCCTGAAGGCAGCGGAAGATGACACGTAAATTACAATGCAGGGGTGTGCTAATCGCCGCAAAGCGGAAATTGTTGTAGGGGTGGGTTTATAAACCCACCCCTACCGGGAACGCATCATCCATCCCAGCGCGAAGGAGAAAGTGTTTTGGCCGACAATGTTTCCATCCTCGACAAGCCCGTGACCGGCGTGGCTGCGCCCAGCCGCCTGCGCCGCATCCTGTCGGCGCGGGAAACCGGCGTGTTTATCGCGCTGGTGCTGATGTGTATCGTCCTGGCGATTGCCCGCCCGAACGCCTTCCCGCGCGCGCAGAACTTTTTGAACATCGGGCGGCAGGTGTCGCTGGTCGGCATCATGGCGATTGGCATGACTTTTGTCATCATCAGCGGCGAAATTGACCTGTCCATCGGCTCGACCTACGCGCTGGCCGGGCTGTCGACCGGCCTGCTGCTGACGGAAGGCTGGTCGCTGCTGCCGGCGCTGGCCGCCGGGCTGGGCATCGGCAGCGCGGTTGGCTTTATCAACGGCTTCCTGTCCACTTACGGCAAGCTGCCCTCGTTTATCACCACGCTGGGCATGATGAGCGTGGCGCGTGGCGCCGCGCTGCTGCTCACCAACGGTGAGCCGGTGACGGTGCGTGAGCAATTTGGCGTGCAGCCGGTGGCGCTGGAACAGTTTAAGTTCATCGGCCAGGGACAGTTGTTTGGTGTGGTGCCAATGCAACTGGTCTTTTTTATCATCGTCGTGCTGCTCGGCTGGCTGCTGCTGGGGCGGACGGTGTTCGGCTTTAAGATTTACGCGGTAGGCGGCAGTCCGAAGGCGGCACGCGCGTCCGGTATTCAGGTCGCCCGCGTCAAAATCTGGGCCTTTGTGATGATGGGCTTCCTCAGCGGCCTGTCCGGGATTCTGGTGCTGGCGTTCCTGCTCAGCGGGCAGGCCGGGCAGACCGGCATGGGGCTGGAACTGGACGTGATCGCGGCGGTTATCGTCGGCGGCGCGGCGCTGTCCGGCGGCGAGGGGTCCATCCTCGGCACGATTCTCGGCGTGTTTATCATCGGCGTGCTGCGGAACGGTCTGGTGCTGCTGAACATCTCCCCCTTCTGGCAGACGACGATCATCGGCCTCGTCATCATCCTGGCAGTCGGCATTGACAAGTGGACGCGGGCACGGCGGACGCGGTAGCAACATTCTGTTAGCGGCGAAGGGGGGTGATGGGGCGCATATTCTCAACCGGTAGTTCTCACAGTCAATAAGATGTTTTAGCTGGCGACATCTCGCCACAGCCGTAAATAGATAAGGAGATTGGAACAATGCAGCATTTGAAGAAGATTTTTCTGGTCGTGGCGCTGCTGGCGGCGCTGGCGCTGATGATCGCGCCGGTGGCTCAGGCGCAGGGTGAATTTCAACTCGCAGATCGGATAGCCGCCAAGGTCGCCGCGGGCGAGCCGCTGGTATTCCGGGTATCGTACCACGACGTATCGAACGAGTTCGCGCCGCAGATCAAAGCCGGCGTGGAACGGGCGGCGGCGGAGTTGGAAGGCAAGGTGGAGGTGCAGTTCGTCGGGCCGGTCGGGCCGAAAGCCGTCCCGGTGGTGACGTTCAACACCGACAACCCGTCCAGCAACCGGCTGGCCTTCGCCGGGCAGGACCTGGTGGAGAGCGGGCGGATTGCCGCACGCGAGTTGGTGAAGCACATGGGCGAGGCAGGCGACGTGATTATCACGACGCTGGACGCGGCGGCGCAGTGGAGCATTGACCGCGAGACCGGTGCGCGCGACGTGTTCGACGACTATCCCGGCATCAACGTGCTGGCGACGGTCAACACGGGAACGGAGCCGCAGGAGATTTACAGCGCGATTGAGAACGCGATGCTGGCGAACCCGTCGGTGACGGGCATCCTGTCGCTGGAATGCTGCTCGATCACGCCGGCGGGCGAGTACGTGCAGCGCAACAACCTCACCGACAGCGTGACGGTGGTGGGCTTCGACCTCAACCCCTCGACGCTGCAACTGGTGAAGGATGGCGTGATTGCCGCCACCGTCGGGCAAGGGCCGGAGCGCCAGGGTTACGAAGCCGTCATGCTCCTCTGGAAAGCGGCTAACGGCGAAGCAGTGGCGAATGTGGACACGGGCGCTGAAATTGTGGACGCCAGCAACATTGGCCGTTATACGTTCCGCCTGGCGGATCGGATTGCGGAGAAAGTCGCGTCCGATCAGCCGCTGGTATTCCGGGTATCGTACCACGACGTATCGAACGAGTTCGCGCCGCAGATCAAAGCCGGCGTGGAACGGGCGGCGGCGGAGTTGGAAGGCAAGGTGGAGGTGCAGTTCGTCGGGCCGGTCGGGCCGAAAGCCG
>JACRPS010000020.1 GCA_016223085.1 Chloroflexota bacterium
AAGATAGCCTGGGCGGCGGTGCGCTGGATACGGAAGCGGTGCGGGCTGCCGAGCCAGTTGCCGGGGATGAGGGTATTGGTACCGTCGCTGGTGCGGGCGTAGAGGCTGGTAGTGGTGTTGAAGGTGCTGAAGATGGCCCAGGGGCTGTTGAAGTCGTTGTCCTTCGACCAGCCGACATGTTGCCAGGGGGTAGGCTGGAACGTCGCCACAAATTCCAGGGTTGTTCCAGCGCCGTAGCTATTGGACGTAGAAGCCCATGCGCCATTCACATTTAAGGCATTGCTGGCGACAGTTGTTCCGCCACCGACATCCCACAGATCGGTTATCCAGCCAGCGGGTAAGGCAGTCCCGTCGAAGCGTTCACCGAGGAGCGGGCTGAGGCTGACGCTGCCGTTGTTGGTCACGAACGTGCCGGCAGTGGTGCCGAGGCTGAAATCCGCCACCGTGTCGTCAATGAAGCAGCCAGCGACCGAAGGCGGAACGGGTGTGTTGGTTGGGGTGGGTGACGGTGTTGTCGTTGGTGGTGGCAGCGGTGTGCTGGTTGGCAGGTTCGTTGAGGTCGGCGTAGGAAGCTGACCCGTGGACTGACTGCAGGCAAAGCCAATGGCATTAAGCAGGGGAGAGGCAGCGGTGTCGGCAGTAGACAGCGCCAGCTGGTATTGCAGGTAACGCCCGGACAGACCAAGCGACGCACCGCTGGCGGTGACGGGGGTGAAGGCTGACCAGGAGCCGTCTGGCGCGGGCGTGTTGCCGCTGCGGGCGGAGACGCTCACACTCGTGCCGCTGGCATCCCAGGTGACGGTGCTCCAGTCCATTGCTGCGCCAGCGTCGAAGACGCGGGAGGTGAAGCTGCCGGAAGCCGCATACGGCGTGATCGTCAGCCAGTCCAGCGACAGGCCGAGGGCGTCAGCGGAGACATCGCTTGCAATCGGCTCCGTCAGATCGGAGTAGGCGAAGTTATGGGTGGCGACGATAGCGCCGTCAATGGCGAAGATAGCCTGGGCGGCGGTGCGCTGGATACGGAAGCGGTGCGGGCTGCCGAGCCAGTTGCCGGGGATGAGGGTATTGGTACCGTCGCTGGTGCGGGCGTAGAGGCTGGTAGTGGTGTTGAAGGTGCTGAAGATGGCCCAGTTCCAGGGTTGTTCCAGCGCCGTAGCCCGTGGTGGTATAGGCGCGGGTGCCATTTACGGTTAGCGCGCCGCCAGACACGGTTGTCGTGCCGCCGCCAACCCAGGGCGCTGCTGCCCAACCGTCGGGGAGGGAGCTACCGTCGAAGCGTTCACCGAGGAGCGGGCTGAGGCTGACGCTGCCGTCATTGGTCACAAACGTGCCGGCAGTGGTGCCAAGGCTGAAGTCCGCCACCGTGTCGTCAATGAAGCAGCCGGTGACCGGCGGCGGCGCCGGCGTGTTGGTGGGGGTGGGTGAAGCGGTGACAGAAGGATCCAATGTAGGTGTGACCGACGGCGTAATAGTCGGTGGGGTGATTGGCGTATTCGTTGGCGTGCTGGTGGGTGTGCTGGTCGGTGTCGCTTCAAACGGCGGCCCCTGATAGACGGCGGACAGGCTGTGATTGCCCGCCGCTGTGGTCACAAACGCGACATTAACGCCCTTGATGGTCTGAACAGTAAACCCCGCCGGTGAGCCGTCTACCGTTACCGACTGCAGGCCGTTGCCGCCGTAATTCAGCGGCAGAATGGTGGAGAGAGTCACTCCCGGCGTGGCCGGAGAGGCCAGGTTAAACGTTAAGGTGCTACTGGCTGCGTTCCAAGCGATATTGGAGTAGTTCGCATTGTAACGGGTTTCGGTAAAACCCAGCCAGCGGTCCGCATTCAGTACCGGCACGCCCCGGCTGTTGGCGTAGTCCAGTGTCCCGGTGACCCATCCGTTAATTTCACCCCACGAGTCATAATCAATGTGGAACTGGGTCATCAGCGCGGCGTAATCTCCTGCCAGGCTGGAGTCAATCAATGCCTGGCTGACCGCCAAAGCGCCAGGGATGTTCAGGTTCTCAAAACCACCGGCGATGGGAAAGTACTGCTCATCAACCAACTGGGTTAACTGCTGGAAATAAGGCAGCACGGTGCCATCGGCCTTCATGAACTTCATGGGTTGCCCGCTGCCGGTGATATAGCCGCGCGCCCAGGTTCCATCACCCTTTTGAAGCCAAGGCCCCCAGTGATAGAAGTTGGTGTCCATAGCCATGCCGAACCCCGCCGCTATCTCGGCTGCGTCGGTCCAGCCCACCCAGGTGACCTGGTGGTTGCGCACGGTACGGGATGATGGTGAAGCATAACGATTGCGGAAGAAGCTGTCGGCGCTGGCGTAGCCGGTATACAATTTGGTGTAATCAGCCGGCTGCGGGCTGGCATAGGGGTGTATGCCAAATTCATGCCCCTGTGCCCGCCAGCCCTGCACGTCGTTGTTTGATGGGTTTCCAGCATACTCGGTCAGGTATACGGTCATGGTTCCGCCATGCGCGGTCACACTGCTCAACACGTCCTGAAAATAACTGTACGGATTGGCATGGGCATCGCCAGTGGGTACCAATACCGTTTTCGCAGTGCCGGGGAAATACCACAACTGCGGCATGGGCTGCGAGGCGTTGATCGCATTCTGGATGAGCCGCGCCAGAAAACGCATCTGCTCGTCGGCCTGGGGGATGGAGGTGCGGTTCAGGTCAACCCAGGGTTGGCCGCCGCCGCTGCCCTGGAACAGATCAATCGTACGCAGAACGCCATCACCGTCGGTATCCACGTTGGCATTAGCCGGGTTGCCCTGCCGCATCATAACGATGTTGTAGGCCAGATCATAGGTAAAGGCAATACCGCGACCGTTGGCGCTGCGCACCACTGCCGGGTAAGGGGTTGAGGTAGTGGCATTGCTGAAAAGCTGCGCCAGCGAGACCGCGCCGCTGGCAAGGGTATAACGGTCAACCGTGCCGTGAATTTGCAGGGTTGACGTAGCAAGTCCCTGGCTCGGCCCGGTGCCAGCCAACTGAAGATAGCCGTTGGTCTGCGTTCCCTGCGCCGCGCCCAAACCCAGAATGCCGGCCAGTTGCGGGTCGGGCCGCATGGCGATGAGATAACCGCCGCCGTTGACATAGCTGGTGAGCGCCGCTGCCTGGCCGCTGTTCAGCGTGGTCTCAGCCAGCAGGACCACCTTATACAGCGCCAGGTTCGGCATCGCGCTGATTGTCGCTGTGTCGTAGCTGTTTAAACCTTCGGCCCGCAGAATCTCGCCATAATAGCGGCCAAATTTATTGGACGCAGCATCATTCACCAGCACCAGAATCGGCGTTGTGCCGGACTGCGCGGCGGCAGGCGAGACCGTGCCAGCCATAAAAAGCGCCAGGGCCAGCAGGAGGCAAAGCAGGGCAAAGGGGAAACGCTTGTGTGTTGGTATCATATACTCATCCCGGACTCTTGAAGTGGTGCTGCGTCGGCTAAAGTGCTCATCCCGGCCAGAAACAAACTTAAAACCTGTTAGGCAACTACAAGCTGCTGCCCTGCGGATAGCCCAAAATGGATCACTGGCAACGAGACAGGATATATCAAAGTGTAATTTATCACTGCGCCCTTACAACGGCCTATCAGTCATAGGTGTGGTATGAGAAGCTGTGGGCTTCACTGTTTCCGGTCTTAAGCCAGCCAGTCGCCACGTACCAGCGCCGGCCAGCCACCCGATGATTCCATGCTGGCAAGCGACAGGCCGTGCCACTATACTTATCCCGTTGTAGCAGCTAAAAGGGACAAGCAACCGCAATGACCAGCAAGGATACTGAAACCACCCGCAGGGAAGCGGTGAACGGGGCAGCCGACGAAGCATCACGCTCCAACTTCATCCGCGACATCATTGACGAACACAACCGCACGGGGCGATTTGGCGGGCGGGTGCATACCCGCTTCCCCCCGGAACCCAACGGCTATCTGCACATCGGCCACGCGAAAGCCATTCTGCTGAACATGTCCATCGCCGAGGCATACGGCGGCAAGATGAATCTGCGCTTTGACGATACCAACCCGGTCAAGGAGGAGCAGGAATACGTTGACGGCATCATCCATGACATGCGCTGGCTGGGCGCGGACTGGGAAGACCGGCTGTTCTTCGCTTCCGATTACTTCGACCAACTGTATGCGTGGGCGGTGCAGCTCATCAAGGATGGCAAGGCATATGTGGACCACCTGAGCGGCGACGAAATCCGCGAGTATCGCGGGACGCTGACTGAGCCAGGCAAGGACAGCCCGTACCGCAACCGGTCGGTGGAAGAAAACCTGAAGCTGTTTGAGCAGATGCGGAACGGTGAATTCAAGGAAGGGGAATGCGTGCTGCGGGCGAAGATTGACATGGCATCGCCCAACCTCAACCTGCGCGACCCGGTGATGTACCGGATTCGGTTTGCCACGCATCACCGCACGGGCGACAAGTGGTGCATTTACCCGATGTACGACTGGGCGCACGGGCAGTCGGATTCGATTGAGGGCATCACCCATTCGCTGTGTTCGCTGGAATACGAAGACCACCGTCCGCTGTATGACTGGTATCTTGACCAACTGGGCATCTACCATCCGCAGCAGATTGAGTTCGCGCGGCTGAACCTGAACCATACCGTGATGAGCAAACGCAAGCTCATCAAGCTGGTGCAGGAAGGCCACGTGCGCGGCTGGGACGACCCGCGGATGCCGACGATTACCGGGATGCGGCGGCGCGGCTATACGCCGGAAGCGATCCGCCTGTTTTGCGACATGATCGGCGTGGCCAAGAGCAACAGCACGGTGGATATTGCCATGCTGGAATACTGTGTCCGGCAGGACTTAAACAAACGCGCGCCGCGCCGGATGGGCGTGCTGCGCCCGCTGAAGGTGGTGCTGACAAACTATCCCGAAGGCCAGACCGAACAACTGAATGCCATCAATAACCCGGAAGACCCGGACGCCGGCACGCGCACCGTGCCGTTCTCGCGCACGCTGTACATCGAGCAGGATGACTTCATGGAGAACCCGGCGCCGAAGTATTACCGGCTGGCGCCGGGGCGAGAAGTGCGGCTGCGCTACGGCTATTTCATCAAGTGCGAGGACGTGGTGAAGGACGCGCAGGGCAATATCGTCGAACTGCGCTGCACCTACGACCCGGCCACGCGGGGCGGCGAAGCGCCGGATGGCCGCAAGGTGAAGGCAACGATTCACTGGGTGTCAGCGGGCCATGCGAAAGCGGCGGAAGTCCGGCTGTACGACCATCTGTTCAGCGTGCCGAACCCCGGTGAAGACGAGGGGGTGGATTTCATCGAGCAGCTTAACCCGAACTCGATGCAAATCATCACCAACGCCTTTGTTGAGCCAAGCCTGGCCGAGGTGAAACCGGGTGAGCGCTTCCAGTTCGAGCGGGTGGGTTACTTCTGCGTGGACCCGGATACAACGCCGGAAAAGCGGGTATTTAACCGTACCGTTGGCCTTAAGGATGAGTGGGCGAAAATCCAGAAGCAGCAGGGGGCGTAAGTTCTAATGGATGACCGAAGACAGATTCATCGAATGGAGGGGCGAACCGGCGGTTCGCCCCGACGAAAAATCCATGTATCGGTTTTCATTTAACCATAAGCCAGTGATCGAATGTTTTCATAGACCTCACCCCCACTCGCTATGCTCGTTTCCCCCTCTGCATCCAATGGAGAGGGGGTTAGGGGGTGAGGTTGTTGGTGGATTTTCTTCGACTTCTGGCTTAAGCAGGTTCTCGAAATAAATCAACGATAAAACGTGCACTCCGTAGGGGCAAGGCATGCCGTGCCCTATACGTACCAACTTAAGCCGTTTGCGCCGCCAGGGGTTCAAACCCCTGGCTGAACCCGGCAGCCTGAAGGCGGCTGAAAGCCCACTGAAGGGGCTGTTTAGCCGTTGGTTTGCGGGTTCCAACCCCTTTAGCGGGCGTGGCACTGTGGTAGCCGGACGCTTGAACGCCTGGTGACACAGGCCGTATCACTAAGTTACTGCATATGGGGCACGGCATGCCGTGCCCCTACCAAAACATTCGATAACTCACTTTAGGTATAGGAACACGATCCCCTACGTTTTAACCGGAGTCAAAAGAGTTCACACGGCTTTATGAGCAACAGTCCATTGAAGCGGAGCAGTCTGTCGCGCGCGTCGGTCGCCGGCGCGGCGCTCGCCGTCGTTGGCATTATCCTCTTTATTGTCCTGTGGGTGGTGATGGGGCAACTTGGCGCGACCAATCTCGCCCGGCTGCTGGTGGCCCTGTGCCTGCCGCCCGTTGTGATCGCGGCGATGATCGGCGCGTACGTGCTGATTACCCGATCACGGAACGGCGGTTAACGGCTGGCCGGTTTCACGAGGCGAAAGACCATGACCACCGGTAGATGATGGCGCTGCGAGGGCGGGGTTCGGCGGGGTTCGGCCACGTCGTCAATGACCAGATTAGCCTGCCGCGCTGCCTGATGATAATCGCTGTACAGGTGGGGGTAATGTTCAACGGCGTAAGTCTGCCCATCGGGCGTGGTGAAGGTGCGCCGCCCGCCGCTTAAATACAGCAGTGGATGAAAATCGCTGATGAGCGCCCAGCCGCCGGATTTGAGAACGCGGCTGATCTCGGCCAGCGCGGGCATGAGACGCGGCAGATGGCCGAGCGCCAGCGCGCACACAATGCCGTCGAGCGAGGCGTCCGGCAGGGGAAGCGCTTCGGCGGTGGCAAGGGCGCGGCAGGGCAGGGGATTCCGCGCCAGCATGGCGGCGCTGTTATCCAGTTCGATCACCAGCCGCGCCCCGCGTTCCCGCGCAAGCAGACCGTAACGCCCGGTCCCACCGGCCAAATCCAGCACAACCGCGCCCGCTACCGGCGGCAGCAGATCAAGCATGGCGGCCTGTTCCGCCTGCATCAATGGATTATGCGCCTGCGGCGGGTAGCTGACTGCCCAGCGGGCGTAGGCATCCAGGCTCGACAGTGTGGACAACGCGGGCTGAAAGCGCCGGAGCAAGCGTTTAATCACGCGGGCACCGCTTAAAACAGGGCGCGCAGCAGCAGCGTGAAGCCAAGCAGCGCCAGCGGGACGCCGACCGGCGCGCCAACGATGGTGATGATGAGCAGGCCGCCGACCAGCAGCAGCGTCAGGCCGAGGACGATGGCGATCAGCCGTCCGACCATCTGCAAGATGAAGGCGGTGAAACTCCACACCAGCTTAAACGGCAGCAGCAGGATTGCCATAGGCGGTACTCCTTTCAGCAGGATACAACCGGACACGCTATTGACGGTACAAAATATTCTGTCACTCCGTGGGGACGCAGCACGCTGCGCCCCAGATACAGCACAATAAAGTTACGGTCAGCGTCGCCGGACGCTGAAAGCCGTCCGGCTGAAGGTGGCTGGCAGGACGATACTGTGGGCTTCAGCCGCTGGCGGCACCAATCGTTTAACCTGTGACGCAGGGGATATGGCATACCTCGTCCCTGTAAAATTCAGTGCTGGAGACCTATCCGTAAAGCTCTTTTATCTGTCGCCCGGGGCACGGCATGCCGTGCCCCTACGAAGGGTTTATGGATAGACACTTATTCTGAACGTTCAATTTTGCGTCCCTACGGATTTATACGCAGGCTGTCGCCGCAGGTTGCGTTACGGCACAGGCCGAAGCGCCTCGTCCTCCTCATCCAGCACCGTGCCCATGATGATAAAATCTGCCCAGATAAAAAAGGCACGGTCGTCACTGTTGTAGGTGAGCCGGGCACGCCAGGGCATCCGCAGCCAGGCATAAGCGATGCGCCGCCGTTCGTAACGGGTGGTGCGCTCACGCAGTTCGTGATACCACTGCGGCAGGCGGAAAAAGCGGTAGTGCCACTTCACGGTGATTTCGTAGTTCTGGAAACTGAAGGCGGCAAACAGCATACTGAGAAAGCCCAGCCCGACCAGCGGGTAGGAGAGATTCATGTAACTGACGGCCCACGTCCCCAGCGTGAAGGCCAGCAGCCCAGCCCAGAACACTAACGGCACCAGCGGCAGGTAGAGCGTTTCCTGCTCGCCGTACCGTTCAAAGGTGTGGATGATCGGCCCTTTCAGATAGCCGATCAGGATCAGCGTGCTCCGGGCAATCATGAGCAGGCAGACCAGAAGGACAGGCAAAAAACACATGGTACAGTCCCGATTACAGCCGCAGCAGGGCACGCGGGCCTTTGTATAACGGACAGACGCAGCGTTCACATTCCGGTCGCTGGCCAGTGCGATAGGCGTGGCGCAGCGCCAGCGCGGCGGGATTGTTGATGATGTCGGACACGGCATGCCGTGTCCCCCGGTCTATTTTCCCAAAAGATGGCAGGAAATAACATGGTCGGAGCGTGCCATCCACTTCAACGACGAGGTTCAGGTGGGGCGCGTTACAGCGCGGGCGGGGAAAATCGGCCAGGCCGTTGAGCGCGGCGAAATAGTCTACCATACGCCGCATCTTTTGCGGCGATTCGGCCAGCAGGCCGGATGCAAAATCGGCACCGAAACGCTGCTCCACGTGGTCCAACACGGCTGCCAGTTCGCTCACCTCGTCCGGTGTCAGGGCACTGGCTGCCGGGCCGTGTTCGGCGGGACTGCCCGGGCCGGCGCTGGCGATCAGCGGAATAATATCCTCACCCCTCCGCTCCAGTGCATGGAAAGGGGGAACCGAGCCGTTCCCGAAACGGGGGCCGAAGGCGAAAGCATTGCTCACGTCTACGGTCAGGAAGCTGATGCGGTTCACTCCGGCGGCTTTGGCGGTTTCGATAATCTGTGGGATGTCACGGAAGTTGGCGCGCTGCACGGTGGTGCGGGTGGCGACCGACACGCCACCCGCACGGACAGCACGGATGCCCTCCAGCACCAGGTCAAACGCATCCACGCCGCGGATGGCGTGGTACGTTTCTGCTGTGCCACCGTCCAGGCTGACAATTACCTCGTCCACGCTGGCAATCACGTCCGCCGCCTGTTTTTTAAGCAGCAGGCCGTTGGTCAGCAGCATCACCGTCGCGCCGGCAGCGCGGAAGCGGCGGGCGATCTCCGGCCAGCGCGGATGCTGCATCGCTTCCCCGCCGCTGAGTAGCACCCAGCGCGTTTGCAGCACGTTCATGGCACCGGCAAGCGTTTCGACCAGTTCGGGCGACATGTTCCGCCGGGGGTTGCGCCAGATGTCACAGGTGACGCAGCGGCTGTTGCAGCCGTCGGTCAGGTACAGCACCAGCAGCGGCAGGGTGTGGAGGCGGTCACTGGCGAGGTTGAGGAGATGCCTGGCGCGCATGGCAGGTGCCCCGATGGGTAATTAAACACAAACGTTGTAAACCTATCGTTCGGTACAAACTATGCTAAAATCTCTACTATACTGCAAACCGAATCCGATTTCCTCAACGAATACAAACAAATGCCGACATTAGATTTTGAAAAGCTCGAACCGGGGCCGCGCATGGCTTTTCTGGAAAAGCCAGAATCCAGCGCAATTGCAGAAACGCTGGTCGCGTTTGCCAATACCGAAGGTGGCACGATCATCTTTGGTTTGAAAGATGACGGCGAGCCGGCGACAAAAAAGATCGATTCGCAGGCGCTGGAAAAAGCGTTAAAAGACGCCGACACCGCCTGCAACCCGCCGGTTGTGGTGGGGACGTGGGAGCCGGTGGAGAGCGAAAGAGGCACGCTGTATACCCTGCGCGTGCCGCGCAGCATCGAACTGCACGCCATGAGCGATGGCCGCGTGCTGATCCGCAGCGGGGCGAAGAACCGCCCGCTGGGCGGGCAGGAAATCCTGAAGCTGGCAAGCGCCAAAAGCACCGGCGACTACGAGCAGGAAGCCGTGCCGGGCGCGACGATGGATGACTTCAGCAACAAGATCATCACCGAATACCTGACCAAACGCGCCGAACGCACCAAGCGCCCGTACAACGGCAAAGTGGCCGACCTGATGAAAGAGATCGGCGCGGTGAACGAGGAGGGCAAGGCGACCGTCAGCGGGATTCTGCTGTTTGCGGAGTATCCGCAGCACTGGCTGCCGCAGAGCAGCGTGGTGTTCGCCAAGTTCGTCGGCAAAACACCGCGCGGCGAAAACGGTCTGGCTGGCTACACCCGCCGCGAGGAACTAACCGGCCCGCTGCCCCGGCTGATCGAAAACGCCTGGAATCTGATCTGGAGCGAGATGGCGGTGAGCGCGGTCGTCAAGGGGCTGGAACGCGAGGAAACGACGGAGTACCCGCAGTTCGCCGTGCGCGAGGCGATTGTGAACGCGATCTGCCACCGCGATTACCGGCTGAAAGGGCGGCGCATCGAAATCCGCATGTATTCGGACCGGCTGGAAGTGATTTCGCCCGGCGGCCTGCCGGGGTTCATCACCGTCGAGAACATCGTGGACGAACATTTCAGCCGCAATCCGCGCATCGTCAACGGCCTGTTCCAGTGGGGCTACATCGAGGAACTGGGGCTGGGCATTGACCGCATGATGGAAGTGATGCAGCAGGCCGGGCACAAGCCGCCGTATTTCGACGCGCGCCCGTACAGCTTCGCCGTGACGCTGTACAACGAGCGCGAACGGCAGAAACCGCCGGAGTGGGCGCGCAACACCAATCACCGGCAGGCGCGGGCGCTCCAGTACATCCGCGATCATGGTTCGATCACCAACCGCGAATACCGCGCGCTGTGCCAGGGGGTATCGGCGGAAACGCTGCGGCTCGACCTGGCTGATATGGTTGAGCAAGGTATTCTGCTTAAAGTAGGCTCTAAAAAGGGCACGTATTACATCCTCAAATAGACCGTAGGGGTGGGATTTCAGACCCGCCCCGGCAACGGTATTTTGTAGGGAATTTCTGGACGATGGATTCATTACTCGGCGCGGTAACGCTTGCCAGCATCGGTATTCAGGCGCTGCTGCTCCTGTACGTGCAGGTGCGCCGGCAGCGGTTGCGCACCGGCTATCCCTGGCTGCTATCCACGCTGCTGCTGTCGCTGCTGGCGGCGCTGACGTTCCTCCTGCCGCCGGACGTACAAATCACGGGAAAATACGGACGGAATTTCGCGCTGACGCTGGCGTTAGCCGCGCTGGTGATCGCCTTTGGCGCGGTGGTGGTCAGCGACACGCAGCGCCAACCGGCGACGGGCGGACGCCGCGCCTGGCTGCTGCTGGGCCTGCTGTGGCTGGGCGGATTAATCGCAGCAGGGCTGTTGAGTCCAACCATCAGCATCGCCGAGGGGGAATGGCTGGTGGCCGCCGTCAACGCGCGCGAACCGTTCAGCCTGATGGCGCTGGGCGGGCTGGGGGTGGTGGGGGCGGTGCTGCTCGGCATCTGCCTGTATGCCTTTTACATCGCGCCGCTGCCGGAGATCGCCAATCGGGCGCTGTTCTGGATTATCAACACCGCCGTCATCGTGGTCGGCGTGATTCTGATGCTGAGCGGCAGCCAGACGCTGACGCTGCTGGGCGTGATTACGCTGCTGGTCGGCGTGGCGGGGGCGGTGTACGCGCAGCTCTCGTACCGCGTGTTTGACATCCGCAACGGCGTGAACCTGTCGCTGCGGACGGCACTGGTGGTGACGATGACGGCGCTGCTGCTGTTTGGCGCGCTGCAAGCGGTCAGCCGCCTGCCGGTGCGCAGCGGCATGGAAGCCAATGTGCTGCTGGCGCTGCTGGCGCTGGCGGTGGCGCTGCTGTACGTGCCGGTGCGGCAACTGGCGGACGCGGTCTTCAGGCCGATCATCCAGCGGGGACAGGTGAACCCGACGATTGCCACGCGCCGGTACAGCCAGCGGGTCTCCGGCGCGGTGGAACTCGACCAACTGATTCGGGTGGCGACCGAAACGCTAAACGAATCGCTGCGGGTGCGGCGGTCAGGGCTGATTCTGGTCAACGACACCGGCGGCGAAAACGGGCAGATCGAACTGATGGTGATGCCGGGCGGCGGGTTCGCCGACTTCAAAAACATACGCGGTTACGTGGCGAAGGCCGGGCCGGTTTACCGGCAACTGGCGGTGAAGCAGTCGCCGCTGACGCAGTTCGACCTGGAATTCAGCCCGGATTACAAAACGCTGGCAGAGCCGGAGCGCCAGTTCTTCAACAGCCTGCGGATGAGCGCCTACGCGCCGGTGATTGTCGAAAACTCGCTGATCGGCATTCTGGCCTGCGGGCCGAAAATCAACGACGCGCCGTTCTATCCCCGCGATCTGGAAGTGCTGGCGACGATGGCAAACCAGACGGGCGTCGGCCTGCGTAACGCGCGGCTGGTGGCCGACCTGCGCCACCTGAACCGCAGCATGGAAGCACTCAACAAAGGGCTGGAAGAAGCCAACCAGCAAATGGAAAAGCTGGACTCGGTCAAAACCGAGTTTGTGACAATCGCCAGCCACGAACTGCGGACGCCGCTGGCGCAGATTCGCGGTTATACCGACATCATGGACCAGCTCAACTCGGCGGGGATGCTGAACCAGGACCAGATCGGCAGCATGGTCGGCAACCTGCGCAAAGCGTCCGAGCGCATGGAAGAACTGATTACGGCCATGCTGGACGTGAGCCAGCTTGACGTAAACGCGATGGACTTACGCTTCTCGCAGACCACGCCGGAAGCGATCATCCGCATGGCGATTGAACCGCTGACGGACGCGATCAAACAGCGCAAGCTGACGCTGTCAGCGCGCGGGCTGCGCGGCCTGCCGACCATCGAAGCTGACATGCAGCGGCTGGTGCAGGCCTTCCGCAACATCGTCGTCAACGCGATCAAGTTCACGCCGGATGGCGGGCGCATCGAAATCAACGCCAGCCTGCAGCCGGCGGAGAAGCCGGGCGAGAAAGATCATATCCTGATCGCCATCACCGACACGGGCGTGGGCATCGCCCGCGAAAACCTGGAACTGATCTTCCAGAAATTTTACCGCGCCTACGACCCCGGCCTCCATTCCACCGGCACGTATAAATTTATGGGTGCCGGCCCCGGCCTGGGGCTGACGATTGCGAAGGGTGTCATCGAGGGGCACGGTGGGAAAATCTGGGCGGAAAGCCCCGGCCACAACATGGAGTCCTGCCCCGGCTCCACCTTCTTCGTGGAACTGCCGCTGGTGCCGCCGGCGAACGCGCGGCGCGTGCTGCCGATGGAGGGGGAGAAGTAGTTCCGAGTTGGCGAGTTCCGAGTTGAAGAGTTGGGAGTTGGGGGAGTTCAGAAAGAAACAGCCGGATGATGAAGATGACGCCGGAGGGTGGCTGGCAAGGCTGAATAAGCGGTGGTGGTCAGCCCGCGGAAGCGGCGTACCAGGAAACATCAGGCAAGGGGGTATGCCAGGGTTGTGCCGCAAGCTGCGCCGGAGGGTGGAAGCCCTCCGGCTGGAGGGAGAAAGCCAGCTGGAAGGTGGCTGAAGGAAATGTTTGGTGTCTATCCATAAACCCTTCGTAAGGGGGCACGGCATGCCGTGCCCCTACAGGCAAATAAAAGAGGTTTACGGATAGGTTCTTAATGATTCTGGACAGGGACAGGGGGATATTGTGCCTTTCTGGAAATGTTATTATCACATCGTGTGGACAACCAAACATCGCCAACCGTGTATTACCCCTGCCTATGAGGCAGTCATTCAAGCTGCGATTCACGACAAATCGCTGGAATACCGTTGTTCGATTATGGCGATCAATATGGTGACTGACCACATCCATGTTGCTGTGAGTATTCCGCCAGGTGTCGCTGTTTCCAAATGGGTGGGTGGGGTAAAGGGCGCATCGGCCAGGGCAATCAATACCGGTTTTGAACGTGAGGAGCGTTTTCACTGGCAAGCCGGATATGGAGTGATGTCCTTTGGTGAAAAGAACCTGCTGATGGTGCAAGACTATATTGCCAGCCAAAAAGAGCATCATTCGACTGGGAGCGTTAATTCCTATCTCGAATGTGTTGAGGATGATTAGCGTGATGCGTCGCCGTACGCTGAGAGGTGGCTGGGCGAAGTGGTTGAGGCTGGGTGAAGTTGTGTGATGTGCTGTAATGCAAGTGTGATCGTGAGGTAGCGCCGCCGGACGCTGAAAGCCGTCCGGCTGACAGTAAAAGCCACCTGGAAGGTGGCTGAAGAAAAAGCTTTGGCCTCTTCTTTATGAGCCTGCTTCCAGCAGGCTTGCCCAGACGATACAGCCAAGGGGCTTTCAGCCCCTGGCAGTTGGTAAGTCAACAACCATTGTTAGCAAAGTCCCTAACGTCATTAATTTTCTATGATACAAAGCACTAATCTATAATTATACTATTGTGCTACCTTATGGTTAAATGAAAACCGATACATGGATTTTTCGTAGGGGTGAACCGCCGGTTCGCCCCTACATTCCATACATCTGTTTTCGGTCATCCATTAGTCCAAAAAGGAACATCACATGTATGTATTCGGAGCGATTGTTTCTGCACTGTTCTATCTCGCTTCCATAGGCTGTGCAGGTTTTGGTTTCTTTACACTGCTTGGCGCTGAATTTCAGTCCTCCTATACCAATTCCATCCGAATTGACCCCACTTATGCCGTAGCATGGTTCCTGGGCGCAATTATTGTAGGAATTTGGGGCAGGTATATCGAACAGGCAACAAGCGACAAACAGCGATAGACAGAACTGTTTATTCATAGGGCAGGGTAATCGTCTGTAGGGACACGATATATCGTGTCCCTACCTTGTATTTCCCGATTCCATCACCCGTCGCACCACCGCCGCAAATCTATCCTTGTCCCCGCTCGTGAAATATTCGTGCGGCGCGGGGTGCGGCCTGAGGGCGGGCGGCCAGACGCGGGCGACCTGCCGCGCCACTGCCGGGGCGGGGTCAACCAGCGTGGCGTTGGGCGCGAATTCCCGAATCGTGTCGCTTAAAAACGGGAAGTGGGTGCAGGCCAGTACGATGTGGTCGGCGTTGGCGTTCACCAGCGGCTGCACGTAGCCGCGAATGATGGCGCGGCTCTCCGGCGTGTACTGGCTGCCGTCTTCGGCAATCTGCACCAGTTCCGGCGCGATCTGCGTTAGCACCTGCACGCCCGCCGCGTAACGTTCCAGGACGCGCTGGTACAGGTGGCCGTTGGCGGTCGTGCGCGTGGTCAGCACGCCGACCACACCGGTTTTGGTCGCTTCGGCGGCGGGCTTCACGGCGGGTTCCATGCCAACAAACGGCACAGTTGGGTACTTTTCGCGCAGGTCATACAGGCTGGCGGCGCTGGCAGCATTACAGGCCAGCACGATCACCGCCGCGCCGCGTTCCAGCAGAAAGCGGGTGATGGCTTCGACGTAGCCGCGCGTTTCTGCCGCCGGGCGCGGGCCGTAGGGGAGATGCGCCTGATCGGCATAATAGAGGGTGGGGTGATGTGGCAGCAGCCGGTGAATTTCCCGCAGCACCGACAGCCCGCCGATGCCGGAATCAAGCACGCCGATTTTCGGGCCGGGGAGGAGGTCAGGGGGCGGGGTTGCCACCGGCGGCCTCAACAAAGGCCCGGAACAGCCGCCGCATCACGGCATAGTCGCGGAACAGGTCTTCCGGGTGCCACTGGACGCTGAGGACAAAGCGGCGGTCGGGCAGTTCCGCACCTTCGATGATACCGTCGGGGGCGAAGGCCGTGACGCACAGGTTCGGCGCAGGCACGTCTACGGCCTGATGGTGCAGGCTGTTGACCGGCACGCGGGTCGCGCCCAGGATGGCGGCGAGACGGCTGCTGGAGTCAATCTCAACCTCGTGAATGAGCGCGTTGCGCTGCTCGGCGTCGTGGTTGATGGTCGTTCGCACCAGCGAGGGGATGTCCTGAAGCAACGTGCCGCCGAGCGCGACGTTCAGCAGTTGATGTCCCCGGCAGATACAGAACAGCGGGCGGTCGTCAGCGACCGACCAGCGTGCCAGTTCCAGTTCAGCGCGGTCGCGGTCGGGGTCGGTACGGCCCAGCGCAGGGTGCGGCTCTGCTCCATACAAGGCCGGGGTTACGTCCTCGCCGCCAGTCAGCAAAACGCCGTCCAGACGGTCGTAAAGCTGACGGCGGGTTTCGCTGTTGATGCTGACCGGGATCAGCACCGGCAGACCGCCGGCGTCGGTGATCGCCTGGATGCAGCCGACGTAAGTCCGGTTATAGGCCCAGCCGGTGGCCGGCGCGATGAAGCTGGAGGTGGTAATCCCGATCAGGGGTGGCAAGGGCTACCGGCGCTCCTTCAGGCGGGCGGCCTTGCCACGCACGTCACGCAGGTAATAGAGCTGCGCGCGGCGAACTTTGGCGCGGCGCAGGATTTCGATCTTCTCGATGCGCGGGCTGCGCAGCAGGAAAGTCCGCTCGACGCCGACGCCGTGACTGGCGATACGGCGCACGGTGAAGTTCTTTTCGTTGCCGCCGCCGCGCACGCGGATGACGACCCCCTGGAATACCTGGACGCGCTCACGGTCGCCTTCGACGATGCGGACGTGGACCTTGACTGTATCGCCGGACTGGACATCCGGGTGATCGCGGTCTGGCGCTTGCACTGCCTGCAGTAATTCGTTCACGATGGTTTGCCCTTCCGAAGAAAATACGCCCGCAGGCGTATTCCGCTTTTTGACAATAAGGGGGAATTATAGCATCGTCCGGCGCGGTGGAAAAGGCTGTTTCTTGGCTGGCAGCCGGCAGCTTTTAGCCTGTAGCCTGAAAGCATAACCAGACGTTCAGGCAGAAGGGCAGAACGTTGTTCATGCTCAGTTCCCTAAAAGAGAGGTTTAAAAACCCGCTTGCTCACAGTCCCAGGCGGCGGGCGACTCGCAGCAGACCGACCAGCGTTTTGCCGTCGGTGATGGCGCCGCGCTCGATCAGCGCCAGCGCCTCGGCAAACGGCAGGCGCAGCAGTTCAATAAATTCGTCCGCGTCGCCGGTCAACCTTGCTTCGCTCAAGCCGGTTGCCAGGTAGAGGTGAATGTATTCGGTGGTGTAGCCGGGGGTGGGATGAAGGCCGCCGAGGTGTTCCAGCCGGGCGGGTTTGAAGCCGGTTTCCTCCTGGAGTTCGCGCGCGGCACAGACCTCCGGCGCCTCGCCGGGTTCCAGCAGGCCGGCGGGGATTTCCAGCATGGTCTGCTGCGCGCCGCTGCGGTACTGCCGCACCAGCAGCACATTCTGCTGCTCGTCGAGCGCGACCAGCGCGACCGCGCCCTGATGGCGCACCACCTCGCGCTGCTGCTCCTGCCCATCCGGCAGGCGTACGCGCCGTACGTCCAGCGTCACCACGCGACCCTGATAAACCGTTTTGGTCGTCAGAATGGTTTCGTGCATGGGGCTTATCCTTGTGACAGACGCAGGGGCGAACCGCCGGTTCGCCCCTACAGGAAATAGTGAGATTGTCCGGTGATGTTAGCCGGGCGGGATGGTCAACTGCTGGTTAATCAGAATCAGGTTGATGTTCTGGATGCCGTTGGCCGCCGCGATGGACATAACCGGCACGCCGCAGCGCACCGAAATCTTAAACAGCGTGTCGCCCTGCTGCACCGTGTAGGGCGAGGCGCAGCCCGTGCCGCCCGTCACCGGCGGGACGGTGGTGACAACCGTACCCGGAGTCTGGCCGCCGCAGTTGGGAATCGTAATCTGCTGGCCGACGAGAATGATACTCGGATTGGCGATGTTGTTGTAACTCGCCAGCGTCTGCAAATCCACGTTGTAGTTCCGGGAAATGCGGAACAGGTTATCGCCGCGCTGGACGGTATAGGTACAGTTCGTTCCCGTTCCGGGAAGGGGAGTCTGGCCGATGACAAAGGTCGTCGGGCTGGGGGTAGGGGTAAAGGTTGGAACGCCGATGCCAAAGCCCTGCGCGGTGGCGGTCAGGTTATAGGACTCGGTCGCGGTCGCGCCGGCGATAATGGCGGTGGCCGTCAGAAACACCGGGTCAATGGGCGGCGGCTGCACCGGCTGCTGTTCCTGGAACAGCGGATTGTCGGTTGGCACCTGCGCGAGGCCCGGATTGAGCAGATCAGTGGTTGGCACGGCAGCCACCCCACCAAGCGGGTCGGTGGTTGGTACACCGAAACTCAAATCGGTGGTTGGGAAAGCGTCTACCGGCGCGGAAATGTCCGTCGTGGGCGCCTGGTCAATAAACGTATCCTGGGTGGGAACTTCGGCTACCGTCGTCGGTTCGATGGGTTCAGGGGTGGGGAAGGGTGTGTCGGTCGGCGGCAGGGTATTGGTGGGGCCGGGCTGGAGCGGCGCGAGCGGCTCCGGGTTGGTCTGGCTGCCCTGCTGGTAACAGCCAGCGGCGAGCAGCAGGACGAGCATCGCAGCAGTCAGCCAGCGCCAGTGATGTTGATCCGCGCGCATGTTTCTCGTCCTCCCGACCGGTAAGCGTGAATGCACAACCGCAACTAGTGCCAGTCTACCATCAGGCCGGTTTCTCGACAAGCGGAAACCTGGCCGGTTTTGGGCTAGGCCAGTGGCAGGGTTACGGTAATCCGGGTGTACTGGTCCGGCACACTTTCGATGGTCGTGTCGCCGCCGTACAGTTCGGACAGGCGGCGGGTGATGATAAGCCCCAATCCCAGCCCCTGCTGCTCGAACCACTTGCGGCCAAACTGCATGTAGGCGCCAACCGCCGCGATCTGCTCCGGGGTCATGCCCCGGCCCTGATCCCTGACGATGATACGATATTTCGTCTGGTCAACCCGCGTGGATACCTGCACCGGCGTCCCCCAGTGGGAGAACTTAAAGGCGTTGTCGGTCAGTTCTTCCACCATCTTTTTTAAATGGTCGGACAGGACACGGACGGTGGCGTTGGCCTCTACATCCAGCACCAGATCGTTGTTGCGGTGGACTTCCTGGGCTTTTTGCAGCGCGGCGTCGTGGACCACCACGCGCGGGTCGGCGGTGGTGTAGGTGTGCAGCAGGTCAGCCCACTTGGACTGGGTCATCATAACTTCCAGTTGGGCGTAGGCGAGGTAGTTTTCGGTCAGGCGGTACAGCCGCGTGCCGGCGTCGTTGATGTACTGCGCCATCTCCGCGATCTGCTGCGGGTCGCGGTCGCCGCTGTCGGCAGCGATGATGTCCGAGAAACCGAGGATACTGGTGAGGGGCGTGCGGATTTCATGCGGCAGGGCCAGGAGGATATTTTCGCGCAGGTCTTCCAGCCGTTTTTCCGACAGCTGTTTGATGACATTGCGGCGGTCAAGCTGCGTATGCACCGCCGCGATCAGTTCCGAGGCGGAGAAGGGCTTGGTGAGATAGTCATAGGCGCCCATCTCCATGCCCTTACGCATGTCGCTTTTGTCGGCCTTAGCCGTCAGAAACACGAAGGGGATGGTGGACATGGCGGCGTCTTTTTTGAGTTCCGCCAGAACGCCGTAACCGTCGAGTCCTGGCATCAGGATGTCACAGATAATCAGATCGGGCTGGAACTGATAAGCGGCCTGCACGCCTGCGATGCCATCCTCCGCGCCGCGCACCTCAAAACCCTCAAAGCTGAGCATTTCGAGGATGTCCTTGCGTAAGGAGTGGGTATCTTCAACAACCAGAATTTTCGCCATGCGTATTATTCTCCCGCGCCGGCTGGGGCAGGATAACGGTGAAGGTCGAACCAACGCCCGTCTGCGTGCTGACTGAAACCGTTCCGCCATGCAGGTCTGCCGCCTGTTTGACGATGGTTAGTCCCAGCCCCGTGCCGGACACGGCCCCGACATTGCTGGCACGGTAGAAGGCTTCGAACAGGTGACGCCGGTCAGCTTCCGGGATGCCAATGCCTTCATCGGTCACACAGATCACAGCCTGGGTATCGGTCAGGCTGATTGCCAGTGTAATTGTACTACCGGAGGGAGAATATTTAACAGCGTTGGATAGCAAATTGGTCAGGATATTCTGCGTGTGTTTCTGGTCCAGCCAGACCAGCGGGTTCGTGCCGGAAGTCAGCAAACGGAACTCGTGGCAGCCTTTGTCCTCGGCGCGGGCGTCGTCCAGCAGCTTCTGGCCGAACTGGAACAGATCAAACCGGGTCGGGGCAAAATCCTGCGCGCTGCCTTCCACACCCCGGTTGACCGTCAGCACGTCCTGCAGCAGCCGGGTCATTTCCCTGATTTCCGTTTGAATCTGGGTCAGATGTTTGAGGCGCTGTTCCTCCGTCATGCGGTGGCTGTAATTCTTCAGTAGATCGCTGGCGGTCAGCATCACGGCCAGCGGCGTGCGGAACTCGTGCGAGGCAACCGTGATGAAGCGGGATTTAAGGCCGCTCAATTCCCGCTCCCGGTCGAGGGCACGGCGCAATTCGACGGTGCGCGCCTCAACGCGCTGTTCCAGTTCCGCCGCATAACGCAGATTGTCCTGATAGAGCGCGTTCAGGCGGTCGTAAAGCTGGGCGTTATTGACGGCAATGGCGACCTGGCCGGCAAAAAGCTGGAGTGTAGCCGCGTCGTCATCGGTGAAAGCGTTCGGCGTGAAGCGGTCAAGATGGATAAAACCCAGCACTTCGTCCCGGAAGATAATTGGCGCGGCGACGTGCGACCGGACGCGGGCCGTTGCGCGGAAGTTGATCCAGCCGGGATAGGTGTGGGTATCCGGGATGATGACGGGCGCACGGGTGGCGAGCATCTGCCGGTGATTGGGGGTCTGCCTGACGTTAAACTCGATTTTGAGCACGCTGGCCTCGTCCTCGAAGCCACGACAGCGCACCACCCGCGCCACGTCCCCCTTGAGCATGGCAATGCTGGCCGCGTTGTACGACATCACCCGTTCCGCCTGAAGCAGAATCAGATCGAGTACGTCGTCGAGTTTCAGCGTACTGTTCAGGGCGGCGCCAGTATCACGCAGGGCTTCGGCCAGGGCGCGCTGACGCCGTTCGCTGGTTTCTGCCTGTTTGCGCCCGGTGATGTCGCGGTCAATGCTGAGGATAATTTCCCGGCTGCCCAGCGTCACCAATCCCAGCACGACCTCAACCGGGTAAATCGTGCCATCCTTGCGGTAACGGCGGCTTTCCATCTGGATGTGGCCGCGCTGGCGCAGCCGCTGCCTGAGTGATTGTTCCGCGTGCGGGCTGGGTTGAGCCGGGTTTAGAAGGGCGAAGGGCTGCCCGATGAGTTCATCCCACGAGTAGCCGTTCAGGTCGCAGGCGCGTTTGTTGCAGTCCAGAATCACAATCTGGCCGACTTCCTCGTCGTAATCCAGCAGAAAGATGGCATCGGGCGAGTGCTCAAACAGGGAGCGGAAACGGGCGTTGCTTTCCTCCAGGGCGCACTGGGTGGCTTCCAGCCGCCGCCGGGCTTCGTAGGCGTTCAGCAGGCGGTGCGTCCGCCGGCGCAGCAGCCCGGCGTGAACCGGTTTAGGAAGGCAGTCATCCGCGCCGGCCTGCAGGCAGCCATCCACCTGGGCCAGCGATTCAATCAGCAGGATGAGATGCGGCGGATGCTCCAGCCGCGTTTGAAGCTCGGTGCAGACGGTGTATGCCCCCGGCAGGGCCGTATCCAGCAGGACAAGGCCGGGATGGCGGTCTTCACACAGTGGGATGGCCGTATCGGCGCTTAGGCTTTCGACCACCTGATACAGGTCGGCCAGCGCCGTCCTGATGGCGTGGCGGGTGGCGTCATCGGCGCTGATAACGGCGACAAGCGGCGCGGTAGCGGATAGTGTCATAGGTTCAGGCAACCTTCAGCACGTTTCTTCCAGTGTATCACAGCCTGCCGGAGTGATACGTAACGTTATGCAGAAATGGGGAAAATTACGGTCAAGCCGGGACACGGCAGCGCCATGTCCCATATGCACCAAGACAAGGTTTCGGTCGGCGTCGCCGGACGCTGAAAGCCGTCCGGCTGAACGACAAAAGCCGCCTGTTGATGGTTTTGGAAATAATCCGACAACAGTAGGGGCGACCTACCAGGTCGCCCACGGGCGTCAAGTTAAGCCGCTGTGTGCGCCGCCAGAGGCTAAAGCCGTCTGGCTGAATGGGTAGCCTGCGGCTGCTGAAAGCCCACTAAAGGGGCTATTCAGAAATCGGTTGTGTGCTTCTTAGCCCTTTCAGTGGGCCTGGTTTTTCGGTCAGCCCTGGGTTTGAACCCAGGGCGTGCAAACCGCAACGTTCAATTGATGCGAATGGGCGACCTACCAGGTCACCCCTACGTTACCCAATGTCGGTTTAATTCTTGAACGTTCAAAAGGCGGCTGGTAGCAGGCTGACTGACGGGATCAGCCAGGGGGCTTTCTCCCGAACAGGGACGCATGACCCCTGAGTGAAGACCGCTGGCGGCGACAGGTGCCCGGTTATACCAGATGGTATGACGTACCCCGCCGTACCGGTTTCGGCACAGGGGCTAAGTCAGCGGCAGGCCGGCGGCGATCAGCGCGAGAATGACGAGGCCCGCGAGAATGCGGTAGTAGCCGAAGACGCGGAAGCTGTTGCGGGACACGTAACGCAGCAACCAGCCCATCGCGCCCCAGGACACCACCGCGACCACAACCGCGCCGACCGCCATCTGAGCCAGTTCGACGGACGAGAGCTGGCTTAGGTTGGTCAGCAGCGAATAGACAGTGGCGATGCCCAGCGTCGGCAGGGCGAGGTAAAACGAAAACCGGGTAGCAGTCTGGCGGTCGAGACCCGCCAGCATGCCGCCAACGATGGACGCGCCGGAGCGCGAGACACCGGGGATGAGCGCGACCATCTGGGCGATGCCGACGATGAGCGCCTGCAGGGGGCGGATGGCAGTGATTTCGGTGGTGCGCGATTCCAGTTTGATGCGCTCAACAATGAGGAACACGATGCCGCCGATGATGAGCGAAACGGCCACGACCGCCGGCGAATACAGCCGGTCAATCCAGTCGCGCAGCAGGAACGCGACCGCGCCCGCCGGGATAAAGGCGATGATGACGCCGAGCCAGAAGCGCTGCACGCCCCGGTCCGTGGGGACGGCACGAAGCTGATGCAGGATGTCGGCGCGGTAGAAAATCAGCACGGCCACAACCGAGCCAATCTGGATAAAAATCTCGAAGGTACTGCTCATACGCTGGCCGAAGTTGAGCAGCGCGTCGGCGACGATGAGATGTCCGGTGGAGGAAACGGGCAAAAATTCGGTGATGCCCTGGACGAAACCGAGGATAATAACCTTCAACCATTCCAGCATGAGTGTGCCTTTGTGGGTGCAGCCGCTACCGGCGGGCAATCATAGTCGCGGGCGGGCGGCGTGTCAACGGCTGCGCCCGGTCTGGCCGATGGTACAAGGCATAAACGCGACAGCGCGTGGTATTATTGGTAATGTTGGGTAGGGACACGGCATGCCGTGTCCCTACGGTTGTGTCAACACCCGTGAGGTTATCCGTGTCTGCATACATCCGGCTGCTGCGAAGAAATCCCGATTTTGCCAATCTGTGGCTGGCCCAGGTCATCAGCCTGCTAGGCGACTGGTTTAACGTGATCGCGCTATCGGCGCTAGTATCGCAGTACAGCGGCGGCTCTGGCCTGGCGGTCAGCGGGCTGCTGCTGGCGCGGTTTCTGCCGCCGCTGGTGGTGGGGCCGGTGGCCGGCGTGCTGATTGACCGCTTCAACCGCAAGCGCCTGCTCATTATCAGCGACGTGCTGCGGGCGATCATCGTGATGCTGCTGCTGTTCGCGGCCACGCCCGACCGGCTGTGGCTGATTTACGTGCTGACGGTGCTGCAATTCTGTCTGTCGGCGCTGTTTGAGCCGGGGCGCTCCGCCATCATGCCGAGTCTGGTGCAGGGGGATGATCTGCTGCTTGCCAACACGCTGGGAAACGTCACGTGGTCGGTGATGCTGGCGATTGGCGCGGCGGTTGGCGGCGTGATGGCAGCGCTGTTTGGCACGGCGACGGCGCTGGTGCTGGACGCGCTGAGCTTCCTGCTATCGGCGTGGTTCATCATGCAGATTAAAACCGCGCAGGAGCGTCCGGCTGGACAGCAGGAAAGCCGGAGCCGTGACAACTTCCGCGAGGGGGTGCGGTTTCTGGTTCACAATCCGGCGATTGCCGCCCTGTTGTTTGTGAAGCTGGGGTTAAGCATCGGCAGCGTGGACGCGCTGCTCATCTCGTATGGCACGGTGCTGTTTGTGCTGGGCGAAAACGGCACGGGGTCGCTGGGGATTCTCTACAGCGCGTTTGGCCTGGGGGCGATCCTCGGCCCGCTGCTGCTCAACCGACTGAGCGACGGCACCGTGCGGACGATGCGGCGGCTGGTGGTTGTGGGTTTTGCGATGGCGGTCGCCGGCTGGATGGTGTTTGGCCTGGCTTCCGGGCTGCTGCTGGCGGCGCTGGGGCTGCTGGTGCGGGCGATGGGTGGCTCGGTCAACTGGACGTACAGCTCCACGATGATTCAGATGACGACACCGGATAAGCTGCTAGGGCGGGTCTTTTCGCTGGATTGGGTCGGTTTTTCGCTGGCGCAGACGATCAGCACGCTGGTGATCGGCGCGCTGATTGATACACTCGGCAAACAGAACGCGCCGGTGATCGCGCTGGGCACGGGCATGGTGAGCCTGCTGCCGCTGGCGGTATGGGCGGTCATCGTTTACCGGCTGGAACACAGCGCGCCGACAGTGATGCCGACTGTCGTGGAAGGATAGTCGCGCTGCTTATTCCAGGCGGATGCGCGGATTCAGCACGGCGTAGAGCACGTCGGCGGTCAGGTTCGCCAGGGCGAAGAAAAAGATCGTCACCATGACAACGGCCTGCAACACAAACAGGTTCTTCTGCCTGACGGCCTCAACCATGAGCGCACCCAGGCCGGGGTAGTTGTAGACGTTTTCGATCACAACCAGGCCGCCGATCAGCCAGCCAAAGCTGATGGCGATGACGGTAATCGTCGGCAGCAGCGCGTTGCGCAGCACGTGCTTGAAGATCACCACGCGGCGCGGCAGCCCCTTGAGCGTGGCCGTTCGGACGTAGGGCTTTTTCAGTTCGTCCAGCACGCCGGCGCGGGTGAGGCGCGAGACGTAGCCGATCAGCACAAAGGTGGCAGTGATGGCGGGCAGAAGCAACTGGCGTATCCAGTCGGCCAGCGTGTTATCCGGCACGGTAGAAGTTGCGGGCAGGCCGAGCGACCGCGCGCCTAGCGCCAGGCCGTTGATGAGCACCAGTCCCGTCACAAACTCCGGCAGGCCAACCACCGACAGCGAGAGCAGTGAAATGGCGCTGTCTATCCAGGTGTTTTCGTACAGCGCGGCCAGCACACCGAGCAGCACCGATACCGGCACGGCGATCAGCAGGGTCATCAGCGCCAGCCGCATCGAATTGCCCAGGCGGTCGAGCACCAGCGGGCGCACCGGCCCCTGCGTCCCGGTGAAGGAACGCCCCCAATCACCCGATATGAAGCCCGCCAGCCAGTTGACGTACTGCACGGGCGCGGGGTCGTTGAGGCCAAATTCGGCGCGGAACTGCTGAAGCGCTTCCGGCGACGCCTCGCGCCCCAGAATCAGACGCGCCACGTCGCCGGGCACAAGCTGCGTCAGCGCGAAGATGATGGCGGACGTGATGAGCATGGTCACGATGAGCAGCAAAAACCGGCGCAGAATGTAGCGGAGCATAATTTATTCCTGTTCCGGCACAGACGCCTGAAGCGCCGTTAATTCGTCAAGCGGGATGTGGCAGCGAATCCGGTGGCCGTCACCCGCGTCCTGCCAGGGCGGGTCCTGCTGCTCGCAGATCGCGCCGAGTTTGCGCGGGCAGCGGGTGTGAAAGCGGCAGCCGCGCGGGATGTCCGCCGGGCTGGGGACGTGGCCGTCCAGCCGGATACGCCCGCGCTTTACACGCGGGTCAGGCGCGGGGATGGACGAAAGAAGCGCCTCGGTGTAAGGGTGTGACGGCGGGTTGTACACCTGCTCGACCGTACCCTCCTCAACAAGCTGTCCCAGGTACATCACGGCAATCCAGTCCGCCAGATAGGCAATCGCCGCCAGATCGTGCGAAATGACGAGGTACGACGCGCCTTCCCGCGCCCGTAAATCCTTGAGCAAATTCAGGATGACAGCCTGCACCGAGACATCCAGCGCCGAAGTGGGTTCGTCGGCGACAACCAGCGCCGGGTTGGCGGCAAAGGCGCGGGCAATCGCCACACGCTGCTTTTCGCCGCCGCTGAGTTCGGCGGGGTAACGCCCGGCATAGTCCGGCGTGAGGCGGACGGCGGCCAGCAGGTCCAGCACCCGCGCCTGAAGCTGCTGCCGCGTCATTGGTTCGGTGGATAAGCGGTGGATGGTGCGCGTCAGGGCCTGTTCAACGGTCTGGTAGGGGTTAAGGGTGTCGTTCGGGTTCTGGAACACCATCTGGAGTTCGCGCAGAAAGCCCCGCGCCCGGTCGCGCAGCGCGTGGGGCAGCGCCACATCCAGCAGCAGGATTTCACCGGCGTCGGCGGTTTCCAGCCCGACGATACAGCGCGCCAGGGTCGTTTTGCCGCTGCCGCTTTCACCGACCAGCCCCAGTGTGGAGCGTGTCCGCACCCGCACCGACACGTCGTCCACCGCCTGCACGATCTTCGACGGCGCGCCGGTCAGCCGCCCGAACAGCGATTGCGTCCCGTAGTGTTTGCTCAGGTCGCGGGCATCGAGGACGTAGGAGGCGCTTTCGCCATTCTGTAGGGACACGATATATCGTGTCCCTACGGACGCGGTCTTGTCTGATTTCCGTTCGGGTGATGTTTCCACCTGCAATTCCCCACCGGCGATCTCCTGCCAGCGGTGGCACTTGACCAGCCGACCGGGCGCGATTTCCTCCAGCGGCGGTTTTTCGGTAAAACACAGCGGCAGCGCCACCGGGCAGCGCGGCGAAAAAACACACGCACGCGGGCGCTCCGCCAACGAGGGCGCGACGCCGGGAATGGTCGGCAGGCGGGTTTCGATGCCGGGCAGCGGGCGCGGGATGCTGGCAAGCAGGCTGATGGTATAGGGATGCACCGGGCGGAGGTAGATGTCGTCTACCGGGCCGCTTTCCATCACCTCGCCAGCGTAGAGCACCGTCACGCGGTCGCACATCTGCGCGATCACACCGAGGTTGTGGGAGACGTACAGCGCGGCGGCGCGATTGTCGCGGATGAGATCACGGAACAGGTCGAGGATGACAGCCTCGGTCGTCACATCCAGCGCGGTCGTCGGCTCGTCCAGCACCAGCAGCCGGGGCTGCGTGCTTAAGGCCATCGCAATCGTCACACGCTGCTGCATCCCGCCGCTGAGCTGGTGCGGATACTGACGGGCGACGGCTGCCGGGTCGGCAATGCGAACCCGCGCCAGCATCTCAACCGCACGTTGGGCGGCGTCGCGCCGCGACAACCCTTCGTGCAGCCGCGTGATTTCGGCGATCTGCTCGCCAATCGAATAGGACGGATTGAGCGAGGCCAGCGGGTCCTGCGGCACGAGGCTCATCTGTTTGCCCCAGATTTGCCGCATGTCGTCGTCGGTTTTCGCCAGCAGATTATCGCCGTTAAACCGCACCTCGCCCGATTCAATCCGCGCGTTGGCTGCCAGGTAGCGCATCAAGGCCAGCGCCAGCGTAGATTTGCCGCTGCCGCTTTCCCCGACGAGGCCGTGAGTCTCGTTGGCGCCAATCGTCAGCGACACGCCGTTAACGGCGTTGACCCACGTTTTGCCAAGCTGGTAATCAATACACAGATCGCGGGCGTCAATGACGGGCGTTGTCATCCTCGTTTTCTCCTGTGGTAAGGGGGAGGGATGCATAGCGCCGGGGGTTAAAACCGCCCGGCGGATTGAAGAAAGCCCACTGAAGGGGCTGAAAATTCAACCTCATTGCCGGTTCAATTCGTAATTCTGGCGGGAAAGATTGACATTATCCTTTTAACCGATGCGCCTTTATCCCTCATACCTGAAGACACGCCGCAGGCCGTCGGCCATGAGGTTGACGCCGATGACCAGCGCGGCAATCGCGCCTGCCGGGAACCAGAGCGCCCAGGGGGTGCGGGCGTAGCCGTCACGCGCTTCGTTAACCATGCGTCCCCAGTCCGGCGAGGGCGGCTGCACGCCGAGGCCGAGGAAGCCAAGCGAGGCGGTCAGGAAGATGGCGTAGGAAAAGCGGAGCGCGGCTTCGACCGCCAGCGCCGGCAGCACACTCGGCAGGATTTCGCGGAACAGGATGTAGGCGGCTGATTCGCCCCGCAGCCGCGCCGCTTCGATATAGCCGCTGGCGCGCACGTTGAGCGTGGCGCTGCGGATGACACGCGTCACAATCGGCACGTAGAGCAGCACAATGACGATCACAATGCCCAGCGGCGACGGGCCAATCGTGCCCAGCATAACCAGCGCCAGCAGCAGCGCGGGAATCGCCAGCAGGCTGTCCAGCGCGCGTGAAATCAGTTCGTCCACCCAGCCGCCGATATAGCCGATGAACAGGCCGAGGCACGTCCCCAGAAAAACGGCCAGCGTCGTCGCCAGGCCGGGGATGCCGATGATCTCCCGCGCGCCCCATAAGACGCGGCTGAACACGTCGCGCCCCAGCCGGTCGGTGCCAAAGGGATGCTCGACCGACGGCGGCTGCCGCGCTGCGCCGCGAATAATGGCGTCGAAGTCATAGGGCGCGATGGCCGGCCCGATCAGCGCCAGCAGCAGGAACAGCGCCACAATCAGCGTGCCAAGAAGCGCCAGTGGCCGCGCTGCCAGCCGCCGCAGGATAGTGCCAGCGGTGTGGAGCGGGCTGGAGCGGGGGCGCGGGGCGGTCAAGGGGGTATCGGTCATCGGCTGCCAGCCTTATAGCAGAAGCAGGGACACGGCGTCGCCGTATCCCTGTGGAGTATACCGCACAGGCGTTCCAATCGAAACGACATGAAGGTAGACGTAGGGGCACGGCATGCCGTGCCCCTACAAGGTTCCTGTTTCCGCTAAACAGCTTAACCGCCGCTGACCGAAACCGTCCGCAAGTCGGTCAGACCGGGGAAGGGGGCCATCGTCAAACCCTGCACGTTGTCCCGCACCGCGCCGAAAATGGGCGCAAACCAGGGCACGATGATCGGGCCACGCGCCGCGAAGATGTCCGCAATCTGGTGGTAAATGTCGGCGCGGGCGGCCTGGTCGGTGGTGATACCGGCCTGCGCGACCAGTTCGTCCAGTTCGGGGTCGGACCAGTGGGTTTCGTTGTAAATGCCGCCCGTGATATACGCCTGCGTCAGGTAGCCCTGCGGCACGGGCCGGTCGCCCCAGCCGGTGATGCCCAGTTCGGCCTGTAGCCAGTTGTTCGGGTTATCGTCGCTGTAGTAGAAGCCTTCTTCGTTCACCTGAATATCAACATTGATGCAGCCTTCCGCCCACTGCTGTTGCAACACCGTCGCCAACTGGTCATAACCCAGCACGTTAATCGTTTGCAGGGTCATGGTCAGGCCGTCAGGATAACCGGCTTCAACCAGCAGGGCGCAAGCCGCTGCCGGGTCATAACCCGGTTCTTCGGTATCCTCGCTGTAAAACGTGCCGAAGCCCGGGCCAATCGGGTTGTTGTTGCCGATGATGCCGCGCCCTTCCAGCACCAGTTCATTCAACTGCTCGCGGTCGGTCGCCAGCTTAAACGCCCGCCGCACGCGCTCGTCCTGGCCCGGCCCCTGGTCCACCCGCAGCCGGACGACCGGGTGCTGGTTGGTCGCCTGCTGCAGGACGGTGATGCCGGATTCACCTTCCAGCACGGCCACCTGTTCCGGGCTGATCTTGAAGATAAAATCCACCTGTCCGCTGCGGAGCGCATCTACCTGCGTGATGGGGTCGTTGATGAAGATCAATTCCAGGCCATCGAGCGCCGGCTGGCCGGCTTTCCAGTAGTTTTCGTTGCGGGTCAGCGTGGCGCGTTCACCCTCGCGGTAGTCGGTCAGCACAAACGGCCCGGTGCCCACAAATGGCCCGGTGCTGTTCACGTCGCCGTCGCTGCCGGGCGCGTCCGGGGCAAGGCTGGCATCGCGCACGATCAGGGCGAAGCGGTCAGCCACGCCATACAGGAAGTCGGCGTTAGGGAAGGCTTCGGTCATCAGAACCGGGTCTTCGGTCGGGAAGCAGGGTTCGGTCGTTAGCGTAAAAACAGCCGTGCGGTCATCCGGGGCGCTGACGGCAAAGTAACCGCCGTTGAGCAGCGCCAGCGCCGGTGAGTTCAAGGCGCACAGCCGGTTGAAGGTGTAGACCACGTCTGCCGCCGTAAAGGGCGCGCCGTCGGTGAAGGTGACACCGTCGGCCAGTGTAAAGGTGTAGGTCAGACCATCGTCGCTGATCGTCCAGTCGGTCGCCAGATTGGGCGCGAGGCTTTTGTCCGGCAGCACATCAACCAGATAGTCATACTGGGCACGATTCAACAGCACTTCCGGGTCGTTCGAACCCAAGGCCGGGTCAAGCACCTGCGGCGCCACCATGCCCACGCGCAGTGTGCCGCCACCCTGGGCCTGCGCCGCGAACAGGCTGCCAAGCAGCAGAACCATCACCGCCAGAATTACCAGACCGCGCGGTATATGCCGGTACATTCGTCACTCCTTAGGCTGAGTTTCCGATAAAATGTTCTACTCCTGCACGAATATAGTACCGCAAATGGCAGCAACGTTACACCCGTTGAGATAAAACCTTAACCGAACTCTACTCCGGGCGCAGTTCCAGCAGCACGGCGTCCACCGGTACGGACTGCCCAACCTGATAGTGGATAGCCACGATTTCGCCCGCGTAGGGCGCTTTGATGCGGTGTTCCATTTTCATCGCTTCCAATATCACCAGCACGTCGCCGAGGTTCACTTTTTGCCCGACCTGCACGGTGACGGCGCGAATCTGCCCCGGCATGGGCGCATGGAGCGAGCCTTCGGCTTCGGCAGCGCGGCGGCCTTCCGGCAGGGGGGACAGCCACATCAGCGCGACGCTGTAGCCATTGAAGTGCACCCAACAGGTATCATTGTCGCCCTGAACAACCGTTACCTGCCGGCGGTGGCCGTCCAGCGACAGGGTGATGTCCTCGCCGTCGTCCGAACGCGCCCACACCTGCACCGCATAAGTCTGATCGCCCACCTGGGCCGTGTAGCTATCGCTGGCGGCGGGAGTCAACAGCACATCGTAAACATCAGTGCCGTGTTTAAAGCGTTCGCGGATGGGGCGGTAGGCGTTGTTGCGCCAGTAGACCCTGCCATCATTGGGTAGGGGCACGGCATGCCGTGCCCCTACGGTTGCTCTTGTAATGGCTGCCGCCACCAGCGCAGCCGGGGGCAGGGGGTCGTCGTCCGCCAGCAGTTCAGGATGCTGGGCGATGAAGCCGGTGGTGATGTTGCCGGCCAGATGGTCGGGGTGGGTGAGCACACGGCGCAGGAAGGCGATGTTGTTGCGCAGGCCAAGCAGTTGCAGTTCGGCCAGCGCGTGATCGAGGCGGCGAATCGCGCCGTCGCGGTGTTCGCCGTAGGCGATCACCTTCGCCAGCATCGGGTCGTAATACACGCTCACTGTGTCGCCGGTGCGCACGCCGGAATCCACGCGCACCTCGGACGGCTCACGCCAGCGCAGGATTGCGCCAGTCGAGGGCAGAAATTCGTGGGCCGGGTCTTCGGCGTAGATGCGCACTTCAATGGCGTGACCGGCGGGGTACACGTCCATGTCCGGCAGCGGGTAGCCTTCCGCGACCATAATCTGCCAGCGTACCAGATCGAAGCCAGTGGTTTCCTCGGTGATGGGATGCTCGACCTGCAGGCGCGTGTTCATCTCCATAAAGTAGAAGTTTTTCTGGTCGTCTACCAGAAATTCGACCGTCCCGGCGCTGTAGTAGCCCAACTGCGTGCCAATGCTGCGGGCAGCCTCGAACATATGCGCCCGTAAATCCGGCGTGAGGGCGGTGGACGGCGTTTCCTCGATGATCTTCTGGTGGCGGCGCTGGATGGTACATTCGCGTTCACCCAGCGCGATGACGTTGCCGTGTCTGTCGCCAAAAATCTGCACCTCGACATGGCGCGGATTCGTGACGACCTTTTCCAGCAGCAGGGTGTCATCGCCAAAAGCCTGCTTCGCCTCGCGGCGGGCAGCGGCCAGCGCGGCAGGCAGTTCATCGGGCGAGTTAACCTGCCGCATCCCCTTGCCGCCGCCGCCCGCCGACGCCTTGACCATGACCGGAAAGCCGATTTGCGCCGCTTCCGCGATCAATCGCGCGTCGGACTGGTCGTCGCCCATGTAACCCGGCACGATGGGGATGCCCTTGAGCATCAGCTTCGCGCCGCGTTTGCTGCCCATCGCTTCAATGGCGCCCGGTGGCGGGCCGACGAAGATCAGCCCGGCGTCAATCACCGCCTGCGCGAAGCGGGCATTTTCGGCAAGGAAGCCATAGCCCGGATGCACCGCGTCCGCGCCAGTGCGTTGTGCCGCCGTGATTAACTTTTCGATATTCAGGTAACTTTCCGGCGCGGGGCTGCCGCCGATGTGTACCGCTTCGTCGGCGCGTTCAACGTGCAGCGCGCGCGCGTCGGCGTCGGAGTAGACGGCCACCGTCGAGATGCCCATCTCGCGGCAGGTGCGGATGATGCGGCAGGCGATTTCGCCCCGGTTGGCGATGAGCAATTTGCGGATCATGGTTGCCAGTTTCCAGTTATCAGTTCCGAGTTCCGAGTAAAAAACTACCTGAAAGTATCCGTTTTATTCGGCCAGCACGGCGTCAATGGCGCGCAGTTCGTCGGCGCTAAAGTCAAGATGGTGAATCGCCGCCGCGCTGTCCTCGACCTGGCTGACCTTGCTCGTGCCGATGAGCGCGGACGTAGACGCATTGTGCCGCAGCACCCAGGCCAGTGCCATCTGCGCCAGCGTTTGACCGCGCTTCCGGGCGATGTCGTTCAGCCGGCGGACTTTGGCAACGTTTTGCTCGGTAACATGCTCCGGTCGCAGGAACGTGTTCGGTTTGCCAGCGCGGGAGTCTTCGGGAATACCGTTCAGATAGCGGTTGGTCAGCAAGCCCTGCGCCAGCGGCGAGAAGAAAATCAGCCCGATGCCGTTTTCCTCGCAGGCCGCCAGCAAGTCCGGCTCGACCCAGCGATTGAACATATGGTAAACGACCTGATTAATCAGCAGTGGCGTGCCCAGTTGGCGCAGAATCCGTGCCGCCGCGCGCGTCTGTTCGGCGTTGTAGTTGGAGATGCCGACGTACAGCGCCTTACCCTGCCGCACGATCTGGTCGAGCGCCAGCATCGTTTCTTCCAGCGGCGTGTCCGGGTCAGGGCGGTGGTGGTAGAAGATGTCCACGTAGTCCAGCCCCATACGCTGCAAACTCTGGTCGAGGCTGGCGATCAGGTACTTGCGCGTGCCCCATTCGCCATACGGCCCCGGCCACATGTAATAGCCGGCTTTGGTCGAGATCATCAGTTCGTCACGGAAAGGGCGGAAGTCCTTCACCAAAATGCGGCCAAAGTTCTCCTCGGCAGACCCGGGTGGCGGGCCGTAGTTGTTGGCAAGATCAAAGTGGGTGATGCCCAGATCGAAGGCGCGGCGCAGCATGGCGCGCTGGTTCTCCAGCGTATCCACGCCGCCGAAGTTGTGCCACAGGCCGAGCGCGATCAGCGGCAGTTGCAGGCCGCTGTTCCCGCTGCGGCGGTACAACATCTGCTGGTAGCGGTTCTCCGCCGGGAGATAGTAGGGGGGAACGGGTGAGACCATTGTGGGTTGCTCCTGTAAACCGTTGACGCCGAGGGTTTTGAACCTTCGGCTAACAATGGCAGCCTGAAGGCTGCTGTAAGCCCCTGATGGGGCTGGATAAACGCATTTATACCTGAAATCTTTGCGCCTTTGCCCCTGTGCGTTGGTGGCGCCGCAGGCTAAAGCCGTGCGGCTGTCAGAAACCAAGCCCACTAAAGGGGCTGGAAAATGCAATTTATACCCTCAATCTTTGCGTTGAATCTCTTGCGTTTCCTCTATGCGTTGGTGGCGCCGCAGACTAAAGCCGATAGACCGTGTCCCCTCTGTACCAAATAAGCCTTTGACGCCGCCAGAGGTTCAAAACCTCTGGCTGAGCAGTGCAGCCTCCGGCTACTGTAAGCCCCTGAAGGGGCTGGAGAAGGTAATTTGTACCTAATTCCTTGCGCCTTTGCCTCTTTGCACCTTTGCGTTGAATCTCCTGCTTTTCCTCTGTGCCTCTGCGCATGTGTTACGCTGTTACTCGGCCCAGCGCGGCTTGCGTTTCTGCACAAACGCCATCATCCCTTCCATGCCGTCGTCGCTGCGGCGCAGTTCGGCCAGCAGGTCGGTGCGGAACTGGAGGGTTTCCTCGAGCGGCTTATCCATCACGGCGAACAGCAGGCGCTTGCAGGCGGCCAGCGCGTTTGGGCTGCACTGGCGAATCTGTTCCAGCAGGTCGTTAATGCGCGCGTCAAGGTCGTTCACGTCGCAGAACTCATGCACGAGGCCGTAGCTTTCGGCTTCCTGCGCGCCGAAGCGCCGACCCGTGAGCATCAGTTCGCGGGCGCGGGTTAAGCCTAAACGTTGAATCACGTAAGGCGAAATCAGCGCCGGAACGAGGCCGAGCCGCACTTCCGGCAGGCCCAGTTTGGCGTCGCTGCTGGCGATGGCAATGTCCGACACACACACCAGCCCAAAGCCGCCGCCCATCGCCGCGCCCTGGATTTTGGCGATGACGACCTGCGGCGCGGTATTCACCAGTTGCAGCAGATGGTCGAGCGCGGAGGCGTCGCCCAACGCTTCGGGATGGCCGCTCTGGAAGGCCGCCGCCAGTTCCCTGATGTCGCCGCCGGCGCAGAACGTGCCCTCCGCGCCGGACAGCACCACCGCGCGCACGTCGCGCCGGTCGCGCAGCGCCTCGAACGCGGCGATCAGGTCGCGCACCATCTGCGCGTTCATGGCGTTTTTCACGTCCGGGCGATTCAGAGTCACCGATGTGAACGGCGGGGTGATGGCAACGGTGAGGGTGTCAAAATGTTCATTTGTTTTTGTCATCAACATGGCCTTATGAGGCTAACAACCGTGCATGAGCGATTTCACGGCTGCTAATGGTTCGCACCTGCGATGGCGCAACCGGCACAACGGCTACGGTGTCGCCGTCGAAATTGAAGAACTCCAGGGTATACTGTTTCCCGTTCGGGGTAATGTCTACAACCGTTCCCACATCGCCTGCCTTCAGATGAAAGTCGGGCAAGTCTACGGTCAAAGCAACCTGGTCAAATTCCTTTATCATGCTCAACTCCTGACCGACTTAAGCGGATAAGCTGTAATTAAGCGAGGTGACTCACTGCCTGTATCAATCGCCCACACGGAACGAATCGCTGGATTTCTGCCATCCGGTGTCTGCAACACACCTTCAACCGCATAGTGAACGCCTTCTGGTGTGTCTAACGTGCTGGCAATTTCGTGCGTTGCTGCGTGTGCTCGTAGTGCCTCTGCCATCACTTCCCATTGTGTCACAGAAAAACCAAAACGCAGAAAGAATGCCGCTTTCGGTCCGCCTGCCGTATGGCCCTCTTTTAATAAATATCTGACTATTTTTGCTTCAGGGACAACCGCCCGTTCGCAGTTCGGTAGCTTCATTTTACCTGCACACCTTTGCGCTAAATCTTGTCTCTTGGCGTTCCTGGCGTCGTGGCGGTTAATCTTCCCATTCCATATACAGCAGCGCGCCGGCCAGCGACTTGCCAAGCGGGTCAATGCGCAGCGAACGAGTCGCGCCGCCGTCGAGAGACTCGTAACACACAAAGTTCAGCGCCTCGATGTTGTCCAGTTCGTAGCGCACCACGCGGCCTTTGACCAGATTGCCTAAATGCGCTTTCACGCGGTCGGCGGTTAGCTTCGCCCTGATTTCGCGGTACGCTTCCGGTGAGCGCGCAATCACGCTGATGTTGGCGATGTTGCCTTTATCGCCAGCGCGACCGTAGGCGAGGTCGTAGAGTCGTTTGGTCATCATAGCCTCTCTAATCCTGACCCCCTCCCGGCCTCCCCCGAATTCGGGGGAGGTGTTACGTCCTTTGTATTTCCCCCTCCTTGAATTCGGGGAGGGGGTTAGGGGGTGGGGTTATTTAGGTTTCCGATACACCCCCACCAGATGCACGCGCCCGCGCGGCCAGATGGCATCCAGCACGCGCTCCGCCAGCACGCTCAGGTGGAACAGGCTTTCGTTCACCGCCAGATAGGACGGGTCGCTGACGTGTTCGAAGCGTTCTTCCTGCAAGCCCGCGCCAGTCAGCAGGCGGTGTAAATCGTTGTAGCTGTTAGCGCGATACCAGGTCGGGTTGATAAACTCCTCGTCGCGCCCGTAGATTTTGTACACAATGCGTTTAGCCGGGCGGTTGGGTATAACCCGCCGCAACCAGACCACGTAATTGTTCTTGTTCGGCGTAATGAACAGGAAGCGCCCACCGGGTTTCAGCACACGCGCCACTTCCGCGAAGGTGTGCGCCGGTTGTTGCAGATGTTCCAGCACCCAGGAGCAGGTGACGAGATCGAAGGTATTGGCGGGGTAGGGGAGTGCTTCGAGACTCGCTTCCACCAGCGTCGGGATTTCCGCCAGATGGGTGAACGTCGTGGCATAACGGTCAGTCCCCACAACCAGCTTTGCCAGCCCGACGTGCTCCTTGACCAGCCCGCCCGGCCCGCAGCCGGCATCCAGCAGCCGCGTGTTTTCGCTCACGAGGCCGTCCATCAGTTCCTTGTAGATTTCCAGCGCGGGGCGATAGCCGGGCTTCATCGCCTTGTATCGCTGCCGCACGCGCTCCTGCCGGTCAAGGGTGAACATCAGGGTTCGTATCCATTTGGTGTAGGGACACGATATATCGTGTCCCTACGGACGATTACACGACGAAATATTCAATCACCGGCTGCACCTTGTTCCGCCCCATCAGTGTCGGCCACAGGCCAATCACGTAGCGCGGCTCGGCGCCCACCGTCGTGCCGCTGACGCTCATGCCCGCCGGGCCGCTGAGGCCAGTGGTCATAATCTGGCGCACCGCGTTCCTGAGCGTATCCATATCTCCCGCCGTGAACATCACCCGCACGATGATTTCCAGCGGGTCATCCGGCAGCGCCGCAAGCGAACCATACAGGCTGTTCATACCGAGATAGCTGTACTCGACGCGCTCAATACCTGGCATCTGGTGGAAAAGTTCGTTCAGCATCGCTTTCATCTGCTCGACCTTGCGCCAGGCTTCCGGCCAGCCGACCGTAAAAATCAACTCGCGCATGAAACCTTCCAGCCGCCCAGCGTTCAGTTTGAGCGTATCCGGGCGCGGTTTGCCGGTGACGCCGGACACGCGCACCTGATTGTCGCCAACCTGTTCCAGCCGCAGCGTCGTGAAGTTCGCCACGACGTCCGGCGTGATGTAACTGGCCGGGTCGTGAACCTCGTACAACAACTGCTCTTTCACGGTTTCGAGCGTCACGCAGCCGGGGGTGTCCGGCGTTTTGGTGACGATGAAGCTGCCGTTGGCTTCAACATGGGCGATGGGATAGCCTAAGTAGGGTAATTCTGCCGCGTTGGTGCGATCAATCAGCGCCAGGCTGTTGCCACCAACCACCTGCCCGGTGCATTCCAGCAGATGGCCGCAGACAATGCCCGCCGCCAGTTTGTCCCAATCATCCCACGCCCAGCCATAACGCGCCACCAGCGGCGCGAGATACAGGCACGGGTCGGCCACACGCCCGGTAATCACGATGTCCGCGCCGTTGTTGAGCGCCTCAACAATCGGTGCAGCGCCAAGATAGACGTTGGCTGTGACGAAATTCTGGTTGCCAGCGTCCGCCAGACGTTCGCCCGTTTCGATGTTGGTGAGGTCTTCACCTGCCGCCTGCAACTCGGCCAGCCGCGCCAACACGTCATCGCCGCTGACCGCCGCCACCTTCAAACCGGCCAGCCCCATTTGCGCCGCCGTTTCGCGCACCATCTCCGCCGCCGCCTGGGGATTGAGGCCGCCGCCGTTGGTAATCAGTGGGATTTTGCGCCTGAACGCTTCCGGCAGAATCTGCTGCGCGATGATGCGCAGGTCAAAGGTATAACCGCGCTTCGGGTTCGCCAGCCTGTCTTTTTGCAGAATCGCCAGCGTCAGTTCCGACAGCGCCTCGAAGCAGACAACATCCACGTGGCCGCCGGTAATCATCGGCAGCGCCTTCGTCACGTCGTCGCCGTAAAATCCCTGTGCCGAGCCGATTCGATAGGTCATAAAAATACTTTCTAACCGCCAAGACGCCAGGTACGCCAAGATTTTAAGAATAGTTTCCTGGCGTTCTCTGCGTCCTGGTGGTTCAATCTGCTACAACGGAAATCGCTTTTGCAGAATCCAGCCGAACGGAGACGCCCTGCCGCAGCGTGTTCTGAATTTCGGCGACGGTATCGGTGTGGCGCATCAGGTCGAGGATGGCGGCTTCGCTGGCTTCCGCTTCGACAATCGCTTTATAAGTGATGTTTTCGGCGCAGCTTCCCGGTGCGTCGCTGAACTCACCGGAAACTTCGACCTGCACGTTTCGAACATTAATATTGCGCTTCGCCGCCTCGCGGTAGACGTCGTTGCAGTAACAGGTAGCCAGTGCCAGGAACAGCAGTTCGCCGCCGTTCGCGCTGGAACCGAAGCCGTTGGCCTTCGGCGGGATGTCAATCGAATGGGCCTGATCGTTCGTTCTTAAATAAACTTCGTGACTGCCTTCACTGCTTTTCACCTGCGCGCTAATCTTCATCATCACCCCTGCTTTCTAACCGCCAAGACGCCAAGCGCGCCAAGATTTAAAATGAGTTTCTTTGCGCCTTTGCCTCTTCGCGTTCTTTGCGTTGAATCTTTCTTCTTCCCTCTGTGCCTCTGCGTTATGCTTTTAGCTTTCCGCCTTCTTCCGGCTCGGCATCATGCCTTCCAGCTTGGCGATAATGCCCATCATCACCTCGTCCGCGCCGCCGCCAATGGAGAGCAGGCGCGCGTCCCGGTAATAACGCGAAATCCAGGTTTCCTCCATATAGCCCATGCCGCCGTAGAATTGCAGGCAGGTGTCGCCCACCTCGCGCGCCAGCCGCCCGGCTTTCAGCTTGCACATGCTGGCGATGCGTGTGACTTCGGTCGGGTCGGCCTGCGCCTGCATCAGCGCCGCGCAGTGATAATTCAGGTGGCGCAGGGCTTCGATCTCGGTCAGCAGTTCCACCAGCTTAAACTGAATCCACTGGTTGTGTATCAGGGGCTGCCCAAACGTCTCGCGCTCCGAGCAGTATTTCATGGTTTCGCGCACGGCCAGTTCCATGCCGGAGGTGGCCGAAATCGAGCCGACGAGGCGCTCCATCTGGAACTGTTCCATCTGCAGGTAGAATCCCATGCCTTCCGCGCCGATCAGGTTTGACTGTGGCACGCGCACATTTTCAAACGTCAGTACGGCGGTATCGCTGCTGCGGTTGCCCAGTTTCACCAGTTTGCGGCTGACGCTGAAGCCCGGCGTGCTGGTGGGCACCATGATGAGCGACAGCCCTTTGTAACCGCGTCCCGGCGTGGTGCGCGCCAACAAACAGACCCAATCGGCCTGCGTGCCGTTGGTGATATACATCTTGCTGCCGTTAATCACGTAGTCGTCGCCGTCCGGTTCGGCGCGGGTGATGATGGCGGCCACGTCGCTGCCTGTGCCCGGTTCGGTCACGCCGATGCAACCGACCATCTCGCCTTTGATGGCCGGTTCAAGGAACTGCTTTTTGAGTTCGGGCGAGCCGTATTTCGCCAGCGCCGGAGTGCACATATCGGTATGGACGAGGATGCCCATTGGCACGCCGGCGCAGTGGCAGCGCCCCAGTTCTTCCGCCAGCACAACGGTGAACCAGATGTCGGCGTTCGCGCCGCCGTATTCCTCGTCGTAGTTGAGGCCGAGGAAGCCGAGTTTGCCCATTTTCCGCAGCACGTCATGGGCCGGCCACGTGCCGGCCTCTTCCCACTCGTCACAATGGGGATTGAGTTCTTTTTCGACAAAACTCCGCACGGCTTTACGGAACATCTCATGTTCGTCGGTGAAGGGGGAGGCAACGTTTAAGGTGGGGCGGGTGGAGTCTAAGACCATCAGGAAACCTCACAAATTTTCTATTTTACGGGTGTTAGCTCAAAAACAATTACTTTGCGTTCATTGCCGTTGATGTCCCGTCCTTTTCGATATTGAAAACCCCGATACATCATTTGCCCTATGTAGCGAACATATCCCCGGTTTACGTATTCAAAGAGGTGCAGTTCCTTTTCAAGTTGGAGATGATCCCTTATTACGCGGTTACCGCGCGTAAATGTCATATCTCCAACTTGGCCTTCGCCCGTGTAGAGAAAAACTCGTTCAGCAGTCCAACCATCTTTATAACCATATTGTTCGCCTGTCTGACTTGTAAAAAGCAGGATGATATTATGCTGTGATGGGGTGCTTATACCGCCCTGCATTTGCCCACCGTAGCGGTCATGTAATTCTGTTCGTTTATATATTTCGTCTTTTATGAATTGATGCCTTGTTTGTTGTTTCATGTTTACCTCGTTTTTGGAAATAAACGAGAATTCCTGCCCGCTTCAAGCGGGTTTTTGCCTTCAGCCGCAGGGCTTCCAGCCTGCGGCGCGCCTTCAGCTTTCTGTCCCTTTAGTGGACATGGTTTTTCGGCAGCCAGAGGTTTAAACCTCTGGCGGAGCAATGGCAGGCGTTTGTTTTATTCGGACAATCCTTTAGTCTTTCCCATATCCTCAGCGTATTCGATAGCCGCTTGAATATCTTCCGCTGTCAATCGCGGATGTGCGTCTATAATTTCCTCAATAGACATCCCCGCGCGAACCTTCTCCACGATGGATTCAACTGTTATTCGCGTCCCTTTGATGACCGGCTTGCCAACCATAACGCCGGGGTCTATGCTAATGCGTTCATGTTTCATGCGCTTTTTAGCTCTGCCGGTTCAGGGATTGTTATCCCCGCCTCAATCGCTGTCTCCAGCCATAAGGTTTTAGCCTCGTCAATCATCTCAAGGGCTTCCGCCCGCGAACGGCCTTGAGTCATACAGCCCGGCAGCAGCGGAATTTCGGCAAACCAGTAACCGTCTTCGTCGGGTGTAAGTTCAATGGTGTATGGCAGCGAGAGATAATAGTCGAGCGTTTTATTCGTCTTCGTTTTCATCGGCTTCACTTTCATACGGACACGATATATCGTGTCCCTACAAAAGGCAATCTTTGCGGCTTTGCCCCTTTGCATCTTTGCGTTAAATCTCTCATCTTTTTCTCTGTGCCTCTGAGTCTCCGTGCCTCCGTGTTATGCTTTTTCTTCTACATCCGAAACACGCCGTAGCGCGGCGTGCCGGCGCTCACCCAGTCGCGGTTGTAACTCATCGAAAGGCCGACGGTCAGCGCCATGCGCGTGTCGCGCGGGTCAATCAGCCCGTCGTCCCACAGGCGCGCCGTGCCGTAATAGGGGTCGCTTTCCTCGTCAAACTTGTGTTTAACCATCAGCTTCATCATCTCGATCTGTTGCAGGTCGGGTTCTTCGCCCTTGCGCCGCGCCGAGTCGGTCTGCACGATGCCGAGCACACCCGCCGCCTGCTCGCCACCCATGACCGCCGTCCGGCTGGTCGGCCAGGCCAGGAGCAGGCGCGGGTCGTAGGCGCGCCCGCACATGGCGTAATAACCCGCGCCGTAAGCCCCGCCGATCAGGACGGTGAATTGAGGCACGGTGCTGTTCGCTACCGCGTTAATCATCTGCGCGCCGTGTTTGATGATGCCGCCGGCTTCGTACTTCTGCCCGACCATAAAGCCGGTGATGTTCTGGAAATAAATCAGGGGAGTCCGGCTGTGGTTGCACAGTTGGATGAACTGCGCCGCCTTGTTGGCCGACTCCGAAAACAGGATGCCATTGTTCGCCAGAATGCCAACCGGGAAGCCATTGATGTGGGTGTAGCCGGTGACCAGCGTGCTGCCGTAGTCCGGCTTAAATTCCACGAAGCGCGAGCCGTCCACGAGACGCGCCAGGATTTCGCGCATGTCCAGCGGTTGGCGAATGGTGTCAATCGGGACAATGCCGAGCAGTTCGTCGGGGTCGTACAGCGGCGGTTCGGGGGATTGTCGGTTGGGGACAGGTGTTTTGCGCCAGTTCAGCCGCGCCACAATCTCGCGGCCAATGCGAATTGCGTCGGCGTCGTCCTCGGCTACGAAGTCGGCCAGTCCAGACACGCGGGCGTGCATGTCGGTCCCGCCGAGCGATTCCTCGTCCACTTCTTCGCCAGTCGCCATTTTGACCAGCGGCGGCCCACCGAGGAACGCGAGTCCCTGTTTGCGAACGAACACGGTGTAATCGCTGAGGCCGGGGATGTACGCGCCGCCCGCCGTGCTGTTGCCAAACACCAGCGAAATCTGGGGAATGCCTATCGCGCTCATGCGCGCCTGGTTGCAAAAGCCTCGCCCGCCGTCCACAAAAATGTCGGCCTGGTGGGGCAGGTTCGCGCCGCCGGACTCGACCAGATAAACGCAGGGCAGATGATTCTCCAGGGCGATCTGTTGAGCGCGCAGCGTCTTCTTGAGTGTGATTGGGTAGACCGTGCCGCCCTTCACGGTCGCTTCGTTCGCGCCAATCATACATTCGACGCCGTTCACCACGCCGATGCCGTTGACGCTGCCGGCACCGGGCGTTTCATCGTTGTACATATCCCAGGCCGCCAACGTGCTCAGTTCAAGGAAGGGCGTGCCGGGGTCGAGCAGCAGTTCCACACGTTCGCGCGGCAGCAGTTTGCCGGCGTCCAGATGGCGCTTCACGGCGCGGTCGCTGCCACCCTGCCGAACTTTCGCCTGGCGGTCGGCAAGCGTCTGCACCAGTTGGCAATTATGGTCGTAATTCCGGCGGAAATCGTCGCTGTGGGTGTCAATCCGGGTTTGGATAATTGGCATAACTTTAATTCGACTAATTTAACAACGGTTTGATTGTCCCATCATAACCATGACTGATGGATGCAGTCAACAATTCACACGCGGTATTCACAATTCACGCCTGGTGCAATCCATACAATATTAAGGAAAGTAAATTCGTCCGAGACAGACTACCCATTCCAGCAGGATTGTGATATATTTCTCTCGATGGTGTGCATTTGTTCACAATTCCGCTGAGTATGTTGAGGTATCCGTGCGGCTGTCGCCACCCCAATCTCCTACTGTCCACCCGATTTCCGATGCTTCTGCTATCCGTTTGACGTTCAACGATTAAATTCAAAGGAAACCGATGAACATCCGTCGTATGATCGTGGGGCGGCCTTTAGCCAGCAGCGAGGCCATTCACCAACGGCTGTCCAAAGTTAAAGCCCTGGCCGTATTCTCGTCCGACGCGCTGTCGTCCAGCACCTATGCGACCGAAGCGATTCTGCTGGTGCTGATCGCGGCGGGCACGGCGGCGCTGGGCGTGTCGTGGTGGGTGGCGCTGGGCATCGCCGCGCTGATGGTGATCGTCGCCTTTTCGTACTACCAGACCATTCATGCCTATCCCAACGGGGGTGGGGCGTATATTGTATCGAAAGATAACCTCGGCACGTGGCCCGGTTTAACCGCCGCCGCCGCGCTGCTGATTGACTACATCCTGACGGTGGCGGTGAGCGTATCGGCAGGGACGGCGGCGCTGTCGTCGGCGTTCCCGGAACTCGCACCGTACCGCGTTGACGCGGCGCTGCTGATCGTGGCCTTCATCACGGTCATGAACCTGCGGGGTGTCCGGGAAAGCGGCACATTTTTTGCCATTCCCACCTACCTGTTTGTCATCGGTATGCTGCTGATGATCGTGGTTGGCGTGGCACGCGCGCTAACCGGCAGCATCACCCCCGTACCGCCGCCGGCGCCGGAAGTACTAGCGGAAGAACTGAAATTCACCGGCGGCCTGACGCTGTTCCTGGTGCTGCGCGCGTTCGCGGCGGGCTGTACCGCGCTGACCGGCATCGAAGCGATCTCCAACGGCATCCCGGCGTTTAAGCCGCCGGAGAGCCGCAACGCCAGCCAGACGCTGATGGTGATGGTGGCGCTGCTGTGCACCATGTTCGTCGGCACAACGTTTCTGGCGAACCAGTATCAGGTGGTAGCCGTGCATCATACGGATACAACCGTGCTGTCGCAGATCGCCCGGGCGGTGTTTGGGGACGGCAGCATCCTGTTTTACTACCTGCAATTCACGACGCTGCTGATTCTGTCTCTGGCGGCGAACACGGCTTATGCCGACTTCCCACGGCTGGCGGCGATCATCTCACGCGACCGTTTCCTGCCGCGCCAGTTGACCAACCTGGGCGACCGGCTGGTGTTCAGCAATGGTATCATCACGCTGGCGGTGGCCGCCGGCGTTCTGATTGTCCTGTTCGACGCGCGCGAGCATAACCTGCTGCCGCTGTACGCGGTGGGCGTGTTCCTCAGCTTCACGCTGTCGCAGTCCGGCATGGTTGTTCACTGGCTGAAGGAGCGCAAGCTGCCAAACTTCAAACCCAACTGGAGCTGGCGTCTCCACATCGGCATCAACGGCTTTGGCGCGGTGTGCACCTTCATCGTGATGATCGTGCTGATGGTGACGAAGTTCGCCGAAGGCGCCTGGATTGTCATGCTGGCAATCCCGGTGATGATGGCGCTGTTTATCTTCATCCGCCGGCATTACGAAAGCGTGGCCCGGTCGCTGACGCTGGACGGCATCGAACCCGGCCCGCTGGCGGACCGGTTTAAGGTCTACAGCGACCGCAACCATACGCGGGTCGTGGTGCTGATGAACAGCCTCAACCGCGCATCGTTGCAGGCGCTGGAATACGCGCTGCGGATTTCCGACAAGGTGCGGGTGTGCGCGATTGAGGTAGAACCAGAGGCGACCGAACGGTTGCAGCAGCGGTGGAAAGAATGGCGGCTGACGATCCCGCTGGACATCGTACCGTCGCAGTACCGCGAAATCGGCAGGCCATTGATCGAATATCTGCACCGGCTAGACGAAGAATGTGACGAAGTGATTCCGACGGTGGTGGTGATGCCGGAATTTGTGGTGTCGCGCTGGTGGGAACGTTACCTGCATAACCAGACTACCCGCGCCATCCGCGCCGCGCTGTACCGCGACCAGATCGAACGCGGGCGCGGGCGACCTGTGATTGATGTGCCGTACCGGATTGGCGACGAGCTGTATGAGCCAGTGGCGCTGAAATCCAACCCGCCGGCGCTTAACGGTAACGGTACTGCGCCGGAAGCCGTCGAGCCGGTTGAAGGAACCGAAGCAAAACAGGCATGATAATGGGGTCGGGACACGGCAGCGCCGTGTCCCGACTTTCTTGACAGCGATGAGGTTTACCTGTAATCTAACGTAAGTTTTCGCAATAAAAAGTGGAAGATAAATCTCCATGCAAGCCGTAACGCGGCTTTTTTGCTGCACTGCTTACCTGCTCCAACTACGGGCGGAAGCCGCCGCCGGAATGCTGCCACAACCACACGTCAACGTGTGGAGTCTGCCCCCTCCAACTGCGCTCTAACGGCTGTCTAGCAATTCTGCGACAGAATACTATTCCAGACGCGGGTCGTCGCTCGCGTTCCGTTTGGGTTTCGGTTATGTGTTCCTAAAGAAAGCTGAGGAATCAGCAATGGATAAATTAAACCTGGGACGCCTGTTGATTGGCAGGCCGCTGGCAACCAAGGAACTGCCCCACCAAGCGATCAGCCGTCCGGTGGGGTTAGCCGTGTTTGCTTCGGATGCGCTATCGTCCACCGCGTATGCTACCGAAGAAATCCTGATTACCCTGGCGTCGGCAGTGGCGGTTGGCGCAACGGCCAGCGCCGCCGGTTCGATTTTTGGGTTGTCGATTCCGATTGCCATTGCGATTTCGATCCTGCTGGTGATCGTAACCATCTCTTACCGGCAGACGATTTATGCCTACCCCAACGGTGGCGGGGCGTACATCGTCGCCCGCGATAATCTGGGCGAAGTACCGGCGCAAATCGCCGGCGCGGCGCTGCTCACCGACTACATCCTGACCGTTGCCGTGAGCATCTCGTCCGGTGTCGCGCAAATTACGTCGTTCCCGGCGTTTCGCGGCCTGCAACCGTACCGGGTATACATGGCTGTTGCCGTAATCATCCTGATTACCGTTGTCAATCTGCGCGGCGTGAAGGAAAGCGGGCGTATCTTCGCCGTGCCAACCTACTTCTTCCTGACGATGATGTTCCTGACGCTGGGCGCCGGCCTGATCCAGTTCTTTACGGGGGCGTTGGGAACAGTTGACCCGGAAAGCGTGGCGATGTTCCACCAGGAAACCCTGCACAACCTGGGGCTGTTCCTGATTTTAAGCGCGTTTTCACGCGGGTGTACCGCGCTGACCGGCATTGAAGCGATTTCCAACGGCATCCAGGCCTTCAAACAGCCCCGCAGCCATAATGCCGCCGTCACGCTGATCTGGATGAGTTCAACGCTAATCGTCCTGTTTCTCGGTATCACCTTCCTGGCGCACCAGGTTGTTGCCATTCCCAGCCATTCGGAAACGATCATCTCGCAAATGGCGCGCACCATTCATGGTGATTCGAGTATTTTTTACGCACTGACGCTGGCCGGGACGGCGCTGATCCTGCTGATGGCCGCGAATACGAGCTACGCCGACTTCCCCCGGCTGGCGGCGCTGGCAGCGGCGGATGGCTTTTTGCCGCGCCAGTTAACCTATCGCGGGGGCCGACTGGTGTTCTCCTGGGGCATTATGCTGCTGGCGGTGTTTGCCATCACGCTGGTGGTTCTCTTTAACGCCAGCACCACCAATCTGATTCCGTTGTATGCCATCGGCGTTTTCCTCAGCTTTACCATTTCACAAACCGGCATGGTGATTCATGCCCGCCGCACCGGGAAACTGAAGCCGGGCGAAAGCGTGCAGGGCCTGGAAACGGTCATGGAATATGACCCGCACTGGCGCAAGCATATGCTGATTAGCGGCTTTGGCGCGCTGTGCACCTTCGTTGTGATGCTGGTGTTTGCCATTACCAAATTCACCGAAGGCGCGTGGTTTATCCTGGTGCTGCTGCCGACGCTGGTCTACATCTTCTTCCGCATTCACCGCCACTACAAGGATGTGGCGAAGGCGCTGAGCTGGGAAAGCGTGCCGCCGGACCCCGAACCGCGCGTGGTGCAGACGCTGATTCTGGTGGATGACGTTCACGCAGAAACGGTGCGGCTGGTAAACTTCGCCAAGTCGCTGGGCCATCCGTGGCGCGCCATCCATGTGGGTGTGAACCCGGAGAAAGCCGAAAAGGTCAAGGAGAAATGGCAGAAGCGCATTGGTGAAGGGGAATTAATTGTGCTGCCGTCCCCGTATCGTCTACTGGCTGAACCGATACAGGAGTACATCGAGCAAATACAGGAAGAACATCCCGGCTGTTTCGTCCATGTCATTATGGGTCATCTGGCGATGGACACCTTCTGGGCGCAGGCGCTGCACCAGAACACGGCGTTTATCTTTAACCTGACCTTTGCGCAGATGGAAAACGTGGCGGTGACCACCGTGCCCTACCAGATTCACAAGCGCGACCTGCAAGAAGCCGAGCGCCACAAGGACGATGAGCAAATCATCGTCAGCCAGTAGGTATTACGACGCCGGAGGCTGGAAGCCATCCGGCTGAATGAAAAAAGCCACCTGGAAGGTGGCTGCGGGGGAGGAGGCCTATTGGATAACCGAAACAGATTCATGGAATGCGGGGGCGAAGCAGCGGTTCGCCCCTACGAAAAAATCATAAGTGTGGAAGTATGTCCGGGGCGACCCTGCGTGGTCGCCCCGTCGGCGTCAGGGAGTGATGGGTGTTTCAGCCAGGGGCAGGGTGATGTAAAAGGTTGAACCCTCACCCAGGCGGCTTTCCACGCCAATCTGCCCTTTGTGCGCTTCCACCAGGCTCTTGACAATCGCCAGCCCCAGCCCGGTGCCTTCGATGCTGTCGGTTTCCGGTCGGCGCACGCGGTAGAAGCGGTCAAACACGTGAATCTGGTCTTCCGGACTGATGCCCAGACCGTTATCCTGCACCGACACACGCAGCAGCGCGCCGCGCTGCTCGGCGCGGACTTTGACCGACCCTTCCGGCGGCGTGTATTTGACGGCATTGCCAATCAGGTTCATGAGCACCTGCCGCAGCCGGGCGTAATCGCCGGTCACACAGGGCAGATGATCGTCCGTTTCGATGGTGATGGTCATGGATTTGTTCTGGGCGGCAGGGCGCAGCGAGTCCACGCAGTCGTGAACGACGGTATTGATCTGCACTGGCTCCAACTGAAGCTGGATGCCGGACTCGATCTTCGCCAGGTCAAGCAGGTCATCAATTAGCTGGCGCATGTTGGTGATCGAACGGCGGATCATCTGGACGGAGTGCATGCCCTGCTGGGCGACCGACTGCTGCATCAGCATCAGTTCGATGTAGCCATTCATCACGCTCAACGGCTGCTTGAGGTCGTGCGACACGGTGGCGATCAATTCGCCCTTCAGTTTGTCCATCTCCTTAAAGGGCGTGATGTCGTGCATGACGATAATCCAGCCGACGCTGGCATTGTATTTGAAGTTGGCATGGAAGATGCGGCCATTGGGCATGGGCAGTTCTTCAATGATGTTTTCACCCAGGGTTTTGGCGCGCCGGTATACGTCCAGCAAGGGGGTGTGGTCAATGGCATCGAAGATGACGCGCCCAACATACGAGTCATTCAGGTAAAGCTGGAGCGCGGCCAGCGCCGACTGGTTAAGCAAAATCAGGCGGTCGTCGGCACCAACGGCCATCACCACATCGGCGGTATTACTGAGGATGTGCGAGATTTTTTCGCGTTCGCGCACCGCCTCATCGTAAAGGCGGGCGTTGTCAATGGCAACGCCGGCGCGGGTTGCCAGCGCCTCCACAAACGCGAGGTGGGATTCAGTGAAGCCGTTCAGCCGCCGGCTTTCCACCGTAATCACCGCAACCACGCGGTCTTCCCGCATGACCGGCACGGACAACTGCGACCGGGTGCTGGTGGAGATGGGCACAAAGTCCTTGTCCAGCGAGACATCCGGCACAATTTCCGCATGGCCGGAACGCGCCACGCGCAGCGCCATACCGGGGCCGTATTCCCGCCGCAGCATGGCAAGCTGCTCGCGGGAGACATCGTAGCCATATTCGGCCATGTAGCGGAGTTCGTCGTCATCCTGATTGTACAGCGCCAGCGACGCGGCGCTGGCATTAGTGAAGCGCAGCGCCCAGTCCAGCGTCATCTGAAAGACCGAGTTAAGTTCAATCGTATCGTTCAGTTCCCGGTCAATCTGGTTGAGGATGGACATTTCCTTCACCGTGTCCGCCAGTTGCCGCACGATGTGGCGGTGCGCCTGGGCGCTGTGCAGCAGGGGGGCGGCATGGCGCGCAATCGCCTCCAGCTTCTCCTGATGGAGAGGTGTCAACGGCATGCCACTGACGTTATTGTCCGCCAGCGCCACGCCCAGCAGCATCGTGTCCAGCAGAAGGGGCGCGCTGTAAAAGCCGGTGGCCTGCATGACCTGCGCCAACCGGCCTGTGATGGAGGCGGATGAAACCAGATCGGCCTGCGCCATCATCCCGCGACCGGCCTGCCAGGCTACGATCAGGTTGTCCTGGGCGGCGCTGTGCAGCGGCAGGGCCTGGGCTTCCAGTTCGCGCTGGCGGTCGGGCGAGGGGAGGTGGTAGTTACTGGCGCTGAATTCGAGCGCCATTCCTTCTTCGTTGGTCAGCAGCAGGATGGCGCGGTCACAGCGCACGTAGCCAACGATGCTGGCAAGCAGCTCTTTCAGGAACAGGTCGAAATCGAGCAGGGTGGCACTCAGCCGGGTGATGGCGGCATTGATCGCGCTGAGGTCGTCGAGCTGGGCCTGAAGGTCACGGGTGGAGGTACCAGGTTGTTCGATCATTGTTTATCAAAGCAGGATTCATTATTTCAATACCATCCATTATAGCTCTTATTGCTTTATCAATGCATCAAGGGTTTATAATCAATCCAGAACGTGCCCATCAGACCCGACGGTTTGCCAGTGCGAAGGTCGCGTTTTATAATGCGGGTACGGAAGGCACTTGCGGCGCGGAGGACAGACATGGATTTTAGAGAGGCGTCAGCCCGGTTCAAACAGCGACAGAAAGGCCAGGAGGAACAGGCGCAGCCGGCTCCTAACCCCGCCGAGGCGTACCGCATTCGCGGCAAGATGATCGGGGTGCTGCTGCGAGACGCCCGCCTGCACGCCGCCCGCAGCGTGGAAGAATGCGCCAACCTGCTGAAGGTGACGCCGCACGACGTGGAAGCCTGGGAACTGGGCGAGAGTGTGCCCAGCCTGCCGCAGTTGGAACTGCTGGCCTATTACCTGGGCGTGCCGATCAGCCACTTCTGGGGCACGGATACGCTGGAAGCAACCCAGGGGCGGCACGTGGACATCCAGACGGAATATATGGCGCTGCGCGACCGGATGGTTGGAGCGCTGCTGCGGCAGGCGCGGGAAGACGCGGGTCTGACGGTCGAGGCGCTGGCGGAGGCGAGCGCGGTCGCCGCCGATGACATCCGCCGCTATGAAGTGGGGGAAAGCCCCGCGCCGATGCACGAACTGAGCGTGATGGCCGGTGTGCTGAAAAAGAGCCTGTCGTATTTTCTGGAAAGCAGCGGGCACATCGGTAACTGGCTGGCGATCCGCGAGGAGTGGAAACACTTCAGCAGTCTGCCGGACGATCTGCGGCAGTTTGCCGCCAAGCCGGTGAATATCGGTTTTATCGAGATTGCGTTGATGCTGAGCCAGATGCCGACCGAAAAACTGCGGCGCATCGGCGAAAGCGTGCTGGACATCACCCGGTAAGTGTCCGGTTTCAACGATTTTTGCAGGGGCGAACCGCCGGTTCGCCCCTACGTCTGAAAACCAAAAGGGAGTGACAAGGGGGTACTATGACCATGGCTCAGGATTATCAGGCGCGCGGGGTCAAGCTGTTCCAGCAGAAGGATTTTGAGGCCGCCGCGCAGCAGTTCCACCAGGCGCAGGAAGCCTACGAGGCGGAAGGCCGCCGGGACCTGGCCGCCGAGATGCGCGTCAACATCGGTCTGGTACACCGCGCGCTGGGCGAAAACCAGCAGGCGCTGGATGAAATGCAGGCGGCGCTGGCCGTGTTCCAGGAGATGAACGACGACGTGCGCTGCGCGAAGGTGCTGGGCAACATGGGCGGCGTATACGTGGAACTCAATGACCACGAACAGGCCTACACCTGCTACCGCACGGCGGCGGACATTTTTGAGGCGCACGGCGAAAAGAAGCTGTACGGCGAAACGCTGATGGCGATTGGCGCGCTGCAGGTGGATGAACGCAAGCTGGCGCAGGGCGCGGCGACCTACGAGGTCGGCCTGGAGCAGATGGACGAGCTGAACGCCCGGCAGAAGGTCATCAAGGGGTTACTGGGGATTCGGAACAAAATCACCGGTGGCAGCAAGTAGGATCAGGTTTGACTCTCCGGCGCGTCGGCCTGCTGGTGGCGCTGTATACGCTGCTGGCCGCTGTTTACCTGTTCAGCTACAGCGGTCGGATTGAAAGCGGCGATACGCTGGCGCTGTTTGATACAACCAGCAGCCTTATCTACTTTGGCGACAACCTGTTTGACCAGTCTGCCTCGGCGCATCCGCCGCCGCCCGGCGCGGATGCCCGTCTGTATCCGCTGCTGGGTGCGGAGGTTGAGCCGCTGCACAGCCTGCTGGCCGGGGCGCTGGTCTGGCTGGCGGACCGTTGGCCGGGGGTGGGGCTGGTACATGCGGCCTGGCTGCTGAACAGCTTCATCAGCGCGGCGGCGGTGGGCACGCTGCTGGTCTACGCGCTGGCGCTGGGGTACAGCACACAAACCGCGACGCTGGCGGCGCTGCTGCTGGGGCTGGCGACGGCACTGTGGCCGTACAGCAAAACCTTCTTCCGCGAACCGCTGGCGCTGTGGCTGATTCTGCTGGCGGCGCTGCTGCTGGACCGGTGGCGCGCCGCGCGCTACCGGTCGCTGCCACTGCTGCTGGGCAGCGGGCTGGCGCTGGCGAGCGCGTATCTGGCGAAGGAAGCGGTGGTGTTTGCGCTGCCGGCGCTGGCGTTGATCGCCGCGCCGGAACTGCCACTGCCGCCCGAACGGGCACGGCGGCTGGCGCGCTGGTCGCTGATTGTACTGCTGCTGGCGCTGGTGGCCTTTGTCGTTATCACTCTGTTATCCCATGTCATTAATCTGATGTGGCTGTACCAGATGCTTGCTCCAGTACTGGGTTATCCGCCCTGGCAAGTACGGTTGGCACATTATGCCTTACATGGCTATCTGCTGAGCATCGGCGGCAGCGTGTGGGGCACGTCGCCGGTGGTGCTGCTGGCACTGCCCGGCATGTGGCTGCTATACCGGCGTGGACAGTACCGGTATAGCGGCGCGGCGGCTGCGATGACGCTGGCGTTCGCTTTGGGCTATGCCGTGCTGCGCGGGGTACACTGGTTTGGCGGGCTGTCGTGGCCGCCGCGCTTCCTGCTGCCGGTCCTCCCCTTCCTGCTGCTGGCGGCGCTGCCGGCGCTGGACCGGCTGACACGGCGGCCTGTCCGCACCTGGATGATCGCAGGCGCGGGGATATTGATCGCCTACAGTCTGTGGATACAGCTTAGCGGCGTGACGCTGCCCTGGGGGGCGTACACCGCCGCGCTGCCGCCGGAGGCGGGCGGCCTGAGCGAATGGGGCGGCGGGCTGAACCTGATACGCTACCTGCGCTGGGTGGTCATCCCGCCGCTGTGGGCGACCACGCCGCTGGACTTCGCCTGGGTGCGGGTGAACGCGCCGCTGTGGCCGCTGCTGCTAATCGCGCTGGCGGTGTATTCCGGCTGGCAGGTGGTGGCACTGCTGCGCGGCGTCCCGGTACGTGGGCTGCGGCTGCGCCTCGTGCTGCTGCCGCTGGCGCTGGCGGTGACGGTATACACCGGGCTGCGGCTGATCTATGCCGACCCGCTGTACCTGCTGCCGGAACATGAGGCGTTAGCGCAGGCGGTTGCCCATGTCGAAGGCGAGAGCGTCCGCGGCGACGTGCTGCTGCTGAGCGACGATACCTTCGAGCCGTACTTCCTGAACTACGGCAGGCTGCGCGTGCCGCGCGTGATCTCGCTGCCCGACCAGCCGGGCGACCAGCCCAGCCCGGAGCAGCCGGCGGCGGTGGTTTCGGATAACCCGGACGCGCTGCTGACGAAGGAAACCATCCCGCTGCTATTTAACCTGGCGAGCCAGCGCGACCGGCTGTGGCTGCTGGAGGACGCCGGCCCCTGGCTGGCGTGGAGCACGCGCCCGGTCGAACGGTTTTTAGCCGCGCATTATTACCCGGTGCAGGTGATTGAATTCGCGCCAACGGTGCGGCTGATCGAGTACAATACTACCGACGCGCCCAACCCCTACGCCTTTCGCGGGCCGGACCGGTTGGCGGGGCTGGTGTTTGGCGATCAGATGCGGCTGGCGGGGTTCTCGCTGCCACGCGGCGACCGCTACGCGCCGGGCGAGGTGCTGCCGGTGTCGCTGTACTGGCAGGCGGAGCAACCGCCAGAGCGTGATTACACCGTCGCGCTGTTTCTGGCGAGTGCGGACGGGACACGCGTGGTGCAGGGGATGGACACGCCGCCGGGGGGCGGTTTCGAGCGCACCAGCCAGTGGCGTCCGGGTGTGCCGGTGTGGGACAACCGGGCGCTGCGGCTGCCGGCTGATCTGCCGCCGGGGGATTACCGGCTGTGGGTGAAGGTATACGCGTGGGAGGCGGGGGCAATTGATCTCGTGCCGGTTACGGACGGCGACCGGGCGGATGACAGCACCGGCGTGCTGCCCGCCACCATCGAAATTCAGTCTTATGGATGACCGAAAACAGATTCATAGAATGTAGGGCGAACCGGCGGTTCGCGCCTACGAAAAATCCATGTATCGGTTTTCATTTAGAACCTATCCGTAAACCTCTTTTATTTGTCGGTAGGGGCACGGCATGCCGTGCCCCTACGAAGGGTTTATGGATAGACACTTAACCATTAGTCAGGGAAAACAAGATGCCTTCCTTATCCGTCATCATTCCTGTGTATAACGGCGCGCTCAGCCTGCCGGAACTGACGGCGCAACTGGCGGAGGAACTGCCGAAGCTGGCCGACCAGTACGAGATCATCTTCGTTGAGGACGACGGCAGGGATAACAGTTGGGATGTTATCAAAGGGCTGGCGCGGCAGTATCCCTGGGTGCGCGGCTTCAAACACATGCGGAATTACGGCCAGCACAACGCGCTGCTGTGCGGCATCCGCGCGGCACGCCATGACATCATCGTCACGATGGACGATGATCTCCAGCACCCGCCGGTGGAAATCCGCAAGCTGCTGGATAAGCTGAACGAGGGCTATGACGTGGTGTACGGCAAGCCGCAGCAGGAGCAGCACGGCCTGCTGCGCGATTTTGCCTCGCAAATAACCAAGCTGGCGCTGCAAAGCGCAATGGGCGTGGACGTGGCGCGCAGCGTCAGCGCCTTCCGCGTCTTTCGCACCCAGCTACGGGATGCCTTCACCAGCTATCAAAGCCCGTATGTTTCGATTGACGTGCTGCTGACATGGGGGACAAAACGCTTTGCCGCCATTCCCGTCCGGCACGACCCGCGCACGCTGGGTGTTTCCAACTACACGCTGCGCAAGCTGGTGCGCCACGCGCTGAACATGATGACCGGCTTCAGCACGCTGCCGCTGCAAGTCGCCAGTCTGGTCGGCTTCGGACTAACGATGTTTGGTGTCGTCGTGCTGGTATACGTGATCGGACGAGCGCTGATCGAACGTGCCGCGCCGGCAGGCTTCCCGTTTCTGGCGTCCACAATTGCAATTTTCTCCGGCGCACAGTTGTTCGCGCTGGGCATCATGGGGGAATATCTGGCGCGGATGCACGTCCGGATTATGGGGCAGCCGTCGAGCGTGGTGCGCGAGGCGGTGGAGCACCAGCCGGAACCAGAACAGGCAGGCCAGCCGTGACGCTGGACGTGGCGCTGTCGGCCCTGGACGAGGCGCGCTGGGGGGTTCGCTCGGCGCGGGCGCTGGGGGTGACGGCGGACAATCTGGCGCAGGCGCTGGACTTCTGCCGCGCCCACGACGTGGTGTTTCTGGTGGCGCGCTGCCCGGTGAGCGATCTGCGCGGCGCACAGGCGATGGAACAGCACGGCTTTCTGCTGATGGATACGCTGCTGTATTTCACCCGCGATCTGACGATGGATACGCTGCCCTCACCTCCTTTGAGAGAGGGGGGGCTAAACCGCGTAGTCGTGCGCCCGGCACGCGCCGACGAAGCGGAAACGGTGGGCGAACTGGCGGCGCGGGCGTTTGCGGGGTACAACGGCCACTACCATGCCGATACACGGCTGGACCGGGCCGCCTGCGATGCGGTCTACCGCGATTGGGCGGTTCGGTCGTGTTTATCGCAGCAGGTCGCGGATAAAGTACTGGTGGCGGAAGCCGATGGGCGGATGGCCGGCTTTGTCACCATCAAAAAGCGCGGCGACCTGGGCGAAGGGCCGCTGTACGGTGTTGAGCCGGCGGCGCACGGGCGGGGTATCGGCGGGGCGCTGATGGCTGCCGCGATGATGTGGCTGAAGCAGCGCGGCGCGCGGCGTATGGAGATGTCCACGCAGGTGACCAACGTGCCGTCGCAAAAAGTGTGGGTACGGCTGGGTTTCGAGCCAGCGCACGCGGAATATACGTTTCACAAGTGGTTTGACGAGTGAGACTGGTGGCATGAGGTTGATCTGACGGATGTTTGAATTATCCCCCGACGACCTGCGCGCACTGCGAACCCACGCCCAATGTCTTGACCGGAAGCAGCCGCGCGGCGCGCTGGCTGACGTGGTTCGCGGGCTGGTCGGCGTGCAGGCGCAGCTTGCCCCGGCGATGCTGCTGGCGCTGCGGGCGCGGATCGGCGGCCTGGAAGCGGGCGACGTGGAAGCGGCGTTGACTCAACAGCACAGCCTGGCACGGACCTGGGTGATGCGGGGGACGCTGCATCTGGTCGCAGCCGACGATATTCACTGGCTGACCGGACTGCTGGGGCCGGTGTTTGCCGCCAAAGACCAGCGGCGGCGGCAGCAACTGGGGATTGACGAGAAGCTATCAAAAGCTGGTTTAAGCGCCATCCGAGAGATACTTGCTGATGGCAGCGCCCTGACGCGCCACGAGCTGGTGGCGAAACTGGCCGAGCGCGGCGTGCAGATCGAACCGAAAGGGCAGGCGCCGATTCATCTGATTGCACAGGCAGCACTGGAGGGGATTGTCTGCCTCGGCCCGGACCGTCCGGGCGGGAAAGCCAGCTACGTGCTGCTGGATAAGTGGATAACGCCACGCGAGGCGCTGCCGCGACAGGCCGCGCTGGCGGAACTAGCGCGCCGGTATCTCGCCGGTTACGGCCCGGCAGAGGTGAAGGATTTTGCAGGCTGGTCGGGGCTGTCACTGGCGGATGCCCACGCGGGCTGGCAGGGATTGTCCGAAACCGACAAACTGATCGAGGTGCGGGTGGAAGGCCGCAGCCTGTGGACGCTGACCGAACCGGACAGCCACCGGTCAACCGCGCCGGTGGTGCGGCTGCTGCCCGCCTTTGATACTTATGTGCTGGGTTACGCCAACCGAGACGACCTCATTCTACCGCAGCAGCAGCGCGAGGTGTATCACGGCGGCCAGACGGTGCCGGTGGTGCTGGTAGATGGGCTGGCGGCGGGCGTGTGGCGCTATGACCGGCAGGGCAAGCGGCTGAAAATCACCGTCCGTACCTTTGACACGTTTAGTTCTTCGTTTCGTGATTTGATCGCCGAAGAAGCGATAGACATCGGACGCTTCTGGGATGTGCCGGTGTCGGTGACGATGGACGCCGGTGAGTAGGGACATGGCAGGCCGCGCCCCATGAGTACCAAGATCAGGCTATGGCTGGCGGCGCCGGACGCTGGAAGCCGGACGGCTGAACAAAGAAGCCACCTGCAAGGTGGCTGGACAGAGGAGCAAGCCGTGTTCGCCAGCCCGCTTCCAGCGGGTTTTCTTCCGAATGGAGAACCCTACCCAACACCCTACCTGCCGTTTAACACAATGGCACGCTTTTCGGCATCGCCCATGAGCGGGTTGCGCAGAATTTCGCGTTTGTAATCCACTGCAATCCAGGCGTTGTACAGCGCCAGCAGCACCAGCACCGCCATAACGGGCACGAGGATGCGGGGCTGCCACTGACGCGGCAGTTTATCCCACAGGTCAGCCAGCCACCCTCCGGCCAGCACCGCCAGCAGCGGCAAAAACAGCAGCAGAAAGCGCGGGTCGTAGCTGACCAGCAGCCACCAGACCGCAAAAAACGGCAGCGTCCACAGCAGCAGGAACAAGTGCATATAAAAGCGGTGGGTATCCGGTACGGATGCTGCGGAACGATGTTGTAGGGACACGGCATGCCGTGTCCCTACCGACCCGGCGCGGTTGTCTTGTAGGGGCGCACCGCCGTGCGTCCCTACGGATGTGATGATGCTCCACACCGCATTCACTATCCCGCCGACGATCAGCCAGCCGGTGAGCGCGAAGTTATCCGGCAGCGTGATATAAATCAGCAGGTTCGATAACGAAGGTTCGGCCTGTTCCACCCAGGCGGTCGGGGGGACGAGCAGGCGCGCTTCCAGCCAGTTGCGAACGTACCAGGGCGCGGCGATAACGGCGCAGGCCGCCAGCGCCAGAAGTACCAAACGCCAACCGAAGCGCCGTTTGAGCCAGCCATAAGCCAGCCAGGCGGCCAGAAACAGCACACCGAGCAGCGCGGCGTTTTTCGTCCATGCTGCCAGTCCCATCGTCAGGCCGGCGAGCAGCGCGTCCAGCGGGCGGCCATCACGCCACAGCCGCCAGGCGAAGACGGCGGACAGCGCGTACAGGAAGGCCATCGGCAAATCCACATAGCCGGACGATGCCCAGCGCGCGACGGTCGGCATGGTCGCCAGCAGCAGCGCGGCCAGCCAGCCGGCGCGGTCGCTAAACAGCAGCCGGCCCAGCACGAAGGCCGCCGGGATGCATCCCAAGCTGAACAGCGCCGGAATCACCCGTGCCAGATAGTCGTTGAGCCAGCCCGACGCGAGATAGGTGTAGGTGTAGGCCAGCGGCATCTGGATGGGGTAGGCCTGGTAAAAGGCATCGTCACGCCCGGCGAACGGGACAAGCGTACCCGTTTCAGCCATCAATTTCGCATAGCGAGCGTAGATGCCGAGCGTGTCATCCCGGTAAAACGGCCAGTAGGCGGCGTTGAGCAGCACGGCGGCGCTGACCAGCGCCATCAGGCCAAGCGCCAGCCGCGCCAGCCGGGAAGCGGGCAGTCGTGGTAATATCACACCAAGACGGTCGCGCCGCCACAACCACCAGCCGGGCAGCATCAGCAGGAAGTAAGGGAGCGTGATCGCCCACAGGTTGAATGGCAGACCGACAACTGCCTGCCAGAACATCAGCAGCGTGAGCGCGCCCACACTGAGCGCCAGCGCCAGCAGAATCGGCAGCCACGCGCTGTCCTGCTGTGAAGCGCGCGCCAGCAGCCACGCCGCCCAGGGATAAGCCGCTACGAGGATTGCCACCACCAGCAGCCAGGCGAAAAGGGTCTGTGCCATACAGGCTCACGGTTTTGGGACGGCGTGGGGCAGCGGTTCCCCCCGCACGCCGGCGATCAGGTTACGCGCTGCCATCAGCGCCATCTGGTCGCGCGTCCAGACGCTGGCGCTACCGATGTGCGGCACAACCAGCAGATTCGGCAGCGTGAGCAGCGGGCTGTCTGGCGGCAGGGGTTCGGGGTCGGTTACATCGAGCGCCGCCGCCGCGATCACGCCGTTTTTGAGCGCGTCGTATAAGGCGCGCGAGTCAACCACCGGGCCACGCGCCGTGTTAACGAGGATAGCCGTCCGTTTCATCTTCGCCAGCGCCGCGCTATTGATGAGGCCGCGCGTTTGCGGGGTCAGCGGGGTGTGAATCGAGATGAAATCCGATTCGCGCAGCAGAATGTCGAAATCCACCAGCCGGGCGTTAACCGCAGCAGCTTCTTCCGGGGCGAGGCCGGGATTGTAAGCCAGTAGCGACAGGTTAAAACCGGCAGCCCGCCGGGCAACGGCCTTGCCAATCCGCCCCAGGCCGATGATACCCAGCGTCGCGCCGTTGAGGTCGGCACCGAGCAGCGCCTTCGGCTCCCAGGTGCGCCACCGCCCCGCACGGATGTACTCGACACCTTCCAGCAGCCGCCGCGCCGCCGCCAGCAGCAGCGCGAAGGCCAAGTCGGCGGTCGCTTCGGTCAGTACACCGGGGGTATGACCGACCGGAATCCCACGCACCCGCGCCGCGTTCAGGTCAATGTTGTCCACACCGACGGCCATCTGGCTGATAACCTTCAACTGCGGCCCGGCGGCGTCCATCACGGCAGCGTCCACGCGGTCGGTAATCATACACAGCAGACCATCCACCCCGCGCGACCGTTCCTTCAGGACAGCATAGGGTGGCGGCATCACATCGGGCCAGATGTCGGCGTTGCAGGCTTCCTGCACCAGCTTTAACCCGGCGTCCGGGAAAACGCGCGTGACAAATACTTTCGGTTTCACGATCCATTCCCGTTTCTGTTTGATAACTGCGCCACGATTGTAGCCCATTCCCTTGAATTTGACTGTCGAAGGCATTAGGATTTGGAGACACAACCGCACAACGGGAATTTGCTTCATGTCTGCTGTTTTTCGCCGCTTCTGGCCGGCGGCCACGATCTCACCCGAAACCTCTGCCCGTGTTGACCGCGAAGGACGCGTCTGGCTGGTTGGCCTGCTGGCGCTGTTTGCGATCGCGGTGTTCCTCGTCGTCGGCATCCGCCTCACCTACCTGTACCCGGACGAGTACCTGGTTTATCGTTTCACCCGCGACGATCTGGGGTATACGGTGACGTACCTCGCGGAACACGACATTCAGGGGCCGCTGTGGTTTGCCCTCTTCTGGGGCTGGCGGCAACTGGCCGGCACAAGCGAGTTTGCAGGCCGGATGCTGGCGCTGCTGTTCAGTCTGCTGACACTGGCGGTGCTGTATCAGATCGGACGCAACTGGTTTGGCGCGGCGCGGGCTGGCGTTTATGCCATGCTGGCGCTGACCGGGATGAACCTGTTTTTCCAGTTTGCGCTGGGAATTCGCCCGTATGCGCTGGCGCTGCTGCTGGCGAGCCTGTCCATGTTCAGCTTTTACCGCTGGGTGAAAGCGGGAAAGGTGCGCTGGGGGGTGGGCTACGCGGTCACGGTGGCGGCGATGCTGTACGTCCATTACTTCCTGTCCCTGCTGGTTTTGATTCAAGCGCTGGTATTTGCTGCCCTGTTCGTGCGGCAGCCATCGCGCCGGCTGTTCCGGCAAGCGCTCGGCCTGATGCTGCTGGTGTTGTTGTTATGGTCACCCTGGCTGCCCAGTTTTCTATACCAGATCAGGAACTTACGGGAAGCGGAGCTGATCGGTGGTAACGCCCGTGGCGTGCTGGGTGTGGGGACAACGACGGTGGCAACATCACTGGACGCCATATGGGGGCTGATACAGGCCGCCACCAACGGACAGGCGTGGTTGTATGCGATTGTCCTGCTGGCGGGCGTGGTGCTGCTATGGCGCAGGACGGCGTACCGCCTCGCGCTGGCGTGGGCGCTCGGTCTGCCGGCGGTTGCCTTCCTGATAAACACGGTGGTGGCGGTCTACGCCCCGCGTTATATCCTGAGCTTCATCCTGGGGCTGGCGCTGGCGCTGGGCGCGGCGCTGGCGGCACTGCCGCTGCGCGTGCGCTGGCTGGCTCTGGTGGTCTTCACGGCGATCAGCCTGTGGGCGCTGCCCTCGCAGCTTCCCAAAGACCGCATCCCGTACCGCGATATTGTGGCAACCTTTGCGGCGGCGGCGCGGGCGGGGGACGCACTGTTTTATGACCGGGCCAACGAGAGTGACGACGTGTGGAAGTGGGAAGTGGGGCGGCAGTTCGCCCCCAACTGGGGCGGCTATCGCGTCAAAACGGTGGAGGAGGCGATTGCGGCGGAGCGGGTGTGGTTCATCACGGCGGACTGGTTGAACCCGGCGGTGCAGGCCAACTTTTACGCGATTGAAGCGACACATCCGTTACAGCAGGTGATCGGGGATTGCAACCGCTACTGGTGTTTTATCATCCAACTGCTGGAGAAAGTTCCGAGTTCCGAGTGAGCGAGTTCCGAGTTAAAAGCCAAGGGGCAGGGTTTGGGCTTCGTCCGGTAAATTCCTGATATTGTTTTCCGCAGGGGCGCAAGGCCCCCCTACAAATGTCGGTGGCGTTACGTGAAACAGTTGCCAGACAGAGCAGTTAGAAAGATGAGGACACCGGGTTCCGGTTAAGAAGAAAAGTTACATACTCTTCTGTAATCCCGATTGAGTCCAATTTCCAATATTGGTTTTATTTGGGCGGTATAACCTTTGTGCTACCATTCCGTATAGACGTTGCCGGGGGCGACCCACCAGGTCGCCCCTACTGTTGAACAGGTACAGGTATGGCTTCAGAGTTTGTCGCGCGCGTGGGCTTCAAAACCGATCACTCCAGCCCGGTCAGGTTTATCTGGTCACACATCATCCGGCATCCAGTTGTTGCTGTATTGATGGTTATTGGCGCGTTCAGCAACGCGGCGCTGGCGGGGGCTGTGCCAGTATTCATCGGGCAGGCGTTTAACGCCGTGATCGCGGGGCAGGGCAGCGAGGCGATTATCAGCATGGCCCTAGCGATTGTGGCATCACAGCTTTTGCGCGCGGGTTTGCAACTGGTGCGGAACTTCTCGTCGGAGATTTTCGCGCAGCGTATCGAACGCGACGTGCGCGACGAACTGTATGCCAGCCTGCTGGGCAAGAGCATGACGTTTCATGATATGCAGCCGGTCGGTGAGATTATGGCACGGGTGACCAACGACGTGCGCGAAATGAACCTGATGATGAATCCCGGTTTTAACCTCATCATCGGGTCCGGGATGTTTTTGCTCGTGCCGCTGCTGACCTCACCAACCATTTACCCGTCGCTGATTCTGGTGCCGGCGGCATTCCTGACACTGTACATCTGGGCGCAGTACCGCTTCATCACCTCGCTGCACCCGATTGCCGAGGCGGTGCGGGCCGGGTTTGGCCGGATGAACGCCCGGCTGGCAGAAACGATTGAAGGGTTGCAGGTGGTGAAGGGCGCGGCGCGGGAGCAGCAGGAGATTGACGCCTTCGCGGACAAGGCCGACGAGGTTCGTGATTATTTCATCCAGCAGGGCGACATCGAAGCGCGCTATCTGCCGTACCTGATGCTGGGGCTGTCCATCTTCGCCGGTCTGCTTCACGCCGTGTATCTGTACCAGCTTGGGTTGATTGACACCGGCAAAATTGTTGCGTTCATGGGGCAGATTTTCCTGTTTGGCTTCCCGGTATTCACGTCCATGCGGTCGCTATCGCAGGTAGCGCTGGGGTACGCCAGCGCGAGCCGCATCCTGAACATAATCAACACCGAAACCGACCTTGACCAGAACCGCAGCGGCCACAACCAGCCGATACAGGGCGCGGTGGAATTTAAACATGTGACGTTCGGCTATGTGGAAGGCAACCCGGTGCTGCACGACGTGTCGTTTAAGATCGAACCGGGGCAGACGGTCGCTATCGTGGGGCAGACCGGCGCGGGCAAAAGCACCGTCACCAAACTGCTGAATCGTATCTATGATGTAGACGCCGGGCAGGTATGCGTGGACGACGTGGACGTGCGTGACTGGAATCTGGCCGGGCTGCGATCGCAGATCAGCGTCATCGAGCAAGATATTTTCCTGTTCAGCCGGACGATTGCGGAGAACATCGCGTTCAGCAAGCCGGACGCGACGCAGGAACAGATCGAAGACGCGGCGCGGAAGGCCCAGGCGCACGAGTTCATTACGAGCTTTGCCGACGGTTACCAGACGGTCGTCGGGCAACGCGGCGTCACGTTAAGCGGCGGGCAGCGCCAGCGGCTGGCGATTGCGCGCGCGTTCCTGAGCGACCCGCCGATTCTGGTACTGGACGACAGCACCAGCGCGATTGACAGCGCCACCGAAGACCTGATTCAGCGGGCGATCTGGGCGGCCTCGCGGGGCCGGACGACGATTCTCATCACACACCGTCTGTCGCAAATTCGGTGGGCGGACCACATCATCGTGCTGCGGCAGGGGCGGGTGGTGGCGCAGGGCAAACACGACGACCTGCTGCGCACGTCGGAAGCCTACCGCCGTATCTTCGCGCGGTATGAGAAGCCGGTGGAGAAGGTGGTTTCGTAAAGTCGCCGGACGCTGAAAGCCGGACGGCTGAATGAAGAAAGCCACCTGAAGGTGGCTGGACAGACTGTGTGCAAGGGTGTACAGCCCGTTGAAAGCAGGCTTACCAAAGTGGTTCAACCAGGGAGCTTCCAGCCCTGGCGGTGCAAACGGTTAGTCCGGTTCATATGGGGCGCACGGCGGAGCGCCCTATAAAAAACCGTCACCGAAATTGAAGATCAGCACGAAACGGAATGGGTATGGGTTTCTTTGGCTCGCTTGAACAGGAAAAATACGACCGGCAGTACGGCGACGCCTATCTGCTGAAGCGCATCGGGCAGTATCTGTTCCAGTACCGCCGCTGGCTGCTGACCATGATCGGGGCGTTGATTGGCATCTCGTTTATCGGTTCGCTGTACCCGATTCTCGTTTCTGCGACGGTGGACGCACTGGAAGCGGACAACGCCGCGCAAATCGTCCCGCTGCTGCTAGGGGCGCTGCTGCTCACGGCGCTGTTCGACTACGCGCTGGCCTGGACGCGCCGCGCGGCGACCAGCCGGTTAATCGGCCACGCGGTCAGCCAGATGCGTAAGGATGCGTTCGCCGCCGCCGTTAACCGCGATCTGGCGTTTTACGATGAGGAGAAGTCCGGCAAGGTGGTCAGCCGCATCACCAGCGACACGCAGGAATTTGGGCAGGTGCTGGTGCTGACGGGCGACATTCTGACCCAGTTTATTGAACTGATCGTGCTGGTGGTGGTGCTGTTCACCCGTGACTGGCGGCTGACGCTGCTGCTGATGCTGTGGATCCCGGTATTTCTGGGGCTGTCGCTGTTCTTCCGCTGGCTGGCGCGCAAGGCCGGACGGCAGGGGGCGCGGGCGATGGCCGCCGTCAACGACAACATTCAGGAGAGTGTGTCCGGCATCAGCGTTGCCAAAAACTTCCGCCGCGAGGCGATGATCTACGACGAATTTACGGAGATCAACCGCCAGTCGTACCGCATCAACCTGCGGCGGGGTTTTGTGCTGGCGCTGATCTTCCCGGTGATGAACGCGCTGACCGGCGTGGGCACGGCCACCGTCGTCTATTTTGGCGCGCTGGCCGCGATTGACGGCATCATCAACGTCGGGTCGTGGTATCTGTTCATCCAGAGCATTGACCGGTTCTGGTTTCCGTTCACCAACCTGGCCGGGTTCTGGAGCCAGATTCAGCAGGGGCTAAGCGCGGCGGAACGTATCTTCTCGCTGATCGACTCGGAAAATACGGTGAAGCAGACAGACAACCAGCCAGCCGGGACGCTGCGCGGGCGCATCGAGTTCGATGACGTGACGTTTGAATACAAACCGGGTTCGCCGATACTGGAACATTTTAACCTGACGATTGAGCCGGGGCAGAGCGTGGCGTTTGTGGGGCATACGGGCGCGGGCAAAAGTACGATTGCCAAGCTGATCGCGCGGTTTTACGAGTTCCAGGCGGGGCAAATCCGCGTGGACGGGCGTGATATTCGCACGCTTGATCTGCAAGCATACCGCAGCCAGCTTGGGATTGTGCCGCAGCAGCCGTTTTTGTTCAGCGGCACGATTGCCGACAACATTCGTTATAGCAAGCCGGAGGCGACCGACGCCGAAATCGAAGCAATCGCCTACAGTATCGGCGGCGGCGAATGGCTGGAGACGCTGCCCAATGGCCTGGAAACCGACGTAGGCGAACGCGGCGCGCGCCTGAGCATGGGGCAGCGGCAACTTGTCAGCCTGCTGCGGGTGCTGGTGCAGCGCCCGGCGATTTTTGTGCTGGACGAGGCGACCGCCAGTATTGACCCGTTCACCGAGACGCAGATTCAGGAGGCGCTGGATTTAATCCTGGCGCGTTCGACTTCGATTTTGATCGCGCACCGTCTGAGCACGGTTCGCAGCGCGGACCGGATTATCGTGCTGCGGGAAGGCCATATCATTGAGGAAGGCAGCCACGCTGAACTGATGCGGCAGGGCGGCCACTATGCCGAACTGTACAACACCTACTTCCGCCACCAGAGTTTGAGTTACATCGAAAACGCGAAGCAGTTCTTTGATACGCAGGAAATGAAGCGGGTGGGGGCGGATTAACGTCTACTCAAGCTCATCCAGTACCAGAATTCGAAGTTCGGTGACACGCTTAAGTCCGATGTCGTTGGTCAGAAACGCTTCACACTGACTTTTAAGGGCGGTTGCTACATGTAGAGCATCAGGCGTTCGTAAATTATATCGAGCGCGCAAGTGGGCGGCAGATTCGGCTGTTGCCGCATCAACTGGCAGCAAGGCTAAATGATTGCTCGAAAGCAATATACCCAGATATTTCTGCTGAAGATCGGTTCTGCTTTGTTGTATTGGTTGCTGCAAGACTTCAGTCAGAGTAATCACTGAGCTGATAACTTCAAGCGAATTATCTTCGATGAACTGAAACACAGCCTCCATTTTTTCTACATAAGTTGGATTCTCTTCAACGTAGTAGATTAATGGTGCAGTGTCAATATATAATTGCTTCAAATCTACCAGGACATCACGAATTTGCATTATCGTGTATCCCATTCGTCGCGCAGTTTGTTTACGTACTCCTGGGCGTCAATCCCTTCCCAAATCTCCTTACCAAGACCACGAAGTTCTCGCAGACTGTGGTGTTTCTTTGATGGTTCAGCAGGTTCGGCCAGCGTATCCACCATCAGCTTCATTAATTGCTTGCGCTCCTCCAAAGAGAGCGCCCGGATTTCTTCGAGAAGTTCCAGTACCGACATGACAGTAATCCTCTATAGATTGCACATTCTATAATGATTATACAAGATAAGACGACAACATGCAGAAGTGGTAGCTGATGAGGGGACGTGACTATGAAACTTGCGGACTTATCACCTGAAGTTATCGAAAAAATCAAAACACTGCGTTATGACCGGATTCTGGAGAAACACGAAGGCCCGTGGAAATGGGCATCGGTGCTGGAATACTATGACCCTGAATTGATGCTGATAGACAGTAGATACGTTTTGCTTCCGCTGGAACGAGAGCAACACCCGAATATCAGCGTTCTGCGGTCTATTGTCAGTGCAGATGGTAACACGCTAACCTTGTTTCTCAAGGACACAACTTATTACCCCGAATATGAGTCAGAGATGGATACCGGGCGGTTAGCAATCTGCGAAAAGCTAGCCGGTGCCGACTTTTATATTACGACCGTTTATCATGAATGGTTTGTAGTCAAGAATGACGGTTTGATGTAGGGCGTTGTTGCCCAATACGCGCCCGTTGTCTACAATCTCCCCTCATGTCCAATCCTAATCTCCTCAACCGTATCCTGCGTGACCGGCTGCCCCTGGCGATTATCCTCGTGGCATTTGTCCTGCTGGCGCTTGTGTACATGGGGGCGACGCCGCCGCTGGAAGCCAGCGACGAACTGTGGCACGTGGGCATGATTCAGTACATCGCGGAAACGGGTGAACTGCCGGTGCAGGTCGTCGGCGTGGAGACGATCTACGAGCAGGAAGGCAGCCAACCGCCGCTGTATTATCTGCTGGCCGCCGCGCTGGTGCAGCCGATTGACCGGAGCGATTTTGAAACGCTGCGCCAGCCGAATCCGCACGTCATTGCCGGCGTGCCGGGCAATGTCGGCAATAAGAATCTCGTGCTGCATGAGACAGCCGCGCCGCTGCGAGGGTCGGTGCTGGCCGTATACGTCGTGCGGCTGTTCAGCATCGCGCTTGGGTGCGTGACGGTGGTGGCGGTGTATGGGTCGGCACAGGCGCTTGTAGGGACACGATATATCGTGTCCCTACGAACGATTCCCATCCTTGCCGCCGGGCTGACGGCGTTTAACCCGATGTTCCTGTTTATCAGCGCGTCGGTCAACAACGATAATCTGGTGACGGCGCTGAACAGCGTCATCATCTGGCAGATGCTGACGATGGTACGCGACGGTTTCAACTTCCGGCGCAGCCTGCTGATCGCGGTACTGATCGCGTTCGCGTCGTTGAGCAAACTCAGCGGTCTGGTGCCGGTGCCGGTGGTGGCGCTGGCGGCGCTGTGGCTGGCCTATCGGTCGCGGGACTGGCGCAGGCTGGTGACGCTGGGCGCGCTGATGCTGGCGGCGTGGGTGGTGATCGCAGGGTGGTGGTACGTGCGGAACATGCAGCTTTACGGCGATCTGTTCGGCACGCACACGATGGCGCTGGTGGCCGGGGCGCGGGAAACGCCGTTCACGCTGCAAACGCTGCTGGACGAATTCCAGGGCTTCCGCTTCGGTTACTGGGGCGTGTTCGGCGCGTTTAATATCATGACGTTCCGCCCGTATTACGACGTGATGGATGCACTCACCATGCTGGCGCTGGTCGGGCTGGCGCTGCATCTGTGGTGGAATCGCCAGAGCCAAGATTATATTGTGCGCCTGCTGCTGCCCGGCCTGATTGTTATCATCGGTGCGGTAGCGATCATCAACTGGACGGCGCAAACCTACGCCTCGCAGGGACGGCTGCTGTTCCCGTATGTCGCGGCGATCAGCCCGCTGCTGGCGGTGGGGCTGCTCCAAATAACATGGTCGGTAGGGGCGCGGCATGCCGTGCCCCTACAAATGATATTTGTGACATTGTTCGCCCTGTTCGCCCTGATCGTGCCGTTTGCCAGCATCGCGCCGCAGTATGCCCCGCCCGTGCCGCTGGAGAAGCTGCCGGACAGCGCGCGTCCGGTGTATGCGCGTTTTGGCGGCGTGGAACTGATCGGCTACGAAACGCCTGACCGCCGCTATGCGCCGGGGGACAGCGCACCGGTGACGCTGTACTGGCGCGTTTTGGAACAGTCGGAGCGCGATTTGAGCCTGTGGCTGCACGCGGTGCTGCTGGATGGGACGGTGATCGGGAAGGTGGATAGCTATCCCGGCGCGGGACGGCTGCGAACGACAACGTGGCAGCCGGGAGCGATTTATGCCGATATGTATGCGATTCCGCTGAATCCCCCACCCCCGGCCTCTCTCCCCGAGGGAGAGGGGCGAAACAAGTCGCTGACCGCTTCAAAGCTGAGGATACAGGTTGGCTGGTGGCACTACGCCAGCGAAAGCCACGTGCCGCCGACGCTGGAAGATGGCGCGCCGCTGGATGTGGTGATGCTGGATGCCGGTGGGTTTGCCGATGGTGTGAGGGTAGTTGTGCCAGCCGAGGCGGTTCCAGCCGACGCAGTGTTTGGCGGGCAGATTCGGCTGCTGGCGTACCAGCGCAAGGGGGACAGCCTGACGCTGTACTGGGAAACGCTGGCGCAGCCGAGTGCCGATTACACGGTGTTCGCGCAGGTGCTGGACGAGGCCAATACCGTGGTGGGACAGGGCGACGCGCCGCCAGATTTGCCAACGCGCTTCTGGCTGCCGGGCGAACGCTACGCCACGCGGCACAGGCTAGTCTACCCTGCGCCGCCCGCGCCGGGGGATTACCGGTTAATGATTGGCTGGTACAACCCGGTAGACAACCGGCGGCTGGACACCGACGCGCCCGACGACGCGCTGCTGCTGGAAACAATCAGCTTACCTTATGGATGACCGAAAACAGATTCAAAGAATGTAGGGGCGAACCGCCGGTTCGCCTCTACGAAAAATCCATGTATTGGTTTTCATTTAACCATTAGTCTCTATCCATAACCCCTTCGCAGGGGCACGGCATGCCGTGCCCCTACCGACAGATAAAAGCGGTTTACAGATAGGTTTTTAACGCATCAGATGGCGCAGTATATCCGTCTCATCATCAAAGCTATCACGTATCTCTCCATCCTCATCCAGCCGCAGGCGTTTAGGTTTTTCGTAACGGTCGAGCGCGCGCTGGTAGCGTTCATAAACGAGGAACGAGGCAAGCTGCGACAGGAAGATCACCGTCCACACGGCCAGAATGATGAGTAAATCGCCCGTATTGGGCAGTGTCATGTACTGCCGCCAGAAAGCCGGATTCAGGAAGAAAATGATACACAGGACAGCAAAGCCGATGTACAGCACGGCATGAGTCGCAAACCGGCGGCGTTTCTCGTACCATTCGTGCAGCCTGTGATCGGCTGACTCGTAAGCCATCGTCCATTCCTCCACGATCTGTTTCCATTATATGTCACTCGGAGCGCAAATGATTAAGGTGCTGATGCAAGCGGAATATCCAGCCACGTCCCAACCGGATTGCCGGCTGTGTCCAGTACCGGAGTGTTGACGAAAGCGCCGTTGTCCAGCGTGTACAGGCCGACGCGCAGGACGGCTGTTTCTGCCGGAATGTCCGCATCAGCCCACGTTATTAAGCGGTCGCCTTTGCACCAGTAGCGCCCCGGCCACAGCATGTTATCGCGCTGGCCGATCTTCTCCCCATCAGCGTTGAGGAAATGGCCGAAATAGTGGTAATCGCCGTCCACATGCCCTGGCAAGCGCCAGTCCAAATACAGACGGTTTTCATCGAGGGTATAGCCGGTTAGCTGGATACCGCTGCTGAAAGCGGTCGGTGGCAGCGGGGTCAGCGGCGGGCCATCCCATGCCGGGGCGTGGTCAAAAGTGGTAAGGCGGTACGTGCCTTCACCCGGTCGCAGCGGGAAAAGCTGTGCGTTGGCCGTTTCGTAAAGGCCGCCAACCGGATTGCCCGGCGCGTTGGGAGCGGTCAGCACGGCGAACGGCTGCGCCGGAAATACTGCCACGCCACTGCCGGTTAAAGCGCGCACACAGCGTTTATCCCGCAGCATGGCCGACCAGATGGCCGGTTCCTGATCGTAGAGAATCTCAACACCGTCCGTCAGAATCACCACATCTTCAAACGGGCGCAGCGCCTCACGGGCGGCATATACGTAATGAATCGGTGTGCCGAAGCCGCCGGGCGTGGCGGTGGTATCCAGATACCGCAGCAGGCCGCGCCACCATACGGCCTGCGTCAGCACAACGACGGCGAATGCGGTCAGCACCCCAGCGCGGCGACAGGGTTTGCCGGGTACCGCTTCAAGCAGCGCCGCCACGCCAATACCCAGCAGCAGGCATAGCGCCGGGATGCTGGCGATCAGATAGTGGGGATAGACGGGTGTCCACGAGACGGAAAAGACCAGCAGCGGCACGACTACCCAGGCGATCAGCAGCGGCGCGAAGCGGCGGCGCGCGGGGATGGCCAGCAGCGCGATCAGGCCGAGCAGTGCCAGCACGCCGACCAGCGACCACAGAGCGGGATGCGGCGGCACCTGCGCCAGCAGATCAGGCATCTGTTCCGGCGCGACAACCGTTTCCAGACCGAGGCCGGTGGCAAAGCGGGCGGTCGTCAGCAGCGCGTCGGGCGTGAGCAGCAGCGGCGCGGTGTTCCGGTTGAGCGCGCTGGTGATGCGGTTGGGGTCGGCTTGCAGCGTTTGCGACAGGCCGAGCAGGAAAGGAACGAGCGTCAGCACGGCCAGTACGATGCTGACCAGCAGCGCAGGCAGGGAAACGTTTCTCCGCCCCAGCCACAGCAGAACCCCGAACACGGGCAGCAGCGCCCAGGCCGCGAAGTGGATTTGCAGCGCGAAGATCAGCACCGGCAGGCACAGCACCTGTGCCCAGCGTTTGCCTTCCACAAAGCCATGCAGCCCCAGCAGCACGGCCAGCAGCACCAGCGGCGTGTGAAAGTCCTGCGCCCAGAGTTTGCGGCTGTACAGCACCGCCCAGGGACTTGCGGCATAGACCAAACCGGCGACGAGCGCAACGGTACGGCCAACATAACGATGCGCGATCAGCCACAGCAGGCCAACGCCGAGCACATTCATCGCGGCGACAAACAGCGTGGCTGCCTGCGGGTCAGCGCCAAAGGCATATGGCAGCGCCATGACGTAGACGCTGGCAGGTGGGTTGGGGATGCCAACCGACGAGGGGATGCCCGTCAGCGGGAAAGTCCTGCCGGCGGCCATGTCCTGCGCCAGCAGCGACAGCATGGCTTCGTCGTGCCGAAATTCAACGATGCCGGGTTCGCCCAGCCGCAGCAGCGCGGCCACCAGCAGAATCAGCAGCAGTGCCAACGCATCGCGCCGGGTGACAGGCGTTAACGTGAGCATGAGTTCTCGTCCAGCGCCAGTAGCACGCGGTTATCCGGCACAGGCTGGCTGTCACGCGTGACCGTCAGGCGGCGTTCCGGCGTGTACAGGCCGATGGCGATCAACTGAATCCGGTCATCCCATAGGAGCGTATGGTGGTCAAGCAAGGTCTGTCCCGGCTGCCACAACGACGCAGGATAATCCAGCCCCAGCGGCGGCGAGTCGTTCTGTTCGACCGGCTGGCCATTCGCGCCAAGGCCGTGAACAAACACGGTTACGTCCTGCGCGGGGGTTTGTAACACGCGCCAGCCGAGATCAATGGTAAGTGTATCACCTTCGCGCTGAATAGTGGCACAGGCCAGTTCAACGGCATCATCAAAACGATAGTTCAGGACTGGGGGTAATGCTGCGCCCGCGCCGGTGACGCGAATCAGCGGCGGCAGCAGCAGACGGTCGCTGCCGTCCGGCAGGCGCAAAGGGTCGCCCGTGCCGCTGTCTACCATCTGCACGCTGATGCGCCCGACGTAGGGCGGCGCATCCGGGAACAGGCGCAGCGCGTGAACATCCGAGGCGAAACGGTCAGGCGTATAGGTCGTGGTTTTGCCGCCGCCAGGGAACAGCGGTTCGCTAACCGCCCAGGCTGCCGTTTGTGACAGGTTCACCAACTGCACCACCGGACGATATTCCTTATCCACCGGCTGAAGCGCGCGCCAGTACAGCGTGACCGGCAGCAGGCCGCCCGGCGCGGTGCTGGTCTGCTCAAGCGTGTAGCCCAGCAGAGCAAACGTATCGCCAAAGCGGACGTTGACCGGCGTTTGCATGGCGGCGGGCTGGTCAGGTGGCGACTGCCGCCGGAACAGGAGCGTGTGCGGCGTGATGATAAAACTGTTCACCAGCGTGAAGGCGACAATGGCAAGCGCGAACAGGGCAGCGGGGCGGGGAGGGAAGGCCCGCGCCGGCGTACCCCCCTCTCCCTCATGGAAAAGGCGTTCAGTAAGGGAGGGTCTCAGACCCTCCCCTATGTGATTACGGGAATAAACCATCAGGACAATCGCCACGCCAATGCTCGCCAGCGTGACCAGCGCGCCGACGGCCTGCGCGGTCGTGCCGGTGTAGGCCAGCGCGATGAGATGCGTGCCTTCCGGCACGTCTACCGTGATCTGCCCGAGTTCCGGTTCGGGATAGATGGGCACGGGCTGGCCGTCGAGGAGGGCGGTCCAGCCGGGGAAATAAAACTGGCGAAAGCGTACCGGACGCGCGCCGGTGACGGTGACGCGCACGGTTGCTGCGTCCACCTGCTCCACCTGCAAATCCGGCCACTGGCGAATCATGTCCAGCCGGTTGACCACGATTCGCAGTGGATTGTTGACGTATTCCTCCGGCTCAACCGCGGGGTCCCAGCCGGGTTTTTCGCCCCACACGGGGTTAAATTCGTCGTAGCTGGTTGAACCCCAGGTATGTTCGGTTTCTTCCATACGGATTTCGTCCAGCGCGGACAGATTCGGCCAGTTCACAAAAGGACGGCTGGGGTAGGCCATCGGCAAACCGGCGGCAATCACGAGGATAAGCCCGCCAGCCAGCCCGGCCATCTGCCAGCGCCGGGGGAACAGGAGCAGACTCGCGCCGCTGCCAAGTGCCAGGAAGACCGCCGCCACCCGCAGAAAACGCTCCGGGAAACGAAGCTGCGCCATAAACGGCACGGCCTGCCACACGGGGAGCGAAAGTTCGACCATCATCAACAGGGCGAACGCCAGCGCCGCAACCAGCGCCGCCAGCAAGCCCCAGCGCCGGGTCCTGACCAGCGCCAGCAGTCCCAGCGCACACAGGATACCGCCGGCTAAACCGAGCGTGGTGGGCAGTTTGTAACGCAGATCGGTTAAGTCCACCGGTGGCGGCTGGATAAAGAGCTGCCCCGGCTGGAGAAAATTGCTGCGTAAGTATGGAATCACGTCGGGGGCTTCGGCGGCAGCCTGCACGTATTTCAATTCCAGTGCCAGCGGAATCAGGAAGATGGCGGCCAGCCCTGCGCCGAGCGCCAGCCCGCCGATCACACAGGCGAAGCGGCGCGCAAAGGTGCGCCGGTCGCGCCACGACGCGGCCAGCGGGAGCACGAGCGCCGCCGGCGCGATAAACAGACCGGTAATCAGCGTGATGGGCTGGTGCGAGAGAATCATGCCGGCGGTGGGCAGCGCCAGCGCCAGCAGGCTGCGTCTGGAAGGGTTTTGGGCCGCCAGCGTCAGACCGAGGAATATCCAGGGAACGCAGGCCGCTGCCAGCATCTGCGGCAGGCTGCCCTGATCCCACACCTCGTACAAGCGCGAAGGGGCATAGGCCCACAGCGCCGCTGCCAGCAGCGCGCCGGACACGGGCAGAAAGCGTTTCGCCAGCGCATAAGTGCCCATGCTGCCGAGTATCCACGCCAGCGCCGCCACGAGGTTAAACGCCAGCGGGATTGAGACGCCGATCAAACCCAGCAGCCCGCCCAGGTAAAACACACCCGGCGGGTAGAAGTTAAACACCGGGTAGCCGTAACCGAGATGAAACCACGATACCCAGCGCGGCCACAGGTGGCCGTGTTCCAGCAGGACAGACATGGCGTAGATGCGCTGGACGTGCAGCGGGCCGTCGGCGGTTTTGATGATGCCGTCGCCAAACGTCGGGATGAGGCCGATCAGCGGCAGCAGCGCCGTGACGAGCAGGCCGGGGTCAAAGGAAAGGTACGGGCGGCGCAGGCGCATAATGGGGTGAGTATCCGTTAACCCCTCCCCCCAACCCCCTCTCCGTACACGGAGAGGGGGAGAAAGGCGTTTTTAAGTCCCCTCTCCGTAGGCGGGGAGGGATTTAGGGAGGGGTTTCTGATCTATTCGATTTCCACCGCCAGCGCGACGGCTTCCGAGCCACCCAGGCACAGCGAGGCGAGGCCGCGCCTAAGGCCGCGCGCCCGCAGGGCGTGGATGAGCGTAATCAGCACGCGCGCGCCGCTAGCGCCAATGGGGTGGCCAAGCGCAATCGCGCCGCCATTGACGTTGAGTTTTTCCATCGGTAAATGATGGCCGTCGCGTTCCAGACCGCGCACGTCGGCCAGCACCTGCGCCGCGAAGGCTTCGTTGATCTCAAACAGGTCAACGTCGTCCATCGTCCAGCCGGCGCGCTGCAACGCAATCGGGATGGCCTTCACCGGCGCGTAAAACAGCCACGCCGGTTCAACCGCCGCCTGCCCGTAGGCGACAACGCGGGCGATGGGCTGATGGCCGTGTTTTTCGGCGTAGTCGCGGCTGCTGACAACGAGCGCCGCCGCGCCGTCGTTCATGCCGGGCGCGTTGCCGGCGGTCACGCTGCCGTTTTCGTCAAATGCGGGTTTCAGTCTGGACAGGGCTTCGAGGGTTGTGTCCGGGCGAATCGGCTCGTCCCGGTCAACAATCGTATCGCCCTTTTTGCCGGGGATGGTGACCGGCGTGATTTCCGCCTTAAAGCTACCGTTCTCAGTGGCCTGCGCCGCGCGCTGGTGGCTGTTCAACGCCAGTTCGTCCATCGCCGCGCGCGGGACTTCCAACTGGCGGGCGATAAATTCCGCCGCGCTGCCCATGCTCCAGTCACACAGGGCGCACCACAGGCCATCGTTTTGCAGCGCGTCAATCAACTGGACGTGGCCGTACTTGTTCCCCTGCCGGAGCGATTTGTTGAGATAAGGGGCGTTGCTCATGCTTTCCGCGCCGCCGGTGATGTACAGGTCGCCGTCTTGCGCTTTGATCGCGTTAGCCGCCAGCATCACGGTTTTGAGGCCGCTGCCGCACACCTTGTTGATCGCCACGCCGCCGACCGAGTCAGGGATGCCAGCGCCGATGCTGATCTGCCGGGGCAGCGCCTGGCCGACACCGGCGCTGACGACGTTGCCCAGAATCACTTCATCCACATCGGCGGCGTTGATGCCGCTGCGTTCAACGGCGGCTTTGACCGCCGCCTGTCCCAACTGCGCCGCCGTGAGCGACGCCAGCGCGCCGAGAAATTTGCCCTGCGGCGTGCGGGCGCTGCCGAGGATGACCGCTTCGCGTCCGTGTTTGTGGTTGGTTGGCATAAACGATTGCTCTTTCTCATGAATTATTTGAATTGCGTGATGTAGGGGCGGGTTTCGAAACCCGCCCCTACGCTGGATACAGCTCTCGCCAAATCGCCGTTAATTCCCGGTGAATGTTGTCGAGCGTATCGGGAATGACGCGCGTGTGGCCGATGGTTGTCATGAAGCTGGCGTCGCCCGGCCAGCGCGGAACAACGTGCAGGTGGTAATGTTCCGCCACGCCCGCGCCCGCCGCTGCGCCCAGGTTCGCACCCAGATTAAACGCGGGCGGATTGTACAACCGGCGCAGCGCGGCCAGCGCACGATTGGTTGTCACCATCTGGTCGGTCAGCGTTTCGACAGGTAAATCTTCCGGCGAGGCGACGTGCTGGTAGGGAATCACCATCAGGTGGCCGTTGTTGTACGGATACTTGTTGAGCGTGACGTAGACGTGTTCTGACCGGGCGATCAGCAGGTTGTCCGCTTCGTGCTGCGCCAGATTGCAGAAAATACAGCCGTCTGCCGGCTTTTTTTCGCCGCGAATGTAGGCCATACGCCAGGGAGTCCACAGGTGTTCCATTGCGCGTTTTGTTCCAAAAAGAACAACTACAACGCCGATTATAAAGAGGCAGGGCGTGGGAAACAAGTCAGGAAGGGACGGCGGGCGTGTGATACAATGGCGTGCGAAGTTTTGCCGCAGGTTTTGAAGGCTTGTTCGTAAATTCGCCACCGGACGCTGGAAGCCGTCCGGCTGAAGGAAAAAGCCACCTGGAAGGTGGCTGGAAAGACGAATGAGCCATGCTTTAGCCTGCTGGAAGCCGGCTTACCGAGGGTAATTCAGCCAGGGGCACGGCGCGCCGCGCCCCGACAATGGATGATCGAATGACGGAACTCTCTGCCGAAACCGTGCAGCGCCGGCTTGCACCCCGCGCAGTACGGTATTACGACCGCGTGGACAGCACCAACGACGTGGCGCTGGAGTGGCTGCGCACGGGCGCGGCGGCGGGGTCGGCGGTGATTGCCGACGAGCAGATGAAAGGGCGCGGGCGGCTGGGGCGGACGTGGCACACGCCGCCGGGGGTGGCGCTGGCCGTGTCGGTTGTGCTGCGACCGGAAGCGGCGCAGGTCGCACAGGTAACGATGCTGGGCGCGCTGGCGATTTATGATCTGCTGGAAGGAACAGGTCTGAACGACCTGGGTATCAAGTGGCCGAACGACGTGCAGGTGAAGGCGCGCAAAATCTGCGGCGTGCTGCCAGAAGCGGCCTGGGACGGTGACCGGTTGCTGGGCGTGGCGCTGGGCATGGGTGTCAATGTGCGGATGGATTTTACAGGCACAGAACTGGAGGACACCGCCATCAGCCTCGAACCGGCGCTGGGACGGTGGGTAAACCGGCTCGATTTGCTGGAGTCGCTCCTGGACCGGGTGGATTTCTGGTACGCGCGGCTGGGAACGACGGCATTGTTCGAGGTGTGGAAAAGCCGCCTGACGACGCTGGGGCGCGTGGTCACGATTGAGAACGTGCGCGGCGTGGCGGAAAACGTGGATGCGGACGGCGCGCTGCTGGTGCGCGACGACGCGGGCACGCTTCGTCGCCTGCTGGCCGGGGATGTGGCATTTGGATGAACGTAGGGACACGATATATCGTGTCCCTACAGGATGACGGTAGGTAACCTATGAGCATCAAACTCGATTGGGAAATTGAGGCCGAACAGACCCACCTCAAAAGCGGCGGCGAAGACCCGGAAACGCGACGCAGGCGGCGGCAGGCGCGGCGGCGTCTGCTGCTGCTGGTGCTGGGCGTGGTGGCGCTGTTTGGCGCGGTGGTTGGCTTTTTATACCTGCGGCTGGAGCAGGTTGAATATGAGATAGAAGAACTGCTGCGGAACACGGTTGATGCTGAGATCGCGGCGCTGCGGCTGGGTGATTGGCAGGCGTTTGCGCTGGCACAGCGCAGCGCGTCCGGCGACTGGCTGCAACAGCAGGAGCAAATCTTTCAGGAATACCAGCGGCTGAAGCAGGAGCACACGGTTGAACTGACCGGGCGCATTCTGGATGCAGCCGTGGACCGGCAGCGGGCGCGGGTGGCGGTGGAAGAAATCATTGACGGCGTGCCCTATACGCGGGTGTGGTTCTACTGGCGCTACGACGACGGCTGGCGGCACGTGCCGCCGGATTACACCTTCTGGGGCGAGGTGCAGCGGTACGATGGCCGTCAGGTGGAGGTACGCTACCGCAGCGTGGACGCGCCGTTTGCTTCGGCGCTGGGGCCAAAGCTGGACGAGTGGTTAACGACCGGCTGCGCGGCGGTTGGCTGCCCATCGATTCCGGCGGTGATGGTCGAAATCATCCCGGACGCCGGATTGACCCTCTCCTGGTCAGAAGCGAACCCCTGGCTGCTGCAACTGCCGTCGCCATATCTGGAGCGGGCGCGCTCCGACCAGCCGTTTGATCTGGAACAGCAGTTTGCCGTTGCCGGTCTGCTGGCGGAACGACTGGTCAACCAGGCGACCAATAACCTTCAGCCGGTTTATCCCGCCGATGTCTATCATTTACGTTCGGCGGTGGTGAACTGGCTGGTTGGGCGCTTCGTGCAGATGAATACCAACTCGTTCCTCGTTGCCAGCCTCGCGCAGAACTATGGCGATGCCGCCATAGGACGGCTGCTCCAGGGGATGCAGCCCGATTCCAGTATCGAGATTTTGAACGCCGTGACCGGCGTGGCGTCATTGGAACAGGCTAATCTTGACTGGCGCGATTACCTAACGTGGCGGCTGGCGACCGAGAATGAACTCATCCAGCGGCGCGACGAAGCGAACTTCGTGGCTCTGTATGACACCCGCGACGAGCGCGTGCGCGAACTGGCCTACCAGCGCTTTGCCGCCACGCCGCTGAATCTGCAAAAAGTGGTGGTGTCCGCGCCAGTGGAACAGAGCGCAGACGGCTTGCCGCAGATTCGCGCCGTCGTGCAGGTGGGCGAGGACGCGGCCAGCCGCGAGGAAATTCTGTTCCGGCTGGTGGATGGGGTGTGGAAGCGGGCGAGTTAGTTGGAAGTTGTCAGTTATCGGTTGTCAGTTTTCAGTTCAGGGCAGGAACAATCTTCCGTGAAAATGAGCATGTACTGGCGGAAAAATCCGGTAGAATGGGTGTAGTTGAAGCGAGTGTGTTCAAGGAGCAGCCACGATGCTGGATGATCTGCGACGAAGCACCACCCAGGACGATTTTGACTTCGAGGAAGAGGACGACAGCGTTTTTGTAGTCGAGGAGGACCCGGAAGAACGGGTGAACAAACTGTTCCTGGGCATGACGGCTGTTGAACGTATGTTCCTGTCCATCTTCCTGTTTCTGAATGTGTGTGTGCTGGGGCTGGCGCTGCTGCTGGCAACCGGCAGAATTGTTTTTTAAGAGCATAACACAGAGGCACAGAGGTTCAGAGGCACAGAGAGGGGTAGGGGGAGGGTCCCAGTCCAACTCCTACGGATGTCCCACTGGTCAATTGCTTTGGTCGGGCTGTAGGGACACGATATATCGTGTCCCTACGATATTCAACATCTATCCACCCGGTTTCAGCGTGAGGTGGCTGGCGGCGTTGGCCTCCACCTGCTCACGGGTGAACAGCATGGGGTGATAGCGGATGCTGCGCCAGTCATCAATCATATCGCCATAATGGCCGCTGTACGGGTGGCCGCTTTGGCCGGTGGTGTGGATGGTCTGGCTGGCCCCCAAATTGCCGAGGTCAACGATCATACGCATGGACGGCAGCGAGCGCACGGTAAAATCGCCGGATGCGGCATTCCAGCCGGTGGCGTTGACGATGGACGAGCCGCCTCCGGTTTCAACCGGGCCACGATTAACGATATCTTCGATCACCTCGATGCCGCTGATTCCCAGCGGATTGCTGACAAACGTAGCCGTGTGAAGTTCGCCCCAGCGCCATTGCGCCCGGTCGCTGCCGAGCAGCCTGACGGTGTTGTCATACCCCTCGCGGAACGACTGCTTCAGAATGTCGTCGCGGGTTTCGGTCGTGCCGGGGGTGTGAGTGTTGTCCCACCAGGCATTTTGCGGGTCCTGCGCCAGTAAATAGGTCGTCCACATATCCTGGCTGCCGCCGCCGGCCTCCGTCACGTCGCCCAACTGGTCGTTATACAGGTTATCCATCAGCCGCGCCCAGAAGCTGGCCCACAGCGCCGCCTGCGGGCTATCCATGTTCATCTGGAAGTCCCACTCCGCCAGCCAGTTCCGCACCTCGTTCAACGTTTCGTCACCCATGTCCACCGCCGCGAGAACCGGCATCAGTTCGCTGGCGCTGCCGTTGAAGTTGTCGCCGTGAATGGCGGCGAAAGTTTCTGCCGAATGGGGCTGGTATTCCTGCAGCAGTTGGACGATGCGCTGGCCGCGATAGCCGTAATCCCAATACTGCGAGATGACATAATTCGAGTCCGCGCCAAATTCGTCCGCCAGTTGGTCGCGTAGCTGCTCGTAATATTCTGGCGGCACGAGCGCCTCGTTGGCGCTGTGGATAAAGCCGCTGTCCGGGTTGAGCACACGCGGCAGGTCATCAAACGGGATAAAGCCCCGCCATTCGTACCGGTCGGTTGAGCCGTCCACCGGCAGCAGGCCGGTGTGCCCGGCGGCACGAATCGGGATGCGCCCCGGCGTCTGGTAGCCGATGTTGCCGTCCACGTCGGCATAGACGAAGTTCTGCGACGGCACGTCCCAGTAGCGCAGCGCCTCGCGGAAGTCGTCCCAGTTCTGCGCCTGGTTGAGCAGCCAGACCGATTTCATCAGCGTGCCGGGGTCGAGCGCCGTCCAACGGAAGGCCATCGGGCTGTCAGTGTTATAACCGCCAATAGTGCCGTCCTCGCCGATCTGGTTGTCGTTGATGACCGGGCCGAGGTGGGTTTCGCGCACCTTGATCGTCACCGGCTGGCCGCCATCACCGAAGTTGATCGTTTCGCTGTATTCGGTCATGTCGCGCCAGGCGCCGTTCCATTCGTATTGCAGTGGGTTATCCGGGTTGAGCTTCAGCAGGTACAAATCCTGCGTGTCCGGGCCAACGTTGGTCACGCCCCAGGCGATACGGTTGTTGTGGCCGATAATCACGCCCGGCGCGGCGGACAGCGCGAAGCCGCGCACGTCAAACGGGCAGTCCACGCTGACCGGCTGGCAGTGCAGGCCGATTTCGTACCAGATGGACGGCATCTGAATCCCCAGGTGCGGGTCGTCGGCCAGCAGCGGCATCCCGCTGTCCGTCAGTTTGCCACTGACCACCCAGTTATTGCTGCCCAGGCTGCGGGTCACCGCGAACAGCGCGTCACGCGGCCTGATGCCCCCGGCGAGGCGCGGGTCCACGCCGATAATGCCGGCGCTGCCCGCCGGCGTGGTGCGACTCGCGTCACTGATCGGCAGGTTGTCCGCCGTGACGATGGTGGGCCGCTGGTCAAAGGGGTAGGGCGGGAAAACGATGTCGGTCATTTCCTGGCCGAGCGATTCGTACAATTCCGAGCGCACCAGTTCTTCATCCCGGTTGCCGCTTAAATCCCAGGCCATGACCTTCGACCACACAACCGTATCCACCGGCGTCCAAGGTTTGATAGGAATGGTGACGCCGGTGAGGCCAAGCAGGTTGTATTCCAGCGCCAGATCGCTGGCGGGACGGTTGAGGATGTAGGCGTTCACGCCGTCGGCGAAGGCGTTCAGGACGGCCAGCACGTCCGCTTCGTAGGTGGCGACCTCTTTTTCCGCGGCGCGCCGCCAGCCAACCGTGCGGATAAACACGTCCTGCCGCATCACGCGGTCATTCTGCCCGGTTAACTCCTGAATCGTGCCGCTGCCGATGTGCCGCCAGAATTCCATCTGCCACCAGCGATCCTGCGCCTGGGTGTAACCCTGGGCGAAAAACAGATCGTGCGTGTTTTTGGCGTAGACGTGCGGGATGCCCCACTTGTCCCGAATCACTTCAACGGTGTCGCCCAAACCGCCGACGGCCTGCGCACTGGCGGGCAGCTTCACGCTAATCTCGCCGTCGTGCTGCGGCAAGGGGCCGCGCGTCCAGTCAGTAAACACCAGGAATCCACCGAGTACCACCAGCGCCACGACGATGACGATGACCAGTAAGACTATTCGCAAAACCTTCATGGGGTGCTCCGAAATCAAATGTTAAGAAGATTAAAGTCACGGGGGTAGTTGTAACTCGGAAGTGAAAAAGTGTCGAGGTAAACGTGGGGCGGGTTTCGAAACCCGCCCCTACACATGCTTATGGCTGTGGAACGCCGATAGGTTTCAGCCCCGCTTCAATCTCCGCCCGGTGCGGTTCGAGGAAGGGCGGCAGCGCCAGCTTTTGCCCCAGCGTTTCCAGCGGTTCGTCGGCAGTGAAGCCCGGTTCGTCGGTGGCAATCTCAAACAGGATGCCATTGGAAACGCGGAAGTAGATCGAACGGAAGTAGAAGCGGTCAATGATCTGTGACACCGGCAGCCGTGCGCTGACCAGCCGCTGCCGCCAGTCGCGCTGCTCGTCATCGTTGCGCACGCGGAAGGCGACGTGATGCACGCCGCCCGCGCCAAGATCAGCGCGTCGCAGGCCGGGCTGCTCAACCACATGAACTTCCTTGCCCGGCCCGCCGCCATCCATGCTGTAGATGGCGACGGTTTCGCCAGTGGCGTTTTTCAGGCGCGCGGTTTCCTCCCAGCCAAGAATCTGCGTCAAGATCGGCGCGAGAGTGGACAGCGCCGGCGTGGACAGTTCCACGCCGTAAAAGCCGCGAATGGCGTGCTCTTCCGGGATGCCTGCGCCGAGCCAGATTTCGCCTTCAAACGGCGCGCCCCGGTCGTTTACCAGCGTCAGCCGCTGGCCTTCGGGGTCCTCAAACCGCAGCGTATCCCGCCCGTTAAACGCGGTGATGCCTTCGTGTTTCACGCCCAGTTGGTCGAAACGCGCCACCCAGTAATCGAGCGCGACGCGGCCATTCACGCGGAACAGGGTGTTGGCGATGCTGTCCGTCCCGCGCCGGTTCGGGCCGATGTCCGGCCAGTCGAAGAAGGTCATATCCGTGCCGGGGCTGCCCAGTTTATCGGCGTAAAACAGGTGATAGGCCGATACGTCGTCCTGGTTGACCGATTTTTTCACCAGCCGCAGGCCAAGCGTCTGCGTGTAAAAGGTGACATTGCGCGCGACCTGACCCGTGACCGCCGTCACGTGGTGAACGCCGTGTAACTGCATAACGATAATTCTCCTTCACTGATAGGCTCGTGCTGGTACAGTGATTTGACGCAGGCGAGGGGAAGAACTTACGTCTGACCCCTCCCCATCCCTCCCCGTCAACGGGGAGGGGGTAAAATGCACACATCGAACAGTGCTGGCGGGGGAGGCAGGGAGGCGGTCAAACGCAGCGGAGGGCGTGGACTACTCATCCCCCAGCGCGTCCTGCGCGGCTTCGAGGTCGGCAATCGCCTGTGCCGCCTCTTTGGCGTGGTCGCCATCAGGTGCGAGGTCGAGGTAGCGGCGGAAATCGGCTAAGGCGTCGTCTCGGGTGGTGAGGCCGGTTTGCAGAATCGAGGCGTACAGCACACCGCGATAATAGTAGGCGTCGGCGTAATCGGGCGCGAGTTCGAGCGAGGTGTTGTAATCGGCTAACGCTTTGTCCCATTCGTACAGCGCGAGATACATTTGGCCGCGAAGGGTGTAAAGTTCGGGGTTTTCGGGGTCGAGTTCGAGCGCGGCGGTCAGGTCGGTGATAGCGTCATCGTAGCGTTCGACTAAGGCATAGAGTTGGGCGCGATGGGCAAACGCATTTACTTTTTCAGTGACAGCGTAAGTGGCGTAATCTGGACTAAATGCGTCTACATAAGCGTTCATTACGCGAAAAGCATCTTCATCAAGTCCAAGTTGGTGATATGTCCAAGCAAGATTGATAGCTGCCTCGTTTTCAAAAACCAAGTCAGAATCATATAGCGGTATTGCATTCTCAAAATAATTTGCTGCCTGCGATAAATCGCCATTCGTTAGAGCACAATTGCCGAGATAAAAGTTGGTGCTTGTTATTCTTGAATCAAGTCCAAACGGTGAATAAACACCATCGTCAGGTATTGCAGCTTTCAGATAAGTTGGTGCTAGGTCGCATCGTTGCATCGAATAAAGGCTGATTCCAACCAGATAGTTAAAGGTAAGCCTGTCTGTTGTCGTTTTACTGATCGTATTTTGAAAAGCCTCCTTGGAAAGGTGAGGCACTAAGAACGAAGCTAAGTTCTTTGTCGGAGAGGAAACAATTTCCAAATATAGTGGGTTAGCATCTTCGGAACCGCTGAAAAGCTCAACGTGTATATATGCTAACATTCGATCTAAGTCTTGATGAGGAATTGTTTCAACTTTAATAGCATATTTTTGAAGCTCTTTCTGCAACGCTTGGAATATCTCCAAAGAATGAAGCTGACTGAGATTCGCGTTATAAGAAATATAAAGTGTAGAAGGTTTGTTTTCTTGCCCCCGCACACCCCCCGCCACGCCAAACACCATTACCAGCGCGAACAGCAGCGCGCACCAGCGCCAGCGCCGCCAGAAGCGCCGAGGGTTAAAACCCCCGGCTGACCAAAAAGCCAAGCTCACTGAAGGGGCTGAAAGACAAGGAAGCGCCAGAAAAAGTCCCTTTAGTGGACTTGGTTTGACTGGCAGCCTGACGGCTTTAGCCTGTGGCGGGCAGCTGGCGGAAACCCCGCAATGACGAGCATCCATCCTGGCATTGTCTCTCTATTTTTGTTTCCTTGACCTTATTATACCTCCTTTACGCTGTGGCTCGATTATCCCAACCAATTTGGGATAACTATATTAGTGTTTGGGATACAATAGGTTTGGGAGTAGCCTTCGTAAACGTTTTCGGATATAATAGAAGCATGTTTGAGATGTATTGTGATGGACACTCACCCCTCGCCCCAACGCGCCTTCCGGCGCACGGCAAACCACATAGCAGGAAAGGATAAGCGCATCGTTTCGAGCGCGAAATCATGGTGATGGATGCTGGCACGATTCGCCCGATAAACATCAACGAAGAAATGCGCGGGAGCTACCTTGATTACGCCATGAGCGTGATCGTCGCGCGCGCGCTGCCGGACGCCCGCGACGGCCTGAAGCCGGTGCACCGGCGCATCCTGTACGCCATGTACGACATGGGTATTCGCGCCAATTCGTCCTACAAAAAGAGCGCGCGCATCGTCGGCGATGTGCTGGGTAAATATCACCCGCACGGCGACAGCGCCGTTTACGACGCGATGGCGCGGATGGCGCAGGACTTTTCGCTGCGTTATCCGCTGGTAGACGGTCAGGGCAACTTCGGCAGCGTGGACGGTGACAGCCCGGCAGCCATGCGTTACACCGAGGCGCGCCTGTCGCGGATGGCGGAAGAATTACTGGCCGACATCAACATGAACACGGTGGACTTTGGCGACAACTACGACGGCACCACCCAGGAGCCGGCGGTGCTGCCGGCGCGGCTGCCGAATCTGCTGCTGAACGGCACCAGCGGTATCGCCGTTGGTATGGCGACCAACGTGCCGCCGCACAACCTGCGCGAACTGGCACAGGCGATTGCCTATCTGATTGACAACTACGAGACGGCGGACGACATCACCGTTGACGACCTGATGGAATTCGTCAAAGGGCCGGATTTCCCGACCGGCGCGCAGATCGTCGTCGGCGACGAGTTGAAAGAAGCCTATGCCACCGGGCGCGGGCGCGTGGTCATGCGCGCCAAATCCGAGATTGAAGAAGCGCGCAGCGGGCGCTTCCGCATCGTGTTCACGGAAATTCCGTATCAGGTGAGCAAAACGGCGCTGATCGAACGCATCGTGGAACTGGTGCGCGAGGGGCGCTTGCAGCACGTCCACGACCTGCGCGACGAGTCCGACCGGCGCGGGATGCGGCTGGTGGTCGAACTCAAACCGGCGGGGCAGCCGATGACGGTGCTGAACCAGCTTTACAAATACACGCAGCTTCAGGCGACCTACAGCATTCAAATGCTGGCGCTGGTCAACGGCGAGCCGCGCAACCTGAGTTTGAAACGCGCGCTCCAGATTTATATTGACCACCGCTACGAGGTGATCGTCCGCCGCAGCGAATTTGAACTGGAAAAGCAGCGGGCGCGGGCGCACATCCTGGAAGGGCTGCTGAAGGCGCTCTCCAACCTGGACGCGATTATCCAGACGATTCGCTCGTCCGACGACACCGACGACGCCCGGACCAAGCTGATGACCCGCTTCGATCTGAGCGAAGCGCAGGCCAACGCCATCCTCGAAATGCAGCTCCGCCGGCTGGCGGCGCTGGAACGGCAGAAAATCCAGAACGAATACGACGAAGTGCTGGCGCGGATCGCCTATCTGGAAGACCTGCTGGCTTCACCTGCCAAAATCCGCGATCTGATTCGCAACGACATTCTGGAAATGGCGGAGCAGTACGGCGACAACCGCCGGACGGAAATCCTGTACGGCGTGAACACGGAGTTCGACGAAGCCGACCTGGTGCGCGACGAAGAAGTGGTGATTTCGTTGAGCACGCGCGGCTACATCAAGCGCGTCCCGGCGACGGCCTACCGGGCGCAGCGGCGCGGCGGCAAGGGCGTCATCGGTATGACGATGAAAGAAGAAGACGCGCCGTTTGAGATGTTTAGCTGCAACAACCACGACACGATTCTGTTCTTCAGCGACCGGGGCAAGGTGTACTCCGAACGCGCCTTCCGCATCTGGGAAACGGGGCGGGCGAACCGGGGCACGCTGATTCACACCGTCCTCAACCTTTCGCCCGGCGAACAGATCACGGCCATGCTGCCAGTGTCGTCATTTGAGCACGATGGCTACTTCATCATGGCGACGGTGAAAGGCCGCATCAAGCGGGTGGCGCTGGAAGAATTCGCGGCGGTACGACCGAGCGGTTTGATCGCCATGACGCTGGACGGCGACGATTACCTGGGCTGGGTGAAATACACCGACGGCGACCAGGATGTGATTGTAGTCACGCAGAACGGGCAGAGCATCCGCTTCCACGAGTCCGAGGTGCGGGTGATGGGCCGCCCGGCGGCAGGCGTGAACGCGATCCGGCTGGAAAGCGGCGACTGGGTGGCCGGCATGGACGTGGTGTGCGCGCCGCACACCCATATGCTGGTGGTGACACGCAACGGCTTCGGCAAGCGGACGCTGCTGGAAGATTATCGCTCGCAGGGGCGGTACGGCGTGGGCATCCGCACCCTGGCGCGCAACGAAAAGACCGGGCCAATCGTGGCGATGCGCTGCATTAACCCCGGCGATGACCTGATGCTCATCACCAAATTCGGTGTGGTGCTGCGGACTCGGCTGGGCGAAATCCGCGAGGTGGGGCGCAACACGCAGGGCGTGGTCATCATGCACCTGAACGAAGGCGATGAAGTGGTGGCGCTGGCCGTGATGAGCAACGGCGGCGACAATGGGGGTAATGGTTTGGTGGCTGGTGTGAATGGCGACGGCGAACCGGAAGACGGCAGCGTTCTACCCGGGGAATAACGGCGCGGTGTAGGGACACGGCACGCCGTGTCCCTACACGAGATAAGAATCAAAAGGGGCGGGTATCATCAAACCCGCCCCTTCGTTTTTTACAACCGCAGAGGAAGTTATTCTTCCCCTTCTTCTTCCTCGGCCTTGCCCTTCGAGATGATTTCCACTTCGGCGGGCGTGGCTTCTTCGGTGGTTTCTTCTTCAACCGCCGTCGCAATCGGGCTGACGCGGACCACCATTTCGTCCGGGTCGTTGACGATCTGGATGCCTTCGCCCAGGTTCAGGTCGCGGACGTAGAGGGCATCACCGACGTTCGCCAGCCGCGACAGGTCAATTTCAATCTGGCTCAACAGTTTGCTGGGCAGGGTTTCAATCGTCAGATTGGTCGTGCCGGCAGCCAGGATACCCAGGTTGGCCTCCACCGCCGGGCTTTCATTGATGAAGTGCAGCGGCACGTCCACGCGAATCTTGGTGGATTCGTCCACCGCGAAGAAATCCACATGTTTGATGTCGGCGCGCAGCACGTCGCGCTGGACCTCGCGGGCGAGGACAACCAGCGTATTGCCGTCCACCTGCAAATCAATCAGGTGCGTGCCGCCGGCTTTCATCAGGGTGACTTCCAGCGGACGGTACGGAATCTGGATATGCACGGGCGCAACCCGCGCGCCGTAGACCACCGCCGGCACTAATCCCTGGCGGCGAAGCTGGCTGACTTTCTTGCCGGTGATGGTGCGGGGCTGCGCTTCCAAAGTGTATTTATCGGCCACGATAGGGACTCCTCTAGCTGTTGGCGTCTGGCTACCGCCCGATCCGCCCAGCGATTCACTCAAATAAGGTTATCGGAAGTGTGGTCATTCTAATGGCGGGGCGGGGGTTCGTCAATGGGGAGTCAAAGCGGGTGAGGATGAGATATTGGAAGCGGTTGATGCCGGAGGCTGAAAGCCCTCCGGCTGAAGGAAAAAGCCACCTGGAAGGTGGCTGGACAAACGAACTGACCAGTTCCTCAGCGCGCTGGAAACGGGCTTAGAACCTGTCCATAAACCCTCTTTTATTTACCAGTAGGGCACGGCATGCCGTGCCCCTACGAAGGGTTTATGGATAGACACTTAGCGTAAGGTGTCAGCCAGGGCTTTCCTCCGACAGGGCGCACGTCACCTGAGTGAAGACATCCGATGGCGCACAACAGTTACGTACAGGGGACAGGGTAGCGGCCTGTCCCTCCGGTATACCCGTGTGATTGCCCGATGTAAACGGCTACGCCTCGTGATTGAATCAGGCGTGCGGGCCAAGCTGGGAGAGGCGGTCCGCGATGTCACGCAAATCCATCCACCACTGCGTGGCCGGGCGCTGGTTGACCGAGTCCATCAGGCGGGGCATGTCTTCGATGTTGTGTACCTGAATACCACCCGCGCCCAGGCCGATGAAGGCGCTGCCCGGCGTCTCGGTCTGCGCATTTTCGACCAGGAAGTCAATACAGCGCGCTGCCAGCCGGGTGGCCTGAATCCGGTCGAAGGGGGAGGGATCGCCGCCCTGCTGCAAGTGGCCCAGGATGGTTTTACGCACGTCAAATAACTGGCCACCTTCTTCCTCAAACAGCGCCGCCATAAAATCCGCCGTGTAGATAGGGTTGGCATTTTCGTTGCGGATGATTAACCCCAACCTCTTGCCCTGCTTAAAACCCGTCACAATCTGGTTGAGATCGTTTTGCAGGTCGTTGAGCGTAACGCCTTCTTCGTGCAGATACACACGCTCCGCGCCGGTCGCCAGACCACTCATCAGCGCCAGGTAGCCGCAGCGGCGGCCCATCACTTCCACGACAAAACACCGCTGCTGGGCGATGGCCGACTGCTTGATGCGGTCCACCGCCCAGACGATGTTGTTCAGCGCCGTATCCGCGCCGATGCTCAGTTCCGAGCCGGGCAGGTTGTTGTTGATGGTCGCCGGCAGGCAAATCATCGGGATATTAAAGGCAGGGTAGTCCTCGCGGTGGCGGTAAAGCTCATACGCGCCCTGATAAGCCGACCAGCCGCCGATCAGCAGCAGGCCCTGGATGTCCCACTTTTCAATGGTGCGGGCGATGCTATACAGGTGACGCCCGGTGGGGGTATCGCGGCTGGTGCCCAGTTCCGCGCCGCCGATGGATGCCCAGCCGTTGACGCTCATCCAGTCCATCTCCTTGATGTCCCCCTCGATCAGCCCCTGAAAGCCGTTGGTTACCCCCAGCACGGTATGGCCCTGATCGAGGCCGATCCGCACGGCAGCACGCACCGCCGTGTTCATGCCGGGGGCGGGCGCGCCACAGTTCATAACCGCCAGCCGCAGCCGTTTCTTGCCTTCCGGCGCTTCATGGGGCAGGGAGCGCAGCAGGGTTTTGAGGGTGCGGAAGCCCTGCTTGAAACTGCCGCCGCGCAGTTCCATCGCGCGTTCGTAGTCGTGATTGGCGATGGCTTCGGCGACGGCGTGGGTGCGCTGCACGCACTCCATCAGCGGCGCGCGGGTGATACGGTTGCCGCGCAGGCAAATCAACTGCGGCTCAGTATCGGGCGTGGCGTCGAACACGGCCTGCACTGCCGCGTGGCCCATGAGCGTGCCCAGGTTGCGGTCAAACGCGCTGGGCGTGCCGCCGCGCTGGACATGCCCCAGCACCGTCGCCCGGACTTCTTCGCCCAGCCCTTCTTCCAGCGCCTTCACCACTTCCGTGCTGCCGATGGGGTTGCCGTGCCGGTCCTGCGCGCCCTCGGCAATAATCACAATGCTGTCACGGCGACCGGCTTTCCGCCCGGCCTTCAGGTCGGCCACCATTTTTTCCTGCCAGTTGTCCATTTCCGGCGGTCGTTCGGGAATCAGCACCCATTCCGCACCGGTCGCCAGACAGGCCATGAGCGCCAGATAGCCGCAGTGCCGCCCCATTACCTTCACCACGAAGGTGCGCTGGTGGCTGGCCGCCGTGCTGCTGAGGGCGTCCACCGCTTCGGTGATGCGGTGCAGCGCCGTGTCCGCGCCGATGGTCATGTCCGTGCCGTGCATGTCATTGTCAATCGAGCCGACCAACCCAACGATGGTCAGATGGGCGTGACGGTCGGCGACTTCCTGCGGAATCTCGCCGCTTTCAACCAGTTCGCTCAACAGGGTTGGCCATTCCTGGCGGAACAGGTTGGCGCCGGTCAGGCTGCCATCACCGCCAATCACGATCAGGCTGTCAATCTCGTGCCGCAGCAGGTTACGCGCCGCAATCCGCCGGCCCTCGTGGGTGCGGAAGGCTTCGCAGCGGGCTGTGCCGATGATCGTTCCGCCGCGATGGAGTATCCCGCCGACCGATTCCCAGTTCATTTTGCGGATTTGTTCGCCGCCGTCAATCATGCCCTGGTAGCCTTCGTAAACGGCGTATACTTCCGCGCCCCAGTCCAGCGCCGTGCGGACGACGGCGCGAATGGCGGCGTTCATGCCCGGCGCATCCCCGCCGCTGGTCAAAACGGCAAGTCGTTTTTGAGCCATAGTGATGCTGTTCCCCCGTGTGTGCTGGTTGTCAGCCATGAAGTTGATGTGTGCGTGTGGGTAAACGCCGGTCGCGTCCGGTCTCCGGCGCAGTCTGGTCAGGAGTATCCCGGTCCCATTTCCCTTACCGGGTTGATTATAACATGCGCCGTGCGGCTGATAAAGGCGCGACGGCCACCAACAAAAACGTCCGCCAGGTGTTACAATCGTCCTTATTTCGACACACAGGAAAAAACCATGTCGCTGCAATCCGTTCGCACCCTTCGTGTTTTGGTCGCTGGCTGGCTGCTGCTGGCCGGCCTCGGCATCGGGCCGGGCATGGCTCAGGATAGCGGCTGGCAGCCGGGCAACGCGCCGTTGATGACCGCCTGGGCGGAGGAAGTGTCCCCAACCAACATCCACCCGGAATATCCGCGCCCGCAGATGGCGCGCTCCGACTGGCTGTCGCTCAATGGCCTGTGGCAGCTGGCACCTGCCGCCGAGGGCGACGCGCCGCCGGTTGGGGTTGACCTGCCAGAAACCATTCTGGTACCGTTTCCGGTGGAATCGGCGCTGTCCGGGGTGATGCGGCACGAGCCGCGCCTGTGGTATCGCCGCCTGTTTGATGTGCCGCGTGACTGGGACGATCAACGTCTGCTGCTGCACTTCGGCGCGGTGGACTGGGAAACGCGGGTGTACGTGAACGGCGTGCCGGTGGGGGAACATCGCGGCGGTTACGATGCGTTCACGTTTGATATTACGGAGGCGCTGGTTGCCAACGGGCCGCAGGAGTTGATCGTCAGCGTGTATGACCCAACCGACACAGGCCAGCAGCCGCGCGGCAAGCAGGTACTGCGCCCGGAAGGAATCTTCTACAGCCCGAATTCCGGCATCTGGCAGTCAGTCTGGTTAGAACCCGTGCCGGAAACGTATGTGACCGGCCTGGAACTGACGCCGGATATTGATAATCAGATGCTGCGGGTGACGGTGGCCGCCAGCGACGAAGCCGGTACAACAGTGGCGGTGGCGGCGCTGGACGGCGGGAAAACCGTTGGCGCGGCTGAAGGGAAAATGAGTGAGGTGATCGTCGTGCCGGTCCCGAAACCAAAGCTCTGGTCGCCCGATCAGCCGTTTCTCTATGATCTGGAAGTAACACTGCGGCGTGATGGTCAGACGATTGACCGAGTAACGAGCTACTTTGGTATGCGCAGCATCGGCCTGGCCGAGGTTGACGGCTTCACGCGCATCGTCCTGAATGGGCAGATCAGCTTCCAGATCGGGCCGCTGGACCAGGGCTACTGGCCGGATGGCCTGTACACCGCGCCGACCGACGCGGCGCTGCGGTTTGACATCGAAATCGCCAAACGTTTTGGTTTCAATATGATCCGCAAGCACGTGAAGGTTGAGCCGGAACGGTGGTACTACTGGGCGGACAAACTGGGTGTGCTGGTGTGGCAGGACATGCCCAGCGGCAACAACATCGGGGCGGAAGCGCAGCAGCAGTTCGCCGCCGAACTGGAGCAGATGATCGCCGAGCGGCGCAACCATCCATCCATCATCATGTGGGTGATTTTTAACGAGGCATGGGGACAGCATAATACCGGGGCGTTGACGGCGCGGGTGAAGGCGCTTGACCCCAGCCGGCTGGTGAACAGCGCCAGCGGCTGGACGAACACCGGCGACGGCGACATCAACGACGTGCATGTCTACGTGGGGCCGGGCGGGCTGCCCGCCGCCGGCAACCGCGCGTCGGTGCTGGGAGAATACGGCGGGCTGGGGCTGCGGACGCCGGGGTACATGTGGGGCGCGGGTAACTACGCCTACGAATGGGTGCCGGACTCCGATACGCTGACCGGGCGCTACCTGGAACTGCTCGACCGTCTGTCCGGCATCATCACCAATACCGGGCTGAGCGCCGCCGTGTACACCGAACTGACCGATATTGAGAATGAAGTCAACGGCCTGCTGACCTATGACCGCCGCGTGGTGAAGGTGGCAAGTTTTGAAGCGCTGGCGGAAGCGCACCAACGGCTGATTCAATCGGTGGCTGCGCTGAGCATGTCCCCGTAGGGGATGATTGCCACGTGACAGCAGAAGGCTATCCTGACAGCCGCCTGGATTGCCAGCTTCAATACCGGCGTTGAACCGACAGTGAGGCTGTCCCTTCCGACGATCTGACGGTATAAAAGTAGACTGGTACGCCATTCAGTTTCCCCGGCCAGAGACCTTCAACTGTGTTGAAATGACGAAGGAATGTCCCAACCGGGATGGCGGCTGGTGGACAACGCTCACCGTCGAATGGCTGGATGAACGGGAGCGCTGGCAGCCGGTGGAGGCGCTGGCGATCACGCCGCCCTACAATTTTAGGGATGTCCCCTATGGCCGCCGACCGTATGGAACCCACGCGCTGACGTTCAGCCCGGTGACGGCGCGCGCCGTCCGCCTGATCGGGACACCGGGCGGACTCGCGCAATTCACGTCGCTGGCGTACCTGGCGGTGGTGTTTATTTCGAGAACCTACTTTAGCGGGTCGTGGGACTCGAACCCATAACACCCTGTCTGGGAATGGTGGTATGCTCGGCGGTCAGACCACCTATGCTGCTGGCAGGCGAATTGTTACCGTTGTCCCTTGACCAGGCTGGCTTTCAAGAGAAACTTCGCCGTGAGATCGTTTGACAATCATCTGCACCAGCGCGAGGCCGAGGCCACTGCCGGGTATACCCTCCGTGTTTTGACCACGATAGAGTTCCTCCCACACGAGTGGCGCATCGGCTGCCAGGATGCCGGGACCCGTATCGCTAACCTGAATCAGCACACTGTTATCGTCATGGAAGGCGCGCAGTTCAATACGATCTTCTGGCCTGGAAAACTTGAAGGCATTATCAATGAGGTTGTGGATTGCCACCAGCAGCAGGTCACGGTCGCCAACAACGGGCACGCTACCTGGCGATGGCAGAACAAGCGAAAGCTGACGCTGATTCTGTTCCAGACGCTCCTGAACGAGTACCACCGTTTCTTCCAGCACCTCTCTCAAGTCAAAGGGCGTGTCCTCAAGTGGCAGCGTTTCAATTTCCGCGAGTTTCCGCAAGTCGGTCACAAGGCGGCTGAGGCGCATCGTCTGCATTTCCATACTGGTCAGCACCTGCTGCTGTCCTTCCAAGGTACAGGTTTCCCGTAAATTACTGATACCGACCCGTATCGCCGTCAGCGGATTTTTTAACTCGTGGTCGAGGCGGCGCAGGAAACGATGATGTTCAGCAAAGGCTTCATTGCGGGCCTGTTCGACACTTTTGTGCCGTAACCGTTCCCATCCCTGCTGTAAGGTCAGGATGGTCATTGCCACGAGCACGAGAAGCAGGCCGATGAAAACGATGATCAGATCAAGATCAATTGGGAGCGCAATAAAGAGATTAACGACACCGGCATTAACAATAAGAGTCCAGAGAATAAATCCTGCTCCAAGCAATAGCAGCAGCATGATTCGGCGTGTGTTCACGGTATGGGATTAACCGCACCAATATAGCGGTACCCCTCTCCGGGGATGGTCACGATGTAACGTGGTTCGGCGGGATCATCCTGAAGCGCCTTGCGTAATTCCGCGATCCGGGTATCAATCACTCGCCCGCCAATGGAATAGTCCCAACCCCAAACGGTGTTAAGCAGCCGTTCACGGCTAATCAACTCGTCGGCGTGGGTCATCAGGTATTCAAGGATGGCGATGGCTTTGGGCGTCAGCGAGAGTTCCTGGGAATTGAGCCAGACACGCCGCGCGGTGCGGTCCAGGACGAGCCGTCCGTCGCCAATGCGGCGCGCCGAACTCAACGGCGGCGTTCCAGGACGAACCCGCCGCAGCACTGCCTGAATGCGGGCAATCAATTCATACGGGTCAAACGGTTTATTCAGATAGTCGTCCGCACCTTCCCACAGTGCCATCGTGCGTTCCGACGAATCACCGACCTGAGTCAACAGAATCACCGGTGTCCAGTTACCCTGATGCCGCAGCGTTCGCAACATTTCCCGACCATTCAGGCGTGGCATTAACACATCGAGGACGATGAGGTCAGGAGTCTGTTCCTGAACCAGCCTAAGACCCTGATTGCCATCAACCGCAATTATAACATCAAAACCGGCTCGTTCTAAAAGCGGCGACAGATTGGAAGTAATAGCTACTTCGTCGTCAACGATGAGAATTCTGGGTTTTGCGCGCATCGTCATCATCCGGGCTGGTTCACATTGGTCGATTCGGCGGGCTGGCCCTCAAGACGATGGGTTTCCTCATCATAGCGCCCTTTTAATTCGTCAATTCTGGTTTCCGGCCAAAGCGGCACGCCGGTGATATAAGCAGCGCGCCCGATCATATGAGCGGAAACCGGTACGGTGAGGATAATAAAAATGACTATCCCCATCGCGCGGGCAGTCACGCCCAGGTCGTTAAAGTAAACAGCCGTCGCTACCATAATCAAAATCACACCCAACGTAGCCGCTTTGCTGGTCGCAGACATACGCAGGAATACATCCGGCAGCCGGAGAATGCCAATGCCCGCCAGCAGCATGAGCAGCGCTCCCAGCGTCAGCAGAATCGCACTGATTACCGTTTGAATCATCGCTTGGAACGCTCCAGGTAAAACGCAAAGGCGACCGTACCCAAAAACGAGATGAGTGCCAGGACAACCGCGATGTCAAGAAACACCGGCTGACCGGTCATCACCGCGTACACGGCGATCAAACCAATGCCAATCGTGGTCATCAGATCAAAAGCGACGACCCGGCTTGCCAAGCTTGGGCCTCGTATGAGACGCGCCACGGTCAGGATGAGGCCTAACATCAGAATGATGGTCGGTAGTTCCAAAATCATCGAAGCAGTTCTCCTACCCGTCGTTCAAATCCCTGCCTGATTTCCTGGCGAAACGCTTCCACATCCGTTACGTTCATCACGTGGACATACATCACCCGCCGGTCAGACGAGATGTCCAGCGTTAATGTCCCTGGCGTCAGTGTGATCAGGTTCGCGAGCAGGGTGATCTCGGTATTCGTGGTCACGGTCAGAGGAATCGCTACAATACCAGGGTGGACGTCCATGTCTGGTTTAATGACGACGTAGGCTACCTTCAGTGTAGCACTAACCAGCTCTCGCAGGAAAAAGAACAGAAAGCTGATGGTCTGCCGGAATTTCTTAAAGTAAGTAGACGGGCCATACAACGGGCTGGCTAACCAGAGCACGAGATAACCCACGATAAATCCTTCAATCAAGGTATTGGGTGTAAAGGAGCCTGTCAGGAAAGTCCACACGAGCGCCAGCAAAAGATTGATGAACAGAACATTCATGGGGTGCCTCCCAGGACGGCAGTAACATACTCCGCCGGCGATAACAACTGGCTGGCAGCCTGAGACGAGAGGATAAAGATTGGCTCGGCCAGCAGGCCAATACCAACAATCAGGCAGGACAGACCCGCAACCGGCAGCAGCAGTTGGAGGCGCACGCTGGTTGACAGCGGCTTTGGCGCGGGCGCTGTCTCAGGGCGATTCTTCCAGAACACCTCCGCCCAGATTTTGGTCATTGAAAACAGGGTGAGCAGACTGACACCGAGGGCAACAAACGCGATAACCGGCTGGTTAACTTCCAGGCTGGCGCGTATCAGCAGGAATTTGGCCCAGAAACCTGACAGCGGCGGCAGCCCGGCAAGCGACATGGCTGAAATCAAAAATAACAGGCTTAACCCGACATGTGACCGGTACAATCCCCCCAGTTTTTTCAGGTGGAAGCTGCCCTGCAACTGGTATACCGCGCCACTCACCAGAAACAGATTGGCCTTGACGATAATGTTGTGAATCAGGAAGAAAATGGCTCCGGCCAGCGCCAGCGGCGTAAACAGCGCCAGCCCCATAACCATATATCCAATCTGGCTGATGATGTGGGTTGAAAGAATGCGGCGGAATTCATTCTGGGCGGCTGCCCCCAACACACCAGTTACCATCGTCAGCGCGCCAATCAGCAGGAGAAGCGCATGGGTAAAACCGATGTCCTGCGTAAACAACAGGGTGAAAACCCGAATGAGAGCATAGACTCCCACTTTCGTTAGCAGGCCGGCAAAGAGCGCCGTGATTGCCACCGGCGCAACCGGATACGAAGCGGGCAGCCAGAAGAACAGCGGAAACAGCGCAGCCTTGATGCCAAAGGCGATCAGGAACAACATGGCGACAACCGTTATCAGTTCGGGCTGCCGTGACTGGGACAGTTGAACGGAAAGCTGAGCCATATTCAATGTGCCGCTGACGCTGTATAAAACGCCAACCGCCGTTAAAAAGATAGCGGAGGAAACCAGATTAATGGTGACGTACTTTAAAGCACCTTCAAGCTGCGCCCTTTCGTTCCCCAGCGCCACCAGCACAAACGATGACATCAGCATCACTTCGAACCAGACATACAGGTTGAAGATGTCACCCGTCAGGAACGAGCCGGAGATACCCATCATCAGGAACAGCAGCAGCGGATAGTAGCCAAACCGTTCACGCCGGCTATCCACACTGGCATGAGAAAAGATCACAACGGCAACAGCGATAATGCCCCCCAGTACGGTCATGATGGCGCTGAACAAATCCGCGACAAAGGTGATGCCAAACGGCGCAGGCCAGTTGCCCACCTGAACGACCTGAATGCCACCACGCCACACTACCAGGAGAAGGACAAGCGCCGATACTAACAGGCCAATTGAACCAGCCAGCGCCAAGGCCCGCTGGATACGGCGGCGGCGCCAGGTCAGCAGCGCCAGTGCAGCGGTGACAAATGGAATCAGGAGCGGCAGAAGCAGTAGCAATCCCATTGAATCACAACTCTCCTTCGATGCCGCGCAGGTTGTTACTGTCGTCGGTTCCAACCGACCGGTGCGTCTGCTCGATCAGGACGACGGCAAAGGCCAGGACGCCAAAACTAATCACGATAGCGGTTAAGATCAGCGCCTGCGGCACCGGGTCGGCAAACGGAACCGGAGGCTCGCTCACACCGGCAGGAACGATGGGCGGGGCAGCGCGGGTTAAACCGCCGACGGTAAAAATGAGCAGGGTGGTGGCATAACTCAATAAGATTAACCCCATAATCAGTTTCACAATGCTGCGCCGCATCATCATATAAAGACCACCCGCGTATAACCCGCCAACCAAAAACGCCAGCACGATGGTCATGTTATTCCTCCATCAGTTCAAAGACGATCTGGAGTACCATACCCAGAACCGTGATAAACACACCGATATCGAAAATGCCCGGCGTGCCAACTTTCCCGATGACGGGCACTTCCACAACGCTCCAAATTCCGGTCATAAAGGGTCGCCTATAAAACAGCGAAAACAGGCCACTGCCTACCGCGACCAGCAGGCCGATGCCAATTAATACTCGCGGCGGAAACCGGAGCAGCCGCCGGGCGTCATGAACGGTATGGGCGATGCCATAGAGGGCAAAGGCCGCCCCCGCAACCAGCCCGCCGACGAACCCGCCGCCCGGCTCGTTGTGTCCTCGGGTTAACAAAAACAGCGAAAACAGCAGCAGAACCGGAACGAGATAGCGGGTAGCCGTTAGAAGAATGAGCGACGGTATGGTGTTATCCTTTTCTGCCGGTTTCATCACATGGCCTCTACTTCTTTGGATTTATCCTGTTCGGCCACCAATTCTGTTTCGACCGTAGCCGTTAAGTCAACTTTCCGCTGTGAAGGCGTCCGCAGCCGGAGGAGCGCGTAAACACCCAGCGCCGCAATGCCCAACACCGTGATTTCACCCAGCGTGTCCAATCCTCGGAAATCCACAAGGATGACATTCACAATATTGCGTCCTTTCGCCGCTGGCACGCTGTTTTCCGCGAAGTAAGACGTCAGCAGGGTCGGTTGAGTAACCGTCGTGGAAACCAGGACAAGTGTCGTTATTAACGCGCCGACGGATAAGGCAATGACAGCATCGCGTATACGCTGGCCTCTTGAGGAAAACGTTGCAAAGGGTGGCAGGCGGTACAGGATAAGCACCATCAGGATCACGGTCAGCGTTTCGATGGCAAACTGGGTCATCGCCAGGTCTGGCGCGCCGAAGAACACAAAGATGAGCGCGATGCCGTAACCGACCACGCCCAGGGACACAACCGCCGCCAGCCTGGACCGGGCAAACAGGACAACGATCATCGCCACCGCAATAATCGCGGCAATTACCGCCTCGTGAACGCGAAGGTCTGTGGAGGGAAGTTGCCCGGCAAAATCATGCTTGGTCACCAGCGTCAGGCCAACCAGGACGAAAAATACCAGGTTTATCGTCAGCAGATAAATACGCAGATAACCGTGCTGGAGGACGCGCGTTTGCAGCCGCCCCAGCGACAGCATCGCCTCAAGCCCAAACTCGTACCATTTGGCTGGCCCCCATTGCCTACCCATGTCAAGCCGGTTGCTGATTCGCCGGTAACTGTGCCGATAGCGATAAACAACCAGCCCCCCCAGAACGGTTAGTATGCTCAAAATCAGCATTGGATTGACGCCGTGCCAGAGCGCCAGTTTCACGGCTGTTGGTCTGGCAACAACGGCGCTGACCGCCGGAGCGATCAAGATTGCCCCTACCTGCGCCAGCACCAGCCCTGCCGCCAGGCTGCCCAGCCCCAGCGCCAGCGGGCCTAACCACAAGCCGAGTGGCACGGCGTGGGGCTGCTGAGGCGTTTCGACAAGCTGACCGGTGAAGGGTCGGACAAACACCAGCACCGCCACCGCCACCATCATCATATTGGCGATCACCGCCAGGGTGGTGAACAGGATGGCATTGTCCTGAAGCCCCAGTGTGGTTTCGTAAAGCAGTTCTTTGCTGACGAACCCAAAAAAGGGCGGTATCCCGGCCATTGACAGCGCAGCAAAACCCGCTGCCAAAGCGACAAGGGGCATTATCCGCGCCAAGCCGCCGAGCGCCGTAACGTCGCGGGTGCCGGTTTCATGTTCGAGGATACCGGCGATCAAAAACAGCGCGCCTTTGTACATCGAATGAACGATCAAAAAAACAATCGCCGCCTGAGCTGCCAGAGGTATATCCAGACCTAACAGGAAAACCAGCGCCCCCAGCGAACTGATGGTTGAATAGGCGAGAATCCGTTTCAAATCAACCTGGCGCAGCGACAGATACGCGCCAACAAGCATCGTCAACCCGCCCACAGCGGGCAGGAGCAGATGCCAGAGAGCCGTTCCGCCCAAAATAGGCGTGAAGCGGGCCAGAAGATAGATGCCGGCTTTAACCATCGTCGCCGAGTGCAGGTAAGCGCTGACCGGAGATGGCGCTGTCATCGCGCCCGGCAGCCAGAAATGAAACGGAACCTGAGCCGACTTGGTGAACGCTCCGGCCAGTATCAGCAGCAGGGTGGGAACGTAAAATGGATGTTCAGTAAGACACTCTCCAGCCACCAGGGCGGAAATCTCGAAGCTGTTTCCGGCCAGTCCCAGCAGGATCAGACCAGCCATCAGCGCCAGGCCGCCGCCGCTGGTTATAAGCAGCGCCTGTAAAGCTGCTTTACGGGCTGCCTCATCCTTGTGCTTGAAGCCGATCAACAGATAGGAACTGAAACTGGTTAACTCCCAGAATATAAAGAGGGTGAGCAGATTGTCCGCCAGTACCAGTCCCAGCATGGACGCCATAAAAATCAGAATATAGGCGTAAAAGCGGCCAATGAGTGGTTCATCAGCCATATACGCGCCAGCATAGATAAAGATGAAGATACCTGTGCCGCTCACTAACAGGGCAAACAACCAGCTCAGGCCATCCAGGTAAAACGAAAGCTGAATACCCAGGCTGGGTACCCAGTTATACGAAGCCGTAATGGCCTCGCCGGTCATAACCGCTGGCGTGAAGGACAGGAAATAAAGGGTCAGCAGCAGGGGCAAAAGCGCAAACAGCCACCCGCGCAACCGACCAACCCGGACAGCCCAGGGTGCAGCAAGCGACAGCCCAAAACCCGAAAGAACCGCTACCAGCATAAACCTAAAACTTCCTGTGCAGGAAACCGGATAAAATCATGTCACGTGAGAATACCGACCGGACCGTATGATAACTTTTCAGCATGTTCTGTGTGCTTCGTCCGATCAAGCTCTTGACGATCTGAAATCCTCCCCGTCAGCAGGGAGGGAGAAAGACGGGATTTGCCGGGCAGAAGGGTAACGACTTGCCGGATGAAGCATTTGTATGAAGTTTAGTTTTTTGGAGGGATAGATTGCAATATAAAGGGGTTACAAATCCGAGACAGTCTGTGACAGTTCTGTGAGAATACCTCAATTGGGGGCTGTTTGTCACTGCGACCCCTGATAGGAAATTTCTGCTGTGACTCGTGCCGTTTAGACGGCAAACACCCAAAACACAACAAATCCCGACAGACTAATCTGCTAAAGAACCAACCAATTCCTTTTTTTAACACATGGGAAAGTTTCCTAACTTTCTCCGGGATATTTTCCCAACCAGAACATGATCCCATCTCATGACAACAGGACTGTTCGTTGTGTACGGTAGAGAAGTCGCAAACGAGCAGGAAGGAAGATGGGTATGTCAGGTATGTGGAGTAACGTTCGAACACGATTGGGCTGGTTGGCAATCGGCAGCGCCCTGTTTAGTGGTATGATTGCAGGCATCTTTATCCCCCAGGTTACGGCTCAGGCGCAGGATGCAGAACCGCAAACCTATACGGTGCTCGCCGGAGGGGCTGACGTATTCAACACGGCGGTTCTGGCTTTCGCGCCGCAATCGCTGAAAGTTCACCGGGGTGATACGGTTCAATGGCTGATTTCCGGCTTCCACAACATCCATTTTGCGGAGACGCCGACCGAACTCATTATCGCGCCGGAAGTGAACGGCCAGCCACTCCCTCAGATGAATCCAGCCGTTGCCTTCCCCAATATCGAAAATGGTGGTGTCTTCCAGGGTGGCGACGCCAACAGCGGGATTGGGCTTGATCCGACAAACCCTACGGTGACTTTTTCGCTGGTGATGGATGTCGAACCGGGGACATACACCTACGTTTGTGATATTCATCCCGGGATGGTGGCTACGATTACCGTCGTAGATGATGCGACTGCCATCCCCGCGCCTGCTGAAGTACTGGCTACCGGGGCGGCTGAGCAGGCTATGAATGCGGGTACGGGCGTACAGGCAGCGGTGAAAGCGGCGATGCAGCCTCCGTCTGGCGCTGAAAATGGTGAGCAACAGGTCAAGGCGGGTCTACAGCCCGGCGTGGCAGCCGTGCTCCAGTTCTTCCCTTCGATTTCGGTTATCGAGGCCGGGCAGAGCGTCACCTGGAGCGTTCCTCCTGGTATGGAACCGCATACCGTTACCTGGCCGCCACCGCCTCCCGGTTCAGATTTTACGTTGATTCCGCAGGATGCAGGAAATCCTATCCTGGCGCTGGGGGAAGCCGCGTTCCCATCGGCAGAAAGCGGCGCAGAGATCGGAACGGGTGACAATTTTAACAGCGGAATCATGATGCCCGGCCAGAGCTACACACTCAAGTTCACTGAACCCGGCGTCTACAACTATATCTGTTTCCTCCATCCCGGAATGCAAGGTGCTGTCGTCGTGATGCCCTCGTCGTAAGCGCCGGTATTACCCAACAGACAGGGTGGGGCTATGGCCGGTTTCAGTCCCACCCTGGAGACGGGCATGAAGCGGAACACGAGCACCAGGAAGGGCAAGACCTGGAATGTATCGGCCAGATTCTACGATAGTGGCGAGGGTATGATGAACAGGATTTTTATCTCGACCAACGGCAGCAGGCTGGCACGAGCGGAGTGTGGCACAAACAGTCAGTGGTCAGTCGAATTCCTGCTTGAAGGCGAGAAGGTGCGCTGCCTTGCAGCAGACCCGCACAACGCGAATGTGGTCTATGCCGGGACGCAGGGAAACGGCGTGGTTCGATCTGAAGACCGGGGCAAATCTTGGCAACGCTCCGGGATGGAGGGGCACATCGTCAAATCCATTGCCGTCAGTTACAGTGAACCCGGCACCGTCTACGCCGGGACGCGGCCTGCGCTGATCTTCGTTTCGCGCGATAGCGGCGCGCACTGGGAAGAACTCAGCACGTTCCGGCGCATCTTTTCGCGGCGCTTCTGGTTTTCACCCGCCGAGCCGCCATTCATCGGCTATGTGCAGGGCATCGCGCTCTCGCCCACCGACCCCAACGTAATCCTGGCTGGAATCGAGTTTGGCGCGGTGGTTCGCAGCACGGACAAAGGCAAAACCTGGCAGGGGCACCGCAAGGGGGCGCTGCGGGACTGCCACTCGATCACGTTCCACGCCACCAACGGCGATTGGGTCTACGAAGGTGGTGGAACGGGCGCTGGAGTTGCGTTCAGCCGCGACGCCGGAAACACCTGGACGCAGGCCAAGCAGGGTCTTGATCGCCACTACGGCTGGGCAGCCGCCGCAGACCCGGCGCGCCCGGAGGTGATGTATGTCTCGGTGTCGCCCGGCCCGATGAAGGCACACAGCGCAGACAATGCCCAAGCGTCCATTTTCCGCTCGATGGGCGGCAGCACATGGGAAAAGCTGAACGGCGGCCTGCCGCAGCCCTTAAACCACATGCCCTACGCGCTGCTCACCGACCGCAACACACCGGGTCATCTTTATGCCGGTTTGAGCAACGGCGATGTCTGGCATACGGCGGATTACGGCGATCACTGGCAGCAGCTTCCCTTGAATCTCGGAAATATCTGGACAGCGATGATTATGCTTTGATGGATAGGAGGACAGGATGGAGTCGAGAGAACGATTCTCCCGCTATGCTTATGCCGCCGTCGCGTGGCTCTTTGTGGCCGGGATTTTGATGCAGGTATTTCTGATTGGGTTGACCTTTTTAGGCGGACGCCCGAGCCTGCAAACCCACGCCGGGTTGGGTCATGGTTTAGCAATCGCACCGCTGCTGATGGTTGTTCTGGCTTACACAGGCCGATTGCCTAGCCCGATGAAACCGTTTACGTGGCTCGCCCTTGTTGTCTATGTTCTGCTGGCGGATGTCGTCATTTTCTTGCGAGGGTCAGCGCCAATCATCGCTGCATTGCATCCGGTGCTGGCGGTGCTGCTCTTCGGCGTTGCCGGATTTCTGGCGGTGCGCGCATGGCGACTGGTGCGCGAGGTACGGACAGCAGTTCTGGTGAAGTCTCCCGCTGTATAGTCAAGGAAATTCATCGGTTATCACAGGAGGAAAAATATGGCTCAATCAGGCAGCGAAATCCTGAACTCGCGTACCGGGCAGCGTACCATCTTTCTCCGAACCGCCGCCGATACCGGTGGTGCTTACCTTCGCACCGAAACCTTCCATCCACCGCACCAACCCGCAGAACCGGAGCATGTACATCCGTTCCAGGAGAGTCGCTGCGAGGTGCTGTCTGGAAAACTGCACTTTTGTATCGCTGGTAACGAGCGGATAGTGGGACCCGGCCAGGCAGTAGACATTCCCCGTAACGTTCCGCATTACTTCTGGAATGACAGCGACGAAGAGGTGCACGCCATTCAGGAATTTCGCCCGGCGCTCAAGATCGAAGACTTCTTCGATACCTACTTTGCTCTCGCCAGGGCAGGAAAACTCAATGAGAAGGGAATACCTGCCAATGTATTCCATATGGCCGTTTTGATACGGGAGTACGATCAGGTCATGCGGGTGACGAAGCCACCACGTCCTGTGCAACTGCTGCTGATGGGGCTTGCGCCTTTCGGACGACTCCTGGGTTATCAGGGGACTTTTCGGTAACGTAGAGGAGAAGCAGCATGAGAACCTGGACCATGTCCCGGAACGGCGCTATCACACTCACGGCCATTATCGCTATTGGCATTGGTCTGGTAATCCTGAGTGGAATGGTTAACCAGGGTTTATCAGAACGTACCGCCGCAGGTAGCCTGCTTGCTCTGAGTTTTGTTGTGTTTGGGTTTGGCGGCATGCTCTACTTCGGTAGAGCAATCTCAAAGTGGCAAATCGAGGAGGCTTCTCATCTGATCTGGGAACGAGGTTTTGTCGTCGCGGCGGTTCTGGCAACCGTGCTGGGGCTAGTGCTGCTGGACGATATGCTGCACGCTGCCGGAGATTCGATCTTCGCGCGGTTGGGCATGGCGGCTTATTTTTTCGGCGCGGTGGTTGTAGTGGCAGCCGAAACTGCGTATCTTGGCAAGCGTGATTGGCTCAATCCTCAGATTGTGCTGTATGTCATCATGGCTTTCCTGGCTCAGGCGTCTTTTGGTGTATCGCTTCTGCAAACCGGACTGGTGGCAGGCTGGGTAGGATGGGTGACGATCATCTGGAATCTGGGCTGGTTACTGGTCATGCTCATCGTTCGCCCGCGTGACATCTACTATCCCGTACTTCATCATGTCGCGCCGCTCATCATTGGAATTGCGCTGCTGACTCAGCGGTAGGCAGCACCGGCGCGCAATCAACCGGCGCTTCATGATACTATTAGCACAAGCATGAGTGCGACAAGTTCAGGGTGAAAAAGCCATGAGCGAAAAAACTGCCCAGCGGCTGTCCTGGTCAATCGCTGTGTTCTCCGTTCTATTGGTCATAACCGGGCTGGTCATCAGCATCCTTGCGCTGGTAGTCAGTGGACGCGGCGTGACCTTCAGCCACCAGTTCTTCACACCCGTGCTGACGCTCACCTATGGCGTGGTCGGGGCGCTGGTCGCGTCGCGTCACCCACGTAATCCGATAGGCTGGATATTCAGCGCCATCGGGTTTCTCAGCGCGCTGAATATGCTATCGGCGGGATACGCTTCGTACGACAAACTTGTCCTGATGAACGTGTCACTGCCGGGGACAGTAATGGTCGGTTGGTTAAGTACCTGGATATGGATTCCGAACGCGCTGCTGCCCATAACGTTTACCCTGCTCCTGTTCCCGGACGGAAAACTCCTGTCCACGCGCTGGCGTCCGGTCGCCTGGGCAGCAGGGTTGGGCATCGCCGTATACACCTTCAGCATGGCTATTTATCCTGACTCGCTGGAGGGGATGAGGTTTATAGGATTCCATCCCTTTGGAATTGAGGACCCTGCGGACTTCAGGAACGCACTGATGACAGTTGCTGCCCCGCTGCTTCTGTTAGGTATATTCGGCTCAATCGCCTCCATCGTCGTTCGTTTTCGTAAAGCTGCCGGGATAGAACGCGCTCAATTAAAGTGGCTGACAATCGCGGGAGTCATCGTGGTTGCGGGTAATATTCTGGGTGCTATCCCTTGGTTGATCTGGGGGGATAGTCCGATAACCCAGGAGTTGTGGATTGTTATTATTGACATTACGCTTGTTAACATTGTCATCGCTACTGGGTTTGCAATCCTGCGCTACCAGCTATGGGACATTCACATTCTCGTTAATCGCACGCTGGTCTACGGGTCGCTGACAGCCCTCGTTGTTGTCCTCTATGTTGTCATCGTCGGTGCATTGGGGATGTTGCTTCAGACAGGCGGCAGTCTGCCGATTTCGCTCTTTGGAACGGGCATCGTCGCCATCTCGTTTCAACCACTGCGGGAGCGCTTACAACGCGGCGTGAACCGGCTGATGTACGGTGAACGCGACGATCCATACGCCGTGTTAGGTCGGCTCTCCGAACGCCTCGAAGTCGTAGTCGCGTCGCAATCGGTTCTCCCGACGATTGTGGAAACCGTTGCCGAAGCCCTCAAGCTGCCCTATGCAGCTATCGCTCTGAAGGATGGTGATTACTTTAAGGTGGTCGCAGAATACACACGCAGTTCTGGATATAACCATGTACTCGCAGATGAAACGGAAACCCTCCCACTGGTTTATCAGACAGAACCCATCGGTCAGATGATTCTTGCGCCGCGCACGCTAGGTGAATCGTTCTCTCTGACTGACAGGCGACTGTTGGAAACCATCGCGCGGCAGGCGGGAATTGCTGCCTATAATGTGCGTCTGACGCAGGATTTGCAGCGTTCCCGCGAACGGCTGGTGACAACCCGCGAAGAAGAGCGCCGACGCCTTCGACGTGACCTGCATGATGGGCTTGGCCCGGTGCTGGCCGCGATGTCGTTCAAACTCGATGCAGTTCATAATCTGGCGGACAGTAATCCAATTGCCATAAAGAAAATGGCTGTGGAACTCAAAACGGAGATGCAGGAGGCGCTGGCGGACATCCGGCGCATCGCCTATGATCTACGACCACCCGCCCTGGATGAACTTGGATTGGTCGGCGCATTGAAAGAGCATATCGCTTCAAACAATCAGGTGCAGGGGGTGCAAATCACCCTGGAAGCACCCGAAAGCACACCGCCACTCCCGGCAGCCGTTGAAGTCGCTGCCTATCGTATCGCACTTGAAGCCATGACCAACGTAAGCCGTCATGCTGCGGCGGAACACTGTTGCGTCCGGCTTTCGCTCTCCGGCGACTTATGTTTGGAAGTCACCGACGATGGACGAGGGCTGCCCAATGTTATTCGGGCAGGCGTGGGACTGACCTCGATGCGGGAGCGCGCCGAGGAATTAGGGGGAACGTGTATCACTGAAGCGCTGCCGCATGGGGGAACAGGGGTGATGGCCCGTCTACCTCTATCATCTGGGCATACCATAGCGACTGAGGGAGTCGAATGGAAACAATCCGGGTATTAATCGCCGATGACCACACCCTGTTTCGAGACGGCTTGCGGGCGCTGTTGGCCTCCATCCCGGATATTGAAATCGTGGGCGAGGCAGCTAGTGGCAAGGAAGTACTCAGGCTGGCAAGGGAACTTCAACCCGACGTGATTCTGATGGATATTCAAATGCCCGACATCAACGGTATTGAGGCGACACGCCAGATTCTACGTACCAGCCCGCATGTGGGCATCATCGTGCTGACGATGTTCCAGGATGATGACTCGGTGTTTGCGGTGATGCGCGCCGGAGCGCGTGGATATGTGTTAAAGGGCGCTGACCAGGCTGTGCTGCTGCGCGCGGTGCGAGCGGTGGCGAATGGGGAATCGCTGTTCAGTCCTGAAATCGCGGCACGCCTGATGCAGTTCTTTGCCAATCTTCAGCCAGCATCACGACCAGAGCTTTTCCCGGAACTGACCGAGCGCGAGCGGGAAATCCTGTCGCTTATCGCCGATGGACAAACCAATGCGGAAATTGCTGAAAAGCTGGTCATCAGCATGAAAACGGTACGTAACTATGTATCCAATATTTTCAGCAAGTTGCAGGTTGCCGACCGGGCACAGGCGGCGATTCGAGCGCGTGAAGCCGGATTAGGGAGTATGCAATCTTCGAGCCGTCCAGATGATAACCGCTAATATCGTTTGTCAAAAATACTTGCACCTGTTCAACCAGTGATGCGCTTGATGTGGCATCACTCAATTGCCTTACAGAAGTGGTGATGCTTCAGTAGTCATGATGGCTTGAACAGTATGCAGAATACATTAGTGCTTCGTCTGATCAAGCCCTTTGACGATCCGAAACCCTTCCTGCCAGCAGGGGGGGGAGAATGACAGGATTAGCGGGGCAGAAGTTAAACGACTTGCCGGGTGGAGCAGTCGTATGATGTTTTTGCAAATTATAATATAATATTAGGGTATAAAGAGGTTACAAATCCGCGATAGCATCTCACAGTTCCGTGAGATTACCTCCGTTGAGGGCTGTTTGGTTACGGATTGGTGTCCCTGGTTTCAAAAGCAAAAACCGCCCTGTGTCTGAGGCGGTTTTTGGTTGAGGAGCGGGTAACGGGATTCGAACCCGTGACACCTTGCTTGGGAAGCAAGTGCTCTACCAACTGAGCTACACCCGCGTTTGATGGTAATTATAGCATGGCGGCAGGCGCTGTCAAGCAGGGGGCGACCGTGTTTGGGCCGCCCCACCAACTGCTGCGGGCTTAGCCTTCCGCCGTCGCCTCCGGCTGTTCGGTTGCTTCCGGTGTTGTTTCGCTAATTACATCGCCGGTAAGAACACCACTTTCGACGGTCACTTCCGGCGTGAATTCCAGAATAATGCCGCCGTTCTGGCTACCGTCCACCGCCGGGACATCCAGGCGCGGGAAGGGCACAAATTGCAGCAGCCGCCCGGAACCGGCGTCGGCAACCCATACGTTGCCGCCGGCATCCGCTGCGATGCCGCCGATGCTGGCAAATTCCGACGCGCCCGGCCCTTCGCGGTTCAACTGCCCGAACGAGCCAACACACGCGCCGTTCAGATCATACACCAGCACACGCCCGGCGTCGGGGTCGGTGACGTACAGCAAATTCTGCCGTCCGTCCGCTGCCAGATAGGGGCGGTTGCCCAGGTCATCAAACCAGGCGCGCACGCGGAAGTTGTTCGTCAGCGTCCCATCGGACGCTGCAAACAGGTTCGCCGGGCTGCCGTCCAGATTAAACACCGAGATGCGGCGGTTCCAGGTGTCGGCCACGTACAGCAGATTGTTCGGGCCAATTGCCAGACCGGACGGCTCGTCAAGCTGGCCGTTGCCGCTGCCGCCGGAACCGATGTCGCGCAGCCACTGGCCGTCAGCAGTATAGACACGGACGCGCTTGTTGCCCGTGTCAGCCACGTACACCTGTCCCTCGCTGTCCACCGCCACCGCGCGCGGCCCCCAGAAACCATCGGTCGGCTCAGCCTGCGCCGCCGCGCCGTACTCGCCGCGCTGTCCCCAACTGGTCACGTACTCGCCTTCCGGCGTGAACTTCTGCACGCGGTAGTTCCAGGTATCCGCCACATAAATGCTACCATCCGGCGCGACCGCAACACCGTTCGGTCGCTCGAAGTACGGCCCGGGCTGGCTGCCTTGCTGGCCGAAGCTGAACGCCAGCGTGCCATCCGGGTTAAACACGGAGATACGGTAGTTAAACTCCTCGGCGACGACAATCCTGCCGTCGGGCGCGACCGTCACCTGACGGGGGCTGTTCAACTGCCCCTGCGCCGCGCCAATGCCGCCGACCACGCGGCTCGCCATCAACTGCTGCCAGTTGGCGGTACACAGATTGGCCTGCGTGGATTCGGTCAGCGGATTGGCCGCCGAACCTTCGCCGACACCCAGATTCCAGATTTGCGAAGCTACATCCTTGCGGATGAACACGTACATCCGATCGGCTACCGGCCACGACGTGACCTTAAACTCCTTGCCCACCGCTTCGCCATAGGTGGTGTAATCGCGCCACCACCAGATGTCGAAGATGCCCCGGCGGGTCTGCGCGGCGACGGTGTTTCCCGGTGAGAAGTCGAAGGTGCTGACGACGCGCTGCGGCGTCAGACCAAAATAATCCTGCATCGGCCACCACAGCCGCAGATAGTCGAAGCGGAAGTAGCGGTCTTCCAGCGCGGCTTCGACCGCGGCGCGGTTTTCATCACCCACGATGACCGCGACCGCGTCTTCCATCGTGCGCGGGCTGACACTTTCGCCCATGTAAACCGCATTGGTGAAGTGGCGGAAGTACCAGGCGCCCGGCCACGAGATTTTGTAATCGTAGGCGAATTTCATGTCCAGACCGCCGGTGATACGGCGGCTCATTTCTTCGAGTTGTTCGGTGACAAACTTGTTGGCTGGCGCGCCGTGGGCGTAGACGAGGTATTCCGTCGCCAGATCGTAGTTGATAAACGAGGCCATCCAGGCGGAGCGCAGCGTGATAAACGCCAGCACGGCGAAGGTGGCCACGCCGACCATCAGCCGGAGCTGTCCCCAGCCAGTGCGGCGCGCCAGCCGATACAGGGCGTAAATGACAATCACGGCGATCACCAACCCGGCGATCCACTGGTAGGTACGGGCAAGCTGCGCCTGCTGCAAGCCACCGACCGGCGGCCCGACCAGAACCGGCGACAGCACCTGCGCCAGCGCCACAAACAGAATCGGGAACAGCAGCGGATACAGCCAGCCGTCCTGCAGGAAGGCCGGCAGGCGGACACGCTCAAAGACACGCCCGAAGAACCACGCCGCCAGGAAGATCAGCGGCACGGTCAGGTGCGTGCCCAGCCAGGGCATTTTTTCACCGGCCAGCGTCAGCGCAATGTGCATGAAGATCGCCCACCATGACACAAAGATGAGGAACGAAGGCCGCGTCAGCCGTTCGGCATCGGCCACGACATCCGTGCCGCCGAGAGCGTACAGGGGGCGACGCCTGCGTTTGGGTTTTTCGTCCAATGCGGTGACCGGGGCGTCGTCCGGCGCTGCCACCACGACCACGTCGCCCGCGCCGTTTGCCAGCTCCTCCGGCGGCAGCGTTGCCACCCGGTCGGCGGCTTCGGCCTCGGCCTCGCCGGCTTCCAGCCGTTCGCGGCGGAAGCGCCAGAAATAAGCCAACCCGGCGATCATCGCCAGAATGCTGCCGATGATGGGTAAAAATTCGTAAAACGGCATGATGAGGATGAGATAATAATACTGCGGCTGGTTGCCGCGCCGGACAGCCTGCTGCTCCAGCCAGTAATCGAGGCTGGTGTACAGACCGGACAGCCCGGCCATGTTGGTAAACACAGTCGTGAAGAAAAACACGTACAACAGGTGATAAATGCCGCTGGCAATCGCCCAGCGTTTGGCGTTCCAGACCAGCCCCGCCGTGATCGCAACGGCAAACATCGGGATAACAAACTGGAGGGCGAGGAAGGTTTTGCCGATGGCATCTGGCGTGGATACCGGCAGGATGCTCTTGATAAACTCCGGCGCGGCCTGACCGATGGCGGTATAGTCGGACGCGGTGACACCGGTCAACGATACCAGGAACGGCGTTAGCCAGGGCAAAACCAGCGTGCCCATCAACCACAGGATGTCCAGTTCGCGGAAGCGGTACAGCGTCCACCACCAGCCCCGGCGGGCGGTGAAGATCAGGAAGGCGATCAGCACAAGCGCACCGGCATAGGTAGCGTACAGCACACCCGGACGGAAGCCAGCGCTGGCCGTCGTTGCTGTCCCTTCCTGTCCGGGAATCGCGGGCGCGGCGGGGGCAGCGCCGCTCTGGGTGGTGACGTGCGACCGTTCTTCGATGTAGATGAAGAAGGCGCAAACGGCCACGATCAGCACGATCAGCAGCAGCAGATCGCCCCAGACGATACGCGGCATACTGCGGCGCCGGTAGGCCCACAGCAGCGTGCCGAGAATCAGCAGGAAAGTCGCGCCGAAGGTCAGCCCTGACCAGGTGATGAGAGTCGTAAATTCCAGCGTCCCCGCGCCCAGCGCCAGCGCCGTATCCAACGGATTAACCGAAAGCACCACATACATACCCAGCGCGGCCACGCCGGACAGCAGCACGGCCAGCGACAGGAAATAGAAGATGGTGCGCCCCGGCAGTTTAAAGAAGTACTGCCCCAGCCGCACCAGCCAGTACAGCGTCAGCACACTGCCGAAAATGGCGATGTACATAAACGCCACTTCCTTCGACGCCATGCTGGCAAGCATCGCAGCGGCGAAGATGTACAGCCAGCGCGCCTTGCGCCGCAGGTGGCGTGGTCCATCCAGGTACACAAAGGTACAATACACCATGATGAGGGTGTAGAAGATCGAGGGCGTATCCTCGCGGATGTAACGGTTGTAATACAGCAGCAGCGGTGAGATCAGGATCATGATCGAGGCCAGAATCGCGCCCCAGCGTCCCAACCAGCGTTTGAGCAGGAGGGGATACATCACCATCAACACACCCAGCACGGCGGGATAAATCCGCGCGGTGAAGTCGTTGTCCCCGAACAGCGTGTACATCAGCGCCGTCATGTGGAACAGCAGCGGCCCGTGCATCAGCGGTGTATGCTGGAAGATGCCGTCGCTATACAGGTCATACGAAAACTTGGTGTGCAGGCTTTCGTCATGGCTCATCACGCGGTCCCCCAGGATGTAAAACCGCGTGAAGATCGCCAGCAGGAGAATCACCAGATAGACGGCGACTTCCCAGTTGAAGGTGAACGACCGCCCCAGCAGACGGCTGGCCGGCGGCGTTTCGGTTTCGATCAGGTCAGCAGGTGATTGGTGAATCGTCGTCATAGTCCCTCATCATCAGGAGCAGCGGTCGCGCCGGGGGCGGGCAGGCCGCGGGGTTGAGCTTCCGGGGTAGCCGGGCCGTCATTCAGGGTCACGGACAGGGCGACCGCTGTGCCCGCTGGCAGCGGCGCGGTCACACCTGCCGTTTGCACCGCCAGCAGCGGCGCGGGCTGGGTGGGAGGCGCGGCCAGTGTTACGTCATGGCCGCTGAACACCCAGGGGAACAGCAGCGTCAGGGCAGCGGCCAGCATCGCCAGACCGTAACGCGCCTGGTAAAAAAGCGGCGTCCGGCGCGGCTGCGCCAGATCGGCCTGCACCGCTGCCCAGACGCGGTTCAGGCGCGGCTGGCTGCCCCGCCCGATCAGCGGCACGGCGTTCTGCAGGTCGCGCGCCAGATCGCGCTGCCAGACGTACACGGCGTAACACACCGGGCAGTCGTCCAGATGATAGGCCACGCGCCGCCGCAGGTGCGGCGAGAGTTCGTTATGCAGGTAGGCGACCAGATGCGCCTGGCAGTTTCGACACGTCATCATGATAATTCAAGGCCGACCCATTCTTCCAGTACACTTTCGGATGATAAACGCCCGCGCAGCCGATCATGCGCCAATCGGACGCGGCTTTCCGCCGTTTTCTGCGGGCAGCCCAGCACATCTGCCATTTCGCGGTAGGTCAGGCCGTGCCCGTAGCGCAGAATGACGGCTTCACGCAGGGTAGGCGACAGCTCCTTGAGCGCCGCCAGCAGCGCGGCATGAACGTCCCGCTGCGCCAGCGTGGTTTCCGGCATCTCCGACCGGGGCGCGGGCAGATCGGTCGAGAGCAGCAGCGAAAAGTTGAGCAGCGGCAGCCGTTTGCGCCGGTACAGGTTGCGGCAGCGGCTAAGGGCAATCGTAAACAGCCAGGTTTTAAACGCCGCCCGCGCCGCGTCGTAGCGGTGCAGGTTGCGGAAGGCGTAAACAAACGCCTCCTGCACCACATCCTCGGCGTCCTGCCGGTCGAGCAGCAGGCTGTAACACAGGCGATAAACGGCAGGCGCGTACCGGTCGTACAGTTCGGCAAAACCGCCCTGATCGCCCTGCAGACAGCGCCCGATCAGCGCCTCGATGGTTTCCGGCTCGGTCATCATTTGCCTCGGTTGGTTGCAACTACCCGGTGATTATACACGCCGCGCTGCCCGTTTCCGTAGTATCTATCCGTAAACCTCTTCTGTCTGTCGGCAGGGGCACGGCATGCCGTGCCCCTACGGAGGGTTTATGGACAAGGTTCCTAGCCCGTAAATGCTTCAAACGGCACGCCGTTATAAATATCCTGCCGCAGCCACAGCACAATCCGTTGCAGCGGCGCGGGGCGCGTCCGCACTTCACGCTGCAACCACCAGGCCGGATAGTCCGCCAGCCGGACGGTCTGCGAACTCCACCCACGCGTGATCGTAAACGTCTGACCGACGTAACTGCCGCCCAAATCCGGCGGCTCCACCAGTTCCGGCAGCAGGACAATCGGCTGCGTCCGCGCTTCGCTCACATCCCGGATAAAGCGTGTGTTATGATAATCCCGCAGCAGCCAGGCCACCGCGCCATCCGGCGGCGCCAGTACGCTGATCTCGATAGCCGGGAAGCCGCCGCTTTCACGGTCGGAAAGTTCTGCCAGCGTTTGCCGCAGCAGAAACGTGTCGCGGCTGGTCGGCTGGGTGTGCCAGAACTCGACCGGGTTATCGGCGTCATAAACGGCGGCGTTCCAGCCCGCGCCCAGGCTCGTCACCAGCCCGAACGCCAGCAGGCCGAGCGCCCAGCCGCGTATCGCCGTGCCCGCGCCCCACACACTGCCAGCCATAAAGTAGCCAGTGACGATAAACAGCAGCGCCACCAGCACCCACACGGCGCTGCGGGCGTCCACCTGGTTGATCTGCACCGCGCCTTCGGGCGATTTGAGCAGCGCGCGGCCCAGCGCCTGCGTATGCACGGACAGCACCACCAGCAGCCCGACCAGCGCCAGCGCCAGCGCCCATTTGGCCCAACCGGGCGCGTACCAGTACAGCCGGTCGGTGTCGCGCAGCAGTTCGATGACAATGCGGGACGTGAGTCCCGCCAGCGGCAGCACCAGCCACAGCGCGTTGTCCGCGCCCGCGCCGGCGTACAGCACCGAAGCGACGACGCCGAAGATCAGCCAGCCGGTGAAGAAGCGTTCGATCAAGCCCAGTTGGCCGTTGCGTGCCAGCCAGACCGCGCCAGCGACGCCAAACAGCAGCAGCACCGGCTCGTAAAACAGGGTAATCCAGATGGGGTAGAGGGTATACGCGCCTGGCTGCGGAGCTGTCAGCCCGCGCACGCTGCTGCCCAGCAGAGCGCCAACCGCGCTTAAACCGGCAGGATAGGTCAAAAACAGCGTGCTGACGATCACAACTACCAGCCCGGCCAGCAGCAGCCCCGACAGCCAGACCCTGCCACTTAACCGTTCCTGCGCCAGTGCCAGCCCATTGTTAACGTCATCGTCCGTTCGCGTTCGCCACAGCGCAAATGCCGCCGCACCCAGCAGAATCAGCGCGAAGACCGGCGCGGTTGGGTCGGTCAGCAGCAGCGCCGCCGCGAACAGCACGGTTGTCAGGAGAGCATACCCGCCTCGCCGCGTGTTCCAGTAGCGCCACAACGCCCACAACCCCAGCGCGGTGACAAGCATTGTCCACACAACCGGGCTGTCAGCCCGCGAGGCGATCAGCAGCGACGGTGAGAAAAACAGCAGCAGACTGAAAACCAGCGCCCGCGTTCGTCCCAGCAGGTCGCGGAATAGCAGCGGCGACAGGATGAGCGCCACGCCCGCCAGCGCCGTAAACAGCCGTGCCGTGAACTCACTGCCGCCCAGCGTGCTGAAGCTAAACACGTGCAGCGCGAACAGCAGCGGACTGTTCGGCACGATGGCCTCACCCGGCGCGCTCGGCCAGGCAACGCGCCATGCTGCCAGCGCCTGCCGCGCTTCGGCATCGGACAGCGGTACGGTGTCCAGTTCCGCCAACCGCAGCACCAGCGCCAGCAGCGCCAGCGCAATATACGCTGCCACTTCCAGCGGCAGTGTCAACCGCCGGGGCTGCGGCGCCTCCCGGTCGTCAACCAGCCTGTTTCGAGTCAGTTCCATGATCGTTTTGCGCCTTACCGCCGGAGGCTAAAGCCGGCCGGCTGACTGTTCCGGTGGGAAGTCGGCTGAAGCCGACAACCCTGTGGTTGCTCATTCCCCTGGACCTCTGTTGATCGCCGGAGGCTAAAGCCGTCCGGCTGACTGTTCCGGCGGGAAGTCGGCTGAAGCCGACTCCAACCCGCCGGGAAAACACATCAGGTGTTCGTTTCATAAGTAGCTGCAAACCATATTGTTGATAAAACTCTGTGTCTCTGAACCTCTGTGTTACGCTTTTCCTCTATTCGCTGGCGGTCTGCACCGCCTCCGGCGTCACCCGGTAGAAGCGGCTGTCGCCCACGTCGCACACCGGCTGCAAAAACTCCTGGAATTTCTCCTCGCCGGTCGAACCGTAGGTCGAGCGTTCGCTGCTGCCGTAGAAGATGTAATTAATGCCGTAACGCTGGATGATCTGCTGCGCATTTTCCCAGCGCAGATCGCTGTACAACTGGCGGATGTCCTCCGCCCGCGACCCGGCAGCCGCGTCATAGGTTGGGCCGCGCCACTGGCGTTCATGGTTCTCCCAGCCGATGAGAACCGGAACGCCCGTTAGCGACGCCACACGCCCGAAGGCCGGATTATACGGGCCGCCAACGGCTTCGGCCACAATCACATCATCGCCCGGTACCTGCTGGTTAAAACACTGAATCGCCTCGATGTCGCTGCGGGCGATACCAAACGCGGTCGCGCCGTCCAGCGTCAGGGGGCGGTTGTCGTCATTGCGGGCGCGACCGGTTTCGATGAACATACGATTGTGAATCGCCAGCACCGGGTAGACCATGCCCAGCGCCAGCGCCACCAGCGCCAGCGCGCTGAAGGCCGTTCGCTGAACCGGGGTGGGCGTTCGACGTGGGCTGCCAGCCAGCACCCGGTACACGGCGTAGGCGCTGGCAAGGCTGAACAGCAGCCAGGACGCGTAATAAAACTTAAAGATGGTATTGATGCGCGTGCCAAAATTGTCGCGCAGGTAGAAAAACTCCGGCACGAGCGTCAGGCCAATGCCGAGCGCCACCAGCAGCAGCGCGAAGCCGGTGGAGGGGAAGGTCGTCGGGATCACCGCCGCTGCTTCTTCCGCCGGGGGCAGCGGGCGGGGGAACAGCCGCGCCACGATCACAACCAGCCCGGCCAGCAGCAGCAGCAGCGTGGGCAGGGCTTCCAGCCGGCGCCCCAGCAGGGCAGGCAGCACCGCGCCGAAGCCGCCGTTTTCGTCCACGAAGCGCAGGGCGACGCCGCGTAACTCCGGCACGAACTGCGCCAGCAGCACCAGCCCCAGCAAAACGACCACCAGCGCCAGCAGCACCAGTCCAGCGGCCTGCAAACCGGCGCGCCAGTTCATGCTGTGTCCGGCCCGCGCCGCCTGCCCGATCAGAAACGGCGTCAGAATCAGAATAAACGGCCCGAACATCAGGAAGTAATGCGGCAGGAAGGTGGGGTAAATCAGGTTTGGCAGCAAACCCGACGCCTGCGACCGGAAGCCGATGATAAACGGCAGGTAAAAAATCAGCGTCAGCACACCCAGCGACAGCAGCAGATTAAACATCCACCACCAGTCCACCGGTCGCAGCCAGCCGCGCCGCAGCAGCCGCCGCAGCCCATCGGCGCCGACCAGCGCCAGCATGTAAATCGGGCCGTCCCAGGTGTTGAGGAACACCAACGCGCCGACGCACAGCGCGTAAAACAGCACGTCGCCGCGCGTGGGGTCGCGCCCGGCCAGCAGCAGATTGAGCGCCAGCCCCAGCGCCAGCGCCGCGAACGGCAGCGCCATCACATGCGGGTGATTATCCGACAGCAGGAAGCTGAACTGCGGGAACTCGTCAATCGGCTGCGCGCCCGGCGCGAGCGTGCCGTCCAGACTGTAATCGGTCAGCACGCGGCTGGCGCGGAACCACCACCAGTAGGTTGATCCGGCGTTGGCCGGATCGAGGATGTCTACCGGAAACAATGTCACCGGCTGGTTATCCGGGATGCCGGCGGCGCGGGCCTGTTCGCGTTCGGGATAGGCCATACGCTCCTGCGTGCCCCAGAAGCGCAGATACCACTCCGGGGCGGTGCGTGTCCAGTAGGGGATTTCGATGAGCGCGGCCTGGAAGTTGCCCATCAGCACGACCATGACTGCTGCCAGCAGCCCGGTCAGCAGCGCCGGACGATGTGATGGGATGTTATGTTTATTGTGGCTGTAGGGGCGAATCGTCGGTTCGCCCCTACCTTCCCCCCCACTTATTGGAGTGGGGGGCAGGGGGTGAGGATGCAGCATCCGCGCCCGCACCAGGTTATTAACCACGCCAAACGCGGTCAGGCCGGTGAGCGCGAACAGCATGGCGTTCCACAGGTTGTAGCCGATGGTGCTGGCAACACCGCTGAGGGTGGACAGCATCGCGGCCAGCGTGTAGCCGAAATAGTAGTAGCTGATGGCGTAACCGGCCAGCCAGCCGTCGTTGGGTGGGAAGGTGTCGCTGCGCATGATGCTGCTGATAAACAGCAAATCCATCGGCTTTTCGGTCGTGCGCAGTTCCGGCTGGTGCGCCCGCACGACAGCCCAGCCGAGGAACAGCGCCGCAAACAGCAGTTCACCGGCGATCACCACCGGGCGATTATCGCGCCACCAGGCGCGCCAGTCCAGCGGCTGCCGCGCCTGCGCCGCCAGCCCAACCACCAGCACGATCAGCCACGCCAGCAGGATGCTGCCCGGCGTGTTCTGCAAAAAGCCCAGGCTCGCCAGCAGCCAGAAGGTGTAACCGACCAGCAGCAGACCGGCGGCGCGCGCCAGCGTATAACCCTTATCGGGCAAGCCGTTGAGCACACGCGCGCACAGCGGGAAGGCCGCCAGCCCTGCCGCCGCCGCCAACGCCCACCAGCTAATCATCATCCAGCCCTCGCGGGCGAGCCAGTCCAAAATCACTGTGAAATCATTCTCGCTTTCAAAGTATTCGCCAAATGCCGGTGTAGGGGCACGGCATGCCGTGCCCCTACGTTGTACAACCTTTCCAACCTTTTGGCAGGGACACGATATATCGTGCCCCTACGGGTTAACCGTTGGCGTTTGTCGCCCGCGCCGTCTGCCTGCCACCCACCACGCGGTAAATCACCGAGTTACCCTCTTTATACACCACCTCCAGCAGTCCTTCCTCAACCATCCGGTCGAACCTGGTAAAACTGCTGGCGGGATAATAGGCACGCTCGAAGTCGCTGACGATGACGTACTCCACGTGGTAGTGTCGCAGGATGGTCATCGCCGTATCCACATCCGGCGTGGTGTAAAAGGCGTTGATGTTTGCCACGCGCTGCTCCACCATGCGCGGCATCGGGTCAAAGGTGCGCTGCTGCCGCTGGTGGAAGTTCCAGCCGTTGACCGACGGCAGGCCGGTGTAGATCGAAATCCGGCTCTCCCAGCGATATTCGCGGTCGGCGCGGCCTTCCATAATCACGGGCGTGCCCTGCACATTCTCCTGCAACCAGCGGATGATATTGTAATCGCCGGACAGCGGGAACGGCGCGGCGGACGGGTTGTTTTGCAGCACGTCGGTGCTGCCTTCGTACAGCAGCGCCGTTTTCATATACTCCATGCCGTCCAGCGTCAGCGGCGTTTCGGCCATACGGTCGAGCGCCCGCCCGCGTGTCGCCATCAAGGGATACAGCGCGGCCATCGTCACCAGCAGGCCACCGACCGCGAACCACAGGCTGCGCGTCCAGCCGCCCCAGCGCGCCGCGCTGTGCAACAGCCAGGCGAAGGCCGCGCCACCCGCCACGCTCAACAGCAGCCACGCCTGAATGTAGAACTTAAACACGGTGTTCTGGCGGCCTACATCGCCTTCCAGCACGATAAATTCCACACCCAGTGACAGACTGAGCGCCAGCCCGGCCAGCGCCAGAATGAACTGCATTTCCCGCGACTGCCCCTGCCGGAAGAACAGCACCGCAATCCACAGCAGCAGCGGCGCGGCGATGATTGTCACCGGATAGCCGCCCGCCGCCAGAATCACGATGCCGGCGAGAATCGCCAGCGCGGCGGCCAGCAGCAGCGCCAGCAGCGTGCCCTTGCCCCGCAGCGACCCGACGTACACGCTCCGCAGCCAGCGCCCGGTATCCCACACCAGCAGCGACAGGACGAGGAACAGGAACAGCCCGTAAATGGTGATATACGTCCACAAGGGCGAGCGCGGCCCATCCCAGGGCATCGCCCGCGAGTATACCGAGGCGTACCACGTCGCATATGGCAGCGCCAGCAGAAAGCTGAGGACAACGAATCCGCCCAGCCGCAGCGCCAGGTCAACCAGCGAGCGCCGCCCCACCTGCCGCCATGCCAGCCACCAGGCGAAGCCCAGCCCGGCGACGCTCAACAGCATAAACGTAATCCAGTCCCAGGTGTTGGTCGCCCGCAGCAGGCCAACCGTGCCCGCGCCCAACGCCAGCGCCAGCCATTTTGCCCATCCCCGACGGGTATCGTTCCCGGCCAGCAGCAGTTCGTTGAGGACGAAGCCCATCACCAGCAGCATCATGGACATGGAAATCATGTGGGCGTGCAGGTCGCCGTAGAGGAAGGTAAAAAACGGCATTTCGGCTATCGCGCCGCCGGAACTGACCGGCGGTTCGGACAGGATGCGCGTGGGCGCCCAGTACCAGCGGTTCGGCGGCAGGTCGAGCAGTTCGCCGTCCAGCACCCGGCGCAGGCCGCGCGCGATGCTGGCGGTGATGTCGTTGGACTCGCGCAGCGCCTGCTCGGCAATCTGCGCCATTGCTTCTGGCGGCGGAGACTCGTTGTTGTGCGCTTCCATGTATTCCAGCACCAGCGCGTCCTGCAACGCCGATGGCTGCTGGTAGAAGCCGGTGCGCGTCAGCCCCTCGGCGATAAACACGCGCGGCGTATCCAGATTGCCCAGCACCACCGCCAGCAGCAGCGCCGCGATACCGGCGACCCACGGGTTGCCGAGGCGGTACGGTTTGTCGGGGTCAAGTGCGTCGGCGCGGCGTTCACGCCAGGCAGCCACGACGTTAAATGCCACCGCGAACGCGCCGATGCCGGTCAGCGCGAACAGCGTCGGGATAATCAGGTTATAGGCGATGGACGGGATGACGCCGAGCAGCAGCGTCGGCACGCCGACCAGCACGTAGCCCCAGTAGTAGTAGTTGATGAAACCGCCGGCGTGCCAGGGGTCAACCGGCGGGAAGATGGTGCTGCGCAGGACGCCGTTGAAGTAGGCAAAATCCATCGGCTTTTCGCCGCCAAAGGACGGATGCCACAGGTCAGGATTGGTCAGGCGAATCGCCAGGAAAAACACAAACGCCAGCAGCGTGATCGCTTCAATTCCGATCAGCCGCGCGGCGTGTTCGCGCACGTAAGCCGCCAGTTCGCCACGCCTACGCCAACCAACCAGGGCGCTGACCAGCGCCAGCAGCACCAGCCCGGCGAGAATGCCTTGCCGCGACCAGACCGGAAGCCGCGCGCTGGCGGCGTACCATGTCCCCCAACCGACGATCAGCATCCCGGCCAGTTTGGCGAAGCCATAGCCCCTGTCCACCAGACCGGGGAACAGCGCAAACAGCAGCGGCCACGCGGCCAGCCCGAAGATGACAATGGTCAGCCACCAGCCGATAATCGTCAGCGCCGGCTGGGTGTTGATGGCGCTGCTGGAGTCGAAGCGGTCTGACCAGGTGCCGCCCTCGGTCTGCATTTTTTGCATATCGGGCGTAAATTCAAGGAAGGTGGGCGCGGCGCTGGCCGGCAGCGAAACCTGCGGCACCACGCCAACCAGCGCCGGGTCGCAGTAATAGGCGGCGGCGCTTTCCGGGTTCGGCGGCGCGGTGGCAAGCCAGGGGCAGGCGTAGTGCTGCTGCACGTCATACGGTTTGGCGAGTGGCACGCCGTAGAGCAGGTCGCGCGTTTTCTCTGGCGAATAGGAGTCGCTCTTGCGGAAGATAAACACCGCCGGGTGATCGTAAACGTGGAAGGCTTCTTCGGCCTCGAACTCGTTTAACCACGCGGGCGCGGTGTAGGTCGGCAAATACTGGTCGGACACCCGCAGCGGCCCGAACTCAAAGGTGCGGTGGAAGGTCTGCACCAGCTCAAAGCCGAGTTCACCGCTGAACAGCGCGTCGTAGTAGGCCATCGTCATTGGCCAGCGCTGCGGGATGCGGGACTGCGAGTCATAGCGGCGATTGGTGCCGATGATGAGGTAATCGCTGTTATTGAGCACGGTGAGGAAGCGTTCACGCTTATATTCTTCCTCCTCCCAGTACACTTGCAGCTTGTAGCCGTTGATGTGCGCCGACCACAAATCCGTCCCGCCACAGTCGCGCGGGCCTTTCAGGCCGGGCGGCGGATCGTCGGCCAGCGTCACACCTTCGGGAAAATCACACACCTTTGGCGGAACGGGTTCGTCCCAGTCGCCTTCCCAGTTAAAAACCGCGCCGGCGCTGATGACCGGTCCGCCGGCGATGACCTGCACCGTGAAGCTGTAGGTTTGCCCGGCTTTGACTGCCAGCGGCGGACTTAACGGGATGTCGTAGGCGCTGCCGAGGGGATGCGCCTCACGCGGGAGGTAGCCGTTGATCTCACCTTCGGACAGGCCAACGCCGCCTTCGGACGAGCCGATGGTGAAGCGCACCAGCGCCGGGCCGCCGGTCGTGTCCATCTGCCCCAGGTGCGGGCTGTGGAGGTGGTTAACCGTGCCGTCGGCAGGGGCGACAAACGCCGCCACAAAGCTCTGCCCGGCTTCGTAACGCGACGCCTGGAATTCCAGCGCCATGTCGTCGCCGTTAAACTGGTTGACGACGGGGATGTTGATGATCGTGTCCGACCCTTCGATGGGCAGCGAAAAGTCGGCGGAGACGTTCTCCATAATCCAGTGGCTGGCCGCCGCCGGGCTGAACAGGTGGCGGTAGATGTTGGTGAACATAACCGCCCACAGCGCCGTGAAGCCGACGACAACCACCGCCAGCGCACGCGCCGCAAATATGCGCCAGCCAATGCCGGAACGGTCGGCGCGCCGAGCCAGTTCGACCAATGCCCAGCCTGCCAGCAGCGCGAAGACCGGGTACAGCGGCAGGTAATAGCGCATAGACATGACCCACTGGTTGCCCAGCCAGCCGAAGTAGACCAGTATCCAGATAAACGGCAGCAGGTTCGCCAGCGCCCTGGCCTGGCCGCGCACCAGCCGCCAGCCGGACCACAGCCACGCCGCCCAGCCGGTGAGGCCAAGCGCGATGCCCATGCCCCACAGCACCATGTTATTAAACGCAAACAGGTAGCGCGTGCGCCCGACCCACTGCCAGTTGGGGGGCGACTCGGCGTTGCCGCTGACGAGGTGCTGCGCTTCGCCCAGGTCCTGCAGCCAGCGCGGGTTGAGCGACAGGCCGAAGAAGCCCGGCCCCATAAAGGCATAGGGGTTAAAAACGCGGAACACCAGCAGCGTGAAAAAACCGGCGACCACCAGCCCGGCGAAGTTGTGCATGAACAGGCGGTTGCGTTCGCGCCACGCCAGCCGGCCATCCAGCGCCGGCAAAAGCTGCACGACCGACGCGACCAGCAGCAGCCCGACCAGCGGCGCGGTGTTGATGCGGCTTGCCAGCGCGGCGCCACACCACACGCCAAATTCGAGATAGGTGAGGACGTTGCCCCGCTGCTGGACGCGAATGGCCGCCCAGATCGCCAGCGCGACAAACAGGTTCGTAATGGCGTCCGCCGTCCAGAAGTGCGCCTGCTGAATCGGGAACACGGCGCAGGCGTACAGCGCCGCCGCCACCAGGCCAACGGCGCGCCCGTGCAGCCCGACGCCGATAAAAAACACCACCAGAATCACGCCCAGCTCGGCAAAGGCGGACAGCGCCCGCCCAACCAGATGAATCGCGGTGTATTCGCTCCACACGGTATCGCCAGTGGTTTGCGAAACAATATCGGCTGTCCAGCGAACAAGGAAGGTGGGCAGCGTGCCGTACACATACAGGCCGTGCCCAACGTTGTTGGGGTTCAGCAGCGAACATTCAGCGTCGAAGTAGCCGCCGCGACCACCGGTGTCCGGGTAACGCTGGATGCAGCGGTCGAGCATCTCCTGCGGAAAATCGTTGCTGACGCGGAAACCCCGGTTGAGCGAGGAGGCCACGTCCGACAGAAACCGTTCGTCCGGGTGGAAGCGCACGAAGTCGTCCCAGTTCTGCCCAACGAACCGGAAGTAGCCGCCGACGAGCAGAATCAACACCAGCAGCAGGCCGACCAGCACATCGCTGCGGGTTAATCCCAGGCCGCGAACCGTCACCCTCTCCGAACCGGAAACCGCTTCCACCATGCACCCCTGATCTGTTTGCGTAGATCGCCGAACGCTAAAGCCATCCGGCTAAATCTTCCGGCGGGAAGTCGGCTGAAGCCGACTCAAACCCGCCGGGTCATCTACAACCGATGTATTTCTCCGTGCCTCTGTATCTCTGTGTCTCTGTGTTCCGCTTTTTCGTTGCGCCTTTGCGTTACGCTTTTCTGTTTACACCACCGGACGCCGTTTTCCTCACCCCGCCGCGCCGGTGCGGACAACAAAATCAATAAAACCTTCCGTGCCCAGCGCCGGCACGCGGTAGATGCGGAAGTCGTCGTTGGGTTTGCGGCTGTGGACCAACTGGGCGTAACCGTTCGGGAACAGTTCCGACAGCCGCCGGTCTGACCGTTCATCGGCGGGCGAATAAAAGAACAGGATGTCCTTTTCCGGGTTGAAGCGGTAGCCGTTGGTGGCCTGCGACGCCAGATACAGGAAGCGCGGCACGTCGTCCGCGGCTGACTGCGGCCCGGAGTCACCGTCCGGGTCCACAATGCCGTTGGGCCAGTCCATCAACCCGGCTTCGATGCCCACAGCGCGGTGATCCCACCAGTACGGGTAGGCCAGCATGAAGGCGTTACCAAAACTTCCGCCGCTTTCAGCAAAGCCTTTCAGGAATGCTCCGGCCTCCGAATAGGGGGCAGGGGATGAGATCAAATACGCTTCATGGTAATCGGTGAAATACGTCCGGTAGTTGGCGCTGCCCGCCAGCAGCAGCGCGACGCCGGCCAGCGTCCCGCCCGCCAGCAGGCCGCGTTTGCCACGCAGCACCCGCGCCAGCGACGACGCCAGCAGCGCCAGCGGCAGCGCCGCAAACAGGTAGGCTTCCGGCAGCGTGCCGCTGGTACGGGTGGCGCTGGGGTTTTCAATCGGATAGGCAATCGAGAAGGCCGACGGCAGCAGCATGATAAACAGCATGATCGGCAGCAGCCAGTCGGCCACGTCGCGCCGCCGGAACAGCCGCGCCAGCCAGGCCGCCAGTCCGATGACCAGCAGCGTACCGGTCAGCGGGTCCAGCGCGGGGCGGTTGGGTACGGCGTTAAACCATAGCACATCACCTTTCCAGTTGTACATCAGCAGCGCGTTGCGGATGTTGTCCATCAACACCGGCAAATTCTTCTGGAAGGCCGCCACGCGCTCCTGGAGCGTGGCCTGCCGTTCGATCAGCCGTCCGGCTTCATCCCGCGTGGTAATGACGTCATCCCCCAGCAGCCGCCCGGAGGTGCGCATCCAGAAATAGTCGGGGTACTGGATGGAGAAGGTCAGCAGCGGCACAAACGCGACCAGCGCCACCAGCACCAGCATGGCGAAGTTCAGCGCATAGGCACGGCGTTCGAGGAAGTTTCTGGCCTTAAACACAATTGCCAGCCCGATGCCAATCAGCACCACAACCGGCAGCATCCGCACCGCCTGGTAGGTGTACAGCCCGAAGCCGAGCGTCAGCCCGGCCAGAATATAATCGCCGCGCCGGTTATGCCGCAGCGCCCGCGTCAGGAAAATAATCAGCAGCGCCGTGACCAGCACCGTCAGCACAATGCGCAGTCCCAGGCGGCTGAGCGCGACGTGCCAGTAACTGACGGCCACCAGCGCCGCCAGCGCCAGCCCCACCAGATTAGCCAAACGCGGGTTGTCCCTGCCGATGACCTCGCGCCCCATCCACCACAGCACCGGCAGCGTGAGGATGCCTTCCAGCGCCGACAGCAGCTTGAGCGTGGTGAAGTTCATGCCCAGCCCCGGCACCTGCGACAGCAGCGCCATCGCGTACATCTGGAACGGTTCGCGCCCGCCGTTGTTGGGGAAAAACACCTGCGGGTTGCCGTCCAGCACCCGCTGCGCGTCCAGCAGCTTTTCGACGTGGTCGCTGGTCATTTCCGGCGGCGTCTGGCTGAGCTGATTGAGCCGGAAGAACGCGCCGACGACGAGTATCATGACCAGCGCGTAAAATGTGGCACTGCGCCGGAGGCGAACGGCGCGAACCGCTGCCCAGCCGCGCCGCCAGTTCCAGTTGCGCGGGGCAACGGCAGCCACCCACAGCACGACGCTGATAAACCAGGCAACCACGCCGTGCGCGGTGAAGCGGTTGCCGGCATTAAAGGCCGCCGCCATCAAACTGAACGCCAGCCCGGCGCCGGCCAGTACACCGCGTTCCAGCAGCCAGTGACGGGCGGCGGTAGTCCAGTTGGCCTCGTCCTGAGGGACTTCTGACACTGGTGAAAGGGGCTGGCCCTGCCGCCAGCGGGTGATCGCCGGCCACGAGCCGTAGATTTCGCTCACCAGCCACAGCCCAAAGGCCAGCAGCAGATACGGCCCGCCCACGTTCAACCCAAGCTGCTCGGTGCGTTCCAACGCCAGAATGCCGCTGCCGTACAGCCCGACGAGCAGCGCGGCCAGCCGCAGCCCGAACTGCACCCCCTCGCGCTGCCGCGCCTGCTGCTGGTCGGCGGACAGCGGCGCGAGGCGTTCGGTCAGCACGGCGCGCGCGGTGTGCAGCGGCGCAGGTATCACGGCGGGGCGGGGGGCGCGCCGGACGGGAGCATCGGTCGGGCGCAGCGCGGTATCGCCAGTGAGCAACGGCGGCGTGTCCGGCGGCGTTTGTAATACCTGCTTCAGCGTGGCCCAGGTTTCGCCCGGCGTTCGCCAGATGTGTCCGAGGAATTCGGCCAGCGTCAGGTCTTCCACACGAACCGCCGGCGGTTCTTCGTCGGGGCGAACCGCCGGTTCGTCCCGACCGGCTTCGTCTGCTTCGGACGTGGGGCTTAGGCCCGCTGTCTCATCATCCTCAAGCGGTGGGTTGTTCCAGGCTTCGTCCATCCGGTTTCCGCCCCTTGATGCACAGATTCACGGTTGACCGCCCCGGCGGTTCGCTGATGGCGTTGGGGCGGTCGAAGAAATTGAGAATTTTTAAGCCCAGATTGATCGGATTAAGCAGGCTGCCGTTGTTTTTGTCAAAGGCTGTGCGGTCGGCGGCATTTGCCAGCGCTGCTGGCATCAGCCCGGATTCCAGCAGCGGCTTGCCCAGGCCGTAAACAAGATTATGAAAAAACGGAAAGCTGTAGTGGGTGAAGGCGCGTTCTTCTTCCACCATGAAGCCCGCTGCCAGCACGCTGTCGCGCAGTTGTTCCCGCGTGTACAGTCGGACATGGTTGGCCCAGATGCCCGCCAGCGGGCCGCGCCCGATGTGGGTGTGCAGCAGCGTTTCCAGCGTTTTGTTGATCGGGTCCCACCAGAACGGGTAATTGGCGTTGGGCACGGTGATCACGGCCACGCCGCCCGGTTTTAACACGCGGTAGACCTCGCGCAGGCCGTCCACGTCGCGCTCGACGTGCTCCAGAATTTCCGACAGAATCACGGCGTCAAAGGTGTTGTCGGGGTAGGGCAGGGCGTAAACGTTGGCGTTGGTCAGCAGCACATCCGGCAAATGGCCGACGTTGCGCCGCGCCTTCTGAATCACGTCCCAATCCAGTTCCAGCCCCACCAGTTTACACCAGCTGACGTAACGCAGCATGTTCAGGTAAAAGCCGCGCCCGCAGGCACAATCGAGAATCGTCATGTCGTCGCGCGGGTTCACCCACTCAAAGATCGTTCGCACGCGCTTCTTGAAGGCCATGTCGGCCTCGTTGCGCGTCATGTGGTCAATCGTTGCCAGGTCTACCATGCTGTTTTTATGAATAATCGTTATTCTGTAGGGGCACGGCCTGCCGTGCCCCTACATGCCCCTTATAAACCCTGTTTGCGTTCCGGCACGGCGTACTCGCGCAAAATCCGTTCGTAGCTGTCTACCGTTTCCTGAAACGAAAAGATGCGCTCGATCTCCGCGCGCGGTTTGACGTACTGCGCCCGGTTGCGGATGACTTCGACCAGCGCCGCGCCGATCGAGCGCCAGTCGCCGGCGGGCGCCAGCCGACCCATGCCTGTTGCCTGCACCGGCACGCGCCCGCCGGGGGTATCGGTCATCACCACCGGCGTGCCGCTGAGCATCGCCTCCACCTGCACCAGCGCGAAACATTCGGTGTCGCTGGTGAGCGCCAGCACGTCGCAGGCAGCGTAAAAATCGGCCATGTACTGCATGTCGTCCACCAGCCCGACAAAAACCAACTGGTCGCGGTACTGGTTGACCAAAGCCTGATGGCGCTCCCAGGTATCTTCGTAAGGAATATCGTATTCTCCGACAAACACGACGCGGGCGTTGGGGTAGGTCTGGTTGATTACCTCGAGCGCGCGAATCAGCAGGTCAGGCCGCTTTTCTTCGACAAAGCGCCCGGAGAAGCCGATGACCGGTCCACCGTCTTTTTGCCACTGCTGTCGTAGCTGGACGGCGCGATCGGGGTCGGGCGGCGGCATGTGAATTGGCGGGTAGACCGGCGTCACCTTATGCAGAAAGGGCCGGAGGTAGTACGAGTTTTCGGCATAGTCCTGGCTGTAGGCGATGATACGCGCTGCCTGCTGCGCCATAAACCGGTACATGGCGAACATCGTGTTTTTGATGATGCTGTTCGCCAGCCCTTTCGGCAGAATCAGGTCGCCGTGATGGGTAATCACGACTTTGCGTCCGGCCAGCCGCGCCAGCACGGCGATCAGCGCCGTTTCCAGCATCGGCGTGTGGATGCTCACCACGTCGTGCATCTTCATCAGCGCATAGGCGGCCCAGGGGTAGGCCGGCATTATCATGCCCCGGCTGATCGGAATGGGCGGCGCCCACAGCCGCACCACGCGCACGCCGTTATACATCTCGTCGTCACGCGGGAGGCTCATTTTGTAGCGCGCCGTCAGCACGGTGACTTCGTGGCCGCGCCGCGCCAGTTCTTCCGCCACGCGCTGGACATGGATGGTCAGGCCGGTGCGGTGGGGCACGTAATACAGCAGGCACACCAGTATCCTGAGTTTTCGTCCTGCTCCGGCCTGCGCCTCAATCCGATTGGCTTCCTGTTCCTCAAATCTCATCCTGAACCATAACCTTCTGGCCGCGCATCCCCTGGACACCCTGCGAGAGCTGCGCCAGCGAAATCCCTTCCTGCATAAAGCCGACCATGCCGGTGCTGACGTGGACGGCCAGGTTAACGCCGTGCACCACCAGCGCGAACGCGACCGCTACTTCCGGTGGGTTGCCGTAACCGACCGCGCCCAGCGCCAGCAGAATCGAACCCTCATACGCGCCAAGGTTGGCGGGCAGGGCGGGCACGGCAATCGAAAAGGCGGCAGCCGCGATATACAGGCAGGTCGCCGCCCAACTGGCGACCGGGTAAAAGGCCAGCATTAACACGTAACCGGCGGTGACGGACAGCCCCCAGCCTAGTGCCGTCCAGCCCAGCGCGTACAGCAGCGCGCGTGGATGCGCCAGCGGCGCCAGGCCGTCGAGAAACTGCGCGAACCATACCGACAGCCGCCGCAGGGGTGAAGCGCCACTTCGCCCGCTATCAAACCGCCCGACAAGCACCGCCAGCAGCCGTAGCGCCCGTGCCCGCTGCCACGACAGGAACACCAGCGCCAGAAAGCCGACCAGTGCCGCCGGTCCGGCCACCGCCGCCGCTGCCCGCAGTTCGTCCGGCACCGGCCCGGCCACCAGCGCACCGGCCAGCAGTAACACGACGGCCAGCAGGTCGAGCAGCCGTTCGACGACGATGGTGCTCGCGGTCTGGAACACCGGCACGGGCGGGTCGGCGCGTGTCGCCAGATACACCCGCGCGACTTCACCAATCCGCAGCGGCAGCACGCCATTCACCAGATAGGCGACGTTCATGATGTTAAACGCACGCAGCAGCGGCAGGCTGCCGTTCAGCAGCACCCGCCAGCGCAGCGCCCGCGCCACCAGCCCGGCCAGCAGCAGGGCGAAGGTGGGCAGCAGATAGATGTAGCGCGCGTGTTCCAGCGCAGTCGCCAGCGCCCGGACGTTCACCTGCGAGACAATAAAAACGATTGCCAGCAGGCCGACCGCCAAACCGAGCAATCCGATTCGCCAGCGATTCACAACGTTTCCTTAACTCAACACGCCGTTATTATACGCCGCCTGTGCTTAAATTCCTCACTATCCGATCAACACTTTAACATTTGACCGAAGGATTGAGAAGACTGGATTAGCCTTGCCAGCCGCCGGAAACTATGGTAAACTGTAATACGTCGGGCAAGAAAAGTGGGCAACCCCCACTTTTCGTTGTTTTTCGTGGAATTTGTCGTCGTTTTTTCCGATGCTCAAATGAAATACTTTGAGCATTTTGTTGTATCATAAAAGAGACATCATCACCTCGGTGGGTGTTGTACGGGAGTTGAAAGTACACACATGAGAAGCGAGTTTGAAGTCGCCTTCAATGAGATAACGGAGCTGCGCTCCCTGCCGCGTGAAGTGGTGCTGGAAGCCCTGGAAACCGCGCTGGTTTCGGCCTACCGCCGGGACGCCGCGGCCAGCGCCGCGCAGCGCGTGGAAGTCACCATTGACCCCAACACCGGGCGCGCGCGCATTTTTGTTGAAAAAGAAGTGGTCGAAGACGTGATGAACCCCAACACCGAAGTGACGCTGGAGAAGGCGCGTTACTACGACCCCGAAGCGCAGCTTGGGGATATGGTGATGGTGCAGGTCGAAGGCACGACCAAAAAATTCGGACGCATCGCCGCGCAGACGGCCAAGCAGGTTATCCTGCAAAAAATCCGCGAGGCGGAGCGTAATTCGCTGTATGACGAGTTTGTGGAGCGCGAAGGCGACCTGGTGACGGGCACGGTGCAGAGCGTGAACCCCAACGCCATCACCCTAAGCCTGGGCCGCGCCGAAGCGACCATGCCGCGCAACCAGCAGATTCCCGGCGAACGGTATAAGCCGTATGACAAGGCGCGGGTGTACATGGTTGAGGTCAAGCGTACCAATCGCGGGCCGCAGATCATCGTCAGCCGCAGCCACCGCAACATGCTGCGCCGCCTGCTGGAATACGAAGTGCCGGAAATCTTCAACGGGCAGGTGGAGATCAAAAACATCGCCCGGGAGGCGGGTTATCGCTCGAAGGTGGCGGTGGCCGCGCTGCAGGAAGGCATTGACCCGGTTGGCGCGTGCGTGGGGATGCGCGGCATTCGCATCCAGAATATCGTCAAGGAACTGCACGACGAGAAGATTGACGTCATCGAGTGGAGTCCCAACCAGGAAGAATTTATTGCCAAGGCGCTTAGCCCGGCGCGCGTGAACGGTGTGTATCTGGAGGACGACCCGGACGCCGGACGCACGGCGGTGGTGATCGTGCCGGACGACCAGCTCTCGCTGGCGATTGGCCGCGAAGGGCAGAACGCGCGGCTGGCGGCGAAGCTCACCGGCTGGCGGATTGACATCAAGAGCGTAACCGAAGCGGTCTACGAGGCGCTTAACCGCCCGAACTCGCTGGAACTGGCGGAAGCGCAGCGCCAGTTCCCGGAGATGACCGAAGAAGTTCGCCGCATCATGGAAAAGAAGGCAGCAGGCCGTACCGTGATGCCAGAAGAATACGCCCTGCTGGGCCGGTTTGCCGATTTTGTGGAACGCCGGGCGCTGGCACGGCGCGATGCCGCGCGGCAGGCACGGGTGGCGGAGATCAACGCCGTCAAGGCGACGCTGCCGCAGGGCATGTTCCAGCTACCGATCACGGCGCTCGATCTGCCGGACGAAATCATCGAAGCGCTGCAGCCGCTGGAAAATGTTGGCGAAATCATGTGGCGCTTCCTGCTGGACGAGAACCGGCTGCGGCAGATGCTGACCGGCCTACCCGACGATGCGCTGGCACAGGTGCAGGCCGCGCTCGACCGGGTGGTGCTGCCGGAAGAAGCGCCGGCTGAAGCCGCCGCGCCCACGACCGAGGAAGTGGCGGCGGAACTGCCGCCGACACTCGATATGCCAGAAGCGGCCCAGGCGATTGCCGGCGAACTGGATGACGAAGCGGTGGCCGCCGCCTTTGCGGATGACAATCTGGAGATCGAGCCGCTGGTGGCAAAACCGCGCGTCGCCGCTGCCGCGCCGCGTAGCTTCACGCCGGTCGCCGCACCGGCGGCAGTTGAACCGCTGGACGACGAAGACGAAGACGAGGAATTCCCGGCGGCGGGCGGCAAGAAGAAGGACAAAAAGAAGAAGAAAGACCGCAGCCAGCGCCGTCAACTCATTTACGATGAGGATCGCGGCCAGGTGGTTGCCAAGCGGCGGCGTAAAGGCAGCCGTATTCGCGGTGAGTGGGACGATCTCGACGAGTAGAGATAATAACCGGGTTTCGTGATGAACCAGGAGCGGCAACGTCCGGCCAAGCACGTCCCGCTGCGGACATGCGTGGTGTGCCGGGATAAAGAGAGTAAACGCACCCTGACTCGCGTGGTTCGTACTGAACAGGGCGTGCAGGTGGATCCCAGCGGCAAGATGAACGGTCGTGGCGCGTATCTATGCGACCGGCCTGCCTGCTGGGAACGCGCGCTGTCCGGCGAGGTGTTAAGCCGGGCGCTGCGGACAACCCTGACCGCCGAAGATCGTGAACGTCTGAAACAGGCGAAGCCCTGACGATGGGCGCGAACGATGGAACACAAACGGTTCGGCAACACAAACGGATACACTCAGCGGTAGGCCGCGCATGAACACCTAGACTGTTCTTTCCTGGCCTACCGCTCCATGATCTATGGAGGTTTTTATGGCACAGGAAAGACAGGCGATTCTCCTACCTGATTATCTGACGGTACGGGAACTTGCCGAATTAATCGAAGCCAGTCCGATTGAGGTGATGAAGCGCCTCATTGCAAACGGCATCATGGCTTCGATCAACCAGCAGATTGACTACGATACGGCGGCCATTGTCGTTGAAGAAATGGGCTTCGAGGCGCAGTCCGCCACTGCCGTCGCTGCCCAGGAAGAAAAGCAGAAGGCCGTCCAGTCGCAGGCCTGGCGGCAGTTATACGCGGCGGAAAAGCCGGAAAACCTGGCGCCCCGCCCGCCGATTGTGACCATCCTCGGTCACGTGGATCACGGCAAAACCACGCTGCTAGACACCATTCGTAAAGCCCACGTTGCGGCAGGCGAGGCGGGCGGTATCACCCAGCATATTGGCGCCTACCGGGTGACGCGCGACGGTCGCCAGATCACCTTCCTTGACACTCCCGGCCACGAGGCGTTTACCGCCATGCGGGCGCGCGGGGCGCAGGGCGCGGACATCGCCGTGCTGGTCGTCGCAGCCGACGACAGCGTGATGCCGACGACCAAAGAGGCGCTCAACCATGCCCGCGCCGCCAACGTGCCTATCGTGGTGGCCGTGACCAAGACTGACAAACGGAACGCCAATGTTGAAGTCGTCAAAAAAGACCTGTCGGACATCGGCCTGACGCCGGATGAATGGGGCGGCAGTACGCTGGTGGTGCCGGTGTCGGCCATCACCGGGCAGGGCATAGATGATCTGCTGGAAGCGATTCTGCTGACGGCAGAAGAAAACGAGATTGTGGCGAACCCGAATGCGCCAGCAGCCGGCGTGGTGCTGGAGTCCGAAGTGGACCCGCGCAGTGGGACGCTGGCGACGCTGCTGGTGCTGAACGGTACGCTGCACCGGGGCGACGTGGTGCTGGTGGGCATGTCTTACGGGCGCGTTAAGGCCATGTTTGACGAGCAGGGCAAGCCGGTGACCGAGGCCGGGCCGTCCACGCCGGTGCGGGTGCTGGGCCTCAATATTCCGCCGCAGCCCGGCGAAAGCTTTGAAATCGCCAAAAACGAAAAAGTAGCGCGAGCCACTGCTGAGGAGCGCCGCCTGGCCGCCGAGGCCCAGCGGACGCAGGCGGATCGGCCCGCCTTTACACTGGAAGATGTGTTTGCGCAGTTCGAGGCCGGGCAGACGAAGGAACTGAACCTGATCGTGAAGGTTGACGTACAGGGCAGCCTGCAACCGATCGTGGACTCGCTCAAGTCGCTGAGCGAGCAGAACAAACACGGCATCCATATTCGCATCCTCAGCGCGGACATCGGCAACATCAGCGAAAACGACGTGATGCTGGCGCGTGCGTCGAGCGCGATCATCGTCGGCTTCAACGTGGACGTGGACACCGGCGCGCGCCGGATTGCCGACGCGCAGGGCGTGGACATCCGCCAGTACACCATCATCTACAAGCTGCTGGAAGACATCGAACTGGCGCTGCAAGGTCTGCTGGAGCCGGTCTACCAGGAGAAAACCATCGGCGTGGCCGAAGTACGGCAGATTTTCCGAATCCCGAAAGTAGGAGCGATTGCCGGCAGCTACGTCCGCGAGGGTGAGATTCGCCGGAATGCCCGCACGCGCGTGAAACGCGGTGGCAAGGTGATTGCCGAAAACGTGACGGTGTCATCACTCAAACGCCTGACAGAAGATGTGCGCGAGGTGCGCGCCGGCTTCGAGTGCGGTATCGGCCTGAACGGTTTTAACGATTTTGTCCAGGGCGATCTGATCGAATTTTACGTCTCCGAGCGGGTGAGCTAACCGGGGACAGGCAGCGCCGTGCTCCCAGGGGTTAACGTGCCAACTGCCCTCGCCGTTTATGTCCTGCAAAGGTTGAGGTGGTATGCTTGACTATGCCGCCGGTATCAGGGCGAGGCTGCACCTCGCCCTGATCGTTATCAGCCGGCGCAGTCTATCCAAGGAGGTAGTGCCATGACGTCCATCAAGCAAGAGCGAGTCGCCGGGCATATCCGCACGATTTTGACCGAGCTGCTCCTGCGCGAGGTGTCCGATCCGCGTTTGCAGAATATCACTGTGACCGAGGTGACGATTGACCCGGAATTAATGTACGCTACCGTGTATATCAACGCCCTGGCCGATGAGACCCGCCAGGACGAAGTGATGACCGCGCTGAAACGGGCGAAGGGCTTCCTGCGGCGCGAGGTCGCGCAACGGGTGCGCCTGCGCTCTGCGCCTGATCTGAATTTCCGCTGGGATGAAACGCTGGAACGGGCCGAACGGATGAACCGCCTGCTGTCGTCGCTGGACATTCCGCCGGAGGATAAAAGTCAGGCATGACGTTTCAGGCACAGTGGGCGGAGGCCAGCGCCGCCGTTGAAGCCGCGCAGAAAATCCTGATTGTGACACACGTCAACCCGGATGGCGACGCCATCGGCTCCATGCTGGCGCTGGCGCTGGCGCTGCGCGAGCAGGGTAAACAGGTGACAACGGCGGTGGATGGCGGCGTGCCAGACTTTCTGGGCTACCTGAAGGATTCGGGCAAGGTGATCGGTCGGCTGAAGCGCGGACACTTCGATTTGATGGTATCGGTAGATGCCAGCGACGAGGAGCGCACCGGTATCGCGGGCGCGTTCGGGCGGCGGCGCAGCCAGCGGGTCATCAACCTCGACCACCATCCCACCAACACCGGCTTTGGGGACATCCATCTGGTGCTGCCGGAAGCTGTATCCGCCACTGAGGTGGTGTACGAATGGCTGTCGCGGATGGGGCACCCGCTGTCGCAGCCGATCGCTACGGCGCTGCTAACCGGGCTGGTCACGGATACGATGGGCTTCCGCACCAGCAACGTGACCGCGACCACGCTGGGTATCGCCCAGCAGTTGATGCAGGCGGGCGCGTCGCTGACCGAGGTCACGGCGCGGGCGCTGGTGGCCCGGTCGTACAGTACGATTGAGCTGTGGAAGCGCGTACTGCCGTTGGTACGGCTGGAGGACCGCATCATTTCCGGCGTAGTAGCGCAGGCCGATCTGGCAGCGGTGGGGCTGGTTGACGTGACCGATGGCGGGCTGGTCAGCCTGCTGGCGTCGGTGCAGGAAGCCGTAATCGCGGTAGTATTTAAGGAAACGCGCGAACACCGCGTGGAGATCAGCCTGCGCAGCAAACCCGGCTATGACGTAGGCACGGTGGCGCTGTCCCTGGGCGGCGGCGGCCATACGCAGGCTGCCGGCGCGACGATTGACGGCCCACTGGAGGCGGCGATTGCGCGCGTGATGCCGCTGCTGAGGGTGGCTGCCGGCGTTGGCGCAGCAGCCTGAACGTTGTCTATCATTTTTTGTTGGGACATGGTATACCGTGTCCCATCTGCACCGGGATAAGGTTTCGGTTAGCCGCGCCGGACGCTGAAAGCCGTCCGGTTGAACGACAAAAGCCACCTGGCAGGTGGCCGGAACGACGCATGAGCCGGGTGCTCAGCCGGCTTACCGAGATCATTCAGCCAGGGGACTTTCCTGCGAACCGGGACGCATGTCCCTGAGTGTAGATGCTGGCGGCGGCAAACGCTTAACCTGTTACGCAAGGGATACGGTATACCGTGTCTTTACATCAGCTTTGACTGTGTTCGTTGTTACTGGTGATGACGATTTCCGGCTTTTTAAACATCAATAAACCAACCAGCATGACCAGCCACGATGTGGTGGCAAAAGTCCGGCGGGCGTGTGGCATCAAAAAGATCGGCCACGCCGGCACGCTTGACCCACTAGCCGACGGGGTGCTGGTGCTGTGCGTGGGCAGCGCCACGCGCCTGAGCGAATACGTGATGCAGTCCACCAAGTCTTACCGGGCGCGGGTGCGGCTGGGCGTGGTGACGGATACGTATGACGCGGAAGGCCGCGTGCTGCGGGAATGCGACGCGGCGCACATCACGCGGGACGCAGTGGAGCGCGCGCTGACTGACTTTATCGGCGAGATCGAGCAGGTGCCGCCGATGTACAGCGCCATCAAGCAGGGCGGTCGCAAGCTGTACGAACTGGCACGCGCCGGCGAGGAAGTCGAACGGCAGCCGCGCCGCGTGCGAATTGATGGGCTGGCGCTCACCGACTGGTCGCCGCCGCTGTTCACGCTGAACGTGACATGCAGCGCCGGCACGTATATCCGCAGCCTGGCGTATGATCTGGGCGAACGTCTGGGCGTGGGCGCGCACCTCGCCGGGTTGACGCGCACTGCCAGCGGCACGTTTACGCTGGAACGGGCGGTCGCGCTGGATACGCTGCTTGCCAGCGCCGACTGGACGCAGCATCTGATCGCGCCACCGGCGGCGCTGGCCGATTGGCCAACGGTGCGGCTGGATGCGGCAGCAGTTGCGCACATCCGGCACGGGCGCGCGATTCCGGCGGCCAGCGGGCGGGGCGGGCTGGCCTTCGCCTATGGCCCGGAGGACGAACTGGTCGCCATTGTCCAGAAGGACGGTAGCCTGTGGCGGCCACATAAGGTATTCTTAAATGAGTAACGCGGTGTAGGGGCGGGTCGCAGACCCGCCCCTACGGATGTTTGAACCAGACGGAACAATGCATGAACCGAACAGCGATTCTGGCGGAGGCCGCGCTTGAGCAGCCTTCGATTGTCACCATTGGCGTATTTGATGGGGTGCATATCGGCCACCAGCAGCTCATCCGACGGCTGGTGGAAGAAGCCCGCGCGACCAACCGGCTGGCGGTGGTGGTCACGTTTTTTCCGCACCCTGACGTGGTGCTGCGCGGCCTGCAGGGGCGCTATTACCTGACCACGCCCGAGCAGAAAGCCAGCCTGCTGATGAACCTGGGCGTGGATTACGTCATCACCTATCCGTTCAGCAAAGAGGCCAGCCAGGTGCGCGCGGCGGATTTTGTGGACCAACTGCTCCGCAATCTGCGCCTCAGTTCGCTGTGGGTGGGGTCCGATTTTGCGATGGGTTACAAACGCGAGGGCAACGTGGCCTTTCTGCGGGCACAGGCGGAACAGAAGGGTTTCACCATCCACGATATTGATTTAATCGTCAACGGCGGCGACAAAATCAGCAGCACGGCCATCCGGCAGGCGGTACAGGCCGGGGAGATGGACAAGGCGCGGCAGTGGCTGGGGCGTGGCTACTCGGTGATCGGTACGGTGGTTCACGGTACGAAGCGCGGTCGGCAGATTGGTTTCCCAACGGCCAACATGGCAGTATGGGACGAACAGGTGTTACCGCCGAACGGCATTTATGCCGGCTGGGCGCGGCTAGGCGACCAGTGGTTGATGGCTGCGACCAATGTTGGCATCCGTCCCACTTTTGAGGGCACGACCGACATCACGGTAGAACCCTACCTGCTGGATTTTGACCGGGATATTTACGGCGAAACGCTGGAACTGACGTTTGAAAAGCGGCTGCGCCCGGAAGCGAAGTTCGACACCATTCAGGCACTGATCGAACAGATCGCCCGTGACGTGGAGGAGACACGAACCCTGTTGACCGCTGGCCGGTAAGGACACGGGACTTCCGTGTCCCAGTTACGCATATCCCTACCAGCTGCTGAAGCATGGCGCTTCAGTTCTCTTTTTTCGGCAGCCGGTAGCCCAGCCGCCGCATCAGGTCGTCGTCGCTGCGCCAGTTCTTTAACACCTTAACATGGAGGTCAAGATAGACCTGCGTGCCCAGCATCCCGGCGAGTTCGGCGCGGGCTTCGGAACCAATGCGTTTAATCATGTCGCCGCCCTTGCCGATGATGATGCCCTTCTGCGTGTCGCGCTCGACGTAAATGGTGGCGCTGATATAGGTCATGTCCGCCGACCGTTCCTTAAACTCATCCACTTCAACCGCCACCGAATAGGGAATTTCCTCCTCGGTATTGAGGATGATTTTTTCGCGGATGACCTCGGCGGCGATGAAGCGCATGTTGACTTCGCTCACCTGGTCGGCGGGGTAGTAGCGCGGCCCCAGCGGCAGCCGAGACAGGATGTCTTTCACCAGCGCGTCCACGCCGTCGCCGGTTAGCGCGCTGAGGAGCATAGCACCGACGTTGGGAATCAGCGTCTGGTAGGCCTCGGCGTGGGCCTGGAGGGTTTTGCGGTCGGCCAGATCGGCTTTGTTCAGCGCCAGCAGCACCGGTGTATCACCCTGCAGGCGGGCGACCGTCGCCGCGATGTGTTTGTCGCCTTCCTGCGGCTCAACCGATACGTCCAGCACCCACAAAATCAGATCGGCGTCCTGCAGCGCGTTTTCGGCCATCGTCACCATGTACTGCCCCAGCTTGTGGTGGGGTTTGTGCAGTCCGGGGGTGTCGGTGAACAGGATTTGGCCGTGTTCCTCGGTGTAGATGCCAAGCTGCTGGCGGCGCGTGGTCTGCGGCTTCGGCGTGACGATGGCGATTTTCTGTCCCAGGATGCGGTTAATCAGCGTGGATTTGCCCACATTCGGTCGCCCGACAACGGCAACCACGCCCGAACGATGATCTTCCGGCCAGCTCTCGTTAAAGACGGTATCCAGGTCGCTCATTTGGCTGCCATCCACTTCTCAACCGATGCATAACGTGGCAGAAATTCCACCAGACGCGGCGGCAGGCCGGCAGTATCGGCGGCGATCAGCGCCGACACCTGCGCCAGCAGCGTGTCGCCATCATACACCAGCACGCGCGGCGGGATGCTCAAATCCAGATTGCGGAAGAAAACCACGTCCTCCTGTCCATCTTCGCGCAGGCCGACCACCTCCGAGCGGGGGTACAGGTTGCTGCGGTGCCACAGGAAGTTCCAGGCTTCCTCGCCTGCCAGCATGTCGCCGTAGTCCAGCACAACCAGACCCGGCACGATGTACTGTTCCAGCTTGCCCAGAAAACGCACGCCGTAGCGCAGCACAAACGTGCCGCTGGCGACGATGGCCGCGCCGGGCGGCGCGGTAAGCGCCAGGGCGCAGGCTTCGCCCGCCTGCGCGACTACGCCGCTGAACGGGTCGCTGACCGGAGCGCGTTCGGGAATGGTTTTGCCGGGCATCAGTGATGCGACGTTTCCACGTAGGTATCCGGCGCCGGTTCAATGGCGTGGTCGTCGTGGTGGTCGTCGTGGTGGTGTTCATCCGGCGCGGGCACGTTGATGTCGTCAAAGTGTTTGTACGGCTGCGCCAGCCCAAACCACCCGACCAGGCCCAGGATAAACAGCAGCACGCCGGCGGCCAGCAGCAGGCCGGTGAACTGGGTGCTGCCCCAGATGACGCCGACTGCCAGGGCGGTGACGGCCAGGATCAGGCCCAGACCGGCGACGAGCGACGTGCCTAACACGGCGGGATTGGCATCACGGCTGATCTTTCGGGTGACTCTCACGGAATTTTACCCCTTCCTGACCGGTACTTGATGGTAAACTAAAGCGGTATTTTGCCGCCTGAATGAGGGCGAGTCAAGGATAGCTGATAGCTGTTAGCGATCAGCGGTTAGCTGCAAACCTCCAGTACGGGATTTCCGCTACTGATTGGAGTGTTCAGAACGGGGGAGGCTCTTGATCTGACAAGACTACAGGCTGAAAGCTAACAGCTCAAAGCTCATCGCTTCAAAAGGAGTTGCATGATTATTCAACGCGTTTTGCTCATCCGGCACGGACAAACCGACTGGAACATGGAAGGGCGGTGGCAGGGCTGCCTGCCGGTGCCGCTGAACGACATTGGCCGGTCGCAGGCGCGCGCGCTGGGCGAATACCTGCGCGGGCGGCCTATCCGCGCCATTTACAGCAGTGACCTGCCGCGCGCGCTGGAAACGGCGTCGCTGGTTGGGGATGCCCTGGGCGTGACACCCACACCGGACCAACGCCTGCGGGAGTTCCACCTGGGTGTGTTTGCCGGCTACCGGCGCGACGAACTGGCGGCGTTGTACCCTACCGAGTGGGAAGCGTTCCAGACCGACCGCTGGAATTACGTCATCCCCCAGGGCGAGTCACGGCGGGCGCTGCAAGCGCGGATGTACGCTGCCTGGCAGGACATCACGACCAACGGGCACGGCCCGGAAGTGGCGCTGGTGTCACACGGCGGAGGGCTGAGTTTGCTGCTGCAAAAGCTGTTTGGCGAGACGCCGGAACTGCAAAACGTGCGACTGGAAAACACGTCCGTGACCACGATTGAACGCGACGGCGATGGCTGGCGGCTGGCGGAAATCGCGGCGGTGTCCCATCTGGCGACCATCACGGAAATCCCCGTGTCCGGCGATGTGCATTCCCCGCCGGATAATCAAAGTTTGTGATTTTCTACCAAATAGATGGATAGGTGACAAAAATCACATACAATCAGAATCATCCATCGTGGGTGCGCGTCGCTACCGTGTTTAGAATCGCCGGATGTATTCGGATTGAAGGGGAGAAACGGCTTTATGGTCCAGCAATCGGTTGAACAGACGATCCAGAGCAGCTACGGGTTGGAACATCACGGGCTGATGGATCTGGGGAATGTGTACTGGAATCTGTCCACTGCCGCCCTGTACGAACATGCCATTCGCAATCGGGAAGGGCTGCTGGCTCATCTAGGGCCGCTGGTGGTGCGGACCGGTACACATACCGGGCGTTCGCCGAATGACAAGTTCGTGGTGCGCGATGCTGAAACCGAGGGGACGGTCTGGTGGGGCAAGGTCAACCGCCCATTTGAGCCGGAAGATTTTGACCACCTCCAGCAGCGGCTGCAAGCCTATTTCCAGCACCGTGACGTGTACGTGCAGGACTGTTTCGCCGGCGCGGACTCGCGCTACCGCCTGCCGATTCGCATCGTCACTGAAAAAGCGTGGCACAGCCTGTTCGCCCATACCATGTTTATCCGTCCCACGCCGGAAGAGCTTGCCAAGCACGTGCCAGAATTCACCGTGATTCAGGCGCCGGGCTTTCACGCCACGCCGGAAGTTGACCATACCCTGTCGTCCACCTTCATCCTGCTGAACTTCACCAAGCGGCTGGTGCTCATCGGTGGGACGGAATACGCGGGCGAGGCGAAAAAGGCCATTTTCAGCGTGCTTAATTATCTGCTGCCCCGGCGCGGCATCCTGTCCATGCACTGTTCCGCCAACTACGGCAAAAACAAATACGACGTGGCGATTTTCTTCGGCCTGTCTGGCACGGGCAAAACGACGCTCAGCGCCGACCCGAATCGTACACTGATCGGCGACGACGAACACGGCTGGAGCGACGACGGCATCTTTAACTTCGAGGGCGGCTGCTACGCGAAGGTGATCCGCCTCAGCCCGGAGGGTGAGCCGGAGATTTACGAAAAGACACGGCAGTTCGGCACGGTGCTGGAAAACGTGGACATGGATGTGCAGACCCGACGGATGGACCTGGACAGCGAACGCTTTACCGAAAACACACGCGCGGCCTATTCCATCCAGACCATCTCCAATGCCGATTATTCCGGCACGTGCGGGCATCCCAAACACATCATCTTCCTGACGGCAGACGCCTTCGGCGTGCTGCCGCCGGTCGCCAAGCTGAACGCCGAGCAGGCGCTGTATTATTTCATCAGCGGCTACACCGCCAAAGTCGCCGGCACTGAACGCGGTGTAACCGAGCCATCGGCGACGTTCAGCGCCTGTTTTGGCGCGCCGTTCCTGCCGCTGCACCCGATGGAATACGCCAGCCTGCTGCGTGACAAACTGCATCACCACAAGGCGCAGGTGTGGCTGGTGAATACCGGCTGGACCGGAGGCCCGTATGGCATCGGCCATCGCATGAGCCTGAAGCACACCCGCGCCATCATCACTGCCATTCTGAACGGTTCGCTCACCAATGTCGAAACGACGGAGGATCCCTTCTTCGGATTATGCATCCCGACAGCCGTGCCGGACGTGCCGCCCGTGATCCTCAACCCGCGCAACACGTGGGACGATACTGACGCTTACGACGCCAAGGCGGCTGACCTGGCCCGCCGCTTTAAGGCGAACTTCGAGCAGTATGCCGATGCCGCCGGGCCGGATGTGCTGGCCGCCGGGCCAAAGGTGTAAATTCTTGTGAGTCGGGGCGAACCGCCGGTTCGCCCCGACTGTGCATGTCGTTTTGCGTGTGTTATTATCCCAAACAAGTTCTCAATGCACATAAAAATGGAGTAGTGGTACTCATGGCTCGAAAAAAAGTAACGGTTGTTGGCGCGGGGAACGTCGGCGCCACCTGCGCGCACTGGCTGGTCAGCAAGGCACTGGCGGACGTGGTGCTGATTGACGTGGTGGAAGGGCTGGCGGCGGGCAAGGCGCTCGATCTGGCCGAGGCAATGCCGGTGATCGGTGTGGATGCAAAACTGACCGGCTCGACCAACTACGAAGCCACCACCGATTCGGATGTGGTGGTGATTACGGCGGGTGTGCCGCGCAAGAAAGACCCCGTGACCGGTAAATTCCCCAGCCGGGACGAACTGGTGAAAACCAACCAGAACATCGTGGGCGAGGTTACGCGGCAGGTGGCGAAGTATTCACCCAACGCAGTGCTGGTGATCGTGTCCAATCCGTTGGATGCGATGTGCCACGTCGCGCTGCACGAAAGCGGCTTCCCGCCGGAGCGAGTGGTCGGGCAGGCGGGGGCGCTGGATACCGCGCGTTACAAAACCTTCCTGGCGATGGAACTGGGCGTGAGCGTGAAGGACATTCACGGCATGGTGCTGGGCGGGCACGGCGATACGATGGTGCCGCTGCCGCGTCACACCTCGGTCGCGGGTATCCCGGTGCGCGAACTGATCGCGGAAGACAAACTTCAGGCCATCATCCAGCGTACCCGCAACGGCGGTGGCGAGATCGTCAGCCTGATCGGCGTGAGCGCGTGGTACGCCCCGGCTGCCGGTACGGTGGAGATGGTGGAAGCCATCCTGCTCGACCAGAAGCGGGTTATCCCCTCGGCGGTGCTGCTGAAGGGGCAGTACGGCTACAACGACCTGTTTATCGGCGTGCCGGCGGTGCTGGGCGCCAACGGCGTCGAGCGCATCATCGAAATGGAACTCAACGACGAAGAGAAGGCGATGCTGGAAATCAGCGCCAAAGCCGTGCGCGATGTTGTGAGTATTTTAGGTTATTAGGTTTAAATCCTGCTATAACCTGGTGGGGGCGAGGGTTAAATCCCCTCGCCCCTTTGTTTCCGGTGCATGTCCAACGCGGACGAGGGCAGAGTGGTATGACCCAACGGGTGCTTGATCTGAACAGCGGCATGGCGATGGTCGTTACCGATTTACACGGCGGCTGGGATGTGTACTATCGCCTGCGGGAGCTGTTTTTAACCCAACAGGCCAAAGGCACGGTGGATTACCTGGTGCTGTGCGGCGACCTGATCCACAGCGAAGGTCTGGAAGAAACCGACGCCAGCCTGGAAATCCTGCTGGACATCATGGCGCTGCAAGCCGAACTGGGCAGCAGCAAGGTCATCACGCTGCTGGGCAACCACGAACTGCCGCACATCTATGGCCTGACACTGGCGAAAGGCGCAGTGGAATACACCCCACGCTTTGAAGCCGCGCTGACCCGGCTCGATCAACGCTACAAAGGCACGCAGCGACGTAAGGACGTGGTGAACTTCCTGATGTCGCTGCCGTTTTTCGTGCGCACCAAGGCGGGCGTGCTGCTGACCCATGCCGGCGCGTCGGCGGATATATCGTCGGCCAAGCAGGCGGAACGGCTGTTTAACCTCGACCACGCGGCGCTGATCGAAGCGGCGGATAAGGAGCTGAAGAAGTTTGACATCGCCAGTTTGCAGCGCGGTTATTCTCACTTCACTGGTCTTTCCTATGAAGAACAGGCCAAACGTTATCTGGCCGTGACCGGGCCGGACGACCCGCGTTACAACGATCTGCTGCGGGTGCTGTTCCTCACCGGCCAGAACACCGATTTTGATCTGATGTGGAACACGCTGTTTTCGCAGAACGAACTGGAAGTGGGCGAAACAACCTACCAGCGCACGGTGCGGAACTTCCTGCAGGCGATTTCGGAGGTTAGTCCCAACGAGCAGCGCGTGCTGACCACCGGCCACATCGGCGTGAAAGATGGTTTTCTCGAAGTGGGCAAGCAGCAGCTTCGGTTCGCCAGCTACACCCACGCTTTCCCCAAACGGGCCGCGCGTTACCTGATGCTGGACTGCGAGGCCGCCGTTAAAGCCACCACCGATCTGATCCCGCACCTCAAGTTTGTGTTTGACCAGACGCCGCCGGCTGTCGTTCCAATTTTGCGCCCGCCCACGCCGGCTGGCCTCTCACAAACTCCGGCGTAGACATCGCCTTCCGCCCGGCCAGTTGTACCTGCGCCGGGTAATACAGGCCGCTGCCGGTGCCGATGGCATAACCCTGGCGGGTTTCAACCACCCGCCCCGGTTCGGCCTGGCCGTCACCCGCCCTGCCGCTGAGGATTTTAAGCGGCTGCCCGTTCCAGAAGGTGTACGTCCCCGGCCAAGGCGTGAAGGCGCGCACCAGCCGTTCAATCGTCACGGCGTCCTGCGTCCAGTTGATGTCGCCGTCCTCTTTTGTGATCTGCGGCGCATAGGTGACGCGCGTTTCGTCCTGCGGCTGCGGCTGAACTGCGCCGCTGAGATAACGGGGCAGCGTTTCGATCAGCAGGTCCGCGCCCAGCAGCGCCAGTTTGTCGTGCAGCGACGCGCCGGTTTCGTCCGGCGCGATGGGGATGGCGCGCTGCGACAGCATCGGGCCGGTGTCCAGCCCGGCATCCATCTTCATGATTGTGATGCCGGTTTCCGCGTCGCCGGCGCGGATGGCCGCCTGAATGGGCGCGGCGCCCCGCCAGCGCGGCAGCAGCGAGGCGTGGACGTTGATCGAGCCGAAGGGCGGGATGTCCAGCACGGTCTGCGGCAGAATCTGCCCGAAGGCGGCTACTACGTAGACATCCGGCGTCCATTGCCTTAGTTCGGCCACTGCTTCGGCGCGGCGAATCTTCTCCGGCTGGAACACGGGGATTCCAGCAGCCAGCGCCACCTGCTTGACGGGTGACGGCTGAAGCTGCCGGTTGCGCCCGGCGGGGCGGTCGGGCTGCGTGACGACGCCGATCACGTCATGGTGTTCGATCAAGGCGCGCAACGTGGCAACGGCAAACTCCGGCGTGCCCATAAAAACGATTCGTGCCATTGGGGTGACATCCTTCTGCTTGTTTCAGTCCGGGCGAAGTGCTAATATGTGTAGAATATCTTTTCGCCTACCGGTCTAATTCTACTGAATCCTGAGACAGTTTGCCGTGAATAGTGTGTGCTGATTGTTCTGTAAACGGGTGATGCGGACCGAGGATTTATCAGAATTCCATTATGCCCAGTTTAGTTAAACAGTGGCAGCCCAGGTATGGCCGACCCGCTTCGCCTGAGCTTATCCAGCAATTCGGGATGCACGGCATCAGCCAGGTGATGGCACAGGTGCTCATCAACCGGGGTTTCAGCACGCCGCAACAGGCGTGGGAATTTTTGCGCGCCGCCGATCTTACGTCCGGGCGGTATCTGAGCCTGAAGGGGAAACACCGCGCGATTGACCGGGCGGTCAGCCGGCTGGTGCAGGCGGTCGAACGGCAGGAAAAGATCATTGTTTACGGCGATTTTGACGCTGACGGCGTGACTTCGACCGTCCTGCTGGTACAGGTGTTAAAGTCGCTGGGCGCGAATGTGGAACCTTACATCCCGAACCGCATTGACGAGGGGTATGGCCTGAACGCGCCAGCGCTGCGGTCGCTCAAGTACGAATACGGCGCGCAGGTTGTGATTACGGTGGACTGCGGCATCCGGTCGGTGCAGGAAGTGGAGGACGGCAAGCGGTTTGGGCTGGATATGATCGTCACCGATCACCACTCCATCGGCCCGGACATTCCCGACGCTCATGCGGTGATTAACCCCAAACTCCAGGATTTTGATCTGTCCCCCCGCCATGCCTGTCCGTACAGCGAAGACATGCTGGCCGGGGTGGGGGTGGCCTATCGGGTGGCGGAAGCGCTGTTAACCGTTGCGGGAGCGAACAGTAAACTGCGGCGGCTGCGTAAGCCACTGGAACTGGACGACCTGCTTGATCTGGTTGCCATTGGCACGGTCGCTGACCTCGCGCCCTTGAACCGCACCGAAAACCGCGCGCTGGTGCGGCGCGGCCTGGAGCGCATGAACCAACACCCGCGTCCTGGCATCAGGGCACTGCTGGACGTGGCCGGCGTGAAGCCCGGCACGGTATCCGCCATGACCATCGGCTTTGCGATTGGGCCGCGCATTAACGCTGCCGGTCGGCTGGCGGACGCAATGATCGCCTACCGGCTGCTGGCTGCCACGACCGAGGCGGAGGCGATGCAGTACGCACAGCAGCTACAGGAACTGAACACCCAGCGCCAGACGTTAACCCGCGAAGCGCAGGGCAAGATAAAGGAGTCCATCGAGGCCATCCACGACCAGCCGCTGATTTTTGCCGGCGACGCCGGATTTCAACCGGGTATCGTTGGGCTGGTGGCCGGTCGGCTGGTGGAGGAATACTTCCGTCCGGCGGTGGTGATGGAATATGGGCGGGAAGAAAGCCGCGCCTCGTGCCGCAGCATCCCGCAGTTTGACATCACCCGCGCGCTTGATAACTGCGCCGATTTGCTGGTGCGGCATGGCGGTCATGCGCAGGCGGCTGGTTTTACCGTGAGCAACCAGAATATTGATGCCCTGCGCGAACGTCTTTTGGAACTGGCGCGGAACAGCCTGGATGGTCAGGAATTAAAGCCGGTGCTGGAAATTGACGCGGATGTGAACATCAATCAGTTGACCGAGAAACTGGTTGAAGAACTCCAGCAGCTTGAACCGACCGGCCACATGAATCCGTCGCCAGTGCTGATGAGCCGGAACGTTCTGGTGAAGGAAAAGCGCACCGTTGGCGCGGACGGCAAACACCTGAAACTGAAACTGGCCCGCGCTGGCCAGCGCGACCTGGACGCGATTGGTTTCAGCCTGGGCGAGCGGGCCGGCGAACTGCCCGACTACGTGGACGTGGCCTACCAACTTGAGATGAACGAATGGAATGGCAGCCGCAGCCTGCAACTGAATTTGCAGGACATCCGTCCGGCAGGGGCGGCACGCGGGCGATGAGAATCCATCTTCCCATCAAACGCTCTGTAGCACGATATATCGTGTCCTTACGCTTGCTGGTATGGCTGCTGCTCCTCACGCTACCCACGATCAAGGCTGATGCACAGCCAACCGACGCGCCACCCTACAGCCGCTTCGGGGTGGTCGAAGGGTTCTGGCTGCCAGAGGTGGTGTGCGAACTGGGCGCGGGCTGGGAGCGTATCATCTTCGACTGGTCGCAGCACCAGCCAACCGGCCCGGACGACTGGCACACGCTCAACGTGGATGATCGCTGGCTGGCGGCGGCGCAGGATTGCAATCGTGAAGTGGTTGCCATCGTCAAACACACGCCGGACTGGGCGACGGACGGCACACCGGGGCCGGGTGTCCCCAAAGGGCTGTATCTGCCGGTGGACGACCCCGGCAACGTGTGGGCGAATTTTATCCGTAAAGCGGCGGAATATTACGCGCCGCGCGGCGTGGAACGCTTTATCATCTGGAACGAGCCGGACATCAGCCGCGATACCTACGGCTATATCTTTGAGGGCACGCTCGACGATTATTTCCAGATGCTTAAGGTGGCGTACCTCGCTGCCAGACAGGGCAATCCAAATGCTAAAATCCACCTCGCCGGCATGACCTACTGGCACGACGTGAATGCTCACCGCCGGCTGTACCTTGACCGCCTGCTGGAACGCATCCAGCAGGACCCCGACGCGGCGGCCAATAACCACTACTTCGACGTGGTGAGCCTGCATATTTATTTCCGCACCGAAACCGTCTATGATATTGTCAGCCAGACGCGGGCGCTGCTGGAGCGGTACAGTCTATCGGATAAAGCTATCTGGATTAACGAAACCAATGCCGCGCCTACCGACGACCCGCTGTGGCCGGTGGTGCGCCCGCAGTACCAGCTAAATCTGGCGCAGCAATCGGCGTTTCTGGTGCAGGCATCGGCGCTGGCGCTGGCGGCAGGTGTGGAGCGCATCGCTGCTTATAAGTTCTACGACTGGAACCTGCCGCCGCAGGGTGAAGCGTTTGGGCTGCTGCGCGCCGATGGATCGCGCCGCCCGGCGTTTGATACGTGGCAGACGGTCATTCGCCAGTTCAGCGACGTACAATCTGCCGCCTTCGCCCAGTCTGAGTCTATTGATGTGGTGCGGCTGGAACGCGCCGATGACCAGCAGATGATTGTCGCCTGGGCGCGGACAGCCGACGCGGCGTGGCTTCGCATCAGCGCGACCAGCGATACGGCGGTGCAGTTCGACCAGTACGGCGGTATGGTGCAACCTGAGCCAACGGACGGTGTGTATACGCTGGCGCTGGACGGCGCGCGCTGCACGAAGCACGACGGCTGCGCGGTCGGCGGTAACGTGGCGCTGCTGGTGCAGCCATCCGGTGAAATCATCGTGGAAGACGTAACGGGTACACCTATCCCGTTATCGTTCAGGAAATAAACACAGAGGCACAGAGACACAGAGACAGAAAAACCCTCTGTGCCTTTGTGTCTCCGAGTCTCTGTGTTATGCTTTTAGTGTTTTGGAGAAATGAGCGAGCATGTCACAGAACGGGTATAAATCCAACGGTGCGGCGGCCAACGACCGCGTGGACGCGAAGGGCGAACTGAAGTTTTCCTACGGTGGGCAGGCGGTCATCGAAGGGGTGATGATGCGCGGCGCACACACCGCCGCGATTGCCGTACGCGACCCGAACGGGCAAATCGTCGTCCACGAGCAGCCCTTAAATGCCACGCTCTACCGGGGCAAGATCGCCAAAACGCCGTTTATTCGCGGCGTCATCGGCCTGTGGGACGCGCTCGGCCTGGGCACACGCGCGCTGATGTGGGCGGCGGATATTGCCATCGGCGAAGAAGAGGGCGAGAAGGTGAACTTCAACGGCCCGATTGGCTGGGCGACAGTGGCGTTTTCGCTGCTGCTCGGCATTGGCCTGTTCTTCCTGCTGCCGACGACGGCAGCCTCCGGCATCGGTCACTGGCTGGGCCTGACACCGGACGGCTCAGCACCAGTAGGATTTAACGCCTTCCTCGTCAACCTGATCGAAGGGGTGATTCAGCTTGGGCTGCTGGTCGCCTACATCTGGGCGATTGGCCGCATCCCGGACGTGAAGCGGCTGTTTGGCTATCACGGCGCGGAGCATAAAACCATCAACGCCTACGAAGCCGGCGCGGAACTGACGCCGGAAGTCGTTGCCAACTATCCGATTGAACACCCGCGCTGCGGCACGGCCTTTTTGCTGACGGTCGTGTTTGTCAGCGTGTTTATCTTTTCGCTGCTGGGACGCCCGCCGTTCCTGCTGCTGATTCTGTCACGGGTGGTGCTCATCCCGGTCATTGCCGGCGTGGCCTACGAGATTCTGCGCTTCACCGCGCGCAATATCAAAAACCCGATTGTGCGGCTCATCATCAAGCCGAACCTGGCGCTGCAACACCTGACCACGCGCCAGCCCGACCTGCACATGATCGAGGTGGCGATTGTGTCGTTTAATCACGTGCTGGCGTCGGAAGGACTGCTCCCGCGCGAGGAACTGGTGATTCCCCCGCCGCGCCCGGAAGCTGTCTCGCCCACGCTGGCGGCGGAGAAGGCGAAAGCGTAAAGGCAAAAAAGATAAAAGCGTAACGCAGAGGCATGGAGACACAGAGGCGCAGAGAGGATTCTTTGCGCCGTTTTTATTGTGCGGTTACGGAAGCAGTTCCAGCGGCTCGCCATTGGGGCGGCGGTAGATGATAAAATCGCGGCGGTCGAAGGTGCAGACCTGCGTAATGGTCAGCCGTTCGGACAATGCCATAATGCAGCAGTCTACGAAGTCGAAACGGGCACTCGCGTATTTTGCCATGATTACTGCAGCCTGCTTCAAATCATCTTTGGTGACGGACTGTAGTTCGAAGGCCGAAGCTGCAAACATCTGTAAAAACGGCACAATGACATGATGACCAATGAGCCGATTGAGGCCATGCGTAACCTCGGTTAAAACAATATCCGGCACTACGCCTATGAATGGTTTACCTGCATGTGCTTTTGCCTGGCTGTGGTATTTGTCCTTGATATCGCTAAGGGCGTAGAGATAGCTGCTGTCGATCAGTGCTCTAGGCGTTGCCATTGTCTTCCGCCTGGCGTTTCAGAAACTCTTCAGCAATGATGTCTCCTACAATTTCATCGAAGTTTTCGGAAACATCATCTCGGCCCGAACTCCAACCACTCTTTTCTGCCAGTTCTGCAAGCATCAGAAATGGATTTGGAATGTTGTCAGCTTCGACAACAGGGGCGGTTTGTTCAACAATGGTAAGGCTGTTTTCAAGCATCGTTTCGGCAATGTCTTCCACTGCCCGATTTCGCCGCCGCGCCAGTTCTTGCAGCCGTTCAAATAATCCTTCGCTGATGGTCAGGTTTGCCATAGCTATACTCCTCAAAACTCAACCTCATTATACATCACCCTCACCTCTCCCCGGCCATGCGCTTGAGTTCGTACAGCTTACAGCTTCACTGTTCCCCATCCCCGCTAGTTTCCGGTTTTGGCAGTTCTCCAAGAAGTTTTCGCGCCAGCTCAAGAAACGCTTCAGCATGTACGATTTGCTGCGCGGCCTGTTCCGCCGATAAGTTGATGCCGATATCGTAGTCACCTGTGTTTCGTTTATCCTGCCCTTCAATCAGGTAGCGGTGGAATTCGGCAGGCACGCGTCCAGTTTTCGCAAAGTGCTGGCCGAAGGCTGCGATAACTCCGGCATGTTTGGAGAAGGACAATCCTTCACCCGCCAATAGAGCTTCGGCAACATAAAACATTGTGTAGTAGGCGCGTGACACGGCAATATTGAAAAACCGTTCTGCCTGAGCAATCGCGCTCCCTCCAGGCTTTCCTGCGCGTTTCAATAGTGCTGCCTGTTCTTCGGTCATACCGCAATCCCTTCACGGCGAACATTCAGCAGCAACGGACTGCGTTCCTGCTGAAAGCGGTTAGCAGCCATAAACACACAAGATATAACCACGTTGTACTTAAGTGATATTTCGGCGGTAATTGGGCTTACCCGATCAATTTCGATGGCCGGTTCAACAGGTTCTTTCAGCACCACCATCACATCAATATCCGACTCCGGCGTTGCATCGCCCCGCGCCTGTGAGCCAAACAACACAAGATCAATCAGGCGTTCCCCGTAAATCGCCTCAAGTTGTTCCCGCAGTTCTTTCAGAATCCCATGAAGTTGTTTAGACATGCTTGCCTCAGCTGCTCATTCATCTAGTGCCATTATACGTCTACTTCTCCCCGGCCATGCGTTTCAACTCGTACAGCTTCGTCAGGGCTTCGAGCGGGCTGAGGTTGTCCACTTCCAGCTTGCGCAGCGCCTCCAGCGCCGGGTTCACCGGCTCGAACAGCCGCATCTGGCCGGCGTCCTCGCGTTTCTTCTGCTGGGGCGATACGCGCTCTGGCACAGCAGTGGGCAGCTTGAAGTCGCTGCCCTGTTCTTCCAGGTGTTTCAGCAGTTCGCGGGCGCGTTCCACCACCGGGCGCGGCATCCCGGCCAACTGCGCCACGTGCACGCCGTAGCTGCGGTCGGCGCCGCCGGGAATCACTTTGTGCAGGAACACCACGTTATCGCCTTCTTCCGTCACGGCGACGTTGAAGTTGCGCGCGCGCGGCAGGATGTTCGGTAGTTCGGTCAGTTCGTGGTAATGGGTGGCGAACAGCGTGCGGCAGTTCAGGCGCGGATTGTTGTGGATGTATTCGACGACCGCGCGCGCGATTGCCAGCCCGTCATAGGTGCTGGTGCCGCGCCCGACCTCGTCCAGAATCAGCAGGCTGCGCCGCGTGCTGCCGGACAGCAGCCGCGCCGTTTCGATCATCTCCACCATAAACGTGCTTTGTCCGGCGTGGATTTCGTCCTGCGCCCCGATGCGGGCGAAGATGCGGTCAACCAGCCCAATCGTCGCCTCGTCCGCCGGGACAAAACTGCCGATCTGCGCCATCAGCGTGATGATCGCCACCTGACGGATGTACGTGCTTTTGCCGGACATATTCGGCCCGGTAATAATGTGTACCCGCGACATGCTGTCAAAGTGCGTGTCGTTTGGCACATAACGGATGCCGCTGTCCAGCAGCTTTTCCACGACCGGGTGGCGGCCATCCTTGATGACCAGCAGATCGTCTTCCGTCAGGGTCGGGCGGGTATAGCCTTCGCGCACGGCCACATCTGCCAGCGACAGGAAGGCGTCGAGATGCGCGACGGCGCGGGCCGTGTTCAGCAGGCGCGGTGCGGCCTGAGCAATGTCGTGGCATAATGCCTCGAACAGCCGCTTTTCGACGGCCATGATTTCTTCTTCGGCGTTGAGCACCAGCGTTTCGTATTCTTTCAGTTCCGGCGTGATGTAGCGTTCGGCGTTGACCAGCGTTTGCTTGCGGATGTAATCCGGTGGAACTTTGCCGGCGTTAGCGTTGCTGACCTCGATGTAATAGCCAAATACCTTATTAAAGCCGACCTTGATGCTGGCGATGCCGGTGCGGCGGCGCTCCTGCGGTTCGAGGTTGGCGATCCATTCGCGGGCGTCGCGCGTTTTGTTCAGGATGTCGTCGAGTTCGTCCGAGTAGCCGGGGCGAATCGCGCCGGGAGTGTTCATCAGCGCTGGCGGCTCGTCGGTGATGGCGCGGGCAATCTGGTCGCAGATGTCGGCGCAGGTGTCCAGCCGTTCGCATAATGGGCGCAGCGCCGGGATATTGCCGATGACGGCCTGAATCTGCGGAATCACATCGAGGCTGCTTTTCAGCCCCAGCAAATCGCGTGGGCCGGCACGCCCGATCAGCAGGCGGTTGGTCAGCCGTTCGATGTCCGACACGCTGCGTAGTGCGCCCTGCAACTCGGCGCGGATGGCTTCGTCGGCGGTCAGGGCGGCCACCGCGTCGAGCCGCGCGTTCAGCCGGTGCAGGTCGAGCAGCGGCTGACTGATCCACGTTCGCAGCAGGCGCGCGCCCATTGCCGTAACGGTGCGGTCGAGCACGCCGAGCAGACTGCCTTCCACCTTGCGGCTGCGAATGGTTTCGGTTAACTCCAGGTTGCGGCGTGTGAACGGGTCCAACACCATGAAGCTGGCGGTGGAGTAGGCGCGCACACCGGTGATCTGCCCCAGGCTGCCGCGCTGGGTATCGCGCACGTACATCAGCGCCGCGCCCGCCGCGCAGATCGCTGCCGGCATATCGCCCAGGCCGAAGCCGTCCAGGGTGCGAACGCCGAAGTGCTGCGTCAACGCCTGTTCCGCCGTGCCGCGCTCGAAGCGCCAGTCCTGCACCGACGTGAGGTGCACGCCCTGCGGCAGCGATACGCCGCGCTCCACCCACAGGGCGGGCATAATCACCTCGCGCGGGGCAAGCCGCGCCAGTTCTTCCACTACCAGCACGGCGGCATTGTCGCCCTCAAGCTGCGTGGCCGCAAATTCGCCCGTTGAAATGTCCACGTAGGCAATACCGGCCTTGTGCCAGTGGCCGCTGTCCGGGTCGCCCACTGGCACCACCGCCATCAGGTAATTAGCGCGGTCTTCGGTCAGCAGTTCCGGTTCGATGATCGTGCCGGGCGTGACAACCCGCGTCACCTCACGGTCAACGATACCCCGGCCATCCGGCTCGCTCATCTGCTCGCAGACGGCGACGTGGTAGCCTTTTTCGATCAGCCGCGCGATGTAGCTGTCCACGGCGTGATGCGGCACGCCGGCCATCGGCACGCGCTCGTCCTTGCTCACCGGGCGTCCGGTCAGCACCAGGTCGAGTTCGCGGGCGGCGATTTCCGCGTCTTCGTCAAACGTCTCATAGAAGTCGCCCAGGCGGAAAAACAGGATGCAATCGGGATACTCGCGTTTGATGTCAAGGTATTGCTGGCGCAGCGGGGTCACGCGGGACATGGGTTATTTCCTGTGGTAGTTCAAGCATGAAAATATGTTCGGATGTTTTCAGGGATTTTACCAGTCGCCATAAGCCCCTTCAACTGGCATAATCTACGACTATAAACAACCGGGTTGTAGGGACACGGCGCGCCGTGTCCCTACTGAAAGAGAGTGAGCGATCATGCCAGATACCATCATCGGCGTTGACCTGGGCGGGACGCGTGTCCGGGCGGCGCGACTGGACCCGCACCTGAATATCCTGTACCGTGAAGAAACCCTCACCCGTGACGAAGACGGGCTGGACGCCACGCTCGCGCGCATCAAGGACCTGATTCGCAGCGTTCTGCCCAAGGACCACGCGCCGATTGCCGGCATCGGCATTTCCGCGCCTGGTCCGCTAAACCCGCTCACCGGCGTGGTGGTTGCGCCGCCGAACCTGAAGGGCTGGCACAACGTTCCATTAGGTGACATTCTGCGGGCGGAATTTGGCGTGCCGGTGTACGTCGGCAATGACGCCAATGTGGCCGGGCTGGCGGAAACGGTCATGGGCGCGGGGCGGGGCTATCGCAACGTCATCTTTATCACCCTCAGCACCGGCATCGGCAGCGGCATCATCATTGATGGCCGGATGCTGCTGGGCACGGTTGGGCTGGCGGCGGAGGCCGGCCACATGACGCTGGTGGTAGGCGACCGCATCACCACGCTGGAAAAGGAATGTGCCGGCCCGGCGCTGGCGCGGAAAGCGCGGGAGCGCATCGAACGCGGCGAACGGTCGCGGATGCTGGAACTGGCGGGCGGCGACGTGCAGGCGATTGACGGCAAGATTGTTGGTATGGGGGTGGCGGTCAGCGACCCGCTGGCGCTAGACATCGTGCGCGAGGCCGGCTATCTGATCGGTCTGGGCATGGTTACGCTGCTGCACCTGTTTAACCCGGAGATTCTGCTGTTTGGCGGTGGTGTCAGCCAGATCGGCGAGCCGTTATTCGGGCCGCTGCGCGAAGCTATCGAAAAGCACGCGATTGACAGGGCCTACTGGGAAAATCTCAAAATAACGCCGGTGGCGCTGGGCGAAAATGTCAGCATCATCGGGGCGGCGGCGCTGGTGCCCACGCGCGGCGGTGTCGAAGATGTGACGGCTGTTGCCACGAAACTAACCGTCTGAATGCCTTCGTAAGCGAAATGTCCCGTAGGGACACGATAGATCGTGTCCCTACACCCCCGGCCAACGTAAGAAAATTACAAGAAATTGCAGTGAGTGCTTTAATCGCGCTTTATATCATGCTACAATGTCGCCATGCAACTGATGCTACCTGACTTTCGTGTGCTGCAGCGCGATTTCCTGCTGGAAATCTCTCGCGCCATGACCGCCCAGCTTGACCTGGGGGAAGTGCTGCGCCTGGTGCTCAACGCTTCCATCGTCATGCTGGCCGGTAAGGTTGGCATTGTTGCCCTGCGCGACGCGAACGGTCTGTACCGGGTGCGCGCCACGATGGGTGTGGACAGCGAACGCATCACTCAGCTTAACCGCCTGCTGGATGAACTGGTTACTACCGAAGACGGCCTTGATCCCGATTTCCTGAACGCGCAGTTAAGCCAGATGGCTGTGACGCTCGACAAGCGCCTGCGGCAGTCGCTGTTTCTGCCGCTGGTAATCGCGGGTGAAGCGGTCGGGCTGCTGATTGTCTTCCGCGCCTACTGGGTGGAAGCCACCGACAACGATCTCCAGATTTTACAGAGCTTTGCCGACCAGGCGGCGATTGCGGTGCATAACGCCCAACTTTACGCTCGCATTGACTACGAGCGGAAGCGGCTGGCGGCGATTCTGGAGTACAGCGCCGACGGCGTGATGATTCTCGATGCGGATTTGCGCATCCTCGGCTTTAACCGCGCGCTGGAGCGTATGAGCGGCTGGACCAGCCACGACGCGGTGGGGCGCGATCTGGACGAAGTGATTACCTGGAAGCGGCTGGAAAAAGGCGATCTGCGCAAGGCGCTGCAGGACGGCTGGCCGTTCCGAATGCCCCCTGACGCGCCGGTTGAAACGCTGTACGTGGAAGGGGATATGGTGCGCCGGGATGGCCTGACGTTAAGCGTTGGCATCACCTATGCGCCGCTGCTAACGGTGGACGGCAATCTGGCTAATATCATCGCCAACGTGCGCGACATCACCAATTTCCGGCAGGCGCAGGAGATGCAGAACGTCTTTATTTCCACCATCTCGCACGAACTCAAGACGCCGGTCGCGCTGATTAAGGGTTATGCCGGCACGCTGCGCCGTGAGGATGCCGCCTGGGACCCGGAGGTCATTAAGGACAGTCTGGCCGTGATCGAAGACGAGGCCGACCGCCTGACTGAACTGATCGAAAACCTGCTGGCGGCCAGCAAGCTGAAAGCCGAACGGATGCGACTCGACCTGAGCGACGTGCGACTGGACCAGATGGCGGCGCAGGTGGTGGAGCGCTTCCAGACCCAGACCAGAACGCACCAGTTTGTCCTGAGTTTTCCGCCGGATTTCCCCGTCATTCAGGGGGATGAATTCCGGCTGCGGCAGGTGCTGGATAATCTGGTCAATAACGCCATTAAATATTCGCCCAACGGTGGTATCATTGAGATCGGTGGCGGCGTAGACGACGAAACCGTGACGATTTTTGTGCGCGATCAGGGAGTTGGTATCCCGGAACGCGAACAGGAGCGTATTTTCGAGCGTTTCTACCGGGTGGATGATACCCTCAGCCGCCGCACCAAAGGCACCGGGCTGGGGCTGTATCTCGCCAAAACGATCATCGAAGCGCATGGTGGCCGCATCCGCGTCAAGAGCAAGCCGGGACAGGGTTCGACCTTCTACTTTACGCTCCCCCAGTGCTAAAGCGGTAGCAAGTTTACTTCCTACCCTCAAACTTCCGATTCCTGATCTCTGTGGAGCTTCCTCATGCCAAAGATGTTACAAGCGACGATTCCCTGTATTCAGTGCCGCCAGCCGTTCCGCGTGAATTTTCAGAACGTGGTAGACGCCAAACAGGACCCACAGGCCAAGATGCGCCTGCTCACCGGCCAGTTAAACATGGCGCAGTGCCCCAACTGCGGCGCGCCGAACACCATGCTCACGCCGCTGGTGTATCATGACCCGACCAAGGAACTGCTGATTACCTACGTGCCGATGGAATTGAATCTCTCGAAAGAGGCGCAGGAGAAAGCCATCGGCGATCTGGTGAAAAGCGTGACCAGCGAACTGCCGCAGGGGGCGTTTAAGGCGTATCTGCTGCAGCCGCGCCAGGCGCTGACGATGCAGGGATTGATTGACCAGATTTTGCAGGCGGACGGCGTGACGCCGGAGATGATGGAAGCGCAGCGCAGCCGCGTTCGCCTGATCGAAACCATGCTGGAAGCGTCCGACGAAGAACTGGAGTCCATTATCCGGCAGAATGATGCCCAGATTGACACGCAGTTCATGCAGACGATGAGCCTGCTGGCGCAGCGGATGCTGCAGGAAGGGCGGCAGGGACTGGCCGAACGGCTGGTGCAGGTGCAGAACCGCATCGTGGAACTGTCCAGCTTCGGCAAGGAACTGGTTGAACGCGCCCGCGTGCAGGAAGAAGTCATCCAGCAGGTTGCGGACGAGGTAAACGCGCTGGGAGAAAACGCCGACCGCCCTGAATTTATGGACCTGGCGATCCGCTATGCTGATGACGACGCGCGCCTGCAGGCACTGGTCGGCCTGGCGCGCCCGGTATTTGACTACCAGTTCTTTCAGGAACTTCAAGGACGAATCGGTCAGGTGGCAGCCGCCGAACGACCGAAGCTGGAGGCGCTGCGGGAAAAGCTGCTGGAACTGACGGCGCTGGCCGACCAGCAGACGCGCGCGGCGCTGCAGGACGCGGCGGCGTTGCTGCAAGCCATTGTCAACAGCCCCAACCCGCAGGACGTGATTGAAGCCAACCTGCCCCTGATTGATGTCACCTTCATGCAGGTGCTGTCCGCCAACATTCAGGAAGCCGAACGCCGAGGGGATGCACGCACCGGCGAACGCCTGAAGACAATTTATAACCAGATTGTCGGTCTGCTGCAGGCCAATATGCCGCCGGAACTGCAATTCATCAATGAAGTGCTGTCGGCGCAGACGCCGGAGGAAGCGCGGATGCTGATCGCGCAGCGCGTCCGCGACTTTGACGGGCATCTGCTGGAAGCGATTGACGCGGTGGAAGACCAGGTGGCCGAGCAGAACGACCCGGCGCTGACGGAACGGCTGAATCTGCTGCGCGAGGAAGCGGCGCAGGCGCTGGGGTAGTTGCTGCTAACGCGGATATAGGTGTAGGGGCGAACCGCCGGTTCGCCCTATCCACACCGGTTAAGGCTACGGTTGGCCCCGCCGGACGCTGAAAGTCGTCCGGCTGAACGGCAAAAGCCACCTGGAAGGTGGCTGGACAGACGAGCGAGACGTGTAACCCGCTGGAAGCGAGCTTACGTACGCATGGATACAAATTATCCCTGACTGAAAAGACCGCTGGCGACACACGGCACTTAACCCGATGTCTATAGAGGCGAACCGCCGGTTCGCCCCGACATTTTTCGCCTGAATCTCTACGTTTGGCCTACGTTACCGCTGTGATCGGCAGACTTTTCTGGTAAAATCTTCCACTTGCAGTACATTTGCCCCGTGCAATCGCACAATCAGGGTTAGGGAGATCAAAGAGGTTATATCCATGCAACGTTTGTCTGCTAGGACCTGGGCAACCGTGGCGCTGCTGGCGCTGCTGGTTGCGATGGCGCTGTCGCTGCCGTTGGGTGTGCTGGCGCAGGGCGCGCCAACGCCCACGCCGACCGACCCGCTGTGGCGCGCGTTTTCGGCGCTGCGCGACGCGATTGAAGAAGAAAAATCCACTGATTTAACGATTGTCCGGAATTACACCTGGGAACAGCAGGAATACGAGGGCGGCATTGACGCCTGTAAGGCGCTGGAAAACCCGGCGGACTACCGCGACATTTACTGGGGCTGGACCTTTACCATCACCGCGATGAACGGCCAGACTTACCAGGGGCGCGTCAGCTTTGACCTCAAGGCGGTGGTGATCTGCGATGAAGTGGTGGCGGCGCAGCCCGCGCCGGCTGGCACCGCTGACCCGAATCTGCCGACGCCAGTACCGGGCGCCGCCGCTACCGGCAGCTTTGAACTGGGCGGCCACGTGCTGGACCTGAACGCCAATACCGTGAGCCTGATGCGCCGCGCCGGCATGACCTGGGTGAAGAAGCAGCTTGAATACAAGCTGGGTGATGACCCCAGCAAGGCCGCCGGGCTGATTAACTCCGCCAAGAGCAACGGCTTTAAGATTCTGCTGGGCATCAAGGGCGACAAGTCGCAGATGACCGACTTTAACAGCTACATCAACAGCTTCGCGCAGTTCCTGGCCGGGGTTGCCGGGCTGGGCGCGGACGCGATTGAAGTCTGGAACGAGCCGAACATTGACCGCGAATGGCCGCTGGGGCAGATCAACGGCGGCAGCTACACGCAGATGCTGGCGGCGGCCTACAATGCCATCAAGGCGCGTAACGCGGCCACGCTGGTGATTAGCGGCGCGCCCGCGCCGACCGGTTTCTTTGGCGCGGCGGGCTGCACCCAGAACGGCTGTAACGACGACGTGTTTATGCAGCAGATGGCACAGGCCGGCGCGGCGCAGTACCTCGACTGCGTGGGCCTGCACTACAACGAGGGCATCATCGCGCCGTCCGCCACCAGCGGCGACCCGCGCGGCAGCTATCCCACCTACTTCTTTGGTTCGATGCTCCAGCGCGGTTATGGGCCGTTTGGCGGCAAGCCGGTGTGCTTCACCGAACTGGGCTACCTGTCCGGTCAGGGTTTCAGCACTGCCATTCCGGCCAACTTCGCCTGGGCGCAGAACACCACCGTTGCACAGCACGCCGCGTGGCTGGCGGAAGCGGCGACCATCGCTGCCCAGAGTGGCAAGGTGCGGCTGATGATCGTCTGGAACGTGGATTTCCCGTTCTTCACGGCAGATGACCCGATGGGCGGTTACGCCATGTTCCGGCCAGACAACACCTGCCCAGCCTGCGATACACTCGGCGCAGTGATGAAACGATAGGCAAACTGGCACTTACGTGCAGGGGCGGGTTTAGAAACTCGTCCCTGCGTTTTCTGGTTCAGGTTGCTTGTGGTGGTCAAATCGAGGGCGCAAATCCAGTCATTACCTACCGCCCGCCAGCGTTATCCGTACCCCTGTCTCATTCACGAATTCCTGTTCGTTGGCGCTGTCCGTTCGCAGCCCGATTTTGAGCAGGCGGTCGCCGGGTTCTGGCGCGGCGCTCACCAGACGGATTTCAACCCCCGCCAGATAATAAACGGGATTATCCCTGTTGGCGCTGCTGCCGGTAATGCACTCGTATAATTTGCGCTGGCGTGGAGTGTCTGCCAGCGTCACCTGTACTGTACCGAGCGCGCCGTTCGTGTGCGTGGTCACACGGGCATCATCCGGCACGCGCAGGCGGCGCGGCGTGAGGTCCTGAATCAAAAACGGCGTCATCGTGTCCGGGAAAGCTGCCGTTTGCCAGCGCAAGGTCGTTCCGTCCGGGCGGGTGCGGCCTCCCTCCGGGCGTAGCTGCACGGCCAGCCCACGCGCCTGCAACGCCGTCACGTCTGACATCAGATCGTCCGATTGCAGCGCGTAGCCGCCAAAGCCCTCGCCGTGCTGGAACAGGTACAGGAAGTTGCTCCGGTCGGACGGGTCAATCGCATTGAGCAGCGTCCGGTCTGTTGGGGCGAGTAGCTCAAGATACGTGCCGTCCTGAAACACAATCAGCGCGTTATGCGTTTTCCCGCCGGCGTGCTGCCCACCGTAAACGACGGTGAAGCCCCGGTGACGGTAGCCGGCGCTGGCCGCGTCCAAGTCGTGAACCAGGATGATCGCATGGTCAAAGCGGAGTGCCATGCTCAATCCCCAGCTTTTGACAGCGCCACACTTTCAAGCCCATGTTCCCGCAGCCGCGCGGCGTACTCGCGCAGCACGAAGTGCCCGTGATCGTTAAAATGTCCCTTCACCCGGCCTTCATCCAACTGCGCCGCGCTGTACGGCGTCCGCATCTGCGCGGCAAAACGCCGCAGCTTGCGCCGGTATTCCCAGTCTTCCAGCGCATCTCCCACGCGCCCGGCGAGCAGTCGTTCCAGCAGCGTTTTCAAGATGCGCCAGCCGTGCCCCAGCGGACGTTCGGCTTGGGCATAAAACACATCGTCCGCGTTGGCGAGGTGCGCGCCAACCCAGGGATTGCAGTCCCGCAGGTGGCGGTACAGATCATGGCCGTACAACGGCACCATCTGCGTCACCTCATGGGCGATAAAAATGTCGCGCTGTTCCTGTGCGAGGCTGCTTTCCGCCAGCACATAATTGGGGCAGATTTCCACACCCTGCAAGCGCGCCAGCCGCACCAGCAGGATCGAAAACGCCCGCGCCAGCCACACGCGCCGGGGGATTGTCACCAGCAGGTAATCGAGATCATCCCGCGCGTGGGTGGGGTTGCGCATGGCGAGCGCGCCCGTCAGCGCCACCATCCGTACAAACGGCAGGCGCGACAGCCACAGGCCATAGCGCAGCGCCAGCGGCCACAATTCGAGGGCGGCGGCATCACGCGATAGCCGCCGGACAATCAGGTCTTCCCGCCCGCAGCAGGTGATGTAGCCCTGTTTGCACACCAGCTTCTGTTGCAGCAGCGCCGAACGCGCCAGCCGGTCGGCCACGACGGCGGCACTCACGGGCTGGTCGTAAATCAGGAAATGGTGGAGTTCAGCCGGAGTCAGGGGGAAATGAAACACATCCGCGTACAACACCGTGCGTAGAATGGCCGCGTCTATGGTTTCCATCGTTCTCCGCCCTCTGGCTGCTATGCGATTGGGGCAGCCTGTTGAAAAAGTCGGTAACTAGAAATCAGCAGATTTAGACTTGCTTATCGTGCCACTTCCTGCGCCACTCGATAGCAGCATCTTTCAAAATTGCATCACCATGCCCAAAGGTGGCTATCTGAAAGTCGTAACCAGCCAGTTTTTTGAGGGTGCGCTTACCTTCGTTAAAATTCTCGTAGCCTAGACTCCAGTTAAGCATAGGTATATTGGCACAGGTGTCCGCTGCAAAAAGGACACCGCCATGCACTTCCCACAGGAAAACGACCTGTCCATCACTATGTCCAGGCGCAAAAATGACTTTGAGATCAGGAAGAAAGGTTAGAATATCGCCTTCGTTGATTTCGTGATCAATCTCGCCCCCCTCTACATTTACAACCCCCGTAATGAACTGACGAAACGGAAATTCCATACCAGGAGCGGGCAAGAAAGGACGTGGCACACCACTTACAGGATCAAAGACGCCGCCTTCACGGATAATAGGGGCATCAATCGGATGCGCGTAAGTCTGTGCGCCCGTGGCGCGTTTGAGTGCTGCCATACCCCCCATATGATCAGGATGCCAATGTGTCAGCAAAATGTGATGAATGTCGCCAGGTTGTTTGCCCAGTTCATTCACCGCTAAAAGGATTTCATCAGCATTACCCGGCGAACCGGTATCAATCAACACCAACCCATCTTGCGCTTCAAGCAGAAATGCATTTACACCACCCAAAGGGATAACATATACCCCATCAACGATTTTTTTAGCAGCCACGAGTTTCTCCCCAAAATCAACTTTGCGACCAACTAATTCTATCTTATGAGGACTTTTTCAATAGGCTGGGGGGGTGCAATCAGCAGTTAGCGATCAGCACTCAGCCGAAAGTGCTCGGCCAGCCAAACAAGCTAACCTCGTAGTTACAAGCTACCCGGCTCAATTCCAGCGCCACACCCACGTATCGGCAAACCGGCACGACGTGGTGATCGGCTCAAAATTCACCACCGCGTTGCCGACCGCGCCCTCGGCTGCCGGCTGGTCCAGCGCGCCGGCATAGACGCCGTCCACGTAATACAGCACCCGGTCGGCCAGCGCGACAACTAACAGATGATACGACGTTTTGCTGCCCACCGGTTTTTCGCCAAAGATGCCGGGCAGGAAAGAATCGCCCTGCCGCTGCGACAAACCGTAGCCACCGGTGCGGTCGGCGTAGGCCAGCAGATAATCCGTGTCGCTGGTCTGGCCAAAGACCAGCCCGCAGCCGGTCATGCCTGCGGCGCCCGCTTCCCAGGTGAAGGTGGTGCCCAGCGCAAAGGTGCGGAAGGTCGAGCCGCGCCCCAGCATAAACCGTTCCACGCCGGGCCGCGCCGACTCGGCAAAACTTTCCGCCACGTTCAGCGCCATTTCACCACCGGCGGGGATGACATTGCGCCGCTGGAGTTCCTGCGTCATCGCTGCCGGCGTTCCAACAATCAACTGCGTGGGCAGGGCGGGTCGGCCATCCATGAGGCGTGGGGTGGTGATGGTCAGATCATCGAAGCGCGCGCCGACCGGCACAGCCCGCGTGCTGGTCAGCACCGCCAGCCCCAGTGTGCCGCCAGCCGGAATGGAGGGATCGCTCTGGCGGCCAAACAGGTTGCCGTTAAAAAAGAAGTCAAAATTGCTGCCATTGACCAGCATCGCCAACCGGAACGTTCTGCTGCCGGGGAGGATGGCCGGGTGCGCCACCCAGTCGCGGATCACGCGTTCCGCGCCGCCGTCCCGCACGCTGAAGCGCCACTGTCCCTGATGGTTCAGCGCCAGCAGGTAATAGCGGCTGTCGGTCTGCCGCGCCGTCATGCCAACCGACCACTCCGCGCTCTCCGCGCCGACGTTCACCGTGACATCGGCATAGTAGATGTCGGGAATGCTGGCCGTCGGGTTCACGGCGATGCCGGCCTGCTGTGCCCGGTCGAGTGACAGCGCCAGTTCACCGTCCGCGACGCTGACCTGTACCGTGTCATCTACGCCCTGCCAGCCGGTATCGCTGCCAAAATTCTCGCTGGTGCTGATCTGGCCGTAGCCGGGTAGCATCGTCAGCGTGTATTCGCCGGACGTTCCGCCGACAGCGGAAACGGTTGCAGTGTAACGATCGGTGCGCGGGATGGTGATCGCTTCCAGCAGCGCGTCGCCACTGGCGGGGTAGTTGTAGTCGTCGTTGGCGATGACCACCGCGCCCGCGCTGTTGCTGATGGTGAGCAGCGGGTCCAGCCCGCCGCTGGCGGCGACCACAAACGACAAGAGATTGCCTTCGGTGGCGTTAAACTGCCAGCTTTGCGGGCTGCTATCATCCACGCGGCCTGTCACCGGCGTGAGCAGCGTCAGCGTTGCCTGTGCCCGCGCCGGCAGCGCCAGCAGAAGGGCAACCCCGATCAACAGTAGGTATTTCATCGGTGATTGAGGGGCATCCACTGGGGATACAGGGTGTTGAGCTGCTGCAGGAACTGCTCAAAATCGGCGTAGGTCAGCTCCGCGCCGTCGGCCCAGCGGAATGTTTCCGCCAGCCGCAGCCGGCGCTGTTCGCCAGTGACACGCAGGGTGTCCTGGCGCACGTCTTTCGCCTTCGCGTCCCTGTCGCTGATGAGCGTCGTAAAATGGGCACGTTCTTCCAGCGCCTTCGCCTGCTCCGGCGAAACCAGCGCGTACACCGGCAGATAATCCTCGTTCTGTTCCAGCGCACAAGCCATCACAAACCAGCCCGCCGGGACACGGTTGCGCCGGTGTTTGATCTTAAAATTCCACAGCAGAATACTCATCGGCTCCTGCGTGTTGATCGTTTTTTGCACCTTGTCGTGATGCACCAGGCGAATGCTGTTTGCATCCATGTGCAGCGTTCGTCCGCTGGGCCAGCTGCGGCGCAGGTACGGCTCGATCACCTGCGAAACCAACACGGCGGCCAGCCCGAACCCAACCACGACGCCAATGATGTTAAAGCCATCGCTGGGGATGACGGCGTTGATGAGGATATAACCGACCACCCACAGGACAAAAAACAGCCCGAAGATGGCCGAGCGCAGCGCCCCGTGTTCGGGGTCTGCCTGAAACGTGATACTGCTCATGCTAGGGTTTTTCCACCAGAAAAATCACCCGGTCGGCCTGGGACACGCCAGGGTCATATGGTTCAAGATTCAACTGATAAATGCCGCTGACCTTTAAGCCGGTGCGCTGCAGCAGCGACGCCACCGCCTGCACCGGGAAGCCGCGCAGCACACGTTGCGCCCGGCTGCGCTGCCAGTTCGCGCCCTGACGGCGGAAGATGACATACTGCGTCGTCGCCATCTGGCGCTCGTAATCATAAGTGTTGGTGCTGAAGGCGGCTAAATCATCGGTATCGGCGATCAGCGCGTCGCCGCTGCATCCCCGTTCTGTCAGGCCCTGAATAGTGAACAGGTCGAACATAAACAGTTTTTCCGGCTCAAGGACGCGGGCGACGGTGGCAAACACCGTTTCGAGGTCGCGCAGGCTGTTCATTTCGTTGAGCACGTCTATCGCCAGCACCATGTCGGCAGTGCCGGCGCGGTCATCGAGTTCGCGGATGTCGGCTTCCAGCCAGCGGATATTGGCGTTGGTATCCGTGAACTTCTGCTGCGCGATTGCCAGCATCTCCGGCGAGTTATCCACGCCGGTTATGGTGAACATGTAATTGGAGAGGTAGTCCAGACTGGCGCCCGTCCCACAGCCCAGGACGATAATGCGCCGGCCCAGCCAGTCGCGCTGCTGGGCAAAATCCACGAGGGTTGCTGTCATCCGCCGGGTGAAGTCGGACAGGCCAAGATCGTCATACACCGGCGCTAAAATCGCGTAGTCTGCTGGCACGAGTTAACCTCACGCATGTATGGAAGGGCGCCGGACGCGCCCGCCGATGCTGCGGCTAACATAGCACAGTTCAGCCCAATATGCTACCGTTAGTAGCGGCTGGTGGTGGGCATCCGGTAGCCCTGGCCGGGCACCGTCATGATGTAGGTGGGATGGCGCGGATTTTGCTCAATCTTCTGCCGCAGCCGCGAGATATTCACCCGCAGCACCGAATAGTCGCCCTGATAATTGTCGCCCCACACCACGCGCAGCAGTTCGTCGTGGGTCACCACCTGTCCCGCCTGGCGCATGATCGTCAGCAGCAGCCCGTATTCAATTGGCGTCAGGTGCAGCCGCTGCCCGCGAATGAACGCCTGCCGTCGCGGGATGTCCAGTTCAAGCTGGCGCACCACCAGCCTGGTTTCCGGCTGCGGCGTCCAGTCAATCCGGCGCAGCAGGGCGGCCACCCGCGCCACCAGTTCTTCCGGCGAGAACGGCTTCTGCATGTAGTCGTCCGCGCCGGCTTCCAGCGCCGTCACCTTGTCGCGCTCCCGGCCATAGCCGCTGAGGACGATCATCGGTAGGAACGACTGGGACCGTACCTGCTTGAGCACGTCCAGGCCGTGAATGTCCGGCAGGTTCAGGTCCAGCAGCACCAGGTCCGGCTGCGCGTTGGCGATTTCGCTGAGCGCGATCTCGCCCCGGTCGACGGCGACAGTATGGTACCCGGCCTCGTTCAGCAGGGTGGACACAACTTCCGCCGTGTCTTCGTCGTCTTCGACAATCAGTATCTGCCTGTTTGCGAATTGGGTCATGACCATCGTGAGTTTCTCACTGTAACGATTTTCATACGGTAGCCAAACGGCTTCTCAACATCTGGTTCTAATCATATCCTAGTTTTGTGAAATGAGGCAACAGGCAGGTTAGGGGATTCGCGGCTTAGCGTTTGGAGGGTGTACAAAAACGCACACCAATCTGGTGTGCGTTTATATATTATGGGCGGTACAGGACTTGAACCTGTAACCCCGCAGATGTAAACCGCGTGCTCTGCCGATTGAGCTAACCGCCCATATGGTTACCAGTTTACATTAGCCACTCTGGTTTTTCAATCCCGGCGTATTCCTGAATCGCGCCGAAAATGTGCTGCACGAGCCGGGTATTGTCTACGCGCACCTGGCAAACACCGTAAACGAGTTTCCTGCCTCTCTGCTGGCTGCTTGCGGGAAGGGCATTAGCAATTGTGTGTCGTAAACAGCTTTGTGGAAGCTGCAGAGCATTCACCCAATACTGCTCGATTTCTTCAACTTTTTGCTCATTATTCAAATAGCAGTTGATGTGTAAAGTAATCTCCTTCTCCTGTACCTGAAGAGTATTTTTAAGAAAGTCTACAAAAAATTTAAGTAAGGTGGGGTCGGAGTTGGTCAGAACTAAATGATTCTTGTGTTTTCTCCCTTCCCCCCAATACAACATACACCCCGCAACATGCAAGGGGTCTTTCTCGCGTGCTTTCTGGCGGCCTTCTTGCTGATATTGCTCACGTAACGTACGAAATTTCGTTGCATTGGTATGGCCGCCGTTAGTCTGTGCTCGATATGCATAATGCTGCTTCTCCAGCGCCGCCTTTTGTTCCGGCGTTAGCTCGATGTCGCGCACCCATACGCTGACCGACGACTTGGCCACGTGGATGCGCCGGCAGATGTCGTTGATCGCCAGCCCTTCCCGCCGCAGCCGCCGCGCTTCCTCGCGTTTCTCCGGTTTCATTCCTCACGCCTCCACAAGCGTTTTGATTCATTATATTACAAAAACACCAAACGCGCGGCTAATTCGCCTGCGACTCAAGAGGATTGCGCCTTCTTCAATTCGGAGCAAATGTTCACCCCGCCGCCCTTTTCCCCTATACTGAGTCTATCCTTTCCTGGTCCCTGTCTTCCGAGGGATGACTATAGACTAACGACCGATGACTACCCGCTTTCACTCAGTTCTCAGTACTCAGCACTCAGTACCGCTTCTCTGTCTTTTCCACTCGCCAACTCAGAACTGTTACCAATCCCACCAACAGTGGCGGCACTCCCCCTGCCGCCGCTGCAACGACGTTACAGTCTTGGGGGGGTCACGCCGGTCTGTCCCTGGTATTTGCCCTTTTTGTCGGCGTAGGAGACTTCGCACTCCTCGTCCGCTTCGAAGAACAACACCTGCGCGATACCTTCATTGGCGTAAATCTTGGCCGGCAGGGGCGTCGTATTGCTGATTTCGAGGGTCACAAAGCCATGCCACTCTGGTTCGAAAGGTGTAATATTTGTAATAATACCCGCGCGGGCATAGGTTGATTTTCCGAGTGTGATGGCTAAAACACTACGCGGGATTCGGAAGTATTCAACCGAGCGTGCCAACGCAAATGAGTTCGGTGGAATCACGCAAACATCGCCCTTAAAATCTACAAAGGACTGAGACGAAAAATTCTTGGGGTCAACAATGGCGCTGTAAACATTCGTAAAAATACGAAACTCGTCCGCTACCCGCATATCATACCCGTAGCTCGACACACCGTAGCTGATGACACCTTCGCGCACCTGCTTTTCGGCAAACGGCTCGATCATGCCGTGTTCCAGCGCCATTCTGCGAATCCAGTGGTCAGGTTTCAGTCCCATGCTCTGCCCCTCATGATAAATAAGTTCGCCTGTAGGGGCGGGTTTCAAAACCCGCCCCTACGTTACGTGCAACGATTACATTCTTTCCGGCGCGGACATGCCCATCAGGGTCAGCACGCGCCTGAACACCACCTGCGCCGCGCGGTAAAAGCGCAGGCGGGCTTTCGCCAGTTCGGGCGGTACGTCACCGTGCAGGGCGCGCACGTTGTCGTAAATCGGGTGGAACAGCGTCGCCAGTTCCAGCGCGTAGAAGGCGATGCGGTGCGGCTCAAACGTCTGCGCCGACACTTCGATGAGGTCGCCCAGTTCCATCACCTTCCGCAAAAAGCGCAGTTCGTCCGCGCCGAGCAGGCTCACATCCGCGCCGTCGTCGCTCAGGCCGCGCGCTTCGGCTTCGCGGAAAATGCCGGCGCAGCGTACGTGCGCGTTCTGGATGTAATACACCGGGTTTTCGTTGCTCTGCTTGACCGCCAGATCGAGGTCAAAGTTCAGGTGCGAATCCGGGCTGCGTGCCAGGAGTATGTAACGCACCACGTCCGGGCTGGTCTGGTCAATCAAATCGTCGAGCGTGTCATAATCGCCGCGCCGGGTGCTCATGCGGACTTCCTTGCCATCCCGAATCATGCGCACCAGTTGAATCAGGATGACGTGGATTTTCGACGGGTCGAGGCCAAGCGCCTTCACGCCATAGGCCACCACCTTGTACTGCGTGCCGTGATCGGCCCCCAGCACATTCACCATCAGATCAAAGCCGCGCTTATACTTGTTCAGATGATAGGCAATGTCGGGCAGGGTGTAGGTCGGGCTACCATCACTTTTGACCAGCACGCGGTCCTTGGCGTCGCCCAGCGCCGTGCTTCGGAACCACGTCGCTTCGCCTTTGCCGGTGTTTTCCTCGTCGTCCGCTTCACCGCCGTTGGTGGTGTCGGTTTCTGGCTTCGCCGCCCTGTAGACGTAACCTCGCTCCTGAAGTTCCTCCAGCGTGTCCCAGACCGCGCCCGATTCATACAGGCTGTTCTCGTTAAAAAAGATGTCGTGCTCGATGTTCACGCGCCTGAGCGTGGCGCGAATCACATCAAACATGCGCTTTTCGGCATATTCCTTAAACGGCTGCCAGTCCGCGTTGACCAGCGCATCGCCTTTTTCGGCCACCAGATCGCGGGCAAAATCCTTCAGATATTCACCCTGGTAGAAGTCGGTTTCGGGGATCTGTACCGGCTGGCCGAGAGCTTCGAGGTAGCGAATCCGCAGGCTGTTGCCCAGGTCGTGCATCTGTTTGCCGGCGTTGTTGAAATAATACTCGCGCTCGACGCTGTAACCCGCCGCTTCCAGCAGGCGCGCCATTGTATCGCCGACCATCGCGCCCCGGCTGCGCCCGACGTGCAGAGGGCCGGTGGGGTTCGCGCTGACAAACTCCACCTGCGCCCGCTTGCCCGCGCCCAGATCAAGCTGGAACAGCGCCTCGCCTTCCACGATGATCTGCTCCACCTGCGCCCGCAGCCAATCGTCGTTCAGGCGGAAGTTGATAAAACCCGGTTTGACGACTTCCACCGAGGCCACGAAGTCGGCGGGGGGCAGGTGCTTGGCGATGATTGTGGCGATGTCAAACGGATTCATACCAGCGGGTTTTGCCAGTTGGAGCGCCACCGCCGCCGCGTAATCGCCCTGGTCGGCGCGTTTCGGCGGGCGGATTTCGATGGCCGGAATGTCAAACGCGGGCAGTTCCCCGGCGGCCTGGGCAGCGCGAATCGCCTGCTCGACCAGCGTGGCGTGTTCTTTGGGCAGCAGTTTCAAGGTGCGAATCCTGTCAGATTACGGGTAGGGACACGATATATCGTGTCCCTACAGTCCTACAACTCATGCCGCATTCTAACAGATTCGCGCCAACCGGACTAGTCCGCTGTCTGTGGCGAACCTTACACCGCTTCCATGTCGCACCAGTTGCCGCCCGTCTGGGCATTGGCGCGCAAGGGTGCATCCAGTGTGCAGGCGCTTTCCATGATGCGCACGACCTGTTCGGCGGTGTCCACCAGTTCGCTGTCCGGCACTTCAAACACCAGTTCATCATGCACCTGCAAGATCATGTGAGCATCGGACTGGCGCTCGTTGAGATCGCGGTAGATGTCAATCATGGCGCGTTTGATGATGTCCGCCGCCGAACCCTGAATCGGGAAGTTGATCGCCACGCGCTCCTCGGCCTGGACCACCTGCATGTTGATGCGGTTGCCCAGCGTATAGTGCTGGAACAGGAGCGGGAAGAAACGCCGCCGGCCAAACAGGGTGCTTAAGCCTTCCTTCGTGCGCGCCTGGCGTTTGGTGGATTCGAGATAACGCAGCACGCCCGGCAGGCGGTCAAAATAGGTCTGGATGAAGCGTTCGGCCTCGGCAAACGTCAGGTTGCTTTCCCGCGCCAGCCGGTGCGCGCCCATGCCGTAGATCAACCCGAAGTTAATCCGTTTCGCCAGCGTCCGCTGCTCTTTTGTGACCTGATCCAGCGGGACGCCGTAAATGACGGCTGCGGTCGCCGCGTGAATGTCCTGTCCCTGATGGAACGCTTCCAGCAGGGTGGCGTCCTGGCTGACGTGCGCCAGAATCCGCAGTTCGATCTGGCTATAGTCCACCGACAGCAGCTTCATGCCCGGCGGCGCGACAAATGCGCGGCGGATTTTGCGCCCTTCCTCGGTGCGGTTAGGGATGTTTTGCAGGTTGGGGTTGCTGCTGCTCAGACGTCCGGTGGCGGCGCCGGTCTGGTTGAAGTCGGTATGCACACGCCCGGTGTGCGGGTTAATCAGTTCCGGCAGGGCGTCTACATAGGTGCCCTTCAGCTTGGTGATTTCGCGGTATTCGAGGATTTTTTCGACGATGGGATGTGCGCCGCGCAGACTGTCCAACACGGCGGCGTCGGTGGAAAAGCCGTGTGTCGTTTTGCGGAGTCCTTCGGTGGGCAGCCCCAGCTTGCCAAACAGCACGTCATTGAGCTGCTTCGGACTGTTGATGTTAAAACTGCCGTAGCCGCCGCTGAGGGCATGAATCTCGCTTTCGACCGCTGTTAGACGCTGGCTGAGTTCCTCGCCAAGCTGGCGCAGATAGGCCACGTCCAGCACCACGCCGGCGCGTTCGATGGCTGCGATCACGGGCACCAGCGGCATTTCCAGTTCTTCAAACAGCTTGATAAGCTGTTCCTGTTCCAACGCCGTGCGCAGCCGGTCTACCAGCCGGAAGGTGATGGCCGCGTCCGCCGCCGCGTAAGGCGCGCACTTCTCAATCGGCACGGTGTTCATCGTGACCTGCTTTTTGCCGGTGCCGATCAGTTCCGTGATTTCCGTCATGCGCACGTTGAGTTCCTGCAGCGCCAGCCGCTTCAGCCCCAGTGTGTCGCTATCGGGGCGGCGCAGCCATTCCGCAATCATCGTGTCAAAGGTGATCGGCGTCACGTCCACGCCGTACCGCTGCATCATCACCAGATCGTATTCGGCGTTATGGGCGTACTTGGGAATCGCCGGGTTGGTGAAGGCCGGGCGCAGCGCATCCAGCACCGTTTGCAGGGGAAGCTGCTGGCCGTCCTGATGGCCGACCGGAATGTAATAGCCGGTGTCACCGTTGACAGCGAGCGAGATGCCGACCAGTTCCGCGACCATGCGGTCGGTCGCGGTGGTTTCGGTATCGAAGGCGATGGCCGCCGCGCTGTTGAGCGTGTTCACCAGCGCGTCCAGCGTTGGCTGGTCACGCACGATGATCGTTTCGCAGATATTTTCGTCCACCGGCACGCTCTCCGCGCCGCTGTCGGCAGAGGCAAACAGGGGAAGCTGCTCGGTTTTGGGCAGCCGGTTGCGCAGGCTGTTAAATTCCAGTTCGCGGAATAATTCGTCTACCTTCGTCGCGTCGTAGTCGTGCGCCACGCAGTTTTTGAGATCCAACGCTACCGGCGCATCGCGGCGAATCGTCGCCAGCGTTTTGCTGAGGAAGGCGGACTCGCGGCCTGCCGCCAGCTTCTGTGCCTGCGATCCTTTCATCTCATCGAGGTGATCGTACAGGTTTTCGATACTGCCGTAGGTTTGAATCAGCTTGAGCGCGCCGGTCTTGCCGATACCATCTACGCCCGGAATATTGTCAGACGAGTCCCCCATCAGCGCCTTCAGATCAACCAACTGGTGGGGTTCCAGACCGCCGTATTCCTCACGGAAGCGCGCCACGTCGTAAATGACATCGGACACGCCCTTCTGCGGGAAAAACAGCTTAACCGTCACGTGATCGTTCAGCAGTTGCAGCATATCGCGGTCACCGGTGACGATGCGCACGTCAATATTCTGTGGGTCCGCCTGCGCGGCGACCGTACCGATTATATCGTCGGCTTCGTACCCCTCGTAAGCCAGAATCGGGATGTTAAATGCCTGCACCAGTTGGTAAATGCGCTCGATCTGGCGCGAGAGATCGTCCGGCATTTTCTCACGCGTACCTTTGTATTCGCCATATAACGTTTCGCGCCCGCTCAAACCCATGTCAAAGCTGACCGCAAGGTAATCCGGTTTGTCCTTCTGCAAGATATCGAGCAGCGTGCGGGCAAAACCGTAGGTCGCGTTGGTCGGTTCGCCCTGGCTGGTGCTGAAGGCGCTCACCTGCAGGGCGTGATACTGGCGGTAGGCGATGCCGTGACCGTCAACAATATAAAACAGGGGACGCGCAGGCATAACAAGTCCCTTCAAGAGTGTATGAACATTTGGGCTATTATAGCGAAAAAGAAGTACTGAGTACAAAGTACTGAGTGCTGAGTACAAACAAAGGAACTCAGTACTTGGAACTTAGTACTCAGCACTGGCTAGAGCATCCGCTGGAAGTTGATAAACTCCAGGATTTCCTCGGTCTGCAATTCGCGGCCTGGCGTGAGGACGAGATAGCTGTCCGCCCACAGCATTTGCGGCGTCAGATCGGGATTTTGGGCGTGGGCGATGTCTGCCGAGCGCCGTTTCAGTTCGCGGATGATGTCGTGCGGCGGGCGCTCGCCGGGCACGTCAGCCAGCAGGTAGACAAAATCTTCATGCACCTGGAGCGTGTGAATCAGCCAGCCCTGTTCCTGCAACTGGATGGACAGCCCGGCGATGATGGACTGCGCGACCGCGTCCGACAGGTAGTCGTCCGGGTCGCGAAGCAGCCAGACACAGGCATAGGCGTTGGTTACTACCGGCTCAACGGGCGGCGGTGGCAGCGGCTCTGGCTCCGGCGCAACAGCTTCAACCGGCTGAACTTCGACAAGCTGCACTTCCGGCACGGACTCCAGCGCCTCAACCAGCTTGTGCGCCTGCCGACGGATCACACGCAGCGGCGTGGTGCCTGCGAAGATCATTGAGAGCAGCAGGCTGCCGGTCGTCTGGATGGAATACAGCATGTAGTCCTTGCCGCTGCTGGGCAGGGAGACAAACCGGAAGCGCGCGCCCTCTGCTGGCGACTCGTCCTGTGTGGTAATAAAGTGCAGCAGTTCGGCGGTGTCTTCCGGCGCGAGATGCCCGGCAGCCGCCACAATTTCCCCGTCACGAGTGAGCAGCGTACCTTCGGCGGTTAATTCCAGCGACGCCTGGGTCAGATTCAATGCCAGTTGCGCGATGTACGGGTCGTGCGGCTCGGCGGCTTCAACTTCCAATTCTGGTTCAACCGGAGACATTCCCTGCGGCGGTGTCCAGCCACTACGTTCTTCCGCCGCCATTTCCACTTCTGGCTCAACCGGCGGTACATCCTCGGACGGCGTCCAGTCGGCAGCTTCGTCCGCCACCGGCTCGGCAGCACCCAGTCCTTCCGGCAGGGTCCAGTCGCCATAATCGCCGATAGCGTCCCTCTCCGGCGCAGTTTCTTCCGGCTGGAGCGCCGCTTCGTCGGCAAATGGCCACTCCGCCTCCAGTTCGGTTTCAAGACCGGCGAAGACCGCCTCCGGCGCGGTTTCTGGCGGCGCTTCCACGTCGGGCGCAGCCTCCGTTTCCGGTAGCCAGTCCACCGGCAGCTCGTCAAATGCTTCTGCCTCATCAAATTCAGGCGCCGGCCATTCGATTTGAGAAATACGGTCGCCGGGCAGTTCAACGGCAGGGACATCTACCGCCGTGTCGCTTTCCGGGCGCGGCGGTTCAAACATCTCCTGAACGGCGGATGATGGCTGCGTGGTGCGGCTGCTGGCGTCCGACGGCGGGAATTCCGGTACATCGGGCGGCTCGAGCAGTTCGCCGGGGGGCAGTTCTTCCGGCAGAAAATCCGGCTCCATCACGCCGCTTTCGTTCAGCGGTCGGAAGGCGCTGGTGTCCATATCCCAGGATGGCAGCGGCCTGATGTTGAGCTTGTGCGCGGCAAGACGGCTTTCGATTTCCGTCATCACCTCGTCCAGCGGCAGCGAGTCCGGCTGGTCGAGCGTGGTTTTTAACACAACGTGCGCGACCGATTCTTCATCGTCGTCGTCATACGTCCACCAATCGGTGGTACGGTCAGCGGGCGGGCGGCGGGGTGGAGCGTCCTCAATCGTCTCGTCCCGGTCGGCAAAGGCGGCAAAATCGCCCTCGGCTGCCGAGCGGGGCTGGGGTGCCTCCGGGGCGGGTGCCCGGTCTTCGCCTTCACCGCGCAGCATCGCCAGCACGTTGCGGAAGCTGGTATCGCCAATGCCGGTCATCAGGTCACTGACCGTGCCGTCCTCTTCCAGCGTCGGCATCGGCGGCTCTTCCTGCGCCAGCTTTTTGAACGTCCGGCTGGGTTCCTTCGGCGGTTGCGGCGTGGCCGGTCTGGATTCCTGGATTGGGCCGGTTTTGGCCTTCTCAATTTCCTTCAGAACCTGGTCCATGCCAGACGTGAGGATAAAGTCCAGCGATTTTTGCTGGCGTTCCGGCAGGGGCTTGTGCGGGTCGCCACCGCGCATGGATTCAACCAGTTCTTCAAAATCCGACCGCTGGCGCGGCCCCTGTGGTTCTTCTTCCGGCTCAATCGCGCCCAGAATTTCGTCAAAGGTGTACGGTTCGGCATCCGGCGTGGTCGCCAGATACTGCCGCACCGCATCGGAATCGCGCTCCGGCACGGAGCGGGTATCTTCCTCGTCGGTCATCGGCTCGAAATCAAAACTCTGTAACACGCTGTCCAGCGACGAAAATTCCGGCAGTTCGGCAGGCGGCTCCGGCTCGGCAGCCTCCAGGTGACGGGTTCGCACCGGCTGTTTGGTGGGCGGGAGTTCCGGTTGATCGTCGTCCAGCATGTGCGTCCCGGCTGGCGCTTGCGGTTCTTCGTCCAGATGCCGGGTTTGGGCCGGGGATGGGGATGCCGGTTCGTCGTCAAAAATGTGAGTCTTGGCGGATGGCGGCACAAAATCCGGCTGATCGTCAAAGATGCGGGTTTTGCCAGATTTGGGCGGCGCGTCGCCTACCGGGTGAGTGGTGTCCGGTGGCCGGGGCGGTTCGCTACCCAGGATGCGTGTGCCGCTGGGCGGCGGCACAAATTCATCGCTCACCGGTGGGCGAGACGGCGCGGCGCGGCGAGTCTGGGGTGGTTCAGGGGCGGTTGCCTGCGCTGCCACCTGCTGAATCACCGGCACCAGATCGCGGGCCGTAAAGGGCGCGTCAATAATTCCCTGCACCTGCACCGAGGCCGCATCGGGGTGGTCAGGGGTCACAATTACGGCGATGTCCGGCTGGATGGCGCGGAGTTCCTGCACGACTCGTACACCCGGAGCATTGGGCAGGGTGAAGTCCACCAGCGCGACATCCTGAGGATGGTCACGCAGATAATCAAAGGCCGCGTCGGGCGTGGTAAACGGGTGTACGTCAAACAGGCCGGTTTGCTCCAGCGCCTGTTTGATCGTCACCGCGAAGATCAGTTGCCGGTGGATAATCAGTAGACGTGTTGCCATACGGGCATTGTATAACCGGCTGAAAATTGGGGCAAGTCGAAGGAGAGGCGATTTGGGTAGGGACAGGGCGCCGCCATGTCCCTACCTCGTATGGAGGTGAAGCTAAAGCGCCTTCGGCGAAATAATGTAACTGGCGGTGGCGGCGTTGGTCGCCAGCGGTACATTGTGAGCGATACAGATACGTAGCAATCCCTGAATATCGGGGTCATGCGGGTGTTTGCCCAGCGGGTCAATGAAAAAAAAGACGGCCTCGATATGCCCTTCCGCCACCTGCGCCGCGATTTGCGCGTCACCACCCAGCGGGCCGGACAGCATCAGCTTCACCTTCAGGCCACACTTGTCGCGTAGTAGCGTGCCAGTGGTCTGCGTGGCAACCAGTTCGTAGCGTTCCAGCACGTCCCTGTGCGCTATCGCAAACGCTACCATATCCGCTTTTTTGCCGTCGTGGGCGATCAGGGCGAGGGTCTTGGGGTTATCCATTATATGAATCCTTCGTTGAAGCAATAACCGTAGGGGCGGGTCTATAAACCTGCCCCTACCACATATTATATCGGGACTACCACCGGAACAGTGTTGGCAGGGGGATGTTTAAGCCCACTGGCGGGAACAGCCGCTTGAAGCGTTCGTTCAGGCGCAACGCCTCGGCGTAATACCCTTCCAGTTGTCCCATGATCGCGCTCCAAGGCTGGCGTTCGGCGGCACGGCGGGCATTGGCCGCCAGCCGCTGCCGCAGCACCGGGTCGTCGCGCAGCAGGCGAGCGGCGGTGGCGAAGTTCTCCGGGTCAGCCGCGCACAGGAAGCCGGTGTCGCCGTGCTCGACCAGATCGGCCACCCCGCCCTGGTTAATCACCACGCAGGGCAGGCCAGAAGCCATCGCTTCCTGCACCACCTGCCCAAACGTTTCCGCCGCGCCGGTGAACATAAACACATCGGCGCTGGCGTACGCTTTTGACAGCTCATCACCAAACAGGTAACCCATGAAGTGCGTATTCGTTCCCGCGAACAGGGTTTCCAGTTCGCCCCGCATGGCACCATCGCCAATGATCGTCAGCGCCACTCCCGGCATCCGCGCCACTTCCAGCAGCAGATCAACCCGCTTTTCAACCGCCAGCCGTCCCACGTAGATACACAGCAGCGAAGCCGGGTCGCGGCCATTGAGGAGCCGTTCGCGCCAGGCTGAACTGCGGTGGCGCGGGTTAAAACGCTGGCCGTTCACACCCCGCCCCCAGCGGCGCAGCCGGTGGTAGCCCCACTCGTGCAGTTGGCCGAGCGTGTAATTCGACGGCACCAGCGTCAGATGGCAGCCGTTATGGATATAGCGCAGCCATTCGCGGGTGGGGATGGACAGCAAGGGCATCCCGTAATGGTGGGCATAGGCCGGCAAATCGGTCTGGTAATTCGCGACGATGGGGATGCTACGCCGCCGCCCAGCCAGCATGGCCGATACGGACAGCAGCGCCGGGCTGAACAGGTGAATCAGGTCAGGCTTGAAGTCGTCCAAATAATCGCCAATGGAGAGGGTCGGCAGGGCGATGCGGGTTTCCGGCGCGACCGGCAGGCCAAACGATGGCAGCGGGATGACCTGCGTTGGCCCGATGGAGGTGGGCGCAATGTCCGGCGCGAACACCAGCACTTCGCGCCCCGTGCGCTGTAGATGGCGCACCGTCAGGTACGCCGTTTTGGAAACGCCGTCCACCTTCGGCAGGAAGGCTTCGGCGACGATCACTACCCGCTGAACCGGAGCCGGTACCAGCGACGAATCGGGCGGGTCGAACGCATACTCATTCCCAAAAAGGCGTTCAACTTCCGCTGTATCGAACTGGGTGAGAGCTTCAAATAGTCGGTTATGGGCCATGATGCCCCCTCTGCGACCGTTTTTCCCTGCATCAGCGCCTGCCGAAAATCGGCGGCAGTCCGGCCAGCGAACCGCGTCCGGCCACAGCCAATCGCGCTCAGGGTATGCGCGTCGCTGTTGCCGAGCACCGGCAGGGGAAGCTGGTCGGCCAGATGCTGCGCGATCAGGTTATTGCCGGGGGTCATCGTCCCGGCGTTATAGACCTCAATCGCATCCATTCCCCACGTCAATAACACTTCAGGCTGGTTTAAGTAACGGCGCAGATAACGGCCAGCGATCAGAATTTCACCCGGATGCGCCAACACCGCGACCCCGCCCTGCTCGTGGATGGCCGCCGCCGTTTCGGCCATCGAGAGCCGCTTTGGAATCGGCTGTGTCACCCACAGCGCCAGAACATGCCCACCCACTGCCGTAACTTCCACGCCCGGAATGATGTCAAACGGATACCGCCCGCGCTGCTCATACGCCCACAGGCTGGCGTCCAGCACGTCGTGGTCGGTGATGGCAATCACGTCCAGAATACCGCGCCGGGCCACATGGTCAAGCACCTGCTGCGCGGTGGCGATGCCATCGCTGGCGCGTGTGTGCAGATGCACATCGGCGCAGCCCGGTCGTTCGCTGTTAAAGATCATTGTCCCCTGAACCTTATTTTTTGGACACTGTGTTAGATGATAAACTGAGAAGGATAAGAAAAGACTAAAGGTTGGCTAAGAAACGGCAAACGCCTTTATGAAGACACCGGCCAGACGTCACGGCTTCACAGTAGTGATTCTTACTATCATGGCGGTGACTGTTGGTGTTTTCAGCTATCTGGCCGGGGCGTTTGCCAGCGCTCCCCACATGATGGCGACTCCGGCGCTCATCACCGCCGCGCCGCCGCTGCCGGGCACGCCGGTGGCGCGTTACGTCGGGCTTGACCCGGCGATCATCGCCTATCTGGACAGCGGCCTGCCGGATTATGGCGTGGCTGCGCTGCAGGTCAGCGGGGCGAAACTGCCGCCGATTGGCGCGTTCCTGCCGCGCACGGGCAACACCCGCTTCGCGCTGCCGACGGTCACAGCGCCAGCCGTCCTGCTGGCCGTAGACCCCACCCGACCCGCGCCATCCGGCACGCTGAGCGCACCGCTGTACCCGACGTCACCGCCCCTGCCGACCATCGTCGTGCCAACCGTTCCGCCGGGCACACCGACGCCTGATCTGGTGGCGACGGTGCAGGCGTTTGCGGCCTCCGTGCCCTACGGGCAGTTTCCCGGTAGCCTCGATAACTGCGCGCCGTCCGGCAGACCGGTGGAAGGCATCCTGACACAATATTATCACTGGCGGCACAGCGGTATGGACCAGGGTGTGCCTATCGGTACGCCAGTGTACGCCACACACAGCGGCATTGTCACCTGGGCCGGCTGGAACACCTTCGGCTATGGCAACCTGGTGATTATCCAAAGCGGCGCGTTTATCACCTATTATGCGCACCTGACCTCACCGAACGTCACGGTTGGCGACTTCGTGACAAAAAACAGCATCATTGGCTGGAGTGGCAGCACCGGCAACAGCAGCGGCCCGCACGTCCACTATGAAACGCGCATCAACGACGTGCCGGTTGACCCGCTGACATTTGAGGAACGCGGTTATGGCACATGCTGATAGTCCCTTTTTCCGATAGCGCGATCATAAAGAACGTCTATAATAAACGTAAATTCAACTGCTCAAATTTATGGAGTTGGTATGGGTGACGCCGTAAATCCCCCGCGCGAACCGCGCTTTGTCTCATTACAATGGCGTTTTATCCTGCCGCTATTCGTCGTTATCCTCGTCGTCGCTATGGGCGGCGCCTATCTGCTGGCGAACAACGTCGGCGGGAACATGCAGCTCTCGCAGGAAAATCTGTTGCTGCAAAGCAGCCGCACGATTTCTGAACGCGCCGCCGCGTTGTACCAGCAGCAGCGTCAGGAAGCACAGCTCGTTGCGTTCACCATCGGCGTGGCGGAAGCCGCGCGGGATGGCAACGCGGTGACGCTGGAAAAGCGTCTGACCGCCCCAGCGCGGCTGGCACAGCTTGACAGCGTGATCGTGACCGATGCTGGGGGGGTGGAAATCCTCGGCCTGCTGCGGACTGGCAGCCAAGGACGGGGTGAGTACGCTGTTAGCACCGGCACGGATTTAAGCGCTCAGCCGGTTGTTCGGGGTGTGCTGGATGACGCCTACATCGGTGCGACCGGCCTGCTGCGGACGGCTGAGAATACCCTGCTGTATACGGCAGTGCCGATCAGCATAGACGAAACAACCGTTGGCGTGGCGCTGGTCGGGCAACGGCTGGAGAGTGTCCTGGCCCATCTGCGCGGCAGCACCATCATTGACGTTGCCTTTTACGGGCCGGACGGCGCGCTGGCCCGTACGACCTTCCCGCTCACGGACGATACGCTGGCCGCGCTCCAGCTTACGCCAGAGGCGTTTAACCACGCAGTTGCCAGCGCCCAGCCGGTGCAGCCGCTGACCATCAGCAGCCAGTCGTATAAAACGACAGCGTTCCCGTTCCAGTTCGGCCCAAACGTTTTGGGTGTGATGGCGGCATTCGCGCCGGATGCCCTCCCCGCGCTGGCGCACATGGGGCGGCAGATTACGGGGCTGGTGATGGCACTGATTGCCGGCGCGGTTGTCATCGTCGTGTTCACCGGCGTGAATATGATGGTTGTCAGCCGGGTGAACCGGGTGACAAACGTGGCTAATGAACTTCTCAGCGGGCAGGCGTTTGCCCGCACCCAGATGCAGCCAACTGATGAAATCGGCGCGCTGGGGCAGGCGCTAGACCGCTACGCCGATTACGTGCAGGAACGGCAGGACGAACTACGCGCCTCGCTGCGCCGCCAGCGGCGGGAAACCGAACATCTCACTGCCGTGCTGCAATCCCTGCCAGACGGCGTGATCGTGCAGGATAACGATGGCCGCGTGCTGCTGATGAACGAACTGGCCAGGAAGCTGCTCGGTTCGCACCGCGTTTTCCGAAGTTCCGGCCTGGCCGACCTGACCGCTGCTGTCACCGATGTATTGGGCGCGTCGCTGGCACCGGGTATTTACATGCTGGGCGACCCGCGCCGCGTGGAACTGGACGATAAAATGATCTCCGCGCAGGCCGCCGCCGTGCTGGACCTGTCCGGCGAGCGCGTCGGTACGGTCATCGTGCTGCGCGACATCACCAGCGAAGTACGGCTGGAACGCGCCCGCGACGCGCTGCTGAACCGTTTCACGCAGGCGGTGCAGCAGCCGATGGCGGAGATGGCGCGCGCCGAAGGCAACCGCCAGCCGCAGGCCGCGCTCCCGCGCGAACTGGCGCGCCATGCCGTGACGCTGCAAAAGCTGATCGCCGAGATGCGCGACTTGAGCGGTGTGGACGCGCCCGGTATCCGCGAAGGCCAGCGCCCGCTGCTGCTGGATACGCTCATCTGGACGGTGGCAAACGAATGGCGGCAGATCGCGCAGGCGGCGAACCTGACGCTCGATGTCCAGATCGAACGCAAGGGGCTGTACGTGCTGGGCGACGAACGCCGGTTACGCTGGGCGGTTGGCAATCTGGTAGACAATGCCATCAAATTCACACCGCCGGGGGGCAAAATCTCGCTGGACATTCGCGGTGAATCCAACGGCTACGCGCTGCTGCGGGTGCGGGATAACGGCGTTGGCATCACGCCCGACGAATTGCCGCACGTCTTCACGCGGTTCTATCGCGGCAGCCCGGTCACACCGGCGGGTCGTGCCATCCACGTCCCCGGCATGGGCCAGGGGCTAACCGTCGCCCGCCAGATTGTCGAAGGACACGGCGGCAGAATCGAACTGCGCAGCAAGCCGGGGCAGGGAACGGCGGTGTTTCTGGCGCTGCCGCTTACGGCGTCGGTCAGCCTGGAACTGCCGCAGATGCAGGTGGACATGGAAGGCGAAACGGTGCAAATCCGCCATGCGCACGAACTGCTAGGCGGGCACTAAGGCAATCAAGTCTGGTCAACAGTAAATAACAGGGGTGAACCGGTGGTTCGCCTTACACATTGGTATGCCTCATAACCTCAGTTTGGCTTATCGTCGTTTCGCTTTTCGATGGGAACAACCATATCGGGCGGAGGATTCTCTTTAAAACGCACGGCCTTCACTGTTGGCAGACCGAAGACATAACACTTCAGGATACGGTGCATCCCATCCATGACATTGCCCTGGGCACTGATAACAATCGGGTGCTGCAAGTCTGCCGCCAGGATGCGTTTGGCGTGGTCGCCAATATCGCGCCACAACGGCGGATCGCTCAGGCTCTCGCACTGAAAATTGTCATTGGTCCAGTCGAAGTTGTCCAGACTGACATGTTCAACTGGCAGGGATGCTGACAATTCCCACAGCGTTCGTGCCTTCCAGTAGTAGAGATTCTGCTCGTCACTTTCGATATAGCCATGTTCGGGCCACTCTGACATTGCTTTTCCCCATCATTGTGGACCGGGATGTGGTCTGGTAAGCATACCGTCCGGTGGTCGTGCCGTGCTGAACGCATGACGGTGCGGGGACGAGCCAGCGGTTCGCCCCTACGCTTTGGGCAGCTATTTCAACGTGAACAGATAAGCGATGATGTCGTTGATCTGCTCCTCGGTGAAGATTTGCCCGTAAATCTTCGGCATCAGGTTATCCGGGAAACCCTCCACCACGTAGGCGCTGGGATCAACAATCGAGGTATGGATGTAGTCATAGGCGGACTGGCCCGGCACGTGGGTTTCCGCGCGGGTGCTGATATTGAGCAACCCCGGCCCGATGAGCTGCGCTTCCTGATTAGGGAAATGACAGGTCGAGCAGGCGAAACCGGCAGCTGCCTGCATCTCGTTAAACAGGGCTTCGCCGTTCGCCGGGTCGCCCTCTGGTACGGATTGAGCGTTGGCAGCCGACGGCGCGTCGGTCGGTGGGACAGCCGTCGCGGTGGGTGACTCGGTTGTTGGGGCGACCGTCGGTGGGACGGTCGTCGCCGTCGGCGGGGTCGTCGGCTGCGGGGTAGCGGTAAAGGTACTGGTTGGGGTGGCGGTGGGGGCGCTGGCGGTCTGCTGGTCCGCCGTTGCGGCCAGCGCGGCCTGCGTCCCCTGGGCTTCTTCCGACCATTCCGGTGTGGCAACCGTGCCACAGGCGGCCAGCATCAGCGCGGCAATCAGCAACACAACACGGGATCCATTCATCAACATGGCTGCCTCTAGTCCATTGTGAAACCTGTAACATTGCGGCAGCCAGTATAGCATTCAGCCGCAGCACTGGCAACGGAAAGCCGCGCGTAATGTTGGTAGCCTGCTAGAAACCCAAAGCGTTAGTCATTCGTCGTTGGTTAACAGATGTTTCCTGACTCGCGATTAACGACCGGTAACTTATTGAAGGTTTGTGCGGTTTAACAAATAACCCGACAATCGTAGGGGCGAACCGCCGGTTCGCCCCTACGAAAAATCTATGTATCGGTTTTCATTTAACCATAAAAACTGTTTTGAACCCCTTCAGGGCTTTTCCAAATAGCCGGCTTGCAGTTTTAAACTGCAAGTGTCAGCACGCGGCGCCCAACACGCCTGAATACCGGGCAAGCCTATTGCGACCCCCGCCACGCTTTGGCTGCGGCGACCGCTTCGGGCGTGGCGATCACTTCCAGCGCCCGCGCGGCTACGTCACAGACACGCATTCCTGACGATGGCGATTTTTCCACGTCCTGCAAGTGGCGCACCAGCGCTGGCACCGCCGCCTGACTGCCGGTAATGCCCAGCGCCCAGGCTGCCGCATAACGCACCGGCGCGCGGTTTGCTTCCAGCATCCGCAGCAGGCCGGGCACGGCGGGCGCGCCGATCTTGCCTAGCAGCCAGGCGGCCTGACTGCGCTCCAGTTCGCTGCCTTCGGCCATCAACAGGAGCAGTTCACGGATGGCCGGCTGGCCGATCACCCGCACCACATCGGCCACATGGCGCTGAAACTCCGGCTGTGGGAAGCGGGACAGAGCCGCCAGCAGCGGTCTGATAACCACCGCGCCCAGCCGCGTCAGCGCAATGGCGGCAGCCGCGCGCAGACCAGCGGACGGCGCGTTGAGCGCCTCGACCAGCACATCGGTCGCGCGGGCATCGCCGATCTGCCCGAGGATTTCAATCATCAGGATTTGGACGGAGTCAGCTTCATTTGGCAGCGCGATCAGGAGCGGTTCCACCGCCAGCGGGCCGATCTTTACCAGCGCTGCCGAGGCCAGCATCCACGCCTGCGCTTCATCTTCCCGCAGCACCTGAATCAGCGGCGAAATCGCTGCCGGGCCAATGCTGGCAAGCGCCTGCGCCGCCTGAATCTGAAGCGGTCGGCGCCCGCTGTGCAACGCCGCGATCAGCGGCACGATGGCACGGGCATCGCCCAGCGCGCCAAGCGCCTGCGCCGCCTGAAGCTGCACCATATTATTTCCGTTTTGCAGCTTCCACAATAGTTTTTCGATAGTGCGCCGCTCGACCTGCAACATGGCCTGACTCCAAATATGTTCTAAATCTTAATCCTGCTCATTCTGGCAAGGCGGGCTTGCAGCGGCCTTACAGCCATGTGAATTTTAGAACAGAATTGTTACAGGAACTTAACGTCAGAAGCCGGTGGTTTCAGGTCGGCGGTAATGGATCAGGCGTTGCAGCGCCTTCAGTTCATACGGCCAGTCGTAGACCTCAAAGCGGTAGCGCCAGCCGCTAAACACCCGCAGCAGCCGCCGCCATTGACCTTGCAGCCGCATATCGGTCACAGTGGGATAGTAGGCGTTGATGACCGCCTCAAAATCGCGGACACGGCGGCGAACCCCGTCCTTAAACCAGGGCGTGCCGGGGTCGCGGCGCATAGCAAATTTGCCCCATTCCGGGCTGGCCCATTCTTCCAGCGTTTCCGGGAAGCGGAAGCCAAGCCGGGACGCTTCTTCCATCAGAATGCTGCCTTCCTGCGGCACCGGGGTATATATGTACAGCACCAGTTCCGTGGTCGGGTTGATCTGCTTCAGCTTACGGATAAACTGAATCGTCGCTTCGATGTCGGCGGCGGGGTCAGGCGGGTTGCCCAGCACAAACGACAGCTCCGGCACGATGCCGTAGTGTTTCATGCGTTCAACCAGCGCCAGCGTCATGGCCGTGCCAGATTTGCCGCCCTTGTTCATACGTTTGAGCGTGTCGTCGTCGCCGCTTTCCGCGCCCATAAAGATCATCTTCGCGCCGCTGCGCCGCATCTTCTCCCAGGTGTCGTCGCCATAACTCATCAGCGTGTCCACGCGTCCCAGTCCCCACCAGTTAATGCCTTTGCCGGTGATGCGCTCGGCAAACTCGGCGGTGCGCTTTTCGTTTACAAAAAAGTCCATATCGTGGAATTCCAGGCCGTCTATCTGCCACCGTTCATGCAGATGGCTGACGATGCTGCCCACCCGTTCGGCGCTCTCCGGCAGCCAGCGGCGGTTGCTGAGGGCGACCACCGCGCAGAAGTTGCAGCTAAACGGGCAGCCGAAGCTGGTGTTGTGCGACAGCACGCGGCGGCCCAGGTAGCTGCTGCCGACATAGCGGCCAACATCTATTTTGTCGTAGGGATACCAGGGCAGGTTATCCAGCGGCACGTAAGGCGCGCGAGGATTAACATGCACGCCGCCATTTTTGTACACCAGTGACGGCACGTCCGCCAGCGAACCGCCGTTGTGCAGCGTATCCACCAAGCGGCGGAACGGCGCTTCACCCTGCCCCTGAATCACGTAATCCACGTAATCGCTGCGAAGGGCCACTTCGTAATGCTGGGTAGGGAAGTAGCCACCCCACAGAATGGTGAGGCCGGGCAGCGCCGCTTTAACCGCTCTGCACACCGGTACGGCCTGCCGGATTTGCGGCCCTGGCATGACGGTGACGGCCAGCAGTTTCGCGCCGGTCGCCTTCGCCCGCTCGATAATGGCGCTGGCGGGATCGGCCACCAGATTGCCATCAATAAACTCGATGTCGTAGTCGGCAGCGATAACCGCCGCCACCGCCAGCAGCGACAACGGCAGCCGCTGCTTGCCGGGCGAGGTGCTTCGGGGGTTATACAACAGAACCGTGCGCCGCATGATCTTCCTCAAATTATGCTCAATCACTTCTGAAATACGCTCAACAGTATAACGTAGATTACGCCATGCCGGTGGCTACCGGTTTTGCACCGGAGGGCCAAAACGACAGTCTTTTTAGTCATAGGCAAGGCTGAGAGTGTTAATAATTTATAACATAAATACAGGCAATCTCAACAGTTTGACCCTTTATGAACCCTAAATAACTGAATATAATTAATTTTTGGTGGGCGAAAGTGGGGTTACAATAAGGAAAGAGGATTCTCTTTCGCCTCTCGTTCCAGTACACGGCTTCCCCAGAGCACCGGGGAACTGACTTCTGCGAATTATCGTAAGATCAAGCAAGAGCATGGCTAACGGCCAGCAGCGGGGGAATATGAACACACCACGCCCGAATCGTCCACCTATTGAATACCGCGCCACACGCGCCGCCGGAACGGAAACACCGCGCCTGACGGTGGAGACGGTGGACAACCACATCTACTTCTACGCCGACGTGGACAGCGACCGCTGCCTGGCGCTGGTGCGCGCCGTACGCGAGGCCGATGCGGCGCTGCGGTCGGAACATCTGTCGCGCGGCATGGAAGGGATGCCGTCCACGCCGATCTGGCTGCACCTCTATTCCTACGGCGGCGACCTGTTCACCGGCTTCAGCGTGGCCGATCAGCTGTCCATGATTAAGTCACCGATCTACTCGGTCGTGGAAGGGATTTGCGCCAGCGCGGCTACCCTCATCAGTATGTCCTGCACCCGGCGGTACATCCTGCCACGCAGCTTCATGCTCATCCACCAGCTTTCGGCGTTTGTGTGGGGGACGCACGAACAGTTTAAGGACGAAATGAGCTTGCAGCAGAAGGCGATGGACCGGCTGGTCGAGTTTTACGTCAGCAAGTCAAACGTGACCGAAGCGGAACTGCGCTCCATGCTGACGCGCGATTTCTGGATGGACGCGGAGAACTGTCTCAGGCTGGGCTTCGTGGATGAAATCCTGAGATAACGTATTCCAGCAGGATAGGCAAGAAATCTATCCTTCCAGTTTGGGACAGTTGACCCTTTAAGAACTACTGTGAACCCAGTATACTGGAGTTGTAGGGGAAATCATGGTAGAGGAGAGGGCAAAATGAAACTGGCCGAAGCTCTGGTGCTGAGGGCGGACGCACAGAAGCGCATCCAGCAGTTGCGCGAACGGCTGACCCGCAGCGCGAAGGTGCAGGAAGGCGAACAGCCGCCGGAGAATCCGCAGGAATTGCTGGCGGAACTGGACGGCGTGTTGGCGCAGTACCGCCGGCTCATCCAGCAGATCAACCGCACCAACGCGCAAACGCCGTTCCGCGACGGACAAACGCTGACCGATGCCCTGGCAGAGCGCGACTCGCTGGCGCTGGAACGCACGGTGCTGCAACTGGTGATTGAAACCGCCGCCGGGCAGAACTTCCGCTACGGGCGGTCGGAGATCAAATACGTCAGCACGGTTGACGTGGCCGCGCTGCAAAAGCGGGTGGACGACCTGGCGCGGCGCTACCGTGAACTGGACACTACCATCCAGCAGATAAACTGGAACGTGGATTTAATTGAATAAACGGGTAGGGACATGGCAACGCCATGTCCCTACGAACCGCACGGCAGCGGCAGTTGGTAGCCGGACATTATCAGAAGCGAGTGCAACCCGCCAACTGGGTAAGTTGGGACACCCTGGTGTAAAACCAATCTTTGGCGCGAGGGGCCGCGCCACCAAGTTCGAACCCCGAACGCACAACTCACGCCCAGTATTGTCACAACGGTATGGGGCATGGGGCATTGTTATTACCGCGCACTGGTCTGATGATACTTCGGTGAGGGTGGGACAGGGGACAGCCGCGCGCCTTTGCGGGGGCACGACATGTCGTGCCCCTACGGTTTACCGGATGCTACGATTCCGGCATGATAATCCACAGGACGATGTACAGCAGCAGGCCGGGGCCGGGCAGCAGCGCGACCAGCACAAACAGCAGGCGCACCAGCGTCGAGTCAATGCCGAAGTATTCGGCCAGCCCGCCACACACGCCAGCGATTTTCTTATCGGTACTGGAACGAGTCAGGCGTTTGGTGGTTTCCATGAGGTTCCTCCTCGTTAACTGAACATTCTACTGGTGTATACGCGACAGGCGCACTCAAAGTTTCTCGATTGCGCCAGCGTCATTTATAATGGCGGCGACAGGTTGTGGTCAGACAGCCAATGGACATCTTTATTATCAGGGTGAGGTGACGATGCTGGCGGATGATCTGGGGGTTTATTACAATCGCGGGCGCGAGCAGGAGCGTCTGTCACAGGGCAGCGGCAGGCTGGAACTGGCGCGGACGCAGGAAATTATCCTGCGTTACCTGCCACCGTCACCGGCGACCGTACTGGACATCGGCGGCGGCGCGGGCGTTTATGCGCTGTGGCTGGCGCGAGCCGGTTATACGGTGCATCTGATGGATTTGATCCCCCTGCACATCGAGCAGGCGTCCCTGGCCGCCGCAGCCCAACCTGACCATCCGCTGGCAAGCGCGCGGGTAGGCAACGCGCTCCAGCTTGATTTCCCGGATGCCTGCGCCGGTGGGGTACTGCTGCTGGGGCCGTTGTATCACCTGACTGAACGCGGTGACCGCTTGCAGGCGCTGCGCGAAGCCTACCGCGTGCTGAAACCGTCCGGCCTGTTATTTGCCGCGACCATCTCCCGGTTTGCGTCCTTCCTGGACGGCCTGATGCGCGGCTACCTGGCCGACGCGCACTTTGCCGAACTGGCGGCGCAGGACCTGATTGACGGCCAGCACCGTAACCCCAGCCAGCAGCCCGGTTACTTCACCACCGCGTATTTCCACTACCCCACCGAGATTCAGCAGGAAGTGACCGACGCCGGTTTCCAGCATGAAGCAACGCTGGTAATTGAGGGGCCAGCCGGATTTATGCCGGACTTTAATCGTTTCTGGGATGATGCAATGCTGCGCCGGCGGTTACTTGAGTTTCTTCGAACCATCGAAAGGGATCCGGCGATCATCGGCGCGACCGGTCACCTGATGACAGTCGGACGGAAACGATAATGCTGCCGCCGATCAACCTCAGCCGCCACTGGCAGGCTTCGACCGATGGCGCGGCGTGGCAGTCTCTGTCCGCGCTGGCAGACTGGCCGCCTCCACCGCTGACTCTAACGGAAGCGGTCTATCTGCGCCGCAGTGTGATGCTCACGCCACTTGATGGCTGCGTGCGTTACTGGCTGCATCTGGAAGTGGCACCAGCCGGTACGGAGGTGATCGTCAACGGCTGGCGTGTTGGCGTCACCAACGGCGGTTCGTTCCGCGCCAACGTGACCGATCAGGTCGCGCTGGACGACAACCTGATCGAACTGGTAGTGCGCCAGCCGGGAGCGTTCGGCCACGTCTATTTGCAGGCCGTGCCGTGCGAGTAACGCGGATTGACGCTCCCTGCCCCTTCCATTACAATACGCTTACGTTGTTCAGCATAATTAGGGCAGAGTTTTCACGTCATGCGGTACTTTATCGAAACGCTTGGCTGCCAGATGAATTTGTCGGACTCGCAGCGGCTCGCTTCGGAACTGGAGCGCATCGGCCATCATGCCGCCATGACCCCCGGTGAGGCCGATATTCTGGTGGTGAACACCTGCGTCGTCCGGCAGTCAGCGGAAGACAAGGCGTACAACCGCCTGCACGAATTTAATCGTCTGAAGAAACACAACCCCGATAAGGTGATCGGTGTGATGGGCTGCCTGGTCGGTGTCAAAGATGCTTTGAAGCTGCGCCAGCGCGTACCGTTCGTGGACGTGTTTATGGCTCCCAGTGACCCGCAGCCGATGGTCGAATTCCTGTACAGCCGCATGGACGAAGCCGAAGTCCTGGAACTGGAAAGCCGCGCCCGCCAGCAGCGGGATGCGCTCCAGGACGGTGACATCCTCCTGCCCGCGCATGAACAGGGGCAGCTCGTCAGCGCGCATGTGCCGGTGGTGTACGGATGCAGCCATAGCTGCTCGTTCTGCATCATTCCGCGCCGCCGGGGCATCGAACGCAGCCGCCGCGTCGGCGAAATCGTGGCGCACGTTCGCAGCCTGGCCGGGCAGGGTGTAAAGGAAGTAACGCTGCTGGGGCAGATCGTTGACCGCTACGGCAAGGACATCCCCGACGGCCCCGACCTGGCCGACCTGCTGCGCATCGTGCATGGCGTGGCGGAAGAAACCGGTATCGAGCGCATCCGCTTCCTGACCAGCCATCCCAACTGGATGACCGACAAGCTGCTGGACACAGTGGCCGAACTGCCGCGCGTGATGCCCCACATCGAAGTGCCGATTCAGGCCGGCGACGACGAAGTGCTGAGCCGGATGAAACGCGGCTACACCGCCGACCAGTACCGCGCGCTGGTCGCCCGCATCCGTGAGCGCATCCCGGACGTGGCGATCCACACCGATATTATCGTCGGCTTCCCCGGCGAAACTGCCGAACAGTTCCAGCACACCTACGACATTCTGGCGGAACTGAAGCTGGACAAGGCGCATCTGGCGCGATACAGCCCACGCCCGCACACGCTCAGCGCCCGCACCATGCCGGATGACGTGCCGGACGAGGAAAAGCGCCGCCGCCTTCAGGCGCTGGAAGACCTGCAGGCGCAGGTGCTGGCGAAGATCAACAGCCGTTATCTCGGTAAAATGGTGTCGGTGCTGGTCGAGGACAGGCACAAGGGCAAGTGGCGCGGGCGCACGCCGCAAAACAAGCTGGTGTTCTTCGAGGACGCGGCGGACTGGAAAGGCAGGCTGGCGGACGTGGAGATCACCTGGACCGGCCCCTGGAGTATGCAGGGCCGCCTGCCCCGCCCAGAACCGGAAGACACGCCGCTGGTGGTGTTCGCGGGGTAAATTCTATAATTCCAACATCACAGGGGCGAGCGCAACGAATCGCCCCTTCGGTTTTGTCTCAGGCTCGAAGCGCCTGTCTCTCTTGAACAAGCTGCACCGCCGGCGCGGCGGGACTCCAGAGAAACCAGCCGGGAAATGCCCGAACGTATACTGGAAGCCCTTCAACCGTGATGTTACCATCTGCAATCGCCTCCGCATAACGGATACGACCCAGCCAAAGTTTGAAGAACGTCGCCAGGTCTGCTGTGACCAGCACATCCACGCCAAAACCGGGGTCGGTCAAACAGATGGTCACATCCTCGGTTACCATAACCAGCCAGAACGTATCCGTTTTTGTGCTGTAAAAGTTAAACTGTATGACAACACGTTCTTTGGGCAGATCATGGACCTTGACCCGCTTTCGCATCCACCACATTAGCAGGACAGGGTTAAGTTCTTCGGGTGAAGGTTCGTCAAACGCCCAGGTTGCCCCCCATGATAGCAGCGCATTGATGACTGCTTGCAATTCATAACCGGCCTGGGTTAGACAATATTCGGTAGACTGGCGGCCAGCCCGGTTCGCCTGTTTCTCAATCACCCCAGCCTGCTGCAACTGCCGTAGGCGACGCGCCAGAAGCCCACGTGAGATTCCCGGCAAACCGCGCTCCAGATCGTTGAAATGGGTGGTGCCGGTGAGCATGTCCCGGATAATCAGCAGTGTCCAGCGATCTCCCAGGACTTCCAGTGCTTGAGCGATTGGGCAGTATTGACCATATTTTGACACGGCTACACTCCCTTCATCAGGTCAGGACCGGTTTATTTTTTGAACTAGTCCCTGCTTGCCTACTAGTATACAGTGATCTCAACCGATATCAGAACCGATGCTCGTATCGCCTTTCCGGTTTCAATGAATTTTGGTCCACAGGAAAGTTCATTGGAGGATATGTGATGCTCGACTATGAAAACAAAATCAACACACAGTATGGACGAGAGCGGCTTGCCGATCAAATTCTTGCGGCACTGCGGGCGGCTGGCAAGAATCTGGACGCGCTCACCAGAGCCGACCTAAGCACGTTTGACGAGTTCCACGTCGGCGGTGTTGCCGAAACTCGCAGCCTGGCGCAGCGCGTTGGCTGTCTGCAACCGGGAACGCGCGTGCTGGATGTCGGTAGTGGGCTGGGCGGGCCGGCGCGCACGCTGGCTGCGGAGTTTGGCTGCCAGGTGACTGGCCTTGATTTAACCGACGAGTTTTGCGAGGCGGCCACAGAATTGACCCGGCTGGTTGGGCTAACCGGCCAGGTAAGTTTCCACATCGGCAATGCGATGGATATGCCGTTTGAAGCGGGCACGTTTGATGTCGTCTGGTCGCAGTTCGCCGGGATGAATATTCCTGACAAGCAGCGGTTTTACGCGGAATGCCGGCGCGTACTGCGAAGCGGCGGCTATCTAGCGTTTCATGAAATCATGAACGGGTCAGGCGCGAGTTTGCACTTCCCTGTTTTTTGGGCAGACAGTGACAGCATCAACTATCTGAAACCGCCCCAGGAGATTCGGCAAACTCTGGCCGCAAACGGCCTTGAGGAAATTGCGTGGATAGACCTCACACGCGACTCAAGTGAGTGGTTCAGAAGAATTGCGGTTTCACAAGCAGAAAACGGCACTCCGCCACTAGGCTTCAACATCTTTGTCGGCAAAGACACACCCCAGAAAGCAGCAAATGTGTTACGCAATCTGGACGAGGGGCGAATTGTGGTAGTGCAGGGGATTTACCGAGTCAGGCCATAAGGCTGCGGCTCAGATAGAACGGCTCTACCCGAAATCAGTTAGCTATCTCAGCCACTCCCAAAGCAGATCATCAGGCGTTACCCATCACGGGTAACGCCACATTTGCGATTCGGCGCGCTACCGGGTTCGCCAACCGCTACCGCTTGCGCTAGAATATTGATTGGGCATAATCCCATTTTCGCTTATACTGATAACGGACGGCCTCGCTCGACACAGGCCGAAGCTGCGCTGCGGTTGGTATCACTCACCGAATTGGAGGACGTGTTTTATGCCGCCAGTCAAGAGCGGATATTATTATCCGAACAAGTTTGCCCGCATCTTCCTGGATGCGATGGAAGAGGTGATGGGCAAAAACGGGCTGAACGCCGTGCTGCACCTGGCCGGGCTGGATAACCTGATTGACAACTAC
>JACRPS010000025.1:0-48430 GCA_016223085.1 Chloroflexota bacterium
CCCTGCGTCATATCGCGCTCAGTCTGCTCAAACAAGACCGTTCGGTCAAGGTTGGAATGGCTGCCAAGCGCAAAATGGCGGGGTGGGATAACGATTATCTCCTCAAGGTACTGTGTTCCTGAAGAATATGCGTTTGCCCTAGGTTAACGTGTGCTTTCGACCTGGCGCTGAATGAAGGCGTTAAAGCCAGCGCGCCCCAGCGGCGGTACGTAGTACAGCACAAACTGCATCCCGTTCTGGGTGCTTGGCACTGTTTCCGCCTGACCGTGCGGGAACCACTGGCGCAGTTTGCTCATGGCGCGGGTGTCCTGCGGCGACAGCAGGAACAGCGTGTCGCGCTGCGGGTCGAAGCGGTAGCCCGTATCGCGCTCGGCAGCCACCACCATCGTCGCCGGTATCAAATCCACCAGCGTGGCGTAATTCATCCAGTCAATCATGCCGGCTTCAACCGCCAGAATGTTCTCATCCACCCACATCGGATAACCGACCAGAAAGGTATTGCCGGGCTGGTTGAACTGGCGCACGACGGACGCCAACTGCCGGTAGGGAAAGGATGAATCGGTATACCAGAAGCGGTAGCGGGTGAAATACAGGTCGGCATTGGTGGCTGCCGCGCCGCCAATAACCACTGCCGCCAGCATCCCGCCGGCTACCCAGCCGCGCCGCCCCGGCAGCAACCGGCAGACTCCCCCGCATAGCTGAACCAGCGCAACCGCCGCCACCAGGTAGACCGCCGGCAGCGTGCCGTTCATGCGGGTGGCGCTGGGGTTTTCGTTCGGGTACGCCAGCGACAGCGCCGAGGGCAGAAGCATAATCAAAAAGGCGGCAGTTAACAGGAGGTCCGCCGGGGCGCGCCGCCGCACCAGCCGCGCGCCCCAGGTGACAACCCCCAGGATAAACAGGCTACCGGTGAACGGGTCAAGTGCCGGGTGATAGGGAATGCCGCTGACCCAGGCTTCGTCGCCGCGCCAGTTGTACATCATCAGCGCATTGGCGACGTTCTGCGCGAACACGGCGGCGTTCTGGTCGAGCGTGGCGGCAGGACGGGCGGCGTCGCCTTCGTACAGCACGTTGCCATCGCCATCAACGACGGACGCGAAGGTTTCACCCTGCAAGCGTCCGCCAATACGCGACCAGAACAGGTCCGGCTGGTACAGCATGTAACCCAGCAACGGCACAAACACCACCAGCGCCATGCCAAACAACCGCCCCGTATTGAGCGCGTAGCGCCACCGTTCGCCGCGCTGCCCCCAGCGCCAGGCGATCACCAGACCGGCGAGAACCACCAACGGCAGCAGCCGTACTGAAATATAGGTGTACAGGCCGAAGCCAAGCACCAGTCCGGCAGCGAGGAAATCTTCACGCCGGTTCTGCCGCAGGGCGCGGGTGAGGTAGACCAGCAGCAGCGCCGTCACCAGCGGCGCGAGAATCAGCCGCAGCCCCATTCGGCTCTGCGCCGTATGCCAGTAGCTGACCGCCAGCAGCGCCGCCGCTGCCAACCCGACCACCTGGCCGAACCGGGGGCGGTCGGCCAGCAGCGTTCGCGCCAGCGCCCACACCGCCAGCACGGTCAGCAGCCCTTCCACTGCTGACACCACTTTGACCGTGCGGAACGTCAGCCCCAGGCCGGGAACTGATGCCGCCAGCGCGGTGGCGTAAAGCTGCGCCGGTTCGCGCCCGGTGTTGCGCGGGAAAAATACGGGGTGGTAGCCATTCTGGATGGCATAAGCGTCGAGCAGATTGGCGGCCTGGTCGCGGGTCATCTCCGGCGGCATCGCATCAAGGTCAGCTAGCCGAAAAGCCGCGCCGGCGGCCAGAATCAGCGCCAGCGTGACGGCGATCAACAGCTGTTGCTGTTTCAGCGAACGAATAGCGATGGATGGAAATCTTGGCAGGCCGCCGTTCAGCGCCAGCCACCAGACGACGATGCTAGCAAGCCAGGCCAGCACGCCGCCGAGGGTGAAGGTGTTGCGGCTGTTGAATACCAGCGCCGCGCCGCTGAGGTTGAAGCCGATCAGGATGCTAAAGATGCGTGCCGGGTGCAGCGCGCTCCACCGGGCGCGGCATGGCGGAGAATCGTCGGGTTGGCCGGCGGGTGTTTCCGTCCAGCAGCGTTCGCGCAGTTGGTCGGCGACCCACCACAGCACCATACCCAGCAGCACCAGCACCCCGCCCTGCCACAGGGCTTCGGCATGGCGACCCCACTGCCGGTTGGCAAAAACGGTATTCCCGGCCCACGCCAGGGCAAATGCGCCGGTTTGCAGCCCGGCCATCACCAGCGCCGGATGGCGCGCGAGGAACGTCCGCCAGTGTGCCATCATGTCAGGTCATGAAACTGAACAGCATGGCATACAGCAGCAGAATGACCAGCAGCCACATACCCATCAACGCCAGATCGCGGTACAGCCGCAGCCGGGCGCGCCGTTTTTCCAGCAGCAGTTCCGGCCCGCGAATACGGTACAGCGCGCCGGCGGCTTCGCTGTTGCCGGGGTTCACGCGCAGCACATTGTCCAGGCAGATCGAACTCTGGTCGAGCGAGTCCACCGCAACCGCCATCCACAGCCAGGCCGCTTCAAAATCATTGTCCTCGCGGATGAGCTGGCGCAGCAGGTGGCGCGCTTCGTCGCGGCGGTCCTGCTTCACCAGGTCAATCGCGTCCAGCAGGCGGTCAATGCGGCTGGCTTCCTGCTCGGTCATCGTCGGTTCCTGCGCGGCCACTTGTGTCCCTGCTGCCTAATCCGGCGTTACGCCGGCGAACAAATCGCGTTCGTCTACCTTATTATAGGCGGGTGGCGGAAATACGCGCGTAAAGCTCTGGTAGCCGGCGATGGCACGCCGAAGGGATACGGGCAGCCGGGGGAAACCGCCGCCAAGCTGGCTGGCGTGGCAGGCGCTGGCTTCGTCCCAGGCGCGCAGGTAATTACGGATGTCCACGACGGCGTGGGCCGGTTCGACGTTTTCCAGAATCGCCAGCATGTCAATGTCGGCGTTGCGCCCGAACTTACGCGGGTCGCGCCGTCGAATACGCAGCATCGCCAGCAGAATGCGCAGCATTAACGTGGGGAAGGCGGTGTAATACAGCTTTTGTGGCTGGTAAGGGGATTGCCCATTCGTGGAATAGGCCGGGTCGCCCGCCAGCTTAAATGCATCCACCGTCGCCCGCTGGATGGCAATGTGATCGGGGTGGCCATAGCCGCCGTAGCGGTTAAACGTCACTACTACCTGCGGCCTGAAGTCGCGGATAACTTCGACCACGCGCCGCGCCACTGCTTCGCGCGGGGCCTGCCACAGACAGGCCGGGTCCTGGCTCGTGTCGGAGTTCATCATCCCGCTGTCTTTGTAACCCAGCTTGAACACTGGCTGGAGTCCCAGTTTGGACGCGGCGCAGTCCAGTTCCGCCAGCCGCAGTTCGGCTACCGAACGATAGCCGTTTAACATCTCTGGCGGGACCGTACCCACGTCACCGTTCGTGGCGCATAGCAGCCCAACCTGCGCGCCTTCGGCCACGTAACGGGCGATCACGCCGCCCGACCCAAAGGCCTCGTCATCCGGGTGTGCCAGTGAAAATAACAATCGTCGGCTTACCATGCCCTTCTCCCTGCGACTTCAACACTTCTATTCTTACCAAAAGCCAATCGCTAATCGCCAACCGCTGCCTACGATTGCCCTACGACATGATAACCGATGGCGGCACGCTTGTGAATATTACCCTGTGCAACGGCACGCGCAGTGCTATACTTGCCCGCCGACAAACCGACTACAAGCTGTTTTGAGGAATTATGCGACGTTTTCTCGCTTTCCTGTCGTTCGTGGTGGTTCTGGCCGCCGCGATTCCCGCCGTTTATGGCTGTCCGGTGGAGCAAGTCCAGCTACCGGGGACCAATACCCCCTCACCGGAACCGCGTACCATCGAACTGGCAACCAATACACCGGCTGGCCCGTCCGCCACGCTGAGCAGCTCACCCACACCGACCCTGACACCAACGGCATCCTTTACGCCGACCAATACCGCCACCGCCACACCAACTGCGACCGATACGCCCTCCCCTACACCAACGCCCATCGGCCCGTTTTCGTACCCGGAAGGCGTCAGCCCACTGACCGGCCTGCCGTATCCGAGCGACGAGGCAATGAACCGGCGCACGCTGATCGTCAAAATCTCGAACTTCCCGCCATTGGTGCGCCCGCAAAGCGCCGTGAACCTGGCTGACGTGGTGTATGAATACGAGGTCGAAGGCGGGGTAACACGCTTCGCCGCCCTGTATCGCAACAACGCGCCCACCCATGTCGGTTCGATTCGCAGCGCGCGCCTGTTTGATCTGGAACTGATCCAGATGTACAACGCGCTGTTTGCCTATTCCGGCACCAGCGAACCGATACAAAAGCTGATTCTGAGTGCGGATTTTGTTTATCAAACATTTTCACCCCTCAAAGGGGATAACTGCGAGGACGCCGGCTTCTGCCGCTTCCCGAAGGATGGGCTGGCGTTTGAACACACGCTGTTTCTGGATACCAACAAGGTCTGGGAAAAGGCGACTGCGCGCAATGTCAACACGCCATTGAGAGCGCGTGGCTTTGCCTTTAACGCAACGCCAGACGCGAACGGCCAGATCGCCAATGACATCTTCATTGACTGGTACGGCCAGACCAGCGCCCGCTGGCAGTACAACCCAACCAGCGGCCACTATCTGCGTTATACTGACGATGTGCCGCACTTTGACAGCAACGATGGTCAGCAGCTTTGGACGGACAATCTGATTGTGATCGAAGTGCCCCACAACGAACGGCCTGACCTGTTCCCCGAAGGCGCGAGCTACGCCTCGCAGGAAATCGCGCTCTGGGACCAGGGGCGCGCCTACCTGTTCCGCGACGGACAGTTTTACCAGGGTTATTGGCTGCGTAAGGATAAAGAGCCGGGCAGCGCCCTGCAAATCATCTACGGCAACAACGTGCCGATGATGATGAAGCCGGGGCGAACCTGGGTAGCCGTGGTGCGCTGGTTTGGCGATGTGGTTGTGAGCGAAACCAAGCCGAACATGGAAGCGACCGCCACTGTGATTGCGCTCAGCGCCACGCCGACGCTGACCATTACGCCGGGGCCAAGCCCCACACCCGCGCCGGATTTATAGTCATCTGCTGCGTAGGGACATGACGCCACCATGTCCCTACAATCCATTATACCGGATACCGGCCTCAGCCTTTATCCCCTTTTCCAATCTATCTCTATCACTTCTCTGACTGAAACCCATTATGCTCAGGCCATAGGGATGCAACCTCAGCCGTTATGATCAGAAAAGGATTCAATCTATGGCATCACGTAAAGAGGCGGGTGTCGAGTTTAAGCTGCTCGCACCGTATAACGAATCGGTGGCGCTGATCGGCGAGTGGAACAACTGGCAGCCCATCCTGATGAAAAAGGATAAAAAGGGCTACTGGAAAGTCCGCGTGCCGCTACCCGATGGTGAACATCAGTACAAGTTCCGGGTGAAGTCATTAAGCTACTTCATGCCGGGCGAAACCGTAGATGTGTTTGACCCCTACGCTACCCACCTCAGCGGCGACCAGTGGGAAAATAGCTGCATCATCATCAGAAATGGCAAGCCGGTCGTGACGACCTATCAATGGAAACACGACGATAAACCACTGCCGCCAAACGACAAACTGGTGATTTACGAGATGCACGTGGGCGACTTCAGCGGCGGCCCCGGCGACGCGCCGCAGGGTGGCAGCCGTAGAGTTGGTCGGTTTGTGGACGTGCTGGACAAGCTGGATTATCTGGCTGATCTGGGCATTAACGCCATCGAGTTTATGCCGATCAAGGAGTTCCCCGGCGACCAAAGCTGGGGCTACATGCTGCGCAGCCTGTTTACGATTGAAAGCGCCTATGGCACGCCGGACGAGTTCTGCCAACTGGTGGATGAGTGCCATGCACGCGGTATCCGCGTCATCCTCGATATGGTGATTAACCACAGCGATCTGGAAGCGCCGCTGACGCGGATTGATTACGCCTACTGGTATTACGAGAAGAACCCGGACCCGCCGGAACTGCAATGGGGGCCGAAGTTCGACTTTGGCCGCTACGACGAAAAACACGATGTGTTCCCGGCGCGCAAGTACGTGCTGGATGCCATCAATTACTGGATTGAATGCTTCCACGTTGACGGCTTCCGCTTCGATGCCGCCCGCGCCATCCGTTACGATTTCCTGGATGAGGTGCAGCGGTTCATCTATAACAAAATCAACGGGTTAAAACCGTTTATCACGATTGCCGAGCACATCCCGCAGAACCCCGGTGTGGTGCAGCCAAACGGCCCGCTGGACTGCGCCTGGCACGAGCACTTCTACCGGCAGATGGCGTGTACGGTGGTCGGCGCGCCGCAGGAAGGCCGCGAGCCGTATAATCTGGACGGGATTATCAATAACGCACTGAACCCAAAAGCCGATGGCTTCCCCAGCGCGCTGAGCGTGGTGAATTACCTCAACAGCCACGACGAAAACCGCATTCTGTGGCAGATTGGCAATTCCGGCGGTTTCTTTGACGATGCGGCCTTCCGACGGAACAGGCTGGGCGCCGGGGTACTGATGACCGCGCCGGGGCTGCCGATGCTGTGGATGGGCGAGGAGTTTGGCGAAAGTTCGCCACGCACGATGGACCGGCAGGCGCTGGACTGGGTGCTGCTCCAGTACGACCGCAACGCCGACCTGCATCGTTACTACAAGGGACTTATCCAGTTGCGGCGCAGCCTGCCGGCGCTGCAAGGTGATACGTTTGAAGTGGTGCTGCGCGACGATCAGCGGGCGCTGCTGGGCTTCAAACGCTGGAATACCGAGGGCAACGTGGTAGTGGTGGTCGCCAACCTGAAACACCAGTACGCCGGGGAATTTGCGATTGGCGGGCTGGAAGATGGCGTGTGGCACGAGTATGTTTTTAACTACGATAACCAGGTGCAGGGGGGTATGCTGCGCGATACGCTGGCCGAGAGCGAGGTCAAGGTTTTTGTGAAGCAGTAGGGCAGGAGAATCATTCGGGGCGAACCGCCGGTTCGCCCTACGGCCTGTCACGGATTGATACTGCTACCGGAATCAGTGGATGTGTTCCGTCCCGGCATGGAAGTGAATGATCTCGTGCAGTTCCAGCATTTCATCGGGGGTGCAGGTTTCCTCAACCGGCTCCAGCAGCAGAAAATCGTCCATGTCCTGAAAACGGTAGATCAGGACCGGCGCGCCATCGCGGCGGCGGTAGTAGGTCAGGTCAAAACCGAACAGACGATTGGGGGTAAAATACTTAAACTGCTGGCCGATGAGTGAAGAGTCGGACATCTTCTTGGCGAACATGATATTCCTCTACGCCGCTTCCCTTTACGATACTCGACTTATCTTACAACCATTCCGCCGCCTGAACATTAAGATTTCCGGCGGCGGACATTTCTGTTTGCAGACAGCCTTATTATGCCCGAATGGATGGTTTGTGTCGCTATGTGATTCGTTCCAGAATATGGGTGACAACCGTCGCCCCCGTGCCGCCGATGTTCTGGGTCATGCCGATGGCCGCGTTTTTCACCTGGTTTGCCCCCGCCTCACCGCGAAGCTGTGTTACCAGATCAACCAGTTCGTACACGCCGGTCGCGCCGACCGGGTGGCCGCGTCCTTTCAGGCCGCCCATCGTGCTGATCGGAATGCAGCCGCCGATGCCGATCTCACCCTCCTGCGCCAGCCGCGTACCCTGGCCGCGCGGCGCGAAGCCCGCCGCTTCCAGGCATAGGGCAGCCATGATCGAAAAAGCGTCGTGTACCTCAAACACGTCAATGTCTTTCGGAGATAGTCCAGCGTACTGGTAGGCTTTCTGCGCGCTGCGCCGCGCTGCTTCCAGCGCCAGCATATCGTGACGGCTGGCAAGATCAAGCGAGTCGGTGGCCGTTGCGCTGGCAAGGACGCGCACCAGCGGCCTGTGTGCCAGGTCGCGTGCCATCTCCAGCGGGCACAGGATGATAGCCGCCGCGCCGTCACAGATGGGCGAACTGTCGTACAGGTTGATCGGGTCGGCGATCATCGAAGCGCGTTTGTAGTCTTCCAGCGTGATCGCCCGCTTGAACATGGCATTGGGGTTGTTGACCGCGTTCTGGTGCGCGTTCAGGCTGAACGCCGCAAACGCCTCGTGTGGCACACCGTATTCATACATGTACCGCCGCATGATAAGCGCGTTGAGCGCCACAAAGGATGCGCCCTGCACACCTTCGTAATCGGCGTCTGCCGCCGTCGCCAGCGCCGACGTGACCAGTTCCGGCGTGTCGTCGGTCATTTTTTCCACGCCGCACACGGCGGCTACATCCACTGCGCCGCTGGCAACCGCCCGCACCGCCGCCTGGAACGCCACGCCACCCGATGCGCAGGCGGCTTCGACCGTCGTCGCTTCGATGCCGCGCCAGCCGGCAAAATCAGCGATTAACGCGCCCAGATGCGCCTGGTCGCTCAGGCGCGGGGCAAGCATGTTGCCCACGTACAGTGCCTCGGCGCGTTCGATGCCCGCGTCCTTCGCCGCCTGGTCAATCGCCTGGAAAGCCAGTTCGCGCAGGCTGTAATCCCATAACTCGCCAATCGGCGTCTGTCCGATGCCGATAATACACACGTCTCGCATGTAAGAATCCTCGTTGTTCCACTTTTCACAAAGGTGATGGGCGCTACTATAGCACGGGGAAACTATCAAAACCTAGCGGAGTTCCGGCAGCAGTTCCAGATAGTCGCAGTGTTTGGGGCGGAAAATTCGGAAATCACGATGATCGAACGTATGGACCTGTCGAATATTCAGCCGTTCGGCCAACGCCATAATCGCCGTGTCCGTGTAATCCAATTCGGTGTCGGCGTACTGCCGCATGATTTCGGTCATGCGAGTCATATCTTCGGGCAATAACGGTTGAATCACAAAATCCGAAAGTTGAAGCTGCTCAAAGAAATTGACTGCACGTTCGTATCGGATACGTACAGTAATCATAAAGAACAATTCTTGCAGCACGGGAGCAGGTATAACCGCTCGCGTTTTGGCTAACACCGAAAGCAACTTCCCCGTGCTGGCATGATTAACATCCTTTACATAGGCCACCGCGAGGAAAAAACTGGTATCAATTAGGGCGGCTATATTTTTTCTCGTAATAGGCTCTCAGGGTTTCACGAACCGTGGTAGACATATCGGTTACATCATCATCGTAGATACCGAAGATAGCCTCCCAATTCGCGCCCTTTTCCTCTTCGGATGCCTCTGTTTCCGTTTCAGCATCAGACAAGTTTTGTTCTGCCCATGCTGCAATCATATCCGGTACGGAACGGTTTTGCCGCTGGGCAATCGCTTCCAGTTTTTGCACCAGTTCTTCCGGGAGATATATAGTAGCCATCGTCACATTTTCCTGTCTCATCCTCAGTCTAATTGTATCACAAACGTCACTGTTGACGGGTACACAGCGCAGTTACAATCAACGTGCACGGACTCGCACCAACAAAAGAGGACTCATGCCAGCAGCACTCACCAGCCACGAGCGCGTTCAGCGCATGTTCGACCGCCGTGACCACGACCGCATCCCGCGTTACGACTCCTACTGGGACGAGACGATCACGCGCTGGGAAAGGGAAGGGCTGCGCGGCGGCTTCGACGGCGCGCTGGAGCTGCTGGGCGCGGATTTCAAGAGTACTGGTGTGATCTGGCCGTCGCCCTTTCCCGGCCAGCGCATCGTCATCAGCGAAGATGCCGAAACCGAGATTATCAAAGATCACTGGGGCGCAACCGGGCGCTTCTGGAAACACAAATCCGGCACGCCGGAGCACGTCGGTTTTGACTGTGACAGCCGCGAGAAGTGGGAGGCGGTCTACAAACCGGCGTTCCTGAATTCCCCGGTGCAGGCGGATATTCCGGCGCTGAAGGCGCAGTACACCGCCGGACGCAGGGCGGAAAAGTGGTGTCTGTGGCACGCGGCGGAATCGTTTGAGGTGACACGCAAGATCGTCGGCGACGAGGTGGCGATGATTGCGATGGCGACCGAACCGGACTGGATACGCGACATGTCCGCCACCTATACCGACTGCCTGCTGCGCGAGTTTGACGCCGCTTATGCCGCCGGGCTTGACGTGGACGGCGTGTTCATGTGGGGCGACATGGCCTACAACCACAACACGTTCTGCTCACCGCAGATGTACCGCGAACTGATCTGGCCAGACCACAAACGGCTAGCAGATTGGGCGCACGCGCACGGCATGAAGTTCATCTTCCATACCGACGGCAACGTGAACCGCGTCATGGAGTTATACATCGAGGCGGGGTTTGACCTGCTGCAACCGCTGGAAGCGAAAGCCAAAATGGACATCCGCCAGCTTTGCCCGCAGTACGGCGACCGGCTGGCGTTCCAGGGCAACATCAACGTCATGACACTGATGACCAACGACCGCGCGAAGATCGAGCAGGAAATCAGGGACAAGTTCGCGGCGGGCATGGCAACTCGCGGCTATTCGTACCACTCCGACCATTCCGTGCCGCCGCAGGTGAGTCTGGATACCTACCGTTTTATCATCGAACTGGTGGAATGGTATGGAAGATATGAGTAAGAACCCCGCTTCATGCTCCCTTAATCGATTCTATACGTCTTCTTACCATCTTCCCTGTTGAGATTATCGCTCCAATCTTCTATAATAGAACGTCTGTACAATTTCCTCTCAGTGGCCGCTGTGAGTAGGTAAGGGACTATGACCCAGGATAAAATTATCGTTCGCGGCGCGCGTGAGCATAATCTCAAAAACATTGATGTTGAAATCCCGCGCAACAAAATGGTTGTCATTACCGGCCTGTCGGGTTCGGGCAAGTCATCGCTGGCGTTTGATACGATCTTTGCCGAAGGCCAGCGCCGCTACGTCGAAAGCCTCAGCGCCTATGCCCGGCAGTTCCTCGGCCAGATGGAGAAACCGGACGTGGACCAGATCGAAGGTCTCAGCCCGGCGGTTTCGATTGACCAGAAGGGTGTCAGCCACAACCCGCGCTCGACAGTCGGCACGGTGACGGAAATTTACGACTACCTGCGTCTGCTGTACGCCCGCATCGGCATCCCGCACTGCCCGGTGTGCGGTGAGGAAGTGGTCGCGCAGAGCGCGCAGCAGATCGTGGACGCGGTGCAGGCCATGCCGGATGGCACCCGGATTCAAATTCTCGCGCCGGTGATTAAGGGGCGTAAGGGCCACCACGAAAAAGTGTTTGAGGACATCCGTAAGGCTGGATTCACCCGCGCCCGTGTGGACGGCGAGGTACGCGACGTGAGCGAGGACATCACGCTCGACCGCTACGGCATCCATAATATCGAAGTGGTGGTAGACAGGCTCATCGTGCGCCGCTACGATAACCCTGAAGAAGCGCAGAGCGCCGAGAGCCGCCTGACCGAAGCGATTGAAACGGCGCTCGAAATCGGCGACGGTGTGGTGATTATCAACGATCTCAGCCAGAACCCGCCCGCCGACATCCTGTACAGCGAACGGCTGGCCTGTGTGCATGGACACGGCAGTATTCCAGAGATTGAGCCACGTACCTTCAGCTTTAACACGCCAAAGGGGGCGTGCCCCGACTGTCAGGGGCTTGGCTTCCGGCTGGAACTTGACCCCGAACTGCTGGTGCCGAACCCCGATCTGAGTCTGTCACAGGGCGCTGTTGACCAGAACGGCTGGAATTTTGAAGACCCCGGTAGCTGGGGGCGCAACATGATCGAATCCATCGCCCGGCACTACGGGTTTTCGATGGATACAAAATGGCGTGATCTGACGCCGGAACAGCGCAACGTCATCCTGTACGGCACGAATGGCCACAAAGTGCGCATTCACTACACTAACCAGCGCGGTGACCGGCGCGAATATATGACGGCGTTTGAGGGGGTGATTAATAATCTCGCCCGCCGCTACCGCGAAACTGACTCGGAGTACATCCGCGAGAAGATCGAGTCGTTTATGTCGAAAGTGCCATGTAACACCTGCGGCGGCAGACGCCTGCGCCCGGAAGCCCTGGCCGTGACGGTTGCCGGACAGAATATTTACGACGTAACGCTCACGCCGGTGTCGGAACTGCTGAACTGGATAACGTCTTTGCGCGGCAACGGCAAGCCACCGCTGTTGAGCGAACGGGAACGCGAGATCGCGCGCCAGATTTTGAAGGAGATCGAGGCACGGGTTGGCTTCCTGAACAACGTTGGCCTGAACTACCTCACCTTATCACGGTCGGCGGGGTCGCTTAGCGGCGGCGAGGCGCAGCGCATCCGGCTGGCGACGCAGATCGGCAGCCAACTCACCGGCGTGCTGTACGTGCTGGATGAGCCGTCCATCGGCCTGCACCAGCGCGACAATGCCAAGCTGATTAACACGCTGATGGGGATGCGCGATCTGGGTAATACCATGCTGGTGGTTGAACACGACGAAGAAACCATGCGCAGTGCCGACTGGATTATTGACCTCGGCCCCGGCGCGGGTGAGTACGGTGGGCAAATCGTGGCGCAGGGCACGCCGGAGCAGGTGATGCAGGTTGAGGACAGCCTGACCGGCGCGTACCTGTCCGGTCGGTTGACGATTGACCTGCCGGAACGGCGGCGCGAGGGCAACGGCAAAATCCTGACGGTGCGCGGCGCGCGTGAGAACAACCTGAAAAACATTGATGTGGACATCCCCCTGGGCAAGCTGGTATGTATCACCGGCGTCAGCGGCAGCGGCAAAAGTTCGCTGATGGTGGACATCCTGTATAACCGGCTGGCGCAGGTCATCTACGGCAGCAAGACGCGCCCCGGCGATCACGATGTCATCGAGGGCATGGAACACCTGGACAAGATCATCAACATTGACCAGAGTCCCATCGGACGGACGCCGCGCAGCAACCCCGGCACCTATACCAAGATGTTTGACCCGATCCGGTCGCTGTTTGCGGAACTGCCGGAGAGCAAGATTCGCGGCTACACCGCCGGTCGTTTCAGCTTCAACGTCAAGGGCGGTCGCTGTGAAAACTGCCAGGGGCAGGGGCAGTTACAGATTGAGATGCAATTCCTGCCGGACGTATATGTTACCTGCGACGTGTGTCACGGCACGCGCTACAACCGCGAAACCTTACAGGTGAAGTACAAGGGCAAGAGCATCGCGGAAGTGCTGGATATGACCGTGAGCGAGGGGCACGAGTTCTTCGCCAACGTGCCGGTTATCGCCAGCAAGCTGGAAACGCTGGAAGCGGTTGGCCTCGGTTACATCCGCATCGGTCAGCCGGCAACGACGCTTAGCGGTGGCGAAGCGCAACGTATCAAACTTAGCCGCGAACTGAGCAAACGCGCCACCGGGCAGACGTTGTATATTTTGGACGAACCTTCCACCGGCCTGCACGCCGCCGACGTGAAACGGCTGATCGCTGTGTTGCAGCAGTTGGTGGACAACGGCAATACGGTGCTGGTGATCGAACACAATCTGGACATCATCAAAGTGGCGGATTGGCTGATTGATCTGGGACCAGAAGGCGGCGATGCCGGCGGTTACGTGATTGCCACCGGCACGCCGGAGGACGTGGCGCGGGTGGAAGCCAGCCACACCGGGCGCTTCCTCCGGCCTTACCTGAAGCTAACCCAGGCCGCAGCGGATTAATCGTTGCACAACCCTGTAGTTGTATCGGCTGTACGGACACGCAATTGCGTGTCCGTACATTTTTCTATCCGTTTCGCGTAGCTTCTCCGCCCGCTTCCCCCATTAAATGGCGTATCACACTTTTACGACCATTTTACTTTTGTGCAATTTGTCCCATTCCAACCATGCCATTCATCGGCTTTTTGCACAATTTGAGGAAAATTTTATTTCCTTCCGATACGCTTTCGGCTATACTGAACATATAGATAGTTCGTTTTTTAGCACAAGACAGCACCAGTGACCCTGGTGAAGGAGCCAAAATCCATGGTCGTTGCTTTAAATAACGTCAACCACGCCCTGGAGGCGATCCCCAACGCCTATCAAACCGCCCTCGCCCAGTATGACCGCGCTGTTCAACACCTTGATATAGATGATAATGTCATTGAATACATGCGCTGGCCGCGCCGTGAATTTACCGTCAACTTTCCCGTGCGCCGCGACGATGGCCGGGTAGAGATGTTCACCGGCTACCGGGTGCATCACAGCACCGTGCTGGGGCCGTCAAAGGGTGGTATCCGCTACAGCCTCGATGTCACGCTGGATGAAGTGCGCGCGCTGGCGATGTGGATGACCTGGAAGTGCGCGCTGGTACAACTGCCGTACGGCGGCGCCAAAGGCGGCGTGCTGGTGGATCCCAAGTCCATGAGCCAGGCCGAACTGGAACGCCTGACCCGCCGCTATGCCTCGGAGTTGATCCCCCTGATGAGTCCCCACGCCGACATTCCTGCTCCCGATATGGGCACCAACCCGCAGATGATGGCCTGGATTATGGATACCTACAGCATGACGGTCGGCTATTCGGTGCCGGCGGTGGTGACAGGCAAGCCGGTCAACGTGGGCGGCAGCCTGGGGCGCAACGAGGCGACCGGGCGCGGTGTGATCGTGTGTATGGTCGAGGCACTCAAGCGGCAGGGATATACCGATAAAGAGAATATTCGCATTGTCATTCAGGGTTTTGGTAACGTGGGTTCACACGCGGCAGCCTACGCGCACGATCTGGGGTACAAAGTGACCGCCGTTAGTGATGTCAACGGCGGCATCCATAATCCCAATGGTCTGGATATCCCGGCGGTGCGGAAATACTACGCCGAAAATCGTATGCTGAAAGACTTCCCCGGCGCGGATAACGTGACCAACGCCGAACTGCTGGTGCTGCCGTGTGACGTGCTGGTTCCGGCGGCAATGGAAGGCCAGATCACCAGGAACAACGCGCCGAATATCAAGGCCAAAATGATTGTCGAAGGCGCAAACGGCCCGACGACGCCTGAAGCCGACGACATTCTGGATGATCGTGGCATCTATCTGGTACCCGATATTCTGGCGAACGCCGGCGGCGTGATCGTGTCGTATTTCGAGTGGGTGCAGGACCTGCAGGCCTTCTTCTGGGATGAAGAAGAAGTTTACCGCCAGCTTCAGCGCATCCTGCTGCGCAGCTATGATACGACAGCCAACATGGCGGAGAAACATGGCGTGACCATGCGTATGGCCGCGCAGATGTCCGCGATTGAACGGGTAGGCAAGGCGCTGATGACACGCGGTTTCTATCCGTAGACCGATCTCAAAACAGCTGCCTTGAATAGTCTGTGCTGCGGAGGCGGGCGAATTACCCCGCCTCCGCCGTTTATCCCCGCGCTGTGCATTGATTATTCCCCCAAAACAGGCCACAATAGCTGTCTTCCTGGCAACCGAGAGTCACCCATGAGCATTTTTAACCCGTTTCGCCGTCGTTCTCCTGTAAACAGGTCGCCCGCACTCAACCCATCGTCGGGGTCGGCGCTGCACGAGGCGCTGGAGGCCGCGCAGCGCGCCAAACGCGCCGAACGGTATGCCGAGGCGCTGGAACAGTTAAACCGGGCACAGTCGCTGGCGGGCAATGATGTGAATGCCGTTGCTGTCAGCCGTGTCAGCCTGGGCGACGTGTTGATCCATCAGGGGCGGTGGGACGAGGCGACGGCGGTGCTGCAAACGGCGCGGCAAGCAGCCTACGACGGCAGCCAACGCGCACATCTGGCCTACGTGCTGGACATGCAGGGAGTGCTGGCGCAGGCGCAGGGGGAGTGGGAAATGGCGCGTAGCCTGTACGAACAGGCGCTGGAAACCGCGCGCAGCGTGCGGGCGATTGGCGCGGAGGGACGCGCACTTGGTCATCTGGCAGACTGCTACCTGCGAGAGAATAATGCCAGCTATGCCGTTCACCTGCTGCGGGAGTCCCTGCCCAAGCTAAACATGACCGGGGATATCGAACTGAGCACCTACTTTGTCGGGCGGCTGGGACAGGCACTGATTGTAAACGGTCAGGACGGGGAAGGCCGCCAGTTGATCGAACGGGCGCTGCGACTGGCGCGGCAGTTGAGCTATCGCCGCTACGAGCGCCACTGGTCGGTGGTTGTAGGCGAGCAGGCGCTGGCGGAAGGGCGCTATGACGATGCCGCCGATCATTTTGATTTCGCGCTGTCGCTGTTTGGAGAGGACGACACAACGCCGCAGCGGCTGGCAGCCCTTCGCGGCGCGACGCGGGCGGCGCTGGGGGCGCGGCAGTTCGCAGTGGCGGAACAGCACGCACGGGCGGCGGTGCAGCTGGCGCAGGCTGTTGGTGATGAGGCGGCGCAGGCACAGGCGCAGGGCACGCTTGGCGCAGCACTGCTGGCCGACAAAAACTATGCCGAAGCAATTATTGCCCTTGAAGCGGCAGCCGCTTATTTTGCCCAGGCAGCCAACCCGGTGGCGGAGGAAATGGATATTTTACGTGACCTGGGCGCGGCGCAGGCGGAAACCGGCCAGACCGACGCGGCAGTTGCCACCTACCGGCGGGCAGTGCAGCGCGCCGAACAGCAGGGCGCGCGGCTGGCACAGGCGCAGGCGCATCGTGATCTGGGGCTGGTGTATGCCCGACAGCGCCAGATGTCCCAGGCTGTCCGAGAGTGGTCGGCGGCGCTGGCGATCTACGAGGCCGAAAAGTACCCGGCGCAGGTAGCGCGGCTGCACTGTGACCTGGCCGGGGCGCGGAAGTTCCTGGGGCAGGGGCAGCGCGCCATGAAAGACTACGAACAGGCGTTAATGGCGCTCAACGAGTTGAAGGACGACTGGGAAACGCGCGGGCTGGTGCTGTCCAATGCGGCGACCGCCTATGTGGATCAGGGTGACATCGAGTCGGCAGAGGCGTTTTTTAACGAAGCCATTGCCATCGCCCGGCGCACCGGCAACGAAGCTGCCGAAGCCACGCGGCGCGGCAATTACGGCTGGTTTCTGGTGGCAACCGGGCGGGCGCAGCAGGCCATCGCTGCGCTGCAATACGCGCTGCAAATCAGCAAGACGCTGCGGCTCGATTTGCAGGCCGCTATCCAGACCGATAACCTGGGGCTGGCGCAGGACGCGCTGGGTAATTATCCGCGCGCGCTGGAGTATCACCAGCAGGCGATTGAACTGGTGCGGCCACTGGACAACCGCCACTGGGAAAACGTGTTTGCGGCCAATCTGGCGCAGACGCTGCTGGCGCTGAACCGGCTGGAGGAAGCCGAACCGCTGCTGGAGGCGGTGACGCAGGCTGGGCGTGCCGATGACGACGTGGAAGTGATCCTGCGGGGGTTGATCGGGCAGGGGCGGGTGGCGCTAAAACGCGAGCAGGCCGGTCTGGCGGTAGCGCTACTGGAAGAAGCTGTATCACTGGCGCGCAAGGCCGATATGCGCCGGCTGCTGGCGGAGGCGTTAAGCGCGTTGAGCGAAGCTCAGGCGCTGGCGGGCCAGCCGGAGCGCGCGGCGATGTTGTGGGACGAAGCCCAGAAGTGGTTGACCATGCTGCATATGCCGCAGGCAAAAACACAGCCGGCGTGGATGACGGCGCGGCTGGTAAAACCGTAGGGACGGACTCCGCCCCTACGGGATTTTACATAAGGAATTTTCGCTGGATTACAGCTTTTTGACCAGCGGGCTGTGGATAACCTGGCCTTCGGGCGACACCAGGCGCAGCACCTGGTCGCCGTGCCGGCATTCCAGTTCTGACCACAGTCTGGTCAGCAGTTGGCGCCGCTCGCGTTCCAGAATGGACGTGTCGTAATACGCGGTTTCGATCTGCTCAATCAATGACATTTCCGCCGGTGATGGATCAAACCAGGCCATGTTATCCCCTCGTTCCCCTTACAATGAATTGGATTGACGATGCCAGTCCCAGGCAACCCGGAGCACCTGAACTGGTGTTGCTTTACCCACCGTCAATTGTACAACGTTAGTGCTGAACATTACATTACTCGATTTTGCTGGTTTGAACCCTTAAGATTTTTTTGTTACCGTTGTCATAGCTGTAATGAGGATGAATGTCACCCATGTCAAACTTATGGTTTGTCTCCGCGCCGTTGTTCGGCCATCTGGACTGGGGCGGCTTCCTGAAAACGGCACGGGCGTTGCAGCAGCGCGGCCATAACGTGACCTGGGTGAGCGAGAACAGCATTGGCGGGGCGCTGGCGCGGGCAGGCGTTCCGTTTGCGCCGGTGCGGCGAACTGGCTGGCTGTGGCCACCGCCGCCTGCGCCCGATCTGTCCAGCGTACCACCGCAGGAAGCGGTGATGCTGCGCTACCGCCGCGCGCTGGATACCTGGTTGAGCGAAGCGTGGGTGGCTGAAGGCGTCACGGCGCTGCTGGAACTGGCGGACGACCTGGGTAAACCCGATCTGATCGCCACCGACCCGTTTTTAAGCGCGTCGGCGCTGGCGGCGGAAGCGCTGGACGTGCCGCTGGTCGTATGCGGCTGGCCGGCACTGAAGGAGCTAAACGAGGAATACCTGTTCCCGGTGCAGAAGGCGCTGGCGGACGACAGCCAGGAGCGCATAAACCGGCTGTGCGCCCGCTTTGGCCTGCGCGGGACGAACTTCTCGCAGGGCGCCACGCCGTCGGTACTCAGCCCGCACCTGCACGTCAGCTACTTCAGCGAAAGCTGGTATCAGGCCGATGTGGACAATTTGCTGCCGCAAACGCTGTTTGTCGGCGGCAGTCCCACGTCACCCGACGACGCGCCGCCGGGCTGGCTGGCTGTTATTCCGGCAGATGTGCCCCTGGCGTTGGTGACGTTGGGCAGCGTGTTCACCGGCGATCTCGGCTTTTTTAGCTGGGCAGCGCAGGCAGCGGCGCGGGCCGGCTGCCTGCCGCTGGTGGTGATTGGCCACAACCCAATCGCGCCGGAGAAAAAGGCCGAACTCAAGGCGGCGCTGCCCCCCGGCACGCGGCTGCTAAACTGGGTGCCGTTCGATCAGGTGCTGCCGCGCACCCGCCTCATCATTCATCACGGTGGCATGGGCACAACCCACGCGGCGGTGATTCACGGTATCCCGCAGATAGCCGTACCCCACGCCGCCGACCAGCGTGGTAACGCGCGGCGGATTGCCCAGGCGAAGGTGGGTCTGAATTTGACTGCGCACGACGTTCGCAGTGGGGCGCTGCTGGAAGGGGCGCGGGCGCTGCTGAGCGATGCTCACGTTCAGCAAACGGCGCGCGATCTGGCGGCGGAGTTCGCGGCGCTCGGCGGCGCTGACCGCGCGGCGGAAGCGATTGAGGCGGTAGTAGGACAAAGTCGTTAACGACAGACACAGCAAAAACCCTCATAATCAAATATATCATCGGGCTTTATTCTTGAGGGGGAGCGCATGTTGTGCCGAACGCTGCTGGTTCTGCTTGTCATCATGTTGATTTCATCGCCGGCAGCAGCCCAGCCAACTATCGGTGGCTGTCCCGTGTTTCCGGTGGATAACGCCTGGAATACCGACATTTCGACCGCGCTGGTGCATCCCAATTCGGGCAACTATATTGCGAACATCAACGCCAATGGCGGCGACTTCGTGCATCCCGACTTTGGCGAAGACCCGACTTACGGCATCCCCTGGATCACCGTTCCCGGCGCACAGCCGAAAGTACCCGTCACATTTGATTATGCGGATGAGAGTGACCCCGGCCCGTACCCCATCCCCCCGAACGCGCCAGTCGAGAGTGGCGGCGACCGTCATATCATCGTTGTGGATGCAGATAACTGTATTCTGTATGAAACATGGGCATCCACCTACGTCGGCGGGACAGCCAAAGCGTGGACAGCAGGCTCCGGTGCAATTTTCAACCTGGACTCCAACGCGCTCCGGCCCGACGGTTGGACTTCCGCCGACGCCGCCGGGTTGCCGATTCTGCCAGGGCTGGCACGCTGCGAGGAGGCTAATTCCGGCCAGATCAGCCATGCGCTGCGGTTCACTGTTAACCGGACGCAACGGGCTTATATTTATCCGGCGCGGCATTTCGCGTCCAGCATCACCGACCCGAACTACCCGCCGATGGGGCTGCGGTTGCGCTTGAAGGCCAGCTACGATCTCTCAGGCTTTTCCGGGCAGGCGCTGGCAATTGCGCAGGCACTCAAGCAGTATGGCATGATTCTGGCCGACAACGGCTCGAACTGGTTTATTTCCGGGGAAACGAACCCGACCTGCTGGGACGACAATAATCTCAATCGCCTAAAATCCATCCCTGGTACAGCGTTTGAAGTTATCCAATCACCGCCGCCCGCCGAAGTCACTCTTGCAACGCCAACGTTGTATCTGCCGACCGATGGGCAGGCAATCAGTACCACTAGGCCTGTTATCGGCTGGAATACCGTTACCGGGGCAGCCAGCTATGATGTGGAATTGGGTCGGGAAGGCCAATCGGCGGATACCATCAACGTGCCTGCTTTTGGTCTGACCGAGTATGTGCCCCTTAATCCGCTTCTGCCTGGTTACATTTATGTAAGGCGGGTGAGGGGGAAAGATGGCTCGGATAACCCTACGCCCTGGAGCGAAACCCGCCGGTTCACGGTTGCCTCGTCCTCGGCTGCCGCGCCGCTGCGGAACGTCTTCACCACGCCGCACCCGGTGCTAACCTGGAATCGCATCACCTGGGCGACCCGCTACGCCATTGAAATCAGTGGTGGCACACTGCCGGCGCCGATTCAGGACACGACCGGCGCGCTGTCGTACAGTCCGTCAATCGCGCTGGGCAACGGCGTCTATATGTGGCGGGTGCGTGCCCAGGACGCGCTCAACCGCTGGGGTGGGTGGAGCGCACCGGAAACATTTGTCGTGGATGGGTGATTATTTGCGCCCCACAATGATAATATACCGGTGGTCAAAGGTGGCGTCTGGCGTTCCGGCGCAGGCGGGATGCAGCCAATCGGCAACGGCCTGCGGCGCCTGCGCCAGCATCACCTGCAAGCGTTCGATCACTTCCGGGGTGCAGTCCTGTAATTCCGCCCAGGGCACGAGTTCGGCGGTTTTGGCATAGCCTTCGGCGGCCTCTACCGTCAGCCCGGCATCGAGGAACATGCCGCGCCATTCGTACTCGGCATAAATACGGTTGTGGCTGGGGTCGCGCAGGAGTTCAAAGGCGTCCAGGTAGCGCGCGGCGCGGTCGTCGTCCGGCACAAGCTGGTCCTGCACCAGCAGCAGGCCGCCCGGCTTCAACACGCGGGCGCACTCCTGCACGAAGCGGAACACGTCCGGGAAGTGGTGCGGCGCGATGCGGCAGGTCACCAGATCAAACGTCTGATCGGCGAACGGCAGGCTTTCAGCGTCAGCGGCGGAGAAAGCCACGTTGGCTGCACCTTTGGACTGAATGAAGTCGCGCGCCGCATACAGCATGGCGGGCGCGAGGTCGGACGCGATCACCCTGCCCACGCGCGGCGCGAACTTCAGCGCCGTATGCCCGCCGCCGGTCGCTACGTCCAGCGCCAGCCAGTCCGGCAGCGGCTGCGCCAGTTCCACCAGCCGCTCCAGGTCGCCGCCTTTGGCATGATTCTCGCTGCTCACGTATCCCTGCGCTCGTCGCCCAAACCGCTCCTGCGCCTGGGATTTGATGTCGGACATGATAACCCCTTCCCGTCAGCAATAAACCACATGAATCGTATGGTAGCAGAAAAACAATAACCGCCAAGACACCAAGAGCGCCAGGAAATTATTGAATAAAAGGCCAGATTCTCGGCGCTGCGGAGCTTCAACGCTACTCACCGGCTAACAAGATTGGTATGATGTGGCCTGAGGTAAACAGGCTTATCATGGCTTTTTCGACTGAATTGCTCAGGGCGCAGGCGCGCGCGTTGGGCTTTAATCTCATCGGCGCCACGCGCGCCGAACCGTCCCCGACACTCGACGCCTATTTCCGCTGGATAGACGCCGGAATGCACGGCGCGATGGCCTACATGGCGCGGCCAGACCGCCAGGAACGCCGCCGTGACCTGAACGTGATTCTGCCGGGCGTCCGGTCGCTGGTGGTGGTCGGGCTGGATTACCGCACGCTGGGCGTGCCGCACAATGTGCTGGCCGACCCCTCGCGCGGGCGGATTGCGTCTTATGCCTGGGGGCTGGATTATCACGACATCCTGACGCCGCGCCTGGAAGCACTGGCCCACTGGCTGCGTGACCACAGCCGTCAGACCATCAGCCACCGCGTCTACGTGGATACGGGCGCGGTGCTGGAACGCAGCCATGCCAGCGCCGCCGGGCTGGGCTTCACTGGCAAAAATACAATGCTGATTCATCCCCGGCGGGGCAGTTTCTTCTTCCTGGGGGAAATCCTCACCGATCTGGAGTTTGACAGCTACGATACGCCCCATCGGGTGACGATGTGCGGAAGCTGCACCCGCTGCCTGACTGCCTGCCCAACCGATGCTTTCCCGCAGCCGTATGTATTGGATGCCCGCCGCTGTGTCAGCTACCTGACGATTGAACACAAGGGCGCGATTGACCCCGAACTGCGTCCACTGATGGGCAACTGGGTCTTTGGCTGCGACGTGTGCCAGGAGGTGTGTCCATTCCAGCGGTTCAGCCTGCCGACCGCCGAACGCGCCTTTTATCCGGTTAACGAGGACCGTATCGCGCCCCGGCTGGTGGACTTGCTGGCACTAGACGACGCAACGTTCCACCGGCAATATTATGGCAGCCCGGTTTATCGCATCAGGCGGGAACGGCTGGTGCGCAACGCCTGTGTCGCCGCCGGCAACTGGGGACACCTGGACGCGCTCACACCGCTGGCGCGTCTGCTCCATGACCCCAGTGCCCTCATCCGGGAACACGCGGCCTGGGCGCTCGACGAGATACGCACTCGTCACCGGCACGCTTAAGGAACTCGCACTGTGGATATTTTTCGCCAATCGCTGCACTATCCCCGCGCCTTCTGGCTGCTGCTGGTGGGGTTTTTTATCAATCGCGCCAGCGCCGCGCTGATCTGGCCGTTTTTGACGCTGGTGATGCGGCAGCGGCTGGATGCGCCGCTGACCACCATCACGCTGCTGATTTCGATTCAGGCGGTTGCCGGGCTACTGTCAACGTCCGTGGTTGGCGTGCTAATGGACCGCTTTGGCCGTAAACGCGCCATGATCGTTGGGCTGGTGGGCAGCGCTGGGGTGCTGGTGCTCATGGCCGCCGCCGATGCGCTGTGGCAGTGGGCGGTGCTGATCGCGCTGTATGGCGCGCTGGTGCCGGTGTTCAGCGTTGGTTCCAATGCGATGGTGGCGGACATCATGCCACCGGATGAGCGTGTGAACGCCTACGCGCTGATGCGCATGGCCGCCAACCTGGGTATCGCCTTTGGCCCGGCGGTCGGCGGGTTTTTGCTTACGCAGTCCTATACCCTGTCGTATTTCATTACGGCGGTGGTCAATATTGTACTGGCGGCGCTGATCGTGGTCTTCCTGACGGAAACGCTGGCACAGGCGCGGGCGGCTGAGGACAGGCCGCGCGGGGGGTACGGCGTGCTGCTGCACGACCGGGCGTTTATGAGTTTCTGGAGCGTGTTCTGCCTGCTGGAATTGGCGGCGGCGATGGTGTTTATGCTGCTGTCGGTGTACACCAAAGAGAATTATGCGATTCCTGAAAGCCAGTACGGCTGGCTGCTGACGATCAATGCCAGTATGGTCGTGCTGCTCCAGTTCGCCGTCACCCGGGTAACTGCGCGCTACCGCGCGCTGCCGGTGCTGGCGGTGGGCGCGGCATTTTACACCGCCGGGCTGACCGGCTTCGCGGTCTCAACCGGCTTCTTCGGCTTCGCCGCCAGCATGGCGATCATGACAGTGGGCGAACTGATTGTATCGCCAACGGCGACGGCGCTGGTGGCGAACCTCGCCCCGGCTGACCAGCGCGCCCGGTACATGGGTGTGTTCGCGCTAGCGTGGACAGTTGGCTCCGGGCTGGGGCCGGTCGCGGGCGGCTTCCTTAACGATCACTTCGCACCGGTGGCGATCTGGTACGGCGGCGCGGTGTTCGCAGTGGGCGCGGTGGCCGGATTCACGCTATTGGCGCGGCGACCGGAAGACCGGCGCGGGGCAGCGATCATGAAAGTCTCGTAGGGATGCGCCATGCCGCGTCCCTACAAAGATTAAAGCGTAAAAATCGGGTAAGTCTCCATCGTCAGGGCGCGTCAAATGCTGTAAAATATACCCCAATGGGTATATTGAGGAGAACAGCAGATCATGGATCGTAAAACATTCCAGGTTCCCAACATCGGCTGCGACGGCTGCGTCCGCACGATCAAGACCGAACTGAGCGAACTCCCCGGCGTTAACCGGGTCGAGGCGGACGTGAAAACCAAGACCGTCACGGTTGAGTGGGACAACCCCGCCAACTGGCAGCAGATCAAGGATACGCTGAAGGAAATTGACTACGCCCCGGCGGAGGGGTAAAGCGGTTTTATACATTGTTGCAGGGGCGGGTTTCTAAATCCGCCCCTGCATGTTTAATGCCGCCTCGATGTTTTCCCGCAGCACGGCCTCAGCCACGATGCCAAAGCCACGATAGCTTTCCGTGCCATCCGGTGTGAAAATCGCGTAACTGGGATGCCCCGGTAGCGCCAGTTGCTCGTAAAGCGCCTGACCGTCACCGCCATCAGAAGCGTTGAAGTAAACAAAGGATACGCGGTCGCCAAATTCTGCCTGAAGCCCATCCACGATGGGGCGCATCTGCGTTCACGGCCCTCACGGGTCGGTGAAAAACCAGAGGAAGGTGGGTTTGTCGTCGGCCAGCGGCAGAACCGCGCGTCCCTGCGGCTGGTCATTGGTGGCGCAGGCCGTCAGCAGCAGCGCCAGCAGCCAGCCGATTAGCGGCCACAGCCGACGGCATCCTGTCAGCACCTCATTTGCGCTCACCCCGTCTACTCCCGTTCTTCTGTTTCCAGCATCCCCTCGCGTGGGCGGAAGCTGAGGCGAATCGGCGTGCCTTCAAACGGATATTCTGACCGAAGCTGGTTTTCGAGAAAGCGTTTATAGGTGAAGTGCACCAGCCGGGTGTCGTTGACGTGGAACAGGAATACCGGCGGGTTGACCGCCACCTGGGTGGCGTAATAGATTTTCAGGCGGCGCGTGCCTTTGGTTGGCGCGGGATGTTTCTGAATTGCTGCGCGTACCAGCCGGTTGAGTTCGCCGGTGGAAATCCGCTGGAAGCGCCCCTGCCAGACGCGGTGCGCCGTTTCCAACACCTGATGCACCCGCTGCCCCGTCAGCGCGCTGATGAAAATCACCGGCGGGTCGGGCAGGAAGTCAAATTTCTCGCGCACGTTTTCCAGAAATCGATTCATGGTATAGGTATCTTTTTCGACCGCGTCCCACTTGTTGACGACGATCACCACGCTCTTGTGCGCGTCCATGATGTAACCGCCGATGTGAGTATCCTGCTCGGTGATGCCATCCTGCGCGTCCAGCAGCAGCAGCGCCACGTCAGAGCGTTCCAGGGCACGCATCGTGCGCAGCACGCTGAATTTCTCCACGCCGGGTTCGATTTTGCCGCGTTTGCGGATACCAGCAGTATCAACCAGGCGGACGGTTTGGCCGTGCCACGTGATTTCCTCGTCAATCGCGTCACGGGTGGTGCCGGCGATGGGGCTGACGATGGCGCGTTCCTCACCCAGCAGCAGGTTGAGCAGGCTGCTCTTGCCGACGTTGGGACGCCCGACAATGGCGATTCGTAAAATGTCGTCCTCGTCCGGCATTTCCTCATCCGACGGCGCCTGCTCAAAGGCATCCACCACCGCGTCCAGCAGATCACCGACGCCAATGCCATGATAGGCGCTGATCGGGAACACTTCGCCCAAACCGAGCGCGTAAAACTCCACCGCGTTTTCGGCTACTTTCGGGTTATCTGCCTTATTGGCGGCGACCAGAATCGGCTTGTTTTCGTTGCGGCGCAGGATTTCGGCAATTTCCTGATCTGCCGCCGTGATGCCGTGAACCACATCCACCAGCATCACAATCACGTCGGCCTCATGCACAGCCAGCAGCGCCTGGTCCTTGATCTGCTGCACAAAATCAATGCTGCCCTCGGCCAGTGGTGACGTATCACGCGAACCCTTAGGCTGGTAGATTTCGATACCGCCGGTGTCCACCACATCGAAGACTACGCCGCGCCAGTCCGATTCGGCCTGGAGCCGGTCGCGGGTCGTGCCGGGAATCGGATCAGTCACGGCCAGCCGCTCCCCGACCAGCCGGTTAAACAGCGTGCTTTTGCCAACATTCGGTCGGCCTACCAGGGCGACGACAGGTTTCCGTGCCATTGTTCACACCCTCACCTTCCACAGACACAAAGGGGCGAGTCCATGACCCGCCCCCGTGTAATTCGTCCCAGGCGCTATTGTAGCAGACTCTTGAAGCAAAACGAAGATTCAAGGCGACTGCGTGGCCGGAGCGCTGCCGTTGATTTCCACGTCAATTTCGGCTGGTAGCACCGACACATTGGCTGACGGGATTTGCCCCTGGCGGATAGATACGGTTGGCGTCACCGCGTGGGTGCCCGGCTCCAGACCGTTGGCGTCCACCGCCACGCGAATATCGGCGTCGGTCAGGTTTTCCAGTTCCGGCTGCGGCCCGGTAATCAGCACCGTTACTTGGTTTGGCACGGCGCGCGCGGTGGCGCCCTCGTCCAGGCCGATCACTTCAACCGGCACGCCTTCAAACTGGCGGCTGGTGGTCAGCGGGTTGATCTCCACCTTGACGGTGATCGCCTGATCGGTGAGAAGCAGCAGCTCGGCGCTGGGCAGCACCACCGGCACGGACAGCTCAAAACTGGTGGTGCGGTTGGTCAGGTCAATCGGCTGGGTGGACAGCACATCCGGCAGGGCGGCAAGCTGAGCTGGCGAACCGCTGACCAGCACTGCCTGCGGCGAGTAGGTGAGGCTGCTGAGAACATAACCCTCTGGCGGCGCGCCCTGAATATTCGGGCGCACGGTGACTTCCCGCACGTCGTCACGACGCTCGATATTCACGCTGACGTGGACGATCTGCGGGTCAAGGGTTACATCGCTGACGGTATTGCCTTCCGCGTCTACCGGCGTCAGGCGCACATCAGCCTCATATGGACCGCGCTGCCGGCTGAGGTCCAGCGCCACCTGCGCCGCGACCACTTCCGCCACCTGGCTGGCCGGACCGCTGACCAGCACCTGATTCAGATTCACGTCAAAACGCGGATCATCGCGGGAAAAGCCGGGCGGTGGTTCGCCGGAAATAATCCATTTCAGCGGCACCTGCCGGGTAGCTGCTTCTTCCAGCACCACCCGCATCAGGCGCGGCGACATGTCCACGACGGTGGCGGGCTGGCGGGCCAGTTGGGCTTGCAGTTCAACCGTGTGTTCGCCCGCCCCCAAACCGCTTAGATCGGCAGTCACCTGAATTTCTTCGGCGGTCAGCAAATCCAGCACGGCGCGCGGCGCGCGGATGACCAGACTGGTCGTCCGCGCCTGGGGTGACGGCGCGGTCAGCAGTAGGCCGCTGTCCGGCACCAGCTGCACCGGAATGCGTTCCGGGAAACGCTGCTGTTGGATAGGGTCGGATTGGAAATTGGCGATTACCCATACAAAAAACGCCAGCACCACCGACCCGCCCAGCCAGATGAGGTTATCGAGTATCGTGCGGTTAACACCGGGCCGGTTGCTACGCATTTACGCCTGCTCTCGCCGGAGGAATTTTAACAGCCGCTGCACCCGGCCATTCATCTGCGCCAGCGGTGAGGCCGACTGCCGCCGTTCTTCGCCATACAGCGCGTTCAGCACGGTTTGCAGGCGTTTGATGTCCAGGCGGGGGATGAGCCGTCCGGCGTTGGCAATGGAGATTTTGCCTGTTTCTTCCGACACCACCACGATCACGGCATCGCTGACTTCACTGATGCCGATGGCGGCGCGGTGGCGTGTGCCTAACTTGGGGTCGGGCAGGTTGCGGCTGGCGGTCAGGGGCAACACCGAGGCTGCCGAGGCGAGCCGCCCCTGCTGGTTGACAATCGCCGCGCCATCGTGCAGTTCGGTCTTGGGCCAGAAGATCGTCAGCAGCAGTTGAGCGGTCACTTCACTATTGAGCGGGATGCCGGTACGGATGTACTCCTGAAGGCTGCTGTTACGCTGGAGCACGATCAGCGCCCCGTGCCGGCGTTCCGACAGTTTTTCCGCCGCCTGGCACACTTCTTCAATCACTTTGGCGCGCACGCTCTCCGGCGCCTGCCGGTTGAGCAGCAGCCCGGCGCGGCCAAGCTGTTCCAGCGCGCGGCGCAGTTCCGGCTGGAAGATGACCGGAATGGCGATCCCCAGTACGACAACGGTATTTTCCAGCAGCCAGCGCAGCGCCAGCAGGTTAAACACGCTGGAGATGACCAGCATACTGACCAGCACGATTACCATGCCGCGCAGCAGCGCGACGGCCTGTGTGCCGCGAATGAAAAAACTCGCGCCGTAAAAGACCAGCGCCACCAGCAGAATGTCAATCAGGTCGGTGGGTGTTAAATTCTCCAGTACCCAGAGTAGTTCCAACGTCTATCCACCCAACTGCGACAGCAACCGTTTGTAGTCCTCCACGCCAGACGGATTGAGCGCCACGATCTGGCGGATGGTGTTGATGGCGTCCTGGTGCAGCCCGGCTTCCAGTTGCAGTTCGCCCAGCGCGTCAAGCTGTTTGATCGCGTCATCCCTGCGTCCCATCTGGCGGTAAATGGCAGCCAGTCGGGAGCGCAGCGCCGTGTCGTTGGGATACATGGTAACGAGTTCTTCTAAGAGCTGCGTTATTTTGTTGACCTGTTTGGTGCGGGCGAAGATGCCGAGCAGTTGGTCGAGTTTGCGAATCGCCTCCACCTGATTCGCCTGCCGGAAATGAATGTCAATCAACATCCGGTGGGCGCGTTCATCCGTTGGCACGACCTGGATGATCTCCTCGTAGGTCTTCTGCGCCTTCCGCATATCCAGCCGCATCTGGTCAATGTCGGCCACGCGGTGTTTAATCCGCACGATGCGCTCTGGCGTCGCGCCGATTTTGTTCGCCAGCTTTTCCGCCTCGGTAAAGATGTCCCGCGCCATGTCAAAATTGCCAAGCTGGTGGTAGGTATCGGCCAGATCAATATACTGGTCAAGCGCCTCGTCCCAGCGTTCTTCCGTTTCCAGCAGTTCGATCAGGCTTTCCCGCACCGAGATGTCCAGCGGCGCCATTTCCAGCACTTCGCTCAAAATGGAGGCGGCGCGGTCGTTTTCGCCGCGCACCATGTAGGTTTTGGCGACGACGTTGTATTTGTTGATCGCCTGCCGCACGCGGCCTTCGCGCATCATAATTTCAGCCATGCGGATATGCACCGGCAGGTAGGTGGGGGAGAATTCAATCGCCCGGTGCGCCTCGTCCATCGCCAGCGTCATCAGATTCTGGCGCATGAAGCGGTCAATCAACGACACCGACTGGGTGAGCTTGTCGCTGCGGGCCGCAACCAGAATGTCCACGATGCCCTGTTCACCCTCGTCGCGCAGCGTTTCTTCAAGCTGACGGCGCGTTTCGGCCACGCGCTGCTTCCAGTCTTTCCCTTGCAGCAAATTGATGAAGCGGTTGTTAATCGTCGCCGTCGCTTCTTCGGAGCGGCCATCCAGCGCGACCAGGAGCCGTTCGTACAGCGTTGCCAGGTCGTCAGGGTCGTCCACGTCCATCGTCAGGATGGTATCCACCGCCTGCAAACTCTGAATCAGGTAGCGCGAGGCCTGTTTGTGTTTACCTAGCGCGTAATAGGCTTTGCCCAGCGCGTGCAGCGCCCCGGCTGAAAGCTGAGGATGGGACACCGCTTCGCCCAGGTGTTTGATGGCCTCGGCGGGTTTGTTCGCCAGCAGCAGCAGCACCCCCAGATTCAGCTTGAGGGACGGGTGGATGAGTTTGGGTTCGGCGCGCAGATAGGCCGCAATGGCCGGTTCGTGCAGGCCCTGACGCTGCAATTCCATCGCCTGCAGGGCATCGCCGCCGGCAGCATCCAATCGCCCGCCCTCGATCACGTACTGCGCCAGCAGGCCGAGCGCGTCGGTCATCGCTTCGCCCATCGGCCCCAGCGGGTCGGCCTCCGGGATTTGTGACGCCTGCCGCGCCGGTTTGGCAGACGGCGCGGCCCCGGTTGCGCGCGGTGACAGATCACTGGTTTCGGCAGGCACGATCACTTCTGCGCCCGCTTCAATCGCCTGAAGCGCGTTCAGCGCGGTCACGTTTCGGCCATCAATTTTCAGCGCGCGCTGGATGGCTTTGGTTGCTTTGTCGCTATCGCCCATCCGCTGGAAGGCCTGCCCCAGCAGCATATACTGCCGCAGCGCCTTGGGCCGATTGCCCAAACGCTCATACGCCTGAGCCAGCTTGGCGTGAATCTGTACCAGTCCAGGAGTCAGTTTGGTGGCCCGGTCCCAGTTAAAAATGGCCTTGTCCAGATCGCGCTGGCCGAGGTACACCTCCGCCACGTTCACATACTGCTGCGAGGCTTCTTTCATCCGCCCGACACGCTCCAGAATATCGGCGCTTTTCTCCAGCGGGATCGGGTCATCCGGCGCAAGCTGGTGCGCGCGGGTGTAGACCTTCAGCGCATCCTCCAGCCGTCCAATCTCCAGCAGCGCCAGCCCCAGGTGAATGTGGGCTTCCACATCGTCGGGGAATTCCTTGACGGCCTGCCCATAGGCGGCGACGGCGAGCGACCATTCCTTATCCCAGGCCGCGTTATGACCGGCGTTCATCGCTTGTTCGTAGGCTTCACGGTTTCCAGGCATGGACTGTTTCCCAGATACACGAACTCAAGGGTTGTCAATCGCTGTAGGGGCGCACGCCATGCGCCCTTACGGTAGCTATCGTTATGACGCCATCAGCTTAGCCAGAATAGCCTTCTGCGCGTGCAGGCGGTTTTCCGCCTGCTGGAAAATGGCGGAATGTGGCCCGTCGGCCACCTCGTTGGTGATTTCCTGTCCCCGGTGGGCAGGCAGGCAGTGCATCACGATCACATCCCGGCTGGCATAACCGAGCAGACTGGTATTCACCTGATACGGCTGCATCACGGCCACGCGGGCGGCGGTTTCCGCTTCCTGCCCCATGCTCACCCAGGTATCGGTATAGATAACATCCGCGCCGGTGGCCGCTTCGGCAGGGTCGCGTAGCAGCGTGATCGTCGCGCCACTGCCACTGCGCGCCGCCAGTTGGTTAAACTGGCTGACGACAGCGGCAGGCAGTTCGTAACCCTGGGGCGAGGCAATGACAAAGTGCATCCCAAAGTGCGCGCTGGCCTGCGCCAGCGAAATGGCAACGTTGTTGCCATCGCCGATGTACGCCAGCCGCAGCCCTTTGACGCGGCCAAACCGTTCGTAAATTGTAAGTGTGTCGCCCATTGCCTGGCAGGGGTGTTCGGCGTCGCTTAGACCATTGATGACCGGCACGCTGGCCCACTGCGCCAGTTGGATGACCTGCTGATGGTCAAACACCCGCGCCATGATGCCCTGCACGTAACCGGACAGCACCCGCGCCACGTCAGCGATGCTCTCGCGCTGGCCCAGGCCGATTTCGTCAGGGCCAAGCATGAGCGCGTCACCGCCCAGATGTTTCATGCCAACCTCAAACGATACACGGGTGCGCAGCGATGGCTTTTGAAAGACCATCGCCAGCAGTTTGTTTTTCAACAGCGGCGGGTTGCCACCGGCCTGCTGCCATTCCTGTTTAAGCTGAACCGCCGACTCGATCAACTGCCAGAGTTCGTCAGCCGACCAATCGGCCAGAGAGAGAAAATGTTTCATGATGGTGGTCACTGTGGTTTGAAAAGGTGAAAGTAATCTCTCATGGCAGTATAACACAGTTACGTATCCGGCGAAACGTAGTATCAATCAAGGAAGACAGCTCTCTGCCATCCTGCTGTGCCCGCTGTTAAGCCACTTTAATATCACTCTAATGCGACCGCCGTATAGTGAAGATGCAACGATTGTCGCAACAGCGAGGGTGTAAATTTCAATGATTCAACCCCCAAATAATTCCCCGGATAAAAAACCCAACCAGACCGATCCCCCAACCCCACCGCAGTTTCGTCTGCCGCGCTGGGTGTGGCCGGTGCTGTGGATTATCTTCCTGGCCTGGACGTTCCTGCGGCTGCCGGAGATGGTGAGCGGTGTCACCTCCGAGGCGCAGATCGAAATTCCGTACTCGGAGTTCTACAAACAGGTGGTCGCCAATAACGTTGACCAGGTGGTACTTCAGGAAAACCGGGCGCGGGGCACCTTTATTCGCCCGGTGACATGGCCGCCGCGTGAGCAAGCCGAAGCGCAGGGTGTGGCGTCCGCCACGTCGAACCGCTTTGTTACCACGCTGCTGCCGGTGACTGACCCGGAACTGCCACAAACGCTGCGGGAGCACAACGTTACCATCGTCAGCCAGATTTCCGAGCCGTCGCCGATTCTGCTGTTCCTGCTGAACTTCGGCCCGATTCTGCTGCTGCTGGGCTTCTTCCTGTGGTCGGCGCGGCGGACGCAGGGGCAGATGAGCAACGTCTTTGGCTTTGGCCGGACGCAGGCGCGCGAATATACGGTTGAACGTCCGAAGGTGACATTTGCGGACGTAGCCGGGCAGGACGCGGCCAAGGCTGAACTGGTTGAAATTGTGGATTTCCTGAAAGAGCCGGACAAATATATCGCGCTCGGCGCGCGCATCCCGCGCGGCGTGCTGCTGGTCGGCCCTCCCGGTACGGGCAAAACGCTGATGGCGCGGGCGGTCGCGGGGGAAGCTAACGTCGCCTTCTTCAGCATCGCCGCGTCGGAGTTTGTGGAGATGTTTGTCGGCGTGGGCGCGTCCCGCGTGCGCGATCTGTTCAAGCGGGCAAAGGACGCCGCGCCCAGCATCGTCTTCATTGACGAAATTGACGCGGTTGGCCGCCAGCGTGGCGCGGGTTTGGGCGGTGGACACGATGAACGCGAACAGACGCTGAACCAGCTTCTTTCCGAAATGGACGGCTTCGACCAGACCGAAAGTGTGATCGTGATGGCGGCCACCAACCGCCCGGACGTGCTCGACCCGGCGCTGCTGCGCCCCGGACGCTTCGACCGGCAGGTGACGGTGGCGCTGCCCGACCGCACCGGACGGCTGAACATCCTCAAGATTCACACGCGCGGCAAGCCGCTGGGTGAGGACGTTGATCTGGACGCGATGGCGAAAGCCACGATAGGCTTCTCCGGCGCAGACCTGTCCAATCTGGCGAACGAGGCGGCATTAAACGCGGCGCGGCGGAATGCCCGGCGCATCAGCCAGGCGGACTTCTGGAATGCGTTTGATCGAATCGTGTTGGGCACGGAAAGCCCGCCGCTGTCGAATGAGCAGGAACGCAAGGTGGTCGCCTACCACGAAGCCGGCCATGCCATCGCCGGGGCGCTGACCCCCGGTGCTGACCCGGTGTTTAAGGTGACGATTGTCCCACGCGGGCAGGCGCTGGGTGTGACGGCTTCGATGCCGGACGACGACCGCCGCAACTACAGCCGCGATTACCTGCTGGCGCGCATGATAGTGCTGCTGGGTGGGCGCGCAGCGGAGGAAATCGCCTTCAACGAAATTACTACCGGCGCATCCAACGACCTGAAGCGTGTGACCGATATGGCGCGGCGGATGGTGATGGAATTTGGCATGAGCGAGGCGATTGGGCCATTAAACTTCGGCGAACACGAGCACCAGCCGTTCCTGGGCTATTCGCTGTCACAGGGGCGCAACTACAGCGAGGAAACCGCCGCGCGGATTGACGCCGAAGTGCGCCGCATCGTGGACGAAACCCACCAGCGCACGCTGAAACTGCTGCGTGATAACCGCGACAAGCTCGACCAGTTGGCGAAGGAACTGCTGGATAACGAGGTCGTGGAAGGCCGCCGCGTGCTGGAAATCGTGGGGCGCGCTGTGCCAGAAGACCCGCTGGAAGGCGTAGCCGCGACCAACACCTCACGCAGCGTGTAACGAAGGCTGAGATCAGTCGAACCGACGGGGCGAACCAAGCGTTCGCTCCGTTTTGATTCGTAGATGTCAGGATGCCGGTACACCTGTTATCGGCTGTGGCGGAAGGCCAGCAGGTCTTCCAGAAACACGTGTGTATAAAAACAGGTGTAGCGTTTGGGGAACGGATAGGCCGGCAACTGCCGCAGGCGAAAACGTCTCGGTATGTTCTGGCGCACTGGCCGAGGGCTTGGTCTGGAACGCTTCTCCGTCCCTGCCATCTGACGCCAAGCGGCCATAATGTCCTGCCGGGCGTTCTGGATGTATCCACAGCCATTCAGACAAAGATCGTACACACTGGTAAAGGCTTCCAGTTCTTCTTCATCCAGACCAGCAGTATCACTATCCTCAACATCCTCTATATCAACCATCACACCCAGGTCATAACACCATGTGCCGACACCGGTGATACGCACGATTTCGCCGCCGCAGAGGGGGCAAAGACGCGGGGTTGCCAGTTCGTCTATGTGCAGAATTGTGCTCATGTTCTGGCGCGGCGTTTCCCTTACTGATGATCCTTTCACCATAAGTCTACGCCTTAAAAGGGAAGTAACAGGCAAAACCAAGCCTACCGGCTGCGGTTGCGGTTTACCACGTCCAGAATCTGGTCGTGGCGGGCAAAGATCACCAGCGTATCACTGGCCCGGACCACCGTTTCCCGCGCGGGCTGCACCTCTGTGCTGCCGTCGCGCCCGTGCAGCACGATGTCCATGTGGTTCTGGGTTTGTAGGGTGCCGACGGTCACACCATCCATAAATGCCCCCGGCGCAACGGTCAGCCGGATCAGGCTGTAATCCACGCCATTGACATGCACGGTCTGTGTGATTTCGACCCCGACCGCCGAACCGGCGAAGGCAGGCGCGGCCAGATCAGATGCGCTTAATACCGCCTGCACGTCCATAAACCGCTTGAGCTGGTTGCTGAACTGGTCGTCCCACATGCGGGCGACGATGCGGATATTCGGGTTCAGATCGCGCGCCCGCATGATCGCTTCCAGATTGGTATGGTCATTGGCGGTGCAGGCGATAAACGACTGTGCATAGCGCAGCCCTGCTTTTTCCAGCGCCACCGGGCTGCGACCATCCTCGATAATGAGTGGGATGCCCAGTTTGCTCAGTTCCACTTCGATTTCCGGCTTGGCTTTGATGTCAATCCCGACAACTTCAAACCCCATATCGTTCAGCGTCCGCGCCACCCGCAGACCAACGTGGCCGACGCCGAGAATAATCACGTGATTGCGATAGGTAGACGCCACCGCTTCCTCCCAGGCTGCTCGCCGTTCACCCCGGTTAAAAAACAGCCGCACAAAATCCAGCGCGCCCCGCCCGATAATCAGTGCGGCAATCGGCGGTAGCAGATACCAGAACAGGATGAGATACCACTCCGGTGGGGCAGGCTCCGGCGTTTCCAGAATCATCAGTTGCAGCATCAGATAGGGCCGGTCAATCAGCGCGATTTCCTGCCCGCGCGCCAGGAAATACAGTTCCCCGTACAGCCAGCCGCCGCCCAGCGTCACCAGCAGAAAGACGGTGATCGGTATGTGGAACTCCCGCCACAGCGCCGAACTATCGCGCCAGATAGCCCGCAACGCCCGCGCCATGCGGGTTGCGCGTCGCCGTCCATTGGGGAGTACCAGCCGGGTATAAGGCACGTCGTTGTTCCTGCATGTGTCCGTTGTACCTCCATTGTACCCGGCCTCAGCCGTTTTACACGAAACCGACCAGCTTCATACGCCGGATTTACATTTAGGTGGTTAGCTGTGAAAAAGCTGTAGGGACACGGCAGGGCCGTGTCCCTACCCGTGAAAGGAGCATACCAATGGCAACGATTATTGGCGTATTTGCCACCGATACCCAACTGGAACAGGCGCTTAATCAACTGAATCAGGCCGGGTTTCAGGACGACCTGCGGGTGATTGACCCGGCGCGCACCGCTGCCCCGAACATTTCCGATGAAACCTTGATCGGCGGCATCGGCGCGGTGAATTCGTCGGTTAACGCCGGCAACACTGCCCCGATTCCCTACGTAGCGCCCGGCTTTATGGACGCGGATGAGGCGCGCTCCGGTCTCGATCTTACCGGCCCGCTGAACGATCTAAACCTGAGCGCTGATGAAGCCGATTACTACGCAGAACAATTGCGCCGGGGCGGCAAGCTTATTATCGTGGAAACGGAAGATGAACACCGTGACTTCGTCTGGGATATTATGCGCCGTTCCCACGCCCAGCAGTGGACCGGCAAGGATACGCGGTAAGGATTATCACCCTATCACCACCAATAGATGGTGCAAGGGTGGCCCGGTGTAGCCGCCTTTATGAAGGTATAGAGAGCATGACGGACGACGTAGCAGCTACCCCGGCGGAAATTGCGGAAGCCGCCGGGTTAGTTTATGTTTCCGATACCGAACCCGGTATTCACCGCCGTCGCGCCGGCAAGGGCTTCACCTACTGGGACGCGGACGGCCAGCGAATTACGGACGTGGACAGGCTGGCGCGCATTAAGGCGCTGACGATTCCCCCAGCCTGGACAGAGGTGTGGATTTGCCCTGACGAGCGCGGTCACATTCAGGCTACGGGACGCGATGCCAAAGGTCGCAAGCAGTACCGTTATCACCCGCGCTGGCACGAGCGCCGGGGTGTGGACAAGTTCGGACGGCTGGTGGCGTTTGGCGAGGCGCTGCCGCGTATCCGCGAGCGGGTTGAAACCGATCTGTCGCTGCGCGGGCTGCCACGCGAAAAAGTGCTGGCGACAGTGGTTAAGCTGCTGGATGTAGCCCACATCCGCATCGGCAACCGGGAATACGCGCGCGCCAACCATTCCTTCGGCCTGACCACGCTGCGCGACAAACACGTCAAAATCAATGGCTCGTCCCTGCGATTTAAGTTTCGTGGCAAAAGCGGCAAGGAACACGCGATCAACCTGAAAGACCGCCGGCTGGCGCGCATTGTCAAACGCTGTCAGGAGGTGCCAGGGCAGGAACTATTCCAATACCTGGACGATGATGGGAAGCCGCAGGACATCGGTTCGCACGATGTGAACGACTATCTGCGTGAAATCAGCGGTCAGGACTTCACTGCCAAGGACTTCCGCACCTGGGGCGGCACATTGCTGGCCCTGCAGGCGTTTCAGATGATTGGCGTTTGTGAGAGCAAAACACAGGCCAAACGCAATGCGGTTAAGGTGATCCATCGCGTTGCTGAACAGCTTGGCAATACGCCGACCGTCTGCAAAAAGTATTACGTCTATCCGGCGCTGGTTGAAGCCTATCTCGATGATACGCTGTTTGAGCGTTTAGCCAGTCTGCAACCGACCAATATCCCCGGCCTCGAAACCGACGAGGATGTGCTGATCGCGCTGGTCAAAACGCTGGAACAGTAGTAGCCAGGCCATTGATCGGTGAACCCGAGGCAGCAACAAATCAACGACCGCTACTGCAAATTACCCGAGTCTTTATTGTTGTCGTGCTGGAAGGGAAGAGAGTATTGGTAACCTATACACGGGGGTAATAAAGTAGCCCCAACGGGACTCGAACCCGTGTCTTCACCTTGAAAGGGTGACATCCTAGACCGCTAGACGATGGGGCCTTATGGGAGGGTAGTGTACCAGCCTCGGCCTACGCCGTCAAGACGGAAATCACAGCGCCAGTTCACTTAACACCTGCCGCACGATCTCACGGACTCGTGCTTCCAGATCATCCCCGGATGCCGGCGTGCTCGGCTGTTCCACCGGCGCGGCTTTGGACAGGGACAGCCCACAGGCCGCGCAGAACCGTTCCATATCGCCGGGGCGTTCCAGCCCCAGCCGACGGCGTGCGTCCACCAGCTTTTCGACCTGATGCGGCGCAATCGGGTGCGCGCCGCCCATCATCTCGGCCATATACAGGATTTTGGCGGTGTGTTCCAGTGTTTCCAGCCGCATATAGGCATCCCAAACCGTTTTAGCGACCGTGAGCGATCCATGATGGGACAGCATGATGGCATCGTGTTCGCGGATGAGCTGCTGTATCGCATCGCGATTTTCCACGCTGGCCGGAGTGGAATACGGTGCGGTCGGGACGAGGCCAAGAATGACGGCGGCTTCCGGCACCACGCAGCGGCGGAAATCGTAACCGGCAATCGTCAGCGCGACCGACGTGGGTGGGTGCGCGTGAACCACGCCGTTGACATCCAATCGCTGTTTGTAACATTCCAGATGCATCGAAAGTTCGGATGTGGGCTTGAGACTGGCATTGGCGGCGTTCGGGGTATCTACCCGATTGCCGTTCATATCTACAATAATCAGTTGATCGGGTGACATAAACCCTTTTGCCAGACCGCTCGGCGTGGCTAACACGCGCTTCTCGTCCAGCCGCGCGCTGATGTTGCCACTGGCGCCATCAATGTAGCCGTTGCGATACATCAGCTCGCCGATCTTGCAGATTTGCTCACGCAGGTCACGTTCCTTCGTGTTGAGCGCGTTGCGATAACCAGATGCAAAGCCGTTCATTAATCACCTGTGTTCCTGCAACCATGAATAACGGACATGGTCGGTTATGTCCTGACAGATGCGAGTCAGCGTTTGTCTTACCAGCGCCAGCCTAACTGCGTGCCAAAGCGGGTGCTGGACTGAATCACCTGGGCGATGTCGGCGTGAAGCTGGGAAATCACCACCCGGCGCACCTTCTGCGCGGCTTCCAGTGCCGTATCGGCGATGTCCAGCGCGGCTTCCACGTCGGCGACCACGCCGGTGAACAGGACGATACCTTTGCCACCCAGACCGTCGGCCAGCCGCACTTCCATCAGGTTCACCTGCGCGCCCTTCACGCCCTTGTCCGCCGCGTATATCGCCGCCGGAACGGTGGCCGTCTCGAAGATGCCGAGCGCGTCATCCGACCTGACCGAGCGCCCCCCGGCCAGCGCCCGCACCACATCGGGATGCACGCCGGGCAGGAAAATGTGGTCGGTCAGTACATCCGGCGCAGCGGCTAAACCAACCTTGAGCGCCTCCTCCACTTCTGCCACCGGCCCGCCAACCAGCACCAGAAAGCGTCCCGGCTGCACCGTCCCGGCGCGGATGAGGTCGAGCGGCGCTTTTTTAACCATCGCGTCGCCAGCCAGCACGCCGGCGGCAATACTGCTGAATTCCAACAGCGCCAGCGCAGGGTCAATCGCTACCGAGGGAAGAGTCACTTGGGGATCAGCCACGATGTTTATCCTGAATGCGCGAAGCCGATGAAACCGCTAGACAATCCTGAACGCATCCTTGAGCGTGCAGCGGCGCAGGCGGCTGAAACTGCGGCAGGTGGTCATGCCCTCACCGGTCGGGCTGGCAATCGTGAACGACGTAAAGCCCTCGCCGCCCCAGCCTAAACCGGCCAGATTCGGAGCGTTCTTCACAAAGATTGAACAATCCATGGCGCGAGCCATGCGGCTCAGATGGTCAATGTTTTTGCTGTGCATTACAGCCGTGTGGCGGAAGCCATGTTCGGACTCAACCGCCAGATCAATTGCGGCATACACATCCGGCATTGGCACCACCGGCATGATTGGCATCATCTGCTCTGACCACACCAGTTGGTGATCGGGTTCAACCACTGCCACGATTTGCCGCACTTCGCTGCCGACGTTGATACCGATTTCCTTCAGCAGCACGCTGGCGTCCTGACCAATAAATTCCTTGTTCATCACGCCCGGTTTGCCGGGGCCGCGATCTTCGTCAAAGATGGATTTCATCAGGCGGCGAAGTTGCCAGGATGTGATTAAATAACCGCCATGCTGGGTCATGGCCTCAACCAGTTCGTTAAGCACCGACTCAACTACGAAGCAGGTTTTTTCTGTGGTGCAGACCAGGTTGTTGTCGAAGCTGCCGCCGCGCACCACATCGCGCCCGGCCTGTTCCAGATCAGCCGAGTCGTCCACCACGACCGGCGGGTTGCCCGGCCCGGCGCAGATGGCACGCTTGCCGCTTTTCATCGCCTGGCGCACCACGCCGATGCCGCCCGTCACAACCAGCAGCCGCACGTCCTTATGCACCATCAGCGCCTGTGCTGACTCAATCGTCGGTTCTTCTACACAGGTAAGCAGGTTGGGCGGGCCGCCGGCGCTCTGAATGGCGCGGTTCAGCAGTTGGATGGTGTAGGCGCTGCACCGTTTTGCGCTCGGATGCGCGTTAAAAACGACGGCGTTGCCGGCGCTGACCATGCCGATGCTGTTGTTGATGATGGTGCTGGTCGGGTTGGTGGTCGGCGTGATCGAGGTGATGATGCCGTAGGGGGCATACTCAGTGATCGTCAGGCCGTCGTCGCCGGTCCAGGCTGCGGTTTCCAGCCATTCCGGACCGGGGGTCTTGTTGGCCGTCAGCAGGTTTTTCTGGACTTTATCCTCAAACCGACCCATGCCGGTTTCTTCGACCGCGAACTGTGCCAGCACTTCGGCGTGTTCGCGGGCAGTGGCGCGCATGGCAGCGACCATCCGCTTGCGCAGTTCCAGCGGCAGTTCGTCGAGCTGCTCAAAGGCCGCTTTCGCTGCCGCAACCGCGCTGTCCGGGTCAGGGAACAGGCCATCGCCGCGTCCCAGTGACGCGGGAACAGCCATCGGTGCGCGCCGGTTGGTGAGCGTCGTGGGGTTGTCACCGACTTCACGCACGACGTTCTGGATAATTCGCTGAATCTGGCCGTCATCCATCGGTAGCTGCGGTTCAGGCATTGTTAGTCACCTGCTTGGTAAACGGGAAACGTGAGCGTAAACGTCGTTAAATGAGTTACGGGATCGGTATACGCGCGAAACTGACCGTTTTGCGCTTTCGCCGCCGCAAAAATAAACGGCAGCCCCATCGCCACACTGGTGCGCGTACCAGCTTCGCGGTCCTGCCACAGCGGCGGCTGTTCCACAATCTGACGCTCAAAGCCGGCAGTGATCGGTCGTCCGCTGTCGGCAAACGTCAGGACAATCGAGTTGCCGCTGGTCTGCGCTGTCACCCGCACCAGGTCGTTTTCGACCGTAAACTTGTTGATATTATCCATCAGCGTGTTCAGGATGCGCCAGGTCAGGTTCGCATCCAGACAGGCGATCAGCGGTGTGGGAGAGAGGTTCATCTCAACCAGCAGGGTTTTGTTGGCTGTCAGCTTGGGCGCGTCAGCCACCATGTAATCCTGCACCAGTTCAACCAGATTGCAGGGGTGGCATTCCAGTTCGTAGGCACCAATCTCCAGCCGCATCAGGTCCAGCATGTCACCGAGCAGATTCAACTGCCGATAGGCCGCGCTCAACGCGCCGCGCAGCAGCCGTAGCGTACCATCGTCGTCGCCGGTATGCATGGCAATCAGCACTTCCAGCGTACTGATGATGATGCTGATCGGGCTTTTTAAGTCGTGGGAAAGAATTGCCGCCGTGCCAAGCATGTCCTGCGAGCCATTTGCCACGATGCTACCAAACGTTTCGCTTACGCCGCGCAGCCGCTTCAGCAGGTGCGCCGGGTCAGGCGGGGCGGGCAGCACCGCATCGGCGCCGGCCACCAGCGCCGCCTGCTGCAAATAGTGCTCGCCCCGGTGCAGCGCAATGACCGGCAGCGTCGCGTCGTGCGCCTTGAGCTGACCGATCAGATGAATGCCGTTCAGCGTCGGGTTGGACACCTCCACCAGCACGGCGACAGGTTTGGCTGCCCGCACCGCCGCCAGTGTCTTACCTCGCGCGCGGCGCAGGCTGTAACCGGCCTGGGAAAGTTGAGTTTGGAGCGTGTCAGACGGGGTGTCGCCAAACAGCAGAATGAGGGAGGTCAAGACGCTAACTCCAGCACTTCGTAGATCATCACCGCCTCTTTCCGTCCCTTCACGGTCTGGTAGCCGATAGGAGTGATCCTGAGCGGAACTTCGATGTGATTGTAACACGCCTCGCTGATTAAAATCCTGCCACCGCTGCTCAGGTCCTGCAGCCGTGCCGCCAGGTTCACCGTGTCCCCCACCGCTGTAAAGTTCATCAGGTTCGGCGCGCCGACGTTGCCAACGACTGCCGGGCCGGTATGGATGCCAAAGTTGACTCGCATCCGGTACTCCGGCTCAAACTGGGCATAAAACTCTGCCAGAGCGTCGCGGATGTGCAGGGCCGTAATCACCGCCCGCAGGGCGTGGTCGTCCAGATGCAGAGGTGTATTATACAGCGCCATCACCCCATCGCCGATAAACTTGTCTACCGTGCCGGCATAGTTCTGGATGACACTGACGATGAGCGCATGGTACTGGTTCAGGATATGCAGCAGCTTTTCGGGGTCAGTGCGTTCGGAGATGCTGGTAAACCCTTCGAGGTCGGCAAAAAAGACGGTCACGTTCTGAATTTGCCCACCCAGCTTGATCTGGGTTGGGTCCTGCATGAGCTTTTCAACCACCACCGGCGACACAAATCGCTCGAATGTCTGCCGCAGCAGTTCCTTCGTCTTGCGCAGGTCGTCGGCTTCGGCCTTCGTGCGCAGGCGGGCATTCACCCGCGCCGCCAGTTCACGCGGGCTGAAGGGCTTCGACAGGTAATCATCCGCGCCCAGCCCCAACCCGGTCACACGGTTTTCCACGTCAGCCAGCGCCGTCAGCATCAGGATGGGAATTTGCGCCAGTTTTGGGTCCGCCTTGATCGCCGCGCATACCTCAAAACCGCTCATGCCGGGCATGTTCACGTCCAGAATAATGAGGTCTGGCGACTGCGTTTGTGCGGCGACCAGCGCCTTCGGGCCGTCATAGGCCAGAATCGTTTCATAACCGATGCTTTCGACAATATCCTTCACCAGTTGGCGACTGTTGGCGTTATCGTCCGCAACCAGAACTTTCAAGGTGGCCCCCCTAGCCAAGAAAACGAGCCAGTTTGCTCATCAGTTCACCCATGTTGATGGGTTTGGACACATAATCGTCGCAGCCGGCTGCCAGGGCCCGTTCCCGGTCACCCAGCATCGCGTGGGCGGTTAAGGCGATAATCGGAATGTGCTGCAACTCTGGCGTCCCCTTGATGACTCGGGCTGCCGTCCAGCCATCCATAAAGGGTAGCGCCAGGTCCATCAGAATCAAATCCGGCTTTTCCGCGTGCGCCAAATCCACGCCGCGCCGGCCATCGGCTGCCAGCAGCACCTGGTAATCCAGCGACTGGAGAATGTCGGCGACCAGCATCATGTTATCGCGGTTGTCTTCAACCACCAGGATACGGCGCTTGCTCATATCCGCTGCTCCTTACGTGGCTTGGCGGACGCGGACGGACGTGGTGCGGAAAAGTCTGAAAATAGTATAACACAAGTGAAAGTATTCCGGGGTTGAGACAAAACAAGGGGCGTTACGCCCCCTGTTCGAGTGTTTCCTTTGTATAAACCGTGCGGTTATTCACCTGCCAAGTGTCCACAATCGCCAGGATGATGGCATCCACCGGGCGAGCATCAGTCTGCGGGGTTTGCCGCGCCGGACTGCCGGACGCCACCAGCACACGCTCCCCTTCACTCGCACCCAGCACATCAACGGCTACCGTGTAGCTGTCCGTTGCTGTGTTGTCGGTGGTCATTCGCCGCACCAGCCGCAGGGTTAATCCCTGCATATTCTCGGTCTTGCGGGTGGCAACCACCGTGCCGATGACTTCGCCGATAAACACGCACTACTCCTTACGACCGCTGTTAAGTTCGCGCCCGGTCACACCTTCAATCGCCGCCAGCGCCGCGCCGTAACCAGCCATGATGTCACGTTCCTCGCCGCCCAGGTAGACGCGGCCAAAGCTGCCAAACGCCACCACTTCCAGGATGTTGATCTCGGCGGCCTTTTCGGCTTCGTTGGCCGCCAGCGCGGCGTAACCTGCCGGTTCAACTTCCAGCACGTACAGCGTTTGCCCCGCCAGAATCATGTGACCGTGCCGCATCCGGTTGATGAGCTGCGTCTGGTGCGCGTCAATGTTGCGGATGATCTGGCTGGACACGACGCGCGGCTTGATCCGCTGGTCTTCGCTGACACCCAGCGCCTCCAGGATAGCGGCGCCGGCAGCGCGGGTTTCCGCCTGGCTGCTGGAATGGACTTCCAGCAGACCATACAGCCGTTCGACAATCTGCATTCCGGGGCGCACGCCAGTGGCCTTGAGGGCCACATCGGTGATGCGGTTGATTTCGATGCCGGGTGAGATTTCAATCCACAGCGAGGCATCGTTGGGCAGGGGCAGGAAGCCCCGCGCCACCGTCCCCAGGAAGGCGGCGTGCTGCGGCTGCAAACTGTCAAGAAAAACATAGCTGCGTAATTCGACGGTCACGGTTTTGCTCTCCGAACGGTGGTGGTATCAAAAGGTTCCGATGGTCTGGGGCGCTGCGTATCCGGCGCGGCCTCCGTCACGCCGAGCAGGGTATCCAGGTTAGCAACTGCTTCCTGATCAAATTCCTGATAGCCGCAGATGTCACACGTCCAGACCGGCATATCCGGTATGGAGACCAGCATCCCGTCGTGCATCCGAACGTACGTTGCTTGACCCGGCTGGCAGTAGCCAATCTGGCAGTACGGGCAAGAGTAAGCAAATTGATCGGACATGACACGAACCTCCTGCTAGTGGCGACTACCGGACGGTGTGGTCGCCATAGGTGAACGACAGAATTCCCCAGACTTCGGGCGGCCAGTAGCGGAGAACCGCACGACCGATGATCTGCTGCCGGTGTACCGGGCCGAATGCCCGCGAATCGTGACTGTGGTTGCGATTATCCCCCATGAAGAAGTATTCATCCGGCCCAAGCTGCCAGACTCGGTCAGGGCACATGCCGGGTTCGCAGGGTTCCTTGATGTAGGGTTCTTCCAATTTTACACCATTTATGGAAACTGCCCCATTCAGAAACTGCACAGTTTCCCCCGGCAGGCCGATCAACCGCTTAATCAGCGGTGGTTCATCCGGTTGAGCGTTAGGAGCGTTAAAGACCACGATTTCACCACGTTGCGGCTCCCCCAGCAGATAGCTGACCCGGCTGATGACCAGCCGCTGGCTTTCCACCAGGTTTGGCTGCATACTGATGGACAGCACCACCGAGCGCGGCAGGGCCATTTCCAGCAGCGTATAAACCGCGACCAAAAACACCAGCGTGCTCACCAGTTCGCGCCCGAACCGGCGGTGATGCAGGTGGGGACGGATGGAGGCGCGGACGCTCAATTGGATCCCTCTGGATAACCAATGCGCATCACCAATCCCCAGTCCTGGGGCGGCCAGTAGCGGATCAACGCCTCGCCGATCACCCGGTCAAGGGTGACCGGGCCAAAGGCGCGGGAGTCGCTGCTGTGATTGCGGTTGTCGCCCATCATAAAATACTGGTTCGGTCCAAGCTGCCAGGTTTCATCCGGGCAGCGGGTTTCGCGGCACGGCTCGTTGATGTACGGTTCGTTCAGCAACTGATCGTTCACGTAAACCTGTGTATCCCGGATTTCAACCTTATCGCCCGGCACGCCAATCACCCGCTTGATGTACGGCGGCTCGTCCGGCGGCTGGTTCGGCGGGTTAAACACCGCGACATCTCCCCGCTGCTGCAGGCCAAGCAGGTAATTCACCCGGCTGACGACCAGCACCTGACCGGTATGGAAATTGGGCTGCATACTTGGCCCTTCCACGATGAAGCGCACGCTTGCCAGGTTCACCAGCGCGTAAATCGCGCCAATGAGGATGATCGTATCCAGGATTTCACGGAGTAGTCCTCTGGAATGGAGCCTGGGGCGGGGCAGAGCAGCGGCAACTGGAGTTACGGATACGTCTTGCAAAGGTCGCCCTCGCTGGATTGTGGGTTCAACAACTGTTTCAGATTCTATTCCCCCTTATAAAGGACGAGGTGACCTTATCCCTATCTGTGCAAAGGAGTTGAGAATAGATTCTAAGACAAAAATTATAAAAGGTATTTTAGGCGCAGGCAATGCTCACCTCATTTACTGAAGATAATTCTTAATGGTTTTTCACAAAGCATCCCATGTTGCAAAGCCAGAGTCACCCCTATACTAGAAACAGGACAGTGAAACCACATTCCGCCAGCGAGGAAAACTTGGCCGGAGAGACCATTCTGGTTGTTGATGATGGGCGGGAGAACCGGGATTTCCTGGTCGAATACGTCCTTCAGCCCAACGGCTATCAGGTGCTGGTAGCCAAAGATGGCAAGGAAGGCGTGGAAATGGCGCTGGAGCGCCGCCCCGATCTCATCCTGCTCGATCTGCAAATGCCGCGTATGAACGGCCTGGACGTGCTGAAGTATCTCAACAGCCGGAATGTTGACATCCCTGTTATCCTGATGACCTTTCACGGCTCGGAAGAAATCGCCGTTGAAGTTTACCGGCTGGGCGTGCGCGATTACGTCAAAAAACCGTATACCGTCGAAGAGATGGTGAACGCGATTGAACGCAGCCTGACAGAAGTCCGTCTGCGGAAAGAAAAAGAACTGTTGACGGAACGGCTGGTGCAGGCCAACCGCGAATTGCAGCGGCGCGTCGGTGAATTGAACGTGCTGCATAACGTGGGCAAACAGGTCACTGAACTGATGAACCTGAACGAACTGCTGCCCCGTATCGTGGATGCGGCAACTCAGATCACCCAGGCGGAAGAAGGGTATATCTACCTGATCGAAAACGACCGGTTGATCTGTCGCGCCCACAGACGCGCCGGCAGCCCAAAAGCGCGCCCCGCTGATTTTGAGGTGAACGACCGCGTCTCCCACTACGTCATCCGGCAGTGCCAGCCGCTGGTGCTGAAGCCGGAACATCTGGCGGGAGAGGGCATCAAGGCGATATCGGCTGCTTACGCGCCGATCACGCTGCGCGGCCAGGTGCTGGGGGCGCTGGGCGTGAACAACGTTTCGTCCAATTCGCGCCTGTTCGGCAAACACGACAGCGCGCTGCTGAGTATGCTGGCCGACTACGTGGCGATCTCGATTGAAAACGCGCGCAACTTTGAGGCGCTGCGCCAGGCCAAGGAGCGCGAAAACAAGCAGATGCGCGTGACGTTCGAGAAGTTTGTGCCGCCATCGGTGGTGGACCGCGTGCTGGCGAACCCGGACGGCCTGCGGCTGGGCGGCACGCGGCAGGAAATCAGCGTGATCTTCGCCGACATTCGCGGCTATACCACCTGGAGCGAGAATGCGCCACCGGAGGAAGTGGTCGAAATGCTGAACGACTACCTCAGCCTGGCGGCGGAAATCATTATGGCCTGGGATGGCACGCTGGACAAGTTCTTTGGTGATGGGCTGATGGCGATCTTCAACGCCCCGGTGCCACAGGAAGACCACGTTCACCGTGCGACCGATGCAGCGCTGGCGCTGATGCGCGCTGGCGAGGAAATGCGGACACGGCGCGGCGATACGCTGTCGTACAGCATTGGCGTCCATGTGGGCGAAGCAGTGGTTGGCTACATCGGCACGGAACGTGCCCTGAACTATACCGCGATTGGCGACGTGGTGAACACCGCCAAGCGCCTGCAGGAACTGGCACCGCCCGGCCACATCTGGATTGAAAATTCGGTGGTGCAGCGGCTAAACGGTCTGGTGGAAGCGCAGCCGCTGGGCGAGGTCAAGATACGCGGGCGCAGGCAGCCCGCGCTGGCGTATGATCTGCTGAATCTCAGGCCGAGGGTGTAACCTTTCTCCTGCCAATGAGCTACATCCCTTACTACGATTTTTTTGTGACAGTCGGCTTCAGGAGGTTAATCGCCACTGGCTTCAACGGTGGGAAACGGATGATAACAAAACAGGGACATGGCGCGCCGTGTCCCTGTTCCTTCTACTGACAGAAAACCCTGTCTTACGCTTCCTGCTCCGCCTTGTGTGCCGCCACGATCTGCTGCGCCAGGTGCGCCGGCACCGTTTCGTAATGATCGAACTTCATGGTGTAGATACCGCGCGCGCCGGTCATCGAGCGCAGGTCGTTGCCATAGCGCATCATCTCCGCCAGCGGCACGTGCGCCGTGACCACGCTCTTGTGGCCTTCAGTGTCCATCCCCAGCACGCGCCCGCGCCGGGTGTTCAGGTCGCTCATGATGTCGCCCATCATGCTTTCCGGCACGGTGATCTTCACTTCCATGATCGGTTCAAGCAGCACCGGGCTGGCATCCGCGAACACCTTCTTGAAGGCTTCGCGCCCGGCGATCTGGAAGGCGATGTCCTTCGAGTCGACCGGATGTTCCTTGCCGTCGAACACCACCGCTTTTACATCCACGATGGGATAACCGGCGATCACGCCTTCGCCCAGCACGGAGTTTATGCCCTTCTCAATCGAAGGCAGGAAACTCTGCGAAATCACGCCGCCGACGATCTGCGTTTCGTACTGGAAGCCACCGCCGGGGTTCGGTTCCAGCCGCAGATGCACTTCCGCGAACTGGCCCGCGCCGCCGGTCTGCTTCTTGTGGCGGTAAAAGTCCGCGCACTGCTTGGTGATGGTTTCCTTGTACGGGACTTTCGGCATTTCCGTGTCCATGCCGACGCCCAGACGCTGCGCCCGGCTGATTGCCAGGTTCACGTGCGCCTCGCCCATGCCTTCGACAATGGTTTGTTTCACGTCCGGGTCCTGCCGCCAGCGCAG
>JACRPS010000025.1:48442-75643 GCA_016223085.1 Chloroflexota bacterium
GGGTCGGCCTGCGACAGGGTGGTGAGCACCGTACCGATCTTGGCGCTGTCAGCCTGCGTGCGCGGGATGACGGCGATAGCATACAGTGGTTCGGGGAATTCCGGTTTGGTAATCTGAATGCCGCTGGCCTTGTCGCTAAAGCTGTCACCGGTCTTGGTTTCGGTCAGCTTGGCAACCACGCCGATATCCCCTGCATGGAGCATGGTCATCGGCATCTGTTCCTTGCCGCGCAGCACCATCAGCGAGTTAAAGCGTTCCTCCACGCTGCGCGTGGCATTCCAGTACCGGCCATCGGAGCGCACCGAGCCAGAGAAAACGCGGAAGTAGTTGAGCGTGCCGACAAAGCGGTCAGTGGTGGTCTTAAAGACATAAGCAGCCAGCGGGCCGTCGTCCTTCTGCGGCGGCATCAGGAACTCACGCTCGCCGTTGGGTTTTTCGACCTGCACCCGGCGCTGTGACGGCGGCTGCACGTAGACGCACAGGGCTTCCAGCAGCGGCACGGTGCCGACATTCTTCGCACCTGATGTAACAAACACGGGCACGGTTTTCAGGTTCGAGTCGCGGGCGGCTTTCCGCATCCCCTCGCGGATTTCTTCGTCGGAAAGCGTGCCTTCATCGAAGTATTTCTCAATCAGCGCGTCGTCGGCTTCAGCAGCCGCTTCGACCAGTACCGTACGGGCTTCTTCCGCTGCCGCCTGCAGATCCGCCGGCATCTCGGAACGGTCCTTGCCCGTGTCATAATAGGCTTTCATCGTCAGCAGGTTGATGACGCCCTTAAAGTCCGCCTGCTGGCCAATGGGCAGCATCACCGGGACGAACTTGTAGCCGGGGAAGGAAGTGCGCAGGCTTTCCAGCGCGCGCTCGAAGTTGGCGTTTTCACGATCCATCTTGTTGATCGTGACGATGATCGGCTGCTGGTAGGCTTCGGCATATTCCCACACCAGTTCCGTGCCAACCTCCACCCCTGCCACCGCGTCCACGACCACAAACACCGAGTCGGCGACACGGATGGCATTTTTGATCTCGCCCTGGAAGTCGGTCATGCCGGGGGCGTCCAGGACGTTAATTTTGTGGTCTTCAAATTCGATGGGGATGAGCGAGGTAGACAGGGATAAACCGCGTTCCTTTTCGTCCTCGTCCCAGTCGGAAACCGTGTTCTTCTCCTCGACCCTGCCGATACGGGTGATGGCGCCGGTATTGTAGAGCAGGGCTTCTACCAGTGTCGTCTTACCGGCGCCCTGATGCCCCACCAGGGCGACATTCCTTATTCTGTCGGTCGTATACTCTTTCATCAAAGCCTCCTAATTTTGGCTTGCACAGTAGGAACATGACAGACGTGTCCCTACGGGATTCCCGTAGCGCTTCTGAACCTATCCGCAAGGTGGAATGATCGGCGGAGATGGCCCGGACGGCCACTGGTACCTCTATGGAAAGGCTGCACAAAACCCAATTTTAAGGCGCGGTTAAACGCTTGTCAAAAACGTTCATGCAGGAATGAATATGACGAATGTCAGTTGTGAAGCGGTGAAGCACAGGGACATGGCAGCGCCATGTCCCTGCAGGAGTTGTGGAGGTTCGGGAAGAACAGACCGGTTCCTGTCCATCCTGCAACACGGGTTATCCCCAGGGCAGCGGCCCGGACAAACCGAACGCGTTCCCCAGCAGCGCCAGATCGCGCACGTCAATCCAGCCATCCCGGTTGAGGTCGGCTGCCGGCACAGGCGGGGGCGCGTCGAAATTGGCCGCCAGCAGCACCGCGTCGGTCAGGTCAATCCGATTGTCGCCGTTGGTATCACCCGGCAGGAGTGTTACGGTCGGCAGCACCAGGTCCTGGCCAGCTTCCAGCACGAAGGACGCCTGCCCGGACAGGTAGCCGGTAGCAGATGCCAGCAGTGAGTATGCGCCCGGCTCCATATTCGAGAAGGCAAACGAGCCGTCGGCGCTGGCTGGCAGATTCAGGGTTGTGCCATCAGGCCGGGTTAACACCAGCGCCGTGCCAGTGGCCTCCGCATCAGCGTGGCGCACGCTACCGGAAATCCGGCCTACGGGCACTGGCGACTGGACCGGCTCGGTTGTTGGCATAACGGTCGCTTGAAGCGCCGTCGCTACGGTAGGCGGACTGCCCAACTCTGCCGTCGCTTCCGGCGGCAGTACTGGTTGCCCCGGCTGCTGCGGCGGCTGATGACCGGGCGGGCCGTCCACAACCGGCGTAAGCGGCGGTTGCTGCCCCAGCATCTGCTGACCGCCAGCATTCAGGCGAGGCTGACCAGCGTCCAGCACCGGTGGCTGGAGAGTGGCTGGCACGACGCCGGGCATTGCCTCCAGCGTAGATTGCGGCAGTTCCTCCCCGAAGACGGCGGCTGTCGCTTCAGGCGGCGGCTGGGTCTGTTCCGGCAGCACCGGCGCGGTTAACTCGACCGTCGGAAGTGCTGTGCTTTCCGGTAGAGGCTGCGCCGGTTCGAGCGTTGGTGGTAGCGTCGGTGCTAACGTTGGTTGAACCGGAACTACTTCGGTCGGGAGGATGACCGCCGTTTCCATAATAATGGATGTTGCCGACGGTAAAACCGGCGCGGGTTGGTTGTCCACATTGCCAGCATTCACCAGCAGCAGGTCAAACACCGCTTCCGGCGGCATCTGCTGGAGCATCGCCAGCGCGGTTGCCTGCATCTCCGGCGAAATCGGATAGCCCATTGCTGCCAACTGCCCGAAAACCGCTTCCGGCGGCATCTGCGTCAGCAGGGCAATGGCAGTTGGCGCAATCGGATGGGTAGACTGCTGCGGATCGGCAGCCAGGAGCGTCAGCACACTGACCGAAATCAGCAGCAGCCCAGCAATCGCAAACAGAATATGAATCGGTACTCGTCGCATAAACGCGCTCCACTTGAGCTTATTCGCTCAGTAAATTCATCCCACGCATCCGCGTATACATTCCCACGCTCACCACCAGCAGCCCAACACCGACCATGAACAGCAGCCCGGCAAGCATGATGGCCGGATTGGTGGACGACGATGTAATGGATGGAACTGGCTGGAGCATCAGCGGCGGCGCTGCATCCGCGCTGGTTATGCCAGTCTGCCGGTTCTCGGCCAGCGCAGCGGCAACCGAGGCGGTAGAAACGCCGGGGTCGCTGCTGATGTCCGGCTCGGCGGAGATCAGTTCCGGGCTGGTTGTCAGCGCGTCGGTTTGGCCGGTGATTTCCGGGGTGATCGTGTTCATGCTCTGCGCCACTTTGCGCCCGTTAACTTCGGTGAACTCCGGCGCGACCAGACTGGCCTCGACCGGCGTTACGGTCACCGGCGCATCCTGCAGCGCGCGGAACGTGACTGTGCCCAGCACGCCGTCACCACTGATGGGTTCGGCAGGCTGGACGAGCGTCATGGCGTATTCGATCATGCCATCGGCGGCGGTGTTTGCCAGCGGGAAGTTCGGCGCATCGCCAAAGAAGCTGCCAACCGTCACCGGGCCGTCGTCGCTGGCGACCACCTCCAGTGCCTGCGGGTCATAGGCCAGCTTAAAGCTGCTGCCATAAATGCCCGCCGCGCCGCTGACATTAACGCTCACGACCACTTCGTCGCCAGCGGCAGCCTGCTGCGTCGGCGCAGAAACCCAGATGCGCGCCGGGTTGTCCTGCGCGCCTGCCGTGCTTATGATGCTGAAGATCAGCAGAAGTAAGGTTGTGATGATCGTTCGTCTCATCATGAATAACCTCCACATTGGTAATACTGTTCCGTAGGGACATGGCGTCGCCATGTCCCTACCGGTTACGTTTATCACTCGTTCGCGGCTGGGCCGGTCAGTTCATAGTTGCTGCCGACCAGCGCCAGATCGCGCACGTCCACAGTTGTATCGCCGTTCAGGTTCGCTCCTGCGGGAGCAGGCGGCGCTTGCAGGCCGAAGTTTGCCCCGATCAGCCCAGCGTCGGTCAGGTTCACTATGTTGTCGTCGTTGGTGTCGCCGGCCTGACAGGTGTACGGTTCCAGTGTGACCGTTTGTCCTGCGCTTTCCACCGTGACCGGCGTCACCCAATCAAGATGAAAGGGGGCAACGGCTTTCAGACTGTACGTGCCCACCGGCACATCGGTGAAGCTGAAGGCGCCGTTTGCGCCGGTGACAACTTCCGCTAGCACTGTAAGACTGGTATCCCGTAACTGGACGGTAATGCCGGCGTTGTCCGGGCGGTTCTGGTACTGCACCACGCCGGTGATCGTCCCTAACTGAACTGGCGCAGGCGTGGTTGCCGTTGGCGCCACCGTTGTCGCTGTCGGCGGGATTGGCGTGGCGGTTGGTGGGACGGAGGTCGCGGTCGGCGGTGTTTGTGGCGCGCCGTTAAACGTGCCGTTCATCACCTTCAGGGGTTTTTCCTGCCCGTTGCTGTCCACGCCCATGATGGAGCAGTCTACTGGACTGCTGCCCGCGCCCTTAATGGTATAGTTCAGCTTAAATGCGATGCCGCTGCCCGTGAACGGTGGGTTCGGCAGGCGCCGGCTGGCCGCGATCAACCAGCTTCCATCGGCAGCGTTAAAGCCGGTGTTCACAAACAGACTGTTGGCCTGGGTGAAGACGTCACCATCTGTACTCTGCGTGCCGCTCAGCACCTGTGGGTTCACGGTACATTTCGCCTGTACGCCAAACAGGTCAACGACGTTAAGCAGGTTCACGGCTACCTGTACGGTTGCGCCAGTGGTGGCGCTGGCCGGATTAACCTCAATGCGAACCGTCGGCTCGGTCGGGTTGACCGTCGGTGTGGCTGTCGGCGGCATGGTGGTCGGCGGCACAGTCGGTGGGACGCTGGTCTGGGTCGGTGTCGGCTGCGATGGCTGACCGTTCCACCAGGGCAGATGCGCGCCGTCCACCGGGAACGTATCCGGGAAATTCACGCCGCGCGTGTCATATTCATTGTTGTATGCCAGGTTAAAGGTGATAATGTCGGAGCGGCTGGTACCGAACAAACGTGATACATACTGGCGCAGGCACTTGTTATTGGGGTCCTTGCAAAAGGTGCTATTAGGATCAACCGAGTTGCCAAACTGGTCAGTCCAGAATTCACCGCGCCGTGTCTCACGAAAGCCGTAGAAGTTAAAATTCTCCATCTTGCGTTTGCGCCCTTCGCCACCGGTCCAGTTCCAGGTCGCCGGGTTCTGCGGGTCAGAACCGTCATGGAACAGGGTTGGCACTTCGCCCACCAGCCAGCCCATATCCAAGCCAACGCCGGAACGTCCATACCAGACTTCCCAGATATTGAGGCCGTTGGCCGCAAAATCGTTCGGGCTGGGGGCAAACTTCATGGGACGGATGCCCGGGTCGCCGCCTTCGCGGGTGGACAGGCTGACGACCGTGCCGAAGTCCATCCAGCCCTGAATATAAGATACATCCCGCTGACCATTGGCACAGTGCGCGATGGCAGCCTCAAAGCTGTGGTACTGGCCGGTGCGTTCGCGCGGGGTTACATCCATGTGTACCCGCACCCGCACGTCATCGCACGGGTCGCTGGTCGGATTGGCGTTCTGGGTATTGCTGCGGTGAATGTAGAAGATTTTGTAGCCATTGTGTTTAATAACGTTCTCGTTGGGAGTCGCTTCGTCTCCGCCAAACACCACTGGCGCAAACAGACTTCCAGATGGGTTCGGGTCAGAACCATGTTCGTGGCCGTACATGCAGCCGGTCACCGGCTCAACCGCCGGGTGCCAACGGGTTGGGTCATGTTTGGAGTCGTCGCAGTAACCGGGCGGCGGGGCCGTCTGGGCTGCGACCAGGCCAGGGCGCAACCCCAGCAGCGCGAGGGCTGCGCCAGCAGCCAGCAGGCTCATCAGCCAGATTCGTCTGGACCAGAAGAAGCATTGTTTTGACATTAAAAACTCTCCTCGACCACAACCGATATTAAGCCAATTCCAAAACTGTCTTTACGATACAGGGGGGTTTTATTGAGCACAATAATGGTTGGTAGTTCGATAGTCCTAGAGAAAGGGTAAATTGGGAGTGAAGTACCATACGTTTCTTCACGCAATGCTAATGGTTTTTAACGTTTCTAACTGTTTACCAACCTCTGCCGTTTACAACTTTCACAATACGAACACTTGCACCTGGGAAAAAAGTCCCAGGCGCTGTCAGGAAGTTGTTTGAGGTTGAATCCTTAAGGCAAAGCCGGTTGACGGCCAAAATGGAATTATGCTAGGATAATGTTATCGTATACGAAAGGAGCGTTCCCGCTATGATGTATCTTCCTCGTGAAAAGGGTCAGGGCCTCGTTGAGTACGCGCTGATCCTGGTACTGGTCGCCGTCGTCGTGATCGTCATCCTGGCGCTGCTCGGCCCGGCCATCGGCAACATTTTCTCGAACATCGTCAACGCCCTGTAATTCATTATCTTCCCGTCTTTTTAGAGAGGCCCCGCGTTATGCGGGGCCTTTCGCTTGGTCGCCCTTGTTGATAGCACCACCCTCGGCCTCGTGTTAAAATTTATCTGATGGACATGGCGTCGCTATGTCCCCACACAATAAAGCGCGCGACCAGCCTGGTCGCTATTGCAGAGGTCATTCATCCATGCCCAAGCAAGACTTTTTATTTCGCGGCGACCTGTCCGAACTCGACCCCGATGTAGCCGAACTCATCCGGCACGAGACAGCCCGGCAGGCGCGTTACCTGATTCTCATCCCGTCCGAAAGTTCCGTCCCGGCAGCGGTGCGCGAGGCGCTGGCGTCGTCCTTCCACAATCTGTACGCGGAAGGCTACCCGCTGGACGAAACGCGGACGCTGACCCAGGCAGAAATCCTGGACTACAACGCTCGTCTGCCGGAGTACCGGCGTTTTGCCGACAAACGCTACTATAAAGGAACAGAGTACTCCGACATCGTAGAAGCGTTGGCGCGGCGGCGGGCAGCCGAACTGTTTGCGCCGCCCGGCCTGAAGCCGGAGCAGTTGTTTGTCAACGTACAGCCGCTGTCCGGCGCGCCGGCCAACAATGCTGTCTACAGCGCCCTGGTCAACGTAGATGATACGGTGATGGGGCTTGACCTGCTGCACGGCGGCCACCTCACACACGGCAGCCCGGTTAACCGCAGCGGCAAGAATTATAAGATTGTCAGCTATGGTGTTAATCCGGAGACAGAACTACTGGATTACGACCAGATTCGGGCGCTGGCGCTGGAACACAAGCCGAAAATGATCATTGCCGGTTACACCAGCTATCCTTATGCGCCCGACTGGGAGAAATTCCGCGCGATTGCCGACGAGGTGGGTGCGTACCTGCTGGCGGACGTGTCGCATGTGTCCGGCCTTATCATCGGCGGCGTTTTCCCGAATCCGGTGGGTATCGCCGATGTCGTCAGTTTCACGACCCACAAAACGCTGGCGGGACCACGCGGTGCCGTGCTTATCACGCATAAATCCGCCATTGCCAGCAAGCCCGACCGCGCCGTGTTCCCCGGCGAACAGGGCGGGCCGCACGTCAACGCGATGGCGGCGATGGCGGTTGCCTTCCGGCTGGCGAACACCGGGCAGTTCCGCGAACTTCAGCGGCAGACGGTTGCCAACGCCGCGCGGCTGGCGGAAAAACTGGTGGAACACGGCCTGCGCATCCCGCACGGCGGCACGAATACGCATCTGCTGCTGGTGGATTGCAAAACGATTGTCGGGCCGGATGGCACAACGCTCAGCGGCGACATGGCGGCGCGCATCCTTGATCTGGCAGGTATCGTGCTCAACCGTAACACCATCCCCGGCGATACCAGCGCCTTCCGCGCCTCCGGGTTGCGCATAGGTACGCCCTGGGTGACGCAGCGCGGCTTCGGCTTCACCGAGATGGACCGGCTGGCGGAGATCATCGCCGGGCTGCTGAAAGCTTGCGTGCCCTTCAGCTACAGCGGCAGGAAAGGCGCTGAACCGCGCGCGAAGGTGGATTTCGACGCGCTGCAGCAGGCCAAACTGGCCGTGCGCGACCTGGCCGCCAGCGCCGGCATTGATACTGAAATTCCGGCAGAGGATTACCCACACTTTTATTACCTGGAACCGGAAAGCGACGCCGTGAACTGGCAAACGCTGCTGATACGTGGCGACGAAGCGCTGGCCTTCCTGCAGGCGGCGCTGGCAAGCGATGTGTACGCGCTCCAGCCCGGCGAATCACAGCCAACGCGCCTGCTGCGCCCGGACGGTGGCGAAATCACGCGCGGGGTGCTGGAACGCACCAACGGCGATTACCGGCTGCACGTCGAGCGCCGGGCGAACACTGCCGCCAACTGGCTGCGGTCACTGTCCGATGGCTTTGTGCTGTTTGATGCCAACGATCTCTATGCCAAAGTGCCGGGGCCGGTAGATGTGCAGCTTGTCGGACCGTCTAGCGTGCGCTGGTCTGCCGCCGATTCCAATGCCGGTTACGACCAGAAAGCCTATTTCATTGGCATGAACGGTGCGCACTACAGCGGACCGAAAGGCCAACTCCTGCCGGTATTCGAGTGGCGCGAACCGGAACAGGCTGGAATCAAGACGACGACGCTGAACGCGCTGCATCGGGAGATGGGCGCGAAGATGGTCGAGTTTGCCGGCTACGATATGCCGGTGTGGTACTCGTCGGTGATGGAGGAACACCTGGCCGTGCGCAGGGGCGCGGGGGTGTTCGACGTGACGCATATGGGCGTGTTCGATGCCGTTGGTCCCGGCGCGGCGGCCTTCCTCGACGTGGTGACAACCAATGAAGTCAGCAAGCTGGCGGTGGGCGAGTCGCATTACACCTATCTGCTGGACGTGGATGGTATCCCGGTGGATGACCTGATGATCTACCGGATTGAGCCGGAACGCTACCTGCTGGTGGTCAACGCCTCCAACAACGACAAAAACTGGGCCTGGCTGAACGCCGTCAAAAATGGCGAGGTGTTGATTGACCGGGACGACCCAACACGGCGGGTTCGCAGTGTGAGCGATTTTGTGCTGCGCGATCTGCGCGACACGGCGCTCGGCGCGGAAATGCGGGTGGATGTCGCGCTGCAAGGGCCGGCGGCGAAGGAAATCCTGCTGTCACTGGGCGGGAGCGAGGAAGCGAAAGCCAAAGTGAGCAGGCTGCCCTGGGCGGGCGTGACCTGCGTTAACCTGGGCGGCTATGACCTGATTGTCTCGCGCACCGGCTACACCGGCGAACGGACCGCCTACGAACTGTTTGTGCATCCCGACCGCGCGCCGGAATTGTTCCGCGAACTGGTGCTGCACCATGCTGTGCCCTGCGGTCTGGCCGCCCGCGACAGCCTGCGCACTGAAGCCGGTTTGCCGCTGTACGGCCACGAACTGGCTGGACCGCTGAATCTGAACCCGGCGGACGCTGGCTTTGCCAGCTACGTCAAGCTGTGGAAACCGTTTTTTATCGGCAAGGCGGCATACATCGCGCATGAACGCGAACGCGAGGCCGAGGTGACGCGCTTCCGCATGGACAATAAGGGCGCGCGCCCGGCGCACCAGGGAGACCCGGTAATTGACCGCAAAGGCCGCGTGGTCGGCGTGGTGACAAGCTGCTCAATTGACACCGAAGGCTACCAACTGGGGCAGGTTTACCTGCACGACTCTGCCCGCGAGGAAGGCGTGTCGGTGCAGGTCTTCGCTGGTTCGCAGCGGGCAAAGGCCGGTAAAGCGCCCGCCGAACTCAAACCCGGTGACAAAGTGCCGCTGCCGGAGAGCGCAACCATTTTGAGCCGCTTTCCCAAGGCGAAGAAGTAGTCAATAGTCTTCAGTCATCAGTCTGTAGTCAAACAGGTGCGGTCAGAGCAGCCGGAAATAAAAAGGGACTCCCCAAGCGGGGAGTCCCTCGTTTGTTGTCGGATTCTGCTATCGCTCACCGCCCGGCCAGACCAGAATCGGCATGTTGACGACCACGCCGGGACGTTCGATCACAATGTCGCCGGCTGCTTCCGCTGCTTCGATCTCCTCCACGCTTTTCAGTTCGCGCGGCTCGGCGTCGTCCTGCCACGTCACCAGATTCACCGCCCGCAGCGGCGTGTAGTCCTCGTCACCCGGCACGCTGTCAAACACATCCGGCTGGAAGCCCAGCGGCCCCATCGCCTCGATGCCGTTGGTGAACACGTACACGTTCCCTAACAGTTCTTCGGGAATCTCGGCCAGGCTCGGAACGGCGATCACTTCAGGCCCCATCATTTCCGTCAGCACGTCGGCCACGTCCGGGTCAGACGCTTCCGGGTGGATGAAGTAGACTGTTTCGCCATCGTAGTAGGCCATCGCCAGCGGGGCCAGGTCATCCACTGAATAGCCCGTGTCCATCTCCATCTCCATATCGGACATGGACTCGGTTGCTTCCGGTGTCACTTCCTGGGCGCTGATGCCGACCAGCCCCAGCGCAAAAACCATCAACATGAGTACAGTCATTCGTAGCGCAGTTCGCATTGTGAATCCTCCTGTAGGTGTGTGGTTGAGATGAAGCGTAAACGCAGTCTGTATGAAGGGTATAAACGAAAATGCTCCCCTTGGGGAGCATCCTCTTTTAAGCTGTTGTCAGTCACCATAACCGAGGGATTCAACCGGCTTGCCGTAGCTAACTTCCTCAGTCATTGGCTTGTTCCGTCCCCAGGGTGTGCCCAGCCAGCGCAGCAGGAAGAAGTCCGCGCCGATGTAACCGGCGGTCTTCCAGGCGAGGATAAGCAGGATCGCGCCGACCAAGAGCAGGCCGTTGGTGCTGGCCGCACCGGCCATGATGAAATTCCAGTTCATGAGTGCGCCGAAGAAAGCGGCGATGCCAACAAACGCGCCGATGATGAGGGCGATGCCAACCAGCAGTTCACCGGCTACGATCAGTTTGGAGAACCAGGTGTATGCCTGCACATCCAGCAGCCCCTGAATGAAGCTGCGGTACCAGTCAAAGGCAATCGGGGGTTTGCCCTGTGCCGGGATTTGCACCGCGTTCATCCAGAACCCCTTCAGGGCTTCGCCGGTTTCCACCCAGGCGGGGTTGCTCAGTTTACCCAACGCCGGCTGAAGCCAGGCCAGGCCGATCAGGACGCGAATTACCGTCCAAACTATCGCAAAGCGGGTATCGCTGAACAGGAAACGTGCCAGCGGCGGGTCTTCAATCATGCGACTCTGCTTGAGGCTGAATACGTTTGCCATGACTTTTTGCTCCTCAGTAGCGAACATCCTTGATGATGCCGTTATCATAGGACGTTTGCGCCGGAGCGTGTAGCAGGCAAAACCCGCGTGTATGTCGGGGATAACGAGGGTTTTTTGACAGGTTTTTCCTGACGGCAGGTCAGTCCAGCAGACCGCGTTCCAGCGCCGCTTTGACCAGTTGGGCGCGGGTTTGCAGGTTCAGCTTTTCCATGCCGCGCGCGCGGTAAGTTTCCACCGTTTTGACACTCAAAAACAGTTCGCCGGCGATCTCGGCATTGGTGTAACCGAGCGCCACCAGCCTCAGCACGTCGCGTTCCCGGTCGGAGAGAGTGGCCCAGGGGTCACTGCTGGCTTTGGCCGTTGTTGACACGGTTTCGAACTTTTGCAGCAGCTTTTGTGTCATGGCGGAATGGACGTAAGTCTCGCCGCGCATCACTGCCCGGATGGCCGTCAGCAGTTCGCTGTCCACCGCTTTTTTGAGGACGTAACCGGCAGCACCAGCGTTCAGGGCTTCCTGCAAATAGCTCACATCGTCATACATGGTCAGAATCAGAATCCGGCTGTTCGGGGCATCCTGCTTCAACTGGGGCAGCGCCGCCAGCCCGTCCATGCCCGGCATGTTAAGGTCAAGCAGCAGCACGTCTGGCTGGAGCGCCGCTGCCTGCGCGGTGGCTTCACTGCCGCTGCCAGCCTCGCCCACGACAGTCATGTCCGGCTGGCTGTTAATGAGCAGGCGCAGGCCGGACCGTAGTACGGCGTGGTCATCGGCCAGCAGAATACGAATCGGTTCAGCCATTGTATTGCTCAATCCATCCCTTCGGCTGTCATAGTGTTTGGCAGCACGATAAACAGGCTTGTACCCTGGCCAGGCTGCGACTCGACGGTGAGTTTCCCGCCAAATAGTTGAACGCGCTCGCGGATGCCCTGCAGGCCCAGACTGCGTTCGCTGTACTGAACCCGGTCAACGTCAAACCCGATGCCATTGTCTTCGATAATGATGCGAATGTCCCGCTTGCGCCGTTCGATGATAATGCTGGCGCCAGTCGCGCGGGAGTGGCGGGCGATGTTGGTTAACCCTTCCTGGATGATGCGGTAGATGCTGGTTTCCAGTTCTACCGGCAACCGTTCGTCCACGCCGCGCGTAATGAAGTGAACCGGGATGCCGTACCGCTGCTGGTAATCCGCCACGTAGCGTTCCAGCGCGGCGACCAGCCCCAGATCATCCAGCACGCTGGGACGAAGCTGCCACGCCAGCGCGTGAACCTCGTCCAGCGTGTGGCCGACCACGCCGCGAATATCGTTAATCCGGCACTCCAGCGTCTCGCGGTCTTCGACCGCTTCCAGATTACGCAGGCCGACCAGCAGCGAGGTGAGCGACTGGCTGGTGCTGTCGTGCAGTTCGCGGGCGATGCGTTTGCGTTCTTCTTCCTGCGCCTGGATCACGCCGCGAATGTAATTCTCCCGCAGCGCCTCGCGGTCGGCGCGCTCGCGCTCGGCCTGCGCCAGCGCCCGCGTCATAGCGTTAAATGCCTCTGCCAGATCGCCGATTTCATCTTTCGCCCAGCGCGGCACCTGCTGCGTAAAGTCACCTCTGGCAACCGCTTCGGTCGCGTTGACCAGTGTCAGCAGCGGACGGGTGAGAATCCACGTCAGGAAAAAAGCCGCGATAAAACCGACCACCACCATCATCAGTGTAATGGTCGCAATCTGCCACGTAACTGCATCCACCGTGCGCTCGATGTTGTCTTCCGCCAGTCCTAACCGCAGCACGCCGAGTCTGTCTGGCAGCGCGTGGTTAATATCCATGACGCCGCCCCAGCGCGTTTTCAGGTGGGTGATACCGTGTTGGGATGGGGCGGCGGGTAGGGTAACGTCGTCCGGGATGCTGCTGCCGAAGGTATGCGCAATCGGCTGTCCCTGACGATCTTCAATCAGGATGTAATCCACCAGCGTATTGTGGCTTTCGCTGGAATAGTGCGCCTGCCGTTCTTCCAGCAACAGGTGCAGCGCCTCCTGGTTGCCTTCCCGCAGCAGTTGGGCAGCCTGTTCCGCCAGATTTTCGACCAGTGCCAGACCCTGGTTTTCCAGTTCAACATCCAGTGTTGCCGCCAGCGCCGACCGCATTTGCAGCGTGATAAATAAACTGAGCAGCAGAATCACGCCCAGGACAATGCCAAGCACCTTCACGCGGACGCTAACCGCGCCGGCGATGTCCCAGAAACGACGGAACAGCGGTGACTGTAAAACCGGATTAAGCGTGGTTGCCATAACCTTCTTAACGATAAAATCAAAACCAATACCGCCTGCCTATGATGATACCAGCAATCACGGCGACCACCAGCCCGGACATTCAGACAACCGGGCCGCACCGTTTATGATGAAAAAAAGTACCTAAAAATTAGTGAAGAATTGAGATTGACAGGGATTTATCGTGTTATCATAAGTAAAAGTCAAGTAAAAGCCGTGTGACTCCCTCTGGTCCGGGGAAAATTGCTCACGCGGCCAGCTTCAAGGGGAGATAAGCCACCATGACACGGATTCTGGTCATTGATGACGACGATCTGGTTCGGGAACAGCTTTTGGGCTGGTTCGAACGCGAAGGCTACGACGTGGCGGAAGCCGCTGACGGTTTGGCCGGCGTTCAGCAGGCGCTGGTGCAGCCGCCCGACCTGATCGTATGTGATATTGCCATGCCGGAAATGAGCGGTTACGAAGTGCTGGAAAACGTCCGCAGCCACACCCACACCACCACCATGCCGTTTATCTTCCTCACCGGCCAGTCGGACAAGTCGTTTGTGCGGCATGGTATGGAACTGGGTGCGGACGATTATCTGACCAAGCCGTTCACCCGCCCGGAAGTGCTGGCGGCAGTCCGCACCCGCCTCAAACGACGTGCCGCGCTGGAAGATGTGTTCACCCGCGAACTGGAAGAAGCCAAAACGCAACTGGCGCGGATGGTGGCGCACGAACTAAAAACGCCGCTGATCTCCATCCATATGGTGAAGGACATCGTGGAACGCCAGCTTGGGCAGTTGAACCAGACCGAACTCAAGAACCTGATGGATACGCTGGGCACGGGCACGGAACGCCTGAACCACCTGATCGAGCAGATGGTGTACCTGACGCAGTTGGATACCGGCGTCTTAAGCTGGGACAAGGTGCGCGAAAGCGGCTTCCCGGTGCAGATGTGGCAGTTGATTCCGGGTGCGGTAGACCTGGGACGCCGGTTTGCCTTCCGCAACCGGGAGCTGACGGTCGTTAGCGACATCCGCGACCACCATGTTTCGGCGCAGGCGCACATGCAGGCACTAAAACACGCACTGGCCGAACTGATCGCCAACGCGCTCAACTTCTCGCCGGAAGGTGGCGAAGTGACCATTTCGGTCTGGCAGTCGGACGACTCGGTCTGGATCAGCATTTTCGATCAGGGGATTGGCATGTCGGACGAGGACCGGGCGCGGGCATTCGAGGAATACGGCCAGGTGAACCGTTCCAGCCGCGAACAGCAGGGCATGGGGCTGGGGCTGCCGCTGGTGCAGCGCATTATCGAAGCACACCAGGGTGAACTGGAACTGCGGTCGGTGGCAAACAAGGGAACGCAGGCGATTGTCCGGCTGCCGGCGTTGTTCTAACCGGAATGTCCCCCGATCTCGAGGTCGGTGCTGATGGCTTTGGGCATATCATGACGGTAGCAGTATGGTGGGCTGAAGGGTAGGGCTGGTTATGAACTGGCAAAACATCAACATCATCATCTGCCTGGCCGCCGCGATGATCTTTGGTTATCTGGTGATTTACGCCCGGCAGCGGCGCGCGGTTCGAGGCGCATCGTGGTTTGCGATGCTGGCCTTCGCCTGCGCCTGGGTGCTGCTGCTGTACGCTTTTGAGTCACTGGCCGGCGCTAATCTCGCCGTCTACCTCACCTTTAGCAAATTTGAGTACGTCGGCCTGACGTTTATTCCGCTGGCGTGGCTCGGTTTTGCGCTCCACTTCAGCGGGATGGCGTGGCGCGTGCAGCGGCATCATGTGGTGGCGCTGATGGTTATCCCGCTTATCACCATCACGCTGGCCTGGACCAACGAATGGCATGGCCTGATCTGGGCGCAGCCCCGCTTTGACCTCAGCACGCAGCCACCTCTGTTCACGCCGGTTTACGGCGTCTGGTTCTGGGTTTACCTGGCGTACTCCTACCTGGTGTTCCTGGTTGGCAGCCTGATGCTTATCCGGCTGGCGCTGCTGTCCTGGCGGCTGCACCGGGCGCAGGCAGTACTGATTCTGATCGCCACTGTCGTCCCCTGGATGACCAATCTGCTGGATGTCCTTGACGTAAGCCTGATTCCCGGACTGTATCTGGTTGGGTTGTCGCAGATGCTGTCGGTGGTGCTGCTGGCGTTTGCCCTGTTCCGGCTGCATCTGCTGGATGTGATGCCGCTGGCACACGATCTGATTCTGCACGGCATTCCGGATGGCGTGATCGTGGTGGATGGCCACAACCGTGTTGTTACGATCAATCGCCACGTGCAGCCGTATCTGCCGAATCCGTCGTACAATCCGCTGGGGCAGCCGCTGCACGTGGCTTTCCCGAAGCTGGCCGCCTTTGTCGAGGGGCTGCAGGGCATTACGTCCAGCCAGCTCACGGTGCGGCAACTGGAAGACCGTACCGTGCAGATCAAAATCGCGCCGGTGTACGACCAGCACCGGCAGCTTCGCGGGCGGCTGTTTATTTTGACGGATATCACCATGCAGGCGCTGGCGGAAAAGGCAGTGCTGGACCAGTATGCCTTCACGGAGATTTTGCACGAATTTGCCAACCGCCTTAGCAGCACACTTGAGCTTGACCGTGTGATGGCGCTCATTGTGGAAAGCGTGGGCCGGGTGGTGCCGAACGACCGCGCCGACCTGATGCTGGTGGCAGACGACGGCCATACACTGTCCATTTGCCAGCACGCGCCGGCCACGCCGGAATCGGAAGCCGTGTTACACCGGCAGCAACTGGATTACCGCCGGTTTGCCACGCTGGCTCAGGCGGTTAACGGTCCGCTGGTAATACCCGATACCGCCACGCACCCGGACTGGAATCCAGAGCCGGACCCGTTTATAGACATTCGTTCCTATGCCTGCGCCCCAATTCGCTCCGATGGGCAGCTCCTGGGTTTTATCAGTCTGGTCAGCGCGACGCCGGATGCCTTTAACCCCGAAATCGGCGACAAGCTGCAAGTGTTTGCCGACCAGGCGTCGCTGGGGATTAAAAACGCGCGGTTGTATGCCCAGACCCGCCAGCAGGCCGACGAACTACGCCGCCGGGTGGAGTCGCTGACCATTCTGCACCGGCTATACAAGGACATCTCGTTTTCGTTTAACGTCAGCGGCCTGCTGGAAGTGGCGCTTGACGCTGCCATGCGGTTGTGCCGCGCAGACGGCGCGTATCTGGCGCTGGTCAGCGACGGGGTCTTGCAGCTTAACCAGTTCTACGGCGACTACGACCCGGACCGGCTGACCGCGCTGATCGCGGCGCAGGATGGCATTACCGGCCACGCGATTGCCGAACGGCGGGCGCTCATCAGCCTGAACCCGGATAGCGTCATATCCGCCATGACCGGGACGCGGGCGCAGATCGCGCTGCCGCTGTACACCGCCAATACCGAGGGCGGTACGATGGATACGCTGTCAGGCATCATGGTGATGGAAGCGACGCGGCAGGACCGGTTTACCGAAGACCGCTTCCAACTGCTGGTGCTGTTGGCCGGGCGGGTGGCCTCCGCGCTGGAAAATGCCCGGCTGGTGGAAGCCGTGCGCGCCCGCGCGGAAGAACTGGAAGTGCTGTACCGGCGTGTCAGCCAGCTTGAGCATCTCAAGAGCGATATGATCCGTATCGCCGCGCACGATCTCAAAAATCCGCTGCACGTGCTGCTGGGTTACATGGATGATCTGGTGCAGGAAGACCCGGACGCCACGATCGGCAACTTCAGGCGAACCTTCAGCGCGATGCAGCGCGCCGCCGAACGGATGAAAAAGATTATCGAAGAAATCCTGTCGCTGGAACGGATTGAACGGCTGGCGGAACAGCAGATGATGCAGCCGTTTGACCTGCGCGCCCGAGTCGAAGAAGCCACTGCCGAATTCGCCGAGCGCGCCGCGCAGAAAGGGCTGGCGTTCACGCTGGAGATCGAACCGGCGGACTACGTGGTTAACGGCGATACGGTGCAAATCTACGAGGCGATTAGCAACTTCATCAGCAATGCCATCAAATACACGCCGGCAGGGGGTCGAGTGAGTGTGCGGTTGGCCCAGGCTGATGGGCAGCTTCGGCTGGAAGTGAGCGATACAGGTATCGGCATCCCCGATGACCAGCAGGCGCGCCTGTTTGAGCCGTTCTTCCGCGCCAAAACCAAAGAGATGGCGGCCATCGAAGGCACGGGACTGGGGCTGCACCTGGTCAAAAACATTGTGGAACGGCACGGCGGCAGGGTGATTGTCCAAAGTGTTTACCAGCAGGGCAGCACGTTTGGCTTTGAACTGCCCATTGTTCAGGACGACCATGAGCGGGCGCGGCACGTATCTCCTGTTCCTGTCTCTGCCCCCTGACCTTACCCTTGAGGTTGGGCGGCTGGGGTCCTTTGCGCTGGCGGCGGGACAGTACGTGTATGTCGGCAGCGCCTTTGGCGCGGGTGGTCTGGCCGCCCGGCTGAATCATCACCGTCGGCTGGCGCCGCGTCCGCACTGGCACGTGGACTTCCTGCGCCGCGCCGCCCGGCTGGACGCCATCTGGTATCAGGAGGCGACCGTCCGCCGCGAGCATGACTGGGCACGAGTGTTCAGCGCACTTCCCGGCGTGACGATACCCATCCCCCGCTTTGGCGCGTCGGACTGCGCGTGTCCCACCCACCTCTTTTTCTGTACGCACCGCCCCTCCCTCACCGAATTTCAAACCCGGCTGGATGCCATTTTCCCGCATGACCCGCCAGTGCAGGTGCTGCGCGGATAAGCCGCTGATGTCCATCCAAAGTCGGATAGCATAATCCCCCACTGGTTCGAGGCATCATTGGCGCGACTGTGCTTCAATAAACGTGGCAAGGATGCATCTCGCCTCCGGCTGCATTTGCCGTTAAGATAGCGGTATAGGAACAGGTTTGGATGTTTATGAGCAGTATAGATGCTGAAGCCGATATTCTGTATAACGCGCTCCTCCGGCTGACGACCAGTGCCAAGCCGTTAAAAGCGATCAGCGATTATGCCATTTCGCTGGGGGCAGTGCGCGGCCTGCTGATCGAATCCCAGCCGGAGGTGCGGCTGGTGGAGGAATGGGCCGCGCCAGGGCTGCACAGCCTTGGTCCGGATGGCAGCGTGCTGGCCGGGCCGCCGGACGACACTACGCCAATGCCCGTGTTTATCAGCGCCATGCCGCCCATCAACGGTGTTGCCATTCACTACGAATCGCTGGCGCGGCTGCCGCTGGTCACGGCTGGCATGTTAATCGGCTGGCTGGTGTACCTGTGGGACAGGCCGCACGATTTCAGCCACGACGACCGCCGGATTCTGGTGGCGCTGGCGGAGCAGTCTGCCCCGGTGTTTAACCTGCTGTGGAGCCTGAACAGCGGCCAGCGCAAAGTGATCGAAATGCAGATGGCGAAACGCGAGAGTGAGATTTTACGCAGCGCCTCGCACCAGTTATCGCAGGCAACCGATGCCGTTGGGCTGCTGGAAGCGGTCAGCGCCTACCCGCGCATGACCGGCGCGGCGGTTGGACGGCTGGCGTATTACGACGGCGACGAACTGCGGACGGTCGCCATGTGGCAGAAGGGCAGTCCGTCGCATGAAGTGGCGGGCGACCCACTGGAACTGGAAGCCGCCGTGACGGGAGCCGACGATGTCATCCTGCTGGACGCCCGCTATTCCACCCGCGCCGGCAGCCGGGCGATTCTGCATCTGAACGGTCGCGGCGCGTGGATGGGCACGCTGGTGTTTGACTGGGAGCAGACCAACTTCTTTAACGAGCGCGACCGTTACCTGTACAAGGCCCTGGCGCAGCAGATTTCCGCCGTGATCGATTCAATTCAATTGTTTGAGCAGATCAATCTGCGCGCTCAACGGGCGGAACGCCGCCTGCGTGTTAACACGGCCCTGTCTACCGCCACCGACGAAGTACAGATTTTGCAGGCGCTGGCCGAATATCCGCAAATCCGCGAGGCCGGTTACGTGGTGCTGTGTTACCTCGACGCGGATACGATGGAACTGACCTCGGTGATGCCGGTGGCCTGTTTCCAGTCCGGCAGCGCGTTTTACTCCCAGGACAGCAGCTACCCGGCTTCACACTATGCCATCAACACACTGTGGCTCACCTCGCCCGACTCCGTAACGCTGCTTGAGGATATCGCCCAGGACGAACGGCTGACCGCCGCTGAACGCAACCGGCTGCTGACCGAATTGAAGATACAGGCTGCCGCGATTGTGCCGCTGTTCAGCAATGGGCGCTACCAGGGGGTGCTGCACGCGTTGTGGTATGAGCCGCACCGCTTCTCCGACGACGAGAAGTATGTATTTGAGGAAATCCGCCAGTCGCTGCCGGCCTTTGTCGCCAGCCGCCGCGCGTTTCTCGAACAGGAGAAAGCCCGCCGCGAAACCGAACAGCGCGCCCATGAACTGGCGACCGTCGCCCAGATCAGTGCCATCATCTCCAGTATTCTGGACGAAGACCTGCTGCTGGAAAAAGTAGCGGAAGTCACCCGTGAGAGCTTCCCCGATTATCGAATCCTGATCTATTTGCTCGTGAACAACCTGCTGGTACGGATTCCACCGCAGCAGAAGGGCAGCCGCCCGCCGTCCCACACCACCTACCGCCTGCACTTATCGCAGGTGGACTCGCTGATCGCTGAAGCCGCCCGCACCCACCAGATGCAGGTGGTGGACGACATCACCGCCGAGCGACGTTTCAAGCTGCAACCGCTGATGCCGGAAGCGCGCTCCGAACTGGCAATCCCGATGGTGATGGGCGACGAGGTGATCGGTGTGGTGGATGTGCAGGCTGCCGAAACCGGACGGTTTTCCGAGCCGGACGCGCGCGTGCTGAAGACGCTGGTGGACATGATCGCCGTTGCGATTCAAAACGCGCGGCTGTACCAGCAGGCGCGGCAGCTTGCCGTCGCCGAAGAGCGTAACCGGCTGGCGCGGGAACTGCACGACTCGGTATCACAGGCGCTGTATGGCATTGTGCTGGGGGCGAATACGTCGCAGGCGCTCCTAAAAGCCAAACAGTATGACCAGCTTGAAGGCTCAGTCGGCTACGTCCTGTCACTGGCAAAGGCCGGTCTGGACGAAATCCGCGCTTCCATCTTCGATCTGCGCCCGGTGGTCCTGCAGGATCAGGGCTTAATCAAGGCCATCACCAGCCAGGCCAACGCGCTCCAGATACGGCACGGTATTCAGGTGAATGTGAACCTGTGCGTCGAGCCGGATTTGCCGTTCCAGATCAAGGAAGAACTGTACCGCATCGTACGCGAAGGACTGCACAACATCGTCAAACACGCGCAGGCAACGCAGGTCAACCTGTCGCTGGCTGATGAAGATGAAGAAATTCGGCTGCTGATTGAGGATAATGGCGTTGGTTTCGACCCGACCCGACCGAGCAACAGCCTGGGTTTAAAATCCATGCGGGAGCGCGCGGCGTCGCTGCGTGGTACGCTGACGATTGACAGCAGTTCCGGCGCGGGCACGCGCATCGCGGCGGTTATCCCTGTTCGGCGTTAAGCGGCTGGCTGTCCACCGTGCTGGTAGTACGGTAGGTGTGGGTTGTTTCCTGCGCCACGCGCCGCCGCACATAGGCCAGCGCGTCATCGAGACTTTCAAATACCGGCATCGTCAGGTTATACAGGTCTTTGGAACCGAGGAAATCCGACCACAGCCGCAACCCCTGATGATCGGCCACAATCGCGCCGCCGCGCACGCGCGGGTCAGACGGCGAACCGGGGCCGCGCACGTTTTGCAGCGCATCAGTGATGACGGCGACAAAATCGTCAAAGCTGGGTACGGTCAGCGCGCGGTCGTCAGAGATCAGATATGCATACGGCATCTGGTGCGCATCCAGCACCTCGGCGATGGCCGCGCACGTCTTGCGGAAGTCGTAGTGTTCCAGACTCAGGATACCTGTATTGGTAACAATCACAATCGGCTCGTTCGGCAGCTTCTGCACACGGCACGTCTGTTGCATTCCATCTCCTCCGCGCATCCTGACCCAGTATACACCAAAAATGCGCCTTCCGTTAACTCTGATCTTACCGCTGCCGTTCAAAAAATACATCGAAGGTCTGAGGGAAATGAACCGGGAGGATGTTATACTTGTAATGCTGGTATGGGGCGGTGAAAGGATAGCGGTATGCCCATTCGTGTGATGCTGGTTGACGATCATGCCGTAGTCCGGCAGGGCTTGCGGATGTTCCTGGGACTGGATACGGACATTGAGGTTGTTGGCGAAGCCACCAATGGCGCGCAGGCGTTGCAATTGGCGCGCCAGCTTCAGCCGGATGTGATTCTGATGGACCTGCTCATGCCGGAGATGGACGGCATCACTGCCATCGAAATCGTGCGCCGGGAGATGCCGGACACGGAAGTGATCGCCCTGACCAGCGTGCTGGAAGATAACATGGTCGTCGGCGCGGTGCGCGCCGGGGCAATCGGCTACCTGCTGAAAGATACCGAAGCGCATGATCTGGTCAACGCAATTAAGGCGGCGGCGAACGGGCAGGTGCAGCTTTCGCCAGCAGCGGCGGCGCGGCTGGTGCGCGAACTGCGCACCGATCCCAGTCCCGAAGCCCTGACTGAGCGCGAAGTCGAAGTACTAAGGTTGATCGGCCAGGGGCTTGCCAACAAGGAAATCGCCTACACGCTGCACATCAGCGAAAAGACCGTCAAAACCCACGTCAGCAGTATTCTGGGTAAACTCCAGGTGACGAGCCGTACCCACGCGGCGCTGTATGCCGTGCGTATGGGGCTGGTCGAGCAGCCGGGTTCCGTTCGCAACGGCGGCTAACGTCAGCGTCAGTTGAGTGAGTAGCGTGTCTGTAGGGACATGGCGTCGCCATGTCCCTACTGCGTTTACGTTCCCCGTAAGGTTTGCAAATTTTTACCATTTTCCGGTATACTCATTCGAACGGATGAGCGATTTAGCGGATGGGTGGTTTGGCGGCGAACGTTGTATTCCAAGGTGGTACGCTGGTTTTTTACCATCTCGCCCAGTCGGCAGAAGTGCCGCCGGCGCTGAAATGGGAAAAAGCGCGCTGGCGCTGCGAGGCCTATCATTACCCGGCGCTGCTGCCCTGGCTGCGCGAGCAGAAAATCACCGACCGCGTGGCGCGCTGGGAAAATTTATCCCTCTCGTTGCAGGATGACCGCCAGCCGCACGACTACCAGCTTGCCGCCATCGCCGCGTGGGAGCAGGCTGACCGGCGCGGCAGCATCGTCCTGCCGACCGGCGCGGGCAAAACCTTTGTTGCCATCCACGCCATCCAGCGCGCAGCCTGTCCAGCGGTGATCGTCGCCCCGACGATTGATCTGCTGCACCAGTGGTATTCTCGGCTGGTGAACGCCTTCCAGACCGACGTTGGTGTGTATTACGGTGGCGAAAAACATGTCCATCCTCTCACCGTCACCACTTACCATTCCGCCGGTGATCTGATCGCCGCCTATGGCAACACCTTCAAGTTGATTATCTTCGATGAGGTACATCACCTGCCCGCGCCCAGTTGGGGCGAAACCGCGCTGATGTCACCCGCGCCCTTCCGCCTGGGGCTGACGGCCACCTATCCCGAAGACTACGAACAGGGTAATGGCCGCTGGCGCGTGGATGAACTGATCGGCCCGATTGTCTACAGCCAGCGCATTGATGATCTGGTCGGCGAACGGCTGGCCGAGTACCGCACCGAACGGATTCGCGTTGACCTGGCGCCGGACGAGCAGCGCCAGTACGACGCCGATTTTGCCATCTATTCCGGCTTTTTCCGGTCGCGCCAGTTACAGCGCACGCACGGCGCCGGCTGGCTGTTTGAACTGATGCGGCTGAGTGCGTTTGATACCGACGCGCGCCGGGCGCTGCTGGCGCGCAACCGCCTGCTGCGGCTGCTGGCGGGCTGCGAGGGTAAGTTCGCCGCGCTGGACAATCTGCTGCGGGAATATAGTCTCGAACAGATTTTGGTGTTCACCGAAAACAACACCGTCGCTTATGCCATTTCGCGCCGCTACCTGATTCCGGCGCTGACCCACGAAACCAAAGCCGCCGAACGGAAACACATCCTCGACGGTTTCCAGTCCGGCCACTACCGCGCCATCGTGACCTCCAAAGTCCTCAACGAAGGGGTAGACGTGCCGGAAGCGAAAGTAGCGATTGTGCTTGGCGGCACGTCGAGCGCGCGTGAATACATCCAGCGGTTGGGGCGGGTGCTGCGTAAAGTTGGCAACCGTCAGGCCGTCCTGTTTGAAGTCATCGCCCGCAACACTGTCGAGGAAGGTAAATCCCGGCGGCGGCAGCGCAAACAGGAACGTGTCTGATGCTCACCGCCGATCTCGTCAAACCCCGCCTGCGAACACGAAGCGGCGAACTGCGCGTCGAACTGCTGCCGGAAAATGACCGCGCCTTGCAGACGGCGAAAGAACTGATCGCCCTGTTTGCCACCTACGCTGGCCAGCCGATGCGCCGCTGGCACGAGGCGTTAGATCGTTACGAAGGCGAGCGCACCGACTATATCATCATACGCGGTCTGGCAAAAGTCCTGGAAGACGACGCCACCTTTACACCTCGCGATACACCAATTAATCCTACGAATTTACGCGAAAAACTGTTTACGCTCGGCCCGGTGTTTGAGCGGCCTGACCTGTTCCACCTCCACACGCGGCAGGATGTGATGGCGGGCGCGGCGGCTGATCTCGAACTCACGGTAGACGCGCTGGAAACGTCGCTGTTTGCCGACCGTCTGGCCGAATACATCCTGACCGATACCGGCCCGGCCTGGACGCCGGAAGGACTGATCGCGCGGTATAACCTGGAACTGGCGCGCGGCGTCCTGTACTGGGCAACCGAACTGCGGGTGGACATCTTCGACAGCTACAAGGACTTCTGGCATTATCTGAAACTGTTCAAACTGATGTTCTGGGCGACGGTGAAGCCGGAAGGTGGTTATCACGTCCAGTTGGACGGCCCGATTTCGCCGTTTGTGCAGGCGACTACCCGCTACGGGCGGCAGTTCGCGGCCTTTTTACCGGCGCTGTTCCTGTGTGAACACTGGCACATGGAAGCTGACGTGCGCCCGCCGCAGTCTGACCAATCCCTGCACTATCGCTTGGATAACACCTCCCCGCTTCGCAGCCACTTCAAACGCAGCGGCCAGTTTGACAGCCGCATGGAAGCCGATTTTGCCGCCGAGTTCGAGGCCAAGTTCGGCGGCGAGCGCGGCCAATGGCTGCTGACGCGCGAGGACGAGATGCTGCTGCTGGGTGATACGGTCATGATTCCCGACTTTGCGATCACCCATAAAAAGGATAACCGCCGCACGCTGGTGGAAATCGTCGGCTTCTGGCATCCCGAATATCTCAACCGGAAGCTCGCCAAAGCCCGCGCTGCCAACCGCCGCGATCTGATTTTGCTGGTCTACGAAGGCGTGAACCTCACGGCTGACCGACTGAAACACATCCCCGGCGAAGTGCTGTATTTCCCCAACAAGCCGGTTCTCAAAGATGTGATGGCCGCCGTCGAACGTGTGGCGGAATAAGTTTGCTGCCTGTTTAGCCTTTTCTTACAAGGTTTTCGTTATTGTTGGTGTAGGGGCGGGTTTATAAACCCGCCCTTACGCGTGTTGATTGGTGGTTTATCCCGGGACAAAACGATGGCAAAACCCCTGTTTCTGATTGTGGACGATGACCCGACCAGCCTGAATACGCTGCAACAGGATTTAAAGCAGCACTATGGCGGCGACTATGAAATCCGCTGTGCCGACTCCAGTAAAGAAGCGGTGAAATTGCTCAACCAGTGGCACGACGAAGGCCGGGACGTGGCGTTGCTGTTGTGTGACCAGACCATCGGCGATCAGGTTGGCACGGATATGGTTCGGCAGGCCAAGCAGCTTTTCCCCGATCTGAAAACCATTTTGCTGACGACCTACACCGATACCGATGCCGCCATCGAAGCTATGAACAGCGCCGGGCTGGATTATTACGTCATGAAACCCTGGCAGCCGCCGGATGAGAAACTGTATCCGGCGATAGACAGCCTGCTGCATCTCAAGTCCAGCGCCGCGCCCGAATCGGAGAATATCCGTGTGATCGGCCATCGCTGGTCGCCGGAAGCCCACCAGATCAAGGATTTCCTGGCACGCAATCAGGTTGCTTACGAATGGCTGGACGTGGAAACCATGCAGTTGGCGCGCGACCTGATGAAGGAACTAGGACTTAAACGAACCGAGCTTCCCGTCGTGCTGTTCGCGGATGGTTCACATCTGGTCTGCCCGGATAATCTGCAACTGGCGGAAAAAGTCGGCTTGCAGACGCAGGCCGAGCAGCCGTTTTACGATCTGGTTATCGTAGGTGCCGGGCCAAGCGGTCTGGCGGCAGCAGTCTACGCGGCTTCCGAAGGGCTGCGGACGGTAATGATCGAGCGGGAAGCGCCGGGCGGCCAGGCCGGGACGAGTTCGCGCATTGAAAACTACCTCGGTTTTCCGGTTGGCCTCAGCGGCGCGGAACTGACGCAGCGAGCGGTAGCGCAGGCCAAACGTTTTGGTGTGGAAATCCTCGCACCGCAGGAAGCGGTGAAGATTGAACGGAAGCGGCGCTCGCGCTCCGTGTATCTGGCCGATGGGTCCATCATCTCTGGATACACGCTGCTGCTGGCGCTGGGTGTCACCTATCGCCGGTTAGAAGCGCCCGGTATCGAACGGCTGCTCGGTTCGGGAGTGTACTACGGCGCGGCGATGACCGAAGCCCCGGCTTGCCACGATCAGAATGTATTTGTAGTCGGTGCAGGTAATTCCGCCGGGCAGGCGGCGCTATATTTTTCGCGCTATGCGCGTCAGGTGGTAATGCTGGTGCGCGGCGAGTCGCTCGACGAGAGCATGTCGCAGTATCTGATTGACCAGATCGGCGCGACCAAAAACATCACGGTGCGGTATCAAACCGAAATTGTTGAAGCGCACGGGGAAGAGCATCTTGACGCGATTACGGTCAGGAATACCGAAACCAGCGAAACCGAACGTTGTCCGGCGGCGGCGCTGTTTATTCTGATCGGCGCGGTGCCGCACACCGATTGGCTGCGCGGAACGGTTGAACTGGACGAGCAGGGGTTTATTCTGACCGGCTCAGACCTGGTTGAGGAAGGTGAGCGCCCGGACGGGTGGCGGCTGGAACGGGAGCCATATCTGCTCGAAACCAGCATACCGGGCGTGTTTGCCGCCGGTGATGTGCGCGCGCATTCGGTCAAGCGGGTAGCGTCTGCCGTTGGCGAAGGAGCGATGGCCGTGCAGTTTATTCACCGCTATCTGGCAGAGGCTTAAATTGGTAAAACCGTGAGGTAAGACTGGCAAATGGGGCAGCGTCTAAAGACTGTCTTAAATGACAGACAATTCGCCCAGTCGCTGAAACCGAGTAAAATTGGGGTTGACGGGTGGGCAGCGAATGGTAGAATACGCAACCCGCCAATAAAAAAGGTGCGAGAGTTCCTTCAAAAACCAGCCCCGTTTTCCGACAATAAGCCAGAAATAAGTATTGACAGGGGGATGGGGGAGGGGTAATATACATCTCCCGCAGGGATTAACAAGGGAAGCCGCCGTTCGGTGCAAACCGGACGGTTTTTGTCTGAGGAAACGACGCAAGTCGTGATTGACGAGCGGCGGACGGGCTGGTAAGATAAACCGTATTCCAACGCGGGGACGCAGCTTAACAACAGGGGAGTGCAGACGGAAGAGAGCAGGAGGGATGGACGCCTGGGTAAAGAAAGGTCTGTCAGCTCAAGTCAGCGACCAAACGGAGAGTTTGATCCTGGCTCAGGATGAACGCTGGCGACGTGCCTAACACATGCAAGTCGAACGGTGGTTGCAAGATCACAGTGGCGCACGGGTGAGTATCACGTAGCTA
>JACRPS010000019.1 GCA_016223085.1 Chloroflexota bacterium
TCTTGTCCGTCATCATTTATGGGCATTCTGGACTTTTCACCTGTCGGCTGATGAACCGGACATGGTAAAAGTCCCCCGTCCCTTACTCGAACGCTTCAACGACTTGTTGTGTTATGCTGCTTGAATGTGCAAAGTCTAGCTAAACGTACTAAACGCGCTGGCAGCGCGTTCGACCACAAGGATAAACGATGGCGACTCAAGTGAGAGCGAGAGAGCATGATCTGCCGCTGCTGCGGCGCTGGGCGACGGCCTGGAATACCTGTAACTGCCCGGACGTGGAACAGGCCGATACCTTCACGCGCTGGCTGGTGATTAGCCGCGCCTGCGTGTTTTCGATGACGTTCACCTCCGGCCTGATTGGCGTGCTGCTGGCGGCCTACACCGGCGCGTTTGTTGAAAACACGCTGTTTAAGCTGTGGCTGGCGTTCCTCAGCGTGGTCGGTATTGTCTTTGCCCACGCCAGCAATAACCTGATTAACGATTACACCGATACCAAACGCGGCGTGGATACGGAAGATTATCCCCGTTCGCAGTACAGCAAACATCCTGTGCTCGGCGGCCTGACGACTCCTGCCCGTTTGTTGCAGGTAGCGCTGGCGCTGACCTTCATTGACGGCCTGATTATGCTGTATCTGGCATCGGTCAGCGGCTGGCCGGTGATTGTGTTTGCCGTGCTGGGGCTGGTGATTAGCCTGGGTTACACTGGCTTCCTCAAACGGTACGCGCTGGGCGAAATCGCCTCGCTGATCGTGTGGGGGCCGCTGATGACCGGCGGCACGGTCTACGCCATCACCGGCGCGCTGGACTGGAACACGCTGCTGCTGACGCTGCCTTACGGCCTGATCGTCGCCTCGGTGCTGATCGGCAAACACACCGACAAAATCGAGAATGACCGCCCGGTGGGTGTACATTCCGTGCCGGTGCTGCTCGGTTTGCGGCGGTCGCTGCTGCTGAACAAAATCACGTTCATCCTGTTTTATGTGCTGGTCGTGGCGCTGGTCGTGACCGGCGTCGCCACGCCCTGGATTCTGCTGACGTTCCTGGCGCTGCCCCGTCTGGTCAGCGTGTGGAAAGCCTACTCGCAGCCAAAGCCCGCGACCAGGCCGGAGAACTGGCCGGTGTGGCCGCTGTGGTACGTGGCCTTTGCCATGCACCTGAACCGGGGTTACGGCGGCCTGTTTATGCTGGGGCTGATTCTGGGGCTGATCGCGCCGCACGTGGGGCGGCTGCTGGGCATCGGCTAAGTGTCTATCCATAAACCCTTCGTAGGGGCACGGCATGCCGTGCCCCTGCTTAACCTTGCCGCTTCCCTGTCGTGTTCATCACCATGACGTAACCTCATTTTTTATCCCTGCGCGGGCACGTTAGAATCGGCAGCCAACCACGATCACGGGAGGAAGCCGAATGACTGATGTACCGCGCACCCGCACCATCACCTGGGACGATCCGATGACCGGCGCACTAGCCGCCCCGACCTTAAGCGGCCTGGACTATATGCAGGCCATGATCGCCGGCAAAGTTCCCCGCCCGCCGATAGCCGTGCTGCTGAACTTTCATCTGGTTGAAGTCGCTTATGGCCGGTCGGTGTTTGTTGGCGAGCCGGCGGAATACCACTACAACCCGATTGGCACGGTACACGGCGGATTGATCGCCACGCTGCTGGATTCGGCGCTGGGCTGCGCGGTGCATACCACGCTGCCGGTTGGCCTTGCCTATACCACGCTGGAACTGCACGTCAATTTCGTCCGCCCGCTGACGAAGGATACCGGCGCAATCCGCTGCGAGGGCGCGGTGCTGCACCGGGGCAGCCGGCTGGCGACGGCGGAGGCGAAAGTGTTTGACCGGGCGGGCAAGCTGTACGGGCACGGCACAACCACCTGCATGATCTTCCCGGCGGGCGGCTAACGTCCTTTTTATGCACTCCCTGTTACGATACAGCTAACGGTTTATTGGTATAAGGAGACGCCGAGATGATGACGGGAATGCATCGCAGCCCGGAGATGCAGCAGTGTATTCAAAACTGCGAGGACTGCCACCGTATCTGTATGGAAACCGAGCAGCACTGCCTGCAAATGGGCGGCAAACACGCCGAACCAAGCCACATTCGCCTGCTGCACGACTGCGCGCAGATTTGCCACACCAGCGCCGACTTTATGATTCGCGGGTCGGAGCTGCACGGGATGGTGTGCAACGTGTGTGCCGAAGTCTGCACGCGCTGCGCCGACGACTGCGACCGGGTGGACCCTGGCGATCCGATGATGAAGCAGTGCGCCGATATGTGCCGCCGCTGCGCCGACTCCTGCCGCCAGATGGCAAGCATGATGATGGGGCAGACGCAGAGCCAGCCACACGGCCAGTGGAAAATGGGCAGCAGCTAACCACGTTTTAACCAGGGAGGCTATCCTGTTGGCCTCCCACCCTTGCTCTTTCGTGAATAAAAGCACAAGTTGCCCCCAGGTGCTTACGCTACCTTTACTGATTAATATATAAATTAGCAGTATAATATAAACTGCCGTTGAAAGCATAACAGCGGCAGCCATCACCATTGTCCGAACGTAGCTGCCGAAGGCAGACCCCTAACCAGAGTCCGCTTTCGGTTTTTCTTTTTCTACAAGGAGAGTGTACCGATGTTACGGAAAGCACTGCTGGTCGGTGTCAATGATTATGCACCGGTTGGGCCGGGCGGGCCTGATCTGCGCGGTTGTGTCAACGACGTGCGCGACATGGCCCACACCCTGAATACGCTCGGTATCGTTCCGCCGTCCCCCCGGACGATGCGGTTTCTGACCGATGCCCGCGCGACGCGAGCGAACATCCTCAACGGACTTCAATGGCTGGTCACTGGCGCGAAACGGGGCGATATTTTGATTTTCTATTATTCCGGGCACGGCTCGCAGATGGTTGACCTCGACTGCGACGAAGTTGACAAAAAGGATGAAACCATTTGCCCGCATGATTACGCGACCGCCGGCATGATTAAGGATGATGACCTGCGCAAGCTACTGGCCGGTCTGCCTGCCGGGGTGAATATGGATGTCATTTTCGACTCGTGTCATTCCGGCACGATAACCCGCCTGATGGAAGACGGCAACGGCAGTGAACCGGAAGTGACCATCCGCTATGTTGAACCACCGCTGGAATACAGTTATTTCCTGGACGCGCATCCTGATGTCCCGCTGCAGGGGCTGCTGAAACCGGTGGCAGGGCAGCGCGAGGCGGTCGAAGCGCGGCTGAACCACGTCGTCTGGGCCGGCTGCCGCGATTACCAGACCTCGGCGGAAACCTGGATGGAAGGTGCCTATCGGGGTATTTTCACTTACTGCCTGTGCAAGGTGCTGCGCCGCGCCGGCGCTGGCATCACCCGCCGCCGCGTCGATTCGCTGGTCAGTGCGGACGTCAGGCGGCTGGGCTTCAGCCAGGTACCGCAGTTGGAAGGCCTGAAGACAGCGCTGGATGAAAAGGTGTTTACGTAAGTCGGCGCTTGACTCCGGTCGGTTGATCTGGCTATACTGTGGCCTATGAACACGAAACGGCTTTTCTTCACCCTGGGCATGATGTCCATGCGTGACCCGCGTCGGGACGGACGTAGGGCGCTGTGTCATGCCTGATGAGTGAAGTCAGGCGCAGCCAACAGACCGTCTGTCCCCAATGCGGGCAGGCGGTTTTTTATTTAGTCCTGAGTACTGAGTTCAAAGTACTGAGTTTTGCCTTTTTCTCAGCACTCAGCACTCAGTACTCAGGACTTGGGAATTAAGGTAAAGTAGACGCGAGTAGACCGGCAACCGACCCGCTGATAAGGAGCGATCACGATTATGCCCAAGCCCATTCACGTATCCGTCGCCTGGCCGTATGCCAACGGCGATTTACACGTCGGCCACCTGGCGGGCGCGTACCTGCCCGCCGATATTTTCGCGCGCTATCACCGGCTAAAGGGCAACCGCGTCCTGATGGTGTCGGGGTCGGATAGTCACGGCACGCCGATTTCGGTCGAGGCGGACAAACGCGGCATCCCGGCGCGGCAGGTGTTTGAGCATTATCACCGGCGCTTTTTGCAGACGCAGCAGAAGATCGGCATCAGCTACGACCTGTTCACGCATACTGATACCGAAAATCACCATAAAGTCTCGCAGGATTTTTTCCTGAAGCTGCTGGAAAAAGGCCACCTGTACAAACAGCGGCAGAAGCTGCTGTACAGCGAACTGGAAAAACGCTTCCTGCCGGACCGCTATGTTGAAGGCGAGTGTTACATCTGCCACTACCAGGGCGCGCGCGGCGACCAGTGTGACAACTGTGGCAACCTGCTGGACGCCACGCTGCTGATTAACCCGCACAACAAGGGCAACCCGTCCGACAGGCTGACGATCAGGGAGAGCGAACACTACTTCCTCGATCTGGCACAGTTCGAGCCGCAACTGCTGGATTACATCAGCCGGCACGAACACCACTGGCGGCCCAACGTGGTGCGCTTCAGCCGCAACTTCATCGCCGATGGCCTGCAGGGCCGCCCCATCACGCGTGATATTGACTGGGGCGTGAATGTGCCGCTGGAAGGCTGGGACGACAAAAAGCTGTACGTGTGGTTCGAGGCGGTTATCGGCTACTTTTCGGCCAGCGTCGAATGGGCCAAAAACACGGGGCAGCCGGACACCTGGAAGGACTGGTGGTACAACCCCGACGCCGAAATCTACAACTTCATTGGCAAGGACAACATCCCGTTCCACACCATCATCTGGCCGGCGGAACTGATCGGCGTGGATGGGATTTATAACAATGCTGCCGTAGGGACACGGCATGCCGTGTCCCTACAGTTGCCTTATGACGTGCCCGCCAACGAGTTCATGAACATCGAAGGCGACAAGTTCTCCAAAAGCCGCAACTGGGCGATCTGGCTGCCGGACATCCTCGAACGTTACCAGTCGGATGCCGTGCGCTATTACGTGGCGGCCACCTTCCCGGAAACGGCGGACTCCGACTTTTCCTGGGAGGGCTTTCTAAACCGCGTCAACGGCGAACTGCTGGCGGCCTGGGGCAATCTGGCGAACCGGATGCTGAGTTTCGCCTACAAACGCTTTGACGGCAAAGTGCCGGTCTACGATAAGCTGACTCCAGACGATGAAGCGATCATCGCCCAGAGCGAAGCCGCGTTTGGGCACATCGGCGGGCTGATCGAGGCGGTCAGGCTGCGCGACGCGCTGCAAGCGGCGATGGCGCTGGCGCGCGACGCCAACGGCTTCCTCGACCGGCGCGCCCCCTGGAAGACGATCAAGGACGACCCGGCGGACGCGGCGCGTTCGGTGTACGCCGTGCTGCGCGTGATTGACAATCTGAAGGTGCTGCTGGCGCCGTTTATCCCGTTTACGTCGCAAAAGCTGCACCAATACCTCGGCTACGACGGGCACTTGTTTGGCGACCTGAACATTGTCGAATACGCCGAAGCCAGCCGCCGCCACGAGGCGCTGGTGTACGACGGTCGCGCGGCGATTGGTAAATGGGAGAAAAGCGCGCTCCAGCCCGGACAGGCGCTGCGCGAACCCGCGCCGCTGATCGTCAAGCTGGAGCCTGAGATCGTGGAGCGCGAGCGAGCGTTCCTCGGCGCGCCGCGTGAAGAACACGCGATTGAGGCGTAGGGGAAAGCGAAAAGCGTAACCCAATATCCGCCGCAGGCTGAAGCCGTGCGGCTGTCATAAAAGACAAGCCCACTGAAGGGGCTGAAGGCGGTATGATTGAAGTTATATGAGCGCCTTTAGTGCGCTTGGTTTTTCCGGTAGCCAGATGGCTTTAGCCTCTGGCGGCGCAAGGGGGAGAAAACATCTCATGTCATTCTGGAGATGTTATTTTCATGTGATCTGGACAACGTACCGGCGTGAACCTGTGATTACCTCCCAGATGGAAAAGGTGATTTTCGAATCCGTCAGGCGGAAGTCCACTGATATGGCCTGTGATATTCTCGCCATGAATGGCGTTGCCGATCATATTCATGTAGCCGTCAGCATTCCACCAAAAGTTGCCGCTGCTGAATGGATTCGCAACGTTAAAGGATTATCCGCGCATGAGATAAACCAGATGTTCCCAAACCTGGATACGCATTCTCGCTGGCAAAACAGCTATGGCGTTTTAACCTTCGGCGCGAAGAACCTGCCTTTCGTGATTGACTATATTGAGAATCAGAAGGCACACCACAACCATCATTCGATCGAACCCTATCTTGAGCGAGTGGACGATGATTAAATATCTATCCATAAACCCTTCGTAGGGGCACGGCATGCCGTGCCCCTACCGACAGATAAAAGAGGTTTACGGATAGGTCGCGCCAGCACCAGCCGGAGCGTGTGCCGCTGCTGGAACTCAAAGCCGACGACGAAGTGATCGCCCGCGTCATGGGCGTGACCTACACCCCGCCCCGCGACCGGAGTGAGAAAGACGCCTGGACGCGCGTTCAGGTGCAGTTCTGGCACAGCCTGGGTTACGACAGCGTGCGGCTGCGCTGCGGCCTGCGCCTGCCCATGCCGCGCGCGACGGTTGAAGACACGGCGGCGCTCAGCCGGGGCCAGCGCGAATGGCAGAGCGAGAGCGACGGCCCGATTGCCAACTGGGACGATTTTGAAAGATATCCCTGGCCAAAGGCCGCCGACGCCGATTTCTCGGAAATCGAACTGGCGAACCGCATCCTGCCGGAAGGCATGAAGCTGATCATCAGCCCCTACGGGATGCTCGAACCACTGATGTGGCTGATGGGTTATGCCCCGTTTGCGCTGGCGCTGTACGACGCGCCCGATTTGATCGAAGCGATGGTCGAGCGCATCTGGAACATCTTTGTGCCAATTTCCGAAACTGTGTTACAGATGGACAGCGTGGGCGGCTTGATGACCGGCGACGACATGGGCTTCAAGACGGCGACGATGGTCGCGCCGGAACACCTGCGGCGCTACGTGTTGCCCTATCATAAGAAGCTGGCGGAACTGGCCCACGCGCGCGGCAAGCTCTACATCCTGCACTCGTGCGGCAACCTGGAAGCGATCATGGACGATCTCATTGACGATGTTTGTATGGACGTGAAACACTCGTTTGAAGACGTGATTGTGCCGGTGGAGCAGTTTAAGGCGCGTTACGGGCAGCGGGTGGGTATCGCCGGTGGGATTGACGTGGATTTGCTGACACGCGGCACGGAAGCGCAGGTGCGGGCGCGCGTGCGGCAGGTGCTTGATGCCTGTATGCCGGGCGGCGGTTACGCGCTTGGAACGGGCAACAGCGTCGCCAATTACATCCCGGTGTCAAACTACCTGGCGATGGTGGACGAAGGCCACCGCTGGCGAGCGTAGAGGGAAAACTTAGAACCTATCCGTAAACCTCTTTTATTTGTCGGTAGGGGCACGGCATGCCGTGCCCCTACGAAGGGTTTATGGATAACACTTAACGCAAAGGCGCGAAGAAGCAAAGACGCAGAGAGAAGATTCAACGCAAAGGGGAAGGCTGTCGGGACACCGCGTCGGCGTGTCCCATGGTTCGCGTCACCAGCGCCCTCAAGGCGCTATCGAAAACACACGTTCGCCTTGCAGCCCCTTCAGCGACCGGAGGAAGTCCCTTTAGGGATGGGCTTGGTGTTCCGACAGCCGGGAGGTTTTAACTCCCGGCGAAATGCAGCGCAGAAGGCTTATCCCGGCACACAATGGGATACCGCGCCGCCATGCCCCTGCTTTTGTGATGTTTTTCACTACCGGATTTGTGCGGCTTCATTTATCATGGAATTAAACTTTTTTTGAAATGGAACCCCCTTGCGAGGCTTCTCATGTCCGACCGCTTCTCCCTGCGCTGGCTGCGTTCCGCTTCGTCGGTCCGGTCCATTGTCCTCATCTGGCTGGCCTGGCTGGTGGTGCTGCTGGCGTTCCAGACGTTTGTCACCCGCCGCCTCCAACTGGCGCGCCCGGATTACGCCCTGCTGTGGACGCGCAGCGAAACGGACTTCGGCGCGCAGCGCGGTAAACCCTACCTGAACGACCCGTTTATGAACGGTCAGGTGTCGTGGGATTCCGAATTTTATCTCTCGATTGCGACGGTTGGTTATGATGATCCCGCCGTGCGGGCGATTCTGCCCGACGTGCCTGGCGCTGAACTGTCGAATCGGCGGGATGCCTCGGTGCTGCGCGAACCGCTGTCGCTGAATTACGCCTTCTTTCCGCTGTACCCTTACGTAACGCGTCTCGTCGCCGCGCCGCTGACGCTGCTCGGTCTGACGCCGGTCGCCACGTCCACGCTGGCGGGGGTGATCGTGTCGCTGCTGGGGACGCTGGCCGCCATGCTGGCGCTGTACGATCTCACCCGCGACCGGCTGGCGGACGCGGGCGGTTTGCGCGCCGCGTTTTATCTGGTGGTGTTCCCGTCCGGCTTTTTCCTGGCGCAGGTGTATAGCGAAGGGCTGTTTGTCGGGCTGGCGTTTACGTCACTGGCGCTCATCCGGCGCAATCATCTGCTGGCGGCGGGAATACTGGCGGCGCTGGCGGTGTGGACGCGGGCAGTTGGCGTGGCGCTGGTGCTGCCGCTGGCGCTGGCGTGGTCGCAGCCGGCGCGGGGTGCCGGTTGGTTGACGCTCAGCCGCGAACGGCTGGCTGGCGCGGTGGGGGTGCTGCTGCCGCTGGCGGCGTATCTCGTTTGGAACGCGACGCTAGGCGCGTCGTTCCATGCCGTCGAAGATGGGTACTTCGCGCGCGGGGCGCTGCTGGTGGAACAGTCGGTGCAGGCCTGGTCGGATGCGCTGAAGCTGGTTGGCGGCGCGAATCCGCAGACCGCCGCTTACTACACGCTTGAATTCGCCAGTATGGCGCTCGCGCTGGTGGCGTGCCTGTTCACGCTTCCCCGCTATCCGGGTGTGGCGTTGTTCGGGCTGGCTGTGCTGGCGATCTCCTTCACCAGCGGCGTCCCCCAGAGTATGATTCGGTATGTGGTGGCCGTGCCTTCGATTTATATCCTGCTGGCGTGGTTCGGTCGAAGCCCGGCCTTCGACCGTAGCTGGAGCCTGATAAGCATCCTGTTACTGGGCCTACTGGCGACCCTGTTCACCTTTGATATGTGGGTGGCCTGACCCCGCCGGGAAGCGCGGTTTAGTGGCTCTTAAACGCGCGTGTGCTGCCGCTGTCACCGGCGACGGGCACGACGGCGGAGTTGTACACCCGCGTGCCACAGTGAACGCAGATTTTTTCGTTACCGACGTAGTGCCACAGCGCCGGCGTTTTGTGGCAGTACTTGCAGGTGGACTTCAGCGTTTCAGCGTAATGTTTGGTAACGTGACGGTACATTGTTGTGTTTCTTCCCTATACTTCCGGTCATTCGACCTTACAATAACATCATTCGGCTTGCTTTTTCCTTAAGCAAAGCCCACAACAAAGATACGGCACGCCCTGTAAGAAAGTGCTAAGAACACGTTATAGCTGGATTAAAAGATGACTGAACGGCTTACAATCGCCCAGTCCCTGCAACTGGCGCGAGGGCGGCTTGAAGCAACCGACGCGCAGGCGCTGCTGGGCGCGGTGCTGGGGGTTGACCGTGCCTTCCTGCTGGCGCACCCGGAACAGCCGCTGACCGACACGCAGGCGGCGCAGTATGCCGCGTGGCTGGAACGCGCTGCCGCCGGCGAGCCACTGGCGTACCTGCTGGGGCGGCGCGCGTTTTACGACCGCGACTTCATCGTCACGCCGGACGTGCTGGTGCCGCGACCCGAAACCGAACTGCTGCTGGAAGCCGCGCTGGCCTTCGCCCGGCAGCGGCCAATGTTAACGGCGGTGGATGTTGGCACGGGCAGCGGCGCGCTGGCGGTCACGCTGGCGGCCAATGTGCCGTCAGCACGGGTTTACGCGACCGACATCAGCCCGGCGGCGCTGGACGTTGCCCGGCGCAATGCCGCCTTGCACAGCGTCAGCATCACGTTTCTGCATGGTGATCTGCTGCAACCCCTGATCGCACACAACATTTACGTTGAACTGCTGCTGGCGAACCTGCCGTATATCGCCAGCGATGATCTGCCGCACCTCGCCGTAAGCCGCCATGAACCGCGTCTGGCGCTGGACGGCGGCGCGGACGGTCTCGATCTGGTGCAGCGGCTGCTGACGCAGGCCCCTTCCGTATGCCATCCCGGCGCGCTCCTGCTGCTGGAAATCGGCGCGGAGCAGGGCGCGGCGGCGCTGGCGCTGGCGCGGCAGGCCTTCCCGCAGGCCGACATTCAGCTTATCCGGGACTATGCCGGTCACGAGCGGATGGTGAGAATGGTGACGTAGGGACAGGATATATCCCGTCCCTGCTTATCCCCCAACCAACTTCTACCCAAACCCGAACGGTTTGCGTTCTCGAAAAATTGTTCTAAACTGTGATAGTATAGTCATCCGTTTGATTCTTGTTACACCGTTCGGAGGTCTGGTGGACGAGCAAACTGTTTACGCCGTGTATGCGTTCATCCGGGTCTACATCCGCGAGTGGGGTTACGCGCCCAGCATCCGCGAAATCGCGCGCGCCTGTTATATTTCGCCCGGCAATGTTTACCGTTATCTGGATAAGCTGGAAGGCAAGGGATTGATCGAACGGCAGCCGGGGGTGGCGCGCAGTATCCGGCTGCTGGTAGATGAACAGGCGTAGGGGCGCACGGCTGTTGCGCCCCTGCAGAGGATTACGCCGTTTCAGCCTGAGCGACCCCCAGCCGCTGCCGGATGATGGCAACAGCTCGCCCAACGCCATCCTCCGCGCGCAGTTTTTGCCCCAGTTCCGCCGCCCGCTGCTGCATGGCAGTATCGCTGGCTGCCGCCCTGATCGCTTCCGCCAGACGGTCGGCAGTAAGTTGCTTCTGCGGTATCGGCTGCGGCCCGACGCCCAGATCAGCGACCCGCTGCCCCCAGAAGAACTGGTCGCCCATAAACGGACAGATGATGCTTGGTCTGCCTGCTCGCAGACCGGCTGCCGTTGTGCCTGCGCCGCCGTGATGCACGACCGCTGCCACGCGCGGGAACAGCCAGTCGTGCGGCGCTTCCTGCAGCGCGAACACGGTCGGCGGTAAATCCGCCGCTTTCAGTCCGCCCCAGCCGGTCGCCAGCAGACCGCGCTGCCCCGTCTGCGCCAGGGCTTCCAGCGCGATCCGCGCTTTTGCCTCCGGCTGCGTGCCGGTCATGCTGCCAAAGCCGATGTATACCGGCGGCGCGCCGGCATCGAGAAAACGTACCAGATCGGCGGGTGGCTGCCAGTCGTCGCGCCGGTCGAGAAACCAGTAGCCGGTGGCGACTGCCGTTTCCGGCCAGTCCGGCGGCGTCGGCACGACGTAGGCGCTGTAGCTGTAAAGCGTTGGCATTGGCCTGCCATCCGGCGCGGTTGTTTCACCCGCAAGGCGCGAACGCGGCGGCAGCCCCAGCACTTCCTTGCGCCAGGCGTTGACTGTGCCCATGTACGGCGCGCTTAACAGCGGCAGCATGGCGTATGTCAGGCGGTTGAACCAGCCGCCCAGCCGCAGGTTAAAAACCGGGTTCGGGAAGGCGCTGGTCGGCGTATACATCGGCAGCGGCAGGCTGAGAAACACCGGCACGCCCAGCTTTTCCCCCAGGTGATAGCCCGCCAGCGTCTTGGGATGGTAGATGATCGCGTCCGCGCCCGGCGCCGCTGCCCAGGCGTCGTTGAGCATCCGGCGGATGATCGGCTGCACCTGCTTCATCAGTTCCAGCTTGCTGCCGCCTTCGACGGCGGCGCGCCCCATTTTGGTGTCCGCCAGCCGGATGAGGCCGTCGTCCATGTGGGCGTATTTGAGGCCGTAATCGGTGACAAACGATGCGTAGCTGCTGGCCGTACACAGCGTCACAGCAAAGCCGGCAGCTTGCAGGCCGCGTCCCAGCGCCACAAACGGCTGCACGTCCCCGCGTGACCCGATGGTGAGGATGAGGATTTTCATTCGCCGTATCCTTTCGCCTTCTTTTCCTGCTGCCAGCCATCCAGCAGCTTCGGGAATTCACGTTCCAGATAGCCGTTTACGTCGCGCATGAGTTCAAGGCGGCGGCGCTGGTCCGGCGGTTCGTCCGCCAGCAGCGTGAGGCCGTGTTCTGCCAGTTCGCGCAGTTCGGTGACGAGGTGCATCCGCGCTTTAAACGACCAGATCCACAGATCGGGCGCCAGCCGGTAATAATCGCGGCGCTCGCCAGGGCGGGTGAAACGCTGGATGAGGGACGCCTGTTCCAGCATCCGCAGTGATGTGCTGATCGAACTTTTGCTGGCTTGCAGCGCGTCCACGATGTCGGTCATGGTTTGCTGCGGCGGGTCGCAAATCAGCAGCCAGCCGATGATGCGTCCGGCCATTCGCGTCAGACCGATCTTCTCAAAGTACAGGCCGCAGTCTTCAACAAATTGCTGCTGGTTGTCCATGTGGTTTTCCCGTATGGTCGGGCCGCACCGCCGTGCGCCCCATGCGTACCCGGTTAAGAACCTGTCCGTAAACCGTTTTTATTTGCCAGTAGGGGCACGGCATGCCGTGCCCCTGCGAAGGGTTTATGGACAGACACGAAGCGTGATGCGCCGCCAGGGCTTCACTCAGGGGACAGCCGTCCCCATTCAGAAGAAAGCCCTCTGGCCTCATGATCCCAGTAAGCCGGCTTCTAGCAGGCTGAAGCACATGGCTCACTCGTCCTGCCAGCCACCTTCCAGGTGGCTTTTGCCCTTCAGCCGTCCGGCTTTCAGCGTCCGGCGCGGCCAACCGAAAACTTATACCTCTACCATAACTCACCACCAGCATATCCGGTTCGGTTTGTTCTGTCAATACCGAACAGGCCGAAAATAACAAACAAAGGCAGACTGGTCTCCGAAAAGAAAAACAAATGTTTAAACAAAAGTTCACCCCCTTGTAGAACTTTTGTGCTAATCTATAAACAGTCACCGGCCACTGCGCTCGGCGGCGCGGGCGGCAACCAGAGGCACGGCGCCGCGTTCCGCCACTAGCCGGACGGCGAGTCCGCCAGCGCGGGCCGGTACAGTATTGTCCCATTGTAGGGGCTTATCGCCGATAAACCCCTACATTGTCTGTTTCAGGAGGCGCGATGTCCCGACGGTACACCGACGACGACCGGCGTCAGGCGCTGGAGTGCCTGAAGGCCAACGGCGGCAACTGCTGCCAGACGAGCCAGGAAACCGGCATTCCGGTGCGAACACTGCGCACCTGGGCGCGGCAGGCACGGCAGGCCGAGGAAGCAGCCGATGTGGAACGGGCGCTGGCGCAGATGCGCCAGCGGTTGATAGACAATGTGCTGCGGCTGGCGAACTCGCTGGAAGCCAAGATTGACGACGCGCCGCTGAACCAGCACGCCAGCGCCCTGGCGCAGTTGGTAGACCGGCTGATTAAGCTGGCCGAAAAGCTGCCGCCGTCCAGTTCCGATGGTGAGATTAGACAGATCGAGTATATCTACCCCGATGGCTCAACTCATCATACCCCACCCTGGGCAGACGACGATTCTGAAGTCTAAGGCGCGCTTCCGTGTCGTTGCCTGTGGCAGGCGCTTCGGCAAAACGGCGCTCGGCCAGATTGCCATCGTGGAAGCGGCGTCGGAAGGGGCGCGCTGCTGGTGGCTGTCGCCTACTTACAAAATGGCAAGCCAGGTATGGCGTGACTTAAAGCGCGCCTGCCGGACGCGTGACGAAGTGGAAATCAACAACGACGAGCGCCGGATTGATTTTGTTAAAGGCGGCTGGCTGGCGATCCGCAGCACCCACAGCGCCGACAACCTGCGCGGCGCGGGTCTGGACCTGGCCGTGCTGGACGAAGCCGCCTTCATGGCGGCGGACGTCTGGCCGGAAGTGGTGCGCCCCATGCTGCTGGAACGGCAGGGCAAGGCGCTGTTCCTGTCGTCGCCGAACGGGCGCAACTGGTTCTGGGAACTGTTTCAACGGGGACTGGACCCGCACGAACCGGAGTGGCAGTCGTTCCACTTCACGTCCTACGACAATCCGCTGATCGCGCCGGCGGAACTGGATGCGATTCGCCGCCAGACGCCGGAGCGAGTCTGGCAGCAGGAATACCTGGCGCAGTTCAGCGAGGACTCCGGACTGGTGTTTCGCGGCCTGCGCGACGCCGCCACCGCGCCGCCGGACGCCCAGCCACAGGCCGGAACGCGCTACGTCATCGGCTGCGACTGGGGGCGCAGCGGCGACTACACGGCGCTGGTGGTGCTGGACGCTGACCGCCGGCAGATGGTCGCCATGGACCGCTTCAATCAAATCAACTGGTCGCTCCAGCGTGGGCGGCTGCGGGCGCTGTACGACCACTGGCAGCCGGTGGTCATCTGGGCGGAGTCCAACAGCATCGGTTCGGTCAATATCGAGGCGTTGCAGGCGGAAGGGCTGCCGGTGCGCCCGTTTGCCACCACTGTCAAAAGCAAGGGGCCGCTGATCGAAGACCTGGCGCTGGCGCTGGAACGGCGCGACCTGGCGCTGCTGCCGGACGAAACGCTGCTGCACGAACTGGCGGCCTACAGCCTGGAACGGCTGCCGGGCGGCACGTACCGCTACAGTGCCCCGCTGGGACAGCACGACGACACCGTGATCGCGCTGGCGCTGGCGTGGCATGGCGTCCGTCATGGCGGTGCTGGTGTGGAGTTTGTCTAAGCCACCCGTCCTAAAGCGAAGGTATCCACCTGGACTAACGAAAAATCCCCACGCTTACTGTTGTGTCGGCTCGCAAACCGGTTTACCCTGAAAGCAAATGAGTAAGCCGAGGTTGCAGGGACGTGGCACCGCCATGTCCCTGCCAGGTGAGAGGTGTAAAGGAAAGGGTAAAACCATGCGGGAAACGGTTCTGGCGTTGTATGACGATCTGGAGACTGCCCAGGCTGCCGTGCGCGATCTGGTGGCGGCAGGTTACGAACGCAGCAATATCGGGTTGGCGGTAAATGATTCGGAAGGCCGCTTCAGCCGCTACGTCCATGCCGGCGATGAGGACGTGGCGGTTAGCCGCCTGGAAGAAGAAGACGTCAGCGGCAGTGAAGGCGCGGGTTTTGGCGCCATCATCGGCGGCCTGACCGGCATCGTCGCCGGCCTGACGGCGATCACCATCCCTGGCATCGGGCCGATTATCGCGGCAGGGCCGCTGGCGGCGGCGCTGGGCGGCGCGACCGGTGGTGTTATCGGCGCGGCGGCGGGCGCCGTAACCGGCGGCATCACAGCATCGCTGATCGAAATGGGCGTGCCGGACAACGAAGCCGATTATTATGCCGAGTCGCTGCGGCGCGGCAGCGCCCTGGTCACGGTGACGGCGGACGAGGACCGGGTGCAGGCCGCGATTGACATTCTGCGGACTCACAACCCGTTTGACATCGAACAGCGGGTGACGCAGTGGCGGATGCGCGGCTGGCAGGGGTTTGACCCCAAGTCCGACCCGTACACGGCGGTTGATCTGGCCGAGGAACGCCAGCACCGCCAGACGTCCGTTACCGATGCGCCGCCGGCATGGAACAACAATGTTGACACGACCAGCCGCGCCTCCACCGACGTGGATCTGACCACGCGGGAGACGACCGACAGCACCAGCACGCCGCAGTCCTACGCGGTGCGGCGCTACCGCTATCGTGGCGACAGGAGCGAGTAAACTTCCAGCCAACACCCCCTGTACAGCAGCGCCGGCAGCCCCGGCGCTGTTGTATTTCATGGATGGCGCGGCGGCCTCTACCCACCCAGCAGGCGTTGGTACAGCGCGATCAGCTTCTTTTCCTCATGCTCCCAGTTGAGTTCTTCGCGTGCCTTCTCCGCGTTGGTGCGGAAGCGTTTGTACTGCTCCGGCTGGAGGATCGTCCGAATCGCGGCGGCAATCGCGGCGGGGTCGGTCGGGTCGCAGGTCAGACCGAGGCCGTAGCGGTCTACCAGCGCCTTCACCTCCGGTATCGGGCTGGCGACGACCGGCAAACCGGCGGCGATGGCCTCAAACAGCTTGTTCGGCAGCGAGAAATGAAAACTGGTCGCCGCCGATGAGATCAGCACGGCGGCGACCTGTGCCTGTGCCAGCGTTGGCGCGACCGTCTTCACCGGCACGGTTGGCACTACCGCGACGCGGTCAGCAATCCCCAGTGATTGCGCCTGTTGCAGCAGGGAGTCCTTCAGATAGCCGTCCCCCAGCAGCACCAGCCCGACCTCTGGCGGCAGATGTGCCAGCGCCGCCACCAGCTCCGGCAGATGCCGGCCATAGCTCATTCCGCCGGAATGAACCACCACTGACTTGCCATCCAGCGGAAATGTCGCAGCCGGCGGCTCGCTCCGGCGCAGATCAACGGTGTTCCATAGCACCAGCGGGCGCGGAATGTCGAGTTTTTGCGCCAGATGGTCGGCCAGCGAATCGTTCACGGTGATGACCGCCGCTGCCCGCCGCGCCAGCACCTTTTCCAGCGGGCGCAGCAGGCGCATCAGGTCATTCAGCCGGAACTGCCCGCCGATCTTCATGTCAAAAAACAGTTCGTGAGAATCATACACCACCGGGCGGCGGCGAATCCCCGCCAGCGCGATGGACAGCAGGCCGGTGAAGTCGTGGCCGTGATAGACACGCGCGTTGATCTGCCGCAGCCGCCGCGCCACCAGCACCCAGGACGCCAGAATCCGCAGGCGCTTGCCGGTTTTGCCTGGCAGCCATCGCCGCAGCAGGCGCGGCGCGACGTAAACGACGGTATAGCCGTCCATAACTTCCGTTTCCGGCGGGATATCTCCGTCCATAGCGACACCAACCACAACCACGTGCCAGCCCTGCGCCGCCAGCGCCGCCGCTTCCCGCTGCACGCGGCTGTCGTGGTCAACCCGGTTATGAACCACCATGCAGATGTCTACCGGGGTCACGGCTGCGTCCCGTTATCCGGTAGGGACACGGCACGCCGCGTCCCTACGGCACTTGTTCCCAGAATACGTTCATACAGCGCCACCAGTTTTTGCTCCTCGGCAACCCAGTTGAGCGCCTCGCGTGCTTTCTGCGCGTTGGCCCGGTAGCGGTCGTAGTGTTCCGGCTGCAGCACGGTTAAGACCGCCTCGGCAATCGAGGCCAGGTTGGTGGGGTCGCAGGTCACGCCCAGCTCGTACTGCTTTACCAGCGCCGTCACCGCCGGTATCGGGCTGGTCACGATGGGCAGCCCGGCGGCGACCGCTTCAAAAAACTTGTTGGGCAGCGCGTAGTAGTTGTTGGTAATGTGGGGCGAGGTGAGCACGGCGGCCACGTCTGCCTGCCCCAGCGTGGACGCGATTGTGTTGGGGGGAACGGGCCGGATGATAAACAGGCGCTCCGCCACTCCCAGCGACTCGGCCTGCGCCACCAGTTGGCCGCGCAGCGGGCCATCGCCCATCAGCACCAGACCCACGTCTGGCGGCAGGTGCGCCAGCGACGCCACCAGTTCCGCCAGATGCCGGCCATCATCCAGATTGCCGGTATGCGCCAGCAGCCGCCGCCCGGCTGGGAAATCCGCCGCTGGCGGCTCAACCTGGCGCAAATCCACGGCGCTGCGGACCACCACCGGGCGCGGAATGCCGAACTTCGCCGCCAGGATGTCTGCGATCAGATCGTTAACGGTGACGACGGCGGCGGTTCGCCGCGCCAGCACTTTTTCGAGAGGCCGGAAGAAGCGGATGAGATGTTTCAGGCTGTAGTTCACACCGCGCGGCCAGCGGTCGAAGAACAGTTCGCGCGCTTCGTAGACCACCGGGCGGCGTATGCCGGACAGCGCCATAATCACCAGGCCGGGAAAATCGTTGATGTGGTAGACGCGCGCCTTTGCCTGTCGGAAAGCGCGGATGATGGCGGGAATCGCCAGCACCAGTCGCAGCAGCTTGCCCCACGACCCCGGCAGCGTTTTTCGCAGCGCCTGTGGCGTGATGCGTATCAGGGTAAAGCCGTTTATCACCTCGCGCGCTGGCAGGTCAAAGCCGCCGAGGACCATGGCGATGACCACCACCCGCCAGCCCTGCGCCGCCAGACTGGACGCTTCGCGGAGCGTGCGGCCATCATTGACCATGCCATGATGCAGGAAGATGCAGACATCATAGCGGCTCTCAGCCGTCGCCTGCCTGTCCTTGTATGCTGAATGTCGTTCGGTTACAATCTCGCCCTGCAACTCTGACATATGTTTTCTATTTCCCTATGCGGTTTCAAACTCAACGTCTGGCTGGCCGTCGTCCTGAACTCGGCCTGATTATTGTATCGCTTCTGGTGGCGCTGCTCCATGCCGGGCCGCTGCACGGCAGCCGGTTGGCGCTGGTGCTGGTCGTGCTGGGGCAGCTTGTATTACCCGGCTGGCTGCTGGCGCGGGCGCTGGGGCGGGGCGCGCACCCGCACCCGATTGTGCGGCTGGCGTGGGTGCTGGCTGGCGGCCTGGGGCTGACGATCACGCTGGGCGGCCTCTGCCGCGTGCTGTGGATCACCGTTCTGGTCTACATCCTGCTGCTGCACGGCGTCATGCTGGCGCTGGCGCTGCTGCCCCCGCGCCCCCCCGCGCCCGAAGCGCCCTGGCGCCTCACCCGCCGCGCCGCGCCGCTGTACGCGCTGGTGGCGCTGGCCTGTGTCATCACGTTCGGCGTGGGCCTCAACGGGCGCTACCGCTTCTGGGGCTTTGAAGACCAGACCATTTTTATCTCGCTGGCCGACTGGCTGGTAACGAACCCCAGCCAGTACCCGCGCGACGTGCCGCTGCGGTCGCGCCAGATCGGCCTGCTGAACGGTGACACCCGCATGGATACCGACGGCTGGACGTACAGCCATGCCGCCTGGTCGTGGAGCAGCGGTGTCAGCGCCAGTGACATCATCTGGTACGACCTCAACCCGCTGCTGGTCTGGATGGCGCCGCTGCTGGTCTTTGCGCTGGCCTACGAACTCACGCAGCGCGAGGCGGCAGCGGCGTGGAGCGCGGCGGCGCTTGTCCTGGCCGGGCTGCCGACGCTGGACAACATCGTCTATTACCCGGCCTATACCGCCTATGGCCGCTTTGCCGTCTTCCAGATCAATTCGCTGCGGCAGATGGCGATCACCATCATGCTGCCGCTGGCGTGGCTGGCGGCCTTTGCATATCTGCGGACGTGCCGCCGCCGTGATCTGGTGCTGGTGCTGCTGACCGGCACGGCGCTGGCGATGCTGCATCCGGTTGTTATCATGCTGTTTCTGCTCAGCACCGGCGCGACGCTGGTCGTCCGCTGGCTGGCGCAGCCGGGCCGTGATCGCCTGCGGCGGCTGCTGCCGCTGGCGCTGGCGCTGGGGTTGCTGCTGGCGCTGCCGTTTTTACAGCGGCTCAACCGCGCCGGCCTCAGCGCCGCCGATAGTCTGGTGAACGAACGCGCGCTGCAGGCCGACACGCCCACCGTCAGCGGCTATTTCCAGGTGGTGCGCGGGCTGCCGCTGGTCGGCAATACCTTCGTGCGCGAACCGTCCGACTTCTTCTACCATCCCCTCATTGCCCTGTCCATCGTGCTGGGGCTGGCGTTCATCCCGGTCTGGCGGCGCAGCCTGGCGGCGCAGTTTATCGTGCCGGTGACGCTGCTGGTGCTGCTGCTGTCGTTCACGCCGGGCCTGACCGCTTTCTACAACCGCTTCGCCTCGTCGGTAGGGCTGCTGCTGACCGTGTTTATCCTGCCGCTTCCGCTGATTCTCGGCCTGAGTCTGGACAATGCCCTGCGCTGGCTGGCCGAGCGCGCGCCCGCCGCGCGGAGCGCGTTGCAGCCTGTCGCGGCGGCAGTGGTTGGGGTAACGCTGCTGGTGCTCATTTTCGAGCCGTTCCCCCTGCCGGCCAGCGCCCGTGACCAGCTCGAAGCCTACAATCTGATGCAGGTTGAACGGCGGGTGCAGCCGTTCCAGGAGGCGCTGGTCGCCAGCCTGCGCCGGGTGCTGCCCGCCGACCGCGTCAGTGTGCTGGCTGTCCCTTACGAAGTCTCCAGCGTGGTGCTCGACAATGTATCCGGCACGCTCATCACCGGCGGGCGCGCCGCCAGCAACACCGCCCGCTTGGGCGATAACCGCTTCTTTGGCCGAAGCAGCCCGCCTGCGCCCTGGCTGGACGCGGCGGACCTGGCCTTCCTGCACCAGTTCGACGTGACGCACGTTGTGGTCACTGCCGACAGCCCGCGCCTGCCGCAGCTTGTGATGCAGCCGGAACGCTTCACGCTGCTGGACACGCCTGCCGGTTATTTCGTGTTTGCCGTCACGCCGGACATCACGCCGGATGCGATTGACGCCCTGTATGAGCGTATGAATACGCTCTACGGCCAGAACCCACCTTCCCGGCAGGATGGCTTCATGCCGGCGTTTCCCGGCGCTGCGGCGGCGTGGCAGCCGGTCTTTGCCGAATGGCAGGCGCTGGCGGAGCAGCAGCCGGAAGATCATCGTATCCGGCTGGGGCTGGCGTTCAGCGCGCTGCTGGCGGGGGAGGTTGATACGGCGGTGACAGCGTTGGATTCGCTGCGCCTGCTCTATCCCAACACGCCGGTGCTGGTGGATGCAATGGCCTATGCGCTGGCCGGTCGCGGCGACGCAACTGCCGCCCTGCCCATTCTGCTGGATACACTTGACAATGACAATCCTGCTTCCCGCGTGCTGGCGGCGCGGACGCTGCTCACGCCGGATTTTGCCTATCTGCTGAACAACGAACAGGTCAATCAGGTGCTGGTCGTGACCGAAACCGACCGGCTGGCGTGGCAGCACCTGGCCGTGTTTGACCAGCCGGACGCACACCGCCGCCGCGCCGCGCTGCTGATGATCGCTGGCCACTGGGCGACCGCCGAAAAATGGCTGGCGGAACTGCCGCCGGTGCGGCTGGGCGCGGCGGACGTGCTGGCGCAGGCGGCGCTGGCGCTGGCGCAGGGTGACATGCCCCGCGCGCTGGCTACGCTGCACCCGGCGACCGACGACGGCTGGCTGTACCCCCGCGTGAAACTGCACCCCGACCGTTGGGAGGACAACGTCGCGGCGCAGACCTATTACCTGCTGTCCGGCGATCTGGCGCTACGGGAAGGCCGCGCCAACGACGCCCAGGCCGCTTACCAGCGCGCGCTGGATGCCGGTTCAGCGGTCGCCGGGCGGGTGTTCCTGGCGCGGGCGCTGGAACAGGCCGGGCAGTCCGACCGCGCCGCCGCGCTGCTGGCCGACGCCGAAGCCGCCTGGCGCGCAACCCATGACACGCCGCTGCCGGAACTGGCCTCGCTGCTGGCTGTCGCCGAGGGGCGCAGCCTGTACGCCTTGCAGCCGCAGGTCGAGCGCGCCGACGAACACCATTTAACCATAACCGCGCTGTACAGCGGCATCCTGCCGCGCAACACCTACCCGATTCAGACCGCGCGCGTGGCCGTCATCAGCCCCGACGCCGCCACGCAGTACGCCTCGGCAGAAGCGCCCGCCGTGTTCGTGGACGGCGCGCTGGTACGCCTGCCGGTTATGGTCGAACTGCCGCCGGACATCCCGCCGCTGACGCCGGCGCTGGTTTACCTTCAGCCGCGCCACAGCAACGCCATCACCGCCAGCTATGCCGGCGTACCCATCACGCTTAACCGACCGGACTCGGTGGAGATACCGCCGGGTGCGATCACAGTTGACCGCCGCTTTGGCGACGCGATCACCTTGCAGGCGTACACGCTGGACGATCGCCCCGACCGCCTCACCCTGACGCTGTACTGGCAGACGGACGCGCCGCTGCCGGAGGATTACCAGGTGTTTGTTCACCTCGTTAACGCCGCCGGCGACATCGTGGCCCAGCGCGACACTGCGCCGGTGGATGGCCGCTATCCCACCTCGCAGTGGCGCGCCGGCGTAACGATTGCCGATACCCATACGCTGACGTTCGACGCGCTACCCGGCGGCTACAGCGTGCGTGTCGGCCTGTACCGCCTGGGTGACTTCACGCGCCTGCCAATTACCCCCGCCGACGACCGCGTGCGGGATAACGCCCTGCTGCTGGAAAGATAAAAGCATCCTGTGTGGCAGAAGTTACCAGTTCCCAATTGTCAGTTTCCAGTTTTTTCTGGCAACGGGTAACTTCTCTATGTCTTTGTGTCTCTGTGTTATGCTATTTAAGAATAACAGGTTGCTATCAGGAGGGAACAGTATGTATGGCACAATAGCGCGGATGCGGGCCAAACCGGGGATGGAACAGCAGTTAATAACAGTCGCCAGCGAAACCGAATCCGTGCCCGTACCCGGCGTAATCGCCGTGTACGTCTACCAGATGGACAGTGACCCGCGCGAATTTATGCTGGCGGTGATTTTTGAGAGCAAAGAAGCCTATTTTGCCAACGCCGAAAGTCCCGACCAGCACCAGCGGTTCTTACAGCTCATGACCTGCCTGGAAGCCGAACCGGAGTGGCACGACGGCCACATCGTCTTCGCCGGGCCGAGCTAGACCAACTTAAGCCAGCTTAAGGCGAACCGAGCCACTCGGCTTATACTAAGAGTCAGCGTGGGATACGGAGAAGGGCTGGCTCACATGGTTACACCGGTGCAAACCAACGGTTCAGAAACGGCAGCGCGGGATGCTTTATCGGTGCCGGGTGTGCGGCCAACGCCGCGCCAGGCGTGGGAAACGATGTTACGCTTCAGCGGCCCAACCCCCGCCGAGCAGGCCGCCATGCGCCAGACGGTGGATGTGCTGTTCCAGCGGGGGTACGAGCTGGTGGTCAACACCTACGAGCATCTCCAGCGCACGCCGGAAACGGCGGAGGTGCTCGGCTGGCAGACCGGCGCGGAGTCGGCGCATCTGGCGGAACGGCGGCGCTTTTTCACCATCTGGCTGGCGCGCACCATCAGCCTCGATCTGGGTGCGGACTTCGCCCAGTATTTGTTCCGCGCCGGCCAGATTCACGGCGGGCACGGGCCGCGCCATATCGAAACGCCGGCGATGTGGGTGACCGGCAGCATCGGGCTGGTGCTGGGCGCGTTTGCCGGGTTTATCCAGTCCGCCCACGACGATGTGCGGGTGGTCGCGCCGGCGCTGTCCGGCTGGAATAAATACCTGCTGGCGCAGCTAAACCAGATGCATCTGGGCTATGCCACCGCCGCCGACCTCGACCGGGGCAGCCACCCGATTGTGATTCGCGCCTACGCGATGGTGCGCCACGAGTGGGGCCAGCCGGGGCTGACGGCGCGGTTCTCGCCGGGCGATCAGGTGGTGGATGTGCTGCGCAAGCTGCTGGATTATGCGCCGCGCCTGCGGGAGATCATGTTTGACGTGGGCTGGGAGAGCGAGGACAGCGACCGCGATCTGTGGCTGCGGGTGAAGCCGGTCTACCTGCTGCGTCCCGGCTGGCGCGTGCAGCTCAACGGCAAAAACCTGACGTTTCACGGCGGTTTCCGGCAGCCCTTGCGCGAAGGCGACACGCTCGACCTGTTCTCCCCCGGACGGTAAAAACAGAACACACAGGCTCAGAGGTTCCGAGTCACAGAGGATTCTTCTCTGTGGCTCTGTGTCTCCGAGTCTCTGTGTTGATTTTTGTTTTACAGCAGTGGCGATTTTTCGATGTCGGCGTAGTCGCACGCCAGTTCGCGCCAGGCGCGCCCCAGCCGCTTGAACCCTTCTTCGATGTCCGCTGGTTTGTTCACGCCGTAGTTGATGCGGATGCGGTGGCCGCCGCAGCTATTGGTGTAAAACACGCTGCCGATGGCATAGGCCACGCCGGCCTGCACGGCGGACACGTACAGTTCGGCAGCGGACGGGCCGGTTTTGGGAAGCTGCACCCACAGGTACAGCCCGCCCTGCGGCACGTTCCACTTTGACCCCGGCGGCAGATGCCGCGCGGCGGATGACAGCGCCACGTCGCGGCGGCGGAGCAGTTCGCGGTTGTTACGCTCCAGCTGCTGCGCCATCACACCGCGTTCCAGCATCAGGTGCATGGCGCGCTGGTTCAGCCCCGACGTGGCAATATCGGCGGCCTGCTTCACCCGCACCAGTCGTTCGTAGTGCGGCCCGTCGGTAATCAGGTAGCCGATGCGGATGCCCGGCAGCATCATCTTGGTGAAGCCGCTGGCGTGGATGACCATACCGTTGTCATCCAGCGCCTTCAGCGGCGGCAGCGATTCACCCTCGAAGCGCAGTTCATGGTACACCGCGTCTTCGAGGATGGGGATTTTGTACTCGTTAGCCAGGTTCAGCAGTTGGCGGCGGCGGTGCAGCGGCATGACCGTGCCGGTCGGGTTCTGAAAGGTCGGCATGACGTAAATCAGCTTGGGGTGGTGGTCGAGGATGAAGTTTTCCAGCATATCCAGCCGGATGCCGTCTTCATCCAGGCTGATGCCATGAAGCTGCACCCGCCGCGTGCGGGCGATGTCAATCATGCCCAGATAGGTCGGGTTCTCCGTCACCAGAATGTCGTTTTCCGACAGCAGCGCCTGCACCACCAGATCAAGCGCCTGCTGCGTGCCGCCGGTAATCAGCACCTGGTCGGCATTACAGCGTATCCCCAGCGCGCTGACATAATCGCGCACCGCCGCCCGCAGCGGCGCGTAGCCTTCCGCCACTTCGTAGCCGAGCGCGCGCGCGCCGTCGCGGTCGAGTACGGTGGTGATCGCGTCACGCAGGTGGCGTACCGGGAAAAAGTCAGTTGGCGGCGACCCCTGGCTGAAACTGATGACCCCCGGCTTGCGCGCCATCCGCATCATCTCGCGAATCGAGCGGTCAGGGGTGGTCGGCGTTTCCGGCGCGCTGGCATGATTATTGCCGTTGGAGGCGCCGTTGCCGTTATGGTTATCACCGGCGATGAACGTGCCACGTCCGGCGTGGGCGCTCAGGAAGCCCTGCGCCCGCAGTTCGGCGTAAGCGTTCACTACGCTGATGCGGCTGATGTTCAACTGTTTGGCGAGATCGCGGCTGGCGGGCAGGCGCGTCCCTGGCAGCAGTTCGCCGCTTTCAATCTGCGCCCGGATGTAGCGGATAAGCTGGCGGTAGATCGGTTCTTCGCCCTCTCGATCCAGCGAAATGGCGAGTTTGGATGGGTTGAACATAGGCGCAATCCGTCAGGCTATCGTGGACTGGGATGGCATCAGGCGCTGTTTTTTACTGTATCATGTCGCCTGTTCACCAATGATACCATTATAGTCCAAATTGGTCTGTGCTGCTACCGGTGTTCCGTTTGCTGGCGCGGCTTAACTTTCGCATTCCGCGCTCTTGCCGTATGATTGATGTAGGGACGAGCCATGTTCCGTCCCTGCCAACACGCTCGTTGCCATCCCGCCGGAGCCGTTCCATGCCCGATTTGGAAGTTTTTGAAGCCGAAGTCAAAAAGAACATTAAACAACTTTCGTCCAAGGATGCCAAAGTTCGCCGCAAAGCCGCCGCCTGGCTGGGCGAGGCCGGCGACCCAACCGCGATCACCGCGCTGGTGCAGGTGTACAAAAATGACCGTGACGCCCGCGTTCGGGAAGCGGCGCGGTATTCGCTGGGGATGTTCCGCGCCCTCCAGGAAGCCTGGGACGACGATCAGGAGCGGGTGGGCCAACTGCTGGAGGATGTCGCCCTGAACGGCAAAATGGGGCGGCGCGTGCCCGTCCGCGTCCGCACGCTGGTGAAAGTGGAACTGGCGCTGCTGCTGGCGGCGCTGCTGATCGTAGGGGCGGCGTTTGTCCTGCCGCTGCTGCTGCGCCCCGGTATTGTGCCCAATCCTCAGCCGTTGACGACAACTTCCAGCCGCGAAGCAGTTATGGCCGACCTGCGCGCCCAGTGGCAGCAGCTTACTAACGACACCGAAACGCTGCGCCAGGAATACCAGAAGGCGCTGACCGGGCAACCGCCGGATTGCAACCGCAGTCTTACCCCGGTCGTGTCCCGGCTATCCGCTGCCGAACGCCGCGAATATCCTGAGGCAGCGCAGATCGCCGACCGGCTGGATGAAGCCGGACAGCGGTTTAGCGAGGCGAAAACCGCCTACGACCGCGCCTGCCAGCAGAGCGCGCCGCTGGCCGCGTCCGACGTTGGTCCACTGCTGGCGCAGCTTGGCGCGGTCAGCCAGTCGCTGGCGGAGATCGAGGCGCAGCTTTCTGGCACGCCCGCTACTGCCGCGCCCACCGCTGCGCCTGCCAGCGCCGAACCCGCCGCCACGCCGGTGAACGTGCGCGACCATATTCAGGCGTTGCAGCAGATCATTGACACGATGAGCGGCTTCCGTGGGGCGAATACCCTGCTTATCCAGTATTGGACGGAAGTGCAGACCAGCGGTACGACCCAGGGCTGCCGCGAAACTGCGCCGGTGATTCCTGCCGATTACACGCTGCCGTCCGACGTGGCGCAGGCATCGCCCAATCTGGCGCTGGCGGCCAGTCTGGTTAATACCGGCCTGCGTGGCGTCCGCGATGGCTGGCAGGTGTTTGCGGCGGCCTGCGCTGGTGGCTCACCGGGGCCGTCGGCGGCATCCGGCTTAACCCGCGCCAATGCCGCCAACGAGGCATTTGCCCAGGCGGCGAAGCTGCTCACCGCGCTGCGCGGCGGTTCGTAACCTGCGTATCCACCCGTAAACCGCTTTTATCTGTCGGTAGGGGCACGGCGTGCCCCTGCCAAAACATTTGCTACATGCTTAAATATCATCAGAAAGAAGCACACCTTATGTCCGAAACACGCACGTTTCCTCCATCCTTCTGGTGGGGCGTGGCCGGCGCGGCGCATCAGGTCGAAGGCGGCAACGTCAACAGCGACTCGTGGGTGCTGGAACACGTGCCCGACTCGCCGTTTGCGGAGCCATCCGGCGACGCCTGCGACCACTACCACCGCTATCCGCAGGACATCGCCCTGATCGCCTCGCTCGGTTTTAACGCCTACCGTTTCTCAATTGAGTGGGCGCGCATCGAGCCGGAGGAGGGAGAGTTCTCGTACGCGGCGCTGGAACACTACCGCCGGATGCTGGCAGCCTGCCACGAACATCACCTCACGCCGATTGTCACCTATCACCACTTCACCTCGCCGCGCTGGTTTGCCGCGAAGGGCGGCTGGGAAGTGCTGGACAACGCCGCCCGGTTCGCGCGCTACTGCGACCGGGCAACCGCCCATCTGGGCGACCTGATCGGCGCGGCCTGCACCCTGAACGAGCCGAACGTCGGCCTGCTGATTCAGCGGATGGGATACATGCCGCCGGACGATGTTCTGCTGAATGCACCCTATCGCCGCGCTGCGGCCAGAGCGGTTGGCAGCGACACGTTTGCCGCTTTCCCCAACTGCCGCCAGGCTCCGGCGCGGGATACCTTCCTCCAGGCGCACCGGCTGGCGGTTGAGGCGATCAAAGCCGGGCCGGGGGATTTCCCGGTCGGTATGACACTGGCAATGGTAGATCATCAGGCTGTGCCGGGCGGCGAAGCGGCACGTGACAGTGCCCGCCGCGCCATTGACGACATATTCCTGGACGTGGCGCGCGCCGATGATTTTATCGGGGTGCAGACCTACAGCCGGATGCGGCACGGGCCAGACGGTCCGCTGCCACCGGAAGACGGCGTTGAACTGACGCAGATGGGCTACGAATTCTGGCCGGAGGCGCTGGAAGCGACCATTCGCTACGCCGCCGGCTACACTGGCAGGCCGGTGCTGGTGACGGAGAACGGCATCGGCACGGAAGACGACACGCGCCGCATCGAATACGTGCGCCGCGCGCTGGCCGGGGTACACCGCTGTTTGCAGGACGGCATTGACGTGCGCGGCTACTGCTACTGGTCGGTGTTTGACAATTTTGAGTGGTCGCTGGGCTACCGGCCTAAGTTCGGCCTGATCGCCGTTGACCGCGTGACGCAGACACGCACGCTCAAACCCAGCGCGGAATGGCTGGGCAGCGTGGCGCGGCAGAATGCGCTGGTCGGGTAAAGATCAAAATGCTGGTACGGGCGACGCCGCCTCGGAAGGCAAAAACACGTGGGGCGCAGTACGCTGCGCCCCGACTGTTCCAGTTCGTTATTCTCCGGGCGGCGGTGGAACCGGCAAATCCTCCACCGGCACGTCTTTCCACTTTTTGCCTTCGTCCACCAGCATCACCGGCAAACCCTCCCGAATTGGATATTTGTAACCGGAATCGGCGCTGACCAGCCAGCAGCCCTTCACCAGTTCCAGGCGACCGGGGTCATCCCCGCGATCCTTGTAGTGGACGGCTACCGGGCAGCGCAGGATTTCAAGCAACTGTGGGTCAATCGGCGAAACGGATTCAGACATCGTCAACTTCCTGCTGGTTTACGGTTCAGGCAGCAGAGTATAGCCGCGCCGCTGGCGACCGTCAATAACGAGGCGCTTTGCCGATCAGCCATTGGCTGGCTACAATACCGCCAGCATCCGATTTTCGATTGACTTGAAGGACGCTGGAGATATGCGCGGCACTCAGGTGTTTTTTGTGGCCTGTCTGGCGATCAGCGCGGCGCTGCTGCTGGCGGTCGGGGTATCCACCATGCCGCCGCGTTCCATGCCGGCGGCAGCGGCTGCCGGCGCGGCGGTCTGGCGTGCCTATCGCTGCGAGGGCTGCCACACCCTGTTCGGCCAGGGCGGAGCTTACGCGCCCGACATCACGCGCAGCTACGGCCAGCGCGGCCCGGATTACCTGCGCGAATTCCTGGTGAATCCGTCCGCCTTCCATCCTGGCGCGCGGGTGATGCCCGCGCTCGGCCTCACCCGAACCGAAACCGACCATCTGCTGGCTTTCCTGCAGTGGGTGGATGGGCAAAATACCGGCTGGCCACCGCGCCCGCTTCGGGTCGCCGGCGGCGCTGACACGGAGGTGAGCGTCGCCAGCGCGGACACCACCGCCAGCCTGCCCGCCGAGCCGGCTGCGCGGGGGGAATACTGGTTCAAGCGCCCGCCCGCCATCTGCGCGACCTGCCACGCGCTGACGCCGAATACGGTCATCGTTGGGCCATCGCTGGCGGGAATTGCCAGCCGCGCCGCCGACCGTGTGCCGGGCATGGCTGCCGAAGCCTATCTGCGCGAGTCGATACTGAATCCCGGCGCGTTTGTTGTGCCCGGCTTCCCGGACGCGATGCAGAAGAATCTGGGCGAACACTTAAGCGCAGAACAGATTAACGACATCATCGCCTTTCTGCTGACGCTGGAATAATCTGGCGCCGCTGCTGAACGATTGATGAGACTGGTTGCAGCAGGTAGCCAGTGAAACGGGGATGTGGTACTTTTGACGGGCATGTTTACTGGAAACGTGAGGAGGTTGGATCATGCCGGTTCGTAAAGCAGAAGCCGTGTGGCGCGGGAATCTCAACGAGGGTGGCGGCACGGTTAAAGTGGGCAGTGGGCTGATGCAGGCGGATTATACCTGGAAAGCCCGCGCGGAAGAAGAAAGCGGGAAAACCAACCCCGAAGAACTGCTGGGCGCGGCGCTGGCAAGCTGCTACGCCATGTTCCTGTCGAATCAACTGGCGAAGGCGGGGCACACCGTCAACCGGGTGCAGGCGACCGCCAACGTGCATCTGGGGCGCGAAGGCGGCCTGAAGGTGACGGAGATCGCGCTTGACGTGGAAGGCCATGTCACCGGCATTGACGCCGCGACCTTCCAGGATTTTGCGGAAAAGGCCAAAGGCTGCCCAATTTCGGTGGCGCTTGGCAGCGTGCCGAGCATCACAGTCAACGCCCGGCTGGTGGGATAGCGGTCGTGAATTGCAGGGGCACGGCATGCCGTGCCCCTGCGGGTAATGATTACACCCTGCACCCACCCTCCGAGCAGCAGGCGCAGTGGGGATAGTAGTCAATCACCTTGCCCAGCCGGTCAAATTCAAAGTGGCAGCAGGCCAGCAGCATGTCGTGCAGCATCTTGCGCCCGCGCTGGACCCGCGATTTGGCGCCGGACAGCGAAATCCCCAGCCGTTGCGCCAGTTCTTTCTGCGTCAGCCCTTCGTATTCGGTCAGCAGCAGTGCCTCGCGGTAACCTTCCGGCAGCAGTTCGATCATAGCGCGCACGCTGGCGGCCAGCCGTTCGGTGATATCGTCGGTCACGTCGAGGCTGTTGGGGTCAGGCAGGGTGTCGCTGATTTCATCCGCCGGACGCTGCGCCCGGTAATAATCGTACACGGCGTTGCGCGCGATCTGGTACACCCATGCTTGCAGGCGGTCTTCATCCCGCAGCGTCTGCACGTGGGTGTGTATCTTCAGATACACCTCCTGCAGCACGTCATCGGCAGCCTGCGGGTCCGGCAGGCGCCTGCGGATAAAGCGTTCCAGCGGCGTGTTCAACTGCATCCAGATTGTTTCTACCGGCGTATCCATGCCGTAAAATCCCTCACTATGTCGGAATAAATGTTTTTTGTAGGGGCGGGTTTGTAAACCCGTCCCTGCGTGGTCACTGCCTATACTATAGACGGAAACCGCGTTTAAAAGGACGCAAACTCACCGCCGCAGCCGCCCGAAAAACGCGATGGCGGCGGGCACAGCCAGCGGCAGCAGCGACGCGCTCCCGCCCGCCGGCAGGCGCAGCGGGGCGGTGCGTTCCGCCGGCGACAGCGGCGCCGGCACGAAGATCGCCACAAACACCACCAGCGCCAGCACCGCGATGAACCGCCGCCGGTTGTCCAGCGGCGTGATCGAATCGAGCGGCGTCGCGTACATCCGCCCGAAGATCAGTAGCAGCAGCACCCAGAACAGCCACACGTCGGTCAGGAACACCAGACCGATCATGATCGCCAGCAGCGGAAAATACAGCTTGCGGGCGTGGTCGCCGATGAGGGAATACAGCACGTGGCCGCCATCAAGCTGGCCGATGGGAATCAGGTTGAGCGCCGTCACCAGCAGTCCGGTCCAGCCCGCCCAGGCCAGTTGGTTGCAGTTGATACACACATCCACCCGGCCATCCGGCACGAAGCGCCCGTAGACGATGGTCTTGGCCGCCGCGTACAGCAGCGAGTCGCCTTCGTACAGGCCGCCGGGGGTGATCGGTTGCAGCGGCGCCTGCGACAACCCAATAAACAGAATCGGGATGGCAAACAGCAGGCCCGTCAGCGGCCCGGCGGCGCCCACGTCCAGCAGCATCTTGCGGTTGCGCATCGGCTGGCGAAGCTGGATAAACGCGCCCATCGTGCCAAACAGGCTGATCAGCGGCAGCGGAATGAAATACGGCAGCGTCACCGCCAGCTTGTGCCGCCGCGCCGCGAAGTAGTGCCCCAGTTCGTGCGCGCCGAGGATGAGCAGAATCGCGCCGGCGTAGGGCAGGCCGCGCCACAGTTCCAGAAAGAAGTTGTTGGACAGCCGCAGCGCCAGCAGCGGACTGACGCGGGCCACTTCCTGTATCGCCAGATCGGTGCCGACCATCAGCACGCTGACCAGTGTCGCCAGGAACAGCAGCAGGTTCGGCCACCAGGGGCGCGGCTGTGGGTTGATGCGTCCGCTGACAACCTGCACCACGTGCGGCCCGGCGGTTTCACCGCGCTGCGCCTCCGCCTTACGGAAAATGGGGAAATGGTTGGATGGCGTCAGCAGACCGTCCAGCCGGTCGTAGGCCGCTTCGGACTCCAGCAGCAGACGGCCTTCAAAGGTTGCCACCAGGCGGTTTTCCGCCAGCGTGGGCGGCAGGCCGTTGAGAGCTGGTTCGCGCTCCGGGAAGGTTTCCTTTTCGATTACCAGCACCTCGGCCACCTTCTGCCGGATGTCGTTGATGAGCAGTTCTTCCCTGGACATCGGCGGCAGATTCAGCCGCGCGATTGGCTGGTCATCGCGTGAGGTGGCAGGTTCGTTAAACATGGGCAACTCCTGAGGACTGAGGACAAAGTACTGAGTTCTGAAGTAGGTTCTCGAAACAAATCAACGAAAAAATGCGCGTCCGTAGGGACACGGCATGCCGTGTCCCTACAAAAACATTCGTTAACTTAATTGAGTAATCATGCTTTTACTCAGCACTCAGTCCTCAGCACTATAGCGGATTGACATTAAGGCGGCGTGATAATCTGCCACGATTGCCCGTTGGGCAGCAGTTGCAGCACCGTGCCGTCGGCGCTGTTGAGGTACAGGTTCTCGGCCTCCTCGTCCGCCCCTACCGTTTGCAGGAAGCCCTCATAGGCGGTTTCCTCGGCCACGCCCAGCCCCAGCCGGTTGCGGACAAGATCATTGCCGCGCCATACAAAGCCGAGGATGCGCTTCGGCTGTACCAGACCGGGCGGCAGCGACCGCTCGAAGGTTTCGTCCAGTTCGGGATGCACCGCCGGGTCGTAACGGTTGTCAAAGGCCACCCAGGCCGGTTCAAGGCCGTCGTTAAACAGGGCGTAAACGGTATCCTGCGCCTGCACGTACACCATGCGCCCGCGCTCAAACGGCTGCTCCAGCAGCGTAGTCGGCTGTGCCGGGCCGCGCGGGCAGTTGTCCGGCGCGGGCTGGAAGAACCAGGCATCCGGGCAGGTGAGCGGCAGTGTCAGGGTTTGTTCGGTTTTTAATGCTCCGTCACCCACGCTCAGCACAAAACTGACCTGTCCCCGGTCGGCGCGGCGGGTAGGCACGCTCAGGTTGCCATCGGGCGCGACGTTCCATAGCTGGTTGCGGACGCCGTTCTGGTCGAGCCGGTAAATCACCGCGCCGTTCGCGCCGCGCGTGGACCAGAACAGCGTGACCGGGCTGCCCGGCGCGACCGCCAGCGTATCCGACGTAAAAAACTCGATACGTGGGGCGTTCGGGTTGGCTACCCGCGTCGGTGTGGACTGCTGCGCCGGCGTGCGCGTCGGCCCGAACAGCGCCGTTGGCGACGGCCCGAAGGTGGCGGTCAGCGCCGGCGGTGTCGGCGAAACCAGCCGCACGCTCGCTCCCGGTGTGCGGGTTGGCGTTTCGGTGTAAGTCGCCGTCACGGTTGGCCGCGCCGTGGGAATGACCAGAGGCGCGCCCGCGCCGCAGGCGGAAAGCAGGGCAGTGATGAGGAACGAAGTCAGCGGGATGAGTAAAAACCGGCGCATGTGTCTCATGGGGGAAAGTATAGCCGTGAATGGTGATTTTTGCCTGTATTCCCTGGCCTGCCTGACGATTGGCCTACGCGGTTTAATCGTCAACCGTTCCAATTGATATTTCGAGTTATAATAAGGATAAGAGATGAGCCATCGTTTGCTTCACCGTTGTGGGTTAGCGAGGTACTCAGCGGCACGTCACTAACTTACGCTGTCCCGGCAAATAAGGCGCTGGCAGATGGAGTGTATTACTGGCGCGTGCGGGCACAGAACGCAAACCGTGTCTGGGGGCCGTGGAGCGCTGCCGACAGCTTCGTGGTGGATATGCCATAGCCGGCGATCAGTTGAGCAGGTCGCCGGCTGCTGTTCCTGATCTGCGGCACAACGCTAACGCATTATGCCCGTGCAAGGTTCACGCACTACGATTGGACTGTTGAAGCCTGCACTGCTGAAGGAAATCCCTGCATGGGCTGGTTCGTTCGGTTGGCCGCGTTCTGCGCCTTCCTGTTTCTGTTCCCGCGATTGGCATATACTCAGGGGACAACCCTCATTGTCAATAGTATGGAAGACCCCGGCGATGGGGTCTGCACTTCGGTTCACTGCACCTTGCGTGAGGCGATCACCGCCGCGAACGCCAGCCCCGGCAGGGACACCATTACCTTTGCGCTCCCCGGCGCGGGGCCATACGTGATTCGGCCAACCTTCCCGCTGCCGGCGATCACCGATGCGGTCATCATTGACGGCACGACGCAGCCTGGTTATCCCGGCGCGCCGATTGTCGAACTGGACGGCAGCCTGGCCGGGTATCCGGTCAACGGGCTGTGGCTTCTGGCGGGGAACAGCACCGTGCGCGGCCTGCTGGTACACAGCTTCACCGGCGCGGGCATGCTGCTGCAAGCGGGCAGCGGCAGCACCATCGCCGGCAACTACATCGGCACGGACGTGACCGGCTCGGTCCGGCTGGGCAACCGCGATGGCATCTACCTGCTGAATTCGTCGAATAACGTGATTGGCGGAACAACCGCCGCCGACCGCAACCTGATCTCCGGCAACAACGACGACGGCGTGAACCCCAACGGCGCAACCGGCAACCGTATTCAGGGCAACATCATCGGCCTGTCGCTCACCGGGCAGCCGCTGGGCAACGCCGGCGACGGTATCAAGATTGGCGTCGCTTCCGGCAGCAGCACGATTGTGGCCAACACCATCGCGGCCAACGGCTGGCGCGGGGTGTTTGTCGAAAGCGGCGCAACTTCGCCGACCGGAGTCCACGTAACGCAGAATCAGATTTACGGTAATGGCGCGTTGGGGATTGACCTGGGTGGCGACAACGTGACAGCCAACGATGCCGGCGACGCCGACAGCGGCCCAAATACGTACCAGAATTTCCCGCAGATTGTTATGGCCGAAACCAGCGGCGGTTCGCTGGTGCTTAACGGCATACTCGACTCCGAACCGGGAAGCCGCTACCGTATCGAATTTTTCCAGAACCCGGTTTGCGATTTGTCCGGTAATGGCGAAGGTCAATTTTATCTTGGCGCTACCGACGTGACCACCGCTGCTGAAGGCACTGTCACCTTCAGCGTGTGGCTGACGGGTGTGTTTCAGGGGGCGATGATTACGGCGACGGCCACCGATGCAAATGGCAACACGTCCGAATTTTCAGCCTGCGTGCCAGTGAATAGTATCGCCCCGCCGCCAGCCGAACCCGGTTCTGCTCCGCTGCGGAACTTGGTCCGCACCGGAACGCCCACCCTGACCTGGAGCACCGTCACCTGGGCGACAGCCTACCAGATTCAAGTGGATGATGATGCGCGTTTTGGTTCGCCCAACGTGGATATAACCGTGCCGGGGAGCGCGCTGGAACTAACCATTCCCGCCGACAGGGCGCTGGGCGACGGCGTGTATTTCTGGCGCGTGCGGGCGATGAACGCCAGCAGCGCGGCGGGACGATGGAGCGCGGCGGAGCAAATCATCATTAACGCGCCGTAGGGGGAAGCAAACAGGGCAGCCACACGCGGGCTGCCCTTGAATTTGCTGATTTATTGCATGGGCGTACCAGGGCTCGAACCTGGAACCAACAGCTTATGAGGCCGGCGCTCTGCCATTGAGCTATACGCCCGATAAAAAAGCGGGTAGTGGGAATCGAACCCACGACATTTTGCTTGGAAGGCAAACGTTCTACCTCTGAACTATACCCGCATATAGAGTATAACCGAATTGTTAATGTCGGGGTGCCGGAATTCGAATCCGGGACCTCAGCACCCCAATTGCCGCGCGCTACCAGGCTGCGCTACACCCCGACTTGAGGTTATTTTACCACTGAGCTTTTACATAATCAATCCATGCTTGCAAACGTGAACGTAAATAGGTGCCGCCAGTCCTGACCGTCAGCAGCCCATGTTCTGATCGGAAGTTTCTTCTCCCTGACTGGCCGCTGTTTGATTTTCGCGTTTCTCGAATACACTCTCCCGGAATACCCGGTTGTCCCGCTTAAAACAACCTTAACTCGTCAACTGGTCGGCGTGATATTGTATAACTGCTGCGTGAGGGGACGTAAAAATTATGGGTCGTTCCCGAACAGGTTCAGCCACTCGTCCACTTCGTCCGGCGGGACGTAGACATCGGCGGCTTCCCCGGCGTCCACGATTGGCTTTGGCGGGCTTTTCATCAGGTCGGCAAACTCGCTGGAGGTCAGCACGGTCATGCGCCGCCTGCGCGCCGTGTCGCGCACGTCCGCGTCAGAGGTGACAATTACCCAGTCTTTTGGGTCCGGGATTTTGCCGATGCGCTCGATCATCACCCGGTCGGCGGACGACCGCTGCGAGGCGAACACTACCTGTACCGCGCGGGTGGACATGCGCGACGTTCCCCCCGGCAGGCCATAGTCAAACACCACCACGCAGCGTTTGCCGGTGCGAGCAGCAAATCCGATCAGTTTTTGTACGAGCAGGGCTTCGTCGTTGGGGTCTTCCAGGGAGATGTCCGGCAGTTGGCCGATGAGGTTGTGGCCGTCAATGAGATAGGGCATGTTAACTGTCACCCAACCAGATAGCGACTACACTATAGCATAGACCGGGCGCGCCGCCCAACCCTTACCGTGCGCCGCGCCGGGTTTTATAGAATCCTCATCGGAGAGACATGTATGCTGGAAAACCGGGGAACGCTGTGGCGGGCGACGGTGGTGCTGTCCGGCCTGCTGGCGCTGCTGGTCGGCTACTACTGGGTGCATAAGCCGCTGCACCTGGGTTTGCTGCTGGCGCTGGGCGGCGCGGCGCTGGATGCGCTGACGGTGTTCCTGATCGTGCTGGTTGGCGGCGGGCTGGGACGGCGGTTATTCCTCTTTGTACGGACACACAATTGCATGTCCATACCTCCTCCGATTTCCCGCGCGGAGCGGGCGGCGCTGGACGCGCTGCTCGGCCTGGGCGCGCTTGGCGGGCTGGCGCTGCTGCTCGGCCTGATCGGTCTGTACACCGGCGCGGCGCTGTGGCTGGCGCTGCTGGTCATGGCGCTGCTGGCGCGGCGCGCGCTGCTCGACTGGCTGCACGACATGGAGGCGCTGGCGCAGCGGGCGGCGCAGCCGGGCACGGCGTGGACGCGCCTGCTGGCGCTGCTCACCGGGCTGCTGCTGGTCATGGCGCTGCTGCGGGCATTGGCGCCGCCGCTGGCCTACGACGCGCTCAATTATCATCTGGTCGGGCCGGCGCGTTATCTGGCCGTTGGGCGCATCGCTGCCTATCCCGACCATTTTTTCCTGGGCTTTCCGCAGGGGGTGGAAATCCTGTACGGCGTGGCGCTGAGCCTGTTCGGGCGCGATACCGCTGCCGCGCCGCTGCACTTCGCGTTTGGCCTGCTGGGGCTGCTGGCTGCCGGCGGGTTGGCGCGGCGCTATGCCGGTGAGGCTGCCGGCTGGCTGGCCGTGACGCTGCTGCTGAGCGCCTACAGCGTGTGGAAGCTGCTGGGCTGGCCGTATGTTGATCTGGCAGTGCTGGCTTACGGCGCGGCGGCGCTGGTCGTGGCGGTTGCCTGGCGCGACAGTGGCAGTCCGCGCTGGCTGGTGGTGATGGGGGTAATCGGCGGGCTGGCGCTGGGCGTGAAGTATACGGCAGTCGGGCTGCTGCTGGCGCTGGCCGTGTTTGTCGCGCTGCGCCAGCCGCGCCGTATCGTTCGCAACGGGCTGCTGCTGGGTTTAAGCGCGGCGCTGGTCTTTCTGCCCTGGGCGCTCAAAGGCGCGCTGCTGTACCACAACCCGGTTTATCCGTTCCTGTTCGGCGGGCTGAACTGGGATGCCGTCAGGTCAACGACCTTCAGCACGCCGGGGACCGGCCTGCTTGGCACAGGCAAGGAATGGCAGCTTATCACGCTGCCGCTGGCGGCGACGATCCTGGGTCGGGAGGAGGCGGAAGGCTTTGGCTTCACACTTGGCCCCTGGCTGCTGACCACGCCGCTGCTACTGCCGCTCGGCTGGCGCTGGCTGGACGAACGCACCCGCCGCCTTGCCCGCGACTGTGCCCTGCTGGGCCTGCCGCTGCTGGGCTTCTGGCTGGTGATGGCGTCGCTCAGCAACATTGGCGCCCAAACCCGGCTGATGGTGATGGCGCTGCCGGTTGCGGCGGTGGCCGGGGCCATCGGCATCGAGAGTCTGTCGCGCTGGCCGCGTAAGCCGCTGGACATCGGGTTTGTCGTCCGGGCGGCGCTGGTGCTGACGCTGGCGCTTGGAACGCTGGAAACGCTGCGGGAGACCGTTCAGGTGCGGGCGGTGCCGTATTTACTCGGCATGGTCAGCCGTAACGATTTTCTAACGGCGAACCTCGGCGGTTACGCCTTGATTCGCCCCCGGCTGGCGGAACTGCCGGACGGCGCGCGGGTGCGCCAGTTGTGGGAGGCGCGCACCTATTTCTGCCCGCCGCGCATCGCCTGTGCCGGCGATCTGCTGTTTGACCACTGGGCGCGGTCGCTGCGCCAGCTAGGCACGCCGGAAGCCGTCTTTTCCGCTTGGAAACAGGCCGATGATTACCTGCTGTTCTATGATGTCGGCTTCAACTTCTGGAAAACCGACCCCCGTTTTGCCACCGAAAACGCGCAGTTTTTGGACGCGCTGGCGGCGCAGGTGACGCCGGTCTGGAGCGAGGGCGGTTACACGCTCTACCGCTGGAAACAGCCCTGATCTTCGTGCCACTTTTCACAATAAATCCAATATCAGTCATTAAAATTGCGCCAAACTGTCTTATAACCCGACCCAGTACATTGATACCAGAACGGTAAATCTTAATTTTTTACGTTTTTCACAAGTGTTACCCTTGTAAAGGTGTGGCGCAAGACCGGGCTGCCACACGCAAGTGTTCAGAAGCAAGGGAACAGTAGACAATGACAGCAAAGTTACGGCTTTACCTTCTGCTTGCAGCGCTGCTGGGACTGATCGGCGGACTGGCCGCCGTCGTCAGCGCCGCTGCTAACGGAAACGCGGCCCAGGCGGTGAACGCCTCGGTCGCGCAGCAGACATCCGGACCACCGGGAAGCGGCTGGTCACTGGTATTTGGCGATGAATTTAACGGCACGAGTCTGGATACGTCCAAGTGGCACACCTGCTACTGGTGGGCGACCGACTGGAACCAGACGGGTTGTTCCAACGAGGGCAACGGCGAACTGGAATGGTACCAGCCAGGGCAGGTGACGGTGAGCAACGGCCTGCTCAATCTGAAGGCGGAAAAGCGCAGTGTGAAGGCCGGCTTCCCCTATATTTCCGGCATGGTGTCGTCACACGACAAATTTGACTTCACCTACGGCTATGCCGAAGCGCGGGTGAAAATCCCGAAGGGCAAGGGCATCTGGCCGGCCTTCTGGATGGAACCGATCCGCCACTGGCCGCCGGAAATTGACATGATGGAAATCCTCGGCCATGACCCCAGCACCGTCTACATGACACTGCACTGGGGGTCGAGCGGCGCCATCCACAAATCGCAGACGGGAAGCTGGCGTGGGCCGGACTTCTCGGCGGACTTCCACACCTTCGCGGTGGACTGGCGTCCGGGGCTGGCAGTCTGGTACGTGGACGGCGTGGAACGTTTTCGCATGACCTCCAACGTCGCCGCCGAGCCAATGCACCTGATTCTAAATCTGGCCGTTGGCGGTTACTGGCCGGGCAACCCGGACAGCACCACCGTTTTCCCGGCAGTGTATCAGATTGACTACGTGCGCGTCTGGAAGCAGACCGGCGCGACGCAGCCCACGCCTGTGCCGCCGACTCCGACCCGACAGGCGACGACCGTGCCGCCGACACCTACCAATCCGCCGGCGCAGCCGACCGCCACGACGGTGAACACGGCGCTGGTGGTTCCCACCATGCGCGTGGACGTGGTGCCGACCTCGGCGGGTGTTGGTCAGAATGTGACCGCCAACCTGCAACTGTTTAACGCCGGCAATCTCTACGGCCTGCAAATTGCCTGCGCCGTTAACCCGGCGGTGATTACGGGCAAGACCCGTTCCGACGGCGATGCGTTCAGCGCTGCCAACAGCACCTTCACCGATAGCGGCTTCGGCGGCGATGGCCGCTGGCTCATCACCGCCAGGCGCACCACGCCCTACACTGGCACGGGCCGCGCCTTCAGCCTGAATTATACGGTGCGCGCTGCCGGGCAGACCGGCATCCTGTGTAACGCCTATGCAGTGGATGCGGCGGGCAAAGCGGTCTGGATGAACGTGCAGCATGGCGCGTTTACCGGTACAACCGCCCCGCAGCCAACGGTGATCGCGCCGACCTCCACTGCGCCAACCAGCATCGCGCCGACAGCGATTGCACCGACAGCGATTGCACCGACGACGGTTGCGCCAACGGCAGTGGTACCAACCACCATGCCCGCCACCCCCATTCCACCGACGCCCGTGCCGCCTACCCCGGTGCCGCCCACGGCTGTCCCGCCCACAACGGTCGCGCCGATGACGCCGCCGACAGGCCGGGTTGAACTGGTGCCTGCGACAGCGGGGGTGGGCCAGCCTGTCACGCTGAACCTTCAGCTTGCCAACGCCGGCAACATCTACGGCGTGCAGGTAGCGTGCGCGGTGAACAAGGTGGTGCTGGTCGGCGTCAGCCGCGCCGATGGTGATATCTTCAACGGCGGCAACAGCACCTTCACCGACAGCGGCTTTATGGGTGATGGCCGCTGGGAGATCACCGCCCGCAGCAACACGCCGTTCAGCGGCAGTGGCCGGGCCTTCAGCCTGAACTACACCGTGTCCGGCAAAGGCACCACCGCCGTTAACTGCAACATCCATGCGCTGAACGCCAGCGGCCAGGCCGTCTGGGTTACGACTCAGAACGGCTCGTTCACCGGCCAGTAAGAACAACCTGCTGTAGGGGCACGGCATGCCGTGCCCCTACGTTTTTGGAATAGATTTTCTGTAGGGGCGAACCGGCGGTTCGCCCCCACCTGTTTAACGAATATTTCCGGCGCATCTTGGCGCTTTCTAACCAGAACCTTACCGGCTGCGTTGCCCGTCCTCTGACGCTATGGTATAGTCTCCGGTGGGTGGGGGACTCCACTATTCACAAAAGAGGGACGTATGCGGCGGCGCTCGCTGATTATTTTTATCGTGCTGAATGTGCTGATTTCGCTGGGTGTGGCGTTTGGCGTGATCTCGCTGTGGAACGCGCAGAACCCGCCCGATGCCGGGGTGAGAGTGATTACGCTGGAAGTGCGCATCACCAACACGCCTGACCCCAACGCCACCGTGCCGGTTCGCATCATCACGGCCACGCCGCTGCCCGGTTCGATTGGCGTGCTGCCGACCGGCGTGATTGACACCACGCCCGGCTCGCCCGCCGCGCCGGAAGTGACCGCCGATGTGCAGGCGCTCAGCGGGGCGCTGGGCAGTGACACGGCGCTGCAAAACACGGCCACCGCCCTGCCGCCGAACTGCATCCTGCACGTGATCGAAGCCGGTGACGCGCCGTTTGCGGTCGCCGAAGAATACGGCGCGGATTTCTTCGACCTGATGGAAGTGAACGGCCTGACCGACGAAACCGCCACGCAGCTCCAGATTGGTGACGTGCTGATCGTGCCGCTGCCGGGCTGCCCGCTGACCGCCGCTGACGTGGCCGCTGCCAATGCCGCCTCGGAAGCAACCGAAGAAGCGACGGCGGAAGCCACCGCCGAGGGCACCGCCGAAGCGCGGCCAACGGCCCGCCCGACGCTGACGCTGCCGCCCACCGCGACCAACGCCCAGGTGGAGATTGTCGAAGTGGTTGGCGCGGGCGATGTGACCACCGAGGGGGTGGTCATCCGCAACCGGGGCAGCACCGTCAATATCAACGGCTGGACGCTGACCGACGAAGCTGACCATACCTACACCTTCGCCGAACGGATTCTGTTCTCCAATGCGCAGGTGACGCTGTTCACCCGTGTCGGCCAGGATACGCCGGCGGCGCTGTTCTGGAACCAGAGCGAACCGCTGTTTGATGAACCCGGCGCGGTGCTGACGCTGCGCGACCGCAACGGCACAGTGCAGTCCACCTACCGCGTGCCCGCGCCGGTCAATCTGCCATAGTTCGATCTACCAAACCGCTGTAGGGACATGGCACGCTGTGTCCCTACAACTTTAAATTACCCCCTTTGGCCGATTTCCCGCATCCCCATTTCGTGATAAAATACACAATCATTAGCATAATTCCCGGATGGCAGCGTTGAGCGTAACAGGAGCGCGGGCATGGATAAGTGGGATTCCCATATTGATAAGGCGATTCGGCAGGCCATCGAGGACGGACAGATGGATAATCTCCCCGGTGCAGGCAAGCCGCTCAGGCTGGACAACGACCCCCATACGCCGGATGATGTAAAAATGGCCTACAAAATCCTGAAGGATAACGACCTCGCGCCCGACTGGATGCTGACCGGGCGGGAACTCGCTGAGCGCGAGCAGAAGCTGCGCGATCAGGTCCAGCGCGCCGCCAGAGCCTATCAGGCCGGCCTCACGGATGCGGACTCCGCAGCGCGTATCCGGGCCGAGCGCGCTTGGAATCGCGCGCAGCAAAAACTGGCGCTGGATATTGCCCGCTACAACCGCGATCTGGCGACCTATAATCTCAAGGCGCCGTCGGGTGTGGCCCGGCGTCCTCACTTCGACCTGCACGCGGAAATTCGCCGCGCGCTACTGGCTTAATGTTTATCCATAAACCCTTCGTAGGGGCACGGCATGCCGTGCCCCTAATGGCAAATAAAAGAGGTTTACGGATAGGTTCTTAATCCGGTTTGCCGGGAAAAACACCGTCTTGCGTGCGGCTGTTCAGACGCATCAGTTTGCGCTTCGGACCGGTGGGGAGTTGGTGGACGAACTGCCGATGACCCATGAGCATTTTCACGGTCGCCGTTGGCAACGCAATACAAAATGACTCTGCCGGTTCAGCCGGTTCAGTTAAAAACAGATGTGGCCGAGGTCCTGTCTGATGCAGGTCAGGATGTCCGGTCGGAACAGCCGGGCATCCTGGCGATAGTGTCAGCTTAGGCTTTGGTTTCGTCTTCGGTCTTGTCTTTCTTCGCGCCTTCTTCCAGCCCTTTGCGGAAGTTGGCGACGGCGCTACCCAGTTCACCGCCGATCTTCGACACCCGTCCCACGCCGAAGAGCAGCACCACGATCACCAGGATAATCAGCAGTTCAGTTGGCCCAAGATGAGGCATGATGGTCTCCTTCTAACCTCGTTCGCGTTTCATTATAGCACCGCTGCCGGTATTGGCGAGAGATGAATGTGATGAGATTCGGGTGAGGATGGGCGTACCAGGTCACGGTAGCGGCCAGCTCCCAGCGTAAGGAACATAGCACACCAGCCACTTCGGAACTAAATATCCCCCTCCGGCGTCCTTATCCATAGAAGTTCGATCAGGATGCCGGAGGTCCATATGAAACGCCTGCTGTACCTCGTCCCCCTGTTTCTCCTGCTGCTGGTAGTGCCCGCCGCCGCGCAGGAAATCTGCCCGATGCCGCCGGTCTGCGTGACCGAACCATGCCCGACACTGCCGCCGTGCGTGCCACCGCAGCCCCCTATTGGCGGCGTGTTCACCAACCCTGAGTGGTTAAAAATTAACTATCACCGGGTCAACGTCACGATAGACAATCAGATTGCGACCACCGACGTGGACATGGAATTTGTGAACGAAGGCAACGGACTGGCGGAAGGCACGTTTATGTTTCCGCTGCCGCAAACCGCCAGCGTGGATAAGCTGGTGATGTATATCAACGGCCAGCCGATTGAGGCCAAAATCCTGCCCGCCGATGAGGCACGGAACATTTATAACGAGATCGTGCGCCAGTACCGCGACCCGGCCCTGCTGGAATACATCGGCAGCAGCGCCATCCAGGCCAGCGTGTTCCCGATTCCGCCGGGCGAATCGCGCCGGGTGCAGATTCGCTATTCGAATATTCTGGAAGTGGACAACGGTCTGGTGCATTACGTCTACCCGATGAAAGTCACCAACCTGCTGACCAAACGACCGGTCGAGTCCATGAGCCTGTCGGTGAGTGTCAGGAGCAACGACCCGATCAGCAACATCTACTCGCCCAGCCACCCCATCGCCATCAGCCGCGACCGGGACGACCGGGGCTTCCGCGCCGGCTACGAGACGGCGGGCTTCATGCCGGAGGACGATTTCAGCCTGTACTACGGCATCGCCAGCGAGACGATTAATGTGAATCTGCTAACCTACCGCGACAGCGCCAACGAAGACGGCTTCTTCATGCTGCTGGTGCAGCCGCCCGTGACTCTGCCGGACACCCGGATCATCTCTAGGGATGTGATCGTGGTGCTCGACCAGTCCGGCAGTATGCAGGGCGATAAATGGGACCAGGCCCGCAGTGCGGCGGAATACGTGCTGCGTCATCTCAACCCGGAAGACCGCTTTAACGTCGTGCTGTTCAGCACCGGCTGGCGTATCTTCAGCAACAGCATGGAAGCGCCGGCGCAGGCCGAAAGCGCGATTGACTGGGTGCGCGGCCAGGAAGCGATGGGCGGCACGGACATCAATGGCGCGCTGACGACCGCGCTCGATATGGTAAACGCCGAACGTCCGACCACCCTCATCTTCCTGACCGACGGCCTCGCCACCGAGGGCGTGACCGACACGCAGCAGATTCTGGATAACCTGAAGGCGGCGGCCAGACCGAATGTGAGCATCTTCACCTTCGGCGTGGGCGATGACGTGGACACCTTCCTGCTGGACACGATTGTGCGCGATTTTCGCGGCGCGGGGTCATACGTGCGCCCATCGGAGCGCATTGACGAGGAGGTTGCCAGCCTGTACAGCAAAATCGGCGCGCCGGTGCTGACGGCTGTTTCACTCGACTTCGGCGGCCTGCTGGTGCAGGATGTGTACCCCAAACTGCCCCTGCCGGACCTGTTCGCCGGCACGCAGTTGACCATCGTCGGGCGCTATCGCGGCGAAGCGGAGAACCTCAACGTGACGCTGCGTGGCGAAGTCAACGGGCAGCAGCAGGTCTTCACCTACAGCGGCCTCGATTTTCCGGGACGCGCCGGCGGCGAACCGTTCCTGGCGCGGCTGTGGGCGACGCGGCGCATTGGCGATCTGCTGAACACGATCCGCCTGAACGGTGAAAACCCGGAACTGGTGGACAGCATCATTCAGTTGAGCGTGCGCTACGGCATCATCACGCCCTACACCAGCTTCCTTATCGAAGAACAGGACATCCTCAGCGCGCAGGGGCAGGAACGCGCGGCGGCGCAGTTCGCCCAGGAAGCGGCAGACCTGTCCAGCGCAGCTTCCGGCGCGAAGGCCGTTGGCGCGGCGGACGCCTTCGGCGGCATGGCCAATGCCGAAGCGCCCATGCCCGCCGCCATGCCGACCATGACATCAGGGCTGCCCGGCCAGCCGTCTCTCGCTTATGATGAGCAGCAGTCGCCGAACCCGATTCAGACGGTTGAGGGTAAGACGTTTATTCTGCAAAACGGCGTCTGGACCGACACCACCTTCAAGGCTGACACCATGCAGACGCAGAAAGTGACGTTCCTCAGCGACGAATACTTCAGGCTGCTGGACGAGAAGCCGGAACTGGGCGCGTTCTTCGCCCTGGGCGACCGCGTGATCGTTGTGCTGGACGGCGTGGCCTACGAGGTCGTGACGGAATAACACTCCCTCGCCTTCGGCGTTGGGGTACCGGTGTAAGGATTGGGGCGCGGTGTCGCGCCCCTTTCGCTGGCTGGTACTCAATGTCCCTGCCGCTTCACGCTTTCCCGGCCTTTTACTGACAACGGAGAACTATCTCTTTTCCGGTACGGCGAAGAACATGCGCCCGGTGTCCTTGTTGATGAACTTCGTCACGCTCACGTTGATGGTGCGGTCCATATAGGCTTTGCCGCCTTCAACCACCACCATCGTGCCGTCTTCCAGGTAGCCGATGCCCTGGTCCGCCTCGCGCCCTTCCTGAATGATGCGAATCGGCAGGGTATCGCCGGGCAGGAAAATCGAGCGTACGGCGTTTGCCAGCGCGTTGACGTTCAGCACCTGCACGCCCTGCGCTTCGGCAATCCGGTTCAGGGGATAATCGTTGGTCAGCACGATGGCGTTCATCTGCACCGCCAGCGCCACCAGCTTGTCATCCACTTCCGCAATGTCCGGCGCGTCGTCCTCGGTAATTTTAAACGGCACGGTCGCGTCACGCTGGAGTTCGTTCAGTTTCGCCAGCCCATGCCGCCCGCGATTGCGCCGCAGCGGGTCAGACGAGTCCGCCACCTGATGCAGTTCGTTGATGACAAAGCGCGGCACGATCAGCGTGCCCCCCAGGAAGCCCGTTTTGGCGATGTCCACGATGCGCCCGTCAATCAGCACGCTGGTGTCCATCAGTATCTGGCGGTCGGCGCCGGACGCGCCCAGAAACCGCCCGGCCTTGCCGCCGGTGCGCTCGTTCAGAAAATTCCAGATTTCGCGTGACCGCACGCTGAAAATGGTGAGTCCCAGATACCCCGCCAGAATGGAAAACGCCGGCGGCAGCAGATTGCCCAGCGGCGGTTCGAGCAGCGACAGGGGATAGGCCACCAGCAGCGCCACGCCGGCGCCCACCAGCAGCCCGAAGATGCTCATAAACAGCACCTCAATCGGCATTTCATTGATCGTCTGGCGGATAAAACGCCAGGGGCGCACCGTCAGCCAGGGGGTAAGGATCAGCCCGACCAGCATCCCGACCAGCGCCAGAATCACCGCCGTCACATCGCTGGGGATGCCGGTGATCGAGGCGGGTACATCTGACCCCAGCCGCGCGCCAACCAGCGCAAACAGCACGGTGCCGATCACCCGCGAGATAAAATCAGCAGACATGGTTGGTGAACTCCCAGGGTTCAGGCGCGGCGGGACTCGCGGATAAGAGAGGGCGAGCCGGCGGCCAGTCAGGGGATGAAGTGGCTCTGGCCGAACGCCGCTGGGCTGAAACCCCAATAATCACGGACGAGCAACGGCCTTGGCAGCGGGCGCTGCTGGTTCCCCGGTAGGACGAATGATAAAAGGGTTGTCCCGCAGGGAATAGGATTCCCCTGTGTGCCACACTGTTGACTCTAACATTTCCACTGCTGTAAGTCAACGTAACAGTTGAGGAGGACAATAGGCTGGCGTGTCTGAAAAAACAGGACTTGCATAAGAACACTTTTTCGCTTATTATATGTGCAACCGTCTAGTTGCACATGGAAGGTGAAGCGCATGGAACCGATTGCCATCGAACGCAGCATCTGGATTGCCGCCCCCCGCGAACGGGTCTGGCAGGCGCTTACTGACCCCGACCAGGTGGAACAGTGGTTTGCGCCGGGGACAACCTTTAAGTCGTCCGGGTCGGAAGTCGGCGCAAAACTCTACGTCGAAAACCCGGAAACGGGTGAGGAAATGTACGTCCAGGTGCTGGAGGTGGTTGACCCACCGCACCGGCTGGTGCTGCGGTCGCAGTCTGCACCGCCCGACCCCACCTTCTACACCAGCTACCGCCTGGAGGCCGAAAACGGCGGCACGCGGCTGATCTTTACCTTTTCCGGCTACGAAGGGCTGCCGCAGGAGATTCGCCAGCAGATGATGAGCGAAAACGACGCGGGTTTCGAACTGATGCTCGGCAATATCAAGGCTTATATCGAAGGCACACCGCTGCCGAACCCGCAGGGGTTTTAGGTTCCGGGTTAGCAACCAGCAACGGGAATCCCGTCCGGATTGCTCAACTGCTGATGCAGGCGCTGCTGCCGAAGCTACTGCCCGGTGCCGGGTGCAGAGGCGCAGTTTTAACCAGCGCCGGGTTCAGCTTCAGGCGCATGATCGGGAATGGTTTGAGGTGAACGAAATGGACGCACGCGTTTTCGCTGCCTTGGCCGACCCGATGCGGCGGAAACTGCTGGCGAACCTGGCCGAAAATGGCCCTAAAACGGCGACTGAGCTTGCCAGAGAGTATCCCATCACCCGGCAGGGGATTCTTAAACATCTGGCGATTCTGGAGGAAGCGGGGCTGGTTACGGTGACGCAGCATGGGCGCGACAAACGGTATCACCTGACGCCCGAACCCCTTAGCGAAATCGAACAGTGGATTGCCGATCTCAACGCCAGATGGGATGAGCGCCTGCTGCGGCTCAAAACGCTGCTCGAAAACGAAGACAAAGACCGGTAGGGGCGGACCCGATGTGGCCGCCCCGCTTGCAAGGCGGACGTGGTTGTTTACGGCAGCGTGGAGCGTACTGTTACCGTGCTGCCAGCGTGTCGCAGCGCTCGTCACCCAGCACCGCGCCGACCTTGACCGTGAAGGTTTGCTCCGGCGCTGTGGCCTGCCACTCGTCGGCGGGAACGTCACACTCGAACGTGTCGCCGGTGTCGCTGCGCCGGAAGATCAACGTATAGCTTTCGTCGCGTCCAGCTTCGCGTTCGCAGCCCAGACACCTGCCCGTGCGCAGGTTGGTGTCCGGCCAGTACGGCCCGTCGCTGCGGTCGCCCTCGGCGCGGGCGGTGCGTTTATAATCCCAGCGATTCACCGTGTAATAACACACATCGCCATACACCGGCTCCTCGCGGTACTTCGTTTCGCACACCTGCCGTTCACTGAAGGTGCCGTCGCCCCGGTCGGTCTGCACCGTATGACATTCCTGACCATCGGGAATACGGCGGGTATCCACCTGTTCGCGGCGGCGCTCGACGCTGTAGGCATCGCCGGGCATCGAGTCGCACTCGCTGGAGTCGTTCCGCGCCTGCAACGCCTCGATACGGATTTCCCGCACCCAGCGATAGTCGGCTACCACTGCTGTTGTTTCCTTTGTCCAGAAGGCGGCCAGCACCCCGCCGATTATCACCAGTGCCAGAATCATCCCAACTACAATCAGCCAGCGCGGCGTGCCTCTGGCCCGCGTGGCGCTTTGCGTTGGCACCAGACTGGCGGTCGCGCGCATTTCCCGTTCCTGGCGGGCGGCCAGGTCTTCCGTCTCAAACGCTTCGCCGGCGGCCTTGCGCCGTTCACCGACGGTTCTGGCGGCCTGCGCCCGGTCCAGCGGCGACCCGCACGCGCCGCAAAACTGCGCGCTGGCAGCGCTCAGGCTGCCGCACGCCGGGCAGATTTTATCCACGCCGACGAAGGTGTGATCCTGCACCGCCACTTTTTCGTCATCGGATGGGAAATAACGCCAGGCAGGGTCCTGCGCCCCGCCGCAGTTGGGGCAGAAGCGATGCGTCTTGCCCAGCAGCCTGGCCGTGCCGCAAAAGCGGCAGTCCCACAACATTTCGTAGACCCGTTCCTGGTCAGCCATGATGTTCCCCCTTGCGTAGCTGCCCTTATTGTAACGGCGGAACGGCGCGCCGACAGTAAATATGGGGAGTAAAGTTGGAAGTTGTATTGCTGACGACACTCAGCTTGCGTCTGGACCGAGCTGACGATCACCCAATCAAATACGGGCGCATTAGCCAGCCGTATTTCAAATACCTGAGACCCGAATGGTTGTCGTCCGGAGTCTGGTTGTGCCGTACTGATCCACCTCCTGAGCTTATAGCGTCATGCCTGCGTAAAGGGAAAGGCTAATGAACTGGCTTGTGCCCCCGTTAACGGGGGCACATTCATTGACGTACAGTTACTGGTCACTCAGACCTCTGTTATGCAATCCTGACACTGCCAGGAACAGTTCCCTGCCCTGTCATGGCGCAGCCATTCCCGCTCCTTGCCTGTCGTAGCTATTCCTGGTTCCACCCCTGCCCAAACTCATGGTAAGCGATTGGTCTATAACAACTTGCGCAAAACAGTTTTTAGGAGTATTGTAAATGTATATACAGGTGCGTACAGGTAGAACAACTGCTGCAATGAATAAAGTTAGTGATATAACGCTCCACCATGACAGCTTTATTTCGCTCCATGTCCAGCTTCACAACCAGCTCAGGCAGTTGATTCTGTCAGGCCGCTGGCCTGCCGGCAGCCGCATCCCCTCCGAAAGTCAGCTAACCAGCCACCTCAATATCAGCCGCAGCACGGTTCGGCTGGCGCTCCAGCAGGCCGAACTGGAAAGTTTAATCGAACGCCATCCGGGGAAGGGGACGTTCGTTGCCAATCATCGTACCCATGAACGTCACAATCGGTTGATCGCCTATATGACCTGCGGCTTTGATTCGGAAACGCACACACTGATGTTAAACGGCGCGGACGATGAAGTGAAAGCGTACGGCTATCGCATCATTTTCCGCAACGTGCAGAACCGGGACGAAGAAATAGAGGTCCTCAAACGTTTGAAGGCGGACGGTGTGGCCGGCGTCCTGCTGTGGCCGACGGCCAACGGGTCGGCATCATGGCAGCAAAACCAGGTGAATTACCAGCAGGTTAACCTGCCGGTGGTGGTGATGGATCGGCAAATTTACGGGGTTGAGTGTGATTGTGTCACCAGCGACAATTACGGCGGCGCTCGCGCCCTGATGCAGCATCTGGTGGAACTGGGCCATCAGCAGATTGTCTTTTTAACCCATCATGAAACCGAACTGCTGACGGTCATGGAACGTTACCGGGCGTACTGTGACGTCCTGCAGGAGGCTGGATTAACGCCGGCAGCCCCCTGGCTGGTCGGCCAACCGGGACACGAAACAGGCGCCAGCCAGATTTTGCGGGCTTCGGTGGACGGCAAAAGTCCGGTGTTTCAGCAGATTAGAGACTATTTGCTTAACGCCCAACCGTGGCCGACGGCCATTTTTGCGCTGAATGATTACCTCGCCGTCCTGGTGATGCGGGTTGTGAAATCGCTGGGTATCAAAATCCCTGACGATATTTCGATTGTTGGCTTTGACGACATTGATCTGTCCGTCCATCTGGATGTGCCGCTGACGACCGTTGCTCAGGACAGTTTTGCGATTGGCAAGCGGGCTGCGCGTCTGTTGATTGACCGTCTTGAAGAGTACACCGGCCCAGCCCGCTTTGAAACCATCCCGACGCAGCTCCGCATCCGAAGTTCCACGTCGGTCCCGATACGAGTCTAAAATGGGAAAGGAGGGGTGAGTTATCGCCAAACCAAAGGAGGACTAACGGAATTTTCGTCTGGTTTTAAAAGTATTTAGGAGCAAACGATAATGACACTGCCAATTAAGCGTATCAGCCTCACCTTGATGCTGATCCTTCTTTTTATCTCCACCGCCATCGTCGTTACCGCCCAGGATGAAGTTGCCCGCGCAGATACGGTGATCTTCGACATTGATGATTCTGCCATTCCCAACCCCACCAACTTCAACTGGATGGTGCCGGGCACCCGGCGCAATACCGGAGCGCATCAGGCGTTGTGGGAACCCCTGTTCATTCTGAACTATGAAACCGGCCAGATTGACCCCTGGTTAGGCGTTAGTTTCACCCCGAATGAGGCACAGGATGTCTGGACGCTGAAACTGCGTGAAGGCATCAAGTGGTCGGATGGTGAGGCTTTCAACGCTGATGACGTGGTGTTCACCATTAACCTGCTGCTGGGTGACGAAACCGCTACGCTGGCGGAAGCGGCCAACATGCAGCAGTGGATTGAAAGCGTCGAGAAAATTGACGATCTGACGGTGCAGTTCAACCTGAAAGCCCCCAATCCCCGCTTCCAACTGGACTATTTCTCGGTGCGCATCTGGGGCGGCGTGGTTATCCTCCCGGAACACATCTGGGCCGGCCAGGACCCCTTCACCTTCACCTTCTTTGATCTTGAAAAAGGATGGCCGGTTGGCACTGGCCCCTATCGTCTGGTCAGTTCAACCACGACCGAGACAATCTGGGACCGGCGCGATGATTGGTGGGGTGCCGAAACCGGCTGGATGCCGCTGCCGGAACCGCTGCGGCTGATCTGGGTCATCACCGGCGCGGAGGAGAACAAGGCCCTGCTGATGTCCGACGGCCAGCTTGACAGCGCGATGGACATGACGCTGGGGGCCTTTGAAGCTGTCCAGGCACAGAATCCGAACGTCATCGCCTGGTACGATGACCTGCCTTACGCCTGGCCGGATCCCTGCGCCCGGCAGCTTTCGCTCAACAATGCCGTTCCGCCCTGGGACAACAAGGATTTACGCAAGGCGGTCAGCCTGATTATTGACCGCAATCAGATCGTTGAAGTCGCCTACGAAGGCACGTCCGTGCCCTCCAAGACCATGTTTGTGCAGTACGGCGCGATGAGTCCCTACATTGATGCCATTGTTGGAGCCGGTATGGGGATTAATCCCGAAGCCGATGTAGCTGCCGGTCAGGCGCTGATCGAAGGCGCTGGTTATACCAGGAACGCCGACGGCTTCTACGAGAAGGATGGCGAGGTGCTGGCAGTGGACATCATCTCCGACGAAACCGGCATCGAATACACCCGTATCGTCAACGTCGTGGTTGAGCAGCTTCGCGCTGCCGGCATCGAAGCGACCGCCCGCCCGGTGGCATCGGCGACCTGGATTGACGCCCGCACAACCGGCAACTTCTCCGGGGTGTTTGACTGGGAAGCCTGCGGTTCGATCAACGAGCCGTGGAACTCGATGAACCGCTACACCAACCATTGGGTGAGGCCACTGGGCGAACGCACGCCAGGCGATAACAACTTCGTGCGGTGGAACACGGAGAACACGGCCAAGTACACGGAAATCGTTGACCAGATCGGCGTGCTGCCGCTAGGCGACCCGCAGATTGTTGACATGGTCGTGGAAGCGTATCGCTACATGTACGAAGAAACGCCCATCATCCCGCTGACCCAGGCGAAGAAGCTGGTCCCGTTTGACACCACCTACTGGACCGGCTGGCCGTCTGCCGAGAACAACTATAACCACCCGGCGACCTGGTGGCAGAGCACGCACCAGATCATCCACAACTTGCGACACGCGCAGTAACCATACGGCGAACGGGGTGGGGATGTTTCTCCACCCCGTTTTCACAGCCAAGTTGAAAAGGTGAAACGATGGGTGGCATTACGTTTGGCTATCTGGCACGACGGTTAACCGTCTTTTTTTTAACCATCTGGATTAGCGCGACCCTCATCTGGCTGATCCCGCGTGTGGCTCCCGGTGACCCGATTTCAGCAATGGTCGCCCGCATGACCCGGCAGGCCGGTTATGTTGAAAACTCGGATGTCATCATCGAAGGCTGGAAAGCGCGCTTCGGTCTGAATGACCCGCTGCCGGTGCAGTATCTGCGTTACCTGGGTAACATTATCCGCCTCGATTTTGGCTATTCCCTGGCATTTTTCCCAACGCCCGTTAATGAAATTATCGGTCGCGCGCTCCCCTGGACGGTGGGGCTGCTGCTGGTCGCCATTACCATCACGTTTCTGCTGGGCAATTTCCTGGGCGCGCTGCTGGCGTGGCGGCAAACGCCCCGCCTCATTAAGTACATCATTCCACTGGGCATGATCTTCACGTCCATTCCGTCCATTCTCGCCGCCCTGTTTTTGATCTATGTCTTCGCCTATATGCTGGACTGGTTCCCGATGATCGGCTCTTACGCGCGCGGGATGCAGCCCGCTTTCAACATGGAATTCATCGCCAGCGTCATCAAACATGGCACACTGCCGGCGCTCTCGATTGTTCTGGTCAGCTTCGGTTACTGGACGCTGGGGATGCGCGGCATGATGGTCACGGTTGAAGGGGAAGACTACATGCATTTAGCCCGCGCCAAAGGGCTGAATCCGTTCTACGTGCTTTACCGCTACATGGTTCGCAACGCGATTCTGCCGCAGGTCACGGCACTGGCAATCACGCTGGGGACGCTGGTCAGTGGTCAGGTGTTGGTGGAATACATCTTCTCATATCAGGGCATGGGGACGGTCATCTTTACGGCCATCCGTAATCAGGACTATACCGTTATCCAGGGGGCTTCGTTCTTCGTGATCGTGTTGACGGCGTTGTCGGTGCTGATTATAGACCTGATCTACCCGATGATAGACCCCCGTATCACGTATGAAAGAAAATAACGATGGCGTCTACAAATACCGATCACCCAATCGAAACCCCGTTCGAACTGGCGCGGGCTGAAACAGCGCGTAAACCCAAGCGGATGGGACGGTTGAATCGCTGGGACACCCCCTGGTTCAACTCCAAGTTGATTACCGGCGTGGTAATCATCGGCCTCATTCTCTTAATCGGTATCCTGGGGCGGCTGTTCTGGAACGCCGATCTGGCCTACACCGCCAGTTCGCCGCTTAATCTGCCGCCGGTTGGGTTCGTCAATACCCGGGGACAGGCCGGCACGTGGGAGCACCCGCTTGGAACGGAAAACAGCGGGCGCGATATGCTGGCGCTGATGATCGTCGGCGCGCCCAATTCATTTATGGTGGGTGTGATCGCCGCCACCGTCGGGATGTCGGTGGGCATCATCCTGGGCTTTTCCGCCGGGTTCCTCGGCGGTCGCGTGGACGACGTTATCCGGCTGCTGTCGGATGTATCCATCACCATACCGGCGCTGATGGTGCTGATCGTCATTCAGGCGCTTTTGAAGCAGATTGAACTGACGACAATGGCGCTGTTAATTGCCCTGTTTGCCTGGCCCTCGCCCACACGCCTGATTCGCGGTCAGGTGCTCAGTATGCGCGAAAGCGGCTACGTCCTGATGGCAAAATTATCGGGGGCGTCTTCCTTTGACATCATGTTTAAGGAAATCCTGCCGAACCTGCTGCCCTATCTGGCCGCCAGTTTCATCGGCAACACAACCGGCGCCATTCTGGCCGCCATCGGCCTGGAAGTACTCGGTCTGGGGCCGCAGCGGGTTCCCACATTAGGCGGAACGATTTATTTCGCCATCGAGGGGGCGGCGCTGCTGCGGAATATGTGGTGGTGGTGGGGACTGCCCACGCTCACGCTGGCAATCATGTTCATCGGTCTGCTGCTGATTAACCTCGGCCTCGATGAAATCGCCAACCCGCGCCTGCGCCAGGCATCGCAGTAAGGAGAGGTTACGAAATGACCGAAAGCAAAGAGGCGCGCCATCCGGTTCTGAAAGTGCGTGACCTGAAAGTGTACTACGAAACGCCCAAAGGCGATGTGCTGGCGGTTGATGGCATTAACTTCGACCTGTACGAGGGCGAAACGCTGGGGCTGGTGGGGGAGTCCGGCTGCGGCAAATCAACGGCGGCGATGGGCATCCTGCAACTGGTTGTGCCGCCGGGGCGCATTGCCGGCGGCGAGGTGCTGCTGGAAGGCCATTCGCTGCTGGGGCTGCCTGAAAACATGCTGCGCAGTATTCGCTGGATAAAGCTGGCGTTGATCCCCCAGGGCGCGATGAACTCGCTCAACCCAACCATGAAAGTTTGCGATCAGATCAAGGACGTGATTATCGCCCACGAAGGGAAACGAGCCAGAAAGGACATCAGGCAACGCATCCTGAAACTGCTGGCAACCGTCGGGCTGCCGGGGCGTGTCTATGATATGTATCCGCACGAACTCAGCGGTGGCATGAAACAGCGCGTGTGTATTGCAATGGCAATCGCGCTCAACCCAACCATCATCATCGCCGATGAAGCCACCAGCGCGCTGGACGTGGTGGTGCAGCGTATCGTCGCACAGACCCTGTTGAAGGTGAAGCAGGCGCTTGGCGTTTCCATGATTATGATCGGCCACGACATGGGGTTGATGGCACAGATGGTTGACCGCATCGCGGTCATGTACGCCGGAAAGATCGTCGAAATCGCGCCGGTGGCTGATCTGTTTGCGAATCCCAGGCATCCCTATTCCCAGCTTCTCATCGAGTCCATTCCGTCGTTAAAAGAACGCAAGCCGCTGAAAATCACCGAAGGTATTACGCACGACCCGCGTAATCCGCCGCCCGGCTGTATCTTCCAACTGCGCTGCCCCTTCGTCATGGACAAGTGCCGCGTGGTTGCGCCGCCGGGTCTGGAAGTGAAGCCAGGGCAAATCGTCGCCTGCCATCTGTATCAAGAGAACAAAGACGGGAGCATGGTGAATGTCGCAAATGCTGCTGGAAATACGTAACGCTACCAAAATCTATACGCAGCGAGCGCTCGGCGGCGGCAAAAGAGAGGTCGTTGCCCTGCAAGATTTTAACCTCAGCATCCCCAGGCAGCCGGCCTCGATCATCACCATTGCCGGGGAAAGCGGCAGCGGCAAAACGACGTTAGCCCAGGTGGTACTGGGCTTCACTCACCTGACTTCCGGCCAGATCATCTTTGATGGGCAGGATATGTCAACCGCCGATGCCCGCCAGATGAAAGCGTACCGCCGCCAGGTGCAGGCCGTGTTCCAGGACCCGTTTGGCGTTTACAACCCGTTCTACCGGGTTGAGCACGTGTTTAACATCGTCATCAACAATTTTGGCCTCAGCAGCGGCAAAAGCGCCCGGCGGGAGATGATCGAACAGGCGTTGAACATCGTCGGCCTGCGCGGGGAAGATGTGCTGCGAAAATATCCGCACCAGCTAAGCGGCGGCCAGCGCCAGCGCATCATGATGGCGCGCGCCTATATGATTAATCCCAGGCTGATCGTCGCCGACGAGCCGGTTTCGATGGTGGACGCATCGCTGCGCGCGTCGATTCTGGATGTGATGATTCGGTTAAAGGAGGAGATTGGGATTTCCTTTCTGTACATCACCCACGATCTGAGCACGGCGTATCAGATTGGCGACCAGATTTATATCCTGTATCAGGGAACAATTGCCGAAAAGGGGAACACGGTTAACGTGATTGACCGCCCGCACCATCCTTATGTGCAGCTTCTGGTGGACTCGGTGCCAGTGCCTGACCCCAACGTGAAGTGGAAAGGCGAGATTTTCCTGCCAGCGGAGGAGGAGATGCGTAGTTCCGTCCATAGCGGCTGCCGTTTTTACCCGCGCTGCCCGCAGCGCATGGATCGCTGCCTGCAAGCGCAGCCGCCGCTGTATCCGGTGGATACCCGCGATCACCAGGTATCCTGTTATCTCTACGCGTCGGAGGTGGCCGCCGAAGCCAAGATGTAATCTCGACTTTGCACATGACAATGGTTAACGAATACTCTCTGCTCAAGGAGTGCTATCAAATGCTGTCAGACTTTTCGAACATCGCTGTTTCACAATGATATGCAGAAAATATCTGATTGGTTCTCCCTGAGCGCAAATCTCAGAATAAAGATGTGCAAAGTCGAGCATCGCTGTTTCACAATGATATGCAGAAAATATCTGATTGGTTCTCCCTGAGCGCAAATCTCAGAATAAAGATGTGCAAAGTCGAGGTAATAAGACAGGAGAAAAATGTTCTTCCCATATCTGCACCAGGATAACACTTCGGTCTGCGTCGCCGTGTGCTAAAAGTCGTCTGGCTGTGGAAAAAAGCCACCTGAAGGTGGCTGAGAAAAAGCCTGTGAGCATTCTTCAGCCTGCTGAAAGCAGGCTTACCACTTCATAAGGAGCAACTATCGTGCAGCACAAAGTCCGCTGGACACCGCAGAAAATCGTCCAACGTATCCGGCTGATCGAACCCCTGGTTTACCGGCAGCGGAACCCATTGCCTGCTTTTCGATACAAAACGCTGGCTGACCCGCTGGAAGCGCCGCCCATTGGCGCGGAGGTAGACGACAGCGCGTGGGAGGTTATCCCGCCGAAAAGCTACTGGGGAACGTGGATGACCGATTTCATCCTGCGCGCCCCATTTCAAGTGCCTGCCGAATGGGGCAACGGCGCGCCGGTGGCGCTGTATTTGCCGTTGGGCGAATCCGGTGATTTCAGCCACCCGGAAGCCTTAGCGTATATTGACGGCAAGCCGTATGCCTCGGCAGACCGCCATCATCACGAAATCCTGCTGCCCGACAGTGTACAGGACGGCCAACCACACCGGCTTGCCCTGCATGGCTGGACGGGGCTGGGTGGCTTTGAAACCGGCGACCCGGACACCAAACTCTACATGCGCGAGTGCGCGGTGGTACAGCTGGATATGCCGACGCGCCAGTTTGTGGCAGCCGCCCGCGTCGCGCTGGATGTCGCCAACCAGCTTGACGACAACGACCCGGTTAAAGGCCGGCTGTACAACGCCCTGGACGAAGCCTTTAAGGTGCTGGACACCCGCGACCCGCTGGGCACGCCTTCCTTTTACGACTGCGTGCCGGGGGCGCTGGCGGCGTTACAACAGGGTATCCAGGCAGCCGGAGCACCGATGGACGTGGATATTATCGGCGTGGGTCACGCTCACATTGATGTCGCCTGGCTGTGGACACTGGGGCAGACGGTGCGGAAATCAGGGCGCACCTTCAGCAACGTCCTTCGCCTGATGGAGCAGTTCCCCGACTACAAATTCTCGCAGAGCCAGGCGCAGCTTTACCAGTATACCGAGCAGCATTATCCCGAAATATTCAGCGGGATTAAACAGCGCGTGCAGGAAGGCCGCTGGGAGGCGATGGGCGGCACGTGGGTTGAGCCGGACTGCAACGCCATTGGCGCGGAGTCGCTGGCCCGACAGTTTTTGTTGGGGCGTGGCTATTTTCGCAAGCATTTTGGTGATGTGGATACGCCCGTATTGTGGCTGCCGGACACCTTTGGTTACAGTTGGGCGCTGCCGCAGCTCATCAAACAGGCGGGGATGAAGTATTTTATCACCCACAAGATGAGCTGGAATCAATATAACCAGATGCCTAACCAGATTTTATGGTGGCAAGGGCTGGACGGCACGCGGGTTCTGACCCACTTCTTAACCACCCCTTCCAACTGGGACTATTTGCCGCACTCCACCACCTACAACGGTTTGATCTCCGCAGCGGAAATCTTTGGCACGTGGAACAATTTCCGCCAGAAGGAAACGCACAACGAACTGATTACGGCTTACGGCTTTGGCGACGGCGGCGGCGGTCCGACGCGGGAGATGCTCGAAAACATTGAGCAGCTATCCGACCACCCCGGCGCGCCGCGCGTTCGTCCCGGCACGGTCCGCGAATTCATGGAACGGATTGAGGCGGAAATTGCCAATGGGCTGCCGGTGTGGAACGGTGAGTTTTATCTGGAATACCATCGCGGCACGTATACCAGCCAGGGCAAAAACAAACGCAACAACCGCAAGAGCGAATTCCTGCTGCACGACGCCGAATTTCTGGCGGCCTGGGCAACGCTGATCGCTAATCATCCCTATCCACAGGACGCGATTGCCAAAGCCTGGGAACTGATCTGCCTCAACCAGTTCCACGATATTTTGCCGGGGTCGTCCATCGGGCCGGTGTATGTGGATAGCGACCGGGACTACCGCACGATTCGAGAACTGGGCGAGACAGTCCGCGACGAAGCGATTGCGGCGCTGGCAAAGACGCTGCCCGCTGATACGGCTGTGGTCGCCATCAACCCAACTTCCTTCGCCGGGCGGCGGATTGGCTTGCTCGACGGGCAGTTGAGCGCCGGAACGCATCTGGAAGATACAGACGGCACGGCATTGGTTACGCAGGCCGTCAGCGGCGGGACGCTGGTCGAAGTCCCCGATCTGCAACCCTACAGTCTGGCCGCTCTGCGAGAGGCCGGCGGTCAATCACCCGCAATCGAAGGACTGCTGTCGGCGACACAGACACACAGCGGGATTGTGCTGGAAAACTTGCTGCTGCGAGTTGAAATCAACACGGCGGGCGACATCATCCGCATCTACGACAAACAGGTGGAGCGTGAAGTACTGCCGCCGGATACACAGGCTAACGCGCTGCTGGCGTTTGAAGATCGCCCGATGAATTTCGACGCCTGGGACATTGACATCTTTTATGAAGACCGAACCGAAAAGGTGGAAGGCGTCGAAAGCATCACCATCACCGAACACGGGCCACTGCGCGTCGCCGTTGAGATCAAACGTAACTATCGCCGGAGCCAGATTCGGCAGACGATCTATCTGTACCGCGACAGCCGCCGCCTTGACTTTGATACCTGGCTGGGCTGGCATGAACAGCACATCCTGCTGAAAGCGGCGTTTCCGGTTAATGTCCTCAGCCCCGCCGCGACCTTTGACGTGCAGTGGGGCAACGTGCAGCGTCCTACCCACCGGAATACGTCCTGGGATATGGCGCGTTTTGAAACCTGCGCTCACAAATGGGCGGACCTGAGCGAAGGCAACTACGGCGTTGCCCTGCTTAACGACTGCAAATACGGGTACGATATTCACAACAACGTGATCCGGCTGTCGCTGGTCAAAAGCGCCACCATGCCGGATGCCAACGCCGACCAGGGCGAACACGTCATGATTTACAGCCTGCTGCCCCATCCGGGTGACTGGCGCGAAGGCGTCGTTCCGGCGGCTTATGATCTCAACGACCCACTGATTTTTCGGCGTGTGGCCGAAGGCGGGTCCGGCACGAGCCTAGCAGCGGGTTCGCTCGTTTCGGTTTCGTCGTCAAGTGTGGTGATTGAAACGATCAAACGGGCAGAGGACGGCAACGGCCTGATCGTTCGCCTGTACGAAAACGAACGCACCAGGCGCAAAATCGCCGTCAGTGCCGGTTTTGCCCTGGCAGAGGTCTACCACTGTAACCTGCTCGAAGAAAATGAGGCGGCACTGGCCGTTCAAGACAATCAGGTTCAGATGGACATATCACCCTATCAGATTATCACCTTGCGTCTGATTCCTCAGGCGTAGACTGTCAGGGCGACCTGTTGCGTCGCCCCGACAAAACCTGTTCATTTGCGCTCGTTTTGACAGAGGCTAACAGCGAAGGGAAAGGGGGTCATCATGCAGGAGATTCACCAACCCGGTTCCTATCATTATGCCTTCAGCCGCTACGTTGAACCCATCGCCCGCGTGAAACCCGGTGAGGTAGTCGCCATTTACACGCAGGACGCTTTCGAGAGCCAGCTCACGCGGGAATCCGACCGGCCATCAGCCATCCTTGGGCCATACCTTAATCCACAAACCGGGCCGATATATGTCGAAGGGGCTGAGCCGGGCGACACGCTGGTTGTCCATATCCTCGACATTGAACCAACGCGCGACTGGGCGGTGAGCGCCTTCATTCCATTTTTCGGAGGCTTGACCTCGACCCGGTTCACGCGAACGCTGCAAGACTCGCTGCCGGAGCGTGTCTGGATTTACAAACTGAAGGACGGAATGCTCACGCATAGTGATCGCCTCAGTTTCCCCTGGCGGCCATTCCTGGGGACGATGGCGACCGCGCCGGACCTGGAGGCGATCTCTGCCCTCACCCCATACGATCAGGGTGGCAACATGGACGTGCCGGATACCAAACCCGGCAATATCCTGTATTTGCCGGTGCGCGTACCGGGCGCTTATTTTTTCACCGGCGACTGCCATGCGGGACAGGGTGATGGCGAACTATGCGGGGTCGCGCTGGAAATTACGGCCAAAGCCACACTGAAGTTTGACCTCATCAAACACCAACGGCTGGACTGGCCGCGCATCGAGAGCCAGGATGCGTATATGGCGGTCGGCAGCGCCCGGCCCATGGAAGATGCCGCCCGCATTGCCTACGGCGAACTCATTACCTGGATGATGGAAATGGGCTGGGATCGCTGGGAAGCCTACCAGGCGCTGACGCAAATCGGCGGCCTGTACGTGGGCAATATGGTGGATACGACCTACTCCCTGGTCGCCAGGATTGCCAAACAGTACGTTTAGCGTCACAACAGCAATCTATAGCGATTACAGTGGCTATTGGGGTTTCGAGGCTGCTTGGTACGGGTTAGCAGTTGTTTGCATGACCGAACGCTGCCTGATTAAAACTTTCGGTAGCGTTTGAACACTTCCACCACGTCATCCCCGGCGGCCAGCTCCGACATCGCATTGTGTTCGATACCGAGGTGTTCCTCACACGCTTCCAGTATTGTCAGCGTGAGGTGCTGCGGTATCACTACCACGCCGTCTACGTCGCCGAAGATGAAGTCACCGGGGTAGACCGGTACCTCCGGCAGGATACAGCCGGGCAGCTTGATCGGCGTCTGGTATTCCACCACTTTCCAGCGCCCGGTGGCGGCAACCGGATTTCGGTAGCGGCAGAACACAGGATAGTTCAGGCTGAACAACTGGGCGGTATCCCGCGTGCCGCCGTCCGTCACCGTGCCCGTGACGTTCCGCGCGATGCAGGCGGTCGCATTCAGCCCGCCAAAATGCGCGCTGGACTGGTCGCCGCCAGTTTCAATCACTTCAATCGAATACGGCTCGAACCTCGCAAACATCTCCAACTGCACCTGATTATGTCCTGGCCCGCTGTCAGTGCTGGGGTGGCCTTTGACGGTAAAGGCTGGGCCGGCAATTTTCATCTCCGGTTTCAGGGGTTTGATGTCGTTCGCCAGAACCAGATGGCCGAAGCCGCGTTCGTCAAGCTGGTCAAAGACAAGGCCGCTGAACAGGCGCAGGTAACGCTGAACAATCGCTTGAGTCGAAGGCATGGGCGAATCGGTCATTAAGGGAACTCCTGGCCGCAGATGAAAGCGCAGACAAAGTATATCGAAGCTGCGAACCGGGTGTCAACCTATCAGACAGGTTGACGGCGCTGGAGCGGTGTGCTACTATGCCCCTGACGTTTATCCTATGGGTACAGGTTCAAGCTGATGGCGCTGCAACGTTTATCCCGTCAAACGCTGGCCGATCAGGCCGCCGACAGTCTAGAGAAATATATTGAAGAAAGCCAGCTTTCGCCGGGGGATGTGCTCCCGTCCGAGGCCGTGCTGACCAGCATGTTGGGTGTCAGCCGTCCGGTCGTGCGCGAGGCGCTTAAGGCGCTGGTGGGCCGCAGCATCATCCAGATTGTTAACGGTAAGGGTGCCATTGTTAAGCCGCTGGACAGCGACGATCTGAGCACCTTTTTTAAGCGGGCGGTCGGATTTGACAAAAACGCTGTTCGGGAACTGCTGGAAGTGCGGCGCGGGCTGGAGGTCGAAATGGCGCGACTGGCGGCGCAGCGGCGTACGGACGAGGACGCAGCCCAACTGTTGCATCTTGTCGCCATCATGCGCCGGCAGCTTGACCAGATCGAGCCAGACTACGTGGACACCGATTTACGTTTCCACCTGTGTATTGCTTCCGCCACACACAACACCATGATGTACTATCTGGTGGAGTCCATCCGCGATGCCATGCGCGATTCAATTTTGCAGTGGCATTTGCGTGAGCACCCGGTCAAGGCCTATCAACAGGTGCAACAAATTCACGAGCAGATTGCGGATGCCATCCGGCGGCAGGATGCGGACGCCGCCGCTGAAGCGATGATAATTCATTTTGATAACGCCATTGCCTACTTGACCGATTCCCCAATGGACACACCGTCCTCGTCCTAATGCTGCAACCAGTTACACTTATAAGAGGTTTGCTCTTGCCTGTCATACAGCTTGACAGTCTATAAGTGTTTCGTTACACTCACCGGCAAAGGGTGCAGGGCGACCCCGCCATAAAATAAGCTGTTTTTGCAAACAAGGAGATGTTATGAAGACCGGAACTTGGCGAATGTTGTTCGTTATTTTGTGTCTGGCGCTGCTGGTTGGGCTGGGCAGCACAGGTCTCCTGGTCGCACAGGATGACTCGATCACCATTGGGGCGATCTTATTCAGCCGGGACAGTTTCTTCCAGTCCATCCAGACGGGAATGGAAGCGGCAGCAGCGGAGGCGGGGGTGGAGTTGCTGGTGAACATCCACGAGCACGACATCAACGAGGAGACGCGGCTGATCGAGGACTACGTGGCGCGTGGGGTGGACGCGATTCTCATCACGCCGGAGTCACTGGACGCCTCGGTGCCGGCGCTGCGGGCGGCGGCGGAGGCAGGGGTGGTGATCGTGTGTTACCGTGGCGGCGTTCTACGAGACCGATCAGGCGTCGTTGGGGTATCAGACCGGGGAATACCTGGCGGAATGGGTGGCGGAGCAGGGACTTAAAGAAGTCAACGTGGGCATCGCCCAGTGCGACTTCGTGGAGGCGTGCCAGCGGCGGGGTGCGGGCTTCCGGCAGGCGTTGGCGGACGCGGGCGTGGCGTGGACGGAAGTGGCGAACCAGGAGGGGTACTTGCCGGACGTGGCGGCGAGCGTGGGTGAGACGATGCTGCAAGCCAACCCGGAGATCAACGTGCTATGGGCGGAGAACGAAGGCGGCACGGTCGGGCTGACGCTGGCGGTGGAGTCCATGGGCGCGGTTGGTGAGGTGTTTGTGTTTGGCACCGACATCAGCCCGCAGTTGGCGGAGATGCTGCTGAGCCAGGACAACATCCTGCAGGCGGTAACGGGGCA
>JACRPS010000022.1 GCA_016223085.1 Chloroflexota bacterium
GATGTACGTCTTCCGCTTTCAGTTGATTTTTCGGTATGATCGTCATGACTTGGTTCGGCTAGGTTGGTGTGGTAACCAAACCCTACCCGTTCCAAGTCCCTTGTCAAGTCCGTCTCAACTTTCGTGATTCACTGAAATTGAACAAAAAAAGATCACTAACCCTATCAGCAAAATTACAAGATTGTAAAAAAGGGGTTTTGTAGAATCATAGAGTACTAGTAACGCAAAAACGGGGAAGGCCAGCCAAAGAAAAGCATCAAGCTGTCTGATACCAAAGTCACATTGAACTAAAGTTTGCTTCTCTTGAGTTTGTGTTATTGATCCTGTTGCTAACACCTTTACACTTCCGTACCAATTCTTAATTTTGAACCTTGTTATTTGATCGTCTGGAGAGGTAAAGTCAATGTAAGTTGCTATCTTTACAGAATTATAATACTTTCCGTCTGCCTGTTGTAGAATAGATATACATTCTCCAACGGTATGAAGTGTGGTGAAATGAATTTTTTTAAACTTAATTAAATTGTCTAGTTGTGGCGAGAATTTCTGGTAGCGGTTCAAAAATGTCCTCTTGTTTATAAATTCAGTCTCATTGCTAAATAAGCAACGAAATAAGATCATTCGAGAATACTAGCCACTTCTGGAGAGTTACTGAAAAAGTCGATAGTAACAAGTTATTATACATATACTACCTTTTAAAGGCTACTTTCGACATCTGAATTTCATTTCAACCCAACCCCTCTCGCCCTGGCTTGCTCCGGTAGTAGGTCGGGGGCGATGGTTTTGCAGGGCAGCTTGAGCAGCGGGGGCGGGCGGGGCAGGGCGGCGATGGGGGCAGCGGGCAGGGCAGAGAGTATTGGAATAGCCGTGACAAGCACCGTTGGTACGCATTACAATACTACACTGTTGGCATTTAGTCAGGCGGTGTTATTATGGGTGTCCAATTAACTGTTGATTACGAACAAGTTGTCGAACTGGTCGAACAGCTTTCAGAGGAGCAGCAGCAAGCACTGATCGCTCGCCTGCTCAGGCAACGTGCACAGCAACGTCCGCTCACTGCTGAAGAAAAGATACAGCTTTTTGACGCGGCCAAATTGAGCAACCTCGTCAACCAGTTGCCGTCAGTGCGTCGCCAGGATTGGTATGATGACGATGGCCGTTAAGGTATTTGTGGATACCAATATCCTACTGCGTGCGCTGCTCACGGAAATTTCAAATCGCGGATGAAACGGCAGCGGTGAGAGAGAAACTCCTGGAACTGCTGCGCGCTTACCCCACCAGCGGCAAGCAAATCCATGATGCGAATATTGTTGCCACCATGCTGGCATCAGGCGTCGAGAGACTCATAACGCTCAACGTGGATGACATGAAACATTTTGCCGATGGAATCACCCTCATCCCTTTAACGGCGGACTAGTGTAAACTGAACATGGTGAAGAAATCTTCTGAATCCCAAACGCCCTGGCTCGCTCCGGCAGGTCGGGGGCGTTTGTTTTGCGGGTAGGGCGGCGATGGGGTGGCGGTAGCAGTTACAGACATAACACCGGGGACACGGCATGCCGTGTCCCTACATGGAGAACAATTGACAGCGGTGCGGCCTAGTTTATGGCTACGCGGCCCGTTCCTTCAGCACGTCAATGTAGCTGCGGAGGATGTCCGTCACGGTGATGATGCCCACCAGCCGCCCCTCGCGCACCACCGGCAGGCTACCAAACCTGTAGGTGTTCATCCATTCGGCAGCGCGTTCGGCATTCCATTATCCTGGCCCAGCGCCTCGCCCCGATACCTTTTACAACGGCTCAACTTCCGGGTAGGCTTTTAATGCGGCAAAAAACAGATCGCGGTAGGTGTACGCATCAGCTTCGGTTTCGCCCTCGAAGCGCAGGCTGAGCACCGGCTCGGTATTACTGGCGCGCAGCAGCCCCCAGCCTTTCTCAAACCGGATGCGAATCCCATCCACGTCTACCACATCGCCTTTGTCAGCCAGCGCCGCTTTGACACCGGCGATGACCCGCTCTTTAGCCTCATCGGGGCAGTGGGGACGGTATTCCGGCGTGCTGACCAGCGTCGGGATGCTGGCGTTCAGCGCCGACAGCGGTTGATCGCTGGCGGCCAGCAGTTGCAGCAGCCGTCCGGCCACAAAATAGGCATCGTCGTAGCCGTAATAATCCTCGCCCATGAAGATGTGGCCGCTCATCTCGCCGCCCAGCGGCGCGCCGATTTCCGCCATCTTCGCTTTAATAAGCGAGTGCCCGCTGATCCACATCACCGGCTGGCCGCCGCAGCGCGCCACCTCGTCAAACAGCACCTGGCTGCTGAGGACATCCGCCACCACCGCCGCGCCGGGCTGCCGGGTCAGCAGGTCGCGCGCCAGCAGCGCCAGCACGCGGTCAGCCACGATGATGCTGCCCTGTTCATCCACCACACCCACGCGGTCGGCGTCGCCATCAAAGGCCAAACCCACGTCCGCGCCATGCTGGCGGACGGCATCGCTGAGGTCGCGCAGGTTTTTCGGCTGCTGCGGGTCGGGCTGGTGGTTGGGGTAGCGGCCATCCGGTTCGCAGTACAGGCAGTCCACGACCGTATGCCCCCACCGCTTCAGCAGCGTCGGCGCGAACAGCCCAGCCGTGCCGTTGCCCGCGTCCATGACGACCTGCAGCGGGCGCGCCATCGTGATTCGCCCGGCGATGTCCTGCACATAGCGGCTGTAGGCGGTGTCGTCCGCGCCCACGCTGCCGCTGCCATAAGCGAGTTGACCGCGTTCGATCAAATGGAGCAGCGATTGAATCTGGTCACCGTACAGGTTGCGCCCGCCGACGCTCAGCTTAAAGCCGTTCTGGTCAGGCGCGAGGTGGCTGCCCGTCACCATCAGGCCACTGGCGTCGCCGCGCTGGATGGCGTGCCAGTACACCAGCGGCGTGGACACCAGCCCAATGTCCACCACGTCGCAGCCGCTGTCGGCCAGTCCCTGTATCGCCGCCCGCGAGAGGTTATACGACGAGTCACGGTTATCCCGCCCGACGACCGCCAATCGCTTGTGTTCCTCCCGCTGAAGTATCGTGCCAAACGCCTGGCCGATCAGCCGCGCGGCGTCCGGCGTCACCAGCGCCTCAGCGCCCGCCGCCAGACCGCGAATGTCGTACTTCTTAAAGATTTTGGCGCTGATGGCCGTCATGCTTCACCGCCGATCATGCCCAATTCCTGTTTGACAAACACGCGGATGCCGTCCGCCACGTCGTTCACAACATGCGTGCCGGGGCCGACCTGCGCCCGTTCGCCGATTTTGACGCCCGGCATGGTCATCACGTCCACCGCCAAGAAAGCGTCGCGCCCGATGATCGCGCCCAGCTTGTCGCGCCCGGTGTTGATCTTTTGCCCCTTGACCATGCTGGATACAGTGCCTTTATCAATCCGCAGGTTGGCGGTAGTGCAGCCGGCGGAGAAGTTGACTCCCTGCGCAAAGACGGAGTCCAGCACGCGGCAGGCGTGCATGGCGCAGTTGTCGGCCACGTAGCTGCGGGCGACTTCGGTGGTGAAGCCCACTTCGCAGTGATTGAGCACCATTGAATTCCGCACCAGCGAGTTGTTGCCGACGACCGTATCCGCGCCAATGTAAGCCGGGCCGACCACCGCCGCGCCGGGGAAGATTTTCACCCGGTCGCCGATAAACACGTCGCCTACCAGAGTCGCGGTTTTGGCAATAAATGCCGTTTCCGCCACCATCTGCCCCTTGATCTGCGCCAGGTAATAATTCATCACATCCAGCACGTGCCAGGGGTATTTAAGGGCGCTCCAGTGGCCGGAGTAGGGTACTACATGGAACATGCGCGTTTTCATCAGCGCGTCCATCGCCCGTTCGTAGTGGTCGTCGGTGGGGATGTCACGGGCGTATTCAGCGCGGATGGCGTCAAACAATACTCCGGCATCGCTGTGGATGTGGGCGACGATATTCACCAGATTGCTGGGGCGGTTCTCCGGGGCGGGCTTTTCGACCATGCCGGTGATGCGCCCGTCACCGGTAACAATCAGATAGCCACCGGGGAAATAATTGCTGATGGCATAACCGGCCAGGTAGGAAGCATTGGGGTTGGTATTATAGGCATTGAGGAGCGATAAATGCAGGCTGTCGTCCACCACGTCGTGAACCTGATTAATGTATATGGGCGTTTGCGTCCGCCTGGCCAGCAGCGGTTCGGCGCGGAGAATCGCGTCACCCATGCCCAGCGGTTCGGGCTGTACTGCGATCTGGACTGTCATCGCGCTCACCTGCTGCGCCAGCGTGGTGATGTCCGCCTGATTGTCCGGGTTGGCAATGATGATGGCCTCGGTGAAGCCCAGCGCCCGGTAACGCTGAAGCTGGCTGACTAACAGGGGTTCGGTGCCAAATCGTAATAAGGACTTTTCACGCAGCGGCCACATCCGAGACGACGCGCCGCCTGCCAGGATAATCAAAACCGGTGTTTGTGCCATAGTTCCTCCTTCGTTGTTCCGTCGTCTATTCTAGCACTTTAAGTGATAATCTTCTGTGGGGCAAAACGCGAATTCTAGCAGGGCGACCATCCGGTACGCCGCGACACTGAAAGCGTGCCCCAACCTGAATACGCACGGAGCAAGCGGCAGCGCCCTCGGCTGACCGCAGAAAGTGCAGGTACACCCTTTATGTCGCTCTATTCCGCCATCGGCGTGGACATCGGTAAGGACAGCCTCACCTTTGCCTTCGCCACCGACAGCCGTAACCGTTCCCGCTGGCCGGTTCGGACCATCACCTACGACAACCCGGACTGGCATCTCAAGGTGCTGGAACTGATCGCCCCCGACGCCATCATTTGCGCCGAGCCGACCGGCTGGCACTACCTCACCCCGCTACTGACCGTCATCGAACAGATGACCACCGCCCACCTCTGGCTTGCCAGCCATGACGCCAGCCGCGCCGCCCGCCAGTCGGCCATCAGCGCCAGCAAAACCGACGAGATGGACGCCCGCGCCCTCGCCTACATCGCTGACCGCATCGCGCACGGCGACCCGCCCCGCAACGTCCGCGCCTTCGACAGCCAGCTTGAGCAGCAGGTGTTGACCCTCCGCCTCTACGTTAATAAACTCGCCCGCCTCACCCGCGAAAGCACCCGCCTCCAGAACCAGATTGACGCCTTCGCTCATTCCCTCTGGCCGCTGCTGGCCCAGCGTAAAAAAACCTACCTCCGCCTCGCCGAACGTGGCATCCTCACCCCCCGCCAGATCAAGAACTTTGCCGTGATGCACATCGCCCGCACCACCGCCGAGCGCAAAGCCGATGGCTGGAACGGTCAGACCCTGCGCTTTATTGATGCCCTCGCCCGCGATCTGCCCGACATTGAGGTGAACCCCGTTGTTGCCGCCACCTTGCACGAACTGCTTGTCACCCTCCGCGCCAACGACGCCCAGGAAGTCGCCACCTGTCAGGTTATCCATGCCATTGTTCAACAGCCGCCCTTTGCTGAAGTCACCCGCCGCTGGATGACCATCCCCGCCTGCACCCTCGACTATTGCGCCGCCTTCCACGTCGCCACGCACGGCCAGGCGGAGCAATACACCGCCGATATGCTCAAGGCCGTCACTGGCATCAACCCCCTGGCCTATTCCTCCGGCCAGAAGGACAGCGCCCGCCAGTCCCGCAAGGGCTACCGCCCCGCCCTCAACGCCGTCTGGACGTGGGCCATGCACCTGGTCAACCCCCGCCGCGCCGCCGATAACCCCGTGCGTGACTACTACACCGAACTGACCGCCCGCAACCACGCCCACGCCTTCACCGCCACCCGCAACAAGCTCGTTCGCAACTGTGGAAATCGAAACCCTCACCGTCCGCGCTTCCTGCACCATCCCCACCCAGCAGTACGGCAACGTCTCGCTGCACGTCGAAGCCATCGCCACCCTGTTCCCCGGCGACGACCCCACCTGCTGCACCCGCCGGCTGATGAACGGCATTCACGGCGCGCTGGCGCAAACCGTCCGTGAGCGCCTCGACCCCACCGACCCCGCCGTTGCCCGCTGGCTCGACGTGGTTGACCCGGACGACAATCCGCTGTGGCCGACCAACATCCAGCCCCCGCCGCCGCCCCTGTCCGCCGTGCTCAGGGAAGCCCAGGACGCCGCCAAGGATGCCGCCGATCACAACGGCGGCGCCGATCAGCAGGGCAGGGGGGTGCAGCCGTGACGAAACCCATCATCTGCGCCGCCTGTGGCCGCGCCGCCCATCCCGCGCCCACCGACCGCCGCCCCTGGATGCGGATAACCCTCGTCGGCGGTTTCACCATTCACCTCTGCCCGGCCTGCAACAGCATCTACCGCCGCACCACCGCCCGCCCCACCGCCCGGCAGGGAGGGCAGGACTGATGACCAGCTATCCGCCACTCTGGAACGCCCTCGATGCGATCAACGACATGGAGGATGGCGACGCCACCCTCACCCCGCGCCGCGACGTGATTATCATGGACGCCCGCACCCGCCCGCTGACCTTCGTCCGCGTGTTCAGCCGTCAGCCGAAGTTGAACCCGCACACGACCAGGCTGATTAACGCCGCGCTGGAAGGCAGCCCCGATCATGACGTAGTCATCCTGTTCCAGCGCCCGCCGCACGCTGGCGACTACGCCTTCACCGACGAGTAACCGCCGCGCCCGCGCCTGCCGTCCGCGCACCTCCACTAAAGCAGGAGGACAGGCGCTTTTCCGCACGCGCTTTCTGATTATGGCCGCCACCCCGCCGCGTCAAGGCTACCCGCTACGCGGCGGGCTCCGCCCGGCCTTGACTGTCGGCGGGCGACCCCGGCGGCCTTGCTTAAAGCGCCGCGCGCGGCCAAAAACCGCGGATGGCGACTACTTCTACGTCGCCCGTCCACCTTACAAGGTGGCTCGCGCCGGCGAACAATGGCAAGCGCAGGTCTTTCTAAAAGACAACCTGCACGTCACCGGCTACGGCCACACCACCTGGGGCGCGCTGCGCCACGCACTCGAAAGCGCCCGCGCCATTCGCGCCCTCTGCAAATAGATCACTCCGGCGGGCGGCGGGAATGGTTTAAGTCTCCTGCCGCCTCGCCGGTTGGCGGTCGTCTGCGCTCCTGCATCCCGGGCGCGGCGTCGGCGGCAACTCCGCCGCGCCCCGCCGCCGCCTTCGTTTCTCTTGCTCCCGCCGTCCGGCTTCGGCTGCTGATCGCAGGCCGCGCCTCGCCGTCCGTCGGTCGCGCTGTGGTAAGCCGGGCGACCGGGCACATGGTGTCGCTTCGGTCGCTCCCGCTGGTCGCTTCCCTCGCTCGCCTGTGCCCGACTGGCGGCCTGCTGGCCGCCGCCCCCGGCCTGTCCGCGCCTCAGGCGCGGTGTGGGGGGGAGTGCCCCCCCAACCCCCCCAAAGCCGAGCGACCGCCGCTGTAGCGCCAAATAAAAACGCGCCCGACAGCCAGACGCGCCCCTTGTTCCTCTCCGAACCGTTACGGATGTGCCGGCACGCACACCATCGCGCCGATGGTGCTGCCGTACAGCAGCAGCAGCGCCAGAAACGCCGCCGCCAGCAGCAGCTTTTCCCCAATCTCACGCCGGTCCATCGTCATCCCACCCGATCAGCCGCCGCGCCGCCCGTTCCGCTGGACTTTCGACCTCGGCATCCAGCGGCGGCGTCACCGCCAGGATGTTGCGCCAGCACTTGCGTTCGCCCGTGTAGCCCAACCGGATGTACCCCATCGCCGCCAGCAGATGCAACGCCGCGTGTACGCTGGCCGGACTGTAGCTGATCGCCGCCGCAATCTCCCGGATTGAAGGCGACCCCGCGCCCGCCTCAAAACACTCCCACACGAACCGCCACACCCGCCGGGCACAGTCCGTCATCCCGTTTCGACCCATGTTTGACCCCCCCTGCAGGCCGCCCCGCGCCCCGCGCGGCCACAGCCAGCCCACTAATCAACCGAACATTTGTTCAAACACCATTGTACACCCGTTTCCGCCACCCGTGAAAAATTGCACAATCTTCACAACCTGTCCCGAACACCCGTTCTATTTCGATAACGGAGCACTTTATTTCACTGAGGCAAATTTACGATCTTCATTTCATGTTCGATTGCAATAACGGAGCAGTGTCGGTCGGAAGTCGCATGGCAAGTTAGGGCGGCAGGGGTATAATTTGTGTTAAGACTGTCGCGGCGGGGGTTTGGCCCGCCTCTACCGGGATTTTTTATGAGCGCAACGTTTCTGGCAAATTTCATGCGGCTGGCGCAGCGGGAAACCGGCGCGGAACGGGCGATGGCTGCCGATGGCGACCTTTCGATTGTGGCGACGCTGAATCTGGAACAGGCCGATCTGATGTCGCCGCAGTTTAACGGCATTGAAGTCATCCGCCTGGCGCTGGACAACGGCGAGCCGATCATCACCAACAACGCCGTGATTGACCCACGCCGCGCGCCGGTGACCAATACCAACTTCAGCAACCTGCGGGTGGTGGTGGTGATTCCGGTTGAGGAATACGGCGCGATTTACCTTGACCAGCACATCCGCCGGGGGGTGATACCGAAGGAACTGGTGAACCGGCTGTGGCTGCTGGCAGGGCGCGTGGTGGACTCCGGCGAGATGGAGCAGTCGCTGGATGAGCTACAGGCGCTCTACCAGCAAATTGGCGAGTAACCGTTAGCTCTGCAACTGTGGCACGTTCTTCGGCTGGGGGATGGACTTCAGGATTTCATCAATCAGGTTGGCGGTGCGTTTGCTATACAGCCATACCATGCCGGGCTTCACATCCGCATCGCAGATCACTGCCAGCGACACCGTATACGGCGCGCTGAATTCAATGATATACACGCCGTTGTTGTCGCCCTCGAAGTAGGTGGAGTGGAACTTGGTCTCTTCCAGGATGCTTGCCAGCGACCGCTGCGCGCCGTGATCTATGCTTAACGCCTGCGTCAGCAGTTGCAGGTCGTAATCTTCCAGCGTGCCCGCCGCGCCGACCATATTGCCTTCGCTGTCCACCAGCCCGACAAAACGCGCCTTGACGTGCCCCAGCAGGCGGCTGAGTTCCCAGTTGATGCGTTTGAACTGCTGCCGCCCCAGCACCAGTGCCGCCGGACGGGTGCGCGGGTCCAGCCGCCGGGCGCGGTCTGCCGCTTCTTTCTGCAACTTCGGCTGCTCAACGTACTCGACCTGACGCATCTCCGCCCGGCGGATTTCAAGCTGGCGTTCGATCTGCATCAGCACAAAGGTCATGTTCAGCGGTTTGTACAGGTAATCCACCGCGCCCAGCCGGTACACCGCCACCGCGCTCTTGGCGGACAGGTCGTCGTCAATCACGATCACGCGTGACTTGGGGCGCAGCCCGCCCACGACCGCCAGCAGGTCCATCCCGCTGAGGTCCGGCAGTTCGGCTTCGGTCACAATCAGGTCGAAGTCCGTCAGCAGGATTTCGGTCAGGGCGTCTTCAAACGTCGCAGCCTGGTTCACCGCGTACCCGCCCACCGATTCCAGCGTATCGGTCAGGGACAGGCGCAGCGGTTCGTCCTTGGCGACGATTAAAATTCGTTCCTGGCGGCGGGTATTGGCTGTGGACATCAACTGTTCCCTTCGGCAGCAACCTGATCGGGCAGGTAGGTTGCCATAATCATCGGTAACGAGATGATCTGAATCAATTGTTCCTTATGATTGATGATACCACGAATAATTTTGCCCGATGTCGAAAGATTTTCGAGCGAATTGACGTATTCCACAAGGCGGACTTCATCCACCACCAGACCGGCCATTTTCCCGGCGTGGGCAGCCACGATAAACAGATTGGCGCTGCTGACCGGCGCGGCGGGCTGTTTGAAGATGCGGCGCAAGTCAAGCATGGGCAGGATTTGCCCGCGCCGGTTGACCACGCCCAGGATTTCCGGCGCGGCGTCCGGCAGCGTGACCAGCTCAACCATCGCGGCTACTTCCACCACGTCCTCGATCGGCAGGGCGTACACCTGCGAACCGAGGCTGAAGGTGAGGATCGCGGTTGGCGCCGGGTTAGCCATGAATCTCCTCGTCGGCGTCGCCCGTATCGGAATCGCTGCGCCACATTATCATAATCACGGTAGGCGGTGTTTCCCCTTCGATCAGAATTTCGTCCACCAGATCGCCCAGCTTGGAGCGCAGCGCGATCAGCACATTATGCGACGAGACGCCAGACAGCCAGGGCATTGTAATCGAAATCTGCACGCCCTTCTGGTTGGTGTTGACCACGCCGCTGAAGTGAACCACGTGCAGTTCGCCGGTTTTCAGCACCAGTTCGGCCAGCGTGGCGGCGGCGCTGGCAAGCTGGGCCTGGTGCGCGGGGGTGAAGCCGAGCAGCCCAGCCGCACGCCGCGCTGTATTGCGCACGATCATGATGTCCATCGCGCTTTCGATCTGGACGGACATCACCGGGGGTTGCAGGCTGTAAGGCCCTTTGGGTCGCGTCATGGCCTATTCCAGGATTCCCATTTCCGTCAGGGTATTAATCAGGTGTTCGGTGGCAAAAATGTCCTTCGGGATGTAGTCATCCGCCCCGGCCTGCAAACCCGACAGGGTGGCCTGCGCGCCGTCCTTCTCGGTCAGCATGATGACCGGGATGGTCTGGGTTTCGGGCGTGCGCTTCAAGCGGCGGCAGACCTGAAAACCGTCCATCGTCGGCAGCTTCACGTCCAGCACGATCAGCGACGGACGGCGTTCCATCGCCGCGCGTAGCCCGTCCGGACCGTCATAGGCCACCAGCACCTGCAAACCCAGGCTCTCCAGCGTCGCCTTGATCTGCGCGGCCTGTGTTTTACTATCTTCGATCAGCAGCACTTCTGCGGCCATAGTTAAATTTGGCGGCGGCACCCCTCCTGCAAACCTGCGGGCCGCTGCGCCCTCCTTTCCCTCTCTCTGTATTATAGTATAGCCCGGCGTATTCGATTATAGCGACAAACGCTTTCCCGCCTATCCCCCCACTGTCCGGTTAGCTGACCAGCCGCACCACCGCGTCCGGCAGCCGTTCCAGCGGCAGCACCTGCTCCACCGCGCCGCGTTCGATGGCGGCGGCGGGCATCCCAAACACGGTGCAACTGGCCTGGTCCTGCGCGAAGGTGTGCGCCCCCGCCCGCCGCATCGCCAGCAGCCCCGCCGCGCCGTCGTCGCCCATGCCGGTCAGAATGATGCCGATTGCTGCCGCGCCACACGCCACCGCCACCGATTCAAATAACACGTCAACGGCGGGCTGGTAGCGATAGCTGCCCGGCTCCGGCAGCAGGCTGGCGACCAGCAGCGAACCCTGCCGGTTCACCGCCAGGTGCGCGTCCCCCGGCGACAGGTAAACCACGCCGGGCCGGAGGACACGGTTGTGCGCGGCGATGTCCACCGGCAGCGGCGTGACCTTTTTTAGCCAGCGGGCCAGCCCGGCCACAAACTCCGCCGGCATATGCTGCACGATCACCACCGGCACGGGCAGGCCCATCGGCAACCCGGCCAGCAGCGTGCTTAACGCGCTTGGCCCGCCGGCAGAGGCGCCCACCGCCAGAAGTTCCGGCGTGGTTGTTGTTTTTCCCGGCAGGGTGGCGGTCGCTGCGCCGTTCTGCCCCGGCGGGCGTTCCCAGCGGCGAATCACCCGGACGCCGGCCATTGCCGCCAGCGTGTGTCCCAGGTGGCGCTGCTGCGCCGGAGGCAGTTCGCGGCGGGACAGCGGCTTTTCCACCACCGCGACCGCGCCGGCCTGCAGCGCCCGGAACGACAGGTCAATGTCATCGTCGAGCAGGCCGCTGACCACCACAATCGGCGTCGGGCACAGCGCCATGATCTGCCGCGTGGCTTCCAGCCCATCCACGTTGGGCATCCGGATGTCCATCGAGATCACGTCCGGGCGCAGCGTTTGCGCCAGTTCGATCACTTCGCGTCCGTCACGCGCCGCGCCGATGACCTTCAGCCCCGGCGTGTCGTCAATCAGCCGGGTCAGGTAATGCCGCACCGTCGGGCTGTCCTCCGCCAGCAGGACGCGAATCAAGTCGTCAGCCATCAGCGATTAGCCTTTAGCTGTTGGCTGTTCATGATTCTGCCCTTCGTACCGAGACATACGTTCCCCATAAATGTTCCTGCCCTACCGCAAAAAGCCATTCGCCAACTGCCAAACGCTACACAACCGCCTGAATCACACGCAGCAATTCGCCCTGGTCAAACTGGGACTTCACCAGATAGGCATCGGCGCCGGCCTTCAGACCGGCCTCGCGCTGTTCCGGCTTGCCCAGCGAGGTGAGCAGCACCACCGGCAAATGCTGGGTGTGGCCGGTTTCCCTGATGCGCCGCGTCAGTTCCAGCCCGGTCATGTTGGGCATCTCCACATCGGCGATCACCACGTCAAACACCCGTTCGCCCAACATGTTCCAGGCTTCCAGCCCGTCAATCGCCACGCTCACGACAAAGCCTGCCGTTTCCAGGATGTGTTTTTCCAGCGTGCGCGTGGTGATCGAGTCGTCCACGACCAGTACCCGCAGGCGTTCAGGGGCAGCTTCCGGCTGGTCGCCGTTGTCGCTGAACACACGCCGCGCGCTGGGCAGGCTGACGCCGGTCGCGCCGCGAATCAGGTCGTTGGCGTCCAGCACGATAATCACATCGCCCGTGCCAAGCAGCGCCGCGCCGGAGATATACCGCGCCTGTTCGATCTCGCGCCCCAGCGGTTTCAGCACCAGTTCCTGTTCGCTGAACAGCGCGTCCACCTCGAAGGCGATGCTGCGTTCGCCAGCGGTCAGCACCACCAGCGTGATTTCCTCGTTCGCTGTGACCGATGGCGGCAGGCCGAGCAGGGCATGGAGCGCAATCAGCGGCATGGGCTGCTCCTGAATCTGCACCATGTCGCGGCCTTCCGCCGTAAAAATCTGGTCGCGGCGGATGGTGAGCATCCGCGAAACGCGGGTGGACGGCACGGCAAAATCCTGATCGGCCACGCGCAGCAGGATACAGCTCATGCGCGTCAGCGACAGCGGCACGCTCAGGCTGAACAGCGTCCCCTGGCCGGGCGCGCTGTGAACGCCGACGCGCCCGCGCAGGCTTTCGACGCGCGTGCGCACGATGTCCATGCCCATGCCACGCCCGCTGATGCGGGTGACTTCGCTATTGGTGCTAAGCCCCGGATGGAAGATGAAGTTGTAAATTTCTTCCTCGCTCAACCCTGCCAGTTCCTGCACGCTGACCAGCCCGGCCTCGTAAGCGGCGCGACCGATCTTCACCGCGTCCAGTCCCCGGCCATCGTCGCCAACGCGCACCACAATTTCCTTGCCGCGCTGCTCCACCGTAAGCTGGATGCGCCCAGTGGGCGGCTTGCCCAATTTTTCGCGTTCGGCAGCCGGCTCAATGCCATGATCTACGGCGTTCCGCAGCAGGTGCATGATCGGCTCCTTGAGCGCGTCGAGGGTGGTTTTGTCCAGTTCAACCGCCGCGCCGCTGATGTCGAGGAAGATGTTTTTGCCGGTGTCGCGGGCCAGATCGCGCACCATACGCTGGAAACCCGCCAGCCCCGACTCAAACGGCACCAGCCGCATCCGCGCCACGTCTTCCTGAAGCTGCTCAACCAGCATCCCCAACTGCGAATTAAACTGCGCCATATCACGCGAAAGCTGCGCCAACTGGCGGTTGGCATCCACCAGATAACGCTGGTTGGTTTCCAGGAATTTAAACAGGGCCATGAGGTCGGCGCTGTTTTCGTCGTCGCCGCGATTTTGCACCCGCCGCGCCAGCCGGATGTAGGCGGTGCGCACGCTGCGCCAGTCCCGCTGCCAGCGATGGTTGAGCTTTTGCAGGCGCACGATGTCGCGCTGGCGCTCCTCGCCGTGCATCTTCGTCACCAGCAGTTCGCTGATTTCGCCATTCAACCGGTCCAGCTTCGACACCGGCACGCGCACGCCGTCTTCCGCCGGGCGCAGCAGCAGTGTGCCGGTTTCGCCCACTTCCATCGTGCCGGTTGTGGTGGTGCGGGTGGCCGCTTTGGGTTTGCCGTCAGCAGGCGGGGCGGGCGCTGCCGGTGGCTCCTCGCGCGGGAGTTCCTTGGTGTCTTTGGTCGGTTCCGGCGCGGCAATCGTCTGTTCCAGCCGCGCCAGGATGGCCGCCAGCGTTTCGGTGCTGTTTTCCTCGCCGTTGACGACATTCTGTATCATATCCATGCCGTCGTAGAGCAGATCGCACAGACCGGGCACAAGTTGCAGTTTGCCGGTCTGCGCGTTGGCGAAGATTTCTTCCATATAGTGGGCAATCGTTTCGATGACGTTGATGCCAACTGCCCGCGCCGCGCCCTTCATGCTGTGGGCGACGCGGTTCATCTCCCGCAGCACGCCGGGTTGGTCGGCTGCTGTGCCTGTTTCGATTTGCAGCAGGCCGTTATTCAGGGTTTGCAGGTAATCACCCACCTCGACCCAGAATATATTCAGCAGTTCGGCATCGGCGGAGTTGTTCATGGCGCCTATATCTTCAGCCCACTGAGCACCGCGTTAATCCGGTTGGCAACCTCGCGCAAATTCTGGACGCTGGCCTTCACCTGCATGGTGCTGTTCAGCGTTTCGGTGGTAGCGTGTTTAATCATCCGCATGGCCTGCGTCAGTTGGTCCATGCCGATGGTCTGCTGGCGGGTGCTGGCCGCGATCTGCATGGCCGCCAGCGCCGCTTCCTCGATGGCGTGGGACAGGTTGCGGATGGAGTCGCCGGCGCTGTTGACCAGCACCTGCCCCTGGTCAACGCCCTTGCTGCCTTCTTCCGTCACCATCACGGCGGCGTTGGTGGCGCGTTGGATTTCGCCCAGGATTTCCCGCACCTGCACCGTCGCGTCGCGGTTCTGGTCGGCCAGGTTGCGGACTTCCAGCGCCACGACGGCAAAGCCCTTGCCTTCTTCGCCCGCCCGCGCCGCTTCAACCGACGCATTCAGCGCCAGCATCCGCGACTGGTCGGCCAGGTTATTGACGGTGGCAATAATTTCGCCGATCTGCTGCGTGTGTTCGGACAGCACCAGGATGTTATCGGCGATGTCTTCCACCCGGCGGCGGATGATGTCCATGCCGGACACCGTTTGCGACACGGCGTCCATGCCCTTGCGCGAGATGTCCACCGACACCTGCGCCGTTTCGGCCACACTCTGGGCGCGTTCCGCCGTTTCGGTCACGGTCGCCCGCACCTCGTTCACGGTCGCGGTGGTTTCCGTCACCACGTCGTCCTGCTCGTTCGCCATCGAAATCTGCTGCGCGGTCGCATCCAGAATTTCGCTGGTGTCCGCTTCGACCCGCTGCAGGGCGTCGCTGATCTCCGTGACCATGTCCTGCAGGCGGTTTAACATCCGGTTCACGGCTTCGCCCAGGCGCAGCAGCATCTTTTCCTCCGGCGTGCGGGCGACATGCTGCACGTCGAGCCGCTGCCGCAGGTCGCCCATCACCACCTGATCGAGCGTCTCCACGTAGCTGTTGAGGATGCGGTCAGAACGGGGACGGTTGATGCTGTGCATGATCGCCCCCAGCAGCCAGCCGCCCACCAGCGATACCAGTCCCCACAGCAGCAGGGTAGTGGAGGCCATGTCGTTGGTTAACCCCATCAGCAGCACGGGGATGGCCGATGCCAGCGCCATCGTCAGGGTGGAGGTATTCATCATCGAATCCATCATGCGGTTGGCCCGCGCCAGGCTACCTTCAGTTGTCTTAGTCATCGTTCTGCTGTCCACCGGTATTCAGTCCCCCAACAATCAAGCGTTCATCATCAAAAAGCTGGACAATGTTTAAAACCACGATACGGCTTCCGGTCATGCCAAGCATATAGGGCATATGCTCGATGGGTTTGATGTCCATCAGCGGGATGGAGACTACCTCATTCACCTGATGCGCCAGCAGGCCGATTTCCAGGTGGTTCGAGCGCACGATGACCAGCTCGGTCGGACTGGCAACTTCGTCGGTGACGGCGATGTCAAAGAAATAGCGCAAATCCATGACGGTGATGATACGCCCGCGCACGTTGATGACACCCTGGTAAAAGCGCGGCACACCCGGCACGCGGGCGATGCGGCTCACGGTGCGCACGCCCCGCACCAGCATCACGTCCACGCCGTACTGCTCCTTGCCCAGATCGAAGGTCAGCACCGACCGGCTGTCGCCGACCGGCTCCGCCCGATCCCGGCTGGCCGCCGCGTACTGGCGCGCCCGCAGACGCAGCCGTTCGCGCTCACTGGCCTGGTGACGGTCGTCGTCGTCCCAGTCCAGGCTTTTCCAAACCGTGTCCCAGTCAATCGAATTTGAACCTGTTGGCATCGGATATTACGTGGTTTTAACGTTTTTCCAAGTATACACCCGCCTTTTTGGCGCTGCACCTGAAGTTTACGTTAGATTCTCTGAATTCTTTTTGGTTATAATGGTTCTAAATGGACATACATTCATCACAAGCGGACAGCTATTCTGGCAGGTATCCATCTGGACGAATAACAGCGTGTGGCGCGGTAGAGAAGGGGTAAACAGCGATGGCAACCAATGGGGTGCATCAGAGCGGGAATCAAACCGGGACGGAAACGGTCAAACGCGGTCTGGCACAGATGTTAAAGGGCGGCGTGATTATGGACGTGGTCACGCCAGAACACGCCAAAATCGCGGAAGATGCCGGCGCAGTGGCCGTCATGGCGCTGGAACGGGTGCCGGCGGATATTCGCGCGCAGGGCGGCGTCGCCCGGATGAGCGACCCGGACATGATCGAGCAGATTATGAACGCGGTCACGATTCCGGTGATGGCGAAGGTGCGTATCGGCCATTTTGTCGAAGCGCAAATCCTGGAGGCGCTGGGCATTGATTATATTGACGAAAGCGAAGTGTTAACACCCGCCGACGAAGAACATCACATCAACAAACACAAGTTTAAAGTGCCGTTTGTCTGCGGCTGCCGCAACCTGGGTGAAGCCCTGCGGCGCATCGCGGAAGGCGCGGCGATGATCCGTACCAAAGGCGAGGCCGGGACGGGTGATGTGGTAGAGGCGGTGCGCCACGCCCGCGCGGTTAACAGCGAGATTCGCCGGCTGACCAGCATGGACGAGGACGAACTGTTTACGTATGCGAAGAACATCCAGGCCCCTTACGATCTGGTGAAGGAAACGGCGCAGCTTGGCCGCCTGCCGGTGGTCAACTTCGCCGCCGGCGGTGTGGCGACCCCGGCTGACGCCGCGCTGATGATGCAGCTTGGTGTGGACGGCGTGTTTGTCGGGTCGGGCATCTTCAAGAGTGGCAACCCGGCCAAACGTGCCAAGGCGATTGTCGAAGCGACGACGCACTTCAATAACCCCGACATTCTGCTGAACGTGAGCCGGGCGCTGGGCGAGCCGATGGTGGGTATCGGAATCAGCACGATGGCCGAAGAACAGAAAATCGCTCATCGCGGGTGGTAAATCAGGAGTACGCTTGGAGGGAACGCAAGTTCCCTCCGACTGTTTATGGATGCTTTCTCACCGGCCAAGCGCCGGCAAACTTGTATCGTGTTGGTCTTCATAATCCCCCTTACTGTGTGCGCCTGTTGGGGTTTTGCTGTATTTGTGGCTGATGATTTTTTCGGGACGATTAACAGCCTTTTTATAAGGTATCCTGGTAGTGAACTCATTTGGGTTGGGTACGGCGCTTACGGATCGTCGGAATATGGCGAAAAAGCCTATATCTATTGGACAGCAGATGATGTCGCGCTTGTCAGGAACTACTACGGTAATAAACAACGAATAAAGGTAGTTGAAGTGTCAGAAACCTTTACGCACGATCTGCTTATATGTTGGTGGGCCGGGTTCTTCGAATATAAGGAGGACTCTGGGTGTAATACTGTAAAACGGCAAGTTCCGGCGTTTGGAACCGTGATCGAATATACGCACTCCTATTTCGCGGGATAGTCAACACAAACAACTGATTAACGCTTACGCCCATCTAGCGCAAGCGCCGTATACCTGTAACAACGATTGATGCGTGAGGACAGGCGCGGCGCATGGGCGAACTGTATCTGGGTACATCCGGTTACACCTATAAGGATTGGCGCGGGATTTTTTACCCCAAGGGGCTGGCGCAAAAAGACTGGCTGCCGTTCTACGCCCGGCACTATAACACGGTTGAAATCAACGCTACGTTTTATCGGGCATTTCCGCGCAGCGTGTATGATCGCTGGCGCGAGATCACCCCGGCGGCGTTCCGCTTCACGCTCAAAGGGCCGCGCCGAATTACCCACGAAAAGCAGTTAACGGACATCGAGGCTGACCTGCGCCAGTTTGTTGACAGCGCCGCTGGCCTGCAGGACAAACTGGCCGTGATGCTGTGGCAGTTCCCGCCGCAGGCGCGGGCGGCTGACCTGTGGGAACGCCTGACACAATTTCTGCCGCTGCTGCCTACGTCCATCCGGCAGGTATTGGAGTTCCGCCACACCTCCTGGTTCAACGATAACCTGTATGCGCTGCTAAATGAGCATCGTGCGGGCTTTGTTATCAATGACTCCAGCCGTTTCCCGGCGCGGGAGGTCATCACCGGCAACATCATGTACGTGCGCTTTCACGGGCCGGGCAAGCTGTACGCTTCGCTGTACAGTCTGGATGAGCTGAAGACCTGGGCGGAGAAGATCAAGCCGCGCCTGAGCGAGCACGACGTGTACCTGTACTTCAACAACGATTACGATGGTCGGGCGCTGCGGAACGCCAATGAGCTGCGCGACCTGCTGGCCGGTTGAGCTATTATGGGCAAACGACCAGCGAACGTTATAATACAGCGGCTCGCAGTAACGGACGAAAGCGCGAGATCATGTACGACGAGGCCGGGTTTGTCGAGGCGCTACGGCAGGGTGATGAAGCCGCGTTCGCAGCCCTGTTCGACCGCTACCACACGGCGCTGGTTCGGACGGCCCTGATTTACGTCAGCCATCCCAGCGCCGCCGACGAAGTGGCGCAGGAAACATGGCTGGCCGTGTTTAAAGGCGTGGGTCGCTTTGAAGGGCGGTCATCGCTAAAGACGTGGATTTTCAGCATTCTTGTCAACCGCGCCAAGACCTACGCCCAGCGCGAAGGCCGCTACGTGCCGCTGGACTGGGACGACGCCAACAGCGACGAACCGACCGTCGCACCGAGCCGCTTTGCGCCAGATGAACATACCGGCGCGCCGCGCCACTGGATTAATCCCCCCGGAAGCTGGGAGAGCATCCCTGAAGACCGGCTGCTGTCGCGGGAACTGCGCGGCTGCATCCAGCAGGCGATCAACGCGCTGCCAGCCAACCAGCGGCTGGTGATTACGCTGCGCGACGTGGAAGGGCTGTCGTCCGACGAAGTGTGTAATATCCTCGCGGTGAGCGAGACTAATCAGCGAGTGCTGCTGCACCGGGCGCGCGCCCGCGTCCGGCAGGCAGTGGAGAACTACCTGAGTGAATGATCTATCCTGCGCCGAACTGGTGGAACTGGTGACGATGTATCTGGAAGGGGCGCTGCCGGAAGCAGAACGCCGCCGGTTCGAGGCCCATCTTCGGGTGTGTCACGGCTGCACCCATTATCTGGAACAAATGCGGCATACGATTCGCCTCACCGGCCTGCTGTCGGAGGAGGCGCTGATGCCTGCCGCGAAAGAAGCGCTGCTGCGCGCCTTCCGCGACTGGAAATGCCACAATCAGGATGAGTCTGGTTAAACCGAACCAGCGGCCCCGTCGTGAATTGATCCGTTTATAAAACTGGCAAGCCTGCTCGCAGATCATCGTCCGGCAGATTGTGCCGGATGCGGGCGACAATTTCCCGCGCGGCGTGCTGGTGTAGCTGCCCGGCTTCGTCGTGCCCCTGCGTGACGTACAGCCGCACCAGCGCTGTGTGGACATCCCACAACAGGCGCACACGGCCAATGTCCGACGCCAGCGCCCCGGCCTGTTTGAGTTCTGCTTCCGCTTCCGGCAGGCTGCCGGCGGCCAGCAGGGCTTCACCTGCCCAGCGGTGCGCCTGCGCGATCATTTCGCGCAGACCGCCGGCCTGCGCCAGTTCCAGCAGCCGCCGCGCGGCTTCCAGGGCGCGTTCTGGCTGGCCCAGTGTCAGGTGCAGTTCTGCCAGCCCTTCCAGGCAGCGCGCCGCGTGCATCCCCTGGTCGCGGCCCAGCGCCATATCCAGCGCTTCGTGCAGGTCTGCCGCCACGTGGACATCACCCTGGCGCAGGCGGTCTATGGCGGCATTGGCCTGCAGGCGCGGCAGCCAGAAGGTGGATTCGCTCCGCAGCGCCAGTTCCCGCCCGCGCGCGTGGGCCGCCTCGGCGCGGCTGTACAGATTTAAATCCTGATATAGCTGCCCAAGTGAGTCCAGCGCCATGCTCATAAACCGCAGGTTGCCAAACGATTCTGCCAGCCTGTAGCCCTGCTGCGCCCGGTCAAACCCCTGCCGGTAATCGCCCATTGCCCCGTAAACCAGCCCCAGACCAACCTGGCTGCAAATGGTATGCCAGCCGAGATGCGCCGCCTCGCTAAAGGCCAGCGCCCGGCTGAAACTGTCCAGCGCCCGGCTGTAATCCGCCATGCCAATCGTCCCCAGGGCCGTCCAGCCGATCATGGACAGGTTTTCGGCCTCGTAACTCCGGTCGCCGATTTCCAGCGCCAGATTCAATGATTCCTGGAAGCTGGCGCAAGCCGATTCCGGCTGGCCGGACATGAGCAGCACTTCGGCGAGACCGTGCAAGGCCTGCACCCCTACCACATCGCGCAGGCCAAGCTGCCGGTACAGCGCCGCCGCTTCGCTGTGATAAGCGCGCGCCTGGATGTTATCACCCTCATCCCAGGCGACCGTGCCCAAGTGGTAGAGCGCATCGGCGGCGGCGCGGCGGTTGCCGCTGGCGCGGGCGAACTGGAGCACGCCGCCCAGGTGCTGGATGGCCTCAACCCCTTTACCGGATTTCCGGTAAAGCTGCCCCAGGTGGATCAGCAGTTCGCGTTCCCAGGCAGAGTCACCATTGGCATGAGCCGCCTGCCGGACAAAACTTAGATCGGCCACCGCGCCGTCAAAGTCGCCCATCAGTCCGCGCACCTTGCCCCGGTATTCACGCAGGTGCAGCCGGGTGGTGGCGTTCAGAAAGATCACCTGCCGGTCGGCCAGTTGTAATACCTGGTCAAACAGCTTTTCCGCGTCCTGAAAGCGGCTGCGGTGGATGCAGAACCGGAACAGGGGGCGCAGCGTGGTTTCGATGGCTTCGGCCTGTCCGTGTTCCGCCGCCCAGCCCCAGGCGGTGCGGATATTCTCAAAATCGGCTTCGATCTTGTCAAACGTCCGGGTGTCGTCCTGTGTCAGCAGCGCCAGATAATAACGGCTGTGCGCCTGCCGGGTCGGTTCGGCGTCACCGTCAAGCTGCTCAGCGGCATACTGGCGCAGGAGTTCGTGGATGCCGTAGCGCCCGTTGGTGTCGCGCCGCAGCAGCGATTTGTTGGTCAGCGTCAGCAGCGTGCGCAGGCTGGCGCCGGCGATCTGCTCCGCCGCTTCACGGGTAAAGCCGCCGCGAAAGACCGATAGCCGGGCAAAGGCGCTGCGCTCGGCCTCGGCCAGCAGATTCCAGGTGGAGTCAAACACGCTGCGGATGCTGCGGTGGCGCGGGGGAACGTTGCGGGTGTCGGTCTCCAGAAAATCGAGGCTGCCGGCAATTTCGGTGGCGATTTCGGCGGGTGACAGCATCCCAATCCAGGCTGCTGCCAGCACGATACCCAGCGGCATTCCGTCCACCAGTTGACAGATGCGCGCCACGTCCGGCAGGCTCACCGCGTCCAGTTGAAATTCGGGCCGCGCACGCCGGGCGCTCTGGACAAACAACTGCACCGCCTCGTTTTCGCCAGCAGGGATGTCCGGCGCAGGGAGCGCCATCCCTTCAACCCGGAACACCACTTCTTCCCGCACGTTCAGGCGCTCGCGCGAAGTCACCAGTGTTTTCATTCGCGGCGCAGCCTGGAGCATGTCCACCAGCAGGCCGGCGCCGGAAAGCAGTTCGTCAAAGTTATCCAGCACCAGCAGCAGATGCCGGTCGCGCAGGTAGGCCAGTAACTGCTGGCGCGGGCTGGCGCTGTCGTTAAACTGGAAGCCCAGCGCGCCGGCGATCACGGGCAGCATCGCGTCCGGCGCGGTCAGCGGCGCGAGCGCAACAAAATACACACCATCAGGGAAGGCGGGGGTTTGGCGCTGCGCGGTTTCAATCGCCAGCGCCGTTTTGCCCATACCACCCGGCCCAACCAGTGTCAGCAGGCGGCAGGTGGGATCGGCCAGCAGGGCGGCAATCGCTTTCAGTTCGCTGTCCCGGCCAATAAATGGCACCGGCTGCGGGGGAATCGGGGCGGATACCACCGGAGCAGCGGGCACAGCGCCATCCAGCAGACCCAGTTCGCGTGTCCGGGCGATGGCCTGCGTGCGGTTTTTGACACCCAGTTTGTTAAATATCTGGGTGTTATACCACTTCACGGTGCCCTGGGTGAGGAACAGTTTGTGGGCGATTTCCTGATTGGAGAGGCCGTCTGCGATCAGCCGCAGGATTTCGATTTCACGTGTGGTCAGCGCGTCCGCTGTTAACCGTAAGTCACTCATCGTTCCATCCCGCCTTCACTCTAGACCTCATCATAGTCAACAATTAAACAGGGCACAATTGCCATCCGATTCCTGACTCGAAACCTCGCTTTTGTCAGGTGACAACCTGACCGCTAACCGCCTATGATAAAAATGAAGCGGTTGGAGAGGGAGAACAGGCGATGGCAACCCAGGAACACGCGGGACGGCTTCAGACGGGCAGCGGTTTTGGTCGCAAAAGGTACTCGCAGCGGCTGGATGGGCGCGACGTGCGGCGGCTGACCAATGTTGAGCAGGTGGTGCGAGTAGTCGCCGGCAGTGCCTGGATTACCCTGGATGGCGAGGATATTCTGGTGAACCGGGGTGAAACCGTGACGTTGCAGCCGGGGGTTTATCCGCCGGTGATTTCGAGCATGAATGGCAGACCGCTGGAGTACGAGGTCTGGCGGTGATGACGGCTGCTGTTGTGGAGCGAGTTGACAGAGGGCGTCCGACGCCCTCTGTTGCGTTTAGATGACCGGTCGCCCATTCCCCCACGTTTTGCCCACGCTTGAGTGGCGGCCTGCCACGCCCGCCGGTATTTTGTCCTATAATGAATAGTGTTGATAACGATCAGCGTAACCTGATGGATGACCGAAAACAGCTTCATAGAATGTAGGGGCGAACCGGCGGTTCGCCCCTACGAAAAATCCATGTACCGGTTTTCATTTAACTGTGAGATGAGAATTCACCGGAAATGCAGCCTACCCGCCGCACATCGTTTCACGCCCAGATGACGCAGCCGGTGCGGGTTCGCCCGCTGCCACCATCGGCCCAGCCGACGGTGCCGTTCCAGCCGGTGCGCCGGCCCACGCCGCCCACCAGTGGCACGCCGGGTAATCGCCGCGCGCCGCTGCCAGCCGCCCCGCGCCCGGTGCCGGCGCGTTTGCCTTTCCGCCCGGCGGTGAAACGTTCCCGCCGGGACGCGGTGCTGGTTCTGGCAATAGGTCTGGTCGCGCTGGTGTTCATGTCATGCGCGGCGGTCACGCTGGGGCTGGGCCTGGTCTATACGGAGGGGATTCTGCCGGGTGTCAGCGCGGGCGGTATCGCCCTCGGCGGGCTGTCACAGGCAGAAGCCGCCGCCGCGCTGCGGGACCGCTGGCAGACAATCACGCTGCGCGATGGCAGCCGTGCCTGGTCGGTTAATCCGGCTGATCTCGGCATCACGCTGGACGCACGTGCCACCGCCAAAGCCGCTTACGAGCAGGGGCGGGCGCAGCTGGCGACGGCGCTCCAGGGTATTCTGGGGCAGGTTGATGTGCCGCCGGTGGTGATGGTTGACCTGGCTGTTGCTGAAACCGGGCTGCGCGAACTCGCGCCGCAGCTTGACCAGCCGCCGGTGAATGCCGGTGTGAGACTCGTCAATGGGCAGGTGGAACCGACAGCAGCGGTCAGCGGGCGGGCGCTCGACGTGGCCGCGACGCTGGGGCAGTTGCAGCGGAGCGCAGCGCTGGCCGATGGCGCGCTGGACGTAGTGATGCAGCCGGTCGCGCCGACTGTCACCGACGCGACGCCGATGCTGGAACAGGCGCGGCAGTTGCTTGCCAGCCCGCTCCAGTTTCGCATTTTTGACCCGGTAACGGGTGATTCGGCTTACTGGTCGCTGCCGCCGGAGCAGTGGGGGAACTGGCTGGCCGCCGAGCCGGATGCCAACCGTTCGACTGGGCTGGCGCTGTCGCTAGACGCGCAGCCGGTGCAGGATTATCTGCAAGCCCAGGCAGCTACCGTGCTTGACAACAGCCGCTATCTGAAACTGGACGAAGCTGTTGCCGACGCACAGAACGCGGTGGCGCAGGGGCAGACAAATGCCTTCGCCCGCGTTTATCATCACGACCGGCAGCATGTTGTCCAGCCGGGCGAGACGATCATCAGCATCGCCTGGGACTACGGCGTGCCGTATCCGTACATCCAGCAGGCCAACGGCGGGATTGAAAACGTGTCTGCCGGGCAGACAATCACCATTCCTTCGCCGGATAACTTCCTGCCGTTCCCGGTGGTGCCCGATAAACGTATCGTGGTCAGCATCAGCCAGCAGCGGACGTGGATTTACGAAAACGGCGCGCTCAAGTGGGAGTGGCCGGTTAGCACCGGCATTAATTCCAGCCCGACGTGGCCGGGCATCTACCAGATCATCTCCCACGTGGATAACGCCTACGCCGCCAACTGGAACCTGTGGATGCCGAACTTCATGGGGGTGTACAAGCCGATACCCGGCTCGGACTTCACCAATGGCTTTCACGGCTTCCCCACACGCGGCGGCAGCCAACTGCTGTGGACGAACAGCCTGGGCACGCGCGTGACTTACGGCTGCATCCTGCTCAGTAACGACAACGTACAGCAGCTTTACCCCTGGGCGGAAGAAGGGGTGGTGGTGGAGATACAGCCGTAAGCAAAAGGGGCGCTGGCCACGCCCCTCTGGAAACCGATAACTGATGACTGACGACTAATACGCCCCCCGGCTCATCAGCACCGAAGGCACGGTCTGCACGAGGATTTGAATATCCAGCCAGATCGAATAATTGCGGATGTAGCGCATGTCCAGCCGGACACGCTCCTCATAGGTGATGTCGCTGCGTCCGCTGACCTGCCACAGGCCGGTGATACCCGGCTTGACCGTCTGAAGGTTCAGCCCCCACCGGCCATATTTTTCGACCTCAGCCATCGTAATCATACGCGGGCCAACCAGGCTCATTTCGCCGCGCAGCACGTTGGCAAGCTGCGGCAGTTCGTCAATGCTGGTCTTGCGCAGGAACGCGCCGATTTTTGTGATGCGCGGATCGTTTTTTAACTTGTAATACTGCTCGTACTCGGCGCGGGCTTCCGGGTCGCGGGCCAGCAGTTCGTCCAGGACTTCCTGGGAATTCACCACCATCGTGCGGAACTTGAAGGCGTCAAACTCCCTGCCACCCACGCCGACCACCCGCCGCCGATAAAAGATCGGGCCGGGGTCGGTCAGCTTCATGATGATGATGATGCCCAGGAACAGAGGTGAAAGCGCGAGGATTCCCAGAAATGCGCCCACATAATCCAGCACGGCCTTGGCGATGACGTTCATGCCGGTCAGCCGCACGCGGTTGACGCTGACCATTGGCACGCTGCCTACATCCTGTACCCGGACGCCGGTGGTCAGGATTTCGTACATGCCGGAAGACAGCCACATGGACACGTCTTCCGCGTTGACAAAGCGGCGAAACAGATCGAGCATCCGGTCGCGCTGCACGCCGCTGGTGGCGACAATCAGCCGTTCCACACCAAACCGGCGGGCCAGTTCCTCGGCGCGGCTGGTCGGCCCGTGAACAACAACGCCGGGCAGCACTTCTTCGCCGGGGCGCAGGTTATCATCGAGAAAGCCGAGGATGTTGACACCGGCCATTGGCGTGCTCATCAACTGCTCGGCAATGGCGACGCCCTCCGAGTTGGCGCCGACGATGTAGGCCGGGGACATAAAATGGCCGCGCCGCCGCAGGGCGTAAATCACCCGCCGCAGCACAAACCGTTCCACCATGACCATAAAAATACTTAAGAACCACGCGATGAGCAGCCAGGCGCGGGCGACCGTGAGGGTTGGGTCGAGGTAGGTGATGACGATGACCAGCATAATCCCGGCGGTACAGCTATTAAAGACGAGCATGTATTCCTGATGGCCGCCAAAGAGGATTGCCGGGTCGTACAGACGGAACAGGACAAAAATCGCCAACCATAACGGCAGCATAACATAGACAAAGCGCGCATAAAACGTGACGCTCATCACGGCCTTCTGGTCAAAAAACCCTTCCGTTGGCGCGATGAAACGGATGTTGTAGGCGATCAGAAAGGCTGCTCCAAGGGTCAGAAAGTCGGCAAGCACCAGCGCAAACTGAACGACGCGCAATTTGGTATGGCTGTTCTGCCGCAGCGCGGTGATAAAATCCAACAGGCTGAAGGCGGAATACGAACCCGCCTCGATCTTGGGGTCAATCGTTTGGGTTCCCATCTCCGTTACCTTTCTACCAGCCCAGGCTGCCCAGCAGCCAGATAGAGCTGTTCCAGCCAGGCGGCGGCGCTGTCCCAGGAATGGTCGGCTTCGACGTACCGCCGTCCGGCGCAGCCGATACGCTCGCGTTGTTCGGGGGATGCCAGCAGGTCCAGAATGTGCCGCGCGACCGCTTCCGCCGTATCTCCAACAAGCAGGTCGTGGCCCGGCTGCGCGCGCAGTGCCGAACTGGCCTGCGCCGAGCAAACCACCGGCGTTGCCATCGCCATTGCTTCGAGCACCTTGTTTTGAATCCCCACGCCGTACCGCACGGTGCTGACAGCGATGGCTGCATGGGCCAGATAGGGACGCAGATCAGGCACGCTGCCGGTTACCCGAACCCGCCTGAGCTGCCCCAGTGCCTGAACAGCCGGCGTCGGGTCTTTGCCCACAATATCAAGCTGCGCTTCCGGCTGTTCGGCCCATACCAGCGGCATAATCCGGTGAACCAGGTCCTCGACGGCGGCGACGTTGGCGTGGTAGCTCATCTTGCCGGTGAAAACCAGCCGCAGCGGGTCGCGCCGGACGGGCTGCGGCTGGAAATAATCCAGGTCAACCCCGTTGGGAATCGTGGTGATCCGGCTGCCGTCGCTGCCCAGCTCGATCAGCGCCTGACGGTCGGCGTCGCTGGTTACAGTGACCTGATTAAAGCGGCGGGTCAACGTCCCTTCAAACCGGCGCGTCCGGTCGAGATCGAGGAGTGCCAGCAGGCGGCTCTTAAGGCTGGGCGCATCCTGCAAGACCTTGCCAAACAGCAGGGAAATGCTGTCCACCGAATCGTAGACGGTGGGCAGATCGCCAAGCGCGTCCGCCAGCACCGCGCCGCGTAAATGTTCAACGTGGGCAGCATCGAAGCGATGGGCTGCCAGCACGCCTTTTGCCACCTGTACAAAACGGGGCGACCGCGAGTAAGCCGCCTGAACCGGGAAACGGGTGGGTAGCGCCAATACCGCGTTCAGCAGCGTCCGGGTTTTGCTGTGTGGAATGATGTGGATCGCCTCACACAGCCGCCGCAGTTCCGGCAGCGATTCGCCCTCGTCGCCGGGCGGCTGCAGCGCCATGAGCGTTACCGCATGGCCGCGCCGCACCAGCGCCTTCAGGAAGTTGTACGGGCGCACGCGGATGAGCGAGGGAAGGTAGGGCGAGACAAACAGAATCCGCATCGTTCACCCCGCGTAAATCGCGTCAAGCGGGCGGCACGCCTGCCGGTAATCGTACTGCTGCTCGGCGGTACGGCGTCCGTTCCGCGTGATACAGTCGTTCAGGGCTACGTCAGTCAACAGCCGCGTGCAGGCATCGGCAAACGCCTGCGGGTCATCCGCGATCAGAATATCCTCGCCGGACCGGACGTTAATGCCCTCGCAGCCGACAGTCGTGCTGACCATCGGAATCCCCTGCGACAGCGCGTTGAGGATTTTTACCCGCATTCCGCCGCCGGATAGCAGCGGCACGGCCATCATGCTTGATGCCTGCAAATAGGGCAGAGGGTCTTCGACGTAGCCGGTCACGGTCAGCGACGGGTCAGTCTGGCCGCGCTCCACAATGCTGGCCGGTGGCCGCGCGCCGATCAGCGTGCAGCGCACCTCCGGCACCTGCTGCCGAATGCGTGGATAAATCTCATCCAGGAACCAGGTGATGCCCTGAATATTTGGCGGCCAGTACATCGTACCGATGTGGACGATGTGCGGCTCTTTTGGCTGGCGCGGGATGAAGGCCTGTTCGTCGGTATCAATCGCAATCGGAATCACCGTGATGTTGTCCCGCGCGCCGGCTTCGATCAGCGCCGCTTTGTCCTCCTGGCTGACGGCGGTCACGGCATCAAATGCCCGGCACATCTGACCTTCGTAATGTTTGAGCAGCCGCCAGTCGCGCGTCAGGATATACTTCATCGGTTTGGTCACCGGCAGCGTTTCGGCCAGGCGTTTGTACAGCACCCACAGCGCGTTGTGCAGGTCCAGCACCTTGCGGCTGGTCTGGAACGGCAGCGCATATTGCGCCATGTTAAGCTGGTCGGCGTGAACCACATCAAAGTGGGTGGTGCGCGCCAGTTCGGCCAGCGCCGCCCGCATCTCCGGGCGTTCGTCGCGCAGCATCATCCAGGGCTGTCCGGTGAGCAGGCTGTGCCCCAGGAAGCGCGCATCCCGCGCCGCTGACCGCGCCATCGGCACCGTCACCACGCGCTCGCACAGGCTGTGCAGGTGGCGGATGTGTTCCGGTTTGTCGCTTTCGCGCACAAACGAGACCAGTGTAACGTCGTGACGCTGCGCCAGGTACTTAAGCACATGGTACGTCTTAACCTTCGGGCCGCTGTCCGGCGGGTAGGGTAGAACCTGGGTGAGCAGCAGAACGCGCATGAAGCCAACCTAGCTGAATCTTTCCTGGACATTACAGACAGACACGGTGCGTTTTCATGCAGGCAGGGGCGCTGCCGGTGACGGCTGGCGCACCCGGTCGGCTACCCGCGCCGCATGGACAATGACCGCTTCACTGGTCGGTAGTTCCGGGTATACCTGGCTCGTATTCGCCAGAAAGAGGCTGGGGTAGGGCGTTTGCACGGCCGTAGCCTTCTCGCTGGCGTGGATGGAATAGACCGGCTCAACATAGCGCGACCGGCTGACGGCAAAGTGCCGAATGTGCTTTTCGTCAAAATCCCGGAACACCTGCTTCAGATGCGCCAGCCACGCTTCGCGGATGTCCTCATCCGGCACCCCCAGCCAGTCATTGTCGGAGGCGGTATAACGCGGCAGATAAACGACGTGGCAATCTGGATGTTCGGCGTGCGGGATTTCGGTGATGCTGGAAAACGGGCTGTTCGGGTCGGTCAGATTGAGCGTCCAGTATTCGGACAGCGGTTGAGCGAGCACCATCACCGGGCAGATCAAACCGAGGTATTTCTCGCGTCCCAACCGTTCCAGGTAATGTCTGTCAGCACCGGGTACTAACTGCGCAAACGCCGGGGTAGCAATCGCAGCGATCACCAGATCAAACTGCATCAGTCCGGCAGGGGTGCGCAGGGCGCGTACCGGCCCATCACCGATAATGATCTCCCGAACGCGCGTCTGGGTTGCAATGTGGCCGCCGCGCCGGAGGATGGCTTCGGCCATTGCCTGAAGCAGCGAATAATGCCCGCGCCGCAGATAGCCAACTTTTCCCTTCAGGTGGGGCAGCCGACGAATTCCCATCATCCGGTTGATCCAGGCCCAGATGTACGTTGCAGGAACAGTATCGTACTGGCCGTCAAATTTAGCTTCCAGCAGCGGTCGCCAGATCCCTTCAAAGGTCGCTGCGCCGCCGGCCTGCACCAGCCAATCCTTAACCGGCACCACGTCGAGTGTTTTCCGGTCACGCCGCTGGGCTTGTAACAGTGCGCCGCCCAGTTGCAGCCGGCTCTTTAACGTCAGCGGCGCGAAGGATAAAAAATCGCGCAGGCTGGTCATGGGATAAATCCGATTGTCGTGGATGAAGCCCGTACGCACCGTGCGGAAAACCAGTTCTGACTCCAGACCAAGCCGGGCACACAGACTACGGGTGCGGTCATCGTTGGGCAGGATGGCGTGCTGGTAACGCGCTACCGTGAGGCCGCCGAACTGAATCCGTCCGTTTAAACCTCCCAGTTCGGCACCCTGTTCAAGGACGGTGACCTGCTCCCCGGCCTGCGACAGGAAGTAGGCCAGCGCAATCCCCATCAAACCGCCGCCGATAATCCCAATCCGCATCTTTATCGGGCTTTCTTTTCGCTTCTGGCAACAATCCAGACGCCGGTCACAATCACCGCAAAACCGAGCACGCGGTCGAGCGTCACCTGCTCATGGAACAGCAGCGCGCCGCCGATCAGCACGGCGATGTAGGTCAGGCTCAGGAACGGATAGGCAAAACTGAGATCGGCTTTGGTGAGGGCCAGCAGCCAGAGCAGGGTGCTGATGCCAAAAATGCCGACGCCGACCAGCAGCAGTGGGCTGGTAGCCATGCGCAGCAGCGTCTCGGCAGACAGTTGCAATTGCCCCAGGCTGTTCATGGCCGCTTTCAGCGTCAGTTGTCCAACCGCGCCGAAGGCGACGCTTGCCAGCACCAGCCCAAGCGATTGCAGGTTCGCCGAGCGTTTGGGTTTATCCGAAAGCATATAGGAATGGTCCGTATGTGCGACAGCCATTGTGAAGGTTTACCTGTTGGTGATGTCTCATCTGAACTAGAACCAGCGTAGCGAACCGTCCTTACAGAAGCCTAACGGTCGCCAGGGCACACCGCCTGCCGCGTTACTGCCGACGAATAAAGCGGTATATAACCAGTACCGCCGCACATGCCAGTCCGGCAGCAAACATCCCACCCAGCAACGTTTGCGCTGCGTACACGTCGGTTGTTGTTGGCACAACCGGGCGGTCAATGGGAGCCTGAAGCACAAACGGTGTGGCAGTCGGCTCGAAGTTTTGAATGGGGGTTGCTGTTGGTAGTGGTGTGGGAGTTGGCCGAAAAGCGACAACCCTGGCAGGAAAGATACCCGGAAGGTAGGTGTAATACACCTTCAGATTGGCCGTGGCGCTGGTATACTCGGTTTGACCTTCGCGGATGCCACGCGTAAAAAACGTGAGATGAATATCGTTTTGCGGCCCCAAGGCCACTTTCGGCCATTCCGGTCTGGCTTCGGGGCTGTAAAAGATGCGCTGTGGCGGGAGCCATAGCCCTTCTCGATACTGAACCTGGTACAGTGCAGCATTGGTGTTTCGTCCCAGGCTCGGTTGTCCTGCTGCGAACAGTGAGACTGTGCCCTGCCGGTCCACCAGAAGTTCGTAATCGTCCAGCGGAGTATCATTAATGGCGCGCGCGACAATGCCGGGTACGGCTTCCGGTTTTGTCCAGCTTTGACCGAGATCGTCAGAGATTTGATAGTAGATGTTCCGGTCAGCGTCAGAGGCATATCGCCAGACGGCAATCAGGCTTCCGTCCAACATCTCCGCCGCAGCAATCTGAATCGGGTGCAGATCAGGTCGCCCTTCGCCATCCAGAATAATCGGGTCGGACCAAGTGAGGCCAGCATCATCCGAATACACCACTCGGACATCACGCGGGCTACCTGACCCTTTGTACCAATCGTTGCCCTCATCCCAAACAACATATAGCCGACCGCTGCTTCCCTCAAAAATGTCCATCCGGTCAGACCCGGAGTCCGGCTCAAATGACAGCGGGATTTCGGCACTCCAGCTTTGGCCGCCGTCGGTCGAACGCCGATAAAACAGATCGTTGCAAAGAGCGCAGGCGCTACTTTCAGCCTGCGCCACCTTTTCGCCGCGATTTAAAGCGCCAACACCCCCGCTGTAAACGAAGTGGAGAATGTCGTTCCGGTCTTTGGTTAAGTCCAGGTAGTATCCGTTATTATTGAGATGGACAGGAGGCCGCCACAAATTTGCCTGCTGCGCTGCTCGTGCCGGAGCGCTGGCCGACAAATGGCTGGTCCCGGCACGAAACACAGCATGTAAAATCCCATCGCTGGTTACAGCCAGCGCATTGCGGACGGTGTAACCGCCCTCTCCCGTATAAACCACATCATTGGAACCTGTCCAGGTGCCGTCCGGTTCGCGGGCAGCATACCACATAACATCATGTTCAGTGTTAGTGTTCTGGTTTGTGATGCTCCCGTACCAGGTAACGTGCGCCCGACCTTCCTGATCAACGACAATGCTTTGCCACCAGCCATCACCCAGATATAAAGGCTGCGACCAACTCAAACGATTGGTCTG
>JACRPS010000003.1:0-598011 GCA_016223085.1 Chloroflexota bacterium
AGAAGAGGAGTTGGCCTTCTACGATGCGCTGGCCGAAAACCAGAGTGCGCGTGAGGTTATGGGGGACAGGCAGCTTGCCGTAATCGCGCTCGAACTGGTGAAGGCTGTGCGAACGAACGTGACGATTGACTGGTCAGTCAAGCAGGGCGCGCGGGCAAAAATACGGGTGCTGGTCAAGCGAATTCTCCGGCAATACGGTTACCCTCCAGACTTGCAGGATGCCGCCACTGACCTTGTGCTGGAACAGGCAGAACTGCTGGCAGCAGAGTGGACAAATTGAACAGGAGTGACTCTCGCTATTACGCCTTCGCAGCCAAGTTAATCATGGCTGGAAAAAGAGTATGATGACTGACCTGAAACAGCAATCCTTTAGGTGATCAATTTCTTGAATGTCAAGATACCATTCCGTTCGTAACAGAGTAGTTCCACAATCCAGGAGCATCGCACAATGAGTACCAGCTTGCCAGGGTATTTCGAGATCTACAGAGATGTCATTAACAAATCTGGTTTCAAAACAGGATTTAAGCTCATTGGTGGCGGCACTGGTTTTGGCAAAACCAGAGGCATTTCCGAACTGATAAGACAAAACTCAACAGACCGCAAGATTATTTACTGTTCGCATCGTAAACAGCTTATTGAGAATATGAAACGCGAAATCGGTGATCCTGATCGCTATATCGTTCTGCCCAGCAACGCAGAAGCTGTTTATAATGCTCTGCAAGTTCCGTCCCCGACGCTAGAAGAAGTAATTCACAACGAGCAGATTTTTAAGTGGGCGGGCAGTGATCCCCAAAAGCAAAAAGGTGTGCTTCGAGCCTTACGTCAATTGCGCAGGTTAATTGAAAAATACGGAGAGAAGGCTGTAAAACAATTTCAGGACGAAGCACACCATGAGGCTAATGAAGTCATCAAATATGTTCGGGCAGCTTTAAAAGCGAAGGCGAAAGAAGAAACGAAGTCAAAGAAACAGAATACCAGTGTCAGGTACGAACGATCGAAATCGTCCAAACAGGGGAAATCAGCGAATAAAGATAACTGGCTGGATCATGCTGTCGTCTATGCGCTCTTTCCGTTCATCCAATTCCAGCGGACAGACAAACAGGTTTTGCTGACCACCGTACAAAAAGGGTTTGATAGCTTCTTTGATGGCAAGCGGAGCACGAACCTTACCCGCCTACGAGGAGGCGATGGCTACATTATTCTTCTTGATGAGTTTGACTTTCTTGAGGAGGAACTGCTGGGCATTATATGTAAAACACCGCTGGTGGATGACCCCTTTATGTTCGTGGAGTTATTTTATCAGGAAATGACACGCCACAAAATGCTGCATGAAGAGTACGCTACGGAGGAGATACGGGCGCGCATCAAGAATGACATCATTCCGTTAATCGCTAGGATTGCCGACTACGGCATTAATTATCCAACGATTAATCAGTTTACCACTCACCTCGAAAAGAAAAAACCGCGTCCAGCGATCTTTTCTACCAGCGTGACCCATCTGAATCAACAGTTATATTTAAAACAGGGGCAGCGCTCGTTTGAAATCTACGATAGCCCAAAGCCGGATAGTGTTGATGCAGTAAGGGTCTTTGAGTTCATCTATCAAGCTACCCAGGAAATTCTTATCCTGCTACTGGAACTCCGGGAAAATGACACAACCACCTATTACGAAATGTTACAGCAGTGTTACGGAAAGACCGACTTTTATCAACAGGTCGAACGTATTCATGAGGTAGGGCGACGGACATCCGAAAAAGCTCATCATATTCCGCTGGATGTGCTGTTTGATGAAGGGTACGGTGTTTATGAAATTAACCACATTGGCTACAGGTCGGATAAAGATGAGGCTGAATTCCGATATTACGCTATTTTCAATACCCCTGAACGCATGCTCCGTGATTTAGTCAAACATAATCTTGTTTTCGCACTTTCGGCAACAGCAGACATACCCCGCGTTGTTAAGCATTTTGACTTAGCCTGGTTTGAGCGGCAGGATGGGGTAAATGTAATCCCCTCATCACCTTCCGAAGAAAAAATTATTCGGGATTTGAGCCATACTAAAAATGAAAAGAGGGCATCATCAATAACAGTGGAGCGATTGCCAGAACTTGATCCAGGGAATCGCTTGCATCTCCAAATAAAAACGCTTGCTGAACAGGTCGCTAAAAATAACCCGGATGGTAAAGATGATGAGACAACACTTTTTCATCGTCAACAGCGTGCAGAAATGTTCTATCGCGTTCTCCTGTGGGCGTTTAGCGACCCAGATCGAGAGACGGAGATAAAAACCCATCTGGTTTTTGTCAATTCATTTCGAGAGATTCGGGAAAGTTTTGAAACGCTCAATGATGTTATAAGAATAGAGAAAATTCGTGAAAACAACAGCCTTAATGTTTATGAAATTAGGAATTTCCAAAATCCCCAAGAAACTATAGCCGTTGCGATTTTGTATAATGCGGAAGCAGCACGCGCTTTAAATGATCCTGTAACGATGCAAATTTATAAGGAGCAGTTTTGGAAAGGGTTGCCTGTTTTCGTGGTGACGCAGTACAGCTCAGCAGGCAATGGCGTCAATCTGCAATATCTACCGACACCAGAAAGCCATGAGGGTGATGAGGTTGATTTTTCCTGTCTGCATCTTTTGGAAGCGCCCTACTATTTCTTTAACGGATGGGACAATGAACGTAACGATGCAGAGAATATTGCCGCCTTGAAACAGGATATTTGGCACTGTGCCAAGTTGTATATGTCCCACCATTTCTCTCGAAACGAATTTTTATACATCTTGAGTGATCTGCGGGATGCTGGTATCAACTACCGGTACCACCGAAACAAAAACACTCGTTTTGACCTGATATGTAACCAGGTTGCTGCACTCATCCAGGCACTGGGACGCATCGAGCGGGTGTGGAAACCAATGCAGGCACAAACGTTGATGTTGTCGGAAGACGTATTCCAGATTTTTCAGGCGTATTGCACCCGTCCAGAATTTGCCTCTGTGCGTGAAGCGCGAGAAGCGTTCCTCTCTGCCAACTTACGCGCTGTACAAGAGCGGATCACGCAAATGGCGCAGTACCAGGACGAGCAATCGCAGAAGTACATCAACACGCAGTTAAGCCGCGCGCAAAAGCTTTCTATAGAAGCAGTAAACGGGCTTTTAAGGCGTTTAGAGCGTTTGCGTGCAGGTCATGATGACACTATGGCGCGTGCGGATTGGACTGAACTACGCAAAGCCATGCTTCGTCATGATTTTGCTGCGAAGGTTATACAACGCTACTGTGGAACATGCTCGACTAGCCATTATCAGGATGGCATAATCTGGGTTGATAAAAATCTAGCAACTTATCCACCGAACAAATGGCCCACAGATGCCCAGAAATGGGATTTTAACTTTATCTATCGTACTGTGAAGCAGAATACGCTCATCCGGCGACGTTTCGAGGAGCAGGGTTATCCTTTACAATTCCCATCTCATCTGGAACGCATTCCGACGCGCTATTTTTACCAGGCAATCCTGATCGGAGCCATCGGCGAAGAAGCGATACAGGCGCTCCTTGAGGAACACGTTGAGTTAGGGAAAATTGACGATATCATGTTTGAAATTGCCGATTTAAAAATTGCCTCCTCCCCGTGGTACATGGATTGTAAGAATTATGGCGAAATAACCCTGGATACGTTCTCTTTTGACGATGATGACGATCTGCGTGAACCGCATCCCAAACTCAATTCAGACGCATTTCTTAAGACTGCACAACACAAGATTGATGTGCTTCAGGCATTTCACCAGAGTGACAATGTGAAGCTGATATATCTCAACCTCTTCTCGTATAAATCCCGTCGCCCAAACTATCTTACACAATCTCTTGATAGAGTAAACACGTTTGAGGAAGCCCAAATCATTATTCTGCCATCTGTACTTGATACCGATGATCCTGCCCGTCTTCACCGCGATTTTTCTGCCCTTTTAAATGAGATTGAACGCTGGAGTTAATTTTATGGCGCGCAACGCTCTACATCCCGTTTCCACAACTACCCTTCGCGTGACCATCCCAGACGCGAGCACTTACACGCAACTCGATAATCATTTTATGCTTGCAAGATATGTCATTCCCAACGATTTCAGTCGGTTACCGGACAGGGATAAAAGCTATTCACTCCTGCACATCGCTCTCAAAACTCAGCTTAACCGACCCTATATGACTTATCAAAATGATGAGTTGGACGGAAAGCAGCAGATGGTCGTTTATGCGTTGTACCGGCGCGAACCGAGCAACCAGGACTTCAGAGTTGTGGACATTGATTTGAGGGAGACTTTCCGCTTTGTTCACGGTCTGCTCGACAAACGCGAAATATCCTTCGCCGATCTTGAGTTACATATGGCACTCAAACTACTCCTGACCGATTATTTTCACGGGGGCTGGAACAAAGCCTTCATCGGTCAAGGTAAAAAATACATCTATGTCTCTGGTTTTAACGGATTTCACAAGTGCCTGGAAGTCCAGCTTAACGGCCACCGTGACAACAAAAATCAGAAAGAGGCGCAGTGGTTTCAGATCACGGGACACGCACGACAATTTAGAAATCTCCTTCCTGATGAACGTTTTGATGAGGTTTCACGCAAGTATAAAGAGTTCTACACTCCTGTAATCCAACACGGGCAAACGACACTTGCCCAGCTCTTGCCAGATACGACTATAGATAAAGATAGGGTTTTAAAACCGTATATTGATGAAGATCACCCTGCAAAACTCCCCTACCATAATCACACACACCTGGATCAAGGGCGTGGCAAGCTGTTATATGACTTTCATCAGGGGTTTATCCAGTATCTCAGCCAATACGGACTTGAGGCATCCAGCCAGACCCGAATGTTTCAACGGTTTCCGTCAAGATACAAAAACCAAACTCTGCCCGTTAATGATATGGGGACAATCGCAGTGCTGGATCTATGTTTCGATACTGAAAACATCGCTCAAGAGCGACCCGAATTTTGGGCAACGCTGCACCGGCTATATCCTAATTATCAAGCAATAACTGAAGAAGACTTAAGTGAGGAGGACTACCAAACACCGGTATTGATTTTGCAGAATTATGGCAAGAAGGATTTTGAAGCGGGCGGTGTTTATGAGGGGCAGGTAGACCCCAAGCCATCCATTTACCGCGAGTACCCTCACGTCCCGAAACAAACACTTGATATTCGGCCAAAAATTCTGAAGCCGCAAGCGGATGATGACAAAGATACTGAGGACGAAGCAGCACCAGAAGCTCTCGCTCTTCGATTACAAGTAAGCCTCAACGAACTGTATCTCAAGTATCTGCTTCTCAACAATCTGCCTGTTGCCGGACGCTTACCCGGCTACGGGGAAGCATGGGCAAGGCGGAAAATTTCGCCGGCTGAATCTGAACAATCACCACTCGAAGCCTATGCCTTCCTTCGCAAGCAAACCTATGATGGTGTTCCCAGAGAAATTTTGCTGGCATACGACCAACAGAATGAATGCCTCGCATTATACGATGTTGGAAGCGACCCTGAGGCGAGAAATGCCGTACTGCAAACCCTCGATCTGGATTGGAGTGTGATACATCGTCAACTTCTTAAACGGAGATTTGCGTGGGATGAGGACAAACAGAACGCTAAAGAAGGCAAAGAATTAAAACGTTACGATCTGATTTTCTCGCCCGGTTTGGCTATTGAAATTGAGGATATTAACGAGAGCGTTTTCTACGATTATGACCGTATTGCGGAACGGCAACGGCAAAACCAGCAACTCCGTCCCATCACGCGATTTCAACTGCCCTACGACGACTCAATCTTTACCCCTGAGCAGTGCGAGGCTTTCAATACCTTTCTCTTGCGCGAAGTAAAAGAGGACACCATAACATATAGACTCTTAAAGAAAATGTACGGTGAGCAGATTATTCAAATCTTGGACTTACGAGACAAAAACGGCAACCCGCGCTTTCAGGAATTGACCAAAGCGTACCAGCGGATGGGGTTGCTTGCGAGTCTAAAGGCCGCTGATCTTCTCGTAACCTCACAAGGCATTTGGTTCGATGATGAGGGAAGATATGTGATAGGCAATCCCGATGCTATCAACAAGAAACAAGCTGTGGCACATAAGATACGTCAGTTAACTCGTGTCAGGGGAGAGAAAGAAATTGATGTATCGCTCATGATGAGCCTGATGGCTGTAGATTTTGTTCGGAACAAACGTTTCACAGTATATCCGTATCAGTTTAAGCTCATTGATCTTTACGCTGAAATGACACACTGGATGCTTTGACAAATGCTTCTTAGGACTGGCGACATGTAGGGCTGTACAATGCAGGCAGGGATAATAATGCCAAGACTAAATCCCAATTTCGCATCATTGATGAAGACCGACAAGGACTTAATCGCTAGGTGCGGCTACGACGGATTTTGTTTGCAAGGTTAGCAACTTAGGCTCAATAACTTTGATATTTTGTAGGCTAGGCTCATTTACTCTGGTATAGAAGCTCCTTCTGCTTCTCTTATAACCAAGTAGGAATTTATAGGAAGTTTTTGGATTCAGGGTAATTCCATCCTCACGGTTGTTACTCAGCCGTCGGACGACCTCCGACTCGGCTGGTCTGGGTGCTTGCGAGGTATTTGACTTCCTTCTACAGCTATTTTTTATCGCCAGCCTGGAGAAGTTTGTAGCACCAGACTGATGACAATTGCAGGGTACTCACGTGATTATTTTCACTTGTCAAGCTGGTCATATCTGCCCCACCATTTAAATTAAAGAAGTTTGGTACGTTCTAAATCGTCGCTCAGCCCACCGAAGCGGCGGATCGCAACCAGGCCCCAGTACAACCGCTGCCAATCCCCTCAGACAACGGGGATTTTCTTACCACCTTCTCTCATAAGAAAAACCTATAGCACGACCGGTCTAGTATCACGAATTGTGAAATAAATCACGATCTATTAAAAAGTGAGCGATTATGGCAACCATTCGTTTCGACCTTCCGTTCCTCTACGGCGATCATCATGTCCTTGAAGTCCGCCGCCTGCTATCGGAGATGCCCGGCGTCTTAGAAGTGTACGCAAGTAGCTGCTTCCAGCTGGTTGAAGTGAGCTACGACCCTACCCTGGTTGATGCTGACGCAATCGAATCAACGTTGTCCCAAGCGGGTTATCTGCAAGACCTGATGTTACCCACTGAAAAAGGTCTGCCCGCTTATGGGATAGACGAACCAGGCACCTTTCTCCGCCATACGGCTGCCTACACCCCTGTCAAGCAGGTTGTCAGCTTCGCGCAGCGTGTTCCTTATTCCGGCGCTCCACTCTGGCCGTGTCCCGGTATCGGTTTGCTTCAGAAAGGGGATGAATAATGCCTAAAGAAAAACGAAGCCCCGAACAGTACAGCATTGACCCGGCAGCGCAGGAGATGCTGATTCGCGCCGAGGAAATCGGCATCGGCACGGCCTTCACCCGCGCCGATAACATGGTACCCTGCAACATCGGCGGCGCGGGTATGTGCTGCAAGCTGTGTGGGATGGGACCGTGCCGCCTGACCAAAGATGGGCAGACCGGCGTCTGCGGCGCGACGCTTGATACCATTCAGGCACGCAACCTCATCCGCGCGATTGCGGCAGGGTCGGCGGCGCACTCCGATCACGGGCGCGATATGGCCTTTACGCTCAAGGCGGTCGCCAACGGCGAGGCGGAAGGGTATATCATTCGAGACGTTGCTAAACTTCGCGTCGTGGCCGCCCGGTACGGCATCCCGGTGGATGGCCGCGCCCCGGAGGAAATCGCCAATGATTTAGCCGATTTATACATTGCCCAGTTCGGCCAGCAAAAAGGTGAAATTGCTCCCATCATCCGCGCGCCGGAGAAACGCCAGAAACTGTGGAAAGAGCTGAAAGTTGTACCGCGCGGCATTGATCGAGAAGTCGTGGAAGCCCTGCATCGCACCCATATGGGCGACGATCAGGACCCCGAACACATCCTGCAACACGCCGTTCGCACCTCCCTGGCCGACGGCTGGGGCGGCAGCATGATCGCCACCGACGTGGCCGACATCCTGTTTGGCACGCCTGCGCCCCTGCTGGGGCAGGCCAACCTGGGTGTTCTCAAACAGGATATGGTCAACGTGGTGGTACACGGCCACGAACCGACCCTGAGTGAGATGATTGTAGCCGCCTCGCAGACGCCGGAAATTATCGAATACGCCAGGGCTGCCGGGGCAAAAGGTGTCAACCTGGCCGGCATCTGCTGCACGGCCAACGAAATCCTGATGCGCCAGGGCATTCCGGCGGCTGGCAACTTCCTCCAGCAGGAACTGGCGATCCTCACCGGCGCGGTGGAAGCAATGGTGGTGGATGTGCAGTGTATCATGCAGGCGCTGGTTGGGCTGGCCGAGAATTTCCACACGAAGGTGATTACCACCTCACCCAAAGTAAAAATCAAAGGCGCGACGCACATCGAATTTGACGAGCGTCACGCGCTGACCATTGCCAAGCAGATTTTGCGGGTTGCCATTGACAATTACCAAAATCGCGGCGCGACCCACATCCCCGATGTGCGCGAAAGTCTTATCCCCGGCTTCTCGCACGAATACATCAACTACATGCTCGGCGGCAGCTACCGCGCCTCGTTCCGTCCGCTCAACGACGCCATCGTCGCCGGACGTATTCGCGGCGTGGCGGCCATCGTCGGCTGCAACAATCCCCGCAGCACCCACGATTATCTGCACACGAAAGTCACGCGCGAACTGCTCAGGCAGGATGTTCTCGTCGTACAAACCGGCTGCGGCGCAATTGCCAGCGCCAAACTCGGCCTGCTGCTCGGCGAGGCCGGGTTAGACCAGGTAGGACTGGGGCTGCGGGAAGTGTGCGAAACCATCGGCATTCCACCCGTCCTGCACATGGGGTCATGCGTGGATAACACCCGCATTCTGACGGTGCTGACGCAGATGGTCGAGGAAGGCGGTCTGGGCGACGATATTGACCAGATACCGGCGGTTGGCCTCGCGCCGGAGTGGATGAGCGAGAAGGCGCTCGCTATCGGCACCTACTGCGTGGCCTCCGGTGCTTACGTCATGTTTGGCGGTTCGTCGCCGGTCAGCGGTATGCCGGACAAAGTGGAGGACAGCGACATCGTGGCGCGTTACCTCAGCGAGGGCTGGGAAAAGATTTACGGTGGCAAACTGGAATTTGTGGCCGACCCGGACGAGATGATCCGCCGCGCGCTGGCCCACATTGACCACAAACGCGCTGCGCTTGGTCTGGCCGAATATAAACCAGAACGCTTCGGGCGCAGCGGCGATGACCGGATGCGCCAGCTCGAACAGTTGCCGCTGGTGGAGCGCCAGCAGGCGCTTTATGGCTCGCCGGTCAAATAGGAGAAAAAATTATGTCCCGTTACATTGCAACCCGCGCCATTCGCGGCGCCAACGCGCTTGTCGCCGAAGCGGAGATAATGCTCCGTAAAACGCTGGCGGACAAAGGGCCAGATACACCGGTCGCTTTTCCCAATACCGCTTACTATCTGCCGCTGATTTTTGGTTTGACCGGACAGCAGGTGGAAACGGTCGGGCAGCTAGAACCGGTGCTGGCACACGCCCGCGCGCTGCTACATCCCATCCCCGCGCAAAAATATTGGACGCCCTACCTGGGCGAAACGCTGGACAGCGGTATGGCAACGCTGCTGGCTGCCGAAGTCATCGAAGCGATTCGTTTTGTCTACGGCCTGCAACCGGAACCAATGGCCGGTTTTCACCTGGCCGGTGGCACTTCTTTCACCAGTCCTGATATGGCAAACGGCGGCGCGAACGGGCACGACGGCCACCTCAACGGCCCGATAGATGACATTCAACTGCGCACCTGGGGCATCCAACTGGTAGATGGGCGTATGCCCGGTTTCGCGGCTATTGTCGGCGCGGCGAAGTCGAACGAGGTCGCGGTGAAGATCGTGCGCGAACTTCAGCGCCGCAACATCCTGTGTTTCCTGTCCGGCAACGTCAACGGGCGCAGCATCATTCACCAGTTGGCGGAAGAAGGCGTTGAACTCGGTTACGACACCTATACCGTCCCGTTTGGCACGGACACCATCAGCGCCATATACGCGCTTGGTTTCGCGGTGCGGTCGGCGCTGACCTTCGGCGGCATGAAGGGCGGCATGGCGCGCGACATTCTGATGTACAACAAGGAGCGCGTGTTCGCCTTCGTGCTGGCGCTGGGCGAGGTGGACGACCTGAAATATGCTGCCGCAGCCGGGGCGATCAACTTCGGCTTCCCGGTTATTGCCGACACGGTGATTCCCGAAATTCTGCCGACCGGTATCACCACCTATGAACACGTCGTCAGCCTGCCCTTCAATGAAATCGAGGGCGCGGACGACCTGGAACGCGCCGAACGGCTGGTGCAGAAGTGCATCGAAGTGCGCGGCGTCAAGGTGAAAGTGGCGAACGTCCCCGTACCCGTGCCCTATGGTTCAGCCTTCGAGGGTGAGGTGGTGCGGAAAGCCGACATGCGCATTGAGTTCGGCGGCAAATACTCGCGCTGCTTTGAATTCCTGCATATGGCCGAACTGGACGAGGTGACGGACGGTAAGATTGAAGTCGTCGGCCCCGGCTTTGAGCAGGTCGAAGCCCAGGGACACATGGACGTGGGCATCGTCGTCGAGGTGGCCGGGCGCGGGATGCAGAAAGATTTCGAGCCGGTGCTGGAACGCCAGATACACTATTTCGTCAACGGCGCATCCGGCATTCAGCACATCGGCCAGCGTGATATTGCCTGGATACGGGTATCCAACGCCGCCGCCGACAAAGGCTTTAATCTGGAACACTTCGGCAAGATTCTCCATGCCCGGCTGCACGCCGACTTCGGCGCGATTGTGGACAAGGTGCAGGTGACGATCTATACCGAACCTGCTCCTATGCAGGCGTGGCTGGCAAAGGCACGCGAGGCATATGACTATCGCAACAAACGACTATCTGATTTGACTGACGATAGTGTTAGTGAATTCTTTAGCTGTGTATTATGCCAGTCTTTTGCGCCCGATCACGTCTGTATCGTCAGCCCGGAACGGCTTGGCCTGTGCGGCGCGTATAACTGGCTGGACTGCAAAGCCTCGTACAGCATCAATCCTACCGGCCCGAACCAGCCAATCAAACTCGGCTCGAATACCGATGACCGGAAAGGCTACTGGACAGGCATCAACCAGTACGCCCAGAACGCTTCACACGGCAAAGTCAGCGAAGTCGCCATGTACTCGATCATGGAAAACCCGATGACAGCATGCCTTACTGCTGATGCCGAAGTTGTCATTGATGGCCGGGTTACCACTATTGGCGAATGGGTGGACACCCACTACGGTCACCAGGGGCCATTTGATGCAAGCGTTCTGACACTGAATGATGCCGGTCAGATTGTACCGAGCCAGATTCTTGGCGTGCATCGTAACCCTGCACCGCCTTTCCTGGTGCAACTCGAAACCAAATCCGGGCAGCGATTGATCTTGACACCTAACCACCCCATCGCCGTTGACCGTCCCGAAGGGCAAGTCTGGATACGGGCTGATGAGATAGCAGTTCATGACCGGGTGTACGCAGTGAAACGTATTCGAGAACTTCCTGCGCTTGTCCCCATTCCTGCTGGTGTAGCCCCTCGTTCAAATCAGTGTATGGATTCGTTGAGCAGTTTCCTTGACACCATCACCGAAGCGGTAACCATCCAAAATGACGGACAATACGAATCGGTCTACAACCTGAGTCTGCTGGACATCAACAGCTATCTGGCAAACGGCCTGCTGGTCAAAAACTGCGGCTGCTTTGAGTGCATCGTCATGCTGATACCGGAAGCCAACGGCGTGATGGTCGTCAACCGCGAGGACACCAGCATGACCCCGGCGGGCATGACCTTCAGCACGCTGGCCGGCATGGCCGGCGGTGGCTTGCAGACCCCCGGCGTCATGGGTGTGGGTAAGTTCTATCTCGTCAGCCCCAAGTTCATTTCGGCGGACGGCGGCTTCAAGCGCGTGGTCTGGATGAGCAGCGTCCTGAAACAGACGATGGCCGACGAACTGCAAGCGGTGGCCGAACGGGAAGGTGACCCGGATTTGATCGGTCGCATCGCCGACGAACGCAGCGTAACAACGGTGGATGAACTGCTAGCCTGGCTGGAAGAACACAACCACCCGGCGCTGGTGATGGACCCGATTTTCTAGGAGGACGCAGCCATGGCGGAACGTCGTTTTGTACGTGACCTGATGACGGTGGGGGTGGCGACCTGCGCCGAAGATGCCCCGGCAACGGACATCGCGCGATTGCTGTTGGACAAGAACCTGGAGGCTGTCGTCGTGCTGAACGACGAAGGGCACGGCGTCGGCGTGGTGAGCCAGGATGACCTGGTGAAAGCGTACTCGCGGGATGGCTGCCATGACTTGACCGCCGCCGACATCATGAGCGACGACGTTCCCCAGGTTCCGCCGGACATCCCGCTGACGGCAGCGGCGCAGATCATGCGTGACCGGCGCGTTCGCGCGCTGTTCCTCATGCATCACGCCGATGGTGTCACCTACCCCGCCGGGGTGCTGACCTATCGGCACTTGCTGCGCCATCTGGCCGCGCGTGACGACGGCGAATTGAACGACCTGGGTATCAAAGCGGCGCGGCAGGCTCCGCTGGAAACATTCATCGAACGACGCGAGGCGGCGCGCCGCCAGTCTACCAATAGGGAGTAAAAAATTTATGTCGGCGGAAATTCCAAAAGATTCGTGGTCTGGAACTGTCCGTACCGTGACCCTGGGCGCAACCCCGGCAGAGGGCGGCACGCGCTCCCACGTCGTAACGGTCGGTGGGCAAAAGACCCTTCCTTTTATGCACTTTGAGCAGGTCGCGCCCAATCGCCCGGTTGTGGCCGTCGAAATCAAAGACCGCTGCCCGGAGGACTGGTCGCCGCTGCTGCTGGAAGTATGGGGAGACGCTGCCATCAGCCCCGCTGCCTGGGCCAAACAGGCCGAAGCAGCCGGCGCCCATGTGCTGGTGCTGGCGCTCAGTTTGACCGGCGACGATGGCAAACCGACCACACCGCAGGCCGCCGTCGCAGCGACTAAAGCTGTACTTGAGGCCAGCGGTCTGCCCCTGCTGGTGTTTGGCCCAGGCCAGGCCGAGGCGGATAACGAACTGCTGGTTGCCGTTGCCGAAGCCACCAAAGGCGAACGCATTGCCCTGGGCATCTGCGAGGACAAAAATTACCGGACGATTGTCGCCGCTGCGCTGGCGAACGGCCATTGTGTCACGGCTCGCTCGCCGATGGACGTGAACCTCGCCAAACAGCTCAACATCCTCATTCACGATATGGGCCTGCCGCTGGATCGAATCCTGATGGACCCGACAACGGGCGCGCTCGGCTACGGCATCGAGTATGGTTATTCGGTGATGGAACGGCTGCGGCTGGCGGCGCTCCAGGGGGACGCGATGACGCAGTTGCCCATGATCGTCACGCCCGGCTTTGAAGCCTGGAAGACAAAAGAGTCCAAAGTCGGCAGGGACGTGCCGGAAGCCTGGGGCGACTGGCGGGAGCGGGCGATCACCTGGGAAACGCTGACTGCCGTTACGCTGATCGAATCCGGGGCGGACATCGTGGTGCTGCGCCATCCTGAAAGCGTCCGGCGTGTGCGCCAGGCGATTGACGACTTAATGACGGTGCCGGAAACGGTATGAAGGCGAGGATAAAACGATGGCACTCTCCGGTATTCAAATCTACAAACTGCTGCCGCAAACCAATTGTAAAGACTGCGGTTTCCCCACCTGCCTCGCGTTTGCCATGAAACTGGCGGCGAAACAGGTCGAACTGGCGGCATGCCCGCACGTTGGCGACGATGCGAAGGCGCAGTTATCCGAAGCATCCGAGCCACCGGTGCGGCTGGTTTCGCTGAAATCCAACGGCTACGAAGTCAAAGCCGGTAACGAAGTGGTGCTGTTCCGGCACGAAAAGACGTTTTACAACAAACCCGGCCTGTTCATCCGCCTGCGCGACACCGAATCGCCGGATGAAATTAAAACCAGAGTCGCGGCGGCAGACGGCTACAAAGTCATCTACGTCGGCAGGGAACTGGCGCTGGATGGCTTCGCGGTAGAAGCCGCCAGCAGAACACCGGCAGCATTTTCGGCGGCCATCAACGCGGTACGACAAATCAGCCACCGCCCGCTGATTCTCATCAGCCGTGACCCGGCCATCATGGCCGCCGGGCTGCGCCTGGTAGACGGCGAACGCCCGCTGATGGTCGGCGCGGACGCGGCTAACTGGCAGGCGATGGGCGACCTGGCGAAACAGCACGGCGCGGCGCTGGCTGTTACCGCCGATACCCTGGATGGGCTGGCCGACCTGACAGTAAAGCTAAAAGACCTGGGCGTTCAAGACCTGGTGCTCGACCCGACAGCGCAGCGGTTGGGCGCATCACTGGCGCTGAACACGCAGATTCGGCGGCTGGCGCTCAGGAAAAACTTCCGCCCCCTGGGGTATCCCGTCATCGCCTTCCCCGGCGACGCTGACGAACCAGCGCAAGAGTCCATCCTGGCGGCGCACGCTATCGCCAAGTACGCGGGTTTCATCGTGCTCGACCACTTCGCGCCCGAAACGGCCTATCCCCTGCTGGTACTGCGCGAAAACATCTTCACCGACCCGCAGAAGCCAATCCAGGTGCAGCCGGGTGTGTACGAAATCAACAACCCGAATGCCGACTCGCCGGTGCTGGTGACGACCAATTTCAGCATCACCTACTTCAGCGTCGCCAACGAGGTCGAAAGCTCCGGCCTGCCCGCCTGGTTAGTCGTCACCGACGCCGAAGGCATGAGCGTGCTGACCGCCTGGGCTGCCGGTAAGTTCGACGCGGAACGGATTGCAAAGGCGATCAAGACCTTCAACGTGGCCGATAAAGTCAGCGTTAAACGAGTGGTGCTGCCGGGGCATGTGGCCGTGCTGTCGGGCGAACTGGAAAACGAACTGCCTGACTGGGAAATTCGTGTCGGCCCGCGCGAGGCCGTTGACCTGCCGGCGTTCATCAAACAATCGCTTTAATGGTGAATCACATGGCCGAACACACGGTCACCTTTGACACCGCTCCTCAGCCCATCCACGTACCAACCGGCACGCTGCTGGTCGAAGCGGCTCGTCTTGCGGGCGTGGACATTCACCAACCCTGCGGCGGGCAGGGACGATGCGGGCGCTGCGCGGTAGTGGTGCGAGAAGGAACGGTGCGCCGCCGCAGCACCCTTCGCCTGTCGGGGGAAGACGTGGCGAACGGGTACGCGCTGGCCTGCCAGTCGGTTGTCGAGGGGAATGCCTTCATCACCGTACCGCCGCAGGAGGCCATCGAACGGCGGCTGACCACCGATCTGACGGCGGCAGCAGTTGCAGTTCCGGCAGGTTACAACCCAACACAGGCGCAAACCGTCCAGCGCGTCAGGCTGTCACTGCCGCCGCCGAGCATGGACGACCAGCGCGACGATTGGAGCCGCCTGCAAACAACGCTCCGCCAGCAGGCCGGAATCGAACTCATCCGGGCGTCGCTGGCTCAGTTCCAGCAGATCGGGCGCGCGCTGCGTGAAGGCAACTGGCGGGTGACGGCGGTTCTCGATGCCGACGCCTGGGACTGCCCCGGCTGCCCGGCGCGGCTGATTGATCTCCAGGCCGGTCATTGTCCCGAAGATACGCCCTTGTGGGGTGTTGCCGTTGACATCGGCACGACGACCGTCACGCTGTGGCTGGTGGATTTGCTCACCGGGCAGGCGCGGGCGCAGGTGGCCGAATACAACCGCCAGATCACACGCGGGGAAGACGTGATTTCGCGCATCATCTACGCCGGCAAAAACAATGGCGCTGTTGAACTGCGCGACCTGGTGCTGGAGACGATCAACGGCCTGCTGGAAACCGCCTGCAAGCGGGTGCAGGCGCAGCCGGCAGACGTGGTGAAAGCGACCATCTCCGGCAACAGTACCATGATACACCTGCTGCTCAAAGTCCCCGCCGAAAGCATCCGCCTGTCGCCGTTCGTGACTGCCGTCAATGACATCCCGACGCTGACCGCCCGTGAGGTTGGATTGAACATCCACCCCGAAGCGACGATAGACTGTTTGCCAGGCGTTGCCAGCTACGTCGGCGCGGACATCACCGCCGGGGTGTTGGCATCAGGTCTGGAGGATAGCGACGGGATCACGCTGTTCATTGACGTAGGAACGAACGGTGAAATCGTGCTCGGCAGTCGCGATTGGCTTGTCACCTGTGCCTGCTCAGCCGGCCCGGCGTTTGAAGGCAGCGGCGTCGTGAACGGCATGCGCGCCACGAAGGGCGCAATCGAAGAAGTCTGGGTGAACGGCGCGACCTTCGAACCAACCTACCGCGTGGTCGGCGGCGGCAAACCGCGCGGGCTGTGCGGCAGCGGCTTAATTGCCCTGCTGGCGGAAATGTCCCTGACCGGCGTGGTGGACAAAGGCGGAAACATCAACACCGTTTTGCCAACGCCGCGCGTGCGCCTGGGCGAGCATGGCCCGGAATACGTGGTGGCGTGGGCGGACGAAACCGCGCACGGGCACGACATCACAATTACCCGCGTGGACGTGGATAACTTGGTGCGCGCGAAGGCCGCGATTTACGCCGGGTTCACCGTGCTGGCGGAGCGTGTCGGTCTGCCGTTAGAAACGGTGGAACGGGTGCTGGTGGGAGGTTCATTTGGCAAATACATCAACGTAGAAAAAGCCGTCGAAATCGGCTTGCTGCCGGATAAACCCTGGGACTGCTTTCACTTCCTGGGGAATACCTCGGTGCGCGGCGCGTACCTGGCGCTGATTGACCGGGAAGCGCGGGCGCGCGTCAAAGCCATCGCCGCCCGTATGACCTATATCGAGTTGTCGGCAGACAACACCTTTTACGAAGCCTTTACTTCCGCGCTGTTCCTGCCCCACACCGATCTCTCGCGTTTTCCCAGCGTGCAGGCAGTACCATAAGGAAAAGACCATGTATATCATTGGCGAAAATATCCACATTATTTCGGAAAAAGTGAAAGAGGCGCTGAAAGCCCGCGACGCACACTTTTTTCAAAACCTGGCCGTCAAGCAGGTTGAGGCCGGGGCACAGGCGCTTGACCTGAACCTGGGGCCGCGTAAGGCCGACTGGGAAGAAGTGTTCCCCTGGATGGTGCAGACGGTGGAAGCCGTGGTGGACGTGCCGTTGAGTTTCGACAGCACCAATATCCTCGGCATCGAGGCCGGGTTGAAGAAAATCACCAAATGCCAACCCATCATCAACTCCACTTCTGCCGAACCGGAACGGCTGGAGAAAGTGCCGCTGATCGCCAAACAGTACAACGCCCGCCTGATCGCGCTGACGATGGGCGCGAGCGGCATTCCGGTCAGCGCCGACGAGCGTGTCAATATTGCTATCGAGAAACTCATCCCACGTATGATGGAGATTGATTTCCCGATGAGCGACCTGATTATTGACCCGCTGGTGCTGACGGTGTCCGGCTGCCAGGAGTACTGCCCGGAACTGGTCGAAGCCATTCGCACCCTGCAATACGCCTGGGAGCCGCCGCCTGCCATTTCGGTGGGGCTATCGAACGTATCCAACGCGGTCCCTGCCGAAAACCGCCCGATCATCAACCGCACCTACTGCGTCATGCTCATGGGCGCGGGCCTGAAGATGATGATCGCCAACCCGCTGGACGAGCCGCTCAAGGAAACCATTCGCATCATCGAAACGCGCGACGACACTACACCGGTAGGCCGGCTGTACCTGAAGCTGCATGATCGCGTCGCCGCGTCGGAGACCCCGACGATTGAGGATGTTGACATGAGCGACCCGGAACAGGCCGCCATCTGGAAGACGGTGCAGATTTTGCTGAACAAAGTCATTTACGCCGATTCGTATTTGCAGCAGGAAGCGACGGCTTAAAGATAACACAAGGAGAACGGGTTATGCCTGGCTTTACCCCTGGCCGCCGCTGGCAGCCGCCCTTTTACCCGTTTAAACGCGAGCCGTTTCGCCACCGGATGCTGGCACGAGTCGAACGGTGGGTGAAGGGGCCGCTGTGGGGCTGCCGCATGTGCGGCAACTGCCTGTTACAGGAAACCGCCTTTATCTGCCCGATGGAATGCCCGAAAGGCGCCCGCAATGGCCCCTGCGGCGGCTCGACTTCCGGGCATTGTTACGTGGACGAAACGCGCCCCTGTATCTGGTACAAAATTTACGAACGCTCGTTTGCTTTTGGGCGCGAGCATAAGCTGCTGGAAGTCCTGCCGCCGCTGGACTGGGATAAAGTGGGAACGGAAACGTGGGGTGATGTCGTGTTGCAGGCGCGTAAAGTTGGCACGCGCAACGTTGTGAAGGGGATGCTGACCCGCGACGCGGCGCAGCGTGCCCGCACCTGGGACTCGGTCTTTCGCCCGGTGCGCCAGCCGGACTGGTGGCAGGGTGACGCGGAGTACCACGCTCCGGCCTACACCGAACCGCTGTCCGAACTGGAACGCCGCCTGCGCGCCGGGGAATTTGTCGTGACAGCGGAAGTCGCGCCGCCGATCAGCACGGCGACGGGCAAGCTCATCAGTAACATGAATATGGTTAGGCCCTACGTCGCGGCAGTCAACTTCACCGATAACTCGTCGGCCACGCCGCGTATGTCAAGTTTTGCGTGCAGCACACTGGCCGTTCAACATAACGTCGAGCCGGTGATGCAAATCGCCGCGCGCGACCGCACCCGCATGGGGCTGCAATCAGAAGTCATCGGCGCCAGCGCGCTCGGCATTCACAACATCTTGTGCCTGTCCGGCGATCACAGCCGGCTGGGGCCGGCCCCGTTAGGGCGCTCCGACATCATTGACCTGGACTCGGTGCAGATGTTGTGGCTGCTGCGCCGGATGCGCGACGAAGGGCACTACCTGGATGGCCGCAAACTCAAAGACCCGCCGAAGTTGTTCCTGGGTGCGGCGGCATCACCGTTCGCGTCCGAACCGCGTTTCCAGGCACTGCGCGAACACAAGAAGGTGAACGCCGGCGCGCAGTTCTTCCAGACCAATCTGGTCTACGACCCGGACGGGCTGGAAGTCTGGCTGAACGAACTCGCCAAGCGGAACATCCTGGACAAGGTTTTTATCCTGGTGGGTGTCACACCGCTGAAATCGCTGAAGGTGGCCGAGTACATGCACAACGAAGTGCCCGGCGTGTTCATCCCCGAACCCTTACGGAAACGTTTGGAAGCGGCAGGGGATGGCGCGGCGGAAGAGGGCGTGCAGATCGCACTGGAACTGATTGAAGCGATTAAAGGCAGGCAGGGCGTGCACGGCATTCACCTGATGGCTGTCGGTTGGGAAGAAATCGTGCCGCGCATCGTCACCGAAGCCGGGCTGCTGCCGCCGGATTTTGTGCAACCGGAAACGGTTGAAGCGGTGAAAACTCTCAGTTAAAGCTGTAGTATAGGGGCGCTCATCCATGCGTCCCACTCCTATCAGGTTAAGGACAAAATGGTTGTCTTGCTGCGCTTGTGACCCCTCCCCCTAACCCCCTCCCCGAATTCAGGGAGGGGGAAATGAGGGTGAGCGCGCCCTCTCCACCGAATTCGGGGGAGGCCGGGAGGGGGTCGAAAAAGGTGGTATGTTAATCTGGAGAACCTGAACAATGAAACTCGCCATCAGCGGTAAAGGCGGTGTCGGCAAAACCACGTTGACGGCACTGCTGGCGCAGGTCTACGCCGATGCCGGGCGTGACGTGCTGGCGGTAGACGCCGACCCGGCGCCGTGTCTGGCCGGGGCGCTGGGGTTTCCGCCGGAACTGCGCGCGCGGCTGCGCCCAATTGCCGAAATGGATAACCTTATCGAAGAACGCACCGGCGCAAAACCGGGCACGGTCGGCGGTTTTTTCACGTTAAACCCCCGCGTGGACGACCTGCCGGAACGTTTCACCGTGCAGCATCGCGGCGTGCGGCTGCTGGAAATGGGCGGGATCGAAACCGGCGGCTCCGGCTGTATCTGTCCCGAAAGCGCCATGCTCAAGACGCTGTTCACCCACCTGCTGTTCCGCCCGGACGACATGCTGCTGCTGGATATGTACGCTGGCGTGGAACACCTGGGGCGCGCCACCGTTGATTTTGTGGATGCGCTGCTGATCGTGGCCGAACCGACGCGCCGCAGTCTGGGCACAGCGGCGCAGATCAGGACGCTGGCAACCGACATCGGCCTGACGCGCCTGTGGCTGGTCGGCAACAAGGTGCGGAACGCCGACGAAATCGCGTTCCTGCAATCCGAGTCGCCCGGTGTTCCTCTCCTCGGTATCCTGCCGGCGCATCAGGCCGTGCAGGACGCCGACCGCCTGGGCGTAGCTGTCTACGATTACGTTCCCGTTTTGCGCCAGGCCGCCGAAAGTATCGCTTCAGCCATCGTCAGCATTTTGGCTGAACCTTATAACAGGGAGTCTTCATCGTGACCACCACTATCGCGCTGGCGGGCAAAGGCGGCGTTGGCAAGACTACCGTCGCCGCCATGATAATCAAATACCTCATGCAAACCAAGTCCGGCGCGGTCCTGGCGATTGACGCCGACCCCAGCAGCAACCTGAATATGGTGCTCGGCCTGGCTTTGGAATGGACGGTAGGCGACATCCGTGAGGATATTCTGGGACAGGTTAAACAATCGCTGACTGCCGGGGGCGCGGCAATGGGTTCGCTGCCCGGCGGCGTGAACAAACGGGACTACCTGGATTATCATATCCGGGCGGCGCTGGCCGAAGGGTCGAAATTTGACCTGATCGCTATGGGACGTTCGGAAGGCCCTGGTTGTTACTGCGCCGTCAATCACAACCTGCGCGAAGTGATAGACGGTATCAGCCGGAATTACCAGTATGTGGTGATTGACAACGAAGCCGGTCTGGAACACCTTAGCCGGCGCACCACACGCGATGTCCAGTTTATGCTGGTGGTCAGCGACCCCACCCAGCGCGGCCTGGTAGCCGCCCAACGGGTCGCAGCTTTCCGTCACGAACTGGACATTCACATCGAAAAAGCCTATTTGATCTTAAATGGTCTGCGCGGTGGTTCCGTTCCTCCATCCCTTCAATCCTATATGGACTCGATGGATATTCCCCTGCTTGGTATCATCCCTGACGACGAGCAACTGATGCAGTTTGAGTCGGATGGCCGTCCGCTGGTGGAACTGGATGACGACTCGCCGGTTTACCGGGCGGTGGCGGCTATGATGCAGCGAATCCTTTAGGCATCGCAGACAGAGAGGCAGGCAATGATTATTGGCATCCCTAAAGAACACCGCCGTTTTGAATACCGCGTCGGTATGACTCCGGCAGGCGTGTCTATTCTGACCGCGCGTGGGCATTCATGTTATGTCGAAACCGGCGCTGGCCTGGGCAGCGGTTTTACTGACGCCGAGTACGAGCAGGCCGGAGCGCGCATCGCCTATGGCACCGATGAAGTCTTCCGCCGGGCGGATCTCATCCTGAAAGTCCAGCGCCCGACCGAAGAGGAAGTGAGCTGGCTGCGCGGTGACCAGACAATCATGGCGTTTATGATGCTGGCGAGTGCTTCTGAGAACCGGATTAAGGCGCTGGAAGACAAACATATCACCAGCATCGCTTATGAACTGATCGAGGACGAGCGTGGGCGGCTGCCGGTGCTGTATCCGCTGAGTCAGATCGGCGGGCGGATGGCGGCACAAATTGCCGCGCAGTGTCTGCAAAATGACAACGGCGGTAAGGGCATTCTGCTCGGCGGAGTCGCCAGCGTGCCACCAGCAGATGTGGTCATCGTCGGCGCCGGTGTGGTGGGCACCAATGCCGCCCATTCGTTTCTGGGCATGGGCGCGCGGGTCATCATGCTCGATCACGACCTGCGCCAGCTACAGGCCATCCAGGAGCGTTTCGGCGGGCAGGTGACGACAATGGTGTCCCATGACTTTAATCTGGCGCGGGTCTGCAAATTTGCAGACGTGCTGGTTGGGGCTATTCAGGTGCCGGGGCATCGTCCGCCGCGCATCATCACCCGCGACATGGTGCGCTCGATGCGGCCTCGCTCGGTCATTATTGACATGAGCATTGACCAGGGTGGGTGTGTCGAAACCAGCCGTCCAACACAGCATGACGAACCTACGTTTATAGCCGAAGACGTAATTCATTATTGCGTGCCGAACGTGCCGGGTGTCGTCGGGCGGACGGCAACCCACGCCTTCCTGAACGCCGCCTGGCCTTACATCCTGCGAGCCGTTGACGAAGGCGTTCAGGCCAGCATTGAATCGCATCCTACACTTTAGCGAGGCGGTCCCGGCCAGAAGATTAACCAGAGCGTTACGAGACCATTTCAGGACAATGAGCATTACACACAGCAGACCACCACCCGCCTTTATATCCGTCCAGTGACAAACGGAGAGGATATTTGTGATTTTTTGCACTTGCTGTTTCGAGTGCACATGGCTCACCATCAAGTTAAATAAACTTTATCAATACTAAATCGTTGTTACATCGCATCGAAGCAGCGGCAAACCATCCAGTTTCATCACACCTGCTGAAAGTGAGCTTACGCTGCTTTCAGCTTTTGTTTTTTACCGGCTGAAACCAAAGGAGAAGCATTTAACCCCCTGTCACATGCTATCCCTGCATTGCGCGGAGGAGGTATCTCTTGACCGACCAGCAATCGTTATCCCTGCGTCGTGATTCTCTATCGCCGCCCCTCCCAAGTCCTGGCAGCTTCCTCGAAGAAGTGATGGACGCTACCCCTGGCGACTCGCGTCTCCAGATGTGTATCCAGTGTGGCACCTGCGGAGGGTCGTGCCCTTCGGCAGCCGATATGGATAACACCCCCCGGCAAATCTTTGCCATGATTCGAGCCGACATGCGCGAGGCCGTTCTCCGCAGCAACACACCCTGGTACTGTGTGTCCTGTTATTACTGCACCGTGCGCTGCCCACAGGAAGTGCACATCACCGACGTGATGTACACGCTCAAAAGCATGGCAATCCGTGACAAACTTTACGACGACTCGACGGCCCCCGATTTTTCCCAGACGTTCATTGGCTACATTGAAAATTTCGGTCGCAGTTTTGAATTCGGTTTGGCGACACGCCATAACTTACGACATCGCCCCTTCCAGCTTCCTTCGATGGTTCCGATGGGGCTGGGGATGCTCACCAAAGGCCGCATGGATTTAACGCCGCAGCGGATTGACAGGGTGGAGCAGCTTCAGGCGATTCTCAGCCGCGCCATCGAACTGGAGGTGACGGGATGAGAAAATATCTGTTTTACCCCGGCTGTTCGTTACAGCGTAACGCGCGGGCCTATCTGGACTCACTGATGGCAATCCGTGAGTTCATCGGGACGGAGTTTGAGGAAATCCAGGACTGGAACTGCTGCGGCGCGACCGAATACGTCGCCGTCCACCATCTTGCCGCGCACGCTCTGGTCGGGCGAAATCTGGCGCTGGCAGAGCAGCAGGTGAACGGCACTCGTACCGTTATGGCAGCGTGCAGCGCCTGTTATCTCAATCTCGCCAAGACCGACAGCTACCTGCGGCAGGATGCCCATCTTGCTCAACAGGTGAACACCGCCCTTGCGGCGGGCGAACTGCACTACACGCCCGGTTCGGTGCGGGTGCGCCACCTGCTGGACATCATCGTCAACGACGTGGGGATTGATGCCGTCAAACATAAAGTGGTTCACCCGCTGAAAGGGCTGCGCGTTGCGCCTTACTACGGCTGCATGATCGCGCGGCCTGACCGCGACAATCGCTGGGATAATGTCGAGCATCCCGTCGCGCTGGACAGACTGGTGAAGGCGCTGGGCGCGGAAGTGATTGACTTCCCGATGAAGACGCACTGCTGCGGCGGGCACATGACGCAGATCAACCTGCCGGTGGCCTATGAACTCATCCGGCGCCTGATTCACGGCGCGGCGGAATATCGCGCTGATGTGCTGGTCACGCTGTGCCCGATGTGCCAGTTGAATCTGGACGCCTATCAGGGTGAGATGAACCGTTACTTCCACACCAATTATCAGGTGCCCATCATTTACTTCACGCAGCTTATGGGGCTGGCCTTTGGCCTGGAAGCGGAAACCCTGGGATTGGGTAAGGAATTTGTGGATGCTCGCCCTGCGCTGGGCCGGATAGGCATCGAATTACCGGCGGCTGAACCGGAAGCCGAACCCGTCGCCGCCCAACAACCCCGCCGGAAGCAGAAAGAACAGGGCTTGCCCATGCCCCGGATGCCCGGCAGTGAGGAGGCGGACGCATGACAGCGCACAACGGCCATAGCGAGCAGGAACGAATCGGCGTGTACGTCTGCCACTGCGGCAGCAACATCGCCGGCACGATTGACGTGGAAGACGTTGCCCGCTGGGCAGCCGACAAGTTGAACCGGCGCGGTGTCGTGATCGCCCGCGACTACAAGTTTATGTGTTCCAGTCTCGGTCAGGAATTGATCGAAAAGGACATCAGGGAACTGGGGCTGACGCGCGTGGTCGTCGCCGCCTGTTCGCCGCACCTGCACGAGCAGACGTTCCGCGTCGCCTGCCGGCGTGCCGGCTTAAACCCGTACCTGTGCGAACTGGTTTCCATCCGCGAACAGGCGTCGTGGGTGCATACCGACAAAAAGGCAGCCACCGAGAAGGCGAAAGCCATCCTGTCCGGCGGCGTCGAGCGGGTGATTCATCACCAGCCGCTTGAGCCGCTGCATGTGCCGATTCACCCGGCCACGCTGGTTGTCGGCGGCGGCATTGCCGGTATCCAGGCGGCGCTGGAGATCGCGGACGCGGGCTTCCACGTTTACCTCGTCGAGCGCGAACCGTCTATCGGCGGGCACATGGCCCAGTTTGACAAAACCTTCCCAACGATGGACTGCGCGGCCTGCATCCTCACCCCGCGTATGGTATCGGTGGGTACGCACCCCAACATTACCCTGCTCACCTGGAGTGAAGTCGTTGACGTGCAGGGCTACGTCGGCAACTTTACCGTCACGGTGAACAAAAAAGCCCGCTACGTCAAAGAGGAACTCTGCACCGGCTGCGGCATCTGCCAGGAAAAATGTCCCAAAAAAGTGCTTGATGAAACCTTTGAGGCCGGCCTGGGCTACCGCAAAGCCGTTTATACACCATTCCCGCAGGCTGTGCCCAAATTCCCGGTGATTGACCGCCCCAACTGCACCTTCTTCCAGAAGGGAACGTGTCGCGCCTGCGAAAAACTGTGCCCGACCGGCGCGATTGACTTCAACCAGCAGGACGAACGGCTGACGTTGCAGGTCGGCAACATCATTCTGGCGACTGGCTTCGACATCCTCGACGCCCGGCGCATCGCCCAGTATGGCTACGGACGGCTGGCGAACGTCTTCACCAGTCTGGAATTTGAACGCCTGAGTAACGCCGCCGGCCCCACCAACGGCCAGATTGTGCTGCGCGACGGTGTGACCCAGCCGAAAACGGTTGGCATTATCCACTGTGCCGGCAGCCGTGACCGTAACTTCAATAACTACTGCTCGGCCATCTGCTGTATGCAAAGCCTCAAGTTCGCCCACCTCGTCCGCGAACGCACCGGCGCGACCGTCTATAACTTCTACATTGACATCCGCACGACGGCCAAAGCCTACGACGAGTTTTACCAGCGTGTGCTGGACGAAGGCGCCATTCTCATTCGTGGCCGCGTGGCCGAAGTGACCGACGCCGCGCGCCTGCCCGGCGAAGACGGCAAGCTCATCATTCAGGTGGAAGACACGCTCGCCGGCAAGCAGCGCCGGATTCCGGTGGATATGGTTGTGCTGTCGGTGGCGCTCGAACCCCGCCATGATGCTAAGGAGGTGGCGAAACAGTTTGGCATCTCGTGCAGTTCCGACGGCTGGATTATCGAAAAACACCCCAAGCTCGACCCGGTGGCGACGATGACCGAAGGCGTTTTTGTGGCGGGCTGTGCCCAGGGGCCGAAGGACATCCCAACCAGCGTCGCTCAGGGCGCGGCGTCGTCGGCGCGGGTGCTGGCGCGGATTCAGCAGAAAGAAATCGCGCTGGAGCCGGTGCGCGCCAGCGTGGATGAAAGCAAATGCTCCGGCTGCCGCATCTGCAACGGCCTGTGCCCGTTCAACGCCATTCTGTTCCACGAAGACCGGATGGTGACGGAGATCAACCCGGCGTTGTGCCAGGGCTGCGGCACGTGTGTGGCCGCCTGCCCGGCAGGCGCGATCAGCGGCACGGTCTTCAGCAACGAACAGGTGCTGGCACAGATCGAAGGGCTGCTGTTGCAGCCACTTGGCGCGTTAGAAGAACCGGTGCCGGTGTAGGGAGGTGAACCATGACTGATTCCTTTGAACCCGTACTCATCGGCTTCACCTGTAACTGGTGCAGTTACCGGGCTGCCGACCTCGCCGGCACGGCGCGGGTCAAGTACCCGCCCAATATCCGCCTGCTGCGGCTGATGTGTTCTGGCCGGCTGGATCCAACGTTTGTGCTCAAGGCGCTGACGTCCGGCGCGGACGGCGTGCTGATTACCGGCTGTCATCCCGGCGAGTGCCATTACCTGGAACAGAACTACAAGGCGCTGCGGCGCTTCCTGCTGCTGCGCCGGATGCTGACCCAGATGGGCATCGAACCGGAGCGCGTCCGGCTGGTGTGGGCCAGCGCCGCCGAAGGTGTCAGGCTGGCGCAGGAGATCACCAGCATGGTTGAGGAAATCCGCGCGCTTGGCCCGTTGAACTGGCCGCAAAACGGCAGTGTCCGCCAGCAGACCGAGGTGAAGGAGGAGCCGGTATGAGCGCCAACGGCAAACCCAGATTTGCGATGTACTGGGCGGCGGGCTGTGGCGGCTGCGAAATCGCCGTCCTGAACATCCACGAAAAAATCCTTGACGTGGATGCCAACTTCGAGGTGGTCTTCTGGCCGGTGGCGGTGGATACCAAATATAAAGACGTGGAAGCCATGCCGGATGGCTCGATCACCCTGACACTGTTCAACGGCGGCATTCGCAACTCCGAAAACGAGGAACTGGCGCACCTGCTGCGCCGCAAATCCCAGATTCTGGTCGCCTTTGGCGCGTGTGCCTGCGAGGGCGGCATCCCGGGGCTGGCAAACCTCAGCACGCCGCAGGCCGTGTTTGAGGCCGCTTACGACAGCGTTTCCACCGACAACCCCGACAGCATCCGTCCTCAATCCGTCTGGAACGTCCCGGAAGGCGAACTCCACATACCGGAATTTTATCCGGTGCTGAAGACGCTCGATCAGGTCGTGCCGGTGGATTACTTCATGCCCGGCTGTCCGCCCGAATCGCACCAGATCGCCGCCGTCGTTGATCTCGTCATCCAGGCGCTGCAGGGCAAGGCTGAACTGCCGCCGCCGGGCAGTGTGATCGGCGCGGGCAGTTCGACCGTGTGCGACGAATGCCCGCGCGCGCGCAATGTGAAACTCATCAGACAGTACCGGCGCATCCAGCATCTTTCGCGCGTGGACCCGACCTTGTGCCTGCTGGAACAGGGTATCCCCTGCAACGGCCCGGCTACCCGTGACGGCTGTGGCGCGCTGTGCCCGAAGGTGGGCGCGCAGTGTATCGGCTGTTACGGTCCGGCGCAGGGCACGCTGGACTACGGCGCGCGCCTGTTGAGCGCCCTGGCATCGGTGGTGGATGGCAAAGAGCCGGAGGAAATCGAGCAGGCTCTCGCCGGCATCCCCGACCCTGCCGGTCAGGTGTACCGCTTCAGCCTGGCGAATTCGCTGCTGGGAGCAAGCAAGGAAGCCTGGGAACAGGAGGAAGAAATCCATGAAGCAGCGCATCACGATTGACCCCATCACCCGGCTGGAAGGTCACGGCAAAATCGAAATCTTCCTCGACGAAGCGGGCAACGTCGCTAACACCTATTTCCAGATTCCCGAACTGCGCGGGTTTGAACGCTTCTGCGTCGGTCGCCCGGTTGAAGAAATGCCGGTGCTGACCAACCGCATCTGCGGCGTCTGCCCGGAAGCGCACCATATGGCCGCAGCTAAAGCGGGCGATGCCGTTTATCACGTTGATCCTCCATCTGCCGCCAAAAAACTGCGCGAACTGCTGTACAGTGCCTTTTACGTCACCGACCATACCACCCACTTCTACGCGTTGGGTGGCCCGGACATCATCATGGGCGCAGACGCACCGCCTGCCGAACGGAACATTCTGGGGGTGATACATAAGGTTGGGCTGGAAATCGGCAGCAAGGTTATCCAGGCGCGCAAGTACGGCCATGCCGTCGTGGAGATGATCGGCGGGCGGAAAGTGCATCCCTGCACGTCCATCCCCGGCGGGCTGACGACCGGCATCACCGAGGAGCAGCGCCGCGACATCGAAAGCATGGGGCGTTGGGCGGTGGAGTTTGCTCAGTTCAGCCTGAAGCTGTTTGACGATCTGGTGCTGAAAAATCAGGCGTACATAGACCTGATTCTGGGTGAAACCTACACCCACCGCACCTACTACATCGGCATGGTGGATGACAACAACCATGTGAACTTCTACGATGGTAACATCAGCGTGGTCGCGCCGGACGGCGAGCGCATCGGCAAATACGCGCCGCATGAATATACCGACTGGATTGCCGAACACGTCGAACCCTGGACCTACCTCAAGTTCCCCTATCTCAAGAAAGTGGGCTGGAAAGGTTTTGTTGATGGCAAAGCCTCCGGCGTCTACTGCGCCACGCCGCTGTCCCGGCTCAATGCCGCCGATGGCATGGCAACGCCCTGCGCCCAGGAAGAATACGAGCGTTTCTACGCGACGCTGGTTTACGAGGAAGGGGAGCGTTACATCAGCGCCGGGCCAACGAAGGTGGTTCATCACCGGCTGGCGACCCACTGGGCGCGCCTGATCGAACTGCTGTATGCTGCCGAACGCTGGGTGGAACTGGCAACCGACCCGGAAATCACCTCCGATAACGTCCACACCGTTCCAACCGGGGTACCAACCGAAGGCGTGGGCTGCGTGGAAGCGCCGCGCGGTACGCTGACCCATCACTACTGGACGGACGAACGCGGCGTCCTGACGCGGGTCAACCTGATCGTCGGCACAACCAACAACTATGCGCCGATCAGCATGTCCATCAACAAGGCCGCGCAGCATCTGATTCACGACGGCACAATTATTACCGAAGGGCTACTCAACCGGGTGGAGATGGCCTTCCGCACTTACGACCCGTGTTTTGGCTGCGCCACCCACTCGCTGCCGGGACAGATGCCGCTGGAGGTGACGATTCGGGACGCAGCGGGCGAGCCGGTCAAAGTCTTGCGCCAATGCTGTTAACACCGGATTGGCGTCGGTGACGATATGAACGAGTCGTTTTCGACAACGGATCGCTGCGGTGTATTAGTGGTTGGGCTGGGCAATCCACTGCTCGGCGACGACGGTGTTGGCTGGCGCGTCGCCGAGCAGGTTCAACGCGATCTTGAAAGCGTCGTTGAGATTGACTGCCTGGCGGTTGGCGGGCTGCGGCTGATGGAGCGCCTGGTTGGCTACGAACACGCCATCCTTGTTGATGCGATGACCACCAGGCGTCAGCCGCCTGGCACGGTCTGCTCATTCTCGATTGACGACCTCCCCGCGCCAGTCGCCGGGCATCTCAGTTCTGTTCATGACACAAGCCTGCAAACGGCGCTGCGGTTAGGCCGTGCCCTCGGCTTGCCCCTGCCCGATGATATCTGGGTCGTTGGCGTGGAGGCCGAACGAACCCGCGATTTCGCGGAAGAACTGACCCCGCCCGTTGCGGCAGCAGTGCCATACGCCACTCGGATGGTCATCGAACGGCTTCGCCAACTTATCCAGGAGGAACAACAGTTATGATTTCTCCGGAACTCCTGCGCCGTTATCCCTTCTTCGGCCGCTTGAGTAACACTCACCTGAAGGCTATCGCCATGCTGACTGAAGAAACCAGCTATGAAGCTGGCGACACGATCTTTGAGATCGGCCAGCCTGCCAATCGCTTCCATTTTCTCATGCGAGGAGGTGTTGATCTACATTATATTGTCACAGATATGGACAACTTCAGCCTCCGCAAGGATTTTTTTGTAGGGCAGATCAACCTCGGCGAGCCTTTTGGTATCTCGGCGCTCATCGAACCCTACTGTTACACCGCGACGGCACTTGCCAACAGCCTGTGCCACGTCCTGGAAATCGAAGCCGCTGGCCTGCGCACGCTGTGCGACGCCGATGCCGAACTGGCGGCTGTTCTCATGCGCCATCTGGCCCAGGTTGCCATGTCGCGCCTGCATGAAACTCGAATCCAGCTCATGGCTGCGCGAGCCTGACAACATCGTCGAAAAGCGCATAACATCTACAAGGAGCAAGAACATGGAAACGCTAGAGCCGATTCTGACCAAACATCCGTTTTTTGAGGGGCTTGAGAAACACTACCTCGAACTGCTGACCGGCTGCGCCACCAACGAGCGTTACGATGCCGATGAGTACCTTTTCCGCGAAGGCGATGAAGCGACCAAGTTTTTTATCATCCGGCACGGACGTATCGCCATCGAAATCGCAGCCCCCGGCGGCGCCAACGTCATTTACACCCACGATGCCGGCGATGTGGTTGGCTGGTCCTGGTTATTTGAACCTTATCACTGGCACTTCAGCGGGCGGGCGCTGGAACTGGTGCGGGTGATCGCCCTGGACGGCGTGTGCCTGCGTGGCAAGTGCGAGCAGGATCATTCGCTTGGTTACGAGTTTATGAAACGGTTCTCGCATAAAATGATGCATTCGCTCGATTCGACCCGAATGCAACTGCTTGACCTGTACGGCGTTCGCCGGGAACCGGCCCGCTAGGCGTCAACCGCAGGGATAACCCGGCACGGTGGTTATCGCCAGGCCGGAATACCGCGCGAGAGGGACGAGGTATGCCTCGTCCCAGGTGACTTTCGCGCTCAGCCGGACGGCTTTCAGCGTCTGGCGCCGCCAGGTGAAGCCTTGGCTTGGTGCATCTGAAACATGATGCCGCTATGTCCTCACCCTTCCCCACGCTCCATTTACCGCACAATGGCACGGCATCCACAACTGCTGTTATAGTTAATGCCGCTACAGGAGAGAATAACATGCGTGCCGTTGATATAATCGCCAGGAAACGGGATGGCCTTGCTCTGACCGACGACGAAATCCGCTGGTTCATCAGCAGCTATACGCGCGGTGATGTACCCGATTATCAGGCCGCCGCGTTTTTGATGGCCGTGTTTCTGCGTGGTATGTCACGTCAGGAAACTGTCAGCCTGACGCTGGCGATGGCCCATTCCGGTGACGTGCTCGACCTGTCCGACATCACCGATTATGCCGTAGACAAACATTCCTCCGGCGGCGTCGGCGACAAAACCACGCTGGTGGTGCTGCCGCTGGTGGCCTCCTGCGGCGTTCCGGTCGCCAAAATGAGTGGGCGCGGCCTGGGCTTCTCCGGCGGGACGCTGGACAAGCTGGAGTCCATCGCCGGTTACAACGTTAATCTGTCGAACGAAGATTTTCGTCGCCTGGCGCGGGAAAATGGCATTGTGCTCTCCGGGCAGTCGCACGATCTGGCGCCCGCCGATGGCAAACTGTATGCCCTGCGTGACGTAACCGCGACCGTGCCCAGCCTGCCATTGATCGCCAGCAGTATCATGAGCAAAAAGATCGCTGCCGGCGCAAACGGCATCGTGCTGGATGTGAAAGTAGGCCGGGGCGCGTTTATGACCGATTTGGACGAAGCGCGCGCACTGGCACAGATCATGGTGGACATCGGCCAGGATGCCGGGCGGGACATGATCGCGGTGCTGTCGGACATGAACCAGCCGTTGGGCCGCGCTGTTGGCAACGCGCTGGAAGTGGCGGAGGCGATTGACACGCTGAACGGCGGCGGGCCACCGGATTTCCGCGAACACTGTCTGGAACTGGCAGGTTATATGCTCCGGCTGTATGGGCGCGGCCAGCGTTGGATTGATGAAGGTGACATCCGGCAAACGCTGCTCAAACACCTCGACAGCGGCACAGGGCTGGCGAAGTTCCGCCAACTGGTGACCGCGCAGGGTGGCGATGTTCGGTTGATTGACGACCCATCGCTGCTGCCGACCGCCTCCATCGTCGAAACCTATCCGGCGGCGCAGGCTGGCTACATCGCCCAGGTGGCGGCGGAAGAAATCGGCATGGCCTCGTTTGACCTGGGCGCGGGCCGGGAGAAAAAAGGCGACCCGGTTGACCTGGCCGTTGGCTTGATCGTCCATGTCAAAGTGGGCGACCGCGTGGAACCGGGCACGCCGCTGGTGACAATTCACGCCAATGACGAGCAGCGTCTGGCCGCCTGCCGCGCCCGGCTGGACCGTGCTTTTGCCTTCAGCCCCACGCCGGTTGAACCGCTGCCACTGTTCCACGGCACGATCTTCGGCGGGCGACCAACGCCAGAGTAAGGATGGTAGGGACACGGTATACCGTGTCCCTACGGCGCGACCCCGTTTTGTGAATCTGCCAGCACCAGACACATCTCCCCACCGCGCTGGACGCAGGCCGCGTCGTATTCATATGCGTATACCGGCGCGTCTGTCCAGTACCCCTGCTCAAACCGCAGCCGGCCATTAAGGCCGCTGTACGTGCCGGACGAGAGAGCCGCCATAACGTCTGGCTCAGGCGAATGCAGCGCCGCTAGGAGCCAGCCAAAAACATCGTAGGTCAGCGTTGCCAGCAGCCCCGGCGGGGGTACAAACATCCCCATCTGCTGATACCGTTCGGCAAACGCTGCGTCCGGTAGACGGGCGCTGGAGAGGACTGTAACACCGGCCAACGTTGGCCGCAGCCGCGCGAACTGCGCCAGCGCAAACACGTCGCCACCGGAGAGAGGTGTATCCAGCCGCGCCGCTTCAGTCACTTCAATGCGCGAGTCAACCGTTAACAGATCATCCAAACGGGGGCTTGCCAGCACAAACACGTTCTCCGTTATGGGCTTTGCCCCCCACCACCCCACCACCACGACCGGCAAATTACCACAGGCTCGCAGTGTTTCCACCTCGGTGGCGGCATAGCCCAGCACGACCGCCGCCTTCACCAGCGGGTCCTGTGCCAGCGCGCGGGCGCGGTCAATGGCGCTGTCCACCGTGCCGCCGTCGTCTACGGCCAGCAATTCTACCGGGGTTTCCGGCCACTCCTGAAACGCCAGTTTGGCGGCATACAGCGCGTTATACCCCACTTCCCGATACCGCCCCTCAAACGGCGCCAGCAGCGCAATCCGGCTGATCTCCCCTGCCTTCGCGCCGACGCAACCCGCTAGAAACAATACCAGGAAAAACGCAGCGCCCCACACCGGCAATTTTGTACTCGGAACTCGGAACTCGGAACTGTCTTAACACCCATTCTCGACGTGTTCCTCGAACGTCCGCGCAAAGTCGTGATACCCATCACTGCGGCAGTCGGCGCGGAAGTAATAAAAATCGCTGGTTGCCGGGTACACTGCCGCCTGAATCGCGCTGATGCCGGGGCTGGCAATTGGCCCCGGCGGCAGGCCGTCGTTCAGATAGGTGTTGTACGGCGAAACAACGCTGCTGTAGTGGTCGGCGGTGATGCGCGGCCACCAGTTCCCGGCGCGGCCAATCGGGTACTGCACCGTCGGGTCGGCCTCCAGCCGCATCCCGTCGCGCAGGCGGTTGCGGTAGACGCTGGCGATCAGCGGCTGCTCGTCAGCGTGGATAGCCTCGCGCTCGATGATCGAAGCCAGCGTCACCACCTCATACAGCGTCAGACCCTGTGCCTTTGCGTCTATCGGAATCTGCGGCCCGACGCGCTCCAGAAAGGTGTCGGTCAGGAAATCGCGCAGCCATGCCGGTGTAACCTCTGCCGGAAGCTGGTAGGTGTCGGGATACATAAAACCTTCAAGGGACGCGCCCGGCGGCAAATCCACCTGCTGCGCGAAGGTAGCAGCCACCGGCGCGCCCGGCCCGACGACGGCCAGGAAATCGTTGCTGGTGAACGGGAAATACGGGTTATCGTCAATCGCGGCGGCCACTTCTTCCAAGCGCCAGCCTTCCAGAATGCGAAAGGCAAACTGGCTGTTGCGCGAGTCCGTCAGGGCGTTGGCAATTTCCGGGATAGTCTGCGCCCGGTTGAGGAAATACGTCCCCGCCTCAAGCTGGCGGTCAATGTCATACAGCCGCACGTAATCCACAAACAGCCGCGCGTCGGTAATCAGGTTTTGCGCGACCAGATTTTGAGCGATGATGGGCGGGGTATCGCCGGGGTTCACCGTGAAGCGCAGCGGCGTCGTGTCGGTGCTGACCGCGCGGTTCAGGTCGGCCTGCCGCGACGACAGCGACAAGCGTATCAGCGTCTTTTGCACAAAGTCCACCGGCTGGCCGCCGGAAATCAGGAACAGCGCGCCCGCGCCGAGGATGCCCAGCAAACCGAGTGTAATGACAGCCAGCAGCAAATATCGAATCGGACGGGCCAAGAAATGCTCCTTGTTTGTGTGGACTACACGCGTCATATCCCAACAATACAGGGTAGGTGCGGGTTTCGAAACCCGCCCTTACGAGTATACCTGTCAAAAAGACGGTGCACAGGGGTTTATTCGGGCGTGGGGGGCGGCGCGGCCAGACCATCGCGCACCGCGTCGAGGTAACTTTGCAGCATCACCCGCGCCGCCAGATCGTCAATCGGGTCGCGCATTTTGCGGCGCTGGCGAATCGAGATTTCACGCGCGTCCTGGCTGGTGAGCTGCTCGTCCCACAGCACAATCGGCAGTGGCGTCGTCGCCTGCAAGCGTTCCACCCAGCGGCGCACCGTGTCTGCCTGCGTGTATTCGCCGGCTTTGGCCTGGTCGTTAAACGGCAGCCCAACGACAATCGCCGTGACTCGCTGCTCCCGCGCGATGCGATTGATACGCTCGAAATCTTCGGCGTTGGTCGTGCGCTTGATAATCGCCACTTCCCGCGCCACCAGCCCGGAAGCATCGCTTACCGCCAGCCCGATGCGCTTCAACCCGTGATCTATACCGAGCAGCCTCATGCCTGCGCTTCAATCAGTTGGATGGTGATACGCATCGGCAGCAGCGGCATCTGCCCGAACCAGTCCGGCGCGACCGTAATGCGCGGCAGCGTACCGTCCGCCTGCTGGATTTCGTTCACCAGATACGCCGTCGCATCATTCAGTGATTTGCCCGCCAGCCGTTCCCCCAGCGCCGCCGCGTTGATCTGCTGCGTGACCAGACCACTGCCCGTCAGGCTGAAGGTGATGCGTCCCGTGGCAGCGTCCACGTTGGACACCCCGCCGCGCTCGTAGGTGACCGTCTGCGGCTTGATAAACTGGCCGTCGCCGATCTGGTTCGACATCTGCGCGTAGACAATCTGCCGTGCGAACTGCTCGTCAACCGCGATGGCTTCCACCACTGCCCGCATCGTCAGCGACAGCGTATCGGCCACGTCGCCCGGCTGCGCGCTGAAGGTTGTCCAGTCGCTGCGTTCTTCGGCAATCCGCACCGTTTCGAGGATGATAAACTGCGTGTCGCTTAAACGCGGCTCCATTTCCAGATACGCCCGCGCCTGAAGCTGCTGCCGCAGCGTCGCCAGCAGGCGTTCCTGGTCATCTTCGCTGACCACGCGTTGCGCCCGTGCCGTACCGCCCGACGTGGGTGCAACGTTGCGCACGCTCACGCGGTCCGCCAGTGGGCCGATCACCGTGTTAATCAGACCGCTTTCAACGTTGCCCGCTTCGCCCTGCGAGGTTGGCAGGGCTTCAATCGGCACTTCAATCTGCAACCCCAGCCCGGCGGCCAGTTCCGCGCTGGCCGTCGTGCGGAACTGTATCGGCGTGCCCGCGCTGGTGATGACAATCGTGCCGGCAGGAATCGTGACCGCCTGGTTGGTCTGGTTGATGAACACCACCGAGCCGGTCGCCAGCGTTTCGCCCAGGTCCTGCGTGCCGGTCGTTTCAATCGTGCCGCTGTCTTCGATCTGGGCACTCAGCTTGATCGCCGGAATCAGCCGGTTTTCCACGTCTACCGTTTGCAGGTTTGGGTCGGCGGTGATATCGGCTTCCACTTCAAGACGGCTTTGTGCCGGCGTCAGCGTGACGACGGCGCTGGGCAGCACGAGAAAAGCCGCGCCACCCAGGACGGCCAGCACGATCAGCAGCGCCAGCAGCCGCCCGACGAAACGCCAGCGCCGCGAGCGCGGTTCACCCCGCACCCGGCTGGCGACTTCCATCAGTTCGTCCGGTTCGGGTTCGCTGTCTGGCCGCTGGAAGCGGGTGGTGAACACCTTCGCCCGCCCGCGTTTCCAGCGCCCGCGTTCGCTGGCGCCGATGGTTTCAAAAGTGCTGATGTTCAGTTCTTCGGCGTGTTTCATCACTTCCGGGTCATGCGTCACCAGCGCCAGCCGGATGGCGCGGCGCATCGCTTCTCGCTGAATCAGCACCAGGTCGAGCTTGCGGGTGAGGACCGTGCCTTCCTCCGGCCAGATCAGCAGGACACGCTTGCCCCGCAGGAACGATAGCCGGTCACGGACGGACGCCGCGTCTTCACCCGCTTCAAGCTGAATGTAATCCGGTCGGTCTGCCATTAGCCTTTATGGTTTTTAGCGATGAGTTCGCGCGCTTTGTCGAGCGCCGCTGGCAGCCGGCTGGCGTCCTTGCCTCCTGCCTGCGCCAGGTTGGGACGTCCACCGCCGCCACCGCCCACCACCGCCGCGATCTCTTTAACCAGGTTGCCGGCATGTAAACCCTGTTTGGTCAGGTCATCGGTGACGGCCACCAGCAGTTGCGGCTTGCCGTCTACCACGCTGCCCAGCACCATCACACCGCTGCTGACCTTGTTACGGAACCAGTCGGACATTTCGCGCAGGTTTTCCATCGTCAGGCCGTCCAGGCTGGCAACCAGCGCCGGGACGCCGTTGATGGTTTCCAGATTCGCCACCATCTGATTAAAGGTACTACGGGCGATCTCCCGTTGCAACTGCTGCATCTGCTTGCGGGTGGCCGCCAGTTCTTCCTGCAGCGCTTCCACCCGGTCGGCCACCTGCTCCGGCGTTGTACCCAGCCGCTGCGCGATTTCGCCCAGCGTGTGCCGCGTCCGCTGGATGTACTCCACGGCCCCGCGCCCGGTCAGCGCCTCTACGCGGCGGATGCCCGCGCTCACGCTGCCCTCGCTGACGATCACAAACGGCCCGATCTCGCCGGTTTCGTGGACGTGCACGCCGCCGCACAGTTCGTAGCTGTAGCGGTCGCCGTTGTCGGCTACCACAATCGTCCGCACCCGGTCGCCGTACTTTTCGCCAAACAGCGCCATTGCGCCTTCCTGCCGCGCCTGCGCCAGCGATTTTTCTTCGGCCTGAACCGGGTAATTTTTGAGGATAACCTCGTTCACCTGGGCTTCGATGTCCGCGATTTCTTCTGGCGTCAGCTTTTCGTTATGCACGAAGTCAAAGCGCAGCCGGTCCGGCGCCACCAGCGAGCCGCGCTGCTGGACGTGAGTGCCCAGCCGCCCGCGCAGCGCCGCGTGCAGCAGGTGTGTGCCGGTGTGGTTGCGCGTGATGTCCGCGCGCCGTTCGGCGTCCACTTCCGCCCGCGCCGGGTCGCCCTCGCGCGGCGTGCCTTCGATCACTTCGCCGACGTGGACGATCAGGCCGCCGACCGGCTGTTTCATGTCCTCGACTTCGATCTCCCAGCCGTCGCCGCTGATTCTGCCGGTATCGCTGATCTGGCCGCCCGCTTCGACGTAAAACGGCGTTTTACCGAGCACCACCTCGACCTTTTCCCCGGCCATCACGCTGTCCACGCGCTGACCGTCGCGGAACAGCGCCAGCACACGGTCGTCTACCGTTGTTGGGCCGTATGGCTGGTACAGTACACCTCTATCGCCCACCAGTTTGGCCGCTTTCAACTGTTTCAGCGTGTCGCCGTACAGTTCCGCCAGGTCAATTTCGCCCATGGCCTGGCCGCCGCCGCTGACTTCCGCGTGGCGCGCTTCTTCCTCGTTGAAGCCGCGCATGTCCACGCTGAAGCCGCGCTCGCCGGCGATGTCCTGAATCACCTGAATCGGCAGGCCGAGCGTGGCCTTCAGATAAAACGCTACCCGCCCCGGCAGTTCGGTTTTGCCGTTCTGCTGGAGCATGTCGAGTTCGGCTTCCAGTTCGCTCAGGCCGCGATCCAGTGTCCGGTGGAAGCGGATTTCTTCCTGCGTGATCGTCTTTTTGATCGCGTCAGCGCGTTCCACCAGTTCGGTATAATGCCCGCCCATGATGTCAATCACGGTCTGCGCCACTTCCGCCAGGAACGGCTGGTTGAAGCCCAGCTTCGCGCCAAACCGTGACGCCCGCCGGATCACCAGCCGGCACACCGAGTCGCGCCCTTTCGCGCCGGGCAGTACCCCGTCGGCGATCAGGAACACCGCCGCCCGCATGTGGTCGGCAATCACGCGGTACGGCACGATGTTCGCGTCGCGTTTGGCGTCGCTCTGGCCGGTCAGTTCCTGCGTCCTGAGGATGATCGGCATGAACAGGTCGGTTTCGTAGTTTGACTGGACGCCGTTGACCACGCTCAGGATGCGTTCCAGCCCCATGCCGGTATCCACACCGGGTGCGGGCAGCGGCACGTCGTACTGGCCGGTGTGGTCGGGGTCAGGCTGTGTCCGGTTGAACTGCATGAACACCAGATTCCACAGTTCGAGGAAGCGGTCATCTTCCGCTTCCAGCGACGGGATAATGTTGTCCATCCCGCGCTCCGGGTATTTGTCCCAGTGCAGTTCGCTGGTCGGGCCGCACGGCCCGGTTTCCGCCATCTGCCAGAAGTTGGTTTTGGCGCCCAGCCGCGCCACGCGCCGGGGGTCAACCCCGATCTCATTTACCCAGATGTTATAGGCTTCGTCGTCGTTGTGGTACACCGTGAACGCCAGCCGGTCCGCCGGCAGGCCATAGACTTCCGTCAGCAGCGTATAGGCGAACTTAATCGCATCGCGTTTGAAATAATCGCCGAAGCTGAAGTTGCCGAGCATCTCGAAGAACGTGTGGTGGCGCGGCGACGGACCGACTGTTTCCAGATCGTTATGTTTTCCCGACACCCTTAGACACTTTTGCGAGGTGGTAGCTCTCTTATAAGGGCGCTTGTCCAGACCCAGAAACACATCCTTAAACTGCACCATGCCTGCATTGGTGAACAGCAGCGTTGGGTCATTCGACGGGATGAGCGACGACGACGGCACCTGCTGGTGTCCCATTTCTTCAAAGTAATCTAAAAATGCCTGGCGCGCTTCGGCGCTGGTCATTGCTCTCATGACAGCCGGTTATCCTTGCTTATTCGGTGGTAATCCCCCAAAATTATAGTGGGTGCGGGAAGGGTTCACAAGGGATAGGATGACACGACCGATACAGCGTATAATCCAGTAAGAAGCGAGAGGATAAACTGAATGGCAGCATCGGACATTGTCTCTGTTTACGATGAGTTTCTGGAATACCTGGCACAGCAGGCGACGCCTGAGCAAATTCTGGCATTTAAGGCATCTGAAGCCGCTCAACGTCGCGCTGATGAGCTAACCGAACGTAACAAGGCGGGAACACTGACGCCGGATGAAGCCTACGAGCTTGAGCAGATGCTACGCTTTAACCGCTTGGTTTCTCGGCTGAAAGCAAAAGCTGTGAAGGCATTACGTCAGCCGTGAGTCAGATTCCTAATTCGATACGCTACCAAGTGCGACAGCGAGCGAATAAACGTTGTGAATATTGCGGCTTGCCGGAAGGTTTTAGTTTCTATGGCCACCAGGTAGACCATATCATCTCGGTAAAACACAAAGATTCGTCAGATTTAAACAATCTCGCTTGGGCTTGTTTTGACTGTAACAACACCAAAGGCAGTGATGTTGCCGCCTATGATGATGAGACGGGACAGCTTGTACCGTTGTTTAATCCTCGAACACAAAGTTGGAATGAACATTTTGATTTAGATGGGGCAATAATTGTTGGGATAACCGCCATTGGTCGGGCAACTGTATCATTTCTCAAGCTGAATCGAGACGAACAGGTAAACACACGAAGCGACCTAGTCGAAATCGGCCTCTGGTAATTCCCCCTGTTCGTGTATACTCTTTGAACTTCGGCCTACCCAAATTATTCAGGACAACCTTTTATGCCATCCATTGACGAGCAAGTCGAAATCCTCATGTCGGGCGCGGAGTACGGCGACCCGCAAATCAAGGAAAATATGACGCGTGAACTGCGCGAACGCCTGATCGAGTCGGAGAAAACCGGGCGACCGCTGAAGGTCTACTGCGGCTACGACCCGCGCACGTCCGATCTGCACCTGGGGCACACCATCACCATGCGCAAGCTGCGCCAGTTCCAGGACTTCGGCCATGACGTGACGTTTTTGGTCGGCACGTTTACCAGCCTGATCGGCGATCCCTCCGACAAGGACAAGGCGCGCGACCAGTTGACCCGCGAGCAGGTCGAGGAAAACGCCCGCACCTACGCCGAGCAGGCGTTTAAAATCCTCGACCGCGAACGCACCCGCGTCCGCTTTAACGACGAATGGCTGTCTACGCTCGATTTTGCCGACATCATCCGGCTGGCGAGCAACTTCACGGTGCAGCAGTTTTTGGTGCGCGAGAACTTCAAAAAGCGCCTGGACGCGGGCGAACCGATCTACCTGCACGAGATGTTCTACGGCTTGATGCAGGGGTACGACGCTGTTGCCCAGGAAACCGATGTGCAGGTCGGCGGGCAGGACCAACTCTTTAACATCCTCGTCGCCGGGCGCAAACTGCAGGAGGCGATGGGACAGCGGCCACAGGTGGCAATCATCATGGGCGAAAGCCTGCCCGGCACGGACGGCGAGATCAAGATGAGCAAGAGCCTGGGCAATCACATCCCGATTCTGTCCGAGCCGTTTGACATGTTTGGCAAGGTGATGAGCGTGCCGGACAAGGCGCTGCTGATCTACCACAAGCTGCTGCTGGGCTGGACGCCGCAGCAGTTGGCCGACCTGAAGAATGGCCTCGAAACCGGCGTACTGCATCCCAACACCGAGAAAATGCGGCTGGCGCGCACGCTGGTTAGCATCTTCCACAGCCCGGAAGCCGCCGAAGCCGCGCAGAAGAAGTGGGACGAGGTGTTCCGCAGTCACGGCGGCCTGCCCACCGACATGCCGCAGGAAGTGCTGTCGAGTGAGGAGCGCGTGGTGGACATCCTGCGCCGGCTGAATATGGTTGCCAGCGGCGGCGAGGCCAAGCGCCTGATGGAGCAGAAGGGCATCCGCCTGAATGAACTGCCGGTGACCGACCCGCAGGCGGTTATCACCCGCGACATGCTGCCCGCCGTGTTACAGGTCGGCAAGCGCAAGTTCGTGCGGCTCGTCAGCCCGACCGATGGGAAATAGCGAGATCAAAAACGGGGTCAGCATGTGACCCCGTTTCGTTTGTAGGGACACGATATATCGTGTCCTACGTGGTTTAAACGCTGTCCCTACTGCTGCGCTTCCACGCCCAGCAGCCCGTTAATCATGTGAATCGTGCCGTTGGTGGCCGGGATGTTCACCGCAATCACCTGATTGCCGTTCAGGTAGATGCCATCTTCGCGGGTTTCCGGCGTCAGCGTTTGCCCGCCCAGCGCGGTCATCGGCTGCTCGGCATTGGCGACATCCATAGACTTGAGGTCGCCTTCCACGATGTACCCTTGCAGCCACGTCCTGAGCGCGTCGGCATCATTCATCACGTCCGCCGGGATGTTGTCCATCAGGAAACCCGCCGGCACAAACAGTGTGTACGGCCCTTCGCCATTCAGCGTTTCCGCCAGCCCGGCCTGTTCCAGCGCGTCGGCAAACGGCGTCAGCGTGTCATCCGCCCGTAGCGCGTCCATGATCGTGCCCGGTTCTTCCATCTTGCCCTGCACCAGCCAGATGTCAGCCATCGGCGTTTCGTGTACCAGTGTCTGATAACCACCCTCTGGCGTTGGCAGCAGCGCGATCAGATACACGTTGCCCTCGGTAATGTCAACTTCGCCCAGGTCGGCCACGACCGTATCCGCTGTGCCTGATTCCATGAAACGCATGGTAAATGTCCCGCTGTCATCACGCAGACCGGTCCAACTGGTCGTGCCGTCAGGATTACCTAGCGAAGCCAGCGCCGGCACGTACACCACGTCGTCCCGCACCAGATCAACCGGAACGCCACCGGGAACGGCATTCACAAACGTCACGTAAGACGTGCCGGGAATGAGTTCGGGGAAGGTTTCATCAATCACTTCCAGTTTCACGCTGCCGTCTTCCGCCGGCACTGCCGCGACGGTTGAGAAAGTATTGGCAGCCAGGTTCAGTTCTGCCGCTTGCGCCGCGCCAGCCGAGGCATTGTACGTGCCCGCCGGGATAGCCATCCAGTCGCTGACGCTGCCAAATTCAACGTTTTCAAACCCGGTCGCTTCGTCGTCCAGTGTCAGGCTGACCGCGCCAGCATCCGGCGCGAAGTTCGCAAACCGCACGAAAGCCATGTCTTCCGCGTTCTCGGCGCTCCCGCCAGTGTCGGCCTGCATCGTCGCCTCGGCGGTCGCCTCCGGTGTGCTTTCCTGCGCCATGACCGGGAAGGCCACAACCAGTAGCAGAGTCAGTAGAATCAGGACTTTACGCATACATATCCCTCCGTATTGCAGATTTTCGGATAGTTGCAGCGTATACAGTCCAGGTTAGAGTGATCGTAAATGCGGGCTGAACCGTAACGACTTTTGATGGACTTCTTACGGAAGCAGCACCGCCGCGCCCTGAATTTGCCCCTGTTTGAGCCGGCGCAGGGCATGGTTGGCGTCGTCGAGGTCAAACCGCTGGGTAGCCGTGTGAATGGGGATTTGCGCCGCGAGAGGCATAAATGCTTCCGCGTCCTGCCGTGTGGCGTTGGCGACGCTGCGCACTGTGCGCTCGTGCCACAGCAGCGCGTAGGGCATGGCGGGCAGGTCGCTCATGTGAATCGCGTTGATGCACAGCGTCCCGCCTTTGCGCAGATGGCCGAGCGCCAGCGGCACAATCCAACCAGCAGGGGCAAAGATGATGCTCCGGTCAAGCGGGCGCGGCGGTTCGTCCTGCGCCTGCCCTACCCACGAAGCGCCCAGGTCAAGCGCGTGACGCTGATGCTCCGCACTGCGGGTAAACACATACACCTCGCAGCCCCAGTGTCGCGCCACCTGGATGCAGATGTGCGCGCTCCCGCCGAAGCCGTACAGCCCCAGCCGTTCGCCCGGCTGTATCTCCGACAGCTTGAGCGAACGGTAGCCAACAATACCCGCGCACAGCAGCGGCGCGGCTTCCTCATCGCTAAAGCGTTCCGGGATGGCGACGGCAAACGCTTCCGGCACGGTGGTGTAGTCGGCATAGCCGCCCATCGCGGTGTAGCCGGTGAACAGCGCGTTGTCGCACAGGTTTTCCTGCTCACTGCGGCAGTAGTCGCACGTGCCGCAGGTCTGATGCAGCCACGGGATGCCGACCCGCGCGCCCGGCTGAAAGCGCGTCACGCCCGCGCCAACCGCTTCTACCACGCCCACAATTTCATGGCCGGGGATGATCGGCAGCGCCGGGTTCGGCAGTTCGCCTTCAACCACATGTAAATCCGTATGGCATACACCGCAGGCACGGATTTTGACCAGCAGATGACCCGGCGGCGGGGCCGGTCGGGGAATGTCTTCCAGCCGCAGCGGCGCGCTTTGTATCGGGGCGGGGGTGTGAAGAACCTGGGCTTTCATTCGCCTTAGACCATCTGTCGGGGAGGGTTTATAAACCCTCCCCGACTACATCTATTTCGGCTGCGACAGCAGCAGCGCGATACTGGCGAAAAACAGCAGGACGATCATGATCTGTTCAAACACGCGGGGGTTCACCCACCCCACAAACTTCCGCCCGAACCAGATACTTGGCGGAATCAGTGGCAGCGCCCACAGGATACCGGTGAAGTGCTGCCAGTCAAGCACTCCGGCCAGCAGCACGCCGGGCAGCTTCAGCGCGTTGACGATGGCAAACAGCAGCGTGGTATTGGCGATAAACACGACCGGGCTGACGTTTTGCAGCAGCATGTAGGCGGTAAACGGCGGCGCGCCCACGTTTGCCAGTGCCGATGCGAAACCGGACAGCCAGCCTACCAGCCAGCCATGCCACCGCTGCGGCTGATACTGCACCGTTCGTAGCCGTTCGCTGCCGATTTTGTACAGGATAACCAGCAGCGTAAACGCGCCCAGAATCCGGCGGAACAGCAGATCGTGCTGCGCCAGCGACGCCAGCAGCAGACTACCCATCGCCACGCCGAGCACCGCCATTGGCAGCAGCAGCTTCACCTGCTGCGTGTCCCACCGCTTCCAGTACACCCACAGCGCGAACACGTCCGCCACCATCAGCAGCGGCAGCACAATCCCAACCGCTTCGCCGGCGGGCATCACGGTGACGAGAATCGGCGTGACCAGCGCCACCGGCACCGGCCCGCCCAGACCGCCTTTGGAAAGTCCAATCAGCAGCGTTGCCAGCAGGATGGCGACAGCATATGGCATGATGAATCCGGCAGTTCCCTCGGCGCTATCGGTTCGGCTGCCAGGTGAGTTGCTCGCGCACCTGCAAATCGGTGTGGCGGATTTTCATCGCCAGATCGGCGGCCAGGTTGCGCATCAGCCGGTAGCCAAGCTGGGGATAGGTGTCGCACAGCAGCATCAGCTTGTCACGCGGGATGGAGATCAGGTGCGTTTCCGGCGCGGAACAGCGCGCCCCGGCGGAGCGCACGCCTTCGTCCACCAGCGACACTTCGCCGAACGACTGCCCGCGCCGCAGTGTGGCAATCGTGAACATGCTGGTTTCGTTATCCTTCTTGCCCACCAGCGCCGGGTTTACCACGATTTCCACCTCACCGTTGGCAATCACATACAGTTCGGTGCCAGGGGTATTTTCTTCAAAAACCAGATCGCCCGCCTGGTAATATTTTTCGCTGCAAATCGAGGCTACCAGCTCAAGCTGCGTGTTGGTCAATTCATAAAAAATGTCCGCCTGCTTCAAAATGGTAATGAAGGACATTCGGCTGCTCCTATCCCTCTGAACCCGTTTTGGGGAAGATGTGGTCTAGCCGTGATTGTAGCATAACTGTAAGGCGCGTCAAAACAGCCGCAGACCGGGAAGTGGGGAGAATCATGGTCATGGACACTGGACTTAAGCCCACTGCCAGAAATGACATCTCCACTGTGCGCCCCTACGCACGAATATGATCTTGCAAAAACGGCGCAGAACCTTTACTCTCAGCCACAGGCACGGCTTGAGTAAAGGGTTAACCATCGTGGCCGACGAATTACGCGCCCAGCCGCTCCCCTACCCCATCTGGGGCGAGCAGTACATTGACCCTGAATCGCGGGCGCAGATGGACGCCGCCATGAGCCTGCCCATCAGCGTGGCCGGCGCGCTGATGCCCGATGCGCACGTGGGTTACGGCCTGCCCATCGGCGGCGTGCTGGCGACCGATAACGCCGTTATCCCCCTACGCCGTCGGCGTGGACATCGCCTGCCGCGTCCGGCTCTCCATCTTCCCCGAATCCCCGATTGCCTTGAAGCAGCGCAGCGGCCAGTTTCAGAAGGCGCTGCTGGAACAGACACTGTTTGGCGCCGGCAAGGAATGGACCGGCAGCAGGCGCGCCCAGCACGACGTGCTGGACGACCCCGCCTGGGAAGCGACGAAGTTCCTGAAATCGCTTAAGGATATTGCTTACGGCCAGCTTGGCACCAGTGGCAGCGGCAACCACTTTGTTGATTGGGGCGCGCTGCGGCTGGAAAAGGACGCGCCTGACCTGGGGCTGAAAGCCGGGGAATACCTAGCGCTGCTGTCCCACAGCGGATCGCGCGGCGTCGGCTTTAAGATTGCTAATCTGTATTCGGAACTGGCGATGAAGCTGCACCCTGATCTCGATAAAAAAGTCCGCCATCTGGCCTGGCTGCCGCTGGACTGGCACGAAGGCCAGGAATACTGGCTGGCGATGGGACTGGCCGGGCGTTTCGCCTCCGCCAATCACCAGATTATCCACAGCCGCGTGGCAAAAGCGGTCGGTTTGAAGCCGGCAGCGACGGTCGAAAATCATCACAATTTCGGATGGGTGGAAACGATCCCTGCCCCGGCTGGATTTGCCGACCGGGAGCGTAAGGTCATCGTCCACCGTAAGGGTGCGACGCCGGCGGGCAAAGGCGTACTCGGCTTTATCCCCGGCTCGATGGCCGACGCCGGCTATATCGTGCGCGGCAGGGGCGTGGTCGAATCGCTCAATTCGGCGGCGCACGGCGCGGGGCGGATCATGAGCCGCCGCAAGGCGCTGGACACCATCACCAAAACCGAGCGCGACCGTTACCTGAAAGCGCGCGGTGTAACGCTGCTGGGCGCGGGACTGGACGAATCGCCGCAGGCTTACAAGCCGATTGAGGACGTGATCGCGGCGCAGGCGGAACTGGTGGACATCGTGGGTAAGTTTACGCCTATGATCGTGCGAATGGATGGCACGGGCAGCAAAGCCGAGGATTAATTGTGGACTTCACCATAGACGAACTGATTTCCGTCTGTATCGCGCGGCAGGTAAACGACGGCGATTTACTGGCGCAGGGCATCAACACGCCGCTGGTGATGGCCGGGTTTATCCTGGCGAAATGCACCCACGCGCCCAACGTCACCTTTTCGTCGGCCATTGGGCAGGCACTCGGTCATGACTGGGCGCCGCTGGGTGTGGGGCGCATCGAAGACCTGTGGCTGGGCAAGGCGCAGATTCATTTCAGCTTCGTGACCGGCGCGGCGGATTTGCTGCCGAGTTATGCTACCAAAGAATTCTTCCGCCCAGCACAGGTGGACGCGGCGGGCAATTTTAACAACGTCGCCTTCGGTAAGGATTACCACCCCCGGATGCGCCTGCCGGGCACGGGCGGCATCCCCGATGTTACGGTGTGGTCAAATCATATCTACCTGTACGTGCCGCGCCACTCACGCGTGACGTTTGTTGAGCAGGTGGATTTTGTTAGCGGCCTGGGGCATGTGCCACAACGTCGGCAGGGCGCGGGCGCGCGGTATCTCATCAGCGATCTGGGACAGTTCGATTGGGAGCATGGCGTCATGCGCTTGGTCAGCTATCACCCCGGCGTGAGCATCGAACACATCCAGAAGAAAACCGGCTTTCCGCTGGATATTGCGCCCGACGTTCACGAAACGCCGCCGCCCACGCCGGAAGAAGTCCGCCTGCTGCGCGAGGAGATTGACCCCCTCGGCGTCCGCAGGCTGGAAATGCTGGGCGGCAGCGCCCGCAAGGACCTGCTGCGCGAGATTCTGGCGAAGGAAAACGCCCTGTAATGGCCGACCGCGCCGACGTGGTGATTATCGGGGCGGGCGCGGCGGGGCTGTTTGCCGGCATCTGGGCCGGGCGAACCAACCCCCAGCGCCGGATTGTGCTGCTCGACGGCGCGCGCCGGCTGGGCGCCAAAATTCTGGTGGCGGGCGGTGGTCGCTGCAACGTGACGCACGACGTGGTAGACGAAACCGCCTATGCCGGGTCGTCACGCAACGCCATCAAAAAAGTGCTGCGCCGTTTTGACGTGCCGCAGACGGTCGCTTTTTTCCGCGAACTGGGTGTGGAACTGAAGCGCGAGGAAACCGGCAAGCTGTTCCCCGTAACCGACGACGCCCACACCGTCCTCGACGCGCTGCTGGCGGCGGTCCGGCAGGTCAACGCTTTCATCCTGCACCCGTACCGCATCGAATCCGTTGAAAAGGTGGACGGCGGTTTTCGCATCAGCGGCAAACGCGGCACGATGGAAGCGGCGAACGTCATCCTGGCGACAGGCGGGCGCGCCCTGCCCAAGTCCGGCTCGGATGGTCACGGTTACACGATTGCCCGTTCGCTCGGCCACAGCATTACGCCGCGAGTGTTCCCGGCGCTGGTGCCGCTGACCCTGCCGCGCGATCACTTCGTCTGCGATCTCAGCGGTGTGACCATCCCCGCCACACTGGAAGTCCGAGCCTCATCGGGTAAAAAGCTGGTTGCGTTCACCGATTCGACGCTCTGCACCCACTTTGGCCTGTCCGGGCCGTCGGTGCTGGACATCAGCCGCTATTACACCGCCGCGAAATTCGATGACCCCGGCGCGACGCTGTTTATCAACTGGCTACCGGACAAAACACCGGAGCAGGTGGACGCCGATCTGCTGGCGCTGGGGCGAGTCAGCCCGTTTCGTTATCTGCACGCCTTCATGCCGGAACGCCTCGCCCGCGCGTTGTGCGAACAGGCGAGTGTCGAACCAACCGTGCCCGCCGACCGGCTGACCCGCGAGCAGCGCAAATCGCTGGTTCGCACCATTACCGCGCTGCCGCTGCCGGTCACGGGTGATCGCGGCTTCACCTACGCCGAGGTCACGGCGGGTGGCGTGCCGCTGTCGGAAATTCACCTGGAGACGATGGAATCCCGCGTCTGCCCGGGTCTGTACCTGTGCGGCGAAATCTGCGACGTGGACGGGCGCATCGGCGGGTATAATTTTCAATGGGCGTGGTCCAGCGGCTACGTCGCCGGCGTGTCGGTGGGGAGAGAGTAGAGACATCGCCTATGCTATAATTGCCATTAAATATTGACACGGGAAAAACCATGCAAAACGTGACATTGACACTGACCAAAGAAGAAGAAATGCTGGTAGCTGCTTTAGCCCATGAACGAGGATTAACCGCGCCGGCGGATGTCCTGCGGGCACTGCCGCATGATGCTGGGGAAATTTACGATGCGCTGTGGGACAAAACTTTTGCCGAAACGCAGGATGCGTTGGATAAACTGGCGGATGAAGCGCATGCCGAATTTCTGGCCGGGTTGACCGAAGACTTTGACCCTGACAACGACCCCGATGAACCATGAGATCAAAGCGAACGCGCCGATTCCTCGAATTGCTGCGCGCCCTCCCGGATGACATTAAACGACAGGTTTACACCGCCTACCGGCTCTTCAAGCGTGACCCGTATCACCCCAGCCTACAATTCAAGCGTGTCAGCCAGCGCAAGCCGCTGTATTCGGTGCGTATTGGTATCATCTCAGGATATATTTGAGTGCTGCTTCATCAGAAGCTCTGCGGCAATACGATGGAATTCTTCCCGTTTGGTATTATAGACATCATCCAATGTTTTTCGTTCATCCGCATGGCTCAGTTGTTCATCGGTATCAACAAGCCTTCTACTAAGCATGGTCGAAGCAGCAGCACATGCAGCATTTTTCACTGTTTCCGCCGCTGTCCCAGCAGCTTCTCCTGCTGTATGTGCGGCATGGCATACTGAATCGACTGCAAACAAAGCAGACCTTTTTTTCACAATGTACATGGTTTCCTCAGAAACAGCCTCTCCTGCCTCCCACACAGCCTCAATGCGACTCTCAACTTCTTGCCATTGTGCCTGCCCAGCCAGATATTGGTCAATTGCTTTGCCCACAGACCAGGCCGCCTCAATTGCCTTGCGCGGCATTTCATCTGAGGGGTAATCCATCTCAAAAATATTCAACATGCTCTCTGCATTTGTTATTGCATCATAAATGCAAAGCCGGATTAGGATCAAGCAGTTTTGTGCGTTTAGCTGCTGACAAACCTCATCCAATGATACATCCATGAATGCCGTTCACCTCTTGAGCCATCAGATTTACGAACCGACACCCGCAGGACTGCAAAATCTTTTGATTTTGAGCAATGGTCGTAACCATTACAATAGACCCTTCACGGACACCAGCCTCGACATTTGCGCCTTTGACTTTGAAACTAACGACAACGCCAGCGCCTTTTACTGACTTTCCGCCGTGATCGTCCAGTTCGGCAGCGTATAAAACCGGCTGGCGGGCGAGCCGATAAATCCAAGCTGCACGCCACTGACGCGCGGGGACGTGGCATAGGTATACAGGGGGTAATACAGCGGAATCGCAATCGCCCGCTCGATAAAATCGTGCTGGAACTCCCGGTAGTGGACCACCCGGTTGATGCCGTTCGGGTCGCTGCGGGCACGTTCCAGGTCTTCGCCGATGCGCCGGTCGTTCACGCCGCCGTAGTTCAGCCCGTCGGGATACTGGCCTTCATCCCAGAACGGATACACATCCGGGTCGGCGCTGTTGCCCAGCGACAGTTCCACAATCGCCGCGCCAAAATCGCCCGTGTCCAGCCGCCCCTGGTACTGCTCCGGCCCTGCCGGTTCCACCATGACCGACAATCCAAGCTGCGACCACTGCGCCGCGATTTCCTGCGCCAGGCTGACCAGCGCCGGGTTATCCGGCACCAGCAGGCCAAAGCTGGCGCCGCCGCTGTCCGCCCCTTCAGTGGTCGCCTCGGCGGTGGCTTCCGGGTTGGGTGTGGGCGTCCGCTGCGGGCGCGTGTTTTCCAGCAGGGCGCGGGCGGCGCTGGCGTTAGGCGTCGGCCAGGGCAGATCGCTAGTATACGCCCACGAACCGGGGAACAGCGGGCTGTCGGCGCGAATGGCAACGTTGGACAGGTAACGCTCGATGATGCCGGTGCGGTCTAGCCCGGTCATCAGCGCCAGCCGGAATCGCTGCTCGCGGAAGAAGCGGGTTGCGTCGTTCTGCCAGTTGAAGATCAGCACGCCGAGTGTGGGTTCAATCTGGGTGTGCATGTCCAAACCGGTGTTGATGAGCGCCAGCCGTTCTTCCTGGCTGCGTGCCGCCAGACCATCTGCCTCGCCGCTGCGCAGCGCCGCCAGCGCCGCGTCAAAGCTGTCGTACAGCCGGAAGCGGAAGCGATCAATCGCAAAACCCGCCTGCCCTTCTGGGCGCTGGCGGTAAACCGGTGCGAGCCGCAGATCAACCGTGTTAATGCCGCTGCCATCGGTTGAACCGAGTGCTTCCAACTGGTACGGCCCGGTGCCGATGGGAGTCAGATTAAACGGATGGGTGGCAAGCTGGGCGGCGGTCGTACCGCGCAGGGCGTGTTCCGGCAGCAGGCCGATGCGCAGCATGTCGAGGAACTGCGCCAGCGGCTGCGTCAGCCGGAAGCGCACCAGATGATCGCCCAACGGCTGGATTTCGACGGTGCGCCAGAAGCGGCCCAGTTCCGCCGGGCCGGGGAAGTCCGGCGATTGCAGCAGCGATACGGTGAACATCACGTCCGCCGCTGTGAACGGCAGGCCGTCCTGCCACAGCACATTGTCGCGCAGGCGCACCACGTATTCCAGTCGGTCGGACGAAATCACCCACTCCTGCGCCAGCGCCGGCACGGGTTCGCCAAACTGGTTCGAGCGCGTCAGCCCCTCAAAGATCAGCGCGGTGATATCGGCGTCTACCGGGTTCAGCCCGGCCAGCAGCGGATTCAGCCGCTGCACGTTCCCCACCAGCGCCTCGGTGAAGGTGATTACCTCACCACTGCCGGTTGGGTTGGATAGTACCACCGGCGCGGCTTCCGGCGTAGGCGCTTCAACCGTTACGTCCGGTTCGGCGGTGCGCGCCGCTGTTGGTTCGCTCGTCGGCAGCACAGCGGGCGCTTCCGGCTGGCGCGAAACCAGGCTGACGAGGAACAGCGCCAGCGCCGTCACCAGAACGGCCAGTTGCCAGCGGAATCCGCGAAACATGGGGTAAAAGGGTGTCAGAAGCCGGGTTAGCTTCTGAACGCGACCACCGACAGAATCGAAATCGCCAGGAAGGCGATGGACAGGCCGATGGTAATGTTAAACAGGGTCTTTTCCAGGCCACGCCGGGTGCGGGCGATACCGCCGGTTTCGCCACCGAGCAGGCTGCCCAGCGCGCCGCCCTTGACCTGAAGCAGAATCAGAATAATCAGCACCACCGAAATGATAATCGAAGCGATCTGCAACGCTGCCTGCATGGAAGCAAACTCCTCATTTTTTCAAAGCCTTCGCAGTATAGCATGGGCAGGGATGATTGCAAAGACGCAACCGCCTCGCCAGCACTGTCAAGCGAACTGGTCACTTTCCCGAAATTCTATTTTGCGTTAATATGGCGCTATGGGTTACGTTGTGTCACGATCTCGCTTACAAAAGCATTGAAAGGGGCAGCATATGCGTTTCCGCTGGTTGTTTGTGGGACTTCTGTTTGCCATGCTCATTTCAGCCGGGGTGGTACTGGCCGCCGCGCAGCCAGTCGCCTGTCCGGGCGCGCCCGCCCCGCGCCTGACGGTGGGAACCATCGCGCGCCCGGCGCAGGTCTTCAGCAGCCTGCGGGCGGACGTGGGCAGCGACGTGGTTTTGCGCGTGCTGTACAAAAGCACCGGTGACCAGTTTAAAGTGCTGGAAGGCCCGCTGTGCAGCTTCGGCCCGCACAACTGGTACAAGGTGGATTACAACGGCACGGTTGGCTACGTAACCGAAGGCCAGGGCAGCACCTACTGGGTCGAGCCGGTGACGACCACGCCGGCAACCGCCGTCCCGACGCTCACCCCTGTTCCGACCACGCCGCCGACCAATCCGGTGGCCTGCCCCGGCGCGCCCGCCCCACGCCTGAAAGCGGGGACCATCGCGCGCCCGGCCCAGGTCTACAGCAGCCTGCGCGCCGCCCTGGACAGCAACGACATTCTGTTTGTTATGTTTAAGGCCAACCGTGACACCTTCACCGTTCTGGAAGGTCCGGTGTGCGCCAGTGGGCCATACAACTGGTATCGCGTCCGCCACACGACTTCCAACACTGTCGGTTGGGTAACCGAAGGCACGGGCAGCACTTACTGGGTCGAGCCGATGCCGTAATCGCTAGCCCATCCTGCATATAGCGGTAGGGCGCACGGCTGTACGCCCTACCAGCCAACCTTTGCCAAGCAATCGCACCAACAAAAACAGCGGGGATTCAGCCTGAATCCCCGCTGTGCTGTCTACAGCCAAACGCCATTGACGCCTTACTGCTGGTTCACGGCGTCCGGCTGCTGCACGCTGGCTTGCAGCAGGTAATCCAGCGCCGCCTTGAGCTGCGGATCGTTCGGGTCGTCGCGGTTTTCCGGCGTCCATTCCACCACGATATCGGGTGTGATGCCCTGCTCGTGAATCCAGTGGCCGTTTGGCGTCAGCCAGCGCGCAATCGTCAGCCGCACGCCGCCGCCGTTCACCAGTTCGCGCCAGGTCTGCACCGTGCCCTTGCCAAACGTCGTCTCGCCGACAATTTCCGCCCGTTCCCGGTCCTGCAGCGCCCCGGCCACCAGTTCGGACGCGCTGGCGCTGTCTTCGTCCACCAGCACCACCATCGGCACGCTGACGCCGATGTAGCTGCCATTGGCCTCGAATGTGCGCTGTTCCCCGTTGCCGAAGTCCTCGACCAGAATCGTGCCATCCTTAATAAAGGCGCTGGCGATGTCAATCGCGCTCGTCAGCAGCCCGCCGGGATTGCCGCGCAGGTCAAACACCAGCCCGTCCAGCGAATTTACGTCCAGCGCCTTCAGCGCCTCGTCCAGTTTGGCGCGCGCGTCAGCGCTGAAATCACGCATTTTGATATAACCGATGTTGCCATCCAGCACTTTATATTCAACATTCGGCACCACAATTTTGGCGCGTGTGATCGTAAACTCAACCAGTTCTTCTCCCCGGCGCATGGTTAGCTGAACGGTCGTGCCCGCCGGACCGCGCACCTTCGTCACCAGTTCCATCTGCGTCAGGCCGGCTACGTCCTCGCCATCCACTTTGACAAACACGTCGCCATCCTGAACGCCGGCGGCCTCGGCGGGAGAGCCTTCCAGCACGCTGGCGATGCGAATCTCTTTGGTTTCTTCGTCGGTTTCCACCAGCGCGCCTATGCCCTCTACCGTGCCGGAGAGATCGGCATTCATCAGCGGATAGACGCTGGGGTCCATGTAGCCGCTGAACTCGTCGCCCAGCGCTTCAATCATGCCCTGAATCGCACCATCCACCAGCTTGGCAGAGTCAACCGGTTCAAGGTATTCGGACTGGATGAGGTTATACACCTGCCAGAACGGTTCAAACGCCGCCTCCGCTTCCGGCGGCGCGACGGTATCGCTCTGTGCCTGGCTGATGGTAAACTGGTTGCCCAGAAAAAAACCGGCGACAAACACGCCCACAATCACAAAGCTGACCTGAAACGGTCGAAAACGCAGCCAGATGCCGCGTAAGGTTGCCATACGATACTCCATCGCTACTGACTATGTTATGATTATAACGGCTTCCTGAAATTTGTGTTCTAAATCTGTCATGAGAGATGTCACAATTTTGTGTTAATGGTTTATGACCAATACCCTGCTCTTCCGCCTCGACCCCGCCGCGCCTGATGCCGCCCTGATCGAACGCGCCGCCGCTGTACTGCATGACGGTGGTCTGGTCGCCTTCCCCACCGAAACAGTGTACGGCCTGGGCGCCAACGCGACTGATGCCGCTGCCGTCAGCCGCATCTTCGCCGCCAAAGGCCGTCCTGCGTCTGACCCGGTGATCGTGCATCTCTACGACCTGGCGCAGTTGGAACAGGTCGCCGCCAACGTTCCGGCGCTGGCCTACGACCTCGCCCGGCGCTTCTGGCCGGGGCCGCTGACGCTGGTGCTGCGGCGCGCAGCTGTCATTCCACCGAATGTTTCTGCCGGCATGGATACCGTCGCGGTGCGAATGCCCAACCACCCCATTCCGCTGGCGCTGTTCAGCGCGGCGGCACTCCCCGTCGCCGCGCCTAGCGCCAATCGCTTCGCCCGCCCCAGCGCGACGACGGCGGCGCACGTGCTGGAAGACCTGGGCGGACGCATAGATGTGGTACTGGACGGCGGCCCGGCGCCTATCGGCCTGGAGTCCACCATCCTCGATCTGACCAAACCCGTGCCGGAAGTGCTGCGCCCCGGCGGCATCCCGCTGGAAACACTGCGCGAACTTATGCCGGACGTGCGGCTGATCTCGCGCCAGTTGCAGCCGGATGAAGCCGGCATTGAAGCGCCGGGGATGCTGCTTAAGCATTATTCACCTCACGCCGAAGTGCTGCTGTTCACCCGCGACACGGCAACCGTGATCGCCTGTATGCAGGCCGCCGCGCAGCAGCGCGCTGAGGCTGGGCAGCGCGTGGGCATCCTCACGCTGGACGCGGAAGCCGCTTATTTTGAACATCTGCCCGCGCTGCTGTTCCGTCTGGGGACTGATCTGCCGCAGTTTGCCACCAACCTTTTTCGTGGGATGCGTGAACTCGACCGGCAGGCCGCTGACGTGATTCTCGTCCACATGGTCGAGCCGACCGGGTTAGGCATCGCCATCAACGACCGCCTGCTGCGTGCCGCCGAAGGCCGCATTATGGAATGCTGATGCGCTTTGCGCCTTTGCCTCTTGGCGACTTTGCGTTATGCTTTTTCTTCATGGATCGAAACGAACTTCGCGCTTACTGTCTTTCCAAACCCGCTGCTGTCGAGGATTTTCCCTTCGGCGATGACAGCCCTGCCGTGTTTAAGGTCATGGGGAAAATGTTTGGCTTGATGCCCAGAGACGGGGCGGTTTATATCAGCCTCAAATGTGATCCCACCTGGGCGGAAATCCTGCGCAGCACCTACCCCGCCGTCACGCCAGGCTACCATCTCAACAAAAAACACTGGAATAGCATTGCGCTGGATGGCAGCATCCCTGACGACGAAATCCGCGACATGGTTGACCATTCCTACGAACTGGTGGTGAAGGCACTGACCAGAGCGCAGCGCGAAGAATTACAGCGGTTGTAATCGCTATCCCTTACGTACAGGATAAAGATTGCAACGGTCGCTGCCAGCGGTTAAAAAAACGTGTCCAGCATTCAGGCATGGATCGCCCCATGCCAACATAACAGGCTAGCTGTTCTGGAAACCTCTGATGGCGTTAACGTTTTTAATTCGGATACCGTAGGGGCAGGCCTATGTGCCTGCCCTGGGGCGACCACGCAGGGTCGCCCCTACAGGCATATCCGCTTTATTTTTGTTAACAGCATAAGAGGTTCAATACGGTTCTTTCAGCCCCTTCAGTGGGCTTGACAATGGACAGCCAGCCGTTTAAACGGCTGGCGCCATAGACGCAAGGCAAACCCCAAGACCGGACAAGCCTTGTAGATTCCCTGGCTGAATTAACTGGGTAAGCCCGCTTCCACCAGGCTGAAGAACATGGCTCACTTCTTTATTCCAGCCACCGTCCAGGTGGCTTTTTCGTTCAGCCGGACAGCTTTCAGCATCCGGCGCCGCTGACCGAAACCTTATGGTTAAATGAAAACCGATACCTGGATTTTTCGTAGGGGCGAACCGGCGGTTCGCCCCTCCATTCGATGAATCGGTTTTCGGTCATCCATTAGCTTGGTACACATGCGGCACGACATACCCCTACTTGACGCTTTCCCACTTCACTCGCAGTTCCACCGCGTTGTGGTCGGACAGGTGGCGCGGCCTGCTGCCGTGAACCCTGTCCTGATAACGCAATTCGCTGTCGAGCGTGAATACCCTGCCTGCCGGCACGCGCACGAAGGTGAAGTCAATCGGTGCGGCGTAGCGCGCGCCCATGCCCCGGTGCGGGCGGAAGGTGGGCCGTGTATCGCCCGCCAGTGGGTCGGTCATGCCGGTGGCTGCCAGGAACGACTCGTACAGCCAGCTTCCGCGTGGGACGTTAAAATCGCCGCAGGCAATCACCAGCGCGGCGGTTGGCTGCGCCTGCACCGCTTCCGCCAACTGCATCAGTTCGCCCTGTTCCTGCCGGGCGAACGGGTTATTCCGGCTCCAGTCGCCGGTATAGTTGGCCGTCAGGTGGGTGTTAAGGATCACCACCGGCACATCTTCCGCCTGCCAACGGGTTGCTAATATACCTTTGTGTAAAATCCAGTCGGTAACTGCCGGGGTATACCACAACCCGCGCTCCCGGTAGAGCGTGAACTGTGTTGCTTCCAGCGGCTGCCGCGCCAGCGTCAGCAGGCCACCCATTGGCGCGTGGATAAAAGGCTGGTAGGCTTGATGCGGATACGCGCTCCGGCACTGGTCGGCGAACAACCGGCGGTAACGGTGTGTCTGCACTTCCTGCAGGCACACGATGTCATACGCGGCGCGGTTGAGTTCCTCCGCCAGCCGGCGCAGCCGGTGCCGCGTGGAAAAACCGGGCGCGCCGAAGCAGTTAAACGTCAGTAGAGTCAGCGAAACCATAGGCTTATTATAGAACAGGGTCCATCAACGTGAAGATAGAGAAATCCTACCCTACCGCCCGCGACTTCCTGCGTTACGGCCTGTGGGCGCTGCTGGCCTACACCGCCGACGCCAACCGCCGCGAATACCGGATGCGGACGACCTGGCTGCCGCACCTCATCACCAACTCCCTGTCGCTGCTCCTGCCGGATGCGGTGCGCCTGCTGTTCCCGCGTGGCTGGCGTCCGCGCAACCTGCTGGAAGAAACGGCGATTACGATGGTGCGCGACAACGACGATTACGCGGTTTACGTCGCGCCGCTGGCGTTGGGTTACATCACGTCGCACCCGCGTTTTAACATCTACAAGGGCCAATGGGGTGAAGTCCAGTTCGCCGGCTTTGGGCTGGACTCCATTCCCCACGCGGCCACCGCCTTCGCGCTGACCGGTCTGGTCTGCAATACGCTGCGCGTCATGGCGCATCAGGACGAATTTGAGGGCGGGCTGGCCCAGGCGCTGCGCTGGGGTAACAACCGCCGCGCCCTGGTCTCGTTTACGATTCTCGCGTTGATTACCTTCTGGTGGGAATATGGCGAGTACCGCGTGCATAACTTTGAACTGAGCCAGCGCGGCGACGTAACGCAGATCAACATGATGTGGAGCGCCGCCGACACCGCCAGGGACGTGCGCTCGAACTTCCTCGGCTGGCTGCTGGCCGTCCTGTGGCAGGGACGGCGTCAGTAAGATTTTTGGCTTTGCGCCTTTATTTCCCTGCGCGTTTGCGTTACGCTTTTAACCCATCATGACTACCTGGATTTCACTCCCTGATGCCGCTTCCCTCATCCGTGATTCGTCCACCCTGGCTTTAGGCGGTATGACCGTCTACCGCCGCCCGGTCGCCTTCGTCCGCGAACTGCTGCGCCGTCACACCCGCCCAAAAGACCTGACGCTGCTGTGTTTCACCGCCGGCATCGAGTCCGATCTGCTGGTTGGCGCGGGCTGCGTGAGTACGGTGCGTTCCGTCTATTTCGGCCTGGAGTCGTTCGGCCTCGCGCCGATGTTTACCGAGGCCGCGCAAAACGGTTCAATCCAGATCATGGAAGAAACCGAGGCCAGTCTGGCGATGGGCATCCGCGCCGGGCTGTCCGGCGTGGGTTTTATGCCGTCGCGGGCCTGGCTTGGCACCGATCTACCCCGCCTGCGCCCGGATGTCAAAACCGTGACCGACCCCTACACCGGCGAAGAACTGACAGCCTTCCCCGCGATTCATTGCGATGTAGCCGTGCTGCATGGTCTGGAAGGCGACCGTCAGGGCAACGTCAAAATCAACAATAACACCGGCGTGGACATGGAACTGGTGTTCCTGGCCGACACGGTCATTGTCACCGTCGAACGCATGGTGGACAAAGTGGAACGCTCATTGGACGGCGTGCTGATTCCCACCCCCGGCCCAACCTATGTTGTTCATGCCCCGCGCGGCGCATGGCCGACAAGCTGCTACCCGGATTACCCCATCGGCGGCGGGGAGTTCCTGCGCTACATTGACTGCTGCAACGCCGGACGCTTTGACGATTACCTGGCGGAATTTTTGTCCATATCGTAGGGGCGCACGGCCGTGCGCCCCTACCTGTACGCGGTCAGTGGTTAACCCGTTCGGAACGCAGGTGGCTTGATTTCCGCCATGCAGCTTGCGTCCGGCTCGACCGTTGGATCATCAATGAACCCAACCAGCAGCTTCGACGCGCATGGGTGCTGGGTAACGTAATGCATGTGGTACGGCAGCATAAACCCATATCCGTTAGCCAGATGCTCCAGCGTCGAGTCCATCCATTCCTGCGAACTGTACGGGTCAAGTGCGCCACTGATGATCAGCACTGGCGTATCGGTAACGGCAGGCTGCTGGTCCGCTTCCGTTGGCACACGCGCTTCCCATGCCTGGCACTGGGTGATTTCGCGCTGGTTCTCGGTCAGATAGCCATCGTGGAAAACCGGGTTGATGGTTTGCAGCGCGGCATCAAAAGATTCGCTGGTTGTTACCAGTATACTGTCCGTACAGCGCATGGACAGGTACGCGCCAATTGGGTTTAGGGGGTCAGGCTGCGGCGACAGGGCCGCCACATACGGCATCACCACATCATATTGTTCCGCGTACAGGGCGGCGATTAGACCAGGGATGATCGGGATGTTCTTCTCATCCTTCAGCAGTTGCCCCATGCCCGCGAGAATGTTGAAGCCCGTAAGTTCCGTGTCTACCTTGCCGACCGTTACCGGCAGTGGAGTCGCGTCCAGCCGTTCGACAATAACCGCCAGTTCGTCGTTAAGATCACTGGGGAAAGCGGCGGCACAGGCAGCATCAGCCTGACACAGCGCAGAAACAGCGTCAATCGTGCGATGCAGATAGACCGGAATAGACGCCTGCAGGTCACCGTGCGGCGGTTGCATGGCCGTGATGATCGCGGCGCGGATGTTTTCGGGATGGTCGCGCAGCAGCGTTAACGCGACGGATGAACCATACGAACCGCCCCAGATGTTATAGTGGGCGTATCCTAGAGCGCGAATAATGTCCGCAGCATCAGCCGCGTTGTCGCGGGTGGTGAAGTCAGTCACATCCACACCCTGCGCAACGAAACGTTCCCGACAGTCCGATTCCCAGTTTTTATTCGCGGCATCCAGCGATTCAGGGCAGGTCAGCGCCGGTTCGGAATGACCTATTCCACGATAATCGAACAGGATGACGTCGCGTTCGTTGTTGAACTTCGACAGAAAACCGCCCAAGCCACCAGCAAACGAATCCAGTGTGCGCGCGCCGGGGCCGCCGTCGAGGAAGATTAACGGATCAGGAGCAGGGTTGCTGTTCCGCGCCTTAAAAACGGCTACTGCGATTTTCAGCGTTCGTTCTTCCCGGTTAGCGCGATCCTGTGGGACGGTAACTATACCGCATTCAACATCGCCACTATAGGCGAACGAAACCGGGCAGGCCGTCGTTTCAAACACAGGCAGCGTTTCGTTCTGGGCGGCTGCGGGCAGAACCAGCACGAACAGACCAATCAGGGCGAACAGCGTGAATCGTCGTGGCATGGTGTTTCCTTTTAGAGGTTATACGGTTGGCTTGTTTCCTAAGGCTACATCCCTATACGCATCACCTTTGTAAAAAGTTTCACAAAAGGAGTGCTGCGCTGGCAAATGAGCCACCTGCTCTATTGCTCACCGGACAGGCGCGGGGTATACTGGTAACAACTCAACAGACCAGGGGAGTCCGTGTCAAGCGGGCTGAGAGGGCGCGTATCGCCGCGCCGACCCTTAACCTGATCCGGGTCATACCGGCGTAGGGAGTGTATCATACCGACATGAACGCCACCCCCTACGATGTACCGTAGCGGGTGGTTTTTTATTCCGGCTCCCGGTCTGTTACTCAGTGAGTGTTGGTTGAAGGGAGTACGACATGCGTTTCCGATTTTTGCTGGTTTTTGTCCTGTTCGCGCTGGGGTTTGTCCCCGTGTTGGCGCAGGACGATACGCTCACGCTCGTCACGCACGATAGCTTTAACGTCAGCGAGGACGTGCTGGCGCAGTTCGAGCAGGAAGCCGGCGTGAAGGTCGAAATCCTGCGCAGTGGTGACGCCGGAACGATGGTGAACCAGTCCATTCTGAGCAGGGAAAACCCGCTGGGCGACGTGATGTTCGGCGTGGACAATACCTTCCTGGGGCGGGCGCTGGCCGAAGACCTGTTTATCCCCTACGAGTCGCCGCTGCTGGAGGACGTGCCGGACGAGTTTAAACTGGACGAGCAGAACCGCGTGACGCCGGTGGACTACGGTGATGTGTGCCTGAATTACGACATCGCCTATTTCGAGGACAACGATCTGCCGCTGCCGGAAAGCCTGCACGACCTGACGAAGCCGGACTACCGCGATTTGCTGGTGGTTGAAAACCCGGCCACATCATCGCCCGGCCTGGCGTTCCTGCTGGCGACTATCGTCCAGTTTGGTACGGACGGTGATTACACCTGGCTCGATTTCTGGCGCGACCTGGTGGCTAACGACGTGTATGTGTCGGACGACTGGTCGGACGCCTACTTCAACCAGTTCACCGCCGGTGGAGGGGATGGCACGCGCCCACTGGTCGTGAGTTACGCCAGCAGCCCGCCGTTCACCGTTGACGAGGATACCGGCCAACCGACCACCGCCAGCATTGTTGCCGATGGCATGTGCTTCCGGCAGATCGAGTTTGTCGGTATTCTGAACGGTACGGACAATTTGGAAGCCGCGCAGCAGTTTGTGGATTTCCTGCTCGGTGTGCCGTTCCAGGAAGACCTGCCGTTGCAGATGTTTGTCTTCCCGGTCAATCCCGAAGCCGAACTGCCGCAGGACTTCCAGCAGTTCGGCGCTGTGCCGGAAAAACCGGCTACGATGGATATTGACGACATCAACGCCCACCGCGAGGAATGGATTCAGGCGTGGACCGAAACCGTCCTGCGTTAGGCGGCCTGTGGCGCGGGCTGCTGCTCGCGCCGCTGGTTTTCCTGGCGCTGTTTTTCTTCTATCCGCTGCTCTCGATTTTTGCCGTCAGCCTCGCGCCGGACGGCCAGCTAAACCTGGGCAGCTTTGTTGAAATTGTCACGTCGGCGTATTACCGGGAAACGCTGTGGTTTACGCTCTGGCAGGCCGCGCTTTCAACCCTGCTGACGCTGGCGCTGGCGCTGCCCGGCGCCTATGTCTTCGTGCGCTACCGTTTCCCCGGCAAATCGCTGCTGCTGGCGCTGGCGACGCTGCCGTTTGTGCTGCCGACGGTGGTGGTGGCGACCGCCTTCAGCGCCTTGATCGGCCCGCGCGGGCTGCTGAACACCGGCCTGATGGCGCTGTTTGATCTGGACGCGCCACCGGTACAGCTTGAGCGCACGTTGGCGATCATCCTGATCGTCCACGTCTTTTACAACTACGCGGTCGCACTCCGTATGATAACGAGCTTCTGGGCCAACCAGAACCCGCGCATGGAAGAGGCCGCCCGCGTCTTGGGCGCGCATGGCTGGCGGTTGTGGCGGGACATCCGCCTACCGCTGCTGCGCCCGGCGATTTTGGCGGCGGGTGTGCTGGTGTTTATCTTCACCTTCACCAGCTTCGGCGTGGTGCTGATTCTGGGCGGCCCGCGCTTCGCCACGCTGGAAGTGGAAATTTACCGGCAGGCCGCCAACCTGTTTAACCTGCCGATGGCCGCCTCGCTCTCCATCGTACAGATCGGCCTGATGTTCCTGACGATGACAGTCTACACCCGCTTGCAGCGCCGCATCGCCGCCGACGTGGTGAGCGCGGGTTATGTCGCCCGCCGCCCGCGCAACCTGCGGGAACGGGCGCTGGTGCTGGCGAACCTGGCGCTGCTGGTGGTGCTGCTGTTCGCGCCGCTGCTGGCGCTGGTGCTACGCTCATTTATGGCGGTTGGCGCGGGCTTCACGACCCAGTATTACCGCCTGCTGGCGGACAATCCGCGCCAGTCGGTGCTGTTTGTGCCGCCCCTGCAAGCCATCGGCAATTCGCTGACGTTCGCGCTGGCGACCACTGCGCTGGCGCTGGTACTGGGCCTGATAACGGCCTATCTGCTGTCGCGCCGTGATACGGGGTTGGTTCGCTGGCTTGACCCGTTGTTTATGCTGCCGCTGGCGACCAGCGCCGTCACGCTCGGCTTTGGTTACATCATCGCGCTGGACGAACCGCCGCTGAACCTGCGCGCCTCGCCGGTCCTGATTCCGCTGGCGCATACACTGGTGGCGCTGCCCTTTGTCGTGCGCAGCGTGCTGCCGGCCCTGCGCAGCATCACGCCCAGCATTCAGGAAGCGGCGCGCGTGCTGGGCGCGTCGGCGTGGCAGGTGTGGCGCTGGATTGACCTGCCGCTGATTAGCCGGGGATTGATCGTCGGCGCGATCTTCGCCTTTACCGTCAGCATGGGTGAGTTTGGCGCGTCCCTGTTTATCGCCCGCCCGGACACGCCGACCATGCCGGTTGTCATCTTCCGCCTGCTCGGTCAGCCGGGCGCGGCCAACTACGGGCAGGCCCTGGCGATGAGTACGCTGCTGATGGCCGTGTCCGCCGCCGGTTTTGTGCTGATCGAACGGCTGCGCGCCTTCGGGATGGGAGAGTTTTAATGCTGGAAGTGCGTGATGTGCGCGTGTCGTTCGGAGACACGCCGGTTTTGCGCGGTGTCAGTCTGGAAGTCGCTCAGGGCGAAATTGTGTGTCTGCTGGGGCCAAGCGGCTGTGGCAAAACCACGCTGCTGCGCGTGATCGCCGGGCTGGAACAACCTCAAAGCGGTGACGTGTGGTTTGACGGCCAATCGGTGCTGAACGTCCCCATCCATCGGCGCGGCTTTGGCCTGATGTTCCAGGACTTCGCGCTGTTCCCGCATATGAACGTGGCGCAGAACGTGGCGTTTGGTTTGAAGATGCTGCGTGTGCCGCCAGCAGAACGCGACCGGCGCGTGCGCGACGCGCTGGAACTGGTCGGCTTGCAGGGGTTTGAACAGCGTGACGTGGCGCGCCTCTCCGGCGGCGAACGCCAGCGCGTGGCGCTGGCCCGCAGCCTGGCGCCGAACCCGCGCCTGCTGATGCTGGACGAGCCGCTGGGGTCGCTGGACGCGGCGCTGCGCGAACGGCTGGTGGTGGAACTGCGCGAGATCATCAGGCGCGTCGGGCTGACCGCCGTCTACGTCACCCACGACCAGCACGAAGCGTTTGCGATTGCCGACCGGATGGCCGTCATGAACGCGGGTGTGATCGAACAAATCGGGACGCCCCAGGCGGTTTACACCCGCCCGGTTTCCACCTTTGTCGCCCGCTTCCTGGGGCTGAACAACATCGTGCCGGTGCTGCGTCAGCAGGACGACACCGCGCAGACCGCGCTGGGTAATTTCCATGTCTCAGCGCCGGCGGACGCCTTACTCCTGCATCCTGATGGCATCGAGCTGTCCGACCCCAACGCGCCCGGCGCTATCGCTGGTTCGGTCGAGGAATGTGTCTACCTGGGCGATTCGTACCGGCTGCAACTGCGCGCCGCAGACGGCATATCGCTGATGTTTAAGCTGCCTGCTGTCAACCATCTGCCGCACGTCGGCGACCTTCTGGCGGTGCAGCCGGCGCGGGTGCTGCCGCTGGCGAACGGTCGGCTCGGCTGACCACCGCTTATGGCGTGGCAAGCGCCTCCGCCTGTACCGCCAGCCGCAGGCTGTCCAGCCCATCCTGCCCGGTAACGGCCAGCGTGTGAGCCGGGTTGCGCACCGCCCGCGCCAGATCGCGCATCCCGGCCTGAATGCTGGCGCGGTAGATGGCGGATTTTCCCTCCGGCGCGAAGGCGCAAACACGGTGCTGCGAACCAACCCGTTCCGATTCGGCCACCTGCCCCGGTAGATAGTGGCGCAGCGTTTCAGGCTCGACCGTTGTCAGCAGTTCCATCGAGGTTGGCACCCATTCGCGCAGGGTGACGTAACCCTGCTCAAAGGTCAGAATCACGGTCGTCTGTTCGGTCTGGCCGCTTTTGTCGAAGGCATGGTAGAAGTGTGCGGCGGCATCGCCAAAGCGCGCTAAGGCTTCCACGCGGTCGGTCGCGCCGTCAGCGCGGGTGAAGGACTGCGACGCCGTGATCTGCCCCGGCGTTCCTGCTACCCACGTGAAGGCATCGAAGAAATGCACCCCATGCTCAATCCAGATGCCGCCGCTTTTCGCCTTATCCCAGAACCAGTGACTGGCGGGCAAATCCAGCCCGGCGGCGTGGTTCGCCAAATCCATCTGGCGCAGCGCGCCGAGAACGCCTGACCGTGCCAGATGCGCCGCCGCTGCCCAGTATGGATTCCAGCGCATGACATAATCCACCGTCAGCCGCAGGTTGCGCGCGCCTGCTTCTTGGATGAGCGCCGCGCCATCTTCCAGTGTCAGCGCCAGTGGTTTTTCGTTAAACAGGTGCTTGCCTGCCGCCAGCGCCGCCAATCCCTGCGCGGCGTGTAGGTACGGCGGCGTGTTCAGCGCCACGATTTCGACCGACTCATCAGCTAACAGCGCGTCGAGCGAGTCGTAGGTAGCGGCGTGATGTTTGGCGGCCAACGAACGGGCGCGGTTAGCGTCCACGTCCGCTACCGCCGTGATGCGCACGTCCGGCATTTCTGCGAAAGCATCCAGGCAAAAGACGCCAAACGCCCCCGCCCCAACCAGTCCAATCCCGACCGGCTGCATCAGTCCCTACTTTCCCAAACGGGCGAAATCCACGATGTCCGCCAGTGGCGCGGTCGCCAGCCCGATCAGGCGGTCAGCGCCGGCATAGTAGAAATACACCTCGTCGCCAACAACGTTGTTGGAGCAGCTAAACAGCGCATTGGGCACGTCGCCCCGGATTTCCCACGTTTCCTGTGGTTCAAAAATGAAGTCTTTCGGTCGGTTAATGACCTTCGTCGGGTCGTCCAGATCGAGCAGCGCCACCGAATGGCGGTACACAAACGGCGCTTCGCCGTAACCGTGATAGAACAGCACCCAGCCATGCTCGGTTTTGATCGGCAGGCCGTTGGAGCCGATACTGCGTGCATCCCAGCCGTTTTCCGGGCGCGGCGCCATGATGTTCTGGTGATCGCCCCACGTCGTCAGATCGTCACTGAAGCCAATCCAGATGTGCCGTGACCGGCGGTGTAGAATCACGTAGCGTCCGCCGATTTTCTCCGGGAACAGGATGTGATCCTTGTTTTCGGCGCGTTCCAGCGGGCCAACATCTTCCCACGTGATCAGGTTGTCCGAACGGGCGATCATCGGGAAATAGCTGTTTGCGCCGTAGACGGTGTAGGTCATGTAAAACGTGCCGTCCAGCGGCGTCACGCGCGGGTCTTCCACGCCGCGATAATCATCCGCGCCCATGTGCGGCGCGAGCACCGGGTGTTCCAGCCGGTTCCAGTTCAGCCCGTCGGCGCTGACGGCGTAGCCGATGCGCGAAACATAATCCACGCCCTGCGCCCGGTAGTGCATGTGGAACAGGCCGTTGTGCCACGTCACCGCCGGGTTAAACACGTTGATCGCCTCCCACTGGTGCAGCGGGTTCGGGTACAGCAGCGGGCTTTGCGGGTGGCGGACAAGCTGCATGAGATACTCCTGAGATAGGTAATCATGGTATAGGTCAGGTCGCGCCGGACACTGAAAACCGTCCGGCTGAAGCGCAAAGCCACCTGGAAAGGGGCTGGATGCGGTTTAACCATCGGTCTTGCTGTTCCTGGCGCAAGTTCAGGTCATTAGAATTGAATGTATCTGAACTGCACGGAAGTCCAAAAGGGTTAGGAGGGTTATCAAAAGTCATCTATAGACTCGCTTCGATCTGGAAACTGGTGACTGGTAACTAGAAACTCCACTAGCCCCTTCAGTGGGCTTGGTTTGTCGGTAGCCGCAGGTTTTGAACCTGCGGCGTCGCCGCGATGACCGCAACTTGGAACTTATGGCTCCTCACTGGAGCTTCCGCCTCAAAAAAGCCACCGTTCGCTCCCAGGCGGCGTGGGCAGCATCGGCGTGATAGGCATCCGGGCGGTCCTGCTCGAAAAACCAGTGTCCCGTACCGGGATAGGTATGGAACTCAACCTCTCGCCCCAGTTCGCGCAGCGTGTTCTTAAGCTGCTGAACAACTTCGGTCGGCTCGAATGGGTCATTGTCGGCAAAGTGGCCGAGAAACGCCGCCTGCGTCCGGTCGTATTCCCCATCGCCCGTGCCATAAAACAGCACTACAGCAGCGACATCTTGCGGACGATTCTGCGCCAGCCGCAGCGCCAGGAACGCCCCCAGCGAGAAGCCCACTGCGCCCAGCGCCGGTGACGTGACCGCTGGATGCTGCTGGAGGTATTCGACGCTGGCGACCATCTCCTGATTGGCGACTTCGTGATTCAGGGTCGAACTCAGGTTTTCGGCTTCCTCAATGGTTGTGGCGACCGTGCCGTGATACAGGTCGGGGGCGAACACGACAAAGCCTTCGCCCGCCAGCCGGTCGCAGACTTCCTTAAAAAAGACATTTAATCCCCACCACGCATGAAGGGCGACGACTCCAGGGCCTTTTTTGCCACCCGCTGGCACTGCTTCATAGCCTGTTACCGTCACGCCGCCGACCTCGACCGTTTTCATACGTTCCCTCAATCCCCAAATGACGTTTCATGGATTACGGCGCGTGGTCATCCCACGTCGCCCTGCCCGTCAGCGTGTTATACGTCAGCGTGATCGTGCGGCCATCGGGATGCTGGAAGACGCGGCGGGCAGTCACCGGCTGGATGTAGAACGCATCAATCTTGCTCAGGCCGGGATTGTCGCCGCTTTCGCCGGCGTAGCGATAGCGAATGACATTCTCGCCCGCGTTGAGTTTGACCGGCTGCGGCGTGAGCAGATCGAGCCAGAAATAATCGCTGTCCGGCGAAACGCTCTCCGGCAGCGTGATCGTCTCACCGTCGTTCAGTCGCACGTCGAGCGCCACAGCCGGCGTCACCCCAGCCGCTGCGTCCATGCCGGGTTCGGCCAGCATCAGCGTTAGCAGATTGGCGGGCACATCCGGGTCGCGCCCGGTTAAGTCCATAAACGAATTGCCGCCGATACCGCGCCCCGCTTCGAAGCCGATCTGCTGCCCGGCGGCGGGCTGCTCCACGTCCAGCGATGACCAGGGAATCGCGGCTTCATAGGTATAACCACCCTCGGTTGCCTGCCATGCCAGCGCCGCGCCCCTCAAAAAGCCGGTGCTCACCCAGTCCCACACCTGCGGGCCATCCGGTGTTTGCGCCAGCGTGAATTTGGCCGACAACCGCCGGGCGTTCGGGTCACTGGTGACATAAATCCACAGCGTATCACCCTGCCAGACGTTGCTGAGCGTGGCCGTCTGGACGTGTTCGGGGTCGCGCACGTCCACCAGCATATACAGGTTCGTATCATCCCAGGCCAGCGTTACCCGGTGGCTGTCCACGTCTGCGCCCTGCCACAGCCCCGCGCCGCGCAAAAACTGCCGCGCCGTGTTGGATTCCAGCACCGGCAGATCGGCGGGCCAGTCCGCGCCGCTGCCGTCAATAACGGGTGCGGTGTCCACCCGCTGAATCAGATTCGCGCCGCTGTTTTTCGCCTGCCGCAGGTGGGCCACGTAAACGAGATATTCCTCATTGGCCTGTTCCGGCGTCAGTTCAAACACCAGCCGCATCCGCTGCCCTTCGCCAATGCCGACGTAGCGCCCGCCGCTGACGTACCCTTCGCCCGTCCAGTTGACGGAAAAATACGTCGGCGTGCCCACGACGCGCTCGCCGTTCTCGGCTTCCAGCACCAGCCAGCTATTGCCTTCGACCGTCTGCACCCGCAGCAGCTCAACCGCCGCCGGGATGTCCGCCAGCGCGATCAGGCTCATCAGCCCTTCGATGGTGGACTCCGCGCCGGAGTTGCGGTTCACGCGCCACGCCACCGGCCCGTTGATGCCATCCAGCGTGCGCCCGGTGGCCGGGTCGTACATCGGCACGCCGGCCATGTTGTTGCCAAAATACCAGCTTCCGGCCAGCCCGGCGTAACGCGCGTAGCGTTCCTCGCCTGTTGCCTGATACAGCGCGGCGTAGGTCTGCACCAGCATGTTTGTGCCGTAGGCGATCTGCTCCAGCCGGTACGGCACAACGCCAATGTGGCGGAAGCGTTCAAACGCCAGTTGCCGCAGCAGGAACGAATCCGCCGATTCCGCCGCCGACTGGATCCAGTCCGGGCGGTCGAGCGTCATGCCGGCCACCACCAGCGCGTGCGTCATATGCGCGCCCCAGTCGTGCCAGAAGCCGGGCGCGTTGGCGCTGACCGGGTGCATGTTAAACGGATACACGCTGTCCTCGCCCAGACGGTACTGGCTCACGCTGTCCGCGATTTTAGTGATAATGTCCGCCGTCGTATCGTTAGGCCGCGCCTGCTGGTAGGCCGCCAGCCCCAGCAGCCCAACGCTGGCGACCGCCGGTTCGCCGCCGGGAATCCACGCCGGAATGCGAAAACCGTGCCGTTCGATGAACTCGCCGTAGTTACCCAGCGTATCGCCCAGCGCGGCTTCGGTTCGTAAATAGGCCTCCGCCAGCCGGTCGGCATAAGCCTGGTCCACCTTGTCAAACACCCGCACGCCTTCGCCCAGCGCCCACAGGCCGCGCATCGCCCACCAGCCCAGGCTTTTGAAACTCGTGCCGCCGCGCCGGTTGATCGTACCCTGTTTGTCGGTGACGAAGTTGTAAAATTCACCGTCGTCCGCCTGCATGTACCGCACGAAATTCAGGCACAGCCGCGCCAGTTCCAGCAGGCTCTCGTCGCCGGTGCGTTCGTACTGCCACAGGTAAACGACCGCCGCCCGCGCCACGTCATCCACCGCGCTCAACCCTTCGCCGGCAGCGTCCACCCACTCATAATCCGGGTATTCCGAGTAGATATGGACGACGGCCATTTCCTCGCCGTTCACGGTAACCGGCTCGGTCAGAAAGCGCAGGTGATCGAGGTTGACCAGATCGCTTGCCTCCTGTGAAGCGACCACGCCCGACAGCATCAGCAGCACCATAACAATGAGTATGATCGTAGGGGCACGGCATACTATGCCCCTACAGACTCGGCTTCCATCCATCGCCTACCCTTTCACCGCGCCGATGTTGATGCCTTCGATAAACTGCTTCTGCGCCAGGAAGTACAGCAGCAGCACCGGCGCGGCCATCATCGTTGCCAGCGCCATCATGTAATGCCACTGCGGCGCTTCCTTCGACAGCGACTGGTCGAAGAAACGCATCGCGAGCGCCAGCGGGAACTTTTCCGGCGTGCTCAGGTATAGCAGTGGCCCCTGGAAGTTGTTCCAGTTGCCCTGGAACGACAGCACCGCGATTGCCAGCAGAATCGGGCGAATCAGCGGCAGCATAATGTACCAGTACACCTGCGCCACGTTCGCGCCGTCCATGATGGCCGCTTCTTCGATGTCGCGTGGGATGGACAGGAAAAACTGGCGCATCAGGAACACGTACAGCGGCCCCCAGGCGAACAGCGACGGCCACGTCAGCGGGTCATACGTGTCCAGCAGCCCCAGTTCCTTCCAGATGAGGAAGCCGGGCACGCGCGTCACGATGCCGGGAATCATGATCGTTGCCAGCATGATGGCAAACACCAGATTGCGCCCGCGCCAGCGGAAACGGGCGAAGCCATAGGCCACCAGCGACGCGCTGAAGATTTCACCGAACATCGCCAGCACCGTAATGAACAGGGTGTTGCCGATGATCCGCGTGAACGTCATGCCCGGCTTGATCGAGTTCAGCCGTTCCCACACGCGGATGTAGTTCTCCGGCACGATGGGATTCGGGATGAAGTTGATCTCGCGCGTGAACAGTTGATCCTGTGTTTTGAGCGAGGTGGACAGCATCCACAGGAACGGAATCAGCACCAGCGCGGCGCACAGCACCAGCAGCGCGTAAACGATGATTCGGTGCAGCGTGCCGGTTCGTTCGGCAGGTGTGGTCTCCACAAAAACGCGGTCAGTGGTTGGTGCGGTCGTGGTTGCCATTTATGCCGCCTCCTCACGCGCGCCCTGGTAAAACACCCAGGCGGATGATGAACGGAAGATGAGCGCCGTCAGCGCCAGGATGATGAGCAGCATCACCCAGGCCATCGCCGAAGCCATGCCCATATTACGGAAGTTAAACGCTTCCTGGTAAATCTGCCAGTTGAGGAACGTGCCGACCGCCTCCGACGTGGGGATGAAAGCCGCCACCTCGAAGATTTGCAGCGCCGCAATTGTGGACGTGACCAGATTGTAAAACAGCGATGGGCTGAGCATGGGAATCGTGACATGGCGGAACTTCGCCCACGCGCCCGCGCCGTCAATCGCGGCAGCTTCGTACAGTTCCTGCGGGATGCCTTTTAAACCGGCCAGCAGGATTACCGAATTGGCACCGAACACCCCCCACAGACCGATGATGATGAAGGCCGTCATGGCGTACGAGGGGTCAGTGAACCAGCGCGGCGTTTCGATGTTCATCACCTGGTACAGCGGCGCAAACAGCGTGTTGATAATGCCGGTCTGGGAGAACATCCAGCGCCACAGCAGCGCCATCGCCACCGCCGGCAGCACGGCGGGCAGGTAAAACAGCACGCGCCAGAAGCTAAGGCCACGCACTTTCTGGTTGAGCAGCAGCGCCACTCCCAGCGCCCCTAGCAGGCCAAGCGGGACGTTGAGCAGCGCATACGGCAGGTTCAGCCGCATGGCGCGCCAGAAGCCATCTTCCTTCGCGCCCAGCACCAGACCACCGTCGCCCACCTCGACCCGGATGATTTCTTCGTACCGGCGCGGCAGCACGTCCGAACTGCGCTGGCCGCGTGAGTCGAGCGAAGCCAGATGCAGGCTGAACAACTCCTGATAGTTCTGCGTCCCCACCCATTCCGGCGCTTTAAACAGATTGTATTCGGTGAAACTCAGGTATAAGGACGCGCCAATCGCAAACACATTAAATATCAAAAAGCCGATCACCCAGGGCATCACCAGCGCGCGCCCGGTGGCGGCTTCGCGCTTCACGCCGAAGGCAATCTGCACGCGGTAAACCACGAACATAATCAGGCCAACGCCGATTGCCACCAGCACGTAGCGAACGAGTGTCGGCCAGTACGATTGGAGTGCGCCGGGGTCCGTCATGGGTCGCTCCCATCGTCAAACAGGGACGGTCTGTGGGGGCGAGGCAGCCTCGCCCCATGCGTACCAGGTTAGAACCTATCCGTAAACCGCATTTATCCGTCGGTAGGGGCACGGCATGCCGTGCCCTACGAGGAATTATGGATAAAGCGATTTTTTGACCTCTCCCCTGCCCCCTCCCCGAATTTGGGGAGGCGCGTCCGGCGTCTGCTCCCCTCTCCCCTGAATTCGGGGGAGAGGGCGACTCGAATGGGGACGAACGTCCCCTGAGAGAAGGGGGTGAGGGCGTCACGTCAACTGCTGTATAGGGGCGCACGGCGGTACGCCCCAACGAAGGTTTTACCGATAGCCCTTATTCCGGCAGCGTATCTTCCAGTTCAGGCCGGACTTCGGCGGCCAGTTCCGCCGGGCTAAGGTCGGTTTCGTTGTTCATCAGCGGCCCCCAGAACTCGCTCCAGAACACGCTGTCAAACTCGGCATAGTTGCCGAAGATCGGCAGCGCCCGCATGTTTTTGGCGGCTTCCAGGATCGCCTCGGCGCTGGCTTCCTTACGGGGTTCGGCAGACACCAGATGTTCAACCGTCGCCTGCGAAATGCGCGGCGAAACGATCTTCCAGTTATGGATGCCCTCGGTGATTTGCACCAGCGCGTCGCACACCAGTTCCGGGTTTTCCTGCGCCAGCGGCGAACTGGCGTTAATCACCGTGCTGGCGTTCCAGGCGAAGGTCGTGTTATCGCCCGTTTCGGGGTGCGCCGGGACCGGAATCACACCCACGTCCAGCCCTTCCACGCGGTCGAGATCATCCGCCGCGCCGCCCATGAACATGGCAATCTTGCCGGCTTTGAACATCTCGCCAAAACCCTGTTCGGCGATCACCTCGCGGCTGGGCGACATTTCCGGGTTGTAGGCCGTGCTCAGGAAAAACTCGAAACCTTCCAGAAATTCCGGCGAGTCAATCGGCGCTTCGGTGAAGTCTTCATTAATCAGGTCGCCACCTGCCTGCCAAATGAAGATGTAGGGCGGCGGCCAGCCGTTGTTGGTGAAGCCCCACTGGTCGGTGTTGCCGTCGCCGTCGGTATCCAGCGTCAGCGCCTTGGCCTTCTCCACGAAGTCGTCCCATGTCCAGCCGGGCTGCGGATATTCCACGCCCGCCGCGTCGAACAGCCCCTTGTTGTAATACAGCACGACCGGCTGGGCGATCCACGGCAGACCGTAGGTGCCGCCGTCAAACTGGTTGACGGCCAGGATGCCGGGGTAGTAGTCGCTCAGGTCGCCCGCCGAACCGGGTTCGGCATCGGCCAGGCAGTCGGTCAGGTCCATAAAGACGCCTTCCGCCGCCAGCGCCATGTTGTTCTGGTCCATCCAGTACATATCCGCGCCGGTGCCGGGGGCCGCCAACTGCGTTTTTACCGTCGTGTAGTAGTCGGCGGGGATCGGCGTGTGAACAACCTGGAACTCGGTGTTATTGGCGTTGATCTCGTCCAGAATTTCCTGGAATTCGGCGGCTTCATCCACGCCTGCCCAGGTCGAAATCGTGATGGTGGGCGGCTCCTGCGCCAGCGTAGGCACGGCGGCGATCAGGAGTAGTAAAACAGCCACAGCAGCAAACAAACGGCCTTTCATCTGCTTTCCTCCTTAAGACGTGCGGTAAGCACTATGCCTTCAGTTAAGCGATTACTGGCAACGAATGGCAGCGTTACCCTCCTTTCTACGGTTCAGATGGCACGGCCATCCCGGCATGGGCCGGTGGACCGGCGTTCAATCAACTGGACGGAAACCACAACTTCGACCGGATGAGTATCCGGCTCGTTGAGGAGCGATAACAGGCGACGCACCGCTTCCTGCCCGACCTGCCGCTTGGGCACGCTGATGGTGGTCAGCGGCGGGTTGTTCAGCGCCGCCCAGTCAATATCGTCAAACCCCACCACCGACAGATCATCCGGCACGACGCGCCCCTGGGCCTGTGCCGCCCGAATCGCGCCAATCGCCATCGAGTCATTCACAGCGCACACGGCAGTTAAATCGGGCTGCTGTTCGATCAGGCGGTGATAGGCGCTCTCACCGGAGTCAATCGTCGTGCGGCCAGCGTGGACGATGCACACAGGGACGCCCGCCTCGGCCAGTGCGCGCCGGTAGCCTCGTACCCGCCGGGCGTTACTGTACCAGTCCTGCGGGCCGGAGATAATGCCGATGCGTCGGTGGCCGGCTTCGATCAGGTGCCGCGCCGCCAGATACCCCCCCTGTTCATCGTCGGTGTTTACACTGTCAATTCGGGCATGGTCGAGCTTGTTATCCACCAGCACAATCGGCATCCCGGTCTGGCGCATGGCGATAATGAAGTCATTCGGGATGTCCGGACCGGCCAGAATCATGCCGTCCACCCGCCGTTCGCGGACGAAGCGGAAGTCCTGCGGTGTTGAGAGGATGCTGTCGGTCAGCGTGCCGATGGCAACGTGATAATCGCTCTGCGCCGATACCTGTTCCACACCATGCAGGATTTCGCCGTAAAACGGATCCGTTTTGGTGGATAGGTTGGGCTTCTGGCGGACAAAAAAGCCGAGCGTGAAGGTCTGCGAGGTTGCCAGTCCGCGCGCGGTGACACTGGGAGTGTAGTTCAGTTCCCGCGCCCGCTGGAGAATTCGCTCGCGGAGTTCTTTACCCACGCCGGGGCGATCATTGAGCGCGCGCGACACCGATGCGCTGGAGATATTTAAATCACTGGCGATTTGCTCAATAATCGAAGGCATGTAAAATAATCTCAGTAACGCATAGCGAACGTAAGCGTTTACGTTAAAATAACGTGAAACGGCTGCCGTTGTCAAGCCATTTTAGGTAAAAGGTACAAAAAGAGTGTTGGAATGACGTTTTTATCCGCTACCGACAATCTGCGACTACAGCTTTTGCAGGCTGTGAGCGGCGCCGGTTTCTCGACCGAACTGCGCCGCGCCGGCGGCTGGCAGCCGGTTTCCCCTACCCTCAGCCGCCCGCTTGACACTTTGCCGCCTGCGGCCATCCTGCCCGACGGCCTGGCGGGCAGCGCGCCGGGGCTGCGCTGGCGAACGACCATCACACCGCAGGCTGGCGGTTTCTGGCTGGAAACAGTGTTGGAAGCCGAACGTGAGGTGACATTCAGTCCGGCCATGATTCTCTGGCTGGGCGCGCTCGACAATCTGGACGACCGGCAGGCGCACACCTGGCGGCAGACCATCCTGCGCGCGCCGACGACCAACCAGCAGGGACTCGGCGGCAACGACCTGCCCGCCGCTTACGTTTATGACCATGCCACGCGCACCGAAACCATCTGCTACTTCCCGCCGGATGCCTTCGCCTGGGCGCCGCACCGCTTTTACGATTTCAGCATCCGGGAAGTGCTGGTCTACCGCCCTGAAGGTCGCTATGGTCTCGGCCTCGTTCCCAACACCCCCACCGTAGATTTCACCTTCCCTGCCGGCACGCACCGTTTTTGCTGGTGGTTTATGCAAAGCCCCCGCCCTACCGTGCCGACTCCCTGGGAAGCGCAGCGCGCGCTGGTGGAAGCGGTCGCGCCGCTGCTGGACGACCAGCCGCGTCCCATGCCGGACGCGCTGCCCTGGCACGACATGGCCGTGCGGGCGCTGCATGATCTGAACCACGATGCCTGCTGGGTGACTGCCGGCGGCGTGGACGGCCTGCGCGCCTACGTGCGTGGCAGTTCGGCGGTCGGACGTGACGCAGCGCCGGGCTTCGAGTTGATGACGCAGTTGGATGTGCTGTGGCCGCTGCTGCTGTGGCGGCAGGCCACCGGCGCGCCGGATACTGGCCGCATCGCTGAACGGCTGCACCGTACGCTGGCCGGTTTTGCGCGTCCCGAACTGGATTTTGTCGCCAACAACTTCCCGCCGAAGCCGGGCGACAGCTTCATGGATACGTGGTACTTCCTCGAAAACGCGCTCATCAAGCTGCCCTGGGTCGCCTACCTGACCGGCGACGACAGCCTGAAAACCATGTTCTTCAGTGCCCTGCGCGGCGCGGCTCAACTGGCGCGCCACACCGGCTACCTGTTCCCCCTGTTTGCCGACGCTGCCGGCTGGCAGCCGCGCGGTAGCCTGCTCAACGTCAGCGTGGGTGGTCTGTACGCCGCCGGTTGTGTGCTGGCGCACCAGTTCGACCGCGACCCGGCTTATCTGGCGGAAGCGGCGCGGGCGCTGCGGGTGCTGCATACCCTGCCGCCGCACCAGTTGACCCACGAGCCGCAGCAGCTTTCTTTTGGGGCGGCAGCAGCGGCTTACCTGGCGCGCGCCGGTTACGAGCCGCAAACCGACTGGCGCGCCATCGCCGCCGATCTGGTGTATCTGTCGCTGCGCATGGGCTACTGGGCGGCAGACCCCGCCGTACCGTTTTACGACCCGCGCGGCATGTTCCAGGCCTGCGCCTCGCTGTGTTATCCGGCCTTCAAGGAGAACGTGGAAACGCTGCTGGTCTGGGCGGAACTGCTGGCCGCAGGCATCGGCCCGGCGCGGCTCATGGCCGCCTTTGCCAATCTCCAGCGTCGCCACAATTACGCCTTCTTTGACCCGTTCCTGCCGCCGGAACTGCGGCGCGGGCCATGCGCCTGTGTTCCCTACGAAGATTTGGCAACGGCGGAATTCACCCACACCGCCAAACTGGGCAAGGAACTCTACGGTGCGGGTGAGGTGTTCTGGAGCGCGCTGCTGTTCGACGCGCTCGGCAGCGTGGACGCGCCGGATGTACTGTGCCTGTCGCTGGACGTGCCCGCGCTGAACCTTAAGCCTGTACCGGTTGATCGCCGCCGCTACCTGCTTTACAATCCCGCCGACGCTGCGCAAACCGTTACGCTGCACTCGCCGGCGGGAAGCCAGTCCGTTGCTTTAATGCCGCGCCAGACACTGGTTGTCACGGTTGAAAAAGGATAGTCAAGCATGTTCACTCGTCATCCTGGTAACCCGCTGCTTCGCCCGCCGGCTGTCAGGCCGTCGCGGACTGATCTGGAAGTGATCGGCACGTTTAACGCCGGCGCTGCGCTCTACCAGACGGAAACGCTGCTGCTGCTGCGCGTGGCGGAACGCCCGACCAACACGCCGCCCGGTGAAATCTGGTGCCCGTATTACGAGGCTGGCAGCTTGCAGTTCCACGTTGTCCGGCGCGACGACCCCACTTACGACACCCGCGACAGCCGCTTTGTCCAGAATGTGCAGACCGGCGATCTGTGGCTGACCAGCATCAGCCATTTACGGCTGGCGCGCAGCCGGGACGGCGTCCAGTTCATGATTGGCGATACCCCCTGGCTGCTCCCGACAACACCGGAAGAAGCGTTTGGCGTCGAGGATGCCCGCATCACGGCGATGGACGGCGTGTATTACGTCAATTACACGGCCGTCAGCCAGTACGGTATCGCCACCGCGCTGGTCGCCACACGCGATTTTGTGAATATTGAACGCCTCGGCATCATCTTTCCCCCGGCCAACCGCGATGTCACCCTTTTTCCCCAGAAGGTGCGCGGCCAGTACGTCAGCTATCACCGGCCCATGCCGGGCATGTTTGGCCGCTATAACATCTGGCTGGCGACCTCGCCCGATCTGGTGCGCTGGGGCGATCACCGCCGCGTGCTGGAAGCCAGCGCCACCGGCTGGGAATCCGGGCGTGTTGGTGGCGGCGCGCCGCCCATCCTCACCGCGCAGGGCTGGCTTTCAATCTACCACGCCGCCGACCGTTCCGACCGTTACGCCCTGGGTGCGTTCCTGACACCGGTGGATGAACCGGCGCGTGTTATCGCCCGCAGCCGGACGCCAATCCTCGCGCCGGAAGCGCCGTATGAAACGCGGGGGTTTTTCCCGAATGTGGTCTTCACCTGCGGCGCGGTGGTGCAGGGCGACACCCTGCGGCTGTACTACGGCGCGGCGGACGAAACAATCGCCCTGGCGGAAACGTCGCTCTCGGCGCTCCTGTCATCGCTGCTGCCCTGACCGGCTTCCAGCAGGACAATCTTTGACCAGAACTGCTCACCGAACCTTCATCCGTCTGGCGCGAACGGCTCTTGCTTACGCGGCCAACATGGGTTACATATTGTGCTTCGTGACCCACTCAACCGATTGGCAGGACCATGGAACCAAACACAAGAACGCTTTCCAACCGGCCCCCGCAGCGCAGTCTGCTGATTATTGCCATCATCGTGATAATCGCCGTGATCGCCGCCGGCGTGGCGATCTTCCTGGTGAGCAACACCCGCACGGTCACACCCGGCAATTACGAAGGGGTCCCTTTCTCGCGCCAGCCCGATGGCGGTTTTCTGCTGGGCAATCCCGATGCGCGGGTGACGATCATCGAATTTGCCGACTATACCTGACCGGCCTGCCTCTCGTATCTGGAAGATACGGAAAGGTTCATTAACACTTACGTCAAAACCGGCAGAGCCAACTTTGAGTTCCGCATTCTCCCCACCGCCGGGCGTGAGCTGACGGCCTTCCTCGGCGAAATGGCCGTCTGCCTGGACGAGCAGCGTCCCGGCGCGTTCTGGCAGGCCAAGGACGAACTGTTCCAGATGGCTTCCACCGGCAATTACAACGGCGACAGCGGGCGCGAACTGGCACGCCGGCTGAATCTGGACTACGGTCAGGCGCTGGAATGTGTCCGTTCCAGCAAGCAGGTCGCTACCGATACCGCGCTGGCGAACCGGCTGGGTGTCAGCGGTACGCCGGCGGTCATGATGCGCCTGAATGATGGCGACCCAACCTGGATTCAGGTGGGCGACCAGCGGCTTGACCGGGGCGGCGTTCCCTACGAAGTTCTGGCAAGTGTGGTAGACAGCAACTCCTGATCACGATGTTGGGGCGAATCACGTGGTTCGCCCCCTCTCACCCAAGCCTCATTTGATAACCGCTGCCGCCTGCGCAAAAATAATTTGTAGTGCTGGCAACAGCGATTGCTGCCTACCAGCAAATGCCCAAAAGAGGCGTGTCAGTTCGCTTCTTGATGAAGCAGAGGATATGAACATGGCACAAACGCAAACAACATTGATTGACGTTGACACCTTCATCGAGCAGAGCCGTCCGTTTATCGCCTGGATGCTGGACTGGAAAGCCGGGTTGAAACCGCTGTCGCTCTCCTCGCTCACCCAGCCGGACGCGCGCGCGGTGGGCATCATTTCGGTGGACGTGATCGAAGGTTTCTGCCACGTCGGGCCGCTGTCATCACCGCGTGTCAAAAATATCGTCCAGCCGATTGCCCGCCTGTTTGAACTGGCGTGGTCGCAGGGCGTGCGCGACATCGCCCTGCCGCAGGACACCCACCCGGAAGACGCCGTCGAATTTGCGCAGTACGGCGTTCACTGCGTTCGGGGGACGGTGGAGTCGGAAACGGTCGAAGCCTTCAAACGGCAGCCGTTTTTTGACCAGATCACCGTCATCCCCAAAAATTCGATCAACAGCGGCCTGGCGCCGGGTTTTGACGACTGGGTAGCCGCACGTCCGCAAATCACCAACTGGATTGTCACCGGCGACTGCACCGACCTGTGCACCTATCAACTGGCGATGCACCTCCGGCTGTCCGCCAACCAGCACCAGCGGCGCGGCTGGCGCGTCATTCTGCCGGTGAACACGGTGGATACCTACGATATGCCGGTTGACCGCGCGCGGGAACTGGGCATCGTGCCGCACGACGCCGAATTTTTGCACCTCGTCTTCCTGTATCACATGATGCTGAACGGGATTGAGATCGTCACCGAAATCGTGCCGTAAAAACGGACCACAGCGGCTCATAGACTCAGAGTAGGGGCGAACCGGCGGTTCGCCCTTACTTCCAGAACGTTTCCGGCAGCGCCAATGGCAGCGCGGGCCGTTCGCCGGTTAGCCGCGGCGCGCCGTTTTCCACCCGCATCAGGGGGACATAGGTCGGGTAATCCGGGCTGTGTTTGAACTGCCACTCCCCCACGCTCCACAGGCGCAGCGCCCCGTTCTGGTTAAAAACCGTCACCACAAACGGCAGCCGTTGATACAGCGCGCGCACCATGTCTTCGCTCTGGCTCATGTCGGCGCGGCGGGCCAGCATCCCCAGCGCGCTTTGCAGCCGCTTGTCGAAGATTGGCCCACGAAATGACCAGATTTGCCGGGGTGCGTCCGCCTGCTGTAACAGCGGCGCGATGGTCAGCGGCTCGTCGGAACGCACTTCGTCCAGCAGCAGGCACGCCGGCTGCTGTTCCAGCGCCCGGCCAATCAGTTCACCGAACGTCACGCCCGGCTGATCGCCCACCGGCCACTTCACGACCAGACGCCGCATCCCAGGCGGCAGGCGCAGTTCCCCGGCACGCTCAACGGACACACTTTGCTCCGGCTGTGGCAGCCATTGGGAGAGCAGACTTAAGAGCGTCGTCTTGCCGGATTCCGGCTCGCCCACCACGATCAGCCCGTGCCGCGACTGTACCAGCGCGCGCAGCAGTTCAACCGCCTCGGCAGTCCAGAAGCCGGCTTCGATCAGCACCTCAGGCGTGGGCAGCGTTTTGGGATGCACGCGAATATCGGCGCTGTAGTGAATCGTGACCGGCGGCGCCACCAGATTCAGGCACACCGGACGATCATCCACCGTCAGCCCCACCTCGATATACGGCTGATCGTCACGTAGTTCGGCCCCGGCGTCCAGCAGCAGGCGCTTGAGGACGCGCCGGAACTGCCCCTCGTCCTGGAAAATCGTCCCCAGCGAAGTCAGGTCACCGTGACCGTACCGCACCGCCGCCCGGCCCGCGCCGTCCAGCGAAATCGTGGTCACGCGCCCGTCCAGAAACAGCGCATCCAGCGGCCCGTAGCTGAACAGATTGCTGTACACCCGGCGCACCACGTCGGCGCGTTCGTCCGCCGCAAGCTGCACTGACTCCACCGCCAGCACGTAATCCGCCGTCGCCAGCACCAGCTTCAGCCGCTTGGCCAGGGTATCGGCCTCGCGCAGTTCCGGCGACTCCGTGCCGTGTTCGTCAACAAACGCGGCTTCGATACGCTCCACCAGCGCGGCCATCGAATACATCCGTCGTCCCATCTGCCCCGGCACGAAGCGGGGTTCGCGGCCATCACCGGCCTTCCGGCTGCTGTCATCACGTTGCATCGCGCTGCCTCGCTACAACTGGCTCAGGTCTACCGCCTGCAAATTCGGATGATCGTTTGGCTTGCGCCCCAGTTTCGCCATCTCTACCCAGCGCCCTTCGACCTCAACCCGTACCACGTCCATCGTGAAATCAGTGTTGGTTTCGGCGTCGTTGCGCAGGAAGGTTGAGCCGACGCCGTAAATGTCCACCGGCACGCCCTCTTTTTCAAACTGCTCGATCTTCTCGCGCTTAAAGCCGCCGCTGGCGACGATCTTCACGCCCCGGCAGAACGCCTGCGCCGCCTCCGCCATGTCGCCAGTCACGTTCCAGTCCTGCCAGGCGTTGTCCAGCGCCTGCCGCACCACCCGCACCAGCTCGGCGCTGACGCCGTAACCATCCCCCATGCCCAGCGACACGTCGCGCATGTTGGCGCTGGTATCCAGCCGCACGCCGTACAGTGTCCAGCGTTTGCGTTCCTCGGCATCGCCGTTCAGCAGCGCCGCCTGATAGCGCGGCCAGTACGCCCGCAGCGTGGCGACCGACGCGCCCACCGAGTCGTTGTTGAAGTCCACCAGCGCGATCCGCGGCACGTCTACCGGCACGTACTCGGCAAAGGCCATCATTGCCGCGACCGTATCCCCCAGGTAGCAGGCGATCAGCGCATGGGGTACCGTACCACCGCCGCGCCCGCCCCACCACGCCGCCTGCGCATCGGTGCTGACCAGCGGCGCAACCTGAGCGCCGCTGTCGTGGTTATACCGCTGCACCGCCACCCAGTAGGCGTAACCGTCAGCAGGCTGCACCTCCGGCAGGTCGAACCGGGCCGGGAAAAACAGCACCGGCTTACCCCGCGCCGCCACTAGCGCCTCATACACGTTGGTGGCGATTCGGCTGGCGCGTGTCAGCACGCCCAGAATCGGCGTCTCCAGCAGCGCAAAATCGCGGTAGCAGCCGCGAATTTTAAGCACCGGCTGCACGTCCTCCGTATCCCCTTCATAGTCTGTAAACGTGCCATCTTCCGCCGCTTCCACCTCAAGCTGCCGCCAGCGTTCCACAAACTGCCCGCCATCGTCATACCCGGCGGCGTGCCGCAGCATCGCCAGCGCCGCGTCAATCCCCACGTTCAGGGCGCGCGGCGCGCGGCGGTTAAAGATTTGCGCCTCGACGCGGATTTCACCCACCTTTAACGGTGATGGGTCAACCGGCAGCGGGCGCGGGCTGACGCCGTTAAAGTGGTAGTCCGCCTTGCGCGCCCCTTCCAGCACCCGCACCACATTTTCAAAGTACTTATCGCTGTACCAGCCGCGCCGCAGACCGTCCACGTCCAGCTTAAGCGTCGCCGCGTTTAACCGTTGGTGATCGAAGATCGTCATGAAAGCGTCCTGTGTGTCGGAAAAATAAACACCATTCTACAACGTGCTGGGACAGGCGTACCAAGTTAAGGTCATCGTGGCGTCGCCGGTTTGAACCTGAAGCTACCGAAAAACCATGCCCACTGAAGGGGCGAGTACACTGACAGGATGAGAATGTTGGGGGTTTCAGTAGGGGCGCCAGTCCCTGCGCCCCTACAACCCTGCAACTTGAGGTTGTTGACGTACTTATGGTTAAATGAAAACCGATACATGGATTTTTCGTAGGGGCGAACCGCCGTTTCGCCCCTACATTCTATGAATCTGTTTTCGGTCATCCATTAGAACCAGCAGGGCCGATGTCTTAACAGCCCCTTTAGTGGGCTTACAGCAGCCTTCAGGCTGCCCCGGTCAGCCAGGCGTTCAAAACGCCTGGCGACGCTGACGCGAGTAAGAATCCAATGCCGAACAAGCATTTGAACCCCTGGCGGCGCAAAACGCTTAACTTGGTGCATATGTATTCTACAACGCGCCGGGGCATATGGTATACTCTCTCGCTGCTTCCGTTTGAAAGAGGTACAGCATAAGCTATGGACATTATCGTCACTGGCTCAATCGCCTACGATTACCTGATGCGCTTTCCGGGGCGCTTCACCGATTATTTCATCAGGGAACAGCTTCACCAGGTCAGCCTCAGCTTCCTGGTGGATGAGATGACCAAACACTGGGGTGGCGTGGCGGCCAATATCGCCTTTAACATGGCGCTCATGGGCCTTCGCCCCCGGTTGATGGGCACGGTCGGGCGCGACTTCCCCGAATATCGCGCCTGGCTGGAGCGCGTCGGCGTGGACACCAGTACCGTCCGGCAGATTGACGAGGTGTTCACCGCCTCATTTTTTGCCAACACCGACCTCGACAACAACCAGATTGCCTCGTTTTACACCGGCGCGATGTCCTACGCCAAAAACTATCGCCTTGCCGATGTGTTCGACGGCAAGCCTGATCTCGTGATGATCTCCCCCAACGACCCGCAGGCCATGAGCAATCTGGCACAGGAATGCCGCGAACGTGGTATTCGCTTTATCTACGACCCCAGCCAGCAGGTGCCGCGCCTGTCCGGCGAAGAACTGTACCGCGATATGCAGGGCGCGTATGCGCTGGTCGTCAACGCTTACGAAGCCGAAATTATCTGCAAGAAGACCGGGCAGACGCTGGACGATCTGCGCCGCACTATCGAAATCCTGGTTATCACGCAGGGGGCGCGCGGCTCGCACATCTATCACAACGGTGACCTGATCGAAGTCCCCGCCTTCCCCACCGACCATATCAAGGACCCGACCGGCGTCGGCGACGCTTTCCGCGCCGGGCTGGTGCGCGGGCTGGTCGCCGGCTGGCCGATGAAGCTGGCCGGGCTGGTCGGGGCGCTGTGCGCCACTTACGTGCTGGAACAGGTGGGCACGCAGAACCACAGCTACTCGCTGCCGGATTTTGTGCAGCGCTTCCGCGCTCATTTTGACGATGAGGGGCGGCTGGACAGCCTGCTGGAGCCGGCATCCCGGCTGGCGGCATCGTAGGGTAAACGCCCGCTTCCAATATTTCACGGCTGGCGTTCGCTTGAACGTGTGTTAAAATCCTTCCGTTTTGTTTAGTCCGCTTCAGGAGTCACGATGGTCGCTGTTGAAAATCATGTGAAGAATCTCGATCTGGCGCCGGGTGGGCGCTATCGCATTGAATGGGCCGAGCAGGAAATGCCCGTGCTGCGCGCCATCCGCGAGCGCTTCGCGCGGGAAAAGCCGCTCCAGGGCGTGCGCATTTCTGCCTGTCTGCACGTCACTACCGAAACCGCCAACCTGATGCACACGCTCCAGGTCGGCGGCGCGGACGTGGTGCTGTGCGCCTCGAATCCGCTGTCCACCCAGGACGACGTGGCCGCGTCGCTGGTCTCCAACTACGAAATTCCGGTCTATGCCATCAAGGGCGAGGACAATACCGTTTATTACGAACACATCAAGGCTGCTCTCGACCACAGGCCCCATGTCACGATGGACGACGGCGCGGACCTGGTCAGCACCATTCACAAGAGCCGCCGCGAACTGCTGGACGGCATCATCGGCGGCACGGAAGAAACGACAACGGGTGTCATCCGCCTGCGGGCGATGGCGAAGGACGGCGCGCTGGCCTTCCCGGTGATCGCCGTCAACGACAGCGACACCAAGCACCTGTTTGACAATCGCTATGGCACCGGCCAGAGCACGATTGACGGCATCGTCCGCGCCACCAACATCCTGCTGGCCGGGCGTACCGTCGTCGTCGCCGGTTACGGCTGGTGCAGCCGGGGCATCGCCAGCCGCGCGTCAGGCATGGGCGCGAACGTTATTGTGACGGAAGTCAACCCGCTGCGTGCGCTGGAAGCGGTCATGGACGGCTTCCGCGTCATGACAATGGACGAAGCCGCGCCGATTGGCGACATCTTCGTGACTGCGACTGGCGACATCAACGTGCTGGACGAACGCCACTTCGCCCGCATGAAAAACGGCGCGATTATGGCCAACTCCGGCCACTTCAACGTCGAAATCAACATCCCCGCGCTGGAGCAGATGAGCGGCAGCCGGCCGCGTCTGGTGCGCCCGTTTGTGGAAGAATACCGGGTGGACGGCAAATCGCTGTACCTGCTGGGCGAAGGCCGCCTGATTAACCTCGCCGCCGCCGAAGGCCACCCCGCCAGCGTCATGGACATGAGCTTTGCCAATCAGGCGCTGGGCGCGGAATATATGGTGAAAAACGCCGGCCAGATGCAGCCCCAGGTTTACACCATCCCGGAAGCGATTGACCACGAAATCGCCCGCCTGAAACTGGAAGCGATGGGCGTGCGCATTGACCGGCTCACCCCGGAACAGGAACGTTACCTGAGCCAGTGGGAAGAGGGTACGTAAGCTCTGTTTTGCCGGTAGGGGCAAGGCATGCCTCGCCCCTACCTGTTCATTATCCTACGCCGCAGCCATCGTGACGATCACCAACATCGGGCAGCCGGGATATGTGTACTGGCTGTGACAGGCGCGAGGGATACCCTCGCCTCGTGGTTCGAGCAATAGAGGAGAGTTGTAAGCATGAATCATTATTTGAAACGAAGCGTTATCGCGCTGCTGGCGCTGGCGCTGATCTTAACCCTGGCGGGCACCGCCTTCGCGCAGGACGCCGACAGCGCGCTGGTCCGCTTTGTTCACGTCGTGCCGGATGCCCCGGCCGTGGATGTGTACACCGACGGCCAGTTGACCATCACCAATCTGGATTACGGCCAGGCTTCCGGTTATGTCAACCTTCCTGCGGGCGAACACCGCCTGACTGTGACCCCCACCGGCGAAACCACGCTGCTGTGGGAGCAGACCATTGCCCCGACGGCGGGCGCGGCGCTGACGCTGGTGGCCGCCCCCGGCGATCAGCCGTCCTTCCTGACCTATCAGGACGATCTTACCCCGCTGCCGCTGGGCCGGGCGCGCTTTGCCGCCATTCACGCCGTCGTGGGAGCGCCGGCGGTTGACGTGGCGCTGGCGGACGGTCAGGTTGCCGTTCCGAATCTCGAATTCGGCCAGCCGGCGGGCAGTCTCGATCTCGACACCGGCTTTGTCTACGACTTTGTGGTGGTGCCGGCAGGCGGCACGGCAGATGACGCCCTGCTGACGCCCGACCCTCTGGCGCTGACGACTGGCACGTCCTACGTGCTGGTGGTGTACGGCCCGGCGGACTCCCCCACCGCGCTGCTGCTGACCGCCCCCACGACCGCTGATGGTGATGCCGGTCTGGTGCGGCTGGCGCATGGTGTGGCCGGCGCGCCCGCCGTTGACGTGTACCTGAATGACACCCTGGTGGCCGCCGGGCTGGAATTTGGCGACGTGACGGAACATGTCGCCGTCCCCGCCGCCGATTATGACCTGGCGCTGAATGCCGCCGGCACGGACGAGCAGGTGCTGGCTGGCAGCCTGTCGGTTGAGGCCGGTCAGGCCGTGACGGTCGCCGCGCTGGGCACGCCGGACGAAATCACACCGGCGATACTGACCGATGACATCAGTGGTCTGGACTCCACGCAGGCGCGTATCAGCCTGATAAACGGCATTCCGGGTGATTCGAGTGTCACGGCCACCCTGGGCGATACAACGGTGGCGTCCGAACTGCCGTTCGGCGACAGCGCCGCCGCTGATGTCGCTCCGACCACCTCCGCCCTGGCGCTGGAAATCAACGTCGACGGCAGCGCCACGATGGTGGACGGCGTGCCGCAGAACTTCTACGGCGGCGTCTATTACAACGTGCTGGTGCTGGCTGGCGACGATGGCACGCCGCAGATCGTGGTGAAGCCCACCGCCATCGCGCAGGGTATCGCCAGCGCGCCCGGCGCGGGTGAAGCGGTTGTCGCCGCACCGGCGGAAACCACGCCGGAAGCGGTTGCGGTCGAACCGACCACCGCGCCCACGCTGGCCGCCCCCCCCGCCCAGCCGACCGCCGCGCCAGCCGCCAGCGCCTTCACCGCGCGTCCGCTGGTTGACCCCGGCGTTAACCTCCAGCTACGCCAGTATCCCAACCCTGACGCCCTGTCGCTTGGCCTCGCACCCTCGGACGCGACGCTGATCGTGAACGGGCGTATGGGTGGCGAAGCGGCCCTCCCCGGTCAGCCGTCGGACCCCAACGCGACGCCGTTTGTGGACCCGGCTACCCTGCTGGAAGGCAATGCCGACCTGACGCCGGAAGACACCTGGCTCAACGTCACCTATCAGACCCCCGACGGTGGCAGCATAACCGCCTGGGTGAACGCGCAGTTCCTCAGCGTCAGCGACGCGGCGGGTAAGCCGGTGCGGCTGGCCTCCCTGCCGCTGATTCCCATGAACCAGCCGGGCGAAGCGCAGAACACGGGTGTAACCCCGCCGCCGGTGCTGGTGGACCGTGTGGCCGCGACCGTGTTTAACCTCGACCCCGGTGTGAACCTGAATATCCGCCGCGTGCCCAGCACCGATGGTGAAGTGCTGGCGCGTGTCCCGAACGGCACGGTGATGGAACTGCTGGCCGTGACCGAGGAACGCGACTGGGCGTTTGTCAGCTACACGCCGCCGGAAGGTGGCAGCATCACCGGTTGGGTGAATACACTGTACGTCCAGTACACGCTGAACGGTAGGCCGATTGACTACGAAGGTATGGAAGCCCGCAATCTGCTGGTCATTTCTGACGGCACGGAGCGTGGCGAAGTCACCGCCGGCGTCGCGCCGGTGGCGCGTCCCACGACCGACCCCCTGCGGGATGCCATCGTAGCAACCGTCGTGCTGGACGCCGGCTCCAACCTCAACCTGCGCCGCAACCCCAACGCTGATTCCGAAGTGCTGCTGCAAATCCCCAGCGGCGGCCAGGCTGTGGTGACCGGGCGCAGCGGCGATGGCAACTGGCTCCAGGTGACCTTTGAAGGCGCGGAAGGCTGGATTGCCGCCCGCACCGAAACGGCTACGTTTGTGCGTCTGACGCTCAACGGCAAGCCGGTAGATGTCAAGGACGTGCCGATTGTCACTGACGAGGCAGACACCGCCACGCGGACGGTGCCAACGGCGGCGGCTCAGGCTACGCTGTCCGGGACAACCGTGCCGGTCGTTGTAACCGATGTTGTCGTGCAGATGACCGGCTCTCCCGGTGGCAGCGCCGACGGCCTGCCGATTCTCGGTCAGGGGCAGGAAGCGATTCTCCTGTTCACCGATGGCACGTTCAGCCACATTCAACTGCCTGACGGAACAACCGGTTGGGTTCCCGCCGGCTCGGTCAGGCCGCGCTGAACCTCGCTGTAACCTCCGTAGGGACACGGCACGGCTGTGTCCCTACCGCACACCGACTTCGTGTCCTGTCCGTCCCACCAGCGCGGTGGACAGGACTTTTTCTTTAATGCTGGCAGCTCCACTTGTCGTTACAATTGAACCAGCCTTTCGGCCAATCGCCGTTTGAGGGGGTGTTATGCCTGTGTTATCCCGCTTTGCGCTGTTGCTGCTGCTGGTACTGGCCGCCTGTGCCCCGGCGCCGTCCGCCAGCCCAACGCCGGACATAACGGCTACCTCCCCGCCGCCAACGGCCACCGCGCCGGCTGTCCAGCGCACCGCTGCCCCCAGTCCCACGCCGGTCGGCACGACCATTGTGCGCTTCGCCCACGCCGCGCCCGACCTGCCGGCCATCACCATCTATGCCGGCAGCAATGCCGTTGCCACCAACCTCGCCTTTGGCCAGTCCACCGAGCCGACCACGATTCAGGCCGGTGAGTACACGCTGCGGGCGACCGAATCGGGTTCGCGCTCGGATGCCGCGCCGCTGTTTGAACAGCCCCTGTCGTTCCAGGCCAATGACTCGCTGCTGCTGGTGCTCACCGGCACGGGTGAGACTCCGTTTCAGGTGTTTCCCCAGGTTGTAACACCGTTAGGCAGCGGCGAAAGTGCCGTGACGCTCATCAACCTGCTGGACGACGCGCCACCTTCCTACGCCGTCTACCAGGGTGACGACATTGTAGCAACGCCCAACGTGCCTGACGCCATCGCCCCGATCCGCCTGTCCAGCGGCGCTTCCGCGCTCGAACTGCGTGACGGCGCGGACACGCTGCTGACACTGGAGGACAACTGGCCGGAAGGCATTCAGCGAACGTTGATTCTGGCGGGCGACCGATCAAATCCCACCACCATCGCCGTTGACACTCGCGCGCCGGGACGAACGGCGCTGCGTGTCCTCAACGCGACCGCGACCGCCGTAGACGTATACCTGGACGCTACGCTGCTGGCCGCCGGTGTCGAACCCAGCCGGACGACCGACCGCCGCGACGTGATAACCGGCGCTGCTTCCGTCCGGGTGTTCGCTGCCGGCGCGAACCCGGACAGCGATTCGCCGCTGTTAAACCAGCCGGTCACGCTGGATACCGCGCCGAACAGCACGCTGTATCTTCTCGGTTCAGCGGACAAGCCGCTGGTTGCCGTGTACCCCGATGATCTATCACCCACCCTCCCCGGTGACGCCCGTATTACGTTTGTGAATACGCTTGACCACTTTCCAACCGTTCGGCTGGAAACGGGCAGCGGTACGCTGGTGACAGCGCGCTTTGCCGAAGCGCCAGCCACCACCACCCTGATTGAAGGCAGCTACAGCCTGATCTGGATTGGCACGGCGACCGACGGCAGCGAAGCGACGGTTGAACTGGCGGACGATGTTCAGTTTGACGCCGGTCATCGCTATCTGTACCTCGTCACCGGGCGCACCGACAGCCCGCCGTTGGTCCTCGGCGACCGGGTCGGCGTCGCGGGTGAGGCCGGTGAAGCAGCCGTCGTGGCAGCGGACAGCGCCCAGGTACGGTTGGTGAACGCGCTGCACGACCAGCCGCCGGTGACGTTCCTCGCCGGTGATGCGCCGCTGGCGACCGTTGACTACGGACAGGCGTCAGAACTCGTTGCCGTCCCACAGCGCAGCCTGGTTGTCGGCGCCCAGGTGAACGGCAGCGTGCTGGCAACCGCTGACCTGACGCTGGACAGTGGCCGGCCCTACACCATCGTGGCCTACGGCGCGGCGGCGGAACAGGTCAACCTGCTGGTTATCTCGGACACCGGGCTGATTCTGGCCGGCGACGCGCCCCATCTGCGGCTCATCAATGCCAGCCTCGACAGCGACGTGGCCCTCGGCCTCGGCTATTCCGAACCCGCGCCCGCTATCGAAAACCTGCCGGAAGGCACGGACGAACCGACTCTTGACGATTACCGCCGCTCGATTCCGCTGGGGCTGTTCCAACTGGTCAACGACGTGCCCGGCGGCGCTGCGTCCGGCCTTATCCTGATGTCCCCCGGCACGTTTAACCTGTATGTGCTCGATTCGAACCTTTCCGCACTGGCCGCTACGCTGGATTTTGTGGATTTGCAAGCCGGGGCGCACTATGATGTCTTTGCCTATCAGGAACCTGATTCGCCACGCGTGCGGGCGTTTCTGTTGGCATATCCGGCGCGGGCGGACTAGCGCCGGGGGTGGCATCGGTTATAATTCCGCCGCGATGGATGGACGGGCGCATACAGGACAGGGTAACGTGCGGATTCTGATTACGGGTGTTGGCGGGTTTGTTGGCGGACATTTATCACACCAGCTTCACGCGGCGCTGCCGGACGCGGATTTGCACGGCACAACGCTGCCGGGAAGTCGCGTCGCGTCCGGCGTAACCAGTCACGAAATTGACCTGAAAGACGAACGCGCCGTCCACGATCTGCTGGCGGTGGTACGCCCTGACCACATCTACCATCTGGCCGCCCAGGCCTCTCCCCGGCGCTCGTTTACCATCCCCTGGGACACGCTGGAAAACAACATCCGGTCGCAGTTGAACCTGTTCCTGGCGTGTCTTTCCTTAAACCTCAGGCCGCGTATTCTGGTCATTAGCTCGGCGGAAATCTACGGCGCGGTCCGCCCGGAGCAGCAGCCGTTGGACGAGGACACGCCGCTGCGCCCGAATAACCCGTATGCCGTCAGCAAGGTCGCGCAGGATATGCTTGGCTTGCAGTATTACCTCAGCCACCGCCTGCCGGTTATCCGCGTGCGCCCGTTTAACCATTTTGGCCCCGGCCAGAGCGAGGGCTTTGTCGCGCCGGACTTTGCCATGCAGATCGCGCGGATTGAAGCCGGATTGCAGGAGCCGGTTATCCACGTTGGCAATCTGTCGGCGGAACGCGACTTCACCGACGTGCGCGATGTTGTCCGCGCCTATACCCTGCTGCTGGAGCGCGGCGTCCCCGGCGAGGTCTACAACGTGGCCTCCGGCAGCGCGATCAGCATTCAAACGCTGCTGGCTACCCTGCTCCAGTACAGCCGTGCCGCAATTGAGATTCAGCCTGACGCCGCGCGGCTGATGCCGGTGGACACCCCCGTTATACGCGGCGACGCGGCACGCCTGCATCAGGCCACCGGCTGGCAGCCAACCATTTCGTTTGAACAATCACTGCGCGATCTGCTGGACGACTGCCGGCAGCGTGTCACCGGCGCTGAAGTGCCGGCCACCCGTTGACCAACCATCCCCGTTACGGGTTTACGGGTTGACTCGATGAATCACAGCTACAGGAGAAGCCACAATGACGAAAAAACGTGTCTTTATCACCGGCATCACCGGTCAGGACGGCTCGTACCTGGCCGAGTTTTTGCTGTCTCAGGGTTACGAGGTGTTTGGCCTGGTGCGCCGCACCAGCACCCTCAACTTTGAGCGCATCCGCCATATCCAGGACCAGATCACGCTGATTTCTGGCGACATGCTCGACCAGACCAGCCTCACGCGGGCGCTCAAGGACATCCAGCCCGACGAGGTCTACAATCTGGCCGCGCAGAGTTTTGTGCAAACCTCGTGGCAGCAGCCGGTATTCACCGGCGATGTGACGGCGCTCGGTGTCACTCGTCTGCTCGACGCCATCATGACGGTCAACCCCGCCATTCGCTTCTATCAGGCGTCCAGCAGCGAGATGTTTGGCAAGGTGCAGGAAGTGCCGCAGCGCGAAACCACGCCGTTTTACCCCCGCAGCCCTTACGGTGTCGCCAAAGTCTACGGCCACTGGATTACCGTCAACTACCGCGAAAGTTACAACCTTCACGCCACCAGTGGCATCCTGTTCAATCACGGTTCACCGCGCCGGGGTCTCGAATTTGTTGAGCGTAAGGTTGCTTATCACGCTGCCAAAATCAAGCTGGGGCTAATCAATGAAATCCGCATTGGTAACCTGGAATCCCAGCGCGATTGGGGATTTGCCGGTGATTATGTCTACGCCATGTGGCTGATGCTCCAGCAGGATACCCCCGCCGATTATGTCATCGCGTCTGGCAAAACCCACTCGATCGAAAGACTGCTTGACATTGCGTTTAGCTGCGTTGATCTGAATTGGAAGAACTACGCGGTGCAGGACGAACGCTTCATGCGCCCCGCCGAGGTGGATTTGCTTATCGGCGACGCCAGTAAAGCCAGAGCGGAGTTGGGGTGGCAGCCACAGGTATCCTTCGAGCAGTTGATTCAGATGATGGTCGAGGCGGATTTGAAGCTGCTGAAGGCGGAACACCGGCTGTGATTGACACCCACTGCCACCTCAATTTCGACAGCTATGACGACGACCGCGACGCGGTGATCGCCCGCGCGGCAGCCGCCGGCGTAGACCGTATCATTCTGCCGGCGGTGGACATCACCACCAGCCGGGAAGTGCTGGCGCTGTGCGACCGCTACCCCGGCCTGTACGCCGCCGTCGGCATTCATCCCAACGACACCGCCGATTTTACCGAGTCGACTCTGGACGAAATCGCCACACTGGTTCACCATCCCCGGGTGGTGGCGATTGGCGAAATCGGCCTGGATTATTACTGGAACAAAAGCCCGAAGGCGCAGCAGTTCGCCGCCTTCGAGGCGCAGTTGGCGCTGGCGGCACGCGTCGGTCTGCCCGTTATCATCCACAACCGCGACGCCAGTGACGACGTGATTCGCATTCTCGAAACCTGGGCCAGCACCCTGCCGGAGCCGCTGAAAACGCGCCCCGGCGTTTTGCACTCGTTCTCCGGCTCAATGGCGATTGCCGAACGTGCCCTGGCTGCCGGGTTCTATCTCGGTTTTACCGGGCCGATCACCTACAAAAAAGCCGACGAAACCCGCGCCATTGCCGCCCGCGTGCCGCCTGACCGCCTGCTGGTGGAAACCGACGGCCCGTTCCTCACGCCGACCCCCTATCGCGGCAAACGCAACGAGCCGGCCTACATCCTCTACATCGTGGACCGGCTGGCTGCGTTGCATCTGATGAAGGCCGAGGAGATGGCACGCATCACGACCGAAAACGCCGAACGCCTGTTTAATTTTCCCCAGTAAGACATAGGACACGGCAACGCTGTGTCCTATGTCTGCCAGGTTAAGGTCGTCGCAGCGGCCCCGCCGGTTCAAAACCTCCGGCTGTCTCACGACCAGTCCCACCAAAAGGCCTTAGCACTAACGCATCAGCGGTCTTAACAGCCCCTTTAGTGGGCTTAAAACAGCCTTCAGGCTGTCAGATTCAGCCGGATGGCTTTAGCCTCTGGCGACGCTCCGCTTACCCCTCCCCGCCTGCCCCGCCGGGCCGGTTGATACGCTCCGTCAGCCGGGCGCGGAACTGCGCCAGCAGGTCGTCGGCGCGTTCCTGCGTGATGCGCCCGCGCTCCACCAGCCTGTCCAGGCGGGTATCCAGCCGTTCGGCGGCGTCGTTGATAAACGTATTCACATCCACGCCGTTTTCCGTCAGGATGTCCGCCAGCGTGCTGCCATCGCGCAGTTGGACGATGATCTCGCGCGGGAGCAGACCGGTTTCGTCAGCGGCCAGGTGCAGGACGCCGAGTTGTACGGCGCGCTCGACCGCCCGGCGTGGCAGTTCGCCGTTGATGACCCGCGCCACCACCTCGTCCAGCCGTTCCAGCAGCCGGTCGGCCCGCTTCTGCGTCAGGTCACCGTTTTCGACCGCTGCGTTGATCGCATCGGTCAGCGCCACCACGACTTCGGCAGTCACCGCGTCCACGCTGCCGCCCTGCGCTTCGATGATGTCCGCCAGCGTTTCGCCGTTCAGCAGCCGGTCGGCAACCTGTTCGCGCGTCAGACCAATTGCCTCCGCCACCACCTGTGCCACCTCGCGTGCCAGCCGTTCTCCGCGCCGCAGCGGTTCGTCCTGCGCACCCACCGCGCCGACGCCCACCAGCAGCAGGCCAATAATCAGAGAGATGATGAGCCATTTCCGCTTGTTCATGTTGCCTTCCTTTCCCGTTGCGTCGAATGCACCCATCATCCGGCAAAAGTGTTATCAAAGTGTGACGCAAACCGAAATCTTGTGTAAAGCTGGTATAATCCTCGCGCTGTGAATGAGCGCGCAACCCAGGAGAAGCGTCCGGTTGGTTGACCTCTCGATCATCATCGTGAGTTGGAACGTCTGCGATCTGCTGGCCACCTGCCTGGACAGCATCATCACCACCACATGGGACAAACTGGAACTGGAACTGATTGTGGTTGATTCGGCCAGCAGCGACAACACCGTCCCCATGCTGCGCGAGCGTTTCCCTCAGGTCAAATTACTGCCCCAATCGGAAAACTTGGGCTTTACCCGCTGCAACAACATCGGTCTGGCCGCCGCCTCCGGGCGCCACCTGATGCTGCTCAACCCGGACACCGAGATCATTGGCGATGCGCTGGTGACACTGGTGAACTTCCTCGATGCCTATCCGACGGTTGGCATTGTCGGACCGCACACCCTCAACAGCGACGGCACGACCCAATCCACCCGGCGGCGCTTCCCCACGCCGCTGGTGCTGTTTTTTGAAAGCACCTGGCTTCAACCCTATGCCCCCCGGTGGCTGCTGGACTCCTATTACATCGCCAACGGCGCGGGTGATGACGACGTCATCGAAATTGACTGGGCGCAGGGGTCGGCGCTGATGGCGCGGCGCGCCGTCTACGATCAGATCGGCGGGCTGGACGAAGGTTACGTCATGTATTCCGAAGAAGTAGACTGGTGCAAACGCGCCAAGAACGCCGGCTGGCGCGTAGTCTACGTCGGCACGGCGCACATCATTCATCACGGCGGCAAAAGCTCGGAGCAGGTGGTCGCGCGCAGCCACATCCTGTTCCAGCAGAGCAAGCTGCGTTATACCCGCAGGTATTACGGCTGGCTGATGGCCGCCCTGCTGCGCGATTTCCTGCTGTTGAACTACACCTGGCAAATCGGGCTGGAAGGCATCAAGTGGCTGCTGGGGCATAACCGTGACCTGCGCCGGGAACGGCTGGCTGCCTATTGGCAGGTCATTCGCACCGGGTTACGCTAATGCGTATCGGACTGGTCACGGGGGAATATCCGCCCATGCACGGCGGCGTCGGCGCGTACAGCCACCTCCTCGCGGTGGAACTGGCGCGGCAGGGACGGGCGGTTTTTGTTCTCAGCAGCAGCGCGACACGGGAAGACCATCCAGCCATTAACCTCAGCAACAACATTCGGCGCTGGAATCTGGGCAGTCTGCGAGCCATTGGCAACTGGGCGCATAATAACCGGCTGGATGTAGTTAATCTCCAGTTCCAGACCGCCGCGTTTGCGCTGTCACCCTGGATTCACTTCCTGCCGGACGCGCTGCGAACAATCCCGGTTGTGACGACGTTCCACGATCTGCGTTATCCCTATCTGTTCCCCAAAGCCGGGCCGTTGCGTCCCTGGATTGTCCACCATCTGGCGCGCGCCTCTGCCGGCATCATCGTGACCAACCACGAGGACGCGCAGCAGGTACAAATGCTGTCAAAGGTGGCGCTGATTCCGATTGGCAGCAACATTTTAGAGCCGCTGCCCCCTGATTTTGACCCGAGGAAATGGCGGGCGAAAGCCGGGGCGCAGCCGGGCGATTTTCTGCTGGCCTATTTCGGCCTGTTCAACCGCAGCAAGGGGATTGACACGCTGCTGGCAGGGCTGGCGCAGCTACACGCGGCAGGCCTTCCGGCTCGGCTGGTGCTCATCGGTGGCGGCGCCGGTAGCAGCGACCCGACCAACGCCGCGTTTATGGCTCAGATGAACAGCATGATCGAGCGCCACCACCTCGCGCCGTTCATTCACCAGACGGGCTATCTGGACGAAAGCGCGGTCGGCGCGTACCTGACGGCCAGCGACGCGGTTGTGCTGCCGTTTGCGGACGGTGCATCCTATCGGCGCGGCAGCCTGATGGCGGCGCTTCACTACGGCTGCGCCATCATCACCACCACGCCGCAGGTGGCCGTACCAACATTTAAGGACGGTGACAATATGCTGCTCGTTCCACCGGGTGACAGCGCCGCGCTGGTTCAGGCCATCAACCGTTTGCGCGCCGCGCCCGACCTGCGCGACCATCTGCGGCGGGGCGCAGCCCGGCTTGCGAATGCTTTTCGCTGGGATACAATCGCGCGCGACACCATAACTTTTTTCCGGCGAATTACCGAAGGCAGTTAACTTGGCGCAGCACCGGCGCATCCTGATTTTTATCCTGTCCGCTTACGTCATCCTCGCCACCCTGTACAGCATTGTCACGCCGCTGTTTGAGGCCAGCGACGAACTGTGGCACTATCCGATGGTGAAATACCTGGCGGACAACGGCCTCCAACTGCCGCCGCAGGACCCGGCCAATCCCGGCCCCTGGCGGCAGGAAGGCAGCCAGCCGCCCCTGTATTACCTGCTTGCTGCCGTGTTGACCGCCGGCATTGACACGTCTGATATGGCGTACGTGCGGCGCGTCAATCCCCATGCGGACATCGGCATCATGCGCCCGGACGGCAACGCCAACATGATCGTACACCGTCCCGGCGCGGAAGAAGTCCCCTGGCGCGGCACGACGCTGGCCGTCCATCTCGTCCGCTTTTTTTCGATTGCGCTCGGCCTGGGCACGGTGCTCGTAACCTACCAACTGGCGCGGGAGATTTTCCCCGCCTGGCCACTGATGGCGCTGGGCGCGGCGGCGCTGAACGCCTTCCTGCCGATGTTCCTGTTCATCAGCGGCTCGGTCAACAACGATAACCTGTCGAATCTGCTTGGCAATCTGCTGACGCTGCTGATCGTGCGCCTGCTGAAAAATACGTCGCCGCCTGCTGGCGAATCTCCGGTTCGCGTGAACTCCCCTGGCCTGCGTGACTACGCGCTGATCGGCGTTGTAACCGGCGCGGGGCTGCTGGCGAAACTTAACATCGGCTTTCTGATCCCGCTGGTGGCGCTGGCGCTGCTGGTTGTCAGCCTGCGCCGGCGCGACTGGCGTCCGCTGGTTGTCGGCGGGCTGGTATCCGGCGGGCTGACGATTCTGATCGCCGGCGGGTGGTATCTCCGCAACTGGCAGCTATACAATGACCCGACCGGCCTCACCATGTTTCTCCAGATGGTCGGCGTCCGCGCCATGCCCGCCAACCTGGCCCAGTTGTGGAGCGAGCGCCACAGTTTCACCCAGGCGTTTTGGGGCTTCTTCGGTGGTGTCAACGTCCCCCTGCCCGACCCGGTTTACCTGATCTTCAACCTCATCGGCGGCCTGTCCCTCCTTAGCGCCCTGGTGTTCCTCATCTATCAGGCCGTAAAATGGCTGCCCGGTTCATATAAGCAGTCTTCAGTCTTCAGTCTTCAGTCTTCAGTCGTGAATAAACATACTCCAGTAGCCAGTACTCACAACTCGGAACTCCCTTCACCACTCAGCACTCAGCACTCAGTACTCAGTACTCAGCACTCAGCACTCAGCACTCCCCAACTCCTCCCCGCCGCTATCACCCTCATCTGGCCGCTTGTCACCTTCATCTCGTTCCTGCGCTGGACGGCGGAAACGCCCGCCTCGCAGGGGCGGCTGGTGTTTGGCGCGCTGTCATCCATCTGTCTGTGGCTGGCGGTCGGTCTGCTGTGGTGGCTGCCGAAGCGTTGGCAGCCGGTGATGATGGCCGGAACTGCCGGCTATTTCGCAATCGTGGCTGCGCTTGCGCTATTTCTGGTGATCGCGCCGGCCTACGCGCTGCCTGCCAGTATTCAGCCCGGTGAACCGCAAGCCATATTCAGCGAACCGGGCACTTCGGGCGGCATTGGCCTGTTGGATGCACGTATCATCAGTGAACAGGTACAGCCGGAAGATTACGTTCAGATCGTCACGAACTGGCAAATCGTCCAGCCGTTGAGCCGTGATTGGAGCCTGTTTGTGCATCTGGTTACGCCCGACGGTGTGATCGTCGCCCAGCGCGACGTGTATCCCGGCGGCGGCACGCTGGCAACCTCGGATTTACCCGCCGGGCGTTCCTGGTCGAACCCGGTAGCCGTATGGCTGCCGCCGGCCACTTACGCGCCGGTGACGCTGGAGGTCGTTGTCGGCTGGTATCATCTGCCAACCGGCGACCGGCTGCGGCTGGCGAACGGCACGGAAACGCTCACCGTTGGACAGGTCGAACTGCTGCCGCGCCGCAGTGAATTTAACGTCCCGAACCCGATCTCGATCAACTTTGACAATCAACTGGAACTGGTCGGTTATTCACTGACCGATCTCAGCCCACGGGCCGGGGATACCATCGAACTGACGTTACACTGGCGCGGCTTGCGCAAAATGGACGCTGATTATAAAGTCTTTGCCAACGTTCTTGACCCGCAAACGCTGACCAAATACGCCGCGTCGGACGCCATGCCCGTCCAGTGGCAGCGCCCGACGACCACCTGGACGCCAGGCGAAATCATCGAAGATACGCATACGCTGACGGTGGACCCGAACACGCCGCCCGGCATTTACGACATCCAACTGGGGCTGTACCGCGAAGCGCCGGATGGCACGTTCCCCCGCCTGCGCATTGTCACGCCGGACGGCGGCATGGCGTTTAACTTCACCACGCTCAGCCGGGTGCGGGTGCTGCCGCGAGAGGACACATGACTCAAGACAAAGCTTTATCACTCCCCCCTCTCCAGGCAGTGGAGAGGGGGACAGTGGGTGAGGTTCATTCGCCGCCACGCCCGCGCCTGTCGCCTGATCTGCTGGCCGTTCTGATGCTGGCCGCGCTGTGGCTGCTGTTTTTCTGGCGGCTGCTGACGCCCATCGAAGCCGATCAGGCCTCGCTCAAAAAAGGGGATTTCTCCGGCCAGTTTGTCGCCTTTGCGGCTTACCAGTATGACCGGCTGACGGCAGGTGAAGTGCCGCTGTGGAATCCGTACAACAACGGCGGCCTGCCCTTTTTGGCAGATACCCAGTCAGCGGTGTTTTACCCGCCCCGGCTGGCGACGATTGCCCTCAGCTACCTGTCCGGTGGCTGGACGTACCACGCGCTGGAACTTGAAATGGCGTTCCACATGCTGGCCTATTCGCTGCTGCTGTACGCGCTGGTACGCCGTATGACACTGGCGCAGCCGGGCAGCATCGTTGGCGGGCTGGTCGCCGCGATTGTTGGCAGCTACGGCGGTTTTATGACCGGCTACCCGCCGCTGCAACTGGCGCTGCTGGAAGCCGGCGTCTGGCTGCCGCTGGCCGCGCTCGGTATTCTGGAGGCAACCCGCACGGCGCGCCTGCGCTGGGGGTGGCTGGCGCTCACCGGCGCGGCGCTTGGCCTGTCGTGGCTGGCCGGACACCCGCAGACCAGCTATTTTCTGACGCTGCTGCTGGTCGCCTATCTCGGTTATCGGGCTTACCTGCAACATTATCCTTGGGCCGTGTTTGTGCTCGGCGCGGCGCTGTTCGGGCTGATCGCGCTGGGGGTAGCGGCGGTGCAGCTTTTGCCCGGTCTGGAATATCTGCCGCGCACGGCGCGGGTGGGCTTCAGCTATGACGCAAAAGGCAACGGCTTCCCCATCCGCGATGTGGTTCAGTTGCTTTTCCCCGGCGTGATGAGCCTGTTTTCCCCGTTGTATGTTGGCGTGGTGGCGCTGGCGCTGGCGGTCATCGCGCTGTGGCGGCGCGTGCCGGGCAGCCTGTTCTGGGGCCTGGTGGCGCTGGTGGGGCTGGGACTCAGCCTGGGCGCGAACAGCGCAGTTTTCCCGGCGCTCTACAATCTGCTGCCGGGGATGCGCTTCTTCCGGGGGCAGGAACGCGCCGCCTATCTCGTCGCCAACAGCCTGGCGCTGCTGGCCGGGTTAGGCGCGTCGCATCTGGCCGCCTTCGACAAATTGCAGGACTTCAAGGCCGCGCGCCGAATCCAGCAGGCGTTGGCCGTACTGACGGTTGCCTGTGGTACTTTCGCTGCTGTTCTCGTCATCGTCTGGCTGTCCGATAACGAGGCTTACGGCCCGTTTGTGAATCCGGTCGTGTTCAGCGCCGTGATCGCCGCTGCCGCGCTGCTGCTGATCCCCTGGCTGCTGGCGAACCCGCACCAACCCCTGCGGCTGGCGCTGCTGGTCGCGCTGGTGGCCTTTGAGTTGTTCACCGTCAACCTGGACTCGCCCGCGACTTACGATTCCATCCCGCCTGACGAGCAGCTTGTCATGCCGCCGGAACACCCGCCGCTGCTCGATATTCCACTGAATGACAACGATACACCTTTTCGTGTGGATGGCTATCGCGGCCTGCATGACAACTTCGGCAGCCTGTACCGGTTGATGGACATGCGCGGTATCAGCCCGCTGTGGCTGGACGGGCCGTACCGTATCATTGAACCCGACCTGATTAATCCGCTGGCCTGGGAATTGTTTGCGGTCCGTTACGTATATACTGATTGGGAGCAGATGCCCGTTGCGAGTGAAGTCATTGCCAGTGGCGAAGATCGCTACGGCAAAGTGAATCTGCACCGGCTGACCAATCCCCGCCCGTTCGCCCATCTCGTCTATGACTATACAATAGCCAGCAGCGACGAATTGGCGTACGCGATGCTTCAGGACCCCGCCTTCCAGCCGCGCCGCGCCGTCATCCTCAACCGTGACCCCGGCATCACCCGAAGCGGGACTGCGCCAGAGACAGCGCAGGCCATCGTGACCGGATTTAAGCCGGAGTCCTTCACCGTCGAAGTCAGCACACCGGCTGATGCAATCTTGACGCTGGCGCACCCGGATTACCCCGGCTGGCAGGCGGCGCTTGACGGCCAACCGGCAGCCATCTTCCGCGCTTACGGCGCGCTGTCCGCCGTCGTTGTCCCGGCGGGCGACCACACCGTGCGCTTCACCTACGATCCGCTCACGTACCGCGCCGGCGCGCTCCTCAGCCTGGTCACGTGGGGCGCGTTGGGTATACTGGTGGCGGTGTCTTTTGGAAAATCATGGATAAACCGGAAACCGCAGGGGAGGGTCTGGGACCTTCCCCATAGGCAGTAAGGGTACGGCATGCCGTGTCCCTACGCAACACGAATAATGATGCAATCCAATGCTTTGCAGGAATGGTTAACACAGTTTAACCGTCGCCGTTATGCCGTACTGGTCGGGCTGGCAATCGGGCTGACCGGCGGGCTGGCGGGGCTGCTGGTCGCGGTCGCCGGACCGCTGATCGCGGTTGGTGCGGTATTGGGCGTGCTGGCCGGGTTATACGTGCTGACCAGCGTGTCGGCGGCGCTGTACGGCGTCATCCTCATCACCGCCCTGCTGCCGTTTGGCACGCTGCCGTTTAAGATCGGCCTGACGCCGACGTTCCTCGACGTGGCGCTGGGCGCGTTCCTGCTGGTCTACCTGTTCCAGTGGATGACCGGACGCCGTTCCGCCCTGCGCCTGACGCCCGTTCACGCGCTGATCGGCGTGTATGTAATGTGGCTGATTATCAGCTTCCTGCTGGGGATGCGCCATGCCCCACCCACCTCGGCCATTCTGCGCCAGTTCGCGGAAACGCTGCTCAGCATCGGCCTCACGTTTATCCTGGTGGATTTGCTGCGCGACCCGGCCACGCTGCGGCGGCTGGTGCTGGTGGTCATCATCGCTGCCGGAACGCAGGCCCTGGCCGCGCTCGTGCTGTATGTGCTGCCCGATGATGTGACCGAGCGCCTGCTCGTGCGGCTGGCGCGTTTCGGCTACCCCGACGGCGGCGTCGTGCGCTATATCGAAGACAATCCCCTGCTGGCGGAACGCGCCATCGGCACCTGGGTTGACCCCAACGCCCTGGGTGGGATGCTGGCGATCTCGGCGGCTATGATCGCGCCCCAGCTTTTCGCGCACAGGCCGGTGCTGCGAACGCGCTGGCTGACCCTGCTCGTGCTGGCGCTGGTCGGCGCGGCGCTGGCGCTGACCTTCTCCCGCGCTTCGATGCTGGCCTTCGCCGTTGGCCTGCTGTTTGTCAGCCTGTTCCGCCCCTATCGCCGGTATCTGCTGCTGATGCTCGCCGGCGGCCTGCTCCTGCTCCTGCTGCCACAGACGCAGGGGTTCATCGAACACTTCATCAACGCCTTCACCGCCTCCGATCTTTCGACTCAAATGCGGCTGGGCGAATACAGCGACTCGCTGCGGCTGATTCAGCGTTACCCGGTGACGGGCGTCGGCTTTACCGGCACGCCGGAGATTGACATCTACACCAACGTCGCCAGCATGTACCTGATGATGGCAAACCAGATCGGTCTGGTTGGCCTGCTGATCTTCCTCGTCACTATCGGCGGCGTGTTCCTGTACGGCTGGGCCGCCTGGCGGGCGGCGCGTGCCAATCCTGATCTGGCGTCCATTCACATCGGCTACCACGCAGCGCTCATAACCGCGCTCTTGAACGCCACCGCCGACCTGTATTTCTTCCGGCTGGATTTCCAGAGTTCGATCACGCTCTTCTGGCTGGTGGTCTCGCTGGCGCTGGCGAGTTCCCGGCTGGCGCTGGCCGAATCCACCGTTGCCAAAACCGGCGGCATCCGGTAACATTCCGCCCTGTGTTTGATACACACTGTGCTTTCCGCTTCGCGCCGGCGCGCCCGCGCCGCAGCGGGGCAAACCCGGGGAAAGGAGAATTCGAGATTCCCTATGCGTTATCCATACGAACTGACCTTTATCGTCCGCAATGACCCCAGCGACGAGGTCATTAACAACGCCATCGGCCAGGTCCAATCGTGGGTTGAGGCCAACAGCATGGGCCAGGTTACGAAGGTTGACCGCTGGGGCCGCCGCCGGCTGGCGTATGAGCTGGACAAGCAGCGCGAAGGTTATTACGTCTGCCTCACTGCCGAAATGGACCCGGCCAATCTGGCGGAACTGGAACGTAACCTCAAACTGTCCCCCAGTATCCTGCGTTATCTGCTCATCAGGACCGACCGCAACTAAGCCCTGCACGATGCACGAAGATTGAAGGAGCACTTGAATGGGACGCGGGCTAAACAAAGTCATGATTATCGGCTACCTGGGGCGCGACCCGGAAATGCGGTATACCCCCAGTGGCCGCCCCGTGACCAGCTTCAGTGTGGCGACCAGCCGCACCTGGACATCGGCAGAGGGTGAACGCCGTGAAGAAACCGAATGGTTTAACGTCGTAGCCTGGGGCACGCTGGCGGAAATCTGCAAATCCCACCTGACCAAAAACCAGCAGGTTTACGTCGAAGGTCGGCTCCAGACACGCGGCTGGGAAGACGAAACCGGCAAAAAACACTTCCGCACCGAACTGGTGGCGAACGAGATGATTTTGCTGGGCGAACGTCGCCGCGATCAGCCGCACCTGGATATGGATTTCACCGATGAGAATAACGAGGATGGCGATTACGCCTTTTAACAGGAGATAGACCAACGTGAGTGATATGACTCCCGATACCGAAATCGCCGCGCCGGACGACGCGCGTGAATCCCGCGTCGACCGTCCCGACCGCGACCGCCGCCGGGGCCGGGGCCGCACCGTCCAGTACTGCCCGGAAGGCCGCTGCTTTGATTATAAGGATGTGGAAACCCTGAAGCGGTACATCAACGAAACCGGCAAGATCAAGCCGCGCCGCCAGACCGGCAACTGCGCCCGCTGCCAGCGCGAACTGGCGCGGGAGATCAAACGCGCCCGCCATCTGGCAATGCTGCCGTTTATCGTTTCGGCAGAATAACCCCGCTGCCGATGGGCAAACTATTCCTGGGCATGGTTGCAGTGTAACTATGCCCATTTTCTTGTCAGCAGGAGTTTAGCATGACCAAACGCCAGACCACCGGCCTGCCCAAACAGACGCCCAAACCGGCGGGCAGCGCCGCGAAAGCTACCCGAGGCGAGCGCAAATCCATTCTGCCGGCCAGCGAACGCCGGCAGGCGGGCGGCCTCACCCGTGAGTATCGCTCCCGCGCCGAACGTGAACAGCAGCTTCAGCGGCGGATTGTCCAGGGCACGCTGATTACTGCCGCCGCCATCATCGTGATTCTGGTGATCGCCATCGTCCTCGACCAGATCATCCGTCCCAATCAGGTGGTGGCTGCTGTCGGCAGCGATAACGTCACCGTCGGCCAGTTCGAGCGCCGCGTTAAGCTGGAACGCGTGCTGCGGATCGAGCAGCTTACCAACGTCATCAACACCTACCAGAGTCTGGGTATTGACGTTAACCAGCTTGTCCAGCAGGAGCCGTACAGCACCTGGCTGTCTGACCTGCGCATCCCCGACCAGCTTGGTCTCACGGTGGTCAACGAACTGGTGGACGAGCAGATTGTCCGTCAGGAAGCCGCTGCCCGCGGGATTACCGCCTCGCCGGAAGAAGTTCAAACGCGTATCCAGGAATTTTTTGGCTACGACCCGGCGGCGCTGACCACCACCCCAACGGCCACCACGCCGCCGACCGAAACGCCAACGCCCTTTGTGTCACCCACGCCGTCGCCCACACCAACCGTGACGCCAACACCGGAAGCGACTGCCGAAGCGACGGCCACCGTAACGCCCTTCCCCACCATCCCGCCGGAGCCGACGCTTAACGCGACCCAGCAGGCCGACCAGTTTAATACCACCCGTAACAACTTCTTCGATGTTCTGCGTCGCGATGCCGGTTTGAGCGAAGGTGACATCAACGCCTACTTCGAGGTCCAGGTGCTGCGCGAAAAACTGCGCGATGCCGTCGCAGCCGAGCAGGGGATTGGCGAGACCGGCCCGTTTGTGAACGCCCGGCATATTCTGGTGGATACGGAAGAACAGGCGCAGGACGTGCTGGCGGCGCTGCACGCCGGCGAATCGTTTGCTGCACTGGCGCAGGCCGTCTCGAAGGACACCGGTTCGGGTGCCAACGGCGGCGAATTGGGTTGGTCTCCCGTCACCGGCTTTGTGAAACCGTTTGCCGATGCCGTGCGCGACGCGCCGGTTGGTGAAATCATCGGCCCGGTGCAGACCGAGTTCGGCTATCACATCATTCAGGTACGCGCGCGGGAAGACCGCGAACTGACGCCCTCCCAGTTGGAAGACGCCAAAAACAACGCCTTCCAGACCTGGCTGGAAGACCTGCGCCAGCAGAGGGAAACCGACCAGCAGGTGCAAATCTTCCCGGTCTGGAGCAGCAACGTTCCGACCGTACCGGCGTCGCCGTTTGGCTAAACCCCTTCTGTAGGGACACGGCATGCCGTGTCCCTACATTCCTCGGCCTAATCCGCAATTGTCGCCTCTGGGCGCGTGGGCTATAATGCGCCCCATGAACAGCCAGCACATCACCCGACTGGAAGAACAGCTTGAACGGCTGGTCGAGGGCGCGTTTACCCAGTTCTTTGGGAAAAAAGTCCACGCCCACGACATCGCCCTCGAACTGTCCCGCGCCATGGAAGATAACGCAATCGCCGGGCATCCGGGCGACCCCCGCCCCGTCGCGCCGGATCGTTTCACCATCCTCCTGAATAGCGACGTGCTGAACCATCTGCTGCACCGCCAGCCCGCCCTGGCCGACATCCTCAGCCAGCATATGATCGAACTGGCGACCAACGCCGGCTATCGCCTCAATAACGTGCCTCAGATCGAAATCCTGCCGGATGCTAGTCTGGGCACGGGCACGGTGATGGTTCAGGCGCAGCACAGCGACCGCCGCCGCAGCACTACCGCGCTGATGCAGCGGGTTGAACCGCCGGCAGCCCTGCCCGCGCCGCTGAACCCGCAGCTACTCATTCACGGTAGGCCGCCGATTCCGCTCCAGCAGGATGTCATCAACATTGGCCGCAGCCGGGATAATCACGTCATCGTGGACGACGGCACTGTATCGCGCCATCACCTGCAAATCCGCCTGCGGCTGGGACGGTTTATGCTGTTTGACACCCAGAGCCAGGGTGGCACGTTTGTGAACGGCGTGCGGGTGAAGGAACACACCCTCCAGGCCGGGGATGTCATCCGCATCGGCAACACGCAGATGGTTTATATGGAAGACCATCCGTTGAGCGAAACTGAAACCGGGGTTTACCCGCCTGCGCCGTCCGAGTCCTCATGAGCACCGACGTTATCCTTCTGCTGCTGCGAATCGTGTCTGGTCTGCTGCTGGCCGCCGTCCTCGTGGTGTTATTCCTGGCGCTGTGGCGGGATTATAGCCACGTCGCCTCCGGCGTGGCCGCGCGGCGGCGCAGTTATGGCCGGTTGGTGGCGCTGCGCGAACTGGACGGCCACACCGTTGCCACCGGCGAAACCTACCCCCTGCTGGCGATCACCAGCCTGGGGCGCGCCCCGACCAACACCGTGCCGATCAGCGACAGCTTTGCCAGCAGCGAACATGCGCTGGTCGCCATGCGTGACGGCCAGTGGTGGCTGGAAGACCGGAACAGCCGCAACGGTACCATGTTAAACGATATGCCCGTGACCGCGCCGGTGGTGCTCACCGAGGGTGATGTCATCGGCATCGGCCAGGCCCGGTTCCGCGTCGAACTGGAACCGTGAATGATGATCCGCAGGGGCGAACGGACGGTTCGCCCCTGCTCAACTCAGCTAATTCTATTGGCTGGTAACTGGTAACTGGCAACTAACAATTGTTTCAGGAGCAGCTTTCGCCTATGAATGAACCGGTCAGCATCGGCGTTATCGGCGGGTCGGGACTGTACCAGATGCCCGAAATTACCGATAAAATTACCCATGTCATCCCAACTCCGTTTGGCAATCCCAGCAGCGAAATTGTTGTCGGCACGCTGCGCGGCAGGCGTGTTGCCTTCCTGGCGCGGCACGGCGTGGGGCACATCTATACCCCGTCTACCGTCCCCTACCGCGCCAACATCTACGCGCTGAAGCAGCTTGGCGTCCGGCACATCATCGCCGTCAACGCCTGCGGCTCGCTCCGCGAAGACTACGCGCCCGGCCATCTCGTCATCCCCGACCAATTATTTGATTACACGATGGGGCAGCGCCCGCGTTCGTTCTTCGACACCGGCCTGGTCGCGCACGTCTCGGTGGCGGAGCCGTTCTGCCGCGAGTTGTGCGACCTGCTCTACCGATCGGTGATTAAGGTCGGCGGCACGGTCCACAGGGGCGGCACGTTTTTGATCGAAGACGGCGCGCGCTTTGCCACCAAAGCGGAAAGTAACATCTTCCGCCAGTGGGGATGCAGCCTGATCGGCATGACCACCGCGCCGGAAGCCTTTCTGGCGCGGGAAGCCGAAATTGCTTACGCCACCATCGCTCACATCACCGATTACGATTCATGGCACGTCAGTGAAGAGCCGGTTACTGTGGATAAGGTCATTGCCACCATGCAGCGTAATATCGAAATCGTGCAGATGGCCGTTGCCGCCGCCGTGGAACGGCTGGACGAAACCGCCGACTGCGACTGTCATCACGCGCTGCAAACCGCCCTGCTCACCGACCGGAAAGCCGTACCGCAGGCCATCCTGGAGCGCCTGAAACCCATCGTTGGCCGCTATTTCGCCGAAGGTTGATGTGACTGCGTCGCTTGTCCGGCCCACCACATTTCGCCGCTGGCATCGGGAAACCGTGCTGCTCGGCCTGTCCTGGGCGTTCCTGTTTACCAATCTGGCGGCGCTCACCCTGCTGCGCCCGGCCAGTTTGCTGACCCACGGCTTTCTGCTGGCGGTCTGGTCCGCCTGCGCGGTGTTTGGCCGGCGTGTGCTGCATCAGCGCCTGCCCGGCCACGACCCGCTGTTTTTCCCGCTGGTGATGTTCCTCAGTGGCTGGGGATTGGTGCTGATCGCCCGCCTCGCGCCGCCCTTCGCCGAACGGCAGGCCGTGTGGCTGCTGCTGTCCACCGGCGCGCTGCTGCTGGCGGCCAGCCTGCCGCACAGCCTGCGCTGGCTGCGCAACTACCGCTATATCCTGCTGCTGGGCGGCCTGCTGCTGCTGGGGTTGACCATCGTGTTTGGCACGAATCCATCCGGCCAAGCCGGCGCGCCGGAACTGTGGCTTGGTCTGTGGCCGGTTTTTTTCCAGCCGTCGGAGGCGCTCAAGATCATTCTGGTCGCCTTCCTGGCGAGTTATCTGGCGGAACAGTACCCGGCCCTGCGGGCGAAGGGGCTGGAAGGCGAAGCGCCGCGTCTGGCGCTGTCGCCGCGCGTGTTTGGACCTATCCTGCTGATGTGGGGGCTGTCCGTTATCATCCTCATCTGGCAGCGTGATCTGGGCACGGCGGCGCTCTTTTTTGTCGTCTTTCTGGTGCTCCTCTACGTCGCCAGCGGCTACCGCCTGATTCTGGTCAGCGGCGCGCTGCTTATTCTGATCGCCGGGGTGATCGCCTACCGTGAATTTAGCGTGGTGCAGCTTCGGGTGGATATCTGGCTGAACCCCTGGCCGGAAGCCGATAACCGCGCCTTCCAGATCGTGCAGAGTCTGCTGGCCTTCGCCGCCGGCGGCATCTTCGGTCAGGGAGTGGGTCAGGGGTCGCCCACCTACATTCCGGTAGTTCACTCGGATTTTGTGTTTGCGGCGCTGGCGGAGGAATGGGGGCTGCACGGGGTGATCGTGGCGCTGGTGTGTATCGCGGCGCTGTTCACGCGTGGCCTGCGCACCGGCATCCAGCAGCAGGGGCGACCGTTCCGCGCGCTGCTGGCCGTCGGCCTCAGCACCCTCATCGCCACCCAGAGCCTGCTTATCATGGCCGGCGTGCTGAAAGTGATGCCGCTGACCGGCGTCACCCTGCCCTTTATGAGCTACGGCGGCAGTTCACTGCTTGCCAGCTTTGTCATCGTCGGGCTGCTGCTCCGGCTGTCCGTTGCGGAATCAACCTGATGCAGTTCACGCGCGAAATCACCCGTCTGCTGATCGGCGTGCTGGCCGCCTTCGGGCTGGTTGGTCTGGCCGCCCTGTACTGGGCTATCGCCGGCCCGGACACGATCCTGCTGCGCAGCGATAACCCGCGCCTGGTGGAAGCGGAAGCGCGCCTCATTCGCGGCGATCTGGTAGACCGCAATGGTGACGTGCTGGCAACATCGGAAACACTGCCCGACGGCAGCGCGGCGCGGCGCTACCTGCACCCGGAGACCAGCGGCGCGCTCGGCTACGCCAGTCTGCGTTACGGCGTCAACGGCGCGGAAGCGGCCTTTAACGCCCTCCTGCGCGGGGATGACCTGCCGCAGACCCTGAGCACCTATTTTGACACCGGCATCCTGCACCAGCCGCGCCGGGGTTCGGACGTGCAGCTTACGCTTGATCTGGCGATCCAGCAGGCGGCAGCGCAGGCGATGGCCCGGCAAACCGGCGCCGTCGTTGTGCTGGCCGTGCCGGAAGGCGACGTGCTGGCGCTCGTCAGCCGCCCCACTTACGACCCCAACACGCTTGATGCCGATTGGGAAACGCTGATCCAGGCCGCCGGCAATCCGTTTTTTAACCGCGCCCTGCAGGGCAACTACCAGCCCGGCAGCGCCCTGCAAACGCCGCTGGTCGCCGCCGCGCTGCTCACCGATTACCCGATGGATGCGCCGCAGGAGAACGCCACCCGACCGGTGCAGGTCAATGGCGTGACGCTGAACTGTGCCGCCCTGCTGCCCGGTCGCGCCCTGACGCTGCGCGAAGCCTACGCCTTTGCCTGTCCCGCGCCCTTTGCCGACCTCATCACTAGTCTGGGGTTCAGCACGGTGCAGGCCGCCTTTGATACCTTCCGCCTGCACCAGCCGCCCACGCTGCCCGGCTTCGTGGCCGAACCCGAAGAGCGCCCCACCCCGACGCCGCCGTTGTTCCGCCTGCGTCCGGAAACCCTACTGGAAACGGCGCTTGGCCAGGGTACGCTTACGGTGACGCCGCTGGAAATGGCGACCATCGCCGCCGCGATTGTTAACGACGGCAACGCGCCGGCGCCGCGCGCCCTGCTGGCGACCCGTGCTCCGAACGATTCCCGCTGGACGCCTGTCGAGGCGTCCGGTAACACCCTGCCGATCACAACGGCCAACACCGCGCGCCAGCTTCAGGATATGATGCGGCTGGCAGTGGCGCAGGGCGCGGCGCAGAATGCCGCCCGCCCCAACCGCGACATTGGCGGCCATGCGGCGGTGGCTTATTCCGGCGACCAGTCGCAGGTGTGGTTTGTGGGGTTTGCCACGCTGGCCGGTCGGCGCGGTGTCGCCATTGCCGTTGTGCTGGAAAACAGCAGTGACCCCGGCCTGGCGGCGGACATTGGCGGGCGCGTGCTGGAAGTTGCCCACGAACGGTTACAGGAATCGTAGGGGCAAACCGGCGGTTCGCCCCATGCCTGTCAGGTTAAGTGTCTATTCGTAAACAGCTTTTGACAGATACAAAATGGACTTGGAGGGATGGCTCCTCGGCGGGTTTGAGCCGGCTTCAGCCGACTTCCCGCCGCCAACCGGCAGCCGGACGGCTTTAGCCTCTGGCGGCCAACCAGCGGATTTTGGGTTTATGGATAGATTCAAACGGTTAAATGAAAACCGGTACAAGGATTTTTCGTAGGGGCGAATCGGCGGTTCGCCCCTACATTCCATGAATCTGTTTTCGGTCATCCATAAACGTTTTGCAGCGCCAGGGGTCTTCACTCAGGGGACATCCACCCCCGTTCGTAGGAAAGCTCCCTGGCTGACGCGTGCCGGTAAGCCTGCTCCAGCAGGCTGAAGAACATGATAACTTGTCTTGCCAGCCACCTTCCAGGTGGCTTTCTCGTTCAGCCGGACGGCTTTCAGCGTCCGGCTACCCGCCCGATTCTATCCCCCCGCCCACTGGCGCGGCCTTAACCCCAGCTTCTTCGACCACTTGGCTGCCGTACTGCCCGCGTGGACAAACCAGGGACTCAGCCGTTCCACCACCTGTCCCTGCCGCAGCGACTCCAGAAATTCCTGCGGCGTGTTAAACGGCGCAAGCTGCACGACCGCGCGGCCATATTCCAGCGGCGTATGTGCGTCCGACCCCGCCGTGCCGGGCAGCCCGCGCTGGCGGGCAAATTCCAGCGCGCGGGCGTTGTCCTGCCGGAACAGACAGCGGGAATTAAACACCTCAATCGCGTCCACCTGATCGGCGATCCGCCGCAGATCATCCGCCTGCCACGCCCCTTTGCGCAGCCGGTCGAACGGGTGTGACACGCTGATGACCGCGCCCTGCTGGCGTAAACGCCGGATTGTCTCCTCCGGCGTCAGTCCGGCGGGAACGCTTTCCTGCACAAAATACGCCAGGATTTCGCCCTGCGGCGTCATGATTTCTTCGCCAGGAATCACCAGTTCCGGCGCGAGGGCGTGCATCTTCAGCGCGCTGTCCGCCGTGTTATGGTCGGTGATGGCAATCCGGTGGATGCCGCGCCGCCGGCACAGTTCGATGATCGTTTCAAACGAGGTCAGGCAGTCCTTCGACCACAGCGTATGGCTGTGCAAATCCACGTTCCACCGTTCGCTCATGCCGCCATGCCCTCGCTTTCAACCGGATGCGCCCGCTGTGGGCCCGTTTCAGCTTCCGCCAGCGCCGTTTCAACCGAGGGTGGAAACAGCCGCCGCCGGAACACCACCGCCACCACTGTCCCCATCAGCACCCGCAGCCACTTGTGCGAAAAGCCCTCGATCATCGCTGCCGCCAGCGCGACAGCCGGTGTCAAACCGGGATGCGTGGGCGCGATGATCGCCGTAATCATGCTGCTGCTGGTCACTTCGGTGATACCCGCGCCGTTTGGGATGCCGGACAGCGCGCCGATGGCCGCCGTCAGGCCGGTGATAAACACCCCCTGCAAATACAGCGTCCAGGTGATGTCGAGGCCGAAGCCCGACAGGATGATGCAAAAACTGAGCGCGTCCAGCAGGTGCGCCACGCCGCCGAGGATGCCGGTCGGCAGCACGTGCCGGACGTGGAAGATTTCCCGGCTGCTCTCGTAAAAATCCACCAGCGGGTGGTACAGCCGTTTCACCATCGGCAATCGGTGGATGAGGTTCAGCACAATATAGGCCAGTGGCCGAATCTGCACGGCCACCAGCCCGAACACCAGCAGCCCGCCGGACAGGAATACCAGCAGGCGGTACGCGCCCATGTCAATCGCGCTGCCGGCGAGAAAATAGGCCAGCAGCAGCATCGCCAGCACCGCCACGCCGTCCATCACCCGCTCGGCGATCACAATTGGCGCGCTGCGGGCAACCGGCACGCCGGTTTTGACCTTCAGCACCACTGCCTTCAGCAGTTCCGCCAGCTTTCCGGGACTCACCACCATCGCAAAGCCGGACACAAAGAGGATGGCGCTGTCCCCCACGCTGATTTTTTGACTGGCGCCGATCACCCACAGGTAATAATGCCAGCGCCAGAAGCGCAGGAACCACGCGCCCGCCTTCAGCCCGATCACCGGGATAAACAGCGCCCAGGGATAGCTTCGCAGATGCGCCAGCAGGTCGCTGGCGTTAGTCAGCACCAGCAGCGCGGCGTAGATGACAAAGACGATGGCAAAGCCGGTCAGGATACGATTTCGATACGTCCGCATGGTCACTCCACCGCCTTACTATAATCGTCTCGTCTTTTCCCCGTCAAGCCTCGCCACCCAACATACGGTATCGCGCAAAGCCAGCGCAGCGTTTATAATCGCGCCCGGCGTGGGGTGAGCGTATGGCAATCGTCAGCCTGCTCCCCTGCGCGTCTGGCGCAGCTATGAAAAAATCGTTACACTGCGCCCTTTGCCAGTATACAAGCCGTGCCGCCCTGCTGAGCCTTAACGTAACGATGGGAACAGGCGGCAGACACCGGATGGTGGAAGTACAATGGACACGCAGAATAATTGGAGTACGGTACGGATGCGAGATCAACGTGATCCCCTCGCTCCGCCACCACGCGGGTTGATGGCGGTTTTCCTGGGACTGTTTATTGTGCTGGTGCTGGGGGGCATCGGCGGATTGATCCTGCTGCAAAGTCGCCCGGCGCTCAGTTCGCTGCTGCAACTGGCGCTGGTCGCTGCCGTTGTCGTCACGCTGGCCGTGCTCGCGGCGGCCTTTGCCTTTCGCCGGCGTCTGCCTCGCCGGACGCTGCCGGCGCTGGTGATCGTCGTGGCCGCGCTGTGGCTGCTCGGCGGTGCGGCGTTTGTTGTGCTCTATCGCACCGCTTTCCAGCCGGGCCAGCGTGAAACGGCCAAGTATTATCTGCCGTTCCTGCGCGCCTTTGACCCGCCTGTGCCCGCGCCGGATACCACCCTGCCGACCGTTTCGCCCGATCAGACCGAGGCCATTTCGCCGGCGGATTTGCTGTCTTCCCCCTTTGGACTGGCAACGGCAACGCCGGAGCAGCCCGCCGTGATTCAGGTTGAACCGAGTCCGACTGCCAGCCCGACGCCCGTGCCCAGCGCCACCCCCGCGCCGACGCAAACCGCCGTTGCGCAGGCAGCGACCGAAGCGCCCGCCCAACCGACCAGCGCCCCCATGCAAAGCACGCTCCAGGCAGCGGCGCAGGTGCGCCCCGTCTCGCGGGTGCTGGGCGGGTTCACGCACGTCAAGCAGACCTGGAACAACTGCGGCCCGGCCAACATCACGATGGCCCTGAGCTACTACGGCTGGAAGGAAGGTCAGGAAGTCGCCGCGGCTTACCTGAAACCGAGCAAGGAGGATAAAAACGTTAGCCCCGGCGAGATGGTCGCGTTTGTGAACGAGGAAACCGGCGTGCGTGCTTTGACGCGCATCGGCGGCAGTATGGAACTGCTCAAGACCTTTATCGCCAACGGCTTCCCGGTCGTTGTTGAAAGCGTGCTGGATGCCGAAGCCTACGACTGGATTGGCCACTACGAAACGGTGGTCGGCTACGACGACTCCACCGGCGTCTTTTACATTTACGACAGCTACGTTGGCATCGGCGAAGGCAGCGGGCGCACCGACTCGTATGCCGACTTCGACCGCGCCTGGCAGAACTTCAACCGGACGTTTATCGTCCTCTACCGTCAGGAAGAAGAAATGAAAGTGCGGGACATCCTCGGCCCGCTGGCCGACCCGCTGCAGGCCGCCGAAATTGCGGCGGAAACCGCCCGCCAGGAAGCCCTGGCCGACCCCGGCAACGCCTTCGCCTGGTTTAACCTGGGGTCATCGCTCACCAAACTGGGTGAATACGACAAGGCGGCGTCGGCCTTCGATCAGGCGCGGCGTATCGGCGCGCCCTGGCGCATGACGCTGTACCAGTTCGGGCCGTTTGAGGCCTATTTTAACGTCGGGCGCTACGACGATGTCCTGGCGCTGGTGAAGGCCAACCTCAACAACGGCGGTGAGTACGTCGAGGAAACGCACTACTGGAACGGCAGGGTGCTGGAAGCGCAGGGCCAAAAGCAGCAGGCTTCGGCTGCCTTCCGTCAGGCGCTGGCGCACAACCCCCGCTTCACCGCTGCCAAGGACGCGCTGGACAAGTTGAATCTGTAACGATGTAGGGGCGGGTTTCGAAACCCGCCCCTACGGAGAATGCCCATGACTCCCACCGTCGAAAAACGCACGCGCCAGCTTGCCCGCTCCACGCTTGTGGTCATGATCGCCTTTGGCGCGGCCAAGCTCATCAGCCTGGGGCAAACGATCATCATCGCCAACGTGTTTGGCGTCGGGCGCGAATGGGATGCGTTTGTCACCGCCAACAGCATCCCGGAACTGATCTTCACGCTCATCGCCGGTGGCGCGCTGGCGCACGCCTTTATCCCCATCTTCAGCGGCTTTCTGGCGCGCGACGACATGAACGGCGCGTGGCGCACGGCCAGCCACGTCATCAACACCGTATTTCTGACTACGTTTATCGTCAGCGCCATTGTGTTTGTCATCGCGCCCTGGCTCGTCGCCAACGTCGTCGCGCCGGGCTTTGACGAAATCGGTCGCCAGCAGACGGTTGAACTGATGCGGATTCTGCTCCTCAGCACGCTGATCTTTTCCGTCAGCGGCATTGTCATGGGCATCCTGCAAAGTTTTAACCACTTTCTCACCCCCGCCCTCGCGCCGATCATGTTTGACGTGGGCATTCTGCTGGGTGTGATTTTGCTCATCAGGCCGTTTGGCGTGCGTGGCATCGCTTATGGCGCGGTGCTGGGCGCGGCCATGCACCTGCTGATTCAGGTGCCGGGGCTGGTTCGCTTCCGCGCCCGCTGGCTGCCGGAACTTGGCCTGCGCGACCCCGTGCTGTGGCGTGTCGTCCGGCTGATGCTGCCGCGTGTCGCCGGGCTGGGGCTGTTCAGCTTCAACTTCCTCATCATGAACAACATCGCCTCGCGCCTGGGTGAGGGTTCGGTCAGCGCGCTCAACTGGGGCTGGCGGCTCATGCAAATCCCGCAAACGTTAATCGGCACGGCGATGGGCACCGTCATCTTCCCTACGCTGGCCGCCCTCAGCGAAATCGGCGATGAGGCTGGCAAGCGCAACGCCATGTCCGGCGCGCTGCGCTTCATTATGATCGCCAGCATTCCGTCGGCCATCGGTTTGATCTTCGTCGGCCAGCCGCTGATTAGCCTGCTCGAACGCGGTGCGTTTGATGCTTCCGCCTCGGCGCTGGTCTACTCGACGCTGCGCTTTTTTGCGCTTGGCATCGTCGTGCATTCGGCGCTGGAAGTGGTCGCCCGCAGCTTTTACGCCGATAAGGACACGCTCACGCCGCTGTGGGCGGCGCTCGGCGGCGCGGCCATTAACCTGGCGCTGGCCTTCCTGCTGTCCGGCGTGGCGCGGGTCGAAGCCGGTTACGTCAACCACATGGTGATGGAGCAGTTTGGCTACCTGGGCACGCCGCTGTTTGTTGGCAACGTCGGCGGGCTGGCGCTGGCGAACACGCTCGGCACGACCTTTGAGGTCGGCGCGCTGCTGGTGGCGCTGCGCCGCCGCTGGCATGGCATCAACGAAAACGCCCTGGCGCGCACCGTGCTCAAAACGCTGGCCGCCAGCCTGATCATGGCGCTGGCGATTGTGCTGCTCAATGCCACGTGGCACAGTCTGGGACTGGCCGGGCGCGGGTTGGCCTGGACGATCATCCAGATCGGCGTGGAAGTGAGCGTCGGCGCCGGCGTGTTTCTGGCCGTCGCCACCCTGCTGAAAATGGACGAACTGCGAACGCTGCTGGCGCTGGTGCTGCGCCGCCAACCGGCGCTGGTCGAAAAAACGGCGTAGACATGGATTTTGTACGGACACGATATATATCGTGTCCGTACCCCACGAGGCCCATTATGACCATCGAAATCAAACAACTGACCCTCGGCATCGCGGCGACCCACTCTTACATCGTTGGTGATACCAACACCCGCGAGGCGCTGGTGATTGACCCGGTGGATAACGCGCCGCTGCTGCTCCAAACGGCGCAGGCCGCCGGCTGGACCATCAGGCTGATTCTGGCGACCCACGCCCACTTCGATCACGTGCTTGCCAGCCGGGAACTGAAGGAACTGACCAGCGCGCCGTTTTACATCCATGCCGAAGCCGCGCCGATGCTGGCGACCCTGCCGCAGCAGGGTGTGCTGTTCACCGGACGACCATTCCCGGAAGCTGCCGCGCCTGACCGCCTGCTGACCACCGAACCGGAAACCATCACGCTCGGCGCGATTGCGTTGGAAACGCTGTATACCCCCGGCCACGCGCCCGGCCATGTCGCCTTTTACTTCCGTGACGGCAATCTGGTGTTCAGCGGCGATTGTTTATTTGCCGGCAGTATCGGGCGCACCGATCTGCCGGGCGGCGACTATGACTTACTGATGCGCTCGATCTTTGAAAAACTGCTGCCGTTGGGAGATAATGTGCAGGTGCTGCCCGGGCACATGGAACTGACCACCATCGGCCAGGAACGGGCTACCAATCCGTTTATTCTGGACTACGCGAACGAGCGCAGATAGGCATGGCGCAGGTTTTTAACCAGTATTCGTATCTGTTTTTAAGCGCCGGGCTGGCGCTGGCGCTGCTGGTGCTGCTGCGCTGGCGGCGCGTCCGCTGGCCGCTGACGCTGCTTGGTGTCGCCGTGCTCATCCTGCTGGCCGGCGGCGTGTGGCTGCTGGTACGCCCCGGCAGCAGCGATGTGAGCGAACTCAGCATGGCAGAGGCCACGCTGGGCAACGGCAAACCCACCTTTCTCGAATTTTTTAGCAATTACTGCCTCGGCTGTGTCAGCGCCCGCCCCACCGTTGATCAGATCGTCACCGAGATACAGGATCGTTTTAACATCCTGCGCGTGGACATTCATACCGGGATGGGCCGCGCTCTGCGGCAGAAACTCGGTTTTTCCTACACGCCGGAATTTGTGCTGTTTGACTCTCAGGGACAGGAAGTGTGGCGCAGCAATCGCCCGCCGTCGCCCGCTCAGTTGGCGCTGGCTGCGCCGTAAATCATGCATATCCTGCTGCTGTTCCTCGATGGCGTTGGCCTGGGCGACGATAATCCGGCAGTGAACCCGCTGGCCGCCGCCAGTCTGCCCACCCTGACGGCGCTGGCAAACGGCCACCGCTGGCTGCGGACGACCGGCATCCAGCACAGCACCCGCGCCAGCTTCGTGCCAACCGACCCCCGCCTCGGCGTCCCCGGCAAACCACAGAGCGCCACCGGTCAGGCGACGATTCTGACCGGGCGCAACCTGCCGCAAATCCTCGGCGAGCATTACGGGCCAAAGCCGAACGAAGCGATTCGCCGCGTTCTGGCGCAGGACAGCTTTTTTAAGCAGGTGCGGGCGCGCGGCCTGTCCGCTGCCCTGCTTGATGCCTACCCCCCGCGCCTGCACCACGATATCGCGCGTGGCAAAACGCTGCGTTCCAGCATCCAGCAGGCGGCTTACGACGGCGGGCAGGAACTGTTTGGCATGGACGAACTGCTGGCCGGGCGCGCGCTGACGCCCGAATGGACCGGGCAAAGCTGGCACACCTACCTCAGGTTGACGGACACGCCGGTCTACACCCCGCGTGAGGCCGGGCGCCGGTTGGTGGAAATGTCCCGCGACTATGCCTTTGCCATGCACTCCCACTGGATGACCGATCACGTCGGCCACCGCGGGCCGGTGGAGCGTGGCGTCGAACTGCTGGAATTATTCGACGGCGTGATGGCCGGCATTCTGGAAACGTGGGACGACGACGAAGGGCTGGTCATCGTCACCAGCGATCACGGCAATCTGGAAGATGTCAGCAGCCGCAGCCATACCGAAAACGACGTGCCCACGCTTATCATCGGCAGCGCGAAGGCCGCTTTTGCCGCTGGCTTGCGCGACTTGAGCGATCTCGTGCCGCGTATGGCGGCGTTTCTATTCAAACATTAATCCACCTTTCAAACCTTTGTACAATATTGAACCAACACAGCCGGGGTATACTGAACAGACTTAACGGTAGTATTGGCGATAGGATTTTCTCTTGTCTGTTCAGACCTTACCTCACACGGGATATAAGACCATGACGGCGGCCCCAGAAGCGTTACGGGAAACCATGCGGCAGTGGACCAGCGGCATCGTTGTTGTGACAACGGCGCTGGGTGACCGCCGCGCGGGTGTCACCGTCAGTTCGTTTACCTCGGTATCGCTGGAGCCGCCGCTGGTGCTGATCTGCCTGCAAAAGACCATCCTCCCGCTGCAACTGGTGCGTGAGTCCGGTATCTTCGCCGCTTCCATGCTGCGCGAGGGACAGGCCGATGTTTCGGCGCAGTTCGCCGGCTTTACGCCGCTGCCGGAAGGTGCGGACCGCTTCTACGGCATCGAGACGTTTTATGCCGTCACTGGCGCGCCGGTTCTGGTGGACGCGCTGGCCTGGGTGGACTGCCGCGTCCACGCCATTTACGACGGCGGCGGCAGCGATATCGTGGTGGGTAAGGTGCTTGCCACCGCCCATCGGCCCGATGTGCTGCCTCTCGCCTACCATAACCGGCAGTATTATTCCCTCGCGCCATCCCCTTAAATGTGTAGGGACGCACGGTGTGCGCCCCATGAGATTTGACGATCAGGTTCGGTATTGTAGGGACAAGGCGGCGCCATGTCCCTACAGAAAGCCTTTACCGGTGTTGAATGTCAAGGACCATCAGGTTTAACCGATCAAACAACTGGTTACGGATACGCGTTTCGCTGCGCCTCCACCACGAAGGTGCTCGCCGGACTCCACGCGCCGAACGTGCCCGTCGCTGTAATTCCGCGCACGCGCCAGTAATACGTGCCATCGGACAGCGACCCGGTTCTGGCGCTGGGGAACGGTACACCGGAACCGCCGGGAACGGTCGTCGCGTATTCCGGGCTGGTGAAGGTGCTGGTGTTGTCCACCTGAATTTCGTAGCGTGATGCCCAGCTCAGATACGTCCACGTCAGCGTCACCTCACGGGTGAAAAACCGGCTGGGAATCGGGACGGCGGCGGCGCTCGACAGGGTGATCTGCCCGGCGATCAAACGCGCCGCGCGCCCCACGTCAATGCGCGGGCGCGTGACACCGGCGCGTGTCACCAGTCGGCCTGTGTCTTTCAGCGCCCGGTAGACCGCTTCCACCGTAGCGTTGCCGCCGCTCCAGGTGTCATCGTAGGCATCTTTCAGCACCGCCCACGCCCCTGCCACGTGCGGCGTTGCCATCGAAGTGCCATCCCAGCAGCTTGTACCGCCGACCACTGACGAACAGATGAAGACCCCCGGCGCGTACAGGTCCAGCATGGCTTGGCTGTTCGAGAACGTGGCCGGTACATCAAACTTGTCGGTCGCGCCGACCGCGATAGCCGTTGAAACACAGCCCGGCGCGCCGATACCGGTGGTAAAGCCATCGTTACCGGACGCGATCACGGTGGCGATGCCGACCGACCGCAGGTTGTCAATCGCGGCTTTGGTGGCGGCATACACGGTATCGCAGGTCGTCTGGTTGTTGTAGAACTCGCCGCCGATGCTCATATTCACCGCCGCCACCGGCACCGCAAAACCGTCCCGGTTGACGTACACCCAGTTCAGGGCGCTGATCTGGTCCGAAGTCCAGGTATACACGTCGTTTGCGCTGGTGAAATAGCTGAACACCTGAACGCCGATGAGTCGCGCCGCGCGCGCTACCCCCTGGTATAACGTGCCACCGACGCTGCCATTCCCGGCGGCGATGCCGGATACGTGTGTGCCGTGACTGCACCCGCTGTCATCCCCGGTCACTTTGGCGATGCAGTCATTCGGCGACGACGCGCCGGGGCCGGTCGCCGTAATCTGCCCAGCCGCCGCCGAGGCGACAGTGCTGCAAATTTCCTGTGATGGGCCAATCGGCGACGACGCGATATTGGACGAAAAACAGGCTTCGGCTACCACCTTACCCCCGCTCAGCATCGGGTGGGTTGCGTCCACGCCCGTATCCAGCACGGCCACCGCCCAGCCCTCGCCATCGTAACCCCAGTCCCAGGCTTCGTCGGCGTGGATGACGCGTGTGCTCTGCACCAGAGTCCGCTTGAGGATGCGATCTTCCTGCACCGAAAACACCAGCGGCGATGCGCGTAACTGCTGCACGCCTTCCGCCGTCACCTGCATCGCTACAAACGGAATCAGCCAGTTGAACGAATCGGCTTTCACCACTGCCTGGCTGCCCAACTGAGTCACCAGCGACCGCCGCGCCGTCTGAATCCGCGCCATCTGGTCGGCGGCCTGCGCCCCGCTCAACTCACCCATTGGGCTGTACGTCATCCGCAGCCCGACGATGACCGCGACCGTTCCCTGTTCCCGCGCTTTCGCCAGCAGCGCATCCTGCGCGACCGCAACACCGGCGCTGGCGAGGGAGAGAACCGCGACCAGAACGGTCAGCAGACCAGCCGTAAGCATCTTTTTGTGAATCATCGCTTCACCTCCCCGCCTAGAACCGGATCACAAACGAGCGAACACTGCTCCAGCCGCCCCACGTCCCGTCGTCGCGTTTCGCCCGGATGCGCCAGTAGTACAGCCCATCGCGCGGCAGCGGCCCGGCAATCCACGATTCGGCGTCACGCGGCACGTCAAACTCGACGTATTCAGGGCTGGTGAAGGTCGAGGAGTCATCTACCTGAAGTTCGTAGCCGTTTGCCCAGCTCACCGGCAGCCACGACAGAATGACCACGCTCCCGCTGGAGTAGTTCAGCGTTGGCGCCGCGCCCGTTGCCGTCGCTACGTCAAAGTTCGTCACGCCACTCCATGGCCCGGCGTTGCCGGCGGTATCCAGCGCGCGCACCCGCCACCAGTACCATTGGGGCAGAAAACGCGAGGGCTGGAGCGGATTGATAACCGTGAACGAGGTCGTTGTGACCGTCGCAATCGTTTCCGGGTTCGCCGAGTCACCGTATTCCAGCGCGACTTCGTATCGCGCCGCGCCGGCCACGCTGCTCCATTTCAGCAGCGGCTTGGGCGTCGTTAAAATCACGCCGCCAGTGGGTGAAATCAGCATCGGCGCGACGGTCGGCGCCGTGTTATCCACCGTGAATTTGCGGCAGGTGCTCCACGGCCCGTTGCCAACCGGGTTTTCGGCCCGCACCCGCCAGTAAAATACACCATCAAGACTCACGCCGACGCTTGCAAACAGATTGGTTGTCGTCGGCGAGAAAATTGGGCTGCCGGTGCAGGCAGTGGCATACAGTTCCCAGTGGTATACCGTCGCATTGGGAACGGGATTCCAGCGCAGGTTAAAACCCAGGGCGCCGTTAAAGATCGCGTTGGCGGCAGGCGCGGTCTGCACCGGCGCCAGCGTCGGCGCGACCGTCGGCGCGGGCGGCTGGTTGGCGGCGTTGATCGTGTCGTTCTGTGGCTGGCTCCAGTCGCTGCCCCGGTTGGTGTCCAGGCTAAACGCATCCCGCCCAAACGAGTCGTTGCTTTGGTTCGAGAAGGGGTCAGGACCAAGCCAGGTCGTGCCGGCGGGCGGCGCGACGGTGGATGTCAGCGTACTACCCCGGAAGCGCACGAAATCAATGCCGGTTGGCGCGGTGCTGCGCAGCATGATCGCACCCGCGCTGCCGCCGACGTAAGGAATGTTGTTATTTGGACCAAGATAGATTTTATCGGGGTCTGGTGAACCGGGCGCTGCCCCTTCGACGATGCTGACGTAATCGTTCGGGGCCAGAACATAGGCGGGAAGGTAATAATCCAGGAACAAAACGTTGGACGGCACACCCAGGGAAACGAGCGTGATATACAGCGTCAGCCGCCAGTTGGTGATGTCCACCGGCGTTGTCCCGGCGTTGTACAGCTCAACCGTATCCCCTGTCCCATCGCAGACCTCGGTACACACCTCGTTAATGACCACCTGCCCCGTTGGCTGCCCCGCCGGAATGCCGAACTGTGGCCCACTCACGTACTGCTCGCCCATCCACTCCGGTTCCATCGGCAGCGCCGTATTAATGGCGATCTGCCGCGTCTGGCTCCACTCGCCCGTCACGCCGTCGCCGTTCACCGAGCGCACGCGCCAGTAGTACCTGCCGTTCGGCAGTTCTGCCGCCGTGAAGCGCGTGCCATCAATCACCCGTGCCGTCTGCTCCGGGCTGCTGAAATCGGCGTTATTATCAACCTGGATGTCATAGGCGCTGATCCCCGCCACCATCTGCCACGACAGCGTCGGGCGCGGATTGCTGACCGTAAACGCGGGCGGCGGCAGCAACAGCGCCGGTTTCGCCGGTAGCGGCGTCTGCGCCTGGGCTGGGATGCCGACGACCAGCGCCAGCGCCACCGCCAGCAGCGCGAGCGGACCGCCCCTGCCAGCCAATAAAAGCCTGTGCATGAACTCTCCTCCTCGAATTACCAACAGGTGAAGGTATTACATCTTGCCGTAAACCCGCTTACAACCTACACTGGTTTACCTTACGACTGAATAAAATAAATACAAAATTATGCCGCTTTTCAAATGTACTGCAAACAATGTAAGCGCGCGAGTCAGCCAGGTATCAACCTATTCTAAACCCATCACCGCCCAAACCCATGATTGTCACCACTCATGGTCTTGGCTGACTGATGCCGGTAAGCCGCCCACCGCGCCTGACTCACACGCCCTGCCAGCCACCTTTCAGTCGGCTTTTTCCTTCAGCCGGTCGGCTTTCACCCTCCGGCGCGGCCTTACCCCTCCCCTGAACCCCCATCTTGACGGAATCTTTCCATTCATCTACAATTTTTACGCTTTATAAGGGGAGTGCTTTCCTGCATGTTTGAAAATCTGAGCGAGCGTTTGCAAGGGATTTTTGACAACCTGGGGCGCACCGGCAAGTTGACGGAAAAAGACGTTGACACGGCCATGCGTGAGGTGCGCCTGGCGCTGCTGGAAGCCGATGTCTCCCTGCCGGTGGTGAAGGATTTTGTGAAGCGCGTCAAGGAACGCGCCGTCGGCGCGGAAGTCGCCAAAAGCCTCAAACCGGCGCAGCAGGTGGTGAAGATCGTTCACGAAGAACTGATAGACACCCTGGGTGAAGCCGGGCGGCTGAATTTCTCCGGCAGCATCAAACCCCATGTCATCATGCTGGTGGGGTTGCAGGGTTCCGGTAAAACCACGACGGCGGCCAAGCTGGCCGTCCATCTACGCAAGGACAAACGCCAGCCCTTTCTGATCGCGGCGGACACCTATCGTCCCGCCGCCGTTGACCAGCTTGTCACCCTCGCCAGGCAGATCAACGTGCCTTACTACGAGGAAGGTGTGAAGTCCAGACCGGCGGACATCTGCGTGAACGGTATCAGGGCCGCGCGGGAAGCCAACGCTGCGGTTGTCATTCTGGATACGGCAGGCCGGTTGCAGATTGACGACGAGATGATGGCCGAACTGGAGGAAATCAAGCGCCGCACCAGCCCGGCGGAAATCCTGCTGGTGGCGGACTCCATGACCGGCCAGGAAGCGGTGAACATCGCGCAGGGCTTTAACAATCGTGTTGGCATTACCGGCCTCATCCTGACCAAAGTGGACGGTGACGCGCGCGGCGGTGCGGCCATCTCCATGCGCGCCGTGACCGGCGTGCCGATCAAGTTCCTGGGCACGGGCGAGAAGATTGACGGCTTCGAGGTGTTCCACCCCGACCGGCTGGCGTCCCGTATCCTGGGCATGGGCGATGTGTTGAGCCTGATCGAAAAGGCCGAGGCCGCCTTCGACGAGCAGGAAGCCATCAAGCTGCAAAAGAAGCTGATGGACAACCAGTTCACCTTGCAGGACTTCCTGGAACAGCTTCAGAAAATCCGGCGTATGGGGCCGCTGACGCAAATCCTGAGCATGATCCCCGGCATGGACCGGATGCGCAACGAGATCAACCAGGAAGAAGCCGAACAGCGCATGAAGCGCGTCGAGGCCATCATTAACTCGATGACCATCGCCGAGCGTAACAACCCCAAACTGCTGAACGCCAGCCGCCGCCAGCGTATCGCCGCCGGCAGCGGTGTCGAAGTGCGCGACGTGAACGAACTGATTAAGCAGTTCCGTGACATGCAAAAAATGATGAGCCAGATTGGCAGGGGGCGAATGCCCCGGATGCCGGGTTTCCCCGGCGCCATGCGCTAACGTGTTAAATGAGACGTAGGGGCACGGCATGCCGTGCCCCTGCCAACGATTATCTGAGGAGAAAGCAAACTCATGGTTCGTATTCGTCTTCGCCGTGTTGGCTTGAAGAAACAGCCCAGCTACCGCATCGTCGTGATTGACCAGCGCGCCGCGCGGGGTGGGGATTACATCGAAAACATCGGCTTCCACAACCCCCGCACCGAACCGATCACCGATGATCTGGACGAGGCGCGCGCGCTCTACTGGTTGAGCAAGGGCGCGCAGCCAACCGAAGCGGTGATGTACATTCTCAAACGCACCGGCACCTGGGCGCGGTTTGAACGCCTGCGTAAGGGTGAAGAGATGGATGCGCTCGTGGCGGAAGCTGCCGCCGCGAAGGCCGCCGCCGCGCCCGTCAGCCCGAAGACCCGCCGCCCGTCGCCCGGCCCCGGCCAGGGCCGCAAGGCGGTTGAAGAAGCCGCGTCCTAGCGCGAAAGGCTTCCCACTGTGGAACAACTGATTGAGTACATCGCCAAGAGCCTGGTGGATGACCCCGCCGCCGTGAAAGTCCAGCGGCGTGCATCGGGGTCTACCCTGATTCTGGAACTGCACGTCGCGCCCCAGGACACGGGGCGTGTCATCGGCAAGGGCGGCCACGTGGCGAACGCGATGCGGTCGCTGCTGCGCGCCGGCGCCGACACACGCTACAACCGGGTTATCCTGAAGATCGTCTAGATGCCGCCATCGAGCAGCGCCGGGGGGCCGCCGCGCCCCCAGTATCTTCTCCTCGGCAAAATTCTGCGCCCGCATGGCGTCACGGGGGAGTTGCGTGTCCACCTGCTGACCGCCTACCCCGAACGCCTGCCGGACATGGAAACGGTCTACATCGGGCGCGACCCTGAATCGCCGGACGTGACACCCCACCTGATTGAGAGCGTGCGCTTCCATCAGGGGAATGCGCTCATCCGGCTGGCCGGTGTCACCGACCGCGATCAGGCCGACCGTTTCCGCCAGCTTTATCTGATGGTTGCCATCGCCGACGCCGTGCCGCTGGAAGACGGCGAAGTTTACCTGTTCCAGTTGATCGGCATGGCGGTACAGACGCAGGATGGTGAGACACTTGGTACCATCACTGATGTGCTGGAAACGGGCGCGAATGACGTGTACATCGTAGATAGTCCCCGGTATGGCGAAGTCCTCATCCCGGCCACCGACCACACCATCATCAAAACCGATGCCGCCAACCGTCTGGTGATCGTTGACCTGCCGGAAGGTCTGCTCCCCGGCAGCTAATACACGCTTGACAAGCCAAACCGTCGCTTGCTATGCTGGGATTGCACCGTTTAGAATCTTTCTGTAAACCTCTTTTATCTGTCGGTAGGGGCACGGCATGCCGTGCCCTGCAAGGCGTTTATGGATAGATACTTAACCCATCCCAGAGCAGCATAGTGAGTGATCGTCAATTCTGGCTCGGCTTCAGTCTCGTCCCGGAAATCGGCCCCAAACGCCTGTCCCATCTACTGAACTGGTTTGGTGATCTGGCGAGCGCGTGGACGGCCAGCGAAGCGCAGTTATGCGCGGCTGGCCTCGACCGGCAGCCGCTGGCGAATCTGCTTCAGACACGCCGCACGCTGAATCTGGACGCGGAAATGCGGAAGATCGAAGCGGCGGACGCGCGTTTTGTCACCCTGGCCGATGCCGATTACCCTGCCCTGCTCAAGGCGGTGCCGGACGCGCCAGCCGTGTTGTATGTGCGTGGTACGCTGTCGCCGGACGACAGCCGCGCCCTCAGCATCGTTGGTACGCGGCGGGCGACCAGCTACGGGCGTGACGCCGCTTACCACTTCGCCAAACATTTGGCTGCCCGGAACATCACCATCATCAGCGGGCTGGCGCATGGGGTGGATGCGGCGGCCCATCGCGGCGCGCTGGATGGTGGCGGGCGCACGCTGGCGGTCCTCGGCTGCGGCATTGATCGTGTCTACCCGGCGGACAACCACCGGCTGGCTGCGGACATCGTGCAGCACGGCGCGCTCCTCAGCGAATTTCCGGTTGGCACGCCGCCGGAAGCCTCCAACTTCCCGCGCCGCAACCGCATTATCAGCGGGCTGGCGCTGGGGGTCCTGGTGGTGGAAGCGCCGGAAAAAAGCGGCGCGTTGATTACCACCACCACCGCCGCCGAACAGGGGCGCGAGGTGTTTGCCGTGCCGGGCAACATCTTTAACCCCATGAGCGGCGGCACCAACCGGCTGATTCAGGATGGTGCCAAGCTGGTGCTGACGGTCGAGGACATTCTGGAAGAACTGAACATCGCGCACGGCGAAGTCCAGACCAGCGCCGCCGCCCGCCAGCTTGCTCCGGCCAACGATGCCGAACACCGCCTGCTCCAGCATCTGGGTGCAGACCCGATGCACGTGGATGATCTGACGCGCCTCAGCGGGCTGCCGGTGGCGCTTGTAACCAGCACGCTCACCATTCTGGAACTGAAGGGGCTTGCGCGAATGGTGGGACACATGCAATATTGCGTGGTGAGGACTCATTAACGACTGACCGGAAGGGGCGTAGGGATGCAGCACTATTATGCGATGATTATGGCGGGCGGCGGTGGGACGCGCCTGTGGCCGATGAGCCGGCAGGATATGCCCAAACAGTTGCTGCCACTGGTGGATGACGTGTCCATGTTTAAAACCAGCGTGGACCGCCTCGCGCCCCTGTTTACGCCGGATCGTGTCTATGTTGTCACCGGGCGCAAGTACGTTCATGAGATGCGCGCCCAGGCGCCGGAAATCCCGCCGCAGAATTTTATCGTTGAACCGTATGGCAAGGACAGCGGCCCGGCTGCCGCCTTTGGCCTCACGGTCATCCACAGGCGCGACCCGGAAGCGACCGTCGCCGTCCTGACCGCCGACCATCACATTCAAGATAAGGAAAAGTTCCGCGACGTGCTGGCCGCAGCCTATGACGTGGCGCAGCAGGGCTATATCGTCACCCTCGGCATTTCGCCCTCCTACCCCGCCACCGGCTTCGGTTATATCCGTCAGGGTGAGGAACTGTGCCAGTCGAACGGCTTCACCGTCTATGCCTCGCGTGGCTTCACGGAAAAACCCAATCTGGTGACCGCTACTGCTTTTCTTGCATCCGGCGATTATAGTTGGAACTCCGGCATGTTTATCTGGACGGCACAGCAGGCACTGGCCGAATTCGCCCGCCAGCAGCCGGAGATGTACGCCGCCTTGATGGAATTGCAGCCGGCGGTGGACACCCCGGAATTTGACGACCGGCTTGAAACCGTCTGGGAGAAAATTCCCAGAATTTCGCTCGATTATGCCGTCATGGAAGGCGCCGGGAAAATGGCCGTCATCCCGGTGGACATTGGCTGGAATGACGTGGGCAGTTGGGCGTCCTTATACGAGGTGTTGAAACTGGACAGGTTCGGCAACGGCTTCAAAGGCCGCCAGTCGGAACGGGTCGTGCTGGACACACGCAACACCTTGGTGTACAGTGACAAACTGACGGTGACGATTGGCGTGGAAGACCTGATTATCATCGAAACGCCGGACGCGCTGCTGATCTGCCGCAAGGACCGCGCCCAGGACGTGAAGGATGTGGTTAACCATCTGCTGACCACCAAGAATTATAAATATCTGTAAACCCGGTAGGGACACGGCGTGCCGTGTCCCTGCACACCCGATAACAAGCGATCCCAGGAAACCCGCATGAGTAACTCATATCAGGCTTACTGCGTTAAATGTAAAACCAAACGGGACATCGCCAACGCGCAGCCCGTCTATACCGACAAGGGCACGCCCGCGACGAAGGGCACCTGCCCGGTATGCGGCACAACCCTGTTCCGCATGGGTGCGACCGGTGCGCACGCCAACCTGCCCAAACCCGAAAAAATCAGTGCGCCGAAGCCGGCGAAACGTGCTGCCAAAAAGCAAAAAACGGCAGCCGCCGGCAAAAAACGGCAGCCGCCGGCAGCCAAAAAAGCGCGCTCCGGCGGCGTCGGCAAGCTGGTGATCGTCGAGTCACCCGCGAAAGCGCGCAGCGTTGGCAACTTCCTGGGCAAGGGTTACACCGTCAAGGCATCGAAAGGCCACGTCCGTGACCTGCTGGTGACGCAGCTTTCAGTAGACGTGAACAACAACTTCGAGCCGAAATACCGTGTCCCCAATGACAAGCGCGAGGTGGTCAGCGAACTGAAAGCAGCGGCAGACCGGGCCAGCGAAATTTACCTGGCGACCGACCCCGACCGTGAAGGCGAGGCCATCGCCTGGCATCTGATCGCCGCCACCGACATGGACGAAAGCCGCGTGAAGCGCGTGGTTTTCCACGAAATCACCAAACCGGCGATTCAGGAGGCGTTCAGCCACCCGCGCGAACTGGACTTGCATCTGGTGGACGCGCAGCAGGCGCGGCGCGTGCTGGACCGGCTGGTCGGCTATAACATCACCGAACTGCTGTGGCAGAAAGTCCGCAACCAGCTTTCCGCCGGGCGCGTTCAGAGCATTGCGGTACGGATGGTGGTAGACCGCGAGCGCGAAATTGAAGCCTTCGTGCCGGAAGAATACTGGACGCTCGACGCCAGACTGCAAAAGCACACCTCCAACGGCAGGCAGGATAACAAACCATTTGTCGCCCGGCTGGTGAAGATCGGCGGCAGGGACGTGGCCTTCCGCCAGCAGGCCGATGTCCTGCCGCACCTGGACGTGCTGGAGCGCAGCCGCTATACCGTCAGCGACGTGAAACACGGCACGCGCCAGCGCAAGCCGTCCGCGCCGTTTACCACCAGCACGCTCCAGCAGGAAGCGTCGCGCCGTCTCGGCTTTACCGCCCGCCGCACCATGACTATCGCCCAGCAGTTGTATGAAGGTGTGGACATCGGCGCCGATGGCTCGGTCGGTCTGATTACGTATATGCGCACCGACAGCACCCAGGTATCCAGCCAGGCGCAGGCGGAAGCGCGCGATTTCATTCACCAGCGCTTTGGCGAGAAGTACCATCCGGCCAGGCCGCCGGTATACCAGACCAGGGCGAAGGGCGCGCAGGAAGCGCACGAGGCCATCCGCCCCACCAGTGTCCGGCGTGAACCCGACCAGATGAAAGCCTACCTGACACGCGACCAGTTTAAGCTGTACCAGCTCATCTGGCAGCGGTTTGTCGCCAGCCAGATGGCAAACGCGGTCTACAACACGCTGCGCGTGGAAATCACCGCCAGGCTGAACGCGGACGACATCCCTTATCTGTTCCGCGTGGCGGGCAGTACCATCAGGTTCCCTGGCTTCCTGGCGCTGTACGAGGACAGCCGCGACGAGGACGCCGCGCCGGACGAGGACGAAGGCCGCATCCTGCCGGAACTCAGGGTTGGCGATCTGCTTGACCTGCTTAAGCTGCTGCCGGAGCAGCACTTCACGCAGCCGCCGCCGCGTTATACCGAGGCGACGCTGGTTCGCACCCTGGAAGAATACGGCATTGGCCGCCCCAGCACCTATGCGCCGACGGTCGCCACGATTCAGGACCGCGAGTACATCGAAAAAGTGGACAAACGGCTGGTGCCGACGGAAACCGGCAAAATCGTGAACGATCTGCTGGTGAAGTTTTTCCCGGACGTCATGGATTACCAGTTCACCGCCCGCATGGAAGACCAGTTGGACGACATCGCCGAAGGCCACCGTGAATGGCACCGCATGATGCACGAATTTTACACGCCGTTTGAACAGCGGCTCCAAGCGGCGCGCCAGGCCATGCCGCAGGTACAGCAGGAAGAAACCGTTGGACGGAACTGTCCGGTATCCGGCCACCCGCTGGTGGTGCGCTACGGGCGTTTTGGTAAATTCATCGGCTGCTCCAACTACCCGGAGTGTCGCTACACCGAACCCTGGCTGGAACGCACCGGCATCGCCTGCCCGGTGTGTGGCAAAACGCACGGCGGCGAAATCATCGTGCGCAAATCGAAAAAGGGACGTACCTTCTACGGCTGCTCGCGCTACCCGGACTGTGACTTCACCAGTTGGAAGCGCCCGCTGGCGACGCCCTGCCCCAACTGCGGCGGGCTGCTGGTGGAGCAGAGCCGCGCGACCGCCCAGTGTACCAACTGCAACCGCACCTACCAGATGGACGAAATCGGTGAAACCGCGCCGGAGCCGGCGCTGACGGAATAGGCCTGTAGGGACACGATATATCGTGTCCCTACGCCCCATCACAACCCGGCGCATTCATTGTCGTTCCGTTGAAATGTACTGTACAATAGGCGTAGCTTAAACCGGATTGTTACGCAGATTTTTGACGAAAGGCGGCAGTTTATGGTGGGCAAAATCCGAGACACGATCACCGGCCTGTGGCCGGTAATCAAGCCTTACATCCCCAAGCCCCGGCAGGTCATCGTTGTTGTGCTGGCCTTTTTGTTTGGTCTCGTTTGGGCATACGCGCTCGATCCTGTCGTGTTTTTTAATGCCGATCCCAGCCAGCTCAGTCAGAGCTGGCAGGACGAATGGGTGCGTCTGGTTGCAGCCAATTACGATGCCAACACGGCCAATGCCGCCCCAAGCGAAGACCTGAACCAGAACACCATTATTCTGCTGCGCGCCGTAGATAACCCGCAGGAAATCACCAGCCGCCTCGGCCTGACCCAGATTGACGATCTGGCCGCGCAGGCCGACCCGGTCGCTGCCCGCGCTCCCCAGCCGACCATCATCGGCAGCCTGCGCCCCTGGATTCTCGGTTCGATTGTGGTGGCGGTCATCGCCGTCCTCGGTTCGCTGATTTACGGCTTCTACATCAATCCAATGCTGGTTGAGCCGGTCAGCCGTTCGATTCGCCGCCGCCGTGCCGGCATCACCGGCTCGGCTGGCCCCGCTGCCACCGTCACAGCGATCAAGGAATCGCGCAAGATCGCCGAACAACTGGCGAAGGAAGCGGCAGCCGCGCCTGCCAGCAACTTTGGGCCGCCCGTTTCGCGCCATGTCTCGATGTACAGCCCGACCCGCGCCTTTGACGACTCGTTTGCCATCGAAGACGCCAAACGCGATGACGAATTCCTGGGTGAATGTGGCGCGGTGATTTCAGAAACCATCGGCGTCGGTGACCAGGAACGAGCCACCGCCATTGAAGTCTGGTTATTCGACAAGGATGATTTTGTCCGCACGCTGACCGGCGTGTTCGCCTCGGAATACGCTTACAATGACCCGGCCATTCGTTCCAAACTCGACCTCAAAGGGCCGGTGGTACTGGCGCAACCGGGCGCGGTGATTACGCTGGAAACAAACACGCTGCGCTTCCAGGCTCGTATCGTGGACATGGCCTACGGCACCGGGCCGCTGCCGCCCAACAGCTTTTTCGAGAAGCTGACGATTGAACTGCTGGCGTGGCGCAAGGATACCGCCGCCGTCGCCCAGCCGGTGAACGTCGCTCCGGCGCAAACCTACGCGCCGCCCGCTGCCACGCCAGCGTATGCGCCGCCGACAACAGCCGCACCGGCGTTCACGCCGCCCCCGATGCCGACCGCGCCGCTGCCAAGTTACACCCCGCCGCCCACCACCCCGCCGCCGTCACCACCGGCCTATGGCTCTGGCGTCGCGCCGCTGAAGCCACCGCCGCTGCAAATGCCGCCCGAACCGCCGCGCCGCCGGGACGATGACCCGTTTGGCGGCACGGGCGACTGGACACCGGTGCAGTGACAAATTCAACGTAGACAGCAAAACGCCCCGTGCTTACCGGGGCGTTTTTATTGGAGAAATTGTCGTTGAGCCGTTCTCAGTTTAGCGTTGGAGCAGCCCAAACCATCCGGGCTGAAAGCTGATAACTGCCAACTGAAAACTGACAACTACTTGATCGCCTTGATCCTAAACACCAGCTCACCCGACGGTGTGGCGACACGCACTTTATCACCCTTACGGTGGCCGAGCAGCGCCGCGCCAATCGGGCTTTCGTGAGAGATTTTCCGTTCGCGCGGGTTAGCTTCCGCCGGGCCGACGATTTTGTAGGTTTCTTCGTCGTCCGTGCCCTCTTCGACAATCGTTACCTGCGAGCCAATGCGCACGTCTTCCGACGCGCCGTTATGGGTGATGAGTTGTGCCGACCGCAGGATGTTTTCCAGATACTGGATGCGCCCTTCCAGGAAAGCCTGCTGCTCCTTGGCGTCGTGGTAGTCGGCGTTTTCCTTCAGGTCGCCCTGCGCCACCGCTTCCCGCAGTTTCACCGCCAGTTCCGGGCGGCGAACTTCGACCAGTTCCTTTAATTCGCGTTCCAGTTCGGCTTTGCCTTCGGGCGTCAGAAAAACCTGTTCGGGCATGATCTCCACCTCATCTTCCTGTCTAACCGATAAGGACGTTACCGGCGCTTACAGCTCAACCACTTCGCGGCGCTGGCTGGCGAGGGCCAGCACATTGCGGCGGTGAAGCTGCGGCGCGGCGCCGTTCAGCAAAATCCGGCTTTTGCCACAGCTTTCAATATCAATCGCTTCGAGCGCCTTTTCCGGCTCGGAACTGCGCAGCGCCCGGTCCACCGCCTCGCGCAATTTCGTTAAATAGCGTAAATCCTCGTGGATTTTCTCTTCCACTTCCCCGCGCAGAATCACCTCGCCATGCCCCTGAATGACATGTTCGTAGTTGCCGTTGTGCAGGCTCTTGAGCGAGGCCACCAAGTCGTCGTAACTGCCATCCACAAAATACGGCAGCGGCATCAGCGTGTCCGCCGCGAACAGAGTCCGGTCTTCCTTGACATGGACGATAATGGAATCCGGGCTGTGGCCAGGCGTGGACAGCAGCTGGAAGGTTTTCCCGCCCACGTGCAGGCACATCGTCCCGCCATCAAACACCAGATCAGGCAGCGCCACTTCAATCTCGCGCAGTTCCGGCGATGCCGCTTTGGCCTGCGCCAGGCTCCGCCGCCCGCGTTCTTCCAGCAGGTTACGGCAGCGGGCGTGGGCCACCACCCGTGCGCCGTTAAACAGGCACGTGCCGGTTGAATGATCGGCGTGGAAGTGGGTATTGATGACGTACCGCACGGTTGTTCCCAGCCGCGTTTCCACAAACCGTTTGATCGCAAGCGTTTCTTCCGGGTACGCCAGCGTGTCAATCACGACCGCGCCATCACTGGTGACAACCACGCCAGCCGTCACCTGGGCGTAGAGATCGCTGGTAAACACGTAAATATCGTCGGCAACTCGTTCTCGTTGCATATTATCTCAGGACGTACTCAGGCATGAACACCAGACGGGTGGCAGGTCAGTATAGTGACTCGCCAGCCGAAAATCAAGATTTGACCCCGGCAGCCCTTGTGAGCCGACATAAGCCCGCTACAATCAAACACGATTCCAATTCATAATCTTTATCTTAAATAATAATTCAGGAGAAGGCCCGATGAAAAAACGTTGGTTACACCTTGCCATCATTGTCAGTTTTATGCTCGTCACCGCCCTTGCCACCGTTCAGGCGCAGGGGCAGCCGGTGTTCCGTATCGGTGTGCTGGACAGACCGCTGGGTGAGATTACCAAAGGCGCGTTCCTGGCAATTGAGGAGATCAACACCGGCGGCGGTGTTCAGGGTGCGGACGGCACATTCTTCCGGCTGGAACTGGTCGCGCAGCCGATTGCCAACTTCCAGACGGCGATCACGAATCTCAATCAGGCCGGTATCATCGCGGTGCTGGGGCCGGAGGACAACGAAACCGTTCTGGACAACCTGAACCTGCTGCAATCGCTGAATGTGCCCGTGCTGACGCCGGCAACGGTGGATACGCTGCTCGCCGCAGATACCTCTGGCCGCATCTTCCGTACCCGCGCGGCTGAAGTGCTGCGCGGGCGCGCCCTGGCCGATTACCTCATTAACGACTTGCAGGTACAGCGTATCGCCACCGTACAGCTTGGCTTTGACATTGACGTGACCGCCGGCGTGATTGGCTTTTCAGAAGCGGCCCGCGCGCTGGGTGTGCTGCCCCAACCGGCGCTGACGGTACAGGAACAGGCCAATATCCCGGCGACGCTGGCACAGATCATCCAGGCGAACCCGGAAATTGTGGTGATTTATGGCAATCCGGCGGAAGCCGGCAGCTTTTACGAGAGCCTGCGGCTGGCCGGCTGGTCGGGGCTAACAGCCTACAACGACACGGATGACCCGGCTTTCCGTGGGCCGGTTGCACCGGAACGGCTGGCGAATCTCATCTCCACCACTACCTGGCCGTTCACCGCGCAGGACGAGGCCAGCAACTTCTTCCGCGAACGGTACATCTTTACGTTTGGCGAAGTGCCAGACGCGGTCGCCGCCGCCAGCTATGACGCCGTGTATCTACTGGCGGAAGCCATCCGCCGCCCCGGCGAACTGGTAAACAACCTGCTGGACGTGGACAACGTCGCAGGCGTGCAGGGGATGTTAAACCCCGCCGAGTTAGGACGAGGCGAAACCAGCAACAACGTGGCGGTGGTGCAGCTTAACGCCTTTGGCGTGCCGCAGGTGCTGGCGCGCTTCCAGGGCACGGAACGGCTGGCGCCCGGCCAGGTTATCCCCGCCACGCCCACCCCGGCGGCAACCGCCACCCCACAGGGGGTAGTCGCCACCATCACCCGCGCCATCCAGAACGTCCGCAGCGGGCCGGGTCTGGCCTACGACGTGATCGGCCAGCTGAACCAGGGCGATCAGGTGCCGGTGATCGGCGCGAATGTGGATTTCTCGTGGCTTGTCATCCAGTTCCGGGGGCAGCAGGGCTGGATTTCCCGTGCGATTCTGGACGTGTTTGGCGACCTGAACACGCTGCCGATTGTGCAGCCGCCGCCCACGCCTACGCCGCTGCCCAGCCCAACCGTGCCGCCGCAGCCGGACATCGTGATTGATTCGGCCTTTGTTACACCGTCGCCGATCATCCCCGGCGTGCCGTTCACCGTCAGCGTCACCGTGCGTAACGCCGGCGGTGGCAATGCCGGGCAGTTCGCCATCGCGGCCACCTTCCCGCCGAACAACGTCTATGCGTCGGCCATTGTGCCGGGTCTGCCCGCCGGTCAAAGCACGATTGTGAATCTGGTGGGGACGCTTGCCAACACCGGCTACTACTCGGTGGCGATTGTGGCTGACCTGAACAACGAAGTGGCGGAACTGAACGAAAACAATAACTCGTTTAACTTCAGCTATACCGTCAACCGGCCTACCATTCGGCAGGCGTCACAGACGTTGAACCCCGGCGACACGCTTGATCTGGAAGGCAACGCTATTCAGGGGGATGTGAACTGGGACGCCAGCGCGTCCGCGCTGAACGCCATCTTCGGCGCGAAGATCGCCGTGCTGCCGAATGTCAATATCAGCACGATTCACTGGGATCTGCTCGACCCGAACGTGATTAACCAGACCTCGATCCCGGTTGCCAGCCTGGTGCCCGGCACAACCATCGGCATCATCACGGCGGACGGCAATCGCGGCGTGATGCGCGTGGACAGCCTGAACAACAACCAGCTCACCCTGTCGTTTATCGTGTTCCAGAAGTAATTCACCTCACCCCCTGCCCCCTCTCCACAACGTGGAGAGGGGGTAAAGGCACAGTGAAGCTCCTCTCCATCATATGGAGAGGGGTTGGGGTGAGTCTCACGGTTTCAACTGCACCTCCAGCCAGGTCGTGCGGTTGGGATAGACATAGACGATCTGCTGGAAGCGCACGCGACCGTTATCGCTGACAGTGACGGTGTAATAATTTGCCGGCAGGTCGCCCAGCGTGAAGTTCTCGCCAAACACCGGATCGGGGTTGACACTGGTATCGGCATATGAAAACGCATAGCGGCTGATGTCGGTGGACTTCACTTGCAGCGTAACATCGTAGAGCAAAGCGCCGCTGGCATCCGTCACACGCCCTGCCAGCGTGCCAAAACCCTGGAACGGGTAAATCCATAAATCGGGGTTCAGGGTGGCGCGGTAGCTGCGCGGGTCGCCGGCCCGCACTTCAAAATGCAGGTGCGGCCCAAACGCTACGCCTGTGCCGCCCACGATGCCAATCTGGTCGCCCTGGCGCACGGTTTGCCCCGGCTCCACGTCCACGCGCTGCATGTGCCCGTAGAGCGAAAACACCGGCTGCCCCGCCGACTGGAACGGGTGCTGAATCACCACCAGATTGCCATAATAATTGGTCGTCGGGCCGAACTGCTCCCCCGCGTCGCTGCCCGCGTAATACACCGTACCGTCAGCAGCCGCCAGCACCGGCGTGCCGCTGGGATTTTCCATATCTACCCCCAGGTGCACCTGCAAGCGCCCGCCGGAGGTATTGCCATACGGGTACGTCCGCGCAATCCAGTTCACGCCGCCGTCTGAAATCGGACGCCGCATCCGGTAATGATCGTCTATCTGCGTGGCAGCGTCGGGCGGCGGGGGTGTCCAGGTCGGCACCGGCGTATTGTTCGGGTCGCTGGCGGGGTCGGTGGGCGTGGCGGACGCAATCGGTGTGGGGGTGAGCGTGATCGTCGGCGTCAGCGTGATCGTCGGCGATAATGTCAGCGTCGGCGTTGGTGTGATCGTCGGTGTCACAGTCGGAGTCAGGGTGGCCGTTGGCGGCAGCGTTGGCGTGCGGCTGGGCAGCGGGTTGGCGGTTGGCACGGCAGTCGCGCCCTGCGCCACCGGCTGGGCAGCGTTGGCTGCCGGAATCGTCGCAGCAAACGGCGTCGCCGCCGGCGGCGACTGGCAGGCGGCAAGCGTGAAGATCAGCAGGAGTAACGGTAAACCTCGTTGCATGTTTCCTGACTCGGTTAACGGTGGTCGTCATCATCCACAAATGCCGGCGGTGGATTGGTTGGCCGCGCCTGCGCCGGGCGCTGGTTGGCAAGCTGCGCCAGCGTGCGTTCGTCAATCTCGCGGCCATTGTACTGCCGGTACAGCGCCGGGTTTGCCATCGGGTCAACGGCGTAGCGCCAGCGGCGGCTGCCGACTTCGCGCAGCACCGACCGGCACACCGAACAGCGCACGATACGCCGGGCGCGCGGGATGCCCAGGAAGCGCTCCTGCCGCGTTTCAATGTGCAGGTCGCCCTGGTTGCACACCGGGCAGCGCCGCACGACGAAGCCGCCAGCATAACGTTCCATGCCGCGCAGCCCCAGCCAGTACAGCCCGGCATAACCCAGCACGACCACTAGCCCGGCTCCGCCAACCACTGCTTCCAGCGGTAGGCCGCCGCCGGATGGCGCGGCTGTCTGTGGCGTGAACGTGGCTGTGGGTGCGAGTCCGGCGACAACCGCCGGTGTTGGCGTCAGCGTTGCCGGAAGCGACGTTGCGCTTGGCCGGGCAGTATCCGTCGGGCGCGGCGCATCCGTTGCTGTATCACTCGGCACAGGCGTCCGGGTGGACGCGGGAGTCCGGGTTGCGGTCAGCGTCGGCGTATCGGTCGGCGCGACGGTAACGGTTGCCGTTGGTGGTTCAGTCGGCGCAGGCGTATCGGTTGGCGCAGGCGAAGGCGTCAATGTCGCTGTAGCCGTCGGCGTGAGGGTTGGCGTATTCGTTGGTCGCGGCGTCCGCGTCAGTGTGGGTTGCGGCGTGCGGGATGCGGACGGTGATACTGTTGGCAGCAGCGCCAGCGATTCCACCGTTACCTCCGGTCGTTCGGTCGGCACAACGGTGAATGTCGGCGTGTGTGTCGGTAGAGGTGTATTCGTCGGTGTCGCCGTCGCTGTACTGGTTGTTGTTGGCGTGAACGAGGGTGTGTTTGTTGGTACAGGCGTATAAGTTGGCGTATCGGTCGCCGTGGGCGTGTTCGTTGGCGTATCCGTCGCCGTACCGGTTGCCGTTAGCGTCAGCGTTGCAGTATCGGTCGCCGTCGGTGATGCCGTAGCGGATGGCGTCAGCGTCGCGGTCAGCGTGGGGGTATCACTCGGCGCGGCAGTTGGCGTCACGGTCGGCAGCGCCGTATCGGTCGGCGTGTCACTGGGACGAACAGTTGGGACGGTCGTCCGGGTGGGCGTGAACGAAGCGGTGCTGGTCGCCGTTGGCGTAAGCGTGGCAGTCAGCGTTGGCGTCGCGCTTGGTGTTCGGCTCGGCGTAACCGTAGCGGTCGGACTGGCCGTGAACGTCACCGTATTCGTGGGCGTCGCTGATGCGGTCGCCGTAGCGGACGGTGTGTGGGTCGCCGTGAAGGTAGCCGAGGGTGTCAGGTTATCCGCCGCCACGACCGGCAGGCGATCCACGTCAATCACCCAGCGGGCTGTTTCGTAGACAATCCAGCCGAAACCCTCGCCCAGCCGAATCATCACCCAGGTGGAATCGCCATTGCGCGCCACCGGCTCAATAACCGTTCCAGGCGCTAAATCGGTCAGCCGCAGATAGGTGCGCCCCGGCCCGGCGCGGACATACACGCTGCGCGCGCTGGTGCGGATCCAGTTGCCGGTGGGGGTTTCAGTCGGAAAAAATGGCGTAGCCGTGATGCGCCCCGGCACGGGCGACGGCGTCAGATTGGCCTCGTCCAGCACCGGCAGCGCGCCAATATTCTCCACCCAATCCACGAGATTGCGCTGCACCCAGCCAAAACCGCGATTGTAGCGGATGAGCACCCAGTCCCCGGCTTCGTTGCGATTGACCGGCACCACAATCCGCCCCTCGACCAGCCGCCCCACGTGCGGGTACTGCCGCCCTGGCCCACCGCGTACCACAACATCGGCTGCTACCACCCGGCTGACCGCCAGCGTTGGGGTAGGCGCCGCCGTCGGAATGGACTGCGCGTGTGTTTCCATTCCCCATAGCAGCACAACGGCCAGGATGAGCAGCAGACGTTTCAAGGGACACCTCGGCGCAGTATGGTAACACGAAGCGCGCTCATGCACCATAGCCCATCTAGCCTGCCGTGATGCTGAACGAAACCGCCGGCTCGATTTTGCTCCCATCGGCGGCCAACTCCACCGACCAGTTCCCGGCCTGGAACGGCACGTCTTCCGGCGTAATGAAGTACCACAGGCAGAAGTCAGTGGCATCCTGGTTCACCGTCCAGGTGTCGCTGTACACCACCTGTCCTTCGTAGCGCCACTCGACGCTCATCACCGTCCCGGCGCGGATGCTGGTCGCCCGTGTCGTCACGTAAATCCGGTCGGCGTCAGCAGTAAACTGTGTTTGCAGCCCATTGGCGCAGCCATCGGACTCGCGGATACTGCCGGTCACGCCGGTATTGATAAACGCCGGCGTGCCTGCCCCATCGGCGCTCATCATCTCCGGCATCGGCGACCCGGCCACCTCCGGCGCGCTGCCGACTGTTCGCCCCGGCGTTGGAGGGACCAGCACCCGCGCCGTCGCCAGTAGCTGCTGGTTGATGCTATTGGTTTCAGCGACCCGCGTTCCGGCGGCGTCAACCGTCGCTGCCAGCCGTTCCTGCTGTGCCTGCACGGTTTGAGCGATGGCCGTTGCTTCCGCCACGTAAGCCCCAGCTTCAGCTTGCAGCGTCGCCGGCATATCCGGTCGTTGCAGGGCCTGACACGCACCTAACACCAGCAGCAGCCCGCCGAGGATACCGATTCGCATCGTCACCTTACTCCATCTGAACACAGTAAGGACGAGGCAGACCTCGTCCAGCAGAATCTTAACCGTCTGGTATAACCCGTTTTTATTATACCATTCGCCGACTCGTACCGGCGTGTAAAGGTCATTTAACCACCGGTATACACGGGATACCACCGGCTGCTGGTTCATCCCTTGTCTGCGGTCAATCTTCAACTTGTTGGCGCCAAAGCGCAAACTTGACCACCAGCGTAGAAACGCACCTGTGGTTTGTTTCACAATAGTGCCGACATCACGGACACTTATGAAAGGAGCATCGTATCATGCGTAGAAGTTGGTTTGGATTGCTACTGGGATGTGTCCTGCTGGCACTGATGCCGCTGGCAGCCAGCGCGCAGGAAGGCGAACGGCTGGTAGTGTATTCCGGGCGTACCGAAGGTCTGATCGGCCCGATTTTGCAGCAGTTTGTGGACGAAACCGGCGTGCAGTTGGACATCCGCTACGGCGGCACGGCAGAGATGGCCGCGACCATTCTGGAAGAAGGGGACAACAGCCCGGCGGACGTGTTTATCGCCCAGGACGCGGGCGCACTCGGCGCGCTGGCCGCTGCCGGTCGCCTCAGCGCCCTGCCCTCGGACATTCTGGAGCGCGTGCCGTCCCAATATCAGTCATCGGAAGGGCTGTGGGTGGGTCTGTCGGGGCGGGCGCGCGTGCTGGTCTACAACACCAACCTGATTCAGCCGGAGGAACTGCCAGACTCCATTCTTGACCTGACCGCGCCCGAATGGCAGGGCCGCATCGGCTGGGCACCAACCAATGCTTCGCTCCAGGCCAACGTCACTGCCATGCGCCTGCTGCTGGGCGAGGACGCAACGCGCGACTGGCTGGAAGGCATGGTTGCCAACGGTGCGGTCGCCTTTGAGAACAATGACAGCATCGTGCAGGCCGTCATCAACGGCGAAATCCCCGCCGGCCTGGTCAATCACTATTACGTGTTTGAGTTTAAGGAACAGTTCCCCGATGCGCCAATTGCCCTGCATCACTTTGCGGCGGGCGACGTGGGCGCGCTGGTGAACGTGGCTGGCGCGGGCGTGGTCAGCACCAGCCAGAACAAAGGACTGGCGCAGCGGCTCATCCTGTACCTGCTGGGTAAAAACGCGCAGACCTACTTTGCGAACACGACCGGCGAGTATCCTCTGATCGAAGGTGTGCCTGCCAACCCCCATGTCACGCCGCTCGATCAGGTACAGGGGCCGGAAATTGACCTCAGCCAGCTCAACGATTTGCAGACGACACTTGATCTGATGCGCGACACCGGCGCGCTGCCCTAACCGGCGGAAGGTGATACTATCATTGCCGTCTGTTCCGGCATTGCCCGGTTGCGGGTGGCTTTTCCCGGTCAACTTTGATAATCAGGTTCGGTTTACGTAGGGACACGATATATCGTGTCCCTACAGAGGAGGTATAGCCGCACAATTTATCGCTTCTCCCGGCAGCAGAATCAGGCTTGCCCTGGCTGCAAATTTCTGTTAAGATAATGCCAGAATGTCCCTGTAGCTCAGTGGATAGAGCGCAGCCCTCCGGAGGCTGAAGCCCGAGTTCGAGTCTCGGCAGGGACGCACAACGGCGCTGACGCGCCGTTTTTTGTTGTTCGGAAGCGGTAACGAGTGAACGCGTGGGCGGCTATACGAGAGGATACACCAGCCGGAAGCCAATCGAAGCGTAGCGATACACCGGCTTGAGGATGAAGAAGCTGTTGATATCCGACCGGTCCTGTGGGCTGACAAACGACCCACCGCGCACCATCCGCCCCACTTCGTTATGGGTGCTGGCGTCCTTGCGCCAGGTAGTGCACCATTCCCACACGTTGCCGGTCATATCAAATACGCCATAGGGACTGATGCCACCGGCGTAGCAGTTGACCGGCGTGGTGCTGCGCAGGCCACTTTCGCGGGTGTTGCAGCGCGACGCATCAAACTTCTTACCCCAGGGGAACGGGCGTGGCCAGTCACCCTGCGCCGCCCGTATCCATTGCGTTTCGCTCGGCAGCGTGATTGGCAAACCGCTTTTGGTGCCCAGCCATTTGCAGAAGGCCATCGCCTCGTACCAGGTGATGTTGTTGCGGGGATGCCAATCGCCGGCGAAGGCCGGTTCCATCGGCGTCGGGTTGTCCCGGTGCCATTGAAGAATATGCGGTGCGTAGCTCCACCAGCGATCATCGTAGTAACCGTCCGGCGCCTCCAGGAAGGCGCGGTACTGGGCATTGGTTATCGGGTATTTGCTGATGCGGAAGGCTTCCACCGTCTGCGCCAGGGGACTGCCGTTTTGCTCGACCAGCACCTTGCCGGTTGGGATGTCACACCACTCGATGTCCGGCAGCGTTTGCAGGCAGATGGCAGCCAGGTTCTGCGGGTCATAATCCGGCACGTTGGCGCGGAACTGCATAAACGCCTCGCAGCCCAGCCGGTAGGTGCGCTTCTGCCGCACCAGCGCCACGATGTTATCATACTCACGCTCGATTTCGCGCACATACGTCTGGTAATTGAGCGCCGCTTCAGCTTCTTCCAGCATCGCCGCCAGATTGATGAAACGCGATTCGTAGCCGTGCGCCTGTGCCTGCTTCAGCAAAAAGACCGCCCGGTCGAAATCGCCCTGGTCGAGTGCCTCGGCAGCTTCCGGGATGGCCGTCCGGGGGTCAAACGGCGGCGGCTTCAGCAGCGTGCTGGGCAGGCTGGCCGTTGACCGCGCCGACTGCTGCCCCTGGCGCTCTGCCATGTAGATCGAGTTCAGCAGCAGCTTCACGGCGCGGGCATCCAGCCCGTTGCTTAAATCGGCGTACTGGATGTCCTTCAGCGCGTCGGGAATCGGCGTGTCGCCTTTAATCAGTACCGGGAAAATGAATTTGCCCAGGCTTTGCGCGATGGCAAATTCCTTCTGGCAGTAGAGAGACTCGACCGAATCCGGCGACAGCAGGTAGATGAACCCGTCACACTCGCTGAGCTGGCGCAGGATTTCATCCCACCACTTCTGTCCGGCGTGCATCCGGTGGTCGAACCAGACCTCGTGAACGTCCAGGGTTTCGACGATCTGGATACAGTAAGGTTGGTCTACGCGCGCATAGCTAATGAAGAGACGCATGGCACTTCGTCCACAAAATTAATTTTTCGATTTCTAGCCTGTGTGAGTAAGGACTGCTACATATATTATATGATAATCGCATTCCAATGAAAGTAGCGGTTACAGTTTCGTAACGATTTTTGGTGAAATATTCGCTTTTTTAGGATATTATTCACATTATGCCGGTTGCTTTCATCATCCGTTTCCTTCGCCGCCACTTTTTATGGCTGGTCCGCGCCGTCATTGCCGCAGCGATTCTTCTCCGGTTGAGTCCCGCGCCACCCCGCGCCCCGCTGGGGCCGCCGCAAACGGTGCAAACCGTCAAGCCGCTGGTCTGCGTCCATACCCGGCTGATTGACGAAGTGTACGAGTGGAAAATCCAGCGGTCGCTGCAACTGGTGCGTGAAATGGGGGCGGATACCATCGTCGAATTTTTCCCCTGGGCCTATGCTGAACCTGCCCCTAATCAGTATGATTGGACATCGTTCGACCGCATCATCAACCATGCACGCAACCAGGGTTTGCACGTCATCGCCCGCATGGGGTTGGTGCCAGCCTGGGCACGCGATGATAAAACAGGCGGCAGCACGACGCTCAACTACCTGCCGGACAAGTCGTTTGACGATTTCACCGCCTTTGTGGCGGCATTCGCGGCACGGTATGCTGGTGTTGTTGACCACATCATCATCTGGAACGAACCGAATCTCTCGTTCGAGTGGGGCTACCGCGAGGTTGACCCCGCCGGTTACGTCCGCCTGCTCAAGGCGGCCTATGCTCCTGTCCATGCCGCCAACCCGAACGTCGTCATTCTCGCCGCGCCGCTGGCGCCCACGCTGGAACCGCCGGGCAGCCCCAATGGTCTGAACGATGTACTGTACCTTGAAGCTATGTATCAGGCCGGCGCGGCAGCTTATTTCGATGCCCTGGCGATGCACACCTACGGCTTTACCGACCCGCCGGAAGCGCCACCCGCGCCGGAAGCGTTAAACTTCCGCCGCGCTGAACTGCTGCGCGCCGTGATGGAACGGTACGACGCGCCGGACAAGCCGGTGTACATCACCGAAAGCGGCTGGAACGACAACCCGCGCTGGACCAAAGCGGTGCGCCCGTCGCTGCGCGTGGCCTACACCATCAACGCTTTCGAGTGGGCGGAAGCCAACTGGCCCTGGCTGGATAAGCTGTGTGTGTGGGCGCTGCGGTATCCGATTTCAACCCGCAGCTATCCCGACAACTTCACGCTGCTGACTGCTGATTTTCAGCCGAAGCCGATCTACACGGCCATTCAGGCTTACGCGCGCGGCTGGGAACACAACGAGGATTTATGGCTGCCCGCCCCTGGCGATTGATTCTGCCCATGCTGCTGGCCGCCATCACGCTGTGGCTGTGGGCGCTGGCGGGTATGTTATTTGTGATTCGCTGGAACTCGGTCGAGCGCCCCGGCCCGCCCGTGCGCGTCCTGTTCCCGTATGGCGAAATGCGCGTGGGGGTGGATGCCAGTTACCCGCCGTTCGCCGTAGCGACCGCCGATGACCTGTTTGGGCTGGACATTGACCTGGGACGCGCCATTGCCGAACGCATCGGCATGCCACTGCGCTTTGTTAATATGGGCTACGATGGCCTGTACGATGCGCTCAAGGCCGATCAGGTGGACGTGGTCATTTCCGCGCTGCTGATTGACTCCTCGCGCACCAACGATGTGCTGTACACCCTGCCCTACTACAACGCCGGCTTTGTGCTGGTCAGCCGTGCCGACCAGCCGCTAACGACGATGAACGACATGTCCGGTCACGCTCTGGCTTACGAATTTGGCTCGGACGCAGATACCTTCGCCCGCGCCTGGCTGCGGCGCATCCCGCCATTTGAGACACGCCCCTACGAGTTACCCACTTATGCGCTGGATGCCGTTCGGCTGGGCGAAGCCGACGCCGCGCTGGTGGACGCGACCAGTGCCCGCCTGTACCTGCGCGACCATCCCGATTGGGACGCGCCGATGCGCTACGTTAGCGATTCGCTGTACGCAATCGCCGTTCGCATCAACCGGGGCCAAACCTGGGAAGCGGTCAACGCCGCGCTGCAATCGCTGATTAATGATGGCACACTGGCGGAAATCATGCGAAGGTGGCTGTAAGCCACTTGATGATTCAGACCCGTTGCTGGATAATGTCCTTAAGACGCTGAGTAGGTGGAGACGTAAAAATGACCTTACCGCTGATTGCTCAATCACCCCCGTTACGGCTGGACGATAATGGCGTGATCCGGGTGGGAAAAACACGAGTACCTGTGGAAACGGTCGTTTACACCTTTAATCGCGGGGCAACGGCGGAAGAAATTGTGCAGCAGTGTCCCGCCCTGGCGCTGTCTGACGTATATTTGGTCATCGGCTACTATCTGCAAAACCGGGCTGAAGTGGACGCATACATCCAGGAGCAGCGGCAGGAAGCGGAACAGATTCGGCAGAAAAACGAAGCACGGTTTGACCCGGCTTGAATCCGGGAACGACTGCTGGCGCGGGAGCATACAATATGAATACATCTATCCCGTTTCTGATTTTATTTCTTCTTGCTGGAATATTCACATTTCTTAGTGCTGTAAACAATTGGAGTTGGTGGTGGCGAATTAGTGGTGTAGGAAATTGGTTTTATAAGCGGTATGGTCACGAAGCCACGCGATTATCATATGGATTTATTGGGATGCTTCTCATAGTTGCAGCAATGCTGGACATAGGAAAAACGTTACTTGCCACCACACTAGGGAAATTTTTTGTTATTGTGATACTATTAATTACAATCGGTTTTATGGGCTACAAGAAACTAAAATAGCACAAAAACACATCATTCGGTAACATTGAAACATTCTGTAATCAACTGCTTGATCTCCAGAACAGATACTTTCTCTCCTGTCACCGCCTCATGAAGGCTCTGGCGCAGGTCGTCCAGCAGTGCCGCTTTCTCGGCGTTTACATCTTCTTCAACCGCCAGTTCATTCACCAGCAGTTGCACCACCCGCAGTTTTTGCGCCCGGTTCAGTTTTTGCAGTTCTTCCAACAGTTTATCCGATACGACCATCATCCACCTCTATCTGGATCACTTTGTCGTCTATTTTGCCTCTGGTAGCTAGGGTATTGAGCTACCGCCAATCTCCTCCGCCAGCTTGCGATAAGCGACTGCGCCGGGGCTGTCCGGCGCGTAATCCAGCACCGCCTTGCCCTGATGCGGCGCGTCGGCAATATGCGTGTCGTAGGGAATCACGGTGTCGAGCACCGGCACGAGCGCCCGCAGTTCGTCCAGCGTTTTCTGTGCATAGGCGGCGTTACCGTCGAAGAAGGTTGGCAGCACACCCCGCACCTTCAGGCCGGGGTTGCCCATGTCGTCACGCACGCGCCGTGCCATGTCCTGAATCCCTCGCACACCGAGCATCGCCAGATGGTCGCACTGCGCCGGAATCAGCACCTCATCGGCGGCCAGGAAACCCGCTACCGACAGCACGTTTAATCCCGGCGGGGTATCCACCAGCACGAAATCAAACGGCATCCGGCTGCCGCGCAGCGCGCTCCGCAGCCGCAGCAACGGGTGACGCTCCTGCACCAGCCGCACCGCCGCCGTCGCCAGATCAATGCTGCCGGGCGCCAGCGCCAGATTGGCGCGCGGTGTCCTGAGGATGCGCGCCAGCCCCATGCTGTCGAACATCAGCAGCGAATAGGTGCTGCGCCCGACGCGGTACGGGTCAAAACCCAGGAACGCCGTCAGGCTGGCCTGCGGGTCAACGTCCACCAGCAGCACCCGCCGCCCCTGTGCTGCCAGCGCCAGGCCCAGATTGAGGGCTGTCGTGGTCTTACCCACGCCGCCCTTCTGATTGGCTAATACCAGTATGCGTGTCACATGCCCCCACCCTGTTACTGCCCTGATTATACTCCAAAGGCTGGATACTTCACCGTGAAACCGTTATACTCGGCGGACTATGCACATCGGCATTGACGCACGCCTGACCTACTACCGTACCGGCGGTATCAGCACCTACATGCGGCGGCTGGTCGCCGCGCTCGAACCCCTGGACACGGCCAATCGTTATACTGTCTTTCACAGCCGCAAATCACGCGAGTCGCTGACGACCCGCTTCCGCCGCGCCGCGCTGTGGACGCCCTGCCACCACCGCCTGGAACGGCTGGCGCTGTCGGTCGAACTGGCGCGCTTCCGGCTCGACGTGCTGCATAGTCCGGATTTTATCCCCCCACTGCGCGGCGCGCGCCGCCACGTGATTACCGTGCATGACCTGACATTTTTGCACTATCCCCAGTTTTTAACGCCGGATGCCCGCCGCTATTACAACGGCCAGATCACCGCCGCCGTGCGTCAGGCTGACCAGATTCTGGCCGACAGCCAATCCACCAAAAATGATCTGATGACCATGCTGGGCGTACCACCGGAAAAAGTTTCCGTGCATATGCTCGGCGTAGACGAACGCTTCCGCCCACTGCCGCCAGAAATGATTGCAGTGGCGCGGCGCACGTCACAACTGCCGGAAACGTACATCCTGCACGTTGGCACGCTCGAACCACGCAAAAATATCGGCGGCCTGCTGGCGGCGTACCGCACGTTACTCGACCGCCTGCCGGACGCGCCGCCGCTGCTGCTGGCCGGGCGCAGGGGGTGGCTGTTCGAGGAAACGCTGGCAGTTGTAGATCAACTGAAACTGGGCGAGCGAGTGATCTTCCGCGACGACATCAGCGACGAGCAGTTGCCCGCGCTGTATAATGGTGCATCGCTGCTGGTCATGCCCTCGTTTTACGAAGGTTTTGGCTTCCCGGCGCTGGAAGCGATGGCCTGCGGCACAGTGACGGTGGTCAGCAACCGGTCATCGCTGCCGGAAGTGGTGGGCGAGGTCGGCTTGCAGGTCAATCCTGACGACACCCACGCCCTCGCTGCCGCGCTGGAACACGCCCTCACCGATCAGGTATGGCGCGACGCCAACCGTGAGGCCGGCTTGCAGCGGGCGAAACAGTTCACCTGGGAAAACACGGCCCGGATTGCTCTCTCAGCTTACCGGGCGGCAGCGGAGGTGTAATGCGTATTCTGATCCTGGCCGCCAGCCTGCCGTATCCACCCCATCAGGGCGGCGCGCTGCGGACGTATGGCATTTTATACGGCCTGCACCAGGCCGGTCACGACATCACCCTGCTGAGTTTCCACGACGGCGACGTGCAGCCGGCGGACACGCCGCTGGCGGGGTCTTGTTCGCGCATCGAAACCGTGCTGCCTCCTGTACGCAGCAAAGCCGACCGCCTGCGCGATCTGCTGCTGACCGGCGAGCCGGACATCGCCCGCCGCCTGTACAGCGACGCCTTCCGCGCCCGACTGCTGCAACTGCTGGCGGAAACGCGCTTCGACCTGATTCTGTTTGAAGGTATCGAAGTCGCCTGCTACCTCCCCCTCGTCAGACAAATGGGCGTCACGGCTAAACTGTGCTACGACGCCTTCAACGCCGAAGCCGCCTTACAGCAGGTCATTTTTCGGGTAGACCTGGGCGACCCCAAACGCTGGCCTGCCGCCGCCTATTCGCTCGTCCAGTCGCGGCGCATCGCCCGGTTCGAACGGCTGCTATGCCAGCAGGCCGACGCTGTGATCGCCGTGTCTGACGAGGATGCTGCCATATTAAAACAGATGTGCCCGAACCAACCGGTGCCGGTGGTGAACAACGGCATTTTTGTGGACGACTACGCCTGTGCCGGGCAGCAGCTAGACCTGGGCGAGCACGTCATGGTTTTCACCGGCAAGATGGATTACCGCCCGAACGTGGACGCCATCACCTGGTTTGCCGACAGCATCCTGCCCCGTGTGCAGGAGCAACTGCCGGACGCGCGGCTGTACATCGTTGGGCAGAAGCCGCACCCGCGCGTGGAACAGCTTCGGGGCCGCCGTAATGTCGAAGTCACTGGCTGGGTACGGGATGTCAGGCCATTCCTCCACGCCGCCGGCGTGTACGTCGCTCCGTTGCGGATGGGCAGCGGCACTCGCCTGAAAATCCTGGAAGCGATGGCCGCCGGCTGCGCTGTGGTCGCCACGCCGGTGGCGGTCAGCGGGATGCGCGACGATGTGAAAAACGTCGCCATCATCACTGACCAGCCAGACGCCTTCGCCGCTGCGGTGATCGGCCTGCTGCAGGACCCCCAGCGCCGCCAGCAGACTGGCCAGGCGGCGCAGCAGTACGTCAAGCAGCGTTACGATTGGCCGGTATTAATCCCGCGCCTGCTGGCAATCTTCAAGGAACTGGGACTTGAATAGGGAAACGCTCGTCCTGCGTAACCGCAGCATCGCGGCAGCGTTCCACCGCCCCGCCCCCAAACACCGGCTGCGGCGTGGGCTGCTGGCGCTGGCCGGGCGCATACCTGTCCCTACAATTCCCACCCACAACCGCAACCGCATCCTGCTCATCCGGCCTGACCACCTGGGCGATGTGCTGCTGACCACGCCCGCCATTTACGCCCTGCGCGAAGTGAACCCGTACACCGAAATCCACGCGCTGGTTGGCCCCTGGTCAGCCGATGTGATTGCCGCCTACCCGGAAATTGACCTGGTGCTGACGCTGGCCTTTCCCGGCTTCAGCCGCGAACCAAAAGAAAACTGGCGCTCGCCCTACCAGCTTGCCCTGCAAACGGCGGGGCACTTGCGGCGCATCGGCTACAGCAGCGCCCTGATCCTGCGCCCCGATCACTGGTGGGGCGCGCTGGTCGCCAAACTGGCGGGCATACCGGAGCGCATCGGTTACGATCTGCCGGAGGTCGCGCCCTTCCTGACGCAGGCGGTCGAACACCGGCATGAGCATGCCGTCCGGCAAAGCCTGCGCCTGGTCGAACACTGGACGGGCTTCGTTGCGCCGGAAAAGATTGTCTACCGTTTTCCATCCGACCCGGTGAGCGAGGGCTACGTCAACGGCTATCTGCAGGAATGGGGGATTGGGCCAGCGCAGCCGATCATCTGCGTTCACCCCGGTACGGGCACGTGGGTGAAACACTGGCGCGAGGACAAATGGGTGGACGTAGCGGACACGCTGGCGGAACAACTGAACTGCGCCACCGTCTTTACCGGCGGCGCGCATGAACTGGCGCTCGTCCGTCGCATCGCCGGTCAGATGAACCACCGCGCCTGTATCATGGCGGGGGATACTCGCGTCAGCCAACTGGCGGCGGTCTTCCGGCGGGCGAAGGTGGTATTGGGGCCGGACAGCGGGCCGCTGCATCTGGCGGCGGCGGTTGGCACGCCGACTGTTTCGCTCTACGGCCCGGCTGACCCGCTGGAATTTGGCCCCTGGGGGTCGCCGCAAAAACACTATGTCCTTGTCAGTGACATCGGCTGCCGCCCCTGCCGCATCCTCGATTGGGGCGCAGATGACCCAAATTTCCATCCCTGCGTGCGGGAAATCACGGTTGCCCGTGTGCTGGATGCCGCCCGCCGCGCTATGAATCACGGCTAATCGGGAATCACCACCTCATCTAACCCTGCTTCCGGTGGCGGATACTGCGGGTTCATCGCTTCCAGCGTGTCGCAGATCACGCGCGTCACAAACAAATCCCGGTACCACTTATGGTTGGCCGGCACGATGTACCAGGGCGCGTACTCCGTGTTGCAGCGGGTGATGGCGTCGGCGTAGGCATCCATATAATCGTTCCACCGTTCATGCACGGGCAAATCGCCGATGGAGAACTTCCAGTGTTTATCGGGGTTATCCAGCCGCGCCTGCAGGCGTTCCTTCTGTTCGTCCTTGCTGATATGCAGGTAAAACTTCAGGATGCGCGTGCCGCTGTCGGCCAGCAGGCGCTCAAAAGCGTTGATGTGGTCGTAACGCGCCTGCCAGACTTCTTTGGGCACGAGATTATTAACCCGCACTACCAGCACGTCTTCATAGTGGCTGCGGTTGAAAATGCCGATGTATCCCTTGCCGGGCACGTGGGGATGAACGCGCCACAGGAAATCGTGCGCCAGGTCTTCCGGCGTAGGCGCTTTAAATGACTTGACGTACACACCCGCCGGGTTGATGCCACTGAACACTTTTTTAATCACGCCGTCCTTGCCGCCGGTGTCCATCGCCTGGAACACAATCAGCAGAGACTGTTTGCCTTCAGCGTACAGGCGTTCCTGCCAGTCCTGAATCTGCTCCTGCAGGCGGTCAACTGCTTCCCGCCCGCTTGACTTGTCATAATCTTCGTGAAAATCAGGGTCGTAGTCGTTCAGGTCAATTGGTGTGCCGGGTTTGGGGGCAAAATGGTCTTTTTTGCTCATAAATTCCTCTCTAAACGATTCACATAGGGGCGAACCGCCGGTTCTCCCCTACAGGTACACCTTTCTTGCTTGGCGTTCTTGGCGTCTTGGCGGTTTATTACCGTCCGCTTTAACCGGACAACTCCGCCTCGCTGCGCGGCTGCACGTTGAGCGTTTCCTCGTTGCGGTACGTCACCATGCCCTGCCCCGCGCCCTTGATCTTCCTGACGTACATCACGCGCGTGACATCCACCGGCACGCGCGTATCGTTGCGCCGCGCGCTGTAGTAGGCGGCCAGCGCCGCCGCCTGCTCAATGACTGCATCCGGCGTTTTCCGCCCGTCGAACTTAATCACCACGTGCGCCCCCGGCACGTCGCGGGCGTGCAGCCACAGGTCCTGCCCCCCACCCTTGCCGAACGTCACCTGTTCGTTCTGGCGGCTGTTGCGCCCAACCCAGATCACAAAATTGTCTTTGGTGACGACCTTCAGCGGCGCGCTCTGCCCGCTGCCGGCGATGCGTTTGGTCGGCTTGCCGCGCCAGTAACCTCGCGTCTGGAGCGCCTGCTGCACTTCGTCAATCTCTGGCCAGTTGGCGGCCAGTTCGAGGTCGGTATCCAGTTGGTTGAGGAATGCCAGTTCGCGCCGGGTTTCATCCACCAGACGCGGCACATCTTCCAGCGCGCGTTTGGCCTTGTCATAGCGTTCAAAGTAGCGCTGCGCGTTTTCCAGCGGCGTCAGCGTGGGGTCGAGTGTAATCGTCAGTTCAGGCTGCTCCGGGTCGTACTGTGCCTTCAGTTCGGTCTGCCCCGGTTTGATGCTGTACTGGTAGGCGAGGATGAGTTCCCCACTCTGGCGCAGCGTTTCGCGCTCGGCTTCGTCGGTCAGCGACTTTTCCAGCGAGGCCAGCCTGGCGCGGAGTTTGGCCTGCGCCTCGCGCAGTTCTTCCCGCACTGGCACTTTGGCCGCCGCGTAGGCTTCCTCCCCCACCGCCGCGCCGTAATAGGCCGCCAGCGCCTCGCTTAAACTGGGCATCGGATGCCAGCCGGGGATGCTTTCCAGTGGATAGACGCTGTAGGCTTCCACGCCATTTTCGGTTTCGGCGATACCGGGCTGCCACTGACGCCGCGACAGCGGCTCAATAACTACACGAATCGCATTCAGCAGGCGGGCAAGGTCAGCCTCCATCGCCTTCTGGTTCACATCGCCACCCGCCCGGTACACGATCTCCTTTGCCAGCAGTGGGCTGACACCCAGCAGCCGCGAGGCCAATACCTGCTGCGTCTTGCGCTTCGGGTCTTCGTTCTGCTGGAAGATGCCGAGCAGGGTTTCGGGCGTCAGCGCCGCCGGGTCGTGTTTACCGATCTGCGGCGGTGGCAGCTTGTATTCGTGCTGCGGCAGGCTCAGACGGTAGCGGTTTTCCTCCGGCCCGACGCGGCGCATACAATCGAGAATGATGCCGTTTTGCACCAGCAGCAGATTGCTGCGGCGCTCCATCGGCTCGACGATGATCGAAACATCGCCTTCCGGCCCCTGCACATCCAGCACGATAATCCGTTCCCAGGACGGCTGGCTGACGTGTGTAATGATTCCGCCTTCGACGTAACGCCGGAACAGCAGGCCAAGCTGCAAGGGTTTGCTGACCCCGCGCCGCAGTTTATCAGGAACGAGGTGCACGCGCGGATGCTGCGAATCGGCGCTCAGATACAGATAGCGCCGCTGGTGATGGGCATAAATTTCCAGCCCCAGGCCGGTCGGGTCTACGTCCAGCACATCCTGCACCCGCCCGCCCACCAGCACATCCAGAAATTCATCCACCAGCGCCGCCAGCGTATAGGCATCCAGATACATGGTTAGTGCGCGCCGGGGGTCAGCAGGTAGGCGATAATATCGCCTAGCTCCTGCTCGCTCAGGACATCGGGGTAATTCTGCGGCATGGCCGGGGTGAAGCCCTCGACCACATACGCGGTTGGATGGGTGATCGCCTCATAGAGGTAGGCTTCCGCCGCCAGCGGCGGTCGGCGCGAGGGCGCGCGCTCAGCGACCCCCGCGAACGGTGGCGCGATCCGGTTCTCCGCGCCGGCGCGGTGGCAGGCGATACAGTTGTATTTTTCCACCAGCTTTGCGCCGTTGCCGGGGTTGGCATTTGCCAGCAGCGCCGCCACCCGGTCAAGATACGTGTTTTCGGTGAGTTCTCCGGGCGCCTGCTGCCGCGCCGCCAGTTCCGCCTGCGTGGTCAGGATAAACTCGATCAGGAAAATCAGGGTGATGAGGATGAGCAGCCCGACCGCCACCAGCACCGGCCATCGTGCCGCCTGTCGTTCGCCGTTCACAGCACCAGCCGATCAATCATCATCGCCAGAAACAGAAACGCGAGGTACGCGGTGGAGTATTTGTACATGCTGCGCGCTGCCGCGCCGGTCGCCTGCCAAATCAGGTTCACTGAGGCGCGAATCAGCCCCACGCTGAGCAGCACCACCGCCACCAGATACACCACGCCCAGCATCTGAAAAAACACCGGCAGCAGTGTCACGATCACCAGTTGAATCGAATACAGCAGAATCTGGACGCGTGTGGCTTCCTCGCCACGCGCGACCGGCATCATCGGCACGTTCGCCAGCGCGTAGTCCTTGTTTACCAGCAGCGCCAGCGCCCAACTGTGCGGCGGCGTCCAGTAAAAGACAATCGCAAACAGCAGGAAGGCCTCCAGCGACAGCGACCCCGTTACCGCCGACCAGCCAACCAGCACCGGCACCGCCCCCGCGCCGCCGCCGATCAGGATGTTTACAACCGTGTTGCGCTTCAAAATCATGGTGTACAGGATGACGTAATACAGACCGCCGAACAGCGCCAGCCCTGCCGCCAGCCAGTTGACCCACAGCCCCAGTACCAGCACCGACCACGCTACCAGCGCCAGCCCAAAGAACAGCGCGTTCACCGGCTCAACCCGCCCGGACGGAATCGGTCGCCGCGATGTGCGCGCCATTTTGGCATCCATATCGCGGTCCAGATACTGGTTGATCGCGCTTGACCCCGCCGCTGCCAGCGCCCCGCCGATCAGCGTGGGGAGTAAAATCGCCAGATCGGGGATGCCATCGGCGGCGATCACCATCGCTGTCAGCGTGGTGAACAGCAGCAGCAGGACGATGCGCAGTTTCGCCAGTTCGAGATAGGTTTTGAAGGTAGAGGTGAAATTTAGCTGGTAGCTTCGGACTGTGGATTCCATCGTGTCTCGCTTGATACAACGCTTTCCCGGCTGCCCAACCATTCGGTCGCGCTTAATACAACCAGCATCGCCCAGGTAGCCGCCGCAAATCCGACGTGGGCCGCACCCCACAGCGGCGCGGCGCTGGTCAGCACGTACAGCGCCCCGATGCCCGCCTGAGCCAGATAGGAGAGGAACGCCAGCGCCGCCAGCGTACGGGCGCCGCCGGCGCGGTGTCTAAAAACATACCATACCAGTATTAGAAGTGTGATTCCCAGACCCAGCACCGCGAAGCGATGGAACATGTGAATCGTCGCCAGTTGCCCCTGGCTGAACGGCAGCACCTGCCCATTGCACAGCGGCCAATCGGTGCAGGCCAGCGTCGCGCCGCTGCCACGAACCAGCGCGCCGGTCAGGATGATGACCAGCGACAGCGCGGTGGTGATATACGCCAGCGACGCCACCATCGTCCCGCCGCTGCGCGCCGGCGGACGATACGCCGACCATACGGCGGCCAACAGCAGCGCGCCCAGCAGCAGCATGGCCGTGCCCAGGTGCAGCGTGACAAACGTCGGCGGCAGCTCCAGCCGGACGACAATCGCGCCCAGCGCGCTTTGCACGGCAAATAGCACCGCTGCGACCACTGTAACCGTCAAAACCGCCCGGTTGCGCTGCCGGTAGGCGCGGATGGCGACCAGGAGTGTCCACAACCCCAGCAGCCCGATCAGCACCGCAAACAGCCGGTGCAGCCATTCAATCCAGGCGGTGATGTTGTCCAGCGGCGGGAAAATCGTGCCGTTGCACAGCGGCCAGTGGTTGCCGCAGCCCAGACCGGAGTCGGTCACGCGGACAACCGCGCCAAACACAATCAGGCCGAAGGTGAACAGGGCTGTTGCCAGCGCCAGCCGAGTGAACAGACGAGGAGAAACTGTGTCCATGCCAAACCTGAACCACTGTAACTGGTTCCATTCTATACAACGTGACAGGTTTTTCGAGAATGACTCTGATTCTGTTGAACAGCAGAACCGGAGACCGGCGGGTGCTAGGTTTCGTTGGTTGCTGATGTGCGGGCAGGCTGCCCGCCGCCTTCCGCCTTCACCCGCTTCACCTGCCGGTGCAGCAGCCAGAAAACCACTGCCACCGTCACCGCCGCGCCGATCAGGTTAAACAGGATGAAGCCGATCACAAGGAAAAGCTGTTCTGCCTTCCAGGGGGTCATATCCAGCACGGAGGCATCGGGATTATTGGTAGTACGAATCACCGCCGGCACCTGGAACGTCCCGCCCTCGGACGCGATTTGCGCGGTCAGACCGCCACCGACAATTAACAGTAGAAGCACAAACGCCAGAATAGCCAACCGCCGCACGGGGAACCTCCCACTGATGGAATAAAGCCGGAACGCTGCGAAATTGTACTCTTTCTCACAAGGCGCTGCAAGCAGCATTCATTTACCGGATACGGGAGATTTCAAGGGCATTTGCCGTAGGGGCATGGCATGGCGTGCCCCTACGTGACCTCGCTTTCCCCAGTCCCTGATTCACGTTTCATCGCTGCCGGACGGATCCACACGCGGACGTTCACGCTGTTCCTGGAAGGCGTCATTCACCGAGTCGCGTTCCTCCATCGCGGCATCTGTCAGGTAAGCATCCCCGTTATCCTCGCCCTCGCCGGGTGTCTGCTGCGTTTCTACCACCCGGTCGCCGCCTTCGCTGATTTCCAGCGGCAGGCTGACAAAAAAGGTTGTCCCTTCACCCGGCTGGCTCTCGAACCAGATGCGCCCGCCGTGTTTCTGCACAATCGCCCGCGTGATCGCCAGCCCCAGGCCGCTGCCTTCAATCCGCCGCGCCACGCCTTCACGCGCCCGGAAGAATCGTTCAAACACACGCGGCTGGTCTTCCGCCGTGATGCCCATGCCCGTATCGCGGACGCTGACGATAATCCGGTCCACGTCCTGCGTGGCGCGAACCCAGACCTGTCCGCCATCCCGGTTGTACTTCACGGCATTGCTGACCAGATTATCCATCACCTGTGCCAGCCATTGGGCGTCACCCATGATCGGCTGTAACGGTTCATCCAGTTCCACGTGCAGGCTGATTCCCCGGCTCTCCGCAGCATCACGCAGCATGTCAACCGCCTCGTGGATAATCGCGGCCAGGTCACATTCCTGAAGGTCAAGCGCCATGCCGGCATCAATCCACGAAATATCGAGCAGCCGCGCGACGAGGTGCTCCATCCGCACCAGACCGTTGATCGCTTTTTCGGCGAACTGCTGCTGCCGGTCGTTCAGCGGGCCAAGCTGCTGCATCAGTTCAATGCAGCCGCGCACGAAGTTGATCGGCGTTTTGAGATCGTGGGCGACGGTATTGAGCCAGTCCGCCTGCGAATGATTGGCCTGATTCATGGGTTGTTATCCGGGCACAATAGAGCAGGAAGGGTATCCAGGGCATACGCCAGCCGCGTGCCGTGCCACGTCAGCAGCGAGCCATCCACCACATGAATCTGGTAGTGATGCGCCGCCGGAATATCAAGCCCGGCAAACAGTGGGATATGGTCTTGCGTAAACGGATAGGGTTCGCTCGGCAGCAGAATCATATCCGGCTGGGCTGCAATCACCTCATCCAGCGTCACGCGGGGATAGCGCGTATCACGACTGGCCGCACGGGGATCGTCAGAAGCATAAGGTTCACTCTGGCCGAGATCGGCTTCCAGCGGGTACAGCCGGTCCCGCCTGGCAAACACGTTGCTGCCGCCGCACACACGCAGCAGGTCATGGCAGTACGTATCAGCGTTAAACGTCATCAACGGATCGAGCCAGATGGGGACAAATACCCGGCACGGTCTGGCGCGGCTTTCCGCCAGCCGCAGCACCCAGTCATAGGTCTGTTCGATCAGACGCACGCGCGGCACCATCGCCGGTTCGTCAAACACGTGCATGATGTTCCATAGCAGGTTGATCGCGTCCAGCACGGTGCGCGGGAACGTCACCCAAACCGGAATACCCGCCGCCTGCAACACCAGGACATGCTCCCTGTGGTTTTCCTCACGGTTAGCGATGACGAGATCAGGCTTCAGCGCGATGATGCGCTCAACATCCGGGTTCTTCGTGCCGCCGATACGTGGCAGCGCGGCCACCTTATCCGCCGGATGCACGCAGTAATCGGTAATCCCCACCAGCCGGTCGCCCAGGTTGAGATCAAACAGTGACTCGGTCACGCTGGGCACGAGCGATACCACGCGGCGCGGCGGCTGCGTCACGGGCGCTTCCATTTCGTAAGCATAGGTGTTCGCGTCCATGCGTTTATCCCCATGCAGGGACACGATAAATCGTGTCCCTACGTTAAATGCACCAATTGGTCGCGCTCCGGCCCGACGCTGACGGTATAAACAGGCGTACCGCACAAGTCGGCAACGCGCCGGATGTAGTTCCGCGCCGCTTCCGGCAAATCCGCCCCACGCCGCGCGCCGCTGATGTCCTCGCTCCAGCCGGGCAGCGTTTCGTAGACCGGTTCGGCGCGTTCCAGTTCGGCGTTAGTCGTGGGCGGGTAAGCGATCTCCTGTCCGTCCAGGCGGTACGCGACAGCGATTTTTAACTCGTCGAAGCCGCTGAGAATATCCAGCTTGGTCAGCACCAGTTCGGTGCAGCCGTTGATCTGCGCGGCGTAGCGCAGCATCACCGCGTCCAGCCAGCCGCAGCGGCGCGGCCTGCCGGTGGTCGTGCCGTATTCGTCCCAGAAGCGCTCGCCCGTGCCGCGCAGCCGGTCGCCAATGGCGTCGTTCAGTTCCGTTGGCATCGGCCCCGCACCCACCCGCGTGCTGAAACTTTTGGCCGCGCCGACCACCCGATCAACCACGCCCGGCCCGATACCCAGACCCGTCAGCGCGCCGCCTGCCGTCGGTGACGAGCTGGTGACAAATGGATAGCTGCCGTGATCTACATCGAGCAGCGTGCCCTGCGCGCCTTCGCACAACACACGCGCGCCCGCTTTCAGCCGCCGGTTCAGATACACCGCCGTGTCGGCCAGAAATGGCTGTAACCGCGCCGCCGCATCAAGATACGGGGCAATCGCAGCATCAGCATCCAGCACTTTTATGTCCTGCCGCGCCAGCACTTCATTCGCTTCCTGAATGCTGCGCTGTAACGCGTCAGCAAAATCTTCGAGATTCACCATGTCGCCGGCGCGGATGCCCTTGCGCCCGGTTTTATCCAGATACGCCGGGCCGATGCCCCGCAGTGTTGTGCCAATCGCCCCCGCCCCGCGCGCCTTCTCCGAGGCGGCGTCGAGCGCGATGTGCGCCGGCGTGATGAGGTGCGCCCGCGTGCTCAACAGCAGTCGTTCCGGCGTGATGATGACGCCCTTCGCCTGAATCTGATCCATCTCCTTCACCAGATTCACAGGGTTAACAACCATGCCGTTGCCCAGCACGCACATCACCTGCTCACGCAAAATGCCGGATGGAATCGTGTGCAGCTTAAACACCTGCTGTCCGACATACACGGTATGTCCGGCGTTGTCGCCGCCGCCATAGCGCGCCACTACATCCGAGTCCATCGCCAGCCAGTCGGCAATGCGGCCCTTGCCTTCGTCGCCCCACTGCGCGCCTACCAGAATTGTCGCCGGCATCTATCCCCCCTTGCCCAGTTCACGCCCCAGCGCGACCGTCACCTGATGCCGCCCCCAGGGTTCCACCTCGCCGTCCGGGCCAAGCGCCAGCGCCGACCCATATCCCACGCCCACCGCCAGCGCGGCAGGCTGCGCCTGTAATACCAGTTGCGCCGGCGCGGATTGCGCGACAGCGGTCACGCCTGGCACGACCAGCGCCTTTTCCAGCCAACCTAACCCGGCCAACACCTGCCCGCCAGCCGTGACCACCCACGCGCCGAGTGCCATCGCGGCGCTGCCCTCCGCCAGCACTACCGCGCCGTTTTCAAACGCCGCCTGCATCCCCTGCGCCGCCGCGCCGATCAGCCCGGAGCGCACGGTTGTCACGTCCGGCGCGCCTTCAATCACGATAATCGCCGCCTCGCCCAGCCGTGCGATCAGCGTCTGGTCGTCTTCCGTCAGCGCGTCAACAATATACCCCGGTGGCGCGCCCAGGTCGTCCATATCAGCCAGCACCTGTTCGCTCCAGCCACCGTGATTGCCGAGTGCCAGATAAGCCACACCGCCGTCTGCCGCTGCCCGGCCCAATGCCTGGGCGCGGACATCAGTCGCGCCTTCGCCGCCGCCGGACAGCACCAGCCAGCCGCGCCCATCACGCCAGCGCAGGATGTTCTGACTCGCCATTAGCCCTCAGGTAAGACGTACTCCGCAGCCGCCGCTGCCAGCAGCGCCACACCCAGCGGCAGCGCCTCCTCCACAAAATCGAATCGGGGGTGATGGTGGCCGTAATACACGTCCTGATCGGGCACCTTCGCCCCCAGGAAGAAGTACATCCCCGGTATGTTGTCCATGAACAGGCCAACATCCTCCGCGCCCATCGTACGCTCGTTCAGGCTCAGCCTGTCGTCGCCAACGATCTGCCGGAACACCTCGCGCAGCCGGGCGCTCACGTCAGGATGGTTCACCACCGGCAGCAGTTGGTGGTTCAGGCGCAGTTCCGCCGTGCAGCCCATCGCCCCGGCTATGCCCTCGCTGATCTCAAACATCCGGCGTTCCACCAGATCGCGCACCTCAAGCCGGAACGTCCGCACCGTACCCCGTAGCTCCACATCCTGCGGAATCACGTTGAAGGCCGTGCCCGCCTGCATCTGCGTGACCGATACCACCGCGCTGTCCAGCGGGTTGACGCTCCGGCTGGCGATGGTCTGGAAAGCGGTGATGACATGCGCTGCGCACACCACTGGGTCAACTGCCAGATGAGGCGAGGCAGCGTGCCCGCCCTTGCCCGTGACCTTAAGCGTAAATTCCGATGAACCGGCCATGACCGGCCCATCAGCTACGCCCAGCGCGCCAAACGGCAGCCCGTTCCAGATGTGCAGCCCCAGGCTCACATCCGGGCGCGGGTCACGCAGCACGCCGTCGGCGATCATCGCTTTGGCGCCCCCCGCCACTTCCTCCGCCGGCTGGAACACAAATTTCACCCGCCCTTTCACCTGCTCGCGCCGCCGGGAGAGCAATTTTGCCACGCCCAGCGCAATTGTGGTATGTCCATCGTGACCGCAGGCGTGCATCCTGCCCGGTTCGGCGGAGGCGAAGTCAAACGTGTTTTCCTCGCAGATGGGCAGCGCGTCCATATCGGCGCGCACCAGCACCGTCGGCCCGTCCTGGTCGCCTTCCAGCAGGCCGACCACGCCGGTTTTACCAACGCCGGTCTGCACTTCCAGCCCCAGACGGGTCAGTTCTTCCGCCACGATACCGGCGGTACGGAATTCTTCAAAGGCCAGTTCCGGGTGCCGGTGGAAATCGCGGCGGCGGGCGATCAGTTCATCCCGCAGCCCTTCCGCTTCGGCCATAAAATTCATTTTTGCCATCGCTGTCTCGCCATATATACCAATGATTGTGTAGGGGCGAGCCTGTGTGCCCGCCCCTACTGGACCAATTATAAGTTCAGCACCCGGAACACCTCAACGTAACGCGGCGCATCCGGCGGCGCTTCCGGGTCTATATTACCGCGAATACGCTGCTCCAGCGCGTCCATGTCCGCGATCTGGCTTTTGTGTTCGCGCAGGGCGCGGATGCGCGTTTCCACGTAGGGCGTTATGTCTACTTTGACGTTTGGGTCGCGGGTGATCGTCAGCCAGATGTGGCTGACCTTGTGCGGCGCCAGACCTTCATCCCGCTCCAGTTCGGGGAAGTACATGTGGTTGCCCGCCGCCGGGAAGACCGCTTCCAGCGCTGCCGCGCCAATCGTGCGGTGGTCAGGATGATTCGGGCGGTTCCACAGGTTGTACCAGGTGGTCGGGTCGTTCGTTACCAGAATATCCGGTTTGCGCAGGCGAATCATACGGACGATGTCCCGTTTCAGTTCCGGCGTCACCAGGAGTTCGCCGTCCCGGTAGCGTAAAAAGACCACATCCTGCACGCCCAGCACCGCCGCCGCGCAGCGTTCTTCTTCCTCGCGGATGGCGACCAGCTTTTCCGGTGTCATGTCCGGCAGATCGCTGCCCTTGTCGCCGCTGGTTGCCAGCACAAACGTGATGGCTGCGCCCTCTGCCGCCCACCGGGCAAAGGTAGCCCCGCAGAAAAACTCCGGGTCGTCCGGGTGAGCAAACACACCCATGATTCGTTTTGGCCGGGATGTTTCCGCCATGATTGCTCCAGCGAGCTTGACAGGTGTTTTGGTAGGGGCGAATCGCTGGTTCGCCCCTATCACGTCCACGCCTTACGATTCTTCTTCCGTCTTCTGCTTGCCCGGCTTGGCGCCGCACTCACACGGGCCATCGCCGTGTTTGGCGCACGGCTCCTTGGCCTTCTTTTGCAGGGCTTCCCACTCCTCCAGCGGGATGATTTCCTCACGCTGGACGACGTAACGCACATCTTCGACCAGCACGGTCACGGCGTCCTGCAATGGGTGAACATCCAGCACCTTGCCTTCGCCGTGCGGCGTGCCGATGCGTTTGTTTTTCTTCGGCAGGTGTTTGCGCGCTTCCACGTACTGTTCGTACTCGTAGACCAGGCAGCAGCGCAGCCGCCCGCACATCCCCGTGATTTCCGATGGGTTGAGCGAAATCCCCTGCGCCTTCGCCATCTTGATGGAAATCGGGCTGAAGTCGGTCAGGAAAGTGCTGCAGCAGCGCAGTTCGCCGCACGCGCCGAAGCCACCCAGCAGCTTGGCAACGTCACGCGGGCCGATCTGCCGCATCTCCACCTGGGAATGCGGGAACAACCGGCTCAGTTCGTTCCACAGGCGGCTGGTGTTGATCTTGTCTTCCGCCGTGAACAAAAACGTCAGCAGGCTGCCATCGTAGTTGTAGTGCGCGGCGACAAACTTCACGTTGTCAAAGCCGCCAAGCTGCGCCGCCTTGTCCTCGCATTTTTCCAGCGCCTCATCCTGCTTCGCTTCCCATTCCTGTTTGAGCAGCAGATCGCGCGGCGTCGCCAGCCGCATGATCGGCTTGTAGTCCATCGTATTATCATCGGCGGCAGCAAAGGCCGACACCTGCCCCATCTGCCGCCCCCGCGCCGTTTCTACAATCACATAATCCCCGATTTGCAGGTCAGGAAATTCACTGTAATCAAAATGATACAGTTTGCCAACTTTATGAAAACGCACACCGGCAACCATTCGCTGCCGAACCATTGCAACCTCAGACATTGTTGATTTATCCCACTAATGAGCGAACGATCTCTGACTTTTGTCCTCATACATCATACGGCACAGTTGTCCGTCCTGGCAAAAGTTTGACATAAATTCGGCAAAATGCTAGTCTCAAAAAGCCGCAAACCGTAACGCAGGCTTTGACATCGGGTTAGAACGCGCAGGATACCGTCGCGTTGTACGTGGCTTTTGTTTGCGGCGGGGGGAAGCATGACCACCCTGGTGATGAAATTTGGCGGCTCGTCCGTCGGTACAAAAACAGCCTTAACCCAGGTTCTCAGCATCGTGCTGCACGAACGCGAACAGTGGGATAATTTGATTCTCGTCGTATCCGCCCTGGATGGCGTGACCGACGCGCTGATCGAAGCGGCGCATCTGGCGCACCTGGGCAACCAGCGCGGCTACCGGCGTATCGTCGCCAACCTGCGCACCCGCCACATGGCCCTGATCGAAGAACTGCCGCTGGGCGCGACGGAACGCTCCGCCCTGCAAGCCGACATAGACCGGCTGCTGTTCGACATGCTCGGCATGTATGAAACCATGTCAAACACCCCTGCCGAAACGCCCGTCCCCGACCTGATTGATGCGACCATCGGCGTGGGCGAAAAGCTGGCAGCGCGGATTATCGCGGCGCTACTGCGGCAGAAAGACGTTCGCAGTGTGGCGCTGGATGCGACTGATCTGATCGTGACCGACGACACTTTCGGCAACGCCACGCCGGATATTCCCCTGACGTGCGAACGGATTCGCACTCACCTGCTGCCCAGTCTGGAACGGCGCATCGTGCCGGTTGTGACCGGCTTCATCGGCGCGACCCGGACTGGCAAACCGACAACGCTGGGGCGCGGTGGCAGCGACTATACCGCGTCCATTTTTGCCATCTGCGCCAATGCCAACGAAACCTGGATTTGGACCGGCGTGGACGGCATGATGACCGCCGACCCGCGCGAAGTAGACAGCGCGCAGGTGATTCCGCGTCTATCGTATGAAGAAGTGGCTGAACTGGCCTACTTTGGCGCGCGGGTGTTACACGCCCGTATGATCGGCCCACTGCGCGACCAGCACATCCCGCTGCGGATTAAAAACGTGTTTAAGCCGCAGCAGCCCGGCACACTGATTCATGACGCTCCGCCAGAGCCGCCGCAGCAGTTGAAGGCGGTTACGTCCATTTCCGGCATCGCGCTCACCGCGGCGCGCAACGGCCCGCTGTCACCCATCCGCCAGTTGGTAGACCGGACGCTGGTCGCCACCACCCACACCCATGCCGACGTGATGATCTCATCGCAATCCGCCACGCACAGCCTGGTGTGTTTTCTCGTCCCGACCAGCGCCGGGCCAGACGCCGTTCACGCGGCGCGGACGATGCTGGAACAGGAATTGCGGGATACGCCGGATACGGCAGCCTGGACGGTGAAACCGGTCGGCATTGTCACCGTCATCCGCGACAAAATTGACGAAGCACCACTGCTAATCGCCGGCATCATCCAGTGCCTCGCCGGGCAGCGTATCCTGGCGCTGACGCTGGGGCCGTCGCGGTGCAGCCTGTCCATCGTGGTTGAGCCGGAGCAGGTTGATCAGACACTGCTGGCGATTCACGATCTCATCATCCATCAATAGCGCAGCAGATACCGTTCCAGCTCCCAGGGCGTCACCTGCTGGTTATAGGCGTCAAACTCCTGCCGTTTGGCGGCGATGTAACGGTCGCTGACGTATGCCCCAAGCGCCGACAGAATCACGTCGTCCTGGCTCAGGGCGTCGAGTGCCTCTCCCAGTGAGGTCGGCAGCACTTCAAGCTGGCGCAGGCGAGTGCGTTCCTGCCGCACCAGCGTTTCTTCCAGCGGGTCAGGCAGCGGCATCTGCTGGCGGATGCCGTCCAGCCCGGCCATGAGCATGACGGCGCTGGCAAGGTACGGGTTGGCGCTGGGGTCGGGGCAGCGCAGTTCCAGCCGGGTGTGGGCTTCCTTGCCCGCCGAGATATGCGGCACGCGGATGAGCGCCGCCCGGTTGATATGCGCCCAGGTCACGTTTACCGGCGCTTCAAAGCTCGTCCCCAGACGTTTGTACGAGTTCACCAGCGGCGCCAGCACGGCGCACATGGCGCGGGCGTGGGCAAGCTGTCCGGCCAGGAAATACCTGGCAACTTCCGACAGACCGTACTGGTCGCTTGAATCGGCAAAAACGTTTTGCCCGGTATTTAGATCGTGCAGGCTTTGATGCGTGTGCATTCCCGACCCCGGCAGGTTTTCGTCCGGGCGCGGCATAAAGGTGCAGTGCAGATTATGGCGGCGCGCCACCGCTTTCAGCGCCACCCGCGCCATCAGGATTTTATCGGCCTGTGCCAGCGCCTCGTCATAGCGGAAGTCTATCTCGTGCTGGCCAGAGCCGATTTCATGGTGAGTTGAGTCTACGCCGATGTTCATCTGCGCCAGCGTCGCCAGCATCTGCCGCCGGATGGACTGCGACATATCGGTGGACATGTCAAAATAGCTGGCTTCGTCCTGCGGCAGGCGTGGGGTAAACCCCTGTCCGTTCTCCCCCCGGAACAGGAAAAATTCGAGTTCCACCCCGGTGTTATAGGCGAAGCCCATCTCTGCTGCCTGCTTCAGCGCCCGCATCAGCACATTGCGCGGGTCGCCGATAAATGGGTCGCCCTGCAAGGTATGCACGGTGCAGATCAGGCAGGCGGTGCGTTCGTCGTGTGGGTCCCAGGGCAGAATCGTGAAAGTGTCCAGATCAGGCACCAGCACCATGTCGCTCTCGGCAACCCGCGCAAAACCTTCGATGGATGAGCCATCAAAATGAGAACCATCGTCCAGCACCTCCGGCAGCTTGCTGGTTGGCACGGTTACGCTTTTGACCATGCCGGTGATGTCCGTGAACCACAGGTCTACAAACCGCACGCCGTGTTCATCAACGGCGGCCAGAATCGCCTCTTTTGTTGCCATAAACGACCTTTCAGACATGGGTGTAGGGACACGATACATCGTGTCCCTACATCATCAACCATTTGGCAGGTGAATATACCCAAAGTCGAGGCAGCCTAACCAGGGAGGAGATTGCCAAAAATTACGGCGTTCGCTTGTGGAGGGCAGACAATTATTCCGGCGCCGGCAGCAGCCCCAGGTGCGCCAGCAGCGCGTCAATCCCTAGCAGGTAGCTCTGCCAGCCGAAGCCGCTGATCTGACCGATACACACCGGCGCGATCATCGAAACGTGCCGGAATGACTCGCGAGCGTGGATATTCGACAGGTGGATTTCGACTACCGGCAGACCGATGGCGCTGATCGTATCACGCAGAGCGATTGACGTGTGCGTATACGCGCCGGGGTTAAACACCACACCGCTGGCCCAGGTCGCCGCAGTTTGCAGGATGTCAATCAACAGGCCTTCGTAGTTGGACTGTTCCGCCCGCAGTTCCACACCGCGCCGCCGGGCATGAATGCCGGCCCACTGGTTAATCTGTTCCAGCGTGACCCGCCCGTATACTTCCGGTTCGCGTGTACCAAGCAGATTCAGGTTCGGCCCGTGCAGCAGCAGAATTTCTTTCGCCATCGTGGTCACTCGCTTACTGGCAGGTCACATTCCCGGCACACCGAAACAGCGCGCGCATAGGACAGGTCACAGTTCGGGCACGTGCGCCGTTCCGTGCCCACTGCCACATTGACGATGTTCCACGCTGCTTCCCGCTCCAGCCCGGCAGCGTTCAGATCGCGCACGAAATACTCAATCGGGTAGCCGCCCTCCAGCCGCGACTTCGCCGAATTGATTAAACCGGCCAGGTCGTTTTTTGGCACGGGCGGTTTCACGTCCAGCACTTCGGGACGGTACGTCAGATGGCAGGTCTGGCACTGCACAAACTCACCCGCGTCCCCCATCGGAATCAGCGGAATGAAATACAGGCTGAAGTAGCGTTTGGCCTGCTTGCGCTCGTAGGCGCGGGTGGTCCGGCAATTGGGACAATAAAACTGGCCGCTGCCGGTTGTCTTCATTTTATTGGACGTGCCAAAGATAATCATCTTGCTTATCCTTTCAGCGCAGGCTATCCAGCACACTCAGCACGCGCTCGCGCGGCACATCTTCCACAATCACCGGCTGACCCACACCGCGCAGCAGCACAAACCGGGATCGGCCAGCCTGCCACTTTTTGTCGGTGCCCATCGCCGCGTAAATCGCATCGGCATCAAAACCTTCGATTCGAGTGGGCAGGCCAATCCGGGTGAGAATATCCTGTACGCGCCGGGGCAGCGCCGCGTCCGCCAACCCCAGTGCGTAAGACAGCCGCGCCGCCGCCAGCAGCCCAACGCCAACCGCCTCGCCGTGCGGCCACGCGTAGCCCGATACCTGCTCGATGGCATGGGCGAAGGTGTGCCCCAGGTTGAGGTGCGCGCGAACGCTGCGCTCATACGGATCCTGCTGCACCACGTCCACCTTGACCTGCACCGCCCGCCGCACCAGTTCCGCCGCATCCTGTGGTGACACGGCGTTGCCATGTTCGTTCTCGATCAGTTGCAGCAACCCTTCATCCGCCAGCAGGCCGTGTTTAATGACCTCCGCCATCCCGCAGCGCCACTCGCGCGGGGGCAGCGTGTGCAATACATCCGGGTCAATCAGCACCGCGTCCGGCTGCTTAAACGCGCCCACCAGATTTTTCCCCTGCGGCAAATCCACGCCGACCTTGCCGCCGACGCTCGAATCCACCATCGCCAGCAGGCTCGTCGGTACCTGCACCAGCCGCACGCCGCGCATGTAGGTCGCCGCCGCGAAGCCAACGGTATCACCCACCACGCCGCCGCCCAGCGCGATCACCGTGCCAGTGCGATCTAATCCAGCCGCCACAAAATCAGTGTAGAGTTTCGCCACCGTCGCCAGCGTTTTGTACTGCTCACCGTCGGGAATCGTGACCAGCGCCGCGTCGGGCAGCGCCCGCGCCAGCGGTTCGCCATACAGCGGCGCAAGCGTCGTGTTGGTAGCGACCACAACCGGTGAAGCGATGTAGGGGCGAACCGGCGGTTCGCCCCTACGGGCAATGCTCTGCAACACCCCCGGCTCAATCCAGATATCGTAGTCGCCGCCGGGCGCGGTTACACGGATGTGGTCTGCTGCCACCGTTCGACAACCTCCTGGGCCACCTGTGCCGGGGTTTTGTCAGTGGTATCAATCTGTACCGGAATGGCGTCGTAGGCCGCGCGGCGCTGTTCCAGCAGGGCGCGCCAGTTGCCGCGCAGCAGCGGGCGTTCGCCGGAATCCTCTTTCAGACGCGCCTCAATCGCTTCCGGTGTCGCCGTCAGGCATACCACCACACCGGACGCCAGCATCACCTCGCGGTTGCCAGCATCCACCAGCGTCCCGCCTCCGGTGGCAATCACCAGCCCGCGCCCTGCCGCCAGGAAACGGCACAGCCGGCGTTCGATGTGCCGGAAGCCTGCTTCACCCTCTTTGGCAAAAATCTCCGGGATGCTCATGCCCATGCGGTGCACGATCTCGGCGTCGGTATCCATAAACGGACGCCCCAGCCGGTCGGCGACCAACTGCCCAACGGTCGTTTTGCCCGTCCCCATAAAACCGGTGATGACGATGTTCCGGTCATTCGTAGCCAAAGCGCCACTCCACGTTATCCATCGGCAGATCGTCTACCCGCATTCGCCGTAATGCCGCAAAGCGCGGACGCATCTCATCCAGGCTGTCACCGCCCAGCTTTTCCAGCAGCGCGTCGGCAATCACCAGCGCCAGCATCGCTTCGCCAATCGGCACGGCGCGTGGCAGAGCGCAGAAGTCACTGCGCTCGTAGGTGGTACGCTCCGGCTCTCCGGTCGCCAGATTGACCGACTCCAGCCCCTGCAGCAGTGTCGCAATCGGCTTCATCGCCGCCCGCGCCACAATCGGGTCGCCGGTGCTGATACCACCTTCGATGCCCCCGGCGCGGTTGGTATGGCGCACCAGGTTGCCCGCCTCGTTCACAAAAATCTCGTCGTGCACCTGCGAACCGCGTTTGCCGGCGTTGTCGAAGGCCGGGCCAACTTCCGCGCCCTTCATGGCGTGGATGCTGACCAGCGCCGCCACGATGCGTGCGTCCAGCCGCCGGTCGTAATGCACGTGCGACCCCAGTCCCGGCGGCACGTTGAGCGCCACCACTTCAAAGATACCGCCAAGTGTGTCTTTGTCAATTTTTACCTGCCGAATCGCCTCGTGCATGGCTTCAACTGAGTCAATCACGGGGCAGCGCACGTCGTTTTCTTCCGCGATGCGAAACCGTTCTTCGTAGGGCATATCCTGCGGAATGTCAACCTTCACGTCGCCTACCTGCACCACGTAGCCGCCGACCGTAATGCCAAATTCCGCCAGCAGCTTTTTGCAGACCGCGCCAACGGCGACGCGCATCGTCGTTTCGCGGGCGCTGGCGCGTTCCAGCGCCAGCCGCAGATCACGATAACCATACTTGACCGCGCCGGTTAAATCGGCATGGCCGGGGCGCGGCGTGGTCATCGGCGGGATGTCCTTGTCGCGCCAGTTCTTGAAGTCGCGGTTTTCGACCAGCAGCGCGATTGGCGCACCGGTCGTAAGGCCGTTCATCACGCCCGAAGTAATCCGCACCTCGTCACGTTCGATGCTCATGCGCCCGCCGGAGCCGTAGCCCTGCTGGCGGCGCGCGAGTTCAGCGTTGATGTCGTCCGGCGACAGCGGCAGCCTGGCGGGCAGCCCTTCGATGATGGCTGTCAGCATCGGCCCGTGTGATTCTCCAGCAGTGAGGAAACGTATCATGCGTTTGGCCTTTGGCGGTTAGCTTTTGGCAGTTAGCGATTGGCTTTTGGCTCTGGTTGAAAATCAACAACTTCTATTCGTGCCCGTTCATGAAATCCCCAAACAATGTGTCTTAGATAAACATACATGGGATCGTAAGCAACTGAACAGAAGAAACCTGTACACTCGAAGGCCGTCTTAAACAAACCCTCTACCGTGTAGTGAGTATTTGTTGCCTGTTGACTGTTTACATCCTCAACCACCTGATTGTTTCGCACCTCAACCGCGAAAGTGGCGATTTGTTGGCTACCGTCAAAACTCTCTACCACCATCGTGTAACTGCTAATGTTGTTCTTTTGCCACTGTTCTAAATATTTGGATACCTCCTGATGATGCTCAAGACGATCAATCTCTGGTATTCCAAACACAACAAAAAATGCCAAAACAGCAACGATGACGGTAAAACCAAAAAATATTACCAGCAAGTTTCTACCGCAGGAATTTTTACGTGGGGTGGTCATTCTTTAACGACTCGTCTAAATTCGTCTAGGACACCAATGTCCAGTTCTTCCCTGTCCGTGTGCAGTACGTAATACTCACGCCATTTGTCAGCATGATGCAGGCGCTTGTAGTGTTCCCAGGCGGGTTTCCAATCGTCCTCGAACACGCCTACCACTTCGAGATGGTTAATCACCCGCTTGCCTTTTTCGGTATAGGCATTGTAGGCTTCTACCACCAACCAGCGATGTGGATACTTCTCCCGTATCTCCTGCCAGTTCATAACCTTCTCCTCTTGGCGCTCTTGGCGTCTTGGCGGTTAAACTGCTTGTAGTGCCGTTTTCGCCGCCTCGAACATCACCTCGACCGGCGCGGGCTGCCCCGTCCAGATTTCAAACGCCGCCGCGCCCTGCCGCACCAGCATACCCAATCCACCGACGGACTGTCCACCGGCTGCCTCGGCCTGTCGCATCAGGCGCGTCACTGCCGGGCGATAGACCATATCGTACACCGTCACGCCACGCGGGAACGGCACGCCGTCAATCCAGGGCGACTCGTCCACGTGCGGCCACATGCCCACCGACGTGCAGTTCACGATCAGCGACACGTCGGCATCTTCTACGGCGTCGTCCAGCGTTTTGGCGTCCACACCCCACACACCCGCCGAAATCGAGAGATCCGCCAGCATCACCTGCGCTTTTTCCAGCGTGCGGTTAACCACCGTCACCCGCGCGCCTTCCCGCGCCAGCATGTAAACCGCCGCCCGCGCCGCGCCGCCCGCGCCCAGCACGATGACTCGGCGTTCCAGCAACGCGATACCGTGCGACTGCATATCGGCCAGGAAGCCCAGCACGTCGGTATTGGTGCCGGTGTTGTCACGGAAGTCAATCGTATTGACCGCACCAACCGCCCGCGCCCGGTCGTCCGGCTTGACGTAGGGCATAACAGCCTGCTTGTGTGGCACGGTCACGTTGACGCCGATGAAGCCGCCCTCGTCGCGCAGCGTCCGCAAGCCCTGGCGCACGATGTCCGGCGGAATCGCCGCCAGTTCATACGACCAGTCCTTGAGGCCGAGCGCCGCGAACGCCGCGTTGTGCATGGCTGGACTGATGCTGTGGATCACCGGCCAGCCGATCAATCCGACTTTGTTCACAGAATACCCCTTGTCAGTCCGAAAAGCAGCGCGGCTGCACCCGGTATAAGAAATGTGGGCAGCGGACAGCACAGGATAGCCGGCGTTTGCGTGAGAATTGCCGACACCAGCGCCGTTGCTCCCCACAGGACAAAAACTCCGACCACCACAACCACTACCAGCGTACCGCATTGAATCACCCGCCGCTGGCTTTCGTAATCCCGCTTCACCTCTGGCGAGACATACCGCTTGCCGCCACACAATTTACATGGCGTGTAGGTGAACACCTGCTCCGGTTCGCCTTCGGTTTCGCCCCAGCGCCACGACCGCTTGCCGCCCGTTCCGCCGCACGATGGACACGGCGGATAAACTTGCAGCGTTTGCCATTCCAGCAACATATCATGAGTAAACGGTTGCCCGCCGCACAACCAGCACGGCTCGGCGTGGGGCTGGCTTTCGCCCATTACGTCGTACCGGTGGCGCGGCTTGAAGGCATACGTTTCCTCGATCTCTCCCACCCCGCCGCAGACCGGGCACACGTCCGGCGCATACTGTCGTACTTCCTTATCTGACATACATTACCACTACGTCAATTCGTCGTTTTTCCGCTTCCGTTTTGGCTTACCTTTACGCTTCGGCAGCCAATGGAGTTGATCTAATGGTTAAATGAAAACCGATACATGGATTTTTCGTAGGGGCGAACCGCCGGTTCGCCCCTACATTCCATGAATCTGTTTTCGGTCATCCATAAGGTATAGAGAATACCCAAAGGCAGTATCGAAACTAGCCGAGTCAACACGAAGTACCGCAGATTGAATACCTTACCACCAGAGTTCAGGATAAGGCGGGACACCTTTCACAGAAGGGGTATGCTTCTGGCAGCCAGGTAAGAAAGAAGTCTCACCGATGATTTCTGTCAAATGGCTAAGTACTCTGTCCGGCAACTGTTTCGAGTAAAGCCACTGGCATGTGTAGGGGCGCAAGGCCTAACGCCCTTCCTTCCGAGATCAATACCCCAGTTTCGCCAGCGCCTCGGTCGCGCGCCGCTTCAGGAACACGTCGCTGGCTTCCGACGCCTTAATCAGCGCCTTCAGCGCCCGGCGGTCGCCAAGCTGCCCCAGCGCCCAGGCGGCATTGTAACGCGACCAGTGGCCGTCGTCTTCCAGCACGTGAATCAGCGCGTCGGCGGCTTCGGCAGTGCCCAACTGCCCCAGCGCGCTGGCAACGCTGCCGCGCATCCAGTCGTCCTCATCCGCCAGGGCGGACAGCAGCGCCCCCGCAGCAGCGGCGTCGCCGATACGTCCCAGCGCAAACGCGGCGCTGCTGCGCACCAGCGCGTCTTCATCCTTCAGCAGCGCGATCAGCGGCTTAACCGCGCGTTTCTCCCGCATGTAACCGAGCGCCAGCGCCGAATTGCGCCGTACTCCCGGCGTTGGGTTTTGCAGCGCGCCCAGCAGCGGCTCAACCGCGCGGCTGTCCCCGATTTCCCCCAGGGCTGAAGCGGCCCAATCCTGCACCGTCGGGTTTTCATCGTGCAGTAGCGTGTCAATCAGGGGTTCAACTGCCGCCGGGTTGCCGATTTGCCCTAGCGCCCAGGCAGCGTAATAGCGTACGCGCCAACTGGCGTGCCGCAGCGCGCCGATCAGCGCCTCCAGCGCCGGTTCGCCGATTTCGAGGATTTCGACCGCCGCCGACTCGCGTTTATCTGAATTAACGTCATCCAGTGCTTCAATTAATTGGGCGATTCGCGCCGCATCCGACGTCCCACTCATGTTGTTCTCCCGTTTCCCATCGGCCTGATTATGCGTCAAAATCGTCAGAACGTCCAAGTAAGTCCAGCGCCTGCTGCTCCAGTTCGGATAGCTCCAGGTCTTCCTGTGAGCGGACCAGGCTGTTCAGTCGGCGGTAACCGTCCGCCGCTTCTTTCGCCCACTCCTGGGCAAACCGTCCGGTGTGGATTTCATCCAGCGTCACTTCCATCAGACGTTCCAGTTTCAGATCGTTAAACCGATCAAGCCGGCTGAATGTGCCATACTGGCTGGTCAGCGAGCCGGATTTGAGCGTGGGCAGCAACCCTTTCTGCTCGGCCTGGCGCAGGAACAGGCTGAACTCGCCGGATAGATACAGTTCGGTCAGCACGGCTTCCGGCGGGTAGCCCCGACTGATGAGCAACTGCGCGGCCTTCTGGATGACGTGCTGCATCACCGGCAGCAGCACCTGCTGCGTGAACAGGTCGAGTTCGGCTTCCTGCTCAAAGCTCACCTCAATCGCGCCGCCGCGCAGCGCCCCGGCAGCCCTCGCCAGGCCCAGCAGCCGCCGCCAGGCCTGCCCGCTGGCATCCTGACCGACGGACACAAAGCAGCAGAAGCCTTCCCCGCTTTCATAACGTTCGCGCACGGCAGCGCCCATCAGGCGCGGTGCCAGCAGCCCCACGTCTACAAACGCCGGCGCTTCGATAAAGCCAAACGCGACATTATAGGCGCTGCCAAATACCAGCATGTCGTCGCGCTTGAGATACGGTGACACCTGTTCCAGATAAAACGCCGGCATCACCTCGTCCGGCAGCAGCATAAAGATGATCTGGCCGCGCCGGACGGCGTCTTCAATCGTTGTGGCTTCCACGCCATCCTCGCGCGCCTGCTCGCGTGAATCCTCGCCGCGTGTGCCCACCAGCACGTTAATGCCGCTGTCGCGCAGGTTCAGCGCCAGGGGCCGGCCCAGATTGCCATAACCGATAATGCTGACCTGCCTGCCGGAAAGATCGTTCTGGTCGCCATCGTCTTCATGATAGATAAAAGGCATGGTTGCATCCTGACTGTTTGGCGGAGGCAAACCGGCGGTTCGCCTCTGCCGACCTTGTTTGGGTGCGAGCACAAGTTACAGCTTCACCAGCCAGTACGGGAGATCGTATCCGTTGGGTTTAAACCCGTAGCGCGTGTACAGGTGGCGGGAACGGATATTGCTGGACTGTGTGTTTAACGTCATGGTGTACACGCTGCGCCGCATGAACCGTTGCAACGCATCGCCCAGCAGCGCCCCCCCCAATCCCAGTCCCTGCGCCTCCGGCACGACCGCGAGCCGCGCCAGATGCGCGCCGTCGAAATACAGCGTTGTAAGCTGGTAGCCCACCATCTCCCCATCCAGTTCGCCGACGGTGCAACTGGCGGCGATACGGTACGCCTGCCGCAGTTCATCCAGTGAGAGCTGCCAGGGCGGCGCGAACGCGGCGTTATCCACCCGCACCATCGCCTCCAGGTCTTCCATCTCCGCCGAACGGATTAGCATCGGGTTTGGGCGCGGCGGCGGCAGTTCTGCCCCGTTGCGCTCCAGCGTGATAATATCCTCAATGTAACGAAAGCCCAGCATGGGGATATACCGCAGAATCCAGTCGTGCATCGCCAGCAGCGCCACCGCTTCGATGTACAGGCTGCGCAGTTCGATAACCAGTTCATCCCACAGTGCCCGCAGGATGCGGGAATGGTCGGACTGATCCTGCACCACCGCCAGCCGCACCCAGCAGGTGTGATTCAGTGGCGCGGACACCCCCAGCACACCGACCAGCCGCCCCTTGTACCACGCCAGCCGCATCGGCACCGTCTGCGTGTCCAGCCACTGGTCGGTTTCATGCCAGTCCAGATGCGTATGCACCATGTGGTTGTGGAAAATCAGATCGCGCACACGCTGCAAGTACCGGCGCTGGTAGGGGGTAATGGTAAGGGGGAACACCGCGCCTCCTGCCGGTGAGGTCACTCGCGCTTCATCCGCAGCGGGTAGCCGGGCGCGGTAATCGCCACCGTCGTGCAGCGGCGTTCGTCTATCAGCCGGCTGCGAATCCGGCCATCAATGTCTTCCAGCCGCTTGGCGGTGGTAATCACGGTTGGCCGCCGCGCCACGTAGCGGTAATCCATGATCTGGAACAGTTTTTCCTTCGCCCACGCGCTTGAATTTTCCGTACCCAGGTCATCCAGCACCAGAAACGCCGCGGTCCGCACCTGTTGGAAACGATGGTCAAAGCTGACGGGCGCGTTTGGGTTATACGCCAGCCGCAGGTAATCGAGCAGGTCCGGCACGGTGATAAACATCACTTCCGTACCACGCTGCTGCTGGTAATGGGCGATCGCGGCAGCCAGATGGGTTTTGCCGCTGCCATACGGCCCCATCAGCACCAGCCAGTCCTGCGGGTTGCGGGCATACGACGCCGCGATCTCCAGCGCCAGTTCCAGGTTGCGCCGTTCCTCCGGCGTCACTTTCTTGCGCGTGTCAAACGTCTCAAACGTCTGGTCCTGATAGAGATTAAGCGTCGAGAGCAGTTGGTCCCGGCGGTTCTGGATAGACGAGCGGTAATCCGGCGCGGTGATTTTGACGCGGTGAATCAGGCTCTGGTCCAGCAGGCGGCTGCGAACGCGGGGGTCCAGCGTATCGAGTTCGACATTGGTGGTGACAACCGTCGGCAGGCGGCGGCTGTAACGGTAGTTCAGCAGTTGGAACAGTTTTTCCTGCGCCCAGGCGCTGGCATTTTCCGCGCCCAGATCGTCCAGAATCAGCAGCGGCACGTTGCGAACGCGGTCAAACGTTTCGTCGTAGCCGGTTTCGGACGACGGGCCATAGGTGCTGCGCAGGTAATCCAGCAGGTCGGGCACGGTGATAAACAGCACCATATCGCCCTGCCCGATGCGGGCGTTGCCGATAGCGGCTGCCAGATGGGTTTTGCCGCAACCGTAGCCACCCTCCAGCAGCAGCCAGCCGTCCGGCTCATCGGCAAACCCGCGCGCGACCCGCAGCGCCATGTGCAGCGAATGGGACTCGGACGGCGTGAGGACTGCCGGGTCAATGGCGAAGTTGTCAAAGGTTTTATCCGTGTAGGCGTCAAGGTTGCTTAATCGGCGCAGACGGTCCTTGCGCTCGGTGTCTTTCTCAACCGGATTGTTGGGACAGCGGAACAGCCTGCCAAAACGGGGGTCATCCACCGGCACATCGTAACGGACCACCCCCAACCCCTGGCAGATCGGCTCGCCACCGCAGATGGGGCACCGGCTGCTGTCATCAGTGTTTGATGAATCGGGAATATTCCCCACTGACATAGCTCTGCCCATCCTGTTCAGCATGTCGTCCAACGGGTTCACGGCTCTTTCCTTCCGTCTCCCAACGCTTGAGTATCCGTTGAATATACCGCCAACTACGCTTGTTCTGCTCCACCGCTTCCCGAATCGCGTCTTCAATCCAGTGCGCCGGGTAATCCTTTTCGGCGTCCTTAAGCGCATCCGCGATCATGGCGGTCAGCGGGCCGATGTTTTCTTCGTACAGGCGGTAGATATTCGGACGCTCCGGCAGAATTTCAACCGGGTTATCGGCATCGTGTGGCTGCCACTTGCCGGCCTGTAGCTGGTTCACGGCGGCGCGCCCCAGCGCCGTATTCACAAAATACAACGGTTCAACGCGGTTGTCCAGGTTGACGGGCGCGCACAGCAGCGCCCCGCGTTCGACCGCGCGAAGCAGTGCGGCATCCAGCAAATCATCGGGGTCGGCTTCGGGGTCAATCGTGGACAGGCCGCGCACCAGTTCCGGGTTGTCGGCAAAATCCTGGCGGCGCAGGTAGCGGAACTTTTCATCCTTCTGCGGCAGCGCCCAGAAGCAGAACAGAATCACCTTTAACTCGGCAGGGTCATCCACCAGCGGCAGCAGTTCGGAGAAAAACGATGCCGGGACTTCAACCATCCGCACTTTGCCGGGCGGGAAACCATTAAACTTCTGCATCAGATTCGGCTCAAATCTACGCTGCGTTCGGCGGCGTTGAGGAACTTCGTCAGCGTCTTTTCAAAGTAAAGCGAGATCGTACCGGTCGGCCCATTGCGGTGCTTGGCGATAATCAGATCCGCCTGATTCGGGAATTCGGTCGCTTCGTTATAGACTTCATCTCTGTATAAGAATATTACTATATCACTATCCTGCTCAATACTACCCGATTCCCTAAGGTCAGATAGGACAGGCCGCTTATCCTGCCGCTGCTCGACTGCACGCGAAAGTTGCGCCGCCGACAGCACCGGCACGTTTAGCTCGCGCGCCATCTCCTTCATACTACGGCTGATGAAACTGATTTCCTGCACGCGGTTGTTGGCATAGGCGCCGCCCGCGTTCATCAACTGTAAGTAATCCACGATCACCAGATCGAGGCCGTGTTCCCGCGCCAGCCGGTGACATTTCGTCCGCATCTGAATCGGATTCATGGCCGGAGTATCATCAATAAACAGCCGGAAGCTGCTGAGGTTGCCCGCCGCATGTACAAAGCGTGACCATTCCTGCGCCGTCAACTGGCCGCTGCGCAGATTCTGGCTGTTGATGCCGGCCTCCATTGAAACCAGGCGCTGGACGATCTGCTCCACGCCCATTTCCATACTGAAAACCGCGATGCGCGCGCCCAGTCGCGCCATGTTCACGGCTGCCGAAAGCATGAAACTGGTTTTACCCATCCCAGGCCGGCCCGCAAAAATGATAAGGTCAGACTTTTGCAGGCCGCCCAGCAGCTTGTCGAGGTCTTTAAAGCCGGAGGGCAGCCCCAGCGCTTCATCCTGATAGCGCATCAGGTGTTCGATGCGGTCGTAGTAGGCGCTGATCGCCTCGCGCATCGGAATCAGTTCTTTCGTGAGCTGGCGCTCGGTCACGTCAAACAGCTTCGCTTCCGAATCCGCGATGACCTGCTCAATCGTGATTTCTTCGTTCAGCGCCAGCGCCTTGATCTGATCGGAAGCCGAGATCAGACGGCGGCGCGTAGCGGCGCGCTCGACCAGCCGGGCGTATACTTCCGCGTGGACCGAGGTCGGCGTGCTGTTAATCAGTTGGGTGATGTACGCCGGGCCGCCGATCTCGTCCAGCTTGCCGATGTCGCGCAGTTCTTCGATCAGCGTCAGGTATTCAATCGGCTCGTCACGTTCGGCCAGCCGCTGTAGCGCCTGCCAGATGTAACGATGGCGCAGCAGGAAAAAATCGTCGGCCTGCAAAAACGCAGCCACGCCAAAATACGCCACCGGGTTGATGAGGATGGCCCCGATGGTGGCTTCTTCGGCTTCCTGGCTGTAGGGTACCGGTTGGCTTCCCCAACCGCTGAATTGATCGCTCATCGCTCTCCCGGCACAGAGAAACAAAACGGCGCGAACCCAGGGCGCACCGTTTCAGTGACCGTTGTGATGCAGAACCTTGTCACCGGCGCGAACGAAGCCGCCGGCCAATCTAATCGTCGCTGTCTTCCAGATCGTCGAAGTCCAGCGTGTCCACAAAATCGGCAAACGGACTCAGCCGCAGGTCGTCGGATTCGCCGTTGGCGCCTTTCTCGGCAGCTTCCTGCTCCACGTCCTCATCCGGCGCAGTCGCGGCGCGGTCCATCACCGTTTCCGCCACAAAGATTGGCGCGCTCACCCGCACGGCCAGCGCAATTGCATCACTGGGGCGCGAGTCAATTTCGATTTGCTCGCCGGCGACATCCACCACAATCCGCGCATAATACACGTCCTGGCGCAGATCGCTGATGAGAATGTGAACGACGCGGCCACCCAATTCACGAATCGCGGATTTCAGCAGATCATGGGTCAAGGGGCGAGGTGTTGGCATTTCCTGGAGTTTCACCGTGATCGCTTCCGCTTCGCACGGCCCAATCCAGATGGGCAGGTAGCGTTCGCCGTTCACGTCTTTGAGGACAACCACCCGATGCTGCGACATAAGGCTGACCCGGATGCTGTCAATGATGACCTCGATCATAAGTTTTAACTTTACCCCTCAGTGCCCTGATTTCCACTGATGTTGTCTTTAAGCAGATTATACCCCGAAGCAGGCATACGGCAATATACAAAAGAGCGGCAGCGGTTAAACTCTCATCCACCTGACTCGCCAATCTTCACCACTTCCGCCTATAATAAAAAATAAATCGTTGTATTCGTTGTGTTCGCTGGATGCGGGAATCCAGAAGGACATGCCTATAAACTTATTGAACTGAGGAGCAAATCATGAACATTTTGGTCGCCTATGCCAGTTCGCATGGTTCAACCGCAGAAGTCGCCGAGTTTATCGGCAAAACGCTGACGGAACGCGGACTCAAAGTGACCGTCGCTGATGTGGATTCGGTGCGGATTATCAGCCCTTACGATGTGGTCATCCTGGGCACTGCGATTCATGCTGGCGCCTGGCTGCCCCAGATGACCGACTTCGTGACCCGCTTCCAGGACAGCCTGGCGGAAAAACCGGCCTACCTGTGGGTGAGCTGCATCCGCGTTCTGGAGCCGCATGGCTTCCAGCACGTGCTGGAATATTACATGCCTGACGACCTGATGGAGAAGTTAAACCTTCAGGACGTGACGGTCTTCCCCGGCAAACTCGACCTGCAAAATGTGGACTGGAACGAACGCTGGACGCTGGCCGCCCGCTATGACGGCGCGACCTGGCCGAGCAGCTTCGACGGCGACTTCCGCGACTGGGACCGAATCCGCGCCTGGTGCGACAAAATCGCCGAGGGTGTCTCGGCTTTGCCCTAGATGTGCTGGCGCTTGACGGCGGCGCTGCTGCTGGCCGCCTGTTCAACGGTTAGCCGGCAGCCCGGCGCGCGGGTTGTCCTGCTAGGGGAGCGAAATCGCTATTCGTTTGACGTGGGGGAAACCGGCTGGGACACCTTCACCGTTCCCGGCAATCTCGCGCTGTTTCAGGTCAGCAATGGCACGTTGGAAGGCGCGGTCGTTGGCGACCGGGGTTACATCTGGTCGCTGAACAACGTTTATCATCGCAACATTGCCGTTGAGGCCACCGTTCGGCAGACTAGAGGCAGCGTTGGCAACGGTTTTGGTTTATTATGCCGCGCCGATGCCGCTGGCAACGGTTACTATTTTGTGATTTCGAGCGCCGGACAGTTCGCTATCCTGAAAGCGGTTCCCGGCGTGGACGACCCCACGCCGCTGGTCGCCTGGCAGAGCCATCCCGCCATCCGGCAGGGGTTTGAACCCAACACCCTCTCGATTATTTGCGTAGATGATTATCTGGCGCTGTACGCCAACGGCCAGTTCCTCGCCGAAACCCGCGACAGCGACTTCGACGCCGGCGCGCTTGGCGTGGTGCTGGGCGCGACCGGGCAAACCGCCTGGGTGCAGTTTGATGACATCCGCGTGAATGATGCCACGATCACCGGGCCGAGGTAGGGGCTTGTCGGCGACAGGCCCCGACAATTGGTTTACCCCGACGGCGCTGGGATAATCAACTGCTGACCGACGCTGAGACGGTCGGGATTCGCCAGATTGTTCGCCTCCACAATGGCTGCAATCGTCGTGTTAAACTGCCGCGCAATCGTAAACAGGGTATCGCCGGGTTTCACCGTGTACATCGTGCCGCTGCCGGGGTTGGTTTCCGCCGCCGGCGTATCGGGCGCCGTGACCGCCGTATCCGGTGACCCACCGCCCGGGGTGCAGCCGGGAATCTGCAAAATCTGGCCGGGCTGCAATAAATCACCGGTCAACTGTGGGTTGGCCTGTCGCAGTTCCGCCAGCGACACGTTGTTGTTGGTGGCGATGCGGAACAGGTTGTCGCCGGAACGCACGGTGTAGGTACACTCGTTGCCGCCTTCAACAAACGCTGTTGGCGTTATCAGGCCGGACGGTGTAGCGCTGGCTGCGCCGAGGGCGAACGTCGGGGTTGGCGCATTGACCGTGACTGGCCCAATCGGGCTGAACGGCGTGATAAACGTGGCCTGCGTCGGTTGAACCGCCGGGGTAGCCTCCGGTAGCACGCCGGCTTCGGTGGTTGGCTCACCGGGCGTATTATCGGTGGTTTGGGATTCAGCGGTGGGCTGGTCAGATGGCGTTTCTGGCGTCACCAGCAGCGACCGGGTCGGGGCGATGATTGTGATTGGTGGCAGCGTGGCCGTCGCCGGGAACGCGGTCAAATCCTGCAAACCGCCGGTTGCTTCCGGCACATTGACCGGGATTTCGGTTTGGTTCACCGGCTGGAACGATTCGCTCGCCTGCTGGTAACAACCCGCTAACAGAAGCAGCAAGAGCGCTATCCCAACACGCTCAACATGAATTCGCATCGAAACTTTCTCCTCGATTCCGGTGGACAAGCCCTGTTCCCCCACGTTCAGAGCATACACCCAAGCGCGTTTCCAGGCAAAGTTTGAGGTTGATTTTGCGTTGGGGTTGCGTTAAAAATAAAGTGACTACCCGGCAACGAAAGGTATCATTGGCGTGGCTGCTGAGGGCAAAAAACGAATCCTGGTGGTGGACGACGACCAGGAGTTACAAAATCTTGTGAAGGCGCTGCTGGAACGCGGCGGCTTCGAGGCTGTTCCCGCCCTGAATGTGGCAGACGCTGTTCAGATTTTGCGCGCCAGACCGATGCCCGATATGGTTCTGCTCGACCTGATGCTGCCGGACATCAGTGGGCTGGAACTGCTGCGCCAGATGCGGGCCAAAGAGGTGTTTGACCATCTGCCGGTGATTATTCTGTCGGCGCTGGCCGACCCCAGGGAAATCCGGCAGGGGCTGGAACTGGGCGCGGACCGTTACCTGACCAAGCCGTACATCGCCCACAATCTGCTGAAGACGGTCCACGAAGTGCTGCGCCAGGGCCGTACCCGCATTGAGACCTGACCGCTTGACTCCGCTGTGACTGCCCTGCTATGCTTAACCGTAGATCGGAATGAGCATAAACTGGATAAACTGCCGGTGATGACCGATGCCGAACTCACCATTTTGAGTCTCGTGGCGGAAGGCCCGCGCTACGGCTACGAAATTCAGCAGATCATTGACGAACGCGGCCTGCGCGAGTGGCTGACCATCGGCTTTTCCTCCATTTATTACATCCTCAATAAACTCGAACAGCAGAACATCGTCACCAGCCGCCTTCAGCCGGAAGGCCGCGGCCCGGCGCGTAAGGTTTATTCAATTACCGAAGCCGGGCGCGGCATTCTGCAAACGGCCATCGCCGACCTGCTGCGCCAGCCGCGCGCGCTGGGATCGGGGTTTGAACTGGGGCTGGCGAACCTGCGCGCGCTGAAGCCACGCCAGGTGTACCAGGTGCTGCGACATCACCGTAGCGACCTGCAGTACAATCTGGACGCGGTCGAAAAGGCGTGGCAGCGCCACCAGCAGGAAGGTACGGCCAATGGCGACCACATCCTGGCGTTGTACACCCACAGTATCGCCGTGATGCGCGCCGAACTGGAATGGCTGGACACGTTTCTCAACGACTGGAAAACGCGCTACCCTGGTGTCGAGCAGGACAATCCATCCGACGACACCGACCCCAGCACCGCCGATACACGCGTCAATTCCCGCACGCAATCATCCGATCCGGTGAAAATGATCCAGCGCCTTAAGCGCCTGCCCAAACCTACGGACGAGTAAGCTCGTACACGTGGAAGCGGCCATCGTCGTACACCAGCGATACGCCAAAGCCGGCGGCGCGCAGCGCGTCCAGCCAGGGCTGGACTGGTTGCCCGGCAGGAACGGGGAAATAACGCGGCGCGGGGTCGGGCTGCAACCGGGCATCGGCGGCCAGCGCGGCGGGCGTGGAATGATATACGCGCCGTTTATCCGACCAGACACCCAGGTAATACCCCAGTTCCCACCCCAGCCAGTGATCGTAGATGATTGTCCCCAACGGCTTCTGATTGAGATAAGCTGCCAGCGCATCTATCCCATCATGCTGCCCTCGGTCGCCGCCGATCGGGATACGCCCTTTCGCGGCGTCAAGTGCGGGCAAAACACCCAGTAAGCCGATAATCAGCAAAAGCATCTGTAGGGACACGATAGATCGTGTCCCTACAGGCAAAATCCAGTCCAGCCCCCGCGCCAGCAGCAGCAGCGTCACCGGCAGCAGCGGCAGCAGATAACGGTCATACGTATTGAACGCCACCACCCAGTGCAGCAGGAAATACGCCAGCAGATAGGCCAGCAGCAGCGCGTCAAACAAGGTCTCCCGCCGGCGCGGCTGGCGAACAAGCCGCCTCAGGAACGTCAGCGCCGCGAATATCGTCAGGACTGCTGTCAGCCAGCCGTAACCGGCGAACCACTGCCCATAACTCACCCACTGCGCCAGACGCGGCAGCACTTCGTCGGCGCGTATCAGGCGGCCCGGATCATTATTGGCGGCGGCCAGCGCCCACAGGCTGACGGATTGACCACGTGCCGCGTCCCAGGCGATCAGCAGCAGCAGGAACACCACGATCAACGGCAGAGAAAAAAGGGCAGCAGATCGAAACAGCGCCGGTGTAGGGGAGGGTCTCAGACCCTCCCCTATAGACTCCCTTTTTGATACCCCCACTCCCCACCCCACCAGCAGCACCAGCGGCGCGTACAGCAGCGCCTGCTGCTTGCCGGCGAAGCCGAGCGCCAGCCACACTCCTGCCCATAGCGGACGCCGCGCCGCCGCCAGCCATAGTGATAACACGATAAACAGCAGCATCAGGCCATCGGTGAAAGCGGTCGCGCTGAAGGCCAGCGCAAACGGCGACAGCGCCACCAGTAGGGACACGATAGATCGTGTCCCTACGTCCTTCGGGTACAACCGCTTGGCCAGCGCGCCCATCGCGGCCACCAACAGGATACTGGCAAAGACGTTTGGCACCCGCGCCGCGAATTCACCGGCGCGGCTCTCCAGCGTCAGCACGCCGTTGGGCAGCGACGTCACGCCAACCAGCGTCATGGATACGGCGCTGGCGTAGATCGTCAGCGGCGTCTTGTCGAGCGCGCCATGCAGCAGCCAGTCGCCCTGCACCGCGGCGTTGCGGGCGAAGGTGGCAAACAGCGCCTCGTCAGGCTGAAACCGCGCCTCCTGCGCCAGCGCGTGAAACCGCAGCCATGCTGCGATGAATAACACCAGCAGCCACAGAACCTTTTCTCTGTGCCTCTGTCTCTCTGTGTCTCTGTGTTGCGCTTTTATCCGAATCGCTCCCGCAGATATTCCAGCGCCACGCGGTCAATCATGTCGGTGTTGCCGTCCAGGTTCCAGCGTTCTTCCAGGTTCTCCACGCCCACCAGTTCCCAGAACGCCTTTTTCGATGCCTCATCCCACACGCCAGACACGTCCTGCCGGAGATAACCCAGCCGCACCAGCCAGCTTTGAATCTCCCGCGCCAGCTCGTCGGTGATCGGCATCTGGTCTTCCGGGCGCGGCGGCTGGAAGAACAGTCCATGCACGCCCACCAGCCGCCGCAGTTCCGGCACGGGGTCAGGGTGATCGTCCACCCGCAGATCAAGGTAGCGGTCGTTGTCGCCGCCGTACCCGCCGTTCGGTCGCGCCACCAGCACCGCCGCCGACTGTTTGCCGCGCCGGTCGCCGCCAGCGTCATCGCCGGCCAGCAGCGCCGCCAGAAGCCGTTCCGCCAATTGGCCGGATGCAGCCTGATACACTTCTGCCATCGCTTCAACCACCCGCGCCCCTGCCAGGATGTTACCCTGGCAGGTGAAACCTTCACCTACGCGATGCCCTGCCCACTCGTGGCAGGCGCTGCCCGTGTGTGCCGCCGCGCCGCCATTCGCATCTACCAGGCCGACCTGCCGCTGCTCGCGCTCCGGGTCGGCGGCCAACAGCGTTTGCAGCGTATCCGCCGCGCTGCGCCCCTGTTCCATCAGCGCCAGCCCATCCGGCCCAAAGCTAACTCTGGCATAAGACTGGGTGGCTACCGCGCCTGCCCCGGCCCGCGCCCAGGGCACCACCGCCCCTACTGCCAGGAACTTGCTGGCAACCGCCACCCCCCACGCCGGTTCGGCGGGGTCATACGCCACAATCGAAAATGTACTGGGACGCATCGCTACACCTTGTCAACCTTTCGCCAGGGAATGTGTCCGGGCATGATATAATACTCCCGTTGCGTCGGCACACCGGCCTATTATAGCCTGCGCCGCGCCAGAGGGGACATGACTCACATTTTCATCTGTTACAGCCGGGTGGACAGACCGATCACCGAGCAACTGGGCACGCTGCTGCGGAAAGCCTACAACCACGTCTGGTTTGACGAAAACCTGCACGGCGGCGAAGACTGGTGGACGGAAATCCTCAAGGAAATCGCCCGCTGCCACCACTTCCTGTACATGATGTCCGATGAGGCGATTGAGTCCGAGTGGTGCCGCCGCGAACTGGACGAAGCCCGGCGGCTGTCCAAACACATCGTTCCGATTCTGGTGCGCGCCCGTACCTTCGTGCCGCTGGAACTGCAAAAACTTCAGCGGATTGATATGTCGTCCGGCATCACGGTTGAAGCCCTCAACGCTCTGTACGCCTCGCTGATTCGCTCGATCAACGACGATCATTCGTCCATCAGCAAACAGAAGCAGCGCGCCGCCGACCGTCGCGCGCTGGAACGCCTGTGGCCGTTCATCAGCGGCAGCACGATTGAAACGATCTGCGGCGAAATCCAGCAGTGCAAGGTGGACTGGGAGCAGTACACCTCGCACATCACCAAGTATCTGGACCTGCGCGCCAAAACCTACGACCGCTTTTCCAACATCGTGCTGGAAGAAGCGTTTGAAGCGTTTGACGACACGCTGATCCGGCTGGACGGGCAGCTTGGCTGGACGTATGAACTGCGCACCAACGACGGGCGCGCCTACATGATGGAGCCGGCAAAAGCCAGAGACGACAGCTATTGGTTCGAGAAGTATAACCGGCTGGTGCGCCGGTCAACCGATGTCTGGATGCGGCATGTCGGTCTGGTCGAAACGATCAAGACCGTGCTGCCGGAATTTGAATTCGAAAGGGAATATTAGTCGTATCATGGATTTTGCAGCCATCAAAGGCGTCATATCCGATATGGACGGCGTGCTGTGGCGCGGCGACCAGCCCCTGCCTGGTATGCACGACCTGTTCGCCACTCTGCGCGCGCGCGGCATCCCCATCGTGCTGGCGACCAACAACAGCAGCAAGTCGCAGGCGGACTACGTGCACAAGCTGCGGCAGATGGGCGTGAACGGTGTGAACGAACAGCAGATTGTCACATCCGGCACGGCGACCGCCAGCTACCTGCAAAAGCACTATCCGCCGGGAACGCCCGTTTACGTCCTCGGCGGCGACGGCCTGCGCCATATTCTTACGCGGGCGGGCTTCACCATCGTGCAGGAAAAAGCGCGGGTGGTCGTTGTTGGCGTGGACTTCAACCTGACCTACGAGAATCTCAAACGTGCAACCTATCAGATACAGGCCGGCGCGGATTTCATCGGCACCAACATTGATGCCACCTTCCCCCTGCCGGACGGCCTCGCGCCGGGCGCGGGCAGCATCATCGCGGCAGTTGCCACCGCCACCGGCGTGACGCCGCAGATCATGGGCAAACCGGCAGCGGCGATGTTCGATGCGGCGCTGGATGTGCTGGGCACGCCCCCCTGCGAAACCTTGATGATCGGCGACCGATTAAATACCGATATTGAAGGCGCGATGCAGGCCGGCTTAAAAGCCGCGCTGGTGCTGACCGGCGTCACCTCACTGGCAGAACTGGCCGCCAGCGGCGTGCAGCCGGATGGTGTGTACGATGGTCTGCCCGCGCTGCTGGCGGCGTGGTCGTAGCTCAGCCCGCTTTTAATCCGGTTCTAAGCCTTCATTTTCATGGCTCATATAAAGACTTTTTATATACAAGGTTGTAAACATAATCGTGTTTACAACCACAACCCTATGTCCAGTTTCAAGGAGGTGTGATATGACGACGATCACTCGTTGGAATCCCTTCCGTGAAATGGCGGCGATGCAAAGCGCTCTGGACCGCCTGTTTGACGATACCTGGCGGACGACCTGGCCGACGACAGCCAGTAACGCCCTGCCGCTGGATGTCCATGAAACGGACTCCGCTTATACGGTCGTTACAGCCCTGCCCGGCCTGAACGCCGACCAGATCAACGTCAAACTGGAAAACGGCGCGCTCATCATCAGCGCGAACGTCCCGCAGCCGTCGGTGCCGGACAAGGCTCGCGTGCTGATTCAGGAGCGTCCGTTTGGGCAGTTCGTACGCGCGATTAACCTGCCGCAGCCGGTAGATACCCAGAAGGTTGAAGCGACCTACGAGCAGGGTATCCTGACGCTGACGCTGCCGAAATCACCCGAAGCGCAGCCGAAGCTGATCCCGATCAAGGCGAACGGCAAACTGCTGCAATCGAGCAACTAGGCAGCTGCCATTTCTTGCCCAATAAACCTCATACCACAACCATCAGCGGTGAGCCGGGGCAGCTCACCGCTTTTTTTGTGAATTGGCCTTGCACGGTCGTTGGCGGCGAGGGCGGGCGTCGTTACAATGTCTGCCAGTCCGTACCTAAAACGATCTTTTTTAAGGAGTAGTCCCAATGGAATACACCCAGTTAGGCCGCACCGGGTTGAAGGTCAGCCGCCTGTGCCTGGGAACGATGAACTTTGGTCCGGAAACCACCGAGGCCGACAGCTACGCGATTATGGACAGGGCGCTTGACCTGGGCATCAACTTTTTTGACACCGCCAATGTCTACGGCTGGAAGAAGGGCGAAGGTGTCACCGAGCAGATTATCGGGCGCTGGTGGGCGCAGGGTGGCGGTCGGCGCGAGAAGGTGGTTATCGCCACAAAAGTGTATGGCAACATGGGCGACTGGCCGAACGAAAGCCGACTGTCAGCCGTCCACATTCGCCGCGCCTGCGAGGACAGCCTGCGTCGGATGAAAACCGACTACATTGACCTGTACCAGATGCATCATGTTGACCGCAACTCCCCCTGGGAGGAAATCTGGCAGGCGATGGAAACGCTGGTGCAGCAGGGCAAGGTCGTCTACGTCGGCAGCAGTAACTTCGCCGGCTGGCATATCGCCCAGGCGAACGAGGCAGCAAAGGCGCGGCACTTCCTGGGGCTGGTCAGCGAGCAGAGCCTGTATAACCTGAAAGACCGCATGATCGAACTGGAAGTGATTCCGGCGTGCGAGTATTACGGGGTGGGCATCATCCCCTGGAGTCCGCTGGCGGGTGGGATGCTGGGCGGCGCCCTGCAAAAGGCCAGAGAAGGCCGGCGCGCGTCCGAAAACCAGCAGAAGCAGATCGAAAAGTACCGCGCCCAACTGGAACAGTACGAAGCGTTCTGCGCCGAAATCGGCGAGCAGCCCGCCGATGTGGCGCTGGCTTGGCTGCTCCACAACCCGGCGGTGACCGCGCCGATCATCGGCCCGCGCACGATGGACCAGCTTACCGGCAGCCTGCGCGCGCTGGAAATCAGGTTCACTGACGAGCAGATGAAACGGCTGGACGACATCTGGCCCGGCCCCGGTGGCCCCGCGCCGGAGGCCTACGCCTGGTAAAAACCGCAGGGGCTTGTCGGCGACAGGCCCCTGCTCGGTGAATCACGCCTGTACCAGAGGCGTTCCGTTCGCTAGAATCAGTTCCATGAAATTGAACCGACGTCAGTTTTTGACCCTGATCGCAGGTAGTAGTTCCTGTGCGCTACTGCCGTACCCCCTGCTCCAGACCGGGGATTGGGGCACTGAAACGCCCGCCATGACCGCCATGCGCGAGTACCTGGAAAGCGTAATCGGCGGCCTGAATATGGCGCTGGATTTTCGCTGTATCCACAACCGTATTGATGAACAGTTCCGCATCCAGATCAACGCTTTTAACCTGATGCCGGTGGCAAGCTGCTTCAAGGCGTGGGCGGTGCTGTATTATCTGCTCAACACACCACCGGAAGTGCAGGATACGAGCGAATTTTCCCCGCTGTACCAGATGGCCGTCAACAGCGACAACGTGCAAACCGGCGTTGTGCTGATGGACGTGGCCGAGCGCGTGACCGGTCGGGGCAACGCGCTGGAAAAGTTTAACAACTTCCTGACGATCACCATCGGCATGGCAAACGGGCTGCATAGCTGGAACTGGCCCGGCAGCCCAACCGCCGGCCTGACCGACCCTCGCTTCGCGCCCTCCGCCGAACGCCGGGTGTATTTCAACGGCGTGGGTTACGAGATTGACAATGCTTTCTGGGCCTCCGATCTCGCGCGGGGTTACGATTTCCTGATCCGCGGCGAGACGTTTACACGCTCCCCGGAACTGAAAACCGCGATCCAGGCGACGCGGGCACTGCTTTCGATTCGTGCCACGAATTATAATTCACCGATTGAACGCGCCTATCCCGACGGTTTTTACATGGGCAAGGATGGTATTCTGCCCAGTGCCGATACGCCCATTGGCCGGGTGGTCAACGATGCCGGCCTGATTACTATCGGCGACCACGTTTACCTGATCGCGTTTATGTCGGCGGGTGAGAGTGAAAGCACCGCGCTGGATGTGCTGAAGGAAGTTGTCGGCCAGATGGTGAGTTACGAGCAGAGGGATTAGCGGTTGGCTTTGGCTTTTGGCGATTGGATGAAAGTCTACCAGGAAGGCACACCATGCTGGACGGGAAATTCCGGGCGGCGCTGACACACGTTTATCTGGAAAATCCGTGCCAGGTGTTACCGAACGCCCTGTGGAAAACGCTGCCCGAATTGGACGATGTTCGCACAGCGGTCGAAGTGGCGTCGGATGGCATGGTGAAACGGCTCGAAGCCTCAACCGACGACCGGCTGTACATTTATTGGACGCGCGAGGGGCGCCGGCCCTCCCTGCTGATGCGCCGCAGGCTGAACACGGTGCGCTCGGCGCTGGTCCATCAGGATTATCTCGACCCGGACACGGCAGCCGGGTTCCAAACGCGCCTGTCATTCTTTCGCCTCATCTATCGTGGCAGCCCGCCCACGCCTCAGCTTCCCGCCGGTTACAGCTTCGCTGACGTTCAACACGGCGAACAGGCGCAGTTGATCGCGGACTTCATCGCCGAGTGCTATGACGACGTGAAGCCGACCGCCGACACAGTGCGCCAATGGACACAGCGCACGGTGTTTGCGCCGGACCTGTGGCTGTGGGTCAGGGACGAGCGCACCGGCACGGCCTGCGCGCTGGCAATTGCCGAGTTTGACGCCAGCATCGGCGAAGTGTCGCTGGAATGGGTGCAAACACTGCCCGGCTACCAGGGCAAGGGACTGGGCCGAGCGGTTGTGCAGGAAATCCTGCGGCGGGCGGCAGGCCGGATGGCATTCGCTACGGTTTCGGGACAGGTCGAAGACCGCAGCAACCCCGGCGCGTTTTACCGCCAGTGTGGCTTCACCGGTAACGACGTGTGGTGGCTGCTGGCCGAGCAGATGTCGCTGTAGGGGTGGGTTTCGAAACCCGCTCCTACAGGTTTAGAAATCCCCGGCGGCGTTGTGCGCGGCGCGAATCGGTTCGGGCAAACGGTACTTGGTCGTGCAGGCCATCACCAGTTCGACTGACGATGGAATATCGGCCAGATTGCCGGGCGAAATAAAAACCGGTTTCGTGCCCTGGCGCGTTCGCAGCACCACGCCAATCCGCTGGTTGCGGTCCACCAGATCGCTGTACGCGCCCCGCTCGTCGGCGGGTTCGGTGTAGTGCCCGACCAGCAGCGTTTTACCACAGCCGACGGTCGGCTTTTGCAGCCATAACCCCATGTGCGCGGCGATGCCGATGCGGCGCGGGTGCGCGATACCCATGCCATCGAAGATGAAGGCGTCTGGCTCGTGCTGAAGCTGCTCCAAGGCGTGTTCCAGCACTGGGCCTTCGCGGAAGCTGAGCAGGCCGGGGATGTATGGGAACGGCGTCGGCAGGGTAGCCGTAACAGTTTCCACCGGCTGCAAGTCCGGGAACGACAGAACGACCACCGCCGCGTGGGATATGTCGTTTTTCACGCTCACGTCCACGCCCGCGACCAGTTTCACCGTATCAAGCGCGATTGGCCGATTCAGGACGAGTTCGCTCACCAACTGTTTTTGCAGCGCGATGGCCTGCGGCGGGGTGACGTTCCAGTCGTGGCGGTGGTGGACTTTCATCAGGCTAGCATCGCTTTCACCAGATCAAACGTTTCCCCCGGATTCGGCAGGGGGCGCTCCCAAAGTGTCGGAATATGCAACACAAAATCGGGTAGAGCTGGTGTCCTGAAGTTTCCATCTCGATCTGGAAGCTGAGGGAGATATACACCTTTGCTATTCAAGCGGTAGAAAAGCGACTCCCGGTGTATAGGGTCAAACATCCAATACTCCTTCACTCCACCCTTCTCATACTCAGTGAATTTCTGCCCGCGATCAACCTGCAGGCTGCCAGGTGAAGCAACCTCGATACAGATGTCGGCAGGGCCATCCAGATAAGTTGCCGTCAGTTCGGCGGGATTGGAGTCGAGAATAATTTGAAGATCGGGTTCGCGTTTGGGCTTGCTGGTCGGAAGTCTCATGACAAACGGCGCAGCCATCACCTTCCCGATTGGGCGAAGCGCAAAATAGGATTGGAACAGGTTAAACAGAAAGGCGCACAATAAAACATGCTCCGCTGTCACAGGTGACATTCTAATCACCTCTCCTTCCACCAGTTCGCAGAAATCCCCGGCATACTTCTCCATGTATTCTTCAAACGAGACGCCGGTAGCGATTACTTCGCCTGTATCCTTTTTGACGACAACATCCGCCATTGGTCAGTCCTCATTCATTAGACCTGTTACAGTATACCGCAACCTTTGCAGCGGCGAAGGCAGGGGGTGCGCTGCTGCTGACTTTGCTGCAAACTCTGCAACTATTCCTGGTTTATAATTTTTGTGGCAGCAGATAAACCATTGAAGGCAAAACAAGCCCGTCCTCCTACTGGGATGCGCCTTTCCATAATGTAACCATAAACGTGGCCGAAAGGATAAACATTTGTTCAAACATTTGTTCCGTTTGAAGTAAACAATATTCAATTGATATGGGAGCTTAACACATGGGACGGATCTGAGACCCGCCCCTGCGATTGACACAATGTGTCCTGTTCAGGGCGAACCGGCGGTTCGCCCCTACGTCAAGGTCACGTCTTTTCGACCGGGAACTGGATTTCCGTCACAGCGTCCGGGCCGCCGCTGCCTTGCAGATAGACCTCGCGCGGTGGGCCAACCACCCGATAGCCGTTGGTTTCAATCCAGCGGCCAAGTGCCACATATGCCTCGTTCAGGCCGCTGTAAACACCCCTGTGGACGGTGCAGGCGGCCTGATGGATGGCGGGCAGATCACGAGTCGTCATCTGCTGACCACCGGCCAGATCAATTGTTTTCGTGCAATCGGCAGCTACCGGATAGGCAAATTCCATGTCCATATCAGACGCGGTGAATTCCTCGTCGTAGTAGAGACAGAACGGCGGGGCGATCATTGTCACCCCTGCCGCCGGGAGCGCGCTGTACGTTTCACCCCAGATTACGCCGATCTGCGGGATGGACGGGACGATCTGACGCAGCGACAGAATATGCTGCGCGGGAATGGACTTGAGAATCACATCATAGTCGGGCATTTTATCCTCCATTTCGATCTGCCGGAGTCGGGCTTCCACCCGTGCCAGCCGTTCCTGCTCCTCGCGCACCCGCTGCTGGAGTTCGGCCTGCTTCAGCCGGAACATGCCGCGAAGCTGCTCCGGCGTCAGGTTGTCGTCCAGCACCTGCGCGATCTGTTCCAGCGACAGCCCCAAATCCTTTAGCGCCAGAATTCGGTTGAGCCGGGGAAGCTGGTCAAATGAGTAGTAGCGGTAGCCGGTGAAGCGGTCAATCTGCGCCGGTTTGAGCAGGCCGAGTTCGTCGTAATAGCGAAGGGCGCTCACCGGCACCTGTGTCAGTTTGGAAAAATCACCGATTTTGAACATCGTTTTCCCTCTGCGCGCATCGGGACTTACACCTTTATGATGCACCCTCAAGCCGCTTGAGAGTCAAGGGGGCAAAACAAAAACGCCGCAGCCCGATGTACGAGATGCGGCGTCGTGTGGGGACACGATATATCGTGTCCCTACAGAACGGTTATTGTTTATTCCAGCGTGTCGCTGCCAAGACCAAGCAGAGCGGTTTGCATCTTGGGCATCCGCGCCTTTTCCTCGTCCTTGCCGAACCGGATGACCTCGCCATTTTCGCCGATGGCTTCTACCGCCAGCCCCAGGCTTTGCAGTTCCTTCACCAGCACGCGGAAGCTGGTGGGGATGCCCGGTTCTTCGATGGGTTCGCCCTTGACGATGGCTTCGTAGGTCTTCACACGCCCCTGCACGTCGTCGGACTTGACGGTGAGCATTTCCTGCAGCGTGTAGGCCGCGCCGTAGGCTTCCAGCGCCCACACTTCCATCTCGCCGAAGCGCTGGCCGCCGAACTGCGCCTTGCCACCCAGCGGCTGCTGCGTGACGAGGCTGTACGGGCCGGTCGAACGGGCGTGCACCTTGTCTTCCACCAGGTGCGCCAGCTTCAGCATGTGAATGATGCCCACCGTCACGGGACGGTCAAACGGCTCGCCGGTGCGGCCATCATACAGGATTTGCTTGCCGTAGACCGGCACCGGCTTGCCCGTTTCAAACATCACCCGGTCGGCAAGCTGCTGGAGTTCCTTGCCCTGCGCCTCCGGCGGGACAAAGAAGTCGGGGTTCGCCCATTCCATCCAGTGGCGCAGCCCGGCGTCGAGCGCGTTCTGGTCACGGCGGCGGCGTTCGGCCACTGACAGGTTGCTGTTGTCGAACAGCAGCACATCATCCGGGTTGTAGCCCTTCTCAATCAGCCATTCGCGCAGCACGGCGCGGCGGGCGTATACCTCATCGGTGATGAGCGCGTCCACGTCGTAGTCACCCCGGCCACCCAGCCAGTCGTGGATGTACAGGCGGCGCACCTCGTTTTCGTCTTCGAGTTCTTCCGGGTCATAGTTAAACTGCCTGATCCACTCCCAGGCGCGTTCGGTGGTGATGTCCCAGGCGCGGTCAATCATCCACGCGCGCGCCAGTTCGGCCTGGATTTCAAACTCTTTCGCGCCATCAAACACGGGGGTTACGGCGCGAAAGCCGAGGCGATCCGCCGCCCAGCCCAGGTGGATTTCCAGCACCTGGCCGATGTTCATACGACCGGGCACACCCAGCGGGTTGAGGATGATCTCAATCGGACGGCCATCTTCCAGATACGGCATGTCTTCAATCGGGACAATCCGGGAGATGACGCCCTTGTTGCCATGCCGACCGGCCATCTTGTCGCCGACAGTCAGCTTGCGCTTCTGGGCCACGCTGACGCGCACCATTTTCTCGACGCCGGCAGGCAGGTCGGGGTGTTCCTCACGGGTGAACGTTTTCACGTCCACGACCTTGCCCTTCTCACCGTGCGGCAGCCGCAGTGACGAGTCTTTCACCTCGCGCGCCTGCTCGCCGAAGATCGCCCGCAGCAGCTTTTCTTCCGGGCTGAGTTCCTTTTCGCCCTTCGGCGTGATCTTGCCGACCAGAATATCATTCGGGCCAACTTCCGCGCCGATGCGGACAATACCAAATTCGTCCAGGTCCTTCAGCGCGTCCTCGCCGACGTTGGGGATGTCGTAGGTGATTTCCTCCGGTCCCAGCTTGGTATCCCGCGCTTCCACTTCATGTTTTTCAATGTGGATGCTGGTGAACTTGTCCTGCCGCAGCAGTTCTTCGCTGATAAGCAGCGCGTCTTCGTAGTTGCCGCCGCCCCACGACAGGAACGCGCCCAGCACGTCATGGCCGAGCGCCAGATTGCCATGCACCGTAGACGAGCTGTCGGCGATCACCTCACCCTTGCGGATGTGCTGCCCCTTCACCACCACCGGACGCTGGTCAATGCAGGTGGACTGGTTCGAGCGGTTGTACTTGCGCAGGCGGTAAATGTGCTCGTCGCCGCTATCCATGCGAATGATAATGCGGTCGCCCTGCACGCTTAACACTTCGCCGTCGCGGTCGGCCACCAGCACCTGACCGCTGTCATACGCGGCTTCGTCTTCCATGCCGGTGCTGACAATCGGCACGTCCGGTTTCAGCAGCGGCACGGCCTGGCGCTGCATGTTCGACCCCATCAGCGCGCGGTTGGCGTCGTCATGTTCCAGGAACGGGATGAGCGCGGCGCTGATGCCGACGATCTGGCGCGGCGCCACGTCCATGTAGTCCACGCGGCGGGACGACATCACCATAAACTTCTGGTTATGGCGCACCGACACGCGCTCGTTCACAAACTGGCCGCGTTCATCCAGCGCGGCATTGGCCTGCGCAATCACGTACTGGTCTTCGGTATCGGCGGACAGGTACATGACGTTCTGGCCGATGAACGGCATCACCGGCACTTTCTCCAGCCCCAGCGCGGCAAACCGCTTCGCCATATCACGGGTAATCACGTCGCCGTCGCTGGCAATGGTGTTGCCGGCGCTGTCGGTGATGTCCTCGCGCAGCGTGCGCCCGATGATATTGTCATCGGTCGGGGACAGGAATTTAATCACTTCGCGGTACGGCGTTTCCACAAAGCCGTATTCGTTGACGCGGGCATAACTGGCGAGACGACCGATCAGACCGATGTTCGGGCCTTCCGGCGTTTCAATCGGGCAGATACGGCCATAGTGGCTGTGATGCACGTCACGCACGTCGAAGCCGGCACGTTCGCGGCGCAGGCCGCCCGGGCCAAGCGCCGACAGGGTGCGCTTGTGTGTCAGTTCCGCCAGCGGATTGGTCTGCTCCATGAACTGCGACAACTGCGACGAGCCGAAAAACTCGCGGATGGAAGCAACCACCGGGCGGATGTTCACCAGCGCCACCGGCGTCAGGTTTTCCGACTCGCGGATGGACATACGCTCTTTCACCACGCGTTCCGTCCGGCGCAGGCCAACCCGCAGCTTGTTCTGAATCAGTTCGCCGACCGTTTTGACGCGCCGGTTGCCCAGGTGGTCAATGTCGTCCGGGCCGGCCTGCCCGTTGTTAATCAGAATCATGCGCTCGACCAGCTTCACCACGTCGGCTTTTGTCACGGTGCGAACGCGGCGCGGAATTAACTGGTCGAGACCGAGGCGCTGGTTCAGCTTATAGCGCCCCACCCGTTCCAGATCGTAGCGACGCTGGTCAAACAACTGGCTGATCAGGTACTCGCGGGCGTTGTCCAGTGTCGGCGGGTCGCCGGGGCGCATCCGGCGGTAGAATTCCAGCAGCGCGGCTTCCGCCACCGTCTGCTCGCGCTTGAGTTCCCACACCGGCTCCATCTTCAGCGTCGCCGCGATGTACTGGTGATCGGGATTGGAATCCACATGGGCGTACAGCGCCAGCAGTTCTTCCTCGCTGCCGGTCTTGATCGGCGACCACTCCTCCGGCATCCCGTCATCCACCGCCGCCAGCGCGCGCAGCAGAATCGTCACCGGAATGGTGCGCTTGCGGTTAAACTTCACCGTCAGATAATCGGTCTTGCGCGTTTCAAATTCCATCCACGCGCCGCGATCCGGTATCAGCTTGGAGCTTGCCAGCAGCCGACCGGTGGTGCGGTCTTCTTCAGCATCGAAGTAGACGCCGGGTGACCGAATCAACTGGCTGACGACGACGCGCTCCGTGCCGTTAATAATGAACGTGCCCTTCTCGGTCATCAACGGGAAATCGCCCATGAAGATGTCGGAGATAATCACCTCATCGCCGGCTTCACGGTTGACCAGCGCCACGCGGCAGTACAGCGGCGCGGAGAACGACATATCCCGTTCCAGGCACAGTTCTTCGCTGTACTTCGGCTCCTCAAACCAGTACTTGAGGCCGAGTTCTTTCGCCTCGCGGCTGTTGCCGGGGAGGTAGAGCTTCAGGTTGCCGTTAAAACTCTCAATGGGGCTGATCTCGTCAAACAGTTCCGCCAGCCCTTCGTCTTGAAACCACCGGAACGACTGTAGCTGCACCTCGATCAACGAGGGCAGCGGCAGCACATCCGCTATACGGGCATAGTTTTTAACACTGAGTGTCCGTTGCAACGCACCGCTCCTCAATCCATCCTGCGAAACGAGATGCCAGAGTCCAAACACTCATCGGCATGGTTTTGGGGAAAAGCTAATCCAGTCAAAAGAGGACGATCCAGAATCACGCGAACTATAAGTATATGGAAACGATACCCCCTTGTCAACTACGGTTTGTGCGCTTTTTACAGGACAACCGCTGATCAGCAGGCCGGGTTGAACCTATGGTTGCAATATTCCAACCATGCCGCGTTCACCTGCCGCTGATCTTAAGGTTTCAGGCGATCTTTCCCCCTTACACTGAATAAGGAGTTCATGAATTTTGTTAAATTTCCTCGACATTAATCAATTCTGATTTAATACTGGATGTGCTCATCCGGCAGCACGATAAGGAGTTCCGGGCATGTTCCGATTGCGACCCGCCCGCTTGCAGGTCAAACTCACCCTCACCTTTCTGGTGACACTGCTCCTGCCAGCCGCCATGATTGCTGTTTACACCTCCCATTCCCAGACGAATCACCTGATTCAGAACGCGGTGGAAAACCAGCTTAACGAAGCCCGCACCAAAGCCAGGCTGGTGGAACTGGCTTTCAACCGTGCGACAGCCGATGTGGTCTTTTTGACGCAGGGCGCGGCCATCACCAGCTATGCCGAGGCGGTCAGCGCGGGCGACAGCCCTGCCCAGAGCGCCGCCCTGGAGCGTCTGAAAACCTCGTTTGCGGCCTTTTCCCGCAATATGCAGGTTTATGACCAGGTGCGGCTGCTGGGGCTGGACGGCATGGAACGGGTCGGCGTGAATTACCGTGACGGTGACGCGCTGGTTGTGCCGGTGGCGGAACTCCAGAACCAGGCCGGGCATGACTATTTTGACGAGGCGCTGGAGTTAGCGCGGGGACAGGTCTTTACCAGCGCATTACACCTGAATGTCGAACGGGGTCAGATCGAACTCCCGCACAAACCCGTTATCCGGTTTTCCACGCCGCTGTACAGCGGCAACCGTTTGGTCGGTGTTGTGGTCACAACCATGCTGGCGGACACCTTCCTGTCGCTGGTCACGGCTGACCAGCCCGAGGCACGGGCCTTCCTGATTGACGCCAGTGACGGTACGTATCTGGCCGGCCCGGACGCCGGCAGACTGTTCGGGCGTGATTTGCAAACCGGCAGCAGCTTCTTCACCGACTTCCCCAACGACGCCAGTGCCATGCTGGTGCGGGATGAAGGCGCGCTGTTTGGCACTGGTGACCAGCCGGACACCTTAGTCTCGTTCAGCCGCGTGCGCCCGCCGGGGCAGGACAGCATCAACTGGATGCTGTACCTGACGCTGCCCACCCATACCGTACTATCACAGCTAGACGGACTGCGTAATGACATCCTGACGATTGCCGGTTTCAGTCTGCTGGGCGCGGTTGCCCTGTCGCTGATCGTCACACGCGGCCTGGCGCATCCCATCGTGCAGCTTGCCACCGCCGCCAGACAGATTGGCCAGGGTCAGCTTGATACCCCCATCCCGGTCCCCGCTCACCGCGACGAGATCACCGAACTGGCCGAAGCCTTCGCCGTGATGGCAAAGGAACTGCACCACACCGTGACCACGATGGAAGCCACCATCGCCAGCCGCACCCGCGATCTGGAAACGGCGGCCCAGGTGAACGCGCAGATTTCCACCATTCTGGACACCAACCGGCTGCTGCAGGATGTGGTTGACCTGACCAAGGAACGCTTCCGCCTGTACCACGCGCACATCTACCTGCTGGATGACAGCGGCACAACGCTGCGGCTGGCGTCCGGCGCGGGGCACGTGGGGCGGCAGATGGTGGCCGAAGGCAAACAGATCGCGCTGGATAATCCGCAAAGTATCGTGGCGCAGGCCGCGCGCACGCGGCGCGGTGTCATCATCAATGATGTCACCACCGCCTCGACCTTCCTGCCCAATCCGCTGCTGCCGGACACCCGCGCCGAACTGGCCGTGCCGCTGGTCGCGCGCGGGCAACTGCTGGGCGTTCTGGACGTGCAGAGCGCCGAAACCGGCTACTTCAGCCAGAACACGCTGGCCGTCATCGAACTGATGGCCGGCCAGATCGCTTCCGCCATCAGCAACGCCCGCCTGTACGAAGCCGCCGAGCGCACCAGCCGCCACGAGCAGGCGCTAGGCAAAATTGACCGCAAAATCCAGGGCGCGGTGACCATGGATGACATTCTCAAGACGACCGTCCGCGAACTGGGTAAGGCGCTGCGTGTGCCGTATACCGCCATCGAACTTCAGCTACCGGAGGAAGCAACCACTCCTGAATCAGCTCCGTCCGGCTACAGCAGCGCGGCGGAGTAAGGATTATTATGAACATCCGAACCAAGCTCTACCTGTTTTTTGGCGGCCTGTTCCTGCTGGTGGTGGCAACCGCCGGGGTAGTGGCGGCCACCTCGTTCAACATCTGGAATCAGTTTGTCCACTTCAACGATGTCCACCTGAGGCTGTCCTCGCTGGCAAACGACATTCGTTACTACGATGCCAGCCTGACGGATGCCGTGCGCGCCTATCTCATCAGCCCGGCAGACCGCGCCAGCTACGACCGGTACTTCCGGGACGGCGCGGCGCTCGCCGCCGTCCTGCAGGAAGCGCAGCGGTTGGCGACCACCCCGGACGACCGGCAGCTTTTCCAGGACATTGACCGTATCAACGCTCAACTGGTTCAGATCGAGGAGGCACTGCTGGCGAATCCGACGCTTGACACGGCCATTTCCCGGTTCGAGAGCGACTACGGCGCGTTGAAACAGCAATATGCTGACCGGGTGAATCAGTTCTTCCAGCGCCAGCAGAGCGCCCTTGCCGCCGCGACCGGCGCGATTGATACGCAGATCAATCAGGCGCTAACCGTTGGCCTCGTGCTGATGGTCGCGCTGCTGGTCGTCAGCGTTAGCGCCGCGACCGCCCTCAGCCGTTCGATCTTAAACCCGCTGCTGGCGCTGGTCCACGCGACCGAACAAATCTCAGCCGGCAACTGGAACGCGCCGCTGCCCGGTGTCGGGCGGGACGAAATTGGACTTCTGACGCGCAGTTTTGGTACGATGACGCAGCACGTCCGCAGCCTGATTCAAACGCTCGAACAGCGCAGCCAGCAGCTCGAGGCCCGCACCAACGATCTGGCAACCACCATCGAGGTGGGCAGGCTGGCGACCACCATCTACAGCCAGGACGAACTGCTGCCACAACTGGTGGAATTTATCCGCGCCCGTTTTGGTCTGGATTACACCCAGATTTACCTGCTGGACGAAGCCGGACGATACGCCATCCTGAGCGCCGGCACGGGTGAAATCGGCCAGCAACTGCTGCGCCGGCAGCACCGCCTGAATCTGGCGGAAACGTCGCTGGTCGCCCGCGCCGTGCAAAGCGGCCAGACCGTGCTGGTCACTGACACAACGACCAGCACCATTCACAAAGCCAACGATCTGCTGCCGGATACACGCTCGGAAGTGACCATCCCGCTGGTCGCCGCCGGTACGATCATCGGCGTGCTGGACATGCAGTCGAACCAGGTCGGCGCGTTTAATGCCGACAACGTGCCGGTATTTGAGGCGATGGCAAGCCAGATCGCCGCCGTGTTACACGGCAGCCAGGTATACGATGCTGCGCAGATCGCCGGCTTCGAGGCGGAAGCGTTAAACCAGCGCCTGACCGCCGAAACCTGGCAGAGTTATCTGGGCGAACTGGCGGAAGGCCGGCGCGTGGGTTACGAATACGATCTGGAAATGCCGCGCGCGTTGTACGACGACCCAACGGCCAAGCCAGCCGCCAGCGACCTCGTGCAGCCGGTGCTGCTGCGCGGCCAGCCGATTGGCCGCGTGGTCGTCCAGGACGACGCGGAGCGGGTGTGGCAGCCGGAAGAACGGCTGCTGATTGCGGACATCGCCAGCCGCGTGGCACAGGCGCTGGAACAACTGCGCGCCTTCGACCAAGTGAAGCAGGCGGAGGCGGAAGTCCGGCGGAACGAACAGCTTATCCGCACTGTGATTGACAGCACGCCCGACTGGATTATGGTGAAGGACCGCCACTACCGCTACCTGCTGGTCAACCAGAGCTACGCCAGCGCGCTGGGCATGACGCCGGAAATGATGGTTGGCAAGGACGATCTCGAACTGGGCTTCCCGGCAGAACTGGTGCTGGGCAACCCCGACAAGGGGATTCGCGGCTTCCGCACCGACGACACCACCGTGCTGACAACCGGCCAGACCATCCATAACCCGAACGACCCGGCCACCTTCGCCGATGGTTCGCTGCACATCTTCGACACGCACAAGGTCCCCCTGTACGACCATGACGGGAATGTGATCGCCGTGCTGGCCTTCGCGCGGGACATCACCGAACGCCGGCAGCAGGAAGAAGCCACCCGGCAGGCCCGCGAAGAAGCGGAAATCCTGTACCGGGTGAGCGCCGCGATCAACGAAGCCAGCGACCTCCAGCAAATTGTCGAGGCGCTTGGCCGCTTGATCGCGCCGGAAGAAACGCTGTCGGTTACGCTGTCGGCCTTCCCGACCGGCGATTACAAAACCTCGAAGACGGTGAAGGTGCTGGCGAACTGGATGCGCAGCGGCGGCACGATGGCCGGGCTGGAACTGCCGATTGACAGCTTCGGCCAGAACGGGGCAACCAACCCCTACTCGATCAATCGCATGAGCGATGTCGCTACCGACCCCCGGCTGGACGATGACACCCGCCAGACCTATCTGGCGCTGGGCATCGGCGCCAGCATTAGCGCCCCGCTGCTGATTGACAAACGGCTGGCAGGCACGATCAGCCTGCAAACCAGCGTGCCCTACGATTTTACCGAGCGCCACGAGCGTATCTTCCGCGCCATCGCGGAACAGACCGCCGCCGCGCTGGAACGCCAGCAGCTTATCCAGGAAACGCAGAAACGCGCCAGCGAACTGGAGACAGTGGCGCGGGTGAGCGCCGCCGCCACCACGCTCCTCAATATGGACGATCTGCTGCTGTCGGTGTGTGACCTCACCCGGCAGAGTTTCGATCTCTACCACGTTCACATCTACCTGCTGGATGCTTCCGGCGCGAATCTGGCGCTGGCCGCCGGTTCCGGCGAGGCTGGACGGCTGATGAAACAGGAAGGGCGCTCGATTGCCCTCAGCCACCCCAACAGTCTGGTCGCCCGCGCTGCCCGCGAACGGCGGGGTGTGATCGCCAACGATGTGACGAAGGCGCCGGACTTCCTGCCACACCCGATGCTGCCGCTGACGCAGTCGGAAATGGCTGTCCCGATGGTAGTAGCCGGTGAACTGATCGGCGTGCTGGACGTGCAGGCCAGCGTTACTAACCGCTTCACCGACGAGGACGTGCGGATTAAAACCACGCTGGCCGACCAGATTGCCATCGCCATCCAGAACGCGCGGGCTTACCAGGTGCAGCAGGAAACGGCGGAACGGCTGCGCGAGGTTGACCGGCTGAAATCGCAGTTCCTGGCGAACATGAGCCACGAGCTGCGCACGCCGCTGAACTCGATCATCGGCTATGCCGAGGTGCTGCTGGACGGCATTGACGGCGACCTGAGCGACGAAGCCATCGAGGACGTGCAGGCGATTCACGGTGGTGGCAAACATCTGCTCTCGATCATCAACGACATCCTGGACCTGGCGAAAATTGACGCCGGGCAGATGGTGATGGACCGGCGCGAAACCAGCCTGACCCAGATCATCGAAGAAGTTGTCCGCACCTGCCAGATTCTGGTGAAGGACAAGGGGATCACCCTGACGTTCGACCAGCCGGATAGCTTCCCAATGGTCTACGGCGACCCGGTACGCCTGCGCCAGATTGTCTACAACCTGGTGAATAACGCCATCAAGTTCACCGAACAGGGCGGTGTAACCATCAGCCTGGGTTTGCTGGACAATCAGGAAGTGTGTGTCAGCGTCACGGATACCGGCATCGGCATGACCGAAGCCGACCTGAGCGTGATCTTTGAACGCTTCCGCCAAGTGGACGGTTCGGCCACGCGGCGCGCCGGCGGCACCGGGCTGGGGCTGGCGATCACGCGGCAGTTGGTGCAGATGCACGAGGGTGAAATCCACGTCACCAGCGAGAAGGGCAAGGGATCAACCTTCTGGTTCTCGCTGCCGATCTTCCAGCCGCAGGTAACGTCGTCCTAATTTTATAGGGGCGCACGGTTGTGCGCCCTACCCTACCCACAGGTTTTCCGGTTATGCCGTCGTTTTTTAGCCATATCGTCTGTCTGGAATGCGGCCACGCCATGCCCGCCGACTTCGCCGCCACTACCTGCGCGGCCTGCGGCTCGCAGTGGCTGGATGCGCGCTATGATTACGCGGCGGTAGCCCGGTTGTGGCCGGCGGCGCTGGCCGGGCGTGAGCGCAATCTGTGGCGCTACGGCGAACTGCTGCCGCTGGCCGAACCCGACCCCGAAATTTCGATGGGCGAAGGTTTTACCTCGCTGACGCGGCTGTACAGCTACGAACGGCTGTACCAGCACGAGCATATCTACATCAAGGACGAACGCCAGGGGCCGACCAGTTCGTTTAAGGACCGGCAAGCGGCGCTGGCTGTCACCGCCATGCGGCGCGCCGGCATTACCGAATGTGTGCTGGCCTCGACCGGCAACGCCGGCGCGGCCTATGCCGCCTACTGCGCCCGCGCCGGGATTAAGCTGTGGCTGTTCCTCACCAGCCTCGTGCCATCGGAAAAAATGCGCGAGGCGGCGCTGTATGGCGCGGAAGTGATTAAAGTCTCCGGCACGTATGACGAAACCAAACACGTTGCCGCCGGGTTCGCCAGACGGAAGGGCATCCACCTTGACCGGGGCGCGAAGGCAATTCCCGGTAAGGAAAGCATGAAAACGCTGGCCTACGAGATCGCCGAACAACTGGCGTACAGGCTGGCTGACAGCCGCTGGCGCAGCCCGGACTGGTACATTCAGGCGGTCAGCGGTGGCATCGGGCCGATGGGTGTGTGGAAGGGTTTCCTCGAACTACAGCAGATGGGCCTCATTGACCGGATGCCAAAGCTGGGTCTGATTCAGGCCGCCGGCTGCGCGCCGATGGTGAACGCCTTCCGGGCGGGCGCCGCCGAGGCCGCGCCGGTCATTCCCAGAACCCTCATCACGGTGCTGGCGACCGGCGACCCCGGTTTCAGCTACCGCTATCTGCGCGAAGCTGTCCTCAGCAACGGTGGCACGATGGCAGCAATTGAGGATGGGCGCACCTTCGAAGCGATGCGGCGGCTGGCGAGCAAAGCCGGTTATTCGGTTGAACCGGCGACAGCAGTCGCCTTCGCCGGGCTGGAAAAGCTACTGCAGGACGGCACGATCAAACCGGGTGAAGTTGTCGTCGTCAACTGCTCCGGCCACACCTTCACCGCGGAAAGCCATATCCTCGGCGACCAGTACGTTCATGATCTTAATTTAGCCGCCGGCCACGCGCCGGACGAAGGGCTGGACGCGGCGATTCGGATTCTGGACGAACAGGTCACATCCATTCTGGTGGTGGACGACAATGCCAGCGACCGGCGGCTCATCCGGCGGCTGCTGCAACGCTACAAACGCTACCGCATCTACGAGGCCGCCAGCGGCGCCGAGGCGCTGGCCGTCATCCGCGACCACAAACCCGATTTTATCATCACCGATCTGACCATGCCGGAGATGGACGGCTTCACGCTGCTGGAACAGCTTAAACACAACCCGGACACAGCCGCGATTCCGGTGGTGGTGGTTTCCGCCAAAACGCTGACCGACGTGGACACCCGGCTGCTGCAAGCCTACTCCGAATCGGTCTGGACGAAGGGCGGCTTCGATACGCGCCAGTTGGTCGAGCATGTGGTGCAGGCGCTCGGCCACGATGCGGCGATAAACGGTCAGCGCCAGCCAGCCGCCAGAAGCCTTTCGCTGACGGTTGAAACGACTGAGGTCGCCCATCAGCAGCAGATCGTCATCATCGAGGACAACCCGCACGACCTGCGGCTGGCGCGCCGCCTGCTGGAAAGCGAAGGCAGCTACCGCATTATCACGGCGACGTCCGGGCGCGACGGTCTCAAAGCGATTTACGAGCATCACCCGGATTTGATTGTGCTGGACCTGATGCTGCCGGAGATGGACGGGTTCGAAGTGCTGCGGGCGGTGCGCGACGACGCCGGACTGCGCGACATTCCGATTGTGGTGCTGTCCGCCAAAGAGCTATCGGCGGCAGAGCGGGCGGCGCTGACGCCGTTCACTGCATCGGTGATCGAAAAGGCGGCGTTCGACCGCCGCCAGTTTTTGTATACCGTCAACACCATTTTGAGGTAGGGACACGATCTATCGTGTCCCCACACAGTTGTGAGGGAGCGCCGGTGAGCCGCATTCTGATTATCGAAGACAACCTGAACAACGCCCGCATGGCTGCCAAACTGCTGGAACATGCCGGGCACGAGGTGATTACCGCCGAGGATGGCGAAGGTGGTATCATGAGGCTGATGGAATGCCAGCCGGACGCCGTGCTGGTGGATTTGGGACTGCCGGACATTGACGGCCAGACGCTGGTCGCCATGCTGCGCCAGCAGCCCGATCTGGAGCATATGCCCATCATCGCCTTTACCGCCTGGCCGGAAGCCAGCGCCGTTGAGATGGCGCGCGCCTACGGCTGCGATGGCGTGATTGTCAAGCCGATTGACACGCGCGGCTTTGCCGGGCAGGTGGCGCACTACCTGCGCCGGCGGCCCTGACCGGTCGGCTGCTGCTTAGGGATGGAGTATTCTGCTGTGCCCATGCCTGTCGCCTCGCCGTCGCCATACTGCGCCGTGCCCGCCAGCGGCTACCCTTTTCAGGCGCTGGCGGACATCTACAACCAGACGCGGATTGATTACATCGTGCCCATGCCGATGAACGCCCGCCGCATGGAATTGTACGTCAGCACCTATGACATTGATCTGGGCGCTTCGATCATCGCGCTGGATACCGATGGCGACCCTGCCGGTATCGGCATGTTGGGGCTGCGCGGCGACCGGGCGTGGCTGACGCGGCTGGGCGTGCTGCCGTGCAAACGCGGCCACCAACTGGGGCGGTTTATGATGGAGTCGCTGCTGGAACAGGCAGCGCGGCGTTCCGCCAGGCAGGCGCAGTTGGAAGTGATTAAGGGCAATGCACCCGCGCATCGGCTGTTCCTCAAGTTCGGCTTTGAGGAAACGCGCGAACTGCTGGTTATCCGGCGTCCGCCCGGCCAACCAGCGATGGACAACCCTCTGCCCGACGCGACCGTAAGCGCCTTACAACCGGCAGACATCGCGGCCTGCCTGGAACAGCGCCCGCCCGGCGCATCGTGGATTGACGAAACACCCTCGCTGCTTCACGCCGGCAGCCTGCAGGGACTGCGTCTGGAACTGCCGTCCGGCGACAGCGGCTGGGTGGTTTACCAGAATACAGCTTTTCAGATCGCCTACATCGTGCTGCATGTAGCGCCGACCGACGGGGAAACGATGGCGCGGGCGCTGCTGTATCACCTGCACCGGCTGCACCCGCTTCAGGATACAAAGGTGGAAAACCTGCCCGCGCTGGACGCACACTGGCCGGCGTTCCAGTCTACGGGTTACGTCGAAGCCTTCCGCCGGATTGAGATGCGGATGACCCTGTAAACATGCCTACACCATCTTCGACCGGGCGTGCAGCGCCGCGCCGATCAGACACACGTCATCGCCAAGCTGCGCCACGCGGAGCAAATCGGGGTCGTTAAAGGCCGGGTCGGTGACGTTTTCCGCGATCACCTGCCGGGCGGGGTCGAGAATCAGATCGCCAAGCTGTGCCACACTGCCGCCGATCACGATCACCTGCGGATTAAACAGGTGGACAATGTTCACCAGCCCTAACCCCAGCCAGCGCCCGGCCTCGCGCACCACGCTTAAGGCCAGCGCGTCCCCCTGCATGGCGGCCTGCCCGACGGTCTTGCCGTCTGTTTCCCGCGCCGACCGTAATGCCGATGGCTCATTACTGCTTGCCAGCCGGTCGCGGGCGGCGCGCCCAATGGCCGTGCCGGACGCCAGCCGTTCCAGGCTGACGATCTGGCCGTCCGGCAGCGGGAATTTGAGATGCCCCGGTTCAATCGCCAGCCCACGCCAGCCGGTGAATAACTCGCCGTATAGAATCGCGCCGCCGCCGATGCTGGTACTCACGGTCAGATAGATCGCCGGGTTTGCGCCCTGCGCCGCGCCGTAGCGGTACTCTGCCAGCGCCCCCAGATTAGCGTCGTTTTCCATATATGCCGGCGCGTTAAAGGCGTCGCCCATCAGCCGCGCCAGCGGCACGCTATGCCAGCCGGGCAGCGTCGGCGCGTGTAAAATCAGCCCGGTGTAGGCCTGCGGGCCGGGCGCGCAGATGCCAATCGCCAGCGGCGTTTCCCCCGGCGGCACCACCCGGCGCGCCGTTTCGATCACCCGCGCGATTACCGACTCCTGCGGCTCGTGTGCCCGCGTTGGCGTTTCGTCCCGCGCCAGCAGATCGAGACTGGACGAAAACCAGGCAGCGCGGGTACGCGTCCCGCCGAAATCAATTGCGAGAATCGCCATCGGTCGTGCTCCAGTTGCAACTAATGAGGGATGAGTAGAAAAGGAAAAACGGAAAGCCGCCCTGAAAGCGGCTCAACCAGGCGTTTCCCTGGCGTTGCAGCCCGCTTTCAGCGGGCTTACCGATGATATTCAGCCCCAGGCGGCGAAAAGGCTGAACATAAGGGCTACGGGCACGAATCATCATGCCCCGCTTGTACCGAATCGGTTTGAACAGCGCGTTGGTCTAAACCGGCACCTTCACGTGGCCGTTGCCGTTCACTGGTGCGGCTGCGGTTTCCCGCACACCCATCTGCACCACCGCGCCGGCCCACGACAGCCCTGACCCAAACGCCACCAGCCCAATCGTGTCTCCGGGTTTCACCCGCCCCTGCTCAATCGCTTCCACCAGCGCCAGCGGAATCGAGGCCGCCGACGTGTTGCCGTATTTGTGCAGGTTCACGAAGAACTTATCCATTGGCAGATTGAGGTACTTGGCGGCGGTTTCGATAATCCGCAGGTTGGCCTGGTGCGGGATAATCAGGTCCAGGTCAGCGAGGGACATGCCCGCGCGCTCCGTCACGCTTTGCAGGCACGACACCAGCTTGCGGATGGCGAAGCGCGCCACTTCCTGCCCGTTCATGCGGATGTAGTGTTCGCGGTTGTCCACCACTGTCTGCGATACCGGGTTCACCGTGCCGCCGCCCGGCACCCACAGGTTATGCGCCAGGCTGCCATCCGACCCCAGCTCAAATGTCAGCAGGCCGCTGCCGTCGGTCGCCGGCTGCACCACCACCGCCGCCGCCGCGTCACCGAACAGCACACAGGTGGTCCGGTCGGTATAGTCCAGCGCGTAGGAGATAATTTCCACGCCGATGACCAGCACGTTTTCATACGCGCCGGTCTGGATGAACTGGTTCGCCGTGGACAGCCCATACACCCAACCGGAACAACCGGCGGCAATCGTAAACGCCGGGCAGCGCGCGCCCAGTTCGTGCTGGATGAAATTGGCCGGGGACGGCAGAAGGTAATCCGGCGATGAATTGGCAACGATAATCAGGTGCAGCTCATCCGGTGTTAAACCGGCTACGTCCAGCGCCTGCCGCGCCGCGGCGACCGCCATGCTGGTGGTTGTGTCGTTGTCACCGCGCACGTGGCGCTCCTTAATGCCGGTGCGTTCAGTAATCCACTCGTCGCTGGTATCCACCATCTGCGCCAGGTCGTGGTTGGTAATCACTTTCTCCGGTACATATTTCCCCCAGCCGGTAATGTGGGCGCGGCGTATGGTCATGATGATTGCTCCTTATAATAGAAAGATCGCGCAGAACCGGGCTGGTTCTGCGCTTCTGGTATCTTACCCCAGTTATACCGCAGGCACTTCTTTTTTCTCGTGTTTCATCTCATCCAGCATCCGGCGGCGGGTGAGCAGCATAAACCCGGCGACCAGCGCGATCCCGGCGGCAAGCTGCACGCGCGGCGGCAGGTAGCGGATGCGCGCCACCATGTCCCGGTTGGACGAACCGACGAGATCGTTCTTCAGACGGCGAACAAACCGGCGCGATGGCTGCGCCCCGACCAGCGTGACATGCAGGCGGCGGATGAGCATAAGGAGGCTTTCAACCTCGGCGCGTGGCACGGAATACTGGGCGACGATGACATCCACGTCGGCGCTTGAATCGGCCAACAGCGCATCGGTCACGGCGGAAAGTAAATCTTGCAGGTGAACCTCGGTAGCCATCCCCTAACCTTTCATGCTCCTGCGGCTCTCCGGCGTCTCGGTTGCCCCGCGCCCGGATTGCTGCATCTCGATGTCGTCCCGCAGCGCCAGCAGCGTGCGGTGATATAGCGACTTGATTGCCCCTTCCGTCCGATCCAGAATTTCCCCGATTTCCGCGTTCGACAGATGCGACACAAATTTCAGCACCAGCAACTGCTGGCGTTCTTCCGGCAGGCGTTCAATCGCGCGCAGCAGTTGCTCGCGTTCTTCCTTGTCTTCGGCGTGCGCGTCCGGCGCGTCGAAGTGCAGTCCTGCCGACACAAATTCCTCCAGCGGAATGATCTTGCGCCGGCCCCGGTCGCGGTGCCAGTTGGCGACCAGATTGTGCGCGATGCGATACAGCCACGCCTGGAACGGCACGCCGCGTTCGGTGTAGTGTTCGATGTGCGCCATCGCCCGGTAAAACACGCCGGCGGTTAAATCTTCCGCGTCCTGGTGGTTGCCCGTGCGGTAGTAGATGTATTTGTAGATTTTCTCGACGTAGCGTTCGTACAGAACGCCGAAGGCTTCCTGGCTGTCCTTTGCCAGTTCCACCAGTTCGGCGTCGTCGAGCAACGTAAGGTCTCTGGGTTTGGGTTGACGTTTAAAGAGTTTCATCAGCAGTAAAAACCCGCAACCGGAAAGATGGTTGCGGGATTCAGGAAGTATTCAGTATTCTCAGCGGGAACTAATCGTCGCCTTCTGCCTCACCTTGCTCGCTTCCCTCCCCTGTAGCACCCTGGGGATCGCTGCCACGCCGGAAGCCCTGGAAGCTACCTCTGAACGTTGTCCGCAGCCCGGCGATCAACTGCGCTTTCTGCTCGGCAGACAGATTGGCTTCCGGGTGCAGCATCAGGTAATTGGGCAGCGGCATTTCACCGTTTTCAATCTTTTCCACCATTTCGTCTACATCCAGATGGTAACCGGTAGAGAAGTTCATCTCCCGGCGGGCATTGCTGACGTCATCCGCCAACAGAAAAGCCACCGGCGCGACGTGCGCGTACCAGGGCCAGCGCGTTTCGTGGCTGTGGCAGTCAAAACAGGCCGCGCGCACGAGGCGTTCCGTCTCCGGCGAGTCCCAGTTGATGGTGTGTGTCACGGGCGGATTGGTGCGTTCAACCGCCAGATTGCCGATCACCACCATCAGCACCGTCACCACAAGGGCTAAACCCAGGCCAATCAGAATAATCTTTGCCATCAACCGCTCCTTTTGCAGCTTTTTTACAAGCTACGGCGCAGGATAGCGGAGCAGTTTCCATGCCAGTTTAGGAACAGCTTAGAAAAGCATAACAAAGCCCCTACCGGACGGTAGAGGCTTCTCATCAGCGATGCGTGTTTACCAACGCCGGCTGGCGGTTAGCCGCCGCTTTTGCCGCCTTCGTCACCCTCGCCACCTTCACCGCCTTCGCCTGACTCACCGCCTTCGTCACCCTCACCACCTTCACCACCCTCGCCGCCAAAAGTGGCTTGAATCCCGGCGATCAACTGCGCCTTCTGCCCGGCGTTCAGGTTGGCATCCGGGTGCAGCAGCGTATACACGGGTTTGGGCATCGCGCCTTCCTCAATTTCGTTAATCATCTCCTCGCCTTCCACTTCGACGCCCGTGGACAGGTTCATAGCTTCCCGGCCTTCGTTTACATCCTTAACGACGAGGAAGGACATCGGGGCGATGTACGAATACCAGGGCCATCGCGTTTCGTTGCTGTGACAGTCCATACACGCCGCGCACATCAGCTTTTCAGTTTCCGGCGAATTCCAGTGTATTGCCGTTGTTACCGGTGGGTTGGTATGCGCTGTAGCGACATTACCGACCACCACCAGCACCAGCACACCAACCACACCGAGGATGATGAGGATACGATTGCGGGACATAACCCTCTCCTTGCTTGTGATATTCCTCACAAGGCATTATACACCTAATTGAATCCGCTATTATCTATCCACCGGAAATATGAAGGGTGATGGTCTGGTTTTTGGCTCGATAAAACCGGGGGTGGAATTTATAATACCGGCCTGTCCTCCTCAACGTGGAGATTGCCAGCATGACCTTGTTCCGCCATCTCTGGCTGGAGCCAGCCTTTCAACATCCGGCGCTGTCCCACTGGTCACTGCAGGTGAACCGCTGGAGCGCGCATCGCGCCGTGCCCTGGCTGCTGTTTGCGCTGGGGCTGCTGCGCGCGCTGGTATCGCTGCTGGCCTGTCGCCGGAAACAACGCTCCAGCGCGGTTGGGGCTGGACGTGGGGCATTCGCGTTTATGTCGAGGAAAACTTCGAGCAGTTCCGGTCGCAGTATGCCCGGATGCGGCTGATGATGTGTCCGCCGCTGCCCCATTCCCCGGCGGCAAAAAACGTCGTGGACTATCTGATGTTCCGCTACCGGTCGTTGGAACGCCCGCAGCCGTATCTCTATTACGGCGCGCTCGTCCTGCTGGTCATCGTCCTGCCCTGGGCGCGCCGCTATCGTATGATCGTCTGGACGGCGGGCGCGATAATGCTGTACCACGCGCTGATTTCGGCGGTTATCAACAACGTGCAGCCGCGTTATGTCGTGGTGACAAACCCGTTCCGGGCAGTATTGCTGGCGACGCTGGCGGTCATTGCTGCCCGAATCGGCCTGCTGGCGCTGGATTGGCTGCTCATCCGACGCCGTAAACGTGAAACCGACCTGCCTGCTGAAACCGCAGCGCGGCCTTCGTGACCGCGCCCATCACCTGCTATAATGACCGCGTTATCCGCCACAGGACCAGGGCAAGCTATGGCTAAAGCACTCACTTTTCAGGAAGTTATCCTCAAATTGCATGAATTCTGGGCGAACCAGGGTTGCGTGATCTGGAATCCCTACAACGTTCAGGTCGGCGCGGGCACCAATAACCCGGCGACCCTGCTGCGTGTACTGGGGCCGGAACCCTGGCGCGTGGCTTACGTCGAGCCGAGCGTGCGCCCCGACGATGGCCGCTACGGCGAAAACCCGAACCGGATGCAGTATTATTTCCAGTATCAGGTTATCCTCAAGCCTGACCCCGGCAACCCGCAGGAGATTTACCTGCAATCGCTGGAGGCGTTGGGCATTAACCCGCGTGAGCATGACATTCGCTTTGTTGAGGACAACTGGGAAAGTCCGGCACTGGGCGCGTGGGGGCTGGGCTGGGAAGTCTGGCTGGACGGCCAGGAAATCACCCAGTTCACCTACTTCCAGCAGGCTGGCGGACTGGAAACCAACCCGGTCTCGGTGGAGATCACCTACGGGCTGGAGCGTATCACACTGGCGCTGCAAGGCAAAAATGCGGTGTGGGACATTGACTGGCAGAAAGGGTTGGCCTACGGCGACCTGTTCCTGCAAAGTGAGATCGAACACTGCCAGTATTACTTCGAGATTGCCGACATCGAAGGGCTGAAGCAGGTCTACAACGTATACGAGCAGGAAAGCAAACGGGCGCTGGCCGCCGGCGCGCTCATCCCGGCCTATGACTACGTGCTGAAGTGCAGCCACCTGTTTAACGTGCTGGACGCGCGTGGCGCGATTGGCGTGACCGAACGCGCCGCCTACTTCCACCGGATGCGCAACATGACCCGCGACGTGGCAAAGGCGTTCGCCCAGCAGCGCGAAGCGTTGGGCTATCCCTTCCTCAAAACGTCGAAGGGGTGGGAAGCACCGCCGTTGCAGGAACCCCCCGTAGGGGCGCGCGGCGGTGCGCCCCTACCAGACCGCGCCGACTTCCTGCTCGAAATCGGCGTCGAGGAACTGCCCGCCGCTGACGTGGACAGCGCCCAGGAGCAGCTTGAAGACCTGGCGCTGACGCTGTTTGACAACCTGCGCCTGAAGCCGCAGGAAGGCATTATGGTGTTCAGCACACCCCGGCGGATGGTGCTGGCGGCCTGGGACGTGCCGACGCGCCAGGCGGACGTGGAGCGCATCGAAAAAGGCCCGCCTGCCGCGCGCGCCTTTGACGCCGAGGGCAGGCCGACCAAAGCGGCGGAAGGCTTCGCCCGCAGCCGGGGTGTGGACATCAGCGCGCTGAAAGTGCAGGAACTGGACGGCGGGCAGTACGTCACGGCGCTGGTGCGGGAAACGGGCCGCCCCGCGCTCGACGTGCTGGCGGAGGCACTGCCGAAGCTGATCGCGGACATCCGGTTCGGCAAGGCCATGCGCTGGAACGCCAGCGGCGTCGCCTTCTCGCGCCCGATTCGCTGGCTGACCGCGCTGCTCGGCGGGCAGGTGATCCCGTTCGCTTATGCCGGCGTCGCCAGCGGGAGCGTGACGCGCGGCCTGCGCCCATTCGGTTCACCGGACGTAACGGTGCAGGGTTTACAACAGTATCTGGACGCGCTCAAGGACCAGGGCATCATCCTCAACGGCGAGACACGGCGCGAGGCCATCCGCGACCAGATTCACGCGCTGGCGGCGGAGGTGAGCGGGCGCATCCCGGACGACCCCGGCCTGCTGGACGAAGTGACCAATCTGGTCGAGCGGCCAACCGCGCTGCGCGGCACGTTTGAAGACAAATACCTAGAACTGCCGCGCGAGGTGCTGGTGACGGTCATGCGCAAGCACCAGCGGTATTTCCCGGTTGAGGATGCCAGCGGCAAACTCTTGCCCTATTTCATCGCCGTCCGCAACGGCGACGCCAAACATCTGGACAAGGTGATTGACGGCAACGAACACGTGCTGCGCGCGCGCTTCTCCGACGCGGCCTACTTCTATCAGTCAGACATCCAGAAGCCGCTGCGGGATTACCTGCCGCGCCTGTCTACGCTGACGTTTCAGGAAAAACTCGGCTCAATGCTGGACAAAAACGAGCGTGTCTCGAAGCTGGTTGCGCCGCTGGCCGATCTGCTCGGCGTTTCCGAAACCGACACCAGCATCGCGCAGCGCGCCGCGCACATCCTCAAGGCCGATCTCGCTACGCAGATGGTGGTTGAAATGACTTCGCTGCAAGGCGTGATGGGGCGCGAATATGCCCTGCTGCAAGGCCAGCCGCCGGAAGTCGCCAACGCCATCTTTGAACACTGGCTGCCGCGCAGCGCCGAGGATAGCCTGCCGGCCAGCGCTGCCGGGACAGTGCTGGCAATCGCCGACCGGCTCGATAGCCTGGTGGGTCTGTTCGCCGTCGGCCTCGCGCCCCGCTCCACCGCCGACCCCTACGGCCTGCGCCGCGCCGCCTTAGGCATCATTCAAATCCTGGTGGCGAAGCACAAGGACGTGGACTTGCGCACGGCTATTGAACTGGCGGCGTTGCAGCAGCCGGTGGAAGTCTCGGCGGAGGCGCGCGCCGACGTGCTGGAGTTCATCGGCGGGCGGCTGCGGTCATGGGTCGAAGAGCAGGACTGGCCGCGCGACGTGATCGCCGCCGTGCTGGCGGAGCAGTCGCACAACCCGTACCGCGCCCTGCAAGGCATCGAACAGCTCAGCACGTGGGTGAAGCGTCCCAACTGGGAAGCGATTCTCGACAGCTTTGCCCGCTGCGTGCGCATCACACGCGGCGAGGAAACGGTGTATGCCGCGAACCCCGACAGCTTCAGCGAGCCGCAGGAAAAACGCCTATACGACGCTTACCAGCAGGCAGCGGATAAGCTGGACGCCGGCGACAACGTGGACGCCTTCCTGCGAGCCTTTGAGCCGATGCTGCCCGCCATTACCGACTTCTTCGATCACGTGATGGTCAACGTCGAGGACGACACCACGCGGCAGAACCGCCTCGGACTGTTGCAGGCCATCAGCGCCATGCAGCGGGGTCGCGCGGATTTGAGTTACCTCAGCGGGTTCTAGATCGTGAGAGAAACGGTAGGGGCGAACCGCTGGTTCGCCCCTACGGAATTGACCGGCCAAAGCAACACCCTAATGCGGCGCGAGGATACGCAGGCCCACCACCCCGGCGATAATCAGGCCGACGCACAGCAGGCGCAGCACTTCCGCCGGTTCGCCCAGCAGCACGATACCCAGAATCACCGTCCCCACCGCGCCGATGCCGGTCCAGACGGCGTAGGCCGTTCCCAGCGGGATGGTCTTTAAGGCCAGCGAGAGAAAAGCAAAACTCAGAACCATGCCGATCACCGTGAAGATGCTCGGCACAAGCCGCGTAAACCCTTCCGAATACTTCAACCCCAGCGCCCAGCCCACTTCCAGCAGTCCCGCTATCACCAGATACACCCACGCCACGCTTGCTGTCTCCTGCTTCTTTCAGTCATACCCTTGCCGCCACTATAGCAGAACGAGAGGGTCAATTCCAGCCAATGAAATGTGCTTTGTCATTTCCAAAACCGGATGAATATCTACCCACCGTGATTTGCATGTCCATACGCTCATACATATAATTCCCCTAAGCAGTGATGAGGGGTGGCGTTTCCATGTCGGTTGCTGACGAGATTAAAACCAAACTGGATATAGTCGCCTATATTCAGCAATATGCGCCACTCAAAAAGGCTGGGCGGACGTTTAAAACGACCTGCTTGTTCCACAACGAAAAAACACCCAGCATGATCGTTAATCCCGACACACAAACTTTCAAATGTTTCGGATGCGGTGTCGGCGGCGACATCCTCACCTTCGCGCAGAAGTATCACGGCTGGTCGTTCAGCGAGGCGCTGCAGGAACTCGGCAAGCTGGCGGGCGTGGAAGTACACAGGCAGACGCCGGAGCAGAAGGCGCAGGGCGAACGGCTGGACGCGCTGCGCGGTCTGCTCAAAACCGCTGCCGACGCGTACCACGAGGCGCTCATCAACCCCCAGACCGACGACGCCCGCGCCGCGCTGCACTACGCCACGCAGAAACGCGGCTTCACCGATGAGACGATACGCCGGTTCGGCATCGGCTATGCGCCGCCGGGCTGGCATAACCTGCTCAACCACCTGAAGGAAATCGGCTACAGCGAGGAGCAGATTCTCGAAGCGGGCATTGCCACGAAAAATGACAGGGGTAACGTCTACGACCGTTTCCGCCACCGGCTGATGATTCCCATCCGCGACGAACGCGGGCGCGTGGTCGGCTTCGGCGCGCGGGCGCTGGACCCGGACGACAATCCCAAGTATCTGAATTCGCCGCAAACGCCGCTGTTTGACAAGAGCCGGACGCTGTTCGCGCTGGATGTGGCGAAGAGCGCCATCCGTGACACGGAAACGGCGGTGATCGTCGAAGGTTACGTGGACGCGATCACGGCGCATCAGGCCGGCTTCACCAATGTCGTCGCCCAGATGGGCACGGCCATGACCGACACGCAGTTGAAGACGCTGGCACGGTCGGCCAAAAAGATCATCCTGGCGCTGGACTCCGACGCTGCCGGGCAGAACGCCACCCTGCGCAGCCTGGAAGTGGCGCGGGGGGCGCTGACAGCCGACTACACCGGGCGGCTGGCGGTGGACATGCGCATCCTGCAAATCCCCGGCGCGAAAGACCCGGACGACCTGATTCGGGAGTCGGCGGAGAAGTGGGCAGCGCTGGTGGCTGGTGCCCTGCCGGTCGCCGAATATGTCATTGAAACGGAAGTGGCGCATCTGCCGGATGATGCCACGCCGCGCGATGTGGAAGGGCTGGCGCGGCGGCTGATTCCCATGCTGCTGGCGTCGGAGAACAATCTCTATAATAAGGAAAACGTGCAAAAGCTGCTGCTGGCGCTGGTGAAGCTGAAACAGCAGCGCCGTTCGCTGCGCAGCCTCAGCATCACCGAGCAGGATTTGCTGGACTGGGCCAACGAACAGCAGCGCATCACGGCGGCGAAGCCGCCGCGTGTCACCGTCGTCCCCGCGCCGGACGAGCCGCCGGTGGATTACGATCGTGTTGTGCCGCTGCCGGATAATTATGATGAAGAAACCGTAGGGGCACGGCATGCCGTGCCCCTACCCAAACGTGCCTCATCGGAAGCCGAAACTGAACGCTACTGCCTGCGCATCCTGTTCCAGCATCCGAACCTGTATTACACCGTCAATCGCAAACTGCGTGAACTGGCTGGCAGCAGCCGGGCGCTGCTGGATGGGCCGCTGCGCGACTGGAGCGCCGACGACTTCATCCACAGCGAATACCGCGCGCTGATGCAGGCGTTTTTAACGGCGCTGGCGCAGGACGAGCTGGAATTGCTGGATTTTTTGCGCGCCAACCTGGACTCGACATTGCTCCAGCCGCTGGACGCCATTATGATTGATGAGCTGGAGGACATCCGTTCCAGGGTGCGCTATAGTCTTCCGGCGGATTTAAGCAACGCCTGGACTCATAACCAGCGTACCAATCCGGTGCTGGACTGGAGCGCCGAACTGGTGGACAAGGTGCTGCGGCTGCGCAGCCAGCGGTTGCAGCGGGAACGCGAAGAACTGTGTTTGTTGCAGATTGACAGCCAGACCAGCGGCGACGAAGCCGCCGTCGTCCTCTATGGGCAGCAGGTACATTTGTCGGGACAGGCCAAGCGGTTGATCGACTCCGAAATTGGACGCCACACCAGCATCCTTCGTAAGTAGTGAGTGAACTATGACCAAAAAACGGAAGCCAACCAGGGAAGAACTCCGGCCTTCGCAGGAAGCGCCGAAGGAGCCGGTCGAGGATATGGAGGGGGAACTCGATCTGGAAGACGAAATCACCGAGGATGACGACATCCTGTTCGACCCGATGGATTTTAAGGGCGGCGACGACGGTGATCTGCTGCTGGACGAGCCGGATGAAGACGACCTGGAGGACCTCGACGACGATCTGGTCAACGACAGCCTGGCGCTGGACGCCTCGGCGCTGGCGGACGACCCGGTGCGGATGTACCTGAAGGAGATCGGACAGGTGCCGCTGCTGGACACCAACCGCGAAACGTGGTTGAGCATCCAGATCGCCGCCAACCAACTGCTGCAATCGTTCCTCGACCGGCTGTCGTCGGTGGAAAACGGCTCTGGCCTGCCCGACCCGGTGCAGGTAGTGGAACTGGCCTACCAGCACATGCTGCGGAACTGGGACGAAGTGCTGGACGGCGCGATGGCCTTCAACGTCGCCAGGCCGGATTTTCTGGCGCTGGTGAACGAAGCCCTGCTCATCAGCGACACCTGGGATGTCTCCGGCCAGTCGTATATCCGCGAATATCTGCGCCAGCGCGACTGGGGCCGCGATGAACTGTGGACGGAACTCGCCAGGCGGCTGTTTGACGTGTTTCACGGGTTGTATCTCATCCCCGTGCCGCTGCTGGCGGAAATCCGCAAGTGTTACAAACAGACCGGCGAATGTCCGCCGCTGGAGCAGTTCCACAACTGGCTGCTGGCGGACGAACTGACGATTGAAGACCTGCCGGAGCATTTCAGCCGCATCGAGCAGAAAGCCGAACTCGCCAGCGAAGCCCTGACCCGCGCCAACCTGCGGCTGGTCGTCAGCGTCGCCAAGCGGTACATGGGGCGCGGCATCAACTTCCTTGACCTGATTCAGGAAGGCAACATCGGCCTGCTGCGCGCGGTGGAGAAGTTCGAGCACACCAAAGGCTTTAAGTTTAGCACCTACGCCACCTGGTGGATTCGGCAGGCCATCAGCCGCGCCATCGCCGATCAGGCGCGTACCATTCGTATCCCCGTGCACATGGTTGAGACGATCAACCGGCTGATGCGCGTGCAGCGCGACCTGATTCAGGAGTTGGGCGGCGAACCAAGCGCCGAGCAGATCGCGCTGGAGATGGACTTCCTGACACCGGATGAAACCGAGGCCATCCGCCTGATTCGCCGCAACGGCGAGCGTATGGACCCCAGCTTGCAGCGCAAGCTGCGCCGCGCGGCGCAGAAAGTGCGCAAGATCATGCGCATCAGCCAGGAGCCGATGAGCCTGGAAATGCCCATCGGCCAGGAGGACAGCAGCCTGCTGGGCGACTTCATCGAGGACGACAAAATTCTCGGCCCGGTGGACGCCGCCAGCCGCCAACTGCTCAAGGAGCAGATTCGCTCGGCGCTCGGCGTGCTCAGCGAACGCGAACGCGAGGTGCTGGAAATGCGCTTCGGCCTGCACGATGGGCAGGATCATACGCTGGAAGAAGTCGGGCGGCACCTGGGCGTGACGCGCGAACGCATCCGTCAGATTGAAGCGAAGGCGCTGCGCAAGCTGCGTCACCCCACCCGCAGCCGGCAGTTGCGCGATTACCTGGAGATGTAAATTGTAGGGGCGGGTTTATAAACCCGCCCCTACGTCAATCTGTGAGGATTTGCCGTTATGGTCGAACGGGTAGAAACGATGACGCTGGCGGAATTTGTGCGGCTGTATGACACCGAAGGGCCGTTCGAGATCATCAACGGTGAGATGGTTAAATTGAGTCCAACGCTTGCAGGACATGGGGACAAAGCCAAGACGATATACGACGCGATTTTGATTTTTGATCCTCAAAAGAAACTCGTTTTAGCCTATTTTGATGTGCCATTTGTCCTTCTCGCATCTGCCGATTGGGTCCGGGGTTCGAGAGTGCCAGATATAATGGTTTTTCGCGCTGAACGAATGGCACAATACAGGGCCGATAATCCTGATTGGGAAGACAAACCATTTGTGTTAGTCCCTGATCTGGTTGTCGAAGTTATCTCCGCAAATGACATCTATACGGACGTAGACACCAAAGTTGAACGCTACTTGGAAGATGGCGTCCAGGTAGTTTGGGTGCTGGACGCCAAACGCAAGGCCATCAAGGTGCAGCGCCAGGGCACGTACCAAACGCTGCACGTTGGAAATATCCTGAAAGGCGATGAGGTTATTCCAGGTTTTGAAATCGCGGTAAAAGCTATATTTGAGTGACCACTCTCGATTGGGGAATAACTATGGCTTACGGCAATTGGGATGATTGCCTAAATGAATATCAGAACTTTACAATTTACTCACGATTTGAAGTACATGCTCAAAGTATGATTGATTTAATCCCTCATATCCGGCATTTGCCGCAGTTTGCGGATGTTATACCGGTAACCTCTCATGCCACATTATGCTTAAAACTCTCAATAATAAGAACCGAGATTTGTATTTGGGGTGAACAAGACAGAAAATACAGTGTCTCTCTGTATGACTATTCTATCGGCGCGTATGGGAAAAGCTCAGACGAAATTATTGTTGATGGTGAGAGTATTATTCCGACTCTAGTTGAGTATTTAGAAAAGCTCAAAAAGCTGTAGTCGAATAAGCTCAGCCTTAACATCATTATGGCGACCCTCATCTACTGCCCCATCTGCGGCCACATGTTCGGCCAGCGCAGGGAAGGCGGGCGGCTGCGGCAGGCCTGCCCCAACTGCGGCTACGTGCATTACGTCAATCCGGTGCCGGCGGTGGGGCTGCTGATCGAGATGGACGGCGGCCTGGTACTGATCTGCCGGGGACAGGCGCCGCACAAGGGCGAGTGGACGCTGCCCAGCGGCTTCATTGAAGCGGACGAAAGCGCCGAAGACGCGGCAGTGCGCGAGGCCGAAGAAGAAACCGGCCTCAAAACCGAAATCATCGAACTGGCGGGCGTGAACTCGTTCCCGGAAGGGCCGCCGACCAGCGGTATTATCATCTTCTTCCGCTTGCGTCCGGTCGGCGGTGAGTTACGCGGCGGCGACGACGCCACCGAAGCGCGGGTGTTCCAGCCGCATGAACTGCCGGTGCTGCCGTTCCGCACGCACCGCGAAGCGGTGGCGCAGTGGCTCGAACAGCGCCAGCGGCAAACAGGGGAAATGCAGGCCATCCCGCGCAAACCGCGCCGCAGGCCGTTCCTCATCCGTCCGGCAGAAGCCGCTGACGCGGACGAAATCATGGGGCTGCTGGCGCTGATTCCGGCCAACCGCGATTTGCCACAGGAAGCATGGCAGGAAATCCGGTGGCGCTTCCGCGAGAGCAACGGTTTCGAGATTTTTGTGGCGGAGGCCAACCAGCAACCGCCGCTGATTATCGGCTTCATTACCCTGTCCATCGTGCGGACGCTGACGGAAGGGCGCGGTTTCATCAGCGACATGGCCGTGTTGCCGACCTATCAACGGCGCGGCGTGGGCGCGGCGCTGCTGGAAGCCGCCTTGCAGGCTGCCGAGCGCCATAATTTGAGTTATATCCAGGTCAACGCGGAACGCGCCAACGAACGGGCGCGGGCATTTTACGCCGCGCTTGGCTTCTCCGAGGACACGGTGATGCGGCTGCGGCTGCGGTAGCGCGATGATTGTCACTCGGCTTCTGGCAAAATTCCGAGACGGCCTCGTTATCCTGTTGCTGCACGATTTGGTTGCGGAAAGCGCATGTTCCACACCCCAACAGCCTTGATTTCCCCCTACGGTGGCCGCTTGATTGATTTGCTGGTCGAACCGGCGGCGCTCGACGAACGAAGGGCGTATGCCAGCCGGCTTCCTTCGTTACAGCTTTCGCAGCGCGCGCTGTGTGATCTCGAACTGCTGGCGACCGGCGGCTTTTCGCCGCTTGACCGCTTTATGTCTCAGGCGGATTACAGGCGCGTGGTTGCGGACATGCGGCTGGCCGATGGCACGCTGTTCCCGATTCCGGTCACGCTGCCGGTTGATCTTACCCCTGATGTTCAGCTTGACCGGGACATCGCCCTGCGCGACGGGAAAAACAATCTGCTGGCAATTTTGACGATTGAGGAAATCTATCGCTGGGACGCGGACGACGCCGCGCGTAATGTCTTCGGCACGTTGGATAGCCGGCATCCGCTGGTAGCGGAAATGGCGCGGTGGGGCAACGACAACCTGTCCGGGCGGCTGGAAGTGCTGGCGCTGCCGCAGCACTTTGATTTCCGCGACCTGCGGCTGACCCCCGCGCAGACCCGTGCAAAGCTGGCAGCCTCCAACCACGCCAACGTGGTCGCCTTCCAGACGCGAAACCCGCTGCACCGGGTGCATGAGGAACTGACGAAACAGGCAGCGTCAGCCGTAGACGGGATACTGCTGCTGCACCCCAGCGTGGGGCTGACCAAACCCGGCGACGTTGACCACTACACCCGCGTGCGGACCTACCGCGCGCTTGTCCAGCACTACTATGAACCGGACTGCGTGGTGCTGGCGCTGCTGCCGCTGGCGATGCGTTTGGCCGGCCCGCGCGAAGCCCTGTGGCACGCCATCATCCGGCGCAATCACGGCGCGAACCATCTCATTGTTGGGCGCGACCATGCCAGTCCCGGCACCGATTCATTCGGCAGGCCGTTTTACGGGCCGTATGACGCACAGGCGCTGGTCGAACGCTACCGGGACGAAACCGGCGTGACGCCGCTGCCCTTCCACGAACTGGTTTACCTGCCCGATGAAGATCGCTACGAACAAACCTCCAGAATACCGCCCGGCACGCGCACAGCCAGCCTCTCCGGCACGCAGGTGCGCGACGAGTATCTGAATCGGGGACGGCTGCTGCCTGCCTGGTTCACCCGCCCGGAAGTGGCCGAAATCCTGGCGGACTCCTACCCGCCGCGCCACCGGCAGGGCGTGTGTGTCTGGTTCACGGGCTTAAGCGGCGCGGGTAAATCCACCACTGCATCCGTGCTGGAACTGCTGCTGCTGGAATGTGGCCGGCGCTCAACCCTGCTCGATGGTGATACCGTCCGCACCCATCTGTCAAAGGGGCTGGGCTTCGGCAAAGCCGACCGCGATACCAACATCCGGCGCATCGGTTTTGTCGCGGCGGAGATCGTCAAACACGGCGGGCTGGTCATCTGCGCTGCAATCAGCCCCTACCGCGCCACCCGCGACGAGGTGCGGCTGTTGGTTGGCAGCGACCAGTTTGTTGAGGTATTTGTGGATACACCGCTGGAAGAATGCGAACGGCGCGACACCAAAGGCCTGTACGCGAAGGCGCGGCGCGGCGAAATCCGCGACTTCACCGGCATTGATGACCCCTACGAACCGCCGCTGCAACCGGAAATCCGGCTGGATACACTCGCCCACTCTGCAGAAGCGAATGCCCGCCTTATCATCCACTATCTGGTACAGGCGGGCTTCATCCGAACGGCGGAACTGAACGACTGGCGCTAATCAGTACGGCCAGTAGCCACCAGCTTATTTCTGTTCAACCGCTCTGACCGGCTGGCGCAGCACCGTTTTCAGCTTGTCCGACGCAGTGCGCGTGGGGTCGCTGAGATAGATTTCATGATGTTTGCCGCCGGGCATCCAGCCATTTTTCTGGATAAAGGCGTGCATCCGTTCAATCGTTGGCGCTTCCGCGGCGTATGGCCCGATGTGCAAAATCTGCACCGACAGCCCTTCGTGATACCGTTCCAGCCGCACCAGTGGCAGCGCCGGTACGTCCTTCTTGCGGGCGACTTCGGCGCGGGCGGCTTCCACCTGCTCGGCGGTGACAAATTCCGGCTGGAGGATCAGCATCGTCCACAGCCATTCGTCCTTGTTTTCGACGCTGAAGGTCGCCATGTCTGGCGTCCACCACAGCCCTTCCAGCGGCATCACCGCGTAATCCGTGCCCTGTTCCTTCTTCACCAGGAACTTGAGCCGGTACGCCAGACTGTACAGGGCTTCCACCGCCTGCTTGTAACCGATGGCGCTGTTGGGGTCGCCGGCGCCATCAATCATCAGGTAATTCAGCGGCGGTACATCCACCACCGTCACCTGCTTTGGGGACGGCTCGTACAGGTGCCGGAACTGCTGTTTGAGGTCGAGCTTCTTCGCGGGCATGATACCCCCCTGCTGCTGATCTACGCTGCTCATTTTAACGCCTTTCTGGTATCAGCTATCTTACCCTTATATCATCCAGCTTCAAGCGGCTGGAGAGTCAAGAGGGAAAAATACGGCCAGAACGACCCGCAAAACGCCTGTCAAATGCCTCAAAAATGGCCTGAGATGACGTTTGACATCGCTAGATGGTTATGTTAATCTCTGTTTAGTTTATTTGTTACGGTTTGAACAATCCCTCGGAGTCCGTCAATGGCATTACAGGATTTTGCCCCCATCGGCGCGTTACTGTTTTTAGCCGTCGCGGTGATGCTGCTGGTTGTGTTTATCTCCCGGTTGTTTGGCCCGTACCGCCCCAGCGCCCGCAAAAGCGCCCCCTATGAAAGCGGTATGAAGCCGTTTGGTGAAGCCATCCGCCGGATGCCGGTTAAGTTCTACCTGGTTGCCGTGCTGTTTATCATCTTCGACATCGAAGTGATCTTCTTCCTGCCCTGGGCGGTAGTGCTGCGCGACCTGGGCATTTACGGGTTAATTGTAATGGGTGTGTTCCTTTTTATTCTGACCGTTGGCTTCATCTATGAGTGGAAAAAGGGAGCGCTGGAATGGGAATAGTCAGCTCAAAGCTGGGTAACCTGGGCGTGGTCACAACCACGCTGGATGAAGCGGTCAACTGGGCGCGCACCGGCGCCATGTGGCCGCTGCTGTTTGGTCTGGCCTGCTGCGCCATCGAGATGATGAGTACGCAGGCGTCGCACTACGACATGTCGCGCTTTGGCATGGAACTCAACCGCGCCAGCCCGCGCCAGAGCGATCTTATCATCATCGCCGGGCGCGTGTCGCGCAAGATGGCGCCGGTCATCCGCCAGCTTTACGATCAGATGGCATCCCCCAAGTGGGTGATTGCGATGGGCGACTGCGCCTCGTGCAGCGGCGTGTACAACAACTACGCGCTGGTGCAGGGTGTAGATGAAGTTATCCCGGTGGATGTGTACATCGCCGGCTGCCCGCCGCGCCCGGAACAACTGATTCACGGGATTCTGACGCTGCACGAGAAGATTCGCGGCGACCGCATTGCTGAGTGGGCGACGTAACCATGACATGTAGGGACACGATATATCGTGTCCCTACCGTACCAATGAGGAACATGCCATGACCATACCAACCGCGCTTGACCCGGCAGCGGCGTTAAAAGCCGCCATGCCGGAGCTAACCTTTGACGTAGACGAATTTCGCGGCGAAACCTCCATCATCGTCCCCCGCGAGCAGATTGTGGCGGTTGCCCGCTACTTCCGTGATACGCCGGGGCTGGTGTACAACTTCCTGTCGGATATCAGTTCGGTGGATTTCTACGAACAGTACGGCGGCTATGGCGACCGTCCCGGACGCTACGCCGTTGCCTATCACCTGCTGTCCATGCTCTACCGCCGCCGCCTGCGGCTGAAAGTCTATCTGCCGGAGGACGATCCGGTGGTGGATACGGTGCTGCCGGTGTGGCCGGGTGCTAACTGGTTTGAGCGCGAAATCTGGGATTTGATGGGCATTGAATTCCGGGGGCACCCTGACCGTCGCCGCCTGATGATGCCGGACGACTGGGAAGGCCACCCGCTGCGCCGCGATTACCCGCTGGGCTACGAAACCGTCATGTTCTCGTTTAATGCCGATGAGATCATGAAACACAAGCCGTTCGCCGATGAGTAAGCTGCTTGGAGAGTAAGCGATGGGACAGTCATTTGGGGCTGTATCAGGGATTACCGATGTAGATGGCCCAACCAGCGTTAGCACCTGGGAAGGTAATGTAGACGAACTGCGCGGCCTGGTCAGCGAGCGCGCCTTCACCGGCGAAACGATGCTGCTGAACATGGGGCCGCACCACCCCAGCACCCACGGCGTGCTGCGGGTGCTGCTGGAACTGGACGGCGAGGAAATTGTCTCCTGCCTGCCGGACGTGGGCTACCTGCACACCGGCATCGAAAAGACCATCGAGGCCAAAACCTACGAAAAAGGCATCCCGCTGACCGACCGGACCGATTATCTGGCGCCCATGTCGAACAACATGGTGTATTCAATGGCAATCGAAAAGCTGGTTGACCTGGACGTGCCGTACAAGGCGCAGATCATGCGCATCATCGGCCTGGAACTGACGCGCATCAACAGCCATCTGGTCTGGCTCGGCACGCACGCGCTTGACCTGGGCGCGATGAGCGTCTTCCTGTACTGCTTCCGCGAACGGGAATACATTCTGGAGATGTTTGAGATCATCTCCGGCCAGCGCATGATGACCAGCTATATCCGCCCCGGTGGTGTCTGGCGTGACTTCCCGCCGGAATTTCTGCCGAAGTTGCAGGCCTTCCTCGACTTCTTCCCGCGCCGGATTGATGACTACGAAAACCTGCTGACCGGCAACCCCTTGTGGATTGAACGGACGCAGGGAGTCGGCATCCTAGAGCCGGACAAGGCGCTGGCCTGGGGTTGCACCGGCCCGACGCTGCGCGGCAGCGGCGTCAACTGGGACCTGCGTAAGGCCGTGCCCTACAGCAGCTACGAGGAATTTGACTTCGACGTGCCAGTGGGCGAACACGGCGACGTGTACGACCGCTTCTACTGCCGGATTCTGGAAATGCGCGAGAGCGTCAAAATCCTCCAGCAGGCGATCAAAAAACTGCCGGCGAAAGGGCCGTACCGGTCGGAAAACCGCAAGTATGTGATGCCCCCGCGCAGCGAACTGGGCCAGAGTATGGAAGCGGTGATTCATCACTTCAAGCTGTGGACCGAAGGTTTTGCCACGCCGGATAAGGACGTGTACGTGGCGATTGAAAGCCCGCGCGGCGAACTGGGCTGCTACGTGCATGGCACGGGCGGCAACAAACCCCGCCGCGTCCACCTGCGCACACCGTCGTTTGTCCACATCTCGGCACTGCCGGTGATGAGCGAAGGCCATCTGATCGCCGATCTGGTAGCCATCATCGGCAGCATTGACATCGTATTGGGCGACTGTGACCGGTAGACTACTGTAACCACCGTAGGGACACGATATATCGTGTCCCTACAAAGGAATAATCATCTATGCCTCTAACCGACAAAAAATACGCGGACCGAATTCAGACGGCCTTCGCCAAGTACCCGGACAAACGCTCGGCGGTGATGCCGCTGCTGTACCTGGCGCAGGAAGAATACGGCTGGGTCAGCCCGGAAGGTATCGCCGAAGTGGCCGAACTGTGCGAAATGGACCCGACACAGGTCAAGTCCATCGCCGGGTTCTACACCATGTATTCCGAACACCCGAAAGGCAAATACTGGCTACAGGTCTGCACCGACCTGTGCTGCGCGCTCGGTGGCGCGGACCAGTTTTACGAGGAACTGAAGCAGGAACTGGGCGTGGACGATGGCGGCACGACCGAGGACGGCCTGTTTACGGTCGAACACGTCATGTGCCTGGCCGCCTGCGACAAGCCGCCAATGCTGCAATGCAACTTCCACTACATGGAAAACCTGAACATGGACAAAATGCGCGCCTGGATTGCCGAAAAGCGCGCTGAAGCGGCAAAAGCGAAAAAGTAGCGAGGACTCTGTAGGGGAGGGTTTATAAACCCTCCCCTACCAAGACATGGAAGCGGTGTGACGATTATGCAGCATATCCTACTACGTGGGCGAGACATACCGGACATCTGGAAGTTTGACGTATACACCCGGAACGGCGGCTATGACGGGTTGAAGAAGGCCATCGGCATGAAGCCGTCCGAAGTGATTGACGTGGTGAAGGCATCGAACCTGCGCGGTCGCGGTGGCGCGGGCTTCCCCACCGGCCTCAAGTGGAGCTTCATCCCCCAGAACGAGCCGGTGAAATACGTGGCGGTGAACGCCGACGAAAGCGAAACTGGCACCTTCAAGGACCGCGAGATCATGGAAACCAACCCGCACCAGCTCATCGAGGGTGCGATGATCTGCGCCTGGGCGATTCAGGCGACCGCCGTGTACATCTACCTGCGCGGCGAGTTCTGGGACATCGCCCACGCGCTGGACGAGCGCATCGGGGAAGCGCGGCGGGCTGGCTTCGTCGGTGAAAACGTGCTGGGATCGGGCTGGTCGTGCAACGTCTATACCCACCTCGGCGCGGGCGCCTACATCTGCGGCGAGGAAAGCGCTCTGCTCAACAGCCTGGAAGGCAAGCTGGGGCAGCCGCGCGTGCGCCCGCCCTTCCCGGCGCAGAAAGGCGGCGGGCTGTACGGCGAACCGACGGTTGTGAACAACGTCGAAACGCTGACCAACGTGCCCTGGATTATCATGAACGGCGCCGACGCTTATAAACAGATCGGCACCGAGCAAAGCCCCGGCACGAAGATTTTCTGCGTCAGCGGCCATGTCAACAAACCCGGCAATTATGAACTGCCGCTGGGCATCACCTTCCGCGAACTGCTGTACGACCACGCCGGCGGTGTGCCGGGTGGCCGGGCGATGAAAGCCATCCTGCCGTCAGGCGGCTCCGGCCCGATCATCCGGGTGACGGATGAGGTGCTGGACACGAAGCTGACCTACGAAGACCTGGGCAAAATCGGTTCGATTCTGGGGTCGGCCTCGGTTATCGTCATGGACGAAACGGTGGATATTACCTGGGTCGCGGCAAAGGTGACGAAGTTCTTCAAACACGAAAGCTGCGGCAAATGCACCCCCTGCCGCGAAGGTACGTACTGGCTGGATAAGGTCCTCGACCGTATCATGGCGAACCAGGCGCAGCCGGGGGACATCGAACTGATTGACGACGTGGCGAAGAACATGCAGGGCATCACCCTGTGCGCGCTGGGGGATTTCGCGGCCAACCCGATCATCCATACCATTAAAAACTTCCGCGAGGACTTCATGCAGCACATGGCGACGGCGGCTGTTCCCGCCGACGCCGACCAGCGCAAGCCCACGCGCCCCGGCGTCGCCGCTGCCACCACCGTCCCTGGACGGCTGGAAGGCAAACGTGATACGGCCACGACTGGCACGCCCGCGCGTCGGGACAAGGAGATCGAGACGTAGGGACACGATAGATCGTGTCCCTACAGGGTATGTTATGACCGACGAACGTATTCCGCCTGCCGATAACCAGCCGGTGCTGGAAGACGAATACCCAACGGCGTTGCTACCAGGCGGTGAGCCGCAGGTATACACCACTGTCGCGGAGGCGAAAGCCGCCGAAACGCCTGCGACGCCGCTGCATGCCGTAGATGTGACATTCTGGGGCTGGCTGCGCCGTTGGTTTAACGGGGAAAGCGCGGATTTGCGCGCTGCCGATTTAACGTCCGGGATTGAGCAACACCCGGAGACGCCCGCCAACTACGTCTTTCGCGGCGAACTGCTGCTGCAAACCGGCGCTTACGCCGCAGCGGCGGACGACTTCCGCCGGGCGCTGGAACTGGCGGCGCAGCAGGTCGAAACGGCCCGGTGGGGGCTGGTGGCGCAGGCGGTGCAGGACCGGGCGCTGGCCGGCCTGGAACGCGCCGAGCGCCGGCTGCGGCGGCAGAACGTTTCTAATTAATTCTGTAGGGGCGAACCGGCGGTTCGCCCCTACAGACGCAATTCAGGCGGAGAATTATTCGTAATTTAACCGGAATCCGTTACACTAATCAGCGATTCCGACCAGCGAAGTAACGAGGCGACGAATGGCCGAAACGGTACGTATTATCATCAATGATGTCGAGTATGAAGTCCCTGCCGGGATGAACCTGGTGGACGCGGCCAAGTGGTACGCGGGCGAAGACATCCCGGTGTTCTGCCACCATCCGAAGCTGGAGCCGGTGGGCATGTGCCGCATGTGCCTGGTGGAAATGGGTTCGATTGAAAAGGATCGCGCCACCGGCCAGGTCCTGCTGGATGACCAGGGCCAGCCGAAGGTGCGCTGGTTCCCCAAACTGCAAACCGCCTGCACCAGCAAGGTCAGCGATGGACTGGTGATCCGCACCAGAACGGAACAGGTGACGGACGCGCGCGAAAACGTGCTGGAATTCCTGCTGACGAGCCACCCGCTGGACTGTCCCATCTGCCAGAAGGGCGGCGAGTGCCCCCTGCAAAACCTGACGATGCGGCACGGTCCCGGCACCAGCCGCATGGTCTTCACCGACAAGATGCAGCTTGACAAGCGTGTGCCGCTGGGCGACCTGATCTTCCTCGATGAAGAACGCTGCATCCAGTGCGCGCGCTGCATCCGCTTCCAGAGCGAAATCGTTGGCGACGATTTGCTGGCCTTCCACGAACGCGGGCGCACCCTGCAAATTATCAGCAACAGCACGCCGGAATTTGACTCGTATTTCTCCGGCAACACCACCGACATCTGCCCGGTGGGCGCGCTGCTGACCGCCGATTACCACTATTCGGCGCGCCCCTGGGAAGTCGCCGAAGTGCCAAGCATCTGCCCCCACTGCCCGGTGGGCTGCAACACCAGCCTCAGCACCCGCCTCGACCGCGACTTCGGCGGTCGCGCCATGATTAAGCGCGTGATGCCGCGCCAGAACGAGCAGGTCAACGAAATCTGGATTTGCGACAAAGGCCGCTTCGGCCATTATTTCACCCGCGACAGCAGCCGCCTGTGCGACCCGCTGGTGCGGGACGGCAGCCTGACGCCGAAGACCTGGGCTGATGCCCAGCTTGCGGCAGCGGCGGCGTTAAAAGCCGCCAGCGGCGACGTGGCCGCGATTGCCGGCGTGGGCATGAGCAATGAAGACCTGTTCGCGCTGCGGCAGCTTCTCGCCGGGCTGGGCAGCGACCGTCTCGGCGCGTGGCCACCCACCCATACCGGCGCGGACATCGTGGCGCAGGTCGGCGTCGGCCAGGATACCAACTTGAGCACGCTGGGCAGGGGTGATGTGGTGATCGTCATCGCCAGCGATCTGGAAGAAGAAGCGCCAATCTGGCGGCTGCGCCTCAAGCAGGCCAGGGATCGCGGCGCGTACCTGATCGTGATGAACGCCCGCCGCACGCGCCTGGACGACTTCGCCACCGAGACCATCCATTACGAAACCGGCCAGGCCGCCCAGGCGCTCACCAGCCTGTGGGGCGCGCCGATGGAAAACACGGCCAAAGCCGCTATCAGTACCGCCCGGCATCTCATCATCGTCGCCGGCGCGGAAGGGCTGACGCTGGCCGGTCACCGCAGCCTGATGCAGACCGCCGCTAACCTCCTGATCGAAACCGGCCACGTCGGCAAGGCGAACAACGGCCTGCTCGGTGTCTTCCCCGGCGCGAACTTTATGGGGCTGCATTACCTGGGTTACACGCCGGAAGCGACGCTGGACATCGCCCGGAAGCCGCCGAAGGCGCTGATTGTGGCGCAGGCCGACCTGCTGGCCGACGACCCGGCAGCGGCGGAATGGCTGTCACAGGTGGAAACGATCATCAATCTGGACCTGTTTGAAGCCAGCGGCCTCAACGCGCTGGCGCAGGTCGTGCTGCCAATTCAGAGTTTTGCCGAACGCGACGGCTCGTTTGTCAACGGCGAACGCCGCGTGCAGCGGTTCTACACGGCGCAGGGGCCAATGGGACAGGCGCTGCCGGCCTGGCAGGTGCTTCAGCGGCTGGGTGAACACCTGGGACAGGGCCGGGCGAAAGGTTCGGCGGCGGCAGTGATGCAGGACATCACCCGCGCCGTGCCGGTGTTTGCCAATGCCGGTTACGCCCGGTTGGCGCAGGTCGAACGACAGTTCCCGGACGTGGGCGGCGATGACCTGTATTACGGCGGCACGGCCTACGCCAACAAAGGCGGGCTGGGCGTGCAAATCCCCACCGCCGCCGACAGTGGCGACGTGCCCGCGCCCGCCCCGGCAGCAGCGGTCGAAACGCCCAAGCCGCGCGGCAGGCTGCTGGTTGTGCCGACCATCCGCCTGTACAACCGCGAACGCACCTTCCTGCCCAGCACGCTGGTACACCCGCGCATCCCGGAGCCGTATGCGGAAATCAACAGCGCGGACGCGAAAAAGCTGGGCATTCATGACGGCGATCTGGTGACGATCACGGTCGAGAACATCCCGGCGCTGCGCGTGCGCGCCCACGTCAACGGCGGCGCGCCGAAGGGTACGGTTATCCTGCCGCGCCATCTCAGCGACACCGCCGCGCCGCTGGCGATCACGGTTGGCGAAGTGAGTAAAGCGTAAGGTTGGATTTATGAACTGGAAGCGCACTCTTACCCTCATCGTCGGGCTGGTATTTGGCCTGGTGCTGCTGCTCGGCGTCCTCAGCGCGCCGGTGGACACGCTGGTGAAGATCATCGTCCTGGCCGCCGTTGCGGTCATCGTTGGCGCGACCTCGCTGCTCCAGCGCCCGCTGCTGACGGTGGCGATTCTCGCCGTTTTGACGCTACTGGCCCTGCTCATCCTGAACATCAGCGCCATCGTTACCGGCGTTGGCAACGTGCTGACGTTTGCCTTCAGCCCGGAAAGTCGGGTGGACTGGAGCCGGGTTATCGTCTGTTCGGAAGACTCCACCTGCTCGACCATCTGGTCGTTCCTGTTTGGCTTCATCGTGCTGTTCGGGTTTATCACGGCCTTTGCCTACACCACCCTGCTGGAACGGCGTTTCATCGCCTGGTTCCAGCACCGCGTCGGCCCGAACCGCGTGGGGCCTGCCGGCCTGTTGCAGCCGCTGGCGGATGCAATCAAGCTGATCTTCAAGGAAGACATCGTCCCAAAGAACGCCTTCTACACGGTCTGGCTGCTGGCGCCGCTGATTAAGGTGGTGCCGGTGCTGCTGGTGCTGGCGGTCATTCCGCTGGGGCCGGATTTGCTCATCCCCTGGTTTGATGGCAACTGGTATCAGGTGCCGCTGGTGCTGGCGGACATCAACGTCGGCGTGCTGTGGCTGCTGGCGATCACCAGCATCGGCACGTACGGTATCGTGCTGGCGGGCTGGTCAAGCAACAACAAATACGCCATGCTTGGCGGCCTGCGCTCCACGGCGCAGATGATTAGCTACGAACTCAGCCTCGGCCTGACGATGGCCGTGCCGGTGCTGATTGTTGGCAGCATGAACCTGACCGACATCATTAACGCGCAGGCCACGCCGCCCATCATTAGCTGGTTTGTGTTCCAGAACCCGCTGGCCGCCGCTGTGCTGATGATTGCGCTGCTGGCGGAGGTCAACCGCGCGCCGTTTGACCTGCCCGAAGCGGAGCAGGAACTGACCGCCGGTTACATGACCGAATACAGCGGCATGAAGTTTGCCTCGTTTATGATGGCCGAATACCTCGGCATGATCGTCATCAGCCTGATCGTGGCGTCGCTGTACTTCGGCGGCTACCATCTGCTGCTGGTCAACGAAGTGCCCATCCTGGGGCCGCTGTTCCTGCTCCTGAAAGTCGTGCCGCTGCTGATCGGTATGGTCTGGGTGCGCGCCACCCTGCCCCGCATCCGCTACGACCAGTTGATGAACTTCGGCTGGAAGGTCATGCTGCCGCTGGCGCTGCTGGCGGTCACGTGGTCGGCGGTGGCGGTGGTCATCGGCGACACGTTCCAGAACACCACCGTCTACATGATCGTGTCCGGCGTGCTGTTTGTGGTGACGCTGGCCGGTGGGCTGTACCTGCTCAACCGCGCCGGGCGACCGATGGCCGAAGTCGGCGCGGAATCGCTGGAAGAAGATTTGGCCGACGACCCGATTGTGACCGGCGAACGCCGCGACCTGGGCTGGGCGCTGCTGAACGTGCTCGGCGGCATCATCGGTGGGCTTTTCGCGCTGGTTAGCTGGATAACCGGCATCTTCCGGGGCATCGCCCGCGCCGGTGGCATCGAGGACGAGGACGACAGGGCGCTGGTGGTGCGCCCGGAGCCGGGCAAACCCGCCACCCGCGCCAAAACAACGGGCGGAGATTAAGTGTCTATCCATAAACCCTTCGTAGGGGCACGGCATGCCGTGCCCTTACCGACGAATAAAAGAGGTTTACGGACAGGTTCTGAGTCGAATAAGGTGTAGGGACGACCCTATGTGGTTGCCCCTGCGGGATATGACGGAATGGACGAGGAGCAACACGACCGATGAACGTGATCCGCGGTTTTGCGACGACGTTTAAGCATTTACTGGAAGAGCCGGTCACCTACCAGTATCCTGAGGAGATGCGCCCCTTCGCCGAGCGTTACAAAGGCCGGCATGAACTCAAGCGCTATGATAACGGCCTCGAACGCTGCATCGGCTGTTCGCTGTGCGCGGCGGCCTGCCCGGCAGATGCCATCTGGGTCGAAGCGGCGGAGAACACCGACGACGAGCGTTACAGCCCCGGCGAACGCTACGCCAAGACCTACGAGATCAACATGATCCGCTGCATCTTCTGCGGCTACTGCGAAGACGCCTGCCCCACCGAGGCAATTGTGCTGGGGCACGAACACCGCCTGAGCTTCACCAACCGCAAGGATGCCATCTTCACCAAGGAGATGCTGCTCGACCCGGTGCCACCCGGCGGCCAGGACACGCCGCAAAAGGTTGCGCCGGGCACCTTCGACCGGGCTATCCCGGACATGGAAGACCCGAAGTAGCGCGATAGACCGGCAGGGGCGCGGCGTGCTGTGCCCCTGCCCTCGTGTTTGAACTTGAGCGCGGTTTGCGCTAAACTGCACAGGATTCTTGTCAAGCGCCCAAATCCAGGATTGTTTATATGACGATGGATGTAGCTTTGTTTATAACGGTTGGGGTGGTCGCCGTCGCCGCCGCCGTGATGATGCTATTGAGCGAAAACGCGGTTCACAGCGCGTTGTTCCTCATCATCAACTTCATGGGCGTGGCATTTTTGTACCTGATGCTCGACGCGCCCTTCCTGACGATGATCCAGATTGCGGTTTACGCCGGCGCGATCATGGTGCTGTTTTTGTTTGTCATCATGCTCCTTGGCGCCGAAAAGCTGGGCGAACCAACCCGCCAGTTCCGTTGGCTGGCGCCGGTTTCGCTGGCGCTGGCGCTGGCGTTTCTGGTCATCACCAGCATCGCCATCATTCAGGGGCGGATTGACCTGCAAGGCCCGGCCACGCAGCCGCCGGCGCTGCGCGTTGTTAACGCCCTGACGGATGCCGGCGCGGTGGATGTGTACCTCAACGGCGAACGGGTCGCGCCCGCCCTGCCCTTTGGCGAAGCCACTGAGTACACCGTATTACCCGCCGCTGCTGTGGTTGCTGTTGACGGCGCCGAAGCCGATACAGGCCGCGAGTACACGCTGACGATCAACGCCGCCGGGACAGATACGGCGTTGATGACATCGCCGCTGGTCCTTGCCAGCCGCACCGACCGGCAGATTAATGCCTATACGGTCGTGGCGCACGGCACCAGCAGCGCCCCACAGGCGAGTCTGGTGTCAGATAATCTGGAAACCACCGACAACCGTGCCGGGCGGTTAACCCTGTTTAACGCCTTCGAGCGCCCGGTTGACCTGTGGAATTTCCGCTCTGAAACCAATCCCGACGACGACGTGGCTGTGACCACCGACCTTGCCCCCGGTAGCGGTGTTGAATTGGCCGCCATCCCGGAGAATACCGACCTGCGCGCCTGGGCTTTCACCGAAGCGGGCAATAAAGAGGCCGTTCTGTTCCGGCTGAACAATCCCGAAGTGTACCGTATCCGCCGCGATGAGGCGCAACTGCTGGTGTTTGCCGGCGAACACATCGCTGACGGCACGGAGCAGGGTTCGATTCGTCCGGTAGCGCTGCCGGTTGCCAGCCGCGCGGCTGCCGACTTCGGCGGGCCGCATGGCGCGGGCGAACTGCTGTTTACGCGCTACATGCTGCCGGTACAACTGCTGGCCGTGCTGCTGCTGGTCGCCATGATCGGCGCGATTGTGCTGACGCACAAGGAGACCTTCCAGCCGCGCCGCCGCGACGTGCGCCGCCGTGTCGCCCAGCCGTTGACGACGGCCATCTCCGCCCAGGTCGGCCAGGACGTGCTGCAGCCCGGCGAAGAAACACCCCGGCTGCCACCGCAGGAAGACGAACAGCCGCAGCCAGTAGGGGATTAATTGGATAATCGCGTAGGGACACGATATATCGTGTCCCTACGGTTGCATCAGAGGAAACAGGTCTATGGTTCAGACTGAAGCCTATGTGATATTAAGCGCCGTGCTGTTTGTGCTGGGCGTGATGGGCGTGCTGCTGAAGCGGAACGCCATCCTGGTGTACATGTCGGTCGAGTTGATGCTGAACGCGGCCAACCTGGCGCTGGTCGCTTTCGCCCGGCAGTGGAACCAGATGGACGGCCAGATGTTTGTGTTTTTTGTGATGACGGTTGCCGCCGCCGAAGTTGCCATCGGTCTGGCGCTGATTGTCGCCATCTTCCGCACCAAACGCAGCACGAATATTGACCAGTTGCACCAGATGGAAGGTTAAGCGATCGTTCCGAAGGCTGGCTTCCGGGTTCAAGGTATCAACCCGGAACTGATTAACTCGGAACTCGGAACTTGTGGGGTCTTATGGAAACATTTCCGCAGCTTGTACCGTTAATTGTGCTGATCCCCCTGGTGGGGATGCTGATAAACCTGTTCGCCGGGCCGCGCCTGGGCGAGCGCGCGGTTGGGATTATCGGCTCAACCGCCGCCGGATTATCGTTCCTCATCGCCGTTTTACTCTACCTGTACCTCATCAACAACGATTATCAGGCGGTGGTGGTCAACCCGCCGTTCCTCAACGCCTGGATTACCATTCCCTCCGGCGGCACGTTTATCCCCTGGCAGATGCGGGTGGATACCCTCAGCGTTACCATGATGCTGGTTGTGACCGGCGTCGGCACGCTCATTCACATCTACGCCATCGGCTACATGCATGGCGACCCGCGTTTTGCCCGCTTCTTCAGCTATCTCAACCTGTTTTTTGTGTTTATGCTGGTGCTGGTCACAGGCAACAACTTCCTGATGATGTTTGTCGGCTGGGAAGGCGTCGGCCTGTGCTCCTACCTGCTGATCGGCTTCTGGTTTGACAAAACACGCGGCGAAGGCTGGAAAAACAGCAACGCCGCCCGCAAGGCCATGATCGTGAACCGTATCGGCGACTTTGGCCTGCTGATGGCGATCTTCCTGATTTTCTGGACGTTTGGCACGCTGGATTATTTCACGCCCGGCGAAATTGCCAACCCCCATCTGGCGGAAGAACTGGCGCATGAAGCCGAAGCGGAACACGAAGCAGAGGCCGCAGGCGAGATTGGCGCTCCGGCAGAAGGCAACGCTGCCGAGGCAGTCACCGAAGGTGAAGCTGAACACGCCGCAGCAACAGTGGTTTACACCAACAACGACCATATTAAGACCGAACAGCTTGGCGTTTTCGGCCAGACCGAACGTTTCCTCGAAGAAGGGCACGACGTGGACTTTGGGCCGTTCTCGCTGCCGTTTGAAACCGTGCTGGTGCTGATTACGCTGTTTATGCTGCTGGGTGCGACCGGCAAGAGCGCGCAAATCCCGCTGTTTATCTGGCTGCCGGACGCGATGGCCGGCCCAACACCGGTCAGCGCCCTGATTCACGCCGCGACGATGGTCACGGCGGGTGTGTATATGATGGTTCGCAGCAACGTCTTTTATCACAACGCCGAACTCACGTCGCTGGTGGTTGCGCTGATCGGCGCCGGCACCGCTATTGTGGCGGGCTTTATCGCCATTGGCCAGTGGGACATCAAGCGTGTGCTGGCTTACAGCACCATCTCCCAGCTTGGCTTTATGGTTGCGGCGGTGGGCGTTGGCGCGTACAGCGCCGCCATGTTCCACCTCGTCACCCATGCCTTCTTCAAGGCGCTCCTGTTCCTCGGCAGCGGCTCGGTCATTCATGGCATGGAACACGGCCATCACCATGCCCACGACCACGCGGCGCACGACGATCACGGTCATATGAAACAGGCTGACCACCACCCGGACGAGGACAAGCCGTTTGATGCGCAGGACATGCGCAACATGGGCGGCCTGCGCCACCGGATGCCGGTGACGTTCTGGACGTATCTGATCGGCACGCTGGCCCTGGCCGGGATTTTCCCGTTTGCCGGTTTCTGGTCGAAGGATGAAATCCTGGCCGACTCCTGGCTGGCCGGGCTGTTTGACAACAACGTCGGCGGTTACATCGCGTTTGCTCTGCTGCTGGCGGCAGCCTTCTTCACCGCCTTTTACATGTGGCGGCAGATGGAACTGGTCTTCTTCGGCCAGCCGCGCACGGCTGCCGCCGAACACGCGCCGGAAAGCGCGCCGGTGATGCTGGTGCCGCTGATCGTGCTCGCGTTCCTCAGTCTGATGGGCGGTTTCATCAACACACCGGCCAATGTGCTGGGACTGGACACCCTGTTTGGCGCCCACCGCCTGACGTACTTCCTGGAACACAGCGTGGTGAACGCTCACGCGGCGGAATTCCAGCTACCGATTGCGCTGGGCGCGCTGGCGCTGGCAGTCGTCGCCATTTTACTGGCGCGGGCGATCTATGGCGCGGGCCATGCGCTGGTTGAGGGCAGCCGCGACCCGCTGGCGGTACGACCCGAAACCGCGCCGGTGTGGAGCCTGGCGAATGCCCGCCTGTACTGGGACGAAACCTACTACCGGCTGTTTGAAGGGCCGTTTAACCGTCTGTCCCGGTTCCTGGCGGACACGCTGGACTGGTCGTTCTGGCACGACTATTTCCACAACGTCATCATCGGCAAGGGCTTTAACGGCATTGGTCAACTGCTCGCCAGGCCGGTAGACCTGGGCATCGTGGATGGCGCGGTCAACGGTATCGGTCGGCTGGCGCGCTGGTCGGCGGGGCGGCTGCGCACGGTGCAGACCGGCTACGTACGCACTTATGCCGTGACGGTGCTGCTCGGCGTGGTGCTGGTTGTCGTGCTGCTGCTGCTGCCGCTGTTCACACGGGCCGGTGGATAATTCGTTTTGCGGTAGATTGTTGAACGTTTTGTGGGGGCGAACCGGCGGTTCGCCCCTACTGGTATCACAGGCGTAGGGACACGGCATGCCGTGTCCCTGCATCGTCACATAACGCGGGCACTTAACGCCCGCGTCGGACAAACTCCAGCGAACTTTCCTCCACCCAGCCCAGCAGGCGGGTACTGGCGACACCTACGCCCCACCAGTTCTGCACACCGTCGGATTGGGATGGCTGCCATATCTCCAACTGATCGCCGGGACGGGCAGCATAACTAAATCCCGCAGTCGAGGACGGTGAGAAGCGAAGCCACGCAAATGGCACGCTCGGCTTTATCCGCACCACATCGCCAATCTGCCAGTTGGAGGGCATGACCGGCCCCGGCACGTTAGACACAGGTTCAACCGTGTTCTGCTCCACCCAGCCGGTTACGTTCGTGCGCAGGTCGCGCATCTGCCACCACCACTGGTTATAGTTGTCGCTGACGCCGCCCTGAATAATCACCAGTTGCGCGCCGGGCAGCACCGTCAGAATCGGCGGGTTGCCGGGCGCGGGCGCGCCTCTGAACCAGACAAACGGCACGCTTTGCCGCACGCGCACCACGTCCCCCGGCTTCCAGTTCGCCATGCCGGACGGCGGTGGTGTGGTCTGGCAGCGCGGTTCCAGCGAACTCAGTTCCACCCAGAAATAGCCATGATTGCCCGGCACGGCGTTCGGCCAGACGTAAATCCACCACTGCGACCCATCCCAGCGCAGCGCCGGCGGGTCGTTCGGCTGCACCGTTTCGCCGGAGCGCAGGGTGATGCTAAAGCCCGCGAAAGACGATGGCTCGAAGCGCAGCCAGGCAAACGGGATGCCGGCGCGCAGCACGTGCGGGCAGGACGCCTGAACAGCAGGCTGCGACGGCTGCTGCGCGGCTGCCGTCCACGCGCCGGTGAAGATCACCAGCAGCCCAACGGCTAGCAGGATGGATAATCGAGCGAATCCTCGTTTCACAACACAACCCCCTTTCGAATCATACGCTTTCCCATACGATAGTACCAGATAACTTCGGCTGCTCAACGATTGGCCGATGCTGGCTACACGATCGGCAGGCCAGCCGGTTAGGACAATCAAACGGCGGTATAGACTCTCCTCTATCTGGAAACGGGTAACTCGACTGGTCATCCCCAACGCGCAGACGGTTGGCTGAATTTTGCTGACACACCTGGTGAAAAGTTGCACAGGCCGGGGTAAAATGGGTACACTATTCAACCGTTACCGCACCCAATTTCCGCAGGAGTTATTGTTATGCCTGGTTCTGCACCAACGCTCACTTCGGTGGTGTTGTTTATCCCGCTGGTGAGCATGTTCATCATCCTGCTGCTGCGGGAAGACACGCAGCGCGAGTACATCAAGTGGGGCGCGCTCATCGGCAGCCTGCTGACATTCGCCGCCTCGATTCTGCTGTGGCTGGGCTTCGACGCCAGCCAGCCCGGTTTGCAACTGGCCCAGCGCACCACCTGGATTAACCTGTCCGCCACCGACGCCACCTACAACATCAGCTACTACGTCGGCGTGGACGGCCTGAGCCTACTGCTCATCATGCTGACAACCTTCATCATGCCGCTGGCGATTCTGTTCTCCTTCCGGCAGCACGTGCTGGAGGAACGCGGGCGGCAGAAGCTGTATTACGCCTTCATGCTGCTGTTGGAATGGGCCATGCTTGGCGTGTTTGTGGCGCAGGATTTGTTCCTGTTTTACATCTTCTGGGAAATTACGCTCGTGCCGATGTACTTCCTGATCGGCATCTGGGGCGCAGAGGAACGCATTTACGCCGCCATCAAGTTCTTCCTGTACACGATGGCCGGTTCCATCCTGATGCTGCTCGCCATTCTGTACGTCGGCACGCAGGCGCAGACCTTCGCCCTGCCGGACATCATCGCCAAAGTGCAGGCCAACCCTGACCTGTTCCCGTTTGCCGGGCTGTTCAGTACCCAGTCGTTCCTGTTCCTCGGCTTCCTGATCGCCTTCGCCATTAAAGTTCCGCTGTGGCCGCTGCATAGCTGGCTGCCGGATGCCCACGTACAGGCTCCAACCGCCGGTTCGGTGATTCTGGCGGGTGTTATGCTGAAGCTGGGTACGTACGGCATCGTGCGCTTCTGCCTGCCGATGTTCCCGGAAGCGTCGGTTGCCTGGGCGCCGATCATTGCCGTGCTGGCCGTGATCGGCATTATCTACGGCGCATGGGTCAGCTATGCTCAGACCGACGTGAAGAAGCTGGTTGCCTATTCCTCGGTCAGCCACCTCGGTTTTGTGGTGCTGGGCATCTTCGCGCTGAATCCGCAGGGGCTTCAGGGCGCGATCTTACAGATGGTCAATCACGGCATCAGCACCGGCGGGCTGTTCCTGCTGGTCGGGATGCTGTACGAACGCCGCCATACGAAGGCAATGGAAGCCTATGGCGGTATCTGGAAAGTGATGCCCATCTTCGGCGGCCTCAGTCTGGTGATCGCCCTCAGCAGCATGGGTCTGCCCGGCCTCAATGGCTTCGTCGGCGAGTTTACGATTCTGCTGGGCACGTTTGGCAGTCCATACCTCGGTTTCTTCTTCGCGTTGTTCGCCACCCTCGGCGTTATTCTGGCGGCGGTGTACATCCTGTACATGTTCCAGAAGGTCTTTATGGGAGAGGTGGATAAGGAAGAAAACCGCAACCTGCCCCAACTGCACTGGCAGGAAGTTACGGTGCTGGTCGCCGTTGTGATCGTCATCTTCTGGATTGGCTTACAGCCGGGGCTGTTCTTCGGCACGATGGACGCCAGCGTGAACCAGCTTGTCACGCAGGTGAACAGCGCGGCGGCCAACGTCGTCCTGCGCTAAACTGATAAACCGTAGGGGCGGGTTTGTAAACCCTCCCCTACCCTGGTAACAACCTTTACTGTCTCACAGGGTAACTTATGTTCCAGATTCCGAGTTTTGAGTCGCTGAACGTGGGGCTGGCGCTGCCGGCGATCAGCCTGGCCTTTGGCGCGTGTGTGCTGCTGCTGCTTGATCTGTTCTTCGTGCCGAAAGACCGCAAGGAAATCACCGGCTATCTGGCGCTCGTCGGCGTGGCGGTCAGCTTCGTGATCAATCTGCTGACGTTTAACCAGTCCGGCACGGCCTTCATGGGCATGTTTGTCGCGGATACGTTCAGTAATTTCCTGAACATCGTCATCCTGGGGTCGGCGTTTTTTGGCATCCTGCTTAGTCTTGACTATGTGAAACGCGCCGGCATCGAACGCGGCGAGTATTACATCCTCTTGCTGATTAGCGCCTCCGGCATGATGTTTATGGGCAGTTCCAACGACCTGGTGATGGTCTTTATCGCCCTGGAACTCCTCAGTATCCCGCTGTACGTGCTGGCCGCCTTCCGCACGCCGGAAGTGCGCTCGGAAGAAGCCGGCATGAAATATTTTATCCTGGGCGCGTTCTCCAGCGCGTTTCTGGTCTACGGCGTGGCGCTGGTCTATGGCGCCACCGGCACGACCAATCTATCCGCGATCTTCAACTCCGTTGGCGCGATAGTTGATGCCGGCGGCTCGGCTCTGTTCCTGCTGGTGGCGGGCACCGGGCTGGTGCTGGTCGGCCTGGGTTTTAAAGTAGCCGTTGTGCCGTTTCATATGTGGACGCCGGATGTCTATGAAGGTGCGCCGACGCCAGTCACCGCCTTCATGAGCGTTGGCGCAAAGGCGGGTGGCTTCGCGGCGCTGCTGCGGATTTTGGCGTTTGCGCTGCCAACGGTGGCGCTGACGCAGGGTGATCTGGTCGCCGCCTGGCAGCAGACAACCTGGGTTATTGCGGCGCTCACGCTGATTCTGGGGAATCTGGTTGCTATCGCCCAGACCAATATCAAGCGGCTGCTGGCCTATTCGTCCATCGCCCACGCCGGTTATATCCTGATGGCAGTGGCCGCCGCCGGCACTGCTGGTGTAACCAATGAGGCGACTCAGGCCGCGCTGATCTACCTGCTGGCCTACATGTTCACCAATCTGGGCGCGTTTGGCGTGGCGCTGGCGGTGGAACGCGACGACGGCACCGGCACCAACCTCGAAGATTTTGTCGGGCTGGCACGGTCGCGTCCCGGCCTCGCGCTGATGATGGTGATCTTCATGCTCAGCCTGACCGGTATCCCGCTGACCAGCGGTTTCATCGGCAAGTGGTTTGTGTTTAAGGCCACGCTGGATGCCGGGCTGGTGGTGTTGGCGATCATTGGTGTGCTGACCAGCGTTGTCAGCGCGTTCTACTACGTGCGGGTGATCGTCAACATGTACCTGCGCGAGGGCGATGCTGAAGCGCCAGGCGCGACCCGCGCCGTCAACTGGGCGGTGTATCTGGCGGCGGCGGGCACCATCATCCTGGGTGTGTTCCCGTTCATCGTCACCAATCTCAGCAGCGCGGTGACGGTAGCAGCCAATATCCTTCCGTAAGTTTCGACTGCTTTTTAACGAATCGTGATGGTAGGGGCGGGACGATAAACCCGCCCCTGCCCCGTTCAGGGCACGTGTATGGACAGACGCACCGGGGACGGCGTGAACGAGCACATGCGGGCGCGGCTGCTGGTGAACCGGCACGGCAAGCTGACGTCCGAGCAGTGGAAAGACATGGTGACGGAGCCACTGGCAGCCCTGGGTTTGCTGCTGCTGCCGGGCATTGTGATTCTGGGGCCGCGTCTGGGCGCCTTGCTGTGGGGTGGCTTTGCGCTGGTCGCACTGGGCGCGCTGCTGGCGCTGGGTGTGGCGCTGGCGCTGCGGGCGCGGCGTTATGCCCGCGCACCCGTGCATTTTGCCGTGCTGCGCGCCGTCAGCAGCCCGCCGTTCTGGGCGTTCTGGCAGCCGCTGGTCTTTGAGACCGAAGCGGGCGAACCAAAACACTTCGGCAAACGGTTGGCGCCTTATACACGTCTGCGGCGCGACCGGCAGTATCTGGTTTATTTTCTGCAGGAAGCCAGTACCAATGTCCTGTTAAGTCTTGCCCCGGCGGACCACCCGGACGCGGCCCTGTGGCAGCCCTCGACACACTTCCAGCGCCGCTTCGAGCAGCGCCGCTAAACCTGGGCCGATGGTTTGCCCGTCATCAGGAACTTGGCCTCGTCGGTCGTCAGGGCACGGAACGGCTGGCTGTCTTCTTCCATCTTCTCCAGCGCCGCTTCCAGCACCCGGTTAATCCGGCCAATCAGATCGCGGTGATCGTCCAGCGCCAGGCCATTGAGCGCCGCATGAGCCAGTTCGCGCTCCAGTCCAGCTTCGATGAGCAACCCGACCGTCTTTTCAGGCAGGTACAACAGCCCATTCCGGAAATACGGCGCGTACTCCATGCTGCTCGACGGCATAAGTCCAACCCTCCCTGGCACACAACAATCTAACTGGATGTCAACCTGGTTGTAACAATGATTATACAGGTATTTCCCCGATTCAACATCCCTGACTACCTTTAAGTTCTTGTGAATTTCATATAGAAACGGGCTTATACTTTTACGAACACCGTTTATCGTCCGGATTTGAATAGCAGCGATAAACGGTATAAATCCCCGTTTGTTCCCCTGTGACTAGCAGGTAACGCACCGATGAGCCTGCTTCTATTTCACTTTGCAATTTAGAGTTACAACAGTAACACCTTACTTGCTCACTAGGATTAACAGAATTCTCTCTATTTCTTTCATTGTTTCCCATTGATTTTCGTCTAAAATAGTTTATAGTAGTGACGCTCGTATTTCAGAGCGCAATCTTTGCTCTTACTTGCAACTTATAGGGCGAGAGGATGGCGACGATGACAGCAGACCGGGCGGGCATTCCGGCGAAAGGGGTTCTTAGAATCGAGATAGATAACAGGAAACATAACACGTTGGAGGTTGACATTTCCACCCCGGAAGGGTATATTATTGGTCGTTCAGATAGTAAAAGCAGTTATATACCCGATATTGACCTCGCTGCTTTTCATGCGCTGGAGAAAGGCGTTTCCCGCCGGCACGCCGCTCTGGTACGCTATCAGGGACAACTCCATTTACTCGATTTAAGTTCGGTAAATGGTACCTTTCTAAACGGCGAGCGACTCGCTTCGGAAGTTCCCTATCCCCTGTCCCCAGGCGATGCCATCCTTTTGGGAAATTTAAATCTGCTTATTATCTATCCCGAACGTTAGTCTTACAGGTTGTCAATTATGTATACCCTCAACGGTATATCGAATGGTACAAAAACACACCGTATGAACAGTAACAACACCCCACTCCGCTTCAACGGCTCGCTGTGGTGCAATCTCGATATTGCGCTGCGGAACATTGATCAGATTTACAGCCAGAGCATCGAACCGCTTGGCTTAACGGTTATCGAGTGGTACATCCTGCGCGCCCTGTACGAACAGGACGGGCAGCACGCCTCGGAACTGGCGCGGGCAGTCGGTCGTGCGGCGACCTCCTTCACGCCCATACTCGATAAGTTGCAGCACAAGGACCTGATTCAGCGCCGCCCGGACCCGGCTGACCGCCGCGCCGTCCGCATTTACCTGACGGACAAGGCGCAGGAATACCGCCAACGGGTGCTGGAAACCGCTGACCAGATCGAGAAAACCTTCCAGGGTATGATCGAAAATGGAGACTTCGCTACGTTTAAGAACGTGCTGGCGAAGCTCCAGGAACTGTCGCCAGAGCCGCAGGAAGGCTAACTGGCAGCCCTGTCATTGCCACGAGCGCATCCGGCGCAGGGCACTCTGTACCTGCCGTCGAAATCGGTTTGTGTATGGGCAGCGTTCCTTCCGCTGGCTCTTTTTACCGGGACGTGGCTGTGCCACGTCCCGCTTTTTATTTTCCACCACTGGTCATGAAATTGGCTGAACATCAGGATGTCGCTGCGCCAGCGCCGCCAGCGCCTGGCTGAAGGCTCGCAGTGTCGGCGGGTTAAACAGCACAAAGCGCACCAGTTTCACCGGCGTGGGCGCTGACAGCGCCTCATGGACCGCTTCGAGGGCAACCGGCGCCGCCAGTTCAACCGGATAGCCATACGCGCCGGTGCTGATGGACGGAAACGCCACCGACTGCAACCCGTGTTCGGCAGCCACCTCCAGGCTGCGCCGGTAGGCGCTCGCCAGCAGCCACGCGACCGACTCATCACCGGCGCGGTAGATCGGTCCGACTGCGTGAATCACGTAGCGCGCTTTCAGGCGGTAGCCGCGCGTCAGTTTGGCGTCGCCCGTCTGGCAGCCGCCCAGCGTGCGGGTTTCTTCCAGCAGCTGCGGCCCGGCAGCGCGGTGAATCGCGCCGTCCACGCCGCCCCCGCCCAGCAGCGATGAATTGGCCGCGTTGACAATCGCATCCGTATCCTGCTGTGTGATGTCCCCCATCAGCAGTTCCAGCGCCGTCTGGCTTACCATCGCCCGCGTGAATTCCGGTTTATCCATTGTGCCTGTTACCTCCCCTTGCTGCCCGTATTTTACCGCCGTTTCCCAACGCAGCGGTACTACCCAGGCCGGTTCAATTTGATTACAATGCACAACAGTCATCACAGCGTGAATGATTAATTCTGGCAGGCATACGGAGGGGACAGCGTGGACAGTCTGACACCGGCGCACGTCCAGGCGGCGTTGGACGCCTGGAATCTGGGCATTCAAATTCGCTTCTTTGATACAACCACCGCCACCTCGCAGCAGGCAGCGGATAACATCGGTTGCGCGCTGGGGCAGATTGTAAAAAGCCTGGCCTTCCTCATTGACGAGCAGCCGATCATCGTGCTCACCAGCGGCGACCAGCGCGTTGATGATAAAAAGCTGGCGGCGATGTACAACGTTGGGCGCAAAAAGGTGAAAGCCGCCACTGCCGAGCAGTGTGTGGCGATCTACGGCTACCCGCCCGGCAGCGTGCCGCCGCTGGCGCATCGCACCTCCGGACTGCCAGTTTACATTGACTCTTCGCTGGGGCGCTTCGACCAGCTTTATGCCGCCGGCGGGGCGCACAATGCCATTTTCCCGATCACCTTCGCCCAGCTGCAGCAGATCACCGGCGGGCAAATCGCGGACGTGGTGAAAAGCAACGAGGCTGAATAAAAGCCCGGCTCATGGGGCCAGCGGGCGCAGCGTAAAATACGTATAGGCGGCGGCCAGCAGCCGCGTATCATCCGACAGCCCCAGTGCCTGCGCCGAATTGGCGCCGTTATGGCGCAGCGTCAGCAGCCTGTCTGGCAGCGCGCCCGCCGGGATAACCACGCGGTAGTCACGCCAGTTGTTCACCGATAGCGCCAGCCGCTGCCCGAAGCCACCCGCGCCGGACAGCGTCACGACCCGCCTCCGGCCAAATCCCAGCGCGGAAAAAGTAAGTTCATAGGCCAGGTCCGGGTCGAGCGTCAGCCGCAGTGTGGCCGTCTCGCCGGCCCAGCGTCCTGCCGGCCCGCCGATCACTTCTGGGCCATACCAGCCGCTGCCGACGTGCGCCCAGTCCGCCGGCGCGCCCATTGCAACGTGGCTGGTCGGCAGTGTCGCGCCACAGCCCAGCGCCTCCGCCCGCCACCACAGTAAATCCGCTTCGGTTGTGCTTTCAGCGGGGCACAGGCCGGAGCGCTCGTTCAGCCAGCCGATCCACTCGGTTTGCTGCTCCGGCGTCATCCAGTCCCGGTAGGCGATGACATAACCGACCGGCCAGTCCCGCAGGTAGGTATCGAACTCGGCAGCGGCCTGTGTCTGTTCGTCCGGCGACAGCACACGCGTCCCGGCCAGCCATGAAAACAGCGGCGAATCCATATAATAGGCCAGCGTGCTGTACGGAATCCGCGACAGCCAGCCGTTGACCATCCGGTGATGGTGCACCGCGCCGTAATACATGGAGAAGTAGCCCCGGCCTATGCCCGTCCAGCCGTAATGCGTCCCAACCGGCACGTCCATGACGATAAAATCGCCGGGTTCGCGGGCAATCTGATGGTGAATGGCGTAGTCCGGCACGTTCCGCACCGGGAAGGGCTGGAATGCACCCACGTCCGCCAGTAGGGCGACGGTCACGCCGGCAAGGGCGGCTGTCGTCAGCAGACGGCGGCGCGCTAATGCCCACGCCACAACCGGCTGCCACACCTTGACCAGAAACGTCACCAGCAGAAAGGCCGCTGCGCCGGTAAACCGCGCCGGAATGCGGTGCTGCCCGCGCAGCAGATCGTGCAGCCACGCATACGGCAGTGGCAGCGTGGCGCCGCCGAAGGTAACATCAGGCCCCAGCGCCAGTACCAGTGGAATCAACCCCAGCGCCAGCCAGAACCACGCTCCGGGACGCAAAATGGTGCCAGGCGTAGCATCATCGGTAGGGGCGAACCGGCGGTTCGCCCCTACACGGGCGGTGCTTCCACGAAAGCGCCACAGCAATCCAACGGCGATTCCACCCCAGATCAGCCAGGCCAGTACGTGCCCCAGCGTTTTGGTTTCCACCGGCTCCGCCAGGCCAACCAGCGCCGTCAGTGGTAGCGAATAGGCGTGCAGGGTGATGAGTCCCGCCGGAGGGTATTCATTCGGGTCGAGGTTGATCTGGCGCAGGGCGTTCACTGGATAAACCCAGGCTAGCGCCGCCATGATCGCCACCGCCAGCAGCCCCCACCCCAGCAGCGGCAGCCAGCCGCGCCGTTGTCTCCACAGCGTCCACAGCACGTAACCCCACGCCGCAACTGGCAGCCACACCCAGAACTGAAGATCGGTCAGCCACACCCCCCACAGCGCCAGCCCTAATTCAACCGCCGTTGCCGGTCGTGGCAGGCGGCGTGGGAACGCCAGTTCGTCCCACAGCAGCAGCACCAGCGGAAACCACCACAGCGGCGTAAGATTCAGTTGAATATACGAAGCGTGGGTCATCATATAGGGCGAAAAGGCATAGGCCAGCCCACCCAGCAGCGCCAGCCCCCCGGCTGCCGGACGCGGCTCAAGCTGGCGGCGCAGCCAGATAAACATCACCATGCCGCTAATGACGTAACCCAGCAGCACGATCAGGTTGCCGGCCCCCAGCCGGCCTAGCAGCGGCGCGGCCAGCGCATACACCGGATACCAGATCGGCGCGAGTGTGTGCACGCTGAGGTTCGACAGGTGCGGATACAGCACGTAGTCCGTCCACAGCGGTGACTGCCCCTGCGCCAGCGCGTGGCCGATCCACCAGTAGCCCCACAGGAACTGGTAATAATCACTGTCCTTGCCGCCGGGAACAGCCGTGTTGAACTGAAGGAGCAAATTCCACAGCGTTACGATAGCAACCGCCGTGTACAGCGCCAGCGCGATCACCGCCGAACGGCCCAGCCCGGTGTTCCGCAACAATTTCATGGTCGTTCAGGCCTCACCGGTTCTACAGAACAGCGTGGCCTGTATGAGCCACCCTTTCAGAATGCCTTTCGTAATGCCATTTGTCAAGATCGAGCGGGCACAACGATTACTGAAACAGGGGCGGTCTTCAGCCGTCTTCAGGCAGCGGAGCGTGCGAAATCAAAAGCGCCTCCGGTGGGGAGGCGCTTCGCTGGCTGGCAATAGTTGGCCGATCAGTTCGCCAGGTGATAGAAATCGGTCTTCGGGCAGTCGGACCAGACCACGATGTACGGCTTGGCTTCGTTGGCGTAGGTTGTGTTGACCTGGAACTCGCCGGTGGTCAGCCGCCAGAGCTGTACGCCGTTGGCCTCGGCCAGCAGCAGATTGGCGTCCGCTGGCACGCCTGCCGCTGCAATCGCTTCAAACGCCACGTTGATGGCCGGCGGGTCAATCCCGCGTGAGCTGGCTGGGTCAATCACCCGCACCTGGATGCCGCTGGCTTCGCAGTAGATGGCGACCGGCGCGGAGCGATCCTTGGTCATGTTGTTCACCCGGTTGTCACCCGGCTCAAACTGGGCTTCTGGCGCGGCCTGCGTCGCGACCACCACAATCGGAACTCCCGGCGGCGTCGTCGGCGGTGGCGTGGTGGGTGGCGGCGTCGTCGGCGGTGGTGTCGTCGGCGGTGGCGTCGTCGGTGGCGGAGTGGTCGGCGGTGGCGTGGTTGGCGGCGGTGTCGTCGGTGGCGGCGTTCCACCCCAGGTCGGCAAACCGGCGCAGTTCCCCGTCGTTGTATAGGCGATCTGTTCGGCAAAACCGTTGCCGGCAATGCTCTTCCACGTGTACGTCAGCGGGTTGTAATCGGGCGTACCAGAATTGTAATTGGCATTACCCACCCCATTGTTTGGATAGGAACCTAACCCAAGCTGGTTGGCAAAGAAGTGAATAACGGTGCCATCCCCATCCGTAACAGTAATTTCATACCGTTCCTGGCCGCTGTTGGTATTATCACGGTCCAGCACGAAATCAAAATCCGTCCAACTGAAACCGGTGCAATCGAGTGTGATGGTCATGTTGCTGATCGTCATCGCCCGGACAGCCTGCGGCATGGCGAGCATGGTTACGCACGCGGTGGCCATAACCATGACCAGAAATGCAATGAATCGTTTCGACATGTGCGCTCCCTACCCTCTTTCCTAAATCTGCTTAGCGTAAGGATATGCCAGGGAGTTTACAAGTCCCTAACGACGAGGCTGCTGGAACTAAACAATTCCTAACACGTTCTTCATAAACGGCCTGTGAACAGGTTCTCAGTCTTTAGGTGAAGTTAGGCAGTGGCTTGAAAAACGTTAGTGTGGTCATTGACGATACAAAAACCAGCCATGCCCGCGCCGGCGGCATGGCTGTTATCCGACAAAGGCGTGAACCGGGCAAAAAGTGAAGGTTACAGCCCAGCCGCCTCTTTCACCCCTTCCGCCAGCAGGCGCAGCACCTGCAACAGCCGCGCCCGCCACTCGATGCCCGGCTGTATCGGCAGCATCACCGCCGTCCGGCTGACGCGCACGTCCTCGCCCAGGTCGCGCTGGAGCCGTTCGCGGTTGACTTCCGCCAGGTAGGGCAGCTTGATGTTCACCACGTCGTTCAGGTTAATCACCGCCGTCGCGTTGGCCTGCTGCGCCAGCAGTTTCACTTCAATCTGGAACAGCATCCCCTCGACCGCAGCCGGCAGCACGCCAAAACGGTCGCGCAGTTCCTCGCGCATGGCCGCCACTTCGTCCAGGCTGGTCAGCCCGCCGACGCGCCGGTAGATTTGCAGCCGCAGTTCCATCTCCGGTATCCAGTCAGACGGCAGGTACGCCGGTATCGGCAGGTCAATCGTGATATTGGTGGTGGAAACCGGCGGCGCGGCCGCGCCCGGCGCTTTGCCTTTCAACTGTTGCACTGCCTGTGTCAAAAGCTGTGTGTACAGGTGCAGACCGATGGCAGCGACGTGGCCGGTCTGCCGCGTGCTCAGGATGTCGCCTGCGCCGCGCAGTTCCAGGTCGCGCATGGCGATCTGGAAGCCCGCGCCCAGGTCGGTATTTTCCTCCAGCGCCTCGAGCCGCGACCGGGCTTCCTCCGTCAGACGTTCAGCAACAGGATGGAAGAAGTAAGCATACGCCTGCTGCGCGCTGCGCCCCACCCGCCCGCGAAGCTGGTACAACTGCGACATCCCAAACAGGTCGGCGCGGTCCACGATGAGCGTGTTGGCGTTGGGGATGTCAATGCCGTTTTCGATGATGGAGGTGGACAGCAGAATGTCGTATTCCCCGCGCGCGAAGGCGCTCATCACCTTTTCCAGCAGCCGTTCGTCCATCTGGCCATGTCCGGTGATGATCCGCGCTTCCGGCACGATCTGTTCCAGCCGGTCGCGCACCGCGTCAATGGACTGCACGCGGTTGTGGACGTAAAAGATTTGCCCACCGCGTTCCAGTTCGCGCAGCACGGCCTGCCGCACCAGCCGTTCGTCCATCGGGCCAACATGGGTGATGACCGGCAGCCGTTCTTCTGGCGGCGTCTGGATCATGCTGATGTCCCGCACCCCGGCCAGGCTCATGTACAGCGTGCGCGGGATGGGCGTGGCCGTCATCGTCAACACGTGAACTTCCGTCCGCAGCTTCTTCAGGTGTTCCTTGTGGGTGACGCCGAAGCGCTGTTCCTCGTCAATGATAACCAGCCCCAGCTTCTTGAACTTCACGTCGTCCTGCAGCAGCCGGTGCGTGCCGATGATGATGTCCACGTCGCCTGCTGCCAGTTGCTTCAGCACGCTCTGCTGGTCATCCTTATTGCGGAAGCGCGACAGCATTTCGACCTTCACCGGGAACGGCGCTAAACGGTTGCTGAACGTTTCGTAGTGCTGCTGCGCCAGCACGGTCGTCGGCACCAGCAGCGCCACCTGATAACCGGCGTTGACCGCCTTAAACGCCGCCCGCAGCGCCACCTCGGTTTTGCCGTACCCCACATCGCCGCAGATCAGGCGGTCCATCGGGTGCGTTTCTTCCAGATCAACCTTGACATCCCGGATGGCGCGCAGTTGATCGTCGGTTTCCACAAATGGGAACGAGGCTTCCAGTTCATGCTGCCAGGCGGTGTCGCCCACAAACGCCGGTGCGGATACGTCTTCACGTTTGGCGTACAGTTCCAGCAGTTCCTTCGCTTCTTCCTCGACCGCCTTCCGCGCCTGCGTTGTCACTTTCGCCCAGTCCGGCTTGCCCAGCCGGCTCAACGCTGGCGGGCGGTCGTCCGGGCCGACGTAGCGCGTCAGCCGGTCGGCCTGGTGAATCGGCACAAACACGGTGTCATTGCCGCCATATTCGACCACCAGGTATTCACGCTCGTTGCCTTCCAGCGTGCGGCGGCGCATCCCGGCAAAGCGGCCAATGCCGTAGTCAATATGCACCACGTAGTCACCTTCGTGCAGGTCGGCGTAGCTGGACTCCGGCACGCGGGCGCGGCGCTGCACCTTGCGCCGGCGCGGCTCTGGCCGATTCCAGCCGAAGATTTCCGCGTCCGTCACCAGATGCACGTTACCGTCCGGCTGTCGCAGCCGCCAGCCTTCGCGCAGCGTGCCGTCCACCAGCGCCAGCGTATGCGGCTGCGGCGGTTCCGGCACGTTTTTCATCGTCGGCAGGAAGGTTTCCTGCTCCTGCCACAGATCGGCAATGCGCGCCGTCTGCTGCGTCACGACGATCACCCGCCCCCCATCCCGCCGCATCTGCCGGGCGCGGCTGAGGAAGGCGCGAAGCTGCCCGCCGAAGCGTTCTTCCGGCGCGAACAGGCGGCGAAAGTCCAGTGTGTGGCTTGGTAGCGGCACAGTGCCTGGCGCCCCTGTATCCCCGTTTTCCGGCTCATCCCCGTCTTCATCGTCGTCCGCCTCGCCACGGGTGCCATAGCCCAGGTGAACGTGAGCGCGGCTTTCCAGTTCTTCCGCCAGCGCGTCCCAGGTGATATAGGGTAGTGGATAATCCGGCGGGAGTTGCCCGGCTTCCAGCCGTTCCTGCCGCGTTCTGAGCGCCTGTTCTTCGATGGTCGCCACCGTATCGCTCAGTTCCTCCCAGTCCTCGGTCACGACCAGCGCGTTATCCGGCGCATAATCGAGCAGGCTGACCGGGTTCGGGAACATGTACGGCAGGTAATGCTCCAGGTACGGAAAAGCCGCGCCGTTCGCCAGCGGTTCGGCGTCGGCGCGCGGGCTGGTCACGTCGCTGTCATTCGGCGGCAGGCTGTCGAACCACGATGCCAGATGTGCCGCCACCGGCGGACCAAACTCCGGCAGCGCCTCCCGCGCCGGCACGATGCTGACGTGCTCCACCAGTTCCGCCGACCGCTGCGTTGAGGGGTCGAAGCGGCGCAGGCTGTCAATCTCGTCGTCGAAAAACTCCACCCGCACCGGGCGGTCAGCCGCTAACGGGTAAATATCCACCACCCCGCCCCGGCGGCTGAACGTGCCCGGCTCCACCACAATCGAAACCGGCTCGTAACCCATCTTCATCCACTGTGCCAGCAAACCGTTCAGGTGATGGCGCTGGCCGACCTTCAGCAGCATCGCCCCTTTGCGGAACTGGTGCACTGGCAGTGTGCGCTGCATGATGGCGCGCGCCGACGTGACGATCACCGGATGCGCGGCAGGCATAAAATCATCCGGCGGCACCAGCGCTGCCAGCGTGGCGATGCGGTTGCGGATGACGTTTTCGCCCCAGGGCGTGCGCTCGTAAAACATCGGCGCAGGTTCGCCAAAGCGGTAGATCGGGCGGGCATCGCCCAGCCAGACCGGCAACTGCTCCGACACGTTATAGGCGCGGTCAATCCGCCCGGTGACATACAGCACCGGGCCTTCCCACTCCCGCGCCAGTGCCGCCAGGAAAAACGGTCGCGCTGAACGGAGGACATTCAGGTTATCAATCGGCTGGCGCTCCTGCAGGCGCACCAGCAACGCGCGATAGAGAGGGCTATCGCGCAGAAAATCGAGAAGTCCGGTTAATTGCATACGGGGTTCTCGGCTCCGCTTCTGAGAGTTAGAGGACGGATTATGTTAGCAGAAAAAGGCCGCCAGATACAGTCCGGGCCGCTGTCAAATCACGGTTGAGTTACAATCACTCTAACACGGGCGGCATTAGCGCGGTATAAGCAGCCGCCAGTCCCAAATGCATTTTTCACATCCCGTTTACGCTTTCTGCCGCCGGGTGATGGTAAGCTCAGGACAGGGCAAAAAGGGGGAGCAGCCGATGTTTTATTTCATGGCCTGGACGGTGTTATGGGCGCTGGTCGGCTCGTTTGGCACGGCCTTCCTGCACGAACGCACCGGGCGCGACGTGACGATGGGCGGGCTGATCGGGCTGGTAATCGGCGCGGTCGGTGGGATTTTTTTCCTGGCGTGCCTGTGGGTGTGGCTCTACTATTACGCCTCACCGCCGGTTGGCCGCATGTACGGCAGGCCGCGTAAGGTCTGGTATCGCTGGTGGGAATGAGGTGGGCGAACGGGTAGGGGCGAACCGGCGGCTCGCCCCTTCGGCAACTACTGGTTAAACTCCAGGCTGGCGAGGATGTCCTCGTACAGACTCCGGTTCATGTCGGTGTCGCCTGCCATTGGCTCGTTATGGTTGGGCGCGCCGAACAGCATCACCGGCTCAACCACCAGTTCGAGCACGCGACCGGGAGCGACCGCGACGATGTGCGCCGCGACTCCGGCCTGATTCACCACTCCCGCCGGCAGATCGTTGACGCGGGCGGCGGGCAGCCCACCGATGGTGACGGTTGCAACGTCCAGGCTGTCCAGCGCCGACGCTTCGTAGGGCAGCAGCGGCGATTGGCCGAGCCGGCTGGCCGGGTCGGTATCGGCGGTCACGCTCTCATCCACAAACGCTGCCAGCGTCAGCCTGTAAACCACCCCCTGGTCGTCCTGGTACACAAACGAATCATTGGGTTCAACACTCACCGCGCCGGGGAAAAGCAGCGTTTCGCTGGCCGCTGGCGGCAGCATCCCCGCCCGCACCGAATACAGGGCCAGCGGGTATTCGAAACTGCCCAGATCAGGCACGCTAACCCGCCGCAGGGAAGCCGCTGTGTCTTCCTGCGCTCCCGCCATACTGGCCGCGCTCATAAGGGCAATCAGGCCGGCGATCGCCACCAGCAGAAGCCGCGTCCGAACTGACATGGTATACACTCCTCGTCATGTGGGGGCTGGTGAAACCCGGAAAACTTACAGCCGATCTTACCACCGCCGCACAGTATAACACGATAATTTTAGTTGTCATTTATCAGTAGGGAAAAAGACGAGGAAGCGTATAATGCACGTAGAGTACGGTAACCGGGGCGAATCAGTACAGCCGGGTCTTCGGCGCGCGCCAGTAACGCGAACCGTCGCGCTCGCGGTTGAGCAGGCCGCGCTCAAACAGTTCGCGGCGCAGCAGCGCGCCATCCTCAAAGGTATGGAACTGGTTCAGCAGCGCATTGACTTCGCGCTCGCTATAGTCGCGCCCGGCCTCAAACTGCGCCGCCAGATAGTCCAGCACCTGAAGCTGAATCGAACGTTTTGACGGCCAATGTGTCACCCGGCCCTCTGCATCTAACAGTGCCTGGAGTTCAGCCCGTTTGTCCGCCATCCTGCTCCCCCTCGGTCAGCTTCGCTTTGGCGACCGGCTTCGGCTCGTCCACGCTGCCGTTATAGCGTGTCATGGCGATCTCGATGCCCTCTGTCAGCCACACTTCCACGGCGCTGGCGGCACGGTCAACCATCTGCGCCGCGAGGATAACGTCATCGCCCTTGAAGGCTTGCAGCACGTAATCTTTCGGCTGCATCCGTCCCGGCGGGCGGCCAATACCAAACCGCAGCCGGTTAAAGTCCTGCGTGCCCAGGTGCTGGATGATATTCTTCAGGCCACCCTGCCCTCCCGCGCTGCCGGACTTCCGCAGCCGCAGCGTCCCCAGCGGGATGTCCAGATCATCGGAGATAACCAGTAGCCGCGAGAGTTCAACCTTGTAGAAATCCACCAGCGCGCGCACCGCCTCGCCGCTGAGGTTCATGTAGGTTTGCGGCTTGGCAAGGATGGCTCTTTTACCCAGGATAACGCCGCTGGCAACTACCGCCTTCCGTTCCTTCCTGCCAAACGTCAGGCCGTAGCGCCGCGCCAGTTCATCCACCACGCGAAAGCCGACGTTGTGGCGCGTGTCCGCATAGCCCTTGCCAGGGTTGCCCAGGCCGATGATGAGATAAAAGTCGGTCATCGTCACTTACTGCCCATTGTCCAATACTTGCACAGCATAACAAATGGTCGGCTTATTCTGTAGGGGGAATTTGAGATATACCGGCGCGGCTGATTGCGGCTTGATAACGGAATTCTTACCGTTAGCAGCGATAATGGGCGCAAGGTTTACCGACCGCAGGAAAGGCAACATGAAACGTTTGCTGCTTCTGATAATCGGCCTGCTTGTTATTGGTCTGGCTGCGCCGCTCCCGTCAGCCGCGCAGGATGCTTGCCCGGATTTAAGTTTCTACAACGACTCGTATAATCCGGGCGTGAGCAAGGGTGGCATTTTCCGCTTCGAAGCCGGCACGCGCATCATAGTATCGGCGGCGCTCGGTTCGGCCACGACGGCCCGGTTTTCATCCGGTATGCATCCCCGGTCGCCGCACATTTTCACCACCACCTCCGCCGTTCCCGGCCAGCACGTTTACGACATCCCGCAGACGACCAGCCTCTACCTGAACATCGGTAACGACCTCGATTCAGACGGCACGATTGCCATCTCGGTCGGCTGTACGGTGATACGGGCCGCGAACTCATCCCAGGCAGCAGCGCCGCTTCCCGCCAATCTGCTGGATGGACGCATCAACAACACCGTGCTGGATGTGGCCGCGCCGATTGCGATTTACAACACCGGCATTTACGCGGTTGACCCTCAGACCGGCGAAGGCCGGTTAGCCGTGCAGTTGCCCGACGACAGCGAGAGTGACCAAACAGCGGATGAAAATGTGCTGCTTGTTGAGGGAACCAACCCCTTCACCGGGCTGCCGATTCGCATTTATCGGCTCACAACCGGCGAAATTCAACTGAACACCTTCTATGCCGATGGCAAGCCCTACGTGGTTGTCTGGCAGCACGATTCGCCGGAGACGTTGTATCACCTGGCGGGGTAAACGGACTGGGCATTAATTCGTGCGCGCAATCGTATCAGTATGGTTTTTGCGCCAAGTTACCCAGCAGCAGCATGCAATGTTTCAAATTCATTGCCGGTGGATAGCTTCGCAAACTGTCCACAATAACGTTGGTATCCAGCAGCCCCGTTACCATTTACGCTGCTCCGCGCGTTTGCGGCGCTGTTCTTCTACCCATGCCACGCTGTCAGTAATACCATCATCTTCCCAACCACCGATATGTCCAGCAGCAACAATCTCAGCCCCGGTTTTTGGCGCTACTTTCGTCAGCTCGCGGATTTCCTCGTCCGTCCAGGGGCGTTCTTCCCAGGGCACTTCCTCCTGCGGGCGAACTTCAATCGTCACCTGCACCTCACCCGGCGGCAGACCTTCGGGCAATTGAACCCCCAACTCCCCGGTTTCCGTGATTATCCCTTTCAGCCGGATTGAAACCATTCCAACTCTCTCCGCCACACGTTTCACTCCATTTTAGACTATTTCCGTTCATTTCTCACAATCACTCCAAATATGACAATTATCACTTGTTTTCTTTTCTGCGATTGATTTATATTAATAGTATCTATTTTTGTCAAGGGAGTGCAAATATGGCAAAGTATGCAAACTGCCCAAACTGTGGCAATAGTGAAAAAGGTTATCAACTCTCACAGTGTAAGTGCGGACAGATTTTCTGCATTAAGGCCAGCTGGAGCGGGGGAACCGGGTGTGGAAGAAATGGATGCCCTCGTTGCGGTGCAAAAGCGAGCGAGGCCCGACGCATAGGCTACATCGGATTGTGAATTTCTACCTAACCGGAAACTCATACATATAAGGAATTATATTATGACAAACGATGCCTTAGAACGTGGTAAAGAACGTTACGCTAGTGAGCCGGAACTAGCTATCAATGATTTCACAGAAGCTATCCATGCAAAGCCTAACGATAGTGAAGCATTCAGGTGGCGTGCAATCACCTATATGCAGTTGGAAAAATACAGTAACGCTGTTCAAGATTATACAAATGGGATTGAGTATAATCCCAAAGATACAAATCTTCTTATCGGTCGAGCTAAAGCTTATCGGGAGCTAAGAGAATATCAGAAGGCTGTAGAGGACATAGAGCAAGCCATTAAAGTGGAGCAAGAGCAACCTTCTGAAGACGGTTTTAAAGATTTCGCTCTTGCCAATTTACATATAGAGTGCGCAAAAGTTTACGTACAACTGCGTAACTACACTACCGCCGAACGTCATTTAAACGAAGCAGTACAATTGGAGGCAAAACACAACCAAACAAGCGCATTAGAAGCTAGGATAGAATTTTACCGCAATACAGTGAAGAACTTTACAAAGGCAGAACTGGATTTCAATGAATTGATTCATTTGACTGACACGAAGGATAATCGGTTTGGACGCGGAGAGTTCTTGCGTGAGGATAAGCAGGATTACCATAGAGCGATAGATGACTACACCAAAGCGGTAAAAATGGCCCAAGCAGACGGTGATTCTGTTAGTGACATCTGGAGTCCACTTAAACGATCTTTGGATGGACGGGCAACATGCTATATGAATACGGGACAACATGCACTCGCTCTAGCTGACTTCACACTCGTTATCGAGGCATCACAAGAAGATACATGGGGTGACAATAAAAACTTGAGTTACAGCTATGCTAATCGGGCACTCTGTTATGCAATTCTGGGTGACGCGGAGAAAGCAATTTACGATTTTGAGCGCGCTTTGGAACTTGGCAATGATCGCGTTTCTGAGATTCAGGCGAACATTCAGCAGCTAAAAAAATCGCTAAAACCCAAGTGGAAATTCTGGTGATAAGGCATACGGGCGGGTAAAAAGAACCCGCCCACTCTTCTCACACCATTTCCCGTTCGCCCTTAAACTGCGTCTCGTAAAGCTGGGCATACAGGCCGCCCTGCGCCAGTAGTTCGTGGTGTGTGCCGCGTTCAACAATCCTGCCGCGATCCAGCACCAGAATGACGTCCGCCGCCAGAATCGTGCTCAGCCGGTGGGCGATGACGATGCTGGTACGCCCGGCCATCACCGTCTTGAGCGCGTCCTGAATCAGCGCCTCGCTCTGGCTGTCGAGGTGCGAGGTGGCTTCGTCCAGCACCAGAATGCGCGGGTTTTTGAGGATGACGCGGGCGATGGCGATTCGCTGCTTTTCCCCACCGCTGAGGCGGTAGCCGCGCTCGCCGACAATCGTATCATACCCGTCCGGCAGCCCCATGATAAAATCGTGGATGTTGGCGGCGCGGCAGGCCGCTTCAAGCTCCGCCTGTGTCGCGTCCATACGGGCGTAAAGCAGATTGGTGCGAATCGTATCGTGGAACAGGTGCGTTTCCTGCGTCACCATGCCAATCTGCGCCGCCAGCGAGTCCAGCGTCACCGTTCGCAGGTCGTGGCCGTCGAGCAGGATGCGCCCGGCGGTCGGGTCGTACAGGCGCGGGATGAGATAGGTCAGCGTCGTTTTGCCCGCCCCGCTGGGGCCGACCAGTGCCGCCAACTGTCCCGGCTGGATGGTGAACGACACGTCCTCTAACGCCTGTTCGCGCGCCTGGCTGTAGGCCACCACTGCCGGTTTATCCGGCCTGCCGTTGCCGGGTTTGATCTCGTCACCGGAGAACACCGCCCGCACGTTGTCCATGCGGCCTAACCGTTCCACGTCGCTCAACAGCGTTTCCGGCTTCACTTCGTACTTAAAGCTCACATGGTCAAACACCAGTTCGCCGCGCACGTTCTCCAGCGGAATCGCGCCCGGCTGGTCATCAATTTCCAGCGGCAGATCAACCACCTCAAATACCCGCTCGAAGCTGACCATCGAGGTCGCAAAATCTACCGGCGCGTTGGTCAGGGCTTGCAGCGGGCCGTACAACTGTGTCAGATACGAGCCAAACGCCACAATCGTGCCGATGGTGAACATGCCGCTTAACACCAGATGCCCGCCGACCCAGAACACCAGCGCCGTGCCAACGACGCTGACCAGGCCAATCAGCATAAAGAACTGCGACCCCCACACCGCCTGCAGCACGCCGACGTCGCGCACCTTGCCGGCGCGGTTTTCAAACCGTTCGACTTCCGCCCGCGTGCGCCCAAACAGCTTGACCAGCAGCGCGCCGCTGATGTTCAGCGTTTCGTTCATCATGGCGTTCATCTGGGCGTTGGTTTCCATCTGCTGCCGCGCGATTTCCCGCAGCCTGCCGCCCAGCCGCCGCGCCGCCAGGATAAAAAACGGCAGCACCAGCACGCCAAGAATCGTCAGCCGCCATTCCAGCGCCAGCATCACCGCCAGCGTGGCGATCACGGTAATCACGTTGGTGATGATCGAAACAATGGTGCTGCTGATCGCCCGCTGCGCGCCCACCACGTCGTTGTTGAGGCGGCTCATCAGTTCGCCCGTTTTGGTATTGGTGAAGAACCGAATCGACATGCGCTGGATATGCTCAAACAGCACCACGCGCAGATCATAGATCACCCCTTCGCCCACCGTTGCGTTGACCTTCCGCTGCAGGACACTTATCAGCCCGTTAACAATGGGGATGGCGATCAGCCCCAGCGCCAGCCAGTTCAGCCGCGTGGCGTCGCCGTTGGGCAGCGCGTTGTCAATCAGATCACGGAAGATGAGGGGTGTCAGCAGCCCCAGGCCGGTCGTGATAAGGATGGTCAGCAGCAGCAGCACGATATGCCAGCGGTACGGCCTGGCATAACCCAACACGCGCTTGAGCAGCGGCCAGGTCACGCGCTTCTTGCGGCCTTCGTCATCACCCCAGACAAGTACCCACCAACCGCCACCGCCACCACCCTGAAACATGGCTCGTCTACCTCGCATCCAGCCCTCGGTCTACACAACAGCCTCAGTATAGCACAGGCGAGCGACGGCTGACGCTACCTTTTCGGGTAGGGCGACGGTATCCTGTTTATAGTAACGAAAACCAAAAAAGTCAGTTACAATTAGTTGTGGAAAATCTGTTCGGAGGGCGATGAACGAATGACACTGGGTATACCTCGACCTCTAGACAATGAATTACCGGCTGCTTACGCTGATCGCGTCGGTCAATGGTATATGTCCTGGAACAAGACCAACAAAAAGTTGGGACAGTTTTTCACGCCACTCTCGGTAGCCCGATTTATGGCGCGGCTTTTACCCGTAGGGAATGAACGTTTAAGGTTACTCGACCCTGGAGCAGGTTTGGGTATTCTTTCCGCTGCGCTATGCGAAGTAAGTGACAGAGATATTGAACTTGTGGCGTATGAGATTGATGCTGAGATTGCAGACTATCTGGATGCATGTCTTTCCTATACCCAAACGTGGATGAAAACAAAAAATCGAACCTTGCAGTACCGCGTGGTACGCGATGACTTTGTACTGGCTCATGCAAAAACGCTTTACGAATCAAGCGATCAATTACATGACGCTGTCATCTGCAACCCGCCATATTTTAAACTTTCAAAAAACGATCCACGAGCACAAGCAGCCGAAATTGTGGTGTACGGTCAGCCCAATATTTATGCATTGTTTATGGCCGTCAGCGCAGCTATCCTTCGCCCAGGTGGATACGCCGTGTATATTACCCCGAGAAGTTACGCTGCCGGGCCGTATTTCAGCCGTTTTCGAGACTACTTCTTTAGTTATATGCGTCCGAGGACCATCCACCTCTTTGAGTCACGGGATGATGTGTTTGAAGAAGTATTACAGGAAAGCATGATTCTGCTCGCCGAGCGTTCAGGTTATGATAGCGATATTTTGCTTTCATCAAGCGTCGCCGACACTGATTTAGGTGTTATGTCTAAACGCATCACGTCAGTGGCTCAGGTTGTCGGAAAAGACAACATCCTGCGCCTTCCGCTGACTGAGCAGGATAGGGAAATTGCAGAGTTGGTCAATTCGTGGACGGGGAATCTCCACAAATACAACATGGAAATTTCTACTGGCCCTGTCGTCCCATTCCGGGCAAGTCATCTGGTTACGTCTGCCGGGGAGGTGCCCGCTACCCATGCACCATTACTGTGGATGCAAAATATCAAGCCGATGCGCTGCGAATGGCCGCAGCAACATAAGGGGCAATATCTCGTTTTGAAAGGGGCCGACAAGCTGGTGCTACCTAATCAGAACTACGTTCTACTGCGCCGTTTCAGCGCAAAAGAAGAACGTCAGCGCCTTACAGCAGCGCCCTACTTCGCCAATTTGAACACGCCTGTTATTGGGCTTGAGAATCATCTTAATTACATTTATCGTCCAAAGGGACAACTGTTGGATGATGAAACGCGCGGACTGGCGCTACTGTTAAACAGTGATCTCATAAACCAGTACTTCCGTACCTTCAGTGGCAGCACCCAGGTTAATGCTGCCGAAATTCGTAGCCTTCCTCTCCCGCCGCTGGATGCGATCATCGAAATGGGCCGTTTAGCGGCGGGTAAAAACTTCAATGGTACAGACCCTGTAGCAACAGTGCTGGGTATCTATGCCTGAAATTGCTGAAGCTCAGGAGATTTTGGCCGCGCTTGGAATGCCTGAGGCGCAACAAAATGAAATGGCAGCATTAACCCTGATCGCCCTGTGTGGTTTAAAACCCGGTGAACATTGGTCGTCATCAAGACGACACAGCCTGACAGTGTCTAAAGGGATTATGGCATTTATCCGTGAATTTTATGGACGAACATATGCACCAAACACGCGGGAAACGTTCCGACGCCAGGTACTTCATCAATTTGTACAGGGGTGGATAGCAGACTACAATCCTGACAATCCATCGCTTCCTACGAACAGTCCAAAGGCACACTATTCCATCAGTCAGGCGGCTCTCAACACGATACGAACGTTTGGTACAGATGCTTGGGATAATGCTGTAAAGGAATTCAGAAATAAATATGGTAGCCTGTTAACGATTTACCAGTTGTCACGTCAAACTGCCGGTATTCCTGTTACGCTGCCTGATGGAAACATCCTGACATTATCACCCGGAGAACATAACCGGCTCCAAGCACAAGTCATCGAGCAGTTTGCCCCCCGGTTTGCGTCTGGTGCGCTTGTACTGTATCTCGGCGATACGGCTGACAAAGACCTTTATGTTGCAACCGAACAACTGCTTAACCTCGGCGTGGCTATCAACGAACACAAGAAACTGCCGGACATACTGCTGTTCCTGCCATCCCGCAACTGGTTATATCTGATTGAGGTTGTTACCTCACATGGTCCAATGACGCCTAAGCGTATTGTTGAGCTAAACGGGATGTTCGCCAACTGCTCGGCAGGCAAAATCTTTGTCACCGCTTTTCCTTCATTTGCCGAGTTTCGGAAACATTTACGAGCGATTGCCTGGGATACCGAAGTCTGGATTGCGGAAGCGCCGGAGCATCTCATTCATTTCAATGGGGATAGATTTTTAGGGCCACGCGGCTAAAAAATACCTGACTATGCCTTCGCCAGCATCGCCTCCGCTTCGTCCAGATTAGAAGCAAACAGGAATGGACGGCTGCGCATCTGGCTGCCGAAGGTGGACACAAAGCCCGTATAGGCCATCCGAATCAGCGGCCCCGCTCCCACCACGATCTTTTTGCCTTCGTTCGGGCGGGCGCTGCCTTTGCCAAACATATCGCCGGCAACCTTCATGAAGTCTGCCGGGATGCCACCAGCCTTGCGGATGTCAATCAGCAGGTGAACCGTGTGCGGCACGCTGGTAATCAGATCATCGGCCTGTTCCAGCGCCGAGTACAGGTCATGCCACTTCCAGCCGCGCTGGAACTCCATGTGGATGACGTTCTGCCGGTCATTCGCCCAGCGCACCGTGATGCTCATCTGCCGTCTCCCCTATACCATCGCTAACCCGTAGGGGCGCACGGCGGTGCGCCCCTGCCTTGCATCATATTATACGCAGAACGTCAGACCAGCGTTGTATCAGCCGCTGATGGTAAACGCCACCGGTTCGCCGGTGGGCTGGCCGTTGATCTCAAGCTGCACCGTCCAGTTACCGGGCGTAAAAGTGGTCTCGGTCGAGTCGATGTAGAACCACACGCAGTTCTGGTCAATCGCAAAATCCGGCGTGAAGTCGTGGGCAATCACTTCGTTGCCTTCCAGGAACCAGCGTGACGCCAGCATCGTCCCCGGCGTGATGTTCGACGCCGTTGCCACCACGTAAATATTGGTGTCGGCGGTAGTAAAGCTGGTGACAGGCGCGAGCGCGCAGTCATTCGCGCCCACGCCGCGTGCGGTTACGGCGTTGTAAAGCGCGGGTTGGCCGGGTGTGCTGGTTGCGGCCATAACCGTTTCATTCGACAGCGGCGCGACGAGGCCCAACGTCACTTCCGGCGCGCTGGGATTGCCTGCTTCTGGCGCTACCGGTGTGCTGGCAACCGGCGCGACCAGTGCTGGATTACCACCCAGCGCCTCGATCGTCGCCGACAGGCGCTGGTTCTGGAGGCGGGACTGCGCCATCGCCGTTTCCACGTAAGCGGCAGTGACACGCAGCCGGTCCGCTTCAACAGTAGCGGTGCTGCGTACATCCGCGATCTGCGTCGCCAGCTCCACATTTTGCGCGACGAGTGTAAGCTCGGTGTTGCTCGACCCGCCGGAACAGGCGGCCAGCAGCGCCACCAGCAGCACAACGGCGCTTGCATACTTCATTGTGTTAAACCTCAATCCTTGCCAGCCCATAAACCGTCTCCAGTTTAGCAGACCTGCCGCCAGGCTCAAGGCAGCGTTGGGCAAACGTCGGTTATTCCGGCAATCATTACGGTTCGACCTTAATAGCCAGCCGCGCGATTTATCGCTATACTATGCAATAGAAACACACCGTTTGTAATGGAGCGAACGTTATGGCTGCAAGGGTGACCAAGAAACAGTCCCTCCGGCGTGACCTGTTTTTCTTCCGGCGGCGGCCCAAGTTGCGTGGCATCTCAATGGACTGGAATCCCGTCGAGGGGGACGACCTGCAGCAGATGCTGGAAAGTGATGGCTTTGTATCGGACAGCCTGTGGCAGCAGTACGACATCAGCAGACATCCCGTCATCGCCCAGGACCTGCGTGATCTGCGCCAGCACCTGATTCCCACCTTCTACGAATTCAGCCAGAAAGCTAAATACTTTCAAAACCGTTATTACCTGTACCAGTGGGTATTTATCTGGGGCGCGTTCCTCACCACCGTGTTTGGCACGCTGACCACCTACGCCTACAATCCCTTTGCAGCCATTCAGACCGCCCCGGCGGCAGTCACGGAAGCCACCGCCGCGCCTGGCCAGCCGGGTGCAGCCGACGCCCCGGCAGCCAGTTCGCTCTTTACGGCTCAGGCCGGCGGCGGCACTACCTGGTCGCGTCTGTTTGGCTATCTGACGGCTATCCTTGGCGCGGTCACCGCCTTTTTTACAGCCCTGAGCAATCGCGGTGAACCCCAGAAACGTTGGGCTAAAAACCGCCGCCTGACCGAAGAACTGCGAATGCACTACTTTAAATACCTGGCGCATTTGCCGCCCTACGACAAGCCGGACCGGGTGCAGCGTTTGCGGGAATTTGTCATTGATTCGCGGATTAAGGAGCAGGAAAATGTCGGTTAACCGGATTCCACCCCCGCCCGAACTCGACGCCCAGCCGCATACGCCGGAGGATATTCAACTGCTGTTCCAACTGTATAAGGACAAGCGCATCGAGGGGCAGCTTGAGTTTTACGAAAACCGCAGCCGCGAGAACGCCCTGAACTCCGATTTTACCTTTACCCTCGGCACATTTGTTATGACGCTGTCGTCGCTGCTGGCAACCATCAGCGCATCCGCCGCGATCCCCGTTCTGGCGTTGATCTCCGCCATTCTGCCGGCGTTTTCGGCGTTGCTGGCTGCCTTCCGCCAGCTTTACGGCTGGGACCGGCAGAGCGCGATTTACCGTGATGCCGTGCTGGGGCTGCAAAAACTGCTGCTGATGACTCCCGACGACGACCGGCTGCCCTACACCGACGTCACGCCGATTTTTTCCAAACTCATCAACAGCAGCGAAGCCGTGTTCACCGCCGAAGTGAGCCAGTGGGGGCAGATTGTGCTGGCAGCGCAGCAGGGGGACGCTGAGTCGCAGGCCAAAGACCCACTCGCGCGGCTGATCGAATCGGCCAACCTCAGCCCCGACCAGATGAGCGCCATTCAGTCCATTGTCACCTCCGGGCAAACCGGCGTCAGCCTGTCCGCCATCACCACGACTCGAACCGATGTGAAGGTGGACGCGCCCGCCGCCGGTAGCGAATCGACTCCGGCGGCGCCGCCGGCAGTGAGTGGGCAGTTCTCGGCTACTACCGCAACCGTCGTCACTGCCGAACCTCCGCCCGTGGATGCGCTGCCTGAGGAACCCACCGGCCCCACCGTCTTTGACGCGCCGGACGAAACCCTGCCTTCCACCAACGGCACAACGGCAGAAGCCGCCGCGCCGGCAGAGGAGACTGAAACGCCGCTGCACGGGTAAGCCTTCTTCAGCCGATCAAATGTTAAAAGTAGGTTCTCACGTGTGGTTGTAGGGGCGCAAGGCCTTGCGCCCCTTGTGTATCAGTTTTAGCCATGTGCGCCGCCAGGGGTCTTCACTCAGCGGACATCTCATTCGGAAGCAGGTTCCCCGGCTGAACCCTTCTTTGGTAAGCCTGCTTCCAGTAGGCTGGCAGCGGCCAACCCTGTCTTTTTAGCCACCTTCCCGGTGGCTTTTGCCCTCAGCCGGACGGCTTCCAGCGTCCGGCACGGCAAACTCCAAACAAAATAGCCCTGCTTTTGGCAGGGCCATTATGCCGGTACTTCTGTGGAGGTGTCGGGCGTCGCAGCCCGAGTCCGAAAGATTCGAAACCGCACGTCTACAAGTTTAGCCGATTCTTTGCTTTCGCCGCAGGTAGCTCCAATCGGCGGGATATGCCTGCGACTAGCCGATGTCGCTTTGGTGACTGTTATCGGCGTGCAGCCACCGCACTCGCGTCTTTGGTGACGCCCGCTGACCACCCGGACGGAGACGAATGGAGCGGACGGCTGACCTCGCAAGGTCAGCGCTCGGCTTCAGGCCTTAGGCGGCCATCGGCAGAGCGTAGGTGTTGTTTTTGGCAGTTATTGCCGTGCCCATTGTTAACGCGGTGGTATTAGGCGCCGCGACTTGCAGTACGACTTCAGCCTCCCCCGTCGAAACTGGTTCACCCCCGTGTAAACCCTATTGTAACGGAATCACGACCAACTGTAAAGAGGATTCGCGCAGCGCGCGTTGCGTCACGTGGCGGAACGAACGAAGGCGGCAACCGCATCAAAATCCAGCGGCTTTTGCAGAAACTGAATCCCAAGCTGCTTGAGGAGCGCTGGATTGGGATTGTTGGCCGCCGTCACCAGCACAAACGGGCGTGTGTCGCCGGCGTCACGCAGGGCGCGGCCCACATCAATGCCGCTGGTGGTGCGGATCCACAGATCAAAAAAGACCACCTGCGCCTGGTCATACGGCGCGCTCAGGAGGCTGTGAACCGAGTGAAGCGAAATCTCCGGGATAGGGTAAACGTGAATGCCGCGAGCGTTGAGGCCGATCTGGAACAGGAGGGCTTCGGTTTCGTCATCTTCGACGTAGATTACAGCGGTCATGATGATGGGAGTTTATCCATGTTACGAAATTCTATTCCCTGTTATACAACACCGGAGCGATATTATTCAAGAAAAATGTATGTAAGGTTAGAAAACACGAACAAAAAAGAGGACTTACAAACCAGTTGCAAATCCTCTTTAGGTATGACAGCGTCTCTATTACTTGCCGAGCCGCTTCTTCAGTTCTGCTGTCAGCGCCGGGACAATCTTGTACAGGTCGCCCACCAGTCCGTAATGCGCCAGCTTGAAGATCGGCGCTTCCGGGTCTTTGTTAATCGCGACGATCACTTTGCTGGTGCGCATACCGGCCTGATGCTGAATCGCGCCGGAAATACCGCACGCGATGTACAGATCGGGCGCAACCGTCTTGCCGGTCTGCCCCACCTGATGCGCGTACGGGATGTACCCCGCGTCCACTGCCGCGCGGCTGGCACCAATCGCCGCACCCAGCACGTCCGCCAGCGGCTTAAGCGTATTTTCAAACCCATCCTGCGCTTTCCAGACTTCAGGGTTCGGCGTGCCGGGCGGCGCTTCCTTCGGGTTGTTCGCCATCGCGCGGCCACCGGATACGATAATCGCCGCGTCCGCCAGGTTGACCTTGCCCACTTCCTCGGCGAAGCGCTCCACTTTTGTCACCAGTTGGTCTTCGGCCAGCGCCGGCTGCACCGTGATAATCTCCGGGTTGGCGGCGGCGTTGGGTGTGTTGGCCTTAAACGCCCGCCCCCGCAGCGCGATAAACTGCGTGCTGTCGGCAGAACCGACCGCTTCGCTCAGCACTTTGCCGGCGTACACCGGGCGCACCACTTTCAGCACGCCCCCGTCCACCTCCAGGCTGGTAACTTCCGTCAGCAGGCCGGCATCGGTGTCAGCAGCAGCAGCGGCCAGCAGTTCGCGCCCGCGCGCCGTGCCCACCGCGAGCACCGCTTTGGGCTGGTACTCCTGCACCAGCTTCGTCAGCAGCGCGGCATAGGCCTCCAGCCGGTAATCCTTGAGCGTGGCATCGTCCGCAACCAGCACTTTATCCGCGCCGTACTGCCCGGCTTCCGCCGCCACCGCGCTGGCATTCTCGCCAAAGACGAGCGCCGTCAGCGGCACGCCCAGCCGGTCCGCCACCATGCGCCCCGCGCCGAGCGCCTCCCAACTGGTTGGGTTCGCCTGGCCTTTGAAGGTTTCAATCCATACAAACACAGTCATAATACTTTTTCCTCCAGCAGACGATCCACCAGCTTGGCGGCCTGTTCTTCCGGCGTGCCTTCGATCATCTCCACCTGTCCTTCCCGCGCTGGCAGGTTCATGTACCGGACGGTGCGCGTCCGCGCCGCAGGCAGCGACACCCCCAGGTCCGCCAGCGACCAGCACGGAATGGTGGCCTTCGACGCCTTGCGGATGCCGATAAACGACGGATAACGCGGCTCGTTGATGTCCTTCATCACGCTCATGACCGCCGGCAGCCGGCTGGTCAGCACTTCCCGCCCCTGCTCCAGCAGCCGTTCCACTTGAATCGTTTTGGCGTTGTAATCTACAGCGAGGATTTTGGAGACATAACTGAGCATCGGCCAGCCGAGCTTGCGCGCGATCTGGTAATTATGCTGGTCGGTGGCAACGTCAATGCTTTCCTTGCCCAGAATCACCAGGTCTACATCGCCCAGCTTTTGGACAGCAGCGGCGGCGGCGGTCGCGTAAGCCACGCTGTCCGTGCTATCGAGCGCCGGGTCCTCAATGCGAATGGCTTCGTCCAGGCCCATCGCCAGCGCGTGTTTCAGCGCCTCCGTGTGCATCTCGCCGCCAATGGCGATCACGGACGCCTTGCCGCCGGCGTTTTTGGCCTGCACGATAGCTTCTTCCAGGGCATATTCATCCCAGGGGTTAACGACAGCCGCCGCGTCGCCCCAGGTTACGCTGCCGTTTTTGTCCACCTCCACCCTGGCGGCGGTGTCCGGCGTGCTGCGGGTAAATACCACGACGTGCAAGGTACAAACCTCCTTACCGAATGAAACTGTGAATTTTTGACACGAACCAGAGAGCGCCCCCGGTTCGTCACCGATACGATCCCTATCCGCATCCTATTCTAGCGGATTTTATGAAAGAATCGAATCAGTGTTAGATTAATTCCGCGCCGCGCTTGCGTTTTTCGTCCGGCGGCAGCGGTCGCTCGTCGTCGTCAATCACTTCCAGCACGTCACCGTCTTCCAGCCGCACAAACGCGCCCTTGCGCTTGGCTGGTTCGTCATCCTCATCGTAAACCGGAACGTGAACATACCGGGTGGGGATGTCCACGGAGCGCGCCCGTTCGCCGCCGTTTTGCGCGTCCACGTAGGCGATCAGCAGCGCCGCGATGACTCCCGGAATCCAGCCTGCCAGCGTCAGCAAAAACACCAGCGTAAACGCGCCGCAGCCTTTGTCTATAACCGCAAAGGGCGGAAAAATCAGCGCCATAATGACGCGCCAGACAGCCATCAGTTTATCTGCTCCTTACTTGTATCAGGCTTTTGGCGATTGGCTCTTAACTTTTGGCTTTTAATGTCCATCCAATACCGTCCCGTAGGGGCGCAGCATGCTGCGCCCCTACATTCAAAACAGAAGTTAATGGACAGGATTTAGCTTTCTTGCCAACCACCATCAGCCCACTGCTAATCGCTAATTGCCAACCGCCCGCCGCTAGTGATAACCGTTTAGCCGGTCAGGCGACCAGTAATCCGGGTGATTCGGGTCGCTGAAGCGCGCCATGTCAATCTCCGGCGACCAGCGCGAGCCATCCGGCAGAACCGTTTCGTGATCGAAGCGCGTATCATAAAAACTGGCGCCATCCAGCCGGGCGCGGGTGAGGTTCGCCCCGTACAGCCGCGTCTGCCAGAAGTTCGCCCCCTGAAGTTGCGCCCCGCTCAGGTTCGCCAGCGACAGATCGGACACCGCCAGATAGGCGCGCCGCAGATCAGCGCCGTCCAGGTTCGCGGCGTGCAGCAGCACCTGCCGCAGGTTCGCGTCGCACAGTATTGCCGCGCGCAAATCCGCGCCGCGCAGGTTTGTTTCGCCCAGATACGCTTTGGTCAGGTTCGCGGCGTGCAGCCGGCTGCCTTCCAGATTGGCCCGCGCCAGCGCCGCACCCTGCAAATTCGCGCCGGACAGATCAATCCCCGCCAGCGACCCATCCCGGAACCAACCCGCCGCTTTTAACTTCTCTACCGCCTGCAGCGCCGCCTGATTATCGCGGCTGCTCATTTGCTCGATCAACCGCTGCTTCGATGGCCCGAATAATCCCTGAAACATCTCCCCGCCTCACTCACCAGGATTGGACACGATACATCATGACCCTACCTTCTACAATGCAGCGGTTGGAGCATAACGGTTCGCTTCATGCGTGTCAATTGTGGTTATTTGGCAGGTCGCAGGCCGGTGAGTTCGGGTTGTGTGACCGCCAGAACTGCGGGTGTTTGGGGTCGGTAAACCGGCTCAAATCCGCCCCCGGTTCCCAGTAGGTACAGTCCGGCAGGATGGTTTCCGTATCAAACCCGGTTTCGGCATCCAGATGCGCCCCCAGCAGATTGGCGTCATTCAGGTTCGCGCCCGCCAGCCGCGCCCCGGACAGGGTTGCCCCTTCCAGATTTGCGCCCTGCAGATAGCTACGGGTCAGGTTCGCGCCGGTCAGTCTGGCTTTATGCAGGTTCGCCAGCCCCAGGTGGGCATCGGTTAAATCCACTTTTTGCAGGTTCGCGCCGGCGAGATTCGCCCGGCTGAGATGCGCGTTCCGCAGCAGGCCGTCCACCAGCCAGCCGCGCGCCGTCAGAATCCGCACCGCTTCAATCGCAAAACTGTTGTCCGGGCTGCCCATTTGCAGCAAGAGCGCCTCTTTCTGGCGCTGCGTCAGGCGGCGGTCGTTCAGCCGGTCAATAATCAGCACCGTGATGGCGATACTGGCGAGTTCCGTCCCCACGTTGGCATAAAAATCGGCAAAAACGCGCTGCCCAAAATGGATAAAATCAACCCCGCGATGCTGGGATACTGCCCCGGCCACTACAATCAACGCCGCCGTGACCAGCATCCCAACGCCCAATCGCTGCACGGGTTCGGCTTTCTTCAGCCACGCGAACATGGTACACCTCCCGCGTTCGGCGCATTATTCTCATGATACGATGATTCGCCGGCGCGGAACCCTCAATTAAGGGGTGGCTGTAGGGACATGATTGTTTGTGTCCCTACGCTTTGTTCTAACGGTTTTCCGCTGCGTAATTCACCAGCAGCGCCGCGATGACTCCCGGGATCCAGCCCGCCGCCGTTAGCAGCAGCACGATTAGGAACGTCCCACAGCCCCGGTCAATCACGGCCAGCGGCGGGAAGATGATGCAGACAATCGCGCGCAGACAGCCCATCGCCTGTCCCCTTTCGTAGGGTGAAGCGGACACTACAGATGTATACGCAGTTGGCGAACGAGGGTTGCAGGTCAGCCCAGATCGAGGAAGTTAACGACCAGCCGTGCCACGCGCTGCGCCGTTTCCGGCGTGAAGTGCGTGCCGTCGAAGCTGTAGGTAAAACCGCCGCGCTGGCGTTCCAGTTCGTAGTCGTCCCAGCCGGAGGCCACGCGCTTGCCGATCAGATTAATCGTTGCCATCGTCAGCGGCGGGCGCATCGGCAGATGGGCGGGCATCAGTTCCGCGTACAGGTCCAGCGCCAGCACGTTGAGCGACCGCGCCACGTCGGCGGCCAGCGCGTTGTACTCGCGCATCACGGCAGCCAGTTCCGCGCTGTATTCCAGCGGCTCCAGCCCCATCCACGCCAGCGCGTGGGCAAGCTGGATGCGTGTCAGCAGTTCGCGGTACGACCGGGCAAATAGGTCAGGCGTGACCATGCCGCCGGGAATCTCCTGCACCTGTTCGTAATACGGGCGGGTCGCCGGCTGGCTGTAGGAAATGGCATCGTTGCCCCCGGCCATCACGAACACGCCGTCCGGCTGCTGGTTCAGCACGCCATCCAGCCGGTTCAGCAGATTGACAATCGTGTTCCCACCCTCACCGGCGTTAATAATGGTGTGCTGCGGCGCTAACCGGGCCACCTCCGCCACGAAGTCGCCGCCGTAACCGCCCCATGTCAGGCTGTCACCCAGAAAAATGATCTTCATGGCACACCGTTTGCCCGTAAAAATGGCACAATGGCATCCGCGACCGCCTGCGCGCCCTGCTCTGTCAGGTGAATGCCGTCGAAGCTGTACGTGAAGCCGTCCCGGTCGCGCAGTTCGTCGTAATGCCGCCGTCCCAGCAGCACGCGCAGATTACGCAAATACACCCAGTGATTGATCGGCGGGCGCGGCGGCACAGTATCCGGTACAAGCAGCGCAAACAAATCCAGCACGGGAATCCGCAGTTCCTCGCAGACGTGCTGGGCATAGGCGTTCATCTTGCGCAGCATATTCACTTCTTCCGGGCGATATTCCAGTGGCGGTAGCGCCACCCATACCCGAAGCTGCGCCGCCGCCAGCTTGCCCAGCAGTGCCCGCATGTTTTCCCGGAAGGCAATCGGTGACACCATGCCCCCCGGCACACGCTTGACAAAGCGGTAGTACGACCGCGAGACCGGTTCGCTGAACGACACGGCATCGTTGACGCCAACCATGACAAACACACCATCCGGCTGGTGCGCCAGCACGTCCTCATCCACGCGGCGGTACAGATTCAGACTGGTATCGCCATTCATCCCTTCGTTGATGAAGTGATGACCGGGCATGGCAGCGGCCACCTTGTCCACGTAGCTCACGCCAAACGTGCCCTGCGTCAGGCTGTCGCCGAAAAAGACAATTTTCACCATCCACCCTTTGATAGAAACGTAGGAGCGGGTTTCTAAACCCGCCCCTGCCAGATTGTCTATTGCTGATTACGCCATCTCCGGCTCGGCCTGCCAGTATTCCGGGTCATACGCCGGCAGTTCGCAGCGCAGCGGCTTATCCTCGCGGAAGCCAAATTCATAGTCGGCCTGCATGAGCTGGTGAATTTCGCTCGTGCCTTCGTAAATGACCGCGCCCTTGCTGTTGCGCAGGTAACGTTCCACCGGGTATTCGTCGCTGAAGCCGTATGCCCCGTGAATCTGCACCGCTTCCAGCGCCGCCTGCACGCTCATGTCGGTGGCGTACCACTTGGCAAGGCTGGTTTCCCGCGTGTTGCGAATGCCCTGATTTTTCATCCAGCCGGCGCGCAGGCACAGCAGCCGCGCCGAGTCATACCATTGACGCATGTAGGCGATTTTCTGCTTGATGAGCTGGTGTTCGGCAATTGGCTTGCCGAAGGTCTGGCGCTGCTGGGCGTACTTCACGCTGTCTTCCAGGCAGGCGCGAATCAGGCCGACCGCGCCGCTGCCGACGGTGTAGCGCCCGTTGTCCAGGCACGACATGGCGATCTTAAACCCTTCGCCCTCCTCGCCCAAGCGGTTTTCAACCGGCACTTCTACGTCCTGCATCGCCACCCAGCCGGTTGAACCGGCGCGCACGCCCAGCTTGCCGTGAATGTCGCCGGTGGTGACGCCCGGCATGTCGCGCGTGACGATAAACGCCGTGATGCCGCGCGCACCGGCGGCGGGGTCCGTCTTGGCAAATACGAGGAAGTTATGCGCCTTCGTCGCCAGGCTGATCCACATCTTCTCGCCGTTGAGGATGTATTTATCGCCGGCCTTACGCGCGGTGGCGGCCATGTTCGCCACGTCGCTGCCCACACCGGGTTCGGTCAACCCGAAGGCGGCGTACTGTTCGCCCTTTGCCTGCGGCACGAGGAAACGCTGCTTCTGCTCCTCCGTGCCCCACTGCAAAATCGCCAGGCTGTTCAGCCCCATGTGAACCGACATCACTACCCGCAGCGTGGTGTCGGCGCGCTCCAGTTCCTCGCACACCAGGCCGAGCGTGATGTAGTCGAAACCCTGCCCGCCATAGCGCACCGGAATGCAGATGCCGAGGATACCCAGTTCGGCCATGCGCGGCAGGGTTGCCGGGTTCATCTCCTGCCTCCGGTCCCACTCGCCGATGGTCGGAATCACCTCCCTGTGGGTAAAATCGCGCACCATCTTCTGGGCCTGAATGTGTTCTTCCGTCAGTGAGAAATCCATGTTAACCTCAGGTTTGGCACAAGTCGCCTGAAAACCAGGCGCATTTTTTGGCGGATTATACCATTCTGCCGGGACTCCATCTATCAGACAATTTCATGAGGTAGGGGAGGGACTCAGACCCTTCCCTATGGAGACAGCGTTTACAACTGCCGGAGGTTTCCGCCCCATGTCCGCTCTCGCTCAAGGCGCGCCCGATGTGCTGGTGACAACGTATCTCCACATGACCGACCCGGCGCAGTTTCACCCGGCGTTTGTGGACGATCACCGCGCGGCAATTCGCCGGATGGAGCGCCCGGACGTGGCGTTTTACCGCTTTTTGTACGGCGAAGTGGGACGCGAGTGGCGCTGGCGCGACCGGCTGCTGCTGTCCGACGACGAACTGTACCGGGTGCTGTCGCAGCCGGCGGTAGCGGTATATGTGCTGTACGTGGACGGCGTTCCCGCCGGATATGTGGAACTGGACAAACAGGGCGAGGACACGGAAATCGCCTATTTTGGGCTGCGCAGTGCCTACATGGGCAGCGGCTACGGCAAGCACCTCTTAAGTTACGGCATCGCGCAGGCGTGGGCCACCGGCGCGCGCCGCGTATGGGTGCATACCTGCAACCTCGACAGCCCCCACGCCCTCGGCAACTATCTCAAACGCGGCTTCAGCATCGAGCGCGTGGACGAAAAGCCGATGCCATCACGGTATATTTGAACCCGTAGGGCGGACCCGCGGTCGCCCCCGCATAAATCGCTAAGAGGTGCTTTTTGCCCACTAGCTCAGGTTAAACACCGCTTCTTCCAGCGTCAGATCGCTCTCCACGTGTACCGGCTCGATCTCAAAATACGGCTCGTCATCCCAGAAGGCGCTGATTTTGCGCGGCAGCATAAACTCGTTGACCGGCGCCTGCTCTTCCGACAGGCGCAGGCTGAACTGCTGCTGTTTCTGGCTGTCCGGGTTGAGGCAGGTCACGCTGGCGCTGTCAACGGTCCGGTTGTTCCGCAGGCACAGTTCAACCGCGTTGTTGATCTGCGTATTGGTGGCGCTAAAGCTGCTGTCGCCGGTCACGGCCAGTTTAACAAAGTGTTCGCCTAATGGCGTCAGTAGCACCGCCGCCATCGCCCACAACCGGCTTTGCATCGAAGCCACCTGCGCCACGTCGTCAATCACCATCGGCGTCTGGTTGCCGCGCGCGCGCCGGTACACCGCACCATCAAACGCTTCGCTGCCGCGCTGCACCCCCACTCCCGCCGGCTTCACCGTAAAATCCCAGCGCATCGCGGACGGAAACAGGAAGCGCGCCATCGCTTCGACCGGAACCCAGGCGGCCAGCGGCCCAATCCGGGCGCGGGCGCGCCCCTTAAAATCAATCGAAAGGCTTTCAATTGCCGGCGGGCGCAGGCCATAACGCGCCTCAATCGCCCGGCGGAGCATATCCTTGGCCGCGACATCGCCCTGGGCTAACAGGAGTACGGGCACTGCTGCCTCCTTGCACGCAACGAAACAGTACGACCTTCAGGCACACCCTCACGCGGAGGTATCGCCTCTCCAAATCATAATGCTGATTGGGCGATTTAGTGTATAAGAAGGTTTCGCATTACAAACTTTTAACAATTCACGGGATACGAATCATACGCCGCGCCCCGGTTTTATGCAACAGTTCGGTTTGCCCGCCAAACTTAACGGCACCAATCCGGCTGGCCGCTGTACTCGTCCAGCCCAAACGCCATGTCATGGTTAAAAGCGTACAGGCTGAACGGGTCCGGCTGGTCCGGCTCAACCGTCGTGATGGCGCGCGCGCCGCAGCCGTCCGCGCCGCGTGTCGGCGTGTTGCGCGGGTTCACTGCCGCGCCGTTGACCGTCAGGGACCACAGATAAACGTCGGGCGGCGCATCCACCGTCAACGCCTCGAAATGGCACTCGGTTTCATCCAGCGTCCCGCTGAAGCTATACAGCACGTCGCCGGAGTCGCTGGCTGCCGTCAGTTCCACGTCGTCGCCGGGCGTGCCGCAGATTTCGACGTTAAATGGGTTGCCCACACCGGCGCGGTATGGGAAGCGGGCGATCACCGGCAGTTCACCCGCATCATCATCAATGCTGCGCGACCGGAAAAAGTCCGCCAGCGACACCTGTTCGTCCTGCTGCGGGTTCACGTCAATGAAATAATACCGCCCGTTCAGCATCGGTACGTCCAGCCCGCGCGCCAGCCCCAACAGATACAGCGTTGTCTGTTCCATCCAGAAATCATGCATTTCGTGGCCGGAAGCCAGCGTGACAAAGGTGGCGTGCGGGATGTCCAGTTCGGTCAGGCGGCGGTCAAATTCCAGGAACGGCGACAGCGGGAAAAAGGCATCGTGCGCGCCTTCGGAGATGACAATCTTCTTGCCGCGCAGTCGTTCCGCCATGCCAATCGGGCTGCGCGCGTCGGCTTCTTCCGGCACGCCGCTGCCGATCAGCACCTCCATAAACGGCGACGGGTTCAGGCCGGGGTGCAGGCCGTCGTTATCGAAACGCCAGGCGTTGCTGTCGCCGCTGACCAGCACGCCGATGCTGTTCATCGAGGGGAAGGTAATCGGGCTAACCTGGCTTAGCGTGCCGTAATGCGTCGGCGGAACTTCCGCAAACACGGCTTTAACGGTGTAATCGAGGCCCAGCGGGTTGATCGCCCACATCAGTGCTGTTCCACCGCCCCGGCTGCCGCCTGCCGTCACGACGTTGTGTTTATCGCCGCCGTTCTTGTCCATAAAATCCAGAAACGCGCCGACCGAACGGTACGTTTTTTCGTCAATGCCCTGGCTTTCCGTACCGCCGGCGTTGCTCACCGCGCCGATGATTCCCCGGCCCCCCGCGTTCACGCTGGACGCGATCAAACGCGGCATAATCGTTTCCGGGTCGCCGTACAGGCGGCTGTTGTTGCTCGTGCCGGCGCCGTTGCCGCTGAGCAGCACCGGCATCTTCGCGGTGCGCGTCCAGCCCGGCGGCAGGATGAGGGTATACAGCGCCCCCTGCACCGGCACGTTGTTGACGATTTGCAGTGTATCCGTCCCTTCCTGCACGTCCGACCAGTGGTTGAGGAGGCGCGGCGTCAGGCCGGTTTCCTGCTCGACCTGCGCGATAAACTGCTTGGCCTCCTCCTCGGTCACGGCGCGGTAATCGTTCTCGCGGTTGTTGTAAACGGTGTACGAGGCCGTGACGGCATCGCGCGGCGCGGGGTCCACCCCGCCGAACACCGGGTAATGCGTGGCGATGACATCTTTCGACGGGTCCTGCGCGGCAGCCGGCGCAGCCAGTACGAGACATAACAAAAACAAAAAGAACAGGTTGCTTTTGGGCATCGTCGTTCTCCAGGCAAACAGGGACCACCGCTTAATTATGCCGCGATCTACCCGCCGCGCCACAACCAACCGGACTCAAGTGTCCTGCTTATACGAATCTACCGGAAGGGGTCTAAACTCGATACGGTTTGCAGTAAGGAGGCCAACGATGGCTGAATCCCTGACCATCTTCCAATTAAACGATACCCACGCCTATCTTGAACCCCACCCGGAACTGTTCTGGAACGGGCGCGGCGCGGATTATCGGACTGCCGGCGGGTTTGCCCGCATCGCCACGCTGCTTCAGGAAGCGCGGCGCGACCAGCCGGGTCGCGTGCTGGCGCTCGATGGCGGTGATACGCTGCACGGCACCTATCCCGCCGTGCAAACGAAAGGCCATGCGCTCATCCCGATTTTGAACGCGCTGGGGTTGGATGCCATGAGCGCCCATTGGGAATTTGCCTACGGCCCGGACGGCTTCCGGCAGGTGGCCGCGCAGTTGAATTATCCGCCGCTGGCGATCAACTGTTACGACAGCCAGACGGGCAGGCTGGTGTTCCAGCCGTACCTTGTGCGGGAACTGGGGCGGCTGCGTGTGGGCATCATTGGCATTATGGCAACGATTGTGGACAAAACCATGCCGGCGCACTTCAGCCAGGGCATCCGGTTTACGCTGGGGAACGAAGAACTGCCCGGCGTCATCAACCGGCTGCGGCAGGACGAAAAGGTGGACGTGGTCATCGTGCTGTCACACCTGGGCTTCCCGCAGGACATGAAGCTGGCGCAGGAAGTCAGCGGGATGGATGTCCTCTTAAGCGCCCACACCCATAACCGGCTGTATCAGCCCGCTGTCGTTAACAGCACCATCATCATTCAGTCCGGCTGTCACGGCTCGTTTGTCGGGCGGCTGGACGTAGAGGTGGAAAACCGCCGTGTCACCGGTTTCCGCCACCAGCTTATCACCGTGAGCGAAAGCCTCCCGCCGGACCCGACGGTGCAGGGACTGGTGTACCAGGCGCTGGCCCCGTACCGCGAGGAACTGGGCCGGGTGGTTGGGCGCACGGCCACCGGCCTCAACCGGAACACGGTGCTGGAAGCGACGATGGATAACCTGCTGCTGCACAGCCTGCTGGACATCACCGGCTGTCCGGTCGCGTTCTCGAACGGCTGGCGTTACGGCGCGCCCATCCCGCCCGGACTCATCACCATGAATGACCTGTACAACATCATTCCGGTGAACCCGCCCCTCTCGACCGTACAGATGACCGGTGATGAAATCCGCGCCCTGCTGGAAGAAAATCTGGAACACACCTTCGCCCGTGACCCGTATCACCAGATGGGTGGCTATCTCAAACGGGCGCTCGGCCTCCGGCTGTATTTCAAACTCGAAAATCCACACGGGCAGCGGGTGCAGGAATTGTTCATTCAGGACGAGCCGGTGCGCGGTGACAAACTGTACGACGTGGTGTTTGTCACCGAGCAGGGTGTACCCGCCCGCTACGGCACCAACCGCCAGCAGACCACCATCAAGGCGGTGCAGGCGCTGCGCCGCTATGTCCAGAAACACCGGACGGTAGAGGCGGAACTCCAGGGTACGATGGTTGCGGTCTAAACCCTTCATCTGGCAGGTCTGTAAACTTCTGCCTCACCAGTCCCGTCTTTCTCCCCCTCCCCGCCCGTGCCAGCAGGGAGGGGTTTCTGATCGTAAAGGAATTTATTGGACGAAGCACGAATGGGTAAGTGTCTATCCATAAACCCTTCGTAGGGGCACGGCATGCCCCTACTGGCAAATAAAAGAGGTTTACGGATAGGTTCTAGATGAAAACCGGTAGATAGGGTTATTCGTAGGGGCGAACCGGCGGTTCGCCCGTACATTCTATGAATCGGTTGTCGGTCATCCATAAGTGTATCGTCCGGTAGTTTCTGATTTGTTGTCCGTAGGGGCGCAGGCTGTGCGCCCCTACAGATACCATTTCGTTACTTCAATCAATTGCAGGACAAAGCAATAAGTACAGGCGGAAAAGTCCTTTTGCATATTGGATTGAACCATCAGCTTCACTAACTCGGCACTCACCACTCGGAGCTTCTTTAACTGCACTTAAAGTAGAACTTTCGTTCGGTTTTGTGGTATGATAAGTCGAAATTGTGATCAACAGGCAGCGGCCATGAAACGGTTTCGACGGAACAAATACCGGAACACCCGAGTAACACGCGGCGAACTCACCTTCGACAGCGAGGCCGAAGCCAAGCGGTACGTCCGGTTGAAGGCTTACGAGGAAGCCGGGCACATCAGCGATTTGCAGGTGCATCCCACCTACGAACTGCTGCCCGCCTTCACCGACCGTTACGGCAAGAAGCAGCGCGCCGTCATTTACGAAGGCGATTTCGCCTACATCCAGGACGGCGTGCAGGTGGTTGAGGATGTGAAGGGCAAGGAGACGGAAGCGTTTAAGCTGAAGCGCAAGCTGTTCCTGGCGCGCTACCCGGAGATTGATCTCCGGGTAATCGCGGCCAAATAGGAATGAACCGTCAGGAACACCAGGATTTTATGCTTCATTTCTTGGCGCACTTGGCGTCTTGGCGGTTAACCATCAGTATTTCGGCAGGCGACGGTCAATCTCGTCCGCCCACGCGAGGATGCCGCCCTTGAGGTTGAGCAGCCTGTTCTTATAACCGGCCTCGCGCAGAAAACGAATCACGTCGGCGCTGCGCACGCCGGAACGGCAGTGAACGATCACCTCCTGATCGTTAGGAATCTGCGCCAGCACGGTTTCCTCGCGCAGCTTGCGCCCGGCCAGCACCGCGTTTTTGGCAGTCTGGATGTCACCCTTTGGTATCCGCAGCGTGCCATCCAGCGCTACAATCCGCCACTCGTGCGGCTCACGCACGTCCACGATCACCGGCTGTTCGCCCGCGTCCAGCCGCGCCTTGAGTTCGCCTACTGTGATTTCGTCTACCGGCTTATCCTTCGCGCCGTTCTCGCTCCGGTATTCGCTGCGGTCGTGCGCCGGCATCCCGCAGAACTGCTCGTAATCAATCAGCGCCACCTGCTCCGCCGGGATGCCGCACACCGGGCAGTTCGGATTTTTGCGAATCTTCAGCGTCGTGAAGCTCATTTCCAGCGCGTCGTACAGCAGCATCCGGCCAATCATCGGCTCGCCAATACCCAGAATCAGCTTGATCGCCTCGGTCGCCTGCATCGTCCCAATCGTGCCCGGCAGAATACCGAGCACCCCGCCTTCGGCGCAGCTTGGCACCAGTCCCGGCGGCGGCGGTGTGGGGAACATGCAGCGGTAGCACGGGCCTTCTTTGGCGTAGAACACACTCAACTGGCCTTCAAAGCGGAAGATGCTGCCGTACACGTTCGGCTTGCCCAGTTTGACGCAGGCATCGTTGACGAGATAGCGCGTCGGGAAGTTGTCCGTGCCGTCAATAATCACATCGTAGGGCGCCAGCAGTTCCACCGCGTTGGCCGAGGTCAGCGGCACGTTGTATTTGTCAATCTGCAAAAATGGGTTGATGTCCCGCATCCGCTGTCCGGCGCTGTCCACCTTGAGCGCGCCGATGCTGGACTGCCCATGAATCACCTGCCGTTGCAGGTTGGTTTCGTCCACCACGTCGTAATCCACCAGCCCGATACGGCCAATGCCGGCGGCAGCCAGATACAGCGCCAGCGGGCTGCCCAGCCCGCCCGTGCCGATCAGCAGGACGCTGGCGGCCTTCAGCCGGCGCTGCCCGTCAATGCCCACCTCCGGCATAATCAGGTGGCGGCTGTAGCGCCGGATTTCCTCGTGTGTTAACTCCGATAACTGCTCGACAATCGGCAACATTACATCCCTTTCTCGTGATAGGCCGGTAGGGGCACGGCATGCCGTACCCCCGCATTTTATCTCTTGGCGTCCTCCGCGCCTTGGCGGTTCACTGTATTCTACCTCGCCGCGACTTCGATCTGCCGTCGCAGTTTGGCTGCGTCCGCCACGCCGTGATTCACCTCCAGCGGCTGGCCGTATTTATCGAGAATGAACGTGGTCGGCGCGGAGAACACGCCCCAGCGGTCGGCGGCGTCCGGGTCTTCAACGGCGTCCACCTTCACCACCTGCACGCCTTCGCCCAGTTCGGTTTTGAGCTTCGCCAGCGCCGGCTGCTGCTGTGTCTGGCACGGGATGCAGCCGGGCGTGGTGAAATAAACAATCGCCGGCACGCCGGGTTTCAGGTCGTTCAGAATAGGGTCGGTTGGCGCGGCGTTTGCTGCCCGGCGCAGATTCATCCGCTTGAAAATGGTGTAAGCTGCTACGCCAAACGCCAGTACAACGAGGGTGATGAAAATTCTTTCGATCATGATTGTTTCCTGCCTCCTTCCCCTCTCCCTCAGGGAGAGGGGTAAGGGGTGAGGGCATCCTACCCCTCCACCGGCGCGCGGGTGAAGCCGGGCACGCCCAGGCGGTTTAACTGGTAATACATCCAGCAGCCCAGGCAGAAGTTCAGCCAGAAGTTCAGGTTTGCCAGCGCGATCACGACCCACACCAGCACCCAGGCGGGAGTCGGCACGCCCGCCAGCAGCAGCACGGTGGCGACGCCGTTCATCAGCCCGCCCAGCAGTTGGGCGAAGCGGTGCGGTTCGGGGTTGTCGTTGATGACGTTCGGCCTGACGACACCCAGCGGCTTTATCACCCGCTGGTACAGCAGCCGGTACGGCGCGAACGGCGCGTCAAAGGCGCTTAAAAGCTGCGCGATGGCGACCAGCACCACCAGCAGCCAGCTATTCAGCACAAAGCCCAGCAGCAGCAGGATGATCGTCGCTGCCTGCCCGACTCGAAGCCCGGTTTGATCTACTTTCCGTAACGTCTCGGTTGCCATGATGATTTCCCCACTCATTCGTTGTTCCCGTAGGGACATGGCCCGCCATGTCCCTGCCGTTTGATCGTTGATCTTGGCGTTCTTGGCGTCTTGGCGGTTCAAAAAATCTGCCGTCCAATACCCTGCCCCTGACACTCCGGCAGCAGGTAGATTGCGTACAGTTCGGCGTCGTAATCAGACTGCTCGTCGCGCCCCGGCCCGCCAACCGTGAAGCCAACAGGCTGTCCGTTCTCGTCCTCCGCCACCAGCAGCACCGACTGTCGCTCCGGGTTGGTCAGATTGCCGCGCCACATCGCCTCGCGGCCTTCGTAAGTCAGACCATCCAGAAACGCCTGCGGCACGATCCCGGCATAAGTCGAGCGCCAGCTATCCACGTGAACGCGGGCAATCGCGGGCGCGTCGTCCGGCACAGCCACGCGAACAGTCGTCACCACGAACCTCCCGCAATGCTCGGAATAATCCGCAGATTCGCGTCGGCTTCGATCTCCGTGTTCAGCCCGTCGAGGAAGCGTACGTCCTCATCGTCCAGAAACACGTTGACGAAGTTCCGCAGCTCGCCGCCGTTAAACAGGTGCGGGCGCAGTTCAGGGTAGCGCGCTGTCAGGTCTTCCAGCGCCGCGCCGACTGTCACGCCATTGACGTTCACCTGCGGCTGGCTGCCGGTATACACCCGCAGCGGGGTGGGAATTTTGATCGTTGCCACTTACTTACTCTCCTTGCGTTACGCCGGTTGTCCGTAGGGACACGATATATCGTGTCCCTACAGCGTCTTTTGTTTTTCCCACAGTCTATCCAGAAAGCCGCCGACGATGTGGGTCATCGTCTCCACTTCGACCAGAAACGAGTCGTGGCCGAACGTCGCTTCGATATGCACATGTTCGACCGCTTTACCCGCGTCCTGCAGCGCGTTGACCAGTTCCAGCGCCTGTTCTTTCGTGTACAGCCAGTCGCTGGAAATGCTGACGACCAGGAACGGGCACTGCGTCCGCGCGACGGCAGCGTGAATCGAGCCGTAGCCGTCGGCCACGTCGTAGTAATCCAATGCTTTGGTGATGTACAGGTAGCTGTTGGCGTCGAAGCGTTCGACGAACTTCTGCCCCTGGTGCTGCAAATAGCTCTCGACCGCGAAATCAGTATCGAAGCCGTAAACCAGCCCGTTGCCGCTTTGTGTCCGGCGGCCAAACTTCTGCTCCAGCGAAGTTTCGCTCATGTAGGTGATGTGCCCAACCATCCGCGCCACCGCCAGCCCTTTTTCCGGGCGCGGGCCGTGATAGTAATCCCCGCCGTTCCAGTTTGGGTCGGCGTAGATCGCCTGCCGCCCGATCTCATTAAAGGCGATATTCTGCGTGGACGAGCGCGGCGTGCTGGCGATAAACAGCACCGAGCCAACCCGTTCCGGATAATCCACCGCCCACTGGAGCGCCTGCATCCCGCCCATGCTGCCGCCCCCAACCGCAAACAGTTTCTCGATGCCCAGGAAGTCGAGCAGATGCCGCTGTGCCGCCACCATATCCTGCACCGTCACAAACGGGAAGCGCAGGCCGTAGGGTTTGCCGTCCGGCGCCAGCGACGACGGCCCGGTGCTGCCCTGGCAGCCGCCGATGACGTTGGCGCAAATTACAAAAAAGCGGTTTGTGTCGAACATCTTGCCCGGCCCAACCGCGTCATCCCACCACCCCGGCTTTTCCTCCGGGTCATCGGTGTAATACCCCGCCACGTGCGAGTCGCCGGACAGGGCATGGCAGATGAGGATGGCGTTGGAACGGTCCGCGTTCAGGCGGCCATAGGTTTCATAGGCCAGCGTGAAGCGCTCCAGCATTTCGCCGCTGCGCAGCGCCAGCGGCCTGTCGAAGTGAACGTACTGCCGCCGCACGATGCCCACCGAGTCAGGCTGGTAAGCGCGGCGAGGGGTACAGTCGGTTTTGGTCATAGGGTTAATCGGTATCGCAACCATGCTGCTTCGTTCTCCTGTTGACCTCACCTTTTATTGATGTAGGGACACGATATATCGTGTCCCTACAGGTGAGGACAGCGCCAGCTTACCCTACCGGATGCAGCGTCACACCCTGCGCCACCTTCAACGCCTGGTCCAGATCGTACAGGATGTCGTTGATGTCTTCGATGCCAACGGACAGCCGCACGTAATCGTCGGTCACGCCCGTCGAAATCTGTTCTTCCGCGCTCAACTGCTGGTGCGTCGTTGTCGCCGGATGGATGGCGAGCGACCGCACGTCACCGACGTTCGCCAGGTGCGAGAACAGCTTCAGGTTGTCAATGAAGGTGCGTCCGGCTTCCTTGCCACCCTTGATGCCAAAGCCGATCACCGCGCCCGCGCCTTTCGGCAGATATTTTTTGGCGCGTTCGTAGCTGGGATGATCGGGCAGGCCCGGGTAGTTGACCCACGTCACCGCCGGGTGTTCCTTCAGCCACTTGGCGACGGCCAGCGTATTGTCCACGTGCCGCTGCATCCGCAGCGCCAGCGTTTCCAGCCCGATGATGTTCAGGAAGCTGTTAAACGGCGCCTGGCAGCCGCCCAGATCGCGCAGGCCAACCACGCGGGCGCGGATGATAAACGCCAGGTTGCCGACCAGATCGGCCAGCACCGCGCCATGATAGGCCGGTTCCGGTTCAATCAGGTTCGGGTGGCGGTTCGCGGCCTTCCAGTCGAACTTGCCGCTGTCCACGATCACGCCGCCGATGCTCAGGCCGTGCCCGCCAATCCACTTGGTTGTGGAGTGCACCACGATGTCCACGCCATGATCGAACGCCCGCCACAGGTACGGCGTGGCGAAGGTATTGTCCACAATCACCGGCAGGCCGTGCGCATGCGCCACCGCCGCAATCCCTTCAAAATCCGGGATTTCCAGCTTCGGGTTGCCGATGGTTTCCAGATACACGGCGCGGGTTTTGTCGTTAATCAGGGATTCGATGGTGGCGGGGTCGGCGTTTTCAACAAAGTGAACCTTGATGCCCAGGCGGCGGAAGCTCTGCGAGAACTGGGTGTACGTGCCGCCGTACAGTGCCGAGGTGGAGATGATTTCGTCGCCGGCGTTCGCCAGTGACGTGATCGCCAGCAACTGCGCGAACTGCCCGGAAGCCGTAGCCAGCGCGGCTACGCCGCCTTCCAGCGCCGCGATCCGCTGTTCAAACACGTCGGTGGTTGGGTTCATGATGCGGGTATAGATGTTGCCCGGCTCCTGCAGGCCGAACAGCGCTGCCGCGTGGTCGGTATCGCGGAACTGGTACGACGTGGTCTGGTAGATCGGTACGGCGCGCGCGCCGGTCGTTGGGTCAGGTGTGTAACCGGCGTGGAGCGCCAGCGTTTCAAACGCGGGTTCGTGGGCCTTGCCGTTGCTGTTGCCGTTGGTGCTGCTCATGGTGGTGCGTCTCCTCAAAAGTTCTGTCGGTTAATTCGGTTAGGTGGTGTAGGAAACGCGCGGTTACAGCCTGTGATATACCCGTTGCCGGAAGTCCTCAGCGGCCAGCATCCTGTAGTCTGTAGTCTTCAGTCTATAGTCTTCAGTCTGTAGCTTCTTGACTGATGACTGGCGACTGACGACTGATGACTTCTCGCATGTTGAACGCTGACGGCTAACATCGTCGGTGTCACCGCGCCCGGTGTCTGCTGCTGGTTATATTCGATAGCGTTTCTCCTGTGTTTATCCTGACAGTGCTGCTAAAAGGCTTTTGGCTTTTAGCGATTAGCATTTGGCTTCTGGCAAAATGCTAACGGCTAACAGCCAACCGCTAATCCCCAACCGCCAGTTCCTCCGCCTCAAACGCCGTCCGGTCGGGCCGCAGCCGCCACGCCCGCATCTCCCCTGCTCTGGCCTCCTGCACCTCCGTGATCAGATACACAAAGTGCGGTAGTGCATGGTCGCGGTCGTACACCGACGGCACAGCCGGCGAATCCGGGTGGCTGTGGTAATAACCCACCAGCGCCAGCCCGCGCGCGTCGGCTTCGTCTTCCAGCCGCGCCCAGTCCTGCGGCGTCATGGCATAGCGGTGGTACTGTTCCTCGGCGGCGAACACGTTCTGTATCTGAATCGTCTCGGTAATCCGCACGTCCCCGTTATGCAGCGTCCCCAGCAGGAAGCCGCCGCCCTCGTTCGGGTAGGTCGCCTCCAGATGGCGGAAAATAGTCTCTTGCAGCGAACGATGCAGATTCACAGCCATGTTTGTTTTCGCTCCGTAGGGGACGGCATGCCGTGCCCCTGCCACTTCGTCCAACACAAACAAAAAGCGCCAGCCCAGTTCGGGGTGGCGCTTGCCTTCTGCCTCGCTGCGGCTGGTCTTCAGCCGCGTGTCCGCCCGCCCTGGGAATCGAAACAGCCCTGCATACACATGCACATCATACAGGGCATGGCCTCAGGATTCAGGGTGGGGAAACGGTTCACGTCGTTCATAATCGCAAAGCCTAACATGCTTTTTACCAGAATGCAAGAGTCCGAAATGAGAATTTGAAAAATGGTTTTACCGCGCATGGAACTTCCAAACGGGCACGTCCGTATAAAGACGTAGGGACACGGCATGCCGTGTCCCTACAGTACCATCTGTGACAAGCGGGAAAGGACTGTTTCCATGATTCCGGTTAAAACGCTCCAGCCGGTTCGCAGCAAGGCTTATGTCACCTACGGCCTGATCGCGCTCAACGGCCTGATTTTCCTGTGGCAGCTTACGTTGTCCCAGCCCCAGCTTAAGGACACCTATTATGCTCTGGCTGCCGTCCCCTGCGAAATTTCGCGCAACCTGCTGTCGGTGGAAACGCTGCTGGACATCTTCCGCAGCATGTTTTTACACGGCAGTTGGGCGCACCTGGTTGCGAATATGACTTTCCTGTGGATCTTTGGCCGCAACGTGGAAGACTATTTCGGCCACCGCAGGTTTTTCCTGCTGTACGTCGCCACCGGCTTCCTCGCCGCGCTGACCGAGGTGGTCATCAACACCGGCCTGTGCGTGCCACTGGTGGGCGCCAGCGGCGCGATTGCCGGCGTGCTCGGCGCCTATCTGATTCTCTACCCCGGTTCGCGGGTGAAGATCATGGTGATCTTCTTCCGCTTTTTCCCGCGCTTTTACAACATCCCGGCGCTGGTGGTGCTTGGGCTGTGGTTTGTCATCCAGTTGTTTAACGGCATCGCCTCGCTGGGCGTAACCACCCTCGGCGGCGGGGTCGCGTTTTTCGCGCATATCGGCGGCTTTATCGCCGGGCTGGTCGCCACGTTTTTCTACCTGATGTTTAACCCCCCGCCCGACCGCACCGTGTATACGGATTAGTTCTCAATGCTGAACCCACCGTTGGGACACGACAGGTCGTGTCCCAACATTCGGGATTTTATCAACAAACGTAAATTCCCCGCCAGATCGCTTCGGTAATACTGGCAGAACTCCGCTGTCTTCTATACCATAAGACGACTGTACTGACTGCCCCATCATAAAAAGGCAAGACCATGCGCCGTCTTCTGTTTTATTTGCTCATGTTGTCCCTCGCGGCCATCCCTGCCGCCGCGCGGCTGCAAACGGCAACAACTATGGCCGCGCGGCAGCCGCCGGCAACCCTTGATGCGACGCCAGCAGTGACACCGGAGGCCACCGCCGAGCCGGTCGAACTCCTCGTGCCGGAAGTGCTGGACACTTTCCCGCACGATCCGGCCAGCTTCCTGCAGGGACTGGTGCTGCATGACGGCCTGTTTTACGAAAGCGCCGGACAGTACGGCCAGTCGTCGCTGCGGCAGGTTGAGCCGGAAACGGGCGACGTGCTCCGGCGGGTGGATGTGCCGGCGCAGTACTTCGCGGAAGGGCTGGCGCTGGTGGATGACCGGCTGATTCAGATCACGTGGAAGGAACAGACCGCGCTGGTGTACGATCTGGAAACCTTTGAGCAGGTGGACACCTTCACCTATGAAGGCGAAGGCTGGGGGCTGTGTTATGACGGCGACCGGCTTTACATGAGCGATGGCACGGACACCCTGACCATCCGCGACCCGGAAACATTTGAAGTTACCGGCGACCTGACGGTCATGCTGGAAGGCCAGCCGGTTAGCGCATGGAGCTTCCAGGGCAGCCCGCTTGATCTGCTGAACGAACTGGAATGTGTGGGCGACGACATTTACGCCAACATCTGGCAGACCGATCTGATCGCGCGGATTGATAAAACCACCGGCAGCATAACGGCGATGATTTACGCCGGCGACCTGCTCACGCCGGAAGAACGGCAGGCGCTGTTTGCCCAGGGCGGTGTTCTAAACGGCATCGCCTACGATCCCGACGACGACACGTTTTACATCACCGGCAAGCGATGGCCGAAACTGTTTAAGGTGCGCTTCGTACCGGCAGAATAATCGCTGGCGGCGCGCCGTTAGCATCCGGCTTTTGGCAGCGAACGCCAGCCGACCGCCCGACGAATCAAGACTGATCGCGTCATATGGAAACGAGGTTACGATGGAGAATAGCCCCGTGATCGCCCTGTTCCTCGTGCTGGGCATCATTATTCTCACCGCGCGTGTCGGCGGGTCGCTGGCGCGCCGGTTTGACCAGCCGCGTGTGCTGGGGGAACTGGTTGTCGGCGTGCTGCTCGGCCCGACGCTGCTGGACCTGCTGCACACCTCCGTTTTTGGCATCGAAGCGGCACACCTTGAAGAAACAGTGTTTGAACTGGCCGAGTTGGGCGTCCTGCTGCTGATGTTTAAGGTCGGGTTGGACGTTCATCTAAGCGAACTGGCAAAAGTTGGCAAGGTAGCGCTGCTGGCCGGTGTCCTCGGCGCAGTGGTGCCGGTGGCGTTTGCGCTGCCATTGGCACTGGCATTTGGCTATTCCTGGGAAACGGGACTGTTCGCCGGCGTGACACTGGCGGCCACATCGGTCAGCATCTCGGCGCAGGTGCTGCTGGAACTGGGCGTGTTGCAAACGAAAGAAGGTAACGCACTGCTGGCAACAGCGCTGATTGACGACGTGGTTGCCATCCTGCTGGTCTCGTTGACCATCGCCATTACCGGCTCGCAGGCGAGTGTTGCTCCGGGCGATTTGGTGCTGATCGTTGTCCGCATGGCAGCTTACATCGGCATCGCCTTTGCCATCGCCTGGTTTCTGCTGCCGCGCGCTATCACCTGGGTGCATCATCACCCGGAAGCGTCGCAGTCCTATGGTGTTCCGGCCTTTGCCCTCATTCTGGCGCTGGTGTTTGGCTGGTCGGCGGAGTATTTCGGCGGCATTGCCACCATCACCGGCGCGTTCATCGCCGGCGTTGGCCTCAGCCGAGCGCGGGAGGCCATCAAGCGCCCGATTGACATGGTGATTTCCAGTATTGCCTATGCTTTCCTGGTGCCGATCTTCTTTGTCAGCGTCGGGCTGCATGTGGATCTCAGCCAGTTCCCGCTGGCGGCGCTGCCGTTTGCGGCGCTGCTGCTGCTGATCGCAGTTATATCGAAGCTGATTGGCTGCGGTGGCGGCGCAAAACTGGGTGGGTTTACCAACCTCGAGTCGCTCCGTCTGGGCGTGTGTATGATCTCGCGCGGCGAAGTCGGCCTGATTATCGCGTCGCTGGGCGTAAGCAGCGGCGTGCTATCGCCGCAGGAGCCAGTGTTTGCTACGCTGTTTCTGGTAATATTGCTATCAACGGTCCTCACGCCACCGCTGGTGCGGCGGGTGTTTCAGGAGCGCCAGCCGGCGGTAACAGAAGGGGTTTGACGGATGCAAAAGCTGGTTATTCTCATCACGTCGCGGGTGGAAGACTGCCATTCCGTCGGCGAAGCCTGGCAGAAGGCGGGCGCGCCCGGGGTAACGTTGATCGAAAGTTTCGGGTTGCGCCGCCTGCAGGAAGCATCGGATTCCCTGGAGGTACTGCCGGGGATGATGTCCATGCTGGAAATTCTGCGTGAAAATGACGAAATCAAAAGCGTTACCCTGGTGTCGGTTGTGGAAGAAGCACAAGTGGAGGGGATCATTAGTGCGACCGAGGGTGTTCTCGGCGACCTGCATCAGCCCAACACTGGCGTGCTGTTTGTGATTGACGTGGAACGCGCGGTTGGCCTGCGCGATCATAGCAAAGGCTAAATCGCTGTCAGGCGCAGCGGCGTCGGGTAACAATGCGTGGGGCGCAGTGTGCTGCGCCCTACAGACAGAATGGTTAGAAGTCAAACAACTCGTCGAGCAGCGATTTCCGCTTGCGCTTTTCCGGGTAATGCCCCTCCCGGTATCTGTAATCATCGTCATCGTCGTCATAGCGGCGCTGGCCGGCAACCGGCGGCGCTGGCGGCATCACGCTATCGGCTGACCGTTCAATGATCTTATCCAGCTCGCCCCGGTCGAGCCACACGCCCCGGCACTGCGGGCAGTAATCAATCTCGACGCCCTGACGTTCGGCCATTTTTAATTCAACCTTACAAACCGGACACAACATGTGGTTATTCCTTTCGATACCGCTTCCAGTGGGGGTCACGCCGTCGGTCACGGCGGTCGTCTTCCCGTTCATCCCAATCGGCGTAGCGGCGCCGGGACTGGCGCGGCTGATAATCCTCAAATGCTTCGTACAGGTAGTCGGCCATCCGGCGCCGGCTGGCGCGATCGCTGCCGCGCGGTTTGCGCCGGGGGCGCGCTGCTTCGATTTCTTCCAGCAAATCGTCGTACCACATAACCGTTCTCAACCCTTTCTATCAGCAAACACCGTTTATTCCATCGAGGCCAGAAAGGTCAGACGCCTCGGTATTGAACCAGCCTTTCACGTACGGACACTACAGAGCGGCCCGCTCCCGCCGCCAGCTCACCGCCGGCGTCAGCGCCCGCAGCCGCGCCACGCGGTCTACCGTCGCCGGGTGGGTGCGGAACAGGCCGATCAGTGCGCCGCCTGCGAGCGGATTCACGATATACAGGTGCGCCGTGCCCGGATTCACATGCGCTACTGCGCCACGTCCGTGCATCCAGCCTTCCAGCTTTTCGAGCGCCCGCGCCAGCGGTTCCGGGTCGCCCAGAATACGCGCCCCGCCTTCGTCCGCCCCAAACTCCCGCGAGCGCGAGATCGCCAGTTGAATCAGCAGCGCGATGATCGGCGCGAGGATGATGGTGAACAGACCGCCCACCAGCCCGGCAGCGCCGTCATCCTCGTCATCGCCGCCCAGGCCGCCAAACATCGTCGCCCACAGCGCCATGTCGGCAATCATGCCAATCGCCCCGGCCATTGTTGCTGCCACGCTGGCGACCAGCGTGTCACGGTTTTTGATATGCGCCAGTTCGTGCGCGATCACGCCAGCCAGTTCTTCCCGGTTCAGCACATCCATGATACCGGTCGTGACGGCCACCGCGCCCTTTTCCGGGCTGCGCCCGGTGGCAAAGGCATTCGGCGCGGGGCTTTCGATCAGGTAAACTCGCGGCTTCGGCAGTGTCGCCCGCGCTGCCAGCGTTTCCACCAGTCCGTGCAGATCAGGCGCTTCCTCGCGGCTGACCTCACGCGCGCCGCTGAAACGCAGCGCGATGCTGTCCGAAAACCACCACATGCCCATGTTCATCAGCACGGCGAAACCGAAGGCGATGAGCATGCCGCCCGTGCCGCCCAGCGCCGAGCCGATCAGGACAAAGATGCCCGTCAGTACCGCCATCAGGACGGTTGTTTTCACCAGATTACCCGTTTGCATTTATAGTGACTCCCCGTAAATATTGCGTTAAAAACCATCCGTTCTTCTGATGCGTTGCCTGTGTCAAACTTCAGGCGCTGCGCCGCAGCAGCCAGGCCCGGTAACGATCTACCAGCGTGCGCAGCACCCGTACGTAATTCGACTGGATCACATACTCGATGATGAGCAGCGGCAACAGCACGGCGGCCATAAAGAACCCGACTCCGGGGTCGAGGAATATGGCGACCGCCCCGATAAACACGATGCCCAGCAGCACAATCACCCACCCGTTCATACCCTTGCCTCCAAGTTCACTGAACTTTTTGCGTTTTGGTGCAGGGACATGGCGGCGCCATGTCCCTACAGAATTAGCCCTTAAACACCCCGCGCCGGACCAGCAGCTTTTCCAGTTCCACTCCCCAGAACACGATAGTGCTGAGGACCAGACAGATGGCAAGCTGCTCCAGCGTCAGCGGTCTGGTGTTAAAAATGTGGTTGAAAAACGGCGCGTATACCGCGATCAACTGCAGGATGATCGTCAGCACGACGGCGATCACCAGGAAACGGTTGCCGAAGAAGCCGATCACAAAGGTGGATTCGCGGTGCGACCGGTTTGCCAGTGCGTGCCCCATCTGGGCGATGGTCAGGAAGAAGAACACCATCGTATTCCAGGTGAAAGCGTTGTAGTTGAAGGTGCGTTCGGTCTCAATCGCCCGCGTGAGCTGCTCCGGCGTGATGCCCAGACGTTCCGCCTCCGCCGCAACCAGCGCCGCGTCCGCCAGGTTAATGTCCACGCGCTGCGCTTCCACCATCTGTTCCATCGTCAGGCCGAGTTCGGCGGCGACCGGCGCAGCTTCCGCCTGGTAGTTGTTAAACGCCCAGATGCCCAGCAGCAGGCCGGTCACACCCAGCAGGAAGCCGACGATCAGGATATGGCGCCCCAGCCCCTGCCCAAAGATGCTCTCGTTCGGCTCATAGGGCGAACGGTGCATGACGCCGCGTTCGGCTCTTTCCACCCCCAGCGCCAGCGCCGGGATGCCGTCGGTAATCAGGTTCATCCACAGGATTTGCAGCGTGGTCAGCGGGATAGTCATCAGCGCCACTAGCTGCGTCGCCAGCAGCACAAACAGTTCGCCTGTGTTGCTCGCCAGCAGGTACTTCACAAAGCGGCGCACGTTGTCATAGATGGTGCGACCTTCCTCAACCGCGCTGACGATGGTGGCGAAGTTATCGTCCAGAATCACCATGTCGGACGCTTCCTTCGACACCGCCGTGCCGGTGATGCCCATCGCCACGCCGATGTCGGCGCGTTTGAGCGCCGGCGCGTCGTTCACGCCGTCGCCGGTCATGGCGACGATATGGCCTTTCTTCTGGAGCGCCTGCACGATGTTCAGCTTGTGTTCCGGTGACACACGGGCGTAGACCGCCACCTTCTCCACCACATTATCGAGATCGGCCTCGCTCATGTGGTTGAGTTCATGGCCGGTCAGCACCGTGTCCTGCTCGCCGGCAATATTCAACTGCCGGGCGATGTTCAGCGCGGTCAGCGGGTGGTCGCCGGTAATCATCACCGGGCGGATACCGGCCTGGCGACTGGTCGCAACCGCCTGCTTCACTTCGGCACGCGGCGGGTCAATGATGCCGACCATCCCAACAAACACCAGATTGCGTTCGACGTTCTCCGGCTCCCACTGCTCCGGCAGTTGTACCAGCCGGGTGAAAGCCAGCCCCAGCACGCGCAGGCCGTTTTGCGCCATGTCGTTATTGGCCTGCTCAATCCGCCGCCGCCACTCCGCCGTCAGCGGCCCGATCTGTTTGTCTACCCACACGCGGTCGCACACGTCGAGCAGGCTGTCCACCGCACCTTTGGTGAAGGCGATATATGGCGCCCCTTTGGTCTGCATCAGGTGGATGAGATAGCTGGCGTTGTCATCCGCCGGCACGCTTTCGTCGAGCAAATGCACCGTCGTCATGCGCTTGCGCTCCGATGAAAACGGCACTTCGCCCACGCGCCTGAAGGTCCGGTCCAGCCGCGTCTTCCACAACCCAAACCGGGCTGCCGCGACCACCAGCGCGCCTTCAGTCGGATCACCAATGGCACGGAAGTCGCCGGGTTTCTCGTCATCGCTTTGCAGCGCAGCGTCGTTGCACAGGGCGTTGCCGGTCAGCAGCAGCGCGTGGGCGATATCCTGCGGTTCGGCGCTGCCGTTGGCCGACAGCAGCGCCGGCATCCCGCCGCGTATCACCGCGTTAATGTCCTCGCTGTGTCCGGCCACGTCCACCAGCACCACCGTCATTTTGTTTTCGGTCAGCGTGCCGGTTTTGTCGGAACAGATCGTTGTCACCGAGCCGAGTGTTTCAACCGCCGGCAGCTTGCGGATCAGCGCGCGGCGCTTGAGCATCCGCTGCGCGCCCAGCGCCAGCGCAATCGTCACGACGGCGGGCAGCCCTTCCGGCACAACCGCCACCGAAATCGCTACCGCGTTCAGCAGCACCTGTTCAACTGTTTCGCCGGTGATGATGCCGATGATGAAGGCGATAACCATCACCACAATCGCCGCCACAAACAGCACCCGGCCTACCTCGCCCATACGGCGCTGCAGCGGCGTTTTGTCGCTGTCCACCGATTGAATCAGTTCGGCGATACGGCCAAGCTGGGTTTTCATGCCCGTTTCAACCACCACTGCCGTACCGCGCCCGTAGGTGACAGCCGTGCCCATGTAGACCATGTTGTGCCGGTCGCCAAGCGGCGCATTAGCGTCGTTCAAAGCCGCCAGGTCTTTTTCCACCGGCTGCGATTCGCCGGTGAGTGAGGCTTCCTGCACCCGGAGATTGGCCGCTTCAACCAGCCGAGCGTCCGCGGGCACCACGCTGCCGGCTTCCAGCAGCACGATGTCACCCGGCACCAGATCGCGCGCGGGGATGTCCGCCAGTTGTCCGGCGCGGCGCACCCGCACCAGCGGCGCGGCCATCTTCTTCAGGGCGGCCATCGCCTGTTCGGCGCGGTATTCCTGCACCACGCCCAGCACCGCGTTTAAAACAACGATGGCCGCAATCGCAATCACGCTGTCGGCTTTGCCGAGGAAGGCGGAGATAATTGCTGCGAAGATCAGCAGCAGCACCAGCGGATTGGTGATCTGTTCCCACAGAATCGCCAGCGGGCTTTTTAAGCCGCGTTCCACCAGTTCATTTGGCCCGTACTGCTGCTGCCGCTGCGTTACCTGGCTCTCGGATAAACCCTCGTTGACATTAACGGCCAGCGTTTGCAGCGTGGCATCCATATCAAGCGTATGCCAGGGCTGGCTGATCGTGTTATTGACTGCTATTTGTGTTTCAACCGGTTTGATTTGCATTCCCACCCTCGGTCTGCTGTCGAAAATTAAAAAGCCGACATCAATGCCCGCAAGAGCCGTGACGCCGGCCTACTTTACAACTGGTTCTGAACCCCTTGTTTGGTCTGCCGAGTTCGTTTGATGATCCTGACACAAGATCAGGCTCGAAGCACATCATAGCATGAGGCTTGTGAGCGTCACCCCCTAAAAATGGGGGGATAAGAGGACCAAGAGCTTAAGACTTCATAAGGTGAAGCATCTATAAAGAATAAAACTCCGTCTAGTACTTGTGGGGCAAATACGCATTTCTGACAAGCAATCAATGATCTTCTGATAGAAACTGATGATAATCGTAATGCTTGTCGTTATAAATTACCATAACCGTCAACGACAGGCGAAAGGTAACAATGACCGAACGCTTACGGCAGCAGCTAGCGGAGCTACTCCGTACCTGGCAGGCCGCAGCCCCGCCCCTGACTAGCATTCGAGGGACGATGGATGATTATGAGCGGGGCTATCGCACCGGTTTTGCCAGAGCAATGAACAAATGCGCTGACGAACTCAGACAATTGTTGGCGCAGACCGGAGAAGGCAGCACACTGGAATAACCAGGCTGCCTTCATCATCTTAAGCCCCAGTCTTCGCAGCGGGGCTTTTTGCTTCCCGGTTAATTCACGGCGCGGCGCATCGCGTCCAGGGTTTGCAGCGCCGTCAGGTTGCGCCAGGGCCAGCCCGCCTTCAGGTTATCTGCGCTGGCAAAATCGTTGGGCGCAAACGTCAGGTGGAATCCATCTTCCAGCCCAAAACCGGGCAGCGACTGGGCGGCCATCAGGAAGTTCCACAGTGGAATGTCAAACTCCCCGGCCAACCGCGCGATCACGGCGTTAAAGCGCCAATCTCCCTCGCGGTTATCGGCCTTGCTCGCCAGGATCGGCACCACGCCGTTGTCCATCCAGAACCTGAGAATGGTGCGGAGCGACGATTCATATCGCTCAACGGTGATGCCGCTGGTGATTTCGAGGCTGACGATCACAAATGCTGGCCACCACAGCCGGTATTCACAGGCCTGCGGGCTTTCCCCGGCCTGGCAGCCGTCTCCGGCCCAGTTCGGGTCCAGCACGGCATAGACGTTAAAGCCGGGCCGCACGCTCATGCTGTCGCGTCCAAACGAACCGGCGAAATAATCAATCGTCGCCTGCAAGTCGCTATACGGGCCGAGGTTGTATTCCCCCCGGTCAAACGGCCCAAGAAACATCAGGGGGATATTCTGGCAGTCGCCGACCTTGGAGAAGCGATGCGGGTCATTCCCCAGCGCCAGACCACGTTCGTAAACCGCGCGCCCGGTCGTGGTTAAGCCCGGCACCACCGGCAGGCTGCGCAGGTGGTCCAGCAGGCTGTACTCCGGCGCGGCCATCTGTTCGGCAGATACCGGCAGATCACCCAGCCGCACGCCCTCGCCCGGACGCAGGTAGGCGGCTGCGACCCAGCCGCGCGCGCTACCGTCTGCCATATGCACCAGCGCCCAGTCGGCGCGGTCGCTGCGCGCTTCCAGCACGACTACCACGCCCGCCGGCAGGCTGGCAAGCTGCGGATGGCCACGCCCCGGGCCGGCGCGCAGTTTAAGATTATTGGTGGTTGCAGCAGTGAGTTCAGTTTGAGCCAGACCGGCAGCGGTGGGAACGAGCAGCAGGAGCAGGCAACTCATAAGCAGCCAGCAGCGGCACAGGCGGGACATAAACAATTCCTTTCAGGGATGATAAGCAGGGATATAACGGTTACAGCTAGTGTAGGGGATGTTTGCCTGCCATTACCTGCCGACCGGCCACCGCCTGACTGACGGTTGTCCGGCTAAACAAAACGTTCATTCAGGTCGGCGTCAACCACCAGCACGACGATTCGTTCTCCCGTGCGGGTGCTCATGTCGGTATGCAGGCTGATGAGGTGGCAGCCGGTGATTTCCTGCACCATCTGTTCCAGCAGAGGGCGCGAGGTTTCAAACAACTGGCGACGGGTTTCCTTCACCAGTGCCTGACCCTCGCGGCTCTCGGCCAGTTTGGCTTCCGCCGGGGTTAAAATGCCGCGCAGCCGCACCAGAATCAGGTCGTTCAGAAACAGGGTGCGCGCGTCGGTCGGGCCGCGCCCCAGGTACTCTTTCTCGAACTTCACCACCGCCCGCGTGAAATCGGCTTCGGCTTCGCCGCGTGTTTTCGGTCGCATCAGATAAACTGTTCCCCCACCGGCTGTTTTTCTGGCAGCGGCAGCAGAATTCGGAAGCTGCTACCCTGCCCCGGCTGGCTCTCCACCTCAATGGTTCCGCCGTGAATCTCGATGATCTTGCGGGTGATCGTCAGTCCCAGTCCCAGCCCACCCTGGTGAATCGGTCGGGCCGTGTCCGCCCGGTAAAAGCGGTCAAAGATATAGGGCAGGTTTTCCACCGAAATACCAATGCCTGTATCCCGTACTTCCAGCAGGGCGCGGCTGCCGCTGGCGTTGACCGATACCGTCACCTGCCCGCCATCCAGCGTATAGTTGATGGCATTCATCACCAGATTCTGCACCGCGCGCGTCAGTTGCACGTCGTCGGCGCGCACAAACACTTTCCCCGGCGCCAGCCGGGCGCGCAGCGTCAGGTTTTTCTCCTGTGCCAGCGGTTCGCACTGTTCCAGCAGCCGGTTTACCAGTGTGTTCAGGTTAACGTATCCAAAGCTAAACGGCGTGTCGGCCTCGTCCAGATCGTAGAGCCGGCCCAGATTGTCGAGGATACGCACCATGTTTTTGGTCTGCGCTTCCATCGCGTCAATGTGGCGGGAACTGGAGAACTCTGGCGGCAGTTTCTTACGCAGCAGGTACAGGCTGGTATTGATAACCGCAATTGGCGTGCGCAGATCGTGGGACGCTTCGCCGATGAACCGCCGCAGGGTTTCCATCCGCGCGTGGGTAACTTCCAGGTCCAGCCGCTGCATTTCCGCCTGCCGCCGACCGGTCAGATCGCGCGCGGTGCTCTGGATGAACATCAGTTCCCCCTGCGCATCCCGCACGGCAGAGACGCTGATTTCAACCGGGATCTCGCTCCCATCTTTCCTGACGAGCGTTCGTTCCTGGGGGGAGAGCGTTTCACCGCGCCGGATGGCCAGCAGCGCGTTTTCGGCCTGGGCGCGTTCGCTCTCGGCGACGTTGTGGAGGTAGTACATCCCCACCAGTTCGTCCACCGTGTAACCCAGCAGCCGGGCCGCCTCCTGGTTCACCATCAGATAGTTACCATCGGCGCCCAACAGAAAAATGGCGTCGCTGGCCTGGTCAAATAATGCCTGAAAGCGCGCCTCGGTACTGCGGTTCTCCTGGTTGCGCTGCTCGACATGCCACAGACTCTGCTGGCGATAGGCGGCAAACACTGACGCCGCCAGCGACACAGCCACCGGCACGATCAGGAACTGCGTGTTGTGGCCGAGGACCACCACCGGCACCAGCAGAAGCGTGCAAACCATGCACAGGCCAGCAGTTGAGGCCGCGTGCCCGATGCTGTACGAAACGGCCAGCAGCCATTTCAGAAACAACGACGGCCAACCTTTTGTGACCGGTAGCACCTGTGATTCCACAGCCCCACTCCATCTTTTCAGAAAAAGGCTTTAGCTCTTATGATACGCTCATTTTGTGTCAGAAGACGTAATTTTACGGAAAAATTCATAATATACGAACTTAATAATATCTTCGCATCGCCTTCCCTTTCAGTCAGGAAACTTGAAAAACGGCGCGGTTATAAACCCTGCCCCCCTTCTTTCAGGCGACGTTCGTCCCCGGTTGAGTCGCAGCCAGCAGGGAGGGGGTAAATCAGTTCGCCAACGGCGTGAAAAGTCCTCTTTCCCCAAATAACGCCATAGGGGCGACCAGACTGGCCGCCCCTACAGTTCTTACCTTCAACGTTGGTGGACTACAGCGGCGGCAGCGCGCCGGGGTGCTCCTCGACAATTTCCTCGTCGCTGCCACGCCGTTTGTAGCGGCGGACCGGCGACACATACACCTCGTACCGGTTGGCCTGCGCCCAGCGGCACAGGTCGCGCAGTTGTGTCAGTCCCTGCCTCATGCCGCTGCCCTGCTCGTAGCCAAAGCGGTAGGTCAGAAAGTGCGGGTTGTCATTCAGATAACCGAGTGCCCGTTCTGCCGCGTCCGCCAGCCGCTGCGGGTCGTGTTCGCGCTCCAGATGTTTGAGCGCCTCCACCGGCAGCTTGATATTGCGCGTCAGCACATCCAGCAGCAGCGGACGGTGGAAAAATTTCGCCAGCATGTCGGCCTCGGTGATCGCAAGTTCCGGCGGGATAATCACCGGCGTGCCGTCCGGCGTCTGTGCCACGACATGCAGTTCAAACCGTTCATCGCGGATGCGATTCCAGCGGCGTTTGTCTTCTTCTGGCACGAGCGATTCAATACGCGCCATCACACGGCGCGCGCCTTCCTCCAGCACCACCTTCAGCGGCTTGCCCTGCTCCTCCTGAATCGGTGGCATCAGTTCGCCGATGTTCATGGACAGGCGTGGGCGCTTGAACGACAGCGCCGCTGCCAGCGCGCCATCAATGCCGCCGAAGCCAATCGGGAGAATCGGCGCTCTCGCGTGGTAACTCAGCCACGACACACCGGTACGGGCGCGTTTGAAGGCGCTCTCCCAGATACCACCTTCCGGGAACATGCCGATGACGCCACCCTGATTCAGCACGGTCAGCGCGGCTTCCATCGCCTGCCGGTCCATCGCGCCGCGCCGAACGGGAATGAAGCCATAGGCGTTGGCAAACGGAGCGTACCGGGGGTCGAGCGGGATTTCGCCTGCCGCCATCAGTTCGAGATCATAGGGCGTGTACAGCACCATCAGCGCCGCTTCCAGCATGGCGACGTGGTTGCCAACAACAATCAGCGGGCCTTTCGGCGGCAGGTTTTCCCGACCGGTGATGGTCAGCCGGGTGAGCAGGCCGGTCAGGGCGCGTCCCATGAAGCGAATCGGGCCGCGCACCCAGCGCCGGCGGGGATATTGAACATTAGCCTGGGCGGTCATAGACTCCTTTTAAGCAGTGACACGAATATCAGCGCCGTAGGCCGCGAGATCGGTCCGACCCGGCGGCGCGCTGGCAACGACCGGAACATCCACATACATTCCCCCGGCGACCGCGATGTCGTCCGGGTTGTCCCCCAGTTGGTACACCTGCAAACGCAGCCGCATCTGGGTGTAACGCCCTGGTGTGACCTGGAAGGTGTGGAAGGCCGGTTCATCCGTCAAATTAAACGAACACTCCTGCGGGCGTGTCGAGTCGCCGTGCACCAGCGACAGCCGCACGACCATCTCAACTGGCTGCGGGAACGCCTCTGCCGCGCGGTTGAAGCCCACCTGTACTGGTGTCGGCATGGCAGTGACCAGTGGGCGCGGCGTGACCAGCACCAGCCGGCGGAAAATCTGACGCAGGGCGATCATCGGCTGCGAGTCGTCCAGGGGTTCGGGCGGCGTTTCTTCATCATAGGCGGCCAGTTCTTCCACCGACGAATAGCCAAAATCCGTCAGCCGGTAAATCTGATCGCCGCCCATCTGAAGATACCCTTTGGTAACCAGCCGCCGGACGACCTTGCCAAAAGCGCGTTCGCTCAGGCCCAGTTCGTCCATAATGTAGGTCGCGTGGGCGATTGGCTCCTCCAATCGGCTGAAGAAGCGCAGCACGTCCAGCGCTTCCGGCGGTAAGGCGCGCAGGTGAAAGGGTAATTCCATAGCCGCTCCTTTAAGCAATCTTTCGGGCCGTTTGCAACAGACAGTCTGTCTGTAGGGGCACACAGCCGTGCGCCCCTACCCCTTCAAACGGCTGATTACAGCGAGACAATCCGCGCCCTGCCGGTGCGCGGGTAAGTGGCATGGCGCGTGTCCACGATCAGGCGGCTGTGGTCAACCACGTGCTGCCAGTCAAACCAGGTGTGGTCGGTCACGATCACCACACAGTCGGCCTCCTCCAGCAGCGCGTCGCTGTACTCGACGCCATGCATGATCTCGCCACCATCCAAACGTACCTGTTCGATGTAAGGATCGTGATAGACCACCTCGCCGCCGCGTTCCTGCAGCAGGCCGATGATGTCCAGCGCCGGGCTTTCGCGCACGTCGTTCACGTCGCGTTTGTAGGCCACACCCAGCACCACGATTTTTGACCCCTTGATCGCCTTGCCGTCGTCGTTCAGCGCCAGCAGCACCTTGTTCACTACGTACAACGGCATTGAGGTGTTAATTTCGCTGGCGAGTTCGATGAAGCGGGCGTTGTAGTTCAATGATTTCAGCTTCCAGCTCAGGTACAGCGGGTCAATCGGGATGCAGTGGCCGCCCAGCCCCGGCCCCGGATAAAACGGCATAAACCCAAACGGCTTGGTCGAGGCGCCGCGAATCACTTCCCATACATCTACGCCCAGCTTGTCGCACATCAGCGCCATTTCGTTCACCAGGCCGATGTTGACGGCGCGGAAGGTGTTCTCCAGCAGCTTGACCATCTCCGCCGCCGTCGGCGACGAGACTTCCAGCACCTGGTCAACCGCCGTCCGGTACAGCACGCCGGAGACTTCGGTGCAGGCCGGGCTGACACCACCGACCACCTTCGGCGTGTTGCGCACACCATACTTGGGGTTGCTGGGGTCAACCCGCTCTGGCGAAAAAGCCACAAATACGTTGTCACCGACCTTAAAACCCCGTTCTTCCAATCGTGGGATGATAATTTCTTCGGTCGTGCCGGGGTAGGTCGTGCTTTCCAGGACGATCAGCATCCCTTCGTGCGCCACTTCCGATACGGCATTCACCGAATCGATCACGTAAGACATATCCGGGTCTTTGGTTTTACGCAGCGGCGTGGGCACGCAAATGCTGACCGTATCCGCCTCGCGCAGCACGCTGTACTCGGTGGAAGCACACAGCTTGCCACTCTGCACCAGCGGCCTGACGCGCTCGGTCGGTACATCGAGAATGTAACTTTCCCCCTGATTCAGCAGATTAACCTTTTCGGCGGATACATCCACGCCGAGCACGGTAAACCCGGCTTCGGCAAATTCGACCGCCAGCGGCAGGCCGACGTAGCCCAGACCGACCACACCCACGCGAGCCGTCCGGTTGTTCAGGCGATCCAGCAGTGTTTGTTTGATGCTCATCTTTTATGTGTCTCTTTATATGATGGCGTACACCGGGGGGTGATTATAGTCAGCCCGCAGCAGCCCTTCAAGCCTGCATCCCGTCGGCATCGCCTCAGCCCAGGAATCAAACACCGGAACCAAACGGTCGGTACTCCGGGGCGCGGGCTGCCGGTTAACCCAGGACGGCTACCACCTGCTTTAAATACTCCAATGCCTGCTCTGCGTCATTGAGAGCGTCAAAAGCCACGCGGATGGCCGGCCCCTTGCGGCTTTCCCGCAGCGACAGTTCACCCTGTTTGGTGCGCCCCTTGGCGATCCGGAGCAGCGACCGCGCCTGCGCCAGTTGCACCCGCGTGCTGAAGTTCACGTCCTCACGCTCGCGGGCAAAAATGGTGTAGGTATCGGCAATCGCCCGCATCAGCGATACAATCGGGTCACGGTCGGCAGCCACGTTGCGCGGCGCGCGCAGCAGTTCCAGGTCTACCAGCAGTTCGCCCACGTCCATCGCCGCGTCACCATTGCGGCGGAATTTCTCCAGATCAATCAGCTTGAAGTCCAGTTCGCTGTCACTGCCGGAATCGCGCTGTTTAAGCCGGCGCACCATGATATTGCGCGAGTGCAGATCGCCGTGCATACAGGCAATCGGGAACGTTTCCAGATCAAGCTGGCGGCGCACCAACTGCCCGACCATTTCCAGTAGCGTCCGCTGGAGGTTCAGCGCGTACCGCTGCTTGTCGGGGCTGTCCAGCAGGCGGTTTTCCAGAATGTAGCTGAAGACCTGCCGGACATGCTCCTGCATCGGCATCAGATAAAGCTGCATCAGCAGGCCGTCCTGCGTGGACAGGCGCGGGCGACCATCTCCCCGGTGAACGCGCAGCAGGAACAGCCCCAGTTCGTTTACCAGCGCCTCGTGAATCTGCGGCACTTTTTGCAGCGCGTCGTACAGCGTCCGGTAGCGGTTAAGGTCAGCCATAATGACGTAGGCACGGCGTTTGACCGGGTCCACGTAACTCGGCTGCGGGATGTTCACAAAACAGTCTTTAATCGCCGACGGTAGCTTGTCGTAGTTGTCGCGCTCGGCGTCAATTTCGTCTATCGGGCCGTACTTCACCACCAGCGAGTCGGCGTTCGGAATCGCCAGCCGGAAGGTATCGTCCTCCGGCTGCATCGGGTTGCAGATGCGCGGGCGAATCCGCACCACGTTTGAGTCCGACATGCCCAGCCGCATCTGTTCCGGCGGCTTCTCCAGGTCAACCTGAATCCAGTTCTGGAGCGCCTTTTTGATGTTGACCGTATCCGTTGGCTCCACCTGCCGCACCTGCTGTGCCGCCAGCTTACGGTGAATGTAGCTCGCACCCCAGCGAATGAGGGGATGTTCCAGAAAGGCCCGTAGCGATACCAGCGTGCGAGAGACAATCAGCAGGTAATCATACGGATTGGGGAACAGCGACCGCAGCGTATGAACCGCGTTCGGCCCGTGAAACACGCCCCACCACAGTTCCATCGCCCGGCACACCACCGGCTCGACCTCCGGGTAGGCGGGCAGCATCGGCATCAGGTTTTCGATCACATAACACGTGCTCAGCATCGTTTCGCGGAAGATTTCGCGGTAATCGGCGATCAGGTCTACCGTCAGCGCCTGCTGCTGGATGGACTGACCGATGCCCATCATGTCCTGACTTAAACCCCACAATCCGCCGCTTTGCTCAGCAATCCGCAACAGGTCGGCCAGATGCTTGCGCTGCTGCCCCGGCGTCAGCCGTCCGACCAGTTCATGACGCAGCCGCAGCGCCAGTGCCAGGTCCTTGTCACGGCGGGTATCCTGCACCATCCGGTTCGACCACTTGCGCAGGTCGTCTTCCGCCATGAGGCCGTTCAGCACGCCCTTTTCCCGCGCCAGCGCCATCACCTTGATCGTCCACAACGTATCAAACGCCAGATCGCTCGACTGGATATCAAAATAATCGGTTGGCGTACGCTGTTGCAGCAGTTGCTGCAACCGGGGCAGCACGCTCGGATGGTCCGGGCACAGACTCAGCAGCGCCTCCAGCCGGTTCATCTCAACGGCGTCAATCCGGCGGTGCGCTTCGTTGGGGAATGGCGTGGCAAACCAGTCAGCAGCCTCGCGCAGTTCGTCCTGGTCGGAAGCAAAGCCGTAGGCCAGCAGCGCGGTGGTGTAGTGCTGCGTCACGCGGACGGCGTTGGCGGAGACTTCGCCGCGCGCGTCCAGCGGCGGGCTGAGTACCAGTTCGGGATATTCAAACCGCGCCCGCAGCAGATCGAGCACCAGTTCACCTAAAGTCGGTTCGAGTTCGTGGAGTTCGCGTAAGTTTGGCATCAAGACGTGTTGTCACAACCTCAGTGTAAAACGGGATAAGGTTGAGGTTTAGACAACCGTGAATTCTAACAGATTTGAAACGCGGGCGCTACTGCGATGAAAGCGCCTGAACACACGCGTAAGGGCGCACCGCGGTGCGCCCCTACAGTCATCTCTCAGCTTACGATTCTGTTTTCGCCCGCCATTTTACACGTTCGGCTGCGGGGTTTCTTCCGGCTGCGTATCCGGTTGCCCAGGGATCGGCGGGTGCATAAAGCCGCGCCCCATGCCGCGCCCATCCGGGCCGAAGAAGCGGAAGCCGGGCATCATGTTGCTGAAGTCAGCCTCATCCAGCGTCACTTCCACATCCATCGTTTCGCCGTCGCGCAGCACCGTCAGCGTGACGGTATCGCCCGGCTCATACGCCAGCAGGCGGTCACGCAGGGTGCGCTCGGCGTCCACCCTGTCGCCGTCAACAGCGGTCACGATGTCATTCGCTTGCAGCCCGGCCTTCTCCGCCGGTGAATCTTTTGTCACTTCCATAATCAGCGCGCCCTCGGTCTGGGTGACGTTGTGTTCTTCCGCCGTCTTTTCGTCCAGCGTCACAAACTGCACGCCCAGGCGCGCACCGCCGCCCATCATGCCAAAGGGCATATCAAACGGCATGGCAAAACCGCGCCCTTCGCCAAACGGGATGACCAGATTGTCAAGCGAGATTTCGAGCGTGACCGTTTCGCCACCACGCTGCACTTCAACCGTCACCGGCTGGCTCGTGTCCAGGCTGGTCAGGGCCTGTAGAATGTCAGACGGCTGCCTGATCTCGGTGTCACCTACCTTCGTAATCACGTCGCCCACTTCGAATCCGGCTTCGGCAGCGGCGGAATCCGGTTCCACCTCGCGCACAACCAGCCCCTCGTCGGTCTGTTCCAGCCGCAGGCCAAACAGCGACGCCATGCCGGGCATAATCTGAATGTTCACGTCCGGCTCGGTCCGCTGCGGGCGTTCAGCGAGCGTCACATCCAGCGACAGCGTTTCGTCGCCGCGCTGCACATCCAGCGTGACCGTATCGCCAACTGCGTGCTGCGCCAGCACGTCGCGCGCGGTTTCGGCGGTGACGGCCTCGCCACCAATCGCCGTTATCACATCGCCTACCTGTAATCCCGCGTCCTCGGCGGGACTGCCGGCCACGACTTCCTCAACCCGCGCACCATCATCCACCGCCGAAAGCAGCACGCCCAGAAACGGCTGCGCGGCTTCTGGCGTAGCCTCTTCCGGTGTCGCTTCCGGTGTCGCTTCATCCTGCGCGACGGCCAGGTTCGCCGCAAACAGCGCCAGAACCAGCGCCAGGAGCAGCATCAGGGAAATCGAAACAGATCGTCGGTTTAACATGGTTCTCCTCCCGAATTGACTGACAAGCATCTGCGATATGCAGGGCTTACATACCATATTTCAATCTACTCCTAACGGCTAAAAACGGTATGAAATCGAGATAAAAAGCCGTTTAGCAGTTGATAAGCACCGTTTTTTATGCTTTCGACGGCAGGGTTGGTGTACGATCTAAGGGGGTTTTTGCTCATCAATCCGAAGAGTACGTTGACAAGCCCGCCACAGTGACAGGAATACGCATGGCAAAATTAACCGCAAGGCTTCTCCCCACGCTGGTGATCGTGGCGCTGCTGCTGCCGCTGCTGGCAATGGGGTATCTGGGGCAGTACAGCCGCTACTTGGCAGACGATTACTGCACAACGGCGCGTGCGCTTTCTGATGGCGTTTTTGGTTCTGCGGTGTGGTGGTACAACCATTGGGCAGGGCAGTATACAAACTGGACCGTAAAGGGCCTAGCAGCATATCTGGGGCCGGGAATGGCCGGCTTCCTGCCCTCGCTGGTGCTGGCCGGGTGGACAATCATCGCTGTGTGGACGATGTATCAGATTGCTCGGCTCATTCGAATGCCGCTGCCGCGCTGGTATGCAGTTATGTGTGGCAGTCTGGTTGTTTATGCTGTATTAGACGGCACACCCAGTCTTATCCAGTCGTTGTACTGGTTGGGCGCGGTTATCCCTTATACTACGCCGCTGCTTGCGATCACATTTCTCATCGGATATTGGATTTCCGTATATCGGCAGAATCCCGGACATACCCCACTCCGTGCAGTCGTTGTCACCGTCAGCATAACCTTCATCGCAGGTGGATTATCAGAAGTTTACGTCGCGTTCCAAACAACTGTCTTGGCGTTGGCGTTTGTTGGTGCGCTGGCGTTCGCGCCTGTGCCCTGCCGGCGTGTCGGGTTGAAGCTGCTGGCTGCTGGGATTGCCGGCTCACTGACAGCGCTGCTTATCATCGTTGTAGCGCCGGGGAATGCGGCGCGAATGGCACGTTTTGAAGCCATCCCGCTGCCAGAGGTTATCGGAAAGACCCTGCTAACCACCGCGGCATTTCCCATTATCGCTGCCGGCAGGTTTTCCACCATTCCGTTAATCGTGGCGGTTTTGGTTCCCTTGTTCATCTGCTATCAGGTTGAGGCGGTGCCTGCTCATCTTCGCCTGCCACTAGTCACCGTTAAAAAGCTGCTGGTGCTGTCGGCGCTGACGGCGTTTATACTTATCGCGGCGTGTCTCGCGCCACCCATCCAGGGAACCGGCAATCCCCCGGCGGCGCGCGTTTATATCCTGCCCCAATTTATCCTGATTGGTACAGCGATCTTCTGGGGTGCTGTGATGGGATTAAGCGCCCGCCATTCGCAATCTCGTCTGACACCTGGTGCGCGTTTGATAACCTCAGCGATTATGGTTGTCATTCTGCTAGTTGGCCCAATCGCGTCGGCCAGTCAAGTTCTGGTGGACGTACCCGACTTTCGCACATATGCCAACGAATGGGACACCCGTGATCGGGAAATCCGCGCTGCTGTTGAGCGTGGAGAACGGAACATCGTCACGCACATGCTGACGGTAGACCTCGGGAGGCGCGCCGCACTGGACATCATCGCGCCCGATGGGGAGAAAAGCATCAACACTTGTGCCGCGGACTACTATGGGGCGGATACGCTGACAGCCCGTACACGACTGCAAATGGGCACGAAATCACCGGCATCGAGGTAAAGCAATGAAAATACCTTTTAACCGTTACTGGCTGCTGGTCGGCCTGCTGTGGCTGCTATTCCTGGCGGCGACATTTTATCTGTATGTGTATCACCCTAACGGGGGGGGTGATTTTAGTTATTACTACCGGGGAATCCAGCGCCTCCTGAATGGTATTCCCCTGTATGAAAATCTGCGCAGCATAGACTATGTCGGCCCACCATTGCAAATCCAACTGATGTCGCCGCTGGTGGCGCTAACCCCAGACCAATCCTCAGCCGAACGACTGTGGTTTGCTGTCAATGTGATTGTTCTGCTGGTGACGCTGGCTCTGCTCAGCCGACATGTAACACAGCATCATCAACGGCTTATCTTATGGACAGCGCCTATCTTTCTGGTTGCTACCTACCAATCTTTCTTGTTTGGACAAATAACGATCATCCTTTTCGCGCTAACGGTAGGCGCATGGGCGGCCTACCGCGAGCAGCACCCGTTGCTGGCGGGTGTGCTGCTGGCAACTGCCGTATGGACAAAATTTTATCCCGGATTGCTGCTGGCCTACTTTATGTGGAAACGGGAGTGGCGCGTCGTGTTCGCTGGAGTTGCTACAACCCTGATCATCATTCTATTGCAAGCGGTCATTTCCGGCACTGATACGCTGCTTTATTATTTTACGAATGTGCTGCCGGAACTGGCGGCTGAAGGTCAACCTTACCTGAATCATTCCAATAACTCGGTCCTCGGTTTTGCTCAGAAAATGTTTATGGATTCGCCGCAAGTGATACCAGTACTGGTCAGCCCCACACTGCTAACCATCACGCGCTATGGCTTGCTACTGGCGCTAATGGGAGGAACGCTGTACTTGATTTCACGACCTACCATCCCACTGGCACAAACGCCAGAGGCGAAATACGATTTTGAATACTCAGCAGTATTGCTGGTTGCGCTCTTGGGAGGGTCAACGCTTGGCCTACATGGGATGCTTTCGGCACTCCTGCCGTTAGTGATCTTGTTTCGCTCCCCATACCGGCTGACACCTCAGGTGAGGTTGCGACTAAAGCTACTCAGTTTGATAGCACTTATCCTCATTAATATGCATCTCCTTCTGATTCTCGGCTATCTTCGCCCGCCCTCAGACATGGAGCTGCCCGCGCTGGCGTTATCGCTACCGTTCTTCGGCATGATGCTGCTGTGGGGAATGGTGGCGTTCATGTTATATCGGCAGCGCCAAACCGATGCGGTGCTGGCGCCAATCGCGCAGGCCGCCGCTTCGGACTGAAACACAAAAACGAGGACAGGGTTTGGCCTATCCTCATTTGTGTTTTTGCTCCTTCGCGTCGTTGCGTTATTCTTTTTCATCCCCGTTTTTGCGGCCACCCAACCGCCTGGAGAGGAAGCCGCCCATCAGGCTGTTCATCATCTGGCCGCCCAGCGTTGGTCCGGACTCACGCGGCGTTTCCTGTTCCCAGCGGGCGTTGTGGCGGCGGTTAATCCACGTGCTGTACGCTTCCGAAGCATCCGTCAACGCCCCGTCCAGCGCGTCCCGGTCATTGGTAGCGAGAATGCTGCGGAACGTTTGAAGCGTATCCAGCACCGCGTCCAGGTGACGCAGCAGGCTGTCGCGGTTGTTCAGCCAGGTGTCCCGCAAATCATCGGGATGGGTGTCATGAAGCTGGTGTGTCAGGCGGCCAAAACCGGGATTGGTGAGGCGCTGCGCGTCGTTCCAGCCCTGACGTTTGTAGGCGGTGTAGAAGGCGGCCACACCCAGCAGCCCCGGCAGATTGTCGGTCAGCGCCATCAGGCTGTCATGTTCGGCAGGGTCAACAAAGTGGGGGGTTGCGCCCAGAATCACCGAAAAATCGGACGCCAGTTCAATCGCATCACGGATAGCCGACACGCCCGGCACCAGCAGGATGTTGCCCTTGTCGAACAGGTCGGCAGCGGCGTGGCGGGTATCGTCCAGCCCGTCGAACAGGTAGGCGGGGTTGACGATAGGCGTCATGCCAACCATATGTACTTCGTTCGGCAGGTTGGCCTCCGCCCATTTCAGCGATGGCTGCTTCAGTGGCGACAGATCAAGCAGCACCGCGCCGGGACGGAACTCCCGCGCCAGTGTTTTGTAGGCGGAGGGCACGTCAGCATACGGCAGCGCCAGCACGACGATGTCCCTGTTCTGCACTGCGTCAAACAGGTTGCGCTCGACCTTCAACCCCAGCGCGGCGGCATCCTCGCGCGCACCGACGCGCAGATCGGCGCAGACCACCTCAAACTGATGCGGCGCGTCCTTGCGTTCGTTATACCGCTTGAGCGCCAGCGCCACCGACGCGCCCAAGCGTCCCATGCCCAGTACGGCTACTGATACGTTTGCCATCGTCTGCCCCCGCTTCTAACGCTTCGTTATCTGTGATTCTACGCTGCCAGCCGCTGCTGCGTTCAGTCGCCAGTCTACAGTCATCGGTCACACTGCTGCATTTGACTGACGACTGAGGACAAATGACTAAAGACTATAACTGCACGTAACTGTTTTCCGCGAGGATAAACCGGCGCGTGGCGGGCATCCGCTGTGCCGCTGTCACCTGGGCGTTGTCCGCCAGCAGGCTGGAATCAATGCGCCCCGGAATATCGCGGATGATGCAGTTATTCATCACAATGCTGGCTTCGATTTCGCTGCCTTCAACCAGCACGTTATCGCCTAACGAGGTGTACGGGCCAACGTAGCTGTTGCGAATAATCGTGTTGTCGCCGATGATGACGGGGCCGCGAATCACGCTGTCAATCACCTGGCTGTTCGCGCCCAGCAGCACCCGGTGCGATACCTCCGACCGGCCTATAATCCGGCCCTTGTCCTCCGGCGCGGGGGTGTAGGGCAGTTCTTCCAGCACCAACTGGTTCGCCAGCACAATCGCGTCCGGCTTGCCAGCGTCAATCCACCAGCCCTTAAGGATGTACGGGCAGACCTGCCTGCCATCGTTGATGAGCGTCTGAATCGCGTCTGTAATTTCCAGTTCGTTGCGCCACGACGGTCTAATCCGGCTGATCGCATCAAAAATGGAGGGGCGGAACAGGTACACCCCGGCAATCGCCAGATTGGATTTTGGCTCTTTGGGCTTTTCCACCACCCGCGCCACACAGTCGCCGTCCAGTTCGGCTATCCCGTAGCGCGTTGGGTCGGAGACTTCGCCCAGGGCGATTGCCGCTTCAATCTCGGAGTTCTCAAAACTTTTGAACAATGGCTGCATCTTGTCCTGGAAGATATTGTCGCCCAGGAACACGCAGAACGACTCGTCGCCGACAAATGGGCGGCACAGGCCAACCGCGTGCGCCAGCCCCAACTGCTCCGCCTGGACGATGTATTCCAGATTCACGCCCAGCCCTTCGCCCTTGCCCAGCGTCTGCGGGATAGACGACTCCAGATCGTTCACGACGATGCCAATGTCCGTCAGACCGGCACCTTTTAACACGTCAATCGCATAACCGATCAGGGTTTTATTGGCGACCGGGACCAGCGCCTTGGGCATGGTCAGGGTCACAGGACGCAGACGGGTCGCCTTGCCCGCCGCCAGAATCACAGCTTTCATGCGTGGAATTTCCCTCCTAACGAAGATAGGCCGTTAAGCTGCCCTGAAGATAGACCGGCAACCTGCCGCTATCCTAACAAACGCGCCGTAAAAAACACCCATGAATTTATCATTGTCAAGGGCATAAGGGCGCACCGCCGTGCGCCCCGACACAACCATCAGGCAGCAAGCGAAATAAGTAACTTCTCCGTTGTCACCGTTATTCGCTCAGGTATTCAACGGCGGCGTCCAGAATCGGGTCACCGTCCGCAAACAGCGTTTCTTCGTTGACCGGCACTTTTACCGTCGGCACCACACCCGTGCCTTCGATGATGATATTGCCATCAGGGTCAACCGAGCGCCCAACGGAGAATTGCAGCACGAGTCCGCCCGGCATGGTAAACGCCTTCTGGCCGCCGCCCAGCCCCGCCGTCGGATACTGCCCGACAATCGCGGCGCGGTCCTGCAAGGTCATCGCATAGGTGAAGAATTCGCAGGCGCTGGCGCAGCTTGGCCCGACCAGCACCGCCACCTTACCATCATAACGCAGGTTTTCCGGCGGCAGATAGAAGCGGCTGATGCCGCGCGGGTCGGCATAGAACTTACCCAGCGACACGTCGTAGGTCTCGGTGTTGCTGATCTCCAGCGGCTCGTTGAAGAAATAAGCCGCCATCTGGTCGGCCAGGAAACCGCTGCCGCCGCCGTTCTGGCGCATGTCAATCACCAGGCCAGGGATGGCCTGCTCGTTCATCGTCTGGATCATACGCTCCCACAGCGTAATCGTGAGGCGCTGGTTATCGAAGAAGCTGTAAATCTTCACGTACATGTCGCCGCTGGGCAGCAGGTGGTATTCCAGTGGCAGTTCCACCCCGCTGAGGCCGACATTAAACGACGAGAAGTTGAAGCTCTCAATCTCATCCGAGGTTTCCAGCGTCACGGTCTGCGGCTCGGTCTGGCCCGGGTTGCGATAGGTAACATCCACCTGTGTGCCAATTGGGAAACGAATGACATAACGAAGCTGCTGCAAACGCAGCACATGCTTGGAGCTAAACGGCGCTGACCAGGGAATGGTTTCGCGGATGGCCTCGTCAATCGGCTTGCCGTTGATCTCCAGGATTTCCGCCTTCAGCTCGATACCCGCTTCGTCCGCCGGGCCACCGGGCACGATGAAGTTGGTAATCACGCGGCCATCGTCCAGTTCGCGGATCGCCATGCCCAGCCCACCAGACACGGTGGTTTCAAACTGCTGCTGCAGCGGTCCGACAATCGGCGCCTGGTGGTGGCCGTCCGGGATTGCCAGGATGAAGTCGCGCAGCGCTTCCAGATACAGCGTCGCATCATCGGCGGCTTCCGCTTCCTCAAAGCGCGGACGGAATTCGGCGCGCAGCGCGTCCCAATCCACGTTTTTCAGTTCGGTGAAGGCATATTCCTTCTCCATCATGTCCACCATGCCATCGAAGGCTTCCGTCAGGCTGAGATTGGAAAAATCCACGCCCTGCACGCGCTCGCCTTCGATCAAATCCACCTGCGCCTCGCGGGAACGATCAAACGTGAACGGGTCGGTGTCCATGTCCACGACGGTATAACCGGCAGGCAGGCGCACAATCGGGTCATCACCGGTGAACAGCCTGCCGTCGTCGCCGAAGCCGGACGGAAAACCCTGCTGGTCATCCGGCGCGTAAACTACATATTTACCGCCGATGATCTCCCCTTCTGCCGAGGGGTCCTGGTTCACGCGGGTGGAGGCATAGGCCGTTGACCAGCCGCCGCCGTACAGGTCGCGTTCTTCCAGGTATGGATCGCCCCACACGTTTTCCCAATAGGCAACGGCGTAGACCATCACGCCCGTATCCTGCTCGCCATCCCGATCCACATCCCGCAGCGACCCCTGCGGTTCTTCCGGCAGCGCCAGCGAATAGGTAAACGGTGACGTGTAAAAATCGGAGGTGATCTGCCCCAACACCTGTGATTCGACCGGCATCAGGAAGTAGCGGTTGCGGTCAACAAACCCGGCCTGGTCTTCCAGCACGATCAGCGGTTCGCCCACACCCGCCGTAAAAAACAGATCGGTATAAGTCACTTCGCCGGTGATAACGACCGGCCCGCCCTCATCATTTTCAATCGGCGCGGGCGGCAGCTCATCCTGCGCGACGGTCATCGGAACGACTGCCAGCAGCGCCAGCACAATCACGATCAACAGCTTTACTTTCATCCTTATAATCCTCGTTAGACTAAAAGGGCGGCCACTGCTGCCGCCCCAAAGCGTATCCCGATGGAAGCGTGTGGGAGCATCGGCTCCCGCGCTCTATTTTACCGCAAGGCGCGGCGGGGCAAGTCCATAATTGGCGCGCGGCGGTTGGTAGGAATGAGAGGTTTATGAGCGTGCTGCCAGACTTCATCGGCAATCGTCCACACCGCTTCCGGGCGGCCCAGACGGCGCGCATTATCCGACCGGCGCTGGAGGCCGGCTTTGCCCTCCGTCAGCCAGTCTGTGACCGCGTCCACCACTTCGCGCACGCTGGGCGCGAACACACCCGCGCCGTTCTCCACCACGTAATCCACGTTGCCCGTTTCCTGCCCCGGAATCGCGTCGTTGAGAATCAGCGGCAGTCCGGCGATACAGGCTTCGCTGATGGTGGCCGGGCCGGCCTTCGTCACCAGAATGTCGGCGGCAGCCATCAGCGTGGGCATGTTGGTCACAAATGGATAAATATGCGTTGGCTGGTTCCAGTCGCTGGCTTCGAGTTTGTCTTTCAGCAGCTTGTTGCGCCCGGCGATAATCACCAACTGGCATTTCAGGTCTGCGTCATTAATCGCGCGAGCGGTCTTAAACAGCGGCCCCATGCCTTCGCCGCCGCCGACCATCAGAATCGTCGGCAGATTGGCATCCCACCCCAGTTCGCGCCGCGCCGAGGCCTTGTCCTTCAGCCCCTGGGCAAAACGGGGATGCACCGGCAGCCCGGTAATCCGCATCTGCTCCGGCTTCAGGCCGCTTTCCAGCCCGCGCTCGAAGGCCGGCTGCGTTGGCACCAGACAGCGGTCTACCCGTTTGTCGTACCAGAACATATGCGTGGACACCAGATCGGTCACGACGGTGATAAACGGCGGGCGGCGCTCGGCGCGTGACAGGGCGCTCATGGAAGGGTTCGTCAGAATGGAATGCACGCATACCACCACGTCCGCCGGATGTTCGCGGAACATGCGCTTCAACCCTTTTTCGATGGACACGTACATCCCGCGCGAGAGGAGCCGGGCGCTTTCCTTTGTGTTCGTCAGACGGTAGCTTAGACCCCAGGACGTTTTGCTGTAGTTGATAATCCAGGGGTACATTTCCGGCATGTACTTAAACGGAAACGGCGTATACGCCCGGAACACGTCAATCATTTCGACACGCACCTGATTCTCGTAACGTAAATACAGCGCGTCGCGGATAGCCTCCGCCGCCGCCCGGTGACCGCCACCCGTGTCTGAAAACAGAAATAATACTCGCTTCATTCCATTTCTTCTCCGCGTTCTGGTCTGCTGGCAAGGATTTGTTTCAGCCGTTTGTTAAACACCGGGCGGGCGAGCAGCACCCGCCGGTTGCACCCCAGGCAGCGCAGGCCGATGTCCGCGCCGACGCGGTACACTATCCACTCATCGCTGCCGCAGGGGTGTTTCTTGCGCATCTGCACCCGGTCTCCCACCGCGATTTCCGGCATCAGTTTACTTTCCAACCTGTAGTTAACCAAATAATGCCTGTCCCTTTTGTTATAACCCCGCAAGTCCCATTTCGGCGCTCACCAATCCCTCAGGTTAAACCAATAGGGACTCAGACTTCGGTATGTTATACTAAATCATCGCTTTCGGGTGTCCGCAATTTTGCTGTCCTGACGCCTGTTGATGGGAGTAACTCCGTGCTGCTGTTTGGCAACCTCAGCATTCAGATGATGATCGCCGTCCTGCTCGCGGTGCTGATGGGCATGACTATCCACGAATTTGCGCACAATTATATCGGCTACAAAATGGGCGACCCGGTTCCGGCGCGGGCGGGCAAGCTGACACTGAATCCACTGGTGCATATTAACCCGCTGGGCTTTCTGATGTTCGCGCTGATTGGCTTTGGCATTCTGGGGCAGGCGCCCATCGCGGCGCACCGGATGCGCAACCCGCGCTGGGGCTTTCTGGCGGCGGTCGCGGCGGGGCCGCTGTCGAACCTGCTGCTGGCGGCGGTGGCGGCCCTCATCCTGCGCGTTCTGGGACTGCGCGAGGCGGAAATCTTCCGCGCGGTATTCTTCGGGCAGGTCAGCGGCACGCTCGGCATGGTGGCGCTGGTGCTGGGGCAGCTCGTGTTCTGGAACGTGCTGCTGTTTGTGTTTAATCTGCTGCCGGTCTTCCCGATTGACGGCTGGCATATCGTGCTGGCGCTGCTGCCGCCCGACCTGGCCTACACCTGGCAGAAACACGCCCAGACGACCAACTACATCCTGATCGGCCTGATTTTGCTCAGTTTCCTGCGGATACCCGGACTGAACATCCTGGGGACGCTTATCAGCCAGCCGACCTTTACCATCACGCGTCTGCTGCTGGGGATATGAGCGTTCCTGCCGTCCAGCGTTTCCGGCAGGGGCTGGCCGACCTGTTCGCCTTCGCGCTGCCGGTTGACCGTGAATTGGCCGCCCGGCATCTGACGCCAGAACTGCTGGCGCTGTTTGACCGCTTGCAGCGCGGGGAGCAGCTTCACAGCCTGAACGTGCTGCGCGACGTGCTGGCGCAGGGGCCAACACCGCGCGAACTGGCGGTCGCCGCGCTGCTGCACGACGCCGGCAAGTCGCTGTATCCGCTGCGGACGTGGCAGAGAACCTATGCCGTGCTGCTGCGAAGGATATTCCCGGCACTGGCGCGGCGTTGGCAGGATGGCGACCCTCGCCGCTTGTGGCAGCGCCCGTTTGTGGTCACGGAACACCATCCAGCCTGGAGCGCGGAACTGCTGGCGGCGGCAGGCGCGCCGGAAGGCGCGGTCTGGCTGGCCGCGTATCACGCTGACGACCCGGGACGGTGGGCAGGGCATCCGCTGGTGGAACTCCTGCGGCGGCTGCAACAGGCGGATGATGCGAATTAGTCTACAGTTTTCGGTTATCAGTTTTCAGTTTTGTCTTTAACTGATAACTGACTACTGAAAACTGAAAACCTTATTAACGAGTAAACTGATTAACGGGGAGAACACAATGACAGCGCGGATAGACGTAATCAAGCGGCAGTTGGCGGAAGCACGGCAGTATTTAAACAACGTGCTCGATCAGGTGGGCGACCGCTGGGACGCCCAGGTATACGCTGAAGGCGCGGCCTGGACGGTGCGGCAGCTTCTGGTTCACCTGATGATTACCGACAAGGGTCACAATAACATGATGATGGCAATCGCGCGCGGCGAAAACACCATCCCGGACGACTTCGACCTGGAACGCTTTAACCGGCGGTCGGTCGAAAAACGTGCCGAAGTAACCCCCGAAGAGGCCCGCGCGGCGCTGGCGCAGACCGCCGCCGAACGCGACGCCTGGCTGGATACAATTGACGATGACACGCTGCTGAAACAGGGGCGGCATGGCTCGATGCGGGTGCTGTCCATTGAGCAGATTCTGGGTGTGGTTGCCGACCATGACCGCAACCATGCTAACGACATTGCCCGCGTGCTGGGCATTCCGACGCCGTGAGTTTTGCTCTTTGCCATCGTCATAAATACGCTACAATCAAGCGATATGAACCGTACCGGGGGTGGCGCAGTTTCCGCCCCTGCCAGTGGGTGAGGATTGAATGACGACAACCAAAAAAGTCCTGATCGCCTATGCTACCGCGCATGGCTCCACCGGCGAGGTGGCGGAGTTCATCGGTAAGGTGCTGCAGGAACACGATTTTGACGTGACGGTTCGTAGCGTGGACGGGGTCACGTCAGTCAGTGACTACGACGCCTATATCTTGGGGTCGGCCATCCACGCCGGCATGTGGCTGACGCCGATGTCGGTCTTTTTGGAGAAGTTTGAAGATCAGATGGTCGGCAAGCCGGTGTATTTCTTCATGACCTGTATCCGCGTCCTGGAGCCGGATGGGCGGCAGCACGCGCTGGCGAATTACGTTCACCACGAAACGATGGAAAAACTGGGCGTGCGCGACATTGGCGTGTTTGCGGGCAAGCTCACCTGGGACGAGATTGACCTGTCCGAACGCTGGATGCTGTCGCTGCGCTACGACGGCATGGAAGTCCCCGGCGTGCGTAACGACGACTTCCGCGACTGGAGCGCCATCCGTGCCTGGGCGATCAACGTGCGCGCTGAACTGGAAAAGACGCCGGCATGAGCGTTCAGTCCCAACCGGATACCCGCTGGCTGGACTGGGTGCGCGAACTCCAGGCCATCGCGCAGACCGGGCTGGCCTATGACAAAGACCCATACGACAGCGAACGCTACCGCCGCATCCTCGATCTGGCCGCCGAAATCGCGGCAGCTTACACGGGCGCGGACTTCGCCATGATTCGGAACTTGTTCGCGCAGGACACCGGCCACGCCACGCCCAAAGTGGACGTGCGCGGCGTGATCTTCGAGAACGATCAAATTCTGCTGGTGAAGGAAAGCCGGGACGGGCGCTGGACGCTGCCGGGCGGCTGGGTGGACATCGGCGAAGCGCCGTCGGAAGCCTGCGTCCGCGAAACTTACGAGGAGTCCGGCTACAAAACCCAAGCCGTGAAACTGCTGGCCGTGTACGACCGCGCCAGACACGGCCATCCGCCCCACCTGTGGCACATCTACAAGCTGTTTTTCCGCTGCGAGTCGGTCGGCGCATCCGAACCGCTGCCGCCGAACACTGAAACCGAGGCCGTCGCTTTCTTCGCCGAGGACGCGCTGCCGGAGCTTTCGATTGGCCGCGTCACGCCGGCGCAGATCAAGCGCCTGTTTGAACACTACCGCAACCCCGACCTGCCGACGGATTTTGATTAAGAACCTATCCGTAAACCTCTTTTATTTGTCGGTAGGGGAACGGCATGCCGTTCCCCTACGAAGGGTTTATGGATAGACACTTAGCCTGATCGCTGCTGCGTAGACGGACTTTGTAGACGGTATATTTGACCTGGGGTATCTGGTCGCCCGGTGTTTCCCCCTGCTCCAAACGGGCGATTAATGCTTCTACATCTTCGACAACATGCGGCTGTTTTTTCCCTAGCTTCTTCAACGCACGAACGAAAGAACGCGCGATTTCGACTTGGACACGAGGTTCATTCGTCATCGTCCAGAAGCGCCTTTCGGAGTTCCGAAGCAGGAATCGTATTGCCGGTCATCGCGTCATGCCAGCCCTGCAAGAACCCGGCTTCCAGGTCATCATCGTCGTCGGGTGTTATCCCCTGCGCTACCGCGTCTGATTCGATTAAAGCCCGCACATAATCGGCAGGAGCAGTGTAGCCTCGCAGTCGTGCCAGCGTTTCCAGCCTTTCGCGCTCTTCCGGTGTCATTTCCAGGACAACGTATTCCGTCATCAATCAGTCCTTAATCTGCTATCTGTATTATAGCTGAAAACCCCACTTTTCTTGGCGTCATGGCGGTTAATATTCCAGCAGGCTTTCCATCTTCTCCCGTATCAGCGCCACCGTCGGCACGATGCCTTCCATCAGCGAGGTACTGAACGGCACGGGCGCGGACGGCGCACCGAGGCGCTCCACCGGGCCGTCGAGGTAAGTGAAACCTTCTGACGCGACGACGGCGGCAATCTCTGCACCGAAGCCGCCGAACAGGATGTCCTCGTGCACCACCAGGCACTTGCCTGTTTTCCGCACCGACTCCAGTACAGCGGCAGTATCCCAGGGCGAGAGCGTCCGCAGGTCAATAATTTCGATGGAAGCGTTTAACTCGCGCGCCGCCAGTTCGCAGCGTTCGACCATCGCGCCCCAGGTGACAACCGTTAAATCATCACCCGGCTGGATGATCTTCGCCCGGCCAAACGGCAGCAGGTAGTCGTCGCCGGGGTAGGGCCGCCGCGCCCAGGGCGAGTCCAGCATGGCGCGGTGCTCGAAGAAGATCACCGGGTCGTTGCCGCGTAAGGCTGTTCGCAGCAGGCCAACCGCATCCTCCGCATTCGAGGGGCAGGCGAAGCGCCAGCCGGGTTGGTGGGCGAAGGTGATTTCGCTAGTAACGCTGTGCCAGGGGTCGCCAATCTTGCGATAGCCGCCGGGGATGCGAATCACAATCGGCGCGGCGAAGCGGTTGTTGGTGCGCCAGCGCACCGTGCCGCAGTTGTTGATCTGCTCGGTGGCCGGGTCGGCATATTTACGGAACTGGATTTCCGGCACGGGCATCAGCCCGGCATAGGCCATGCCGACCGCGCGACCAACGATGCCTTCTTCGGAAAGGCTGGTGTCAAAGACCCGCCGCGCGCCGTGTTTGGTCTGCAAACCAAGCGTCGCCGCGTGGACGCCGCCCTTTTTGCCCACGTCTTCACCAAAGACCACACAGCGCGGGTTCAGGCTCAGTTCGCAGTCCAGCGTCCGCCGGATGGCTTCGATGAAGTTGATGCGCGTTGGTTCGGGCGTCGGGTCGCGCTGCCATTCCTCCGCAATCACTTCCGCCGACTTATACGCCTGGTTATCTACACTGGAATGACCCGAAAGGCGCGGCACGGTCAGCCGGAGCAGTCCCGCGCCCTGCCCTGACCGCATGTACCGCACCGCTTCGTACACCAGTTCCGCCGTTTCCGCCGGGCGCGTGCCGCTGCCATCCCAGATACGCAGGCTGTGGAACGAGGCCAGGTTCGCAGCGATGTTGCCGCCCGGCGTCTGCTGTGGGCTTTCGACCGAAATGGCATAGCCGTTGTCTTCGACTACGAACAACAATGGTAGCTGCTGCGTGGTAGCTATCGTCAGCGCCGACCAGAAGCCGTTGGTTGCCACCGCGCCATCCCCGCCAAACACTACCGCGATGCTGTCCGCCCAGTCGGTTTCGCCTAACTCCCGCGTGTGGTAGACAATCGCCTGTGCCCAGCCGGCAGCCGGCGTGAACTGCGAGCCAACATCCCCTGCCCCCGGCAGAATCAGCGCCCGACCCCGGCGCGGCATATTGCACACCACGCCGACGTCTCGCCCGCCGCTGGTGCCACTGGGGCGCGCCATATCCGACGCAAATGCTTCTTCCAGTGTCAGACCGGAGCCAAACGTAAACGGGCGCGACCGGTAATACACACTGGCGGCGTCGTGCGGGTGCGTCAAAAGCTGGCTGAGCAGCAGTTGGCCGAGTTCGTGGCCGCGCGCTGAAAACTGGTAATTGACCTTACCCTGTGGCACCAGCTCGTTTTCTTCCATTTCGTCCATCATGCGGGAGGCCAGCGCCTTCCGGGCCACTTCATGCCAGTCAAACGCGGGGTGTACGGTGGTCAAAATCGTTTCTCCATCAATCTGCTGTAGGGACACGATAGTTTGTGTCCCTACCGTACACTAAAACAAAACTGCGAATTGATTTGCTCACCCCCTTCACCATAATATAACGGCATTCCGTCAGACGACTATCAGGAAACCGTGATTATGCACAAATGTCTTTGCGTCTTCTGCTCGTCCAGCGACGCCGTTGAACCTGTTTTTTTCGCTGCTGCCACCGAACTGGGCGCGGCAATGGCCCGGCGCGGCGACCGACTCGTGTACGGCGGCTCGAACGTTGGGCTGATGGGCGCACTGGCGCGGGCGGTGCAGGCGGGCGGCGGCCACGTCATCGGCGTGATTCCTGAAGTCATCCACGCTGCCGGACGAGGCTACGATGCCTGTAACGAGTTCCTCGTCACGCCCGATTTGCGCCAGCGCAAGGCGACGATGGAAGCGCGGGCTGATGCTTTTATCGCCCTGCCGGGCGGCTTCGGCACGCTGGAAGAAGTGATCGAGGTGCTGACGCTCAAGCAGCTTCGGCTGCATACCAAACCGATCATCTTCCTCAACACCGCCGGCTTTTACGACCCGCTGGTCACGCTGTTTGAGCATTATTACACGCACCACTTTGCCAAAAGCGAAAGCCGCGCGCTGTATCACGTTGCGCCAAACGTGGCCGATGTCTTCGCCTATCTCGACCGCTACGAAGCGCCCGCCCTGCCGGACAAGTGGTTTTTGGGCGGTTAGCGATTGGTTATTGGCGGTTGGCGGGGGGTGGGATAGCATTAGGATAACTGTTGGTAGGGGAGGGTCTGAGACCCTCCCCTACACGCATCGCCATTTACAGGAGAAAACCTTTGATGGAAGCCAAGTTACAGGAACTGAAAAACCGGCTGGCGGAGGTGGACGATCTCGGCCACGCCAACGCGGTGCTGGCCTGGGACCAGCAGACCTACATGCCGCCCGGCGGCGCGGCGGCGCGGGGGCGCCAGATGGCGACGCTCTCCCGGCTGGCACATGAGAAATTCACCGACCCGGCCATCGGCAGGCTGCTGGACGACCTGCGTCCGTATGAGGAAAGCCTGCCTTACGACTCCGATGACGCCAGCCTGATTCGCGTAACCCGCCGCCAGTATGAACGGGATACCAAAGTGCCGGCGGAGTTTGTCGGCGCGCTGAACGAACACGCGGCCATCACCTATCAGGCCTGGACGGAAGCGCGTCCGGCCAATAACTTCATGCAGATGCGCCCGATGCTGGAAACAACGCTGGACTACAGCCGTCGCCTGGCCGACTACTTCCCCGGTTACGACCACATCGCCGACCCGCTGATTGATTTCGCCGATTACGGCATGAAGGCCGCCGATGTGCGCCGCGTGTTCACGGAACTGCGCGAGCAGCTTGTGCCGCTGGTCCGGGCGATCACCAGCCAGCCGCCTGCCGACGACTCGTGCCTGAAGCAGCACTACCCGGAAGCGTTGCAGCGCCAGTTCGGCGAAGAAGTCATTCGGGCTTTCGGCTACGACTTCAATCGGGGACGGCAGGACAAAACGCACCACCCGTTTATGACCAAGTTTTCGCTTGGCGACGTGCGCATCACCACGCGCTTTAACGAAAACGATCTCGGTGATGGGCTGTTCAGCACGCTGCACGAGTCCGGCCACGCCATGTACGAGCAGGGCATCAACCCGGCTTACGAAGCCACACCGCTGGCGGACGGCACATCGGCAGGCGTGCACGAAAGCCAGTCGCGCACCTGGGAAAACATCGTCGGGCGCAGCCGGGGCTTCTGGGAACATTTTTACCCGCGCTTGCAACAGATTTTCCCCGACCAACTGAGAAACGTGCCGCTGGACACGTTCTACCGGGCCATCAACAAGGTGCAGCGATCACTGATTCGCGTGGACGCCGACGAAGTGACCTACAACCTGCACGTCATGATTCGCTTCGACATCGAACTGCAACTGCTGGAAGGCACACTGACAATCCGCGACCTGCCGGAAGCGTGGCACGCGCGCTACGAATCCGACCTGGGCGTTACCGCGCCGGATGACCGCGATGGTGTACTGCAGGACGTACACTGGTACGGTGGCATCATCGGCGGCGCGTTCCAGGGCTATACACTCGGCAATATTATGAGTGGGCTGTTTTATGACGCTGCGCTGAAGGCGCATCCGAATATTCCCGCCGAAATCGCGCAGGGTAAGTTCGGCACGCTGCACGGCTGGCTGCGCGAGAACATTTACCAGCATGGCGCGAAGTTTACCGCCTCGGAACTGATCGAGCGCGTTACTGGCGGCCCGCTGCGGATTGAGCCGTATATCACCTATCTGAAAACCAAATACGGCGACCTGTATAACCTGTAACAGCTTGGGTAGGGACACGACGTGCCGTGTCTCTACCCGATTCTCCTCATTTAGCGGGATGGTCGTCGCGGATTGCGGCTTCAGTTTTATCCAAACACTTGCAGAATCGAGGGATACAGTGGATAGCTACGAAAAACTCCTGGTCGAGGCGCAGCAAAACCCGGCAGCAGCCGATTTTCTGGCGCTGCGGCTGGCCTATACGCAATCCGTGCTGTTTGACCCGTATAACAAATCCATGCAAACCGCAATGGCGCTGCGGCAGGCGCTGCAACAGGACGATGAACTCTTGATCGGCGCGGGCATCCAGCGGGCGCTCCAGGACGATTATCTGGACATCGAAGCGCATGTGGTAGCGCACAATTTCTACCGGCAGTCCGGCAAAGCAGCGAAGGCGGAATATCATGCTGCCTTTGCGCGCGGCCTGGTGCAATCCATCCTGCGGACCGACGGGCGCAGTTTTGAAACCGCGTTTGAGGTCATCAGTATCCGCGAGGAATATGCGCTGCTCGGGATGCTGGGGTTGCAGCCGAAGCTGCAACGTAAAGCATCCCATGAAGGTAAGGAATACGATATTTTAACCGTATCCCATCCCCAGACCGGCGAGGATTTGGATTTCTACTTCAATATTGATTTGATGCGCTCTTACTGGAAACGGTTTTCGTCGCAGCAGCCGGTTGAGCCACCGGCGGACGATTGACACCGGCAGTTTAATCTGATTTTTGGCGGCGTTGTTTGAGCGAAAACGGTGCGAACAGGCCGTTGGCACGCAGCCAGCTATCGTCCGGCCCATCCCAGCCGAATACCTGAAAATCCACCCGCCCCTTCCTGTCAAACGTCACCCCCTCGGCTTCCAGCCGGGCGCGTTGTTCGTGCGCCGCCAGACTGCCCGGCGGCAGGCTGATCGTGCCCTGGCGGTTAATCACCCGCCACCAGGGAACGTCTGCCGGACACAAATGCATCGCCCAGCCGACCAGCCGGGCGTTCGGGCGCGGATTGGCTGCCGGCGGAACGTCGTCGCGTGGCGGAATCATGCTGGCGATCTGGCCGTAAGTGGCAACACACCCCGGCGGAATCTGCGCCACGATGCGATAGACGAGGGCGTTGTAAGCCCCTGAAGTTGGGGGGACAGGCATGGCACTATCCTTCTACAATATTCAAGATAACATTGCTTTTTTCAGGAAAACAATAAAGTTGGGGGCGCAAAAATGGCTCAGGAACGACATCCTCAAACCTTGCTCGGCTTCCCAAAACGTTTTGTATTGTACCAGATCATCATTTTTGGTGTCGTCACTGCTGTATGGTGGTTCGGCGGCTGGCGTACCGCGAACGATTACGCCAACGCGCTGTTTATCGCGGGCGCGCTGATCATCGTTTTTGGCGGGCAACGCGTGTTTGCCACACAGAGTCTTGACCGGAGTTTTAAGGTTCGGTATGCCGAAACGGTGGGCAGCGACCGCATTGGTGGCAGCAGCCGGCGTTTGCTGCTGGAGTCCGAATCCAACTTTGCGCGGGCGGCGCGGCTGTTCCTGATCGGCCTCGTGCCGATTCTGGCGAGCATCACAATTTACGCTGTCGCGCCACGATAGCTACACCCACGTCTCCAGCGCCCAGGCCAGTTCGTCCGGCGACGGCGTGTAGTTGCCCACGCGCCGCACGACCAGACCGCTGGCATAATTCGCCAGCGTGACCGCCTGCGGGTATGTAGCGCCCGCTGCCAGCGCCAGTGTCATCACGGCAATCGCCGTATCGCCCGCCCCTACCACGTCAAACACATCCGACACCGCCGGCGCGGGGCAGTGCGCCGTTTCACCGTCCGCCATCGCCACCGTTGCGCCGTCCGCACCCCGTGTGATAACCATCCCACCCGTCAGCTTCAGCTTCTGGCACAATTCCCGCGCGGCATCGGCAAAGGCATCGTCGCCACGCAGGTCGCGCCGCAGGTAGTCGCGGGCGTCGTCGGCGTTGCATTTCACCAGCGTGAAGCCAGCATATTTGTCCAGGCTGCCCTGCGCGTCGGCGGTCAGCAGCCTGTCCTTACCCAACTTACGAACCGTGCCGACCAGCGATGGCGTCAGCAGGCCGGTGTGATAGTCCGACAGCAGCACGGCATCCGCGCTGCCGATCTCTTTATCAATCGCGGCGCGCACCTGGCGTTCCACCGCCGCGCCGACCGGCTCACGCGATAGCGTATCCAGCCGCGCCACCTGCTGGGGAAAGCGCAGCCCCATCTGCGCCATAATGCGCGTTTTGACGGTCGTCGGCCTGCCGGAGTCCACCACCAGACAGTTGGTTTCAATGCCGCGCGCCTGTAACACCTGGCGCAGGTTGGTGCCTGCCGCGTCCGAGCCGATGATGCCCACCTGCACCGCCGTGCTGCCGAGCGTTACGATATTGGCAGCGGGATTGGATGCGCCGCCGGGGATCAACTGGCGCGATTCAAATTCCAGCACCGGCACCGGCGCTTCGCGGCTCAGGCGCGTCGTTTTGCCGATCAGGTACTCGTCCAGCATCACATCGCCGATGACGAGGACACGCAGTCCGGCGAGTCGGGGAATCCAGGGTTGCAGGCGGTTGGGCATGGAATAGCTCACACGTCAATAACAGGTAGGGGCGAACCGGCGGTTCGCCCCTACTATGACTCGACTGGCCGATTTGTACCAGCGCCGCGCAGCAGCACCGCCAGCACAAACCGGGGCAGGCGTAACATGCGTTTGAAGCGCCAGGGCTGCAAGTACAGCCGGAACAGCCATTCCAGGCCGGCGCGCTGCATCCACAGCGGCGCGCGCGGCACGATGCCGGCGATGAAGTCCAGCGAGCCGCCGACGCCCATCGCCATCGCCACCTTCAGCCGGGGCAGATTGCGGGCAATCCACTTGTCCTGCTCCGGCGCGCCGTAGGCCACGAACAGGATGTCCGCGCCGCTGGCGTTGACGCGCTCCACGATAGCGTCTTCTTCCTCAGGCGCGGGACTGCCGCCATATGTGCCGACGATGGTCACGCCGGGATACTGCTGCCGTAATACTTCGGCAGCTTTTTCTGCCACACCCGGCGCTGCGCCGAGCAGGAATAGTCGCCAGCCGGTTTGCGCGGCGCGTTCGGCAATACGCGGCACGCCGTCCGAGCCGGTCACTCGCTCCGGCAGCGGATGCCCCAGATGCCGCGCCGCCCACAGCAGGCCAACGCCGTCCGGCACGCACAGGTCGGCACGGTTGAGGATGTTGAAGAAATTGGGGTCGCGCTGCGCCACCATCACAAATTCGGGATTGATCGTGCAAACGTGGTGCGCGAACCCCACCCCCTTCCCCTCCCCGAATTCGGGGAGGGGAGCGAGGGGAGGGGTTGAATTGACCCATTCGCCGATGAGCGTGAGCCACTGTTCATACGTGATCGCGTCCACCGGCAGACCGAGGATGCGGACGCGGTTGGGGAATACTGGCTGTCGTCGTAGGGACACGGTATATCGTGTCCCTACGGCTTCCCCATTTAATAACCTCCGCGCCGCCCGCAGCACCATTGCAGTTGTCACCAGCCGCATACTGGTGCGCGCCGCGCAGCCTTCGCGCAGGCCGATGCTGTGCCCCACGTAGCTGCACGGGCTGCACTCCACGCCGCTGCGGACGATGATGGATTTGCCGTTGGGCGTCCAGGGACCCCAGGCGTCGGCGTTGCTCGGCCCGAAGATCGCCACCACCGGCGTTCCAACCGCCGCCGCCAGATGCATCACGCCACTGTCCGCGCCGATGAACAGGTCGGCCTGCGCCAGCACGCCGGCCAACTGCGGCAGCGTCGTTTGCCCGCTCAGGTCCAGCGGAACGGTTTTCATGGCCGCCTTTACCGCCGCCGTATCATCATGCCTGCCGCCGACCAGCACAATCTGCGCGCCAAACTCGTCGTGCAGCGCGTCTGCCACCGCCGCGAACCGGTCCGCGTCCCACCGCCGCGCCAGGCTGTAACCGCCGCTACCGGGGTGGAGGGCAATGGTAAGTGCTGAGTGCTGAGTGCTGAGTGCTGAGTCAAGTTCCGAGTTCCGAGTTCCGAGTTCCGAGTTATTAGTTATCAGTTTTCGGTTTTCAGTTTTCGGTTTTTTAGTATTCAACTGAGAACCAGCTTCTGACAACTGACAACTGACGGCTGACGACTGAAGACTGAAAACTTCCGTCGCCACCACCGCCGGGCGCGCCAACGCATCCGCGCCGAGCAGACCGACCAGATCAAGCCAGTACTGCGCCTGATGTTTCGCGCCAAAGCCGCCATCAGGCAGGCGGTCGGTGAGAAACCAGCCGTTGCCGTTGTCCAGTCCCAGGCGGCGATGCGCACGGGTCGCCAGCGCGATGAGCGCGAACTTGAACGTACCCAGTTTGAGCGTGAAATGGTGAAAAAATACGACCGTATCAAAGTGACCGAGGCCAAAGATACGCCGCAGATTGGCAGGCTTGAGCAGTGACGCGGAACTATTGAAGGTATTCCGGTCAAAAGTAACGATGTCGTCCACCAGTGTTGTGCCCTGCACTACCGGCGCAGCGTGGGCGCTGGTCAGCAGCGTGATATGGGCGTCCGGTTTGGCTTCCCGCAGGGCGGCCAGCGCGGGCGTAGATAGAATCAGATCGCCAATATCAGCGAGTTGGACAATAAGATAGCGTTCAGCCATCAGCCTTCAGCTTTCAGCAATACACCTTTAGCAGCAGACTCTAGTGCATCAAGTACCTGTTCTGCCGCCCGCTTCCAGGTGAATTTCGCCGCCTGTACATGCCCCTTTTGGCTCAATGACTGGCGCAGAACTTCATCGTTGCTCAGGCGGCCCATCGCCGCCGCGATGGCTTCCACGTCCAGCGGATCCACCAGCAGGCCGGCGTCGCCCACCAGTTCCGGCAGGCTGGACGTGTTGCTGCCGATGACAGGCGTACCGACGTGCATGGCCTCGACCACCGGAAAGCCAAACCCTTCGTACAGCGACGGAAACACCAGTGCCAGCGCCCCGGCCAGCAGCGCGCCTTTATCGGTGTCATCCACGTAACCGGGCAGATAAACGCCCTCTACCCCCTGCACCCAGGTCGGGTCAAACAGCCAGCCCTGACCGCCCGCCAGCACCAGCCCGGCACTGTTACCGGGATGGCGTTTGCGCCACAACCGATAGGCCTGCACAATGCGGGCGATGTTCTTGCGTGGCTGCAACGTGCCGATGAACAGGAAATAACGTTCTGGCAAACGGTATTTGCGCCGAAGAACCTCCCCCCCCTGCCCCCTCTCCATTGAATCGAGAGGGGGAGTTTCCACCCCCGGATACACGACACGGATTTTATCCGGCGGCGCGCCGTAAAACTTCGTGAGATCATCCGCCGTCGCCTGACTGTCCGCGAGCACCAGCGCCGCGCGGCGGGCGCTGTAGCGTGTCGTCCAGTCAAGATATAACCGCTGGCGGGCCAGATGCGCTTCCGGGAAATATTTAAAACCCAGATCATGTACCGTGACGACCGCGCGTCCCGGAAACAGCAGCGGCAGGGTGTGCGCCGGCACAAATGTCACCTCCGGCCTGTTGCGCCACAGCTCAGCGGCAAAACGAAGATGCGTCCAGGCACGGCGAAAGGGAATGACACGGCAGCGCACCCGGTCAGACGGCGGAAATAAATCCGGCGGTGGGGTGTCCCGAAAATAGAGGGTGATATCATGAGAGGTATTGAGCCGGACTAGCGCGCGTATCAATTCGATAGCGTAACGCTCTGTGCCCGTTATCCGGGGAACGGTACACCGGCTGGCATCTATCGCAACTCGCATTTACCGTCGCCGCAGCACCGGCAGCAGCCACACCAGCAGCACCAGTGCCAGTACCACCGGCCACAGGTTCACCACGACCGCCGTCACCGCTGTCGGCAGCAGGCCCAGCGTCACCGTCAGACCAATCAGGCCGGCGATAACCAGCAGCAGGCCGGGCAGCAGCAGGCGGCGGTCAGACGGATAGGCCAGCAGCGCCGTGAGGATGAAGGCCGTGCCTACCGCTGACACCAGCAGCGGCCAGCCGCGCACGCTGCCCGGCGACCCTGGCAGCGTCAGATAGAATGCCACACCAGCGACTAGCAGCAGCGCCAGCGCCGTAAACAGGCTACCACGCTCCCAGCGACCGGACGACAGCCAGCGCGCGATGAACGTCACCGCCACGCCGCCGATCAGCAGCGCGGCCACCAGCCCGCCATCCCGCGACGTAGGCGAGGTGGTTTGGGCGAAGGTTAGCCACGCGCCGATTGCCATCAGCAGCAGCGCGGGGACGACCGACGCCATCTGGCCGCGTTTGAGCACGATCTGCGGCGGCACGGGGAAAAACAGCTCCGGGTGTTCCAGCCGCATCCGGCGTTCTTCGGCGGCGCGGGCTTCCGCCTCCGCTTGGGCGATTTTTGCCTGTTCGGCGGCCTCCTGCTCGGCCAGCATATCGCTCAGGGTGGAAACCGCCGCCAGCGCGGCCTCGATGTCCACTCCGTCGGCGACCGGAAAAACGGCTACTTCGTCGCGCGGTTCAGCTTCACCAGCCAGCGCGGCTTCGTGGGCCGCTTCTGCCGGCGCGAAGCGCAAATCATCATCTGCCGGCAGCGCTTCCGGCGACAGATCGGTTTCGGTTAAGGGATTACGGTCTTCATTCGTCATGCTGGTAATTGTGGCGAGTTTTGGGTTTACGCGCAAGGGTGTTGATTAAGGCTTGTCATACGCCTTCTGAATCGCTATAATGTTTCAGAAATGGCGACGTAGCCAAGTGGTAAGGCAGAGCTCTGCAAAAGCTCCATGCGCCGGTTCAAATCCGGGCGTCGCCTCTGACAACAGGTGTCCGCAGGGTCACCTGTTTTTGTTTGCCGTGCCAGAGTTGGAATTCGGTAAATATTTCAGAAATTCCAGTTTTGGGGGGTTTACAAATCGGAAAACGAGCGTATCATTCAATTAGCCCGGCGCATCGAGCCGGGTTCGTTGTCAATCGTTCAGAGTAAGGAACAATGACCGAGTCTCACAGTACCAAGCTGGAGCAGCCGCCCTTACCCGGCGGCGGTAACGACATTCGGCGCTGAACCTCCTCCATTAAGCCAGGGGGTGACGCGCCCCAAGCGTTACCGCCGCTCCCGCCGACCTCAGCGGGAGAAACCCTGGTAGAGCCTGTTCCACACCAATTCCATATTGTTCGTCCTGATATGCTGCTCTGCGTCGCAGGCGCACGGCAACATGGTGTGTAACATCACAATGGAGGTCATCATGTACAACGATCTGCTGCTGAATCGGATTGCGGGTGCGCCCATCGAAAATCCCGATGATCGCATTCAGGAACTGATTGACGAGATCGAAGAACTGCGTACGCTGGCTGGCCCGGAAGCGCAGGAACTGATTCGGGACCTGCGTCCTCGCCTGGTCACCGACGATGTGTACGAGGAAATTGACGAGCAGGCCACCTTTGGCGAGCGTATGGCCGACAAGCTGGCGTCGTTCGCCGGTAGCTGGAAGTTCATCCTCGGCTTCGCGCTGCTGATGGCGGTCTGGATTGGCGTTAATGCTCACCTGGGCGGCAGCGCCTTCGATCCGTTCCCGTTCATTCTGCTTAACCTCACGCTCAGCACGCTGGCGGCTTTGCAAGCCCCCGTGATTCTGATGTCGCAGAATCGCCAAGCGAGCAAGGATCGAGCGGTTGCGCAGAATGATTACCACGTTAATCTGAAAAACGAGGTTGAAATCGCCGACCTGCACCGCAAGATTGACGCGCTGACCGAGGCGCTGGCGATGCAGTCCCGCATGATGAACGCGCTGGTCGAAGCGCGCCGCAAGGAACTGAGCGCGACCGTGCGCGTGATGGAAAGCACGCTGCCGGCGCGGCATGTCGGGCAGGCGGCAGCGGATTAGGTTCGACCCCTCCCTATCCCTCCCCGAATTCGGGGAGGGAACAAGAAACGCCATAATAGCCCCTCTCCCCTGAATTCGGGTGACCGGAGGAAATCCCTTTAGGGAGGAGAGGGGTTGGGGTGAGGGGTTAGCAGACAAAAAGCCATCAGTGGGTGTTGGCTCAAGGGGCGAACCAGTCAAATATGGTTCGCCCCGTTTTGTTGGCGATGCTTATCGGTTCAGTTTTACATCCCCGTGATAACTGCCGACACCGCCGCATCAACTGGCGGGTAATCGAAACGCAGCTTCGCCGCCACCATTTGCGCGGCCTGCCGGAACAGATCAATTGTATTCCGAAGCGCACGGAGCATACTGTCTGACTCAAACGCGCCGAACGTGCCGGGAACAGCGTTCCACACGTCGGTGTCCAGCCATTCGTGCATGAAGCGGCCATCGTGCCATACGTCCACCTGCGGCTTTTCGAGCAGCGTTTTCCACTCCAGCATCGTCAGCAGGTGATGTTTGCATTTCCAATCCAGCGATTGCGCCACCCACAGATTGCCCCGGTGGATTTGTTTGGCCGTCGCCAGGGCATAGTAGAAAAACTCACCGACGGCATCGTTAAACGCGGCTTGAGTCGGCAGCGCCTGGAACGGTTTCGCCGTAACCGGCGGGGGCAACCGGGCGGCCAGGCCGTCTTTATCCAGCCAGATGAGATAACCGCGATCATAGGGCGGCTCGATGCCGTTGGCGACGATCTGCGCCAGCCGGTCCACGTCGGCAAAAGCCAGATCAACTTTGGCTAATCCATCACCTGCCGGCAGCAGCACCATATACTCGCGCGATCCATTCGGCCACGTATCGCAGCGGATATGCAGCGCCGGGCGGGTAAACGGCGGCAGGGTGTCGGAGGAGAGATACAACGTAGGGTCGGTTGTGTACAGTACCAGATCGAGATCGGAAAATTCATCGGCAGGGTGGGCTTCGGCCCGTGCCCGCGACCCCACCACCAGCACCACGCGAATGTCATCACGTGACGCTGCCCATTCGATCACCTGCTGCCCAATAGCCTCATAGATCATCGTATTTGCTCCACCGTCCCGAAAACACTCACTATAACATGTCAGAAAAAACAGGGTGAGGATTCCGCAACCTTGCGTTATGATTATCCGCCAACCAAAACAACCGCAGAGGAATGACCATGCCCAGCTTTAACCCGGTTACGCCGGAGATTGTCACACAGCTACAAACGATGGTCGGCGCGGCCAACACCAGCACCGCCCAGGCCGACCTGGATTTACACGCCAAGGACCAATCGCAGCACGCTGCCCACCCGGCAGAAGTGGTTGTCTGGCCGACGAACGCGCAGCAGGTGGCCGACGTGCTCAAACTTGCCAACGACTGCCGCATCCCGGTCACGCCCTGGGGCGTCGGCACGGGACTGGAAGGCAATTCAATTCCGGTTTACGGCGGCATTCTGATGTCGTTCGAGCGCATGAACCAGATCGTGGAAGTTCACGCCGACGATTTTCAGGTGACGGTGCAGCCGGGCATCGGCCACAAAGATTTAAACGCACAGCTCGCCCGTTACGGTCTGTTCTTCCCGCCCGACCCCGGCGCGAATGCCACCGTCGGCGGGATGCTGGCGAACAACGCCGCCGGCATCCGTACTGTCAAATACGGCGCGAGCAAGGACAACGTGCTGCAAATGCAGGTGGCGCTGGCCGATGGGCGGCTGATTAAGGTCGGCGCGCGCTCGGTCAAGCAGGCGTCGGGGTACGATCTGCTGCACCTGTTTGTCGGCAGTGAGGGGACACTCGGCATCATCACCGAGGCGACGCTCAAACTCGTGCCGGTGGCGCAGTACATGAGCGCGGCGCTGGCAGCGTTTGACAGTATCGAAGCGGCGGTGCAGACCGTCGTCGCCGTGCGCGGCAGCGGCCTTGACCCGGCGGCGCTGGAACTGATTGACGCCGCCCACGCCCGCATGTTACGTGAGGCCGAAGGGGTGGATTTGACCGACTACCCCACGCTGTTTATGGAAGGTGCGGGACATCTGCGAGGAAATGGGCGCGATCAGCTTCCGCGCCACCACCGACACCGCCGAACGCAAAAAACTGTGGCACGCGCGCCACAGTTCGTATGAGATCATGGTGCGGTCACACCCCGACAAAACCTTTTTTATCAACGACGTGGCCGTGCCGATCAGCGCCTATCCTGAACTCATCGGCTACGTCGAGCAGCTCAAGCGCGAGTACGGCTTCACTGCCTACATGATCGGCCATGCCGGCGATGGCAACGTACACGTTGAGTTCCCGTTCTCCGGTGAGGAAGAATACCGCCAGCGCATGGAAATGAACGGCCTGATTGTCAAAAAGGCGCTGGCGCTGGGGGGCACGGCGACGGGCGAACACGGCGTGGGCATCGGCAAGGCCAAGTACATGCCGGTCGAACACGGCGCAGCGCTGGACGTGATGCGTGCCATCAAGCAGACACTTGACCCCAACGGCATCCTCAATCCCGGCAAGATTTTCCCGCAGTAACAAACGAAAAGGGCGGTCAATATGCCGCCCCTCCAATCTCGCATGTTGGGGTAGGAGCGACCTGATAGGTCGCCCCTACAGATGTCTGATGATGTTTTACGGTACCAGCACGCCGTCAATGACGTGGATGACGCCGTTGGTGGCTTCGATGTCGGTCAGGATGATCTGGATGGTGTCATTCAGGAAGACCTTGCCATCGCGCACGTCCACGCGGAAGCTGCCACCGTCCAGCGGGCGCAGTTCCTCCACGCCCACCACGTCCGACGCCAGCGCCTTGCCGCCCACCACGTGATACAGCAGGATGGTCGTCAGCAGATTTTTGTCCGCCAGCACCGCTTCCAGCGTGCCCGCCGGCAGTTTGGCGAAGGCATCGTTGGTCGGCGCAAACACGGTGAAGTTGCCCGCGCCGTTCAGCGTTTCCACCAGCCCGGCAGCCTGGAGGGCCGTCACCAGCGTGCTGAAGCGCGCATCACCGGCAGCGATTTCCGCAATCGTCCGGGTCGGAACGCTGGTTTTGTTAATCAGTGGGGCAACCGTGCCCAGCCCGATGGCGGTCAGGTTGACCTGCGGTGCGGCCAGCGTGTTGGTCGCCGCGACGAAGTAATAGGTCTGACCCTTCAGCCGCGTATTCGGCAGGCTAATGACTGCCGGGCCAGTTGTGCCCGCTGCCACCACGCTCAGGCTGTAGCTGCCCGCCGGGACGGTCAGTTCCACCGCTTCGCCGAACGCCAGCCCGGCGATCAGTGCCGTGCCATCCGGCAGAATCACATCCACCGCCGGCGCGTCTTCAATGGCATGGAAAACCGTCACGCGGGATTCGCCGCTCTGGAGCGCCGAATAGTCCTCGGCAATGGTGGTTGCCGTCAGCGTGCCGCCGGCCAGCGAGCCGATAGCGGCGATGGTCGTCCACGAGCCGGCCCGCAGCGGCAGGCTGACCGGACCTATCGCCGCCTGTTCCACCGACGTGCCCGCCGGGGCAACCGCGACGCTGTACGTACCAGCAGGCAGCTCCACCCAGCCGGAAACATCGCCAAACGACAGCGTTTGAATGCCGCTGTTGTCGCCGTTCAGATACACCTGCACCGCAGGCGTATCCGGTGAGAAATGCGCCACCCGCACCCGCGCCAGCCCGATGGTCTGCGCGCTGGCTACCGGAACGAGGCTGACGAGCAGCACGGCAAGCAAACCCAGCACCAGTAATTTACTCCGATTCATGGTTCTCATTCTCCTGGTCAATACCTCAACAATACTGCTACAAAGTTGAACAACAGCCATACATTAAACAAACAAAATGTGTGCAGACTAGGTATAGGATGAAAAAGACCTTAAAAGCGAACTGCCGGGATAGCGGTATACTCAGGCGATTGAGAAGGGAGACAGGTATGAACGAGCATATCGTATTGAACCGCCGCGATTCGATCATCGAGATTGTCATCAACCGGCCTGATAAACGCAACGCCATCAACTGGGCGATGATGGCAGCCCTCGGCACAGCGATCACCGACGCGGAACGACTGGCCGGCGCGCGGGTCGTGCTGCTGCGTGGCACCGGCACGGGCTTTTCCGCTGGCATTGACCTGCTCGGCTTTCAGGATGCCGCCGGGCAGTTTGGCGAGGGCTGGCGCGACAACGTATTCCCGCTGACACAGGCCTATCAAAACATCGTCAACCAGTTTGAACGCTGTTCGCTGCCGGTCATCGCGCTGCTGCACGGTTACTGCCTGGGGCTGGGTATGGAACTGGCGCTGGCGTGTGACTTCCGGCTCGCCGCCGAGGGCACGAAGCTGGGGCTGCCGGAGGCACGGCTGGGGATTATCCCCGATGTGGGCGGCACCACGCGGCTGGCGCGGCTGGTTGGCCCGGCACGGGCGAAAGAACTGATTCTCACCGGGCGCAGCATAGACGCCGGCAAAGCCGAACAGTGGGGCATCGTCAACGAGTGCGTACCGCCGGACGACCTGCTCACACGAGGCGAGGCGCTGGCAGCAGAAATCATGCAGGCCGCGCCGCTGGCGGTCAGCTATGCGAAGCGCGTGATTAACGGTCTAACGGACGTGGAACGTGGCCTGCAGTTGGAAGCCTGGGCACAAAACCAGTTGATGCGAACCGAGGACTTTGCTACTGGCGCGCAGGCCATGCTGACCAAACAGCCCGCCGAGTGGAAGGGACGATAAGGGTGCATGGCTATGCGCCCCTACCTTGTCACCTGTACAGAACAGGATTATCATTCTGCCTCGGTGGGGGAGAACTGTATACGAGGATGAAAGACTTTCGAAATGAGTGAAAACGACCACTGGAACGAGCCGCCGATTGACCCGCTGGCCGATACCAATCCGTCGCTGACCATCAATCCGGTTCAGCCGAAGGATACGGTGGTCACGGGCTGGCGGCGCACCGTTGGTTTATTGAGTCTATTGGGCGCTGCCGGACTGACAATTGCGACCGCCCTGCTGCTGATTGCGCCGTCCGACGAGCCGGGTGTGCCGCCACCGGCCACCGCAACTGCCAGCGATACGGTGGCAATCACCGTCATGCCAACCGAAAACATCCCGCCAACACCGCTGGCAGAAGCGGGTATTGTCAGCGATGCCATCCCGACGATCAGCCCTGATTTGGCGGCCTCGCTGCTGAACCAGCCGCTGGTAGCCGCGCTGGAAGGCGGTTCGCTGCAAGTGGTGCGCGATATTTACAACCCGTTCACCATCGTGCCTGACCGCCCACGCAGCGAGGTCATTCAATATACAGCGGTGCAGGGTGATACCATCTATTCGATTGCGGAACGCTTCGGCCTGAAACCGGAAAGCATCGCCTGGTCGAACACCCGCCAGTACGTGCACGTGTTGCGCCCCGGCGACAAGGTGAACATCCCGCCGGTGGACGGCGTATATGTCCAGGTGGTCGGCAGCAAGACGATTGCCGAAATCGCCGCCACATACCAGATCACCGACCCTTATGCTGTCATTGATTCGGAATATAATGACCTTTTTGGCGTCGAGCCAGATACGATTCTACCCAGCGGGACGTGGCTGTTTATCCCCGGCGGCCAGGGTGAGCAAATCATCTGGAATCCTGGCGTGGTGGTCGAAGGCGGTGACAGTCCCCGCCGGGGTTATGTCTCGGTGTTCGCACCCGGCGATCCCGGAAGCTGCGGACAGGTCAACAACCCCGGCGGCGGGGCAAGCTGGGGCTTCCCGCTGGGCAGCAGTTACACCTTTACCCAGGGCTTCAGCGCCTTCCATACCGGCGTTGACCTGTCGGCGCCGGTGGGCGCGCCCGTGCTGGCGGCCAATAGCGGCGCGGTCATCTTCTCCGGCTGGAACTCCTGGGGCTATGGTTATACGGTCGTGCTGGCGCACGGGCCGTATCTGACGCTGTACGGCCATCTGAGCGACATTTACGTGCGCTGCGGGCAGTTGGTTACGGTCGGGCAGACCATCGGCGGCGTCGGCAACACCGGCAACTCGTCCGGGCCGCACCTGCACTTTGAAATCCGTAACGGCGATACACCAAGTGACCCGACGGCCACGATGTCGTTTTAAACACATTCCTTGTATAGGGGTGAACCGGCAGTTCGCCCCTATATAGTCTGGCAGGCTGTATGTTAACCGTTGCCGATGCCCTGAGACTGGAACAATTCGCCGAGGCGCGGGTCGTCGCCGGGCGCGATGGCCTGCACAAGCGCGTGGCATGGGTGCATATCGCCAGCGGCCCGGATGCACCACACTGGCTCAACGGCGGTGAACTGGTGCTGACCACCGTCCGCAACCTGCCGCCGGAACCCGCCGACCAGTGCCGTTACATCGAGGAAATGGCGGATAAGGGGGTGGCCGCGCTGGCCGTTTCCGTCGGGCGCTTTCTGGAAGTGACGCCGGATTTTTTGCGCGAAGTCGCCGACCGGCGTCAATTCCCGCTGATCGAAATCCCGTTTCAGGCCCGCTTTGTGGACATCGCCAAAGCTACCAACGAACACATCGCCGAAGAAACCATGGCGCTGGTCAAACGGGCGTTTGACATCCAGCAAAAACTGACGCAGCTCGTCCTCGAAGGCGGCGACCTGAACGACCTGGCCGACCGGCTGGCGGAATTGATCGGCCAGTCCATCAGCATCGAAAATGAACGCTTTGAAATCCTCGCCAGCCATAACGTCGCCGAGGTAGACGAGGCGCGGCGTTTCACCGTCAGCGAAGGCCACACCGACCCACGACTGGTGGAGGCGCTGGAGACTCGTGGCATTCTGGCCCAGCTTCGCGCCACGCTGCGCCCGGTACACATCCCACCCATGCCCGATGTCGGGCTGGAACTGGAACGTTTCCTCGCGCCGATTGTCGTACATGGCGATGTCTATGGCTACGTCTGGATTATTCCACACGGCCAGCCGTTAACCGACATTGACCGCATGGCGATTGACAGCGGCGCGACGATTGCCGCGCTGATGCTGCTGTATCAGGAATCGCTGCAGAGCGCCGAAGCCTCGCTGAAAGGCGGGCTGCTATCGCAGTTGATCCAGGGTGAGTCCGGGCGTGAGGTGGTGCTGACCGATCAGGCGCTGCGTTACGGGGTAGACCTGCGGCGGCCATTTGTCATGCTGCTGGTCGAACAGGCGGACGGCAGCAGCCGGATACATCAGGTCTACCGGCGCGTGAACCGGCTCGCCAGCCTGCATCGCTGGTCGGCGGTTGTCGGGCAGTTCGCCGGGCAGGTGGTGATTCTGGCACAGGCCGATGAAACCGTTCCAACGATAGCCGACCAGATACAGACCGAATTCCAGACGCCGCTTCGCATCGGCGTTAGCGGTACGAGCCGGGGCGCGGGCACGGTTAGCGCAGCCTACCAGCAGTGCCGCGAGGTGCTGCTCATCACCGGGCGGCTGGGCAACCCACAGCCGGTAGTGTACTTCGACCACCTGGGCTACCTGCACGCGCTGTACCGCGCCGGTGCGGACGCGCTGGCGACCAACCCCTACGCGCCGCCGGTGCGCCGCCTGCTGGCTGAAGGCCAGACCGACTTATTCACCACGCTGGAAGCCTATCTCGATGCCGGTGGCAATGGCGTGCAAACGGCGGAAACACTGCACATCCATCGCAGCACGCTCAATTACCGGCTGGAGCGCATCCGGGAAATCTGCGGCTTTGATCTGTCCGACCCAATCGAGCGTACCAATCTCCAGGTCGCGCTCAAGCTGCTGCGGCTGTTTGAAGTAGAATAGAAGCAGATGGTCAGTGGGCGAGGCAAAGATGGACGGCACAAGAAAACGGTTATCCCCGGAGTATGTCGAACACCGGCTGCGTGGCCCATTTCCAAACCGTGTTGACCCCTGGGCAGAAGTTGGGCGCTACTTCCACCAAATTCATCTCGGCATGATCGGTAGCCTGCTGTCGCAAATACAAATCTTGCTGCTGCCTTTGGGTTATGAAGCCGGACGTGAAACCAGTTTGTTTATCCTTGAAGGACGAGAACCTGACCTCTACATCAAACATGAACAAACGCTCCAGACCAGTACAAACTGGGATTACCGTACAGCGGCAGAGGCCATACGTGCTGAAGCAGGCGTTGCTGTTGAAATCAGTCTACCCGAACAGGATGCTATCCATGTTCGGGATATCGAAACCGGCAAACTGATTACAGTGGTGGAAATTGTTTCTCCGAGCAACAAAACCAGCCAACCCGATATAGAAGCCTATCGCTCGCGCCGCGATAACGTGATTCGGCAGGGCGTGAATGTCGTTGAAATAGATGCAACACGTTCAGTCAAGCGGCTATTGCAAGATGTCCTGACGCGCGCCTATGCCTACCATGTCGCCGTTTATCTGCCTGGGCAAACAGGGCGCCTCATTGGTATCAATTACGCTGAACCTCTCAAGCGCGTGGCGCTGCCCCTTCGCGGCGAAGTTATCCCGATGGAATTGCAGGACGCCTACGATGCCGCCTATCGCCAGGCATCTATCGCCGGGCAGATTTACAGTGATGGTGGTTATACGGAAGATAACCTACCGTTCCCAACGCTCCTGACCGAACCACAGCGCCGCGAAGCGACACAGGCGGTGCAGGCATGGATTGAGCGCCTTGAACAGCTTAAAAACGCTTCGGAGTAGTTGCTATGTCCGGCGTTCGCTGCGCAGGAAGAAAAACAGGAAAAACGGCGTAAAGCCCATCGCCAGCACATGCCAGAACATGTGCCCCTGCAGGGCGCTGTTTGGGTTACACCACGTGCCGCCGGTATCGGAAATCAGCCAGATCACAAAGCCGATCATAAACGACAGGAACGCGCCGATTAACCACAGCCATTCCAGACTGCCGGGTGTGAACTGCCCCCGTCGCACCCCCCACACCGAACCGCTGCTGAACACAGTCACGGCGCCGATGATCAGCTGCATCAGAATGGCGATGCCCGCCGGGATACCAAACGCCAGCGTGCCAAACATCCCCATATCGGTGTAATTGCCGATCAGCAGCGGCACGCCCAGCGCCACGTTGACGATGGCGTAAGCAATAGTAAAGTACGTTTTGCCATTGGGCAGCGTATCCCATTTCGTAAAGCGGAAGATGTCGTACAGCAGCACAAACGTCACAAACAGACTCATCGAAAACTGGTCGAGCCAGCCGCCGATGGCCGTCAGCGAACCGTGAAATGCCATGCTGCCCGGCCCCAGGAACACCACCAGCGCCGCGTACAGCCACGAATAAAACGACGGCTGTGTCATCGGGTTAGCGTTATGCGACCTGGCATAACTCAGGATGCCCAGAATGACAAGCCCCAGAAGCACCGGCGCTAATCCTGACCAGGTGTTGGCGGGCTGGTTGACCAGCCCCGTACTTAAGCTGGACGGCGCGTTTTCACAGTAGCAGTTGTTATCGGCGATGCAGTTATTTGGCGTCGCGGTTGTCCACGTCGCCCCGCCGATCAGGTAGAAAATGACGTAAATCAGGAATAACACAAAGAAAGCGAGCAATCCCAGTACCCAGGCGTGCGCTTTTAAGGCGTTCCATGCGTCACTCATCACCCCTCCACCCCATCACTCACCAATCGGCGTCGTCGTACATTACAGCTACGGCGTATTATAGTTGAGTTCGCTATCTATGGCGCAATCGGGTTCGTTTTGCCTACGCTTGGCCTACGCTTTGACGTGCTGTCACTCGCGCCGGTTACAATCCCGTTCCAGTCTTCAAAAGTATGGAGGAACAAGCCATGCGTGGAAGATGGTTTCTCAGTGCGCTGCTGGCTGTCGCCATGCTGCTGGCATTGGGCAGCACAATGGCGCAACCGGACCCGATACCGGACATGCAAACGGTTGAAGCCGCCGTACAGGCGCGCTTCACTGGAACTGCTGAAGCCCAGGGTTACAGCACGCTCGCGCTGACCGTAGATGCGGTTTTCGGGCAGGCATTGACGGCCACCGCCCTACAAGCAACAATCACCCCCTCACCAACGTACACCGTCACCCATTTTCCGCTAACCTTGACCGCCCAGGCAACCATTCCCCAATCACCGGCAGCGGAACCCCTTGATCTGTTTGGTTCGCCGCTGGTGGCTATTCCAGGCGGCACGTTTGAGATGGGAACAACCCCGCAGGAAGTGGCTGAAGCGGTGCGCGTCTGTGTCGAAGACCAGGGCGGGAACTGCCTGATGGAATATGGTGAAGATTCGATACCCGTTCATACCGTCAGGCTGTCACCTTACTATCTGGAAATCAGTGAGGTGACGGTTGACCAGTACGTCCGCTTCCTCAACACCCTGGGTCCGGGCGGACACCGCGCCGGCTGCGACGGTCAGCCATGCGCCACGACCCAAACCGAAGATAGCACTTCAAACATCCGCTTCGATGGGCAGACCTACAGCGTTCGACCATTAGTCGCCAGCTATCCAGTCACCAATGTCACCTGGTACGGCGCAAAGGGGTACTGCCAGACCATTGGCCGCCGTTTGCCAACAGAAGCCGAATGGGAGTTCGCCGCGCGCGGTTTTGAAGGCTCGATCTATCCCTGGGGCAACACCTGGGACGCGGCCTATGCCAAAACCAGTATTCCCGTAAGTGACGAGGTTGGCCCGGTCAGCATCATGCGGTACATGATCGGCGCGAGTCCATTCGGGCTGGCCGATATGGCGGGCAACGCCGCCGAGTGGGTCAACGATTGGTACGATCCCACGTTCTATCGTCAGCCGGAGGCCAGCAGACAAAATCCCACCGGGCCAGTCGCGGGCGAGGAGAAGGTGATTCGTGGTGGTTCGTGGGATGCGAAGCCGTTTTTCGCGCGCAGCGTCCACCGCCAGAGCCGTGACCCGTTGTTTTCCGGCCCCTGGCTGGGTTTCCGCTGCGCGGCAGACAGCGACCCGGTGCAGATGGCAACCCTGAATGCAACCTTAACAGTATCACCGCAGCCAACCCAGCCTCCGCGACGGGCGACCTTACCGCCAACGCCCTTACGCCAGGCAACGCCGACGGCAACACCATAGCGATAAGATGTAGGGACATGGCGATGCCATGCCCCTACCCCTGCTAAGCCCCGTTCACGTGCTGATGAACCGGATGTTTCACCTCAATCCCATCCAGCGCGTCCATCACCTCGTAAAACTGCTCAATCGTAAGCTGCTGCTTGGCATCGCTCATGGCGACCGGCGGGTTGGGATGTACTTCGACCATTAGGCCGTCGGCGCCGCTGGCCTTCGCCACCCGTGCCAGCGGCACGGCAATATCACGCCGCCCCGCGCTGTGCGAAATGTCCACAATCACCGGCAGGTGCGACTCCAGCTTGAGCACGGCCACACCGCCGATGTCGAGCGTGTTGCGCGTCCAGCGTTCAAAGGTGCGGATGCCGCGTTCGATCAAAATGACGTTCGGGTTGCCGCTGCTAACGATGTATTCCGCCGCGTACAGGAATTCTTCGAGCGTAGCCGACAGCCCGCGTTTGAGGATGACCGGCTGCTTGACCTTGCCCATCGCTTTCAGCAGGAAGCTGTTTTGCATGTTGCGCGCGCCCACCCAGAAAATGTCCACGTAGTCCGACATCATCTCGATCTGGCTCTTGTCCATGATCTCGCTGGTGATAAACATGCCATACTTGTTGGCGACCTGGCGGGCGATCTTCAGCCCTTCTTCGCCCAACCCCTGAAAATCGTAGGGTGATGTGCGCGGTTTGTAGGCCATGCCGCGCAGGATTTTGACTCCGCGCTGGGCCAGCCCTGCCGCAACCGTATCCATCTGCTCATAGCTTTCCACCGCACATGGGCCGGTGATGACCTGAAACACGCTGTTGCCGATCTGCGTCACGCCGTCCGGTAGCGTAATCACGGTGCGGTCGTCCGCCGTTTTGCGCTGCACCAGGATTTTGGCGCGCGCCTCTTTTTCTTCCAGCGCCATCGAAGCGCGGAAAATCTCGCGGAACAGCGCCTTGATCGTTTCGTTGCTGAACGGCCCCTGATTGTGCTGCTCCAGCATGGTCAGCATAAAGGCTTCGCGTTGCGGGTCATAAAATGATGTGCCAAGCTGCGCCTGCACTTTACCAATATCCGATACGAGTCGGGCGCGCTGGTTCAGCAGATCGAGAATACCCAGGTTGATTTTGTCCACCTGGGCGCGCAGTTCCTGTAAACGATTCTCCGGGGTGGTCATATTAACAGCCTCTCCATGGGTTGCGGATGGTTGATTATAACGATGGGTTTGAATATTGCGATGGTTAAACAAGTATAACAAAGTCCTGTTGAAGTCGGCCTGTACACAGCCTATAATGGAAACTGGATACTTTGCACCAACAAGGGACACCCGTGAGCACCGCGACTATTCCCGACATTGAACCGACGCCGGAATTTAACACGCGCTGTTTAGCCATCGTGCAGGAGTGGCAGCGCGGCCTCCTCCCCTATGCTGACGCCTGGACGCAGCTTGCTGACCTGGAACAGGAGGCTGCTGCCAGCAATCATCTCGTCAATCAGGGGCGTGTCGAGCAGCTTTTTGGTTACATCAAAAGCTATCGCGGCGAACTGAATGCGGCGATTCACCACTACGAACGGGCGCGCGCCCTGTACAACCAGGCCGGCAACCAGCGCCGCGTTGGCACCTGCGACCTGAACATGGGGGAGGCGTACCGTTACAAGGGCAACTTCAAACGCGCCCGCGAACTGTACGAGAAGGCCTATCAGGCGTTTAAGCAGGTCGGTGACCGTGAAGGCGAAGCCCTGGCGATTGGCAACAAGGGGCAGATGCTGCTGAGCATGGGACTGCTTGACAGCGCCCGCGCCGATCTGGAAGAGGGCTACCGCATTGCCGTTTCGCTGCCGGCGGACGAGTTTTTTGAACGGAACGGCATCCTGTGCGAAACGCACCACGCGCTGGCGCTGCTGTATCTGGCGCAGGGCAATCTGCAAACTGCCTGGGAAGAAACGCAGCGCGCCCTGGAAATCGCGCAGGCTACGCGCGAACCGCTGGAGACGGGCTTCGCCTACCGCGCCATCGCCGAAGTACTGACGGCAGGCTACAGACCGGGCAACGGTTTCTCCACCGACCCCGACATGTATTATCAGCTTGCCAGCGAAGCCTTCAGTGCCATCCACGCCGAAGGCGAAATCGCCCGCACCATGTTCGCGCAGGCCAAAAGCCTGGCGCGGCGCGGACGCCGCATGACCGCTGCCCGCAAGCTGCAACTGGCGATGGGTATCTTCACGAAGCTGGGCATGGTGGACGACGCGGCCAAAGCGGCTGAAGCGCAACTCGAAGTGCTGTAAACTATTTCTGCTCAACCGACGATTACCCACCAGGATGCCTCCGTAGGACAGACCTCCCGTTGTTTTTTTGCCTCCTTTATGGTATTTGTAAGAAAATACACTGTGATGGAGGCAAACAGATGGCCGATTGGTGTCACGCATTCGACTTCCGAGCGGGTAAACAGGGCTGGAAAGAACTGGTGTATGGTGGAAAACCTCACGCTACCTGGCAGGACTGCGTTGGCTGGGCAAGAAACAATGCCATCACCGAAGCGCGGGTCATCGAAAGTCCTGCATTCCCGCAGTCCGTAATCACCAAAGCTGAAATCCATCTTTCAATTCCGCCGACACAAACCACTGGCGGCCCCATGTATTGTTTTAACACCCCACCACCTGTGTTTATAAACGGATAACCAGTGCGCCAGTGCTGGTGTACACGATTGATTTCACAAACCCCCTTGACCCATTGTCACAGCAGGCAACCAAACTTGGCATTGGTGTTGACAACAGCCACAACACTTCACAGGCCTATCCCTGGGATGGGAAAATCACCAAAATCGTGCTTTACGGTATAGGCACCAACCCGTTTTCCTGCATCCTTGAAGCATGGTCAACTGCCTTCTATCGAGCGCCAATCACCAACAACCCACCAGAGGGTAGTCTGGAATATTCGGCTAATCGTAGTTTTGTGGTTAACGAAAAATTCACCGATTATGTTTCACAGACGTGGTATCGTGTTGCTTCGATTGGGCTGGATACCGAGCCGTGTATGAATGAAGACCCAAACGTGGAAGCGGCGCTGGTTGCCTGCAAAGGTGGTGTCTAGGTTGCTCCGACGGATCAACCTGCTGGCGCTGGCTGTGCCCCGCTGCCGACTTCTACCAAATATACCATTCCCTCGGTATCGTGGAGCGGTTTCAGTGGCACCTTCGCTGCTTGGCCGCTGGATATTCAGGACATCTGTAGTGCGGAAATTCGAGAAACACACGCGCTGGGTTTCGGCGGTGCAGGTGTAACCTACCCCCGCAATACACACAACGGGGTGGATTTGTTCGTGCCCAATGCCGATACCGACGTTACTGTAAAATCCATTGATTCTGGAATTGTGGTAGGCTTAGGGCACGGTAATAACACTCAAAATACCCATGCTGTCTGGGGCAGCACCAATCTTGATGACGGTTCGCCAGGCTGGTGTGTCATTGTTCGCTACCGCCATTTGTACGTTTTATATGGTCATCTTGCCAGCATAAGTAACAATGTATGGGTTGGTGCGTCGGTGTCAACTGGACAACAGATTGGCACACTTGGCAAGGCAGGAGATCGACACCTCCATATCGAAGTTCACAGTTATGGAGCAACAGTTTCGGCAGGGATAGGTTCAGATAATGCTGCTAACGTGGCGCCTAACGGTATTATGAAAGTGGGGATATCGGCAAACGCCTTGGTTCCCCCTCATGTATACGATATTTTGCAGTTTCTCCCAAATCCACCTGGTTATGACCCTGCATTGAACAATGGTCTTACGTTACGTGATTTAGTCTCAACTTCAAATCCGGGTTTCACTCGTGAAGGCGATCTAGAAACCATTCAGATCAACTTTGGTTCTAGCTGCATCCTTACTTATAAAACCATACATCCTGATGCCAGTGATATTGTGGAGGAAATTGAGGTGGCAGGATATAAGTATAGGGGCTTTCTCACCGACCTCGAGGTAGTTACGACCCTTGTGTCACCCTTGATACAAACACAACAACCCACGGGATAAGTAAGTTAGAAAGGATAAAGATGCGTAAGGGAAGTTTTGTATTTACCATTCTGATGTTTCTTTTGGCTAGTACAGTTCCGACATCAGCACAAGAATTGTATATCCCTATTTTTATAACGAATTCTGTTCTTATAAATATTATGTGGTCTAGTGATAGCAGTTCTTTGACCTTTCAGGAAATTAAGTATGCTTCAGACGGTGCACCAGCTATTGGCCCGCGAAGTACACACTGGAACAACTGGTATAGCTATAACGTAGACCAAGGTACACTTACACAAAGCAGTTTGTGGCCACTACCGCAAGTTCTAGCGCAGGGGTTACCAATCGGCGTTACCACTTACCCGCCTATAGCCAGCCTCAATGCTTTCACTTTTCTGTCGCCTGATAATCGCTTTCTTATCTATCCTGCCGTGAAGCCAGATGGTTGGAATAGGTATTGCTGGCCTATCGGGCTTGTTGATACAGAAAGATCCGTTGCCACTTTAGTACCGATTGCTGAAACCTGCGGTCTAGAAGATTTCGATACCTTTTTCACTGTAGAATGGAGTGATACGGGTAATGCGTTTACCATCCATACGTTCACAGGTTTCGCAGATACCCGCACCTACTATGTAAATAACTATTCGGATACTCTGGAGGCAATAAGCGTCGTACAGTTAGATGATATGTTTTTGTCTTCTATAACCGTTTTTGATGTATGTCCAATAGAGAGCTGTATCTTGTTAATGACGGGTATAACAGTTGATGAATATCAATTGCTTGTCCGGGGCATAAATACAACCCAAGTACAACTAGTCGCACAAGGAACCTCTAAATCCTTCATCGAAGCGGCCTTCTCCCCCGATCAACGATACGTGTGGTACGTAAGTGAAGACGGATTGATTCAGTATGACCTTGAAAGCAGCAAAAGCACCGTTTTAGAGCCAGCTATCAACTCGACGTGGATTGACCGGGCGTGGATTTCGCCGAACGGTAAACACATTGCCTGGGTAGCGAAAGCGAAGGGGGGCAATTCCTACGGCGTATACGTCGAACCGATGACGGAACAACCTTAGCCGATGGTGATGGAACAGTGAACATTATCGTCCGAGCGATCTTTTTTGCCGGAAGCATCCTGCTTACAAAGGTGGGAAATGGTTTTGCTGTTCCTGCTGCTGCCCGACAAGAACTATATGTTCCGGTTTTCGTCACCGACTTTGGCATAACTAATGCAAGCTGGTCGAATGACAGTACTTTATTCACATTTCAAGTTTTACTAGGTGATATTGGAGTGCAAAGCGATGATCACAATAATTGGTATGCCTATAACACTGATCATCAAACCTTAGTAAACAGCAGTTTATGGACGCAACCTTATGTTCTCCCACAAGGATTGCCTTTGGGAACAGAATCGGTCGCTCCTGCCGTCAATCCAGAATCATTTACCTTTCTCTCACCCGATGGACAATATCTTCTATATCCCTCGCAACAAGCAACCCAAAATGATCCCTCATGTAATGCGCTCGTCATTGCAAATACCCAAACAGGTTCGTGGGAAATGGTAGATAAGATCAGGATTTGCAACGTAGAGGATTTTGAGCGGGGTTTTCTTGTGCATTGGAGTGCAGATAGTACGGCTTTCACGATATTGACATCTTCTCCCCACGCTGTTACACCTTTCTACCACATTACTAGTTACAAGCCTAATCTTGATGCGATCAAGATAACGAATCTCACTGATTTTTCCATCGACAGTGTTCCTCACACTATTTCCAGACCTTTCGGTCTATCAAGCGATGGTAAAGAAATCTTGATGAGGACTACTGCTGTAATCAATGATGTTACGCAAGAAACTCTGGCTATTTGGAGCCTAGACATTCCGTCGCAAAGTCGAATAATTGAGCAAAGCAAAAATGTGATTGTAGCTCAATTTGCACCGAACGACGACCACATTATTTTGTACGTGAGTGAAGATGGACTTATACAGTACAACCTTGAAAGCGGCAAAAGCACCGTTTTAGAGCCGCGGATCAACTCGATGTGGATTGACCGGGCCTGGATTTCGCCCGACGGCAAACACATTGCCTGGGTTGCAAAGGCGAAGGGCGGCAATTCCTACGGGGTCTATGTCGAACCGATGCCAGGACAGTAAATAGTCAGCTTATCATAACTTTTTAACGGGAGGTGTCGACAGATATCTCCCGTTTTTCTGGCCGAAGGTAGCTTCTGATCTTTTTTTTAATTCCTCCATTTGACGGTATAATCCCGCAACACTGTCTTCTAAATAATATTTATATGAGGTACACATGACCGAATCCCCTCCCATTGTGTTGGAGGTACGCGGCCTCACCAAGCGGTTTCCCGGCGTGCTGGCAAACGATCACATCAATCTGCAACTGCGAAAAGGCGAAGTACTCGGCCTGCTGGGCGAAAACGGCGCCGGCAAGTCCACCCTGATGAACCTCATCTACGGCCTGTACGCGCCGGACGAGGGCGAAATCCTCGTCAACGGCAAACCAGTTCACATTCATGACCCGAATGACGCGATTGCGTTGGGCATCGGCATGGTTCACCAGCATTTCCAACTGGTGCCGGTGCTGACCGTGACCGAAAACGTCATGCTGGGCAACGAGGCCACGCGCGGCCCGTTCCTCAACCGCCGCGCCGCCCGCCAGCGCATCATCGAAATTTCGCAGCAGTATGGGCTGGAAGTGGACCCGGACGCGCTGGTGCAGGATTTGCCGGTCGGCGTGCAGCAGCGGGTGGAGATCATCAAGGCGCTGTACCGCAAGGCCGACATTCTCATCCTGGACGAACCGACCGCCGTGCTCACGCCGCAGGAAACCGAAGGGCTGTTCCAGATCATGCGGTCGCTGCTGGATCGCGGTGTCAGCATCATCTTCATCTCCCACAAGCTGAAAGAAGTGCTGGAAATCTGCGACAAGATTGTGGTGCTGCGGCTGGGGCGCGTGGTTGGCGAGGCTGACCCCAAAACGTCCACCGAAGAATCCTTAGCCTCCATGATGGTCGGGCGCGAGGTGATTTTGCAGGTCGAAAAAGGCGCACCACACACGGGTGAACCGATTCTGACAATCAATGAGCTGTACGTACGTGACGACCGCGACCTGCTGGCCGTCAACGGCGTCTCGCTGGAAGTGCGCGGCGGCGAAATCCTGGGCGTGGCCGGCGTACAGGGGAACGGCCAGACCGAACTGGTCGAAGCGATTACCGGCCTGCGCAAGGCCGAAGCCGGACAGATTATCATCCAGTACAAGGATGTTACCAACGTGCCGCCCCGCCGCGTGACCGAAAGCGGTGTGTCGCACGTGCCGGAAGACCGCCAGAAAAACGGCATGGTCGCCAGTTTTCCAATCAAGGACAACCTGGTACTGCAAACGTATTACGTCTGGCCGTTCAGCACCGGCATTGTCGCCAATGAACGCGCCAAGGATGAAAACGCCCGCAAGCTGGTGAAGCAGTACGACGTGCGCACCCCCAGCATCTACGCCACCATGAGCACCCTCTCCGGCGGCAACCAGCAGAAAGCGATTGTCGCCCGCGAATTTTCGCGCAACAGCCGACTGTTGATTGCCGCGCAGCCCACGCGCGGTCTGGACGTGGGTTCGATTGAGTTTATCCACAAGCAGATCGTGGCAATGCGCGACGCCGGCGTGGCCGTGCTGCTGGTCTCAACCGAACTGGACGAAATTTTCTCGCTCTCCGACCGGATTGCCGTCATGTACGCCGGCAAAATCATTGATACGGTTCCGATTGAGGACGCCACCCGCGAGTCCATCGGCTTGCTGATGGCCGGTATCAAACGCGACCGGGAACAGGTGGTGGTTCATGGCTGAAGGAACTCTGCGCGGCCCGGCGGCGCTGGAACCGGCAGCGCGGCGCTGGCGGCAGATTTCGCCCCGGCTGGTGCCGCTGCTGGCCGTCGTGACCGCCCTCATCATCAGTATGCTGTTTATGATTGGCATTGCGTTTATCACCACCGGCAGCGTGGACATCGGGCACGAACTGAATGTTACGGGCACGGCCTACAGCGCCCTGCTGGAAGGTTCGGTCGGGCTGGTGGTCAACAACGTGCTGACGCCGGACGATCTAAAGCAGGCACAGGCGTTTATCGCCACCGGTGACTTTACCCCGCGTGATGTTAATCGCGCCTCGCGCACCGCTTCGGACATCGCCAACAGGGGCAGCCTCAACCAACTGGCGCGCTTTGGCGAAGTATTGGCGCGCTACCCTGACCTGACCGACGAGCAGATTGACGAACTTGGCGCTTCGATCACCGATATTGCCGCTGTGGGCGTAGATACACTGACCGCGATGAAGCCGCTGGTGGCCGACCTGGGCGAACAGTCGCCGGGCAACGTGCGCCGGCTGGCGGAGCGTATCGCCGCGCTGGACACGCTCACGCCGCAGGCGCGCGCCGAAATCGAAGCCGTCGCGCCCTCGGCAGCGGATTACAGTGATGACGACCTGCTGGCCTACCTGCGGGTGGTCAACGATCAGGGGCCGGTCAAGCTCCAGCGCCTCGTCACCCAGGCGGAGGCGCTGGCGGCGCTGGGTTTGCAGGCCGACGACCCGGACGCGCAGGATTTGGCGGCGATTGCCGGGCTGGAAGCCGCGTCCGTGCGCGATCAGGCCGCGTTTGCCGCACAGATGCAGGCTGCCGGTATCACCGACCCGGCTGCGTTGACGGCGCAACTTCGCCTCGTCCGCAGCCTGTACGACATCAGCCTGCTGATCAACGAAAACGTCAACGAAGCCTTGCAGACCGAACTGGGCACGGCGCTGCAAAACGCGACCGTCATCCTGCGCCCGAACAATCAAATTCTGGTCAGCCGCAGCAGCGCTCCGGTCGGGTTGATCTGGGGCGATAGTAATACGCCGGACAACCCCGCCGACGACCGCGTGGACGCGGCTTACCTACGGCTGGGTGGCCGGGCGCTGGTGTTCCTGCCCGCCAACCTGGAAAACATGATCGTGCGTTCCATCCCGTTTATCATCGCCGGCCTGGCGGTGGCGCTGGGTTTTAAGGCCGGCCTGTTTAACATTGGCGCGGAAGGCCAGTTGTACGCCGGCGGCATTCTGGCGGCCTGGGTTGGCTTTGCGCCGCAGTTTGCCGGCCTCTCGCCCTGGGTGCACATCCCGCTGGTGATCGTCGCCGGTATCCTCGGCGGGCTGATGTGGGGCGCGATTCCCGGCTTTCTGAAAGCCTACACCGGCGCGCACGAAGTTATCAGCACGATCATGCTGAACTACATCGCCATCCTGCTGGTGGACTGGCTGATTAAATCCACCAACCCGGTTATTCTGCTTGACGTGAATGCCAGCACCCCGCGCACGCCGTTTGTTAATCCTGACGCGATGCTGCCCACTTTCAACGAGATTCCGTTAGTGTGGTTTATCCTGGCGGCGGCGCTGACGCTGGGCTATGGCCTGTGGATACGACGCGAACGACTGCGCGAAGACACCCGCCTCGTGGTGCGCCCGGTAGTCAACGCGCTGCTGGTGCTGGTCGGCGGCCTGTTTTTGATGTGGATTACCGTGCGCGGCGCGCTGCACATCGGCCTGCTGCTGATGATCGCCGCTGTGTGGTTCACCGACTGGTTCCTGAACCGCACCACGCTCGGCTTTGAGATGCGGACAGTGGGCGCGAACCCGGACGCCGCCCGCTATGCTGGCATGAATGTGCGCTGGAACACAATTCTGGCGCTGGCGATGGGGGGCGGATTGGCCGGGCTGGCGGGCGCGATTGAAGTCTCCGGTGTACAGCACAACATGCAGCCGGGTTTCTTCGCCGGCGTCGGCTTTGACGGCATCGCGGTCGCGCTGCTGGCGCGCAGCAATCCGCGCAACATCATCCCGGCGGGGCTGCTGTGGGGCGCGCTGGCGATGGGCGCCGGGCTGATGCAAACCCGCGCCGAAATCTCGGTTGACCTGGTGAAGATCATTCAGGCGCTGATTATCATGTTCATCGCGGCGGATGCCATCATCCGCTATCTGTGGCGTGTACCCGAACCGTCGCTGGAAGAAAAAGAAAAAGGGCTGTTCGCCGCCAAAGGCTGGGGAGGCTAACCCATGACCACCACTTCACCCACCTCGCCAACCTGGACTTCGCCGGTCGCCGGTCGCCGGACATGGCGCGAGCTGCTGCACATCACCCGCACCGGCGTGTTTTCGGTCGTGTTTATTCTGCTGGGCGCGTGGATTTTGCTCTCCGCGCCGCAGACCATCCCTGGCGACGCCGTGACCACGCTCACGCTCGACCGCGCCGGGCAGCAGGGCATTTCCGTGCCGACCGTGCCGTTTGCCGTTGTGGTCGCGCTGCTGTACATCGGCGGTGGCATTGTCGGCCTGCTGCCAAACCCACGCCTGTCCCGCCTCAAGTTTATCTGGCTGCTGGTCAATGGCATCCTCGTCATCCCGACCGTGCTGGTTATCATCGCCGCCGGCGGACGCACCAACATTGTGGTGATGCTGCAGGAGAGCCTGCGCCTGTCCACGCCGATTGTGCTGGGAGCGCTCGCCGGCCTGTGGTGCGAACGCTCCGGCGTGGTTAATATCGCCATCGAAGGTATGATGCTGACCGGCGCCGCGCTGGGCTTCGTCAGCTACACCTTGATTTTGAGCAGCGGCCTAAACCTGCAAACACCCCAGGCTCAGGCCGTCGCCGTGGTGATCTCGGTGCTGTCCGGCGGTCTGATGGCGGCGCTGCACGCCTGGCTTTCGATCACCTTCAAAACCAACCAGGTGGTCAGCGGCACGGTGATTAACATCCTGGCAATTGGCCTCACCAGCTATCTACGGCTGGAAGTACTGGTGAATGCCGACGCCGGACGCGCCACGCTGCAAACCGTGCCTATCCCGCTGCTGTCGCAAATCCCGGTGGTGGGCGAGGTCTTCTTTAACGGCAAGCCGATCTTTTACGGTATGTTCATCCTGCTGATCGTCACCCACATCGTACTGTATTACACCCGCTGGGGGCTGCGGACGCGGGCAGTAGGCGAAAACCCCCATGCTGCCGACACGCTGGGCGTGAACGTCATCCGCAACCGCTGGATCAACGTCATCATCGGCGGCATGATCGCCGGGTTCGCCGGGGCGTGGTTCTCGCTGGAAACCAGCGGCTCGTTTGACGACCAGATGACCGCCGGACGCGGCTTCATCGCACTGGCGGCGCTCATCTTCGGCAAGTGGACGCCGATTGGCGCGTTTGGCGGCGGGCTGCTGTTTGGCTTCTCCGATGCGCTCGGCCAGCGGTTTCAGTTCCTGGGCGTGCAAGTGCCGCCCCAGTTCTTGCAGATGGTACCCTACGTGGTGACGCTGGTGGTACTGGCCGGGCTGATCGGCAAATCCACCGGGCCGAAAGCCAGCGGCATCCCATATGAGAAAGAGTAAAGGTTCTCATGGATGACCGGAAACAGATTCATAGAATGTAGGGGCGAACCGGCGGTTCGCCCCTATGAAAAATCTATGTATCGGTTTTCATTTAACCATCAGTTATCAGTGGTCAGTTTTCAGTACCTACCGAGGCGACGATGCTGATACTGTAACTGACGCCGGTATAAGCCAATTGATTTGCGGGCGATCTACGGTGATCGCCCGCACCGTTCCTATTCTTAGTCTTTAACTGACAACTGGTAACTGGCAACTTCTTCAGCCTTGCCGTTCGCCTGCCCGTTGTATACTATTCAAGTGATAGCCCGCCGTAAGGCGGTTATGTTTGAATTACGTGCGGGTTCGACGTTCAGTACCAGCAGGAGCGAGCATGTCGTTTCAGATGCAGGATGCCAATCAGACTTTAGCCGAGGCGCTCACCGAGGCCGCCCATTCAATTCAGGGCGAACAGGTCACGCTGCGCCAGATTCTCCAGATCATCGGCGAACAGGGCTTGCTGTTTGTCTGCATGTTTCTGTGTATTCCCTTTTTGATTCCCGTGTCCATCCCCGGCGTCAGCACCGTCTTTGGCGCGGCCATCATTTTGATGAGCATCAGCATCACGCTTAACCGCCTGCCCTGGCTGCCCGAACGCATCATGAACCGCCCCATCGCCACCGACAAGCTCGTCCCGACGTTGGAACGCGGCGCGCAGGTCATCAGCCGGCTTGACCGCTGGGTGCGCCCACGCCTGAACGCGCTGACGCAGGGCGCAGCCATCAACCGGTTTAACGGTCTGATGCTGCTGTTCGGGGGCGTGCTGCTGATCTTCCCACTGGGGCTGATTCCGTTCTCCAACACGCTGCCGGCGCTGGCGATCATCTTCCTGGCGGTTGGCATGTTGCAGCGTGACGGCCTGTTTATCCTGCTCGGTTATTTGATGCTGGTCGTCAGCGTGGTGTATTTCGGCCTGCTGGCCGTCGCGGCCATTCTGGCCGGACAGGGGCTGTCGTCACTGCTGGGTACGGTCGTCCTGCTGCCGTTTTTGTGGTAAACCATAGGGGCACACCGCCGTGTGCCCCTACATCCTCTCCTATGCGTAAACTCAGCAGCCTCACCCTCCCCTGGCCGACCGATTGGGCGGAACTGTTTGGTGCGGAACGCCCGCTGATCGTCGAAATCGGTTTCGGCTACGGCCAGTTTTTGCTGCATCTGGCGCAGCAGCACCCAGACGCCAATGTTCTGGGTATCGAGATCGCCAACCGCTGTCTGACACACGTAGAAGCGGCGATTGACCGGCGACGTATCGCCAATGCCCGCGTCGTCCACTCGACGGCGGAAACCGCGCTGCACCACCTGTTCCAACCGGCGACGATCAACCAGCTTCACATCAACTTTCCTGACCCCTGGTTCAAGAAAAAACACGGCCACCGCCGTCTGATGCAGCGTGACACGCTGGACGTGATGGTCAACCGGCTGAAACCGGGCGGGCGGTTCTATCTGGCGACGGATATCATCGAATACGCGCAGATGAGCGCCGACCTGCTGGCCGCCACGCCCGGACTGGACAACCTTATGCTCACGCCCTGGGCAAATGAAATGCCGGGGCGGGTGCCGACGCGCTACGAAGGCAAAGCAGCCCGGCAAGGGCGCGAATCGTATTACTTTGCCTACCGGCGCAACGACCAGCCACCGCCCGCCGTGCCTGCTGTGAAGGAGCTGCCCATGCCGCACATGATCGTCCACAGTCCGCTATCGCTGGACGCCATGTTCCATGCGTTCACGCCGGCGCAGCACCGGGAAGGCGATACGTACGTCAGCTTTCTCTACGCTTATTCCGGCAGAAACGTGTTACTGTTGGAAGTGTTTGTCAAAGAACCCACGATTGACCAGCACGTGGCTTTCCTGCTGTCAGAACGCGCCCCCCACGAATTTTCGCTGCGGCTGAGCACGATGGGCCATCCGCGTTCGACACCTGGCCTGCACGCCGCCGCCCGGCTGCTGGGCAACTGGCTGACCAGCCTGCACCCGGACGCGAGAGTGGTCACGGAGATGGTCAAGGATGAGGATTGAGCCTTGTCATCCCATGCCCTGCCCAACCCGTCGCGCCTGCGCGCGGCCTGGGTCAAACTCTCCAACCCGCGCGGCCAACCGCTGATCTATGCCGAAATTGGCGCGCTGGTGGTGCTGGCGCTGGCCGCCCTGCCCGGCGGCTTTGATTATCTCCACTTTTTCCACAAGGTCGCTCAGGGCTGCGTCAACTGCGCTTATAACCCCTATTTTCTGGAATGGTTCCTGAAGCCGCTGGGCTACCTGCCCTGGCGCGCCAGCTACCTGCTGCTGGCGGTTATCTGCATTGCGGCGGTGTGGTGGATTGCCCGGCAGTTGGGCGGCAGCCCGTTTGTGGTGCTGGCGTCGCCCACGTTCCTGTGGATTTTATGGCTGGGACAGGTGGATATTCTGCCCGCGCTGGGCCTTGGCCTGGCATGGTGGAGCACAAAGAAGCAAAAGCCCGTGATAGCCGGACTCGGCCTGCTGCTGCTGGCAACCAAGCCGCAGCTTGGCGCGTTTGTGCTGCTCCTGTTTTTGTACTGGAATGGCTGGCGCGCGTTGGTTATCCCGGTTTTCGCGGCGGCAGCCAGCTTCGTGATTTATGGCCCCGACTGGCCGCTCCGCTGGTTGGGCTACACGCCGCAAACCGTGTTCGGCGGCGACGCCTGGTTTTACATCGCGCCCACCTGGCTGCTGGCCGCGCTCGTCGGCGTGGTGTTCGTGCGCGGACGGCGGGAGCAATTTCAGTACGTCGTCGCGGCGACGCTGGCGGGCGCGCCGTTTCTGGGCGCATATTCGTTTTTTGTGCTGCTGTTGTTCCCGCTGCGCTGGTGGGAGATTGCCGTCACCTACGTGCCGTTCGCGCTGATGGGCCTCACGGCTAACCAGTGGTGGCTGGGGCTGCTGCTGGCGCAGCCGCTGCTGGTGATGGCGCGCCTGCTGTGGGAACACGGGCGGATGCCGGTGTGGTTTGCACGAGACAACATGTAGGGACACGGATATATCGTGTCCCTACAATACCACCAGGGCAGCCACATCGGGCCGCCCCTACAGTCTACCTTGCTTTTACTGACAACTGAGAACTGAAAACTGACAACAACTAATCTCCCACCGCCGGCGCGCTCACCGTCACGCCACCTTTTAGCATGCCGTCGTCCTCCGGCATGGGCAGCACGTCTGGCCAGATCGAAGCGCCGTGTTCGTAGGCGTCAATGCCAGCCACGTCCGCCCTGCTGCTGACCCGCAGCCGGTTAATCGCCTTGAGCAGTCCGAACATCAGCACCGAGGTAATCCCAACGTAGGCAACGGTGGAGAGCGATCCCAGCGCCTGCACGCCCAGCAGTTCTAGCCCGCCACCCGCGAACAGGCCGGCTTTGCCCGCCATCGCGCCGGCGAACGTCAGCGACCCCTGCGCGAACAGACCAATCGAGAGCGTGCCCCAGATACCGCACGCGCCATGCACCGCGAACGCGCCCACCGCATCGTCAATCCGCATTGTCTCGACCAGATCGGCGGCCAGAATGACCAGCACACCCGCCACCAGTCCAATCACCACCGCTGCCCAGGGTTCAATGAAGGCGCAGCCCGCAGTTACAGCGACCAGCCCGGCCAGCGACCCGTTGAGTGTGGCCGACAGATCCCACCTGCCGGTGCGCGAGTAGACAAAGAACATCGTCGCCAGCGAACCCGTCGCCGCACCGAGCGTGGTATTCAGCGTCACCAGCCCGATCAGACCAGGGTTGCCCAGGCCAAGTGTTGAACCGGGGTTGAAGCCGTACCAGCCGAACCACAACACCATCGTGCCGAGCGTGGCGTAGGCCAGGTTGTGCGGCTTCGGCAGACTGCCCCACACGCGCCCCGGACGCGGCCCCAGCATCCACGCGCCGATGAGCGCGATCACGCCGCCGACGGTATGCACGACCGTACTGCCGGCGAAATCGTGGAAGCCCCACTGGAACAGCCAACCGCTGCCCCACACCCAGTGGGCGATCACCGGGTAGATGAAGATCGCAATCAGGGCGCTGTAGATCAGATCGCCCAGGAAATCGGTGCGTTCGGCCATCGCGCCGGTGGTGATGGTGCTGGCCGTCGCCGCAAACGCAAACTGGAAGAAAAACATCGTTAGCACGCTGATGTTCAGGCCGGGATACGTCTCCGCCATGTGATTCATGCCGGGGAAAAACAGCGTCGTGCCCAACAGGCCACTGCCGTTGTCCGCGCCAAAGGCGATACCAAAGCCAACACCCCACCACACCAGCGCCGTCAGGCCGGCGTCAATGAAGTTTTCCAGCAGGGCGTTGACCGCGCCTGTCTGCCGTATCAGGCCGGTTTCCAGCAGAGCGAAACCGCACTGCATAAAAAACACCAGGAAGCCAGTGAGCATCACCCACGACGTATCAATCGAAACTTTGATGCCTGTGATGTCGTCCATCGTCGGTAGCGTGGTTACGTCCTGCGCGACTGTCAGCCGCGCCCCAAACGCTGCCAGCACAACCGTACCGGTCGCCAGTACGATTAAACGCCGCCACAGCCGATTGCTTCTTCTCATCAGTATTCCCTCCCCAAGTGACCTCGCAAACCATTGCCGGTCAGTGTACCGGGAAAGGAATCCTAATAATCCAGTCAGGTTCGATGAACTTTGCCAGCCGCTTTTGGCTTATGTCACCAGAAATCAGGGAAACTACCCCAAGCGCCGGTCCTGTGGCGTCGGCAGACAGGGGCACATCGAAGTGTTACAGAGACAGAGGTGGGTAAGCTGCACAAATACCCCCTGGAACAGCGCAGAACTGCCGAGGGGTATTGTGAAAAACGGACAAAAACTACCAGTTGCGGTCGTACAGAACCGGGCGCTGGTTAAACCACAGGTGCGCCCGCTGCTCGTGCAGTTTCAGCACGGTCGCCGGAATCTCCGGCAGGCCGCCAAGTGTTTGTTCCAGCTCCCACAGGCGTTCGACCAGCGCGCGTTTGCTGGCCGCGTCTACCACCTGGCTGGCTGCCTGGCGCGTTCGCACCCAGTCGCCATCCTGCGACAGCCGGCATACGATCATCATCCACAGGTCGTTGTAGGTTAACGGGATGGTGTTACCCCGCCGGTCTTTTAGCTCGGTATAAATCTCTCCGCCCAGCGGCCCCATCATGGTTCTGGTGGACATGGCGCTCGCCCCTTCCGATCAACTGCTTTGCTTTCATCATAGCGCCGGTTGGCGAAATATTGCCGTAATCTTCTGCAAAAATACGTAAAGCAGGGACACGATCTATCGCGTCCCTACAAAAAGGAACAGCACTCTATGGCACAGCGATGGCGCACTGTTGATCGGCGACTGCGCAGGTGGCAATTACCTGGCCGTTCCGCACCACGTCGAAACGCTCGACGTTGCGCCAGAAAATGGCCGGCGTTCCCACCTCCTGCAAGCCGTAGATTTTGTTCACACACGGCGCGGGCGGCTGGCGCTGCCCCACCGAAGCGTCGCGCAGACGCAGGCACATACCGGCCTTCAGGCTGTTGTAGATGCTCGGCCCCCAGCGCCGTGCTTCCCATTCGCCGGCACTGCTGCGGAAAGCCACGCCTTCAAATGACAGCGTGCGGGTATCCTGATTCAGCATCGTGAACGACACGTCATCGTACATCAGCAGCACGTTGGTTGGCCCCGTTTGCACCGGCGGCGCAGCCGGCGTGGCGGTCGCGCTGGGGAAAATCGGCGTCGGCTGGACAGCTTCCGTTGTTGGCGAACTGTAGACAATCGGTGTCAGTTCCACCTGCGCGCTGGTTGGCGGCACCGTCGCCGACGGGGCAACCAGCGTCGCAGTCGGCGGCGGCAGCAGCACCACCGCAACGGTGGTCAACGGCACTGGCGTGGCCGTAACTACCACTGGCGTCGCCCGCTGGCTGTTGATGATCGCCGGCACAATGCCGACAATGGCGACCACCACCGTGACAATACCGCCGATGATGGCTGCGATCACCTGCGGATTACTGAGCGCCGTGTTTGGTGGCACGGGCGGTTGCTCCGACATATAAATCCCCCTGTGGATGAAAATGATTCAAGTGGGCTACCAAAATGATATATGATATTGGGATGCCGGGAAATTGAGATTTTTATCGTTTTGCTGGAGATTTTCGTCGTGGACCTCGCTGCGCCGGTGTTTCGGATTCTGGTGTTTCTGTTCGGTCTGGCAATCGTGCTGTACACGCTCCTGTCGGCGATACGAACCTTCGTCCTGCCGCGCGGCGATAACGTCTGGCTAACGCGCATGATCTTCCGCGCCGTGTCCCGCCTGTTCCGCTGGCGGGCGCGCAAGGCCACCACCTATGAACAGCGCGACCGGGTGATGGCGATGTACGCGCCGATCACGCTACTGCTGATGCCGGTGGTGTGGCTCATCCTGATTCTGCTGGGTTACACCTGCATGTTCTGGGCCATCGGTGTTGAGTCGTGGTACGCGGCGTTGAAGATCAGCGGCTCATCGCTGCTGACGCTGGGCGCGTTCACGATTGATACACTGCCGGCGACCATTCTTGAATTTTCCGAGGCGACGATTGGCTTAGGACTGGTGGCGCTGCTGATCTCCTATCTGCCAACCATGTACGCCGCCTTCTCCAAGCGTGAAACGCTGGTGACGCTGCTGGAAGTCCGCGCCGACTCGCCGCCGTCGGCGGTGACGCTCATCACTCGCGCGCATAACATACGTGGCCTCGATTATCTGAAAGAACTATGGATTCAGTGGGAAACGTGGTTCTCGGAGATTGACGAAACGCATACCTCGCTGGCGGCGCTCAACTTCTTCCGGTCGCCGCAGCCGAATCGCTCGTGGATTACGGCAGCGGGCACGATTCTGGACGCGGCCTCGCTGGTGTACTCGGTGGTGGACATCCCGCGCACACCGGAGTCGCAGTTGTGTATTCGCGCCGGTTACGTGGCGCTGCGCCACATCTGCGATTTCTTCCGCATCCCCTACGACCCTGACCCGCACTACCCCGGCCATCCGATCAGCATCACGCGGCAGGAGTTCGACGAGGTATGCGCGCAACTGGAACAGGCCGGCGTGCCGCTGCTGGCCGACCGCGATCAGGCATGGAGCGACTACGCCGGCTGGCGCGTCAACTACGACACGGTGCTGCTGGAACTGGCGGATATTCTGATGGCGCCTTACGCCGCGTGGATTTCCGACCGGGGCTTGCGGCGCAGGCGGCGGCGGTAACGGTAGGGACACGATCTATCGTGTCCCTACACCTCTTTCACCAACGCCGCCACCGACTCGACGTGGAACGTCTGCGGGAACATATCCACTGGCTGCACGTTCAGCAGGCGGTAGCCGTTTTCCGCCAGCACCCTGGCATCCCGCGCCAGCGTGGCCGGGTCGCAGGAAACGTACACAATTTTGCGCGGCGCGCGTTCGACCAACGCTGCCAGCGCCCTGGCATCCACCCCGGCACGTGGCGGGTCAAGCACGACCGCGTCAAAGTAGCCCTTCACCTGCTTCAGCGCGGCTTCAACTGTACCTTCCATCAGCATCACATTTGGGAACGCGGCCAGATTTGCCAGCGCGTCCTGCACTGCCAGCGGGAAACTTTCAACCGCCGTCACCTGGGCAGCATGCTCGGCCAGAAACGCCGTGAACAGCCCGACGCCGGAATACAGGTCCAGCACGCGCTCGGTCCCGGTCAGCGCCAGCCGGTCAAGCACCAGCCGCACCAGCGTTTCCGCCTGCGGCAGATTAACCTGAAAAAAGCTGCCTGCCGTCACCTGGAACGTGTGCGGCGGGATGGTGTAATGCACGATGGTATTGTCCGTCACCGGCTGGAAGCTGCGTTCATCTGGCGCGGTGGTCGCGGCCAGACGATCGTGCTCCGCTGTGCCGACCTGCACCCGCAGCCGCGCCGCGCCTTTTGGGGCGCGTCCGCCGCGCTGGTGAAACTCGTCCAGCAGCGCCGGACGGATGATATGGCATTCGGTGATCGGCAGGACGGTGCGGCCATCGGTGCTGACGTACCCCAGCCGCCCGGCAGGCGAAACGTGAAACGTCACATGCGAACGGTAGTACCAGGGGTCGGGACTGGCAATCGTGGGCAGCACGTCGGCCTCCACGAAGCCACCGATGCGGCGCATCTGGTCGGCCACGATCTGCTGCTTGTAGGCCAACTGCGCCTCGTAGGCGATGTGCTGCCAGTGGCAACCGCCGCACAACCCCGGCCCGAAATGCGGGCAGCGCGGCTGAACCCGGTGCGGCGAGGCTTCCAGCAGTTCGACCGCTTCGGCATAGGCGAAGCGTTTTTTACCCTGCGTGATGCGTGCCCGCACCCGTTCGCCGGGAATGGCATACGGCACGAAGATAGCGCGGTCGTCGTGCCGCCCCAGCGCGCTGCCGCCGTGCGCCATGCCGGTCAGTTTCAGTTCAAACAGGTCGTCCATCCGATCTGCTTTTGCCACCCGTAGTTTAGCTCCCGCCCAATTCGATCACATCCAGTGCAAACGGCAGACGCGGCCCGATGGCCGGAACAACCAGCGAAAACTGGTCAAAGTTGGTCACGTACAGCCGGTTGGGCGGGGCGTGGGCCACGTCACTCGCGCCCCGGAACGGCCCGGCCACCGGCAGCAGCACGCCGTTATCCAGCCGGACGATGCGATTGACGCCCAGCGCCGCGACGTAAATCACGCCGTTGGAGGTGACAGTCACGCCGTCAAAGCCGGGCGCGTCGGCCTGCCCGGTATGCTGGTACAACACATCGGTGGCCGCATCCGCTACGGACACGCGGTAGATGATGTCCTGCGCGCCGTCGGTAATGATGATCGTGTCCTGCGTCGGGTCATAGGCCAACCCGGTCGGGTCGTAGCCGCGCCGGTTGCCGGCTTCTGTTGGTGACTGCCACCAGGCCACGCCGCCGCTGCCGTCGGGATTAAAGCGCCAGACCTCGTCCCGCCCCCGGTCGCTGACATAGACATTCCCCTGCCCGTCAAGCGTAATTTCATGGGGCAGGACAAAACCGCGCTCGTCGCTGATGGTGGCGAAGTCGGCAAACTGGCCGTCGGATGTCATGCGCTTGACCAGCCCGCCGGACGTGCGCACGTCGGCGTCCAGATGATCTACGATCAGCAGCGAGCCATCCGGCGCGAAGGCCAGCCCCGCCGCCGCGCCCACCGCCTCCCGCGAACCCGGCACTTCCGCCACCTGCGCGCCATCCGGCGAAATGGCGTAAATCGCGCCGGTTTTGTAGCTGCCGGTATACACCCGGCCATCGGGCGCGACCGCAACGGCGGCGGGATACGCCTCGTTATCCGGCAGCACGGTGAACTCCCGCACCGTGACGCCCTGCGTCTGGGGCAGGGCGATCAGCCGCGCGTTGGAATTGAGCGCGCCCAGAATCAGCGCGGCGCTGACGGCCAGCAGCGCCAGCAGCGCCCCGCCAAACAGCAGGATAAACACCAGCACGCGCTGGGGGCGGTTCAACGATTGAAGATTACGCAACATGCAGCACCTGCTTCACGAGGAGAATCAGGCCGAGGCTGACTCCCCAGCCGACATAACCGGCGGCCAGCATCGGCACAAAACGCCAACCGGCGCGCGCCGCCAGATAGACAATAACGATAAAGACAATAGTCGGCCAGATATTGACCAGAATCGCCCGCGTAAACTGCGCCATCACTGCCGGGTCACGGTCGTCACCGGCAGCCACAATCCACAGCGCCAGGGGGATATTGATCGGCATGGTGGCGGCGATGGACGCCACCGTTTTGGAATATTCGCGCAGCACGGCAACCAGGATGATGATGGCAATGGAGACCACAACGGGCAGCACGCGCCCCCAGGAGATGTCCATACACTGAACCTCGGCGTGTAAAACGTAGGGGCGAACCGCCGGTTCGCCCCTACAGCCTATAACCATTCCACACAACGGAGAGGGTGGGATTCGAACCCACGAGGGTGTTACCCCTACTCGCGTTCCAGGCGAGCGCGTTAGGCCACTACGCTACCTCTCCCCATCAGCGGCAGGCATTATAGCAGGGCGACCCGCCTTTATCCAGTGGGGAGGTCAGGCAAAATACCCGCGCCCGGCAGGTCGCTGCGCTGCGGGCGGGTCAGCTTTTGCAGGAAGTTGCTCACCTGCCACACAAACACATCCGGCGTTTCCAACTGTGGCATGTTGCCACAATCGGTCACAGGCGTCAGCGTCGAGCCGGGGATGCTGTCGCGCACGGCTTCGCCATCGGCCAGCGGCGTAAAATTGTCGTTCGCGCCCCACAGGATAAGCGTCGGCACCAGCGGCGTGCGCGCCTCCGGCAGCGTGCCCGATACCAGCATCCGCATCAACCGGGTGAAACTTCCCCGTGCCGCGCGGCTGCGGGCGATAAAATCGTCGGTCAGCACATCCGGCGCATGGATCATCCGGCGCAGATTATCCGGGCTGGTCACGGAGCCAACAAACTGGTTCAGCAGGAAATTAAACAGGATCGGAATCCGCTCCAGCACGCGCAGGGCCGGCGGGATTTCCGGCACGCCGCCGCCGTTAAGCAGAATCACGGCGGGCACAAGCTGCGGGTTGGCCGCCGCGAATAACCGCGCGACCAGGCCGCCAAGCGAGTTGCCGATGACGGCGGTCTGCTGGACGCCCAGCCTGTCCAGAAACGATTTTAGCCAGTGAAGCAGCGTATCGGTCCGCATCACGGGCAGCGGCTGGCTCTGGCCGAAGCCGGGCAAATCCGGCGCGAGGACGCGGAAGTCCTCCATCGCCAGCAACTGCATGACCGGCTCCCAGTGCAGGCGGGCATCACCAATGCCGCCATGAATCAGCACCACCGTGCGGCCATTGTCCTCGCCGGCCTCCAGATAGCTGACGGCCAGGCCATCAATCAGAACGGTTTTTTGTTCCAGCGCCATAACAGCCGTCCTTATATCTGTCAATTTTTGGGGTGTAGGGGCACGCCATGGCGTGTCCCTACAGTTCGTTAATAAAACCGTGTTCGGCCAGCCAGTCCGCAAGCTGGTCGGCGCTCGGTTCGGTAATCATCGTACCCCGGTGAATGCCGCGCGGGCTGACGCCAGCGGCCAGCGGCGCCGGGTCCTGAAACGGCACATCGGAGCCGGTTTCCGCCACGACCAGCGTTGGCACGGACAAAAACCCGGTCCAGCGCAGCACGCGCTGCCGCGCCGTGTCGTCCATATCAATCAAAATCTCCCGGTACGGCACGTGATAGTCGTCCAGCACCCGCTTGGCGACGGTGACGTAGGGGCAGCCCATGCGGCGTGAGTACATCACAAGTTCTCTGGTCAAAGCGTCTATGCTCCTGGTACAGCGGTTGGCGGCAGGCGGTTTGGCTCCAAGAAGCACAGGATGCCGTCGCTGATGCCCTGCGCCAGCGCATCCTGCCTGCCGGTCAGAACGGGACGGTCGGCCAGCAGGAAGCCTAATTCGATGATGGCCGCCGGAGTCGTGGGATGAATTTCGCGGAAGGTGTGGTAGTCGGTCATATCAACGGTCAGCCCTTCACGGCGCTGCAAACCGCTGGTCGGGGCGTAATAGCGCGCGATGCAGTCTACCAGAATATCGTCGCCCCCCTGGTTCATCATGCGGGCGGCGGCGGTTGAAATCAGGAAGCCGGACACCACTTCGCCCGGCCATACCTGGCAGGTATTGGCGTGGATGGACACCAGCGCCGCCGCCTGATAATTGTCCAGGCGCGGGTCAAACTCGTCCAGCAGGTCCACCGCGTACCCGCGCGCGCCCAAATTCCGCACCACCTTCTGCGCGACAGCAAAGTTGATCTCCGCCTCAGTCAGGCCATCCGGGCAAACCGCGCCGGGGTCGTTTTCCGGCCCACGATGGCCCGACACGATCCCGATCCGGCGCAGCCAGTTGGGTGTGGGCAGGCCGGTAGGTACAGGCGTGACCTGGCTGGTTGCCTGGGCAATGCTTAACTCCATCTTGACCTGATCGGTTAAAAACTGGGATGGCGTCCACCACGTAAAAATCGTTGCCAGCAGCCCGGCGGCCACAATGACCACAAAGAAGGTACGGAACACCCCGCCCAATACCCCGACCGTCTGGCGGCGGCGGCGCGCCTGCCGGCGCTTGATGCGCTGGATACGCTGCTCCTCGATGGCGGCCTGCTGTGCGGTGAGGACGGGTTCGGCAGGGGGCGCGCTGACCTCTGGCGCAGGGGTTACGGCGCTGGCTGCCGGAGGTTTGACCGACCGCTTAAACAACGGCTCCGCTGCTTCTGGCGCGGGTTTGGCGGATTTTGCCGCTGCCTGACGCATCATCTCCATAAACGTCACCGAGGGCGGCGCTTCGAGGGCATCCGGTTCATCTTCCCAGTGGGGCTGGCTGTCAGGCGGCAGACGGTCGTCGGGCATGGCGGTTAGCGGTTGGTTGCTGGCTGTTGGCTGTTGGTGATTAGCTTTTTGGCTGATAAAAACGCGACAGGCTGGACCCGGTCGGGTCACAACACAGACTTATTGTACCCGAATATCGCCGCGAAATGCGAATGGCTTTTTCCGCCTGCCTGCCAATCGCTATTCAACCACTGCGTACACTTCCGCGCCGGCGTCGGCGAACACGCGCTGCAGGTAGGGCGCGTCGGCTACGCGGGAACGCATCTCCACATCATCGGTGAATGGCTCGCCCCAGCGGAACATGGTCTGGATGCTGGCCGGGTCAGTTACCAACTGCGGCACGATCACGTAATCAATGCCGGCGTCGCGTAGCAGGGCCGCGTTGGCGGGATCAGCGGGGTCGTGCCAGAAAGCGCGCAGGCGTTCCTGCTCCGCCAGGCTGGCCTCGTTCCCGCGGAAAAACGGCTGCCAGCGATAATACACACTGTCCCGTTCGGCGATCACCGGCACCCAGTCGCTTTCGTGCGAGTTATCCTTGAGCGTGCCGGGGAAGTTTAACACGCGGGCGTCCGGCGGCGTGTTTTCCCGCAGCCAGTCCATCGCGCGTACGTCGGCTTCGGACGCAAACGCGCCGTAAAAGCCAACGCGCCCTTTGCTCAGGTCAAGCAGTTGCCGGTTGAACACCAGCACACCCAGCGCGGCGGCGACCAGCACGCCGATCAGCCCATACGCAGCGCGATGGAGCAGCCTGCCGGCGCGCGCTTCCAGCCACCGGTTCCACAGCCACAGCAGCCCGATGCCGCCGAGAATCGAATACGGGATAATCGGCCCGTGCCAGGCAATGCTGAACGGGTAATCGTAGCGCAGCACCGGTGCGATCAGCCCCGGCACGAGGCGCTCCAGAAGTCCCAGGCTGGCAAATTCCAGCACCAGCACCAGCCACCCCACCGCCAGAATCGCGCCCTGGTCGCGGCAGCGCAGGCCCACGACCGCACCGACGACCGCCACCGGCACCACCCAGACGCCGTGATAAAACAACATCATCCGCCAGTAGTCGGGATTACGGCTGAACGGCGACACAATGTCCGAACCAAGCAGGTCGCGCACGTTCAGCAGCCAGGGTGACACGGCCAGCAGCGCCACCAGTGGCACGCCCAACGCCAGCACCAGCCAGACCCGCAGCGTCGGGCGCGGCCTGCCCCACCACATTGTCAGCAGCCACGGCACGTAACCCAGGCCGATGATAATCGTCGTATCAGGGTGCGACAGCACCAGCGCGCCGAGCATAAGTCCGGCGGCGACGGCATCCGGCCAGGCGCGGTGGCGCAGATAACGCAGCGCATAGGTGAGGAATGCCAGCCCAAACACCAGCCCCAGCAGTGTTGTGAAGTGCGAATCCATATAGGCGGTGAACAGTCCGACGCCCGCCAGCATCGTGACGGCCATCGCCCGCCCCAGCCGCTTGTCGCGCAGTTCCGCGCCGAAGTCATACGCCAGCCACACCAGCAGCACCGCCAGCACCGCCGCTACGCCAAACTGAACCACATGCAGCCCGACACCAAGCTGCTGGCTGAGGTAGGCGATCAGCAGCGGGAAACCCGGCGCGTACAGGTAGGTGATTTCGGGATGCCAGGGAGCGAGCGTCTGGAAGCCGCCGCCCAGCCGCGTCATCAACCCCAGATAGCCAAATCCCTGCGCGTCCGTGCCCAGCGGCACGGGCAGCACCAGCGCCGGCACGGCGAACACCAGCGCCACAAACACAAAAAACAGCAGATCGCGCGGGCCGGGCCAGCCCTGATCGGCGTCCTCCAGCGTTTCGCCGCGTTTTTCGGCGCGGCGCTGGCCGTAAGACAGCGTACCGCCCAGGAAGATGGTGGTCACCAGCGCGAACAGCAGGTAATCAATTACCAGCGTGTTCCAGCCAAACAGCATTGCCCAGAAGATAGCGCCGCCCATCACCAGACCGAGCGCCAGCGCCGCCGCCAGCCCAACCCGCGGCTGAACGGTCGGCCAGGCCGGAGCGAGCATCGCGCCCGCGCCGATGACAACCGCGCCAAAAATAAAGATCACAAACAGAGGCATGGCTCTCCTAACGTCGTATCCCGGACTCAAACGGCGTTAGTATAGTCGAAGTAGGAGGGGTTGGCTATGGAAACGGGTGAACCTGACCGCTTGACAGCGAACCCGTTTTACACTACGATGTTCGCCGGGTAAAGTCAGCGAAGGAGGTTCACATCATGGCAGCCAATAGCCCGATCATACTCACCGTCGAAACAGGTGTATCTGGCCTCCGCTGGGCTTAAGTTTTATCCAGAGTCGGTTCGAACATTCCCGGTGCTGCGGGTTCACCCTTGTAACCCGCAGCCGATGGTTAACCCCTGGATAACTTCCCCGCTTATCTGATTCTCCACTAAGCTACCAGTCAAACCAGAAGCACCTGTCACCCTCAGGATGTGAGGTGGTACGGCGCTGGCTGGTGATACCGTCCATCCCTTTCATACACATCACCGCGCTTTTACCTCACCTCTGAGTCTTCAGCGGATACCTGCCGCTGCATCACACATGGTTTACCTGGTAGTCTGCCAGAGGTACAGGGCTTTCATGAACCAATCCAGGACACGGATGCTTTCCCGCAGCCGGAAATTCCTGTCGTATTACAAACCCTATCTGGGACTATTGTTTGCCGATACAGCGTGTGCGTTGGTGGTGGCCACAACAGCGTTGATCCTGCCTTTATGTGCCAGCTACATCACAAAAAACATATTGGCCGGGATTACCGCGCAGACGATCATCCAGATCATGGTAATGGGCATGATGATGCTGGCCTTAGTCCTTATCCATACCGCCTGCAACATGTTTGTGGACTACCGGGGGCACACGATGGGGGCGATGATGGAAAGCGACATGCGCCGCGAACTGTTCGACCATTATCAAAAGCTCTCGTTCAGCTTCTATGACGAGCAGAAAACAGGCCAACTCATGACCCGCCTGACCAATGATTTATTCTGGCTGTCGGAACTCTGCCATCACGGGCCAGAAGATATCACCATTTCACTGCTGAAGTTTGTTGGTGTGCTCGTCATTCTCGTCACTATCAATCCGAAGCTGACCCTCATCCTCTTTCTGTTTATGCCGGTCATGGCGGTGTATGCCTTCTATTTCAACCGGCGTATGAACATTGCGCTACGCCGCAGCCATGATCGCATTGGCGACATCAATGCCCAGGTGGAAGACAGCCTGGCAGGCATCCGCGTGGTGAAGTCCTTTACGAACGAGGAACTGGAGAAACAGAAATTTGCCTACGAAAACCGACGGTTTGTGGAGAGCCGGCGGGATGGTTATAAAAGCGAGGCCTACTTTTCAAACGGGATGATTGCGTTCACCCAGTTGATGACCATCACCGTGATCGTCCTTGGTGGCGTGGCGATTGTGAACGATACACTGGATTTAGCCGATCTGGTCACGTATTTGCTGTGTATCGGAATTCTCATTGACCCGATCCAGCGGGCGGTGAACTTCACCCGGCTGTTCCAGGAAGGCATCACCGGCTTTAACCGCTTTATGGAAATGCTGGAGGTTGAACCGGACATCCAGGATGCACCGGATGCGATTGAACTGGCGCAGGTTCAGGGGCATGTGGAGTTTAGAGGGGTCAGCTTCAGGTATAAGGATGACCACAACTACATTATCAGGAACATTTCGCTCGACATCAAACCCGGCGAATATATTGCACTCGTAGGGTCATCCGGCGTGGGGAAAACCACCCTGTGTTCTTTAATCCCGCGTTTTTATGAAGTGAGCGAGGGGGAAATCCTGCTTGATGGTCATAACATCCGGGATATTCGCCTATGCTCGCTCAGACAGCAGATCGGCCTTGTCCAGCAGGATGTGTATCTGTTTGCCGGCACTGTCGCCGACAATATCCGCTATGGCAAACCGGATGCCAGCCGGGACGCAATCATCGAAGCCGCTAAAAAGGCGAATGCCCATGATTTTATCATGGCGCTACCGGATGGCTACGATACAGACATCGGCCAGCGTGGCGTCAAACTATCCGGCGGCCAAAAGCAGCGGTTGAGCATCGCACGGGTGTTCCTGAAAAATCCGGCGGTGATGATCTTCGACGAGGCAACCAGCGCCCTGGATAACGAAAGCGAACAGGCGATTCAGGCGTCACTGGAGCAGTTAGCCTGCCACCGGACAACGCTGGTCATCGCCCATCGCCTGTCAACCGTCCGCAATGCCCAACGAATTGTGGTTCTAGCGGACAATGGCATCGCTGAACAGGGAACGCACGAGGAATTAATCGCGTTGGGGGGCACCTATGCCAGCCTGTATAACATCCAGTTAAAAATATAAACCGTGAGTGATGAACAGGGCGATGCCGAGTCCCCGCAAATAATCAAAAGAAAGGCATTACCTGTCAGGCTGCCACTACAAAATAAGCCAGCAGGTTTACCTTGCTGGCTGGTGTCTGGTGCTGGTTAACCGGGGGATACGCCGATCAGGACAGGCTCACGTCATGCCGGGAACGGCACACGCACTGCGGGTACACCAGGGTTGGTCAGGCGGTTCTTTCACCTGACCAACGAAGCAACCAACTCGGATAGATTCCCGATCTGCCGTAGGGACGAGGCATGCCTCGTCCCTACACAAGCGTGACAGGTTTACTCGACCGGCGGGCGCGTGAAGTTCGCTACCGCGTCGCCGCCGCCAATCGCCTCGATGCTATCGTACAGCACCTGCAGGATGTAATCCGGGTTGTGCGCGAAGTCGCCGGGGTCCTTCTGCGTGTACTGGTAGTTGTACGCAGCACGCAGCAGTGTCGGCGTCCAGGTCGCATAGCGGTTGTCGCCGTTAACTTCGTCCGCGTCTGCCGTGCCATTGCCGTTGGTATCGGTGAACCAGTACGGATGCGTGTGGGCATCGTAGGCAATCGCCGTGCCGACCGTCTCGCCGGCATACTGCTGGATGGCCGCGAAGAGGACTTCTTCCAGCGCCATGATCTCATCACGGATCGGTTCGGTGGCATCACCGTCGCCGTCGTAGTCAATGGCCTCTTCGCCTTCACCTTCGGTGCGGATCAGCAGCACGTCTTCCTGTTCCTCAACATTGTCGTGGCAGTCTTCGCACGAGCCAATACGAATGGTCAGTTCGTGCTTCTGGTGGCAGCCCGCGCAGTCATTGGGGGCATCCTCGGCGTGCAGGTTGCGCCCGTTGTACTCCTTGCCCTCGTACTCGTAAGCGCCCTTGGCTTCCGTGCCAAACAGCGACGCGCCGGCGGCAAAGTAGTGGACGTTGCGGAAGGTGAGCGCTTCGGAAACCTCGTCGTCACCCACGCCAGCGCGGGTAATCGCCGCGTTGACACTGACGGTCGATTCACGACCCTGATGGCAGGCCAGACACAGGTTGCTCGGTTCGGCCTCACCAAAGCCCAGTACTGCGCCGCTGGGGAACCGCACTTCGTCCACCTCATACACAGTAAACTCGCTGAAGTCGTCATGGCAGGTGGAGCAGGCCAGCGATTCGCTTGGCGCGGCGGCAATGTTCGTACCGTTCGCCAGGAAGACCGGCAGGCCGCCCGCCGTGTGGCAGCGCGCGCATGTTCCCGGCACTGCGCCGTCCTCGTCCCAGTGGCGGAATGCTTCGGCGGTCGAGTCGAAGTGGCCCGGATCGTTGCGGTGCGCTTCGGCCATGTCCACCTGTTCGCCGATGGCCGCGTTCAGCGACTGAATCGAGTCGAACAGCAGTTGAATATGGTATTTCGGGTTATGCGCGAAGCCGCCGGGATCCTTCTTCGTGACCTGATAGTTGTAGGCGGCCTTCAGCAGATTGCCGGTGAAGGCATTGTATTTGTTCGGGAAGGCAGCCTCGCCCTCGTCCACCTCGCCATTAGCATTGGTATCAATGAAGAAGTAGGGGTAGGCGTGTTCGTCGTAGACAATCGGCGTACCCGCAACTTCGCTGGCATAGGTCTGAATCGCCTGGTACAGCATTTCCTGGAGGGTTTCGATTTCCTCGGCAATGCCTTCGCCATCGTCGCCGTCACCGTCGTAGTCCACGCCCGAGCCTTGCATACGGACGAAGCGCAGGTCTTCGACGGTCTCGACATCTTCATGGCAGACGGCGCATTCCTGCACGCGGACTTCCAGCGTGTGCGGGCTGTGGCAGCCAGCGCAGGTATTGTAACCGGGCACGTGCTGGTTCTTGGGTTGGTAGCGCTGGCCGTCGTATTGATAGCCGCCGCGCACGTCCGACCCGTACAGCGTAGCCGCTGCCGCGTAGTAGTGGATGTTGATGAAGCCCAGTTCGGCATTCACTTCATCGGGGGCTTCCGCCAGTCCCGCTTCCGTCAGCGCAGCGTTGACCTGATCGGTCGAAGCGCGCCCCTGATGGCACTGCATACAGCGGGCCGTGCCGCTGCTATCCACCACTTCCACCCCGGACGGGAAGACAACGTTGGTCATGGCCGAGGCGACGCTGTTGTGGCAGGCATCGCAGGTGATGACCGTGCCGATGGGGGCAGGGTTATCCACCGTACCAAAGGCCGTTTCGTCCACGCCCAGGAAGTCCCGATAGCCAGGTGTGGAATGGCACTTGGCGCATTCGGGCGGGATTTCGCCCTCAGCGTCCCAGTGGACAAAGGCTTCGGCGCTGGCATCTGCGTGGGCCGACCCCAGCCAGGCATGGTAGAACTCGGCCAGGAACGGCGGTTCTCCCATTGGCTCAGGGGTCGCTTCCTGCGCGACCACCGGCGCCTGAACGAGCAGCGCGAACCCTGCTGCCAGGAGCAGGAGTCCGACTGCGGCGAGATAATGGTAACTTCGCATAAACGCTCTCCTGTTAATAGGCACTTTTCTGCCGTGTGAATGTTCGCCACCGTGAGGCCTCTACAACGGAGCGTTCCCCCGGCGCGCCGTGACTGTCCTTGCTCACAGATGAACGCCATGCAGCATCATCCATGAGACAGCCTGATCCCACCCTTTATTGTGACACAGGGCGCGGGGAACGTAGTCATCCGCGAGGGTGATTTCTCATCATCCTCTGGAATGATCGCTTACCGTCGTGGTGTTCAGGGTGACAACACTTGTGGTTATCGAGGATTCATTTATACATTTTTCGTCCGGGCAATGCTCCATGTGCAATCAGTTCGTGGTATGATCGGGAAAAAGTGCCGCTGATGGATTGATGGAACCGGACGACATTACCCCCAAGCTGGTGGAGCAGGCGCTGCGGGCGCTGCGTTACCATGAAGACCCACCCGCACGCTTTGCCGATCTTGACTTTGTCGCCGCGCTCAGCCATTCCCGCGCCGAGCGTATCTATCACTTTGAGCGATTTTTGATCGAGACGGTGGAACAGCGTCTGGCGCACTACCGCCGCGAAGCCAAGCTGCCACCGGTCGCCGGCCATGCCAGCCGAGAAGCGGTCAAAGCGGCGCTGGCCGCCGACTTTGAACCCCAGCGCAGCAGCCTGGAAATGTGGAGCGCCCTGTATTACCGCTACATCGAGGCGGACGCACAGCTGGAGGTCAGCGAACTGGAGGCTGCTTCCGGGCAGCACGAACGTCAGTTCCGCCGCCGGGTGGAAGCTGCCATTCGCCAGTTGACGCGCCTCATCCGCGATCAGGAGATCCAGGCGCACCGCACTCACCGCAGTGCCTACCTGCGCGCCGGGCTGGAAAGCCCGGATTACCGCCAGCTTTACGGCGTGCACGGCCTGCGGCAGCAGTTGGTTCAGCTGTTGCGGCGCGAGGACGGGCCGCGGTTTGTCAGCCTGGAAGGGATTGGCGGCATCGGCAAAACGGCGCTGGCACGGGCGACGGTCGAGGCGCTGGCCGGGGATAGCGATCTGACGGGTATCATCTGGATCAGCGCCCGGCAGGAAAAACTGCACGCCAGCGGCGAACTGGAACAACAGAACGAGGCGGCGCGATCGCTGGATGACGTGGTTAACCGGCTGTGGCTGAAGTTGGGTTACGATACCGGAGCCAGCGTACCAGCCGCCGACAGGCTGCTGCGGCTGGCGCCACTGCTGGCGAACACCCGCTATCTGATTGTGATTGACAACCTGGAAACAGTGGCGGACAGCCGCCTGCTGATCCCAAAACTGTATCCGCTGGCAGGCGCCACGCGCTTTCTCCTCACCAGCCGGGAAAGTCTGGGCGAGTTTGATTTTGTTGAAACGCGGGGCGTGCCAGAACTTTCCCCGGAAGACAGCGCGGCGCTGGTGGGCAGCGAAGTTGAACGGTTGAGTCGTGGCAGCGTGATGCTCCCGCAAACCGATCTCGACCGAATTTATGCCGTTATTGGCGGCGTTCCCCTGGCGCTGAAACTGATAGCGGCGCAGGCGGCGGTGCTGCCGGTGGATCGCTGTCTGGACGGGTTGCGCGCCGCGGAACGCCAGCCGGAACGGCTGTTTAATTACATCTACCGCCATACCTGGCGGCTGCTGGATGAGACGGCGCGGCGCTTGCTGTTTGCCGTTCATGATGTGATTGGGCCGGAAGGCGCGCGCCTGCTGTGGCTGGAACGGATGGGTGCGGGCGTCGGACTGACGCCGGCTGAATTTCAGGCGGCCTTGGCGCAACTTCACCGCTATTCGCTGCTGGAAGTGACACGGACAGGCGACGACAGCCTGTACCGGCTGCACCGGCTGACCATCACTTTCCTCCAGCACGAATTTGCTGGCAGCGCTTCCGGGGGACAGCCGTGAGCGCGGCAGCCGACTCCGACTGGGTGGCCTACCGCCGCGCCGGCGCGGCGCTGTATGGCACGGTGCGCGCCGGGCGGGGGCGACTGCAGGCGGCCATCGAACTGGTGGGCGGTCTGCGGTCGCAGCCGCTGGAACTGAAGCGTGAACTGCCCCAGATTCTGCTGCTGCTGGAAGGCGCGCTGGATTATCCTGAACTTCATGAACCGACCATTCAGTTGGTGCTGCTACTCGAACCCTGGGCGGAAGCGATGGCCGACTGGCAGCGGTGGGAGCGCGTGCTGGGGCTGGCGGCGGTCGCGGCGGCGCGGCTGGGACAGTGGCAGGCGTGCGCCGTATTTCGCCGCGCGCTGGCGGCCATCTTCATGCACACGGGGCGGGTGGACAGCGCGCTTGCCGCGATGATGATGGCGCTGGAGACGGCCCGGCGCTCCGGCTCGCCGGTGCTTATCGCGCGCGCTGTGACCGGCGCGGTTGACATTATGATGAAGCAGGGTACGGTTGACCGCGCCCGTGAACTGCTGCTGTCTGTCGAGAATGACCCGGTAGTTGTCGCGGCGGAAGGGGTTGATCGAGCCGACGCGTGGGGGCATCTCGATCTGGCACTGGCGAATGTGTCGCGCCGCGCCGGTCTGCTGGAACAGGCGGTTATCTATGCCGACCGCGCGGTGCGCCGCCTGGACGACTATCCCGATACCGATCCTCATTTGCGGGCGCTGGCGTACCGCGTGCGCGGTGTGTTTGAATGGGCAAAAGGGTTGAACGACGATGCGTTGCGCGATCTGCGCGAGGCCGCGCGCCTGTACACCCGCCTGGGCGACCCGTTTGGCCGGGCGCTGGCGCTGGGGAACCTGGGGCTGGTCTACCGTACCACCGGTGAACTGGACGCGGCTGAAACCGCAACACGCCGCGCCGTGCAGGCAGCCAGACAGATGAACCTGGCCTGGCTGCTGACCCGCGAAATCGGCAATCTGGGACTGGTGAGCCTGTTCCAGGGGCGGCTGAAAGAAGCGGAACGGCTGGTGAACCGCCATCTCAAGCTGGCGTCCCGGCTGGGTATCGAGTCTGAGGTCGGGCGGGCAAAGGGCAATCTGGGAGTGATTAAGCTGCACCAGGGACAGTACGAAACCGCGCGGGACCTGCTGGAATGGGATCGCGCTGTGTCTGAAGCGAAGGGGCTGCTGGAAGGGCTGGCGGTGGTATGTACCAATCTCGGTCGGTGTTATGGCTGCCTGGGTGACGGAAAACGCGCCTTGGACGAGGCGGAGCGGGCGCTGGCACTGGCGCGCCAGTTGGGGTCACGGGCGCTGGAGATTATGGCGCTGCGGGTGCTGGCGGAATGCGTGCCGCCGGAACGTGGCAAATCACTGCTGCGCCGCGCCCACGGTCTGGCGGAGGGCCGGCGGTTTGACCGCGCCGCCTGTCTGCTGGCGCTGGCCGCGCTGGAAGACGATACCAGTCGGCGCGCCCGGCTGTGGGAGGTGGGCCGCCGGCACCTTGTATTGATGGGCGCGGGCACGTGGCTGTCCGGTCACTCGCCGGAGGACCCGCCGCGTCTGCCGGCGCTGGTCTAGCCGCGTTCCGCCACCGTGCCCGGTGTGCTGCGGGCGTAGAAGCCGATCTGGTCCTTGATAAACTCGTAGCCGGGTTTGGGCTGCCGGTACACCCAGCCGACATTTTGGGTCCGCACGCCAGAAGGCGGTTCCAGATCAATCCAGAAGCAGGTGCCCTTGTAGGGGCAGGTGTAGGTGCGGTCGCTGATTTTGAGGTGCGCCATGTTCACGGCTTCGGGCGCGAAGTACCAGTTCCCCTCAAATACGCGCGCGCTGTCATCTTCGCTGCCGGCGGCGATCACCATGCCGGAGACTCGTTCCTTAATGATGAGAGACACCGTTCATCCTCGCAGGTTATGCAGGCTCATCCCTGAGATACAGCAGCGAGATAAGAACCGGCTTACAACGGGTTTAATGCTTGCTCATGAAAACAAAAAAGCCGGGAGCCTGCGCCCCCGGCTTGTGTGCCAGGTCTACTGGATGGTGAAGTCCGGGATGGACAGCACCTGGCCGGCGTAAATCCGGTTCACGTTGAGGATGTTGTTCACGCGCGCCAGAACATCCATGTTGACACCGAAAGCGCGGGCGATGCGGGACAGGGTATCACCGTACTGGACGACGTAGGTTTTGCCTCCCACCGGGTCGGACACCACGTCAGCCTTCACGCACAATGACGTGCCGGCATAAATGCGGGTGCTGCTGCCCAGTCCATTAATCCGCTGGAGTTCTGCGACGGTTGTGCCGTACCAGCGCGAGATGCGGAACAGGGTTTCACCCGGCTGAACGTAATGGTACTGCGCGCATGTTGCCGCGTTGGCCGCCTGCGCCGGAATGCTGACCAGGAGCGCCGCCAGAACCAGTATGACAACGACAATCGAGATACGTTTGGTGGACATCGTGAACTTCCTTTCGCGTTCGAACAGGTGATGCCCTGATGAGTTGTCTGTATTGTCGGCGAAAGCGGGTTTTCTGCCATCCGGTCTTCGGCGGAATCCGGCATCGGCAAAGGGATGGATTATCCTCTCCGTCGAAAGTCGGAGATGGGGTATTTGTTAATCGTAGGGACGAGGCAGACCGCTTCCTTACAGGGTGGCGAATTATTTTGTAAATCCATCAACCGGTGGCATTTTGTGATTGCCAAATACCTGAGCCTCCGGCGCACCTTTGCGCCTCAATCTGAAATATGCAAAAATGTGATACGATAATTCGTAGGGGCGACCCGGTGTGGTCGTGCCTGTATGAACATTATCCGGTTCACGGTGTTTATTGGACGATTGGCATATGGACGTTTACGAACCGAGGCAAAAACGCATCAGTAAAGCCCGCGAACGCCACGCGGCGCGGCAGACCCGGCGGCTGACGGTGCAGGAAGGCGCGGCCCGGCTGCGCCATGCGGCGGAATCGCGCCTGCCGCGTGGTGCCGGGGTGTGGCAGCGCGCGCAGGTGATCGCGCAGGATGCACTGTGGTACGCCCGCAACGCGCAGCAGGTGCGGCTGGGGCTGGCGGCGGTCGCGGCGGTGCTGCTGCTGCTGTTTGTGGGAACGCATCTCGTTCAGGGGCGCATCTTCCCCAACGTATGGGCGCTCGGCGTGAACATTGGTGATATGACGATTGAGGAAGCCGAGGCCGCGCTGCTGGACGCCTGGCACAACCGGCTGCAAATCCAACTGGTGGATGGCAGCCGCGCGTGGCCGGTATCACCCGCCGACCTGGGCTTCAAACTGGACGCGAAACAGGTGGCCGAATCGGCGCGGGGTGTAGGGCTGGCGGGCGTTCCGCTGGGTTACGAAGTGCCGCCGATTGTCAGCGTGGATTTTGACACCGCACAGAATTACCTGCTGGATATGACGGCGCAGACCGACATTGCACCCTACAACGCCGGCTACGCCTGGCAAGATGGGCAGGTCGTCGGCCTGCCGGGGCGGGATGGCCGGATGCTGGACGTACCGCAGATGGTGGACCGGCTGATGCTTGACCCGGCGACGATTGTCCGCGTCGGGCGGGTGGATTTGCTGATGTCGAAGCTGCCGCCGCTGGCCGCTGACCCCGAACCGTATCTGGAGGACGCCACCGCCGTCGTCAGCCAGCCGCCCGCGCTCACCGGCTACGACCCGTTCCGCGATGAGACGATCACCTGGTCCACCACGCCGGAAGTGTTTGCCTCCTGGCTGGAAGTCACGCAGGCCGGCCTCGACCTGCGCATGGACGCGCTTGGCCCGTTTGTTGAGGCGCAAACCCGCTCACTCAACCCGTCCGGTGACCTGCGTTATCTCGACCCGGCGGAAACCCGCGATGCGCTGCGGCAGGCCATTCGCGACCGAAGCGAAGGGGTAACACTGCGGATTCGTTACCGCCCTGGCACGTATGAAGTGGTCTCCGGCGATACCGGCTATCGCATCGCCCGCAAGACCGGCCTGCCCTATTACTGGATTGAGAAGGCTAACGAAGGCCGCGACCTTAACCGCCTGTCGGTCGGTGACGTGATCGCGCTCCCCTCGCGCGATCTGACGATACCCGAAGCGCCGGTACCGAACAAACGCATCGTCGTGAACCTGGACACGCAGTCGCTGGTGGCGTTTGAAAACGGCCAGCCGGTGTTCCAGTGGCTCATCTCCTCCGGCCTGTCGGATTATCCCACCTATCCCGGCGTGTACCAGATTCTCAGCCACAACGAGGTAGCGACCGGCGGCAGTTTCACGCTGTGCAGCAGCGCCGGCTGCGGTCAGTGGGAAATGTACTGGTTTATGGGCATTTACGAGGTGGTGCCGGGGCTGATGAACGGTTTTCACGGCGCAGTACTGCTGCCCAATGGTGCGTACCTGGGCGGCGGCAATGTCGGCGCGCCGTACACCTTCGGCTGTGTCATGTCGCAGAACGACAACGCGAAGCTGCTCTACGACTGGGCCGACACAGGCACTATAGTTGAGATCATCTCCAGCGAATACCCGCCGCAAAGTCCGCTGGGACAGCTGGCGCTCACCGGCCTGTCGAGCACCAGCTAACGAACGCCCCGGATAGGGACATGGGAAAGCCATGTTCCCTATCCACCATGATCAGTGTTGGGCTGCGCTAGGGGTTGGAGTGGCTAGTCCGGCATTGGCCTCCAGCGGAGTTACGAACAGCATAACCTGCTTTGCCAGCCACCTTCCAGGTGGCTTTTTCATTCAGCCGTCCGGCTTTCAGCGTCCGGCACAGCAAATCACAATCCTGTCTCCATATCCGTAGTAAATAACAATATTACAGCGACGGCCATAAGACAGCTTGAGGCGTTTTATCATTGTGCAGAGTATACGAATTTGAGTGGGCGTAACTTGCCAATCGCAAAGGTGTAAAAATTGAGAATTGACACATCTGTTTTGCTGCTATCAATGCTGTGGGGATTTTCACAATTTAATGACCGGCTCTTAATGAGTTTTTCACAATTCCAGCGGCATTTGTGACCATTCAAACTAGCGATAATGAAAATTGCCACAAGCCACCCCTCCTACTTTGGAACTAGGTCAGGTGGTTGACTCCGGCTAGGAATGCTCATATACTGACAATTAGAAATTTAAAGTTTGGTGTGGAGCAGTCTGAAATAAAGGTTATTAAATACATTTTTGAGCCTCCACACCCGACAACCAGCGCCCCGCCCAGCGGGGCGTTTTTTTTGCGTGTGGCAGAGGAGTACAGCAACATGACCAAACAGGTACGACAGTTCGGCACGTGGAGCAGCCCCATCTCCCCCCGGTCACTGGCCGGGGCGCTGCGCCTTGATGATGTGCAGTGGGACGGCACGACGCTGGTCTGGCTGGAAGGCCGGGGCGCGCAGGGGGTGCTGGTCGCTCAGTCCGGCGTGGACGCCCCGCGCGACCTGACCAGCGATCTATCGGTGCGCGCCCGCGTGGGTTACGGCGGCGGTGATTTTACGGTATCCGGCGGGCAGGTGTACTTCGCCGGGCCGGGTGGACGGCTGTACCGGCTACCATTGGCCGGCGGCAGCGCCCACGCCATCACGCCCGGTTTTGGCGAAGCCGCCGCCCCGCGCGTCTCGCCGGATGGCCGCTGGCTGGCGTTTGTCCACACCTACGAGCGGGATGATGTACTGGCGCTGGTCGACACCGAAGGCCACCTCTGGCCGCGTAAGCTGGCCTCAGGCACCGATTTTGTGATGCAGCCCGCCTGGCATCCGCAGGGTACACACCTCGCTTATATCGCCTGGAATCACCCGCAGATGCCCTGGGACGGCACGGAACTGCGCCTGCTGACGCTGGAAATGAGCCACGATCAGCCATTGGTAGCCACAACGGGAACGATAGCGGGCAGCAGCACCGTCGCCATCTTCCAGCCGGAGTTTTCGCCGGATGGCCGCTATCTGTCCTACGTCAGCGATGAAACCGGCTGGAATCAACTGTACCTGTACGACCTGACCGACCGGACTCACCGCCAACTGACAACCGACGAGGCCGATCACGGCGCGCCGGCCTGGGTGCAGGGCGTCCGCACTTACGGCTGGTCGGGCGACAGCAGGTCGCTGGTTTACATCAAAAACGTGCAGGGTTTTGAAGGGCTGTGGCGCTATGACCTGCGCAGCAGTCAGTCGTCGCGGGTGAAAGGGCTGGAAGACTATACTGATCTGGCACAGGTGGCGGTGTCGCCGGAAGAAAATCTGGTCGCGGTCATCGCCGCCTCGACCCGCATCCCGCCGCGCATCGTAACGACCGTGTTTGGCGAACCCGATCTGCCGCCGCGCCTCGCGTCCGACCCGACCGAGCCACCCACCATCCAGGTCCTCGTGGACGAGGGGGCGCGTATTCACCGCCGTTCCGCTGCCGAAAATGTGCCCCTGGCGCAGCTTGCCGAAGGCCAGCCGGTCAGTTGGGCGGGACACGACGGCGAAACCGTCTACGGCCTGTATTATCCCCCGGCCAGCGACCGCTTCACCGGCACGGGTGCGCCGCCACTGATCGTGCATGTTCACGGCGGGCCGACGTCGCAGGCGCGCGCCGGTTATTCCGCCGCCGCGCAGTTTTTTGCCACGCGCGGTTACGGCTTCCTCATGGTGAATTACCGGGGCAGCACCGGTTATGGCAAGGATTACATGAACAAGCTGCGCGGCCACTGGGGCATTTACGACGTGGAAGATGCCGCCACCGGCGCCTCCGCGCTGGCGCAGCAGGGCAAAGCCGACCCGTCACGGCTGGTCATCATGGGCGGCAGCGCCGGTGGTTTCACCGTGCTGCAATCGCTGGTGCAAAAACCCGGCTTTTACAAGGCCGCCGTGTGCGCCTTCGGTGTCAGCAACCAGTTCGCGCTGGCGTCCGACACACACAAGTTCGAGGAACGCTACACCGACTCACTGCTCGGCCCGCTGCCGGACGCCGCTGCCCTGTACCGCGAACGGTCACCCATCTTCCACGCCAGCAAGATCGTTGACCCGATCGCCGTCTTTCAGGGTGAGGACGACCAGGTGGTGCCCCGCAACCAGTCCGACAGCATCGTGGAATCGCTGCGGGCGCGCGGCGTGCCGCACATTTACCACGTCTACTCCGGTGAAGGGCACGGCTGGCGCAAGCCAGAAACCATCGAACACTATTACAACACCGTGCTGGCGTTCCTCAAGCAGTACGTGCTGTACGCCTGATGCCGGTCATTCTGTAGGAGGCCGCGCCGGACGCTGAAAGCCGGACGGTTCAAGGAAAAACCCACCTGGAAGGTGGCTGGACAGATGCGTGAGCCACGTTCTTCAGCCCGCTTCCAGTGCGCTTACCTTAAGAACCTATCCGTAAACCTCTTTTATTTGTCGGTAGGGGCACGGCATGCCGTGCCCCTGCTGTACCGGATCGCGTTTTCATGGCGCACCCGTTACCTTACCCCTCAATCTCCTATTCCCCTGATCGAAGTATCTTATTAAAGATAACGGCGTTGGCTACAATTCGTATAAAAAATGCGTTATAGTGTGGACGATTGTGTTTTACTGTTCACTTCGGTCCGAGGAAGCGTTCTCACCGAGCATGAGCTATTTCCGCTCTCTGCATCAGGCGTTGGCAAAACCGGTCGTGACCTCGCCCCTATCCCCGCTGCGACCGCGCTGGCAGCAGCTTGTCCTGGCGGGGGTAGCGGCGGCTGTGCCGCTGCTGCTGGTGACGGTTTTCCGTGACCTGCTTGCCGCCAGCGCCTTTTTGCTGTTCTGGAGCGGAGTGACGCTGGCGGCCTGGTATGGCGGTCCGTTGGCCGGCACGCTGGCCGGGGTGCTGGTTTTTCTAGGTGCGAACTTTTTGCTCAAGCCGGCCCTGCCCACCTTTAACGGGACCCCTTCCGGGCTGATCCACACCGGCGCGCTGGCGCTGTCGGTGCTGCTGGTTGCCACCCGCCGCAACCGTGAAGACCAGTTGTGGCAGCAGCGGGAATGGTTTCAAACCACGCTCTCCAGCATTGACGAAGGAGTCATCACCACCGATCTGAACGGCACCATTCTGTACGCCAATGCCGCTGCTGCCGCGCTCACCGGCTGCCCGCCGGCCAGCCTGCTCGGCCAGCCGGTCCAGAGGGTGCTGGCGCTGGTCAGCGCGGACAGCGGCCATCCGGTCGAAAATCCGGTGCAGAAGGTGCTGCGTGCCAATGCCGCGTTTGTCATTCCGGAGGATACGGTGCTGATCGCCTCTGGCGGGCAGGAAAAAGCTGTCGCTGGCACCGCCTCGCCGATTCGCAGCCGGCAGGACAGGCTGATCGGCGCGGCGCTCGTCCTGCGTGACGTGACCGAACAACGCCGCGTTGAGAGCGCCCGGCGCGCCAGCGAAACCTATGCTCGCCGCGTGCTGGACTCGCTGGCCGCGTTTGTTGGCGTGATGACGCCGGACGGCATCCTGATCGAGGCTAACCGCGCCGCGCTGCAGGCAGCCAACCTGACGCCGGATGATGTGCTGGGCAAACCCTTTGAAGAAACGTACTGGTGGTCGTATGCGCCGGAAGTCCAGTCCCGGCTGCGGGAGGCGATCACCCGCGCGGCGCAGGGCGAGATCGTGCGCTATGACGTAAATGTGCGCGCGGCGGAAGGCCGCTTGATCACCATTGACTTTATGATCGTGCCGATGTTCGACCCGGACGGGCGGATTACCTACCTCGTGCCATCCGCCATCGAGATCACGGCGCGCAAGCAGATTGAGCAGCAGTTACAGGCGCAGGCCAACATCCTCACGCAAATCAAGGACGCCATCATCACGATTGATACCGAGCAGCGGGTGACGTATCTCAACGAGGCCGCCGCCGAGCAGTATCGCGTTGAACGGCAGGTGGCGCTGGGGCAGAGGTTGGCTGACATCTACCAGAATGTCTGGGACAGCGCCGGGCAGGAACAGCAGGCCGACCGGGAGCTGGCGACCACCGGCGTCTGGAAAGGCCGCACCGTCCACATCCGGCACGATGGTTCTTCCCTCCATGTTGAGTCAACCGTCAGTGTGCTGCGGGATACCGCCGGCAGACCGATTGGCCGGCTGGGCATCATCCGCGACATCACGCCCTATGTCGAGGCCGAGGAAGCCCTGCGCCAGAGCAAGGAACGTGAGCGTGAGCAGCGTATCTTCGCCGAAGCCCTGCGCGACATCACCATGACAATCAACCGCAATCTGGCACTGGATACCGTGCTGGACAGCATCCTCGATAATGTCAGCCGGGTCGTGCCGCACGACGCCAGCCTGATTCTGCTGGCGGACGGACATATCGCCAGCGTGCGCCGCATCCGGGGTTTCCAGGGCGAACTGGCGCGGGCCGCGATTGAAACACTCGAATTCACCATCGCGCAAACGCCCATCCTCCACCAGATGCAGGCGTCCCGGCAGCCGCTGATTGTGCCGAATATCCGCACCTATTCGCGCTGGCAGGGCGTTCCCCACGCCGACGAAATTCAGGCTTACGTCGGCGTGCCGATTGTCCTGCAGGATGAAACCATTGGCTTCCTGAACCTGCTCAGTGAAACGCCGGATTTCTTTAACGAGGAAGACGCCGAACGCCTGCGGGTGTTTGCCGAACCAATCGCCATCGCCATTCAGAACGCCCGCCTGTACGAGCAGGCGCGGGCGCTGGCGGCACTGGAAGAACGGCAGCGGCTGGCGCGCGACCTGCACGACGCCATCAGCCAGACGCTGTTTTCCACCAGCCTGATCGCCCAATCGCTGCCGCGTCTGTGGGCGCGCAGCCCGGAGCGCGCCTTGTCACAGCTTGAGGAAATCGAACGCCTGACACGCGGCGCGCAGGCGGAAATGCGTGTCCTGCTGCTGGAACTGCGCCCCGACCAGCTCTTAAAAACCACCCTGCGCGAGCAGTACAGCCAACTGGTGAAAGTGCTGCAGGGCCGAAAACGCGTGAAGGTCAACCTGACCATCGAAGAAGCGGTTCCCATCCCGCCGGACATTCAGATCGCGCTGTACCGCATCACGCAGGAGGCGCTCAACAACATCATCAAACACGCCAGGGCCACCGAGGTGGATATTGTCCTGTCCAGCCAGAACGGCAGGGTGACGCTGACAGTGCGGGACAACGGTCAGGGCTTCGACCCGTCGCAGGCGGCATCCGGCCTGGGCATCACCTCCATGCATGAACGCGCTGCCAAAATCGGCGCGGACCTGACGGTTGTCAGCCAGCCCGGCAGCGGCACGACGATCACCCTCACCTGGCAGGGGGACGCGGAGTAAATCCTCCCCGGCAGGCTTAATTTGTCTTTCATACCACCGGCATTCCTCACCCTTCACCCCGGCGGACATGTCTGGTAACGTTATCAGCGGCCTCTACGGTAACATCGTGAAAGGACCGCGAATGCTGGATGTCGTGTACGTCCTGCTGGGATTGATTGGCCTGTTTTTGGGCGGGAACTGGCTGGTGCTGGGTGCATCCCGGCTGGCGGCGTCGCTGGGTGTGCCACCGGTGGTCATCGGCCTGACGGTCGTCGCCTTTGGCACCTCCATGCCGGAACTGCTGGTCTGCCTGGACGCAGCCCTGCGCGGCGCGAGTGACATCGCTATCGGCAACGTCGTCGGCTCAAACATCGCCAACATCGGCCTGATACTGGGCGTCAGCGGCGTGATAATGACCATCCCCATCCACATCCAGCTTATCAGGCGCGAAATCCCGATCATGATTCTGGCGTCGCTGGTGGTTTATGCGCTGGCGCTGGATGGCACGATCAGCGGCGTGGATGGCCTGCTGCTGGTCGCGGGGCTGCTGGCCTTCATGGCCGCGTTGATCGTTCTCAGCCGCCACGAACGCCTGAAACCCGCCGAAGAACGCGAACTGGCGGAAGAAGAACACATCACCGGCAGCATCAACCGCCTGTTTGAAATCGGGCGTCTGCTGGCGGGGATGGTGGTGCTGCTGACCGGCGCGAACCTGCTGGTGACAGGCGCGGTCAACCTGGCGCGGGCGCTGGGTGTGAGCGAAATCGTTATCGGTCTGACGCTGGTAGCGTTCGGCACGTCGCTGCCGGAGCTGGTCACGGCGATTATCGCTGCCGTCAAGCGTCACGACGACATTCTGTTTGGCAACGTCATTGGCTCGAACATTTTTAATCTGTTGGGTATTCTGGGCATCACGGCGCTGGCCCGCCCCGTGCCGGTCGCGGTTTCCGTGCTGCAATTTGATTTGCTGGTGATGATCGCCTTCGCGCTGCTGGTACTACCGTTTTCGCTCAACCGGCTGCTGCTGCGCCGGGAAGCAGCGGTGCTGCTGGCCGGTTACGGCGGTTTTATCGCCCTGACGGTGCTGGCGGCTGGCTCGTAAAAGCCTTCATTCATCAGCGCCCAGCGCGATACCCAGTGGCGTCGGCAGGCCATCGAGGCTTTGTGCGTTTTTCTCGCGCTGGTAGGCCGCCAATCCATCCGCGCCTTTGGCGTCCGACCAGCGCTGCATCGTATCGCGCTCCTGCACGAAGTCCATCAACGGCACGCCGTAGCCGCACGATGTCTGCACCAGCGTAATGTCGGCAGCGATGATCTGCCGCGCGTTCAGGTACTGGGGGAAAAGCGGACTCATCTCCGCCCATTCCGGCGCGGACGGCAGCACGACGCGCCCCTGCCCGAACAGCCGCAGGATGCGCGGCGCGCCATCGAACGCGCAGAACATAAACGTGATCCGCCCATTTTCGAGCAGGTGCGCCGAGGTTTCGTTGCCGCTGCCGACAAAATCCAGATAGGCGACCCGGTTGGGTGACAGCACGCGGAAGCTGTCCAGCCCCTTCGGTGACAGATTGACGTGTCCCTCGGCGCTCAACGGCGCGGTCGCCACAAAAAAGACGTGCTGCTTTTCGATAAACGTTTGTATTTCGTCGCTGATGCTCTCGTAGAATGTTGCCATGCTGTGCATCCTCGCTTGGTGATCAATATAATCATTTAATGCAAGACCGACTTGATTCTGATATTTGCAAAGTCAGTAGTCGAAGAAAATCCGCGAACAACCTCACTCCCTAACCCCCTCTGCACAGAATGGAGAGGGGAAACGGGCGGAGCGAGTGGGGTGAGGTGAATGAAAACTTTTGGTTACTGGCCTAGATTGCCTATCCCTAAGCTCCTTTTTTCGGTCACTTACTTGCTCAGTCCTACGCGAAACTCCATTGCTTCATAGTGATTAACCTCGTATTGCTTGAATCCAGTAAGCAGTTGGTAGAGAAACACGAGCCCAAAAGTTAGGAACCAAGCAAGTACATCTATGAACGAGAGACCCCGCTTCGCCTTTCGTTCGTACCTAACTTTGAACGCTGCCGGACCTACTTCAGTAATCGGTTTCCACCCGTCTTCAATTTCATTCTGAAGTTCCTTGAGCAGACGCACCTGTGTAGAATTCCAGAAATAAACGCGTGCTTCATACTCGGTAACAAGTCCCCCTTCCAACCACATTTCCCCGATGCCATAGGTTCGAACAAAATCTTTGCGAGCCATGTTATCCTCCTAAAAAGAAATTGTATACTTAAAATTATAACTCTAATCTAACTCTGTAACCAAGAGTTTTCATATACCTCAGTTCCATTGGATAGTAGGCTTAAGCCCATTATCCACCCTGTTAGAATCAAAAAATGTCTACTACTTTTCTTAGAGATTTGGCGATTAATTCCCCCCGAATCGCATCTCCGGCGGGACGTAGGTTGTCACGCGGAACGGAATCGTGGCGCTGGTCTGCGTCGTGCCGTCGGCCATCTGCGCCCGCGCCACTAACTCATGGTCGCCGAGTTCCAGCGGCCACCACAGCGCCCAGGGCGCAGCCGTCACTGTGCCCAGTTCCGCGCCATCCATCAGGTACGTCACGGCCAGCGTGCCCGGCGGCGCGCCCACCGTCAGCCGCAAACGCTGCGTCTCCGGCGGCGTGATCGGCGATAGCTGGAACACGGTGTACGGGTCGGGTTCGAGCAGGCGCAGGCCGGTCTTTTCGTCCGGCAGCCGGACCGCCGCTTGGGACGGCGGTGGTAGAATACCATTGCGGATGCCCCAATCGCGTGCTTCCTGCGGCAGCACCAGGTACACCCGCTGTACGCGGTCTGCCGGCGGTGTGGTGTCGTCCGCCAGCAGGCCGGTCTGTCGGTTGATCTCAAACGTCTGGTACAGGTTGTCCGGTTTGGTCGGTACTGTTCCCGCAACGAATAATTCGGTTTTACGCAGGGGACATTCCGGCGTCGGCAGCAGGCCGCTGAGGGCGCAGACTTCGTGCCGCACAATGCCCGGCGGTTCAGGGAACGCCAGTTCCGGTTGGCCGAGCAGCACCCGCCGCATGAACGCGTTCCAGGCCGGGGCCGCGCCGCTAACGCCGGTCACGTTGGTCATCGGCGTGTTGTCCGCGTTGCCGACCCAAACGCCTACGACGAGATTCGGCGTGTAGCCGACAATCCAGTTGTCGCGGAAATCGGTGGTCGTGCCGGTCTTGGCTGCCGCCGGTCGCCCGATGTTGAGCGCGCTGTTGCGGCCAAAGCCGGCAATACGCGCGTTGTCGTCGCTCAGGATGTCAGTGATGATGTAGGCCACGCGCTCGTCAATCACGCGGGTATCCAGGCGCGGCGGCTTCCACTCGTACAGCACGTTGCCGGCGTGGTCAGACACTTTCAGAATCATCGTCGGCTGCACCCGGTAGCCGCCGTTGGCGAAGATGCTGTAGGCCTGCGCCAGATCAAGCAGCCGCACTTCCCCGCCGCCGAGCGTGATCGCCAGATCAACGCCGGTGTTGTCTGCCAGCGTTTCCACGCCCGCGTTTTTCAGCAGCCCGACCAGCGCCGGCAGCCCCACGTCTGCCAGCGCCACCACCGCCGGGATATTCATGGACGACGCCAGCGCCTCGCGCACCAGCACCGGCCCGTGTTCGACCAGTCCGAAGTTGGCCGGCGTGTAGCTTTCCAGCTTGCGCGTGACAAACGGCGTTTCCACGTCCAGCACCATCGTTGCCGCCGTCCAGGGCTGGTCACGCAGTGGGTTCATCGCTGCCGCGTAGGTGAATGGCTTAAGGGCGCTGCCTGGCTGGCGGGGCGCCAGCGCCGCGTTCACCGCGCCGTCAATCGTTTCATCGAAATAATCCGGGCTGCCGAGCATCGTTAACACCTGTCCGGTGTGCGGGTCAAGCGCCACCAGCGCGGCATTGCGGGCGTTGGCCGGGACTCTACCCGCTACGACCGGGTTGTTCAGCCGGTAAAGCTGCTGCTGCACGATCTCCTGCGCGATGGTCTGCCAGTTGAGGTCAACCGTCGTCACCACCTCCAGCCCGCCCTGGTAAACCTGTTCGGGAAACTGGCGCTGAAGCTGCGTCCACACTGCCATCACGAAATGCGGCGCGTTGATCGGGAACGGTGTAGCCGCGAACTGCAATGCGTCCAGCTTGGCGGTTTCCGCTTGTTCCTGGCTCAGATAGCCGTTCTGCGCCATCAAATCTAGCACCGCGGCCTGCCGCGTTTTTGCCGCTTCCAGATTCGCCAGCGGGTCGTAGACGGCGGGCGCTTGAATCAGCCCGGCCAGCAGCGCGCATTCCGCCAGCGACAGTTCCGGCGCGCTTTTGCCGAAGTACGCCCGGGCCGCGCCTTCGATGCCGTAGGCCAGGTTGCCGTAATAGCTCTGATTCAGATACAGCGCCAGCACGTCATCCTTGCTGTAGGCGTTTTGCAGCCGGATCGCCAGGATGCTTTCGCGCAGCTTGCGGCGCAGGCTGCGTTCGGCGCGCTGCTCCGGGTCGAGCAGCAGATTACGCGCCACCTGCTGCGTGATCGTGCTGCCGCCCGCCAGCACTTCGCCGCCGCGCAGGTTAATCCATAGCGCACGGGCGATGCCAACCACGTCCACGCCGGGATGGCTGTAGAAATTGGCGTCCTCGGTGGCAATCGTCGCCTGGATGCAATGCTGGGGGATTTCGTTCAGCGCCAGCGCCGTGTTGCGTCCCCCTTCCGGCGGCAGAATTTCGTACAGCAGTTGGCCGTTGCGGTCATAAATGCGCGTGGACGGCAGCGCCAGCCCGGCCTGCAGGCGATCAATCGAGGGCAAGTCCGAGACCAGCCAGGCGTACAGCCACGCGCCGAACGCCAGCAGCAGCACCGCGCCGATCAGCGCGAGCTTGCGGCGGGGTGAGAGGCGACGAATATGCTTTAATAATAGTAGAAATTTTTTCACAACCTAGACCTGCTACACAGTTTTCTGCAAAAGAGGCCTTGCCAGTACACCACCCCAAACGCCACCACGAACACGCCGAGCCAGTTCGCCAGCAGATCGGCCAGACTCGCCGTGCGGCCAGCAACCACCTGCTGGTAAAACTCGGTTGCCGTACCAAGCGCCAGCGCGAGTCCCATCGCCAGCAGCAGCGCGTTCCGGCGCGGCAGCCGCAGCGCCGCGTAAGCGATGGCCGTCAGCAGCCCGAACAGCGCCGCATGGCCGATGGTCGCGCCCAGTTCGGTGCGGCCAATCAGCGCGATCATCAGGTGCACCACCGGCACGCGGTCGGTCTGGGTGGTCAGCGTCAGCACAAACAGCGCCCACACCAGCATCACCAGCGTTCGTAAGGACAGATATTGGTTTTTCATGACATCGATTGTAACAGAAACAGGGGTCGGTGCGCGGCGGGCAGGCAACGGTTTGCCTACGGGGTGCGCTCGATTAACGTGCGCGGTGCAGGGGCACGGCGACGCTATATCCCTACTGCAACTCCCATTTTAACCGGCTTTAAACCCTGAGCATTTGCCGAATCTCTACCTCCAGCAACCCCAAAATCGGGTATCCTGTAGCTGGCACAGTCTCCCAACTACCGACTCTGCTTTGTCTGGTAACTGGTAACTGGTGACTGGAAACTATCCTGAATTTTCTCGGAGTTATATCCATGCTCTATCGTCCCGGGCCGCTGTTCACGCCGGAAACCGCCTCGCTACTGGTGGCGGCAGGCGAATGGGTGAAAACCATTCTCGTCGGTGTGGTGCTGGTGGTGGTGATTAACCTGTTTTTCCCGCGTTACGTGGTGGACGGGCGCAGCATGGAGCCGCAGCTCCATAGCTGGGATTTGCTGTTTGCGACCAGTCTGGACGTGATGACCAACCAGCTTCAGCGCGGCGACGTGGTGGCGCTGATTTCCCCGCGTGATGGCGTGCGAGTGGTGAAGCGTATCATCGGCCTGCCTGGTGAACGGGTCGAAGTGCAGGATGGGCAGGTATACATTAACGGCGAGGCGCTGCCGGAAAATTACATTAACGAGCCGCCGCGTTACACCGGCATGTGGCAGGTGGGTGAAGATCAGTATTTTGTGTTGGGGGACAACCGCAACCACAGCCTGGATTCTCACGTCTACGGCCCGGTTGACCGCGACCGCATTCAGGGCGTGGTGAAGTTCCGCTACTGGCCGTTGAACCAGATCAGCCTCATGCCTGTGCCGGAGTATTAGATAAAAATCGTAGGGACACGGTGGCGCCATGTCCCTACAAGCGTTCGACAAAAATGTAGGGGAGGTCTGACGCACTCCCCCACAAGCGGGACAACCGTTTTGCAACGGTGTTTATTTCACCTTGACCGTGCCGCGCACGACCGATTCGCGGCGGAACGTCTTCAGCCAGCCGTGCTGGTCCGGGTCCTTCAGCAGCATGTCGTCCAGCGCCCGCGTGTCGTAGCTGAAACGCACGCTGTCCTGCGTCAGCGCCGCGTAACCTTCGTCGTCCTTCCAGTTCGACCCTTTTTCTTCCAGCAGAACGCGCAGTTCATCCTTGATGGTCTGGATTTTGTCGCTCAGCGACTCAATGCGCTCCTGCAGCGAGCGCACGATGTCCACGCGCTCGGCGATTTCCATATCCAGCAAATCGGGCTTCTTCAGACCGTTCTTGCCGTGTTTTCCGTTAGTGCCCGTGCTTACTACGAACAGTTCTTCTCGTGCCACCATGTCTTATGGCTCCTCGTACTCTGTGGCCTGCTGCCACCGTTACAAGTATCTGATAGTCAGATTAAAAGGAAGCGTTGTCTATATCAGAAGTATATCAGAAAACTTGTTCTATGTCCAGAGTCAATTAGAACATTCGTGCGGTTAGCGCGCCGGTCTGAATTGATTTATCTTATACGTACTGTCTTACTGAATCAGGACCTGTTATGGCACGTATCTTCATCAGCTACAGCCGCACCGATGAACCGTTTGCCCGCCGTCTGGCAACGTCGCTCTCCAACATGGGTGCGGACATCTGGATTGATGTGGAGGACATCCCGGCAGGCATGAAGTGGAGCAGCGCCATTCAGCAGGGGCTGGACAGCGGCGATCTGCTGATTGTCATTATCAGCCCGGAATCCATGTCCTCACGTAATGTCGAAGACGAGTGGCAGTATTACCTGGACAACGGCAAGCCGGTCATCCCGGTGCTGCTCAAACCCGCCAAAATCCACTTCCAGTTGAACCGCATCCAGTATATTGATTTCCACCGTCAGCCTTATGACACTGCACTGTACCAGCTTTACGCCGAACTACGCCGCAAAGGCGTTTATGTCAACCCCAACATGGCCGACCCGGCTGCCGCCTACCAGCCTTCACCGCATCAATTTCCGCCAGTGACCGCGCCTACCCCTAAACCGCGCCGCCTGCCGCTGCTGGCTGTTGGTGTGGTCGGTGTGCTGGGTCTGGTGCTGGTAGGGATCGTCGTCGTGCTGGCCTTGCTGGCAAGCACTAACCAGCAGAACAACATCGCGGCCACCGCTACCACTCCCCTAAATGTCGTCGTTGAACCCACGAATACCCGCCAGGCAGCTCCTACCAACACACCGACTGCCGCGCCCACCAACGCGCCCCGCCCCGGCCTTGATGCGCCTGTCACTCGTAACGCCGACTGGTCGCCTGTACTGCGCGACCGAAATGGCATCCAGATGGCGCTGGTGCCTATCGGCTGCTTTACGATGGGCAGCAGTGATGAACAAATCCGTTTTGAGCATGATCTGTGCCGTACCGTGCTCGGCACTTGTACCGGGAATGCGGACGAAGCGCCGCCGATACAAATCTGCTTCCAGCAGCCGTTCTGGATTGGCCGCACCGAAGTGACCAATGCCCAGTACGGTTCGCACGGCGCGTTCGCGGGCGACAATCTTCCGCGCACCAACATCACCTGGGAACAGGCGGCAGCCTTTTGTGACAGCCGGGGGATGCGCCTGCCGACCGAAGCCGAATGGGAATACGCCGCGCGTGGCCCGGACGGGCTGATTTTCCCCTGGGGCAACCGCCCGGATTCAACGCGGCTCAACTACTGTGACCGCAACTGCGAGTTTAACTGGCGTGACACCGGCGGCAACGATGGTTACGCTGAACCCGCGCCGGTCGGTTCCTATCCCACCGGCGCCTCGTGGGTTGGCGCGCTGGATATGAGCGGCAACGTGTGGGAATGGACGAGCACGATTTACACGGCTTATCCGTACCAGGCGAACGATGGACGCGAAGACCGGAGCAACGTGAATGCCAAACGCACCCTGCGCGGCAGTTCGTGGAACTGGATTGCGTCCGACGCCACCACCACCGCCCGCGACGACTACGCCGGCGATTTCGCCAGCAGCGACTGGTACGGCTTCCGCTGCGCCCGTGATTTCCAGCCCGGCGACCTGAACGGCTGATAAACGCGCGGGTAATTAAACGCCTTCGGTTATGCTGTAGGGACACGGCATGCCGTTCCCTACGGGCGGACAACTGACAACTGTCAACGCCTCTACGCCGGCCTGACCGTATTCAGAATCGTGTTATACACGCTCAGGTCGCCGAAGCCGCGCAGCACCATGTTCCGGTTGCTGATGATCGTAAACACGTAGACCGCCGGGCCGAGTCCCTTCACCGGGTCGCCGCTGAGGTCCAGCCGGTAACCGGTCAGTCCACTGGGCAGGGTCACGGCGCTCTCGTTTGTCACCGTCCGGTTGCCGATGCACAGCGACGCGCTCTTGCACTCGGCGGCGGCATCCTGCGGCGGGCGCGTCTGCCCCGTCTCGCCGAAGATCACCTCGAACGCGCTGCCGTCCGTTCCGCTCAGGGTGATGGTACTGCCCTGCATCACCGCCGACCAGCCCATCGGATAATCAATGGCAATGCCGGCAATCGTGTTGGTGAAGGTTGCCATCTGCCCCGGCTGTGGCGCGGGCGGAATTCCGGCACACAGACCGCGCCCGTACAGCACCGACTGCGGTGGCACGTACTTCAGCCGCTGGAACGGCGGCACGTTGGGAATACCGGGCGCGTTGATCGCGTACCAGCCGTGCAGTGTCCGCCCCAGCACCTCGAAATATTCGCCTGACGCGGCGTTGAGGAACACGCCGGAATTGGCATCCGGCTGGTTGTAGGCCGCCAGCGTGTGCCCCTGCGCCGCCGTGATCTCGCAGTTCTGTCCCTGCGGCGGCGCGGACGAGACATTCACCGGGAAGCTGGAGGCGGTGATGTTGTTCGGGAAGCGTCCGGTCGCCATCAACTGCTGGCCGTTTAGGCCGGCGGGCACCACCCAGTTCAGGGTCAGGCCGTCCATCGGGCTGTTGTCATCGCCAATCGTCTGCATGATGCCGCCGGTGCTGTACAGCACAAATGAAGCCGACGCCAGACCAACGGGCGGGTTCTGCCAGGACAGGCTGATGGTATCCCCCCGCAGCAGCGAGAAGAAGCCAGCGTCGCCGGAGATGGATGAGCTGATGCCGATGCTGCCCTGCTGTACCGGCCCGGTGGGCACGGTCGGCGGCGGGGGCGACTGCGGCGCACGCGGCAGCCGGAGCTGCTGCCCGGCGGTGATCGCGTTCGGGTTGCTCAGACAGTTGCCGGCCACCAGTTCGGCGACGCTGCTGTTGGTGCGCGCGGCCAGGCTGCTCACCGTATCGCCGGCAACGACCGTGTACACAATTGCCCAGTCTGAACGCGGGGTACACGGGCGTGTCCCGCCGTTATTGCCGCCGGTCGGCGTGTTGGTCGGCTGCGGCGTGAACGTCGCCGAGCGCGTCGGCAGCGGCAGCGGCGTGTTAATCTGCCCGATGCGGGTTGGCACAGGCGTTTTGGCCGGCGTTGCGTTTAAGTTACACGCTGCCGCCAGCAGCGCCACCAGACCCGCCAGAAGCAGCAGTTTGCGCGGCATAATTTCCGCCTTTCAGTTCCGGTTAAGGATGTCTTTGTTCAGTATATTTTTTTAGATGGGGGGATTGTCAACGGACTTTTGGCGTATTCCCGACGGCCAACCGACGGAGGGGTTAGAAAACAGCAACCATACAGGCGTTTCCAGTTTCCAGTCACAGTTGCCAGAAAAAACTGACAACTATCTCTTGGCAGCTTAAGTAAGTTCTCGAAACAAATCAACGAAAAACGTGCAATCCGTAGGGGCGCGGCATGCCGTGCCCCTACCAAAACATTCGATAACTTACTTTAAGTATTCTGCGTCGTGGTTGTATCCAGCTTCAGCAGCCGCCGGATGCGCCGGTAAAACAGCAGCGGAATCACACACAGCAGCCCCAGCGCGGCATACAGCGCGATCAACTGCCCGCTGTCGCCTGTCAGCGTCGTGCCGACGGCAACGGCGGCGAACGTCGGCACGATGCCGACCAGCACCGTAATCAGCACGTACTGGCGGTACTTCATGGGCGTAAAACCCGCCGCGTAGCTGATAAAATCGTAGATGGCAAACAGGAACAGCCGCGCGTACACCAGAGTCCAGGCCTCGCCGACCTGCCGGTAAAACTTCTCGACCCGCGCCATGCCGTCCGGCCCGATCAGCCGCGCTACCACCGGCCTGCCCAGCAGCCGCGCAATCCAGAAGTTGGCGCTGCCGCCGATCACCTCCCCGATCAGCGAATAAATCGTGCCCGGCCACAGCCCGAACAGGATGCCTGCCGCGAATTGAATCGGCCCGCTGCTGAGAGGCGCGGCGATAAACGTGGAGGCGCGCAGCAGAATGTAGACCAGCGGCGCGACCGGCCCGGCGTCTACAATTGTCCGCTGCAATCGTTCCAGTCCCACCAGTTGAATCCCGACGGTGAGCGCCAGCGTGATGCCAATAAACGACAGCACGGCCAGCGCCAGCCCGCGCCACGAAATCCGGTCGGCTTCAAAGTCCATGGGGTGTGTTACTGCCCTGTCTGGTTACGGACACAATGCCATTTTACTGTTAAAATCGCCGGGATTGAGAGTCTTTTTACGGGATACTCATACAAGGAGGTTGTTCCTGATGGGACACTGGACACGACTCGCCGCCCTGTTCGCTGTGCTGCTACTGTTGCTGCTGGCCGGTGCGGTCGCCGCGCAGGAAGCCACCCCGGAAGCCACGCCCGCCCCGGTCACCACACCAGCGGCAGCCGACACCACGCCCGGTAGCAGCGGCCTGCTCACCGGCCTGCGCCATCTGCATTCGCTCGTCCGCTGGATTCTGGTACTGGTGGTGGTCGCCGCGCTGGTGAAACTGGTAATGGGGCTGACGCAGAATACCCCCTATGACCGCCAGACCGAACGCCTGATGCGCGCCTTCAGCATTGCCACCGGCGTACAATGGCTGATTGGGCTGGTGTTTTTTATCGTGTTGGCGTCACAAATTGGCGGATTTGGCAACCTGCAGCCGTATAACTGGCTGCATCTGATCGTGATGACTGTTGGCACCGGCCTGGCAGAAATGCACCGCCGCTTTAAGGACGCGCCTGACCGTAGCCGCTACCGTTCCAGCCTGATAATCGTGGTTATGGTGCTGGTGCTGGTCTTCATCGGCGTGGCGCTGCTGCCCTACGGCTGGCGCGCCTTCCCGCCAACGCCGTAGCGGCATAGAGGAAACTTTTCCCATCAATGCGTGTAGGGACATGGCGGTGTCATGTCCCTGCTGAAACGTGATTATCAAAATTCATCAATCACAAGGGCCGTTACCATCGGGAGCAAACAAAACAGACTGAGGAATACGTCAAAGCTCCGCCGGTCACCGGCCTTTGCGCGCCGGCTGCGACCGCACATAGGCCAGCGATTTTTCCAGCCAGGGCACAAGCAAATCCGGGTCGTCTACAAACGCGCCCGGCACCTCAATGTACTGCGCGCTCTGCGTTGGTTTGGCACCTGCCAGCGTCCGCAGTTCGCGGCGCGCGTCGTCCGGCAGTTTCAGCGCCAGCCCTCCGCCAAACCACGCCGCCACCATCCGCCCGTCTATAAAAAAGCCCGCGCCGCCAAACATGCTCCGGGACAGTACCACCTTATCCGGTTCCAGGCTCATCAGCGCGTCCTGCAGCGCCCGTTCCAATCGCTCAACCGTTTCCGCTTTCATGACCGCGCCTATCCTTTTCCGCGCTACAGCGCCCCAATAACTGAACATCTGTTCTATTTCTGGTATTATACCACAGACTGGATGGGCTGGGCAATTCCGCCGCCAAACCTCTATCAAGCGATATTGTCAGTAATAACGTAAATTCACGCAGTTAAAAAACAGTATACAATAGATTCGGACAGCGTTGGGGAGAGGGGGCTGACCATGACTGACAATAATCTGGACCGGCGGGTGCAGGCCAACGTGCCGGTTGAACTCAAGGAGCGCGTGCGTGACCTGGTGGAGCATCAGTTGTTTGAGAGCGAAGCGGAGGTTGTACGGGCGGCGCTGTGGCAGTTTTTTGACGGTGAAAACAGCTTTGCGCTGCCCCAGCAACCCGCCGCCGGCGGCGAAGCCAGCCTGGAGCTGCACCGCGACCTGAAGGAGCGCCTCGATCTGCTGGCCTGGCTGCACACCGTCACCCTGCTCCTGCTGGCCGCGATTGCCAGCCGCCTGCTGGAAGCGATGACCCATCAGAAGGTCGAACCAAACCAGTTGATCGAACAGGCGCTGCGCAGTTCGGCAGACGAACGCGACAGCACTCGCCGCCAGTTGGCTGCCGGATGGCGGGCGTTTCGTGACGTTAAGGCGCATAACAGCAAAACGCAGGCGTAGTGCCCGAATCGATTTTTATCGAATTAATACTTGCGAAAATTTCACTGTTGCGGACTGCTGCTCAAGATTATGGCGAGTGTTTCTCACAGCCTCGCTTAGCCAAGCCCGTACCCACATTCGATCAACTGTTTGAGGCGACTGGCGAAGCGAGCAGCAGGCGCGCCATCCACGATGTCGTGGTCAAAGCTAATCGTCAGGCTGAGGTACTCGCGCGGTTCAATACGCCCATCCACGATGCCCGGTTTCTCCGTAATACCGCCGAGCGTCAGCAGCGTCAGAGGGCCAGCCGTAGGGATACCCCAACCGCCCCCGTCGCCAAACATGCCGACCGCAGTTACAGCCACCGTTCCGGCGAAATGCTGTACACGGTGTGGGTTGCCGAAGAGAAAGCGCATGAAGAACTGGCGCAGAAATCCGGGCAGCATGAATCCGATGTCGGTCAGGACTTTCGTTTCCTGGGGCATCACTTTGTCTGCCGGGCGAGACTGCACCTCCTGTATTTCTCGATTGATGTCCTGGTAGATTCTTTTGTCTACCGACCGGATAACATGCACTCTCACCACCTTCTCGCCCTCGACGGTGGTGCGCTCTACCATCGTACTCACGTCCACGTCATCAAACACGATCAACTTGCGGCTGCCCAGACGGAAAGCCTGCACCATTTTGTCTTCGCTGACAGCTTTGCTCAGGCAGACGATGATAAACGCCGTGAACGAAAGCTGCTCACCAGTGCGAGCTTCGTACTCCCGAACGAAACGCCGCGCATCCGTGACATCCACGTCCAGCAGACCGTGAATGATGTGTTTGCGTTCGGCCACGCGCAGCGACTCGGCTATAATTTGACGCGATCTGGAAAAGGGGATGATCTCATAACCCGTTTCGCTCATGTCGCCCACCTCCTGGCCCTGACCCCCACTGGCATTTGTTTCCATCGTAAGGGCTGTCAGATCGGAAGATAGTGACATTTATCATCAGATAGGCATGACAATTATCTTATAGGCGGGCGAGAACAGATTTATAGGGTTTCTCGCGGGGACATAGTGCTGCCATGTTCCGACATTCGTGGAATAGAGGCAAGTGGTGTTATACGAAGCGCAGGCCGCCCCAGAACGCGATGATTCCCAGGTAAACGAGGAAATACCCCTGCAATGTTATCAGCCGTTCCCAGCGGCGGGAGCGTTGCGCTGTCGTCCCCAGCAGGCGGTTGTCATACTCGTACAGCATCCACACCAGGTCCTGCTCAAACACACACGCCAAACCCAGCGCAATCGCAATAATTCCTAAGGAAAACAGCATCTTGTCCCCTGAATGAGTCTGCTGTAGGCCGCTCCCCCCCTTGAAGAAGGAACGCACTACAGCCCGGCATTGTGCAACAATCCTACAGTATCACAGATTTTTCGTGAAAAGCGTAAAGACTTGTTAAAAATTCAGTTGGTGGATGGTGTCGGCGTGGGCGCGACCGGCCAGTTGAAGCGGCACTCGCTGTTGCCGCCGCGCGGCACGGTTGGGCACGTAACCAGCACCCGCCCCTGGTACACCACGCTGAAGCTGCTGACCGCGCTGCCGTTTTTCGTCTCCGTCCGCCAGAAGAAGCGGGTCGGGTCGGCCAACTGCTCCAGGCTGTGTTCAGCGCCGCAGCCCGGCGGGGCGCTCACCTGGCGCTCCATCAGCACGATCCGGGCGCATGCGCCCGGCGGCAGAACGTCACGCTTGATGCGGTCGCCGTAATAATCGTCAGCGGCGTCGTCCTCGCCCCGGATGAACTTCAGCGTTGCGACCTCCAGCGTATAATCGCCGCCGTTGAGCATGGCAAACGTCGAGTCGCTGTAGATCAGCGTGATCGGCGCGCCGGGGATGCTGCCGCTGCCCCCCCCGCCGCCCAGCGCAATCAAAGCGCCGACGATCACCAGCAACCCTACCAGAGTGGCGACCAGCAGAACCGGCTTTCGGCTCAGTCGCCCGCGTTCCTTCGTTGCTCGTGGCGCGGGCGGTGGCACAGCGGCAGGAGGTGGCGCGGGTGGCGGCTCAACTGGCGCGATCACCGGCACTTCCAGCGTCGTTACGCCGTAGCCCTTCTTGACCGCCTGAATGAACGCCGTCGCCGACCGGTGGCGCTTCTCCGGCTCCTTGTCCAGCGCCTTCAGCAGTTCACGTTCCACCGCCGGCGGAATGTCGGGGTTTTTGGAGCGCGGCGCCGGCGGCGCATCGCTGATGTGGCTCAGCGCGATCTCCATCGGCGATTCGCCGTTAAACGGCGTGTCGCCGCACAGCACTTCGTACAGGATGATTCCCAGCGAATAGATATCGCTCTGCGGCACAGCCTTGTTGGACGAAATGGCCTGCTCCGGCGCGATGTAACGCGGCGTGCCAAATGCCGTCCCCAGCGTTGTTTCCGAGGATGCCCGCAGCACCAGTCCGAAGTCGGTCAGGATGGCGCGGTCGTTTTCATCCAGCAGGATGTTGGAGGGTTTGATGTCGCGGTGCACCACTCCGGCGGCGTGGGCGTAATCCAGCGCGGACGCGACCTGTTCCATGATGTGCAGCGCGCGGCGCACGTCCATCCGCTGGCCGGCGCGTTTCAGGCGTTTCAGTTCCTGCGCCAAATCCTTGCCCTTGATGAGCTTCATCGCCAGGAAGTACACGCCATCCTGTTCGCCGTACTGGTAAATCGTGATGATGTTATCGTGTTCCAGCGCGGCAATCGCGCGGGCTTCCCGCTGGAAGCGTTTAGTCAGCGTCTTGTCGAGGTCTATGTCCTCCTGCGACAGCACCTTTACCGCCGCCTGTCGCTGGAGCTGGTAGTCCATCGCCCGGTAAATCTTCGCCATGCCGCCGGTCGCCAGGACGCTGGTTAAACGGTAATCGCCCAGTTGTCTGCCGATCATCGGGTCTTTGCTGGCGTCGCTCACCGTCATCGTCGCCTTCTTGTTCACGCTCATACCGCTTTCACCCTGCGCATCATGCCGGTCACATCCATTATAATCTGCCTCGCGGGAATGGTGAGAAAAGGTTTTTGCCAATCGGTTTGATTAATGGTCGTTTTTGGTTAGCGTCGCCTCCCGCTATCAATGTCCACCTTCCACCTTACAGCCAACCAAACGCCCCGGAACGTTCACCAGGCGAATCAAAAAGCGGGCACGGCGCTGTGAACCGTGCCCGCTGCCGGAAGGGGCTTAACCCGCTTTCGGCGCGATATTCTGATTGCGGCGGAACAGGTTGGTCGGGTCGTACTTGGCTTTGATCGCGGTCAGCCGTTCCCAGGTTGCGGCAGGATAGGCGTCGCGCACGCGTGCCTGCCCCTCGTCCGCCACGAAGTTGACGTACACCGCGCCCTCGCCCTGGTCCAGGGCAGCGATAGCCTGGCTCACCCAGGCGTTATGAATGGCAGCCTCGTCGTGATTGCCGTACTCGACAATGAAGGTTACCATCGCGCGGTTCGAACGGTGCGCGAACGCGGTCGCGTCGGCAGGCACACGGGCCATCGCGCCACCCAGCACGCGATATTGCGCGATTCGCACCGGGGCGGTTGAGGCGTTCAGTTGATCGAGCAGCACCTGCGCGGTGCGCTTGTCAACCGCGTCAATAAACTTCGACCGCACTGCCGCTGCCGGGCGGAAATTGGGGTCTTCCGGCAGATAGATTTGCGGATACGGCATCGGCCCGATCATGTCCACAATGGGGTCCGCCAGTTGCCGGAAGGGCGCTACCACGCGCAGACCTTCCTCCACATCACCCGTGTAGACCATCATCGCCAGTGTAATCAACTGCCCATGATATTCCGCTGGAATGAAGGGCAGCGGCGGCGCGGGCATGATGTTGACAATCGTCGAAAGTTCTTCCGGCGCGGCCTCGGCCTGGGCTGCAAACGCGGCAATCACGTCCGCTGTGGCCGGCAGGATGAGCATCCCGCCAACGATGGTATCCACCGGATGCAGCCGGTACTTGAAGTGTGTCACCACGCCGAAGTTGCCGCCGCCGCCCCGGATCGCCCAGAACAGATCGGCATGATTGTCCGCATCCACGTAGCGAATCTGCCCATCGGCGGTGACAACCCGCGCGGCCAGCACGTTGTCAATCGTCAGGCCGTACTTGCGGACGAGATAACCGATACCGCCGCCGGTAGTCAACCCACCCAGGCCGACCGATGCCGCGTCGCCGAACCCGGTCGCCAGACCGTACTTCGCCGCCGCAAGCGTGTACTCACCCGCCGTCAGCCCCATTTCGGCCCAGGCGGTCCGCTCCTCAGCATTGATCTCTAACCCTTTCATCTGCGACAGGTCCAGCACAATGCCACCGTCGGTTGTACTGTGCCCGGCCAGACTGTGGCCGCCGCTGCGGATCGCCAGTTCCATGCCTGTCTCGCGCGCCAGCGATACCACCTGTGCCACGTCGCTGGCGTCTATCGGGCGCACAATCAGCGCCGGACGGCGTACTGCTTCACGGCTCAGGCCGGTGCGCGCGGCGTCGTAATCGGCATCCTCCGGGGTAATCACCCGGCCTTTCACATCGGCGAGTAGCCGCGAGATGACCTGTGCATCCACCTGCGTTTCAACGAAACGGCTGCTGACGAGGGACATGTTCACCTTCTCCTTGACTGTCCAGCACACTGACCATTGTCCGGCGAAACCGCCCCTGGAGGAAGAAACGAAAGACCGAATCGGTCGCCGTGAAAATGGCGGGGGTAAAATCAGCCTTTTGTCGGATGGCTTAAAGTAGGTTCTCGAAAGAAATCATCGAAGAAACGTGCAACCCGTAGGGGCACGGCGTGCCGTGCCCCTACCAAAACATTCGATAACTCACTTTAGCCAGGTTGCCGGTTGTAATCGAGGCCGGGCGAGGGTGAGGAGGCCAGTGCCCATTGGCAGCACCGGAAACGGGGATGGATTTTCGCGGATGATACCTTTACGCTTCTGGCCTGTTGGCGGAAGTGCAGTCCACCTGTCCTGAGGAAAGGAAGCTACAGCATGGCCGGCGAACGCGACAGGATGCTCCGGGGCGACCTGTACAATGCCGCCGACCCCGAACTGGTGGCCGTGCTGCGGCGCGCTCGCGCCCTGCTCCGGGCGCTGAACACCGGCGCGGACGAAACCCAGAGGCCGCAGCTTATTGCGCAGTTGTTTGGTGCTGTCGGTTAAGGCGTCTGGATTGAGCCGCCGTTTTTCTGTGACTACGGGCAGAACATTACGCTGGGCAGCAACGTCTTTTTTAACTTCAACTGCGTCATTCTCGACCCGGCGCCGGTCGAGATCGGCAGTAACGCCTTATTTGGCCCGAACGTGCAAATCTACACGGCAACCCACCCTATCGAAGCCGCTATCCGCCGTACCGGCCTCGAGCTGGGCAAGGCAATTCGCATCGGTTCGGATGTATGGGTAGGTGGCAGCGCGATTACTTGTCCGGGGGTGACGGTCGGTTCGAGAACGGTGATCGGGGCAGGCAGCGTCGTCACGCGCGACTTGCCCGACGGCGTATTTGCCGCCGGCAATCCCTGCCGCGTCATTCAGCGGCTGGCATTGTCCAGCAACGGCTGTACACACGTAGGGATGAGGTATACCTCGTCCCTACACCCGTTGCAGCAGGCTGTAACGGTTGGCCTGACCGCCTTCGCCGTCGGCGCGGAAGGTGAGAAGCTCGCGCAGACCAGTCGCGGCGACCAGCGCCGCGTGTTCGGCATCGTCCACGTAATGGCAGTAACGCAGCGCCGTTTGGCCGCGCCGCCAGTCCAGCAGATAATCGTTTGGCTCAGCCGGAACATCGTCCGGCCAGGGCGCGATGCGCTCCCGAAAGCGTTCGTATTCATAAAAGAGCCAGGCAGCGAAAGCCAGCAGCCCGCCAGGTTTTACGCGCTCCGCCAGCCGCCGCAGCAACTCCTGCCGCTGCGTATACCCGGGTACGTGGTGGATGACACCGAACAGCGCCACCAGATCGTAGTCGCCCGCGTCCGGCGGGTTTTCCACGATGTCGCGTTCTTCCAGCATAATCGTCAATCCCGGCAGCCCACTTAGCGCCGCGCGTGCCCGTTCCAGCAGCGCCGCGCTGCTGTCGACGCCCTGATAGAATAGTCTCCAGTCTTCAGAAAGTTCCGGGTTCCGAGTTCCGAGTTCCGAGTTAGAAGTGCTGAGTGCTGAGTACTGAGTGCTGAGTTCAGACGACTGATGACTGATGACTGATGACTTTGATCTGGTAACTTTCTCGTGCAAAAATACGCCAAAGCGCCCGTTGCCGCAGCCGACATCCAGCACGGACAGCGGCGCGCGCAGGTACGGTAGCAGCCGTTCCCAGCCGGGCCAGGCAGTGCCGCGCGTCTGGTCGAATTCAGGGGCAGTGATGCGGTAAAATTCGCGGTTGATGGCGTTCAAGCGCCGGATGGTTTCTGGGTTCACAGACGCATTGGTGTCCTACTTTGTGTTGTTGCGCGTGTTTATCTTAACAGAAGGAGGAGATTGAATGAAGCGGATTGTTTGTGGTTTAGGGGTGCTGCTGGTGATGGTAGCAGCCGTAACAACCGTGCTGGCGGACGAGCAGGCGGAAGGGCGCGCCGGGCGGGCCGAGATGCGTTTTATGCAGGGCATGATTGACCATCACCAGATGGCACTCGATATGGCGGAGGACTGTCTGGCGAACGCGGCGGGAGATGAACTCAAAACGCTGTGTCAGGCCGTGATTGATGCCCAGAGCGCAGAAATCCGCCAGATGCAGGCCTGGCTGAAGGACTGGTACGGCATTGTTTACAACCCGGTTTCGATGGCGACGATGATGCAGTTTATGCCGGAAGACATGACCGTTGATGGCGTGATGCTGGGCGGCATGGTGGAAAACGCCGGTCATGGCGCGATGGGGCACGGCGGGATGCCGGAAGGCATGGACCCGCCGATGATGATGGGCATGATGGCGGGCCTCAGCCGGTTGGAAGGCCAGGAGTACAACGTCGCCTGGATGGAAGCGATGATTGACCACCACGACGATGCGCTGAACATGGCCGAACGCCTGCTGCAACGCGGCCAGCACGACGAGCTGCTGGCGCTGGCGCGGCAGATCATCGCCGACCAGACCGCTGAAATCAAAACGCTGGAAGGGATGATCGAAAAACAGTCCGGGTAGCTGGCAGACAGGTATTCCGCCCTACGGATCGGTGTTTGAATCTGATAGAATGAAAGGGGGCGCAGTATGCTGCCCCCTTCGTCATTTTGGGAACAATCTTTACTGTAAACCGCATGGGACACCGAACGACACTGGATTTAGATAACCACCGCGAACCGCTGCTCGCCATCCTGCGAACGGTGATCGCGCAGCCCGATTTAACGCGCGCCCAACTGGATACGCTGCTGCGGCGTTATCCCAAAGGCCGCGACGGCACGTACAGCCGCGACGAACTCATCAGCGCCTACCGCACGTTCGCCGGGGCGGAACTGCCGCCATTTGATGCGGCCATCGTCGAGCGGTTGCGCCGCAAGCCGGTACGCACCAGTTCCGGCGTCACGCCCGTCACCGTGTTGACCAAGCCGTTCCCGTGCCCCGGCGAGTGTATCTTCTGCCCGAACGACGTGCGAATGCCCAAGAGTTATCTCTCCGACGAGCCGGGCGCGCAGCGGGCGGAGCAAAACAGCTTCGACCCGTACCTGCAAACCTACACGCGCCTGTTGAGCTACCACAACACCGGCCACCCGACCGACAAGATCGAAGTGATTATCCTGGGCGGCACATGGTCGTTTTACCCGGAAACCTACCAAATCTGGTTCATCAAACGTATTTTCGACGCGCTCCACGACTTTGGCAGCGGCCTTGACCGCCGCGCCGAAGTTGAGGCCGCACTGCGTGAGGTGTCGCAGCTACACCCGGAGCGCAACGTGACCAGCGTGACGATTGACGGGCGGCGGCTGGACGAACGGTACAACGCGGTGGTGCAGCGCGTGTACCGGGACGAAATGGCCCGGTCGCGTGATCTGGCACAGGCCATCGCGGCGGGTGAGCGCCCCCGGTCGCCGGTGGATGAATATGCCACCTGGGACGAACTGGAAGCGGCGCATCGCCGCAACGAAACGGCGGCCTGCCGCTGTGTCGGGCTGGTGATTGAAACGCGCCCCGACCACATCAGCGAGGAAGAAGTGCTGCGCGTGCGGCGGTTGGGCTGCACGAAGGTGCAGATCGGTTTCCAGAGTTTGAACGATACGGTGCTGCGCCTGAACAAACGCGGCCATACTGTCGCCGCCACACGCCGCGCCGTCAAACTGCTGCGGCAGGCGGGCTTCAAGATTCACGCTCACTGGATGCCGAACCTGTACGGCTCGTCGCCCGAAGCCGACATTGACGATTACCGGCTGATGTTCGCTGACCCCGACTTTCGCCCCGACGAACTGAAGGTGTATCCCTGTTCATTGATCGAAAGCGCCGAACTGATGCAGCGGTACGAGGACGGCTCGTGGCGGCCTTACACGCATGATGAACTGCTGCGCGTGCTGGTCGAGTGCTTCCGCCTGACGCCAGAGTACTGCCGCCTGACGCGCGTCGTGCGTGATATTCCGTCTACCGATATTGTCGTCGGCAACCAGATGACCAACTTCCGGCAGGTGGTGGAAAACGAGCTGGCGAAACGCGGCGAACGCAGCCCGGACATCCGCGCCCGCGAAGTGCGCTTCCGCCAGGTGGAAGCGGCGGAACTGCATCTCGATGAACTGTGGTACACGTCCAGTTGCAGCGACGAGGTGTTTTTGCAGTTCATCACCGACGAGCGTGACATCGCCGGCTTTTTGCGCCTGTCACTACCGACCGAACCGCCGATCACAGATGAGCTGGCGGGCGCGGCCATGATCCGCGAAGTCCACGTGTACGGCCAGGCGCTCGAACTGGGCGAGTCCGCGCCGGGGCGGGCGCAGCACCTGGGGCTGGGTAAGCAGCTTATTGAACGGGCGGCGGCGATTGCCCGTGACCGGGGTTATCGCCGTCTGGCCGTGATTTCCGCCATCGGCACGCGCGAGTATTACCGCAAGCGCGGCTTCGACGACGGTCTGTTGTACCAAATCCGAAAACTCGAATAATAGAAGGTAGACTCAACAGCGGGAAAGGTGAAGCTGATGGTTCTACCGCCGTCGCTGGCCGCCGACCTCAACGACCCGAACCGGCGGATAGCGGCTATTTTGATGATCCGGCAGCGCCAACTGGTCGCCGCGCTGCCGCGTCTGTTCGATTTGCTTGCCGATGACGATGACGGTGTGCGCTGGGCGGCTGCCGATGCGCTCGGTTACTTCCAGCAGCCGGAGGTGATACCGGCGCTGATTCCCGCCTGCGCTGACCCGAACAAATGGGTACGGGCGGCAGCAGTCCGTTCACTGGGGCGGCTGGCTGCGGGTGAAGCCATGCCCGCCCTGCTCGAACGCCTGTATGACCCCGAACCAGCAGTGCGTATCGCTGCTGTTCGGGCGCTGACCATTCTGGCCGACCCCGCCGCCATCCCCGCTTTGACGGCGCTGCTGGCGGACTCGGCCTATGATTGGGCTGGCAGCGGTGAGCGCGTCCGCGACGTAGCGGCGCAGGCGATTGCCATCATCCGGCAGCGCGCCGAAGTGCCGCCGCTGGTGCCGCCAGTGCCGACCAAGAGTGCCACACAGGAAATTGTCCCGGTCACCGGCGTGGTGGTCGAGCCTGAACGCAGCCCGGTTGATCGCACCACCGAGGCAGCCGCTGTGCGCGTTGGCGAGGACGAAGCCGCCGACGAGCCTGTGACAGAGGACGAGGAGATGCCCGACTGGTTGCAGGTAGACGCTGCCGGACCACCTTCTGCCGCCGATCTACCGGATTGGTTGAAGGCGCTGGATACGGATGAGGCGCTGGATTGGTTGGGCGACTCGTTCGCGGCTGCCGCGCCCGAAGCCGAGCCGCCGCCTGCTCCGGCGTCACCCCCTCCCCAGGCTGTGCCGGTGCCTGCCGCGCCACCCACGCCGCATCCGCTGTCAGAAGTGAATTTTTCAGCCTATTATCCCCATGCAGTGCAGCCGGAACGCCGCTATGGCCTGTACGTCTACGCGCATCTGCCAGATGTGGCGGACGCGGTGCAGCAGGATGCCGCGCAGTTCCGGGCCGCGCTTGGCGGTCAGCTCCCGCCGCCGAAACTGGCCCGCCAGCCGGCGCGCCTGGAAGCCGGCACGCCTGTCACCGTGATGCTGGAGTGTGACGACCTGGAGTTTGAGCCGGTGGCGCTGACCAAACGCTGGAAACCGGACTGGGTGCGGTACGACTTCGCCTTTACCGCCCCGGCGCGTCTGGCGGGGGATACGCTGTTCGCCCGTGTGTCGGTGATGGTCGGCGGCTTGGAGATCACCGCGATCAAATGCCCGATTGACATCACCCCCGCGCCGGTGATGCAGGCCAATGCTAATCCGCTGGCTGCCGCGCGGCTGTCCCACACGACGGCGAAACTGTACCAGCGCATCTTCGTGTCGTATTCACGGCGCGATCAGGAAGTGGCGGAAACCTACCGGCTGGCACAGATGGCGCTGGGCAATGACGTATTTATGGATTCGTATTCCATCCGTGTGGGGGAAGACTGGCGCGCGGCGCTGGCGCGGGCGATTGACGAGGCCGACACGTTCCAGTTGTTCTGGTCGCCCAACGCTGCCGAGTCGGAAAATGTCCGGCACGAGTGGGATTACGCGCTGCGCTACCGCTGCCCGGACACGCGCTGCGAGTCGTTCATCCGGCCTGTATACTGGAACCAGCCTATGCCCGCGCCACCGTCGGAACTGGCGCATCTGCACTTCCGATATGTTCCGTTTACCACCGCGCCGGTGATTGACGACTAAATCACCACCCGGAAATCTACGTAGGGACGAGGCTTGCTTCGTCCCTACGCTGTAACAAAATAGGTGTACAGATCAATTCAGAGGGGCCTGTCTGGACAAGGGGAGCAGCATGTCCGTTACAATCGAGTGGGACAACGACAACCACACCATCGTGCGGATGGAGATGGTTGGTTCGTGGACGTGGGACGAAGCCTATGCCGGCGCGGAGCGTGGTTACACCATGCTGGAAAGTGTGGGGTACGAGGTTGGCGTCATCATGGATTTCAGCCGCAGCGCCGGCCTCCCACCGGGCGCGCTGGCGAATGCGCGCCGGATGATTCAGCGGCGGCATCCGCGCACCGGCCTGACCGTTTTTGTCGGCGCGAATACGCTGTTTATATCACTGTGGAACGTGTTTGCGAAGGTGTATACGCTGTTCGCCCAGAAGCAGAACTCGGTGTTTGCTCCCACCGTCGAAGAAGCACGCCGGATGCTGGCGCAACGCTATCCACGTGTCGCGCAGGAGTCGGGTGCACAACCCGGCGATGAGGCCGGCGTGGTTTAAGCCGCAGGCGCGAACGAAAGCGCCCTGCGATGGCTGCGCCAATCGGCAAATTCAGGGTCAGCGTGGTATCATTAACGCTGGTTCGGCGCGGAGAGGGCAAACACGATGCAGCAGTACCGGATGCAGGTTGAACGGCGGCGGCGCAATATCCGTCTGATTCTGGGCGCGATTATCGTTATCACGCTGCCGTTTTACTGTGCGGGAGTTATCCTGTGGGGCACAGCTCCCCGACGCGGTGCGCAGCTAACCCCGGTTGTCCGGGCGACCAATACGGCGATTGTGGTGCCAACCGTCGTCACCAGTGCCACCGCGACCTTTATCGCCGTCCCGACGATTACCTCTTTACCCATCACCGTTGGCGTGCCGCCGGTTACGATCAGCTTTCCGACGCTGCCGCCGACGATTGTGCTGCCCACGCGCATTCTCTCGCCCACGCCGACGTTTCTGCCGCTGCCGACGGCCATCCCAACACAGGTGCCGCCCACCAATCCTCCGCCGCCCACCGATACACCCGTGCCGCTGCCGTTTGATACGCCCCTGCCGCCGTAACGTTGCCCAGGCGTGGGGATACTGTCTCTCTCCGCCGGATAGGGGGGTGTGGTATAGTTGCCCCAGTGACAATATGTGGATGAAGCATGAACAGTTTTGATTTTACTGACATCGAACGACGGCGGCGCATCCTGCGCATCGTCCTGTTTGTGATTATCCTGGGAACGCTGCCGTTTTACTGCGCCGGCTTTCTGCTATTAGGGACAGCGCGGCAGGCGCGGGTGCGGGACGTAACGCCGCCGCCTACGTCTACCCTGTTCCAGAACGTCCGCCCGACACTGACGCCATTCCCGACGCTGCGGCTGGCCGTAACGGTAACACAGCTCAGCCCCTTGCGGCCCACGCCGCTGCAATTTAATCCTGGCCCGGTTATCCCGATTGTGCCCACGTCGCCGGTGATTATCCTGCCGCCGACGCAGGTGTTTATCCCCACCAGCACACCCGCGCCGACGCTGACGCCGTTCCCGACGCCGGTGCCGCCGACCAACCCCCCGCCAGCCACCTGGACGCCACTGCCGACCGATGTGCCGCTGCCGACGGACGTACCTCCGCCGCCGACCGATGTTCCGCCCCCGACAGATGCGCCCCCGCCGACCGACGCACCGCTGCCCACCGAGGCCGCACCTGCTGAACCGCCGCCGGGGTCGTGAGGTAGAATCACGGAATGATGCTGTAGGGACACGGCCTGCCGTGTCCCGCTTGTACCAGCCTAACGCTTTGGTTGGCGTCGCCGGACGCTGGAAGCCGTCCGGCTGAACGAAAAAGCCACCTGGAAGGTGGCTGGAAAGATGAGTTAGTCGAGTTCTTCAGCCCGTATCCAGCGGGCTTGCCGTAAAGCGACCGCCAGAGGCTGGAATCCCCCTGGTGGCGTTAATGACTAAACCTGGTGCGCACGGGGCGCACCGACATGCGCCCCTACATGAATTGTTCAGGAGAAAATCGGTTTGCTCGACCTGAAAACCCATTTAAAAACGCTGACCGAAACCCATGCGCCTTCCGGCCACGAAGGCCCTATCCGCGACGTGGTGCGCGAAGCCTGGCGCGGCCTGACCGACCGGATGGAATATGACAAACTGGGCAGCCTGATCGGTATTAAGTCTGCGACGCAGCCGCTTGACCCGCCGCGCCGGGTGATGCTGGCGGCGCACATGGACGAAATCGGCCTGATGGTGCGCGACATCGTGGATGGGTTTATTTACGTGCATTGCATCAGCGGGGTGGATGCCCGCCTCATGCTGGCGCAGCCGGTGATGGTGCATGGCCGCCGCCCGCTGCCCGGCGTGGTCGCCAGTGTGCCGCCGCACCTGCTGCCGAACAACGCGCGCGGCAAATACCCCAGCTTTGATGATCTCATCATTGATGTGGGGCTGCCCGCCGCTGAACTAGCTGATCTGGTGCGGCTTGGCGACCTGATTACACCGGACGCGCCGCTGGTGGAACTGAACGGCCAGCGCGTAGCCGGCAAGGCGATGGACGACCGTGCCTGTGTTGCGGCGGTGACGGTCTGCCTGGACGCGCTAAAGGGAATGCACCACCGTTGGGACGTGTATGCCGCTGCAACGGTGCAGGAAGAAACCGGGCTGTATGGCGCGGCGACGGCAGCCTACCACATCCAGCCGGACATCGCCATCGCGCTCGACGTGACTTTCGCGCCCCAACCGGGCGTGGACGGTGACGACACTGCCGAGATGAACGGCGGCCCGGCCATTGGCATTGGTCCGAATTTCCACCCGAAACTGGTGGAGAAGATCAAGGACACGGCCAAAAAATACGAGATCAAATTGCAGGATGATATTCTGCCGGGCGCGAGTGGGACGGATGCCTGGGCGATTCAGGTAGCGCAAGAAGGCGTGCCGACGGCGCTCTTGAGCATCCCGATTCGCAACATGCACTCGCCGGTGGAAACGGTTGACCTGCGTGACATCGAACGCACCGGCAGGCTGCTGGCGCATTTCATCGCCGGTCTGGACGGCGACTTTCTGGCGGCGATTGACTGGGATGAGCTTAAAAGTAACGAGGGATGAGGAATGAGGGATGAGTAAAGAGAATACTCGCCCCTCGATACTCAGCACTCAGTACTCAGCACTTGTCCTGCTGGCGCTGATCGTCGCGCTGGCGCTGGTACTACGGCTGACCGCGCTGGACGTAATTCCGGCGGGCAGCGATGGCGACGCGGCCTGGTTCGGCTTCAACGCGCTCGATTGGCTTGACCGGGGCGTGTGGCCGTATTACGTCCACGAACTCTACAGCCCGGAGCCGGTCACGGTCGTGCTGCTGGGGTTGACCATTCCGCTGGTTGGTATTGCCAATGTCACCACGCGCGTCGTTTCGGCGCTGGGCGGCGCGGCATTTGTGGCACTGTTGTACCCGGCAGCCTGGTGGCTGCTGGCGGATTCTCCCCGACCGCTGCGGGCGCGCGCCGGACTGCTGGCAGCGCTGGCCGCTGCCGTCAGCCTGCATGTGATTCACGTCAGCCGCACCGGGTTACAGGGGTCGCAAATCCCGATGGTCGTGGCGCTGACGCTGCTGGTGGCGTTGACCGCCTGGGCCTGGACATGCGGCGGCTTCTGGCGTTGGGCGCTGGCCGGTGTCGCGCTGGCGCTGACGCAGTACGTGTATCTGGCAGCGCGGGTAACGCCGCTCGCCGTTCTGCTGTGGGTTGGATTTACCGCGCTGACACAGCGGCAGCAGTTCCGCCAACAGCGGCGCGGCTGGCTGGTGATGGCCGTGACCGCCTTTGTGCTGGTGCTGCCCAACATCCTCTTTTTTCTGACCACGCCCGAAGCGTTTGCGGGACGTGCCAGCGCCGGAACCGAATTTTCCGGCGGGTTGATCTGGAACTTCGACACCGCCCGTTATGGCGGGCCGCTGGGGCTGGTACTGCAAAAACTGCGCCGAAACACGCTGGCGGTCGCGGTCGAATGGGACGGGCCATATACGTCCGGCCTCGATCAGCCGATTCTGACGCCGCTGCTGGTCGTTGGCCTGCTGTGGACAGTGTGGCTGCTGGTTCGTCAGCCGTGCCGCATTGGTCTGGCCTGGCCCTGGCTGGCTATTCCGGTGCTGCTCATCCCGGACTTGATCGCCAGCGTCAACACCCAGCCCCACGCCATGCGGCAGATTGGCGTGCTGCCGTTCCTGTTTCTGCTGGCCGGTATTGGACTAGCCTCGTTGTGGGAGCAGCTCGAACGGCGTACCCCTTCCGGTGTTGTGCGTGGGGCTATTGCCGCCGGTGTTGTCCTGCTGGTGCTGCTGCCGTCAGCGTGGGATATTTACCGTTACGTGTTTCAGGTGACGCCGGCGCGGTACACGAACCCCGAAACAGCATGGCGCTTGCAGCAGACCGACCGCGACATCGCCGAACGGCTGGTTAGTCAGCCGGATAAGGCTTATCTGATTCCGGCGACCGAATACGAGCGCCCGGTGCTGGCATGGATCGCCGCCGGTGCTTTCCGCAACCGGCGCAGCGCCCTGAGTGCCGATGGCACTCTGGCGCTGCCAAACCTGCCGGATACGGTGATGCTGATGCAGCCTGCTGACCCGTTCCGCGCCCGCCACGACGCCAAAGCGGCGCAGGTGGATAACCGCCTGTGGGTGCTGCTATATGACGGACGGGTATGGTTTCTACCGCCGTTTTCAGCAGAGGCAGCCAACGCGCTGACCTGCGGCGCGAACAGCGACATCCAGCGCGACCGCAGCGGGACGGTGATCGCCCGATACTGCGCCATCCCCCCGCCCGACAGCCTATCCGCGCCGTATACTATCCTGCGCCGGCTGGATGTGACCATCGGCGATCAACTCCAGTTGGTCGGCTATGACGTAGCCAGTGATGATTTAATCCCCGGCCAGCCGTTTTTTGTCACCCTGTTCTGGAAGCCGCTTCGCCCGCCGCACGACGATTATGAGGTGTTTGTGCAGTTGTGGAATGACGCGGGCGAGTCGCTGGCTCTGTGGCAGGGCAAGCCGTTTAACGGTGCGTACCGGATGCCCATCTGGCGACCAGATGAAATCGTGCCAACACATCACTGGCTAACGCTGCCGCCGGACGCCCCACCAGGGCGCTATTCGCTGGCAGTCGGGGTTTTTGACTCCTTACGCAGCCAGACGCTTCCGGCCTCCGACAGCGGCGTTCAGGCTGATATGGGTATATTGGTGCTGCCGGATTTACGCTACGCTCCCCCTTCTACAGAAGCCAGCGTCCAACCGCTTCCGGCTGCGGTGCGGTTTGGCGACGCGCTGGCGTTAGGCGGAATCGAAGCCCGGCAGGCCAATACGCTGCTGTCGCTGTATCAGTCATGGATGGTGAACCCCGGCACGGTGCTGTCAGTAGAGTTACAATGGGAAACGCTGCAACGTCCCGCAGCCGATTATTCGGTGTTCCTGCACCTGACTCCCGCCGATGACGCACCGCCTATCGCGCAGCAGGACCGGCTCATGGGCGGTGCGCTGCCAACCGGCGCATGGCGCGCCGGGGACGAGTGGCTCGATCACCTGGAACTGGCGTTGCCGCCGGATTTACCCGCCGGGGTGTATACGCTGTGGCTGGGGGTGTATTACTGGCAGACCGGCGAACGGCTGCTGGTGATTCAGGATGGCGTGGAACTGCCTGACCGACGCTTGCGGCTTGGTACCGTAATGGTTGAATAGTGATGAGTAACGAGGTATGAGGAATGAGTAAAAGAAGCGCTGTAACTCGTTACTCATACCTTTTGACTGGTTCGCGGAGGGAAAATGCTGTTACAACAACTATCGGAAGCCATCGGCGTTTCCGGCCAGGAAGATGCCGTGCGGAAGCTGATTGTGCCGGCGATCAAAGATCACGTGACCAATATCCGCGTGGACGCGATGGGCAACGTCACGGCGGTGAAACCGGGCACGAACCCGGATGCGCCGCGCCTGATGCTGTCAGCACATATGGACGAAGTGGGCTTTATGGTCACGGGCTTTGACGGCGACGGCCTGATTCACTTTGCGGCGGTCGGCGGTGTGGACGAGCGCATTCTGCCCGGCCTGCGGGTGAAAATCGGCGACAAACTGGTGCCGGGGGTGGTGATCTGGACACCGATACACAAAAGTCATGGCAAGAACGACACGGCCAAGATTAACACGTTGCGGATTGACATCGGCGCGTCCAGCAAGGATGAAGCCAGCGGCAAGGTCAAACGCGGCGACCGCGTGGCCTTCGACAGCCGGTTTATGGAACTGAGCGATAAAATCCTGCGCGGCAAATCGTTTGATAACCGCGTCGGCTGTTCACTGCTGGTGGATATTTTACAGGGCGGGCCGTACCCGGTGACGGTGCTGGCGGCCTTCACGGTGCAGGAGGAAATCGGCCTGCGCGGGGCGCGGGTGGCGGCGCGCATCCTGAAGCCGGACGCGGCGATCGCGCTGGAAGGCACGACCGCCAACGACGTGCCAAACCCCAACGCCGACCCGGACGGTGACACCGACGATAACCCGACCTGCGGTCTGGGCGACGGCCCGGCGCTGACGATCATGGATCGCAGCCTGATTACACACCCGCGTCTGCTGGCGTTCCTACGCGAAACAGCCGAAGCTGAGGGGATACCGTATCAATACAAAACGCATCTCGGCGGGGGCACGGACGCGGGCGCGATTCATCAGGCCAACGAAGGCGTGCCGTCGGCGGTGGTGAGTGTGCCGTGTCGTTATATCCACAGCCCGGCGGCCTACCTGCACCGCGACGATTACGCCAACACGCTCAGGCTGCTGCAAGCCGCGCTGAACCGCCTGACGTGGGATGCCCTCAGGAGGCCATAAATGCGCAAACTCCATTATCATCTGGTAGATGTGTTCACCGACCAGCGGTTTGGCGGCAATCCGCTGGCCGTGTTCACCAACGGGCGCGGCCTGACCACCGAGACGATGCAGGCCATCGCCAAAGAGTTCAATCTGTCGGAAACGACGTTTGTGTTGCCGCCAGAAGACCCCGCCAATGACTGGCGCGTGCGCATCTTCACCCCTGCCAGCGAACTGCCGATGGCGGGACATCCTACTGTCGGCACGTCATTTGTGCTGGCGACGGAGAAGCTGGTTGATGTATCCGAGCAGCAGCCGACGATTCGCCTGGAAGAATTGGTCGGGGTCATTCCGGTGACGTTCACGTTCGACGGCGGCCAACCGGTGATGGCGACCATGCAGCAGCTTCCACCGCGCTTCGGGCCGGTGTTTGAAGACCGGCGGGCGGTGGCCGATATGTTGTGCTTGGATGTGTCGGCGCTGGATGATGGCCCGGTAGAAGTGATATCGTGTGGTACGCCGTTTTTGCTGGTGCCGGTCAAAACGCTGGCCGCCGTACAAAACATCCGGCTGCGGATTGACATCTGGGAACGCGCGCTGGCGAATTACGAATCGTCCAAGCTGTTTGTGTTCACCCGCGAGACAATTTACCCCGGCTCCACCGTCCATTCGCGTATGTTCGCGCCCAGCCTCGGCATCCGCGAAGACCCGGCGACAGGCGCGGCCAGCGGGCCGCTGGGCTGCTATCTGGTGAAATACGGCTGGGTGAAGGCTAATCCCGCCGTCATCGTCAGCGAACAGGGCATCGAAATCGGTCGTCCCAGTTTCATCCACATCCGCATCGAGCAGACGGGCGGCCAGATCAACGGCGTGTTTGTCGGCGGGCAGTGTGTGTACATTGGTAAAGGTTATATCGAAGTTCCGTTGTAGGGACACGGATATATCGTGTCCCTACATCGTAAGGAGACAAATGATCATGCAGGAATTGATTCGTAAACTGGTCGAGGCATGGGGGCCGTCCGGCTACGAGCACCATGTCCGCGAGTTGATTCAGAGCGAAGTGACCGGGCTGGCTGACAGTGTGACCGTAGACCCGCTGGGCAATCTGATCTGCCGGGTGGGGCAAGGTGGCAAAAAGGTGATGGTCGCCGCCCACATGGATGAGATCGGCCTGATGCCAACCTTTGTTGAGAAAAGCGGTTATCTCCGCTTTGCGCCCATCGGCGGTCTGCTGCACAGCACCCTGCTGGGCAGCCGCGTCCGGTTTGAAGACGGTACGATTGGCGTGATCGGCGTGCATGACGTGTGGGGCGAAAGCCGCACTAAAGTGCCCGACCTCGACGCCTTTTTTATTGACGTGAGTGACGGCAATGGCAACGGCAGTATCCAACCCGGCTGTCCGGCGACCTTCTGGCGCAGCATGGAAGAACGCGGCACGCGCCTGATCGCCAAGTCCATGGACGACCGCATCGGCTGCGCGGTAGCGATTGAGGCCATGCGTCGCCTCAATAAAACCACGCCCAACGAAGTTTATTTTGTGTTTACGGTGCAGGAAGAAGTGGGCCTGCGCGGCGCGCGTCCGGCAGCTTATGGCATCAGTCCCGATGTTGCCATTGCGCTGGACGTGACCGCAACCGGCGATGAACCCAGAAACGCCAGGATGGCCGTCAGGCTGGGCAGCGGCGCGGCTATCAAACTGCACGATACTGGATTAGTCGTGCCGCCCGCCGTGCGCGACTGGATGGTAGAACGGGCGAAGGCCGACGGTATTCCGTATCAACTGGAACTGCTGACGCTCGGCTCGACCGACGCCGCCGGTATCCAGACGGCGCGGGCCGGCGTGCCCAGCGGCTGCATCTCGATCCCGTGCCGGTTTGTCCACACCGTCAGCGAAACGGTTGATAGCAACGACGTGGAGGCGTGTGTCCGGCTGCTGGTTGGTCTGTTAAGCCATCCGGTGCCGGTGTAGGTACGGTGATGTGCGTGGCTGGAGAACCGGGTGCGGCTGTCACCCGGTTTTTGTTTGGTCTCAGGCTTAACTCAACGAATGTGCCAGTCCGGGACTATAATTTTTAACAGGATACGTAACCGGAAAAGGTTGTGGAATGTCAAACACAAAACGCGGCTCCGGCGCTTTCAACCCCGACTGGCTGGTGGCGGCCTTTCATGCACTGCCGGACGCGATACTGGTGCTCGATGGCAACGGACGGGTACGGCTGGCTAATGCAGCGGCAACCGAATTTTTTGGCGCGGTCCTAACGGAGTGGACGCTGGAAGACCTGGCGAAAACGGAACCGGACTTCGGGCTGGTGCCGATTGGCCTGCCCGGTGATATCACCAATGTGCGGCAAACCCTGAAAATTCATTCCGAACGGCTGTCCCGCGACTACCTGCTGACACTGGTGGGGTATATCCAGGGCTACGTGGTGCTGCTGCGCGATTTGACCGACGCGCATGATCAGGAAGATTTTAAGCATGATATGCTGCGGCTGGCGACCCACGATCTGCGGTCGCCGCTGGCACTGATTATCAGCTACTGCGAACTGATGCTGCTGGAAATCCCGGAAGCGCTGCCCGATCTGACGCAGTACGTGTCCATCATCCACGAGGCTGCCGACAGGATGAAACTGCTGCTGGACGCGGTGCTGCACGTGGAACGCTTCCGCACCGTGCCGCTGGACCTGCGACGCACGGTTAACCCGGTTGACCTGATCGGGGCGGCGGTTGATAATATGCGGGCGCTGGCTGCGCAAAAGAACCAGCAGTTGCTGGTTGCGTTGAGGCCGGACCTGGGGCTGCTGACGGTGGATGTGCTGTTTATTCAGGAGGCGATGGAGAACCTGATCGGGAACGCCATCAAATACACACCGGAAGGGGGACAGATCACCGTTCGCGCCTATACCGGGGACGAGCGCTTCCAGTTTGTGGTGGAAGACACCGGCATCGGTATTGGCGCGGAACACCTGCCGCATGTCTTCGAGGCGTTTTACCGGGCGAAGCAGCCGGGTACGGAAAACATCGAGGGCACCGGCCTCGGTCTCAGCCTCGTGAAAGCTGCCGTCGAACGTCACCAGGGCAGCGTCTGGGTTGAAAGCAGTGTAGGCAAGGGCAGCCGCTTTGGCTTCTGGCTGCCGCTGCAAGCAGAAAAGGAATAGGCATTTTGACACAAAGCGCACAGATGTTTGAACGGCAGGTGACCAAAACGGTCGGCCTGAAGTATTTACTGCACCTGCCACCCGGCTATGAAGCCGTGAGGCGGTGGCCGCTGATTCTGTTCCTGCACGGGATGGGCGAACGCGGTGACAATCTGGAACTGGTCAAGAAACATGGGCTGGCCCGCGTGGCGGAAGAAACGCCGGAACTGCTGGCGCGGTTTGTGGCGCTTTCACCGCAGTGCCCGCTGGAAACCTACTGGACGCACGAACTGGATGCGCTCCATGCGCTGCTGGACCATGCGCTGGAACAGTACGTGGTTGACCCTAAGCGCATTTATCTGACCGGCCTGAGCATGGGCGGGTTCGGGACATGGTTTCTGGGCATGTCGCGCCCGGAACGGTTTGCGGCGATGGCGCCGATCTGTGGCGGCGGTGAACCTTACGGCGCGGCACGACTGAAGGATGTGCCAGTATGGGCGTTTCATGGCGCAAAAGACCGGATTGTGCCGCCGTCCGAATCGCGGCGGATGGTTCGGGCGCTGAAGGCCGTTGGCGGCAACGTCCGGCTGACGATCTACCCGGAAGCCGATCATGACTCCTGGACGGTGACGTACAATAATCCCGAATTGTACGACTGGTTCCTGCAACACCAACTGCCGCGTTAGTAGGGACATGGCGGCGCCATGCCCCTACGGGCCGTGTCCATTATTTCTCATCTCAATAATGTAAGTAGGGGCGAACCGCCGGTTCTCCCTACAGAACATGGTCATGCTATGGACATTGTTGACCTGCATCTGTATGACGAAACGGCCATCCAGCAGGCGGCGGAACTGCTGGTGCTCGGTTTCCGCGAACACTGGCCGGACTCGTGGACGACGCTGGAGTCGGCGCTGGATGAAGTGCGCGGGCTGCTGACGGCGGATTACATTTGCCGGATTGCGCTGGACGACGCCGGCAACGTGGTTGGCTGGATCGGCGGGCTGCCGTCGTACGACGGCAACGTCTGGGAACTGCATCCGCTGGTCGTGCATCCTGACTATCAGCGACAGGGCATCGGGCGGGCGCTGGTTCTCGATCTGGAGGCGCGCGTCCGCGAGCGCGGCGGGCTAACGCTGCATCTCGGTTCGGATGATGTGGACGGTTCGACCAGCCTGTCCGACGTGGATTTATACACCGAGCTGTGGGAGAAAATTCGGACGATCCGCAATCTCAAAGGGCATCCTTACGAGTTTTACCAGAAGCTCGGTTACACGATTATCGGCGTGATGCCGGACGCCAACGGGCGCGGCAAGCCGGACATCTACATGGCGAAACGGATTGGATAGACATCCTATGACACCAGATTTTCGGGGTGCTACCAGCTAATGGCTGCCAGTTACCAGCTTGTTCTGTTTGACATTGACGGCACGCTGCTGTGGCCGAAAGGTGCGGGGCGGGAATCCACACGGCGGGCGATGCGGGAAGTCTTTGGCACGGAAGCGGCAATTGATAATCACAGCTTTGGCGGCAAAACCGACTGGTTCACGCTACACGAACTGCTGGCCGAGCAGGGTTATACCGAAGACCGCATCGGCCAGCTTATGCCCATTTATGAACAGACCGTTGCTCGCCACCTGGCGGAGATCATCGGCAGTTTCCCGGTGCAGCCCTGTCCCGGTGCGCTGGAACTGGTAGCGGACCTGCGGCAGCGCGGCCCGCTGCTGGGCGTGCTGACCGGCAACGTGTCCACCACCGCGCCGATCAAGCTGCGCGCGGCGGGTTTTGACCCGGCGTGGTTCGCGGTTGGCGCTTATGGCAGCGAAGCCGCCGACCGGAATTTGCTGCCGTTCCTGGCCCTGGAACGGGCGCGGCAACTGCTGCGGCAGCCGGTTGTCCCGGAACAGGTTGTCATTGTTGGCGATACTCCGGCAGATGTGGCCTGCGCGCGGGCGCTGGGCGGCGTGGCCGTCGCCGTGCTGACCGGCTTCAGCACGCGCGAGGCCATCACTGAGGCCGCGCCGGATTACGTGCTGGACGATTTGACGCAGTTTGTCGGAGTGGTGCTCCAACCTTCACGCGGCTGACCGGTACAACAGGGTAACCTGATAGATGCCGCTGCCTGCTAACACCCGGCAGGCATTACGAACAATTTTGTCCGGTATAAAGCCTGTGCCTCGCAGTGGTGTCTATTCCACCTTTGTACTCGCCTGCGGCTGAAGCTCCACGTTCAGCGACCAGTTGCCCGCCAGATCAACCGCCCAGGCGGCAAAATCGTAAGTCGCGCCCGTTTGTCCCCGGTAAACGGCAGATGTATCGGCGGTTTCCAGCCACTTCTGCCACGTGCCGCCGTTCTCGCGCACAAAAATCACATACATCTGGATACCGCTGTCGTCCCGCGCCGACCACGCTACGGTGAACTCCGGCGGGGTGGCAGTGGGCAGCGGTGCCATAGTTGTAACCGGTGGCGTGGTATCCAGCGCGGGGTCAACGGTCGGGCGCGGCGTGGGGGTGAAATCGGGCACAGTTTCAGGTGTGGCGGGTTGCAGCACCGAATTTGCTTCGATGCGCTCTACCAGAAACAGCGGCTGGCCGCCGATGCCGGTGAGGTCGCCAGCCACCCGATGCGGATAATCGTCCTGAGTCGCCGGGGGTAATTCCAGTGTATATGCGCCGTCCAGTGGCGTCAGCGTCGACTCCTCGTTTTCAATCGAATACAGCCGCGCTGCGCCGCCCGCCGCCGGGATGCTAGCCGTCACCGGCTGGAGCGTTCGATTCCAGATCACGGTGATGCGCTGGTTCACTGCCGGCTCCTCAAACACCGCCCGCACGCTTCGCGCCGATTCGATGATTTGCGGGCTGGCGAACGGCGTGGCGCCGAACACCTGTGCCAGCCGGTAAAAGGCGCTGGCCGCCGGGCGCGGCGTGCCGGGCAGGGGATGCTGGCTGAAGCAGGCGGCATCGCGGTCGTTACGGTACAGGCCGTGCGCGTCGCCCCAGCACAGCCCGCCGCCAGCGCACAGCGAACCGTCGTTGGGCGGAAAGTTTGTGCCAAACGGCTGGTTGCCGCAGTCGTCAAACAACTGGTGGAAAAAGACCGTTTCGGCGCCTTCCGCCCAGGCATAAACCGTGCTCTGCACCACGAAGGCTGCCTGCTGTACGGTGGTGGCGCGCAGCACCCGCGCCGCCGGCGTGGCTGCCGTCCAGGTTGGGCCGGGGTAATCATCCCATACCGGCACGCCGCTTTCGTTCAGCCAGATGGGGCGCTGCAAGCCGTAGGCCGCCAGGTTTTCCCGCGCCCGGCGAACCAGCAGACCGCTACGGCGCGGATAGGTGTAGTTGTGGACGGCTACCGCGTCCATGTACCAACCGTTGCTCGCGCGCGCCGGGTCCTGCGCGATGATCGCCAGCGTTTTCGCCAGCCAGTCGTCGGCGTCCGGGTTGTTGTAGGCTAGCCCGCCAAACATGACGCGGGTGTCCGGGTCGGCGGCGTGGGCGGCGAGATAGGTCACTTGCAGCAGGCGGGTGTAATCCTCAACCGTGCCGTTCCAGAACAGGCCGATGTCCGGCTCGTTCCACGCCTCCCACACCCGGACACCGGCGCCACGCGGCCAGCCTTCCTGCGCCGCCAGCAGCCCGCCCGGTTTGTAGCGGGTTACCGCCAGGTAAACAAACGTCGCCCAGGGATTCGCCGGATTAGGCGCTTTGCCGGGGGCAAGGGTGTCGCTGCCGTCGGCAAACACCGGATTGCGCAGCCCCGCGATGCTACCGCCATCCTGAAAGAAGGCGGGGCGTCCCAGCAGAATGGCGTTGATCTGCAAGCCGTGCCGCACATCGTCGCGTACCAGCGCGTCGTAGCGGCTCCAGTCGTAGCCGCCCGGCGCCGTTTCCACCAGATTCCAGTACAGCGGCCAGCGGTTCCAGCCGACGCCGATCAGCAGGGCGCGCTGGTAGCGGTGCTCGTTGCGCGGGTAATCCAGCGAACTGATGAAGGTGATGCCCAGTCGCGGCGAACGAATGTACCCATCCTGCGCGGCGCTGGCCGATACCAGCAGCAGGAATACAACCAGCAGGGCAGCGCGGCGCAGGTTATAACGGGTGAGCCGCATCCCACATCCGTTGGTACTGCGCCAGCCAGTGATCGAACCAGCGCGGCGATTCCGAGCGCCGGATGGTGAGGTGCATCCGCTGTTTGACGTGCTCGTAGCGGAAGCCCAGGAATTCCACGATGATCTGCCCGTCGCGGCTGTCCGGGTCAACGATGACCATGCTGAAGCCCGGGCTGTAGGGCAGCAGCCGGCATTGCAGCTTGCCGTTGGGCGTGGCGACCAGCAGATGGCGCAGCAGCCGCAGCGACGATTCCAGGTCGCCTTTGAGATTGGCGCGCGGGTCGCGGGTGTCTAGCTGGTCACGCAGGTAGTCAATCGCCGGGCTGTCCGGGTCTTGCAGCATGATTCGCACCTCGCCGCCCTTGTCCAGCACCTCGCGCTCGATATCTTCCCGCAGCGCGTTCACCGACGATGGGCCGTAAATCCATACCCGCCGCCGCCCGCGCACCGTTTCGCGGAACGGGCCGAAGTCGTTACGGTCTTGCAGTACGGAGTCAATGTCCACGATGGCTTTTTCCGGCGTGGTGGTTTTAAACACCAGCAGCGCCAGCGCCGCGATGATGACGGTCAGGCTCAGTTCGATGTTGACGGTCCCCAGGATGCCCAACACCACCAGCGCCGCGCCGATGACGGTCACGACGTAGGCTTCCAGGTTGCGCCCGGCGAGGATGTCCCCCCAGATGCGCTTGAACGCGGCGGTCAAACGATTCATGCCCCCACCTGCTCCTTGCGGCTCGAATGTCCCCAGTTCAGTTTTACCGCATATTCTGTCAAAGTGCCTACAATCTCTTTGGAGTCTGCAAGAGCGAAGATTCTATCCCGCGTTACAATGGACTCAAGACTGACCACACCACCGAAAGGATACCCACATGCGGCAAAAGGTCATCTTGATTACCGGCGCGAACGGCGAGGTCGGGCACGGCCTGATTCAGCAGCTTTCCGAAATGCGGAACATGCCGCCCGTGATCGTGCTCGACATTCGCGGGCTCGACGAGAGTATGCGCCCGCGCGTGTATGAAACCATCGTCGGCGATATCCTGGACGGCGCGCTGCTCGACAAGCTGATTAATGAATACGAGATCGAAACGATTTATCACCTGGCGGCGCTGCTTTCGACGCACTCCGAGTTTAACCCGGAAACAGCGCATAAAGTGAACGTGCAGGGTACGGTCAACCTGCTGCATATGGCAACCGAACAGTCACGGCTGCGCGGCGAGCCGGTGAAGTTCGTGTTCCCCAGTTCGATTGCCGTCTACGGCCTGCCTGACCTGCCGACCAAAGCGGAAGCCGGCGCGGTCAACGAGGAACAGTACCTCAACCCGACCACGATGTACGGCTGCAACAAACTGTACTGCGAACACCTGGGGCGCTACTACGCTTTCCACTATCGCCAGTTGGCCGTGACCGACGAGCCGTACCGGATTGATTTCCGCGCCGTGCGTTTCCCCGGCCTCATCAGCGTCCTGACGCTGCCGACCGGCGGCACCAGCGACTACGCGCCGGAGATGCTCCACGCCGCCGCCCAGGGCAAACCCTATGCCTGCTTTGTGCGGGAAGACTCGCGCATTCCGTTTATGGCAATGCCGGATGCGATCACGGCGCTGCTGACACTGGCGCAAACCCCGGCGGAACGGCTGTCGCGGCGGGTGTACAACGTGACCAGCTTCAGCCCGACAGCGGGCGAAATCTGCGATCTGACGCTGGCGGCGTTTCCCCAGGCGCGAATCAGCTACGAGCCGCATCTCAAGCGGCAGGCGATTGTAGACTCGTGGCCGGGCGATCTGGACGATTCGGCGGCGCGGCAGGACTGGGGCTGGCAGCCGAAATACGACCTGCGGGCGGCGTTCGAGGAGTATCTGATACCGACGATTGTGCAGCGATACCGTTAGAACAGTCCATCAATTCCGCATAGACATCTTCTGACTCGGCACGATAGGGGCAGGGCAGCGTCCTGCCCCCACCGGCGTGCCCGCCGCCCTTTTGAGTTCAGGGCGGAAGTTGTATAATGCCCGATAGTTTCGTTCACTTCGGGAGCCGGACGTGCCCATCTTGAAGGAAGGCCAACTGGATATTATCAGCCACAGCCCGGAGCAAACGCAGCGGCTGGGTGTGCGGCTGGGCACGCTGCTCCGTCCCGGTGATGTCCTGTGCCTGTCCGGCGATATGGGCGCGGGCAAAACGGTGTTTGCCGCCGGTATTGGCAAAGGCTGGGGCGCACAAACGCCGTTAACCAGCCCCACCTTCAACCTCGTCCACGAACACACTCGCGAAGCTGATGCACAGCGCCTGTTTCATCTGGACTGCTACCGGCTGGATAGCGTGGACGACATAGATGCCATCGGCTTTGACGAGATTCTCAATGGACGGGGACCGGTCATCATCGAATGGCCGGAGCGCATCGCTGCCGCGCTGCCGCGCCAGCGGCTGTGGATTGAACTCCGCGTCCTCGAACCCACCCGGCGCAACTTTATCTTTGAAGGGGTGGGCAAGCGGTACGAAGAACTGATTGCGAAATTTCGGGAATCCACTTTTGGAGTGTAGGGCGATTGGCATTTCGCGATTGGCATTTGGAAACCGAACGATGAGTTGACTTGCATCATTTCGGTTGAACAGCTAACAGCCAAGAGCTAACAGCCAAGAGCCAACAGCCATGATGCTACTAGCGATTGACACCGCCACCCAGATCATGAGCCTGGCGCTGCACGATGGCCGCAAACTGCTGGCCGAGCAGACCTGGCATACCGCCAATAACCACACCATCGAACTCGCGCCGGCGATTCAGGCGATGCTGGAACGCTGCGAACTGAAGTTCACGGACCTGAACGCCCTGGCGGTTTCCATCGGGCCGGGGTCGTATTCCGGGCTGCGGGTGGGTGTGGCGCTGGCGAAGGGCCTGGCATCGGCTTACAGCCTGCCGCTGGTGGGTGTGTCCACGCTGGATACGATTGCCGCCGGGCAGCCGTATTACCAGGGTGGGCTGATCGTGGTTATCCAGGCTGGACGCGGGCGCATCATCGTCGCCCGCTACCAGTGGCGCAAGGGGCGCTGGGGCAGCCGGGGCGAGCCGCAGTTGATGGAATGGGACTCACTGTTCGCCAGTGTGGACGGTACGGCTTATTTGACCGGCGAAATCAACGATGACGGTTATGACGCGCTGGCGCGGGCGGAAGCCAGCGGCGTTCCGGTCACGCTCGTGCCCTCGGCTTACCGGCTGCGCCGCGCCGGTTTCCTGGCGGAAGAAGCGCTCTCCCGCCTGAAGGATGGCAAAGCGGGTTTTGAAGCGGCGAAGGTCGTCCCGATCTACGTCAAGACGCAGGATTCGCCTGAACCATGAACCTCATTCTACGCTACATGACTCTCGCCGATGTGAGTCAGGTCGCTGCCATTGACCGCCTCGCCTTCGATCTCCCCTGGTCGGAACGTTCCTACGCCTACGAAGTCACCGAATCAACCTACAGCTACATGGTCGTGCTGGAAGCGGCCACCGAGTCCAGCACGCAGGGCTGGCGGCGCTGGCTGCTGCCAGTGAATGGCCGTTCCAGCGGTCGGCGGGTCGTAGGTTACGGCGGGTTGTGGAACATCATGAGCGAGGCGCATATCAGCACGATTGCGGTTCACCCGAATTATCAGGGACGGGGCTGGGGCGAAATCCTGCTGGCCGGTATGGTGCGCCGGTCGCTGGCGCTGAACGCCGGTTACGTGGCGCTGGAAGTGCGCGTGAGCAACGTGCGGGCACAAAACCTGTACCGCAAGTATGAGTTTGAAACGACCAGCGTCAAGCCGAAGTACTACCGCAACAACAACGAAGACGCTTACGACATGCGCCTGGCGCTGACGGCGGGCGCGCGCGCCCGCTTTAACGACCGTTACGCCGCGCTCCAAGTCCGGCACGGCTTTGTGGATGCCTACAGCGACCACGAACCACCGCGCCGCCATCCGGTTGAGCCGGAATATTAGCGGAGGCGTTCGTACGAACGCCTCCTTGATCGCTGTGATGAGCGAAGGTTTTGTCGCCCCGTTCCGATTCGCTTACGGCGCGGCAGCGAAGGTGATGAAAGTGTAGGCGTAGTAGCTGCCCGACACGTCATTGACGATGTGGTTGCCGATGAACTGGTGGCGAATGGCGGCATCACGCACGACCATTTCCAGCAGGTAGCAGCAGTCGGTGAACGAATCACCCAGGTCGGTCATGTCAATGTCCCGCACATGGACGGTCGTCGCGTTGGGCACGGTGCCGGTGTCGTCGGTTGCTTTGAAGCCTGAACCGTCGTCGGGATTGTAGAAGTAGTGGGGGCCATAGCTGGCGGTCGCGGGTGGCAGGCCGCCCTTCACGGCCAGGCTGTAGTTCAGGTAGTAGCGATCATCGAACTGCGCCCACACCTGGAACTGGCTGGTGCCTTTGGGCGCTTCACCGCAGGCCGGCACGGGGGTGGTGCCGTCGGTTAGCCGCACCTGCAAACCATCGGGGAAGGGCGCGATGCGCGGCACGGTGTTGTCCAGTTGCAGGTGATGCTCAACCGGCTCGCGGTGCAGCGTACCGCCGCTGTCTTCCCACTCCAGCCAGACGACATAATGATCTTCCCGATCATGCCCGGCCACCGGGTCGCCTGCCGGCGTGCCTGAAGGCAGGCTGAGTGTGTCCCAGACCGCCAGCCGCAGTTCGGCATTTACACAGCCATCGGTGTACTCGATGCCATCGCTGTTTACGTCGTTGCCTGTCTTGGCTTCGAGGTAGCTGACCGCATCCATCCAGCCGTTGGCGTCGGTGCTGAGCGTGGTGTTGATCTCGCAGAACCCGCTGATGAAGTTATAGCCCAACAGATTCCAGCTTGTCTGAATGCCCGGCGCGGTGCCGACAGCCGGCACCGGTTCGCTGACTTCCCGGTACGCCACGCGGAATTTGGTCACGCCGGCCAGCGGCAAAGGGAGGTAGCCGTCAATCGGCACGTAAGCGCCACAGGGCTGTTCCAGCGTGTCGGTCAGTTCGGGGGGCGAAGCCAGCGGCGACTCGCGCAGGCCGGTGCCGGTGGTATCGCCGATGCTGACCAGTCCGCCGTTAAACTCGCCGATGGAATAGCCGCACAGCGTTTGAATCTGGGGGTCGCGGATGCGCCCGCCGAAACTCACCGACAGCGCGTCCAGACCGAGGAAGTTGGCCGCCGGGTGGAAGTTCTTGATGAGCGCCTCGTTGTACAGCACCACGCCGCCGCGCATTTGCAGCACATCGCCATCGGTAAAACTCAGCCCGCCAATGGGCGCGCCAGTGGGTGAGATCACCCGCCGTCCACGATAGAGAATCTCGGTGGAGAAATAGATTTGCCGCCGTTCCAGGATTTCGCCGGCGGGCATATCGCGCGGGACGGCAAAGGCATCCAGACCGAAGTCCACACCATCGTTTGGCAGTCCCGCCGGGACAGAGGGGTGCAGCAGATCGCGGTTGGTGGCGATTACGCTGCCGCTGGCGGAGAGCAGGTCGCCGTCGAGGATAGGCCGGTCCGTATTCCATACCGTGCCTTCAATCGTGAACCAGATGTCAATGTTGAACTCCTTGAGCGTCTCCTGAAGGCGTCCATTCAGCCACTCTTCGGGTCGAGTCTGCCGCGCGAGTTCGACAAAGCGCAGGATGCGGTTGATGTCGCCCATGAATTTCACTTCATCCAGGCCGACGGTGTAATCAATCCCGTAGGGCGCGACGAGCGCCAGATTTGGGATGATCGCGCCGTTGGTGATGAGCACATCCCCGGCGGAAAACGTGCCAAACGGACTGTCGAGTTCGGTGGAGAACGCTACCAGTCGGCGCTCCACGTTGAGGATGTCGAGCGCGTCCAGCCCCAGATCGGCTTTGACATCGAAGCGACGCAGCAGATCGGCGTTGCGGGCGCAGACCTGCCCGGTGATACTGAGCACATCGCCGTCCGAGATGTACGGATTTCCGTCGTAGGGTTCGCCCTGGGTCATCATGAAGTCTTCTTCGGTGGAGAAGGCGATCCGCGAACACCGTTCCAGTGGATAATCATCCTGGGCGTAGGTAGTCGCCCAGGTCGCCGTAAGGATCAGCGCCAAGAGAACCAGCGCCATAACCCGATAAAACCCTTTCCTGCTCATCCCTTGCTCCTTGGTCTGCCCCACTTGTTGGTTGCTGTCCCGGCACACTACAGATAAAGGCGGTTGTCACCAGCTTTATCACGGTTGTAATGGTTAGAGTTTTCCAACCGGCAGCGGGAGCAGGCACGATCAGCCCGGAACGGAGCGACCTGTTTTAACCATGCAGGGGAACACCGGACTGTGCTAGGATAAACCGGGGACGCCGCGATCAGCGGCGCCCGGCGCGATTTTGTCTACCCGGAGCGAAACCAGTTATGCGGATTTTACTCGTCACCAGCTACTACGAACCTGACCAGGGCGCGGCAGCTATCATTCTGACGCGGTTGGCAAAGAAACTGCACCAGCGCGGGCATCAAGTCACCGTGTTAACCAGCCTGCCCAACTATCCCCATGGTCGCATTCTGGATGGCTATCGAGGCAGGTTCGTGGTTGTTGAGGAGCGCGACGGCATCCGCGTGATTCAAACCTGGCTCTGGGCGACTCCCAGCCCGCGCATCAGTCGAAAATTCATCAGTCAAATTACTTTTGCAATTACGGCTATTCTACGCGGACTGGTCATTCCCCGGCCTGACGTGATGCTCATCGTCGCGCAGCCGATTTTTACCAACCTGGGTGGTGTTCTGCTCAGCCGTTTAAAACGTGTCCCTTACGTGCTGGATGTGCATGATCTGTGGCCGGATCACATGCTGTCAATCGGTGCGCTGACCGAAAGGCATCCGGTCTATCGTCTGTTCCGCTGGCTGGTGGATCAGACGTATAAAGGAGCATCGGCGATTATAGCCCTTACCCCCCATCTGGAAAAAGTGATACGTAGTTACCTCCCGCCGGCAGACAAGGTGCAGACCATCTACAGCGGTGTTGACCTGGAACGTTTCCAGCCTGGATTGGATGCAGCCGCTTTTCGCGCGAAGTACGAACTGGGCAATGCACGGTTGGTCGCATATATTGGCACACTCGGCACCGCTTATGATTGTATGACGATGCTGGAAACCGCCAAGCGATTCGTGAATCGGAAGGATGCGATCTTCGCCATCATCGGAACAGGCACACAGAAAGAGGTGGTTCGGTCAAGGTTAGCACAGGGCGATCTACCGAACGTGCGCTGGATTGAGTGGGTGGACTACGCGGAGATTCCACAGGCCTGGGCTGCGACTCATATTGCCTACTGGGCATTGCACAACCATCCCCTCCATCGCGGCGCAATCGGCACCAAGATGTATGAAGCAATGGCGAGCGGTGTACCGGTAGCCGTTGCTCTGGAGGGTGTGGTAGCCGATGTTTTACACGAAAGCGGCGGTGGTTTTTCCGTAGCCTTTGGGGACGTTGATGGTCTGAGTGAGGTGATCCGCCGTCTGCTGGATGATCCAGAGTTACACCGACGAACCAGTCAGGCCGCGCGTGCCTATGCCGAACAGCACTTCGATGCGGAACGCACGGCAGCCGCCTATGAACAGACGCTTCAACGAGCGGCAAACCGTTCAACGAGCACGACCACGGGTTTACCATTACGGTAATCCAAGCAGACATAATATGTTAAGGTGTAGCGCCTAAAGCGAAATCGATTCCTATAGGACATATACCAGGCGATCAACTATAATCAGACAGTTTTCAGCATGTAGGAGCCTGTCGTTGATTGACTTTCCAGCCCATTCAACTCCCGCTAAAAAAGTCTTGATGCTGGTCAACTCTTATGCCCGTGATGATTGGCGTGTTATGGCTGAGGCAGGTGCATTGGTTCGCGCAGGATATGAGGTGCATTTAATTGGAGTGGCACGTCATTCAAAGGGCGGAGTACGTGTTCGAGAAGTGATAAACGGTATTTACATTACACTTGTTCCGATGCATACAAGCACCTCGTTGAAGGCGTTAGGGAGGGCATTCTGGCGCTGGTTGCGAGGAGACATTGGAGAGATTACGCTTGACCAGCCGCACCGCCATACTAATCTGGTGTCCCTAATGTTTTTTAATTTGTGGTGTTTACGACTAGGCTTAGGGATGGAGGCCGATGTTGTCCATGCACATGACCTCTCTCCACTACCTGCGGCCTGGTTGATCGCTCACCTGCGCAGAATGCGGCTGGTCTATGACGCGCATGAAAGCGCTCCGGATTTTTATCTTGGTCGAAAAGGTAAGATGGCAGGATGGCTTGAGAAAGCACTGATTGGAAAACCGCAAGTGGTCATCACTGTTGGAGAGCGGCTCGCCCGGGCACTTCAAGATCGCGGGGCAAAACGGGTAGTGGTTATCGGAAACTGGAAACCCTTGAAAAACTATCAATTAGAAGATTGGCAGATTGAGCAGGAACGCCAACGGTTCGGCTTAACTAATTACCAGTTAGTGATCGCCTATTTCGGTTTGCTGCATCCCGAACGGGATATTGAGCCTTTACTACAATCGGTGACTGCATGTCCAGAGGTGACACTACTCATTAGCGGCGAAGGCGTTCTGAAAGAAAGGGTTATGGAAGCAGCGACTACAACGTCCAATATCCGTTGGCTTGGGTGGTTAAAAATTGATGAGATTGGGTTTTATACAGCGCTTGCGGATGTGGTCTACTATTCGATAAACCCGGATCAGTCTCCCCAGGCCAATTATTCCACGCCAAACAAGCTGTTTGAGGCTTTTGCGGCGGGAAAAGCCATGATCGCACGAAGGGGAGTTGGCGAGATTGGCGAAATTTTAGAATTGACAGGTGCGGGCCTGTTGCTAGATGAAATAACCCCTGAATCGCTTCAAGCTGCTTTTCAGAAGTTGCAAGAACCGGAAATATTGAAATATCTTCAGGATTGCTCAAAGGCGGCACGCAAAGTCTACAGTTGGGGTAAAGCTGAGGAACGACTGCTGGCACTATATCGGGAATTGTTTAACGATTGAAGGATTCAATTAATGCATTCGACAGAATCGAATACATACGTTTACAAGATCGCAATACCTATCCTTCATCAATGGCTACAGTCATGCCGTCGACAATCGGTTGGTCGAGTTGTGAAGTGATGAGTCTCAGTCTAATAACTTATCCACTTTTCGATCACGTCCGCAATACGCTGGCCAGTATAGCCGTCCCACAAAGGCGGGCGCTGAACGGTTTTCCACCGACCGGCGAGAATCTGCCCTACGACGGCGGCGATTTTTTGCGCGTCGCTGCCGACCAGTTGATTGGTGCCGTCACTGATCGTCACCGGCAGTTCGGTCGTGTCGCGCAGCGTCAGGCAGGGCACATTCAGCACGGTCGTTTCCTGCTGCACCCCGCCCGAATCCGTCAGCACCAGTCTGGCTTTTGCCATTAATCCCAGAAATTCAAGATATGGCTGTGGTTCGACCAGTATCAGCCGATTCGGGAGCGGAATTTGCCACTCCGCCAGCCGGGCGCGGGTACGGGGATGCACCGGGAACAGCAGCGGCAGGCGCTCCGTAACGCTGGTCAGCGCAATCAGCAGCGATTGCAGCGTGTCCCGGTCGTCCACGTTGGCCGGGCGGTGCAGCGTCAGCAGCGCGTAGGCGTTTGGCTGCAAGCCAAAGGTTTCCCAGGGGGTGAGGCTTACGGCCATGTCCGCATGTTTCAGCAGCGTGTCCACCATACAGTTGCCGACAAAATGTACTTTGTTGTCGGCAATCCCTTCGCGGCGCAGGTTGTCGTTGCCACTCTGCTCGGTGGTAAATAGCAGATCCGACAGGTGATCGGTCACGACGCGGTTGATTTCCTCGGGCATGGTGCGGTCAAACGAGCGCAGCCCGGCTTCGACGTGCGCCACCGGGATGGTCAACTTGGCAGCTACCAGCGCCGCCGCCATTGTGGAGTTGACATCACCAACAGTTACAACCAGGGACGGATGATGCTGCTGGCATACTTCTTCAAACGCGATCATGATACGCGCTGTCTGCCGGGTGTGGCTATCAGAACCGACGCCTAAATCAATGTCAGGGCGGGGTAGCCCCAACTGGTCAAAAAACACCTGGGACATATTAGCGTCGTAGTGCTGGCCGGTATGCACCAGGATTTGCGGCAGGCCACGCCGGTTCAACTCCTCCACAATCGGCGCGATTTTCATGAAGTTCGGGCGCGCGCCAACCACGTTACAAATCAGCATCATTTCCCTCTGATAATTGATGACAGATAAACCCTGGTCAGGTAGGGGCAACGCGGGCGGTGCCCGGGTTAACGGCCTTTTATTCCAGATGCATGAACCGCTGCAACAGGCGCGACCGCCAGATGAAGCGCACGGTAAACAGCCAGACCAGCAGCGCCGCACCGATGAACACAAAATCCTGCGGCTGGAGCGCGGCCAGTTCAAAAAAGTCGCGCAGCGCCGGGACAAACAGCACAATGATAAACGCCGCCCCCAGCGCAATCGCCAGCAGGGTGGGCCGCCAGTCGCCACTGTAGTCGTCGCCACCTTCCCAGAAGCGGGTGGGCGGCTCGACCAGCGGCAGCAGCAGCAGCCCTCCCAGCGTGACCAGCGCCGTCAGGATGGTGCGCGACACGGCCAGGGCTTCCTCGTTGGCCTGCGCTACAATTTCGCTGACCGGCATCCCGCGCAGGGCTTCAAGCTGCGCCGCTTCCTGCGCGGTGTTGATCGAAGGCACACCCACGCTGCTGCTGAAGATGCTGACGTAATAAAACGTGTAGGCAGTCAGACCCAGCAACGCCAGCGTCAGCCCTGCCGGAATCACAAAATGCACCACCGAGCGAATCAGGCCGGTTTTGGGCGGGGCCGGGCGCGCCCAGGCGGCCAGCGCCAATGTCGGGATACCGACCGTCAGCAGCGACAGCAGCGATGTGTTGACCGGCGTGAACGGGAAACCCACGCCCACCACCGCTGCGCCGATGATGATGAGCGCCTGATATAACACGCGCGTCAGGAACAGGCGCATGATGTCCTGCATCCCGTTGAGGATACGCTGGCCTTCGCGGAAGGCGGGCGGCAGCGCCGCGAACGAGTCGTTCATCAGGATAATGTCGGCAACGCCGCGTGTGGCCTGGCTGCCGCTTTGCATGGCGATGCCGATATGCGCTTTTTTGAGCGATAGTACATCATTCACGCCGTCACCGATCATGGCGACGTAATAGCCGCGTGCCCGCAGCGCGTCCACCAGCATCTCTTTTTGCTGTGGCGTGATGCGCCCGAAAACGGTCGTTTCCTCGGCAGCCTTCGCCAACTGCGCCTCGTCCATCTCCTCCAGTTCCGGGCCGGAAATCACGCGGATGTCGCTGGTTAACCCAGCCTGCCGCGCCAGCGCGGCGACCGTGTGCGGGTTATCGCCGGAGATGATCTTGAGCCGGATGCCTGCCTCGGCAAAGCCTTTCAGCGTTTTGTCGGCTTCCGGGCGCAGTTCATCGCTGAAGCTGATGACGCCCAGCGGAATCAGGTCGGGCGGAAGCTGCGGCTGGCCGAGCGAATCGTGCAGCGACGACACGTCAGGATGATGAACGAACAGCAGCACACGTAGCCCCTTGTCCGCCCACTCGTGCAGTTTGCTGCCCAGGTCGGCGCCCGGCTTCAGGTGTGGATGTAACATCTCCGGCGCGCCAAGCACGTACACGCCACGCAGGTCATCGCCGTCAAACGACAGGGCGCTCCACTTGCGCGCCGACGAAAACGGGATTTCGTCCACGACCGCGCATTTTTCGCCGGGGCAGCCCTCGCTTAACGCCTCGGAAGTGCGGTTGGTGGCCGTGACCGACGCAGCGAAAATACCCAGGATGCGCCGCAGTTCGGCTTCATCGGTGGTCAGTGGGTCTACCTCGAAGAAGTGGATGCGGTTGGCGGTGAGCGTGCCCGTTTTGTCCAGGCACAGCACGTTGACGTTGCTCATGGACTCAACTGCATTGGACTGCTGGATGAGCGCCCCACTGCCGGCCATCCGCACCGCGCCCATCGCATAGGCAATGCTAATCATAAAAAACAGGCCGTTGGGGATGAGGCCGGTCACCACTGCCGCGATGCGGGCGCTCTCGGTGGCAGGCAGGTTGGCGACGAGGTTCGCCATGCCAAACAGAATACCCATCTGTACCGAGATCAGTACCAGCAGCCGGATGATGAGATCCACATCACGCTGCAGCGGCGTTTTGATCTGCCGGAAGGCGCGCGCGCCGGACGTGAGCTTGTTTGCCACACTGTCCAGGCCAACCTTCGTCGCTTCGTAGCGGGCACTGCCGTTGACGCAGAATGTCCCGGAATACACCTCGTCGCCGGCCTGTTTTGGGATAAGATCAGATTCGCCGGTCAGCAGCGACTCGTCCACGTCCATTTTGCCGTCGCCAATCACCACGCCGTCCACGACAATCTGATCGCCGGGGCGGGCAACCAGGATGTCGCCCAGGACAACTTCGGTCGGGTCAACCACTTTTTCCTGACCATCGCGGATGACTGTCGCTTTCGGGCGGGTGAGCAGCGCGATTTTGTCGAGCGTATGTTTAGCCTTCATCTCCTGGATGATGCCGATCACGACGTTAAGCATGGCGATACCGACGGACATCAGCGCGTCGGTATACAGGCCAAGCGCCACCAGCACCAGGCCGATGCCAAACAGCACCATGTTGATGAACGTAAACACATTCTCGCGCAAAATCTGGAGGTAAGACCGGCTCGTTTCCAGCCGGACGTTGTTGCCCTGGCCGTTCTGACGACGACGTGCCACCTCAGCTTCCGTGAGGCCGGTCCTGACTGCCACATCTGGCATTGGTTCCGATACAAGCTGCATACAGGTTCCTTGGGTTGCACACTCTACTATATGGTGGTGTAGGGACAATCTACACTACGTTGATTCTGGTATCCGGGTTGCGTCCGGCAAGTCCAGCGACCATTATAATAAAAATCTCATCAAAGCGTGATTTTGGTCTTATGTGGTCGGCCTACCCTGGGCCTGATACCAGCTATTCAGGAGGTGGTTTGATGGGAAATTCAACGTTAACGCAACCAGGCCCAAACCTGGGTATCTCCCAGACTGGACGCATTGAACTGAATACCACGCTGAAGGTGCTGCTGGCGGACGAGTTTGTGCTGTACACCAAGCTGCGGAACTATCACTGGAACGTGCGTGGGCCAAACTTTATCGCGCTGCACCGGTTGATGGAAGAACAATATACCGAACTGGCCGAAATCATTGATGATGTTGCCGAACGCATCCGCCAATACGGCGAATTTGCGCCGGGCACGCTGGAGGAATTTAAGCAGCTCACCCGCCTGAACGAGCAGCCGGGCGAATACCCGGACTGGCGCACGATGGTAGCGAACCTGGTGGCCGACCACGAAAGCCTGATCCGCTCGCTGCGCGAGGACATCGAAAACATTGACGAGGATGTGGATGATGACGCTGTCGAAAGTTTCCTGAGCGACCTGATTGACCGGCATCAGAAAATGGCCTGGATGCTGCGGATGCACCTGGAAGAATAGTCCATTTCTGTAGGGGCGGGTTGCTAAACCTGCCCCTACAAAGCAACGGTAACACAGATCGGCAACCCCTGAACCAACCTGAGTTATGGATAAGTTGTTCGGTGAAGAAGCCGCCGTTGAGCAGTCAGCGTTCAGCAGTCACCCATCAGCCTGGTTTGTAAAAATCTTCGTCCGTCTACTGCGCCGCTGACAGCCACGTCCATAGATGCAGCACGTAGGCATCCGGCAGTTCTTCCCGGCTGAAAGCGGGCATCGTTTCGCTGCCGCGCCGCACCTGTTCGTAGAACGCATCCAGCGTCAGATCGCTGCCGCGCAGCGCCGGCTGGCCGTCCACCCCGCCGCCCGCATCCGCGCCGTGACAGAAGGCACAGCGCGAGGTGGCCCACACGGCAGCGCCCACGCGGGCATCGCCGCTTTCTGGCAGCAACTGCGGCGCGAACACAATTGCCTCGCGGCGTGGGACGGTGGGAATTGCCGTCTGCTCCGCTGTCAGGAATACGGTCAGACCAGCAACAACCAGCACGGTCATCAGTACGGCCAGCGGCACAAACAGCCGCTGGCGCCGGCTCACCTGTTCCGCTGACCGTGCTGGCGTTTCCAACTGGGCAGTATCCGGCTGCTGCCGGGCACGCCACAGGCCGAGCACCAGCAGTTCCCACAGCACAAGAAAAACCACAAACAGCAGCGCGTGGTCGCTGTGGATGCTACGCGCCGTTGGAATCGTTTCCCCCGGCAGGCGGGATGTAACCGCGATGGGATTCCATAGCATCAGGCCAGTCAGCGCCAGAATAACAACGCTGATGACCACTACCAGATATTCAATTCGTAGGGCATAACGACCCTCTGGCGCGTTCGCTTTGAAGCCCAGGTTGTAAAGCACCCGGTCAAGCAGGGCGCGCCAGTCGCGCAGGCGGGGCAGCAGTGCCAGGTGACGCCCCAGCACCCACCGCTGGTAGCTGACCGCAAGGACGTGATAAATCGCCACCGCCAGCAGCAGCACAGCCAGCAGGCGGTGTAAAATGCGTGCGCTTTCAATGCCGCCCAGCAGTACCAACGTGATTTCGGCCCAGCGTTCCTGCGTGTAACGCTGCGGCAGACCAGTCAGCGCCAGCCCGACGACCGCCAGCACCAGCGCCAGCCGTTCAAATCGCGCCGCCGCCGAGAGGGGGCGGCTTTCCGGCTGCATCCGCTTCTCCATTGTCTACCCTCCCCTTCGCCGCAGCCGGCGGACCACGTCAGACACCACCACTAGCCCGACCAGACCGATCACCAGCGGCGTCAGCCAGTCGTACAGGCGGTTAGCCGCGAACAGCACCGGATGCGCCGCTGCTGTTGCTGGATAGTGTCCCAGCCAGGCATCGGGGAAACTGGTGCTGGCGCCGGGATGGCACTGCTGGCAGGTCGTGAGTAGCGTTTCCCGAATGGACGACGCGCCCCCGGCAGCCACCGGCTGGATGTTATGCACGCCGTGACAGTCGAAGCACACCGCCTTGTTGGTCGGCACGTCGGGCGTTTCGTGTTCAAACAACGCCACCGTCGAGCCGTGAAAATCGGTCAGGTAGCTATCAAACACCTGTGTGCTGATGTTGTATTTCCCCATCAACCCGGCGTCGGCATGGCAGCCGGCGCACAACTCCGGTGACCGCACCCGGAACAAGGTGGTCGTCGGATTTTGAATATCATGTACGCCGTGACAGTTGATGCAGGTCGGCACATCCGGGTTATTCTCGTCCAGCAGCGCCGCGCCATGCACACTGTTCTGGTATTCCTCAAAAATCGCGCCGTGGCAGCGGCCACACGTCAATGACACCCGCTGGCGCGGCTCGTCCGGCGGCTGAATATCATGCCCCCCGTGACAGTCCACGCACACGGCGGCTTCCAGTCGCCCGGCGCGGAGTGCCGCGCCGTGGACGCTGTCCTGCGCGCGGGTATACTGGTCTTCATGGCAGTTCCGGCACACCGCATACCGTTCCAGCCGGAACTCGCGGGCGGTGCGGCTGGTCGAGGGTGGATGCGGAAAGCGGAAATTCGGATGGCAGTCGGCACAGGCCAGCGCGCCGTCCGGGTTGGCGTCGCCGTGAACGGACTGCGCCAGCACCGCCGGGTCCACCGTCAGCGGCAGCGTTTCGCCGCTGGGCAGATGCCATACCTGATCGGGCCGGCTGTGACACAACAGACAGTAGGCGTTGGACGCGGGCGGCGGTTCGTCACCCTCCTCCTGGACGGCCAGCACCGGAGCCGCCAGCCCAAACAGCAGGAGCAGGCACGCGATCATCCCAGCCGTGAGCGGCACTTTTGTGGTCATGATGTCACGCCTCCCGCCCGGTTTGCGGTGAACGCCGGAAGGGACGGAAGACCACTACCGCCCCAACCAGTAAAATCAGCACGATCAGGCCCGTGAGGATCACCGTCATCGGCCTTACCCCACTGTGCACCGGCGCTTCCGCGCTCACGATCACCACCTCCGGCGCGGACGCTGTCGCCGTTGGCGCCGGCGCTTCGGTCGGTTGCAGGCTCGCGCCCGGCACACTAAGCTGCGTCAGCATCCCGGCTGCCGCGTCCAGCAACGCATCGGCATAGGTGTAGTTGTGGAAGCCCTGGCTGCCGTCGTTCTGGACAAACAGCAGCGCGGCAACCGCCCGGTCATACAACGCCGCCGGCTCAGCGCCCGCCTCAGGCTGTGGGATGGTGGATACCCGCGCCCAGGCGGTGGACAGCCGTGACCGGATGGCCGCCTGCGTGTCCCGCACCAGCGATTGCAGATCGGCGGGGGTCAAATCCTCGTGACAGGTAGAGCAGGCATCCGGCGGCGTGTCTTCGGCAGCGCCGGGCACAACCGGGCGCATGGTATGGCTGGCGAGGCTGAAACCGCCAACAGGTACTTCTAGCATGTGGCAGGTCGTGCAGCGCGGGCCGTTCTCGGCGGCAAAGTGCGCCGACGGTATCCCATCCACCGTGTCAACCAGCGTTTGCCCCTGGAACAGCTCGACCGAGGGGTGATGAATGGTCGCTGTCAGCGGCGTATTCTGGTGGCAGGAGGCGCACAGGGCGTTGGGTTCGTCCACCAGCAGGAAATCCGCCTGCTGGGCGTGATGTGGGCTGTGGCAGGTGATGCAGGTGACGCCGAAGCGCGCCCTGTCCAACGTCAGCGGCGGCGGCGCTTCCCCCAGCCGTTCGCCTTCGTCGTACAGCGCACGCAGACGCTGGTCGAGCGCGTAGTCCCCGCTGTGGCACTGCAAGCAACCGTCCTGCGCCTGATCGCTGCCAATCATTGTCTCCAGCGCGCTGGCATGGCCAGATGCCAGCCACTCGTTAAACTGCATGTTGTTGTGCCGACCATGCCCGCTGCCCCACCAGCTTTCAGCGTCGTCAGTAGCGGCCAGCGTAAAAATATCCTCGTGCAGCAAGTCCGTGCCGGGGCGGTAATTGACCGGGTACAGCCGTCCGCTTTCCGGCTCGGTGCCCCGGCTGTGACACTGGCCGCACACCTGCGCATCCGGCGTCAGCACAATCGCAGCGTGGATGTCCGCCAGTTCATCGTCATCTGGCCGGCGTCCGGCGTCGTCGGCCACTTCCACGTGAACGCTGCCCGGCCCGTGACAGGCTTCGCACTGCACGCCGTCGTCTTCCCAGCGACCACGCTCGACGTTCAGGCCGGTGGTGTGGCAGCCGGCGCAGCTTTGCAGCCAGTCATAAGCCGGGGCCGGCCACTCGTCCGCCAGCGCCAGCGGCTGCCAGCTTTGTGACACCGTATTCCATTCCGCGGGCAGCACCGCATATTCCCGGTCGCCCAGTTCCACCAGATACCGCTGCGCGTACCGGCCCGCGCCGACGATGTAAACAATGTCGTCTGCCGTGAAGGGACGCGGCTCGCTCTCGCCGGGGAACTGGACAGTGCGTACGTCCTCACCCTGGGCGAAATCGCCCAGGATGGCGTCCTTGTCGTCTTCAACATCCTGTAGAGCCAAAGCATGGAGGGTATCAGCATGGGGGCGCGCCAGATCGCGGTGGCACGAACTGCATTCGCGCGCGCCGACGTAATCGGCATCTTCCAGGTCCTGCGCGCGAACCGGCTCGCCACTGGCGTAAAAGCCCAAGGCAACGAAACTGAACCCCACAACGACCAGTACCCAGATACCAACGGTTCGGCGCATCGCGTTTTATCCTAATGGTTAAATGAAAACCGATACATAGATTTTTCGTAGGGGCGAACCGCCGGTTCGCCCCTACATTCTATGAATCTGTTTTCGGTCATCCATAAGATCGCCAACCAGCTTTGGACAAACTGCCGAAACGGGTGGTGACAGGACCTGCCCTGCCAACGCCCCCGGTCAATTGGTTTCGTTGTCTCCCGCCTGTCGCGCCCGGTTTGCATTCCCGCGAAAATTCCCCGGCGCGTGGCAGGTTTTACAGAAGTTGTTTAGCTCGTTCCAGACGGGCTGTTCCAGATTATACCCCGCCGCGTGGCACAGGCCACAGGTGTTTAGCCAGTCATTGGACTGGCCTGCCAGCCGGGTTAGGTTGCCGTCCGCCAGCAACGAATACGCTTCACCCGCCTGCACAATGTATCGCTGTTGGCCCACACCGGCTAACGGCTGTTCCGGCAGATAAGCGGGACTGTCCGCCAGCAACCGTGCCGTTTCCACACGGAGATACGCTGCCGCCGCGCTCACGCTGGCCGCCTGAAGCCGCAGCAGGCTCACCGCCGGGTCGCAGTAGCGATGCGACTCCGGGTGGCAGTCCAGACACACAGCTGCGCCAGAATCACCGGTCAAATCGGCTGCCGGGAACAGGGGTTCGGACATGGAATGCGCTATCACTGCCAGTGCCACCGCCAAAAGGAGGGTGACAAGGCCGACCACAAATATCAGATAGTACCAGAACTTCAAACGACCACACGCCCTACTCGGCCAGGAATCGCCAGATTGGTTGGCGCAACGGACTGCCCTGCCGGCAGCTATTGTTCCCCGGCCCTCGATGCTTCCCGTTATTGTCCCGTAGGAATGATACCTGCGTAATCATTCACGCGGATGATTCGCCGTCCACCGCGAGGATGATTCCAGCCGCGCCGGCATCACTGAATCAGGCCATGCCGGACGGCCCATAGCGCGGCCTGCGTCCGGTCGGAGACATGCAGTTTTTCCAGGATGTGGCGCACATGGGTTTTGACGGTCGCCACGCTGACGTTCAGCGTTTCCGCAATCACGGCGTTGTTCATGCCTGTTACCATCAGGCGCAGCACTTCGATTTCACGCTCCGACAGGCTTTCCACCGGCATCTCGGTTGGCTCCGGCTCTGGCGGGCTGTGGTCAACCGCCTGCGCCAGCGCCGCCTGCAGCAGGTCACGGTCAATCAGTTCATCGCCGGCGGCCACCGCCCGAACAGCGCGGACAATCTGCTCCGGGTTGACTTCCTTCGACAGATAGCCGGACGCGCCGCTGCTGATGGCGCGTGCCAGATAACCGGGGTTGGCGTAGGTTGTCAGCATAATCACGCTGGTGCGGGGGGATACCGCCTTGATCTGTGGCAGGGCCTGCAGGCCGTCGCCATCCCGCATCCGAATGTCCAGCAGAATCACATCCGGTTGCATCTGTTTTGCCAGTTCAACCGCCGCCGCGCCGCTGTCCGCTTCGCCCACTACCTCGATGCCGGGCCGTGTCAGCAGGCCGCGCAGCCCTTCCCGCACGATACCGTGATCGTCCACAATCGCCACGCGGATCACCGCGTCGCCAGTTTCGTTCACAGGCGCTACTCCTCCACTTCACACGGAACCCAGACTTCGACAGTCGTTCCACTGCCGGGGGCGCTGGTGATGGTGCAGTGGCCGTCAATCAGGTGGGCGCGTTCGCGCATGGTGGTGATGCCCATGCCGCGATTGCGTTCCGGTAACGCCGCCGGGTTAAAACCGCGTCCGTTGTCGCGGATGGTCAGCAGCAGGCCATCGCTGTTGCTCAGGTGGACGCTGACCTCGGTCGCCTGGGCATGTTTACGGATGTTGTTTAACGCTTCCTGGGCGACGCGGTAGAGGGTCACGCTGACCGTTTTATCCGGTTCCGACGAGAGATGGTCCACTTCAAAGTGCAGCTTCCAGCCGACCGACTGCGACACCGAGTAGGCCGTTTCCTCCAGCGCTGCCACCAGCCCCAGGTCATCCAGCACTGCCGGGCGCAATCCCTCGATGATGCGCCGCCCCTCGGCAATCGCTTCACTCAGCGCGTCGCAGCCGCGCTGCAAACTCGCTGCGGTGCTGCATCCCTCGATACCGCACTGCTGGCGGAAGTTCGTCAGGTGGAAGCGCGCCCCGACCATCTGCTGAATCAGACCGTCGTGCAGGTCAAACGCCACCAGCTTCCGTTCTTCTTCCTGTGCTGTAATCAACTGTTCAATCAGCCGCCGCTGCTTCTGGCGCTTTCGGTCCAGTTCCTGCGCCATGTTGTGGAAAGCGATGTCCAGCGCGCCGATTTCGTCCGGTCGACTGCGTTTGGGCAGCGCCGGAACAACGCCATCCCGCCCGAACTGCTCCACCCGGCGTTTTAAATCCAGAATCGGCGTGACAATCCGTTCGCTGGCGATCAGTGCCAGCGCCAGCGTCGTTAAAAATGTTCCCAGCAGAAAAATGGCAACCGTATAGTGAAAATTCGTAATATCCTTAAACAATACCGCTTTAGGCGTGTCATGGTAAACCACCCAGTAGCGGTCGGGGCGCGCGGCGGTGGGATAAACCGTGTTGTACACCAGCACGTTCGCGTCGGTTTCGAACACGCCGGCACCACCCTTTAACAGTTCAGTCGCCTGGGGGTAGACCGCCTCAAAGTGCTGCCGCTGCACGGGTGGCGCGGGCATATCCGTATTCAGATACCGGTCAGAATACAGCAGGAAGTAGCCATCCTGGTCAAACACCGCCCAGCTATCCTGCCCCGCTTTGTAGGCCACCAGATCACCCAGCAGATGCGCCGCGTGCAGGCTGATGGCGATCACGCCGTCGTTGTTGTCCAGCTTGAGCGCGAACCGGATGACCGGAATGTAGGCGACCTCGCCGCCGCGTACGCTGGCTTCCACATCGAGCGACGATACAAACACGTCACCATCGGACAGCCGCATCGCCTCGCGGAAGTATGGCGCGCTCTGGCGATTGAACCGCTCGCCATCCGGCACGATGCGCGCCGCGTCGTCATCAAAATCCACCCGCACGACTTCATTGCCATCGGCGTCCAGATACTGAATCTGGTAATAGCCGGGGTGCGTGGCAGACAGCACCAGCAAATCCTGCGCCGCCTCGTTGCGCCACACCCGGACGGCTTCCGTATCATCGGCCTGATTTTTTAACGACCGGAGCATGCGAACGCTGCGCAGGTTACTGATTAAAAAGGCGTCGCCGCGCGCGTCTTCGAGCACATCCACAACATGTTTGGCCTGAAGATGCACTTCGTGTACCAGGCGCTGCACTACCTGGGGCACCAGCGCGTTATTGGTAAAAAAGTGGTCGTACAGGCCGATGCCGCCCAGCGGCAGCAGCACCAGCAGTAAAAACACCACCACCAGTCTGGCTTGCAGACCGTACAGGCGCAAATGTCGCAGTATCATCAACCAACCCCTTCACTCTATCATCACCCTGCCCCGCTCCCCGGATAAGTTCAGCCCGTCCCAAATCAGCTTACCAATAAGGATGCATTCCGGCAGGGGCACGGCGACACTAACGGCTGTGGTGTCGTTGGCTCAAGAGGGAATCCGTTACTGTTAAGTTTCCACCTTTTGCGGATTTGTGACATATAACTTTTGTCACTTGTGCGAGACGCAAATTATAATCAAAATCAATAGGCAAGGACGTTTGCCTGCGCAGACAGGCCGACAGCAGGGGAAACACCCACCCTGACTGTCCGGCGTTGCCTAAAATACCCATGCAGGAGGAATTTGCCCATGCACCGCCTCCGACGTTTTTTTGCTCACCGTACACTGCGGGATTTATTACCTTTTGGTCTGGTCGGCGCGGGCCTGGTTGTGATCCTGCTGGCCGTTCCCCCCGCCTGGGAATACAGCAACTCCCCCGCTTTCTGCGGCACCACCTGCCACACCATGCCGCCGGAATACAGCACCTATCTGGTTTCGCCCCATGCGCGAACCCTGTGTGTGGACTGCCACATCGGGCGCGATCTGATTCTGGTGCAGGCCTTCCGCAAGGCTGGACACATGCGGCTGGTAGTGGATACGGTGCTGCAAAATTACGAACTGCCTATCCGCACGGCGGAAATGCGACCGGCGCGTGAAACCTGCGAGATGTGCCACTCGCCAGAAAAATTCTCCGACGACAGCCTGCGCGTCGTCCATAGCTTTGAGGACAACCGCACCAACGACCCCTACAGCATTTACCTGCTGATGCATACCGGCGGCGGCAGCCAGCGCGAAGGGCTGGGGCGCGGCATCCACTGGCACATCGAAAACAAAATCTCGTACATCGCGCTTGACCCGGAACAGCAGGAAATCCCCTGGGTGCGCGTGGAAACCGCCGACGGCCAGACAGTGGATTACAACGCTGTCAATTCGCCGGTGGACACGGCCAATCTCGACAAGTACGAACTGCACGAGATGGACTGCATCACCTGTCACAACCGGATCGCGCACCTGATTAAAACCCCAACGCGGGCGGTAGACCAGGCGTTGTATCTGGGCGACCTCTCGCGCGAGATTCCATTCATCCGCACCCGCGCCGTCGAACTGCTGTCCGCCCCGTATGAAACGACGGCGGAGGCAATGCAGGCGTTTGCGTCGCTTGATTCGTACTACCGCGACAACTATGCCGAGTTTTACGCCGAGGGGAAAGAGCAGGTGCAGCAGGCGATTACGCTGCTGGAGACGCTGTACCGGGAGAGCAACTACCCCGAACAGGAATTAAGCTGGAACACCCATCCCAATAATACCGGCCATCGCGATGCACCAGGGTGCTTCCGCTGCCACGATGGACAGCACTTCAGCGAAGCCGGCGAGGTGATTCGGCTGGAGTGCAACCTGTGCCACTCCATCCCCCAGGTAGTGCGCCCCGGCGAAATTGAGCCGATGCTGCCGTTGACTACCGGCATCGAGCCATCGTCGCACCTTGACTCGACCTGGATCAGCCGCCACCGCACTGAGTTCGACGCGACCTGTTCCAACTGCCATACAACCACCAATCCGGGCGGCGTGGACGACCAGAGCTTTTGCGCCAACAGCGGCTGTCATGGCGTGGAATGGCGCTTCGCCGGCTTTGACGCGCCCGGTCTGGCGACGATGCTGGGCATCTATCAGGTGGAGCCGGTGCCGCTGCTGGCGGATTTCGACGGCGACCCCACCTATGCTATCCTGCAGCCGTTCTTCGTGCAGGAGTGCGGCGGCTGTCACGGCCCGGTGCCATCGAAGGGGCTGCGCCTGACGGATTACGCCAGTTTGATGGCCGGCAGCGAAAGCGGCGCGGTGGTTGTGCCCGGCGCGCCGGAGCAGAGCAAGCTGCTGCAAGTGCTGCTGGAAGGGCACTTTGCCCAGCCGACCGAACACCAGATAGACTTGCTGGAAAGGTGGATTGCCAACGGCGCGCCCGCCGAATAGGGGTAAACAACGGGGAGCGCACGGAGACGTTCCAACAAATATCAGGTTCGGCCATTGCGCTGCCTGGGGCTGCAAGCCCCCAGGCTGAATGTAATGCTAGGCCCGCTAGAAGCGGGCTGCTGTACTGGAGGAATATCGGATTGAGCCGCCTTCCAGGCGGCTTTTTTCGATCAGCCGGACGACTTCCAGCGTCCGGCGCGGACAACTGCGGGACTGAAAGGACATGAAGGGGGAGCACACACAGGCACTCCCCTACAACCCCAAATTACTCGCCATCGGGTTATCGGCTACAGCACCGGCGCGTAGGGCTTGCGTGGCACAAACTGGCCGTCACCGTTGCAACCCAGCCACTGGTCGCCGTCCACGATCTTTTTGCCGCGCAGGTAGACCTGCACCGGCTTGCCCTTGACCTTCCAGCCTTCGTAGACGATGTAATCCGTCCGCATGTGGGTGTTGCTGACGCTGAGCGTGTGGCGTTTGTTCGGGTCCCACACGGCAATATCGGCGTCGCTGCCGACGGCAATCGTGCCCTTCTTCGGGTACATGCCGAAGATTTTCGCCGGGTTGGTACACATCAGTTCGACAAACCGCATCGGCGAAATCCGGCCCTGGTTCACGCCGTGTTCCCACATCACCATCATGCGTTCTTCCAGCCCCGGCATCCCGTTCGGGATTTTGGCGAAGTTGCCCATGCCCAGTTCCTTACCCGGTCGGCGGTACGACGGGTCCTGCTGCTCGTACGCCACCCAGTTCGAGCCGTTGTTGGCCTGCGCCCATTCGCGCCAGGGGCCTTTGCCACCCTCGAACCAGAAGTTGCAATGGTCGGTGCTGACCGCCTGGAGCGTGCCGTCGCGCACGGCCTGCCACAGCACCTTATGGTCGTGCGGGGTGCGAATCGGCGGCGAACAGACGTACTTCGCGCCTTCAAAACCAGGCGCGCCCAGGTGTTTTTCCGCCGTCAGAAAGAAGTACTGCGTGCAGCTCTCGCCCATCACCGGATAGCCCTGCGCCCGCCCGCGCCGCAGCGCCTCAATCGCCGGCTCGCAGGTCATATGCACCACGTATAGCGGGCAGCCGGTCAGCCCGGACATCATGACGGCGCGGTTAGTGGCCTCGCCTTCGATCTCCGGCGGGCGCGAGGCCGCGTGCCACTTCGGGTCAGTCTTGCCCGCCGCCAGCAGCGACGGCGTGAGCGTGGCTTCTACGTCGCCGTTTTCCGCATGAACCATCACGATCATGCCGTTTTCGGCGGCCTTCTGCATGGTTTTAAACAGCGTCGTGTCGTCAATCTGGAACACATTTTTGTAGGCCATAAACAGCTTGAGGCTGGTCACACCTTCGTCCACGAGCGACGGAATTTCGTCCATCACTTCCGGGCGCAAATCGGTCACGGCCATGTGAAAGCCGTAGTCAATCTGCGCCGGGCGCGCCTTCTCGCGCCACGTCCGCAGCCCATCGTGGAAGCTGCCGCCCTTCGGCTGGATAACAAAGTCAATGTGCGCGGTCGTGCCGCCGAAGGCCGCCGCCTTGTGGCCGGAATCAAAATCGTCGTTGCTGACCGTGCCGCCAAACGGCAGTTCGAGATGCGTATGCACGTCAATGCCGCCAGGCAGCAGGTATTTACCCTTGCAGTTGACGACCTCATGCCCGCCCGCGTCAATATTTTTACCGATCAGCGTCACCACTTCGCCCTCGACCAGCACATCGGCCTGCACCATGTCGCTGGCGGTAATCACCGTACCGTTCTTAAACAGAATGCCCATTGTTCCTCACTCCCTATTTTAAAAACACGGCAGCACATGTTCAGCATATTCCGCGATCATACGCTCTTCCTCGCCGCACATCAGGTAAATATTAAACTGCGTGACGCCGGCAGCTTCCAGTTCCTTCAGCTTGCGGATGTGTTCTTCCGCGGGGCCAAGCACGCCAAACGAGTCAATGATGTCGTTGGAGATAAAGTCCAGGTGATCGGCGTCCTTGTCGGCGTGGTGGCGGTAATCATAGCCCTTGCGGCCTTCGATATACTCCGTCAGGCGCGTGGGAATGTCGCCGCCGCCGTCCTTGCCGTAGCGTTCCACGATGTCGGCCACGTGGTTGCCGACCATCGCCGGGAACCAGCGCGTCTGCTGGCGCGCCTTCTCGATGTCGCCTACCCACACGGGCGCGGCGGACATCACCTTGTAATTGGACATGTCACGACCGGCGGCCTGCCCCGCGCTTTTGGCCTGGTCGGCGAACCACTTCACCAGCCAGGGGTCGGCCAACTGGATAATCAGGCCGTCGCCACCCTGCCCGGCGGCCTGGAGCGCCTTCGGGCCATAGGCCGCAATCCACGCCGGCAACTCGTAACCGTCCGCCCAGGGAAACTGCACCGGTGCGGCGTCGTCGGCGTATTGCACCGTGTCGCCGCGCACCATGCCCTTGACTGCCGCCACAAATTCGAGCATGGTCTCCACGTTCAGCGGCTTGCGCCCCAGCACGCGCCGCGAACTGTCGCCGCGCCCGACGCCCATGTCAAAACGACCGCCGCTTTGCGCCGCCAGTGTCGCAAACAGGCTGGCCGCCACCGACCAGTCGCGCACGCCGGGGTTGGTCACACACGGGCCGAAGCGGAGTGTATCGGTGTGCTCCATGCACATCGCCATCGTGACGTAACACTCGCGCCACAGCACATGCGAATCAAAAAACCAGGCGTATTTAAACCCGGCTACCTCCGCCTGCTGACACAAGGCGACCGTGCGCTTGGGCGAAATATCCCCTTTAAACGTGATACCGAATTCCATAAACCTGTACCCCTTAGTGAAAAACCTGTGTCACCAGTTGCATTATTCTGTAGGGGCGGGTTTATAAACCCGCCCCTACCTGTACCTTACGCTAAAGCTGCGTGCTGCTTGGCACAGCGTTCGAGGGCGCTGCGCGCCTCGCGCACGTTGATCTTCGGCGCGGCGGTTGTATAGAATCGGGCCGCCGCCGCTTCCACCGCGCGCTGGCCTTCAGCAGATGTATCCTCCAGATTGGGCGTGAAGTCCTCCGCGTTCAGCCCGTCAATCGCTTCCAGCGTGATTTCCACCACATTTTCGCGGCGCACCCGTTCCAGTCTGGCGCGGCGCGCGTCCGCCTCTTTTGCGCGGTCGGCATTGCCAGCGGCCTGATAATAATCCCGCAGCCGGGTTTCCAGTTCGATGGCGTAAGTCAGCACCGCGCCAAACGAATTTAAAGCGGTCATGCTTATCCCCTGGCCTACAGCCAGCGTTCGATGAGAATCTTCCTATCCGTGAAAAATTCAATGGAATCCGGCCCCTGCCCGTGCAGGTCGCCAAAGAACGATTCCTTCTGCCCGCCAAACGGGAACGAGGCCGTTGCCGCCGCCACGCCGACGTTAATGCCGATGTTGCCGGCGCGCACGCGGTATTTAAACTCGCGCGCGTATTTGCCGCTGCTGGTGAAGATGCTGGCGGCGTTGCCGTAGCGGCTCTGGTTAATCATGTCAACGGCGGAGTCGAAGTCCGGCGCGTGCATGATGGACAGCACCGGCCCGAAGATTTCTTCTTTGGCGACGGTCATGTCCGGCTCCACGCCGTCCAGAATCGTCGGGCCGACAAACGACCCGTCCTCAAAACCATCCACACGGATGCCGCGTCCATCCAACACCGGCTGCGCGCCTTCGGTCACGCCCTGCTCGATCAAGGAGTTGATACGCTCTTTAGCTGCCGCCGAAATCACCGTACCCATCTGGGTGGATTCGTTCAGGCCGTAGCCCACGCGCAGCATCCCGGCGCGTTTCACCAGTTCGTTCCGCAGCGGCTCGTAGGCGTCGCCCACCGCCACCACAACCGACCCGGCCAGACACCGCTGCCCGGCGCAGCCAAAGGCCGACCCCATGATGTTGGCAACACTGGCTTCGATGTTGGCGTCCGGCATGACGGCGATATAGTTCTTCGCGCCGCCCTGCGCCTGCACCCGCTTGCCGTGTTTGGCGCAGGTTTCGTAAACAATCTTCGCTACCGGCGTCGATCCGACAAACGACACGCCCACCACATCGGGATGTTCCATCACGGCCATTGACGCTTCCCTGCCGCCATGTACCAGATTGACAACCCCTTCCGGCAGGTCAAGTTCTTCCAGCAGTTCGTAGACCAGTTGCATACTCAGCGGCGTTTGCGGCGACGGTTTGACGACGTAAGTATTACCGCAGGTGATGGCCGTCGGCAGGAACCACAGCGGCACCATCATCGGGAAGTTAAACGGCGTGATGGCGGCGAACACCCCAAGCGGCTGGCGTTCGGCGGTTTCGTCAATGCCAGAACTGATGTCCTCAACCTTGTAGCCGCGCATGATCGTCGGTACGCTGGCGGCAAAGTCCACGCTTTCGATGCCGCGCCGCACTTCGCCACGGGCTTCGTCCTTGGTCTTGCCGTTCTCCCGCACGACGGTGTTGGCTAAATCCTCAAAGCGATCTTCGAGCAGCGCCTTGAAGCGGTACATATACTGCGCCCGGCTGAGCACCGGCGTGCGCCGCCAGTCATCGTAAGCGGCGCTGGCCGCCCGCACCGCTGCGTCCACATCGGCGCGGGTCGAGTCCGGGCACTCCGCCAGCAGTTCGCACGTCGCCGGGTTATGCACCGGGATGGTGCTGGCTGCGCTCGATTCAACCCACTGCCCGCCGATAAAATTCTTTAAACGTTCCACCATGCTGATAGCTCCTGTAAGACTGTCTATAAAGTTCCCTGCCCACATGCAGTAACTTTAGCCAATTTCGCCGCCAGGGGCTGGAAACCCCTGGCTGACTCACCAGGGTAAGCCCGCTGGAAGCAGGCTGAAAAACATCGCCAACTCGTCTTTCCAGCCACCTTCCAGGTGGCTTCTTTCGTTCAGCCGGACGGCTTCCAGCGTCCGGCGCAGCTTACGCCTCGTAATACTGGTCAATCCTGCTCAACGCCTCGTCCAGAATCGCCAGCCCTTCCTGAAGCTGCTGCTCGGTGATGACCAGCGGTGGGCAATTAAAAATCAGATTCCAGCGCACGAAGGTGCTGAGGCCGTTCTGCTTGAGCGTGGTAGCCACCGTTTTCATCGGCTCGGACAGCGGCTTGTTGAATTCACTTAAGGGTTCGCGGGTGTCGCGGTTTTTGACCAGTTCAATCACCTGATGCAGCCCTTCACCACGAACATCGCCGATCACCGGATGTTTCTCGGCCAGGTCCATCAAACCCTTGCGCAAGACCTTGCCCAGTTGGTGCGAACATTCAATCAGGTTTTCGTTCCGGTAGACTTCGATGTTGGCGACACCCGCCGCGCAGGCCAGTGCGTGGGCGCTGTAGGTTAGCCCCGCCCACAGCGTGTGTTTGTCGAAGTATTCCGCAATTTCGGCGCTGAGAATCGTGCCACCTAACGGCACGTAGCCGCTGGTGATGCCCTTCGCCACCACCAGAATATCCGGCGTCACGTCCGGGTAGTGCTCGATGCCGAACCATTTACCGGTGCGCCCAAAGCCGCTCATCACCTCGTCCGAAATGAGCAGGAGGTGATACTTGCGGCAGATTTCGCCGATGCGCGTCCAGAAGACCGCGCCGGGCTGGATGATACCGCTGGTGCCGCTGTAGCCTTCCAGCAGGATGGCGGCACAGTTTTCCGGCCCTTCCAGTTCCACAATCTCCTCGATCATATCCGCGATGATGAGATCGCCTTCTTCCTGCGTGCGCCCGCGATACACCGGGCTGCGGTAGGCGTAGGGGTCGGGCAGGCGAACAATCCAGGGTACGCCCGGCTCGTTAGCCAGGCGGCGCGGGTCGCCGCCGGCGCTCGCCGCGCCAAATGTGCCGCCGTGATACGAACGGTAGCGCGTCAGGATTTTCTGCCGCCCGGTGAACAGGCGCGCCGCTTTCATAGCGTTTTCAATCGCGTCCGTGCCACCGTTGGAGAACAGCGTCTTGGTTAAATCGCCGGGGGTTACTTCCGCCAGCAGTTCCCCCAGGCGGGCGCGTGCCTCGGTGGTGGCGGAGGGTTCGACGTAGGTCAGTTTGGCGGCCTGCTCCTGAATCGCCTTGATGACATGCGGGTGACTGTGGCCGACGTTGACGTTGACCAACTGCGACGACCAGTCGAGATACCGCTTGCCGTTGGCGTCCCAGACATACACACCTTCGCCGCGTTCCATCGGAATCGGCTGCCATGCGCCCTGCGCCGACCAACTGACAAGGGTGTAATTGCGGCTGTTTTCAACAATTTGGGCTGGGGTAGACATTCAATAAACTCCAGTTGGCTGAAAAACAGTAATTGAACCACATCCTGAAGCAATCGTCAAAAGAGGTCTAAAGACAAATTTAGACGAATTGGCAAAATTTTGCCAGCATGTTTAGAATAGGGAAAGTCTTAAATTGCAGTTTCTTAAGAAGGCTTTTTGGATGACCGATCTGGCTTTTCAGCGCCAGGTAAAAACCGGCGCGCTCTCCGACCATATCCGCCGCGTGCGCCATTGGGGGCCGGTCGCCCTGACGCTGCTTGTCATCCTCCTGATCGGCGGCATCACCCTCGGCTACGCCGGCGCGCCGCTGGATGCGCCCGCGCTGGTGAATTCCACGCCGGGGCAGCTTGCCCTGTGGATGGCCGAGCAATCGCAGGAAGACGCGCCGGTGTCGCTGCTGGGGCAGGCCGCCAAACGCTGGGCGGCGAGTCTGGGACAGGAGAGCCTGACGCCGGAAACGATTCTGGCGGCCATGCGAACGGTCATCGTCCTCATAACGGGCGTACTGCTGGCGCTGCTGGTCGCCGGCATGGTCGGGCTGTCACGCGGGGTGCTGTGGAGCCGGCGCGCCCTGCTGCTGGCGCTGGCCGGGATGGACACGCTGCTGTTTATCCTGCCGCCCGACGGCGGCGCAACCGAACTGGCGCTGCTGCTGTTCAGCCTGTTCCTGATGCTGGTGATTCTGCTGGTCGCGCCGGGGCGCGTCACCAAAGTGCTGGGGTTTATGGTGGTGCTATCCGCGCTGCTACTCGCGTGGGAAGTCTTTAAGGCGTTCGCGGACTGGGCCAGTTACCGGGTGGTACTGCCGGAGCAGAACTGGACGTACACCCCCTACCCCACCCTGGACGAGGCGCTGCACGCGCTTGAAAACGGCGATGCCGACGCGGTGATCGCCGATACCAAGGAACTGACGCCGCTGGCGCCGTCGGTCCGCCCGGACGACAACGCGCCGGACCCGGCGACGCTGCCACATCCCAACGTCCGCCTGCTGACGACCATTGACAAAAACACCAGCCGGTTAGGACTGCCGATCATCCCGGCCTTCCCCGGACGACTGACAGTGGCCGTGCGCGCCGACGACGCGAACCGCTGGACAGCCGTCAGCGAACTCGTGAACCAGCGTCTGGCCGCTGTCGAAGGCAGTTTTGCCGCCGACAAACTGCTGTCGCAGCCACGCCAGTGGATGTTAATTGACCTCAGCATCGGCAACGACCTGAACCTGCCGCACCTGCAAAAAATCGCCGAAGCTCTGTTCCAGCCCGCGCGCCGCAACGGCCCGGTGCTGCTGGTGCGGATTCTGGCAACTGCCGCGCAGTTCACCTGGACGGAAGCGGTGCTCGGTTTTGCGGCAGGGGCGCTGTTAGGCTTCGCGCTGGGGACGCTGTTCGCGCACTCGCCGCTGATGGAGCGCGGCCTGCTGCCCTACGTTGTCGCCTCGCAGACCATTCCCATCCTCGCCATCGCACCGATGGTCGTGATCTGGCTGGGCGCAAGTCCGATTTCGGTTGCGGTGATTTCGGCCTACCTGACGTTTTTCCCGGTCACGATCAACACCCTGCGCGGCCTAAAGTCGCCTCACCCCAACGCGCTGGAGCTGATGCACTCCTACGCCGCGTCGCGCTGGACGATTCTGTGGAAGCTGCGCCTGCCGGCGGCGCTGCCGTACATCTTCACGGCGCTCAAGGTATCGGCAACGGCCAGCGTGGTCGGCGCGATCATCGGCGAACTGCCATCCGGCATTGGCGACGGGTTGGGGCGCGCCATTCTTGACTTCAACCAGTATTACACCTCTGACCCGGCCAAGCTGTGGGCAGCGATCTTTATTGCGGCGCTGGTCGGCATCGGTTTCTTCGTGCTGGTGGTGCTGGCGGAACGCTGGCTGATGCCCAAACGCGCTGCGCTGGAATAGGAATAGAGACATATGACGAATGGCACGACCCATGCGCCGGTGATTTACGCCCGCAACGTCAACAAGATCTTCAAACCCAGCGGCGCGGAGCCGGTCATCGCGCTGCAAAACATCAACCTGACCGTGCAGCCCGGCGAGTTCATTTCGCTGATCGGGCCGTCCGGCTGCGGTAAGTCCACGCTGCTGCGCCTGATTGGGGATTTAATCACGCCCACCACCGGCGAACTGAAGGTCAACAACAAGGAGCCGCACCAGGCACGGCTCGACCGGGATTACGGCATGGTGTTCCAGGCGGCGACGCTGTACGACTGGCGCACCGTCAGCAAAAACGTGCAGCTTCCGCTGGAAATCATGGGCTACACGCCGCAGGAACGCAAAGCGCGCGCGCAACAGATGCTGGAACTGGTCGAACTCGGTAAGTTCGGCAACCACTACCCGTACCAGCTTTCCGGCGGGATGCAGCAGCGCGTTGCCATCGCGCGGGCGCTGGCGTTTGAGCCGTCGCTACTGCTGATGGACGAACCCTTCGGCGCGCTCGACGAGTTCACCCGCGAACGCATGAACATGGAACTACTCAGCATCTGGGAGCGCACCAAAATCACCGTGATGTTTGTGACGCACAGCATCCCGGAAGCGGTGTTCCTGTCGAACCGCGTGGTGGTCATGTCGCCCCGACCGGGGCGCATCACCCAGGTGGTGGACATTAACCTGCCCTACCCGCGCAATTTTGAAACGCGGGAAGACCCATTATTCTTCCAGAAGGTGATCGAAGTGCGCGAGTACCTGCGCGAGGCGCATGAGGTTGAGGGATAATACAGGCGCACGGCGCGCCATGCCTTAACAAAATAGAATGGTCTGGTAGGGGCGGGTTTGTAAACCCGCCCCTACAATCCAACAAGATCAATCGGTTGGCATTTGACGCAATCAACAGGCATAACAAATGGCAGAAGCGGTACAAACGACCCGCAATCAATCTTCTAAAACGCCAATTGGCGCCCGCCTGCGTTATTACCTGCCGACCATCCTGGTCGCCGTCGGCGTGCTGCTGGTGTGGGAACTAGCCGTGCGCGTGCTGAATATTCAGCAGTTCCTCCTGCCCAAACCGTCCGCCATTCTGGAAGCGTTTGTCAACGAAATCCGGCTGTTTGTCACCCCCGGCGAAGGCTCGATTCTTTTCCAGGCAGCAGGGGCGACGTTATGGGCAGCGTTTGGCGGCTTCTGCCTGGGCTGTGGCGCTGGCGTGCTGGTGGCGCTCATCACCGCGCGCTGGACGATCATCAGCGAGGCAGCCATGCCGTTTGCCATCGCGGCCAATTCCGTGCCGATCATCGCCTTCGCGCCGATCATGAACAACTGGTTCGGCACCACCAACCCAGCCTCCAAAATGGCAATTGTGGCGATCATCGTGTTTTTCCCGACGATGATTAACACCGTGCGCGGCCTGACATTGATTGACCCGCGCCAACTGGAACTGATGCAGTCGTATGCCGCGCGGCCAGTCAAAATCCTGCTGGCGCTGCGGATTCCCAATGCGCTGCCCTACATTTTCAGCGCGCTACGGGTTGCCAGCGCCCTGAGCGTGATCGGCGCGGTGGTGGCAGAGTTCTTCGGCGGGCAGCGTGCCATGCTCGGCGTGTTTATCACCCAGGAAGCGGCCAGCTTTAATTTCGTCCGCGCCTGGACTGGCATCATCATGGCCTCGATCATCGGTCTGTCGTTTTATTTTGTGATGCTGCTGCTGGAACGCTGGCTGATGCCCTGGCACGTCGCATTCCGCAACACCGACTAACCGGGATTTCCGGGCGGCAGGAGCGGCACCGTTCCGCCGTCCGTAAATGGTTACGAATATTTCTACTTGTAGGAGGCGATTTAGTATGAAGTCCGTTCGTGTTTTTCTGCTGGTTGCGGTAGGGATGCTGCTGGCGCTGTCATTGGCGACCACCGGCGCGCAGGAACTAACGCCGGTGCGGCTGCAATTGCAGTGGGTGGCACAGTCGCAGTTCGCCGGGTACTACGCGGCAGTAGACCAGGGCTACTATGAAGAAGAAGGGCTGGACGTGGAGATTCTGGAAGGCGCGGTGGACATCGTGCCGCAGCAGGTGGTGGCGTCCGGCGGCGCGGAATTTGGCATCGCCTGGGTGCCGAAGGTGCTGGCCTCCCGCGAGGAAGGCGCTGATCTGGTAAACATCGCCCAGATTTTCCAGCGCAGCGGCACGCTGGAAGTGTCCTTCGTGGAGAAAAACATCACCAGCGTGGCTGACCTGCGCGGGATGCGCGTCGGGACGTGGGGCTTCGGCAACGAGCATGAACTGTTCGCCGCGCTGCGCGCCGAAGGCATTGACCCCGACAACCCCGATGACGTAACGATTGTGCAGCAGCCGTTTGACATGTCCATGCTGCTCAACGACGAACTGGATGCTGCCGAGGCCATGACCTACAACGAATACGCGCAGGTGCTGGAACAGGTCAACCCGGAAACGGGCGAACTGTACCAGCCAGAGGACCTGAACGTGATTGACTTCAACGACGTGGGCACGGCCATGCTGCAGGACCACATCTTTGCCCGCGAATCCTGGCTGGCGGAAGAAGGCAACGAAGACATCGCGGTGAAGTTCATCCGCGCTTCGATCAAGGGCTGGCTGTTCTGCCGGGATAACTTCGAGGAGTGCGTGGACATCGTGCTGGACAACGGCCCAACGCTCGGTCGCGGCCATATGACCTGGATGCTGAACGAAATCAACAAGCTGATCTGGCCGTCGCCCAATGGCATTGGCGTGATGGACGAGGAACTATGGAATCAAACCGTTGCGGTGGCGCTGGAAGGCGAGGTGATTTCGGAAGAACCGGATGAAGGCGCGTACCGCACCGATCTGGTACAGGCCGCGCTCGACAGCCTGCGCGAAGAAATGCCGGACATAGACCTGACCGGCGAGGACTGGCAGCCGGAGGAGGTCGAAATCACCCCCGGCGGGGAATAAAGCCACATTGATCGCGGGGCAGGTCTGCGTGCCTGCCCCGGATAGTCTGATGAAATCGTCCGCAGAGGTCGTTTCTCCACAGATTTCCCGGTTTCAAAAACAGGGCTTGACTCTCCCGTTAAGGGAGGCCGCATAGTGGTACTTGCGAAGGTGAGTAGTCAAGGACACTGTGGAGAACGATGGATAATCAAACCCTTCAAAACGTTGCCGGCAGTATCTCGTCGCTCCTGTTCATCACTGCCAATCTTCCCATGCTGGTGAAAGCGTACCGAACCCGGAACCTGCGTTCCTACAGCCTGACCAACATGGTGCTCATCAACGTGGGCAATCTGCTGTACTGGCTCTACATTGCTCATTTTCCGCCAGGTCCGATCTGGCTGTTACACAGCTTCTACACGGTGACTTCAGCCGTTATGCTGGTGTGGTATCTTCGTTACGAACGCTGCCGGAGGATTGCATCATGAGACAACCTTCAAACCCTGTTGAACTGGAGGTGGACATGCTCAGGATAGGCGAGTTTTCACGCTTAAGCCAGGTGACGATCAAGACCTTGCGGTATTACGACGACATGGGGTTGCTGAAACCGGCTCACATTGATCGGTTTACCGGCTACCGTTATTACACGGTTGAGCAACTGCCGCGTATCCACCGTATCATCGCGCTCAAAGAGCTTGGTCTATCCCTGGAACAAATAGCGAGTCTGGTGAACGACAACCTATCGCCCGAACAAATCCGCGAGCTACTGCGGCTGCAACAGGCCGAAATCAGGCAGCGTATCCAGGAGGACCAGGCGCGGCTGTCTCAGGTCGAGTTCCGTCTGCGGATGATTGAAATGGAGGCGCAAATGCCGGATATAGAGGTGATCGTCAGACCTGTCCCGCCCCTACGGGCGCTGACACTGCGCACGTCTATCAGTCAGGAGGACCCAACCGCCAATCTGCTTGTTCTCCAGGGTGAAATCGAACAGGCGATGGCGCAGCACCACATCCGGTTTGCCAGTCCTTTGACGGAAATCCACTATAGCGATGAATTTCAGATTGATTATCAGGATGTGGAGATCGTTATACCTGTGGATGGCGAACAGACCAAAGACGTGCCCCTGGCAACCGCCGGCATCCTGCGGCTGAAAACAGTCCCCGGTCTGCCAATGGCCGCCACCTATATCCATCGAGGCGATTATTTGCGCCAGCTTCCCGATGTTCTGCCCTTGTTACAGCACTGGATTGTAGACAATGGATATAAACTGTGTGGAACGCACCGCGTCATCCATCATCGTGGCGCATTCGAGCACGCGGAGTATGCGGACTGGATCATGGAATACCAGCACGAAATTGCATTCTTGGATTGAACACCAGCCTACCGGAAGAGAAGTATCCCCCTGAACGGCGCATGATCGGCGCAGGCGCAGGAGGGACATGGTGGCGCCATATCCCCCTACAGCGGCAACCTGCTACCCCTTCCCCGCCAGCCAGTTCATTGTCCTGGTCGCCAGCCGGTCAAGCGCCTCGACCGACATAGCGAGGTGTTCCTCTTTGGTATCTTCCTCTTTGGCGTGCGACAGCCCACGCAGGCTTTGCACAAACAGCATGATCGTCGGCACGCCCGCCCGCGCCACCTCCGCCGCGTCGTGTAACGGCCCGCTGGGCAGCCGGTGTACCTGGCCGCAGGTTTCGCGCACGGCTTCGTCGGCCATTTCGATCAGTTCCGGGTGGAACAGAATCGGGTGAATCTGCCACAGCCGCGTCCATTCCTGGCTGACGTTTTCCTCCGCCGCGAACCGTTCACTGGCGGCTTTGGCTTCCGCCAGCATCGTCGCCAGCGCGTCAGCGTTCAGGTGGCGCTGGTCGAGCGTGATGTCACACTGGCCGACGACCGCCGTCACGATGCCCGGCTTTGTTTCCACGCGCCCGACGGTACACACGCCGCCATTGCGTTTGGCGATCTCGCGGATTTCGAGGTGCAGCTTCGAGGCCGCGCCCAACGCGTCGCGCCGCTGGTTCATCGGCGTCGAACCGGCGTGCGCTGACTGCCCGACGAAGCGAATCGCATGGCGCTCCACGCCGAACGTGCCCAGCACCACGCCCAACGGCAGGTTCATGCTTTCCAGCACCGGCCCCTGTTCGATGTGCAGTTCCAGATACGCGACGGCGTTTTTGAGCTGCCGCCCCGCGTCCTTCACGCAGTTCATGTCCACGCCGAATCGGGCAACGGCGTCCACCAGCTTCACGCCGTCCCGGTCGGTCAGGTTGCGCAGATCGTCGGGATTCATCGTGCCGGAGGCGGCGCTGGAGCCAAACAGGCTGCGCCCGAAGCGGGCGCCTTCTTCGTCGGCCCAATCCACCAGCCGCACCGTCACCGGGGGTGTGCCTTCGCTGGCGATACGCCGCAGCACTTCCAGACCGGCAACGACGTTTAAACAGCCATCCAGCCAGCCGCCATTGGGCACAGAATCAAGGTGGCCGCCGATGAGCATGGCTTTTTCTGATTGACCCCGCAGTGTGGCCCAGACGTTGCCGGCTTCGTCGGTTTCCACCTCAACCGGCAGTTGGTCGAGCTTGTCGCGCATCCAGGCGCGCGCTTTCGCCCAGGTGTCCGTCCAGGCGACCCGCTGCGCCCCGTCGGCGTTGCCGGTCAGGGCGCGCAGTTCTTTCAATTCGTCAATCGTCCGCTGCGGTTGAAGGGTGGGATTTAAAGAGGTTGCCATTGTTTCTGCTCTTTCAATAATAACCTGATCCAGTTTCGAGAATTCCGGTCGAACCTTCCTATAAGCGTATCCGGTCAGGTAAAGAGCGTCAAATACCGGGGACATTCACTCGGGCAATCGCGTCTTAAAAGGGGGAAGGAAAGGCAAAGGGGGTCAGCTGTAGGCAACAAGGCTTGCCGGAATGGATGGGATGGGCGATAGCAGCCTGCTGGCTCACGTTGCCGACTTAAACGTCCCGCGTGTTGAACGGACAAAAACGCAGACACGGATCGACAGGAGTGCCATCTGCGCGGTCAGTGGTGGCGCGGATCATTGGGTGGCAGTTGCCTGCTTCGGGGACGTGAAAGCCGCGTGTTGCGTCAGTTTCGACCCGAACCCAACGGCATCCCGTCCTACTGGACGTGTTCCGGCGTGGCTGTGTGGGTTACGTGCGCGCCACGCTGGTTATTGCATCATGCACCTGGGCTGCGGCGGGTGACTGTGTCCAGACGTGCCACGCCAGCACTGACCACGTTAGAAGCGTGTAGAGCGTCCAGTAGTAACTGGCGACACCAACGAAGGCGGCCTGGTTGAGCAGCAGGGCGGCGTTCATTAACCCGATGAGCAGCAGCCCCGGCAGCGGGCGTTTCTGGAAGAACGGAATCACGCCGATGGCTACATAGGTCAGGACGCTGTTTCCGGCAGCATACGGCGCGCACAGGATAGACGCGGCAATCAACAGTCCGGCGCTCTCACGGGTCAGCCGCGCGCGGGCGCGCCAGGCAATGACCAGCGTTGCGGCGATGACTGCCAGCCGTGCCATCAGAATTATGACTGGCGAGAAGTCGCCCGCCCGCCGCAGGGAAGCGCCCAGCGTAATATCCAGCAGATTGCCGGTGAACACGGCGTTGTTTTCGCCGCCCAGCGCCACTAACCAGTCCGACCCGCGCCACAGCAGCGTTGGGATAACAATGGCCAGCGTAATGGCGGCGGTCCGCCCGATCAAGCGCCACTGGCGGCCTTCCAGCAGGTACAGGCCGATGACCGCGATCAGCAGAAACACAGTCTGCGGCTTAATCGTCGCCAGGAGTATCCCGACGCCCAGCGGCAGCGCCTGCCGCCGGTCGTAGCCCCACAGCATGAGCAGCACGCCGCCAACGATCAAGCCCTCGAAATTGCCGTCCACGATTACGCGCAGGGTGAGGAACGAAGCTCCCAGCAGCAGCATACCCGCCCGATGCCGCCAGCGTGCCGTTCGGCGCGGGACGCTGATAATCAGGATCAGTATCGTCGCCAGCGCCAGCAGCGCCCAGGCCGTCCGCAGCGATACGAAGCCCAGCGGCAGGATAAACAGCACGCTCCACGGCGGAATCCGCAGCCCGAAGGCGCTGTAATACACGACGTTGCCGTCTTGAATGGACTTCCAGAAAACTCCCCAATCAATCAGGAAGGTTGTGCCTTCCACCGGCAGGCGCTCGAAAAATGTGATAAACGCGGCTGCCACGAGGAGGAGAACCAGCAGCAGCACCAGCAGCGGCGCTATTCGGGTTGGGGTCAAGAGTGTCCGGGTCATAGGTTCACCTGCAAGTATTGGGTCGCAAAGTCAGGGTTCAGCTACAATCTTAAACCAAAGACTGCCTTTGCAGCATTGTGATCGTCCGGTTGCCTGCACTTGACAGCCGCCCTACCAGCTTTCTACAATACTTATGTCACGGCGAGGGTGCGCCAGTACCCTCCCCGGACGGATACCGGTCGAGCAGAAGGATTGGTACATGGTAGATCGAATCGCCAACAGCTAACTCCCAATCGCGGGAAACCCCTGCTGCCGATTCGATTCTTTGATTCTGATCTGTCGAACTGACGCGACTCGCGCCGCATGGAGTGTATCCCGTGCGGCGTTTTTGATTCGGGTTGAGCAAAGGAGCAGGCACCATGCTGACGGTATCCAATATCACCAAACAATTTCGCGGCGAGAGCGCGCCGATACTCAAAAACATCAGCTTCACCGTCAACGCCGGCGAGCGCGTCGGGCTGATCGGCCCCAATGGGGTGGGCAAAACCACGCTGATTCAGATCATCATCGGCCAGTTGAAGGCCGACGCCGGCAGCATCATCTTCACGCCGCTGTCGCTCCGTATCGGCTATCTGGCGCAGGCGCTGCCGTTTGATGATGCGGCGCTTATCCGCGATGTGCTGTTCCCCGGCGGTAACAGCGTCGCCGAGGCGGAAGCCGAAGTGGAACGCCTGGCGGGCGCGCTGGCACACGCGGCGGGAGAGGCGTATGACCGGCTGGCGCTGGCTTATGCGGAGGCGCTGGAACGGCTGGAACGCCTGGGCGCAGTGACGACTTCCGGCGACGCCGAACGGGTGCTGGCGGGGCTGGGCTTGGCGGACGTGCCGCTGGACGCGCCGGTTGGTACGCTATCCGGCGGGCAGAAAACGCGGCTGGGGCTGGCAGCGCTGCTGCTGGATAACCCGCAACTGCTGATTCTGGACGAGCCGACCAACCATCTGGACGTCACCGGCATCGAATGGCTGGAAGCGTGGCTGCGCGAGTTTAAGGGCGGGGCGCTGATCGTGTCGCACGACCGCACCTTCCTCGACCAGATCGTGACCGGCGTGGTGGCGCTGGACGAAAAAACACATACAGCGCGTTTCATCGCCGGCGGTTACAGCGATTACGTGCGGGTGGTGCAGTCGGAGTTTGATAAACAGTGGGCGGCCTGGCGCGACCAGCAGGTCGAAATTGCCCGGCTGGAAGCCGACGTACACCGCTGGAAAGAGAAGGCGATGCGCAAGGAAAACGCGACCAAAAACGACCACCAGCGGCGGCTGGCGAAGAAGGTTGCCAAACGCGGCAAAGCCAAGGAAACACGCCTGAAGCAATACCTCGACTCTGATGAACGGGTGGAGAAGCCGATTCCGGCCTGGCCGCTGCGGCTGGGCCTGCTGGAGGCGATTGAGCCGCTGCCGTCGGGGCGGGAGATCGTCACGCTGGAAAAGCTGTCCATCGGTTATGACGCCGCCGCGCCCCTGCTGGCGAATCTCGATCTGCGGCTGCTGGCCGGGGAGCGCGTCGTCGTGATGGGGCCAAACGGGCAGGGCAAAAGCACGCTGCTCAAAACCATCATCGGGGAACTGCCGCCGTTGGCCGGGCGCGTCCGCGTCGCGTCCAGCGTCAAAATCGGCTATCTGGCGCAGGAGCAGGAAACGCTTGACCCAAACGCCACGCCGTTAAGCACGCTGCAAGCCGCCGCGCCGTTCAACGAAACCGAGGCGCGCACCTTCCTGCACTTCTTTTTGTTCGCAGGGGACGAGGCGCTGCGCCCGGTGCGGCAGTTGAGCTTTGGCGAACGGTCGTGCCTGATGCTGGCGGTGATGGTAGCGCGGGGCGCGAATCTGCTGGTGCTGGACGAGCCGATCAATCACCTGGATGTCCCTGCGCGGGAACGGTTTGAAGCGGCGATGAGCGCCTACCGGGGCAGCGTGCTGGCCGTCGTGCACGATCGTTACTTCGTGGACAAGCTCGCCACCAAAGTCTGGTACGTGGAAAACGGCGCGCTGCGGGAGGAATTCCGTACGCCGGTGGGGGAACTGGAGAAAGTGTCGTTGTGAGGACAGGAGTGGTGAATTGTGTGACGATACCGCTGTAGGAATACGATATATTGTGTCCCTACCTGACCACAATTTTCGCCACTTCCTGAGGCCAGCGGGCTTGACAACTGCCGTTGTGAACCGTTATGATCTCTTGGGAACTGTGAAGAGGAGAGCCAAGCCATGCTGCACGTGCATCCAATGGTAACGGAAGACCTGATCGCCCGCGCCCCAACGATGGCCGATGCTGAAATCGTGACGGCGGTGATCGCAGCGGCGGATATTGCCGAAACCGGCGCATCCGAAGCGACACTGGAAGAAACGCTGGCGGAGTGGCAGTCGCCGGATTTTGATCTGGCGCAGGATGCCCTGCTGATTCTGTCCCCGGATGATCGCGCGCTCGGTTATGCCGATGTATGGGACAAAGCGCGCCCGGTCACACCCTGGCTGTCGGTGTTTCTGCCACCGGGAGACGATGCGCTGGCCGTCGGCGCTCGCCTGATGACATGGGGCGAGGCGCGGGCACAGCAGGCGATAGGCCGCGCGCCGGAAGGGACACGGGTGGCCCTGCGGTGCGGCGCGGGCAGCACTTACGAACCGTTGAAGCAGGTATTTGAAAACGCTGCCTTCGTCTGCGTTCGGCACAGCTTTCGCATGGTGATCGAACTCGATTCACCCCCGCCGCAGCCGGTGTGGCCGGAGGGCATTACCGTGCGGTCGGCGGTAATGGGCCAGGACGAGCGCGCGATTTTACAGGCGCAGCGTGAGTCGTTCCGCGATCACTGGGGCTACGTGGAAGAGCCGTTTGAGGATGACCTGCGGCGCTGGCTGTACAAGTGGCAGGCAGAAGGCAACTTTGACCCGTCATTGTGGCTGCTGGCGATGGACGGTGATACGATTGCCGGTATCTCCCTGTGCCGACCACACCTGAACGGGCAGGAGGATATGGGCTGGGTGAGCACACTGGGCGTGACACGCCCGTACCGGCGGCGGGGCATTGGTCTGGCACTACTGCATCACACCTTCCAGGAGTTCTACCGGCGCGGGAAAAGGCGCGTCGGGTTGGGTGTGGACGCCAGCAGCCTGACAGGCGCGGTCCGGTTGTATGAGCAGGCGGGGATGCACGTGGCGCTGCGGTTTGATCTGTACGAGAAAGAACTGCGCCCCGGTGTGGATATCACGCGGCAGGATTTGGACGAGGCGTAACCGTAGGGGCGAACCGGCGGTTCGCCCCTACAAATATAGGGGGACTCATGATAACCATTCGTCCGGCGAACCCGGACACCGATTATGACCGGGTGGCCGATCTGCTGAACCTGATCGAAGTCCAGCCGGTCACAGCCACGACGATTCGCGGCTGGGACAGGCGGGAAGGGTTTACGCTGCGGCGCGAGGTGGCCGTGACGGATGACGCTGACGTCATCGGTTACAGTGTAGCAGCCCATGCGCCCTGGGTGGCGGCGCAACGCTTCGCCATCAACGTGGTGGTAGACCCGGACTGGCGCTGCCGGGGGGTAGGCGCGGCGCTGTATGACCATGCCCTGACCTTCGCCCGTGAGAACGGCGCGAACTTCCTTGACGCCGAGGTGCGCGAGGACGACCCGGCGGCGCTGCGGTTTGCCCAGCAGCGCAGCTTCCGGGTTGACCACCACCTGTTTGAGTCACGGATTGACCTGAAATCATTTGATGAAAGGCCGTTTGTCAGCACGCTTGACGAAGTGCTGGCGTCCGGCATTCGTATCTATTCGCTGGCGGATGTGGGGGACACGATGGAGGAACGGCGCCAGTTGTGGTCGGTGAATTGTGCCACCTCGCTGACGGACCCTGCATCTGATGGCACGTTCCCCGGTTTTGACGAGATGATGGACATCTGGAATAACGCCGAGTGGTTCACGCCTGCCGGGCAGTTCCTGGCAGTGGCGGGGGACGAGCCGACTGGCATGGCGGCGGTCGGGTACTTCCGGCAGACCAATTCGTTTTATAACATGATGACCGGTGTGCTGCCGGACTTTCGCGGGCGGAAGATCGCCCAGGCGCTCAAGCTGGTCACGATACGGTTCGCGCGGGAACAGGGCGCCGCCTACATCGCCACCAACAACGCCTCCAACAATGCGCCGATGCTGGCGATCAACCGCAAACTTGGCTATATACCGCGACCTGGGCTATACCGGCTGGTAAACCCGGCGGTATAGGAACGAACCGGAAAAGATAAGCCGGGCTAATCCCTACGTCAGATACATCCACTACTCCTTACGGCAAATCTGACATTCGTCTGATACTTCTACGCTATGGTAAGCGGGCGGTTCGAACCGCAACCGACAATCACTCTGGTACTAGTAAAGTTAAATAAACTCTAGTACTGGAGTACCGGATAAGGTAGTAGAAGGAGAAGTATCGGATGAAGAGCAAGCTGTATCGTGTGCTGACGGTGGCTGTCGTAGCTGCTCTGGCATTGACGGTCGTGCTGCCGCTGGGTGCAGTTGGCGCGCAGCCGGTGCGTAACGCGCTGTTGACGGACATTCCGGTTCAGTTTACGAACGCCGCCGGCGAAACGGTGAACGCTTTACTCGACATTACGGGCTTCGCACTGGATGAGGCGGGGCAACTGACGGCCAGCGGCCAGATTACGGACACCGCCGGAAACGTGCTGGGTACGTTCACGGGCGTTCTGGCCGATCTGTTTGACCCGGACGGTGGCAAGTGTGACATCCTCTTCCTCGACCTCGGCCCGATTTTCCTCGATGTGCTGGGGCTGGAAGTTGACCTGTCGGCCATTCAGCTAGATATCAACGCCGTGCCAGGCCCCGGTAACCTGCTGGGCAACCTGCTGTGCGCGGTGGTTCATCTGCTGGACAACGGCGGCCCGCTGGACGGCATTCTGAATCTGCTGGATCGAATCAACGATCTGCTGGCCTAACCGCCAGTGACGTTAACCGAATAGACTGTGTTCGGGGAGGGATACCCAGGTATCCCTCCCGCTTGTTTTGCGGACGGGCTGTCCCTGACGAGTGCGTGTTTTACAGGGGAGCTGGTGCGATCATCAGGGCTTAAGGGCAGTTATTAGGCGGAGTTTCGCCATTTATCACCGATTGCATCCAGTTGAGGACATCGCGGTAGCTGATGCGGCGCGTCGCGGCGTGGGTCGCGTCCTCGTAGACCAGCGTCGTTACCCGGTTGCCCGCCGCGCATGTCCGGCGCAGGAAACCGTCGTGCACCGGCATCGGGATGCGGTTGTCATCCGTTCCCTGCACGATCAGCGCCGGAACGTGGCTTGGCACGTTGCCGGGGCTGTTTAACTCCAGCAGGCGATGCAGCGCCGGGAAGTCGCGGTCAAGCGTGCCGCTGCGCAAGGCTTGCAAGAACTTCGGGCGGAACAGGGTTTCCGGGTCGGCGCTGAAGTAGATTACGGCCTCGTTGACGCACAACTGCAGCGCGTCAGCTTCCAGTGTTGGCAGCCAGCGGTCGGCAAAAAGTTCAGCCAATGGGACTTGATCGCTACCATAATAAGCTGACCAGACCACCATGCGGTAGGGGGCGAAGGGCGGCATATACAGGGTATGGTTCGCCATATCCACTATCGGCGCCCAGGCAACGATACCTGCTAACGGCAGGTCTGGCGCGGCGTCAGCCCAGCGATCTTTGGCGGCAAACACCGCCTGCCCGCCCTGCGAATAGCCGCCTAAAAACAGCCGGTTCAGCGGCATGGCTGCGTTCCTCACATCCACATGGGACGCAGCGAAAGCATCGTAGGCGGCGCGAGCGGCATCGGTCATCACGCGGGCGGCGAGTTCGGCGACGTAATACGCCTGCACACGGTCGGGGTCGTTGTAGCCGGCATAATCCGGCAGAATGACAATCCAACCCTGCGCGGCGAAGCCCAGCACAAAGGCCCGGTAATTGCCCAGACTGTGGACCTCAGGCTGCTCCCGGGATGGAGCGCAGTCGTCCGCCAGGCCGGTGGTGCCCGCGCCCACCACCAGCACCGGAAACTCGACGGGTTGGGCGACGCGGGGGACAAACAACTGCGCGATAATCGCCAGCGGCGCGCCGGCCTCATCCTCGCTGTGGAAGGTCAGGCGGTACTCGTCCACCGGGTACAGCGCCGGCAGCGCCTGCTCCGGCGGATAAAACGACCCGATGATCTGATTGATCGTGGCGACAGAGCGGGTGATGACGTACTCACTGGCGAGAATCGTGCCGCGCGGGATGTCCGGCTGCGCCAGCGTGGCGGAAAAAAGACACACGAAAAATAGCAGTGTTTTCATGGCGATGATTGTTGACAAATTCCGTGTATTCAGCCTATCCTATACACACGATAGCTGGTGTTGAGGGTTACGTACATGACGGGTAGCTGGCATCCACCCAATTAGTTCCTGACGGCTGACCAACGCAGGTCTGTTTCCCCCGGCGAATGGCGCCCCGCGCCTCTCGCCGTTTTGTGTTTCCGTCCCCTCTGTAGGGACACGATAGATCGTGTCCCTGCAATCCCATTTCACTCATACGAAAGGACAATCGAATATGGTGCTCCGTATGCGGCGACGCACTGCGCAGGCATCGGTCTTTGTGTTGCTGCTGCTGGCGATTGAACTGCTGGACGAACTGGTGTTTGGCGTCCGGGAAGCGGCCTGGCCGCTGATTCGGGATGATCTGGCGCTGAATTATGCCCAGATTGGCCTGCTGCTGGGTATTCCCGGCATCCTCGCCAGCCTGATCGAGCCGGTGTTAGGCATCCTGGCCGATACCGGCAGACGCCGCGCGATCATCCTGATCGGCGGGGTCGGCTTTACGCTGTCGCTACTGCTGACCGGGGTAAGCGGCAGCTTTCTGCCGCTGCTACTGGCGTTTATCCTGTTTTATCCCTCGTCCGGCGCGTTTGTCAGCCTGTCGCAGGCCGTGCTGATGGATGCCGACCCAGCGCGCCATGAGCAGAACATGGCGCGCTGGACGTTCGCCGGCTCGCTGGGGGTGGTGCTGGGGCCGCTGGCGCTGGGTGCGGCGGTCAGCCTGGGCTATGGCTGGCGCACTGTTTTTCTGGCGCTGGCAGCCAGCAGTGGGCTGCTGGTGCTGATCGGGCTGCGGTTTCGGTTTGCGAACGGCGCCAGCGATGAGGAAACACCTCCGAGTCTGCGAGAGACGGTGCAAGGGGCATGGCGGGCGCTGCGGCGGCGGGAAGTGTGGCGCTGGCTGGTGTTGCTGCAATTCTCCGACCTGATGCTGGACATCCTGCTGGGTTTTCTGGCGCTGTATCTGGTGGACGTGGCCGGTGTGAGCGAAGCGCAGGCCGGGATTGCGGTCGCGGTCTGGACGGGCGTCGGGCTTGTCGGCGATTTGCTGCTGATTCCGCTGCTGGAACGGGTGAACAGCCTGACGTATTTGCGCCTCAGCGTAGTGCTGGAACTGGCACTGTTCCCGGCGTTCCTGCTCACGCCGGATTATACGCTCAAGCTGGTGCTGCTGGCGCTGCTGGGGTTCTTTAACTCCGGCTGGTACGCCATTTTACAGGGGCGGCTGTATTCCGCCATGCCGGGGCAAAGTGGTACGGTGCTGGCAGTCAGCAACGTTGCCGGGCTGTTTGGCAGCCTGATACCGCTGGGAATCGGCCTGCTGGCGCAGCGGTACGGTCTGGACGCGGCCATGTGGGTGCTGCTGCTGGGGCCAATCGCGCTGCTGGTGGGGCTGCCGCGACGGTAAGGAGTTGAGGTGCCCCGGTGTGGTTGTTCAGGGCGCGCACGCAGGCGCGCCCCTATGGCAGACGGCTCAACAACTCGGCGGTGGCGCTGGCATACTGCGACAGTTCCAGCTGGTTGATTTCGTCACGATACGTGCTCCACGTCCACAGTTCGTTGATGATGTCCTGGCGATTGCGGAGGCGCGCCAGCGTGCGGGCAGCATCATCCGGGCGTCCGGCCCAGACGTAAGCCAGACCGAGTCCCTTTAGCGCCGCCTGATAATCGGCTTCGGTCGCTGCCGCTTTTTCCAGCAGCGGCACAGCTTCGTCGTAGCGTTCGAGCGCGACGTACAGGTTGCCCAGCCGGCGGTTGGCATTGGGCAGGTTGGGGTCCAGTTCAAGGGCGGTGCGGTAGGCGGCTTCCGCCGCGTTACTGAGTGCGGCCTTCGTCGCGTCGTTCAGGCCGGGGGTAAGCTGAGCGCGGGTTTCGTCCAGCGTACCGCGATTGGTATACCACAACGCGCGCAGCGTACCGTTCAGCGTCAACCCGGCGATCAGCAGCAGCCCGGCCACGCTGGCAGCCACTAGCAGCCGCCGCGCCAGATGACGCGGGACGAGGACGGCGGGCACGTTGTAGAACGCCAGCCGCGCCAGCGCCCCCGCCAGCCCCAGCGCCACAAACAGCATCGGCATTGCCCAGGGGCTTTCAACATACTGGCGGGCGTCGGTCAGACCATGCACGAAGGTCGCGGTCACACTCAGCCACGCACCGTGAAAGAGCGCATCTGGCTCGCCAGCGCGCAGCGTTCGGTAAACCATACTATAAAAGGTGAGGCCGATGCCCAGCAGGGCGATCAGGCCGAGCAGTCCTTGTCCTAACCACACGGCCAGCGGCAGATTGTGGGCATAGGTTAGCTGCGGCACGAAGATCAGCAGGCTGAAACGCGAATATACCATGCCGTAAGTATTGCCCAGGCCAATGCCACTGAAAGCGTAGTCCGTTCCCAGGCGCAGTGCGTTGCGGTACAGCGTCAGTCGGCTGTCGGCGGCGGCAAAGGTGGAACGCAGGAACGGCAGGCGTTCCGGTCCCAGTAGCGCGGCGGCAGCTACCAGCCCGCCAGCCAGCACCAACACGCCGAATGTCAACGCGATTGCCGTCCGGCGGGGCAGACGTGCCAGCAGCGCCAGCGCCACGGCCAGACCTGCCGCCGCGCCGACACCCAGCCATGCCCCGCGCGAAAAGGTGAGCAACAGCGCATAGGCCAGGATGAGCACAACAGCGGCCAGCAGGGCTTTCAGCCAGCGCCCCCGGCTGGCGATAACCAGCGCCGCCGCCAGCGGCAGCAGGAGTTCAAGCAGCGTGGCGACCGCGTTGGGATGCAGGTAGATTAGTCCCAGGTTGGGCAATAAGGTTGTAATGGCCCCCAGGCGCTGGATCAGGGCCGGCGTTTCCGGGTAATTCTGGTGGCTGAACTGGGTAATAAAATACAGCGCCGCCAATACCCCCGCCGTGACCAGTGTCCCAGCGACAACGCGGGCCGCCGCCCACGACCGCACCAGATAGGCAACCAGCAGATACAGCAGCGTGCTGCCGGTGATCGCCGCCAGCGCGCCCCACGTCAGGCCGACATCATAGGCGGGGGGCACGCCGAGCAGGGCGCTAAGGCCAAATACCAGCACAAACAGGGTGAGGGGAAACAGGGAAAAGTTGGACATGCAGAATATCGTACATCAGGTATTCCGTTTCGCCAACTGCCGCGAAATTGAAGGTAATGATTGACGAGATGGTGTCGTCTAAACAATGTTGCACACGGAAAGCTGGACTTGAGATTTGAGGAAATTATGCCAGAGCCAATCATTTTAACCGATGCGGACCTGGAGACGGTGCTGAACGGCGACCGTCCGGCGCTCATCCTGGTTTCAAACGGTGAAGGTCTGCGCGGGGATTTTTCTGCCGCTTTTAAGAAAGCCGCTGACGAAATTCAGTCTGTCACTGTTGCCAAAATTGACCCAACCCGGAATCCAAAGGCGGCTGCCCGGTTTGATGCCGGCAGCAAACCGCTGCTCGTCGGCTGGCTGGCGGGGCAGGAAATCGTGCGCCGTCCGCGCCCCTGGGGCACCGACGTGCCGCTGGCGATTGAAATGCTGGAAGCCGCTCTGCGTGAGCGTCAACCTGACCAACCTATAGTGTCCGAAACGAATGGAGCAAAATCTGTGACCACCCCTATTGTTAACGATAAGCCGGTTCATGTGACCGACGCCACCTTTGAAGCCGAAGTGTTAAACTCCGAGCTGCCGGTCGTGATTGATTTCTGGGCGGAGTGGTGCGGTCCGTGCCGGATGGTTGCGCCGATTCTGGATAAGCTGGCGAAGGAATTTGCCGGCCAGATTCGGATTGCCAAAGTAAATGTGGATGAAAATCCCGGCCTGTCGCAGGCGTTCCGCATCATGAGCATCCCCACGATCATGCTCGTCAAGCAGCGCACGATTGTCTTCAGCCAGCCCGGCGCGCTGCCGGAAGCGGCCTTCCGTGACCTGATCCAGCAGTTGATCGCGCTGGAACTGCCGCCGCGTGAAGAAGAAGAGCAGGAAGAAGAACCCGTTCAGCAGTAAAGCGATGATTGACACGGGCGGCCAACAGGCCGCCCTTTTATTTTCCCTTAGGGCGGCGTTACTCCGCTAACAGATCGTCAACGACGATGGTCGCGCCGGCCAGCACCGTCGAGGTGAATGTCTGCCCCGGCCCGTACACGCCCTGCCACAGCAGCGTTTCCCCGTCGCGTCGGTAGACCTCAATGTACTGCTCCAGAGGGTCAATCATCCAGTATTCACGCACGCCGTAACGCTCGTACAGTTCGAACTTGTCCAGCTTGTCCTTGCGCACGCTGCCGGGCGAAAAGACTTCTACTACCAGATCGGGCGGGCCGACCAGCCGCTTGTCAGTGACTTGGCAGCGGCTGTCCGGCGCGAGGTACACCACGTCCGGCTGCGGCACCTGCCCTTCGTCCAGATACACGTCAATTGGCGCCATGTAGACCGTGCCGCCAATCGTTTTGGTGAGATTTCTTACCACATAGTAGGTATTCCCGGTGATTCCCTGATGGCGGGGGACAGGGGCAGGTGACACGATCAGCTCTCCGTTGATGAGTTCCATCGGCTGCGTGGTTTCCGGCAGGGCGAAATATTCCTCGGTTGTCATGCGGGTGCGTTCGACCATCGTTCCGCTACTCCTCACTCGCCCTTATTATGCCACAAATTCACCCCACCTCGCGCGATTCTCTCACGAAATGGATGGTGAATTGTAAATACATTCTTTGTAGGGGCACGGCGTGCCGTGCCCCTACGTGACCACGTTTTTCGCACGCTGCATGAAATTCCCTCTTGCACATCCGGCGTCAGGCCGCTATAATCTAAACAGTTTGCGGGAGTAATTCAGCGGTAGAATGCTTCCTTGCCAAGGAAGATGTCGCGAGTTCGAATCTCGTCTCCCGCTCTCAGGACCCCGGTTTCACCAGCCGGGGTCTTTTGATTCCGGCTGATAAAACCGATTAAACCGCGTTCATGCAGATAGATGGAGGGGGTATGCCGTTGATTTACCACATCGCGCGCCAGGAGGACTGGCAGGCTGCCCAGCGTGCCGGTAGCTATCAGACCGACTCGCTGGCGTCACAGGGGTTTATCCACTGCTCGACACGGGAACAGGTGACGCGGGTTGCCAACGCGATCTTTCGCGGCCAGCGCGACCTGGTGCTGCTGGTAATCGCGCCGGGCAAACTGGCCGTGCCGCTGAAATTTGAGCCACCAGTACACCCGGAAACGGGCCAACCGGAGACTGGTACTGGCGAACAGTTTCCCCATATATACGGAGCGATAAACCTGGACGCGGTGGTGCAGGTGCTGCCGTTCCTGCCGGACGCAACGGGCGTATTTACCCTGCCAGAAGCGTAACACGTTGAGTGGCGCGGGAATCCCCCGCAGAATGTGGGTGTTGGTGGCTGGAGCCTGTGACTATGATGGGGGCGTACCCGATGAACGTGATCGCACGGCAACCTCATCGCAGCAACCAGCTACAGGAAGGATAGCGCGTATGGTAGATGAAGCCTGCGGGCTGCCGGACAGCGCCGGAAGTGCCGCCCCGGTGGACGGCGCAGCAGAGTATTTACTGGCATTAAACGGGCGGGCGATTGATGCCCGCGTTGTTGCGATCTTCGACAAAAGTTTTAATCAACCACCCGCCAATCAAGCGGAGGCCGGAGAGGAGGAAACCGCCGACCCGGCAGAATCGCTTGACACGCTGCTGTGCGCCCAGTGCGATACCCGCGCGCGGATGGCAGCCGCCTGGAAACTGGGCAAAATCCAGAGTACGGCGGCGGTGCGGTCACTGGTTAAGGCGTTGCGCGAAGGCGACGAAGCAGCGCAGGTGTTCGCGGCAACAGCGCTGGTTAGCATCGGCGTGCCGGTGGTTGAACCACTGGTGGTTGCGCTCCGGGATAACAACGTTGAAGTGCGGCGCAAGGTGATCTGGGTGCTGTGGAGCGTGGGCGACCGGCGGGCGGTGGAGCCACTGATCGGCTGCCTGGGTGACAGCGACCACAAGGTGCGTGCCTATGCCGCCTGGGCGTTGGGGCGGCTGGCGGATGCCCGCGCACTGCCGGCGCTGATCGCGGCGCTGGACGACCCGCACGAAAAAGTGCGCTGGGATGCGGCGATTGCGCTGGAGAAGTTTGGCGCGCAGGCGATTCCGGCGCTGGCGGACGCGCTGTATGATGACCGCGCGCCGGTGCGAATCGGCGCGGCTAACGCGCTGGGCTGGCTGATGGACGTGCGGGCAATCGGGGCGCTGGCGGCGGCGCTGCGCGATTCCAGTCCGCAGGTGCGCCAGCGGGCAGCGTTTGCGCTGGGCTGGATTCGGGACACGGGTGCAGTGGAGGTGCTGATCGCCGCGTTGCATGATGCCGACGAAGAAGTGCGGATGCAGGCGGCTGCCGCGCTGGGCTGGATCAGGGACAATCGGGCTATTGAACCTTTAGCGCAATTAATTGAAGATGATAATGAATGGACACGCTATACGGCGATTGAAGCCCTGGCGGATATGCAGGCGGTCGCGCCGTTGGAACACGCCCGGAACAGCCCGCACGAGCGCGTTCAGGAAGCGGCCACCCGCGCCTTACAGCGGCTGTCCGCGTAAGCGTCCGGTATAATGAGGCGGCTGTACCAGACCGCCTCGTTGCCATCTATCACGCTTGTAAGGCTGCACAACAGTCATGAATCGGTTGCCGGTTGAAGACCTGAATGACCCTGAACTGCCGGTTCGTCTGCAAGCGGTCGGCGCATTTGCCGCCGCCGGAACGCCGGTGTTCGACACATTGGTTGCCGCGCTGCATCACGCCGAGCTGGAAGTGCGCTGGCGGGCTGTTGTCGCACTAGGCTGGATCGGCGACGCGCGGGCGGTTGAACCGCTGGCACGGTTGCTACGGTCGTCGCCGTATGAAATCAGAATCAACGTGGTCTGGGCGCTGGGGCAGATTGGCGATGAACGCGCGGTGAACCTGCTGCTGGATGCCCTTCACACTGACGATGCACCTGACCCCGACGTAGCCTATAACGCGGCGCTGGCGCTGCTGCGGCTGGGCGCGGTTGACCCTTTACAGCACGTGCTGGACAGCCCGCAGGAATATGCCTTCCGCGCGGCCCATGCGGCGCTTGCCAGCCGGAGTTATCTGGAGACATCGTGATGATACGAACCAAAGCCTACGACGAATTGATTGATTTCCTGACCTCCTCGCCGTCGCCGGAACAGATCGTCACGTTTAGCCCTTCTCCCATCACCCAGGCGCGGGTGAAGTATCTGCTGCTGCGCAAGCGCGCCGGTTCGATGACCGCCAGCGAACGCGCCGAACTGGATGAGTTTAACCGCATCGAATATCTGATGCGGCGGCTGATTAACGAGGCGCGCAGGAAAATCTCGACCGTATAACAGGGGTGACCTATGCAGCGCTCCACATACACCAAAGCCAGGCGTTTCGCCTGGCCGCGCCGGACGCTGAAGCCGTCCGGCTGAATTAAAAAAGCCACCTGGAAGATGGCTGAAAAGACAGGTTTTGTCGCTTTCAGCCTGCTTCCAGCAGGCTTACCCAGATTACTCAGCCAGAGGACTTCCAGCCTCTGGCTGCAAAATGGCGGAAAATGAGGAATTAACGAACAAACCGCTTTAGCTCCGATGACCAACCGGGACCTTATCTCGGTACGCACGGGGGGCAGCACCCTGCGCCCCATGCTGAAGGATAGATACTCCTGGCCTTCCCCGCGTCTACCGGCCTTCCGGGAAGGGCGTTTCTTCGGGTGTCGGTTCTGGCGTCGGTTCACTTGCCGGTGGCTGTGGCGGTGCATCGGTTGGCGGCGCGGCGCGGGGCACAATCGCCCGCCCGCTGGCACAGGCCGGAGTACCATCCGGCAGCAGCGCCAGAACTTCCCATGAAAACCGGAATCCATACCCAATTGAGTTGATACTGAGATCAAGCGTCACGCTGGTGGTGTTGCGATCCACCGTGACCGAAGCGACCTGCGCACCGGGCCGATCATCCTCGTTGAAGATATTCAGGCGGTAGGCGGTCGCGCCGGGGGCGGGATTCCAGTAGAATGTGCCGGTGCCGTAGGGCAGGCCGTCCAGCGGCGAGGTGGCGGCAAAGCGGCTGCAATCCACCGGCGTGATGTTTTCCGGCGCAGCGGGCGGTGGAATGGACGGCAGGCCGGTATCCACGCCGCAGGGAATCGTCAGAAGCTGGCCGGAAGTGATGCGCGTTGGGTCGGCCAGGTTATTGGCGGCTGCCAGCACCGCGACGGTGGTCCGGTAGCGTTGGGCGATGCGGAACAGCGTTTCGCCCGGCTCAACCTGATGGATGAGAGTCACACCGACGGGGCAATCTGGCAGTTCATCGGGTTCAAGGCCGTCAAACAGTCGCAGAATCAGTTCCATTTCAGCCTGTTCGTCTTCGGTGATAGGCCGGGGCGGCTGCCAGTCGCAATTCTCGCCAACGGCACGGTCGTTGGCCTCACCATCCGTGCCGAGATCGTCGGGCACATCCAGACAGCGCGTGGTGGTGAAGCCTGCCGGCAGGCGCACCTCGTCTGGCGTGTCGGCGTCGAAGATCGCCAGCCCTTCAACCGTTGTCACCTTAATCACCCCCGGCGGCACAATCCACACCAGAATCAGCGACCCCAGCCGGAGACTCGCGCCGTTCACCGTCAGATCAACCGTGATGCCCTGCGGACTCTGGATTGCCAGCACCGAGGGCGCCTGGTCGCATACAGCCTGACCCGGTGAACTGCGCAGATAAAACGCCTGCATGGGGCTGCGGCGCGGCTGGCTGATCACCGGTAGCGCGTCGGTGTCGGCGTCGTCGGTAATGGCGTCGCGCTCAATCCAGCCGCTGGCTGAACCATCACTGACAGATAACCACGCGCCATCCACGCTTTGCGCGCTGGCTTCCAGCGCCGTGCCACGGGGTACGCTCGTAATAACCTGCCCACCCGGACTGTTCCAGATGTCGGTGTCGTCCTGCGTAGTAACCGTTACCGGCGGGCTGCCCGTCGCCTCTGCCGGTTCAACTGCATTTTCGACGGCGACATCCCCCAACAGGACAAAGGTCACGTTCTGGCCGGGGAGGGTATCAGGCACGTTGGCCTGAATTCGCAGCAGGGCAATACCCCATTCACCGGCAGTCTGGTCAAAGGGGGAGGTTGCCAGCGTTTTGAGCGAAAAGAGTTCGGCGCGGTCGGCGGGACGGCTGAAAAACCCTGCCGGCACGTCCTGGGCGAAGGTGGCTTCCACGCGCGGGAAGCCGTAGCAGACCAGGTTGCGGCCCAGATTGGTGCAGTTCTGGGTGACTTGGGTGAGCGCCTGCTCGACAACCGCCGGGCAGGACGCCGGGTCAGGCTGTGCCAGGGCGGGTTGAACCACCAGCAGCAGCAGGAAGCAGAAACCGATCAGGAACAGTCGGGAGCGCATACGGCCTCCGGGTATGGGTTGTGTCTTAACTGCATTGTACGGCCAACCACAGCCGGAGACAAGTCATTTGTTAAATTGGCACTTACAGAATGGGGGTAAACAAAAACCCCGGCATAAACCAGGGTCGTGTGCCGAGGCCCAGACTTGAACTGGGGACCCACGCATTTTCAGTGCGTTGCTCTACCAACTGAGCTACCTCGGCATCCACGCCGCTGTAGCGACGTGAAGTATAGTATAGCGGCGCGGGCGTCAAATCGCAAGAGCGAAGTTGTTGCGTTTGTGCCATACTAGCGCCGGGCGACGACCAGGTGGTAGCGCACCGGACTTGTGACCGCCGCCGGCAGCGCGATGGCAAACGACTGGCGGTTGCTGCCCGCCATAAACGGCAGGACGATGGCGCTGTCGCAGGGGAAATTCTGGCTGTCCGGTGACCCCCAGCGCACGTATTGCTTGTCCTGGCCGTCGCAGGTCAGCGTCAGCGTGAATTCACCATAGTTGTCCGGGGGCTGAGGCAGGAAGTTGGTGACAATGACCTGCAGCAGATCAACCGGGTCGTCGGCGGCCAGGCTGTCGCTGAAACTGCCCCACGTGCGGCGGTCAACCAGCACCTGGAACGGCTCGGTTTCCGGCGCGATCACGGGCAGCGTATCACACGCGCCGGACAGCGACACGACGCTGCCGGATACCCAGCCCGCCGCGCCGCTGCCGCTCACGCGATACCAATCATTGACGCTGCGGCCAGTAGTTTCCATCGTGCTGCCCGCCAGCAGCGTGCCGATAATCCTGTGTTCCAGTCCCGGCCCACTGCGCACGTTGACATTTGCGCCGCCGCTGGCAGCCCGGCAGGATGCATATCCCGGCACGAGCAGCGCCGCCGGCTGGAACGGGCTGGTTTCGGCGAAGACGGGTTGACCGGGGTCGAAATTGGGGGCGGTGGCTGGCGGCGACGATTGGCGGGTGCTGGCGGTGAGCGCAAGCGCCCCGGCGCTGCTGCCACCGGGTTTCACCGTCACCTGGTACACGTCACTGCCGGGGCTGATTGTCAGGGCGGCGCCGGGCAGGCTGCCGTTGAAGGTGGCAACCAGTGTCCCACGCCCGTCTCGCACTTCGGCGGTATAAGCCAGCCCGGGCGACAGGCTGGCGAAGGTGAGAACGGTAGGGGTGTCGGGGCTGGCGCTGAAGGCGTACTGCTGCGAGTCGGTTAGCAGGGGGAAGTGAACCCAGGCGGGATCATCCAGTGCCAGCCAGGCGCTGGTCGCCTTGCGAGGGGACTGGCAGCCAAACAGGAGCAGCACGATCAAACCAATACTGATCTCAACCGGTAAACGCCGCATCCCAGCCATTTTGGTCTGCTTTCTAACTGTATTTTTACTTTCAGGATAATCGGGGTGCGAACTGGCTTCTGGACGATTACCTGACTGCTGACCTACCCCTGCCGGACTGATTGCGTTCGCGCCGGTCTGACGGTAACATTAGCGCCGCTGGGGATGAAAGGATAAGCCGATGACGGAAGATCGTGCGGCGGCGCTGGCTGCCATTGCGGAACAGGTACGGGTTTGCACCCTCTGCCGGTTGCATGAAAACGCAACAAACGGCGTGCCGGGCGCGGGCAGTCCCAACGCCGAGATCATGTTCATCGGCGAAGGGCCGGGATACCACGAAGATAAGCAGGGGCTGCCGTTTGTGGGGCGGTCCGGCGAGTATTTAAATTACCTGCTCAATTTAATCGGCCTGAAGCGGGAGCAGGTGTTTATCGCCAACGTGGTTAAACACCGCCCGCCGGAAAACCGTGACCCGCTGCCGGACGAAATCCTGGCGTGCAAGCCGTATCTGGATCGGCAGGTGGAGATCATCAATCCGCTGGTGATCGCCACGCTGGGGCGCTTCAGCATGGCGCGCTACTTCCCCAACGGCAAAATCACGCAGATTCATGGCAAGCCCAGGTTTGAGGGGGATCGGGCGTATATCCCTCTGTTCCACCCGGCGGCAGTGCTGCGTAATCCCGATTTGCGCCGGGATATGGAGGCGGATTTTAAGCGGATTCTGGAAGTGCTGGAGCAGCTTCGGCAAAAACGAGCCGCGCAGCCCACAGCGTCACCGCCCCCAGAGGACGAGCCACCGCAGCAGCCCACACAGCTCAAATTGTTTTAAAGCTGGCTAATAAACCGGATGATGCGCTGCAAATCGCGCTGGCGCAGGTTGTGATGGAACGTGTTGGCGCCGACCGGCGAGGTGAGCATGGCGTGCAGCGCATCCGACAGCTTGCCACCGTTGCTCCAACTGATAAATAGGTACAACTGGTGGCCGGTCTTGAGAACCACCATCAACCCGGAACGGTGGCCGAGCATTACATCACACACCTTCGTGATATAGGTGCTGGGGATGCTGGCCGGTTCGTAGGGGCGGCGTGTCTGCGGCTGCAAGATCAGCCGGAAGTTGGTGACAGTCGCGTTTAGCGGCGGAACGGTCGGCGTCCAGCCGGACTGGGTATACCGTGCAATCGCCACCTGGTATTCGCCCAGTGGGTTTTCGCCGGGGATGAGAGCCAGGGATGAGTTCGGCACGGTTGCATCTCTTCCGATACTAAGATCACCTGTTATTGTAGAAGAACTTTCGTGATACGGTCTTCATCCGAGGGGAATGATAACCGTCATCCCATGAAAGCCCGACTACATGGGTCGCAGCCGAGGGGCAATGCGCGGTTTCAGCGGTGGTGTCAGCATTTCGTTGATGTCGCGCACCAGTTTGTTGCCCTGACTCCAGTCTACCAGCATATACAGTCGGCGGCCATCGTTTAATGCCACCAGAATGCCATCCCGCCGCCCCAGGCACAAGTTCCACACGCGCCGGATGTCCGGGGGGACAATCGTTTCGGCTAAGTCGCGGCGGTGATTGTCCGAGACGATCAGCAGGCGGCGGTTGGTCACCAGTGCGCGGAGCCACTGCCCGGCGCCAAACCACTCGCCGTTCACCCAGTTGACGCGCTGCACCTTATAGCTGCCCAGAACGTACTCGCCCGATTCCAGTAAATGAGTCACCATACACCCCGTCTTCGCTGCTGAGGCCAATATCGCTGCATTTGCCCGCGTGCCAGAATGGTTCTGCGCGCCGACGGTCACTGATCTTATTGATTTTACAAGCGCGCAGCTTACAGGCAAATAAAAATCGTGCATCCGGCTTCTATTAGACCCTATTCGCGGCGTTTCCGTAAGGGGTATAATGTTCCTACTAGTCTGGGGGTGGATGTGTCCCGGTGGATGCCCCGGTCTTCAAAACCGGTGGTAGGCTGCACAGCAGGCTACGGTGGGTTCGACTCCCATCTACTCCCGTTGATGGCATGACCAGGGGTATATGCCGTTTGTGACAAATCGGCGCCACCATCTTCTCCCCACGCCGCCCGTCCGTATGATCTCCAATGAAAAGTGGGCGGTAAACTTGCTTCGTTTCTGGTTCATAGTTACTGGTCTCCCGATTGTGATAATACTCCGCTATTGGGTGTTACAGACTTCTCCCCGCCCTACAGCGCCGACGGTGACGGTTGGAAGTCACGGATTGCGAGGATGAACATGAACTGGCTGAAAGACCTCTTTCACATTGACAAGCCGATTATCGCCATGTGCCATCTCAAGGCGCTGCCCGGCGACCCCGGCTACGCTGCCGATAAGGGCATGGATTGGATTGTCGAGCAGGCGCGGGCGGATTTGCGCGCGCTGCAAGGCGGCGGTGTGGACGCGGTGATGTTTTCCAACGAAGCCAGCCTGCCGTACCTGACGAAAGTTGAAACCATCACCGTCGCCTGCATGGCGCGGGTGATTGCCGAACTGCGCGGGGAGATCACCGTGCCGTATGGCGTCAACGTGCTATGGGACCCGGCGGCTTCGATTGATCTGGCGGTGGCGACAGGCGGGCAGTTTGTGCGTGAGATCTTCACCGGCGTGTACGCCAGCGATTACGGTCTGTGGAACACCAACTGCGGCGAAACGATCCGCCACCGGCATCGCGTACATGGCGAGAACGTGCGGCTGTTCTTTAACATCGTGCCGGAATCGGCGGTGTACCTGGGGCAGCGGACGGTGGCAGACATTGCCCGCACGACGGTGTTTGTGTCGCAGCCGGACGCGCTGTGTGTTTCCGGCGCGACGGCGGGCGCAGAAACGCCGCTGGACGCGCTCCAGCAGGTGAAGCAGGCCGTTCCAGATACGGTCGTGTTCGCCAATACTGGCGTGCGGCTGTCGAATGTGGAGGCGATGTTAAACGCAGCCGACGGCGCGATCATCGGCACGACGTTCAAGCGCGACGGTTACATCTGGAACGAAGTGGACGAAAACCGCGTCCGCGAACTGATGCAGCAGGTGCAGCGCATCCGGCAGACCTGAGGCAACAGCCGCAAGGGATTCTCCCAATCCTCGCTGTTCATGATAACATAACAGAAGCACCGTTACCGGTTCAGAATGGTTTTTGTTGGAGGGGTTATGTTATCACCGGATCAGATTCAGTTTTATCACGAACAGGGGTATTTGCATGTCCCGCAGTTGTTCTCGCCGGAGGAAATCACCGAACTGTCCGACGAACTGGACCGTTTGGTGCAGGACTGGGCTTTCACCGACGAGGGCTGGACCGGCCCCTGGCGGCAGGCTTACATGACGCCGGAGGTTGAAAAACGGTCAAAACTGACGGCCATGCACGACTTGCAGTTTTATTCGGCAGCGTGGGCACGTGCGGTCATCCATCCCCGGCTGGCCGAGGTGCTGTGCGATCTGCTTGGCCCGAATGTCGAGTTTCATCATTCGACCATGCACATCAAGCCGCCGCAGACCGGCCACCCGTTTCCGATGCATCAGGATAACCCGTTCTACGAGCATGAAAACGGCAGCTACGTGGACGTGCTGGTGCATCTGGACGACACTTTCCACGAGAACGGCGAGATCCGCTTCCTGGCCGGTTCGCATAAACTGGGGCCGCTGGACCATGTCACCCGGATGCCGGATGGTACGCCCTGTTCGCCGCATTTGCCAACCGACCAGTACAAACTGGAAGACACTGTGCCGGTTCCGGCCAAACGGGGCGACGTGGTGCTGTTCAGCATTTATACCATTCACGGTTCCTATATCAACCAGACGAAGCAGCCCCGGCGGCTGGTGCGCGTCGGCTACCGCGACCCGCACAACCGGCAGGTCGGGGGGCACAGCCTGGGACGACCGGGGCTGATGGTTCACGGTTACCGGGAACGTCGGGACGGCGAATCGCTGCTTAAGTTGGATTAGGCGCAGACCAGACCCGAAAGCTGTGCTGCGGGTGAGGCAGCGAGAGCCGATCTCTATGTAGGGACACGGCGCCGCCATGTCCCTACTCCCGTGACGGGCAGGCATCGTTCCGACCGCGCTCGCCGGATGACGTTAGCCGTAGCGGGGGGTGATGTGACTCCAGACGATAAACCCCAGCGTCGAAAGCAGCAGCAGTAAAAAGCCAAGCTGGTATAGCTCAATCGCAAACGGCTGGAACATGCCCAGCAAACCGGCAAAAATCCCGCCGATAATGGTCAGCTCAATCGTGCGATGCACGTTTGCCCGAACGTTATTGTTTAACAGGTTCGCCATTACAAAAATAAACGAAATAAACGCCAACAGGATGGCAATAAACACGGCCAGGAACGGCACGGCTTGAAGCAATATGGCACGGTCGTACTGCTCCGGCGGCATGACCGAGGTAATCAGCGGGGTAAAGATTGCCGCCACCACCAGCAGAATCGGGATGGCGATCAGCAGGCCGCGCGGCGGGAGAAGGTGTCGGTTGGTCACGGTGAATATCCTCAACAATCATTCACGGTAGGGGCGTACGGCCGTACGCCCCTACAACTTCGTTTAATACTTCACATCCACCTGTTTTTTGCTCTGCGCCGATTCGGCAATCGCGTCACACACGACGGCGGCACGGTAGCCGTCCTCGAACGTCGCGCCCCAGGGGGCCACGTCCTTGTTGTTCACGATGCAGTCCAGCAGATGCGTGATTTCGTGGACGAAGGTGTGTTCCCAGCCGATCATGTGACCCTGCGGCCACCAGTTCGACCAGTAGGGATGGTACGGCTCGCTGACCAGCACGTTGGTAAAGCCCTGCGTCTCCTTCGGCTCGTCGCCTACCCAGAACACTTCCAGTTCGTTCAGGCGTTCCAGGTTAAAGACGATACTGCCCTTCTCGCCGTTAATCTCCAGCACTTCGTGGTTCTTGCGCCCCGCAGCGAAGCGCGTGGCTTCCAGCGTACCCAGCGCACCGTTCTCGAACTCAACCGCCGCCACAAACGCATCATCCACCGTGACCTTGCCCATTGTGCCGTCGGCGTTGGGGCGGTCGGTGATAAACGTCTTGGTCATGGCGCTGACGCCCTTGATGCCGCCGACGAGGAAGTGCGCCAGGTCAATGATGTGCGCGCCCAGGTCGCCCAGCGCGCCGCTGCCGGCCTGCTCCTTATCCAGCCGCCAGATCATCGGCGTGCCGTAGTGCGGCATAATCCACTCTTGCAGGTAGACGGCGCGGTAGTGGTAGATGCGCCCCAGCGCGCCGCTGTCAATCAGCTTCCTGGCCTGCACGATGGCCGGCACAAAGCGGTAATTGAAGGCCACCATGTGTTTGACATTGGCCTGCTTTACCGCGTCGAGCATCGTTCTGGCTTCTTCCGCCGTGCGCGCCAGCGGCTTTTCGCACAGGATATGTTTGCCCATCCGCGCCGCCGTGATGCAGGGTTCGGCATGGGCGTCGTTCGGGCCGCCGTTGTCAAACAACTGCACGTCCGGGTTCTCCAGCATCTGCCGCCAGTCGGTGTAATAACACTCGTAGCCATAGCGTTTGGCAGCTTCGGCGGTCGCGGCTTCATTGCGGCCCGCAATCGCCACCAAACGGGGTATCGCCGGCGGCGGGTACATCATGTACGGGATTTTTTTCATGGCGTTGGTGTGCGCCTTGCCCATGAAGGCATAGCCCAGCATCCCGACGCCGATCTCCGGGGCTTCCTTTTCGGCTTTCGCCCCGGCCATGCTGGTGAAACCACCACTGTCGCTCATGTCGTCCTCCCTATTTCTTCGAAGCAAACGCCGCGTCAAAGGCCACATTAGAGGGGGTCAGGTCGAGGCTGCGAACCAGTTGTAACGCCTCCGGCGCGCCCTGGTCACGGTTCATGTTGTTGTCTTCCCACTCGACCGACAGCGGCCCGTCGTAACCGACCTGGTTCAGCGCGCGGAACACCTGCTCAAACGGCACGCCGCCGCGCCCTGGCGACACAAAGTCCCAGCCGCGCCGGTAGTCACCAAATGGCAGATGCGACGACAGAATCCCGTTGCGGCCATTCAGGTTGCGGACGGACTCCTTCACATGCGCGTGGTAAATCCGGTTGCCGAACTCATGGACGAAGGCTACCGGGTCAACCATCTGCCAGTACAGGTGGCTGGGGTCGAAGTTGATGCCAAATGCCGGGCGGCGGTTCACCGCTTCCAGCGTGCGCTGCGTTGTCCAGAAGTCGTAAGCAATCTCCGACGGATGCACTTCCAGCGCGTAGCGCACGCCCACCTCGTCAAACACGTCGAGAATTGGATTCCAGCGGTCGGCAAAGTCCCGGTAGCCATCCTCGATCATCTGCGGCGGCACGGGCGGAAAGCCGGCCAGCACGTGCCAGATTTTGGAACCGGTGAAGCCGTTCACCACTTTCACGCCGAACTGCGCTGCCGCGCGGGCGGTGTTTTTGACTTCCTCGGCGGCGCGCTGGCGGACACCTTCGGGATTGCCATCGCCCCAAATGCGCGAGGGCAGAATGCCCTTGTGGCGCTCGTCAATCGGATGGTCGCCCACGCACTGGCCGACCAGATGGGTACTGATGGCGAAACACTTCAGGTTGTACTTGTTGAGGATGTCCCAGCGGCTTTGAAGGTAGCCGTCTTCGGATAACGCACGGTCCACTTCAAAATGGTCGCCCCAGCAGGCCAGTTCCAGGCCGTCGTAACCCCAATCGCACACTTTTTGCGCCAGCTTTTCCAGCGGCAGGTCGGCCCACTGGCCGGTGAACAACGTAACAGGTCGTGACATGGTTAGAAATCTCCTTTGGTTAAAAATCAATTCTGTCGGTGTAGGGGCGAAGCGGCGCTTCGCCCCTACGTGTTTTCATTACGACAGAGTCCACTCCGGCAGCGGCATAGTCTGGCCGCCGCACAACGCCGACTCGTGAGCCAGGATGCCGGTGCAGACCCAGTTGGCCGCCTGCCGCGCGTTCGGGAACGGTTCGCGGTCTTCCACGATGCTCATCAGGAATTCATGCGCCAGGTGCGGGTGCGAGCCGCCGTGCCCGCTGCCCTGAATGAACGACAGGTGCTGCTTGTCACCGCCATACACGCCGCCCATCGTGAACTTCTGAATTTCCGGCGGCAGCAGGTGGGCGTAGTCCAGCACGTCCACGTGGCGCGGCTTTTCGCCGATATGCACCACCGGCGGCGTGTGTTCGATCAGCGGCCACTCGAACGACATTTTGCTGCCATACACGTCAAAACTCTCGCGGTACTGGCGCGCCGTGTTAAACAGTGACCGCATCACTTCCGCTACCAGATCGGAGTCCTTCAGCTTGATGTGTGCGGTTTCAATCGCAAACGGTGAGTTGTACTTCGGAATGAGATGCTCCTGAATCCGGCCAGAGCCAAAACACGTCACCGATTCGGCATCCTTGCCAGCCAGCGCCAGACACGGGCTGATGACGTGCGTGGCGTAGTGCATCGGTGGCAGCCCTTCCCAGTAACCCGGCCAGCCGAGCATTTCCTGCTGGTGGGTGGCGCGCAAATATTGCAGCCGCCCCAGCTTGCCGGTATCGTACAGTTCTTTGGCATACAGGTACTCGCGGGAATAGATGACCGTTTCGGCCATCATGTACTTCCTGCCGGACTCGGCCTGCGCCTCGACAATCTGGCGGCATTCGTCCACCGTCGTTGCCATCGGCACGGTGCTGCACACATGTTTGCCGGCCTTCAGCGCGGCGATACTCTGCGGGGCGTGCATATGAATGGGCGAATTGATATGCACTGCGTCCACGTTCGGGTCGGCAATCAATTCGTCAAAATCGGTGTAACGTTTCTCAACGCCAAAGGCGTCGCCCACTTCGTCCAGCCGGCTTTTGGTGCGCTGGCAGATGGCGTACAGGTTGGCGTTGGGGTGCGCCTGATAGATCGGGATAAATTCCGCGCCAAAACCCAGGCCGACGATGGCAATATTTACTTTTTCGGTCATAAATGATTTCTCCTTGCGTAATAGTTCTGATGTAGGAGTGGGTTTCGAAACCCGCCCCTACAGTTACGATTACATCTGTAGGGATACGATCTATCGTGTCCCTACACCCCTAACACAATAACCCCTTGAGGAACTTCAACCCCTCGCCTGCCAGCGCGTCCTGGCTGTCAGCCAGCGGACGCCAGATGGCGGCGGCGCGGGCGATGCTTTTCACCTTGTTGGTGAACGACTCGATTACCACCGGGCCGTCATACTGGATGTCCTTCAGCGCCTGTGCCACGTCGTTCCAGGGCACGTGCCCCGACCCCGGCGCGCCGCGATCATTCTCGCAGCTATGCAGGTGCGCCAGCCGCTTGCCTGCCAGCCGGATGGCATCGCCCAGCGACCGTTCTTCGATGTTCATGTGGAAGGTGTCAAGCATGATTTTGCAGGCCGGATGATCCACGCGATCCACGATTTCAACGGCCTGCGCCGCCAGATTGACGAAGCTGGTTTCAAAGCGGTTGAGGGGTTCGACACCCAGCACCGCGCCCCGGTCGCCGGCATACTGCGCCAGCCCGCGCAGCTGCCCCACCAGCACGTCGAGGTCTTTGGCGCGGTCTTCCGGCGTTTGCTGCCACACCCGCCCGACCGACGAGTACAGCGGCCCGACAACGTTGGTGCCGCCGAGCGTCCGCACCGCATCAATCAGATGGCGAATATAGGCCGCGCCATTCTGGCGGATAGCCTCGTCCTCGTGGATGAGGTCACGGTCCGGCCCCATGGCGGCGCACACGCTCACGCCCAACCCGTTGTCGCGGATGATCTGCGCGGCGCGGTTGTAGTCTATATCGTCCGTACCTTCAATCGGGACTTCAATCCAGTCGAAGCCCAGGCGCGCCACCTGCGGCGCCAGTTTTTCCAGTTCCGCCGTCGTCAGCGGCGAAACCCATACCCAGGTGTTGACTCCGAATCTCACAGGTGTTCCTCCTTAAAAATGCGTATTTGTAGGTATTGTCTGTGACCCCTCCTCTAGCCCCTCCCGAATTCAGGGAGGGGAGTCATGGCAGCCATTTGCTCCCCTCTCCCTTAACTTCGGGGGAGAGGGGTTGGGGGTGAGGGGTTACGATGACGTTATCCTCATGCCTTCCGGGTCGAAATAGTGCAGGCGTTCCGGCGCGACGCTGTACCGCACCTCGTCGCCAATTCGCAGGTCGGTTAGCCCCGGCACGATACTGAGCAGCGTCTGCCCACCGGCGCGGATGTGGACAATCGTCTCCACACCCAGCGGTTCGGTCAGCGCGACGGTGCCACTGAACGCGCCGTCCGGCACCGGTTTCACATCCTCCGGGCGGATGCCGACGAGGAACTGCGCATGGGTCGTTTTCGGCGCGGGCAGGTGCAGCGGGCTGTCCTGCACCAGCACCGTGCCGTTGTCGCGGCGGGCGGGCAGCAGATTGATACGCGGCGAACCGACCAACTGCGCCACAAACGTATCTGCCGGGCGATCGTAGATGTCATTGGGCGTGCCGACCTGCACGATGCGCCCCTCGCGCAGCACGCCGATGCGGTCGCTCATTGTGAGCGCCTCGATCTGGTCATGCGTGACAAACAGAATCGTGCTGGACTGCGTTTTCTGGATGTGCTGGAGTTCCACCCGCAGCGACTCGCGTAGCTTGGCGTCGAGGTTCGACAGCGGCTCGTCCATCAGGTAGATGCGCGGTTCGCGCACGATGGCGCGGCCTATCGAAACGCGCTGCATTTCGCCGCCGGACAGCCGCGCCGTCTTGCGGTCAAGCAGGTGACTGATACGCAGGATGTCCGCCGCGCGTGTCACACGCTCCTTAATCTCTGCTTCCGGCATTTTTCGCAGTGGCGACCGTAGCGGGAACGCCAGATTATCGTACACCGTCATGGTCGGGTAGAGCGAATACTGCTGGAACACAAACGCGATGTCGCGGTCAGCGGGCATCAGGCCGTCTACCGGCGTGCCATCGAACAGGACGCTGCCGGCATCCTGTTTTTCCAGCCCGGCGATAATCCGCAGCGTGGTGGTTTTGCCCGCGCCAGTTGGCCCCAGCAGCACGAAGAATTCGCCGTGATTCACGCTGAATGACACGTCTTCCAGCGCCGTGACCTGCCTAAAACGTTTCGTGATCTGCTGTAAAGTTACGTTGCTCACGAGGCCACCTCGCAGTCATAGGCCAGTTCGGTGTCGGCGTTGAAGAAACGCACCCACTCAGGATGCAGATCAAACCGCAGTTTGGTGCCAATCGGGAAATGTTCCTGACGGCTGGCGCGGGCATGGAGAATGTCCTTTCCGTCCAGGCTGAGGTGCAGCATGTTGTAGCTGCCGTGCAGGTCGGCGGCGTAAACTTCAGCGTGCAGCGGCCCGTCGCTGCTGATCTGCGCCGCTTCCGGGCGGAAGCCGAGGATGATCCTGCCGGCGCGCGCCATCTGATTATGCAGGCTGCGCTGCCAGATCGGCGGCACGGGATAGCAGTTGCCGCCGGGCAGGTTCACCATGCCGTCGGCGTAGTCGCCCGGTATCAGGTTCATGCCGGGGCTGCCGATGAACCGCGCCACAAACAGGCTGCGCGGATTGTGATAGACTTCCGCCGGCGTGCCAACCTGCTGCACCACCGCGCTGGACATAACCACAATCCGGTCGCCCATCGCCATCGCTTCGATCTGGTCGTGGGTGACATAAACCGACGTAGCGTGCTGGTCAAGGTGCAGCCGTTTGATTTCCGCGCGCATACTCTCACGGAATTCGGCATCCAGCGCGCCAAGCGGTTCGTCCATCAGGAAGGCCGCCGGTCGCCGCACCAGCGCCCGCGCCAGCGCCACCCGCTGCTGGTCGCCGCCGGACAGCGCGCCGGGACGCAGGTGCAGCAGGTGTTCAATCCGCAGCAGTTGCGAGACTTCCTTAATGCGCCTGTCAATCGTCTGCCGCGATTCACCCTGCGCCTGGAGGGGGAAGGCGATATTCTGCCGCGCCGACAGGTGCGGGTAGAGTGCGAAGAACTGGAAGACAAAGGCGATGTCCCGGTCACTGGGATGCGCCCAGGTCACGTCGCGCCCGTTGAGCAGGATGCGCCCGGCGGTCACGGCTTCCAGCCCGGAGATCATGCGGAGCGTAGTGGTTTTGCCGCAGCCGGATGGCCCCAGCAGCACCAGGAATTCGCCGTCGCGGATGGTTAAATCCATCGGTTTGACGGCATACACCTCGCCAAATTTCTTTTCGACCTGTTGGAGTTCAATGGTTGCCATCGTACTTTTCCACTTACTGGCGAATCGCGCCAAAGGTCACACCGCGCAGCAGGTACTTCCGCAGCGCGAATGTCACAATCACCACCGGAATCAGGAAGCCCAGCGACCCGGCGGCGATGGCCGCCGACTCGATGCCGCCCGTCCCCAGCACCGATGGGATGCTCGGCGGTGCGGTGCGGGCGCGGTCAGCCGACAGCATCAGCGCGAAGGCGTATTCATTCCAGGCGAAGATCAGGCAAAAAACGGTCGTCGCGGCGATGCCGGTCAGGGACTGCGGCAGGACAATCTTGCGGAAGGCTTGCAGCCGGGTGTAACCGTCCACCAGCGCCGCTTCTTCGTACTCGCGCGGGATTTCGTCAATGAAGCCCTTCAGCAGCCAGACCGAGAACGACAGGTTAAATACGGTGTACAGCAGGATCAGGCCGAAGTGCGTATCGTAAATGCCGAGCGCGCGGTACATCAAAAACAATGGAATGGTGACGACGACCGGCGGTAACATGCGCGTACTCAGGATAAAAAACAGCAGGTCGCCCGCGCCGGCGATGCTGAAACGGCTGAATGAATAGGCTGACAGCAGCCCCAGCCCAACCGAAAACACGGTTGAGACACCGGCGACAATGATCGAGTTCAACAGCCGCTGTGGGTAATCGCTGGGGCCGGTGATGACCTGCCCACGCGACAGTGCAAGCTGGTCAATCCACGTCAGATCGGTGCGCTTCTGTTCCTCGGCGATTTGTTCGGTAGTGAGCTGGCGGCGGTCGGTCAGCAGGCTGACAAATCCTTCCAGCGTGGGCTGAAAGAAGATTTTCGGCGGCACGGCCACCGCGTCCGGACGGGACTTAAAGGCGGTCAGCGTCATCCACGTAACCGGAATCAGCATGATGATGGCAACCGCAATCACCACCACCACTCGGATGAAGCGGGCCAGCCGGGCGCGCGAACTCACTTCGTCCACGCGGGTGGAGAAATTCACCGGCAGGCGGGGGGCCGCCGGACTCTGAGCAGCCATATGGTTAACCCTCCCTGACTTTGTTCAGCGTGCGGATATACACGTTGCTGACGGCGATGATAATCACCAGCACGACGTAAGCGAGGGCGCTGGCGCGCCCGGTGCGGAACTGACCCAGGAAGGCCTGGCTGTAAATCTCTACCGAGATCATCTGCGTGGCGTCGCCGGGGCCGCCACCGGTTAACCCCATCACCAGATCGAAGGCCTTAAACGCTTCGATGGTGCGAAACAGCACGGCGATGAGGAGCAGCGGCGCCACCTGCGGCAGCGTGATGCGCCAGAACTGGAACCAGGGACTGGCGCGGTCAATCGCGGCAGCTTCGTACAGGTAATCGGGGATGGCGCTTAAACCTGACAGGCACAGCAGCATCACAAACGGACTCCACATCCACACGTCCACGATGATGACCGCCCACAACGCCGTCTGGGAATTTGCCAGCCAGTCAGGCGCGGTGGCGGGGTTGGTGAGGCCGATCAGGTAGTTAAAGATGCCGTAGGAGGGGTTAAACATCAGCTTCCAGAACAGGCCGACCACCACTGGCGACAGCATCATGGGAATGAGAATCAGCGTGGTCAGGATGCCGCTGCCCCGGAACTTCTTCCGCAGCAGCAGCGCCAGCCCGAAGCCGATCACGGTTTGCAGGCCGACCGAGATCAGGGCATAGCGGCCAGTCAGCGCGAAGTAGCCCCAGATGTCCTCATCGTTAAAGATGCGTGTGAAGTTCGCAAATCCGACAAACTCCGCCGGTTTATTGGCAATGGCAGAAAAGTTGGTAAAGCTCAAAAACAGACTGTAAAACAACGGCACAATGTTAATGGCGATCAGCAAAATCAGCGTCGGCCAGATAAACAACTGGCTCAACGTCCGGTCGCTGATCTGCCGCCGCCGCTGCGGCTGGCTGCTGGTCGGGTAGGGCGCGGCCTGGTTTTTCAGCATAGAACGTTGCCTCTTTCAGAAATGGTCCGGGGAGGCAAGCGGGCGCTCGCCTCCGGTTGGCATCGTAGGGGCACGACACGCCGTGCCCTTACAACGGTTTAGCGGTGGAACGTCAGCCGTCAATCACACCGGCGTCCACCAGAATTTCCTGATGCGCTTCAGCGATGTTGTCCATCGCTTCCTGCGCCGTGCCTTCGCCACCGACTACGTAGCCGGTCAGATAGGTCTGCGCCGGTTCCAGCAGTTCGCCGAACTGCGGAATGTTCCAGAAGTCCTTGACAAACGTCATTGAGTCGGCAAACGCGGCGTTATAGGGCGTATTGGTCAGGAATTCTTCCGATTCCAGCACGTTGATGTTGCAGGTGTAGCCGCCGACCGCTGCCCAGCGTTTCTGGACTTCTTCCTGCGCGAACCACTTGATGAACTCTTTAGATGCTTCCTGCCGTTCCGGGCTGATGTAGGAGATGACGCTTAAACCCTGGCCGCCGAGCGACACGAACTGGTCGCCGTTCGGGCCTTTCGGGCCGGGGAAGAAGCCGGTCACTTCCGCGTAGGGGTTCACGCCGGGGTTAATCAGCGCCGGGAAGAAGGCGAAGTAGTTCATAATCATGGCGGCCTGGCCGCTGATGAACACGTCGTTCATTTCGGCGAAGAAGGCGTTGCCGGTGCCGGGCGGGGCGAACTGGTACAGCCCCTTGTAGAATTCCAGCGCCTCCACTGCTTCCGGCGAATTGACAACACCCAGCACCTGCCCGTCACGGAACCAGTCCGCGCCCCAGCTAAAGAACACATTCTGGAAGCCCATCACCATGCCGTCATAGTCTTTCTGGGTGTAGACGCCCACGCCGTAAATCCCTTCATCCGGGCGGGTGAGGAATTCGGCGATGTCGCGGAGCTGCGCCCAGGTTTCCGGCGGTGCCAGCGGATAGCCGTATTTGGCCTCGAAGTCGGCCATGTTCTGCGGGTCTTCAAACAGGTCTTTGCGGTACGCCCAACCAACCGCGTCACCTTCGGTCGGGTAGGCATAATACTTGCCCGAACCGGCAGGATATTCGCCGTAATACTGGAGCGTGGCGGGGGTGACGGTCTTGTCAATGCCGTTGCTGACCATAAAATCAGTCAGGTCCAGGTAGTGCCCCTGTTCAACAGCCTGGCCGATCCACTGGCTGTCACCAACCACCATATCATAGGCGTCACCCTGCGCTGCCCATTCCACCGCCATACGGTCGTAGAAGCTGCCCCAGGGTTCCTGAATGACGTTGACCTTGATGCCGGTTTCGGCTTCGTATTCGTTGCCGATCTGCTGGAGATAATTGGCCGGGTCCCATTCCGCCCACAGGATGGTCAGTTCGGTGATGCCATCCTGCGCGCCGACGAGGTTCACGGACACCAGCAAGCACAAAATCGCCAGAAGGGTAAAAACACGTGTCTGTTTCATTGCTTGGTTACTCCCTTTTAAACCTCATGTTCAAGAAAACCAGATCGTTACTGCCATGATCGCTTGAGCCGCTTCAGCCTCCTTTTGCTAGAGCCGGGTTCACTTCGGTTAACGGGTCGCCAGCGAGTGCGTAAAAATGCTCTGATGGACGACCGCGATTCCCCCCATCACACAGGCATCCGCGCCGTACCGCGCCAGCGCAACCGAGGTTGCGTCTGCGTTCCAGCGGAGCGCGCGGGTATGGAGTTCGGCCTGCACCGCCGGCAGCAGAAAATCGCCCGCCAGGCTTAACGTGCCGCCAAACACTACCCGATCCGGATTCAGGGCATTGACCAGTGACGCGATGCCGATGCCCAGGTTATGTCCGATGGTATCCAATGCTGCCAGCGCCACCGGGTCGGCGCGGCGGGCCGCGTCAAGCACCATCGTCATGGTCAGCCGGTTCCAGTCGCTGCCAATCCAGTCGCAAATCAGCGACGGTCTGCCGCTTTCCACCGCCTGCCGCACGGCTCGAAAGACAACCGACTGGCTGACAAACGTCTCCCAGCAGCCCCGGTTGCCGCAGTTGCAGCGTTCACCGTCGGCGTCAAACGTCATATGGCCAAATTCGCTGGCGAACCCCAGCTTGCCCTTAAACAGGCGGCTGCCGGTGACAATCGCGCCGCCCAGCCCAACGCCGGCGCTGATGTACAGCACCGTGTCGTAACCCCGCGCCGCGCCGTAGAAGTGTTCCCCCAGCGCGGCCAGGTTCGCTTCGTTGTCAACAAAAATCGGGATAGTGGGGAAGGTGACCTGTAACATCGCCCGCAGCGGGACATTTTCCCAGTGCAGGTTGGGTGCAAACAGCAGGATGCCGGTTTCCTGTTCCACCAGCCCCGGAATCCCCAGCGCCAGCCCCAACGGTCGCTCCAGCCCCTGCCGCCGTCCGGCCTTGATGGCCTGCGTCAGCAGCTTGCGCAAGCGGGTCATGATGCTGGTCTGACTGTGATCGCTGACGGTATCCTGGCGGTGCTGCCAAATGACATCGGCGGCGAAGTTGGCGCAGGCCGCCGCGATAAAGTCCACGCCGATTTCGGCGCTCACGATGTAGCCGGCGGAGGGGTTGATCTGGAGCAGCGTGGACGGGCGGCCAATATTATTGGCGGTGCGGCCAATTTCGTGTACGAACCGGCTGCTGATGAGTTCCTGCACCAGACTGGAAACGGTGGATTTGTTCAGGCCGGTCATCTCGGCCAGCGCCGCGCGGGAAATCGGGGCATTCTCCCGCAGCCGCTGCATGATGAGGGCTAAATTTATTTCTCGTACCAGCGCCTGATCGCCGGTACGGGCCTGCGCACGCTCTGGCATAAAATCAGTCTCGGCTTTCGTCGAGCCACCAGTATTTATTCAAAACACTTTTGCCGGGCTGGTCAGCACAAATAATATACTCGTTTGTTGAGCCAACCAACTAAATAAGAGTGTAAATCATATCAAAAACTTTGGCAAGCAATTGCTATCGCAGTCAACGTCTCGGACAATCGCGTCTTAAAGGGGGAAGGAAAGGCAAAGATACCTTTAACGACGTGGTTGCCCGTCTGCGGCGTGGCGACGGCAACCAAAACGTCGCCGGCCTGCGCCAACTGGCACTCAACCTGCTGCCTCAGGCCAACTCCCTTCAATTCGGTGTCAACGGCCAGCGTCTCAACGCTGGCTCGGACGAAACCTGCCTGCTCCATCTCCTCGCTTCACCCGTTTAGACGCAATTGCCCTATACCCGGCGCCAACCCGGTTGACGCGCTTGTAAGCTGTGATATAATGCACACATTGCCCCTATAGCTCAATGGACAGAGCAGCCGCGTCCTAAGTGGAAGGTTCTGCGTTCGAGTCGCAGTAGGGGCGACAGTACCGAACGGCGTATGATGGCATACGCCGCTTTCGTTTCCCCCTTAACTCCTCGTGAAAAAAGGTACAGACCTGTCCCGCCGTGTGGTACAATCAGGCCAGTTGAGCAAGCGGGTGTGCTGTTATGACTGGTCCTGTGATTCTCGCGCATGGCGCGCTGGGCGACTGGGACGAAGTGATATTTCTCGGCGTGGCTGTCCTTTTCCTTGTGATGATGGGCATCAGTTGGTTCCGTAGCCGCAGCGCCCCTCTGGAAGAACCTGACGAACATGAAATTCCCTCTGCCGCCCCGGAGCAGGCCGACGACCGCTTCCGGCTGGATTAAGCATCGCGTCGGGACACGCTATAGCGTGTCCCTGCAGGCCTTCCTTCTGCTGCTGATTCTCCTCAGCGCCGCGCCGGCTGCCGCGCATGGTTATATTGTGCGCGCCATCCCTGACGACCGCGCTGTGCTGGAACGCGCCCCGACTCGCCTGCAATACTGGTTCAGCGAAAGCCTTGAGCCGGACTTCAGCAGTATGACGGTGCGCGATCAGGCCGGCAATACCGTTGCCACCGGCGGTGTGTCCGGCGACAACGCGGCGCTGCTGTCGGCACGCCTGCCCTCCAACCTGCCCGACGGCGCTTATGTGGCTGAACTGCGCGTGGCCTTCGCCAGCGACGGGCACGTCATCACCGAAACCCGCCTCTTTTTCGTCGGTGCGGAAGTCGGCGGCGTCGAGAGCGCGCCGGCAGCGCAGGCAGCCAACGCGCTGGAAGTGGTGTGGCGCGCGCTGCTGCTGTCGGCGGCACTGCTGCTGCTGGGTACGTTCAGCCTGTATGTGCTGGTGCTGCTGCCCGCCTGGGGCAATCCCGCTCATGCCGCCGGTCTGCTGCCCCCGCGCGTGATGCGGCGCCTGAGTGCGATCATCGCCGCCGCGCTGGTGGTGGCGTTCGCGGGCAGCGTCATCGCCATCATTCAGCAGGCGATGGTGCTGTTTAACGCCGGACCGGGACAGGTCATCGCGCAAAACCTGTGGAGCATTGTCCGCGCTGGCACGCGTTTTGGCGACCTGTGGACTGCCCGTGTGCTGCTGCTGGCGCTGGTAGCGGCGCTGTACGGCGCGAGCCTGTACTTCCGGCAGGAACAGCCGGGGCTGGTGCACCCGTTCTGGACGGCCAGCGCCTGGGCGATGGCGCTGGTGATTGGCACGTTCAGCGCGGGCAGCCATGCCGCCGGGTCGCCGCTGTTGCCCTGGGTGGGAATCGTTGTAGACTGGGCACACGCGCTGGCGGTCGGGCTGTGGGCCGGCGGACTGGCGGCGCTGGTGCTGGTGCTGCCGGTGGCGTTGCAGCCTTATTCGGGCGACACCCGCCGCACGGCGCTGCTGGCGGCGCTGACCCGCTTCTCACGGCTGGCGGCGGTTTGCGTGGTCATCGTCGTCACAACCGGCATTTACAGCAGTCTGAACTGGATTTACACACCGTCCGACATAACGCAAACCCCGTTCGGTGGCGCGCTGGCCTTCAAGCTGCTGCTGGTCGCCGGGCTGCTGCTGCTGGCGCTGGCGCACCATGCCGCGCTCAGGCCAGAGCGATTTGCGCGCTGGCAGGCTGTCGTCGGGCGCGTGCAAACCTTTCTGCCAACGCTGCGGCTGGAAGCGGTGCTGGCGCTGCTGGTGGTCGGCGCGGCGGGGCTGTTGAGCGCCACGCCCGTGCCGGTGCCGCCGTTCGCGCAGGATGCCCTACCTCCGCCAACTGGCACACAGACCGTCGGCGATACCCATGTCACGCTGACGATGACCCCCGGCGGGCCGGGCGTGAACACCTATGATGTGACCGTGACACGCGGTGGCCAGCCGGTCGAGAACGCGGCGGTGCGCCTGCGGCTGGCGAACCCGGCCCGTGACTGGCGCGGCGCGTGGGAAACTGCCGAAAGCGCCGGTGGTGGTCTGTACGTCGCTGCCAACGCGGACATAGACCGTGCTGGCGACTGGTGGGCGCTGGTGAACGTGGATAACACACGGGCAGCTTTTGCCTGGACGATCAGCGACGATGCTGCTGTGCCGCAGTGGCGCAACCCCGGCCTGCTGAATCTGCTGGCGCTGGCAGGGGTTATCGTCGCGCTTGCCTGGGCGGTCTATCCCCTTGCCCGGCGTGTCTATCGTCGGTTGGACTTAAACCCCGCCAACGTGACCATCGCCATTGGCGCGGTGGTGGCGACCACGCTGTTTATCGTGATCGGCGTGGTGGTCATCCAGACGACACAGGCGCAGTACGACGCCACGCTGAACCCCCTGCCTGCCGTTGTCAATCCCGTGCTGCCGGACACGGCCTCGCTTGAACGCGGGCAGGCGCTGTTCAAAGCATCGTGTGGCTGGCAGGGAAGCGACTGGATGGCGCTGGTCGAACGGTTGCCGCGTACCCGCGACGAGGCGCTGTACGCGGCGGTGCGGGACGGCTGGCGGACGCTGCCGCCATGCGCCGGTCTGGACGACCGCCAGCGGTGGGACGTGATGAATTACGTTAGGAGTTATGAGGAACGAGGGATGAGGGATGAGTAAAAAGATGGTCATCCCTTATGCCTTGTCACCTGTATGGAGGCCATCATGATTACCGTTGTGAGCGTGCCGGGAGATGCGGACGTTGCTGCCCGGCTGAGGCAGGACTTGCAGGCGGCTGGGTATCGGCTGAGCGATGCGCTCGCGGCAGGGGTAGACAATCTGCTGCTGGTGGTGCTGTCGCCGGCAGCGAACACCGACCCCCACGTGGAACAGGCGATCATCACTGCCCTGGACAATGGCCAGCACATCATTCCGGTGCTGGCAAAGCCCGCGCCCGTGCCAAAACTGATTGACCATCTGGCGGTGCTGGACTTCAGCACCCGGTACGACGCCGACGCGCTGCGGAGTTACGTCGCGGCGCTGTCCGGCCCTGACGCGCACCGACCGCTGAAGGTCATCACGCCGAGGGTGCGGCAGGCCAACCGGCGCGCCGGGCTGTGGCTGGGCGCGCTGGCGCTGCTGTGGCTGATTATCGGGCTGGTGCTGGTGGGGGTGTTCCGGGTGCAGGCGCCGCTGGAGGAGTTTAACACGGTGGACACGCTCGAAGCGGCGACGATTCAGGCGGCAGTTGGACGTAATCTGCCGCATTCGACGCAGGAAGCCGAAAACTTCCCCCTGACGATTCAGGCCGCGCCGACCGCGCAGCGACCGCTGCTGATCGCCACCGGCACGGCGCTGGTTGCCACCCGCGAGCCGCGCCGGTAGCCCTTTTTACGAATCCGTAGGGGCGAACCGGCGGTTCGCCCCTACACGCTTACCACGATAGACAACAAAAAAGGGGACGACCTCAGCAGGCCACCCCCCGACAATGTGCTGGAACAACCTGGAGAGGCTGTCCCCCGCTGTAAAAAACGGTCCCGGACTACAGGGCGTTGACGATGTTCGAGAAGATGTTGCCGATGGCCGGGCCGAGCAGCGCCAGAATGACGATCACCACGACGGCGACCAGAACCAGAATCAGAGCGTATTCAACGAGGCCCTGACCTTTTTCACGCGGGATGTACATCATGGGATAAAGCCTCCTGTGATATGTTGACGATATGAGAATGAGTATGTCAACTAGTTACACAGTAGCCGAGAATTGTTTGATTGTCAATAAGGTTGCCTAAAGATTATACGTACTTCACAAAAAATTAACGAATCGGGTTGAACCAGAGGCAGTGCGACCTCGATAATGCCTGGAAATTCAATAGCAGTAATGGTTTTTGGTGGGGACATGGCGACGCCATGTCCCTGCACCGAATCAGATCGCCAGGTTTTGTCCGGCATGTTAATGACCACCACTTACAGCGTTGCGCTCCGGCTGTCATAGCCGGTGGCGCCGCTGGGGAACGTGTCCTGGCTGCGGTCAATCTGCGGCGTGCCGTTGCCATCCACACAGCGGACGGTAAAGCGGTGCTGCCCGGCTTCAAACGGCCAGTCGTAGCGCCAGATCACCCACGTCGTTTCGGACAGGGGTGTGCGAAGCTGCGCCGGCTGCCAGTCGCCGTCATCTACCTTAACTTCGACTTTCGAAATCCCGCGCGCGCCGGCGTAGGCGATGCCGCCCACCGGCACCAGCGTCGTGTCGCCCACTTTCAGCAGGCTATCGGTCGCCACCGTGTCCACGACGGAAGTCGCTTGCACCTTCGCCACTTCATCCCAGCCGCGCATCACCCAGTACCCTTCTTCCCAGTTTTCAACCACTTCGATGCTGACCATCCACTTCGGCTGTTTCATCCCGTACAGGTTGGGGATGTAAATCCGCAGCGGGAAGCCGTGCGAAGTCGTCAGCGGCAGGCCATCCCAGGCATACGTCAGCATGATGCGTTCGTCATTCAGCACGTCGTTGAGCACCACCGTTTCATGGAAGCCGTCCGCCGCCTTGATCCGCAGGTAGCCGCCGTTAATCGTCGGTTTGGCCTGCTCGATGATGTGTTTTAGCGGGACGCCCGTCCACCGCTGCGTACCGATCAGATCGCCGCCGACCGGGTTGGAGATGCACGACAGCGTGACAAACTGGTGCAGCGGCTCGTAATTATCGCGCAGATCGGCCAGCGTCAGTTCCATCGGGTTTTCGACCAGCCCGGAAATGCTGAGCTTCCAGTCGTCTTCGTACAGCACCGGCGGCAGCGAATTGATGTCAATCCGGTAATGTTTATTGAGCGGCGTCAGTTCCGGGCGCGTGCCAGGCGCGGGCGCTAACGCAGCAGCGGCGTTGGGGAGTGGGTTCGTTTCCGACCACGCCACCGGCCCGGCTTCGGAGGTCGCCTCGGCGGGGATGCTGGCAGCCACCGGGGCCGCTTCGTCTGACGACCGCGCCAGCAGCGCCCCTACCCCCGCGCCGACGACGGTGATAGTGGCAGTCGCGCCGCCAAGCTGCACCAGAAAGCGGCGGCGGTCGAGCGAACGTGCGCCTGCCCTTATCCCAGACCCTTCCGATACGGGGTCAGGGAGAGGGGCAGTATAAGCGACGAGCTGGTTATACACCCACACGTGCGCCATGCCCCACAGCAGAAACGCCGCGACAATCCACAACGCGCCGACCAGCGGCGGGGTGGCAGCCGAAATGTTCAGCGAGGCGCTTAAAAGTGCCAGCGGCACGCCGACAACCGCGCCCAGCACCAGCCCGGCGGCCAGCGGCGCGCGCCCGGCGCGACGGCGCAGCACGGCGAAAAATATCGCGCCAAAGATAATGCCCAGCGCCAGCAATTGTCCGATAGCGATAATGTGTTCGGCAGTTTTGGCGGTGCTGGATGTCTCACCCAGATTAAACGCCGCGATCAGACTGACGATCAGGCTGATGCCAAAGCGCACGACCGCGCCCGGCAGCACCCGCGCCATCCAGTCAAACAGGTCAAACGGCGCGAACGGCGTCCCGGCCAGTTGCGACGCCGCGAATAATACCGCCAGCAGCGCCGCCGTCAGCAGGCCGCCCACCAGCGCCCCTGTCACAATCCATGAAGACATATTCCGGCTCATCATCATCCCCCGTTCACACCGCTTGCACGTACCATTGTCTCGCAGCCAACGATTTTTGTTACGCCATCACATCCGCTACCCTACCTGTCGAACATTAATCCCGCCTGAGACTGCGGATAAATAACACACGCAGAGGGGACGGGGAAACCTGATGGTTAAATGAAAACCGATACATAGATTTTTCGTAGGGGCGAACCGGCGGTTCGCCCCTACATTCTATGAATCTGTTTTCGGTCATCCACGAGGAAGTCTTCGTAGGGGCATGACGTTGTTATGTCCCTACACGAAAGCGTTTTTCACCACCCTCCGCTCGGTGACAGGCATAAGGGGCGCCTGTCTTCCCGGCACGCCCCAACCACTCGGATACTATAACGATACGTTATTTCATCATCATCCCGGATTTTAATGTTTCGTACAGAAAAGCCTCGACCTCAGCGCGAAGCTGGGTACACGCTTCGTTTTCGCCCTCCACCACACCCGGCTGAAGCTGCGTCATGCCTTCCATCATCGTTTCTTCAGTCATCATTTCCGGCGTGGCTTCCTCCATCATCGCTTCTGGCGTGGCTTCCATCATCTCCGCCATCATCGCGTCGAACAGCGGCGCGAACTGCCCCTTGTCAAACTGTGCCACATCTGTCATCGGGTGGAAGCCGTAGTCATGCTCCGCCAGGTACAGCAGCGTGATAAGCGTTGAATCGCATACGATCATGCCGCTGTCCTGCGCCTGCGCCGGCAGCAGCGCCAGCACTAGAACCAGAATCGCCACTACCGATAAAACGAACCAACGGGTACGCATGTCTTGATCCTCCTGTTGAACTTAAATGGACACCCAACAGCGTAGGCGGAAATTCTGACAAATTGGTGGCGAAAATCTTACAAAAGGATTAAACGTGCCAGCAGCTTCTTGACAAACTAAAACACTTAGTTTATAGTCTAATCACGTTAGTTTAGAGGAGAAGCACCATGCAGATCAAGACATACGGCGACCATCTGATTCAATTGACCCGCCTGACCGCGTTTAACTGCTTCCTGGTGCGGGAGGCCGATGGCTTCACCCTGGTAGACACTGGACTCAAGGGTTCGGAGCAGGCGATACTCCAGGCGGCCCGCGAGCACGGCGCGCCCATCCGCCGCATTCTCCTGTCCCATGCCCACACCGATCACGTCGGTTCGCTTGACGCGTTACACACCCTGCTGCCGGACGCCGAAGTGGCGATTTCGGCGCGTGACGCCCGCTTCCTCACCGGCGACCGCAGCCTGGACGCAGATGAGCCGCAGGTCCTCTTGCGCGGCGGTTATCCCATCTGCGCCACAACCCCGACGCGCCTGCTCACAGCCGGCGAGCGCATCGGTTCGCTGGAAGTGATTGCCAGTCCAGGACACACGCCCGGCCATGTCGCCTTTTTCGATCACCGTGACCGCACGCTGATTGCCGGTGACGCCTACAGTACCAAAGCGGGCATCACGACCGGCGGCACGCTCCGGCTGCTGTTCCCGTTTCCGGCGCTGGCAACGTGGCATAAGCCGACGGCCATTGACAGCGCCGAACGGCTGCGCGACCTGCAACCGGCGCGGCTGGCGGTGGGTCACGGCCCGGTGCTGGTGAACCCGATAGAAGCGATGGAACGGGCGATTGCTGAAGCCAAACGCCACCTGCGGAGCGAAAATTATGCCCAGAAAGCGTATTGACCGGCAGCGGGTGCTGGAGGTGAGTATCGCGCTGGCGGACGCGCACGGCTTCGAGGCGGTGACGCTCGCCAGCGTGGCCGATCAGCTCGGTATTCGCATCCCGTCGCTGTATAACCACGTCTCCGGCCTGCCGGGGCTGCGGCACGACATGGCGCTGTGGGGCGTGCGCCAGCTTGGCGAACGACTGCGGCGTGCCGCCGTTGGCAAAGCGGGTGACGAGGCGATTGTCAGCGTCGCCCACGCTTACCGGGCGTTTGCCCACGCCCATCCCGGGATTTACTCCGCGACGCTGCGTGCTGCCACACCCGATGAACCCGACCTGGCCGCCGCCGGGCAGGAAGTGCTTGACGTGGTGCTGGCAGTGTTGCAACCGTATGGCTTCGATTCAGAGGACACGCTGCACGTCGTGCGCGGTCTGCGCAGCCTGCTGCACGGGTTTGTTGATCTGGAAATCGCCGGCGGTTTCGGGCTGGCGCTCGACCGGGACGACAGCTTCCGCCAGCTTGTCCAACTGTTTATACAGGGCCTGCACACGCGGCAAAAAAGTCTTCACACCGGCAGCGTAAACTGAAACGTCGTGCCCTGCTCCGGCTGGCTGCGGACGCTGATCGTGCCGCCGTGCGCTTCGACAAACCCGCGCGCGATTGCCAACCCCAGGCCAACGCCGCGGGTTTTGTCCCGTTCCGGCGCGCGCGTCGGTTCGCCCTGGTAAAAACTCTCAAACACGCGCGGCAGGTCGGTCGGCGCGATCAGCGACCCGGTGTTATGTACCGATACGCACACTGCGTCGGCGTCGCGCTCGGCCCGCAGCGTGATGCAGCCACCTGGCGGCGTGTAGCGCAGCGCGTTTTCCAGCAGGTTCGACAGCACCCGCTGGATTTTGTCCGGCGCGATATAAACCGTATCCACGCCGGGCTGGACGCTGCCCGTCAGCGTCACCCCGCTGCGTTCGGCACGCGGGCGCATACTGCCGATGGTGTCGGAAAACAGATCGCGCAGCGAGGTGGGTTCGCGCTGGATGTCCAGATTGCCCGCATCCAGCCGCGACAGTTCAAACAGGTCGTCAATCAGGCGGCTGAGATGTTGAATCTCGTGCTGCATGTCGCGCATGTACCGCTCGATGATCTGCGGATCCGTCACTACACCGTCGGGGATTGCCTCGTTCATCACGCGGATTGCCGTCAGCGGTGTGCGTAAATCGTGTGACACCCACGCCACCAGATCGCGCCGCGCCTGTTCAAGCTGGCGGCGGCGGGTGTCCGCCGCTTTCAGCGCCTCCGCCATCTGGTTAAAGGTGGTTGTCAGCCGCGCCAGTTCGTCCGTGCCGCGCACCTCTAGCTGTACATCCAGCTCGCCGCGCGCCACGTGTTCCGTCGCCCGCACCAGCGCGTGAATCCGCGCGATCAGAGTCCCGGCCAGGAAATACACCAGAATCACCGCCACCGCCCCGGCGAACACCAGCAGCGCCGCCGTCAGCACCAGATCGTGGCGGCTGATGAACATCAACTGCGCTACAATCCACACGTTGACGAAGATCAGCGCGACGGTGAAGACGATCCCCGCCAGCAGCACCCCGCGCAGGCTGGCGAACCCCTGCGCCGCCCGGCTGCGGCTGAGCAGCACCGTCAGCAGCACGGTGGGGAGGCCGGTCGCCGTCATCAGCAGAAACAACTGCTGGATGTCCTGCGCCGGCGGGTTTAACGCGGCGGTGACCAACAGCAACGCCAGCGCGGCAGCGGCGATCACGCTCAGTCCCAGACGGAGAAACAGCATCATGGCTCGGCGGCCTCGAATTTATAGCCCACGCCCCATACGGTGTGGATGTACGTGGGATGGCTGGCGTCCGGTTCGATCTTTTCCCGCAGGCGGCGGATGTGCACCGTGACGGTGCTGGCATCACCGTAAAACCCGTAGCCCCACACCCGATCGAGCAGTTGTTCACGGGTGAACACCTGGCGCGGGTGGCGCGCCAGCAGCCACAGTAGATCAAATTCGGTGGCTGTCAGTGAAACAGCTTTGCCGCCGCAGGTCACACTGTGCTGGCGCGGGTCAATCGCAAGCCGCCCGACGACCAGCGGCTTATTATCGGCGTCGTCGCTTTTGCCGCTGCGGCGAAGTACCGCTTTGACACGGGCTACCAGTTCGCGCGGGCTGAACGGTTTGACGATGTAATCGTCCACGCCAAGCTGGAAACCCGCCAGCCGGTCGCTTTCCTCGCCACGCGCCGTCAGTATGATGATTGGCACACCCCTGTCCGGCGTCCCGCCCCGGATCGTCCGTGTCACAGTGTAGCCATCCAGCCCTGGCAGCATGATGTCCAGCACCACCAGATCAATCGGCTGGCCGCGCAGCAGCGCCAGCGCCCCGTCGCCGCTTTCGGCCTCCAGCACGCTAAAACCTTCCCGTTCCAGATAACGCCGTACCACTTCCCGGATTGCCAGTTCGTCTTCCACCATCAAAATCGTCGTCATGCCCTTAGCCTACGACCGGATGATTACGGATGTCTTACAGGTTCAGTTTAGGTAACGAATATGGGAATGGGGAAAATCGCGTTCATGTAGGGACACGATATATCGTGTCCCTACAAAAAATACCCTGACAATTCCCACTCCTCGATTATTGCCAATCATCGGGCAGCAGGCCAATCCTTTTGGCTTTTTCGCTGCCTCAGCATACAATACTGTCCCGGTGCATTGTGCCGGGTACGCACGCTATCCTTCCTGACCCGGCACTCAGAACTCAGGACTACCACCATGATCGTTGTTGACGCGCATGAAGATATCGCCTACAACGCGCTGTGTTACGGGCGCGACTACCGCCGCGCGGCCTGGGAAACACGCCGGCTGGAAGCTGGCTCGGCGGCGCTGGCGCGTCGCGGGAACGCCGTCCTCGGCCTGCCGGACGCGCTGCTGGGGCGGGTGGCGCTGGTGTTTGCCACGCTGTTTGTCGCCCCCGACGACGGCAACGCCGACCAGCCCTGGTCAGCCTTCAGTTATAAAACCCCGCATGAAGCCTACCAACTGGCGTTGCAGCAGGCCGACTATTATCACCGGCTGGCGGACGAGGACGAGCGCGTATGGCTGGTGAAAACGGCTGCCGATCTCGACGCCGTGCTGGCGACCTGGGCCGAGGGGAAGGAAATCGGCGATCACCGTCAGGGACTGGTGCTGCTGATGGAAAACGCCGACCCGATTCTGGAGCCGAAGCAGTTCGAGGAATGGTACGAACGCGGCGTGCGTATCGTTGGCCCGGCCTGGGAAGCGACCCGCTACACTGGCGGCACCGGCAGCCCCGGCCCGTTGACCCCTCTCGGTTTTGAACTGCTGGACGTGATGGCGAGTTTAAACGCCATCCTTGACCTGTCGCATATGGCTGAAGAAGCCTATTTGCAGGCGGTTGACCACTATGAAGGCGTGATGATCGCCAGCCACAGCAACCCGCGCCGCTTCCGCAACACCGACCGCCATTTGAGCGATCTCATGATCCGGCGGCTGGCGGAGCGCGACGGCGTGATGGGCATCGTCCTGTACAACCGCTTCCTGAGCGATGGCTGGACGAAGGGCGACCCCAAAAGCGATATGCCGCTGACGGTGGTGGCGGACGCAATTGACCACGTCTGCCAGCTTACCGGCAGCGCCGCGCACGTCGGCATCGGCAGCGATTTTGACGGCGGCTTCGGCGTGGAAAGCATCCCCGACGGGCTGGACACCGTGTCCGATCTGCTGACGATTGGTCCACTGCTGCGAGCGCGGGGTTACACCGAGGCCGACATCGAGGCGATTTTAAGCGGAAACATGCTGCGGAAGCTGCGCCAGGCCCTGCCCGCCGGATAGGAATCGTATGCCGCGAGTAGCGCAGTTTGGTATCGCCCTGGGCGCTCTAGGCATCGTGCTGACGCTGATGGGGTTGTTCCCCGGCGTCACCGGCATGGAGCCAACGCGGGGCATTGGCATTACTCAAACTTCAGCCATTCTGATTGGGTTTCTGCTGTTGATTCTGGGCGCGTTAATTTACGTCAAGTTCACCTTTTACGTTTATAAACCTGCCAATCTGGCGCAGCAGATCGGCGTGCGGCTGGCGCTGACCGGGCTGCTGTTTGCCGCCATGTCCGGCTATGCCGACATGCTGGGCTTCGGTTCTCACGAGCGCACCGCGACGACGGACATTTTCCTCGGCAATTTGCAGGCGATTGGCCTGATCGGCAGCTTCGCCATTGCCTCCCTCGGCGTGCTGGTATACGCCATCACCGGCGAACTGCGTGCCGATACCATCGCAGACCCTCCATCCGACGGGGCAGGTTCAAAAGATTTAACCAATTCTCAGGAAACTTAAACATTTTCTCATACCTGTCCAGCTTTTGACTAATCTTCTGTTGTTGGTTTCACGGAAGCGCTGGTATACTCAGCGTGCTCAACCCATGCGCCTCAAAAAGGAGTTTTAGATATGCGAAAACAGTTTTTGTTAGGCAGTCTTTTGCTGGCTGTGCTGGCGCTGGTTATTGCCCCGGCGCTGGCGCAGGATGCCGAACCTACAACGGTTCACGTTCGCGTGGCGCATTTCTCACCGGATACGCCAGCGGTGGATGTGTACCTGAATGGCGACCTCAGCCCGATCACCGGCCTGGAATTTCCAACCGTGACCGACTGGGTGGAACTGCCCGCCGGCACTTACAACGTGGCGGTTGCGCCGGCGGAAACCTCGCTGGACGACGCAGCCATCGGCCCGGCGGATGTTGATCTGCCGGCGGGGGCATGGATTACGGTCGCGGCGGTTGGGTCGCTGGCGAACGGCACGTTAAAACCCGCCGTGCTGGTCGAAGACTACAGCGACATTCCGGCGGGCAGCGCCCGGGTGAGCGTCTTCCACGCCGTTGAAGGCGCACCGGCGGTTGACGTGCGCGCCAACGGCGAAGCCATCATTCGTTCGCTCGCCTTCCCCGGCTCGCGCGGCGACAATGATGGTTTTATCACCGTTACCGTCCCCAGCAACGCGTATGATTTCCAGGCTGTGCCATTCGGTCGGGGCGAGCCGGTACTGTTGGACCTGCCCGGCGCGTTTGTGCAGTCGGGCGTTAACTACCTCGGCGCGATTGTCGGCACACCTGACGAACCGCAGGTGGTGATCACGGCAACCGACCCCACTACCGGCAAAGCGCCCGAACTGCTAACGGTCGGCAATCTGGTGGCGACCATTGGCGATCTGTCCACGCTGGCGAACCTCGGCGGCAGTGCCTATTTTAGCGGCGGGCTGGCGACGCTTAACCAGAAGGGGCCGTTCACCCTGTTCGCGCCTACCAACGAAGCCTTTGACGCGCTGCGCCGCGAACTCGGCCTGGCCGCGTTTAACGCCATTGCCGACAATCCGGGCAGCGCCGGGACGCGTTATATCATCCTGTACCACGTCGTGCCCGGCACGTTAATGGCGGCGGATATCGGCGGCGCAACTGAACTGTCGGCGGCAACAGGGGAACCCATCACTGTCACCAGCCGGGACGGCAAGGTGTTCCTGAACGATAAGGTTGAACTGGAAACGGTGGACATCCCGGCGTCGAACGGCGTGCTGCACCTCATCAAGGGTGTGCTGGTCCCGCCATCGGAATAATCCTCACCCGCTAACGACCACGCAGGGGCGGCCCGGTGTGGCCTCCCATCGCTCAACGGTGGAATCGGTAGGGACATGGCGGCGCCATGTCCCTACGGCAGTTTTATCTCGGAATGTGGCCGCGCCGGTTGTTACTCCACCTTCGGCACGTGATTCTGCGTCGGCACTGGTGTTGGCGACGTATCGCCGCCAAACACCTGCGGCCTGACCATCTCCGCTAGCGTCCGCACCAGATCGTCCTGCAGCCGCTGCGAGAACGTCTTGATCGTTTCGCCAGGGCGCTGGCCGTAGAAGGTATAGGTGTACGCCTCGTTGATGCTCTTGCCGCTGATAGTCATTTCCGGCTCCCACTGGTCAAGCAGATGCCACTGCCCGTACTGGCACTGGTACAGCTCAAAGAGGATGCGCACTTCCCCGTGCCGCCCCTGGAAGCGCAGGTCAAGCGCAATCGGCAACATCGCATTGCGGTTGTTGAACCTGCCTCGCAGCTTGCCGACCAGCCCGCGCGCCACCGGACGCAGCCGCCGTTCGATCTGCTCACCGGTCAGCCGGTCTTTCCGCTGCACCACCGCGTCCAGCCGCCGCACCAGCCGGCGCGGCGCCAGCACCTGGCTGCGGTTGATGCGCCCGTACATGTCGTACTGGCTGGCGCGCACCGCCGTGATGTGCCACCCTGATAGATACGTGCCGTCAATCCCGAACAGCCGCTTGCAGGCGTGGACGCTGCCTTCCGTGCCAATCGGCGGCAGGCTGTTGTTCTGTGCCAGCGACTGCCACTGCTGCCGGCGTCCGGCGGTGGAGTTCGGGTCCAGTGGGAACAGGCTGCCATACGCCGGCTGCCAGTTGCTGAAATCCGGCGGGCGGCGGAACAGCAGCCGCAGGATAAGCCACGCGATCAGCAGCACCACCAGCAGCGCGCCGACCAGACCGGCGATCACCAGCATCTGCGTTGGGTCGTTCAGCCGCAGGCGTTCCAGCAGCCGCGCTGTTTCGTCCGCTGGCGTCGCTTCCGGCGTGGCCTCCGGCGGGATAACCGCCGGGAAGGTCAGGCTGATCTGGGCATAATTGTTCTGGATATTCTCGCTGCCCGCCGCTTCAACTTCGTTGATGCCTACCGCTGCCCGCAGCGATTCAACGCTGCGCGGCGCGAAACCGGCGGTCGAAAACGGCAGCGACACGGTACGGATTTCCGTCGCTGCCAGCGGCGGAATCGAGGCTGTCGAGACTTCCTGGCCGGTGGCGATCACCACCAGCCGCGCCGTGGCCGGGACGGTGGCAGTCGCGCCGATATTCTGAACTTCAAATTCAACCACAGCCTGCCGGCCATCGGCGCTGAAGCGCCCGCGAATGAGCCGGACGGCGTAATCCGGCGTGTCCGGCTGGGCGGCGGTCGGCCCGGCCAGCAGCAGCACCAGCAGCACAAGCACGAGAGGGCGGAACATACAACCTCGGCATCGGTGACAGAATCTTAACTTAACTATAGGGCGAAACCCTGCGCTTTCCAAGTCGTTCACCCCACGCTGAACAGACGCGCGTCATGCGCTGCATCGTCCCTGAACAATAGATGAGAGTTATATATTCTTCGTTTGCATAAGCGGCACAAATGGCATACATATAGTGCCTGTGGGCTGCGCCTGACGGTTTATGACGTTCAAATTCGGTCATGGTCTTTCACAGGTGCGTACGGCGGTGCGCCCCTACACAACCGACTTTGATAAACAAATCTCGTCAGGCAGCCTGCTGATGCTCTTTTATTCTATATATTGGGAGGCTGTATGAAGTTGCTGCAAAGCGTGGGTTTGTCTGTAGTGGTTTTGAGTCTGCTGCTGGTTGCGGCCTCTATCGTCGCCGCGCAGGAAGGCACGCCCGATCCGGCCCTGTTTATGCCGACCGAAGCCGAACTGGCTGCCACCCCGCCCGACCCGGCCAGCGATGATCCGGTCGTGCGCGGGGAATATCTGGTGCGCGTGCAGATGGCCTGTGTCGGCTGTCACGGCACGTTTACCGCAGGCGGCCCACTTGCCAGCGTCAATCCGCTGACGTCCGAACTCGCGGGCGGCGAGCCGTTTGACATCCCCGACGTGATGACCGTCTACTCCGCCAACCTGACGCAGTTGGGTGACTGGACCGACGACCAGATTGAAACCGCCATTCGCTACGGCATCCGCCCGGATGGCACGGGCATCGCGCCCATTATGCCGTTCCCGCTGTACCAGCAGATTACCGCGCAGGACATGAGCGACATCATCGCCTACCTGCGGACGCTGGAACCGGTAGACAAGGATATTCCCGAAGCAGAGTTTAAGGCGCCCGGCCTGGGGCGGGAAGCCTTCGCCCAGATGTACACCGCCGTGTTTGACATGGAGGCCGAACCGCCTGCGCCCGACTTCAGCGATCCGCTAACGCGCGGCACCTACCTGGCGAACGTGTCCAATTGTATGCACTGTCACGGCCAGTTGGACATGCAGACCTTCCTGCCCACGCCCGCGCCGGAAGGCCTGCCCTGGGGCGATCTGGTCGGCGCGTCGCTGCTGCCGTTTAACATGACCAAATACACCGACGAGCAGATTGATAACCTGCTCCACACCGGCATTGAAGAAGATGGCGAAATGGCGCTGGGCATGCCCTGGCCGTCGTTCCAGCATATGCCGGAAACCGACCATCAGGCACTGATCGCCTGGATTCGCAGCCAGCCGGACGTGCAGCCGGAAGACCGTGCCGGCGCGATGACCGGCGCGCCGGAAGCCACGCCCGCCACCACGCCGGAAGCGTCGGGTTAGCTGTCGTCCGGGGAGGGTCTGAGACCCTCCCCTACGTTTTTTAGGGCGGACATGACCCCACCCCCTAAGCCGCATGTCAGCCCGGTCAAATCCCTGCCCGGCTCAGGCTGTCAATCGCTTCCTTGATCGCCCGCGTCACATCCGGGTTGCCCTCGCCGAGCAGGATCACCGCTTCTGTCAACAGATCGTTGAATGAGGTGGCGTCGTCCGCTTCCGGTTGGTCAAGTGTTCCCCGCAGTGACTGGCGGATGTGATTCAGGCGCGCCTGCTGCGCCTCGTCCTGAAACTGCACCATATCAAGCTGGCGGTGCAGCCGTTCCAGCGTTTGCCGGGTGTTCTCATCCATACTGCTGTTGCCCATCATCTACCTCGTTGAAACAAAAACACCCGGCGCTGTGCCGGGTGTTTCGTGCTTGCTGCGAATACTGCGCGTTAGACCCTGGCCGTCCCACGGATGAGCCGGAGCAGCGCCAGCAAAACCACCGCACCCAGGAACGCCGTCAGGATGCTGCCGATATTCAGGCCGGTAACGCCGCCGCCGATGTCCAGCGCGTCCAGCAGCCAGCCGCCCAGGAAACCACCAATGATACCCACGATGATGTCCGTCAGCAGACCCTGGCTCGCATTGGTACCCATCACCAGGCTCGCCAACCAACCCGCAATCGCGCCTACGATAATCCACACGAGAATGTTGATCGGATCCATTTTTACCTCCGTCTACAGCACTCCACAGTTCTGTAGCCGTTTATACTCCGATTTTGTTAGATTTCTGTCATTTTTCTCAGCGAGGTCTGCCTTATACATCAAAGATAGGTCAAATGGCCTATGGCAGCGTGGGGCATTTACAGCATTCCGATAGTTTTCTTATTCTCGTCCTACACCCTCGGCCTATACTGAAACCGATATTGTAATAAACGGGGGAGTTACCGTTATGGATTTAAACCGTTATACCAACAAAGCCCAGGAAGCGCTGGTCGCGTCGCAGTCGCTGGCAAACGAATATGGCCATCCGGCGATTGACCCTCTGCACATCCTGGTCGCGCTGCTGCCCCAGCAGGATGGCGTGGTGCCGGAGGTTGTCGCCAAGATCGGCGGGCGTCCGGCGGTGTTGCTGGGTGAACTGGAGCAGATGCTTCACGACAGGCCGCGTGTGTCTGGCACGAACGCCCAGGCCGGCCTCAGCCGCGCCGCGCAGCAAGTGTTGAGCCGCGCCGAGTCCGAAGCGCAGAAGATGCGCGACGATTATGTCAGCACCGAGCATATTTTGCTGGGTTTGTCGGAAGAATCACCCGTGCGAGGTGTGCTGGAACGGCACGGTGTGACCCGCGATTCCATTTTGAAGGCGCTGACGGCCATTCGCGGCGGCCAGCGAATCACCTCGCAAGACCCGGAAGGCACGTTCCAGGCGTTGCAGAAATATGGCCGTGATCTCACGGCGCTGGCGCGGCAGGGCAAACTTGACCCGGTGATCGGGCGCGATGAGGAAATCCGCCGCGTGGTGCAGGTCATCAGCCGCCGCACCAAAAATAACCCGGTGCTGATCGGCGAGGCGGGTGTCGGCAAAACTGCCATTGTTGAGGGATTGGCGCAGCGCATCGTTAACGGCGACGTGCCGGAAGGGCTACGCGACAAGCAGATTATCGCCCTCGACATGGGATCGCTGGTGGCCGGCGCCAAGTATCGTGGCGAATTTGAGGAACGCCTGAAAGCCGTCTTAAAGGAAGTGTCCGACAGCAACGGGCGCATCATCCTGTTTTTGGACGAACTGCATACCATCGTCGGCGCGGGCGCTGCCGAAGGTTCGATGGACGCCAGCAACATGCTTAAGCCGATGCTGGCGCGTGGTGAACTGCGGGCGATTGGCGCGACCACGCTGGACGAATACCGCAAGTACATCGAAAAAGACCCGGCGCTGGAACGGCGTTTCCAGCCGGTATTTGTGGATGAACCCAGCATTGAGGATACCATCAGCATCCTGCGCGGCCTCAAGGAACGTTACGAGGTCCATCATGGCGTCCGCATTCAGGATAGCGCCGTGATCGCGGCAGCAACCCTGAGCGCACGCTACCTGCCCGACCGCCAGCTACCGGACAAGGCGATTGACCTGATTGACGAAGCGGCAGCGCGGCTGAAGATGCAGATTGACTCCAAGCCGCTGCCGCTGGAAATGGTTGACCGCCAGATCATGCAGTTGGAGATCGAGCGCGAGGCGCTGAAGAAGGAGCGCGATAAAGCGTCGCAGCAGCGGCTCGAAGCGATTGAAAACGAACTGGCGAACCTGCGCGAGCAGCAGAACGCGCTCACGGCACGCTGGCAGACCGAAAAGGATGCCATCACGTCCATCGGCGACACGAAGGCGCAGCTTGACGAGGCCCGCGTCCAGCTTGAGCAGGCCGAACGCCGCGCCGATCTGGAAGCCGCCGCCCGCCTGCGTTATGGCCGCCTGCCGGAACTGGAACGCCAGCTTGCCGAGCAGGAAGCCCGGCTGCGTGACCTGCAAAAAGACGGCGCAATGCTGAAAGAAGAGGTGGACGCGGACGAAATCGCCAGCGTTGTCTCGCGCTGGACAGGCATTCCCGTGTCGCGCCTGATGGAAGGTGAAATCGAAAAACTGCTGCGCATGGAAGACCGCCTGCACGAACGTGTGGTAGGTCAGGAAGACGCGGTGCGCGCCGTTTCATCGGCGGTGCGCCGCAGCCGCGCCGGCCTGCAGGACCCGAACCGCCCGATTGGCACGTTCCTGTTCCTGGGGCCGACCGGCGTCGGCAAAACCGAACTGGCGCGGGCGCTGGCGGAGTTTATGTTTGACGACGAAGACGCGATGGTGCGGATTGATATGAGCGAATACGGCGAGCGCCACAGCGTCGCCCGGCTGATCGGCGCGCCGCCCGGATACGTCGGCTACGAGGAAGGCGGCCAGCTCACCGAAGCCGTCCGCCGCCGCCCGTACTGCGTGGTGCTGTTTGACGAGATCGAAAAGGCGCACCCGGAGGTGTTTAACATCTTCCTCCAGGTGTTTGACGATGGCCGCCTGACCGATGGTCAGGGCCGCACGGTGGACTTCACCAACACGGTTATCATCATGACCAGCAACGTCGGCAGCCACCTCATCAAGCAGATGGGGCCAAACGCGGACAAAGCGCAGCTTCGTAACGCCGTGATGGACGAACTCGACCGTCACTTCCGCCCGGAATTCCTGAACCGGATTGACGAGATCATCCTGTTCCGTAACCTGACGCCGGCAGACATCGTCCGGATTGTCGACATTCAACTCCGGCGACTGGAACGCCTGCTCAGACAGCGCGGCCTGACAATGGAACTGACCGCCGACGCCCGGCAGTATCTGGCGGAACGCGGTTACGACCCGGTCTACGGCGCGCGCCCGCTCAAACGTGCCATCCAGCGCGACCTGCAAGACCCGCTGGCGCTGCACATCCTGGAAGGCGATGTGAAGGACGGCGACCACCTGATCGTGGACGTGAACACCACCGGCGACGGCCTGACCTTCACCACTGTGCCGCAGGTCGAGATGGCGTAAGATGTGGGGGTGGGCCTATGTGCCCGCCCCAGTCCTTTCCCCTTCCCCGCTGCCCATCGAATTTACGCGCTTGTTCAGCCTGTTTGTTCACCTTTGCTGGACAACTTTATCATGTAACTATCATGTTGTTTCCGTAACAATAGGATTATCATATTATTTAACCTTAAACGATTAATGTTACAGAGGAATCGTTTGTGAATTACCCTTTTGAACGCCTGTCGTTCAAACGGGGTCTTGAGAATGAGCAAAAGACGCCCACAGCCCGACTGACACGCAGCATCCTGTTGATTACCCTCGCCATCAACCTCGTCAACATCGCTGCCACGCTCTTAGTCAACCGATCTGAAGTCGCATCCCTCAACCTCAATATCCTGGTTCTGTTTGTCCAGTTTGTGTCTTTTATTCTGTTTCAGGGTGGTCACGTCCGGTTGGCCACCGTTATAGTGATTGTTGTTTGTTTTGCGGCCATTACCTTTGCTGCGCTGCCGCTGCATGGCGTGGCAAATCCCATCTTTGCGCTTTACACTGCCGTCATTCTCATGGCCGGTTTGCTCCTCAGTGGCCGCGCCGCGCTTGTTGCTGCCCTGCTGTCCATCCTGATTGGCGTCGCGTTTGTGCTGGCAGGGCCGGGCTTGTCGGAGCCGGCCCTTTCCGGCTGGATTCTTTACAGCAGCCTGTTTCTGTTTGTGGCGCTGGTTTTAATCCAGGCGCGTCGGTCAGTGGATACCGTTTTCGCCCAAGTAGAGCAGCACCAAACAGCAATGGTGGCGAGCCATGCCCGCCTCGTGCGCGAAATCGAGGAGCGCGAGAAAACGGAAAACGCCCTGCGCGAAAACGAGCAGCGTTTCCGCGTGGCGCTGGCTGCTTCGCCGGTGATTGTCTTTAACCATGACCTCGAACTGCGCTATACCTGGATTTACAACCCGGCTGGCGGCTTGCAGCCGGAAGACATCATTGGTAAGCGCGACAGCGATCTGGTTTCATCAGACGAAGCGGAGGTGGTGATGGCGATCAAACAGCGCGTGATTGACACCGGCGCGGGCGCGCGTGAAATGGTGTCTATGACAGTTGGCGGCACGCTGTCCTTGTTTGAGCTGACTGCCGAACCGCTGCGCGACCGGCTGGGCAGCATCATCGGCGTGACCTGTGCTGTTTATGACGTGACCGAGCGCCGGCGCGCCGAACAGCAGTTGACCGAAGCCGAAACCCTCCGCCGCGAGGCCATCAGCGAACGGGAGATTGTGCAGCTTAAGGAAGACTTTATCGCCTTCGTCGCGCATGAATTTCGCACGCCGCTGACCGTGATTCTTTCGGCGAAAGAAGCCCTGCGCCATTATTTCGACCGGCTGTCTCCGGAACGACGCGCGCAGCATCTGGAGGAAATCGAAATCCAGTCGCGTTACATGGTCACGATGCTGGATAACGTGCTGACTCTGAATCGCTTTCATGCCGGCAAACAGGCATTCCAGCCGGAACTGCTGGATGTGGTGACGTTTTCCGCCAGTCTGATGGAAAAAATCCGCCTGACCGACCCGGACTCGCATCGTTTTGTGTTCTCCATCAGCGGGTCGCGTCAGTCCGCCTATATTGACGAACACCTGCTGCGGCACATCCTGGGCAATCTGCTCTCCAATGCCATCAAGTATTCACCGGGAGGTACGGAGATTCGTTTTGGCGTCGTGGTTAACGACCATGTAGTAACCTTCACAGTCGCGGATGACGGAATCGGTATCCCACCAAAGGATGTGTCGCGCCTGTTTGAACTGTTTCACCGGGCGTCAAACGTCCACGACATCAAGGGCACGGGGCTGGGACTGGCAATCGTCAAAAACAGCGTGGACGCGCACGGCGGGACGATTCAGGTGGCAAGCGAAGAAGGGCGCGGCACGACCTTCACCGTGTGTCTGCCGGCCAACGCGCCCCAAACGCTCATACAGTAGCCGGACACAACCGCCGCCGGGCTACTGCCCGCCACACACCTTCAGGGGCGACCTGATCGGTCGCCTAAAGTAGGTTCTCGAAACAAATCAACGAAAAAACGTGCAATCCGTAGGGGCACGGCATGCCGTGCCCCTACCAAAACATTCGATAACTCACTTAAGCCAGAAGTCGAAGAAACTCCACCAACAACCTCACCCCCTAACCCCCTCTCCATTGGATGGAGAGGGGGAAACGAGCGTAGCGAGTGGGGGTGAGGTCTATGAAAACATTCGATCACTGGCATAGGCTGTCACTTGAACAAATGTTCAAACAAATGTCCACCCCGCCGCGCCCACTTTCCCCTATACTCTTAATAGACGCCACCATCAGGACTTGCCATGCCTTTTACTCATCCCTCATCGCTTCTTTCCCCTTTGCGCCTTTGCCCCTTTGCCTCTTTGCGTTAAATCTTACCTCTGTGCCTCTGAGTCTCCATGCTTCTGTGTTACGCTTTTCCTTCAGTCTTATATCTGCAATCCTGGCAATCTGAGCGGCAGCACCCCCTCCCTTCCGCCGCCGGCTGAAATTGCCAACAGCCAACCGCCTCCTATCTGATCTTTGTTAACCACTTGTGTGTATTTGACCGAGCCTCTTGACATCTTCTATCCGGTTCTGATGCTCATCCCCTACAATACAGACATGATTGAACAACTCCTCAACGAACGCTGGCTGCCCGGCTGGATGCGCCGGTCGCACCCGCTGGTCCGCCACGCGCTGCACCGGCGTGCTTCCGGCGAACTGCGTTACGTCGTTTTTGGCAGTGCGGTTGGCCTGTTTATGCTCTTTGGTGGCCTCAGCCTGCCCATCCTGTACCTGTTCCTCTGGCTGGCGATTCTCGTCCAGCAGGCGCTGGTCATGGCTGGTCGTCTGCACGAAGCGCAGGTGAAACAGGTCTGGCCGGTGCTGCGCGTCACGCCGTTTTCCGCGCGCGAACTGCTGCTCACGACCTGGGCCGGCAGCTTCTGGCAGTTGAATCAAAGCTGGGTGATGGGCCTGTACCGGCTGCTTCAGGGCATGGCAGTGATCGGCCTGATGGTTTTTGGTCTGTGGTTTGCTGATTTTCCGGTGGAGCACGCCGCGCTGGTGCTGGTCGCCGGGCTGGCCGCCATCGCCTTCCAGCCGTTAGCCGAAACCTACCTCAGCGGGATGATTGGCCTGCTGTGCGCCGGGCTGTTGCGCCGGCAGGTTGGCGCGCTGGCGCTGGCGGTTCTGCTGGTGCTGGTCTACTGGTGCGCCTGTTTTGGCATTGTGGCCTGGGCCGTCTTTGGGGATACGGATGGCCTCAGTCTGGCGCAGTTGCTGACCGCGCTGATACTCCCCTCGCTCCTGCCGCTGGCGCTGGGTTACGGCACGCTGCGTCTGGCCGAACGGCGCATTCGCGCCAGTCCCTGACGGCGCAGACAAATCCATACGATGGCTCAGGAGGGGGCGGTGCGCCCCCTTGATCGTTACGCGGTTGGCTCGAAGCGGAAGATCGTGCCGCTGTGGCTGACGAGGTACAGCTCCCCGGCTTCGTCTTCGCCGAACGAGCTGATGGTATCGCCCGTGTTCAGAAAACGGTTGGTCTGCCAGTTTCCGGCCCCGTCACGGTAGCTGGCCCAGATCACGCCGGAGCAGTAATCGCCGAACAGGTATACGCCTTGCAGATCGGGGATGGCCTCTCCCCGGTAGACGTAGCCGCCGGTCACGGAGCAGCCGCCTTCCCGGTGCGAGTACTCAAAAAACGGCATGGTCAGCCCGTCCGGCGCGGCTGCGCTGGAATAAGGATGCGTGCCTTCCAGAAAATTCCAGCCGTAGTTTCCCCCACCGGCGCTGTCCCCCGGCTGGAAGTTCACTTCTTCCCAGGCGTTCTGGCCGACATCGGCGATATACAGGTCGCCGGTGGCGTGGTCGAAGCTGAAGCGCCAGGGGTTGCGCAGCCCCAACGCCCAGATTTCCGGCGCGTACTGATTGTTACCGGCAAACGGATTATCCGCCGGAATGCTGTAGCCGTCGCCGGCGTTGACATCCAGGCGCAGCAGCTTGCCGAGCAGGCTGGCCGGGTTCTGCCCGTGCCCCTGTGGATCGCCGGCGGAACCGCCATCGCCCATGCCGATATACAGGTAGCCATCCGGGCCAAAGGCCAGATGGCCGCCGTTGTGATTGCGATATGGCTGCCCGATTTGCAGGATGATTTTCGCACTCTGTGGGTCGGCACGAGTTGGGGCATCAGCAGAAACCGTATAGCGCACGATGGCGGTATCGCCGCTGGTGTCGGTGTAGTTGATAAAAAACATGCCGTTGCTGGCGTAATCCGGGTGGAAGGCTAATCCAAGCAGCCCCTGTTCGTTCCCGCTGGTCGAGATCAGGTCGGCTACGTCCAGAAAGGGCGTCGCCAGCAGTTCCCCGTTTTGATATACGTGAATCCGCCCATACTGCTCGACAATAAACAGCCGGCCAGAGCCGTCGCCGGCATGAGTTACGAGCACAGGACGCTGGAAGCCGCCGACCACTTCGACCAGCCGCACGGTTGCCGGGTCAGGCGCGGTAGTGCGCGTAGACGGCTCCTGCGCCTGAACTACCGAGAAACCGAGCAGCATCAATAAACACAGGTACAGCCGTTTACGCATACGGTACTCCTCATGATTGCCAACAAAAACGCGGGCAGAGTCTTCCCCCACCCGCGTCCGCTAGAGCATGACACGGAAGTGTCGCCGCGTCCAGTCACCCGTGCGGATCTCTCATCGAACTGTTATTCAATGTGGGGCAGCCCCAACGAGTAGCCGCTACTCAGCCCTCATCCCTCATCCCTCGGCACTGCCCTCATTCCGGCCCGGCCACCGCCATGACGAAAGCATCGGGGTTCCAGTACTTTTGCGCGGCTGCCAGCAGATCGTCTTTGGTCAGCGCGTTGATCTCGTCGCGCACTTTCAGCAGGTAATCGAGTCCCAGGTTGTACAATTCGATGTTGAGGATGGAGCCGGCAATCCCTTCGTTGCTCTCCAGTTGCAGGGGCAGGTGGCCGGTAAAGTACGATTTGTTGTCGGCCAAATCCTCGTCGCTGACCGGCTCGGCGGTCAGGCGGCGGATCTCCTTCACAATGCTGTCCACCGCAAGCTGCACGTTGGCCGGATTCACCCCCGCGCTGACACTCCACGGGCCGGGGCCGTGCCCGCCCTCGATGCTGCTGTAGGCGTAGTAGGCCAGCCCCAGTTTTTCGCGCACTTCTTCGCCAATGCGCCCCATCATGCCAAACTGCCCCAGGATGCTGTTCGCCAGCACCGCCGCCCGGTAATCTGGCGCAAAGCGCGACGGCCCCGGAACGCCCAGCACAATGTCCGACTGGGTTTTGCCGGGGACGGTGACGGCCACGCGGCGCAGTTCATCTACCGGCGGTACGTCGGGCAGCGGTGCCGGCGCGGGCTGCGCCGGGTTGTGCCAGTCCACAAATTTCGCGCGGATAATCTCGACCGCTTCCTGCGCCTTTACCGCCCCGACAATGACGACAATCATACCCGCCGGGCCGTAATAACGCTGGTGGAAAGAATGCAGATCGCCCAGTTCAATCTGGGGCACGGTTTGCAACGTGCCGCGCGTGCTGTAGTGGTACGGGTGGTTGGCCGGGTACAGCGCATCACGGAAGGCGCGGTTGGCGCGGAAGCGGGTATCCTGCTGGCGGTACTGCAAGCCGGTGATGATCTCGCCGCGCAGGCGTTCCACCTGTTCCGGCGGGAACACAGGCTGCCGCAGCGCCTCTGCCAGGATATTGACCAGAATCGGCAAATCTTCCGCCAGCGCCTTTCCGTTAAACCCGGCAGTATGCACGCCCGCGCCGATGTCCAGGTCCGCGCCGATGTCTTCCAGACTGGCATGAAGCGTGTCAAAGTCATGCTGCTCCGTCCCGCGCATCAGGGCGCTGGCGGTCATGCTCGCCAGACCGGCTTTCTCCGGCGCTTCAAACAGGCTGCCCGCCGTCAGCGCGCCGGTGAGCACCACCGACTGCGCCGCGTAATTTTCGTAGACCAGCACGGTGATGCCGTTGTCCAGTACCACCCGCGTGATCGTATCCGGGCCGGGTAACGCTCCATTGTTAGGCATCGTTTATTCCTCGCCTTCGTAGTCCGTCGCGCCGTTGCCGGTGGGGATGAACCAGCCAACCGTGCGGTTCTGCGGACGGAGGTAACGCTGCGCCACGTCCTGTACGTCCTGAATGGTGACCGCTTCCAGACGCGGGACGTAGTGCTCGAACCAGGTGTAGCTTTCAAAGTTCTCTGCAAACGCCAGCCAGAAGGCCTGTGCTGTCACGCGCTCGGTACTATAGGCAAACAGGGCGCGCGCCTGCTTTTTGGCCTTGTCCAGTTCTGCCTGGCTGATCGGTTCGTTTCGCAGCCGTTCGATTTCCCGTTCCACGACGGTCTCGGCTTCTTCCAGCGTCCGGCCCGGTCGCAGGGTCGCCACCAGATCGTACAGGTAGGGGTCAATCGTGGGCATGATGCTGCCGTCCACATCGGCGGCGATTTCGCTTTTCACCAGCGCCTGGTACAAACGGCTGGTTTTGTTATCCACGCTGCCGCCGCCCATACCACTGGGGCCGGTCAGCACGCTGTTGAGAATCGCCAGCTTAAACCAGTCGTCGTCGGTCGCGGCAGGAGCGTGGTAGGCAACTTCCAGAAAGTGGTTGCTGCCGGGGCGTTCCACGCGGACGCGGCGCTCGCCCTGCTGTTCCGGCTCTGGCCGCTGGAACAGTTTTGGCAAATCGCCCGGTGGGATTGTGCCGTACAGTTCTTCGACACGCCTGAGCATGTCCGCACTGTTAAAATCGCCGACGGCCACCGCAATGGCGTTGTTGGGCATATAGTGCCGGCGGTAATGGTTGTATAAGTCGTCGCGGGTCATCGTTTCCAGATCGGCCTGGTCGCCGAGGATTTCGTGGTGATAACCGTGTACGCGGAAGGCCGCCGCGCGCACTTCCTCGCCCAGCCAGAACAGCGGCGAATTTTCCGCGCCCTGGCGTTCGGAGATAATCACGGTGCGCTCGGACTCCACTTCCTCCGGCTCGAACTGTGCGTTGACCATGCGGTCGGCTTCCAGCCGCAGCGCCAGATCAATCCGGTCAGCAGGCATGGTTTCAAAGTAGGCGGTGTAATCCATTGAGGTCTGGGCGTTCCACGTGCCACCTTCGCGGCTAATCATCTTGTCCAGATCGCCGCCGGGGAACTGCCCTGTGCCCTTAAACATCATATGCTCGACCCAGTGGGAAACGCCCGTCTGCCCGGTACGCTCGTTGCGGCTGCCGATGCGGTACAGCACCCACCAGCTAATCACCGGTGCGCTGTGCTGCTCCTTTAACAGTACCGTTAGCCCGTTGTCCAGTTGATGGCGGGACACACCTGCCATAGCCTCTCTTTTCCTTTTATGCCTGTGCCTGATTGGAATGTAGGGGAGGGTCTAAGACCCTCCCCTACGGATGCCCTACTGAAAAAGGGGGGATGATCACCGACCATCCCCCAATCGCTGCATATCATAACATGTCATAAGGGTGTTTGCTACCAGCGAAAGGTGAGAGGTGGGTGATTGTTACTGCGAGTCGTTGTCTGGCAGAGAAGCCAGTACAGCCTCGACAGCCGCGCGCAGATTGGGGAGGTCTTCAACAGCGTTCCAGACATACTGCAAGATCACCTCTTCGTAATTGTGGGTAAGAAAATCACGGAAACCGATGAGCTTCTTCCAGTTGATTTGAGGATTCGCATCTTTAAGAGATTGCGGCAGACGTTTTACAATCTCACCAACGACTTCATAAGCACGAATGACCGCCATTTGAGTTCTACGATCCAGCAAGAACGTTTCGCGACCATCCAAAGTGAAGTCACGTACCGCGTCGAGGTGATCCAGTAAATCGTTTAGGTATAGTGATGGCTTCTTCATAACGGGACAGCTTCCTGAAGCGCAATTCGCATAATTTCCCCACCGGAAGGATGATCGGCAATCAGGTCAACCTCTCGCCCCAGCAACTCACCCAAGTCCAGCCACAGACCTACCATGTCGAAAATACTGGTGCTATCCGGGAACTGCATGATGAAATCCACGTCGCTGTCAGGCCGCGCTTCGCCCCGCGCGACTGAGCCAAACACGCGCACGTTGGACGCGCCGTACTGTTCGGCCAACTTCAGTATTGCTTCGCGTTTGTCGCCCAGAATGTCATTAATGCCCAGGCCGGTGACTGGTTGATCGGCCATTGTTCCTTACTCCGTCGCTGTGCCCGCATTATATCATGGCCGCCAGACGTTGAAACGTCCGGCAGCCCCAATCCGGCGGGAAGTCGGCTGAAGCCGACTCAAACCTGCCGAAAAGCCAGATCGAATGTTGATGGTATACTGTATCCGAGTGAAAGGCGCAGGCGATGTTTCTGCCAAAGGAAATAACTGCCGAAGAGTTTCTGGCGTTTGCCGACCGGCACCCGGATAAACGCTTTGACTTCGTGGATGGAGAGATGGTTGAAGTGTCACCCAAGCCGCTGCATGGCCGGAAGCAGGTTATTTTCGCCGCCGCGCTGGAAACGTACACGCAGCAGCACCCAATTGGCGTCGTTTACACCGAAGTGCTGCACGTCCTCAACGGCGAGAAGTTCATCCCTGACGTGTGTATCAACGAGGCCAGCGACGCGGATTATCTGACCACGCCGCCGCTGTTCGTGGTCGAAATCCGGTCGGATACGCAGTCGAGAGAAGCGCAGCGGCGCAAAGCGCGAGCATATATCCGGCAGGGCGTTAAGATGGTCGTTCTGGTGCTGCCGGGCGAAAGCGTGGAGATTTACCGGCCAGGGCGAGAAACGCTGGTGCTGTCTGCTGATGACGTGCTGGATGGGGATGATGTGCTGCCGGGATTCAAGCTGGCGTTGAAGGCTGTCCTGTCATAAACAAGGACATTCGTATCAACAAAAATGTATCTACGGCTTGTCGTCATACAAATCCTCGCGTTGGAGCGAGAGGTCTTCCGGCCAGGGGCCGAGATCAACGACAGGTAAGTTCAGGGGAGCGCGTTTGGTCTTTGGCGTTTCCGCTTCAATCACCAGGACGGCATTGTACTCACCCGGTTCGATGTCTGGCTGTGGCGGTAGAATAAGCTGGCCTTGCGGCGTTACCCGAATTCGGATTTCAACACTCTTCATCATCTTCCATTACCTCGTGTTACTACCTTCTATAGTACACGATTCTGAGGCGATTGCATCGCTGATCGCTGCTGCCAATTTGCTGCTTCTGATAATTCTTAGCTATTCTTGCTCATCAGATGGTTTTAAAGTCAGGAATGGGAACAGAAGCTGAATTGACCATCGGTCGCCTGCTAGTGCAATTGTGGTTCCTAAATTGCTACCCGCCAAATCATGCTTGAGTCTGTCATATTCTTCTCTTGAGATACGGATATTCATTGAATACATTTCGGCAGCAATGTCATATCTCTCAATGAGGTTAAATATTTCATCTCCGAGCCTTTGTAGAGCGTCTTTTTCTGGCATGCCCCATTCCTTTCCAGCGCAATAAACATATCATATTGTGGAAAAACCAAACAGGGAGCTTCCGCCCCCTGTCTGCTGCTGCCATTTCAATTCTGAATGTCGCAGCCGCTATGAGCCGTTCTTGTGCAGGTAGGGCGAGCCGACGGCGAGATAACCGTAACCGCGTTCGACCAGTTCCATGTAATCGGGAATCATGCGGCGGCCATCAATCACCAGATACGGCGGTGGCACGGTCTGCTCGATGGTGCGCGACAGGCCGCGAAATTCTTCCCAGTCGGTGGAAATGAACAGCATATCGCTGCCCATCAGCGCCTCTTTGGGCGAGTTGTGGTAGCTGATGCGCTCGAACAGATGGTTTTCTTCCGGGTTGAAGAACCGCTGCGCCTCGTGCATCGCCAGCGGGTCGTAGGCGCGAATCGCCTTCACGCCACGACCGAGCAGCGCGTTGACCACCGCCAGTGACGAGGCATCGCGCATGTCGTTGGTGCGCTGTTTAAAGGCCAGCCCCAGCAGTGCCACCGTCTTGTTGTTGAAGTTCGCGCCCGCTTCGCGCACGGCGCGGTCTACCATGTAGGTCTTCTGGTATTCGTTGATGTTGTAGACCGATTGCAGCAGGTCGGCGGCCTGTCCGGCGGTTTTAAACTGGTAGATCAGCGATTGGATGTCCTTGCCGAAGCACGAGCCGCCCGCACCGTTGGACACATACGACCCCCACGTGCTGATGCGGTTGTCCGCCGTCACGCCGCGCTTCAGGTCTTCCATACGGATGTTAGGGAAGGCTTCGCCCAGCCGCGCACCGACGCCGTTCCAGAAGGAGATGTACGTCAGCAGCAGCGTGTTGGCAACGTACTTGATCGCCTCCGCCGTCTCCGGCGTGGTTTCGATGTAGCGAATACGAACGTGATTCACAAACTGCGAGTAAATGCGGCGGATGATCTTAAAGTCGTCTTCCGTGTCCGCGCCAACCACCACGCGATCCGGGCGGCGCGATTTCTCCACTGCGTCACCTTCCGGCAGGAATTCAGGGTTGGACGCAACACCGGCGTTGGGGACGTTATGCTGCTTCAGCACACCTTCAAGCTGGCGAGCTGTGCCAATCGGCACGGTGCTTTTGTTAATCAGCACCACGCGGCGCTGGTCCTGCCGTTTTGCTAGCAACCGCGCCAGGTGGTTCGCCACGCCAAAGTAGTAGCTGAGGTCAGATGAGCCGTTCGGATTCGGCGGCGTGGGTGGACACAGGAAAATCGCATCTGTGCCTTCGATGATGTTTTCCACCTCGTCCGCATGGCAGAAAAACAGGTAGCGGTTGAGATTTTCCGCGATGATGTCTGACAGGCCAGGTTCGTTGACGTATTTCTCGATCTGCTCCGGGTCGCCGGAGCAGTAAGCGGCAAGTTTCTGTTCGTCTACGTCGTAGGCGTAGACTTCGTGGCCGTATTCGGAGATGACGGCGGCATGGGTCAGGCCAACAAATCCGGTTCCAGCGACGAGAATTTTCATGGAAACTCCTTACTCAGCGAGATAGGTTGGCGACCAGAAGCCGCCTGATCGAGCTTATGCGCCTATTGTAATGGAAATTGATACAGATAGTAGGTGTGATCATTCGCAGCGGAATAATCCGGAATCCTCAAACATGACGCCAACCTTATCGTTCCACCCTTGCATCCGCCTTAACTGCCAGCTTCGCCACGTCGCGCCCGATGCGAACGGCGTAATTCGTGCCGCGATCCCAGGGGTAGACCTGGCTCATGCTGGCCCAGTAAACGCCGGACAGCGGCGTTTGCAGCGGTGGAATCTTCGCGCTGTGGTTCACGCCCGGTACGGGCTGCGCGTAAGGCGCGCGCCATACCCAACTTTTCCGAATCCAACCCGGTGCAAACTGCGGGTTCACCTTCTTCAGTGCCGGCAGGAAGCGTTCCACCAGCGCATCGTCGCTCAGTTTAAAGTATTCGTGGTCGGCGGGGATATAATCGCCACAGTACACCAGCACATCACCACCGTAATGGCGCTTGTCCAGGAAGTTGGTATGCTCCACCAACGCCAGGAACGGAAACTCGCTGGCGCGTTTGTCCGCCGAGGTGGCCGGCAGGTTCAGCCAGTACGTGCCGTCGGTCAGCACTGATTGTTTCAATGCCAGCACAACGCAGATCGCGCCGATGCTTTCCAGCGCGGCGGCCTGCTGGCCGTAGGGCGTTTGTCGCAAATCGGGCGTGAGTTTGAGCATCAGGCCGGGCGAAGTGGTGCTGATGATGCGGTCGAAGACGCGGGTTTCGCCGTTAACCGTCAGCGCCGGCTGGACGTTCTGCGCCGCTATTTGCTGCACTGGCGTGTTCAGGTGGATGGCCGCGCCCTTACCCCGCACGGCGTCCGCCAGCGTGTTTAGGAAGGACTGGAAACCGCCCTCGAAAATGCCCAGCCGAACAGAGCGCGTGTAAATGCGCGCCCACATCCAGGCCATGTTTACGTCCTGGTAGCGGTCGGCGAACTTGCCGATCAGCAGCGGACGCCACAGGCGGTTGTAGGCTTCGTCGCCCATTACGCGCCGCATCCACTGGTCGGCGGTGACTGTTTCCAGCGCGCGCCAGTTCTTGGTGATAAACTTCAGGTACACGCCCGCCAGCCCCAGCCGGAACAGGCTGAGGGGTGACAGCGGCAGCCGGAGCGCCGAAGCGTTCATCTCTGACCGATAGATTTTGCCGTCAATCCAGTAGCTGGTTTTGGGGCGTGGGAACAGCACTTTGTCGGCGCAGCCGAGTTCATCCACCAGCTTCAGAATGTCCGTGTCGGTTTCAAACCAGTGATGGTAAAACTTTTCCAGCGACCAGTCCCAGCCCTCGTCGCGGAAGCCGGCGGCCAGCCCGCCCACTTCCGGTTCGGCCTCGAAGATTTCGACCTGATGCCCGGCGCGCGCCAAATCCCAGGCGGCGGCCAGTCCCGCCGCGCCCGCGCCGATGATCGCTACGGATAGTTTGGAGTTTTCAGTCATCAGTTATCAGTTTTTACCTTCAGCCAACTGCCAATTGCCAATCGCCAAAAGCTAATCCCCCACTGCCGTTGTTTCCAGTTCGCGGGCGTGGGTGATGGCCGACCAGCCAAGTCCCTGGCGAATCAGATAGTAGAATCCCAGTACAGTCGCCGGTAACCAGACGACGACATGTGTCACCAGCGCGAAGGCTTTCGCCTGCTCGCGCGGCACGCCGGCGGCGATCAGCGCCAGCCCGCCGAAATATTCGAAGATGCCAATCTGCCCCGGCGATGCGGGAATCAGTCCGGCGAGGTTGACCATGCCGACGGCCAGCAGCATGACCGGGTAGCCCAGTTGCAGCCCAAACGCCGCCGCGACCATCCAGTACACCACGGCGTGGACCAGCCAGCTCGCAAACGAGGCCGCCACCGCGCCCGCTAAATCCTTCGGGCTGCGCAGCCCTTCCAGACCATTGAGGATGTCTTCGCCGATGTCGTTGACAAGCTGCGCCAGCCGCGCGGGCAAAAATCGCTCAAACAGGCGGAGCACGGCGCGCATCAGGCCGGGACGGAACGCCAGCACAAAAAACACGGCCACCGCACCCAGGAACACCACCGAAGCGACCTTAATCATGGTATTGATTTCCGGCGTGGCAATCGGCACAAACAGCAGCGCCACGATGATAAACGTCAGCATCACCAGCCCATCAAACACACGCTCGATGATGACCGTCGTCGCCGATTTGGCAATTGGCACGCGATAGCGGTGCTGGAGCAGCACCACCCGCAGCACTTCGCCGCTGCGGAACGGATACACGTTGTTGCCCATGTAGCCGATCATCACCAGTTGGGTGAGATAGCCGAGGGGAACGGTTGAAACCGCCCGCAGCAGGAAACCCCAGCGCCAGGCGATCAGCACCACCGAGACGATAAAAACGACCACTGCTGCCGCCAGCCACAGCAGGTTTACCTGCCGGATGTAGCCGAGAACGGCTGTCAGTTCCAGATTGCCAAATGCCAGCCACAGGAAAACCAGACTGATAACAATCCCCAGGCCGACCACCAGCCATTTACGCATACCGTACCAACCTGGATAAATTTGCCGCCGCCATTATAGCTGCTTTTGAGGTGAATAATAGGCTGATTAACCTGGCCCGGCAGCCCACGAATCGCACTTGTGTTCTACTCAATCAGCAGTACAATGGACTCAAAACAGATGTGGTAACTTGAGCAAACACCCCTGTTTCGGGTACACTGAACATAACCAACAGCGTATTCCGGGAGCAACTGATGAGCGATCACTCTTCCGAAGACCCCAAGTGGCTGGACGAATTTGAAGACCTGGCGAACCGCGAACTGGATGAAGGGTCGTCCTGTGAGCAGATACACCCCATCATTGAACGCTGGTTCCAACGGTTGATGGAAGGCGAACCGCCGCAGTCCCGCGATTCGGTGATGCAGGCGATGGCCTGTCTGTCAACGGAAGTGCTGTATAACTCGCCCGATGATCTGATCGAATCGCTGATGGCAAATATGAGCGAAGATGATCTCGCTACCTGGATCGAACATATCCTGCTGGTTGGCCGCGCCTTTGAGATTGCCCTGCGGAATGGCGAACTGGACGATCTTTAATCGTCCCACCAGCGGAAGCCGGCGGGCAGGTTGTCCATGCCAGGAGGTTTGCCGCTGTCCTCGATAATCGGCGGCGGTGGTGGGGCGCTGTCCGGCGCGCGGTAGACCAGCACCGGCACACGCTCATAAGCCGGACGAAGCTGCACGATAAGATGCACGGCAATCGCGCCCAGGCCAAATAGCAGCGCCGCGAGGTTAATCACCCACCCAATGACCGGCAGCGACGCCAGCAGCGCCAGCACGATCACCCCCACCAACAGGCTGATAGTGGTGATGCGCCGGCTGCCGTCGTCACCCACTGCGACCCGTACGATCAACCGCCCCATAAACAGCGCCACCAGCACGCGGCTGATGAAGATCACAACCAGCGCGAAGCCGCCCGAACTGCCCAGTGTCGCCACAATCAGCACGATGCTGGCCGCCAGCGACAGGCCGGTGAGTTGAAGCTGCCCCAGGATAATCAGCAGCAGGATGCCTACGCCGGCGATCACAAAAACCGCCAGCACACCCACGATCAGCGCCAGCAGCCCCGCGCCCAGGCTCCACAGCGGGCGAGCCTGCATCTGGCGCAGCGGCAGTTGCAGCGGACGGTAGGCCAGCGACAGGCCGATCAGGCCAATGACGGTCAGCGTCAGCAGTTCCTGCAAGACCTGCGACAGATAAATGCCCAGTTCGCGCCCGCCGCGCTGTTCTTCCGGGATGATCTGCGTCAGATCGGGTTGGGAACTGATCGGCGTAAACACCGTTTCGCCCGCCACCTGCCCGCTGATCGTGCCTTCGACCGGGCCGGTGTACAGCAAATCGCCTTCAATACGTCCCCGCTGGGCGACCACCAGTCCCGGTTTCTGTACGGTCGTATCCCAGAACAACGGGAACAGCAGATTCAGCCATTGGGAAAAGGCCGTCGCGTTGGGGTCGGCGACGGCGGCGTTGACGTCCCGGCCAACCGTACCGGTGATGTCCAGCGCGCCGCCCCAGAAATTCACTTCGCCGCCGGTGCTGCCACCCAGCTTTAGCTCGTACCCCACGTTAGTCACGCTGCCCTGGACTGCCGCATCCAGATCGGTGCTGAGAGTCACGGCTACCAGGTCGCCGGTCGGGTTTTCAAACGTCGCGTCCGGCTCGATCCGCAGCACTGGCCCGACGAAGTGCAGGTTTTCGCCCGCCGTGCCGCTGAAGGTTAACTCCCCGGCCAGCAGCGAGATATCCCCGGTGACGCTGCCGTTGATGGTGGCGACCGAGGCCGCGCCGGTCAGATTGCCTTCCACGCGCCCATCAATCGTCAGCACCCGGCACAGCACAAACAGGTTGTCCTGTATCACTTCTGTCGCCGGGATGATACACTCGTCGCCCTGGCGGATTTCGCGCGCGGCGGTGCGGCCCATACCGAGCAGCGCCAGCAGCGTCAGAATCAAAGCTAGTCGTCGCATGAAGCTCACTCCTGAAAAGCCCCCCGATTGTACGAGGCCGGACGACTATTGCCAATTACGGGCGAATCTGACACAATCAGAGCAGTTGATGAAGAAAGGTGGAGACAATCCGTTTTGTCTCTACAACACCAGCCTATGTTTTCCCGGCGAATCACCCTCACCATCACCGGCAACAGCCACACCCAGACGGTGCAGCTTGAACTCACCAACCGCGCCGTTATTGGCCGCAGCGTCGAGTCCGGCGACGCCAGGCCGGACGTGGACCTAACCCCGTTTGGCGGCGCGGAAAGCGGCGTATCGCGGGTTCACGCGGCGCTGGTGCTGGATGGCGACCATGTCTCCATCGAAGACCTGGACAGCACCAGCGGCACGCGCCTGAACGGCCTGCTGCTGCCCCCGCACGAACCGTACCGACTGCGCAGCCAGGACGAACTGGAACTGGGGCAGGTGCGCGTGACGGTGCGGTTTTAGAAACTGGCTGATCTCACTTATTGCAGTCAATAATCGCGTCGCGCACGATCTGGGCGCTGCGGCGCAGCGCGGCCTGCTCCGTATCGTCCAGCGGCGGTGGGAAGGTTGCCAGAATGCCGCTGCCGCCGACCAGGTGCGGCAGAGCGACGGTCACATCCGGAACGCCGGCCACCTCTGGCACGGGCGTGCAGACCGTTAAGATCGCCTGCTGGTCACGCAGAATCACGTCTACGATGCGCGCCAGGGCGCTGCCGATGCCGTAGTAGGTTGCACCCTTGCCCTGGATGATGTTGTACGCCGCGCGGCGCACCTGCGTGTCAATCTCCTGCCGGGTGGCGTCGTCCAGCGGCGCGGTGTGGCGAAGCTGTGTAAATTCTTCCAGCGGGATGCCGCCGACTGACACCAGCGACCAGGTAAGCACTTCCGAATCGCCGTGTTCGCCGAGAACGTAGCCGTGAATGTGGTACGAGTCTACCCCCAGGTGCCGCCCCAGCAGCGCCCGAAACCGCGCTGTGTCCAGCGTCGTGCCGGAGCCGATGATGCGGCTGGATGGCACGTTAAAATCGGCGGCGAAACAGGCGGAGAGATGGGTCATCACGTCAACCGGGTTGGTGGCGACCACGATCACCGCTTCCGGCGCGTGCTGCAGGATGGACGGAATCACCGCGCGGAAGACACTGGCGTTGCGTTCCAGCAGTTGCAGCCGCGTTTCGCCCGGCTGCTGGTTCACGCCCGCCGCGACGATGACCACCCGGCAGCCAACCAGATCGGGATAGTCCCCGGCGGCCACCCGCAGCGGGTGCGCGAACGGCACAGCGTGCAGGATGTCCGCCGCCTCCGCCTGGGCGCGCGCCATGTTTTTGTCCACCAGCACCAGTTCCCGGCCTATGCCGCGCATCACCAGCGCGTAGGCCGCCGTCGCGCCGACCAATCCACAGCCAACTACACCGATTTTCATACAATCCCTCCAGATTCAACGCAAAGACGCCAGGAAGCAAAGTCGCAAAGTCAATGAGAGGTATCGTAGGGACGAGGCAAGCCTCGTCCCGACTTGAACGCCGGCATCATCGCTTGAAACACCAGCCGGCTTTGCGCCATCGTGCCAATAACGGTATGATGAACGCAGACTATAACGGCTGGCATCAAGAGTTACAAGCAATGTACCGAAGTTTTACCGATCGCGTCCTGGGCGGCGTTTGCGGAGGCCTGGGCGCGTTGTTCCCGCTGAATGCGTGGGTTTTCCGCGCGGTCTTTGTGGCGCTGGCCGTGCTGACCACGGGCGCATTCGCCGCGCTCTATCTGCTGCTGTGGTGGCTGCTACCGCAGGAATCGCTGGTTCGTGGGCGGCGCGGCGGCGCAGGCTGGCTGCTGCTGGTGATCGTGCTGGTGATAGCGACGCTGCTGGCCTGGCTGGCGCACGTCAGCGGTGGCCTGAACGGCCCAACCGGGCAAAACCTGTTCTGGCCGGCGCTGCTGGTGGCCCTCAGCGCGGTATTTTTTCTGCGCCAGGTGAGGGGGTAGGCCATGCGGCGGCGGACCAATTTTGTATTTGGACTGGTGCTGCTGGCGGCGGCGGTGCTGCTGCTGCTGCGCGCGCTCGACCTGATTCCCACCGGCATTTATGACCTGTTCTCCCGCGCCTGGCCGGCGCTGCTGGTGCTGGTCGGGCTGGTGATCCTCCTGCGCGACCGGGTGCGCTTTGGCGGTCTGCTGGCGCTGGTCGCCTGTGTGGCGCTGGTGGCCGGCGTGACAGCCTACGCCTATTCCTCGCGGGCGACACGCGAACAGGATGCCTATCAAATGGCGGTGGAGCAGGCCATCGGTGATGGCGTGACGCTGCTGCGGGTGCAGGTGAATACGCTTAACACCGATGTGGAACTGGTGCGGTCGCTGCAGGAGCGGCAGGTGACGGGACAGTTTGTTGGTAGCACCGAAAGCCGGCTGGAAGTGGGGTATGCCGAAGCGGGTGACAGCACCGCGACGCTGACCGTGCGCGAAACCCAGCCGAACCCCTACCCGCTGCTGGAAGCGGTCGGGCGTGGGCGGCTGCGGCTCGATTTGCCACCAGGCGTGGGGTTGGACGTAGACTTCGTAGGCGACAACGGCGAGGCCAGCCTAAGCCTGAGCGGACTAGCGCTAGAACGCCTGAACATGGACCTTAAACGCGGTGACGCGCTGGTGACGCTGCCGGATTACGACCCGCAGGCCTCGGCAGAGGATGACGTGTTGGGGGTACTGGCGGCGCGGGACGGCAGCGTGACGGTGTTTGTGCCAAATACGGTCGCGGCGCGGCTGGAACTGACCAGCGCGGCACCACCACAATACGACGCCAACGCCTACAACCTGCTGGCGAACGGCGTGCTGGAAGCGCGCAACTTTGACACGTTTGCCACGAAGTTACGCTACGTGGTGCAGGCCCCGCGCGGGCAGGTCAGTCTGCAAGTGGTTGAGCCGGGGACGTAAGAAATCAGGTTGATTGAATCGCAGGGGCGGCCAGGCGGGTCGCCTCTGCAAACCACATGCTTTCAACCATCCTCCAGTGTTAGTGGTAGCCGTTCGCGTTGCCGTTCAGCGGCAGACTGTCGCGGTCATGCAGCGCCAGTTGCAGGCCGGTTTGCAGGTCGCGCACCGTTTCAATCCCGCCCCAGTCAATCCCCAGGTCAACAATCGTTTCCGCCACTGCCGGCGAAATGCCGCTGATAATCGTCCGCGTGCCTTTCAGCTGCGCCGCCTGAATGGTGCGGTTGAGGTGGTCGGCCACGCCGCTGTCTACAATCGGGACGCCGGTCACATCAATGATAGCGATGTGAGCGCGATGCTGGCTGATGCCCGCCAGCAGGCCGCGTGTGATGTCACGGGCACGGGTGGTATCAATACTGCCCACCAGCGGCATGATGATGATGTGGTCGGTCAGCGGAATCACCGGCGATGACAGTTCCCGAATCGCCTGCTGCTGCGCTGCGATCACCTGCTCCTGCAAGCGCTCGCGCTCGAGGCGGGCGGCTTCCCGTTCCAGCACCGCCGCCTTGCGCTCAGTCACATCGCGGGCAACCGAGATAATCTCGCCATTATCGAGTGGGCGGAAGGTGGCTTCCACCCAGACATAGCTGCCATCCTTGCGGCGCAGCCGGTATTCGTGAGTGTCATTACCGGCGGCGATATTGGCCGCCATTACCTCATAATCTTCCGGGCATACGTAATCACGGCGGTTGGTGCCAACCATTTCCTCCGGCTCGTAACCCAGCATGGGGCGGCAGGCGGGCGAAACATACAGGAAGTTCCCCTGGGGGTCCGTCTGGGCGATCACGTCCGCGACGTTTTCCGCCAGAATGCGGTAGCGCGCTTCATTATCCCGGACGGTCTGGAATAACGCCTGAATCCGGTCGGCCATCGTGTTCAGGGTGCTGCCAATCTGCCCCAGTTCGTCGCGCGAGCGCACCGGACTCCGCGCTTCCAGTTCCCCTTCCGCCAGCCGCAGCGCCGTTTGTTTGACGCGCCGGAGATCGCGGATGATGTTGTAAACGACGTAAGCACCTGCCAGCACCGCCACCACCCCACCGATGCCGGCGATCAGCGAACTCTGGACATTCCGCTCCGCCTGAATCCGCCCTTTCTCCTGAAGAATCGTCAGGATCAGCCCCAGACCTTCGTAAACATCTTTGCTTTCTTTTTCCAGCGACGGCAGGCGTCCGGCGTCCACGTCTGAAGCCTCGACAAAACTGCGAACATCCCACTTCAGCGCCAGCCGGGCCATGCGTAAATCATTGTAGGCATAACGCAAATCGTGCGCCGGCAGATCGGGCAGGACAGCCTGACTGTGATTAATCGCCGGCTGCAACTCATCAATGCTCCGGTCAAGGGACTGCATGGCGGCATTCAGTTCCTGGCGGGCACTGCGGGTATCAATCGGCAGCGCAATGGTCACTTGCCAGCGGCGTCCCATCAGGTCAAGCGGTAATGTCCCCCGCAAACCGCTGGACGGAATCCGCGTGTTGTAATAAGCCAGCAGCGGGGTGTCCGGCTGGGTGACATCATCAACCCGAATCACGCTGCTGCCTTCGCTGATTTGTTCCATCGCTTCCTGCATCACCGGCGCGAGGTCCAGCGCCAGCAGGATAAAACCGTCCAGCGCCGCCTGCCGCGCCTCATCGCTTTCCGGCGTCGCTGTAGTAGCGTAAACGGGCGCATACAGCAGATAAGTGATTAAATCATCGGATGGATCGGTCAACGTCGTGGTCAGCACGGCCTTACCCGTGCGGGCCGCCTGCTCCAGTGCTGCCAGTTGGCTGGAGTTGCTGGCCTGGTCCAAGCCCAGCGCCGCGCGGTTTGCATCCAGCGGAACGATATAGGTAATCGGGAAATAGACATCGCGCGGCTGGGCTGGAATCGGCTGCTGGCTGGCATCGTGTTCATGAATGGCAAATTCGGAAAAACCCTCGCGCACAACTGCCTGTTCAAAGGCAACCCGCTGGTCACTGGCAACTCGGCGGACAAACGCCACGTACGCAACCGCGTCCTGCACGGTGTGCGTCGGCGCCTGCGCGTTGGTCAGAAACCGGGTGAACTGCGCGCGGGACAGATTGGGAGTGGTATACCATAAGCTGACCAGCGTCTGCGCATAAGCCTCAACGGCAGCCATTTCGGATTGAATCGTATGAACAATCGCGCGTTTATCCAGTTCAGTGGTCGTAATCTGGCGCGCCAGCAGTTCCATCGTGGTGGTCATAGTGCGCATATCGCCAACCGCCTGAACCGCCCGCATATCGTCGGTAAACTGTTGGGAAGTACTGACCAGTATCCCCAAGACTCCAAACAGGAGCAGCACCAGCAGCGCCAGTACAAGTCCCAGTTTTAATCGCACCGATAGATGGGGTAGCCGGAGTGGCACGTGAATCACCTTTTCGCCGCGTCATAGGTCAAGCTACCCTCAGTCTAAACGCAAACCTGGCGCAGCAGCCTTAAAGTTTTCATTGCTAAAAATCGTAAATCCGATCAACGCAGAATCGTCGTGATTTCTGCCGGCCTGTGATAGACTTACGGCCAGTTTGGACAGTTGAGAACAAGGACAGGCATGGACATAAAAATTCCCTTCGCTGGTCGGGTGCTGGTGCTGGGAGCCGGTTCGGTTTCCCGCTGTTTTCTACCGCTGCTGCTGCGGCACTTCGACATGGACTTCACCCGGCTGACGGTGATGGACTTCGAAGACATGCGCACCCATATCGCGGACACACTGAACGCCGGCGCGCAATTTGTCCAGCATCGTTTATCGCCGGACGACATGGCGGCCACGCTGGCGAAGTATCTGGACAGCGGCGACCTGCTGGTAGACCTGGCCTGGAACATTGACACCTGCGAGATTATCCAGTGGTGCCACGACCACAACGTGCTCTACATCAATACCTCGGTCGAACTATGGGACCCCTACGCCGACATCGAAAACAAGCCGCCCACCGAGCGCACGTTGTATGTGCGGCACATGGCGCTGCGCAAGATGACCGGACGCTGGCGCGAACCGGGGCCAACGGCGGTGGTCGAACACGGCGCGAACCCCGGTCTGGTCAGCCATTGGGCGAAAATCGCGCTGGAAGACATCACGCGGGCGATGCTGGATGACGAATATCTGGCGACCCGCCGCCGGTCGGCGCTGGAACACGCGCTGGCTGACGCCGATTACGCCCGGCTGGCGATGCTCACCGGCGTGAAGGTGATACACATCTCCGAGCGCGACACGCAGATCACCGACAAACCCAAGCGAGTGGGCGAATTTGTGAATACCTGGTCTATCGCCGGTTTCCACGAGGAAGGTATTGCCCCGGCGGAAATGGGCTGGGGCACACATGAACGCCGCCTGCCGCCGCTGGCGCAGCCTCATACCTATGGCCCCAGTAACCAAATTTGCCTGAGCCAGATGGGCATCAATACCTTCGTGCGCTCCTGGGTGCCGGGCGGCGAAATCCTCGGCATGGTCGTGCGGCACGGCGAAGCCTTCACCTTGAGCGATTACCTGACGGTGTGGGACGACGATATCCCGGTCTACCGCCCAACGGTGCATTACGCCTACATGCCGTGTGATTCGGCCATCGCGTCGCTGCATGAACTGAAGATGAACAGCTACGAATTGCAGTACGACCAGCGCATCCTGGGTGACGACATCATTGACGGCAGGGACGAACTGGGCGTGCTGCTGCTCGGCCACGACCTGAACGGCTGGTGGGTCGGGTCACAGTTGGACATTCACACGGCGCGGCGGCTGGTACCGGGACAGAACGCGACTACGCTCCAGGTGGCTGCCTCGGTGCTGGGCGCGCTGGACTGGATGATCCGCAACCCGCGCCAGGGCGTGAAAGTGCCGGACGAGCTGCCCCATCGGGAAGTGCTGGCGGTGGCGAACCCCTACCTCGGCCCGTGCCCGTCGGTACAGACCGACTGGAATCCGCTGAAGAACCGCTTTGACCCGTTTGAGAACTGGGGCAAACCCGCGCCGGACGAGGACGACATGTGGCAGTTTGAAACGTTTCTGGTACGGTAACTGTGCAGGCTAAGGGGCGGCTTTTATGACTGACAAGGTGGTGCTTTCGGAGCAAGATTGGCAAATTCGGCATTTCATATACCAGTTTTTTGTCGAGCATGGGCGTCCTCCAGCAATTCAGGAAACGGGCGGGCATTTTTCTCTCGACGACGAGGAGGCCAGGCAGGTTTATCATCGGCTGCATCAGCGGCATACGATCTTTCTCGAACCCGGGACCGACCGGATACGGATAGCAAATCCGCTGTCGGCTGTGCCGACCTCGTACCGCGTGGTGATAAACAACCGCACTTTATGGGCCAATTGCGCCTGGGACTCCCTGGGGATACCGGCGATGCTCAATGCTGACGCGCAGATCGAAGCGCGACATCCATTATCGGGCGAGCCGGTGCGTTACGCCGTTACAGCAGGTGAGCTTCAGGCTGATGCTGGGGTGGTACATTTTTCACTACCGGCTCGTGCCTGGTATGATGACCTGATACATACCTGAGCGACAATCTTGCTCTTCCGGTCGGAAGCTGAAATTAGTGAGTGGTGCCGGCAGACAGGTGAGCAGCGTGGCGAATTTTTGACCTTGGCGAAGACGTGGCAACTGGCTCAGGCATGGTACAGTAACCGGCTGAAGCCCGAATTCCGGGGCAGAACTCCACAGGAAGCCGAGCAGATTTTTGACAGGCTGGGATTGTCGTCGCCGTTCTGGCGGTTCTAAAGTCGGTTCTCGAAAGAAATCATCGAAAAAACGTGCAACCCGTAGGGGCGCGGCGTGCCGTGCCCCTACGTTAGGGTGATAACACCGTAGGGATAACTCACAGTGACACCCCTACGGTGTTTGAACTTTATGCTTCGGTGGTTTCTGGCGGCACGCGCCAGTAGATACCCTTCTCGCGCCGCATCAAACCCCAATCAACCATCTCGCGCCGCAGCAGCGCGTAATCCTCGTGGTGGCGCTTGATGATCTCGTTGACCTGCTTCTCCGGATATTGAACACCGTACTCGAATTGGCTCGCCAGCCAGCGCAGCAGGACGAGGAACTTCTTTTCGCTGGTGGGCAGCCGCACGATCCGTTCGCCGTCGCAAAAGGTTTTAAACACCTTGCGCTCGAACTCGTCCCCGCTTTCAACCGCGTCGCTGACGATGGACGCCAGCCCTTCCCGGCTGAACACGTCCTTATTCATACCGATAAGCGCCTGGCTATCCAGCGAGTAGTAGCGGAAGTTGCCTTCCGGACGCACCTTCACCAGCCCGACGTACTTCAGCATGTCCAGATGCTGCGAGACGGTTGGCTCTTTCACCCCCAATAGCTGCGCCATTTCGCCAACGGTACGCTCCCGTTCCGCCAGCAAACCGATGATCTTCAGCCGGCTCTCGTTACCAAGTGCCTTAAAGAAGTTCAGCAGCGTTTCAAACTCCGGCGGCTGCGGTGCCTGTTCCATGTCACACCTCCGATTTAGGCACTCAACTAATTAGGATTGTACCTAAATGGATGGCAGTGTCAAGTATGAATTTAGGCAAACAGCGAAATAGGTTGCTGAGACAGGCTTAAGGCAGATTGGTAAACTTGCGCAATTCACAAGCGTGTTCTACACTTATCCCAAATTATCCCATGTTTATCCCAAATCCTGATGACGATAGCGTGGCGACTGCACCTCACGAACCAGGCAATTCAACGGGTGGACATCCTGCCGGGCAAGCCGCCGCTGCTGGGAGTCTGGCTGGCGCGCGACCGGGCTGCATTTTTTGACCTGGAAAGCGGCGCGCAGGTCGGCGAAACGCCGTATAAAGCGCCTGCCGTCGAGTCGCGCCAGAGCGCCCGGTGGCAGGAATTCGTGGCTGGCCTCACTGCCCCCAACGGCGCAGCGCTGCCGGTCGTGCGGGCGGGTAGCACCACTATCTACACCACTGAAGATGGCCGGATGCGGCTGTATGTGGTCGGTGACGAGCTGTACCTGGAAACCGACGGCAAAGAGGTAAAGCTGGACACAAGCGAGGCCACCTTTACCACCATTGGCATTGACCGCTTTCTCGGGCTGATCGCCGCGCTCGACGAACAGTTCCGGCTGGCGATCTACCAGCAGCATATCCGGGTCGGGCTGTTTGATACCGGGCTGAAGGCCGAGGATGATGCGCAACCAGGAGTCGCCGTGTCCAACGGCGGCAGCGCGATTTTTGTCACCAACAGCCACGAAGTCGTGCCGATGGACTCAGGCGGGCGGGTGCGGAAGCGCCTGCCCGTGCATTATCCGGTTGGACGAATGGCCTGCGCCCCCAACGGTAAGCTGCTGCTGTTAAGCGACGCCGAAACGGGCGTGATCCGTGCCTACAGCAGCGACCTGACCCCTACACACCAGCGCCATGCAATAGACCTCCTGCAGGACGCGCCGCAGCTTCAGTTGATTGCAGATTTGCCGCCGGCCTCGGCGGGTGTGGGGGCACTGGCGGTGGATAATCAGGGCACGGTCGCGTTTGCGCTGTCCGGCGTCGTCTGCGTGACCAGTCTTGAACGGATGACTCCCCTGCCCCGACCGCAGCCGCTGTTGTAGGAGCCAGTCTCCAGTTACCCGTTTGGAAAGCCTCTTTTGTAGGGGTATTGTCTATTATCGCGTCCCTACAGGAGGCAAATTCGATTCTGTTTGTTCCGGATGGCAAGCGGCAACAGATTAGTGTCTATCCATAAACCCTTCGTAGGGGCACGGCATGCCGTGCCCCTACCGACAAATAAAAGAGATTTACGGATAGGTTCTTAATCAAAAGTGTTTTTACTGGCAACTTTACGAATACTTCTCCGCTAGGGCACGCTGCGGGAAAACAAACCGGTCCAGCGAACGTGTACCGCGTTCCAGCGCCGCACGGTTGGCGCGTTCAAAATCGGCATGCAAATCGCGCGTGAGGTTCATCTGGGCGACCGATGGTTCGAGCATAAACATCGCCAGCGTGACGGCGAACTCCCCCAACGCCAGCACCAGCCAGTTGCCGTTGCCCATGTCCTTCCGCGCCAGACCAACCTTGGGCCGGCTGTTCATACCCCACAATGACGTCAATACCCGGCTGATATGCTCCATGTTGGGCTGCTGTTTGCCGCCCATCATCAGCGGTACAGTGATGTTGTGCTGGTAGACCAGATAAAACAGCAGGCGCGCCTCGAAATGTTCGCGCAGAAACGAGGTGTGGCCGGCGGCGGACGCCTGCTTCCAGGCATCGCTGTTGGGGTTGCGCTGGATAAGCCGTTCGATAATCGCACGCTGTTCGCTGTAGCGCCCGTAGATGGCGTTAAACTGGGCACGATTGATCTTCCCATCGGCGTACTCGTTGGCGACTCCCTCCATCTTTTCCCGCAGGTGGTCCAGCGCGGCCTGCGGGTTGTCCGGCGCCAGCGGTATGGGCGTCGGGTCCGGCAGCGGGGACGGCTCCGGCTCGGACGGCGCAGCCGGTTTGTTCAGGTCGGTCGGGCGAACTGGCGACCGCATGGTGCTGGAGTCACTTGGCAGGTTGGGGCGTTCCTGGTCGTTCACGCTACAAACTCTATTCTCAGGGGATTTTAACCTATCGTATCACACATCCGACGTGGAAGAAAATAGGTTATAATCGGCGCGTTTCCGGCAACTTCAGGGCGATTCTCCAATGGTTGAACACTGCGGCTTAACGTTTACCGGCGAGCATATCCGGCAGGCACGGGCGGAACGTGACCGCGAACCGTTCCGGTCGGCCTGGGCATTCCTGCTGGAGCAGGAGCAGACCGGGGCGCTGTCGGCGGCTCAGTGGAACGCGCTACGTTACCGTTTCGACGACGATACGGCGGTAGGCGAACGAGCAGTGCGGATGCTGCTTGATCTGGGAGTGGGCTACAATGGGGAAGTGCTCGACCAGCTTACAACCCTGCTGGCGCTGGCGCAAACGTTTGAAATGCTGCGCGACCATCCGGCATTTGACCAACCCGCCCCAACCGCCTGGCTGGAATCGCTGGCGGTGACCGTCTCGGACTTTCACCACGCGGCTGACCGTTTATCCCCGCTGGAACAACTGTGGCTGGGCACGCTGAACATCGCCGCCGGAGTGGTACTGGAACGCGAGGACTGGTTCGAGGCCGGCGCCGACATCTACCGGCAGACGATTCATGACGACGTGCGCCCGGAGGGATTTCTGCCGCAGGCGGTGGATGGCCGGGATGGCGGCAGCCTGTTCCGCCAACTACTGTCGGTCAAAGCGCTGGTGCTGTCGGCGGAGATCGCTGCCCATGCCGGCGCTGACCTGTGGGGCTATGCTATCCGCGGCGTCTCGGTGATGACGGCCTGCGCTTACCTGTTCTTTTATTACTACTACCCGGAGAAATGGCGCTGGGACACGCTGGTGGAAGGCGAAGCACCGCGCCTGTTCCGCGAACATGGCGGCTTTCTGGAACTGGTGAACCGCCGCGCCCGCCCCAGAGACGCCAGGCTGATGCTGGACGAACTACGCCCAATCTACGACGTGACCGGCGGCGGGCTGACCACGCTCACGCACGGCGTTCCAACACGGCGAGGACTGTTTAAATAGGGACAATCGGAATCCAGCGTGAGGGTGTAGGGACGAACGGGCGGTTCGCCCCTACAGGTATCGTTAGCCGGTTTGAAGCAGCGCCACTGGGTAGTGAGCGATGAAGGTGGTTCCTTTGGCCGGGGACGTGGTAAACGAAACGGTTCCGTGGAGATAACGTTCCGTCAGCAGTTTCATGCTGTACGTGCCCAGGCCACGATCCGAGCCTTTGGTTGAAAACGACCGCTGGAACACCTGAAGCTGAACCTTGCGCGGGATAAACGCCGGGTTATGCACCGTGAAGGCTACTCCTTCGTCGTCGTCATGGCAGGATAAGGTTACCGTGCCGCCTTCTGGCGTGGCTTCCAGCGCGTTTTTGACCATGTTAATCAGCACCCGCTGGATGAGCGCCGTATCGCTAAAAAAGACGACCTGACGCGCCGCGGGGCTGATCTCGATGCAGCGTCCCTGCGCCAGATCGTGATTGTCATAGGCGGCCTTGATGTCCCGCAGAAGAGCCAACGACTCCAGCCGGACGGGGCGCACCGTCAGTTCATTGTTTTCCGCCGCCGTCAGCGTTTTCTGCGCGCGGATTTCGTCCGTCAGGCGGCGGCAAAGCTGGTAAAAACTGCCCTTAATCTCGTCAATTTCCACCGGGGTCGCGTCCCGCAGGATTTCAGCGAAGCCGGAGATGATGCTGACGGTGTTTAAGATGTCGTGGAAGAAAATGCGCTCCAGCGCCTGCCGCCGCTTCTGGGCGCTGATGTCCTTGACGGCGAAGATCGAAAACCGTTCGCCATCCACCACCAGCGGCGTGGCGTAGACTTCCAGATCGAGCGCCGAGCCATCTTCCTGCATAATCCGGCATTCCTGGACGGACTTTTCGCCACTGAGACCCGCCAGCATTGCCTTGACCGCGCCGCACTCCCGGCAGAATTCACTTGTGCCGCAGCCGCCCTCTTCTTCCCGGGCATGAACGCAGCGCAGCACTTCGCCCGGTCGCAGCCCGTTGACAAAAACTTCGGGGTTCAACCGCATGAAATTGAGCAGCGTCTGGTTGGCAAATACGATCTGGCGCTGCGCATTAACGATCAGGAAAATGTCCGGCACGGCGTCCAGGACCTGCTGCAGCAGCGGGTATTCCGCGAAATACTGCGACTGTTGTTCCACGACGGCAGCAGGCGCGCGTTCAGCAGGCGCAAATTTCGTGGGTAGGTTGGCGGTGTCGAGCATGGTTTTAACCTTCTCGGTTCAAATAAACTGGCGTCACTGGAGGCGGTTCGGACGTTTCTCACCATGTTCTTATTTTTACCCCATTTTGCAGAAGCGTGCATGGAGATTTGTGCGCAAAGGATAAGGAATGAAACCGGGTAAAATTCGCCCACTGGCAATTTGTGTCTTTTCCCGTGAAGGCCGCATTCTGGCGGCGGAAGGATATGACGCGGTCAAGCAGGAAGTGTTCTACCGCCCGCTGGGTGGCCGCATCGAATTTGGCGAAACCGGCGCGCAGACCGTCGCCCGCGAACTGGACGAGGAAATCCATGCGGCGGTCGCTAACCTGCGCTACCTGGGCACGCTGGAAAACATCTTTACCTACAACGGCCAGCCGGGGCACGAAATTGTATTGGTCTACGATGGCGACCTGGTGGACCCGGCGCTCTACCAGCGCGAGGCTATTGAAGGCCGGGAGGATGACGACCGTCTGCTGTTTGTGGCCCGGTGGAAGGCGCTGGACGAGTTCCGGGGAGAAGGCGCGCCGCCGCTGTACCCGCATGGTCTGCTGGCGCTGCTGGACGCCCACAATATATAGGGACACGACCTGCCGTGTCCCTACGAATGTCATCAATTACCGTTCCCGGCGCTTTTTTGCCAGCAGTCCCCGGTACAGGCTGTCCAGGTCTTTCACCAGCCGATCAATGCCGTAGCGGTCGAGCATCAGCCGCTGCGCTTCGCTGACGTCCGGCGGCTGGCGTACCGTGCGCAGGATGCCGGTAGCCAGCGCGTCGGCATCCCCCGGCGTGACCAGCAGCCCCAGCCGTCCGTGATCGAGTAAATCCGGCAGGCCGCCGACCGCCGTTGCCACCACCGGGCAGCCCGCCGCCAGCGACTCGATAACCGACACCGGTGTGCCTTCGGTGACGCTGCTAATCACCAGTGCATCCAGGTCGCTGTAGATCGGCGCCAGCACGCGCTGCCAGCCGGTAAACGTCACTGCATCCCGCAGACCCAGCTCATGCACCTGCGCTTCGACTTCCGGGCGTAGTTCACCGTCGCCTACGATCACAAAATGTGCCTGCGGTAGCTGCTGGCGCACCTTCACCGCCGCTTCCAGAAACAGGGCATGATTTTTCACCGGCACAATGCGTCCGACGATGCCGATCAGACAGGCGTCCGGCGGGATGTTCCAGGCCGCGCGGAACTGCCCGCTGTGGCGCGGCGTTGTGGCGAAGCTGTCCAGGTCCAGCCCCAGCGGCAGCACCGTGAAGTGTTTGCGCCGGGCGATGTGGTAGTCCTCGGCCAGTTCACGGCGCAGCCCTTCGCTCAGGGTGATGATCGTATCTGACACGCTGCCCATCCAGCGTTCCAGCAGGATAAACAGCCGGGTCAGCAGCGGGTTGAAGTAACCGTGAAAGATATGGGCATGGAACGTATGCACGATCACCGGCACGCCTGCCAGCCAGGCCGCCAGCCGCCCGACAAAACCTGCCTTCGCCGTATGGGTATGAACGATGTCCGGCTGGAACTCGCGGATGAGGCGGTAGATTTTCCGCAGGGCGATGAGGTCCTGCATCGGGCGCAGCGACCGTCCCAGTTCCGGGATAACCACTGGATTCACCCCGTGCTGCTCCGCGTAATAGCCCATATCGCCTTCGCCGGGTTCAACCACGCCGCACACCAGCCGGCTGTCATAATCCGGCGGGCCAAATTTCTCGGTCAGCAGCGTGACATAGATAGCCGGGCTGCCCACGTTCAGGCGCGCGATGATGTTCAACACGCGGATGGGGCGGTCGGTCATCGGCTATTCCACTTCCAGGCCGTAGGCGCGCATCGCTTCCGCGTACAGGTCCCAGGCGCGGCGCGTCAGCGCGCGCACCTGCTGCACGCTGGCCTGGCTTGGGTTGGCGCGGGCGGCGTCAATCGCTTTTTCGACGTTCAACACCGCCATCGTCACCTGCCCCAGCCGGCGCAGCAGCACCACGCCGCCAAAGCGGGTTTCGCTCCAACGCCAGACGCGCCAGACCAGCAGAATCGTCAGCAGGAATCCGGCGATATACAGCGTGGACGGAAATAGAACGCCGCCGGACAGCCGTTCGATGACGGGCACCACTACGGGGCCAAACACGGCAAACGCCACAAACACCAGCGCCGGCGGGACAAACGTTTTCACCAGCACGACCAGCAGGGGCGCGGTCAGCCGCCGCGAATTCTGCTTGATCGCTTCGACCAGGCGCAGTTCCTCCTGAATGGCGAAGTCCAGGGGTGAGGTCATCGTCGTGTGCTCTTTCGCCGGAGTAATTCTTCGTATAATGCGGTAGTCTGGTTGACCATACGCTCGGCACTGAAGTGCGTTTCCAGCCGGTCGCGCCCCAGCAGCCCCAGGTGCTGGCGTAGCGCGGCGTCGTCCAGCAGTGTTCGCAGCGCGGCGGCCAGTGCAGCGGCATCACGCGGGGGAACCAGCAGGCCGGTTTCACCATCGGCCACCACTTCCGGGATGGCGCTGACGGCGCTGGCGATCACCGGCGTCTGCTGCGCCATCGCTTCCAGCAGCACCAGCCCGAAACCTTCCCACAAACTTGGCGCGAGGAAAATATCCAGCGCCGCCACCAGCCGCGCTGTATCCTGCCGCCAGCCCAGGAAGCGCACCCGGTCGCCCAGCGGTGCCGCCTGCGCCTGTAACGCTTCGCGCAGCGGGCCATCGCCGGCGACCAGCAGCGCTGCGTCCGGGAAGGCGGTGGCCACCTGCCGGAACGCCTCAATCGCGTAGGCCACGCCTTTCTGTTCCACCAGCCGGCAGACCAGACCAACGAGAACGGTAGTAGAGGGGGATTTCAGTTCGCCTAATATAGTCTGCCGCGCGGCGGCGCGCTCCAGCGGTGGGGTGGTAGTATCCAACCCGTAATGGATGCGCCGCACTTTTTCAGCGGGCGCGCCTTCCACTTCAACGGTAAAACGGGCGATTGAGTCTGAAATGGCGATGGCAGCATCGGTGAAGCGCCACAGCGCGCGATTCACCAGACGGATGGGCATCCGGTAGCGGAAGGCGTCGTCGTTGTGGCGGCTGGTGACAACCACCGGCACGCCCGCCAGCCGCGCCGCCGGGATGCCAAACAGATCAGCATGGAACAGGTGCGTATGCGCCACGTCCGGCTGGAGCGCCCGCAGCGCAGCGACCAGCCGCCGCGTGAGCAGCGCGTCCATATCACTGTAGATGGGAATCCGCTGAACGGGGATATTCTGCGCGTCGAGCAGCGTCACGTACTCATCCATCGGCTGCTCCGGTTCGACCAGCAGCAGCAGATGGGCATCCACCTGCCGGTCGCGGAGGCCGGCCAGTAGCGCCAGCACATGCTGCTCCGCGCCCGCGACCCGGAGCGCCTTGAGGACGTGGGCGACGCGCATCCAGTTCACATCCTGGACTGGTACCACGCCACGGTGCGCGCCAGCCCGGTATCGAAGTCCGCCACCGGCTCGTAATGCAACAGGTCGCGCGCTTTGTCAATGCTGGCGCGGGAATGTTTGATGTCGCCAGGACGCGGCGGGGCAAAGATTGGTTCCAGCGCCGTGCCGAGCAGGCGGTTAATCCGTTCGACCAGTTCCAGCAGATTGACTCGTCCCGCCGTTGCCAGATTCATCACCTGTCCGCCCACGCCCGGCGTGGTGGCCGCCAGCAGATTGCCATGCACCACATTGTCAATATACGTGAAATCGCGCGATTGTTGGCCGTCGCCGTAAATCACCGGGCGCTTGCCGTCCAGCATCTGCGTGATAAACAGTGGAATCACTGCCGCGTACTGCGAGGTGGGGTCCTGGCGCGGACCAAACACGTTAAAGTAGCGCAGGCACACCGTTTCCAGCCCGTAGACCTGCGTAAACGCCTGACAGTAATATTCCCCGGCCAGTTTCGCCACGCCGTAGGGAGACATCGGGCGCGGCGGCATGTCTTCCACCTTGTATTCGCCGCTGATGTCGCCGTAGGCCGATGACGATGCGGCGTAGACCACGCGCCGCACGCCGGCATCCCGCGCTGCCATCAGCACATTCAGCGTGCCGGTGACGTTATAGGTATGGGTGGTCAGGGGGTCATCAATGCTGCGGGGTACGGACGGCAGCGCCGCCTGATGAAAAACGGTGTCCACACCCTTAAAGATCGGCCTGAGCGCGTCCGCATCGCTGATGTCCACCTGATGGAACTCAAGCTGGCCGTTAAGGTGCACCAGATTGTCGCGCTTGCCAGTAATCAGATTGTCAATCACGCGGACGCGCTGCCCATCCTTGAGCAGCCGTTCAGCCAGGTGCGAACCAATAAAACCGGCGCCGCCGGTAACAACAAAGCAGTCGGTCATCGGGTTTAACCTCTTGCGTTAATGAGTAGCGGATGACAGTTCGCGCACGGCCAGGATTGTGCCGAACTGCTGCTGTTATTTACCCAACTGGAACTTGCGGCGAATTAACATTAACGTGACAAACAGGATTCCCAGCAGGGCGAAGTTTGCCAGCCCCACACCCAGGGCAACCTGCGGCGGGGCGGCGCTGACGATCAGCGCCATCAGACCGAAGTAGACACACGCACCGTACAGGATAAAAATCGTCTGGCGCTGGCTCAGTCCCAGGCTCATCAGGCGGTGAGACGTATGGTCTTTCCCGGCCTGGGCCGGCGACCGGCCTTCCAGCAGCCTTGTGACCACCACCAGAAAGATATCAAACAGCGGCAGCGCCAGCACCAGCAGCGGCACCATCCACGTCACGCCCAGCGGCTGCGCGCCGAACTTGAGCTTGATGCCCAGCACCGCCAGGATAAACCCCAGCACCAGGGCGCCCATGTCACCCATGAAGATGCTGGACGGGTTAAAGTTGTAAATCAGAAAGCCAAACGCGCTGCCCAGCAATGCCGCCGCCAGACTGCTGACCAGCGTCAGGCCCTGTGTCAGCGCGATCACCATAAAGAAAAACGCGCCGATGGCGGTGAACCCTGCCGTCAGGCCGTCCATGTTGTCCATGAAGTTCGCCGCGTTAGTGACGGTCAGCACCCACAGAATCGTCAACGGCACGTCTATAAAGGGCGTGCCAAACAGGCGAATCTGGATGCCCGCCACGATGAGCACCAGCGCCGCGATCACCATCGCCATCAGCCGGAGGTGGATGCCGAGATTGTAACGATCATCCACCAGGCCGACCATCGCCAGAAAGGCCGACCCGGCCAGCACCGCGCCGAATTCAACCATGTGCTGCGGTGGGCTGAACAGGACCAGTGACAGCGCCAGTCCCAGATAAATCGCCAGCCCGCCCATCAGCGGTTTGTGATCCTGATGAATCTTCCGCTGGTTGGGTTTATCCACTACGCCCAGCCACATGGCAATCTGGCGTGACACCGGCGTTAGCCCCAGTGACGCCGCGAACCCAAATACGAGTATCGGCACAAACTGCATGGCATCCATCAATAAAATCCGCCTTTCGTGCAGAAGTATACTCCAAAACCGGCGCGCGAATAAGGCGGAAACCCGCCGGATGCCATCTGTAGGGACGAGGCGCGCCTCGTCCCTACAACACGATTCTATCAATCCGGAAGTAAAGTTAACCTAATAATGTTCTTCCCGATTGTCGAAATGCCTCTTATGCCCCTAAGATGACATTACACGGATAGTGAACGGAAAGCGACAAACACGCATGGCCCAGCAGTCTGATACCCGCCAGCAGGTGCGCCGCGTGCTGCTGCTCACGCTGGCCCTCAACGTCGTCGTCGCCGTGAGTAAAATTCTCATTGGCCTGATCAGCGGTGTGCTGGCGATTACGGCGGACGGTTTTCACTCAATGGTGGACGGCTCATCCAACATTGTGGCGCTGGTCGCAAACCGGCTGGCCGCGCGTCCGCCCGATGAAGATCATCCTTACGGCCACCGCCGCTACGAAACCATCGCAGCGCTGGGCATCGGCCTGTTCCTGCTGGTTACAGCCTGGGAGATCGTGAGCGGAGCCGTGGAACGGCTGCAAGGCGGCGGTGAAGCGCCGGAGATCACGCCGCTGACCTTCGTAGTCATGATCGGCACGCTGGCCGTGAACCTGTTTGTGACCTGGTACGAAGCGAAAGAAGGCCGCCGCCTCAAATCCGAACTGCTGGTGGCCGATGCCACCCATACCCGTACCGATGTGTTTGTGACGATTTCGGTCCTCGCCAGCATGGTGTTTGTGACGGTGCTGGGCTGGCTGTGGGCGGATACGGTAGCCGCGCTGGTGATTGTGGCGCTCATCATCCGGTCGGCATTTGACATCCTGCGGCGCACCGGCGGCGTGCTGGTGGATACCGCGCCCTATTCGCCGCAGCAGCTTACAGAGTGGATTGAAACCGTACCGTCGGTGGAACAGGTGCTGCGCGTCCGCAGCCGGGGGCCGTCCGATGCGGCCCACATAGACGTGGATGTGCAGGTCGCGCCGGAGATGACCGCTGACCATACCGCCGCGATTGCCACTGCCATCCGCGACCGGCTCAACGATCATATCGAGGGCATCTCCGAAGTAGAGGTGCATTTTTCGCCACGCGCCTGGGGCGAAAACGATTATGCCCTGTCGGCCCGTGCCCAGGCGGACGCGCTGGGACTGGCAACGCACGAAGTGTGCGTGACCGACGCGCCGGATGGCAAAGTGCTGGAAATGCACGTCGAAGTCCCGCCGGGGCAGACGCTGGCGGAAGCGCACGAACGGGTCAGCCAGCTTGAGCAGAACGTCCAGACCAACGTGCCCGGCGTGGTCGAGGTGATTACGCATATCGAGCCAGCCCAGGTGGCAGTCGTGCCGGATATGAGCAGCGAGGATATGGCCGCACAGAGCGAACGGGTGGCCGGGCAGGCGCTTGACCTGCTGCGCCGCCGTTTCCCCGGCCTGAACTGGCACGATTTGCGGGTACAGCCCTACAACGGCGGCAGCTTTAACCTGACTGCGCACGTGGCACTGGAGCCGGAGATGAGCGTCGAAGCGGCGCACGCCCTGGCGGAAGACGCTGAACTGCTGCTGCGAACGTCCATCCCGCGCCTGTCGCGCGTGACCATCCACACCGAACCTCCGGATTAGCGTGATTCTAATGGCAGAGCGTATACAACTAGAATACATAAAAATAGGGTAAAAGCGGATTCAACAATGGAATCACAAACCGAACCGCAACTGCTCGAAAAACCTGCTTTTAAGCGGGTGCATATTGTTGTGAATCCGGCGGCGGGGCAGGATCGCCCCTTTCTCCAGATCATTAACAAGGCGTTCCAGGACGCCGGGATTGACTGGGACCTGTTCATTACCAAAGGCGCAGGGGACGGTACCCGGTTCGCGCGGGAGGCCGTCGCCGCCGGCGCGGATGTGGTGGTCGCTTACGGCGGCGATGGTACGGTGGGCGAGGTCGCCAATGGGTTGATCGGCACCAACGTCCCGCTGGCGATCTTCCCCGGTGGCACGGCCAACGTCATGTCGGTTGAGCTGGGTATCCCGGCGGACATCGCTCAGGCGGTGACGCTGGTATGCGGCAGCGGCGCGCTGCGGTCAGTTGATATGGCCGAAGCCAACGGGCGGCTGTTTATGCTGCGGACAACCATCGGCTTCACGGCACAGGCCACCGCCGGCGCCGACCGAGACGACAAGGCGCGTTATGGCAATCTGGCCTATGTTGTTTCTGCGCTGCGGGAACTGCCCCACGCGCAGAGTTCGCGTTACACGCTGCTGCTGGACGGTCAGGAAGTGCAGACCGAAGGCGCGATCTGTATCGTCGCCAATTCCGGCAATCTCGGTCTGCCTGGGCTAAATCTGAACTCCGTTATGAACGTCAGCGATGGTCTGCTGGACGTGATCGTGATTCGCAGCGTGGACCTGGGCGCGCTGCTGGCGGTTGCGGCCAGCGCCATCGGCGTCGCGCAGCCGTTCCAGCACTGGCAGGTGAGGGAAGCGACCATCGTCGCGGACCCACCGCAGGTCGTCGAATGTGACGGCGAGGTGATTGACCCGACGCCCTTCCGGGCGAAGGTGCTACCGCAGGCGATTCGAGTGGTCGTGCCCGCCCCACCCCCGGCAGCCACAACGCCTGCCCCGTCTGGCTGACGTTGCCCGCTACGATGATTGACCGGCCTGATTTACCGCCCGACGCGGACATGGAGCAGGTGACGCAACTGCTGCACCGGCCCGATGTGCCGGAAGTCATCGCCACCACCGAGGACGCACGGCGTGGACCAAGCGTTGCCAAACGCTTCAGACACTTCGTGCAGCAGGTACTGAAGCAGGGCCTGTGGCTGACGGTCGTTGAGTCGGTGGAACAGGTGGCGCGTTTAATCACCGGCGCACCGACGCTGCGCTTCAGCCGCGTGACGCCGCAGCTACACGTTGGCGGCCAGCATCTGCCGCACGGCTGGCCGATTCTGAAGCGGCGCGGGATTACGGCGGTTGTCAGCCTGCGCGGCGAGTACGATGACTATGCTGCCGGTATTGCCCCATCGCGCTATCTGTACCTGCCGACGGTGGACAATCACGCACCGCCATTGGCCTATCTGGTGCAGGGCGCGACGTTTATCCGTGAGGAAGTTGAACGCGGCGGTAGGGTGTACATTCACTGCTGGGAAGGGGTAGGCCGTGCGCCAACGATGGCCGCCGCCTATCTGGTGAGCATCGGCTTCACACCGGCGCAGGCGTGGCAGCTCATTCGCACGGCGCGGCCCTTCATCCGCCCGACACTGGCGCAGATCGAACAGGTGGAACGCTTCGCCGCCGTATGGAATAACGATACGGCTGGAAAAATGTAGGGGCGGGTTTAGAAACCCGCCCCTACAGCGTTCATGTGCTTAATTCGGTTATTCCTCGACCGCCAGCACCGTAACCATGCCAAACATGCCGTGACGCGATTCCGCGTGCGTCAGGATGTGGCAGTGGAACGCCCACAGGCCGGGTTCGGTGCAGTCCACCACCACGTCATAGCGTTCGCCGGGGGCGACGTTGAGCGTATCACACAGGTATGGGACGGGCAGATTCCAGCCATCCTTCGCAATCACCAGTTGCGGGATGCCATGCAGGTGCATCGGGTGGATCATGAAACCTTCGTTCATGTAACGAACGCGGATTTTCTGCCCCAGTTTGGCGAGAATCGGCTGGGTATAGGGAAAGCCCTTGCCATTAATCGTAAAGCCCAGCGTGGTATCGTTGAGGATAAAGGTGTACTCAGCGTCCACCTGCGGCTCGCGCGATTTGTCCTTCGGCTCGATGATAAACGCGCCCAGCATTCCGCTTGACACCTGTTCGGCGGCGTTATGATGCGAATGGTACATGTGCGAACCGGGGTTGCGCGCCACAAATTCATAGTTGAAGGTTTCACCCGGTCGGATAGGCGGCTGCGTCACAAACGGCACGCCGTCCATGTTGTTAGGCACAATCACGCCGTGAAAGTGGACACCGGTGCTTTGCTGCATCTCGTTCTTGACAACCACGCGCACCTTGTCACCTTCGGTCACACGGATTTCCGGCCCCGGTACCACGCCGTTATAGGCCATCGCCGGGAAGGCTGTGCCGGGCATGGTTTCCCACTGGATATCCTGGCAGACGACGTTAAACACCTTGACATCGCCATCCATTGTGTATTCCAGCGGTCGGCCCCAGAAATGTTCATCCTTGCCGATGTTATCCAGAAAGATTTTGACGGCTTCGTCGTGCAGCTTGTCCATATCGTCGGCGGTCTGCTGACGCGCCGGCCCGAATACCGGCGCAGCGTGGTCACTTGCTGGTGGCGCTGGGGGAGGGGACATCAGCCCACGATTGGCAACCGCTACCGCGCCGACGCTCCCGGCGCCAATGCCCAGCATCTTAAGAAAGCCTCTGCGTCCAATGCGTTGTTTCACTCTAAACACTCCTGAAAATCAGATAACAGCCTGCTCTTACTTCTGTTTTGGGTTCGCCAAAACCCCTTCTGATGCCACATTACAACAGCTTACGGAAACTGTGCTTGTGACGGAAGGTACAAAGTTTACCATTTTTTCGGTACAATTGACACTTGTTCTTTTCTGATAATCTTATCACAATCTGCTTGCCCGTTTTTCTACAGAATGAAGCGGTTAGCATCTCTGTAAAAAACGATTCCGGGCACGTTGTGGGATTTTATCGGCTCTAATCGAAACCGGGGTAGACATGGAACAACGACCTGACCAGACCACCGACACCATGCCAATTGTACCACTGGTCATCTTTTTTGGAGTGATGGCCGCCATCCTGGCGCTGCTGCTGGCGTCCCAGCCCGCGACACCGCGTCCGGCGGCGGTGGCGGTTGCGCCCACCATCGAGGCCACTGTAGAAGTAACTGCCGAAGCAACCCCCGAAGCCACCGGTGAGGCAACAGCGGAAGCTGCCGCGGTCGCCTGGAACCTTGACCCCCAGGCGGTTGCCGCCGGAGATACGGTCTATCACACCGTCTGTATGGCCTGTCACGGGTTTAACGGTGAAGGCATTCAGGGGCTGGGTAAGGCGCTGGTAGGCAGCGACTTTGTCAACAGCCTGAGTGACGAAGCACTGGCCGCGTTTATCATCCAGGGGCGTGATGTCAGCGACCCGCTGAATACAACCGGTGTGATGATGCCCCCGCGCGGCGGCAACCCGGCCCTGTCCGATCAGGATGTCATGCATACCGTCGCTTACATTCGCAGCCTGAACGTGGCAGCCGGCTATGGCCCGGTCAGCGCCGGGGCAGCGCCAGCCGACGGCGCGGCTGCACAGCCAACGGCAGCGCCGGACGGCGAAGCCACTGCCGAAGCGACGGCTGCACCCCAGGTGGCCGCCGTGCCGACCACTGGTGTGCCGGAAGTGGTCGGCGGCATCGCGCCGGAAGTGGGTCAGGGTGAACTAAACCTGACGGCGATGACCGGTCAGCAGGCGTATCTGTGGGCCTGTTCGCTGTGCCACGGGGTAGATGGCAATCCGGTTCCGCCGCTGGCGACGAAGCCGCTGGCCGACAGCGAACTGGTGCAGGCCCACGACGACGCCAGTCTGCTGGAATTGCTGACGCGCCCCCAGCCGCCGGCGAACCCGGAGGAAGGCTTCCCGCATCCCTATCGGGGCGGCTACCCGCCGCTGACGGACGACCAACTGCGCGAGGTCATCGCTTTCGTGTATACGCTGGCGCAGTAAATTCATCGGCTGTCCATCATTCAACAAATCTTCCAATATGTGGTAGAGGCGACCTGACAGGTCGCCCCTACTGGTACCAACGTATGGACACGCAACGGTGTGTCCGTATTGATTCCGGCTGCTCGTGTAAGACCGGTGTGGCCCGCTGCGTGGATTATGTGGTTTTCCGGCGGCAACCCCGAATGAAACCTAAATAACAATCACCCCCTCAATCATCCCCATCGGGTGATCCCATATCACCCCGCACTGCTGTAAAGTAACCGTTGCATTGACGCGAAAGGACTACCCTTGCGTCCAGTCACAGGAGGGAACACCGTGACCAGAACACCGAATCACCTGAACGCGCGAACCAGTGGGAACAGCGGCTCAAGCGGCATCGCCACCTCTGACCAGGACACGCCGCTCATCACCGAACTTCACGCGCGCGTAAAAGGCCCGGTTATCACCCCGGACAACCCGGAATACGACGCGATGCGCACGGTCTTTTACGGCGGCATTGATCGCCATCCGGCGGTGATCGTCCGGGCAGCGGATGTCGCCGATGTTGTTCGCGTGGTTACGCTGGCGCGTGAGGCGGGAGTCGAGCTTGCCGTTCGCAGCGGCGGTCACAGCGCTGCCGGTCACAGTCTGGTGGACGGCGGCCTGGTGCTCGACCTGCGCGACCTGAAGGCGCTGGACATTGACGCCGAACAGCGCACGGCCTGGGCGGAAGCCGGGCTAACCGCCGGGGAATACACGCAGGCGGCTGGCGAATTGGGGCTGGCGACCGGCTTCGGCGATACCGGCTCGGTAGGCATTGGCGGCATCACGCTGGGCGGCGGCATTGGCTTCCTGGTCCGCAAGTACGGCCTGACGATTGACAGCCTGCTTGCTGCCGATATCGTGACCGCCGACGGCCAGCTTCGCCGGGTGGATGCGAACAACCACCCCGACCTGTTCTGGGCGATTCGGGGCGGTGGCGGCAACTTTGGCGTTGTCACGCGCTTCCAGTTCCGCCTGCACCCGGTCAGCGAGATCGTGGGTGGGATGCTGCTGCTGCCGGCAACACCGGAGGTGATCGCCTCATTTATCGCCGAGGCTGAGGCGGCGCCGGAAGAACTGTCCACGATTGCCAACGTCATGCCTGCCCCGCCGATGCCATTTGTGCCGAAGGAGCATCACGGCAAACTGGTGGTGATGGCGCTGATGGTGTACGCCGGGCCAACCGAAGCGGGTCTGCGCGCCGTTGCGCCGTTCCGGCAGTTGGCGCAGCCGTTGGCCGACATGCTGCGGCCAATGCGCTACCCGGACATGTTCCCGCCTGAGGAGAGCAACTTCCACCCGACGGCAGTTGGACATACCATGTTTATGGACCGGATTGACCGAAACGTGGCCGAGACGATCATCGAGTACCTTCAGACATCCGACGCAGCGCTGCGGGTGGCGCAGCTTCGGGTGCTCGGCGGGGCGATGGCGCGGGTGACCGTCGAAGCAACGGCTTTCGCTCATCGCCACTCGCGGCTGATGGTTAACCTGGCCGCCTTTTACACCGGCCCGGACGAAATGGCCGTCCGCCAGGCCTGGGTAGCGGACTTCGCGGCGGCGCTGCAACAGGAAGACACCGGCGCCTATGTCAATTTCCTCGGTGACGAGGGGACAGCACGGGTCCGCGCGGCTTACCCCGAACCGGTCTGGAGCCGTCTGGCCGCCATCAAGGCCCGCTACGACCCGACCAACCTGTTCCACGTCAACCATAACATCCCGCCGGTTGAAGCGGCTGGCGGTTAGCGCCGGTCTGCCGATAGACAAAACGGGCGCTGGCCCGGCCATTTGCGCCGGGTGCAGCGCCGATTGGGGTATGATGGTCGCTATTCAACCTTCGTAGCAATCCACCACGTCGTTCCGCCGGCATCCTTCACCCCGCCCCGTTTATCCTCATCTTCCTTCTTCACCGGCGCCTGCACCGACTCGGCGCCGGCTTCCAATGCACGGTTATAGGTTGCATCTACGTCGCTCACATAAACGTGGACGTTGGCGGGACAGGACGGCCAATTCTCATTGCTGTCGGCCAGCATGACGACCGTATCGTCAATCCGCACCTCGGCATGTATGATCTTCCCGTTAGCATCCGGGAAACGGCGCAGTTCAACGGCATCAAAAACGCGCTTGAGAAAGTCAATCGTACGCGCCGCGTTGTTGACAATGAGATAGGGCGACACGGAATTGTAGTTGCCCGGTTTGTACATGCTCCTCTATCCTCCCGAAGATTCCTTGCTGCTGGTGTTCCTTTTTTACACCGCTACCCCTTCACAAATTAACACATTTGTTCTATCCTGTCAAAAGGCGACAGCGGTTGCCGCGAATTTACAAACCCGCGCCAGCCCAGTATGATATGTTATTTGTAATGAAATCTGATCTACGATAACCGGTGGAGGTGGTATGATCAAGCGCGCCAGCGGAACTTTTCACGTGACCCTGCAACCCCAACCGGATGATTTCCTGAACACCCTGCCCCTCAAGCGGCTGACGATTGACAAGCAGTTTTATGGCGATCTGGAAGCCGTGAGCCGGGGGCAGATGTTAAGCCTGGTAACGCCGGTAGACGGCTCCGCCGGTTATGTCGCGCTGGAACAGGTGCGCGGCACGTTACAGGGCCGCAGCGGCAGCTTTGTATTACAGCACAGCGGCAGCATGAATCGAGGCATGGCCCAGTTGAGCATCACGGTTGTGCCCGATTCCGGCACCGGAGAGCTAACTGGCCTGGCCGGTACCATGACCATCTCCATCGTGGATGACCAACACCAATACGATTTTGAGTACTTTCTGCCCGATTCTGCGTAATAAGGTGTGGCGACTGTTCGTTCCCCCATGCCCTTTGATCTGGGAGGAATAGACTTTGAAACGAAACATCCTGTATGGACTGCTGATCTTCACCCTGTGGAGTACCGGAAACATGGTAACAGCGCAGCCGAGGGTTGAGGTTGAGGCCGTTGATCGCCTGATACAGGAACAAATGGCCGCGCAGCGTATCCCTGGCCTGGCCCTGGCGATCACCCAGGGGGATCAGGTCATCTATGAGCAGGGCTACGGTGACGGAATTACGACGCAGAGCCAGTTCTTCATCGCTTCGGTAAGCAAGTCGTTCACCGCTCTGGCGGTCATGCAGTTGGTGGAAGCGGGGCAGATTGATCTGGATACGCCGGTCCAGACCTACCTGCCGGACTTTACCACTGCTGAACCGGCTGCCGCCGCTGCGATCACCGTCCGCCATCTGCTGAACCAGACCAGTGGGCTGGCAGATACCGGCTTCCCGGAAAGTCAACTTCCACAGCCCGGCAGCATCGCGGAACGGGTTCGCAGTTTGCGCACGGCGAGGATGGTGAGCCAGCCGGGCACCGAGTTTCACTACTTTAACCCCAATTACGGGGTGCTGGCGCGCATCGTTGAAGTGGCAAGCGGACAGCCGTTTGCAGCTTACTTGCAGGAGAATGTTTTTACGCCGCTGGCGATGAACCACACCTTCAGCGTCACGACTTCGGACGAAGCGATTGCCCAGGCGAACGATCTGGCACAGGGACACCTCGTCGCCTTTGGCGTCCCCATCGCGGCGGATGAAATGTCCGGCTACCTTGCCGGCAGCGGCGGCATGATTTCAACCGCCGCCGACATGGCGCACTTCCTGATTGCGCAAACCAACGATGGACAGTTTGGGGATACCCGCGTGATCTCCCCGCAGTCCCTGATGCTCATGCACACACCGCCACAGGGGATTGAAACCAACTACGCGATGGGCTGGCTCACGTCGGAGTACAACGGCACTCCCACCATCGAGCACAACGGCATCCTCTCCGTTTATTACGCCGAGACCGTGCTGCTGCCGGAGACGGAACAGGGCATTGTGCTGCTGTACAATGTGTACTCGCTCCCCTCTACCCTGTTTGCCTTCTCGCAAATCAAGAATGGGCTTATTGATCTGCTGACCGGCAGGCAGCCAACTTCCAGCCCGATAACCGTCAGCATCTATGGCCTTATGATTGGCGTGCTGACGCTGTCAGGCGCTGTTCTGGCTGTTCGCAGCCTGCTGCGACTGCCCCGCTGGCGGGCGAAACATCAAGCCACGCCCATCCTTCGCCTGCTGCCCGGCATCGTCTGGACGTTCGTTCCAGCCCTGCTCCTGCTGCTGATGCCTCGACTGATCGCATTTTCGGATCGTGTGTTCAGCACCGAACAGCTTGTTCGCTCCATGCCCGATATTTACATCTGGTTAGGGGTAACGGGCGTGCTTGGGGTTATCAACGGCAGCGCGCGCCTTGTCTTGCGGGCTTTCAAAACGGATAAGGTTATAGACAGACAGCCATGACACACCCAGCCGATACCTACGAGCTGCTTCGTACCAAACTGGTCGCTCCGCAATTACAGGCGTCACTGGTGCCGCGAAAGCGGCTGCTGGACCAGTTGGAACACGGGCTGAACTACAAGGTCACCCTCATCTCGGCCCCAGCCGGTTTTGGCAAAACCACGCTGGTCAGCGAGTGGATGGCCGAACGCCGCCGGCAGCATCGCTTGCCGCCGGTAGGCTGGGTAGCACTCGATGACGGTGATAACGATCCGGTGCGCTTCTGGCGCTATGTGCTCACGGCCTGTCAGGCATTTGCCGCCGGTCTGGGTGAATCGGCGCTGAAGCTCCTCAAATCGTCGCTTCAACCCCCGTTTGAAGCCCTGCTCACCCAGTTTATCAATGATGTTGCTCAATTATCGGGCCACGTTGTCCTGGTCCTGGAGGACTTTCACGTGATTGTGAACCCTCAGGTGCAGGAGGCGATGGCCTTCCTGCTCGATCATCTGCCGCCGGCGCTGCATCTCGTCCTGATTACCCGCAGCGACCCGGCGCTGCCCCTGGCGCGACTGCGGGCACGGAACGAACTCCACGAACTGCGCGCCGCCGACCTGCGCTTTACGCTGGAAGAAACGCACGTCTTCCTGCAGCAGACCGTTCCGTTCCCCCTGCCTGCCGACGTAATTGCCCAACTGTCGGAGCGCACCGAAGGCTGGGCTGCCGGGCTGCGGCTGGTCGCGCTGGCACTCCAGAAAATGCAGGCTCCATCGGACATCGAACGGTATCTCACTGGCTTCACCGGCAGCCACCGTCCCATCCTCGATTATCTGGTGGCGGATGTGTTTGCGGCCCAGCCGGAAGCGATTCAAACCTTTTTACTCCAGACGAGTTTCCTGAGCCGGCTGACCGCGCCGCTGTGTGATGCGGTCACCAGGCGCGACGACAGTACTTTCATTCTGGAACAGTTGGAGCGCGACAATCTGTTTCTGGTCGCGCTCGACGATGCCGGTCACTGGTATCGTTACCACGCGCTGTTTGCGGAAGCCATGCAGCATTATGCCCGCCAGCGGCTGGGCGCAGCAACGCTGCACGGGCTGGCACAGCAGGCCAGCCGGTGGTATGAAGCACGGGAGATGCTCGCTGAAGCCATCGAAGCCTCGCTCCACGCGCAGGATTACGAGCGCGCCATTGTGCTCCTGAAGCGCATCATCGCGCCGCAGCTTGTCCAGAACGAGTTTCACACCCTGCGCCGCTGGCTGGAGCAGTTTCCGGAGGCCGCGCTCCGCCCGCATCCCAACCTGTGTTTGACCTACGCCATCGCCATCCTGTTCACCTCTGATCGCTACGCGCCCGCCACGCTTGCCCGGCTTCAGCCGCCGCTCCAGATGGCCGAGCAGCAGTGGCAGGCCGAGGGCAACCGTGCCAAACTCGGCGAAGTGTTGAGCTTCCGCTCGCTGGTTGCCTTTTATCAATGGGACCTCCGCCGGGCCTTTGCTGATGCCCGGCAGGCGCTGGAACTGCTGCCGGAGGACAACGGGCAGTGGCGGGGTATCAGCCTGATTTTTGTCGGGCTGGACGAGCTGCTCGACGGGAGGCTGACGGCGGCCCGGCTGACGCTCCGGCAGGCGCTGGAACTGTGCCAGCGTTCCGGCAATATGTACGGGACTCTGGATACCCTGCTCCTGTTAGGCCGGGTTTACACGATGCAGGGAAAGCTGCACCAGGCCGAACAGGTGTACCGGCGGGTGCTGGACGAAATCGAGCGAACCCCTCTGGATCGTGATCTGGAGCAGATTCGCCGGGCACGCGCGTTAATCGGTCTCAGCACGCTTGACCTGGAGTGGAATGCGCTGGAGTCCGCCCAAGCGTATGCCGCGCAGGCAGTCACGATTGAACAGTATTTCGCCGATGAGGAGCTAAAAATCCAGAGCGCGCTGGCGCTGGCGCGCGCCTTGTTCGCGCGGGGCGAGCGCGTCCAGGCGCAGGAACAGTTGTACACCCTGCTGGCCCGGACAAAATCCACGTTCCTGCGCGGCGAAGTGGAAACCTGTCAGGCCCGGTTTGCCCTCAACATGGGCGATCTGGCCGCCGTTCAGAACTGGCAGATGACCCATCCCCCCTCGGCTGACCTGCCCCACCTCGATCTCGAACGGCGGGCGCTGGTGATCGCTCGTTTGCAGATCAGACAGGGCGAAGCGGAGGCCGCGCTGCCGGAACTGGAACGCTGGCTGGTCGAAGCGCAGCAGGAGGGACGAACCCGCAGCGAACTGGAAATCAAACTGCTGCTGGCGCTGGCGTACGCGGCGGCTGGCGAATCGAATCGTGCCCGTGAGGCGCTGATTCAGGCGCTGGCGCTGGGCCAGCCGGAAGGTTACCGGCGCGTTTTTCTGGACGAAGGAGACGAATTAGCCGCGCTGCTCCGGGATACACTGCCCGACATTCAGGATGAATCGCTGGCCGCTTATACCCGCGCCCTGCTGTATTCGATGGCGCAGGAGCATACGCGGTACGCCACTGATGGGCACGACTCGGACTTTTTGATCGAGCCGCTCAGCGAGCAGGAACAGCGGGTGCTCCGCCTGATTGCTGCCGGGCTTTCCAATCCAGAGATTGCTGCCGAGTTGGTCATTTCCATCAACACGGTCAAAACCCATGTGAAAAATATCTATGCCAAGCTGAACGTCAGCAGCCGCGAGGACGCCCGTCTGGCCGCCCGCCACCTGAATCTATTGTGAGGGGTTTCGCACCAGATCACCCGCCGCATCACCCCACGCGGGTGATCCTGCCCTGCCGCCTCCGACGGTAAACTGGATGTGGATGAGATAACAAACGAGGAGGTGGCCTGGATGGGGAACGATTCCACTGCTTTCTCCGTGCCACTGGGACCGATCAGGCGAGGCCGCCTGGTTTTTGCTTCCGGCGCGAGCCAGATCAGGCTGATAGCCAGTCAAACCCTGACCGATCTCTACCGGGCACAGTTCAAAGGGCATGTTCCGGGGGTGCTGCTTCACGGTGACACCTTAACCATTCACTACCGCCCGCTGCTGGATGCGCCGGTGTCCCGGCGCCTGCCGCTGGCAGACATCCTCCTGAACGGCGTAATCCCGTGGGAGATGGAGTTTCGCAAGGGCGTGTCCGAACTGAAGGCCGATCTGCGCGGGCTGCCGCTGCAATCATTGGATTTGTTAGGCGGCGCCAGCAAACTCGTATTGATCCTGCCCAAACCGGCAGGAGTCGCTTATATTTACATAGCAGGAGGCATCAGGCAGGCCGTTATCAGGCGGCCCGCCGGTGTCGGCGTGCGGATGAAGCTGAACGGCGCGGTCAGCCGGCTGGCATTTGACGGCCAGCGGTTGGATGCGATTAAGGGAGAAACCCGTCTGGAAAGTGCCAACTTCAGCCGCGCATCAGGTCGCTACGAACTCGACATCAGCGGCGCTGTCAACCACCTGACAATTAAAAAAGATGATGGCAGATAATGATTGGCGAACCACAACGGTTAAGGAGAACATGATGCGTTTTGAAGTTATCGCGTTTGACGCGGATGATACCCTGTGGCACTCCGAATGTTTCTATGTGGATACCCAGTCCGCTTTTACCGCCCTGCTGGCCCACTACGGCGTCGAGCCGCAGACGGCGCTGGATGTTCTGCATCGCACCGAGATCGCCAATCTGAGCGCCTTCGGTTTTGGCATCAAAGGATTCACCATCTCGATGGTTGAAGCGGCCATCGAAGCGACCGCCGGCGCAATCAGCGCCGCCGATATTCGGACGGTCATCGAACTGGGTCGAACCATGACCGGCCACGAACTGCGCCTGCTGGATTATGCTGCCGAAACCGTCACCCAACTGGCCGAAGCCCATCCGCTGATGATTATCACGAAGGGCGACCTGATGGATCAGGAGCGTAAGATCGCTGCTTCGGGACTGGCGGATTACTTCAGCCGGGTGGAAATTGTGAGCGACAAAACGCCGAAGACTTACGCTGCCCTGCTGCGCAAACATGGGGTGTCGCCTGACCGCTTCCTGATGATCGGCAATTCCATGCGGTCCGATATTCTGCCGGTACTCGACCTCGGTGGCTGGGCCGTGTATGTCCCGTATGCGCTGACCTGGGCACATGAAACCGGCGCTCCCCCAGCCGCCCATCCCCGCTTTTACGAGATCAGCCACCTCGGCCTGCTCCCGGAGTTAGTCGCGCGAATCGAAAACGGCGGCTAAGACCGCCCTCCCGGCCATCATGCCGGGCAGACAACCTGCTACCCGTCGGAACGACACTCTCTAGCCAGCCGGCATCAGAGGGTGTCATTTTTTGGGCGCCAGCTCAATCACCCAGCGCATCACCCAACCGGGGTGATGCCTGTTCACCCCGTTGCCCTGTACCCTGCCTGCTGAAGACCAGAAGACAGGAGTGAAGGATGAAACGAACAGCTTCAAATCGGTTCTTCAGCGTTGCGGTCGCACTGGTAGCCATCATTCTGGCTGCCTGCCGTGCTGATATGCCGCAGGAAAACGAAGCGCGGGGTGGCGACAACCGCGCGGACGGCGACGGCGCGATCAACGTTGTGGCGCGGGACTTCTCGTTTGCGCTGGATGTCAGCCAGGCCGAGGCCGGAACCGTGACCTTCGTCGTGGACAATCACGGCACGATGCCCCACGACTTCGCCTTCAAAGGTAGCGGCGTGGAGCAGAAGACACCCATCATCCAACCGGGGGAAACGGCCCGGCTGACGGTGGAGCTGCAGCCCGGCACATACACCTATCTCTGCACTATCCCCGGCCACGAACAACTGGGGATGAAGGGAACGTTCACCGTAACCGCCTCTGACTGAGGCACAGGAGGAAACATGACAAACAGCGATCTTCGACACTGGCTGGATGGTCTGGACTACAGAATCGTGCGCTGGCTGGCGCGCCACAGCCTGGCCTTCCTGCGGATTGGCCTGGGTATCATCTTCGTGTGGTTCGGCGGGTTGAAGTTCTTCCCGAACCTAAGCCCGGCGACCGATCTGGCCGTCCGCACCATCCATACACTGACCTTTGGGTTCATCCCGGACCGCGTCAGCCTGATTCTGCTGGCAACGCTGGAAACGGCCATCGGACTGGGCTTCCTGACCGGTAAATCCATGCGCCTGACACTGGCGCTGCTGGCCTTCCAGATGGCCGGAACGCTGACGCCGCTGGCGCTGTTCCCGGAGGAAACCTTTCTCCGTTTCCCCTTCGCGCCGACACTGGAGGGGCAGTACATTCTCAAGAACCTGGTGCTGATCGGCGCCGGGCTGGTCATCGGAGCAACGGTACGCGGCGGTCGGCTGGTAGCTGACCCTGAGGAAGTGCCCAGGCCGAAATCCAGCGTCTCCACCCGGCCTGTCCGGGTAGATCAATCCTGATGCAGCACTGCGCATCCCTGCTGCTGGCGTCGTTGCCCATCGGGTGATGGCCGATGCCGCGCGGGGGATGCCCTTCACCGCTTTGGGCAACGGCCATTCTCACGACCGCCCGGTGTCAGCTTTTCCCCTACTTCTAACCGAAATTTGACATGACGGCTTTATAAAGCTGGATAAGCGGACCTGTCTATCCGACCCATCTGTCCGGTCCGGGAACGCGGTTTTACCGGTTGAAGTGGGCTAAGGAGCAAGGAGAGTGATCGTATGTGGCTTGGTACATCTCGACGACTGGGGATTGTATTCGCCCTGCTGGCGGCTGGGATTCTCGCCATGTTATCCTTTGGAGTGGTTCGGTCGCAGACCGTAACCACACTGGAATACGGCACAGCGGTCGTGGGGAGCATCCCGACCGAGGGCGATCAGGTTGTTTATGGCTTTAACGGCAGTCCGGGTGACGTGGTGATGGTCCGGGCCGTTGCCGTTACACCGGGCATGACGGTGACGGTCACGCTGTTTGGGCCGGCCCAGCAGTTGCTGACCACCAGTGTGAACGTCGCTGGACTGCCCGTGCCGGACGCGCCCCAACTGGTGTTTCGTCTGCAGGAAGCCGGGCCGCACTATCTGGTTGTGACCGGCACGCCGGGCGACTTTGTGCTGATTCTGGAAGGGCGCCCGGCGGCGACGTTCACCGTACTCGACCTTGACACGCCGGTGGAACTGAACCTCCCGGCGGCTGAACCGTCACAGACGCTTACGTTTAACACCGACCCATTTGCGCCAACGACGCTGCTGATAGACGCGCAGCCGGCGGCTGCCAACGTCTACATCGAGGTTCGGGACGGCGGCGGGCAAGTGGTTGCCCTGCTGCGGGACGATCTTGACAACGCCTGCCTGAGTCTGGGGCCGGGTGATGAACTGCATGACGTGATGGTCCTCGCGGGCGACGAGCAGACAACCGCTACGGTGACACTGACGCTGAGCCACGCGCCCTGCGACCTGGGTGAGCCTGTCACCGAAACGACGGTAGCAACGCCGCAATTTTTGCCTGTCCCGATTGAAGGCGTGTGCGCGGCCAGCAGCGCGACCAGCGTCAATATCCGCAGCGGCCCCGGCACCGTCTTTAATGTCGTGGCACTGCTACCGGCCCGGCAGGCGATTCAGGTGGTTGGCGTTAACGACGATGGCCGCTGGTACGTCGTACAAAATGCCGGGGTGCAGGGCTGGATTGCCGCCAGCGTGGTGGCTGTAGTTGGCCCGTGCGACAACCTGCCGGTAGCGCCGCTGCCCCAGCCACCCGCCGCTTCGCCCACCCCCGGCCTGCCGCTGGTGACGGTTACGCCGCTGGCTACAGCGACACCATCCGGTGCGGCATCGCCCACGCCAACGGTGATGGCAGAAACCCCGACGCCCGGCGATGTGACGGCTACGGTTGAACCGACGGTCGAGGCGACGGAAACGGTCGTCCCGCCGACAGCCACACCCGAAGGGACGGAAACGGCTGCGCCCGGCGGATAGTTCGGAGCACTATATCAGCTTGGCTACCGCTTGATGCGACAGCCATATATCACCAGCAGGCTGCTGTTTCCCCCTCCTTTGTCCGAAAGAGGGGGAAACGCTCCTGTTCCTTTTCCATCTGCGCCTTGCTTTGCGTTAGGTATTTGCCGCCTCCAAAAACGCCCCATACACACGCTTGAAGTTGTCCCATTTCTCGTCATGCACGCCGTGACCACAGTCGGCGAACACCTCCAGCCGGCCACTGGGCACGCGCTGGAGATACTTCTGCGCGAACGATGCCGGGTTGAGCGTGTCCCGGTCGCCCAGCATCATCAGCACAGGGCAGGCTATTCGCGGCGCGGTATCGCCGCTGATGTCGCCGCCCAGATCGAGGTAGTGGGAAAACGACCGCAGCCAGGCCAGCACAAACGCATCGGCGTCCGTGATGCCGTGCAGCGCCAGTTCGTCGGCAGTAATCCACGTGCCCGGATATACCCGCTGGGCACGCGGTCGAATCGAGGGATCGAACGTGCCGACCGCGCCAATCGTCGCCACGCTGCGAAATCGCTCCGGCTGCTGCCCGGCGGCAACCAGCGCCGTTTCGCCGCCGTCGGAATAGCCGAGTACGTGCGCCCGTTCCAGGCCAATCGCATCCATAAACGCCAGCACGTCGGCGGCGTCCCGGTGATAAAAGCGTAGGGGAAAATCGCGCGGTTTTGGCGTGGAGTCGCCGTAACCGCGCGGCGTCAGGCCGTAAACGTGATAATCGGCTTCCAGCCAGTCCATCACCCGCGCGAAGTGCAGTTGAGCCGTGCCGAGCATCCCCGGCAGCAGCAGCAGCGGGTTGCCCTGGCCGCGTTCTTCATAGTGCAGGCGCGCGCCGGTGGTAATCTCGGCAAATGGCATGATCGAAATTCTCTCTGTGGCGCAATCAGGCGCTGGGCACGGTTTCCGGCTGCTGGTCGCCGGCTTTCATCACATCACCGAGCGAGACACCCATCGCCATCATGCCGATGATACCGAGGATGGCATACACCGCCATGTTGACACCGTGAATCAGGAAGCCCGCTGACAGCACCCGCGCCAGCCCGGCGGCGGTGGACGTCAGCCCGGCGGCGTCGCCGGCCAGTTTCACCGCGCCCTCATACGGCCCCAGCGACGCCACGCTGACCGGAATCGCAATGCTGAACGACGCCAGCGTGAGCGACAGAGTCGCCATCAGCAGGACGTTATCCCGGATGCCAATCGCGGTCAGCAGGCAGGTGAACGTCACCAGCGACACCCCCCACGAAATCAATGTCCAGACAATGGCGTGAGTGGCGGTGCGCCAGTGGGTCAGCGGCTGGATGCCGTCCAGCACATGGTCGAGCAGCCGCACCAGATGCAGCCGTTTGAGGAACGGAAGCAGGCGCTCCACCAGCGCCAGCAGGCGGTGTGGAATGGCCGGATAACGGGCGAACACAATCAGCACCACAAACGCCACCACCGCCGCAATACCAAACAGTGCCGCCAGCCGCACCGCTTCCGGCTGGGCGGTCGGCGTCTGGGTCAGCGCGATGGACAGCCAGATCACCACTAGCAGCGTATCCAGCAGCCGTTCGACAACAATGCTGGTCGCGGCGGTCATCAGCGGTACGCCGGAACGGGTCGCCAGCAGCGTGCGCGCCACCTCACCGGCTCGAAGTGGCAGCAAATTAAGCATCATGGTGATGTTCCACATGTGGAAGGCTTCCAGCGTGGTCACTTTGTTGTTGACCAGCCCACGCCAGCGAATGGCGCGCGTCCACAGCCCAATCCCCACCGTGACCGCGCCGATCAGCATCCAGACCATATCCGCCTGCCGGATGTTGGTTACAATGTCCGCCAGCGGCACGTCGCGCAGCGCCAGCCATAAAAACAGCGCGCTTACGATAACGCTGGCGATCAGGAAAATCGTTCGTCGCATACGGTTCATCTTCCTTACCGTTATTGGGCAAACCTTACTGGAACCGGCTTACACATCCCTAAACACGCTTCTCAACCGTAGGGGCGAACCGGCGGTTCGCCCCTACACCTGTACACTATAGATTGTAACCACTCAGCGCCGCCGGCACTACCCCGATATGAAACCGGGTATGGGGAATGATGAGGACGTTTGCCGTAGGGACACGGCATGCCGTGTCCCTACACGACCTCGATTTCCACCACTTCCATGAAATTTCTCTGTGCCTCTGCGCCTTCGTGTCTCCGTGTTATGCCTTTACGCCTTTCCCGGCTTCTGCGGTTTGCCCAGCACGACCTTGCCGGTCTGCCCGTTCACCAGCGCGGTGCGGATGTCACGGTCTTCCTCGACCAGCGTCGCAATCCACACCGGCATCAGTACCAGCCGGAAGCTCATCTGCTGGATGTTGGTAAAGACGTTAATCGTCACGTCGTCGTCGGCCAGTTCGCGCTGGCCGTATTTAATCCGCATGGCGGTGGAAACCAGCCCGCGCGCTTCCAGTGCCGCCTGGTCAAAATCAAGGCTGTAAAGCTGCGCCGGGTACTTTGCCAGCCGTTCCGGCGCGTAATCCACCATGTCGCGCAGGTGGTAATCGCCAAGCTGGTTGGTCAGGGCGCGCGGCGGCGACCCGACGGCACAGACTTCAACATCGTACTGCGCGTCGGAAAACCGCGCCTGCGTGTACGGCGCGGCCACCAGCCGGGCACGGTCTTTTGACGGTTTGTTGTCAATGCGGGTACGGGTGACTTCCACCATCGCATCAAACACCCAGAATGGCAGGTAGTAACCGCTGAGATTGGCGCGGGCGATTTTATTGTTGTTAAAGAAGCCTTTCAGCCGTTCGGACAGCCCTTGCAGGCGTTCCTTGATGGCCGCGCCTGCCTGCGACCGGCTGATACGAAACGGGATGATACCGCTGGGCTGCTCAAACGAATCGAGCGCATCCTGTTCAATAACGTGGTTCGAACCGCAGAACGGGCAACGGATGGAAAGCTGTTCCGCTGGCAGCGGGCGTTCCGCGCCACACTCGTTGCAGTGCAGCAGGCGCTCACCCACCAGCCAGCGCACCGGCTGTGCCTTACGCTCCAGCAGCGCCGCCACCAGTGAATCGCTGCCGTCGGCGGTCTGATACACCGGATGCTGGCCGGTATAACCGCAGAAGCGGCACTCCACACGCCCAGTATCGTCGTTCACCGTCAGATCACCCTGGCAGACCGGGCACTTGAGCACCGACGTAACCGTTCCTACCGCGCCATCCACACGCTGTAAAACCGGCTCGTTGTGGTGGAAGGTGCGCGCCGCCTGCTCTGGCGTCAGGCGGCCATTCAGCACCATCATCAGGCGCGTCGCTTCCATATGGCCGGGGTTATAGGCCAGAATCGTGCTTAGGTGGTCACGTTTCACCAGCTCGTCGTCGCTGATTTTCGCCAGCCACAGGTGCGCATCCAGGAAATCCGCCTGAATATCCAGCGACCGCTGGAATGCCTGCGCCGCCTCAGCTTTGTTATCCAGGAACAGGTAATCGTGGCCGGTGTTAAACAGCGCCAGCGCCCTGGGATTCACCTCGCCCTGGTGGGTCAGGCTGATCGTAGGCCGCTGGCCTTTCGCCCTGATTTCCGCCGCGCGTTTCTCCAGACCGGTGCTTCGGTGATAACCGCAGTGGTTGCAGGTCACGGTGGTCGTTGACAGATCAAACGAAAGCCGTTGGCCGCAGGTAGGACAGGTCAGGTTAATGCCCATAATCGTTTCCGTTGAGTCCGCTTTCACGCTTCCTTCACTTTTTCAGTATAAGGGCGGAGTGTTCGATCAAACGAAAAGATTTTGGGCAATTACCGTCCAGCGCAGTTACCTTTGTCCCACCTGTTCCAGATAATCCGTATATCCGCCCGCGTACTGCCGCAGCGCGCCGCCGTCCAGCACCGCCACCCGGTCAACAACGCGGTCAAGGAAGTAGCGGTCGTGCGAGATGGCGAGGATCGCGCCGTCAAACTCATCCAGCGTGCGTTCCAGCACTTCGACGCTGGGGATGTCCAGGTTGTTGGTGGGTTCGTCCAGCAGCAGCAGATTCGGATTTTGCAGCATGATGCAGGCCAGTTGCAGGCGGCTGCGCTCCCCGCCGCTGAAGCCGCGCAGCGGCAGGCGTACCTGTTCGTAGGTGAACAGGAACCTGAGCAGGAACGCCACCGCTTCGCCCTCGCCCATCGGCTTGATGTCGCGCACCAGTTCCAGCGGCGACCGGTCGAGCCAGCCGGCCAGCGTTTGATGCTCCTGTGAATAGTAGCCAACGCGGCTGCTGGGGCCGATCTTCACCACGCCGTCCAGCGGTTCAAGCTGCCCCAACACCAGCTTTAGCAGCACCGACTTGCCCGCGCCGTTGGGGCCGATCAGCCCGACGCGTTCGCCGTGCCGCAGCAGCAGGTTCACGTCCAGAAACAGCAGGTCGTCGCCAAAGCCCATCGCCACGTCCACCAGTTCCAGCGCCTTCGTGCTGCCGCGCCAGCCGTTAAGTTCCAGCCCCAGCGCGCGGCGTTCGGTCACGCGCTCGATGATTTCACCGCGCGCTTCCATCCGGTTCAGCAGCTTGCGGCGGCTGGCAGCCTGCCGCGCCCAGCGTTCGCTCAGGTCGGCCTTCGCTTTCTGCTCCGCTTCGTGGATAAACGCCTCGATCTGGGCGATGCGCTTCTGCTGCGCGACGTACATCTGCTGCTGGCGCAGGCGGCGCAGTTCGCGTTCCTCGGCGTACACCGAATAGCTGCCGGCGTACAGCGTCAGCGTGCCGGCATCCAGTTCCGCGATGTGCGTCACGACCGCGTCCAGCAGGTAGCGGTCGTGCGAAACAATCACCACCGCGCCGGCGTAGCCACGAATGAAGGTTTCGAGGTAGCGTTTGGCGCTCAGGTCAAGATGATTATCCGGCTCGTCCAGCAGCAGCACCGTTGGCGCTTCCACCGCCAGCCGCGCCAGCAGCACCAGCTTTTTCTGTCCGCCGCTGAGGGCGACTGTCGGCAGATCGTAATCGGTGGGCGTGAAACCCAGCCGCACCAGCAGTTCCTTCACCTTCGCCGGGTGGCTCAAACCGCCCGCCTGCTCGAAACGGTCCAGCGCCTGTTCCTGCTGCGCCAGCACCCGTTCCAGCCGGGCAGAATCGCCGTACACCGCCGGGTCGGCCAGCAGCTTTTCCAGCCGGGCGAGTTCGGCTTCCGCCTGCGCCAGCCTCGGCGGCAGCGTCATCGCTTCGTCTATCAACGTGCGACCGGGCGGCAGTTCCACGTCCTGCGGCAGATAACCGACGCTGACGCCGCGCATCATACTGATGCTGCCCGCGTCCGGTTGGTCCTTTCCGGCGATCACCCGCAGCAGGCTGGACTTACCCGCGCCGTTTGGCCCGACCAGCCCCACCCGGTCGCGGTCGCCGATTGTCCACGACAGGCCGCTGAAGATGTCGCGCCCGGCGTGGTTGACGGTGATTCGGTCAAGATTGATGATGTCCATTGCTGTTCCTCCTGTCAGATGTGGCGTGGCCTGCGCCGCTGTCCACCTTCGGGAGAATCAAAACGGCTACAGGCGCACCTGTAGCCGTCAAATGATTACAAAAAGCGATCAAATGTTACACAGGTAATAGGCGCGCGGAACTAAGGCGCGCCGTCCACATGCGTCATTAAGGCAAACGTGAGTGCGTGGTAGCCGGAAAAGTAGATCATAGGTTGCATTATAGGGGGAAAAGGCTCAGGCCGTCAAGAGCAGCTTGTAAGAAGCTAAGGATACGTTCGCCAATACAAAGCATAATGATATTCCACGCTCAGGCCGCTGTGAGACTCCAGAATTTCGCCGCCGAGCCGTTCCCCAAATTCGAGTTTCACAACCGATTCCAGATCACCGCGCGTGTTAAAACGCCATTCGGAGGGAATACGAACCAGATGAAACCCCTGGTCGCGCCAGAAATTTTCGATAAGATCGGCATCGGTCATATAACGGGGAATCTGCCGCAGCCAGGTGGCAAACGTGCCGCTGCGGAGATCATTATCTATGATAAAGGCGGTCCCGCCGGGACGCATGACGCGGGCGACTTCCGCCAGCCCCGCTTCACAGCCGGGGCCAAAGAAATAGGCGAACCGGGCGTGCAGGACATCTATCGAGGCATCCGGTAAAAACAGTCGTTCAGCCGACCCCGCCATGACCGAAGCATGTGCCAGCCCCAACCTCGAAACACGCTCCATCGCCCGCAGCCGCAGATTGTCATCTGGTTCCACGCCAAATACGTGGGCGGCGCGCTCATGAAAGCGCGGGATATGGAAGCCGGTTCCCGCGCCCAGATCAAGCACAATCCGAGCGTCCCAGGGGGCGATGTCCCACATCGCGGCCTCGATACGCTGACCGGGGTCAACCGCGAGGTTTTCAATTTCATAAACATCCGGCGCTGACTGGATATTCGGTGCTGAATGCACTCCCGGTAAGAAATCGCCCATGATTAGCCTCCATGCGAATACGAAAGAATGCCGCCCGAAAAAGGGTGGGTCTAAGACCCACCCCTGCGAGCACGCTGTATAAACGACGATTCGCCCTACCCATCTCTCCTCATTCGTACCTTAACACGTTTGTGACCCGTTCGCCCAGCACGGTTTGCGCGCTGAGGAAGGTAGACAGCCAGGCAATGACGATGGCGGCGACCACCAGCGCAATCGCCACCGGCAGCGCATCACGCGGGATGAGTACCGTCAGGTTGAGGCCAAAGCGCGACATGATGGCGACGCCAACCGCGCTCAAGCCCATGCCCAGCAGACCGCCGAGCAGGCTGACCATCGTGTTTTCCAGCAGCATCACGCTCAGGACACGTTCACCGCTGAGGCCGACGGCCTTCAGGATGCCAATCTGCCGCCGCCGTTCCAGCATGGACAGCGCGACCGTGTTTGCCATGATGACCCCTGCCGCCATCAGCGACAGCAGGCCGACGAGGATGGGAATGGCGCTGAACTGGTTGATGAGGCGGCTCAACAGGCCGTCGAAGAACGAGATGTCGAGCGAGTAGATCAGCGGCAGCGCGGACAGTTCCACCAGTGCCTGGTTCAGCTTGTCCGGCGCAACCTGGGCGATGTTGATCTGGAAATCCGGGTTCACCCGGTCGAGCGCGCGCGGCGGTATGGTCACGTCGCCAAAAGTCATCTCCTGCTGCAAGGTCATATTGGTCGGGTCCACGTACGGCAGCAGGCCAACCACTTCAAACTCGTAATTGCGGTTGTCAATCCTGAGCGTGATGGTCGAACCCGGCTGTACACCCGCCGCTTCCAGCACCGGGTTCATCCGCACGACAGCCACGCGCTGGCCGTCGTCTTCCGGCGTCAGGTCGCGCCCGGCGATGACGTCGCCGCTGGACAGGTTCGGATTATCGCTAACACGTGACACCAACAGGAGGCTGAAGTTCCGCAGCATCCGGCTCAGTTCGCGCATCTCATCAACATTGCGCTCATTCCAGGCTCGGTTCATGGCGTCCATCAGCGCCTCCGGCGATTGCAGATTGGGAATATCCCGCACCGCCACGCCGTTGACGGCCTGCAACTGGCCGTTGTACTGCATATAGCGGGTGCGGTACTCCACCCCCTCAATCGCGTCCAGCTTCGAGTCAATCAGCGGATTGGCGACGGCGGGCGGCAGAATCGGGAAGATCAGCACGTTGCCGCCGAAAGCCTCCGACAGCGTGAACTGCAAAATCTCGCGCACGCCCGCGCCGACAAACGAAATGCTGCTGAGCGCGAACATGCCGGCGCTGAGTGCCAGCAGCGTCGTCGCCGTGCGGGTGCGGCGCGTCGTCAGGTTGCGCAGCGCCAGCCGCAGGTCAATGATGCCAAAAGCGGGCAGCTTGCCGATCAGCCACACAATCAGCCACATCACGCCGACGAGGATGGCGAGAATCAGCAGCGTGATCGCCACGCCAATGATGCCGACGATGTAGGCGTTCGGCGGCTCGCCGCGCCGCGAAGCTGCATCGGCCACGTTAAACGCCGGCAGCAGCATTTGCCCAGCGATCAGGCCGATGGACACGACCACCAGCACCAGCGCCAGCAGCGATTGCAGCACGCCGGCGCGCGGCACGTGCGTTTCGTTCGGGCGCAGGATGATCGCCGGGCGCACCTTGACCGCCGTCAGCACCGGCAGCACGCCAAACACCAGCGTGATAATCAGGCCGAGTACCGCGCCAAACAGCACGGCTTCCGGGTAGATGCGCCAGGTCAGCGGCTGCTGAATCAGCGTCTGGCCGTAAGCGTTCGCTACGCTGCTGAGTGCCACGCCAACGATGCCGCCGACAATGCTGCCCGCCACGCCGAGCAAAAACGCTTCCGCCAGGAAGATCAGCCCGATCTGATTGCCTTGCAGGCCAAACGTCTTCATGGCGGCGATTTCTTCCGTGCGCCGCCCGACCATGACCAGCATCGTGTTGATGATACCCACGCCGCCGATCAACAGCGCGCCCAGCCCCATCACGACAATGAAGCTGCCGAGCACATCCGCGATCTGCTGGTTCTGCTGGAGAAGCTGCGGCACGGTGCGAATCTGGAGGCCGTACTGGCTGCTGACACGGGCACGAAGCTGGCGCGCCGCGTCCTCATACTCCTGGTTGGTCGCACCGTCCGGCAGCGTCAGGCTGATGTTATTCGGCTGCTCCGGCACGGGAAATGACGCTTGCAGCGCCCGGTCGAAAATGGCAAAGCCGAAGAAGGCCGCGAACAGGTCCTGAAAGCCGGTACGGACGCTGGTCGGCACGATGCCGCGCACGATAAACTCGTCGCTTGTACCGCTGACGCGCACCCTGTCCCCCACCTTGATCTGCTGCGCGTCCGCCAGATTCTGGCTGATGACAACCTCGTTGCCGCCCTGGAACAGATCGCGCAGCGGAACCCCCGCCGGGTCGCTGGCGTAAATGTCCTGCGTCGGCGGGAATGTCTGCGGATCAACAAACAGGGAGCTAATAAACTGTGGCCGTCCGGCGCGAACAAAATCCAGCGAACTGATCTGAATGTTCGACGTGACCGTATAGGTCGTCATCTGCGCGTTATTTTCCGCCGCCCATTCGGCCACGCGCTTGACTTCCCGTTCGGAGAACACATCCTCGTTGTCGGTGGCCTCGTCAAAAAAGGCGAACTGACTGCCGCGCTGGAGCGTGATGTCGCCGTAGTTGCTGGACCGCAGGTTGCTGGTCAGCGCATCGCTGATCGCCAGCCCCAGGCTGCGCAGCGCGACCACCGTCGCCACGCCGGCGGCCACCGAAAAAACGGCGAAGGTGGACCAGCGCCGGTTGCGCCACAGGTTGCGTGCCGCGTATTGCAGGTAGAAGGAAAGGTTCATCAGCTTGTTCCCCGGTAAACTGCGGTTGTTTGTCGCCGGGGCGGGTTTCAAAACCCGCCCTAACACGTACCCCTACTGGCGCTATACGCATTTGGCCCGCGTGAGGTTGCGTTATTCGTACCGTAAGACCGCCGCCACCCGTTCGCGGACGGCGACACGGGCGCTGAGGAAGGTCGCCAGCCAGGCGATCAGCACCGAGGCGGCCAGCAGCGCCAGCGCAATCGGCACGGCCTCGCGCGGGATCGGAATGGTCAGCCCCATGCCAAGCGTCGTCATCAGACTGACTCCGGCGGCGCTGAGGCCCACCCCCAGCAGACCACCGAGCAGGCCGATAAACGTGTTTTCCAGCAGCATCACCCACAGCACGCGCCGCCGTTTGAGGCCAACCGCCTTCAGGATGCCGATCTGCCGCCGCCGTTCCAGCGTCGCCAGCGACACGGTGTTCGCCATAATCACCGCCGCCGCCAGCAGCGACAGCAGCCCAACCACCGTCGGGATGGCGCTGAGCTGGTCAATCAGGCGTTTCATCAGGCTGTCAATAAAGGCCACATCCAGCGCGAACACCAGCGGCGCGCGGGACAGCGCCAGCAGCACCTCGTTGATTTTGTCCGGCGCGACCTGCAACACCATCACATCGCGCTCCGTTGGGATGCCGGGCGCGTCCGGCGGCAGATATGCCCCGGCCACGTTGGGCGCGAAGCCGTTGGCGTTGCCGACGATGCCCACCACTTCGTAATCATACGTCCCCAGGCGCGTCCGCAGCGTCACCGTCGAACCGACCTCAATCCCAAAGTCTTTCAACGTTACCGGGCCGTCGTTCCCCACGTTCCGCAGCGATACCATCGCTTCCAGCGCCGACTGCTCCGACAGCACGACCACATTCCGGCCTCGGTCGTCCGGCAGCAAATCGCGCCCGGCCAGCACCGGGCCGCTGGTCAGCGCCGGGTTGGTGGTGTCGCGCACCAGCGTAATCAGCGGCAGCCCGGCCAAACGGCCTTCAATCTGCACTGGCCGGGCATTGATGGCGACCACCCGCGCCGTGTTAAAGTTCAGATGCGTGACCGACTGCACGCCGCCCGCCTGACTGAGCTGCGCGTTAATCAGCGGCTCGACGATGGAGCGTGGCAGCAGCGGCAGCAGCAGGACGTTGCCGCCCAGCGTTTCGCTGAACTGGAAGCGAACAATTTCCCGCGCGCCCAGCCCGAAGAACGTGATGCTGCTGAGGGCGAACATACCCGCTGTCAGCGCCAGCAGCGTGATCGAAGTCCGCAGGCGGCGCGTGGTCAGGTTGCGCAGCGCCAGCCGCAGTTCAACCTTGCCAAACGCCGGCAGATGGCTGACCAGCCACACCACCCACCACAGCACACCCACCAGCAGCGCCAGGAACAGCAGCGCCCCGGCTACGCCGGCGATACCGAGCAGCGTCGGGTTCGGCGCGCGCGACCCGGCCACCGACACCACCGCCGGCCCCAGGATTTGCCCGGCGACATACCCCAGCACCAGGACGATGCCCAGCAGGGCAATCAACGTCTGGAGGAGGCTGGCGCGGGGGATGCTGTTGTCGTTGGGGCGCAGGATGAGGCCAGGACGGACGCGCGTCGCCGTCAGCACTGGCAGCACGCCAAACACCAGCGTCACCACCAGGCCAAGCGCCAGCCCGTACATAACCGCTTCGGGGTGGATGCGCCAGGGCAGCTTTTGCTGGAGAAAGGCTTCGCCGTAGGCGTTCACGACGCGGCTGAGCAGCAGCCCGACGATGATACCCACCAGACTGCCGACGATGCCCAGCACCACCGCTTCCGCCGTGAACAATGCCGCCACCTGCCGTCCCTTGAGGCCGAAGGTCTTCAGCGCGGCGATTTCCAGCGCGCGGCGACCGACCAGCACCAGCATCGTGTTCATGATGCCGACGCCGCCAATCAGCAGCGCGCCCAGCCCCATCGCCACAATGAAGCGCCCCACCATGTCCGAAAGCTCCTGATTGCGCTGGATAATCCAGGGCGCGGTGTTAATCTCGCGGTAGTCCGTCACGTCGCGCAGTTCCCACCACGCCTGTTCGATTTCCGCGACGGTCGCGCCATCGGGCAGCGCGATGCCAACCGTGTTGGGCAGCGGCAGCAGTCCCAGCGTTTCCGCCTGGCGCAGATCAAAATAGGCGAAGCCGAAGAAGGCTGCAAAAATGTTATTGACGCTGGCTTCCGTCTCGGTCGGTACGATGCCGCGCACCGTAAACGTCTGGTCGCTGCCGCTGACATAAACCGTATCGCCCACCTTCAGGCCGTTCAGGTCGGCCATGTTTTGGCTGATGACCACTTCCCGCCCACCCTGGAACAGGTCGCGCAGCGGCACGCCGGGCGGGTCAAGGGCGCGAATCTCGCTGATGAGGGCGTAAGTTTGCGGGTCAATAAAGAAGGTGCTGGTGAACTGCGGGCGGCCAAACTGCTGCCCCTGTATCGGCGTGATCTGGATATTGCTGGCGGTCATATAGGCAGTGATGCGCGCGCCCCGGCTGGCCGCCCACGCCTCGATGCGCGCCACGTCGTCGGGCGTATAAGTGTCGCCGCCCTGCCCGCGCTGGACAGCAAACGAAAACGGCCCGTAATTGGCGACGTGACTGATGTTGATGTCGCCGTGATTAAACTGGCGCACGTTGGACAGCAGCGAGTCGTTGATCGCCAGTCCCAGGCTGCGCAGCGCGACCACCGTTGCCACGCCGGCTGCCACGCAGAAGATCGCAAACGCCGTCCAGTGGCCGCTGCGCCACAGGCTGCGGCCCGCATACCGGAAATAAAACAGCAACCGTCCCATCGTCTTCATCCTGCATCGTTCGGGCCGCCGGTGACAAACCCCCCGCCCACGCGTTTATCATTATATCGAGTTTTACGCCGTTGGGCGGCGCATCGGTACTGTTGCCAGTTGCCGGACGAGGTATAACGCTATCCATCAGGGATTGGCCTGAGTGATGTTAGGAATCAGCATAGGTATTAGGATATAATGCAGGCACTAAACGACTGTCAGAGAGCTTTTGATGACCGATTCGCCTTCCCAGAAGACACTTCCGATTAGCGAACTGGAACGGCTGCGGGTGTCCGTCGCCGACGTGTTCGCCGCGCTGCGCAGCCAGCAGGACATCCTGCGCAAGCGCGGCATGTCGCTGCCGCCGGGGACGCTCTCCAGCCTGGAACAGGTGGACAAGGACCTGGCCGCGCTGGAAAAGCAGCTCGCCAGCGAAGGCACGGAACTGAGCCAGCTGCGGGCGCTGACCGAAACCTCCGCGCTGATTAATTCCTCGCTTGACCTGGACACGGTGCTGGCCCGTGCGATGGATGAAGTCATCCGGCTGACTGGCGCGGAACGTGGCACGATTGTGCTGCGCGAGCCGGACGGCATGCTGTCGTTCCGCATCGTGCTCGATCTGGAGAACCCGGCCAACACCACATTTCAGGGCAGCCATACCATCCTGAACGAAGTGCTGGAAACGGGCCTACCGCTGCGCACCGATAACGCCTACAAAGACCCCCGGATGCAGGGCAACCTCAGCATCGCGCATCTGGCGCTGCGGTCGGTCGTGTGCGTGCCGCTGGCGTACAGGGGCACGGTCATCGGCGCGGTGTACGTGGATAACCGGCTGCGCACCGGCGTTTTCACCGCCCGCGAGGAAAACCTGCTGGTCGCATTTGCCAACCAGGCGTCCATCGCCATCGAAAACGCGCGGCTGTTCGCCCATGCCCAGGCGCTGCTGGCGGAAACGATTGACATTCAGGAATTGATGTCCAACGTGTTTGACTCCGTCGGCAGCGGCGTTATTACCACCAACGCTCAGGATGTGGTGACGACGTTTAATGCGGCAGCGGCGGACATCCTGGGTCGCCCCGAAGCAGCGGTGATCGGCCAACCGCTGAAGGCCGTGCTGCCACGCATCACGGCAGACCTGGACAGCCACTTGCGTGAAGTCCGCGAACGCGGCGCCAGCCAGGTGGCGGAGACCGAAATCGAACTACCGGAGCGTGGGCGCGTCGCCCTCAGCCTCAAACTCAGCCCATTACAGGACGCCCAGCGGCAGACGCAGGGTGTGGCGCTGGTGCTGGACGATGTGACCGAACAGCGTGAGCGCGAGGAAAAGCTGAACATCCTGCGCCGCTATCTGCCGCCGGCGCTGATCGAAAATATCCACGAAATCGCCGGGCTGGCGCTGGGCGGCGAACGGCGCGAAGTCACCTGCCTGTTTATGGACGTGCGCCCGCTGTCCACCTTCCCGCCCGACCTGCGCCCGCCGCAGGTGATGGAACTGTTGAACGAATACCTGACGGTGGCAACCGACTGCATTCACCAGACCAACGGCGTCATTGATAAATACATGGGTACGGAAGTGATGGCGCTGTTTAACTCCCAGTTGAACCCGATGCACGACCACGCAGTGCAGGCGGTTGAGGCGGCGCTGCTGCTGCGCGAGGCATTTATGGACTTCTACGCTCGCACCGGCATCCAGCCGCAGCCGCACTTTTACCGGATGGGTATTCACAGCGGCGTGGCGACGCTGGGTAACGTTGGCAGCCTCAACCGCCGCGATTTTACCGCGCTGGGGGATACGATCAACCTGTCACACCGCCTGCTGGAAAACGCCGGGCCGGGCCAGATTATCGTGAGCGAGGACACCTGCCGCACAATTCAGGCCGCGTTAGGCGGACAGCCGTACAGCATCCGGTTTGAAGCGCGCGAACCGATCAAAGCGAAGGGCCGCCAGCAGGCGACGCCGGTATACGAGGTATTTAAGGGCTGATGTTTGACGATCAAGGCGATACCGCCCGCATGAAAATCCAGCAGCCGGCAGGCGCGCAGGAGCAAATCCGCCAGATCGCGCAGCGCGTGAGCGACCTGCTGGAACTGCTGCGCAACCAGCGCGATATCCTGCGCCAGCGCGGCATGAATCTGCCGCCCGGCGCGATGGACAGCCTGCGTGCCCTGCGCGCGCATCTGGACAAACTCTCGTCGGAACTGGGCAGCATGATGATCGAACTCGGCCAGCTACGGGCGCTGGCCGATACCGCCGGGTTAATTAATTCCTCGCTTGACCCCGCCGACGTGCTCAATCAGGTGATGGATACCGTTATCCGGCTGACGGGGGCGGAACGGGGTTACATCGTGCTCAAAAACCGCGACACCGGCGCGCTGGAAATCCCGGTGGCGCGCGGCCTTGACCGCGAGCAGATTGGCAAAAGCGATTTCACCGTCAGCACGACCGTCGTCAACCAGGTAGTTAATACTGGCGAGCCGGTGCTAACCGACAACGCCAGCAGCGACAGCCGCTACCAGGGCTACCAGAGCATCGCCGGGATGCAGCTTCGTAGCATCCTGGCCGTGCCGCTGAAAGTGCGCGGCGAGATCATCGGCGCGGTGTACTGCGATAACCGTATCATGGCCGGGGTGTTTAAGCAGCACGAACTGAATCTGCTGACGGCCTTCGCCCATCAGGCGGCGGTCGCCATCGAAAACGCGCGCCTGTTCGACGATCTCAAAATGCGGCTGGCCGCTGTGACCGAAGCCCGCGACCTGATGGACAACATCTTTTCGTCCATCGCCAGCGGCGTGCTGACCGTCAACGGCGATAACGTGATTATGCTGTGTAACGCCGCTGCCGAACGAATACTATGCTGCCGCCGCGACCGGCTAATCGGTTACTCGCTGGCGGAAGCGCTGCCCACGCTGAACGGCGTCTTTGACGAGCAGCTTCGGCGGGTGCGGCAGGACGGCGTGCGGACGCTGCTGGAAGTGCAGCCGGTGCTGGCAGAGACCGGCCCGCGCCACTGGAATCTGATCATGAGTCCGCTGCTGGAAACGGGCACGCTCGGCCAGGGTGTGGTGATCGTCGTGGACGACCTGACCGAAATCCGCCAGCGCGAGGCGCAGCTTGGCCTTGCCAGCCGTTACCTGCCGCTGGCGCTGGTCGAAAATATCCACAATATAGACGTATTCGACGTGGGCGGGCAGGAACGCGAGATCAGCGTGTTACACTGCGACGTGCGCGGCTTCACCAGCTTCAGCGAACGGCTGGACCCGGCGGTGCTGATGGAGATCATCAACAGCTACATGAGCCTGTCCAGCGACGCCATCAACCTCTACGAAGGCATCGTGGACAAATACATGGGCGACGCCGTGACCGGGCTGTTTAACACCCAGTTTAACCCGCAGGAAGACCATGCCCTCCGCGCCGTCCGCGCTGCCATGAGTATGATGTACGATCTGCTGGCGCTGCACGAAGTCCTGCCGGAAGAGCAGCGCGTGTTTTACGGCATCGGCGTCCATACCGGCATGGCGGTGCTGGGCAACATCGGCAGCCACGAGCGCAAGGAGTTCTCGGCGCTGGGTGACGCGATGGACATTGGCAAGCTGCTCCAGGAAAACGCCCAGGCCGGGGAAGTGCTCATCAGCCCGGCGACGTACGAACACGTCAACGCTTATTACGAGTGTGAACCGCTGGAACCGCGCAAGACCAAAGGCCGCGCCGACTTCACGCTGATGTACAAGGTGGTGAAACACAAGCGCCGGGGCACGGGCACGCTGGACGCAAACGCGGTCAGGCTGTAGACGCCATCTTTTACACAGGAACCCGTCAATTGGCGGGTTTTTGATTCAAATGTGTTTAACATGGTTATTGGCTGAGAGGGTTGTACCGTGACAAAATATACAGAGCGCGAGGGCGCTTGAAACTGGCTCTTGATACTACATATTTTTTCAAAGGAGGCTGTTTATGACCGGGACCAATATACGACGTTTATGGCTGCTGCTGGGACTGGCGCTGCTGCTGGTGCTGGGTGGCGGGCTGCTCGCCTCTGCCGTACAGACGGCGGGCGGGACGGTCGAAGTGCGCGACGTGCGCTTTATGGGCACCAACGGCACGATGATGAGCGGCCTGCTGTACATCCCGCAGGGGGTGACGGCGGAAAATCCCGCGCCGGGTATTCTGGCGATTCACGGTTACATCAACTCGCGCGAGACGCAGGACGGCTTTGCCATTGAGTTCGCGCGCCGGGGCTACGTGGTGCTGGCGCTTGACCAGACCGGGCACGGCTTTTCCGACCCGCCCGCATTTGCCAACGGCTTTGGCGGGCCGGATGGCCTGCGTTACCTGCGCTCGCTCGACATTGTAGACCCGGATAACATCGGCATGGAAGGCCATTCGATGGGCGGCTGGGCGTCGCTGGCAGCGGCGGCGACCTACCCTGACGACTACAAGGCCATAGTCATTGAAGGCTCGTCCACCGGCGCGCCGTTCGCCGCCGAAGGCACGGGGGAGTGGCCGCGTAACCTGGGATTAGTGTTCAGCGAATGGGACGAGTTCTCGCAGTTGATGTGGGGCGTTGAACTGCCGCCGCAGATGGTGGATACCGATAAACTCAAGACGCTGTTCGGGACGGACGAACCGGTTGAGGTCGGTCGCCTGTACGGCTCAATCGAGGACGGAACGGCACGCCAGCTGTACATGCCGCGCGGCACGCACCCCAACGACCACATCTCAACCGAGGCAATTGGGGACGCCATCGAGTGGATGCAGATGAACCTGGAAGGTGGTAACGGCCTGCCGCCATCCGATCAAATCTGGTACTGGAAGGAAATCGGCACGTTTATCGCCTTCATCGGCCTGGTGCTGTTCATCTTCCCGGCGGGCGGCCTGTTGCTGGAAAGCCGCTTCTTCGGCGACCTGCGCGAACCCGTGCCGGTTAGCCAGGGCGTGCGCGGGGCCGGCTGGTGGATCGCGGCGCTGCTGACCATCGCCATTCCCGCGATCACCTACTTCTGGCTGCAAAACCGGGGCACGGAATGGTTCCCGGTTAGCGCCTTCTGGCCGCAGCAGATCACCACCGGCATCATGGTCTGGGCGGTTGGGAACGCTATCATCACGCTGGTGCTGTTCCTGATCTGGCACTTCACCAGCAATCGGGCAGCCGCCGCTGCCACCGACAGCTACGGCGTGTCGTGGGGCCGCCGGCTGGACTGGGGACGCATCGGCAAATCGTTCCTGCTGGCGTCGTGGCTGATGTTGCTGACCTACCTGCTGGTTGCGTTTTCTGACTGGTTCTTCAAGACCGATTTCCGGCTGTGGGTGCTGGCGCTGAAGCCGATGAGCCGCCTGCATTTCCAGATTTTCCTGGCGTATCTGATCCCATTCACACTGTTTTTCCTGGTCGCCAGCCTCGCCATCAACGGCCAGATGCGGCGAACCAATCCCGACGGCACGCCGGTTCCGCTGGGTCGGGCAATGCTCATCAACGTCGTGCTGATGACGCTGGGCATCGTAATCCTGCTGCTCATCCAGTACCTGCCGCTGATGTCCGGCAGGCCGCTGCCGCTGGGCGAACCGCTGCTGACGATTGTCGCCATCCAGTTTGTGCCGCTGCTGGCGATTGTGGCGCTCATCCTGACGTATTTCTTCCGCAAGACCGGCCACATTTACGTCGGCGCGTTTATCTGCGGGCTGTTTGTCACCTGGTACATCGTTGCCGGGCAGGCGATTCAGTTCGCGTTCTAAACACCGGTACAAGAAGACTGGTATAGGGGCGGGTTTAGAAACCCGCCCCTACAATTAATGCCCCGCTTCGCCTGTTCAAACCTCAATCCCCAAACAGTACTTCCGTCCCAATTAACACACCATTGCCGCAACCTTGCGACGTTCACCAACCTCAGGCGGTATATCAAGCGACTCCAGTTTACGAGTCAGTTTGAACAAGAGTCCGTACAGGAGGTTCAAGGAACATGTCAGCACGATTAAAACTGACGGCACTTATCAGCATGGTGTTGGTCCTGGCGATGGCGTTTGTTATCATCCCCGGCTTCGCCCAGGACGCGCCAGCCGACACGGAACTCACGATTGTGACCGGCGCGGTCGAATTTACGCCCACCGGCGACATCATGGTAGCGGGTGTGATTATCGCGCCGGCAGGCGGCTTCAATCCGTCCATCCTCCAGCCCGGCGACATCGTGATTATCACCGGCACGCTGAATCCCAGCGGCGTGCTCCAGGCCCTCAGCCTGGAATTTTTCGACGACGACCTGCCGGAAGTAACACCGGAGCCAACGGCGGAAGTCACGCCGGAACAAACGCCGGAAGCCACGCTCGAAGCTACCCCGGAATTGACGCCGGAAGCCACGCTGGAAGTCACGCCGGAAGTGACAGCGACGCCGGATAGCTGCGTCCAGCCTGGTCACCCGGTGGCAGAGGCAATTGCGGCGACCTTCGGCGTGCCATATGAAGAAGTGATGGCGCTGCACTGCGCTGGCAACGGCTTCGGTAACATCGTGCGTGCTTACACCCTCGCGCAGACCGCCGGCGGCACGGCGCAGGAATACATTGATCGCCATCATGCCGGCGAGGGCTGGGGCAATATCCGTAAACTCAGCGGCGTGGACCCGTCCGAACTCGCGCCCGGGCGCGTGTTAAAACCCTGCAAACACGGCGAGTGCGAGGTGATCGAACCAACGCCCGAAGCGACTGCCGAACCGCAGGCCTTGAACGCGGGCAACGGGAATGGCAACGGCAATGCCGGTGGCAACGGCAACGGCGGTGGTAACGGCAATGCCGGTGGTAATGGGAACGGCAATGGCAACAGGGACAGGAACAAAAACCGGGGCAATGGCAACGGTGGTGGCAACGGCGGCGGGAACGGAAATGGTGGTGGGAATGGCAACGGCGGTGGGAATGGTGGCGGGAAAGGCAAATAGACGCTAACCCCCGAACGCTACTGGGTGTCTGGATAGAATCGCCCGAAGCAGTCGACAAAACTGGTTTACGTAGGGACATGGCGCTGCCGTGTCCCTAACAGTTCAGTCAATCCAGTTTTTCATCTTTTGGGTGAAACCGGTCATCTGGCCTTTCTAAGCAACAACGCCCCATTCACAACGAGTGAGGCGTTGTTGTCATCATCACGCCAGCAGCGGCAGCAACGCCTCGCCGTCGGTTTTGATGAGATAGTCCAGCAGCGCCCCCGCCCCGTCAGCGTCACCGGCTTCCATCAGCGATACCAGCTTCTCATACAGCAGGATATGCGCCTGTTGGGCGTGGAGGCTGCGCGGCGCGCGCATCCTACGCAGCACTTCCAGCAGATGCACCTGGTTGCGCAGGCGCGCCAGCAGTGCGGTGGTCTGCGGGCGACCCGCCCCGGCAGCAATCGCCGCGTGCAGCGCCAGCAGAGCTTCGGTGGCCCGCCGCGAATCGCCGGTAAAAGCGTGATTTCGTGCCTGCATCAGCAGGCGGCGCAGGTGATTGACCTGACTTTTAGAGAGCGCCTCCATCATCCAGCGCAGCGCCAAGCCCTCGACAGCGGCCCACAGCGCGTACACCTCTGCCGCCTCGGCGGGCGTAAAGGCGCGCACGTAAGCGCCCCGCCGCGCGTGTTTGACTACCCACCCCTCGTCCTGCAGGATGTGCAGGGCGTCGCGCACGGTGTTCTGGCTGACGTTCATCTGCTGGGACAGCGTCAGTTCTACCAGCCGTTCACCGCAGATGTAATCGCCATTATGGATGGCCTGGCGCAGCGTGTCCGCCAGGGCTTCAGCGCGGGTGATCGAAGTTGTCATCGGACAGGTGTCACGGATGGAGAAATTCACGTTCAATACGGATGCTGCCGTCATTCAGACCGCGCCGTAGTTCATCCGTATCCAGGTCCACGATGCCCTTCCCGGCGACCGACACAAACTGGTGATCGGAACAGATGACGCGCCCGCTTGCCAGCAGCCGTTCGTGCTGGAAGATACGGACGGATTCGCCCACCTGGGGCAGACGGCTGCGTTCAATGCGACGTAGTAGGCTCAATGGTGTACCCCCTTGACCATGCACTACATAATCATACCACCGAACCGGCTAAATCATCTCGTAAGTCTTGCCCCACAGGTTGATGGTATCGGCCACGATGGACTGCGTACCGGCGATTAAGATCGTGCCGCGCCGGTTGGCCGCCGCCTTGGCCTGGTCCACCGCTTCGGCCAGCGTCGGCGCGTAACTCACGTTCGCGTGGTAACGGCGCGCCGTTGCCAGCGCCGCCTGCGGGTCCGGGAAGCGCAGGCTGGGATTGCGCGGCGTTTCTGTCAAAATCAACTGCCGGCTGACCGCCGCCAGCGCGGCATACACGCCGGGATAATCCTTATCCTCCGGCACGCCGATGATGCTGATCACCGGCTGCGTCAGGCTGTCGCGCACGCTGTCCACAAACGACTGCGCCGATTCCGCGTTGATCGCGCCGTCCACAAACACGGTTGGGTTATCCTGCAATTTCTGGCAGCGCCCCGGCCAGACCACATCGGCCAGCCCGGCGCGGATTCGTTTGACGTACTCCGGCGACCCATGCGATACCCCGTGCAGCCGCCCGTGTACATTCCCGGCCCCGATCACGGCCAGCGTAGCATTCACCACCTGGTAGCGCCCCAGCAGCGACAGCGTTACTTCGCCGTAGCGCCCCAGTTCCATACGGATGCCGTTCCCGTTTTCCGCCGGCCCGAGATACTGCCCCAAATCCTTCGGCGCAATCCAGTTAAATTCTGCCCCCAGAGTATCAGCTTCGGTCTGCAATACGTCCAGCACTTCCGGCGCCTGCGGCGCGCTGTAAGCATAGCTGTACGCTTTGATGATGCCAGCCTTGTGCCAGGCGATGCGTTCCAGCGTTGGGCCAAGCTGTTCGGGGTGTTCCAGCATGATCGGCGTGAACAGTGACAGCTTGTTCGGCACTACGGCAATGTCGTCATACCGTCCACCACGCCCCACTTCCAGCACGGCGGCATTAACGTTCTGCTCGTCGAACCAGCGCAGCGCCACCGCCAGGAAAATCCCCTGCGGGCTGAAATACTGGCGCTCGTTTAACCCGGCCTCAATCGTGTCAATCTCCGGCGCGATTTCGTCCAGAATCCGCAGGAAATCCGACTCCGGGATAGCCTGTCCGTTGACGCGGATGCGCTCCCGCCAGCTTACAAGGTGTGGGCTGGTGATCGTGCCCACGCGATGACCAAGATGCTGGAGTAGCCGCCCCGTGATAATCGTGGTCGAGCCTTTGCCTTTGCTGCCGGTGACGACAGCATATTCACGCGGCGTCGCCAGCAGATTCAGCATCTGCAGCAGGCGGCGGGTCGGACCAGTATCGCGGGTGTCCTCGTCAAAACCGCGCGGCTGACCGCGCAGCTTGCGCAGCGACCGGAAGATGTAGGTAACAGCGTCAGCTTCATCTTGAAAGCGCATGTGCAGCAAGCCTTATCGTGAACTGCCGTCCCCAGGCGGAACGGCGCGTCTCATTATGCCACATCCGGCGCCCGCCAGATATGCCGTTTTGTCACGGTGACAGCCCCAAACTTCCGTGAACCTGGTCGCATCCATTGCAGTTTGCAGAGGCTGTTATGTGCTTCTTGCCCTTCACCCCGACCCCAACGAAGCTCTGGTTCGCGTCCTCGTGAACGAAGACAGGGGGAGTACAACACAGTTGAGCAGGGCGTGGGGAAAGCAGAACCATAAAAGTCCATAAATATAGACAAATGAATTGACCCTGTGGAATACTGAACGTCTACGATTTCCAGTTATTCAGGACAGCGCTCATGATGTCGTCTGCGCTCAAAAAGCGGAAGGTTTCGTCCATGCTGCCGGTGGTTGCCCTGCTGACCGGGACGCGCACCATCACCGACACGGGCTTTCGCATGATATACCCGCTGCTGCCAGTTTTCGCGCGCGGGGTTCGCGTCGAAGTCAGCGCCATTGTGAGCGTCCTGGCACTGATGCAGTTGCTCGGTCTGGTCGCGCCGTTCATTGGCAGGGTATCCGAACAGCGCGGGCGCAAATTTACCATCCTCCTGGGGCTGCTGCTGTACATGGCAGGCATGGTCAGTGTATTCGTTTGGCCTGATTTTACCGGGCTGGCGATTGCCCTGCTGGTCGGTGCGCTCGGCAGAACGGCGCTCAATCCGGCGATGCAGGCATACATCGGTGATAAAGTGCCGTACCACCGACGCGGTTTGTACCTGGGCTTGGTCGAGCTGGCGTGGTCGGGCGCGTTTTTATTCGGTGTCCCGGCGATGACCTGGCTGATTGCAAATTACAACTGGCAAACTCCGTTTTTGGCGCTGGCGATTCTCAGCGTGGTCAGTTTCGTGATGATCTGGCTGCGGATCGAGCCGGACGCGCCGGTCGTGCATCACATCGCCTTTCTTCCGGCACTGCGCGCTGCCATTAGCAGCCCAATGGCGCTTGCCGGGTTGTGCCTGGGCTTTAGTATCAGCGCCGCCAATCAACTGGTCAGCGTCGTCTTTGGCACCTGGATTGAAGCGTCCTTCGGCATTCAACTGGCAGCACTTGCGGTGGCAGCGGCGGTCATCGGGATGTCTGAACTCGGCGGTGAGGGCATCGTAACATTTTTTGCCGATAAGTTTGGCAAGCGCCGCCTGGTGCTGCTCGGCGTCAGCGGCAACATTCTGGCGTGCCTCATCCTGCCGCTGACCGGGACGAATTTGAATCTGGCGCTGGTCGGGCTGTTTTTCTTCTATCTGACGTTTGAACTGAGTGTCGTTGCCAGCATTCCTCTCGCAACCGAACTCAGCCCGGATGCCCGCGCGATGTATCTGACTGTGCTGATGACTGCCGTGACGCTGGGGCGGGCGCTGCTGACCCCGGTGGCTCCGGTGCTGTTTGCTTCCGGGCTGCTGGCGAACTGCCTGGTCGCCGCCGGATTAAATCTCGTCGCTGTCTTTGCGGTCTGGCGTTATGTCACGGTGAAGTAAGGACAGCAAAAAGTCGCAGGTGAAAAACACACTCTACTGGTAGGCACTTCCAACACGGTTAAAAGCGGTTTTCTGATCTCAACTTGGATGGCCTCAGGACTGGTGAACAACAGGCAAAATCGAAGCCAAATGGGTAGAATGACAAAGTATTGCGCTGAGTGGGGAGAGATCATGATGTTCAACCGGCTCGAACCTTCTGCCGGGCAGGAATCCGTCTGGGATTACCCGCGCCCGCCGCGCGTGGAGCCGACCAGCAGGCGCATCCGCGTCGTCTTCAACGGCGAAACGATTGCCGACAGCACGCGGGCGCTGCGCGTGCTGGAAACCAGCCACCCGCCGGTCTATTACCTGCCGCCGGAGGACGTGCGTATGGAATTTTTCACGCCGACCAGCCGCCGCACCTTCTGCGAATTTAAGGGCGCGGCCAGCTACTGGGCAATCAAGGTGGGTAACCGCACCGCCGGCAACGCCGCCTGGAGCTACATGCAGCCCGCCAGCGGTTATGAGGCGATCACCGGCTACGTGGCGTTTTACGCCAGCAAAGTGGACGCCTGTTTCGTGGACGACGAGCAGGCGCAGCCGCAGGAAGGCGATTTTTACGGTGGCTGGATTACGTCGGACATCGTTGGCCCGTTTAAGGGCGGGCCGGGCACGTGGGGGTGGTGATTGGGCGCCGCAGCGGCTTCGGCTTTCATCATCCCCTCATCCTACTCCCCCTAAGATTAGGGGACAAACGTCCCGAATCAACGTATAATTAGAATGACGTGCATCACAGAAAAGGAGTGTCGCATGTTTAATTCAGACATGGAGCGCAGCACCCCGCTGAATTTGGCGGGTCTGCGGGTCGAAGTTCGTCCGCTGATGCGGCTGGTTTACATGTGGATGACGGTCGGGCTGCTGGTGACGGCTTTCATCGCCATGATGGTCAGCGGCAGCGAAGCGATGCTGCAACTGGTGCTGAACCCGGTCGTGCTGTTTGGTTCGATCATCGGGCAACTGGTGCTGGTGGTGGCGCTCAACGCCGGCATCCGCCGCATGTCGCCCAATCTGGCGGGCATCCTGTTTTTTGTCTACGCCGGCCTGAACGGGTTTGTGTTTTCGATCATCTTCGTCGCTTATGACCTGGGTTCCATCGGCCTGGCCTTCCTGACGACGGCGGGGCTGTTTGGCGCGATGACGGTCGTCGGCTTCACCACCAAGACTGACCTCACGCAGTACCGTTCGTACTTCATGATGGGCTTGATCGGGCTGGTCATCGCCATGATCGTCAACCTGTTCCTCGGCAGCGGGCCGCTGGATTTTGTCATCAGCATCATCGGCGTGCTGCTGTTCACGGCGCTGACAGCCTATGACACGCAGCAAATCGCAGCGATGGCCGCTGACCCAACTATCGAAGGGGACGGCAGCCTCGCGCCCAAGCTGGCGATCATCGGCGCGCTGAAGCTGTACCTGGACTTCATCAACCTGTTCCTGTTCCTGCTGCGCCTGTTTGGCAGCAGCCCGGACTAACACAGACCCGGACACGCTACCTCGTGTCCCTCCAGCATGTACCGTAGCGAGAGGGCGACTGAACATTCAGTCGCCCTCCTGTTTTTGACCAAAGACTAACGACTAAAGTCTATCGTCTATTGACTCAGCTTCGGCTGCATGTCCGGCCCGACCACGATGGCGATGTCGCTGGTTGTCAGGCCGTCCGCGCCCGGCTGCACCCGGTCGGCGGGCAAGCCCATCAGCGCCGCCAGGTATTTCCCCGTCCAGATTTTGCCGGTATAGACCCGAATAGTGGTATCCGTGTTGTCCGGCTCCTGCGTATTACCCACGCTGGTGATGTCCACGCCGCGCCCGGCCAGCCAGTCGCGCGTTTGCCCGGCCAGCCCGGCCACATCGGTGTTGTTAAAAACGGTGATCGTCGCTTTTTCGGCGTCGGCACGGGACTTCAGATCGGACAGCGACAGGTCATCCTGTGGGTTAAACACCTGCTGGATGAGGAAGCGAATCGCGCCGGTTCGCGGAATCAGCACCTGGTCGCCAGTGTTGGTGGTCGCCAGGTCCACGTACAGATTGTCAATCACCCCGAACTGGATTTTCTCGCGCGGGATTTCCTGCATCAGCGTCCCCAGGCTGATGATCTCGTCGAGCGTCAGATTGGTGACAAAACTGCCGCTCAGTTCCTGCCACAACTTCGGCGCCTGCCCGATGAAGTTGGTGATGCCGCCCACGCTCAGCACCTTGTCGCGCATGGCCTGTAGCACCTGCTGCTGGCGGCGGGCACGGTCGAAATCCGAGGCGTTGGTGTGGCGGGTACGGGCATATTGCAGCAGCTTTTCGGCGTCCAGCACCTGGCAGCCAGCGTCAAAATGCACGTGGATGAAGCCGTAACCGGCGTCAGGATAGTTCGGGTCGTCTATTTCTTCCGGCACGCAGATTTCCACGCCGTCCGGCGCCAGCGTGTTCACCACCGCTGTAAACACGTCAAAATTGATACGGATGTATTTGTCAATCTGGATGCCCAGGTTTTGCCGGACGGTTTCCGCCGCCAGCGCCGGCCCGCCGCCGGGATAGGCGCTGGAGTCGCCCAGCGAATTGGCCGTATTGATGCGCCCCTGGTTATAGCCGGGGATTTTCACCCACAGGTCACGGGGGACGGACAGCACACCGGCAGTTTTACGAACCGGGTCCACGCTGATGACCATCATCGTATCGGTGCGGAACGGGCCATCGTCCTCAACTGCCTTGCGCTGGTCAATGCCCATCAGCAGCACCGTGAAGCGGCGCGGGTCGTCCCAGGTGTAATCGGCGGCGGGGTCCAGCGTGGCCGTTGGGCCGACGGTCGGCATCACCGTCGGCTCATCTGGCGCGGGTGTGGCCGCCTGGACAACCGCCCGTGCGGCGGTCGGGAACGGCGTGGGCGTTGGCAGAGTGCGCAGCGTCTGATCGAAGCCGGTGAACTGGATACCAGCATTACCAGCGTCAATCGCCACCTGCCGCGCGACGTTGAAGGCCAGCAGCGCCAGCCCGCCGGTGAGCGCGATCACCACCAGCAGACTGACGATCATCAACCATCCGGGGATACGCATCAGAAACTACTCCAGCTAGAACATAGGGTAGGGGCAGGGCATGCCGTGCCCCTACGGGGTCGCCATTTACGCGATCAATCACACGCCCTGTATTATAGCGGCCAAAAATCGGCTGTGAACCCTACGTCTGCCCTACTGCTGTTTGGTGATAACAAACACGGAATTGCCCGACAGGACGTAAATCAGCCCCTGCCCCTCGTCCGCTACCACGTCGGCGATCAGGGTAAAATCGGCTTCGTTGAAAGCGCGGTAGCTGGCGGTGAACGTTCCCGCCAGCGTCGTTTCATAAATGGTGCGCGCGGCGCGGCTGACGATGTACAGCCCCTGCGCGGTGGGGTCGCTGTTGAGGAACATCGCGTCGGCGCTGGTGATGGGCGGGTCGGACGGGAAATTGACAAACGCGAACGGCGTGGCCGAACCACCGCGCCACTTCGTCATTTCGCCGCTGTTGGACAGGACATAAATATTGCCCTTATCGTCAATGCCGAAATCCACCGACGCCTGAAGCGGCGGGCGCGACTCGCCGGCGAAATATTCGTTGGGCACGGTGGCATACGTGCCGCCGGAAGGCTCGTAACGCCAGATTTGATTCGCGCCAGGGTCGAGGATGTACAGCCGCCCCTGCCAGAACATGATCGCCACCGGACTGACCCAGCGTTCCGGCGCGAGAAGCTGCTGCGCGTCACACGATTGCAGGAAACGCGGCGAGCAGGAAATCAGCAGCCCCTTGTTATCCAGCGCGACGATCTGTGTGGTATCAGCCGACCAGGCGATGTCCACGATGTCCCCCACGCGGAATTCGCCCACCGTCGCATTGCGGCGCATCGCCGGGATAAGCTGCTGCGTGCCGGGTACGTCATCCAGACCATCAGCCGTCAAAGTCACGCGGTACACCCAGTTGTTCTGGGAGTCCAGCACGTACAAATCCAGCCCTTGCAGGATGGCCTGCTTCAACTGGGCGTTCGGGAACGACGTAATCTGGCGCGCGTCGCGGCGGTCAATCCGCGACAGGCTGTCAATAACACCCTGCGCTTCCCGCGTCAGCCCCTGCAGCGTCGGATCATTGGGACGGATGCTGTTGCAGCGGTCAATCACCAGCATCACGGCGTTCCAGGCGGCCAGCGTGCCGGACACGTCGCTGGACGGGATACCCCGCGCCACCTGCCCCGTTTGCATCGCCTCCTGCACGCACAGTTCAAATTCGCTTTCGCCCGTGCCGCCCAGCCACAGCACCAGCACCAGCACCACAATCGCTACCGGGATCAGTATCGCTAGCCCGGTCGCGGTCAGGGCACGCAGCCCTTTGGGTTTTGGCACACCCTCGGCCTCCGGCGGCGCGATGCGGTCAATCATATGGCTGGTGCCCTGCAGCACGCGCGCCGTGCCTAACGCCGCCGTGCGCAGGCCGCCACGCGCCCGCACTTCCAGCGATGGCCCCGATGCTTTTGCCGGTTCCGGCGTAGCGGCGCTGGCAGGTGCAGCTTCCAGCACCAGCGGCACTTTGGCGGTGGACTCGGCTTCCGGCGCGGCCACCGGCGACGGCGTTTCCGGTGTCACAAACTCGACCGCCAGCAGCGTGATCTGCTGGCTGGCAACCTCCTTTAACCCGGCCAGCACATGCGTGATGTCGCTGGCCGTGATCGCCTCACGGATTTTGTCCATCGGCAGATCGGCCAGCGGCGCGTCGGCCAGAATCATGCGCGCGCCCGGCACCACCGTATACTTCGCCATCTTCATATCCGGCACGGGGTGCACACCCAGCGGCGCGCCAAACAACGCTTCATCGTGGTTGAACTCTGCCGGGAAGGGCAGCAGCGTGCCGTTCTGCTGCACCACCGCCACGCCTGACCCCACCCGCGCCACGATCAATTCGTCATCGCGGAGCACCGCGCACAGCATGTTGGCCTCGTAACGCCGCCTGCCGCTGCTGTTGTGTTCCGTCAGGTTATCGTTCAGCGAGGTAAAAACGGTACGTAGTCCGGCGGTCACGCTGCCCGTGCTGCTGAAGTATCGTTCCGCGCCCAGCGCCGCCATCTGTTCGTAAAATTTCGACGGCGCTACCGCATCGCCGGAGGGGAACACCAGCGTAAAAAATGTGTCCAATTCGCGCCCGCGCGCGGCTTTTTTGGGTGCCACTTCCACCAGCGCACCGGGGGGCGCGGCGCTGATGGAGCGACCGCCGACAACATAGAGATGGCCGACCAGGGCTTCAAATTCGACAGGCATAGTCACTTCACAGGTTGAGATGATCGTTGCTGTGATTCTAGCCGATTTGGAGCCGCAATCAAAGTCAGCCCGGCAAAGCGGCCAGTGCCTGCTGAACGACCGCCCGCAGATCACGTGGGCTGACCGGCTTGACCAGATAGGCCAGCGCACGCGCCAGCGGCGCCGCCGGATTGACAAAACTGCGGCTCTGCGAACTGACTACAATCACGTTGACGTGGTCCAGACCCGGCGTGGTGGCGATCTGTTGAAGCACCTCTAGCCCGCTCCGGCGCGGCAGCAGTAAATCCAGCACTACCAGCGCCGGTACGTACTCGTACAGCAGTTCGAGCGCCTGCTCCCCATCCCCGGCTTTCAGGATACCCAGGCCAGTGGGACGGAGAATCTGCTCGAAATAAAACAGCGTATGCAGGTCATCATCTACCAGCAGCGCCCGGTACAGCATCAACCCCCTTTAACAGCTAAATCATAAATGGTTACCAAACAGGCTATGATAACTGACATAACATCCTGCTAATTATATCATTTCAGGCACACCGCCGGATTATAAAGCGGTTTCAGGCGCGTAAGAATAACTCAACGACCAACACCCACGGACCAAAATGCAGTGTTGCCCAAGGAATATAAATACGGGTTGGCCTGTTTTATCAGCCGTTAAAACTGGAAGCCGTTGCGGTAGCGGACGATGCGGCGCTGGTAGCGCAGCGTGTACGATTTGAGGCGCGTTTCGAGGGCTTCCCACCGTTCCGACTGGAGCACTTCATGCAGTGTTTCCAGACTTTCCGTCACAAATTCAACCTGCCGCTCCGGGTAATCGCCGTAGACGGTATGCCAGACGGCCACCATGTACAGCCCCATACCTTGCAGCGTCGGAACAAAGTCTTTAATGACGTACTCGTAATACGGCTCGTACATGTCCAGCCGGATGTCATATTGCAATAGCAGGCGGTAACGCGGGATAATCCGATTGGGAAGCATAAGCCTTCTTTCGTCCGGGTCTGCCTGGCTGATTCTATCACGCATACCCCTACCTACAAAAAAACCCCTACCGGAACGGGGACTGGGGGAAAGCGAGGTCACGTAGGGGCACGGCAGGCCGTGCCCCTACGGCAAACGTCCTTGAAATTCCCCACACCGCCGGAACGTCACCCTTGCCCCTGCTGCCATGTTGCGGTAACTTCAAGCGAAGGAGACAAGAGGGGACGATGGATAACCTGCAAAAACGGCTGGACGACCTGCGCCGCAAACTGCAAAATTTGCCGGACGATCCGCAGGCGGTTGCCCGGCTGGAAAACACGGCGCGGACGCTCCTGGCTGATGCCAAGAACACCCCGCACGAACCGGCGGCGCAGGCGCTGTTTGCCGAACTCGCCCGCCTGAGTAACCCGACTTCGCCTACCGCCGCCACCGTGCGCGGGCTGGTGCGGCGCGCCCGAATTCGCATCGAAATCGCCGGCGACGACGACGACATTGATGAGGCGATTGACATCCTGGCGGAGGCGCTGTCGCTTGCCCCGCAGGACAAGGACGTGATTGCCCTGCTGCGGCAGGCTGCCGAACGCAGTCCACAGGCGGCGCAGCGGGTCAATGACCTGTTTGCCCGCTATGGCGTGGCACGGATTGAGCCGCCGGCACCGCCCCCGCCCCCGGACAGTGGAGCAAAGTCGCCGGTTCAGCCCATCAGTTACCCCACGTCGTCCGGCTATCCCGCGCCGGAACAGGAAATTTACCCGGAGGCCAGCACAACCGCCCGCCGGATGCCCGGTCGTGGCCCGCTGTACACCGCGCCCGACGTGGACGAAATGCTGTCCGAACTGACGCAGGCGTATTATTCCGGCGAGTACCAGCAGGCGGTAGACCTGGCAAACCGGGTTCTCACGCTCCAGCCGGGCAACCCGACGGCGCTCGATTACCGCCAGAAATCGGAAGACAACCTGATTCGCGGCGTTGTGCCCGATCACCGCATCCCGTTTGACGCGCGGGTGGCCTACAACCGCGCCAACTCGCTGGTGCGCGCCGGTAACTATGAGGAGGCGGAACGCCTGTACCGCGAGGCGCGCGATCTGGCCGAGCGTAGTGGCATCCTAAGCTGGAAGGACGCCGAACAGGCGCTGCTGGATATTCAGGACCTGGCGCTGGCCCGCGAACTGCTGGTTGAGGGCGACCGGCTGATGAAAACCGACAACTGGTCGGAGGCGCTGCGCAAGTACGAAGGCGCGCTGCGCGTCGTGCCGAACGACCCTCAGGCGCAGGAACGCATTGACATGGTGCGCCGCGTTCAGGCGGATGCAGACCAGGTATCCGTACAGTTAAGCATGTTAAGCGGCACGCTGTCGGAGCAGGTAGCCCAGCTACAGAACATCCTCAACATTCTGATGCGCGTGCGGCAGGTGCTGCCGGACAGCCAGCGGCTGGCACAGCTTGCCCAGACCGCGAACAACAAACTCACCGGCATCAAAACGCAGCTTTACGACCAGGCGCAGGCTGCCCTGAACCGCGCCAACAACGCCAGCCGGCTGGAAGAACGCCTCACCATGACCAACGAGGCGCTTAATCTGCTGGAACTGGGTGTCAAACTTGACCCCGGCGACACTGCGCTGGCCGAATCGCTGCTGGAAACACGCACGGCGTCCAGCGACATGCAGCGGGCGCGGCAGGTGATCGAACGGGCGTCGGCGCTAATCGCGCAGAACTTCGACAACGAGCTGTCGCAGGCGCGTTCGATGCTGGCCGGTCTGCGCGATTATGCCCAGGACGAACGCTACCGCGCCGTCGTCAGCGACCTGATGGGGCGATACATCGAACGCGCCGAATTTGCGATTGAAGAAGGTAACGCCGCCGAAGCCGAATCGTGGCTGGAAGCGCTGCGCGACGAGCCGTTCCGCCTGCTGGGACGGCGGTCGGAAGTGCTGCGCGTGGAAAACGAAGTCCGCGCCATGCGCCGGCAGGGGCGGCTACGCCTTGCCCTGATCGCCCTGGCGGTGATTCTGATGGGGACGGCGGGCGCGGTTGCTACCCAGGCGGCCTGGATGCCGGTGCTGTTCCCACCACCGACTTCGACACCAACGGCGACGTTCACGCCCAGCATCACGCCGCTGCCCAGCGATACGCCACTACCAACCAGCACACCGTCGCCCACCGATACGCCGACCAATACGCCGACACTTACGCCCACGTATACACCGTCGTACACTGTTACGCCTTCGCTGACGCCGACAGATACCCCGTCGCCGACGCATACACCGACGATCACGCCGACGTTAACGCCGAGTGATACACCCACGCTCACCCTTACCCCCACCATCACCCCCACCCTGACAGTGCTGTGTGTGGTGATTAACTTCAGCGATAACCCGGCGCGAATCCGCTCCAACCCGACTACCGGCCCTGGCAGCGTCATCGCCGGCTTCCTGTACAAAGGTGTGGCGGCCAACGTGATTGCCCAGCAGCGCGGCACTGTCGACAACGCGCTGTGGTACCAGGTGCAGGTGCAGTTGGAAGGCGCGTCCGTGACCGGCTGGATGCGCTACGACACGGTGCAGCAGATTTCACCCTGCCCGCCGCTGGATTAAGACGGCAACCATAAGCTGAAGACGATAGTTTTTCGGCTTTCCAGCCACCTTCCAGGTGGCTTTTTCGTTCAGCCGGACGGCTTTCAGCGCCCGGCGTCGCCAACCGAAGCCTTGCTCCATATGGGACATGACGCTGCCACGTCGCAACGATACCGGCAGCTGAGCCGGTGTGAAATTACTGTGTGCCTCGCCTCCTGAATTGAACTGAAAACTGGCAACTGATAACGGAAACTTTACTAACCCCTTTTTCGCGCAAAATTCACAACCTCTAAACGCTACCACGCTGGCTTCCCCGTAGAATCAATACAAGATGAAACATTGCTTTGATGGAGTCCGGCGTGCCGTCCTTTCATCCCCGCCAGATCGTCTTTGAAGACCGCGCCCATCCTGACAGCGACGTCAGCGCGGCCTCACCCTTTGTGCGCCAGCCGCAAACCGAAAGCAGCACCCGGTTTATGCATGACCTGGCCCGCGACTATGGCTGCTGGTCGGACGTGCTGTCGCCGGAACAGACCGCCTATGCGCTGGCGCAGGTTACGGCAGCGACGGTCCTGCCGCCCCTCACCCGGCTGAACAGCGGCAGCGAACTGCTGGACTACCGCGTGTCGTTACGTGAAGTTTTGGGCAGCGCGCTGGTCCCGGAACTGGCCGCCGCCCTGAACGAACCCGATCCGCACTGGCAACAGGTCCATGCCAGCGGCTACGCCTGTGTGATCGGCGCGGGAGTGGCTGCCTATCTTGACATCACTCCTGGCAGCGAAAGCCTGTCGCTGCGCTATGCCAACGCCCTCGTCCCCGTGCTGCTGAATGCCCGCCGTGCAGCGGAACTGCCCCGCAGCCGCCTGTTCCTGCAAACGGCGCTGTACGAACGCTTCGACGCCCTGCTGGCGCGCGCCCGCGCCCGTGCCTGGTTCTGGTTAGCAGGTTAGTCGTCAGTCATCAGCCTTCAGCCATCAGTCATTATTTTCAGTCGGGAAACAGCGTGCCTGGTTCTGGGTGGCTACTCCGGCACAGTTAACCGACAGTTGCGACAGGTTTAATGTACTTCTCATTGACACTGCCTACACTGGGGAATACACGTTCGTGGATTGCATTTCAACGAGGATTACCATGTTTTTCAGCAGTCTCAAACGACTGGCTTTGATTCTTTCCGCGCTGCTGCTGATCGCGTTTGGCTTCATGCTGGGCACGGCGCTGGTACAGATTGACGCGCGCAACACGCCCTTACAGGTACAGGTGGCGCAGACCGCCGCGCAAACGCCGATCACGGACACGGAACGCCTGTTTGCCAATATTTACAACCGTGTCAGTCCGTCGGTGGTTTCGATCAACGTGCGCGGTGGCAGCGTCAACCAGCTTGACTCGTTTGAAGCCTCCGGCACTGGCTTTGTGCTGGACAAAAACGGCTACATCGTCACCAATAACCACGTGGTAGACGGGGCGACCGATATTGAGGTCAACTTCTTGGACGGCACGATTGTCGAAGGGGATATTGTCGGTGTAGACCCGGACGCGGACATCGCCGTGCTGCGGGTGAACCTGCCACCGGAAAATCTGTCGCCGGTGACATTTGGCGACTCCGATCAGTTGTTCATCGGGCAGACGACGCTGGCAATCGGCAGCCCGTTCGGGCAGCGGTGGACGCTGACCAGCGGCATCATCAGCGCGCTGGGTCGCACCATCAACGGCCTGACACAGTTTAGCGTTGGCTCGGTCATCCAGACCGACGCGGCCATCAACCCCGGCAACAGCGGCGGCCCGCTGCTGAACCTGCGCGGCGAGGTCATCGGCGTCAATTCGCAGATCATCAGCCGCACCCGCAGCAATTCCGGCATCGGTTTTGCCGTGCCCAGCAATCTGGTGAAGCGCGTGGTTGAAGAACTGGTCAACAATGGCCGCGTCAATTACAGCTATCTCGGTATTCAGTCGGTTGGCGCAGAAGGCGTTACGCTGCAACTGATCCGGGAATTAAACCTGCCCAACAACCTGCGCGGCGTGATTGTGGATTCGGTGGTGGCGGGCGGCCCGGCGGCGGCGGCTGGTTTGCGGAACGCCACCAACGGGTCGGCGGATGTGATTACCGCCATTGACGGCCAGCCGATTCAGGATATGAACGCGCTGGTATCGTACCTCGCCAGCAAAACCAAACCGGGGCAGACCGTCAACCTGACGGTGTGGCGCGGCGGCCAGACGATCAACCTGCCGGTCACACTCGGCGAACGGCCATAGTTTTTGTAGGGACACGATATATCGTGTCC
>JACRPS010000003.1:598044-685633 GCA_016223085.1 Chloroflexota bacterium
TGTAGGGACACGATATATCGTGTCCCTACGAACATCTGATACACGAAATCCCGGTTTGCGCCCGCGCAGCCGGGATTTTTGTTAAGCAGATCGGGCGGTTGATGTTATAATGAGCCGAAGGGGACTTGACACAGCGGAAACGACTTCATGAGCGAACCAGAGTGGATTAGCTTACGGCACGCGGCGGAAATCCTGGGGGTACATCCGGCGACGGTGCGGAACTGGGCCGATAAAGGCAACCTGCCCTCGCGCCGCACTCCCGGCGGCCACCGGCGTTTTCGTAAAGCCGATCTGCTGCACTACGCCGAAACCCAGGGCGAACTGCAACCGCTGGAAGTGCAGGTCATTATCCAGAGCGCGCTCGGACAGGCGCGGATGCAGGTCAGCGGCGGCAACCTGGTTGACCAGCGCTGGTACGCCGGCATGAGCGAGGCTACACGCGGGCGGATGCGCGAAAAGGGTGTCCGCACGCTGGAACTGATTCGCAGCTACCTGGCGCAGAGCGCGCCGGACAGCCTGCTGCAATCGGCGGTTGATCTGGGCAAGGACTATGCCGTGTTCCTGACGCAGGACGGGCTGGCACTGCCGGATGCCGTGCGCGGCTTCCTGTACTTCACCGATTTTGTCATCAATTCCGTGCTCACCTGGTCGGAGATCACCCCCACGCGCAATTCGCCCGCCGAATGGGTAACGCTGCTGCGCCAGGTGAACACGTTTGTGCATACCATGCTGCTTTCGATTGTTGAGTACTATCACGCCGAATGACCGACGCCGCCTGGGTGGCGCTCAGCCTGGTCGAACGGCTGGGCGGTAAGACCCTGCAAGCCCTGATGCAACAGTTTGACAACGACCCCCGTGCGGCGCTGGCCGCCGATGAAACGGCGTTGCGCCGGGTGCGCGGCATCGGCGCGAAGCTGGCGGCGGGCATCCGCGCCGTTGACGTGGCGGCGGTCGAACGTGCTATCCCACGCTGGGAACAGGCCGGCGTGCGCATCGTCACCCTGAATGACGAAAGCTATCCCCCTCGCCTACGCGATCTGCCGGACGCGCCACCAACGCTGTTCGTGCGCGGCAACTGGCGGCCTGCCTGGGGCAGCAGCGCGGCCATCGTCGGCACGCGCGACCCCACGCCGGAATCGCTCCGCCTCGCGCAAAACCTGGCCTCCGAACTGTCCGAACGCGGTTGTCTGATTGTCAGCGGGCTGGCGCTGGGTGTGGACGCGGCGGCGCATCTGGGTGCGCTGGCCGTGCCGGGCGGCTGCACGCTGGGCGTTTTGGGCTGCGGCGTGCTGGAAGTGTATCCCCCGGCGAACCGCCCACTGGCGGAAGCGGTTGCCAGACGCGGCGCGCTGGTGAGCGAGGTACAGCCGTTCGCCGCGCCGAGTGCGTCCAATCTGGTGGCGCGCAACCGGATTATTACAGGTTTGAGCGACGTGGTGATTGTGGTCGAAACCGAGGCCGACGGCGGCGCGATGCATGCGGCGCGCTTCGCGCTGGCGCAGGGGCGGCGTTTGTACGCGGTGGATAACGCTGCCAGCGGCAATCGCGTGCTGATCGAAGCGGGCGCGGTGGCGCTGCGGGCGGACGAAATACCTTATTAAAAAGCGTAACACGGAGACGCAGAGGCGCAGAGGAAAGACTCAACACAAAGCGGCAAAGGCGTTAAGATCAATGTGGTTTTGCAGCCTGCTGGAAGCAGGCTTACCCACCCATTCAGCCGCAGGGCTTCCAGCCTGCGGCGAGGACGACAATCAACTTTGATTGAGGACTCCCATCATGACCGATTGGCACTTTCCCCCCGGCTTCATCTGGGGGACGGCGACCGCTTCCTATCAGATTGAGGGCGCGGTGCACGAGGACGGGCGCGGCGTGAGCATCTGGGACACCTTCTCGCACACGCCGGGCAAAACGCTCAACGGTGATACCGGCGACGTGGCCTGCGACCACTATCACCGCTGGCCGGAAGACATCGCCATCATGCAGGCGCTCAATCTTAATGGCTACCGCTTCAGCATCGCCTGGCCGCGCATCTTCCCGCAGGGGCGCGGCGCGGTCAACCAGAAAGGGCTGGACTTCTACAGCCGCCTGGTGGACGGCCTGCTGGCAGCCGGCATCACGCCGTTTGTCACGCTGTATCACTGGGACTTGCCGCAGGCGCTTCAGGACGAGGGCGGCGGCTGGGCACGGCGCGGCATCGTGGACGATTTTGTGAATTACGCCGATGTGGTCAGCCGTGCGCTGGGCGACCGCGTGAAATACTGGACGACCTTCAACGAGATTTTTGTGTTCGCCACGCAGGGTTATCTCACGGGCGAAATGGCTCCCGGTGCGCCGATTCTCGATCTGGATACGTTTCTGGCGGCGGGGCATCATGCGCTGCTGGCGCATGGCCGCGCTGTGCCGGTGCTGCGGGCGAACGTACCGGGCGCGCAGGTGGGCATTGTGCATTATACGCAGGCCATTGAAGCCGCCAGCGACGCGCCGGAAGACGTGGCCGCCGCCCAGCGACTGGACGGCTTCATGAACCGCTGGTATCTCGACCCGATCTACAAGGGTGAATACCCGGCGGACATGCTCAACGGCCTGTATGCCTATTTCCGGCCACCCATTCAGCCGGGCGATCTGGATGCGATCCGCGCGCCGCTGGATTTTCAGGGCGTGAATTTCTACGAGCGTTCGATTGTCGGCGAAGGCAGCGACCTGCCGTTTATCAACATACGTTATGTCCGTCCCGAAGGTGAGTACACGGCGATGGGCTGGCACGTGTATCCGCCGGGGCTGTACGATATGCTCACGCGGATTCAGCGGGACTACGCGCCGAAAGCCATTTATGTCACCGAAAACGGCGCGGCTTTTGCCGACGAAATCGCGCCCGATGGCAGCGTACATGACGAACAGCGTGTGGCCTATCTGCGCGGCTACTTCCAGCAGGCGGCGCGGGCGATTAGCGACGGCGTGCCGTTGAAGGGCTATTTTGTCTGGTCGCTACTGGATAATTTCGAGTGGGCGCACGGCTATGACAAGCGCTTTGGCGTGGTCTACGTGGATTACCCGACCCAGCGCCGCATTATCAAGGACAGCGGCTATTTTCTGGCGCAGGTGGCGGCGGGTACTGCAAAATAGGATTGGATAGTAGGGGCGAACTGGCAGTTCGCCCCTACCTGCTATCAATACAACGAGGAAAAGTTCTTATGCCTGACATGCTCGTTCGACTGTACACGCTGCCGCCGCTGGAAGCGGAAATCGAAGCCATGCGTGCCGCTGGCGTTGAAATTCGCCGCGCGCTGCCACCGGAGAAACACGTCGTTACGGCCTGGGTACGCCAGCACTTCAGCGCCGGCTGGGCCAGCGAAACCGACATGGCGATGAGCCGTCACCCGGTATCCTGTTTTCTGGCGACCGAAAACGGCAGGCTGCTCGGCTTCGCCTGCTACGATGCAACGATCAAGGACTTCTTTGGCCCCACCGGCGTGGACGAAGCGGCGCGCGGGCGCGGTATTGGCCGCGTGCTGCTGCTGGCCTGCCTGCACGACATGCGGGCGCAGGGGTACGGCTACGCCATCATCGGCGCGGCGGGACCGACCGAGTTCTACAAAAAGGCCGTCGGCGCGATTGAGATCGAAGACTCGTGGCCGGGCGTGTATCGCGGCCTGCTGACGCTGAACCCGGATTAATCGTTCGTAGGGACACGATAGATCGTGTCCCTCCACCTTACCCCTTCAAGTTGATCGCCCCTACCCGCCGTCTCTATCGCCGCGTATAATTTAGCCATTCTGTTGACCCCTATTTGATTGAGGCAGCTTTATGTTAGACAAACTGGCGGGCATCGAGGCGCGGTATGATGAACTCGAACGGCTGATGAGCGACCCGGCGGCGGTTGGCGACTATACGAAGGTAGCCGAGTACTCCAAAGAACGCGCCGGGCTGGAAGAACTGGTTGAAACCTTCCGCGAGTACAAGCGCCAGACGCAGGAGCTAGAGAGCGCGCGGGAGCTGCTGGCGGACGAAACCGACGCCGATATGCTGGCGCTGGCACAGGAAGAAATCACCGAACTGGAAGCCAGCACCGCCGAATTGGAAGAAAAACTCAAGCGACTGCTGGTGCCGAAGGACCCGCGCGACGATAAAAACGTGATTATGGAAATCCGCGCCGGCGCGGGCGGCGACGAAGCCGGGCTGTTCGCCGCCGACCTGTTCCGCATGTACAGCTACTACGCGGCCAAGCGCGGCTGGAAAATTGACGTGATCGAGCAGAGCGACACCGGCGTGGGCGGCTTCAAGCAGATCGTGTTTGAGGTTAAGGGCAAGGGCGCGTACAGCCGGTTGAAGTACGAAAGCGGCGTGCATCGTGTGCAGCGGGTGCCGGAAACCGAGGCACAGGGGCGCATTCATACCAGCACTGTTACGGTGGCTGTGCTGGCGGAAATGGACGAGGTGGACGTGCAACTTCGCCCGGAGGACATCCACGAGGAATTTACCCGCTCGGCAGGCGCGGGCGGCCAGCACGTGCAGAAGAACTCAACGGCGGTGCGGCTGGTACACATCCCAACCGGCATGGTCGTAGAAGTCCAGGACGAGCGCAGCCAGCTTCAAAACCGGATGCGCGCGCGGCAGATTCTGCTGGCGCGGCTGTACGAGCAGGAAATGGAAAAGCAGCGCAGTGAGCAGGAAAATGAGCGCCGCAGCCAGGTCGGCACCGGCGAACGGTCGGAGAAAATCCGCACCTACAACTACCCGCAGAACCGCGTCACCGATCACCGCATCAACGTCAGCAGCTACAACCTGCCCGCTGTGATGGAAGGCGAACTGGACGAATTTATTGACGAACTCATCACCCGCGATCAGGCCGACCGGCTGGCCGCTGGCGTCGAAGGCTAGCGGGTTTGTCCGGGGCAGTATTCTTTTGTCCTGGTGGCGATATCTTCAGGTTGCGTTGGCGCAATTTATTCCATAATAGGGGTATGGAACTCTATGACCCTCATCGTGTCACCCGGCTGGCTCTGCTGGTCGAGGAAACCTATGCGCCAGTTATAGCCTGGGCGGTACGCCAGGGCGTCCATTTCCCCTGCGGCCACCTGATGTATCCGATTGACTTTTATACCCGGCGGCCTGACAAGCTGTGGGTTCCAGCGCCGGTAGCGATTTTCACCCTGCTCTATCCCGCCGGCAGCCTGTATGAGCTGGATGCGAGCTGGTTTGAAGGTATCTATCTGCTGACTCGTGATCAGTGGCCCCAGCGCCTGTTTAATCTCGATGTCGTCAAAGCGATCTCAGGCCTGGATACCAGTCTCGCCTACCGGGGACGGCTTAAGGACCTGGTTGGGGTGGTCATAGACCGCGCCAGTTGGCTGTACGACCGGCGGCGGCCCGGCGCGCTGTCAGCCAGCGAACTGGAACGCCTGGTCCGACAGGCGCTCCAGCTTTAGAACCTACCCGTAAACCTCTTTTATTTGTCGGTAGGGGCACGGCATGCCGTGCCCCTACGAAGGGTTTATGGATAGACACTTAGCTTTATTCAGAAGCCACTTGAAAAGGATACAGTTTCCCCGTCAGGGGTACGCGGTTCCATGCCCCGTTAGGTCACGCAGCGATCGACTAGAACCACCCCCGCCGCTGGAAGCGTTCTTCCTTCCAGGGATCGCCGGTGTTGTGATAGCCCGCCTGTTCCCAGAAGCCGGGTTTGTCCACCGGGCTGAACTCCAGCGCGCGCAGGAACTTGGCGCTTTTCCAGAAGTACAGCTTTGGCACCAGCGTCCGCACCGGCCAGCCGTGATCGGGTTCCAGCGGCTTGCTGTCGTACTTGTAGGCCAGCAGCACGTCGTCGTCCATCATCGCTTCCAGTGGCGTATTGGTGGTGTAGCCGTATTCGCAGTGGGCGATCACGTACTTCACCGTCGGCTTCAGGCCAAACAGGTTCACAAAATCGCGGAACAGCACACCCTCCCACACAGTATCAAACTTGCTCCAGCGGGTGACGCAGTGAATGTCGGTCTTCACCACCGTCGTTGGCAGGCTGGTGAACTCCGCCCAGTTCCAGCGCATTTCTTTTTCGACTTCGCCAAAGACCCGCAAATCCCACGTGGCAGGGTCAAAATTGGGGGTTGGGCCGTAGGTCAGGACCGGGAATTTATGGGTTAGCGACTGGCCGGGCGGCAGCCGGCCTTCGCTTTTGATGCGTTCTTCTTCGTTGCGGCGTTTCAGGAAATCCAAGTCGCGCCTCCTTGTTAAGGGATGGCGTAGGGACATGGTGACGTCATGTCCCTACACGTTGTTTGTCTGCTATTGTACGATAAGCGCGGTCAAATGTTACAGGCAGAAGTGATGAGGAAAGGATAAATCTGCCCTTAGTTAAACGGATTGGTCAGGAGTTCAATCTGCAGCTTCATCAACCCCAGCGTGATCTCATCGCCGTTACGGACAGGATACCGCTGCTCCGGTTTGAGCCACTCACCGTTCAGCCGCGTGCCGTTAGCGCTGTGGTTATCGGCAATCACCACGCGATCCCCCTCCAGCGCGATCAGCAGATGCTCGCGGGAAACACCCAGATCACCGGCGTTAAACGCACCCAGATCAATATCCGGGTAAAAGCCTTTTTCAGGATAAGCCCGCCCCACGATCATCGTGCCTTCCAGATCAAAAATCATCTGCATCTGAAGCTGGACAATCCGCAGGGCAATCCGCCAGGGGCGCGGCATCCCCAGATCAATCGCTTTCAGTGCGGGACTGGCCGTATCGGTCGGGCTGGGTTCAGGGCCTAATTTGCGTGTCTCGCCTGCCATCGGACAACCCTCAACTAAACTCATGAACCGGTAGCATCAGTATATCACGTCCTGGTTGCGAAAAACCATGATAAGCCATTTCCCGTACAATTTTTAGTCATTTTTTTACAAGCGCGCTATACGGGTAATACAGACTTCGACGGATAACCATATCCAGGCCAACGGGTTTTTGCGGCTTTTGTTATAATAGGACAGCAAACATACAGGGATGGAAGATTCACAATGGCGGTTCAACCTGCGGAAATGTTACTGGTCAGCACAAACGGGGAAGACTTTGTCGCGGCGCTGAACCCGGCTGCTTATCATGTTCAGGCGATAGACGATGTGGGCGCGGCGATGGAGGCCCTGCGCGATACCCGTTACGATCTGGTTCTGCTGGACGACAACCTGTTTTCCGACGATATTTTTGCGGCGGTGAAAGAGATTAAACGGCGCGTGCCGCTGGTGCCGGTGCTGGTGCTGTCGCGTAATGCGGACACTGCCTACCAGACTGACCTGATGGAAGTGGGCGTGGATGACTTCCTGACGACCAATCTGTCTAGGGAAGAACTGCATCGCCGGCTGCGGCTCATCCTGCGCCAGCAGCGGCAGGCGCGCCAACTGGCGCAGCGCAACCAGAATTTACAGTCGCTTACCATGCTGGCTCGCCGCCTGCACAGCGCCACCGACCCGCACGGCTTGATCGTGGATACGATTGACAAGGCGTGCAGCACGTTTAAGCTGTACGGTCTGGTGATTATCCTGGGTGAAGAAGAACCGTTCCAGATGTACGCCGGGCGGGAAGGGTGCAGCACCGATGGTGCGCTGTACGAGAGTATCCTCTATCTGAAGGATTACGACCCCTTCCGGCGTGTCATCCGCAGCAACATCGTCCAGGTGTTCCAGAATATCGTGGCCGACCCGCACTACATGCCTATCCCGGTGCTACCGTCGCCGGAGTCGGCCATCATCGTGCCGCTGAATTATCAGGAACACAAGCTGGGGGCGATGGGGGTGTTTGGTACGGCGCACCTGCCCATCGGCCACGATGACCTGCTGATTTACGAACTGTTCGCGTCGCAGTTCGCGGTGGCGCTGCACAATGCCCGCCATTACCACAGCCAGCGCATCAGCGCCCAGTCCAGCCAGCACCTGCTGCGGGCGTGGCAGCGGTTTATCAACCTGCGCACCTTCGACGAGGTGGCGGCCAACCTGCACCAACTGGTCGAGGACATCCCCAATGTGAATCAGGCGCTGGTGTGGATGTACTCACCCGACCCCAGCGACACCACGACTATCGTCAAAACCGGTCGCGAGGACGTGACGAAACTGTTCCGCCAGCTTGAGCAGCAGGGTGTGGTCAACAACCTGATTACCCAGTTGGACGAGCGCCGCTTGCAGCCGATGTCGCTCCAGCCGGGCATGGGGCAGAAAGACCCGTTGGTGCCGATGTTTAAAGCGCTGCGCGGCCAGCAGCTTTTGCTGGTCGCCATCACCGACTCGGCGCGGCTGATCGGCGGCATCATCGCCAGCGTGTCCAACAGCCGCCAGTACAGCAGCGAGGATGCCAAGGTGCTGATCGCTTCGCTGGCGCACGCGGCAGGGCTGGCGCTGGAGCGCACGACACTGATTGAAACCATGTCGCAGCAAAGCGGACGGCTGGAAGCGCTGCTCCGCAGCATTTCCGAAGGTATTTTCTTCGTAGATAACACCGGCCACGTCGCCTTCTGTAACCCGCAGTTTACCGAATTGACCGGCATCAACCCGTCCGAAGTGCTGTGGCGTGACTCGCAGACGCTGCTGCGCTATCTGGCCGGACAGTCAAATGACGAAGACCGGGTGCTGGCGCAGCTTCGGGACGCGGTGAATCAGGTATTGAATTCACCCACGCAGGTGAACGAAGATTACCCGATTGTCGAAATCTCGCTGGACGAACCGGACCGCGATATTCATGTTGAGTTTATGATGATCGGCGGGTTAAACGGCGATACCCCCGGCTGGGCCGGTATCATCCGCGACACCTCGCGCTTTAAGAGTATGTACGGCAGCCAGACGCTGCTGCTGGACGCCATGTCGGAGCGCATCCGCGTCCCCTATGCCCAGGTGCGCGGCCTGCTGGCAACGCTTAACGAGCAGCACAGCCGCTTTACCCACCGCGAACGCGCCCGCTTCCTGCGGCAGGTGGAAGACAGCGTGGAAAGCCTGGGACACCTCTGGGACAACTTCCTCGAAATGTACACGCTCCAGGTCTCCGGACTGGTGCTCAGCCGCGAACAGGTGGACATTTACGAGATCGTCCAGCGCGTGCTGGACAGCCGCGCCTTTGCCGAATATCGCCGCCAGATACAGGTGAAAGCGCCGGCGCGGCTGCCGCTGGTCGAACTGGACGAATTGCGGCTGGAACTGGCGATTGGCAACGTGCTGCACAACGCCATTCACTTCTCGCCCAAAGGTTCCCCCGTGAATGTCACGCTGGATTACGAAGACGACGAAGTGCGCCTGATTATCGAAGATCAGGGCATCGGCATCCCCCGTGACCAGATGGATCGGGTTTTTGAGCCGTTTTTCCAGGCCAGCAACAATACCAACGAGGACGGCGTGGGGCTGGGGCTGTACCTCGCCCGCGAGATCGTGCAGCGGCACGGCGGCCATATGTCGCTGCACAGTGAACTGGGCAAAGGCACGGTGGTGATGATCGCCCTGCCGGTGGCCGCGCACGAAGAACTGGTGAAGGTCGCGCCGCAGCTTCCCGCCGCCGCACCGGCGGTGGGCGCTCCCGCGCCCCGGCGTCTGGAAACGCCCGCTGCGCCGGAACGGGTCACGAACGGCAAGCGGGTGTCTGACCGGCAGTTGCAGACGATCATGGTGGTGGAAGGGCGCTCCAGTCTCGTGTCGCATCTGGTCAGGAAACTTCAGGACGAAGGGTACGAACTTATTACCTACCGTTCCGGTGAGGAAGCCCTGCGCGATGTAAACACCGTTCGGCTTGACCTGATCTTGCTGGACGTGAATATCCAGGACACCAACGGCCTTGACCTGTGTGAACGGCTGTGCAAACGCACCGAAGTGCCGATTATCATGCTGGCGGATGAAGCGTCCGAGCCGGAAAAAGTGCGGTCGCTGATGCTCGGCGCGGATGATTACATCGCTCGTCCGATCAGCGACGACGAACTGATGGCGCGGGTGAACGTCATCTTCAAGCGGCGGCGCATCCCCGACCGCACCCGCGAACCGCTGGACCTGGGCAACCTGTTCATTGATTTCGCCCGGCGCGAGGTGTTCCTGAACAACAAGCCGCTCGAACTGACGCGCATCGAATACGATCTGCTCAACGTGCTGGCGGTCAACCAGGGGCAGGTGCTGACACACAAGCAGTTGCTCGAAAAAGTGTGGGGGCCGGAATACCAGGGCGAAACGCAGTATCTGTGGGTGAACGTCAGCCGCCTGCGCAAGAAGCTCGAACCAACGGCGGACAGCCCGCGTTACATCCATACGCAGCCTGGCGTGGGCTACGTCTTCCGCCCATCGTAAGTACCGGGCACGAAATCCGCTGTCGGGACGAGGCTATGTCTCGTCCCTACAAAATATTGCGGGAGCGTTGTCAACGACTCCCCGCTGAAGCGGGGAGCTTGATGGTTTTCGCTGACCTCTGACTGCTGAACGCTCGATGTTGCTCAACAATGGTTTCGCGTATTCCCCGCCTCAGGTTAAAACATGATGAGTTCTCCCCCTCTCGCCCAAGCCACCTTACCCATTTGGAAATAGCCATGTTGGCCGCTAGGCAAACAGCCTGATGTTCGCATACGCTATAATCAGGCTGCGTATGGGTATTTGATTAGAACCTTTGAACCATTTTGGGCTTTGTGGCATAGTAGTAGGAATCACGTTTAACAGCAGGATAGCCCCTTATGGGACGCAGCCGATGGCTCGTACTTGCGATAGTCGTTCTGGTTCTGGCCACCGCCGTGCCTGCCGCGCGGGCGCAGTCGGTCAGCCTCGGTGTGCAGGCGGGCTATGATGGCCTGTTCCGCGAAGACCAGTGGCTGCCGCTTTACATCCAGGCCAGCAACGATGGCCCCGCCGTTGAAGGACGGCTGGTTGTCCGTCCGGAAACCTCCGGCAACGCGGTCATCAATACCTACAGCTTGCCCATCAGCCTGCCGGAAGGCGCGCGCAAAACCGCTTTTCTGTACATCACGGCCCGCAGTTTCGCCACGCAGGTGCGCGTGGAATTGATGGACGCTGCCGGCGTGGTGATCGCCGCGCAAACGGCAGGGCTGCGCTCGATTCAGCCGCAGGACCAGCTTTACATCGTCTTCAGCGGCGCAACTGCTGGCACCGTTGACCTGACGGCTGTCCACAGCGGCGGATATGCTGCCTTCCAGGCTAATTGGACGCTCGACAATCTGCCCGACCGCGCTGCGGCACTGAACGCGGTGGACATGATGCTGTTTACCGACATTGACACTGGCGCATTAAGCACCGGACAGCAACGCGCCCTGGCAGACTGGGTGGCACAGGGTGGACATCTGATGGTATCCGGCGGGCCAAACTGGCAGGCGACTGCCGCCGGTTTAACCGACCTGCTGCCGCTGGAGCCGCAGTCCAGCACCACGCTGTCTGACCTGTCCCCGCTGGCAACGTGGCTGAAGTTGCCGGACACCGGCGGGCTTGACGCTCAGGCCGTGATTGCCAGTGGCACGCTCCGGCCCGACGCCGACATTCTGGTGGATGCGGTTGCTGTGCCGCTGATTGTGCGGCACAGCCTGGGCGCGGGCACCGTGGATTATCTGGTGTTTGACCCCAACACCCAGCCCGTACGTGGTTGGGCCGGTCTGCCTGATCTGTGGTTCAGCCTGGCCACAACCACCGCGCCGCTGCCCGGCTGGGGCAGCATTTACAACTGGGATCAGGCGGCGGCAGCGGCCAACGTTATGCCCGGTGTGAACCTGCTGCCGGACATCCTGCCGCTGTGTAGCTTCCTGGCGATTTACATCGCGCTGATCGGCCCGCTGAATTACCTCATCCTCAATCGCCTGAATCGCCGCGAACTGGCCTGGCTGACCATTCCGCTGCTGATTATTGTGTTCAGCGCCCTGTCGTGGATTATCGGCTCGAACCTGCGCGGCAGCGAAGTGAAGGTCAGCCGCCTGACCGTCGTCCAGTCCTGGCCAGATGCCGAACGGGCCCGCGTTCAGGAAATGCTCGGCCTGCTCTCGCCGCGCCGTGACCAGTATACCCTGGCCGTCTTCGACAACAGCTTCCTGCGCCCGGTGCCGCGCATTGGCGGGCAGGGGTCGCTGCTGTCTGGCAACGTGGAAGCTAGCGCTGATGTGCAGCAGACGGACAGCTTCCGCGCCGCCGATTTCCCGGTAGACGCCAGTTTCATTGCCACCTTCAATGCCAGCACCACCATCGAAAAACCCGACATCAGCGGGCAGGCGCGCCTGTTTTACGACACGCTGGACGGCCAGCAAATCCTGCGCGGTTCGGTGCGTAACGACACTGACCAGACCCTGCGCGATGCTGTTATTCTGGCGCGGGGCACCAGCCTGCGCCTGGAACATCCGGTTGAACCCGGCGACGTGGTGACGTTTGACCTCACCCTGACCGGCGAAGAACTGCCCGCGCCGGCCCGGCTGGCCTACGCTCCCGGCGGCTTCATCCCGCTGCTGTCGCGCTCGTACAGCTACCGCAACACGATTCCGCAAACCCTGTCGGACATCCTGCAAACGACTACTTCCGAGTGGCTGTATTCCAGCCGGTCGCCGGGTGATAATCCGCAGGCGCAGGAAGCCTACCGCCGCCGCATTTTCCTGTCGTCGTTTGTCAACGACCCCTACAACGTCACGTCCGGTCGTGGCAGCCGTGCCTTTCTGGCCGCCTGGGCTGACCAGTCGCCGCTGACGATGGAACTGGAAGGTACGGACTGGTCATCGCTGGACACGACGCTGTATCTGGTAGAACTGGATGTGGACATCGAAAGACCGGCGGGCGACGTGCTCATTTCCGCCGATCAGTTCACCTGGACGATGGCAAACGCCACCGGCGCGGAACTGGTTGCGCCGTTTTCGATTGGCCTCGAACCCGGTGACGAAGCGACCTTCCGCTTCACGCCGCTGCCGGAAGCGGTGCTGGACCAGGTGGCTGAACTGATTATCAATATTGATCGGGGGGCGAATATCAGCCGCACCGTGCCGCTGCAAATCTGGGACTGGGAGCAGGCCGCCTGGGATGATGTGGAGATCAACAGCGGTAACCAGCATGCCATCCGCAACCCGGCGCGTTACCTGGGGCCACAGAACGCCGTGCAGCTTCGCATCATCGCGGACGCGATTGGCGGCTATCCGCGCATTCAGGATGTCACGGTTGAGCAGCGCGGGCGGTTTTAGACGTATACTGGAGAGAGCGAGGAGCGAGGAGCAATCAGCAGTCAGCGACGAGCCGGTTTTAGCTGATCGCTGAAAGCTGACCGCCAACCGCTACAGGCTGATTCGAGCAGGAGTGTTACGGTGACGGACTTGATTATCGAAACGCAGGACTTGCGCAAACGCTTTGGCAAATTCGACGCGGTGAACGGCCTGTCGCTGGCCGTGCCTGCCGGTTCGATCTACGGCTTCGTCGGGCCAAACGGCGCAGGCAAAACCACGACGATGCGGATGCTGACCACGCTCACCCGCCCCACCGCCGGCGAGGCGTGGGTGGCGGGACATTCCGTGCTTAAAGAACCGCGCGCCGTGCGCCGCGCCATCGGCTACATGCCGGATGAGTTCGGCGTTTACGACGATATGCGGGTGTGGGAATACCTGGACTTTTTTGCCGCCTGTTACGACATCCCCGAAAACAACCGCAAGCGCCTGATTGACGACCTGCTGGAACTGGTTGACCTGACGCACCGCCGCGACGACATGGTGGACAAGCTCAGTCGCGGCATGAAGCAGCGCCTGTCGCTGGCGCGCACGCTGGCGCACGACCCGTCCGTATTGATTCTGGACGAACCGGCTTCGGGACTTGACCCGCGCGCCCGCGTTGAAATCCGCGAACTGCTGGTTGAACTGGCGAAGATGGGCAAAACCATCTTCTTCTCGTCGCACATCCTGGCGGATGTGAGCGAAATCTGCACCCACATCGGCATCATCGAAGCCGGGCAGATGGTGGCGCAGGGCAGTATGCAGGAGATGCGGTCGCAGTTGATGCCACACCGCGAGATACTGGTGACGGTGCGCGACGCAGATACAGCGGAGAAAGCTTTATCGCTGGTGGCCGGGCTGCCTGGCGTGGTCAATGTGCAGCGGCTTGACCCGCGCGGCGGGCGGTCGCGACTGCGGATTGATTACACCGGCGACGACGAAGGTGTAGCGGCGATCAACCAGAAACTGGCCGCCGAGAACATCGCCGTGCTGGGCTTCACCGAGGAAACCAAAGACCTGGAAGCGATGTTCATGCGCGTCACCAAAGGCGTGGTGACGTAATGTATACCCCTATCCCCCGTGCCCCCTTTCCCCGCAAGCAGAGAAAGGGGGAGAGAAACCCAAACGCACGGCGTTTAAGCCCCTCTCCGCTGGCGGAGAGGGTTAGGGAGAGGTAAAAGTGGCGATAGTTCATTTACCAGCGATGAACCATCGCCATGAGGTCCATTTTGGTTCGGCATGAGGAATTTGACGTATGATCGAAGAAGCCGCACCCCTGATTGAAATGCCGGAAGAAGCCCTGACGCCGCGCGAACATCGGCTGGAACGCGGCGCGGCGGTGCTGCGCTGGGGCGCGATTGCCAACACGGCATTGTCGGTGCTGGTGATGCTGCTGGCGCTGGCGGGTGGGCTGCGGCTGATTCCCGATCTGTTCCCAACGCTGCACGCGGCGCTGCTGGCGCGGGTGGCCGCGCCGGATGATGCCGCCATTGCCGGGGTGATTCTGCTGACGCAGGTCAACATCAGCCTGCTGCTGGTACTGATGGTCGGCATCTTGGCGCGTGAGGTGTGGGCGCTGGTCGGCGTGTGGCTGCTGGCGCTGGTTAATCTGGCGGCAGTGGCCGTGTTTGGCTTCACGCCGGCGCTGCTGACGGTGGTGTTTGCCGTTTGGAGTGGTATCGTCATCACGCGGGATACCGGCGCCTTCCGGCTGAACCCGGTCATGCTGAAAGAACTGCGCGGGCGGATGCGCGGGGTGCGGGCGTTTTTTGTCCTCACGGTCTACCTGGCGCTGATGAGCAGCTTTACGGCCCTGCTCTATCTGGTATACATCCCCGTCAACCGCGCCACCGGCTCAGCGGCGGCGGGCGAGGTCGGGCGCGTGCTGTTTATGGGCATCGTTGGTATCGAACTGGTGCTGATTATCTTCATTGCCCCGGCTTTCACGGCGGGCGCGATCACGGGCGAACGCGAACGGCAGACCTACGATCTGCTGCGCACAACGCTGCTGCCCAGCCCGTCGTTTGTGCTCGGCAAGCTGGAGTCGGCCTTAAGCTATGTGCTGCTGCTGCTGCTGGCGGCCATCCCGCTGCAAAGTATCGCCTTCCTGTTTGGCGGCGTGACCGAAGGCGAACTGGTCCTCTCATTTGTTGTTCTGACGGTGACGGCCATCACGCTCGGCACGGTTGGCATCTATTTCTCGGCCATCACCCCGCGCACGCTGACCGCCAGCGTTCGGTCGTACTCGGCCACACTGATCGGGGCGTTTGTTGCGCCAATCGTGGCGTCCATCGTCTTAAGCGTGGTGCGGACGGCGCTTGGTCTCTCATCGCCGATCATCGAGGCGGCGCTGGTGTACGTCAACGATTTCCTGGTGAGCCTGAATCCCATCGCCACCGCGCTCACCACGCAGGAACTGCTGATTAACCGGCAGGTCGTCGGCTTCTGGACGGATACGCTGGCATCCAACGGCAGCACCATCCCGCGCGTCTCGCCCTGGATTACGTTTACAATCATCTACCTGGTGGTATCCGCCGTGCTGGTCGTGCTGTCCATTCGCCGCACGCGCAAGGTCGAAGGTTAAAAGAAGTTCCGAGTTTGAGTTGTTGAGTTCCGAGTAAAAGTCCGGGAACTCGGAACTCGGAACTTGGAACTGAGGAACTAAGGTATGGCAACACAGGCTGCTCTACAGGAACGAAGCACCGCGCTGGCGCAGTTAGTGCGTGGCTGGGATCGCCGCCTGCGGGCGCAGCAGGCCGCTGTCTGGCTGCCACGCGCAGTGCTGCCGGGGCTGGCGCTGGGCATCACGGCGGCGGTGGTATCACGGCTGCGTCCCTGGCTGCTGCCGGGACAGGTCTTACTGCTGGCAGCGGCAGGTGTAGCGCTTGGTATCGTGGTCATGCTGCTGGCCGTGTGGCTGTGGCCGCGCCCGATGTTAACCGCCGCGCGGCGCTTCGACCGGCTGTTTGGCTTGCAGGAGCGTGTCTCCACCGCGCTGGAACTGCTGGAAGGCCGGCTGCAAAGCAGCGGCGAACTGGCGGCGCGGCAGATTGACGACGCCTGGATGCGGGCGCAAACGGTGCGCGCCGGTGACGCGCTGCCGCTGGTGTTCCGCTGGCGCGAGTGGACGGCGGTGCTGGCGCTGCTGGCCGTGTTGGTGCTGCTGGTCGTGCTGCCCAACCCGCAGACCGCAGCAATTGCCCAGAACGCAGCGCAGGAAGCGGCGCTGGCGGATGCCGCCGAAGACCTGAAGGACATCACCGAGGAAATTGCGTCGGAGGCGGCGCTGACGCCGGAACAGCGCGAGCAGATTTTGCAGGCGCTGGAAGACAGCATCACCACGCTGCAGGAGCCGGATGTCTCCCCGGAGGAAGCGTTCGCGTCACTATCCGATACCGAGGCGGCGCTGCAAAGCCAGGCCGACCAGATGCAGCAGCAGAGCGCGGAGCAGCAGGCGGCGATGGAAGCTGCCGCCGAGGCGCTGCGGCAGGCGCTGGAGCAGGCGGCGCAGGCGCAGCAGGGGCAGGAGTCCGCCATCCCAACGCTGGAGCAACTGCGCCAGCAGATGCAGCAGATGACCGAACAGCAGCGCCAGCAGGCGGCGCAGGCGTTGGAACAGGCCGCGCAGGCGCTGCAGCAGGCCGACCCGAACACCGCGCAGGCGCTCGAACAGGCGGCGCAGGCGCTGCGGCAGGGCGATACCGGCGCAGCGCAGCAGGCGCTTGACCAGGCGATGCAGGACATGCAGGCCAGCCAGCAGGCGCAGCAAAGCCAGCAGCAGGCCGCCCAAAATCTGGAGCAGGCCGCGCAGGATGTGCAGCAGGCCGCCGATCAGGTCAGCCAGCAGACGCAACAGGGACAGCCGACCCAGCAGCAGCAGGGACAGCAGGGACAGCTTGGCCAGCCGCAGCAGGGGCAGCAGGCGCAGAGCCAGCCGGGACAGCCGGGAGACCAGGGCCAACAGGGGCAGGAAGGACAGCCGGGCCAGCCGGGACAGGAGGGACAGCCGGGACAGGCCGGCCAGCAGCCCGGCGATCAGGGGCAGCCCGGTCAGGTCGGTCAGCAGCCGGCGGACGGCGCGGGTGAGCAGGGGCAGCAGGGACAGCCAGCGAACAGCCCATCTGATAGACCAGCGGCGGGCGCGGGTGATGCTCCCGTCGGCGCGGGTTCGGACGACCTGGGCGGCCAGCCGCAGCAGCAGGCCGGACAGATTGACACCGGCAACAACCCCGACGGCACGGGCGAAGGGCAGTTCGACCCGGTGTACGCGCCCCGGCGCATCGGCGGCCAGGGCGACGATCAGGTGGTGCTGGAGCCGGACGCGGGCAACGTGCCCTCGGTCGAAGGCGAATTCGCCGAAAACCCGACCGGCGACGCCAGTGTGCCCTACAACCAGGTGTTCAGCGACTATGCCGACGCCGCCAACCGCGCGCTGGAAAGCGACTACATTCCGTTAGGGCTGCGCGACGTGGTGCGTGACTATTTCTCGTCGCTGGAGCCACGCCAGGGGCAGCGGTAAACACTTAGGTGGGGACAGGCTGCGGCGTGGTGGCGACAATCCGCTGCCGGCGGTAGTGCCAGGCCAGCGTCGCCAGCGGCAGCAGCAGGAATGGGATGATCGTCCAGGTCAGCAGGGATAACGCCGCCGCGATCAGCCCCAGCGGCACCAGCAGCCAGGCGGGCGCGGTGTCCATCAGCGTCATCGTGGAGTAAAACATGCCAATTGGCATTGCCAGCAGGGCGCAGGCGCGCGCCACCGGTTTGGACTGGAACTGCCCCCAGATGAACACGGCGACCGCCGCGACCGCCAGCAGCGGCCACAAATCCGGTACGAGGCGCACTAGGCTGAAGATACCCGGCGTGTTGCTGACGGACAGCAGCCAGTTCGAGTGAGGAACGTTGACCATCATTTCGCTCGGCCAGTTGGGACGGATGAGGAAAGACGGTAGCCAGAGCAGTGCCGTCAGCGCCAGCCAGCGCCACAGTGTGCGCCGGTCATGGCGCAGCCAGTCGAACAGATGCCAGGTGAGCAGCACCAGCGCGGCGTGGGGTTTCATCGTCATCAGCGCGCCCAGCGCCGCCCCGCGCCAGTGGCGCCCCAGCCCACCGGCCATAAACCAGAACAGGAGATCCACCTGGCCTGAACTCAACACGTGCAGCACGGGTATATACAGCAACCACTGCCAGAAGCGCCGCCGCAGCGCGGCGATCAACATGCCCACGTTGGCGATCTGCCACAATCCCAGCGCGACCGGCAGCGGCAGCAGCGCCACGAAGGCGATGAAGTACGCGAATGGCAGCGGGTAAAAAAAATCGGCGACGGTATAGGGGCTGTGGCCGTCCAGCAGCGCCCGCCCTGCACTCCACAGTATCGAGAAGTCCCAGCCGTTCATCCTGTTTCTCCTGTGGTTGTCGCCATGATACAGGGTTATTCTAAAGTCAAGTTTTCCGTTCATCCATTGAGATTATTATTCCGGTTTGCTAACAAGGAACATGGCTCGTGTCTGATAAACCGCAAGCGCCGAATGTGAGATAAAGACTAGTGTCACCTAAACTTTTCCAGAACTAAGAAACCAGCATGGACTAACCGTTATCATGTTTCCAAACGATCACCTTCCAGCACACGTTCACGTATACCAGGGCGAAAAGGTGGCAAGAATTACTTTTGAAACGGTTGATTTGGATGTGATGGATAGTTACGGATTTCGGCAAAAAGAGTTGGATAATATCTGTAAGCTCTTAAAACCGTATCGTCAGCGATTGATAGAACTGTGGAATGCAATACACCCGGAAATCCCATTTGAACCAATAAGAGGTAATAGTAATGATGAAAGACCCTAAGCTATATCACTTCGTGCGTCCCACAGCCGTTAACATCCAGGACGGCAAACTCCGAGTGACGCTGGAAGATGAACGAACGATCTCTACTCCCCTACGCTGGTATCCCTGGCTCGAAAACGCCACGCCGGAGCAGCAAAACACGGTTGAACTGCTGCCCGACGCGATCTACTGGCCGGAGCTGGACGAAGGGCTGGAAGTGGAAGGAATGTTACGGGGTATTCGTCCTGCCCCCAATGCACACGAAAGATTAATCACCTAAGAGGGAAAACTATATGACCGACGCACCCGTACAGGATATTCAAATCGAAGAATTTAGCCGCATCGTCCAGGCAATTGAGGCGGAAGTAGGCCGCGTCATTGTCGGGCAGAAAGAGGTCGTGCGCGGCGTGCTGATCTGCGTGCTGGCCGGACGCCACGCGCTGCTGGAAGGTGTGCCCGGCCTCGGCAAAACCATGCTGATTCGCGCCCTAGCCGACGCGCTGGACCTCAAGTTCGCGCGCATCCAGTTCACGCCCGATCTGATGCCCGCCGACATCACCGGCACGGACATCCTCGAAGACGACGAGACCACCGGGCGCAAGGTCAAGGTGTTCCAGCCGGGACCGGTGTTCGCCAACCTGATTCTGGCGGACGAAATCAACCGCGCCACACCCAAAACCCAGTCGGCGCTGCTGGAAGCGATGCAGGAGCAGACCGTTACGGTCGCCAACCGCAGCTACCGGCTCGAACCGCCGTTCTTCGTGCTGGCGACACAGAACCCGCTGGAGATGGAAGGCACGTACCCGCTGCCGGAAGCGCAGCTTGACCGCTTTATGTTTAAGGTCAATGTCCGCTATCCATCCGTCACCGATCTGGTGAGCATCCTCGACCGCACCACCGGCGTGGATACCCCTACTGCCCATAAAGTGGCCGACGGCAGGCAGATCATCCGCATGGGCAAACTGGCGCTCAACACCCCGATTGCCAGCCACGTCAGCGAATACGTGGCAAAGCTGATCGTCGCCACCCACCCGGAAGACCCGTCCGCGCCGCCGCTGGTCAAGGATTACGTGCGCTACGGTTCCAGTCCCCGTGGGGCGCAGGCGCTTATCATCGGCGGCAAAATTAACGCCCTGCTGGAAGGGCGTTATAACGTATCATTTGACGACATTCAGGCCGTCGCCGCGCTGGCGCTGCGCCATCGCCTGCTGCTGAACTTTGAAGGGCTGGCCGAAGGCATCAGCACCGATGACGTGGTAGCCGAGTTGTTAAAAAGCGTGGAAAAAGCCTAACACAGAGGTTCGGAGACACAGAGCCATAAAAGGTTTAAATATGCTCTGTGTCTCCGAACCTCTGAGACTCTGTGTTCACTTCTTCGAGGTTTTCATGGCGAATGTGACATTGCGAGACATCACCGCCGACAACTGGCGGACATGTGTGAAACTGAAAGTCGCGCCGGAGCAGGAACGCTTTGTCGCTTCCAATGCGTTTTCGCTGGCGCAGTCGAAGTACGAACCGGAACTGATTCCGCAGGGTATCTACGACGGCGAGACGATGGTCGGTTTCCTGATGTACCGCCCGGCAGATTTTGGGCTGGCGAAGGTGTGGCTGATTTACCGGCTGATGGTGGCACACGACCAGCAGGGCAAGGGCTATGGCCGCGCCGGGATGGAATGCCTGTTGGAACGCCTGCGCGCCGTTCCCGGCTACAACGCCGTACTGATTAGCTTCGTGCCGGACAACAACGCCGCGCGGAAGCTCTATGCCAGCCTGGGCTTCGAGGATACCGGCGAAATCGAGGATGGCGAGATCGTGTACCGGCTGGGATTATGATGAAGAAGAGAAAAAGCGTAACACAGAGTTACAGAGGCTCAGAGACTCGGAGATTCCTGAAATTCTCTGTGCCTCTGTATCTCTGAGCCTCTGTGTTAAATTCCGAGGTTTTGATATGGCAGATGAGAAGCTGTTTGACGAGACGACACGGCGCAAGCTGGAACAGCTCATGCTGGTGGCGCAGCGCGTGCGCGCCGGGGCGATGAAGGGCGAGCGCCGTTCCAACAAGCGCGGCACGAGCATCGAGTTCGCCGACTACCGCAACTACGCGCGCGGCGACGACCTGCGCCGGCTGGACTGGAACATCTACGGGCGGTTGGACCGGCCCTTTATCAAGCTGCTGGAAGATGAAGAGGATTTGGCCGTCCACCTGATTCTGGACAGCTCTGCCAGTATGGACTGGCCACAGGACGGCGAGCGCGAGCACAATAAGTTTCTCTACGCGCGGCGGCTGTTTGCCGGGCTGGCCTATATCTCGATGGCGAGCAATGACCGCCTGGCGATGCTGGCGACCAGCGACACCACCGCCGCGCCGTTTGGCCCGATCCGGGGGCGCGGCTTCGGGCTGGCGATGCTGCACTACGTCAGCAGCCTCAAAGCGGGCGGCGCGACCGATCTCAACGCCGGTTTACGCTCTTACGCGCTGCGCGGCGGTCGTCCCGGCCTGTGTTTTATCATCAGCGACCTGTTTTCGCCGGGCGGCTGGCAGCAGGGCGTCAACGCGTTGCTGTCCAAAGGCCACGAAGTCGGCCTGCTTCACGTACTGTCGCCGGATGAGATTGATCCCCCCATTGGCGGTGATTTACGGCTGGTGGACGTGGAAACCGGCCAGACGCAGGAAGTGACGATTGACGGCGGGATGCGCGACCTGTACGTCAGGCGGCTGGAAGCCTGGCGCGACGGCATCCGCGCCGAGTGTGTCAAGCGCGGCGTGCACTATGTCGGCGTGGACACCGGCACCGCCTGGGAAAAGGTGATTCTGTTCCACCTGCGGCGGCTGGGGGCCGTGAAGTAAAAATACAGAAAAGACTCAACGCAAAGAACGCAAAGAGGCAAAGGCACAAAGGTAATCAGAACTTAACGCCAAGCTGCAAAGGAGCAAAGGCGCAAAGAATAATGAATGAGAATGAGATCAGCCATCAGATCATTGCTGCTGCCATTGAAGTTCATTGCACGCTGGGCGGGCCGGGATTGTTAGAAAGCGTCTACGAAGAAGCGTTAGTGTGGGAACTTGAGGAACATAACTTTATCGTCGAACGGCAGAAATGCATACCGATTGACTATAAAGGCATTACTCTGGCAACGCCGCTGCGGATTGATGTGCTGGTGAATAATCTGGTGATTGTTGAGTGTAAGGCTGTCACGGAATATAACCCGATTTTTGAAGCGCAGGCATTAACCTACTTACGGCTTACGGGATTAAAATTAGCATTGGTAATTAATTTCGGAGCAAAGTACGTCAAACAAGGAATCAAGCGGGTGGTCAATGGCTTATCTCTATAACCTTTCCTTTGCGTCTTTGCCCCTTTGCGCCTTTGCGTTGAGTCTTTAAAGGCTTTTCGATATGTCATTTCTGACACCGCTGGCGCTGATCGGCGCGGCGCTCGCCATCCCCATCATCCTGCTGTACATGCTGCGGCTGCGGCGGCGCGAGGTTGTTGTGTCCAGCACCTTCCTGTGGCAGCAGGTGGTGCAGGACAGCGAAGCCAACACTCCCTGGCAGCGACTGCGGCGGAATATCCTGCTGTTCCTGCAACTGCTGATTCTGGCGTTCCTGGTGTTTGCGCTGGCAAGGCCGTTTATCGTCGTGCCGGCGGTCAGCACCGGTCAGATCGAACTGCTGGTGGACGCTTCCGCCAGCATGAACGCCACCGACATGTCGGACGGCAGCGCGCGCTTTGACGAAGCGAAGCGGCAGGCGTTAAGCATTGTAGATACGCTCGGCGCAGGCGATACGATCACGCTGATTCGCGTGTCGGACGTGCCGGAGGTGGTGCTGCCGGCGTCCGATGACCGGGTGGCGCTGCGGGCGGCGATTAACGGCTTGCAGCCCAGCCAGACCGAAGCCGACTGGACGGCGGCACTGACGCTGGCGACCGCCGACGCCGCCAACGCGCAAAGTGTCAGCATCGTCTTGATAAGCGACGGCGGCCTGGGCGAAGCTGCCGGATTGCCGGCAGTACCCGGTGAAATCCGCTACGTGCCGGTGGGGCAGTCCGACAGCAACCTGGCGATCACGGCGCTGGCGACCCGCGCCCTGCCCGGTGGGGCGCCGCAGTTGTTCGCGCAGGTGACAAACTACGGCGGCCAGGACGCGGACGTGATTTTTACGCTGCGCGTGGACGGCGACCTGTTCACCGCGCGGCGCTATATGGTCCCGGCGCGCAGCAGCCTGCCGCTGGTGTCGGCGGCGCTGCCGGAGGGCTTCCAGATCGTCCAGGCCGGACTAACGCGCCCCAACGACTCGACCGTGCCGGATTATCTGGCACAGGACAACACTGCCTGGGCCGTCGCCGCTAATCTCGGAACGCGCCGTGCCCTGGTGATGACGCCCGGCAACCGCTTCCTGACGCAGGTCTTACGCAGCCTGCCGGGTATCGAAGCCTTCCAGGGAGACATCAACCGCCCGCTGCCCGCCGAACCCTACGACCTGTACCTCTTCGATAGCTGGCTGCCCCCCGGCGACCTGCCGGACGGCGACATCCTGTTTATCAACCCGCCCGCCAGCACGCCGCTGTTCACAGTCGGCGCGGACAGCACGGAAACGGGCAACATCAGCATCCGGCGCGACGACCCGCGTCTGGCGTTTGTGGACTTCGGCAGCGTCAACGTCTTGAAGTTCAAACGCATCGGCGGCGCGGCCTGGGCCGATACGCTGATCGAAGCCGATGGCGGGCCGCTGCTGCTGGCGGGCGAGGTAGACGGGCGGCAGGTCGCCATCCTGACATTCGACCTGCACGAGTCCGACCTGCCCTTGCAAATCACCTGGCCGGTGCTGGTCGCAAACCTGCTGGAATGGTTCACGCCGCAGTCCGCCATCAACGCGCCGGATGGCCTGCGCGTGGGCGACTCGCTGCCGGTACGCCCGCCGTTTGAAGCGACCAGCGTTCGCGTGACGCTGCCGAATGGTACGGCGCGCAGTCTCGAAGTCGGGCGGGAAACCCTGGTATTCGCGGATACCGACCAGCCCGGCATTTATCGTGTTGACATTCTGAACGGCAGCACGGTGATTCAGTCCGCGCCGTTTGCGGTGAACCTGTTTGCGCCCGGCGAAAGCAACATCGCGCCGCAGCCGACCATCACCCTCAGCGGCGCGACAATTACGCCGACCGCTCGCGAGGAAGTCGGCCAGCGCGAATTCTGGCCGCTGGCGGCGCTGCTGGCGCTGCTGGTGCTGCTGGTCGAGTGGGTTGTGTATCACCGCCGCTTGCAGGTGCGGACGGTGTTCCGCCCCACGCTAAGGCGGCGAGAGGTGACGGGATGAAACCAAAATTCGATACCCCCGTAGGCGCACATGGCGGTGCGCCCAACGGCTACCAGGTCAAGCCGTATTCGTCGCCAGGGGTTCAAAGCCCCTGGCTGAATCGGTTCGGTAAGCCTGCTGAAAGCAGGCTGAAAGTGACAGAGCTTGTCTTTTCAGCCATCTTCCAGGTGGCTTTCGAGGTTCAGCCGGACGGCTTTCAGCGTCCGGCGACGCCGACCGAAGCGTTATTCCTGAAACAGTCTTTCCGCGCCTTTGCTCCCTTGCGCCTTTGCGTTATGCTTTTAGTAATGAGTCCTAGAGTAACCTCATGACGTTCTCGACTCCCCTCGCGCTGGCGCTGCTGCTGGTCATCCCGTTTGTGCTCTACGTCGGCTGGCCGCGCCAGCGTTTCCGCCGCCGTCGCGACATAACCAGTCTGTTGCTGCGCGTGGTGATTATCCTGCTGCTGGTGCTGTCACTGGCCGGGACGCAGGTGGCGCAGTCCGCCGACCGGCTGGCGGTCGTGTTTCTGGTGGACGTATCCGACAGCGTAGGCCAGTCCGCGCGCGAGTCGCAACTTCAGTATATCCGTGACGCGCTGGCGGCGATGGGGCCGGACGATCTGGCCGGCGTAGTCGCCTTCGGCGCCAATGCCCTGGTCGAACGCCCGTTAAGCAGCGTCCGCGAACTCACTGCGTTCCAGTCCGCGCCTACCACCAACAATACCGATCTGGCCGAGGCGATTCGCCTGGGACTGGCGCTGTTCCCCAACGACGTGGCGCGGCGGCTGGTTATCCTCAGCGATGGCCTGCCCACCGTCGGCGATACCCAAGCCGCCGCCGAACTGGCCGCCGCGTCGGGCGTGGAGATCAGCACCGTCACCTTTACGCCGCAGGCCGACCAGCCGGAAGTACAGGTCACGGACGTGCGTGTGCCGAGCGCGGTCAATGCCGGGCAGCAGTTTGACCTCAGCCTGTCCATCCAGTCAGAGGCCGACACTCCGGCCAGCATCACCGTGCTGCAATCAGGCGCGATCATCCATCAGGAAACGGTGCAGCTTCGCCGGGGGGCAAACAACTATACGCTGCCGCTGCAAGGTACGGGCGCGGGCTTCCGCGATTTTCAGGTGCAGGTGGAGCCGCAGGCCAACGATAATTTTTACCAGAACAACCGCCTGTCGTCGTTCACCCGCGTCATCGGCCCACCCCGCCTGCTGCTGCTGTACAACACGCCGGACGACATCCGCCACTTGCAGCCGGCGCTGGAGCAGGCCGGGCTGTCGGTAGATACGATGACGCCGGAACAGCTTCCGGTCGGTCTCGTGCCGCTGGCGCAGTACGACAGCGTGATTCTGGCGAACGTGCCTGCCACGCGTCTGTCACCGCAGCGGATGCAGGCACTCCAGACTTACGTGCGTGATCTCGGCGGCGGGCTGGTGGCCGTCGGCGGGCCAAACGCTTACGGCCCGGGCGGCTACTTCCAGACGCCGCTGGAAGAAACGCTGCCGCTGGACATGCAGGTGCGCGACCAGCAGCGTTTACCGCAGTTGACGATAGCCTACGTGATTGACCGTTCCGGCAGTATGGGTACGCCCAACGCCGAAGGTATCCCGAACATCGAACTGGCGAAGGAAGCCATCATCCGTTCGATTGACTTCCTGCAGCCCACCGACCGCGCCGGTATTGTCTCGTTTGACACGTCCGGCTACTGGATTGCCGAACTTCAGGACGTGCGCGACCGGCTGGCGCTGCAACGGCTGGTGGCGTCGCTGCGTTCCGGCGGCGGCACGGATATCCTCGCCGGTATGAATTTGGTCGCCAGCACGATTGTGAACGACCCCTCCGATCGCAAGCACATCATCCTGCTGACGGACGGCGGCGCGAATCCATCCGGCCTGATTGAACTCTCCGAACGGCTGAACCGCGAAAGCGGCGTCACCACCTCGGTGATCGCCATCGGTTCGGGCGCGGCGGGCTTCCTGGAACAGATGGCGCAGGCCGGCGGCGGCAATTACCATGCCGTGACGCAGGTTGACCAGATTCCCACCATCTTCACCATCGAAACGGTGCTGGCAACCCGGTCGTACATCATCGAGGAGCCGTTTGTGCCGGTGCTGACGGCATCCAGCCCGATCATGGACGGCATCACCGCCTCGCCGGAACTGCTCGGTTACGTGGCAACCTCGCCCAAGCTGACCTCGCAGATCATCCTGCGCGGCCAGCCGCCCTACAGCGACCCGATTCTCGCGGCCTGGCAGTATGGCCTGGGGCGCTCGGTAGCCTTCACCAGCGATGCCACCGCCCGCTGGGGCGCAAACTGGGTGACGTGGGACAACTTCGTGCGTTTCTGGAGCCAGACGGTGCGCTGGACGATCACCGAAAGCGCCGAGAGCAACTTGGAAACGCGCGTGGTGCTGGAAGGCGAACAGGCGCGGCTGATCGTGGATGCGCGCGACATGGATGGTGATTTCCTTAACGGCGCCGACCTGCAACTGTCGCTGGTCAACCCGCAGGCTAGAGCGACACAACTGCCGCTCCGGCAGGTGGCGCCAGGGCGCTACGAAGCGACGTTTAACCCGACTGACGAAGGCGCGTACATTCTGCACGTGCAGGGCACGGGCACGGCGGGTGATAGGCCAGTTACGTTCGACCAGACAACCGGCTGGGTGATGAGTTACTCGTCAGAGTACGACGTGCGCGCCGGGCGTACGGACGGCGCGGTACTGCTGAACGAACTGGCGGCGCTCACCGGTGGGCGGTCGCTGACGGACGACCCTGCCGCCGCCTTCGCGCATAATCTCGTCGCGCAGCGGGCGTTTACGCCCATCTGGCCCTGGCTGCTGCTGGCGGCGCTGCTGCTGCTGCCGTTTGACGTGGCGGTACGGCGGCTCATCATCACCCGTACCGATTTGCAGCGGGCGCGGGCGTTCCTGTTCCGCGCGCGGCAGGTCGAAAAACCGGTGACGGAGCGCCTGTCCACCTTGATGGAGGCGAAGGAACGCGGTCGCCAGCGCACGGCGGAAATCGGCGCTGCATCCACCGTTGGCGCGCTGCGCACCAGCCGCGAACAGCGCCGCGCCGATGGGCCGGTAACAACCGCTGTCGAGACACCCGTCGCGCCGCGCGGCGATGCTACGCCACCAGCGCCGAAGGTTGTACCGGAAGGCAACCTGGCCGGCCAACTGCTGAAGAAACGGAAAGACCGCGAGGAGAAGTAGGAATAGCCCGATTAACGAACCAGGAACGTTTAACCGTCAAGACGCAGAGGACACCAAGAAGTAAACAGATCACGGAGCTTGGTGTTCTTGGCGACTTGGCGGTTTATGCTGATTCTTCAAAATTCGCCCATATCCCACAGCCGCACCGTGCCGTCGTCGCTGCCGGAAGCCAGCCGCGTGCCGTCCGGGTTAAACACAACCGCGTGCACCGGCGAAGTATGTCCCTGTAACACGGCCAGTTCTCGCCCGCTGAAGGCATCCCACAGCCGCACGGTGTTATCCATCGCGCCGGAGGCGATGAATTTGCCGTCCGGGCTGTAAGCGATGCTGAGGATGTTGGCGGTGTGTCCCTTCATCTCCGTCAACTGCCGGGCTGTGGCGATGTCCCAGACTCGAATCACGTTATCCCAGTAGGACGAGGCGACGCGCGCCTGATTGGCGCTGAAGGCGGTCGCCGTAATACCGTCACCGTGACTGCACATCAGGTTCAGGCCGGTGCCGGTGCTGAAGTTCGACAGGCTGACGGTGTCGCTGATGTCGGCGGTTGAAACGAGCGCGTTGTCCGCGCCCACTGCCAGGTTGCGCACCGGCCCGCCCGAGTTGCGGATTTCGCCAACCTGCTCGCCGCTGGTGATGTTCCATAAACGCGCGGTTGTATCAGCGCTGCCGGAAGCAACCACATCGCCCTGCGGGCTGAAAGCCACGCTGAGGACACGGTTGTTGTGGCCGCGAATATCGCGCACGATCTGCCCGGTTCGCGCGTCCCATACTTGTACTACGCCATCTTCCGTGCCGGAAGCCAGCAGCGCGCCGTCGCGGCTGAGCGCGAGGCTGTCCACCGCGCCCTGCCCGCCCAGCCAGACCGCCTGCTGCTGCCCGGTGGCAGTGTCCCACAGGCGTACCGCGTTGTCGTTGTTGAGCAGGCCGCCGCTGCCCGTAACCACCGTCTGCCCATCGGCGCTGAAAACCACACTGTTGACACCGCCGCTGTAACCTTCGATGACCGTCACTGTCTCACCCGTATTCACATCCCACAGGCGCAGGCTGCCGTCGCTGCTGGCGGACAGCAGGCGCGCCTCGTCGAACCAGCGCACGCTCTTGACCGCCGCCGTATGCCCGTGCAGCGTTGCCAGCACCGCATCTGAGTCCACTTCCCACACGCGCACAGTGCTGTCGGCGCTGGCGGAAGCGACCAGTTTCCCATCGGGACTGAACGCGGCGCTCCAGACCGTACCCTCATGGGCTTGCAGCACGCGGCGCTCCTTGCCGGTCGCCGTTTCCCACAGCCGCACCGTGCCGTCGTCCCCGGCTGCCGCGATCATCTGTCCGTCCGGGCTGAAGGCGGCAGCAGTCACCCTCCCGGCAAACCCGGTAAACGTATTCACCGCCGCGCCGGTTGAAATATCCCATAGCCGCGCCGTACCATCCCGGCTGGCGGACAGCAGCAGCCGACCATCCGGGCTGAAAGCCAGGCTTTCCACCGCGTCTTCATGCCCGGCCAGCGCCGCGATCGCCGTCCCCGCCTGCGCATCCCACAGCCGAATCGTATTATCCAACCCGCCTGACGCCAGCGTTGTGCCATCCGGTGCAAATGCCACCGCGCTCACGTCGCCAGTATGTCCGGTCAGCGTTTTCAGCCGGTCGCCGGTCTGCGTATCCCACACCATCACCGTTTTATCCCAACTGCCGGACGCCAGCCGACGCCCATCCGGGCTGTAGGCCACGCTGCTGACCGGCTCGGTGTGCACGGCCAGCAGGCGCGGCGGAGCATCCGGCGCAGCATACAGCCATACCCCTATGGAACTGGCGACGGCAAAACCGTGCTGGTCGGGCGCAGCAGCGACGGCGCTCATCCAGCCGCGCCCCAGCACCGTGACCAGCTTAGCGGCGGGTGCACTGCCGCACGCAGCCAGCAGTGCCGCCGCGAAAAACGCAACCGACAGACGTTTGAACAGCATCTTCACATCACACACTTTACGTTTTCAGATGATCTATCTGATACGAAAAATGGAAGTGGGGCAATAGGAGAAAGCGCCCGGTGGGGTTGCCCGTTTCCAGTCAATACACAACAGGTCACGTCCGGTTTATACCGTCAACGCCGCAAACGCCCCCACCAGCGCGCCGCTATAATGCTCAATCGGCAGCGCCGCGCCCGGTGCGCCGCCCGCGCGAGTTATGACCGAGAGAACTGCAACCGCCATGTCCAGTTCGCGCGCCAGCGCCAGATACGGGCTGAGGAAGCGCCCGGCCACATGCGCCCCGACGCGCGTCCAGAACAACGCCTCCGCCGGCGTTTCCAGCCGCGTGCTGCTGACACACACGTATACTCCCCGCTGGAACGGTCGCGGTGCGACTGTCCCTACCCCGGTCAGCAACGCGGCACGGCTGGCAGCATCGAATGCCGGCACCTGCTGCACGTAGCCACCGGCTTTGTCGCTGAAGTAGGTGTAATGCTGGCCGCGCGTGCCATCTATGTAATCATCCGGCACGAGCCAGTCGCCTACGTCCAGCAGCGGCGACAGTCCTGCGACCGACTCGCACAGCCACAGGTGGGTTGTGCCCCGGTCTTTCAGGGCGCGAATGGTGGCGCGCGGGTCGGCGCTGTCCGGTGCGCACAGCAGGCCAGCGCGTCCGCTGAAGTCTGTACTGGCAATCGGCGCGGACAGGCCATAAGACGTGTTCAGGCGTTCGCCCGGCTGTGGTGTATCGGTCAGGATAGCAATTGTCGTCACAGTCTGCTCTCGCTAACGATAGTGATGAGTAACGAGTACAGAACCACTCATCACTCGTTACTCATGCCTCATCCTTCAAACGACCGGAGCACGCGCGCCATGCCGGACAGCGTATACGCGCCCTGGCTGGCCGGAATCAGCGCCGTCTGCCCCGTTGATAGCTCGATACTGACGTCCGCCGCTGCTACGGTCGCCGCGCCTTCGATACAGGTCAGGATGTGGAAGCAGCGGTTTTCGGTGTCGAGCGTGATGCGCGGGCCGTTGCGCAGGTTCAACTGGTGTAGCCAGGTTGTAAAAAACGGGCTGTTAACGATCTCCACAATCGGCCTGCCATCGCCTGCCGTGTGTTTGATCTCCGGCAGCGAGTCCACATTGGCGACGGCCACGCCCTTCTCGACGTGCAGCGGACGCGGCTGGCCGTCCAGTCCCAGCCGCCCCCAATCATACAGGCGGTAAGTCAGATCGGACGACTGCTGAATCTCGTAGATCAGCAGCCCCGGCCCCAGCGCGTGGATGGTCCCTGCCGGGATGTACAGCACGTCACCCGCCACCACGTCGGCATACACCAGCAGGCCTTCCAGCGCGTTGTCGCGGATGGCCTCGACCATTGTCTCGCGGCTTGTGCCCGGCTGCACGCCCACAACCAGTCGCGCGCCCGGTTCGACGGCCAGGATGTACCATGCCTCGGTTTTGCCGCGCGGTTCGCCTTCCAACTGCCGCGCCTGCTCGTCGTTGGGATGCACCTGAATGGACAGCCAGTCGGCGGCATCCAGGAACTTAACCAGCAGCGGCATACCCACCGCCGGGTCGTGATCGGGACCAAGCAGATTGTGGCCGTACTGCTTCAGTACCTCCGCGACGGTGCGCCCGGCCAGCGGGCCGTTGGCGACAGTGGCGGTATCGTGCATCTCCCACGATTCGCCGTAGGGCTGCGTGGTAGGCAGCGGCTTGTGGAACACGGTTTCCAGGCGGCGGCCACCCCAGACGCGGGTGTGCAGCACCGGTTGCAGCAACAGAGGGTAGAGGGACATACCACAGAGTCCTTTTATACGGTCAATTTGATGGGGTTATGGTAAGTTAGAGGAATAAGATACCACGTTTATGAAACGGAGGCATTTTTATGGCCGTCCCTGATTTTCAAACGCTGATGTTGCCTGTACTGCAAATAGCAGGCGATGGGCAAGAGCATACAACCAGCGAAGCGATAGACATTATTACATCACTTTTTAATTTGACCGAAGAAGACCGTAAAGAACTACTACCAAGCGGTCGGCAGTTTCGCCTTGATAACCGCGTTTCATGGGCGCGCGCCTATTTAAAGCAAGCTGGCCTTCTTGAAAGTCCGGGACGCGGAAAATTTCTCATTACCCATAAGGGTTTGCAGGTGCTACAGACGCACCCACCACGCATCGACATCACTTTTTTAAAACAGTTCCCTGAGTTTTTAGAATCGCGCTCGCCTAGCAAACGAAACAATGATGATGTTCTGCCGGTTGAACCAACACATACCCCTGAAGAAATCCTTGAAGCCAGCTACCAGAATTTGCGTAATGAATTAGCCAGAGAGCTTATCGAACGGGTGAAAACGTGTTCGCCACGATTTTTTGAGAATTTGGTGGTTGATCTGCTGCTGGCGATGGGCTACGGCGGCTCACGCAAGGACGCCGGCAAAGCGATTGGGCAAAGCGGCGATGGCGGCGTAGATGGCATCATCAACGAAGACCGGCTTGGCCTCGATGTGGTTTACATTCAGGCCAAGCGGTGGGAAGGTACAGTCGGGCGTCCGACAGTCCAGGCGTTTGCCGGCAGCCTGGAAGGTTATCGAGCGCGGAAAGGTGTTCTCATTACCACGTCATCATTTACCAAAGACGCGCGGGATTATGTCGAACGTATAGAGAAAAAGATCGTGCTGATTGATGGTGAGCAACTGGCGCAGTTTATGATAGACTATGGCATCGGCGTGGCGGAGGTTGCGACCTATTCTGTCAAAAAAGCCGACCTCGATTACTTCGGTGACATACAGTAAATGCGAAATAAAGCCCCATATCTTGCTGTCCTGTTTGCCCTGTTCACCCTCGCCGCCTGCACCTTTGGCTTTGACCCGAACGCGCCGGGCGGCGTTCCCACGTTATCCGGCGGCGCGCCATCCGGTGATACCGGCACAGTCGTGCAGATCATTGACGGCGATACGATTGACGTGCGCCTGCCCGGCGGCGACGCGCGCGTGCGTTACATCGGCGTCAATACGCCGGAACGCGATGAAGTGTGTTACCGCGAAGCGACCCAGGCCAATCGCCTGCTGGTGGAAGGCAAAACCGTCCGGCTGGTGCGTGACGCCGAAAACACCGACCAGTATGGCCGGCTGCTGCGCTATATCTACGTGGACAACCTGTTTGTGAACGCCGCACTAGTGCAGCAGGGTTTCGCCGAAGTCGTGTCATACCCGCCCAACACGGCGCAGTATGAGTATCTCAAGAGTCTGGAAATTGAGGCAACCAATGCCAACCGGGGCTGCCACCCCACCGGCATCTTTGACGACGGCAGCTATACGCGGTGAGCCATGCGTAACCCGTAGGGACACGGCAGCCCGTGTCCCTACAATGAACTAACCTTTGGCTCCCTCAGCGCCAGCAGCACGCCCGCCGCCAGCGGCGGCAACCACCACAGCGCCGGACGGCCAACCAGCAAAAACAACAGCGTCGCGACGACGATACCGAGGATAAAGCCGTTATTTTCGCGCAGGAACAGATCACGCGCGCGGTACAGGCGCGACATCCGGGCGAAAAAGACGCCGGCGTACAGGCCGGTCAGCACGATCAGCCCGGCGTAGACCGGCCACAGCGCCGTGTTAAACGGCTGCGCCAGCAGCGCCGCACCCACTATGCCGTAAGCCAGCAGCGCCACCACCAGAAAAACCCACGTCGGTAGCGGCCAGCGCGCCAGCAGCGCCACGCCCAGCGCGCTCCCCGCCAGCCAGCACACCGTCACCAGCAGAAACGTGCCGATGCTGGACGACAGCGTAAACGTCAATTGGAAGAACAGCCCGGTTTGCAGCAGGCCGAGCAGCAGGCCGACGAGGACAGGATACCAGCGCCGCATGTTATTCCCCCCACCGGCTGCGCAGCCAGTCCAGGCTGACGTGCAGCACGATGTCCATCGTATCGAGCGTGACCGGCGCGGCCTCCCCGGCGATGGCGCGGACGGCAGGCGTCTCGAAGATGACAAACGAGGTTTCGCCCGTCTGGCGCAGGGCATTTTCCACGTCCTGCCGCGTAAACGGCAGATCGTCGCTGGCATAGGCAAAACTCCAGCCCGCGGACTCCGCCGTAACCACCATCACATCGTCGAAGTACGGCAGCAGCGTGGCGACAATCCGGCGGGAAACCAGATCGCCCGGCTCGAAATCGCTGGTCAGGTTGGCGACCAGCACACCGCCGAAATTTAACCGCGCCTTGACCGCGCTGACAAACGGCTCGGCGTACAGCGTGGCGGTCTGGATGCTGTAGGCGGCGGGGATGTCCATCGCCACCAGGTCGTAACGGTCGTCGGTATTGGCGAAGAAATGTTTGGCGTCGTCAATCACGATGCTGCGGTTGGTCAGCGTGTCCATCCGGTTGGCGTCGGCGAAGTAGCGCCGGCTGGCCTCGACCACCAGCGGGTCAATCTCAACCGTCGTGACGTGCCCCGCGAAGTCCGCGATCATCGCTTCCATCTGCATCGAACCGGCGCCGGCAACCAGCGCGTTATTTGGGCGTGCCAGCATTCCGGGTATCAAACCCATGACGACATTTAGCCGCTGGCCGCTGTACGTGCCATAGTGGTTCAGGCCGTCCAGATACAGGTAGCGGCTGCCGTCCGGGTCTTGCAGCACGTCCACTTTCTGATACGGGCTGTAGGCGGTATACAGTGTTTGCGTCCCGGCGGGCAAGCCCTGAAGCTGCTCGTACCAGCGCGCGTTGCTCCACGCGTTGGCGGCAGGCAGCACGGCCAGCCACAGCGCCGCCGCCCCGGCCAGCAGCGCGGCGTACAGCGGGCGCAGCCGCAGCGCCAGCAGGATGGCGACGAGGCCGATAGCGTAGGCCAGCAAAATCGCTGGCAGGCTGACCCCGCCCAGCAGGAACAGGGCCAGCACGCCGCAGGCCGACCCTGCCAGTTCGACGGCGTACAGCGTGGGCAGCTTGCCCTCACCAGCATCGGCGAACAGCGGCAGGAAGACACTGTAAAATGCCGGCACGACCAGCACGGTCAGTAGCGGCAGGAGGATATAGGCCGCCGCATACTCGCCTACTGCATCCAGCCCGGCGACCAGCAGCCGGAACCACACCGGCAGCGCCAGATGCAGCGCCAGCGTGACCGCGCCGATGGGCAGCAGCCAGCTTCGCGGCAACCGCCCGGCCAGGAAATAACCGAGCGACAGCCCGGCGAAGTAGGCCACGCTCACCAGCAGAATCACCAGTTCCGTGCCCAGCAGCAGCGCCGTCATCTCACGTGCCAGCACCCACTGGACAAGCATCAGGTTCGCGCCGCCGAAAAAGACGATCACCAGCGGGCGCGAGGGCTGCCAGCGCCGGGGAGATGGTTTGACCACCGCCAACAAACCACTGCGCGGCGCATCGGACGCGGGCGGCACAGGCTGAAGCTGAACATTTACCAGCATCTGCTGCCAGTGATCGAGCAGCGTGTAGATCAGCACAACCACACCCAGCATCTCGCACAGTTCTTCCACCGTGCCGATGGCGGAATACAGCAGGCTGGTGCCGTCATCCTGATACCACTGGTTGGCGCTGATCGCTTCGATGACCAGCGCGCCGCCGACGTACAGCGCGCCTGCTGCGATCATACCGGTGCGCGTCCGGCGGGGCAGCGCCAGCAGAAAGCGCAGATACACCAGCCCAACCACACCGACAAAAATCGCGCCAACGATGACCCAGGCGAACGTCAGGTAGCCGGACGTGTCCAGCGCCGTTTGCAGCGGTTCGGTCAGGTTTTCGTGCAGGGCAGCGGCTTCGTCCAGCGACAGATAAACAAAAATGACGGCCAGCCCGAACCAGTGGCGGATAAACGGTTCGCGGCAGGCGCGCTTCACGGCGGCAGTTAATGCCATGAGTCCGGCAGCGCCCAGCAGCAGCGCCGACGAATACCACGCCGGGATACTGGCCTCGCGGTTGACGTTGACGGTGCGGACGAAGTTGAGGAACAGGCTGGAGGCGTCGGCGCGCACCGCGTCTTCCAGATACCGGCCTGCGATGCTCTGCGCCGCCAGGTAGACCGCGATCAGTCCGAGAATCAACGCGACGGTTCGCGCGCGGATGGGGATTACTAACGACATTCGGTAGTCTCAATCAACGCGGCTGGCTCGTAAAGCAGACAGGGGCAGGCGCTTGCCTGCCCCACTGGTCCTAACCGATGCTGCTAGGGATTATTTGCCCATCCCCATACCACTGCCAGAACCCTGGTCAATGATGATGATAGTGGGCTGGCAGCGGCGGCGCCAGCCGTTGGCCGGGGCCCAGGGCGGAGGCGGATTGCCGCACCCGCCGTCGTCGCGCCAGACCAGCCCGCCATCTACGATCACCACGTCCGTATCCACGATGATGATGTTGATTGCCACGATGACGATGGTCGCGCCGGTGCTGACGACATTGCCCTCCACGCGGATGTAGTCACCCACACGAATGACCGTGAGAATCGGGTCGTTAACATCCACCTCGATCTTGATGTTGTAGATCGTGATGATGTTGATGTTAATTTCCTTCACCGGCCCTTCGACCACGATGATGACCGGCAGCCCATCGTCGGTCGCTTCCGGAGTCAGTGTGCCGGTTGGCGTCGGCGTCGCGGTCGGTGGCGTGCCGGTTGGCGTGGGGGTGGCGGTTGGGAACGGCGCGCAGCCGGTTGTCAGTTGGCCGTTGTTAAACACGTCCAGCACGCCCGCCATGCTGGTCATGCCCTGCCCATTGACCGACGATGGTTCGACCGCGTAGGGCAGCCTGTTGGGGAACGTCGCCAGCAGCGCGTCAGCCTGGGCGATGATGCCATTGATGGCGGTGACATCCACCCCGGCAGCGGCATTCAGCTTGGCGGCGATTAACTGGTGCGCCAGAATCAGGCTGGCGTCCCCCTGCGACGGCATGTTAAACAGAATCAGCAGTTCCGCCTGCGAGTAGGTCTGGCTGCCCAGGGTGAGCTGAGTCACCGGCCACTGGGCAGTGTTCTTCCAGTAGCCCTGGCCGTAGGGGCAGGTGGTCGGCTGCTGCGCGTTGGCGGTCAGCCAGCCCAGCGCGAGCAGAAGCAGCATCAGCACGATAACGGGATAACGGAGTTTGTGCGACATAAGTCCTTCCCTCACTACCATCTATAGCTTAACCGCAATTGGCGCGGAGATGTTACCTGATTCGATGATCGTGGCCGTTCACTAGGACATAAGTCCTAATCTGAATGGCGAATCATTGGCGTTTTATCAATTGTAGTAAAAGATCGGCCAGTGCACGAATAGGAAATAAAGGTAACATAAAACGAAAATAAAGTTGGTTTTGTTATTTAACAGAAACGGGATGTAGGGTGCGGTGCGCGGCGGGTTCAGACCGTGTACCCACCTACTCCACGATAGCGGCTGGCCGGGTGAGACGGTCGCGGATGGCGGACTGCAACGGCGGCGGGGCAAGCAGCAGCAGGGTATCGCCCGCTTCCAGCACCGTGCTGCCATCCGGCACGATCATTTCCCCCCCACGACCAACCAGCACCACCAGCACGCCGCGCGGAAGCTGCAAATTCAGAATGCGCTTGCCAACGGCTTCCGAATCAACCGGGATCATCAATTCCATTAAATCGCTGGCGATTTTTCCATCATCCATCACAAACGCCAGCGGCGAATGTGGCTGCTCCGCCTGACGCGCTTCGACGCTCAGCAGCCGTGCTGCCGGCACGATCAGCGTGCCCTGAAACAGCACGGACGTCAGCACGATAAAAAACACCAGATTGAAGATCATGTCGGCCTGGCTCACCCCGGCCAGCAGCGGGAACGTCGCCAGAATGATCGGCGCCGCCCCGCGCAGGCCAACCCAGGCCACAAACAGCCGTTCGCGCCACTGCATCCGGGCAAAGGCCAGCGACACCAGCACGCTGACCGGGCGCGCCGCAAAAATCAGGAACGCCGCGATGAGCAGCCCCGCCGGGGCGACCTGCGGCAGTTCCGACGGGAACACCTGCAACCCCAGCGTCAGAAACATCACGATCTGCATCAGCCAGGCAATCCCGTCCATAAAGCGACGCAGGCTACGCTGGTGGATAAAGTCGCGGTTGCCCAGCCACAGCCCGGCAACATAGACCGCCAGAAAGCCGTTGCCACCCAATACGGTTGTGATGCCATAAATCAGCAGCACCAGCGCCAGCATTAGCACCGAATACAGGCCGTCGTATTCCAGGCGCACACGGTTAATGACCAGCACCATCCCCTTGCCCAGCAGATAGCCGAGCAGCCCACCCAGCGCCATCTGCTGCACAAACATGGGAATCAGATTCAGCACCGATAGCTGTGGTTCCTGCAGCAGCCGGATCATGCCCAGCGTGAGGAACACGGCCATCGGATCGTTGCTGCCGGACTCAAATTCAAGCAGCGGTTTCAGGCCGCGTTTGAGGTGTACGCCTTTGCCGCGCAGCAGCGTTAACACGGCGGCGGCATCGGTTGAGGAAATGATCGCGCCCAGCAGAATGCCTTCCAGCAGGCTGACGCCCAGCAGGACACTGGCGAACCAGCCGACCGCCAGCGCCGTGATCGAAACCCCCAGCGTGGCCAGAATCAGACCGCGCCGGAACACCGGACGAATATCGTCCAGGCGCGTGTCGAGGCCGCCAGCGAACAGGATCAGGGCCAGCGCCACCACCCCAACCGCCTGCGCCAGCCAGGGATTATCAAAATAGATGCCACCCGGCCCGTCCGACCCTGCCAGCATCCCGATCAGCAGGAACAGCAGCAGCGCCGGGATGCCAAACCGGGCTGCCAGTTTGCTGGCAGCGACGCTCAGGCAGAGAAACAGGGCCGTACCCAGCAGCAGATGTTCAATGGGAATCATCGGGTTTCAGGCATGGTCTATCCTTTGATCGCAAATAATAGCCAGCCTGAACCGGAAATGCACTACGACCGCGCCGCCGGGATGACAAACTGGCCGATAAGCGCGCGGTTTTCAGTATGCAGCGCGTCGGTTTGTGACGTTATCACCACCACCACATCAAGATTGGGGATGACGGCGATGTACTGCCCGCCATAACCGGCGGCAAAATAGTATGAATAGCCGCGCTCGGCTGTCACCCACCACAGATAACCGTAATCCGCCTGCTGGGGGAACCCACCCGTGATATGCCGCCGGGTTGAAATGTCCACCCAATCCGCCGGTACAAGCTGTTGTCCGTCCCATTCACCACGATTGAGATAGAGATACCCCAGCTTTGCCATATCGCGCGCCCGCAGACGCAGTCCGTGCGCGCCGGTCGTATACCCTTCCGGGTCGGTCATCCATTCCGGCGGGGCGATGCCCAGCGGGTCAAACAGGTTGCGCTGGGTATACTCTGCCAGCGGGGTTCCGGTCGCGCGTGTCAGGATGCCGGATAGCAGATGCGTGGCCGGCGTGTTATAGGCAAACTGCTCGCCAGGCGGGTAAATGATCGTCATGCCCGCCGCGAAGCGCATCCAACTACCGGAGCGCGGCCAGAACCAGGGCGCGTCTTCTGACCAGTGAAAGCCGGACGACATCGTCAGCAGGTGTTCGATGGTAATGTCCTTCACCTGTGAATCGAGGCTGTCGCTGTAAAATTCGGGGAAAAATTCGACCAGCCGCTGCTGGATGCTGCGCAGATACCGCTGCTCCAGCGCAATGCCCACCAGCGCCGAGGTGACACTTTTGGTCACAGACGCGACTTCAAACGGGATGTCGGCGTGAAAACCCTGATAATACTGCTCGAAAGCCAGAGAGCCGTGCCGCACCACCAGTACACTATAGATATGTGGCAGGCGCTCCTGAATATGGCGGTTCATCGCGTCCAGCCTCGCGGCGTCTAATCCGACCGCTTCCGGGAGGTGTTCGCGCCAGCCGTCGGTCGGCCAGTAATCACGGACAGGTGGGACATTGGCAAGCTGCGGTGATTCGGTGGATACACCGGGCAGCACAGCGGCCAGCGCCAGCACAATCACAACCAGCAGCGCCGCCAGCCACCAGCGATGAGGCGGGAAGTTCAAATCGTTCCTTTCTTCAAGTCTTAACATGGGTGTAGGGACATGGTGACGCCACGTCCCTACTGCTTAACCATAACACACGCCCGACCTACCGAATAGAACCAGCGCAGCAAAAAGGCGCGGGTTCGCCGCGCCTCTGTTGAATGGCTGTCGTTGTACCGACCGGCTACAGGCCGCGCGCTGAGGGCTGCACCACACCCGGCTGTTCCGCCAGCGCACCGGATTTCTTTTGCAGGTACGTCCCGGACAGCACCAGCCAGTGACCGAGCGCCGCCAGCGCCGGCTGATAAAAGCGAATGGCCGCCGGACGACCCGCACGTAGCTGGCTGATGAGCCGTTTGCGTTCGGCGCGGCCCACCAGCTCCTGGTGACGGTGCTGGTGATACAGCCTGTTCAGGTAATCGTGATTGTTGTACATCGGGTTTCTCCCATCAGATACGGCTGGAACAGTCCGTGAACGGGCAAAGTTGAAGACAACCCAGGTACAAATGCACCTGGCCGGTGAGCAAGGATCGGAGAAAGAACCGGGTGTTACTTCCGCAAAAAGCGTTTCAGCGCCTGGAGCGTGTCATCAACCCGCTGCGGGTTCAGGCTGTAACACTTGGCAACCTCGCGCCGCCGTTCGATCAGGTAGCCGGTGGCCGTTAACTGGCGCAGGTGGCGCGATGCCGCCGACTGGCTTAAATCCAGCATTTCGATCACATCCTGCGCGCACAGTTCATCGTGTTTGGTCAGCAGTTCGAGAATGCGCAGGCGCGTATCGTCAGATAGCGCGCTCAGGCGCACCAGCAGTTCCGACCGGCTGAGCGCCGGTGAGGTAATCCGCGCCCCTTCCGGAAGCCGCGCGCCGAAAATCAGCCGGGTAATACCGTCAGCCTCCATCCAGCTTACGTATGGCCCCAGGTGCGCCGATGGGATGAAGATGATTGTATCGCCCCATTTGTCCCAGATGCCGCTGAGGTCGCGCCCGGTCACCGTGCGGATCGCCTCCAGCGCCGTCATACGGCTGTAGTCCAACTGCCGGAAGGCGTCCACCGACTCCTGCAGCATCGGCAGCACCCGCGCCCACTCTGGCCCCAGCCAGTGATTCCACATGTACCGCAGGTGTTCGACCACCACCTGTTGCAACCGTGGCGCGTCCTGCAGCAGGTCATGCGCTTCTTCGTAATAGGCACGGATTTGCGCCAGGTTGTCACGTTCTTCCGGCTTTTCCTCCAGCTTTTTGGCATGAAGCCGGTCAAACAGGCCAAGATATGCTTCCCGGTCACGAATCAGCGTATCCATATCCGGCGGCTGCGCCCAAACGTAGTCCGGCTTGTAAATCCATTCCAGCACTTTGGCGCGCATCTCATCCGGCGTCTGCGCGGCCAGATAATCCACATACGCCGGGAAACTGGGGAATGTTTCCGTCAGAACACAGGTGCTGACGTACAGATCGGTATAGGAGATCATACGGTGGCGGTGGTAGATGTCCGGCGGCAGCGCCGCCGCCGTCCGCGTAATCCATTCGCCCAGACCGGAGCGCGTTTCGTGCGTTGCCAGCAGCGACAGGCTGTTGATCGCGTTGTACACCGGCTCCAGTTCAATGCTCACCGTCACGGTTGAGGTGGGCGGCGCGAGGACAAAATCGCGGTCGGCCATGCTATCTCCTTAATCGTTCTACCCGTTTAACCGCTTAAACGCATAATATGAATAGACTATAACACAGGTTTGTCCTCTGTGTCAAGCACGTAGGACACAATCCATCGTGTCCCGGCAAACGAACCATCGAATAAGCCATAAAAGCGTAAGGCAGAAAGCTGTCCGCTCAACAGGATTCTGCCCGTCAGGTCATCCCAAACTCAACTTATCTTTATGAACTGGACAGGCTAGAGCGCATATATAATAAGGAAAGCACACTTCATAAACGGGGGGCACCGTGACCGACGCGCAAACGCTCTACCGCGAGGGGGTAGCAGCTATCCGCGAGCACAAAAACATCACCGAAGGACGCAGGCTGCTGACGCAGTCCCTGCGCCTGAATCCGGACAACGATATGGCCTGGCTGTGGCTGGCGCGTACCGTCAGCGATGTTGAGAAACAGCGCCAGTGTGTGGAACGGGCGCTGACGATCAACCCTACCAACGCCCAGGCGCTGGCTTTTCGGCACAAACTCGCGCCGGCGGTCAACGGCAGCGTTCCCTCCGTCCAGCCGGTTCCGGTTTCATCCCCCCGGCAGGCGCTCAAACTGGGTGACAGTAAAAATCTCGAACCCCTGCTGAAAACCGCGCAAAAGCTGCTGGATGATGGCAACACCGAAGGCGCGATTGCCGAATGGGTGAAAGTGCTGCAACACCAGCCCGACCATGAAACGGCACTGGGCAGCGCCGTCCGGCACCTGTCGCGGCTCAGGTTTTATGATGACGCGAAGGAACTGGTGTGGCGGGCGCTGGATTACGGCACGACGCATCCATCGGTGTACCTGACGGCAATTGATCTGCTGAAGCGCGAAGGACGGTACGGCGAAGCCGACGACATGCGCCGCCGGCTGGCCGGGCTACCCACCGTTAGCGAAACGGTCATCAGTGACGTGGTGGATTATTTCCTGCGAGGCGGGCAGGTTCAGGACGCACAGGACATTCTGACGCAGGCGCTGGCGCACCGGCCCGATAGCCAGAAACTGCTGGTGCGGCTGGGCGACCTGTACCATGAACTGGGGCAGGAACGTGAGGCGCGCGAAACCTACGATCGGGCGGCACGGTTGGGCTTGCGGACAGAGGACGGCCGGCTGGCCGACCGCAAACTGACGCAGTTCGCGCCCACGCTGACCGACCGGGAGCGCGGCAGCAAACTGCTGGCGCTGCGGGAGGCGGTTGGCATCGGCCTGTTTTATCTGCTGCTCGGCTGGCAGGATGCCGGGCTGAACCTGCTCAACCTGGGCAGCCCGCGCTGGCTAGGGGTTGCCCTCAGCACGCTCGGCGCTTATCTGCTGGTGACGGCCACCTCGTCGCCGCAGCAGCAGCCGCTGGCGGGCTGGTTCGGCGGCAAAGTGCCGGAAGCGGCCAGCGAAGGCGAAGCAACCACCCTGCCGGTTTTGCCGCTGGAAGCGCGGCTGTTGTTTGGCATCGCCGGGCTGGCGCTGCTGGCGCTGGCATTTTATCTGGTGTTAGGCGCGGCCATCAGCCTCATCACCAACCCGACTCCACCGCCGTTTTACATCCCCTCGATGCAGGAAATCTTTGAGTGGGAATAAATAGGGGAACGTTATGCTGCTGCTGTTCATTTTCCTGTTTTACATCCTGCTCACCCTGTTCGCCCGGTCGGTCATCACCCCCATGCCGATCAGCGATACCGGCAGCGTGCGCTACCGCACCATCCCCTGGGTGACGCTGACGCTCATCCTGATTAACGCGGTAGTGTTTATCGGCTGGCAGGCGGCCAACCTGTACCAGGGCGCGCAGTTGGTGGCGGAAGGTGATTTCAGCGGCTACGACCTGGTATATGACTACGTGCGGCAAATCTGGACGTATGGCTACCGGGGCATCTTCCTGCGCGATGGCCTCAGCATCGGCGCGTTTACCACCTTCACCAGCATGTTTATGCACGGCGACCTGTGGCACCTGCTCGGCAACATGATTTACCTGTGGGCGTTTGGCCGCCGGGTAGAGGATGCCTGCGGTCCCTGGCGCTATCTGGTGTTTTACCTGCTGGCGGGTATGGTCGCCAACATCGGTTCGGACGTGCTGAACCGGGCGCAGGCCGATCTGCCCGGCATCGGCGCCAGTGGGGCGATTTCCGGCGTGATGGGCGCGTACCTGATCCTGTTTCCCGGCGCGATGGTCACGTGCATCTGGGGTATCGGTATGGTGCTGCGGCTGCCCATCGTCATCATCCTCAAACTGGCCGGCGTCAGAAGCGTGCGGGACGCGCGTATCTGGCGCTGGACGATCAGGCTGCCAGCCTGGACGCTGCTGCTGTTTTTCCTGGCGTCCAACTTTCTGCCTTCGCTGGACGTGCTGACCCAGGGCCAGGACTACGGCGGCGTGAACACGCTGGCGCATGTAACCGGCTTCCTGGCGGCCCTGGTGATCTTCCTGTTTGTCCGCAAGGACCTGTTAACGCGCTACATTGCCGGGCGGTCACTGTGACAAACGGCACGCTGACGACAGGATGAAAGACACTATGCAAGTGCAAAATTTCACAATTAAGGTTAGAAATAACTTTCCGCTATAAATGAGGAGGGGGGATTACCCCAAACCATTATGTCTGCTGAAGAAGTGAAAGATACCACCGTTAAGGCCGTTGAGGAAGTGGTCAGCGCCGCGCAGGAAGCCGCCACGACCACCCAGCAGGCCGTCGTGGAAGCGGTGAAGACCACCCGCAAGGCCACCGGCAAAGCGGTTACTTCCAGCAAAAAGGCCGCTACGAAGGCCGCCGCCGATACCGAGAAGGCGGTCAAGCAGGCCGTAACCAGTTCCAGAAAGGCCGCTGAAAAAGCCGCGACCAAATCGAAGAAAGCCGCCGAAAAAGCCGTCGCCCAAACCCGCAAGGCTGCCGGGGAAGTTGTCGGCAGCGTGGAAACGACTGTCGTGAAATCGCCGGTCGGCGAAGCCCTGGACGACTTCATGGAACACCAGAAGACGGCGCTGCAGGAAGCCGGCAAGGCGCTGGAAAGCCTGGTGCCGGAGGGCGTCCGCACGCACGGCAGGAGCGCCGTTGAGGAAATGCTGGAAGGCTATCGCAGCCTGTTTAATTCCATCGTGGACGAGGTGGAAGCCACCATCAGGAAGGTGGTGCCCAACGGCGAAAAAATCACCGAAGCGCCCGAGGACAAAGCGTAAGCCGTAGGGGCGCACGGCGGTGCGCCCCTACACAAGATACAGACTGAGCGCGCTCACGCGTATCCCTTAAAACGACTCTGGTCAGCAAGGCCGCTGCGCGGTAAACTGTCGGAGTCGTTTTTATGTACGCAAAAGAATACTGCGATGGATCGAATCTCCGCTGCGGGCAATTTAATCATTGAGATGAAGCCGGAAAGCTGGCGGCTGATCGCCAACGGCGGCGGCCAGGAACAGGTGCTGGTGGAGGCCGCGCCAGGCCAGCCGCTGCGCTACGTGCCGGTGTTCGCACAGAAGCGCCGCCTGCCGGACACAGGTGCGCTCTCCAGCGACCAGATTCAGCGCGTGGTGCTGGGCTGGTCGAACCAGGACGAGTCCTGGCATCTGGGGCTGCTGCTGGGATCGGAACTGGCGTCAGTGCGCGGCAGCCGCTGGTGCGAAATTGCCCGCTGGCCGGACCCCGATACCAGCGTTTTCGGCGAAATGGCAACCCAGGCCGGGCGCTCCCTGGCAAGCGCGCTGGGCCGGTCGTTTAACTTCATCGAACCGCAGCCTGGCGCGGTCGAAGCGCCGCCACCGCCGCCACTGCCCGCTCTTCCGCTGCATCTGGATGACTGGACGCTGGAACAGGCCAAAATGCTCCAGTTCCGGCGCAGTGGCAAATGGGCGCGGGCGCGTGTCATCCGCATCATCTGGTACACGCTGCTGATCGTGGTTTACGTCGCTCTCAGCCTGCTCACGCTGCAAGGCCAGATTGCTCTGCCCAAGCCGGAATTTCTGCCCTACCTGGGGCTGGCGGTAGCGGCATTGCTGGCGCTGGGCATTATCTACACCCTGTTCCAACTGCTGCTGACGCCCAACCGCATCATCGTTGATGCCGCCACCCGTCAGATCACCGCGCGCGCCGGTAGCCGCCAGCGCTGGCGGCTTCAGCCTGCCGAGTACCAGGCAGTGTACGTCAGCCAGACGCTTGCCAAACGCAGCGGCGCGGACGGTGCCAGCGTGTTTAGCTACGGTGAACTCAATGTGCTGCTGACCAACGGCAAATTTAAGTATCTGCTGGATGTCAGCGAACGGTTTAAAAGCAGTGAGATGGTGCCCACCCGGAGCGATCTGCTGGTTGAACTGAAACAGGAAACCGTCCACACCGATCTGCAGGCGGCGGCTATGTATGTGGCGCAGGCGCTCGCCGTGCCCTGCTGGTACGACCGGCGGGGACACTAACGCGATGCTTTACGCGCATATCATCTATTCTTCTTCATACTTTAACGGTGATATGCTTAACTGATGGATGACCGAAAACAGATTCGTAGAATGTAGGGGCGAACCGGCGGTTTGCCCCTACGAAAAATCCATGTATCGGTTTTCATTTAACCATGAGTGCTGTATCGGATAAATCATTGTGGGGGCGTAGCGGGGCTACGCCTGTAGCGAACGACCTGTTCGCTTCTACAGTCACATTCGGACAATATGAAGCACGTGGAAACAACAGCAATGCGTAAAGCGGGTATTGCCTCTACGCATCACTCATCACTTTAGGCGCAGTATGAACGACGAACGTCCGCTGATTCTATTCACCAATGACGACGGTATTGAGTCGCCCGGCCTGTGGGCGGTAGCCGGCGCTTTTGCTGACCTGGGCGACATCCTGATTGTCGCGCCCCGTTTGCAGCAGTCCGGCATGGGGCGCAGTATGCCGACCACCAGCGAGGGGCGCATCTACCCGCGCGAGCTGCCGATGAATGGCACGGCTTACAAGGCCTTCGCGGTAGACGCGACACCGGCCCAGGCCGTACAGCATGGCGTGCTGGAACTGGCCGACCGGCTGCCGTCGCTGGTCGTTTCCGGCATCAACTATGGTGAAAACACCGGCAACGGCGTGACCATCTCCGGCACGGTGGGCGCGGCGCTGGAAGCCGCCAGCCTGGGTATCCCGGCGCTGGCAGTATCGCTGGAGACGCCAAAGGACCTGCACCTGTCGTACTCGCCCGATGTGGATTTCAGCGTTGCGGCTTATTTTTCCCGCCTGTTCGGCGAATGGCTGATTACCAGCCCGGGGCGACCGGACGATGTGGACATCCTCAAGGTAGACGTGCCCTACCGCGCCACGCCCGAAACTCCCTGGCGCATCACCCGGCTGTCACGCCGCCGCGTCTACTGGCCGACCCGCCCGGAAAGGATTGCGCTGTCGGAAATCGGGCGCATCGGCTACGCCTTCGACATGGACCCGGCCAAGGCCGAGCCGGACTCCGACGTGTACGCGGTGCTGCACGACGGCGTGGTGTCCGTCACCCCGATGAGCCTCGACATGACCTCGCGCACCGATCTGTTCCGCCTGCGCCAGCTTGTCGCCGGTGAGAAAAAGTACGGCGGGAAGTAGCCGGTAGCTGGCAGCCAATAACGGGTAGCTTGTGCCGAACTTGTGCGCAATTCACACAAAACGCGATTGACCTTGCACGGGTATGGCAACGCCCTAGCCCTACGATCAGCGAACGCTGCCAGTTCATGCATGACCGTCCTGCCAACAGCTAAAAGCCGGTCGCCCCATCTGGCAGGGCCGGGGCGGCCAGAGTATGATTGAGACCGAAACCGTGTTTCAATCGCAACCGTCCCGTATGCTCTCGTAACCGGGAACTGGCAACTGGTAACTGCGTTATGCGGCTGTTCGCGCTCTTGCTTTTTATCTTCATTATACATTTCCCGGCAGCGGCGCAGGACGACCCTGCCGCCCTCCTGGTCTACGGCCAGAGCGTCAGCGGGCAGATCAACAATAGCACCCCGCGCGCCGTGTATGCGTTTGACGGCCTGCGCGGCGAAGTGCTGGCGATCAGCGTGACGGCGACCGGTGGCAGCCTTGACCCGGTGCTGAGCTTGCAGGACGCCAGCGGCCAGGTGTTATTCAACCTGGACGACAGCCAGGGCAGCCGGGACATCACCATCGAAGCCTTACGCGTCCCGCAAAGCGGGCGTTACACGCTGGTCGTCGGGCGCTTCGGCTACCGGCTGGGCAGCACGTCCGGCGATTACAACCTGCGCCTGGAGCGTATCGGCGTCAGTTCGGCGTCCGGCAGCGCGCTGCGTTACGGCGACTCGGTCATCAACACCATCAGCAACATGACGCCGCAGCTATTTTACAGCTTCCGCGCCCGGCGCGGCGAGATCGTCAACATCCGCATGGAACGTGTGTCCGGCAATCTCGACCCGTACCTCCAGGTGGTGGACAGCAACGCCTTCCTGCTGGCGGACAACGACGACGTGCCGGGCACAGGTTCGCTGGATGCCACCATCACCGGCCTGCTGATCGAACGCGACGGCACCTATGTGATTAAAGCCACCCGCTACGGTGAGGCCGCCGGCACGTCCACCGGACGGTTTGTGCTGACGCTTCAGGAAGCCGACGACAGCGGTTTGGGTAATTCGGCGCAGGCGGCCATTCCGATCAACCTGGGTGACACGGTGCAGGGCGAAATCACCGCAGACGACATCAACCGCTATTATGCGTTTGAAGCGAAGGCCAACGACCTCATCACGGTCCGCATGACCCGCCTGACGGGCAGCCTGGACTCGTTCCTCATCCTCGCCAACGCCGGCCTGCAGCAGCTTTCGGCGGACGACGACAGCGGCGGCGGCCAGAACGCCAAAATCGAAAACTTCCTCGTGCCCGCCGATGGCCTGTATTACCTGATCGCCTCGCGCTTTGACGGCGACACCGGCACGACCACCGGCAGCTACCGGCTGGAACTGCAAAGCCTGGGCAGCGCCTTCGAGGATGTGCCGGAGGACGTGCAGCGCATCAGCTATGGCACGACCGTCACCGGACGGATTGACGACCAGACTCCGGAAGTCACGTTTGCGTTCTGGGGATTTCAGGGCGACGCCATCAGCATCGCGCTCAACCGGGGCGACGGCGATCTTGACCCGGCGGTGCGTCTGCTGGACGCCGACGGCAGCTTGCTTGCCAGCGACGACGACAGCGGCGGCGGCCAGAACGCGCGCATCGCCCGCTACGTGCTGCCGCGCTCCGGCCCATACACCATTCGCGCCACGCGCTTCAGCGGCGCGGACGGCAATCCGAATACGCAGGGCAGTTTTATTCTGGTGCTGGCACGGGTGTTTGAGTGAGCCAGCTACATCACGTCAGCCGCTTGTCTTCCCGGCATGGACGACGGAATACTGTGCCTTTGCCTGCCCCAGCGTGCGGTCTTTACGTTCCCATTCGCGCTGTTCGACGACGGCCAGCCGGCAGCGCACGCCGACGAACGTCACGTCAAAGTCACGGAGCAGTCGCACGCAGTCGTCCAGCCACGCAGCTTCGAGCATCACGTGGTCAACGATAATGTTGAATCCTGCCCGCGCCAGCCCGGCAATCGCTTCGTGCATGGCGGCCATCAACTGGTGGCCGAGCGGCCCGGTGGTGATGATAAGACTGCCGTCCGGCTGCCAGTGATATTCAAACACGGTATACCACAGCGGCGGATTGAGATAAGCCTTTGGCAGCATGAAGATGAAGGTATCAATACCGACGTGCAGGTAGGGTGTATCGAAGGTGTTTTGCAGCGCCTTCGCCAGCGTGGATTTGCCGGAACTGGATGTTCCGTTGAGCAAAATAATATGAGACATGGAATAGGGTTTTATTGAGCTAACAAAGAATATTGGATGCATTATAACCAAAAAACGTAGGGGAGGGTCTTAGACCCTCCCCTACAGCAAGATCAGATTCGATTGGTTGGCAGCTTTTAATCCGCCGCACCTGTAGCGGCAACGCTGCTGCCGTTGCTCGTTCCCAGCGTCAGCGTGCCGGACATGATCTCCTCGAACGTCGTGCGGTCAAGCGTTTCGCGTTCCAGCAGGAAGGCCGCCAGCGCGTCCAGCTTGTCGCGGTTCTCCTGCAAAATCGTGTAGGCGCGGTTGTAGGCCGTCTGCACGATGCGGCGTACCTCGTTGTCAATCTCCTCGGCAGCCATCTCGCTGTAGTCGCGCTGCTCGCCGATCTCGCGCCCCAGGAACACCGCGCCGCCGCCGCCGCCAAAGGTGCGCGGGCCAAGCGATTCGCTCATGCCGAACTGCGTCACCATCGCCCGCGCCAACTGCGTCGCCTGCTGCAGGTCGCTGGAAGCGCCGGTGGTCAGGCGGTTGAACACAATTTCTTCCGCCGCGCGCCCGCCCATCGCCGCCGCGATCTGGTCTTCAAATTCCTCACGCGAGCGCAGGAAGATGTCGTCTTCCGGCAGCGACATCACGTAGCCGCCCGCCCGCCCGCGCGGGATGATCGTGATCTTGTGCACCGGGTTGGCGTTTTCCAGCAGGTGATGCAGGATGGCATGGCCGCCCTCGTGGTAGGCGATGATCTTCTTCTCTTTGTCGGTGATGACGCGCGTCTTGCGCTCCGGCCCCATGATGACACGCTCCATGCTTTCCTGCATTTCGCTCATCCCGATGGCCTTCTTGTTGCGCCGCGCCGTCAAAATCGCTGCCTCGTTAATCAGGTTTTCCAGGTCCGCGCCGGAGAAGCCCGCCGTGATCTTCGCCAGGGCTTCCAGGTCAACATCCGCCGCCAGCGGCTTGCCCTTGATGTGCACTTTCAGGATGTCCAGCCGGCCTTTCACATCCGGGTTATCCATCACCACCTTGCGGTCGAAGCGGCCCGGACGCAGCAGCGCCGGGTCGAGGATGTCCGGGCGGTTGGTCGCGGCCATCACAATCACGTTGGTGCCGGTTTCAAAGCCGTCCATTTCCACCAGAATCTGGTTGAGCGTCTGTTCGCGTTCGTCGTGGCCGCCGCCCAGTCCCGCGCCCCGATGCCGGCCCACCGCATCAATTTCGTCCACAAACACGATCGCCGGCGCTTCCGCCTTGGCCCGGTCGAACAGATCACGCACGCGGGACGCGCCCACGCCAACAAACATTTCCACAAATTCCGAACCGGAAATGCTGAAAAACGGCACACCCGCCTCGCCAGCGACCGCGCGCGCCATCAGCGTTTTACCCGTTCCGGGCGGCCCGACCATCAGCACACCTTTGGGAATACGTGCCCCCAGCCGGATGAACTTCTCCGGCTCTTTCAGGAATTCGACAATCTCTTTCAGTTCTTCCTTGGCTTCGTCTGCCCCGGCCACGTCGGAAAACGTCACCTGCGGGCGTTCCATGTCGCGTGTCACGCGGGCGCGGCTGCGGCCAAAGTTCAGCGCCTGGTCCTGCCCGGTGCGGACCGAGCGCATCATGCGCCACAGCAGCCAGATGATGAGCAGCGTCGGGATGATGGCAATCGCCAGTTGGAAGATCAGGCCGGTGGTATTATCCCCCTGCTGCTCGGTGAACCGAATCGAGCCAAGCTGCTCGTCGGATACGCCGAACGTCCGCAGCGCATCGAACAGGTTGGTTTCCCGTTCCTTATAATAGGTGACGGTGCTGCCGTTGCGCAGTTCAATCACCACATCCTGACCGCCGCGCACGGTGATGGCGGTCACGTTGCCCTGCTTTACATAATCGGCAAAATCGTCGAGCGAAATCCGGTTGCCGCTGGGAAAGTTATTGGGTGTGCCAAACACAAACAAAAACAGCAGCAAAATCACGGCACCCAGAATCAGCCAGAAGCGTTGTGCGTTCCGGTTGTTAAGGGGATTGTTGTCGTTATGGTCTCGGTTATTCACGGAATCGGCGCAGAGGATGCCGCCAGGTGGGGTGGCATACAGGCGCCTTTATCCTTTCTACGCTAAGTCACGTCGCTCTGTATTATAATGCGTATGTGTATGACGAGTCTAAACAGGAGGGTTATACGAACCGCCTCGCCCTAAAGGTGCTGAATCCGATGATAGCCGTCAATGGACGGCAGGTCAATATACCAACGATAAGTCTGTGGTGAGAAACCACTTGAGCCAGGTTTCCAAACTTTCATAAATAATTTTACCAGTCCAATCCCAATCAGTGGTAAAATCGCTGGTGTGATGCCAGAAAGCGGAAGGAACTGCTGTGAGCAAAGAACCTGATTACGGTTCAGACGACGACCTGCTGAAACGCGCAGCCACGCGCGGCCTGGAGGACCCCGACTTTGAGGAAGGGGAAGCGCGCTGGGGGACCGCGCACTTCAGTTCGCGCATGAATCTGCTTATCTATGTGCGGGACGTGGACCAGCCGTTTGTGTTTGATGCCAACGCGGTTGAAGAACTGCTGCTGGGCCGCTTTGACCCAGACACGAACACATCGCCGGATATTGATTTGCAGGAATATGGTGGCGCGGACAAGGGCGTTTCCCGCAAACATGCGCTGATTGTGCGGCGGGAAGGCTCGCTGAACATTATGGATTTGGGCAGCTACAACGGCACGTACCTCAACGGCCAGCGGCTGGTCGCGCACCAGCCACGTATCCTGCGCGACGGCGACGACCTGCGTTTGGGCCATCTGGTTCTGCATATCAAGTTCGCTCGTGCCTGATCTGCGCTATAATCCCATCTTTACTGGTTCTTGAATCGTCTGTGACCAGACCGGACGAGTATTTTATTCTTTCCATGATTGAACGCACGAACGAACAGTGGTTGTCTGACCTGACCGGCCCGCCGGAAGTCCAGGCGCCCGCGCTCGAAGACCTGCGCCAGCGCCTCCAGCGGGGCATCTTTTATTACCTCAGCCGCGAACGCAGTGATTTGTCCCATCTTGCCACCCACGAACTGAATCACATGGCGGAAGACCTGGCGCAGGATGCCACCCTGCGGGTGATCGCCAACCTCGACAGTTTCCGGGGGGACAGCCGTTTCACCACCTGGGCGACCAAAATCGCGGTGCGGCTGGCGATCAGCGACCTGCGCCGTGCGCGCTACAAGGATTTCAGTCTGGATGGCCTGACCGCCGAAGGGGACACCCTACCCGCCACCAGCGATGCGCTCGCCAGCAACCACTCCCCCAACCCCGAACATGCCACCGAACGCTCGGATGTGATGCTCAAGATTGACCGCGCGCTTGATGAAGCCCTGACCGAGCGCCAGCGTCAGGCGTTGACGGCGGTGGCGCTCCAGGATGTGCCGCTGGAAATTGTGGCGGAACGCATGGGTACCAACCGCAACGCCCTGTACAAGCTGCTGCACGACGCCCGCCGCAAACTGCGCCAGCATCTGGAAGCGCAGGGGCTGTCTACCGACTATATGCTGAAGCTGTTTGAAGACTAAACCTGCATGTAAGAACGCCCTACCTGCACTCGTCCTATATGTGGAGTAGGAAGAAGCGAGCACGGCTTATGGCGCTACACGAAGACGAACTGCGAAAGCTCATTAACTGTATCGTCACGTCCCACCAGGATGACTGTCTGGACTGTGAAAGCTGTGGCCAGCAGTTGGATTGTCTGGCGGAACTGGTGGCCCAGGGTCGCTCGCTGGATGACCTGATGCCGGAAGTGACAACGCACCTGTGCTGCTGCCGGGATTGTTTTGAAGAATTCGAAGCGCTGGTTGCCATCCTGCGCGCTGAACAGGGCGGCCAACTCGATATCAGCGGTTGACAACCCGTGTCATCCGACCCCTGCTCAAACGACGGACAAAGGCCTGCTCAGTTAAAACCATCATTCGAGGTTAGACCATGCAACGAGAACGTGTTGTTATTATCGGCTCCGGCCCTGCCGGCCTGACTGCCGCCATCTATACCGCGCGGGCGCAGCTTGGCACGGTCGTCATCACCGGCAAGCTGCTCGGCGGCCAGATCGCTACCACCCACGAAGTTGAAAATTTCCCCGGCTTTCCCAATGGCACAACCGGCCCGGAACTGGTCGAAAATATGAAGCAGCAGGCGGAACGGTTTGGCGCGAAATTTGTATATGACAGTGTAACATCGGTAGACTTTACCAAAGGCTCGCCCTTCCTGGTAAAAACCGACAATGAAGAATACCTGGCTGACGCCGTGATTGTCACCATCGGCGCGAACCCACGCACGCTGGACATCCCCGGCGAAAAAGAATTCACCGGGCGCGGCGTGAGTTACTGCGCCACCTGCGATGGCTTCTTCTTCCGGGGCAAGGACATTATCGTCGTGGGCGGCGGCGACTCGGCGCTCCAGGAAGGTATCTTCCTGACGAAGTTCGCCCGGTCGGTCAACATCGTCCACCGCCGCAGCGAACTGCGCGCCAGCGCGGCGCTGCAAACCCGTGCCTTCGCCAACCCCAAGATTCGGTTCACCTGGGACACGGTCGTCGAAGCGGTGAAGGGCAACGAAAACGGCGTGGTCACGGCGGCCACGCTGCGCAACGTCAAAACCAACGAGGTCTATGATACGCCAGTAGATGGCGTGTTTATCTTCATTGGTTACGACCCTAACAGCGCCGTGTTTGGTGACCAGTTGGAAACCGACGCCACCGGCTACGTGAAGATTGACCACCTGCATCACACCAGCGTCGAGGGGGTGTTTGCGGCGGGCGAAATCCACGACAGCATCTTCCGGCAGGCCATCACGGCGGCGGGGGACGGCTGCAAGGCTGCCCTGTCCGCGATTAACTGGCTGGGCGTGCGCGAACCGATTCTACAAAAGCTGGACGAGAGCGAACCGGCGACGGCAAGAGCATAAGTGTGCCCACAAAGGGAGGGTAATTCCCTCCCTTTCCCTCAGGTCTGCACCACCCACTCGCTCTCGATTGAATGCATAATGCTGCTGATCAAATCACGTACAGTTGGATCCTCTTTATCCGCCTGGTATAGTCTTTCCCGAATTTCGGTTACGCCATCTTTGGATAGGGGTCTGACATTGTACCCTGCCCAGCTATAGATCGCGCTGATCCGGTAAATCAGGTTCTCGATGTCGGCATGGGTCATTTCCGGCATTTCAACTTTCGCGCCTTTCCACCGGCTGTAAAGCGCGGGTTCGGCCTCCCTCAGCCGATCTTCCAGGAAATCCCCTGTTGAAGCCAGCACAAGCGCAATGGCTGGATATTGTCGGTTTGATTGTTCAAGATCGTCGTGAAACTCGCGTAGGCGTGTTAAAACCGGCTCCAAATTATTCTTAAACTCAGCTTTCAACGCCTCCAGCTCATCCCCCAGAATCACGACTGTTTTGAATCCAGCCTGTTTGAACAGCTTAAAGAGAATATCGGTCAGGATACCCTCTTGAGACATTTTCCGGGCAAGTTCTTCAAATCGCGCGTTGCGGGTTGGATGCTGCGCGACTTCAGTAAAGGCGTCTACAAATTCAAGGCGATTCTGGTCAGTTTCCGTACCGGCGAATGTGACCTGTTGAGCGACTGCTGGGGGCAGCTTCACAAATTTGAGAAGGCCCCCGATCAGTTGAGCAATCGCATGGACTAAATCATCCAACAGAATGCTTAACAACGCTGGTTGATATGCGACAATCACCCCGGTGATCGTTGCCAGAATGAGATTCCTGGTGATTTCTCGCACTTCGTAGGGGGAGGCTTGACGATGTTCCTCTTTCACGGAATCGGTAATCCGATCATAAGTGGCACGGAATACTTCTTGATAAGGTCCACCTTCCCGTAGATGCAGTCCCCGCATGACATAAAACTGAAATTCATGCGGTTGCCGCATTTTGCCCAAATCAACCAGGCTTAAGACGACATCCGGGTTTTCTTTTTCGACAAGCTGCTCGTGCAGGTAAGCAATCATGTGCGATTTGCCGGAGCCGAAAGGGCCGGTGATGATTCGCAGAATGACACTCTCGGACTGCGAGAGGCTGAAGATTTCCTTTAAGATCCTGTTGGCTTTACGCTCAAATTCAGCGCCTAACGTGATCTCTTTTACGTGCCCCTTGGGTACGTTCTTGCTTTTCAGAATACTGATGAGCCGTGTATAGGTGCCCCGAATGTCGCTGCTCATACAACCTCCGCCAAACGTTACAGATTCATCTTGACCGTATAGCCCTTAATCCCGCGCACTTCTTCCAACTTAATCTTTGACGGATATTTACGCTTTAACGCGATAATCGTCCTGTCCAGTTCCGAAACTGGAAGCGGCGACCCGCGTCGGTTAAGTTCAGCAGCCATAGCTTGTACCGGCACATAAACACGCGCCCCACCATCCAGGATCCTACACGCCTGGTATAGATCATATAGAAATTGGAATTGCTCTCGATCTTCTGCTTTGATGACAACATCAGGTTCGTCAACAGGAGGTAAAACGGGTGGGGGTTGGGGGCCACGACCTCTTGGAGGGTGGGTTTCAGGACGATCTGGCACGGAAGGCGGCGATGGCGGAACCACGACGCGCTCCGGCGCGGGTCGCTGCGCTTGATAAATGATAAACGCTGCCGCAGCGCCTATCCCCGCCAGTAACAGCAGGAGAAGATTATCGCTCGTGTTGTTGGTCGTTTCGTTTGAAGGGGTATCCGTTGCCATAGGAGCGCCAGTTGGTGGGGCAGCAGTCATATTTTCAATTGCTGCCGGGGTTCCAGGTTGGGGCGAAGTCTGCGCCTCGGAGATTGATCGGGTTGCTGGTGGCGGGGTTTCGCTGGCGGGCTGAGGCGAAACTTGCGACTCGACGGCAGGGGGCGTTGCAGGCACCAGGGGTTCAGGCTGAGCAGTGCCCAGATCACCCACCGCCACCCCTAATAACACGATACCCCATACAACAGCCCGTTTTGTCACCGTTTATTCTCATCTACTACCCTAAGCCACCAGCCGAAAGAAATTCCCTGCAACCTCCCCCCCTCTCCATTGATGCAATTGAACTGTTAACTACGGATAACGATTGTAGGGGCGTAGCGGTGCTACGCCCTGGACGAACCAGCGGTTCGCCTCTACAGATTTCCGTGTTAATTTATAAAAGAGCATCAAGGGGAGGTCGTTGAAAAATTTCGGATGCTTGCTTAGTCCTTAATGATAGGGATGATTCTACACTGATATTATTATCTATAATATCCCATAAATGGAGGACATTTCGGTTAACCAACTGCCTTCAAGCTCTGGAGACTTGCCGCAATTTACGGTACACTAGCGTCCGTTACATTCGTCACAAAGGTGGAGGCGCTGGAAGCATGGCAACGGATGCGCGGACGTGGTTCTACACCACCCCGGAACCCCGTCCTTATTTTATTGAAGAACGTGTGAACCATACTCTCTGGAAGAACCGCCTGCAGGGGCTTTCGATGTCCTGTGTTCAGGCCACCGCACCGATTAAAATGGAGGGTGTGTGGAACGGGATGCCGGTCCAGTTTGAATGGCAGCCGGGGAAATATTTCATCCTGCGTTCCGGGCGCGAAGTGAAAGAATTGATCGGCGTGCTGCGCCAGATTTTGATGATGCGTCCGGCGCTGGCCTACACCGACACCAACGGCCTGTTCACGGTTGAATGGCACACCGATGGTGGCGCCAGACGCTGGCAGGAAGTGAAGGGCAACCCCGAATACCAGGGCGCGCGTCGCCTGCGGAAAGATTAATCTTCGATTTCTGCTGTTGTATCCTCGTAGGGGCGAACCGGCGGTTCGCCCCTACCGCCATCAGCGATTAGCCAGCCACCCTACCGTGGCATCACGCAGATCGTCAGCCGGCCCGCCACCGCTGCCGGGCAGGAACGCGCCACGCCATCACTGCTGTTCACGCCAAAATCCGCCGCCCAGAAAATCACGCTTGGGCCCACGTCCAGCCACGCGATGACCTCGCAGGGCTGCGGCGGCTGTTCGCTGCCGGGGCTGCTGTTGGTGAACAGCAGGCATTGGCCGGGGGCCAGCCGCCTGATGTCCGCCACCGGGCTGATGTTCGAGCCATACAGGGTTGGGTCGGCTACATTCACGGCTGCGCCCAGCGGGGGAACGTAGTTGTTGCTGACCGAAAAACCGTCCAGTGCCATCCACTGGTTATCCGACTGGTTGATGATCGCAAGATGCTCCGGCGTGTAGGCGAAGTATACGTACTGCGTGGCATCGCTGGCCGCGCCACCCGCCACGTAAAATTCGCACCGGCCCGGATTGGCGACCGCGCATGTGGCGCGCTGCAGGCCGTCCTGGAACACGCCAAACTGCGTCGTGCCGCCCGCCCCCGTCCAGAAGTGTTCGGCAGCGTCGTTGGTGGTCATCCACTGCACGTTGCCACATTCCGGCATATCCTTGCCGCTGCCGCGCCCAACCGACCACACCTGGCCGCAGTCGCCCGCTGCCAGACCGCCACCCCACCGTGCCGCCGCGAACGTCGCGCCGTTCCCATCCAGCGCGCGGAACACCAGCCCGGCCAGATTCAGCGTGCCGCCGGTGTTGTTGACCAGCGTCAGGTCGTTGTCGTCATAGATCAGCAGCACGTTGGGCGACCGCAGTACGTTCACGTCTATGGCAGTGCCCGGCGCGGCGGTTTGCCCGGCAGGGATAGACTGCCCGCTGATGCTGTTCTGCGGCAACCCGGACTCAGCCATCCAGCCCTGGTTGTTCTCTGCGCCCAGCTTCAGCCCCAGGCGGTTGAGCTGCGCCGCCGCCTGCGGCACGCTTAGGCCGGTCAGGTCGGGCACGGTCACGTCCTGCGCGGCGACCGCACCCACAAAAACGAGCAGACAGATAAGGATGAAGAAAGACTTGCGAATCATGTTTCACACTCACCGGGTATAAAAACTTCGGGTCTATCTGTACTATAATCGGGGTTATGGAAATTGGACAATAGGACAAGGGTTAAGACGATGCAGCCGTATGTGACAACCGTGATCGTGGACGAGAAACGCCGGATTATGCTTGACCTGCCGGATGACATGCCGACCGGCCCGATTGAAATCACCGCGCGCCCGTTGGCCGCATCCGAACCGCCGCCAGAACCGCTGACCCGCGAGTGGGTGCGGGAGAAGTTAAAAGCCGCCGGGCTACTAGACGACAAAGCTGAACCGGATGCTATGGCAATTAGCGATCAGGAAATGGCGCGACTGGGACAGGTGTTTGCCGATGTTCGCTCTATATCTGAATTAATTGACGAAGATCGCGAGGAACGACTTTGAGTACTTTTTTTCTGGATACGAGCGCAATTGCCAAACGTTACATCCCTGAGACCGGAAGTACATGGATAAACAGTTTGGTACTCCCTCAAACCCGAAATACTGTTGTCATTTCCCGTTTGACGATGGTTGAGTTTGTTTCTGCATTGGTTCGTCGCCAGCGCGAGAAGTCTATCAGCTTGAATGATCTTGAGATGTTCCGAGGCGCATTTCTGGATCACGTGAATCAAATTTATACCGTTATCAATCTCACTAAAGATGTACTTGCTGATGCAAGAACATTACTTGAGCGATACCCATTGCGAACGCTTGATGCGATTCAACTGGCTTCGCCTCTGAAAGGGCAAATTACTCTTGAAACTGTACTTACTTTCATCAGCGCCGACACGCGCCTTTTAAGCGCCGCAGCCGCCGAAGGGCTGCCCACCGATAATCCAAACGCACAGACCTAAAAATCATGCAAGACAAAATCACCCTGCTCGACAACAAACGAATCATCCTCGGCGTGACCGGCAGCATTGCCGCGTACAAGGCCGTTGACCTCGCCAGCAAGCTGACGCAGGCCGGCGCGCTGGTGGACGTGATGATGACCGATGCCGCGCAGCAGTTCGTCACGCCGCTGGCGTTCCAGTCTGTCACCGGACGTGCAGTATATACCTCCATGTGGCAGACCGACAGCAGCGGTGGCCTGCCCACCCACATCGCTCACATCGGGTTGGGCGAAGGCGCGGACGTGCTGGTGATCGCGCCCTGCACCGCCAACACGCTGGCGAAGATCGCGCATGGGCTGGCCGACGATCTGTTGAGCGTCACGGCGCTGGCGGCGCGCTGCCCGCTGGTGATCGCCCCGGCGATGGACGGCGGCATGTACGGCAGCGAAGTCACCGAGTTTAACATTCGTATCCTCAAGGGGCGCGGCGTGATGGTGATCGAGCCGGACGAAGGCCGCTTTGCTTCGGGACTCGTCGGCAAAGGCCGCCTGCCGGAAACGCCTGCGCTGATCGGCCATATCCGCCGGATGCTGGGGCGCGACGGTGCGCTGCGCGGCAAAAACATCGTCGTGACGGCGGGCGGCACGCGCGAAGCGATTGACCCGGTACGTTACATCTCCAACCGTTCCAGCGGCAAGCAGGGGTATGCGCTGGCACAGGCGGCGCTGGACGCCGGCGCGAAGAACGTAACGCTTATCAGCGCCGCGCAGCACTTGCCCGCCCCGGTCGGCGCGACCGTTGTGCCGGTCAACAGCGCGGCGGAGATGCTGTACGCGGTGCTGGAACACACGCCCAACGCCGACGCCTTGCTGATGGCCGCCGCCGTCGCCGATTTCACGCCGGAACATGTCGCCACGCAGAAGATCAAAAAGAAAGACGATTCATCCGACGCGCCGACGCTGGCGCTGACCCGCACGCCGGACATTCTGCTGGTCGTCAAAAAGCGCCGCGAGGACACCGGCTTCCCGCGTGTTGTGGTCGGCTTCGCGGCGGAAAGCGAGGATTTGCTCCACAATGCCCGCGCCAAGCTGGAGCGCAAGGGGCTTGATCTGCTGGTCGCCAACGACATTACTGCCAGCGACGCCGGCTTCGAGGTGGATACCAACCGCGTGGTCATTCTGGACACAAACGGCGGGCAGGAAACGCTTGGCCTGTTGAGCAAGGCCGCCGTTGCCGAAGCGATCATCGGTCGCGTGGCAGAAGTATTACGCCGTTGAGCAGTTCCGTAACCTGCTTTTAACCAGTTTTTTGCAGGTTTGTCAATTGTCCGGGCTGGTAATTGCCACTATAATGACAATTGTCTGTTTGTATTCCCTGACCTGTCTTACGCAAGAAGGAGAAACCACTTCATGAAGTCACGTCTTTGGGCGCTTGTGCTGGTTTTTGTCTTGGTCGTGGGCATGATCTCGACCGTTTCCGCGCAGGAAATGGATCCCTGTCTTGGCCTGTCTTCGGATGACTGCGCCATTCTCCAGGCGGCAGATACCGCTACCCTCAACTCCTTTACGGCGAGCTTCGACTTTAACCTGCAACTGACGGGTCTGGGCACATTGAGCGCGATGATGGGCAGCGCCGATGAGGGCGCTCCTGAGTCGATCACCATCACAGCCAACGCCAGCAACAGCCCGATTGTGATGAACCCGGACGCTGCCGACCCCAGTTCTGCGCTGGCAATGGCGATGGATGTGAACGGCAGCATCAGCGGCCTGGGCGAAGGCACGGATACATCGGGCACGTTCAGCTTTGTGATTGTTGACGGCGTGTTTTATGCCAAGGACCCGGAAACCGGCCAGTGGCATGGCATGACGCTGGAAGACGCGGCGGCGGAACTAGGCGGCGCTGGCCTGCCGGTGGACCCCTCGTCGCTGCTTCAGGGTGACATGAGCAGCATGGGCGCGGCCACCGACCCGGCGGCGGCGCTGGCGGAAGCCGGTCTGGCCCCCGAAGACGTGGAAGCCCTGATGAATGTCGAAGGTTTCCTGGGACAGCAGCGCGTAGCCGACACGGAACTGCACGGACAGCCGATGGCTACTTTTGAATCGACCGTAGACATTTCCGCCCTGCTGGCGTCGTCGGAATTCCAGAATATTCTGATGAAGGCGTCGCAGTCCAGTGACAACCCGGACGCGGCGCAGGTCGCCCAGATCGGCATGATGCTACCGATGCTGGTGAAGGAAGCCAATGTCAAGCTGACCCGTTGGATTGGCGTGAACGACCAACTGCCGCACCGCATGATGCTGGATGTCAACGCAACGCTCGACATCGGCGCGATGATGGGCGCCGCGGGTGGCAGCGATGCTCCACAGATGGAGCCGGTGGTGTTTAAGATGACGCTGGACATCGAACTTGACCAGCACAACGCGACGACCGCGCCGGTTGCGCCCGAAGGCGCGATCATGGAAACGCCGGAAGCCAGCGGCTAAAGTGCCCGCAGTCACAACAAACAGGTGTAGGGGCGCACCGCCGTGCGCCCTGCAACTCTGTTTAACCCTGGAGGGGCACGGCATGCCGTGCCCCTACCCGTTTCTATCCCATAGCATCCGTAGGGCAAGCGTCGCTGTACTTCGTTTTTTGTCTCCGTTATAATGCCTCACTGGTTTACTGTTCTCATGGGAGAACGCCGCACAGTTTCGGAGTCAGGCATGGTTTCACTGGACGATACGCAGCCGCGCCCGGCGGTCACAATTGACCCGTATGAAGATGATCTGCCCGCCGGGGGGCCGGGCTGCACGATCTGGGCGATCATCGGTGTGGTCATCGTTGGCTTCGCAGTGGTGATTATCGCGCTGGCGGCGCTGGCAGGCTGGACTTCCGGCCAGCGCGTGGCCCAGATGAACGCGACCGCCACCCAGAACGCGGCCATCAGCGAACAGATTAACCGCATACCGGCGGACATCGCCAGTGGCAATACGATTGTCCTCCATGCCCGCCTCAACTATCTCCTGACCATAACTCCCGGCGTGTCCGGCCTTGACGGTTTCGTGCAGACGGCGACCGCCGTATATCTCAACAGCCAGCCAACCACCACGCCCACCCCCACCATCACCCCCACTGCCAGTCCGACCCAGTCCGCGCCGCTGCCACTGCCGGAAACGACGGCGGCGGTCAGCGGTCCGGGCAGTTCGTTTGATCTGGCCGCGCTGCTGGTCGAAGCGCAGCAGGCCGTGTCGCTCAACGAGTGGGACCGCGCGATTGAAACGCTGGACGTGATTCTGGCGGCGGACAGCAGCTTCGAGGCCGCAACCGTGCGCCGGCTGATGCTTCAGGCGCTTACCAGCAAGGCGCTGACGCTGTACCGGGGTGGCGATGTTGGTGATCTAGCCGAAGCCAACGTGCTGGCCGACCGCGCCGAGCAGTTTGGCGACATCGGCGAACTGAACTACGAACGGTATATCGCCACGCTGTACCTCGACGCGCTGAATACCGTCGGCGCGAATTACCCGGCGGCGATTCAGGCGTTAAGCAAACTCTACCGCGAAACGCCCAATTACCGGGACGTGACGCAGTTGCTGTTTAACCAGTACGTCGCTTACGGTGATGCCTGGGTAGCGCAGGGTGAATTCTGCCCGGCCATCGGGCCGTACCAGTCAGCCCTGACGATCCTCTCCAGCGGTGAAGTCAGCGCCAAACTGACCAACGCCGAAACGATGTGTTCGCAGGCCACACCGCTGCCCGGAATTGACACCACACTCACGCCAGGAACGCCGCAGCCGGTCGCGCCGGTGGGTCAGGTAGGAGGTTGATGCCCTCTCATTTTTTACTCATCTGCATCTAACGCAGGCTTTACATGCCTAAATTACGCTTACTGCCAAGCAAATCTGGAATATGGGTTGTGCTCATTCCTCCGAAGTGGTGCGAGTTGTGTTGGAAGAAATCCAGATTTGCGGGCAAGCCGGATTTGGAGATTGGCGTCACCTAGTCCATAGGCAAGCCCTTCCCTCTATAGACCGCCTGGCTGTGTCCCCCCTCACACCAGGCGGTTTGGGTTTTATAGCCCCAAACGTTATACTCAATTGAAAAGCGGTCCATTGTGGGGACATGGCGGCGTCATGTCCCTACCGATATTTGGTTATAAAATGTAGGCACACGGCATGCCGTGTCCCTACGATGATTCGCGTAACAGGGAGATAACGTTATGACCGACTCCATCGTTTCTGCCGGGCAGTCCACCGGCATCCGGGTGATTGACAGCCTCAGCGCGCATGAATTTGCCGTTGAACTCGACGGCGAAAAAGTCAGCGGGGTTCTGCGAATCAGCGGCTTTTATTCGTTTAAACTCGACGTGCGCACCACTACTACCCTCAAGGCGGTGCAGGAGCCGTTTAAGCTGGTGAAGATGGTGCAGCGCGACCCCAACACGCCATTTAACCGCTGGATTCGGGAGTCGGTCAGCGCGAAGGCGGACATCGTTCGTCCCAAACGTACACTGGCGATCATCGCTGTTGACGACGGTGTGGAAATCCGCCGCTGGACGCTGCATGGCGCATGGATTGCCGAAATCGGCTATTCTGACTTTAACACCGGCCTGGCTGATCTGGTGGAAGAATCGCTGACCATCCGCTTTGACGACATCGAAGAAACATGGGCGTCGTAGGGTAGTTGTCAGTTATCAGTTAGTCAGTTGTCCGTTCATTCCTTGAACGTCGGGCAACGCCCGAATTCGTAAACCGTTTTTGTAGGGGCGACTCTATGTGGTCGCCCCTGCCCTGTAATCAGATGTTTATTAACCGTCCTTCATTCCAACTGTAGGGGAGGGTCTAGGACCCTCCCCTACATCATCAGTCTATGATCTTCAAACGGTATTCGCCCGCGTTTTTCCTGCCCCTGGCGGTGCTGCTGCTGGCTGCCGGGTTGTATATCATTGGCACCAACCGCGTCAGCTTCTGGGAAGACGAAAGCTGGATGGCCTCTGCCGTGCGCGGCGACCTGCCCCATGTCTGGACATTTGCCACCGAACGCGGCGTGCATCCGCCGCTGTATTTCCTGCTCGGCTGGCTGTATACCCGCTTCGCCGGCGACAGCGAAATCGCGCTGCGCTGGCTGGCCGGGCTGTGCGCGGTCCTCGGCGTTGCCTTCACCTATCGCCTGGGTGCGGACTGGTACGGGCGACGCGCCGGGTTATACGCCGCGTTGCTGGCAGCGGGGTCACTGTTCCTGATCTACTTTGGACGGCTGGCACGGCATTACACCCTGTTTTTTGCGCTGGCGGCGGCGCTGGTGTGGGCTTACGAACGGTGGGTAAACTCCTATCCCCTACCCGTCCCCCGTACACACGGGAAGGGAGAACGTGAACCACAACCGGCATTTCTCCCTCTCTCCGTATACAGGGAAGGGGTCAGGGGGAGGGGTTGGCTGCTCACCATCACCCTGCTGCACGCGGCGCTGCTGTACACCCACTATTTCGGTGTGTGGATGGCCGCCGTGCTGGGGCTGCACGGCCTGCTCACGCTGCGGCAGCGCGACTTTTTGTGGTTGTGCACCGCGCTGGCGCTTGGCGGCCTGCTGTTCCTGCCCTGGCTGCCCTCGCTGCTCGACCAACTGCATCGGGGCGGCGGCGGCCTTGGTTATGCCACGCGCGGCGCGGATTATGCGATACGCGCCTATCTCGACCGCACCTTCAATGGCGATTATCTGCTGGGCTTCACGCTGGCGGTTTTGGGCGTGGCGGCCACCTGGCGCTGGCGGCGCTTCCGCGCCGGGCTGCTGCTCCTGCTGTGGCTGACCGTGCCGCTGGCGTTAAGCCTGCTGCTGAACGCCCGCTTTACCTGGTTTATCGAACGCAACATGATCTTCACGCTGGCCGGCGCTTACGTGCTGCTGGGCGCGGGGCTGGCGTGGATTAGCCGCTATTCGGTCGGGCGCTGGGTCGCGCCGGTGGCGGCGCTGGTGTTTGTTACGCTCGGCCTTGTCCAGTATCCCGTTTACTGGCCGTTTGTCACGGCGGACTGGCGCAGCCTGGGCGGGGCGATGGCAGCCTACACGCGCCCGGATGACACCATCGTGATTCGCGGCGAAATCTACAGCCTGGATTATTATCTGCGGCGGTATCTGGGACAGTCGCCCCGCTACCTCCGCTTTGACGACTGGCTAGCACATGACACTCCCGCGCCGGCGCGGCTATGGCTGGTAGATGGCGAATGGGCCGTGCGCGACGAGGCGAAAGCGGTTCTGCCACCGGACGCGGTGCAAACGCGGCAGATCGTGCTTGGCCCGCTGGTGGCCGAGATGTACCAGCGCGCCCCTGCCGAACCGCTGGTTACGTTTGGCGGGCAAATCGCGTTAGGCGATTCCGGCTTACCGCAGATCATCGAAGCTGCGCCGGGGGCAACGCTGAACCTCGATTTGTGGTGGCGCGCCGTTCGACCGCCGGACGCCGATTACTCGGTTGGCGTGTACCTTGTCGCGCCAGATGGCCGCGTGCTGGCGCAGCAGGACGGCGGCTTCGACCAGGGGCGCGTCCCGGCCCTGCTGCTGCCTGCCGACCGCTGGACGCCGGACGCCCGGGCGCTCACCCTTCCCGCCGTCCTGCCTGCCGGCGATTACCCCCTCACCGTGACCGTCTATGACTGGCAGACCGGCGAGCGTCTGCCGCCGGATGCCGACGCCCGTGACGACGATGCCTATCCGCTGGCTGTCGTGCGCGTCGGCTGACCCTTCCCGCGTATCCGTAGGAGCGCAGCGTGCCGCGATCATTCCCGCAGAAACTAAATTTCAGGTCAAATATCACCAGAGTTTCGAGCGCATTTTTTGGGCAGAAACGTATAAAATGAGAGGCAGGCTGACGCGGAAACCAACCAGTCAGGAGCAAACACCATGTTTTTTGTGAACGGCGTGTGGGATGCCGCCATGCGGCGCCGACTGACCGGGTACGCCGGGCTTTTCGCGCTGTTTATGCTGGCGTATCTCGGCGCACAGGCCAGCGGCAGCCCGTTTTTTATCCGCCTGGTGTTTTAGCTGCCAGCGCGCCTACCAGCCCTTCGTCGTGGTGGCGTGGCAGAACGTGTGGCAGCACCAGCCGGAAGGTGGTACCAGCCCCTGGCTGGCTGTCCACCTCAATGGTCCCGCCGTGCTGTTCGATCACTCGCTGTGCGATGGTCAGACCCAGACCAAAACCGGGTGTGGTATGGTGTATATCGGTTCGATAGAACCGTTCAAAGATGCGGGGCATGGCCTCCGGCGTGATGCCGGCGCCAGTATCCTCGACTTCAATCACTGCGTTATCCGCTTCCAGCCGTGTGCGGACGGTGATTCTGCCGCCGGCGGGTGTATATCGTACCGCGTTATCAAGAATTTGCTCTAGCCCCTCCTTCATCCAGGTGTAATCGAACCTCGTGTTGGGCAAACTCCCGTCAAGTTCAAGCTGGAGCGACAAACCATATTTGAGCAGCGCCGGCTGCAAGCCGCTGGCGATATTCCGCAGCAGCAGATTCAGTCCGCCGGGCTGGAAGTCAAATTCAGCCGCGTTATCCAGTTTGGACAGCTTAACCAGCATATCCACCAGCCGGGTTAGCAGCATTACCTGGGTTTCAACCCGTTCGGCATAACCCTCGCGGCGCACCGGGTCGGCGCATTGACTCATCAGAAAGGCACTGGAATTGATGATGGACAGCGGCGTTCGGAACTCGTGCGAGGCCATCTGGATAAAGCGCGACAGCAGATTCACCCGTTCGGTCTCCAGCGCCAGCGCGAACGCCTGCTGCTGCGCGATCCTGCGCGCCGTGATGTCGGTGGAAATACCATCCAGCCGTACCGGGCGGCCTTCTCCATCCCGCACCAGCCAGGCGCGGCTGTATAGCCAGCGGATGTCACCATCCGGACGAAGGATGCGGTATTCGCATTCACTGTATGGATGGTCGTTGTCCAACGGCGGGGCGCTGGCTACATCGGCGCGGTCGTCAGGATGAACCGCCTCGTACCAGAGCCGGGGGTTGGCGTAAAACTCTGCCACCGCACGCCCATAAATTTGTTCCACCGCCGGATTGATATAGGCCAGCCGGGGCTGGTCTTCGATGAATACCGAATACACCATGTCCTGTAATGAGTCAAAAATACTTTGCAGCCGCTGTTCGCTCTCCGCCAGCGCAAGCTGCGTTTGTTTAAGTTCAGTGATGTCCCGACCCACCGCCTGAATTTCAACCACCTGCCCGCGTTCATCCACCAGCACCTGGTCAACCCACAACTGCCACCGGCGTTCCCCGGACGGCAGCACCGCCTCGTGTTCATAGCGGGTGGTGCGCGGTTCGGCCACCAGCGACCGCACATGCGCCAGGATTGCGGAATGCTGCTCCGCCGGAATCAGGTTCAAAAAGCTGGTGCCGATTAGTTCACTACTGCTTCCGCCGAAGCAGCGACAGTAAGCCTCATTCACAAACACCAGCGTCGTATCCGGCAGGTAGCGGCACACCAGTTCGGTCTGCGTTTCGACCAGCGACCGGTAGCGGGCTTCGCTCTGTCGCACCGCCTCTTCCATCCGCCGGCGTTCCGTGATGTCCCGCAGAATGCTCTGAATGTACAGCGGGTTGCCCTCGCTGTCCCGTACCAGGGCAACATTCACCTCTGCCAGCAGCAGGCTGCCGTCCTTGCGCCGGAAGCGCCGTTCATAAATCGGCAGGGTGGCTCCGGCGCGTAGCTGCTCCAGCACCGCATAACTGAGGGGTAGTTCTTCCGGCACAACCAACTGCCTGAAGGACAACCCCACCAGTTCATCGGTCGTATAACCGAACAGGGCAGTTGCCTGATGATTAACGGCCAAATGGCAGCCGTTTAGATCAATGAGAAACACTGCATCGTTGTTTTGCTCGAACAGTGCACGATACAAAAACTGGTTAGAGCTGCGGAGAGGCATAGAGCGACCGTTGGGAGTAATAGTAACGATGAGGCCGAGTTATGTAATATTATACGGGGGATGTATTCTTAAAAATCGAAAGAAATTGTGAATTTTTCTCTGTCAAAACCACCTACTCCGGCGCGATCAGTGCCCGGTACAGGGCCGTCTGCCGGTCACGGGCCGCGCGTAATGTCTCGACAATCTCCCGAATCGGTTCAATCCCATAGGCAATCTCCGGCGGGAAATCGCCCAGACTACAGCCGCCAACCGCCCGTAGCGCCAGAATTGCCGTGCCGCGCCCCGTGATTTCGTCGTTCTCCAGCACGTACAACGGACGATTGAGCGCGTTGGCGAGGATATGCGCCCACGCCGGTGACTGGCGCACCCCACCACCCCCCGCGATCACCGGTGCGTCCGCACCGACCAGCGGTGTCAGTTGATCGGCGATCAGCGACAGCCGCAGCGCCACCCCTTCCAGCGCCGCCTGCAGCAGATCAACCGGCCCGGTGGACAGCCGCAGACCGATGACTGCGCCGGTCGCTTCCCCCACCCAGCCGGGGCTGCGTTCACCTGCCAGCAGCGGCAGGAATGTCAGCCCGTGTGAATCGGGTACGCGGCTCATCAGCGCGTCTTCCACATCCCCATCCAGCCGCAGCGTTTCCCGCGCCCACTGGAAAATGTTGCCGCCTTCGCTGGTCGCACCGCCGATGAGGTGATGCGCCCCATCCAGCCGGTAGCCCCACAAACCGGCGGGCACGTGCGGCAGGATGTCGCCGGACACCACCCGCAGCGCCGCCGTTGTGCCTACCGTCAGCGCGATCCGCGACTCGTCCACGCAGCCTGAACCGACGTTGGCCGCCGCACCATCACCGACTGCCAGGCAAAACGGCACGTCGCGCAGGCTCGGCCAGCGCGCGGCATAATCCGGGACAAGACCGCTGACCGTATCGCTGTAATCGGTCAGCGGCGGCAGCCGCGCCTCATCCAGGTCCAGCGCGTATAACCACTGCTGGTGCCAGGTCAGGTCCGACCGATTCAGCATCCCCGACCATGACGCCATCGAATAGCTGCATGGCGCATCCCCGAACCAGCGCCGGTACAGGTACGTGCCGAAGTCCAGCCAGACCACGACCTGCCCGAACAGACCGGGTTCGGTGCGGCGCAGCCAGCGCAGGCGTCCCGGCTGGTACGCGGTGTGAATCACGCAGCCGGTGCGCTGGTGTTTGGATTCCTCGTCCATGCTGACCTTCAGCAGCGCCACGTCCTCGGCGCTGCGCGTGTCGGCATAGCTATATACCGGCGTCAGTGGCGTGTTTGCCGCGTCCACACCCAGCATATTCCCGGCCAGCGTTGCCAGCCCCACCACCCGAATGTCCCGCGCTGCCGGATGCTGCATCACCGTATCCAGGCACGACTCAACCTGTTCCTGCAGCGCCAGCGCGTCAAGGACTGCCGCGCCCGGCGGCGTGGTGGTCATCTGGTAGGCTATACTGGCCGCCGCGCCGGGAATGGGCTGAATCTGGTCGTCATAGAGCAGCGCCCGCGCTGATGAACTGCCGATGTCAATCGCTAAAATCGTCATGGCTTCCTGTTTCCAGTTGCCGGTTTCCAGTTACCAGAGGATAGTTATGAGTTGTCAGTTGTCAGTATGGTTTATGCACACCCCTCAGTTAATTGCAGCAGAAAAAACTGAAAGCTGATAACTGAGAACTCACCCCTCATCCCTCTTCACTCGATACAGCCTTTCGCCCGCCTCCGGCACGAACAGCACGCCGTCGGCCTCGCGCCCGGCAAACGTCCTCACGTCAATTGAACGCGGCTCCCGATAGCCCAGGTTCAGCCGCTCGCAGTCCTCGCGCGGGATTTTCGACGCCAGCGTAACCCGAATCCGGGCACACTCGACGCCGTTATGAAACGTCCCCGCACCTTTGAGATGGGTGCTGTGCGCCAGCACCCCCAGCGGCACATCGCTGAAACGCTCCCACTGCTTCAGGAAATAATCGCGCACGTGGTAGCCCACCCGGTACAAAAACGCTCCATGCACATGGCTGACTGTTTCGAGATGCGGCGCATAGATGATAATTTCACCACCATCGGCCACCACTGGTTCGAGTTTGTACATCGCCTTCGCGGCAGTCCACAGCTCGTCATAACGCGGTGCGGCCCCGGACAGCACCTGCCGGTAGGGTTGTTTCACCCAGGTGATATGCTCACGCGCGGATAGCTCCGCCGCCGCTTCAAACGCCTGCCGGTCATCGCCGATGAACATCCCCGCCAGCCCATCGTCAACCACGACCAGACTCACCAGCGTGACCGGCGTCGGCAGCAGCGCGGCGGCAGCGTGGATGATGTCCCGTACCGGCGTCTGTCGCACGCCGATGATACCGGGGATGCCGATCAGCGCGCCTAACCAATGGGTGACGTTGATGATTTCCGGGCCGGAAATGCCGGGGAACAGGTACTTCGCCCCGCCGGAAAAACCGGCCACTTCATGCGGGAAGGTGGGCCCCACGATCAGAATGTGATCGTAGGCCAGCGCGGCGCGGTTCAGCCGCACCGGCACGTCGCCACCCAGCGACGGATGCCAGGCATCACCTGCCATCGCCTGAAGCTGGTCACGGGACAGCGTGCCGATCTGTGCCAGCGCGCCGGGTTTGTCCCAGGCATGGTTGAACAGGCCGATGTGGCGATACCGGTCACGGCGCTGCTCCGGCGTGATGCCCACCAGACGGCACAGCGCGGCTTCGCTTAACGGCGGATGTGTGCCGAGCGCGACCATAAAATCAAGCTGTTTCGCCTCCGCCAGTACCGCCGCGAGTTGTTCAAACAGCAGCGGCAGTGGCAGCGACCGGGTGTGGTCCGGGATGAGCGCCAGCACCCGCGCCCCGCGCAGTGATTCGCTCAACCCGGCGGCCAGCGTTTGCCGGACGGTTGGCGCGGACAGCCGTTCGCCGGACAGCCCGACAGACTGGATAAGAGACGCGCCGGACACGGTGGACTCCTTATCGCTCACGACGATTATTAACGGTTGATTGTAACCCACGCCGAACGCCGGGCAAATTCAGGACGAAAAATATCCTCACCATTCCCCACACCCAATTTTGAGAGATTGGTGGAACTCTTACAAGTTGGGGGTACAATTTGAGTCTGTTTTTGAACCAGACTTATTTTGTGGAGCTACCACTTTATGGGTGACAAAAACCAGACTCTTTCGTGGCTGACGCTGCTCACGATGCTCGTTGTTGGGGTAATCACCATTTCGGTCATCGGCAGCGGACTGGGCGGCTGGCCGGTCTCGTTTAACGCCGGCGCGGCAGAAGTAGCGCACGAACCGGACGAAGCCGCCGGTGAACCCACCGCCGCGCCGCCGGAAGTGGGGGAAAGCACGGCGGAAGCGACTGTCGAAAGCGCAGCCCCCGCCGTGACCGAAACGGTGCTCCCGGCTATCGCCACCAACAACGCGCTGGCGACGCTCGGCGCGAGTGCAGTAGCGCAGCCGACCGTCGCGCCGCCGGAAGCGACCGCAACCATCCTGCCGGCTATCGCCACCAACAACGCATTGGCGACCAGTGCCACCAGCCTCACGCAGCCAACGGCGCAACCCATCGAGGGCGCGGCGACTCCCACCGAAACCATGCTGCCCGCGCTTGCCACCGCCAATGCCCGCGCCACCGCCAGTGTCACAGCGCAGGCTACCGAGGGCGCGACGACACCCACTGAAACCATGCTGCCAGCCATCGCTACCAACAACGCGCTGGCGACCAGTGCCGCCAACCGCACGCAGCCAACGGCACAGGCCACCGAAGGCGCGGCGGCTACACCAACCGAAACCATGCTGCCCGCGCTTGCCACCGCCAATGCCCGCGCCACCGCCGGTGTCATGGCGCAACCAACGACTGCTCCCACAGCAGCCTCGGGTATTGCCAGCGTGCCCACCAGTGCAGCCTTCTCGGCTGCGGCAGCCAACCTGCTAACACAGCCAATATCATCCGCCGGCAATCAGGGCGCAGTCGCAGCGGTAGCGGCAGCCGCCGAACGCGCGTCCCTGCTGCCACCACATAGCCCGGCGTTTGACGCCGCCGTGCAAAACCTGCTCCGTCCGCTGCCGGTGTTTGAAGCCGAGGCCACGCCGGAAGCGACCGACAGCGCCGACTCCTCGCAGGCAGTCGCCGTGCAGCCGGTCTTGTTTCAACCCGAAGCCACCGCCGAAGCCACGGACGAACCCGGCAGCGTGACCGTTACGCTGGAAGTCCCACCCGGCGCGGCACAGCCAGGCGCGCCGGAAACCGCCGGTATTGACCCCGGCGCGCTCTACCACGACAGCCGAAATGACCTGTTCCGCACTCCCGGCGGCGCCGCCCCCTTCGGCACGACCGTGACGCTGCGCCTGCGCGCGGCGGCGGGCAACCTGGACTCCGCCAGCGTGCGCGTCTGGAACACGCGTGAGGAAGCGCAGACGGTGCTGCCGATGCAGGTGGTCGCCACCACGCCGGAAGGCTACGACCTGTGGGAAGCCTCGCTGGACACAGGCAATAAACCAACCGTGCTGTGGTATCGTTTTATCGTCACCCAGGGCAATCAGACCCTGTACTATGAGGACGACACGCGGCAGCAGCCGGGCGCGCCCTATCAGGCGTTCCGCGAAGGTGGCGCGGGCATGGCGCTTGCCGAAAGCCTGGATAACAGTTTCCAGATCACGGTGTACGACCCCGACTATTACACACCGGAATGGATGCGGAATGCCGTCATCTACCAGATTTTCCCCGACCGCTTCCGCAACGGCGACGTAACCAACGACCCCATAGACGGTGAAGTTGTTTTTTACGACGCCCTGCCCCTTCTCTTTCACGAAACGTGGAATGAGCCGCCGATCAACGGGCGCGAGATGCAGGCCCCGGACGGCCAGGGTTATTACAACAGCGACTTTTACGGCGGCGATCTGGCCGGTATCACCGAAAAGCTGGACTATTTGCAGGAACTCGGCGTGACTGCCATTTACCTCAACCCGATCTTTCTGGCGCGCTCCAACCACCGCTATGATACGGTGGATTACCTGCAAATTGACCCCTACCTCGGCACGCTGGAAGATTTCCAGCGGCTGGTGAGCGAGGCCGACCAGCGCGGCATGAAGATCATCCTCGACGGTGTGTTTAACCATCTGTCCAGCGACAGCCCGTACTTTGACCGCTTCGACCGTTTTCGAGGGGATGAAGGCGCGTGCGAAAGTCTGGAATCGCCGTTCCGCGCCTGGTTCTTCTTTGTGCCGCCGCGCGCTAACCAGCCCGCGCCCTGCGTTGGCGACCCGGACCCGCTGTATTACGCCTCGTGGGCCGGCTTCGATACCATCCCGCGCATCAACAACAGCATCATCGAAACGCGCCGCTTCTTCTTCCTGGATGAGAACAGCGTGGCGCAGACCTGGGGCCGCGAAGGCATCGGTGGCTGGCGGCTGGACGTAGCGCCGGACATTGACAACGGGCGTGATCCCAACAACATCTACTGGGAAACCTTCCGCAGCGTCCTGCGCCGGCTCAACCCGGAAACGGTTATCATCGGCGAGGAATGGGGTGACGCCTCGGAATTTTTTGGTGGTGACGAATGGGACAGCACCATGAATTACCGCCTGCGTTCCGGCATCCTCGGCTTCGTGCGCGACGCGGATTACACCGACAACGATGCCAACGGCGACCGCATCATCTACGCGCTCACGCCGTCCGAACTGAACGACACGATTCGCTCGATTGAGGAGGATTATCCGCAGGCCGCTTACCACGCACTGATGAACGTCCTCAGCAGCCACGACGTATCACGGCTGTTCTTCGTCGTCGGCAACGACGTGGCGCGGCAGAAGCTGGCCGCGCTGACACAGTTCACGCTGCCCGGCGCGCCGACCATCTACTATGGTGACGAGATCAGCCTGGATGCCCCCAGCATCCCTGACAGTGGCGGCGTTTTGCAGGACGACCCGTTTAACCGCGCGCCCTACCCCTGGCCCGATACGGAAGGCGATTATTACCCCGCGCCGGATGACAACATGCTGGCCTTTTACCGGCAGCTTGCCGCGCTGCGGCACGACAATCCTGCCCTGCGTACCGGCGCGATGATAACGCTGCTGACGGACGACCTGAACGGCATTTACGCCTATCTGCGGCTGGATAAGGAAGCAGGGAATGCGGCACTGGTGGTGCTGAACGCCAGCGAGCAGGAGCGCGAGGTGCTGGTGGATTACAGCGGTTATCTGCCCACCGGCCTGACACTGCAAGCGGCCTTCGGCGGCGAGCCGGTTAACACTGACAACCTCAGCGTCCAGCGGACCATCCCGGCCAATAGCGGCGAGGTATGGACGGTGAGCGTGCCGGGCGCGTTCGCTGTGCCGGAAGCTCCCACCGGCTTGGCCGCCCGCGTCAGCAGCAGCGACGTGATGCTGAAGTGGAACGCAGTGGACGGCGCGGCGGGGTATCTGGTCTATCGTAGCCCGGTGGCCGTCGGCGGCTTCCTGCCGCTGTCAGGCCGTCCCATCAGCCAGACCTCGTTTGTAGATGATACGGTGCAGCCTGGCTTTGTCTATTACTATGCCGTCGCGCCCGTGACAGACACCTCACTAATTGGCCCGTTGAGCGCCAGCGTCAGCGCCGCGCCCAGCTATGCCATCAGTGGCACGGCCTACCTCGGCGACTCGGCGGCAGATCGCTCCATCGAACTGGTTTCCGGCGTGACCGTGCCGGTGCAGGCCGCCATCCACATTGACGGCGTGACCGGCGGCGCTACCCCGGTGGCGGGCATCCGCGCGGAAGCGGCGCTCATCCCGGCAGGCGGCAGCACGGCGGACGCCGACTGGACGCCAATGGCCTACGTCGGCGCGCAGGACGGCGCGGATGTGTACGAAGCCACGCTCGCGCCGCAGCAGGTCGGCGAGTACCAGGTGGTGGCGCGCTTTAGCACCAACGCCGGGCAGGCCTGGGAAGAAGTGCGGCAGGACGGACGCTTCCCAACGCTGACGCTGACCGCCTCCGGCGATACCACGCCGCCGGCTGCGCCAGCAGCAGTGCGCATCACCCGCGCCTCGCTCTCTGGCGTAACGCTGGAATGGGACGCGGTGGACGATGACAGCCTGTTCGCCTACCGCGTCTACCGCGCGACCGACGACGCCGAGGCGGAACTCCTGGCCGAGGTGACGGACGCCACGACCTATACCGACAGCGCCGTTGTCGAAGGTTCGACCTACACCTACAGCCTGACTGCCGTAGACGGTTCGCTCAACGAATCCGAAGCCACCGCCGCCGGGCCGGTGACGGTGGAACGGCTGGTCGTGCCGGTCACATTTATTGCCGAAGTGCCGGAAGGCACGCCGCCAAAGGTGTTTATCGCTGGTGATTTCGGTGGCAGCGATTATCCCCGCTGGGACCCCGCCGGCATCGAAATGTCACCGGTGGATGATACCCACTGGTCGGTGACGCTGAACATCCCGGAAGGCGCGGCGATTGAATACAAGTACGTGCGCGGTGACTGGGCCGCCGTCGAAAAAGGTGCGGAGTGTGAAGAAATCGCCAACCGCCGCCTGACCATCAAACCGGACGACAGCGGCGAACAATCGGTACAGGACAAGGTCGAAAAATGGCGTGACCTGGACGCCTGCGGCTAACAAAACATCCTGTAGGGGCATGTCGTTGACATGCCCCTTCCGTTTCGCCTGATTCCGGATTTGTTCACTGGAAATTCACCGGCACGGAGGTCAGCACGACCTGTCCGCCGTCAGATGGCCGTGTGTAAATGGCGCGTATTTCGGCGCTGCCGGCGTAGTTGCCGGCGTTCACCGTCGCCTGCCACTGGCCGGGGACGGCGGGATCAGAGGTGTTATAGGTGATGATCTGGCTGGAAAGACCCAGATGTCGCTCGTATCGGCGCGCCAGATCATGAAGCCCTGCTCGAACTGTTGGAAGGTGGCAGCCACGCTGCGCCATGCGATTGCGTTATTTGGCACAGGGGTTGGGTTTGGAAGACCACTACCGGTGGGAACGTAAAGGGTCTGGCCGGCAAAAATGCGCGTGCTGCTCAAACAGTTGCCCGAGGGGCGAACCGGCGGTTCGCCCCTACATTCTATGAATCTGTTTTTGGTCATCCATAAGTTGGTTGCAAGGCACAGGGATTACTTGCCAGGGGACTCTCTCATCCCCTGGCATCCCAAAATCACCCGATGCTACGGACACTGATTCAGCATCTGCTCGATCTGCTGAAACCCGGCCTGTGAGTCGGCGGGCATCATCCCCTTCACCTGGTTCAGCATAGCCAGATATTCAGCGCGGCTCATCCCGGCCTCGGCCAGCGCCTGGTCCATCATCTGGCAAAAGAGCGTTAAGTCCATTCCGGCCAGCGCCGCCGGGTTATTCAGATCAACCGCTCCGCCAGCAGGCGGCGGTGGCTGGCTCGCCTGTTCAAGCGCCTGTTCTTCAACCGGGGGCGCGATGGCAATTTCCTCCGGCAGCACCTCCACCGGCAGCGACACCAGCTCAGTTTCATCATAGGGCACAGGGTCGCCCGGTTCACCGGCGGCCTTTAAGTCCTCGTCGAGCGGTATCTCCACCTTCGCCCCGGCGGGTACGGTAACGGTTGCGCCCTGCGCCGTCACCTGCGCCAGCCCTTCCACCACGCTGACGGTCATCGCTGCGCCGGGCTGCGCCTGCAGGTAGGCGGTTGAAGCCAGTTGAATATCCACGTCGTTGGCGCGCAGGTTGATCCTGCCTGCCCCTTCCGGCGTTTGAATCAGAATACCGTCGCCGGGCGCTTCGGCGCAGTCGGTTTCACCCACGCCGGTGCGGAAGTAAAACGCCTGCATCGGTGTAAAGGGGATTTCGGTATCCGTCGCTTCAACCACGCTCAACGTATCCGTGTCACCCTCGGTTGTCACCAGTTCGGCGAACACCCAGCCGAGCGCGTCGCTGTCCGGCACCTGAATCCGCAGCCATGAGGCATCCTCGTTGCGACCATTGGCGACGACGGTTTCGCCCGCCCGCAGCGAACCGATGACCGCGTAATTGGTGGACGGGCCGCCGCGCACGTTGATACCGCCGCCGGACGTAATCTCCATTGTTGCCAGTTCCGGTGTCGGCTCAACCGCGTTCTGGATTTCCACGTCACCAAACAGCAAAAACGTCACGTTCTGCCCCGGCAGCGTATCCGGCAGGTTCGCCTGAACTTTCATCAGCGCGATGCCCCAGATATTTTCGGCAGGGTCGAGCGATTGCAGGCGCAGGGTGTCAATATCGGCCACGTTCACCAAATCACCCTGCTGCTCAAACGTAAAATCCTGCGCCCTCTCGCGCGGGGTAGCCGTCAACGAAATATTCCCATAGCAGGCCTGATTGCGTCCGGTCTGGACGCAGGCGTCCTGTACCGCCCCCAGCGCCTGCTGTACCAGCACCGCGCAGGAATTGTCCTGTGCCAGCACGCCCCCGACACCCAGCAATACCAGCAGTGCAACGGCGAGAAGTGAGCCTCTCATAATGTTCCCTCCTTGTGATGCTTCTCTCCACTGTAGTAGCTCCTGAAGCGGTATGCAAGCGCCCGCTAAAGATTAACGTTTTCCAAGTTTGCTGTTCACGATAATCGAATCCACGTTAGAATAAGTTCAGGTTATTGAGACAAAGATTGAAACGATGAACGATCAAACGTTTGATTACGTAGTCGTTGGCTCCGGTTTTGGCGGCAGCGTGTCGGCCATGCGCCTGACGGAGAAGGGTTACAGCGTGCTGGTGCTGGAACGTGGCAAACGCTTCCGCGACGAGGACTTTCCCAAATCGAACTGGAACATCTTCAAATATCTATGGTTTCCGGTGCTGCGCTGCTTCGGCATTCAGGAGATCAGTTTCCTCAACGACATCATGGTGCTGCACGGCAGCGGCGTGGGCGGTGGTAGCCTGGTTTACGCCAATGTGCTGATGGATCCCGGCGACGAACTGTTTAACAGCCCCGGCTGGCGCCACCTCGGCGACTGGAAAAGCATCCTCGCGCCGCACTACACCACCGCCAAACGGATGCTCGGCGTGACACCAAACCCGTTTGTCACCCGCGCTGACGAAGTACTCAAAGAGATTGCCGACGAGTATGGGCGCGGCCACACCTTCATTCCGGCGCATCTCGCCGTCTATTTTGGCGAAGCCGGTAAAACCGTCCCCGACCCCTACTTTAACGGCGACGGCCCGGCGCGCACGGGCTGCACGGCCTGCGGCGGCTGCATGGTCGGCTGCCGTTACGGTGCAAAAAATACGCTCACCAAAAATTACCTGCACTTCGCCGAAAAATGGGGCGCGGAAGTGCGCGCTGAGTCCGAAGTGATTGACATTCAGCCGCTGCCCGCTGGCCAGCCGGACGGCGCGCGTTACATCGTCGTTTACCGCCGCACGACGGCGCTGCCATTTGACCGCCGCCGCTATAGCGTACGGGCGCACAACGTCGTGGTTGCGGCGCACTCGCTTGGCACGATGCGCCTGCTGTTCCGCTGCCGCGACGTGACACGCTCCCTGCCGCAGCTGTCCCGCTGTCTGGGGACTAACGTCCGTACCAACCGCGAAGCGCTGGTCGGCTCGACCAGTTGGGACCGGCAGGCGGATTATTCCACCGGCCCGGCCATCACCTCGATTTTCTCGTATGACGAGTCAACCCGTATTGAACCTGTGCGCTATCCGCGTGGTTCATCGTTTATGCGGCTGCTGGCAATTCCGATGATTGAAGGCGCGGATACGGTCTTCAAGCGTTTTACCAAAACTGTCTGGCACGGCATCACCCATCCACTGGAATTTTTCTACGCCAAGTTCTTCTCGCACTGGGCGAAAAGTTCAACCATCCTGCTCATCATGCAGACGATAGACGGCACGCTGCGGGTGCGTCCGGGCCGCAATGCCTTCACCCTGTTCCGGCGCGGGCTGGTGTCAGAGCTTGACCCCGGCCAGTCACTGTCACCTGACCAGAAGCTGACCCATGACATCACCCACGCCTTCGCTCGCAGGACGAAGGGCATCCCCCAGGATACCATCCCGGAAACACTGCTCGGCATTCCGGCAACAGCCCATTTTATCGGCGGCTGCCCGATGGGTAGGGATGAAACCGAGGGCGTGGTGGACATTAACTGCGAGGTCTTTAACTATCCCGGTTTGTACATCATGGATGGCTCGATCATGCCCGGCAACCCTGGCGTCAACCCCAGCCTGACGATCACCGCGCTGGCCGAATACGCCACCAGCCGCATCCCGCCCAAGCCCGGCGCGGCGGCGCGCAAGCCGCTGATGGTGGACGAGGCAATCGCCGGGGATTAAGGGCAGGGGTGCGCACCCATTAGGATGTTTTTTGTAGGGACATGATCTTTCGTGTCCCTACAGGTCGTTTCCCCACTCCCCGGATAACGTGATTGCCGGGTTACAGCCACTCCTACAACATTGACATTTCGTAAAGAAGCCACCGGTTGCCTGTAGCCCGTTTGCCCTCTACAATAATTTCAGGACTAATTCCCCTTCAGGCTGGGTGCAGGTAATGAGCGACCAACAGGATGTTACGGTACGGTTGGATGACCGGATTCGGCTGATGTCGGCGGTGCTGGCGCTGACGGATTGGCCGGCCCGTTCGCAGGCGGAGCAGCCGCACGGCACCCACGCGCACAGCCGCCTGACGCGCAAGGTGCTGGAACCCTACCGGGAACATCCCGCCGTTCAGGGTCTGCAAAGCCTGCTCAACCTCGGCGCGCCGTTCGAGGCCGTTTACACCTTCGCACTGCAATTAAGCTGGCCGGACCTGACCATTGAAAAGCTGCCGGTGTGGGTGCCGCCGCGCTGGAATGACCACCTGCGCGACTTCTATCAGAAGACCAATCTGGCGCAGTTCTGGCATGACGAGGACGGCGCGTGGCGCGCCAGCGTGTTCGAGGCGCAAAAGATGTTTAAGCCGGTGGCGTTTAAGCCGTTTTTACAGCCGTTCCTGGGCGACGTGGTCGAATCGCTGGTGTTTATGCCTAACATCTCGTTCCCCACTGACCGCGAGGTGGGCATCCGGCTGGACAGCGAACTCGTGTGCATCGCGCCACCGCGTCTGGCCTGGGGCGACAGCCCACCCTGGCCGTTTGACGAAGACCCGGCGCACATCTACCGCGCGGCGCTAACGCAGTACGGGCGGCTGCTTATCCTCAGCTTCCTACGGGAAAACGCGGCGGCGCTCGCTTCGGTTGCGGAAGCGCCGCTGCCGGTCAGCGACCAGTTCCGTGCCCAGTATCCAACCTGGCAGGAGCAGTTCACCAACCTGTTTGTGTCGGCAGCGGTGGCGATGTTCCTGGAACAGCACGTCAGCAAAGCCGAAGCGAAAGCCTATCTGCTGATGGAACGCAAGACCAAAGGGATGCACGTGCTGCCGGGCATGATGAGCGTCCTGCAGCGTTACCTGAAAGAGCGCGCCAACGGACGCTACCACACGCTGCTCGACTTCATGCCAATTTTTCCGAAGCAGCTACGGATTGCCAACCGAATCGTGACATTGTGACCCGCAAATACGACCAGATCATTGTCATTGACATTGAATGTACCTGCTGGGAAAAGCTGCCCCCGCCCGGCCAGGAAACCGACATCATTGAAATTGGCATCTGTCCGCTGAACACCGCCACCGGCGAACGGCTGGAACGGCGCAGCCTGATCGTGCAGCCGCAGCGTTCGACCGTCAGCCCGTTTTGTACCCGCCTGACTTCATTAACGCAGGAACAGGTTGAACATGGCATCTCCTTTGTGCAGGCGTGTAACATCCTGCGCTTTGATTATCAATCGCACAGGCGGGTGTGGGCCAGCTACGGCGACTTCGACCGGCAGCAGTTCGAGCGCCAGTGCGCCGCGCTGGGCGTGACGTATCCGTTCGGTGCGAGTCACCTCAATGTCAAAACGTTGTACACGCTGATTCGCCGCCTGCGTCACGACGTGGGGATGGCCGACGCGCTGCGCCTGCTGGACATGCCGCTGGAGGGCACGCATCACCGGGGCGGCGATGACGCCTGGAACGTGGCCGGACTGCTGTGGCGGCTGCTGCTGGAACGACAAAAGGGGTAAAATGAGCAAACGAAAAAAGCGATTGCAGCGTATTCGTCAAAATCCAAAAAATGTTTCGTTTGATGAGTTGCGCCACCTGCTCGAAGATTACGGTTTTGTCCCGGACCGTTCCAGTGGCAGCCATCATTCCTTCAAGGTACAAATCAAAGGCGAATATATTCTTTTTGTTGTACCTTACAGACGACCTGTAAAGCCCAATTATGTGAGGGATGCCTTACAGCTCATTGAGCAAATCGAAGCGGAATTGGAAGCTGAGGATGATGACGATGATGAGTCAGCCGACGAGTAAATCGTTAGAGTATTATCTGTCGCTGCCCTATACGATTGAACTGACGCCAGATGAAGATGGGTACTGGTTTGCCAAAATTCCACTACTCAAGGGCTGCATGACCAACGGTGCATCCCGCGAAGAGGCGTTGGAAATGATTGACGATGCCAAACGATTGTGGCTTGAGACAGCTTTATCGTTGGGAATGACCATTCCCGAACCGGAGACAGAAAAGGCTTAAGCCAAACCGACTCCATTCTCCCGAAAGTTGAGGCTTCATGCTCCGTAATTTATTCGCGCGGATAGGCCGCCTGGAAAGCACGCCGCCCTGGGGACTCGGCGCGGGTATCGCCAGCGTGATGGCGGCGCTGGCGGCGCTGGTGCTGGGCTTTAATCTGGCGGCGGTTGTCCACTGTAGCGCCCCGGCCAATGCTGCCTTTTGCCAGGCCTTGAACTTTGCCGCGCCGCCGTCCGTCTGGCTATCGGGTTGGACGATTGGCGCGGTCGCCGTGCTGCTCTTCGTCGCGGTTACCCGGCGCACCCCGGCAGAACGTGCCGCACTGCGCCTCGGCGGGATTGAGACATCGGTCTTCTGGGTGCTGCTGGTCAGCATCGGCCTGGCCGTGACGCTCGATCTCATCTTCATTCAGTTCGCGGCCAACCCAATTGAACCGGAACTGCGCAGTTTGCGCCAGCCGGTTGTAGACGCCGCCGGCTGGATTCTGGCGTTTGTCTTTATGGCGGTGGCGCAGCCGGTCGCGGAAGAACTGGTTTTTCGCGGCGTGTTGCAGCCGGCGCTGCGGCAGGCGGTCGGCGCGTGGCCCGGCTATCTGCTGACGTCAGCCTTGTACGCGCTGTTTCACCTGCTGGTCTACACTTCCGGCACGCCGCAAACCAACGACCTGCTTTACAGCTTTCTGCTGCCGTTGGTCAGCGGCCTGATCTTTGGTGCGGTGCGGCTGATGACCGGTTCGACACGGGCGGCAATTCTGTCTCACGCGGCGTTTGGCCTGTTCGCCGTGTTAAAGGTGCTGGCACTGGGCGCGTAATAAAATCATGAAGATACAAATTGACCCGCATACCCTTCAACGCGCTACGGAACATGGCGCAACACTCGATGAAATTGAGGATGTTGATAACTACCGACGCTATCATTCCAGGTAAACGAGAACGGTCAGGAAAAGCCAAAGTATACGAGTTTAAACAGGAGCGACTTGGAAAATATTATGAGCAGAAAAGGATTGAAGTCATTTACGTCGTGGAGGATGATATTATTGTAACTGTCACCGTGTACGTGTTTTTTGGAAAGTGGGATAACTGATGGAGATTCACTACAACTCAAAAACTGACCTACTCTATCTGCGGTTTGATGACCGCCCTCAAGAAGTGGTTAATCGCCGGGTAGATGAAAATGTCGTGTTGGACATGGGGGAAAATGATCGAATTGTAGGCATCGAAATTCTGGATGCTTCGCAGCACGTGCGCCTGGAAGCGTTACTACCTGTTGAATATGTGTCGAACCTGACACGATAAAACCATAGATGATTGAGGGGGAGCGATGAGCGCAGACGTACCGGAAACGCGCGGCGGTTCCGCTGCCGAGATGGAATATGCCACGCTGCGCGAGGAAATGCTCAAGCGGATTGACTCGCGCCAGCAGACGATCTCGATCACGCTGACGCTGGCCGGGGCGTTCCTGGGCTTTGGCTGGGGCGCGGGCAACGTCGTCATTTTGCTGTACCCGCTGATCGCGCTGCTGCTGGCGGTGGGCTGGGCGCAGAACGAGGTGTTCATCAAGCAGTTGAGCGCCTACATCCGCGACCGGCTGGAAAGCCAGCGCACCGGCCTGGGCTGGGAAACGTACAGCCGGCAGCGCATGTCGGAAATCCGCTTCCGCGGCTGGCCGATTGAAGTGCTGGCGATTGGCGGCATCTTCGTCCTGTCCCAGGTAATGGCCATCGGGCTGGCAACGCTGCGCTTTAACGGCACGCTGATCGAATGGATCCTGTTGCTGCTGGACATCGGTGCGATTATCCTGATGGCGACGCTGGTCGAGTATCTGCGGCGGCGCAGCATCGAATGAACATCGTCGTCGCCTCCACCAATCCCGTTAAAATCGAGGCGGTACGCCGGGGGTTCGCCGCCATGTTCCCCGGCGAGTCGGTCGAAGCGCGCGGCGTATCTGTACCGTCCGGCGTCAGCGACCAGCCGATGACTGATGCCGAAACCTTCCAGGGCGCGTATAACCGGGCGCTGAATGCGCGCCATCACGCGCCGGACGCCGCTTACTGGGCCGGCGTGGAAGGCGGCTGCGACCAGCAGCGCGGCGATCTGCTGGCGTTTGCCTGGGTAGTGGTGCTGTCGAAAGACGGCATCGGCAGCAGCCGCACGGCCACGTTCACGCTGCCAAACGAGATCGCGGTACTGGTGCGGCAGGGCGTTGAACTGGGCGTGGCGGATGACATCGTATTCGGGCGCTCGAACTCCAAGCAGGCCAACGGCGCGGTTGGCATCCTGACCGCCGATGCGATTGACCGGACACGCTATTACGAACATGCGGTAATCCTGGCGCTCGTGCCGTTCAAAAATCCCGCTCTGACATTTGGGGAAAAATCCTCCGGGTAGGGTAAGCTAATGGCAGGTAGGGACACGGCATGCCGTGCCCCTGAGATAATTAGACGATCAACACGGTATTGTAGGGGCGCAATCCGTACACCCCTACAAAGGCCATTACCGGTATTAAACGTCAAGGACCATCAGGTTACAGAATCAATTTTGGTTTCCACATCAGGACACTTCCATGCCCTACATTCGGCAGGTATCGGACGACGAAGCGGAAGGCGCGGTCAAACGCGAACTGGATCGAGCCTACAGACGTGCCGGGCGGGTGTGGAACATCGTCCGTATCATGACCCCAAACGCCGAGGTCATGCGAACCTCCATCAGCTTCTACTCGGCGCTGATGCACGGCGAGTCGCCGCTGTCGCGGGCACAGCGCGAGATGCTGGCGGTTGTTGTCAGCCACGCCAACGACTGCCATTACTGAACGCAGGCGCACGCGCATGACCTCCGGGCCGAGGTCAACTGGTTTGCGACCGAAGCGGAAGCCGATGCTTACGTCCATGCCATCGCCCGCGACTGGCGCGCGGCGGGTTTGAACCCGGTAGACGCGGCATTGTGCGCCTTCGCTGAAAAACTGACGCTGCACCCCAGAGACATGCACGCGGGCGATCTGGACGCGCTGCGTGTCGTCGGCCTGGACGACCGCGCCATCCATGACGCGACGCAGGTCATCAGCTACTTCAACTACATCAACCGGATTGCCGATGCGCTTGGCGTCGAGCCGGAAACGTTCATCCGCCCCTGGGGTGAACCATAATTCGCCCCCCCACCGGTTTACGGTTAGAATAACGATCCTCTGGACAGAAAATTGTAGGGACACGATCTATCGTGTCCCTACGGGCACATCGTTAGGATAATACCGTGAAACTGCTCATTCTTGGCGGGACGCGCTTTTTGGGCCGCCATCTGGTGGAAGCGGCGCAGGCGCGCGGCCATGTGATTACGCTGTTTAACCGGGGCCTCTCCAACCCCAACCTGTACCCGGATGTGGAACACCTGCGCGGCGACCGCGACGGCGACCTGAGCGCGCTGGAAGGGCGGCGCTGGGACGCGGTGATTGACCCCAGCGGCTACGTGCCGCGCATCGTGCGGGCGTCGGCGCAACTGCTGGCGGATGCGGTGGAGCATTACACCTTCATTTCCAGCATTTCCGTCTATCCTGACGCGACCATTCATAACCTTGACGAAACGGCTGAAGTCGCCCGCCTGGACGACGAAACAACCGAAGACGTGGCCGCTGCCTATGGCGGGCTGAAGGCGCTGTGCGAGCAGGCTGCCGAAGCCGCCCTGCCGGGGCGCGTGCTCAACGTGCGTGCCGGGCTGATCGTCGGCCCGCACGACCCGACCGACCGCTTCACCTACTGGCCGGTGCGCGTGGCGCTCGGCGGCGACGTGCTGGCGCCGGGTATGCCGGAACGACAGGTGCAGTTTATTGACGCGCGCGACCTGGCGGACTGGATTATACACATGATTGAAACGCTGCGGCCCGGCACGTACAACGCCACCGGCCCGGCGGACAGGCTGACGATGGGTGATACGCTGGAAGCCTGCAGGGCCACTACCGGCAGCAATGCCACCTTCACTTGGGTAAGCGATGACTTTCTGCTGGAGAACGAGGTGACGCCGTTCACCGAAATGCCGCTGTGGGTGCCGGAGGCGTACAACGGCCTGCTGTCGGTTAACATCGAAAAGGCGCTGGCCGCCGGACTGGCGTTCCGCCCGCTGGCAGACACCATCCGCGATACGCTGGCTTGGAACGCCACCCGCGACGAGGAATTCAGCAACAAAGGGCTGCGGCTGCGCGGCGGCATGATGCTGGAACGTGAAGCCGAACTGCTGGCGAAGTGGAGAAAGCGGCGATAGACAGGAATGCGTAGGGGCGAACCGGCGGTTCGCCCCTACAGCAGAAGGAAACGATTATTCGATGCTCTCCTCGACGCTGTTTGAAGGCCGCAAGGTGCGGCTGTTCCCCCTCAATCCGAATGACGCGGCGGTGCTGGCGCGCTGGCAGGCGGACGCCGATTACCTGCGGCTGCTGGACTCCGAACCGGCGTTTGCCAAGAGCGAGCAGCAGCTTGCCGACTGGCTGCACGACCGGCGGCGCGGGCGCGACAGCTACCTGTTTGGGATTCGCACGCTGGACGACGATGGGCTGATCGGCTTTGTTGAACTGGGTGACATCCTGTGGACACACCGTACCAGTTGGCTGGCGATTGGCATTGGCGACCGCGCCTACCGGGGGCAGGGCTGCGGCTACGATGCCATGCGGCTGGTGCTGGACTTCGCGTTTAAGGAGTTAAACTTGCACCGCGTGCAGTTGACCGTGTTTGAGTACAACGAACCGGCCATCGCATTGTACGAAAAACTTGGCTTCCGGCGCGAGGGTATCTACCGCGAATTTTTGCAGCGTGACGGCCAGCGCTATGATATGTATCTGTACGGTCTTCTGGCGCACGAGTGGCTGGAGCAGGAGCCATGATTACCCGGATTCATCACGTTCAGATCACCGTTCCCAAACAGGCTGAGGCCGAAGCGCGGGAATTCTACTGCGGCGTGCTCGGCCTGCCGGAGATCGAAAAGCCGGAGTCGCTCAAGGGGCGCGGTGGCTTCTGGGTGCAGGTCGGCGCGGCGCAGTTACACATCAGTACCGAGGACGGCATGAACCGCCTGGCGACCAAGGCGCATGTCGCCTATGAAGTGGACGATATTGACTTCTGGCAGCGGCACTTAAAAGCGCACGGCATCGAAATCAAGGAGTCCGTCCCCATCCCCGGCCACTGCCGCTTTGAGTTCCGCGACCCGTTTGGCAACCGCGTGGAGATGATTCAGCCGATGTGCGAGTGAAACGGGAGCAGCAGCAAAAGTAATTGGGAATAATTCTCATTCAAGCTGAAGGGTAATCCACCATGAAAGCAGCCTGTATCGAACAGCCGGGCAAGGCGTCGGTTGTGTCCGTCCCCGACCCCACACCAGCGCCAGACGATGTAGTTATCTGGGTTCGTGCCGCCGGCATTTGCGGCACGGATTTGCACATCTTCAAGGGGGAATACGAAGCCCACTACCCCATCATCCCCGGCCACGAGTTCAGCGGCGAGGTCGTCGCGGTTGGCGCCAACGTGTTGAACTTCCGCGTTGGCGACCGGGTGACGGCTGACCCGAACATCCCCTGCAACCGCTGCCGCTACTGCCAGCGCAACGAGCCGAACCAGTGCCTTAATCTGAAAGCCGTCGGCGTCACCCGTGACGGCGCGTTTGCCGAATACGTCGCCATCCCGGAAGGCAACGTATTTTCCATCGGCGACCTGTCCTACCACGCTGCCGCGCTGGTTGAGCCGCTGGCCTGCGTGGTGTGGGGACTGCTGCAGGTGCAGGTGCAGCCGGGCAACACCGCGCTGGTGCTGGGTGCGGGGCCGATGGGCTGTCTGCTGGCGCAGGCGCTGAAGCAGGCCGGTGCGACCCAGGTCGTTGTCACCGACGTGACCGGCTGGCGGCTGGAACTGGCGTCCCGGCTTGGTGCGACCGCAACGGTCCTGGCGAACTCCGCCCAGGCCGAAACGCTGCGCCAACTGGCCCCGGACGGGTTTGACATCGTGGCCGATGCGACCGGGATTCCTGCCGTACTGGAACAAACCTTTGACTACGTGAAGCCGCGCGGCAAGGTCTGGGTTTTTGGCGTAACCCCGCGTGGGACGCTCGCCCGGTTTCCGGCATACGAGGTCTTCCGCAAGGACTTAAAAATCATCGGCAGTTTTGCCGTGAACCGGACATTCCCGCAGAGCATCGCCCTGATTCAAAGCGGCGCCATCCAGGTTGAGCCGTTGATTTCGCACCAGTTGCCGCTGGCTGCGTTTTGCCAGGGACTTGAAATTGCCGAGAAAGACCCCAAACGGGTGAAGGTACAGTTCGAGATTTAATAGATTATCGGTTTTCAGTTGTCAGCCAAATTCAGGGCGATAGCGAGTTCATACAGCATTTCAACCAGGACAGCAGCATTTTGTAGGGACACGGCATGCCGTGTCCCTACTTGCATCCCGACGACTGCGTTTCAACGGTTGCGGTGGTCAGGCGGTGGTCAGGCGTACAGAACCGTAAGCGCCTCTCGTCTGTAATGATAGTAAAGGCGAAAGGATGCAACCA
>JACRPS010000003.1:685665-926201 GCA_016223085.1 Chloroflexota bacterium
GCGCTGGGCGCGGCGGCGCTGCCCGTAGCCGCGCAGCTCACGCCGGTTTACGTCACCACGCAGCGGTTTGACAGCGGCCTGATGGTGTGGCGCGCCGACAACGGCACGATTTACGTCTTGAGTGACAGCGGCAGAGCATTTTCATATTCAATAACGGCATATTCCTCGCTGCCGGACAACCCCATCTTTGGCAATCCGCCGAGTCGGCTGCGTCCGATTTTTGGCTTCGGCAAGGTATGGGGCAATAACGCCAGCGTGCGCGACCTGCTCGGCTGGCCGGTGCTGCCGGAAATTGGCTTTAACACTACCGTACTGGTGCAGAACGCAACCATCTTCATCACCGAACTGGACGGCAGCGTGATTCAGATCAACCACAATGGGACGTGGACGCGGAACGGCCCCGTTTCATCGGTTACACCGACACCGGTGGTTTGTCCACATCCGTTTTTCTTCGGAATGCCGACCGATGATATTTGCCCCGGCGCGCCGGTCACCACTCAGGCCGCTTACCAACCCTATGAGCGCGGCTTTATGATCTGGCTGGCTGATGCTGGTGACATCTGGGTATTTGTAAACGCGCCGGCTCCGAACCGCTTCGCAACTTACGCTCACTTCAGCGAAAGCGACTACGCCCGCTTTGCCGACGCCCCGCCGCAGCCGCCGCCACCGGGCAGGTTCCAGCCGATCAACGGCTTTGGGCGGGTGTGGCATAACTTAAACAACTACCTGACCGGCAGCACCATCCGCGCCGACCTGGGCTGGGCGACCGCGCCGGAAAGCAGCTACACGGCGACGCGGCAGGTCTGGGGACGCACCTCTCACGTGCATGTGTATCTGTCGCTGCCCGATGGCCGTGTGGCTGACGCCTATCAGGGCTTGGCCGGTATCAACTGGACGTGGGCAAAGTAGCCAGCAGAGCGCGTCAGGATGTCCGCTGGCCTGAGGCGGCGCGTGCCTTACAAATGTTCCGCAACTTTCGGCATACTGGGGTGTTTTCGGTATCCGAGGGTAAGGACTTGGTGACTTTTCGCCGGACGGGGGGCATTATGCCCCTCGTCCCCGGATGGATACGATGCGCGTTGCTCTCTTTACCGAAACCTTTTTACCGAAGATTGATGGTATTGTCACTGTCGTCTGTCTGCTGCTCGACCATCTGGCGGCGCGTGGCATTGAATCGGTGATTGTCGCCCCAAAGATGGGCGTCGAACGCTACAACCAGACGCCTGTTATCGGCGTGCCCGGCATCACGCTCCCCCTCTACCCTGAACTCAAAGTTGGCCCGCCGACCCTCTCCACCTACCAGCAGTTAAAAGCCTTTAACCCGGACATCGCCCATTTCATTCACCCGGCGCTCATCGGCGGCTTTGGCCTGCTGATGGCGAAGCGGCTGGACATCCCCACCGTCGCCTCATTCCATCTGGACGTGGCGCGGCTGGTGCATCACTTCAACCTCGGTTTTATCGAGCCAATGGCCGACTGGCTGACGCGCACCCTGTTTAACTGGGCGGATTACGCGCTGGCGCCATCTCGGCTGGTGCAGGGCGAGCTGCTGGCGCTGGGCGTTAAAAACGTTGGCCTCTGGCGGCGTGGCGTAGACGCTGAACGCTTTCATCCGCGCTACCGCACGCTGGACATGCGCCGCCGCCTGTCGGACGGCCATCCGGACGACATCATCCTGCTGTACGTCGGGCGGCTCTCCGGCGAAAAGCGGCTTGACCAGCTCAAGCCGGTGCTGGAGCGTGTGCCGAACACGCGGCTGGCGCTGGTTGGCAACGGCCCGGCGCGCGCCGATCTGGAAACGCATTTTGCCGGCCTGCCGGTGCAGTTTATGGGCTACATGCAGGGTGAAGCCCTGTCGCAGGCTTATGCCAGCGCCGACATCTTTGTGTTCCCCTCCGCGCTGGAAACGTTTGGTCTGGTTGTGACCGAAGCAATGGCCGCCGGTCTGCCGGTGGTGGCTTCGCGTGTGGGCGGCGTGGCCGACGTGGTGCAGGAAGGCGTGACCGGCTACACCTTCGACGTAGGCGACGTGGAAGCGATGATCGCCGGCGTGCAGCAGATCGCAGCCAGCCGGGAGCGCATCGCGCGGATGGGACAGGCCGCGCGCGCCTTTGCTGAAACGCAGACCTGGCCTGCCATGATGGACGAGGTGGTTGACCTGTACGTCCGCCTGATCGAGCAGCGCCGTGACCGGGCAGCCTGACCCTATCATGACCAACGACGCGAAGCTCGAAACCATCCTGTACGCCTGGGAACGGCGGCGGCTGACCTACAATGTGGTGCTGTTTGTAATTGGTGCGGCGCTGGTGGCCTACGGCTACCGGCAGTTTCGTGTGTCGCTGTCCGATCTGGAGATTGCCGCCGCCTGCGTGGGTGTCGGGATTGCCGCCAATCTCGCCTACTTCGCCGGGCCAATCGCGGAAATGTACTCGCTGGTGTTCTTCAACCGCGAATGGCTGCCCCCGTTACGCAACCTCGTTTATGTGGTTGGGCTGGGCTTCTCGGTGCTGGTGCTTGTCGGCGGCGCGTTCGCGGCAATGGTTATGATCGCCCTATCCAATCAATAACTCTGTAACCCTTCCCCTATCGCCTGCATCTAAAACGGTGTATCCTGTCGTAGGCAATGATTGGGTTCGTTTCATAATCGGGAATAACTACATGCCACCCTCTGCCAGCGACGAGCAGGCGCTGATCGCCGCGCTCAAACGCCGCGACCCGGCAGCTTTAGCGACACTATTTGAACAGTATGCTGACAAAATTTATCGTCTGGCCGCCGGCCTGCTGCGCGACGAAGTGCAGGCTGACGGCGTGGTGCAAAACACCTTTCTGGCACTGATCGAAAAGATAGACACGTTCGAGGGGCGCGCCAACGTCGGCACGTGGCTGTACCGCGTCGGTTACAACGAGTGTATGATGCGGCTGCGGCGCCGGCCCGACGCCGATCTGGACGACGGTGACGACGCCGACCTGATGCCTGCCAGCTTCACCGACTGGTCCGCCGTGCCGGACGCGCTCATCAGCAGCGCCGAAGCCACCGCCGAAATGGAGCGCGCCATCGCCAGCCTGAAGCCTGATCTGCGTGTCGTCTTTACCCTGCGCGACATCGAAGACCTGTCCACCGCGGAAACCGCGCACATCCTGGGCATCAGCGAGGCGCTGGTGAAGGTGCGTCTGCACCGGGCGCGGTTGGCCCTGCGCGAAAAGCTGGCGGCCTATTTTGATGAATTCGCGCGGGCATAGCGTTATACAATCGCGCCGTAGGGACATGGCATCGTGTCCCTACCGGATATGGAGGGAAATCGTATGGACTGCCAAACGCTGATTCGCTACCTGTCCGATTACATTGACAACAACCTCAGCGACGACCTGGCCGCTGAGGCCCGCGAACATCTGGCGACCTGTCGCAACTGCCACGTCGTCCTCGACTCCACACAGCAGACGATTCTGCTCTACCGCCAGCGCGGCCAGCAGCAGGGCCTCTCGCCCCGCCGCCACGCCACGCTCTACGATCAGCTGGCGCAGGCGCTCGCCGCCCGCCCGCCGGACGAGTGTGAATAGTTCCCGGTCTACAGTCACCAAGTAGGTTCTCGAAACGAATTAACGAAAAAACGTGCAATCCGTAGGGGCACGGCATGCCGTGCCCTACGAAGGGTTTATGAATAGACACTAAAAACTGGTGACTGACAACTGACGACTCCTGTAACCTTTTGCCCCCGTTTGCATCCAATAGGTAGAGCACAGAAAAAATTCTGTCAAATAAAACGGAGGCACTAAAATGGTTCGCAACGTTGGTAACGTGGATCGTATCGCGCGTCTGATACTGGGTATCGCGGTGATCGCCGCCGGGTTCGCCGTCCAGTCGTGGCTGGGCGCGCTGGGTCTGATCTTCATCGGCACGGCGCTGGTCGGCTTCTGCCCGATCTACACCCTGTTTGGCATCAACACCTGCCCGGTGAAACCCAACCGCGCCTGATCGCCCGCTGGTGTGTATCATTATCAATGCGCCCCGTCAGGGGCGTTTTGATTCGAGGTCTGCGTAAGGTATATGTTTTAGGCTGAATCGGGTTTGACTGTACTGTTGGAGTGGGAATGGCAAACCGTCTTACTGTGTTCACCCGCCACCTGCTGACCGTTACCGCCGGTCTGTACCTGCTGGGGATGCTGGCCTATCTGGCGCTGCGGCTGCTGTACGGCGACCGCTTCTGGTGGCTGTCGCTGCTGAACTCCTTCGCCCACCTGCTGTTCCTGCCGCTGCTGCCACTGCTGGCGCTGGTGCTGCTGGCGCGCGCCCGCGCGGCGGCGTTAAGCCTGCTGCCGCTGGCCGTTGTCGGTGGTGTGTGGTTCGCGCCCTACTTTGTGCCCAAGCCGCCGCCCGCAGCCGAGTCCGGCGACCAACTGCGTATCATGACGCTGAACATCTGGGGCACCAACAGCGATCACACCAGCCTAATCGCCGGGCTGCGCGATCATCCGGTGGATATTCTCCTGCTGCAGGAAGTGTACTCGGCGTTTGCCCGGCATCGCCTGCCGGAACTGCTGGACATCTACCCATACCAGACCATCCAGACCGACATTAACCACTGGAGCAGCAATTTTACGCTGTCGCGCTTTCCCATTCTGGAACAGACCTATTTTGACTTCCCCACCCCCGGCAAACGGATGCCGCTGCGCACGTTGCTGGACATCAACGGCCAGCCGGTCGCCGTGTACAACGTACATCTGGCCTGGCCGGCGCGCCAAAAGCCACGCTTTGGCCTGCACGCGAACAATTTCTACCTGAATGTAGTCTTTGGCTTCGACGACCGCACCCGCAACGACCAGATCACCTATCTGATCGAACGGCTGCGCGCCGAGCCGTACCCCTACATCGTTGCCGGCGATTTTAACACCAGCGCCTCCAGCGCCACTTACCAGCGATTGGCGGCTTTTATGCACGATTCGTTCCGCGAGGCCGGGACAGGACTGGGCACAAGCTGGCCGGTCAGCGCCGCGCGCGGCCTGCCGCCGCTGCTGCCGCCGCTGATACGCATTGATTACATCTGGCACAGCGACGCTTTCCGCGCTGTCGAAGCCTATGCCGGACCGTACCTCGGCTCCGATCATCTGCCGGTGCTGGCAACCCTGGAACACCTGCCTGACTCGTAGCCGCCGCAGGGTACACCACCAATCCCTACCGCGTCATTCGCACGCTTGAATAAGCAGCGACAGGCCATTAGCCTGTCGCTGTCTGCTTTTGATTTGGCGTTTTTGCCGATGGTTGGACAGCAATCCGCTTCTTCTCCGCATTCTGGCGGATGGCTGGACGCTATAGGCCGCGGGCTTCACCCCTTCTTGGCGCTGTTATTGTCAATATCCGGCAGCACGCCCAGTTCCATCGCTTCGTCGAACGACACGGCCTTGCGCCCGCTGCCCTTGTTTGCCAGTTCTGCCAGCTTGTCCGGGTCGAACAGATCATCCGCCTGGGACACATCCAGCGCGCCCAGCTTGTCCAGAATGCTGAAATCGAGATCCTTGATTGGGTCCAGCCGCAGCGGTTCGGGTTCGGGCGCTTGCGCCATCGGGCGCTCGATGATCGGCTCCAGCGGCTCGTCCACCACCGTTTTGAGCTTTCGTGCCACCTTCTTGTCCTGCCGCGCCGGCGCTTCGACACGCGGCGCGCGTTCGATGACAAACGCAGACGCACCCAGCAGCGCGATCAAATCCTGCACCGCCTGTCGCCCATAGCGGTTGACCAGACCAAACTGGCGCGACCCGGCCTGCCCGTCAAACACCACACACAGGAAATGATGCAGCCCGACCGAGAACACAAACACGTCCTTGTCGTCGCCGTCATAAAACTGCAAGCTCGACGCCTGCCCGCCGACCAGATCGGACATCTCAATCGTGGTTGTCACCATCGGGCGCAGCGCGTTCATCAGTTGTTCGCGGTTTAGGTAGCCCACCGCGCCGCGTTCGAGGATGGTTTCGCCGTCACGGCTGGCGAGGATGATCGCCATTGCGCCCACGTCTGCCAGCAGCCGGTCAATGATTGATCGGGCGTTACCGGCGTCAATTTCCGGCACAGGGCCATGTGTTACCGCCGGTACTGCCGGGGCCGGCGACTGTGCCGCCTGGAAGATGTCTTCGCCTTTCAGTCCCGCCACCAGCGCGCTCAGGAATCTCACCAAGTCAACCGGTCGGTGCATGTACAGGAACGGCGATTCCGCCTGGGTTTCGTCGTCCAGCGACTCCGGGTCGTTGATGTCCGCCAGGATAATCACCGCCGTGCTGGGCGACGCCTGTTTCACCCGCAGCGCCAGTTCCAGCCCGCGCACGTCATCGTACAGTTCCCAGGCTGTCACCACCAGATTCGCCCCGCCGCGCCGGGCTTCTTCCAGCGCCTCGCTGCCACCGGGGACATCCACCTGGATAACCGAGAGGTCTAATAAATCCGTCGCGGCGCGGACGATACGGGCGATTGTCCACGTCGGGTCTACGGTAATGACTCGCGGTAAAGAAGGCATAAAACGTTCCTGTTCAGCCAGTTAACGCAATTTCAACGCTTTGATTATACTGCAAAAAGTGAACGAGCGGGGAAAATGGACTGCCCTGGAGCATTAAGATTTGCGGTAATCTTCTACCAGCCATGGTTGCTGTGCGGACAGGGCGCTGCCTTGTTCCATGCATACCGCATTCAGTATCTATCCATAAACCCTTCGTAGGGGCACGGCATGCCGTGCCCTATACGTATCAACTTAAGCCGTTTGCGCCGCCAGGGGTTCAAACCCTTGGCTGAACCCGGCAGCCTGAAGGCGGCTGGAAGCCCACTGAAGGGGCTGTTTAGCCGTTGGTTTGCGGGTTCCAACCCCTTTAGCGGGCCTGGCACTTTGGTAGCCGGACGCTTGAACGCCTGGTGACACAGGCCGTATCACTAAGTTGCTGCATATGGGACACGGCATGCCGTGCCCCTACCGACAGATAAAAGAGGTTTACGGATAGGAAATGAAAACCGATACACAGTTTTTTCGTAGGGGCGAACCGGCGGTTCGCCCCTACATTCGATGAATCTGTTTTCGGTCATCCATAAGCCTGTTGCGCCGCCAGGGGCTGCAAAAGACTTCTTCGGTATTGAATTTTCTTGCTTCAGCATCTCCAGGCGTTCGCACTCAGGGGACATCCGTCCCCGTTCGGCTCAAAACGCCTGGCCAACTCCAAACAAAAAGTCCCTTCAGGGACTCTCTTGCAGTTTTGAACTGCAAGCGTCGGCGCACGGCGACCAACCGCCCGAATACCGGTCAAGCCTCTTTTAGCGTCTGTCCCTGCTTAACACACCTGCCCCAGCTTCGATACCCGCAGTGGCCCCATCACTTCCAGACTGAAGGACGCCGGGTCCAGCGCGAAGCTGTAGTAGCGGTAGGCATAGCGTTCCTGGCGTGCCGACTCGTACCGCGCTTCCTCCAGCGCGAACGACCGCAGCATATCCCAGCCAATCTGGACAGCGCGCCACAGCCGGATGGTGCGGGTGGGTGTTTCCGCCGTCGCCGGCAGCAGCGCCGGTTCGGCCAGCTTTGCGTGGAGTTTCTCCCACGCAAGCTGTTTCTGCTGCGCCATCACTGGCGCCGGTTGCAGCGCCAGCGAAATCAGGCTGTCCAGTTCATGGTCATGCAAATCCATGTGCAACCTCTTGCGCCCAGCTCACGGTGTGCAGCTTGTGCCGCAAATTCTCGCGCGCATAATACAGCCGGCTTTTCACCGTTCCCACCGGGCAATCCAGAATTTCAGCGATTTCTTCCAGACTGAGTCCACTGAGATAGTGCAATACTACCACAACTCGCTGGTTAAAGTTCAATTCGCCAATCGCCTGCCGCACCTGGTCCTGCAGTTCATTGTGTTCCGCCACGTGGTCGGGGGAATGCCAGGCCGGACTCATCAGGCAGTCTACAACCGCCTCCAGCGACACGCGCCGTTTCTTCTGGCGCGACACCCAGGTGTAGCTGAGGTTCACGGTCACGCGGTACAGCCAGGGCGCCAGCGGCAGGCTGGTATCAATCCGGTCCGCGTACCGGTGCAGCTTCAAAAAACAATCCTGCGCGACATCTTCCGCAACGGCGCTATCCTGGGTGATGGCCGCCGCCGTCCGGTACACCTGTGCGTAGTAGCGGTCAAACAGACCGCCCAGGGCGTTTAGATCATTCTGGCGAACCCGCTCCACCAGTGCGGCATCGCTCGGTTCTGGCTCGGTGAGGGACATGGTTCCGTCTCCGGTTGGCATGGCATGTTTCGCAGCTTTTAGTTGCGTGAATGGTAGCATTATGAGCTACATTGCACAACTAATAAAATGCAGTTTTAACAATAAACCACCTTTCAATATTTTTCTAACGTACAAGTAATTTTTGAATGACTGCTCCACACGTCTAAAGGCTTGTCCGGCAACGCATTACTTTTCGCCGTTTTACCGCCAGGGGCTGGAAACCCTTGACTGTATCGCTGCGGTAAGCCTGCTGGAAGCAGGCTGAGAATGACGAACATTGTCGTTACAGCCACCTCCCAGGTGGCTCTGTTCAGCCGTCCGGCTTTCAGCGTCCGGCGGCACCTGATTGGACACGCCTTTGAACCCCCGACACGCTGTCCCTACGCTTCCGCCCCTGCCGGCGCTTCTTCCGGCCCCGGTCGCACGTGGCGGATGGCCGCCAGCAGCAGCGCCGCCATCACCGCCCCGCCGATCAGGAATGGCGCGGTTGACCCCAGCCCCTGGAACAGCGCCCCGCCCAGCACCGGCGTGATGGCGTTGGCCGCGCTGACCAGCGACGAACTCACGCCCAGCGTGCCGCCGATGTGCGCCGCGCTGGTGCGTTTGGTAATCAGGCTGTTGATGCTGGGCGACAGAATCGCGCCACCGATGGCCGCCGGAATCATCGCCGCCATGATCCAGCCGAAGCCCAGCCAACCACGATTCTGGTCGTCTGGCAACGGCACGTTGACCGACTCGCCGGCGCGGGTATCGCTCTGCGACAGTTCGCGCAGCATCTCCGCTTTCGAGTACCAGGGCACGGTCTGCGGCGGCGTGACCGCCGTCATCGTCAGTCCCAGCGCCAGCAGCCCCAGCCCGGCGTAAATCAGCCTGCGGTCGCCGTACCTGCGCGACCATACGCCAATGTATTTCCCCTGCACCAGCACCAGGATAATCCCTACAAACAGGAACAGCAGCGCGTTGCCAGACGCATTCATGCCCAGCCGCGTCAGACTGAACAGCGCCAGCAGGCTTTCAAAGCCGCCGAACACCACCTGCTGCAGGAACATCAACGCCAGTAGCGCCCCGATCAGCGGATTACGCAGCGCGGTCAGGATATTACGGATAACGTTGGTGGCCGGGCGAACGGTTTGGCTTTTGCCACGCCGGTCGGCGGGCAGCGTTTCCTCAAACCAGAAGGCCGTGAGCAGCACCGACAGCAGCGAAAACCCCGCCGCGATCAACGCCGGTACGTGATAATCGTTGTTGCTGGCGACCAGCGCGATTCCCGCAATCGCCGGGCCAAGCGTGAACCCCAGCCCGAAGGCCGCCCCGATCAGCCCCAACCCCTGTGTCCGCGTCCGTTCGGTGGTGCTGTCGGTGATGGCCGCCTGCGCCACGACAATGTTGCCGCCGGTCAGCCCATCAATGATGCGGGACAGGAACACCAGCGGCAGCGCGTTGGCGACGCCCAGCAGCAGGAATCCGGCGAATGTGCCAAGCTGGCTGACGATCAGCACCGGCTTGCGCCCGTAACGGTCGGACAGCGAACCGAGGATTGGCCCGCCGACCAACTGCATCAGCGGGTAGGCGGCCTGCATCAGCCCGACAGTGAAGGCATCCGCGCCAAAGGCCGCCGCGTACAGCGGCAGCAGCGGGATGATGATCGTCAGACCGAGCAGGTCTACCAGAACAATGATAAAAATGGGCAAAATCCGTTTGAAATCAAGTTTATCGGCAGAGGTGGCTGTTGCCTGAGCCATACATATTGTTCCTTCAAAAGTGCTGTTCAAAAAGAAACGGGCAAATCGCCCGCGCTTCCGTTATGCTGTCACCGCCAACAACTATACCAAACCGACAGGCGAACTGGCGATACTTTTCACAATGAATCGTAGGGGCGGCCCTGCGTGGCCGCCCCGATAAACCCGCTTTCCCTATCGGCGGTGTAGGGGCGACGCACGTCGCCCCTACAAACTTCACTCGACACTCGCCAAATCGGAACTCAGAACTAACTGCCCTTACCGCTCCACCCGGAACGGCACTTCATACGGCGCTTGCAGGAAGCCTGCCCCCTGCACGATCACCAGCCGCAGCCGGTAATCCCCCGGCGTCAGTCCCGGCACGTACAGATTCTCAAGCTGGCCGTTCACCACGTTCTCGGTATGGATTGTGCCGATGGTCGTCCAGTCGCCCAGCGACCCGCCGATCACTTCCAGCTTATAGTAATGCTGGCCGTCGTTGGGGAACTGCACCGTGCCGATGATCGGCGTCTCCTGCGTTAGCACCTGCCCCGGCGCCGGTGACGTGATGATCGCGGTTGTCACCGTTGGGCCGTACTGCTGGCCGCCGCCTTGCAGCAGTTCCGGTGAGCAGGCCACCGTCGGCAGGAACGCCAGGTTATTGTTGCGCGCGTACTGCTCGGCAGAAATAGCGTCGTCCGGCACGGGCGGCGGCGCGATGAACAGTTGATCCTGCGCGCCCATGCTGCGCGCCGTCGCATCCAGACTGACCGGCACCTGGCAGTACAGCGGCGGTGGCGGCACCGGCTGGCCGGGCGCGACCGGGAACTGGATGGCGCTGGCGATGCCGGGGTTCAGCCGGTACACCAGCACCCGGAACACGCTGGGCGACACCTCCTGCAGCGCCGGCTGGTTCGGGTCAATCGGCGGCTCCTGCGATGGCTGCGCCGGCGGGTAATACAGATTGCCGTTTTCATCCGGGATGGCCGCCGGGCTGTCCAGGAACCACTCGTTAAAGCGGCGGCAGTCGGTCGCCGGGTCCTGCAGGCTGCGCACGTCGCAGATTTCCCGCAGCGACACCCCCTGCGGCGGCTCCTGCTGGTCCGGGAACAACTGCCCATTCACGGCGAAATCGGCCAGAAAATCCTGGTTGTTGTAGATCGTTGTGAAGACCGTGTTCCAGATTGGCGCGGCGCCGGTCAACCCCGACGTATTCACCATCGGTTCGCCCCGGCTGTTGCCCACCCACACGCCAACCGCCACGTTGCGGGTGTAGCCGACCGTCCAGTTGTCCTTCACGTCGTTGGTTGTGCCGGTTTTGACCGACGTGGCAATCCCCGGCGTGTACAGCGGGCTGTTGCTGCCCATCGCGGCGCTGCGGGCAGCGTTGTCGCCCAGAATGTCGCTGATGATAAAGCTGATGCGTGGGTCGAGCACCGGCCTGCCCAGCCCGGACTGGCTGACCGTATTGCCGGTGGCGTTGCCGCGCGGGCACTGGTTTTCGTACTGGTACAGGATGTTGTCGTCGTTATCCACCACACACAGGATACCCGTCGCGGGGACGCGCAGGCCGCTGTTAGCGAACACCGCGAAGGCGTTGGTGAATTCCAGCAGCGTCACTTCGCCACCGCCCAGTGTCAGCGATAGCCCGTACTGGCTGGCATCACTGCTCAGGCTTTCCACACCCACCCGCCGCATCATGGCGAGCAGGCTTTCCACACCTACCCTGCGCAGCGTTTGCACCGCCGGGATGTTGTAGCTGTTTGCCAGCGCGTAGCGCATGGTCATTGGCCCGTGAAAGCTGCGGTCATAGTTCACCGGCACGTATGGCTCCTGCCCTGGCAAACCGATTCGTGTCGGCACGTCCCAGATCACGTCACCGGGCGTCATGCCGGCTTCCATCGCGGCGGAATACGTGAACGGCTTCATCGTGCTGCCCGGCTGGCGCGGCGACACCGCCACGTTCACGCGCCCGTCAATCGCGTCGTTGTTGTAGTCCACGCTGCCCACCATCGCCAGGATTTCGCCCGTGATCGGCTTCAGCACAACCGTCGCGGCGTTGCTCACGTTGTTGGCCGTCAGCCGGGCGATCTGCGCCTGCATCGCTTGCAGCACCATCTCGTTCAAATCAAGATCGAGCGTGGTGTACACGCGTAGCCCGCCTTTGGCGATCTGTTCCGGGCTGTAGCCCAGTTCCGTCATCAGCCGTTCCAGTTCGTTCTGCGCGTACACGGTGAAATGTGGCGCTTTCAGCGATACCGCCGGCGAAACGTAGGTCAGGCCCTGCCGCAGCGCCTCGTTTTTCTGTTCCTCGGTGATGAACCCTTTCAGCACCATCCGGTCGAGCACCAGCCGCCAGCGGGCGGCGACCGCCTCCTGAATCGCCGGGTCGGGGTTCAGCGGGTCGAGTTCGGCGGGCGCCTGGGGCAGCGCCGCCAGCAGCGCGGCCTCGCCCAGCGTCAGTTCGCTGACCGACTTGCCGAAGAAGGTCTGCGCGGCAGCTTCCGCCCCGTAAGCCAGGTTGCCGTAGTAAATTTCGTTCAGGTACATCTCCAGGATGTCCTGCTTGCTCATCCGCTGCGTCAGCACCAGCGCCAGCAGGATTTCCTCCACCTTGCGCTGCACGCTGCGTTCGGCGCGGTATTCGTAGCTGAACAGCACGTTGCGCACCAACTGCTGCGTGATCGTGCTGCCGCCGGTCGAACGTCCGCCGATGCCGATATACTGGGCGAAAGCGCGCAGTGTCGCGGCGGGGTCAATTCCGGGGTTCGTCCAGAAGTTGTCGTCCTCGATGGCGATGGTCGCGTCAATCAGGCTTTGTGGGAAGCTGGCATAGTCCACATTGGTGCGGCGGCCTTCGTTAAAGACCTCGTACAACTGCCGCCCTTCGCGGTCGTAAAAGAACGTGCTCTGAAAGTTCTGGTAGGTTTCGACCGCTTTTAGCCGTTCGTTCGCCAGCGCCTCGACGCGGTTTACGCCCCAGATGCTTAAGCCCGCCGCCAGCAGCGTCGAGCCGCCGCAGAAGATCGCCAGAAAGCCGACGATCACCCACACGCACCCCGGCGCGCAGCCCAGGATGCGGCGCGGGCGTGCCTGCGCCTGCCGGGGTGGCAGCGCCGGCTTGGGCGCAGCGCCGGTTTGCGGCGCGGGTGGCACGTAGCCCGGCTGCTGTGGATAGGTCGGCTGTGCCGGGCGGGCGAACCGCTGCTGTTCGACCGGCATGGTCGGCTGGTTGTACGACGACACATTGTGCGGCATGGTCTGCTGCATCTCCACCCGCTGGTGGCGCTGCGTCAGGCCGGGCGCAAAATCCGGGTTTGGATCCAGCCCGCCGCTGCCCGGCAGCGTACGCTGCGTATCACGCGGGGGGATCGGCGCGTCGTCCTCGTCATCGGACGTGACCGGCATGGTCGGCATGTTCCGCGCGTCCTGCGCGTTCGCCGCGTTCCACAGGTCATCGGTTTCGTCGTCGTCCGGCTCGCGGTAATCATCGGTTTTGGGTAAATGAAACGGAACGTCATCATCCTCGGTTTCACGAGGATCGTCCGGGATATAATCGTGTTCGTCAGGCATTCAGGGCCGCTCCAAAGGTTACTTGCATGGTTGTATTGTATAACGTCGGGGTTAAAATCGTCTATGATGCTTACCCCACGCGCGGGGAACGCCTGCCTGACGCTCCATTCGCGTGTGCAATGTTACGCTGTGTCAGCCGCCTTCAGGCGGCTTTTTCCCATTGCCGGAGACTTGAATCTCCGGCGCTCGCGCTACCGGCCACAGGCTGCCAGCTAACCGCCACCACCAGAATCCGCGTATACTGGAAGCATCACGATCTTTTTAGGAATTGTTGAACCGTTATCGGCTATACTGGTGTAAATCCGAAAATGGTAACCGAAAGGAACGGCGTGTTGTCCTCCACGCCTGCCACGACCTCAACCGCACTCCCCTACCCCGCCGGACTGGTGCGGACGCTGCTGCGCGCCCCGTTGCTGCTGTACCGGATGGGGCTGGGCGACGCGCTGAACGCCATTCACATCCTCGTGCTGGTTACGCGCGGTCGCACCAGCGGCCTGCCGCGCTTTACGCCCATCGAATACCGGCGGCACGGCAGCAAAATCTACCTCGTCTCCGGCTGGGGCACGCGCCCCAACTGGCTGCAAAACCTGCTGGCGAATCCGCTGGCTACCGTCCAGCTCGGCAGCCACGCCCAGGCCGCGCGGGCGCAGTTGGTCACGGACCCCGCCGAGTCGCTGCGGGCACTGTACCTGTTCCGCCGCACCGCGCCGGGGCGCTACGATACCGTCCTCAGCTACGTTATAGACGAATCGGTGTCGTCGAAAACCCTGCCGAACCTGTCCAGCCAGTTCACCATTGTGCGGCTCGATTTAACCTCCGAACTGCCGCTGCTGCCCGGCGTCCCCCGCGATCTGACCTGGCTGCCGCCGCTGCTGCTGGCCGGGCTGGTGACGCTGCTGGTACTTCCCCGCCGGCGAAAGGGTTAACCGATGGAATCGGGCGACCACACCCATCTGCTGCGCCGCGTGCGCGAGGCGCTCCAGCGCGGCAATTACGCCGAAGCCGTCATCGGCCTCAAACAGGCCGCCGACGCCGCCCGCGCCGAGGGCGATCTCGCTACCGCCGGGCGTCACCTCGGCAATCTGGCACTGATCTACTACCAGCGCCTCCAGCGGCCTGACCTGGCGCTGCGTTATTTCGAGCAGGCGCTTGCCAGCGCCCGCGCCGAAGGCGACCGCCTGACAGAAGACGGTATCCTCGGCAACATGGGCAACATCCTGCGCGAACTGGGGCGGTATGACGAGGCCATCGAGTATCTCAACAACGCGCTGCTGATCGCGCAGGAAATCGGCGACGTGCGCGGGCGCGGCATCTGGCTGTCGAACCTGGGGCTGGTTTATGACGATCTCAAACGCCTGCCGGAAGCCATTGAAGTTCACAGGGAGGCAGTCGCCGTTGCCCGCCAGTTGCGCGACCAGCGCGGCCTGACCGGGCGGCTTGGCAACTTGGGCAACAGCTATCTGGCCGCCGGGCAGCACGCCGAGGCGCTCAAGTGTTTTCACGAAACGGTGGCGATCTATCAGGAACTGGGCGACAAGCAGGCCGCCGCGCTGCGCCAGGGGATTATCGGCAACATCTACAGCGAACTGGGCCGCACGTCCCCGTCCGACTTTGAAGCCAACCTGTGTTTTGACCTGGCGCTGGACGCCTATAACCGGACGCTCGTCATGGCGCGTGAACTGGGCGATCTGGCCGCCGAGGCGGAACTGCTCGGCAGTCTGGGCAACGTGTATGGCAACATGGGCAACTACCCGCAGGCGATTGACCATTTCAGTGCCGCCTACCGCCTGTTCGCGCGGCTGGGCCTGTCCGACCGCCTGCCGCACCTTCAGCACAACATCGAACTGGCACAGACCTATCTGAAGTAGTCACTGATTGGAAGGTCCCGCCCTTAATCCGCTGTTCTCTGTATGAATTGGCAACTGGTGACTGGAAACTGGAAACTGAAGCATGGACGCTGTGGTCAGCAGTCTGTCCCACGTCTGGACAATCGTCGTTTCCGTCTATCTAATCGTGCTGGTTTTGCTGTTTGTCGCCGGGCGTGTCGCGCCGGATTCCGGCCTGCGCGGCCTCGCCACCAGCCTGATGTACCGCCTGTTTTTCCTGGCTGCGCTGCTGCTGATCCCTGGTCTGTGGTTTGGCCGCTGGCTGCTGGCGCTGGCGCTGCTGCTCCCGATTGTGTCGCTGGCCTGGTACTACGCGCCGCGCTTCGTCCGGCGGGCGCGGGCGACGCGCCGTGTCCGCGGCGCGCTGCGGGTGGCGACTTTTAACATCGAAAAGGCTGAAACCAACCCGGCGGCCATCGTCCGCATCATCCGCCAGATGAACGCCGATATTGTTGCGATTCAGGAACTCAGCCAGACCGCCGCCGACTGCTTCCTGACCACCTTAAACGACCTCTACCCGCACAAGGCGCTGCATCCCCAGCCCGACCCGTACATCGGGCAGGGAGTCCTCAGCCGCTTCCCCATTTTGGCGGAAGAATACTGGTATCATCCCGAACTGGCCTATTCGCTTGGTCACATGCGGGTGGAACTGGACCTCAACGGCACGCGGGTGGCGCTCTACAACAGCCACCCGGCGACGCCCGTTTCCTGGGTGAAGGGCTTCACTACCCACGCCCACCGCTTTGAGATCGCCGAAGTGCTGAACCGCGCCGGCGGGGAATCCTGCCCGGTCATCATCGCCGGCGACTTCAACATGACCACGCATTTTGAGGAATACCAGGCGATTGCCGCCCGCTATACTGATGCCTATCTGGCGGTGGGCGACGTGGGCTTTGGCTTCACCTATCCGGGGCGCGGCTGGTATCCGCTGCCGCCGTTCCTGCGGCTGGACTACATCTTTTACGACTCCAGCTTCCGGGGCTTGCGTGCGCGCGTCTGGCCGACCTGCGGCCCATCTGACCACTACCCGGTGCTGGCGGAACTGCTGCTGTACCCGCCCCCCAACCGCCGCACAAGAAAACGGCGTTTCCGGCTTGCCACCTTACGCCGCTGAAACATCTATCTGATTCCAATGCTCCTGCGCTATTGTTGAGCTAGCATACGGATAGCGGGAGATGTGCCGATGAAGACTCTGGGCCGCCTGTGGGCCGGACTGGCTGTGTTTTATCTACTGGTACTGGCGGCGCTGGCAGTCGCGTCACTGGTGGCGCAGGCGACCGAAGCGCGCGGCCTGTTCGCCAGCCTGCTTTCGCTTCTCAGCTTCGCGGCCATCGTCCTGCTGCCGTTGGGCCTGTTGCTCGGCAGGCCGCGTCTGGCACTGCTGATGCTGCTGCCGGTGCTGGTGCTGGTGCTGTCCTACGGCCCACTGTTCCGCCCCCGCGCTGCCACCGCGCCGGACAACAGCTTCACCGTGCTGACGTTTAACATCCAAATTGCCGCCCGGAACCCCGAATCGGTTGCGCAGGTTATCCGCGAGGCGGACGCCGACATCGTTGCGGTGCAGGAGTTGGGACAGCCGCCCGCCGATTATTTTCAGGCCAATCTGACCGACCTGTATCCCCATCAGGCGGTATATCCCCAGCAGGACGCTTATGCCGGGCAGGCTATCCTCAGCCGCTTTCCGATTCTCAGCGAGGAGTACTGGCGCGACCCGGAAACGGCCAACAAATACGGCCACCTGCGCGCCGATCTCGACCTCAACGGCACAACGCTGACGGTCTTCAGCACGCATCCCGTGCCGCCAGTTTCATTTGAGGATGGTTTGAAGATCAACGCGCACGGCACCGGAATTGACCGCGTGCTGGAACGCGCCCGCGCCGTTGCCGGGCCGGTCGTGCTGGTGGGCGACTTCAACATGACCGACCAGTTTGACGAGTACCACCAGATCACGCAGCACTTTACCGACGCCTTTCGCGCCGTCGGCCAGATCGGTTTTGGCTTCACCTTCCCGGCGGAAGGGCCAATGCCGCCCATCCTGCGGCTGGATTACGTCTTTTACAACGCCGGCGTACAGGGTGTTTCGGCAGAGGTCTACCCCCGCACGGGCACGGCTGACCATCATCCGTTGCGCGCGCGTCTGTCGCTGGCGGCCAATCCCGCTTCAGGCGGCTAAGCGGTAAGTCTTTATGGTTAAGAACCTATCCGTAAACCTCTTTTATTTGTCGGTAGGGGCACGGCATGCCGTGCCCCTACGAAGGGTTTATGGATAGACACTAAATGAAAACCAATACATGGATTTTTCGTAGGGGCGAACCGGCGGTTCGCCCCTACATTCCATGAATCTGTTTTCGGTCATCCATTAGAACGTTCCCGCCACCGTGCGCCACGTCCCGCTGTTGGGATTGCCCGCGTCATAAATCAGTATCAGAATTTCGCCCCGCTGCGGCAGCGCGATCATCTGCCCGCGCTCGAACGCCTGCGCGGCAGACGAACCACCCTGCTCGTTGTCCCGCGCCCAGCCCAGGCCACCGCGTACCTCCGGGAACGTCCGCCACACCTTGCCGAAGCCGCGCACCGGCTCGATCAGTCCCGGTGGCGGTTGTTCGCCCCCGCTGGCCGGGTCGGTGCCGGCATTGTACGTATCGTCGTACCGCTGGAAGCGTCCGCCGCTGAACAGCGCGTAAATCGAAGGTGGCGCGCCCTGCGTCCACACCATCACGCCGCGCTCGTAATTCTGCGACGCGCTGCTGACCGTCGCCGTGATCGGCGCTTGTCCCAGCGGCGTCGGGCAGCCGATTTGCTGCACCAGCGTCGGGTCGCTGGCGAACACCACGCCAAAGCCACCCGGCGGCGGAAAAGCACATCCGGTTGTGGCGACGGTCACGCCGGGCAGCGCGCCCGCTGCCGTCGGCGCGGCGGTCGGCATGGGAATGACCGTCGCAAATGCGGCGGTCAGCGCCAGCGCCAGCAGCCCTTCGTTATCGGCGGTCGGCGCAGGGGTATCCGTCGGCAAAGGGGTATTGCTGGCGGTTGGTGTCGGCGTATCCGTGATCGTCGCGCTCGGCGTGACCGTCACAGTCGGCGTCTCGGTCGGCGCAGCGGTGGCCGTTGCTGTCGGTGTCGCACTCGGCGTAACCGATGTCAGCGTAACCGTCGCGGTCAGCGTTGGCAGCGCTGCCACCGTCGGCAAACCTAGCACTTCTGGCGTCGGCTGCCCGCTGCACGCGGCCAGCGCCAGAAGAATTACCAAAACTATCATGCGGTACATAGGCTTCTTTGTTTGGCGGGGAGTGGGGAAAATCGCGGTCATGTGAAAATGCCCTCACAATTCCCCACGCCCGCATGGTGTAGGGACATGCCGGCGGCATGTCCCTACCAGGACGTGCCTGTTATTATATAGCTATTACGGTCTGTGCCACACCCGATAAGGAACAAAGTCCCATGCCCGAACCCCTGCTCCGCTTCGTTCACATCAGCGATACGCACATCAGCCCCGACCCCAACTACACCGCCTACGGCCTGCCGTTTACGGTGCAGGAGGCGGCGCGGGCGCTGGTGCGCGAGCTACAAGACCTGCCCTTCGCGCCGGATTTTGTGCTGCACACCGGCGACGTGGTCTACGACCCCGACCCCGATGCCTACGCCGCCGCCCGCGATATCCTGTCCGGCATCCCCTATCCGGTCTACTATGTCACCGGCAACCACGACGAACCTGCCGCGCTCCAGCGTTTCCTGCTAGGCAGCAGCGACATTCTTGCCCCGTTTGATTACACGGTTGACCTGAACGGCGCGCAGTTGGTTGTTGTGGATAGCAACGGCCCGGCGCAGTTCCCGGCGGGGTTTGTCACGCAGCCGCAGCTTAATTGGCTGGAACGCCTGTGCGCTGCGCCGGATGATCGCCCGCTGGTCGTCGCAGTACACCATAACGTCCTGCCGGTTGGCGTCCCCTGGTTAGACGATTACATGCGCATGACCAATGGCGAGGATTTCCATGTTGCGCTGCTGCCCGCCCGCCACCGCCTGCGCGGGGTGTTCTTCGGCCACGTCCACCAGAACTTCACGTTAGTCCGCGACGGCATCCTGTACAGCAGCGTGCTCAGTTCGTGGGCGCAGCTTCACGGCTGGCCGGGACAGACAGACACCATCGTGGATGAGGGTGCGCAGCCCGGCTTCAACGTTGTCACCCTCGCCCATGACCAGACCTACATCCGCCACCATCGGTTTACCGTGTGAGGGTGTTGCTGTTCAGGTTGGAGATGTGCCATACTGTGAGCGCGTTCACGGGGAGTATCCCATGCTGCGGATTTTTATCTCCTATCGCCGGGACGACAGCCGCGCCATCGCCGGGCGTATTTATGACCGTCTGGTGGAAACCTTTGGCCGGGAGAATGTCTTTAAGGATGTAGACCGCATCCCGCCGGGTTCGACCTTTGCCGAGGTTCTGGAGCACGAACTCGACCAATCTGATGTGGCGCTGCTGATTATCGGCAAACGCTGGGCATCCATCACCGATCAGGCTGGCCTGCGCCGCCTGGACGATGCCCAGGATTTTGTGCGGCTGGAAGCGGAACGGGCGCTGGCGCGTCCTGATCTCCTCGTGATCCCGATTCTGGTGGATGATGCCGCGGTTCCTACCCCGGCTGAACTTCCCGACTCGATGGACCGGCTGGCTTCCCTGCAAGCGGTTCCTGTCCGGCACGACCCGGATTTTCACCGCGATATGGACCGGCTGATCGAGTTTTTACGCGACTATGACCGCCAGCGAACCGCGCGCCGCGGGGCTGGCCCGCGCGTGCTGCTGCCGTTCGGGCTGGCAATCGTCGTTTTTAGCCTCATGCTGGTGGGCCTGGTGGCTTCCGGTGTGCTTCGCCCCCCGACCGTGACACCACCAGCGACCCTTGACCCGTACTATGTCGCGTTGACTCTGGCCGCTGGAGGCATTGGCGGCAATCCAAGCCCAACGCCCAACATGACCGGCACCATCGCCGCCATTATGACCGGCTTTGTCACCGAAACCGCCGCCGCAGGAATACCGACGGCAACTTCCGCCACCCTTGAAGCGCTTCCCACCGAAGGGCTTACGCAGACAAGTGAAGCTGCTATAACTCCCGGTCCCACGCTGATCGCAACACCCACGCCGGCAACGCCCCTTGTGTCACTCGCCGGTGCGGCGACCATCGCGTTTATCAACGCCGAGTCAACGGCAGTTGCGCAGCAGTGTTCCCCGGCGGTCCGATCAGCCTTGATTGCCATCGGTGACGTGTGTAACGATACCCGCCGTAATCAGGTCTGCTATGGGGCTGGCACGATTAATGCCAACTTCCGCCGCGGGGCAAAAGCGGAGGATTTCGACCAACCGGGAGACATCATTGACATCGAAAACCTCAATTCCCTCGACTTGACTCCCCTTCGGGACGGCATCAGCGCCGCTGTCCTGCGGGTGGTGGCGAACGTGCCGAATGCGTTGCCCGGCGAAACGATCAGCTTCCTGCTTATCAGTTACCTGCGCCAGGATGGGCTTATCACCACTCCGGTACTGGAAACGGTGTACTTCACCTCTGGCGTTAGCGGCAGCGTCTGTCGGGAAGCGCCATCGAACCTGTTTATTATCAGCCCAGAAGGCGAGACCGTGCCGCTAGAAATACAGGGCGCAGAAGTCCAGATTGGTTAAGTACCTATCCGTAAACCTCTTTTATCTGCCGGTAGGGGTATGCCGTGCCCCTACTAATGGATGACCGAAAACAGATTTCATGGAATGTAGGGGCGAACCGGCGGTTCGCCCCACGAAAAATCTATGTATCGGTTTTCATTTAACCATAAGATGTTGTTCGCCGCGTCAGCCAACCGTCATCCAGCCGTAGCCATCGCGTCTGGATAGGCGCAACGGATTTGCGGTATCCTCCTGTCGAGCCAGCCACCGCAAAATCAGTCGAATAGCCGCCATTGAATCCCCCCAACTGGTGGGTTGAACTGCGGCTGGGCTGAGGTAAGGTGGTAGGGATGGGTAAGATTGTAAGGAGTATGATGCATGTTCAAACGATGGTTCTGGTTCGCTCTGGCGCTGACGCTGCTGGCGCTGCCCGTTTTGGCCCACGCGCAGCAGCCCCCGCCCCAGGCGCAGCGGGCGCTTGATCTGCTCAACCAGCAGCTTGGAACGACGCTGACGCTGGATACGATTGATGCATGGAGCTGGTCGGAAGAGATGTTCAGCGACGCCAGCCTGGGCTGTCCGCAGCCGGGCCGGATGTACGCTCAGGTGGTCACGCGCGGTTATAGCTTCCTGTTCACGCACGAGGGCACGACTTACGACATCCGCAGCACGCAGGACGGCTCGAACATTTTCCTGTGCAGCAGCTATCCGGCTGAAGCAGCCACGCCGGAAGCCGCGCTGCCGGAAGCGACCGCCGCCCTCCCCGGCGCGGAAAGCACGGCGGAAGCCGCGCCCTTGACCAACACCCTGCCCGCCAGCGCCGGCCCGATCACCGCCAATAACGCGGCGCAGGTGGAAGAACTGGCGCAGTTGAACGTCCCTACAGATCACACGGCGGTGATGGCCTGGTCGCCCAGCGGTGACATGATCGCCATCGCCGGGAGCGACGTGGAGGGCAGCGTGTGGCTGCTGCCGCTGAACGGCGACGAATCGCGGCGGTTTGCCGCCGGCCAGCCGGTGACCGCGCTTGCCCTGGCACGTTCGATCAACAACCTGGTCTTTATGGCGACCGGCAGCATCAACGGCGCGGTGCGTTTTGTGCAGGTGGAGCCGCTTGGCCTTGACCTGATCGAGATGGACACCACCGAGGACGCGCAGAGTATCAACAGCATTGCCATCAGCCCCGATCTGCTGGTAGTGGCGACTGCCGTTGGTTCGGCCTCTGGCGGCAGCGACAATGCCGTTTACCTGTGGAATACCCGCACGGGCGCGCAGCTTGCCCGGCTGGAACACGGCGCGCCGGTGGGCGCGGTGGCGATCAGCCCCGATGGGCGGCTGCTGGCGACCGGCGACCAGTTGGGCACGGTGCGTGTCTGGCAGTTAACCACCTCGGCTACTGAGGAAAGTGTCGAGGTTGAGGCGGAAGTGGTGGCGACCTACACGGTGCAGACCGGCCTGATTCGTGATCTCGCCTTTAGCCCGGACAGCGCCAAACTGGCGGCAGGCAGCATGGACACCACTGCCGTGATCTGGACGCTGAATATCGGCGGCGCGCCGATGGACGCGCCCGCGCCGCTGGTGCTGGAAAGCGGCACGGACGATGCCGTGCTGGCGCTGGCCTTCAGTCCCGCTGGCAGCGTCCTGGCGACCGCTGGCGGTGACCCGAACGCTGCCAGCGCCGATAACGCCGTTCGCCTGTGGGACACCGAGGCCGGCAACCTGCTGGCGACCCTGGCCGGCCACACGTCCACTGTTGGCAGCCTGGCCTTTAACCCGGCAGGCGACCTCCTCGCCTCTGCCGGCGACGACGGCACGCTGCGGCTGTGGGGCGTCCCCGGCGCAGGATAAATCAGCCTTCGTAGGGGCGAACCAGCGGTTCGCCCCCTTCAACTTTTCCTGCTGCTCACCCCTTATTTTTTGGCGGATTTTTGGCGCTTACGGCATACTTGATTATGGGGACGCCACTATGCTCCCGTAACAGGGTAGCCGTATGCCACGTATCTTCATCTCCTATCGCCGAGCCGACAGCCAGCCGATTACTGACCGTATATATGATTACTTGGTAAGCGTTTACGGCGAAGATAGCATCTTTAAAGATGTGGACAACATCGCATTAGGTAAAAACTTCCGCGCAGTGATTGAGCGAGAAGTTATTTCTAGTGAAGTAATGCTGGTGATTATTGGTCCCGCTTGGCTCAACATTACAGACAAAAACGGCAGTAGACGGTTGCTTGACCCGTCGGACTTTGTGCGCATTGAGGTTGAGACGGCACTTCGGCAGGGTGTGATGGTAATCCCGGTGCTGGTCAATGGCGCTACTATGCCCGGTTCCGATGAACTTCCTCCCAGCCTTTACAACCTGACGTATCTAAATGCAGCGACAGTACGCAACGACCCTGATTTTCAACACGATATGTTGAGATTGGTGCGCGAGTTGCGACGGCAGTTTCCCCAGCCTGATGAACCTGTGTCAGAACCTCAGCCCCGAGTTATTCCTCGACGTGGTTTACTTGTATTTGGTGTAATAGCGTTACTGCTTGTGCTGGTGATAGCATTTTTGCTCGCAAATGGTACACTCCGTTTGATACCGCAGTCCCCAACTCTTGACTCACCACAAGCAACCGCAATCAGCCGCATCACTCAACAGTACGAAGCGCAGATCGCAGTCGTACAAACTGAAATCGCTGGCACAGAAACCGCCGTCCAGGCAACCACTATCGCTGCCTACACCGATACGCCCACCCCGACAACAGCGCCGACTGAAACGCCCATACCAACCGATACCCTGACGCCTTCCGTCACGCCGACACCTTCAGACACACCAACGCTACCTTGGGACGCGACACAGACTGCCCTTGCAATCGCTTTAGCCAATGCACAGGCAACAATTAACGCGCGCGGAACACTAGACACAGAAGCAACGAACAGCTACTTACAAACGATCAACGCTCCAACCAACACGCCGCAACCGTCCAATACACCTACTCCAACAGATACGCCAACACCACTCCCCACGCCAACGCCTGAACCTACCGATACACCTTCACGGACACCGACACCCAGCCGCACCCCAACACGTACCCCGACGCCAACACCGACCGTGAACCGCGCTGCCACCGACCGCGCCCAAGCCACCGCCAACGCCGCCGAGACACAAGCCTTTCTCGACGCCCGCGCGACGGTGAACGCTCGTGCAACCGCAAATCAGGCAGCTACGGTCGCCCATGCACCCACAAAGGTGCCGACACGAACGCCATCACCTACTCCAATCGTTGTAATTGCTATGGTCGATGTCTCGGCTGCCAATTTAAGGGCAGGGCCGAACAAAGCCTATTTGACTATTGCAACAGCACCACAAGGCCAAAGATTAGAAGTTTTTGCTCAGTCAGTTGATCCGAATGATCCGTGGTATTTAATTAAAGTTTCTAATGAGGTGTTTGCCTGGATTTCCTCGGAGACAGTAACATTGTCCCCTACAAATCCCCCACTGATGACCGCTATACAGGTCAACGCAAAAATGGGCTGGCAATCAACAGGTATAAATATGGATGAAGGAGACAAAATAGAAATCAGATATTTAGGTGGTCTATGGCGACCTGGAATTGATATTCCTCTTCATAGTCCTGAAGGTGGTTTATCTTTCACATGTAGAACCATGGGCTGCATCGAACCCTTGCCAGGACATCCCAAAGGCGGATTAGTCGGACGTATAGGCGCATTAGACACTCCATTTTGGGTGGGAAGCTGGAAATATCTAACGGCACATAAGGAGGGCGTCCTCGAGTTACGCATGAATGATGGTGATGCAGGTTTATGGGATAATGAAGGATTCGTCATTATGACAATAAGATTCCGTTAGTCTTTTCACTTTGTTCCGCTTGTCTCAAAATAGTGAACAAATGTTCACCCTTTTCCCCAAAATCCCATACACTTATTGTATGGGCATTCACTTTTGCTTTTCCACCTTGACCTCATCCCTCGTACCTCATCCCTTTTGCAGCGAACTCGGCAATCTCAGCGGCAGCGCACCCCCTCCCGCCGCCGCTGCAAAACTCGCGCATGGTATAATGGCGTTAAATCAGGCAAGAGATGGAACGGTGATAACGACAAATTTTGTGCCTGCACGGGAAGAATTTATGGACTTGGTGATTGAGAAGGTAACACCCCAGGTGATTGTTGAGTTTGAGGCGTCGGATACCGAGAAAGCATTCATTCACGAACTTTTCTACCGACAAAGCGCCGGTACGCTAACGCCCGAAGAAGCGGAATATCTCGATCAAGTTGTTGAGTTTGAAATGCTGATGGCTCGCCTCCAGGCAAAAGCCTTCAAAGCTCTCAAAGAAATATGAGCATTCCTTCAAAATCAAGGCGCTGAAAGTGTTGCATTAGCAAGGGACGAGGTTGAACAATGGCGAGCACGCAGTTATTACCAGCTTACGACACATTCTTGAGTTTTCTCGTTGAGAAAGCCACACCACAGGAGATTCTTGCTTTCCAACTGCCAGAGGATGTGCAAGATCACATTGACGACCTGCTCGACCGGCATAGCGAGAATGAACTCACAATAGAAGAAGCTGCTGAATTACAGCAAATTCTTCAATTGGATCGGTTTGTGTCGCTATTAAAAGCGAAGGCTGCTTACATGTTGAGTAAACCGTGAGTCGCGTTTCCCCTGCAATTCGATCACAGGTCAGGCAGCGCGCCAATGGACGGTGTGAATATTGTCAAAAACCAGAGCGATACAGCTTATCTCGCTTCCATGTCGATCATATAATTCCCGTGAAACGGCATCACGGATCAAAGGGAGTAAACAATCTGGCGTGGCATGTCTAAGCTGTAATATCAGCAAAGGGAGTGATGTTGCCTCTTATGATCCCATCACAAGCACCCTGACTCCCCTGTTTAACCCTCGAACTCAGTCATGGGATGAGCATTTTGAGATGGATGGTTTGGAGATTAAGGGAAAAACTCCGGTAGGTCGTGTGACAGTTAATATTCTCCAAATGAACGACTCCGAGCAGATCGGAACCCGCCGTTACTTAATGAATGCCGGTCAGTGGTAAACCCTTATGGCAATTGACACCATCATTGACTACCAGTGTGTGCCCAAACAAACACTCACCACGCAGGGCATCCTCGACCGTATCAAAGGGCGGGCGCGCGCCCAAGCCGTAATTGACCTGTTCCGCAAAAACGGGGACAACCGTCCCGCCGACGAGATCGGCTTTGAACTGGCCCGCGCCACGCCCGACGGCTTGCAGGAGACGCGCGTCGTGATGGTCAAAGACCTGCTCGAAGCTGCGTCGGAACTCACGCCCCTGGAACACTACTGTGAAGGCTGCCCGGCCAACAACCTTCAGCGCCCGTTTGGCTGCATGGGCGAAATCCAGTATCCCCTCTCCGGCGCGGCGGAACTCTGGCTGCTCAACCGCCTGCCCGTGCCGGACGAGCCGCTGCCCTGGCTGCTGCTGCGCCGCGCCATCGAAGACGCGGAAGACGACGCCAGTGAAATCAACGCCATGCGCGCCGAAGGCCAGCCCTATTTCCAGGAGCGCGGCGTGCTGGTGCGCAAACTGGGCGAAATCACCGTCACCAGCAACCAACTGTTTAAGATGCTGTTCCTCATGGGCAGCATTAAACCAGCTTACGCCGCCGTGCTGCTGATTTTCTTCGGCGCGATTCCCCGCGACCTTGAAGCCGATGAACTGCTCCACCTGTCCTCGTCGCCGGAAGACGCGCTCAACCGTTATCCCTTCCAGTTTGAAGACGAAGACGGTGATGATCGCAGCATCGCGCAGTTAAAGCGGTTCTTCGGCGCGCTGTACCTCGCCTGGGGCTTAAACGTCCGCCTCCTGCTCGACGTGTGACATTCATCACCTTTTTGGCATGATATTCTTTGTCCAGCCAAATAGGGCGCTAAACTATTTAGCGACGCTAAATAATTTGCGCCTGGGACAGTTTTCCCGACGCGCCAGGTAAGGAGCACGACCCAATGGAATTGTCCAAACGTGACATGTACCGTTTTCCCTGGTCGGGGAACGACAACCCGATTGGCTGGCTGGAAGTCACCGACAAGTGCAACACGTACTGCCGGGGGTGCTACCGCATTAACGGGATGCAGGGGCATAAATCGCTGGAGCAGATCAAGGAAGAAATCGCCCTGCTGAAGAAGTGGCGCAACTGCGACAACATCTCCATCGCCGGGGGCGAACCGCTGATTCATCCGAACATCATCGAAATCATCGCCTACATCAAAAGTCTGAAGATGAAGCCGCTGATCCTGACCAACGGCATCCGTATGGAAAAAGACAGGCCGTTTATGGCGGAAATCAAGAGGGCCGGTGCGGTCGGTTTTACCTTCCACATTGACAGCGAGCAGAACCGCCCGCACTGGAAGGGCAAATCCGAGATGGAGCTGTTTGAACTGCGCCAGCACTTCGCCGACATGGCCTATGACATCGGCGGGCTGTTTTGCAGCTTCGGCATGACGGTCTACCCCGGCAACCTCGACTTCGTGCCGGAAATGGTCAAGTGGGCCAACAGGAACATTGACCGCGTGCACGGGCTGGTGCTGATCGGCTTCCGCAACGCGGTGATGGAAGGTGACTTCGATTATTACGCGCAGGGGCAGAAGGTTGACCTGCAAACCAGCTACGTGCTGGACAACGACAACGAGTCGTACCTGACATCAACTGACGTGTACAACAAGATCAAGGAGCATTTCCCGCACTACGAAACGTCGGCCTACATGGGCGGCTCGGCTGCACATGACAAGATCACCTGGCTGGTGTCGGCGCAGTTGGGCAGCAAGGGGCAGATGTACGGCTCGGTTGGCAGGAAGGTGATGGAACTGTTTCAGGTCTTCCACCATCTCCAGCACGGCACGTACGTGATTTATTCGCCCAGCAACAAAATTCCCAAAATCGCCTTCGCGCTCGGTCTGGTGGACCAGGGCGTTCGGCAGACCTTCTCCGCCTGGTGGAAGGATTTCCTGCGCCACCCGGCGCGCCTGTTCCAGCCGATCTACGTGCAGAGCATCGGCATCATTCAGGGGCCGGACCTCCTGCCGGATGGCCGCGTGGACATGTGCGAAAGCTGCCCGGACATGACCGTCTGGGACGGCAAGATCGTCAATTCCTGCCGGCTGGACGAGTGGCGTCTGTATGGCAGCTTTGTCACCGCGCAGCCGCGCAGCAAAGTCGCTTCCAACGGCCATTCGCTGATTGCGCCGGATACCGTGCCGGTCGTCGAAACCACGCCATCGGAGAATTAACAACTCGGCAAGACCGGAATTTTTGCTGATAGCAGGGGCGACTGATGAGGTCGCCCCTGCTTTCCATACTGCCGCGTGCACGTCTCTATCCCGACCGGAACCGCCGTTCGGGTGTAATCAGATGCACAACGCCCACTGGACATACTCACGGTTTAGGGCGCACCGGCGGGTTATCGCCAGTCTCGCCAGCCTTGACGACCTTAATTTGCGCTTCCGGCACGTCGGGCGGTGGTGGCGGTGTCTCTGTTTTGGCTGGTAATTTATTGGCATCAGTTGATGATCCCCGATTCGGGGCTGCATTAGCCGGCTGCTCGTCTTGCCCAATCGTGACGTCCGGCAGTTCCCCGATGTTCGCAACAGCCAGCGGCGGAAGATTCTCAACCCGGTTGCCGGCCACCTGCTTCACCTGCGCATAAATCGCCTGTTCGCTGGTCATCTGCGTTTTGATCGTTTCGTCGCGCCACTGGCGGCGTTCCTGGTCAAAAATGCGCTCGAACTCGGTAGCGAAGCGGGCTTTCTGCGGTTCGGTACGCTTCTCCGATGGCAGGATGCTCCATTCGTTTAACACATTTTGCAGACCGCAGGCAGCATCGTAATAAATCCGGTAGGTACGGCCATACATGCGTACGTCAGACGAGGTGGTTAAGGCTGCGCCAATAGCGGTCGTCACGCCGACCAGGCTTTCCAGCCCGTTGCCGATACCGGCAAACACCGACCCCAGCGCCGCGATGCCGATGGCGATCACCCGATTGCGTCGCGTCATGCGCCGGTCTTCCTGGATTTTCTGTTTGTACCAGTTAAGCTGGTTGGCAACCCGCCACTGGATATACCGGTCAATGTCCAGCGGCTCGAAGCCGTTGTCACCGCCCTCGGTCTTTTCCCGGATGCGCTGCAATAGCTCCCGGTCGCTGATCGGCTGAAGCTGCGGGCGGTCAATGTTCTGCTCCTGCACCCAGTGATCCACCGTTTCCACCTCGTTGAGCAGGAGCGCCTGTTTGTCCTCCGGCGATTTGCCGTGATACTTCTCCGCGTCCAGGCGGTACAGGTAGATTTGCGACCGGATGATTTCCCCGGCAACGCGGTATTCTACCCAGTGCGTGCTAACGGCAAACTGCGCGCCGTAGTTCATCAGGGCAACGGTGGCAACCGGCAGCACGATCAGCGCGATGCGGAACAGCGTGCGCAGCGGGCTGTCCGGCGCGAAGAAGGTAATCACAATGGCGATGGTGCTGGCAAGCGCGCCAAGCAGGATGATCGCCTGACGGATACGCTGGTAGGTGCCCTTCTGGTCCATGGAGGCCAGGTCAAAATCCAGAAAGCGCCTCCAGGCCGCCAGCAGTGCCGGGTCAAATTTGGAGATGTCCACCGGCAGCGCGGTGTCGGTGGTGATGGTCACTGTCGCCGGTTTGGTCTCGTCTCGCTTCGGGAGGGTGATTGCCATCGCTGTCCCTTTCGATCACTCGTCGTTCAGCCACTCCGGGCGGTCGTCGCCCTGCCATGTGTCGAGGATACGTCCGTAAAGCTGCGGTTTACGCTGGTGCAGCAGGGGGAACAGGCTGCGCCAGCGCGCCAGTACCTCCAGATCAAGATCGGCGGTGATGACTTCGGTGGTGTCATGCCCAGCCTGCGCCAGAATCGTTCCCATCGGGTCGCACACAAAGCTACTGCCGTAGAACGGGATGCCATTTTCCACCCCAACCCGGTTGGCCGCGCCGACGAAGACGCCATTGGCAACCGCATGGCCGCGCATAGCCGTCTGCCATGCCTCGCGGCTGTCCACGTCCGGCGCGGTCGGTTCGCCGCCAATCGCCGTCGGATAGAAGATCAACTGCGCGCCGTTGAGCGCGTAAATCCGCGCCAGTTCGGGGAACCACTGGTCATAGCAGGTTGGCGCGGCCAGTTTCAGCACGCCAAGGTCATGCACCGGGTACTCCACCCCACCCTCAAAAAAGTCGGTTTCGTGGTAGCCCTCGCCGGACGGAATATGCACCTTGCGCGTGATACCGGCAAGCGCGCCGTCGGGGGTGTGTATCGTGGCGGTATCGAAGTAGCGACCATCGGCAGCCTGCTCGTATAGGCTGCCGATCAGCGTAACCCTGCACTCGCGTGCCAGTTCGCCGAAGAACCGTTCGGAAACCCCGCCGGGCAGCGGCTCAGCCCAGGCAAAACCGGCGCGGTCGCGCCTGCCGGGGAAGTAAGGAATCAGCGAAAATTCGGGCAGACCAACCAGCACCGCGCCCCGGTCGGCAGCCTGGCGCACCAGCCGGCGATACTGCTCCATCATCGCTTCCCGGCTGCCCAGCCATGCCACCTGCACCAGCGCCATCCGAACTCGTGTCATCGGCTATCCTCGCAGCGTTCCATACCGCTAACTGCATTGTAGCGGCTATGCTGGCTGCCGCGCCAGTCATTAAAACGATCTACAATTGGATGCGGTCTGGAATAGCTGTACACTTGCGGCGGTCTGAATAAGGGGAAATACGTTGAAGGGAAACCATTTCGCCTGGCTGTGGCTCGTGCCGCTGCTGTGGCTGGTGACGTGGCTGGGCGCGCGCGGCCTGAACGCCGACGCCTACTGGCTGGATGAAACCTGGTCGCTGTACAGCGCCGGCGCGGCACAGTACGGGCCGCTGTCCCCGGCGGACATCTGGACGCGCACCGCCACCGAGGATTTCGGCGGGCCGGGGTATCACTTCCTGCTGGCAGCATGGGGGGCGCTGGTAGGCTGGACGCCGTTCGCGGCGCGTGCGTCGTCGCTGCTGGCCGGCACGTTGGCGCTGGCGTGGATTTACCGGCTGGGGCGCGAGATGGTTTCGCCGCTGGCAGGCATCAGCGCGGCGGTGCTGTTTGGCGGCTCGGCCTTTACCCTCTATTTCCTGCACGAGCTGCGGACGTATATGCTGTCGGTGCTGTTGATCGCGTTTGTCCTGTGGGCGTACTGGCGGCTGGTGTACGGAACGCGCCGCCCCGGCTTTCTGCTCCAGACGGGCTTTGTGCTTGCTGTGGCCGGGCTGCTGTATACCCATTATTACCTCGCGCTGATTCTGCCCGTCATCGGCGTCTATCATCTGCTGCTAGCGCCAAAGAACGGCGCGGCCTGGTGGCGCGTGGTGGGACTGGCGACGCTGGGCGGAGTGCTGTTTCTGCCCTGGGTGACGGTGGTGCTGGCGGCGCTGACGCAGTTTTCCACCGCCGAGGCCGGCGCGCGCGAACCGGCCTTAACTGCGCTGCAACTGCTGCAACGAACCGCCCTCTTTTTTAGCAGCGGCGCGTGGTGGCTGCTGCTGCTCGTCGGCGCGCTGGCGCTGGTCGCGCTGCGGCTGTACCGCCGGCAGAGCCTGGCCGCGTGGTGCTGGACACTGCTGGCGCTGGCCGTGCTGATTGTGGTAAACGACCGTACCGCCCTCGTCAAGCCAGGGCGCGAACGCTATCTGCTGCTGGCGTGGCCGCCGCTGGCGCTGCTCGGCGGCATTGGCATCGCCGGTCTGGTGAAAACCCGCTTCCGGCCCGGTGTTCCAATCCTCCTGACGGCGTGGCTGGCAATCGGCACCCAGGCCACGCTGGACGGCGCGCTGCTGCGCGACACCGACGGCGCACAGGCGCTGCCCTGGGACGCGCTGGCGGACACGCTGCGGCAGCGGGCGCAGCCGGGCGACGTGGTGGCTGCCCACCTGACCGCCTATAACTGGGCGCTGGATTTACGTCCGCTGGAATACTACCTGTACGGCCTGCCGGTGAAGTTCACGGCGCTGGAATCGCTGCCGGGTGATAATTTGCCGCAGGCAGCGCGGGCTTTTGTGGGCGACGCAGCCAACGTGTGGGTCGCTACTGATAAACGGCTGCCGGCCACCCCACGCCTGAGCGATTTCACGGCGGCGCTGGCAGGCGAGTATGCACCGTGTGGGGTGGTATTTGACCTGCCCCGCCTGCGGCTGGACTGGTACAAACGGTTTCCGGCGGAAGCATTTGACCCGGCGCAATCGGCCATCCTGCGCTTTGGCGACAGCATCAGTCTGACTCATGCGGATATTACCGCTAAGGATAATACGCTGTCGGCGCTGCTGCTGTGGTCGGTGGGCGCGGACGTGCCGCCGTATACCTATTCCGTCGGACTGCACGTGCTGGACGCAGCGGGCGAACTGGTCGCGCAGGCGGATTATGGCCTGCCGCTGGAAGCCTTCGCCTGCCGCCAGAGCGTATTCGCTGATTTGCCGCCGGGCGACTATGAATTAAACGCGGTCGTCTACAACTGGTCTACCGGCGACCGCCTGCCGGGAGTGTTGGTGGCAACAGGCGAAACGGGAGATGGGCTGGCGCTGGCGGCGTTTTCAGTTCACCCGTAGGGATACTGCCCCTACGCCGGAATCTCGTGCGTCAGGCAGTGAACCGCGCCGCCGCCATTGACGCTGGCGCGGCTGTCAATCGGGATGATGTCGTAGTCCGGCATGGCCTGGCGGTAAACGGCCAGCGCGCGCTCGTCGTCCGGGATGCCAAATACCGGCACCAGCACGCGCCCGTTAACCGTCAGCGCGTTGGTGTAGCTGCGCCAGATCGGATACACGCCCCAGTTGAGGTACAGCGGCGGTGACGGCAATTCCAGCACGCGGTACAACTGGCCAGCGGCGTTGGTTTCGCGGCGGAACACGTCAGCCGCAGTACGGAGTCTGTCGCTGTTCAGCCACACCGTCGGCGTGCTCACCAGCACGGTATCGGCGCTTGCCAGCTTCACCAGTAAATCCACGTGGCCGGTTTCCTCACGCTTTAGGCGCGGCGTGATGATGAGCTTTTGAAAGTCGAAAACCGCGTGCAGCCTGGCTTCGAGTGCGGCGCGGCTGAGGGACGGATTGCTGTAAAAAACCTGCTCCGACAGGATGAGCGTGCCCGCGCCATCCGTCCAGAGATTGCCGCCTTCCAGATGCAGATCGAGATGGCGAACCGGGATAGTTTCATGTGCCGCCCAGCGTTCGGCCATTGCATCGTCGCGTTGCTGCGGATAACGCGGCAGCGGGTCGTAGACGGTTTTGACACAGACGCGCCCGCTGTCCGCGCCATAGCCGACAATCGGACCATAATCGCGCACCCAGATATCGTCGGTCGGCAGGTGCAGGAAACGCAACCTCTCTCCATAAACGGATTGGGACTTTGACACAGGCGGCGCTTCCGGGTAGGGACGATTCGCCAGACTATCCTGACGCTGATTCAGGAACAGATTGACGGCTTGCGCCCACATGGGCGTGAGGATGGTAATCACCACGTCCGCCACCGGCGCAATCGCTTCGACCATCTGCGCGTGCTGCGCCCACAGCGCCGGGTACAGCACCGGCCACGCCAGAATAACCGCCTCCAGCCGTTCCCACTGCGCGGGCAGGCGCACCAGATCGTCCGGCGCGGGGCGCGGCGCCGCGTCAAGGCGTACTGTTTCAACAGGGGTGCTGTGCTGCCGTAGCCAGTCGCAGGCCGCGCCCTCATCCCGACCATGCAGCAGTCCCCATCGCGCCAGATACGCGGCCATCGCTTCCGGCGTATCTGGCGGCTGTTCGTCCGCGTCCACCGGCATAAATCGCCGCAGCGCCGGACGCAGCACGGCCTTAACCGGCGCGGGAAAATCACGCCGCCAGAGGGGGTAAGGTACCGGATTAAACTGGACCAAAGCCGGCATGAACGTCCCTTTGCAGGGCAACCCAATGTCGTCGCCCTGTCTATCGTTGGGTAACGCTGTCAAACACGGTGCGCAGAGGGTGTCGGTTTATTCATCCCTCGTTACTTTTGCTTATGTCCCAACATTAATCACCACCATCTTCAGCGTCGTCATCTCCTCGACGGCGAAGCGCGGGCCTTCGCGCCCGATGCCCGACTCCTTGTTGCCGCCGTAGGGCATCTGGTCCACGCGGAAGGTCGGCACGTCGTTTATCATCACGCTGCCAACGTTCAGCCGCTGCACGGCGCGCATCGCCCTGTTGATGTCCCGCGTATACACACCGGCTTCCAGACCGAAAACGGAGTTATCGGCGGCATCCAGTGCGGCGTCAAAATCGTCAAACGGCACCAGCGACACCACCGGGCCGAACACCTCGGCGCACATCACCTGCATATTGTCGGTCACGTTTTCGAGGATGGTGGGAGCGACCATCGTGCCGTGCCGCGTGCCGCCGCTGGCGATGGTCGCTCCCTGCGCCACTGCCTCCTGAATCCACTGCTCGATGCGCTGCGCAGCAGCTTCGTTAATCACCGGGCCAATGTCGGTTGTGTCGTGCAACGGGTCGCCTATCACCAGCTTTTCCGTGCCTTCGACCAGCCTGCCCCGGAATTCGTCGTAGCGGCTGCGGTGTACGTACACCCGCTGCACGCTGTTGCACACCTGGCCGCTGTAAGCGAAGCCGCCCATGACCGTGCGGCTGACGGCGTGGCTGAGGTTCGCGTCCTCGTCTATGATGGTGGCCGCGTTGCCGCCCAGTTCAAACGTGGTGCGGCGCAACCCCGCTTTTTCCGCGATTTTGCGCGCGACCGGTGGGCTGCCGGTGAAGGTAATCATGGCGATGCGTGGGTCGCTGACCAGCCAGTTGCCCACGTCCGCGCCGCCGGTCACAACCTCGCACGCGCCTTCGGGCAAACCCGCCTCCCGCAGGATGTCTGCCAGCCGCAGCGAGGTCAGCGGCGTGGCCGGCGCGGGTTTCAGCACCACCGGGCAGCCGGCGGCAATCGCCGGGGCGACCTTGTGGGCAACGAGGTTCAGCGGGAAGTTAAACGGCGTGATGGCGGCGATGACACCAACCGGCACGCGCACGTAATAGCCGATACGCCCCACGCCACCCGCTGCCGCGTCCATCGGAATCGTTTCGCCGTGCAGGCGGCGCGCTTCGTCGGCAGCGAAGGTGAAGGTTTCGACGGCGCGGCTGACCTCACCGCGCGTGTACTTCAGCGGCTTGCCGCTTTCCTGCGCCATCAGCCGCGCCAGCGCGTCCGCCTGATTTTGAATGATCTGCGCCGTGTTGTTTAAGATCGCGCCACGTTTGTAAGCGGGCAGGTCGGCCATCGGCTTGGCTACTGCCGCCGCGCGGCTGATCGCGGCGCGCACGTCCTGTTCGGTGCATTCCGGCACGGTGTCAATCACGCTGCCGTCGTAGGGGTTGATAATCGGGGTCGTCGCCATACATCCCATCCTTGTCATCCGCAGAAGCATCATCACCTGTTCATTGTAACCGCCAAGCCGCCAGAAACGCCAAGTATTTGTTATACTCTTTGCAGCTTTGCTCCTTTGTCTCTTTGCGTTAAGGTTTTTCCATGTCTCGTTCCTTCATCATTGACACCGACACTGCCTCTGACGACGCCGTTGCCCTCATCATGGCGCTGCGCGCGCCCGACGTGGACGTGAAAGCGATCACGGTGGTTTCCGGCAATGTGCCGCTGGAGCAGGGCGTTCGCAACGCGCTGTACACCGTCGAACTGTGCGGCGCGGACGTGCCGGTGTACGCCGGCGCGGCGCGTCCCCTGGTACGCGAACCGTCCCATGCCGACTGGTATCACGGCAGGGACGGCCTGGGCGACCGGGGCTATCCCGCGCCGCAGCGGCAGCCTGCCGCCGGACATGCGGTTGACGCGCTGCTTGAGACCATCACGGCCAACCCCGGTATCGTGCTGGTAACGCTTGGCCCGCTGACGAACGTTGCGCTGGCAGTCAGCCGCGCGCCGGAGATCGTGCGCAACGTCAGCCGGTGTATCGTGATGGGCGGCGCGGCCTGCACCGTTGGCAACGTCACCCCGGCGGCGGAATACAACATCTGGTGCGACCCGGAAGCGGCGCGCATCGTGTTCCATTCTGGCCTGCCGGTGGAGATGATCGGCTGGGAACTGTGCCGCTTCGACGCCAACCTGAACGAAGCGGACATGGCCTACGTGCGCGGCCTGAACACGCCGCTGGCACACTTCACACTGGACTGCAACGAAACGGCCATGCAGGCGAACTTCATCCAGACCGGCGCGGTTGGCATCTCGCTGCCCGACCCGGTGGCGATGGCCGTCGCGCTCGACCCAACCATCTGCACACGCAGCAGTAAGCACCGGGTTGAGATCGAAACGCAGAGCGAACTGACACGCGGCATGACGGTGGTGGACCAGTTGGGCGTGGCGAACGATGAGCGCAACCGCGACGTTTGGCGTCCGCTGCTGGCGAACCCGTCGAACGTGACCGTATGCTGGGAGATTGACGCGCTGCGCTGGAAACAGATGCTGTATCAGGCGCTGGTGTAGGGACACGATAGATCGTGTCCTACAGGAGAGGCTACCGGATTGGACGCTGTTGTGCTGCTGATCGCGCTCCTCATCGTCATTCCGATTGGCTACGCCGCCTACCGGAAGTACCGCTTCGAGGAGCAGGAAACCTGGCGGCGGATGCCTGCCGGTGACGACGAGGAGGTGATTCCGCCGGAGGGGTAGGGGCGGCCCAATGTGGCCGCCCGCTGCTGCTATCAGATGATTGACCGCGCCAGCCGGAAGCCGATATTGCTGCCGCGGGAACCGGGCAAGTAGCGCCCCCGGTTGGCCGGATTGGCCTCAGACAGCGGGTCGAACCACGAACCGCCACGCATGACACGGGCGTAACTGCCCTGCAGGTCTTCGCGGCCATCCCCCGCGTTATATGGATAGCCGTACTCCATTGTCTGCCAGTTGCGCCCCCAGCGTGTGCTGCACCACTCCCAGACATTGCCGCACAGATCTGCCGCGCCACACCACGATTCGTTACTCGGCTTTGTCACCGGCCAGGGGCGGCCCACCCCACGTTCCGCCGTGTTATACACACGCGGTAGCGGCGCGCGGCCTTCCACCCCACGCGCGGCGGCTTCCCATTCGGCTTCGGTTGGCAGACGCCAGGGCAAACCGGCCACGCTCGCCAGCCAGACCGTGAAGGCCAGCGCCTCGTACCAGGATACGCCCACTACTGGCTGATCGGGCGCGTTGAAACGCCGGTCGTCCCAGAAAACCGGACGTTCGTTGCTCTTGCCGCGCCGCCAGCGCCAGCCCATCTCCGTCCAGTACGCTGGGTTGTTGTACCCATCCGCCGCCAGAAACGCCGCGTACTGCGCGTTGGTGACAGCCGTTCTGGCAACAGCATAGGCTTTCAGGTGAACGGTGTGTTCCGGTCGGCTGGCGAGGAGCGCCTCATCTCCCAGTGGATACTGACCAGCAGGGATTTCGCAGATTTCGATGTCGGGCAAGTCCATAGTCGTGCCTGTCTCGTTTTGGTCAGGGCGGTTGTGCAGGGGCGGCCACACTGGGTCGCCCTACGGTTTACATCATTTTTAATAAATCATAGGTCGGCGGGCGAATGATCGTCCTCCGACAGCCGGCGCTTAAAATGCCATGCGCCCGTGTCTATCGCCACCAGTTCCCAGCCCGCGCGCCCCAGTTCTGCGATCAGTTTTGGCCATACGTGGTTAATGCCCTCGTCGTAGCTCTCGGCGCGATGCTGGGTGACTTGCGCGCCCTCCGGCGTGAACACCGTTAGCGTAATATGTAGCGGGCCGCTGGGTGCCTGTACCAGCACGCAGTATTCCCACCGGGTCCGGGCATCGTCGCTCATCTACACCGCCACCACCATCGCCGCCGCATAGTCTGCCGTGTGGGTTAGGCTCACATCCCACTGCGTCAGGCCCAGCCCCTGCGCGATGGTTGCCGCCGCGCCGTGCAGGTGCACCACAGGCCGCCCGCGTTCGCTGCCGCGAATTTCGATCTCCACCCAGCGCACGTCGCCGATGCCCGTGCCGAGCGCCTTGGCAACCGCCTCTTTTGCCGCCAGCCGCGCCGCCAGCCGGTGCGGTTTGTCGTCGCAGTCGGCGCGTTCGCCTGACGTAAAAAAGCGGTTGAGAAAGCGCTCGCCCAGGCGGTCAATGCCGCCGGCCACGCGCCGAATTTCGATCATGTCTATCCCGCAGCGAACCATTCTGATTCCTTGTGTCTGGGCAATCCGACACCTATTGTAGCGTATTTGAAGGTAGGAAGCGGGGAATTGTGAGAACATTTTTTGTAGGGACACGATCTATTGTGTCCCTACCAGACCTCGTTTTTCCGCACTCCCGGAACCTGGTTGTTGTCGCCGACTACCAACGTCATCTGGTACAATTCGGCCAATTAAACGATAGTTCGATTACTGGAGTGGCGCAGATGGCGGCTGTTGAACGGCGGCAGCTTCAAAATGGGGCGGAACAGCGAGAGGAAATTGCCGTTACCAATCCGGTAACGGGCAAAACCATCGGTTTGATTCCGGCGATGACAGCCGATAACGTGCGGCGCGCTGCCGACCGGGCGCGGGCGACGCAACCGGCGTGGGAGGCGCTGGGCGTGGCGGCTCGCGCGAAGCTGGTGCGCCAGTGGGGTGACCTGATGTGGGAACGCCAGCGAAACATCATTGACACCATCCGCGCCGAAACGGGCAAAACCGAATGGGGCGCGCAGATGGAAGTGATGGTGCTGGACGAAAACATCAGCTATTACACCTGGCACGGCCCGCAGTGGTTGCAGCCGCAAACCCGCCGCAGCCTCGCGCCGGTCAAACAGCGCGCGCGGGTGTATTACAAACCCTACGGTGTGGCCGGATTTATCACCCCCTGGAACTATCCGCTGCTGAACTGCTTTCAGGATTTGATTCCGGCGCTGGTGGCAGGCAACACCGTCTTAATCAAACCGAGCGAAATCACCCCCTATACGGCAATTGAAACGGTTAAGCTGATGCACGAAGCCGGGATTCCGACTGACGTGGTGCAGGTGCTCACCGGCGACGGGCGCACCGGCGCCGCTCTGGTCGAGGTGGTAGATTATGTCTCCGTCACGGGCAGCACGGCCACCGGCAAAAAAGTTGCCCTGCGCGCCGCCGAACGCCTGATCCCGTACAGCCTGGAACTGGGCGGAAAAGACCCGATGATTATCCTGAAGGACGCCAATCTCGAACTGGCGGCGGCGGGTACGCTGGTGGGCGCGCTGGAAAACTGCGGTCAGGTGTGCGTCGGCACGGAGCGTGTGTACGTCGAGGAGGCCATCTACGACCGCTACCTGGAACGGCTGCGCTATTACGCCAGCCAGGTACGCATGGGCGCGCAGCGCGGGCTGGAAGTTCATGTCGGCAGTCTGACGAATGAGCGCGAACTGCTGCGGGCGGAAGCGTTTATCGAGGACGCAGTGGCGAAGGGCGCGGAAGTCATCTTCGGCGGCAAGCGCCGGCCCGACCTGGGGCCGCTGTTTTTCGAGCCGACGATTCTGGTCAACGTTAATCACTCCATGCGGGTGATGCGCGAGGAAACATTTGGCCCGCTGATTCCGATTATGAAGGTGAAAGACGCCGACGAGGCGCTGCGGCTGGCGAACGACAGCGACTACGGCCTGTCCGCTTCGATCTTCACCCGCAACCTGAAACGTGGTGAGCAGATGGCGACGAAAATCGAAAGCGGTGACGTGACGATCAATTCCACCAAGTGGGTGTTTGGCAACCTGTCGTTGCCAATGGGTGGTGTGAAAAGCAGTGGGCTGGGGCGGCGCAACGGGCCGGAAGGGCTGATGCGCTTCGTGCGGCCTCAGTCAGTGCTGGTGGACAACCAGCTCTTTGACGTGCCGGTGCTGTCGCTGTACAACCCACTGATTATCCAGGCGCACCTGAAAATCCTGCGCCCGCTGCGGCGGCTGTTCCCGTTCCTGCGGGTGTAAAGCGTTCTCACCCCGCCTGCCGGAAATCAACTTCCAGCGGTTGCGGCAGCAGCATTTCCTTGATTGTGTCCAGCAGATCATAAATATCAAACGGCTTGGGCATGTACTGGTTCGCGCCCAGATCAAGCGCCAGCATGAAGTCGTCCAGCGTGTAGCGGCTGGAGGTCAGGATAACCGGCAGCGCGTGCAGCCGCTGGTCGGCGCGGACACGGCCCAGCAGGTCAAACCCGCTGACGCCCGGCATATCGGCATCGGCGATGATAAGATCAGGTGTGTGCCGGCGCAGTTGTTCCAGCGCCCGCTCACCGCTGCACGCGGTTGTCACGCGGAAGCCGGCGACCTTCAGTAAAAAGGCGAGGTTTCGTAATAAGGGCAGATTATCGTCCACAACAAGAATTGAGGTAAAGTCAATGGGTTGGCTCTGCTCTGCCATATGCTTGTTCCCTCTTGATTCTTAGACCTGATTTGAGCATACAGCCGAGTACGTTTTAGGAGTATAAATCTTTTACAGAATTCATGAAAAATTTCGTAAAATCTTTATTATTCTTAGGACTGGTCTTAATGGGTCATTTGTCCTACCGGGTGTAGGACGTACCGGCAGCAACCTTGCCCTGTTTTACGATTGCAGGTTATGGGCGACAGATCCCGTACCAAATTGACGGTTGTGCGCCGCCAGCGGCTGGAAGCAGGCTGAAGAACACGGCTCATCTGTCTTACCAGCCACCTTCCAGGCGGCTTTTTCGTTCAGCCGGACGGCTTCCAGCGTCCGGCGTGGCCTACCATAATCTTGGTGCAATGTGGGACATGACACCACCATGTCCCTACAAATCCGCTTCCGACAGCAGCGAGACGAGGTAAATCACAGGTTCTTCGTAGGGGTGCGCAGCGCGGATGGCAGCTACTACCGCCTTTGCCACGTCCCGGCGGCAGAACGTCTCAATCCGCACCTCGTCTACCGCGTTAATCTGTTCTTTCGCGCCGACGTGTGGGTTGGCTTCGGCGCTCGGCTTGAAGCGCCCGACGCCCGCGTTGGTGAAGGCGCAGTGCGTATACGCGCCGATCACCCCACCGCCCGCCGCCGCAATCGCGTCCAGTACCGCTTCAACCGCGTCTTCCGGCGCGGTGGTGATAATCAGGATGGAAGGTTCAGCCATAAATCCCTCTTGCGCTTTTAGCGATCAGCCGCCAGCTTGTGTGTTAGCGCGAACGGTAATCCGAATAGCCTTCGACCTGTTCATCCAGCAGCGCATACAGTTCGGCCCGTTCACGCTCATCCAGCGTATTCACCATGTCAACCAGTTCATGCTTCGGACGGCGTTTCCGCTTGTCAGTCGTTTCAGCCTCGGGCTGGCTCAGTCTGATGTGTTTTAATAGAAAGCGGGTTTGAATCAGCGCGCCAATCAGTGCCAGCACCATAATCCCCTGCAGCAGGGTGTATGAACCACCAAAGAAAACATCGCCGCGCCACACCGTGAGTGCCACGATGGTTAAAACCAGTACAACCCAACTGATGATGGTTGACAGGACTGCCAGGCCAGCGTTAAACATCCTGAATACCTCCACGCTCGAACGATTACCATACTCCGCTTTTCATTGTCACTCATTATACGCATTGAACGCAAAAAACGATTCACATGTAGCTTATGCATGAAAGGTCTATCAGGAGCGCAGACATGGTTGAGCAGTTGTTACAAATTCAGGCCGAGCAGGATGTTTTCGCTGCGATTGAATCGCTTCAGCGGCAGGCTGACCCTGCCACCGTTATGCGAACCTGTACCGAAGCGACACGGCATTATTACTGGCAGGCGAAGGATGTCGTCCGGGCGGTGATGATCGGCTGGGTGGGGATGCAGTACGGGCTGACAACCGCGTTGGGACAAAATGCTGAAAGCGCGTATGAGCTTCGCAGCGCGGCCAAAGGGCTGGCTTACGACATCGCTTCCTTCACCTGGCCGGGCTGGGACGAGCCGGGTATCAGGCTTGATCCATCGCTGCTGGCGCTGGGACTGGAAGCCGCGAAAGTGAATTTGCGGCTGGCGCAGGAACTCGATAAAGGCGATCTGCAGCTGGCGCGCGCCTACTGGATGCTCGGCGCGCAGCAGTTAGCCGCCGGGCAGCACAAAAGTGCCGCCGACAACTTCCGGCAGTCGGCGGCCTACGCCGAACGCGCCGGCAGCGCGGGGGAAGCGTGGCTGGCGCGCGCCTTCGCGCAGCTCACGGCGCTGGCCGCTGCCCCTGCTAACCGGCAGGCAGCAGCAGAACTGGCGGCCTGCCGGCAGCGGTTGGCCGACATCGAGCCGGAGTTTGTCCAGCAGGTCGAAACGGCCACCCGCGTTTTTGTCAGACCGCCACCTTAGATCATGTAATCCGGCTCGACCTTCAGCGCGTGGCCGTCGCCATTGCCATTATGTTTGGTTGTCAGCCCACGCAGCGAGGCCACCTGGGCACGACCTTCCAGCACGGCCAGCCGTTCCAGGATGCCGTCCAGCCGTTCGGAAACCACGTCCGGCAGGTTGCCATGCTGCAAATCGGGATGGTCGGGCGTCGGCTGTTCGCCCCGGCGGGCGACGGGTTTACCCGGTATACCGACAACCACGCGGTCAGGGCCAACATCCTTCACCACCACCGCGTTCGCGCCGATGCGCGTATTCGCGCCAATCGTGATCGCGCCCAGCACCTTCGCCCCCGCGCCCACCACCACGCCCGCTTCCAGCGTCGGGTGGCGCTTGCCTTTGTCCAGGCTGACGCCGCCGAGCGTGACGCCGTGATACAGCGTTACGTCCGGGCCGATTTCCGCCGTTTCACCGATGACCACGCCCATACCGTGATCTATGAACAGGCGCGGGCCGATCTTAGCGGCGGGGTGAATCTCAACGCCGGTGATGGCGCGCGCGATATACGCGACCGCGTGCGCCGGCAGCTTCCAGCCGGCCTTCCACAACCGATGCGCGACCCGGTGCGCCCAGACGGCGTGCAGCCCCGGATAAAACAGGACAACTTGCAGTCCGTTTCTCGCTGCCGGGTCCCGCGAGAGTACCGAATGAATGTCGTCGCGCACGGTTTTTAACATGGTTAGTCCTCCAGATGCGCGTACAGCGCCGTCGAGAGATACCGTTCTCCAAACGAGGGGATAATCACCACGATCAGCTTGCCGGCGTTTTCCGGGCGGGCGGCCACCTGCAGGGCAGCCCATGTCGCCGCGCCGGACGAAATGCCGACCAGCAGCCCTTCCTGCGTCGCCATCTTCCGGGCGATGTCTATCGCATCATCGCCAGTCACGGTGATGATTTCGTCGTAAATCTTCGTATTCAGGATGCCCGGCACGAAGCCCGCGCCGATACCCTGAATCGGGTGCGGCCCCTTCTGCCCGCCGGACAGCACCGGCGACGCAGCCGGTTCAACCGCGACCATCTTTACCGACGGCTTGCGCGCCTTCAGCACCTCGCCCACGCCGGTGATCGTGCCGCCCGTGCCGATGCCCGATACCACGATGTCCACCTGGCCGTCGGTATCGCGCCAGATTTCTTCGGCGGTGGTGCGGCGGTGAATTTCCGGGTTGGCCGGGTTTTCAAACTGCTGCGGAATCCAGGCGTTGGGTGTGTTCGCGGCGATTTCCTCGGCTTTGGCAATTGCGCCGGGCATCCCGTTTGGCCCCGGCGTCAGCACCAGTTCCGCGCCGTAAGCCCGCAGCAGCTTGCGCCGTTCCTTGCTCATCGTCTCGGGCATGACCAGAATCAGCCGGTAGCCGCGCTGTGCCGCGACCATCGCCAGCGCGATGCCGGTGTTACCGCTGGTCGGCTCGACCAGAACGGTATCCTTGTTGATGATGCCGGCCCGTTCGGCGGCTTCGACCATCGCCACCCCGATGCGGTCTTTGACGCTGTGCGCCGGGTTGTAATATTCCAGCTTGGCGACGATCTGGCCCGGCAGTCCTTCCGCCAGCCGGTTGATGCGCACCAGCGGGGTGTTGCCAATCAACTGTGTTACATTGTCTGCGATCTTCACGATCATGTCTCCTGGCATTTGGTGGTTGGCGGTTGGCCGCCAGCCATCAGCAGAGTAAAAATAAAAACGGGCCACTCCTGAGAGTGACCCGTCCGTTGGCTGCAATCCGTCTCTGTCGGCCCCTAGCAACGGCGTATCACACCACAGGAGAACTCCGTAGTGTCTTCACAACAGGGACAACAACAGGTGAAATGTGCCATTCGTGTTTGCATAGCTATCATTGTATGATAGACGCAGGAAACATTCAACTGCTTACGCGCCCGATTCACTGATTCTTTACATTTGCTAACATCCCGCCACTTCCGCCGCGCGGCGGGCGATCAGCGGAATCATCGTGCGGAACGCATCAAAGCGCGCATCCTGCGTCTGGCCGCGCTGGTAACGCACGTATATCTGCGCGGCGATGACCACCAGCCGGAACAGGCCAAGCGCGTGGTAAAAATGAATGTTGGACACGTCGCGCCCGCTTTTTTCGGCATAACGCGCCACCAGTTCGGCGCGGGTCATAAAGCGGTCGTCGCCGACCGGCATCATGGCGGCGGCCTGTAAATACGGTGGATCATCCGGCTGCGACCAGTACGTCAGCAGCGCGCCCAGGTCGGACAGCGGGTCGCCCAGCGTGCACATGTCCCAATCGAAAATCGCCACCATTTTGCCGGGGTCGTCTGCCGCCAGCATGACGTTATCCAGTTTGTAGTCGTTGTGTACCAGCGTCGGCGCGCCTTCCGGCGGCAGGTTGGCCTTCAGCCAATGATAGACCGCGTCCATCTGCGGCAGATCATCCACTTTGGCGTTTTGCCAGCGCGCGTACCAGCCTTCGACCTGCCGGGCGATAAAACCGGCGGGTTTGCCCAGCGTTTCCAGTCCCAGCGCGGCGTAATCCACCGCGTGAAAAGCCGCCAGCGCGTCAATCAGGGCTTCACTCATGCGGCGCGGCGCGTCCGGGATGGACGCAAATTCGTCGGGAAGCGACTTCCGCACCACCACGCCGCGCCGGCGTTCCATCACAAAAAACGGCGCGCCAATGATGGTGGCATCGTCGCAGAACAGGAAGGCGCGCGGCGCCAGTGGAAAGACCCGGTACAGCACCGACAGCACCCGGTATTCGCGGCCCATGTCGTGCGCCGAGGGTGCGACCGGCCCCAGCGGCGGGCGGCGCAGTACGTACTGGTGCGTACCGTAATCCAGCAAATAGGTGAGGTTGGCCGCGCCGCCGCCAAACTGCCGCACCGTCAGCGGCTGGTCGCTGCCGTCCAGTTGGCCGCGCAGGTACGCCGCGAGGCGGTCTTCGTCAAAACGCTCGTCGGCGCGTACGGGAATGGTGTCGGGGTTTGGAGGAAGATGGAGCATAAACAAATCACCTGTTCCAGTAAACCAGTCATTTTCGATATTGTTCCGTAGGGGTGAGGCCATGCTTCGCCCCATATGCAGTAACTTAATACCTATCCGTAAACCTCTTTTATCTGTCGGTAGGGGCACGGCATGCCGTGCCCCTACGAAGGGTTTATGGATAGATACTTAATCCATGCTTCGCCCCTACAATATACCATCAGACGCGGACATGAAAAAACACAGCGCGGCAGGCCGGGAGGGAGAAATCGGAACTGTCGCGCTGTGTTTGCTCTAATTTGCCCTCATTATGCCGCCAGCCGGCGCCGGGCAATAGTGAGGCTTGTCACCAACAAGCCTGTCACATAGCACATCAATCCTGATGCAATTCGACAGAAATTCCGTTACAATCAAGACATCCTTCATTTTTGGCTGTCCGAGACAAACTAATCATGCGCGTTCAACGGAGTCATTCCCGGCTGACGTTTCGCAAGCAGCGCCGCCGTCGGTCCGGCTGTTTATCATTGGCGGTGCTGTCCGGGGTGTTGATTAGCATTGCTTTTGTATCGTGGAACTGGCTCAGCCGTCAGGCCGGCACGGTGTCGCTGCGGGCCGGCGACAACAATCTGCTGGGGCAGGCGTTCCAGGCGTTTGAACGCGGCGAACTGGACAGCGCCATCAACCTCTCGCGGCAACTGCTGGCGCAGACGCCGGACAGCGCCGACGCACTGGCGATCCTGGTGCGGTCGCTCATCTACCGCAGCTACAGCGAATACAACCGCGCCCCTGACCGGAAGGCCGCGCTGCAACTGGCATCGGAAGCCGCCGGACGCTACGGCAGCAATCAGAATATTCAGGCCGTCCATGCCTATGCGCTGCAGGCCGCCGGGAAGCCGGTGGAGGCGGCGCAGATCGCGCAGAAGGTGCTGAAAGCCGACCCGCAGAATACACTGGCGCGGCTGGCAATGGGGCTGGCTTACGGCAGCGTCGGCAGCTTTGAAATCGCGCTGCGGGAGAGCCTGGAAGCCGCCAGCAGCCCGGTATGGCAGCTTGAAAGCCAGCGTGCGCTGGCAATCAGTTACAGCGACATGGGCGACTATGACAGCGCCATCCAGGCGATTCAACGCGCCATCAAGCTCAACCCGCGCCTGATTCCGCTGTACTTCGAGCGCGCCCTGTACGCCATGCAGCTTGGCGATGCCGACGCGGCGACGGCGGCCTATTTCCAGGTGCTGGCGATTGACCCGGATAACGTCAAGGCGCGGCTGCGGCTGTGCGAACTGTCCAGCCTGCTGCGGGAACATGACGCGGCGGTGAAATACTGCTCAGAGGTGACGGAGCGTGCCCCCAGCTTCGCCGACGGCTGGTATCGCCTGGGACTGGAACACTTCCTGAAGGGCGATTTTAAGGCGGCGCAAACGGCGCTGCACCGCTGTTCGGCGCTCCAGGTGATGCAGGACGTGCCGGTGAGCGAACGCCGCTTTGAGTGCTGGTATCTGCAGGGGCAGGCGGCGGAAATCCTGGGCGACTGTCCCAGCCTGCTGGCGACGTACAACGAATTCCGCGCGATGGCCGCCGATGAAGCCGTGCAGCAGACCTGGACCTACCCGCCGGAAGGCCCGCCGGGCTGCGTCCCGGCGACCGCGCAGGCCGGCAGTTGACGCCACCTGACACAGCGCCCGCCGGTAAGAGCAGCGACAGTTACGATCACGTAGGGACACGGCGTGATGTGTCCCTACCAGGTATATACGCAAAATTCCCCATCCCCCGCCACCGACCGCTTGCGCAAGCCGCCAAAGCTGGTTACAGTGGACAGCCTGCCAGAGAGGTGACACGATGAGCGGAATGCTGCGGTTGGGTGGTCTGCTGCTTGCCAGTCTGTTGATCGCGGGCTGCGGTCAGACGGTTACGCCCGCCGTGCCGGCAGCCCCCACCCTGTCGGCAGATCAACTGGCGGACCTCAACATTGTGACCGGGCAGTTGGTCTTCGTCCCGGCCTACTCCGAGATTGTGTCGGATTCCAGTCCCAACCTGCGGCTGTCCACGACGTTAGCCGTCCACAATACCGATACGGATGACACGATCATCATCCGTTCTGTGCGTTACTACGATACCGACGGCGACCTGGTGCGCGAATTTATTGATACCCCCATCCAGCTTCAACCGCTGGCGACGGCGGGGTTTTTTGTGCCAACCGATGACACCACCGGCGGCTGGGGCGCCAACTTTCTGGTCGAATGGGTGGCCGAAAAGCCGGTGTATGAACCGGTCATCGAAGCTGTCATGGTCAGCAGCCGGGGAACGGAAGGGGTATCCTTCATCAGTCCGGGCCGCGTCATCAGCGAACAGCAGCCGTAGCACTCGATTTCAACGGTAGTTCGATAGAGCTTTTCCGGCGACATGGTTCACTATGTCCCTTCGTTTTGCCGCGTTTGTGCAACTTCTACCCCGCGAAGTTCGTATTCACACATAGTCAACACAACGGAGGAAGCGTTATGGAAAAGCAGAAGCGCGACGTGGTTATCCAGTCGGGCGGCATGGTGGGGCGACCGGCCTCAACCCGCACGCTGGCAATCGTGCTGATCGCCGTGGGGGTGCTGTTCCTGCTCATCAACGCCGGTGTCTTCTCGTTCAACGACGTTGGGTCGTTCTTCGGCAGCATCGGCCAGTTCTTCGGTAATCTGGGTCGGACGATTGGCGAATTCTTCGGCAACCTGGGCGGCTCGCTGGGTCGCCTGTTTGGCAGCCTGGGCAGCACGATTGGCCGCTGGTGGCCGCTGCTGGTGATATTGCTGGGTGTGGCGCTGCTGTTCCGGCGCGGCAGATCCGCACGGGACGAATAAGGGGGACAATCATGCAGGGACGTATGGAATACCGCAGTTTATTCTGGCCGCTGCTCCTGATCGGCGTGGGGGTGATCTGGCTGCTGTCGAACACAGGTGTGCTGTCGGTGGCGAATATCAGCGTCTTGGCCCGGCTGTGGCCGCTGCTGCTGATTGTGATCGGCCTCGACCTGCTCTATGGCCGCCAGTCGCCGCGCCTCGGCGCGCTCATCGGCGTCGGCGCGCTGGCGCTCATCATTGTGCTGATGCTGGTCGGTCCGGCGCTGGGCTGGGCGGCAGACGTGGACGTGAAGTCCGCCAGCTACGATGAACCGCTAGGGGACGCCAGCACCGCGCAGATAACAGTCGGCGCGGGCGTTGGGGGTGTGACGGTCAGGCCACTGCGCGACTCGACCAACCTGTTTGAAGCGGACATTACCTATGTGGGGCAGGTGGACTTCAGCGTCGGTGGCGGCTCAAACCGGGTGCTGAATCTCAGTCAGCGCGGCGAAACGTCATTCAACATCGGCTTCCTGGGGTTTCTATTTAACCCCGACCAGCAGTTGGAATGGAACGTGCGGATTAACCCGGACGTGCCGCTTGATTTGATCGTGAACGCCGGTACAGGCGGGCTAACGCTCGATCTGAGTGACTTCGCCCAGCTTACCGGGGTGCAGGTTGACGCGGGCACTGGCGGCATGGATGTAACCCTGCCCGCGACCGAAAGTCGCTACGAGGCGAAAGTTTCCGCCGGTACGGGCGGCAGCACCATCCGTATCGAAGACGGCGCCTCGCTGGACTTAACCGCCAGCGCCGGCACCGGCGGCTTTACGATTGACGTGCCGGACGACGCGGCGGTGCGGCTGGTCGCCAGCACCGGCACCGGCGGCATCACCGTGCCGTCATTCCTGAAGCGCGTCGGCGGCGAAGACAACAGCTTTGTTGGCGATTCCGGCACGTGGGAAACAGACGGTTTCACTACCGCGTCAAACCCGATCACGATTGAGTTTGACGGTGGCACCGGTGGGCTGACCGTTCAGTAACTGTGATAACAGGCTGTACGGACACGATATATGGTGTCCGTACAACTATTCTCATAGGGACATGGTGTGCCGTGTCCCAAAAACACGATCAAGGAGACAAATCATGAGCGAACAGAATCCCCAGGACAAGAAATACGTCACCGAATGGTCGTTCTCGTTCGACAAACTTGGCGAGAGCATCAACAGGCTGCTCGGTTCGGTCGGCGTGAGCGAAGCGGAAGTCAAGCAGGCCAGCTATACCGAGCCGGTGGGCGGGGCGATTGCCGCCAGAATCAAACTTGGCCCGGCGGTCGGGCAGATCAGCGTGAACGCGCTGGCGGCATCCGACAACCTGTTTGAAGCCGAGGTATCCTACGTCGGCGAAATCGAATACAGTGTGACCGGCGACGCCGAAAAGACGATCCGTCTGGGACAGAAAACCGGGCCAATTGGCAGCCAGGTGAAGGCCGTATTAAATCAGGTCGCCAACCGCGATGATCTCTACCTGAAGGTGGGCATCAGTCCGAACGTGCCGGTTAAGCTGGATTTGGATGGCGGCGTGGGTGTGTCACGGCTGGACTTAAGCGGCCTGCGCCTGACCGAGGTAGAGATTGACGGCGGCGTGGGCGAAACGTTCCTGACGCTGCCCGCCGGCGACAGCCGCTATGTGGCGAAGATTGACGGTGGCGTGGGCGCGACGCACGTCACAATTGCCGATGGCGCGGCGCTCAACCTGCGGCTTGAAGGTGGTGTGGGCGGCATTGATATTCACGTTCCGGCCAACGCGGCGGTGCGCGTGGAAGCGGAAGGCGGCGTCGGCGGCGTGAGTGTGCCGGGACACTTCAACCGCGTGCGCGGCGGCGACGGTTTTATCGGCATGAACGGCGTGTGGGAAACCACCGGTTTTAACCTGGCCGCCACGCAGATTTACATCCACTTCAGCGGTGGTGTCGGCGGGCTGAAGATTGTGTAGTGGCCTGTGGGAACACGGCGACGCCATGTTCCCACATGTGGACGTAGACGCAGCAGGGGCGCAGCATACTGCGCCCCATACCTGCCAGTTTAAACGTTATGTGCCGTCAGCGGCTGAAGAACTTATGGTTAAATGAAAACCGATACATAGACTTTTCGTAGGGGCGAACCGGCGGTACGCCCCTACATTCTATGAATCTGTTTTCGGTCATCCATTAGCTTGCTCGTCTTTCCCAGCCACCTTCCGCACGGCTTCCGGCGTCCAGCGCGGCCACCCACAGCCTTATCTGGGTACACATAGGGGGGGCCCACTGCTGTGCGCCCCTGCGATTCTGCCAGCTGGTAAGGATGCGTTTGTAGCTACGGTTTAGGCGCTTCGGCTTCGGACGGTTCTTCGTCCTTGTCTTCCCAACTGATAATCCAGACACATGCGCCCGCCACCAGCACGGTCGCCACGATCAGCGCCACCCACTGCGTCGGCAGCAGACCCACGTCGCGGGCTTCGATCACCAGCAGGATGACCATACCCAGCGACAGGATGATCCAGGCCGCCAGACGTGGGTGTACCATCATCCAGCGGAACAGGGGAAATTGTTCAAGACGTTTCATTGCCTAACCTTAAATCGGTTTGAGGACGCGGTCTTCGCGCAGTTTCTTCGTCAGAATGAGCCGCGTGCCGTCGGCCAGTTCCTGCACCGCTTCCCGCCAGGCCGGGATTTTGATCTGCTCGACGCTGGTACGCTCGTAACCATTCTTGGCGAAGGTCTGGAGCGTATCCGGCGACGTGTTCGGCGGCAGGAAAATGTAACCCACTTCGCTCTGCAGGTCTTTTGACGCCTGTTCGATAGCCGTGAGCAGTTCCTGGACGACCGGCGTGGGGGTAACGCCGGGGATCAGGTAAAACTCGTCCACACGGGTAATCAGGTTTTCGACCTGCCAGCCCACCAGCCCCAGGATACGTTCGCTGGTGTCCTGCGCAATCAGATAGCTTTTCTGGCCGAAGGCCATCATCACATCCATCCGGCTGACGTTGCGCCCGGTGGTGCGGGAGATAAACTGGGCGATGCTCTCCGCGTTGGTTGGCATCCCCCGCCGTACGATCACTTTGGTAGGCGCCAGTGGAATGGTCTGGTCCGGCGTGGGCTGTGGCCGGGCCGGCGCGGCAGGTTGGGCGGCTGCCGGTCGTGGCTGGGCCGCTGCCGGAGCGTCTGTTGGTCGGCTGGGGGCAAACAGTTTCTTCTGGACGTTCACCCAGGCGGCCTGCACCTGCTTCCAGGTTTCTTCCACGTTGCCGTCATTGCGGATGATAACGGTCGCCTTTGCCAGCTTGTCTGCCTGCGCCCCCTGCGCGGCGATGCGCTGGCGGGCGTCCGCTTCCGACAGCTTGCGCTGGCCGACCAGCCGCCGTAGCTGCGTGTCCGGCGAGGCATCTACTACCCAGATTTCGTCTACAGCATTCGCCAGGTCGCCTTCCAGCAGCTTGATCGCTTCAATCACCACCACTGGCTGGCTGGCGCGGCTGACCAGCGTCCCAATCGCCTGCCCGACGATGGGATGCACAATCGCTTCCAGCTTGGCAAGCGCCTCCGGGCGCGAGAACACAATCGCGCCCAGCAGATTTCGGTCAATGTTTTTGTCGGCATCCAGGATAAACTGGCCGAATGTCTCCACAATGGGCTTATACGCTGGCGCGCCGGGGGCCATTGCCCGGTGGGTCAGGCCGTCGGCGTCAATCGTATACGCGCCAAGATGCTGGAGCATCTGGCGCACCACACTTTTACCAACGGCGATATTTCCCGTGAGGCCGATCACATATTTGTTTGCCCAACGACTCACGGCGATACCTCCGATCCAGATAAGGACTGTGTTCCCCAATAATGGTGCAGGGATTTTCTTGATTATTGTAACGTGTTTCCGTTGTACAGGTCAAACCAGAACGACAATTCTTCTCCTCCTGCTGCCTATTTGTCCTCGTACCTATGCCGACGGACGATTCCACGCCATTCGCGAGGAGTCAAGATTAAAGAATCCCAAGTGCGGACGTGGGCGGCAGCCATCTAACACCGTTTTTATGGAGGGATGGTATCGTGACTTTAACGCGCCGGACTGAACGGGGGCTAGATGCAGGAACGCGATTTACCGGAGTGTTGACGGATGGCGGAGTGTACAGGTTGGAATGCGCCTGATTCAGTCCGGCTGACACCCCTACCGAGTGAGATTTACTGGAGATAAACCGATGGCGAAGATCGAGAAGTCTATTGATGTGCACGTCCCGCTGCGGACGGCCTACAACCAGTGGACGCAGTTTGAAGAGTTCCCGATGTTTATGGAAGGCGTGAAGGAAGTCCGCCAGTTGGACGATAAGCGGCTGTTGTGGCGGGCGGATATCGGCGGCAAGGAAGAGCAGTGGTACGCCGAAATCAGCGAGCAAATTCCCGATCAGCGGGTGGCCTGGCACAGCACCAGCGGCGCCACCAACGCCGGCGTTGTCACCTTTCACTACATTGACCCCAATACCACCCGTGTCATGCTGCAACTGGAATACGAACCGGAAGGGCCGGTCGAAACCATTGGCGACGTGCTGGGGTTTGTCACCCGGCGCGTGCAGGGCGACCTGGAACGCTTTAAGCAGTTTATCGAAAGCCGGGGGGTCGAAACGGGCGCCTGGCGCGGCACGATTGAGCAGGACAACGTGCAGTAGGTTGAATCGGTTCGAATAGCCTGAACATCCTTACCTCGGTGGGGGTAAGGATGTTTTTTGTCATGGTCTTTGGCAGGGACGAACCGGCGGTTCGCCCCGTGTTGTAGCCGAAAGGAACACATATGGCGCAGCTTCGAGGCGTGATTCTGGATGTGGACGGGACGCTGGTAGACAGCAACGACGCTCATGCGGCGGCCTGGGTACAGGCGTTGCAGGAATACGGTTACAGCGTGCCGTATGAAAAAGTGCGGCAGTTGATCGGTATGGGCGGTGATAACCTGCTGCCGGCAGCGGCTGGACTGGACAAAGAGCAGGAGCCGGGTAAAAGCATCGCCCGGCGCTGGAGCGACCTGTTCCAGAACGATTATCTGCCGCATTTGCGGGCGTTCCCAAAGGTGCGGGAACTCTTGCAGCGGATGACGGACAGCGGACTGAAGCTGGTGGCCGCCAGTTCGTCCAAACTCGATCATGTCCAGGCGCTGCTGAAACTGGCCGGGGCGCAGGATTTGGTGACCGGGTACACCTCCTCGGACGATGCCGAAAACTCCAAGCCCGACCCGGACATTGTAGCCAGCGCGCTGCGCAAGTTGGGCTTCACGCCGGATGAGGTGCTGATGCTGGGCGATAGCCCGTATGACGTGCAGGCAGCAGGCAAAATCGGGGTGAACGTGGTGGCGGTGCGCTGCGGCGGCTTCAGCGATGAGGATTTGCGCGGCGCGCTGGCGATTTACGACAGCCCGGCAGACCTGCTGCTGCACTACGACGAATCGCCCTTTGCGACCAGCAGGCGCTGGCGCGGCGTGGATGAAGCCCTCGCTACCCCGGACCAGGCCGAAGGCGAACGCGACCCTGGCGACAAAAACACGCTCAACATAGGCCGCACCCCCGGCAAGGCAGAAGGCACGCGCGACGCCGTCGAAGAATCGCTGCGGCGGCAGGAAGGGCAGTAAACGAACGGGTACGGGCGACCTGACAGGTCGCCCCTACAGCTAAGGCTGGTCGAACCGCCAGCGCGTCGGCGTCGTCGGGAATTCCTTCCAGGCGAAGACCACGCGCGGTTTGACGCGGAAGACCGGCGTGCCGTGCCTCATGCCGTATTTGGCTTCGTAAGCGTCGTCAATGCGCGCCAGCAGCGCGGCATCGGTGTTGTCCTCCGTCAACTTGTCCACCGTGCCTTCGATAATCACCGCTTCATCGGCGCTTTCGAGATGCACGCTGACTTCCGGGTTCGCTGCCAGATTACGTGCCCAGCGTGTGTCCGGCGACCCGCCGAAGTACAGCGTATCGTCCACCCACACCCCCCAGGTGGCGCGGGTGTGCGGTCGGTTGTCGGGGTGGATCGTCGCAATCCAGTAGTTGCGTGCCTTCTGCACCCGCTCGGCCACAAAACTCCAGTCCAGCATCCCCTCGTGGGTCGCCGGAACGCCGTAACCTTCCGGCATATACGGGCGATCAGCCGCAGGTATCGTAACCGACATATCAACCTCCGTTGTTCCTTCAGACGTGTCCAGTATATACTCTGATTCATGACATCTGTTGTCATATTTGACAGCTACAATTCTGAATGTAGGGGCACGGTGACGCCATGTCCCCGATATGCCGGGCTGACTTCATGCGTCGCCACATTTAAGTGTCTATCCGTAAACAGCTTTTGACAGATACGGAATGGACTTGAAGGGCTAGCTCCCCGGCGGGTTTGAGTCGGCTTCAGCCGACTTCTCGCCGCCAACCGGCAGCCGGACGGCTTTAGCCTCTGGCAGCAAACTTGCTGAACGTGGGACACAGTGTCGTCATGTCCCTGCGAACCGATAGTGTCAGGAGCAACACCATGCGAGCCGACCGTCTGCTTTCGATTATGCTGCTGCTGCAAAACTACCACCGCCTGACCGCGCGCGAACTGGCGCGCCGGCTAAGTGTGTCCGAACGCACCATCCACCGCGATATGGAAGCGTTAAGCGGCGCGGGTATCCCAGTGGTGGCGGAACGCGGCACCGGCGGCGGCTGGTCGCTGCTGGACAACTACCGCACCAGTCTGACCGGCCTGACCGAGGCCGAAATCCGCGCGCTGTTTATGACACACCCGCCGCGCCTGCTGGCTGATCTGGGGCTGGACAAGGCCGGCGAGGGTGCATTTATCAAGCTGCTGGCGGCGCTTCCCCAGTCGCAGCGTGGCAGCGTCGAGTTCATGCGCCAGCGTATCCACATTGACCCCACCGGCTGGCAGCGGTTTGAGGACAACGCGGCGCTGCTGCCGCTGCTGCAGCAGGCGGTGTGGGAAGAGTGTGAACTGAGCCTGACTTACCGGCGCAGCGACGGCACCACCGTAGAGCGTGTGGTACAGCCATTAGGACTGGTTGCCAAAGGCAGCGTGTGGTATCTGGTCGCGGCGGTTGGCGGCGAGCCACGCACCTATCGCGCCTCACGCATTGAGGCGGCGCGGCTCACCGGCCAGCGGTGCGACCGTCCGGTAGACTTCGATCTGGCAGCCTACTGGGAGCAGTCCAAATCCGAGTTTGTCGCTAATCTGCCGCGTTACCCTGCCGTGCTGCGCACCGCCGCCGACCTGCTGCCCAGAATGCGTGCCTGGCGCTTCACGCAGGTCGAAGAAGTGAGCCAGCCGGATGAACGCGGCTGTGTGACTGTACACATCCGGTTTGAGATAGAGGACGAAGCCTGCGACTACGTGTTAAGCTGCGGCGCACGGGTCGAAGTGATTGAGCCGCCCGCGCTGCGCGAACGGGTGCGGCAGGCCGCGCGGGCAATCCTGGCGCTGTACGGTGAGGGGATGCAGGGGTGATACGGGTGCGGCGCTACGAATCCTCAAACTGCTTCATGATCTGCTCGTAGGCTTCGTTGATGGCCTGCATCTTCGCCGTTGCGTCGGCGCTCTGGTTGATGTCCGGGTGATACAGCCGCGCCAGCCGCCGGTAAGCGACCTTGACCGTATCCGCGTCGGCGTCGGCGGCCAGTTCCAGCAGATCGTAATAGGCTTGCAGCGAACCCGGCACGCTGGTCGAATAGCGCCCGCCGGTCTGCTGCGACGTATGCCGCGTCCCGGCGGCGAAACGCGCCACCCGCCATGTTCCGTTCAGATATGGGCTGCCGGAAACCACCGCCGCGCCCAGGTCGGCCATATGCAGCGTGTTACCGTAGCGGATGTGGCGGTAGCTGCCTTCGGGGTCGAAATGCACGGCGAAGATATACACCTCGCTGCCGGCGATTTCAAAGGCGTAAATCCGGTTGTCGTACAGCGCCAGCAGCGCGCGCTCCCAATCATACGTCTCCACCACGTGCCCTTCCGGCGGCAGCAGCAGATCGCACCACAGCACAAACAGCGTGTAGTAGCCCTTGCGGTCATTGTCGTTCAGGATGCTCTTGATTTCATAAACTTCAATCGGGCTTTCGATCAGGTGGATGCTGGCCGTCTCGCCGATCGGCAGTTCGACCAGGATGATATCGCCGCCGTCCTGCTTGATCGTAATGCCGGCAAATTTGAGCTTCCACACCAGATACATACTGGCCTTGATCGTTTCAAAACGCATAACGTAAGTTCCGTTAGCTGTTAGCTGTTGGCTTTTAGCGATTGGCGATTAGATGGAGAATCTTTCAAAAGCTAATCGCTAACTGCTGATCGCTGACTGCTTTACCTGCTTCATCACGAACCAATCATAACACGTCACCGGATGGCCTTATCCGGTCTGTATGGACGAATTGCGTTTTTGCTAGAATGAGTCGTGGATGTAGAGACGAGGCATGCCTCGTCCCTACCGTTGTGATGGACGGTGGAGGATGGTATGCCGGTAGGTTCGAATAAATCCCTGAACTGGCGTGTTATCGGCGCGTTTGCCGCCATTTATCTTCTATGGGGGTCAACCTACCTGGGTATACGCTTTGCGTTGGAAACGCTGCCGCCATTTTTGACCGCCGGCGTGCGTTTTATCTTCGCCGGCGCAATACTGTACGGGCTGGCGCGGCAGCAGGGCGCACCGGCTCCAACCCTGGCGCAGTGGCGGTCGGCGGTGGTGCTGGGTTTTGTCCTGTTTATGCTCAACAACGGTCTCCTGATGTGGTCACAAACCCGGGTTCCGTCGGGCATGGCGGCGCTGCTGATTGCGACCGTGCCGCTGTGGATGGTGCTGACCGGCTGGCTGGTGTTCCGGGGCAAGCGCCCTGGCGGGCAGGTGTTTGCCGGCCTGTTCACCGGACTGATCGGCATTATGCTGCTGGTTCGTCCCGATCAAACCGGGGCGCAGGTAGACCCGCTGGGCGCGCTGGTGCTGATTTTTGCGGCGTTCGCGTGGTCGTTCGGCTCGCTGCTGTCGCGGCGGCTGGATACGCCGTCGTCGCCGCTGCTCGGCGCGGGCATGAACCTGATGGCTGGCAGCGTGATCTTAATCATCGCCAGCGCCATCACCGGCGAATGGGCGGCGCTCAACCTGGCGGCAGTGTCGCTGAAGTCGGTGCTGGCGGTGGTCTATCTGGCCGTGTTTGGCTCGATCATCGGCTTTGGTTCGTACATGTGGCTGCTGGCAAACGTGCCCTCCGACCGCGTGGCAACCTATGCCTACGTCAATCCGGTGGTCGCGGTGTTCCTGGGTTGGGCGTTTGCCGGTGAGCCACTCACACCGCAAACGCTGGTTGCGGCGGCGATCATCGTGACGGCAGTTATCCTGATTACAACGGCGCGGCCACAGGCGGCGCAGCGCCAGACGCTCACGTTCCAGCTTGGCCTGCGGCTGAAGGCGCTGGCGGTGCGGGCGCTGCGATGACAGCGGGTTATTCCGGCAGGCCGCTGGCGCAAAAACTGGGTATTAAAAGCGGCCAGCGACTACTGATTCTCAATGCGCCGCCGGATTACCCCGCCACGCTGGGCGCGCTGCCGGATGGTATCAAATTGGCGGCAACGCTGGATGGCGCGCTCGATTTCATCCAGTTTTTTACGACCGAACGTGACGAACTGGAAGTCCGTTTCCCTGACCTCAAACGTGCGCTGGCGACTGACGGGATGTTATGGATTTCCTGGCCGAAGCGGGCTGCCAAAATCCCGACCAATCTGGACGAAAACGTCATCCGTCAGATTGGGCTGGCAAACGGCTTGGTGGATGTCAAAGTGGTTACGGTGGATGATCGCTGGTCGGGGCTGAAATTTGTCTACCGGACGAAAGACCGGGAATAACAGGGGAATTAAACAGGCTTATCCGATAATGCGTCGCCGGATGCTGAAAGCCGTCCGGCTGAACAAAAAAAGCCACCTTCCAGGTGGCTGAAAAATCGTCGTTCTGCTGCTCTGGCCTGCTTCCAGCAGGCTTACCCGTTTTTTCAGCCAGGGGACTTCCAGCCCCTGGCTGACGGCAAAAAATACGGCGATTGTTCCTGCGGACGATTCTGCCAGGTCGCCCTACAACCCCTTCAATCAAATCTGGCACTTACTGGCGCGGGAAAGCGGACTGGAATGCCGCGCATACTTCCGGCGCGGTGGCCGCGTACACGTATTGCAGCGTTTCGTTGTTGACGGTAAAGCTGCCGGAGCCGCCGCACGGCTGAATTGTCGCGGCCTGGGCCTGCGCCTGCGCCCCAACGCCAGTGTTCAATACGCAGCTAAACAGGTTGCGCTGCACCCGCGTGGTATTCACCACCGCCACCACACCAATCCGGGGGATCGAGCCTTCCGTAACCGCCCCGACCACATTCTGCTCGGTGTACACGCGGGCGGCTACCGCGCCCACCTGCTGATAGCAGCGCAGCGTGTCGTCCAGCTTGGCAATTAACCCCGCCATCGGCAGGTTGCCGGTCAGCGCGGACGCGCCGGCGCCCACCTTCGTCAGCGCCTCGCTGATGCTGCTGGCCTCGGTCGCGGTAAAACCGGCCAGGTTCGGCAGGTAATTCTGCGCAGCGGCGGCGTCGCTGGCGGTGTCGCCCGTTGTTGGCACCACCTGGCAGGACGCTGCCAGCAGCACCACGATCAGAAGTACAGCGATTTTACGCATGGATTTCCTTTCCTGAACATCACGTTCCACCAGCACGATCATATCACAGCCTGTATCGGAATCGGGTCAATCCCCTAATTTGCGGGGGGCGGGGCATCTTCCGCCCGCGTGGACGGGTGAGCGCGCTACTGCCGCCAGCTATCCACAAACAGGATAATGACCCCCAGTACCAGGGCGTGGTCAGCCAGATTGGAGACGTTGGAGATCAGGCCGGGAATCTGGTAATGAATGAAGTCCACGACGTGGCCGTACTGAAGGCGGTCCAGCGCGTTGCCCAGCGCCCCACCGCAGATCAGGCCAGTGGCAAACTGCGTCAGCCGCGCTTCAGCCGGGATGCGCGGGTAAAAATACACCATCGCTGCCACGACAACGATGGCGATCACCAGAAACACATCGCCCCCCTGTGGCAGCACGCCAAACGCCGCGCCGGTATTCTGGCTGCGGGTGATCTGGAAGAAGGGACTGAGCGCCGGAATCAGCCGCACGGTTTGCCCCAGCGCCACGTTCTCGATCACCACGCGCTTGGTAATCTGATCAATTGCCAGCACCCCGCCGATGACCAGCAGCAGCCACAGCCATTTTCGCATAAAATACCCTCCCGTTCGCGGCGGCATTATAGCACACGGCGTTCGTATTTTAGGCCGTAATGCGGTAAAACCGATGCTGTGATGATGAGGTCGTTCGCGGCAGAGCGCAGAAAGGTTTTATCATGGCCGAACAGAACTATTCAATCGAGCGCGACCTGAAGGAAGCGCAGGTGATGGTTGAAGCTCTCGTGCCGTATGTCTATCAGGACGAACTGTACACGCTTCTGGGGGGCAACATGCCCAGTCTGACGTTAGGTGCGGTATTGCTGCGGCTGCGGCGGCTGCGCGCGCTGCACGGTCGGATGACCGCAGCCCAGGCCGAACAGTTCCAGCAGCTTGAGGCCAAACACGAAGCCATCCGCAAGGAATGGCTGACCCATTACAACAAAAAGCTGCTTCGGGAAGCCGAAGCGCGTCTGGGGAATCTGCTCGCTTATTTTAAGGAATGTGAGGACGAGCCGCAGACCTGCGCCAATGCCTATCTGCCGGAAGCCCTGCGCCGGACGATTATCCAGGAGGCGGTGGACGAACTGCCCGATCAGGAAGTCCAGGCGACCGGCCTGCGGGAAAAGGTTACCAAATCGGATGCGCGCCTGCGCCGCTACGTCCGCCCGACTGATTTTATCTGGGACCAGGTGCTGAAACCGGCCTACCCGGAAAAAACATACTGGTGGCTGTACAACCGTCCGCCGCAGCCTGACGACATCGAGGATAACGACGAGGAGTAGTGCGTGGGGGTGCGGCTGCCGGCTGTAGGGACGAGGCGTGCCTTGTCCCTGCGGTGGACATTTCCGCTGGTGGCGTTGGCGCTGCTGGCGGCGTTTGGGCTAATGACGGCGGGGCTTCAGCGCGAAAGCCTGTGGACAGATGAGGCATGGTCGGCTTGGGCGGTGCGGTCCCCCAATCTGGCCGTTACGCTGGAACGGATACGCGGCGATGTTCACCCGCCGCTGTATTTTCTCCTGCTGGATGGATGGACGTGGCTCGCCGGCGACTCGGTTTTCGCGCTGCGCCTGCCATCGGCGCTGGCAGCGCTGGTCGGGCTGGCGGCGACTTACGCCCTCGGCGTGCGCCTGTATGACCGGACAACCGGGCTGACGGCGCTCATCCTGCTGGCGACGGCCAGTTTTTTTATCTATTACGCCCGCGAAGCGCGGATGTACAGCCTGCTGCTGGCGCTGGCGGCGCTGACGACCCGGTTTTACCTGCGCTGGCGCTGCCGCCCGACGCTGCGGCGGTCGCTGATCTATGCGGCTTCGCTGGCCGCGCTGCTGTACACCCACTACGCTGGCGCGCTCATCTTGCTGACGCATCTGCTGCTGGCAAGCTATCAGGCAAACAGTCGTACTTCATTGACCTCTTTCACTCCCCTGCTCACCGGGGACAGTCGTCCCCATTCGAGTTCCCCTCTCCCCCGCATCCATGAGAGCCGAACTTTGATCGTTCCGCCTCCTGTCCCCTCCCCGAATTCGGGGAGGGTTAGGGAGGGGTTAAGCAGAACCTTTTTGCCTGATGCTGCGCCGTTCGCGCTGGCGCTCCTGCTGTTTGTGCCCTGGCTGCCGGCCTTCCTGGCCCAGATGCGTGCCAACCCAAATGGGCCGCTGGCCGTTCCCGTGCCAACCGCTTGGGGCACGGTCGCCACGCTGGTGCTGATCCTCACCAGCAGCGCGGGCTGGCTGTTCCTCGTGCCATTTGCAGTGGCGCTGATTGCTGTAGGGGTGAGGCGCATCTCGCCCCTGCGGTCACCGCTGCTGCTGCTCCTGCTGTGGCTGCTGCTGACGCCGGTGATGCTGCTGGCGCTCAATGCCTGGGTCGCGCCGGTCTACCAGGTACGTTATACGATTGCGATTCTGCCTGCCGGGGCGCTGCTGCTGGCGGGGGCGCTGCGGCGCATCTGGATGTCGCTGGTAGGGACACGAGTTATCGTGTCCCTACTGCTGCTGGCGCTGGTGTACGTGCAGCTTGTGGCTTACCCGGTCCTGTGGCCGGGCAAGCCGCCCTGGGAAGCGGCGCTGCGCCAGGTCATTGCGGAGCGCGACCCGCTGGAGCCGATCATCACCGATTTTGCGCCCTACAGTCCGGCAGGGTACTACGACCGAACGCTGTACGTCCGGCGTGGTGTGGCACTTGACCTGTCATGGCGGGAGCATCATGCTGGCGAACTGCGGGCGCTGGTAGACCGGCTGCGGCGCGCACCGTCAGTATGGGTGGCGCTGCCCACCAACACGGCCAGAGCCTGGCACATCGCCGCGCTGCTGGACGAAACGCACGGCGCGGGCTACCGTTCCGGCCTTGCCAACCTGATCTTTTACCGCTTCGACCGCGACCACCCTGGCGACCTGCGCTTTCACTTCGGCTGCCTGCTGCGTTATGAACAGGGCGAGGGGGCAAATATCGAATTGAACGTAACCCCCGGCGCGGACGTGTGTTCCGATTATACGTTTACAGCGTTAGCGCCGCTGGACAGCCAGTATTCGGCGGGGCTGCACGTGGTGGACATCACCGGCAGCCAGTCAATCACGCAGGTTGACGCCGGATTGGGGATACATGACACGGGTGAAACCATACATTTTTCACCCTGCCTCACTATTCCAGCCGGTACGGCGCCGGGGTATTATCATCTGGAACTGTCGGTTTATCGTTGGGCTACCGGGGAACGCCTGCCCGTGATGGAGGCTGGCGCGGGCCAGGCGGTCAACTGGGGCGACGTGATGCGGCTGGCGGCAGTGACCGTCGTCGCTGAGTAGGAGGCAGCTTGATGATCGAACATCGAACCGACGTGCTGATCGTCGGTGGGGGGATAGCGGGACTGCTGGCGACGCGGGTGCTGCGCGAGCGCGGCGTGCCGGTGATGATGGCGGACAAGGCGGTGCGGGTCGGCGGACGGCTGGCGACGCGGCGTATCGGGCCGGGGCGCGGCGATCATGGCGCGCAGTTTTTTACGGTGCGCTCGCGGGAATTTGGCGCGCTGGTAGAGGAATGGATCGCCGCCGGCCTGGTTTACGAGTGGGCGCGTGGCTTTAGCGATGGCTCGCTCCGCACCAATTCGTTTGATGGCTATCCACGTTACGCCGTGCGCGGCGGCATGAACAATCTGGCGCAGCACCTGGCGGAGCAGCTTCAGCCTGGGGTGCGGATTGAGTCCAGTGCCAGGGTGCGGTCGGTGGTGCCGCTGGCGGACGGCTGGCAGACCACCACCGAAGACCAGCAGGTGTTTTTCAGCCGGGCGGTGGGGCTGACGCCGCCGGTGCCGCAGTCGCTGGCGCTGCTGAACCGCGACCTGCTGACCGAGGCCGACCGTGAGATTCTGACGCCGATGGACTACGAGCCATGCCTGACGGGTATCTTTTGGGTGGATGGCCGCGTGGACTTCCCCGAACCGGGCGCGGTGCAGCAGCCGGACGCGCCGGTATCCTGGATTGCCGATAACCAGCGCAAGGGGATTTCGCCGGAAGCAGTTGTGGTCACGGTGCAGGCCTCGCCGGAATTCAGCCGCCAGCTCCGTGACCTGCCGGAAACATCTGCCATTCAGGCGTTAAAACTGGCAATCGAGCCGTATCTGGTTGGGCAGGCCGTGATTAAGGAAGGTCAGCTCAAGGCGTGGCGCTACGCGCTGCCGAAGCTCATCTATCCCGAACGTTACCTGCTGGCGCAGGGGCTGCCGCCGCTGGTCTTTGCCGGGGATGCCTTTGGCGGCCCGCGCGTGGAAGGTGCGGCGCTGTCCGGTCTGGCCGCCGGTAACGTGCTGGCCGCCTGTCTCGGAAAATAATCGGATTATCTGCCAGGCACGCCAGGAAAGGAGGTATCTCCCGGCGTGCCTGGCGACTTGGCGGTTCAAAAAGATTTCATCAAAGGTCGGTGATTATGAGCGTGGTTTCATTTGGCGAGCTGTTGATTGATTTTGTCGCCCAGCAGCACGGTGTCAGCGTGGGGGAGGCGTTCAGCTTCCAGAAAGCGCCCGGCGGCGCACCGGCCAATGTGGCGGTCGCGGTGTCGCGCCTGGGGCACGACAGCGCCTTTCTCGGCCAGGTGGGGGATGACCCGTTCGGGCATTATCTGGCAGAAGTGCTACAAGCCGAGGGTGTGGATACCGGCGGCCTGCGCTTTTCGACGGTCGCGCGGACGATGCTGGCGTTTGTGTCGCTAACGGCGGAAGGCGAACGCAGCTTTGTGTTTTACCGCCATCCCAGCGCCGATATGCTGCTGCGCCCGGATGACGTGGCACTGGGCGTGCTGGACGGAAAGCGTATCTTCCACTACGGCTCGATCACCATGATCTCGGAGCCGAGTCGTTCGGCAACACTCGCCGCGTTACAGGCGGCGCAGGCGCGCGGGCTGCTCATCTCCTACGACCCGAATCTGCGCCTGTCGCTGTGGCCGGATGCCGACGCCGCCCGCGCCGGGATGCTGGCCGGGCTGGAGTACGCGCACATCCTGAAAATCAGCGACGATGAACTGGAATTCCTGACCGGTGGGCGCGATGTCACGCCGTTGTGGCGATCCCAGACGCAGGTGATTACGGTGACGCAGGGCGCGCGTGGCGCGGTGGCCTACACCCGCAGCCGCAGCTTTGAAGCGTCCGGCTTCAGCGTGCGCACGCTCGACACCACCGGTGCCGGCGATGGCTTTGTCGCCGGGCTGCTGGTAGGTATTCTGGAATATGGCGACGGTTACGCTGCGCATCTGGACCGGATATTGCGCTTCGCCAACGCCGTTGGCGCACTGACCACGACGCAGTATGGCGCAATCCCGGCGCTGCCCACCCGCGCCGCCGTTGATGCGTTTCTCCAGCCTGTTTCGTAAGGTGTAGGGGCGAACCGGCGGTTCGCCCCTACAGATTGTTGACCTCCGACACAAACAATTTACAAACTTTCATTCTTTTTTATGCTTTTCTGCATTATTCAGCCTTACACTGGGACATAGCGCAGGTTGTCACAGGGAAGCAGCTATGTCGTCATTTCTTCAGCGGCGGATGAGTGAGCAGAACCAGAAGGCGGTCGAAGAGGTTGCCGAGTCGCCCTCTCGCTTAAAACCTCCCACCCGAAAGGGCACCTCGACCCTGAAAGCGGACGTAAGACTACCCGAACCCATCAGGCCGGAAGAAACACCGGCTGAAACCAGACCGGAAGTGGTGGAAGACCATCCGCTGCCACCCAAGCAGCGCAGTACCCCAAAAGTCGCGGCGCTGCGGAAGCAGTTGCGTGGCAAACTTCTGGCAACGCCGGACGAGGCCGACCTGTGGCAGCGCGGCGACCGGGAAAAAGAAGCCCTGCTGGTTGGCCGCCTGAAGACGGTGCTGCAAAAGGCCAACCTCCAGCTTTCAGCGCCGGAATTCGAAGAACTGAAGGAAGGTCTGCTGAACGACCTGATGGGCTTCGGCCCGATTGAACCACTGGTGCAGAACAAAACCATTTCCGAAATCATGGTCACCGGCCCGGACATGATCTTCGCCGAGCAGAAGGGCAAGCTGCGCGAAAGTGAAATCGTGTTTGACGACGAAGACCATATCCAGTGGACGGCGCAGCGCATCGTGCGTCCCCTCCAGCGCGTGCTGAACCGCTCCAATCCGATGGTGGACGCCCGTCTGCCGGATGGCTCCCGCGTGCACATCGTCATGCCGCCGTCGGCGCTGAAGGGCACGACCATCACCATCCGTAAATTTCCGGCCAAGCCGCTGACGGTGGACGACCTGATTCGTTTTGGCTCGTTCCCGCCTGAAGTGGCCGAGTTCCTGAAAGCGTGTATTGTCTCGCGGCTGAACGTGGTGGTTTCCGGCGGCACGGGTTCCGGCAAAACCACGCTGCTGAACGTGCTCAGTTCCTTCATCCCGGAAGACGAACGCATCGTGACTATCGAAGACGCCGCCGAATTGCAGCTCACGCAGCGGCACGTCGTCAGTCTGGAAACCGCGCCGCCGATTCCCGGCGGGGACGGCATGGAAGGCCGGCTGACCATCCGCGATCTGGTGAAAGGGTCGCTGCGGATGCGCCCTGACCGTATCATCGTCGGTGAATGTCGCAGCGGCGAGGCGCTCGACATGTTACAGGCCATGAACACCGGCCACGACGGTTCGCTGACCACCATCCACAGCAACAGCCCGCGCGATTGTCTGGCGCGGCTGGAAACGCTGTGCCTGATGGCCGGTATGGATATGCCGATAGGTGTCATCCGGCGTCAGATCGCCAGCGCGATCGATCTGATCGTGCAGCAGAGCCGCCTGAAAGACGGCAGCCGCAAGATCGTGCAGATCACCGAAGTGCAGGGTATGGAAGGCGAGAACATCACCCTGCAGGACATTTTTGTCTACCGCACGCCCGGCCAGACCGGGCAGGGCTATTCTCACGCTGGCGGTGGCACGCTGGAAGCGACCGGCTTCCGCCCGAACTTTGAAGATCGCCTGAAAGAGCACGGCTTTAAGCTGGGCAGCAGCATCTTTGGCGGCGGCGGGAAGTTTAATAAAGGCTAGAAAAACGTAACACAGAGGCTCAGAGAGACAGAGGCACAGAGAAAGAAGCTGTGCCTTTTTCAGTTGTCACTTATAATAGCTGTACTGAGATGTGTTTAAGAGGATATTCGATGATTGTGCTGCCCGAAACGGTTGTACTGCCACTAAAACAGGACGAAGACGGTACGATTCGTGTCAGTGGGACGCGCGTTACACTGGATACCTTAATCGGTTTTTACCAGCAGGGTGAAACACCTGAAGAACTGTCTGCCGGTTTTACAACCGTTCCCCTGGCCGATATTTATGCTGTAATCGCCTATTATCTCTCCCACCGGGCAGAAGTGGATACCTACCTAAAGCAGCGCCAGCAGGAAGCCGAACGTATCCGTCAGGAATGGGAAAGCAGAAACCCTCCGGTGACAAAAACGGAACTGCTGGCACGCCTCGACAAAAAACGGCGCGGTGACTAATCCAAATGCGCTTTCTGGCGGACGAGAACTTCAACGGCAAACTGCTTAATGGCCTTTGCGTCGTCCTACCAGACATAGACGTGGTGCGTGTGCAGGATACAACTATGACTGCATCGTCAGACCCTGAACTGCTGGCGTGGGCGGCGGAACAGGGGCGTATTCTGCTAACGCACGATATTCAGACCATTGCGGGTTATGCATATGATCGCGTAAGAAATGGCTTGCCGATGCCGGGCATTATCGAGGTCAGGATTTCACAGGGTATTGGAGCAACGATTGAAGAACTTGCACTCCTGATTGAAGCCAGCACCCCGGATGAGTTTGACAATCAGGTGCGTTACATCCCCCTCCGCTAAAACACATATCAAACCTGCGCTTGTAATTACCGCCGCCGTTCGCGCTCGGCGTCTTCCAGCGCCAGGCCTTGCAGGAAACGCGGGTTGGCGACCTGAAGCTGCTCGACCGCCGTTTGCAGCAGATGTTCAAACAGGATGGCCCGCTGCGGATTGGCGTCAAACTCTCCCGCGCTGATCTGCATACACAGCCGGCGGTTGCGTTCGGCCAGCACCGCCTTTGCCGCTTCCGGGTCGGCGGGCACCGGTACTCCCTCCTGCTGCACAAAGTTGAGCCGCTGCCATTCGGCCTGCGCGTGTTCGGCGCTCATCGTCAGTTCGCGTTCGGCAATCCGCAGCACGTTAATCGCCACCAGCGTCTGGTAATACCGCTTGCGGTCGTCCTTCAGCAGCGGCACGATCTGGTGCTCCAGATGCGCCCGCACTGCGTCCAGCAGTTCGATCAGGGTGGGCCGGTCGTACATGCTTATAACCCCTGTTCGGCGATCAGCCGCAGCACTTCCAACTGCGTTTCGGCGGAACGGCGGCCCAGGCTGGCGAGTTCGACGCTGGTATCCTTGCCGGACAAATGCCGGTGTGCCTGCGCCAGCGCCGCCACGCCCCAGCGCAGGTTGCCCAAAATCTCCCAGAACCGCACCACGTTCCGGTCAACTGTCCGCCCGCTGGCCTGCTCGTAAGCGCGGAGAAACGGTTCACGCTGGCCAATGCCGCCCAGCGGCAGCATCCCGTTCCCATAACGCCAGCCGCGCACGCACGGCCACGCCAAATCCTGATATGGGTCGCCAAGCTGGCCGAATTCCCAGTCCACGATGCCCTTTAACCCCTCTTTGTCCACAATAAAGTTACCGACGCGGAAATCGCCATGCAGCAGCACCACCTCGCCTTCCGGTGGCAGGTGTTTTTCCGCCCAGCGCAGCGCGAAGGTCAGCGCCGGGTTATGAACGCCCATCTTGACCAGTGCCGCCCGCAGTTGCAGCAGCGCCTCCTGCGCCGGAGAGTAACCCTCGCGGGGACGGGGCAGGAAGGTCAGTTTGTCGGTATTCATCGCGTGGATGCGCGCCAACTGCTGCCCCATCTGTTCCGGCAGGGCGCGGCGGGCATCGGCCAGTTCCGGCAGATTGACCACCTGCGAGCCAATCGAAACACCTTCGACGTAATCCATGATGAGGAACGGCGCGCCCAGAATGGTCGGTTCGGCGCAGTACCAGCGTGGTCTGGGGACCAGCACACCGGCGGCGTGGACGGCGTTCATCAGTAGAAATTCCTGATCGCGTTCCAGCGCGCGCTCGTCCAGTTCCGCCATCATATCCCGCCGCAGCACCAGCCGTTCAATGTCGCTACCAACGCGGGCGTGAATCAGCCAGGTATCGCGGGTGACGCCGCCGGCCAGCGGCTGCAGCAGCTTCACATCTACCGGCGCGCCGGTCATGGCTTCCAGGTATTCAGTTACCCGTTCGCGGAAATCGGGCGGATTCAGGAGGTCAGCCATCCCTGCTTCCTTGTGCGCGTGTGTGGCCCCCATGTTGATGATCTGATAGTATCGCATCCGGCGCAAGCGCGCTAAACTTGCGGTCAGAGGCGAAGGCTGCACCGTAGGGGAGGGTTTCTAAACCCTCCCCTACCGCAAAAGACGTTTATTAAAAAAACCGGCAGGAGAGTAACCAATGGATTTTTCAATCCCTTCCCATGTGCAGGACATTGTGCGGCGCGTGCGCGAATTTGTGGATACCGAGGTAATTCCGCTTGAACCGTACATTCACCGCGTCGAACGCGGCGGACTGACGCCGGAGATGCTCACATCGCTGCGGGCGAAAGCGAAGCTGGCCGGATTGTGGGCACCGCAGCTTCCGCCGCAACTGGGCGGGTTGGGGCTGTCGCTTCAAGAAATCGTGCCGGTGTTTGAGACGGCGGGGCGCAGCCTGCTCGGCCCGCTGGCGCTCAATTGCGCCGCGCCGGATGAAGGCAACATGCATCTGCTGCACCTGTTCGCCAGCGAGGAGCAGACCGAACGCTATCTGAAGCCGCTGGCGGCGGGTGAAATCCGCTCCGCCTTCGCTATGACCGAACCGCCACCAGGGGCGGGGTCGGACCCGAACATGCTGCAAACCAGCGCCGTGCGGGATGGCGACCACTGGGTGATTAACGGCCACAAGTGGTTTACCAGCGGCGCGGAAGGCGCGGCCTTCCTCATTATCATGGCGCGCACCAACCCGGACGTGCCAACCCACAAGGGCGCGACCATCTTCCTCGCGCCGTTAGACACCCCCGGAATCGAGATCGTCCGCCTCGTACCGACAATGGGCGCCGACGACCTGGGCGGCCATCCTGAAGTGAAGTTCCACGATCTGCGCCTGCCGCACAGCGCCATTTTAGGGGAAGAAGGTCAGGGTTTCATGCTGACACAGGCGCGGCTTGGCCCGGCGCGGCTGACGCACTGTATGCGCTGGACGGGCATCGCGCAGCGGGCGCTGGAAATCGCCACGCAGTACGCCAGCGAGCGCGAGGCGTTTGGCAACAGGCTGACCGGCCATCAGGCGGTACAGTGGATGCTGGCCGATTCCGCGACCGAACTGCACGCCGGGCGGCTGATGATTCAGCAGGCGGCCTGGCTGCTGGCGCAGGGGCAGCAGGCGCGGCAGGAAACGTCCATGTGCAAGGTGTTTGTGGCGGAAACGGTCAACCGGGTGATTGACCGCGCCATCCAGATTTGTGGCGGGAAGGGCATCACCCGCGATCTACCCTTGAGCACCTGGTACGAGGCAGCGCGCGCCTTCCGCATCTACGATGGCGCGTCGGAAGTGCACCGTATGGTGATCGCGCGGCAGGTGGTCAAGCAGTACGCGCAGTAGGAGAAGATGGCGCAAAATGCGTTTGTGGTACACTGGTTACAGCAGATCATGATGTATCGGGATAACCATATGCCAGATATTCCAACGTTATCTATTCCGCTGGCTACCGATGAGAATGGCGTGATGCGTATTCGGAATACACGGGTTACGTTGGATGTCATTGTGGCGCGTTACCAGCAGGGGGATACGCCAGAAGCGATTCACGAAGGCTTTCCCTCGGTTTCGCTCTCAGATGTTTACGCCGTTATCGCTTATTACCTGGCAAACCGTGAAGACGTAGACGCTTATTTGAGGCAGCGCGATATCGAGGCGGAACGCATCCGGCAGGAAGTTGAAACGAATTCTTCACCGGAGACAACGGCGCGAACGGAACATTTCCGCAAGCTGGCAGCGCAGAAACGACGTGAAGCAGCTCACTAACTACCCCTACGCCTTATCCAGCCGGATGACGCGGTACTGTCCGCCGAACAAATTTGGTTCGTCGTAGCTTAGCGTCAGTCCGGGCAGACCGCGCAGCAGATCGCTCAGGCGGCGGTTAGGGTCTGTTCCCAAAGAGCGAATCAGGCCGCCGATGAGTTGGCGGGCAGGGGTCAATCGCGCCTGCTCCGGCAGGAACTTGTCGAAGATCACCACGCGCCCGCCGGGGCGCAGCACGCGCCAGCCTTCCCGCAGCGCCGCCGCGCCGTCCGGCACGACACTCAGCAGCAGCGAAAACAGCGCCGCGTCAAAACTCGCGTCCGGGAAATCCAGTTTTTGCGCGTCCATCTCACACAGCGTCACGTCGCGCCCGGCGGCTTTGGCGCGCGCTTTCGCCAGCATCGCCGGGCTGAGATCGCCGCCCACAACCGTGATGGCTGCCGGAAGATACAGCAGATCGAGTCCCGTACCGATGCCGGGAATCAGCAGCTTTTCGCCCGGCTTCAGGTCAAGCAGGGCAACGGCGCGCTGCCGGCCCCCATGTGAGATGGCCTTAAACAGCGTGTCGTAGACCGGCGACCACAGCCGGTAAATGCATAAGTTGTGCTGGTTATCCATACAGCCCCCCTTTGCGGCTATGCCTGTCTCCATCATACGCTATAATTCCGGCCACTATGGATAAAATCACCGTAAGTACACCAACACAGTCCGGAGAAACCTGCCGCCTGTTGGGCGACTGGCAGGTTTCTCCTGTTCCGCTGGATTATGCTGTTTCTACTGGCGCGCTGCCTGCTGAGGGCTGGCTAACCATTCCCGAAGGCGCGCACTTGCAGCCGGTTCTGTATCCTGAGCGCCCGTACTGGGGCGACCACCTGCGCGCCATCAACAATCAGGCGTGGCTGTACCGGCGCGACTTCGCTGTGCCGGAAGGTATTCCGTACCGCCGTGCGCGCCTGCGCTTTGACGGTGTGGATTATTTCGCTGAGGTGTGGCTGAACGGCCAGCCTATCGGCCAGCATGAAGGCCACTTTGCGCCGTTTGCGTTCGATGTAACGGACGCGCTGCGCCCCGGCGACAATGACCTGCTGGTGCGGGTCACGTCGCCCTGGGACAAGCCAAACCCGCACGGCAGCTACCCGATTGACCATGTGATTCGCGGCCTCGTCAAAGGACTGTACGAACACGCCGAAGGGGTGATTCCGCCCGATGTGAACCCCATCGGCATCTGGCGACCTGTGTTTCTGATGCTGGATGCCGGTATCAGCCTTGACTACGTTCGGATTCGCACCTCGCTGGATGGCACGGTGCATGTTGGCCTGACGATGACCAACGCCACCGGCGCGGCCTGGCGCGGCGCTGTTACGCTGGACGCAAGCGCCGACAACCACGATGGCGCGGGCGCAAGCGCAGAACAATCCCTGAATCTGCCGGCAGGAACGCACGAAGTTGACTGCACATTCACTATTCCTGAGCCGCGCCTGTGGTGGCCCTGGGATCACGGCGACGCGAATCTGTACCGGCTAACCGCCAGTCTGCGGGATGACACGGGAACGGTGTTCGACCAGCAGGAAACCAGCTTTGGGATTCGCACCGTGCGGCTGGAACGAACGCCGCAGCGATTCACCTATTTTATCAATGACCGCCCGGTCGCCATTCGCGGCTCGTCCTATATGCCGGGACTATACCTGTCACAGTTTGACCGGGAGGCGCTGGCGCGGGACGTGGCGCTGGCGCGGGATGCCAATCTGAACCTGATGCGCGTCCACGTGCACGTGTCCCCGCCGGAACTGTATGACCTGTGCGACCGCGCCGGGATGCTGATATTCCAGGACTTTGAACTGAACTGGGTGCAGGACACCTCGCCCGAATTTGCAGCGCGGGCGATCACGCTCCAGCGCGAGATGATTAACCTGCTCTACAACCACCCCTCGGTCATCACCTGGGCCTGCCACAACGAGCCGACGATGGTGTTTGTCCGCCGGCAGAATCTGGAACGCCGGCCCGACCCGGCGCTTTACGCCGACGCGCTCCGGCAGGACCCGACACGCCCGGTGTTCATCTGCTCCGGGCAGATGGCCGACGACTGGCAGCGGTCGGGCGACGACCACTCGTATTACGGCGCGATCTGGTCAAAGCGGTACACCGACGTGCGGCGGCGCAGGCCGCGTTTGAATACCGAGTTTGGCTTTGAAGCGCCCGCCGCGCTGGAAACGCTGCGCCAGCACCCGGACGCGTGGGAACGGCTGAATCACCTCGACGGCGTGATCGAAGAACTGTGGAATTACCAGGCCGAACTGACGCAGTTCCACATCGAACATTTCCGGCGCTTGCGGGCGGAAACGTGCGCCGGTTACGTCCACTTCTGGCTCAACGATCTCGCGCCGCAGGTGGGCTGCGGCGTGCTGGATGTGGAGCGCCGGCCCAAAGGCGGTTACGCGGCGCTGCAACGCGCCTCCCAGCCGGTGCTGCCGGTGCTGGAACACGATGGCCGACGACCGATTGCGCTGTGGGTGCTCAACGATACGCCTATGGTGTATCCTGATGCTCGGCTATCGTGGCATGTTTACGACGCGGCGGGACAGGTCTTGCTGAAGGTGACGCAGGTGTTGGATGTTGGCGCGAACGGCGCGCAGCGTGTCGGAACGTGTATATGGCCGCTTCCCCCGGCGCAGTGCGTCCGCATCGAACTGGCGTTGCGCGATGCGGACGGCAAGCTGGTGAGCGAAAATGTCTATCACCATCCGTTCCAGCCGTCGCCACGCCCACAGGGGTATCCCTGGAAGTTTGACCCCTATCTGGGCTGCAAAACCTTCGACCGCCCCGGCGCGCCCAGCCTGGCCGATCACAACATCAACCGCCTGTTTAAGCTCGTGCCGGTGCAGATGCGCGAGAACATCGCCGAATGGGCGCTGCGCCAGCGCCTGCCGGTGTGGCTGCTGTCGGCGGTGTCGCGCGTCGCTGAGTGGGTAATGCCCTAACCGGAGGCTCAGGCCTCTGACGCTGCGGTATACTATTGCCCATTATGGATTGATGCCAGTAGAAGGATTTTTACCCATGTCCTCCCTCCTCATTCGCAACTGCCGCGTGCTGCAAATCCCGCTGGACGAACCCCGCGCCACCGTCCTCACCGGCCAGGATGTGATCGTGCGCGGCAACCGCATCGAAGCCGTGCAGCCCACCGGCCAGGCTGATATTTCGCACTTCCATGATGTCATCGAGGCGGACGGGATGCTGGTCATGCCCGGTCTCATCAACACCCACGCTCATGTGCCGATGGTCATCTTTCGCGGGCTGGCCGAGGACGTGTCCATCGAGAAGTGGTTTAATGATTATATGTGGCCGCTGGAAAGCAACCTCCAGCCGGACGACGTGTACTGGGGGATGCAGCTTGGCCTGGCGGAGATGATTCACGGCGGCGTCACCTCCGTCGCCGACCACTATTTCTATATGGACAGAGCCGCGCAGGCGGTCGAAAAGGCCGGGACGCGCGCCCTGCTCGGTTGGGCGATCTTTGGCAGCGGCGGGATGGATGCCATCAACCAGACCGCGAATTTTGTGCGGACGTACCAGGGCGCGGCGGGCGGGCGCATCCGCACCTGGATGGCCCCTCACGCGCCCTATACCTGCGATGATGATTTCCTCCGCGCCTGCGTGCAGAAAGCGGAAGAACTCGGCGTGGGGATTCACATTCACGTGTCGGAAACGATGGGACAGACCGAGGCCAGTCTGGAAAAACGCGGCCTCACACCGATTCAGGTGCTGGACCAGACCGGCGTGCTGGACGTGCCGACGCTGCTGGCGCACGTCGTCGGCGCCATGCCCGGCGACATGGCGATTCTGGCGCGCAAGCCAACCGGCATCGCCCATGCGCCCAAGACCTATCTCAAGCTGGCGATGGGCACCGCGCCGGTGCGCGCCTTCATGGGGCATGGCATCCCGGTCGGGCTGGCGACCGATGGCGCGGTCAGCAACAACACGCTCGACATCTGGGAATCGCTGCGGCTGATGGCGCTGACGCAGAAGCAGGAAGCCGGTTCGCCGGAGATGATGACCATCCCGCAAAACCTGTTTATCGCCACCCGCATGAGCGCCCGCGTCATCGGGCAGGCGCACGAACTGGGGTCGGTTGAGCCGGGGTATCTGGCAGATTTAATTCTGGTAGACCTCAGCGGCGTGCATCATCAGCCGCTGCACAGCGTCACCGCCAGTCTGGTGTTTAACACCGCCGCCAGCGACGTGAACACGGTCATTTGTGACGGCAGGATCATCATGCAGGAGCGCAAACTGCTGACACTGCACGAGGGTGACATCGTGGCGCAGGTCAACGCCGGCATGGAACGGCTGGCGCAGCGTGTGCCCAGCCGGCGCATCCAGGTGTACAACCCGTAAAGCCAGCCCACCCGCCCCGGGGCGACCGGTCTGGTTGCCCCTGCCGACTGATTGCCGATGTAATCGTCTGTGTCATTGATCGGCATTATGCAGCCCCATTCCTGCATTGACACATCCCTCATCCCTCCCGAATGCAACCTTGCCCACTTTGTGTTATGCTAATCGCCGACGATGAGCACCCCTGGATAAGACCGGTATGATCGGACGCAAACTACGGAATCGTTACGAAATTCAGGAGCACCTCGGCGACGGCTCAACCGCAACCGTCTACAAGGCGCTGGACACGCGCCTGGGGCGGCAGGTGGCGCTGAAGGTGCTGCTGCCCCACGTGCGCGACAGCACCCGCAAACGTTTCTTTCAGGAAGCCAATGCTGCCGCGCAGTTGAACCACCCCAACATCATGGCAATCTACGACATTGCCGACGAGGACGACCTCAATTTTCTGGTGGTGGAATTTGTTGAAGGCTATCCCCTGTCGCATTACGTGCCGTCGCCGCCGGACGTGGTGGTCAGGCTGGGCGTGCAGATCGCGCTGGCGCTGCACTATGCCCACCAGCGGTCGGTCATCCACCGCGATATTAAACCGGCCAACATCAAGGTCACGCCGGAAGGCCAGGTGAAGATCATGGACCTGGGGCTGGCACTCCCGCGGGAAGCGACGCGCGTCACCGCCGATGGCATGGTGATCGGCACGCCGGCCTATCTCTCGCCGGAACAGGCGCAGGGCTTCCCGCTCGACAACCGCACCGACATTTATTCGCTCGGCGTGGTGCTGTACGAGATGGCGACCGGCCACCTGCCGTTTGACGCCGAGGAAATCCCGGCGCTGCTGTTGCAGCAGGTCAAACAGCCCCCGCCCCCGCCGCGCCTGATCGCGCCCGACCTGCCGGTTGAACTGGAACGCGCCATTCTGAAATCGCTGGAGAAAAACCCGGCCCGCCGCTTCCAGACCTGCGAGGCGCTGGCGAACGCGCTGGAAGCCGCCATTTCACCGGCGCAGGCGGATGAGAAGGTTGGCCCGCCGACCGGCGAACATGCCACCACCCGGTCAACCCAGAGCTTCAACCGCCGCAGCAAACCGGCCATCCGCGTGCTGCTGGCGGACGATCACACCATCCTGCGGCGGACGCTGGCCTCCTTCCTGGAAACGCAGGACGATTTTGTGGTGGTGGGCGAAGCGCCGGAGGGCGATAGCGCCCTCAAACAGACGCTGGCGCAGCTCCCGGACGTGCTGCTGCTCGATCTGAACATGCCGGGCAAAGGCGGGCTGGACATTCTGCCGACCATCCGCGCCGAGGCGCCGAACGTGAAGGTGCTGATACTGACCGGGCGCGAGGAAGAATGGTACATCATGCGCGCGCTGCGGGCCGGGGCGCACGGGTATATCCTGAAGTCTGCCGATGAGCAGGAACTGCTGGACGGCATCCAGAAGGTGACACAGGGTCATATGGTGCTCGGCCAGGGTGTGGCAGAACGCATCGTCGGCGGTTTGGTCGGCGGGGGTGGCAGCGCCGACTCCGCCAAGATCAACGAACAGGAGCGCCAGGTACTGCTGCAGGTGGCCGCCGGACTGGAAAATGCCGAGATTGCCCGTGCGCTGCAACTGCCGCTGACGGTGGTGATCGAATCGCTGGCGCAGGCGATGAACAAGCTGGGCGCGAAGGAGCGCAACGCCGCCGCCCTGCAGGCCCTGCGTGAAGGCTACATCAGCCTGGAAGAACTGCACGACCTGTAGAAACATAGCGCAGAGGCACGAAGGTTTGAACCTTGCCAGTGGCCCGTGTGTGAAACATCTAGCCGTAATCGGGCTTAGGGACGAGGCATGCCTCGTCCCTACAGTTGTACCAGAATATTTGTCATAGACAGAGGATTCCTCATGCTCAACACCTTACCCCAAACGGCCCAGGAATTTATGAACTGGGACTGGCCGCAGATCGAACCGCTGTACCGCGACCTCGAAACGCGCGAACTGACCGCCGCGACCGTGAACGACTGGCTGGCGGACTGGTCGCGCCTGAGCGATTTTATCGGCGAAGCGGTGGCGCGGCTGCACATCGCCACAACCGTAGATACCACCGACACCGCCGCGCAGGAGCGTTTCCACACCTACCTCGAAACGGTGATTGAGCCGGTGGAGCAGGCGGAACAGAAGCTGCGCGAAAAGCTGCTGGCAACCGGACTCCAGCCGGAAGGTTTTGCCATCCCCCTCCGCAACATGCGCGCCGCCGCCGAACTGTTCCGCGATGCCAACGTCCCCCTGTTCACCCAGGAGCAAAAACTGAGTAACGAGTACGACAAAATCGTTGCCGCCCAGACGGTCGAATGGGAGGGGCAGGAAGTCACGCTGCCGCAGCTCAGGCCGGTGTATCAGGACGCCGACCGGGGCAAACGCGAGCGCGCCTGGTGGCTGGCGACCAACCGCTGGCTGCACGACCGCGCCGCGCTCAACGATCTGTGGCGGCAGTTTATGGACCTGCGCCGCCGGATTGCCAGAAACGCCGGTTTTGAGAACTTCCGTGACTTCCGCTGGAAGCAGTTCGGGCGCTTTGATTACACGCCGCAGGACTGTGAAACCTTCCACGCCGCCATCGAACAGGTCGTCGTGCCGGCAGCCGTCCGCATCTACGAGCGCCGCCGCCGCCAGTTGGCGCTGGATACGTTGCGCCCCTGGGATACCGACGTCGACCCGCTGCACCGCCCGCCGCTGCGCCCGTTTAAGGACGTGGCCGATCTGGATGAGAAGGCGGAAGCGATCTTCCGGCAGGTGGACCCCCAGCTTGGCGACTACTTCGGTATCATGCGGCGGGAAAAGCTGCTTGACCTGGACAACCGCAAGGGCAAAGCACCGGGCGGCTACCAGCAGGATTTGCCCGCCTCCAAACGCCCGTTTATCTTCATGAACGCGGTTGGCCTGCACGACGACGTACAAACCCTGCTGCACGAAGGCGGCCACGCCTTCCACTGCTTCGAGAGCGCCGGCCTGCCCTACACCCAGCAGCGCAGCTACAGCCCGGAAATCGCCGAAGTTGCCAGCATGAGCATGGAACTGCTGGCCGCGCCCTACCTGACGACCGAACACGGCGGTTACTACACCCCGGCGGAAGCCGCCCGCGCCCGCATCGAACATCTGGAAAGTATGATTCTGTTCTGGCCGTACATGGCGGTGGTGGACGCCTTCCAGCACTGGGTCTACACACACCACGACGAAGCGACCGAACCCGATAACTGTGACTGGAAGTGGGATGAGTTATGGGCGCGCTTCATGCAGGGCGTGGACTGGAACGGCCTGGACGATGCCCGCAAAACCGGCTGGCAGCGCAAGCTGCACATCTTCCAGATTCCGTTTTATTACGTGGACTACGGGCTGGCGCAGGTTGGCGCGGCACAGGTCTGGCGCAACGCCCTACGCGACCAGGCCGGCGCCGTCCGGCAGTACCGCTACGCCCTGTCGCTGGGCGGCACGCGCACCCTGCCGGAACTCTACGCCGCCGCCGGCGCGAAGTTCGCCTTTGACGCGGCAACGCTGGGCGAACTGGTGTCGCTGATCGAAACGACGATAGGCGATCTCGAAACCGTGTCGTAAAAACCAACACAGAGATTCAGAGGTACAGAGGCACAGAGATAAGTACGGCTCTGTGCCTCTGTGTCTTTGTGGCTCTGTGTTCTGCTTTTTCCCTCTTGAAATTCTCAAATATGAGAATATAATCAATAACGGTAATGAGGGATAAACCATGCGTACCCCAAAAGCCGATTTAATTCTCCATCCGGTGAGAATGCGCGTGCTGATGGCGCTGGCCGGACGGCAGATGACCGCCCGCCAGATCGCCGCGCTCCTGCCGGACGTGCCACCGGCCACGCTCTACCGCCATCTGAATACGATGACCGAAGGCGGCATTCTGGCCGTCGTGGAGGAAAATCGGGTGCGCGGCACGGTCGAGAAGGTATACGCGCTGGCGAGTCCACACGCCGCCTATCTGTCACCGGCAGACGTCAGCGGCATGACCAAAGATGACTATATGCACCTGTTTACGACCTTCGCTGTCTCGCTGCTGGGGGATTTCGCCCGCTACCTGAACAGCCGCGATGAGATTGACCCGGTGAAAGATAACGTCGGCTTTCAGAAGTTGCCCATGCATCTCAGCGACGAGGAGATGCGCGAGTTCGGGCAGGGGTTAAACGACCTGTTCAGCCGCTTCGCCGCCAACCCGCCTGCTCCCGACCGCCAGCGCCGTCTGTTCAGCCTGATTTTTATGCCCGACCCTGATCCGCCGGACAGCACCGAACAACCGCAACAAAATTCTTAAAAATGCGTATTAAAAGAAGGCTGACAGCCAGTAGCGTGTTGACGGCTGGCCGTTCGCCAGAAGGGGGACAACATGACCTACGCCATCCAGGCGAACAACCTGGCGCGGCAGTTTGGCAGCGTCCGCGCCGTCAACGATGTCTCGTTGGCTGTCGAACCCGGCGAAGTGTTCGGACTGCTCGGCCCGAACGGCGCCGGCAAAACCACGCTGGTGCGCCTGCTCAACGGCGTGATCGAACCGTCGTCCGGTACGGCGCGCGTGCTGGGCTTTGACCCCGCCGCGCAGGGCGGCGACGTGCGCCGCAACACCGGCGTCCTCACCGAAACACCCGCCTTGTACGAACGCCTGACCGCCCGCGCTAACCTGACCTTCTTCGGCACGCTGTACGGCGTGCCAGAGGCGGAACTGCCGCGCCGCGTGGCCGAACTGCTGGAACGCTTCGGGCTGGCGGAACGCGCTGACGACCGCGCCGGCGGCTTCAGCAAGGGCATGAAGCAGCGTCTGGCGCTGGCGCGGACGCTCATCCACCAGCCGAAGGTGCTGTTTTTTGACGAACCGACCGCCGGGCTTGACCCGGAAGCGGCTTTGCAGGTGACAACGCTGATCGAAGACCTCAGCCGACAGGATGGGCGCACCGTCTTTTTATGTACGCACAATCTGGAAGAAGCGCAGCGGCTGTGCGACCGCGTGGCCGTTATTAATCAGGGGCGGCTGCTGGCGGTAGGCACGGCGCAGCAGCTTGCGCGCGGGCTGTGGCACGGGCTGTGGGTGGACGTGACCCTTTACGCCGACCCCGGCGCCGCGTTTATCCCGCACCTGCGCACCATCCCCGGCGTGCTGGACGTGACCGGTGACGGTTTAACGTTCGCGGTGCAGGTACAGGCCCAGGCGGACGTGCCGCAGTTGGTCGCCGGCATCGTAACGGCGGGCGGGTTGATCGTGCGCGTCAGCCCGCGCGAACATTCGCTGCAGGAAATCTATTTCAGGCTGCAACAGGAGGCGCGCTCATGAACTGGCGTATCATCCGGGCGATTGTCCGCAAGGATTTGCTGGAAGTGCGGCAGAACGGCATGGCCTGGAAGCCGATGGTGATTCTGCCGCTGATCTTCGTCGTGGTGCTGCCGCTGATCGTCATCCTGGGGCCAAAGCTGTTTAACTTCCCGGCGGATGCCCTGACCAGCGACCCCGACCTTCAGGGCTTTCTGAACAACATGCCGCCGGCCATGAAGGCCCAGCTCGACGGACTGGACAGCCACCAGATGGCAATTGTTATGCTGCTAGGCTTCATGTTCGCGCCGATGCTGCTCATCATCCCGGTGATGGTCGCCAGCGTGGTTGGCACGGAGAGTTTTGTTGGCGAAAAAGAGCGCCGCACCATCGAACCGCTGCTGTATACCCCCGCGACCGAACGCGAACTGTTCGTTGGCAAGATGCTGGCGGCGCTGCTGCCCGCGCTGGGGTTAACGTGGCTGTCCTTCCTGGCGTACACGTTTATCCTTAACGTGGTCGGCGCGCCGGTGATGGGGCGCTTCTGGTTTCCGTCGCTGGTATGGCTGCCGATGATGCTGTGGGTGGCACCCGCGATTGCCTTCATGGGCATGACCGCCGCCGTGCTGGTTTCGGCGCGCACCAACACCTTTATGGAAGCCTACCAGACCACCGGCATGCTGGTGCTGCCGGTGATTCTGCTGGTGATCGGGCAGGCGACCGGCGTCATTTACCTGAATGTCACCGGCGCGCTGGTGATCGGCCTGGTTCTTTGGCTGGTTGACGCCGAGCTGCTGTGGTTCGCGCTCAGGATTTTCTCCCGCGCCCGGCTCATGGCGCGGGTGTAAATACCGTTAACCCCCTCACCCCAACCCCTCTCCCCCGAATTCAAGGGAGAGGGGCTAAACGGCCTCCCCTGTCTTGTTCCCTCCCCGAATTCGGGAAGGGCTAGGGAGGGATCAAAACTGGCTTAACTTAATGCCTGTGAGCGAACTGGCGGTTCGCCCCTGCCCTATAGGGGAACTGCATGGCTTCAAAAACCGAACCCACTACTGTACGCCCCTACCGCAATGACGATGATTTCCGCCGGGCGCGTGCGCTGCTCACCGCAACCTACCCGATCACCCCGCTGGGCTGGAACTGGGACTTCCGGCGCTGGGACGGCTGGCGTTATTACAACGCCGACCTGAACTGGAATCCCGCGTGGGAGCAACAGGTCTGCCTGTGGCAAACCACCGCTGGCAGAGTTGTTGGCATCGCACACACAGAATACAACCGGGGCGATGCTTATCTGGACCTGCATCCCGATTACCGCCACCTGGAAGCGGAGATGATCGCCTGGGCGGAGGACAACCTGACTGCGCCTGACGAATCCCGGCGCCGCCTGCTCGACTGGTACGTGCTGGAATATGACGACGCGCGCCAGCGGCTGCTGGCCGAGCGCGGTTACAGCCTTGTGGAGCAGTCCGGCGTTGTCCGCCGCCTGCGTTTAGGCGACAGGCCGCTGCCGGACGTGAAACTCGCGCCGGGGTATACGCTGCGGTCGCTGCGGCCCGGCGATTGGGACGACTGCCAGCGCATTGCCGATGTGCTCAACGCCAGCTTCAATCGCACCATCCATAACGCGCAGGAGTTTTACCATTTCTCCATGCTGTCGCCGTCGTTCCGCTTTGATCTGCATCTGGTGGCGGAAGCGCCGGATGGCTCGTTCGCCGCGCACGTCGGCGTGAACTACGACGAGGCGACCCGGAACGGCATCTTCGAGCCGGTCTGCACCCATCCCGACCACCGCCGAAAAGGGCTGGCGCAGGCACTGATGTTGGAAGGGCTGCGCCGGCTGGCGGTGCTGGGCGCGGCGGACGTGACCGTAGACACCGGCACCGCTGTCCCCGCCAACGCCCTGTACGAGTCCATCGGCTTCACTGAAGCGTACCGGGGTTTCATCTGGCGCAAGGTATGGTCTGTGTAATAAACCGTAGGGGAGGGTCTGAGACCCTCCCCTACGCCGTTACTGATAAAATTGGGCTTTCAGGCTTATCGAAGGGCCACCGGCACGCGGGCCCGCACCTCCGGGTGCAGCATCCCGGCGATGGCCTCCTGCGCCGCCGTGATGGTTGGCGAGTGGCCGGAGGCGCACGGACTCGCCTCGAAGTAGGCGCAGCTTGCGATCAGATGGTTGACCTCGCGCGCCAGTTCGCCGGCGGTTGCCATGTCCATCGTGTTTTGCCAGCGCCACCATTCCGACGCCTTCTTCATCGGGTTTTCCAGCGCCGCATCGTCCAGCAGTTCGGCGATCTCCGCCTGCTTGGCGCAGATGGCGCGGTGCAGCTCATAGGCTTCTGCCGGGCTGTCGGGGGTAAACTGGTACCGTCTGCCAAACTTGGCCTGGAACGTCGTGCAGAGTCCGGTCAGTTGCGCAACACTGGCCGCGATCTTCAGAGCTGTGGTTGTATTCATGGCAGCGCACCTCCGTTCACCAAAAACCCGGTATTCTTAAACTGGATTTAACACAGTTTAACGGATCTTAAAGAAGAATTCAATACGGGAAATGTTAAGACTCCCGCGCGACTTTCGTCCGCGTCGGTTATGAGAGGCAACCGTGATGCCAAACCGCTTCCCCACGCCTTACCCTGAAGTGAACGCCCTCCTTGACGTTTTACGTTCCGGCGTGACCGCCATCCTGGGCGATCAACTGGTGGGCATGTACCTGTATGGCTCGCTGGCGCTGGACGCTTTTAACGCCAGCAGCGACGTGGATTTTCTGGTGGTCACGACGAGCGATCTGGATGCGGCAACGGTTGCGGCGCTGGCCGCCCTGCACCAGCAGATCGCTGCCAGCGGCCTTCCCTGGGCCACCGAACTGGAAGGCTCGTACATCCCGCAGGCGGCGCTCCGGCGCTATGACCCGCCGCACACCCTTCACCCCCACCTTGACCGGGGCGCGGGCGAACGTCTGGTTGTGGCACAGCATGACACCGACTGGGTGATTCAGCGGTACGTGTTGCGCGAACACGGCATCACGCTCGTTGGGCCGGCCCCGTCAACGCTGATTGAGCCGGTTTCCCCGGCTGACCTGCGCCGGGCGATTGTAACGTTTATGCGGGAATGGTGGGCGCTGATGCTCGATCAACCCGCGCCGCTGCTGCGGCCCGGTTACGCCGGTTACGCGGTGCTGACCATGTGCCGGGTGTTGTATACACTGGAACGTGGGGACGTGGTTTCCAAGCCGGTCGCCGCGCGCTGGGCGCTGACGGCACTGGCTGATGACTGGCGGGCGTTAATTGAACGCGTGCTGGCGGGTTCGGTTAACCGGGACGACGTAGGCGCGGTACAGGACTTCATCCGGTACACCCTGTGCCGCAGCCAGTCGCAGGCAGCAGACGGATCTAATTGAGCGACAGCAGGTTATCGAGCGCGTACCCTTGGCGCAGCCGCTTCAGCGCCGCTTCCCGCGCGTCAGGATGCACCATGCCGGCAATAGCCGCCTGCGAACTGTGAATCGCGGGGATCAGTTCGCTGTCCGGGTCCACTTCATAATAGGCGCAGCAGGCAATCAGGTGATTCACTTCCTGCGACAGGTCGCCCACCGTCGTTACATCCAGAGTCGCCTGATGTTTCCACCAGGGCCAGCGCGGCGTTGGCTCGGCCAGCACATCGGCGTCCAGCAGTTGGGCAATCGCGCGCTGCTTGATAAAAATGGCGCGGTTCAGCCGGTGCGCATCCACCGGGGACGCGGCGGTGAGACGGGTCAGTTTGCCGTACTGGGCCTGGAAGCGGGTGGTGAGGTCGGTCAATTCAGCGACGAGGGCGGCAATCGCAATAGCCGTACTGGTATTCACACGAACTCCTCAATCTAGCCTGTCAGCATCCCGCGACAGCACAGGTGGTGTGTTCGCGGCGGTATACTGTCACCAGTGTATCATGCTGACGGTGCAGACTCAATTGCCGAATCTTTAAGAGACTGTTTAAACTGGCGCTTGCCGGCCTACGGGACGATGTTGGCCGCGAAGTCCTCCATAAAATGGGCCGGGATGCGTATCGGGCGCATGGTTTGCACATCCACCCACACCCACAGTGTGCTGGCTTGTGCCACCAGCTCACCCGTGCCGGCGTGGTGGATGGTGTAGTGCCGGATGGCGGTGGAGCGCCGCCCGTCGGAAACCCAGGTGGTCAGTTCCAGTTCGTCGTCCAGCCGCGCCTGTGTCCGGTATTCGATATGATGCTTGCGGGCAATAATGGCGAACCCTTCCTGATGAATCCGCGCCAGCGGCCACCCAAACGCATTCGCCACCTGGATACCGCAGTCCTCGATGTAGTTGAGATAGGCGGCGTTGTTGACGTGCTGCGCCGTGTCAATGTCGCGCCACTCCACGCGCCGCCGCATGATGAACGCGCCGGGCGGGGGTGGCGGCGGGGTGGGAAAATGCGAGCGCGGCGTAGGATTATCCGGCATCCCTTCCGGCGCGAACGCCCGTACCATCTCCGGCGGCACGCTCAACGGGCGCATGGTGTGGCGGTCGAGGTACACCCAGTCGGTGCTGGCCTTTGCCACCAGGTCGCCCTGCCGGTAAAACTCATACCGCCGCCGCGACCGCACCCGCCGGAAATCGTCTACCCAGGTTTTGACCATCACCTCGTCGCGGTAGCGCAGCGGCAGCAGGTATTCGATCTCGGTTTCCCGCGCCAGCCACAGCGTTCCTATCTCCTCGTAGCGCGGCTGGTCATAGCCGACCGCTGCCGAGGCTTCAAACGCGGCTTCTTCCATATAGCGGGCATAGTTGGCGTTGTTCAGATGGCCGTAGGCGTCGCACTCGTAGTGCCGGACGCGGAACGTAGCAGAATGAATCGCAGGCATGATACACTCCAACAGCCACCAGACACACGTATGTCTGGTGGCGAAAGACAAATCCCATTTTAGCATCTGTTCGGCACTGGCAGGCGGTGGTAGTTCGAACCGCCTGACCAGATGAAGCTACACCGAATCAGCCTTTATCCCCTTGACAGCCCACGCGCGGGCCATCAGTGGAATTCCCCCATCATCCGTCGTTGGCAGTTGCCGGTGAAGCTGGTCACGCAGCGCGGTTCGCCGTTCATCATTTAACCCGCGCAGGTATTTGGAAACTGAGCCTTGCGCCCCAAGAAATGGTTGCCAGTAGTCCTCAAAGTCTCTGAACCGGGTTTGAACGTCAATGGCAATCACATCAACCGCTTCCAAACCTACCGATTGAAACAGGGCGCGCAGGTTATCCGGGTGGCAGATCGTAAACCGTTGACCGGCGTCCATTTCATGGGCCGCCGGATCAACCTGCATTGCAGCATCCCAGAAGTGGCGCATCATTTCCATCTGGCCGCCGTAGTCCCACACATAGCCAGCGACCATACCCCCACCCCTGACGGCCTCCACCATGCTGGTGACGGCCCGCTGGGGCGCCGGCACGAAGTTAAGGAACAGACCGGCAACCACGACATCAAATGAAGGTGCTTCAAAGGCGATTGTTGCAGCATCACCGACGATGAATGCAACCCGGTCATCCTGAATCTGTCGGCGGGCGAATTCGATGTAATCGGGTGACAGGTCAAACCCTACGAGTTTTGCCGGGGACGCTTCCTCTAGAATCACCTGGGACAGAATACCGGTCCCCGCCCCAACATCCAGCCAGGCTCGGTCAGCAGCCATCTCCAGCCAGGCAATAAACGGTTGGGCCACCAGCCGGCTCCACCGGCCAACGTAGGCTTCGTAGGCATTTGCATTACTAAACCGGTCTCCCGCATCGGATTCCATCAGGTGTCGTTGCCTCCTCTGGTTGCCACTGCTTTAGCTATTGGCTGTTATTGCTGCGCTCCAGCAGCTTCCATTCTGTTCACGGAGTTTAACCGATTCGGTTATGTCTTTTGACCATTATCTTGTGATATTTTTCACATAAAATTCCGTTTGTATATACTTTTGTTTTCTAATAATTCAGGTATACTGGAAGTAATGCTCAGTGTTTCAGGGGGCGAGCATGAGCGCATCCTGTCCTAATCTCGAAAAGTGTCCGATCTTCCGGCATTTTAAGGAGTACGCCCAGGAAGTCTACCAGGAAATCTACTGCCTGGGCGATCACCGCCAGTGTGTGCGTTACCAGCTTCGGCAGGCCGGCCTGCCGGTGCCAGAAAATCTGCTGCCGCACGGCGGTACGCTGTGGGATAACCCACCGGCCAGACCGGATTGATCGGCGGACACGCCGCAGCGTGCCCGCGCTTCAGGCACTGGAACGGCCCTAATCCGCCGGTTCAGACACGATCAGCGGCGTCTGGTCGCGGATGGGCCGGTATGCCTCAATCCACTCCTGATCGTACAGGCGGATGTACTCCTCCGCCTTCTCCACCAGATCACGGTTGCCGATGAACAGTGGCACGCGCTGGTGCAGCGAATGGGGCCGGATGTCCAGAATCGGCCCGATGCCGTCCGAGGCATACCCGCCGGCCTGCTCCGCCAGAAACGCCAGCGCCTGCGCTTCGAACATCAGCCGCATCTTGCCATAGGGTTCGTTCGGCTTTTGCAGGTCGCCGGGGTACAGGAACACCCCGCCGCGCAGCAGATTGCGGTGAAAATCCGCCACCAGCGACCCAATGTAGCGGTGGCCCAGCGGCTTGCGGCCTTCGCCTTCGATGCCTTGCAGCCACTTGGTATAGCGCCGCACCCCCGGCGTCCAGTATTTTTCGTTGCCCTGGTTGGCGCTGTAATACAGGGCTTTGTTCGGCACGCGAATGTCCGGGTGACTCAGCAAAAACTCTCCCACTCCGGGGTCGAGCGTGAAGCCGTGAACGCCATTGCCGGTGCTGTAGACCATCATCGTGCTGCTACCGTAGATGACGTAGCCGGCAGCGGCCAGCCGCCGCCCCGGTTGGAGCAGGTCTTCCAGCGTGCCACGCTCGCTGCTGGACACTTTCCGGTGAATCGAAAAAATCGTGCCAATAGACACGTTCACGTCAATGTTGGACGAGCCGTCGAGCGGGTCGTACAGCAGGATATATTTGCCACTGTCGAAGCGCGGCGGGATGGGGATGATGTCCTCGTGTTCTTCGGACGCCATCGCACACAGCCGCCCGGTGTGATCGTTAATCTTATAAATCATCTGGTCGGCAAATACGTCCAGCTTTTGCTGCTGCTCACCGTAGACGTTGTGGTTTTCCGCGGCGCCCAGGATTTCCGCCAGCCCGGCGCGTGTCGTCTCGTGGGCAATGATTTTTGCCGCCAGCGCCATGTCGTACAGCAGCGACGTGAACGCGCCGGTCGCCTCTGGATACTGTTTTTGCGTCTCTAAAATGTGCCGTTCGATGGTAACAATTTTTGCCATATCGGTTCTACCTCCCGCGTCAACCAGGACCGCGAACTGTTGCTCTAGCGTTACTCTACAGTCCGCTGAATTAAAACGACGTTTAATTCCATCGTAGTTGATTTGGCCGGATGGCACAACCGGTAGGGGCTTATCGGCGATAGGCCCCTACACGTTAAACATCTCGCTCACGGCCAGCGTAAAACCGGGCAGCACATCGCCGCCGTCGAAGGTGTCGCCGTCCATCAGCAGTTGGCGGTCATCCGGCGTTCGCACTTCCACCAGCCGCTTTTCCGGGTACAGCAGCACGACCATCCGCACGCCGTGCGCCAGGTAATAATCCGCCTTGTCGTGCATCGCCTTGTAGCTGTCGTCCGGAGATTTGATCTCCACCACCAGATCAGGCAGACGCGGCACAGCGCCTCGTGTCACGATAGGCGTTGCTACATCGGCATAAAACGAGATGTCCGGCAAAAGCGCGTTGTGTGGATCGTCCGGCAGTTGGTGGCGAATTTCAACGCCCACCCGTCCCAGTTTGTTCTGCTCGACAAACAGCAGCAGGCGCGAGCCAAACTTGAGTGCTAAGAGACCGTGCTCCTGTGTTGGCACTTTTTCCACCATCTCCCCGTTGATGAGTTCAAACCGCCGGTCGCGGTTTTCCGGCAGCGCGGCGAAGGCTTCCAGGTCCTCCACCGTGTGCAGCTTACGCTCGACAACCATCGCCCAATCCTCACTCGTTTTGCCTCGTAGGGACAGGCGGCACCATGTCCCTACGAGTGTTATAACGTATCATGTAGGGGCGAACGGACGGTTCGCCCTTCGCAAACATTCAGTCATGACGCCGGCAGCAGCAGCGGCTGGCCGTTGATCTGCACGAAGTAATACGGTGTCCAGCCGATGCCAAACAGTTCGATCTGGATGTCCTTCTTGTACGGTGTGATCGTGTATTCCTGCGCTTCCACCGCTGCCCTGGCCCACTTCTCGTTGACGGCCTTGATCTCCTGCTCGAACTTCTGCTCCGTTTCGGCCATCTCCTGTTCGATCTGCGCCAGTGTTTCCTGGCTTTCCTGCAAATCCTCTTTCGTCTGGCGGCTGAAGCGGTGGGCGCGGCTGGTGCGCGACAGCGTGTAAGTGGTGCGCCCGCGCAGCAGGCTCAGCACCGCTTCGCCGCGTGTGAACAACTCCTCGCGGCGGCGGTCGGCCAGTTCTTTCTTTTCGGCGCTCAACTCGCGTGATTTGCGCTGGTGCTGGTCTTCCAGCTTATCCATGAGCTTCTCATACCGCGCCGCCACTTCGTCAATCTCGGCGTCACGTTTTTCCCGCGCGACCTGCTGTGCCTGCGCCTGGAACTCGCTGAAGTCGGCGTCCGGCCTGCCGTACACGTTTAAAACCGGGTTGTACGGAATCCGCAGCACGGCGGTAGTGTACAGCATGTCGGTCAGTTCGCTCCGCAGGCTGGTCAGCCGCTTGGAATCGGTCAGCCCCGGCGGCAGGTCGCCATAGATCGCCTCGCCCAGTGGCGACTGTGACAGGCGGCGGGCATCCACCGGCGGCGTCTGGTATTCCTCCCAGTGCACCAGCCCGGCCTTTTGCAGATTGGGTATCTGGTACGAGAAGATGCGGGCGGTGTAAAGCTGCGTCTTTTTATCCTGATAGCGCACGATGGCCTGCGCCAGCAGCACCGGTGAATACGCCAGCAGCGGCGTCCCCATCTGCTGGATGGCGAAGCGCGTCTGCTGCTCCCAGGCGGCGATAGCCTGCTGCGCCGACAGTCCGGCGGGCAGGAAATACTGCGCGATGCTGGACGTGACTGCCGGCGCATTGGATGAGTAGCCTGGCGGCAGCCCGGCGGTGCTGCGAGTGGTCAGGTTGGTAGCCGGTACCGGTTGGGTGTAGCCGGGTGTCGCCTGCGGCGCGAACGCGCCGGTTTCCGGCGGCAGCGGCGGCATGGGCGCGGTCGGCGACTCGGTGAAGCCCGGCGGGTTTGGCGGCGCAGCCTGTGCCCCAAAGTCGGGCGCAACCGGTGGCAGCGGCAGGTTGTTATGCCCGCCTCCCCCGCCCACGTACTGCGGCGTGTAACCCGTCACCGGCTGCGACACACCCGCGCCAGCCGGGGCCGCCGCGCCCAGCCGCGCCATCAATTCCTGCTTCTGCGGTGCCATCAGTATGGCGATCTGCTGGCGTGTCAGCGGCCCGCGCAGGTAGCTCATCGCCCAGCGCGTATGTACCAGTACCGGCCCGCCGGTATCGTGGATGTTATGCATCAGGAACACGCGCGGCTCGATGTCTGCGATCAGCCGTTCGATGTCTTTAAGGTTCAACTGGTTCTGCGCGCTTGCCAGCGACTCCAGCCCGGTCATCACCCGGCGGCGGTCGTTCTCCGATTGCAGCCGCCCGATGAACCACGTCCCGGCGTTCGACAGCCCCTTGTAATCCAGATCGCCGGGGTTCTGCGTCGCCAGAATCAACCCCAGGCCGAAGGCGCGCGCCTGTTTAAGCAGCCGCAGAATCGGCTCTTTGGTCGGCGGATTCAGCGGATAGGGCGGGAAGTAGCCGAACATCTCATCAATGTACAGCAGCGCCCGCAGGCTGGTCGTACCGCTGAGGCCGCGCATCCACGTCAGCATGTTTTCCAGCAGCAGCGTGATGATAAACTGCCGTTCGGCTTCGGTCAGGTGCGCCAGGTAAAAAATGGAGACGTGCGCCCGGCCATTCGGCTGATACAGCAAACTCTGGATGTTCAGCGGTTCGCCGCGAATCCACGACTGGAACGACGGTGCGGCGATGATGTTGTTCAGGCTCATCGCCAGCTTCACGCGGGCTTTCTCCGACATGTATTCGTCAATTGGCAGCACACCCAGCTTGGTGAACGGCGGCTTCTGCACCTGCAAGATAATATCTTCCAGCGTCAGGTTCTGGCCGCGCTGCCAGGCGTATTCGAAGATATTGGCGATCAGCACGTGTTCCTTGTCGCGCACCGGCTGCGCATCCATGCCGATCAGCGCCAGCAGCGCCGTGACGATGCCGTTGATCTTCTCGCGCAGAAATTCCTCGTTGCCGTTCCAGCCTTCCCGTGGCGCGGCCAGCGACGCCAGGATACTGACCGGCAGACCGGCATCCGACCCCGGCGTATAGATGCTGTACTTGGCGATGCCCTTCAGCCAGCGCACCCGGTCGGGAACGATACCCCAACTGGTCAGGCCGTCGCGCCACTGCTGCGCCACGTCAGCGGCATAAGCTGCCGTATCCAGCCCGGCGCGCAGCGCATCGTCCGGGTTCACCCAGGGCACAAAATCTTCCGCGCGCATGTCCGGGAAGGTCAGCAGCAGATTGGTGATGTCGCCTTTGGGATCAATGATGATCGCCGGGATGTTGTCAAGGATGGCTTCTTCCAACAGCGTAATACATAGGCCCGTCTTGCCGCTGCCGGTCATGCCAACCACAACCGCATGGGTTGTCAGATCGCGGGCGTCGTAATAAACCACATCGTTGGTCAGCCGGTGCGTTTCCGGATCGTAGCGGCGTCCGAGGTAAAACGTGGTGGGCGCTTCAATAAAGGGCATGGGGTGTCTCCCTGTTACAGACTAAACAGTAGAAGCACGGGCTATTCGATTATCGGTCAAAAAGGTATGAGGTATGAGTGAATAAACTCTCCCACCTCGCACCTCATCCCTCGCCACTCAATTATAGCACATATGCTCTAGCGTCAGTTGCACGTGATTCCGCCCGGCGCGCGCGACTCCGCCCAGCGGCGGTTAAACTCCGCCACGTACTGCGCCGCCAGATCGGGGTCCGGGATAATCAGCAGGTTTTCGTCGTTGGACTCAGTGGCGTTGCTGGAAATGTTAAACGAGCCGGTAATCACAATCGCGTCGTCCACGATAAACAGCTTGTGATGCAGGATGGACTTGCCGCTGTCCTGGCGCGCGTCCAGCCCGGCGCAGCGCAGCGTCCGCAGTTCGCTGGCCTGGGTTTCGCTGCCGGTGGTTTCAAAGATGCCTTGCACGAGGATATTAGGGTTCGCCGCCGCCCGGTCCATGATCGCTTTGGCTACGTCGAAGTCAGTGAACGAGAATGTCAGAAACCGGACCGATTTTTGCGCGCTGCCGATGGTGGCGACGATGGCTTGCAGCACCCTGTCTTCCGGCGCGAAGTACAGTTGAATTGGCACGCCGTCCTGGGTGAAGGTTGTCGTGGCGCTGGGGGTTTTGTTCGGGCCAAAGCGCCGGTTATTAAACATCTGGTCAAATTCGGCCTGGTAGCGTTCCGCCAGCCGCCGCGACCGCAGCGCCAGCGCGTTGTTATTGTTGCGGTAGGTGTCGTTGATGGTGAAATTCCATGACCCCGTCCAGACCGTCGCGCCGTTCAGAATCATAAACTTGTTGTGCATGAAAGCCGTGCGTTTGTCGTCCACCACCGGAATCCCCGCCGCCACGAGTTGCGGCACGGTCGAGTCGTCGTCCTCCAGGCCGTGCTGCGTGTCGGTCACCATGCGAATACGGACGCCGCGCCGGTGCGCATCCAGAACCGCTTTCGTTAACGCAGGCAGGTTAAACTCATACGCGGCAATGTCCAGCGTATCGCCGCTTTTAAGCTGGTCAATCGCGGCGGCAAGCTGCATCTCAATCCCGTTCACGTAGGTTGAGGTGTCCCGGCTGCCGGTCGGCGCGGTGAAAAACACCTGCCAGAACCCTTTTTGCGCCCCAAACCCCTGGCCGACGTTGAGCGTCGTCACGTTGCCGGGCACGTTTGCTACTTCCGTACCGGGCGGCGCGACGGTCACAACGGCTGTAGCAACCGGGGTGGTCAGCCCCAGCAGGCTGAGGACATCCACGCCGGTGATGCCGCCAATGGCGACGGCGATCACCAGCACGATGGCCGTTATCAGCGTGGCAATGATCGAACGCGGGGCGGAACTGTCGGTATTACGGCTGCGTTTCGCCATTGTGGTCTCCTGTGGTGGGTGGCGCGGGCAGCGCCGGTTGATCGGTCGAAAGGGGTGGTGCGTTAGAAACCGAAGGAGAAGCAGGTTCGCCCTCGTTCGGTGGAGTTCCAGGGGCAACCGGCGCGACCAGCGCGGTCAGGGCACGGATGTTGGCGATGTTATCCAGCGTTTCCTGCTGCTGGAGGTAACCTGCAAACGATGGGGGCGTGACCGCCTGTGCCGACGGTACAAAGCCCGCGACTGCCTGCGCCGAGGCCGCGATCTTATCCAGCGATTCCTGCCGTTCCTCCGGCAGCAGATCGGCGCGGCGCGAAGTGAAGCGGTTCACGCGCGTCAGCAGCTTCAGCAGGTGCTGGAGCGCCTCCTCAAACTGCGCGTCGTCCAGATTTTGCGCCGCCAGCGCGCGAATCTGGTCTTCACCCCACTTCAGCAGTACCAGCGCCTCATCATCGGTCAGTTCATCGCGGACGCTGGCGTCGCCGTAAAGCTGCTCGATAGCCCGGTCAGCCTGTTCCTGGGACATGGGAGGGAACTCCTTTTACGTTGATGATAGCACACAACCACGCCGCCGGCAGACCGCGCCCGACAATACTGCGCTTACAGAACTGTGTTACAATAGCGCATGGGTTTTTACAGGAGCGAACGTGATGCGGCAGTTGATTGTGGGTGATATTCACGGCTGTTACGACGAATTTCAGGAATTATTGGACAAAGCCGCGCCCGCCAGCGATGATGAAATCATCGCCATTGGTGATCTGGTAGATCGCGGGCCGGAGTCGGCCAAGGTGCTGAACTTCTTCCGTACCACGCCCAACGCCCGTTCCATCATGGGCAACCACGAGCGCAAACACGTGCGTGCCTTCCGGGGCGAACTGGAACCCGCCGCTTCACAGATCATCACCCGCTATCAGATCGGCCCGTCGGATTATCCCGCCGCCATCGTTTACATGGACGGCCTGCCGCGTTACCTGGAGTTGCCGGACGCGCTGCTGGTTCATGGCTTCTGGGAGCCGGGCGTCCCGCTGGCGGAGCAGAAAGAAACGGTCATCGTCGGCACGCTGTCCGGCGAACAGTATCTGCGCGACAACGGCCTATGGCCCTGGTACGAACGCTACGACGGCGACAAACCCCTAATCGTCGGCCACCGCGATTACAGCGGCGGGCAAAAAAAGCCCTGTGTCTACCGGGAGCGGGTCTACGGCCTGGACACCCGCTGCGTCTACGGCGGCTCGCTAACCGCGCTGTGGCTGCCGGACTTCACGCTCATTTCCGTCCCCAGCCGGGCGGACTACTGGCCACAGGTGCAGCGCCGCTACGCCGACATTCTGCCAGTGGAGAATGGCGACGAGGAGTGATAGCATCGCCCTGGGTTCAAACCCGGGGCTACCGGAAAACCAAGCCCACTGAAGGGGCTAATAAAGGCACAACAATAACCCTAACAGCCCCTTTAGTGGGCTTACAGCAGCCTTCAGGCTGCCGGGTTCAGCCAGATGGCTTTAGCCTCTGGCGTAGGTCGCCCTTACTCGCTGTCCACCTTGCCGGGGAAGACCCAGGCTAGCGCTTCCGGCGTGATGCTGCGGAAACCCACCAGCCCGTGCCCGCTGCCGATTTCAACAAATTTATACACCACGTCGCGCCGGGTTTTTAACACCTCGCGCAGCGCCTCCGCCGGTTTGACGAAGCGCGGGCGCGCCTCGTAGCGCCCAACCGATTGGAAAATCTGTTTGGGCAGCAAATGCGACTCTTCGAAGCGCGACACATACTGCTCCAGCAGCCGCTCGCCCTCCCCCTTGCCCATCGGTGGGGAAATCATGATGAGGCCGTTAAACACCGCCGGATTACGCAGCGCCGCGTGCGCCGCCGCAATCGCGCCGACGGCCACGCCGCCCACCCCCAGGTTAGTCGAATCAATCCGGTAATGGGTCTGCACAAACGGCAGCAGTTCGGTCAGCAGCGAAGCGTACTGGCGGTCATTGCTGATGTATTCGCGCATCCGCTCCTGATGGTTGCCGCTTTGCAGCATGGCGATCACCACCGGCATCATCCGCTGGTGTTTGACGAGTGCGTCGGCGATAAACGGCACCTGCAGTGGACCGACCGCCCACTGGCCGTCCATCAGGATGAGCAGTGGATACACCATGCCCGACCCTTCGTAGCCGGGTGGCGTATAGACCCACAGCTTGCGCGACCGGAAGCCAAGCTGGGCGCTGTCGAAACTGTGTTCGTAGATGCGCCCGCGCGGCACGCCCTTCATCGCCTGCCAGTTGGGGAACGGGCGCGCCTCCGGCATCCGCAGCACGGACACCATCTGCTGCGCGGTTTCCATCCGTAACGGATTGCGGGGATCGAAGCGCCAGTAGTTCGACACGCGCCCCACGATATCCGGCTCGGTGGCGAGAGGAGTCATCGGGTCGTCCACCGCCAGCAGGTAATCCAGCAGGTCGTCGCCCGCAAACTCCCGCGTTACATACCACATGCTGGTGCCGTCCAGCCGGGTCATCGGAATGAAGGGGGGGTCGGCCTTCACCGTGTCCAGGTTGAGCGCCACGCTGCGGCGGCTGCCCAGGCTGGTGAAAATAAACGTGGCCGTGTTGCCCTGCACCCAGGGCCACTCCGGGCGTTCCAGCAGCAGTTGGTCCACCAACTCCTGTCGTTCTTCATCGCTGGCGGCCTGGCGCGCGTCTTCGAGGAAACGTTCGAACGAATTCCACCGGGGCATGAACGCTGCTCCTCTGTCGTTATGGATGAGTCACCTCCCTGATTGTAACATTCCCTGTCTGTAAAGCATAATCCACTTGCCCCAATTCCAGCCTGATTGCATAATAAGACGTGGCGGGCGTGTTCCCGCCATCACAATTCTGTATTTCAACTATGAGGCAATTCCGTGTTTTCTGAACTGAAATCGCTCCGCATCCCGGTCGTTCTGCTCCTGCTGCTCACCGCCTGCGCCGGGAGCGTGTCATCCAATAGCACCAGCCCGGCCCCGGTCGCACAGGTTCCCACCCCACAGCTTCCGGTCAACGCGCAGGGCGTGGCGCTGGTTGCCAAGGTCAACGAGCAGGAAATCACGCTGCCGGAATTCCAGCGGGCGCTGGAACGGCGGCAGGTAGAAGGTAACGCTGCCGACCCCACCGCGCTGGAAGCCGACGTGCTGGAACAGTTGATTGACCAGGTGTTGATCGAACAGGGTGCCGCCGCCCAGCAGATCGCCGTCACTGATGAGGACGTTAACGCCGAACTCCAGATCAACGTCGAACTGGCGGGCAGCCAGGAAGCCTGGGACGACTGGCTGGCGACCAACGGCTACACGGCAGACGAATTTACGCAGACGCTGCGCGAAACATTAGTGACCAACCAGCTCCGTGACGCCATGACCGAAGACCTGTCGGGTGATGTAGCGCAGGTCCATGCCCGGCACATCCTGCTCACCAGCGAACAGGACGCCACTACCGTGCTGTCCCGGCTGACGGCGGGTGAGGATTTTGCGGCGCTGGCACAGCAGTTCTCGCTGGACGAAACCACCCGCGCCCAGGGCGGCGACCTCGGTTGGTTCACGCGGGAAGAACTGCTGGTGCCGGAACTGGCGGAAGTGGCCTTCGCGCTGCAACCGGGGCAGATCGGTGGCCCCATCGCCACGTCGCTGGGGTATCATGTGGTGCAGACGCTGGAAAGCGGCAGCCGCCCGGTTGACCCGGAACGCCGCTTTTACATCGCGCAGGCGCGGTTTGAAAAGTGGCTGGACGAGATGCGGCAGGCGGCCACCATCGAACGGTATCGGTAACGTTGTGTTGTGGTAGGGGCACGGTATGCCGTGCCCCTACAATGGCGACATGAGATTGGTTTTTAGCAACCAGAGGCGGCTATCATGGGACAGGGGCGCAATCGCTTGTATAACCTCATCAGCCTGCTGTTCCTGCTGCTGGCGCTGATCGTGGTACTGCTGGTGATGGTACGTTTCCTCAGCCCGGCGTAAAGAGAGGGGCAAGCATGGGTCAGGGTTCATCTCGGATTTACAATCTGATCAGTCTGGTTTTCCTGGTGCTGACGATTGTCGTTATCGTGCTGGTCATCATGCGCTTTCTCGGCCCGCCCGCGACCGCGCCCCAGGCAGCCGCCATCGTGCCGACCGCGTTTGAACTGCCCTCGCTGACGCCATCCAACACGCCGACGGTCACGCTGCCGCCGACCTTCACCCTCACGCCAACCGATACACCCACGCCAACCGAAACACTGCCGCCAACGGCCACCCTCGCGCCGTCGGCCACCATCACCGACACCCCCGGCCCGACCGACACGCCCAGCGTGACGCCGACCCCGTCCACCAGCCCCACGCCGTCACCAACCGCCACGCCGACCGGCCCGACCAACACCCCGTCGCCCACGCTGTCGCCGTTCCTGTACGATCTGCGCGACCAGCAGGTGATTTTTACGCAGAACTTCGCCAACACCGCCGGCTGCGCCTGGCAGGGGTTAGGCGGGCAGGTATTTGACATCAACAGCACGGCGGTCAATGGAATGCAAATTCACGTTTTCGGCCCGACGATTGGCGACCGCTTTGTCACCAGCGGCTCGAATTCGCTCTACGGCGCGGGCGGCTGGGAGCAGCCGGTGGATAACAAGATCAACGGCAACACGTATTATGTGGAACTGCTCAGCCCCGGCGGCACGGCGATTTCGCCGCGTATCCAGGTCACGTTCCCGACCGACTGCACCAAAAACCTGGCGCTGGTGAACTTCGTCCAGGTGCGGCCACAGTAATGAGCGAGCAGCAGCCCGGCGGCATTCGGCGCGTGACGCGCAAGGACCGCAAACGCAAAATCGAAACCGGCAAACTGGAATTCCCGCCGGATGATCTGCGCTATGCGCCGCAGGACGCGGTTGAGCCGGCAGCAGACGCCGCGCCGGTTGAACCGGCTGCCCCGCCGCCAGGCGAACCGGACGTGGAAGCCAGCATCGAAGAAGCGGCGGTGGAAACCGCGCCGGTAACGCCCGCGCCGCCCGCCGAACGCTTCCCGCCGCTGGAGTATCCGCCCGAAGCTGCGCCGCCAGCCCGCCAGCGCCCGGCAGCCACCGCGCCGCCGCGCCGGAATCCGTGCCTGTATAATCTGCTGACGCTGGTGTTTTTGCTGTTAACGGTCGCCGTGATTGGCTGGATTGCGCTGGTGTGGACGAACCCCTACACGCCGCTGAATCCGCTGGCGCCGTTCACGCCGCTGCCGGTCATCATCACCACCACGCCGCTGCCGGCCACGCCGACGCTTTCCCCCACGCCCTCGCCGACTGATACGCTCGAACCGACGCCGACCTTCACACCGCTGGCGCTCGCGGCGACACGCTCACCGTTCCCGTTTGTGCTGGTGGATACGGGCATGGTCTACGCTCCCAACGGCAACGGCCAGGGCTGCGCCTGGGCCAGCATCGCCGGTTCGGTGACGGATGCCAACGGCGCGCCGCTGAACGATTACCAGATTCGCGTCGAGGGCGACGATTTTACGCCGCAGCTGGTACGCAGCGGGGCGGCGCTGACTTACGGCGCGGGCGGCTTCGAGATGCCGCTGGGCGACGCGCCGCGCGATGACGAATACCGCGTGCAACTGCTCGACCCTGACGGCAGCCCCGTGTCCGACACCTACACCGTCACCACCCGCGCCGACTGTGACGCCAACGTGGCAATTGTGAGTTTCGTGGGGCAGTAACGGGATAGTTGTCAGTTGCCAGTTGTCAGTCAAAACAGAAAAAACCGGATGTAGGCATGTTAGCCTGTCGATAAGCGATTGTTGATTGACCAGATTGGCGGCGACGAAACGCACCGCTGGCGTCGTTGATGGAAGTCATCGGCGTACTGATCGAACGCTACGAAGACGAACACGTTCCTGAACTGGATGAGCTATAACGAAAAATGCGAAGGGACACGATATATCGTGTCTCTACGGAGGCCATCGCCAACCGCTATCCCTACTGCGCGGGGGCGTACTCGCCATCCTGCCACTGGAACAGCACTTCGTTCGTTCTGCCGCAGTGCAGCGGCGAACCTGCTTCGTTGCCGTTGCTCGGCACAAACACGCTGCCATCATCGCGGATTTCCCAGTCCAGCGTCTGCCCCGGATAGCACCAGTCATCGAAGGCGACGCGTAGCTCCACGTAGGGCGCGCGCCCGTCCCAGGTCAGAGCATCCAGTTCCTTCGCCTCGTCGGTGCCAGTCGCATAGTGCTGCGTGATAAACGTCAGCGGCCCGCCATCCACGTCCAGCACCTGCACCTCCGGCGCGGGGAAAATGCTCAATGCTTCCGGCGCGGCGGCGCTTATCAGATGGTTTTCCGACTGGGCATAGGTCAGGCGCTCCAGGCTGTCGCTGGTCACAAAGCTGCTGACAGGCGCGATCACCTGCCCCTGCCAGTTGTCCTCGGTGTCGAAGAAGGCGATGCTCAACCCGCCGCGAATCGCGTATACCGTTTTCTCCGAGAAGTACGGCACCTGCGTATGCAGCAGCAGTTCGTCCACGCCGTCGCCGTTCAGATCAAGGAATTCCGTCGTCGGTTCAAAATCAGTCGCCAGCGGCACCGCGCCGAAGTCGCCACCCACGTCCACCGCTTCAACCGGCGGCTTGATCTGGCTCAGTTCCGCCAACTGCGCCACCACCTCCGGCTGTTCCGCCAGCGGCTGGTCAGGGTCAGCGCAGTTGTTGAGGAAAAACTCACTCGTGCCGACCACCCGCCGCACGATGTTCTCCCATTCGGTCGCATCCCAGGGGATGACACCGTTTTCGACGTTGGGCAGCGTCTTCTCAAACACCTCCGCTGCGAAGGCGTTTACGTCGTCGAAGGCCGCTTCACACCCCGTTTGCGCGCTGGCCGCCCCGGTGACCAGTAAACTCAGCAGCAGGGCAGCCCATACCAGTCGCTTCATCTCGTTCTCCTCCTCGTTCCGTTGTGCCGCGTCCCTACATATTGACCGGACTCAGCTAAAATTACAAACGAGATTATAGGGGTAAAGCGAGATCATCATCTGGATGGCCACCCGACTGCCAGCCCACGACTCGGCAACGGAACTTCTACCGCACACCCGATTGGAAATACAGGAAGATAAAAAAGGCCGTCAGCGCGCCGAGCAAATGCCACAGGCCGTGCCCTTGCAGCCAGCTATCCGGCTTGCACAGTGGCCCGCCGGTTTTCGATAACTGCCAGACGACAAAGGCGCTGCCAAACGACACCACCGCCAGGATAAAAAAGGTCCAGCCGCGCCCGGTGCCGCCCGCTCCGCCCAGCAGGATGATGAATTGCAGAACCACCCACAGGATGGCAAACGAGCCAAACGCAAACGAGCCAGGGGTTAAGCCCAGAATTTTTGAACCGCGATGGTTTTTATCCATCCACCACGTCCAGTAACCGAGCGCGACGTTGGCGATCAGCCACAGGACGAGAAACACGGCGCTGCCGGCGTTAAACAGCGTGTGGATGAGATCGTACAGAAACAGGAAGCTGGTGAAAATCACCATCGAGAAGGTGTCCAGCCAGCCGCCCCATTGTTTCATCGAAGCGTGGAAAAACATGCTGCCAGGGCCGAGGAAGATCACCACCGCGCCATAGAGAATCGCCAGCAGCGACGGCGCTTTCATCGGGTTCGGCTCGGTAGCGGGGTTTAGGCCGCTGCCACCGACCATGATGAGGATCACCAGCCCAGCCAGCATAAAGCCGAGGTTTGACCAGGTATTGATTGGCTGCTTAATCATGCCGGGATGCAGCCTCTCGCAGTAACAATCGTTAGCCGCGATGCAGTCGTCATCCTCCGACGACGGAATCCAGCCGGTCAGCCCCAGGATAAAGAAGATTGCCATCAGGACGCCAGATTCGATCAGCCCAACCGCCAGTGCCGTGCCCATTCCATCCTCCCCCGCTATTCAATTGTGGTCTATACCGATACGGTAGTTATAGGCTGATTTAGGAAACAGCGTCAAGCGGAGCAAAAGTCCGGGTAGATGACGGTTTACACGTAAGCCGCATCCTTGAAGCTGCGCGGGCCGGTCTGCACTACGCCGATCTGCGGGCACAGGTCGCGCACCAGACAGGTGGCGCACTGGGGATAGGTCGGCTTGCACACCTCGCGCCCGAACTGCACCATCAGTCCGTTCCAGTGCGGCCAGTATTCGCGCGGTAGCTTCTGTTTCAGTTCTTCGTTGATTTTCGGCGGCTGCTTCGTATCCGGGTTGACCAGCCCCAGCCGCTTGCCAATGCGACCGACGTGGACATCAACCGTGATGTCCTCGGTGCGTCCGTAGCCAACGGCCAGCGTCAGCACCGCCACTTTCCAGCCGACACCCTTGTATTCCATCAGCTCGTCAACCGTCTGCGGCACAACGCCGCCATTGGCCGCCACGCGCTGCGCAATATCACGGACGTATTTGACTTTGTTTTCCCAGTACATGACCGGGCGGATCGCTTCGGTAATCTGTTCATCGGTCAGCTTGAGCATGTCGTCGGGGTTGTCCGCCAGCGCGAACAGGTTGTTCATCGCCAGGAAGGTCTGCTCCTCGCGGGTCTGCGCGCTCAACATGGCGGCGATCAGCGCCTTAAACGGCTGGCCCTTATAGTAGCTGAGGGTGGTCGGCGGCCAGTTTTTCGCGGCCTCGCTGATGCGCTCGTAAATCTCGCGGATGCGGGCGGAGTCGTCCATTTACCACAGTCCTTTTTCAATCAATTCGCGACGGGCTTTAAGCCGGCTGGTTTCGTTCATTTGCAACAGGCGAGCCGTAACCCGCCCAACCGGAGTCTTTCCAATAATAACTGCATCGCTTATTCCAAAGTGTTCATTCCAGGACTGCCTCCGAGGATTAAACAACGGTGTGAGTTCTCCAGTCAGTTCATCATAGCCGGATATATCATCGCTCTTGTTGGTATTGCAATCGAAACATGCCCAGGCCAGATTTTCCAAACCCAGTGAACCGCCATGCCGCTTTACGGGAATAATATGATCTACATGAAAACTGTAGGGACTGAAACGTTCCTGCTTGCCGCAATATTCGCAGCGTCCTTCGGCACGCCGGCGCACCGTATCGCGTATAGATGAAGGAACTCGGCTCACGATTGTTTCAGCATACCGGCTGCCTGAGCCTTCAGGAGAGACACCATCCGCTCAAACTGGAGCATTTGCTGGAGTTCTATCGTTTCTTCCGGCGTGAGTTCGCCCTCATTGTTTTTGTCCAGAAGTTCATCAGCCCGCCGCTGCATCGTAGCTGAGACTTTAAACGCCAGAATTTGTTCTGGCGTGGCGGACTGTGCCAGGTATTCGACTAATTCCTGATACACCGGGGAAACTGCATTTGCTGCCATACCAACCCTCCGCACTAATTCACGTTATATTATATCCTACTCCACATACCCCAACGCCCGCAGATGATCGAGCACCGACTCATCCATTTCCCCGGATGTGCCCGCCCCCGCCCGGAGGCGTTCGGCTTCAGCCACAAACGCGGCGGCCTGCTGCTGCAAGGCGGCAGCGCGGCGGCTGTCCTGTGCGGCAAGATTGGCGGTCTCGGCGGGGTCGGCGGCCACGTCGTACAGCCCTTCCACCTGATCGCCAACCAGCGCCAGCTTGTGCTCGCCGTCATACACGCCCCGGCGCACCAGTGACAGGCGCAGCCGTTGAATCAGCGCCGGGTTGCGGTGCTGGATGAATCCCAGAAACGTCTGCGGCGGAAACGCTTCAGCAAAGGCGACGTTGCCCTCAGTATCAGGGTGGCCGTTGGTGACGTTTGCCAGCGTCAGCGCGCCGATATTGGCGTTCGGGTCGGCCTCGTCCAATGGAGGCGGCACGCCCGCCGCGTCGAGTATCGTATGGAACACCCGCCGCGTCGAGACTGTGGCGCTGATGCACTTGCCTGCCGGGAAGCGGTCGGGATAACGAATGACCAGCGGTACATGCACCAGTTCCTGATACACAACGAAGCCGTGCCCGAAGAAATCATGGTCGCCGTGCCCTTCGCCGTGATCGGCCAGAATGATGACCAGCGTGTTATCGAGCGCACCGGACTGCCGCAGGTAGCGCAGCAAGCGCCCCAACTGCGCGTCCTGATAGGCAATTTCAGCGTCGTAGAAATCCAGCAGCGCCGCGCGCTGCCAGTCCGCCAGCGCCGGGTCAGGCGGCGACGCCCAGCGCCCGGCGTCGGCGTTAAAGCGCCGCACGAAGTTGTAGGCGCGGCGGTCACGGCGCAGTTCTGGCGCCACCCGGTCTACATAATCCTGTGGCGGTCTGTACGGCAGGTGCGCGCCCATCAGATTCACAAACGCGAACAGCGGACGTTCCGCGCCGCCGGCGTGATGCTGCCCCCAGTAGGCGATCATGTCATCTATCGTACTGGCGGTGTGACCCTTGAAGTTAATCAGCCGCGACCAGACCGGCACGACCAGCGGACTCATGGACAACCGGAACAGCGTGTCGGAATTGGCGAAACGATTTTCAATCGGGCGGGCGACATGGCGGCGGAAACGGGTCTTAAACGCTTTCACCAGCGCGGGTTCGCCGGTGTCAAACGGGCGGTTCGGCACGGTGCCGGCGTAGTTGTAAAACCGCTCGAAGCCGCGCCGCAGGCCGTTATTCAGCACGCCAAGCAGCGGATTGTTGCAAAAGCCGACGGTGTGATAGCCCGCGCCGCGCAGGATTTCCACCAGCGTCGGGAACAGGCCGGATAGCCGGGCATTGGCTTCAGTTAGTTGGTGCGTGCTGGGATACACCCCTGTGAACAGGGAAGCGTGCGCTGGAATCGTCCACTGCGCAGGTGACACAGCGCGATCAAACACGGTTGCTTTTGCCGCGAAGGCATCCAGTTCCGGCGAGGTGTCACGGCTGTGGCCGTAGCCGGAGAGACGGTCACGGCGCAGGGTATCCAGCACGATCAACAGGACGTCAGGTTTTTGCATAGCGGTTAACCGTTAGCGTTTGGCGCGCGATACAAACATCGGTAGGGGTGCACGGTCGCGCGCCCCTACAGAAACGGCGCTGGCACAATCATACCGGCGCCGGATTAGAATTGATTTAGAATGGGGTTATGCCGCCGCGAACGCCTCGCGTGCCAGTGCCGTGTCAATGAATGGGCCGGCGTCGCCGGTGGTGGCGTATTTGTAGAGCGACGCCTGAAAGATGCCGTTGACCGCGCCCTGGAGCAGCCCCAGCATCACAATCGCCAGGATGACCAGCGCCACCGCGCCGATAATCAGCGCCGCCGATTCGGTCGCAATAGCGGCAAACACAATCAGCCCGCCGATGATAAACACCGCCACATACGCCAGGCAGGTGATACCGCCGATGGCCGTGCTGCCGGTGAAGTGTTCGCCCCAGGTGCGTTTGAACAGGTCAAAGCTGCGCCGGAGCGAGTCCACCACGCCGCAGTCCTCCACCACCAGCACCGGAATCGCAAAAAAGACCAGCAAATTCCACGCGCCCTGCAGCAGCCCGCCGATGATGGCCGCCAGGATAGCAATAATCGGATTTTTAGAGTCACGTCCCGCGTCCCGGATGCCGCGTGCGATCATCCCGACCGTCGCCGAAATGATGGCGTAAACGATGATCTTGCCCAGCCGCGCCGAGGCGATTTGAATCCCGTCGTTGACCGTCGCCGGTTCGCCGTGAATGATCTTCATGGCCGCGCCGACCAGCGCCGTGTTCGAGAAAATGACGACGGTATAGGCGACGACGTAATACAGAAACAGCACGATGGTGGCGATCACCCCGGCGATGTCATTTGTTACCGTACCTTCCTGCGTCAGCGCCTGGAAGATGCCGGTCGCCGAAATGGGAATCAGAAACAGGATGGTGACGATAATCATGCCGATCATCGAAATCACCGGAAACATGAGTAACTGCGGATTGGCGCGCAGCGCGCCCCAGCTTTGTTTCGACAGTTCCCAACCGTTGCGGATTTTGCTCCCCACGTGTCCACTCCTCCTGCTTGTTGTGCTATCATCGTCAGCATAGTCCCGTTCAGGCAGGTTGGCAACTATGCGTTCTTTTGGCTACCGTTTTTTCATAACGTTGTCGGCGCTGTTGATCGCGGTCGCGCCGGTTCGCGCACAGGGACAGTGCGGCACAGTGACAAGCATCGGCTTCCCGGTGGATGTGACGCAGTTCCGGCTCGTGCAGGATTATGGTGTGCCCAGCCCGCGCCACCAGGGGCGCTACCACACCGGCGAGGATTATTACGGCGGGCGCGGCAGCAGCTACGGCCAACCGGTGCGCGCCATTGCCGCTGGACGCGTAACCTATTCCGCGCCGCTGGGCTGGGGACGCGATGGCGGCGTGGTCATCATCGAGCACACGTTCCCGGACGGCAGCATCGCCTACAGCCAGTATGGTCATATGGAAGAACGCCCGGAGACGCCGTTCCCGGCGCGCTATGGCTGTGTCAAAATGGGCGATGTAGTAGGCAGCGTCGGCAATGCGCGCCCGGCCCCGCACCTGCATTTTGAAATCCGCACCAACCAGCCGGACGTGCCTGGCCCCGGCTATACCTGGGATTTTCCCGATCAACTCGGCTGGGTGAAGCCAACGCCGTTTGTCACCAACTGGAGCGCCTGGCTGCAAGCGTCGCACCGCTGGCATACGTCCTTAAGCGCCGACTGGCGTATCCCGCCCGTCGAACTGGACGACCACAGCCTGGTTTACCTGGACAGCAACCGCCTGCGGCGGCTGACGCCGGATGGCCGGTTGCTGTGGCGTGTCAACTTTGACCGGCAGGCGGTCGGCGTGTTCGCTTACGAAAACGCGGCGGCGGTCGCCTTTGCCGATGGCACGATGCAGCCGTTTGGACTGGATGGCACGCCCGGCGAAGCGTGGACGACGAACGTTCCGCTTCAGCAGCAGGTGTTAGTAACAGGCGATACGCTGATGTTCCAGACGCCGGACAACGTGCTGGTCGCTTTTGGCGCCGACCGCACGACTCCCGCATGGCGTCTGGATGGCATGCCGCCCATCGTAGACGCTTTCGCCGCGCCAAAGGTGTGGGCGTTCCTGTCCGCCGGCCACCGCCTGTTCAGCGTATCGCCGGACGGCAGACTGCTGGACACGGCCACGCTGCGCGCCCCCGCCAGTTTCGCTGCCGCGCGGGATGGCGCGCTGCTGGCGTACTCGCAGGGCGGGCTGTGGCGCGTCGGCGCAGATGGCGTGTGGTCGCTGGTGAAAGACGATGCGCCGCCGGGCGGTGCGGACAGCGGTGTGCTGGTGGCGGACGATGGCACTTTATACGTGGTCAGTAGGGACAGGCCATGTCGTGTCCCTACCTGTCCCTCCACGCTCACCGCCTATGACCACAACGGCGGTCTGCGCTGGCAGGCGGACCTGCCGGGTATGAGTGGGCAGGCGCAGGTGCAGAAAATGGACGATAAGCTGCTGCTCGTCAGCACCGGCGGGAATATCCTCACGCTAAAGGACACCGACGGTGCGACGTGTAATGCCATGCGCATCTATGGCGGCGTGCGTGTGTGGGATAGTTTGGGCGCGGACGGCGTGCTGCGGCTGGCTATCGGCACGCAGATGATGGGGCTGGACTGGCAAACCCTGTCTGGCGATTGTGGCTAATAGCAAACTGGCCCGCTTACCGTTTCCCCCACTCCCACAGCCCGTAACCGACGGCATCCGGCAGGGGATAGCCCACCTGCGCCAGCGTCATCCCGATTTCCCCGATGTGATACCATTCGTGCGCCAGAAAATATCCAAACCCTCCTGCCGCGTGTGGTTTCATATTTTTGATTTTGCCTGTCTCAAACCCGCGCCGGAACAACATTTCCATGACCTGCGCTGACGCTTCCAGCGCGGCGCGCAGCGTATCCTTCTCAAACGTGTCTTTCTTTTTTGCCGGGATTTTGGATAACCCTTGCAGTAAATCCGGCGCGGCGGCTTCCAGCCACGTCAACCGGTTGTTATGCAGGTGCGCCAGCATCTGCCCCACACTGCGGCCTTTGTCGGGCGCGGCGTTCAGCGCCTCCGGGGTAATCGCGTCCAGCAGATACAGCGTTATCCGGTGGTGAATGGTCCATGTGTCCAGCAGTTGTTCATCCAGCATGATGTCCACACCCCTTGCTAACCGTTTAACCTCTTTCCACTACTCATAAAACGCTGGCGCTTTTTTCAGCGTTTCCCACTGCTCCCCGTCATGACCGAAAATCACCAGCGCGACATGCTCCCGTTCAACCAGATCAAGCAGTTTGATCGTGCTGGCGCGGATGGCTTCGGCGTCCGGGTTAGTTCCATCGTCCTGCTTGTCACGGGTAAAGCCCTCGCCGAAGGGCACAGCGTCAATCGGCAGCAGAACCGCGCCCGTGTTGGGTAGCCGCACCAGCACCGATTGATGCCCCGGCACATGCCCGCTCGTTTCGATCAACTCCAGCCCCGGCAGCAGTTCCGTGTCCCCGTCTACCAGCCGAATCCGTTCCATCGGCTGATCCCACTGGGGTCGAGTGGCAGCAAAACGTGGGTTGCTCGCCGCGTCCAAATGATGCACGCGCTGAACAACATATTGCGCCTTTGTGAATGCTGCGTGTCTTCCGGCATGATCCAGATCATAGTGCGTCGAAATGACGGTATCAATATCGTCCGGTTTTAAGCCCATGCTCGCCAACTGCTCGATAACGTCCTGCCCATTCTCGAACTCCGATTCTCCTTCAGGCATAATCTCCGGTAGACCACTGTCAATCAGGATATTCCTGCCGTCACCCGTTTGCACCAGATAACACACAATCGGAATCTGGTATTCCGGCATAATCCCGACCTGCATCAGATAAAGACGCTGTACAGCATTCTGGCTCATCATCATTTCCTCACCTGTATTCGAACATAAATTCTAACACGGCCTTGATGGGCTGTAAAGCAGGTTGTCAAAGCGGGCGATCACAGCGACAATGAGCAGTGGCAAGAGTTAGAGGAGAGGTGTAATGGCCGGAGAGCGACGCTATAAAGTGATTGATGGGCCAGTGGGCATCCGCGCCGAACCCGATGGGCAACGGTTGGGCGAGCAGTTAACGCAGGGTGCTGAGATTACCGTGCTGGGCGAACCGGTCGAAAAAGGCGGCTACGTCTGGGTGCAGCATGGCCGGGGCTGGTCGGCGGCACGCAACAGCGAGGGTGACGACGTGTTTATGCTCGACATCACTGACCGCCCGGCGAACGCGCCGCGCATCTTCCGTGTCTGGGCGCAGAATATCAGCGTGCGGAACGCGCCCAATGGGTTACGTACCGGGCAAAAGTTGTTCCGTCCGGCGGAAATCAAAGTTGACCCAACCTCACGCACCGAAGCCGGCGGTTACGTCTGGTGGAAACACGACCTGGGCTGGTCGGCAGAGTGCAGCACCAATGGCCGCGAAATCTTCATGAAAGAGGTGTTTGACGTGTCCCCGGCGGCGCTGGGCATCGCTCCGCCGCAGCGCGTTGAGCTGCCGGCACACTACAAAAGCAAGCTGCTGATGCAGTGCGCGCAGCCGACCAAAGTCCGCGCGCAGCCATCCACTGATCCACGCGGCTTCATCATCATCCAGTTGAAGCGCGGCAAAGTGCTGGAAGTGGATATGGACACAGTGCGCGAGGCCGATGGGTATTACTGGGCCCGGCACGATCTGGGCTGGTCGGCCATCCAGAGTCTTGACGGCAAAACCGTGTTCCTGGCCGAACCGGGCACGATTCCCGGCCTGCCGTACATCGGCCCGAACGGCCCGCGCGTCGAAGACCTACCGGGGCGCGGCGTGCTGGTCACGCGGCTGCCGGTAGACTTAAATGATATTCAGTGGTTCCAGTATTACGGCAACAATATGTGGGCTTACACGCAGGGTCGCGCTTACGGTTACGACCGCTATTCGCAGGGTTTGCACGGTGGGCTGGACTTCGGCAACAACCAGCGCCCCGGCATCCGCGTCTACGCCGGTATTGCCGGCGAGTACGTCAAAACCGAGTATCCGAGCAAAAACAACACCCGCGTCGTCCTGAAAAACGGCCCATACACCTTCATCTACCAGCACATCACCAGTGCGCGCCCGTTCAGCAAGGGACAGGCGATCACGCCGGATACGGTCGTTGCGGAGGTCGAACACGAGTCTATCAACGGCGGCTGGAATCACCTGCATTTTGAAGTGCGCTTTGGCGACGACTGGATTATCAATCCGCTGCTGCTGATGACCGATGCGCTGAAACAGCAGCTTTTCGCTCGTTTCCTGCCAGACAAGCCCAACCAGAATTATAAGCAGACCGATTCAACGCTGAACTTCTTTTACAAATCCGCGCGCTGGTCGCGCTGGTGCGCGCCGCTGGACCAGCCGATGATTAAGCTGGCCGGGCCATGTGTTGGCCCGCGTTATGAACTGGGCGAGGAAGCGGGGGCGTAAAGGAAAATTTGGCGGTTTTTCGTAGGGGCGAACCGCCCCGGTTCGCCCCTACAAGGGTTTCGATAGGGTATAATCATCCCCATATTTCCCGTAGGGTCACGGCGCGCCGTGACCCTATACAGTTGCATAATGTAAAACCCTATGCGCATCCTGTTTGTTGCCTCGCTCCACCATCCCGAAGCCCTGCAAGCGGCTATCGCCGCCACCCCGCCGGGACAGCCGCCACCGCTGTTTCCGCCCAGCATGGGTCAGCACCTGTGGGATAAGGCGCTGCGCAAACGCGGCCACATTACCGATGTGTTTTACCGCAATATCCCGTTCTTCGGTGGCGTCCATTCACTTCGGCACACGCAGGGCATCACGCCCGGCAAGCTGATCGCCGCGCTTGCCAGCCGCGTGCCGCCGGAGGTTAACCCCGATTACCGCCTGCGCAACCGCAGGCTGATCGAACAAGCGCGCGAGTTTGCGCCGGATGTGCTGTGGCTGGTGGGCGATAACAGCGTGATCGTCCCGGACACGCTGGCGGCCATCAAACGCGAAACCGGCTGCAAGCTGGTGTATTCCACCGGCGTATCGCCCATCGTGTTCGCCCGCCCCATCGAAAAACGTGCCGCGCGGCTCTACGATCTGGTGCTGGTCAACGACTATTATCACGGCATCCAATGGCTGGAACTGGGTGCGAGCCGGATGGAATGTCTGCCAATTTCCGCCTGCGACCCGGACTTTCACCATCCCTACGATCTGTCGCCAGAGGAACGCGCCGCCTATGCCTGTGATGTGGGCTTCGTCGGCACGCTTGTGCCGGACAACCTGTACCGCCGCCGCGTGCAGGCGTTGGAGGCGCTGCGCGACTTTGACCTGGGCATCTGGAGCGTACACGAAGTCCCGCCGAGCCTGCGCCCGTTCGTGCGCGGCAGGGCGCTGGGCGAGTCCATGCTGCGGGTGCTGTCGGCAGCTAAAATCACGATCAACACGCACGGCGATTTTATGCGCTATGGCGGCAACATGCGCACGTTCGAGGCCGCCGGAGTCGGTGTGTTTCAGATCGCCGACGATCTGCCGGGGACGTGCCAGTGGTTTACCCCCGGCGAAACGATTGTGACCTACAGTGATGAGGACGATCTGCAGACGAAGGTGGCCTATTATCTGGCGCACGACGCCGAGCGCGAGGCCCTTGCCCGCCGCGCCCGCGACCACGCCTATGCCCACCACACCTATGACCAGCGCATGGCGCGGGTCGAGGAGCTTGTTAGTTCACTGCAACTTATGGCTGGATAATCTTATATAATGTAAAAACCGTTAGCATGTCGAACCAGGCGGCCATATGTCCAACTACGGAGTTGATAATCTGGTCGGGCAGCGGATCGGCCAGTATGAAATCCGCGATCTCCTCGGTAAAGGCGGCATGGGTGCGGTTTACCGCGCTTACCAGCCCACGTTACAGCGCCACGTTGCGATCAAGGTGCTTCAGCCATCGCTGGCAGATGACCCGACTTTTTTTGAACGTTTCAGCCGCGAAGCCCAAACCGCCGCCCTGCTGGAACATCCCAATATCATCCCCATCTACGACTATGGCTCACAGGAAAACCGGACTTATGTGGTAATGCGGTTGTTAAACGGCGGTTCGCTGGCCGAGCAGTTGCGAAGAAGTTTGATGTCGCCGGCGCAGGCGGCGCGAATCATCAGTGAAATTGCCAACGCGCTGTACGCCGCCCATTCGCAGGGGATTGTTCACCGGGACATCAAACCAAGCAACATTATGTTTGATGAGCTTGGGCACGCTTACCTGGGTGATTTCGGCATTGCCCACATTCTTACGTCGTCTACCAGTTTAACCGGCAGTGGCGTGATGATTGGCACGCCGGCGTTTATGTCGCCGGAACAGTGGCGCGGTGAGGCAGTGTCCCCGGCTTCCGATCAGTACTCGCTGGCGGTGATGGCTTACGAAATGCTGGCAGGCCGTCCCATGTTTGAGGCCGATACGCCCTTTGGCCTGCTCCAGAAACACGTTTACGAGCCACCACCCCGCATCCAGACCGCGCGCCCGGATTTGCCGGATGTAGTTCAGTCCATTCTGGAACGGGCGCTGGCAAAAGACCCGGTGAACCGCTTTCCCAACGTGCTGGAGTTTGCGCGGGCGCTGGAAATAGCCATTGGCGGCGCGGGGGAAGCCGGCAGCGTTTTTTCGACCCTGCCGCCCAGAGCGATTCCATTGGATCAGGCGACGATGGCGGAGGCACCATCTCCGCGCGCCGGCGGTGATCGCTATGGCCCTCCGCCTACCCCACCCCCGACTTCCCCTCCCTCGGGTTTTGGCACAGCCTACCCCGTTCCTGCTGCACCGGCTGCTAAACGCCCGCCATCCCGCGCGCAAGGTGCGTTTCCCTGGCGCCCCACGCTGGTGATAATCGTGGTGCTAACGCTGGCGCTGCTGGCCGTTCAGGCGATGGCGGTTTTGCTCAGTTCCGAGCAGGGCCGGCTGACGCTGGGTATTCCCGCATTGGCCGTTTTGCTGATCGCCGGGGCGCTGCTGGCGTGGCGGGAACTATCCCGGCGTGAACGTCCGCCTGCGGCGGTTAAGGAAAAACCGGCTGTAAAGCCAGCCGTAACGATACCGGAGCCAAAACCAGAGCCGCCCGTCTCAGAGGCCGTCCTACCGACCGCGCCAGAAATTCCGGTGCTGACACCGCCGCCCGCGCCGGACATGATGCGATCCGCGCTGATTGAACTGGACTCGCTGCGCGAGGGCGGCTTCCTGACGGAAGACGTGCAAATCCGCAAGAGCCTGGGTATTCAGCTCACTGTGATGCAGTCCGGACAAAGCGCCCTGATCGGCAGAACGGTTAAAATCATCCATACCCCGTTTATGATTGGCCGCCAGACTGCCGACCTGAACCTGGACGATGACCTCACCGTATCACGCCAGCATGCCCGAATCGAAAAAGTTGGTGATGAGTACCAGATCACCGATTTGAGCAGCGGCGGGACGGAAGTTGATGGACGGCAGCTTCGCCCAAACGAACCCGTGAAGTTGTATTTCGATTCGATCATCAAAGTGGGCACGACAACGTTTAAGTTCGTCAGCGAAACGCCCCTGACCGTACCGAATCTCGAAGGGCAGGAAATAAATGAGCGTTACCAGGTGGGCAAGCGGCTGAACCGCACCGGCAAGAGCGCCATTTACCAGGCGTATGACCGCACCATGAACCGCGAAGTTGCTCTCAAAGTGCTGTCACCTGATCTGGCAACCTACCCCGGCTACATCGAACAGTTCACCCGCGAGGCGCAGACGGCGGCCAACCTGCGCCACCCAAATATCGTCAGCGTGTATGAATACGGCACGATTGAAAACACCAGCTATATCGTGATGCAGCTTTTAAGCGGCGACTCGATCACCAAACGCCTGGCAGCGCCGTTGTCGCTGTCCGAAAGCGCCGATATTGTGGTCAAACTGGCCGGGGCGCTCCACTACGCCCACAGCCGGGATGTGGTTCACAGCGGCCTCAAACCGAGCGCCATCGTCTTTGATGATGCCGGTGAGCCGTATATCACCGATTTTGCCATCGCCCAGACTGCCGGGAAATCGGTGAACGTGGTCGGCGCGCCAGCCTTCATGGCGCCGGAACAGTGGCGCAGCGAAGCCGCGACCCCTCGAACTGACCAGTACGCGCTGGCGACGCTGGCGTATTTGATGGTCACGGGGGAGACGCCTTTCTCCGGGGCCGACCCATCGGAATTCCGCGAGAAACATCTGAACCGGTCGGTTCCGAGCGCGCACCGGGTGGCCGCTGACAACGGACGCGCTGATGTGCCGGAAGCGGTTTCCGACGTGCTGCGAAAGGCGCTGGCAAAAAACCCGGATGAGCGTTATACAACGGTGAATGAGTTTGCCCAGGCATTTGCGGCGGCTCTCCAACCGGCACGCAAACGCGCGCAGCCGCAGGTATTCATCAGCTACCGCCGCGCACCCAGCGCCATGCTGGCGACCCTGTTAGCCGTAAAACTGAATTCTGCCGGCATCGAGGCCTATGTGGATACCCGCAAGCAGGACGGCGGCGGGCCATTCCCTACCCGACTGCTGCACGCCATCGAGGACAGTGATGTGTTTGTCTGTCTGCTGGCGGATAACACGTTCGAGTCGGACTGGGTGCAGCGCGAGGTGGAACACGCGCATCAGTTGAACAAACCGATGATTCCGGTGTTTCAGGAGAGTTACGTTGCTCCGACAGATATAACCGCGCCGCACATCGCGTCTCTGTTGCAGCATGATGGCGTGCATATTCTGGACATTAGAAATTTATACGTTGACCAGGCAATTGCCGACCTGGCGCAGATGGTGAAAGCCACCGTGCAATCCAGATGAGGGACACCCGCCCCTGCGTCCGGGCGGTTATTCCAGCCGCCGTCCGCGCAGTTCCAGCCGTAGGAACAGCACCGCCTCCTTGCCCTGCCCCACGTTCAGCATCAGGGTGTGGCTGTCCTCGAAGCCGAGCCGCCGATATAGCGCCAGCGCGCGGGGGTTCGACAGCGCCGCGCCGATTTCGATAGCGGGCGCTTGCAGCCGCGCCGCTTCGCGCGCAAGGTGCTGAATGAGCGCCGTGCCAAAACCCCGCCCCCGGTAGGCCTCCGTCACTACCAGATCGCTGATTTCGGCACAGGTCGGCCACAGCGCCGTTTGCCCGTAGCCCTGCACCTCCCCTTCGTCATCCAGCACCACCAGACCCAGCCCGCGCCCATCGGCGGCGTTCCGAATCGTGCGAGACAACAGGTTGTACACCGCCGCAAATGGGCGCGATGGCCAGCAGCGGGCGTGCAGTGGTTCGGCGTCGGTCAGGCGCACCGGGCGAACCATGACGGCAGGGTCAGGGGAATGCAGCGCCAGTAGCGTTTTCATGGCAGCAACTATAGCACGCGCCTAGCTTTCCCGCAGTGCCGCCAGCGTCGCTTCATCAAAGGGATTGCGTCCGGCTTCGAGTTCGTCAATCCAGCCCTGGATGTCCGGCGCAAGCGCATCGTAAGCCCCTTGCAGCGAGACGGGGAAACCGGCGTCCCATTCTTTCAGCCAGTCCAGCATCACCCGGAAATCTTCGGCTGCTCCGGCATAATTGCCGGTCAAAGCACGGGCGATACCACGCCGATGATAAGGCGCGCCGCGTTCCGGCAAGAGCTGCACCCCATAATCGCAGGCGGGCATCACGACGGCGGCGAAACCGTTCAGCGCGCCTTGATAGCAGGTTTCCACTACATAGCGACTATCGTTTGTTTGTGTGGCCCACTCCACTGCCGTTTTAAAGACTGTTGCCGCCTGGGGATTGCCGTCCTGTGCCAGTGCCCCCGCGCGGCTGATGAACTCTGGCAGTCCCGCGACGTTGTTTGGGCAGACCGGACGGTATGGCTGTCCCGGCAAAAAACGCTCCCATTCCGCCAGGGTAAAGTTCAGACGTGCCCGGCGGCAGGCAGCTTCCCGCCAACCGTCTACGCCCATATCCCACAGGATCACCCGGTAGCCGTCGGTAGAGGCCATCCATCGGCCATCCGGGCTGAACACGAGGTTATGAACCGCAAACATATGCCCGGTTAATGGCGTACCAAACGGCTGCCCGGTTGCCACATCCCACAGGATGATGTGTTGATCTCGACTACCTGATGCCAGAAACTGCCCGTCCGGGCTGAAAGCGAGTGTGTTAATGCCGTTCGTATGCCCCAGAAGTGGCTGCCCCACGCGCTGTTGGGTCTGCGTATCCCAAAGCACAATCGAGAAATCCCAACCGCCAGATGCCAGCAGCCGGCTGTCCGGGCTAAAAGCAATCGCTTGCACGACGGAGAAGTTATGCGCATCGTATTCGGCCAGCAGTTCGCGACTGGCGACATCCCAGACGCGAATATACCCATCCCCACCGCCGGCGGCCAGCAGCGTCCCATCCGGGCTGAAGGTTAAGCTCCAGAATGTGGAAGCTGGAATACCGGAATCACCCGGCGATAGAGTGCCGCGCGGTTCTCCGGTATTTGCGTCCCACAGCCGCACGACGCTGTCCAACCCAGCAGACGCCAGCACCGTTCCATCGGGGCTGAAAGCGAAAGCAACCGGCGAGTCGGTATGGCCGCGTATTGGCTCACCGATTTGCCCACCTGTCGCCAGATCAACGGGAATAACCGTGTTATCGAGACCGCCGGAAACCATACGCGTCCCATCCGGGCTGAACACCATTTGGAAATTCTCAAACTGGTCGCTGGAAAACGCCACTGGGTCGCCTTCAAGCTGGCCGGTTGCCACATCTAACCGTGTAAACTCGCGCTGTTTGCAGTCGCCCGCACACTGGAGAATGCTTAAGGTTTGGCTGTCTGGGCTGAAGGCTAACTGGCGTAAACCGGCGGTATCCGGCTGGCCGAGGAGTTCGTGCCCCAGCGCCGAACGCCCCACCATATCCCAGATAATCACAGTGCCGTCCACGCTGCCCGAAATCAGGGTGTTGTCGTCGGGGGTTAACGCCAGGGCGGTCACTTCGCCGGTGTGACCTCTTAGGGAGACACCAGTTGGTTCGAGGGTGGAGGCGTCCAACTGCACAATCGTCCCGGTGTTCAAACCGGCAAGAAGGGTTTTGCCGTCAAGCGCAAAAATCAACTTATAAATCGTTTCAGGTGAGTCGATGTTGACATCCCGCCGCACGATTTCCTCGTGTTTTTCAACATCCCACAGCACCAGGCCATAACCGAGATAGGCCACAGCCAGGATTTGGCTATCAGGACTCCAGGCGAGGTCGGTTGCCCATTCGGCTTCGGGACCTTGTAAGGGGTCGCCGATTAGCTGTCCGGTCTGCACGTCCCACAGCCGCAGCGTTCGGTCTTCACTGATGGAAGCCAGTAGACGACCGTCCGGGCTAAAGGCGAGGCCCTCCAGATACCCGGTATGGCCCGTCAACGGTTGGCCGATGTGCTGCCCGGTTTCAGTGTTCCAAAAAACAATCTGGTCTTGAAGAATCGTACTGGAAGCCTTTATAGACCGATCAGGGCTGAACGCGGCGGCCAGCGTACCATCAAGTTCTTCACCCACATGCGGCCAGGTTAAACGCTGGCCGCTGGCAACATCCCAGATGATCAGATTTTCTCTCATATCGGTTGAAAAGAGCCGTTTTCCGTCGTTGCTAAAAGCCAACGCCACGACCCGTATGCTATGGTCAACCAGACGCGGATGCAGGCGCTCGCCGGTGGTTATATCCCACAGGATGATGATGCCAGTTTCGTCGCCAGAAGCCAGCGTATGACCATCAGGGCTGACAGCCAGAGCTGTTACGCTTCCATCGGGTGAGTGTTCGCGCAGGTACGTGACAAGCTGAGGCCGGTCAGTGAGCGTCGTCAGCAGGCTACGGCGGGCTTCAAAGGTATCGTGGATGCGGTACGCCTCGGCGCTGAGCAGCATGGCAAGATCGGGATGCTCTTCCAGTTCGTTGAGCGCCTGCGCCGCCAGTTGGCCGCTCAGTGCAACTTCTGCGTTGGCCTGTGCCGTCGCCCTGACGTTTGCCAGCGATACAGCCGTTGCCTCGGCAGCGCGCGCAGTCGCCGCGCTATTGACCGCAATTCGTTCCTGCGTGGCGCGGCTTTCGGCCTCCGCGACAGCGATGGCCTGGGCAGTGGCGCGGCTTTCCGCTTCGGCAACGGCAGTGCTGCCGGCAGATTGGGCGGTGGCTGCATTCTGCTGCGCAATCCGGGCATTGTCTTCTGCCAACCGCTGCTGTGTTGCCCGGCTCAACGACTCAGCAACCGCCGTCGCCCGCGCTTCAACCGCGTTGTTCCACTGCACCAGGGCGAAGCCGGCCAGCACCAGTGCCAGCACCAGGCCGCCCGCCAGCGCCCCAACCGTCACCCGCTGCCGGGCATTGGCGGCCTGCCGGCTGCGAATGATGTAGCGCGTATGCAGTTCCGAGGGCGCGGGCTGCTTGCCACCGCTTTGGGATAACCAGGCTTCCGCCTCGCCCAGGTCATCACCGCGCAACAGATAGCTGGTGTTTAAACCCTTGTTTTCCCACTCGACGGCGCGCACCAGCAGCCGGGTGTGAGCGCGCACGTAGTCCAGGTCAGTGTCCAGGGCTGTCGTCAGCAGATTGAAGCTATCCTGGAACGAGTCGCTGTCCCGGAAGTAAATCCAGTTATGGGCCGAAATGGCTTCGGGCACGGGCATATCCGGGGCATGACGGTATAGCAGGGGAACAAAACGTTTATTGAGCTGAGCAGCATGTTCGATTTCCTGGCGGCACACCTTTGACGCCAGCGAATCCGGGCTGATGACAAAGATGAACGTATCGGCGGCTTCGATGGCGCCGTAGATTTCCGCCAACCACTGCGCTGTCGGCGGGATGTCCTCCCAATCCACCCAGCAGTTACGTCCCGCCTCCGTCAGGCGGCTGTGCAGCCGCCGCACAAACTCAGCATCCCGCCGCGAATAGGAAATAAATACGTCTGCCATAGACGCTCCCTCAACCCGCTTTCTGGGTGAATCATTGGGACACGATATGTCGTGTCCCACATAAATTTCTTTTTCAGGATACCGAATTTATTTTTTCCACGCTACCACAAGCCAGACTGTGACAAGCAGCCAGGCCGCGCCACCGATCAGCAGCGCCCAGGGATGCCAGCCGGGACGGTACTCGAAAACAACGCTGCTTTCACCTGCCGTAATCGGCACGGCACGGAACATGACGTCCGCCCGCAGCACGTTGGTCGGCTGGCCGTTCACCGTCGCCGTCCAACCGGGGAAATAAGCATCGGTGAGAATGAGATAGGCATCCTGGTCACTGCTGACTGTGATTTCAACGCGGGTGGGGGTGTAGGATGTGATTTCTGTAGTCGCCTGTAGGGGCACGGCATGCCGTGCCCCTACGTTATTATCGGTCGCGATCACTGCTGTCTGCGTCGGGTCAAAGGCCGGGTCACGCATGAGAGCCAGCGTATCCTCGCTGCCCTGCCACATGTCCGGCACGGCCAGCACGTCGCCGACCACAAACGCGCGCGGCAGCACGTCCCGGTTCTCGTACAGCTTCACGTCGCTGGACAGCACCCGCCGCCAGGGGCCGAGTGTTAGCGGCTGGAAATCGCCAGTGCGGGTATCCACCAGCGTCACGGCGGTCAGTTCCAACGGGGAATTGGCGCGAATGTTCACGGCGCGGGCGATCAGAGGCGTGGGCAGGGGCAGCCGCGCCAGCCGGAAGGTATCAACCGCGCTTTCATCACCCCCGAATGTTAACGCCTGTGCTTCACCGTTCACATCTGTAACCGTCACGGTCGGCACACGGCAGGCGGCATTGCGGCAGCAGTCAGTGTCCCCGCAGCGGTACAATAGGTCTATCGCGGTCGCTTCAAACGTCGGCAGCTCATCCAATATCGTGTTACCGCCGGTTTCCAGCTTCACGACAAACTGTGTATCGTAAGCCACATCCTCGTGCCATAGGTCGTAAATTTTATCGGTGATGAGATAGCGCGTATTGGTCAGATTCAGCCAGCGCTGGTCAGGGATACACGCGCCCCAGCAGGCTTCTTTCGCCAGAATTTCGCGCAGACGCCCGTCCACCGTGCGCAGTTCGCCCGCCGGCAGCAGCAGCGAGGTGAACTGGGTATACCAGCCGGTCGGCAACACGCCGCCGTCAAAGCCATCTACGCTTGGCACGCCCCACACCAGCGGCAGGTTAGCGGCCAGCGTTTCGCGCATTTTGGTATCCACCAGCGCGATTCGTATCGCCAGATCAGACATGCCCAGCACGCGATAGCGGGCAATCAGCGCGTCGGCATCGCCGGGGTCGAACTGCAACCCGCTGATACTGAGGATGCGCCCTGGCGGCGTCTGTTCCATCGCGTAAGCGCGCAGTTGGCTGATGGTAAACCGCTGTGCCGTGAACGTGTCCGGCGGCGTGACCTCGTTGTAGGCCAGCACCCGCGACGCGAAAAACAGTTCCACAATAGCTGCCGCGCACAGGACAGGCACAGCAAAACGGTGTAGGGACACGATATATCGTGTCCCTACAGTCGCCCCCACCAGCGCCGCCAGCGCGACCACCCACGCAATCATGCTGCGCGCCGTCGGCACTGCCGGGCCGATTACGTCCACCGCCATCTGCTCGGTAAACCGGGTGCTGAAGGCCAAACCGCCGACGATCAGCACGACCAGCGCCAGCACCCAGGCGCGTGGGCGCGTCCCGGCTTGCAGCGATTGCAGCCCGATGCCGGCCAGTATTGCCAGCGCCAGCGCGAACAGCGCCAGCCAGCGCGCCGGCACGCGAAAAAAGCTGAAGCCCGGCAGGTACGCCAGCGTCCAGTACAGCGGGTTATACAGTCCCAACGCCAACCCGAAGCCGATAATGGCGAGCAGAACCCAGGGCAGACGGCGCGGGGTATCGGTAGGGGCGAACCGGCGGTTCGCCCCTACGCCGTTAACGATCCCAATGATCGCCAGCCCCAGGCCAATCACGCCGACATAAACCACATATTCGCCAAACAGCAGGCTGTCGTAGCTGGGTAGCAGGCCGCGCCCGATCACAAACGGGTTGAGCGAAAACGCCATCGCCTGCTGCGGATTAAGGCCGCTGCTGCGGTTCGAGCCGCCCATCAGTTCCAGCATCGGCACCAGTTGTGGCGACGCCAGCAGCAGCGCAATTAGCCCCGCTCCGGCCAGCACCAGCAGCGGACGCAACGCATTACCAAGTCGCGCCTGTAGGGACGAGGCATGCTTCGTCCCTACGGTCATGCCGTAAACCACTAGCCCCACCGTCGTAATAAAGACAGTCTGCGGATGCCCGGGCAGCGTTTGCAGCGCCAGAGCAATGCCGAGCAGCAAGATGGAACGAAGGTTGTAGGGGCGAACCGGCGGTTCGCTCCTACAGATGGCGTGGTGAAATATGCCAAATATCCAGGGCATCCAGGCCAGCGCCTGTAGCTGGTTGATGTTTTCTGCCTTCGCCCCCAGGTAGCCGCCCAGCCCGAACAGAGCCGCTGCCAGCAGCGCCGGCAGCGTGTCCAAGCGAACGACTCGCCGCGCCAGCCAGTACGCCCCTAGCAGCGCCCAGACCACATGCGCCAGCAGACTGATGGTGATGCCGGTGGGCGGGTCAAACGGCACCAGCGGCCAGTTCGGCGGGTAAAACGTACCAACCTGGCTGTTCGCCAGCAGCGGCACACCCATGAAGATGTCCGGCGACCACAGCGGAAGCTGTCCATTCATCAGCGCCGCATTGCGAACGTGCCAGTACGGGTAAAAGTAGGCGTACACATCGCCGCGCGCCAGTATCAGGCCGGAAAACGCGAGCCGGTGGAAAAACAGCAGCGTCAGCGCCAGGAGAAGAATAGGGATGAGGGGAGAGTTCCGAGTTCCGAGTTCCGAATTGGAAGTACTGAGTGCTGAGTGCTGAGTACTGAGTTCTGAGTTCCGACTGCTGAGTGCTGAGTTTTCAGAACTGGCAACTTCTTTTGACTGCTGACCGCTAACTGCTGACTGCTTCATAAATACCCCGCCGGCATGGGTGCAAATGTGACAGAGTGTAGCGGGAGTAGCTCAAGCAGAACAGTCAATCGCGGAAAATGTCTTTCACAGCCAGCTTGAAGCCCGGCAGAATATCACCACCATCGAGAATGCCGTCAATCCCGACTACCCTCACCGGTTGGCCGGGCACATAGACTTCAACATTACGCGCGACCGGGTTAAAGACCCATACTACCGTACCCGCTGCAAGATAGTTGGCGATTTTGATCCGAAGCGACTCCGGCGAATCAGACGGCGAAATAACCTCAACTGCCAGTTCTGGCGGATTGGGATTGCATTGCTGATCGTAAGGCAGTTCTGGCTGCCGCGCATATGAGATAAACGCTACGTCCGGTGCGTATCGTTCACCGAAAACGTGATAGCCTCCCGCTTCGCCAGTTACATGGCCGATATCGTTGTGCTTAAGATAGATTCGGATTTCAGTCCCGACAAGCATGGCAATTTCAGACGAAAGCGGATTGGAAGGCACTTCGATAATCTCTCCAGCAACATATTCAAAAATCTTATCTGCATTTTCTGGCAGGTTGATGAACTGCTCAAACTCGGCAAGCGTGACGTAAATCCGTTCCTGTGCAGCCATAAATGACCTCTCAAGCGACTTGTCACGAGTATATCACAGAAGTGGGATGCACCTCTTGACTCCCCGCGTCCCCCGCGCCATAGTCATGGCACAACTACTACATGACCGGGAGAAATAATGTTTATGGAGACCCCCTTAAAAGCAGTCCTCGTCGGCTGCGGCAGCATGAGCCGCGCCTGGATGAACGGCAGCCGGACCGTCCCCGGCCTGGAACTGGTCGGCTTCGTGGACATCAACCTGGATGCCGCCCGGCAGCGCGCGCAGGAATACGGCAATCCTGCCGCACTCGCCAGCGACGATCTGGAAGCGACACTCGACCAGACGAACCCGGACATCGTGTTTGACTGCACCGTGCCGGAAGCGCACATGCCGGTCACGCTGACGGCGCTGTGGCACGGCTGTCATGTGCTGGGCGAAAAGCCGATGGCCGACACGCTGGAAAACGCGCGCAAGATGGTAGCAGCGGCACAGCAGGCCGAAAGGCTGTATGCCGTTGTGCAGAACCGCCGTTACGATACCAACATCCGCCGCCTGAAAGCGTTTCTCGATTCCGGCGTGCTGGGGCCGGTTACGACCATCAACAGCGATTTTTACATCGGCGCGCATTTCGGCGGTTTCCGCGACCACATGGAACACGTGCTGCTGCTGGACATGGCGATCCATACCTTCGACGCCGCGCGGCTGCTGTCCGGCGCCGACCCGGTGTCAGTGTACTGTAAGGAATGGAATCCGCCCGGCTCGTGGTACGATCACGACGCTTCTGCCGTTGCCGTGTTTGAGATGACCGGCGGCATCGTTTACACCTATCGCGGCAGTTGGTGCGCCGACGGCCTGCCAACGACGTGGGAAAGCGAGTGGCGGATAATCGGCCAGCAGGGCAGCGCGCGCTGGCTGGGCGACGACCGCATGGTGGCGCAGACGGTGGCGGAAACCGGCGGTTTTATGTCGGCTTATCGGGATGTCGTCATCCCGCCCGCGCCAGCGGAGGCCAAAGTGGACGGCCACGCGGGGATTATCCGCGATTTTGTGGACTGTCTGCGCGCCGGCACCACACCGGAAACGGTTTGCACCGACAATATCAAGTCGCTGGCGATGGTCTTTGGCGCGATCAGCAGCGCCGAAACCGGCGTGCCGGTGATGATTACGCTGTAAAGGGCGACCCGGTGTGGTCGCCCCGAGGAGGGATTGAGGAATATTGAGGTGATGCACGGGCGTGTGCCCCTACGCTATGTGCCCTGACCGCCATTCCCCATATGAGCCAGGCTTGAGCCGCCGGCGCTGCACCTGTTACAATGGCCGCAAATGAGATTAAGGCTGCAACGATGAACCGAACGCGCGTTTTACTGGTAGTCGCCATCCTGCTGCTGGTTGTATTCCCGGCGCTGGCGCAGGAGGGCACGGGAGGTGAGGACGTGGATGCTCCCTTCGCGGGCGACCCCCGCTATCCTGCCCCGGATTTCCCAGCCGATGTCACGTGGCTGAACGTCGCCGCCCCACTGACGCTGAATGCCCTGCGCGGCAAGGCGGTGCTGCTCGACTTCTGGACGTATGGCTGCATCAACTGCATCCACATGATTCCGGTGCTGCACCGGCTGGAAGAAAAATACGGCGACGCGCTGGCCGTCATCGGCGTGCATTCTGCCAAGTTCGAGAACGAAGGCCAGACTGACAACATCCGCCAGATCGTCCGGCGCTATGGTCTGGAACACCCGGTCATCAACGACAGCGGCTTCACGGTCTGGAACGCCTACCGCCGCTACGGCGTCAACGCCTGGCCGACGTTTGTGCTGATAGACCCGCGCGGCAATCTGTTTGCGGTGCAGGCCGGGGAAATCCCGTTCGAGGCGTTTGACCGCGTCATCGGCGGCATGATTGACTATTTCGATAGCCTCGGCGAAATCAACCGCGAACCGATCAAACTCGCACCCGAAGCCGAAACCACGCCCAACACGGCCCTGTCGTTCCCCGGCAAGGTACTGGCGGATACAGCCGGCGGACGGCTGTTTATCGCTGACAGCAGCCACAACCGCATCGTGATCGCCGACCTGAATACGTTTGAAGTCCTGGACGTGATCGGCACGGGCGCGAACAGCCTGACCGACGGCGCTTACGACGCGGCGACGTTCGACAAGCCGCAGGGCATGGCGCTGTCTGGCAGCACGCTCTACGTGGCCGACACCAATAACCACGTGATTCGCGCCGTGAACCTGGTAGACCGCAGTGTCAGCACCGTCGCCGGTACCGGCAAGCAGGGTTACGAACGCAGCGTTTCCGGCCCGGCGACCGCCATTCCCCTCAGCAGTCCGTGGGACGTGGAACTGGGGGATAATAATATCCTGTACATGGCGATGGCCGGGACACATCAAATCTGGCAGATGAAGCTGGACGAGGGCACGGTGCAATCGCTGGTCGGCAGCGGTATCGAAGGGCTGCTGGACGGCGCTTTTGCCGACGCGCAGCTTGCCCAGCCCAGCGGCCTGTTCTACCGTGACGGCGTGCTGTACTTCGCCGACAGCGAATCGAGCAGTATCCGCGCCGCCGATGTCAACAGTCAGACCGTTTCGACGCTGGCCGGGTCGGTGGTCAACAACCTGTTTGCCTTTGGCGATGAGGATGGCCGCGTCGGCATCTCACGCTTGCAGCATCCGCTGGCAGTAACGGGTGGCAGCGATGGCCGGCTGTACGTGGCCGACACCTACAACAGCAGAATCAAGCTGCTGGACCCGCAGCAGCGTGAGATCAAAACGCTGTTTGGATTGGGCGGCGCGGGCGGCTTCCGCGATGGCGGCGCGGCTGAGGCGCAATTTGACGAACCGGGCGGGCTGGACTACGCCGACGGCAGGCTGTACGTGGCTGATACCAATAACCACGCCATCCGTGTAATTGACCTGGCGGCGAACACCGTCAGTACCGTGACCTTCCCGAACCCGGAAGCCCTGCAAATTGGCGGGCAGGTGACGGTTGTCGGCGGCAACGCGGCACAGGGCGAGCAGATCACCCTGCCGGAGCAGACCGTCAAAAGCGGCGCGGGCGAGATCGTGCTGAACATCGTCCTGCCGGAAGGCTACAAACTGAATGCGCTGGCACCGTTTACGGCGGAATGGACGGCCTCCGGTGAGGCGATCACAATTGACGAGGCCAACCGGCAGCAGCGCATTGCTGCGCCAGAACTGCCGCTGCGCGTGCCGGTGACACTTACCGAAGGCGACGACCTGCTGCATGGCGACCTGACCATTTATTACTGTGAGGCCGTCCGGCAGGAGCTGTGTTTTATTGACCAGGTGGGGATTGATGTTCCGGTATCGGTCAGTCCGACCGGCACAGCCGTCGAAATCCACATCGAACGCACGGTGACGCCGCCGGCGTTGACGGCAGGCGGCCTGGAGTAGATCAGTTACCAGTTACCGGTTTCCAGTTGCCGGTAAAGACAGGGGTTGATTTGCCGTTATAACCTGCTGATCGTTCATCAACCGTTAATGCTAAAAGAGGCCAGAGGGGTCTTTCCAGCCACCTTCCAGGTGGCTTTGGTCGTTCAGCCGGATGGCTTTCAGCATCCTGCGGCACTCGTCAGGTAGTCCATCAGTACCATTGTTCCGCCTTGCAAACCGTTATGATTGGTTCATTTTAGGTTAAGGGGATATAACGGGCAGCATTGGAAGCGGTTCTGGCGAGGACGATCATGCTGCACGAAGAAACCCGCGCCCAGTGGGAGCAGTACACCCCGCAGAGTTTTGTTGACCGCGTGCTGAACGGCGCGCTGCGGGACAAGATCAGGCTCACGTCCACCGTGATTCACGTGTATACCCAGATCATGTTCCGTATCCCGGAGGCAGACAGTACGCTGCTGACGGCGACGCTGCCCGGCGATCTGCCGGGTACCAGCATACGCGACGCTTTTATCACCATGCGCTGGAACGCCGCCGAAATGGTGGATGTGATCGAGTGTGGCAGCGTGACGCTGCCGGCGCGGTACACCCCGGCGATGTACATCAGCAGCGTGATTCGCGGGCTGAAGCAGTACGTTGTCACCATTCACCAGTGCGCCAGCGCCCTGCACGCTGACCCGGCGGTACAGTCATTGGGGCGCACCATGCCGAATGGCCGGACGACCCGCGAGGTAGCGGCGGAAATTCTCGACCACACGGCGGAGATCATGCGTTATTTAAACTTCGCCCAGTATTACGTGGACAGGCTTAAGTCCTGCGTGTGAGCTGTGCTGCGGGGAACATCCACCGGCAGAATATCGAAGCCGGTATAAGTGACAACCGCCGCCGTATAACGCGGATTGGCGGAACTGTACGGGTAGGATGCTGCCATCTCCACAATGCCGCTGGCAACCGGTGCCAACAGCAGCATTGCCAGCCGCGCGTCCAGCGCGCGCTGCGTATTCAGCGTGATCTGCATAAACCGCTTTTCCCAGATGTAAGCCGCGCCCGGCAGCAGAATCGCCAGCAGTGGAATGGTCTCCGACTGCAAATGCGCCACCAGCCCCGACACCCCCTGTTTGGTCGGCGTTGCCACCAGTTCCAACGCTTCTGGTAGCACGACGAAGCCGTGAAGCTGCATCCAGTCATCCTTTTGCGCGTCCATAACCGCGCCGATCACGGCTTCGGCGCAGCTTCGGTTCCTGAAGTACGGCGCTTCGTTTTCAGTTGGCATCCGAATGTAGACAGGCTGGTTTGACATAGGTTTTGGCTTCCGACGGTTGCTCCCCTGCCACTATTATAAAGGCGCAAGTCAAAATCGTGGCTTAATGGTTGTCGTGGATGAGGGTTTTAATTCCCCATTCGCAGGCAGATTTCATACACTTTTCACGAAAGCCGCTATATGCGCTTCGGCCTCATCCACGCTGATGCCGTCACGCGACCAGTCCCAATCGTCCGGCACGCCGCCCACCACGCCTGCGGGCACAACTCGCGCTGGCTTCCACAGCGTGAGGGCGTTATCGGCAAACGGGGCATACCGCGCCGGGTCGCTGGGGCCGAGGATCATCGCGGTCGGCGCGCCCGCCGCTGCCGCCAGGTGCGTCAGCCCGGTATCGTTGCCCACGTACAGCCGCGCCAGTGACGCGAGCGCCGCAATCTGCCTGAACGAGAGCGTGCCTGCCAGCTTCAGCGCCGGTGTCTGCATCCGGTTCGCGACCTCATCCAGCAACCCCCTATCTTCCGGCCCACCGACCAGCACCACCTGTGCGCCGAACCGGGCTGCCAGCCGGTCGGCCAGCGCGGCGAAGTTCGCCGGCGGCCAGCGTTTGGCGTCCAGCGCCATGCCGGGATTGCGCCCGCCTGCCGGATTGATGACTACAAACGGGTGATGAACGCCCTGCTGTGCCAGCAGCGCCTGCACCGAAGCGCGGTCGGCGTCACGCACGGGCGCGTTAGCGCGGCAGCTGGTCACGTCCAGCCCCAGCGCCCGCGTCACATCGAGATAAATCTCTGCTTCGTGACGCGGCTGGCGCGGATCAACCGGCGCGCGCACCGTGTAGCCAAAGCCGCGCCCGCCACTGTCCAGCCCGGCCCGGTGCGGGATGCCGGACAGCCACACGGCGGCACTCATCAGCGGCGACCGCACCAGCGATACGGCCAGATCGAAGCGCCCGGCGCGTAGCTGGCGCACGAATCGCAGCAGCCCGCGCGGCGATTTCACCGGCAGCGCAGCCGGGCCGGTGTCCAGCACCGCATCCAGCAGCGGATGGTGTTCAACCGCGCCCTTCGACCAGCTTCCGACCGCCCAGGCTATGTGGGCGTTGGGATAACCACGCCGCAGTGCCGCCAGCGTGGCGGTCGCCAGCACCACGTCGCCAATGCAGCACGGCAGAATCAGCACGACGCGCCGGGGGTATTGCGGCGCTGGGCGAATGGGGAACAGGCGGGCAAGCAGGGTGTAGAGGGTCATGAGTGGCGGTTGGCTGTTGGCGATTAGCTTCTGGCCTTCGGCAACTGCCGGTCAAAATTTAAACAGCTTATTTCACAAAATAGTATAACTCGCCCGGCTGCAACAATTTAAACGCCTGGCGCGGTGCGAGCCGTTCCAGCGCGTCCACGATCTGCGCGTTGGGGATGCTGTTGGCAGTGAACAGGTCGTTGTGGCCAGGAATGATCACCCCCCAGCCCAGTTCGCGCGCGAGCAGTGCGGCTTCGGCGGGCAGCAGCGTGCCGGTGATATTCAGCACACTTTCGCGGAAGTAGTCGCGCCCGTTGACTGGCAGCAGCGCCACGTCGGGGGTCGGCAGATCGCGCATCGTCTCCATATAACCGGGATACAGCACCGTGTCACCTGCGTGGTACAGCACGACGCCGTTCCACTCGATCAGATACCCCAGCCAGCGATACCCCTTGCGCGCGTCATACTCTTTATCGTAGTGCGCGGCGGGGACAGCCGTCAGGCGCAGGCTGGTGCCGGGCAGCGTGAAGGGCGTGAGGACCTCCGGCACGGTGATACGCTCGCGGCGGATGCCCAGTCCGGTCAGCGCTTCCATGCACCAGCCGGGCGCGACAAACCGCGCGTCCGGGCGCGCAGCGGCCAGCGTCGGACCATCCAGATGGTCGGGATGCTCGTGGGTAATGAGGTAAACATCGGCGGCTAACTCGTCCGGCAGCAGCGGCGGTGGAAAGGCGCGGGACATCAGGCCGCCGAACTGCTCCTGTGTCATCTCCCGAATGGAGTCGCTCAAATACGGGTCAATGGCGGCCAGCGCGTCCGGCCCTTTGACGATTAACCCCATCTGCCCCAAACCCCACAGCGGCAGGCTGTTGGGAATGACCGGCATTTCCCGAATCTGGGCGGTTAGCTGTTTCCCGTTAGGCATTAGCCCTCTGTTTCCGGCGTGCTGTTACACGGCCACGCGCCGTCACAGGCCAGTTCAGCCACATAGGCGATCAGGTCATCCGGTTTCATTTCGCCCAGATGCACGTAGCGTACCACCCCCTGCGCGTCAATCACGTAAGTGGTGGGCAGCCGGTCAGCATTGTAGAGGTCAAATACGTTGCCCTGGGCATCCAGCAGCACCGGGATACCGCTGACGTGATTGTCGGTCAGAAATGTTTGAATCAGATCGGGCGGCTCGGCATTGTTGACGGTCAGAATCGTGCCGTAGCTGGCGGCGTCGCTGGTCATAAAGGCCGCAAACGCCGGCATCTCGCGCTGGCACGGTTCGCACCACGTTGCCCAGAAGTTGAGGAACACCACCTGCCCGCGATAGCTCGATAGGCGGACAGTTGCGCCGTCCAGTGACGGCAGTTCAAAATTGGGCGCGGGCCGGTTCACCAGCGAGACGTCCGCCAGCGTGACCGGCAGCGGCGTGGGCGGTGCGCCTGCCGGGCTGCCGTTTGCCAGCGCGAAGCCAACCGCCGCGAGGATACCCAGCAGCGGCATCAGCAGAAAGAGCAGCAGCACCGGCGACGGTTTGCCGCGCGGCGGTGTTGGGGTCAGGCTCACATCACGGTCCTGTCAGTTCCGAGTTGGCGAGTTTCCAGTTAAAGGCCGTCACTCCTGTTGCTTGGGCTGGTAGCGGAGCAGAGCAACCCCCGAACGGAACGGCCTGGCTTCGACCAGTTTCAGAGAGATTGTTTCCATTGCCTCATTGAACAGCCGCCTGCCCCTTCCCCTGACCAGCGGATGCACCAGCAACCAGAACTCATCAATCAGGCCCGCCCCTGTCAGCGATTGAACCAGGGTGGCGCTGCCAACCAATCGAATATATCCACCGGGCTGCTGCTTCAACCGCACAATTTCTTCGGCCACATTCCCTTTTATCACCGTTGTATTGTTCCAGTCCGCTTTCTGTAACGTGGATGAAACAACATACTTGGGTTCACTGTTTAACTTGTCCGCGATCCCGAACTCGTTATGGGTCTGGAGCGGCCAGTAACCGACAAACATTTCGTAGGTCACTCGTCCCAGCAGCGTACCATCTGCACCAAGAATATGGGATGTCATAACCTCGGCCACATCCTCGGTGACATAGGCAGGTTGCCACTGTTCCGATGCTTCCATCACACCATCCAACGTCAGGAACTCACAGGCAATTATTTTTCTCATCTGAATGCTCCGTTGTGCTTGGTTGCTATGATCACGCATCCCTCATAACTCGTCACTCATCCTCGCTACGGCACCCAGCGCGGAAAAAATGAATCCCGCGCCACCTGCGTCAGTTCCTTCGTTGTCAGATCAAACGTCCAGATTTCCGGCGTCCCGGTGTTATTGGCCTCGCCGCTGGCCGTTAGCTCCGGGAAACGCTGAATCACCAGGTGCGTGCCGGTCGGGTCAAACGAAAAGATGCCATTGGCGTACAGGGGGTCTACTACCAGCGGCTCGACGCTGCCATCGTCCAGGCTTAGCCGGTACAACTGCCGCCCGCGCGTGAAACGGTCGTCGGTGTAGCGGCGCGAAATCACCAGCATCGTGCCATCGGGACTCCAGGCGGCGGCATCGTCGTCAACCGGGTCGTCCGGGTGGCTCAACTGCGTGATCTCCTGCGTCTGCACGTCCGCCAGTTGCAGATACGACCGTGCTTCGCCGTTGCTAAGCGTGACTTCCGGGAAAACAATCCGGCTGCCGTCCGGCGAGAGCGCGCCGGTTGTACCGTAGCGACTGGGAATCACCGACGTGGTAGCAGTGGTGAAATCGTGCAGCAGAATCCCCTGGCTGGACACGTCAAACAGCGTGGCGCGGCTGCCATCGCGTGACCACTGGAGGCCGTAGCCGAGAATTTGCGAATCGGAGAACATCGGTCGGGTGGTGGCAGGAACGGTGCTGAGGTCAATCAGCCAGATACGCGTCGGGCTAACACCAACATTCTCCATGCTGCTGTTAAATTCCACCCGTTCGTAGGCAATCATCTGCCCGTCCGGTCGCCACACCGGCGTGGTGCAGTCGGCGTCCTGGCAGTTGGTTAACTGCTGAATACCGCCCGTTTCCAGATCAAGCAGTTTGATGTCGGACGTACCGGTGCTGGTGTTGCGCTCCGAAAACGCGATTTTGCTGCCATCCGGGCTGACGCCAAAATCAAAGATGCCGGATGGGCTGAACGTCACCTGTTCCGCTGCGGACGGATTTGCCGGGTCGGCAATCCAGATGTTCAGCGGCGAACCGCTGGCCGGCGCCAGAAAAGCGACGCGCGGTCGGCTGACAGTGAACGTGAAGCGGTATTCGGACAGTACCTGCCGTCCGGTTTCGCTGGTCGCGCCGGGGTCGAGCGCTACCAGATAGGTCGTACCCGGCAGCAGCACGGTATCCGGGTGAAAGGTCAGCGTCGTGCCACTCCAACTGATGCTGCCCGTCAGCGTCGCCTGCACCGCTTCCGGCGGCACGTTGCTGGCGGCCACCGCCGCGCCCGGAACCAGTTGCAGCACGCGCAGATGTTGCGGCACGCTGTCGCGGTTCATCGGTTCACTGAATTGCAGCGTGATGCGGCTGGTGCTGCGGGCCGTACCCAGCGGCGCGGCGCGTTCCAGCGTAACGCCCACGCGGTCGCCCAACAGAACGGTGAGCAGTAGTCCCGCCAGCAGCAGGCCGATGATCGTCAGAACCATCTGGTCGAAGCGCGAGAGGCGGAAGTTCTGAGTTCCGAGTTCCGAATTCCGAGTTGAGGATGCGCCAGTCAAATTCACCAATGCGTCTTAAGCCATGCCGTCCACTAACAATCAACCGCTTAAGGGTAACACATCGCTGGCAGATCGGCGAGGCTGCGATACAAAGAGCATGGTGATGCAGGGACATGGCGCTGTCATGTCCCTGCCGTTGGGACTCTATGCTGCCGTTTGTGCCCGTTCACGGACGATCAGCGCCCGCGCTTCTTCAACCGACGCGGCGATATAGTTTTTCCCCTCCATCCGCCCGGCATAAAGTTTCATGAACACCCCCATCAGCGCCCGCGCAAATGGGCTGGCGTTCACAAACACGTTGATGCCGGTATTGGGCGGCATCAGCCGCAGGCTGTGCTGGTAGTGTGGCATCGGCGACCCCGGCGGCATGGTTGAGCTGGGTAGCCGGACATGGATGAGGTCCACGCTATGGTTCACGCTTTTCATCAGTTGGACGGTGCGCTGAATGGCCTCGTGGTATTCGTCCCACGTCCATTTGCCCTCGCCGGTCGTGCGAATGATGGTGTGGGCATCGTCATCCCACTGAATATGAACAGGCATTACTCCCCCAATTGAGATAGGACAAAAGTCCCGGTTCGCCCCTTCCTTCCATTATGCCGTTACTGGTTGCCAATAAAGCGTTAAGATTTAATTTGGATTACAGAGCTGATGCGCCAGCGATGAAGTTCGCCGGCGCACCGTTTCAGCGGGGATAGGTGTAAACGGCCACATCGGTGGGACGACTGATCGTCTGCCAGTCCTCCCGGCTATCCGCCAGCAGCAGATCACCGGCAGCGTTCTGACACACCACGAACGTGCCGGATGCTGCCGGGTCAGCAGCCAAATCCCGGTTGATCTGCTGCCAGTCATCCCAACGCGCGCCATTCCAGTGCCGCAACCACAGTTCGCTGCCGCGCCCACGAGCATAAAGATTGACTGTGTCCCCCCAACTGGTAACCGTCGGCGTTGAGAGCAGCGCGCCATCCAGCGGCTGCCACTCACTCCAGTCCTCGTCATCCCAGCGTAGCATCCAGGGGACATCATTCAGACCGCGCGCCAGCACAAGGATGTCGCCGTCTGGCAGCATGGCAGCAGCCGGTGCGCCCAGCAGCGACCCGCCCAGCGATGACCACTCGTTCCACGCGCCGTCGTACCAGAAGCGATGCCACAGGGCATTATCGGTGCCCCGGATGAACAGCCCAACGTAGCCATAGCCGTTGGTTACGGCAGCGGGTGCGGATGTCCATTCCCCGCCAAGCGACTCCCATTCCGACCAGCGCGCCCCGTTCCGCTGACGCAGCCACAGTTCACCGGAGGTACCAATGCCGAATACCTGGATGTGCCCGGCATCCGGCGCAACGGCTGCCGGCGGCGACACCAGCACACCGCCAAGCGAGTCCCAATCTGACCAGCTCTCGCCATCCCAGGCTATTGTCCACAGTTCGCGGTTCGTGCCCTGGACAAACAGGTGCAGCAGGCCTTCACCGTCCACGACAGCGGCGGGAATGCTTGCTGCCTGCCCGCCGAGATTCTCCCACGCTCCGGCCTCACCCTGGCGCTGGCCGTAATGCCAGATCGTATCATCCTGCGCGCGGACAAACACATCCACCCGCGCCGGCGCGCCGGTTTCGTCCACCGTCATCAGGCGCGTGAAGTCAGTGCCGTTGTCGCCCGGACTACTGACTACGAGACTAGCCGCGCCGGTGGTGGCGTTCAGGCAACCGTTCAGCGTGCCTGCCACTTCCGGGCACAGATCGTCGTCGTCAGGAATCCCATCGCTGTCGCCGTCCCGGACGGGGCAGCCGTCGGGTGTGTTGCCGAACACTCCGGGGCAGGCGTCCCGCGTGTTTGGAACGCCATCGTTGTCAATATCCGGCGGGCAGCCATTCGCCGTACCAGCCAGGCGCGGGCACTGGTCTACGTTATCGGCGAAGCCATCGCCGTCGCGGTCGCCAACGGCGGGCGGCTGCGTGGGCACAGGCTGCGGCGGCGCAGGACAGCCGTTCGGCGGCGGGCCGGGTTCACGGGGGCAGGCGTCCGGGCCGTTGCCATTTGCATCCGTAAAGTCGTTACCGATGCCGTCACAGTCAAAATCCACGTCAACCGCGTACTGCGGGCCGCTGTCACACGTGCCATCCCCATCGGCATCCTGCGCCATTGCCGGCAGCAGCGTTGCCAGCACGGCCAGCCCAATCACGACCAGCATCAACCATTTCCCGTATTTCCGCGCGTGTGCCATAACCCATTTCCTTTACTCCCTACCGACAACACCGTGTTTCCCTGTTGTAAACGCGCGATTCAGTTGAATATCACCCAACCCCGTTTATGGATTCGCTGTTTTCGGCGCGAGAGTTGCCGCGTCGAGCGCGCCGCATAGGTTCGACAGGCCGTAGCCGGCTAAAATGTCGCATGTTAGCGGCGGAACGTCGCGGTTGGCCCGTGCCCAGGCGACCAGCTCCGGCAGGCTGTCCAGCCGCCACATAAGTACGTGCCCGTTCCAGTAACCTGCCGCCAGCGTTTTGCCGTCCGGCGCGAAGGCCAGCGCCGTGACCCGACCGGCATCCATACCGGCATTAGGCGTCGTGAAGCGGCGCACTTCCTGCAACTGGGTGGCGTCCCACACGATCACGCTGCCATCAATGCTGCTCGACGCTGCCAGCCGTCCATCCGGGCTAAAGGCAACCGCCGTCACGCCGCCGCTGTGCCCGCGCAGCAGCCCGATCTGCGCTCCGGTCGCTGCCTGCCTCATGACGACCGTATCATCTTCGCCGCCCGTCAGGATGCGCGAATTATCGGGACTGAAGGCGACGCCCGTTACACGCTCGGCTTCGCCCTCAAAATTGACGTGGCCGGTAATCTGCCACAGCCGTTGACCAGTCTGCGCGTCCCAAAGGGCGATCAGGCCACCGTCCCCGCCGCTTAACACGCGCGCTCCGTCCGGGCTGATGGCGATAGCCTGCACCGGCCCGCCCGTTTCAATCCGCTGCTCCTGCCCGGCAGCCGCCGTGTCCCAGACGATGAACCAGCCATCCAGCGAGCCGGAAATCACGCGCCCGCCGTCCGGTGAGAACACAATTCCGGTCACACCCCGGCTGTGACCGTCCAGCGTACGCGGCGGGCCGCCGGCGCGGTTAAACAGTTCAATCAAGCCGGAATCCATACCAATGACTACCTGGCTGCCATGCAGCGCGGCAGCGGTGATGGGCGCGGGCAGGTTGAACTGCTGCGCTGGCGCCTTACCCTGGTACAGCCGCGCCGTCTGGTCGGCAGACGCGGCCAGCAGCGTATCGCCGTCGAAGGCTAGTGCATTAATTACGGCGGTCTGGTCGGCGAAATCCCTTACCTCTGCGCCGGGCAGCAGATCCCATTCGATCAAAAAGCGGTCGCTGCTGGCCGATAGCGCCTGCTGCGGATTGGCCGGGTTAAAAGGTGCGCTGGCAACCGGGCCACGATGCCCGCGCAGCCGCCGTAATGCCTGTCCGGTCACTGTGTCCCACAGGATCACGTCGCCATCGCCGGACGCCGTGAGGGCGCGCGTTCCGTCCGGGCTGAAAGTGACACTGGCGATGCCGAGGGTATGGCCTTCCAATGCCAGCGGCTGTGCCTGAGCATCGTCCAGCGTCCAGATCAGCGCCCGGCTGCCCTGGCTGCCGATGACTCGCTGACCATCGGGGCTGAAAGCAGCGGACTGCACCGTACCGGGCACGGTCGGGCGGAAAACCGCTTCGCCAGTGGATAAGTCCCACACGATCAGGCCATCCGGCTGGGCAGGGGTGGCATAACCGCCAGTGACGAGGCGCGTCCCATCCGGGCTGAAGGCCACGCTTAATACGCCGGTCGCATTGACCGGCAGGCGCAGCATTTCGCCGTAATCATTTAAGCTCCACACAATCACGCTGCCGTCAAACGACGCCGAAGCCGCCCGCGTGCCGTCCGGGCTGAAGGCGACGCCGGTCAGGCCCCTGTCGTGCCCCTCGAAGCGGTGCAGTGCCGCGCCGGAAGCCAGTTCCCAGAGAATCATCACACCATCCATGCCGCCGGACAGGGCAAACCGTCCGTCCGGGCTGATGTCCACGCTGCGGATTTCGTCGGCGTGGCCGTCAAGCCGCTGCGTGATCGTGCCGCTTGCCAGATTCCACCGGATGAGCGTCCGATCAGCGCCGCCAGACAGCGCCTCCTGACCGTCCGGCGTGTAGGCGACGGCGCGAATGCCTGCTGTATGACCGGCGAGGCGGCGGCGCGCGCCGGAGTCATAGGCGATTTCTGCCAGGATGCGCTGCGCGACCGGCGACGGTTCGGGCAGATCGTTTGCCCGCAGCGCCAGCGCCAGCGCCGTAAACGGGTCGGCGTTGTTCAGGTATAACTGCCGCGCCAGCGAGGCCAGCGCCAGACTTTGCGCCTCGTCAAAGTTGCGTTCGGCGGTAGCCCGCGCCTGCTGCTCCGCGATGCTGCGGTTGACCGCCAGCAGCGCTAGCGCCGCCACAATCACCAGCGCCACCGAGACACTCGCCAGCAGCGTCCGCTGCCGCGCCGTGGCCGCGCGCCGGCTGGCAAAGATGTACTGCGTCTGCAAATCGGTGCGCTCCGGCGATTTACCTTCGCCGCTTGCTAGCCACGCTTCGGCTTCGGTCAGGTCATCGCCGCGCAGCAGCGAACTGGCGCCGCGCCCCTGCGCGTCCCATTCCAGCGCACGGGTCAGCAGCCGCGTGTGCTGCTTCACGTAATCCAGGTCAACATCCATCACAGCGATCAGGGACGCAAACCCGGCCTGGAAATCATCGTCGTCGCAGGCTTCGCCGTCACACTCCGGGTTCGTTACCCGGTTTTTGTCGTCGTACTGACAGTTGCAGTCTGCTTTACGCCGCAGATGCAGCCAGTTGATCTTCCGCAGTTGTTCCCAGTTGTGCTGCGCCTGTGCCTCCCAGGGCTGGCCTTTCCAGGCAGCGGTCAGGGCCGTGTTATCCGGCATGGCCCGGATTACGGGGATGATGCGCTTTTTCAATTGCAGAGCATAGGCGGTTTCGTCATGGCAGACCTGCGAAGTCAGATAAGCGGGCGTGAGCACGCAGACAACCACGTCCGCGCCTTCAATCCCTTCGCGGATTTCCTGCCACCAGTCCGCCGACAGCGGAATATCGCTCCAGTCTACCCAGGTGGAGCGCCCCTGCTGCTGGAGCGCCGCGTCCAGCCGTTGGACAAATACTTTATCCTTACGCGAATACGAAATAAAAACGTCGTTGTTGGGCATAGCTACCGATTGATCTGAATAGTCCGCTTACACATTGTATGACAGAATGGGTTGTTGGCGACAATGGGTTAAAGGAACAACTTGTCTGCTATTCTACCGGGCATAGGTTTCAGCCTTGTTATCACGACCTGATCAGATGTTACCATCGTCTGGGGCATATCAGACGGCCAGTCCGCTTTGCCGCTTTGCCCTTTTGCGTTAAATTCCCGGTATTCTGCGACCAGCTAAAGGCTACCGTCTCATGGCAAATGACCACCCCATCATCACCCTCGCCTCGCGCCGCGCCTGGGAATGTCCCTGGTACGCTGTGCGGCAGGACCGGATTCGGCTGCCGAACGGTACGGAGGGTGTATACAACGTGGTCGAAATGCACGACGCCGTATGGGTCGTGCCGGTGACGACCAGCGGTGAGATTGTGCTGCTGTGGCACTACCGCTATCCACTGCAAGCGTGGGGGTGGGAACTGCCTTCCGGGCGCATCGAGGATGGGCAATCGCCGGAGGACGCGGCGCGGCGCGAGCTGGCCGAAGAAGCCGGAGGCGCGGCGCAGGACTGGCGTTTTTTGCTGCGCGCGCCAACGATGAAAGGCATTGGCGACGAGCTGGCGTATCTCTATCTGGCGACCGGCGTCAGACTGGGCGCGACACAGCATGAACCTGCCGAAGTCCTGACGGTACACAGCCTGCCCGCCGCGCGAGTGCTGGCGATGGCGCGCGCCGGGGAGATCAGCGACGCGGTGAGCGTGCTGGCGCTGCTGCTGGCCGAACCGTTTCTCACCGTTCGATAGGCTGCTCCCAGTTGCGCACCAGCCGCGTTTTACCGCGCTGCTCGGCTTCGCGGTCGGTCTTGGCTGCGTTGTATTCTTCAGCCGTCTGAATTTTCGAGCCGAGTTTGTTGGCATACACCTGCGTAAATTCCGCGCCGAACAGGATCAGATGTGCCGAGATGTTCACCCAGATAAACACAAACATCAGCGCGCTGGCCGCCCCGTACACTGAATTCATGCTGCGCGGATCAAGCAGCAGCCCCAGACCATACTGGCCAACCGTAAACAGCAGCGCCGTGACTGCCGCGCCAACGCCCACATCGCGCCAGGCAATATGCGCGTCTGGCAGATATTTGTAGATGACGGTAAAAATGCCGGTGGTAATGGCAAATAAGCTCAGCACACCGGCGATCTGCCACAGCCGGAGCGCGGTTAAATCCGGCTTGAGCGTCCCCAGCGAACCAACCGCCGACAGCAGCACGGCATTGCCGACCATCGCCAGCAGCAGCAGAATACCGAGACCCAGCGTCAGGACAAACGATTGTACGGTATCGCGGATGAAGTTTTTAACCTTGCTGGGTGATGGCGGTGGTACCTCCCAGATGACGTTGAGCGCGGATTTTAACTGCCGGAACATGCCGGTTGAGGCAAATATCAGCGTGGCTACGCTCACCAGCGCCGTAACCGACCTAAAGCCGCCGTTCTGGTTGATCGCCTCCACCGCATCTTCGACGGTCGCGGCAGCTTCTTCACCAAACGCAGCTTTCACGGTTTGAAAAACGCGGTTTTCGGTTTGTTCCGCGCTGTAGAACGCGCTCAGAATGGCCGCGCCGACCAGCAGCAGCGGGATGAGCGAAAAGACGGCGTAATAGGCGACCGAGGCGCCTAACCGGATAATGTCTTCCTCGCGCCACTGGCGAACCGTTTCGCGCAGGACGACGGCAAGTTTGCGGAGTCTCATCAATTTTTCTCACACTCAACCTGAATGGGGTCATGATACAGGCTGCGCGTAAGAAAACCGGTAAAACCAGCTTAGCCCTTGCCGAAGCGCCCGCTATCAGCCACGCAGACGGTGTTAAGCAGGAAAATGTCGGGACAAGGCGTACCTCGTCCCGCCAGAAGGCCTAACGCGATGCCACCACCGGCGCTTCCAACGTCAGCAGATAGGCGATCAGATCGTTCAGTTCGTCGTCGCTAAAGACCTTGCCCCAGTTCTTCGGCATGATGTCCGGGTAGCCGTCTACCACGTAGGCGCTGGGCTTCACAATCGAGGTGCGGATATAGTCCAGGGCGCTTTCGCCGGGAACGCGCTGTGCCGCCCGCGCGCCGATGTTCAGCAGGCCGGGGCCAACCAACCGCTGCTCCGAGTCGGCGCGGTGGCAGGTGGAGCAGGCTGCGCCGGCAACAGGATGAACCGTCGTAAACAGTCGTTCGCCCTCGGCGGGGTCGCCGGGCAGTACCGCTGTGGCCGGAGGCGCGCTGTCGGCGCTGACCACGTCTGGCGCTGGGGTCGCCTGAAGTGTGCCGTTCACCGGCAGCGGCGTCACTGCCAGCGGCTGATTAACCGCCGGCTGCGCCAGCGTACCGCAGGCTGTTACCAGCACCAGCGCGAGCAGCAGAGCGAAAGGTTTCCTGGACATACGCTGTTTCTCCTGATCGGAACACGATTTATCGTGTCTGCAATTTGCCCCTTAAGGCGGCGACAATGCCTACTGCGGGGTCAGTATCTGGCGCGCGCCTTCGGCCAGCGCTTCCGCCGACGAACCGTAGAAATACACCAGCCGCAGCACACCCTCACGATCAATCATAAACGTGGGTGACGTGTGCTGGACAAAATAGTTGTGGTGGTCGAGTTCGCCGGCTTCGGTGGCGTCGTGATGGTCGTCTGTCTCGGCGGCGACCGTTTCCACCGAATACAGCGACCCGAAGTTCGCACCCACGCGCCGCAGTTCGCTGGCATCGCCAGTCAGGCCGATAAAGTCGGCGTCAAACTGCTTCAAATAATCGTTGATAACCTGCGGCGTATCGCGCTGGCCGTCCACGCTGATAAAGACAAAGGCCACGTCGCGGGCAGCGTCACCCAGAAGCTGCTTGGTACGGGTGAAGGTTGCCAGTGTCAGCGGACATTCGTCCGGGCAGTGGGTGTAGCCGAAAAACAGCAGCACGGCGCGTCCGTGCAGGTCGCTCAGGCTGAAGGGCTGGCCGTTGTGGTCGGTAAGCGTGAAGTCATTCAGTTTCGTCGGTGGGTTCACCACCGCCCGGCCCGGCTGCGAGGGCGCGACGGGCGCTTCAACAGCCGGCTGCCCGGCAACCAGCGACCCAATCTTCAGGCCAGCCACAAACAGCGCTACTACCAGAAGCGCCAGCGCCGTGTAATACAGTGCCGGGTTTGTTTTTCGTTCCGTCAGTCTGTTTAACATACCAACCTTCTCCTGCTGCGATAACTGCGCCGCCACCTGTGGACGGATATAAAAACGGCTGTGCCGGACCTGGCTACTGTTTAGGAATAGGGACATGGCGGCGCCATGTCCCTACAGGGTAGCTGTCTATCTACGCGCCTGGTTCGACGACGATGACACCGTTCATGCCGGGGTGAATGTTGCAGACGTAGGGGTACACGCCCGGTTCGGTGAAGGTCAGCGAGAACGACTGGCCGGGATTAAAGAGGCCGCTGGAGAAGCTCTCGCCCGCCGCGACTTCGGCGCCGCTCTGCGTCATCGGCAGCAGCGTCGGGCCAAGCGCCAGGATGGGCGCGCCACCTTCCACCGCGATCGGAGCGACATCCTGCCCGCGAACTGCCGGCCAGCTCACGGTGTGCGGTTCAACGCTGTCTTCCGGGATAGTCCAGGTCACGCTCTGCCCGGCCTGGATGGTCGCCGAGAAGGGGAAGAACTGGTTGACGGTGGTGCGGCCTGTGCCGCCGTTGCCGGCCTGTACGGTCACGCCGGTGTCGGTCGCCTGCGCCTCGGTCGTTTCAAGCTGGAGCATGGCACCGGTGCCCGCGCCAATCGCGCCCAGCAGTTCGGTTGCGCCCTGCACCGCCACTTCCGCCGGGGTGGGGATAGCCTGGTCGTCGGCCACGACGTTAATCACACCTGCCATACCAGGATGCACATCACAGATATAGCTGTAGGTGCCGGGTTCGAGATCCATCACCAGCGAGAAGGTCTTGGGCGCATCAGGACCCGCCGGCAGACCGCTGTTGGCGTCACCGCCGCTGTAGGTCGCACCATTTTCAATCGTGGGCAGTCCCACCGCCGGGTTAATCACCGGCATTTGCTGGCCGTTTACATCCTGCATTAGCACCAGTTCGTTCGGGCCTTCCGAGAAATGAACGTTGTGGAAACTGTTGATGGCCCAGGTGACGGTATCGCCGCGATGTACCTGGAGCGACTGCGGCGCAAATGCCAGCACTTCCACGTTACCCGGGCCTAACCCGCCGGCCTGCACAAAAAAGGTTTGCGGCTGCATCTCCTGCGCCCGCGCTACCTGACGGCTGCCCGCAAAACCGGCAAAAATACCGAGCGCGAGGACGCCCACCAGACCGACTTTCCAAACGATATTCCGCATGTTGCTTCTCCTCCTCAATTCCATCCGATAGGACCACTGTACGGGATGTGATGCTCACCGGACAGATCAAACGCTGCTCAACCCGTGTTCAATCAGGCCGTATCAATCCCATACATGTGCCATTATGAATAGTTGGTGAATCAAATACATCCGACGGGAGATGGTACAGGACATCAGACCTTTGACGGATTTGTGGAAAAAGGCACAAATGAACCTGCACCGCCCGATGCTGAAAGCTATCCGGCTGACAGGCAAAAAGCCGCCTTCCAGGCGGCTGCCGCATTCAGTTTTACCTTGTTTCAGCCCGTTTCTATCGGGCTAAGGGCAATGGGCGGCAGGGGTTGGCAACTCCGCAGGATCAATCCTGATGCTGTTGAACGAGGCTGACCGGCTTCAGCAGGCGGCGATCAAACCGTGCGATGTCCACCGGGTTCATCCGTTCCAGTTCGGCGCGGACGCGGTACGAATCCTCGCGGAGCTGTCTCACGTCCACGCCCTGGCACACGTCCGGCAAAATCGCCAGCCACTGCACGCTGCGCAGCAGCATCTTCAGCGCGCCCCGGTGGTTGCCGCGCTCGATCTGGTAATAGGCCACGCCTACCTGCAGGATGGCGCGGTACAGGTCGCGCACCGGGCCGGGCGTTTGCACCCACAACGCCTCAAACAGATCGTGCTGGCGGTAATACTCGCCCGCGTTGAACTTCGCTACCCCTTCGACGGCCAGCGGCGGTAGCGATTCCTGGCATTGACAGTCCAGTTCTGCGGCCAGTTCCGGGGACAGCACGCGGGCGTAGCTCCGCGCCAACGTCCGAAGCTGCGCCGGCAGGTCGGCAGGCGACAGCACCAAGTCGGCGCCGGCGATGAGCGCGTCCGCCCGCGCTGTCGCGTCGTTGGCAACCAGCAGCACCGGGATACGCCGCGTAGCAGGGCTGGCTTTGGGAGTCGTCGTCCAGAAACGCCAGCCGGCGGCGTCACCGTCCACGATCACCAGCGCGGCGTGATCATCCGCCAGCCGCATCACATAGCCGGCTGGGTCGGTGTACTGCCGGATGGTGTAGTCGTCGCCCAGGTACTGGCGCACCTGATCGGCCCAGTCGGGTGTGCCGGTCAGCACAATTGTTGGCATGGCTGCTCCTCGAACGGTCACTGACTGCGGTCGGGTTGGCGTTGCGACAGCACCAACCGTAACCACATTCCAGCGCCCATTATACCGTGCCGCGCTATTTCCTCTATTGCACAAATAGAACTTCTGTGCTATGCTGAAACCAGGTTGGCGAACGGTGGCTTCGTTCTGGCTTCCTGTTCTGAATTCACAGCCGTTCGCCAGCCCGACTGCGGCGGCGGCACTCCCCCATCGCCGCCGCCGCAACGGTGGTTGAAAATAACGGACCGGCCAGTCATTTGATACGCTACCAATGACCATTGAGTTCACCGGCACGATCTGGTTCTGGAAGGGACCCGCCCCCTGGTTTTTTGTTACTGTGCCGGCGGAGCAGAGCCACGACCTGAAAGCGATATCAGGGTTCGTGACATATGGTTGGGGAGTGATTCCGGTTCAGGCTCGGATCGGTGAAACCAAGTGGCAGACTTCCCTGTTTCCCAAAGATGGCCGCTACCTTGTGCCCATCCGGGCGAGCGTCCGAAAAGCAGAAAATCTTGAGGAAGGCGATACCGTGACTGTATGGCTCGAAGTTCGTTGATAAACGAGTGTATCTGTTCTCGAAGAATGGCTGAGGAATAAGGCGATGGGCATCATTGATAATGAGATGTTATGGTGTCAGTTTGGAGCGGCCATTGATATGTTACGCGACGCTCTGCACGACTGCCCGGCTGAACTGTGGGAGAAGCGACTGTGGGAAGACCAACCAGACCAGTGGGTGGCAAGCGGTTTCTCAACCTTCTGGTATCTGGGCTACCACACACTCTTCTGGCTGGACCTGTACTTAACCGGGGCAGAGGAGGGTTTTGCACCGCCTGCGCCCTTTGACCTCGTTGAAATGGATGCGGGTGAAGTCCTGCCACGAACCTATACCCGCGAGGAACTGCTCGGTTACCTGGAATACTGCCGCCGAAAGTGCCAGGACACCCTCGGCGCTCTATCCAGCGAACAGGCTTACCGGTTGTGCCGGTTCTCCTGGGGAGAGATACCCTTTGCGGAGCTTCAATTGTACAATCTGCGTCACGTCCAGGAGCATGGCGCCCAGTTGCGCATGTTCCTGGGACAGCAGGCGGGAAAATCGGCAGAGTGGCGATCTCGGGCGACGGAATGATCTCCCTGGCGATAAGACGCTTAGTATCTATCCATAAACCCTTCGTAGGGGCACGGCATGCCGTGCCCCTACCGACAGATAAAAGAGGTTTACGGATAGGTATTTAACAGGTACACATTGGGCGAGGCTATCCCGTCCCTATGGATCACTGCCGATATTCAGCGAGAGGGTTCAATTCGCACCGATTCAAGGATGAGCGTTTGCTCCTGTACCAGTGGAACGAGGCCGAAGCCAAACTGACCCTGCGGTGTGACGATGGCGTACTGGTTGTCTATCCAGGCCACGAAGCCCAGCGGTCCGCGCGGCGAATGCTGGGTGTGGTGAACGATATGGTCATCTACGGCGAAACTCACGCCGTCCGTGTGCCAGTCGAGGGTGTAGGTATGGCGTTCAGGAAGCAGCGCCGCGTCCAGGGCGTAATCACTGGCACCCAGCGCCCACTGACCCACCGGCCACAGGGCGCGAAACAGCGCCGGCACACGCATCAGCAGGAAGCCGACCGGCGCGGTTGGCAGCAGCGCCAGAAAGGGCAGGCGTGTGGCATCCAGCGTCATCGCCTTCCAGCCGGAGCCGGGCACATCACGCGCCAGCCGGATGTTGTTCGGCGGGCCGGCGAAGAAAAACCACAGCGCGCGCGGCAGCCGCAGACCGCGCATGTCCGGCGCGTAGAGATGATTCCAGAAGCCGAAACCTGCCGTGCCGTGAATGGCGGTGGTCGTCGCCCACGCCGTTATCGTCATCCGTACGGGCGGACGATGCATGAAGTCCCGCCGGGTGGCGTAATCGCTGATCTGGGCATTGCTGTAGGTGCCGTCCGGCGTAGGGTAGTCGGTCAGGCGAAGCTGACCGGGCTGCTGGTAGACCTTCCCGGCACCGCTTTCGGTGATCCGCCAGGGAAGCGACAGCGGCTGGTCGAAGGTGGTATGGAGCATCAGCCTACCTTGAGAAAACGGTCGGGATTGGTTATGATTATCCTATACCTGTTTGCATAAAATGGGTGTATAAGCGAGGGTTTTCAGCTTTGGACATTACCTGGTACGGACACAGTTGTTTCCGCCTGACCGAGCGGAATAAAATTTCAGTGGTTACAGACCCGTTTGCAGACACAATTGGCCTGCCGCCGCTGAAACTGAAAGGCGATGTCGTGACGATCAGCCATGACGAACCCGGCCACAACCATGCGGCTGGCGTGAAGGGCGATCCCCACATCCTGACCAACCCCGGCGAATACGAAATTGGCGGGGTGTTTATCACCGGCATTCCGATGCACTTTGTCGAGGGCAAAACCGCCCGCCGCAATGTCGCCTATCTGTTTGACTTCGACAATATCACCGTGCTGCATCTGGGCGATCTGGCGCATGTCCCCGACCAGTCCACCATCGAGGCACTGGGCGAAGTGAACGTGCTGCTGCTGCCGGTTGGCGGTGGCAAGGGGCTGCGCGCCGCGCAGGCTGCCGAAGTGGTGGCGCTGATCGAGCCGCAGTTTGTTGTCCCCATGCACTATGCCCTGCCGGGGTTAAAGTTCGACCTCGAGCCGGTGGACAAGTTCCTGAAGGCGATGGGGGCGGGCAAGGTTCAGGAAGTGGACACGTTGAAGATTACGGCCAGCGAGTTATCCGGCGAACAATCCCAGGTGATTGTCCTGAAACCACAAATTTAGCGTGGAGTAAATGAATGGCTGGATTGGGAAAAGACAACGTCAAGCTGCTCATGCACTGGGACATCAAGCAGGAACGTGAGCAGGACTACTTTGAATTTGTCGTGCGGGAGTGGATGCCTGGCCTGACGCGCCTGGGGATTGAGCCGACCGGCGCGTGGTACACCGCCTACAGCCGTAACAAGCAGGCGCAGATTATGACCGAGGGGATCGCGGAAGACCTGGAGACGATGCGCAAAATCCTCGGCAGTTCGGAATGGCAGCGGCTGCACCGGCGGCTGCTGGAATACGTCAACAATTACGAGCAGAAAATCGTCCGCGTCACCGGCGGCTTCCAGATGTAACTACAGCGCCCGTTCCACAACGGGCGTTTTTATCCCGGCCTCGCGTTCAGGTTTTGCTAGATGCGCCGCCTCCCACCCGTCCACGAACTGCCTCCCGGCTACCGTGAGGTCTACCATCTCGTGCTGCTGGAACCCGGCAAAATCCTGCTGGTCAATCTGCTGGCGCTGCTGCCGCTGGGCGCGGCGCTGCTGCTGATGGCCGGCTGGTGGGCGCTGGTTGTGCGGGCGCGCGGGCTGTTCCCCGGCCCGGCAGTGCCCTGGTGGCTGGGGCTGCTGCTGGCGCTGCTGATCGTGCTGCCGCTGCACGAGTGGCTGCACGGGCAGGCCATCCGCTGGGCGGGACACAGGCCCCGCTACGGCCTGCTGTTGAGCAAGGGCGCGCTGTATGCCACTGCTGATAACGCCCTGTTCCCGCGCGATGCTTACCTGGTGATCGCGCTGGCGCCGCTGGTCGGTATTACCCTGCTGGGCATGGGGCTGGTGGTCGCGCTGCCGGACAGCATTGGTTACTACGTGGCGCTGGCGGTGGTCTTCAATGCGGGCAGCGCTATCGGCGACCTGTGGATGGCCGCCGTCGTGCTGCGCTACCCGCGCTCCGCGCTGGTTCGTGATGAGGCCGACAGCCTGCGCGTGTATACACGCGCCTGAATTCGTAAGGTAGGTGAGGCATAAAAAGTTATCGTGTATTATACTAACATTCGGTCTAGATTCCTTTTTTGAAATTTATATTATGAACGCCAATGGGACTAATCCCCGTCGTCTTACCTACAATACCTATGATGATACACATCCGCACTGGTCGGGCGACTGGTTGCAGATTGTGTTTGCATCTGCCATATATAGTACCGGACTTGCCGACGAGATATTTATTATCAATCAGGATGGTAGCAACATCCGTAATCTTACAAACACCCTAGATATTTATGAAGAAGTCGCAGTTTGGCGTCCTCGATAGCGCACAGGAGTCGCACACTTCATATCAACTCATTTCCGACAACTCATTGCGCGCAGCCCTTATCATAGTGGATTGAGTACCAACGAACAGGGGCGAGATAAGTCTCGCCCCTTCGGCGTATTTATGGCTACTACTTTAGCGGCTGTCTTCCGACGATACAGCCGCCTGCGGCAGTTCAAACCAGAAGGTCGAGCCGCCATCCGGCGGGCAGTCCACCCCAACCTGGCCGTTTTGCAGCTCTACCAGTTCTTTCACAATCCACAGGCCCAGCCCGCTGCTGCTTTCGCCGCCGGTCGGGCGCGTGCTGAGTTTGCCAAACGCTTTAAACAGCCGCTTCTGCTCATCAGGAGTGATACCCGGCCCTTCGTCCGCCACGTTAAAGCGCACGCGGTCGCCGATTACAACCGATGAGACAGTGACAAAACGGTTCGGCGGGCTGTACTTCAGCGCGTTGCTCACCAGATTGGACAGGATTTGCGTCAGGCGGTTGCGGTCGGCCAGCACCACGCCATCGGTTGTGCCAAACAGCACCGTGATATCCTTGCGGTTGGCGGTCGCGCTGTACTGGTCCACCACATCCCAGATCACATCTTCGGCGGTAACGGCTTCCAGCCGTAGTTCCGCCGAGCCGCTCTTGAGCATGGACGTGTCCAGAAAATCTTCCACGAGACTGCTCATCCAGTTGACGGTTTCTTCAATCGCATCCAGCGCCTTTGCGGCCTGCGGATCAGCGCCAACCAGTTCGCGCAGGTAATACTGCGCCAGCAGGATGTTATTCAGCGGGCTTTTGAGGTCGTGCGTGGCGATGCGCAGGAAATGATCTTTCATCTCGTGCGCTTCCTTCAAATAGGCGATCACCGCCTGGCGTTCGTCCAGCGCCTGTTTGATATTCAACTGGTGCGCCACGCGGGCGCGCACCACGTCAATATCAAACGGCTTGGTGATGTAATCGTTAGCACCCAGTTGCAGGCCGCGAATGATGTCCTGGGACTGCGCCAGCGCCGAAATCATGATAACCGGTAGCGTCGCGCCGTCCGGCATCTGGCGAATAGCCTCCAGCACGTCGTAGCCATCCACCATGCCCATCATGACATCCAGGATCACCAGTTGATAGCGGTTGCGGGCCAGCGCCTCCAATGCCAGTTCGCCACTACGCACGGTTGTTACCTGATATTCGCGCTGAAGAATGCGCTTCAGCAGTTCCAGATTAAAAAGGTCGTCGTCCGCAATCAGGATATTCGGGACGACGCTTGCTGTCGGTTCCATGTCCGGTACTACCATAGTTGCCGGTCTTATCATTGTGTCTGCGCAGAGTAACATTGGCATTGAGCGGGCGCTGGTATGTGCCCCTCTCCTCTCAAGGCAACCAAAAATCCTTGATTTAAAATTAATTATATAGCATCGGTTAAGGTCAAGTCAATCAAGCAGGTTGAGAGGATGTGAAGAATATCCGAAAGTACCAGAGCAGGAACGATATTTTTGCCAAACGTAAATTTGCTGCTGCGACCCGTGTTATGGCCTGGGCACGCGTGACCGGCGCAGCGCATCCTCAGCGTAGTCCAGCAGATCGCCCATCATCTTGAAGATCGCCACCGCCTCGCCGGTGACCAGCCGCGCCCGCCCCCGATACGCTTCGCGCAGTTCATCCAGCATGATCCAGGGGTTGTCCTCACGCAGGGTGACAAACTGGTTCACCACCACGCCCCCCAGTACCAGCGGCAGATAGGCATAACTAAGATCGGCTTCCCCCTGCCCGGCGAACCATGTCAGCAGCCGGGTGGCGTAGTTATTCCGTTCCTCGATGTCGCCCAGGTCTTCCTTCACCTTCGGCTGGATCACGGCAAAACCAAGCATAATTGCGTCAAACAGGGCAGCATCAAACAGGTACTTCACCGCCAGTTCACCCTTATTCATGCGCTCCAGGTCAGGATCATGAGCCAGCACCTGGCACAGCGTCTGGAACCAGCGGCTGTCCTGGGCATTAAAACCGGGTTCGAGGTCCATGCCCTCGTCCAGCGCGTAAGTGATGATCTTGGCGATGGCTTTGGCTTCGCCAGGGTGCAGCGGCAGGCCACGCCGGGCAAAACGATCATCCACTTCCTGCAGCACGGGTTTGTAAACCGTTGCCTTGGTCAGCCCGGCAGACACATACACCGCGTCGCGGATTTTGGCCTGCACCAGTTCGCGCTCCTCGGCCATTTCCTCGTGGGTCCACAGGCTTTCGTACGATACCTTCAGGTCCTGGTTCACCAGTGGAATGCGCTTGGGCACCACGTCAAAATAGGTGGTCATGATTTCCGCCGACTGGTTCCAGGTATGGGCGGCAAATTCGACCTCACGCAGGGCTTGCAGTTTAAACTGCGAGATGCTGAGAACCGACGGCGGCGCACCGCCCCCCGGCGGACGCACGTAGCGGCTGTGTTCGGTCGCCGTCCGGTAGCGCACGGCTACCCGCACCGGGAAGCCAGCGCCCGGCTGCGTCGGCGGCAGCGGCACAATCGGCAGGCGCAGGACGCCCACTTCGCCGGGGCGCATCCCCAGCGACACCGTCTTTTTGGCGGTGTCAATCACCACCGGATTACCTTTTTTGTCCTGGGTGGGCAGTTGGATGCCGACCTTCACCTGCATGTTCTGGTCAACCATGCTTTGCAGGATCAGCACGATCTCCGCCGGCTGGTTGATGTAGGTGCGCCGGGGGAAGATGCCCAGCGCGCACTGCATCTTATCCAGCGTGATGCGTGTGCCGCCGGTGATCGCGCCCAGCACGTCGGGATACAGCGGTTCGAGTTTGCGCGAGCCGTCACCCATCATTGGCGGTAACCATATTTCTGGAGAGCCTGGTCAATTACCTGCTCTGCCAACTTAAAAACCAGTTCATTATCGGTATTGCGTTCGGCGCCGCGTTCGCGGAGCGTGCTGGCGATTTCGACCAGCGCCTCACCGATCTTTTCCTCCGGCATGGTGACGCGGTCGCCCAGAATAATACCGCCCGTCACCAGCGGCAGGTAAGCATCGGCGAACGCCAGCTTGCGGTCGGGTTTACGCAGGTCGGCCACCAGCCGTTCGACATAGGCCGCCACGTCGCGGTCGCTGCCCAGTTCAACACCAGTGGAGGTTTTTAACATCTTAAAGGCATGCCGCGCTGCATCCCGTAGCAGTTCGTCAAACAGCGTGGTTGCCAGCGCGTGCGCCGGTCGCTCCGCCGCCTGTTCGTTCTGGTCAATGGCGCGCAGCATCCCCCGGCACCAGCTTGGCAGCACCACGCTGTTCCCGTTGCTGGCCGCGCGCTGCCTGAGCAGCTCGGCCACGTTCAGGGAGTCATCACCCAGGTAATCAAACGTATCTTCTTTCGGCGCGGCCATTTCCAGCACGCCAACCAGCAGCTTGGCGATAAACCGCGCTTCTATCGGTTTGAGCGGATACCCCCCCGACTGGAAACGATGCTGCGTGGCCTGGAGCAGCGGGGTAAACAGCTTCAGCCGCTTGAGCTGCGGCAGCACCTTCGCCACGATCAGATCACCGTAGCGGTCTACCAGCAGGCGCTCGTCCTTGTAATAGTCGCTCATCTTCCACAGGCTGACCCAACCCGGTTTGAGGTCGGCCAATTGGCCGATATGCCCGCTGATGATGCCAAACGAGGCTTCCATCACCGTGCCAACGAGGCCGCGCTTGCTGGTGGAATAGGTCAGGCGCTTGAGATCATTGATTTTCCCCTGCGCCTCGTCGGCGATATATTCCAGCACTACCGCGCCGCCGCCTTCCGGCTGGCGAATACGCCGGGGTTTGCCCAGGGGTTTTACGTCTACCCCCATGCCCAGTTTGTAGCTGTCACTGGGGGCAGTATCCGGCAGGCTGGACAGCGGCAGGACGACGTAACCCATTTCCGCCGGGCGCAGGCCCACCACCAGCCGTTCGCTTTTGGCGATAAAGCGTTTTTTCTGTTTCTTCGCGTCCGTTTCGGGTATCTGGAGGGTCGCGGTTACATCCACGTCCACGTCTGAGGCATTTTGCAGCAGCAGGATGGCTTCAAACGGGCGACCGGCGCGGCTGACACGAGGGCGCACCGCCAGCGCCAACTGCACTACACTTACGTTTAACCGATCACCGCCGGTGATGTATCCCAGAACGTCGGGGTAATTCGGCTGGCTGGCGTCGGTCACGATGAAAACCTTTCAAATCAACGCAGTCTATTTACCCCCATTATAGTCAAAACCGCACGCAAATGCCCGTTAGTACGCGAGTACTCCCTTAAAATCAGGTGCGGAAATGGTTTGAAAACGGATAGGGCAGTTGTCCGTTATCGGTTTTCAGTTATCAGTTGTCAGTTTAACGGAAAAAATCACTGCGGGAATTGGAGCATGACAGCAGCAGGCATGTCTCTGAGCGTGACCCGTTAGGCAAGGGCGCAACGGCGTTGCGCCCCTCCACAGCGTGTCAAGTGCCTGCCGGTCGTGGGGTCACTCCATCTTCAGCGCGATCACCGGTGGCAGCCGCGCCGCCCGCAGCGCCGGGTACAGACCCGCCCCCAGCCCAACCGAGGTTGCCAGCACCAGCGCAAACAGCGACAGTTCCGGCGGAATGACAATCAGGTTGCCGCCGATCTGCCCCGGATTCAGGGGCAGGAACATGATGCCGCCCTGCGACGGGTCGCTGGGCGCGTTGGCGAGGGCGTTGTTAATCACGTCGCGCAGGAACATTGACAACCCTACGCCCGCTGCGCCGCCCGCCAGCCCGACCAGCCCGGCTTCGATCAGGAACACGGTCAGAATATCGCGGTCGCTGGCGCCGATGGCTTTCATCAGTCCGATCTCTTTGGTGCGTTCGAGAATCGCCATTGTCATGGTGTTGGCGACACCAAACGCCGCCACCAGCAACGCCACGCCGCCGATGCCGCCGAGCATCAGCCGCATCGTGACAAAGAAGCTGTTGAGCTGGTTGAGAAAATCGCCCATCCCGCCCGCGCCGTAACCCAGGTCACGGATGGCTTCCGTCACTTCCAGCGTGGTTTCGCGGTTGGTCGCCCGCACAATGATCTGGTCGTAGCGGAAGTTTTTCATATCCACTGGCTGGCCGCTCATCCACTCGTTCAGGCGGATCACGTCCTGAATCGGCATCAGCATGGCGTAATCGTAACTGCTGCCTTCCTGAAGCTGCCCGGCAACCGTCACCTTCACGTCACGCTCGACCGGCGTGGCGGCGGCATACTGGTACAGCCGCAGTTCAAACGGCGTGTTGTACAGGTCAACCTGCACCGGCTGGTAATTCTCGGCGTCGGCTTCCGGGTCATTAAAATAGTCGCCAGCGTGCGCCCCGACGATCACCTGCCCGCGCCCCATCGCCAACTGCCCCTGCTGTACCTTCACCCCCAGATACGGCAGCAGCGTCGGGTCCACACCCATGATCTGCACGTAGCCGGTATAATCACCGGCGTGGATTTCGCCACCCTGCAAATTGACGATAGGGATAACGGCGGCCACGCCGGGAATCTTCCACAACGCGCGCACGGCAGCCGCGTCAAGCTGCGGCACATCCTGTGGTGATGAGCCGTCCGGCATCGGGGCGTAGTTGGGGTAAACCTGGATTTCGGTCAGGGCGCTGCTGCTGCCAATGCCGGCTTCAGCGGCCTGCTGCAACCCAATCGTGATGGCGATCAGGATAATCACCGCCGTTGTGCCGACCAGCACGCCGCCGGACGTCATCGCCAGCCGCGCCCGCGCCCGTTTGAGATTGCTGACCGCCAGCATTGCCAGTTCGTAAAACATCCGCTAAACCTCGATTTGTTTCGCGTGCCCCAAGATGATAAACCGGATTATATATCGTATTCCTACTTACGCCCGACCTCAGCCTATCTATCACCCCTAACCCTGATTGGCAGTCTCATCCGGCAGCGATTCTCCTGCGTATGCCAGGACAATCTGTTCTCGCGGGATACCGCCATTGACCATTAGCGCCTCATACAGGGGCTTGTCGGTGGTTTCCTCTTCGATGACAACTTTATCGCCCACGACGCGCGCCATTACTACCGCCGAAGCAGGGCGCAGGGCAGGATCGTTTTCAATGATGATTACGGCATAGGTCTGATGCGTATCATCGAGAACAGGAAATAACCGCGCCACTGGAGAGTATCCAACATAGCGGGCAACCTCGCGCCGGGTGATTTCCGCCAGCGACTCAACCTTGTCTTTTGTTACGCTAACCATTCCGCAATTACCTCGCCGTCTAAATCCACTACGATCATTTTAACCCGAATCTCGTTCACCACTTCCATCGCTAACTGCTGGAAAACGCCACTGAAAGCGTGAAATGGTACGGCAAGATACAACTCCTCCATTAAACCTTTCTGCCGCAGCAGACTACGGTAGATGAGATATTGTCCGATAGCCGTGTAGAGGTCGTTTAATTCGGTTTCCATATTCAGGAAACATTTCGCTTCTACAACGATAATGTTTTGTCTCCCATTTTGCTGTTCTCGCTTGGCTTGAATATCAATAAACAAACGTCGGGTACGGGTAACGGGCAAAATGTAAGGAGCTTCCTGTACCTGCCACCCATCTTTCTGCAAGGCGTGGACAATCTGCTGGTGACACTGATCTAATGCAGGCATGAATTATTCCCTCGGCACTGCCGCCGCCAGCGCCTCAGCCAGATTGCGCGCTTCCAGCAGCTTGAGTGTGGGTGGCAGATTATCCACCTTGCGGCGGGTCTTCGGCAGCAGCACGCGCTTGAAGCCCATCTTGGCTGCTTCGTTCAGCCGTGCCGGAAGCTGGCCGACGGCGCGCAGTTCGCCGCTGAGGCCAACTTCGCCCACAATTGCCAGATCAGCCGGGATGGGCTTATCGTAGTAGCTGGACGCCATCGCTATCGCCATCGCCAGATCGGCAGCCGGTTCGCTGACCGTCAGGCCGCCGATGACGTTGATGAAGATGTCCTGTTCGTGCAGTTTCAGCCCGACGCGCTTGCTTAGTACCGCGCTGATGAGCAGCAGCCGGTTGAAGTCCACACCGTTGGGGGTGCGACGCGGGTTGCCGAAACTGGTCGGGCTGGTGAGCGCCTGCACCTCGACCAGCAGCGGGCGCGTGCCTTCCATCGTTACGGCGATGGCCGACCCCGGCGCGTTCACCACGCGCTCGGCTAAAAACGCTTCGGACGGATTCGGCACTTCGGTCATGCCGTCGCCGGCCATCTCAAACACGCCGACCTCGCTGGTCGCGCCGAAGCGGTTTTTCACGCTCCGCAGCAGCCGGAACGCCTGGAACGGGTCGCCTTCCAGATACAGCACCGTGTCCACGATATGCTCCAGCACGCGCGGCCCGGCGATGTTGCCCTCCTTGGTGACGTGGCCGACCAGGAACACGCTGATGCCGCTGGACTTGGCGAGGTGCTGCAAGCGGCTGGCGCACTCGCGCACCTGCGTGACGCTGCCAGGTGACGATTCGATTTCATCCATGTAGGTGGTCTGAATCGAGTCCACCACCAGAATCACCGGGTTCAACTGCCTGACATGCTCAAAAATGCTGCCGAGGTTGGTTTCCGTCAGCAGGTATAAATTGTCGGATTGTAAATTAAAACGGTCAGCCCGCATTTTGATCTGTCGGGCGCTTTCTTCGCCGCTGACGTATAGCACTGTGCCGATGTGGTCGGACATGATGCCACAGATTTGCAGCAGGAGCGACGACTTGCCTATCCCCGGGTCCCCACTGAGCAGAATAATGCTGCCCGGTACGATGCCGCCGCCCAGTACGCGGCTGAATTCTTCGACCGGCACGTACAGCCGTTCGCCCACGTCGCCGCTGATCTCGCTGAGGCGCTGCGGGCGCGCCTGAGCCGCGCCGGGGGCAGTTGGCCGCCGGGTATTCACCGCCGGTTTTGCCACCTCGACGATTTCTTCCACCATTGTGTTGTACTGTCCGCAGCCGGGGCAGCGGCCAAAGCCTTTGGGCGACTGGTAGCCGCAGTTCTGGCAGACAAATTTGGTGCGCGTCTTCGCCATGAATCAATCTCGCTGACATTGAACAGATGTGCTACGGAAAATTATAGCATATCCCACACAAAAGCTGTGCTACACTGTTCTGGCACGTAAGAAAGGTATAAGAGGCTAGAAGAGTCCATGCAGTTTACTACAACGATCTCGTTGGATGCCTGCCGCCGGCGTTTAACCAGCCATAAAACCATTGCGCCCGTGCTGGCGGATACGCAGGTGGTTATCCAGCGCCTGCCGGATAACCGCACCCAGTTTGCCGTTCGGCGTATGTGGACCGGGTTGCAGACCTGGCTGAATCATCCGGTCATGCAGCTCAGCGGCACGTTGACACCCAAAGGCAGCGCCCGCACCGATGTCACCGTGTACGTGGAAATCGGCCAGATGGGGCTGCTGCTGCTGGGGCTGGCGTTTGGCTTTCTGCTGCTGGGGCTGGCGTATCCCAACGTGGTGACCGCCTGGATTATGGTGATTGGGCTGGCGGCATTATTTGGTTACGAAGGTTATACCCTGCTTCGCATCATCCACGATCTGCGCTCATAAGCCATCCATAAACGCCTGTAGGGACATGGCGCCATGTCCCTACGACAAATCATCGTGAACCGTTTCGCTTCCCATCATTTTTGTCCCAATTGACCGTTTATTCAGGCCAATCCTGTCTCCGGTTGTGTTATCATAGGCCCGTTTTCATCAAACGCACAGAAAGGAACGTCCATGTTTACGGACGAAATGCGCGCGTTCCTGCAGCAGCCGCTGATCGCGCGGATATCAACGATAGATCGTGAAGGCTGGCCGCATACTGTGCCGGTGTGGTTTATGCTCGACGGTGACGAAATCGCCATCATCAGCGTGCGGCAAACGGCCAAGATCGGCCACATTAAAGCGAACCCCAACGGCGCGGTGCAGGTCGGCGGCGACGCCAACGACAGCGCGGGCTACCTCATCAAAGGCACATTCCGCATCGAGGAAGACCCCGACCGGGCATGGATGAAAAAACTCACCTATCGCTATGAAAGCGGTGACAAGGCGGAAAAAGACATCGCTGACTGGACGCCGCTGGATATGATCGTGCTGCGGCTGACGGCCAGATCGGTAGTGAAAGTGGCGTAGATGGTTTAGCGCAGCGCGCATTTCGGATAGAATGGTAACATTGTAGGGACACGACAGATCGTATCCCTACAAAACGACGTTTGAAAACTGGCGAGACAGGTTTATTGAACGATGCAGGCAACAAACAGGATGGAAAGCAGACGTTTTTTGCGCCGGTCGGTCTGGGCCTTGGTGGCACTGTCATTGGTGACTGTTGTGCTGGCCGCGATCATCGGCACGGGCAACGATGCCGGGACGATTTTGAGCATATTCAGCACGCGCTTTCTGGGCATTTTTATCGAAGCCGTGCCGTTTCTGCTGCTCGGCACGCTGGTGTCCGGCATCATTGACTCGTTCCTGACGCCGGACGACATCGCGCGCGTGGTGCCGCGCAATCCCTTTCTGGCGACCGTCGCCGGCGCGTTCCTGGGGTTCGCCTTCCCGGTCTGCGAGTGCGGCGTGGTGCCGGTGGTGCGGCGGCTGTTCAACAAGGGGCTGCCGATGTGGGTCGGCGTGACGTTCCTGCTGGCCGCGCCGGTGATGAACCCGGTGGTGCTGGTCAGCACGTATGTGGCGTTTGGCTTCGGGCCGGTGCTGGTCGGGCGGTTCGTATTAACACTGCTGGTCGCTATCGGCGTCGGGCTGGTGTTCGCGCTCGGCGCGAAGCCGCAGGACGTGCTGCGCCCGCGCGCCATGCTCCCGGTAATGGGCGGCGCTGCCGATGCGCTGCCGGTGACGGCGCGCAAGCCGTTTACAACCGGAATGCGCGACGCGCTCCAAAACGCCGGCGACGAATTTTTTGAGATGGGACGCTTCCTGATTATCGGCTCGCTGCTGGCGGCGGGAATGCAAACGCTGGTATCGCAGGAAGTCCTGCTGGCGCTAGGGCGCGGCCCGGTGGTATCCGTGATTGTGATGGAGGCGCTGGCATTCCTGCTGTCGGTCTGCTCAACGGTGGATGCCTTCCTGGCGCTGGCGTTTGTCGGCACGTTCACGACCGGCTCGATTATCACCTTCCTGACGTTTGGCCCGATGGTAGACATCAAAAGCACGCTGATGTTCCTGGGTGTGTTTAAGCGCCGCACCGTGCTCTATCTGATTGTCCTGCCGCTGCTGATGGCCTTGCTGGCCGGCGTGTGGCTGAATTTGAACGTCGCCTTTTAGGAGACTTGCGTAGGGGCGAACCGCCGGTTCGCCCCTACAGGATTTTCATTAAACAGGCCAACTGCTAACCGCCAACTGCCTCAGCACGTCACGCTGTAACCGAGTGCCTGGAGGATGTTCCAGATCACCGGCAGGCGTTCCCACAGGCACAGGCTGTCCACCAGGAACAGGCCGACCGCCGTCCCGCAGCAGCACAGGAGCGAGATACCAACACAGCCGATGAGCACCCAGCGCATGGTGTTGCGCGGTTCTTCCTCGCGCACGGCGTAGGGGTCATAATCGTAGCCGGGGCTGGGCGGACCCTGCGGGGGCTGGGGTGTGTAAACCTGCGGCTCTGGCGATGGGCTGTAGGCAAACGGCGAGGGCGCCGGCTGCGGCCCGGCAGGCTGCTGTGGCGGTGCCTGGGGCGCGCGGGTCATCGGGCCGGGCGCGGTCGGCATCCCATATTCCGGTTCCACCGGCGCTGCTCCGGCGGCGGGTTGAGGACGCACCAGTTCGTAACCCAGCGTCACGGTTTCGCCCAGGCCGATCATATCGCCATTGTTGAGCGGCTTCGCTCCCGTCAACCGCTGCCCGTTGATAAACGTGCCGTTGGTTGAACCCAGGTCTTCCAGCGTAAACCCGCCTGCGCCCCGTGTCAGACGCAAATGATGGCGGCTCACTTCGGGGTCGTTGATCGTGATGTCGTTGGTAATATCCCGCCCGATAGTGATGATGTCCTTGTTCAGCTCATAGACCTGATTGGGCTGTGGACCTCGGCGGACGACCAAGCGAAAACGCTCGTTGGCCTGCATAAGCGGCGTCCTCCTTCAGCGAAGCAATATGAGATTAATTATAACCAGCTTAAGCGAACAGCAGCAAGCGCCATAGGGTCTATTCTTCGACGCCACTCCGCCTATTGGCCTGCGCAACCAGGTGGTCGCGCAGCGCGTCGGGGTTGATGCCGTAGCGGTGCAGCAGGGCCGCGCCTGTGTCGTCGGCGGCCAGCGTCAGCAGCAGGTGTTCGGTGCCGGTATAGTGGCTGCCCATGCTCTGGGCGGTGTCGAGTGCGCGGGTCAGCACCGCCTCCAGGCTGACCAGCAGCGCCGGGTCGCCCGCTTCCAGTTCGTGGCGCAGCGCGGCTTCGTCCAGCGCGCCGTCGCGTAGCAGGCCGGCAATCGGGCTGCGTTCTTCCAGCAGCATCACCAGCAGCAGGTGGCCGAGGCCAACCGACGGGTGATCGAGCGTGACGGCCATCTGTTCGGCAGCGTTAATTACTCGCCGCGACAGTTCGCTCAGGCGGGCGGTACGCTTGGCAAGCTGCAGGTCCGGCTCGGTCGCGCCATCGCTGAGAGCGTGGCGCACGTGGCGGCGAATCTGCTCCGGCGATACGTCAAGCTGGCGTAGCAGGGCGCGGGCGTTGCCCACATTCATGCGGGTGATGCCTAGCAGCAGGTGGCCGGTGCCGATGTAGTGGTGGCCGAACCAGGCGGACTCATCGGCGGCCAGTGTCAGCGCCACGTTCAGTTCGTCGGCGTTGGGGATATCTTCGGTCGGAGGCATCCGGCTGGGTGACAACCCCTGCAACGCCGGTTCAATGATCTGCGGCGTGAGGGCCAACTCCTGCAAAATCTGGCAGCCAAGACTGCCCCGCGTCAGCATCACCCCGGCTAGCAGGTGGCCGGTATCCGCGAACGGATGCCGCAGCCGGGTGACAACCAGCGTGGTGTGCGTCAGCGCGCGGCGGGCGTGATGACTGTAACGGTTGTAGCTCGGAACTAAGGTTCTCACCAGACGATAACCTGGCCGATTCTGGCTGATCTGTTTCCATTATAGTCCCGCTTTTCAGACGGTCGCAAACCGCCGGAAGTCCTGTATCAGCCCAGCGCGGCCAGGATGACCGCCTCCGGCAGCGGACGATTCACGCCGTGCCACAGCGTTGCGCTGTCCGGTTCGCGGCGGGTATCGCAGTAAATTTCGAGGCCGTTGCCGTCCGGGTCATCAAAATACATCGCCCAGCTAATCAGATGGTCTACGGCGGCCACGTCCACACCATCACCGCGCAGCAGTTGGTACGCCTGCGCGAACGCCTGTTTGTCTGGCACCTCAAACGCTACGTGGTACAGCCCGACGCCGTAGGGATGCTGGGCCGGCGCGTTGACGCCGCGCGCCTGCAACGCGATTTCGTGGTGCAGTTCCCCGCCGGACAGGAAGGCATACTGTCCGGCGACCTGCTCAATGACCCTGAGATTAAAGTAGCGCGTATAAAAGGCGGTCGAACGGTTAAGATCGCGCACCTTCAGATGCGCGTGGCCGAGGCGGGTGTGATATTCAGGCATGGCAGCATTTTCTTTCGCTGGTCCCCAACACAAACGATCCGGTATACCGTTTCCACTATTGTAGACGATAACCCGGCATCGTGGCTTACACGGCGGGATTTTCCGGTACAATGGGAGGGTGTAGAGTGAGCGAGGGAACAAAGACGATGGTCACGCTGGTTGTGCCAACTGACGCGCCGAAAGTGCAAGGCCCGCCGCAGGGACAGTGGACTCGCGCTGATTGGGACGCGCTCCCGGACGACGGCAACCGCTACGAAATTATTGAGGGAGTGCTGTTTATGTCTACCGCGCCGAGTGTGTTTCATCAGTACATCTTAATGCAGTTCGTTCGTTTCGTCGGCGTTCCCGCAATCGAACAGGGACGCGCGCAAGTATTCTTTTCACCCATCGGCGTATTCATGCCCGGTTGTGAGCCGGTACAGCCTGATCTCGTCATTGTTTTGCAGCAACGCGCGGCCATCATCCACGACCGGCGCATTTATGGTGTGCCGGATTTGATCGTCGAAGTGATCTCACCCGGCAGCCGCGATTATGACGAGGATGTGAAGTTGAAAGCCTACGCGGCGGCAGGCGTGCCGGAATACGCCGTGATTGACCCGGAAGCCCGTCAGCTCCGGCTGTACGCGCTGGAGTCGGCGAGGCAGTACGGCGCGGCGCGTGTTTTTAACGAGGCGGACTCGGCAGCGTTTGCCTGTCTGCCAGCGATCAGCTTTCGAGTCGGCAGCCTGTTTGAAGGCGCGCCCGATACGACGTTGTAAATCATTCATGCCGCCAGAGGCTAAGAGTCTATCCATAAACCCTTCGTAGGGGCACGGCATGCCGTGCCCCTACCGACAAATAAAAGAGGTTTACGGATAGGTTCTAAAGCCATCTGGCTGCCGAGAAACCAAGTCCACTAAACTGAACTTTATCCAATTACGTTTTCGTAAGGCAAGAAAAGGTCAATGCGGTTCGTAAAGGTTTGTCTGACCCTATCAGAAATGGCATTTTGAACCATAATGACCCTTCCTGCTCAAGAATGGATAAAGTCCAGCTAAAGGGACTGGTGAGAAAAGTTGAAGGAACTCACCTGCCAAGCGGTAGACTTGGGTTTCATCATGGATACAAAGAGGAGTCCAATTGGAGATATACTTTGCCGTCCAACTTGACAAATTTGGATGTGGCAAAGAATGTCCTGAGATCATCAAGGTCAAAACCCTCGCCTTCTAATTCGACCAACCATTCTTGCATGATAAACTCCAGTTTTTGCGATTGCACAGGGATTTAGGAATATTATAGAACCAATCATACGAGTGTTATTCACAGGGAGAAACGAATGTTCGACCGCGCGATGGTATTTGGATTAGCCGCGTCGGTGGCGACGCTGCTGCTGGTGCTGGAACTGGTGCGCCGCCGCCGCCTGCGCGAGGAATATTCGCTGCTGTGGCTGGCGACCGCGCTGGCGCTGATCGTCCTCAGCCTGTCGCGTCCGCTGCTGGACGCGCTGGCGAGTCTGGTCGGCATTTTTTACCCGCCGAGCGCCCTGTTTCTGGTAGCGATGGTGTTCATCCTGTTTATCCTGCTGCACTTCTCGACCGTGCTGACGCGGCTGGCGCAGGAAAACAAGGAAACCGCGCAGCAGATCGCCCTGCTGCGCTGGCAGTTGGAACAGGCGCAGCGGGCGTTAGCGGCGCAGCAGCGCGCCGACGAACACCAGCACGACCAGCACGGTCGCGTAGACCGACACGATCCAGTACCGCCGGTTTAACGGATTGGTATCTACGCCCAGGAATTCGCCGGGGTGATCGGGGTGGGCTTGCAGTGTCATGATCGGGCTGATAAACCACGACAAAATCATGCCGCCAGCCAGCCCGCCGACGTGCGCCCAGTTGTCAATCCGCATGGCGCTGCCGGGCGCAAGGGACGCCAGCCCAAACAGCAGATTGATGACTCCAAACAGCAGCAGGCTCTGCCGCCGCGCCCGACCGGCCTCCCCCAGCAGCCGGCGGTGGTGGTACAGGTAGACAAACTCCGCGCCCAGGATGGCAAACACCGCGCCGGATGCGCCGACCGAATAACTGTTGAAGCTGCCCAGCAGCGTGCTGAGAATCGACCCCGCCAGCCCGCCCAGCAGGTACACGATCAAAAAGCGCGTGTGGCCGAACAACCGCTCCAACGAGGCTCCCACCGCGTACAGGATGTACATGTTAAAAAACAGGTGCAGGAAGTTGGCCGGGGCCAGGTCGCCGGAGGGCGCGTAGATGCTGGCGTGCAGAAACATGGACGTGAGCAGCCGGTAATACTCGCCATTGAGCAGCACATCCGGCGGGTGGTTCGCGCCCCACAGAAACACCTGCTCATCGAACTGAGGCGACACCGCCCGCGCCGCAAAAATCGCCACATTTAGCAGGATAAGAAGATAGGTTGCCACCGGCCTCACCGATGGAATATGCAGCAGCACGCGCTGGCGCGGCTGCCCTGGCGTTGCTTCCGGCGCGGGCTGCGGTGGACGCTCCAACGGGTGCGGGCGGCGTTCGGGCTGCGGGTTGGTCTGCATGGCAGCAATCTTTCACTCGTTGGACGGGAAGCATACATCTTAAAGGCAGTTTGATGCCGGATAAAGGGCAGTTTTGAAGCAGGGACGACTCACCTTCGCTCTGTCCGGTAGATTTTAAAATCAGTATCATAGGGAGACGATCAATTATCGGTAGCGGCGTTAACCGCCGGGACAACAGGGTGAATTATGCCGAGTTACGACTACCGCTGCAACCACTGCGGGCGCGCCTTTGCGCTCTTTTACAGATCGGTCAGGGATTACGAGGCGGCCACTGTGGCGTGCCCCCACTGCCAGAGCGGTGATGTGGCGCGGCGCATCAACCGCGTGGCGATTGCCCGCCCCTCGCGCAACCTGGCGAACCTCTCGTCCGGCGAAATGCTGTCCGTGCTGGAAGGCGGCGATTCGCGTGAGGTAGGGCGGCTGTTCCAGGACGTTGGCGACAGCGCCGGCGTCGACATGGGCGAAACCTACACACAGGCCGCGAAACAGCTTTTGCAGGGCGACAGCATCCAAAAAGTCGAGCGCGACCTGCGCGCGCAGTCCGACGAGACGATGTAGAGGAAGTATCCCTACGACGGCACCCAGGCCGCGTACTGGCCGCCGCCGCTGGTCACTTGCAGCGCTTCGCCCCCGGCGGCGGGCATCACAAATATCTCCTCGCGCTCCCCGGCCTGCGACGTAAACGTGATGTAGCGTCCGTCCGGGCTGAAAGCCGCGCCCCATTCGTAGCCGGGGCCGTCGTACAGGATACTGGCGTTGCCGCCATCGGCGTCCATCCGCGCCAGCGCCGAGTCGCCATCGGTGCCATCGGCGGTCAGGAACAGGATTGACCGTCCATCAGGACTGTACACCGGTGACCAATCCTTCACACTGTTGTCCGTCAGCGCCGTGACCAGATCGCCGGCCAGGTCCAGCCGCCTAATTTCCCAGGTGGCGGCATCGTCGGCGCCACCACTGGTGAACACCACGTACCGGCCATCGGGACTCCAGCGTGGCGAACTCAGGCGCATGTCGTTTTGCAGCACCGGCTGGATGTCGCTCCCATCCGGGCGGGCGCGGTACAGGTCAAACGTACCGTCGGCGCGGGTATCGGAGGCAAACATCAGCCAGTCGCCGTTTGGACTCCAGGCCGGCGTGCGGTCGGTGATGCGGTTACGGGTGATCTGGCGCAGGTTATCCCCGCCCATGTCCATCACGTAGATGTCGGAGTCGCCATCGCGGTTGGACTGGAACGCGATCAGCCTGCCATCCGGCGATACAGTGGGATAGGCGTCATCGCTCGTCCCAAACGTGAGCTGCGTTTCCGTGCCCGTGCTGAGGTCGAGGCGGTACAGGTGCGTTGCGTCGCCGCGTTCAGCAAAGTACACCAGGCTGCCGCCAATCGCTTTTACATCCGGGCTGAGCGACACGGAACTGCGCACGCCAACCGGCTGCACGGTAGGTGTGCCGGGTGGCGGCTGAGGGGTGTCCGTCGCTGTTGGCTGCGGCACAGCGGTATCACGCGCGGCGCGGCTGATCGGGTCGAGCGTCGGCATCCGTATGCCCAGATCACCCAGCGCCGATGTAGGACGAGGCGTGCGGGTCGGAATAACATCGGTGCCGCCGGAAGTGGAAAACGCGCTGATGAGCAGCAGCACCACAATCGCCACCACCACCAGCAGGCCGCAGCCGATCAGCCCGCCGACGGCGGCGTTCAGCCAGGCGTTGGCGCTCCGGCGCGGTCGGCGGCGGCGTGAATAGCTGGCAACCGGGTTAGGCGTCATGGACTGGCTGGGCGGGGCGGGCGTGTATGAAATCGGCGGCACCACCACCATCGGCTGTGGCGACGGCGGCGAGGCGCTTGCCACCGGCATTGGGCGTACCATCGCGGGCTGTGTGTCGTGAATGCTGGTGATCGGCTGGTTGGTGGCGCGCTTTAACGCTTCCGCCAGCGCGACCGCGTGCGGGTAACGTTCCTCACGCGGTTTCTTCAGCGCCTTCAAAATCACTTCTTCAACCGCAAACGAGAGGTGCGGGTTAAACTGGCGCGGCGATGGCGGCGTGGTTGTCACCTGCATCACGGCAATGCTGTACGGTGTATCACTCTCAAAGGGCCGCCGCCCGGTTGCCATCTCAAACAGCATCACCCCCAGCGCGTAAATGTCGCTGCGGTTGTCCAGCGGCAGCCCCTGCGCCTGCTCAGGACTCATGTAGCTGGGCGTGCCGACGACGCCCTGCGTGGTAATCCCCGCGCTCGGTTCACCCAGGATGCGGGCGATGCCAAAGTCGGTCAGATACGCACCACCGTCGTCGTCCAGCAGCACGTTGCTCGGCTTCAGGTCACGGTGCAGCACATTTTTACTGTGGGCATAGTCCAGCGCCGGGGCGATTTGCTCCAGAATCGAGATAATCGTTTCGATTTCCAGCGGTCCCTGGGCGATCAGGTCATCCACCGAGCCGGCGGACATGTACCGCATGACGATGTACGGCTGGCCTTCGAACTCCCCGTAATCATACACGGGTACGATATTCCGGTGTTCAAGCTGCGAGACGATTTTGACCTCCTGGTGAAACCGCTGGAGGTAGGTATCGTCGTGTATATACTGCCTCGGCAGCACTTTCATGGCGACGACACGCTTCATCGAAACCTGCTGCGCCCGGTAGACGGTTGCCATCCCCCCGCGCCCGATCAGTTCCTGAATTTCGTAGCCGCCAATCGTTTTGCCGATTAACTCATCCGCCATATCGCGTCCTTGCTGCCAGCCGCGCCGGGATTATACCCGATTCTCGCGCCATTATAGACAACCTGCCGCCAAAACCCCACGCTCAGCTTTGGCCGCGTTCGCTGATTTGGGTATATAGTGGAATAACCGAAACACGATTATGGGGGAGTACTGGTTATGAATCCGGCAGACGTTTTGCTGTATGGACACCGGCAGGTGCTGCGAACACTGGACGGCCTCGATTTTGCCCATTGGAATACAAGTGGTGTGTGCGGGGTGTGGTCGGTGAAGGATATTATCAGCCATTTAGCCTCTTATGAACAAATGCTGGTTGAAATTCTGGCCGGGTTTGCCGGGGTAGACATGCCCACGCCGGTCAGCGAACACATGCGGAACGCGGCGGATGGTTCGGCGTTTAACGACGAGGAGGTGGCAATGCGGCAGCACCTTTCGCCGCAGCACGTGCTGGCGGAATACAACCAGGCGTATGACCGCGTGGCCGAACTGGTCGGTCAAATCGCGTTGGAGACCTGGCGCGCCAACGGCACGCTACCCTGGTACGGGCCGGAATATTCACTGGAAGATTACATCGTCTACACCTACTACGGCCACAAACGCGAACACTGCGCGCAGATCAATGTCTACCGCGATACGTTGCGAAACAGCTTTTAGCGGTTAGCCGTTAGCTTTCAGCTTTTGGCTGACTGCCAAACGCTAAAAGCCAATCACCAATCGCCCTATACAGACGTTTTTCAGAGGCAAAAGGTTCAACCGAATTGGCATTCAGGAGCAGCTATTATGGCAGCATTCAGTCTGAAGTGGCCGTCAGCAGCGCGACCGGCGCGATTCACCACGCCATACGATGCGGCGACCGGACAGGCCGGCATTTACGCGCCAGCCGGCACCGACATTGTGGCCGGCGCGGCAGGCCGGGTGATCACCGTCACTGATAAAGTTGTGCTGGTTCAATCGGGGGGCTACACCACCACCTACAGCAATGTGCGGGGCTGTGTCACCGTTGGGCAGGAAGTCACCATCGGGGAAATGATCGCGGAATCATTGGGGCCGGAGAGCATCTCCATCATGCTCCAGCAGGCGCTTGACATCAGCAAGGTGCTGACGCCGCCAAAAACCGACGCGCCGAAAACCTACGTCCGCCCACTGGTGGACCGCCTGCGTGTGCGGGAAACGCCGGTGGATGGCACCCCGCTGGCGCAGGCGTATGTCACTGACATTCTGGAATCGCTGGAAACGGCTGAGGAGACCGAGCGCAAGATTGGCGTTGAAGGCCAGTGGCTCCAGGTGCGAACGCCGGGCGGTGTGGCCGGCTACGTGGCCTGCCAGTACATTCAGGCCAGCGCCGCGCCCGCGCCCCTCGGCAACATCCTCGGCATGAACCTGGACATCTACAACCGGCTGGGCCGCCCTGACCCGGCACAAATGAAGGGTATCGGCTGGATTCGCGTCAAGTTTAATGTGTCGCTTGACCCCGACCGCCCGTTTACGACCGACAACAGCAGCGGGCGTTACGGCAATACCGACATCGTGGCCGCCTTTAACCGCCACCGCCCGGCGCTCGAACCCTATGCCCGCGCCGGCATCAAAATCCTGATGGTGTTCACCCATCAGCTTTACGGCGAAGCGGCGGGCTATAACTGGAACGAGATGACCACCGCCCACTGGCGCGATCTAAGCGCGAAATATGCTGATTTTGCCCGCCGCAGCGTCGAATTATGGAAGCCAACCGGCATCGTCCATGCTTACCAAATCTGGAACGAGCAGGACACCGAACCCGGCAAAGGCCGCGCTGCCGTACCCGTTCCACCCGCCGATTATGGGGTGCTGCTGGCGGAAACCATCCGCGCCATTCGCACGGTAGACACCGCCACACCGATCATTACTGGCGGCCACTGTCGCGGCCCGGATGCGGGCAGCACGTATATCCGCGCGGCGCTGCGGGCCATGCCGCCGGACGTGCGCCCGGATGGAATCGCCACCCACCCTTACGGGCGCGGCGTGAAAGGCCATGTATTCAGCGTGTTCGGCGCGCTGGATGAGGAAATCCGCAAGTACGCGGCGGTGCTGCCGGGCAAGCCGGTGTGGATTACTGAGTGGGGCGTGCTGGGGCGACAGGGCGACGTGAGCATCGCGGCGAAGGTGGCCGATTACGCCACCGGCTTCATGCGCATCTGCCGGGGCGGGCTGGCAGGGCCGGTCGCGGCGGCCTGCTGGTACGCCTGGGCAGACGGTATGGACGACGGCTATGGTCTCGTAGATGGCAACGGCCAGCCAAAAGCCAGTTTCTGCGCGCCGTTCCTGGCGCTGTGAGCAGGTAGGGGCATGGCAGCGTGTCCCATTTACACCAGGTTAAGCCTCGCTGTCGTACCGCCCTGGGTTCAAACCCAGGGCTGTCAGGAAAACCAAGTCCGCTAAAGGGACTGGCAAGCCGATTCCACAGCCGGTGTTAGCCCCTTCAGTGGGCTTTTTTATTTCAGCCGCAGGTTTTGAACCTGCGGCGGTGCCGAGCTAACTTGTTCGCATGGGACACAGCATATCGTCTCCCACAGTAATCGCTAAACTCAGTTCACAAACCGGTACTTGATGAGCGTCCACAGGGCAATTGGCGCGTCGGTCCACTTGATCTTTTTGCCTTCATTCCACTCGCGCCCGTTATACGAAATTGGCACTTCATAGATGCGGATGCCCTGCTTCAGCACCTTCGCCGTGATCTCCGGCTCGAACTCAAACCGCCGGGCGTGGATTTTGAGTCCCCGCACCACCTCGGCGCGGAAAACCTTGTAACACGTTTCCATATCGCTGAGAATGGCATTGTACAGGATGTTGGTCACCAGCGTCAGCGACCGGTTGGCAACCATGTTCCAGAAGTTCATCGCCTTGCGCGGGCCGCCCAGAAAGCGCGAACCGTACACGACCTGCGCGATTCCTTCTTCCAGCGGCTTCAGCAAGATCGGATAGTCGCGGGGATCGTATTCAAAATCGGCATCCTGTATCAGGAACACGTCGCTGGTGGCTGCCGCGAAACCGGTTACGACCGCCGCGCCTTTGCCCTGGTTCACCTGATGGTACAGGATGCGCAGGTTGGGGCGCTGTTCCGCGTCCAGCCGCTGCAAAATTTCGCGCGTGCCGTCAGTCGAGCCATCGTCCACGATGATGATCTCGTCGGCCAGTCCCACCGCTTCCACCCGGTTCACGACTTCTTCAATCGTCTGAGCTTCGTTGTAACAGGGAATGACCACGCTTAACGACAGGCGGCGCGCGCCAGTGCGAGCGGCTGACGATTGGCGGTAGGTTTGCATCATTCGGCATCTCCTCAGCGGGTCTGCTTGGTTCGGCGCATTACTGCGCCAACCTGACGGCAAAGATCGCCTATTGTACCATCGCTCGCTCTTTTCAAACACGATATACTTACCCTAGCTGTGTACGCTGCACCTATTCTTGTACCAGGAGTTCGGGCGCATGTCGAAACTTGCTGTTACCGGCCTCGTGATCGCCATCCTCCTGCTTGGCGTGATGATCGGCATTACCCAGGCGCAGGAGTTTGGCACCAACTGGTCGGCCACGTTTTTCCCGTCCAACAATCTCACCGGCACCGGCGTGCCGTTGACCATCGCCACCGGCGGCATCAACTTCAACTGGGGGACGGGCGTGCCGGTTGTCAACGGTGTTGCCGTGCCGGGCATCGGGCAGGATAACTTCTCGGCGCGGTTCACTTCGACCCAGACATTCGCCCAGGGCAATTACACCTTCACCGCTACCTCTGACGATGGCGTGCGGGTTTACATTGACGGCCTGGTCGTGCTCGACCGGTTTATCCCCAGGCCGCAAACCACCGACACGTTTGTCCGGGAAATGACCGCCGGGCCGCACAATATCACGATTGAGTACGTTGAATTCTCTGACATTGCCATGATTCAATTCCAGTGGGCGTTTGGCGGCGTCGTGCCAACGCTTGGTCCCAGCCCCACGCCCGGCCCAACCGCCACGTCCGCGCCCACGTCGCTGCCGCCGATTCCACCGGGCGCAATCACCGCAACCGTCATCCGCGCACCGGTGCTGAACGTCCGCGCCGCGCCATCGGTGGGGGCTGACCGTGTGGCTCGTATTCTGCGCGGGCAAACCTATCAGGTGATCGGACGCGACGAAAACGCGCGCTGGTTCCTGCTGCAATTGAGCAATACGCAGGGATGGGCGCTTGGTTATTATCTGTACATCCCGCAGAACGAATTTAACGCGCCGGTTGTCAGCGATTTCGCGCTGACCGGCAACCCGGCAGCGGCGTCACCCACTGGCGTGGTAGCGATGGCCTTCTCCACCCTGCGGCTACGGGCGCAGCCCACCATCTACTCAGAGCAGATTGGCCGTGTCACCTGGGGCGGCACGGTCGGTGTGGTCGCCCGCACCCCCAGCGGCGAGTGGTGGCAGGTGGTGTGGAAGGGCACAACCGGCTGGGTGTGGTCAGCCTATTTGCGGGTGGTCGAAGGCAACATTGATACAATTCCAATCGTTCAGCCGTAGGATAGTTGTCTGTTTTCAGTTGCCAGTAGGGGCGAACCGGCGGTTCGCCCCTACAGAACCCGGTCTATCATCGGTCAACCGTTTTCTATTACTTAATCCCGATCAAATGCCAATGACGGACTTGTCCAAGCCGCCGAGCCTGCGGGAACGCCCGCTGCCGCCGCAATCCCTGCTGGCGCATACCACGCACCGCCCCTTTCCGCCGCCGCGCGGCCCCTGGCTGATGGCGCAGTCCTGGGGCGATCTGCTGTTCGCCCACTGGCCGGTGTCACCGGAGGCGCTGCGTCCTCTGCTGCCGCCCGCGCTGCCGCTGGACACCTTCAACGGGCAGGCGTGGATAGGGGTTATCCCGTTTGCGATGGATTACATTCGCGGGCGCGGCCTGCCGCCGATTCCGCTGACGCGCGCCTCGCTCGAACTCAACGTGCGCACCTACGTGATTCGGGATGGCAAGCCGGGGGTGTGGTTCTTCAGTCTGGACGCAAACAACCCGCTGGTAGTGCTGGGGGCGCGGCTCGGCTTCAAACTGCCGTACTTCAACGCCCGGATGCGGCTGGCACGCGAGGACGACACGGTGCATTACTGGTCCCGCCGCCAGCATCCCGGCGCGGTGTCCGCTGAATTTAGAGTGGCTTACGAACCGTCGTCGGCGGTGTTTCTGGCGCAGCCGGACACGCTGGAACACTGGCTGACCGAACGGTACATCCTGTACACCGCTGGCCAGCACGGCACGATTTACGGCGGTGAAATCCATCATATCCAGTGGCCGTTACAGCGGGCCGAAGCCGACATCCGGCTGAATACGATGGCCGCCGCCGTCGGTATCGAACTGCCACAGCGCCGCCCGCTGCTGCATTACGCCCGCCGGATGGATATGCTGGTGTGGCCGTTGGAAGTTGTTGGGAAGTAGTCGTCAGTCGTCAGATCATTGCGGTTGCAGTGCTGACCAGAGGGCAGCGCCGGTGTATCCGGTGTCCAAAGCCGCTTCTATCTGATCGAACATCACCCGCAGCCGCCGTTCCTGCCCGCCACTGGTGAAGATCATGTCCAGATAACCGAGCCGCGCCGGAAGATCGGTCAGGGTCAGCAGGGCACGGTAGATGCTTTCGACCATCTGCCCCAGGCGCGCTTCGTCATTCAGATCAACGACCTCTGCCGACAGGTAAAAGTCGGTGGTCATGGCGGCGAAGTAGCGCACCCGCCCGTCCGTTTCCAGGCAGTTTTCGCCGTAAGCCTCCACGTAGCGAATTTCCACTGCCGCCTGCCCGGCGTTGTCCAGCGCCGTCCGCGCCTGTCGTTCGACTTCCGGTAACGGCTGCCGCGCCCAGACAAAGCCGCACGGGGCGGGCGTTCCTACCGCGCGAAAGGCCACCACAAGCGCCGTTTCGGTGGCGCTGAAAACCGCGTATTCTGTCGGCCCCATGCTCGCCATAATGTTGTATGCTTCGGTTCGCCGCAGCGCGTATAGCGTTGGCTCGTAAGCGGCGGAAGGCGTGAACGTGGCAGTTCTGGTTGGCGCGGCGGTTTCGGTGGTGGTGAGAAGGGCTTCAGTTGTGCGATTCCGGGCGATGATGAACGTAGCACTGGCGGCAACGGCAGCAGATTGATTTCGTGCTGCCGTCAGTAGTCCCAGCGCGATGATACCCAGCATCGCCGTGAAAATCAGCGCAAACGCGGCGACGACAAATATACGGCTCAGGCGTTTGTTCATCGGCTGTCCTTTTTTATCTGCTGACAGTGGCGCGCCCCAGGTGTACCCCGTGAAGCGTTGTACGCTGCCTTCCGCCGGGGGTTAAAACCACCCGGCTGACGAAAACCAGGCCCACTGACGGGGCTGGCAGCGCATTCCTGATTTGAGACAGCGCCTTTAGTGCGCTTGGTTTTCAGACAGTCAGACGGCTTTAGCCTCTGGCGACAACCTGTCAAACCTTTATCCTGGCACATATTGGGCACAAGGCCTTGTGCCCCTACCGAATAAGCGTTTACCCGTGAAACTGCGGCAGCACGTCACGGGCGATCAGCTCCAGATCGGCGATGTTGTCCTGTTCCAGCCATTGCAGCATGAAGCGCTCCACGCCCGCCTCGGCAAAACGGCCAAGCTGCTCGAGGACCGCGCCCGCCGTACCGACGATCAGCCCGCGCGCGATCAGGTCATCCGCCGTCGCGGAATTGCCCCACGCCAGGCGTGCCTCCAGTTTTTCGCGCAGCGCCGCGTCGTCCCGCCCGAAGATCAACTGTGTCATCAGCGACCGCTTGACGCTGCCCGGTTCGCGCCCATTCTGGCGCAGCAGCGTCTCCAGCAGCGCCGACCGTTCGCGGTAGGTCTCCACCGGGATAAACACGCCGTTCCACTCGTCGGCGTACTTTGCCGCCAGCGGTAGCGTGCGGATTGGCCCGTTGCCGCCGATGAGAATGGGCGGCCCGCCGGGGCGCTGCGGACGCGGCAGCAGGATGGCATCGTGCAGCGAGAAATACTCGCCGCTAAATGATACCGGCGCATCACTGCGCAGCAGCCGCGTGACCACCTCCAGCCCGTCTTCCAGCATGGCGAAGCGGGTGTTCACATCGTAAAACGGCACGCCGAAATTGTGGTGCTCGCGTTCGTTCCAGCCCGCGCCCAGCCCCAGCACCAGTCGCCCGTTGCTGAGGTCGTCCACACCGGCGGCCATGCGCGCAATGATGGCTGGATGGCGGAAGGTGATCGGCGTCACCAGACAGCCGAACTCGATTCGCCGGGTGTGGTCAGCGGCGTAAGCCAGTGACACCCACAGTTCAAGCGAATCCTTGTCGGGCGGGCCGGCATTGGTGAAATGGTCAGAACGGAACAGACATTGGAAGCCTAAATCTTCTGCCGCCTGCAGCAGCCGCCGCCAGCGCGGCCAGTTCAGCCCATCCTGCCCTTCGATCATTAAACCGATTTGAACCATCTCGTTTTCCTTTGTAGCGTAGTTGCCAGTTACCCGTCACCAGTTGCCAGTCAGGACAGGGCCGGTGTCATCATAGATAGATTTTCTGGCCCGGTTGGAACAGACTTTAACGCAAAGGTGCAGCGGGGCAAAGGCGCGAAGGATAAAACTGCCCGCGTGCCTGCCAGATAATAACCCCTTCGAAACGTAGGCGCTTGACGCACCACAACCGCGTGGCTATACTCTGAACCGAACAAATATTCTTGCCAATTAAACACGTAATTGTCACATCCATACCCTGCTTACCGGGCAGAGCCATCTATGATGATACTGACGATCTCGACTCCCCCTCACTTCCGCTTCTGGGCGACGGTTTCCAGTCATGGCTGGTGTATGCTGCCGCCGTTTGATTATGACGACGGTGCCCGCACGCTTTCGCGGGTGCAGCAGCTACGGGATGGTCGTGTTGTCCGGCTGACTCTGTCGGAAGCGCCCGGCGGGCTGGCGATTGCTGTTGAAGGGGCCGCCCCCTCGCCTGACGAGCAGGCGGAAATCATCGGCGCGGTCAACCACATGCTCAACCTCGACCGCGATTTCAGCGACTTCTACGCCCACATCAGCGGCCACCCCCGCTACGGCTGGATTGAAACGGTTGGCGCGGGGCGGATGTTATCGTCGCCCACGGTGTGGGAAGACCTAACAAAAACGCTGCTAACCACCAACACCACCTGGAATATGACCATTCAGATGTGCCGCCGCCTCATCACCCTGGGCGACCCGTACCCGGCTGGCGGCTACGCCTTCCCCACGCCGGAGCGCCTGGCAGCCATGAACCCCGATGATCTGAATGCCCAGGTGCGCGCCGGCTACCGGGGCGCGTATCTGCATGAGCTGGCAAACAGGATTGCTTCCGGCGAACTGGACGTGGAGTCCTGGCGCGACCCGGCGCTGCCCTCTGCCGACCTGTACAAACGTATCAAGGGATTGAAAGGGTTTGGCGACTATGCCGCTGGCAGTATGCTCAAGCTGCTCGGCCACTTTGACCGGCTGGCAACGGACACCGCCTGCCGCGCCGTTTACCGCGACCGTATCAACGGTGGCAATGCCGCAGCCGACGACCGGGAAATCGCGGCCTATTACGCTCCCTTTGGCCGCTGGCAGGGACTCGTGCAGTGGATGGACGTGATGGAGGACGATTTACGCCATCTATAAAGGTACCACGCCATCCATTCCTTGCCGGACGCATACTGCCACCTGGCGTGTTGCATCAGTCTGCGATAACAGGCTATTGTCGTTCAACCGCAGGCTTGAACCTGCGGTAATGGTCGTTTAAAGGAGCTAACCTTTATGTCAAACCGTTTACAGGACAAAGTGGCGCTGGTCACGGGCGCAAGTCGTGGCATTGGTCGGGCAACGGCGCTGGCGCTGGCGGACGAGGGGGCGCATGTTGTCGTGTCAGCCCGCACCGAGAGTGACCTGCAATCGCTGGCACAGGAGATCGAAGCAAAGGGCGTGAAGGCGCTGGCCTGCACCGGCGACCTCAGCCAGCCTGAGGATGTGGCACGGCTGGCGCAGGCAACGAACGAGCAGTTTGGCCGGGTGGACATTCTGGTGAACAACGCTGGTGTTGGCAAGTTTGGCACGCTGGCCGACCTGTCGCTGGAAGAATACGACTGGATGATGGACACCAACATGCGTTCGACCTTCCTGTGCACCAAGCAGTTTCTGCCGGGGATGCTGGAACGGCGCGAAGGCTGGGTCGTGTTTGTTGGCTCGGTGGCCGGGCTGTATGGTCTGCCCAACGAAACGGTTTACTGTGCCAGCAAACACGCGCAGTACGGCTTTGCCCGCGCGCTGGATTACGAAACCCGCGAGCAAAACGTGAAGGTGTCGTACATCGCGCCCGGCGGCGTGGATACCTACTTCGCCTTTGGCACGGGGCGCACCGAAGGCGACCCCAGACTGAAAGAGTATCTCGATTCCGACGATGTGGCCCAAGCCGTCATTTTTGCCGTGACACAACCACCGAAATCACGCGTGTTTTTGATCGGTATGCGTCCGATGCGGGAGCCGCTGTAACCGTCTGTGCCTATTGACACAAACTGCCGAAGTTTGATAACGTGTGTACAGACTGACTGACAGGGACACCGCCATGACCGATGCTGTTGCCACTGCTGTGCTGCCACTGGATGATGCGCGCTCGGTTGCGCGCTTTTTTCAGGTATTGGCCGACCCGACACGCGTCCGGCTGCTGGCGGCGCTGGCCGACCAGGAATGCTGCGTGTCCGACCTGACCGGCGCGCTGGGGATGGACCAGTCGGCGGTGTCGCACCAGCTCAAGTACCTGCGCGAGATGGGGTTGGTGCGCTGGAAAAAACATGGCCGCCACGTATTTTACACGCTGGACGACAACCATCTGCGCAATATCCTGATGAGCAGCATCGCCCATCTGGAATGCGGATAAGAAGCTAACACAAAGGCACAGAGACACAGAGAACGTGTAGGGGCGAACCGGCGGTTCGCCCCTACGGTTTATCATTTATTGTTCCGCTTCCGTTTCCGGCACGTTGCGGCGCAGGCGCGGGATGCTGCGGAATCGGCTTATGCCGTTCCCAGCGGCTTGCTGGTGGTGGTCGCTGTCGTCGCCGCAGTCGTCCGTCAGGCAGGGCGGCAGCGCCGGCAGCGTCACCGTGAAGGTCGTGCCCCGGTTCACCTCGCTCTGCACGGTGATCGTGCCGCCATGCGCTTCGACCAGCCACTTGGCGATGGACAGCCCCAGCCCTGTGCCGCTGGCGCCATTGTCCGACCGCGCCCGCGACGGTTCCGCCTGGTAGAAGCGGTCGAAGATACGGTCGAGATGCTCCGGCGCGATGCCAATGCCGGTATCTCCGACCTGAATCTGTGCCTGCCGCTCATTTACGCGTGTTAGTCGCAGTACGACCTGCCCGCCATCGGGCGTGAACTTGATGGCGTTGTTGACCAGATTCAGCACCACCTGTTTCATCCGGTCGGCGTTGCCGATAATACGAATCGGCTCCACAACCGCCAGCCTGATTTGCAAATCGCGGTCTTTTGCCAGCACTTTGGCCTGCCGGTAGACATCGGTCAGCACGGTATCCAGGTCTATTTCCGACAGGTCGAGCGTCAGGCCGCCATAATCGGCGCGCGCCAGCAGCAGCAGATCGTTGACCATGCGCGCCATGCGGTCGGTTTCGCTTTCAATCGCGTCCAGCGAGGCGGCGTCCATGCCGTAGCGTTTCGCCAGATCAAGATTGCCGCGAATGCTGGTCAGCGGCGTGCGCAGTTCGTGGGACACGTCTGCCACAAACCGCTGCTGCACGCCAAACAGATGCTCCAGCCGGTCCATCATCCGGTTAAAGACCGAGGTCAGACGTCCCAGTTCGTCGTTCGGGCCGTGCCAGGGCAGACGCGTTTTGAGGTCTTTGGCGGTAGAAATGCTGTCCGCCGCGCAGATGATACGTTCCAGCGGTTTTAACGCCTGATTGGTCAGCAACAGCCCCATGCCAAACGAGACGGCCACCGCCAGCGCGCCGCCGATCAGCATAAACACGGATAGTTTTTCGGTGGCTTCGTTGAGGGTTGCCAGCGAGGCCGCCGCCTGAATGTTATACAACGGGCGCTCCTGGCCGCTGACCGTCACCGTTCGTGTCAGCACCCGCAGTTCCGTACCGCCGATGGTCACGGTGGTGTACACGGAAGCAAACGTACCCAGCGTGGCCGGGTCCAGCGGGCGGCGGTAGTCGCTGATGTTGCCGGATACCCCGGCGAGGGTTGGCTCGACGCTGTCCGGGTCAGACCACACCTGCACACCCACCCCCGACGCGCGAAAAATATCCAGTTGTGGCAGGTCAATGATGACGCGGGTGAGGCTGCCAAACTCGCGGATGGGGTAAGCGCGGCTGTTGGTGATGACCTGCTCGGTTGTGTCCCACAGGGTGGCATCAACCGTTTCCAGCCAGGCGGAGCGGATGACCGTGAAGATCACCACGCTGGAGATAACAATAAACCCCGCCAGCAGGCCGGTGTAGAGCAGCGTCAGCTTTTTGCGGATGGTCATTCTTCCTCGCGCAGCACATACCCTACACCGCGCACGGTGTGAATCAGGCGCGGCATGCCATCGGTTTCGGTTTTCTGCCGCAGGTAGCGCACGTAAACCTCGATGATGTTGCTTTCGCCGCCGAAGTCGTAACCCCATACCCGGTCGAAGATGACGTCGCGCGTCAGCACCTGGCGCGGGTTGCGCATAAACAGTTCCAGCAGTTCGTATTCCTTGGCAGTCAGGTCAATTGGCTTGTCGCTGCGGTAGGCGCGGTGTGTGCCGGTATCCAGCGTGAGGTCGGCAAAGCGCAGGATTTCCGGGCGGGACACCGGCTGCGACCGGCGGAACAGTGCCCGCACCCGCGCCATCAGTTCGTCTACCGAAAACGGCTTGACCAGGTAATCGTCCGCGCCGGCGTCCAGGCCGGTCACGCGGTCTTTTACATCGTCTTTCGCTGTTAGCATCAGAATCGGCACGTCGCTGGCCGTCCGCAGGCGTTTGCAGACCTCCAGCCCATCCAGCCCCGGCAGCATCCAGTCCAGAATCACCAGATCGGGGGGGTTGTCACGCGCAATCATCAGGCCGGTCTGGCCATCCCGCGCCACGCTGACACGGTAGCCTTCGTAAATCAGACCGCGCTCGATGAATTGGGCGATACGAGCCTCATCCTCGATCACCAGCACTCGTTCAGAAGCCATGCTCTTGCTCACTTTCTATCAATATCGCTTCCGGCGTCGCCCGGTTCCACCCCGGCAGGAATCACGGCGCAGCAGTCCCCTTGAAACGGAAGCGTTAAGGTTCTGACATAATTAGTGTCATGATACACGTTATTGTTTAATACAGGATTAGCGTATCGTAGCCCAACGGTAATCGTCCAATGCCAGCGGCGCGGCGAGCACCGTCTGCTGCCCGGTAGACAGGTCGCGTACAGTCAGCGGCCCGCCGTCGTGCGTCTGCCCGGCGAGTGTATCGCCATCCGGGGACAGCGTGGGGTTGACCATAAATCCACCGCTGCCCACCGCCGACAGCGCCCCGGTATCCGTCCGCAGGTCCACCACGTTAAGCGCGCGCGGCCCCGGCAGCATGTTCCGCAGCACCAGCCGCACCTGCCCCGGCGCGATGTCACGGGCGGTCACAATCTGCGCCGGATACGGGATTGAGGCCAGCGGCGTGGGCGCGCCGTCTGCCGGATTAATGACCACCACCAACTGCGCGGGCGGCGGGTCGCCACTGTCCATGCCGTCGCCGTACGCCAGAATCCGCCCATCCCGCAGCCACAGCGCGGCGTCATACTGGCCGAGATCGCGGCGCGTGACGTCGTTTCCGGCTTCGGACAGCAGGCGGAAAGCCGTTGTTTCGCTGCCATTCTGCCTGACCAGCAGCGCCACGCCGTCCGGCGCAAACGCCGGAGCGCGATAAAACGGCGGGCCGGAAACCGGGCTGTCAGGGGTTTCCGGGCCGTTAGGCTGGATGAGGCCGGCGGGTGTGTCGTTATCAACCGCCTGTACCCAGATGCCGCCTTCAGGCTGATCGTCGCTGCTGGAGGTGGCAAACGCGATACGCTGTCCATCCGGACTGAACATGATGTCGTACACATCGCGCCCATCAAACTCGCTAAGGGATTGAGCTTCGCCGGCACTGTTCAACGGTTGCAGCCACAGGGTATCGGCGGTGGCATAGGCCAGTTGCTGCCCATCCGGCGACAGGGCATAGGCTGTCACGTCGGCGGTGGCAGCCGTCAGTTGCACCGGCTGCGTGCCATCGGCGGGCATCCGCCAGACCTGCGCCACCCCGTTTTCGTCGTCTGTCAGGAAGTAACCGTCGGTGGGCAGTTGCAGGCTGGATGCGGTCGGCAGCGGCGCAGCGCCCCAACTGTAGGCCGCCGCGTCCGAAACCGGCAGCGTCAGTCCCTGGCCGCTGCCCGGCACCACCAGCGCCAGCACTCCACCCCGAAAGGCGACCATCAGTTCGCCGCGCGGTGCCCAGCGTAAATCCGTCAGATCAACGGCGGCATTCCCCAGGCTGCTCACGCGTGGCGCATCCGGCGCCAGCCCCAGCAGCCGCCCGAAGCCGGGCTGCGTGTCAGTGTCGCTCTTTTGCCGCCCGAACACCGCCAGCGTGCCGTCAGGCAGTTTGTAGGGCAGTTGGTAAACCCAGGTATTATCCAGCAGCAGCGTTTGCTGGTTGCCCGCCGCCAGGTTCATCTGGAACAGGCCGCCATCTTCCGGCGCGAACACCACTTCCGCCGGGCCGACCCACGCCAACCCTTTGGAAGACGGTATCGCGCTCGTAAGCGTCAGCATCAGGCCGTCCCGACGGTAAATCCACCAGATGTCCGGCTCGGCTTCGGCAGCCAGATAAGCGCCATCGGGCGACCAGCCAATTTGCTCAAACGCTCCCTGCCGCAGATCGAGAAATACCGGCGGACTGGTATTAAACCACACCCGCGCCCCGTACAAGGTAGTATAGGCCAGCGCGTCCCCGGTAGGCGACCAGGCCATCGTGTCGCCGCGCCCGCGGAACGGTGGCAGTCCCGCCGTCGCGCCTTCGACGGTGCTGCTCTCGCCAGAGTACATGTTCAGCAGTTCCAGCGACTGGTCGGTACGGTAGGCCAGCCAGTTGCCATCCGGCGCGACCCCAAAATCAATCACAAACGTGTCTTCCGGCGTGACGGCACTGACGCCCGCCATCCCCAGGCCGTACCGCTGAACCATGCCGGTGTTGGTCAGCACGTACAGTTCGGTCGGCAGGTTCAGGCCATCCTGCGCGGACACCAGGCCGACCGCCAGCAGCGCCGCGAGAATCGTCATTATCGTGCGTCGCAGCATAACCTTATTCCCCATTTTAAGAACAGGCAACAAAGGGAAGTATACACCGATGCGGGCAGAGGGGCAGGGGCACAGCGGCGGTGCGCCCCTGGCGGATGTCAGGCGAGGTCGTCGCAGCGGTCGCGCGCCCAGCGCAGGACACTTTCGATCATATCCAGCACCAGCGGATCGTCCTGACTGTTGGCAGTACGGTGGCGTTGTACAGTGGCGCTGACAATATCCAGCAGTCCGCCCTGAATCGTGCCGGCACGCGCTTCGGCGGCGATACCGCCCAGCACCAGCGGCAGATATACATCCACCAGCGACAGCCGCGCTCCGGGCTGACGCAGCAGGATGATCAACTGCGCGCTGTACTCGCGCATGTCGTCGTCGCTGCCAAGCTGCTGGCCGGTAACGGCGTACAGCAGGCGGAAGCCATGTGTAATGGCATCACTGAGCAATTCATCGTACAGCGGCCCGGCCAGCGCAGCAATCGGGTCGGCGGTCGGGCGCAGGGTCAGCCGTTCCAGCAGGGCGCGGCACCAGTTCGGCAGGGGAACAAAACTGCCCTCATGCGCCGCGCCCTGCTCCAATGTCCGGCGCACGTGGTAAAGCTCCTGTCCGGGATATTCCACCGCCGTGTGAGGGAAGGCTGCCATCCACAGCACGGACACCAGCAGCCGGGCGATGAAGGCTGTCTCCGCCGGCTGAATCGGGTAGCCCGCCGCCGCAAATGTTTTGTCGGTAGTGTTGTACAGGGCGGTGTAGACCGCTTCGTTTTGTAGCTGCGGCAGCACGCGGCGGAGCAGGGTATCGCGGTGGTGTTCCAGCAGGGGGCGGTAGCTGGCGTAAGCGCCCGGCGACCACAGGCTGACCCATTCCGGCTGCAACAGGGGAATGGACTGCGGCGGCAGCACGCTGAAGGGCGCTTCGATGACGCTGCCAAACAGCCCACGCTGCGCCGCTGAAAACGCCAGACTCTTCAGTTCCATCAGCCGCAGGTTGGTGTCCGCCGGCAAAAACCGCTGATCGCTGCCGGTGGTCCGGCGCACCGGCGGCGCATCTGGCGCGGCCTGAAATTCGACCGCAACCGCCACTTTGTAGGCACTGCCGGGCGCAGTATCCGCATGAACGGTGATCGGCAGCACGGCGTAGCCGGTTTCCGCCGCGCGCAAGGTGACACATAGCGGTTCCGCGCTGGCCGTAAACCGCCCCGGCTTTTTCTGTGTGTCTTCTTCCGGCAGCAGCAGCCGGCCACGAATGTCTATAGTCGCGCCGGTGCAGTTCTGGAGCAGCAGCACCGCTTCAAACGGACGTCCGGCGCGCACCACACGCGGGCGCACCGCCAGCGCCATCTGGACGGCAGCGGCGTCAAAGCGTTCGCCACCGGTGATAATGCCCAGAATATCAGGGTAGTTGAGCGCAGGTTGTTCCGGCATAAGGGCAGTCCTGTTGCTTTTTTGCCATTATAAAACCGGAACAACCGGGAATTGCGTGAACGTTTGGTCCGTAAGGGCATGGCGCCGCCATATCCCTACACAGGATGATTTACGTGCGCAGGTACGATGCGCCGTTAATGTCCACGATGGCGCCTGTCAGGAAGTCCGTCCCTTCCGAAGCGAGGAACAGCACTGCCCGTGCGATTTCCTCCGGCTGCGCGATACGCCCCAGCGGGCTTTGCTGGCGCATTTCGTCGCCGCGCTGCGCCAGATGTTCCGCCGCCATGTCGGTTTCCACCCAGCCCGGCGCAACCGCCGTGACGATGATGTTGTACGGCGCGAGCGCCTTTGCCAGCGACTGGCTCATGGCGTTCATGCCGGCTTTGGCCGCGCCATAGGCGGGCGAATCCGGTTCGCCGCGAAACGCCCCGCGCGACGACACGTTGACGATGCGCCCGCCGCCATGCTGCATCATGTGTCTAGCGGTGCAGAAGGCGGCATTGGCTGCGCCCAGCAGATTGGTCTGGATGTTGACATGCCAGTGCGCCAGCCAGTCGTCATAGCTTAGGTCGGCAAACGGACGTTTTTCGTAGATGCCGGCGTTGTTGACCAGCACGTGCAGCCCGCCCATCTGCTCGGTAACCGCGTTCACCATCGCCTGTACTTCGGCAGGGTTGGCAATATCCGCCCGCACCAGCCGGTGGCCGCTTCCGGGCAGCGCCGCCAGCGTTTCGTCCGCCGCTGTCCGGTTGGCATGGTAGTGTACCGCAACCCTCGCGCCGTGTTCGGCAAACAGCCGGGCGCAGGCGCGGCCAATCCCCCGCGACGCGCCGGTGACGAGGACAATTTTGTCGGTGAAGTCCATAAAATAGTTCCCTCAGTGAGGAAGCATAAAACACGAGGTCTTGATTGTATCCCCTCTGTGTCTTTGTGGCTCTGTGTCGTGGTTTTATGCTTCTATGCTTGCCCGCCCCGCCCCCAGCACGCCAGACACGTAAACTCCGCCGGCATAGCTTTCCAGCAGATGCAGCAGGTCGGCCAGCGCGGCTTCAACATCGGCGCGCGCGTTGGCGTGATGGCCTTCGACCGTGATGATCGCATCGGTCGTTGTCTCCCGTGCGGCGCTGTCGTCGCTCTGCCGCCAGCACCAGCGCCGGGCAATCACGCGGCGGGTTGTGTCAGAGAAGACTACTTCACCCGGTTCAGGATGTTCTGCTACAGTTTCGCCCAGCGGCAGAAACCATTCCGTGCCATCGGCAACGTGCACCGTCACCGCGCCTGCAAGCTGGCGCGTGTCAAACACGGCCACCGGCAGCGCGTAGCGGATGCTGACCAGATTGCCCAGGTCTACCAGCAGATTGATGCTCGGAATGTCGCCCTTTTTGGTCAGGCGGCGCAGCAACGCTTCCGCGGCGCTGCGGTACTGTGTCGGTTCCACGCCAAAGCCACGGAACACGCTCCGCCACGCCGCCAGCGAGGGGATGTCGCTGAGGGGCGTGCTGCCCAGCCGGGCAATCACGGCCTGCTGCTCCACCTCATAACCAGCCTGGAGCGCATCCGGCGTCAGGCCGTTACGCAGCCCCTGCGCCAGAATGACGCCGCCGGTGATGTTCGGAAAGCGCGCCAGGATGTCGGGGTGATAGCCAAACGCCGTCATGGCCGTACCGGTTCCGGGTCCTGCAGGAAGTAGATGTACATACGGAGCTGCCCCAGCCGGATTTCGTCGCCGTTTTTCACCGGCACCAGTTCGCGCGGCTTGGAGGGGTCGCCATTGATGTAGGTGCCGTTGATGGTGTCCATGTCTTCTACAAAGAACTTGCCATCCTTCTGGTGCAGGATCATGTGCAGCCGCGACACGCCGTAATTCACGGCATCAAAGCGCGTTAGATCAACGTGGCTCTTAAGGCTACCGGTGCTGTTAGCCCGCCCAAACGACACCGGCTGCGTCACGATCAACGGAATTGGCGTATCGCTGTGGCCGGCCACAAACAGCACCACTGCGTTGCGGCGCGACTCCGGCGGCATACCTTGCAGCGGGGCCGTGCCAACCAGATGTTTGGTGTAAATCGAAGCGTGGCCGCTCTGGTGGCGGTTAATGAGCGACGAAATTACGTGGCGCAGTTCCTTTGCGCTCACAGGCCGGTCAAGGAAGATGTCCGCGCCAGCGCCCATCACTTCGGGGATGTTGGATGAGACTTTCGAGGCGCTGATAACCACCATCGGCAGGCTGTTGCCGTGAACGTCGCGGCGAACGTAGCGGCAGAATTCCAGGCCGTTGATCTCCGGCAGCAGTTGTTCAACAATTACGGCTTCCGGTGCTTTCTGGTTATACAGGCGGATGGCGCTCACCACATCGTGGCTGATTCGCGCCTTATAACCGGCCTGTTCCATCACCTGCGCCAACGCCCGCGCGACTTCATAATCATCTTCGACGATCAGGATAAGCTGCCCCGTGCCCGCCAGCGCCTGGTCATGAAGCTGCAGGCTGGCCTGCTTGCGGGCGCTGCTGCCAAAGGTGGGCGACAGGATGATCTGTACGTCCAGCCGCAGCCGCCCCAGATACAGATGATCGCCATGGGACAGCGGCTGCGGTTCGCCGGGTTTCAGCCGGGTGGTGTTCAGCAGCGTGCCGTTGCCACTGCCGAGGTCTTCGAGCATCAGCCGGTCGCCCTCCGGGAACAGCGCCAGGTGCTGGCGCGATACGCCGAGGTCTTCTGCCTGATAGGCCGCCAGATCAACGTCCGGCTGTTTGCTCTCTCCGCTGACACTCCGCCCCAGCACGACGCGCTCTTCCACGCGCAGTTTGAGCGGCTTCGACATCTGGGGGGCATTGAGTTCGATGACCCAGAGCGGCGGTACGGGTTCAGTCATAGTGTGTCCTATGCAACCTGCGCGGAACAATGATCGGCGGTACGACCTTATGTGTATTGTAAAGCCAAGATGCTTATAAGGAAAGTCAGGTAAGCGTTTACCCTTACCCGATCTTACGATTGACTGACGAATCCCCTAACGCCTTCTACCCTTATAGCAATGCTCTTTAAGTGATGGGCGGGGTGTCGGCTGGATGAAAACCAACCAATCCGCTTTAGCGGCCACCCACAGCGTTCAGCATTTGGCTTTACGTTTTTGTACTGGCTTTACTGCTCAACCGCGATTTCTGTGCCGACAAACGTATCCCTGAAGGTTATGTTAGTCCGTGTACGGCAGCAGATAGTTGATTTCTTCCGGCACCGGTGTGAGCAGGTAGACTTCCACCCAGCGCGACCAGGGAATCCAGTTGTCGTCATCGTAGCCCAGGTCAATCCACAGCCGTGACGTGGGCATTCCGGTATCGGCCATCACACCCACACCGTAATCCGGCACGTAAAGCTGTGTGCCATAGGGAATAACGTCCGGGTCAGACGCAACCACGCCTTTGGTCAGCTTGCGCCCGGTCGCGGTGGTTGCGTCCCCGCCTAACGCTTCAGGATAATAAATTGTGGCGTACATCCGCAGCTTGCGCCAGTACTCGCGCGGCCCTTCCGGTGTATCAATTGTCCGTAGCACGATGCGCGTGCCGTAGGCCACCACGCGGTTCACTGGCTCGCTGACAACGGCGCTGCTTTCCTCCTCCCGACTGACTTCACTGCCGTTTTCGTAGCGAATGCGGATATTGGTCCGCCGGATGCCGTTCTGCCCTTCCTGCAGCACGCGCCGCTGGTCGAGTTCGAGGTTGGCATCGGCCTGGTACACGGTTTCAAACGGTATCACATCCTGCCGCGCTTCCACAGTTTCGGTCACGCGAATGACGCGGATGTGCATTCCGGGGCGTAGCGGACTATCCTCGGCGGGAATGCTGTAATCCAGCCCCAGCAGGGTCACACCGGCATCGGTCAGTGCGCTGGCGACCGTTGTCCCCTGCGAGCGCGTTTCCAGCGACACACCATCCGCGATAATTGTCACCGGGCGCGACCGTTGAATCGTGACGGTGGTATCACCCGTAATCGGGGTGTTAATGTCCGGCGTGACTGTATCCGCCAGGTAGAGGGTCACACCGGCTTCAAACAGGGCTTCGCCGATGGTGGCGCTGGTGGTCTGAATGGTTCGCTCCCGGCTGCCGTCGTTGATCCGCACGGTGGCAGCGTGCTGCACATTGATCTGCGTGGCGGGCACGGGCCACACCAGCAATTGTATCAGGCTTGCCGCCGTGCCATCCACCTGCACCCGGTCGTACGCGCCAACAGTAACACCTACGCTCTTAAGGATGTCAAACGGATTGGCGAAGGTAGTCTGGAGGGTCTGTGGGACGCCGTCTACCGTAATCGTCACCGGACGCGACCGTTCCACGCGCACCAGCAGATGGGGGGTGATCGGACTGGAGAGAGGCGGCGTCACGTTATCACCCGCGTTGACTGCCACGCCCGCTTCGTTCAGCAGATCAGCTACCGTTGCGGCGTGGGTAACGGCCTGCCGGGCAGTACTGCCGACGATGATCGTGACCGGCAGCGGCGGGGCGGATTGCAGCAGTGCCGTCAGCAGCGCCCCCACGCACACAACCGCGCAGCCAACCACCAGCAGGGCAGCAGTGATGAGGGCCACCATCCGACGATTCAGCCGGTGCGGGAAGATGGAAACGGGTGGAGTTTGTATATCGGACATCCGCCTGTAGAAAACACAAAAGGGTTGTTGACGGTCAGCTCAGGCCAGGCACCCCTGCGGCACCCAGGAAGTACTCCTTAGTGCTGCTACCTTCCGGTCCTGACACGGTTCGGAGGTCCTGCCGCGCAGGACCCGGTCTGAGCGAACCGGCAACAACCCCGGTTCAAAAATGGTCTTATCGAAACAAGGTTTTCCAGTAATGTAATCTTGACTGTGATTCTAGCGCGAACGGCGCTGTTTGTCAAATTACCTTTGTGAAAAACGCGGGGATGCCAGACGGCAGCGTTGACGAGGGCGCTGTTTTCGCCTAGGATTCGCACCCTGGAACAGCCGCGTCTATCTGGAAAGAAACCTTCATGAGTCTGCTGACGCAGGGAAACACCGCCAAATTGTACTGCCTGAACTGGATTGAACAGTACAGCCGGGATAAACCGTCCGTCACCCTGCTTGATCTGGGGTGCGGGACGGCAGCGAATTTTATCCCGCTGCTCAAACAGTACCGGCAGATCCATTATATTGGGGTTGAGCCGTCGCCCGCCGACAGCGAACGCGCCCGGCAAAACACTGCCGGCCTGAACGCCACTATTATCAACACCTATGCCTACGACCTGTATGGCAAAGACATTCATGAAAAATGTGAGCTGGTGGTGTCATTCAGCGTGTTCGAGCATGTCTACCGGCGGCTGGATTACCTGCGCGCGGCGCGGGCCTGTATCAGGGATGATGGATATTTTCTCATCAACTACGACGCCGGCCACTTTGTGATGCCCAAAAACCTGCGCGAACGGACAAAAAACTGGCTGGGGCCGGTGCTGGCACGGCTGGGCCGCGAACGGTACTACCAGGCGTTTGTCCGGCAGGCCGAGTTTGATTCGCTCTGCCGTCAGGCCGGTTTTCAGGTGCTGGAAGTGAAGTCGTTTAATACCCGCCTGAAAGGCGTTTATAAACACGTGCCGCCGGAAGCGCGGGAAGCGTTTATGCGCCGGTGGCTGGACCTCGAACTGTGGTTGAACGAGCAGCCTATCCCTTACGATGACACAAAGGCCACCACCTGGGGCACACGCAATTACATTCTGCGACCGACAAGCTCCTGAATTGCTGTTAGCCCGCCTACTTTTATCGTCGCCAGACTTACGAAGCGGGCAGTTCGCCGAAGAAATACAGGTGCAGGATATCCCGCACGAGAGGCGCGGCCACGCCTGACCCTTCACCGGAGTTTTCCACAATCACGGCTACCGCGATCTCCGGGTTGTCCATCGGTGCGAAGGCGGCGAACCAGGCATGAGACACCGCGTCCGGGCTGCTGCCATCCTGCGCCGTGCCGGTTTTGCCGCATACACCGACGTTTTGCAGGTCAGGGTCGAGGCGGAACTGGTATTCGGCAGTGCCGGCGCGTGACTGGGTGACCGCGCACAGCCCTTCGCGCAGCATGTCATATTCTTCCGGCTTCACGCCGATGTTGCCCATCACGTCCGGCTGTAGCGTATAACTGGGCGCTTCGCCCAGGATGCCAACCTGCTTCACCAACTGCGGGCGCAGCAGGTCACCGCGATTGGCAATCGCCGCAAACCAGCGCGTGACCTGAAGCGGCGTCACCTGCACTTCCCCCTGGCCAATGCTGATGTTCACCTCGTCGGAGAAGTTCCAGTCATAACCCATGTTCTGGCGTTTCCATTCCGGGCTAGGGATAAACCCGGCGGATTCGTCCAGGTCACGCAGACCGGTTGGACTGCCGAAGCCAAGGCGGCGCATGTATTCCGGCAGCAGGCCCGGCTGGTGCATGAACATCTGGTAGCCGACTTCGTAAAAGTACGGGTTGCAGCTTTGCGTCAGCGCGCCCGGCAGCGTCAGTGTGCCATGCCCGCTGTTCCAGTCGTAGCGGGTGATGTCCCGCGTCCAGCGGCCTACACAGGTGTATTTTTCGTCCAGCGCGTACACGCCGCTGTCCGAGACAGCGGTGGCCGATACGGTTTTCATCACCGAGCCAAGCGGGTACAGGCCGTTGACAGCGCGATTCAACTGCGGGCGGCGCGGATCGGTCTGCACTTCTGCGACGATGCGGGCGGCTTCGGCGCGCCCAATCGTGGGGAAAGGGCTAAAGGCATTGCCGTCGTAGGTGGGGTAGCTGACCATCGCCAGGATTTCGCCGGTATGCACGTTCATCACCACCGCCGCCGCGCCCTTCGAGGTTTTTGACCAGGCATTTTTGGCATAGGCGTCAGCAATGATTTTGGCGACGCCGGCTTGCAGCTTCGCGTCGAGCGTCAGCCACACACTTTCCGGCGCTTTGGACGGATTGCGGGCGATTTCCCGCAGCACCCCGCCGCCCTGCGACACGATCAGCAGCCTGCCGCCGGGACGCCCGCGCAGGGTATCGTCCCAGCTTTTTTCGATGCCGCTTTTGCCCAGGATAGAGTCCTGGGTGAAGCCGGCGGCTTCCACCGCCGGAATGTCCGCTTCATCCGGATAGCCAATGTTGCCCAGAATGTACGGCGCAAGCGTGCCGTTCTGGTAACGGCGCGTCGGGCGGCTGGCGAACTGCGCGGCGCACGCCTGTTCCAGCGTGGCGTGGCTTTGCTCATAGGCCGAGGCTTCCATCGTGCCAAATTCCATCAGCCAGTTGGGCGCGGACTCGTCGTAAATCCGCTGGATGTCCTCCGCCGTTTTACCCAGCAGCGGCACCAGCAGCGGCAGACAGGTTTCCCACGACGGAATCTCCTGTTTGATGGCACGGACGATAACTGCCTTGCCATTCTGGTCGGCCAGGATATCGCCGTTGCGGTCGTAGATGTTAGCGCGGCTGGGCGCGCTGATCTCCAGCCGCAGCCGTCCGCCGCTGCCCATCTCCGCAAAAATATCGCCCGGCGACCAGGCGACCCGCCAATCCCCGGCACGCTCGTCCATCACCAGCCGTAGCTGCCGGTCCTTGTCAGTAAACTGGCCGAGCAGGTTGGTATTGAACGTGATGTCATAAGCAAACACGACGATGTTGTCCCGTTCGCGGTACATCGTGATCGGGTCATAATCGAGGCTGTGGAGCGTCATCTCGGTGTGGGACGACTGGTACAGCGCCGTGAAGGTGTCCAGCGGCGTGGCTTCCTGGCTGTTGAAGGTGATGAGACTGTACATCACCGGGAGGTCGTCCGCCTTCCACGCTTCCAGGAAGGCGCGCGCCACGCGCTCGGCGTTTTCTGGCGGCGCGGTAGGCACGGGATTCAGGACGGCCAGCGTGGGCAGCGTTTCGACGCTGCTTTGCGGCGCCGGGCTGCACCCGGCGACGACGGCGATGACGATGGCGACCAGCAGCTTGAACAATCTGCTCTCCACAGGCGCTTCAATACTTGCTACCACTGGTATTGTAGTCCCAATCGTTCGCAGGGGCGAATAAGAAAATGGGGAGTGATACGAACATGCTATAATGAATCCGGTACCGGAAAAGAGTTGGTAAAGAGGTGTTGAAATGGCTGTTCAACGGGTATCCGTTCAGGATGAAATCTACGACTTTCTAACTTCTCAGCCGACACCTCAGCAAATTATTGCATTTCGCCCCTCTGAGGAGTCTCAGGAACGCATGAGTTATCTTTTAGAGGCTAATCGTAATGGAACATTGACGGAAGCAGAGACAGCAGAATTAGATGAATACATGAACATCGAACACTTCATGCGAATGCTCAAGGCGAAAGCGCGCCAAAGACTGATGCAGTCATGAAGAAATATATTTCTGTCGAACTTCGCCGCTTCGTTTTTGATCGAGCGAAGGGACAATGTGAATACTGTCTAATACACGACGACGATGGGCTGTGGCCTCACGAAATTGACCACATCTATGCTGAAAAACACGGTGGCGAAACGATTGAATCCAATCTCTGTTTAAGCTGTGACGCCTGTAACCGGTACAAAGGCAGCGATCTGGCCTCGCTCGACCCCGAAAGTAGTGAGCCAGTATTTCTTTTCCATCCTCGCCGGGATGTATGGTCAGACCATTTCCGGCTAAACGATTCAATAATCGAACCGCTAACCCCGAAAGGACGTGCAACGGACCGGCTGCTGAAGTTGAACCTTCAGGAGAGGCTTGACGAGCGCACTATTCTGATAGAGATAGGTCGTTACCCTACGCCTTCGTAATCCGTTCCGCAGTAAAGATTCAGGACATGCTATAATTGCTGGTGAGGAGACACAGGAGTAACGATCATGGCACTCGTGGTTCGCGCGGTGGTAGAAGACGGCCAGCTAAAGCTGCTTGATCCGGTGGATTTGCCGGAAGGCCAGCAGCTACGCCTGCAAATTGAAACGCTGTCAGAGGAAGATGCTATCCGGGCTGCGCTGGGTGATGCGGTGCGCTGGCATGATACCAGCGACGACAGTGATGCCTGGGTCGAAGACATGGCGGGTGAGATAGCCCAGGCGTTAAGCAAAGGGCCTTCGCTGTCACAGATCATTATTGAAGAACGGGAAAGTGGCTGGTGACTGCCTACTTTTTTGACACGAGTGCGTTAATTAAACGTTACGTTGTTGAGGCGGGTACAGACTGGGTTCTGGAAGTTGTTGGCTCTGACAGCGGTAACACCATATTTATCGCCCAAATAACGCCTGTCGAATTGGCATCGGGGCTTGCTCGTCTTAAACGCGAGGGAATCCTCACAGCCCAATTGGCGAGTTCAGCGCGCATCTTATATGACCGTCATGTACGACGAGAATATGATGTGGTTGGACTTACCAGGCGGGTTGTTCAAAGGGCACAGGATTTGCTCGACGTACATTCCCTCCGCGCCTATGACGCCGTTCAACTGGCCTCAGCGCTGGAGAGCAACGCCCGGCTGCTGGCGGCGAACCTCTCGCCGCTGGTTTTTGTTTCGGCAGACGTGCGCCTGCTCCATGCCGCTTCCACCGAAGGCTTGCAGACCCATCAACCCGCTTGAGTAATCAGGGCGAAGCGTCACCTCGCCCCTCCGTTTGTCTCTGCGCCTTTGCTTCTTTGCACCTTTGCGTTAAGTTTTTGCTCTACGCCTTCGTAATCCGTTCCGCGCCGCCCAGGTACGGGCGCAGCGCCTCCGGTATCACCACGCTGCCGTCGGCCTGTTGGTAGTTCTCCAGGATGGCGATTATCACGCGTGGCGTCGCCAGACCGCTGCCGTTAAGGGTATGCACAAACTGCGCCTTCTTGCCCTCGGCAGGACGATACTTCACGTTCGCCCGGCGTGCCTGGAACGCCTCGGTGTTGCTGCATGACGACACTTCCAGCCATTCGTTGCAGCCCGGCGCCCACATCTCCAGATCATACTTCTTGCTGGCGCTGAAACCCAGGTCGCCGGTCACGATCTCCAGCCGCCGGAACGGAATTTTGAGCGCCCGCGCCACGTCGCTGGCCGCCTCTACCAGCGATTCGAGTTCGGCGTAGCTCGTTTCCGGCGTGGTGAACTTGTACAGTTCGACCTTCTCGAACTGGTGCAGCCGCTTGATGCCGCGCACGTCGCGCCCGGCGCTCACCTTTTCGCGGCGGAAGCAGGGTGTATGCGCTACGTAATACAGCGGAAGCTGCGCCTCGTCCAGGATTTCGTCGCGGTGCAGGTTGGTGATGGCGACCTCGGCGGTGGGCAGCATGTACAGGTCTTCCTCGTCGTCGTGGTAGACGTTCTCGCGGAACTTCGGGAACTGCCCCGCGCCGACCATCATCACCTCGCGCACCATATAAGGCACGTACAGTTCGGTGAAGCCGTGCGCCCGCGCGCTGTCGAGGAACAGGTTAATCAGCGCCCGCTGCAACCGCGCGCCCCAGCCCTTCAGCACATACGCCCGCGACCCGGCCAGCTTCACGCCGCGCTCGAAGTCAATGATGTCCAGCTCCGGCCCGATTTCCCAGTGCGGCCTGGGCGTAAAGTCAAACTGGCGCATTTCGCCTTCCGGCTGCCAGGGGATGTTGTGCTCCTCGCTGTCGAACACCGGCACGCTTTCATGCGGCAGGTTGGGTATCCACAGCATATTTTCCTCAAGCCGGGCGTCCACTTCGCGGATTTGCTCGTTGAGCGCGTTCACCCGGTCGCCCATCTCGCGCAGCGCGTCGGTCAGCCTGTCCAGCGCCTCGGCGGTATTCACGGCCACCGCGACCGCGCTGCCTTCGCCCGCCATGAAGCGCGTCGCTGCCTCGTAATCCCCGGCGCGAATCGCCTCCGCTGCCTGTGCCGCCAGCGCGCCGCGCGCCGCGTCGTCCAGCCTTTTGTTGCCGCGCAGCCCGCCAACGCCCTTGTTCAGCCGGTTGCGCGCCGCCTGAATCGCTTCCGCTTCGGTCAGCAGCGCCCGCCGCTGTTTGTCGAGTTCCAGGACGGCGTCCACCCGCGCCAGCGCCGCCGGGTCGTTCAGCTTGCCGATCTGTTCCTTAACCCACTCCGGCTTCTCCCGGATGATGGTGATGTCCAACATCGCTTCCGTTTCTCCTTATATGTTGTTCAGGTATGAGTAGAAAGGTATGAGGGATGAGTAAAAACGAACTCATCCCCCGTACCTCATACCTCATCACTTATTTTGTCTTGGCTGCGTATCGTCCTTCGCCCATGCCGGCTCGTCGTCGGGCAGTGGTCGCGTCAGGTCGGCGCGCAGCCGCCGCGCGGCCAGGATCAGCCCGACGATGATGACCGCAAAAATGAGCGTATCAAAAAACTCGCGTGTCAGTTGCATGGTGTCCCATTCTAAAACAAAAACGCCCGCCCTGACCACTGGTCGGACGAGGCGTTACGACAGCCTCGGTGGTGGCCGGGGATATTCAGGCGTTGCTCGAACTGGAACTGGCGGAGGTTGAATCGTCGCGCCACAGCGGCAGTTTCAGGCTGAAGGTCGTGCCCACCCCTTCTTCGCTTTCAAACCAGATTTTTCCGTTCATGGCCTCAACCTCGTGCTTGCACAGGTATAAACTCAGGCCGTAGCCGAATTCTGCCAGGATTTGCGGCTGCCGCGCCCGCTGGAAGGGCGCAAACACGCGCTCAAATTCCCTGGCACGGATACCGTAGCCTTCGTCAATCACATCAAGCTGCGCGCTCTGGCTCTGCGGCGATGCCTGCGCCATGATGATGATCGGTGTGGCCTTCATGCTGTACATCATAGCATTGCGTAGCATGTCCTGCAAGAGGGTCGTTAAGCGTGCTGGGGAAGCGAACACAGCCAGATCATCCGGCACGGTGGTTTTGATACGCCCCCGGTAATCCTGCGTCTCGGTCTCCGGGTCAAGCAGTTGGATTTCATCCAGCCCTTCCAGAAAATCTTCCACAAAATCAGCCAGATCAATCCGACGGCGTTCGCGGCGAATCTGTTCCGGCAGCCTGCCGGTGCGGATGACTTCCAGCCGGTACAGCAGCGCCATCAGGCGTTCGACCCGGTGCATGTGCGTGGCAATCAACTGCACAAAGCCGCCGATGCGCCGCCCCAACTGTTCAACCGTTTCGCCGCGCCGGGTTTGTTTCATGCTCTGCAAGATCAGGTTGACGTGCCCCTGGCTGGACTCGGCGGCGTTTTGCACTTCGGTGCGGAACTGTGTCAGGATGTCGGTCATAGCGGTCCAGTCCGGCACTTCGATGGTAATCATGGTGAACACCTCGCCGCTGTCACCGTGAACCGCCGCCGCCCAGCAGGGCACATACTCGCCGGCGCGGTAGATGTGGAAACGCACCGGGCGCGCCGATTCCAGCGCCTTCTTGCGCGCCGCCTCGACGGTATCGTCCGGGTCACTGGTGCGTACGTTAAACAGCGCCGCCGCCGCCGCCCAGCCATTGGCGCGGATGAGTTTCAGATCAGCGCCGAGGATGCTGCGCGCCGCCAGGTTATCCACGATCAGCCGGTTGGCGCTGTCGAAGATCAGAACGCCCTGTCCCAGGCCGTCCAGTACGGCTTGATAATTCAGTTGCTTGTCCAGCGCCATGAAGTGACCCTGCCGTTGCCACAAAAAAGGGGAACTATCGCTCCCCTCGATTGTATCTGAATTTGGATTTCGCGCTATGAGGCGTTTGTGTCTTTCGTATCAGAGCTGCTTATGGCGTTGAGGATGGTCTCAATTTGTGACTTAAGGATCGGCAGCTCTTTTTCAATAATGTCCCAGATACGCTCCAACTTGATTTCCCAGTAAGTATGGATTGCAAAGTTACGAAAAGCAGCAATTTGTCGCCAGGAAACATCCGGGTTTTGCTCACGAAGCGTTTCAGAAATATGACGACTGGCTTCTCCGATCACTTCAAGATTGCGAATGACGGCTTCCTGGATAAGTCTGGAACCGAAAACGGCAGCGCGCCCTGGCTCCACAAATTCCTCTGTTAGCTGGATGCGTTCGAGAATATCTTCGAGATAACGGATGTCATCTCTCATAAGGGCACAGCCTCATGCAGAACCCGCGCCCGGATACGCGGTTTTAATTCCTCAACGGTGGTGACATCCACTTTACGACCTAACAAATCCTCCAATGCCACTACAAATTCCATCCCACCCCAACGGGAAAGCCGAGTCCAATCCTGGTCAACCAACAGATCAATGTCGCTGTCTGGTCTGGCTTCGCCCCGCGCCACCGAGCCGAAAACACGAACATTCGTTACCCCGTGCTGGCGCGCCAGTTGAAGAATTTTTTCCCGTTTATCCGCGAGCAAGTCCTGAATACCTAACCCGGTGTTCAGTTGAGGGTTCATGACAATCTACCTACACAGGTTTCAATGCTTATTTTAACGTGAATGATGGCTAAACTGGTTGCCGAATGGATACTGTCTCGCCAGTGTTTTTGTGTAGCGATCAGTCATCAGCGTTCAGCTTTTGACTTGGTACGGTGGCTGATGGCTGACTGCTTAACGGTGGTTTCTGCGCCGAATCACTTATCCCTAACTCACCTTATTTTAGTATGCCCTTCGACAAAAAACAGGGGTACAGCTTAAAACTGTCCGTCAGAAGCTTTCTGTTTTTCATTTTCGCGCTATCGCTGCTGGTGCACCACTGGCGTGGCCTGCAAATAGTCCAGTACGTGGGGCAGCAGATAGTCAGCGACAACCTGATGCCCCGCCGCGCCAAAATGGTGATCCACCTGCCCGTACAGGTCAACTACTCCCCCGCGGTACGCCTCATGCAAGGGGTCAGTCGTATCCAGCACCGTCAGGCCGCGTGCCTCAAGGCCGGTTCGCAGCAGCCGATTGGGCTGGTCCAGGTCTACGGTAGCCGGGTCTACGTTAAACGCCGTTTTATACCACTCAAACTCGGCGGCGTTGATCTGATACGTCGCCGGCAGCAAAACGTAAACCACCGGTACATGATATGGCGCGGCAGCGGCAGCGATGTCCGCCAGAATATCTGCCGTTACCCCCCACATCGGCGATTCTTCCGTTGACACCAGAAACACATCAGGGAAATAGTAGGCGGTCATTCCCAGGCGCGCCAGTAAGGCGCTGCTCCGGCTCTTGGCAAACACGTACAGGTGCGACCGTTCCTCCAGAAAATCGTTGATCGGGTAGAAGATGGCGTCGGTAATCTCCGACCGGCTGAAACCACGCGGAAGGCGCAGCACATGCCGCCGCACCGGCTCAAGCGGGTCAAAGCGGTCAACCCGTTTGTCCACCACGTCGTTTGCGAGATAGACAAACACCAGCGCCAGGTCATAATCCGCCTGCGCCAGTTCCTGCCGCGCCACCAGCAGATATTGATTCGGGTTATAGGCGCTGACGCCCGTGTTAACAACACTGACCGGCTGGCCGAGGGCACGGGACAGACCAGCTTCCAGTCGCGCGGCCATCGTCTGCTCGTAATTGACCTGAAGCGCCGCCAGATATGAATCGCCCAGCGCCAGAATCCGGTAGGCTGGTTGTGGCGTGGGGGCACTACCAACCCGATGACCGTTGGCATCCGTAGTAAACACCACATCCCGTTCCCCGGTGTTCACAATGGTGTTGACTTTGGGCCGGTGCTGAAAACCCACCCCGGCCACCGGCATGTACACGTCTGGCCGGAGGGCAACCAACTGCTGGGGCAGCAGCAGCCGCACGGCGATTTCAAGCAGGAGCAGCGTAAACAGGAATGAAGCCGCAATCCCCAGACAGCCTAACGTCAGTTTCCGCAGCCGTGTTTTCATCATAAACCCCGACAACCGTTTTTGGTTGAGTTTAACATACCCCGGCTAACGACCGGCTATCACCCACGCCTAAAAACAAAAGGACACAGCCTCACCATGGCTCTGCAACCTCCTTGCGCCTTTGCCCCTTCGCGTTCTTTGCGTTGATTCTTTCTCCGCGCCTCTGTGTTTTTTTCTCCCTTATTTTTCCTCCCGCAGGTGCGGGTACAGCAGCACGTGATGCCGAGGGAGGCCCGCCGAGGCAAATCAAAAGTCGGTGTAACATTCAGGGCAGGAAAAGCGAAAATATAGAAAGTGAAAAGTTCATATTTCGAGTTTCCTTATGCGTATCGAGAACAGTCCTGGTCATAGACGACTTCGGCAGTTTGTGGAGGACGAGGCCGACAGGCTGCTCGATACCATTCGTATGTATGTCATCCAAACGGGGCTTGCTACCGGAGCGACGGCGACCATCGTAGCCTCTGAATTGTTGAACGAGGTTGTTGTTGAAGCTTTAAAAGGGGCTGATCGTTTTGACCCTACCCGCCAGCCAATGGCCTGGTTGCTGGGTATCGCGCTCAATCTCATCAAACGTCGAAAGGTATCCCAGGCGCGCCGCAACCACCGCGAACCGCTGCTGCGTGATCTGACAGCCGGATTCGAGAGTGGATTCAGCGACGATGAATTGTTTGAGCCATTCCTGAATATTGGCTTGGCTTCCGAACCGGGCGCAGGCGACATTCTCGATGAATTGCTGTCGTCCGTATCGGACAGCGATCAGCATATTTTGCGTCTCGCTGTTCAATATGATTTTTCCGGTGAGAAAATCGCTACGGCATTAAAGATTACCCCTGGCGCGGCGAGAGTGCGTCTTCACCGCGCCATTCAACGATTGCGTGTTGCACAGGAGTCCCGGACTGTAGAAAACCATGACTGACCAGAAGAACCTGCAACTCAGGCGCGAGAAGCTGGTGCATCGCTATATGGATGCGCTAGAGCGCGGAGACATAGATGCGCTGCTGGCTGTGCTGCGACGGGCAGAGCGTGATCCCATTCTAGAGCAGATGGTACTGGATGTGAATGACGCTTACTGCAATGAACAGCAGGCACTCTATTCGATGGTGATGAGCAATCATAAGGAGAAGCCGATGTTTGTATCTGATCTGTACCCATTACGAAACCGGCATAGCTATCGAGGATATGCCCTTTCGCTGGTGGTTGCGACCATCGCCGTGCTCCTGTTTACAGGAGGTTTGATTTACATGAATTACCGGCAGAACCTGTCAACGGGTGTCTGGTTCCAAACAGCAGAAGATAACAAGGCGCTCTTCCTGCGATATAACGAAGAAATCTGGAACAAAGGCAACGTTGCTTCTCTTGGGGAATTCTTGACTCCCGATCATGTCCGTCACGATAACGGCGTGGATATTTCCGGCCATGAGGCGCTCGGCCAAATGGTGACCGGCTTCCGCACGGCTTTTCCCGATCTCCATTTCGACATCGTAAGCATGGCCGCTGAAGGCGATGAAGTATGGGCCTATTCGGTTGGGGGCGGCACGCACAGCGGCCCGATGGTTCTGCCGGATGGAACGACCGTTCCGCCATCAGGCAACAAAGTTGACATACGAGCGATGATTCGGGGACGCTTCGAGAGTGGCAAAATCGCCGAGTTATGGGTGGAATATGACAATCTCAGCCCATTTCAGCAAATCGGCGTTGTGCCGGAAGTTTCGACGCTGGCAACGGAAGCCGCCAACAAAGCCATCATTCAGCGGCTGTTTGATGAAGCCATGAACGGGGGAAATCTGGATATTGTTGAAGAGGTATACGCGCCGACATTTAAGTGGTATCGGCCCAACACCAGCTTTCATGTGACGTATAACGTATTAGGTTGGATAGAGGACTGGTTTACACAGGCGTTAGCTGAGGGTTTCCCCGATCATCAGTTTACCTTGGAGAGTCTGACGGCAGGAGGGGATAAGGTTGTTCTGCACTATAGCTTTATCGCCACCCGCGAACGTGATGTGACTTCACCCATGGGCCGGGTGATACCAGCTACCGGAGGTGAAATTAAGTGGGAAGGGGTGATTGTCTACCGCTTGGAAGCTGGCAAAATCGTGGAAGAGTGGTGGTATTGGGATAATCCGACTATCGAAAGGATTGACCTGGGAGCCTCTTAAACGCCCATAAATTCGGGAAAACCTAAACCCATCGTTCGTAAAGTTTGAGCCGGTTGATCGCAGAAAGGGAACATAATGACTACCAGACAGGGATTCAAAGGATTCGTTCTTGTGCTACTGATCGTGGCTGTCGGCCTGACGGTCGCTTTCGTTGTGGCGCAGGATGACGTCGATGTTGAGGCAAAAATCGAAAACGCGATGAGCGCTGCTCCGCCCGCTATTGCCCAGGATGCGACCATTCTCGATTGGCCTGCCGAAGCCGGGGGAGAGTTCGTCGTCTTGCGCGAAGGCACGAATGGCTGGACCTGTATAACGGACTATCCGGACTCGCCGGGGAACGACCCGGAGTGCGACGATAAGGTATGGTTCGACTTTAACATGGCCTTATTGGAGAACAAAGAACCCAACGTAACCGAGGCCGGCATAGCCTACATGCTCGCTGGGGGTATCATCCCCCTCAGCGTGCTGTCCAACGGTGCGGAAGAAGGCGATGATTGGATTGTGATGCCGCCGCATATCATGCTGCTCTATCCAGAGGGAACGGACTTAAGCCAGTTCTCCACCGACTACACCACCGGCGGGCCTTTTGTGTTGTTCCCCGGAACGCCAACCCAACTGGTCATCGTACCCCTGGCGGATTGGGAGAGCGAATAGTTTTTACGCGCCGTAAGGGACACGGTATTGCCGTGTCCCTGTCTATTCTTTCTTTGCGCCTGTACGAAGTCCCGGTTTGCGGGATTGCCCTTTTGCGCTCTTTGCGTTGAATCTTCCCCTGTGCCTCTGTGGCTTGGTGTCTCCGTGTTACGCTTTTACTTTTCTTCCCGCAGGTGCGGGTACAGCAGCACGTCACGGATGCTGCGCTGGTCGGTCAGCAGCATCACCAGCCGGTCAATGCCCATGCCCCAGCCGCCGTTGGGCGGCATCCCGTAACGCATCGCGCGCAGGTAATCCTCGTCCAGCGGCGTGGCATCGTCGTCGGTGTCGCGGTACAGCTTCGCCATGTCGAGGAAACGCTGTTCCTGGTCGCGCGGGTCGTTCAGTTCGGTAAAGGCGTTCCCCATCTCCATCGTGGCGATGTAAAACTCAAACCGTTCGACGTGAAAATCGTCGTAGTCCACCTTCTTGGCAAACGGCGAAATATCGCGCGGGTAGTCCATGATAAACGTCGGCTGAATCAACGTTGGCTCGACATATTCTTCAAACAGGTGATTCACCAGCTTGCCCCACGGCAGTCCGGGTGCAACACTGCCACCATTGTCGCGGATAACCTTCTCCAGCGCCTCCGCCGTCGGGTAGTCCATATAATCAATCTCGGCGCGCTGTTTGATCGCGTCCCGCATCGTGATACGCGGCCAGGGAGGGGCAAGTTCGATCTCGTGCCCCTGGTAGGTGATCTTCGTGCTGCCGGTCACTTCCTTCGCCACGTAGGCCAGCAGCCGTTCGGTGATGTCCATCACGCCACGATAATCGGTATACGCCTTGTAGAACTCGATCATCGTAAACTCGGGGTTGTGCTTGAAGCTCACCCCCTCATTGCGGAAATCCCGCCCAATTTCGTACACGGCGTCATAGCCGCCGACCAGCAGCCGCTTGAGATACAGTTCAAAGCTGATGCGCAAGAACAAATCCTGCTTAAGCTGGTTGTGGTGGGTGATAAACGGTCGCGCTGCCGCGCCGCCGTAGACCGGCTGCAAAATCGGCGTTTCCACTTCCAGAAACCCTTCCTGGTCGAAGAAGCGCCGCACTGCCCGCAAAATCTCGGCCCGCCTGACAAACACCTCGCGCACGTCACGGTTCACTGCCAGGTCGGCGTACCGCTGGCGGTAACGCTGCTCCACGTCGCTGAACTCGCCGTATTCGATTACCGTGCCGTCGTCCTTCACCTGCTGCTTGATGACCGGCAGCGGGCTGAGCGACTTGCTCAACAGCCGGAAGTCCTGCACCAGCACGCTGACCTCGCCGGCCTTTGTCCGCATCATCGTGCCGCTGGCCTGCACAAAATCGTCGGTATCAATCAGTTTCTCTTTAATCAGGTCGTACGTCGCTTCACCCAGTTCGTTGACCCGCAGCAGAAGCTGGACGCGCCCGGTTTCGTCCTCGATATGCATGAAAGAGATTTTACCCTTCAGGTTTACCCGGCGGATGCGTCCACACACGGTCACTTCCAGGCTTTCGGCGGTTTCGCCGTCGCGGGCCTCCAGGGCTTCATATTCGGACACCGCCTGCGCGGCGGTATGGGTGCGCTCAACGCGGCGCGGGTATGGTTCGATGCCCAGTTGTTCCAGGCGTTCGAGTTTGGAGAGACGATCCTGTTCAAGTTGGTTCGGCTGCCACATGGAGTTTGACCTATACAGCATAAGGGGCGCAGTTGCTGATGCGCCCCGGTCGTTAAAGAGTACGGTAGGGGCGACCATATCAGGTCGCCCCTGCGTCGCTGACGATGATACCGGCGCAGTTCGATCAGGCAATCGCCTTAATCACAAACACAATCTGGCCGTCCGGCGCATTGACCGTGACCTGTTCGCCCACTTTGGCGCCCATCAGCGCCTTGCCCAGCGGGCTTTCGCTGGAGATTTTGCCTTCACGCGGGTTGGCTTCTGCCGAACCGACCAGGTGATAGACTTCTTTTTCCTTCGAGCCTTTCTCGGTCACGGTGACAACCGAACCCAGGCCAACCACGTCCTTGCTACCGGTCGCTTCGATGATCTGCGCGGTACTGAGAATCCCTTCCAGCCGCAGGATTTCGCCTTCAACAAACGCCTGCTCGTTTTTGGCATCTTCGTATTCGGCATTCTCGCTCAGGTCGCCCCCTTCTTCCAGCGCGCGGCGCAGCCGTTCGGCGACCTCCGCCCGGCGCGTCTCGGTCAGGTATTTCAGCCGGGCTTCCAGATTTTTCAGACCTTCGGGCGTCAGGTATTGAACTTCACTCATGCCCACTACTCCTCTTGCAGAATGCCTTGACATAAATGGAAAAAACACAGCGGATGCTGTGCACGGTTGGGAAACGTCAGGTTCAATAACTTGAGCTGCGTTCTGAGTTAAGTCATATCAAGTGTGTAATATAACATGAAAAGATTCACCTGTAAAGCCAGATTTGCATCAGAGAACGGTTCAGTCCGGTGTCCGCAGTGCAAAGCTGAACGTACTCCCCAGCCCCGGTTCGCCGGAGAAGATCAGTTCGCCACCCTGCAGTGCCAGAAGCTGTTTGGCGATGTACAGCCGCAGCCCCGTGCCGGGGTGCTGCCGCACCAGCCGGTTATGGTCGCCGCGCCAGAAGGGTCGCCCGACGTTTTTCAGATCGTCCGCCGTCAGGCCAACGCCGTTATCGGTCACGCTGAACAGCACGTGCGTGCCGAGATTGTCCACCGACATGCGGATTTGCCCATTCGGCGGCGTATAACGGATGGCGTTGTCGAGCAGGTCGGTCATCACCATCAGCGCGTGATAAAAATCCCCCTGCGCCAGCGGCACAACCTCCGGCGCGACCAGCGTCACCTCATGCCCGTAAGGCCGCACCTTGTCGCGGATACGCTCCCATGCTTCCTTCAGCAGATCGGTTGAAATGAAGTTCATCATCTCCATCCGCACCTGGCCGCGCTGGAGCGCAATCAGTTCCTGCAGCGCGTCCAGTACCGCGAAGGCGCGGCTGGTATTTTCCTCAATCGCCTGCAGCCACAAATCCTGCTCGGACGTGATCTGCCCCAGCAGCCCGGCGCGCACCAGATCAGCCCGCCCGCGAATGGCGATCAGCGGCGGGCGCAGCGCATCGTTCACCCCGGCGAACAATTCCGTCAGCGGCGCGTTCGGGTCAGCAGCGGACTCGCGCAGCAGGCCGGTCAACGTCTTCACTGGCGGGCGGGCGGCGGGCGGCGGTTCGGGCGCGGCGGGGCGAGGTAATGGCTTGTCCTCCAGCAGCAGCGTGTTCAGGTAGGCGTTTTCGGCAGACAGGCTTTGCAGCACCGCCGATACATTGGCAAGCTGTTCCGCCATCGGCGGCGGCAGCGCCTCCTGCAGGTCGGCAATCGCGGCCAGCGCCTGCGTCAAACTAAGAGTTGGCTGCGGTGTATTGCCCATTTACATCATGCCCGTGACGGTTACCGTGACGGTCGTGCCTGCGCCCGGCTCGCTGGCAACGTCCACGCTGCCACCCAGCAGGCGGACGATACCGTAGACAATCGGCAGACCCATGCCGCTGCCCTTGTAGCTGCGCACCAGATCGTGATCGGCGCGGAAGCCGACCGTGCCAAGCTGCGCCAGTTCGTCCGGCGTCATGTCGATGCCGTTATCCTGCACCCGGATATGAATGCTGCTGCCATCCGCTGCCGCTGACAGCGTGACTCGGCCTCCTTCGGGCGTGTAGCGCAGCGCGTTTTCGACCAGTTTCACCAGGGCTTTTGCCAGCAGTTCACCATCCAGATTCAGCACCGGCAGCCCCTGCGGAATCTCAACTACCAGTTCCCGATTCAGTTCCTCGGCCAGCGGGCGCGTCTGTTTTTCCACACTCATGGCGATGTTTTTTAACGTGTCCATCTTGACTGTCGTGCGCAGCACCCCGGCCCGCAGTTTGGACAGGTCGCTGAAGTCGGTCATCAGGCCGGCCATGCGGCGGGCGTTGGTGCGAATCGTGCCCAGAAACTGCTGCTGCAGCGCGTTCAGGTCGCCCATGCCGGGCGTGTTGAGCATATCGGAATACCCCTGGATGCTCGTCAGCGGGATGCGCAGTTCGTGAACCGCGTGCGACATAAACGCCGCCTGGTCCTTGAGTAGCGCCTCCACATCGGGCGGCGCGACGGCAGCCGGTTTCCCGTCGTTCACCTCGGCCTGGTTCAGCAGGGCTTCAATCGCTTCAAGCTGCCGGGGAAGTTGAACGGGGATAATCGCGCCCTTCCGCGCCGCTTCGGTCAATTCGTGCAGCAGCGCCCGCGCCTGTGCCAGCGCCTCTACTGACATCGCCTGTCCTCCATCATGGTTGTGATTGCTTCCTGCATGGTGTCTGGCCGCCTGGAACGTGCCGTTGATAGATGGTCTAACGCCGCTGTGTCTGTTAATGCTTCAACCCGCCGAATCACGCGCTATTGCGGCAGCGCCCGCCAGAAGCGTTCCACCGGTGTGCCGCTCCCGATGCGCAGCAGATGCTGCCGGACGGCCTGCGCCATCGCCTCCGCGCTGTCCCAGAAGGTGCTGATCTGCGACCGGTACAGGGCAATCGCGCGGATTTTGGCTTCAACATCTGCGTCGCTCAGGCTGATAGCTTCCACTTCCAGCTTGACACCGTTCTCCTGAAAATACAGCAGGGCGCGGTCAACGGCGTTTTTATGCTCACTATAAGGATACTCCTCGTAAAATTTCAGCGCCAACAGGGGGTTCTGCTTGCGCAGTTCCAGCGCCCAGTTGCGCACAATTTGATGGTCAACATGGTGCCCGGCGCCCAGCGGGGCGTACAGCGCGTGAACCGCTTCGCGCGGGGGCAGCACAATCGTGGGGATTAACCGTCCGGCCAGATCGTCCGGGTGGATGTCGCCAAACAGCGACCCTTCCGAGGGGTACAGCGGCCTGCCATCTTTCGAAACGCGGTACACACAATCCCCCCACACGGTCATGTGCTGCGGCGTTGCCCCCAGGCTTTTAACCGCCGCATCATCCTCCTCAATCCGCGCGGCAACCGCTTCGTCGCCCTGCCCCCAGCGGGCGTGCAGTTCCCGCACAATCGGTGTATCCGGGATACGGCGGGGATTCGGTTTCTGCCCCAGCACCGTCCGCACCGTCACGGGTTCACCGCGCTGCGTCAGTTGGTGAACCGTTCCGCCGCAGCTTAAAACCACGTCGTCAAAATGAGGGGAAAGAAACAGGTGCATAGGTCGCTTTCCAGAAGAAGGTGGCGTAGGGACACGACATAACGTGTCCCTACAGGTATTTTAACGGTCAATCGCCACGCTGAACGTAAACGTGCTGCCTTTGCCGACTTCGCTTTCGATCTGTACCCGGCTGCCCATTTGCTCAATCAGACTGCGGGTGATGGCAAAGCCCAGCCCGGTCCCCGGACGTGACCGGGTGAAGTCATCTTCTGCCCGCCAGAACTTCCTGCCCAGATTGCTGATCGCTTCCGGTGACAGGCCGATGCCGGTATCGGAAACGCTGAACTCAATCCGCCCGTTAACCTGCCGCGCTCGCAGGGTGATGCGCCCGCCTTCCGGTGTATATTTGTAAGCGTTGCTGACCAGATTGGTCAGCACTTGCAGCAGCCGGTAATAATCCACCCGCATGTCCGGCAGATCAGGTTCGATGATTTCCACGTATTCATGCCGGTATTCCTGCATCTGCGTCATGGTGCTGTCTTTCACCGCCTGCACGATGTCCGCAACGGCCACGCGCGTTTCGTCCATGAAGAAGTGCCCGCTTTCGATGCGGCTGATGTCCGACAGATCGGAAACGAGCATCTCCATCCGTTTAACCGTATCCTTAATCCGGTGTAAAAACATCGTCTGACGTTCCGACAGGTCGCCCAGCATCAGCGTCAGGTCGGAATAACCGGCGATGCTGGTCATCGGCACTTTCAGGTCGTGCGCCACCACGCCCACAAATTCGCTCTTGGCAAGGTCGGCGGCGCGCACTGCCGCGTACAGCCGGGCGTTGTCAATGGCAACCGCCGCGCGGCCAACCATGCGCTCGATCAAATCCTGCTGCTCCGGCGTGAACGGCGTGCCGCTGTCGCGTTCGATGACGACAACACCGAGTGTTTTGGCCTCACGCAAGATCGGCACGATGACCGCCGCCTGCCCGCCGTTGTCCGCCAGGCTGACCGGCCTGCCACTTTCGATCACGTCCCGGATGACCGGATAGGCTTCGTCCAGTCGTTGATGGTCGGCGTCGTCATGACCGTAGTGATGCACGGCGCGCACCTGATCGCCGTCCACCAGCCCCAGGTGGCCGCTGTCTGCGTCGGACAGGCGGCAGGCCCATTCCAGCGTGATCTGCATCGCCTTGTCCGCGTCCAGCGTTTCGTTCAGCAGCCGGTCAATCCGCCGCAGTTGGGTAAGCTGTTCGACACGCGCGGCCAGTTCCTGATCGGTTTCGCTGAACAGCCGGGCGTTGTCAAGCGCGACCGCCGCCTGCCCGGCGAAGGTTTCCAGCGCCGCCAGGTCGTCTTCGTTGAACAGCCCGGCCATCATGCGGTTATCCACATAGACCACGCCGATGACGCTGCCGCGCGCCATCAGCGGTGTCGCCATGATGCTGCGCAGCGCCTGCCCGATGATGCTGGCCTGTCCGCTGAAGCGCGGGTCTTCGGTCGCGTTGGTGGTCAGAATCGCCTTACCGCTGTCCAGCACCTGGTTGGCAATCGTGCGGCTGTACTGGAATTTCTCGCTGCTTAACGTCTGCTGGTCGAGGTTGCGCGCGGCCTTGACCGTCAGGCCGCCGTCGTCGTCGCGCAGCATCAGAAAGCCGCGTTCCGCCGCCGTTAGCTGGATGATGGCGTCCATCACCTGGTCGAGCACTACCTGCAAATCCAGCGACGACCCCAGCAGGCGACTGACGTTGTAGAGTGCCTGGAATCGCGCTTCCTTGCGCTGGCGCTTGCGGTCGGCGTCGTGCTGTTCCAGCAGCGCGCCCATCGCGTCAAGCTGTCGCGCCAGGAACGGACCGTCCACCTTGCCTGCCTGAAGTTGCGTTCGCAGCAGACTCAGATTGTGGCGCAGGTTAGCGAGTTCGTGCTCGGCCAGGATTGGCGGCTGGTTATTCGTCACGGTAAGTAGCCTTTAGATAATAATCGCAGTAGGCGGTGATCGGGCAGCGTTCGCAGCGCGGCGCGCGGGCGATGCAGATTTCGCGCCCGTGCCAGATTAAATTCAGGTGGAACGGCAGGTAATCGTCCGGCGGCACGATGGCTTCCATCACGTTGTGCGCCTTGTCCGCGCTGATACCTTCTGGCAGAAAGCCGATGCGCTGGCCGACCCGATGCACGTGGGTGTCCACCGGGAACGCCGGGCGGTTAAAGGCGAAGCACAATACAATGGCTGCCGTCTTTGGCCCCACGCCGTTCAGACGGGTCAGCCACGCTTTGGCCTCGTCCAGCGGCAGGTCGTTGAGAAAATCAATCTTGATGCTGCCGCGCTCGTCACCGATCACGCGAAGCACTTCCTGGATGCGCGGCGCTTTCTGGTTCGCCAGCCCCGCCGACCGGATGGTTTCGATCAACTCGTCCAACGACGCGTCGCGCACGGCTTCCCATGTCGGGTAGCGCGCCTTCAGCGCGTCGAAGGCGCGCCCGCTGTTGGTGTCGCTCGTGCTCTGGCTGAGGATGCAGCTTACCAGTTCGTCCACCGGCGGCAGCGTTGGCCGCCAGTCGGGATAGCCGTACACCTCGCGCAGCAGCGCCGCCACCGGCGCGTATTTGGCCTGCCGGCGCTCAAAATCAGGAATCGTATCCATCACGGTTATTTTTTGCATACTTTAGATTGTACGCGGGAACGGGCACGGGGCAAGCGGGGGAAATCGGGAAGGCTGTGGCGCTGGTGATTGCCCGGTATGCCATTCGCTTGACAGGAGTGCTGCTACAAACGGCACTCTGATTGACAGCCTCTTGTGAGGGTTCGCGCCATCGTCAGTCAATCGTACCCTTTACGGTGGGTAAACAACCTTTACGGTTGTGACAGGATATTTATAGTTAACTTAAGGAGCACCACTACAGGGGGAATACAAAACATGTGGGCAAAGGCACTTGGTGTCATTCTGGCATTGAGCCTCATTTTCGGCTTGCACCTCGCTCAGGCACAAACCTATGGGACTCAACCGATCACCCCGCAGAATGCGGGCGCGCTGGTGCCGCTGATCCAGTGGAATCATCTCGCCCCACTTGATACTCCGTACCCGGTCGCTGCTGAACCCACCGCAGCCTACGACGAGTCCCTTCACAGGTATTTTGACCGGGACAGCAGTTTCAGCCCGGACGAACGTTACTTCGCGCACTTCGTCAACGAGCCGCTGACGCTGTGGCTGGTTGATCTGGCTGAAGGCACTGAGCGAGCCTTTCTGCTGAACGGCGTGAACGCGGAAATCAGCGCCGACTGGCATACGCTGGTGATCGCGGCGCGAGCCGAGGGGTCATACCAGGTGTCTGCCCGGCGGGTAGATATGGATGCCCTGCTGGGGCTGCCCCGCGCGCCCATTAGTCAGACAACCGCCGGCAGTTGCCAGTTCCGCATCACCGTCAGTTCAACCAATTTGCGCGAAAGTCCAGCTACCGATTCTGCCTCGCTCGGTTACGCGCTGGCTGATCAGACTTACTCGGTCATCGTCACCAACTTTTCTGGCGATTGGGTGCAGGTGCATGGCGAAAGGCAGCCGGCATGGTTGGGCAGCCAGTACGGTGCGTTTGAGGGGAACTGCGCCGCGCCGCCCATCGTCCTGACAGCGGACAACGAACCGTCGCGGAATGCCGATATCGAAGTGGAATTCACGTCGGATGGCAGTGACATTGAGATCAACGGCGGCGGAGAATCCCAACAGCTTTCGGGATATCACAGGGCTTTTCACCCGGACGGACACCAGCGGGCCGTTTTCGGAGGTGACGGTATCGTGCGTCTGCTGGACACCGAGACCGGCGCGGAACTTAAAACGTTCATACTGCCGGGCGGAGAGGTCAACGATCTTGAGTTCAGCCCGGACGGGCGTTATTTGCTCATTAGCAATGATCAAAACGACAATCCTGACAAACCACTGTACCAGGTTTATCTCTGGGACCTTACCAGTACACCTGCCCACGTCCTGACCACGCGCGATACAGATGCTTATCTCATCCTGCCGGATGGTAGCGCTGCCACGTTTTTACGGGATGGCAGTGGCATAATAGTCTGGAAAGCTGCCCCCAATACGGTTGGCCTGTGGGATATTGCCCGGCGCGACTATCGTTTTGTCATGTACAAACCCGCCGGCTGGATATCCCAGCCTCCATACCCTGACACGCTGGTATACCACTATCGGATTGGAGCAGAAGACAGCAGCATCACTTTCATCAGTACCCAGACCGGCAAAACGATCAGTCAACTAACCATGCCGCATTTTCTGTACTTCTCCCTAGGTTGGCGCTGGATTGTGAGCTATGACGTGTGGCTTGGTGATGTTACGATCTGGGGCGTGCCGGTCAATGCCGCCGTTCCCACGCTGCCGCCCACCGCTACCCGCACACCAACGCCGACGATCTCAGCGACGCCGCCAGGGTTCGTCCCCACTGCCGAACCCAGTGTAGTGTATGGACAAAACGGCCCGATGGACTATTATGCGCTGGAAGCAATGTGGCAAACGATGACGGCAACCGTGCTGCCGATCACCCGCACGCCAACGCCGACGCTTACGCCAACGGCCACGCTTCTGCCAGCCGTGACGCCGGTGGTTGTCACCCCACAGCCTGGCGCGGAAGTAATTACAGCCGCCAACCATCAGCAGGTTACGCTGCTAAAGACTCTGCGACTGCCGCCTGACGCGAGGAACGTTGACCATCTGACGCTGCTGACGCCGGACGGTTTGCGGCTGGTCGCGGCTGGTAAAAGCAACCTCAGCGTGTGGGATATGCTGCGTGGCGAGCCGATCATGACCTTTGGCGAGCATCCATCTCCCATCGTGGATATGACCATCAGCCGCGATGGGCGTTATGTCCTCACGCTGGCTGACGATGACGTGCTGCGCCTGTGGGCGCTGGACACCGGAACGCTGGTGAACAGCGTGGCGACTGAAGCGTATGGCTACGGAAATTTCCGGTTGCAGCTCAGCCCGGACAACCGCCGCGCCCTGGTACTGGAATGGGCGGCTGATCGTAACGAACGTCTGCGCGTCCGCGATCTGTCTACCGGAGACATCGAGCTTGAAACCGGATTGGTCTATCGGGATACCAGCGGCGGTTTCCGCCCCGATGGCACGGCTGTCTGGTGGGACGCGCCTAAAATTTATTCTCCCGACAGCATCCAGACACGGCAGTATCATCTTTATCGAACGCCGGATACCAACGTGATGGTGCCGAGCACCGACTTCACCCGCGTGGCGACCTTTGACACCGACAAAGTGAATATTCGTATCTGGGATACTGCCGGGGGACAGGAGCCGGTGCTGCTTCAGGGACACACCGCCCCGGTGCGCGAAGTCTATTTCAGCCCGGACGCGCGGCTGCTGGTGTCATTCGACCAGGATAACAACATGCTGCTGTGGGATACGGCGACCGGGGCCGTTCTGACCACGATTCCGGACGGTGTGCTGCCGCACGGAATGCCGCTGGGTGACAGCCGCCTGCTGATCGCTGCCACAGATGGCACGACGCAGGTTGTGGATATGGGGATGGCATTTTATGCTTCCACTCGCACACCCAGCACGCCGGGTAGGCTGCTCGGCATCAGCGGTGATGGCACAACCATCGTCCTGAAGCTGTACCGTTTTGTTCTCCTGTTTGGTATACCCACCGTAGATCGCCCGGCCTATGCCAGCGTGCCAGCCTGGGTCGTGCCTTCGGCCATCAATGTCCGGCCTCAGCCGTCGCTGGACGCTGCGGCCAGCGGAACGGTCAGCGGCGCGGTCATCGTCGGCGGGCGCGACGCCAGCGGCCAGTTTGTCTATCTGCCGGAAGTCAACGGCTGGGTGTTGGCCGACCCGGCTTACATGAACCTGGGTGGGCTGAGCGTTGAACAGTTGACCATTCGCCCGGAATGAACGACTCAGAACTTCAGCATCAGGTTTTATCCGGCAAGTTTAGCAATCATAGGGGAGGGTCTGAGACCCTCCCCTACCCGTTTTCGCCTCCGTGTTAGGTTATGTTCTTCCCTTTCTCTTCGCGCCTTTGCCCCTTCACGCCTTTGCGTTATGTTTTTTCTTTTCCCTCATCACCGCCCAGCCGTTCGACCAGCCGGCCATCGCGCAGTTCCCACACCGCGCCGCCGAACTGCCGGATGAATCGCCGGTCATGCGATACCGCGATCACCGGGCCGGGGAAGTCGCGCAGCGCCGCTTCCAGTTCTTCCAGCACGTCGAAGCTGATGTGGTTTGTCGGTTCGTCCAGAATCAGCAGGTTGGCGCGGCTGGCGATCAAGCGCGCCAGTTGCAGCTTGCGCCGCTGGCCGACACTCAATTCCCCGACGAGCTTATCCAGATCATCGTAGCGGAACAGTCCCGATGTGAGCAGCGCCGCCTTCGCCTGCTGGTCGGTTTCCGGCAGGCCGTCCCGGTAGGCTTCAAATACCGTCTGGGCAGGGTCAAGCGCCGTGCCTTCCTGATCGAGATAGCCGATTTTTACCATCGGGCTGACGCGCACCTCGCCGCTGTCCGGTCGTTCGATGCCCGCCAGAATCTTGAGCAGGGTGGATTTGCCTGCGCCGTTTGCGCCCGCCAGCAAAACCCGGCTGCCCGCGCTCAGCGTAAAATCCACGCCGTCCAGTACGCGCCGGCCATCATACGCTTTGACGAGGCCGGACGCGATCAGGGGCAGCCGCCCTTTGAGCGCCTCCGGGTCGAAATCGGCATTAAAGCGCAGCGGGCGCGGTGGCCGGGGTATCGGGTTTGCCTCGATGCGCCGCAGCTTTTCTTCCGCCGCCCGTACCCGTTTGGCAATCGTCGCGTCGTGGCCGTTTTTCTCGAAGTGGTAGATATACTTATCGCGGTCGGTGTGGGCGCGGTAGTTGCTGGCGCGGGCCGTTTCCTGTGCCTGGAGCTTCAGCGCCCTGATCTCCTCCTGCTGCGCGGCGTAGTCGGCTTCCCACTTGCGCCGTTCCAGCGTTTTGGCGCGCAGGTAAGCGTCATAATCGCCCGCGTACCGCTTCGCCACCCGCGAGTGTTCGTCAATTTCGACGATGGCGCTGACGATGCGGTTCAAAAACTGCCGGTCGTGCGATACCACCAGCACCGCGCCGCGATAAGCGCGCAGGTAGTCTTCCAGCCAGGCCAGGCTGGAGAAGTCGAGATGGTTGGTCGGTTCGTCCAGCAGCAGCACGTCCGGCGCTTGCAGCAGCAGGAGTGCCAGCCCTACCCGCGCTTTTTCGCCGCCGGACAGCGTGGCGAACAGGCGCGCCGGGTCAATGTGGCCGACGCCCAGGCCGGACAGCACCGCCTCCACCCGGTGTTCGCTGTCGTAGCCGCCGGCGCGTTCGAAGCGTTCCGCCACTTCGCCATATTCCGCCATGATCGCGTCCAGCGTGTCGCCGCTGGCGTGGGCCATGCCGTCTTCAAGCCAGCGCAGCCGCGTTTCCAGGTCGAGCAGGTCGCGCAGCGCGTCCTCGATCAGGTCGCCGACGGTCTGGCTGTCCCAACCGGCCATCGTCTGTGCCAGATAACCCAGCCGCAGACCGGGCGAAAGCTGCGCCGCGCCGCCATCGGCCTCCACTTCGCCGGTGATGATTTTGAGCAGCGTGGATTTACCGACGCCATTGGCGCCCACCAGTCCGATGCGTTCCCCGGCGTTCAGCACCAGCGATACGCCATTCAGTACGGTCTGGAAGCCATAGGTTTTGAATACGTTGGATACGGAGAAAAACACAGGCCGCCTCTCCCTGAGCTTCAAATACGTTCAGCGCGGATTACCGGCGCGGCGGACGCGAATCACACCGCCCAGGGATTGCCCTCAGTCGTGCCTATGCGATTGTGTGACAGCGGGAAGCCGCTGACCATGCGCGAGCAACCGGGGAATCCGTAAACCGTTACGAATGTTGGGTGCTCAGCCTGCGCATGATCGGCCTTTCTCTCAGAATAGACAGGAAGTTCGGGAATTGCCAGTTGGCAACTGCCGCAACCGCTGCCATTGTACGGAAAAAAGGCGGGGTTTGTCAACCAGGTTAGTCAGCGAATTTTGTTTTAAGCGGGTTCAGTTTTCGCTTTTCCGGTAGAATAGGGATGAACGCTATATGAGTTTGATGGACTGTCAGACGATGGACGTGCCACAGATTGGTTTACTGACCGAACATGAACTGATGGCGCTGGGTTCGGACGCCAGAATTGAGGTACACAATGGGGAAGTGGTTGAAATGAACCCGGTCGGTATCCTTCATCACCTCGTCGCGGGTAATTTCTACGACGCATTAAAGCCGTTTGTGGTTCAGAATCGGCTCGGCTACGTGTTTATGGACGGGCTGCTGTGTTTGCTGGATATTAGCGAAGGCGGGGGGATAAAAGGGGCGCAGGTGCCGGACGTGTGTTTCATCCGCCGGGGACGCATCCCGAAGGACTGGAATCTGGAACGCCCGTTTCCCGGCGCGCCCGATCTGGCAATTGAAGTTGTATCGCCGGATGATGATCCTGACGAACTGCTGGGGCGAGTGCGAAAATATCTGGCGAAAGGCTCGGAACAGGTCTGGGTAGCCTATCCCCGCCAGCAGGAAGTTCACCAATACCGGGGCGACAGCCCGGACAGCTTGCGGGTCTATCGCGGCCAGCAGGTGATTGAAGCGGAGTCCCTGTTCCCCGGCCTCAAACTGGTAGCACACAACTTTTTTGTGCTGCCGGATTTGGGCGAAGGATAAACTATTTCACCGTCCCCAAATACGTCGCCTCCGCAATTTTGACCAGCGTGCCGTCGTTCAGGCTGATTTTCCACGTGCCGTCGCGCTGGCGGCTGGTGAACAGCACCGCCGTGTTGTCCTCCGTCCACGCCAGCGGCTCAACAAAGGTGGTAATCGGCTCGGTCAGCGCGGTCTGCGTCATAGCTTTTAAGTCCACCAGCACAAACACCGTTTGGATGGACTGCTGCGGTTGGCCGAAGTCGCGTACCTGCGCCAGCGCGTACACGGCCTTCGTGCCATCGGGCGCGATCACCACGTCACCCGCCTGGGTGTAGTTCCGCATCGAAAGCGCCGGAATGGTCTGCTGCACCGCGCCCGCCAGGTTCACTACGCGCGCATCAAAGCCGCTGAGGTCCTGCGATACCACCAGCCGGAGCATCAGCCCCGCGCCAAAGCCCGCGCCGCAGAAGCAACCCGGTTCGCCCGGCAGGCGTTCCCACTTGCCGGTAGCCAGGTTAAGCGCAAACAGCCCGGCATACTGCGGGAACGGCGTAAAATCGGCGATGCCGTCCGGCTGAAAGTCCATGTATAACACGGTGTTATCCGTATTGAAGGCGACGGGCAGCGCCCGGATGCTGTCACGCGGACCGTCTACCAGCACCTGCCGGGGACTGGTGCCGTCCAGATTGGCTACGGTGGTGGTGGTTATCAGGCCGGTCTGCCCGTTGGTAAGCGTCCAGGCGATCAGCGTGTGGTCGGCGGATACCAGCCAGTCCACGCGGCGGGTATCGCCTCCCGGTTGAATGAAGGGGTGTTCGTTCACCGTGCCGTCCGGCTGGGCGGTCATGACACGGCTGGCGGTGGGGTCGAAGTACAGCACGTGGTCGCCCGCCGGGGTGTAGCGTTCACCGCTGACTTCGACGGTCACTTCCTCGCCCGTAAACGGATTGATGAACGTCAGCCGATCATCACCCGTTTCCGTCACGTCGCGCTGCAAAAACACCTGCCAGAACGCGGTGTTTTCCTGCGCCGAGACAGGATTGAACCGCCAGGACGCCAAGAGCACCAAGACAAAAAACACCAGAATTTTCTGTGCCTCTGTACCTCTGTGCCTGTGTGTTACGCTTTTTCTCACCGCGCCTCCACCTGTAGCCCAAGTATAAGACTCGCCGCACAGGAAAGCCAGTTGTTGGGATGGTTGATCGTGTACACAAACACTATACACGCAGCGGGCGCTGCGCTAAACTTCCATGCCCGTTGACAAGGAGGTGGCATGTCCGCACTGGCGCAGTTGGCGCAGCACGTCTGGCTGTATCCCCGCGATGAAGACCCCAATAAAGTTCAGCCAAACGTCGGCGTGATTATCACCGAACGCCACACGGTGCTGGTGGATGCCGGCAATTCGCCCCGTGTGGCGCGCCGCGTGCTGCTGGCGCTGGACGAACGGGGCGCACCGCCGGTCAGCTACATTATCTACAGTCACAGCCATTGGGATCACGTTTTCGGTGCGATGGCGCTGGGCGCGCCGGCGATTGCCCACGAAACCTGCCGCAAGCACCTGCTGGAACTGGCGGGCAAACCCTGGAGCCAGGCCTATTTACAGGAGGAACTCCAGCGCACACCGGCGCGCGAGATCGGGCTGAGGGCGATGGGGCGGGCGATTGAGGACTGGCGCGGCTTCCGCATCGTCGTGCCGGAAATCACGCTGTCGAAGCGGCTGCGGCTGCATCTGGATGGTCTGACCGTGGAGATCGAACACGTTGGCGGCCAGCACGCGCCGGATTCACTCATCGTGCGCGTGCCGGAAGACCGGGTGATGTTTGTCTCCGATTGTTATTACCCACCGCCGCCGCACCAGCGCAAGCCGTCGGATACGCTCGATTGGGACATGATCGAACGGCTGGCGGACGAGGACATGGATATATACGTGGATGGTCACGGCGACCCGCGCAGCCGTGAGGAATTCCGCCGGCTGACAATCGAGAGAGAGGCGTAGGGACACGATATATCGTGTCCCTACAGAAGGTTTTTGGATGCGCTGGAAAAAATACGACAAAGACGCGCCGCACTCGTACACCTTCGGTGTGTTCCCCACGCTGGAACTGCTGCGCTACCAGACGCTTCGCGTCGTGGAAGTAATTCTGCATTCGCAGGGGGAGCGCAACGAAGGCATAGACAAAATCCGCGCGCTGTGCCAGCACGCCCGCATCGGCTGCGAGGTCAACGACCGGTTGATCGAGCGCCTGTCGCCCAAAGAGAACACCTACGCCATTGGCGTATTCCAGAAGTATTATCCCAAACTCGCCCCTACCGGCAACCATCTGGTGCTGGTTAACCCCGGCGACATGGGCAACCTCGGCACAACCATCCGCACCATGCTCGGCTTCGGTGTGGACAATCTGGCGCTGATTCGTCCGGCGGTAGACATTTTTGACCCGCGCGCGATTCGCGCTTCGATGGGCGCGACCTTCCAGTTAGCGTTTCAGTATTTCGAGTCGTTTGACGCCTATCGTGCTGCTTTTGGCGCGCACCACGTTTACCCCTTCATGACCGACGGCGCAGTATCGCTCCCGGATGCCGACTTTCAGCCGCCGTTCGCGCTGGTGTTCGGCAGCGAAAGCAGCGGCCTCCCGGCGGAGTATCACGCCTACGGCATGAGCGTTCGCATCCCGCAGCGCCCGGCGATTGACTCGCTCAACCTGTCGGTTGCCATTGGCATTGGGCTGTACGCGGCGACGGAAACGCGCTCGTGAATCGCCGCAGGCTAAAGCCGTGCGGCTGACGAAAAACCAAGCGCACTAAAGGCGCTGATAATTTAGCCTCTGGCAGCCTTTCACGGCTACAATAGATTTAGAAGTTGGTTGAATCAGGGGGCAATCATGCGCCTATCATTAATGCGACGCCTGCACCTACGCGAGAATTGGCCGCTGTTTATAGCGGGAATAGCGTTTGCACTAATGTGGATTTCGTACCAGTCGCTTCGTGCAACAAAAAGGTATAGACCCTGGTATGGTGAAACCGTCAATTATTGGGAAGTTGCTACACGTTCTCAGCAGGATAACGACTTAAACCGCTTAACACTTGTTTTTATAGTTCTCGTCGGACTTTTGGCTCTCATTAGTGTCACGAGCACAAATCCGTATAAGAAATTGATAGCTGTTGGTGTTGTCCTTTTTTCTACTTTATGTACAGGTTCGATATGTATTGTAAGCGGACTGCTCCCTCAAGACGGAACAACTCTAGCCCACATTCAAACTGAACGATTTAGTGGGCGAATATACCAGTTAGCCAAAGGCGATACAGTGGCGGGGGGAGCAGACGTATTTTATAGCTCCTATTTTCTTTATGAATGCGACTCCGAGGGTATCAAGTGCCAAATTATATATGAAACCGAGAAATATTATGATCGAAGGAAAGAAGAACGGGCGGTTTTAGTTTCAAACAATTCTCTGGATCAGCTATATTTGCAGGTAGGTTCTGAGAATGTTTATGAAGTTAATGGCTATCATTAAGCACACGGCTAACCAAACAATCGCACTTCATTCTTGACCCAACCGAGAGTGTGCTGTACGTCCAAATTGGCGATGAGCGCACACTCATCGCCCGATAACCTTTCGCGCCTTTGCCCCTTTGCAGCTTTGCGTTGAGCTTTTCCTCTGTGCCTCTGAGTCTCCGTGCCTCTGTGTTACGCTTTTTTCCTATTTGTCCCGCGACAGTTGGAAGCCGCTCATGAACTGCTTTTGCAGCAGGACAAACACCAGCACCGGGGGGATGCTGGCGATCACCGCGCCGAGCATCATTGGCCCGAAGACCAGCGCCGCGTCGCCGCCGATCAGCGTGCGCAGGCCGACCTGCACCACCTGCCGTTCCTGCCCCTGGATAATCAGCACCGGCCAGATGTACATGTTCCAGACGTAGACAAACTGAATCACGGCCAGCGCGCCGATGGTGTTCCAGCTAATCGGCACCAGCACGCGCAGCAGGAATTGCAGCGGGTTCGCGCCGTCCAACTGCGCCGCTTCGGAGAGTTCCGCCGGGATATTGGCGAAGTGCTGGCGGAACAGAAACGTGCCAGTGGCGCTGGCGAGGAATGGCACGATCAGCGCCAGATAGGTGTTGCCCCAGCCCAGGCTGTTGACAAAGCGGAACAGCGCGATAATCAGGATTTCGGTCGGCATCATCAGCGTGATGAGCACGAAGCCAAACACAATCCACTTGCCGGGGAAGCGGAAATAAACAAACGCCAGCCCGGCCAGCAGTGACAGAATGGTTTTTCCAATCGTCACAGCAACCGCCACAAACACGCTGTTGAGCATGTAACTACCCAGGTTGCGGTTAATCATGACGATGTTCCAGTTGCTGGCGAGCGAGTTACCGGGCGTGAACTGGTAATTAAATACCTGCGCGTTATTCTGCGTGCTGACTAGCATGGCGTAAAACAGGGGGAAGCCCATCAAAATGCAGGCCAGCCACAGCACCAGATGCACGTACCAGCGCTTGGGCACCCAGGGCGGCAGTGGGCGTGGCTGCGCCCGAACAGTGGGGCGCAACTGTGCCGATTCATGCGCGAGGGACGTGGTGTGTTCACGCTCCATAGGTGACGCGCCTCCCGGTGCTGCGGAACTGGAGGATGGTCAGACCGATGACCATGATAAACAGGACGATGGACTGGGCGGCGGCCTTGCCCAGGTCGTTGTTCTGGATACCCACCTGATAAATGCGGTACATCAGCGTGGTAGTGGATTCCAGCGGGCCGCCACGTGTCAGGTAGTCAATCGTGCCAAACGTTTCAAAAAAAGCATACGTCATGTTCGTTATAATTAAGAAAAAAGTGATCGGCGACAGCAGCGGAAAGACGATGTGCCGGAAGCGTTGCACCGCGTTCGCGCCGTCAATCGCCGCAGATTCCTGCAAATCCTTCGGCACGTTCTGCAAACCGGCGATGTAAAACAGGATGTTGAACCCCATGGACTTCCACACGCTGGCGATAATGACCGCCCACGGCGCGAAGGTCGGGTTATTCAGCCAGGGAATATTCGGGATGCCGATGCCATTCAACAGATGATTGATGATGCCGCCCGCCGGGTTAAACAGCAGCAGGAAGATGACACCGGCCACCGCCGGCGAAATTGCATACGGCCAGATCAGCAGCGTGCGATAGATACGCGCGCCGGCCACCGGCTGGTAGGCCGCCAGCGCGATCAGCAGCGCCAGCGCCAGCCCCAGCACCACAATCGCCAGTGATATGCCGATGGTAGTCAGCAGGCTGCTGTAATAGCCGGGGTCGGCCACCAGACTGGTGAAGTTATCCACGCACACAAACGCCGTCCGCCGCGCGCCCAGCCGTACCAGCAGCGTGGACAGGCGGAAGGTATCCAGCGAAGGGTAATACAGGAACAACGCCAGGATGATGAGCGTGGGTGCGAGAAAGACCAGCGGCAGCAGCCGCCCGCGGAACACGCCGGGCTGCTGAAACTGGAAACCGACATCCACCGGTGGCGCGCGCCGCGCCTGCCACCAGCCTGCCCCCCACTGCACCAGCCACAACGTCAGCGCCATACCGATGCCGATGAGCGCCGCGCCAAAAACACGGTCAATCGTGTCACGTTCGGCCTCGAAGGTGCAGAAGTTCAGCGGCAACATAAAGATCAGCGCGCCAACCACCCCCGCCGCGCCGCCCGCCGCCGCGCCCAGCGCCGGGGACAGACGACGGCGCTGGAACAGCCATGCCATGATGATCGCGCCAAGCGCTGCCGGTATCGCCAGAACGGGAAAGATAGGAGACATATCAGGCAGCCTGTATAGGTGTGTAGGGGCGGGTTTCTAAACCCGCCCCTACGGTTTTAAATATCAGGTGTTGCTTACTGCGGGGCGTTGAGCAGGTTGTATTCTTCCAGGATTTTGTTGGCTTCCGCCGCCGCGTTGTCCAGCACGGTCGCCGGGTCCTCGTCGGTCAGCAGCACCGTGTCAATCGCCTGGGTGACGACGTTGCGGATGGCCGGGAAGCTGCCCAGCAGCGCGCCGCTGGTAGCCGGTGTGACGGTGCTCTGCGCCAGTTGGTCCGAGGCGACGATGAAGTTCGGGTTTTCGGCGTACCACACCTTGCCCTGGCTGGCCTGCACCGCCGGGTTATCCAGCCATACCTGGCTGGCACCGTTGGCGACCAGCGCGTCGTACCAGCCTTCGGTGTTCAGCAGGTCAACCGAACTCTGGCGGATGGCGATGTAACCGGTCACCTGATGCCACTCGGCAGCGTTTTCGGTGTTGGTCAGCCACAGCAGCCACGTCAGCGCGCCGTCTTCCACTTCCGGGGCGAGGCCGTTCACCAGCCACAGGCTGGCGCCGCCGATCAGGTTGCCGGTCCAGCCACCTTCAGCATCCTGGTTATAGGGCATAAACGACGCCAACACTTCGTAGCCGTTTTCCCTACCCGTGTTGGTGTAAATCGCGGTGTCGGAGCTGCTGTAAACGGCCATCGCGGTCTGCTGGCCCTGGAACGACTGGTCAACCGTCGCCCACGATGCGCCACCCTGCGCGCCGCTGTAATACAGGTAGCCCTTGCTCTTCATGTCGTCCAGCCACTGGAGGATGGCAACACCGGCGGGGCTGTTAAACACGACTTCGGTCGCGCGGTCGGCGCGGCCATTGTCATTGTTGGCAAACAGGCCGTTCTGCTGCGCCAGCCACTGCTCGAAGAACCAGCCGTGATTCGGCCAGGTGAAGCAGTATTCCGGCGCGTTGTCCATCGCCATGATCGCCTCGCAGGCGGCTTCAACTTCCGCCCAGGTCGCGGGTGGGGAATCCACCCCGGCGGCATTCAGGATGTTCATGTTAGAGAACATGATGGCCGACGAGGTATTCCAGGGCATGGAAGTCCACTGGCCGTCCAGCGTGTAATAGGCCGATACCGGCGCAATGATGTCTTCCAGGTTCACCGGAATGCCATTGACCTCGGTACGGTCGCCGAGCGCCTCGGCAATCGGCTTGAAGTAGCCGCTGTCGCGGGCGTCCTGCGTGGCAACCTCGAAGTACTGCACGATGGCCGGCAGGCTGTTCTGTTCGGCAGCCAGCGCGGTGGCGGCAAACAGTTCTTCGTAGTTGTTGTAGCCTTCGACGACGACGTTGTACTGCGGGAACTTCTCGTTAAAGATCGCGGCCTTCTGCTTTGCCCAGTCCAGGCGGTTGTCGGTGAAGGCAATCCACATCTTGACTTCGGTGGCATCCTGCGCCAGCGCCGGCACCATCGCCAGTAGCGTGACCAGCAGCGCCACAGCCAGCAGTAACGATTTTCGCATGAACAATCCTCCTTAAACGCAGTTGACGCAAAAAGTGTCTACCTTCCTGATTAAAACACAAACGGCGCAATATTAAAAGGTTTTGGTAGCTCTATTAAGGAATTTGAATCTGGTCGGCAGGCCGGGGGCATAGCAGGCGTTTGAGGTGGACAATCCATGAAGCGCCGCCGCAATTCATATGGTAATCTTTGGGAATACGCCTGTGCTGCCGGTGTGGGTTCTGATGAGATCATCCCGTTGTGTCGTGAAGGAGGTTGAGCCATGCCCGTTCAATATGAACAAGCCATCACCTTTCATGGTAAACCGGCGCGCGTGATAACCACCATCTCCCTGGTTCCATTAGCGGAAGCGGCGCACGATATTTCAGGATTGCCACCAGGAAAGGTTGATCGAACGCTTGGCGATGCGCTGGCGACCGGCACCGGCGGTTTTACAACCCGGAATCCGTATACCAATGAGTCGGTGTATGTCTCGTATGAGGAAGTGGCGCGGGCTTACGTGGATGTGGACTTTTATAACGTATCACTGAGAGTCGAGTTCAGGCTGGAACTGGATCACAGTCAGGGGCCGACAATCTACGCCAACGATATCGTGGACGACCTGAGACGATGGGGACACACCGAAGAACAGATAGAGGAACAGTTGGAGCGCGAGAAAAGAAATCGCGGGCAGCGGGGAGGCTAAGCGTCCGGCGACGCATGGGCAGGCGGTGCGGCACATTTACAGCTCACCATGCACGATAACCGTGCCTTCCGGCTGGTCACTGCCGGTAGCCGGTTCTTCGGTGATGCGCGCCCAGGTGTATTCATCAATCGGCTCGGTAACGTGGAACAACAGCGCGCCAATACCTTCCTCATTCACGGTGAAGGTGCCGGCGCTCACCCGCTGGTCGCCCTGCGTCAGCCACAGTTGATAGGTTCGCCCCGGCGATGGCTGCGGGAAGCCGCGCGCGTACATCAGGCCAATCTCGCTCTCCGCGTTCCACATCAGGAAGGCGGTCGCGTCGCCCCCCTCCTGCTCTGGTGGCAGGCGCACCCAGCGCAGATGGTTGGTGCTGGTGAGGACAAAGGCAGTTTCATTCTGCGACTGAAGCTGCGCGGCCAGTTCCGCCTGGCGGGCTGTCAGGTCGTTCACCCGCACCAGCCAGTAGATATTGGTGAGCGCCAGCGCCACGATAGCCGCTGCCGCCAGCCACGCCAGTGGCTGCACCCGGCGCGGCGTCTGTGCCGGGGCCGCCGGCGCAATGGCCGCCATCAGCCGCGCCTCCAGGTCTGGCGACGGCTCGATCTGCGGCACGCTCAGGCGCATTTCATCCTGTAGCTGCCGGTAATCCGCCAACTGCGCGACAGCCTCCGGACAGGCGGCAAGGTTCGTTTCCACCAGTCGTGTTTCTTCCGGGGTGGTCAGCCCGAAGGCATAATCGGGAATGAGCAATTCCACCGAATCGCAGTCCGGGGCGGCGTGGGTGTCGTTTCTGGAACTCATACGACCGTTAACAACTTATGTTCCCTGTTATTATAGCCCGTTTACGGGTGAGTGGAAGTGCGATTGACGGCTTCCAGCCACTGCTCGCGCAGCCGTTGCAGGCCGGTGCGCAGGCGCGTTTTGACCGTCCCCAGCGGAATATGCGTTTCGCTGGCGATCTCGCTGTGGCTCATGCCCCGGAAGAAGGCCAGTTCGATCAGCAGCGCCATGTCATCCGGCAACTGCGTCACCAGCATCCGCAGCACCGTGCCCTCCTGCCACAGCGGTTCGGTGGCTACCGCCTGGGCCATATCCTCCATATCTTCAATCGATTCCGGGTACAGCGCCGGCTGACGGCGCTCCTGGCGCAGGCGGTCAATCGCGGTGAAATGGGTGATCGCCAGCAGCCAGTTTTTCAGTTTGCCCTTATTCGGGTCCCACTGCGTCTTTTGCTGCCAGACCTTCAGAAAGGTGTCCTGCGTGACTTCCTCGGCCAGGGTCCCATTCTGCAACACGCGGTAGGCCAGGCTGTAGACTGCTTTCCCATACTGCTGGTACAGCGCCCGGAACGCGGTTTGATCGCGCGCGGCGATGCGCTGCATCAGCTTGATATCGTCCAATTGCGACTGCATGGCACTTTCTCCCGCATGATAGTGTAATCGCCTGGCACGATTCCCGCAAAAGAACGTATCTGCAATCCAAACCGCATCCGACCAGCGATAACTATGGTAGACGGGTTAACCCTTCTTTCTACTGGAATACTGTTGAGGAGTGCATATGTTGAAGTTACGCAGTGTACTGTTGGTGGTCGCCATGCTGGTACTGGTGTTTCCTACTCTGGCGCAGGATATTGCGACCGTCAGCCTGGGCGAAACGGAGGAATTTGGCAACATTCTGGTCGGGCCAAGCGGTATGACGCTGTATACTTTCTCCCCCGATCCGCTGAACGAGAGTGTGTGTTATGACCGCTGCGCCGAAGCCTGGCCGCCGCTGACGGTGGACAGCGCCGACAGCCTGACCGTCGCTGACGGGATTCCAGGCACGTTTGGCACCACCGAACGCACTGACGGCACGATTCAGGTAACGTACAACGGCTGGCCGCTGTATTACTGGTTCCGTGATGAGCAGCCGGGTGACACCACCGGCCACCGCGTCGGCCACAACTGGTGGGTTGTACCGCCAGCGACTGTGATGATTCAGTCGAACCCGACGCTGGGCGCCACGCTGGTTGGACCGGACGGCATGACGCTGTATATGTTTACCAATGATAATCCTGACGAAAGCACCTGCTACGACCAGTGCGCCACCAACTGGCCGCCGCTGACCGCCGAGAGCGCCGACGCGATTGTGCCGGGCGTCAACCTGCCGGGCACGTTTGGCACGACCGAACGCACCGACGGTACGCTCCAGGTGACGTACAACGGGATGCCGCTGTATTACTGGAAAGACGACCAGGCGCTCGGGGATGCCACTGGCGAAGGTGTCGGCGAGGTGTGGTACACGGTTGCGCCGGAAACGGTTGCGCTGGGCAATACATCCGAACTGGGCGATTTCCTGGTATCGCCCGACGGCATGACGCTGTATATGTTCACCAACGACGAGCCGGGCGTGAGCAACTGCTCCGGCGACTGCCTGGAAAACTGGCCCGCCTACGTGGTTAATGAAAACGACCGTCTGGTGGCTGGCGAGGGCATCAGCGGCGAACTGGGCAAGATCGAGCGCGACGATGGCCGCTTCCAGGTGACCTACAACGGGATGCCGCTGTATTACTGGAAAGACGATAAGGCGCCCGGCGATACTACCGGCCAGGGCGTGGGCGACGTGTGGTTTGTGGTCAGCCCATAGGCAGCATCGCATAAAAACCGTAGGGGCGAACCGGCGGTTCGCCCCTACCCCCCATTCAGGTGTCCTTCCACCGGGAATTACCCGGCCAGGATTTGCCCCAGACTCTGCACAAACGAACGCGGGTCAACCGGCTTGGCAAAATAGCCATCAAAACCGGCGTTCATGGCTTCCTCGGCCACGTCAATCGAGTGATAGGCGGTGACTGCCACCACCGGAATATGCCGTGTGCGTGGGTTGGAGCGAATCGCTGCCAGCGTCTGCCAGCCATCCATCATCGGCATGGCTAAATCGGTCACGATCAGCGTCGGTGTCAGGTGGTCGAGCAGGTCCATACACTCGGCGCCATGATGCGCCACCACCACCTCTACCCCGTGAAATTTCAGAATCTTCGATACCATTTGCAGGCTGTCGAATTCGTCTTCAACCAGCAGCACCTGCCATTCCCCGTTTGCCAAAGGTTCTTACTCCTGTGTTATGAACTCTGATGCCCCGCGAGCGTCCGAAAGCAGCGCAGAATTTCCGCCATGAAGGTGCTGAGGCGAAACGGCTTGGCGATATAACCGTCAAAACCGGCCTGCATTACCCGTTCCCGGTCGCCCAGCATGGCGTGGGCGGTCAGTGCGATGACCGGGATGGCACTCCAGCGGCTGTCGGCGCGCAGGCACTTCAGCATCTCCCAGCCGTCCATCTCCGGCATGGACAGATCAAGCAGGATAAACGAGGGCGACAGCGTTTCCAGCGCCGCCAGCCCCAGCCGTCCGTTTTCGGCAGTGGAGACCTTCGCGCCGTTAAAGGACAGCACCTTCTCAGCGATCACCCGGTTGTCGGGTTCATCGTCCACGATCAAAACCGTCCAGTCCGCAACCTCCCCGGTAGCCAGGTTGCGAATGACCGGCACGATGCGGTTGTCGCTCATATGCTCCCCTCTTGGCCTAGGTAACTGCCTCTGTCCCCGTTACCAGCGGCAGCGTAATCGAAAACGTACTCCCCTTGCCTGTTTCGCTCTTCAGGCGGATACTCCCGCCCATCATCAACACCAGCCGGCGCACAATCGCCAGCCCCAGCCCGGTGCCGCTGTACTGCCGGCGCGACGTGCTGTCCAACTGCCGGAATTCCTCAAACACCGTATCCTGGGCGTGCGCCGGAATGCCGATGCCGGTATCGCTGACGATGATCTTCCAGCTTTCGCGGTCGTTCCGGCTGACCTGCAACCGTACTTCGCCCGCTTCAGTAAATTTGAAAGCGTTCGACAGCAGATTAATGACGACCTGTTTCAGCCGCGCGTGGTCACCAGTCACACAGGCCGGCAGGTGGTCATCGAGTTCAACCACGAAGCGCAGCCCTTTCTCGTCGGCCAGCACCTGATTTTGCAGCGCGATCTCGCGCACCCAGTCGGCAACGTTAAACGGCTTTGGTGACAGGTCCATCCGTCCGGCCTCAATCTTCGACAGATCAAGCACATCGTTGATGAGCGCCAGCAGATGTTCCGCGTTGGCGAGGACGCGCGTCTGGTATTCTTCCTGCTCCGGCGTTAGCGGGCCGGTCATGCCGGCCAGTTGAATCTCAGTGTAGCCGATGACAGCGTTCAACGGCGTGCGCAGTTCGTGCGACATGGTTGCCAGAAACTGGCTCTTAAGCTGCGTCGCCTGCTCGGCCTGCTTGCGCGCCAGCGCCAGTTCTTCGTTGGCTTTCACCAGCGCCTCGTTCTGCGCCTGAATCTGCTGCTCCGCCTGTTTGCGGTCGGTAATATCCCGGAAGACCACGACTCGCCCGGTCAGCCGCCCCTGCCGGTCTTTCAAAGCTGACACGCGCACGTCGAGAAACCGCTGAGAGCCATTTTCGCCGATCACGATTTCGCCCTGCATCATGTCCTGGCTGCGGTAGCGTTCGATCAGTTCTGGCTGGTGGGACAGCAGACCAATCACCTGGCTGATCGGCTGCCCGATAATATCGCCAGATGGTCGCTGAATGACCTGTTGGGCAGCGGCGTTCAGATCAACCACCCGACTTTGCCCGTCGAGCACGATCATGCCGTCCGTCATGCCTTCAATTACAGCATCGCGGGCAACCGGCGCCAGATCAAGCAGTTGGTAACGCAGCAGCCCCCAGGCCAGCGCCAGACCGGAAATCACGAAGGCAAACGGTGTCAGGTCAAGTACCTGGTTATTACCGAAGATGGTGATGGCATTGCCAACCAGCGGCACAATTACCGACACTAACAGAGCAACAAGCTGGCGGCGGTACAGCCCCGGCGCGCCGATAAACTGGCGGAACAACAGGTAGCAGGCCGCCAGAATCAGGACGTAGGAATACGCCGAATGGACCCAGAACCAGATATTGGAAGCGGACAGGATGACCGGGAAGCCACCCCCGTCCGCCAGATAGTGGCTGTCCCACATCAGGTGGTGCGCCGGGTTGGTGCCAACGATGAGCATGGTTGCCACCGGCACGGCGATCAGCAGTCGGGCGCGGTTGCGGGTCAGCCAGCTTCCACGTCCGGTATAGTGCAGCGCAAACACAAACCAGAAAACCGGAACGGCTGCAATCGCCAGAAATTTGGCGCGGTAGCCAAAGTATTGTAGTGCCAGCGTGGGCGCGCCTACGTCCACGATGTACATCAGCAGCCAGAAGGTGATGGCGACCATCATGTAGGCAATAGACAGTGCCACCGGGCCAGAGGTCTGGCGCAGCCGCCAGGCGCCGACCGTAACCAGCATGGACAGCCCCGCCGCCAGGCTTAAAGCGAGGATCGTAGTGCTGTACAACATACGTGGAAAACTCCTTGAACGAGGCACACCGTGCTAACCGGTGCTTGTATAACAGTATAAGGCCGGAATGTGACAGCAACAATTATTTCATAAAAAATTCGCAATTCAGTACTTTAAGACTTATGAATAAATCGTAATTTCTATGAAAAATGAATGAATTGAGGTTCGAGTAGATAGAAGAGGCTTTATAATAAGAATGGATACTTTTTTCCACCTGAGGAGGAATAATAATGTATAAATGTATTCTATTTCTTGCAATTGCTCTGGCAATTGTAGGGAGTGCAGCCGCACAGGAAGGCAGCTGGCAGACCGGCAGTGATGGCAGTGAGTACAACTGCACCTCATTATCAACGGTACTGTCAGCCCTGGCTGATGGAGACCTGCCGACAGAAGCCTTTACGGTTCCGTTTGTTCGCTACAAAAATGGCACAGAAGCCTCACTTCAAACTTACTTGAGTGCAGTAACCATGCTCTCTTTTGCGCTCGATGAAGAAGCGCTGGTGACGATGGACACTTTATTTGAAACCGCCATTTCAGCCTGCGACGCCAGCCAGAAAGACCAAAGCACCGAATCCAGTGAAACGTTTACAGTAATGGTGAATGGTGATGTCAATTTGCGTTCCTGTGCCGGTACAAATTGCGATATCGTGGAAACCGCCTCAAATGGCTCGATGCTAACCGTGATTGACACCGAAGGGGATTGGTATAAAGTTCAACTGGAGGATGGCACGGCTTACATTGCATCCTGGCTAACGATGCGCGGGCCGGATGATGTTATCAATGTTGACGAGGCATACTTTGATCCACGCACCGGATGCGCTATTGCCTTTAACGTCAAACGGGGCGATCCCGATATGAACATTCTGCTCTCCGGTGAACGGCGCGGAGACGTCGTTGTCGATCTGTACCGTCCCAACGAAACACGACCTCTAAGAGTTGAAGGCCAACTTGACAAGACTTTTATTGATACGGGTGATGCCTACATCCACCAGTACTATAGCTGGAACGTTGGCTGGCCAGCGGGCACATACCAGCTCGAACTCAAGCTAGATGGCAAGACCAGCAAACTTGCTTGGGAGATGAAAGAGCGCGCAGACTATTACATCTACGTGATGTGCGATTGAGTACCATCTGAACGAATCGAGGGCAGCTCTCATTTTTTGGAAAGCTGCCTTTTTTATGGAGAGGAGAAACGCGCCTTTGAACGGCTGCGGTATCAGGAAAGAAGTGATGAGGAGCCGGAACGAGTACGAGCGATAAAACGAACGTGGAAAGCCCAAAACGCAGATAAAGTTCGGCAGGAAAATCAACGGTGGCGAGCGGAGAACCCGGAAAAGGAGCAGCTAACAAGCAACGTTGGCGGGCACGAAAGCGGGGACCTGACAACACGTTAACAGCGACAGAATGGCGAGCAGCACTCGATTACTTCGACCGGCGCTGCGCATACTGCGGCTGTGAGGGTGAGTTGAGCCAGGATCATTATTTAATATATTATCTGGGGAGGAGGGATTCGAACCCCCGATTCGCAGATCCAAAGTCTGCTGCCTTACCACTTGGCGACTCCCCATTGTAAGGGGGATTATAGCAGAATCAAACCGTCCGACAAGGATAACTTTGGCCGCGTCTAATTCCCCGGCTTGTTCGGGTCCGGGAAGGCGTTGCCGAACGACCCCGGCACGCGCGTGGGCGGTGGCGGCGGCGGCACATCGTAATCCACCGGCAGCGCGTCCACAATCGCTTTTGTATCCACCACCAGGAGCGACAGCCAGCCGACCAGCCCGTTGTATTCCACCTTCACCCAGGCGTTATACGGGCTGCGCCCCAGCAGATTCACCGGCGCGCCATCTGGCACGGCGGCAACCGTGGGAAATGTCACGTCGGGGAACTGGCGCAGGTTCACGCCACCGGGCGCGAGGACTTTGCCGGTTGTGCCCATCTTCCCGTACCGCTGCGGCGGCAGCGGCGTAGCTTCGTACACGGCGTCAATCGCGCCGGTGTTGAGCGCCAGCAGCGGCGCGTACATCCAGCCGGTTTCGCCGCTGTCCAGCCGGACGTGCAGCCAGTCGCCAGCAGGGTTGCGCCCCAGCACCGCCAGCGTTTGCCCGGCGGGCACCTGGAGAATCACACCCGCATCGGTAGACGGTGAGACGCGCAGGTTGACCGCGCCCGCTGTACTAACATAGCCGGACTGCGGCAGCAGCACCGGTCGGTCGAGCAGGCCAACCGGCAGATTCTTCGCCAGCGAGGGTTCAAACATCTGCGGCACGCCCGGCGCGCCCACCGGCGCAGCGTAGTTGCCACCGCTGTACGGCACACTCACCTGCTGGCCGGTGCGCAGCAGTTGGTTCTGGCCGAAGGCAAACACCAGCGTTTCGCCGGACAGCCCGACAAAAATCGTTTGATCCCCGCCGGTCTGCACCAGCACCGTACCGTTCAGGCCGAGCGACACGCCGTTGATGGCGATATTGGTCGGCTGTCCCAGCGGCGTTTGCACCACAAAGGCATTACGCGGCGCAGCGCCACAGGCGGGCATTTCCGCGCCGGTCTGCACTACCATCGCCTGCCACGCCGGGAAATCCGGCGGCGTTACGTCGCGCGCCTGCACGTCACCCAGCAGCAGGCCGGTGAACTGAATCGGCGCGTCAGGCCGCAGCCACACCACGCCGGAACTGCCCGTTTCAACTGCCAGCGGCGGGGTGCGAATAGCGTCCACCAGGGCAATTTCGACCATCGCTCCCGGCGCGGCCAGCGCGTTTGCCACCTGACCGGCGGGTTCAACCTGCGGCGCGCTGCCACCGTTGCAAATAAAACCAGCCGGCCCGCCGATGCAGGCATCGCTGGCCGTTGTCCAGACCGTTTCCAGTGCCGGGGCGCAGGCCGCCGCACTGACGGCAGTTGAATCCTGTGCCGCCGTCCAGGTGATGCTGGCTATCAAAATCAGCCCCAGGCCGAAACCAACCCATACGCGAGACATCATACCGTCACTCATTACATTTATTAAGAACAGGCAGCGACCATTTTACCAGACAACCGGCATTTGTGTGGTAAAATCCGCCTGAATTCTGGCGCAGCCATCGAGGAATCGTGTCCCAGTTCCCGTTCACCGATCCACCTGTGCGCCTGCTGGCAGCTTTCCAGCAGGCTTTCCCGGAGCAAGCCCCGGTCTGGATTATCCGCGCCCCGGCCCGCGACGTGTGGATTGCTGCCGCGCCGGATGAGTCGGCTCACTTCACGGTCGCCGCGCCCAACCACGAATCACGCACGGCGTTTAACCTGCGCAGCGCCAAAACCAAACGCACCACCACGCAGCGTCCGCTGCCGCGTTGGGCGTATTATCCGGCGGGGGTGATTCTCATGCTGTGTAACAGGGGGATGGACATGGGCGGGTTGAACATTGTTGTCCTCAGCGAGGAGCCACCCGGCCCGGGTTATGATTACGGCCTGGGCATGGCCTTCGCCGCGCTCTGGTACGAAATCCACGCGCAGCCATACAACACCGACACGCTGGTGGAGGTGGTGGACCGGGCACGGCGGGAATATGTTGAAGCCTAACGTTCGCCCCGTAGATGGCGTTCCAATGGCGACACGGCGTCCATAAAACGCGGCGTCGCGCTGTCCGTGATGCGCGACGGCCCCAGTTCGCGCCGCCAGCGCAGATGCTCGTTGGCGATCTTCACCAGTTCGGTATGGCCGATGCCGTTGGGGTAAAAGGTCGCCAGCAGCGTGAGCGCCTGGTGAAAGCCGCGCCGGTAGGCTTTTTCGAGTGCCAGTTCCAGTTCTTCTTCCGTAATCGTTGCCGCTTCCATGATTCAGCGCCCCTGTTTATGCTGTCACTCATATTATACAGCGTAATGAGAACAATGGGCGTATATTCCTGAATCAAGGGTGGCAGTGAAGACGCACCCAACCGCAGGAGCGAACCGGCGGTTCGCCCCTGCTGCATCGTTCAATCACCAGTCCTACCCGCCGACCGCCTGCACGGCTTTTTCGACGCTTTTTTCCGGGCTGATTTTGAGCTGTTCGTCGGTGACGACGCCGTTTTCGTCAATCACCCAGTGGGAGCGAATGACGCCCATATACGTCTTGCCGTAATTGGTTTTTTCTCCCCATGCGCCCCAGGCTTCCAATACTTTGTGATCAGGGTCGGAGAGCAGATCGTAGGGCAGGTTTTGCTTGCGCTTCCACTTCAGCAGGTCTTCCGGCTTGTCCGGGCTGATGCCCAGCACGGTGGCGTTTCCGGCTTCGATCTTCGGGAACTGGTCGCGCAGGCCGCACGCCTGAGTGGTGCAGCCAGGGGTATCGGCTTTGGGATAGGCAAACAGAATCACCTTTTTGCCGCGAAAATCGCTGAGTTTAACCCTTTGGCCGTCCTGATTCGGCAGTTCAAAATCCGGCGCGGGCTGGCCGACAGCGGGCATATTTCCGTTCCTCCTACATATGTCTGTAGGGGCGCAGCATGCTGCGCCCTACAGTTACCTATAAACCATCCCCAACGAATACCCTATCGTTCTTCTGTTTGCATTAAATCGCCGACGATTCTCACCAACTGCTGATCTTGCTCCGGCAGCACGGTGCGCGGGTCGAACAGCACGCGCCCGCCGGCGATGCGCGCAATCACGGGCGGGTCGGCGGCGCGAAGCCGCGCGGTGAACGCATCCGGCTGCGGCACGTCCAGCGCCAGCAGCGCCGTCCGCAGTGTTTCCCCCGGCAGGCTGCCCCCGCCCACCGCCGACTGACCTTCGATGACGCTGCCGCCGATTTCCGCCGCCCACGCCTCCGCCGTCCGGCGCACGTCATCCAGTGGCCGGGCGATCATTTGCCAGACAGGTATTTTTTGAACCGCTTCGCCCTTGCGGTAATGACCGAGCGTGGCGCTTAAGGCCGCCAGACACAGCTTGTCCGCCCGCAGTGCCCGCGCCAGCGGATGCTGCTTCAACCGGTCAATGATGTCGTGCCTGCCGATCAGGATGCCCGCCTGTGGCCCGCCCAGCAGCTTGTCGCCGCTGAAGCAGACCAGATCAGCACCTGCCCTGATACTTTCCTGCGCCGTCGGTTCATGTTCCAGGCCGTAGGCCGCCGTGTCGAGCAGTGCGCCGCTGCCCAGGTCGTCTATCAGCAGCAGGCCGTGCTGGTGGGCGATGGCCGCCATGTCGGTCAGCGGTACGGACTCAACAAAGCCGATTTGCTTGAAGTTCGAGGCGTGCGCCCGCAGCAGCACCGCCGTTTGTGGCGTGATGGCGCGTTCGTAGTCGCCGGCGTGGGTGCGGTTGGTCGTACCGACTTCCACCAGCAGCGCCCCGCTCTGCGCCATTACCTCCGGCACGCGGAAACCGCCGCCGATTTCCACCAACTGCCCGCGCGAGATAATCACTTCGCGTCCCTGCGCCAGCGCCGACAACGCCAGCACCAGTGCCGCCGCGTTGTTGTTGACGACCAGTGCCGCCTCCGCGCCGGTCACGTCCTGCAGCAGCCTTTCGGCATGGACGAGGCGGCTGCCCCGCCCGCCGCTGTCCAGATCAAATTCGAGCGTGTTGTACTGCGCGGCGACAGCCTGCACCGCCTGCTGGGCTTCAACCGACAGTGGCGCGCGGCCTAAATTAGTATGGATGATGATGCCGGTCGCGTTGATGACCGGGCGCAGCGTGGGAGTAAATTCGCGCCGCAGGTGATCGGCAGCCCGTACCAGAATCACGTCGGCGTCCGGCGTCAGTGGCTCGCCGGCGCGCAGCCGGGCGCGGATGTCGTCCAGCGCCGCGCGCACTGCCTCCAGCGCCGCCGGGTAGCCATAGGCCGCGACCAGTTCCAGTGCCGCCGGCTGGTTCATCAGCGCATCTACCGACGGCAGCGCCCGGAACGGATTAGTCGCCGCGTTCATGGCGGATTTCCCGCGAGCGCAGGAACACTTCCAAGATGATAAACACCAACGCCACGAAGAACGCAATCGGCAGATTGAGCACGCGCGGGATTTGCAGCCAGGCGCAGGTAACAACAAACAGACCAATCCAGATGCTTTGGCGCACGATCACCCCGCCGGGCGGCAGGTCGTCCGTCACGGGAGTAAAGCGCACGTTCAGGTAGCGCACAAACGGCAGCACCGTGCCGGTGACCGCCAGTTGCAGCAGCACGAAGAACATCCATCGCTGACCGACGCGCGGCAGCGTGGTGGTGATGAGCGTGTACAGCCCGTACCAGCCGCCAAGCATCATCACCACCCCGGCAACCAGCACGCCGATATGATCGGGCGGCATCTTCGGCGGCGCGTCCAAGTGTGCGGCGATGCGGGACGGTCGTTCTTCGCGGAGTTCGGTTTCAGTCATGCAGCGCAGTTTATCCTTTAAACATTCATCACCGCCGCGTGCAGCCACAGCAGATCACCCGGCGAGTCGGGATTGTAACGCAGAATCCGAATCCGCTGTGCGAACTCCGGGTTCATGTCGTGGCGGTCAATGAACATTTGCAGCACCAGCGTAAACCGCTGGATTTCCTGATCTTCCACCTCGCGCCACTCCGGCGCGTCGTGGTGGATGTTCGGATAGCGCATCCGGCGGTCCACCGCGTCTTCCATCACGCGCAGCGTCGTTGGGATGTCCACCAGCGCGTGGCGCGTGTCAGAATCGTAGGCGCGGTAAAAACAGGTGTAGCTGCGGCCATCCCCTTCCACCAGCGCCGGTGGCACCCGCCCGCGCAGCCGGTCGGCGAAGTTGTGCCGCGCCAGCGCGATCCGCCCCGGAATCACGATATGCAGTTCCAGCTTCTTCCGAACGTCATCCGGCAGCACGGTTACATCTTCGATGTTCTTCGGCTGCGGCCTGTCCAGCGCCGCCGAGCCAATATCATACAGGTAACGCGTCCCGCGCGTGCGAATCATGGACTCGACCACCGGCTTCACAAAATTAAGGTAATAGCCCTGCGCCAACGCAAACGCCGGCGAAATGTAGGTGATCGGCGCGCGGAAGAAGTCAATCACCGGGTTCTCGAACTTCGTCCAGTCGGAGATCGAACGGTGCGCGGCATTAATCGGGTCGCGCAGTTTTTGCTGTGCTTCCAGATAGCGTCCGTCTTCCAGCTTCAGCTTATAAACACGGTAAGCGGAAATATCAAACTCAATTTTGGTTTGCCGGTCTTCCATCACGGCGATACAGGCGCGTCCCAGCGCGTGGCAGATGCCGAGTTCGTAAAACACGTTCGGGTTGCTGTCGGTCAGGTCGGCGATCACCAGGTCGGCGCGATCAATCGCGTAAATCACGTCGTTCATGACGTGGTTGCCGCCCAGGTCATACGGCGTCCGAACGATGTAGCGCACGCCGTCGCGCCGTTCGATTTCGTCCAGCAGCGGCGCGACCACCTGCCGCGCCAGCCGAATCAAGCGCGCGTCGTCGCCCAGGTCCGCGTCACGCATCGGGCCGATGATAAAGCAGGAACGAGGTTTTTGGTTGAACATGGCCGCTTCTTCCCCCGGAACTCATTCATCAAGGATTATAGAGCATTTTGCCAGGAACGGGGAAACCGCGCCGCTGTCACGAGCGGCAATTGAGCGCAGCGTGTTATCAGGCAAGCATAACTTTATTTATATATTAGTTTTATATAGTCTTCCTTGCTATAGCGATTGACACTTGCTCCATAATGTGCCATCCTAGCTATTTATCACAATATATATTGTTAAGCTGAGGTGGATGATGCCAAAACGGATTTTTATCAGTTATGCCCGCCGGGAGGGGATGGACTATGCCGCCGCGCTCTATGATCGTCTTGAAGCCAGAAAGTACAAACCCTGGCGGGACATCCGCAACATTAATCCCCACGCCGACTTCAGTGTCGAGATTGAACAGGCAATTGAGGACAGCGACATTGTGGTGGTGGTGTTAACGCCCGACGTAAAACAAAACCCCACGTCGTTTGTCCGCCGCGAGATTCTTCACGCCCAGGCGACCAAAAAACCGATTCTGCCCCTGCGGATGCCGGGTTACAATCAGGCCGTTCCCATTTTGATCAACCATCTGACCTACATCCCCTTTGATGATTTTGAGCGCGGTTTTGAAGCCTTAATCCGCCAGATCGAAAACAACCCCACCTTCCTGCCACCCCAGTTACCGCCAGACTCATTCCGCTCCTACGTGGTGAAGCTGCGCGACTCGGTGGTGGAACAACTGCGGCAGGCGATTCCGGTTGGCGACCAGCTTATCAGGGTCAGGCACATCACCCGCGCCAACCTGGTCAGCCAGCCGCTGTCGCTGGCCTATGAGGACACGGACGACGAAGAAGGATTTCTGGATCGCCGTGACCGCGAACGTAAGTTGAGCAACAATGTTACGGTGCTGGACGTACTGAACGACCCGACTTATGAGCAGCGGGTGCTGGTGGTTGGCGACCCCGGCGCGGGCAAAACCACGATGCTGTTAGCCTTCACGCGGGAGATGGTTAACCGGCGGCTGACGGATCCAGAGGCCAGCCTGCCGATCTATGCGCCGATTCGCCTGTGGCAGCCCGGCCAGACGCTGATTCAATTCCTCGCCGGCGTCACGGGCATCGCCGCAAAAGATGTGGAATCGCTGCTTGACAGCAAGAGTGTCATCCTGATTTTAGACGGTCTGGACGAACTGCCGCGCCGCTACGAGCAGGATGAACGGGTGTTATTCATGCGCATGATCTCGGATTTTAAGGAACTGCCCATCCTGCGCGAAACACCAACCATCGTCACCTGCCGCGCGCAGGACTACGAAGACATCATCAAAGCGGCGGACGGCGAACGGATTGCCTTAAACGGCGCGGTCGCCCTGCTCCGGCTGGACCGGGAGCAGATCATCAGCTATCTGGCCGATTATCCGCATTTACAGGCGATCATTCACGATAACCCTGATCTCACCCAGATGATCCGCACGCCTCTGATTCTGAGTATCGTGGTAGCCGCCTTTAAGGACGCGGAAGCGGCGGAGCTAAAAACGCTGCTGGCTCGGAACCAGGCGGCCTATGTTTTCTACGACAAACTGTTCCAGACCTACATTCAACGGATGTGGGAACACGAACGCAAGCGGCGGCGCAACCGGACCATGCCTTACGCGGTTGCCGAGATTTATACGCTGTTGGGCAAAGCGATCACCTATGACATCGGGGAGAGTATCAGCCAGGCTGCCGACGAGCGAGAACGGGCACTGAGTCTGGACAAAGACCCGGAAACCCTGAGCGAGTATATTACGTCGTTTCTGCGGCTCTTTGACGTGTTATTTTCCCCTGAAAAACATTTTAAGGACAGCTACGACCCCAATGTCATCCGTTACGAGTCGTTCCTACAGGTACTCGGCGCTGACCGGGTGACGGAATTCCTGAATCTGGTTGGGCGCGATCAACTGAATATCCTCAGTGGCGACCTGGAAAATGGCTACCGTTTCTTTCACCCCCTGCTCCAGGATCACATCGCCGTCGCCTATATGGGACAGTCGGTCAACCAGGCCTCCGGCACAAACGACCTGATAACCGCCGTCTCAACGCTGATTACGGTTTCCGATCACGGCTTCAATGACCGGGTGCGACCATTGCTAGACGATGCTGACCCTGGAAAAAGCGCAACCGCCGCGTTGGCGCTGGCGATTATGGGGGACAAGACCGTTTCCGGGACGTTCATTAAATCGTTGCGACCCGAAAACGAGAAGGTGGCGCAGATCGGCCTGCTGGGGCTGTTCCTGTTAAGCGACCGGGAAGTGGTTGCCCAGGCGCGCAGTCACCTGATGCGACTTATCAAATACGACGGGGTTATGGGCGCGCGGGAAAGCGATGAAGAAAACCGCATTCTCAGCGGCATTTTGCTATCGTGGGTGCTGGACTGGGGCACCGCGCTTGACCTGGGCTGGACCGCCGCCACAAAAGAGCATGAACCAACCCGTAAAGCCATTCTGGTCGCCCTTATCCTGGGGGGAATGTACACCGCAGTGGAGAAAGTCTCGCCTGATCTGGCGAAGCTGATCGAAGGGGGAATCAGCGGGCTGATCGAGAAGCACGGTCGCCGCCTGGTGGCACGTGGACGTTCGCTCAAGCAGCCAGCGCCGCAACTGCCATCGGGTGGTAGAATTCAGTAACCTTTCATCCGCTCCCACCGGAGAACTGCACGAGAATCGCAGGGGCGAACCGCCGGTTCGCCCCTACAGAGAAACCTGTTTTATTAAACCGGGGTTAACTGGCCGTCTCGATTAGGCTGTACAACTCCTGGCTCTCCCGCGACGGGCCGATGCCCAGCCGGCTGGAGAGTGTATCACACAGCTTCTGGTACTGGGCGCGCGCGTCCTCCTTGCGGCCCAGCTTCAGGTAGATGTTCATGATTTCGCGGTGGATGTCTTCCCGCTCCGGTGTCTCTTTCAGGGAACGGATGAAGTACCCGACGGCGCGCAGGTTATCCCCCTGGCGCTTGTACAGCCGCCCCATGCTGATGAGCGCCTGCGCAAACTGCTGCCGGAGCTGGTCACGGCGGCGGTTGGCCCAGTCCATATCTACCGTTTGCAGGAATGGCGCTTTGTACAGTTCGATGGCCTGGCTGAGCAGCCGTTCTTCCTCGCGGTCGTCGCCGGTCATCATCGCCTGTTGCAGCGCCGCTTCGAAGTCAGCTACATCGTAATGGCGCACCACTTTGTCGCTGGGCACGTAAAAGCCGCCGTTGTACTGCGTCAGTTCGTAGTTGCCGCCCTCAACCACTTTCATGCTGATGCGTTCGCTGATCTTGCGTTTGGTGACGTGAAAAACGTTGGTAGCCTCCTTCACGGACAGCTCCGGCCAGAAGGTGGCGAAGATTTCGTTGCGTGTCACCAGCGCGTGGTCCATAAAGAAGAAAAACAGATTGCGCGGCAGCGCGCCGTCCCAGTTCGTGATCTCCTGTCCGTTCACCAGCGCATGTCCCCGGCCAAAGGCATAGACCTCAAGCTGCGGGCGCGGGTTCTTATCCAGCGTGAACATGGCCTGATCCTTGCGATACTCGGTGCCCAGCACCACTGCATCGCCGGCCACAATCATCGAATACCAGGGCTGGTAGGTTAGCAGACGCGAACTGATCGCAATCTGGGTATGGGACGGCAGGTTAGCCACCAGCGACCGGGCAAACTCCTGCACGTCGGCATCAAAGGGGATACGATCAAATTCATCAATAAACAGGACTGTTTCCTGTTTGGAATTGACAGCGCCTAAATCAGTAGCGAGCGCTTCGCCCATTTTGACAGCATTACCAGTCTCAACCGCTTTACGGAGTTTGCGACCAAAGCCATCCAGCACCTGGTCAAATTCCGCTGCCATGCCGCTTAACCAGGACTGAAGCGTTTCCTGTCCCTCGGTTATGCGGTAATATAATAAACCCTGGCTATTATTCGATAGAAAATGGGTTAAAAAGATCGTTCGATACGTGGTCCAGGGATATAACAGGATCAGTTTTTTCCCCGCTGACCTCTCTCGAAACGTTTCCAATGAAACTTTTGTTACAACATCATACATCATGATTACAATTTCTTTCGCTGAGGTGTAACAGAATATTACCTCAATAAAAACTGCACGAGTTCATGATTCAAAATAACACATTATAACGGTAACACAGATTTGCATAAGAGTCAATCATTTCAGACAGAAGCATGTTGGTTTGTGGTATGAACAACCTTTCGAAACCATTCGTAAACTTATCTGACGCAATTTTCTATTACCTGGAACCACTGCTCCTGCTGGTGATGGTGGCGACCTTCTGGACGCCCAGCCCTACCCGCGACCGCTGGCTGTGGCTGGTCTTCCTGCTGCCGGTGGCTTGGGCGCCGCGCTGGATCAGCACCCGGCGGCTATGGCCGAACACGCCGCTGCAATGGCTGTTCCTGGCCTTCTTCGCGCTGTGTGTGCTTAACGTATGGTTCGCGCCCTACACGCGCGGCCTGATGATGCTCGGTCGTCCGCTGCTGGGCGCTGCGATTTACGTCTATTTTGTGGAGTACGTCTGCCGCACGCACCGCCTGCGCCGCCTGCTGCAAGTGACGACGCTGTTTGCGCTGCTGCTGGGTATCACCGCCCTGCTGTCCACGCAATGGAATATCAAGTCGGAACAGCTCGGCATCATCGTAGACCTGCTCCCGAACGTGACCACTCTCCCCGGCATCGAGGGCGGCTTTAACGCCAACGAAGTTGGGGGCGCGCTCGTGTGGGTGCTGCCAGTCGTGGCCGCGTTAGCCGTCTATCGCTGGCGGGAACGCCTGCCCCGTGTCGGGGTGACGCTGGCCTTTCTGGCCGTCTTTGCCGCCCTGTTCATCGGCCAGAGCCGCCTCGCCATAATCGGCCTGCTGATCGCGCTCGGTCTGATCGCGCGGCTGCTGTTCCCACGCGGGCGACCGCGCAATCTGGCGCTGCTGGCCGTGATCGTGCTGGGTGTTGTCGAGATTTTGATTATCAACAACGTGTTTAACCTCGGCCTGCGCCAGCGGATGCTGGAACGGGACGAGGCCAGCTTCAGCGACCGGGTTGACATCTGGCGCAGCGGCCTTGCCATCCTCCGCGACTATCCGCTGACCGGCGCGGGTATGTCCATGTTCCGCTATAATCCCATCCGCCAGTTATACCCGGTCGAGAAGTACAAAGACCGTATCCTGCCCCACGCCCACAATGAATGGGTGCAGATCGGCAGCGACCTGGGCGTTCCCGGTCTGCTGGTGTTCACCGGCTGGTACATCGTCGCCGGCGCGATGCTGCTGGTCAGCTACCGGCGCGGCAGCGCGGAGGTGAAGGCGCTGGTGGTGGGGGTCGCCGGCGGACTGCTGGCGCACGCGGTGTACGCCGCCGGCGACGCAATTCCCCTGTGGGATCGGTTCGCGTTTGTCTTTTGGTGGCTACTGGCGTTGGCCGGCGCGGCGTATGTCCAGGTCACAAAAACCAAAACGGAAAGTCCATCATCCATCTGATATAATCAGGTCAAGTGTGAGCCAATCGGCAGCAATTACCGGCAAATCGGCATGACTTCCTCTGGCCCAACTTCAAATGCTCGTATGACGCGAGTGCGCGGTTTGCTCCTGCTGGTCTTAAGCATCCTGCCCAGCACGGCCACCCTGCTGCTGATTCTCCTCGACCCCACGTTAAGCGACCCGGTTGAAACGCTGGGTGTATGGCTGACCTGTACGGCGCTGTTTCTGCTGTCCGCGCTGCTGTCTGAACGGCTTGACCGGGGGCTGTTGAGCGGTTATCAAAATCTCGCCGTGCTGATTGGCTGGTTCATTCTGGGTCTGCCGGCGGCGCTGGCGGTGGCGGTCGCGGGTGTCACGCTGGCCGCGCTGGTGCGATGGCGCTTCGCCGTTCCAGTGCGCCAGCCGCTGCGTGAAGTGATGCGGCAGGCGGCCCGCTGCCTGCTCCTCTCCAGCGCGGCGGTGCTGGTTGCGGCGGCGCTGTTTGGCCTGTCCGGCCACGCCACGCCAGAACCGTCGTTGGAACCACGTGATCTGCTGCCGGTGCTGGCGGCACTGCTGGGGGCGTTTGTCACTGCCAACGGTATCGGCTGGGTGCTGACACGGCAGATACCGGACACGCCACCGCCAGAGGCGCAGCAGTACCGGGCGCTGCTGGGAGAAGTGGCGCTGTTCCCACTGGTGGTGGTGCTGCCCCTCATCTATTTCCATGCCGGGCTGACCGTGTTTGTCCTGAGCATGATTCTGATCGCGGCCCACGTCGTGCGTTATTATCAGATCGAACGGCAGGCGCGGGAGACTGCCGTGCTGGCAAACCATCTGTCCTTGATTCACACCTCCGCCCAGGAGATCATGTACGATCTCAACCAGAGCAATACGCTGCGGGTGGCCTGCCGCGCCGCGCTGGAAGTCACGCAGGGGGACAAAGCAGCGGTGCTGCTGCTGGATGATGACGGCGAACATCTGCGGTTGGTGGAAAGCAGCGGCCTGTCCGCCGCGCACCAGCAGCGGCTGCTTGTCCTGCCCTATCGGGCGGAACGGCATAACGGCAAACCGCTGGTTGTGCCAGACATCTGGCAGGCTGCGCCCGGCAGAGAGGCGATCACGCCGCTGGACGACGACGAATTCCGGGGGCTGGTCGAACTGCCGCTGCACAAAAACGGTATGCCGCTGGGCTACCTCGCCGTGTATCATCGGCAGCCACATGTTTATAGCGATAACGAACTTTACCTGCTGACCATTCTGGCGAACCAGGTGGCGGCGGCGCTGGATAACGCGCTGCTGCTTCAGGCGCTGGAACTCCACGCCTTTGAGACATCCCATCTGGTGCACCTGTCGGATTTGCTTGGCTCCAGTCTGGAGCCAAATCGGCTGGGAATCAATATCGTCACGGTCCTGTGCCAGATGTTTGGGCTGGACTATGCCGATATTGCCCATGTGGATGAGCCTTCCGGCCACCTGCGACCTTTGGGTGGCAGCAGCGCGCCCTTCCCACTACGGGATGCCGCCGCGATCAACCGGCTGCGCGCGCCGCTGCATATGGTTCAGCCGGGAGATGTCCCGCTGGGCGCTTTCCTGACGGAACAGCAGCTTGCCAGCCTGCTGCTGCTGCCCCTCAGCCAGCACGAGCAGATGTTTGCAGTGATCGCGCTGGGCACGGTGAAGCCCTATCGCCCGGACGAGCACGAACAGCAATTGATGGTGGCGGCAGCCCGGCAGATTGGCGCGCAGCTTTACAACGCGCTGGTTCACGAACGTACCCAGCAGGCGCTGGACAGCCGCCTCAGCCAACTGGCGCAGATCGAACGCATTGTCCGGCAGATTGCCAGTTCGCAGGATTTTAACGACATCATCACGACGGTGCTGGAGGCCGCCGCACGAACCACGCAGGCGGATATGGCGGCGCTGGCGCTGCTGACCGAGGCAAACGACCTGTGGGTGATTATGCACGAGTTTAACAACGGCAGCCTGCACAAGTCGTACCTCACCCAGTCACAGGACGAAGGGGTGATCGGCCACGTCATCCGCACCCGTGAAACGGCGCTGGTCGCCGATAACCGGCAGATTCCGTATTATCTGCCGACTCCCTCTACCGCCTACCTGTCGTCGCTGGCCGTCCCGCTGGTGAAGGACGGTGACATCATCGGCGTGCTGGATGTGGAGAGCAAACAGAGCAGCTTCTTCACTGAAGAACAAGGTTCGTTCCTGAAGAATCTGGCGGCGCACGCTACCATCAGTATTCAGAACGCTCGCCTGCTGGAAGAACTGCAATACCAGGTGGATATTCTCACCAGCCTGCGCGAACTCTCGCTCCAGCTTTCAAGTGTGGTGGACACCGCAACCGTCGCCCAGTCGGTACTGGATACCGCCCTGCACATCCTCGATGCCCAGTGTGCCGTCCTGTTCCGGCATGAAGACCACACCGGACGGCTGGCGCTGCTGGCCAGCCGGGAAGTGACCACGCCCAGCGATCACCTGGTTGACCTGCTGCGCCAGACGGCTTACCGCGCCGTTGCCAGCGGCAGGATGGAGATTGTGGAAGACGCGCCGCAGCCCGACGGGCAGCGCGTTGGTCTGCTGGCGATGCCCATCGAGCGCGGCCATGTCATCCACGAGGTGTTATGCCTGGTGTTTATGGACCAGCACCATTTCCAGAGCCGGGACATCAATACGCTGGCGCTGCTGGCAATTCAGGCCGGGGGTCACCTGGAAAATGTCCGCCTGCACCAACGCATCCGCGAGGGCAACGACCGCATGACGGCCATCCTCGATTCCACACGTGACGGTGTCCTGCTGTTGGACCGGCAGGGGCGCATCGCGCAGGTGAATCCGTCCGCCGAACGGCTGCTGGGCATCAACCTGGGCGAACACCTGGGCGAAAACTACCTGAAGGTGCTGCTGGACTATGCCGACCCGGATGAGCAGGGGTACGCGGGTTACTCGCTGGCGGAACTGAACCGGATGATTCGCAGCCCCTGGCCGGAACAGGGCTATCTGACACGGCGGCAGTTCGAGCGGCGCACGCCGCAGAACCAGATCATCCACATTGAGGAAACCAGTTCGCCGGTATCTGGTCGGGAGGCGCAGTTTGCCGGTCGGCTGCTGGTGCTGCGAGACATCACGGAGCAGAAGCAGCTTGAGGTGTACCGCGAGCAGATTACCAACATGATTATCCACAACCTGCGCGGGCCGCTCAGTTCGATTATTAACGGCATCCGGCTGGCGAAAGAGAACATCCCCAACGTCAGCAGCTACCCCACCGCCGTACAGACGCTCGACCTGGCGGCGGACAGCGCCCGACGGCTGATGGACATGGTCAGCAGCCTGATGGACATCGCCAAACTGGAAGCGCGCCAGCTTGCTCTGAACGAGACGATTGTATCTGTTGGCGACCTGATTCAGAGTGCCTACCGCGACCTGCTGCCGAGTTTTCAGAAAGCGGGCATCAGCGTTGAGCTGGTCATCCCGCCCGATCTGCCGCCCGTGCGGGTGGACAGCGACAAGATGCACCGGGTGCTGACCAATCTGCTGGATAACGCGCTGCGATTTACGCCTGCAGCCGGCCAGGTGCAGGTCAGCGCGGCGGCGGAACGTGGGCGGTTGGTGGTCCGGGTGGCGGACAGCGGCCCCGGCATCCCGGAAGCCGAGCGCGAGCATATCTTTGAGAAGTACCGCCAGCTTGCCGGCAGTGAACCCCTGCGCGGCCACAAAGGCAGCGGTCTGGGGCTGACGTTCTGCCGGCTGGTGATCGAAGCGCACGGACAGAGCATCTGGGTCGAAAGCGGCCCGCTGCCCGGCGCCTGTTTTGCCTTTACCCTGCCCTTCACTTAACCCTCCGTATACACTCTTTCAATTTACTAACCGACCTTTATACTTTTTTCATTCTTTTCCGGTGTAAACTGGGGATGAGCAAAATCAGCGGGTTGGATTTGACAGGTCGCCCCTACAGGACGGCTTGCAGCGAGAACCTGGTCACGGTCTATGCCATGAAACGACCATCGGTTAACCTGTTAACACTGCTGCTGCTGGGCATCGTGACCCTGGTCACGCTGGTAGTAAACCTGCCCGCCCCGGCGGCCATCACTGCCTACGGCAAATACGCCCTGCTGTGCAGCGTGCTGACGATCTTCACGCTGTATTTTGGGATGCTGCTGTCTGAAGGCGAACTCAGCCCGGCCCATGTTGTCGGCATGGTGGCGTTTCTGTCGTTGCCGCCGGATGCCCAGCCGCTGCTGCTGTGGGCGGTGTTCCTGGGCGGCGTAGTCGGCGGCCTGCTGCTGGTTATCCGCACCGAGGAAGATTTGCTGCGCCGCCCGCTGACCATCCGCACGGCGCGCAGCGTCGTGACAATCAGCGCCCGCGTCACCCTCAGTCTGCTGGTCGCCGGGCAGTTCTACCGCGTCCTGGGCGGCGTTCAACCGCTGACCACCCTGCTGGATGCGGCTACCCTGCCACTGCTGGTGTTCAGCCTGCTATACCCGCTGGTCTATCTGGCAATCTTCCTGCTGGAAACCTATACCGACGGGCGTTCCGTGCAGCGGATTCTGCGTGCCAACGTGGCGGAGTTGTTTGCCATTCTGGTGCTGCCGCTGCCGTTT
>JACRPS010000003.1:926273-1467279 GCA_016223085.1 Chloroflexota bacterium
CACCGCCCGCGCTGCCGATGTTTATCATTGGCATGGCGGTGTTTACGCTGGGACTGTACGGCGTCAGCCGGACGCAGCACCAGCTTCGCCAGCAGATGGCGGAGTCCCGGTCGCTGGCAGTAGTGAGCCAGGCGCTGCAATCCGACCTCCACCTGGAGTCGCTGCTACGAACGGTCTACGAGCAGGTAGCGCGCCTGCTGGACGCCGGTCACTTTCTGGTGGCGCTGTACGACGGCCAGCAGCTTCGTTTCCCGCTGGCAATGCGCGGCGGCCAGCCGTACCCGCCGGCGGAAACCGGCGTCGAAGCGGCGCTGCTCCAGCACATCCTGCGCACGCAGCAGCCGCTGCTCCTCAGCCGGACCAGCCGGCGCGATGTGGGGCGCCTGGGATTGGCGCTACCGGATGAACCACTGTCGTCCTGCTGTGGCGTGCCGCTGCTGGCCGGTGGCCGGCTGCTGGGCGCGATGCTGGTCTTTTCCGATGACCCGCAGCGCCCGTTTAAGCCGGCGGACCTGCGCCTGCTGACCACCCTCGGCGCGACCGCCGCCGTCGCCATTGATAACGCCCAGCTTTACGACCGGCAGGCGCGCCGCGCCGAGCAGCTTGCCACACTCAACCGTGTCATGTCGCTGCTGACGCTCACGCTGTCGGAGGATGCGGTGCTGGATACGGTTGTGTCATCGGCCTCGTTAATCCCGGAGGCCAGCGGTGTCGCGCTCTACCTGTGTGAAGGCGAAGCGATTAAGCTGGCGCGGTATGCCGGCCTAAGCGACGCCTATGCCGCCAGCCCGCCGGAACTGCTACTGACCGATTTCCGGCAGGAGCCGGCGCTGTACATCCTCGCCGAGGCCGACCCGCGCGCCGCAGCCCAGCGCGACCTGCTGCGGCGCGAAGGCAAATCCGCCTGGATGGAAGTGCCGCTCCTCATCGGCGCCTCCGGTCTGGGGGTGCTGGTGCTGTATTACCAGCACCCCCGCCGCTTCAGCGACACCAGCATCGAGATCATCCGCGCCTTTGCCAACCAGGCGGCGCAGGCGATCAAAAACGCCCGCCAGTACACCACCACCGATCAGGCGCTGGAACGCCGCGCGGAGCAGATGTTTGCGCTGGCGCTGCTGGGGCGCGAACTGACCGGGCCGATGAGTCCGGCGGCCATCTGCGATCTGGCGCTGCGCCGGGCGCTTGAGCTGACACCGGCCACCGCCGGGCTGATTGTCCTCCAGCGTGATCCGGACTCGATGCCGCTGATCGCGGCGCAGGCCGGTTACCCGGCCCATCTGCCGGACGAGGCGCTGCGGTACAGTCTCGTAGCGGACGTGCTGCGCGCCGGGCACGCGCTGGCCGTGCCGGATACCCGCCGGGCGGCGCTGCCGCCGCTGCTGGAAGGGGCGCAGTCGCAGTTGGCCGTGCCGATCATGCGGCAGAGCGAACCATGGGGCGTGATCGTGCTGGAAAGCGACCGGCGTGACGCTTTCCACGAAGAAGACCTGCATTTCCTGACGCAGTTGACCAACCACATGACCATCGCCCTTGATAATTCGTCGCTGTTCGCCCGGATTGCCGAGGGGCGCGACCGGCTGGAAGTTATCCTCAACGCCATGACGGAAGCGATTGTGCTGGTGGACCGCTGCGGGGTGATCGCGCTAGCAAACCCGCGCGTGCGGTTGATTGGTCTCGACCCCGACCGGCTGATCGGCCAGCCCATCAGCAGCCTGCTGGCCGACCGGCAGCTTGATCTGGCCGCGCACATGGGCTTCGAGTCGGCGGATCACTTCGCTACGCTGCTGGACGAATTGCACACGCCGGGAAGCTGGCTGCATGTTGCTCCGGCCACCTATTCGCTGGACGGGGACGATGGCGCGCTGTTCATCCAGCGGCAGGTGATTCCGGTCAGCGGCGCGGATGGTGAGCCGGTGGGCGTGCTGCTGGTGTTCTACGACCAGACCGAGGAACGCGAACTGATGCAGATGCGCGATGACCTGTCGCGCATGATCGTCCACGATTTACGCAGCCCGCTGGCCGCCGTGACCACCGGCCTGAAGCTGCTGCGCGAAGTTGTGCCCGCCGATGCGCCTTACCGCGCGGTTGTGGACAGCACCGCCGACGCCAGCCAGCGCGCCATCCGCAAGCTGCTCAGCCGCGTCGATTCGCTGCTGGATATTTCCCGCACCGAAACCGGCCAGTTGAATCTCGATCTCGAACCGACCGAGCTGGCGACACTGGTGGACAGCGTGTGTATGGAACTCAGCCCGCTGGCGCACGAACTGGACGTGCGACTCCATTCGGAAGTCGGCGGCGACCTGCCGCTGCTAAAGGTGGACGCCGACAAAATCGAGCGCGTGCTGCAAAATCTGGTGGACAACGCGCTCAAGTTCAGCCCGGCGGACAGCACCATCACCATTCGCGCCCAGGCCAGCAGCGTCGCCCAGGGCTACCTGCGCGTGGACGTGGCCGACGAGGGGCCGGGCGTGCCGGACGAGGACAAAACGCGTCTGTTTGAACGCTTCGCCCAGATCAAGGGGCGGCGCGGGGCGCGGCGCGGCATTGGCCTGGGGCTGACCTACTGCAAGCTGGCGGTCGAGGCGCACGGCGGCAACATCTGGATTGAGGACAACCCCGGCGGCGGCAGCATCTTCGCCTTCACGCTGCCGGTGGCCGAGGTGGCGGAAGGGCGCGTCCAGCAGCAGGCGGGATGAGCCATAGGCTCAAGCCTGCGGCTGAGGAAAAAGCCTGCTGAAGCAGGCAGAAGGATCACCGCCCTGACCGCCCGTCTCAGCGGGCATAGTTCATTTGCCGGGGGATTGATCCCCGGCACATTCAGCGTGCACGCAATTCCTGTATTGAATAAAGTAGGTTCTCGAAACAAATCAACGAAAAAACGTGCAATCCGTAGGGGCACGGCATGCCGTGCCCCTACCAAAACCGATAACTCACTTTAGCCACTCGCAACCGCACCGGCGGCGCTTACGCCGTCTGCTGTGGCCGGAACGTCAGCACCTTCCAGGCGTAGGCCGGCTTAAACAGCGCGGTCGGCGGCGTCATCAGGCTGGAGACTTCGGTGAAGGTCTGCGCCAGGTCGGTATCGCTGCACAGTAGCACCTGCACCCGGTCAATATAGCGATGCATCAGCCTGGTGGACCAGCCGGGGCGCGGCCCTTCCGTACCCGGATAGCGGTAATCCTCGCCGGTCGCCATCAGCCAGGTGGTCTGGTTGACTCTGGCGATGCGCTTCTGAATATCCCCCGCTGCGCCCTCGCGCAGCGCCGCTTGCAGCGCTTCCACTTGCAGCGCGGCGGTGGTGATGCCCTGCCCGTACACCGGGTTAAAGGCGCACACCGCATCCCCCAGCACGGCGAACCCCTGCGGCCAGCGCGCCAGCCGTTCGTAATGCCGCAGGCGGTTTTCGGTGCGCTGGTAACCGGAGATGTCGCTAATCGGTTCGGCGTCCCTGATCGCGTCATAAATGGCCGAATGGGGCAGGCTGCGGGCGAAGTCCATGAAGCCGGCTTCGTCGGTTGGCGGGTAATCCCGGTTCACACCCGCCAGCGTCACCACCCAGCGCCCGCCTTCGACCTCCCACAGCGCGCCGCCGCGCGGGTTTTTCGGCGGGAGGCTGGCGATCAGCAGGTCTTTCCAGAACTGGTTGAAGTTTGGCGCTTTGTTATACCAGCGCGTGGCGTAGCCGAGGAAGGCGTTCACCACCGTTTCTTCCGGCGCGTCATAACCGGTGGCTTTCAGCCACTCCGGCGCGTGGGACGTACGTCCGCTGGCGTCCACCACAAAATCAGCCTCGACCGTGCGCTGCTCCCGCGAGCCGCCGCGCGCCTGCGCCAGCACACCGGTAACACGCATCCGGTCGGCGTCGGTTGCCAGTCCATTCACCTGCCAGCCTTCCATAAATTGCACGCGCGGGTTTGCCAGCAGCCGGCAGCGCACGGCATATTCCAGCAGCACGCGGCTGACCGAGCGGGTGTAAACGCCGCTGTGGAAGCGCGGCACCCAGCCGCCACGTCCGTAAATGGTGGTATCGTAGCCCAGTTCCACGCGCGGCACGCCTGCCGCGTCCAGTTCCGCGTCCAGCCCTGGAAACAGCGATTCGATGATCTGGTGGCCGCGCGCCAGCAAGACATGGAGATGCCGCGCCTGGGGCACGCCGGCGCGATCTTCCGGCCCATCAGGGAAACGGTCGCGTTCGATGACCGTCACCGTCTCGTAAAAGTCCGTCAGGACTCGCGCCGCCAACAGGCCCGCCATACTGCCGCCGATCACAATCGCGCTGCCCATGCCCATCTCTCCCCGGAGCGATTGCTCTAATATTCACAAACACACATTTCACAGTATAGGATACGCGCCACTGCCTGTCTTCCGACTTTAGACGGAGATAAGAGAAAACACATCCGGCGTCGGCCCTCACGGTGGCAAGGAGAGATGGCGTCCGCAGGGACACGGCATGCCGTGTCCCTGCAACCTCATAACCTGAGGTTAAGGCTGCGTTAGCTCTCGCTGATCGTCACCGACTCGATGGTGTCGCCCTGCTCAACCGCGTTGACAACCTTCATGCCGTCGCCGATCACCTTGCCAAAGACGGCGTGTTTGCCATTTAGCCAGGGCGTTTCGACATGGGTGATGAAGAACTGCGAGCCGTTGGTGTTCGGGCCGGCGTTTGCCATGCTCAGGATGCCGGGGCCGTCGTGCTTCAGTTGCAGGGCGGATTTTTCGTCGTCCCAGCGATAGCCGGGGCCGCCGCGCCCGCTGCCTTCCGGGTCGCCGCCCTGGATCATAAACGGCGGGCTTTTGATGACGCGGTGGAACTTCAGGCCGTCGTAAAAGCCATCCCGCGCCAGGAACACGAAGTTGTTGACCGTCACCGGCGCTTCCTTCGCAAACAGTTTCACGTCAAACGCGCCCCGGCTGGTTTTAAAGTGGGCGGTGTAGTTCTTGTTGGGGTCAATCTGCATCGCCGGAGGGCTGCTGTACTGTTTCGGCATTGGAAACCATCCTTTTCCTTGATAAACCGATTTTCAAGCATACCAGAGTTTGCGGCTGCTTGCGATTGCACCATAGCGCCTTCGATTTTGAACCGAAGGCTAACCAGGGAGTAGGAACCGCTGACGCGATTCAAAACAACTGCTTGAGAGGTTTTCCCCGGTGAAGGTAGCTGGATGGTTTGAACTTCCAGCGGCGACGAAGATCACTTTTTTAGCCTCTCACCGATATGAACGTGGTCGCGCCATACCCCTGTCTGGAATTGGTTGCTGTTCCGGTGTATGCTTGGTGACGGTTATATCGGTTCAATATAGCTGGTGGAGGGATTATTCTCTGTTATAAAGGTTGGAATTTTACGAATTTTTGGTTAGAACTTTCTCGTTTTGACCGGTCAAAACTGGCACGAATCCCGGCTCTCCCGGATAATCTTCATTAATGAAGTCTTGGGTATGCGGTTATAATTAAGGTGGCATTCAGACAGACGACCGCGCCGCGTTGGGAGCGTGTCAGAAATCGCGCGTGGAGGGAAACAGGTATGCCACGGATTCTGTATATCGAAGACAATCGGGATAACCGGATACTGGTTCGCCGCATCCTCATGGCGTCCGATTACGACTTTCAACTGGATGAAGCGGAAAGCGCGCTGGAAGGCATTAACAAGGCACGCCAGAATCCGCCTGACCTCATCCTGATGGACATCAGTATGCCGGAGATGGACGGCCTGACGGCCACCGGGCGCATCCGCCGGATGCCCGAACTACAGAATACCGTCATTGTCGCGCTGACAGCCAATGCGATGAACGGGGACAAGGAACGTACCCTGGAGGCTGGCTGCGACGGTTATATCCGCAAGCCGGTTGATGTGGACAAATTGCCCGATGAAATTCTGTATTATCTGAGGAGCCGCCACCAATGAGTGAGGCGCAAAACCAGACGACTCGCGTCCCGGTGGAACCGGGTGAAGCGCACGTACTCGTGGTTGAGGACAACGTGCCCAATTTTGTATTGATCGCCCGCATGTTGGCCTTTATGGGCGTGCAGCGCTGCGAATGGAAAACCTCCGGCTGGCAGGTCGTGCAGTTTGCTGATACCCTGCCCCGCGTAGACCTGATTTTGATGGACATCCGGCTGCCGTATGAAGATGGTTACCAGGCCCTGCAAAAAGTCCGCGCTCACCCTCGCCTGCGGGATACCATCGTTTGCGCCGTGACAGCGGAAGCCAGCGAAGACCAGATGCGCCGGGCGAAAAAAGCCGGCTTTAACGGTTTCCTGGGCAAACCACTGGACGCCGACCGCTTCCCCAACCAGATTCGACGGCTGCTGTCCGGCGAAGAAGTCTGGGAATGGAAGTGACGGGTAGACAAACAAGGGGCTTAAGCCCCTTGTTCAACCACCACCGAGCAAAAATGATTGGGTATCGAGGGACGCGATGAGCATATCCCCGCCACCGGCAGACGGTTTACCCGCCACTAACCACGACTTCGCCAGCACGCTCGTGCTGGGGAGCCGGATGATTACCGCTGCCCGCGATCACGCCGACATGGCGCTGGGGGTGTTATACAGCCTGGCGCAGACCATGACCGCCGTCGGCATCACTCTGCTGAACGTGGACGAGCGCCAGCAGGCGCAGTCGCGTCAGGTGATGGCGCTGGTGTCGGTGGACGGCCTGTGTGCCGTTGACTCCGCCCCGCGCGCCGACCTGCTGCCCACGCCCGAGCAGATCGAAGCCCTGCGGCGCGGCCTGCCCATCGTGCCCGATCTGGCGCAGGCCGGGGACATTACCCGCCGCGAACTGGCGCCGCTAAATGTCGCCTGGATGGCCTCGTTTGCGCTGCGCACCGCCGATGAGGTACTGGGCACGCTCGACGTGTACAGCGCGCAGCCGCGTGTCCTCACCACTGAAGAAATTGACGCCTACACGGTGCTGGCCGACCAGATCAGTGTGGCCGTTCGCAGCCGCAACCTGATCGCCCAGACACAGGCCGCGCTGGACGAAACGCGAACGCTGTACGACATCAACCGCGCCATCCTCAGCGCGCAGGACACGCTGGATGTGCTGCGGGCGCTGCGGCAGCACATCGCGCCGGAAGCGATGATGATTAGTCACCTGTCGGTGATTTATGACAGCGGCAGCCGCATTCAGGATGTGGTGATTGATTTTGCCAGCCTGCCGACCGACGACCAGGCGGTTGAAATCTCGTTGGTGTCCCTGTTGGGGGCGGATCAGCTGGCGCAGATCGATCGTGCCTGGAACGGCCAAACCGACACGGTTCGGTTTGTGGAAAATCTGGTAGAGTCGGATGACCCTCTCCGCGGCGTGTCCCAACAGTGGGGCGCGCGCAGTTACATTGCCATGACCCTGCGCCAGAGCGGACTGGTTCGGGAAGCGATCAGCCTGGGGTTTGCCGCGCCGCAGGTGTTTGACGAGCGCCAGCGCCGGCTGTATGCCGCGCTGTCCGATCAGATCAGCATCGTGTTACAGAACCACCGGCTGCTGCGTGAAACCCAGGTGAGCGCCGGCGAATTGAGCCAGCAGGTACGGCTGCTGCAAATCCTCAACCAACTGGTGATGACCATCAGCAGCGCCCACGACGAACCGATGCTGCTGGACACCAGTTGCCGCGCCCTGATCGAAGCGACCGGCCTTGACCACTGCGCGATTGCCATGATCGCACCCACCGCCACCACCGCCCAGGTCATCAGCGAGTATCCGCTGGAGGGCACGATTGGCGTTCAAATCCCGCTGGTGGACAACCCGATGTACGACACCATCCACCAGACACGCCAGCCGTTAGTCGTCCACGACCTGGAGATGGATACCCACCTCCCGACCGCATCCCGCCAAATGCTCCAGCAGATGGGCGTACGGGCCATGCTGGTCATTCCGCTGCTGGTGTCCGACCAGCTAATCGGCTCCATCGGGCTGGACGTATACAAACCGGACAAGGCGATTACCGCCGCAATGGTCGAAACAGCGCAGGCCATTGCGGCGCAGGTCGGCCTCGGCCTGCAAAACCTCCGCCTGCTGGCGGACTCGCAGCGCCGCGCCGAACAGCTTCAGCGCATCACCACTTTCAGCCAGTCCGCGCAGGCCACGCTCGACCTGCCTACTGTCTTTAACAACATGCTGGTGGAGAGCGCGCAGATGCTGGCGCAGGACCAGATGAGCATCAGCCTGTACGACGCCTCCCGCGATGCGCTGCGGACGGTGGCCGAACACAGCGGCGGGCAGACCTCGGTGACGATGACCGGCGGCGATCTGACGCCCCTGTCCGGCCACATCGCCGCTGTGTGGCACAGCCGGCAACTGCTGCACATCCCGGATGTGTACGCACAGCGCGACCGCAGCGAGGCGGACAACAACATCCGTTCCTGGCTGCTGGCGCCGATTGTCATTCATGGGCGCGTCCTGGGACTGGTCAGTGTGGGCAGCGCGCGCCCCTACGCCTACACCGATACTGACGTGGCGCTGTTCCAGCAGATGGTGACACAACTGGCGGTCGCCATCGAAAATACCGAAGCCTACAGCCAGAGCCAGAAGATGGTGAAAAACGAGTCGCTGCTGAATGCCATCTCCACTCAGATTCAAAGCCAGATGGACATCGAGCAGATGATGGAAGTGACAGCCCACGAACTTGGCCGGGCGCTGGGCGCGCGCCGGGCGCGCATCCGGTTCGGCACGCCCGGCAGCGGTTCGTAGCGGAGGTAAGGCGATGCAAAAAATCCTATCCAGCCTGTTTGACACCACCCGCTATACCAGCCTGCTCGACCGCGAGCGTGCCGCCATCGTCTACACCCTCAGCGGCGTAACGTTTATTCTGGTGACACTGTTTGCCGTCCTCAACCGGAATGATGCCAACCAGACCATTATCGAGCAGGCGGGGACCAACCCCAATGCCCTGATTTCCGCCGTCATCGGCTACGTCGCCAGCATCGCCGCGTGGTGGCTGGTGCGCCGCAAACGCTTATCGCTCGCCAGCCTGGTCATGCTGCTGACGATTGCCACGACAATGGCTGTGCCCGCCATCAGTGAGGCGATGTACTCACCCACCTACGGCTTTGGTATCAGCCTGATTGTGGTGCTGGGCGTGCTGCTGCTCCAGTATCGCGGGCTGGCCCTCGGTCTGGGGCTGGCGCTGGGGATTACTGCGCTGGGCATCGCTAACCGGGCACAGGTGCCGCCGCCAGCGCGCATGAACGATATGACCAGCATGATAAACGCCTCGGTGGTGCTGCTGGGTATCGCGGCCATCGGCTATCTGCTGCTGCGTTATGCCCGCATCAGCCGGACGGAGGGCGCCAAAACCATTTCGGCAGAACGGCTGCGGCTGGCGGAACTGACCTCGCAGATCGCACAGCGTATTTCCCGCCGGATGCCGCTGCCGGAGGTGTTAAACAACGCTGTTGAGCAAATCCGCACCGAGTTCCCGCAAATCTACCACGCCCAGATTTTCCTGATTGACGACAGCAAACAGAATGCGCGGCTGGTCGCCAGTACCGGCGAAGTCGGGCGGCTGTTGATCGAACGGCAGCACAGTCTGCCAGTCGGCAGCCTGAGTGTGATCGGCCAGGTGACGGCCAACCGCAGGAGCATCGTCGCCCGCGCCGGTTCGTCCGACGGCGTGCATCGCCGCAACGAGTTTTTGCCGGAGACCGCCGTTGAAGCGGCCTTCCCGCTGCGCATTGGCGCTGCCATTATCGGCGCGCTGGACCTGCAAAGCAAACAGCCGGACACCTTCCACGACGAGGACATCCCGGTTTTCCAGTCGCTGGCCGACCATATCGCCATCGCCATTGATAACGCCCGGCTGTTTGACGAAACCGAGCGCCGCCTCGAAGAAAACCGGCAGTTGGCGGAACAGACGCAGAAAGCCGCGCGCGAAGTTGAACGGCTGAACCAGCAGTTGACGCGCCGCCTGTGGGATGATTTTCTGGCACAAACCGGCGGCGTGAAAGCGGTCACGGTGGATTTCGATACCCGCAGCACCAGCCGCGAGAACGAGTGGACGCTGGCGCTGGTGGAAGCCGTCGAGGCCAACCAGCCGGTGCAGCACCAGCAGGACAACGTCCGCATCATCGCCGTGCCGCTGCGTGTGCGCGGGCAGGTCGTCGGCGCGATGGAATTTGAACTCGATGCTTCCGGCCATCTATCGCCGGAAGACCTGAGCCTGATACAACAGGTGGGCGAACGGCTGGGCGTGGCCGCCGAAACCACCCGACTGTTTGAGGCCAGCACCAGTGCCGCCCAGCGCGAGGCGCTGGTGAACGAAATTGCGGCGCGACTGCAGGCCAGCAACACGGTTGAAACGACGCTCACCGCCGCTGCCCGCAGCCTGAAGGACAGCATCAAGGCGTCGCGGGTGGCGATTCGTCTGGGCACGCCGCCGAACCAAGTGTTACAGGATAACGGCTCATGAGCGCGCAACCGTTTTATTTACCCTATGTGACACCCCGCACCGATACGCTGTTCCGGCTGCGCCAGCGTTTTATCCAGGCGTTGGGCGTAATCGGCGTAGTGCTGGGATTCATCGGTATCGCCTTGCAGCTTGCCTGGGGTACACCGTTCTGGGCACAACTGATTACCGGCCTGTTCACGCTCACCAGCTTCAGTCTGGTCTGGCTGGCGCGGCGCGGGCGCATCGCGGAAGCGTCAATCGTCCTGATTGTCCTGTTCGCAGTTGGCACGCTCTCCAGTCCGGCAGGCGCCATGCCGCTGGCAGTTATCACCCTCATCGCCGCCGCCGTGCTGGGCAGCCGGGCTGTCTTCTTTGTAACAACCGGGGTGATGCTCGGTCGGGAATTTCTACACTTCGCTACACTGCTGTCACAGTCGTCCGGCACGATGACTCCTGACGCTACCGACGGCATTACCCGCCTTACCACGCTGCTGCTCATCACTTTCACCACCCGCTATTTCATCAACCAGACTGAACGTGCCGCCGCCAGCGCCCGCCGCAGCACCGATCTGCTGCAGGCAGCGGCGGAAATCGGGCAGCAGCTCGGCAAGCTGCTTGATCTGGACGAGTTGCTCAACCGCGCGGTTGAACTCATCCGCGACCGGCTGGCGTTTTACCACGTCCAGGTATTCCTGGTAGACGACAACGGTGAAACGGCGCTGCTGGCAGCCAGCACCGGCGAGGTCGGTCAGCAGTTGCTGGAACGCCGGCATCACCTGCCGATTGGCTCGCAGAGCGTGATCGGCCAGGTGACGCTGCTGGGCCGCCCGGTGCTGGCGCGGGACACCGACGAGGTGTATTACCGCAACGAACTGCTGCCAGACACCCGCGCCGAACTGGCCGTTCCCATCCTCGACGGCGACCGGATTATCGGTGCGCTGGACGTGCAGAGCCGCAACGTGGACGCCTTCGACGCGGACCGGGTGCAGGCGCTTCAGGTGATGGCGAACCTGCTGGGCACATCGGTGCGGAACGCACGGCTGTTTGCGCTGCAAACCCGCAGCGCCGAGGAAACCAAACGCCTGTATCTGGAAACGGAAGCCAACCTGCGCGAAATTCAGCGGCTGAACCAGCAGCTAACCCGCGCCGGCTGGGAAGAATATCTGCGCCAGCGGCAGACCGCCGGTGGCGTCACGCTGGAAGATGGCCGGCTGGTACACGAGACGGACTGGTCAGACAGCCTCATCCGCGCCACCCACAGCCGCCAGCCGGTGACGGTAGTCCACGAGGACGGCAGTTCGACAGTCGCGCTGCCGGTGGTGCTCGGTGGTGAAGTCATCGGCGCGCTGGAAGTGGAAGCCGACCGCCCCGTGACCCAGACCGAAACCATCGAAATGATGCGGGCGGTGGCGCAGCGGCTGGCGATCAGCCTGGACAAAGCGCGGCTGTTTGAAGAATCACAGGAGGCCACCGCGCAGGAGCAGCGCATCAACGACATTGTGGCGCGGTTCCAGTCCGTGACCAATGTTGACGACCTGCTCAGTATCACGCTGACTGAACTCAGCCAATCGTTAGGGGCCACTGGCGGCGCTATCCGCCTGAGTCTGGCACCCCAGGGAGAAGCGGCCTCATGAGAAGGTTAAACCGCGCGTGGCGGTGGCTTGTCCGCGTCCAGCACCCGTACCTCAGCCCAATCGAGCGCCACCGCGCCGGCGTCCTGCTGCTGCTCAACGGCGTGATCGCGCTGGCGGCGCTGCTGTGGGCGCTGCTTGGTGTGGTCAGCGGCGCTTTCCAGCCGGTTGCCGCGCCGGTCATCACGGTCATCGCCAGCGTCCTCGTCCACATCAACATCCAGCGCGGCAAACTCGCCCGCGCCGTATCCCTGTTTGTGGCGCTGCTGCTGGTGAATACGCTGCTGGTGACGGTGTTTGCGAACTTCGACCAGCTCACCGTCAGCGGCACAGCCATCATCATCCTGATGATCCCGATTGTGGCCGCCGGCGTGCTGCTCAACCGGCAGGGTATCCTGATTATCGCCCTGGTGATCGTGGCGGCGCTGGCGCTTGGCGCCATCAGTCAGAGCGCGAATGACACCCCGACACAGTTTATTCCGTCACAGGTTGTTGGCTTCGATCTGGTCAGCGTCGGCGTGACGGTCGCCATCACCACCGGCTTTCTGCTGGTCTTTTCCAACGCCGCCAACCGCATTACCCAGACCTCGCTTATGGAACTGCGGCAGCGCCAGTGGGTCGCGGAATATGCCATTGACATCGGGCAGGAGCCGCTGGCCGTCAGCGTGGTGCTGGCGCGGGCGCTGACCCTGCTGCACGGCAGGTTCGGTTACAGCTTCGTGCAGATTTATCGCTACGACGACGATCAGAACCTGCTCGTCCGCACAATGAGCAGCGGCCTGGGGCAGAGCGAAGCGGCAGACCGGGGCGGTTACGGCCTGAACGAAATGAATGCCATCAGCGAATGCGCCCGCACGCGGCAGCCGGTCGCGGTGGTCGGCGGCGCGCCCGGCAGCGCCCACCTGCGCCCGGCTATGCGCTATGGGCTGGCCATGCCGGTGCTGCATCAGGGGCGGCTGCTGGCCGTACTGGACATCCAGCGCACTGACGATACACCGCTGCCGCCAACGCAGGTCGAAACGCTGACACTGCTGGCCGGGCACATCGGCGTGGGCATGACCAACGCCGTCACGGCAGGCGACATGCAGCGCCACCTCGACGAGCAGGTCGCCGAAAACACCCGGCTGCAAAAGCAACTGGCAGAGTTCCACAACCGCGAGCAGCGCCGTGTTAGCCGGGCGTGGAGCAGCTATTTGCAGGGTCGTGGCAAAACGGCCATCGGTTATGACATCCAGCCAGGGCAGGACATTGTGCCCATCGCCGCCCACAACCTGCCGGAAGACCTGCGCCGCACGCTGGAACAGGGATCGCTGCACGTGGAAACGCGCGGCGACGAAAAGATCATCCACGTGCCGATTACCTTCCGCAACCAGACCTTTGGCGCGATGGCATTCCGTATCCCTGCCAGTCAGGAACTGACCAACCGCCAGATCGAAATGGCGCAGGTCGTGGCCGAACGGCTGGCAATCGCGCTGGAAAACATGCGTCTGTTTGAGCAAAGCCAGGCGCAGGCCCTGCGCGAACGCAAGGCCGGGCAGATCACGGAGCAGCTCATCGGGACGAAAGACGTGGACGCGCTGCTGAATCTGGCGGCAGAGAGTTTTAACGACGTGCTGGGGGCTGTCCATACCCGCATTTACGTCCAGCCGGACCTGCTGGCCGAACCCCCATTGTCGAGAGAGGAAGCCACCCGATAATGGCACGTTTGCCGTTTTTAAACCTCCTCTCCTGGCCGCTGTGGCTGAAGCTGACGGTGGGCTTCACGCTGGCGATTGTGCTGCCGGCGCTGCTGATTACCGCCATCAGCCAGAGCGGCTTTAACCAGATCAACACCGAACATATCCGGCTGTACGTGTCGGAAAACGGCGCGCATCAGCAGGAAGCCATCAGCACGGCGCTGAACCAGGCAGCGGCGCTGCTGGACGAATTTGTGAACGACGAAGCCCATCAGCAGCAGATTGACCTGGCGCTGGATGAAGAAATTGATGGTATCCGCAGCCGCATCGTCGCCAACCGCTTCCGCAGCAACCTGTTTAACAGCGGCCTCTTTACGCTGGTGCGCCTGCTGAATGCGGAAGGCCGGATTATTGCGGCCTCTAATGCATTGGAAACGCTGCCCCCCGGCACCAGCAACGCCGAGTCGCTGGCTTACGTGCAGGCCAAGGAGGCGTTCGCCAACGGCATCAGCTTCCTGACCAGCGTCCAGGCCAGCGGCGTGCTGGAGATTACTCACGTCATCAGCCGCAGCGGCGTGCCGGTTGGCTACCTCATCGGCAGGATAGACACGGAAGGTGTCATCCTCGAACCTTTGCGATTAAGCGGCAACGTTTATAATGCCTACAGCTACCTCATGACCGGCGGTAGTCAGCCGACCATTTTTAGTCTCCGAGAAACCCGGCAGCTTGCCCTGCAGGCGTCGGTTGATTCGCAGGCGGTCGCGCGGGCGCTGGCCGGCACGACCAAAACCGACACGTACCGTCTGGGCGGTGGACAGGCGCACACGGTCATCGGTTTCTACGGTCCGATTCCCGACCCCACCCGCCCCGGTACGCCGCTGTTCGCGCTGGTGGTGGAAGCCAACGCCGTGCCATACTTTGTTGAGTCGCTGGCGCAGTTCAGCGGGCCGCGCGCCTTTACCGTGATCGTCGGGGCAATGGCAGTGCTGGTTATCATGGTGCTGCTGTTCCACCAGTTTATCGCGCCGCCGCTCCACCAGCTACGGGTAGCCGTGCAGGGCATGAGCCGGGGTGAATTTAGCCTGCCGGTGGAAACACGCGGGCGGAAAGATGAGATCGGCCAGCTCTCCAGTTCCTTTGTTGAGATGCGCGACCAGATACAGACGCTGCTGCAGGACCTGGAAAGCCGTATCGCCGCCCGTTCCCGCGACCTGACGGCCATGCACGAGGTCAGCCGTTTTGCCGTCACCCAGCGCAACCTGCAAACCCTGCTGGACGAAGTGGTGAACCTGATCGTCACCCACTTCCCCAGCATTTACCACGCGCAAATCTTCCTGCTGGACACCGACGAGACCTACGCCGTGTTACGCGCCAGTACCGGCGAGGTGGGCCGGACGCTGCTCCAGCGCGGCCACCGGCTGGCGGTCGGCAGCCTGAGCGTGATCGGCCAGGTGACGCAGCAGGGTGAAGTGGTGGTCGCCCGCGATACCACCTCCAGCCAGGTACACCGCCACAACGAATTTTTGCCCTACACCCGCGCCGAACTCGCTATTCCGCTTAAGGTCGGCGACCGCGTGATCGGCGCGCTGGACGTGCAGAGCAAGCAGCGCAACGCCTTCACCCAGGACGAAATTGGCGTGCTGCAAACGATGGCCGACCAGTTGGCCGTCGCCATCGAAAACGCGCGGCTGTATCAGGACTCGATGCGGCGCATGGCCGAAATTGACCGCGCCAACCGCGAAGCGACGCGAACGACCTGGCAGGAGTATATTTACTCGCAGCGGCGGCGGTCGCTCAGCAGCGAAGCCGGCATCCCCACCGGCACCGACGTATCGGCGCTGCGGCAGCAGGCCGTGCGCGAGGGCCGTATCGTGGTCGGCGAGGTGGGCAGCAACGGCACGATTCCGATTGCCGTGCCGATTCAGCTTTCCGGCCAGACGCTGGGCGCGGTGGAATGGGAACTGCCCGCCGAGCAGCTCGACGACAACAAACTCCAGCTTGCGCAGGAACTCGCCAACCGTCTGGCGATCAGCCTGGACAACGCCCGTCTGTTTGAAGAAAGCCAGCGCGCCGCCGAACGCGAACGCATTGTGAATACCATCGCCGCCCGGCTGACGCCGCAGACCGAGATCAACGAGATTTTACAAACGGCGGTGCGCGAAGTCGGCCAGGCGCTACGCGCGCCCCAGGTCAGCATCCGCTTAAGTCACACCAACGGTAAACACGAGCAGAAGTAGTGGTTATGATGTTGCGGAACACGGACACGACTCCCTCGGTACCCGGCCAGATTGTGCGCCGCGTGGCGCCGGCGATTGTCCTCGCGTTTGCGGTCTTTGCGTTGGTGGGCAGCTACCTGTACCAGGACAACATCCACAGCCATGTGAACATGATTCATGTCACCGGACTGGCGGATTACACCAACCAGATCAACCTCCAGCTTGAACAGGCCGTTACGGCGGCGCAGCGGCTGGCGCGTGGCGCGGCCACACGGGTGTTTACGCAGGAGAAGGACCGGCTGGCCGGGCAACCGCCGACGGCGCTGCTCAATGGGCAGGCGGAAATGGTCGCGGATATGAGTTCGGTGCTTGCCAACAGCAGCCGCGCCTATTACGCTGTGCGCTATGTGGACAGCAGCGGCACCATCTGGAGCGAAGTGCTGGCACGCGGCACGGCCTTTGCGACCGACACGCGCTACCAATCCAACGTCCTGGCGAACGACCCGATTGTCAAGCAGGCCAGCGCCAGCCCTACGCTCACGCTGTCGCCCGTCTCGATGCGCCAGATTTCGCCCGGCGTGGTCGAGCCGGCGATCCGGGTGTTAGCGCCTGTAACCGCCAACGACAACAGCAAAACCGTGCTGGGCTTGATCGAACTGGAAGTGCTGGCGCGGCCTATCCTGAACGTCGTGAATCTGGCGGACGAGGGTGACGGCCAGCGCTGGGTGCTGGTCAACCGCAACGGGCGCTATCTGGCGGATAACACCGCGCCCCGCGCCTACTTCAACAGCCTGTCACCGGGCGCCGCCGGTTCCATCACCAACAGCGAGCCGGCGCTGGCCAACCTGCTGGCGAACGCAACCGGCGATTTGCAACTGGCCGCGTTTGAGGATGCGCAGGTATCGTCACGGCAGGTGAATATCCCCGGCGCGACAGACATGCCCTGGACGCTGGTTGTGCTTGACCGTTCAGGCTTTGCGCTGCACAACGCTTATCTGGGCATGGCCGTCATTGTCCTGCTCAGCGCGGTGGGCTGCGCTGGCACGCTGGCGCTGCTGTACCGGGTGCTGCGCCGCCGCCTGGCGACGCTGGACACGATCTCAACGATGGTAACGGAACTGGCCGCCGGCAGAAGCACCGACGTTCCCCCTGCCGACAGCGCCGATGACCTGATTCTGGCGCTGCAAAAAGTGTCGGCGCATCTGCACCAGATGACCGTCGAAAACGAAGACCGCACCACTCGCCAGCAGCGTAACATCGAAATCGCCACCCGCATCACGCAGGAAACCGCCGCGCTCTCGAACGTGGACGACCTGGTGAACCGCGTGATTGACCTGATCTGCAACGAGTACGGTTTCTACCACGCCCAGGTGTACCTGACGGACGACGTGGGGCTGAACGTCGTGCTGCGTTACAGCCGGGGGTTGATCGGCCAGCGGCTGCTGGAACAGAACATCGTCGTGCCCACAAACCAGCCAAATATCATCAGCACGGTTGCCCGCACCGGACGCGCCATTCGGATTAATGACCTCGCCAATCAGATCAATACCTACGAACGCCTGTTGGGCGACTCGCGGGCGCAACTGGCGCTGCCGCTGCTGGTCGGCACGCGGGTGATCGGCGTGCTGGACATCCACAGCATCGTCACCAACGCTTTCCGCGAGGACGAGCAGCGTGTGTTCCAACTGCTGGCGAACCAGATCGCCGCCGCCATCCAGAACGCGCGGCTGCTGGTGGTTTCGCAGCAGCGCTTGCAGCAGATTGACTCGCTCAACCGCCAACTGACGCGCCGCGCCTGGGACGAGGTGCAGGAACAGTCCCGGCTGCAAAACGCCTATCGTTACAACCTGATGACAGTTGAGCCGGTGGAAGGCGACACCGCCGACGGTGCTGCCGCCGCCATCAGCGCGCCGATCAGCATTCGTGGCGAGGTCATCGGCACGATAGACGCCGCCGCCCCGCCCGACCAGCCCTTCACGCAGGGCGACCAGATGGTACTGCGGGCGGTCGCCGAACGTGTCGGTATGGTGATTGAAGGCGCGCGTCTGTTTAAGGAAACGCAGTCGGCGCTGGCGGTTACGTCGCTGCTGTACCAGATCAGCCGCTATCTGAACGAAGCCAACACGCTGGAAGACATCATTCAGGCCATCGTCGCTGCCGCCATGAGCGACGCCACCGGCGGCCAGGTGTGGCTGTTTGACGATTATCCAGTGGGCGGGTCGCCGGAATGGGTGGAAATCGTCGCCGACTGGTCCGGCCAGGAACGCGCCCACAGCCGCCTGCACCTGCGGCTGTACCTGCCGGAATCGCCCTTCCTGACCACGCTGAACGATAACCGGGTGAAGCTGGTGCAGGACGTGGCGCTCGACCAGCGCCTGGACAGCCACCTGCGGCAGCTGTTCCTGGCCTGGGGCACGCGCGCGGCGGTGTTTATCCCCTTCAGCGTGCGCGGCGTCTGGCGCGGCCTGATTACGATGGAGTTCCCGCGCCCGCGTGACTTCACCGAACGCGAAGGCCGCATCTACAGCGCCCTGATTGACCAGTCCGGCGTGGCGATTGACAACCGCCTGCTGTACCAGCAGACGGAAACCACGCTGGACCAGATCGAACGGCTGTATGCCGCCAGCCGGATCATCAACCACGCCCAGACGTTTACCGAACTGGTCCACGCCGCCGCTGCCGCAACCAAAGACCCCGGCGGCCTCCAGTTTGAGATCGGCCTGCTCGAAGGCCAGCTTGACAGCGGCGGCTGGCCGACCCGCGTCCGCAAGGTTGCGCGCTGGCAGCACGGGCAGGCGCACGAGGAAGACAGCTACGAACCGTTGAACCTGCCGCTGGACTCGCCAATGCGTCACCGCGAACCGCAGGTGATCGCAGACCCGAACGGCGAAACACCGTTTACGGCGCTGTTCCCGATGTTCAGCGCCAACCAGCCGATTGCCGTGCTGTACCTGTACAGCGCGACGATGGAAACGCTGTCCGACGAAGATTACGAAGTCTACCAGGCGCTCACCGGCCAGATGAGCACGATGCTGGAAAACCGGCGGCTGCTCGACCAGACGGCGCAGGCACTGGACGAAACCCGCCGCCTGTACGACGCCAGCCGCGCCATCACCGGCGCTGCCGATCTGAACGCGGTGTATGACGCCGCCGCCGCCCACCTGGCGCAGGCCGCCGAGCAAATGAGCCGTATCGCCGTGCTGCTGGCCGGCCCTGACCCCGGCCTGAACGCCGCTTACTTCGATACCGTTCACGTCTGGGAGCGCCGCCCCACCGCCGACTCCCCGGTTCGCGTTGGCCTGCGACTGAACAGCGACGCCGCGCCACTGGGCGACCTGATGAGCGATCAGGGCGGCGAACCGGTCTACCTGCCCAACATTGACGCCAATCTGGCCGATAACCCGCGACTGCGGCAGGCGCTCCAGCGCGGCGGCGCGGCCAGCGTCATCGTCGCGCCGCTGCGGACGCAGCGCCACTGGTTTGGCGTGCTGGTCTGTGAAGGTGATACCCTCCACAGCTTTGACGAACAGTACATCCGGTTCGTCCGCGCGGTAGCCGACCAGGTGGCGATTGCCGTTGAGAACCGCCAGTTGTTTGACGAAGCCCGGCAGGAAGCGCAGCGGGCGCTGGCGCTGGCAGAAGCTGGCCAGTTGGCGTCCCGCGTCGGCGGTGAGTTTGACGTCAGCCTGAGCGAGGTCTTTAAGCGCGTGGCCGATGCCGCCGGTTATGATCGCTGGCTGGTGATGCTGGTCAACGAGGATAATCCGGCGCAGCTGGATAACATCCTGTGGCACACCCCCGGCGCGGTGGATGATACACCGGTCATCTCGCTCAACCTCGCCACCGCGCAGCATTCCATCGCAGACGCGGTGCGGCTGAACCGCACCCTGATCGTCAATAATCCGGCCACCTACCCCGCCTTCGCCAATGCCGACGATCGTCAGATCGAGTACGTTGGCAAACACATCGCCATGCCGATCTACGTGGGCGATCAGGTCGCGGGAGCGCTGGCCGTTGGCCGCAGCTTCAACGGCGCTGATCTGGACGAACGCGACGAACAACTGCTGCGCACGCTGGCAGCGCAGGTCGGTATCGCTACCGAAAACCGCCGGCTGTTCCGGGGCATCGAAAACGAACGTCAGTATCTGCGCTCGGTGCTAGAGTCCATGCCCACCGGTATTCTGGTGCTGGACGCACGCACCTTCAGACCGATTCAGGCCAACGCGCAGATCGAACGGCTGCTCAACCGGCCCATTGATTACAACCAGCCGTTCAGCGCCGCCGACTACAACCTGTACCGCACCGGCACCAGCGTGTATTACCCGACCGACGAACTGCCGATCTTCGCGGCGGCAGCCTCTGGCCAGCAGGACTTCAGCGATGATCTGGTGGTGATGCACGACGACGGCACCCACACCGACCTGCTGCTGAATGCCGCGCCGATTCTCGACGCGCGCGGCAACGTGACCACCATCGTCGCCGCCTTCCAGGACATTAGCAACCTGCGCGGGCTGGAAAACGCACTGCAGGACAACCTGCGCGAAACGATTGCCCTGTACGAAGTCACCCGGTCGCTGTCGGAAGCGGTCGAACTGGATGCCGTGCTGGACATCGTGATTATGCAGTTGATGATGCTGGAAGCCAGCGACGGTTACATCGTCCTGCTGGATGAGCAGACCGGTCAGTTGAATATCGCACGCGCTGTAACCACGCCGGAAGCGTTTAACCTGCCGCAGTCCGCCTTCCAGGCCGACCGCCTGCTGATACCGGACTCCAGCCGCTATTACCCGGACACCGACCTGGGCGCGGCGCTGCACGCGCAGGGCGTGGCGGCGCTGGCATCCTTCCCGCTGCGCGCGCGTGATAACCTGCTCGGCTGGATTGTGATCACCTACGATCAGCCGCGTTTCTTCTCCCCGGAAGACGAGCGCTTCCTGACCACCCTCAGCGACGGCGCGGCGGTCACGATTGACAACCGCAACCTGTTCGCCCGCACCGAACTGGCCTACCAGGAAGCGGCCACGCTGTACCAGACCAGCCGCGCGCTTGCCAACGCGGCATCTTCCGAGGACGTGCTGCACGCCATCGTGCAAAACATGAACCGGCCTTACATCACCCAGGCGTTTATGGCCGTGCCGCCGCCATATGAACAGAACGACATTCCTGAAAAGATGCAGGTCGTCGCCTACTGGCAGCGCGACGACGTGATGGGTATGAACCTGCAGGGCATCACGCTCAGCCAGGAGCAGTTCCCGGCGTGGCGGCTGATTACCAGCCCGTCCATGCTGATCGCCGACGACGTGCTGGCCGATGTGTCGCTGACGGAAATGGAGCAGGTCGGGCTGGAAAGCATGGACATCCGCGCACTGGTGGCGCTGCCGCTGCGCGCCGGTAGCCAGCTCATCGGCGCCATCTGGCTGGTTTCCAACGAACCGTACCGCCATACCGAAGCGGATTACCGTGTCTTCCAGTCGCTGGTGGAACAGGCGTCGCTGTCGGTACAGGCGCGGCGGCTGCTGGCGCAGACCGAACGCCGCGCGCGGCAGCTCTCCACGTCCGCCGAGGTCAGCCAGATCGCCAGTTCCATCCTCGACCTGAACATCCTGATGCCGCAGATCGTGAACCTCATCCGCGAGGCGTTCCGCTACGATCACGTCCAGATTTTCCTGATGGATGCCACCGACACCTACGCCGAACTGCGCGCCAGCACCGGCGAAGCCGGGCAGCAGTTGCTGGCTATCGGCCACAAACTGGCGAAGGGTTCGGCCAGCGTGATCGGCCAGGTGACGGCGACCGGTAAACCCGTGCTGGCGCTCGACACCGCCGACGCGCGCTTTGTCCACAAGCCGAACCCGTTCCTGCCGCTGACCCGCTCCGAAATGGCGCTGCCGCTGACGGTGAAAGGCCGGGTCGTCGGCGCGCTGGACGTGCAGTCGAATGAACCCAACGCCTTCACGCAGGAAGACGTAAACGTACTGCTGGCGCTGGCCGGCCAGATTTCCATCGCCATTGACAACGCCAGCCTGTTTGAACAGTCGGAACGCCGCGCCCGCGACATGGGCTTCCTGTTCACCGTCACCGCTGCCGCGGCGCTGCCGGAACAAAGCCTGACCGAATCGCTGCAAAACGTGGCCGAACTGGTGTTGAGCGAACTCAACGCCCAGGCAGTCGGCATTTACATGACCGAACAGTACGTGACCGAAACCGACGAGCCGGTTGCCATCGTGCGACCGGTGGCGCTGGCCGGTTCCGACCAGCCGCTGTCGGAGATCAGCGAAGTGCGTGTGGACGACCCGCACAACCTCCTGGGGCTGGTCGCCGGCAGCCGCGAACCGGTCATCGTGGACGACGTGCAGCGCGAGAGCCGCTACCTGCCGATCACCGCTTCGGCGCGGTCGGCGGGCATTGTGCCGATGGTATCCGGCGGCGAGGTGATCGGGCTGATCGCCATCGAAGACGCGCGGACCCACGCCTTCAACCCGGAAACGCTGACGCTGCTGCGCACGCTGAACACCACCCTGTCCGCCATCGTGCAGAACGCCACGCTGCTTGACCAGGTGCGGAAGCAGAATGACCAGTTGCGCGAACTGGACAAACTCAAGAGCGACTTCCTGGCGAACATGAGCCACGAGCTGCGCACGCCGCTCAATTCGATCATCGGCTTCAGCCGGGTGATTCTTAAGGGCATTGACGGCCCGCTGACGGAAATGCAGGAGCAGGACCTCTCCACCATTTACAACAGCGGCCAGCACCTGCTCGGTCTGATTAACGACATTCTGGACCAGGCCAAGATCAACTCCGGCAAGATGGACCTGCAGCAGGATTACTTCGATATGAAGCCGGTGGTCGAAGGGGTGCGCTCCATCGGCATCGGTCTGGTGAAGGACAAACCGATTGACATCCGGCTGGATATCGCCTCCGGCCTGCCGAAAGTTTACGGCGACGAGTTCCGCACCCGGCAGGTGCTGCTGAATCTGGTGTCGAACGCGGCCAAGTTTACGCAGCAGGGCAGCATCACCATTCAGGTGTACCTGGAAAAGGACGCCACCACCGGCAGGGACATGGTGCGGGTGGATGTCAGTGATACCGGCATCGGCATCGCCGAAAAAGACCTGCCGCTGCTGTTTGAAGCCTTCCGCCAGGTCGATTCGTCGCTGACGCGCACCGTCGGCGGTACCGGGCTGGGGCTGGTGATCTCCAAATCGCTGATCGAAATGCAGGGCGGACGCATGATAGTGCGGTCAGAGGTGAATGTTGGCTCAACCTTCAGCGTGCTAATGCCGCTGCAGCCAACCGAACCGACCGGCAGCAGCCCGGTCGTCCAGCCAAACAGGAAAAAACAGACCGGCCCACTGCCAGCCAACGGCCAAAACGGCACGCGCCGTAAAACCGGGCCGCTGCCAGAGCCTGCCGTTGAAACGGCGGAAACCGCCATCATGCCGCGCGAGCGGCGTGGGGGAACCGGCCCACTGCCGGGCTTTATCCCGGCCAAACGGCAAATCCTGCTGATTGAAGATAACCCGGACATGGTTGACCAGTACCGGCGCGCGCTCCAGCGCGAGGGCTTTGACATCTTCGCGGCTTCCATTCCGCTGGAAGCCGAGGCGATGGCAAGCGGCCTGCGCCCCACCCTCATCATCATGGACGTGGACTTCGGCGGCGGCGCGGGCTGGGACATCCTGTCGCGGCTGCGCCAGCGCGACGATACCCGCGACATCCCGGTGATTGTCTGCACGCTCAACGACGACCGCCAGCGTGCCGACAGCCTGGGCGCGTTTGCTTTCGTCCAGCGGCCCTTTATGCCCGATCATCTGGTGAAAGTGGTCCGGGAGGCCGAAGCGGACAGCCAGACCGAGCGCATCCTGATTATTGACGACCAGCCGGATAGCGCGCGGCTTATTCAGCAGGTGCTGGACGAGAACGGGCGCTACCGCGTCTTCACGGCGGGCAACGGCATCGAAGGGGTTTCGATGGTCGCCCGCTACCGGCCTGATCTGGTGATTCTTGATCTGCGGATGCCGGAAATGGACGGTTTCGCGGTGCTGGATGAACTCCAGGCGAACCCGGAAACGGCGGGGATTCCGATTCTGATCGTCACGGCGGACACGTTGCAGCCGGACGAACAGGGGCGGCTGGCCAACACGACCGTCCTGTACAAAACGGACCTGAGCCGGGAGAATTACGCGCAGCTCATCCGCAATCTTAAAACCCATCTCGCAAGGCAAAACGGAGAGTAGTTTTCATTGAACTCCATACCACCAGAACGACAACGGGTGGGGTTGGAATGCACCAACTGCCACACGCAAATTCCGCTTGACCGCTCGCTGGCCGGCTGCCCGGCCTGTGGCGAAACGCTGCTGGAAGCGATCTATGATTTTGACCAGATGGATATTCCCGCCTGGGTCGAGCGCGTCAAACAGCGTCGCCCGAACCTGTGGCGCTACCGCGAAGTGCTGCCGATTCACCACGCGGCCAACATCGTCAGCCTGGGCGAAGGTGGTACGCCGCTGCTTAAGTCGCAGGCGCTGGCGGCCAGCCTGGGGCTGAAGCACCTGTACATCAAGGACGAGCGCCAGGGGCCAACCGGTAGCTTCAAGGACCGGCAGGCCACCGTCGCCATCTCCGCGCTGAAGGAAATGGGCGTGGATGAACTGGTAGTTGCCAGCACCGGCAATGTCGCCATCGCCTACGCCGCTTACTGCGCCCGCGCCGGCATCAAGCTGTGGGCGTTTTTCCCCAGCCTGACTCCCGGCGACAAAATGCGCGAGGCGGCGCTGTACGGCGCGGAAGTGATTAAGATCACCGGCACGTATGACCAGACCAAGGAACTGGCGGCGCGTTTCGCCCAGACCAAAGGTATCTTCCTTGACCGGGGCATCAAGAGCGTGGCGGCCATCGAAGCGATGAAGACGATGGCCTACGAGATCGCCGAAGACCTGGGCACGGAACTGGCCGGCGGCGAACGCTGGCTGGCGCCGGACTGGTTCCTGCAAGGGGTCAGCGGCGGCATGGGGCCGATTGGCGTGAGCAAGGGCTTCCGCGAGCTGGTCAGCTTCGGGCTGGTGGACAAACTGCCGAAGCTGGGCCTGATCCAGTCGGCGGGCTGCGCGCCGATGGTGGAAGCCTACCAGCGCGGGCAGCGCATCGCCACGCCGATTGACAACCCGCAGACGATCATCGCCACGCTGGCGACCGGCAATCCCGGACGCGCTTACGAAATCCTGTACGAGTACGTCAATACCCACGGCGGCCATTTTACCACCGCCACCGACGAGGACGCCTTCACCGCCACGCTGATACTGGCGCGCACCGACGGCATTTCGGTTGAACCAGCCACCGCCGTTACTTTCGCCGGCCTCATTCGGATGGTGCGGGAACGGGTCATTAAGCCGGATGATGTGGTGGTGGTGAACTGCTCCGGCCATACCATGACGGTTGAAAAACACATCCTGGGCGACCAGTGGCAGCACTCGGTTGATCTGTCAGGGCAGGCGAAAACGCCGGCATTGCCGGAAGAAGGGCTGCTGTCCGCGCTGGAACAGGTTGAGTCGCAGGTGCGGCGCATCGTCATCATTGAGGACAATGTGGACGCGGCGCGGCTGATTCAGCGCATTTTGCAGGCGCGTGGCAGTTACGATATCCGCCTGGCGCACGACGGCGCGACCGGCATCAAGATCATCCGCGAGGTGATGCCGGATATGGTTGTCACCGACCTGATGATGCCTGACGTGGACGGTTTTGCCGTGATTGACACGATGAAAGCCGACAAAACGATGGCGCGGATTCCGATTGTGGTGGTGACAGCCAAGGACCTGACACCCAAAGAGAAGGCGCGCCTGAACGGGCAGATTGACATGCTGCTGCAAAAAGGCTCGTTCATTGATGAGCAGTTTATCGAAAGTCTCGTCAGCAAGCTGCCGTGAGCGTCATTTCCACAAACAGGTTTGTCGGGGCGCAGCAAGCCGCGCCCCGAACATGTCCATTCTACAAAACCATCATGTTTTAGCAGGTCTTTGTCTTTGAACTGATGACTGATGACTAAAACATTACATTTGACCTGACTTTTCGTCGGCGGGCCGGGTTATGATACAATCAGCCGCCCGACAATGTTTGACAGTGGGTTCACGGATGCACACCTCCCCACAGACCATCCTGTATATTGAGGACGACCCCGCCAGCCGGTCGCTTGTCTCGCGCACGCTGACTCACGCCGGCTACCGCGTGCTGGTGGCCGAACGCGGGTTAGAGGGCATTGACATCGCCCGGCGGGAACGGCCTGATTTAATTCTGACCGACATCAATCTGCCTGATCTCAGCGGGCGCGAAGTGACCACCAAACTCCGCAGCGAACCGCAGTTCCAGACCACGCCGATTGTCGCGCTGACGGCGCAGTCGTTGCACGAGTTCCGTGACATGGCGCTGGCTGCCGGTATCACCGGCTACCTGACCAAACCGATTGACGTGGAAACCCTGCCGCAGCGGGTTGAATATTATCTGCGCGGTGGCCGCGATACGATTGAGCAGGAAAAGCTGACCGAGGCGCAGGTGCGCTACGCGCAGGAAGTGGTGGGCCGGCTGGAAGACCAGATACGCGAACTCGAATCGGCCAACAGCGCCCTGCGCCGCCTGGACAAGATGAAGGATACGTTTATCCAGCTTACGGCGCACGAACTGCGCACGCCGCTGACGCTGGTGTTTGGTTACAGCCGCCTGATCGAAGACGCCGCGCCAATCAGGGCACTGGTGAACAGCGACCCCAACCTGCAAGTGCTGATGAAAGGCTTGCAGGACTCGATCAAACGGATGCAGGACATCATCAACGAAATCCTGACCATCAGCCGCATTATGACCAACCAGATTGATCTGTCCATCGCGCCGGTGCATCCGGGACTGGTGGCGGAACGGGTGGTAAATAACCTTCTGCCGGCGCTGCAAACACGCCGGGTGACGCTCCATTTTGACCGCTCGACCTGGCCGGAACTGATGCGCGGTGACGCCGACCTGCTGGCGCTGGCGCTGGCGAACCTGCTGAACAACGCCATCAAATACACACCCGACGGCGGCCACGTCTACCTGACGGCCAGTGCCGACGACCAGGTTATCCGCTTCAGCGTGAAGGACACCGGCATCGGCATCGCCCCGGAAGAACAGGAACGTATCTTCGAGCGTTTCCATACTGCCGGCGATACAACCTTGCACTCCACCAGCAAGGTGGCTTTTCTCGGCGGCGGGCTAGGGCTGGGGCTGGCGATCTGCAAGGGGATTATCGAAGCGCACGGCGGACGCATCTGGGTGGAGAGCGACGGCTATGACCCGGAGCGGCTGCCGGGCAGTGAATTCCTGGTCGAACTGCCGGTAGACAGCACGCGCCACCCGGCAGGGAAAAGCTAACCGGCTATGCGTTCCAACGCGCGCGGCATCCTGGCCGCCTTCCTCACACCGCTGTTCCTGGGCGCAGCGCCCATTTTCGGCAAACTCGCTATCAACGCCGGGGCGGACTCGTTTACCGTAGCTGCCTGGCGCACGGTCGTCGCGGTTGCCTTCCTGTGGGCGGTGTATCTGCTGTTTTACCGCCGGTTTATCTACATCTATCCGGCGGGTCTGCTCGGCTGCGTGGTCATTGGCACGGTCAACGGCATTGGTTCGCTGTTTTATTACGGCGGCCTGGGGCTGCTGGACGCTTCGCTCAGCCAGCTTCTGAACGGCATGTACCTGATCTTCGTGGTGCTGCTGTCCCGCATGGGCGGCGAACGGCTGGACCGGCGCTTATGGCTGCGGGTGACGCTGGCGTTCGCCGCGCTGATTATCCTGACCGGCTTTGGCGACAAGCCGGTGAACTGGCTCGGCGTGGGCCTGATGCTGGCAAACGCGCTCATGTTTGCCGGGACGGTCATCCTCAGCCAGTATGTGCTGTACGAAATGCCCGCGCCGACGGTGGCGCTCTATACCCTGACGACGATGGCTGTGCTGGTGACAATGGTCTGGGTGGCGGTCGGCAGGCCGATGACCGCCGCCGTGATGCAGGCCGCGCTGCCGCCGATTGTCATTCTGGGGCTGACGACAGCACTCTCGCGCCTGTCACTGTTCGCCGGCGTGAAGTTTTTTGGCAGCCTGCAAACGGCGATTCTGGCCCTGACGGAAATCGGCGTGGCGCTGGCGCTGGCGTTCCTGGTGCTGGGCGACCGGCTGACACCAGCACAGATGCTCGGTGTGGGCATCCTGTTTATCAGCATCCTGATGATTCGCCCGCGCGACATCCTGCCACACGGCGTCAACCCGACGCTGCTGGTATCCAACTTCGCCGATTTGCAGTTTATGTGGATCGCGTTCGATCAGGCGTTTGGCAAACGTCCGCCGGAGGATGGCGTCAGCGTGGACGCCACCCCAACCGCGCCCAAGCTGACCAGTGCCGAGATCGTCGCTATCCGCGAGATGATGGGCGCACAGAAAGGGCCGGTCAACCCGATACCGCTGCCAAAGGAAAAACCGAAACGAGTTGAACCGGATTAGGGAGGAGGGAAAGTTCCGAGGCATCGGTTCTCGGTTTTCAGTTTTCGGTTTTGCTGTATTGAACTGAGAACCAACCGCTACCCGCCGATGTGGTACATCTCCACCTTGCGTCTGGCGCGCAGGTCATCGGTCAGCGCGGCGCGTTCTTCCGAATAGCGGTCGGTGCGCCGTGTCCAGGTGTCATGGATGATCTGCTCCAGTTCGGCGTCGGTCGCGCCGGCGCGCAGCGGGCCACGCAGGTCCGTGCCTTCCGTACCGAACAAACAGGTGTACAGTCTGCCCTCCGGCGACAGGCGCAGACGGGTGCAGTCGCCGCAACATGGCATGGTGACGGACGCAATGCTACCCATCTCGCCACTGCCATCACGGTAGCGGAAGCGCATGGCAACCTCGCCGCGATAGCTGCGCTCCGCCTGTTCCAGCGGCAGAACGGCATGGATGCGCTCGGCGATTTCCCGCGCCGGCACAACATGTTCCATACGCCAGCCGTTCAGCGTGCCCACGTCCATGTATTCGATAAAGCGCATGATGTAGCCGTGTTCCTTCGCCCACCGCGCCAGATCAACGATGGTGTGGTCGTTCACGCCGCGCTGCACGACGGCGTTGATCTTGATCGGGCTAAAACCGGCGCGTTCGGCAGCGGCAATGCCGTCCAGCACTTTCTGCACGCTGGCGCGGTTGCCATTCATCCGGCGGAACACCTCGTCGTCCAGCGAATCCAGGCTGACCGTCACCCGCTGCAAACCGGCGTCCTTCAGCGCCTGCGCCTTCTGCGGCAGCAGGTAGCCGTTGGTGGTCATCGTCAGGTCGCCCACGCCGTTCACCTGCGCCAGCATGGCAACCAACTGCTCCACGTCCTCGCGCACCAGCGGCTCACCGCCGGTCAGGCGCACCTTCACCACGCCCAGCTTAACCAGAATCCGTGTCAGCCGCGTGATTTCCTCAAACGATAGGATTTCGGTACGGGGCAGGAATTTGTAGCTCTCGCCGAAGATGTCGGCGGGCATACAATAGGTGCAGCGGAAGTTGCAGCGGTCGGTGACGGATATACGTATATCGCGCAGGTAGCGCCCCAGTTGATCCTGTACCATCAAACAAAACCTGCCTTTTAAGCTGGTGTTGCTATAAACTAGAGAGGCGTCCATCATCCAGAATTATGATGAACGCGGTCTGTTTTATCTTTAGACGAGTTTATCTTATCACATCTTTCGCCAGACACCTATCCACCCTGCCGGAGGAAGATCACCGTGACGGCCCGGACTTTGCAGTTTGTCTGTTCGCGCTGTGGACAGGACGCCGGTCCGCTGGACTGGCAGTGCGCCGCGTGCGGCGGACCGATTCACATCGTCAATCTGCCGGATTTCAGCGAGGCAGCCATCCGTGTCAACGAGTGGTCGCTGTGGCGCTACGCCGATATGCTGCCCGCCGAACGGCAGGTATCGCTGGGCGAGGGGGCGACACCGTTGGTGCCGGTCAGACTGCCGGGCGGGTTGATCTGGGCCAAGCTGGAATATCTGAATCCGACCGGTTCGTACAAAGACCGGGGCACGGCGCTGCTGGTCAATCATCTGCTGGCGCATCGTGTCGGCAGCGTGGTGGAAGATTCGTCAGGCAATGCCGGGGCATCGCTGGCGGCCTACGCCGGCGCCAGCGGCATCCGCGCCCGCGTTTATGTCCCCAGCAGCGCGCCGGAAGGTAAAAAGCGGCTGATCGCACTCAACGCCGAACTGGTGGAGGTGGATGGTCCGCGTTCCGCGCCGACGGCTGCCTGCCACGAAGCGGCGCGCGCGGCGGTGTATGCCAGTCATGCCTGGAGTCCGCTGTTCCTGGCCGGGCAGATGACCTGCGCCTGGGAAATCTGGGAGCAGATGGGACACCGCACGCCGGATGCCATCGTCTGCCCGGTGGGGCACGGCGGGCTGTTTCTGGGACTGGCGCGGGGTTTTAAGGCGCTGCGCGACGCCGGGCTGGTCGAACGCCTGCCGCGCCTGTACGCGGTGCAGTCGGCAGCCTGCGACCCAATCGTACGCGCCTGGGAAGACAATCTGGACGAACCCGAACCCGCGCCGGAAAATCCGACGGTCGCGGACGGGATTGTGGTCAACCAGCCGGTGCATGGGCGCGAGGTTCTGGCGGCCATCCGTGACAGCGGCGGTCTGGCGCTGCGCGTGAGCGATGCGGCGATCCTGGACGCGCAAACGGTGCTGGTCAAGCGTGGCCTGCTGGTAGAGCCAACCAGCGCGGCACCCATCGTGGCGCTGAGTACCGTGCAAACACATGTCGGCTCCGGCGCGGCCATCGTCGTCCCGCTGACCGGCAGCGGCCTCAAAACTCTGACACATTAAGCGATGGGAAAAGTTAACACAGAGGCACAGAGGCACGGAGGCACGGAGAAAAAATCTCTGAGTCTCTGGGTCTTGGTGTCTCTGTGTTGGGTTTTTCTCTTTTATCTTCTTGTCGCGGTGATTGTCACCTGGCCGCTGGTGACGGTGTTTTCGACGCGCTTCATCGGCCACCCGTTCAGCGACAGCTACGAGTACGCCCGCTTTGTCTGGTGGTTCAAATACGCGCTGCAAACCGGCCAGTCGCCGTATTTCCAGCCCTGGCTGGCCTACCCTGACGGCCTCACGTCGTGGCTGCTGTGGAGCATTCCGCTGCAATCGTTCCCGGCGTGGCTGTTCGCGTTGGTACTGCCGCTGCCTGCCGCTATGAACCTGGCGGTGCTGCTGCGGCTGGCACTTAACGGCTGGGCCATGTACCTGCTGGTGCGGCGGCTGACCGGGCAAGCCGCGCCGGCGCTGTTGTCCGGCGTGATCTTCCTGGCGTATCCGTCGTTTCAGGGGCAGTTGGCCGCCGGCCATACCGGGCTGCTGGCGCTGTGGCCGGTGGTTCTGTATGTCTATAGTCTTCAGTCGTCAGTCGTCAGTCTTCAGTCTTCAGTTACCAGTCGCCAGTTGCCAGTTGCCAGCAATCCGTTGTCAGAAAACACAACTTGGAACTCGGAACTCGGAACTTCTTCAGCAGTCAGCAGTCAGCAGTCAGCAGTCAGCAGTTCAGAAGCCTCAGCACTCAGTACTCAGCACTCAACACTTTCAACTCCGAACTCGGAACTCGGAACTCGGAACTTTCTACTCAGCACTCAGTACTCAGTACTCAGTACTTCCCTGTTCTTCGTCCTGAGCCTGCTGGGCAGCAATCAACTTCTTGTGTACCTGCTGCTGCCGGTGACGGCGGTGTTCGCGCTGCGGCTGGTCATCCGGCGTGACTGGCGGGCGCTGCGGCGGCTGATCGCGGCGGTTGCCCTCGGCGGCGCGGTTTCGCTCATCTTCATCGCGCCCGGCTTTATCGAAGCGCTCAATGCCCCGCCTTGGCTGCGCGAACGCGGCGACGTGACTTTCAGCGCCGACCTGCTCAGCCTCGTGACGCCCTCGTTCCAGCATCCCTTATTCGGCAGGCTGGATTACACCCACACCGTCCTGGGGATAGACCCGTTTGAGAAGCCGGGCTACGTCGGCATCGTCGCCGGGCTGCTGGCGTTGGTCGGCGTGTGGCGGCGGAGCGCGGCGCGCTGGTGGCTGCTGGTTGCCGCCATCGGCTGGTCGCTGTCGCTTGGCCCGCTGTTGCACGTCCTCGGCCAGCCGGTGACGACCTTAGCTGACGGTTATGCCTCGTTTGTGCCGCTGCCCTGGGCGCTGTACCAGCAGTTGCCGCTGTTGAACATTGTGCGCGTCCCGGCGCGGTTTCACTTCGCCGTCGCGCTGGCGCTGGCGGTCATGGCGGGGTACGGAGTTGCCAGTTGCCAGTTGCCAGTTGCCAGAAAGAAGTTCTCAGTTGTCAGTTCTCAGTTCCCAGTTTTAAAAACTCGGAACTTCTCACTCAGCACTCAGTACTCAGTACTCAGTACTCTCCTGCTGGCCGCCGTCGTTTTGTGGGAATACCAACTTTTCTGGACGGGGATGCCCACCATTCCCGCCGACATTCCGGCAGCAGTGGCGGAACTGGCGGAGCGAAACGACGTGCGCGCTGTGTTCGACGTGCCGTATGACCATTTACTGGCGGCCAAAGAAGGGTTATATCTACAGACAGCGCACCACAAGCCGCTGATTGCCGGGCAGGTGACGCGGCGGACGCCGGTCAACCCGGCCAAACTGGCATTGCTGCAAACCATGCTTGACCCGGCGCTGCTGGATACGGCGGGCGTGGATGTCATCATCCTGCATAAGGAGTGGGACGAGGGCAAAATCGAGCCGCACCTGCGCGAACAGCTGGGCGACCCGTTTTACGAGGACGAACATTTCGCGCTGTTTGATGCGCCGGACAGCAGCGCCGCGCCCGGTTTTGTCGCCACGACTGCGCCAGATACGGCGATCAGCGACCGCGCCGACTCCTATTTTTATCTGCCGGAACCAGGAACGGTGACGCTGCGGGCAGAACTGGCAGGCGAAAACCGTACTGTCGCCTTACTGCTGGATGGTGTAGTCGTGGAACGCTGGACGATCAGCGGCGAGCAGGCTATTGAAACGACGCTGGATGCCGCCCGTGCTGGCTACCACACCGTGACGCTGGCGCTCGAACCGCCCTGCCCGGCCAGCCCGCACCCGGCGCTGCGCTGCCGCACGGTACAGCTTGCCGCAGTCTCGCTTACGCCTCGTTGAGGACCTTCACCCAGTCTACGCCCTCTGTTACACCCGGTTTCAGCGACTCGATAAAGCTCAACGCCTCCTCCGGCGTGGACTGCATCTCATTTTTGGACTGCGCGGAATGGGCAAACAACTGGAACGAGCGCACCAGCAGCGATGTTACCGGGTCACGGCTGAAAGCGGTGCTGCCGGCCCAGTTTTTATGCTGTGTCAGCGCACCCAGGCGCTGAATGGAACGAACGTTGGCGATGCGTCCCCTCCGCAAATCGGAGATGAAATACAGCGGCCCGGACGACTCGTTGAGCAGGCGTTCCAGTTCGGTCAGGAACTGCTCCTCGCTGCCGGAATGGACGGTCGGCGTGCGATACCACCGAATAAATATAAGTTCATCGGTCAGGCGGGTAATTTTATAATCCATTGCTGGTATAACAATCATTCTTACCGGCGGATAATCCCATTATAAGGGCAATTTTGCGATCTGTGCCTGGAACGAACGTAAATTTTTTTCCGATTCTGTTTGTAGCCGGTTTGCACCAGCCGCGCTAGACTTGCGCGCATGACCACTCCACTACCAGCCATCTGCCAGGGCGCAGAACCGTTCTTCCACCGGGGCAGCGGCGTCGGCTGTCTCGTGCTGCACGGCTTTATGGCCTCGCCCGCCGAAATCCGCTGGTTATGCCACGCGCTGGCTGACGCTGGGCACACCGTTTTTGGCCCACGCCTGCCGGGGCACGGCACCAATCACCACGACATGACGCGCGTGCGCTGGCAGGACTGGTACACCGCCACGCTGGACGGCTATCACCTGCTGCGCAGCCAGTGCGAGCAGGTGTTTGTGGCCGGCCATTCGATGGGCGGGGTGCTGGCGCTGCTGGTCGGCGCTGCCATGCCGGTGAACGGGCTGGCAGTGCTGGCCGCGCCGGCGGCGTTTCGCAGCCGCGCCATGCGTTACGCACACCTCATCCGGTACGTATTGCCATACACCAATCAGCGCGACAAAACCAACCTGCCGCAGATCATCCGTGAGGAACAGGCGCGGCGGGGTGAGCCGACACTGGGGCGCGTGCGCTATGACCTCTGGTCCAGCGCCGCCGTCAGCCAGTTGTACCGGCTCACGAACGTGATGCTACAGCAGCTTCCGCGAGTGACCGCGCCACTGCTGCTGGTGTATTCGCAGACCGACCGTACGGTCCCACCGGACAACATGGATAGGGTTGCCAGCCGCGTGGGCAGTTCCGTTGTGACAAAGCACTGCGTTGAACGCAGCGATCACATCCTGATACAGGACGTGGAACGCGACCTCGTCTTCCAGCAGGTGACCGGCTTCATCCACGCTCACAGCCAACCGACGCAACTCTAACGTAGACTGCGCGTATAATACAGTAGGGGCGAACCGTCGGTGCGCCCCTACAAACGGACGGTTAGGGCTGTGGAGTAGCACTCGATGAACATGTTACGGGCTGTCTGGAATCAGGTCCGCCTGACGTGGCGGCTGCTGCGCGATTCGCGCGTGCCGCTGTGGGCGAAAGTAATCCCGTTTGTCGGTATTGCCTACGTGCTGTCGCCGCTGGACCTGATCCCCGATCTGCTGATCGGGTTGGGCCAACTGGATGACCTCGGCATTATTCTGGCGGGAATGCGCCTGTTTGAAGCGGTGGTGCCGGAATATATTGTCGCGGAGCACCGGCAGGCGATCAGCCGCAGCCAGCGCCCGCTGGAAGTGGTGGACGCGCCCAACTACCGCATTTCGCGCGAGGCGGAAAAGACCAAGCGATAAGCGTTGGGGTAAAACCGCCGCCGGACACCGGAAGCCGTCCGGCTGTAAAAGACGAGTCTCTCGCCCTGAAGCCCGCTTGTTGACGGTTTATAAAATAATCCGTCATTCCGTAGGGACAAGGCATGGCCTCGTCCCTACAAAACCCATTGTCGGTTTAATTTATGAATGTTCAAACAGCGGGCTTACCCAACGTTCGCCCCAAGTGGCGCGCTGCATGGCGAACCGTTCCTGATCCCTTTACCGCAGCGTCAACTGCTGCGACTGCACCTCGGCCATCGCCTCAATCGTATCCTGCAAACTGGAGACTTCATCCTGAATTTCCAGCCGCAGCCGCTGCGCGCGGGAACTATCCACCTCTTTGGTGCCCAGCAGCGACATCTGGGCGTAGATCGTACCCAGTGATGACAGCGTGCTTTCCAGTTGGATTTCAGCGCGTTTGACGCTGTTTACGGTCGCTTCCAGATTGGCAAGCTGCTGCTCAAGCTGCCTGATCTGGTTTTCCAGTTCGGTGCGTACAGCCGGGTCTTTTTCGCGCTCATACCGAATCCGCGCTTTTTCCAACTGCTGCGGCACCATGCGCCGGTCGCGCTCCACCAGTTCATTGTTGTCGAAGGCGTCAATGTGCAACGCCAGATCGTACATGTGGCCGATCCAGTCGTTGATGTCGTCCACCGTCTGCTGCAGGCTGAGGCGCATCGCCCCCTTGTGGCGCTTGACAAGGTTGAGCATGTTGCGGCGGTATTCCAGCGCGCTTTGCAGCCGCTGGCGCGCCACCGGGCTTTTGATCGCCCGCAGGTCATATTTGCTCTCAAACTCGCTGGCGATGGCCTGCGAGGCCGCTTCCGGGTCGCTCAGGTTGGAGACAATAAAAGCCGCTTCCGCAATCGCGCCCAGCACCAGCCAGAACCACTGCTGCCAGAACGGGATATTGGTAATCTGCACGCCGAAGAACAGCACCAGCGTGATAATCAGCGTGACAGCGGTCTGCCAGCTAAGAATCGCCCGCCGCAGAATCGCGCCGGTGGCACGGCTGCGGACTTCATCCGATGATGAGTCTATGGACATACTTTCACCTTTCCGCGTCCATCCCAATCTGAATACGTTAAAACCCTGGGCGCGGTTGCAAAAACAATGGATGCAGGGACACGATATATCGTGTCCCTACATAAGAAATCGTTTCAAAAAGACCTCTCGTAGGGGCGACCTGGTAGGTCGCCCTTACGGGAAATATGTTCAGATTACAACCCCAAATACACGGCTTACTGACCGGCGCTCTCGCCGCCCTGCTTGCCCAGCAGGCGGGCGCGGCGTTCCTCAAGCTGGCGGTCCACTTCGCTGCCGCGCACAGCTTCTTCCACCTGTTCCTGCAGGTTGCCAACAGCCATATCCAGCCGCGCGTCCTCGCGGTCGAGCCGGGCGCGAATCTGGTCGGTGAGCGCCGTAATCTCCGAGTCGCCGACCATCGAAAGGTCATCCAGACTCTTGATCGTCTTGGTCGTGACCTTCTTGGCCTCGGCCAGTTCGATCAGGGCGCGAAGCTGCTCGCGCTGCTGTTTGATGCTGGTCAGGCGGCTTTCCAGCTTCAGCCGCATGTCCAGCATCTTTTTGTACTGACCTTCCTGGTCCTGCCACTGCTGGTAATATTCCTGGGCAAGCTGCTGCTTGGTGTTGTATTCGGCCTGCGCCGCCGCCGCCAGGTCATCCTTGCCCTTGACGATCAGCGTATCAATGTCGCGGTCGAGCTTTTCCGCCGCGCCGGCAAATTCCTCGTACTTGCGCTTGAGCGTTTTGACCGTGCCGCCAACAGTGGCCGCCGAATCCTCCAGCGCGTCCAGATTGCGCTCCACCTGGCGGATGTACTCATCCATCACCTGAACCGAATTGGTTTCCAGGGCGCGATCAACAATCGCGTGCAGGTTCGCGTTAATCAGCGTATTAATCTTTTCAAATAGAGAAGGCGGCATGTCGTTTCTCCTCATTCAGCACGGACATGACAGATCGTAAGGTTAGGCTAGTGGTTGAGTATAACCGAGATATGCGTTATACGACAGGCTTTTCAATCGGCAGACTGATCGTGAAGGTGCTGCCCTCGCCGACCACGCTGGTCACGTTCACCATGCCGTTATGCAGTTGGGCCACGCCGCGCACAATCGCCAGCCCCGCGCCAGCGCCCTGATCTTCGTACTGAGTGCGGTCTACCTGGTAAAAGACCTCCCAGATATGCTCCAGTTCCGCCGCCGGAATCCCGCGCCCTTCATCCCGCACCCAGATATGGATGTGGCTATCCGACGCATCCGCCCCCAGCGTGATCGGCTTGCCAGGAGGGGAGAACTTCACTGCGTTGCTCAACAGATGGCCGATGGCGATGGTCAGGTATTCGGCGTCGCCAACAAAGACCGGCACGTCGCCGGCAATCTGGATGATGAGAGGATAAGTGCCGTCCTGCAGTGCCTTCACCCGCGCCCGCGCCGCCGAAAACAGGTCATCCAGGCTGTAAATCGGGCAGCGCCGCCACTCGAACGTCTTCTGCGCGTCGCCGGTTTCCATCTCCACCAGCAGGATGAAGTTTTCGATCAGGTTCCGCAGCCGGTCCGCGCCGGCGCTGACGCCTTTCAGGTACGACAGCACATCAGTTTCGTTCAGGCCGTTGGCGTCGGCGTTGTTCAGCATGTCGGAGTAGGCCACAACAAAGGTCAGCGGCGTGCGGAATTCGTGGTTCAGAATGGTGAGAATCTGCCGCTTAAGCTGGGACAGCGACTCGATATGCGCGTCGGCAATCGCCTTCTGGCGCAGCAGCCGGCCTTCGATCTTCACCAGCAGATCGGTCGGGTCGTAGGGCTTGACGATGTAGTCGTCCACCCCCAGCCGCAGCCCTTTATAAATATCGTTTCGCTCGCCCTTGGCGGTCAGGAAAATAAAGGGGATGTTCAACCACTGCGGCTGCTGCCGGACGGTCTTAAACAACTCCACGCCGTCCATCTGGGGCATCATGATGTCCGAAACGATCAAATCCGGCGGCCCGGACTGGCCCTGGAGCACGGCCAGCGCCTCAACCCCATTCTGGGCGATCTGCACGTTATACCCGTCCAGTTCCAGGATGTCGCGGATGCCTTCCAGCAGGTGCTGGTCATCCTCAACCACCAGAATGGTCGCTTTTCTCCCCCCGGTTTTCACGAATGGCGCTCCCAATGGACATTAGCTTTCAACATTACTATGGCATTACCCCGGATTTTCGTCAATAGAGAAATTAAGACGTGCGATGAATGTCAAGCAAATCAGACAGCACCGCGAAGCCGGTAGACAGCCGCCCCGCCCCTGCTCCGACCAGCGTCACGCTGCCCAGCAGATCGGTAACGTAGGTGATGGCATTGGTTGCGCCGGAAACAGCCGCCAGCGGGTCGCTTAACGGCAGGCGCATGGGGCGCACGCTGCCACCCTCCGGCGTCACGCGGGCGATCAGCTTCCAGCGTTCGCCAGCCTGCCGCGCCGCTTCCATATCCTGCGGCGTGATACCGGTGATGCCGCGCACGTCCAGGTCATGCAACGCCAACGGTGTGCCAAACAGCACGCCGGACAGGATAACCAGCTTGGCCGCCGCGTCCCAGCCCTCGACATCGGCGGCGGGGTTGGCCTCGGCATACCCCAGCCGCTGCGCCTGCTGGAGCGCCTCGGCATACGACAGCCCCGTGCCCATCTGCGTCAGAATATAATTGGTGGTCCCGTTCAGAATGCCACGCGCCTCGCTGATCCGGCATCCGGCCAAATCCTGCTGCGCTAGCCGTAGCACCGGCGTGCCCGCCATCACCGTGCCCTCGAAGCACAGCCGCAGCCCGGCCAACCGGGCGCGTTCGTGCAGGGCTTCGTAAGCCACCACCAGCGGCCCTTTGTTCGCCAGCACCAGATGTTTGCCGCTGTCCAGCGCGGCATAACACACGTCCAGCGCCGGCTGCCCGGTTTGCAGGTCCGTCGGGCTGACTTCCACCACCACATCGGCGTTGGACTGCCGTACCAGCGTCAGCGCGTCCCAGTTGCGCGTCAGGCCGTAGACGTGCGGGTAATGCCCCAGGTGGCCTTTCCCAATCGCTTCAAGCAGTTGCGCCGTGTCCAGCCCGTCGGGGTGATAGAGCGTGCCCCGGCTGCGCGTGGCAACCGCAACGATTTCACCGTGAAAATTGTGCGCCGATTGCAGTTCCGCCGCCCTGTCGCGCAGGATTTCGGCCAGCCCCTGCCCCACCACGCCAAACCCGATGATGGCAATCCGCATGAGAACCCCCCTTTTTGACGACAAAAATGCAGGGACACGATCTATCGTATCCCTACCAACAAACACAACCTTTCGTGTCCGGGCAATGATACCGCACGGCACAAATTTGCGTTATTCGTCGTAGCTGCCGCTGCTGTAGACGTAGACCGCCGCGCCGGTGTCCTCGGAGATCGAGAAATCAAACTCATCCGCCGACCAGTCGTACAGCCACCTGGCGTCGGTGATGCTCATGTTGACGCAGCCGTGACTCTGCCGGTAGCCAAACCCATCGTGCCAGTACGTGCCGTGCAGGGCGATGTCGCCGTCAAAGTACATTGTCCAGGGTACATCCTGCAGGTAGTAAAAATCCGGGCGCTGGTAGGCGCCGCTCATGTCGGTGGTCGGATAGCGCAGGTAAATGTGGAATAGCCCTTCGTTGGTGCCCCAGTCCTTGAGGCCGGACGAAATCAGCGTGGCAAACACCGGCGTTTCGCCCTCGTAGGCAACCAGCACCTGCTCGTACAGGTCAACGCTCACCCATTTGTGGGTATCTATCTCAGCCGGGCGCCTAATAGGGGTGATTTTGGCGACATCGTACTGGTGTACCCACTGGCCGTCGCCAATCTGATACCAGCGTTTGCCGTCCACCTCGACATGGGTGTACAGCGACACGCGGGTGTAGCGGTACAGGAACGGATTCGCCGGTGATTCATCGCCGCCGGGAACCGCCGCCGGGCGCAGGTGGCGCAGCGTCCAGGCCATCGGGTACGGCAGGCCATCCTCTGGCAGACGCACGCCGGCGAAGCGCGAAATTACCACGTCGTCGCTGAGGTAAGTGCGCAGCGTCCACTGCTGATCGCCAATCTGCATCCAGTCGCCCTGTGTCGCCTCAACCGTAACGTAGCTGTAGCCGCCTGTTGTCGCCGTCACCCTGCCGCCGGGCGCGTCATAGACCTGCATTCCAGCCTGAACGCGGCGGTAGGTGCGGCTGGTCAATTCAGCCTCGTCTACCACCAGCGGGCGCACGTCTGGTTCAGGATAGGCTTCCAGCACGGCATCCGGCACGCCGGTGGTGGCATCACAGCCGGGGATGTCGGCACAGGCGTCCTGAGCCAGCGCCGCCGGAACGGGCAGCAGGAGCAGCAGCAACAGCAGTAATCGTTTCATGATGAAATTCCTCATTGCAATAGGGAGATGTAGGGACACGATATATCGTGTCCCTACAGATATATCGTCGCAATTCACTACTCTCACAGTTTTATTCGTAGCAAGAGTATGCAAAAAATGGCAAAATTTCTCCAGCATCGTTACCCTACGTTCAGCCGATGATCGGCAGTCTGCGGGAGTTGGGATTGAAAACACTGGCGCTGGTTTCCACCGGGTTGGTCAGCCTGTTCACGCTGCTGGCGCTGGCCGCGCTGGCGGTGGCGCCGATGCTGGCACACGGCGGGCAGTTGGCGTACCTGTCGAACTGCGGCGGCCAGTGGGACATTTACCTGCTGGATACCGCCCACAGCCGCAGCGTCAATGTAACCCGCAGCGCCGTCAACGAAAACGCCTTCATCTGGTCGCCGGAAGGCCAGCAGTTAGGCTTCCTGTTTTACACCGGCGCGCTGCAAAACATCTATGCGCTGACCATCCCAGGCGGCCAGCCGCGCCCGACGACGCTGGAACTGGACACGTGGCTGGACGGGCTGGTGCAGCCGACGCCGGTACGCGGTGACTGGTCGCGTGACCACACGCGGCGGGTGTACGAACTGGCCGACGAACTGTACATCATGGATCGCGGCGTCTCGCGCCAGCTCACCGATAACACCTACACTGACGCCAGCCCATCGTGGTCGCCGGACGAACGGCAGATCGCGTTTGCGTCCAGCCGGGATGGCAGCCTGGACATCTACGTAATGAACAGTGACGGTAGCAACGTTGAACGCCTGACCAACGATGCCGCCCGCGATTCGTCGCCCGCCTGGTCGCCGGATGGTCGTGAGATCGCGTTTACATCGCTGCGCAACGGTAATGCCGAAATTTACCTGATGGACACACGCGGCCAAAACATGCGCCGGCTGACGGCCAACACCTGCTGGGATGACCGCGCCGCCTGGCGTCCCGGCCCATAAGACCAAACCCGTTAACCGCAAATCGGGTAGTATGGGTGTAGATGAGTCAGGGGAGCAGAGCCGGTGAATGTTAAACCTCGATTGGCAGCCACCATCGCCGGGCTGTGCCTGCTGACGGTGATGGCAACCGTTACGCTGGCGCGCGTGCTGCCCGGCAGTTCGCAACTGGTGTATATCTCGTCCCGTGACGGCAGCTATAAACTCTACACAGTGGATGTGGAACGGCAGATTACGCGGCTGCTGACCAACCGCCGTATCGTGCCCTGCTGCCTGTCATGGTCGCCGGATGGCGAGCGCCTGATTTTTATGGCGGCAGTCCAGAATCAGTTTGAGCTGTTTATGGTTAGCGCCGGCGGCAACGATCTGCGCCAGCTGACGCAGGACAACGGCAGGCGGATAGACCGTCCGGTGTGGTCGCCGGATGGCCGCCAGATTGTGTTTGTTTCCCACCGTGACGGCAATCTGGAAATCTACACCCTTGATACTACCGACGCCAGTCTGCGCCGCCTGACGGACAACACGGCGCTTGACAATACACCGGCCTGGTCGCCGGACGGACAGGAGATCGCGTTTGTATCCAACCGGGATGGCAACCGTGACATTTACGTAATGAAGGCCGACGGCAGCGACATCCGGCGGCTGACTGATCACACCGGCGCTGATTACGGGCCGGCCTGGTCGCCGGATGGGCAGCGTATCGCCTTTAATTCCAGCCGCACCGGCAACACCCAGATTTATATCATGGATGCCGATGGTGCAAATACCCAGGCGTTGACCAGCGGCGATGTGCCCAACTGGATGCCGGTATGGTCGCCGGACGGCCAGCATCTGCTATTTTTGTCCAGCCGCCGGGGGCAGGTTGGCATTCATCTGATGGCTGCCGATGGCCGCTACCTACGCCTGCTGACCAACAACTCGATGAACGATTCGGTGCCAGTCTGGTCGCCCGACGGACAGTTTATCGCCTACGCCAGCAACATCAGCGGCAACCCGGAAATCTTTGTGATGCGCCTCAGCGATGGCAGCATCAACCGGCTGACCGACAACCGCTGGTTTACTGACAACATTCCGGTCTGGCGACCATGACAGTATAATCGGTAGGGGTGCACAGCCGTGCGCCCCTACGGAACAAGGTATCGGGCGGTGAACGATGCAACGGATTCGACGAGCGCTGCTGTTTATGCCGGGCGACGACCGGCGCAAGATCGAAAAAGGAGCCGCGCTGGGCGTGGACTCGGTCATCATGGATTTGGAGGACGGCGTTGCCCTCAGCCGCAAGTCCGACGCTCGCGCTGTTACCGCCGCCGCGCTGCGCGAACTCAGCTTTGGCCGCACCGAAAAGCTGGTGCGGGTGAACGCGATCAGCGGCCCACTGTGGGCGGACGATGTGGCGCAAACAGTTGAGGCTCAGCCGGACGGCTACGTGGTGCCGAAGGTCGAAGCGGCGGACGAGATTCAGCGTATCAGCGCCGCGATTGCCGAGGCCGAATCCCGCAACGGCTGGCAGCCGGGCGGTATCTGCCTGCTGGCGATCATCGAAACGGCGCGCGGCGTTGTCAACCTGCGCGACATTGCGGAAAGCGACTCCCGACTGGGCGCACTGATTTTCGGCGCGGAAGACCTGGCGGGTGACATCGGTGCGACCCGCAGCGCCGACGGCTGGGAAGTGTTTTACGCCCGCAGCGCCGTTGTTATTCATGCGAAGGCCGCCGGCCTGCAGGCGATTGATACGCCCTATATTGATCTTAACGACCTGGATGGACTGGCCGCCGATACCCACCGCGCGGCGGCTATGGGCTACAGCGGCAGGCTGGCGATCCACCCGCGCCAGGTAGGGCCGATTCAGCAGGCGTTCACCCCCTCGGCGGACGACATCGCGCGGGCAAAGCGTCTGCTGGATGCCCACGCAGCGCACCAGGCTGCCGGAACCGGCGTGTTTGATCTGGACGGCAAAATGGTAGACATGCCGATGGTGCGCGCGGCGGAAAGCGTGCTGGCACGGGCGCGCGCCGCCGGGCTTGAGATTTAAGCGATATGATACGATATCTCGTGCCCCTACCCATTACAACGAGGACTAATCGTGACCATTTTCATTCCTGATTCTCACAAAGATCTGTTTGAAAAGCCAGTATACGCCGCGCTGACGACGATCATGCCGGACGGCCAGCCACAGTCCACCGTCGTCTGGACGGACTACGACGGCCAGTACGTGCGCGTGAACGTGGCGCGGGGACGCCAGAAACTTAAGAATATGGAGCGCAACCCGAAAGTGTCGGTGCTGTTGATTGACCCGCAGGATGCATTCCGCTGGATTGAAGTGCGCGGCACGGTCGAGGAGATCACCGAACAGGGCGGCGCGGAACACATCGAAGCCTTGTCGCGCAAGTATCTGGGGCGCGGCTATTACGGTGACTTCACCCCTGCTGAACGCCGCCAGCAGGAAACGCGGCTGGTGGTGAAAATCAGACCGACCCGTGTCGTGGTCTTTCCCGCGCGGCGTTAGAAAGTCCTGTCGGGGTGGTGTTGCTGTCACCCCGACGTACTCGCGCTATCCATAATTCCCCTGCTGATGCCACTATTACCTTAAGCCCTTGCCCCGTCTCGATACATCATTAAGGCTAAACCCGCTTGTGTCGCTGTTTGAACCTGGCTATAGTGTTTGTTGAGTCCGGTTCATGACAAATGAGATTAAAGCCATGCCTATTCGAGATATATCCTTTGCAAATGGTATCTTTTTCGCTCGTGAGATTGGCAAAATTGAGAAGGCCGATGCTGAACAGTGGGCAGAGGCGCTGCGCCAGTGCGCGGCGGCCAGCCCGGTGCCGGTAGTGATTCTGGTGGATGCGCGGGAGATGACGCTGATCGCCGCCGACGCCAGCAAGGTGTTCAACAAGGCGGCGGAAACGCCTAACGTGCGGGTCGCGGCGGTGGCAACCAGCAGGCCGCTGGCAACGGTGATGTCGCGCACGGTGGCGATGATGAGCCGCGTCGGGCAAACGCACGACACGCACGTGTTTACGTCCTACGAGGAAGCGGAACGGTTCGCGCTTAGCCAGGCGGCAGCAGTCCAAACGTAAACTATGGGGGACTAGCGTCCCCCGCTTGTAGTTGGCGTTGGCGTTAACACGGTGACGTTGTACAGCGGCAGCGCCGCCAGCTGCTCGTCGCTGATGTCAAACAGTTGCGCCAGCCCCCAGCCCGCCGTTTGCTGATACAGCACGTATAACCAGTCGCTTTCAGCGGTGCGCGCCAGCGGCCTGACCAGGCTGTTAAACGGCACCACTTCCAGCACAGCGGCGCTCAGGGAAGCCGACGCGCGCAGCCGCACGTTAAAGCGCGTCCGCACCACGCTGTTCTCCGGCACAACTACTTCGCCGCTGCCGTCTACGGTAAAGATCGGCAGCCCGTCGGCGCTGCCATTCAGTGTCACCGTGAAGTAGGCCACCCACCCCTCGATGTCGGACTCGCTGACATACAGCCAGTCATTGCTGGTGCCGCTGCGCCCCAGAACCGTCAGCGTATCGCCGGCGTCAAGCTGGGCCGTGATTGGGAAGTTCATGCCCGGGCCGCTGCGGACATTGACCACGCCGTAGGCTGTGACCGTCACGTCTTCACCATTGTCTTCCGCCGCTGGCGATGTAACCGGTAGTTCCAGGATATTGCCTTCCACCAGCACGGCGAAAGCCGCTACCCAGCCGTTCTGGCCGAACGTCAAAATGATGTGCAGCCAGTCGCCGTCTTCGTTGCGCCCATCCACCGGCACTTTGTCACCGGCGGCCAACTGCCCGACAATGTCATACTGCGTGCCGGGGCCGCTGCGAACGTTGACCGTACCGTAAGCCATCGCCGTCACACCCTCGGCCTGCGCGGCTGCCGGGTTCAACTCCGGCGCGGCGTCCAGCGCCGTTACCAGCAGCAGCCCGGCTACAAACCTTGTGATTGCGCGTTTCATCGCTGTGTTTTGCCTGTTGGGATACTGTGAACACTGACAGGCGGCAATGCGGCCTGCCATTTTATCTCCATCCAACCGAAGCCGCATACTATACTATCACCGTAAGAACCGTGTTTTAAGGGTACGTTCCGCCTGTACGCCTGAGCCTGCTCCGGCGTAAGGCGTGTTATCATAGGGGTGCGGGTTGAGACACTGGATACGGGACACACCATGACCGATATTTTGCAATTCTGGCGCGGGCTACCGCCCGAAGTGACCAACAATCTCCTGCGCGTGCTGCTGGCAATTCTGGTGCTGCTGCTGGTGTGGCTGATGCGTCGGGTGCTGGCCTGGGCGATTGTCGCCCCGTTACGACGGCTGACCAAAGGCACGCGCTACGAGTGGGTCTCGCTGCTGCTGGACACGCTGACGCCGACGGTGCGGCTGCTGGTGATCGTCGTCGGCATCATCATCGGCGCGCAAATCCTGGAAGTGGATTTTGAGACAGTGCAGTTCCTGCGGCATCTCATCCGGTCGCTGATCGTGCTGGCGGTGTTCATCGGCCTGTACCGCTTTGTGGACCTGATCGCCCCGACCAGCGCACGGCTGTTCCGCCTGACCGGGCTGGATATCCCGGACCGGCTGCTGCCGTTTATGCGAACGGCGGCCAAGCTGGCGCTGGTGATTATTGCCATTGTGGTGATTATTCAGGAATGGGGTTACGACGTCAGCGGTATCGTCGCCGGGGCGGGGCTAGCCGGGCTGGCCTTCTCGCTGGCTGCGCAGGACACGGTTGCCAATCTGTTTGGCTTCACCACCATCGTCGGCGACCAGCCGTTTGTTGTTGGCGAATTTATCAAAACGCCGGACGTGGAAGGCGTGGTCGAACACGTCGGCGTGCGTTCCACCCGCATCCGCCAGTTGAATCAGGCGTACGTCACCATCCCCAACAGCAAGCTGGCGCAGTCGGTGATTCTCAACTGGTCACGTCTGTCAAAACGCTGGCTTGACCTGACGCTGCCGATCAGCTATCAGGCCACCGGCGACCAGATTGTTACCACCATCGAGCGCGTCCGTGCCATGCTGCTGGAACGCGAACTGGTGCAGAAAGACTCCGTGCTGGTGAACTTCGTGGACTTCGGCGAAAACGGCCTGCGCCTGCTGATCCGGTGTTATATCAACCTGGCGGACTGGGGACAGTACACCGCCGAAAAGGAGCAGATTTACCTGAATATCATGAAAATCATCGAGGACATGGGACTGTCTATCGCGTTTAGCGCCCGGACGGTGTATATTGAAAACGCGCCCTTTGCAGTGGCGCAGACGCACCCAACCACTCCCAGGGAGGATAAACAGTCATGAAGGTTCTGGTCACCGGCGGCGCGGGGTACATCGGCAGCCACGTCGTAGATTTGTTGATTGACCGGGGTTATGAGGTCGTTGTCCTCGACAACCTGTACACCGGCCACGTTGAAGCCGTTCACCCAAAGGCTGTTTTTGTGCAGGCCGATTTGCTGGATAAAGCGGCGGTTGACCGCGTGTTTGACGAGCACCGTTTTGACGGGATTCTGCACTTTGCCTCGCACACGCTGGTGGGCGAAAGTATGGAAAAACCCTGGCTGTACCTGCGCGATAATGCGCTGGCGGCCAGCAATCTGCTGGAAGCAGCCACGCGGCAGGGTGTCAAACGCTTTATCCTGTCCTCGACCGCCAACCTGTTTGACGACCCGGAAACGATTCCGATCACCGCCGAAGAGCGCATTGTTCCCGGCAGCCCATACGGCGAAAGCAAGTTCATCATCGAACGCTACCTGCACTGGATGGACCGGCTGTACGGCATGGCCTACTGCTGCCTGCGCTACTTCAACGCCAGCGGCGCGCACCCGAACGGACACATTGGCGAAGACCACACGCCGGAATATCATCTTATCCCGATTATTCTGCAAGTTGCGCTTGGTCAGCGCGAAAAGCTGACCATCTTCGGCAATGACTACCCCACGCCGGACGGCACCTGCATCCGCGATTACATCCACGTGATTGACCTGGCCGAGGCGCACATCCTGGCGCTGGAGGCCCTGGCGGATGGCAGGAGCCGCAAGTACAACCTGGGCAATGGCAGGGGGTATTCGATTATGGAAGTGCTGCAAACCGCGCGCGATGTGACCGGACGCGACATTCCGGCGATCGTCGGCCCGCGCCGTCCCGGCGACCCGGCCACGCTGATCGCCGACAGCACCCGGATTATGCGCGAACTGGGCTGGCAGCCGGAGTTTGGCAACCTGCGCCAGATCATCGAAACCGCCTGGAACTGGCACAAGTCGCACCCAAACGGATATGGATCATAGCGATTGGCAGTTAGCTTTTGGCTAATTGCTAACCGCCAATCACTGATCGCCAATTGCCAATCGCTTCAAACCGAAATTGCAGCAAGGGAGGCCGTTGTGAAACTCTACTTCTTCCGGCACGGCCAGGCTGAAGACGCCCAGATGCCTGATTTTGACGATTTCACGCGTCGCCTGACGGACAAAGGCCGGGAACGGACCGAAGCCGCCGGCAAGGCGTTGGTGAACCTGGGAGTCAAACCGGCGCGCCTGTACAGCAGCCAGCGCGCCCGTGCCCGCGAAACGGCGGAAATCCTGAGCAAACACCTGGGGATAGAGGTGATTGTGCGGGAAGAAGTGGGCTTTGGCTTCCATATTCCGGCGGTCGAAGCGCTGATCGCCGACCTGGCCGCCGATGCCGAAGTGATGTTTGTCGGCCACGAACCCGATCTAAGCGCCACCATCTCGGCGTTGATCGGTGGCGGTGAGGTGGTCATGAAAAAAGGCGGTATGGCGCGGGTGGACATCGCTGATGAGAGGCCGATACGCGGGACACTGGTGTGGCTGCTGGCGCCGCGCGTACTGGACGCGATTGCCGGGACTTAGAACAGAATTGCAGGGACGAGATCAATCTCGTCCCTACGGTTTACATCGTACCGTTGTGTGGCAGCAGTTCTTCCAGCGCGTCTACAATCCGGTCGCTGACGCCAAAAGTGCCATAATAATCGGGATGTTCGGCGGGCGGCGGCTGAAGCGCCTGCACCGCAGCAGCAGCGAAATCATCCGGTTCGGTCAGGCGATTCCAGCCCGACTCCACCGTCTCCACCCATTCAGTTGTGTCGCGCACTGTCACGCACGGGCGGCGCAACATGTAGGCCTCTTTTTGCAGGCCGCCGCTGTCGGTGATGACGATCTGGCAGGTGTCCAGCAGTGCCACCATGTCGAGAAAGCCAACCGGCTCAATCGCCCGCACGTTGCCGCTAAAAGCAAACCCAAACTCGCCCAGCATCTTCCGCAGGCGCGGATGCACCGGCAGCACCACCGGCAGGTCAAGCGCGTTAAACGCTTCCACGATGGCGCATAGCCGGGCGCGGTCGTCGGTGTTGGCGGGGCGATGAATCGTCGCCAGCGCGAACGGCTGGCCGTCCGCCAGTCCGGTCTGCTGCAAGAGCGCGGCGCGGCGCGTCCGCGCCCTGTCCACCATGCCCAGCAGCACATCCACGCGCACGTCGCCGACCAACCGTACACCTTTCGTAATGCCTTCTTTCTTCAAATTCTCGACCGCAACGCGCGTCGGGGGAAACAGCACATCGCTGAGGTGGTCGGTCATCACGCGATTGATTTCTTCCGGCATCCGGCGGTCGTAGCTGCGCAGGCCGGCTTCCACGTGCGCCACCGGGATGTGAATCTTGGCGGCGGCCAGCGCCCCGGCTACCGTCGAGTTGGTGTCGCCAAACACCAGCACCCCGTCCGGCTGCTCGCGCTGCATGACCTGTTCCAGCCGGATGAGCATCTGGCCGGTCTGTTCGGCGTGGCTGCCGCCGCCCACGCCCAGGTTGTATTCCGGTTCGGGGATGCCGAGATCGGCAAAAAACACCGACGACATGTTATCGTCGTAATGCTGGCCGGTATGCACCAGGATTTCGGTGTGGCGACGGCGTATCGCTTTGGTGACGGGCGCGGTCTGGATGAATTCCGGGCGCGCGCCGACGATGGTCATGATTTTCATCCGATAATCTCCCTCCCCCGTTTGATACATTATAAGGGCGCAGCGTGCTGCGCCCCTACAGTTACGAACCTGTTGACAGGGGCAACCCTAATCCCGGGCTTCCCCTCCTGAAAACTGACAAATGATAACGGAAAACTCCCTAAGCGAATTCCCGTTCCGGCTCGATCACTTCAATATCCTTGCCGGAGCGCACAAATTCGAGCGCGATGCGCAGCGTTTCCAGCCCTTCCTCGCCGGTGACGGTCGGCGCGCGGTTGTCCCGCACCGCGCCCACGAAGTCGCCCAGTTCGGCAGCCAGCGGCTCGTGCCGGTTGATGCGAATGCCCAGCACGTTGCCCTCGCTCACGCCGCGCAGCGTGCTGAGAACGTCCCACTGGCTGGGCGCGGTTTCGTTCTCGTAGAAGAACAACTCCTGCGACAGCAGATCGCAGCGGAACATGCCACGCGCACCGGTGACGGTCATGGCGCGAATTTTGGTCGGCGTAATCCAGTTCACGTCCAGCACGCCAACCGCGCCGCCCTTGAAGCGAATCAGGCCGTTAAACATGTCCTCGCGGTCGGAGTTGATGGATTTGAGCGTTTCGCCATACAGCCGCGTGATCGGCTCGTCCATCAGGTAGCGCAGCAGGTCAATGTCGTGCGAGGCGAGGTCAATCACCACGCCGGCGTCACGGATGCGCGCCGGATAGGGGCTGAGGCGCTGGGCATGAATCTTGTAGATGCGCCCGGCCATACCTTCACGCAGGCGGCGGCGCCGTTCCATGATCGCCGGGTTGAAACGTTCGATGTGCCCGACCGCCAGGATGACACCCTTCCGCCGCGCCAGTTCCACCAGCTTTTCGCCTTCTTCCAGCGTGCTGGTGATCGGCTTCTCCACCATAACGTGAATCCCGCGCTCGATCAGATCACAGGCCACCTCGTAGTGCAAAACGGTTGGCACGGCCAGCGTCACCAGATCGGGCTTGCAGTCCTCGACCAGTTGCTGGTAATCGGTATAATGCGGCGCGGCGAAGGTCGCACCGACTTTGGCGGCGGTTGGCCCGTTCTGGTCGGCCACACCCACCAGTTCAACGCCTTCCAGTTCGCGGTAGACGCGGGCGTGGTTGCGGCCCATGCTGCCCACGCCGATAACAGCGGCTTTTAACATGCTGCATTAATCTCCTGCGCCACGTACTGGCGCTCTTCTTCGGTCAGCGCCGGATACACCGGCAGGCTGAAGACCTGCCTGGTCGCTTTTTCCGTCTCCGGCAGTGTGACGTTTTGATAACCTTCCATTTGCTGGAACACCGGCTGCTGATGAATCGGCAGCGGGTAATAAATCCGCACGCCGATGCCGCGCTCGTTCAGCCGCTTCGCCACCGTGTCGCGGTCTACGCCGTCCGGCACGCGCACGGTGTACTGGTGGTAGACGTGGGTATAACCGTCGGCCACCACCGGCGTTTTGACGCTCGTCAGGCAGTCGTTATAGTAGCGCGCGTTGGCGATACGGGCGCGCGTCCATTCCGGCAGACGGCCAAGCTGCACCAGCCCAACCGCTGCCGCCATGTCGGTCATGCGGAAGTTGTAACCCACCACTTCGTGATAATACTGCGTGTTCATGCCCTGGGCGCGGATCATGCGCAGCTTGCGGGCGATCTCATCGTCGTTGGTCAGCACCATCCCGCCTTCGGTGGTGGTCATGTTCTTGGTAGGATAGAAGCTGAAGCTGGCCGTACCCCACGTGCCGACATAACGGTCGCCGATACGCGCCAGGTGCGCCTGCGCGGCGTCCTCCAGCAGCACCAGGCCGTGCCGGCGGCAGATGGCCTCAAACGCCGGCATATCAGCCGGCTGGCCATAAAGATGCACCGGCATGATCGCCTTCGTGCGCGGCGTGATGGCGGCTTCGGCGGCCTCCGGCGACAGGTTAAACGTGTCCGGGTGAATGTCCGCGAACACCGGGCGCGCGCCAACACTTAACACGCACGAGGCGGTGGCAAAGAAGCTGAACGAGGGGATAATCACCTCGTCGCCCGGCCCGATGTTGTGCGCCATCATGGAGGCCATCAGCGCCGTTGTGCCGTTGCTGGTGGCGACACCGTGTTTCGCGCCGTGCGCGGCGGCAAACGCCTTTTCAAATTCGGCCACCTTTGGCCCCTGCGAAAGCTGGCCGCTGCTGAGTACCTGCACCACAGCCTGCTTTTCTTCTTCGCCGATAAACGGCTTTGCGATTGGAATCTGCATATGGTTTCCTTAATGCTCAGGGTTGTGTCCCCGCGATTCGCTAATCAACCGGCGTCCCCTTGTAAACCTTACGCCGGAGGTTTCCCTGATGATAGTATAATCGGAATACCGGTCCAAAACCTGTTACGTTTGGCAGAATCCGAACATGAATTCAGGCAGCTTTTTACGGCAGGCGCGCCGCCTCCTCCGGTGTGGCGACGCGCTGGCCCGATGGCGTGACGTAGCCGATGATACGCGCCGGGTTGCCGACGACCAGCGCGTAATCCGGCACGTCTTTCGTTACGACGCTGCCTGCGCCGATCATCGCCCAGCGCCCGATGGTGATGCCGCAGACGATGGTGGAATTGGCGCCGATGGCCGCGCCGGCGCGCACGCGGGTTTCGACCAGCACCCAGTCATCGGCGGCTTTCAGGGACATGTCAGCGTTGACGGCACGCGGGAACATATCGTTGGTAAAACAGACATGCGGCCCAACAAACACGCCATCTTCGATGGTGACGCCGTGAAAGACCGAGACATAGTTCTGGATTTTAACGCGGCTGCCGATCTGAACGCCCGCGTCCACAAATACGCCGCGCCCCAGCACGCAGTCGCTGCCAATCCGCGCGTCGCGCCGGACGTGGCACAGGTGCCAGATTTTGCTATTTTCGCCAATGGTCGCGCCGGGTTCCACCTCGGCGGTAGGATGAATGAACATGCAGCTCCCCTTTGCCTGCGGCAAAATTCATGTGCCTCACTATAGGCGGCAGGCACTACACCCGCATAAAAAGATTCGTCCTTAGCAACGGGCCGCCATCTGTTGCCGCGCGGTTCAGGATAACCGTTCCGGGACGCGATAAACAGGTCGAGCTATTCCAGGAAGACCGATTTTTACAAAATTCTCCATCTGGCGCTTGAATTTTATGCAGCCTTACAGGCATCCTTACCACATGTAAAAGTCCTGATTTTTAGGTTGGAGTAAGGTTATGGGACTAAATTCCCATCATAAGCAGACATCAGCCGAACAGAATACGCCTGTGGCATGTCCGGCGGGGCATGAACATGTATCCGATATTGCCATGTCGTATCCTGTCAGTCCAGATGGGGAGATCGCTGTGAAGGTATCACTGGTTATTCCGGCGTATAATGAGTCCGAGGGCGTGAAACAGACCGCCGATGCGGTTCGGGCAGTGCTGGCTTACCTTCAGAAGAAGCATGATGTGGAAGTAGTGTTTGTAAACGACGGCAGCAAGGATAACACGGCGGAACTGCTGGAGGCGGAATTCCAGGCCAATCCAGGCGTGAAGGTGGTTTCCCATGATCGCAACCGGGGACTGGGCGCGGCCATCCGCACCGGCTTCCAGCACGCGACTGGCGATGTTATCGTCACGACCGACTTCGACGGCACGTATCCGCTGAACACCATCCCGCAGCTTCTGAGCAAGATGATCGTGGAAAAAGTGGACATCGTGACCGCCTCGCCCTATCACCCGCAGGGCCATGTTGAAGGGGTCCCGCGCTACCGGCTGCTGTTCAGCTTTGGCGCGTCGCTGCTGTACCGTATCCTGGTAAGCTGGAAAGTGCATACCTGGACGGCACTGTACCGCGCTTACCGCCGTCAGGTGGTTGACACGATTGGGTTTGAGAGCAACGATTTTCTGGCCGGGACGGAACTGCTGGTGAAGGCCATGCGCGCCGGTTATACGGTGGCAGAATTCCCGACAACGCTGCACGTCCGCACTTTCGGCCAGTCCAGCATCAAGATCGCGCGGGTGACCAGATCGCACCTGAAATTCCAACTGCACCTGCTGAAAGAAACGCTGGCGGGCAACTACGAACTGCTGCCGCGCCCGGCAAAGGGGAATTCGTAGATGTCGCCGTTTGTGTTTGTTGCGTTCAGCACCATTTTCGGGATTTCCGGCCAACTGCTGCTGAAACGCGGCATGGGCAGCATGAGCACTGCCGGCGGCGGCAAAATCCTGCTGCGGATTGCCACCTCGCCCTGGGTGATCGGCGGGCTGGCAGTGTACGGCACCGGCGTCATGTTCTGGCTGCTGGCGCTGTCACACCTGGAACTGAGTTACGTCTACCCGTTCGCCAGCCTCAGTTACATTGGCATCATCATCGGGTCGTATCTCATCTTCAAGGAGCGCCTCAACGCCATGCGGCTGTTTGGCATCGCCGTTATCATTGCCGGGGTGCTGATTACCAGCATGAGTTAACACCTTTGGCTGAGGTGACGCCAGCTTAAACGCCCGGTTGCGGAGTCCGCGCCGGGCGCATTGCTGGAATCGCCCCGGCCTGAATCACTGACCGGACTGGAGTCCGAAGGGGAATTCCAATGCAGAATCAGGCGAACCGGGTCGCTGTGGTGGGCGGCGGGATTATGGGCGTGACGCTGGCCTACAAACTGGCGCAGCGTGGCCTGCGCGTCACCGTCTACGAACGCGGCGACAACCTGGGCGGCCTCGCCAGCTATATGCTGTACGACGGCGTGCGCATGGACCGCTTCTACCACACCATCCTCAGCAGCGACATGTCCATGCAAACGCTGATCGAAGAAAGCGGCGTGAAGGACAGGCTGCATTTCACGGCTACCAAGCAGGGGTTTTACGATAACGGCCATATCTACCCGTTTAACACGCCGGTGGACTTCCTGCTGTTCCCGCCGCTGAACCTGTTCCAGCGTTTCCGGCTGGGATTGCAGGTTATCTTCGCCCAGTTTGAAACCGACTGGGAAAAGATGGACACCGTGCCGGTCGAGGACTGGCTGGTGCGCATCAGTGGCCGTGGGGTGTTTAACAAGGTGTGGAAGCCGCTGCTGCGCGCCAAGTTCGACAGCACGGCGGAGAACGTCCCGGCGACTTACATCTGGTCGCGGCTGCGCCGGATGATGGGCACGCGTGAGGGCGTCACCTCCAAAGAGATGATGTGTTATCTCGAAAACGGCTATTACACGCTGATCGAAGCCCTGGCGCAGAAGTGCGAGGCGCTGGGTGTGACGTTCCACCTGCGCGCCCCGATTGAGGAAATAGTGATCGAAGCCGGGCGTGCGGTCGGCGTGCGCGTCGGCGGACAGGTCGAAGCCTACGACGCGGTCATCAGCACGCTGGCATCACCTATCCTCAGCGGCCTGATACCCAACGCGCCGGCGGACTTCCGGGCGCTGTTGAGCAAGCAGCAGTATTTGGGCGTAATGTGCCCGATGCTCATCCTCAAAAAATCGCTGATGCCCTACTACGTGCTGAACATCACCGACGAGTCCATCCCCTTTACCGCGGTCGTGGAAACCACCAACCTGATTGACCCGAAACACGTCAAGGGTTATCACATCGCCTACCTGCCCAAGTACATCGCGCCAGACAACGACATGGCAAACTGGCCGGATGAGCAGGTCAAAGCCGAGTGGATGAAACACTTCCGGCGTATGTTCCCGGACTACGACGAGGCCAACATCATCGAGTTCATCGTGCAGCGGGCGAAATATGTTGAGCCGATACGCCCGATGGGCACACGTCACGAAATCCCGCCCGTGCAGACGCCCGTTGACCGCCTGTACATGGGCAACACGGTCATGATCTACCCGGAACTCGGCAACGGCGAGGCCGTCACGCGGTTTGCTATCCGGCTAGCGGAACAGGTGCTGGCAACCGTTCCCGAATGGCAGAACGCCGAGCGCGTGAGCTAACCGATTCATCACCACAAATTTACGGACGTAAGGGTGATCTGTTAGGTCACCCCTGCTGAAACGAGCTATAGTTGTAGGGACACGATAGATCGTGTCCCTACTGCATAATCGCATGTCCGACTTTTCTCTCAGACGAACGTAAGGGGGCGTTGCTATGGACGCGAGTTCAGCCTACAGTCAAACGGGCGACCGCGCCTTATCGCGCGGCCTGAAACTTCACCGGATTGCCCTGGTGATGGGAATCATGATCGCGGCCTGGCTGCTGCTCTACCGGCTGGCGGATTATCCAACGCCCTGGTATGACGAAGGATCGCACCTGCACGTCGCCAAAAACTATGCGCTCAACGGCATTTACGCCGATTTCAGCAGCGATGGTATCCGCTATTATGGCCCGGCGATTGGCGTTGGCCCGACGGTGATGCTGCCGGTGGCGGCGGCGTTCCGCGCTTTTGGCGTTAGCATCCCACTGGCGCGGCTGGTGATTGTGGTCTACGGCCTGCTGGCGCTGGTAGCGCTGTACACGCTGGGGCGGCGGCTGCTCTCGCCCTGGGGCGCGCTGGCGGCGGTGGCGCTGGTGCTGGTGTCGCCGGGCGCGGATTTTGTCTTTAACGCCCGGACTGTGCTGGGCGAAGTGCCCGGTCTGTTTTTTACGGCGCTGGGGCTGTGGTTGTGGCTGGGACCGGGCGCGCGGCGGCTGCCGGTGCAAATCGGCGTCGGCGTGCTGATGGGTCTGGCCTGCATCACGAAAAATCAGATCGCACTGGTGGTGCTACCGGGGATGCTGCTGGCCTGGGTCGCCGATCTGGTGTGGTATAAACAGCGCGGCTGGCGCATGTTTGTAGTGCCCGGCATCATCGCCGGACTGATGTTCGCCGGCTGGACGTACCTCGTCCTGATCGCACTCGGCAAACAGGGCGACCTGCAGGCCAACCTGGCGACGCTACGCAGTGCCACTTCCGGCGCATTTTTCCAGCTTCGGCTGTCGTCGCTGGAACGCGCCGTCAGGTTCCTGTTTGACAGCGGCGTGTTTGGCATGATGCTGGTGCCCGCCGTGCTGTACGGCGTTGTCCTCAGCCTGCGGCGGAGCGAAGCCGGGCAGCGATACGGCACGGTGCTGCTGTTTATCCTGGTCGCTCTCGGCATGTTTATGACCTCGCTGGCATGGCCGCGCTATGCCTTTCTGGCGCTGGCGCTGGCGGGTTTTTTCGTCGTCCGGCTGGTTGAAGATTTAACCGCCGGCCTGCGGCTTGACCGGCAGGGATGGCGGGCGGCTCTCAGCGGTGAGAAGGCGGCGATTGCCGCCCTGGCGCTGGCGTGGGCCATCGCCGTGTACGTGCTGCCCCTCTACAGCACGGCCAGCGCCGTGCTGCGCGGCGGCAGTGCCAGCGCCTATCAACTGGCGCAGTACCTTGACGCTAACGTCCCAACAGACGCGCTGATCGAAACCTGGGAGCAGGAACTGGCGGTACTGACCGACCACACCTATCACTACCCGCCGCAGATCGTGCTGGCTTACGCAGTGGCCGAAACCTGGGATGGTGCGCCGCCCGCCCACGAGCTGTACGACTTTCACCAGCAGGTGAACCCGCAGTACGTGATCGTAGGCGAGTTTGGCAAGTACACCAACCTCTACCCGCCCGACCGCCTCCAGGACTACGACCTCATCCATTCCGTCGGCGCATACGATGTGTACCGGCGTAGGAATTAACTTATGTAGGGACACGATCTATCGTGTCCCTACGCCCTCACGTCAAGGGTTTTCGTGGCATAAGTTGGCTACAATGGTGTAGGAGCGAACCGCCGGTTCGCCCCTACGGTGCTGCCAATGACAACCACCCAACCCGCCTGCCCCACCTTTCCGCGCCATCACCTGCTGGCGATTCTGCTGCTGGCACTGCTGGCGCGTGTCCTGCTGCTTGCCAGCGGCAGCGTGTCGTTCCATGCCGATGAAGCGGTCGTCGCGCTGATGGCGCGGCACATCCTGCAAGGCGCGCGCCCCGTCTTTTTCTACGGGCAGGCGTATATGGGCAGCCTCGACGCCTGGCTGGTAGCAATTGGCTTCCGCCTGCTGGGCGAATCGGTGTTGACGGTACGGGTTGTGCAGAGCGCGCTGTATCTGCTGGTGGTCGCTACCGGCTATCTCGTAGCGTGGCGGCTGTCGGAACGGCGCATCGTAGCTACCGCCGCCGGGCTGGCGCTGGCCGTCCCCACCGTCAACGTCGCGCTGTACACCACCGCCACCCTCGGCGGTTACAACGAAGTGCTGCTGCTCGGCCATCTGGTACTGCTGTTCGGCTACGAAGTTTCCCACGAGCGTCCGCGTTCAATCTGGCGCTGGGCGCTGCTGGGACTGTGCGCCGGGCTGGGCTGGTGGACACACGGCCTGATTGCCGTGTACGCGGTGCCGGTAGCCGTGATGATTTTGTATCGCGTCGTCCGATTGCCCATAGGGACACGATCTATCGTGTCCCTGCACATCGTTGTCGCCCTCATCGCTTTCATTATCGGCAGCGCGCCCTGGTGGATATTCGACCTGCAAACCGGCGGCGCGGCCATTTCCACCTTTCTCACCAACCGCCAGACCGGCACGTTTGCCGGAATCGGCCTGCCTTACGTGCCGCCGCCGCAGCGCGCGCTGGGGCTGCTGGTCGTCGGCCTGCCCGCCCTGATCGGCCTGCGCGTCCCCTGGTCGGCGGCCTATTTCCTGCCGGCGATTGGCGCGCTGGTCGCGCTGGTGTACGCCGTTGCGCTGTACCGCCTTGCGCGGGTATACAATCCCCTAAAGCCGGACGCCCGCGCGCTCATTTTCGGGATGCTCGGTCTGTTCCTGCTGCTGTTTGTGGCGTCATCGTTCGGCGCGGACCCAACAGGACGCTACTTTCTGCCGCTGGCACTGCCGCTAGGCATTGTTTTGGGGATGCTGATAGATGGATTATACGTAGGGGCACGGCATGCCGTGCCCCTACGCCGGTTGCCCGTTCTGCCTGTCGCGCTGGTAGCGCTGGTGATCGGCTATCACGCCGCCGGGCAGATCGTGGCGGCCACCATGCCGCCGGGCTTCACCACCCAGTTCGACCCGGTGTCGCACATCCCCAACGACTACGACACCGACCTGATTGCCTTCCTCGATGCCAACAACCTGCATCATGGCTACACCACTTACTGGATTGCCTTCCGGCTGGCGTTCCTCAGCAGCGAACGGCTGCAATACAGTTCCGCCCTGCCCTACAAGGCAGACCTCAGCTACAACGCCGCCGATAATCGCTACCGCCCCTATGCCGATGCCACCGACCGCGCTGACCAGGCGGCTTACATCACGGCCAACGTGCCGGCGCTCAATCAACGGCTGGAAAGCGCCTTTGCCGCGCAGGGACTCCGCTACCGGCAGGAACGTATTGGTCCGTTTACCGTTTATTACGCCTTTGAACCGCATAAACCCACGCCCCTCTCCTTTACGCCGCCGTAATACACAGCCGTAGGGGCATGGCGTGGCCATATCCCTACGGTAAAAACCACCGCGCGGTTATCGCCACACCGCGAATTTTCAGGCATAATAGGAGTATGACAGGCGGGAGTTAATGGTCGGATGGAGCAGAACGAATTACAGGTGGGGCACAGCGGCGGCGTGGTGCAGGCGTCGGAGCGGCGGTGGGCGCTGCTGGCGCAGCAGATGCCGCTGGCGATGATCGAGTGGGATACCGAACTTCACGTACTGGACTGGAATCCGGCGGCGGAGCGCCTGTTCGGCTTCACGCGCGAGGAAGCGTTGGGGCGCGCGGCATGGGATTTCATCGTGCCGGCAAGCGCCCGCGAACACGTGCAGCAGGTCGGCCAGAGTCTGCTGGAGCAAAAACGCCCCGTCCGCAGCATCAACGAAAATGTTACCAGGGATGGCCGCACGCTGATTTGCGACTGGTACAACACACCGCTGGTCAACGAACGCGGCGAAGTCGTCGGCCTGAACTCGATGGTGCTGGACATCACGGAGCGCGTTCAGGCCCGCCGTGCCCTGACCGAAAGCGAAGAACGGCACCGCCTGACGCTGGATTCTTCACCTGACCCAATTGTGATTTACGATCTGGAAGGCCGCGCCCAGTACGTCAACCCGGCCTTCGTCCAGACGTTTGGCTGGACGGAAGAGGAGTTGATCGGCAAACGCATCGCCTTCGTGCCGGACGAGGTGATGGAAGAAACGCTGCAAACCGTGCAGTCGCTGTTCGCCGGCAGCAAGGTCAGCGCCGCCAACACCAGGCGGCTGACGAAGGATGGCCGCGTGCTGGACGTGCAGTTAAGCGCCTCGGCCTACCTTGACAAGGATGGCAGGCCGGTTGGCCGGATTTCGATTCTGCGCGACGTGACGCAGCAGCGCCGGGCTGAAGAAGCCCTGCGCGAGAGCGAGGAACGCTACCGCACGCTGCTGGAACAGATCAAGGAAGGCTATTACGAGGTTGACCTCGACGGCAGGCTGAAGTTCTGCAACGATACGCTGACCGAGATTCTGGGTTACTCGCGGGAAGAATTGATGACCCGGAACTTTGCCAGCCTGATGGACGAAGCCAACGCTGCCAAACTGATTGCCCTGGGCCAGCGGGTGTTTACCACCGGCGAAGCCGCCACTGCGCAGGACTGCGAGATCATCACCGGCAGCGGCGAGAAAAAATACATCGAACTTTCCGCCCTGCTCATGCGCGATGCGAACGGCACGCCGGTGGGGTATCGCGGCATGGCGCGGGACATCACGGAGCGCAAGCGGGCGGAAGCCGAATTGCAGCACGCCAAGGATGCTGCTGAAGCGGCCAACCGCGCCAAGAGCGTGTTCCTGGCGAACATGAGCCACGAACTGCGCACGCCGCTGAACGCGATTATCGGCTACAGCGAAATGCTGCAGGAGGACGCCGCTGACCTCGGTTACGAAGAACTGGTGCCCGACCTGAAGAAAATCCAGGCGGCGGGGCGGCACCTGCTTGACCTGATTAACAACATCCTCGATCTGTCAAAGATCGAAGCCGGTAAGATGGACCTGTACCTGGAATCGTTCGACCTGGCAACGATGATCGAGGACGTGAAGGCAACGATTCAGCCGCTGGCAGAGAAAAACCGGAACACGTTCACCGTCCACTACCCGCCGGACATTGGCGCGATGCTGGCCGATCTAACCAAGGTCCGGCAAACGCTGTTTAATCTGCTTAGCAATGCCTGTAAATTCACCAACGGCGGCGCTGTGAGTTTATCGGTGTCGCGTCAGCCGAACGACGGCATTGACTGGATTACCTTCCGCGTCAGCGATACCGGCATCGGCCTCAGCGGCGACCAGTTGCAGGAGTTGTTTAAGGAATTTACCCAGGCGGACACGTCCACCACCCGCAAATTCGGCGGCACTGGACTGGGGTTGGCGATCAGCCGCCACTTCTGCCAGCTCATGCACGGTGATATTCTGGTGGAAAGCGAACCCGGCCAGGGCGCGGTGTTTACGGTGCTGCTGCCTGCCGATGTCTCCCGGCGCAAGACCGACAGCGCCAGCGCCGACGCCGACAGCGATGACCCGACGCAGCCCACCGACCCGCGCAGCACCGTGCTGGTGATTGACGATGACCCGGTCGCCCGCGATCTGGTCGCCCGCTACCTGGTTAAAGAGGGTTTCCGGGTTGAAACCGCCGCCACTGGCGACCAGGGGTTAATGCTGGCGAAGCAGCGGCGCCCGGACGCGATCACGCTGGATGTGCTGCTGCCGGGCAAGGATGGCTGGGCGGTGCTGTCGGCACTCAAGGCCGACCCGGAACTGGCCGATGTGCCGGTTGTGATGCTGACCATTCTGGACGACAAACAGATGGGTTTTTCGTTAGGCGCAGCGGATTACCTGACCAAGCCGGTTGACCGGCGGCAGTTGGTGAGTTTGCTGGAGAAATACACCCACCAGTCGGCGCGGGACAACGGCTACATTCTGGTCGCCGAAGACGACGACAGCACCCGCGAGATCGTGCGGCACATGCTGGAAAAAGAGGGCTGGACGGTTGCCGAAGCCGAGAACGGCGTGGTAGCCTTGTCGCTGCTGGCGCAGCGCCCGCCCAGCCTGCTGCTGCTTGACCTGATGATGCCGGAGATGGACGGCTTTCACGTCGTCGCCGAAATGCGGAAAAACCCGGACTGGGCGCAGATACCGGTGGTGGTCATCACGGCGATGACGCTGACCGACGCCGAACGCCGGGAGCTGAACGGCACGGTAGAACAGGTGCTGCAGAAAGGCGTACTGAACCCGGACCAGCTTCTGCGCCACGTGCGCGACCTGGTACGCAAACACACGCGGCGCTAAGGCACGGAAACCTTGTAGGGGTACACGGCGGTGCATCCCTGCGGAACGTATTAAAAAAGGATATGGAATCATGGCTAAAATTCTACTGGTAGAAGACAACGAAATGAACCTGGATATGCTGTCCCGCCGGCTGGAAAAACGCGGCCACCAGATTCTGATCGCCACCGACGGCGCGCAGGGCGTGGCGCTGGCACAATCGGAAATGCCGAATCTAATTCTGATGGACATGAGCCTGCCGGTGATGGACGGCTGGGAAGCAACCCGCCGCCTGAAGGCCGCGCCGGAAACGAAACATATCCCCATCATCGCGCTGACTGCCCACGCCGTTGCCGGCGACCGCGAACGCTGCCTGGAAGCCGGCTGTGACGAATACGAAAACAAGCCGGTCAAGTTTCCGCAGTTGGTCGCCAAGATTGACATGCTGCTGGAACGGAGCGCCCAGCCATGACCGCCGCCGAACCGCTTATCCTGGTTGTTGACGACAACGAAATGAACCGGGATATGCTGTCGCGGCGGCTGGAACGGCAGGGTTATCGCGCGCTGGTGGCCGAGGACGGCGCACAGGCATTGGAACTGGTGGCCGCGCACGACTTCGATCTGGTGCTGCTGGACATTATGATGCCGCGCCTCAACGGCTATCAGGTGCTGGAACACATCAAAAGTGACGAACGGCTGCGCCACATCCCGGTTATCATGATTTCGGCGGTGGATGATCTGGACAGCGTCGTGAAGTGTATCGAGATGGGCGCGGAGGATTACCTGTTTAAGCCGTTTAACCCGATTCTGCTCAAGGCGCGCATCAACGCCAGCCTGGAAAAAAAACGCCTGCGCGACCGCGAGCAGCAGCTTCTTGCCGGCGGGCTGCTGCCCGCGCCAGTGGCCGAACGCGCCCGGCGCGGCGAACGGGTGACCGACACCTTCCCGGAAGCAACCGCGCTGGTCGCCCGCGTCGGCGGTTTAAACAACCTCGCGCCGGAAACAGCGGCGGACGTGCTGAACGACCTGTTTGATACCTTCCATGCGCTGGCCGCGCAGTACGGCGTGTACGGCATCGAGTCCCCCGGCGGTGTGTACGTCGCTGTCAGCGGCGCGCCCGTGCCGCAGGAGCATCACGCCCGGCAGATCAGCACGCTGGCGCGGGAGATGCGGGACGGCGCGCAGGAAAAAGCCGGTATCACGCTGCACATCGGCATCCACACCGGGCCGGTGCAGGGCGCGGTTCTAACCAGCAGCGCGCTGCCGCGTTATATTGTCTGGGGTGAAGCCATAACCGGCGCGGATGAACTGTGCCACACCGCCCCTGCCGGTACGATTCAGATTTCACCCGAAGCCTCGGAACTGCTGGGACAATCCTAACCCGACGAATCATCCGTTACGCCGCGCCATACCGCGTCAATCGCCTGCAGCGCCGTCAGGTTGCGCATCGGCCAACCGGCTTGCAGCAAATCCGGCTCGTTAAAAAACGGGCGCGCATAGACCAGATGGAAGCCGTCCTTTTCCAGCCCGTGATTCGGCAAAGGCCGCACCGCCGCCCAGAAGTTCCACAGCGGCACTTCCATGTCCTGCGCCACCCGTACAATCGCCGCGTTGATGCTGTGGTCGCCTTCGACGTTATCGGCTTTTGTACCCAGAATCGGCACGACGCCGCTATCCAGCCAGAACTGCACCAGTTGGCGCAGGTATTTTTCGTATTCGTCCGCCGGGCGGCCTGACCACCACGTTTCCATGCTGATGATGGCGATGCTCGGCCTGTGCAGGCGATACTCGCACTTCAGCGGATTTTCGCCTTTTTCGCACAACTTGGGGTCGGCCCACATCGGCGACAGCACCGACGCCACGTTAAAGCCGGGGTTGACCGAGGCGCTTTCCCGCCCCCACGACCCGGCAAAGTGGTCAATCGTCGCCTGCAAATCGCTGTATTCGCCCAGGTTGTACTGGCCGGGCTGGTCAAAATCCATCAGAAAATAGGCAGTCACGTTCTGGCAGTCGCCCACTTTGGAGAAGGCGTTGGGGTCGTTGCCCAGTTCCAGCCCGCGCTGGTAGACCTCGCGCATTTTGTCGCTGACTTCGGGCAGCACTGGCGCACTTTTCCAGCTTTCGGGATCAACCGCGCCTTCCTGCGCGCTTGTGCCGCCGGCGATCACCAGCACCGCGACCAGCAGTGCCGCCGCCCATATCCATTTCACGGAGATTGTCCGCATTGCAAGAAACCTCATACCTCATTTGCACATGGTTAACCCCCTCACCCCAACCCCGCCCCTCCCTAAAGTGATTTCCTTCGGTCACCCGAATTCAAGGGAGAGGGGCTAACACGGAGACGTGTATTATTCCCCCTCTCTGAATTCGGGGAGGGGGCTAGGGGGAGGAGTTAGCGTGCGCTATTCTACGGAATATACACCCCGGTGTGCAAATCCCAGCGCTGCGTGCCTTCCTCGCTGGTGGTTTCGATCACGCCCGGCGCGGCGAAGCGCACGCTCCAGATGCGCGCCGTTGGTCCACCGTGCCGGTAGATCGGCAGCCGGTCTTCAACCGCTTCCGGCAAGTTCTGCAAGTCCCACACGCGGATTGCGTCATAACCGACGGCGAGATAACGATTATCCGGCGACAGTGCCACCGGATGATAATCGGCAAACGGGATGTATGGCGCGGCCAGCCCTTCGACGTTCACTTCCGTTCCGGTCATTGTGGCGAGATCGTAGACGGTGATTGCTCCGACTGTTCCCCGTTGAGCGATGCTGTAAAGTGTAACTTTCTGACCATCGCTTGAAAAAACAAAGCGTGATTCTGCGCCCCACTGACATCGCTCACAGGCGCGGTTTTTCAGAAAAGTGACTAACGAACCGTCGGCGAGGCTATAGATCGCAACCCCACCGGGTGCGCTGCCCCACAACCAACCGCGAAATATATCCCAATATTCTTGTCCGAAACGAGCCATATTTGGGATAAAGCGAATGAAGCGTTCGCTCCTCCCCCGGATGGATTCACCTGACGGAAGTTGTTCAAAACGCGCGGCGCTGTTGTTGCTGGCTATCCATAAAAAATCATAACGTTCCCGTTCAATGGCACAATCATAGTAAAGGCTGGGGCAACCACCAAGAATAAGCGCGTATTGGCTATCCGGACTCCATACGACTGGAGTCTTGAGGCGAAAAATCCTTTTGCCAGGGTTGATAAAACTCTGTACTCGACCACCGTTAAGAGCATCCCACAGCACAATATCCCGCGAATACCAGCTCACATAGTTTTCGTACCCCAACCAGTCGAATCTTACAGGACTTGAAGCCCGAATTTCTCCCACCGCGCCTGACAGATAGCGGCAGTCGGGCGACCAGTTGATGAGGCGGATATTCGGTTCTGCTATCGTATCCAGCACGCGCACGGTTTCGCCGGTGGTCATGTCCACCAATGTTAGTGAATTGCTGTTGATGTCATAACGCGGGAACAGGTTAGGCTGGTAATACGCACCGCTGGTGTACGGGCAGGGATACGGCGGGTCGTCGCTCGGTATGATGTTGTCATCCTGGGCGCGGGCCGCGACGATATTGAAGCACAGTCCGAACAGGAGCAGACAGACGAGGCGGCGCATGGTTGTTACCCCCTTCACACGCAGCGCGGTTTTTGTCCATTATATCTGCCGCCAGAAGGCCAAACACAACGATTGGTATACGAAAACGTAGGGGCAGGTCTGAGACCCGCCCCTACAACGCCGTGCGGAATACATCCGCCAGTGTACAAATCCGCCGCTAATCAAAAATGCCTTTCAGATCAACCGGCTTGCCCAGCGCCGCCGATTCAAAGGTTTCGTCCGGCCCATACACGCCCTGACGCACGAACGCGCCGTTTTCGTAGCGGTAAACTTCGATGTACTGCGCGTCAGGGTCAACCATCCAGTATTCGCGCACGCCAAAACGCTGATAAAGATTAAATTTGTCCCGGCGGTCATACCTTTCAGAACCGGGCGAAAAAATTTCAACAACGAGATCGGGCGGGCCTTCCAGGTATTTTTCACCGACGACACACTGGCTGCCCTCAGCAACCCAAACCAGATCAGGTTCAGGAATAATGCCTTTCGCCAAACGAACACCCACTGGCGCATACAAAAGCACACCATTGGGAATAATCGGTTGCAGCCGGGAATATAAACGCCCGCTGACAAGCTGATGTTTCAGCAAAGGCGGAGGATTCACGATCAGCACTCCATTTATCAATTCAACGATTTGATTCGTTTCCGGCAGCGCCTCGTATTCTTCCATTGTCAATCGCGTTCCCGGCGGCGGCAGCTTGTGTTCCTCAACCCGTTCCACCATTGCCTTCATCCTTCGCTCTGACCTGCCTCCATCTTACAATAGTTTAGCCTATCCTGACCGGCCAATCGCCATAAGCCAAAAGCTAACCGCCACCCGCTATCTTTGTTCCGGCACTTTGTTCAGCACCTCGTTGATAAACTTCTCGCGGTTCGCCCGGCGCGCGATTTTGCCGCTACTGGTTTTTATCAGCCATTTGGCGTCCACCAGATGCACGTAACGCGCCATCACATCAGTGCTTTGCGCCACGCGGGCGCGCACCTCGCGCATGATGTCGGCGCGGGCGTCGAGGTCGTCGGTATCGGCCTCGGCTACGATGGCAACGTCCTCTGTGCCCAACTGCTCGTTAAACACGCCAAACGCCACCGCTCGCCCCGGATGCAGCCCCGGAATGTCATTCAGCAGATTTTCGATGTCCTGCGGGTACACGTTCTTGCCGCCGACGATTATCAGGTCTTTCTTGCGCCCGGTGATGTACAATTCACCATCGGCAAGATAGCCCATATCGCCGGTGAAATACCAGCCGTCGGCCATCACCTCGGCGCTGGCGTCAGGACGTTGGTAGTAGCCGGTCAGCATCGAATCGCTGCGCAGCGCGATTTCCCCAACGCGGCGCTCCGGCAGCGGCTGGCGCTGCTCGTCCACGATTTTAATGTCGCAGTTGGGAATCGGCACGCCGCAGGAAACCAACGTAGTGGTCTGTAGGGACACGATATATCGTGTCCCTACGGGAACTGCCTGCCGGTCTTCCATCAGCGCCCGCCGGTCTACCACATCTAGCTTCGGCGGCGCGCCTAATGCGCTCTGCGTCACGGCGAAGGTGTTTTCCGCCATCGCGTAACAGGTCGCCAGCGCCGACTCACGTAGGCCGTAATAGGCGTACTGTTCCAGAAAGACGCGGTGACTTTCGGCGTAGACCGGCTCGGAGCAGTTAATGACCGCCCGCAACGACGACAGATCGAGGCCGGTGATCGCCGCCGGACGGATGCGCGTCGCCAGAAAATTGTAAGCGAAGTTTGGCAGCCAGCACAGCGTCCCGCGATGGTGATGAATAGCCCACAGCAAAATCTTCGGGTCGCGCACCCAGTGGAACGGCGACATCAGCACCAGCGGAATCCCCTGCAACACCGGCATGATAAAGCCGGCGATCAGCCCCATGTCGTGATACAGCGGCAGCCAGCTTACGACCACGTCATCCGGCGACAGGTTAACTGCGGCGCTGTAGGCCGCAATCTGATTGAGCACGGCGCGGTGTGACAGCATCACCCCTTTTTGCAGGCCGGTGCTGCCGGACGAGTGCTGCAAAAAGGCGGTGTCATCCGGCTGCGCGGGATTACGATGCAGATATTCCTGTAGGGGCACGGCATGCCGTGCCCCTACCACCTCGTCAACGTTTAGCACCGCTGCCAGCGACGGAATCCCCGCCAGCCGTTCCTGCAACGGCACGTGCAGTTCCGGGCTGGCGATGACCACCCGCACGCCGGAATGGTCAACCAACTGGCGCACGCTGTCAAAGTAGCGTTCGCGGTCGAGTTTGTCCGACAGAAACGGAAAAATCGAGGGGATTGCCCCCAGCAGCAGCGCGCCCCAGAAGCCGTTCAGCACCGCCTCGCCGTGCTGTAGCACCAGCACCACCAGATCGCCGGGTTTCACGCCACAGGCTTCCAGCGCCCCGGCAAAGCGCGCCGCGCCTGTAAAAAAATCGTGGGTCGTCAGGCGTCGCTCACCTTCGTGCTCGATCAGGAGGACAGCGGTTTCGTCGGGGCGTTCGCGGGCCAGCCAGCGCGCCTGTTCCAGCAGCGTGGCCGGACGCCGGTCAGGGGTGATGGGAAGGTCAGACATTTAACCCCTCCCCCCGTCCCCCTCCCCATCAACGGAGAGGGGGGGGAAGGCAGTTGTTTCCGGTTTTACTCCCTTTCTCTGTGAATAGGGAAAGGGCAGGGGATAGGGGTTCCTCATCCTACTGTTTGGCCTCAATGTTGCTGAGAATCTGGTTGACGGTATTCATGTTAGCGGCGGTCAGTTCGGGGTCGTCAAAATGCACGCCAAACGTATCTTCGATAAAAATCGCCAGTTCCACCAGCGAGAACGAATCCACCAGCCCGCCGGTAATCAGCGGTTCGTCGTCCTTGAGGGGGTACGACGTGTCTTTAATCATGTGGGCTTTAATGTACTCACGCAGTTGGTCGCGCATGGATTATCCCTATTCGCCGTTTGTAGGGGCGCGCCGATGTGCGCCCTGGGCGACCATGCCGGGTCGCCCCTACGGAAATACCGTACCAGCTTACCAGAAGCGGCGGACTTCCTGCAATCCGCTGGCTGACAGCCGTACCAATTGCACCGGCGGAGCGATTGCTAGGAAGCGCGGGATTATGTTATAGTGTAAACGTGAGCTACACAATACACGCTTTCCTTCCTTACTTCCACCACACCAAGGAGGTTCGTCAAGCCAAAGACAACTGAAAGTCGCTACGAGAACGTCTGCTGTACTTAGACTCTGTATTATGGAGATGAGATTATGAATCGTAGGCTGTTTACGTTTGTTCTCGTTCTGTCGGCTCTGTTCACCCTTCTCAGCCTGACCACCGTTCTGGCTCAAGACCAGACCTTCATGGGCAAGACCGCCGAAGAGTTGTTCCCGGAGGTTGCCAACGACCAGGAACGCTCCAGCGCGATGGAAGCCTTGCTGGCCGCGAACCTGCCGGACGCGACCGGGCGTTTTGCCGGGCAAACGCTGACCGTTTCGGTTCAGCAGGCCGGTGCGCGCGGTGGTATCTCCGGCCCGTATTATTTCTGGCGTCCGGCGTTTGAAGCAGCCACCGGCGCAACCCTGGAAATCGTCGAAATTCCACAGGCGCAGTATTTCACCACGACTTCTACCGACTTCCTTACCGGGCAGAACAGCTACGACGTGATGAACATCGGCGCGTGGTTCCTGTCGGACTACGTGGTCAATGGCTGGATTCAGCCGGTTGAGCAGTTCTTCGACCAGGAAGGTTTCCCGGAATGGGACCGCGACGCCGTATTTCCGTCATTGGCGAACCTGATGAAGTGGGAAGACCAGTGGTACGGCGTGCTGAATGATGGCGACGCCCAGATGCTTTACTACCGCAAGGACATCCTGACCGACCCGAAGTGGCAGGAAGAATTCCAGGCGGAAACCGGCATGGAAATGCCCGTGCCACCCAAGACCTGGCAGGAACTGCTGGCCGTCACCCGGTTCTTCAACGGCAAGGACTGGAACGGCGACGGCGACCCCGATGATGGCATCAGCCTGCACCTGCGAACCGGCGGCCAGGGGATGTTCCACTTCATGTCGCTGTCGGCTCCGTTTGCCATCACCCCGGCAGAAGGCGACGATCCGGGCAAAGTCACAAAATACGACAACGTGTACTGGTTCGACCCCGACGACCTGACCCCGCTCATCAACCAGCCGGGTCACGTGGCGGCGCTGGAATTCCTGAAGGAACTGGCGGCGACCGGCTCAGAAGCGCAGTTCGGTTGGGAACTGGGGGAAGCGTGGAATAACTTCCTCAACGGCAATGCTATTGCCACCTTCTCCTGGGGCGACGTGGGTTCGCTGGCGCAGGACCCCAGCCGCTCGATCATTCAGGGTAAGCTGGGCGGCGCGCGTATCCCCTGCTCGGAACGCTGGTATGACCGCGAAACGGGTGAGTTCGTAGAGGACAGCGAGAATCCGAACTGTGTTGGCAACACCACCGGCGGCTCGTGGTTCCCGGTGATGTCGGCCTTCACCGACACACCCGAACTGGCGTATTACTTCATGGCGATGCACGCCGCCAAGCCAATCAACTTCTGGAACGTGGTCTATGGGTGGACGGGTGTTGATCCGGGCGCGACTTACACCCTGTTCCCGCCGATGGGAACGGCCACCGTAGAGGATTACGTCAACGCCGGCTACAACGCGGATGACGCCCAGGAATACATCACCGGCTACGGCGAGAATTTCTTCAGCCATCCGATCTACCAGACCTACCTGCGTATTCCCGGCACGGTCACGTTCTGGGAAATCCTGGATACGCGCTTGGGGCAGGCCATGATTGGCGAATCAACCCCTCAGGAGGCGCTTGACCTGGTGGCGCAGGAGTGGGAAAACACCAATAACGACCTGGGCCGCGAGGAGCAACTCCAGATTTACCAGACCGGCATCGGTTACACGCCCGGCGGCTAGCAGCCGACCGCAGGTGTGTGATGTGTTAGAGGGTTCGGGGAGAGGATACGTTCCTCTCCCCTTATCTATTTGAAGTGAATACTCCTGGGGCGATGTCATGTACAAAAAAACCCGTGCCCGTTACTTTTTCCTGATGCCGGGTATCATCTGGATTCTGGCCTTCACGATCTTCCCGCTGATTTATTCCCTCTATCTCAGCTTCACCAACGCCAACATGCGGAATTTTAATCGCGGTTGGGACGTGATTGGGCTGGAAAATTACGCCTCCATTCCCAGTGATCTGCGCGTCGGTGAGACAGTCGTAACTTCCGTTTACCTCACCCTGGGAAGCACGGCGGTCACGCTGGTTCTGGGCACGTTCGTCGCCTGGCTGTTTAACCACAACCTGCCCGGCCTGCGGATTTTTCGCGGTATCTTGACCATGCCGTTGTTTGCAGCGCCGATTGCGCTTGGCTTTATGGGGCTGATCTTATTTAACGAAACCAGCGGCTCGATCAACAGCTTTATACGCGGGTTGGGCGGTCAGGGCGTGCGTTGGATGACAGACTCCTGGTCGGCGCGCACGGCAGTGCTGCTGCTGGACGCCTGGCAGTGGACGCCGTTTGTGTTCATCATCGTGCTGGCGGCGATGCAGTCCATCCCCGATGAACTTTACGAAGCGGCGCGGCTGGACACAGCCTCCGGCTGGCCGATCTTCCGGCACATCACCTTCCCGCTGATCGCGCCAGCGTTGGGCACGGTGGCGCTGCTGCGGTTGGTGGAGACGTTTAAAATCCTGGACATTCCGCTTTCGATGCTGGGCGGCGGGCCAGGGTCGGCTACGCAGACGTATTCGTATTACGTCTACATCACCGGCTTGAGGAGTTTCAACATGGGTTATGCCTCGTCGCTGGCCTACATCCTGGTTATCATCGCCATTATCATCAGTTCGATTTATTTCTGGCGCATCCGGGCGCGCTTCGAGTAGTGCCGGAGGAGAATCTGTAATGACCACACTCCCGAAGAGTCTTCCCTTAGAAACGCCCCGACTCGCGCCGATTCGCCGTTCGCCGCTGCCACGTATCCTGCTCTGGCTGGCGGTGATGGTGGTCACGCTGTGGGTGCTGTACCCATTCGCCTGGGCAGTCATTACGTCATTTAAAACCCAGCGGCAGGCGCTTGAACCCACCTTCGTGCCCTTCCTCCAGTTCCAACCAAGCCTGGAAAACTGGGGGGCGGAGCTTGGACTGGGAGGCCGCGAAACGGCGTTCGCGCTTGGCAACAGCATCATGATTTCTGTCGGCGCGACCCTCCTGGCGACCCTCTTAGGCACGCTGACAGGTTATGCGCTGGCGCGTTTCCGCTACGGCATCGGCAACCGCAACATCGTATCATGGGTGATGTCGCAGCGTTTCCTGCCGCCGGTGGCGACGCTCATCCCGTTTTTCCTGTTCATGCAGCGGCTTAAACTGATTGACACCGTGCCGGGCATGATTCTGGTGAACACCACGTTTACGCTGCCGTTTGCCATCCTGATTATGCGTGACTTCTTCGCCGATTTCCCGGAGGAGATCGAAGAGGCGGCACTGGTGGACGGTGCCAGCCCGCTGCAAATCTTCCTACGGGTGGCGCTGCCGCTGGCGACACCGGCGCTCACGGCTGCTGCGATCATTTGCTTTGCCTTCGCCTGGAACGAATACCTGTTCGCCAGCGTGATGGCCCCCAAAGACGCCAAACCCTACACCTTTCTGGTCGCCAGCACCAGCACGGTGCGCGGCGTGCATTTCGGCTATCTTGCGACACGCATGTTGATTGCTATCACGCTGCCGGTGGTGCTGTCGCTGTTCGTGCAGCGGTACATCGTGCGCGGCCTCACGCTCGGCGCGGTAAAAGGCTGACAAAAAAGGCCGGGCTGCCCCGGCTATAACACTCAATCACAAAACGCCAATTCGCTCCAGGCAATCACCGGCTACACTCCTTGAATCGGCCACCGGGTGTTTCATCCGGTCTGCCGATTCTTCACGACCTGACACAGCCTGACTTTTTCCTGACCGTTTTCCTATCCTCAGGTCAGGTGACCCCTCTCTCGCAAGATACTACAGTAATGGCTAAACAGAGTACTTGCGAGGAGACAGCCATGATCCAGAAAGAGATGATCGAGGCAGGGGTGCAGTTTGAAGCAGTACGGGAGTTGGGAATGTTGCTCCGACCGCTATTCGAGCAAATCGTCCGCAATGTGCGTTGCCTGTATTCGAGGAACAACTCTCCTGCAACCAGGCAATCCATCCCTTCAAACGTTCAACGGACGCTGAAAAGGCATATTGCCCACATTCAAGACTGATATTCATTTTTCCAGTTTGTTGGCTAAAAGTCCCTTCGGCGTGCTGCTCCATAATTATCGTAAGAGGAGGAAGCGATGGACGTATATTCAGGCATGATGATAGCAAGGCTGGAACACGAACAGCGGGTGCAGCTGTTGGAGACAGTTCCAGACTTTGACAATCTGCCAACACCTTATGAGCGAAGGGGGCGGTTGTGGGAAACAAAGCAATGGTTAGCTACTCTGGGAAAACGGTTGATACCGATAAAGGAATATACGAATCGCGGACGAGAAGTCCAGATATGAAAACGACTAACGGGGCAGGTGACACCCAATCCCTGCCCTTTTTATCCCCTACTGTTCCATCAGTTCCGTTATCACCGCTCCCAGATTCAGGTGCTTACCGCGCTCCCAGGCAGCCGCGAATTCGTCCTCTGCAAGCAAAGCGCGCAGGGTGTTCTCATCTTGAGCAGCCTGCGCGCGAGAGAATGCTATCGTATGGGGATGGTGGACGATGAGCGACAGCAGCTCCACCGCCTTCTGATACTGTTTTTCGCCCTTGAACAGACCCACCACAGATTGCAGAAAATCAAGCGCCGCCCAGGCATAAGCCTCGTCGTCCACGTATTGCAGCCCCCGCTGGAGATAACGCCACGCTTTTTCATACTGTTCCATGTGTACAGCATTTTCGATCAACAAACTATAACTCAGCGCGTTGTAGTAACGATGCCACCCGACTTGCCCAAGCGACTTCAGCAGCACTTCCTCCGCTCTGGCGTATTCACCCAGTTTATGCAGGACTTCACCGATGGGGACGAGACTGAAGTGATACCCCTCTACCTGTTGCAGCCACGTCAGGGCCTGTTGGTATTGACCCAGTTGGATGTTGACCGCTCCAATTTGATTGCACAGAATAGGCCACCATTTTTGTTCGTTCGTCCCGCGTGACAACGCGAAGCCTCGCTCGAACACATCCATTGCTTCTTGCAGTCTGTTGGCAAAGAATAACATGATTCCCAGTCCCACATACGCCTGTAACAGCGAGCTGGTGATGCCAAACGGTTGTAGGATAGTTATTGCCTCTTGAGTCAGTTCAATAGCTTTGGTTCCTCTGCCAATATCGTTGTAGAACCAGCCAAGCGCCCCTAGAACCTGTCCCCGGAACAGAGTTACGTCATCCCCGCTTTCGCCATCAAACCTGTCCAACGCCGCCTCGAACAGGTCAATCGCTTCCTGGCTGCGGCTGGATTGATCGAGAAAGTGCCAGATACCATCCAGCAGTTGCCGCAGGCCACCAGAGTCTTTTCTTTCCAGATATACGTGCCAGGCCGCCCGTACATTTTCAAAATCCGCGTTGACCCTCTCAAGCACGTCAGGGGTAACCATAAGCCAGACTAGCTCACCTACCGGCGCGATCAGCCCGGCAAAATAATCGGCATGTTTCTGGCGCACCCGTTCAAGTTCGCCGGATTCGTTTAACTTTTGTTCGCCGTACTGCCGCATCAATTCGTGGATGGCATACCGTTCAGACGGCAGGTGTTGCAGAAAGGAGGTGTGTACCAACCGCTGTAAATCATGAATTTTAGCGGCGGCGACGGCCTGCGCCGCTTCGCGGGTAAAACCGTCTCGAAACACCGACAGGCGCCTGAACACCATCTGCTCGTTAGTTGTAAGCCGCTTCCACGAATAGTCAAAAACAGCTTCAATACTTTGATGGCGCGGTGGCGCGTCCCGAAGCGTTGCTTCCAGAATGTTCAACCCGGATTTGATCTCCGCTTCGATTTCGGCCAGCGACAGGGTATCTACCCAGGCCGCCGCCAGCAGGATCGCCAGCGGCATCCCGCCGAGCATCCGGCAGATACGAGCGACCGTTGTTATGTCCGCCTCGGTCATCGGCGAAATGGTACGATTGGCAGCCTCCATAAACAGTTTGACGGCATCGTGAGCGACAATGTCGGCGCTTTCATCAAACGGGACAGACAGCCCTCCAATCACGTAGACAACTTCGCCGCTCAATCCCAGTTTCTCGCGGGAGGTTACCAGCACTTTTACGTCCGGCGCTGACCTGAGGATGTCGGTCAAAAAGCCGGCGTACTCCAATAAATGTTCAAAATTATCCATCAGCAACAGCATATGCTGCTTCTGGAGGTAATCTAAGAGCTGCTGCTTCGGTGGCAGATCGCTGTGGAATTTGAAACCGATCACGTCGGCAATGGCGGTCACCAGATGTTCAGCAGACGTTACCGCAGCCAGCGGCACGAAATAGACGCCGTCCCGAAAGTAGCCGAGCAAGTGCCGTCCAACCTCGATTGAAAATCGTGTCTTGCCCATCCCGCCGGGACCCAAAATCGTGATGAGCCTGAATTTGTCACTCGTCAACTGCTGCACGAGTTCATTGATTTCACGCCGACGTCCGATAAAGGGCAGCGTATCAGCGGGCAAGTTATGCTGCGGCTGCTGCCGGGGGTCACCGGTATCAGCTTCGAGGATGCCGAGCGTAAGGGCGCGGGTCACGGCCTGCTTGCGGTTTTTGACCTGAAGTTTGTTGTAAATCTGGGTGTTATACCACTTGACTGTGCCCACCTCCATGACCAGTGAAGCGGCGATTTCCTGATTGGATAATCCCTCGGCCAGCAAGGTCAGGACATCCATCTCGCGTCTGGTGAGCGCTTCAATAAAGGCACCGGCTGATTGTTCTTTCATCAGTGAGTACCCCTCGTTTCACGTGTATCTAACTGTTACCCCCCGATAAGCAAGTTTAAGTCTGTTTCTCAATTTCGAACTGCTTTAATTTAGCTCAAAATAAAACAAACGAACACCATTCAACCGCCTCGACCATCATCTGCCCCGCCTTCGCCAGAAGCGGCTCAATGCGCGGCCCCACGCTCGGCGCGGTGAAAGGCTGACAAAAAGGCCGGGTCGCCCCGGCCACGAAACTCAACCGCGAACAACCATCAGCTTAAAGCGGCGATCACCCCATGCGCGTGGTGAATCATGTGCTCGGCGTGCTCGGAAACAATATGTTTTCCGGCTTGCGCGCCGACGGCGTTGATGAACGCCTGAAGCTGATTGATCGCCGTGTGAGTGTTGCCCCGGTTCAGCGATGCCTGGGCGGCGTCCAGCTTGGCAAACAGGCTGGTGGCAACACCGACATTGGTGATGTGCCCAGCTTCCAGGGCATGGTGTACGCAGTGGCGCAGCGCCTCAATCGTCACCGCTTCGCACCCTTCGTGCGCCTGTACCGGTATAAACGCAACCAGGCTCAAACTCAGCAAGACAGCAAGAACTACAAACTGTTTCATGAACTTTTTCCTCCTCTATCCGTGTTATACCCATAGGGGTATACTACCATCATCGTAACATAGATTGTGTTTCAGCCGGAATAGCAACACCGAGTCAATCCCCTATATTCCTTACCCTACCTATGATAGAATCAAGGGTGATTTCACCAACGATTATAGGAAACTAAGGAACACTCTGTGCAGCAAGTACGGAACGACATTCGGAATATCGCCATCATCGCGCACGTCGATCATGGCAAAACCACGCTGGTGGATGGGATGCTGAAGCAGTCGAAGGTCTTCCGCGACAGCGCCCATGTCGGCGAACGCATCATGGACTCCAACGACCTGGAACGCGAGCGCGGCATCACCATTCTGGCAAAAAACACCGCTGTCACCTGGGGCGGCGTCAAAATCAACATCGTGGACACCCCCGGCCACGCCGACTTCGGCGGTGAAGTTGAGCGCGTGCTCAACATGGTGGACGGCGCGCTGCTGCTGATTGACGCGGTGGAAGGCCCGATGCCGCAAACGCGCTTCGTACTGCGCAAGGCGCTGGCGCTGGGGCTGCGGGTGATCGTGGTTATCAACAAGGTGGACCGTCCGTTCGCGCGCGTCGAGGAAGCGTTGAACGAAACGTTTGATCTGTTCATCGAACTGGGCGCGAGCGACGAGCAGGCCGATTTTCCGGTCATCTATGCCGTTGGACTGACCGGGCGCGCCGGTTATTCGGCTGAGACGGTGGGCAACGACCTGACGCCGCTGTTTGAAACCATCATCAAGGAAATTCCCGGCCCGACGGTTGACCCGGACGAGCCGCCGCGCCTGCTGGTGACAACGCTGGAATATGACAACTACAAGGGGCAGATCGGCGTTGGGCGGTTGCAATCTGGCGTGATGAAAAAGGGGATGACGGTGGCGCGCATCACCCCACGCGGCGAACGTACCACCGGCACCATCGAGTATCTGTTCACTTACCATAACCTGACCAAACTGGACGCGACTGAGGTCACGGCGGGCGACATTCTTGCGTTTGGCGGGCTGGACGAAATCGGCATCAGCGACACGATTGCCGACGTGAGCGTGACCGAACCGCTGCCGGCGATCAGCGTGGAAGAGCCGACCGTGCGCATGACCTTTGGCGTCAACACGTCGCCGTTTGCCGGGCGCGAGGGCAAAACCGGCTGGGGCACGTCGCGCCGCCTGCGCCAGCGCCTGTACGAAGAAACCCGCTCGAATGTGGCGCTGCGGGTGGCCGACGGCGACTCGCCCGACCGCTTCATCGTCAGCGGGCGTGGCGAACTGCACCTCGGCATTTTGATCGAAACCATGCGCCGCGAGGGGTACGAGTTTGAAGTCAGCAAGCCGGAAGTGATTTACCACGAAGACCCGGACAGCGGCGAACTGCTGGAGCCGGTCGAGGAAGTGCATATCGAAGTGGCGGATAACCTCGTTGGCACGGTGGTAGAGCTGCTCGGCGCGCGGCGCGGCATCATGACCAACATGTACAGTGACAGCGGCACAACTTACCTGACGTACCGTGTGCCCACGCGTGGAATCCTCGGTTTCCGGTCACAGTTTTTGCGCGCCACCAGTGGCCTGGGGCAGATGCACAGCCTGCACGCCGGTTACGAGCCGGTCGCGGGTGAGATTCCGGGGCGGCAGTTTGGCAGCCTGGTGGCGATGGAAACCGGCGTTTCCACCGCCTACGCGATGGTCAATGTCCAACAGCGCGGCACGTTCTTCATCACGCCGGCGACCGAAGTTTATCAGGGCATGGTCATCGGGGAACATATCCGCCCCGGCGATCTCGACCTGAACGTGTGCAAGGCCAAACACCTGACCAACCACCGCGCCAAACCAAGCGAAACCACTGCCGGCCTGAATACGCCGCGCATGATGAGTCTGGATGACTGCATTGAATTTCTGGCGGACGATGAACTGCTGGAAGTCACACCCGCCAGCCTGCGGATGCGCAAACGGATTCTCGATACCGAGGAACGCCTGAAAGACCGCAAGCGCCGCGAGAAAATCCTCGCCGGCTGAACGGCTGCTCCGGCTTCTGGTCGGGGCGGTTATGCCGGCTGAGGTTGATCTGGCGGCGCTGCCGCTGTGGCAGGTAACGCCGCTTTCGTAACAGTTTCCCCGCTTTTATTTCAGACCGTATTACCACCGTAGCGCGCTCATCGGTGAAACGTCAGGTGCGGTGGTTGACAGGTCAACCGCGAGACAGGCTATAATAGCGCAATGGTGGAACTTTTGTCCCGTAAGACGCGTCCTGATAAGGTGGCCTTTCCCTGCCGGCAGTCGTAAGGTAAGAGAAAGGTTAATCCATTACGGTGGATAAAGCACCGGGGCGCGCGATTGGCAGTAGCATGGGTGACAAACAGATTCAAACGATCAACAACCGGGACTATGCCCTGGCGCGCAGTCGTCCGCGCAGCCTGGTCGGGCAGATCAGTCTGGTGCTGCTGGAACCGGGCGCTTTCTTCCGGGCGCTGCCATTTGCGGCCAACAGCCGCCAGTGGGTATGGGCGGCGCTGCTGATTCTGGCCCTGGTGGGTATCAGCGCCGTGCGGCAGGAAGCGCTGCTGAACGGAGATACCGGCGCCGCGCCGGTGGATACCGGTGCGTTTCCCGGCGGGAATGTCAGCGGCGGCGGTGGTGGCCCGGTGCCAATTGGCCCAGGAGTTGTGGCCGTCCAGCCGGGCGGATTCCCCGGCGGTGGCGGAGAAGCACCGCCCATTCCACCCACCGACACTTCAGCGGCAGCGCCCGACGTTTCCGCTACGTGGACAACCGCGCTGCTGGCAGCCAGCGGCGTGATCCTCGGTTGGGCGATTCTGGCGGTGCTGCTGTGCGAAGTATCGCTGTTTAACGGCGTCGCGCCCAGCCTGGGGCACAACGTTCAGATCGCCATCTGGACCAGCGTGCCGTTTGGGCTGATGGCGGCGCTGCAACTGCTGTATTACGCCGCTGGCGGCACGGTCGGCGAACCGGGCATCTCCGGTCTGCTGACACAGTGGGAGGGTTACGCCGCGCTGCCCACGTTTACCAGAAGCCTGCTGCTGTCGCTCACCAGCCGCCTGACGCTGTTCTGGCTGTGGAGCCTGGTCCTGATTTACATCGGCGGGCGAATGGCGCTACAGGGCAAAGCGTGGGCGGTGCTGATCGTGGTGGTGGTGTGGGTGGTTATCGTCGTAGTGGTGCCGGTGCTGACCGGCGCGGTTGCCGCACCAGAGGAAGCGCCGCTGACGGACTTCTCCGGCGAGATGCCGGGCGAATTCTTCGCGCCAGACAATCCGCTGGGTGAAGGTATTCTGCCGGATAGGCTCGGTGGCGAAGCAGACGGCCCGCCCTGGGGCGAATTCACGCCCGAACCCTTCGGCCTGCTGCCCGACACCACGCCAGACGCGACGGAAACAATGGAACTCCTTCCGCTGCTGACGCCGGAAGTCACGCCGGAGGGAACACCGCCGAGCGAACCGTAGGGGCCAACCGGCGGTTGGCCTCTACCCGCCAGTTGTTGATGGAGTATTTACAGGTAGCGCAGCATGGCAGTCGAACGCAGCAATGGCAGCAAGTTGGGCGACCAGCAGGTACACGCGCTCAACGGCGTCAGCCTGACCATCCCCCAGGGACAGTTTGTCGCCGTCATGGGGCCAAGCGGCTCAGGCAAAAGCACGCTGCTCTACCTGCTTGGCGGTCTGGATCGCCCGACGGCGGGCGAGATTGAGGTGGCCGGGCGTTACCTGAACAGCCTGGGCGGCGATGGTCTGGCCGATTTCCGCCGCGAGACGGTGGGCTTCATCTTTCAGGCGTTCCATCTGGTGCCCACGCAGACCGCGCTGGAAAACGTGGCGCTGCCGGGAGTGTTCGCGGGGATGCCGCGCGACCTGCGCGAGCAGCGCGCCATCCGGCTGCTGACGGCGCTCAACATGGAAGACCGGCTTGACCACCGTCCGTCGCAGCTTTCCGGCGGCCAGCAGCAGCGCGTGGCGATTGCCCGCGCCCTGTTTAACGACCCACCGATCATCATGGCCGACGAACCAACCGGCGCGCTGGACAGCAAAACCGGTCAGACGGTAATGCGCCTGCTGCGCCAGCTTTGCGACCGGCGCGGCAAAACGATTATCGTCGTCACGCACGACGAACAGGTGGCTGGCTATGCTGACCGCATTATCCGGCTGAAAGATGGCCGCGTTGTCCAGGACGAACGCAAACGTTTAAAAGAGAACCGGACCGGCAACGGGATTCACCTGCCCCCCGGCAAGAAAGAGGTTCTGCACGATGGCTAGGCGATTGTCCGTAAAACGCCGCCCTGGGTCTTCACTCAGGAGACATCCGTCCCCATTCGGAAGAAAAACCCAGAGCTACAGGAAAAACAGGCCTACTGAAGGGGCTAACAGACATAACCGGCAGGTTTTACCAGCCCCTTTAGTGGGCTTCAAGCGGCCTTCAGGCCGCCAGATACCAGTCAGGGGTTTTGAACCCCTGGCGAGGCCGATGTCTAATAAATGCTTCTCCGTAGGGGCACAGCGCGCCGTGCCCCAACAAGGACGTTTTATCGTCCGCGCGCTGCTGCTGGCGCTGCTGGTGGTTGGCACGTTTGCGTCCTGGGGCGCGTCGGCGCAGGAAGGTACGCCGGAAGTGACACAGCCGCCCGGTCAGCCACCGGGGCCATCGTTTGTGTTCCTGCGATTCGAACCGACCACCATCAATCCCGGTGTTGGCGCCACCCTAACCCTGCTCGGTGACGGATTTTTTAGTAGTGGCAGCGCCAAACCGCTTCTGGTGCGGTTAAACGGTTTTGGCGTACTGCAAACCACCGTCGCCAGCACCAATGTTATCACCGCCACCGTTCCAGAAACCATTCCGCCGGGAACGTACATTGTCTATATTATCGAGCCAGGCGTGGGTGACTCGTTCACCTGCACGGCGTGCAGCGTGACCGCACTGTCGGTGCTGACGCCAACCAATCCACCACCACCACCGACCGATCCACCGCCGATTCCCACTCAGGCCCCGCCGCCAACGCCCATTCCCGGCGCGCCAAATCTGCTGATTCGCAGCTTTAACGCCAATCCGTCCACGATTGAGCCGGGCGGCACGGTCACATTTAACGTGGAAATCGTTAACGTCGGCACGCGCGCGGCGGAAGGGCTGTCGGTGTCGGTAGACCCCGGCGGCAAGTTTATCCCGGCCAATGGCCAGGCGACCATCCTGCTGCCCAACCTGGGGCCAAACGGCGCGACCGTCGTAAACATCCCCGTCACCGCCGCCGAGGACACACCCGCCGGGCCGCAGAGCGTGCCGATCACGATGACCTACCGCGACTTCACCGGCGAGAGTTACACGGCGAAGGGCAATCTGACTGTCACGGTGCAGAAGATCGAAACCGCGTCGCAGATCACGCTGGCACGTTATCTGTTTGACCCCGCCCAGGCTGAACCCGGCAAGCAGGTGACGGTGACGATTCTGCTCACCAACACCGGCAACGAGGACGCGCAGCAGGTGCTGGTGCGTATCGGCGATGGCGGCCTGCTGCTGGCCGGCCCGGAGGGTGACAGCTTCCCGGTCGGCGACCTAGCCGCCGGGGCCAGCGCCAGCGTGGAAATGCCGCTGATCGTCAGCACCAGCGCCAAGCCCGGCCCGCAGCCGCAGGGCTTTAACATCACCTATTTACAGGACGGCGAATCGAAGCAGATCACCAGCAGCGTGACGGTGGACGTGGCGAAAGTAGTGCCCACCGCGCCGGTGCTGCTGCTGGACAGGTTTGATGTAGGCCGGGCCTTTTTGCAGCCGGGCGAGCAGTTCACGGCGGAAGTGACACTGAAAAACGTCGGCAAGGAAGCCGCGCAGAACATGCTCATCACCTTTGGCACGGTGTCCCCCGGCAACACGGGCGGCAACAACGATGATGGCACTGGCGGCACCGGCACGGGCACCGGGACAGGCAGCGGCACGACCAACCCCAGCACCACCTTCGCGCCCATGGGTTCCGGCGGCACGGTCTTTGCCGGGACGGTGGAAGCTGACGGCGGCACGGTCACGCTGTCGCAGGACTTTATCGTCAACAGCACCGTAGACACCGGCATCTACACCCTGCCGGTCACGCTGCGCTACCAGAAGCCGGACGGCTCATCCGTCACCGATATTCTGTCTGCCAGTCTGGTGGTTGTGCTGCCGCCGCGCCTGAGCATTGATTTGCAATCGCCACTGCCGGAGGAAACCAACATCGGCGAGCCGCTGTTCCTGACACTGGGCATCACCAACCGGGGGCGCAAAGCGGTGAACTTCACCACCGCGACCGTCACAGCGGACAACGCCGAGGTGGTGGAAGGCGCGGAAACGTTCCTCGGCCCGCTGCGCGTGGACGATGACACCTCGTTAAGCATCAATGTGCTGCCGCTGGAGCCGGGGCCGGTGAAAGTGACCGTGACGCTCAACTACATAGACGATCTCAACAAACCGCAGACGATTGTGAAGGAATACGAGGTGCAGGCGATTGAGCCGCCGCCGCTACCCACCTTCGAGCCGCCGCCCGACTTTGCCGGCAATCCCTTCCCACAGGAGGAGGAACAACCCAGCAGCGACGAAACGCTGGGCAAGCTGCTGCTCGGCCTGCTGGGGCTGGGGAGCTAACTCCAACTCCCGTGCTGTTTGGCGCGGGACACGCTAGAATGTGCGTAGGGGAGGGTCTCAGACCCTCCCCTATACCGGATTTTGCACACCCTTGAGGCCGCCCATGTCCCGACCTTTGCTGCTGGCGCTGGCGCTGCTGCTGGCGGCGTGCCAGTCCGCGCCTTCCCCTACTCCAGCGCCGGTTGCCATCGCGCGGATTCTGAATTTCTGGCAGCCGGTATCGGATACGCTGGCCGAGGCCGATCAGGCGTGGCAGTTCGTCGGACAGACCGGGGACGTGGTACGGCTGCGCGCGCTTGGTGATGATGTGACGCTGGCACTGCACGACAGCGCGGGCGCGCCGCTGGGACAGGGCGCGACCATTGAAGCGACCCTGCCCACCGACGGCATTTACACCGTCACAGTCAGCGGCAGCGGCGCGTACCAGCTTGGCCTGAGTTACACCGACCGCGCCAACCCCGCCGAAGTCACACCCTCACCGCTGCCGCAGGTGGTCGGCGTGCCAACACCCACGCCGCCCTACTATGCCGCGCTCGGCAAAATGCAGGGCGCGATCACCAGCGGCGCGGCGCAAACCGGCACTTTCGCCGGCGATACCCACGTGTACACCTTCGAGGGGCAGGCCGGGCAGTACGCCAATATCCGGCTGACGCGCCAATCGGGTGCAGCCGACCCGGTGCTGACCCTGTACGCGCCGGATGGCGCGCCGCTGGCGATGGACGATGACAGCGGTGGCGACCGCGCGGCGGCCCTGCGCAACATCCGCCTGCCGGACAGCGGCGTTTACAGCCTGCAAGCGGACGGCGGCGGTTTCAGCGGCAGTTACGAGTTAAGTCTGTTCCTTAGCGTGGCAGCCTTTGGCATCACGCCGACGGTTTTCCCACAGCCAACCGAAACGCCAATGGTCGAAGTCCTCACCCCCACGCCCGGCGCGGCGCTGAACGACAGCCGCTTAAGTGACCACGCGCCGCTGATCGGCAGCTTCACGCGGGTGGGCGATGTCTTCCGCTACACTTTTGAAGCGGCAGCCGGCCAGCCGGTGAACGTGTATGCCGCTGCATTACCCGGCTGGAACGTGCGTCCCCGGCTGGAAGTGTATAACCCTGACGGCGAACTGGTGGCTGCCGTGGATGCCGCTGCCAACGGCGAGGCGCTGATTGCTGATCTTGTTCCGGCCCAGTCCGGCGTTTATCTGGTCTACGTCACGGCAGGCAGCGCCACCGGCGATTTTATGATTGTGTACGGCACGGGCAATTCCTGGCAGGAGGTGCGGCGCGGACGTATTGAACCGGACCGTCCGACCAACAGCACCCTGCTGCGGCGCGGCCAGCGCGAGGTGTGGAGTCTGCTGCTGCGCCAGGGCGACGTGATTTCCGCCGCCATTCGCCCATTAAGCGCCGGGCTGACGCCACTGCTGGAGCTGGTCGCGCCGGATGGTTCGCTGGTGGCGCAGGCAGAATCCAGCGGAGGGGGAACCGATCGCTTAATCGCGGCGGCGCGCGCGCCTGTGACCGGCCTGTACCTGCTGCGGGTGACGCTGGCGGGCGCGGCCAGCGGCGGTTATACGCTGGTGTGGCGGGCCGTCAGCCTCGCGCCCACGCCAACACCGCAGCCGGCGCTGCTGCCGATTCTGGCAGCCGATGACGTGGCGCAGCGCGACAACTATCGCTTTTATCCGTTTCAGGGACAGGCCGGGCAGCGCGTGTTAATCCGTGTGGTAGCCGCGCCCGCCAGCCGGTTTGACCCGGTAGCTGCGCTGATCGCCCCGGATGGCGAGGTCATCGCCGAGGCGGACGACACGGACAGCAGCCCGAACGTGGAGATGATCGTTAGCCTCCCCACTGATGGCACCTATACGGTCCGGGTGAACGGCTATCTCAGCGCAGGCGCGTTCACCCTGACGGTGATGGCGCTGGTGTGACGCCGGATGGCTGCATCAGCCGCATCTCGTTAGTGGGCGCAAAGCCGAGCGATTCGTACACCGAACGGCCTTCATCGCTGGCGTGCAGGCTGATGGCATAAATGCCCTGCACGTGACACCAGTCAATCGTAGCCTGCACCAGCCGCCGCGCTAGACCACGCTTGCGGTAAGCCGGTTCCGTGTAAACGTTGAGGATGTAACCGCGAAACGGCGCCAGTCCCATCGGCCCCGGCGGCCAGTCCAGCAGCCACAGTCCTGCGCCGGCCACCACCTCACCCGCCGCGTTGACTGCCAGCCAGCCCCGGTAGCGCCCATTCTCCAGCCGTTCCCGCAGCCATCCCGTAAATTCCCGTTCCTGCGCGTCAAGAATGGCGGTGTCGTCGAAGCCCATGTCCTCGAACATTCGGCGGCGATGCGCTACAATAATCGGCGCATCGGCCAGAGTCGCCTGCTGGATGGTGAAGGTGCTGTCCATACGGTAAACCCTTCCTACGCTTATGGTAGGGGCGGGTTTATAAACCCGCCCCTACGGACGATATTATGGAATCATCTGGCGCAGGCAGACAAGCGGCCAATAGACCAATTCAGGAAGATTACTCATGTCCGACGAACTTCGTCCCTCCCCCCGTTACAAACCCGTGTCGCTGTTTGTCACCTGCCTGGTGGACATGATTTTCCCGCAGACCGGCGTATCGGTGGTGGAAATACTGGAACACCTGGGCGTGGAAGTGCGCTTTCCAATGGGGCAAACCTGCTGCGGCCAGCCGGCCTTTAACACCGGCTTCCACGCCGACGCCCGCGCCTGCGCCCGCCGCTTCCTCGTTGCCTTCCAGGATGCGGAAGTGATCGTCACGCCGTCCGGGAGCTGTGCTTCGATGGTGCGTCATTTTTACCCGGAATTGTTCCGGGACGACCCGGCGCTGTACCGGCGTGCGGTCTGGGCGGCGGACATCACCTGGGAATTGACGGAATATCTGGTGGACGGCCTGGGCATCACCGACCTGGGCGCGGCGCTGCCGCCGACGACGGTCGCCTTCCATGACTCCTGTCACGGGCTGCGGATGCTGGGGCTGGGCGAGCAGGCGCGCCGGCTGGTCGGCAGCGTGGCCGGCGTGACGACGACCGAACTGACCGGCCACGACGAATGCTGCGGCTTCGGCGGCACGTTCGCCGTCAAAATGCCGGAAATCAGTTCCGCCATGCTGGACGACAAGGTGACGAACATCGCCGCCAGCGGCGCGGATATAATCGTGTGCGGCGACGCAAGCTGCCTGATGCAGATGAACGGCGGCCTGACGCGCCAGGGCCACCCTGCCCGCGTCATGCATATCGCCGACCTGCTGGCGCGGGGGTTAAAAACCAAAACGCCATAACAAGAGGATAGTTATTGATGCACCTCGAAGTGATTACCCGCCGACCGGAAGGCGCGCCCCGCCCTACCCCGCTGCTGTTTGTGCATGGCGCGTGGCACGGCGCGTGGTGCTGGGATGAATACTTCCTGCCGTACTTCGCTCAACATGGCTACGAAGCGCACGCCCTCAGCCTGCGTGGACACGGCAAAAGCGCCGGCAGGGTGCGCTGGGCCAGCGTGGTGGATTACGTCAACGACGTGGAACAGGTCGCCCGCAGCTTCGATAAACTGCCGGTGCTGATCGGTCATTCAATGGGCGGCTATGTGGTGCAGAAGTATCTGGAAAGCCGCCGCGCCCCGGCTGCTGTCCTGCTGGCACCAGTTCCGGTCGTTGGCATTTTCCCGGCGACGGTGCGCTACGGATTGCGGCATCCCCTGGCGCTGCTCAAAACTGGCCTAAAGCTCGACCTGTACCCGCTTGTCGGCACGCCGGCGCTCAGCCGGGACACCCTGTTTTCACGGGAGCTGCCGGACACGCAGGTGCTGGCATACCATGAACGGTTGCAAAGCGAATCGTTCCGCTTCTTTCTGGATTCCTCGCTCCTGAATCTTCCCCGCCCAGCCGGTATCCACGTGCCAGTACTGGTACTGGCCGCCGCGCAGGACCGCGTTTTTACACGCCGCGAGCAGGAACGCACTGCGCGCGCTTACCATACCCAGGCCGAATTCTTTCCAGTGGCGCATGACATGATGCTGGAGCCGGGTTGGCAGGCGGTTGCCGACCGAATTATCGTCTGGCTGAACGGGAAAGGGTTGTAGGGACACGGCGGTGCCATGTCCCTGTGGCGTCACGGGAGCTAATTCTCCGCCAGCAGCCAGCGCACAGCGTCGTCGCGGCGGTCACTGGGGTAAAAGCGCACGGCGATGCCGTTGCTCATCTGCCAGGCGCGGATAAACGACTTGGCATGGGGATAATAGAAGTTGGACCGGTGCAGGAACGCTACCCGTGCTGTGTACAGGTGCGGGTTCTCCGTCACCCAGTTGAAAGCCGATTTAATCATGTACGCCACCGGCAGCACGTCGGTAGCAGTTGAACGCACCAGGAAGTACATCATCGTCCCGGATGGTACATCACGGGTGATGTAGTCCAGTTGCGTAAACCACTCATCAACCGCCTGCCGTGACGACTCTGTAAAAACAAATTCGTGGATGCCATTGTCATGCTGCTGGTGCAAGCAGCGTGTGCCATGAAATGTGTTCAGCATGGGCTAACCTCCACCGATCATCTTACAACAAATTGCAGCTATCTGATTGTGAGAGTTTTACAACCTTCGGGATGAATTTCACAAAACCCGCTGGCTTCGATTACCAAAGCCGTTTTCCTGCATGTTGGCGTGGCAGGCTGCATGGTAGACTAAAGAGGATCGTACCACAGGAGTAAGCTATGGCTGAACAGCAAACCTATCTGATTACCGGCGGCGCGGGCTTTTTGGGCATTAACATGGCGCGTTACCTGCTGGCACGCGGCCATCGCGTGGTCTCGCTGGATATCGCCGATTTTACCTATCCCGAACGCAGCCAGATCATCGAGATCAAGGGGGACATCCGCGACCGCGCCGCCGTTGACCGGGCGATGGACGGCGTGGATATTGTGATTCACACGGCGGCAGCGCTGCCGCTGTACACGCCGGAAGATATTTACACCACCGATATTGTTGGCACGCGCACGGTAATTGACTCGGCTTTCCAGCACGGCGTTGAGCGCTTCATTCAGGTATCGTCCACCGCTGTGTACGGCATCCCCGACCACCATCCCCTATTGGAAACCGATAAGCTGGACGGTGTTGGCCCGTATGGCAAGGCCAAGATCGAGGCACAGGAAGTCTGTCTGGAGTACCGTAAAAAGGGCATGTGCGTGCCGATCATCCGTCCGAAGTCCTTCATCGGCCCGGAACGGTTGGGCGTGTTCGCGCTGTTTTATGACTGGGCGAAGGACGGCAGGGGCTTCCCGATGCTCGGCAGCGGCAACAACCGCTACCAACTGCTGGACGTGGAAGACCTGTGCGACGCGATTTACCTATGCTGCACCCTGCCCAAAGACGTGGTGAACGACACTTTCAACATTGGCGCGAAGGCGTTCACGACGATGAAGGAAGATTACCAGGCCGTGCTGGACTATGCCGGCTACGGCAAAAAGATCGTGCCGCTGCCCGCCGGGCCGGCCATCTTCGCGCTGCGCGTCCTGGAAGCGCTAAAACTCTCGCCGCTGTACAAATGGGTGTACGAAACCGCCAGCAAGGACTCGTTTGTGTCCATCGAAAAGGCGGAAAAGGTGCTGGGTTTTCAGCCGAAGTATTCCAACAAGGACGCGCTCATCCGTAACTACCAGTGGTATCTGGACAACCTGCACGCCTTCCAGGGGCAGAGCGGCGTTTCCCACCGCGTACCCTGGAAGCAAGGCATTCTCAGCCTTGCCAAGCTGTTCTTTTAGGGATTAGCCGCCAGGAACCAGAGCGTTTGCAATCCACGCCTCTGTGTCCCTGAACCGCTGCGCTGCTGTGTTATGCTTTTTGATTGACGGAGTGTTATATGCGTCTGAACATCGGACTCGCGCAGATATACCCAAAGGTCGGCGACGTGAGGGCCAACCTCGATAAACACCTGGCGTACATCGAGCAGGCGGATAAGGCCGGCGTGGATGTCATCATCTTTCCCGAACTGTCGCTGACCGGCTACCAGGTGCAGGACCTTGTGCCGGAGGTTGCTATCCGCGCCACGCGGGACGATGCCACCTTCCGCGCGCTGCTGGACGCCAGCCGCAATCTGGACATCATGTTCGGCTTCGTGCAGGAGGACCGCCGCGAACGGTTTTACACCAGCGCGGCCTATCTGTCGCAGGGCGAGTGCCTGCACATCCACCAGAAGATTTACCTGCCGACCTACGCCATGTTTGACGAGAGCCGCTACTTTGACCAGGGCGAACACGTCCGCGCCTTTGATACGCGCTATGGCCGGGTCGGGATGCTGATCTGCGAGGACTTCTGGCACCTGTCGCCGCCGTATCTGCTGTGGCTGGATGGGGCGGACATTCTGCTGTTCCAGAGTGCGAGTCCCAGTCGCGGGCTGGACGCAGGCGACCGACTGTCCGGGTCGCGCTGGGTGGAACTGGTGAATCAGGCGTATGGCAGCATGTTCACCAGCTACGTGATTCACTGCAACCGCGTCGGCTACGAAGATGGCAAAAACTTCTGGGGCGGCTCGTCCATCGTTGACCCGGATGGCGAATTTTTGACACGCGGCTGTTACTTCGACGAAAAGCTGATCGCGCAGGAAATTGACCTGAACCAGCTTCACCGCACGCGCAGCCGCCTCCCCCTGCTGCGTGACGAACGCCCGGAACTGGTGCTGCGTGAGTTGGGGCGTATCCTGCGGCGGGATGGAGAGTGATAGAATGATGTAGGTGCGACCCTGCGTGGTCGCCCATTACGGACAGGAGGGCAAGGTTTATGGTAATCCGCGAACACCGTTATACCCGTGAGGATTTACGCGCGCTGTACGACCAGCCGGAGAACGCCGAGAAGCGGTTCGAACTGCTCAACGGGGAGATTATCGAAGTGCCATCTGCGAGTCCAATTCACAATGCGATTGTTGCTGCTATCTTCTACTTCTTGTATGGCTTTGTGTACAGGAATCAGCTTGGTTTTGTGTTTGGCGATTCAACAACCTACGTGCTGCCCAACGGCGACGAACTGATCCCCGATGTCTCGTTTATCTCGAAAGAACGGCAGGGCTGGCCGCTGCCGAAGGAATTTGAGTTTGCGCCGGATTTGGCCGTCGAGGTGGCATCGCCCAGCAATTCCGAACGGCAACTGCTGGAAAAAGCCGAGTCGTTTCTGGAATCGGGCACGAAGATCGTGTGGCTGGTATTCGCGGACAGCCGTTCGGTCTATGTCTGCCGTCGTAACGCGGATGGCAGCCTGATTCTGCGCAAAGTAAGCGGCGACGGCGCGCTGGCCGGTGAGGACGTGCTGCCCGGTTTTACGCTGCCCCTGCGCGACATTTTCCCGCCGCAGGAGCAGGGATGAGCGCGCAGGCACACCTGAAGCAGAGTAACGCCGGGATGCGGCTGATCGCCCTGCTGACGCTGTACAACCAGGGTGATTTTGACCGACTGAGCCATTATATTGGGGAAAACTACGCGCCTGCCGCCCTGGTTGCCGCCGATGCCGTGAGTCACTTGGCCGACTGGCGAGAACGCCGCGCCGTGCTGGGCAAGCTGCGCGTTGAGCAAGTGGTTGCTATTGGCAAACATCAGGCTGTTGTCGTGGTGCAGGCGCAGCAGGATGGCAGCTACCACGCGCTGCAAATCGCTGTCGAGGAAGATTTCCCGCACCGCGTGACGCTGGTGGCATGGGGCGCGGTGGAAGAAGAGAACGAACCGCCAGGCCGCCAGGAACGCCAAGAGGAGAGTGAATAAACATGGTCACTAGATCAAATATCCTCCCCCGCCTGACCATCAATACCGACATCGCCCGCCGGATGATTACCGGCTTCATCGCCGACCAGATCGCCAAAGCGGGCATGTCCCGCGCTGTCATCGGCCTGTCTGGCGGCATTGACTCGGCGCTATCGGCGTATCTGTCGGCGGAAGCCCTCGGCGCAGCCAACGTGCTGGCGGTGCGAATGCCGTACCGCACCTCGGCGCAGAACAGCCTGGACGACGCACAACTGGTGATTGACGCGCTCGGCCTGCCGAGTCTGGATGTGCCGATTAGCGACATGGCCGACCCACTGATGAACCGCTTCCCGGACATGAGCAGCGTGCGCAAGGGCAACATCATGGCTCGGCTGCGGATGATCGTGCTGTACGACCAGTCGGTCGCCTGGGGCGGGCTGGTGATGGGCACGAGCAACAAGACGGAATTCCTGCTCGGTTACAGCACGATTTATGGTGATAGCGGCGTCGCCTTACAGCCGATTGCCGACCTGTACAAGGCGCAGGTGCGGCAGCTTTCGGCAGCGCTGGGTGTGCCACAGCCGATCATGGACAAAGCACCCTCCGCTGACCTATGGGAAGGCCAGACCGACGAGGGCGAACTGGGCTTTACCTACAATGAGGTAGATCAGGTACTGTTCCTGCTGGTGGATGAACGCTACACGATTGACGAGGTGGTGGACGAAGGCTTCGACCGCGCCTTTGTCGAAAGCGTGTGGCGACGCGTGAAGGCCAACCACTACAAACGAACCATGCCCAACGTGTGCAAACTCAGCCGCCGCAGCATCGGGCATGACTTTTTGTACCTGCGTGACTTCACCGGACGGTGAAGAAAGTTCTGATGGATGACCGAACACAGATTCATAGAATGTAGGGGCGAACCGACGGTTCGCCCCTACGAAAAATCTATGTATCGGTTTTCATTTAACCATGAGTTGGCGAGCGCTGAGTATAGAGCAGTTATCAGGTTGCAGTCTCGGTTGCCACTGTGGAAGTGGCGACCGCTTGACTGATGAAGGATCTTCCTGTACGCTACTTTTCGTAGAACATGTGTATCATTTTTGTTGATAAGCAGAGATAAGGGATCCGATATGGAGTTGTCAGCAGAACAACGCGAAGAACTACTCCGAGTATTGAAGGCCCGTTTTGAGAAAAACATGAACCGCCATGAAGGTCTTGAATGGGCTAAAGTACAGGCAAAGCTGGAAGCCAACAGTGAAAAACTGTGGTCACTCCATGAAATGGAAAGAACTGGCGGTGAACCGGATGTTGTTGGTTACGATAAAAAGACGGGCGAGTACATCTTCTGTGATTGTTCAGCGGAAAGTCCTAAAGGCCGCAGAAATGTTTGTTACGACCGTGAGGGGCAGCAGGCGAGAGAAAAGCAGGGAGTGTATCCAGCAGGTAACGTGATTGATATGGCAACTGCCATGGGCATTGAGCTTTTAACGGAAGAACAGTATCGAGAGTTGCAGAAACTTGGAAATTTTGATACGAAAACGTCGAGCTGGGTGAAAACACCCGCTGAGATTAGAAAACTCGGCGGCGCCCTCTTTGCTGATCGCCGCTACGGCCAGCTCTTCGTGTACCACAACAGTGCGCCTACTTTCTATAGCGCCAGAGGCTTCCGTGGCTCGCTAAGGGTCTGAATTTTATGTACGAACGGATCACCCCAGTACAGGGGTAAGTATTGTAAAGGTTCACTGAATTTATAGCATTTTACGGAAATATACGGTAAAGTATAAACATGAAACTCAGTGAATATGCGCGTAGGGTTGGCGTTTCGTATCGAACCGCTTGGGCATGGTATCGAGCAGGCAAGATTCGTGGCTACCAGATGGACACTGGCACGATTATCATTAACGATGAGGATGCTGCCAGACCAGAACGGGTAGTTGTTTATGCGCGGGTCAGTTCAAGTGAGAACCGTGATAACCTGGGAGCACAGGCTGAGAGACTGGTACAGTACTGCGAAGCCAAAGGCTATCAGGTTCACAGCATTGTGAAAGAAGTGGGGTCGGGCGTTAATGACAATCGGCAGAAGTTCCTGGCACTCCTGGGCGACCCAACCATCACCCGAATCGTTGTGGAACACAAAGATCGCTCAACCCGTTTTGGCTTTCGTTATCTCGAAGTCCTGCTCGAATTACAAGGGCGCAGCATCGAAGTGGTGAATCTGGCCGACGATGGCGGAGAAGATTTGCTGGATGATCTGGTTGCCATTGTCTATTCTTTTTGTGCAAGGCTTTATGGTCAGCGCCGCGCTAAACGCAAGACTGAACGGATCACTGAGACATTAAAGCGTGACGACGAATAAGCAGATGCAATTGGTTGAGCAGCACATCATCACCAGACGCGACCCGCGTTGGGGCGCGATAGATGCCGCTTGCTGCCTGTCGAAGAACCTCTACAACGCCGCCAATTACCCTGTGCGTCAGGAATACATCTTTCAGCATCGTTTCATTGCTTACGCCGAGTTGGATAAGCTGATGAAACATAACCCCGACTACTGCGCTTTGCCGCGCAAGGTATCGCAGTGGGTACTCAAGCAGGTTGACCATGACTGGCAAGCCTTTTTCGCGGCACGGGCGGCGTGGGAAATCCATCCTGAGACGTTCCAGGGCAGGCCGAAGCTACCGCAGTACAAACACAAAACGGAAGGCCGAAACCTGCTCACCTACACCGTTCAGGCCGTTGGCAAAAAGGTTTTTAAGAAGCAGGGGCTGATTCAACCTTCGCAACTGGATATTACCATTCAGACGCAGCAGAAATCCTTCGATCAGGTACGCATCGTGCCGCGCAAGACGCATTACGTGGTGGAAGTGGTGTACACTGCTTCCGTTCAACCCGCCGCTGTTGACCCTGAGCGTATCGCCGCGATTGATATTGGTCTGGACAATTTGGCGACTGTAACTTCAAACCAGCCGGACTTCTGTCCGCTTCTGGTTAACGGCAGACCACTGAAGGCCATCAACCAATACTACAACAAGGAACGGGCGCGATTGCAGAGTTATCTGAAGGATGATCGCAAGACCTCACGCCGGATTGATGGAATTACGGCCAAGCGCAACCGTCGTGTCAATGCCTATCTGCATCTCGCCAGTCGTCGCGTCATCGAAACGCTGGTTCAGCATCACATCGGAACGCTGGTGATTGGCAAAAACGACGGCTGGAAGCGGGACATCAACCTGGGCAAGTGCACCAACCAGAACTTTGTGCAGATACCACACGCTCGTTTTATCGAGATGCTGTCCTATAAGGCTGAATTGGTGGGAATTCGAGTCGTCCTGACCGAAGAAAGTTACACCAGCAAGTGCAGCTTCCTGGACAACGAACCGATTGGGAAGCACGAAGTCTACGCAGGCAAGCGCATCCAGCGTGGTTTGTTTCGAGCCAGTGATGGACGGCTCATCCATGCAGACGTGAATGGCGCGTTGAATATCCTGCGAAAAGTAATCCCGAACGCCTTTGGCAACGGGATAGGGGCTGCCGTAGTTCAGCCCGTGCGTGTCACTCCGCACGAACGATTTCCGTAGTTTTCTACGGAATTTGGAACTATAAGCGTGCATTCCTGCAACCAGTCGCAAGGCTTCTTGTCTGATAACTGAAAACCGAAAACGCTCTGTGTCTTGGTGTTGCGCCTTTACCCCTCCCCCCGTTTCGCCCGGTAGCGTTCCAGCACGTCGGCAAAACGGGCGAAGCCGCTGCTGATCGTCGAGTTAAACTGGCCGGTTTTAGCGGCGGCGCGGAAACCGGCGATGATCGTGTTCAGGTCATCATCGGTCATCAGCCTGCCCAGCGTGTCTACGCTGTCACCGTCGCGCCGGTCATCCGCTGGTGGCGGAACAGGTGGCGCGGGAGCAGAACGGTCGTCGGGCGACCGTTCGCCCACCGGTGCGCGCTTGCCAACCGGCGCGGGCCGGCGTTCCGGCTGCTGCGCATACTGGATCAGATGCTGCTGCAACTCCAGCGCCTGGCTGATGTCAAACTGCTCCCAGTCCGGCGACGAATGTCCCCACGAAAAAATCAACTGCGCTTCCACCGGCGAGTTCTGGTAAATCACCCGGTCGGCGTAAGCCAACTGCTCGAACAGCGCGCGCTCCGGCGACCAGCCGAGTGAGCTAAACCACTGCGGCCACTGCGCCTGCAGCGACTTCCAGCCGCGAATGTTCAGGTAATTGCCGGGACGCGCCAGTGACTCCGCCCAGGGTTTGATGTCGCTCACGTCGTCGAAGCCGTGTTCGGTGATGACGATGCGCGGCGGGTTGAGACCAATACTGCGGCAGTAGCGGACGAGGAAATTGAAGCGCCCGCAGTGAAACAAACTCAGGTTATGAACATCCTGCGGCCACGTCTCCGGCGCGATAAACTGTGGGTTGCCGCCAATGAAGCCGGAGGTGATGATGCCGCAGGCATATTCGTGCAGCCCCAGCACCATCGTGGCGCGGTTCTGGTCGAGCAGTTCCAGCAGCCGGCGGGCGCGCGGCCAGTCGCTGTCCGTTCCCGGCGTGCCCACCGCCCAGTTGCCGACCACCAGCTTCAGGCCGCGTGGCTGCGCCAGTTCCATGATCAGCACCAGCCAGTTCAGCGCCGCGTCAGAGAAGCCGGGTTCGTTGGTGGTATAGGCCCAGATGTCTGCCCCACCCAGTTCGGCCACCTTGCGGTTTACCCAGTCTTCCGGCGATAGCTGCCGGTAAATGCCATCATCCGGCCAGGCGCGGTAAATTAGCATCGTCTCGGGCAGCAGCAGCTTGATTTCCTGCGCCAGCGCGAAGTTGTCCATCACCAGCACGGCGTGCGGCTGCGTTGCCTGCAAAAAACCCAGCAGCCGCCCCTTATCAGGTACGTTGTGACCATGTATGTTTAAGGACAGGCGCGATCCCATCAGCTTTTCCCCTGTATAACTCACCCTGAATCCATTGTAGGCCAGAAACCCCACCTACGTGGTTAAAATGTGGTTTGGGCATCAGTGATTTGCCCTCCTGTGCCGCGTGCCTTATAACAGAGCCTATGCCCTTCCATAGGGGCACGGCATGCCGTGTCCCTACCGTCACATAAACGAGGTTTATGGATTGAAGGAGTGTGCCGTATGTTAACCCCCGCGCGACTGGGGTTGTTTCTCCTCATTACCGTCCTGCTGTGCCTGCCCGCCGCCGCGCAGGAAGACACAAACCCGCTACTGGACCTGCTGGCGTTTGTGCCGGATACGCCGGAAGTTTACGAGGCCGTGCCGCTGGTCGGCTACGTGGATTATCGCGCTGTCGAATCCGCGCGCGGCATCACCACCCCAACTGCACGCGACTTTGCTGACCGGACGGAATTAAGCAGTCTGTGGCTGGCGGCAATGAATGGGGTTGCCTCCGGCCTGCCGCTGGATTATTTCATGATGTATCTCGAAGGTATGGAGGAAGTTGTCGGCTTCTCGTGGTTTGATATAAACCGCGCGCTGACGTTCGGCCAGCCGCCGGCGATGGGTACGGTGTTGAAGGGAGATTTTGACGCTGACCACATCGGCGCGGCCTTCGCGGCGCGAGAGTATACTGCTGAAACCACCGGCGATATAACGGTATTATGCCCGCCGGATGGCTGCGACACCGGTCAGCGGACTAATCTACCATCCCGCAATCCGGCTAACCCCTTCGGCGGCGAGTTAGGCCGCAGCGAACCCATGGCGCTGCTGCCCGGTTACGTGCTGAATTCAGCCAGTGACGCGGTGCTGACAGCGATGATCGAGACGCATCAGGGCGAGACCTCACTGGCGGACAACCCGGATTTCCGCGCGGCGGCAGCCGTGCTGTCCCGGAAGGGACTGCTGCGGCAGATCCAGTTCTTTAAGCCGGAAGATGTCGGCCAGTTCGAGCAGGCGCCTGCATACTTCTCATCATCGGATGAGACGGACTTCGGCACGCTGCCCCTGTACCGGCTGATGTTTGTGGCCGACACCGTTAAGGATAGCGAGCAGGTCGCATTGATTGGGCTGGTGTATAATGACGCTGAAACAGCGAAAGCGGCGGCTGAAGAACTGCTGGCGCGGGTTCAGGTGGCACAATCGTTTGTGGTTAAGCGGTCATTTCTGGAGTTAATCGAGGAACGCGGCGCGCAGGTGAGCGCCGCGTATGCCGAAAAAGACGGCGAAACCGGCAGAGCCGTGGCCCTGCTCGAAATTCGCGCCCCGCTGCCGGACAATACCCCCCAGGAGGATGGAGCCGGTCGCTATACCGCGTCCGGTCTGGCGTTCCGCCTGCTGGTGGACGCCATTTACCGCCGCGATCTCATCATCCTGGCAACGAATATACCGCAGTAGTGGCACAGTAGGGACATGGCGTGCCATGTCCCTACAACAATCCCTCGACCACATCAGCCACCACTGCCTCCAGCCGCCGCGCCTGACCGCGTTGGCAGGCGGCAGCCAGCACGTCCGGCGGCAGAGGCAGGCTGTCCAGCAGCCGCCGTGCCCGATCTTTGGTGCGTGCCCAGGTGCCGGGATGGTGGAGGACGAAGGCCAACGTTTCGGCGGCGCGCTCCGGCTGGCCGATATGCGTCCACAGCACCGCAACCTCTACCAGATGATTCAGCGTGAGCATCACGGATTTGACGCTACCGGCGATTGCCACCGACTGCCGCAGATAAAACTGCGCGGACTCCATGTCCCCAAGCACCAGCGCCGCCGCGCCCATATCGTTATAAGCGGCAGCCTGCCCCCAGGGGTGGTTGGTCGCCTCGTGGATTGCCAGACTTTCCTGCGCCAGCCGGAGGGCTCCGTGTGGGTCGTTCAGGCGCAGCGTCACGATGCTGAGGGTATGCAGCACCCAGCCGACACCCTGCCGGTTCTGGAGCGCCTCAAACTGCCCGATCGCTTCCAGCAGAAACGTCCGCGCTTCGTGATACTGGTAGCGGGCGTAGGCGATTTCGCCCCGGTGAAAAGTACACCAGGCGGCGATGTTACGGTTGCCGATGAACTGCGCCAGCCTGAAACTCTGCTGGATCATCGCATCGGCCTCGTCGTAGCGCCCCTGATGGGCGATGTTATCTGCCAGCCGGTCGGTGCCCCAGGCGATTTCGCCAATATCCCCGACCAGTTGGCTTAACTCCACCCCTTCACGGTACAGCCGTTCCGCCTTCAGATAATCGCCGAGCGTATAGGCGACCTCGCCCAGCATTTTCAGCGCGCCGGAGATGCCCCAGGTATCACCGATCTCACGGCTGAGGTCGAGGCTGCGCTGGAACAGCGGCGCCGATTCGTCGTAGCGAACCAGATCGTGTGCGATGTCACCCAGCACGCGGATTGCCAGCGAAATCCCCCAGCGGTCGCCCTGCGCTTCAAACACGGCCAGCGCCCGCCGCGCCCAGCGTTCCGCCTCGCCAAAGTTACTGTGCAGCCAGCTATACATGCGGCTGATCTGGATGAAGGACAGCGCCGCGTCCGGGTGGTTAGTGTCGCGCAGCACCATCTCGGCCTGGAGGAAGCGTTCCTGAGCGATTTGCTCCTGCCGGAGGTACATCAGGGTGGTGGCCTGGGCGGTGTGCAGCATCGCGAGCAGCAGCCGTTCGCTATCGCTGCTGGCGACCGGCTGCAAGTGCTCGATGCCCCAGGTGAGCATCTCCCAGCTTTCGTGTACCCGGCTGCGCATAGTGTAGAATATAATCAGGCCGGTAATCAGGCTGCTGATTTTTTCAACGATGCGGTTCTCAAAGGCTCGCTGCCAGGCGATGCGGATGTTGTCAATCTCGGCTTCAATCGTGTTCAGAGCTTCAAGCTGCCCCGCACCCTTCAGTTCCACTGCCTTATCGCGCATGAAACTGGCATAGTAGACGCTGTGACGGTCGTAGGCCCGCTCGCGCTCCGCCGGGTCGAGCTTGTCCTCAGCGAACTGGCGCAGCAGTTCGTGCATCTCAAACCGGCCAAACGGATTGCGCCGCAGCAGCGACTTGCTGACCAGCGTCAGCAGCAGCGGCAGCGAGGCGTCATCGGTGATCGCTTCAGCGGCCTCGCGCAGGAAACCGCCCCGGAAGATCGCCAGCCGGCTTAGCACGCGCTGTTCCAGCGGCGACAGGCGCTGCCATGAACTTTCAAACACTGTTCGCAGGCTGCGATGGCGCGGCGGCAGATTGCGCACCTGCGCTGACAGGAAATCCAGCGACCGCTCGATTTCCGCGACGATTTCGCCTGGCGTCAGCAGTTGCAGCCAGGCCGCCGCCAGTTCAACCGCCAGCGGCATCCCGTCCACCAGCTGGCAGATGCGGGCGATGGCCGGTTTGTCGGCGTCGTACAGCCTGAAGTTGGGTTTGGCACGGCGGGCGCTCTGAATAAACAGATCAACCGCGTCGTAGCCTGCCAAATCGGACACGGCGGCATCGCGTGGGTAATCCAGCCCCTGAATTTCGTACAACCATTCTTCCTGCAACCCCAGCCGTTCGCGGGAAGTTGCCAGCACGGTCACGTCCGGCGCGGCGGTCAGGATATCCGCCACCAGTGTCGCGCCGTCCAGCAGATGCTCAAAATTGTCCAGCACCAGCAGCAGGGATTTGTTCGACAGGAAGGTGAGAAGTTGCTCTCTGGGGTCGCCTTCCCGCCGCATCGTCAGGCGCAGCGCGTCCGCCAGCGCGGGAATCAGGTATTCGTCCTTGCTCACGCCGGCCAGAGGCACAAAACACGCGCCTAAATCGCAGCATCCGGCAGCCTGCGCGGCGGCTTGCAGCGCCAGCCGCGTTTTGCCGATGCCGCCTGGCCCGACCAGAGTCAGCAGGCGGCAGTGGGGGTCGTTCAGCAGGCGCGAAATCTCCTCCAGTTCGCGCTCCCGCCCAACAAACGGCGTGGTCTGCACCGGTAGGGTGTAGTGCAGCACGGCGTCAGCGAGCACTACCGGAATGGTCTGTACCGATTTATCAGGAACAAGGGGCTTAAGCCCCTTGTCCGCCAGGGGAGGTGGCAGCGACCGCCCTTCCTGAATGGCGCGGTACAGCTCAACCGTTTCCGCTTCCGGCGCGGCCTTCAACTCGCGTTTGAGGATGTCTACGCACTCCTGATACTGGCGCAGCGCCGCCGCCCGCTGCCCAGCCTGGTAATACAGCTGCATCAGTTCGCGGTGGGCGTTTTCGTTGAGTGAGTCCAGCGCCAGCCAGCGCCGCGCCTGCTGGATGGCCGCCTCCGGCTGGCCAGCTTCCGCCAACTGCTGCACCAGCGCGTGCAGCGCCGTGCCCAGTTCGCGCCGCAGCGATTCGCGCTGGAGAAGCTGCCACTCGTCAAACGCCGGGCTGTCCGGCAGGCTGAACCCGGCCATGAAGTCGCCCCGGTACAGATTGGCCGCGTCCAGCAGCGTTGCAGGAACAGCGGCCAGTTCGCGGAAGCGGGCCACATCCAGCCAGTAGCCCGGCCTGATGCTAACCGCCTCGCGTTCAGTCTCCAGCCAGTCCGACCCGATGGCTTTGTTCAGCGTCCACAGCGTCGTGCGCAGGTAAGCGTAGGCACTGGGCGGGTCGAAGTCCGGCCAGAAAAACGCCGCCAGCGCATCCCGGCTGTGCGCGCCGCCGTTGACCGCCAGGTATGCTAGCAGCGCCAGCGCCTTGCGGCGGCTGAGGTCTACCGGCTGGTGATCGAGTTCCACACGAGGCGAGCCGAGCAGGGCGAGATGGAGGGTGGGCATAGTTATGTCCAGCTTGTAGCAACGTCTGTAGGGGCGAACCGACGGTTCACCCCTACGTTATATGCCTAATATCGTATCACAAAACAGATTTCTGAGACGCACTTTGAGACGCTGGCTGACACGACGCTGAGACTCGCAGCTGGTAAGGTGGAAGCATCGAACGAACGGAGGTGACCATGTACGCGCCGCTAAGCCTGCAAAATGCCGGGGTCGAACTGGTCGGACGCCAGAACGCCATCCTGCCGGAAGCGCGGCAGATGTTCGGACGGGCGCTGCTGCTGGCGAACCTGAAGCGGGCAAAAGCCGCGCTGACGCGCCGCTCGCGCCGCCTGCTGGCGCTGGGTGAGATGCAGACGCAGGTCACGAACCGTTCATACGTGGGAACGATGACGGTCGCGCTGGACGACATTCGCGGCACGCTGGATAAGGCCGACAGCTTCGACAGCGAATTTTACCCACTGCGCGAGGACATGCTGACGCGCTGGGCGGGTGTGGCCGGGGCAGTGCTGCGCGGCGAACCGCTGCCGCCGGTGGACCTGATCGAGGTGGACGGCACATACTACGTCATGGACGGCCATCACCGTATCTCGGTCGCCCGCGTGATGGGACAAAGCGCGATTGAGGCAGTCGTGACACGCTGGAAGATCGCATAACAATACCATAACCGAGCGTAGGGGCGGGTCTGAGACCCGCCCCTGTTTGGCTATCCAGTGATAATCGCGATTACGGCTCGGCGGTTCGGGTCAGGCGCGGCGCGCCCGGATGCGATCGCGGTTCCTGGCAGTGCCACCAAAGGTGCCCATGTCAATCAGGAACGCCACCACCAGTACCACCCAATCAATGCCGGCGACGCCGTCCGGTCCAACCAGCACATACGCCAGCAGTGTCCAGGGCAAAAAGATGAGTCCCAGGACGGGCAGCAGCAGATTGTCAAAAACCTGCCAGCGCACCGGGTCAACCAGTGACCAGATAATGGCCGCAGCGCGCGGGCCAATAAAGAGAAGAATGGTGATAACGCAGCACATCGTTCCCTCCTATTTCGATTGCCCTCGTCCAACAAGCCCTCAATCCCCCGCTGGATGAGCCGGAATTGAGCACGCGACCGCCTATCCTATCGGTCATGCATATCATTACTATACGCAGCAAATACGGTAGAGTAGCGCCGCGAGGCTTCGCTCCTGCACAGGTTTATGGATACCTGCGAAATGCAATGGACGATTAAATACGGAGCGCGGGTGTAGGGACACGACAGATCGTGTCCCTACGGAGTTCCCAATACCCAGGCCGTTTATATCACACCCAGTTCTTTCCCCACGCGCTCGAAGGCGCCCAGCGCCGTTTCCAAATCCTGCGGCGTGTGGGCGGCGCTGTTCATCACCCGGATGCGCGCCTTGCCGCGCGGCACTGTTGGAAAACCAATCGCCATCGCAAACACGCCTTCTTCAAACAGACGGCGGCTGAACTGCTGCGCCAGCGGCGCTTCACCCAGCATGACGGGGATGATCGGCGTCTGCGTGTCGCCAGTGTTAAAGCCAAGCTGCTTCATGCCGTGTTTGAAGGTTTCAGCGTTGGCCCACAGCCGGTCTACCAATTCGGTGCTTTCGGCCAGCATGTCCACTGCTTCCAGGCAGGCGGCGGTGTCAGGGATGGTCATGGCGCTGCTGAACAGGAACGGGCGCGCCCGCTGCTTCAGCCAGTCAATCAGGATTTGCTTGCCGGCGACCATGCCGCCGACCACGCCAAACGCCTTTGACATTGTGCCGACTTCGATGTCCACCTTGCCGTGTAACTCAAAATGATCCACAATGCCGCGCCCGCCGTGTCCGAGCACCCCTTCGCCGTGCGCGTCGTCCACCATCAGCAGGATGTCGTGTTCTTCGGCCACTTCGTATAACTGCGGCAGCGGCGCGATGTCCCCATCCATGCTGAACACGCCGTCGCTGATGATGATGCGCCGCCCATAGTCCTTCGTTTCCGCAATCTTGCGGCGCAGGTCGTCTACGTCGTTGTGGGCATAGGCCACGATGTCGGCGCGGCTCAGGCGGCAGCCGTCAATGATGCTGGCATGGTTCAACTGATCGCTGAAAATCACGTCACCCTTGCCAACCAGCGCCGGAATCACGGCGATGTTGGCGTTAAAGCCGCTCTGGAACGTCAGCGCCGCTTCCACTTTCTTAAATTCGGCCAGCCGGCGCTCCAGTTCCAGATGCAGGCTGGTTGTGCCGGCGATGCTGCGCACGGCAGCCGGGCCGATACCCATGCGATCAATCGCGGCTTTGGCGGCTTCCTTCAGGCGCGGGTGGTTCGCCAGCCCCAGGTAGTTGTTGGAACACAGGTTGAGGACGCGCCGTCCGTCCACTTCCAGCCACGCGCCCTGTGGGCTGTTCAGGGCGCGGATGGTGTTATATAACCCCTGTTCGCGCAGGTTGTTCAGTTCAGTTTCAATCCAGTCGAGTTTGTGGGACATAAAAAGACCTCGTATTAGCCGGTAGCTGGCAGCTTGTAACCAATAGCAACCAGCGGTCAGCAGTCAGTAGAGCCTGTTCGTAAACAGTTTTGTTCCCTCGTAGGGACATGGCGGCGCCATGCTCCCTACAGGTGTTTACGGATAGATAATCGGATGCGCGATTTTGACACATTCATCTTAACGCGGCGCGGGTTTGTGCGCAAAGCCAGGCTTTTTGGTGATTGTTGACAGCGGAATATCCCACTTTTTGGCGATTATGACCTTACGTCAGGCATTAAAACCTCCCTATAATTTCATTAATTATCCGGTTTTTAGTGATGTTGACGAGAACGGAGTGGTTATGGTTGCGTTTGAACAGGAAAAAACCGGGCTGGTGCCTCCGGCAGACGTGAGAGCGTCCCCGGCTGCCCTGCTGGAGTGGGCGAAGCGGAACGGCGTGGTGGAGGTGGATGTCAAATTTACCGACGTGCGCGGCGTGGTGCAGCATTTCAGTGTGCCGCTGCCAAACTTCGACGCCGATATTTTTACCGCCGGCATCGGCTTTGACGGGTCGAGCATCCAGGGCTACCAGACCATTAACGTATCTGACCTGAATTTGGTTCCTGACCCCAATACCGCTTTTATTGACCCGATTCCGGCCAAACCGACGTTAAGCCTGTTCTGCGACGTGGTGGATATTGACGGCCAGCCCTACGAGCGCGACCCGCGCGGTGTCGCTCGCCGCGCTGAAGCCTACCTCAAGAGCAGCGGCATCGCCGATGTGTGTTATTTTGGGCCGGAAGCCGAGTTTTTTATCTTCACCGGTGTCGGCTATGAGTCCGCCCCCAACGGCACGTTTTACAAGGTGGAATCATCATCCGGCTTCTGGGGTACGGGCGAAATGGGGCTGGGCTACCGCCCGCGCATCAAGGAAGGCTACTTCCCGGTATCGCCCACCGACAAGCTGCACGACCTGCGCGCCGAAATGGTCGCCACGCTGATGGCCGTCGGCGTGGATGTGGAAGTGCATCACCACGAGGTCGGCGGCGCGGGACAGGCGGAAATTGATATGCGCTTCAGTTCACTGCTGAACATGGCCGACCGGCTGCAGGTTTACAAGTACATCATCCGCAACGTGGCCTACCAGCGCGGCTACACCGTGACGTTTATGCCGAAGCCGATCTTTGGCGACAACGGCTCCGGGATGCACTGTCACCAATCGCTCTGGAAGGACGGCAAGCCGCTGTTCTTCGACAAGGATGGCTACGCCATGCTGAGCAAGACGGCGCTGTATTACATCGGCGGCATCCTCAAACACGCACCGGCGCTGCTGGCCTTCTGCGCGCCGACGACCAACAGTTACCGCCGCCTGGTGCCCGGCTACGAAGCACCCGTGAATCTGGTCTACAGCGCGCGCAACCGGTCGGCGGCTGTCCGAATCCCAATGTACAGCACCAACCCGAAGGCCAAGCGCATCGAGGCGCGTTTCCCCGACCCGACGGCCAACCCGTATCTGGCGTTCTCCGCGCTGATGATGGCCGGGCTGGATGGCATCTGCAACCAGATTGATCCCGGCGAACCGTCGGACTATGACCTATATGAGCATAGCAACGGTAACGGTCACAGCACGCCGACCGTGCCGGGCAGCCTGGCCGGGGCGCTGGATGCGCTGGAAAAGGATTACCGCTTCCTGCTGGAAGGCGGCGTGTTCACGCGGGATTACATCGCCAGCTACATTGACTACAAGCGCGCGCATGACGTGGACGCGCTGGCGCTGCGTCCGCATCCGTATGAGTTTGTGCTGTATTACGATGCGTAGAGGCGGTTGGCTTTTGGCGGTTGTAGAAAATAATCGTCGGTAACAGGTAGCGTAGGGGAGGGTCTGAGACCCTCCCCTACGATGTTCACGGATAGACGCGGACGAAACTGGCGCTGTGCCTGCATAATCTTTTCGTTCTCACATCCGCCGCACAAGAGCCTCTAACCCAGCTCAAGATTTATGGCCGCCAAGCCAAACTAGAAACTGGTGGACGAGAATCCAAAAAGACTGACCACTGTTCCTCACTGCTGGTATCTACAAGGCGGAAGTCATACATGTCGGTCTCGTCATTCTCCGAAATTACCGCTAGCCAGTCACTGTCAGGTATCCATGTAAAAGGTTGAAAGTCAAACTCCCAACCGCCCAATCCCCCAATTCTACGGATTTCCGTTCCGTCAGCATTCATGACGTATATGCCATAGTTGGTTACTATTTGCCCCTCAAAACGAAGAAAAGCAATCATTTGTCCATCTACCGACCAAGCCGGATAGAATCCATTGGTTACTACTCGAAATTCCTCACCTTTAATATCTGCTACAAGAATGTCAACCGGTCCTCCTACAATAGATCCAAACGCAATTTGGGAACTATCCGGTAGCCAAGTGTGATACGCAAAGCCTCTGGTTGGTGCGTTACTATCTGGAAACGGCACATAATTTTGCCATAGCACTTCTCCTGTGACCAAGCGCATTACACCTGTGTCAACTTCTGCCAAATATACATTTGGACTGCTACCATACTGCGACCCAAACAAAATGTAACGACCATCAGGCGACCACTTGGGTGAAAATATCACTCCTTGCATTGAAACTAATTGCTTAGGATTATCTCCTTTTGCATTGGCTACAAACAATCCTGAGTCATTTTCATCTCCTGTCCATGCAAGCTGTTTGCCGTCTGGTGACCATACCGGCTGCCTGCCTCCGGTATACGTAATCTGCTCAATTACGCCGCTACTTATGTCCATTACAAAGATTTCGTAATTGCCATTCCGATTTGAATCGAAAGCCAACTTCAAACCGTCCGGTGACCAAGCTGGATGATTATCACTTGCAGGGTTTTCTGTAAGGTTACGAATTTGCCCACTACTTGTGTCAAGGATAACAATTTCTTTGTCTCCAAAATGTTCAGTCGCAAATGCAATCTCTCCCGAAGGCTTTGTTCCCTCCGTTAGTACACTAGACGGTGTTGGCAGAGCAACTATTGGAAAATTGAGAATCAAAAATGTCAAAGTTAATAACTGTTTTTTCATTGACCACCCCTTTTATGCTATTTCTCATTTTGATAATTGTATCATACAAAGTGCCTTCCTTCTTAATATTATTACACATTTTCTCAATTATCTTACGGATACTTAAACACATACCGCCGCATCGGATAGTCCGCGCGGCGGTGTTTTTTATCGTTTCGTATGGAAAGACGGAAGTCGGGAAATGGTTTTATGTTTCGCGGTTAATCCCCTGCCAGGTGCGGCTCTTTCTGCTCCTGGATGGCGGCCAGCATGTCCGCCACGCGGCTGAACTTCAGGCGCGGGCGACCGAGTTCCGCGCCGCGTTTGCATTCCAGGTCGTCCAGTAGCTGCCAGTCAGCATAGGTGACCACGTTCACACCGCGCGCCTGCAGCAGCGTTTCCACCGCCTCGCGGCTGGGCGCGGGCGGGGATATGAGCTTACCGGCGCGCAGGTCTTCCAGCAGCATTTCCACCGTTTCCACCGAGTCCGGCTTGTTGGTGCCGATGATGCCGCTGGGGCCGCGCTTGATCCAGCCCACCACGTAATCACCGATGACCTGCTGTCCCTTCATTTCGGTCAGCACGCGGCCTTTATCGTTGGGGATGATGCCCCATTTGTCATAGAACGGCACGCCCGGCAGCGGCACGCCGTTGTACCCTACTGACCGGAACACCAGCCCGACCGGAATGATCTCGGTTTCGCCGGTCGCGCGCGGGCGCAGCGAACCGTCGTCGGACTGCACCAGTTCGTTTTTAACCACCTTGATCGCTTCCACGCGGTCAGTGCCGATGATCTCCACCGGTGATACCAGAAAGCGCAGGATGATCTGGCGTGATTTACCTGCCGGTTCGCGCACAGCGTAGCTCCTGAGGATTTCGACATTCCTGACGGCGGTTTTGTCCGCGCCGGAGTCAATAAACGCCTGACTCAACGGGTCAAGCTGGACTTCCGCCGCCGGCACGATCACATCGGCGTCGTCCAGTTCGCCCAGTTCCTTAATTTCGGGGTTGGTGAAGGCCGCCTGCGCCGGGCCGCGCCGCCCCAGCATATAAATCCGTTTGACGCGGCTGTGCTTCAGGGCGTCCAGCGCGTAGTCAGCGATATCGGTACGCGCCAGTTCGTCCGGTGTGCGCGCCAGAATCCGAATCACGTCCATCGCCACGTTGCCCATGCCAACGACGGCAACCGCTTCCTGCGTCAGATCAAACGACAGGTCGCAGTAATCCGGGTGGGCGTTGTACCACGCCACGAACTCGGTGGCGGGGTGGCTTCCCGGCAGGTCTTCGCCGGGGATACCCATCCGTTTGTCGGTCTGCGCACCAGTCGCGTAGATGATGGCATGGTAGTGCTGCGCCAGGTCGTCACGGGTGATGTCCCGGCCAAACTCGACGTTGCCATAAAAGCGGAAGTTCGGGTCGGCGGCAATCCGGTCGTAAGCCTTTGTCACCGATTTGATTTTTTGATGGTCAGGGGCCACGCCACCACGCACCAGGCCGTAAGGCGTAGGCAGGCGGTCGTACAGGTCCACTTCCACCACCAGATTTTTTTGCTTCAGTAAATGGTCGGCGGCATAAAAGCCGGACGGCCCCGCTCCGATGATTGCCACCCGCAGCGGATTCGCTGCGCTCCCCAGTTGACTCATACGACTTGTTGATCTCCCAAAATGGTATAACTTGCTGACGATAGGGCTACGATGAACGCTCCAGCTTGTGCGACGGTTCACAAGTTTAAGTATACCATAAGGGATTTTACGGAAGTTGTAAAAATTACCTAAAAACGGGATGAATCTCACGGTTAAATGAAAACCGATACATAGATTTTTCGTAGGGGCGAACCGCCGGTTCGCCCCTACATTCTATGAATCTGTTTTCGGTCATCCATCAGAAGCTCGTGTTTGAAATATGGTCTGATGGTCTTTGACGTTTACCATCGGTAACGGTTTTTCGTAGCAGCGCGCGGCGGTGCGTCCAATATGCACCAAGATAAGGATTCCGTTGGCCGCGCCGGACGCTGAAAGCCGTCCGGCTGAACGAAAAAAGCCACCTGAAGGTGGCTGGCAAGACAAGGCGGCGTGTTCTTCAGCCTGCTTCCAGCAGGCTTACCTTCCCGACTCAGCCAGGGGGCTTTTAGCCCCTGGCGGCGCACAATGCTTAACTTGGTACGTATGGGGCGTCCAGCCATACGCCCCTACACGACCGAACCTGATCGTCAATCTTCATTAAGGGCGCACCACCCGTTCGCCCCTTCTGATTTACGCCGACTCGATGGGCAGCACCAGTTCCTTATGAAAGTCGGTCAGCGAAACCAGCTTGCCGCTTTCGTCTATGATAAACGAGTCTTCCTCACGCACGCCCAGGCCGCGCTCCGGGTAATACAGGCCCGGCTCAATCGTCAGCATGTTGCCGATTTGCAGGATGTCGGTTTTGACGAGGTGATGCAGCGACGGGCGTTCGTGGATGTTGAGGCCGACGCCGTGCCCCAGGCTGTGGACATAGCCGACGCTGGTGCCTGGCTGGCTGCGCGGCGTCGGGTGTCCCTGGCTTTCAAAATAGTCCAGCACCGCGTCCTGTAACGTGTGCGCCGGCTGGCCCGGTTCGGCGTAGGCATCCATCGCGATCTGGAACGCGGCCATAACCTGATCGTAAAGCTGCTTCACCTCGTCCGGCGCATAGCCGATACACCACGTCCGCGTAGTGTCGTGGTGGTAGCCACCCCCAAGCGGGCGTGGGAACAGGTCAAACACAATCGGCTGCCCCAGCCGCAGCGCCATGTCGTTTTCGCCCCGGCTGTGCGGGAAACCGGCGTCCCGACCCTGGGCGAAGATCATGCCCGTATCCTCTAATTCGCGGTCGAGCAACGCCCGCCGCACGAAGCGCTTGACATCGCCAATCGTCAGCGGCGCGCCATCTTCCTTCACCACTGTGTCGTCCTGAGCGCGATGGCCGCCGATATAGGTCCACGTCTCTTCGAGCACGGCACTGGTCGCGGCGGCCACCTGCCTGATCGCGCGGATTTCGTCTGCGTCCTTCGTAGTGTAGGCTTCGTCAAACAGCGTCATGCCCATCTCGCCCACAAACTGGTAGCCGGGGTTACCCGCTTCCAGCAGCGGCACGAGGGCGAGGACGTGATTGACGCTACCTGTGCCGTACACGCCGATTTTGCCCGCCGGGATGTCGAACTTTTCCAAGCAGCGCCCCCACAGCGCCACTTCAGCTTTGCTGCGGCTGCCTTCGGCTTTTTCGAGCAGTTCGGCGTAACCCAGGTCATTGTACGAAAACACGGTCAGGCCGCTTTTGGCCGCTTCTTCAATCTCCATCGGATTCACGATCATCACCGGCGCGCCGCCGCGCTTCTGGATAATCAGCCCGCCGGTGATGTCCGCGCCGTTGCTCAGATAGGCGCGCGGTGGGTTATCGTGCCCGTCGCCGGTGACAAACAGCGCCTGCAAGTCGCGCTCCGCCATCAGGCGGTTCAAGTCGGATTTCATGAGTCCAGTCCTTTTCGCTACGGAATCATCAGCGCGGGAAAGCATACCGCAAACGGCGGGGATGAGCGATTCGGCTGTTTTTTGAGAGTGGGGACAAACGGGGTCATGTAGGGGCACAGCATGCCGTGCCCCTACCCGCCATGTCCTCGCAATTTCCCACCCCTCCTGTTTTTGGGGCAGGCTAAGAGATAAGATACAATATATACCAGCACGAGGAATTACCTTCGTATTCATTATTCTTTTAGTTATCGTATGACTCGATTTTGGAAGGACCATCATGAACGACGTACCGGCGATCATCCTGGCCGCGCTCGGCCAGCTACCTACCCTGGAAACCGTCACCGTTCACGACCCCGGCCCGGATGAAGTCGCGGTGCGGCTGGTCGCCAGCGGCATCTGCCACACCGACATCAGCTACATGCGCGACGCCCGCGCCACGCCCGTGCTGCTCGGCCACGAGGGTGCCGGCGTGGTGGACAAGGTGGGCGCCAACGTGACGCATGTCCAGCCGGGCGATCACGTGGTGATTAACTGGCAGGTGAAATGCGGGCGCTGCCGCTGGTGTTTATCCGGGCGGCAGGATTTGTGTGAGAACGTGCAGGCGACCGCCGCACCGCGCGTCTACTGGCATGATGCGCCGCTGCACGTCATGCTCAACGCGGGCACGTTCTGCCCGGTGGCAGTGGTGCCGGCGATGGGCGCGATTCCGATTCGGAAGGATATGCCACTGGAAAAGGTGGCGCTGCTGGGGTGCGCGGTAGCAACCGGTGTTGGCGCGGCGCTATACACGGCGAAAGTACAGCCGGGCGAAGGCGTGGTGGTCATCGGCGCGGGCGGCGTGGGGTTAAACGTGGTGCAGGGCGCACGGCTGGCAAATGCCGGGCTGATTATCGCGGTAGACGTGGATGACGAACGGCTGGGGCGCGCCCTGACGGTCTTTGGCGCGACCCACGCCATCAACAGCCGCGAACGGGACCCGCTGGCCGAGGTGAAGCGGATGACCGGCGGGCGCGGCGTTGAACACGTGTTTGAAGTGGTCGGCCAGCCGGAACTGATGCTGCAAGGGATTGAGATGCTCTCGCGTGGCGGCACGCTGACGCTGGTCGGCGCAGCAGCGCGGGACGCTACGCTGCCATTCCATCCCCGGCGCTTCATGAGCCAGCAGCAGACCATCAAGGGCTGCATCTACGGCAACATTCGCCCGGCGATTGACCTGCCGCTGTTTGCCGACTGGTACGTGAACGGCAAGCTGCGCCTGGATGATCTGCATACGGCGACCATCCCATTAGAGGATGTGCCGAGGGTGTTTAAACAGGGCCAGGGCGGGATACGAACGATTGTCAGGTTTGAATAATATCCCAACGTGATATTTCCCGGCGCGGCGGCGTTTATCCAGCATCGTCAGTATCAAACAGCACCGGAGGGAAATGAGCCATGTCTGAAATTGTGCAGACCATTCTGACAACATTTGGGGTGGTTGGTATTGTCATTGCCCTGTTGATCATCGTTGTGTTCTTCATCGGCTCACGGGCATTTGAAAGCTGGCTCAAACGATACGAAGCCCGGTTTGAACGGGCGGAAAACCGTCTTGAAGAACAATTCCGGTCGGCGCTGACCGTCAATACCCAGATTGATCTGGATTTGCGGCAGCGACGGGTTAACGACTATACCGCGCTGTGGAAAATCACGCGGTTGCTGCCGCTGTACCCTAAGGCCACCGATGTCACCTATGCCCGTTTGAAACAGATGAGTGAAACGCTGCGTGACTGGTACTTCGATGGCGGCGGCCTATTCATGACGCGAGCCGCGAAAGACAGCTATTTTGCCCTCCAGCAGACTATCAAGCTGATTCTGGATCAGCTCTCACAGGATATGACCGACATTATTAGCGACAAGGATTATATGGACGTGCGGGACAAATGCAGCGCCCTGCGGACAGCGTTAACCCAGGAACTGATTGTCACCAAACCGCTACCCGAAGATTAGCCACCACAGGTAACACCATGACTCGGTATCGTCTCGAAGAACTGTTCCCGGAAGATTTGCAGACACGGCTGGACGCGCGCCCGTTGCTGGTGCTGCCGTTTGGCACGATTGAATGGCACAGCCACCACCTGCCGTTAGGGCTGGATGGCCTTGTCGCACAAGGTATCTGCGAACAGGTAGCCGATTTGGCCGATGCCGTTTTGTGTCCGGTGTCGTACTGGGCGGTTGGCGGCGTCCCGTACCCGTACACGCTTAATCTGCCGGGCAGTGTCATCGAACCGCTGTTGACTACCGTGTTCGAGCAGTTTGGCGCGATGGGCTTCCGCGTGATTGTCGCCTTCACCGGCCATTTTGGGCTGGAACAGACGCTCACGCTCAAACGCGCGGCGCTGGCGGTGATGGCGCGGTCGCCGGTGACGATTTTACCCGTCACCGAATATGACCTGACCACCGACGCCGGTTACAGGGGCGATCATGCCGGCGCGGGGGAAACCTCGCTGCTGTGGGCGCTGCGGTCTGATCTGGTGAAACTGGACGCGGTCACGCCGGATGCGCCGCTGGATGGCGTGCTGGGGGCTGACCCGCGTGGCGTGGCCAGCGCCGACCAGGGGCGCGTTTGGCTGGACACGATTGCCGCGCGCACCGCCGAAGTCGCCGTGCGGCTGCTGAACGATACCACGCCGGTGCAGCGCAGCGATTTTATCGAGGCGCTGGCGGCAGGCGTACGCGTGCTGGAAAAAACCAGCGAGGCTCGGCGGACACTGCCCAAAGCGCAGGTGCCCTCGGTCACCACGCCTGCCTACCTGGCCTACTGTCAGGCGCTTTACCGGGGGGATTACCGCACCGCCAAAACCGTCGTCGAAAAAAAGCTGGCCGATCTGAGTGAGTAGAATACGGGTGAGCCGGCATTATAGAGAGGTGAAAACCGCAGGGACATGGCGCTGCCACGTCCCTCCATGTTTACGACTCGCCGCAGGTGGTGGAAATTGCTGTTCCCCCGGTCGGGCGTTGCTCCAGTGTCACCGGAACTTCAATCGTTTCGCCGCCGCGAACGACCAGCAAATCCACCGTATCGCCGGGGCGGGTGTTTGCTACCAGATAGGCCAGAAGTTCGTCCATATCGGCGATATACGTGCCATTGATCGCCACGATGATGTCACCGCCGGTACACACGTCAATGCCGCGCACCGGCTCAAGCTGGCTGCCGCCGCGCAGCCCGGCCTTTGCTGCCGGGGAATCCGGCGAAACGGTTTCGATCAGCACGCCGGCGGTCACGGGCAGGTTCAACGCCTCCGCCAGCGCCGCCACGCCCAGGCCGAGGTCGGCTGGCTGGCTGGTGATGCCAACCCAGGGATACACGACCCGACCGGTTTCAATGAGTTCCGGCACGACGCGGCGTAACGTACTGGACGGCACGGCGAAACCGACACCTTCAAATATGCCGCTGTCGGTGCGAATCGCCGTGTTGACGCCGATGACCTCTCCGCGTGAATTCAACAGCGGGCCACCTGAATTACCGGGATTGATGTCCGTGTCTACCTGAATAATGGACGGATTCTGAAAACCCGGCGTGATGCTATTGCTCAACAGTTCCGCCGAGGGAAGCTGCCGCCCCAGACCGCTGACAATGCCAACCGTCATCGAACTGGCAAGGCCAAACGGGTTGCCGATGGCGATGGCGCGGTCGCCCACCCGCACGGTGTTGGAGTCACCTACGACAACCGGGTGCAGCCGTTCGGCGGTCACGTCAATTTTGATGACGGCCAGATCGCTGAATAAATCCGCGCCGATGATCTGCGCTTCAACCACGTAGCCATCGTTGAAAGTGACGTACACCTCGCGCGCGCCTTCCACGACGTGTGCGTTGGTGACAACATGGCCGTTCAGGTCATAAACGAAGCCGCTGCCGCTGGACGTGGTGCCTTCGATGACGGGGTGATTGGGGATGTCCGCTGTGACTTCGACGTTCACCACCGACGGCGCGACCCGCTCGTATACATTCCGCAGCAGCAAATGTTCGGCGTCCGCCGCCGCGATCAGGTCATCGGATACCGCCGTCGGCATCGCGGTTGGCTGGAAAGCCGCCAGCACGGTCTGCCGGTCGCCGGCGCTGATCGTCACGGAACGCTGTACCGGCGGGGAGTCGCTCGGCTGAGCGCGGCAGGCCGCCAGCGCCAGGAACAGACTACAGACCAGGAAGATTGTTTTCATCAACGTTTGCAAACCTCGTTAATCCACATCGCGCCTATCTTAAACCTTTAGCCTATGCTCCTGCAACCGTATCAGGGGGTGGGGAATTTTGAGGATATACCTCTGTAGGGATACGATATATCGTGTCCCTGCACAACCGTGAATCAACAGGGGCGGTGATACCCGCCCCCGTGATGTACCCGTACGGACATGATCTATCGTGTCCGTACAACACCGTTACTTCAACGAATCGCGCAGCCGTTCCACCAGCGCCCGCTGTTCGGTGTTCAGGTGTTCCGGCACGGTGATAAGCACCCGCGCGTACAGGTTGCCATATTCATTGGCTTTCCGCAGCACCGGCATGCCCTTACCCGTCAACCGGAAGCGCCGCCCGGACTGCGTGCCCGGCGGGATTTTGAGTTTCACCGGGCGTTCCAGCGTTGGCACTTCGACTTCACCACCCAGCAGCGCGGTGAACATATCCACCTTCACGTCTACATACAGGTCATCGCCCTTGCGTTCAAACTGCGGATCGGGCGCTACCTCCACGATCAGATACAGATCGCCGGGACGTCCGCCGCCCGTGCCCGGCGCGCCCTCGCCAGAGAGGCGCACCTTCGTGCCGGTGGCCGCGCCCGCCGGGATGGTCACCTTCACCGTGCGGTCGCCTTTGGTAATCAGGCGGGTGGCGCCGGTATAGGCTTCCTTCAGGCTGATGGTCACGGTCTGCTGGATGTCCTCGCCGTCCATGCTCATCGTGCCACCAAAGGGAGACCCCGCCCCACCGCGCGTGCGGGTGGTTCGCTGGCCGCCACGCCCACCCATGCCGCCAAACAGCGATTCCAGAATGTCGGCAAACGGCATGTCGTTCATGTCCACGTTGGTATAGGTATACGTGCCGCCGCCGGCAAAGTTCGGGTCCCACTGTGGGGTGGCCGTGCCAAACTGGTCGTAGCGGGCGCGCTTCTCCGGGTCGCTTAAGACCTCGTACGCCTCGTTGATTTCCTTAAACTTGGCTTCGGAGTTCGGGTCTTCGCGGTTGGCGTCCGGGTGATATTTTTTTGCCAGCTTGCGGAACGCTGACTTGATTTCTTTCTCGCTGGCGTCCTTTTTGACACCCAGCGTCGCATAATAGTCCTTTGCCATAGGCCGTACCAAAACGTCTTTCTGTCCCCTGATCTTGGTCAAACATTACGGAATATCACAATCCTGTATTCATTGTATGACCATGCAAGAGGCAAGTCAACCGAGGTGGAGTATTTCTTAGAAAGAATTTACGGGGGGAAGGCATAAATGATGGGGTGAAGGGGCGGGTTTGTAAACCCGCCCCATCTGCACCAAGATAACGTTTCGGTCGGCATCGCCGGACGCTGAAAGCCGTCCGGCTGACGGAAAAAAGCCACCTGAAGGTGGCTGAGAACCGCTTCAGATACTCTCAGCCAGCTTCCAGCAGGCGTACCAAAAGGAGTCAGCCAGGGGGCTTCCAGTCCCTGGCGGCGCAAAACACTTATGTTGGTACGCATAGGGCGGGTTCTAAACCCGCCCCTACAGTATACCGACGTATTTCGTCTAGCTTCCCGTCTCCGGCGTCGCTTCCGGTACGATGGCGTTTGGCACTGCCGGAGCAGTGAAATCTGCATTCGGCGTCGCCAGGCTACTGAAGTCAAACAGGAACGGGCTGTTCGACGGCACCAGCGCAATGTTGACGTTGTCACTCAGGTTCTGGACGTACAGGTACTGAATCAGAGTGGGGTTGGCGGCGATCTGTTCGCTGACCAGCCGCAGCGCCTCGGCCTCAGCCTGCGCCTGCAAGATAGTAGCCTGCGCCTGGCCCTCGGCACGGGCGATAGCGGCATCACGTTCACCTTCGGCCTGGGCGCGAAGCTGGTTCGCCTCGTTTTCGCGCTGTACCACGCGGAGCTGTGCCTGCTGCGCTTCCTGGTCAGCAATCTGCTTCTGCTCAATGGCCTGGCGGAACTGCTCTGAGAAGGAGATGTCGCGCACCAACAAGTCGGTCAAAATTAGACCTTCTGCCTCAAAGCGCTCGCTGACTCTATCCGTCATTCGCTGTTCCATCTCACCGCGCCCCTCACCATAAATATCTTCAGCGCGGAAGCCGGCCACGACCTCACGCACGATGCCGCGCACCGTGGGACGCACGAAGTTATCCTGGTAACCAGTTTGCCAGCGGACATGTACTGTGTTGACTTTTTCAGGGTTAATGGCGTACAACACCGTGATATCCAGCGCGACTTCCTGACCGTCAACAGTACGGGCCTGCACAGAGTCATTACCGCGTACCTGGCCTTCGGTTTCGCGTCCGGCCATCGTGTACTGTTGCTGATTAATTGGATAGATGTAGTATGTCTGCACCACGGGAACAACGACTGACGTTCCAGGACGGCGGGGCTGTTCCAGTTCACCCGTCAGGGTGTTGACGATAACGCCGACCTGCGTCGGCTCGACGATCAGTATACCCTGAGCAACGAGGCTGAGCAGCAGCCCCGCGACCAGGCCCACGATTGCCAGCATGACGCCGCTGCGGGCGGGCCGCCCCTGTGACGCGGCCATCACCGCCAGGCCAGCGCCGGCGAGGAAAACGAGAAAACCCAGTAAGGCTAACGTACCGATTATGGCACTGACGCCACCCATTGTTTTCGCTCCTTTGATTCGGTTTGTTGACGAGATTCTGTCCGTGAGTCAGAGTTTAACCCGATGATATTATACCGTCTGACAAACGCTTTCTCTATCGTTCCCCTCATTATTAGGGGATGCCCATGTTAGAATAGTTCAAACCAGACGAGATGACTTATGCCTACACTCTATACGACCATCGGTCCCTGGACGTTGCAGACGTTCACATTATTGATCGCGCTGGCGGTTGTCGTCAGCGCCATGATTGGTGTTTACCGCATGGCCGCCGGCGGGCACAGCCTGCCCCGCGCCGGCGCGGCTGCCGATGCTTACCTGGGCGCGTTGATCGGCGGCGTGGTGCTGGCGCGGCTCGGACACGTGCTGCTCAGTTGGGATTATTTCGGCAGCAATCTGAATGAAATTGTGCAGCTTGAACTCGGTGGCCTGAACTGGCATGGCGCGGTGCTGGGCGGCCTCATTGGCCTGCATCTGGCCTCTCGCCTGCGCCGGGTGGAGGTGCGCCACCTGCTGGACGCGCTCACGCTTGGCCTGCCGCTGATCGGGCTGGCGGGCTGGTGGGGTTGCATGGCGTCCGCCTGCGGCTACGGCCTGGAACTGCCCACCCTGTACGGCCACCCGGCCTTCGCCGTCACCGAAAGCCCGGACATTTTTGGCATCGTCGCGCCGCGTTATAACACGCAGTTGTTTGGCCTGCTGCTCTCGATGACGATGCTGGGGCTGGCCGTGCTGCTGGTCGGCTGCGGCTGGCTGCGCTGCCGGCGCTTCTGGCTCATCCTGGCGCTGCTCAGCGCCGGCATGTTTATGATCGGGTTTTATCGGGGCGACGCGGTGACGATAGTCGCCGGGCTGCGGCTCGACCAATGGTTTGATTTAGGGCTGCTGGCCGTTGGCGGCTGGCGGTTGGTAAAAGCATAACACCGAGACACAGAGGTTCAGAGGCACAGAGAAGTTTCCAGTTACCAGTTGCCAGAAAAATAACTGAAAACTGAGAACTATTTCTTGGCGTTCTTGGCGACTTGGCGGTTAGACAAGGATTGAAAATGCCTGATTACGATATCCTCATACGCGGCGGCACGATTTACGATGGCAGCGGCGGTGAACCGTTCCGGGGTGACGTGGCGATCAACGGCGACACAATTGCGGCGGTGGGCGATCTCAAGGATGCGACCGCAGGGCAGGTGATTGACGCGGTTGGGCTGGCCGTCGCACCGGGGTTTATCAACATGCTCAGTTGGTCGGTCGAATCGCTGATCGAGGATGGCCGGTCGCAAAGCGAAATCCGCCAGGGTGTGACACTGGAAGTGATGGGCGAAGGCTCATCCATGGGGCCGCTGAATGACGAGATGAAAAAGACCGGCCCGGGCATGTTCCTCCAGCAGGGCGACATCAAATACGACATCGAGTGGACAACGCTGGGTGAATACCTGGATTATCTCGAAAAGCGCGGCGTCTCGCCCAACATCACGTCGTTTGTCGGCTACGGCACGCTGCGCGTCCACGTCATCGGCTACGACGACCGACCGCCCACAGCCGACGAACTGGCGCAGATGAAATCGCTGCTGCGGCAGGCGCTGGAAGAAGGCGCGGTCGGCATGTCAACGGCGCTGATTTACCCGCCGGAGTTTTATTCCACCACTGCCGAACTGATCGAACTGGCGAAGATCGTGGCGGAGTACGACGGCCTGTACATCTCGCACATTCGCAGCGAGGGTAGCCAGTTTCTTGAGGCGCTGGACGAATTTCTAACGATTGTGCGCGAGGCCGGGGTGCGCGGCGAAATCTATCACCTCAAAGCGGCGGGGCGTTCCAACTGGCACAAGATGGACGCGGCGATTGCCAAAATCGAAGCTGCCCGCGCCGAAGGACTCCACGTCACCGCCGACATGTATACCTATCCGTTTTCCGGCACGGGGCTGGACGCTTCGATTCCGCCCTGGGCGCACGAAGGCGGGCACAAGGAACTGGTCAAGCGGCTGCAAGACCCGGCCACGCGGGAGCGTATCAAAGCCGAGATGGTGAAGCCCACCGAGCAGTGGGAGAATATGTACGTCGAAAACTGGGCGGAGCGCATTCTGCTATCCGGCTTCAAGCAGGAACACATGAAGCCGCTGACCGGCAAAACGCTGGCGGAAGTGGCCGCCCTGCGCGGCGCTGGCGCGGAAGATACGCTGATGGATTTGATCGTCGAGGACGACAGCCGCATCTTCACTATGTATTTCAGCATGTCGGAGGACAACCTGCGCAGGCAAATCGCGCTGCCCTGGGTCAGCTTCTGCTCCGACGCCGAGTCGCAGGCGCCGGAAGGCGTATTCCTGAAGTCGAACCCGCACCCTCGCGCCTATGGCTCGTTTGCCCGCGTGATCGGCAAATACGTGCGCGACGAGAAGGCGCTGACGCTGCCGGAAGCGGTGCGGCGGCTCACGTCATTCCCGGCGGCGAACCTCAAAATCGAAGGGCGCGGCTGGCTGAAGCCGGGTTATTTCGCTGACGTGGTGGTGTTTGACCCCGACGCGGTGCAGGACTACGCCACGCCGCAGCAGCCGCACCAGTACGCGGCAGGTATGGTGCACGTGCTGGTCAACGGCGTGCCGGTGCTGGCGAACGGCGAGCATACCGGCGCGAAACCGGGGCGCGTCGTGCACGGGCCGGGAAAGAGGAGAAATGCAAATGCGTAACGCAAAGGCGCAAAGGGTGCATGACAATCATCACCTGTATGCTTTTCGCGTTCCTGGCGGTTAAAGGAATAGTCTGATGCCCAATGTCTTTGCTGGCCGACTGGTGCGGCTGCGGGCGGTGGAAGCCGCCGACTGGGAGATTCATTACGCCTGGGATACGGACACCGATGGCGGGCGGCTGACTGACGAAATCTGGTTTCCCTCGTCACGGGAGCAGGCGCGCGCCTGGGCGGAAGAACAGGCCAAACGCGGCGACCAGAACGACGAGTTCCGCTTCCAGATCGAACGGCTGGACGGCGAGTTTGTCGGCACGCTCAACACACATACAGTTAACCGGCGCTGCGGCACGTTCAGGTACGGTCTCGCCATTCTGCCGCAGTACCAGCGCCAGGGTTTCGCTTCGGAGGCGGTGCGCCTGCTGCTGCGCTACTACTTCTGGGAGCGCCGCTATCAGAAGGTGAACGCCGAAGTGTACAGCTTCAACGCGGCCTCGATTCGCCTGCACGAAAGCCTGGGCTTCACGCTGGAAGGCCGCCTGCGCCGCATGATTTTTACCGGCGGCCAGTTCCACGACGTGCTGCTGTACGGCATGACGCGCGAGGAATTTGAGGCCAGCGGCTGGGAGGGGCTGGCGGCGGGCTATGAGCCGGCAGCCGGTAGCCAGTAGCTTTTGGCGGTTGGAACGCAAAAAGGGATGAAACCACCTGGCAAGGCTTACGAGGCCGGCTTCACCGGCACGGCGGTGAGCAGCGCCTCCGAATAGTGCTGCTGGATGACATGCGCCGGCGGTACGAGCAGAAATTCCTCGTCCGACCACACGCCGTTCACCAGCATGTCCAGCAGCCGCCGGTTACCCTGCTTGCGCTCAAAAATCCAGCCCTCTTTTTCCGCCTTGTTCTTCGCCATCTGTTCGTATTCGTCGCTGCCGCCCAGCCCCATGTCAATGAAGGCGGCGCGGGTGTAGTGCTGCGACCATTTCCGCATCTCTTCAATCAGCATGTCGGCGGTTTCCTTACCATATTTGGCGACGTACTTCTCATATTCGGCTGCCTCAGCTTCGATGTTGGCCGCCCCCAGCGCCACCGTATTGCCGGTCGGCTGGCGTTCCATGTAATCCACGCTGTACCAGTACGTGCCGGGATGCGCCTCAAATTCTTCCTGATAACGCTGGCGCGAGCCTAAATACAGCGTGATGCAGTCATGCGCGCGCGGGATCACCAGCGGCGTGTGTCGCGCCATCAGCCCGACGGTGGACGTGCCGCACATGCCGTACACCAGCAGAATCGCCTCGCACTCGTCCGGCGGAATGGCGTCAATCTGCTCCTGGAGCGTGGCGCGCAGGTTCTTCGGCGTGTTATGCAGTCCCTGCTTAAACAGACGGATGCTGACCGTGTGCGGGCTGCTGGCGGCTGCCGCGTAGATGCTGCGCGCCAACGCTTCGCAGGTGAGGGCAATATAGTGGCTCATGGGAATGTTCCTCTGTCAAATGCCGGCCTTAGAAACGTTGCTCGTTGGGGCGAGTTTAGAAACCCACCCCTACACCGACCATTAGCGAATCTCCGCCACCGCCCAGTGATCGCCCATCGCACGGCGGCCTTTCGCCAGCCCTTCGCCGTCGGACACCTGCCGCAGCAGATCAGGCCGTTGCAGCGCCGCCGGGTTCAGGTTTACCCCCAATCCCGGCCCATCGGGGATGTCCAGATGGCCGTTGCTGACGGTGGGGGTGAAGTCGCTCAACACCGGGAAGTAGGTTTTGTAAAACGCGCGCACCGACTCGACAAAGTACAGGTTCGGGATATGCGCGCCGAGGTGCATACAGGCGGCGTGGCAGATCGGCCCGGCGACATTGTGCAGCACCAGCGGCAGGCCATAGGCTTCCGCCATCGCCGCGATCTTGCGCGTTTCCGCGATGCCGCCGTTCCACACCGGGTCGGTCATCAAAATCGGCGCGACGTGTTTTTCCATCCATTCCCGAAGCTGCCAGCGTGTCATCAGCAGTTCCGAGCCAATGATCGGAATCGAAGTCCGCCCGGCCACCAGCCTGATTTCATCGGCATACACGGCGGGCAGCACGTCCTCTAAAAACAGGATGTTGTAGGGTTCGAGCGCCCGCGCGATGCGTTCGATGCTGGCGCGATTCCAGCGAAAATGGCACTCGATGCCGATTTCCATCTGTTCGCCAACCGCTTCCCGAATCTGGCGCACCGGCGTTAAGCCTTTTTCGACTTCTGCCACGCTGATGTACTGCCCAAACGAGCCTTCGCTGAACCGGTCGAACGGCCAGATTTTCAGGGCGCGGATGCCGTCATCGAGCAGGCTGCACGCCAGCGCGCCCGCGTCCACGTGCCAGGCCTCGTAATCCGGCACTTCCGGCGTGCCAATGCAGGTGTTGTAGGTCGGGATGCGCGTGCGCGTTCTGCCACCGAGCAGGTGATACAGCGGCGCGTTGTAGACCTTGCCCATGATGTCCCACAGCGCCACCTCGAAGGCCGACAGCGCCCGCGTTTCCGCCCCGGCGTAGCCGTGATACATGATGTTGTCCATCACGAAGCGCCACAGCCCTTCGATGTCCAGTGGGTCCTGCCCCAGCACCAGCGGCGCAATCGTGCCGTGCAGTGCGCCCTTTGCGCCAGGGATTTTGTCCACCGTTTCGCCCAGGCCAATGATGCCGGCGTCGGTGTGAACGCGCACCACCATCAGGCGCGGGTACGCCGCCCATTGTAACGTCTCAATCGCGGTGATTTTCACAGTCATATCACCTTCACGGTATTGCTTAAAGAGCCAATCCCATCAATCGTCACATTAATCACATCGCCCGCTTGCAGCGTGAAATCACTGGACGGCACGATGCCCGTGCCGGTCATCAGCAGCACGCCATCCGGGAACGACAGGCAGCGCCCCAGATAGCTGACCAGTTCGTCCAGGCGGCGGTGTATGCGGCTGGTGTGCACCTCGTCAAAAATAACCACCTGCCCGCCGCGCGCAATCTGGACGCGGATCATGGTATCCGGCCACGTTTCGACGCGCCCCAGCACGATCTGCGGTCCCAGCGCGCACGAAGCGGTGTACACTTTCGCCTGCGGCAGATACAGCGGATTCGCGCCTTCGATGTCACGGCTGCTCATGTCGTTGCCCGCTGTCAGGCCGACCACTTCCAGCGCCGGGTTGATGACCAGCGTCAGTTCCGGTTCGGGCACGTTCCAGACCGAATCGTGACGAATGCCCACCTCGCCGTGATGACCCACCACCCACGCGCCGCGCGCCTTAAAAAACAGTTCGGGGCGTTCGGCGGCATAGACGCGAGCATAGATGTCGCCGCCGTCCTGGGCTTCTTCCTGCCGGGCGGCGCGGCTGCGTTCATAGGTTACACCCGCCGCCCACACGTCCTGCCCGTCTACCGGCGGCAACAGATATTGGCCGCTTCCTGACGCGTTCTGTACCTGCTCAAATGGATAGCGGCGTTCGGAAGATTGAGCTACCGCGCGCAACTCGTCTATCGCCGCTTCGACCCGCCCGGCGCTGCTTTTCAGCCATGCGCCGACTGATGGCACGCGTTCCGTCACGTCGTATACAGTATCGTCCAGCCGGACGCCGACTCGTTCGCCCAATACGGGATCAGCAAAGCGTAACAGCGCGATCATACACAACTCCAGACGACATGATTATCACGATTGCGCGAGGTTCGCAGCAGGCCGCGTTTGGTCAGCCGGTCGAGGTTGCCGAGCATCCCGTAGCTGAATTCCTGGTTTGTGCCCTGCGGCCACCCGCCGAGCGACATTCCCAGCGTATCAATCGCCTCGCGCAGCATGAACGGACGCTCGCGCGCCAGGTCGAGCAGCCGGCTTTCAACGTGCAGGACGAAATTTTTGCTCTCGCGCACAAATTCCAGCACGTCCGCGCCGCGCTGTAACGGCCAGTGCGCCGAGGCCAGCAGGTTGATGTCCATCGTCATCAGCCGTTCCTGCGTGCTGATGTAGGTGTCCACGTAGCAGTAGGTCGGCGGCATGGCCGGTGACCAGTCGTCGTTGGGGATGTGCGTCCACATCGCCGCTTCGCCAGAGATGAGCGTTTTGCTGCGCGGGTCGTACACGGCCAGATGCCCCCAGGTATGCCCCGGCGTATGCACCGCTTCCACCACCCAATCGCGGCTCAGGCGGAAGGTTTCGCCGCCTTCCAGCGTCATGTCCAGCGGGCAGCAGGCCAAATCCCTGCGGATGCCGGCCTTGCCCGCTTCGCCGTAGCCAATGCCGTGATCGGCCTCGAACTGCGAATAGCGCCCCTGAATCAGTGCCTCGGCGTCTTCCACCCAGGGGCGGTCGAGGTTGTGGCACATCAGTACCGCCTGTGGGGCGGAGTCTTTCATCGGCAGGTTGCCGCCCTGGTGGTCAACGTCGGAATGGGTGATGAGGATGTAGGTCAGGCTGGCCGGGTCAAAGCCGATGCGCCCCATGTACGGCAGAATGTCCTGCGCCGGGTTGTGGGCGCAGCCAGTGTCCACCAGCATCGAGGCATGGTCGCCAATTAGAAGGTAGCAGAAGACCATGCGCGTACCGCCAAACAAACACTTGATCTGATGAATGCCAGGTGCGATTTCCATAACTTATATCTCCAACACCGACTCTTTCGCTTTGGCATGGTCGGCGGGCGCGTCCTGCGGCTGTTCACCTTTCACGCCCAGCCCGCCGTCTACCTCGTAGTTCGCGCCGGTCACAAAGCTGGATTCGTCCGACGCCAGGAACACAAACACGTTGGCGACTTCCTCAATCGTGCCGACGCGCCCAATCGGGTGCATGTCATCAAATGCCTTACGAATCAGTTCCGGGTTCGACTGCGCCGCGACGAAATGATGCAGCATCGGCGAATCAATCGTGCCGGGGGAGACCGAGTTCACGCGAATGCCCAGCCGCGCGTAATCGGTGGACATGGCCCGCGCCAGTGCCGCGAGGCCGCCTTTGGTCATCGAATAGGCGGCGATACCGGGCAAACCAAGAATGCCGGTTACGCTCGACATATGAATGATACTGCCCTTGCGCGCCTGCAACATGCCGGGGATGACAGCGCGACTGACGAGGTACGTGCCGCGCAGATTGACCGCCACGCAGCGGTCGAAATCTTCCGGGCTGGTTTCGTGCAGGCGACCTGACGGCATCACAGCCGCGTTGTTGACCAGCACCGTGATCGTGCCAAACGCTGCCGCCAGCTTATCTACCGCCGCCTGTACCTGATCTTCTTTCGAGATGTCACATGGCAGCGCCAGTCCCGCACCGCCCGCCGCTTGAATTTCGTCCACCACCGCCTGGCACAGCGCCGGGTTGATGTCCAGCACGCCGACCTGTGCGCCTTCCGCCGCGAACCGCACCGCAATCCCCTTGCCGATACCGCCGCCCGCGCCGGTCACGAGCGCCACCTTGCCTTCCAGCCGCCGCAAGTTCATAAACGATACCTCCTTGCCCATCCTGACCCACACATCATGAACCGCAAGGACAAGAACGATCTTGTCCCTACGATTGCTTGTCATGTCTCGTCTCGATATCATCTCAGGCGCTTTGCCGCGCCTGCCCTGGCTGCCAGCGCAGCAGCAACATCTGGCCAGCATGTAATGTCAGCCTCACGAAGGGCTTGCCTTCTGCGTCGGCAAATTCCACCTGGTATAGTCCCACGCCTGCGCGCTCCTGAATCAGGCCGACCTGACCGCGCCGCAGCTTATAGGCGGGAATGTCAACCAGTAACGCGATCTGATCTCCCGCGAAAAAATCCGCCAGCGTAACCGCCATCTGGTCGGCGCGGACGTCAACCACGTCAATCGTTGCGCCGTCGCGGTCAAACAACTCCACTATGTACACGTCGTCCACATTCCTGTACGTGTCCACAATGGCACCGACCGTACCGGCACGGATAGTATCGCTCAGGTCTTGCGTCAAAATAATGCTGTCATAGGGTCGCATCGCTTTACCTTTCCAGGGGATACGCTGTCACCAACGTGGGAACCGTTTCGCCCGTTTCCACTTTCCACACGCTCCGCACCGGGGATTGCGCTGATCGGGCGTCTGTAATTCGCCTTCTACATTGTAATGGATTCCGTAGGCCGTTTTGCGGGTGCTGGTGACTTCCTGCGTCAGGGCGTGCTGTTTCAGCGCCGCTGCCAGCACTTCCCAGGTGTCCAGTGTAAACCCAAAAGCGAGGAAGAAACGTGCTTTCGCTTTTCCCTCTTTACTGGTCAGATCGAGCAGGTAATGGGTAATCTTCGACTCTGGCACAATCACCCTGTCGCCGTTAGGTAGTTTCGCCATCCAGTCCCAACTCCATCCCATCTCTCGCCATGCGCGCTGTCACATCTTGCGCCGCCCGGGGACTGGAAGCCTCCAGGCTGAACCTGTTACGCAAGCCTGCTGGAAGCAGGCTGAAATGCTGATCATTCGGTTGATCGAGCCACCTTTAGGTGGCTTTCTTCGTTCAGCCGTCCGGCTTCCAGCGTCCGGCGTGACTACCCCGGAATCCCCTCTTTCGTCAGCCGTTCGTCTACGATGCGCCAGATGTCCAGCGGATTGGCATCCTTGAGCGCATCCGGCAGCAGCGCGTCCGGCATATTCTGGTAGGCCACTGGGCGCATAAAGCGTTTGATCGCGGTCATGCCAACCGACGTGGTGGCAGGCGCGGTTGTCGCCGGATACGGCCCGCCATGTTGCATGGCGTAGACCACTTCCACGCCGGTCGGGAAGCCGTTCCAGATCAGCCGACCGGCCTTCTCGCGCAAAATAGCGTAGACAGCAGCGGCTTCGTCCCGTTCGCTGTCATCGGCGTGAACCGTCGCCGTCAGGTTGCCGTGCAGGGTTTCGAGTGTCGCCCGCAGATCGTCCAAAGAGGCGCAGGTGACAAACAGTGTCACCGGCCCAAAATGCTCCGCCTGCAACTGTTCGTCGTCGCGGAAGGTGGCCGAATCGGTCAGCAGCACCGTATGGGCGTAGCCGCAGGCCGGTCCGTCCAGCGCCGCCCCGCCGGTGAGCACCGTCACACACGGGCGGTTAAGTGTACCCGCGACCGCCTGCACCAGCCCGCGCTGAATCTGCGGATTCAGCAGCACGCCCGGCTGCGCGGCCTGCATCTTCGCCGTGACCGTTTCGATAAACCGGCGCGTGCTGTCGCTATCCACCACAAACACCAGCCCTGGATTGGTGCAGAACTGCCCCGTGCCAAGCGTGACCGACGCCGCCAGCCCCTCGGCCAGCGAGTCGGAGCACGCAGCCATCGCGCCGGGCAAAATCACGACCGGGTTGACACTGCCCATCTCGGCATACACGGGAATCGGCACCGGACGCGCCGCCGCCGTGTCGTAAATCGCCCGCCCTGCCCGCAGCGAGCCGGTGAAACCGACCGCCGTGATGCCGGGATGTTTGACCAGCGCCTGCCCTACTTCGGCCTGGTCGCCCTGAATCAGCGAGAACACGCCCGCCGGAAAACCCTGCGCCTGCACCGCACGGTGGATGGCCTGCGCCGTTAATTCGGACGTGGCGGGGTGGCCGGGGTGCGCCTTCAGCACAACCGGGCAGCCGGCGGCCAGCGCGGAGGCAGTATCCCCGCCGGCGACGCTGAATGCCAACGGGAAGTTACTGGCGGCAAACACGGCGACCGGCCCGATAGGAACCAGCATCCGCCGAATCGAGGGGCGCGGGGCGGGCTGGCGGTCAGGCTGCGCCGTGTCAATGATGGCCTCGACATACGAGCCTTCGCGCAGCAGCGCTGCGAACTTGCGGAGCTGGCCGGTCGTGCGCCCTCGTTCGCCTGTCAGGCGCGGCAGGCCGAGGCCGGTTTCCGCGTCGGCGGTGGTCAGCAGCGCGTCTCCAAGCGCCTCGATTTCGTCGGCGACTGCATCCAGCAGGGCAGCCAGTTTTGCCGCCGGATACTGGCGCATCGCCGCAAACGCAATCTGCGCGGCCTGTACCGCGGCGTCAATGTCGGCTGCCGTTGCGTTCGTAAACGCGGTTGTCCCCCGCTGGCCGGTGCGCGGGTTAAAGCTGTAAAAGCCCTGTGTCGGAATAGTGCCGTCCGTCATCGTGCATCCTTAATGGGTTTATAAACTGCCAGCCGGTTGATGCTGTTGGAAGATACATCCCATTATACGGTTGGTGGTAGTTGCCATGCTCGGTGAGTCTGGAAAATCGTGCTGATATAGGTGGTAAGGACTGGCGGTGACATGTCCCTACTTGCTTTTCCGACTTCGCCACCTTCAGCTACTTGACAATCGGCTAAAGCTGCGTTATCAATTATCAATAATGAGAGGGATATTAACGAAGATTGGCCGTGAAGTCAAGCAATCAGCCTGAAGCGCGGGTGCGGCGGGGAGTTCTGCTGGGGTCGCTGGCCGAGCAGGTTTACCGGCGGCTGCGCACCATGATTATTCAGGGAGATCACGCCCCCGGCGGGAAGCTGGTGGAACTGGACATCGCTGCCGCGATGGGCACCAGCCAGGGCACGGTGCGCGACGCCCTGCATCGTCTGGAACGGGAAGGACTGGTTGAACGGCAGGCGCACCGGGGGACGCTGGTGACGGCGGTCGCGCCGGACGAAATCTATGAACTGTTTGTCATCCGCAGCACGATTGAAGGTTTTGCCGTCCGCCGCGCAGTTGTGCGCATCCAGCCCGACGACATTCAACGACTGGAAGACCTGCTCAGCGCCATGCGCCACGCCGCTGCCGAGCAGGATATTATCCAACTGGCTGAGTACGACATGGCCTTTCACCGCACCATCTGCGAGTGGTCGGGCAGCCGGGTGCTACTGAATGCCTGGCTGCCGCTGTATTCGCAGATTCAGCGGTTTGTTGTCCAGACCCACCCGCACTATTTTCACGACCTCAATAATCTGGCGGACACCCATGTGCCGCTGCTGGACGCGATCAAACAGCGGGACGCTGACCGCGCGGCTGACCTGCTGCAGCAGCACATTATGCTGATCTGGTCATGGATTGAGGCGGAACACCGGACGAACAGGAAGTGATAATTGCCATCCTTACCCGGTGATGTTTGACAGATAAGACCGCTGCGAGATGGATTATGATTATACAGGCGCTTTAACCGCTGTATTAATTTTATTACGTAATAGACTGCACACAATATACGGTGTTTTTGCTGGAGAAAACGTTGTGACCACAACCGCACAGTCTACCGAAGCCGCCCGACGTTCCCCTCCCCTGCCGGCTCTGCGGCGTCTGCTGCAGATACGCGAAATCGGCGTGCTGCTGGCCTTCATCGTGTTATGTATCGTGATGTCCATCCTCAACCCCTCGTTTTTAACCGAACTCAACATCTTTAACGTACTGCGCGGTATGTCCACTATCGGCATCATGTCCATCGGCGTCACGATGGTGATCGTCACCGGCGGCATTGATCTGTCCATCGGTTCGATTCTGGCTGCCGCGTCCATCATGACCGCGCGGCTGATGTTTACGGAAGTCACCGACCCCTGGACGGCGGTGCTGCTGGGGCTGACCTTTGGCGGGGCGCTCGGTCTGGTGAACGGGCTGGTTATCACCAAGCTGAAGGTGAACCCGTTTATCACCACGCTGGGCATGATGACCATCGCGCGCGGTATCACCTACCTGCTGGCGTCCGGCCTGCAGGGCACGGTTGCCAGCAACGTCCCAATGCGCCATGAAGGTGTGTCCTTCCTCGGCAACGGCTACGTCTTCCAGCACACGGCGATCCTGGAGCGCGGCATCCCGTTTCCGGTGATTCTGATGTTCACGCTGGTCATCGTCTTCAGCCTGTTTCTGCGCTACACGGTGCTGGGTCGGCAGATTTACGCCGTCGGCAGCAACGAAGCCGCCGCCCGCCTCTCCGGCGTCCCGGCTGACCGGGTCAAGCTGTTTGTGTACACCCTCACCGGCATTCTGGCGGCGCTGGCCGGCATTATGACGGCGGGGCTGCTGCGGACAGCGGCCACCAACGCCGGTGTCGGTGTCGAACTGGACGTGATCGCCGCTGTTGTGATCGGTGGCGCCAGCCTGGTCGGTGGCGAAGGGACGATCCTCGGCGCGATCATCGGCGCAGCCATCATCGCTGTGGTGCAGAATGCATTTGTGCTGCTCAAAATCCCCAACTATGCCCAGCAGGTTACGATTGGCGCGGTCATCATCGCCGCCGTTGCCGCCGACCGCTGGCGCCGGCGCAACCGTTAAAGCCCTGCCGCACGGTTCATGGCAGGCTTGTTTCAGGAGAAGGGGGGTCACGGCTGAACAGTCCCAAATCGTCCGCAGGCAAATAAGCGAAAGATTTTTGCTCACTAGCAATGGAGACAGACCATGAAAACGCTTAAACTTTTACTCGTTCTGCTCGTTTTACTCAGCACCACTGCGATGGTGATGGCCCAGGATGGCCCCGGCAGCGAAGGCTGGTTCGACTCGCAATGCCAGCCGGAGGATGAGGGGGTGGTGAAGCCGGTGGATCAGCAGCCCGCCGAACCGCTGAAGATCGCGGTGCTGGGGCTGGAGAACAACCCGTTCTGGATTCCGGTCAAGGAAGGCGCGCTGGCGGCTGCCGAATGGCGCAGGGGTACGACGCGATTGCCACGATTGCGGGCGACGCCGGTGTTGCCCCCTTCATTGACGCCGCAGTCGAAGCCGGCATCCCGGTTGCCACCTTCAACAGCGAGACCGACGCGGAGAACAAGCGGCTGTTCTTCGTCGGCGCTGACCTGTACCTGCAGGGGCAGACGGCAGCCCGCGCCATGGCCGACGCCATCGGCGGTGAGGGCAAGGTCGCCATCATCACCGGCTTCTTCGCCGTCGAGGCGCACGAACTGCGCCGCACCGGCTTCGTGGACACCCTGGCCGCCGAGTTCCCCAACATCGAGATCGTCGGTGAGGTCGAGAACACCGATCAGGGTGACATCGCCTTCACCCAGGCGCAGGACTTCATGGCTGCCAACCCCGACCTGAAGGGCATCTACGTCACCGCGGGCGGCCCCTTCGGCGCTGCCGCTGCCGTCGAGGACGCCGGCAAGACGGGTGAGGTGCAGGTTGTCTCCTTCGACTTCGTGGACGAGACGATGGAGTACGTGCAGAAGGGCGTGATCTACGCCACCATCGGCCAGAACCCGTATGCCCAGGGCCACGACCCGGCGGTGCGGCTGTTCAACTACCTCGTCGCTGGCGAAGTCCCGCCCTGCGCGTCCCGCCCTGCGCCCGTCTCGTTACCGAGGCTGCTGTTGTCACTAAGGATAACATTGAACAGTACTGGAAACCGGCGCAGTAAAACAATTCAACACCCCCTCTCCCCCGAATTCAAGGGAGAGGGGGGTAAAGGCAAGGTCTTACACCACTCCCTGAATTCGGGGAGGGGACGGGGGAGAGGTCAAAATTTCAACATGATCTGTAGGGGCACAGCATGCTGTGCCCCTACAACGCGGCAGATGTTTATTTACAGCCCGATTGACTGGCAAAAAAGGTTTTGGTTCGATGGCTGAAGCGGCGAAACAGATTTTAAAGATCGAAGGGGTGTCCAAGCGTTACGGCGGCGTTCAGGCGCTGAACAGGGTCCAGTTCGACCTGAACTACGGCGAAGTTCACGCGCTGGTGGGCGAAAACGGCGCGGGCAAATCCACACTGATTAAGGTGCTGGGCGGCATCGTGCCGCGTGATGCCGGGCGCATCTTTTTTGACGGGCGCGAGGTGCACTTTAATAACCCGGCGGAGGCGCAGGCCGCCGGTATCGCCATCATCCACCAGGAACTATCCATGCTGCCCACGCTTACGGTCATGGAAAACCTGTTTATGAGCCGCATGAGTGGTCGCTACGGGCTGGTGAACTGGAAGGCGATGGAACGCCGCGCCCGCGAGGCGCTGGCGCTGGTAGACCTGCACGTTGACCCCTACGCGCTGGTCAAGGATTTATCCATCTCCCAGCGGCAGATGATCGAAATCGCGCGGGCGCTGTCCGCCAATGCCCGGCTGATCGTCATGGATGAGCCAAACTCGTCCCTGTCCGATACCGAAACCGACCGGTTGTTTGAGCTGATTCGCAGCCTGAAGGCGCGTGGCATCGCCATCATGTATGTCTCTCACAAGATTGATGAAGTCCTCGCCATCTCCGACCGGATTACTGCCTTCCGCGACGGAGCGTATGTTGGCACCATCACATCTGCTGGCGCGACCGAAGACATGGTGATTAACATGATGGTCGGGCGCGAGCTGGACCGCCGCGCCACCGTTGACCAGAACACTGGCGGCGAGGTGCTGCTGCACGTGCGCGGGCTGACCGGACGCGCCTTTCGGGATGTCAGCTTTGACGTTCGCAAGGGCGAAATCCTGGCTTTCTCCGGGCTGGTCGGCGCAGGCCGCAGCGAAGTGCTGCGCACGATCTTTGGCGCGGAGCGCGCCACATCCGGCGACATCCGGTTTGAGGGTAAGCCGGTTCGCTTTGCCTCCCCGACCGAGGCGATTAAACACGGTCTGGCGATGGTGCAGGAAGACCGCAAGGTGCTGAGCCTGTTTATGGGGATGCAGGTGATGCACAACGTCTCGATGGCGCAGCTTCCCTTTATGACCCGCGCCGGCAACATTAACGACCGGCGCGAACAGCGGCTGGTGCAGGATTTTGTCCACAAACTGGATATCCGGCTGGCTTCGATTGGCGACGCCGTGAGCAGCCTCAGCGGCGGCAACCAGCAAAAAACGGTGCTGGCACGCTGGCTGGCGACCGGCCCCAAACTGCTGATTCTGGACGAGCCAACGCATGGCGTAGATGTGGGCGCGAAGGCCGAAATCTACGAACTGATTCGCAATCTGGCGCGCGAGGGCGTGGCGATTGTGCTGATTTCGTCGGAACTTCCGGAAGTGCTGGCGCTGGCGCACCGCATCGTTGTGATGCACGAAGGCCGCATCACCGGCGTGCTGAACCACGCCGACGCCAGCGAGGAGAAGCTCATGGCCTATGCCACCGGCGTGCTGGATGATTTTGCCCCGGCAGGAGCGACCTCATGACGACACCATGCAGCGCAGCAAAAGGCGATTTTCGCGGCTGGGACGCCTGCTTCCTTGAGAACGGCATCGTGAGACTGGCCGCCGTGCCGGACATTGGCGGGCGCGTAATGGCGTACGACCTGGGGCCATATCCGTTTTTCTTCGTTGACCCCAATCTGGCGGGCAAACTGTTTTCGCCGGAAGAAAATCAGGGCGACGGCTCGCTGGCGGCGTGGAAAAATTACGGCGGCGACAAAACGTGGCCGTCACCCCAGGGCTGGGACACGGACGACCAGTGGCACGGCCCGCCCGACCCGGTGCTGGACACCGGGCGCTATACGCTGGACGAACTGCGCGCCGATGGCGAAACCGCCGTCGTGCAGATGACCAGCCCCCCCGACCCGCGCACCGGCGTGCAGATCACTCGGCGGCTGACGCTGCAGCAGGGCAGCAGCCGGGTAAAACTGGACATTACATTCAAAAACATTAAAGATCATCCGGTGCGCTGGAGTATCTGGGACGTGGCGCAGCTTCGTGCCGAGCGCCGCCTGCCGGACGGGACAACGACTTACGAATCGGGCTGTATTGTCACGACGCCGGTTAACCCGAACAGCGTCTTCCCACGCGGCTTTAACGTCATGTTCGGCGCTCCGGATAACCCGCAGTGGCAGGTAGACCCGCAGACCGGCCTGTTCACCGCGCCGTACCTGTGGCAGATCGGCAAGGTCGGGCTGGACTCACCTGCCGGCTGGATTGCGTTCAGCAATACGACCGAAGGATACAATTTTGCCGAACGTTTCACCTACATCCCCGGTGCGCCCTACCCGGACGGTGGTGCGACGGTTGAAGTGTGGACGGTTGGCGCGGGACAGGTCGGCAACCTGAACTACGAGAACAGCGGCATTTACCTGATGGAAACCGAAGTCCTCAGCCCATTTTTTACGATGGAACCCGGTACAAGCGCCAGCTTCAGCATCGAATGGGGCGCGTGCCGTGCCGGTGGCATGGCGCTGGACGTGAGCGACGCCGGGGTAATTGTTGAACCTTTAACCGCGCAGGCCGACGGTGATTTCGTGCGGCTGACCGGGCAGTTCGGCGTATTCGACGCCGGCGACCTGCGCCTGCTGTGGCTGGACAAGAGCGGCCACATCTTCGACATGCAGACACGCGGCAAGGTTGACCCGTTTGGCCTGGTGCGGATTGACCGCGTGCTGCCAAAACCGGCTGAGGCGCGCGCCGTCGAACTGCGCGTACTCGCACAGGGGCGCGAACAGCAGCTTGCCAGAGCGGAGATTAACTAATGCGTACCCGGCAAATGCAATACCTGCGACCTGACGAAATCTTGCAGGAGCTGCGGCAGACGCCGGTCGCCTACCTGCCGCTTGGGCTGCTGGAATGGCACGGCCCGCACCTGCCGCTGGGCGTGGACGCGCTCAACGCGGAGACGGTCTGCAAGCTGGCGGCGGACGACAGCGGCGGGTTGGTCTGGCCGACCCAGTACTTCGGCACGGAGCGCGAGCGCGGCCCGGAACTGCTGGATGCGCTCGGCTTTGAACGCGATACATATATTGTCGGCATGGACTTCCCGGCCAACAGCCTGCCGAGTCCCTACGCCTCGGAAGAAACGTTCGCCATCTTCGTCCGCGAACAGTTCCGTCTGATCGCCCGCATGGGGTTTAAAGTGATCGTCGCGGTCAGCGGGCACGGCGCGACCAATCAACTGGAAACGCTCAAGCGCCTCGCGGCGGAAATCAATGCCGCCGGGCAGACGCGGGTGCTGGTGGAAATGCCGTTTGTGACCGACGACAGCGGCGTGATGGCGGTCGGCCATGCCTCGCGCATTGAAACGGCGGTGATGCTGGCAATCGCGCCGGAAACGGTCAAACTTGACAACCTACCCGCCCTGCCCGAACCACTCAAAAACGCCGGGTTTGCGATTGTGGATTACCTCACGTTTGGTGGCAAACCAACGCCGGAGCGCACCGTCCACGATTTTGACGACCCACGTATCGCAACGGGAGACGACGGCCACGATCACCTCCGGCGGGCAGCCGCCAACCTTGCCCGCGCCGTGACAGCAGCATTCCAGACACACGGTTAGTATCTTTCGGTAAACCATTCCGTAGGGGCACGGCATGCCGTGCCCCTACAATCCAAAAAGGGTTTATGGATAGGCTTTATAGCTCAATGGAGTTTTCCTCATGAATTCCCGCCAACGTTTACTCACCGCTCTGAATCACCAGGAGCCTGACCGTATCCCGTTTGACCTGGGCGGCACGGTGCTGACCAGCATCCACGTCAACGCCTACAAACGGCTGCGCCAGTATCTTGGTCTGCCGGAAAAAGACATCGAAGTGATGGACATCTTCCAGCAGATCGCAGTTGTGGACGAGGATGTACGCCAGAAGCTCGGCGCGGACATCCGCAACGTCGCGCCGCGGTCGTCGGCCACCTTTAAGATTGTCATCAACACCACCGACCTGCCCGGCTACGACTTCTTCCACGACGAATGGAAAATCGGCTGGCGCAAGCCGAAAGAGGGCGGCTTCTTCTACGACATGTTCGATCACCCGCTGGCGAACGCCACCAGCATAAACGATATCAAAAACTTCCCCTGGCCCGACCCGGTAGACCCGGCGCGGTTTGAAGGGCTGGCCGAACGTGCCCGCTACGTCGCCGAAGACATGGGCGAGCCGGTCATTCTGGGCGGACTGGCGGCAGGGTTCTTTGAACTCACCTGCTGGACACGCGGCTACGGCAAGGTCTACCCCGACCTCGTCAACAACGTGGAATGGGTCACGTATCTGATGGACAGGATCATTGACCTTAAGCTTCAATACTGGGAAGTGGCGCTGCCGATGGTCGGCCAGTATGCCGACGTGGTGCAGGAAGCGGACGACGTGGCCGGGCAGTTTGGCCTGCTCATCAGCCCGGAGGTCTACCGCAAGCTGATTAAGCCGCGCCACAAAAAGATCGTGGATTTCATCAAGGCGCGCAGCAACGCCAGAGTGTTTTATCACTGCTGCGGCGCCGTCCGCGACATCATCCCCGATCTGGTGGACATCGGCTTTGACATCATCAACCCGGTGCAGGTCAGCGCCAAGGGCATGGAGTCAAAGGCGCTCAAGCAGGACTTTGGCAGGGATATTACCTTCTGGGGCGGGCTGGTGGATACGCAGGGCGTGTTCACCGACGGCACACCGCAGCAGGTGCGCGATGAAGTGCGGCGGCGGATTGACGACTTCGCGCCCGAAGGCGGCTTTGTTGCCGCGACGGTACATAACATCCAGTCGAATGTGCCGCCGGAAAATATCATGGCGATGTGGGAAGCCCTGCAGGAGTACGGCTGCTACGAGGCGGATAACGCCCCTGGCCGCCGGCCTCCCGACTACTGGCAGGATTACCCCGAAGCGCCCGCCCGCCCGGTGACGTTTAACACCAGCCCGGACTCAATGGCAGGCCGCGCCCTGACGCCGGAAGAAGCTGCCGCGCTGTTTAACGAAGAACAGCCGCTGGCGCCGGTGCTAAACGAACTCAAGGACGCGATCATCAACGGCAATCCGCCGGTGGCGCTGGACAAAGCCCGCCGCGCGCTGGACGCGGGCATTAACCCCGGCGTCATCATCAGCGACGTGGTGATGCCCGCCATGCAGGTAGTCGGCAGCAAGTTCGAGTGCGGCGAATACTTCCTGCCGGAAATGATGGCCGCTGCGATTGGCACGCAGGGCGTAATGAAAGTGCTGCGACCGAAGCTGATCGAGTCAGGCATCCAGCCGGTCGCCAAAGCGATCATCGGTACGGTTAAGGGTGATCTGCACGACATCGGCAAAAATCTGGTGGCGATGATGTGGGAAGGCGCGGGCTTCAACGTGATTGACCTCGGCCCGGACGTGTCTGCCGACAAGTTCATCAAGGCGATTCAGGACAACCAGCCGCAGTTGGTGGGCATGTCTGCCCTGCTGACCACAACCATGCCGATGATGGGTAAAATCATCAGGGCGCTGGAAGATGCCGGCGTGCGCGATCAGGTGAAAATCCTGATTGGCGGCGCGGGTGTGACCCAGGCATTTGCCGAACAGGTGGGCGCGGACGGTTACGCGCCGGACGCCAGCGCGGCGGTTCGTAAAGCGAAAGAGCTGCTGGCGCTGAATTGACGCAGAATCAGGAGGCGGTGGCATAACCGCCGCCTCTCGTTTATGCCGCTATTATCTCTCGCCCGGCGCTGCCGGTTCGCCATCAGCGGGCACGCTGGACAGCCGCAGGAAACGTTTCAAGGCGTCAGCATCTCCCTCGATCCGAATCAAACCGTCCACGACGGCTTCTTCCGGCGCAATCTGCCCGGCAAAGACAGCGACAAACACCGGCATCTCGCCGTAAAATACGGCGTCCGGTTTCCAGGTCTGCCCCTGCTGCACCGTCAGGTCGCCATCCTGCACCCGCACCTGTAAGACTTCGTTCCCCAGGCGCAGTTCATAGGTTTCGTGAACCCCTGCTGCCGGTTCCGGGTGGAAAAAGGCTTTGATCGCCAGCGCAAATGCGCCGATGCTGGGCGGTGCGACCCCTTCCAGTGAATCCGGCAAAAACTGGCTGCCCCACCGGCCCAGTTCCAGTACTGCCGCTTCCAGCGCGCGGCCACGCGCGGTCAGTTCGTACACGGTTGAGCCGGCGGGCGGGGGTAACACCCGCTGGCGGAGAATCCCCTGCTGTTCCAGGGTTTTGAGGCGTTCGGCCAGCAAATTGGTGCTGATACAGCGCAGTCCGTCCATCAGGTCGGTAAAGCGTCGCGGTCCGACCAGCAGTTCCCGCATGATGAGCAGCGTCCAGCGTTCGCCGATTACATCCAGGCCGACAGCCAGCGCGCAAAACTGTCTGTAGCTTCTGTTTTTCATATAACCAGTATACAGGAGGCTTCCGGCAAATTCAAGCACCGCATTACCAACTACTTACATTTGAATGGTTTACTTGACTTTTTGAAGTAAAGCTCATATTCTAGAACATGTGTGTCATTCACCTGACACTCCGGTACGGGTTTACCGGAATACGGAACGACTGTCCGATGGTCAAATCTGGGAGGGGACTTATGACAGTAACGGAGCAAGCGCGTATCAACACCAAAGCACCACCCCGGGCGGGACGGAGAGAGTGGATTGGGCTGGCGGTCCTGATGCTGCCCACCCTGCTGATTGCGATGGACCTGACGGTGCTGCATCTGGCCGTGCCGTCGCTCAGCGCCGACCTGCAGCCCAGCACCTCGCAGCTTCTGTGGATCACCGACATTTACGGCTTTATGATCGCCGGTTCGCTCATCACCATGGGAACGCTGGGCGACCGGATTGGCCGGCGGCGTCTGCTGCTCATGGGCGCGGCGGCCTTTGGCTTCGCCTCGGTGCTGGCTGCGTTCTCGACCAGCGCGGAGATGCTGATCGCGGCGCGGGCGCTGCTGGGTGTTGCTGGCGCGACGTTAATGCCCTCCACCATGTCCTTAATCCGCAACATGTTCCTGGACCCCCGTCAGCGTACTATCGCCATTGGCGTGTGGGTATCCGGTTTTTCGGTCGGCAGCGCCGTCGGCCCGCTGATCGGTGGGTTTCTGCTGGAACACTTCTGGTGGGGGTCGGTGTTCCTGCTCGGTGTGCCGGTGATGGCTGTACTGCTGATTACCGGCCCGCTGCTGCTGCCGGAATATCGAGACCCGCATCCAGGCCGGTTTGACCTGCTCAGCGCGGGTATGTCGCTGGCTGCCGTGCTGCTGGTCATCTACGGGCTGAAGCAGGTTGCGGAGAACGGCCTGGGCTGGCTGCCGGCGCTGTCGGTTCTCGCCGGCGTGCTGGTGGGTGTCCTGTTTGTCGCGCGGCAGCGCCGGCTGGCCGATCCGCTGATTGATCTGCGACTGTTCAGAGTACCCGCGTTCAGCGCCGCGCTGGCGACCTACACCTTCGGCATCTTCTTCGGGTTAGGGACATCCCTCTTTATCGCCCAGTATCTGCAACTGGTGCTGGGGCTATCCCCGCTGCAGGCCGGGCTGTGGTCAGCGCCGGGCGCGGTGGCCTTCATCATCGGCTCGAACCTGGCGCCAAAGGTGGTGCAGCGCATCCGACCGGCGTTTCTGGTGGCGGGCGGGCTGACGCTGGGCGCGGTGGGCATGGCACTGCTCACTCAGGTCGGCAGCAGTTCGCTGGCGCTGATCGTCATCGGCAATCTCATCATGTCGGTGGGCTTCGGGTTTACTTTCACGCTGACGGTTGATCTTGTGGTCGGCGCGGCCCCGCCGGAACGCGCTGGCGCGGCGTCCGCCATCGCGGAAACCGGCGCAGAGTTGGGCGGCGCGCTTGGCCTGGCGGTCCTCGGCAGTCTGGGAATGGCGATTTACCGCCAACAGGTGAGCGCGGCCATACCGCCGGACCTCGCACCGGACATCGCGCACGCCATCCGGGAAACGCTGGGCGGCGCAGTGGCCGCTGCTGCCCAGCTTCCCGATCCGGTAGGTTCGACCCTGCTGGAATCGGCGCATCAGGCCTTCATTCGCGGGCTGCACCTCAACGCGCTGCTTGCGGTCATCGGTTTCATCGGGCTGGCCGCCCTGACCACTACCATGCTGCGGCACATCCAGCCCCATGCCGAAGCTGCGACGGAACCTGAATTGAATCCCGGCCTGGCCGTCACCCCACTGCAACAGCCAGGTATGCAATCCGGGGACTGAACACTACTGCTAACCTCTGCTCACGGGGCGCGCTATGGTGCGCCCCTACCCCTGTCCTTACCATTCCCCGGACAGCAATGATTTGGCGGGTGGCCTGATTTTCCGGTTACAATAGAAACCATGCCACCTGAAACCGAGCTCACCCAGCACCTTCATCACCTCAGCGTTCACATCGGCCCGCGCATGATGGGGTCGCCGGGCGACCACGCCGCCGCCGCTTATATCCGGCAGGTGTTTGCTAACGCCGGATTGCAGGTCGAGGAACAGCGTTGGGACTGTCCATACTGGAGCAGCGAAGCCATCCGGCTTGAGGTCAACGGCCAGCCGCTGCCCGCCTACGCCAATACCTACTCTCCGTCCTGTGATGTTACCGCGCCAACGGTAGCTATCGGAACGATCGCCGAACTGCAAGCCGCCGAACTGGTGGACAGGATAGGCATCCTCTACGGCGATCTGGCGAGCGCGCCATTAACCAATATTGGCTATACCATCTACAACCCGGAACGCGACCGCCAGATTAATGCCCTGCTGCAAGCCAAACGTCCGGCGGCGCTGCTCACGCTGGAGCCGTTCAGCCGCGTCTACGAACCGCTGATTCAGGACTGGGATTTGGGCATCCCATCGGCCAGCGTCACGCATGAGGTTGGCCTGCGCCTGCTGCAAAACACCGGGCAGACGGCGCGCCTCATGATGACTAATCGCAGCACGCCCAGTTCGAGCGCCAGCATCATCGGCAGGACGACCAGCCGTTCACCCAACCGGCTTGTCCTGTGCGCGCACTACGATACCAAGCGGGACACGCCCGGCGCGGTGGACAACGGCGCGGGCGCGGCGGCACTGCTGGCGCTGGCTCACCGGCTGGCGCGCCTGCCGCTGGACATTGGTCTGGAGTTTGTCGCTTTTGGCGGCGAAGAATATTATGCCTCCGGTGATGTGGAATACGCGCGCCGCAACGATGGCCGCTTCGGGAATATACTTGCGGCGATCAATCTGGATGGCGTTGGGCAGCGGTTGGGTGCGAATACAGTCACTATGCTGGCGGAATCGGCGGCGTTCCATGATCTGGTGGCGGAGGTCGTCCAGCAGTACCCCGGCGTAACATGGGCCGAACCCTGGTACGCCAGCAACCATTACACCTTCTTCGCGCGCGGCGTGCCCAGCATCGCCCTGACCTCCGCTGGGACGATGAACATCTTGCACCGTCCGGCGGATACGATGGACTGGGTGAGTCCGGCGAAACTGGCCGAAGTGGTGTCGCTGGTGACGGTGCTGGTCGAGCGCCTGCACCCCCTGCCGCTGGCGTGGACGCGCCCGCCGGCGTAACAGGCCGCCGCACGGTAGCATTTTTTAATAGAAATGTCTCAAAAAGGATGATGAATCATGCAAGCCAAAGCGATTGTGGCAACCGCCGAACAGCAGGTGGCGCTCCAGACGGTTGAGGTTCCCGCGCCCGGTCCCGGCGAAGTGCTGGTTGAGGCCGCGTATACCGCCATCAGCCCCGGCACGGAGTTGCGCTGTCTGGCGGGCAAACAGGAAGGGGTGCGCTTTCCGTTTGTGCCCGGCTATTCGATGGTCGGGCGAATTATCGCGCGTGGCGACGGCGTTTCTGTGCCAGAAGGCACGCTGGTGTACTGTGCCGGTACGACCAAAGCGAATGTCAGCCTGGGTTGGGGCGGGCACGTCAGCCATGCGGTGATGCCCGCCGCCAATGCCTACCCGCTGCCGGACAATGTTCATCCGCTGGACGGTCTGACCGCGCATCTGGCGGCAATTGCCTACCGCGGCGTCCGCCTGAGCAAGGCGCAGCCGCACGAACATGTCGCCGTCGTGGGCCTGGGGGTGATCGGCCAGTTGGCCGCCCGCCTGCACGCGCTGACCGGTGCGCGGGTTGTCTGCGCCGATCTGGCGCCGGCGCGCGTAGAAGTAGCGCGGCAGGTGGGGCTGGAAGCGTTTGTACCGCAGTCCAGCCTGGCCGACTCGTTCCGCGCGGTTTTCCCGCAGGGGGCCGACGTGGTGGTGGATGCCACTGGCGTCGCGGCAGTGCTGCCGCAGGCGATCGGCATCGCACGAGACGTGGGTTGGGACGATACGCCGCGCGTCGGCGCGCGTTACATCATTCAGGGCAGCTACCCCGGCGATTTCTGCATCCCCTACCAGCCCGCTTTCCTGAAGGAGATGTCATTCTGGCTGCCGCGCGACGTGCAACCGGCAGATGTTCGCGTGGTGCTGAACCTGATGGCGCGCGGCAAACTTCCCGCGCGCGATCTCATCTCGGAGATTCGGTCGCCGGAGGAAGCGCAGCGCACCTACGACCAACTGCGCGACCCGGCCTGCGGGCTGCTGACGGTGGCGTTCCGCTGGGTGGATTGAGGCAAACCGTAGGGACACGATATATCGTGTCCCTACGTCAGGACCACCACCGTATACAGCGGCACGTTCCGCAGGCGCAGGTGATGCAGGCCGTCATTGTGCGTCAGCGTCACGTCGGGATTCCCGTTCGGGCAGTACATCGTCGCCGTTTCAAACCGCTGCGGCAGGCGCAGCGACAGCGATAATTCCGGCAGCACCGGCACGGCGTCCTGCGACTCATCGTAATCATACCGAATGAGATGCACCGCCGCCCCCTCGCTGACCCGCTGCACGTGCAGCGCCAGATTGGCCGCCGGTTCGATCTGCGCCTGCGGGCCATCCGGCAGTTGCGCCAGTGTGAAACCATCGTTGATCTGTGTTACGCCGGGATGTGACAGCAGCGCCTGCCGGTCGCTTTCCGGCAGGTTATGGCCCAGCCCGCCGATGACCAACAAACGCCCGCCCTGTTCCAGGCAGGCCGCCAGCAGCCGCGCCTGCTCCGCCGTCAGAAAGCGGCTGTCCGGCAGAATCAGTGTCCGGTACTGGCGCAGGTCGTCTGGTTGAAGTTCGTCTTCGCGCAGCGTGCCATCCGGGAAAAACAGCACGTCGAACGGCTGCGCGGCGTCCGCCAGTGTCTCGCACACGTCCCAGAACGGTACGCTGCCGCCGCCGGAAACATTGGTACGGTTGTCCGCGAACAAATCCCGGCGCGAGACAAGCTGGAAATTGCTCTCGACGCTGTAAACAACCGCCGTTTCCGAATACGTCTGCTGACTGTAAAGATGATCGTGGTCGGCAAGAAAGTTCTGAATTTCCACACACAGTTCATGTGGCGCGTAAAACGAGTCCTCGATCACGCTGCCCATCCACGAGCCATATGGTACGCTCATGTTCGCGCCCAGCGCGGCGGCTTCGTACAGCGACAGACGAAACAGGTCGTAACCCTTGCCAACCTTCAGCCTGTCCACCAGTTCGGGGATGACGCCGCCATAGGGATTTTCGACCACCACCACCGGCTTGTCGCCGGCGAACCCGGCGACGTAGTGATACCAGGCGGGCTGGCGGTAGCGGGTATTGCGCATTTCCGTAATCATCAGATCAACGGAAGGCGCAAGCGAATAATACTGGTCGAACAGGTTAAAGAAGTTGCCGGATACCAGCACGCTTCGCCCTTTCGACACGGCGTAATCGCGGGCATAGTCGGCCAGTTCCTTAAAATAGCGGGTGATCGCGCCGCGCTGGAAGCGGATGTAATCCCAGAACAGCGGCGAGTCCTCGCGGTTTTCCTGAAAATCGTAGCCCCGTTCGCGCAGCCAGTGGCCGTAATGAAAGGTGCTGAGGTCTACGCCGCGCAGGTCGGCAGGGTGTTGGTCAGGCGGGAGCGCCTGTAAATACTCGCGGAACAGGCGCATACAATCGTCGCAGAAGCAGCCGCCGTATTGCAGGCTGGTCAGGGGCAGTTCGGCCTCGTCAAGCTGCACACCGTCCACGCCGGCGTCAATCTGGATGCGGATGATCGCTTTCAGGTACTCGCGCCAGGCCGGGTTGTTCCGGTCCATCAGATAGGCCTGATGCTCCCGGTCAGGGCATTCGACCCAGCGGGCGTGCAGCGCGTTGCCAAAAATATCACGCGAACAGCACTGCTCCGGTAAATCGGTGATTTCCTCGCCCTGACCGTTGTACAGCCCGTTCGGGAAGTAGCGTTCAAACGGCGGCCACAGCTTTGGATAGCGGTTCTGCGCAAATTCCCGCAGGCCAAGCCAGCCCGGTTTGCCGGCGCCGCGCAGTTCGTTCATGGAAAGAACGGCATCTTCGGCATCGTTGAGTTCAACCGGGAATTCCCAGCCCTGGACTTCGAACACGATGCCGAACACTTTGATGCCGTGTTTCTGGCATTCGCGGATAAACTCGCTGTCGTTAACAAAGCCGTAGAAGCGGAAGCGCGGGTCAATCGCGCCAAAGGCTTCCTGTTCCAGATAGGGCAGCGAGATCGAACCGCCGCCCAGCGCCGACCACACCAGCACGGTGGTGCGGTAGGCTTGCAGGTCATCCACCATTTTCAGCCGCCGCGCCGGTAAACTGGGATGGTAACAATGCTGGCGCGGAAACCAGGCGTCAAAATAACAGCCGCGTTCCATATGGACTCCTTAAGCGCTACCGGAGGCTGAAGCCATCCGGCTAGTTGTTCCGGCGGGAAGTCGGCTCAAGCCGACTCAAACCCGCCGGGTTACGTTCGTAATGGCCGGAATGGAGTGATACATGCCGGACTTCCTGTCATTTCCTCTGTGTCTCTGAACCTCTGTGTTATGCTTTTCTCTGATTCCTTTGCGTCTTTGTTTCATTGCGCCTTTGCGTTAATTATTTTCTCGGCGCCTCTGGGTTATGCTTTCTGCTTTCTCCGCGCCTTTGCCCCTTTGCGCGCTTTGCGTTAAGTCTTTTAACTCGGAACTCAGCCATAGCGGCCATACGTCTGCGCCACTTCAACCAGCTTAAACAGGTTGGCGTCCGGCGTGTCGCGCCCGCACTGGTCGCCGGTGGACAGCACGAAGCCCCCGCCCGCCGCACAGGTGTCTATCAGACGCTTGGCCTTCTCCTCGATCTGCGCCGGAGTCGCCCGCAGCATGTACTCAAACGTGTTGATGTTGCCTTTCAGACATAGTTTGTGGCCGTAACGCTTTTTCACGTCGGCCAGATCAACGTCGCCGCCGGGCGGCTCTTCCATCGGCTCCATCACGTCCACGTCGGTTTCCTGCGCCACCATGTCCACGACTTTGCGCGAACGTCCACAGACATGAAGATGCGAAAACACGCCGGCTTCCTTGCAGATTTCCGCTGCCGCCTGAATGAACGGTAGATCGAACCTGCGGAAGTTGGCCGGGCTGCTGGCGCTCAGGCTGGACACCGACCCGCCGAGCATGATCTCGTCCGGTTTGGCCTGCACCAGCGCGCGCAGCCGCGCCAGCGCGTAGCGGGTGTAAAAGGCAAACACTTCGCTCAGCATGAAATCTTCTTCGTCGGCGAAGTCGAAGAACATGGTGTTATAGCCACCTTCGCGCTGGAAGAACCACCAGTCCTGCGGGATGCCGATGCAGACCGAATACACACCACACTCGCCAATCCGTTCCCGGTCGGGGAAGGTATCGCCCCACTGCCAGTTCTCATCCTCGCCCATGACGGCCTTCAGGCGCGGCCAGTCCCGGCGCAGGTCTTTAATTGGCTTCTCCGCTTCCCAGGGCGGCTCGTCAGTGGGGTATAACACGCGGGCGGTGAGTTCGCCGTAGGGCGTATAGGCAGTGTTGTAACGCATCTGCCCGCCGTCCGGCAGGTGTTCAAAACGCGACTGCCAGCGCGGACGGTCATCCGGCGCGATCTCCGGCAGGCCGCCGTAGATGTACCAGCCATCCATGCCGTAATACTTCACCGCGTCCACGTAAGCCTGCGCCACGCTGGCGGAGGCATAGCCGTGATGCGGCTGACCGTCCAGAAACATCTCGTCGAACGGTCGCCCGGACAGGCGCACCGGCACCATCGCGGAAATATCCGGCGATACCGGCACGTAGTCCGGCTCCTGATGCGCGAAGGCGGCTAACATCCGTTCGCGGCTGGTCATGGGCATGATGTCACTCTCCAATAATCGGGCTGGCGGGTTCGTTAGCCGCTTCTTCCGACCCGCGCACGAACGAAAAACGCGGTTCGGACTGTGCCGACGACCCGTAGACGCTGCCGTAAAACCCTTCGATGCGACGAACCGCCTGGCGGCTCCAGTCCAGCAGGTGTTCCAGATACTCCGGCTTATCCTCGGTGAGCTGTCGCACCCACCGCGTCGCCAGTTTGACGTGCGTCAGTTCGTCCGCCTGGAGATAATCCGACAGCTCCGCGATGCGGTCATAGCCGCGCTGTTCGGCCTGTTCGCGCCACTGGCGCAGCGTACTCATCAGGTTGGCTTCCGCCCAACTATTGGTGACGGAGATGCGCCGCAGCGGGTCGTCCTCGTTCTGCATCCACCACCAGGCCAGCGGCCAGGGGCCATAACCGAGCGTCGCGCCCAGTTCTTCTTCACACGCTTTGGCGACGATTTCGATGTGCCGCGCTTCGTCCCACATCTGATGCGCCAGTTCCATCCGCATTTCCCAGGGCAGTTCGGGGCATTCCGCCAGCATTTTGCCCATGCGGTCGGTCGTTTCGACTTCGCCGTACAGCAGTTGGTGGAACTTGTGGCGGAAGCCTTCCAGCGACCACTCGTCTTCGGCAGAATACGCCCGCTTAAAATCGTCGGGATTGTCCGAGAACCAGAACGGCGCTTCCACCACCGAATGTTCCAGCGGCGGGCAGCGTTTGGTATAACGATAGGCGCGGGTACTCAGGCGCAGCCGTTTGGCGGGTTTATCCTCGGCGCGGGCGCTGTGAAACGTCAGCCAGTGCGACTCGATGCCCTGTCCGGTCACGCCGCCACATTCGACCAGCCGCGTTTCCAGATCGGCCTGCACTTCGATGGCCCGGCGGCGTTCGTCCGCCGTTTTTGCCAGTGTTTCCAGCACCGCCTGCCCCCAGGCGACGTGTGATTGCCCCATCGCGGCCAACTGCCGCAGCAGGCGCACGGTCGGCGTATCGGTCAGCGGGTCGGTCGCGTCGGCATGATACACGTAGGTGCTGACGAGGTGCGGCTCCAGCACGCGGTAAACGGCCACCAGCCGTTCCAGCGTCGTCGGCAGATTCCAGATGTACTCACACAGCCTGCCGAAGGCTTCCGTCGCCGGTTCCTGGCTGTCGCGCCCGGAGCGAAGCTGTTCCAGCCGTTCCCCCAGCAGGTCAGCCGCCTGCGCATGGTCATAGACGTGGTAGCCAAACGTCGCCTTGTAGGCGATCTGCGGCGTGGTATGGCACCAGCCGCCGAGCATTTCCATCAGTTGAATTTCCAGGTAACGGTAATTGGCAAGGCGCTGCGCGTTTTCCCGCACGGTAAAGCGCCCGCCAAATTCGCGCCGGTCTACGATTGGCATAAAACTCTCCTCAACATTCGGCCTGCAATTCCGTCAAAACGGGTGTAGGGACGAGGCATGCCTCGTCCCTACGAAACAAATTCTACTCAAGCTGGAACGTAAACTGCGGATACGGCACAAGCTGCGGCGCGCCGGCCAGTCCCGATGGGCGCGGCGTGGCTTCCAGCAGGTTGACCAGTGTATTGGCGACCACCAGTTCCAGTACGTTGTCGCCCAGCTGCAACAGCTCGGTCACTTCCACCGTGTACGGCGTCCACAGCCGTATCCCGGCAGTCTGGCCGTTGACGCGCACTTCCAGCGCGTCGTCAAACAGGCGCGGTTCGAGAAACACCCGCTGCCCGGCGAACGCCGCCGGAACATCAAAACGCAGGCGATAGAGGCCGCGCCCGGAGAAAAACGGATAACCCTGCGCGGTCCAGTCGTCGGGCTGCACCGTCCGGCGCGGTTCGACCAGCGTATAACTACTGTCCCGGCTTTCCAGCGCGAAGTCGCCCATCAGCTTCAGCAGGTCAAGCAGACCGTCGGTGGCGTTGGTCACAACCAGCCGCAGCGCGATCAGGTTGTCGCCCGGGCGAATGTAGGGCGTGATGTCTACCGCTTTCATCTGGGCGTCTATCGCGCTGCGCTCCGGCGTGGAGTCGACGCGCAGGCCGTTGACAAACACCTGCCACTCCGACCCGGCGAATCCGTCCACGATCAGATCGAAGCGCGGCGGCACGTACCCGGCGGTGAACGCCGCGCGATACCAGACCGGAATCGGATACGGCCTATCCGGCTCGGCGGGTAGCTGGTATGACCACGCGCCGGGCACCATCGGCAGCCAGCCGGACGTGTCGGCGTCCGCTGCCGAGTACTTCTCCGGCGGCGCGCCGTCGGCCTCGTCCGTCACCATCCACTGGCCCATTACCAGCGCGTTGGTGCTCTGCGGTTCAAACTCCCATTCCCCGTTTAGCTCAAGTGGGTCAGTAAGCGGCTGGTAGTCGCTTTCAAAATCGCGCCCGTTCAGGTTAACAAAGCCGCGTTCGACGCGCCCATAGCCGGTGATTGCCTGATCCGTGAAACGCTCAATTGTCAGGTTGGTCCGGCTGATCAGACCGTCGCTGGCGGGCTGCGTCAGCACAAACGCCGACCCGACCGGCGGCAGTTCGATCTCAAAGCGCGTCCGCCCGGCTTCGATCTGCACCGGCGCGATCAACTGCTGCTCGCCGGTGGAGGGATTCCACAGGAAGGGCTGCACTTCCCCGGTCAGCGTGACCGAAGCGACCTGAACGCTGCCGGTTGAGTTAACGAGGAAATAAATATCCCGGTTGTCGTTGACGCGGTGCAGGTAAAACACTTCCGGGTTATCAATCGTCACGTCTGGCGGCAGCAGCGCCCGCAGCGCAGCTTCAACCGCCGCCATCACCGCCTGCCGTTCCGCGCTGACCTCGGTGGTGATGTCCTGCCGCGTTCCGCCCTCCGGCGCGAAGAAGTAGCGGGTATCATCGCCGTTGGGTTCAACCACAAACAGCGGACTCTCACTGCGCCCCGGCGTGCCGAGGAACTGCTGCAGGCGCGCCGGAAGCTGGCGGAACAGGCCGTAAGACCGCAGGAAGGCGGTTTTGCCCGCGCCGCGCTCCTGGGTAATCAGATCAAGATCGGTCTGCCGGAGATAGTCGCGCTGCGCGGCAGTTGGCTCGACACCGAACAGCCTTTGAATGCGGTCGGAGATGTCCACCAGCCCTCTATCGGCAAAGGCGCGGTCGGGCAGGAACACCACGCCCAGCGCGCGGCCTCCGGCGCTGACAAACGCTTCCAGCCGTTCCAGCGTTTCGATCCTGAGATGGGTCATCGGCGGCAGAATGAGGAGTTCGTAAGCCTCGTTGTGCACTCTGATCTGCCCGCCGGATATATCCGCCCCTGCCAGCACGTCCTCGTCCAGATAATCGTAATCGTAGTGCGCGCGCAGCAGCAGGTCGGTCAGCGCGTTGAAGTCGTTGACGGTACGTTCCGCCAGCGGCGTGTTCGCCTGTGGGGTGAAGTTCGCCATCAGCGCGTTCAACGGCCACAGCACCGCCACCTTGGCGACGTGCCGCCCGCCGGACAGCAGGTGACTCAGACGGCTGACGTACTCGGAGAACGCACCGTAATAGCTCCACCAGGGATACTGGTAAAACATGGATGGCGGCCAGTCGCGCTTGCGCGGCCCTTCCAGGGTATAGTGGAAGCCGTGCGGGTTGAGCAGATTCACCCCCAGCACGTATTCCCAGTCGGTAATCCACTTCATGCGCTGCATCGTCGCGTCCATGAAGATGCCGCCGAAGGACTCGCACAGCAGGCGCGGGCTGCCATAGTGGTGCGCCGCCGAACTGCCCAGTTTCATGGCGACGTGTTCGTCAGGGCGGTCACGGTTGCCGATAAACGGGTAGAGATGGTCAACGCCGGTCACGTCCAGATGGCGGTAATGTTTAAACGCATTGCCTTCGACGCGGATCAGCCGCCGCAGCCATTCTTCGTAGAGCAGGTGGCCGGTGAACAGCACGCTGCGCTGCTGGCACCACTCATGAATCTGCCGGTAATAGGCATCGCTGTAGAAGTCGGTCAGCGTGTTGTAGAAGTCGTAGCGGACGCGGGCGCTGTCCGGCGAGATGTCAAAAAACAGGTGCGGCAGGCAGGGGCGCAGGTTGTAACCGTTGCGCTGCTGGAAGCGCCGCAGCATGTCCTTCGTCCAGGGCACAATCGGGTTGTCGCCGGCGGTAACATAATAGTGCATGGCCGGTTCGTCGGTGTAAAAGCCAAGCATCTGCGACGACAGATTGTTACCGACGGCGCGCGCGTAGGGTTCGTAGCCCAGGCGCAGGAATTCCGCCGTTGCTTCGGGGTTCAGCGCGTCTATGTAGTAGTCGGCTTCTTTTTCGACGATGAACATGATGCGCCAGTTGCCGGGCGGCGCCTGCCAGGGGATAACGTTCTCAAACGACAGATTGGGCGTCAGGTCTACGATTTGCCCCTCGCTGCCGATCGCAAACGCGGCCAGCGGGCGCGACCGTTCAAAGTCGTTATAACGGCTGTCCGCGCCGGTCATGTAGGTGAACCAGGGGCCGCGCATCGGGAAATTCAGGCACTCGATGTATTTCTGCGTCAGGTCAGGCCGCGCTTGCAGCACGCGCTTGTTCGCTGTGCCGGAAGGCCAGTTCATCTCGTCGTAAATCCAGGTTTGCAGGCCGATCTTTCTGGCTTCCTCGACGGCGAAGGCGATTCGTTCCAGGTACCTGTCGCCGATATACGGCATTTCCAGCCCGTAACGCGCGTGCAGGATGATGCCCGGCATACCCTTGTCGCGGAACTCGCGCAGTTGGTAGCGCATCTCATCGGGGTCAAGTTCGCCGTTCAAGAACCAGAACGGCAGGATGCCATATTCGCGCGGTGGGCGCTGGAAATTATCAAGGGTGACAGGCCGTTCCGGCCAGGGTTTAGGCTGCATCGTCAAAAAAGACTCCTGAATTCAATCGTCGAAAAATGGATTTGTTTGTAGGGACACGATAGTTCGTGTCCCTACGCCGCAGATTCAATTATGAAATCTGTAGGGGCGAGTTTATAAACCCGCCCCTACGGCCATGCCCATTATGTCTCCGAAAACGTGATGACCGACTTCAAGAACCCTGCCGGCTTCTCGTGGGCGGTCTGGAACGCCTGGTTGATCTGTTCCAGTGGAAAACGGTGTGTCACCAGATCGGCCAGGCTCAGCCGTCCGGACGTAAGCAGCCGCATCCCAATGGACATTCCGCGCATGATCGTCGCTTCCTCGCGGAAGTGCGCGTTGTGAATCTGGAACGCCATCCAGTTCCAGTAACCCAGCGGAATCTGGCGCGGTTCGCCCTGGTGATAGCCGACGATCACCACTTTGCCACTCATGCGGGTCACATCGCCCAGCATGGTCAGCGGCGCCTGTCTGCCGGTTACTTCAAAACTCACATCCGCGCCCCGGCCCTCGGTCAGGCTTTTCACCACGTCCGGCAGCGACTCCTCATTGACGTTGACGGTGCGCGTCGCGCCGGCGCGGGCGGCGCAGGCCAGCGCGTCTGGGCGGCTGTCGGCCACGATCAGGTGGCGCGGGCCTTGCAGCAGCGCCAGCCGCTGCACCAGCGCGCCCATAAAACCCGCACCGATCATCACCACGTCGTCGCCGAGCGAGATGTTTGCCATCTCAACCGTGTTGACGGCGCAGGCCAGCGGTTCGGCCAGGGCTTCGTCCAGCGGCAGCTCACCCGCCGGGAACACGTAGTCGCCTTTCACGGCAACGTAATCGGCATAGCCGCGCCCCGTCACCCACGCCGCCACCCGGTCGCCCGGCTTGAAGCGGCTGGCCGACGTTCCGGCGGCTTCAACAATGCCGCTGACTTCGTGCCCCAGGTAGCGCGGGTAGGTCTGCCCCTGCCCGCCGAGAAACGGCTCCATATCCGACGTGCAGACGCCGCAGGCGGCCACGCGCAGCAGCACTTCGTCGTCGGCAATGTCCGGTATCGGTTGTTCGATCACTTCAAACTGGCGCGGCGCGCGCAGCACCGAGATTTTCATCCGTGTATTCCCTAAAAACGTAATGTAGGGACATGATATATCGTGTCCCTACAGTCATTACCGTAAAATCATCGGCTGCGATGGCTGCATCCTGATTCGTAAAGGCGCGCTGCCGCTCGGCGTGATGGTTTCGCCGGATAGCAGGTCGTCAAACGACGGTTTCTCCGCCAGCGCAGCGAATGTTTCCGGTAGCGTCACTTCCACGTCCTGCGCCTCGCTGGAGAAGTTCAGCAGTACAAGGATAGGTTCGCTGCCGTCGGCCAGGTGGCGCAGGTAGCCATACACCTGCTGGTGCGGCTCAACGTCTACAATTGTCCAGTGACGTGAATACAGGCTGGGCGTGCCGCGCCGCAACGCGATCAGCTTTTTGTGATAGTCCAGAAGGCCATACTGGTCTTTCCAGACCAGCGGCGCGGGGTCGGAATACGGCTGGAAGGCTTCGCCCACCTCATCGCCGGTATAGACGCAGGGGATGCCCGGCAGCGTCAGCAGCAGCGCCGTCGCCACCCGCGTCATATCCAGCCCGTATTTGGTGATAAAACGCGGGCCGGTGTCGTTGTTGTTCAGGAAACGGAAGATGAGCGCGTCCGGGTGGAAACCGCCGGCGCGCCGGTTGGTCAGCGCCGAGTGCAGGTTGAAGGTGAGCAGTTTTTCATCTTCAAACACCAGCTCCCACGCCCAATGACCAAGCTGCGCCGTCCAGTCGTAAGCGGCGTCGTAGCCGTTGTCGAAGTAATACTCATCGCGCGCGCTGGCTTCCGCCAGCAGCAGCAAATCCGGCTTGATGCGTTTGAGCGTCCGCCGCCACTCCGGCCAGAAATCCGGCCTGCGTTCGCGGATACCCCAGGCCACGTCCACGCGGAAACCATCCACGTCGAACTCGCGCACCCAGTAAGAAAATGCCTCCAGCATCCAGCGCCGCACCTCCGGGTTTTCGTAGTTCAGGTTTGGCAGGTGCGTCCAGTTGAAATAATAGGTGTACATGCCGCTGTCGTCGCGGTCGTAAAAATTCCAGTAGGGCGACTGCTGGCCGTGACGCAGCGCGTCCTGAAAATACGGGTGATGCTCCGACGAGTGATTCGGCACGAAGTCCATCAGCACGCGGATACCACGTTCGTGCGCGGCCTGCACCATACGGCGGAAATCGTCTTTCGTGCCGTAGCGTTTGTCCACGTCGAAGTAATCCACCACCGCGTAGCCGTAATCACCGGGCGGCGACTGGTTAATCGGCGCGAGCCACAGCGCGTTAACGCCCAGGTCTTTCAGGTAATCCAGCCGGTCAATGATGCTCTGGAAACCCTCGCTGCCGAAGTTGCGCGGAATGACGCCGTACACGACGGTGTTTTCCACCCAGGCCGGGTTTTCGATGTCGTAGTTGGGGATGGTGGCCTTACCGTCTTTGACAACAAAATACGTTTCACTTCGGTCGCTGCGGCCCTGCTCGTCGGTCACGGTTTCGCCCCAGGCAAAGCCGACAATCGGTGCGCCGGCCTGTTCCGCTGGCTGGCTGCCGCTGCCATCCAGTACGATGCGGTCGCCGTCCAGCAACACGGTGATGCGCGCGGTGGGTACGTCGCGCAATTTTCCGGTGTAAACAAGGGGGTCGGACATAGTTTCCTTTCCGTCGGTTGCCTGGCAGGCCGCCGTAATGGTATTGTCGCCTTCAACAAGCGGCACGTTCAGGTAAAACCGGTCACCTTCGAGCAGGGCCATCACCTCGGTCTGGTTGACCGTCACCGTCACGGATTGGCACCGCAAATCGGTGACGGTGCCGGACAGGCTGCGCTGCCAGGCCCACACGTCCGCATGACCGCCGTTCAGCGTGATCTTATTGCCGTTTTGTGCCGCGAGGCTGCCGTAACGTGCCGCCCATACGCCGGCGGCCGCCGCGCTGGAGAGGCGGATGAACTGTCGTCTTGAAAGTTTCGCCATATGGACTGTATTACCCCTTCAGGCCGGTGAGCGCGATGCCGCGAATGAAATACCGTTGGAACAGCAGGAAGATAATCAGAATCGGCAGCGTCGCCACCACCGAACCGGCCATCACCAGGTCCCACACGGTGCGGTTTTTAACGACAAACAGCGCCAGCCCCAGCGGCAGCGTGCGTAAATCCGGGCTGCTGATGGTAATCAACGGCCAGAAGAAATCGTTCCAGACGTAAGTGAAGGTAAAAATGCCCATCGCCGCCAGCGCCGGCCCGCTGAGGGGCACGATCACCTGCGCGTAGATGCGGAACTCCGACGCGCCGTCAATCTTCGCCGCGTCAATCAGCTCGTCGGGAATCGACTTCATGTACTGCCGCAGCAGGAAGATGCCGTAGATGCTGGACATGGCCGGGATAATCAGCCCCCAGTAGGAGTCCAGCCAGCCGTGACCGCCCTGACCAAAAATGTCGTTGCCGCCAAACAACGGGATATGCTGCAAAATCAGATACGCCGGGATGAGTGTCACCTGCCCCGGAATCATCAGCGTGCTGAGCAGGATGATGAAGATGATGTCCCGCCCCGGAAAGCGGCGCTTGGCGAAGGTATAGGCCGCCAGCGAGTTAAAGAAAAGCTGCAAGCCGGTTATAGTCAGGGCGAGGAAGGCGCTGTTAAAAAACAGCCGTCCCAGTCCTGCCGTCTCAAAGAAGCCGGTGTAGTTCTCCAGCGTGAAGTGTTCCGGTATCCAGGTCGGCGGCCAGTTGAAGATGTCGCCGAGAGGCTGGAAAGAAGCCGATACCATCCACGCCCAGGGCGCGATAAAGATGATCGCACCGGCGGTCGTTAACGCATAGATCACGGCCTTGCCCAGCGCATCCATCACCTTCCGGTTGTTGATGAAGGGGCGGGAGGCCGGTTTGGCGATTGGTTGTCCGCGTTGTGCCAGTTCCATTTCCGCCTCCGTTAATACTGAATTTCCCGGCGCATGATACGCAGTTGGATGATGGTGAACACCAGAATCATCGCAAACAGCGCGTAAGCCATCGCCGAAGCATAGCCCATGTCAAAGTGACGGAAGGCTTTTTCGTACAGGTAAAAACCGATGGTGGTGGTGCGGTTCAGCGGGCCGCCGTTGGTCATGATATAAATCTGGGTGAAGACCTGGAACGAGCCGATCACGGACGTGATAAACAGGAACAGCGTCGTCGGCGTCAGCAGCGGGAGGGTGATGTGGCGCAGCCGCTGGAAGCCGTTGGCGCCGTCCACCTTGGCGGCGTCGTAATACTCCTCTGGAATGGCCTGCAAACCGGCCAGGTAAATCACCATCTGGTAGCCGGCGCCGCCCCAGACGCCCATCAGGATGACGGCGGGCATCGCCAGGTTCGGGTCAGACAGCCACTTCAGCGGCTCTCGAATGATACCCAACTGAATCAGGTAATAATTTAGCAGGCCGTAGTCGCCCTGGTAAACCCACTTCCAGATGATGGCCGACACCACCAGCGGGGTGATGTTGGGGATGTAATACAGCGTGCGGTAAATGCCGCGAAAACGGATTTTGTTGTTCAGCAGCAGGGCAATAGACAGCCCCGCGCCCATCGTCAGCGGCACACCCACCACCGTGAACAAAAAGGTGTTGATGACAGCGCGGTGAAACCGTTCGTCTTCGATCAACCGCACGTAGTTCGCCAGCCCGACAAATGGCTTGTCCGGTTCGAGGATGTTCCACTTGTGGAAGCTGATGTAAAACGAAAACAGGACGGCAAACACCGTAAAAATGGAAAACAGAATCAGCGTGGGTGATATGAACAGGTAGGCTGTCCACTCCTTACGCATCCGGTACAGCGTTGCGCGGATCCCCGTTTCCGGGGGACGGCGGAACGGCTGGGACACGTTTTTTGCGGCAACGGCCATAACATCACTCCTTACAGCCATAAGCATCAGCCCACGTCTGGCGGATGCTCAGATACGGAATTACAGCCTATCCTGAAGTGGATTCGGGATTGTAGGGACGAGATATATCTCGTCCCTACAGGCGTTGCGGATAGGTTTGATGGGGTTACTGTTTGAGCAGGTCTTCGGCCTCCTGCGCCGCCTCGGTGATGGCGGTGGCTGCGTCCACCTCGCCGTAAATGGCACGACCGAGCGCCTCGTTCAAAAGCTGCTCCATCTCCGGATAACGCGGCTGTACCACCGGGCTGACCACCGCACAGTCCATGTTGGCGGCGAAGCCTTCGATCACCGGGTTGTTTTTAAAGGTTTCCGGGTCTTCCAGCAGCGACCGGCGCGGCGGCAGCAGGGTGGCCGGGGCATCTGGCGTGCCCAGGTTCAGCAGCGCCATGTTCTGCGGCGCGGACACAAACTCAATCCACTTCCAGGCCGCGTCCGGGTTTTTGCTGCCCTTGAAGATCACCAGCGCGTCGCCGGCAATCGTCGTGGCGCAGCGTTGATCTTTCGGCAGCGGCGCCATCGCCCATTTACCCTGAATGTCGGGGAATTCGTTTTGCAGCACGCCGGCAAACCAGGCGCCAGCCACGTACATGCCCACCGTGCCTTCGGCAAAGGCGACGCGGCCATCCCAGGAGTTGGAGTTCCAGAAGTCCGGCGGGGTGAAGTCACGCAGGCCAACGTAGAATTCAGCCGCGCGTTTGCCTTCCTCGCTGTCCCAGATCACGTCCGTGCCGTCCGGCCCCAGCGTATCACCGCCCGCCTGCCACAGCCAGGGATACCAGTAGTAGGCCGCTTCCGGCGCGAACAGGATGAAGCCGTACTGCTTCTTTTCCGGGATGGTCAGCTTTTCCGCCGCCGCGCGGAATTCTTCCCAGGTCGTGGGCGGGCCTTCGATACCGGCTTCTTCGAACAGGTCGGTGCGGTAGAACAGGCCGGTCGTTTCCGCGTCAATCGGCAGGCCGTAGGTGCTGCCTTCGATTTGCGCGGCCTGCAGGAAAGCCGGGATATAGTCCGACAGGTCTACCATCAGGCTCTTTTCCAGGTATGGGTCGAGGTTCACCAGCGCATTACGCGAGGCAAACTCACCGACGGTGCTGGTATCGAGATAGGCGGTGTCCGGCGGGTTGTTGGCCGCGACCTGCGTCAGCAGCTTGGTGCGGATCTCTTCAAACGGCACATCCTGGAATTCGATGGTGATGGTGGGGTAAATCTGGTGGAACTGCTCCGCCATCATCTGCCAGGCCGGGCTGCCACCTACCCACGACGCAAACGAGATCGTCACCGGCTCGGTCGGCGCGGGAATATCAGGGCTGAGCTGGCTGGCATCAATCGGCTCCGGCGTGGCTTCCTGCGCCAGCGCCGGCCCAAGCCACACCACCAGGGTGAAGATCAGTACCAGAACTGGCACCGCACGGTAAAACTTGTTGGTTTTCATCGCCTCAAAATCCTCCTCAAGAAGCACTTCTTTACGAATGAAACAGCTTATCGGCCCGCGCCGGCGAACTCCACCGGACGCGAACCGGATAAGGGCGCACAACTTTCGCGCAGGATGAGTTCCGGCTCCATGACAATTTTCATCGGGGCCTGCGCGTTGCCCTGCCGGGCCTCCTGAATCCGCTGGTCAAGCAGCTTCAGACTGACATAACCCAGGCTGCGGGTGGGCTGGCTGACCACACTCACGCTTGGGGTGGTCAGCGCCGCCCAGGGCGAGTCGTCAAACATGATAAAGGAAAGGTCGCCGGGAATCTGGAGGCCGCGCGCACGAATGGCGGAAAAAGCGACTTCACCGAGGATATTGCTGGACGCAAAAATGGCCGTCGGCGGCTCTGGCAGCGTCAGCAGCGCCTCCAGCGCGCGCCGACCGCTGTCCGGGTTATACGAATCGCCCTGCATCAGATCGGGCGCGACAGGCAGGTTGGCCGACTGGTGGGCGTCGTAATAGCCCTGCACCCGCGCCTTGCCGGTGGTGGTGCTGCTGGAACCGCAGATCATGCCGATACGCCGGTGGCCGATGCCGATCAGATACGTAATCGCGGCGCACGCACCTTTCACGTTGTCCACCAGCACCGCGTCCACCTGCGGCACCCCCTGAATCTCGCGGTCAACCAGCACCAGCCGCGTGTGCATGTCCACCGCCTCGCGCCACAAGGTCTGGTTCTGCCCGGTGGGCACGGCGATAATGCCATCCACACGCTGTTCCAGCAACACTTTCAGGCTGACCCGTTCGAGGTCCGGGTCTTCGTTGGTCACACCTAACAGCACACGGTAGCCCAGTTCGTTGGCGCAGTCCAGCACACCGTTAGCGAGGTGGGAATAAAACGGATTGATGATGTTGGTGATAATCAGGCCGATGGTGTTGGTGCGCTGCACCTTGAGATTGCGCGCCGGGGCGTTCATACGGTAGTGCAGGTCACGCGCGGCGCGGCGCACCCGTTCCTTGACGGCGTCGCTGGCATAACCCCGACCACTCAGCGCGCGTGACGCTGTTGCGACCGAAACCCCGGCTCGTTCGGCCACGTCCACAATCGTAATGGATTTTTTACTGCGTCGCGTTTTGTTCTGGTTCACAAAATATGTAAACGTTTTCTTATCTGATATGTTTGAAACACACAACAAAAGACCATCATCAAGGCAAAGTCATCCATTTTGATTGTTTTTATGGTGGCTTTGTGGATGTCTCGCCTCGATTACCCGCACCATTCGATCAACAGTGTGTAAACGTATTCACATGCTAACACGGAGTAAAATTTCTGTCAAACAGGAAAAATAAGCGGGTGTGAAAAACATCGCGGTTCCGTAGGGACACGATAGATCGTGTCCCTACAGCGGTATGTTCTTAATCATCCCCCGAAACGTGTGCCATCGGTCGCGCGGGTTGATGGCGGGGACATGAATGCCTATCCACCCTCGCGGATTTTGACGAAGTAATCGGCCACGCCGTTCTGACCGCCCTTGAGCGAGATTTCCAGCCCGTCGAAGGCCGGGTTGTTGGAACTGGCGCGGCACAGCGGCGCACCGGGCGCAATCGGCACGATCACTTCCAGCGCGTAGATGCCAAGCTGCTTCGACGTGTAGCCGCAGGTATCACCGCCGGCGACGCAGGCGCGTTTCAGGCCGGTTTTTTCCAGCAGGTCGCGCAGGATGAGTCCCTGCTGCGTCCCTAACCGACTGCCGACCGTTTGCGGGTCGAGGCCGATGGACTGCATGTACTGTTTGGTCTGTTCAACTGCCGGGTCATCCGGGCCAGGCGCCGAATACAGCAGCGGGCGGCGCCCCTAATTCAGCACATCCAGCGCCTGCGCGACGGCTTTGGCACGGGCAGCGTCCGCCTGCTGCGGGTCCACCAGACAAGGCGCATCCAGCCGGATGCCGACGAAGCCGCGTTCGAGGGCGTAGTCAATCTGTTCGGCGGTGGGCGGCGCAGCGCTGCCGGACACAACGACTAACTGCTCCACCCGCCCCGGCGATTGCAGCGCGTCCGGTTTCGCCACCACGCCGACCTTCTGCCAGTGACTGGTCAGCGCGTATTCCAGCCCGGACGAGCCGACGATAAACACGGGCTTCTCGCCCCGCAAATTCCAGACCACACGCCCGATGTGCGCCAGATGGCGCTGGTCAAAGGTGTCAAAAAACACAATTTCGGTGCCGTCGTCCACCAGCTTCTTAAAGCGCGCGTCAATCTGCTCGTCGCTTTCTTCCATGTGCCAGATGTCAATCAGCCCCATGCTGCGCATTGTCTGCCTGCCCAGATGCAGGCGCAGGTCACTTTCGTTCATGGGGGTGATCGGGTGTTTGCTCATGGTGGGATGGCGGTCGAGGCGGTAGGTCACGTCGCCGACGCGGGCAAACAGATTGCCGAAGATCATGTATCGCCGCAGCACCGGCGCGCCCACGATCAGCGGTACTACCGGCGGGTCAAACACGTCGCAGCCGATGTCAATCGCGTGGCCGATGCTGCCGACGGTTGGCGACGAATCGAAGGTTGAGCAGATTTTGTAATGCACAAACGGCGCGCCCAACGCCTTCAGCGCCCGGAACTTCGGATACAGTTCCGCGTCCATCTGCGCCGGGGACATGGACCGGCTGACGCCAGCCACGCCGACGGCGCGCACATTGGCAAAGCGCCCGGTTAGCTGTTCCGGCGTCGGCGGTTCGAGAAACAGCACCGTTGGCACGCCGTTGATTTGCAGCGACTCCATCACGTCGGTTGAGCCGGTGAAGTCGTCGCCATAAAAGGTTAATAACAGATCGTTCATGAGGTTTCCTTTTTTGTTTGTCCTGTTTCGAGGGTCATAGCGGCGCCATGTCCCTACGCCGTTGCCGTTTTTTTGCCAAATTTGTCGAGCGCCTGCCGCAGCGCCGGATGATCGGCGGCGTAGTCGTCCAGCGATAGACCGCGCACCGCCGCTTCCCATGCCTGTTTGAGCGACTCCACGCCGGCAGCCGGGCCGCCCGGATGCCCCTGAATGCCGCCGCCGGCGATGTACATAAAATCCGCCGTACCGGTCAGCCGGTAGGTATCCGGCAACTGCCCCGCCCACATGCCAGAACCGATGACGGGCAGCACGCGGTCGGCGGGCGCGAACAGCGGCGTCAAACACTGGCTGACCGCGTTCACGACCGAGTCGTCCGACTCCCAGTATTTGTTGCGGATACCGTTCACATGCAGTTGGTCAACGCCGACCAGCCGCCAGAATTTGTTGTAGGCATTAAACTCCAGCCCCAGCAGCGGGCAGCGGGTCAACATTCCCCAGCCGTTGCGGTGGGCATGAATCGGCAGTGAACACCGTTGGCGTAAATAGCGCACGCCGGCATAACCGACCTGATTGATGTTGACCATCACGCACGTGCCGCCGGCCTGCACCACCGCATCATGGCGGCGCACCATCTGTTCCGGGTCGTCGCTGCTGACGTTGAAGGCGTACATCACCGGTTTGCCGGTGCGGGCGGCCACGTCGTGAATCACAGCCATCACGGCGGCCACGCGCTGTTCCACCGTCGAATACGGCGGATTGGTCATCTTCTCGTCGTCCTTGATGAAGTCCACGCCCGCTTCTGCCAGCGTGCGGACGATGGCGGCAGTCTGTTCCGGCAGCAGGCCGACATTCGGTTTGATGATCGAGGCGATTACGGGACGGTCGTGGACGTTCGTCAGGCGGCGCGTGCCGGCCACGCCAAACTGCGGGCCGGGGTGCGCGTCGGCGAAGGCGGGCGGCAGCTCGATGTCCACCAGCCGGATGCCGGACAGCTCTTTGAGTTCCATCACCCCGCCCGCGACGACGGCCAGCAGGGTTGCCAGTTCCGTGCCGGTCACGTCCAGCGGGACGGTTATCACCACTTCGGCGCGGTGGTGCGGCTGGCTGACGGCCTCACGGTAGGGCAGCGTTGGCAATTCGACCGTTTCCAGCGCGCGGACGGAGTCGACGGCAGCCGAAAAGCGCCGTTTGAGCGCCTCGGTTTCGCCCGGCACTCTGGTGAACGTCCCGGCGGACATGGCAGCAGCGACCATGCCGGCGGCCTGTTCGGGCGGATAGGGTGACTCGATCAGATAGGTGCAGCGGATTATGTCAGCGGTGGTCATAGGCTTGTCATTCCCCCCTATGAGGTAGGGACACGACATATCGTGTCCCTACGTCGGTTATCCATCCAGCCGCGCGACCGCGAACGGCGGCAGCGTCAGGCGCAGGCCGTTAGCATCGGCAGTAACAGTCTGCCCCGGCTGCGTGCGGTAGCTGTCCGGCGCGGACATGGCGGACTCAGCGTTATTCGCGTCCAGCAGCTTGAGCGACCACGTTCCTGGCACGCCAGGCAGGCGCACGGTCTGTTCATACGGCGTGTAGTTCGCCAGCAGCAGCCGCGTCTGATTGCCCTGCCGCAGCGCCAGGCCGTTCACACGCAGGATGTCGCTGGATTGGCTGGCGATCACGTCGCCGCCACGAAACTCGCCCACGTCCGCCAGCACGTGATACATGGGATACACACCGCCAGGGACGGAATGGAACTTCTCCGGCACGGGCGACCCCGCCGCCGTTTCCATCACGCCGCGCCAGCCGGTCGTTTCGTAATATGTGACCGAGGCCGCGCCGCTTTCGGCCAGATACCTGATGCTGCCCAGCGTCCAGCCCGCGCCGTACAGCGACGGCTGCCGCGCGTCCACCTGCGGCGGCAGTTCGCCGGGCGGTGTGGCCGGTTCCGGGCCCGTCGCGTTGGGATTCCAGCGCATCTTAAATGTCACCGGGCTAACCATGACCGGCTTGCCGCCGGAAAAGGCACGTGCGCTTTTGACGGTTTCCGCCTGCACCGCCAGTGTTTCCGTCACCGAAGCGTTGTCTACGGCGTGAACGGTGCTGCACAGCGAATAGGTGACAAAATCCACCACGTCCAGCGGCGGGCGCTCGCGGTTCAGTTCAGTGAAAAAGGCGTCCGTACCCGCGCCAACCGGCGCGTGTTCCGCCCAGGCGCCAAGCGCCTGCCGCGCCAGCGTCACCCACCGGGCGGTCGTGGATTTCTCGCACCGGTGGAACACCAGCCACCGGCTGATGGCCGGCTGCACCTCGTCCAGCAGCGCGTGGAAGGCCGCGAGTTCGGCTTCCGCCGCGTCGGTCAGGAACAGCGCCACTTCCAGCCCCCCGCCAATCGCTGCCGTCTCCAGTGCCGCCTGCCGGAACTTCGCCGCGTAATCCGCCGTGCCGAAACGCACGTCCACCCGCAGGTGCGCCAGATGCAGCGCTTTCAGCCGTTCGAGTTCGGTGGCAGACAGCGACGCACCGTGACTGGCAACGCCGAGACCCAGCGGCGGCAGCGGCGTTGTATGTTGAAACAGGGTGAACGTCAGATCGTCAGCGGCGCTCTCAATACGCGGCGGCGCGCCGATCAGCCGCAGCGTGATCGTCTGGCTGATCTTCGTCCCGGCCTCGACCGTCACCGGGAACGGTAGCCCCAGCGGCGTGCAGTAGGTCTTAAACGAAGCGTCCGTCCAGTTGCGCTGGTCTTCCATCTCAAACGTGTCACCGTCCATGCGGACTTCGACGCGCACGCCCGGCAGAGCTTCATGGGTGACGGCGCGCAGATCGTAAAATGGCTGGTGAGGTGAGATTTCGACGGGGAACTGGCTGTCGTAGCGGTCGCCGGACACGGTTTCGATGGTGCATGGCTGCCCGGCGCAGTCCATCGGATGCAGCACGCAGAAGCCGATGCGGTTGCGCTTGAAGGTGGACAGCGCCGCACCGTCCATGCGGAAGGTGATCGTGCCATCCGCCGCGCCGGTGATGTCGCCGATCCAGTCAAACTGCACCGCGCCGCGCCGGTGTTCGGAACGGTAGCGGATGTGGAATGAATCCGGCTGCCGGTCCATCTGCACGTCATGGAGCTGCCCTGGCACCGTGCCCCAGTTATGGTCGCGCACCGCAGCATAAATCTGGTGCAGCACTTCCCGGCTGCCCAGCCGAATGTAACGCAGGCTGCCCGCTTCGTAAGTGAGTGTCAGTGGGCCGGCGCACAGGCTAAGGGATTCAGGGGGTGGCGTGCGGCTACCATCAAAAACAGGATGATAGGCTGAAGGTTGCATAAGGAAAACCTTTCAAAAAGCAGTTATTCTATTGTGAAAATAATCACAATTGTAGACATCTTGACAATATACTGCATACTGTATACAATCTCATTATACATTCATCTTTGGTGACCGCAACAAGTAATTTTTAGGCCATTTTTAAGAGCATTCATGAAAGTTTTTTCCCAGATTCGACCGATTAACCTGCGCGAGCAGGTAGCGGACCAGATTCGCACCGCCATCATCGAAGGCCGCCTGAAACCGAACGACCATATCGCCGAGGCGGCGCTGACACAGCAGCTTGGCGTCAGCCGGACGCCCGTCCGCGAAGCCCTGATTATCCTCGAACGTGAATCCCTGATTGTCTCGGTCCCCAATCGCGGCTGCTTTGTACGCGCCTTTAACGAAGATGATGTGGAAGCGCTCTTTTCCATGCGCACGACGCTGGAAAACTTCGCCGCCGAACTCATCATTGACCGGCTGAGCGATACCGACATCGCCCACCTGCGCGACCTGATTGACCTCCAGCGCCGCCACATTGACCGCGCCGACTTCAAGGAGGTGCGCAGCGTGGACATGGCCTTCCACCAGTATCTGATTAACCTCAGCCAGCATCCGATGCTGATGCGGAACTGGCAGGAAATCGTGGCGCAGATCGCCGCCGTGCTGTATCTGCGCGCCGAAGCGGAACCTGATTACGACGAATATCTGGCGATCCGCGACCATGAATGTATCGTGGACGCCTATCATGCCCGCAATCTGGAGCGGGTCAAGCAGGAAAACCGGCGCATCAACGAGCGTGTCGCCGGCGAATGCAAGGCCGCCGTCCGGCGGCTGCAAAAGCGGCGCAACGGCAAACCGCGCCGTACCAGACAGCGGCTTCAACATCCGGTTGGATGATAAGCACTTTCGGATTGACCGCAGTATCAAGGAGGGGGAACGGCACATTCGCAATCGGTTTTTCCACCATACCATTGTCATTTATTTACTTAGTTAAGGGATAAAAACACCCATGTTCAATAAGTTGAATCGCTACAGTCTGGTGCTGGTCGTGCTGGCGCTGCTGCTGACGATGGTTGTCACCGTCAGCGCGCAGGACGGCATGACAATCTGCTTCGGCTTCCAGGACCTGGAAACGGAATTCTGGGTGGCCGGTCACAAGGCGATCACCGAAACGCTGCGCGGGCAGGGCATCGAGGTGCTGGAATACAACGCCAATGAGAACCCGGACCGCCAACTAGAACAGGTGCGCGAGTGCATCGCCCAGGGCGTGGACGGCATCATCATCATCCCGCAGGATGGTGACAGCGCCGTGACCATCATCGGCGAAGCCCAGGCCGCCGACATCCCGATCGCGGTTTTCAACCGCCCGCCGAATGATCGCAGCAAGGGCATCACGGTCGTGGCCGACAACGTGAGCGCCACCGAACAGGCCGTTGAATTTATCGCCCAGAAGGCGCTGGCGAAGTGGGAAGCTACCGGCACGCCGATCAAGCCGCTGATCGTCGTCGGCGCGCTGCAGGACACCAACGCCATTGGCCGTCGTGAAGGTTTCTTCAACGTCATCAACCGCTACAACGAAAAGTACCCCGGCATGTTCGCCGAGCCGATTGAAGTGGCAAGCGAATGGGACGCCGCGACCGCGCTGGCGAACCTGGAAGCCGCCATCACTGCCAACCCGGATGTGGACTTCCTGTACACATCGTCGGACTTCCTGTTCCCCACCATCCGTTCGGTGCTGGAACCGCGCGGCAAGTGGGTGCCGATGGGTGACAAGAATCACGTGCTGATGGCCGGCCTCGACGGCGACGCGACCGCCTGTATGCTGATCGAGCAGGGTTACGTGGACGCCACCGGCGTGCAGAACCTGTTCTACGAAGCCGAACTGACGATGAACCGCCTGCTCCAGGCCATCGAAGAGGGCGACACGCAGCCAAATGAAGTGCTGCTCGACCCCGGCTTCGCGCTGACCGCCGGCAACTTCATCTGGCAGAGCGACGACATGTGGGGCTGCAAGCTCTATCGTGAAGGCTTCCTCGATCAATAGTCCTGTTTGACGTGGGGACGCCGGTTTTCCGACGATCTCGTAGGGGCGCGGCGCGCCGTGCCCCTACCTCCAGGCCGCCTTCCCCATGCGGATGTCAGTTGTGCATGGAAATAGAGGCAGAACGTGTCCACGATAGATGAACGGTTAACCCCCACCGTCAGCCTGGCGCCCGCCACCCCGGTTGAAACCGCGCCGCGCCGCGCCGCGCGTCCGGTGCTGGGCTTCTTACAGCGGGTGCTGCTGTCTGACTACTTTATTCTGTACCTGACCATAATCTTTTTTGTGGTTGCTTCCGCTTCCTTCCCGACGCTGTCCGCGCCGGGGAATATCAGCAACCAGCTATCCAACATGTGGCCGCTGCTCGCCGTCGCGGTCGGCCAGACGTTTGTGTTGATTCTGGGCGGCATTGACCTGTCGCAAACCTCGATTATGGCGATCACCAGCGTGGTCGGCGCGCTGTTTATTACGCAAACGCTCGATGCTCCCACCTTCGACAAAAGCCCGCTGTGGGGCACGCTCATTTCCGACAAGGGCGGCATCCTCGCCGGCAACCCCAACGCTGTTTTAATCGGCGTGATCGTGATGCTGCTGCTGGGCACGCTGATCGGTCTGTGGAACGGCTTCGCCATCACGCGCTTCAAGATGGCGCCGTTTATGGTGACGCTCGTCTCCATGATCTTCTTCAGCGCGCTGGCGCTGTGGCTGACCGCGTCGCGCAATGTCTCCGGTCTGCCGGAGGACTTCCTGCTGCTGGGCAAAGGGGACATCGTATCGGTTTACTTTGGACCGAAGCTGACGCCGGAAATCGCCCGGCGCGACATCCTGCCGTTGATTACGTATCCGTTTATGATCGCGGTGGGGCTGGCGGTGGCCGGGCAGTTTATCCTCAGCCGGACGGTGTTTGGCCGCCAGATGTTCTCCATCGGCACCAACCGCCGCGCGTCGGAAGTCTCCGGCGTGCCGGGCAGCCGCGTGATTATGCTGGTGTACGCCTTCAGCGGTTTCTGCGCGGCAGTCTCTGCCATCCTGTACTCGGCCCGGCTGGAAATTGGCCGCCCGTCACTGGGGGACGGCCTGCTGATGGACATTGTAGGCGCAGCGGTCATCGGCGGCACCAGCCTGTTCGGCGGCAAGGGTTCGATCAAGGGCACGTTCTTCGGCGTGGCGTTTTTTGTGCTGCTGCTGAACATCCTCAACGCCATGAAGCTGTCGCCGTTTGTGATTGACGCCACCAAAGGCATCGTCATCCTGATCGCCGCGCTGCTGGACATCACCCGCACCCGCCTGATTAACCGGGAGGCGCGTTCATGACCGCCGTGCTAGAAACGCAGAACCTCAACAAATCGTTCTTCGGCATTGCTGCCGTGAAGGACGTGAGCATCAAGGTCAACGCGGGTGAAGTGCTGGGGCTGATCGGGCAGAACGGCGCGGGCAAAAGCACGCTGATGAACCTGATCGGCGGCGTGGTGCAGCCGGACAGTGGTACGATGCTGTACCAGGGCAAACCCTACGCGCCGCGCAGCCCGGCGGACGCGACCCACGCGCGCATCGCCTTCATCCACCAGGAACTGAACCTGTTCACCAACCTGACGATTGCCGAAAACATCTTCATCGAAGGTTTCCCGACCAGGGGGCGCGGGCCGTTCCGGGTGATTGACCGCGCCGCCGTGCGCCGCCGCACCCGCGAAGTGCTGGAGGCGGTAGGCCTCGATCTGTCGCCGGACATGCAGGTGGACCGCATGTCGCCCGGCGAGCGGCAGTTGGCGGAAATCGCAAAGGCGCTGTATCTCGACGCCTCGCTTATCATTCTCGACGAACCGACCACCTCGCTGACCAACCGCGAGACGGAAAAGCTGTTTGACATCATGCGCCGCCTGCGCGAACAGGGCAAGGCGCTGATCTACATCTCGCACATCCTGACCGACGTGCTGGCGGTATCCGACCAGATCGCGGTCATGCGCGACGGCCATCTGGTGACGCAGGAGCCGACGGCGAACTTTGACGTGAATCGCATGATCGCGCTGATGGTGGGGCGCAGCATCGAGCAGTTGTATCCGCCGCGCACGTCCGTTCCGAAAGACGAACCCCTGCTGGAAGTACGCGGTGTGTCGGCCAAAGGCATTGTTGAGGACGTAAATTTCGAAGTGTGCCGGGGCGAAGTCGTCGGCCTGTTCGGGTTAATGGGTTCCGGGCGCACCGAACTGGCGCGGATGCTGTTCGGGCTGGACTCGTTTGAGCGCGGCGAAATCGTAGTTAACGGCCAGGCCATCCGCCGCACGTCCGCGCGGTAGAGCATCCGCAACAATATCGCTTTTGTCACCGAAAACCGGCGCGAGGAAGGTCTGCTGATGAACATCAACATCGCGGACAACATCGCGCTGGTGTCGCTGCCGTCGTTCGCGTCGAAGATGACGCAGGTCATCCGCCAGCGCGACATGGTGACGTCGGCGGGACAGGTCGCCGGCCAGTTGCAGCTTAAAAGCGGCAACATCGTCGAGCAGCCGGCCAAGAGCCTGAGCGGCGGCAACCAGCAGAAAGTGGTGCTGGCGAAGTGGCTGCTGTCGAAGCCGTCGGTGTTTGTGATGGACGAGCCAACACGCGGCATTGACGTGGGCGCGAAGTACGAAATCTACAGCATCATTGACCAACTGGCAGCCAGCGGCAGCGGCGTGCTATTCATCTCCTCCGAACTGGAAGAACTGATGGGCATGTGCGACCGGATTCTGGTGATGAGCCGGGGGGAAATCTTCGGCCACTTCACGCGGGAGGAATTCGACCAGGAGGCTATCCTGCGGGCGGCCTTCCGTGAACATGGCAACGGGAGTAACGGCGCATGAATGTCAGCATCCTGAAAACCAACCGCAGCGCGGCCAACGGGCGAACGAATATCACCCAACTGCTGCTGAACAATTCGACCCTCATCCTGTTTGTGGCCGTGTTCCTGATCTTTGGCCTGTCGTCGCCCAAGCTGTTTGAAGGCAATAACCTGGTCAACAGCCTGATTAACATCATCAAGCAGGCGTCGTTCACCGGCATCATCGCCGTTGGTATGACGTTTGTGCTGCTAACCGGCGGCATTGACCTGTCGGTTGGCTCGAACATGTACCTGTCGTCGGTGGTGGCCGGCCTGCTGATGCGCCAGCAGGGCTTTGAAGTGCTGCCGGCGCTGCTGGCGGCGCTGGTGACGGGCACGCTGGTGGGCGCGTTTAACGCCGTCTGCGTCGTCAAGCTGAAGATCGTGCCGTTTATGGTCACGCTCGGCACACTGGTGGTGGCGCGCGGCATCGGCACGTTCCTGACCGACTCGAAGCAGATTGACTTCCCGCAGCGCATGTTGGACTTCGGGCAGATCCACGTCACCTTCGGCGCGATCCAGATTCAGATCGTGCCGATCATCGCCTTCTTCATCATCATTGCGCTGGCCTACATCATCCTAACGCGAACGCCTGTCGGGCGGCAGGTATACGCCGTTGGCAACGACATCGAAGTGGCGAAGAAGGCCGGTATCAACGCCGACCGCGTCACGGCGATGGTATACATCGTCTCCGGCTTCTGCGCGGCGCTGGCCGGGTTTATCCTGATCGCGCAGATCGGGCGGCTCGACCGCAGCTTCGCGGAAGGCAAGGAGTTCGACGCGATTGCCGCGGCGGTGCTGGGCGGCACGAGTCTGTTCGGCGGCGTGGGCAACGTGCTGGGGACGGTCATCGGCGCGCTGCTGATCCAGATGGTGCAGTACATGCTCCAGTTCAACAACGTCAACCTGTATATCCAGCCGATGGTGCGCGCGGCCATCATCTTTATCGCGGTGTTTTTTGACAGCCTGCGCGAGGCCAACCTCGCCAAGCTGAAACGGCGGTTTATCCGCCCCGTCGAAAGCTAACGACCAGAGCCGTAGGGGCGAACCGGCGGTTCGCCCCTACAAAAGTCGGCAACATAACAATCTGTATCTCTGCGTTACAGCACGAGAAACCTGGTGTTTAGCACCTATCCGTAAACCTCTTTTTTTACGCCTGTAGGGGCACGGCAGGCCGTGCCCTACGAAAGGGTTTACGGATGAACACTTAAACAAAGCCGTCGTTTTTGAACGACTTTGCAGAATATCCAATTTTCCAGTTACCCAAACAGGAGTTTCAATCATGTTGAAGGTTGCTTTGATGGGCGCGGGCGGCAAAATGGGCTGCCGCATCACCGACAATCTGATGAAGATGCCGGACAAATACGACATGCGCTATGTCGAAGTCAGCGAGCCGGGCATTGCCAACCTTGCCAAGCGCGGCCTGAAGACGACGCCGCAGACGGAAGCGCTGGCCGACGCCGACGCCGTGATTCTGGCGCTGCCGGACAAGCTGATCGGCAGGATCACGCATGAAATCGTCCCGACGCTGCGCCCCGGCACGATGGTGATCGGCCTCGACCCGGCGGCAGCCTACGCCGAAGTGATGCCGGTGCGGGAAGACCTGACCTACTTCGTCAGCCACCCATGCCATCCACCCATGTTTAACGATGAAGTGACGGAAGAAGCCCGCACCGACTGGTTCGGCGGCGTGAAGGCCAAACACCACATCGTCAACGCGCTGTATCATGGCCCGGACAGCGATTACGAGAAGGGCAACCAGATCGCCCGCGATATGTACGCGCCGGTGATGACCTCGTTCCGCATCACCGTTGAGCAGATGGCAATCCTCGAACCGGCGCTGGTGGAAACCTTCGCCGCGACCTGCATCAGCGCGATCAAGGAAGCGTATGACAAGGCGGTTGAGATGGGTGTACCGGCGGACGCCGCCTGGGAGTTCCTCAGCGGCCACGCGCGGATTGAGTTTGCCATCATCTTCGGCTTCTCTGGCTTCCCGTTCTCCGACGGCGCGAAACTGGCGATTGCGCGCGCCTACGAGAAAATCTTCAAGCCGGACTGGAAAGAGCAGATCATGAACCTTGACGCGCTCAAGCAAAGCGTCCGGGAAATCACCGACAGCCTGAACCAGCCGGTGAAGGCGTAACATTCTCTGTAGGGGCGGGTTTAGAAACCCGCCCCTACCCCACCAGGGACTTTGACCATGCCCACCCTCTCACAACTGCGGCAGACGTTGGACGGCGCGGGCGAGTTGTATCACGTGCTGCCCTTGCAGGGCGACGCCTGCGCGCTAATCACACAGCGCGGCGCGCGCGTGCTGGGTCTGTTCCCCACGCCCGACGCCGACAACCTGCTGTGGACGAACGACGCGGCGCTGGAATCGGTCGAGAGCTTTCAGCAGTTTGTGGCTGAGGGCGGCTGGAATCTGGGCGGCGAACGCTGCTGGATTGCGCCGGAGATTCAGTACAACGTGCGTGACCGCAGCGACTTCTGGGGTACGCTGTCCGTTCCTTCGGCAATAGACCCTGGCAGCTACCGGATGGACGTGTCCGGCGCGGCGGTCACGTTCCAGCAGCAAATCAGCCTAAGCGCCTATAACACCGCCACTGGCACGAAGCAGCTTGATGTGCGCCGCACCGTTCGTCCGATAGCGAACCCGCTGCGGGCGTATGACACGTTGCTACGTGGCGTCATCTATGCCGGTTACGAACAGACAGCCACGCTGGCCGAGTTAAACGATGCGCCGATACTCAGTGAAATCTGGAATCTGGTGCAGGTGAACGCCGGCGGCCACCTCATCATCCCCTGCGCGCCGGAGATTCGCGCCTCAGACTACTGCGGCGACGTGCCGGATAAAGCGCGGGCGGTGTGTTTCGGTGACGTGCCGCACCTGCGGCTGACCATCACCGGGCAGCGCCAGTACAAAATCGGCTATCAGGCGACCAGCATGACCGGGCGCATGGCCTACCATCACCGCCTGCCCGATGGCCGCGACTATCTGTTGGTTCGCAGTTTCTTCAACAACCCGTCCAGCATCTATGCCGAAGAACCACCGGACCAACCGGGCGCGACCGGCCATTCCGTCCACGTTTACAATGACGGCGGGCAGTTCGGCGCGGGCGGCGTTGGCTTTGGCGAAATGGAATGCAGCGGCCAAACCATCGGCGGGCGCTCCGGGCGTTCTGGCAGCAGCGATACGTTCCTGCTGTGGGCGTACGTCGGCGCGCCGGAGGCCATCCGGCGGATCGTATACCTTTTGCTGGGAGTCAAGTTGTAGGGGCGGGTTTCTAAACCCGCCCCTATGTATGGAGACAACACCATGACCGTTTTAGGACTGGGTACGTATGGCGTCGCCTGGGCGATTGGCGTACCCGGCTACGAGCAGCCGAAAGCGCCGATGGATGCGTTCGGCCTGCTGCGTTTTGCCGATGATCTCGGCCTGCGGCTGGTGCAGATCGCGGACAATCTGCCGCTGCACACGCTGACCGACGAGCAGCGCCGCGACGTACGGGACGAAGCGCAAAAACGCGGCATCGCTATCGAAGTCGGCACGCGCGGCATCCAGACCGACCACCTGCGCCAGTACCTCGAAATCGCCAGATTCTTCAACTCACCGATTCTGCGCGTGGTGGTGGATACCAAAGACCATCACCCGTCGCCGGAAGAAGTCGTCAGCCTGATTCGCGTCGTGCTGCCGGAACTGGAAGCGGCGGGCATCACGCTGGCGATAGAGAACCACGACCGCTTTAAGGTCAACCAACTGGCCGGCATTATTCAGGCGCTGAACAGCCCGTATGTGGGCATCTGCCTCGACACAGTGAACTCGTTCGGGTCGCTGGAAGGGCCGGAAGTGGTGGTGGAAACGCTCGGCTGCCACGTGGTTAACCTGCACGTCAAGGAATTTGTCGTCAAACGCGCCGGCCACGCGATGGGCTTTGAAATCACCGGGCGGCCTACCGGACAGGGCATGATGAACGTCCCCTGGCTGCTGGGCCGGCTGGACGGCTTCGGGCGCAGCTACAACGCGATCATCGAAGCCTGGCTGCCGATGCAGATCACGATTGACGAAACGGTGGCGATGGAAGCGCGCTGGGCGCGTGAAAGCGTCACCTATTTACGACAGTTCATCAAGGAATAAATCATGTCGAAGCTGAAATTTGCCATGTTCGGCACCGGCTTCTGGTCGTATTTCCAGCTTCCCGGCTGGAACGAAACCGGCGAAGTCGAATGTGTCGCGCTGTACAACCGTACCAAAGCAAAGGCGGAAAAGCTGGCCGCCCAGTTTGGCATCCCGCAGGATAAAGTCTACGACGACCCCGAAGCCCTGCTTGACGCCGAACGTGACAACCTCGACTTTGTGGACATCTGCACTGCCGTCGAACTGCATTACTCGCACACCAAAATGGCAGCGGAACGTGGCCTGCCGGTGGTCTGCCAGAAGCCGATGGCGACCTCACTGGCAGAAGCCGAGGCGCTGGTCAACGTGTGCAGGCAGCATAACGTGCCGCTGTACATCAACGAAAACTGGCGCTGGCAGTACCCGATTCGGCAGTTTAAGCAGGCGCTGAATACCGGGCGCATCGGCAAAATCTTCCGCGCCCATATTGACTACCGCAACAGCTTCCCGGTGTTTGACAACCAGCCGTTTCTGAAAGAACTGGAACAGTTCATCCTGACCGACATCGGCAGCCACATTCTGGACACGGCGCGTTTCCTGTTCGGTGATGCGACTTCGCTCTACGCCACCACCTACCGCGTCCACCCGGACATCAAGGGCGAGGACGTGGCAACGGTGATGATGACGATGGGCGACGGCGCGACGGTCGTCTGCGACATGAGCTACGCCAGCAAACGCGAGCATGACCGCTTCCCGGAAACCTATATCCAGGTGGAAGGCGACCGGGGTTTCCTTGAACTGGGGCCGGATTACTGGATTCGGGAGACAACCGATGCCGGCACGCTGGCGACGCGCCACAAACCGCCGCGTTACCCCTGGGCGGACCCGGCCTATGATCTGGCCCATTCCAGCATCGTGCCGGAACAGCTCAACATCGCCCGCGCGCTCAAGGGGCTTGAACCCGGCGAAACCAGCGGCGACGATAACCTGAAAACCGTGCGCCTCGTCTTCGGCGCGTATGAATCCGCCCGCACCGGCAGGGTGCTGGGTCAGGACGTGCTGCTGCCGGGGTGCTGAACGCACGTTATTTCATAGGGACACGGCATGCCGTGTCCCTACAACCAAAATGGTTTGTGGATAAATGACCTGCGAAAAGAGTTGATGATGCTGCCTGTAAAAGTCAAACACGAAGCCAATTTTGACGAACTGCACCGGGTGCTGCTGCGGCAGGGGGAAATCGGGCGCGTGCCGGTGATGGAAATGCTGGTGGACCGCGAGATCATCGCCGCGCTGATGAACACAAATGGCACGCCGACCAACATGATTGAAGAAGCGCGCTGGACGCGGATGCAGGTGGAGTTGTGGGTGAACCTGGGCGCGGATGCGATTTCGATGCGCCCGATCTACAATCTGCCGTTTGGCCGCGAGAAAGCCGAGGACACCGCCGGCCTGAACCGGGGCAACCGCGAATGGGCGACAATGGAAGCCGGCCTCATCAAGTCGTGGGATGATTTTGAACGCTATCCCTGGCCGGACCCCAAAACCTACGACTATTCGCAGATCGAACTGGCGGGCAAAATCATGCCGCCGGGGATGAAGGTGTTCGGTTACATCCGGGGCGTGCTGGAGCCGACCATGTGGATCATGAGCTACGAGGCGTTTGCCTTCGCGCTCTACGACGACCCGGCGCTGGTGAAGGCCGTGTGCGACAAGGTGGCGGAAATCCACGTGCCAATGGCGCAAACGCTGCTGGATATGCCCTGGGTCGGCGGCCTGTGGGGGTCAGACGATATGGGCTTCCGTACCGGCACACTGGCCTCACCCAAACACCTGCGCGAGATGTTCCTGCCGCATCATAAACGGCTGGCGCGGCTGGCGCACGACGCCGGCAAACTGTACCTGCTGCACTCCTGCGGCAACCTCGAAACGATCATGGACGACCTGATCGAAGACGTGAAGATTGACGGCAAACATTCCTACGAGGACGCGATTATCCCGGTCGGTCAGTTCAAGAAAAAATACGGCGACCGCGTGGCTGTGCTGGGCGGCATTGACATTGACGTGCTGACGCGCCGGTCAGAGGACGAGGTGCGGGCCTACGTGCGTCACGTGCTGGACGAGTGTATGCCCGGTGGCGGTTACGTGCTGGGGACGGGCAACAGCGTTGCCAATTACGTGCCGCCGCGCAACTTTTTGGCGATGATAGACGAGGGCCACCGCTGGCAGCCGGCCTGACGCGGTTCAGGCGGACTGCCGTTCCACCAGCGGACAGTCAATCGTGTGGTGCAGCAGCGGGGGTGAGCCGTCCTTAGCCGACAGCAGGTATTCGACCGCCCACCGACCCATCTCGTAGTGGGGCAGTTGAACGGTTGTCAGCGGCGGCCACAGCCCCTGCGCGATGTCAAGCTGATTGTCGAACCCGATCACGGCCACGTCGTCGGGAATGCGCAGCCCCAGGTCGGAGAGCGCGCCGTAACAGCCCAGCGCCGTCCGGTCGTTGCCGCAGAAGATCGCGGTTGGCGGGTCGGGAAGCTGCATCAGTTCGTGGGCCAGCCGGTAGTTGGTCTGCGGCTGGCCGTTGGTGTAGCACAGCAACGTTTTATCAAACGGGACGTCGTATTCCATCAGGGCGTTTTTATACCCCTGAAGCCGTCCGTTGGCGGCAGGCAGCGGCGGGGGCGTACCAAGTCCCGGGTCACCCAGGTTGATGAAGCCAATGCGGCGGTGTCCCTTCGACAGCAGCCGTTTGGTGGCCGCATAGCCTCCCGCCACCTCGTCGGGCACAACCGAGGTGTAGCGGCCATCTGGCGCGAAACAGTTCGCCAGCACCACCGGCACCTGCGCCGTTTGCGGCGGCAGTTCCACCGGGCGGTGGTACATGGCTGCGTAGATGATGCCTTCCACCCGCCGTTCCAGCAGCGCCTCCAGCGAGGCTTCCGTCATTTCCCTGGCGTAGCCGGCGTTAACCACCAGCATGACCTTGCCCTGCTTCCACAGCGTTTCCTGCGCGCCGCGAATCATGTCCACTGCGTAAGGCGTGGTAATCACCTCGTCGGTCAGCAGGCCAAAGCCCACCAGATTGGAACTGTCGGTGCGCATGTGGCGGGCGCTGAAGTTGGGGCGGTAGCTCAGTTTTTCAATCACCTCGGTCACGCGCTGGCGCGTCTGCGCGTTCACCGCCGGGTGATTGTTCAATACGCGGGACACCGTCCCCCGGCTGACCCCGGCAAGCTGCGCGATGTCTTCAATGGTGGGTTTTTGTGGCATGGCACTGACCCCCTCCGGTCAACCTCAGGATTGCTCCGCGCCTCACTCCGAAATCTCATTTAACCACATTCCAGCAACCGCTGGAAGTGCCACTTTTATCGTTAGCCGCCGGATTACTCTGCTGGCGTAATGGCCCGCGCTTTGCTCTGTTTCGGCTGATTGGGGTCAGGTACAACCGACGTCTTTTAGTCCTGTTCCAATCGAGCACAGGCAGGCGAACTACTTGCGCAGCATCACAAACAATGTTATAGTATGGCAGGTTATGGGATCGTTCACAATGGCACAAACCGTAATTGGGAACGATTTAATCGTTATATTATTTGTTGCTGAACTGAAAAAAACATGCTCCCAAAAGAACCTGCACTGACAACGCGGCAGCGCCTGGCCGGCGACCGGCACCGCCCCCGCTATCACTTCCAGCCGCCGTCGAACTGGATGAACGACCCCAACGGTCTGATTCAGTGGAACGGCCAGTATCATCTGTTTTACCAGCATAACCCCAACGGCCCGCTGTGGGCGGACATGCACTGGGGCCACGCCGTCAGCGACGATTTGCTCCACTGGACGGATTTGCCGGTTGCGCTGGCGCCGACGCCGGGCGGCCCGGATGAAGCCGGCGTTTTCTCCGGCTGCGCCGTAAATAACAACGGCGTGCCAACGCTGATTTACACCGGCACGCGCGGTGAACACAACGAGATACAAACGCAGTGTATCGCCAGCAGCGACGATGCCCTGCTGACCTGGCGCAAGTATCCCGGCAACCCGGTGCTTGACCGCATGCCGGACGAAGCAGGGCAGACGCGCGATTTCCGCGACCCATTTGTCTGGCAGGACGGCGACACCTGGTACATGGCACTTGGCTCGCGGATTCAGGATGTCGGCGGCGCGGTGTTCCTGTATCGTTCGCCCGATCTCATTCACTGGGAATACCTGAATCCCCTGCTCGTCGGCGACATCCACCGTCACGGCGTCACCTGGGAATGCCCGAACTTTTTTAAGCTGGGCGACCAGTGGGTGCTGATTATCTCGTCGCACATGGGGAACTACACCGCCAGCGTGCTGTACTTCGCGGGCAGCTACGAAAATCATCGCTTCACGCCGAGGTGTGAAGGCGTGCTGGATTACGGCACGCTGTACGCGCCGCTGACGCTGCTGGATGACCGCGAACGCCGCATCCTGTTTGGCTGGCTGCGGGAAGACCGCCCGGCAGAGGCGCAGAAAGCGGCGGGCTGGTCCGGCGTGCAGTCCATCCCGCGCGTGCTGTCGCTGGACGCGCACAACCGCCTGAACACCGCCCCGATCCCCGAACTCGCCACCCTGCGCGGCAGGCATTACCACTATGGCCCGCAGGACGGGGCGGCGCTGGCTGTCAGCGGCCTGGCGCTGGATATAGTCGCGGCGTTTGAGACTACAGCCGCCGGACTCTGCGGCATCAGCGTGGCCTGCTCTGGCGACGGCAGAAAACGAACGGACATCGTTTACGACGTTGCCACCCAGCGTCTGGCCGTGCGGAAAATAACCCCCGAACTGTTTGACATCACCACCACGCAGGCGCGTGATGTCCCGCACCCGTTGGCGGCGGGCGAACCGCTGCAACTGCGGATACTGCTGGATGGCTCGGTGGTCGAGATCATCGCCAATGGCCGCACCAGCCTGACCAGCCGGATTTACCCGTTACCGACGGACGGCGACCACGTGCAGGTGATCGGCGCGCCGGCGTTGCAGTCCCTTGATATCTGGGAAATGTCGTCCATCTGGCACCTGTAGCCAGCGTGCAACCATAAAGGAGGGGAAAGCGAACGATCCAGACCATGTCTGACTGACGAGGGTTCATTGATTATTATGGAGGAATAAACGATGTCCGGAAAAATGAGCCGTCGTGAGCTGTTGAAGCTCACCGCCTTCAGCGCCGCTGCCGTGAGCGCGAACCTCGTGCCGTCCATCTCGATCTTCGCGCGTCCTGCCTCGCAGGATGCGACGGTTGTGCTGCGCTTCCAGGAAAATGAAACGGAATACGCCAAGGTGGTTGAGGCGTTTAAGGAAAAATTCCCCAACGTCAATATTGAATACGTGAACGTGACCGGCCTCGACCACGCCGAGGTCGCCACCAAGATTCTGGCGCAGTTGGCCGCCGGGCAGCCGGTGGACATCGGTTATGCCGCGACGGAAGCGACGCAGTTGTATGCCGGCGAGGGACTGGCACTGCCGCTGACCCAGCGCGTGCTGGACTCGAAGGAAGAACTCGCTGAGTACTTCTCCGACGTCAGCCCGGTGCTGACCGAAACCATGATGTACGAGGGCGACCTGTACCAGCTCCCGCGTGACTTCAACGCCGCCAATATGTACTTCAACACGGCGCTGCTGCAGGAAGCCGGGCTGGAAGTGCCGGGCGAAGAGTGGACCAGGGACGACTTCCTGGAATATGCCAAGGCCATGACCGGCATTGGCGGCGGCGATTCCTTCGGCTATGGCTGGACAAACCGCCTGTGGGGGAGTTGGACACCCTGGTTCTTCGTCAACGACACCAACCTGCTGATGGAGGAGCGCGCGCCGGGCGGCGAGTGGATGTGGGAAACCTTCTACGCCGATGACCCCAACGCCGAGGGTCGCGGCGGCGGCTGGCGCTGGCCGGCCCCGCAGGCCAATAACCCCAAGATGGTGGAGGCGCTGGAATTTGTTGTGTCGCTCACCAGAGACGGCATCACCCCCGAAGCGGCGCTCGGCACGGGCGAAACGCTCCAGGGTTTCTTCACCAGCGGCAAACTGGGCATGACCCCGGCAGGCGGCTTCTGGTCGGGCGGCCTCATCAACGCCGGCATGAAACCGGGCGACTTCGACGTGCAGTTCTGGCCGAAGTGGGCGTCGCAGCGGCATCAACTGGGCGTGGGCGCGGCCTGGATTCTGAACGGGACGGCCTATGAAAACGAAGCCTGGGAATTTGTCAAATTCTCGACGGCCAGGGAAATCATGGAACTGGTTGGCTTCTTCGGCGAGCTGACCCGCACGACGCCGGTGCGCCGTTCGATGAATAACGAACAGCGGTATTCGAAGTCCGGCCCGCCGAACTGGCACGTGTTCTACGACACGCTGGACAAGCGGTCGGATACCGGCCCGATTCCCGCGCCCGTGTTCTCGGTTGAACTGACGAACATCTACACCCGCTATACCGCGCTGGCGACCAGCCTTGAGCAGACGCCGCAGCAGGCGCTGGACGGGATGCAGGCGGAACTTGAGGCGCTCTACGCGCGCCAGTAGTCTGACGGGCAGCCGGTTCAGGCTGCAAGGTTCCATCCGATAAAAGCCGTAGGGACGAGGACATGCCTCGTCCCTACCAAACTGTTTAAGGCCAGACTATCGGTTGAAGGCGGGGCAGTTCCCGGCCCCCGCCAGAGTGCAGGAGGTGATCGCATGGGCAGTCAGGTAATGCATCTTTCCTCACCTCGGCGACGGAATCCGGTCAGCCGGTGGCTGGCCGCCGATACCCTGCAGGGCATTCAGCGGCAGCGCGCCCTGCTGGGTTATCTTTTTCTGGCGCCGACCATCATCGGTCTGCTGCTCTTTATCGTTGGCCCCATGCTAGGTTCGTTAGCCCTCAGTTTTTACAAATGGAACGTGTTTCGCCCGCCAGAGTTCATCGGCTTTGCAAACTTCGAACGGCTGTTTGCCGACCCACGGGTGTTCACCGGCTTCAAAAACACCTTTATTCTGGTGGTGATGACCGTCACCATCCTTGAGGTGGTCGCGTTTTTGCTGGCGCTGCTGGTGAACCGGCTGGCAAGCCGCACGCTGTCCACCTTTTTCCGCACCGCCTATTTCCTGCCGGTGCTGCTGTCCGGGGCATCGGTTGCCGTAACGCTGGGCTACATGTTCCACAAGGATTTTGGCGTCATCAATTATTATCTGGGCTTTCTGGGTATCGAAAAAATCCCCTGGCTGAACTCCAGCGATTGGGTGTTAATCGCGGTGTCGTTAACAACCGTGTGGCGTAACCTCGGTTTCACCTTCATCATTTACCTGGGCGGCATCAGCAGCCTGCCCACCGAAGTGCTGGAAGCGGCGGAAGTGGATGGCGCGCAGGGCTGGCGCAAGATCACCAAAATCGTGCTGCCCCTGCTCAGCCCGACGATTCTGTTTGCCACCGTGACCGACATCATCAAGATGCTTCAGTTCTTCGATGAACCGTTCATCATGACCCGTGGCGGCCCCGGCGATGCCAGCCGCACCGCCGTCATGCTGCTGTACGAAAGTGGCTTCGGCAATCTGGAGTTCGGCTATGGTTCGGCGATTGCGCTGGTGCTGTTTATCGTCATTCTGGCGGTAACCGCCTTCCAGTTCGTGATGAGCCGGCGCTGGGTCTTCTATCGCTAGAGGGGAAAGACGTATGGCTACTTTGAATCAAACCACCGCCGTAGGCCGGGTGCAGGCTTCTTCCAGCTACCGGATGGACTGGTTCCGGCACAACCTGGGCCGCTGGGTATCCATGACCTTTCTGGTTGTGATGGCAATCCTGACCCTGATGCCGTTCATCTGGGTTGTGTCCACCTCGCTGCGAACCCCGGCGCAATCGTTCACACTGCCGCCGAAGTGGATTCCGACCGATATGGATTTCAGCAACTATAGCCAGGTCTTTGAACGTATCCCCTTCTGGAATCAGATCGCCAACAGCTTCATTGTTACGCTGTCGGTAGTCGCGGGGCAGTTGATTACGGCATCGCTGGCGGGTTACGCCTTCGCCCGGCTGCGATTTCGCGGGCGCAACGTGCTGTTCTGGATTGTACTGGCGACGATGATGATCCCCGGACAGGCGACCATCATCCCGTTGTTTATCATGGTCTCGCGCTTCTTCCAGATCAACGATACGCTGTACGCGCTGATCGTCCCCAGCCTGGCGACCGCGTTTGGCACGTTCCTGCTGCGGCAGTATTTTATGAGCATCCCGGATGACTTCGAGGAAGCGGCGCTGGTGGAAGGCGCCAACCAGTGGCAGATTTTCCGTCAGATTTACCTGCCGCTGGCCTCACCGGGGCTGGCAATCCTGGCCGTGCTGACCTTCAACGCCAAGTGGAATGATTACTTCACGCCGCTGATCTTCATGAATACCAAAGAACGCTTCCCGATCACGCTCGGTATTGTTGATCTGCAAGGCTACATGGCGACCGGCAGCATTTCGGTAGTGCTGGCGGGCATCGTCCTGTCCACCCTCCCGGTCATTGTGATCTACATCTTCGGCCAGCGGTATTTAGTTGAAGGGCTGATGATGGGCGGGGTGAAAGGCTGATGAAGGCACGGCAAAAACCGGGCGTGGTGTTCCAACCCCGCGTCCACCAATCGCTCCAGCGCGGCATCGCCAAACTGGTCGGCGCCATCCGTCCCACGCTGGGGCCGATCTCGTGCGGGGTGGCGATTGACCCGCTGAACAGCGCCGAAACCCTGCCGGAATACCTCGACGATGGCGGCGTGATCGCGCGCCGCATCATCGAACTATCGAACCGCGATGAGGACATGGGCGCAATGCTGGCGCGTTCGATGATTATCCGCCAGCACGAACGGCTGGGTGACGGCACGGCGACGGTGGCGGTGCTGTTCGAGGCGATCTTTAACGCCGGGCTGCGGTATATCGCTGCCGGCGGCAACGCGGTGATGCTGCGCCGCCATCTGGAATGTGCCCTGCCCGTGATTCTCGATGCGCTGGACCGCATGGTTACGCCGCTGGCAGGACAGGCCGCGCTGACGAAAATGGCGCTGACCCTGTGCCACGATGAGGAGATGGCGGCGCTGCTGGGTGAAATCTTTGACCTGATCGGCGAGTACGGGCGGCTCGAAATCCGCGAGGATTACGGGCGCGGGCTGCGGCGGGAATATGTGGAAGGCACGTATTATTACACCGGCCTGATGTCGCGCGCCCTGCTGCCGGACGATGCCGTAACGACCCTCTCGTTTGACCAGCCGGCGATCTTCGTGTGCGATTTTGAAGTGGACGATCACCGGGAGCTGTTCCCCGTGTTACAGGCGGCGCACAGCAGCGGCGTCCGGGCGCTGGTGATCGTCGCGCGCAACCTGTCAGAAAAAGCGGTGTCGCTGCTGGTTGCCAACAACCGCATGGATACCTTCAAGGTGATGGCCGTAAAGCTGCCGGGGCTGAACCCGACCGAACGCATGGAAGCGCTGGAGGATTTGGGCCGGCTGACCGGCGCGACCCCCGTGCTGAGTGTGACCGGCGACAGGCTGGACACTGTGACAGCCAACCACTTCGGGCAGGCGCGGCGCGTGTGGGCGGATTTACGCACGTTCACCATCATCGGCGGGCAGGGTGACCCGCGCCGCCTGCGGGAGCATCTACAGAAACTTCAGGCGGCGTATCGCAACGCGCCGGACGTGGACGACCGCAAGCGGGTACAGCAGCGTATCGGCACGTTGCTCGGCGGCTCGGTGACGCTGTGGATTGGCGGCTTCACCGAACCGGAAATCAACGCCCGCAAGAGCCGGGCGGAGCGCGCGGCGCTGGCGCTGCGGTCGGCGGTGGAAGGTGGCGTGGTGCCGGGGGCGGGAATCGCCCTGCTCAACTGCGGTCAACTGCTCAAACAACGGCTGGCGCAGGCGACCGATGCCGACGAACGCGCCGCCTGTAACATCCTGATCGAAGCGCTGGGCGTGCCGGCGCGCACCATTCTCCGCAACGCCGGTTACGACCCCAGCGCCGTCCTGGCCGACGTTCAGTATGAAGGCCCGGACGCGGCCTTTGACGTGCTGACCGACCGGCTGGTGAACACGCGCGAGGCGGGGATTCTGGACAGCGTGCAGGTGCTGAAAGCCAGCGTACGCAACGCTATCAGTACCGCCGGCATGGCGCTCACGATTGATTCGCTGGTGCATCTGTCCCGGCCTGAGATCATCGGAAAGCCAGAATGACAACAACGACAAATATCAACATCCAACCGGATGCAGTCTATGCGCTGGCGCGCTCCGGCGCGAACCTGTACGCGGCGCGCGCATCCGGCTGCTACCGGTCACAGGACGGCGGCGTGACCTGGCGCAATCTGTTTGCGACGCTGGACACGCCGCTGGCAGCGACAGCGGTGGTCGCTGCCGGTGATACCGTGTTAGCCGGCGTCAAAGGCGCGGTGCTGCGCTCCGACGACGCAGGAGAAAGCTGGCAAACCGTCGGGCTATCCGCGCCGCCGCCGCTGGTGGCCGCGCTGGCCGTTTCCCCCAACTATGCCGAGGACGGCATCGTCGCTGCTGGAACGTCGGACGCGGGCGTGTTTGTGTCAACCGACCGGGGGGCAAGCTGGATACCGTGGAACTTCGGGCTGGTGGACCAGCACGTCTACACGCTGGCGTTTTCGCCGGACTTCGCCGCCGACGGCACCCTGTTCGCCGGTACGGAAAGCGGCATCTTCCGCAGCCACAACGGCGGGCGTTCCTGGCGCGAAGTCCCGTTCCCGATGGACGCCGCGCCGGTGCTGAGCCTGAGCATCTCGCCGGCCTTCCGGCGCGATGGCCGCCTGTACGCCGGCACGGAGGCGCATGGTCTGTGGCTGTCCGATGACGGCGGTTCGACCTGGCAGCGGATCCTGCGCGACCGGGCGACAGCAGCGGTGAACGCGATTCAGGTCACGCCGGCGGGCGTGGTCTGGCTGCTACTGGAAGATGGCCTGATTGGCTCATCCGACGCAGGGCACACCTGGGACAGGTCGTATTCTTTCCCGCCCGACCGGCTGGCCCTGACGCTGCTGGCTGGTGAACCTTCGACGATGCTGGTCGGCTTTTCAAATGGTGATGTCCTGCCGGCAGGTTGAATGTCCGGCGCTCTCGCTAAACCGGGATATTCGATGTTTAAAACAGCCGTTTTGTTTGCGTGCTTCCTTCTCCTTTTCGCGACAACGAGTGTAACCATGTCCAACGACGATGCCCTGTACCGCGAACCCTACCGTCCGCAGTATCACTTCAGCCCGCCCTGCGGCTGGCTGAATGACCCCAACGGACTGGTATACTACGAGGGTGAATATCATCTGTTTTACCAGTATTACCCGCACGACATTGACCAGGGGCCAAAACACTGGGGGCACGCCGTCAGCGACGACCTGATTCACTGGCAGAATCTGCCCATCGCGCTCTACCCCGACAGCCTGGGGGCGATCTGGTCGGGCAGCATCGTCGTGGATGACCGCAACACCAGCGGCCTCGTGCCGGGCGGCGGGCTGGTCGCCATCTATACCTATGAAAATCAGACCCAGGCAATTGCCTACAGTAGCGATCTTGGGCGCACCTGGACCAAATACAGCGGCAACCCGGTGATCGAGGCGCGCGCCAGAGACTTCCGCGACCCGAAAGTGTTCTGGCACGATGCCACCGGGCAGTGGGTGATGGTGCTGGCCGCCGGAAAAGAAGTTCAGGTGTTTACGTCACCCAATTTGCGGGACTGGGACTACCGAAGCCGGTTTACCGGCGGGCATCGGGAGGGAGTCTGGGAAGTGCCGGACCTGTTCCCGCTGGAGCTTGACGGCGAAACCAAGTGGGTGATGCTGGTCAGCGTCAGCGCGCTGGCGCCGGCGGGTGGCAGCGGGATTCAGTATTTTATCGGCGATTTTGACGGCTTCACCTACACCGCCGACAACCCCGATGCCGTGCTGTGGCTGGATTACGGCCCGGACAATTATGCCGGCACAACCTGGAACAATACGCCTGACGAGCAGCGGGTGTATATCGGCTGGATGAGCAACTGGCTCTACGCCTCATTAACGCCCACCTCGACCTGGCGCGGCGCGACTACCCTGCCGCGTGAATTTAAGCTGGTGCGCACGGCGGATGGCCTGCGACTGGCGCAGCAACCGGTCGCCGGTATCACTACGCTGCGCCACCCGATTGGCACATGGGAGCAACAGACGCTTGACGGCGAACTGCTACTACCGGAAGTGCAGGGCCGCACGCTGGAAATCATCGCGGAATTTGAGGCCGGCAGCGCCGAACGGTTTGGTATGGATGTGCATCGTGGCGGCAGCGGCCAGACACGCATCGTCTACAACACACGGCACGAGCAGCTTCTCATCAGCCGGACGGATACAACCGAGGCGGGCACGATCAACGGCTTTACCCCTGCCTTCGGCGCGCCCGCAAAGCTGGACAACAACCGGCTGCGGCTACACATCTTCGTAGACGAGTCGTCGGTCGAAGTGCTGGCGCAGGATGGGCTGATCGCCCTGACCAGCCAGACCTTCGCCAACCCTGCCGATGATAGCGTCGCCCTGTTCACTCACAACGGCAGCGCCACGCTGGCGCATCTGGAAATTTACGCGCTGGACAGCATCTGGACGGACAGCGCCTCCGGCGGCTGCGATTAACCCCTGTTAACCACGCCACACCACAGCGAGACCAGTTGAAGGATTTCCCATCCCAATTGGCCCCGCTGCTGGCATAAGTCATGCTTAAACCGCGCCCGTTTCGGGTGTATACTCCGTACACCCGTATTAAAGCGCCCTCATGGCAAGTGAATACGGTTTCTCCGGGCAGCCATCCCTGTTGTGGTCGAGGGCTGTGCGGATTTACCGTTGTCTGTACCGATCAATTCAGGAACGTGAGTTTATGGATCGCCGCCGGTTAATCGTCATTTTTCTGATCGTGTTTGTGAACTTCCTGGGCGGCACGATTGTGCTGCCGATTCTGCCCCTGTACGCCCAGCGCCACTTTAACGCGCCGCCGGAACTCATCACCCTGCTGAACTCATCCTTCTTTCTGGCGCAGTTCCTGGCCGGGCCGATACTGGGGCGCTGGTCGGACAAATACGGGCGCGTGCCGCTGCTCATCATCAGCCAGATCGGCACCGTCATCAGCTTTATCATGCTCGGCACGGCAGGCAGCCTGACGATGCTGTTCGCGGCGCGGATTCTGGACGGCATCACCGGCGGCAACGTGATCGTCGCGCAGGCGTACATCACCGACGTAACGCCGCGCGACCAGCGCACGCGGGCGCTGGGGCTGATCTTTATGGCGTTTGGCCTCGGTTTTATCTTCGGGCCGGGGCTGGGCGGCACCCTGGCGGCATTCTTCGGCGAAACCGCGCCGTTTTACGTCGGCGCGGCGGTCACGTCCATCACCGTGCTGCTGTCGTGGCTGGTGCTGAAGGAATCACTGACACCGGAAGAACGCGCCGCCCGCCGGGCGCATGGTCGCAGCATGACCCCCGCCGATGTCACCGGCAACCTGCCGCTGCTGCTGGTGCTGGTCATCGGCTTCGCGGCGCAGTTCAGCTTTTCGATGTTCCAGTCTACGTTCGCGCTGTTTGGCGAAGCGGTGCTGTTCACCGGGCGCAGCGCGCAGGAAACCAACCTGGGCGTTGGCCTGCTGCTCAGCGGCATCGGCATCGGGCAGTTTTTTACGCAGTTATTCCTGATTCAACGGCTGGTCAAACGTCTGGGCGAGGCCAATCTGGTGCTGCTCGGCGATGTGCTGCGGGCGTTTGGTGTGCTGACGCTGACCGTGTTTACGTCCCCCTGGCTGGTCGGGCCGGTGTCGCTAATCGCCTTCGCCGTTGGGTCGGGGCTGATGATGCCGTCGCTGCAATCGCTGGCGACCGTCACGGTTCACGACGAACTGCGGGGCGGGGTGCTGGGCGTGTACCAGTCGGCCACCAGCCTGGGCGTGATTCTGGGCAGCGCGCTGGGCGGCATATTGTTTAAGCTGGCGCCGACCACGCCGTTTCTCGTGGGTGGACTTCTGTTTATCCTGATTCTGCTGCCGGCGGCGCTGCTGCGCCGTTCGCCGGCGCCAGCGGTCGTAGCGGGGGATTAATAAACTGTAGGGACATGATAGATCGTGTCCCTACACCCCGTTACAGGTTGATATTATTCCCGCGCTGCGCCCGGCGGTACAGCATCTGCCGTCGTTCCGTCGGTGGCGGCTGCGGCACAAGCTGCATAAAAATCCACGTCAGCACCACCCCGGCAACAAAGCCGCCGATGTGCGCGAAGAAGGCCACACCGCCGCCATACTCCGCCGGCACACCCAGCGAACCAAAGCCCTGCACCAGTTGCAGCACGAACCACAGCCCCAGCACGGTCCAGGCCGGCCATTCCGCCATGCGCGAGAAGTACCCCAGCGGCACGATGCCGCGCACCCGAACGCCCGGGAACATGATGAGATAGCTGCCCAGCACCCCGGCAATCGCGCCGCTGGCACCGATCATCGGGATGCGGGAGGCCGGGTCAATCAACGTCTGGGCAATCGCCGCCACAAACCCGCTGCCGAAGTACAGCACCAGATACAGCAGGCTGCCCAGCCGGTCTTCGACATTATCCCCGAACAGCCACAGGTACAGCATATTGCCCAGGATGTGCTCCCAGCCGCCATGCATGAACATGCTGCGCATGATGTCCATAAACGCTTCCAGCGAAATTGGATCGCGCGTCAGGTTGGCGGGCACGGACGCCAGGTCGAGGAAGGCGTTTTGCAGCGCCTGGTCGCTCAGGCTCAACTCCCAGAAAAACACCAGCACGTTCAGGATAATGAGGGTGTAGGTGATAATCGGCATCCGTTTCCGGGGATTGATGTCTTGCAGCGGAAACATACACTCACCTCTTTCCAGCCATCACATTCAACCGTATCCAGTCGTTTGTCATTAGCCTTTAGTCGAAAACATTTACTATAGACTAAAGACTCCAGACTATAGACTTAGCTGTATTGTAAGGTGAACCGGACGCGAGCGTTTGAGGCAGGTGGCTTATCTCGTTATCCACCGGATAGCCTATTTCCGGCGGTTGCGGCTACCATACCACTCGTTATTATCCGCCCTGGAGCCAAAAGTGACCGATCATGGCGATGCAGCCCACCCCCTACCCGCACGTCAATGACCTGCTGAAGCGCCTGCTGACCGACATGCAGGCCATACTGGACGCAAAGCTGGTCGGCCTGTATCTGTACGGGTCGCTGGTGACCGGCGATTTTGATGATGCCAGCAGCGACGTGGACCTGCTGGCAGTGGTGTCGGCAGACCTGACGCTGCCTGAGTTTGACGCGCTCGACCGGATGCAGTTAAACGCCGTCCAGCAGCAACCGCATTGGGAACACCGATTGGAGATCGCTTACCTGTCCGTGAAGGGCTTAACCACGTTCAAAACGCAGATCAGCCCGATTGCGATCATCAGCCCAGGCGAACCGTTTCACACCAAGCCCGCCGGGCGCGAGTGGTTAATCAACTGGTACATGGTGCGCGAAAAAGGCCGGACGCTCTATGGTCCGCCGCCGCAAACGCTGATCGTACCGGTATCACGGGAAGAATTTGTTGCGGCGGTGCGGGAACACGTGCGGATGTGGCGCGACTGGATGGGCGACTTCCGCACCCGACCCGCGCAGGCTTACGCCATTATTACCCTGTGCCGGGCGCTGTATACCTGTACCTGCGGCGAACAGGTGTCGAAGAAGCAGGCAGCCGGATGGGCGGCGGACCATCTGCCGGAATGGTCATCCCTCATTCAAAATGCCCTGCTCTGGCGCAAACACTGGCGCGATAACACCGTTGACCACGATGCCACCCTGCCGGAAACGCAGCGGTTTGTGACGATGATGATTGAGCGCATCCTCGCCGATCAGACCGATTAGTGACGGCTTACCCCGACGGCGCGGGTGGCGCGCTGCGCGTCACGCCGGGCACTTCCAGCGCGATGTGGTACTGGTTCTCGCCTTCGACAAACTGGGTGCGGGGCGGCGAGGTGCGCAGCATGTTCCAAAGCACCGGCACGTTGCGGTCGGTAATCCACTTGCGTTCGCCGCTGGCCGCCAGTTCCGCCAGGTTAAGCTGGCTGGCCGGCGAATCCCAGGGGAGAATCGGCGCGTTGGGGTCATACTCAACCGCAACCACCGACACCCAGGCCGCCGTCGGCTCGAACAGCACTGGCGCGGTACTGATCTGCTTGCAGGAATCCATCACGCGGCGGTAATAGTCAATATCCCAGCCGCCGAAGGCATCCGTCTTATAATTCTTCCCGTTCACAAACAGCGTGAGTGTTTCCACCACCGGCGAGGTCGAACTGGGGGGTTCGAGGTTCGCTTTGGCGCTGTAGTTGTAAAACTGCTTGTTGATTTGCAGATCGGTGACAAACTGCCGAATCTGGTCATCGGTCACTTTATCCCACAACACCTGTGTCTCAAACGGGCCGAGTTCGTTGGTCCAGACCACGCGGTTGTCGCCGTAGACCGTGCAGGGCGGAATCTCGTTGCGCGCCAGGAAATCGTCCTGCGAACTGCCGCCTTCCACGTCGGCGCGGAACACAATTGTGGCCGGGCTGCGGTCCCACTCAATCGGACTGACGTTGGCGACCGGCGTGCCGGTATCGCCCCCGCCGCCGCACGCCGCCAGAATCAGCCCGCCTAACAGGTAAACCAGTCGCTTCATCACTGTGACGCTCCTTGGAGTTGGCATTGTCCCGCGAAACGAGTCACTCCCCCTGCCCATCCAGACTGCCGTAGCGCAGTACCAGATGGGTATGGCCGACGCTGACCACCTGGTCAGGCAGCCAGTGCATGGAGTCGCCGGGAAACAGGTCGCGGCCTTCCAGCGCCGACCCATTGGCGCTGTGCATGTCCATCACGGTCACGCCGGTATCGTCCGCATAGCCGATGCGCAGATGCACGCGGGACACCCGCGCGTCATCCACCACCAGCCCGCAGCTTCGCGGGCTGCGTCCTACCAGCGTCCAGCCGCTTGCCAGCGGCTCCCGGCGCACCGGGCAGTCTGGTGTGATTATTTCCACGTAATAACCGTATGGCATCGTCGCCCCCATCTGTTATCGTACCAGATATTTTCCCGTGCGTATGTGGTACGTTTGTTAATTCTTTTTCCGGCTGCGTTTGTGATTTTTGTCACCTAACGCGGCGACACTTGACACTTGAAGAAAAGTATGAGAATCCTTTGGCAAAAGGAGAAGTCTTGTGTAAAATGTAACAATACGCCAATCGGGTTTGATCTCTCGCAGCTCATGGAACTGTAAACTGGCTCTGGTAGGTTTTCATCCTTCAAGCGGCTGCCCCGTTGCCGCCATGAAGGGGTGATTCGGGTGCACGAGTAGGATAACTGCATGAATTCCACGAAGGTTGGTCCGCGTACCGTTGTTACTTTAATCATTGTCGGTGTTCTTCTGATCGTCGGCGGCTTCCTGATCTCGCAGGCGACACCGCTGATCTTCCCCGTTGAAGCGTCTGCCGAAGCCCGGCAGATTGACCAGTTGTTCCGGATTGCCCTCTTGATCGGCGGCGCGATCTTCCTGCTGGTGCAGGGGCTGCTGGCCTATTCGGTCTGGCGCTTCCGCGCCCGCGCCGGCGATTTAAGCGATGGGCCGAACATTCACGGCAATACCACGCTCGAAATCGTCTGGACGGCGATTCCGGCGGTGATCGTGGTGGTGCTCACGGTGCTTAGTTACAGTGTATGGACGAGCATCCAGAGCGTCAAGCCGGACGAGCAGGCGGTGGAAGTCCAGGGGGCGCGCTTTAACTGGGCCTTCACCTATTCAACGCCCGACCCGCGTGACTCCAGCAAAACGCTGTCGTTTAAATCCACCGAACTGCACACCTATATCGGACGCCCGGTGCGGCTGGAAATGCGGACGCAGGACGTGATACATTCGTTCTGGGTGCCGGCCATGCGCATCAAGCAGGACGTGATTCCGGGGCGCGTGACCGAGTACCGCTTTACGCCGGTGGAAGCCGCCGGCGAAACCTACCCGGCGCGGTATCCGATCCAATGCGCCGAACTGTGCGGCGCGGAACACGGCAACATGATCGCCTGGGTGGTGGTTCACCAGACCGAGGACGATTACACCGCCTGGTTCAATCAGGAAGTGGACAAGGTGCTGAACCCGCCGGCAGACCCGGTGGTGCGCGGCGAAGGCATCCTCGCCAGCCAGGTTTACCCGTGCCACACCTGTCACGTCCTGAATACCGAAACGCTCCAGTGGGCGGGCAATGTTGGCCCGGCACTGAACGGTGTGGGCGACCGCGCCGCCGGCCCGCGCAGCACGGCTACCGGCCTGTCGGCTGCCGATTACCTCTACCAGTCCATCCACGAGCCAAACGCTTACCTCGCGCCGGGCTTTGGGCCGCTGATGCCGCAGCTTAATATCCCGGAATGTGAGACGCGTTCGATTGTTGCCTACCTGTGCACGCTAACCAGCTCCGGCCAGCCGGCCTGCACCGTCGAACTGCCGCCGGAATGCGGCGCGGGCGCGCCGCCAGAAGCCACGCCGGAAGCGACCGCCGAGGGAACGCCGGAGTCGTCGTTTGACCCCAGCGCGCCGCCGTCAGGCGAGGGCGCGTCCAACCCGACGCCGGAAGCAACCGCGCCGGCGGCTGACGTGACCGCCGAAGCGACAGCAGCGCCGTAGACCAATCCGTAGGGACACGGTATACCGTGTCCCTACCTACAAATTCTAACGGAAACAATTCGTAACGGTTCTACACTGGTTGAAATGGCTTAACCGTTAAGCTGTTGGGAGAAATCAAGTATGGCAAGTATATCGGTTCCGGTTGGCGGCGTTCCAACCCAGGCTGCGCCCCGGCCACGCCTGCGCGCAAGCGACTTCCTGCGCTGGAGCGTTGACCACAAGATCATCGGCGTGCAGTACATGGTCACGTCGTTTGTCTTTTTCCTGGTCGGCGGCACGCTGGCGATGCTGATCCGCTGGGAACTGCTCACGCCGAATCTGGACCTGGTGCAGACCGGCTCGCAGTACAACAGCCTGTTCAGCGTGCACGGTCTGGTGATGATCTTCCTGTGGATCATTCCCATGTTTGCCGGGTTTGGGAACTACCTCGTGCCACTGATGCTTGGCGCGAAGGACATGGCCTTCCCCTGGCTGAACGCCTTCGCCTTCTGGCTGATTCCCCCGGCGGGTATCCTGATGCTCGGCAGTATGCTGGTCGGTGCGCCGGAAGCCGGCTGGACGCAGTACCCGCCCCTCAGCACGCTGTTCAGCGGCGACGGCCAGACCCTGGCGGCGCTGGCGGTTCACCTGCTGGGTATTTCGTCCATCCTGGGCGCGATCAACTTCATCGTAACGATCAAAAACATGCGCCCGGCGGGCATGAGCTACTGGCAGATGCCGCTGTTTGTGTGGGCGATTCTGGCGACCTCAATCATCGTGGTGATGGCAACGCCGTTCCTGGCGGGCGGCCTGACGCTGCTCATCCTCGACCGCATCGCCGGCACGACCTTCTTCGACGCCAATCGCGGCGGCGACGTGCTGCTGTGGCAGAACGTGTTCTGGTTCTACAGCCACCCGGCAGTGTACATCATGGTCCTGCCCGGCATGGGCGTCCTGTCGGATGTGCTGACGACCCACTCACGCAAACCGATCTTCGGTTACAAGATGGTGGCGCTGTCCAGCCTCGCCATCGCCCTGGTTGGCTTTACGGTGTGGGCGCACCACATGTTCACCAGCCTGCAGCCGGCGCTGCGCATCCCGTTCATGATTACTTCGATGATTATCGCCGTGCCCACCGGCATCAAAATCTTTAGCTGGCTGGGCACGATCTGGGGCGGCAAGATTCGCTTCACCAGTGCCATGCTGTTCTCGCTCGGTTTCCTCTCGATGTTTGTTATCGGCGGCATCACCGGCGTGATGCTGGCGATGATTCCGTTTAACCTGCACGTCCACGACACCTACTTTGTGGTATCGCACCTGCACTTCGTACTGTTTGGCGGTAGCGTGTTTGCCATTTACTCCGGCATTTACCACTGGTTCCCGAAGATCACCGGGCGGATGCTGAACGAACGGCTGGGGCGGTGGCACTTCGTGCTGACGTACCTCGGCTTCTTCTTCACCTTCTTCCCAATGCACTTCATCGGCATGTTGGGGATGCCGCGCCGCGTGGCGGTCTACCTGCCAGAGTTCCAGGGGTTAAACACGATTGCCAGCATCAGTTCGTTTGTGCTGGGGCTGTCCACTTTCCTGCTGGTGATTAACGTGATTATCAGCCTGCGCAATGGCCGCATCGCCGGCGCGAACCCCTGGCGCTCACTGACGCTGGAATGGGCTACCACGTCACCGCCGCCGGCGACCAACTTCATCGGCGACCCGGTGATGTTCCCCGACCCCTACGGTTACGGTATGCCGGAAGCGGCGGCGTATCTGGAGAGCATTGACCGGCAGTTTGGCGCGCCGGCGCGCCCACCGGTGACGGACAAACCCGCGCCGGGCGTGACGGTGGTTGAAAGCGGAGATTAAAACCCCTATCCCTCTGCCCTTCCCCTGTACACGGAGAAAGGGAGCAATCAACGTCTCCCGTTCCCCCTTTCCGTATACGGGGAGGGGGTTAGGGGGAGGTGTTCAACACGATTTAAGATGGATCGGAAGCACGACACGATGCAAGGCGAATTATCGGAACGTCCACTGACGCCGCAGGAACTGCTCGACCTGAAAAACAAACGCACCGGGCTGGCGATTTTCCAGTTCACCTGGATTCTCGTCTTTGTCTGCCTGATGTTTGTGCACTGGTGGATTCGCGGCCAGTCGCCGGTGTGGCCGCCGGAAGGGGTGGCAAAACACGGCGTGCTAGTGCCAACGATCATGACACTGGCGCTGGTCGCCAGCAGCTTCAGCGCGCGCCACGCCAACCACGCCATGAAGGCGGATGATCGGGATACGTTTTTCCGCCACTGGCGCATCATGATTGGACTGGGGGCGCTGTTTGTACTGGTAATGGCGGTCGAATGGCTGCTCGTGCCGGTCAGCGGGCAGTACAGCAATCTGTTCCGCGTGCTGGTCGGGTTTCACGGCGTTCACGCGCTGGCAATTGGCGCGTTCCTGCTGCGGGTGTACCGTAACGCGCGGGCGGGGGCGTACAGCGCGCGCCACTTCTGGCCGGTGGAAGCCGCCGCCGGTTTGTGGTATTTTGTTACCGTCGCGTGGATTTTGTTCTACGTGGTGCTGTACTGGAGTTGAAAGGCATGAGGTACGAGGGATGAGTAAAAATCCAAACCCGTACCTCGTACCTCATTACTGACATCTACAGAGGGAGAAAGAAGTATGCGTCCGGGAATCGCGCGGGCTGTACCGATGGGCATCCTGGGGTTTGCGCTCGGCGCGCTGCTGGCGGTGGTCATCCGTCTGCTGCAAGGGCTGGACCCCAACCCGAATGACCCCTACGGGTACGTTGGCCCGGCCTTTGTGCTGGGTGCGTTTTTGAGTTCGGGCTTTTTTATCTGGGGCATCGGGGCGTTTGACCCCCGCCTGAACGTACACGGCGAAGAGCCGGCGGAACTAACGCCTGAAGCAGAAAAGGCGGCAGAAACGACGGTCAGGCCGCTGGCGCTCCTCACCAGCCACATCTGGCAGATCACCTTCTGGCTGATTGTGCTGGTCGTCGCCATCGCCATTTTCGCCTTCCTGCCGTCTGGCCCGGCGATTCAAAGCGTGGCCGGCGATGGCAACCCGGCAGCCATCAACTACACCACGCTGGCGCTGCCCTTCGGCGGGCCAACCATCACCGTCAGCTACCTGACACTGTTTATTGTATTTGTGATCTGGACAATTTTATCGCTGGCAATCGTCGCCGGGCTGCTGGCCTTTATCATGGGTTATTTCTCCTTCGGGGTAAAAAACCCCAACGCGGCCTTCATCCCCTGGCGGCGGGTGATTTTCGTGCTGGTGCTGCTGGCGCTCATCCCGATTCCGCTGCTGTTCCCGACGCTGGTGGTGCCAACCGCCTTCCTCATGCCGGCCATTATCCTCATCCCGCTGCTGCTGGTCATTGGCTATCCCGGCGTGCTGACCGTGCTGATTTTGCTGGTGGCGCTGGCGCTGCCGGTGCTGCTGCCCAACATCGCGCTGTCCACCGGCGCGCTGGTGGCGCTGGTGCTGATTCTGGCGTTTTTCCTGCTGTTGCCGGTCTCGATCATCCGTATGGTCATCCCGCGCCCGATCTGGCAGCGGTACGCGGCAGTGGAATGGCACATGTTGATTCCGCGCTTTGCTCACGCGGTCGCGCGGGCGCTGCGCGGCCTGCCAGCATTGCTGGGGCAGCGGTAATTGGGATTATTGTTAACTGTAGGGACACGATATATCGTGTCCCTACACCGAGAGGGGAATTTATGAGCAATGTAAGCGTTTACCATGAGACCGAGGCACACGCCGCGCACCACCCCAGCGCTGCCGAACGGTCGGATAACCTGAAGTTCGCCACCTGGCTGTACCTTGCGTCAGAAGTGGTGATTTTTGCTGTGTTGATCGCCACCTACGTGGTCTTCCGGCTGCACAACCCGGAAGTGGTCGCACAGTTTCACGAGGGTATCCAGGAATGGCCGGGTATCTGGCTGGTGTCCATCAACACCTTCCTGCTGCTGTCCAGCAGTTGGGCGATGGTGATGGGTTTGCGGCAGATACAACTGGGCAACCGGCAGGGGCTAATCCGCTGGATCAGCCTGACCGCGCTACTGGGCACGATCTTTGTTATTCTACAATACGTTGAATACACCGAACTGTCGCACAAGGGCATCACCCTGTATTACAATCAGGACAGCACCTTCACCGACTACGGGATGCGGTTTTACGCGCCGACGGCGTTTCACGGCTTCCACGTCATTGTCGGCGTGCTGTGGGCGCTGTACGTGGTGTTTAACGCCCGCCGGGGTCGGTACACTGCCACCAATTATGCCGGCGTGGAAGTCTTCGGGTTGTACTGGCACTTCGTGGACGTGGTCTGGATTGTCCTGTTTACGCTGATTTATCTGGTATAAGGTGAAACGCGATGGCTGACACGAATCAAACGCCTCTGGAAGATCGCCCCGGTAGCCCGACCACGGACCAGCCGCTGGACCCGCCGGAGCAGACCGAAGCGCCGCCGGTGGTGGAAGGCTTCGCCGCCGCGCGCGAGTCACTGGCAGCAGCGATTGAGGAGGCCGCGCCCGCCGCGCACGAAGACCAGCACGCCGGCCCAACCCATTACGTCGGCAATACCACTGTCCTGTTTGGCCGCGTGATTCCGCTGCCAGTCTACACCGTCGTTTTTATCGCGTTGGGTATCCTGACGCTGTTTGAACTGGCGCTGGCGGAAGTGTTCCCGCGCGGTGGCCTGACGATTCCGATCATGCTGCTCGCCAGTCTGACCAAGGCGGCGCTGGTGGTGTGGTTCTACATGCACCTCAACAGTGACAGTCGGGTATTCGCGCTGACGCTGCTGATTCCGGTGGTGATGGTGCTGCTGGCGACCGGCTTCCTGATGATTGTGCCGATTGGGTATTAGGTAGTTCCGAGTTTAGGGCGGATGGCATATACTCCCTGACCTCACTGGTAACGACGAGGCACGTCCCTATAGGACAATAGCACGGGTTACAAAGCAGTTCATCGAGGAAAGCTTGTAAGGCAAGGCGCGCAGGCGGCAAGGGGTAAGCCGAGATTTACCTGACACACAACGAAATGGACTGACATATGCGGGTGGATTTGGGCGGACAGGTGGCGCTGGTGACCGGTTCGGCGCACCGTGTCGGGAAGGCAATTGCGCTGGAACTGGCGCGGCGGGGGGTGAATATCCTGGTGCATTACGGCTCGTCGGCTGCGGCGGCGACGGAAACGGTGCGCGAGATCAAATCGCTGGGGGTGGATGCCTATTCCGCACAGGCGGACATCAGCACCGAGGACGGGGTGGAAACGATGTTCACCGCCCTGCGCGAACACTTCGGGCGGCTGCACATCCTGGTTAACAGCGCCTCCAATTTTCAAAAACGCCATCTGCTGGAAGTCAGCCTGAAGGACTGGCAGGCAACGATCAACACCAACCTGACCGGCCCATTCCTGTGTACGCAGGCGGCAGCGGCCCTGATGCGGCAGAATGACCCGCCCGGCGGCGTAATTATCAACATCCTCGACAAAGGGGCGCTGTCCCCCTGGCCGGAGTACCCGCACCACAGTGTCAGCAAAGCGGGCTTGTGGATGCTGACCCAGGTCAGCGCCGTCAGCCTCGCGCCGGACATCCGCGTAAACGCCGTCATTCCGGGGCCGGTGCTGAAACCCGCCGGCACCAACATGAGCGACGAAGACTGGGCGAAGGTGGGGCAGAAAACGCCGCTGCAGCGTACCGGCAGCGCCGAGGACGTAGCGCGGGCGGTGGCCTATCTCGCCAGCGAGGACTTTATCACCGGCACGGCGATTCACGTCAATGGCGGCGAGCATTTGTGGTAATCACGGCGCACATCGTTCTGGCGCATCGCGCGGAGCTGCGCCGGACGCTGAAGCCATCCGGCTGAACAAAAAAGCCACCTGGAAGGTGGCTGGCAAGATGAGCGAGTCGTTTTCCGCAGCCCACTTCCAGCGGGCTTACGGTGAAGGGTTAGCCGGGGGCTTTCTTCCGAACGGGGATGGCTGTCCCCTGATTGAAGACCCCTGGCGGCGCAAGCGCTTAGGGGCACGGCATGCCGTGCCCCTACTGGTAAATAAAAGCGGTTTACGGATAGGTTCTTAACGTGGTCGGTATGGGACGAGATATATCTCGTCCCTACTGTTTTGGCATGTGTCTCAAGACGTGAGGGACACGCCGCCGCCGTGTCCCTACACCATCCCTATCGCATCATCGTCCTATGACCCGCAGTTGAGCGTGGCCTGCGGCTGGCTGCCGCCGGGATGCCCGACCTGCTGGTCGGCTTCCAGCGTCACCGTACCAGTGCCGCTGTACCGCACCTCGGTGGTGGCTGTGCCAGACAGTTGCACGCTACCGGTTTCAACTAAGGCGCCGTCCACGATCAGCCGATACTGGGTCGGGGCGCGCATGTCGCCGTTGCCGGCCTCGCCCGTGTTGCGGATGACAAACACGGCGGTTGTGCCCTCGCAGTAGCCGCTGACTTCCAGACTGGAGCAGTCCAGCCGGCCAGGGTTATTCTTCTGGCAGCCCAGTTGGGTATCCGGCACGGGCGTCGAGGTGGGAGGCACAACTTCCGTCGGCGTGGGCGTGGGTGGTTCGGGGGTCGGAGTCGGCGGCTCACTGGTCGGCGTCACGTCTTCGGTTGGCGTCGGTTCTTCCGTTACGCTGCCGCAGGTGGCGCTGATGAGCAGATGGCCATCCACCAGCAGATACAGCGTGCCGGGCTGGTCCCAGTATTGCAGGTACATACTCTCGCCGGAAAGCAGCATCACTTCGCCCATCTCAATCACGTTGCCGGCAGTATCCGACACCATGTAGGGCACGGGCGAGGTCATGTCCGGGCCGTAGTCGGTGATGGTAAAAATCTGCGTGCCGAAGTCGGAGCAGTAACCATCCAGCCACAGGTCAGAGTTTGGCGTGACTTCCTCGGTCGGCGTCACTTCTTCGGTGGGCGTAGGTGGTTCGGTGGTCGGAGTCGGCGTTGGCGGCTCGCTGGTCGGCGTCGGCGGTTCGCTGGTGGGCGTGCTGGTCGGGGCCGGCACACCGCAGGTCAGCGTCAGGCGCGGGCGGCTGTTGCCCGGATGCCCGACCTGCTGGTCGGCTTCCAGCGTCACCGTGCCACCTGTGTAGCGGATTTCCATCGTCGTGCCACCAAGAAGCTGAATGCCGCCGGTTTGCACAACCGCGCCATCCACGATCAGCCGGTACTGCGTCGGCGCACGCATGTCGCCGTTGCCCGGTTCGCCGGTGTTGATGATAACAAACACGGCGGTTGTGCCCTCGCAGAAGCCGGTCACTTCCAGGCTGGAGCAGTCCAGCCGGCCCGGATTGTTCTTCTGGCAGCCCAACTGTGGCTCAACGGCGGGCGCCTGCGCTTCTACCGGCGCTGCCGGGGCGCTATTTGTCTGCCCGCTACTCTGGCCGGTGCCGGGCTTCGGGTTCTTTTCCTTGTCCTTTGATAGAATCGGTGCGGCCACCGTTAAACTGATGAGAATCATCAGCAGCAGCGCGAAAACACCTTTACGATGCAGCATGTTGTACCTCCTATAACAACGGTTCTTGCTCCCGCCGATGAGGTGGCGAGTACAATTGTTTAACCGTTGAGGAGATAGCAACGTGACAATGAATTTCGTAAATTCCGTTGTTTTTAGAGACAGACAGGACTTGAGAACCAGCCAATGTTTGTGAATGGTTTATGCAACCGTTGGAAGGACTGGTTAAAATTTTCACAACCTGCTACGGGTGAGGAGGAAGTGTGAAGCGTATCATTATCCTGCTGTTGTTGTTGCTGGCGGGCTGCCGCGCCCAGAACCCTACCCCAACAGCGGAAACGCGCCTGGACATTGAGATACAGGTGGAACCCGTGCCGCCAGCAGTGGGCGAAGCCACGCTGCTGGTCACTGTGACCGATGCCGCCGGGCAGCCGGTGAATGATGCTAAAATCAGCGCACGCGGCGATATGAGTCATGCCGGTATGGCGCCGGTGCTGGCGGAAACCACCGGCGGCACGGACGGCCTGTACCGACTGCCATTCCAGTGGACAATGGGTGGCGACTGGCTGGTGGAAATCACGGCTGCACGACCCGATGGCACAACTACTACCCGGCAGTTCGATCTCACGGTACAGCCATGACAGCCACTCGCCCACTATCGTGCCATCTCGACGTGCTGCGGCTGCCGCTGCTGGGCCGCCGGCTGCGCGGACGCCGGGGACGGCTGGCGCTGCAATTGCCGCTGGCGCTGGCGGCGCTGCTGCTGGTGCTGGATGGCTTCACCGGGCCGCAGCAGGCCGCGCGTAACCTGGCGACGGTCACGCCCTGGGTGCACTTCCGGGGGTTTGCCGTGCTGGCGCTGCTGCTGGCGGGCAACCTGTTTTGTATGGCCTGCCCGTTTACGCTGACGCGCACACTGGCGAAACGGCTGAGTCTACGCGGGCGGCGCTTCCCGCAGCGGCTGCGGAACAAGTGGCCTGCCATCACGGCGTTGTTCCTGCTGTTCCTGGCCTATGAGGTGCTCGATCTGTGGGCCAGTCCGGCGCTGACGGCCTGGCTGATTCTGGCCTATTTCGCCGCCTCGTTTGTGCTGGAAGTTGTGTTTACCGAGTCGGCCTTCTGCAAGTACGTCTGCCCGCCGGGGACGTTTAACTTTGTGTATTCGACCGTTTCGCCGACGCAGATCGGCGTGAAAAACCCGGAGGTCTGCCGGACGTGCGTTGGCCGGGAGTGTATCAACGGCAGCTACAGCCCGATGCCCGTCATGCGAGTGGATGCGATTCCCGGCGGCCAGCGCGAGGTCCAACACGGCCCGGACGGCACGCTCGGCTGTGGCACCTTGCTGTTTGCGCCGCAGATCAGCAGCAATCTGGATTGCACCATGTGTCTGGACTGCGTACGCGCCTGCCCTCACGACAATGCCAGCCTGTTCGTCCGCCAACCGGCGCGGGAACTGTTCCAGCCGGACGCCTGGCCGAAACGCTGGGACGTATCGCTGCTGGTTATCATGCTGGCGTTTATGGGACTAACTAACGCCTTTGGCATGGTGCCGCCAGTGTACGCGCTCCAGCACACACTGGTGGACAGCCTCGGCATCCGCAGTGAATGGCTGCTCGTTGGTCTGATTCTGCTGGCGGGCGGTGTCGTCGCGCCTGCGCTGCTGGCACTGGCGGCGGGCCGGCTGGGGCAGGTATTGACCAGCACAACACGGAAATACCCGCTCCGGCACACGGTGGCGGCTTTCGCGCCGGCGTTTGTGCCGCTGGGCCTGGGCATCTGGATGGCGCACTACGGCTTTCACTTTTTAATCGCGCCGGGGACGATCATTCCGGTGATTCAGGAGTTTCTCGGCCAGCCGGGTGAGTGGGCGCGCTTCAGCGGGACGCTGGACCTCACACTGATCGGCCTGCTTCAACTGCTGGCGCTGTTGGCCGGTTTTGTCGGTAGTCTGGCGGTTGCCAACCGCGCCGCGCTGCGCCTGTACCGGCAGGCTGCTATGCCCGGGCTGCTGCCCTGGGCGCTGCTCCTGCTGGGGCTGGCGCTGGCCGCCGCCGCCGTCTTCAGCCTGCCGATGGAAATGCGCGGAAGCGTGTTGTTCGATTGATGGAAGTGTCTGACAATCGTCATCCAAATCGTGTGCCGTATCGCACCTTGTACGAGAGAAAGGGGCGCGCCTTGCGTAGACCAGGTAGGGACACGACAGATCGTGTCTCATGCGTACCAAGTTACGGTTGTACGCCGCCTTCCGTCGGGGGTTAAAAAGGCTTGTCCGGTATTTTGCTCGCGTTCACGGCGCCAGACGTTTAAACGTCTGGCTGTCCAACCGCAAGCCCACTGAAGGGGCTGGAAGACCGGTTATTGAGACAGTGCCTTCAGTGCGCTTGTTGCGATCAGCCAAGATGGCTTCAGCCTCTGGCGACGAACTGCCGAACCCTCATCCTGGTGCATATGGAACACGATCCATTCGTGTCCCTACCGTTGCTATCTAAAGGGAGATACGATGCTCGGAAAACTCATCACCGCCGTAACAGGCGCTCTGGTTCTGGTGATCGGCGTGGTCTGGGGCGGGCTGCAAGTCGCAGCGCGCCGCTTTCCCCGGGTGGAGCTGAAAGGGCGCGATCTGGGCACGAAGCCGATTCCCGCCGGTTTACCCGCGCCGGTAGCGCGGTTTGCGCGGGCGGTCTTTAACGGCGACCAGATGCCGGTGGTCGAGTCGGCGCTGCTGGTCGGGCGCGCTGACCTGCGGTTTAACGGCCTCGGCCTGCACGCGCGCTTTAAGTTCAGCCACCTGACGCCAAACCATTATTATCACTACATCCAGGCGACGTGGTTTGGCCTGCCAGTGGCGACGATCAACGAACGCTATCTGAACGGGCAGGGGATCATGGACATCCCCGGTATCCACATCGAGAACGATCCCAACACCGACCACGCGGCCAACCAGGGCTTCTGGTCCGAGGCGCTGGCGTGGTCGCCATCGGTGGTGTTCAGCGACGCGCGGGTGCGCTGGGAAGCGCTAGACGACACCACTGCGCGCATGATCGTGCCGGACGGTACGGACGAAGAAGCGTTTACCGTGCGCTTTGACCCGCAGACCGGGCTGATGACCGAGATAACGACCCTGCGCTACCGCGACCCCGTGCCGGCAGGGCGCCGGCGCTGGACCAACCACACGCTGGAGTGGGGTACGTTCAACGGCGTGCGGCTGCCGGTGCTGTCGCAGACCCAATGGGACAACGACCCGCCCTGGGCAACATGGCAGGTGGAACAGGTGCTGTACAACGTGCCTGTTACCAACCGCCTGCTCCAGTTCGGCGGGGAATACCCTGAGGAGTGAAGTAGCCGTCAGCTTTCAGTCATCAGTCTTCAGTCATTCGTTGCCAGATGAAGCCGGTTGGAGAAGCCGTAGGGGAGGGTCCAAGACCCTCCCTTACCAGTTTAAAACGCGATGATAAGCGCGGTGGGCAGGCTGATGACCGCACAGAAGAGGATGCCCTTGAGGTAATTGCGCAGGTGCAGCCCCCAGTCGTGGAACAGGTATTCCATGCCTTCCGTCCCGGGCAGGATAACAAACCGGGGCTTAAGCATGGCGATCAGCAGCCAGTCAATCACCACCGCGTCAAACAGGTTGAAGAGATTCAGCACGAAGAACACATGCAGGTAGGCTGTGAGGAACGACACCGTGCCGCCGTTGGCGATCAACAGCCGCGAACCGGAATACGCAAGCGCGCCGACGGCTGCCGCCAGGAACAGCGCCGTAACAACCAACCGCGCCTGTCGCTCGCGCCGGGTCAGCGGCGGCACTTTGGCCTGCATGGCCGCCGGGTAATCGTGCAGCCACAGGCGCGCGTTGGCGGCCAGCGACCCGATAATTACGACACCAACCGCGATGGAAAGAATCAGACCGTCCATCAGGATTTGCGACAGAGACAGGGTAATCATTGCGCCCTCCATTTCGATCAACCTAATTCAATTTTAGATTAACCTAAATACACTGTCAATATAGACCAAAAATATCAGACTTTCGACGGAGATAGACCCCTTCCATTACCATTCTGGCGCGGAATAGGGTATCTTCTGAGCGTGGTTCGTGATGCTGTGGAGGTTTAACGTTGAAGCATACACGCTGGATGATCCTGTTCCTGTTGCTAGTGTTCACGGTTGGCGGTGTGTCGGCACAGGCTGATCTGCCGCTGGAGACGATCACCCTGCCGCCCGGCTTCAGCATCAGCATTTACGCCGCGGACGTGCCGGGCGCGCGGTCCATGACGCTGAGCGAAAGCGGCACGCTGTTTGTGGGCACGCGCCAGAACCAGGTGTACGCGATTACCGACACCAACGGCGATCAGCAGGCCGACCAGGTGCGGGTGATTGCCAGCGGGCTGAATTCGCCCAACGGCGTCGCCGTGCAGGATGGCGCGCTGTACGTGGCGGAGCTGGGCCGCGTCATCCGTTTTGACAATATTGAAGCGAACCTGGACGCGCCGCCCGCGCCGGTGGTCGTGAAAGATGGTTTTTACGTCGGACAGGGCGGGCTGCACGCCTGGAAGTTCATCGCCTTCGGGCCGGATGGCAAGCTGTATGTGCCGGTCGGCTTCCCCTGCAACGTGTGTGAGGACAGCGACCAGTACGGCATTATCACCCGGATGAACCCGGACGGCTCGGAACTGGAAACGGTCGCCAGCGGCGTGCGCAATACTGTTGGCTTTGACTGGCATCCCGAAACGGGCGACCTGTGGTTCACCGACAACGGGCGCGACTGGCTGGGCGACGACCAGCCGCCGGATGAGCTGAATCACGCGCCGGAAGCCGGGCTGCACTTTGGCTTCCCTTACTGCCACGGCGGCACCATCGCCGACCCTGACTTTGGCGCGCGCCGCCCGTGCAGCGATTTCACGCCGCCGGTCATCACGCTGGGGCCGCACGTCGCCGCGCTGGGGATGCGGTTTTACACCGGCACTATGTTCCCGGAAGAATATACCAACCAGATTTTTATCGCCGAACACGGCTCGTGGAATCGTACCACGCCGATTGGCTACCGGGTGTCGCTGGTGCGGCTGGATGAGGACGGCAACGGCGTTGCCTACGAACCGTTTGCCGAAGGCTGGCTGCAAGGCGGCAATGCCTGGGGCCGCCCGGTGGATGTGCTGGTGATGCCGGATGGCGCACTGCTGGTGTCCGACGACCAAGCCGGCGCGATCTACCGTATCAGTTACGAGGGTTAGTCACGGAAGGGCGGCCTGGGCCGCCCTCATCCTGAACCTTTACCGGGAATGGCCGTTTGTGTAAATGACTGCTCCCTCGTCTTGCAGCCGGTTAATGGCTTCCCGTATGTAATCAGGATTATTGTCAATCAGCACACTACGACGGCCTATAGAGAGCGCCGCGACGCTGGTTGTGCCGCTACCCCCAAACGGGTCAACCACCAGACCATCTTCCGGGGACAGCAGCTTGATAAAAAACAGTGGTAAATCCACCGGAAACACCGCAGGATGGCCTTTGTTTTTGCCAACGACGGCGATACTAATAACGTTCGTGGGTAGAACCGTCTTTTTACCCACCCACTTGGAAATATCCCGTCCAAAGCCGCTGTTATTAACTGAATTGTGGCGGCTAAGATCATTTTCGCCTAGGTTCTTAAGGCGAGACTCAACCCAATTGCCGATGGGCTGGCGCACAGCATCTGCATTAAAGTACGGTTTTTTCGATTTTGCCAAGTGAAAGCAGTATTCCCAGCCATCGCGCAGTCGATTCGGCCAGTAACCGGGCATGGGATTGGTTTTGTTCCAGATATAGTCGTCTATGGCGTACCAACCACGATCAGCCAGGGCTTCCATTGTGCGCCAGACATAACGGTGCCGAATCCCATCTACAACCTTATCCTTAATGTTGATAACCAGACTCCCGGTTGGTTTTAGGGCATTCCAGAAGGGTTCGTGAAATGTCATAAACCAGTCGGCAAAATCGTCTGGATGGACGCTGTCATAATGGTTGCGGCGAGCATCAGCATATGGGGGTGAGGTTACGATGAGATCAACCTGCCCCTCAAAGTTAGTCAAGGCATCTCTGCTGTCGCCCTCAATCACTGTACAAGTGGTATACAGGTTCTTGAGTATCGTGGTTTTGAACGTAGCGTCCATATCCCACTCTCTACTTATTCACAAAGAAATGAACGAGGCGAAAAGGGTCATTGAAAATGCCGTTTTCGTCAATCAACCCTGCGTTGGCACACGATGCTCCAAATGCATCTAGCAGCTTATCAGGTATTTCCATTTCGACTGGTATAGTGTCAGCCTCATAGGAGGAAATCAGAACTTCGAGAACAAAGGTCATGATTTCTTCGTAGCTGTAGTTTGAGAAAAACGGCCAGAAGTAATCTGATAACCAGACTTCGGTATTCACCGAGTGTGGAACTTTCGATTTTTGCTCTCGTTTGATATAGCGTGTCCCACGATCCATCGCAATCCCAAACACGCAGCAGTATGGTCCAATTCCGTTTTTGTCCGTTTTCGCAACCCGTTCTAATGCTTCAATCGCTTTCGGCCAATCCTGTCCACCTAACGTATTGCTCCGATTCTTTACCGATACATACAGGCGCAGTGGAGCAAGAACAGGATTTGTAAACTCAACAATAGCGTTAAAATCGCCTTCTGCTGCCCCAATATCAGAAACGCTTTTGAACCGATATGATGCACGGGCACAGTCTACCGCCAAGAATTGGTAACGCCAGCCCGAATTCATGCGCTCTTTTTGCAGGGTGCGGTTGCGAAATTGTTCTGTCCCGATCACACGGTAATGGTTACCATAGATTTGATGGGCGGTTGCAGCAGGATCGCCGACATATTTCTTAAAGTAGCGGAACAGCTCACGGCCTTTTCGTTCGTAAATCGCTTCAATCTCTTCCGGCATCGCATTGGCAGGAATGGACAGGATTTCCCGGCTGGATTTTCGATTGGCAGCGTTAATCGCAGCGCGGATGAGGGCTTTTAGCTGTTCGGGCGGTATTTTGCCTTGATGAGGGACAAGCGTTGAATCATCCAGACAGCCGTAATACAGGCTGTTCTCATCCTGAATACGCGGATAGTTTTGAGGTACGGTGCGTGGTGTTTTTGCCATAACCGGAATCGCAGCGACTAGAACATTTGATATATTGATTATAGCGGATATGCTACAATGCGCTACACCCGCCGCAGCCAATACCAGGCTGATGCTGTGACAGGGTCGGTGACTTCCTGCCCGTGCTGGACGGACACCACCGCAAAGGCCGGGGCAAAGCGCGCCGCCACCTCGTCCGGCGACAGACCGCGCGGCTGGCCGTCGCGCTCGTGCGGGGCGAAGGCGTACAGCAGCAGCGTGCCGCCCGGCGCAACCAGACGCGCCGCATGGTGGGCGTAGTGCTGCCGTGCCTCCGGCGAAAACGAGTGCAGGCAGCCCACGTCCAGCCACAGCGATACCGGCGTTTGATCGGGCAGAAAGTCGGCGCTGCCGGCATCGGCGCGGACGAAACGCGGGTTATCGGCGGGCCGATCGGCCTGTCGCGCCCGGTGGCGCGCGCGTTCCAGCGCCTGTTGTACCCAATCCACGCCCGTCACCTGCCAGCCGTGTAACGCCAGATAAACCGAACTCATGCCCGTGCCGCAGCCCACATCCAGCGCGCGGCCCGGTTCAAGCGGTGTGTCGCTTTCGACCAGCGCGCGCACTTCCGGCGGCACGATGCCCGAGTCCCACGGCGGCGGTACGTCGCCCTGGTACGCAGCCAGGAAGCGGTCATAGTTGGAGGAGTCGGTCATGGGTGATTCCTGTTAGAGGCTGGTATATTCCATTGATTATACCCCGGCAGACTCAAGCGGAGTTACAATCGGCGGGATATAGAAAATTTGTTCTTGACTATACCCACAAAATATTTTAGACTCACCTGTGGTGGTAACTGACCGTTCACATAGACCAACGAAGGAGACCGGGATGCAGAAGATCACGCCGTTTCTGTGGTTCAACAACCAGGCTGAGGAAGCTGCCCGCTTTTACACCTCCATTTTTAAAAACTCCCGAATTACCGATGTGGTACGCTATACCGACTCCGGTCCTGCCCCAGCGGGGACGGTGATGACGGTCACGTTTGAACTGGACGGGCAGCAGTTCACCGCCCTGAACGGCGGCCCGGAGTTTAACTTCACCGAAGCAATCTCCTTCGCGGTGGACTGCGAAACGCAGGAAGAAGTGGACCGCCTGTGGAACGCGCTGACAGAGGGCGGCGAACCGGGCATGTGTGGCTGGCTGAAGGACAAGTACGGCGTATCGTGGCAAGTCGTCCCCACCGTACTTTACAAGATGCTGCACGACCCGGACCCGGCGAAAACGAAACGGGTAACCGAAGCCGTGTTCCAGATGAAGAAGCTGCACATCCCAACGTTACAGGCCGCCTACGAGGGGGCGTAAGCGCTATCCCTGTCAGGTACAGAAGCCGTAGGGGCGGGTTTAAAAACCCGCCCCTACAATCGCCCTAAACATTACAACTTCGGCGGCCCCTGCCGGATGCGCTCGTCCATCAACCGCGCCGACTCGGCGTTCAGGTCGTCCTCCCACCTCCAGCCGAAGCGCCAAGGGTCTACCGCTTCAATCCACCACGTCACCCCCACGTCGGCATACGGGCGGACGATAGCTGCGGCCTGCGCCGGGTCATCGCCCGGCGTCACACCACCGTGTACCCAGTCAAACGGCGTGTCGCTCGTCCGGTGCTGACCGACGTAGGCCATAATGTCCTGCCACTGCTGCGGCGATAAGGGATCGCCGCCCCACTTCAGCGGCATGTAACCGTCCCAGCGCGCCGCTCGGCGCTGCGGTGCGTGTTTGTCCCAGTTACCGCCCACCCATATCGGGATACGCGGCTGCTGCACCGGCGCCGGGCGAAAGCGCACCGGCTCCAGGTGATAATACTCGCCGTCGTAGCGGAACCGCTCGCCACGCCACAGCCCGGCCAGGATGTCCAACCCTTCGTCCAGTTTCCTGGCGCGGATTTTGGCGTCCTGTTCCTCGCCAAAGAAGCCGAACTCCCACTGCACGGGGTCGCCCAGCCCCACACCCACCACCAGCCGCCCGTTGGATAGGCGGTCAACCGATACTGTTTCCCGCGCGACTTTCCAGGGGCGGCGGCGCGGCAGCGGCGTAACCAGCGCGCCAATACGGATGCGGCTAGTGTGCATGGCGATGGCGGCCAGCGCCACCCAGGTATCCGGCATGGGGTGAAAGGTGGGGTCAAAAATCATATGATCCCAGATGAAAATGCCCTCCCAGCCGGCATCTTCCGCCTCACGCGCCATCCGCGCCAGATGGTGAAGATCGCCCTAACGGTCACCAAACGGGGGTAAGGACAGGCCAAGGCGCATGGTGGTTGCTCCTGTTCATCACCGGACACGACCTGTCGTGTCCCTACGGATGGGATTCATTCTGCTATGATTTCCGCCTCAAAGTTCCCCCAATTTGTGGCGCGGCGCTGGCCGCTGCGGTACACTAGAGTCCTTCCAACAAACGCATTTTCGCGTGTCTGCTCCCCACGCATCTTTCCTTCGTATTAATTTGGTTAGGGCTTTTGGCCTGCAACGGCGATTGGTCTATACTGGAAGCAACTGTTGGGGGAACGGGCCGCCTGATGACCACCGTCTATGTCAGCTACCGACCGGAAACCAGTTCCAGCCTTGCTACACGCCTGGCCGATGAGCTTCGCGCGCGGAAGATGGTGGTGCTCCTCAGCGAACAGGCCGACAGCGATACGCTGGCGCAGACCGGGCGGCAGGCTATCGAACAGGCGGACGTATTTGTCTGTCTGGTGACGGCTGGAACGTTCGACTCCAACCGCGTGCGGCAGGAAGTGGAGTGCGCGCACCGGCTGAACAAGCCGATGATTCCGGTGTTCCAGGCTGGCTACGTCCCGCTGGCGCAGATGCCGACGCCACACGTCCGGGCGCTGCTGGGCAGCGACGGCATCCAGGCGTTTGAGTACCCCGACACGGAAGTTACGCCGGTTGCAGCTGTGCTGGCGAACCTGATCGAAAACACGGCAACGTGGGCGCAGAGTCCGTCCGATTCGCATGTCGCCGCCCTTGCTCCCCTGACGCCAAACATCAGCGATCTGGCCGGGCAAAAGCTGGGCCAGTACGAACTGCGCGAAGTGCTGGGCGTGGGCGGTATGGGTGCGGTCTACCGCGCCTGGCAGGCCAGCCTGCGGCGCGAGGTCGCGGTGAAGATTCTGACGCCGGCGCTGGCTGCCGACCCCGGCTATCAGGAACGCTTCACCCGCGAGGCGCAGATTTCCGCGACGCTGGAACACGCCCATATCGTGCCGGTGTACGATTATGGCACAGCCAACGACCTGAGCTACGTCGTCATGCGGCTGCTGACCGGCGGCACATTGGCGGAGCGCATCAATCACCGGCTAAAGTCCGACAAAGGACTGCCGTCGCTGGCGGAAGTTGCCGAGGTGCTGAAGGCGCTGGCGAGCGCACTGGATTATGCCCATTCCAAAGGCGTCATCCACCGCGACATTAAAGCCAATAACGTCATGTTCGACGACCAGGGCAGCCCGTTCCTGGTGGATTTTGGCATCGCCAAGCTGGCGAACGTCACCACCGCGCTGACCGGCACGGGCATGACGATGGGCACGCCCACTTACATGTCGCCGGAACAGTGGCGCGGCGAAAGTATCACCCCGGCCACTGACCAGTACGCGCTGGGGGTGCTGACCTACGTGATGCTCACAGGCCGCCTGCCGTTTGAAGCACCCACGCCCTACGCGCTGATGCACAAACATCTGCACGAAGAACCCACACCGCCGCAGACCTGGCGCGCCGACGTGACAGATGAAGTCAAGAACGTGCTGTACCGGGCGATGGCAAAAAACCCACGCGACCGGTTTGCGACGACACGCGATTTTGCCAATGCGTTTACTTTTGCCATCGGTATGAAAGCGCGCGAGGCGCTGTCCACCGGATTTTTTGTCACGCCGCTGCCCGGCCAGCCACCGAAACCGCCCGCGCCGCCGCTGGTGATGGAAGATTCGCCGACGGTGACGCCCGCGCCATCCGGCGCAACGCCGCCTCCCGGTTTGCCTCCGGCTGTGGTCACACCTGCCGGACAGGATCAAACACCTGCTGCACCGCCCGCAAAACCACAGCGGCCAAGCCTGCTATGGGGTGCAATCGTGGCGATTGTTGCGGTGTTGGGAATCACGGCGCTGGCACTGCTCGGCGGACGCGGCGCGGATAACGACGCCCGCGCGACCGAAGCCGCCAGCACCGGCACGGCGGCAGCGCTGGCGCTGCTGCCCACCGAGACAGACATGCCGACAAATGCGCCGACGGCAACCGATACCGCCGTTGCTACGGCAACACCAACGCAAGCGCCATCCGATACCCCTACAGCGACGGATATCCCGACCAGCACGCCAACTGCTACCGATCTGCCGACGGACACGCCAACCAGTACGGCGACGGATACCGGTACACCAACACCAACCGATACCCCGACGGTGACGTATACGCCCACCGCAACCGATACGCCGACCGATACCCGCACGCCGACCCCGGCCACGCCGCTGGCGCAGATTTTGCGGAACGGTCTGGCGGTGCGGTTAGGGCCGGGGTCGCATTATCCGGTGGCGATGTCACTGGACCGGGGCGATCAACTGGAAATCCTCGGTATCAGCGAAGACGGGGCGTGGTTCCAGATCGTGCTGCCGGATAACTCGATTGGCTGGGTAGCTTCATCGTCGGCGCTGGTCAACACCTTTGGCGATTTGGAGGTGGTGCCGATTGCCGCGCCACCTACCGAAACGCCAACCTACACCTTCACTCCGTCAGACACGCCAACGGCGACCGATACGCCGACGAATACCCCGACGCCGACTCATATACCAACGGCGACAGATACACCCACCAGCACACCGACCTCAACCAACACGCCAACGGATACGCCCACTGCGACCGTTACCCCGACGGACACGCCGATGCCAACTGATACCCCCACCACGACGCCGAGCCACACGCCCACAGATACGGCGACGTTAACGCAGACACCAACTGATACGCTCACTGCGACATGGACGCCAACCACGGCGCCGCGCCCCACCGCTTCGCCGACCCACACGCTGCCACCTCCACCGCCGACGGCCACACGTCTGCCAATCGTGAACTGCCCTGGTGCGCTGCCGTCGCAGTTATACGTAGGCGTAACGGGTTTTGTCCGGGCTGAAGACCCGCGACCGGTGAACGTGCGGCTGGCCCCCGGCGTGACCAGCCGCAAGATTGACGAACTGCGCGTGAACGAGCAGTTCCGGGTGCTGGAAGGGCCGGCCTGCCAGGGCAATATCGCCTGGTATCGCGTCAGCTACGGCGGCGGGGCGCTGGAAGGCTGGATTGCCGAGGGTGATGATCGCTACTTCGTGTCGCCGCTGGAAACTGGCGTTGTGCAGCCACCCACGCCGGACACGGACACGGACCGCGTGCTGGGACCGCCTTGCCCGATACTGGTGGAGGATGATTTTGACCGCCGTCTGTCGCGTCACAACTGGTTCCAGGGTACGGGCAACCGTTCAGTGATCGAGATCGTGGACGGCGCGTACCAGCTCCGCATCGGCACGGGCACGGGCGGCAGCGAGGCGACCACCTGGGGCAGCCTGCGCGATTTCCGCTTCCGCGATGCCCGCGTGGAGGCCGTGATTCGCGCCGCTAAGTTTACGCCGGATGTAAATGTCCGCACCGGCCTGTGGCTGCGTTACCAGGACGAAAATGCGTTTCTGGCGTTTATGATAAACAGCCGGGGCAGCTACGTCATTTCGCGCTGGTCAGACGATCAGTACCATGATCTCATCCCGTGGACGCGCACCCCGGCCATACGGCTGCGCGACAATGCCGCCAATACGCTGCAGATTGAGATTACAGGCGATACGTTTGCGTTTTACATCAACGGCCAGTACATGGCGACCGTGACAGACGCCACCTGGCCAGATGGCCGCCTGGCCTTCTTCGGCTCCGCCTCGACCACCGACACGCCGATCAGCTTTGATCTGGATTACGTGCGGGTGTGTGGGAACTAAAAGGGATTTTGGCGATTTAACCGCTTCCTAAACTCTGTATAATGAGCTTGAGCGATCAGGACAGGCCGGGAGTGTTGGCAGGCTGAGCAAGGAGTATCCCATCATGAGACAAGTCCTTCTCTATCAGGATGAAGATGGCGTTTGGATTGCCGAAGTGCCGTCCCTGCCGGGCTGTGGCAGTGACGGTGAGACACGAGAAGAAGCGTTGGCAAATGTCCGCGAGGCAATAGACCTCTGGATTGAGGATGCCCTGGAGCGAGGCGAAACGATACCTGAAGATTATTCGCCCATCATGGTTGTACAGGCATGAGCAAACTGCCTGATGTTTCAAGCCGAGAATGCATTAACGCTCTGCTAAAGGCTGGTTTCGTTGTAGCACGGCAGCGAGGAAGTCACATCATTTTGTATCGTGAAGACCCATACGCTAAAACTATTGTGCCGCAGCGACGAGAAATTTCGCGGGGTACGTTGCGCCGCATTCTTCGGGATGCTGGCGTGACCGTAGACGAGTTTATCGAACTGCTGTAACTGTGCCTTGACCCTCTCCCCCCCTTCCCCTATAATCAGCCACAGGTAAGCAATTGCCACAGACAGCAGGCGCGACACGCTTAATCTTCCTGCCGAGGCGAGCGATCAAACCATCACCATGACTTCATGGCGGTTTCGTCACGCGCGGCGGAACCGCCTTTTTTATTGGGTGAATGATGTCCGACCGCAGGTTCATCGAAGCGCACGAACTGCCCCCCACCGCCGATGTCGTGATTATCGGCGGCGGCCCGGCGGGAACGTCCGCCGCCTGGGCGCTGGAACGTGCCGCGCCCGGCACGCACATCGTGCTGCTGGAACACAGCGGCGGGCTGGCGGCAGGGGCATCAATCGCGTCGCTGGAGAACTTCCGCACCTGCTGGCCGGCGCCGTGTCTGGCGCGGCTGATGGCGCGCAGCGTTGAAGTGTTCCTCAACCCGGCGGAATACCTGGGCGAGGGCGTGAACCTGGGACTGAAGCGGCAGGGCTACCTGTACGTCGCGTTTACCGAGGATGGGGCAGCAACATTCCGGCGCGACGTGGCGCACCTTCACAACATCGGCCTGACGCATGTCGAATATCTGGACGCGGGCGAAGTCGCCTACCGGCATCCCTGGCTGGGCGGGCGCGTAACCGCCGCCAGGTTCGACCCGATGGCGGGCTGGCTGGACTCGCACGCGCTGGTGTACGCCTACGCCAACAGCACACGCTCGACCCGAATCGCGCTTAATGTAACTGGGGCACGAATCCGGGTTGAGGACGGCTGCGTGACCGGCGTTACGACGGCAAATGGCAGCATCAGCGCGCCGAACGTCATCATCGCCGCAGGCGCCAACGCGCGGCAGGTTGGGCGCTTGGCGGGCATCGAGATTCCGGTCATCGTGCGGCCTCGCCAGAGTTTCACGACCCCCTGGCGGCATCCGGCGTTTCCAGAGGACGCGCCGTGTGTCATCAGCGCCGCGCCATTCCCGCACGTGCGGCCAGAAGCGCGCGACGGGGCGATCTTCGGCTGGGAGTACGGCGGCGCGCCGACGTTGATCGAGCCGACGCAGCCCGCGGACGCCTACAAAGACCCGCGCTTTCCGTCCATCACGCTGGGGCTGCTGGCGCGGCAGTTTGGCCACGCACCCGGCGAAGGGTTTGCCGACACGCGCTATCTGCGCGGCATCGCCCACCGCGCCGGTTATTACGTCTACCGCGACAATGTCTACATCACGCGGGACGACGGCACGCGGCAGCCATATGAAAGCCAGCGCGCCATCATGGACGGCTGGCCGGACGTGGACGGGCTGTTCCTGTCGGTGGCGCACGCGGGACACGGCATTATGTCGTCGCCCGCTGCCGGGGAAATCATCGCGGCGAAGGTGCTGCGGCGCGACCTGCCGCACCCGGCTTACGCCGATTTTGGGCTGGACGTGCCTTACGTCGAACACGACGCGGGCGGGCTAGGGCTGGCTCATTAATCAATTGGGTATAACGTAGGGGCGGGTTTCTAAACCCGCCCCTACAGACGCCATTCAATCGGGTATGGTTTATTACCATACGAAGCAATACAGTCATTCTCAGGAAAGGAGGAAGACGCTTGGCAATCACAAAAGAACGCAAGCAGGAACTCGTCGCCGCCTACAAGGATTACCTCAGCCGCGCCGATGGTATCGTCATCACCGAGTATCGCGGTCTGTCGGTGGCGCAGGCGGGTGATTTGCGCGCCAGGCTGCGGGACGTTCAGGGCCGCTACGTCATCACCAAAAACACGCTGTTTAAGATCGCCCTGCGCGATCTGGGCTGGCCGGTGCCGGAAGACCTGATGGTTGGCACGACCGGCGTGGCGCTGGCGGAAGCGGGTTTCCCCACGCTCGCCAAGTCCATACTGGCCTATGCGCGGGATAACGAAGCGGTGCTGTCCATCAAGGGCGGCGTGATGGCCGGGATGGTACTGAACCCGGCGCAGGTGGAAGCCGTCTCGACTCTACCGTCGCTGGACGAACTGCGGGCCCAGCTTGCCGGCCTGATCGTGCAGCCGGCTGCCGGCCTCGTCAGCGTGCTCAACGCGGGCGTGGGATCGGTGGCGCAGGTACTGGCCGCTTACGTGCAGAAGCAGGAAGAAGCGGCGTAGTAGCTTTCAGTTTTCAGTCTTCGGTTGTCAGTTTTTGAACTGACTGACAACTGAACGTCGTAAACCGAAGAACGATTGTAAAACACGAACAACTCGACAGGGAGAACCGAATCATGGCCGATCTGGCAAAAATCGTAGACGAACTGAGCGCGCTGACCGTTCTGGAAGCCGCCGAACTCAAGAAGATGCTCGAAGACAAGTGGGGCGTGACGGCTGCCGCTGCCGCGCCGATGATGATGGCCGCCATGCCCGGCGCCGCCGCGCCCGCCGCTGCTGCCGAACCGGAAGAAGAACCGACCGAGTTCAACGTCATCCTGGCCGACGCCGGCCCGAAGAAGATCAACGTCATCAAGGTCGTCCGCACCCTCACCAACCTGGGGCTGAAGGAAGCCAAGGACCTGGTCGAAGGCGCGCCGCAGACCGTGCTGGAGAGCGTCAACAAGGACGCTGCCAACGACGCCAAGAGCAAGCTGGAAGCCGAAGGCGCGAAGGTGGATGTCAAGCCGGCGTAAGGCTGGCTGATCTGCGAGTACAGACAAGGGGCTTAAGCCCCTTGTTTGATTCAAGGGGTGGTGAAGCGTACAATCAACAATCATTACAGCAAAAGGGCGCAACAATGCGACAACTTCTTCTGCTGCTGATCGTACTGCTGGCCGTGCCCGCGTTGGCGCAGGATGTGCCAACCGTGACCAGCATCAGCTATGGCAGCACGGTCGAAGATACAATCACGGAGGCCGCAATCTTCGACTGGTGGCAGGTGCAGGCCGCCGAAGGCGATCAGCTTGCCATTGAAATGGCCGCGTCCGGTGGCCTGGAGCCGTTGGTCGCGGTCCTCAGCCCCGGCGGTGATGTCGTTGCCCGCAGTAACGACGGCAGCGCCGGTGCAACCGTTTCGCTGAATTACACGGCGCAAGCAAGCGCCCTGTACACCATCGTTGCAACCCGCGTTGGCGGCGCGGACGGAACTTCCACCGGCACGTATACGCTGCGGCTGCGGCGGGGCAATCCGGCGCCACGCCCGGATACGTACCAGGATGTCACCTTCCGCTGCCACGACTTTGAGGCCACCACCGCCGCCACCATCAGCTTTGCCGAGGACGCAAAAACCGATTTACGCCACCGGGTGACGGTCTACGGGATGGATGGCTTTAAGCCGGTTATCCGGCTCACCTTCAGCGCCAGCGACACGTTCAGCGACTGCAACGTGGATGCCGAGCACACTACTGACGATACCTTCACCCTGCCCGGCGAACCGCCCCGCACCATCACAGCGGATACCCGTGATAATGCCTCGCAGCTCATCATCAGCGGCGCAGAAAACATGCGGCTCATCACGCTGACGATTGCCAGCCGCGACGGCCAGCCGGGGCGCTACGTGGCCGTGATCGAGGGATTTACGCTGGAACGCGGCGACCGGGATGCGGTGGAAGTGCGCGTTGGCCCGCTGGCCGCTGAAACAACGGCACTGACGGTGTACATGGTGGGGACGGCCAGCAGCCGACTCGATCCCTTGATCTACCTGCCGGCGTCCGATCAAAGCTGTGACGACGCCGGGCGGCGCGGCTGCGAAGACGTTCCCTCGTTTACCGGCGCGGGTTTTACGCTACACGAGTCCGGCGGAACAACCATCACCGGCGACCGCAACGACGCCGGCATAATGCTGGCACCGGGCAATCCCGACCCAATCACGCTGGAACTGGGCAGCCGCAACGGGGAAACCTACGGCGATTACGCGCTGGTATTGATCGGCGAACTACCATTGAGCGAGGGATGAGGGATGAGGAATGAGTCTGGTAAAAGACTGTCAGAATTAAGGAATATCGGGCCAAAAAGCGCCGAATGGCTGCGCGAAGTGGGGATTGTGACGCTGGATGATCTGGAAGAATTGGGCGCGGTCGAAGCCTACCAGCGTGTCAAACATCGCTTTCCCGAACGGGTCAGCCTCAATATGCTGTACGGCCTGCAAGCGGCGCTGCTGAATATCCACTGGACGGAACTGCCGCCGGACATGAAAGCCGATTTGAAGGCGCAGGCAGAGGAATAAAATCTATCACGGGGCGGGTTTTGAACCCGCCCGATGTTCTTAACTTCGCGCCCCCCGCGCAATTGCGTCAATCCAGGGTTGATGTTCTTCGTAGTGGCCGTAGCTGTTGCCGACGATAGACCAGATAATGGCGTTATCCAGCGAATCATCGGCAGCGGGTTTGCCCTCGTAATAGGCATAGGGGCGCTTCAGGTCGTCATCCGTCAATGATTGCACGGCCTCCACCATGCGCCGGTGCGCGGCCTCAAACATCGCCAGCACCTCGTCCAGCGGCTTGTCCCGGTGCTGCCGCTGCATGGCCGCGTTCTGGATATCGAAGTCGCCGCTGTTCCAGGCCGCTTCGTCCAGCCCCATCTGTTCCCGGCGCGACTGTCCCGTCAGCAGCGCCGCGATGCCGTCTTCCCACAGCGCCAGATGCGCGATATGGTCCTTGACCGTCCAGCCCTGCGCGTCGGTTGGTACCGTCATCTGCTCCGGCGTCAGGGTTTTGAGATACGCCTGAAACTCGTCCCAACCGTTCTGCATTTTGTCCAACAAATTCCGCACGCTGATTTCTTCTGACATGGTGCTGCTCCTGTTCGATTGACAATAATGGACCTTTAACCCCGTAGGGACACGATATATCGTATTCCTACCCGTCCACACGGTTATACGCGGTCGCCTTTGCTGCGCCGGTAGTGGCTGCGCGCTTTTTCGCGGTTGCCGCAGCTTTTCATGTCACACCAGCGGCGGCTGTGGTTGCGGCTGGTATCCACAAACAGCCAGCTACAATCGCGCCCGCCGCACTCACGCACCATGTGGTGCTCTGGCGACAGCAGCAGTTCCGCCGCCGACCAGACTACCGGCCACAGCGGACGCTCCAGACTGTCGCCCGCCCATGCCCAGGCGAAACCGTCCCCGCGCGGCTGCACCTGCATATGTTCCATTGCAGCCGCCAGCGCGGTATTGAAGGCTGCCAGTTCCGCCGCGTCCGGGGTGCGTTCGTCCGCAATGGTGGAAAAGATGCGATAAATGGTCAGCCGCAGCCGCCGCGCCTGCTCCAGCGCGCCCGCCGCCGCTACCGGCTGCTGGGCCGCCTGCTGCGCCAGCCGTTCCGCCGTCTCATCATCCAGCGCCCCGGCCTGCTGTGCCCAGGCGACCAGATGGGGATAGCTTTCCAGCCGTTCCGTCCAGTCGGTATTGATATCTCCATCGGCGGTGTTGGCAAAATCCAGGCACAGCCAGCCGCCGATGAAGCTGAAATCCTGATAATCCGAACCGTTCATGAGCGTCTGCGTTTTCCCCTCGCTCCACAGGGGAGACCACGTAGCGTCTCTCCTACCCGTTTGACCCGTCTGTTTTCTAACCAGCAAAAACTGCTTGACAGGTTAGATCAATTGTGCTATATTATAACCAGTATAGCCATTATAGCAGGTTAGAAGCGAGTTGTAAAGGATAGAGCCATGTACGATCCTCTGACCCTGCTGGCGGAAGAGCACCGCCAGGACATGCTGCGGCAGGCGGAGCGCGAACGCCTGGTGAAACAGATACATCTCGCTCGCCCGCGCCAACAGGCTCCGGTGTATCGTCATGCGCTCGCAGCGGTTGGCCGCCGCCTTGCCCAGTGGGGCGAGCAGCTTCAAACCCGCTACGGCGATGCCGCCCATACCCTGTCTGCCGACGCGCGGGGGATTGATTAGTTCCATCCCCCAATATACAAACCCGAATTTGCGCCGCCGGACGCTGACAGCCGTCCGGCTGAACGTAAAAGCCGCCTTGAAGGCGGCTTAAAAATGGAGCCGGTGTGTTGTGGTCTGTGTTATCACGCTGTTGAACGAGCCGCGCTACGATCCCACTCCTCTCTTTTCCCAAACTGGCAACTGAAAACTGATAACTGACAACTGACAACTTTCCCCGCTTTGCGTTACAATTCGCGTCGTCTATCACAAACTATGGTGAGCGAGAAAACCATGACACACGATAACCACAAGCGGCTCGTCATTCCGGGGCCGGTCGAAGTGCGCCGCGAGATTCTGGAAGCGCAAACGGCGTGGATGATCGGCCACCGCACGACAGCGTTTGCCGATCTGTATGCCCGGCTGCAAGCCAAGCTGAAGCAGGCATTTTTGACACAGTACCGCGTGTTTGTCAGCGGCTCGTCCGGCACCGGGCTATGGGAAGGCGCATCGCGCAACTGTATCCGCGACGGCCAGAAGGCGCTGCACCTGACCGGCGGCGCGTTCAGCGAGAAGTGGGCGGAGGTCAGCCGCCTGAACGGGAAAGAGGTGGATGTGCTGCCGGTCGAGTGGGGCAAGGCGCACACGCCGGAGATGGTGGCGGACGCGCTCAGGCGCGGCGGCCATTACGACGCGGTGTGTTTCGTGCACAACGAAACCAGCACCGGCGTCACCAATCCGGTCAGGGACATCAGCGCCGTGATTCACGAACTCGACCCCGACGCACTGGTGCTGGTGGATACGGTCAGCGGCTTCCTCGGCGCGGAACTGCGCACCGATGAGTGGGGGCTGGACATCGCGCTCACGTCGTCGCAGAAGGCGTTCGCGCTGCCGCCTGGCATCGCTTTCGCCGCCGTCAGCGACCGCGTGCTGGAGCGCGCCAATCAGGTGACGAATCGCGGGTATTACTTTGACTTCATTGAACTGGACGCGCTGGCGCAGAAAAACAATACGCCGTCCACCCCGCCGATTGCCCTGATGTACGCGGCGGATAAGCAGCTTGACGACATCATGGCCGAAGGACTGGAAAACCGCTGGGCACGCCATCTGCACATGCGCGACCTGACCATCACCTGGGCGGACACGCGCGGCATGGGGCTGTACGCGCAGGAAGGCTATCGCTCTCCGACCGTGACCACCGTCGCTAACGGGCGCAACATTAACGTGGACGACATGGCAAAGTTTATGTCCGGCAAGGGCTTCAGCATGGACAAAGGCTACGGCAAGATCAAGGGCAAAACCTTCCGCATCGCGCACATGGGCGATATGACCGTCTCGACGCTGGAAGAAGTGCTGGCCGGGCTGGACGAGTTCTTAGGTGTCTAGTTCTCGGTTTTCAGTTCTCAGTTTTAAGTTTCAGAACGGGGACACCCGCCGCCTTGCTCAATTGACTGGCGTAGGGGCACGGCGTGCCGTGCCCCTACAGATGTAAATGTATCTTATTCCTGGAACCTGGGTGAAATCGGTTGTTTGGCTTTTGCTTTGACTGATAACTGAAAACTGACAACCGAAAACTGCTAAAGGAGCAATTACCCACGATGACCATCTACCATATCCTCGTCCCGGACAGCGTGCATCCATCGGCGGTTGAAATCTTGCAGGCGGCGGGATTAAACGTGACCGCGCCGGGGCAGATGAAACGCGCCGACACACTGGCGGCGATTGCCGACGCCGACGCGCTAATTATCCGCAGCGCCACCAAAGCCGACGCGGAACTGATCCTGGCCGCGCCGAAGCTGAAAGTGATTGCCCGCGCTGGCGTGGGCGTGGACAACGTTGATCTGGACGCGGCGACCAAGCAGGGCATCGCCGTGATGAACACGCCGGAGGGTAACACCATCGCCACCGCCGAACATACCTTCGGCCTGATGCTGGCGCTGGCGCGGCACATCCCCCAGGCACACGCCTCGATGCAGCAGAAGCAGTGGGACCGCAAGTCGTACATGGGTGTGGAACTGCGCGGCAAGACGCTCGGCATCGTTGGCTTTGGCCGCATCGGGCGGGCAATTGCCCGGCGCGCCCAGGCGTTTGACATGAAAGTGATCGCCCACGACCCGTACATTCCAATGGACATCGCGGAGGATTTTGGCGTCGAACTGGTCAGCCTGGATACGCTGTTCGCGCGCGCTGACTTCATCACGCTCCACAGTGTTATCACCGACGAAACACGCCACATGGTCAACCGGGACAGCATCGCCCGCATGAAACCAGGCGTTCGCATCATCAACGCGGCACGCGGCGCGCTCATCAACGAGGCGGACCTGGCGGAAGCGATCAAAAGCGGCCACGTCGCCGGCGCGGCGCTGGACGTGTACGGCGAAGAACCGCCGCCGCCCGATCATCCGCTGGTCGGCCTGCCCAACGTGATTGATACGCCGCATCTGGCCGCCAGCACCGAGGAAGCGCAGGTCGCCGTCGCCGTCGAAGCGGCGCATCTGGTGGTGAACGCGCTGACGAAGGGCGAGTACAAAAACGTCGTCAACCCGGAGGCGCTCAGAAAATAAAGGCGTATAGGGTCGCCTGTAGGGACGAGGCATGCCTCGTCCCCACCCATATATCCGCGACATTCACCGGTGTTACGGGAAAGGCCCGCAGCAGAATTCGCTAAATCGGTGTACAGTAAGGGGTAGATTCAGCCAGAGCGCCGGGGCAAAACATGAGCGAACAGACCAGCCAACCAAAAGATGATCTGATCGGCAAGGTGCTCGGTCAGTACGAGATTCTGGAAGAAGTCGGGCGCGGCGGCATGGCGACGGTGTACCGCGCGCGCCAGCTTTCAATTAACCGCGTCGTGGCGGTCAAGGTGCTGCCGCGCGCGCTGCTGCACGACCCTGGCTTTTTTGAACGGTTTGAGCGTGAAGTGGATGTGGTCGCCCACCTGGAACACCCGCACATCCTGCCGATTTACGACTATGGCAAGGCCGACGACATTCCCTTCATCGCCATGCGCTATCTGGCGGGCGGCAGTCTGGCCCAGATCATCCGGCGCGGCCTGCCCCGGCTGGAAGACCTCGACCGGCCCTTCACGCAGGTGGCGCAGGCGCTGGACTACGCGCACCAGCAGGGCATCATCCACCGCGACATCAAACCCGGCAACGTGATGCTGGACGAAAACAGCAACGCTTATCTGTCCGACTTCGGCATCGCCCGCGTGCTGGGCAGCAACCTGACCGGCAGCGCCATCATCGGCACGCCGGCCTATATGAGTCCCGAACAGGCGCACGGCCTGCCGCTGGACGCGCGTTCGGACATCTATTCGCTGGGCATCGTGCTGTTTGAACTCATCACCGGGCGTGAGCCATACCAGGCGGAAACGCCGATGGCGCTGCTGCTGAAGCACATCAACGAGCCGATTCCGCCGATCAGCCAGTTCCGTAAAGGCGTACCCGCCAGCGTGGAGCAGGTGATTGCGCGGGCGACCGCCAAAGACCCCAACGCCCGCTATGCTTCTGCCGGTGAGATGGCGCGCGACTTCAGCGAGGCGCTGCGCGAAACGCGCCGGGGGAAACCGTCCGTTGGCCAGATCGAAATCGAAGACGCGCCAACGATGCGCGACGTGCAGCAGGTCACGCCCTACCCAACGCCGACTCCCAATCCGTATCCACCGCAGCCAACGCCCTACCCCGGCGGACAGCAGCCGCCGACACCGTACCCGCCCGGTACACCGCCACCGTATGCTGCCGCCCAGCCGACACCCTACCCACCCGGCACGCCCTACCCGGCAGGTCAGCCCGGGGTGTATCCACCGGGACAGCCCACGCCCTATGCGACGCCGTACCCGTCCGGCTACGGGACTCCGCCACCGGTGGCCGCGCCGCGCCGGCGTCTGCCGCTGGTCGTAATCGCTGCCGGGGTGGTGCTGCTGGTGATCATCGGCGCGGTGTTCCTGCTGCCCGGCATTATCTCCCCGCAGGGTGAGATTCCGGTGACGCGGGTGGCGGAAGCCATTGGCACGGCAACGCCGTTTGTCAGTGGGCAGGTTATCAGCACCAACCGCTATTCGATCAACCTGCCCGGTTCGTGGATTCCGCCGCAGGGTTTTCTGGATTTGTCAGACGGCGAACGGCTGGTGCATCTGTGGCAGGACCCGAACCTGACGTTTTACGTCGCGGTGGAGATGGTCGAAAAGGGCAACCTATCGGACAAAGCCACGTTTCAGGCAGCGATAGACGATTTTGACGCCAGGTACATCCAGCCGCGCCAGTCACTCACGCTGATTGACGAGGCTACCGCGCCGGACGGCACGGTGCGCCGCAGCTACCGAATGGTGGGCGCAGACAATCCGGCGTTCCCGCCGGGGCAGTTGGACGTGTTTTACCTGAACCGCGCGCCCTACCTGGTCGCGGTGAATATGTACTCGGCGGATAGCACCGGCAATACACTCGTGCCGACGTTCCAGCAGATACTGGACAGCCTGCGGGTGAACGCCGCGTCGTAGAGACACGCTTATAGGGACACGATCTATTGTATCTGTACACGCCATTCGTCTGTACGATATGCTGTTTTCCTTCTGCCTTGCCAACCCCGTTTGAATTTGTTAGAATGGCCTCCATCAAACCTCCATTCTATTTTTAGCAATCCTTCCCCTAGAGTGCTAAAAAACTCTTGACACCCCCCGCCAAACTTGCTATATTGGGTATGTAACGTTAGCACTCTTGCGTTTGAGTGCTAATCTTCGCAAACGGAAAAAACTCTGTCATCACACAACCTATTCGGTAAGCCATAGGAGGAGTTTTCGCATGGCTATGAATCTGCGCCCTCTCGGTGATCGTGTCCTGATCGAACCCGCTGAACAGGAAGAAACCTTTGCCGGTGGTCAGCTCGTACTGCCGGAAACCGCGAAGGAAAAACCGCAGCAGGGGAACGTCCTGGCCGTTGGCGAAGGCCGCCGCGATGAGGACGGCGAACGTATCCCGATGGACATCAAGGTGGGCGACCGCGTGCTGTTTGCCAAGTATGCGGGCACCGAAATCAAGGTGGACGGCAAGAAGCTGCTCATCATGAAGGAAAGCGACGTCCTGGCGATTGTCGGCTAACCCCGGCGCATCGGCAGGATTTTTGTTTTCCCGTTTCAATCCGAAATCAACATACGTAAACGACCATTTGGAGGATAGTATCCCATGCCCAAGCAACTGACTTTCAGTGAATCCGCCCGCCGCAGCCTGAAGATCGGCGTAGACAAGCTGGCGGACGCCGTCAGCACGACGCTCGGCCCGAAGGGGCGCAATGTCGCCCTGGACAAAAAATTTGGCGCGCCGACCGTCACTCACGACGGTGTGACCGTCGCCAAGGAAATCGAACTGGAAGACCCGTATGAAAATATGGGCGCGCAGCTTCTGAAGGAAGCGGCGACCAAGACCAACGACATCGCCGGTGACGGCACAACCACCGCGACCGTGCTGGCGCAGGCTATCGTCAACGAGGGTCTGAAGAACGTTGCCGCCGGCGCGAACCCGATGCTGCTCAAGCGCGGTATCGAAGTGGCGACCGAAGCGATTGCCCGCAACATCAAGAGCCAGGCGATTGCGATTGAGACGAAGGAAGAAATCGCCAACGTCGCCAGCGTGTCGGCGCAGGACACCGAAATCGGCAACCTGATCGCGGAAGTGATGGACAAGGTTGGCCGCGACGGCGTGGTGACGGTGGAAGAAAGCAAGGGTCTGGAATTTGAGACCGAGTACGTCGAAGGGATGCAGTTTGATCGCGGCTACATCAGCCCATACTTCATTAACAGCCCTGACACGATGGAAACGGTCATCCAGGACCCCTACATCCTGATTTATGACAAGAAGATCAGCGCGGCGCAGGACATCGTACCGGTGCTGGAAAAAATGCTCCAGGTCGGCAAGCGCGATCTGGTGATTATCGCCGAAGACGTGGACGGCGAAGCGCTGGCAACGCTGGTGCTGAACAAGCTGCGCGGGATGCTGAACGTGGTCGCGGTGAAGGCGCCGGGCTTTGGCGACCGCCGTAAAGCCATGCTGCGTGACATCGCCATCCTGACCGGCGGCACGGTCATCAGCGAAGAAACGGGCCGCAAGCTGGAAAGTGTGACGCTGCAGGACCTGGGCCGCGCGGGCAAGGTGGTCAGCACCAAGGACGACACCACGATTGTGGACGGCCAGGGTGACGAGAAGGACATCAAGGGCCGCATCGAAGAAATCCGCAAGGAAATTGACGCCAGCACCAGCGACTACGACAAGGAAAAGCTCCAGGAACGCCTGGCGAAGCTGTCCGGCGGTGTGGCGATCATCCGCGTCGGCGCGGCGACCGAAACCGAACTGAAGGAAAAGAAACACCGTGTTGAGGATGCGCTGAGCGCGACCCGCGCGGCGGTTGAAGAAGGTATCGTCCCCGGCGGCGGCGTGGCGCTCATCAACGCCGTGTCGGCGCTGGACGGCATCCGTCTGAATCTGGAAGACGAAAACACTGGTGTCGCCATCGTTCGCAAGGCGCTGGAAACCCCGATGAAGAAGATTGCGGCCAACGCCGGCGTGGACGGCGGCGTCGTTATTCAGGAAGTCCGCCGCCAGCAGAAGGCCAAGAAGAATCCGCGCATCGGCTACAACGTTATGACCAATGAATATGTGGACATGATCGAAGCTGGTATCCCGGACCCGGCCAAGGTGACGCGCGGCGCGGTCGAAAACGCGGCATCGATTGCGGCCATGATCCTGACGACCGAAGCGCTCATCACCGACGTGAAGGAAGAAAACAAGGCGCCGGCGGCCCCGCCGATGCCGGAATACTAGTTCCGAGTGACCAGTTCCGAGTTCCGAGTTATCGGAACCGAACGAACGAATCAGGGGTGCTACCTGTAACGGGGAGCGCCCCTTTTTGTTTACAATCCTTTTTGGTGTTTTTCGTCGCTTCTGCAAAGGACAACAATGCCAGCCTTTGACCAGTGTCACGACCAGGTTGTACGGGCGCTGCAAAAGGAGGGGTGGACTTTGGAGAGTTCTCCTCATAAACTTTCACTTCCGCCACGTGTTGTCTATGTAGACCTACAGATGTCTCGTCGAACGAATGGAACACGTGAACACATGATGCTGGTAGAGGTGAAGTGTTTCCCGGATGAAGCCAGCACTACCCATGATTTATATAGCTCTATTGGTCAGTATCTTGTATACCGTGCTATGATACAGGAACTTGAGCTGCCGTTTAGTTTGTATCTCGCTGTGCCGGAGACCATATTCGAGCTTGTTTTCGACCAGCCGATTATGCGGGTGATTCAGGAAAGTGACATTCGAATCGTGGTTATTAATCTGGGACGAGAAGAGGTTGTCAAATGGATCAGGTAAGAGATTTAACCACCATTGTTCAGCGTGAAGTCGAAGATTATGCGCTTGGCGACACCTCAAGAGCTGTCACTTATCCAGTTTCCGATACAGCGCGGCAAACCTATGCGGTGGTTGTCGTACCTGACCAACCGCGCAAATACAAAGCAGCCGTCGTTGTTATGGCGCGTATTGTGGACAATAAGGTCGTCATAGACGAGGACATCACCGACCGCCCCCTGTGGCAGGAACTCGTGCGCGCCGGCATTCCCCGTGAGCAGATTATCCTGAGCTATGCGGGCGAGTCGCTGCCGCAGGAGTAACCTGTTAGCCTGTGACCATCTACAGACAATATCTAACGCTGAACGCTGCTGATTTTTTTGTCGAATCGTGACTGACATAGCACCCACCCGTACTGCGCCCCGTGTAAGCTATGCCGAACTGGCGCGGCTGTTCACGCGCTTCAGCCTGACGGCGTTTGGCGGGCCGGTCGCGCACATCGCCATCGCCGAGGACGAAATTGTGGCGCGGCGCGGCTGGTTAACGCGCGAGCATTACCTTGATCTGGTGGCGGCCACTAACCTCATCCCCGGCCCGAACTCGACCGAAGTGATGATTCACGTAGGCTATGTGCTGCGCGGCATCCCCGGCGCGCTGCTGACCGGCTCGTGTTTTATCCTGCCGTCGGCGCTGCTCACCCTGCTGCTGGCCGTGCTGTACGTGAATACTGGCAGTCTGCCGCAGGTGGAAGCGATTCTGGCGGGCATCAAGCCGGTGATTGTCGCCATCATCGCCAGTGTTGGCTATCGGCTGGTCGTCACGGCATTAAAAACGCCAGCGCTATGGGTTCTGTTTGCCCTGTCCATCCTCATAATGGTATTTACCGACCTGCCCGAAGTGGTGGTGATGCTGGCGGCGGGCGCGCTGTACGGGGTGTATAAAACGGGTATCGAACGCGCAGGGACACGATCTATCGCATCCCTTCTGCCGCTGGCGCTGCCAACCGTTGCCACTGCTGTTCCGGTCAGCCTGTGGGACATCTTCTGGTATTTTCTGCGAATTGGCTCGGTGCTGTTTGGCAGCGGTTACGTGCTGATCGTCTATATCCAGCAGGATTTGGTGGATAACTTTCGCTGGCTTACCACGCAGCAGTTGTTAGACGCCATCGCCATCGGCCAGATGACGCCCGGCCCCGTTTCCACCACCGTTGCGGTTGTCGGCTACATTCTGGCCGGTGTGCCGGGCGCGGTTGCCGGGACGCTTGGCATCTTCCTGCCGTCATTTGTGCTGGTCATCCTCACCGCGCCGCTGATTCCGGGGATGCGCCGCAACCCGTTCTGGGGCGCGTTCCTTGGCGGGGTCAACGCCGGCGTGATTGCGGCCATCCTGATTACGGTGGTTGTCCTGGCAAACGCCGCGCTGCACACGGCGAACGGCGCATGGAGTCCGCTGGCGCTGGCGCTGGGACTGGCCGCGCTGGTGCTGCTCATCCGCTTCAAGGTGAACGCCACCTGGCTGATTCTGGCCGGCGGTGTGGTCGGGTTTGCTGCTGGAGCAATCACAGTTTAAACGCCAGGACACCAAGAACGCCAGAAGAGTTTTCTGTTTTCAGTAGTCAGTTATCAGTTTTTTCTGGCATCTGGTGACCGGAAACTTCTCTGTGTCTCTGTACCTCTGAGTCTCCGTGTTATGCTTTTTTCGTTATCTTCTTTGCGTCTTTGCTCCTTCGCGCCTTTGCGTTACGTTTTGTTCCAACCATCACAGCAACGCAATCGTTTCGATTTCGACCATTGCATCCAGCGGCAGGCGCGCCACCTGCACGGTCGAACGCGCCGGCGGCGTGCTGGCGAAGTATGAGCCATAGACCTCGTTCATGGCCGCGAAGTCGTTCATGTCTTTCAAAAACACGGTTGTTTTGACCACTTTATCCAGGCTGGTGCCGGCGGCTTCCAGAATCGCTTTCACGTTTTCAAGCACCTGCCGCGTCTGCTCCTGGATGCCGCCCTCAACCAGCGTCCGCGTCCCCGGCACAATCGGCGTCTGCCCGGCGGTGAACACCAGCCCGTTGACGATAATCGCCTGCGAATATGGCCCAATGGCAGCGGGCGCGTGGTCGGTCTGAACCGCTTGTTTGGTCACGATGATTGCTCCTCATATGCTTTATCGATACGCAAACGTTATAATAACAAAAAAAGACAACCTCTGGATAAGGACAGCACGGATGAAAAAACTGCTGAGTTTTACGTTAGGGATTGGCCTGGGCGCGATGGTGGGCGTGTCGGTTGTCATTTTGCTGGCGCCCATGCCCGGCAGCGAACTGGTCGCCCGCCTCAAACAGGGGTGGGAAGAAACGATGGACGAAGCCCGCCGCGCCAGCGAACTGCGCCGCGCCGAACTGGAAGCCGAACTGGCGCAGATGCGCGGCAAAACGCTGCCCCGCCTGCCCCCACCCGGCGGCACAAGCAGATAGTCGTCAGTTCTCAGTAGTCGGTTATCGGTTCAAAGTCAAAGCGCATGATCTTTACTGAAGACTGATAACTGACAGCTGACAACTTCTAAACTTTTTTGTCCGAACGCGGGTCGAAGGCGTCGCGCAGGCCGTCGCCGATGAAGTTGATGCTCAGGACCGTGAGCACGATCATCAGCCCCGGAAAGAACCACAGCCAGGGGGCATCTTCGATGAACTGCCGCGAACCGTCCAGCATGTTGCCCCAGGTGGCGGTTGGCGGCTGCACGCCCACACCGAGGAAGCTGATATAGGCCTCGGATAGAATCGCGGTGGCAACACCCAGCGTCGCCGCCACGATCACCGGCGCGAGGGTGTTTGGCAAGACGTGCGCCAGGATGATGCGGCGGTTGGTTGCGCCGAGTGCCCGCGCTGCCAGGACGTATTCCGTTTCGCGGATGGACAGCACCGCCGAACGCACGATACGCGCCAGCGTCATCCAACTGGTCAGCCCCAGAATCACGACGATCACAATTACGCTGCCGCTGAAACTGCGGCCCAGAATCACCTGCGTGGGGATTTTCCCGCTGAAGAACTTCGCCATCACCAGCAGCAGCAGCAGCGACGGAATGCTTAACATTGCTTCGGTTACGCGCATCAGCACCGAGTCCACCAGCCCACCAAAGTAGCCGGACGCCACACCGATCACTGTGCCAACAACCACCGACACCGTGACAGCAGTCACGCCGATGAGGATGGAAATCTGTCCGCCGTAGATGATGCGCGCCAGAATGTTGCGCCCGATGGTATCCGTGCCGAAGGGGAATTCCTGGCTTGGCGGTTGCAGGCGGCGGCTGGTATCGTTGTAGTTGGCGTCGGCTTCCGAATAAAACAGCGCACCCACCGTCACAAACAGCGCGATACCAATCATAATTACCAGGCCGATCACAGCCACACGGTGGCGCAGGAAGCGTTTGATGGTGCGCCGCGACCGGGACAGGTTCACTACGGCTGCCGATTCTCTGCCCCGGCTGGCCGGGCGCGTGCGGGTTTGCGTCGCCATGCCGTTTCCCCTATGTATAGCGAATGCGCGGGTCGAGCCAGGTGTAGGCGAGATCAGTCAGCAGTTGGAAGACCACCACCGCCACCGAAATCATCATCAGAATGCCCATCAGTACCGGAAAATCGGAGCGCGTCAGGTGATTAATAAAAAGCTGCCCCATACCGGGCCAGGCGTAGATCGTTTCCGTCACCACCGCGCCTGCCAGTAGAAACGGCAGATCGAGGCCAATCAGCGTCACAATCGGCAGCGACGCATTTTTGAAGGCATGGACAAACAGCGTCCGCCGTTCCGACAGCCCTTTGGCGCGCGCCGTGCGGATGTAATCGGAGTTAATCACTTCCAGCATGGTGGAACGGATATAGCGGCTGTAACCGGCAATGCTGATGAGCGCGATGGTCAGCACCGGCAGCACCAGATGCCAGGCGACTTCCTGAAACGTGCGTCCCTTCGCCGGGTCAAACATACCGCTGATCGGGAAATAGGGCAGACCCCACTTGCGGAAGTTGACAGCGAAGATGTACATCAAAATCAGCGCCATCAGGAACACCGGCACGGAATAGGTAATAAACGAAAACGCGGTCAGAACCGTATCCAGCAGGCTGTACTGCTTCACCGCCGACACCACGCCGATGGTCAGCGACATGATGATAATCACCACTTCCGCCGTCAGCATCAAAATCAGCGTATTGGGCAGACGGTCGGCGATCACTTTCAGCGCCGGCTGCCGCGTGACAAACGAATTGCCAAAATCGCCGCGCAGCACACCCTTGCGCGTGCCGGTTTCGCCCGTTGCCGGGTCGGTAACGACCCAGTCGTTGCCTACCAGCCAGTAGACGTACTGCACCAGAACCGGCTGGTCCAGCCCCCACTGCCGCTTCAGGCGGATGCGGTCTTCCGCGCGCGGCGGTTCGCGCCCGCCCAGCGTCGCCAGCGGGTCCCCGGATGACTGCATCAGCACAAATAAAATCACGCTGATTAAAAACAGTAACGGTATCGCCTGTAACAACCGGCGGATGATGTATTGAGCCATAGGCTATTGATATATAAATAAATGTAGGGGCGCACGGTCGTGCGCCCCTACGGCGAATGTAAAAACGCTTACTCGCTGACGTCCCAGTTCACCACGTCGAAGAAGGGGGTAATGCCGTTCAGCCGGACGTTTTGCAGCTTCGGCCCCACGCCCCACAGGTCGGCGTCGTACCAGGTGTTAACCCACACGTACTGGTCGTACAGCATCTGATCAATCTGGTGGAAGATTTCCACGCGCTGATTGTAATCGGTGGTCACACGCTGCTGCTCAAACAGCTTGTCCAGTTCCGGGTCGCAGAAGTAGTTCCAGTTATCGCCCGCCGGGTTCTCGTCACTTGGAACCTGGTCACACTGGAAGCGCACGGTATCAGGGTCGGGGAAGTTCGGGTTCGATGACCAGGTAGCGATGTCATAATCACCGGTCGCCACCGGGCCGCCCTCGGCGTAGCCATTAAAGAACACGTTGGATTCGTAGTTCTGGATGATGACCCCCACGCCGATTTCACCAAACCACTGCTGCGCCAGCGCCTGCATATCCTGCCGAATCTGGCGGGTGGTCGCGGCGAAGCGCAGTTCCAGCTTTACGCCGTCCTTATCGCGGATGCCGTCACCGTCGCTGTCGGTCCAGCCGGCTTCGTCCAGCAGCGCCGCCGCCTGCTCCAGGTCGAAGGGTACCGGTTCGAGATCGGGGTTTTCGTAAGGAGTCTGTTCCCAGAAACTCGACCCCGGAGGCAGCACGCCGTAGTTCAGGTCTTCCGAGATCGAGAAGCGGTCAAAGGCCATCGCAATCGCTTTACGGACGTTTACATCCTGCAGGGCCGGATGGCCGCGTTCCGGGCTGACGTTGAAGAACAGGCCTTCGTTGTAGCCGGAAGCAATCAGCCGCACGTCCACACCGGCATCCCTGAGCGCCTGCACTTCACTGGCGGGGAAGAACGTCGCCAAATCGGTATCGCCGGCCAGGAGGCTGGCAACATACGCCTGATCGTCCGGGATGAAGGTCACGACCAGCGTTTCGATCTTCGGCACGCCCAGCACAAAATTCGGGTTAGCCGTGAAGCGCATAAAGCTGCCGGGCGAATATTCGGCCAGCACGTAAGGGCCGCTGGAAACGGTCGGCTGGCGGTGGAACTCCGCGCCGTCCAGCGTCCCGACCTCTTCAAAAATCGGGCGCAGGATGTGTTCCGGCAGTACCTTGTAATTCAGCGTGCCCACCCAGGGCGCATAGGGCTGATCGAATTTGATGATGAAGGTAGTGGGGTCAGGCGCTTCCACGCTGGCAAACTGGTCAAACGGCGCGCGGGTCAGCGGTGTGTTCTGGTCCGACATGTACATGTCGTAGGTGAATTTGAAGTCCGCCGAGTCCAGCGGGTCGCCATCCGACCACAACATGCCTTCCTTCAGCCTGAAGGTGAAGGTCGTGCCGTCCTCGCTGATGCCGCCATTTTCCGGGCTGGGGACTTCCGTCAGCAGCACCGGCACGGGGTTGTAGTTCTCGTCATAGTCCCAGGCCGTGGCAAACAGCAGGCCGTTGGTGTAGCCGGCGAAAGTCATGGTGGTATACATCGGGGTCAGGTTATCCGGTTCCTGCGTCCAGGAAACGGTGACGGATTTGCCCTGGGCGGACACAGGAACGACCGCACCCACCAGCAGCAAAACCAGCAGGAGGACCAAATACTTTTTGCCCATCTTTTCTGTTCCCTCCGTAGAAATGTAAGTAACAATGTGCGCACGCACGTTGCAGCGTATGATAGCGGGATTACGCTATCTGAGCAATAAATCAGCCGCACAGCCTTCAGACGCCGCAAGTTGTAATGATTACCCAACAGGCGTAGGTTTTGTTCAATGTCAGGGCGTGGCTTCCGGCGTGGCCTCGCTGCCGGTGGCAAAATCTTCCCGCGCGCTGAGGGTATCACGCGTAATCATCTGGCCCGGCGGCACGATGATGTTTTCCGGCACGCTGCCACCGGCCAGCAGCTTGACCATCGTGTTCACCAGCGCGTGCGCGGTTTCGATGCGGGAGGACTGCACCGAGCCGCGCATAAAGTAGTTGTCGTGGATATACTGCTGCGCCAGCAGTTCACCGTCCACGCTGGTGATGACAACCGAATCCGGGGCAAACCCCGCGGCCTGCATGGCGTCAATCGCGCCAAACGCGCCAGCATCGTTGATGCTGACAATCACGTTAAACGGCACACCCTCCTGAATCAGCTTTTCGACCGAGGCGCGACCGTTGTCGCGCGTGCCGCCCAGGAACCGCCCCACGATGTGGGCCTCTGGCGCAAATTCCCGGATGCCGGCTTCGATGCCATCGGCGCGCTGCACGATGTCCGGCAAATCGGGATAATCGAGAATCACCACATCAGCCCTGCCGCCCATCTCGCGCTGGATAATCTGGCCTGCCAGCCGACCCGGCTCCAGCCCCAGCTCGTAATTATCACCCGCCACCAGCACGCCGCCGTAGCTGGGCATATCCAGCGCGAAGAACACCATCGGAATCTTCTGCGCCTGCGCCGAAGCCAGCGTGTTTCTTAGCAGGCTGGGGTCCAGCGGGCAGATAATCAGCCCGGTGGTGCCATCGGAGCGCGCCCGCTCGATCTGCGTCACCTGCCGGTACGGGTCAGCATCGCTGTCATACACGCGCAGGTCCAGACCATAGCGGGTCGCCATATCGCGGATTTCCCGCGCCAGCCCGGAGTGAAATTCGCTTTCCAGCGTGCAGGCAATGTAGGTGATAAAGCCGCGCTCGCCCAGCCGGGCCCGCGCGGCGGCGATCTCCGACTGGTTTGGCACCACCACCGACGCCGGGCCGCGCTCGCCCTGATGCACTACCGCTCTGGGCAGCGGTGTTGGCGTCCAGGCGGCGGCAACCGCCGTGCGGGTAACAGCCTGCGCCGTCGCCGACTGGACGGCCTGATTGTTGCCCGAAATCGTCGAAACAATTACGGCGATCAGCACCAGCGTCAGCACCACCAGCGCCGCGCCAATCGCCAGATAAAAACCAGGGCGGCGCTGGATAACCTGCGACGCGCTGCTGAGCTGGACGGCGCTCAGCGGCGTGGAAGCGTGTTTCGGCAGAGGCAGATGGTCGCTGCTGCCCACCGGACGCCCCAGCGCCAGGTCCAGCGCGCGCGACATTTCGATGGCGCTATCGTAGCGCTGGTCGCGGTTTTTTTGCAGCGCGCACAGAATGACCATCTCCACTTCAATCGGAATTTCTGGGTTGATCTGCGTCGGCGGCGTGGGCGCTTTTTCGAGATGCTGGTAGATGATGGACACCAGATCGGTACTGCTGGTATCAAACGGCAGCCGCCCGACGACCATGTTGTACAGAATCACCCCCAGACTGTAAATGTCAGTGCGATGGTCAAGCGGTTCGCCGCGCAGCTGTTCCGGTGACATATAGGCCGGCGTGCCGACGATGGTGCCTGGCTTCGTGATTTCGAGCGACCCCTCCGCCAGCTTGGCAAGGCCGAAGTCGGTCAGGTAAGCGTTGCCGGCGTCGTCAAGCATGATGTTGCTTGGCTTAAGATCACGGTGGATGATACCCTTGCTGTGGGCATAGGACAGCCCCTGCGCCACCTGCTTGAAGATTTCCGCTACCCGATCCAGCGGCAACCGGTCACGGCGCATCAGATCGGCCAGCGTGCCCCCGCGCAGCCAGCGCATCGCCAGATAAGCCACATCATCGGCGATGCCGTAAGCGTAAATCGGCAGGATGTGGATATGCTCCAGTTGGGCGATCACTTCCGCCTCATAAGCGAAGCGGCGGCGGAATTCCTCGTGCTGGCCCTGGCCTTCGTTGAGGCGAATCACCTTCAGCGCGACGTGCCGGTTGATCGAAGGCTGGAAGGCGCGGTACACCATCGCCATCGCGCCCTGCCCGATGCGTTCCTCGATCACAAAATCGCCGATATGCCGGCCAACAAAATCATCGTGTGGCATACTAATTCCTTCATAAAAGCAGCCCCAGGGGCAGGCTGCTGCCTGTTAAGTATAGGCTATCCGGGCTGGTATCGCCAGCTTTTCCTTAATAACCATTACAATCCGTGTGCCGGTCGTGGGGCAGGCGTAGAGGAGCTGTCCATTTAAAAATGGGGACAAACCGTTATAATGCAAACCGTATGAAGATGAGAGAAGGTCTGTTTGAACCATGCGCTACCTATCCCTATTGCTGATTCTGCTGGTCGCGCTGCTGCCGGCGTCCGGTCTGCTGGCACAGGCCGCGCTGCCCGCTGCCTATGAAATGAGCGGCTTCACCCACATCCCCCAGCACTGGAACAACTGCGGCCCGGCCACGCTGACAATGGGACTGACCTACTTCGGCGTCCCCGCCGACCAGACCCCGGCGGCCAACTGGCTGAAGCCCAACACCGAGGATGGCAACGTCAGCCCCTGGCAGATGGTGGAATACGTCAACACCCAGCTTCCCGGCACAACCCGCGCCCTGGCGCGCGTGGGCGGCGATCTGGACACGCTGAAAACACTGATCGCCAACAACTTCCCGGTCATCATTGAAGAAGGTTACGACCCCGAACCGGACCGTTTGGGCTGGATGGGGCATTACCTGCTGGTGATGGGCTATGATGATGCCACGCAGCAGTTTAAGACGCAGGACAGCTACCTGGGGCCAAACCGATTGTATTCCTACGACCACATCCTGAAGTTCTGGCATCACTTCAATAACACCTACATCGTGCTGTATGATTTTGCCCGCGAGCAGGACCTGATGACGCTGCTGGGCGACAACGCCGACGTGACTAAAAACTACCTGAACGCGCTGGAGAAAAACCGCCAACTGGCGCTAGAAAACCCCAACGACGCCTTCGCCTGGTTCAACATGGGCACGAACTACGTGGCGCTGGCAGACCTGGACGCGAAAGCATATGAATATGCAGCTGCCGCCTTCGATCAGGCGCGCAACATCGGCCTGCCCTGGCGGATGTTGTGGTATCAGTTCGGGCCATATGAGGCCTATAACGCGATGGGGCGCTATCAGGATGTGCTAAATCTGGCGCGGATTCTGCTGGACGAGCCGGGCACGTCGCAGCACATCGAAGAAACCTATTATTACGCTGGCGTCGCCCGCGAAGGCATGGGCGAACGTGACCGGGCGCTGAACAACTACATCGAGGCGCTGCACCAGAACCCCAACTTCACGCCGGCGAAGGAAGCCCGCGACCGCCTGCAGGCGGCGGCCAGCGGGGGGTAAAACGCATTGGATGGTGCGGGGCGGATACGGTATACGCGCCCCACGCTGTCAGCGACGCCTGAGGCTAAAAGCCCTCAGGCTGAAGGTCACAGGTAAGCCCGCTGGAAGCAGGCTATAAAGCGCCAATCCGGTTTGTCCGAGCCACCTTCCCGGTGGCTTTTTCCATTCAGCCGGACGCTCGAAGGCGTCCGGCAGCGTTTTATCCGCGCATTTTACTGACTGCTCTGGCCTGTCCGGGGCGGGCAGTCCGACACGATGTCCAGCCGCGCCTGCGTCCTGCCATTGCTCACGCCGATGACGGTGACGGTGTAAGTCGTCGTCTGCGATTGAACCTGAGCTGTGGTCGCGGTCGCGCTGTTGGACGATACGGTCGTCTGATACACACTATCGCTGACCCGCGCGAAGGTCAGGTTACTGCCGTCGGGCGCGGTGACGGTGATCGCCGAACCATCGGCGCTAACACTCACGTTGAGCGACAGGTTTTGCACGTTGCCCTGGCGGCGGCAGATTTGCGGGAAGATGGTGAAATCCCACGTGCCGCTGACAACCAGACTGGTGGTTGCCGGCTGCGACGAAACGATCACCACCTGGCGCGGCACGCGGATGGTCTGCCCGGCGAACAGGCGGGATGGGTCGGCGATACAGTTCGCCCGGCTCAGTTCCGCCGTGCTGCTGCCAACGGCTACCGCGATTTTCGACAGGCTGTCGCCGGATTGCACGGTATAGGTGAACGGCCAATCCGTGCGCGGGGTACAGGGCGGCACAACCGGCCTGTCACACGCCGCCAGCGATACCTGTTCAATCCAGCCGGTGCGGCTGTCGCCGGTGCGTACCGGCCACCACGACTGTACGCCGTCGTACTGCGGCTCGCCGTTGGCTGCGACCGCGTCGCCGTTCGCCAGCACCTGCACGATGTCGGCGCTGCTGGAACTGGGCGCGGCCCGCAGCCAGGCGCCATCGGCTCTGGTCACGCACAGGCTTTGCCCGGCGGCCCAATCCACGTGGGCAACGGTGATCGGGTCCGGCAGCAAAACGACCGGCAGGCGGCTGAAAGCGCCGGCGTCGTAGGGAACAACCGTCCCCGGCGGTGCGGCGGGCTGTAAATCATCGTCCATCGGCACGCTAACCTGCATCCCCTGCGGCACGTCGGCGGTCTGGCCAAGCGCCGTCACCTGCGCACGCCCTTCCAGCACGCTCAACGTCATCATGGCGTTAGGCTGCGCCTGAATAAAAACGGTCGAACCCAGTTGGATGCGCACATCGTTGATCGTCAGTTCAACATGGATGTCCCCCTGCGGCGTCTGCACCAGCAGGCCGTCCGGCGGCGCGTCCACACACTGTTCCCCCAACGGCGTGGTTTTCAGCCGGAATGCCTGCATCGGCCCCGGCAGGGCGACAGCCGCCGGGTCAAACACCGGCAGGGTGTTCCAATCGCTGGCCGGCAGCAGCGAGGCCGGCAGCCAGCCGGCGCGGCTGCCGGGACCTTGCAGTTCCACCCGCACCCAGGCGTCATCAGTTGACCGGTTGATAGCGATGGCCGGCTGCCCGGTCGTGATCGCCCCGACGATGGCGCTGTCCGTTGCCGGCGTTCCGCGCAGCACACTGTCGGCGTTGGGCGTGACCTCGACCCCGGCGGACGTAAACGGAACAACGTTTTCCACTTCCGTATTGCCAAACAGCACAAACGTCACCCCCTGGCCGGGCAGCGTATCCGGGATGTTCGCCTGAACTTTCATCAGCGCCACGCCCCATTCGCTGGTGGCGGCATTCAGCGGCGCGGCGCGGAGGGTCTGCAAGCCCGCAACGCTGACAAAATCGCCCGGCTGGCTGAAGGCAAAATCGGCCACGCCGGCCTGCGGTTCGGCTTGCAGGGTGGTATTGCCGTAACACGCCTGGTTGCGGCCAATCACGGCACACTCGGTTTTCACCCGCTCAAAGATGGACTGAATCAGCGCCGGACAGGTGTCGCCCTGCGCCAGCACCGGCGAGAACCCGATCAGGCAGATCAGGACTATGATCGCGCGTTTCATCGCAACCTCCATACCATAAAAGAGGCTTCTACTATCCATAAACGGGCTTTTGTGGACTTTATCAATTGATGCAGCTGGTGTCCCACTTTTCCCGCGATGATTGAACCTTTACCCCGCTTTCGGCGCATCATTATCATAGCCGTTTTGCCGCCGGTTGGTTGCGGGCGGGGGCTTTTTCCGTTATAACAGGTCAGACCGCGCCTAAAGTTTGTTTTAGAGGAGAAGTAGTTATGGTTAAGCGAGTCCTTGTATTTCTGCTGGTGCTGCTGGTCGTCAGTCTGCCGCTGGCCGCCGGCGCGCAGCCGGAGGATAACATCCTGCGGTATCCGATCAGTCCCGACCCCGAACATCTCAACCCCTTCACGGGCACAACCATCGCCATCAGCACCATCACCCGCAACATCTATGAAGGGCTGACGGGCATTGACAACGAAACCGCTCAACCGACGCCCCTGCTGGCGGAAAGCTGGGAGATTTCGGACGATCAACTGACGTATACCTTCAACCTGCGGAAAGGCGTGCTGTTCCACGAAATGGACGGCGTGGAATACGACAACGGCGACCGCGAGTTTAAGGCCGACGACTGGATCTGGTCGGCACAGATTTTTGCGTCGTCGGACGAAAACGTGTCGTCACATCCGGAAACGATGGATAACGTCGTCGGCGTGGATGAATTCCGCGACGGTACGGCGGACAGCATTTCCGGCCTGAAGGCGGTAGACGACTACACGCTGGAAATCACGCTCAAGCAGCCGGACCGCCTGTTCTTCCTGCAAGGCCCGGCCAGCGTGTCGGTGGTCCCACGGGAAGCCTACGAGCAGTTGGGCGAGGAATTTAACAACAAACCCGTTGGCACCGGCCCGTTCCGTTTTGTCGAATGGCTGCGCGATGACCACATCACGCTGGAAGCGAACCCGGACTACTGGGCGGAAGGGCAACCGAAGATCGCCGGCGTGCGCTTCATCAACGTACCGGACGCCAACACGGCGCTGGGGATGTACCGTGAAGACCAGCTTGATTTCCTGTTTGGCTTCCCTACTGGCCAGCGCGCCGCCACCGTCGAGGAATTTAAGGACGAGTATCACGAACTGCCGGGTTTGAACGTGCGTTATTTCGGCTTCAAGATGGACCAGGGTTTCTTCGCCGAAAATCCGAAGGTGCGCCAGGCGTTCGCCCATGCTTTCAACCGTGAACTGGTGTGGAACGAATTGATGGAAGGCGCGCGCTTCCCGGCCACGCTCGGTTATCTGCCGCCGTCCATGCCCGCGTCCACCCCGGCCAACATCTACAACTACGATCTCGAAAAAGCGGCGCAACTGCTGGAAGAAGCCGGTTTCCCCAACGGCGAGGGTATCCCGCCGATTGATCTGTACGTGTTCTCGTCAGCGGCGGACGAACTGTCGCTGCCGGTGTTCCAGGAAGACCTGCGCAAGCTGGGCGTGACGCTCAACATCGTCGTCGAGGACGCTTCGACCTACTGGGATCACATCGGCGAGGACGACGTGCTGATGTTCCTCAGCGGGTGGAGCGCCGGGGTGAATGACCCGTCCGACGTGCTCAACTTCCTGTTTATGGATGGGCGCGACGACACCGCCTATGACAACCCGGAAGTGAACGAGCTGCTGCAACAGGCGATGACCGAAACCGACCCGGCCAAGCTGGAAGAACTCTACCAGCAGGCGCACGACCTGATTACGGCGGACTCGCCCTGGGTGGTGTCGGCCTACAGCAAGGTCGCCTGGCTGCAAAAACCCTGGATTGAGGGCTTCAACCCCGGCGGCGGCGGCACGTACACCGCGCCACTGAAGGACGTGAGCATCGCGCAGTAAACGCAGCCTACCGCCAGAGGCTAAAGCCATCTGGCTGAAGTTGCAGCCTTCGGCTGCTTAAGCCCACTAAAGGGGCTGTTCCAGATAGCTGGTTTGCCTTCTTTAGCCCCTTCAGTGGGCTTGGTTTTTCCGCCTAGCCCTGGGTTTGAAACCCAGGGCGACGCAAGAAGGCCGCGATTTGCCCCTGGCTTCAATGTGGCCGGGGCATTTTCAGCGACTTTAAAGAGCAAAAAATGACACTTTGCCATGATGCCTATTTCCTTGATTTTGAAGGCTTTGTAACCGTTATCTAAAATTATGATGATAACGCGACTGGATTGTGCATAATAATTTCTGGCTGATCAGGAGACTCCATTTGACCCTCTACATCATCCGGCGGCTGGTGCAGGTCATCCCGACCATGCTGGGCATTTTCACCGTCCTGTTTATCCTGGCGTACCTCATGCCAGGCGACCCGGTGCGCTCCGTGCTGGGCGAGGAGTACAAACGCCTGTCGCCGGAAGTGGTCGAAGGCGTGCGCGAACAGCTTGGCCTGAACGATCCGTTTCTGGTGCGCTACGTCAAATTCCTGGGGCAGATGGCGCGGCTTGACCTGGGCAAGTCGTTTATCCTCAAGCAGGACGTGTGGGACATCATCGGCTACCGCCTGCCGCGCACGCTGCAACTGATGGCCGGTGGCATGTTTGTCGCGCTCATCATCGGCCTGCCCGCCGGCATCATCGCCGCCGAAAAGCAGTACACCTGGATTGACCACGTGCTGATGGTGATCGCGCTGCTGGGGGTATCCATGCCGGTGTTCTGGCTGGCGCTGCTGGGACAGATGTTATTCACGCAGGACAAATACGGCATTGCGCTGTTCCCGGTGGCGGGTTACGAACAGGGCAGCCTGATTCATATGGTGCTGCCGTCGCTGATTCTCGGCACGAATCTCTCGGCCACGATTGCCCGCGTCACGCGGTCGTCCATGCTGGAAGTGCGCGGCATGGACTTCATTACCACCGCCCGCGCCAAAGGGCTGCCGTACCGTGTCGTGCTGCTGCGCCACCAGCTTCGCAATGCGCTCATCCCAATTATCACCGTCGTGGCGCTGGACATCGGCTATTTACTCGGCGGCTCGATTGTGACCGAAACGATTTTTAACTGGCCGGGGCTGGGGCGGGCGATTGTCCCCGCCATCCAGCGGCAGGATACGCCGGTGATTCTGGGTATTCTGGTGTTCGGCGCGTTCCTGTTTGTGGTCATCAACCTGCTGACCGATCTGATTTACGCGCTGGTCAATCCGCGCATCCGCTACGCCTAGGGGGAGTGATGGCCGCGACACAGACTCAATCCACCCCGATCAGCCTGACGCCGCAACGGCAGCCGGTGTCCAACCGTGCCCGCTTCTGGATTGCCTTCCGCCGCAACCGTGTGGCGCTGGTCGGGCTGGCGATTGTCATCCTGCTCGGTCTGGGCGCGGTGTTTGCGCCCTACATCGCGCCGTATGACCCGATTGAGCCGCACTACACGGCACGGTTAGCGCCGCCCGGCGGGGAATTTCTGCTTGGCACGGACGAACTGGGGCGCGACCTGTTCAGCCGCCTGCTGTACGGCGCGCGCATTTCGCTGGTGATTGGCTTTATCGCGCAGGGCGTGGCGCTGGTGATTGGCATGACGCTGGGCATGGTCGCGGGCTGGTACGGCGGCTGGATTGACGACCTCATCATGCGGACGACGGACGTATTTTTTGCGATTCCAGGGCTGATGTTCCTGATCGTGTGGGTAACGATTTTTGAGCCGGGGCCGATCAGCATCTTCCTGGCGCTCGGTTTGATCGGCTGGCCGGGCGAAGCGCGGATGATGCGCAGCCAGGTGCTTGGCATCAAGGAACTGGATTATGTACTGGCGGCGCGGGCGCTGGGCGCGCCGGCATGGCGGATTATGGCCCAGCACATCCTGCCGAACGCGCTCGCGCCGATGATCGTGCTGGCGACGCTCGGCATCGCCGGCGTGATTCTATCGGAAGCGACGCTGAGTTTCCTCGGCCTGGGCATCCAGATTCCGACGCCTAGCTGGGGCACGATGGTGCAGTTTGGCAAAAACTACCTGCCAACCGGGCAGTGGTGGTACGCCGTCATCCCCGGCCTGACGATCATGATTACGGTGCTGGGTTTCAACTTTTTGGGCGACGGCTTGCGTGACGCGCTCGACCCGACGTTGTATGAGTAAGCCAGGGGCTGAAAGTCCCCTGGCTGATTCCCGCTGGAAGCGGGCTGCCACAAGGGAGTATATTGGTTTAGCCACCTGTAAGGTGGCTTTTTTTTGATCAGCCGGATGGCTTCCAGCCTCCGGCGGTGCAAAAATCGGGGATGACTCCCGTTGGGCTGCTGACAACAACCTTACGCCTGCACACCCTCCGCCCGCCCCAGCAGCGCGTCAATCTGCTGCATCTGGTCGGCGGTCAGCGGGCCGAAGCGCAGCGCGCCGGCGTTTTCTTCCACCTGCGCGACGGTGCGGAAGCCGGGGATGGGCAGCGTTTGCGGGCTGCGCGCCCACAGCCAGGCCAGCGCCCCCTGCGCCAGCGTGCGTCCGCCGCTGGTCAGAATCTCGCGGATGGCGTCCAGCCGCGCCAGCCATTCGGGGTTGGGTTTGCCGTCCTTAAAATAGCGCATCCAGGCTGGGCTGTGTTCGCCGCGCACGTCGTTTTCGGCAAGCTGTGAGGTGGCGGTATATTTGCCCGTCAGCAGCCCCATCGCCAGCGGCCCGCGATTGATCGCTGCCAGATTAAACTGCTCGCACAGCGCGATCATGGGCGCATTGTCCAGCAGCACGTTCATGTCCAACTGAATCGCCGCACAGTTTGGCCCGTCGGCAAAGACGCGGGCACGCTCCGGGTAATCCGTGCTCCAGCCATAGCAGCGGATTTTCCCGGCGCTGACCAGCGTTTCCAGCGTGTCACGCACTTCAGCAGCACGGTCAGCGTCATAACCGTTGAGATGGAACTGGTACAGGTCTATCACATCCGTGTTCAACCGCCTGAGCGAAGCCTCGCAGGCGCGGCGGATATACGCCGGCGAAGCATCCGCGCCAGCGATCTGGCGTGCGGTTTCGTCAAACACATTGCCGAACTTGGTGGCAATCACCACCTGCTGGCGGCGGCCAGCCAGCGCGCGGGCGATCACCCGTTCGCTGTGGCCCGTGCCATAAACATCGGCAGTGTCGAGGAAATTGACGCCCAGTTCCAGCGCGCGGTGAATGGCACGGATGGATTCGTTGTCGTCCACCTCGCCCCAGCCTACGGGCGTTTCCCCGGCCCAGAACGGGCCGCCAATCGCCCAGCAGCCGAGGCCAACGGCGCTGACCTGAATCCCGGAACGGCCTAAAGTGCGGGTCATGGAAGCGGTCATGATAGCTCCTGTTTCACTCGGTATCACCTAGGGCGGACAGCGCGCTGGCCGTCGGGTAAACCGCAGGTGGTGCTGGACGGCGCGCGCATGTTCTTAAGGCAGCACGCCGGCTGAACCAGCGGCGCAGCCGGGTAAACCATTCGGCGCGCGGCGGGACTGCTGCGATCATAGCTTCCGGCTGTTCAAGCTGGCGACTGGCAAATTCAATACGCACCCGCTCGGTCAGCGGGGTCATCGGTGGAAACATGATAACCTCCTGTGATGAATTCGTGGCTCGTCAGCGTGTTCGCGCGGCGACCTGTTCCCCGTACAGCTCGATCTTGTAGCGGATGACCTTCAGATGCTGCTGAAGTTCGTCTATCCGCGCCTCCACATTCCGCCGCAGTTCCCTGAGCATTTCTAGCCGTTCGGGCAGGGTTTCGTCCCCCTGGCGCTGCAATTCGGCATACACCAGCATCTGCTGGATAGGCATACCGGTAGCACGCAGCTTCATGAGGAACTCGATCCAGCCCACGTCCTCCATCGAATAACGCCGGTGGGTGTTCTGCGCCCGCCCGATGGAATGAATGAGGCCGATACGCTCGTAATAGCGCAGCGTGTGGACGCTTAAGCCGGTGGCTTCCGCCACCTCCTGAATGGTGAGTAGCTCGGTTCGTGTGTTCATGATTCCGACTCTACAACTTTGAGTGCGCTCGAAGTCAAGCCCCCAAAACGGCGAAGTTTTTCTGATGGCTGTAGGGACACGATAGATCGTGTCCCTACCAACTCCCCGCACCATGCCGACCATTCCCGGCCATTCCTTCAGTCCGGCGGTATGAGGCAGTCTGGCTCAAACCGCAGCGTGGCGAAATAATCGTCCAGCGTTTCGGCGCGGCGGATGCGTTCGACACGGCCATCGGCGCGCAGCAGCAGTTCCTGCGGGCGTAGCCTACCGTTGTAATTAAAGCCCATCGCGTGGCCGTGCGCGCCGGTGTCGTGGATGATGAGCAGATCACCTTCCTCAGTAGCCGGCAACGGGCGCTGGATGGCAAATTTGTCGTTATTTTCACACAGCGACCCCACGACATCCGCCAGTAAGCCGCCTTCGGGCTTGTCCAGCACGGTGATATGATGGTACGCGCCGTACATGCCGGGGCGCATCAGCGCCGACATGCTGGCGTCCACGCCAATAAAGCGGCGGTAGGTCTGTTTGTGATTGATGACCCGTGTCACCAGCACACCATGCGGCCCGGTGATGTAGCGCCCGCTCTCCAGAAACAGACGCGGCAGATAGCCGTTCCGGTCGGCAAAGCGGTGGAAAGCGCCGGTAATGACGCTCGCCAGCGCCGGTAACTCCAGCGGCGTGTCGTCCAAGCGATAGGGGATACCCAGTCCGCCACCGAGGTTGATAAACTCGAATGTGATGCCGGTTTCCGCGCTGATGACCTCGGCCAGCGCCAGCAACAGGTGCGCAGTCTGGATGAGATTCCCGGCGTTCAGTTCGTTGGAGACGATCATGGTATGCAGGCCAAAACGGCGCGCCCCCCTTGCCTGTGCGGCGCGGTAAGCGTCCACGATCTGCGACCGGCTGACGCCGAACTTGGCTTCTTCCGGCCTGCCGATAATGGCATTGCCGGTGCGTTCTGCGCCGGGGTTGTAACGAAAACAGATCAACTCCGGCATCTGCGGCACTTTGGGCACCAGCGATAGGTCATCCAGATTGAGGATGCAGCCACCATCGGCAGCGGCTGCAAATTCCGCCGCGCTGGTGTTGTTGGACGTAAACAGAATATCGTCACTCGCCGCGCCCACCTGCCGCGCCAGCGCCAGTTCCGGGATGGAACTGCAATCGAAGCCAAAACCGATGTCGCGCAGCACCGCCAGAATACGGGGATTGGGCAGCGCCTTGACGGCGAAGAACTCACGAAAACCGGGTACGCCGCCAAACGCCTGAATCAATCGCTGCCCGGTATCCCGAATGCCGGTCTCATCATAGATATGAAACGGCGTGCCAAAATGACCGGCGATGGTGCGCAGTATTGGAAACAGGCGGCGCTGGAAATCGGCAGACATGGGCATGATGATTTATGCTCCCCGCTTCGGGTGCTGTTTACGCGGCAGAACAGATTACTCCGCCAGCGCACCGACCATCTGACGGAAGTTGGACTTATAATCGCGTGTGAAGTCAAAGCGCGGGCTGCGCCGAAGCGCGTCCGGCGGCTCAACCGGCGCAAGCTGCGCCAGCACGATACGTTTACCCTTTTCCTTAAAGAACTTCCACGCCGCTTCCACACCCGCATCGGCCAGCGCCGATGGGGACAGCACCAGCACCAGCCGGGCGCATTCCTTCAGCGCCGGGTGCACGCCGCCCGCCCAATGGACGCTCGACGGCGCGGACTCGTGCAGCCAGGTGGCGATGCCTGCCTTCTGCAAATCCTCGGCAAGCTGTTCCGCCAGTGCCGCGTCCGCTTCGGCAAAGGCCACGTAGGCGGTGTCCTGCGCCAGCTTGGCCCGCGTCCGTCCGGCGACCTGCACCGCCGCCGGACGCGCCTCCCCACTGTGCGCGTCCGTCCGACCCATACGGAACACCGCGCCGCCACAGGTCGGACATTCACCGCGCGTGGCCGGCATCCCGCGCCGCGTCCAGACGGGTTCCGGGTCTTCCATTTCGACCATCTCGCGGCAGCGCACGCAGTAGGCTTCTACCGGGTCATCGTCCTCAAACAGATTGTCGTCTTCGTAATTATTCACGAATTTATTCCTTCATTCCGGGAAACTTCCAACGGATTATATGCTAAGATGCGCTCGAACGGGAACGAGATGGGTGAGTATGAGCAAAGCAGACCAGAAATTTACCATGTTGGAACCGGTGGAAATTGAGCGCGACCGCTTCGCCTTCCACTTTTCGACCTCGGAAGCGGACCTGATTGATTTTGTCAGCACGCTGGCGTGTGTTCGCAACGTGACCATCCTGGACGAAGGCCGCGCGGCGCTGGTGGAGATTGATAACGAGTTTGACCCGGACGAAGCCTGGCACTGGGTGCGGACCGAACTGGAGGATGAGCTGGCCGTACAGTTGGACGACATCTGGTACGAGGCCGTGAAGTGGATTCTGTGAGATCAAAACAGAGGGACATGGCGCTTCCATGTCCCTCCGCAGTTGCTTGAGCCTAACTCTTGCGCGAACGCGACTTGGGCTTGTCGGCGGCTTCCTCTTTTTTGCCGGCGCTGCTTTTGCCCTTGCTGCCGCCCGCTGTGGTGGTCTTCCTGCCACCGCTGCTCTTGTCCTCGGCAGCGGCAGCTTTCTTACGGCGGCCACCGGCGGCCTTTTCCTGCTTGGGCATCTTCGCCGTAAAATCAATTGCCTGCTTAAACAGGTCCTTGTGTTTGTCGAAGTCGCCCGTCATCAGCACCCAGTCTTTCCAGACGCGGCCTGGCTGCGGCTCGTAGGCTTTGACTCCGCCCTTGCCAATCAGTTCCTTCGCGCGCTGCTCACCCACACGGGCGATAATGCCGTCCTTCACGACGCTCACGGCCATCGTGTCATTCGCCTTGTAGACAGGATAGCCAAACATCTTGTCGGCCTGCGCGCCCTTCACGTCTTTCAGATTCCGATGTAGTGCATTTTCGTAGTCAGCTTTAACTTCTGGCACAATACACCTCGCGTTTTGAGAAAATCTCCGCTAGTTCATCATCATAGCATCGGTTATTAAGCGAGTCAATCAATCGGCTTTAATATAAACGGGATTATAACACGGGTGGGAATAACGTACTGTTATTCCCACACCGTTCCCGTTATCCGCCGCTGTTACCGGGGCAGCGTCCCTACCGTCGGCAGGCCATAATGCACCCGAATCGCGTCCTCGATCTCGTTGCAGACTGCCGGGTTCTGTATCAGGAAGGTCTTGGCTGCCTCGCGCCCCTGCCCCAGCAGACCATCGTTATAGCGGAAGAACGCGCCGCGCTTGTCAATGATGCCCAGTTCGACGCCGAGGTCTACGATCTCGCCGGCCTTGCTGATACCGCCTTCGTAGAACATCATGTCAAACTCGGCCTCGCGGAACGGCGCAGCCACCTTGTTTTTGGTCACGCGCACCTTAACCCGGTTACCGATGCTCTCGCCGCCCTGCTTGATGCTCTGGATACGGCGGATGTCGAGCCGCACGCTGGCGTAGAACTTCAGCGCGCGCCCGCCCGCCGTCGTCTCCGGTGATCCGAACATCACCCCGATCTTCTCACGAAGCTGGTTGGTAAACAACACAGCTACGTTTGACTGTTTGATCGCGCCAGAAAGTTTGCGGAGCGCCTGGCTCATCAGGCGCGCTTGCAGGCCGACAAACGAGTCGCCCATTTCGCCTTCGATTTCCGCGCGCGGCACCAGCGCCGCCACACTGTCCACCACGATTACATCCAGTGCGCCGGAACGCACCAGCGATTCCGTAATTTCGAGCGCCTGTTCGCCCGTATCCGGCTGCGACACGTACAGGGTGTCCACGTTCACGCCGATACGTTCGGCGTAGGACGGGTCAAGCGCGTGTTCCATATCCACGAAGGCGCACAGGCCACCGCGCTTCTGCGCTTCCGCGATCACGTGCAGGCACAGCGTGGTTTTGCCGGAGCTTTCCGGCCCGTAGATTTCGGTGATACGACCGCGCGGAATCCCGCCCACGCCCAGCGCAATGTCGGTGGTCAGCGAACCGCTAGGGATGACCTCAACCGCCATGTGGGTAGCGTCGCCCAGCCGCACAATCGTGCCGTCGCCAAAGCGTTTGGTCAGGTCGTTGAGCGTGGCTTCCAGCGCCTTCACCCGGCCATGATCTTCCAGCGGCGTGGCGGCAGCACCGTCGTCAACCCGGTCTTTCTTCTTCGAGGCCCCTTTTTTGCCCTTCTTTTCCGCCGGGGCGGGCGCGCCGTCTTCACCGGCGTCCGCTTCAAACAGGTCCGTTTCGGTGTAATCTGAGTCTGCCAATTTTCCAGCTTCCTGTTATAGTAATCGAACGAGCGACTGCCTATGATGATAGCACAGGCGTTCTAAAAATGCAACTCTGAAGGTGCAATCGTCTGAATGAAAATATACACCAAAACCGGCGATGACGGCACTACCAGCCTGTTTTCCGGCGGGCGCGTTCCCAAAACGCACCTGCGCGTGGAGGCTTATGGCACGGTGGATGAACTCAATTCGGTGCTGGGCGTGGCGCGCGCGGCACAGCCCTCCCGCCAGACCGACGACTGGCTGGCGCAGGTGCAGCGGCAGTTATTCCACCTGGGCGCCGACCTGGCGACGCCATTAGACGCAAAGAGCGCGTGGGTCGTCCGCATGGATGCCGCCACCGTACGCTGGCTGGAAGAACGTATTGACGAAATGACGGCGGCGCTGCCCCCACTGACCCACTTCATCCTGCCGGGCGGGTCGCCCTCGGCGGCGCAGCTTCACGTCGCGCGGACGGTCTGCCGCCGGGCCGAGCGTATCGTCGTGGCGCTGCAGGAGTACGAAGCGGTGGGCGATCACGTCCTGCCCTACCTCAACCGCCTGGGCGACTTCCTGTTCACGCTGGCGCGTTACGAAAACAAACAGGCCGGCATCCCTGATGTAACGTGGACAGCAGGAAACACCCCTTAAACGCAGCTTATTGACATTTCAAATATCGCGCCAGTAAATTTCATACGGGCAGGCTTTTACAGTAAACAGCAACCGTAAGCTGTGGTTGAGTGCGCCCCGTATGTTCCCAAAGGTTTCCCGCATCCTGCGCCGCTGGCCCGTTGTTATCACGCTGCCGCGTCTGCTGGTGGGGCTGGCGCTGGCGCTGACGTTCAGTCTGTTTACCGTCGTGCAGTCGGTGGTTGCCGGCAGCAAGCTGGCAGCGGTCGAACCCGACCCTGGGCTGTTCCGCCCCTATCAGGGCGTGATGCCCGGTCGGTCCTCGGCCAACCTGTCACGCCATTTGTGCAACGTGTCCAGCCTTCAGCCGATCACGATGGAAGTCCAGTTTTACTGCTCGCGGAGATCGGCTGATACCCGGCTGTGGCTGCTAGGTGCCAGTGTCAGCAACGGCGTGCTGATGTACGTCACGTTCCAGTTTAATGAAGTACAGCTTGGGGACCTGGCGCGGGAATGGGGCCGGCCTGACGTGATACTGAAAACGCAGCGGGTATGCCTGGCGGAATGGCGTCCCGGTCGCTATGCCTCGCTGTCGCCGTGTTCGCCATCGCTGTTTTTTGCGACCGTAAAGCGCGTGACCATCACCCAGCCCTAACACTACCGCAGGCTGACCGCGCTGTAGATTTCCCGCAGAAAGCGGCTGGGTACGGCTGCCAGCCGCCGCGTATCGGTAAAGCCATGCTGCCGCGCCAGCGCCTCCCAGCTAGGGTACGACAGGGGATAGGGCACCCACTGGTTGCCCTGGTCAACGTTGTATTCCACCAGAAGCAATCGCCCGCCCGGTTTTAAATAATCCCGCAGCTGTTCAATGACCGCATCCTTGTGCCGGACAAAATGCAGCGCGTTTGCCATCACGATGCCATCCAGCGGCGGCAGATCAAGCCGCTGCGTGAAATCGGCGGTGCGGTATTGAACCGCCACAGCGGGGAAACGCGCCTGCATGGCGCGGGACTGTTCGCGCAGGGCAGCGGCGTCACGGTCTACCGAAATGATCGTTCCATCCGCACCGATCAGTTCCGCCAGCGCCAGTGTAAACGCTCCCGTACCTGACCCCAAATCGGCCCAGACGCCGCCCGGCGCTGGGATGCCCCCCTGAAGCAAATTGACGTGATCGGCATGGTTCATTGCACACCATAAAAAAATCACTAGAAGCGTGTTTTTCGCTTGATTGCTTCACAAATTTAAACTATTCTTAAAGTACGCTTAAACTTCACACTCACTGGCTGCCGATGTCGCTTCCGCTGATTATCCTGTTTTTCCTGGCCGCCGTCTACGGCTACCTCAACGGGCAGTATGGCTCGGCCAGCATTGTCTCGACCATGATCTCGTCGCGCTCGATTGGCCCGCGACTGGCGCTGTGGCTGGCAGCCGTGGGCATGTTCCTGGGGCCGTTTGTGCTGGGTACGGCGGTCGCCAATACCATCAGCCGCCAGTTCATCCGGCACGACACGCTGGACAGCGCCGCGATTATCGCCACGCTCGCCGGCGCGATTCTGTGGTGCAGCCTGACGCTGTGGCTCAAGCTGCCGGTCAGCATTTCACAGTCGTTAATCGGCGGCCTGATGGGCGCGGCCTGGGCCGGTTTTGGACAGGACGTGATTCTGACCGAGGGACTGGTCAAAGTCCTGATCGGCCTGTTCCTCTCGCCGCTGCTGGGTCTGGTTGGGGGTTACGTCGCGGTGCTGCTGTCGTATGCCCTCAGCGCGTCCGCCACGCCGCACCTCAACCGCTGGTTCCAGCGGGGGCAGGTGCTGGCCTCGTTGTTTATGGCGCTGTCGTTTGGCAGTAACGACGGCCAGAAATTGATGGGCATCGTGGCGCTGGGGCTGGTCAGCGGCGGGCTGGCCGGTTCTACCGACATTCCGCTGTGGGTGACTGTGTTCAGCGCCGCCGCGCTGGGTGTTGGCACCCTGATGGGCGGCTGGCGGCTGATTCACACGATGGGCGGCAAATTTTACAAAATCCGCCCGATTCACGGCTTCGGCGCGCAGGTGGCTTCCACCGCCGTGATCTGGGGATCGGGTCTGATGGGCTGGCCGGTGAGCGGGTCGCAGGTGGTCACGTCCGCCATCGTCGGCGCGGGCAGCGCCGACCGGATTCGCAAGGTGCGCTGGGGTGTGGTGCAGCAAATTCTGATCGGTTGGGTGCTGACGATTCCGGCGTCCGCCATCGTCAGCGCCCTGCTCTATCCCATCGTGAAGTATCTGGCGACCCGTTGATGCGTGGTGTAGGGACATGGCGGCACCAGGTCCCTACGGACATTGTACTAACAGCTTCGACAAGGAATCGTCCGATGTTAAAACCACTTACGAGCGTCCGTGACCGGGTGCGCGGTCTGCTGCGGCGCAAGCCGAACCATTTCATCGAACGCCTGCATGAACAGGCGCTGATCGTGATGCACGGCACCGAAGCCCTGATTGACTATATGACCAAACCGAGCAAAAAAAACGCGGCGCGGGTGCGGGCGCTGGAAAAAGAGGCGGACGAAGTGCGGCGCATCCTGATTGACGAACTCAACCGCACCTTCGTCACGCCGATTGACCGGGAAGACCTGTTCGCCCTGTCGCGCGCGATTGATGACGTGCTGGATTACGCTTACTCCACCACCAGCGAAATGGACATCCTGAACGTTTCGCCGAACGATTACCTGAAGACGATGGCGGAACTGCTCCACAGCAGCGCCGAGGAGATCAACCTCGCCATCGAACGGCTGGAACGCCATCCCAACGTGGCTGGCGACCACGCCGTGCGCGTGAAAGCCATCGAAAACCGGATGGAAACGCTGTACGCCGAGGCGCTGGCGCATCTGTTTGACGAACCCAAAGACCTCAAGGACGTGATCGCCATGCTGAAGCTGCGCGAAATCTACCGCCACATGTTCCACGCGGTTGGCAGCGCGGAGCAGGCCGCCAACATCATCGGCGACATCGTAATTAAGTTCTTCTGATGGGAGGCTTTTCCCCCCACACCCGCGCCGCGCTGCAAGCCCTGTTGGTGACCTTCCTGTGGTCAACCTCGTGGGTGATTATCAAACTCGGCCTGCGCGAGTCCATTCCCCCGCTCCTGTTTGCCGGTCTGCGCTACGGGCTGGCGTTTGTTATCCTGCTGGCGTGGGTACTGCGCCGGACGGAACACCGCGCCGGGCTACGCGCGTTAAGCCGCCGTGATTGGCTGGCGCTGGCCGCGCTGGGCCTGATCTATTACACCGTCACGCAGGGCACGCAGTTCCTGGCGTTAAAATACCTGCCCGCCGCGACTCTCAATCTGCTGCTGAGTTTCAGCGCCGTGCTGGTCGCGCTGCTGAGTCTGGTCCTCCTGCGTGAAAAACCGGCACCGCTTCAGTGGGGCGGCCTCGGCCTGTCCCTGCTGGGCGCGCTGGTGTTTTTTGTCCCGGTTGCGCTGCCGGGTGACATGCTGCTGGGTATGGGTATCGGTCTGGTGGGCGTGGCGACCAACGCCGTGTCGTCGCTGCTGGGGCGGTCGGTCAACCGGCAGGTGAAGCTGGCGCCGGTGGTGATTACGGTCGCCAGTATGGGCATCGGCGCGGCGGCGCTGCTGGCGGTCGCCATCACCACCGAAGGCTTTCCGCCACTGCGACCGGAAAGCTGGCTGATGATCGGCTGGCTGGCGGTCGTAAATACAGCCTTCGCCTTTACGCTGTGGAACGTAACTCTACGCACCCTGTCGGCGCTGGAATCCAGCATCATCAACAATGCCATGATGATCCAGATTCCGCTGCTGGCGTGGCTGTTCCTGGGCGAGGGCATGACGGCCAAACAGGTGATTGGGCTGGCGCTGGCCGCGCTGGGCATCCTGGCGGTGCAGCTCCGGCGGCTGCCGGTGGTCGGGCGCGTGCCGGTAAAATCGTAGGGGCGACCACACCCGGTCGCCCCTGCGAAAACAGCCGTTTACCGACCCCAGCTAGGCCCACATTTCCAGCGCGTCGGATGCGCCGGGGTCGTTGCTTTCGGCGCACATCTCCGTGAAGGCGAGATGGCGGAAGCCGATGATGTTTTCATCCACCGCGCCAATGTAATGCACAATCCAGCCAAACACAAACAGGTTCAGGTTGTGGCCGGACTCGTGCTCCTCGTAATCGCCGGAGGCGCGGCGGTGAATGAAGCCGATGTTGCCCATGTTATAGGCCGTACCGGCGTAATTGAGGTTGCTACCGATGCCGCCGATCAGGAAAAAGGTGCCGGTGCTCCAGTTGGCTTCCGCCACTTTGCCCCGGATGCTGGAATGGCTGTTGGTCGGGTCGCCGCCGATACGGAACAGGTGGACGTTAAACGGCCAGCCGATAATCAGCCCGAACACGATGCTGATGACCAGCACCACCAGGCCGACGCCAACCACCGCCCACGACATTGGCGCGATCCAGCACAGCCAGCCGATGATGCCCTGGTAGACCTCGCTCTGCGATACGTCGCCAATGCTGGAAATAAAGCCCAGTACAAACAGCACCAGCCCGATGATGATGCCCGCCGCATCGCTGCCGAAGGCCGGCGAGTAGATGTTAAACGCCAGCACGCCATTTAAGGCGCTGCCGATGCCGATCAGCAGGCCGCGCATGACGGCGGTGAAATCCGATTCCGAGCCGCTGTTCGACTGGACCGAGATGGTGGTCACGATGTAGATAACAATGGTGGCGATTAGGACGATCAGTCCTGGCGCCCGCGTGAAGAAAAAGCCGAAGTAGCCGCCGATCAGGTTAAAGATGTTGCCATCGGCCCGGATGGGAACGATCAGGCCACCGCTGCCGGACGTCAGGACGTGAAGAAAAGCTACTAACACCACCCCGACCCCGGCTCCCCAGAACGCCGGACCAAACGATTTAATCCCCAACCGACCTAAACTAGTTGTCGTTTGCATCACTTTACACCCCTCAACTCACTCCCGATAGGTCAATTGTAATGACATTTCCGTTTTGTACTGCCGGGCCTGCTTAGTGAGGGTGTGACAGAGGTTTGACACGCCGGACCAAGCAGCAAAAATACCAGCCGGACGCTGGAAATCATCCGGCTGAACGAACGAAAAAAGCCACCTTCCAGGTGGCTTCGGCAAAGGCACAGTCAGCGTTTCAGCCTGCTTCCAGCCGGCTTACCTGCAAGCCTTCAGCCCCAGCCGTTGGTGATACCTTTACAAGTGATACGGGGGCGGCCATCTTACCGCCCTCACTGGGAACTGGAAACTGTCAACTGGTAGCTACTCCCTAAATCACGCGCTCCCGTATCGAAGCACTTGCGTAGTCAAGGATGGAAACCACAATCGCAATCGCCAGCACGGCCACGCCGGCGTCACGGTAGCGCAGCAGGTTGATCTGCTGCTGGAGCAGGAAGCCCACGCCGCCGCCGCCGACAAAGCCGATGATGGTGGACATACGCACGTTGATGTCCCAGCGGTACATGGTGAAGGCGATGTACGGCGGGATGATCTGCGGCACGACGGCGTACATGATCGTCTGAATCCAGTTCGCGCCGGTGCTTTGCAGGGCTTCGATGGGGCCGGTGTCTATACTTTCGATCTGCTCCGAGTACAGCTTGCCGAGCGAGGCAATCGAGTGCAGCGTCAGCGCCAGCACGCCGGCAAACGGCCCGATGCCGACCCAGATCACAAACACCAGACCCATAATCAGCGGCTCAATCGAACGCAGCGCGTTTAAGACAGTGCGGGTGATGTTGTACAGGATTTCACCCAGCGGGAAGGCGGCCTTCGTGCCGGACAGCGCGCCCATGATGCCACCCAGCACCGCGCCGATCAGCAGCGTTTCCGCGATGTACAGCGGAATCCCCATCCCCAGCAGGTTAACCGCCGGTTCCTGCGAGGGCAACGTCCCGGCAATCACAGCCTGGTCCACGCGCAGCAGCGCCGCCGTAAGGACAAACGCGGCAATTGAACCAATCCAGGACAGCGCCGTGACGATGCTGCGGTTGGCCGTGCGCGGCGTTGTGCCGGTCAGCCGCCGGTACAGGCCGGGCAGCAGCCCGGAAGCCAGCGACGCCGCCGCAAACGGCGGTAGCAGACCGAGCCAGGCCGCCTGCATCCCGATCAGCCCGACGAGCGCCATCACAATCGCACCGGCGATTGCGCCCAGCACGCCGCCCAGCACGTGCGCCGAGGTGGTATCCAGCTTTTTCAGCCCGTCCAGCGTCAGCGATGTGCCAACCGATGACAGCGCAAATGCCCCAGCAATGCCGGCGATCAGCGGGATGGTCAGCCGCATCAGTTCGCCGACCGTGCCCACGAAGTTCGATACATACCCCAGCACGCCGGTATCAAACAGCCGCCCGACCAGGATACCCAGGCCACCGATCAGGCCAAACGCGAAGATGAATACCAGCGTCACCAGCAGCGTGTTCAGCGCCGCGCGAACACGCCCGCCGTTTTCAATCGTGGCTGTCGTGGCAGCGCGCGACGATGTAACTGCGCCGAACAGCAATAGCAGCGCCGCGCCGCTGGCGGTTGTTAGACCTGCCCCGCTGACCAGGTTTGCGCCCAGCGTTGCCAGCGGCGCCAGCAGGCGCGTGCCGATCACCCAGCCCACCGGCAGCAGCACGATACTCATCAGCAGATTGCCGAGGGACATCCGCACCGGACGCATCAGGTTATGGGCGGCGAAGAAGCTGAGGATGGCCGAGGGGAGAATCGAAATCGAAGTGGCAATCAGCGCCAGGAAGATCGTTTCGATCATCTTCTCGATGACCAGCCCGGTCGTATTGCTCAGGCGCGGCAGCCCTACCGGGAAGCGCCCCTGCGCCTCGACGGCATGTGTCTGGTCGGCGCTGCCCCGGATGCGCGGCACTTCGATCTGCACCGTAAACGTGCCATCGCCCTCCGTGATGAAGTTATCCCCTTCCACCCCGGCCACCTGCCGGATGCGCCGTTCGCCGGAATTATCTATCCAGTTGATGCGCGCCAGCGAATCCGGGTAGAAGTTATAGCCCTGAACCGTCACCGTTTCGCCGCTGCGGGCGCAGGTTGGTGTGACGATGATGTACGGCTGGTCGCCGGTCTGCTGCGGCGCTTCCGCCGGCGGGGAACCATCCGCCGGGCAGTTCATCACAATCGGCGTGGTCGCGTTGATAATGCTGTAATCCTGCTCAAATACGTTGGGCGAGAGCAGTTCACGCAGCGCGTTGCCGACGTTCTGCTGGCGAATCGGTTCCTGCGGACGGGCAAGGTTGATTTCCGTCACCGTCCAGCCATAGGAAAAGATGATAAAGCCCGCGGCAACGGCGATGATGATGAGCAGGCGGCGCAGCGCAAGCCGCGAAGGAGTCTGGTTCATGGGGCGCTCCTAATGGATTTCCACCTCAACGGCGTCTTCGCCGTAAATCTGTTTAAAGCGGTCGTTGTCAATCTCGCCGGGCAGGCCGTCGAATTCCAGCCTGCCATCCTTGAGCGCAATCACCCGGTCGGAGTAGGCGCGCGCCAGGCTCAAAAAGTGCAGGCTGCACAGGATGGTGATGCCGTCTTCCTTGTTCAGCAGTTCCAGGTACTTCATCACGGAATGGGACGTGGCCGGGTCAAGGCTGGCGACCGGCTCGTCCGCCAGCATCAGTTCGGGATTCTGCATCAATGCCCTCGCAATACCCACTCGCTGCTGCTGCCCGCCGCTGAGCGAACTGGCACGCACATACGCCTTTTCCGGGATGCCCACCCGTTCCAGCGCGGCCAGCGCCCGCTCTTTCTCCGCACGCGGGAAGTAATTGACCAGGCTGAACATCGGGTTAACGTACCCCAGCCGCCCCGACATGACATTGGTGATGACGCTCGACCGCCGTACCAGATTAAACTGCTGGAAGATCATGCCAATCCTCCGCCGGATTTGCCGCAGTTCGTCGTCGGTTGCGGCGGTGATGTCCACCCCACGCCAGACGATGCGCCCTTCGGTGGGGTCAATCAGCCGGTTGATGCAGCGCAGCAGCGTGGACTTGCCCGACCCGCTGAGGCCGATGATCGAAACGAACTGGCCCTCCGGGATTTCCAGGTTGATCCTGTCCAGCGCCTTGAAGCCATTGTCGTAAATTTTGGTCAGGTTTTCGATAACGAGCATAAACCCTCGATGCGGAATGATAAGGGTTGTAGGGGCACGGCATGCCGTGCCCCTACGAACATTTATCGCACACGTGTATAAGAACATAAAAAACGGACAGGGCATTAACCCTGTCCGTCAATCTTACCGCATTACTGCTGCCTAATCGAATGATTAGCCGCCAAAAATGTCTTCTTCCGTCAGACCCAGAATCTCGAACTGCTTCCGCACCGGGTCATAGGCTTCGTTGGTGATCGGGGCGATGCCGCTCCAGCCATAGAAGTCCTCGCTGCCGATGGACTGCGCCCAGGCATCCGTCTGGGCAAAGGCATACAGCGCGTCCAGGATTTGCTGGCGCAGGTCGGCGGGGAAGTCCGGACCAAAGCTGAGCGTATCATTCGGGATTGGCTCGCTCAGGCGCAGAATCCGAACCTGGTCAATCACGTCCGGCGCAGTTTCACGGATGTTGCGCCGCGCGTCGAGAATCATCACATCGCCCACGTACAGTTCGCCGTCCTCGCCGATGCGCGATTCGTCCACCGTCAGGTCATACGGTTCGGGCAGGTCGCCGATCTGCCAGGGCGCGCCGGGAAGCACCGGCGGGCTGTAGAAGGTCGTGCCGAAGTCAGCTTCGCCGCTGTACACCGCCTGCACCACCTGATTATGGCCGCCGGCTTCCACGCGCTCGCCGGGTTCAATGCCCACCGACTGGAGTTCGACCGAGGGCACCACGAAGCCGGAGGTCGAACCGGCATCCGGGTAGGCCCAGGATTTGCCGGCCAGATCGCCAAAGACGTAGATCGGGCTGTCGCGGCGCACGATGTAGGCGGTCCAGTAGACGTTCCAGCCACGCCGGACTGCCGCCGCCGCGACTTCCACGCCGCAGCGATTGTTGGCGATGACGTAACCCGCCGCCGGGATGAAGCCCATCGAGCTACCGGGCGCGGCGCACATGGCCTCCACCGTCGCGGCGTAGGACGTGGGCACGGACACTTCAAAATTCAGGCCGGTCGCTTCTTTCAACGCCTCGGCCATAATTTCGCCGCCGGTCGTGATCGTCTGCGCCTCAACCGAGGGCACAAAGAACACCTGGATCGGGTTGCTTTCGCTGCCCAGGTCGCCCTGCGCCAGCACACCCTGGAACGACATGACGGCCACTAAAAGGATAAGAAAGGTAAAAATAGTTGTCCTGCGCATATCTTCTCCTCTGTCAGCTAGATGGTTGATCGAAGAACCAGCTTTCGCCTGGAGTATAACGCAGTTTTTGCGGCGCGTCTGCTATTTCACGCAAATTTAAACAACGGCTGGCGCCGGCGGCTAGCCGATACAAACGTTGGGACACGGCATTTCGTGTCCCATACCTACCTACAGCTTAATACCTATCCGTAAACCTCTTTTATCTGTCGGTAGGGGCACGGCAGCCGTGCCCCTACTTAGCCTTTTACAGCCAGACGTTAAAACGTCCGCCTACAGAAGTACCAAGCCCGCTGAAGGGGCTAATACCAGTTCGACCATCGGCTTCTTATGGTTAAATGAAAACTGACGCATAGATCTTTCGTAGGGGCGAACAGGCGGTTCGCCCCTACATTCTATGAATCTGTTTTTGGTCATCCATTAGTCCCTTTAGCTTAGCGGACTTGGTTTTCCAGAAAGCCCTGGGTTTGAACCCGGGGCGGCACGACAGCAAGGTGTGACCCCAGGGACATGGTGACGCCATGTCTCTACTCACCGTCGAGTTTACACCGCAATTCGCTGCGTGCCGAGCGCGGCCTTCAAAAACCCCTTGACCGTGTGTACGGGGATGGCGAAGCCCACGTCGGGGCCGGTAATCATGGTGTTGATGCCCACCAGCCGCCCATCAGCGTCCACCACCGGCCCGCCGGAATGGCCGGGGCGCATGTGCAGGTCGAGCGCAAGCCACTCACGCCCCGGCTGCACCTGCCCGACTTCGGGAAGCTGCGCCCCGACGCCAATGACCACACCGGACGTGACCGCGCCCAGCACGCCCCAGGGATGGCCGACCGCCATCACCCACTGGCCGGGCTTAAGCTGCCGCGAGTCGCCCAGTTCGATGGTCGGCAGGCCGCTGGCTGGAACGGACAGCGCCGCCAGGTCCAGCGCCTCGTCGTAGGCAATCACGTCGGCGGGCAGACGGCGGCCATCCGGCAGCACCACGTTCAGGCCGTGCCGCCCGCGCACCACATGCGCGTTGGTCACGATCAGACCATCGGCGTGCCAGATCGTGCCCGCACCCGCGCCACGCCCGTTCACGATTTGCACCAGGCTGGCGCGCACCGCATCAATCGTATTCGCCAGCGCGTCGTTCAGTTGTTGTAGCAGATTGTTGTCCATATTGCACCTCGTCTGTAGGGACACGATAGATCGTGTCCCTACATTCCCTTTACGACCGCTCGCCCACCGCGACCTGCACGTCCTGCGTTTGCCCACCGCGAATAATGCGCACCGCGACCGTCTGGCCGATGCGCCCGCCGCCCAGTGACGATACCAGGTCTTCGCCGGTTTCCACGCGCTCGCCGTCTACCGCCACAATCGTATCGCCAAGGAACAGGCCGCCACGTTCAGCGGGGCTGTCCGGCTCGACCGACATCACCAGCACGCCGGTTTTCTGCCCAAGCTGCTCTGCCAGCGCGCCCGGCAGCTTGACCGGCTGCACACCGACACCGAGATATCCCCGGCGCATCCGGCCATGCTGGAGCAGGCTGTCCGCCACGTAACGCAGCGTTGGCGTCTGCACCGCCAGACTGATGCCGCGCATCAGCCCGGACGTGTTCAGGCCGATGATTGCGCCGGTGACACTCACCAGCGGCCCGCCGGAAAAGCCGGGGTACATCACCACGTCGGTCTGGGCGAAATACTGGTGGTCGTTCGGGCTGTGGCTGAGGGCACTGATAACCCCCAGCGTGGTCTGAAGCTGGTCGCCGGGACGCCCGACCGCCAGCGCCAGATGGCCGACACGCACGGCGTCCGCGTCCGCCCAGGTGGGGACGGTCAGGCCGCCGGTTTCGGCGCGCAGCACCGCGACATCGCTGTTGGGGTCACGCCCGACGAGCGCGGCGCGGGCGCGGCTACCATCCGGCAGGCTGACACGGATGTTCTCATCATTTTCGACCACGTGGTGCGCGGTGATAATCAGGCCGTCCGCCGACCAGACGATGCCGCTGGCGGGCATCCGGCGGCGCGCTTCCACCCGCACGATGCTGCTGCCGGCGGCCTGCACCGCCTCGGCCATCGCGTCCGATAGATTACGTAAAATTTCGCTCATGCCGTTAGTTCCTCTCGCTTAAATGTGCGGTGTAGGGACACGATCTATCGTGTCCCTGCCGAAGGTCATTCTCAGGTGCTTCAGGATGCGGTTATCTTCGCACACGGCGCGGGGGAATACATCACACGTTTGGTGAGGGGGAAACTAGCCGAAAGGATAGGGGCTACCGCCGCCGGTGATGCGCCAGCCAGTTGTGCATCACACGCTCAAACACACGCACCGCTGTGCTGAGACCGTCCTCGTCGCGGATTTTCTCGCCCAGCGCTGCCGCGCGCTGCCGCATGGCCGGGTCATCCAGCGCGGTGCGAAGGGCGCTTGCCAGACGCTCAGCAGTCAACCGGTGCTGCCAGATTGGTGCCGGCCCAACGCCCAATGCCTGCACCCGCCGCCCCCAGAATGGCTGGTCCGCTGTGAACGGCACGATCACATTCGGCATGCCAGCCCGCAGCGCCGCGCCGGTTGTCCCCGCCCCACCATGATGCACGACTGCCGCCAGGCGCGGGAACAACCAGTCATGCGGCGCTTCATCCAGCCGCAGCATCGTGCCGGGCAGTTCCTGCTGGCCCAGCCCGGCCCAGCCGCCGAGCAGAATCCCGCGCTGTCCGGCTTGCGCCAGCGCGTCAACGACGGCGCGCGTCAGCCGTTCGATGTCTGTCGTGACGATGCTGCCAAAGCCGATGGATACCGGTGGTGGTCCGGCGGCCAGAAAGCGCGCCAGTTCCGGTGGCGGCTGCCAGTCCGCCGGCGTGTCAAGAAACCAGTAGCCGGTGACGTAAATGCTGTCCTGCCAGTCCGGCGGGGCAAGGACGTGGCGGCTGAAGCCGTACAGCGTCGGCGTGCGCGGCCTGTCCGATGGCCGAAACGGCCAGTGAATGTCCGGCAGGACATCGGGCGCGCGGCGTCTGATCCTGCGGAAGCCGTAGCGGTTAGCGAGCCAGAACGCCTGAATCAGCAGCGTGTGCGTCAGGCGGTTATACACGCCGCCGAGCCGCCACTGGGGCAGACCGGGATTGGGGACGTAGCGGGTGGGCGTGAACGTCGGGAAAATCTGCGCGGAAAAATCCGGCACGTTGCGCTCACGGGCGATTTCGTGGCCGAAGATCGTCGTAAAAAACGACGTAAAAATGGCGTCGGCGTCCTGGCACGCTTCGCGGGCGCAGCGCATCACGTCTACCGCAATCGGCAGCGCGTAATCCAGCATCACGCGCATGGTGCGGATCGGATCGTGCCCGGCTTTGTCCACCAGTCCGCCGATCAGCGCGACCGGGTCGCCCGGCAGCGCCGCGAACTCCAGACCGTTGTCCGTAACCAGCGATTCAAAGCGCTGCGGCGCGACCAGCCGCACGTCGTAGCCGGCCCGGCGGAAACCTTTGCCCAGCGCAACCGAGGGCTGCACGTCGCCGCGCGTGCCGATTACCAGGATGACGATTCTCACGCGACGACCTTATACGTCAGCAGATAATTCCCGCCCGCGCGCACAAACGAGATTGAAATGCTGCCGTGACCAGCATCGCGGATGGTGATGGGCGAGCGCCCCAAAAAATCGTCCCGCAAAAAATCCTCTTCCCATAATTCGAGGTAGGAACTGCCGTACAGGCCGGTGAACAGGAAGTCCCTGGGGTTATACGGCATCAGCATCTGCCAGCCGCGCGCGCCCAGCCGCCGTCCGTTGGCGAAGTCAAACTCGCTCACCTGATGCTCGTGTATTGGGCGCGGGTGCATTTTGAGTTTGCCAGACTGCCAGATCATGCCGCCGTTCAGCTTAATCACCACGTCATCGCCGCCGTTTTCCTGCGCCTCGATACACTTGATGCCCAACAGTTGAACCGTGTACGTAGCCGATGCGACCATAAATATTTTTCCTCTCTACCGGCGCGGTCGGGCCGCGCCGGATACAAGCCGTTTATCGTACATCAGCGCGCCATCAGATAGCCGCCGGCCAGCAGCAGCAGCACCGCCACGACGCGGGCGGCGTCAACCGGACGGGTGGGCACACCCAACCAGCCAAAATGATCTACGACCAGACCAACCACGAGCTGACCGACAATAATCAGCGTGATGGAAACCGCAGCGCCCGCACGCGGCAGGGTGTGGTTGATGGTCAGGTACAGAATCAGGCCAAATGCGCCGGACGCCAGCATATACCAGGGCAAAACGCGCCACTCGCGGATGTTCTCGCCGCCGCGCGCGACCAGCAGCAAAGCGGACAGCACCGCGCCGCTGACATGGACGATCAGGCTGCCGGCAGCGCCGCCGACGCGCTGCCCCATGGCACCGGCAATTGGCGATTGGATGCCAACAGCGATGCCGCCCATCACGCCGATGAGGATGGTGAACCACTGCTGCACGATAAACTCCCCCACGTTGGTTGAATCAATCATTGAGTCAGGCTGCCGGTATTGTCGCCGCTTACCACACCTTTCCGCGGGCGGCTACTGCCCACGACACTTCGATTTCACCGTTCCGCACGCCGTACAGCCGGTCGTGCAGATTCGTCACCACACAGGTATGTACCGGGATGACATGCACCCGGTCGCCAATCACGGGACGATCGTCACACGCGCTCAAATCCACGTAGCCGTGTTCTTCATTCAGCTTGTAAATACGCGCGTCAGGATATTCCAGGATAAAGCCGTACAGGCCGTCTACCGTTTCGCTTGCCAGCGTCTTGCTGCCGCTGTCGAGGATGGCGCGGTCGGTAGTCGGGCGGCTGACGACGGTTGCCATCACCGCCATCGCGCAGTCGTCCAGCGCCGTCCAGCCCTTGCACACCGTTGCCCAGTCGTTAAACACATAGGTGCCGACGCGCAGTTCGGTCAGTTCCGGTAGCTCGTGCGCGTGGCGCGCCGCGCCCGTCCCGCCGCCGCTGACCACGTCCACGCCGATACCGGCGCGGCTGAGGCGCTCAATCGCTTCCTGCAAGACCGGGCGCATCACCGGATTGCTGGGGTACAGCAGCAGCCCGGCGAAATGCAGATTGGGGTCGGCGTCAATTTTTTTCGCCAGCGCCACCACGTCGTCCAGCGCCGCGCCGGCGCGCTGAATGTCGGTGGCCAGTTCGATCAGCACGCGAATACTAATGTCATTGGCGCGGGCGGCATCCGCCAGTCCGGCGACTACGGTGGGATGGTCGGCAGACACGGTGACGCGGTTGTACAGCGCCAGATCGGCCAGCCGGGCAGTCTTGCGCGCGCCGACAATGTTGTAGGGAATCTGGATGTCGTTGATGCCCGCGCTGCTGAACACCTCGGCTTCGCTCACCTTCTGGCAGGCGATACCAACCGCGCCCGCTTCAAGTTGCAGCCGGGCGATGGCCGGGATTTTGTGCGTTTTGATGTGGGGGCGGAAGGCGAGGCCGCGCTCGTTGCAAAAGACCTGCATCCGGGCGATGTTGTGTTCCATCCGGTCGAGGTCAATCAGGACGCTGGGGGTTTCCAGTTCGTCAACGTGCATCGGGGGCGCTCCAGAATCAAAACACCGTACGAACACGATTTTTCGTGTCCGTTCCATGTCCGTACAAAGTATGACCTGAAACGATTAAAGCCGCAACGTCAGGCGTTGACCTCGACGCGGAAGACACGCGGGCCGGTCGGACGGTCGGCATAGGGGCTGCCGCCCGCCGGTTCCAGCGACACGCCGAAGGCCCGGTATTCCGAGACCGGCTTGTCCAGCGGCACGACGATGTAATTTTCCCCCTGTGTATTGGCGAAACGGAACAGACCGCCGCTGCGCGCGCCGGCTTCATCCACCAGCCACAACTGGAAGGTCTGGTCACTGCCAATGGCAGGCAGATTTTCGACGCGGATCACTGCCTCGCGCCCGTCAGGACCCGCCACCAGTTCGCCGGTGGTGTCCGGCTGCCGCCAGCAGCAGCGCCGCGAACAGTACCACCAGCGCCGCCGCCATACCCAGCATCAACGGAATCCAGTCCCGGCGCAGCATGGGCCGGGGCAGCGTCGGCGGGATTAAAGCCGGACGTGGTTCATCTGCTGCTGACGTTTTTGCCGTTTCACCGCGCTGCTCGTTCAGGCGGCGGCGCAAATCTGCCTGGAGATGGGACGGCGCGGGCTGTGCCGGCGCGGCCAACGGTAGCCACTCCACCAACTCCCGGTACTCCTTCAGCAGCCGCTGGGCTTCGGGGTCGGTTGGCAGCCAGGCTTCGACCGCCGCGCGCTCATCCTCGTCCAATGCCCCCAGCGCGTAGGCGGGTATCCGTTCCAGCAGTTCCTCACGATTCATGATCGGACTGGACAGTCACTTTCTTGTGTCTTGGGGATGAGCCAGCAACGCCACTCATCCCTTATCCCTCGTTACTGAGTATTACGTCTAATCGTCGGCACTCGGTTTTACGGGCGCGTCCGCCAGCCAAATCTGGCGCAGCTTCTGCATCCCCAGCCGGATGCGGGTTTTGACCGTCCCCAGCGGCAAATCAAGCTGCTCCGCGATGTCGGAGTGCGTCATGCCGTAAAAATAGGCCAGCTCGATCAGGTCGCGCTGCTCCGGCTGAAGCTGGCCGAGTGCCGATTTTAAGGTGCGGCGCAGGTCGGCGCTACCATCCGTCGCCAGGGTATTTTCCCACAAAACCGGGTCTTCATCCATGAACAACAGCCCGGTTCGGGGTTCACGCCGCTGCTGGTGGCGAAAGTGGTCAATCGCCAGCCGCCGGGCAACAGTCAGCAGCCAGGTGACAAAGCGCCCTTTGTCGGGGTCAAAGGTGAAGGCTTTGTTCCAGATGCGTAAAAAGGTATCCTGGGTGACTTCTTCGGCGGCCATGCGGTCGTTCAGAATCCGGTACGCCACCGAATAGACCAGCGACGCATAACGGGTATGCAGCGTCAGCAACGCTTCTTCATCCCCGGTCTGGATTTGCTGCAGCAGCTTCAATTCCGGTACTGGATTCATAATATCCGGTGGGAGCAACTGATCAGTCATCACTATAACATATCGCTGGCTCATCGTCGTCTGACAGTCAGTATGGCCGCAGACGATGGGCGGAGTCCAGTTCAAAACCTGCTCATTTGGTAGCCACTTCGCGGCAAATCGGGCCGGTTTGCCCGGCAGCGCCCGTGCGGGTAAAACTGCGGCTGCGCAGTGTCCTTGATATACATATCGTTCCAGGTTACGACATTGGTTTTAGCCAAGACTTGAGGACGGCTTAAGAAGGTGAAGTTGCCCCAATCTTTGGGGCTTTTTCGACCCGTTTTACAGCCCGATTTTCACGCCCCCCTCATCTTTTACGATTATAGTTGCTGCAATCACTGAAAGGAAAAATGATGATGGCGTTACTCCTGTTTGTCATTGGCGCTGTTTTGTACTATACGATGCGCTTTAATCTTGGCGGTGTGCAAACCCAGGGGCGGCACGTGCGCGCCGCCGGTATGATGCTGATGTTCCCGGCGATCTTCACCTTCCTGCTCAGTTTTATCGCCGGTCTGCTGTTTGCGTCCAGCGAGAGCGCGATTGTATCCGTCTTCCGCGTGATGGCAGCTTTTGAACTGGTGGCGATGGTCGCAGGGGTTGCAGTGGCCTACATCCTGATCGCCAACCCTCGGAACGCGCCGCGCCTGCCCGGCATCCTCGGCGACATCCAGCGCGACCGGCAGAGCAGCGCGCCACAGCCGCCGGTCCCTTACATCCGCAGCCAACCGGAGCGCGCCGCGCCACCGCGTGAACAGTTCCCGGCGATTTTGACGGTGCAGCAGGCGGCGCAGTACATGCAGGTCAGCGAAGCGGAGATTGTGGGCCTGATCGAAGCCAGCAAGCTGGCGGCGGCGCGCATCAACTACAATTACCGCATTGCGCGGTCGAACCTCGATGATCTGCTGGCGGAGCGTGAAACAGCACAAAATCCGTAGGGACACGTGACCGGTTAGACCAAAGCCAGCGGCGGGGCGTATAATGGGATACGTCCCGCTTTTGATTCGGGGAAGCGAGTTTAACGTGAGTCAACTGTTCCGTACCCTCCACAAGCTGCTGCTTGGCCTGTTCCTGCGCTGCCCCAACTGCGGGCGCGGGCGCATGTTTCGCGGCCTGTTTCACATGGAGCCAACCTGCCCCTACTGCGGCGTACGCTACGAACGCCAGTCCGGCGAGTCCATCGGCGGCACGCTGATTAACCTGTGCGTGGCGGAGGTGCTGTCGGTCGGCGGTTACTTCATCTCGCAGGCGATCTGGAATCCGCCGCTGGAATTCCAGTTGATCTTCTGGGTCACGTTTAATATCGTGTTTATCGTGCTGTTTTACCGCCACGCGCGTGGCCTGTGGGTCAGCATCGCCTATCTGACCGGCGGCGTTTACCCCGACCCCGATTACGAACAGCAGTACGCGCGGCGAGAGGGAAAATAAGCGGTTATTATGGCAGACCTAGTAGCGATACAAGCAGCAGTAGCGCGAGGGGATTATCAGTATTCTATCCATGCGGTGAAGCGAACCATCGAACGGCATATCAGCCGGACAGAGATTGAGCAGGCAATTGCCAGAGCCGAGATTATCGAAGATTATCCAGAAGACAAGTACGGGCCGAGTTGTCTGTTATATGGAGATACCGACGAAGGCCACGCGCTCCCATATTCAGGCTAGCCTTCCGCCAAATGTCAAAATCATTACTTTGTACGAACCTGACTCAGTAGAATGGGAAAATAATCGAGTGAGGAAACAGCGAAATGAATAAAGCATGTATTCTATGTCATGGGCAGTTAAAACCAACCGTTACCACTTATACCCAGGAGTATGAGGGAGGTTTTATTTTGATTGAAAACGTACCTGCCTGGGAATGTGAACAGTGCGGAGAAACCTATTTCGACCCCGATGTGGTCGAACGGCTGCAAAATCTGATTTGGTCTGGAGCAGAGCCGGTTCGCATGATTCAAACGCCAGTTTATGATTTGAACAGGACTTGACGGATTGCGCTTCTGGAGAATGTAAGCATTATGAAGATTAAATACAGCCGCGACGTAGACATTCTGACTCTGGAACTCGATACCGAAGCGCCCATCAGCCACGCCGAGCATGTGGGGCAAACAATCGTGCACGTGAGTCCCAGTCATGAGCCGGTGCTGGTGGAAATCCTGCAAGCGCGGGAGTTTGTCAGCGCGCTGGTTGAAGCTGTCACGCAACCGGATGCAACGCCGGCGGTTACGCCATGAATCTCACCAAATGCCTGATCGCCAACCGGGGCGAAATCGCCGTTCGTATCATCCGTGCCTGCCGCGAACTGGGTATCCGCGCGGTTGCCGTCTATTCCGACGTAGACGCCAACGCGCGGCACGTCCAGCTTGCCGACGAAGCCTACCCCATTGGCGCGGCCAGCCCTGCCGCAAGCTACCTGAACGTGGCGAAACTGCTTGACGTGGCGCGGGCGTCCGGCTGCGACTGCGTACATCCCGGCTACGGCTTCCTGTCGGAAGCGGAACACTTCGCCCAGGCGGTGCTGGACGCCGGGCTGACGTGGGTCGGGCCGGGGCCGGATGCCATCCGCCTGATGGGCGTGAAGACCGAAGCGCGGGCGCTGATACAGCCGGCAGGCGTGCCGCTGGTGCCGGGTTTCCAGGCCGACGACGCCGACGACAACGCTTTTGTGGATGCCGCCGTGCGCATCGGCTATCCAGTGATGGTGAAGGCGGCGGGCGGGGGCGGCGGCAAGGGTATCCGCGTGGTGTATGACCCGGCCAAACTGCCGGAGGCGCTGGCAGGCGCGCGCCACGAAGCGCAGCACGCCTTCGGCGACCCGCGCCTGTTCCTGGAAAAGTACATCGAAACGGCGCGACACGTTGAAATTCAGGTACTGGCGGACGGGCACGGCCACACGCTTCACCTGTTCGAGCGCGAATGCAGCGCCCAACGCCGCCACCAGAAAATCGTCGAGGAGTCGCCGTCGCCGCTGCTGACGCCGGAGCTGCGGCAGCGTATGGGCGCGGCGGCTGTCGAAGCGGCACGCGCCGTCGGTTACACCAACGCCGGGACGGTTGAGTTTATCGCCACGCCGGGCGGCGACTTTTATTTTCTGGAGATGAATACGCGCCTACAGGTCGAGCATCCGGTGACGGAGATGGTCACCGGGCTGGACATCGTGAAGCTGCAATTCCGCATTGCCGCCGGCGAACCGCTGCCGTTCGCGCAGGACGATGTGCGCCAGCGCGGCCACGCCATCGAATGCCGCATCTATGCCGAAGACCCACGTAACGGCTTTTTGCCCGCGATTGGCCGGGTGCTGAAGTTCACGCCGCCGGAAGGGCCGGGCATCCGCGTGGATTCCGGCATCCAGTCGGGCGACAGCATCAGCCTGCACTACGACCCGATGATCGCCAAAGTGATCGTGTACGACGCCAGCCGCGAGGCGGCGATTAACCGGATGCACGAGGCGCTCAACCGCACCGTCATCCTGGGCACGACCACTAACATCCCGTTTCTGCGGGCGTTGCTGGCGCATCCCACGTTTCTCGCCGGCGAGGTGGATACGCGCTTCGTGGACACGCACCTGAACGACCTGCTGCCGGACACGCCGCCCCTGCCGGACGCGGCCCTGATCGCGGCGGCGCTCGGCGATTTGCACCAGAACCAGCGCGTAGGGGCGAACCGCCGGTTCGCCCCTCCCGACAACGACGCTGTTTCCCCCTGGTCGCGCGCCGACCGCTTCCGTACCGGCGGCTGACGCGAATGATCGAAGGTTGTTTGCGGACCTGGCGCGCCGTGTCTCTGGCGGACACGGCATGCCGTGTCCCTACGGAGGTTCTTTTTTGACTATTTCGCTCAACAACCACTGAACCCATGACTCAGCACTCAGCACTCAGCACTCGGAACTCGGAACTCGGAACTCGGAACTTCCCCCTCTCCCCCTGGCAGGTCGCGCTGGCGCTGGCGGTTGTGTACCTGGCCGTGATTCTCGTCGCCAACGGCGGTGACTGGAAAACGTTTGTCACCATTGGCGACTGCTGGTCAAGCTGCGTTGGCAACCGCCGCTGTCCGCCCGGCACGACCAACGGCTATGACGGACAGTATGCCTATTCGATTGCCCGCAACCCGGCCAACGCCGCGCCCTGTCTGGACGTACCCGCCTACCGCTACCAGCGGATTCTGCTGCCGCTGCTGGGGCGGGCGCTGGCGTTCGGCAATCCTGACTGGATTCCGGCGGCGTTTGTGGTTATCAATCTGGCCGCGCTGGCGGTCGGGGTTGCGCTGCTGGAAAAGCTGTTGGCGGCGCAGCGCGTCAGCCGGTGGTACGCGCTGGTCTACGGGCTGTTTGTGGGTATCTTCATGAGCGTGCGCCTGAGCACGACCGAGCCGCTGGCCTACGGGTTGGTCATCGCCGGCATCTGGTTCGGCCAGCGCGGGCGCTTCGGCTGGCAGGCGCTGGCGCTGCTGGCAGCGGCCTTCGCTAAGGAGATGGCGCTGACGTTTGTCGCCGGCTACCTGCTGTTTTACGCGCTGGAACGCTGCTGGCGGCGCGCCGTGTGGCTGGCGCTGGCCATCGGCGTGCCGTTTGCGCTGTGGCAACTGGCACTATTCGGCTGGCTGGGCGCGTTTGGCGTGGGTTCGGGCGGCGGCGGCAACTCGCCGTTTGAGATCATCCCGTTTAACGGCTTCTGGCGCACCGCTTACGACCCGACCGGCAGCCTGCCCGCCTTCCTGCTGCTCAGCCTGTTTGTCGTGCCCGGCGTGATCGTGCCCGCCGCCTGGGGCGTCTGGGCGGCGGCGCGCGACCTGTGGCGCGGGCGACGGCATCCCTACACCTGCCTGCTGCTGGTTAACGCCGCGCTGATGGCGTTCATCCCATTTTCAACCTACCGCGAGCCATTGGGGATCCTGCGGGTGATGGCCGGGCTGGTGCTGGCGCATCTGCTGTATGCCGCGCTGCGCCATCCTCGCCGTCGTCCGCTGGTCTATAGTCCGCTGTGGCTGGCGCTCTCGTTTTATTTGGTGGCCGGATGAAAGGTTCGCCATGATCTTCACTTACGACCATAATGGCCAGACCGTCACCCTCACGCTGGACCAGCAGCCGGACGGCAGCTACCACGCCGTCATTGGCGACCGGACGTACACAGTGCAGGCGCAGCCCCTCAACGAAGGTGGTTGGCTGCTGGCGCTGGGCCGCCAGCGGTTCGTGGTCTACAGCGCGGTCGAGGGTAACACCCGCTTCCTGAGCCTGGAGGGGCAGGATTATACGCTGACCGTCCCCGACACCCGCGCTGCGCGCCGCCAACGCTCTGCCGGTGGGGGCGACCTGACGGCGCAGATGCCGGGGCAGGTGGTGGACGTGCTGGTGAACGAAGGCGATACCGTCGAGCGCGGGCAAACGCTGGTGATTCTGGAAGCGATGAAGATGGAAATCCGCGTGGCCGCGCCCGCCGCTGGCCGCGTCAAACGTCTGCTGGCGCGCAAAGGCGAGGTGGTCGAACGCGGCCAACTGCTGGTGGAGATCGAGTGAGGGTTGGCAGTTGCCAGTTGTCAGTTTCCAGTTAGTATGGACACGATATATCGTGTCCATACAATTATAACCCTGGGATTCCGCTGCCGGCATCCGAATAAAACGTATCCTCCTGCCAGCGCGCCGGATTGGTTTGGATGTACTGCCGGATTTGATACAAGGATTCCTCGCTGCGGACAATGTGGTCGTGATACCGGCCCTGCCACACGCAGAAGTGGTCTGTCTGCAACAGACGATTAATCTGGCGTGTGACCGCCGCCTTATAGGTGCGGACAACCGTCGCCAGCGACCCCGCTACAGGATGGGCGAAAGCTTCGCACGGCGGGTCGTCAGGGACATGGGATGTAGGAACAGGGGGCTGTAGGGACACGATATATCGTGTCCCTACAGATGCGCGATTGATCACACAAGACCGTGTACGTGATTGGGCATGACCACAAAAACATCCGGTTCGAGGTGCGAAAAATGGTGAGGCAGCGTTTCCCAACTCGTTTGCGCGATGCAGCCCAGGGTGTTTAGCCGCATTTGCCCGTCAACCACACTGCCAAACAGGTTCAGGCGGTCATGGGTACAAATCGTGACAAAGTATGTGCCATCCTGAGCATAGTTGTAGCCAGGAAGTCACGGTGATTTGCGGTAGGGTACACCCGACATGTACAGGTCTCTACATAATGCTACCGCCACGCCAGCGGGAGCGCGAACCGCCGGTTCGTCACCTTGCCGTCCACCACGTCCGCGCCGGTGAACCAGGTCGTAGTGATGCCGGTGTCCGGGTTGATGACGACGGTGTTCAGGTACGGCGGCTCCTTGGCATCGGCGGGAATCTGCCAGTCGGTCACGGCGATCTGGCCGTCCGGCATGACCACCAACCACTGAGCGAAGCGCCCGCGTGCGACCCGGTTGCTGCTGCCGGTGCTGAGGTCTATGCTAATGAGCGAATTATCTGCGCCAAGGAACGCGCCGCCCATGATTGTGTACAGGCGCCGGCCATCCGGCGCAAACGCCAGCGCCGAGAACACGTCCCCCCGGCTGCCCGCCGGCAGCGTGATCGGCGCGACGGTCGGATTTGCCAGATCAAGCACAGTGAGCGTGTTATCGTTATTGGGCGACGTGACGACCAGTGCCAGCCAGCGGCCATCCGGCGAAAACTGCGGGAACACATTGGCCGCGCCGCTGAAGTTCGGCAGCACCGCCTGCCGTTCGATCACGTCGCTGACGGTAAGATCGGCCAGATTAACCGCCTTGACGCCCGCGGTATAGGCCGTCACGCCATCGGGGATGGTGAAATAGGCGCGGCTGCCATCGCGCGCAAAGAAGATATCGTTGGTACGGGCAAACGGCACAAACGCGCCCACCTGGAAGTCACTGGCAGCCAGCGTGGCGCTGCCTTCTGCCGGGTTGATGGCGTAAAGCTGCCACTGGGTGCGGCTGTCGCCACCTTTGCACCGCTGCCCCATCACCACCAGATAGCGCGCGTTCGGCGCGGCAGCAAGCTGCCCGCTGACAAAGCGGCAGTCCGGTCCAGACGGGCGCAGCGTCACCACCTCGCGCCGGGCGCTACCATCCCAGACGGTGATGGCGGCCTCGTCAGCTTCGTTGCGGTCGTTGGTGTAAAAACTGATGTAGGCTACGCCGCCGGGTATCAGCTCGAAGGCCGTTGCGTTTTCGCCGTTAAACACCGGCTGCGCTGTACCTGTATCCACCACGCGCAGGAAGCCATCAGCAAATTCGCTCTGCGCCGCGCCGGGTTCATAGGCGATATACGCCAGCCAGCGGCCATCCGGCGAAAACTCCACCCTGCCCCCGCCCAGACACGTCAGCGCCGGCACCGCCTCAATCTGCACCGGCGCGCTGAAGCCGCTTTGCAGGTACAGCGCGCCATTGTCATCCCCCGCGTAAAATGCCAGTACCGAACCATCGGGCGAGGTGGCGCAGACTGCCAGCCGGGTGGCGGGCGCGGGCACGTCAAACAGGGGTGTCACCGTGCCATCTTCGCTGAGAAGCGCGATCTGCCCCGGCTGCTCCGGCGTAGGCCGGTCGGGAGCAGCGCCGCTCCACACCAGCAGGGAATACGCGGGCGCGGGCTGCGCCGTCTGCTCTGCCATGACCTGCGCTGCCTGCGCCGCGTCAGGCGGAAGTTTCTCCGCTGTCGAAGCGTTCGACCGGGGCGCCGTTCCTGCGGCTATGGCAATGACAACCAGCACAACGAGAAACAGAAATAACCCTTTTACGACCGATGATTTCTTTTCAGGAAGGGACGACTTGATGGCGATGTTCATGAAAAAACCTCGCTTGGTAAAGCGCACTGTCTACTCTCACTATAATTATTTATACGATAATGTCCCGTAGTACCTTAAGGCCAGCTTCATGACGTGGAATCGGTAGGGGCGAACCGCCGGTTCGCCCCTACGATGATCGTCCTCACCGCCATCATCCCAGCAGGCAGGCCGCGCGGTTGCCGCCCAGCTTCGCGCCATCCAGCACCAGGGTGGTCAGGAAACCGGCGGAAACGAGCAGTTGGTCGTTGGCATCGGCCTTGAGCTGCCGCGCGGCAGGCATGGTGCGCTCCGTGCCGCCGGCGTACAGTTGAAGCTGGTTGAGGAGCGTGCCATCCGCCGTATCAAACACATTCAGCATCCCATCCACGTCCAGCGTATACAGCAGGCAGCCGCGCCCGATTGCCATCAGCGGGGGAAGATACGCCGGTGCGACCGGGTAGGTCACGCGCCAGCGCAGCGTGCCATCCGCTGCCAGCGACAGCAGCGTTCTGCCGGAATCGCCCACAAACAGATAGGTGTTGCCGAGGATGTCGGCTGCCAGCGCCGCCGCTCGTCCCGGTGGTGGGGTGACCGTCGCCAGCGTATGGTTCTCGCCGGCGGTCAGGCGCTTCAATGTTTTACCATCCAGCACCAGCCAACTTTCGTCCGCCAGCGGCGCGGCCACCGGTGGCGCATCCAGCTTCCGTTCATCCACGACCTGTCCGGCGGCATCCACCAGCCGCCAGGTGACGCCGCTGCTCGCCCGCACGGCATAGGCGATCTGCTGGCCGTTGGTTTCCAGCAGCGTGATCCGGTCGGCGGTGTCACCCGGCAGCATCCACAGCGGGTTCCCGGCGGCATCATAGGCCGCCAGATCGCCATCCGCAGCCGCGAACACCAGCGTTTCCCCCACGACCTGGAACGGCAGTTCCGGCCCCGGTACTGTCCAGATGGCGCTGTAGCGGCCACTGTCCAGCACCATCACCTGCCCGCTGCGGGTGTGCGCGGCGACGCGATTGTTGGGCAGCGCCGCCAGCGCGTTGACTACGCCGTCCGCTTCGATGCGCCACAGCGTCTGGCCGGGCGGCAGAACCCCGGCGATCACGTTGCTACTGGCAATGACGTACTGGCCGTTGTCCAGCCGCACGGGGGGCACACTGGGCACCAGTTCGAACGAGGCGTAGCTGATGAAGGCCGGCGTCAGGCGGGCGCGCCACAGCGCCGTGAAGTCCAGCGGGTTGAACCAGCCTTCCTGCAGCGGATTGCCGGTGACGTAACCCGGCCCGCCATCATTCGGCAGAAAGTCGCGGATTTCGTAATGCAGGTGCGGCCTCCCGCGCGACGGCCAGCCGACCACGCCCAGCACGTCACCGCGTTCCACGCAGCGACCCACGCTGGGAAACAGAATCGTGTCGGTCTGCTCCATGTGGCCGTACAGGCTGTAGGCGATGCTGCCGTCCGGGAAAGTGTGTTCAACGATAACAACACCCTTTTCCGTATCCCAGCCCTGGATGTCGGCATAGGTGACACGCCCGCGTGCCGCCGCCACCACCGGCTCACCCCAACGGTCGAAGCCGATGTCTACGCCGGTATGATTGCCACCAAAGCGCGGACGATACAGCGAAAAATCGTCGTATCCCTGCACCAGTTTGTCCAGCGGGAAATCAATCGCATCCACCACGCCGCAGGGGGCGAGGCTGGTATTTTGTGCAAGGGCGGGAAATTCAACTGCCAGGAGCGCCAGGAACGCCAAGAAAATAAAAAGCCCAATTCGCATTGGCCAGAACACCGTTGATCTCATTCAGTTGTGTCTATTATACGGGGCGCGCGCCATGGGGACAGGTCGGGAAAGGGGGATTTGTGGTACAATACAACAAAATGAGCTTGAGATAACGGCTATGGCACGCTTGGAATTTGAAACCCTGGTGGAAAACGGCATTATCCACCTACCCGAAACGATTACCGACCAATTATCAGACGGGGCAGTCGTGCGCGTTGCTATCACGCCGGTACACCAGCAGTCGGGCGAAGATGCCTGGAACAGCGTGGTCGAGTTCGTGAAGCGCCGCACGGCCCGGAATACCCCCACCGCTCCGTATACATGGGGGCGTGACGATGCTTACGAACATTTAGAAAAGACCGATGACTCCCACCGCCCTCGTTGATACCAACATTCTCGTATACCTCTATGAACGTCATGATGCCCAACGTCAGGCAAAAGCGTTGGCTGTTTTATCGGGGGCTTCGTGAAGCCTCTGCCGGATTTCTCAGTGTCAAAACACTCTCAGAGTTTTTGTGGTTGTTCGGCGTATTCCTGATGCCCTAACAACCGCCGAGGCTGTAACTGAACTCGAAAAACACGCGGCTGCTTGGCCTATTCTGGATTTAACCCCATTAATCGTCGTTGAGGCTGCGCGTTGTGTTCGTGACTATGGCTTTTCGTACTGGGACGCTCAAATCTGGGCGACGACGAAGCTACACCGGCTAAACGCTGTTTTCACGGAGGATATGAATGTAGGCAGTGCAATCGAAGGTGTTGCTATCGTGAATCCACTCCTGGATTCATTTGATCTAAATGCCTGGCTGCTCAGTTCTCCAAGTAGCCAATAACGTGGATCCAGCGCGTTATCCCCGGAATTACCCCATCGTCGCCAGATAATCATTCAGATATTGCTGCACCTCGGCCTCGTCGAGAAAGCCGAACCAGCGCTGCACGATGTTACCCTGCGCATCCACCAGCGCGTACTGCGACCGCTGCACCAGGTTAAACTGCTGGCGGATGCCAAGCGTTTCCGGTTTATCAATATCGAGCTTGATGAAATCCACGCGATCACCGAACTGCTGGGCCAGCCCATCCACGATGGGGGCATTGCGCTGGCAGGTCGTTCACCAGTGGGCGAAGGAGTCGAGGAACTGGGGGCGTCCGGTCTGGCCGACCAGTGTGATGTCTTCTGTCGGTTGGGTTGACGCGCCCGCGTTTGTATCGGGCGCTGGAGAGACCGTTGGGGTAGCGGTCGCTGCCCCGCAGGCTGCCAGCAGCCCGACCAACGCGATTAACAGTAAACGCCAGACCGTTTGCAACCGATTTGCCTCAATCCAGAAAAACAGTAAGAAGTGAAAAAACAGTAGACGGTGAAACGCCAACTGCATCTTTTCTACCGGATTTTTTGTACGGTGAGATGAATGGAAGATTGGTATTTGATGAAAGTGGCGCGGTTGCCGGAGGTTCATACCTCTGACGAAACAAAAAGCCCGCTGAAGCGGGCATCCATACCACCCTGACCACTGCCTGCTTCAGCATGCGTTTGTGGTTCAGCCACAGGCTTGAGTCTGTCGTGTTGCTTCGCTGGCACTGCCTACCGCACCGGCTCAACCTTGTGACCGTTAACGGCGGTGGTTTCCCGTACATCTTCCAGCCGCCCGGCGGTGAGCGACTGCACGTAGATACACAGGCGCCAGTCAATCGCCACGTCGTCCACGTCCAGCTCAAAATCGCCCAGTTCCACGCCGGTGTTGCGGACAACGGCAAACGGCGTTGCTTCGTCCCGCTCGCCCATCACCAACTGCGCGCACTGGCAGATGGAGTCGGCGATGCCGCGCTGCGTGACCTGCATCGGATTACCAAACAGATCGCGCTTGCCGCGCTCATCCTGTATCGGCTTAAAGCCCGCTGTCGCCAGCGCCACGCCGGACGTGCCCAATCGCCCCGGCATTAGCCAGCTATCGGTGAGAATCACTCCCGCGTCCACTCCCAGCCGGTCACGCAGCGCCCGCCGGATGTCCGCTGCCGTGTGGTACGGCTGCTCCGGGAACAGCACCGCCAGGCCATTGGGGATATTGGAGCGATCAATGCCGGCGTTAGGCGACAGGATACCATCCTTGTACGTCAGCAAAAAGCCGGGGATGCCGCCAAAGATATGGTCGGCTTCCTGCACCACCAACTGCGCCATTTTTGGATTCATGCTGTAGCGTTCCGCCAGTTCCGCCGCGAACGGCGTCACTTCGATGCTGTCCAGGCTGATGACGCGCCCCTGGCTGATGGCGGTGTATTTGCTGGAGATCGCCAGCACATCACCATCCTGTAGCTGCTCACCGGCAGCAGCAGCGGCTTCCATAAAGGTGGCAATCAGGTCAAATGCCGACTGCTGCACCGGCGCGGGAACGGGGATGACAACAAGCGGTTGACGGGACATGAACGGTGCGTCCTTGATCTGCTTCCGAGACGATTCATGCTACCACTGCCACCGGTGCAATACCAGTGTCAGTCAGCCCGAATCCGGCGGTAATTCCTAACTTTGCGCCATGCTGATGTGGGCTGCGGCTACGGCGCGCTTTCCCACACCGGCAGCGCGGTGCAGTCGGAGTCCAGCCGCAGATACTGGCCGTCCAGCCAGCCTTCCACATCCTCGTACCGCGCCAGCCACCAGCTTGAATCGGCAGTCCGTCCGTAAACTGCGACTGTCGTGTTATAGGGGATAGTCAGCAAGATCGGTGTGTCGGCGGTTGGCGCTGCCCGCAGATTCAGGTTGTAGAGTGTGACTGCCGTACAGGGGATTGGCTGTGTTGGTGACGGCGTTGGGGTGCGCGTGGCAAAGGCCGGGCGGGTTGGCGTCGCGGTCGGGCGCGGGGTGTGGGTGGCCGTTGGCATAGCGGTGACGGATGGCACGGGTGACCGCGCCAGTGTGGCCGTCACCAGCAGAGTCGGGGTAACGGTCGGCAGCTTAAACGGCGTCGGCGTCACCAGCAGCGCGGTTGCTGAGGCGGGCACGGTCAGCGTGGACAGCGCGAGCAGCGCCGCCACACCCAGGCTGAGCAGGCCGCGCGAGCCTTTCAGGCGTTCCGGTCTGCGCAGTTCAAGTACTGCCGCTACCAGCCCGACCATGCCGAGCAGCGCCGCTAACGCCCGCGCGGCGTCGCGCACTGGCGCGATGTCGTGGCCGTTCAGCAGCCCGGCGACCAGCGCCACCAGCGGCAGCAGCGCCGCCAGGAATGCCAGCAGCGTGTGCCAGAAGCCAATCCGGGGCGCGCGGCGTATCGTTTGCAGCAGCGTATTCAGCGCGAACAGTAGCCCGAAAAGTCCACCAGTGACGAGCAGCAGCAACACGCACCCTCCGTGACCGATTTCACAAGGGGATTATGCGACGCTCCAGGGCGGCTTGTCCAGCGGCAGCCGCAAATCATCATCCGCTTCTCATGCAGGGCGATTCTGCGGGTACAATAGAGGTTAAGGCGCGCTGCCCCCTTCATCCCCTCGCCCCACAACAGTCAAAAGTACCTGATGAAAAGGAGTGGTTTATGTCCCGCAAATGGTGTTTGTTGCTGCTGGTGATTCTGCTGGCGGTTGCTGCGCCGGTCGCCGCGCAGGAAACGCGCCCGGTTATCGTGGATACCGATATGGTGACGGACGACTGGATGGCGATTCTGCTGATCTTAAACGACCCGGCTTTTTCAGTGAAGGCGATCACCGTGACGGGCACGGGCTTCGCGTACTGTGATGCCGGTGTAGAGGTGGCGCTGGGACTGCTGGCCCTGACCGGCTACGGCGACGTGCCGGTAAGCTGCTGGACAGAAAAACCCCTGATGGGTGACAACGCCCCACCAGCGGAATGGAGAACCAGCATGGAAACGGTCGAAGCGCTGGGTTTACCGGCAGGTGGCGAACCGGCAGAGCAGAATGCAGTCGAACTGTTCACGGCAACGGTGGAAAACTCACCGGAGCCGATCACCGTGCTGGCGCTGGGGCCACTGACCAACGTCGGCGCGGCGCTGGGGCCAAGCCGGCGCTGGTAGACAAGATCGAGATGATTTATGTCATGGGCGGCGCGGTGGACGTGCCCGGATCGGGCGTTAGCGACGAGAACACCACCGCCGAATGGAACATCTACTGCGACCCGCACGCGGCGCGGCTGGTGTTTGAGTCCGGCGCGCCGATTACGCTCGTGCCGCTGGATGCCACCAACGATGTGCCGGTGACAGTAGAGTTTATGCAGAAGCTGGAAGCCAGCCAGACTACACCGGAAGCGCAGTTTGTGTACAAAGCCCTGTCCGGCAATATGGGATCCATCGAGTCCGGCGGCTACTATTTCTGGGACCCGCTGGCCGCTGCCGTGATGGTGGACGAAAGCCTCGTCACGCTGACGCCCCGCGAGGTGACGGTAGTGGATACCCCCGGCGCGGACAATGGCCGCACCAAGCCGGTGGGCAACGGGCCGGAAATCCGCGTCGCGACCGCGCCCGACGGTGCAGCGTTTGAACAGTTGTTTATTGAGGGGCTGAATCGATAGAGACATGGCGGCGCCATGTCCCGTTTAAGATAACCCGCAGGGGCGCACGGCGGTGCGCCCCTACCTATCGTCTAAACTAACTCCCCGCCGGCTGGCTGACCTGCTCCTGCGACTGGATGCCCAGCAGCACGGCGCTCAACTGCGCCTGGCGCGCCAGATCACGGCAGTCGGCCAGCACGCGCGCCGCTTCCTGCGGGCTGTGGAAGCCGGTGCTGTTTTCCGACGAGATAAAGTCCCAGCGCATCTGGGCGACGCGATGAAGCTGCCGCGCTTCCGCCAACTGTTCGTCGGTCGCGCCTGCTGCCTTCGCCGCCACAATCGCGTCCATCGCATCCAGCAGCGCCGCTTCGCTGGCGTGCAGCAGTTCAGCGGTTTTATTCTGGATATCCACCACGCGGTTGTAGAGTTCGTCTTCGTCCACGTTGTGGCACGTCTGGCACGACGCGCTGATGTTCTTCAGCGGGCTGCGCAGCCAGTGGTCGCTGACCTTGACACTGCCGACGCGGGTGTATGGCATGTGGCAGTCGGCGCAGGCCACGCCGGAACGGGCATGGATGCCGGTGGTGTACAGCTCGTATTCCGGGTGCTGCATCTTCAGCATCGGCGCGCCGGTTTCCGCATGGTCCCAGTCCTTGAAGCCGATTTCGGTGTAATAGGCTTCGATGCTGTCAATCGTCAGACCCTTGTCCCAGGGGAAGGTGAGGACTTTGTTATCGCCGGCGAAGTAATATTCCACGTGGCACTGGGCGCAGACATACGTCCGCATCTCCTGGCGCGTCGCTTTGGTTACGTCAATGCCGCGCTCGGCCATTGCGTTGACAAAGGCCGGGCGTGTCAGGCGCAGTTCCATCGTCTGGGGGTCGTGGCAGTCGTTGCAGGACGTGCCGGTGTGCAGGTTCTCTTTCAGTTCGTTGTAGGGCGTGCGGTTAAATGCTTCCCAGCCCATTTCCTTAATCAGCACCGGCGCTTCGGCAGCATGGCAGTTGGCGCACGCGCCCGGCTGTTCCTTCACGACAATGCGCTGCGTCTCAAGCTGGTCCTGCAGCATGTAGTAGTGCCCGCGCTCCTCGTTGTGGTCCTTGCTGAAGGCGTAGCCGGCCCACAGCCGCACCATCGCCGGCGTCCGTTCCAACTTGCTGTAGGGTTCGCTGCCACCGTAAGGCGTCGCGCCGCTGTTCTCGGCGGTGCGCTGGAACATCTCGTACTGCACCGGGAAGTTCTGCCCCCACACGGCGGGGTCAATGGTATCTTCCGGGATTTCAACCACTTTCAGCGGCGACTGTTTCGCTTCCGCCTGCCGTTCGCTGATGTTTACCAGCAGCGCCGCCACGCCGGCGGTCAGCACCACCGCGCCAACGAAGATGATAACGTAAATGAGCAACTGTCGTGTTCTGGTCATAAGCGATTCCCCCTTTGAAAACAGCCTGTCACCAGTAGCTGGCAGTTTTTTGGCTACTGGCTACGAGCTACCAGTTATGGCAGATTGCGATTCTCATGGCCGACGTTGCCATGACACTCCACGCAGCGGCGTGTCTGGTCGTCGTGATAGCCGTAGACCTGGCTCACCAGCCCGGCATGGCAGTTGATGCAGTTACCCTGCACGATGTCCGCGTTGAAGTCCTTCGCGTGGATCGTCGCCGGGTAATCGCCGGTGGTGAAGGCCAGACTGTGATTAAACCCGTTAAGCGCCTTGGTCGTCCACTTGCCGATAAAATCGTGCGGCATGTGGCAGTCGTTGCACACGGCCACGTTTTTGTGGCTGCCCCGGTTCCAGGCATCGAACTGGTCGCGCATGATGTGGCAGTTGACACAGGCGTAAGGGTCGTCCGAAAGGTAAGCGGTGCCTTTGGCATACGTCAGGGTAAATACGCCCAACCCGAACAGCACGCCCAGCGCCAGCGCGACCGCGCCGCCGAAAAAGAGCGGGCTTGATCGGGAACGGACCAACCGCAGCATAGGGTATCCCTCCGTAAACGTATAAAACCGCACCGCCAGCCGGACAGCCGGCTGCGGTCGGGTATATGCTTCCAGATTAACACAGGATGAGAAGCAAAAAATTGATCTTCGTCAATTTTGCGGGGCGATCACCCGGTTTTCCGCAATATTGGACAGGCCATCGTAATCCAGAATGTCAATATGTTTGTGCCCGCAGGAAACCAGCCGCTGCCTGCACCACTGTGTCAGCGTGCGGTTGACCGTTTCGACCGTCGTGCCGGTGAACTCCGCCAGATCGCGTTGGGTGATGGGCACATCCAGCGAGATAATGCTGCCGTCGCTGCGGCCAAATTTCTTGCTGAGGTGCAGCAGCGCCCGCGCCAGCCGGCGGTCAACCTTTTCGGCGGCCATCTGGCGGATGCGCGCGTGCGCCTCGTGGACGTGCGCCGTCAGCAGATCAATCACCAGCAGGCCAAAATCCGGGCAGGATTGAATCATGCGGCGGGTATCCTGTCCGTCAACCGCGTACACCACGCTGTCGTGAATCGCTTCGATCTGGGTAGGATGGGGATAGCTGCCGGAAATCGCCAGCAGGCCAAAGATGTCGCCCGGCCCGTAAATCTTGAGCGATACCCCCTGACCATCCGGCGTGTATTCGACCAGCCGCACACCGCCGCGCTGGACAATATAAAACGAGTGTATCACGTCGCCCTGGTGCAGAATCACGTCCTGGGGTTTGAGGTGGTAGACGCGGGCGATGCTGCTTAAGGCCTGAATGATGCTGAGATCAACCTGTTGCAGCGCGGGAACGGTTTGCAGGTCAGCGACCGCTTGCTGTTGAATCATGAAGTGGCATCCATGTGTGGTTGGGTCAATGGTTATTGTACCACGACTGCGGTGCAAGGCACGAAGATTGGAACGGGGAATGGTGAATGGTGAGGATATACCTGTGTAGGGACACGCTATAGCGTGTCCCTACATGATCGCAATTTTCCCCACTCCCGGCGCGAATATAGGAACAAGTCACCGATATGCCCCTGCCAGCGATCACGCCAGCTTGTAACCGAACTTCCGCAGCAGACTTTTGCGCCAGTTGATGCCCTCGTCGTCTTCAATGCCTTTGCTCTTAAACCCGTCAATCACGCCGAGGATGCCGCGCCCCTGCCCGGTTTCTGCCACGATCACCTGCGTTGGATTGGCGGTAGCGCAGAAGACGCGGGCGACTTCCGGCACATTTTTAATCGCGTTGAGGACATTGATCGGGTAAAAGCCTTCCGCCAGAAAAACGATGAAACAATGCCCGGCGGAAAGCGCCAGCGCGTTCTGTTTCGCCAGTTCGATCATCGCGTCGTCGGTGCCGCTCCAGCGCACCAGACACGCGCCAGAGGCTTCGCAGAAAGCGAGGCCGAAGCGGATGCCCGGCACGGCGCTCACCAGTGCCTCGTGAATGTCCTCAACCGTCTTGATAAAATGGCTCTGCCCCAGAATAAAATTGGTCGCTTCCGGCTTCTCGATGGTAACGGTAGTCAGTTCCATGTGGCTATCCCCCATGCTTCACGATTACATGGCTATAGGATACCCATAAGCGCCGGATTTTGCAGTCGCTGGACGTTCAAAACGTCCAGCTATTATTCCACCGTCGCCCGGCTGGTGAACACCTTCTCGACCGGCGCGGCCTCGCCGACGATCTCAAACGCACCGGTCAGCCGGATGTCCGCCGATGACGCGCCGACCATCACCTCGACTATGCCGGGTTCGACCACAAACTGCATCTCGCGGTTGTAGAAGCCAAGCAGATTCACGGGCAGTTCAAAAATCACGGTGCTGGTTTCGCCGGGTTGAAGCGTGACACGCTTAAAGCCCTTGAGTTCCTTCACCGGGCGGGTGACGCTGGCCGACGGCACGTTCACGTAAAGCTGCACCACTTCGTCACCGGCGCGGAGGCCGCTGTTACGCACGTCGGCGCGGATGGTAACAGTATCGCCGGCACGCGCCTGAGCCGCTTCCACGCGCAGATTGGCGTATTCAAAGCGCGTGTAGCTCAGGCCGTAACCAAACGGGTACAGCGGCTTGCTGCTGGTTTCCACGTAGTCGCCCTTCCAGTGCGACCGCCCGCCGGACGGCTTGTGCCCGTAATACACCGGCACCTGCCCCACGTCCACCGGGAAACTGATCGGCAGCCTGCCGCCCGGATTCACGTCGCCAAACAGCACGTCGGCAATCGCGCCAGAACCTTCCTCGCCGGGGAACCACGCTTCCAGAATGGCCGGAAGATCCCGCGCCATCCAGCCAAGCGTCACCGGCCTGCCGGTCAGCAGCACCAGCACCACCGGCTTACCTGTGTCGTAAATGGCTTTGACCAGTTCCGCCTGTACGCCCGGCAGGTCGAGTTCGGCGCGGTCGCGCGCTTCGCCGGAGGTACACTCGTCGGTGAGGCCGGCCTTGTCACCCATCACCAGCACCGCCACGTCCGACTGTTTCGCCGCGTTGACCGCCTCCGCAAATCCGGCGCGGGAGGTGCCACGCACGTCGCAGCCCTGCGCGTAACGCACGGTCGTATTCGGTGATACCGCTTGTCTGATCGCCTCCAGCACGCTGACGACCCTGATAAAATCCTTCATTTCCGCGATACCGTCCGGCAGCGTCGAGCCAAGCGGATTGCTGCGCTGCATTTCCAGCAGTGTTTCGATGTGCGCCGGATACGAGTAGTCGCCAAACAGGTGGCGCACCTGATCGGCATTCGGGCCGATGACCGCAATCGAGCCGATGTCTTGCTTCAGCGGCAGCAGGTCGCCGTCGTTTTTCAGCAGCACGACGGACTTCCGCGCGATTTCCCGCGCCAGTTGGCGCTGCGGCAGCGTATCAAACGCGACCACGCCAGCGTCCACGAACGGGTTTTCAAACAGTCCCAACGCGATCTTCTGTCCCAGTACGCGGCGCACCGCCACGTCCACCAGCGATTCGCGCACCAGCCCGCGCTGCACCGCCTCCCGCAGCGGGTCGCCGTAGCAGTCGGTGCCGGGCAGTTCCACGTCAATCCCGGCTTCCAGCGCCAGCCGCGCCGCTTCGGCCTTATCCCGCGCCAGCCGGTGATACTCTTTCAGCATGTTAATGGCGAAGTAATCCGACAGTACCGTACCGTCGAAGCCCCACTCGTTGCGCAGAATGTCGGTCAGCAGTTCGCGGGAACTGCCACACGGTACGCCATCGAGTTCGTGGTAGGCATTCATCACCGAGCCGAGGCCGGCTTCCTTCACCGCCGCCTCGAACGTGTACAGGTAAACTTCGCGCAGTTCGCGCGGCGGGATGTGCGCCGGCGCCCAGTTCATGCCGCCTTCGGACATGCTGTAACCGACAAAGTGTTTGGCGGTGGCGACAACGCCGGTTTTTAAATCCGTGCCCTGCAAGCCCTTCACATAGCTGATGCCCATCTGCGCCACCAGATACGGGTCTTCGCCAAAGGTTTCTTCCACGCGTCCCCAGCGCGCATCCCGCGCCACGTCAATCACCGGCGCGAGGGCATGGTGCGCGCCAACAGAACGCATCTGCTCGCGAATGACGTTGGTCATCGCCTGCACCAGTTCCGGCTCCCACGTACTGGCAACGCCGATGGCCTGCGGGAACACCGTCGCGCCGTAGGCCATGTAGCCGGCGCAGCATTCCTCGTGAATCACGGCGGGGATTTTCAGGCGGGTGCTGTCCAGCAGATACCGTTGGATGGTGTTCGCCAGTTCGGCGGCCTGGCGCGGTTGGACGTTGCTCGCGCCGCCCAGCCGCGTTACCTGGCCGATGCCGTGCGCCATCAACCGCTGCGCTTTCTCCGGCGAAAAGATGATGCCATCCAGCACTTCGTACACCCAGAAACTACCCAACTGGGCGATTTTTTCGTCCAGCGTCATTTGCGACAGCAGATCAGCTACACGCTCCTCAACCGAGCGTGCCGAATCAAGATAAACGGACATGAGATGACTCCTTGTCAATAGACCGCTATTTCAGCGCGCCGGCCATGATGCCCTTAATCACACGCTCCTGGCCGACGATATAGATCAGCACCAGCGGCAGCGCCGAGAGTGTCAGCACGGCCATAATCGCCGGGATGTTCATCGAATATTCGCCCTGGTATTCCCAGATTGCCAACGGCAGCGGGCGGTATTCCGGCGACGTAATCAGCACAAACGCAAACACAAATTCATTCCACAGCGCGACAGCATTGTAGATCGCCAGCGTCGCCAGCCCCGGCGTGGACAGCGGCAGAATCACGCGCCAGAAGGTGAGCATCGGGCCGCTGCCGTCAATGCGCGCCGCTTCTTCCAGTTCGCGCGGGATGGCGCGCATAAACTCCGTCAGGATAAAGATGGACAGCGGCAGGTTAAACGCCACATATGGCCCCAGCAGCGCCCACAGCGAATCATACAGGCCGATCTGCTTGGTCAGCAGGTAGACCGGAATCAGCGTGACGTGCAGCGGTATCACCAGCCCGGCGACGATCAGCCCGAACAGCGGGCGGTTGAGGCGGAACGGGATGCGCGCGAAGACGTAAGAGGCCATCGCGCTGAACAGCAGAATCAGCGCGACCGATACCGCCACGACGATGACGCTGTTCGACAGGTAGCGGAAGAACGTGCCGCGCGTCAGCACATCCTGGAAGTTTTCCAGCGAGGCGGCTTTGGGGAAGTCAAACACCGAGCCGCCGGAGAACAGTTCGAACCGGCCTTTGAAGCCGGTCATCGCCATGAAGTAAAACGGCATCCCGGCAATCACTAGCCACACCAGCGCGAAGATAAACACGGCGGCGCGTCCCGGCAGATATTTTAAAGTTGCCATCGTCACACCTCCGTCTCAAAGCGCCGGGTGAGGAACAGCGACGCCAGCGCGATCACCATGACGATGATAAACAGCGCCGACGCGACGGTGCTGCCGTAACCCATCTCAAACGAGGGGAAGGCTTTTTTGTACATGTACGTCGCCATCAGTTCGGAGGCATTGCTGGGGCCACCTTCGGTCATCACCCAGATCAGGTCAAAATATTTGAGCGACCCGATCAGTGACAGGATGACCGCCGTCCGCAGCGTGCCGCGCACCAGCGGCAGGGCGATGAAGCGGTAATACTGCGGCTGGTTCGCGCCGTCAATCAGCGCCGCGTCGCGCAGTTCTTCGGAAATGCCGTTCAGCGCCGCCAGGAACAGAATCATGTAAAACGGTGTGTACTGCCAGCAGATGACGGCGATCACGGCGACCAGCGCCAGGTTGGGTTCGCCCAGCCAGCTTTGCCCTTCCAGCCCGACACCCTTCAAAAACTGGTTGATGAGGCCAAACGAAGGGTCGTAAATGTATTTAAACAGGATGCCGATGGCAACCGAGGACATCAGCATCGGGAAAAAGTAAACCGTCTTAAAAATCCTGTAGATCAACCGCCGTCCGGCGCGCTCCAGCATGATCGCCAGCAGCATCCCCAGCGGCATCTGGATAGCGATGGACAGCACGACTACGACCAGGTTATTGCCAAACGCCCGCCAGAAGATTTGATCCTGCAGCAGCCGCGTCCAGTTGTCGAGGCCGATGGGCGTGCGGACCGGGTCAATGCCGTTCCACTTGTACAGGCTTAACTCGAAGGACGAAATGATCGGCCAGACAACAAACACGGTCATAAAAAAGACCGTCGGTAGCAGAAACAGGATGATCGTCAGCGTATATTCGTTCCACTGAAACCACGCCCTACGCCGGGCAGTTTTCAGGGTTACGGCGTCCTGGGACGCTACGGATGCCATGCGTATGTCTCCTTGAACCGGGGACGGGCGAAGTAGGGGCGAACCGGCGGTTCGCCCCTACGGGTACACAATTACTTACTTGCCGAAGAACTTGACGGCGGCTTCTTCGTGGCGTTTGGCCGCTTCTTCGGGGGTGATTTCCTTACCGAACAGGGCCTGCATGGCATCCTTGTGGACTTCACCCAGTTCCGGCGGCAGATACTGGTCGTACCACAACTGCACGCTTTCGGCATTCTCCACCAGCTCAACCACCTGCTTCAGAACCGGGTCTTCGATCATTTCCGTCACGCCGACCACCGGCGGGATACGCCCGGCTTCGACACGCAGCGCAACCGACTCGTCGTCAATGAGATAGGTAATCATCTCAAAGGCTTCATCCGGGTTGGCGCAGGTTGAGGAGATGTGATAGTAGTTGTCGCCCACCGTGTCAACAACGTTGGTCGGGCTGCCCTCGTCGCCTTCCACCGCCGGGAAGGGGAAGATACCGAGCTTGTTTTCGTAGAAGTCGGGGTTTTCGGCCTTGTAAGTGCTGATCTGCCACGACCCCATCAGTTCCATCGCGGCCTGGTCGGCGTACATCGGCATCCGGGACTGGCCGGTGTCGTAGTCGAGGCCGTTAAAGCCCTCGATGAACGCGCCCATGTCCACCAGTTCCTGCACCATTTCGCCGGCCTGCACGAATACCGGGTCTTCAAAGCTTCCGCCGGTGCGGTTGGCCGCCGAGGCAAACACTTCCGGCCCGCCCAGGCGGTCTACCAGGTACATGTAATACATCGAGGACGTCCATTTGGTCTTGTTCGCCAGCGAGAACGGCACCACGCCGTTGTCAATCAGCGTCTGCGCGACCGACCTGAGTTCTTCCCAGGTGGTCGGCGGGGTCAGGTTGTACTGGGCGAATACGTCCTTGTTGTAATAAATCACCGCGACGGCGGTATTCTCCACCGGCACGCCGTAGATTTTGCCGTCGAACGTCACGTTGGAGAGCGACGCGGGCACGAACCGATCATTGTAGTTGTCGGCTTCCATGTACGGGGTCAGGTCAATCACCTGCCCGGCCTGCACGTATTCGTACAGCGGGCCACCGCCCCATGACGGGAAGACACACGGGGGGTCGCCCGCGCCCATCGCCGTGCGGATGCGCGTCTTGTACGGATCGTTCTGCATGGCGACGACTTCCACTGTCACGCCGGGGTTGTCCGCCATATAACGGTCTACCGCCTGCTGAATCAGTTCCGGGCCGGGGTCGGTGTTCTGGATGTGCCAGAAGGTGATGGTCTTGGCGTCCTGCGCCAGCGCGGGCACGCTGACGATCAACAGCGCCAGGACAAGGGTGAGAAACCAGTATTTACGCATGACAAACACTCCTTCTTTTGGTAACAGTTGGGCAGTTTATGTGTCTGTGCCGATCTATCGTGTCTCGTTGCGTCCGGTCAAACTCCTTTCGTTTCGGCGGTCGTACTCGGAAAGCGGCGCGAGAAATGCGCCGGAGGCTGGCAGGAATCCCGGATGACCAGTTCGGTCGGCAAAACCACCATGTCAGCGGGCTGCGCCGGGTTTTCAATCGCCTGAAGCAGCAGCCGGGCAGCAGTTCGTCCCATCTCGATCAACGGCTGGCGCACGGTTGTCAGCGGCGGGTGCATGTAGGATGCCTGGGGTACGTCATCAAAACCGACGACAGACAAATCCTTCGGGATACGGATGCCCCGGCTGCGGGCTACGTCATAAACCGCAAAAGCCATCAAATCGTTGGCGGCAAAAATCGCGGTTGGGGGCTGCGGCAAATCCAGCAGCGCAGTGGCGGCGGCATAACCGGAACGATACTGGTAGTCGCCAGCCTGCACCAGCGCGGGGTCAAACGATAGGTTGCAGGCGGCCAGCGCCGCCCGATAGGCGTCCAGCCGTTCCGCCGCGCTGACAAAGTCGTGCCTGCCGCCGATGAAGCCGATGCGCCGGTGCCCCAGTTCGATCAGACACTGCATCACATCAACCGCGCCCTGCCGGCTGGTAGTCGTCACTACAGGACTGTAACCATCGTGCTGCTGGTGATCGGACAGGATGACGTAGGGATAGTTCCGGTCGCGCAACTGCCGCAGATAGGGCGTTGGGCCAAGCGGAATGAGCATCAGCACGCCGTCGGCCAGGCCGTGCGTCAGGAGATCAACGTAAACGGCCTCTTTATGGTGGTGGCCGTGCGTGGTGTGCAGCGCCAGTTCGTAACCGGCGGTCGCCAGTTCTTCATCAATACTCTGGACAATCTGTGCGGTGTAGGGATTGCCGAGATCGTGAACCACCAGCCCGACCATCTGCGAGCGCCCGCCCGCCAGGCTGCGCGCTTGCAGATTGACGGTGTAACCCAGCCGTTCCATTGCGTCCAGTACGCGCCGGCGTTTATCCGGGTGGACGTGGCGGTAGTCGTTTAAGACGCGCGAAACGGTGGAGTAGGAGACGCCGGCTTCCCGCGCGACATCTTTGATCGTGGCGCTGCGCGGCCTGCCGGGTTTATCGCTCATACGACGCTCCGGCAAAAACGGAAACAGCAGTGCGGGTTAATGAAGCAGGCATTTTTTAAGTCATTTTGCAAACGTTTTCAAGTAGTGTAACGCCGTTTGCAAACGTTGTCAATTAAAGACAAGGTAAAGGACGCGAGTCTAACAGTACTGGATACAAAAGCAAAAGGCCGCCTTGCAGGCGGCCAAAGCATCAAAGCTGTGTCTGACTGAATTTCGGTTGAACCTCAACCCCGGTACGCTGCTTACGTCCAGGCTTCTTTCGTCTGGCTCGCCGGCGCTGCAACTCGGGGGCGGATGGTTTTCACCGGTAGCGTGGGTTTGTTTTTGCTCAGGTGCGCCACACGCAGGCCCTGCTCGGCGATCAGCCGCTCGACATACGGGTTGCCCAGTACGGGCATCGCCATCGTGTCGTCGCCCCGCGACAGTTCAAAATGATAGATGTTGATGCGGCGCGAACCGCCCTGCCAGCGCCGTTCCAGCAGCACGATATCACTGGCCTGCCAGCCCAGGTAAAGCGCGGTCGCCAGCGCATCGCCGCCGGCATAATACTCGGATTGGGGCTGCCAGTGCCGGTAAATATCGCCGATATCTTCTTCGATGGCGAAAAGCCATCCGTTATGGGTATATTCTGACATAGTAGCCGCCCTTTACCGAACTATTTTTCGTAAAACCGGGAAACGGTGGTGTAGCGGATGGTACAGTGTGGAATTACGAACGAACGTATCCTATAGAGTTAGAAAAATCATACACCGATTCGGGTTAAAATGGATTGGCGAATGTGCACAAGGAAATCTTAATTTTTCATGAAATTTCTTTAACCTGACCGATGAAGGCCTTCTATACCGATCAGTTTGTCCTGCCGCTGCCGCCCGACCACCGCTTCCCAATGCGCAAGTATAGCCTGCTGCGGGAGCGCGTGCTGGAGGCCGGCGTGGTGGCGCCGGATGATTTACTCATTCCCGACGCTGCCAGTGATGAACAAATCCTGCGCGCCCATGACGGGGCTTATCTGGAGCGGGTGAAAACCGGGACGCTGACAGCGGCGGAAATCCGGCGCATCGGCTTTCCCTGGTCGCCGGGAATGGTCGAACGGTCGCGGCGCTCGTCCGGCGGCACCATCGGCGCCTGCCGGTTTGCACTGGTAGAGGGCGCGGTGGTGAACCTGGCCGGCGGCACGCACCACGCCCATCGCGATTACGGCGCGGGCTACTGTGTCTTTAACGACACGGCGATTGCCGCCCGCGCCATGCAGGCGGAAGGCCGCGCCCGCCGCGTGATTATCCTCGACTGTGACGTGCATCAGGGGGATGGCACGGCCTCGATCCTCGCCGGCGATTCCAGCATCTTCACCTTCTCAATTCACGGCGCGAAGAACTTCCCGTTCCACAAGGCGATCAGCGATCTGGATATCGAACTGGACGACGGAACAGGCGACAGCGAATACCTGTCGCTGCTGGAAGAAGGCGCGCAGCGGGCGCTGGCGCTGGCGAGCGCCGACCTGGCGATTTATCTGGCGGGGGCTGACCCCTACGAAGGCGACCGGCTGGGGCGGCTGAAGCTAACGATGGCCGGGCTGGAACAGCGCGACCGGCTCATCTTCGACCTGTGCCGCCGCTGGGGCCTGCCGGTGGCGGTGGTCATGGCGGGCGGTTATGCCCGCCGGGTGGAAGACGTAGCGGCGATTCACCTGCAAACGGTGCGACTGGCCGCCGCTTACGCTAACGGCTGGGTCTAAAGCGGCTGCTGGCTTCCGGGTCGTGGGCTTCGGCGGGAACGAGCGTGGCCGGCATTTCCCGCACAATGCGGTTGACGTAAGGATTGCGGATGACCGGCATCACCATCGTTTCGCCGTTGCGGGTGAGTTTGAAGCGGTAGACCAGCACGCTGCGAACGCCCGCCAGCCAGTATTCCTCAAACTCCACTTCCTGATGAAGCTGCCAGCCGTTTTCCAGCGCCGTAAACAGGGCATCGCCGCCGGTGTACTTCTCCGACTCCGGATGCCAGTGCCGGATCATATCCATATAGGCGTAGTGCCAGTTGCCGATGTTGGTTTCGAGTTCCATGGCGCTGTTCCATTATCGCTGTAAAACGGATAAAAAGCTAACCCTCAAAGATTAAACAGCCAACAACCTGACTTGAAGGTTTTATCCATTCTAACGATTTGTTGCGAGACCTACAACCGTCCGGTTGACCCATTTCCGGCAGGGTTTCTGGCCTAAATTGCCGGAACGAGGGCGGGGGGTATAATTGGGCGCATCCCTTTCATTTTTCAGCAAGGATAACGTTTCGTGGCAACCATCATCAACATCCGCGACATCGCCCGGTACGAGGGGCAGGAAGTTACCCTGCGCGGCTGGGTCTATAACCGCACGGACAAGGGCAAGCTGCAATTTATCCAACTGCGCGACGGCACCGGCATCGCTCAGTGTGTGGCCTTCAGGAAGGAGATGGCCGAAGCGGAATTTGAGATCGCCAGCAAGCTGACCCAGGAATCATCCATCATTGTCACCGGCGCGGTGCGGAAGGACGACCGCGCGCCTGGCATCCCCGGCGGCTACGAGCTGGGCATCAAAAGCCTGCAACTGATACAGATGGCCGACGAGTATCCAATCACGCCGAAAGAACACGGCGTTGAATTCCTGATGGACAACCGCCACCTGTGGCTGCGATCATCGCGCCAGTGGGCAATTTTGCGGGTGCGGGCCACCATCGTACGCGAAATTCGCAACTGGCTGGACGATCACGGCTACCTGCTGGTAGACACGCCGATCATCACGCCGGCGGCAGGCGAGGACACCACCACGCTGTTCAGCATTGACTACTTTGGCGAACCGGCCTTCCTGGCGCAGACCGGCCAGCTGTACAACGAGGCGAACATGGCTGCGTTTGGCAAGGTGTACTGCTTCGGCCCGACCTTCCGCGCCGAGAAGTCCAAAACGCGCCGGCATCTGATGGAATTCTGGATGCTGGAGCCGGAGATGGCGTTTTTCTCGCTGGAAGACCTGATGGAGATGGAGGAACAGTTCATCAGCCACATCGTCCAGACGGTGCTGGAAAAACACCAGCCGGAACTGAAAATCCTCGAACGCGATACCAGCCGGCTGGAAAACGTGCTTCCGCCCTTCCCCCGCATCAGCTACGACGAAGCGGTGGAACGCCTGAACAAACGCGCTGCCGAGATCAAAGACCCGGAATACCGCGCCCAGGTCGAGATCGAGTGGGGCACGGACTTCGGCAGCCCGCACGAAACCGAACTGACGCAGATGTTTGACAAGCCGGTTTTTGTCTATAACTTCCCGTCGGTGTTTAAGGCGTTTTACATGCAGCCGGTGGAAGGCCGCCCGGAGGTGTGCCGCAGCGTGGATTTGCTCGCGCCGGAAGGCTACGGCGAAATCACCGGCGGCAGCGAGCGTATCTGGGATCAGGCTTTGCTGGAAAAGCGCGTGGCACAGATGGGCATTGGCCGCGAGGCGTATGCCTGGTATCTCGACCTGCGGCGCTTCGGTAGCGTGCCACACGCCGGCTTCGGCCTGGGGCTGGAGCGCACCGTCGCCTGGATTTGCGGCCTGCCGCACATCCGCGAGACGATTCCGTATGCGCGGATGCTCAACCGCAAGTATCCGTAACCATAAACAAGAGGGGCGAACCGCCGGTTCGCCCCTACTCATCTCACCTATTTAATTTTTGGCTTACCCCGTCACCGGTGTTTTGGCCGGCAGCATCGGCCCCAGGATACGCTCCATCGCCATCGTGTGGCTGCATACTGCCCGGCTGCGGAAGAAATCGCAGTCGCAGTGCCAGCGCGACTCATCGTGGCCGAAATGGTGGTCGTTGTTGTTCCCGTGGAAGGTTACATCAAAGGCTTTGATCTGGATGCGGTCGCGTTCATCGGCATATCGTTTGGCTTTTTCCACGTCGCTGACGACGTTCTGGCCGGGAGCGTAGGGCAGCGGCGCGCGCTTGAGCATCGGGCGCATCACTTTTTCCAGCGCCATCACGTGCGGGCAAATCTTGTGGCTGCGGAAGCCGGGGCAGGTGCAGTTCCAGCCGTGCCCGTTCAGGGACGTTTCATAGGTATTGTTATCACCCCGGAATTCGACGTTGAGCGCGTTGAAAGTGATACGCTGCGGTTCTTCAGCGTAACGTCTCGCCTTTTCGATTTTGCCGATCATGCCGTAATCCATTGACCGAACTCCTTTATACTATTCCTGGATAGATATGAAAAAACGCGCGGTCGGGACAGCACTCCAAACCGCGCGTTTAGGTGTCACAATATGGGGTTGGCAGGACAATTCTCATGGCAGCACTTACTTTCTCCATGTGCCAACATATGTACAGTTTAAGCAGGTTTTAACCGAATGTCAAATGAGATAAGGTTAGCATCATCCTCAGGTTAAAGGAGCTTTGTCATCAATGGGCGCACAGGAACACCGCGAGAAAGCCGGTCATGGGCCGGTGACGGTCGCTATCGTCACTGTCAGCGATACCCGCACGCCGGATACTGACCAGAACCGCCAGTATATCGAAGCGCGCATGGCAGAACTCGGCCACGTCGTTGCGGCTTACCGGCTGATTAAGGATGAACCCGACCAGGTGGCTGCCGTGCTGGACGAACTGGCCGCTATGCCGGGCGTACAGTTGATCCTGTTTAACGGCGGGACGGGTATCAGCCCGCGCGATACGACCTATGACGTGGTGAGCCGGATGCTGGAAAAGACGCTGCCCGGCTTCGGCGAACTATTCCGGCTGCTGAGCTTCCAGGAAGTCGGCGCGGCGGCCATGTTCAGCCGGGCGACGGCGGGCGTTTACCGGGGAACACTGGTGTTCTCCATGCCGGGCAGCCCGAACGCCGTGCAGGTAGCGCTGGAAAAGCTGATTATCCCCGAAATCAACCATCTGGCGTGGGAAATCGCCAGAAAAAGTTGATTAAGCAAAGACACAGAAAAAGTTGCCAGTTGCCGGTTTCCGGTTTTTTTCTGGTAGCCGATAACTGACAACTGGTAACTTCTTTTCCGTTATAGATCGGTTTATAAGAACGGTCTCCAACATTCCCTTAACGCTATTCTTGCGTCCGCTGTGGCATCATGCGCGGTATGAGGAGAAGAATTGGAGGTACAGTATTATGGCACAGCAGCCAGATATTGACCCGGTTGACCGCCGCGAACAGGTGCGGGTGGACCGGTCGCCCGGTGGCGCGGTTCGCCGCCAGCGCGTGGTGCGGGACGAAGGCGCGGAACGCCAGAACACTATCGCCCGCATCAACCAGATCATCTGGATTATCTTCGGCATCATCATCGGCCTGATCGCCTTCCGCATCGTGCTACGGCTGATTGTCGCCAACCCCGAAGCCACGTTTGCCCAGTTTGTCTATTCGGTAACGGATGTGTTTCTGTGGCCGTTTTTTGGCCTGACCGCCACGCCAACCACAACCACCGGCGTCGCCTTTGAGGTATCATCCGTGATTGCGATGGTGGTGTACGCGCTGGCGGCGTGGGTGCTGACACTGCTGGTACGGGCGCTGTTCAGCAAGACCAGCGTGCGCAAGGTGGAAACCTACGAAAGCGAGTGACGGTTCCACCGCTCACAAAAAAAACACAGGGCGACTCATCGGTCGCCCCGGTCGTTTTTTCGGGTAGGGACGAGGCGTGCCTCGTCCCTACGCATTTGTCATCCACCGGGCGTGTTATTACTGCCCGCTGATCGAGAACGTCACGGTCACGTTGACGGTCACGTTAATCTGGCCGGGGGTGATCTGCGGGCCAGCGCCGCCCAGCCCCGCCATCGCTGCGTCGAAGATCGGGCCGGGCACGCCGCCGAACGTTTCGTTGACGATGATCGGCTCACCCAGCGTCACGCCGAGGGCCTCCGCCAGGTTCTGCGCGCGGTTGCGGGCATTCTCGACCGCCTTCACGCGGGCTTCCTGTTCCAGTCCGCTGGTGTCCGCGATGCCAAAGCTGAGGCTGTTCACGCTGGTCGCGCCCGCGTTCAGTCCGGCCTGGATCACATCGCTGACCTTGCTGATGTCGCGGACGGTCACATTCAGCATGTTGTTGACGCGGTAATTGCGCTCACCGGTGGACGCGCCGGTCTGCGGGTCAAACCGGTCTTCCGGGTAGACGTTGAAGCTGATCGTCTGAATATCCTCCAGCGCCACGCCGGTCGCCTGGATCGCTTCAATCAGCGCCTGCATGGTGCTGTTCGCCTGTGACACCGCTTCGCTGATGTTGGCGTTCACCGTATCCACGCCCAGGTTGATGTACGCCACGTCCGGGGTGCCGCTGGCCTGCCCCGCGCCACTGACGGTAATCGAATTGGTGGGCAGCAGACTTCCCGGCTGCGGTACCTGGGCGAAGGCCGGGCCGCCCGCCACCGACAGTAGCACCAGGACGGCCAGGATGACCAGTCCGGCGGTGCTGAAGACTCTTGCGTTCAACCTACTCATCTCGGAACCTCCTCTGTTATCACATCGCTCGCGCCCATTTTACGGCGCGCATCTATAAGACGTGTTAACTGCTGAGAATGTTCCCTACGGCTGCCCTACGCTTTACCGAAGTTACCAGGTTGCCAGTTAGGCTTTGTGCCAGCAATGACTCGCCTGCCAAATTTCTGGAAGCCGAAAACCGGTAACAGGAAACTGTCTCTCAGCGATAGTGGTTGCGCGCCAGTTGGCGCACCCAGCCATGCTGAATCGCGCGGGCTTCCTCGATGGACACAAACGCGTCCGGCTGCACCTCGCGCACGGTTTGCAGTACGTCGCTGATGTCACGGCGGGCGATCACGCTGCGAAGCATAATCACCATACCGTCGCGGCCTTCACCGACGCTCTCCGTGACGCCGAAGCCACGTTCCCGCAGCGCCGTCGCCAGATGGTGGCCGTGCGCCTGCGTGATGATGGTGGCGATCACGTAGCTGGTGATAAAACGCGACTCGATTGCCATGCCAACGTAGCCGCCAATCGAAAAACCGAGACAGTAGGCCAGCAGGTTAAAGATGTTGGACAGGTCGCTTACAACATTGGCGAAAACAATCGCAAAAATAAGCGCCTCGATGAACGCCAGCACCGCCGCCAGAAACCGCTGACCGCGGGTGATAAGGATGACCCGCACCGTGCCGATCGCGTTATTCAGGATACGCAGGCCAAACAGAAAGATGGCGAAGGCCAGACCTTCGAGCGTCATTGTAACCTCAATCTAGATGATGCCCAGTTCGCTGAACTGGGGGAAGCCGCCCCAGCGAATGAACCAGATCAGGAACAATATCGAAGCGATCAAGTGGGCGGCGGTAAAAAATGTCGTCAGCGGCTGCTGCCGGAACTGTCCCCGCCAGCGCAGCAGCCCCAGCGCAGTGACGATGAGCGCAAACGGCAGTCCCAGCGGCACGGTGCCGGCCTCGATGAAGATGATGAAATAAACGATCCCGTAAATCAGGCCGGCAATCTGTTCCAGCCGGATGGACGCCGGGGCGAAACGGCGTCGCGTCTGCCGCCACAGCAGCAGCGCCGTCAGGCCAACAATGCCAATATGCCACAGGTAGTGGCTAAGGACTTCATCGTAGAAGTGAGTCAGCCGGTAAACATCCGTTTCGGTCGCGTCCTGTAACAGGTGGCCGATGGAATTGGCGCTGAGGTGCATCCCCTGCCCCTCCACCCAGGCCGCCGCCAGCACCAGAAACAGGAGGGTTTCACGGGTGGAGGGGGGTTCATCCAGCCGGAACAGCAGCCAGTACAGCGGCAGCAGAACCAGCGGCGTGAGCAAATCCACCACGTCGCCAGTCTTCATCAGCGGGTATGGGCCAAACGGCTGGCTGAGCAGCGCCGGCGCGATCAGCAGCACGGCAAACGCGATGGCAAACAGCAAAATCAGGCGCGATAAACGCATGTTTGTATCCTCAAGAATGAATATAAACCGCCAAGACGTAAAGGACGCCAAGATTATTTCTATCAGAATTTCCTGGCGCTCCTGGCGCATTGGCGGTTCGTTAAATAGAACTTTTAATACGCGCCATGCCCCAGCAGCACACGCGGCAGCGTCATCATCAGGATTTGCGCGTCCAGTTTCACCGACCAGTTTTCGATGTAATAAATATCGAGCAGGCACATCTCGTCAAACGGCACGTCGCTGCGCCCGTTGATCTGCCACAGGCCAGTCATGCCGGGCAGGGTTTGCAGCCGCTGCATATGCCAGGGGTCGTACAGTTTCACCTCGTCCGGCGTGGGCGGGCGCGGCCCGACCAGACTCATCTGTCCCAACAGCACGTTGATCAGGTTCGGCAGTTCATCCAGGCTGGTGCTGCGCAGAAAGCGCCCGACGCGGGTCACGCGCGGGTCATTCTTGAACTTGGGGTGGCGCGGGTCTTCCTGCGTTTCGCGGATAAGCTGCGCCCGCAGCACATCCGCGTTGGGAATCATGCTGCGGAACTTCACCATCTCAAATGGCTGGCCGTTGCGCCCGATGCGTTTCTGCCGGTAAAAGACCGGCCCCGGCCCTTCCAGCCGGATTGCCAGCGCGATCAGCGCGAACAGCAGCGCGATCACGGGGGACGCCAGCACGATCAGGCCGAGGTCGAGGATACGCTTCACCACGTAACCCCGGTTGGAGAATTGCACGCCGCCGGTCACGCCCAGCAAGGGAATACCGTCCAGGTTTTCGACATGCACCTGGCGCAAATTCAACTGGAACACATCCGGCACCACCCGCACCTCCGCGCCGGCGCGTTTGCTGGTCTGCACCAGTTCCAGTATCCGGTCGTGCTGCGCCCAGGGCAGCGTGATAACCACCAGATCAACCACGTTGCTGCGGATCGTCTGGCGCAGATTTTTGAGGCCACCCAGCCCCTTCACCCGCCCCAGGTCCACGCTCGCCAGTTCGGCGTCGTCGTCCACGTAGCCGACCGGCTGGTAGCCCAGTTCCTTCCGGGCGATCATGGTGCGCAGCACCGCCTTACCCACGTCACCAGCGCCGACCACCAGCACGCGCTGAACGCCAATCCCTTTCGAGCGCAGGTGGGCCTGCACGATGCGCCGCGCGGCACGCACGCCGGCCAGCAGGATGATGGTGATAATGGCGACATATACCAGCATCAACCGGCTGAACACCAGCGGCTGGAACACAAAATACATCCCCAGCACCACCACCGTCGCGTTGGTGACGCCGTTAAAGACGCTGTACACTTCCTCCATCCAGGAGCGCCCACGGATGCTTTTGTACAGGCCGCTGCCCTGGTAGTTCAGCACCAGCAGAAAACCAAACACGGCGGCATAGGGCAGATATGGTCCAAACGGGGCGCGGTTGACCTCAAACACCTGGCGGATGAGCTGCAATTCGTAGCGCATGTAATAAGCAATGGCGAAGGCAACAAATACCAGCGCGAAATCCAGCAGCGGCCAGAAGCCCCTGGGCATATATACACTGCGGCGTGGTGGTAACGGTTCGTTTGCCATTGATTGTCTTAAACCAATACTCTACGCAACCCGGTTTTTCTGCAATTCAAGCAGGTGCCGGTACTGCCACTCCCGTTCGCGGACGGTGGCCGCATCATCCTCGTCGGCGGTGGCGGCATCCCGGACAGCAGTGGCGGCATAAATGGCGGCAGCGATGGCATGAGCGGGAACATGGGCGGTTGCTACTGCTTGCCCGGCGGCGCGGGCCGCCGAGTGCGCCGGCCTGCCCTCTGGCGCTTCACGGGCTGCCGCGTGCGCTGCGAGCGAAGCGCCGCGTATATCGGCCATCCTGAACACACCGGTTCGCGCCCATGCCCGGCAGGCTTCAATCGCCTGTCGGGGCCGGCTGTCGGTGGGATACTGTTCCTCATAATATGGCAGCACCCGTTCCGCGCAGTCCGCCGCCCAGATCGCTAACGTGGTGTGGTCGGTTGTGCGCGCCAAATCGGCGATGGTCTGGTCAAGTGCCGTCACCGCCATTTTGCGTTTTTTCATCAGGGCCTACCTCTACGACGATAACGCCTTCCGGTAACTCGCCAGCGTTTGCCGCGCCGTGTCGTCCCAGCGATAGCGCGCCGCCTCGTGGAAACCCTGCTGGCGGGCGGCCTCGCGCCAGTCGGCGTCTACCAGCGCGCGGCGCAGGGCTTGCGTCCAGGCAGCGACATCGGTCGGCGGCAGGCGCATCCCGGCAGCGCCGGCCACCTCCGGCAGCGATGACACATCCGAAACGATCACCGGCGTGCCGCAGGCCATCGCCTCCAGCACCGGCAAGCCGAAGCCCTCAAACACCGAGGGATAGATAAAGACCTCGGCACTATTGTACCAGAGGGGCAGGTCTTCCACAGGGATAAAGCCCGGCAGGTGAACGTCGTCCGCCAGATCGTAACGTGCAATCGCCGCAAAAATCGCGTCGTAATCCCAGCCTTTGCCGCCGCCCAGCACCAGCGGCAGGCGTTCACCGCGTGGCAATGCGGCGTAGGCGGTCAGCAGCGTTGGCAGGTTTTTGCGGGGTTCGAGCGTGCCGACAAACAGCCAGAAGCGCGGCGGCAGCCCCTGCTGCCGGCGGAAGGCCGCCACCTGCTCTGGCGGAAGCGGTCGGTAACGTGCCGTGTCATAACCGGGCGCGGCCACGTCAATTTTATCGCTGGCAATGCCAAGCGAAACGTGAAGATCGCGGGCGGTGCTGTGCGAGATGGCGATGACCCGCCGGGCGCAGCGGCACGACAGCGCCGTGAACAGCCGCAGATACAGGCGGCGCGAGGCCGGCAATACCTGCGGATAGTGGATAAAACTCAGGTCGTAGACGGTGACGACGCTGGGCACCGGCAGCGCCAGCGGCGCTACAAACGCCAGCGCGTGGTACAGGTCAAAATCGCGCAACTGCCCCGGTTGGGCGACCTGTTCCCACAGGATGCGACGCAGCGGCGACTCCGTGCTCCAGCGTGACGGGCGCACGTCCAGTCCGTCAAACCGGGCGTCGCTGCCCGCGCCGACCAGCACCGTAAAGCGCCAGTCGTCGGGTGCGTTCCGGCGCAGGTGCGCCAGCAGGCCATAGATATAACCGTGAATCCCGGCGGTGCGGTAGCCGGCCTGCCGGGCGAGTAAATGCGCGTTTAAGCCAACGTGTATCATAAGCGGCGATTATAACCGATGGGCGTGGCGACGGCTTAATTCCGCTTTACAGCTTCAAAAATCGCTCTGCCAGGCGGTTGATCGCTTCCTCGTAAAATTCCGGCAGCAGCGTGATGGCGTTATGGCTGGCGATCTCGCGGATGTCGTCTGGCAGCGTGCCTTCTTCGAGGCGAAAGCCATCGGCCAGGAGTGGGATGATAACCTTTTTCCGCGCCAGCGCGTGCCGGATTTCCCGGCGCACCCAGTCCGATTCAAGTGTATCCGGCGTAAGGATGGGCACGAAGTAGTCGCAGCGGTCAATCGTCGTTTCGATGATCTCCGCAAAGCGCCCTTCGTTGATGTCATCCACGTCAATAAACACGTTGGCGCCCCGGCCCTGCAAGCTCTGGGCGATGCTGCGCGCCTGCGCCCAGCTTGACCCACGCCGGTAGCTGATAAACACCAGCGGCTTTTTGCGGTCCGTGACAGACGGCAACGCGGCGGGCACGCGGCGGCGGGCGATCACCACCCCGGCCACCAGCGCCAGCACCACAGCGCCAGCAACGACCGGCAGCCAGGGCGGCAGACCCGCCGGGGGGTTGACCTCAATCTGGAACGGGTACTGCGTGCCGTCCAGCGACAGGATTTCAAGCTGGCCGTCCAGGTTGCGCTGCGTAATCCACAGTTCCAGGCGCAGATTTTGCAGGCCACGCGCGTCCTGGCGGGGGAAGATCGTCCATTCCCAGGTGGTGCGGCGGGACGTGACCAGTCTGGCGCGGCTGCGGTCATAACCGCTGTCGCAGCCGTCAAAGCTGCGCTCGCTGCAAAACAGCGACGCGCCCATGCGCTCGTAGACCGGCACACCGGAATCGGTGAGCAGCGGCGCGCCTGCCGTCGGAATGCCCTCGCTGACGGAAGTCGCGCGGGGAACAGGCGTGCCGCGTCCGCCGGTCGGCGTAGGCGTGATGTAGAAGTTGTCAAGGTTCAGTTCCAGCCGCACCAGCGCGCTTTCCGGGTAGCGGGCGGCGCGGGGGGCGTAAATCTGCACCGTGCCGTCACCGATGATCTCGCCGGAAACATCGCTGCGGATCAGCAGCGCCGCGTCCGCGACTTTCACCGCTGTTTCGACAGGTGTGGATGTGAATTCTTCTTCGGCGGCCTCGACACCGCCAGCGGGTTCGCCGGGCTGTAGGGTTGGCACGATACCGAGGTCTCTGGGGGTTGATACATGCTCGGTCTGCGCGGTTGCCGTCAGGCCGGCGGGCGGTTCGATTTGCGGCAGTGGGGCCGGGCGCGTGGACGTGGGCAGCCGCGTCGGTGTCAACCGTTGCACGGGCGTCGCCGTAACATTCAGCGCCGAACTCACATCGGAGAACACGTTGCCGATGGCCGGAGCAGTCAGCGACAGCGTAAGCGTCATGATGACCAGCGCCAGCACCAGCAACCCGGCCACAGCCGCCACGACAATAAGCGTTCGCCTTCGCATACCGCCCCTCCACCACTCGCCGGAACAGAGTGTACCGCTGACTGCGGCGCGAGGCTACTGTGGTCAGGCGGTTGCGGCGGGGATGATGTAACGGCTGCGGAAATCCCGGTCGTTCATGTGGTAAGGCTCGCCCTGCACGCCGACGCACAACCAGCGTCCGGGGGGGATGAGCACCGGACGCTGGCTCTCCAGCGACTGCACGTACAGGTTGCGGGTAAGCTGCTGCGCCCAGACACCCACAGCCTTGTAATACGGGCGGCAGCCATGCGCGATCAAAAACGTTTCGATGGGGTTCGGCGTCCAGTCGGGTTCGTCCCAGCGGCGGTAATTCTGGCGGAACAGGTCGCGTTTGACCGGCCAGTGATTATAATCGTCAAGCTGGTTGTGGAACGTATCGCCGGGGTCATAAATCATAATATCCCCCTCGCCGGCGACCAGCACTTCCAGCGTCAGTTCCACATCTACCGATGTTTCCAGCATCTTCGCCATCACCAGCCGTTTACGAACGGCATAATACTGGAAATTCGCCGCCAGTAACTCCGCTTCCGTCCAATCACGCTGCTTTAAAACTCGTATTGTCCGCGTCGCCAAGGCTACCCCTCCGCTGCTCCTGCCCTCATCATGTCATGATATTGCAGACCACGCTCGGACACCGGGTTATAGTTTTTTTACCTGAGCAAAATTCCGTTACACTTTATAGTAAATAACTCAAGCGTTCCTTGCGCCAGTTTCAGACGAGTTGAACCTAGAACTGAAAGGTTATAACATCCAGCAGCACCAGCGCGACAACCACCCAGGTCAGCAGATTGGCGATGATGCCCCATTTCCAGTTGCGACTGGCGATAAGAAACAGTGTAGGAACCACGCTCCAGAACAGGAAATAGGGGGAGATGCACAGGGATGCCAGTGTGCCATACAGGGGGTCGGCGCGGCGGTAAGCCAACCACAGCAGCGGCGGCACCAGCGGCAGCGTGTACGGAAAGAGCGAGAAGGTGGCAACCTCTGCCAGCCGCACATTAAAGGTCGTGAGGTAGCCCATAAAGCCGGGGAACAGCAGCAGCAGCAGGCTACCGATGACCAGGAACGGGCCAAACACGCGGGCGTAGGCCTGCCAGCTTTTGCCTTTCAACCGGCCCAGCAGGCTGACCAGTACCAGCGCGCCCGCCTGCGGTTTGACGGTCAGCAGAAAAGGCGACAGCGAATTGGCGCCCAGCACACCCAGCAGCACCATCCAGTCCAGGTTGCCGTAGACACACAGATAAATGAAGGGGAAGGTCAGGCCGACGATGGCAATCAGGTAAGGTTTCCGCACTTTCCAGGCGGCATAAACCAGCGCCAGAACGGGAAGTACCGCCCCGATCACCACGGCCAGCGAGTGCGGCAGCAGACCAACCGGCGCCAGCATAAAAAACGTCCAGGGCGGATTGACAATGTAAACCGATTGGTACGGGTCGACACCGCGCAGGAGAAGTTCGATAGCGGGTAAAAAATATTGCACCCAATCGGTTTTTAACATCGTTTGCTTCACTCCCATTGGCGGTTTACATTCTTTATTGTAGGCGGGAATGTTCAGGGCGCGGCTTGAGGTTGCGACACAATGAGTTTCAAACAGAAAGGATTGATGTTATGGCAACAAAACGTTTCTGGCTCATGATTGGGATTTTTGTGTTAACCGGCGGGCTGGCTGCCGCGCAGCCGGAGACAACGCTGCCCAACGGCGTCGCTGCCGGGGACGTGACGCAGACAACGGCGGTGCTGTGGACGCGCAGCAGCGAAACCGGCACGGTGACGTTTGAAGTGGCCGCCGATGCCGACTTCGACAGCATCATGCAGACGGTGACCGCCGACGTGACCGACCCGCTGCTACCGGTGAAGGTCGCCATAGACGGCTTGTCACCGGCGACGCAGTACAGCTACCGCGCGACCGATGCCGCCGGCAACAGCGCGGCTGGTACGTTCCGCACGCCGGCGGAAGCCGGCACGATAGCGGGGCTGCGCTTTGGCGTGTCTGGCGACTGGCGCGGCGAACTGGCGCCCTACCCATCGGTGCGGAATGCCGACGAGCGCGACCTGGATTTCTTCGTGCTGCACGGCGATACCATCTACGCCGATTACCCGTCGCCGGACGTGCCAATCGGGCAGGCGACGACGGTTGAAGACTACCGCCGCAAGCACAACGAGGTTTACGCGGAGCGCCAGGGTCTAAACACACTGGCCGACCTGCGCGCCTCGACCGCCGTGCTGGCGACCATTGACGACCATGAAGTGACCAACGATTTCGCCGGCGGCGCGCCGCCGTCATCCGACCCGCGTTTTGGCAGCAGCGAGGCGGAATTTATCAACGATACCGACCTGTACGAAACCGGCTTGCAGGTGTTCCAGGAATATAACCCGCTGCGCGACGAGTTCTACAGTGATACCGGCGACCCGCGCACGGCGGAGGAGCGCAAGCTGTACCGCTACCAGACGTATGGCAGCGACGCCGCCGTGTTCCTGCTGGACGCGCGGTCATTCCGTGACGAGGAAATCCCGAATCCCGCCGAATTTACGGCGGAAACAACGACGGCCATGATCGCCAAAACGTACCAGCCGGGGCGGACGATGCTGGGCGCGGTACAGCTTGAGGAACTGAAAGCCGACCTGCTGGACGCGCAGGAACAGGGTGTGACGTGGAAATTTATCCTCGTGCCCGAACCGGCGCAGAACCTCGGCCCGCTGAACGCCGGCGACCGCTTTGAAGGTTACGCTGCCGAACGCGCCGATCTGCTGAAGTTCATCGTTGAGAACGACATCCGCAACGTCGTGTTCATCGCGGCAGACATTCACGGCACGCTGGTTAACGATCTGACCTATGCCGAAACGCCGGGCGGGGAACAGATCAGCACCGACCTGTGGGAGATCAGCACCGGCGCGGTGGCGTTCGACGCGCCGTTTGGCCCCACGGTGGTCGCGCTGGCGGCGGGCCTGGGCTTTATCACGCCGCAGCAGCGGGCGCTGTACAACGTCGCGCCGCCCGCGCTCAAGGAACAGTTCATGAGCGAGTTGATTAACGGGCAGATCGAGCCGTTTGGCTATAACCCGATTGGGCTGGACGGTTCGCCGGTGGCGGCAGAACTGGTCAGCGGTGGGTATCTGGCGACCAGCAGTTTTGGCTGGACGGAGTTTGAGATCAACGCCGACACACAGCAGCTTCGCGTGACGACTTACGGCATCCCGGCCTACACGCAGCGCCAGGTGCTGGACGACCCGGCCAAAATCGCGGCGCTGGAACCGGCGGTGTTGAGCGAGTTCACGGTAGAGGCGAAAAGGTAATTACCAGTTACCGGTTGCCAGTTGCCAGAAGGGGCAGATCGCAGGATCCTCCTTGTCAACGTCAGGGCGTGGGTGGTCTCCACGCCCAACCATCCTGGAAGCGCGTGAAGACATCCCAGCCGAGGCGGCGGTAAAAGCGCCCCGCGCCCGCCGCTTCGTCGTCGGCAGCACACGACAGGACAATACGGTCACAGCCGGCCAGCCGCAGCCAGGCCGCCGCGTGCTGCACCAGCCATGTCCCGATACCCCGCCCCCGCCATGTTTCCTGAATAAAAATCTCACCCAGTTCCGCCCAGCCGCGCAGCGTTGGCAGCGCGCCGCCCTCGGTGAGATCGGTGACACACTCGCAGAAGCCAAGCGGCTGGTCGTCCATCCAGGCGGTAAAGCCAACACCCCACAGGCTGCGCACGGTTCGTTTGAACACCAGTCCATCTACCGGCGAGGAAACGGGTGCTGGAATATCGCGTAACCACCCACCGTAAAGCGCCTCGCTGCGTTCAGGCAGCGGTTCATAACCGGCCTGTGTAAACACCTGGTGCAGATGCGGCCACACGTCGGGGATGCCGATCATCAGGGGCGCCGGCAGGTGGCTGTCCCAGGCGAAGATACGGGGTGCGTTCCACCACCTCATCTGCTCATGCACGGCCTCCAGCAGCGCCAATGCTTCGTTTAGATGTTCGTTCCAGGCCAGCAGCCATGCTACATCACCCGCGCCCCGATAATCCACCCCAACCCCTTCACCCGTGCCATAACGCAGCAGATGGGCAGCAGCAATAACGCGCTGTTGCTCGACAGCCACCAGCGTTTGACGTTCGGCCACCCAGGGATCAATGATCGGCTGATGCGGGTTACGGTGTAGATTCTGTTCGATATAAGCGGCGGGCAGTGTCCAGCCGGGGACAACCGCGCTCAAGTGACGGTTAACCAGCCGCTGCACTCCGGGCAAATGGTCGGCGTGGTAGGGTTCGATGACTATCATCTGGCTACCGCAGGCTGATTTTCCAGCCCGTCACACTGACGATGACGCCGCCGCTCTTGACGTACAGCGTCGGCAGCAGCGGCGCGTCGGGCCGGGTGAACGGGATGGCCGGGCCAATCTGCTCGCCATCGAAAAAGACGGTGACGCTGCCGGTGTCCGGGCTGCGGTCGAGCCGGATGCGGGCGACGACCACGCTGACGGCGCGCTGGCTGACGGTGGACACGTCCGTACCGATACGCTGCCCCAGGTTAATCACGCCCGGCTGTGCCATCTGTACGTGCAGCCCTGCCGACTGGGCGGGGTTGTCGGCATTTTGCAGCAGCGCGCCAAAATAGACCGGTTCGGTCTGCAACAACTGCGGATTAAACGATAGCAGGGTCAGTTCCACTTCCATACGAGTCAGGCGCGCGGCGGCGTTGTTACCGTAAAAGGTGTTCAGGACATCGGCAGGCAGGCGGACGGTCACGGCGTCGTCCTCGCCCGGTTCGCCAGAGCCGAGCCGCCAGTAGGCGCTGCCAATCGTCTGCACCAGCGAAAAATCGTCGGCAGACCAGGGGTAGTCCGGCAGCCGTTCCAGCAGCGCCAGCACGTCCTGCTGCCCCTGCAACCCCTGCGGCGGTAGCGTAGCGGTCGGCGTATTGGTCGCGGTTGGCGTGCTGGTGGCGGTATAGGTGGCCGACGGTGTATACGTCAGCGTCGGCGTGGAAGTCGGGCTGGGCGTCCAGGTGGTGGTTGGCGCGGGCAGGGTTGCCAGCAGTTCCGGCACGGGCTGCGACGGACGCAGCGTCGGCGTGATGAGGTCCATCGGCAGCAGCGTCGGCGTCACCCGCCCCGGGTCGAGTGTGTCGGTTGGCGCGGGGGTGTAGGTGCTGGTGGCCTGCAGGGGCGCTACGCCCTGCGCCCCTACGGTTTGCGTGTTCGAGTCCGGGGTATCGGTCAGCGTCAGCACCACGCCGGGTGCGCCACCGTTCAACGCCCCGCTGGCGGCCAGCCCGGCCAGCGCCAGCAGCACCACCGCGGCAGCGATCACCGCCAGCAGCGGCAGCCGCAGCCGCCCGCGTCCGCGCTCCGGCGCGTCATCGGCGTAGCGCGAACCGCGATAGTCGGTTTCCGGCACGTCTACGTCTTCAGCCAGGCGTGGTGTGGGTTCATCGGTCGGCGGCGCGGGGAATTCCGGCGCGTGTTCGGTCAGGTCATACCAGTGGCGGTACAGCGGATAGGCCGGGTGGCGATCAATAAACATGGCGCGGAAAAGCTGGTTAAAGCGGTTGAGCTTTTCGCTGCGCCGGATGGTGTTATCGGCATACACTGACAGGAACGATTCGTAAGTATCGCGCCAGCCGCGCACGGTGGCCGCGTAGGCTTCGCCCAGCAGGCGCGTGGTGACTTCGACCATGCGCCGCAGCGCCACCCGAATCGTATCCACCGGCTTATCCGGGCGCTGATCAATCACCTGCTGCATCTGGCGCGCCAGCACGTGCAGTTCGGCGGCGGCGGCCTGCAATTCCATCATCCAGGCGCGGTACTCGGTCAGCGTGATGCTGGCGGCCTGTTCGACTTCGTTGATGGCGTTCAGTACGTTGTCCAGCTTAATCCCGGCGGGGCGGAATTCGCCGTCCGACCAGTCGCGCAGGGCAGCTTCGAGTTCACGGATGCTGTGAATGCCTGCCGCCAGTACTTTGGCCTGCGGATTATCTTCCAGCGCCTTACGGGTGTTTGCCAGCAGCGGCAGCGCGTGCGAACCGTTCACCCGATTCAGAACCGCTGCCGCTTCCAGCAGGTCGCGCCGCCGCGAGATAAATTCGTCCAGGGCGCGGGTCAGCGGGTGGCGCTGGCCGAGTTCCGCCATCGTCTTCACCGCCGCTTGCAGCCAGAAGTCGGCATCGTCCAGATTGCCGTCGTGGGCGTCGAGCGTGCCGAGCAGAATGTAATGGACAAACAGCAGCCGTAGCGCGGCGGAACTGCTCCGCGCGTACAGGTCAACCAGCCCTTTGCTCATGGCGCGCAGGTAGGTTTCCTTGCTGGGCATTTGCGAGGAAAAATTTTCCCGCAGCGTGTTTTCCGGCTCGGTGTACAGCCCTTCGATGGTCGCCAGCGCGGCCTGCGTGCCCTTTACGTTCTGTACGCCGCTGCGCTCCATCCAGCCGCGCGCCACTTCCGTCAGCCGGCTGAGGCGCTGCGCCGCGAACCGCTGCGGGTCGGTGCGGGCGATTTCGACGGCCTGCTGCCCCAGACGTTCGGCGTCCTGCAGGCGCCCTCGGTCAAACGCTTCCCAACCGTCGGCCAGCGCGCGCCCCAAACCGCCGTACAGCGTGTGCCGTTCGACGTAGGCGGCGTTGGTGACGACGGTGCGAAGCTGGTTGAGCCAGCCGGCCAGCGTGGGGCTGATGGTCGCGACGGCATCGGTCGCTTCCGCCAGCGCCGTGATCGCGCCGTAGCGGTCGCCCTGCACCGTATCATCGGCGTAGCGCCGCCACGCCTGAACACCGTCTTCCAGCCCCGTGACCATGCCGATCAGCATTTCGTCAAACAGCCGTTCGGTGAACGGCAGCAGATCGCGGCGCGACTCGACCAGCCAGATTTCGAGATCAGAGCCGTCGGCAGCGGGGACGTAGGTCTGGTACGAGCCAAGCAGTTCGTACAGGCCGTTCAGCATCCGGGCGACCGCATCCCAGGCCGGATTCATCGGGTCAATGGCGCGGCTGCTGTCGAGCGCGTTCATGGCGTCGCGCGGGCTGGCGGTGGCCTGCCGTCCAATGACGTGCATGTTATCGGCCAGCGCCATCGCGGCGTTCAGGGCGCGGTCGAGTGCGGATACCGGCAGCCGCGACTCCGGCAGGTTGAAACGCTCATTCGTCTTTTCGAGAATTGTGCCGAGGGCAGTCAGCGCATCCACGATGGCGCGGCAGCCGTCGCGCAGTTCGATCAGACTGGACGTGTTCGGCGTGGAGACTCGTTCCAGCCGGGCATCCACCTCGTTTAACACCGCACGCGCTTCCGTAACCGGCAGCCCTTCCGCCGCCAGCGAGGCCAGCGCCGTTTGCAGGCGGTACAGGTTGGGGCGCAGCAGCAGCAGGTCAGGCGTATGCGCGGCAATACGCTCCGCCAGCAGCCATTGCAGTGGTCGGGAATAATCGTCGTCGCTGACCATCAGCAGGTGCGCGGCGCGGGCGTTTTCGCGCTCAAACACCAGCGCAATCGCGTCCAGCACTACCGGTGAGGCATTGCGCGCGCCTTCAACGCCGGGCGGCGGCTGGTGCAGCAGCGTCGCCAGATCAAGCAGCAGGTCAATCAGGGCGCGCATCTCCGCCCGCGCCCGTTCGCGCAGTTCGGACAGCAGGCCAACGGCGCGTCCCCAGTTGGCGCTGTCCATGTAAATCCGCACCGCGTCCAGGTCAGCGGCGACTTCCAGATCGTGCAACCGCGCCAGGATTTCGCTGTAGGCGACGCGCGCCGGAGGGAAGCCGGGGTCCAGCGCCAGCGCCGGCTGGAGCGTTTCCAGCAGGCCGTTTAACTCGTCCTTGCTGCGGTTGTGGCGCAGCCGGTCGGACACGCGGCCCAGAATGGCGTTGCGTTCGCGTTCCAGCGGGTCGCGGTAGTCCGCCAGCGCCTTCCGCAGTTCGGCAATCGTCTTGTAGCGGTAGCGCACGTTGGGGTGCGCCGCCTTGCTGACGATGGCCTGCAGGCGCGGCGGCACGCGCTCCTCGTCCATACCAAAATCGAGCGAAAAATCTTCCCCGGCGTCGCGGGGAATTTCCGGACGGCTGCCGCCGGTGAGGATAAAATACAACAGTTCACCCACCTGGAATACGTCACTCTGGCGGCTGATACCCTGCGGCGTCACGTCGTCGCCTTCGAGAAAGACGGCGTTGCCCCAGTCAATCACCTTCAGCCGGTAACTGTCCCGGTCCCAAAACAGATGTTTCGCGTCCACGTCGTTATACACAATGTCACGGGTATGCGCCGCCTGCAGCAGATCGAGCAGGTTGTCCGCGATCACCAGCAGTTCGAGTTCTGGCATTCGCTCGCCGCGCTGCGCCAGTTCGCGCACCAGATCGGCCACGATCATGCCCTGACCGCGCTCCATGACGATGTACTGGTGGGCAGTACCGCCGACGAGGAACTGCCCACCGCCCAGCAATGTCGTCGCTACTGGATGTCCTGCCAGCCGCATCAGCGCCTTGCGCTCGTTGAGGATGCTCACTTCCTGCCCGGCGCGAATCGGCGGCGCGTCGTTAGGCGCAGGACGTTTAATCACCACCGGGCGGTCACGGTCCTGCGTATCCACCGCGCGCAGGGTTTCGCCGGAGCGCCCGCGCGGGTAGATGTAATCGTAGCGGTAGCGGTTGTCAAACAGGCTGTCGGCCATCGGTCATTAACTTTCGGAGGTAGTTACCAGTTATCAGTTGTCAGTTATCAGTTGCCAGTTGTCAGTAAAAGAAGGAATGATACAGGTTATTGGACTAAAGACTATTGACTGAAGACTGTAGACTGATGACTGTACCGTAATTGTACGCGACCCGAACGCCCGTGCAAAGTTCTTAAGCGGGGTTTATTGACGCTCACCCTGTTATAAAGGTACTATTAGATCAAAGAGTGCTAGGGTAAAGCGTATGGCAAGCGAGCTTAAACGGAATTACCGGTATCTGGACACGGACGACGACCGCCGCCAACTGATCGAGGACATCCGGCGGGTGCGCCGCGACCTGCTGCGCGTGGCTGACCTGGTGCCGGAGGCCAAATGGTACGAACCGCGCTATCACGGCTGGTCACTGGCGGCCATGCTCGGCCACCTGCAATTGATGGACACACTGTCCCTGCGCGCCATGCAACTGGCGCTGGTCGGCGTGCGGCTTCCCATCTCGGCAACGCTGCTCAACCGTTTCAACGACCTGTCGGCGCGGGTGTTTAAGGGACGTATTGTGCCCACCACCCGGCGCGGTATCGAGCGCAACGAGGCGCGCATCACCGATTTTATCCTGCGCCTGCCGATGGAACGCTTCACGCGGACGGTATATCACCCGGCGCTGGGCACATACCTGACGCTGGAACAGGCGATGCAGGAATTCTTTTATTATCACTGGCTGGGCCACTTGCAGACCATCCGGCAGGCGGAAGATATTTTTTACGAGCCGCCCGGCAAAAGTGGCGAGGTATGAGGTACGAGGGATGAGTGAAAAGGGGTGAGTTTAGGATTTGCCTCAACTGCACACAGGCGTTCGATGCTATGTAGACTGGGTGAACAAGTGCTGAGTTTCCGCCTTTACTCATACCCCATACCTCATACCTCATTACTATGAAAGTTGTGCTGCAACGAGTATCGCGCGGGAGCGTGACGGTCGAGGAGCGGGTTGTCGGCGCGGTAGAACGCGGCTTCGTGGCGCTGGTTGGCGTGACGCACAACGATACGCGAGCGGAAGCCGATCTGCTGGCGAAAAAGACGGCCAACCTGCGCGTGTTTGAGGACGCCGACGGCAAAATGAACCTGTCCGCGCTGGACGTAGGCGCGGGCGTGCTGGTCATTTCGCAGTTCACGCTGTACGCCGACAGCCGCAAGGGACGCCGCCCCAGCTTCACCGATGCCGCCCGCCCGGAAGTGGCCGCGCCGCTGGTCGAATATTACGCGGAGCGCCTGCGGGCGGAGGGGATTCAGCGTGTGGAAAACGGCGTCTTCGGCGCGATGATGCAGGTCGAAATCCACAACGACGGCCCGGTGACGATCATGCTGGACAGTGATGAGATGAAGTAGAATGTGGAAAGTAAAAGAGGAAGAAGGGTGGGTTGAAGACAGAATGACTGTTGAGACAAGCGAAGCGTTTGAAAAGGTACTTGAAAATTTCGACCCTGCTATTCAGGAACTGGCGCGAGCGACCCGTGCTTTGATTTATGATGTCCTGCCGCAGACAGTGGAAGTGGTGTGGGTACAGCAAAAAACAGCAGGATACGGCACGGGGCCGAAAAAGATGTCCGAGCATTTTTCCTGGATTGCCCCGGCCAAGAAACACGTAGTTTTTGGCTTTTATTACGGCGCGGAACTTCCCGACCCCGACCATTTGCTCGAAGGCACGGGTAAACTGCTGCGCCACGTAAAAATCCGCTCGCTGGATGATTTACACCGGCCCGGCGTCCGCCGGCTGCTGGAAGTGGCGATCAGGCATCGTGTGCCGCCGCCAAAGACCGAGTAGAGATGTCCTTGAGGTGAACGTCGTGTTCCCTGATCTGGAAACCGAACGGCTGCGGCTGCGCGGTTTGGAACTGGCAGACGCGCCGATTGTGCAGAAGTTGGCGGGCGACCCGGCCATCGCCGCGACCACGCTGACAATTCCACACCCCTACACACTTGACGCGGCGGAAGCGTGGATAACAGCGATGCACCAGGAATTTAAACGCGGCGAAAACTTCGTGTTTGCGCTGGTTGGCAAAGCCGGTGGCGCGTTTATCGGCGTGATGGAAATCAGCCCGCAGCCGGAACACCAGCGGGCGGAACTGGGTTACTGGATTGCCAGGCCGTACTGGGGACAGGGCTACGCGACCGAAGCGGCGCGGCGGTTGATTCGCTTTGGCTTTGAGGAATTGAAGCTGAACCGCATCTACGCCACTTATTTCACGCACAACCCGGCTTCGGCGCGGGTAATGCAGAAGGCTGGCATGACGTTCGAGGGCATCCTGCGCCAGCACGTTGTCAAGAACGGCGTGTATGTTGACCTGGGAGTGTACAGCCTGCTGCGGGGGGAGTATGACCAGAAACCATAAGGATACGATATATCGTATCCCCAAAATGCCTGATAAAAAAGCGGGCGGCCTCAGAAAACTGAGGCCGCCGCTTGCCTTCAAACTAGCGGGTGGGAGCGCCAACCTCTAACAGAAAGCGCACCCGAAGGTGTGGTCTGACTAATTAGAGGTTAACCTCCACCATAGTCTCGTACACTAGACCACCTCCTTTCACTAATTGACGATGGCTTCATGCTATCACCATTTTCGTGACGGGTCAAATTAAAAGTTGCTTACAGTCGGTAGGGGCGCACAGCCGTGCACCCCTACGAGTTATGTGTTTACGGAATGACGAGCACCTGCCCCGCGTAAATCAGGTTGGCGTTCCACAGGTTGTTGGCGGTGATGATTGCCTGCGGGCTGACACCAAAGCGGCGGGCGATGGAATAAACCCCGTCGCCCTGCTGGACGGTGTAATAACGCGGCGCGGGCGGCGGGCCGGCGGGGATGACCAACCGCTGCCCGGCATAGATCGCGTTCGGGTTAAAGATGTTGTTGGCGGAGGCCAACGCCGCCCAGGTCGTGCCATAACGCGCTGCAATCGAGGCCAGCGTTTCACCTGGCTGGACGATATGGACGCCGCCAGAAGCAGGCGGCGGGTTCGTGGGCGGCGGGGTTGTCGTGCCGCCGCGAATCAGCAACTGCTGCCCGGCATAGATAAAGTTGGGGTTTGCCAGATTGTTGAGCGAAGCCAGGGCCTGCCAGGTCGTGCCATAGCGCGCAGCGATGTTTTTCAGCGTTTCGCCGGCGCGCACGGTATGGTACAGCGGGGTATTGGGCGGCGGCACGCCAGGACTGGTCGGCGGCACGGGTGTCGTCCAGGTGATCGGCAGGCTGTCCAGCGTCGCGTAGGAGCGCAGGTACAGGTAGTTCACCCAGCCGACCTGGGCATTGGGCAGCCGCACCTGCACCCAGGTTGTGCCAGTGGCACGCCCCAGCAGAATCACTTCGGTGTTATACGGCACGCTGGTGATGGCAGGATAAGCGATGCTCGGCCCGGTGCGGACATTGAGCCGGCCCGTGTTAATGGCTGCCAGCGTCCCGGCCTGGGCGGACACCTCGAAGGCCGGGATAGCGCACAGCAGCGCCAGGGTGAGAATCAAAAGAAACAGACGAGTCGGTGACAGAAACGTTTTCCCGGTCATTCGAAAATATCCTGTTTATCCACTAAACTAAGTTATGATAAGTTTACCGCCAGGGGGTTTTATTCGCCACTCCACTCCTGAGGTTGCTGAACCAGAACGAGGCACAACTTATGAAACCCAGATCGCTGCTGGAAGAACACGACATCAGCCCGAAAAAAAGCCTGGGGCAGAATTTCCTGCACGACCCGAACACGCTGGAAAAAATCATAACGACAGCGGAACTGATGCCAGACGACGTGGTGCTGGAGATCGGCGCGGGCACAGGGCTGCTGACCGAACGGCTGGCGCAGGCCGTGCGGCGCGTGGTGGCGGTGGAGGTGGACGAACGGCTGAAGCCCATTCTCGACCAGGTGATCGCGCCCTTCCCAAACGTCACCGTGATCTACCAGGATTTTCTGACGGTCAACGTGGCCGATCTGTTTAAGCCAGAGCCATACATCGTCGTGGCGAACGTGCCCTATTACATCACCAGCGCCATCCTGCGCCACCTGCTGGAAACCGATCACCGCCCGCAGCGGCTGGTGCTGACGGTGCAGGAAGAAGTGGCGGAACGGCTGGTGGCGCAGCCGGACGACATGAGTATTCTATCCGTCAGCGTGCAGTTTTACGGCAGGCCGCAGATCGCCACCCGGCTGAACCGCGCCGTGTTCTGGCCGCGCCCGGATGTAGACAGCGCGGTGGTGCGGATTGACACCTATGACCAGCCGCCGGTGGACGTGCCGGACGAAAAGACCTTTTTCCGCGTGGTGCGGGCCGGCTTCGGGCAGAAGCGCAAGCAGCTAAAAAATTCGATCAGCGCCGGGCTGGGGCTGAAGGCGGAGGACGCCGCCGCACTGCTGGTGTCCGCTGGCATTGAACCGCGCCGCCGCGCCGAAACGCTGGCGCTGGCAGAATGGGCGGCGCTGGCGCGGGCCTACGCGGGATGGCAGCAGTAAGATGGAATTCCGCCGCTATCTGGCAGCCGCTGCCATCATCCTGCTGCCGCTGGCAGCCACGCAACTCCTGCTCACCACCGTGCTTAAGACCAACATCACTCACCTCATCCCCGCCTGGAGTGACGAGGTGGTTTACTGGCACAGCGCCCTCACCTTCCAGCACGCCGGCTTCAACGGCGGGTATTACACCTTTGCCGAACTGCCCGCCCGCGCCGGCTTTTCCCACTTCGACACTCATGGCCAGGATGTACCTCATTCAGTATACGCCAGCTTTGCGCGGGCAAGACTTGAGGCTGGAACTGGGACGCAACATCGGGGCGGTTTTCACGTATACTTAAGGGGTAGACAAAAACGTTGAAGGATTCGACCGATTATGCGTTTTCGACCACGAAACACCGCCTGGCTGGCGGCGCTCGGCGTGCTACTTGCCGTGGTCGCCATCGCCGGCGTGGCCTCGGCGCAGGTGATCATGGCGCTGCTGGCGCTATATCTGGCGGCGGCGGCGGCTTCGGTGTTCGAACTGGATTCGCGCCGCCTGCGCGACAGCGTTCCGGCATCACCGTTGACCCGGATGCGCATGAGTCCGCAGGCGCGGGAAGCGGTTGAGCGCGCGCGCCGCCGCACCAACTACGCGCCCGCCGGGCTGACGCTGCTGGACGTAGGTCTTATCACCCTGCATTCCAGCAGCGAAGGGATGCTGATGCGCCGATCACGGACGGTGTCGCTGGATGACAACGGCGTGCGCCCGTACATGACGCTGCATGTCGCGCCGGAGTCCGCCGACCGCCACGCGCTGATCCGCTACGAAATTCTGGATGCCGACGGCCAGGTGCAGTTTGTTCACGAGATGAAAACCTACCTGCGCGACGGTGAAATGAACATCCTGGCCGATCACCACCTGCCGCTGGCGGGCAACGAACGTCTGTCCAGCGCAGGTGAGTGGGATTTGCGGGTGTTTGTAGATGGCGGCCTGCTGGGGGCGCTATCGTTCACGATGTCCCCTTCACTGGAAGAACGACGGCGGCAGTTTGCCCGCGAACAGGACGAAGCGGCCAGCCGGCTGCGCGAGGTCGAAGTGGACGACGTGCCGGTGAGCCTGGAAGACCTGCTGCGGTCAAGGAGCCGCGATAAGAACCAATAAGTTAGTAGCATATCCATAAGCACCTGTAGAGACACGGCATGCCGTGTCCCTACGGCAGAACACAATAGTTTATGGATAAGGAGTCATTCGTGAACCGACAAACAAATCGCCAGATGGGGGAAGTGCTGGTTGGCATCCTGCTGCTGATGATCGGGCTGGGTGCGCTGGCCGAAGGGGCGTTCCCCTGGCTGTTTCTCATTCTGCTCGGTGGTTACATGCTGTGGAAACAGTACGAGTCGGCGCAGGCGGGGGTATCTGACGAAACGTATGAGGAAGTACACAGCAGCCGCCAGTCCGGCGCGGAAACGGTCTACGCCCACGCGCTGAAAGCGGTACAGAACGCGGGTTTGGACCCCAATGAGGTGCGCGTGCTGCCGGTAGACGTTGGCGTGATGGCATTTAAGGCCGATAACGATCCGGTGGTATACCGCACCCGCCCGATACCGGACGATATTGATTATGTCCAGCCGTTTGTGCAGCTCCGGCTGCCAACCAAAGCGACCGGACGCATCAAGTTTGAAATCCTGGACAGCGACGGACAGGTGTTATTCATCCACGAGGATTATTACCAGCTTGAGCGCGGGCGCAACCTGATTACCCCGGCGGCGCGGCTGCCGATTCACGACGCGCAGGCCATGCACGCCAACTGGCGGCTGCGTATCAGTGCCGACGGTGTGATGCTGGCATCCCATACGTTTGAGTGGCACGAAACCAGCCTGAACCGGGTACGGCGACATCTGAGTGAGGACGGTGAGATCAGCCAGGAACTGCGGGCCGCAGTGAGCGAAAACCGCCTGCAGCGAATGAGCCTGGACGAACTGCTGTCGTATCAGGGCGACACCGATGCCGACCAGCAGCGGCGGTGACAAGCCAACTGAAGCTGGACGAAGGGGGTATTCCACTTTATCCAGCCAGTTATTGTGAACCCGTTGAAGCTGCTCCCCCGCACCGCCTGGCCATTCTTCCTTAGAACCTATCCGTAAACCTCTTTTATCTGTCGGTAGGGGCACGGCATGCCGTGCCCCTACGAAGGGTTTATGGATAGATACTAAAAACAGGCAGGAGGAATACGGGCGGTGTTTGTTATAAGGAGCAGCGGCGCCCGCCGATAAAGCTGGTTCAGCGGTAAAGCTACCAGTACTTTTATCCCCCTGACGAACGTTACGTCATCCTGCACCGTTTCCCGCTTATCCTGAATTTAGGTTCAGGTAATGCGCTTTCCTCCAGACTGGTTTTGGCGGACGGCGTTGCCAATGTCGTCAGACCGGGCACTGGTGAAATCATTGAATTCTACATCGCACTCACAGGAGTTGGTGTGTATGTTCTCTTTTGCAATCGCCGACGTTGTCGGAGTCAGCCTCATGCTGTTTGGTCTGGCGTGGGGTGGGTACGGCCTCATCTGCTTCATTCGTAATCGAAAAATGTGGCTCACCTCCGGGTTGATTATGCTGGCGGCGGGGATTGGTATGGCGGTGTACGTCTATCTCCTCGCCAGTACTACCGCCCGCCGCGCCTTTATCAATCTGGAAGTGCGCGCGCTGGTGTCGAGTCTGCTGGTTAATGCCGCTGCCGCCGTCCTGGCCGGCGTGCTTTTCGTCGTGATTCTGCGTATCGCTCACCAGCGGCGCAGACATTCCCCGCTGCAATACACCGGCATCATCCTGGGCGGCATGGCGCTGTATATGGCCGCCGGTATGGTCTGGCTGCATGAAACAACGTTTGAGCCGGACCTGGATGAAGTCTTTACCGAGGTCGAGACGGTCGAAAATGTCTTTGTTGACGAAGGCGTTCCGATCAAGGTGTTTGAGAACGCGACGGTCAAGGCGCCGACTGCGCTGGAGATGGGGCCGGATGGGGCGTTATACGTGGCGGGCGCGGGCGGCTTTATCTGGCGCATGGTGGATGGCAACCTCGACGGCGTGGCCGATAGCGTCACCGAATTTGCCGCTGGCTTGCAGCAGCCGCACGGGCTGGCCTGGGGCGATGAGGGTTTATTTGTCAATGAGGAAGGCCAGCTAAGCCTGCTGCTGGATACCGACGGCGATCATGTTTACGACGAAAAAAAGGTTATATTGGGCGGCTTCCCCGGCGAACAGTATGCCTTTCACCAGAATAACGGTCTGACGTTTGGCCCGGATGGACGGCTGTATATCGGTTCTGGCAGTACGACCGACCACCGGCCTGAAACGCACCCGCTGGCAGCGCGCATCCTGTCCATTAACCCCGATGGCAGCGATCTCAAGGTGTATGCGACCGGCGTCCGCAATCCGTTCGGGCTGATTCCAGCGCCGGACGGTGGCTTCTTTGCGGTGGATAACGGCTCGTCCGGCTGTATTGACACGGCGACGAAGATTGATGATTGCAGCAGCAAAATTGATGTACCGGAAGAAGTGAACTATATCCTGGAAGGCCGGGATTACGGCTTCCCGACCTATTTTGGGATGCCACCCGCCGACTCTGATACCATGCCACCGGTGGTGACGTTCCCACAGCATTCAGCGCCAACCGGCATTGTGATCTACGACGGGGACAGTTTCCCGGCCAAAATGAAAGGGCAACTGTTTGTGTCGCTGTGGGCACGGGGGGAAATCTACCGCGTACAACTGTACCGGCTGGACGAGGAACACTACATCGGCGCGCCGATTCTGTTCGCCAACAACCTGGTTGGCATCTCGGCGCTGCTGAATGCGCCGGATGGCGGCCTGTACGCTGCCAGCTACAACGGCAACGCCATTTATCACTTTGGATGATGGCGAAATAAAAACGGTTGTGGAATCAGGCGTAGGGACGAGGCATGCCTCGTCCCTGCTGTTTTAAGCCGGAGCTGGCAGGCAGGAATGGATCACCCGCACCACTTCGTCAGGGCGAAACGGTTTATACAGCACGGCATCGGCCCGAATCTGCTGAATGAAGTTACGGTCGCGGATGCGCGGGCCGGCGCTGTACAGCACAATCGGAATCTGGCACAGGTCAGGGTCGCTCTTGATTGTCTGACAGACTTCTCCGCCGCTTACCGATGGCAGCATGTCATCCACCAGTGCCAGGTCCGGGCGGTAGACACGGATCATCTCCAGTGCCTGGATACCATTGGCAGCGGTCAGCAAGACATAACCGGCGCGCCGCAAAATCGCCTGAAGGATGTCGAGGAAAGCGGGTTCATCGTCTACGATCAGGATGGTTTGCATACACGCCTTTATCCCTGATGATACGCTTCTTCTCCAGCGTAACATAAGTTAACGGGATAAAGTGTGAATTTTTGTGAATTAAAAGTTAAGATATTACGGGAGATGCTCACATACCCGCGCCGTGAAGTCTGCCGTTGACACCGCTCCCTCGGTATAGATGTCCACCGTGTGATCGCCCTCCTCAAAGGTGGCGCGCACCGCGTCCTCAATCTGGCGGGCGGCTTCCGGGCGCTGCCAGTGATGATGCAGCAGCAGCGCCAGGCTGAGTATCGTGGCGGTTGGATTGGCAATGCCTTTTCCGGCAATGTCGGCGGCGATACCATGTACCGGCTCGGCGATGGCTGCGCCGTTACCCAGACTGACCGACGGCGCGAGTCCCAGCCCGCCACCCCAGGCCGCCGCCATATCCGACAGAATGTCGCCATAGAGGTTGGGCGTCAGCACCACGTCGAAGCGGCTGGGGTCCTTGACCATCCAGTAGGCTGCCGTGTCCACAAACATTTCGTCGGTCACAATCTCCGGGTAGTAGCTGGCGACTTCCAGCGCCACGCGGCGGAACAGTCCATCCGACTGCTGCAGGACGTTGGCCTTGTGCACAATCGTAACTTTCCTGCGGCTCACCTGCGCGGCCAGTTCGTAGGTCAGCCGGGCCACGCGTTCGGTCGCTTCGCGGGTAATAACTTTCTCCGCGATGCCCATGCGGCCTTCGTTTTCGGTGTGTTCGTGGCCAATGTACAGGTCTTCCGTGTTCTCGCGCACGACCAGCAGATCAACCCCCGGTCGGGAAGTGGGCACGGGCAGGTAGCGTGTGGGGCGCAGATTGGCAAATGCCTGTAGTGCCCGCCGCAGCGCTACCACCGGTGAGAAATACCCTTCGACCGGGTAGGGTGGTGACATGACCGCGCCGATCAGCACCGCGCGGCAGCGCAGCGCCTCCTGCAAGGTGGCTTCTGGCAGCGCCGTCTGCTCCTCAAGGAAACACTCCCAGCCGGCGCGGGCCGGGCGCAGCACGACATCCGGCGCGACCCGGTGCAGCACCTGGAGCGCCGCCGGGACGATTTCGTGCCCGACACCGTCACCTTCAATGACGCACAACTCGAGCGGTTGGGAGTGGGCATGATTCGTGGTCATGGGACATCCTTACCGACTGCTCCCGGTGCGAATACCGGCGGGAGCAGCAACATCGCCAGACAAAAACAGGACAAAACAAGCGGGATTTCTCAAATAAAGCGAATACTTTCGGGGAAACTTTTCGCAGGGGCGAGCCGGTTCTCCCCCCTGCTTTCAGTATGACACGGTTCCCGGTGTTTGTCGAATTACGGCAGCGCGTCAATCCCGGCGCTGTCCAGCATAAACATCTGCTGCGCGTCCACCAGCGCTTCGCCCTCGCGCGGGATCACGCGCTCATAATGGCCGTCCGGCTGCAATTCCCAGGCAGACTGGTTATCGCGCAGGTAGGTTGCCAGCATCCGCAGCACGCGGTGCTGCAGGTTCGGCTCCAGCACCGGGAACACCACCTCAACCCGGTTGTAGAGGTTGCGGCGCATCAGGTCGGCGCTGCCCAGGTACACCCGCTGGTCGGGCGGGGCATTCTGGAAATAATAGACGCGGGCATGTTCCAGAAAGCGCCCCACGTGGCTGAGAACACGAATGTTCTCGCTGACACCCGGCACGCCCGGGCGCAGGCAGCACAGCCCGCGCACCAGCAGGTCAATCTGCACGCCGGCCTGCGATGCCTGATACAGCTTTTGAATCATCACATCTTCTTCAAGCTGGTTCATCTTAAAGATCAGCCGCGCCGGTTTGCCGGCCCGCGCCGCCGCCATCTCGCGGTCAATCATGTCCAGCAGCGTCTGGTGCAGGTACTCCGGCGCGACCAGCAGCCGTTTGTAGCTGGTCAAAGGCGCGTAGCCGGTCAGCCGGTTAAACAGACGCGAGGCGTCGTCGGCCAGTTCGCGGTTGCAGGTCAGCAGGCCGAGATCGGCGTAGATGCGGGCGGTGGTGGCATTATAGTTGCCCGTGCCCAGATGCACGTAGCGGCGCACGCCGTCGCCCTCGCGCCGTACGACGAGTGAGACCTTGGCGTGCGTTTTGACGGGCAGTTCTTCCACACCGTAGGTGACATGCACGCCCTTATGTTCCAGCGCGCGCGCCCATTCCAGGTTATTTTCCTCGTCAAAGCGGGCTTTCAGTTCCACCAGTACCGCCACCTGCTTGTCGTTGTCGCGGGCTTCCAGCAGCGCCTCAACCACCGGCGAATTTTTGCCGACGCGGTACAGCGTGGCCTTGATCGCCAGTACGTCGGGGTCGCGGGCGGCGAGGCGGAAAAAGTCTTCAACCGGCTTAAACGAATCGTAAGGGTGGTGCAGCAGGATGTCACGCTGGCGAATGGTCGAAAACAGGTCGCCGTTGCCAGCCAACGGCGCGGGGATACGGGGCACGTACACCGGGTATTTCAGTTCGGGATGGTCGAGCGACGACAGTTCAAACAGGCTGCTCGCGCCCAGTGCCCCGTCAATCGTGTATACGTCGCGCTCCGGGTCTACCCGAAGCTGGTGGATAAGCTGGTTAAGCGTGCGCTTGCTGATGCTCTCCGGCACGCTCAGGCGGACAATCGGGCCGAAGCGTCGTTCGCGGACGGTTTCTTCGATCAGCGAACTGATGTCGTTAACGTCATCGTCTTCGTATTCGTAGTCAATATCGGCGTTGCGTGTCACCCGGAAGGGAAAATGTTCCGCCACCTTCATGCCAGGAAACAGCATATCGAGGTTTTCAGCAATTACATCTTCCAGCCAGACAAAAACGTCCTTCGCCACCTCACCCTCGCCACCATAGCGGCGCTGCACCCGGCCCACGTCCACCAGGCGCGGCAGCACATCCGGCACTTTAAGGCGCACAAACTCCGGGTGGTGGTTTTTGCTGTGTTTGCGCTCCAGCACAACCGCCAGATTCAGACTGAGGTTGGAGATAAACGGGAAAGGCCGGGCATGGTCCACCGCCAGCGGCGTGAGCACCGGGAACACTTCCTCGCTGAAGTACGACCGCAGGGCGTCCCGCTGCGCCGGTTCCAGCCGGGTAATGGTGGTGACGTGGATACCGTGTTCTTCCAGCCGGGCGAACACCTCGCGCATGGTATCGCGCTGCTGCCGCACCATCTCCAGCACGCGGCGGCGGATTTCCGCCAGAAGCTGCGCCGGCGGATAACCATCGGGGCGGGCAGAGAGCAAACCGAGTTTGAGCTTGTTATGCACCGTTGCCACCCGCACCATGTAAAACTCGTCGAGGTTGTTGCTGAAAATCGCCAGGAACTTCACCCGTTCCAGCAGCGGCAGCGAATCATCCTGCGCCAGCGCCAGAATGCGGCGGTTGAACTCCAGCCAGCTCAGTTCACGGTTAAAAAACGTGTCCGGCCCCAATTCCGGCAGTGGATTATCCTCGACAGCGGCAGACATAACAGAACCCGGTGTCACAATTCTCACGCGATGCCCTCTATATTAACGATATTTAGCAGGGTTGCACAAGCCTGGTTACGTCCGCCCCAGGAAATCCACGATCTGCGTCGCGATTTCCGCGCCCTTCTCCTCCTGCAAAAAGTGCCCCGCGCCCGTAATAACAGTGTGTGGCTGGTGGTTGGCTGTTGGGATCAGCCGGCGGAAGAAGCGGTCGCCGCCCGCCGTCACCGGGTCGCTATCCGAGAACAGCACCAGCGCCGGTTTCTCCCAGCGTTTGAGCGCCTCGCGCGTGCGGCGCTGGTCGGCGGCGCCAGGGTCATCGGCCTTAACCGGGACAAGCAGCGGGAAAGCAGCCACGCCGGCGCGGTACGACTCGTCAGGAAAGGGCGCATCGTAGGCGGCGATGATCGCTGGCGTGATGGCATCCGGGTTCGCGGCGCTGATCGCCACCAGCCGCCCCGGTTCGATGGCGCGCCCCATCCGTTCCGCGAACGCCCGCCACTGCATAAAGCCCGCCGTTGGCTGGCCGTCACCGGTCGGCAGGCCGGTGTTCATGATGACCAGCCGTGCGAACCGCTGCGGCATTTCCGTCGCAATGGACAGGCCGAGGATACCGCCCCAATCCTGACAGACGAGTGTGATATGGTGCAAATCCAGCGCAGTTATGAAGCCCACCAGCACCTCGCGGTGCATGGCGTAGGAATACTCCTCGATCTCGCTGAACTTGTCGGAGCGCCCAAAGCCGATCAGATCGGGCGCAATCACCCGTCCACGCGCGGCCAGCGGCGGTATCAGTTTCCGGTACAGGAACGACCAGGTTGGCTCGCCGTGCAGGCACAGGATGGGGTCGTCTACGCCTTCAGCTATGTAGTGAACGCGCAGGCCGTTCAGGTCCACATAGTGCGGCGCATAGGGGAAATCCGGCAAATCCTGAAAGCGGTCGTCAGGCGTGCGCAGAATGGGCATAAAACAGCCTTTCCGAAAAACGATCTGACGGTAGCATAACACAAAACCGCGCCCACGTTGAACTTTCTACCAGAGGATACGGTACAATCATCGGAAACGGTTTTAGTATCTATCCATAATCCCTTCGTAGGGGCACGGCATGCCGTGCCCCTACCGGCAGATAAAAGAGGTTTACGGATAGGTTCTTAGCGCAAAGGATACAGGCCATGCTGACCCCGGAACAGCGCCAGGAATTAATCAACATCATCCGCAATTTCCCCGCGCAGCTTGAGGCGCGCGTGAAAGACCTGGACGAGCGCCAGTTAAAAACCCGCTTCATCCCCGGCGAGTGGTCGGTGATTCAGAACGTGCATCACCTGGCGGATTCGCACATGAACGCTTATATCCGTACCAAGCTGCTGTTGCTGGAAGACCGCCCGACGATCAAGCCGTACAACCAGAACGATTGGGCGGAAACGCCGGACGCAACCGAGACACCGCTGGAAGTGTCGCTGGCGATCCTGCGCGGGCTGCACGCGCGCTGGGCGGATTTGTTCGACAGTCTGAAGGAAGAAGATTGGGCGTGCAGCGGGATTCATCCCGAATCAGGGGAAATCACGATTGAGAGCCTTTTGCAGACGTATGCCCGGCACGGCGCGGGGCACATCGAGCAGATTAATAAAACGCTGGCGGCGGATACAGACCATTAAAGCGGTAAATAGCGGACCTGCCCTTCCCACTCACCTTCAATGCTGCACCCTGTCAGGATAAGCAGGTCTTCAATAACGGTACTCATTGGTGTCTTGCGACGAATCTCAAATACGCCTGGCATGGGTTTTCCTGCCCGCACACGCTCATAGGCAAAATATGTAAGCGTCTGAACGTCGTGAGTCAGCAGGACGCGGTTTTCGCTGGCTGCCCATTCCAGAATAGTTGGGTCGTCCGAGCCAGTTAATCCCGCATCCTGTACCCTGAGAATATCAATCTCAGGGTTGCGCCGCAGCAGACCGCGCACGATGTCGTAATTAAAGTTTTCGTCGGCGGCCAACCGTAACATTAGGGTACTGTCCTTTTAAACAAAAAGGCGGTACGCCGGAGCTTTGATGCACCGTAGTACCGCCTCGCGGTTATACAATTTCTTCTATTTCACAGATTCTCATGAGACAGGAAGAATGTCAACCGGATTCTGTTTGGTTTTTTCGGCGTGCCAGCAAACGCTCTCGAATACCGACAGGGCTAAAGCGGGCTTCATTTTCATGCCGCACCTGTTCGGCCTTCTGTTCGCGTTGACGCAGGTATGCTTCAACTTCCTCACGCCGCCTGAGGTAGTATCCAATCACGGAATACACGTCGGCCAGCAGCAGCGTCGGGTACTGCTGGACGATTTCCTCGGCAGTCGCTCCATCATTAAACGCCTCTATCACGGTATCCAGCGTCACGCGCGTTTTGCCAACCCGAATCGCGCCGTGAGCATCCATCTCCAGGGGAAGCGTTTCGACCTGCGGCACTGAGATCATAAACGTCATTCCATCCATACCCTGCCTTAACACGTATAGAGTATAACATAGAACATATCCGCGACAGCAGGGTATAATCATCCCCATGACCACAACACACCACTGGCCGGTGCACGGCCACGACTGGGCGGTTGACCATCTGCGGAAGGCGCTGGCGCACGGGCGCATCCGTCATGCGTACCTGATTGTCGGTACGGAGTCGGTTGGCAAGGAAACGCTGGCGCGGGCCTTCGCCATGACGTTGAACTGCACCCATCCTGACGAGGCCGCCCGTCCGTGCGGCGAGTGCCGCGCCTGCCAGAAGATCGCCAGCGGCAACCACCCCGACGTGATTTACTCCGAACTGGACGCGGCAACCGGTGCGTTGCGCATCGAAGAAGTGCGGAACGTGATGAGCCGGCTGGCGCTGAAACCTTACGAAGCGCGCTATCGTATCGCCATCTTCCGCGATTTCGACCATGCCCGCCCACAGGCGCAGGACGCCCTGCTCAAAACGCTGGAAGAACCGCCGCCCCATGCCGTGCTGATTCTGCTCGCGCCCGCGACGGATGCACTGCTGCCGACGATCATCAGCCGCAGCCAGGTCATTACGCTCCGCACCGTGCCGGTGGAGGACATCCGCGAGATTCTGATTACCCGGCGCGGGGCAGAACGCAGGCAGGCCGATCTGCTGGCGCGGCTCAGCGGTGGGCGCATCGGCTGGGCAATTCGCGCGCTGGAAGACCCGGCGCTGCTGGAACAGCGGGAACAGGCGCTCGGTCTGCTGGAACACATCCTGACGCTGAACCGCGCCGGACGGTTTGAGATCGCCGACGACTTAAGCAAGGACAAGCTAGCGCTGACTCCCCTGCTGGAACTGTGGCAAACCTACTGGCGCGACCTGCTGCTCATCACCCAGGGCACGCCGTTGACTCCGGCCAACAAGGACCGCTACGACTCGCTGGAACGGCTGGCGGCCACCCTGTCGCCGGACGAGGCGCTGGCGGCGCTGCAAGCCACGCGCACCCTGCTGAATAATCTCAGCCTCAACCTCAACCTGCGGCTGGCGCTGGAAGTACTGTTCCTTGATTATCCTGGCCTGCGGCGGGACAGGGCGTAGGATAGTTGCCAGAGAAATAACGTTATAGTCACTCCAGCCGCTTAATGTCGTAGTCACGATAAACTTTTTCGCGCTTGAGCGAAACTTTTGTTACCCTACAGCGCGTATAAAGTGGTAGGGGCGCATGGCCGTGCGCCCCTACGACGCATTCGAGGTGGTAGGGCGAGGTTTGCCCTGTGTAAGCGGAACGAGGAATACGAGCAGGAGATGGGGATATGGCGACATTACTGGCGCGGAAAACGGCGGCGCGGCGGGCGGGCAATCCGGCCAGCAGCCTGCGGTTTGACTGGGTATACGCGGCGCTGTCGGCCTGGGTGGTCGGCGGCTTGTATCTGGACGGCTGGGCGCACAGTCACGGGCGGGTAGACGACACCTTTTTTACACCCTGGCACGCCGTTCTCTACAGCGGTGTTCTGGCGATTTCGGTGTTCCTGTTTGTGAACCAGTGGCGCGGTCTGGGCCAGGGCTATGCTCTGTGGCGGGCGCTGCCAGTAGGTTACACCGTGTCGCTGCTGGGGGCGGGCCTGTTCATCGTCGGCGGTGGGATTGATTTTGTGTGGCACGAGCTGTTCGGATTTGAAGCCAATCTGGAAGCCCTGCTTAGTCCGGCGCACCTGCTGCTGGCGACCAGCGGCATTCTGATGATTACCGGGCCGCTGCGGTCGGGTTACTACCGGCTGCGCGCGGGGCAGGCTTACGGCTGGCGCGAATTGGGACCGGTGCTGGTATCCCTGCTGGCGGTGCTATCCATCCTTACGTTCTTCACTGATTTTGCCCACCCGGCCACCGAATTTTATGCGACGCACGTCCGCCCACAGCGCAGTTTCGACCCGCGCATCAGCCTGAACATCGCCGGCATCCTGCTGCACACCGGCCTGCTGATGGGCATGCTGCTGTTTGCGCTGCGGCGCTGGTTGCTGCCGGTTGGGGCGATCACGCTGCTGCTGGGTATCAACGGCGCGCTGATGACCGTCTTCACCGACACGCGCGAGGTGATACCGGCGTTTGTGGCAGCGGGGCTAATCGCTGACGGCCTGCGGCTGTGGCTGAAGCCGGCGCTCACACGACCGGGCGCTTGGTACGGGTTTGCGTTCCTCGTGCCGCTGGCGCTGTTCAGCCTGTATTTCCTGACGGCGCAGCTTACGGGCGGCATCGGCTGGACGATTCACCTGTGGTTAGGGACCATTTTTATGGCCGGGGTGATGGGGCTGCTGGTCAGCTTCCTGCTGCTGCCGCCGTTCCAGAAGGGAGAGGAAGTGGTGTAGTAGGGGCGCACCACCAGTTCACCCCTACCTTGTGTTTTGGTATTTCGCCGCCCGTTCCCGCAGCGCCTCGGTGCAGCCGGGCGGTGGCGTGACCGAGCCGATGGCGGCGTCCGACTCCGGGCCATGATAATCGCTGCCGCCGGTCATCACCAGGCCGTAGTGCCCGGCCAGCGCCCGCAGATTGGCACGTACGGTCTCGGAATTTTTGGGGTGCGCAACTTCCACGCCGTCCAGTCCGGCAGAAACCAGCCGCACCACCATCACGGCATAGTCAGGCAGCAGGCCCGGATGCGCCAGCACCGCCGCCCCTCCCGCGCCGTGAATCAGGTCTATCGCTCCTTCCGGCGTCAGCCGTTCGCGGGGGACGTAGGCCGGGCCGCCAGTGTAGAGAAAGCGGTCAAACGCCTCTTTTACCGACTCGACGTAGCCGGCTTCAACTAAAGCGCGGGCGACATGTGGTCGTCCCACCGCGCCGCCGTTCGCCAGCGCCAGCACGCGCTCCCAGGCAACCGGCAGCCCCAGTTCGGCCAGTTTCACCACGATTTTCTGGCCACGCCGTTCGCGGTCGTCGCGGAAGCGCGCGAGTACAGCCTGAAACGCTTCATCCTGAGCGTCAAAAAAGTAGCCTAATACATGAACGTCGAGTCTGGCATCCTCGGCGCTGAGTTCAATACCCAGTATGATGACTGGCAGACCTCCGGCGGCCTGCTCGGCTTCGGCTAACCCGGCAGTAGTGTCATGATCGGTGATGGCGATCACATCCAACCGCTGCGCCTGTGCCAACCGAACCAGAGCGGACGGCGCAAGCTGGCCGTCCGAAGCGGTAGTATGCAGGTGCAGGTCAACCCGCACTGGTGCGTCCGCCACGCGGCTCTACGGCAAAACGGACCGCCGTACGTTCCTGTCCATCAATATTTACTTCTGTAAAATAAGGTGTAAAAACAATATCTATCTCATCTCGACTTAGATACCCGCGCGCGATTGCCAGTGCCTTCACCGCCTGGTTGACCGCGCCTGCCCCAATGGCCTGAACCTCAGCATAATGATGTTCTCGAATCACCCCCGCGATGGCACCGGCTACAGCCGTGGAACGAGATTTGGCGGATACCTTAATAACATCCGGCCCCGATGCGTTCTCGTCTGCGTTCATTGTGATCCTCGCCTTCCTGATGCCCACCCCCATTGGGCGGGAAGCCCCTGGCGTCTGGTGTCAGTCGCGCATCGGCCAACACACGACTTGCCTCTATAAAAAATTGTACATGAAATTCCACATTAAGTCTACTGACCGACCCGGCCTCCGAATTTATCCCAAATATCGCAACTTATCCCAATTTTGCCGTCATTTTCGCGGCCTGTGTAGAAAATATCCCAATGTTAAAAACATCGGTGGGCATCTGTTTTAACTTCGCAACACCCCTAACCGGAGACAAACTTTGGATATTTTGCGTTATAAAAGCCCACTTTAAGCCACATATCCCAAATCCTTCACCTAATAGAACGCTGACTCCGGTTGGATTTCCGTATGGTTCATTGGCTATTACACGAATCTGTTGGGTAGATTTTTTCCCAACCTTAAAATGTTAAAAGTTTTAACATTGGAAGCGCGGAATCGGTTGAAGTTTACCACCCACCTGCGCTATACTACGGAGTACATCAACCACCGACCATGACCGGGTTGATCCCGATCCCACACCAGACAAACGGGCTGCCTTCGTGCCCTGGTGGTAACAAGCAAACCTGCAACAAGTGAAAGCCGGCGCCAGCGGGTTTCAATACCCGAAGGTTTGATATTCCTGCGTGCCGGGCCGAAAAATCGTAAACGGATAAAGCATCGTGAAACCGCAAGACGCCTGGAACATCGCCTATAGTCAACTCGAAATCCAGCTTGATCGCGCCAGCTTCGATACCTGGCTGCGCGGCGCGACCTTCCTGGGTTTTGACGCAGACTCCGGCGTGTTTAAGGTGGGCGTCGCCAACCCTTACGCGCGTGAGATGCTCCAGCATCGGCTGTACCGCGACGTGCGCCGCATCATGAGCGATGTGTGGGGCAGCCGCGTTGAACTGTGCTTTGAGGTGTACAAGCCACCGGCGGCAGACAGTGACAGCGAAGAACTGCCCCTGTTCCGGCTGCTGGCAAAGCAGGCGGCAGCCGAGGCCGAGCCGCTGCACCAGAAGGTCGCCCGCCCCGCCCGGCCTGATCTGCCGGAAAGCGAACTGAATCCGCGCCTGACGTTTAAACGCTTCGTTTGCAACGCTGCCAACCGCATGACCTACGAAGCGGCGCTGGCGGTGGCGGAACACCCGGCCAGCCTGTACAACCCGTTCCTGCTGTACGGCGGCGTCGGCCTGGGCAAAACTCACCTGCTGCAATCGGTGGCGCACATCTGCCGCGAACGCGGCCTGCGCGCGATTTACATCCCGTCGGAAGTGTTCACCAACGATCTGGTAGACGCGATCCGCCAGAAGACGACGGCCATGTTCCGCGACAAGTACCGGTCGGCAGACGTGCTGCTTGTGGACGACATCCAGTTTATCGCCGGTAAGGAAAGCACGCAGGAAGAATTTTTCCACACCTTTAACACGCTCTACACCTTCAACAAACAGATCGTGCTGGCGTCCGACCGCCACCCGTCGCAGCTACACACCTTGGAAGACCGGCTGCGGTCGCGCTTTGGCGGCGGCCTCATCATGGATTTGCAGCCGCCGGAGTTTGAAACGCGCCTCGCCATCCTCGACATGTGGGCACACGAACGCGGCTTAACCCTGCCGCGCTCAGTAGCAGAAACGATTGCCAACCGCGCCCGCACCAACGTGCGCGAACTGGAAGGCATCTTCAACCAGATCATCGCTACGACCCAGCTCAGCAAACGCGCCCTGAACATGGACATGGCGCAGGGCGTGCTGGACGGCTACCGCCGACCGCGCCACCACGTCACGCTGGCGCGGGTGCTGGATGTGACCGCCCGCTATCACGGCGTTTCGGTATCGGAACTGACCGGCCCGCGCCGGACGCAAAAGCTGACGCAGGCGCGGCAGATTGGCATGTACCTGGCACGCGAAGTGACGCAGGCCTCGCTGCCGCAGATCGGCGAAGCCTTCGGCGGGCGCGCTCATTCCACCGTACTACATAGCTGCAACAAAATCGCGGAAGACCTCGAAAGCGACGAACTGCTGCGCCGGGGCGTGGAAGCGATGCAGAAGGAATTGTTCACGGGGCTGGACTAGCTACACCCGTTCGCTGAATCGCTCGATCAGCGACACCGCCTGCGCCACGCCATCCTCAGCGCGGATTCTGATGCCCAGGTCAGCGGCGCGCCGGCGCATCCCGGTGTCCGATATCGCCTGCGTGATCGCTTTGGCCAGACGCTCTGCCGTCAGCCGCTTTCGAGGAATGGGCGCCGGCCCAACGCCCAGATCAGCCACGCGCTGTCCCCAGAAGGGCTGGTCGCCCATGTGTGGCACCAGTATCGAAGGGATACCGGCGCGTAACCCGGCAGCCGTTGTACCTGCCCCGCCGTGATGCACCACCGCCGCCATCTGGGGAAACAGCCAGCTATGCGGCGCGGAGCGCAGCATATAAACCGTGTCCGGTACGTGGGTATGATGCATGCCGCCCCAGCCGGACGCGATGACCCCACGCTGACCAGCGAGCGCCAGCGCCTCCAGCGATAGCCGCGCCGCTGCTGCCGGGTTCCGGCTGCCCATGCTGCCAAAGCCGATGTACACCGGCGGCGGGCCGGCGCGCAGAAAATCAACCAGGTCAGACGGTGGCTGCCAATCATCAGGTGCGTCCAAGAACCAGTAGCTCGTCACGTGATGGAGATCATCCCAGTCGTTAGGGCGCGGCAGAACGTGCTGGCTGAAGCCGTACAGGACAGGTACACGCTTCCGCTTCAGCGACTGGTACGGCCCCCAGAAGGGCGCGGCTGGCATACCCAGTAGCTTCCGCGTGGCAACATCGCCGGCCCGCACGCTCTGCCACATCATCTGCCGCATGGCGTGGAATGACAGCCGGTTGAACATCCCGGAGGGGAGCGATTTGGGCACCAGTGGGCTGGCAAAGCAGCCGGTGGGAGTTATCGGCAGTACATACGCCTGGATAAGCGGAAGCTGGAGTTTTTCGGCAATCGAGAACGTGCCGCCCATGCCTGCCATGCCGGTTAAGATCAGGTCAACATCGGCAACGAGCGCCGGCATCCGCGCGGCGAACTCCTGTGCCCGGCTGTTTAACTCCCGCCTCATGTGCAACAGAATCACCAGAAAATTGCCGCCCTCCACCGTCGCGCGCCATTCGTCGCTCTGCAGCAGTGTCTCGACACTCACCCCAATCGAGTGAAATTCCAGCCCGGCGTCACCGACCAGCGCGTCAAAATCCTGGTTGCTGAGCATCCGCACCGTATGACCTGCCGCTTTTAATCCTTTGCCAAGTGCGACATAGGGTTGAACATCCCCGCGTGTGCCGGAAGCAACGATGGCAATTTTCATGATTCCGTTCCTATTCCATCCAGCAGCAGATCATCCCGCTGTGCCTCCAGCGTTGATACGGCGGGATAAAAACCGCTCGCGAGGACTACCAGTGGCAAGGAATGACGTCAGGGCGCAACCTTCGCCCCGGCGAAACAAGCTATGCCTGCTTCGGTTTACGGGCGCGTTACAGCGTTTCCATAAACCAGGCCAGGCTGTTAAAGATGGCCAGGTCGAGCACCTCCGGCCCGGTCGCCAGCACATCGAAGATATGATCGCCGTCGAGAACCACCATCGCCTCGTCGCCTTCATGGTACTTCAGGAAGACTTCTCCCTGCTGCGGCATCGGATAGACGGTGGTATCGCGGCTGCCGACAATCACCAGCAGGGGCCCGCTGTACGAAGTGATGGCGGCCACCGGATCAATCGTAAACAGTTCTTCGTAGAACCCGCGCTTCATGCTGGTTTCTTCGCCCCAGGGGAGGGTGATGGAAAGGGCTTCCCCATCCGGCAGCGCCAGACCGGCTTTAATCGTATCCATCGAAAGAATGTTGGCGAAATTCGAGGCGGGTGAGGCTGCCGCAGACCACAGCACCAGTGACTTCACCCGATCATCCTGCCCGGCTGCTTCCGCGCCCACCAGACCGCCCTGACTCAAACCCAGCACGCCAATCCGGTTGGGGTCAATGCCGTCCAGTGTCTCAACAAAATCCAGCGCAGCGATGGCATCGCTGACCTGTCCGGTGAAGGTCGTATCTTCCCACGCGCCTTCGCTTTCGCCGGAACCGCGAAACTCGATTCGCAGGGAGGCAATCCCACGCTCGGCAAAAATCCGCGCTGTGCGGCTGAACATGCCCTCCTCAGTATTGACGATGGGCAGTTCGTCGCGTTCGCCCTTAAACCCGTGAAACAGCAGCACCAGCGGCACAGCTTCGTTGGCCTGCGGCATCGCCAGTGTGCCAATAATGTTCAGCCCTTCGTTCTCAAAATTGACGATGGACTCGACCACTTCGAACGACGGTTCGGATGCCATCAGCATTTCAGCCGCCGCGCTTAAATCATCCTGTGCCAGCGCCACCGGAGCAAGCAGGAGCAGCAGAGCAATGAAAGAAAACGCAAATAGCCTTAAACGAATCATAAAACACCCCCTTCAAAAGAAATACTTGTAATGATTATAGCGGGACGAGATGGCTTATACCAATAAGTCAAGCCTGCCGGCAATTGTGTGCTGAGGCGTAGCTACCGCAGCGCCAGCTCATCCAGCAGCCAGCGATGCTCGGCCATGATGACGGCAATCATGGTGGCGTCCGCGTCGGCGTCGGGTTCGGGCGAGGACGGGCACGGCTCGACCGGCAGCCAGGCGGCGAAGTCGTCTACGGTGAGCTTGCCTTCCGCCAGCGCCGCGATTTTTTCCAGTGCGTCCGCCGCGTTCCATGTCGGACGCAGCCCGTTGACGCGCAGCATAAACAGCGCGGCAATCGTCGCGGTGCGTTTGTTGCCGTCGGCAAAGGGGTGGTTGCGGGCGATACCGTGCAGCAGCGCGGCGGCTTTCGCCTGCGGGGTTGGGTACGCATCCGCGCCGAAGACGGTTTGCATCGGGCGTCCCCAGGCCGCTTCCAGCAGCGCCATGTCGCGCACGCGCTGTTTCCCCTTCAGGATTTTGTGGATGCGGTCGCTGTTGGGAATCTGCTCGTTGATGTAAATCAGCTCGTCAACCGTCAGGAAGCGGGTCATGGGGAAGTCGTCAGTCTACAGTCGTCAGCTTAAAGACACTTCATTCAATTGCCGGGATTAAGAAGTTACCAGTTGCCAGTCGCCAGTTGCCAGAAAAAAAACTGACAACTGTCAACTGATAACTGAAAACTAATTCCTTGGCGTTCTTGGCGTCTTGGCGGTTCATCGCATTTTCCTCTTGCCAACAGCCACCCGCTAACCGCCAGCCGCTTCGGTATGCTCCGCCAGCCAGGCGGCAACTGTCTCAACGTCGTGCCGGCTCTGCGCCACCTCCAGAATGAAGGCGTAGGCTTCGTCGGGACGCCAGGTGGGCCGCAGGCCGTTGCGTTCCAGGAACACGACTACCGCCCGCGCCGCTGTGCGTTTGTTGCCGTCATAAAACAGGTGATGCGCCGCCAGCGAGTGCAGCAGCGCGGCGGCTTTGTCCAGCAGCGTCGGGTAAGCCTCCTCGCCAAAGGCATGAAGCATCGGACGCATCGCCGCCGACCGCAGCAGATGCCGGTCGCGCACATCCGGCCTGCGCCCCAATACTTGCTCGGCAATCGCGTAAATTTCGGCAGGAGTCAGGTACTGTATCTCGTCCCTGGAGTCGTTCATGACACCGCCCGTCGCCGGCGAAATACCGCCGGTGATTCGTGCTGGTCATAATGCAGGACGATGGTTTCCGCCAGCCAGCGGTTGACAACCGGGTTATCAAAACACTTATCCGGCAGGTGGCTTACCAGCCCGCAGATCGTCAGCCAGGTGATTGTAAAATATTTCTCCGCGTCCGCAAGCGTCCAGCCCGGATACCGGGCGATCACCCGCCGGTCAAACTCATCGTCGGTTTCGTCGTGCAGCGGGAAGACGCCGCCGTACTGGTACAGCGCCGCACACTCAATCGCCTTGCTCCACCAGGCCGCCACATGGATTAAAAAGTCGCGCAGGCTGACAAAGCCCTGTTCGCAGGCATACACCGTCTGCTGGTCAGCCGGGAGCGCCCGCAGCACCGGCAGATATTCCCCCCAGTTCACCTGAATACAACGAAGCAGCTCTTCCCGGCTGTAATCTTGGACTGTCGCTACCATGCATTAACCTCGTAGATCGCTCTGCCGCCTGCGAATACCAAACAGTGCCAGAACTGCCAGCGCCGCCGGCAGCAGAACCTGCCGCCAGGTCGGCGCGAGCGTCACCAATCGGGTGTAGAGACTGGGTTTAACCAGATAGTTAAACTGGCCCTCAATCCGTCCGCGCCCGACCATTGGCGCAAACAGGTTATCGCGGTTGTCGTCCGGTTCGCTGGTCTTCTGCATAACGAACATATTGCCGCCGGCCAGCATGAAACGGTCGGCCAGTGACGGACTGACCTTTTCCAGCAGCGAAAACAGCAGCCCGGCCCCGCCGACCAGCATATCGCGCTTGGAATGCTGCGCCGCGTACAGGATGGCGTCCGCTACCCGCTCCGGCGAGTAAACCGGCGGAATCGGCTGCGGCATCACCCCCATACGCGACCGGGCATGGCTGAAAAACGGTGTGTTCATGGACGACGGCATAATCAGCGTCACATCAATGCCGGGATGGTCGCGTTCCAGTTCCAGCCGCAGCGAATCGGTGAAACCGCGCACGCCGAACTTGGCCGCCACATAGGCCGATTGCAGCGGAATCGCCCGCCGCGACAGCACCGAACCGATGTTGATGATCGTGCCGGTCTGCTGCGCCGTGATGTAGGGTAGCGCGGCCTTGACGCCATGTACGACACCCAGCAGATTCACCTCAATCACGCGGTCAATCTCCTGCACCGTCACCTGCTCGACCGTGCCATACAGCGCCACGCTGGCGTCGTTCACCCAGGTGTCAATCCGCCCGAACCGCTCGTAAGCCTGCCGCGCCAGCGCCTCGACCTGTTCCCACTGGCTGACATCAGTCGGCACGACCAGCGCCTGCCCTCCCAGGCGGCGGATTTGCCCGGCGACATCCTGCAACGCTTCCTCGTTGCGGGCTGCCAGCACGACCGCCGCGCCCGCCTGACCAAACTTCAGTGCTGCTGCCCGCCCGATACCGGACGATGCGCCGGTAATCACCACCACCTGTTCGTTTATAGGTTTTTTCAAGATTGCACCCTCCAAAGCTGTTTCTTGAACGGGTTGCAGGGGAGGGTCTGAGACCCTACCCTACGCTCCATGATGAGGTGTTTCTCAAAAAAACGTAAGAACTAGCTGGAGCATCTTGAGATAGGAAAGATGGGTGACTGAACCTGTAGAAACGGGGGCAAGTGATCGGTATGGGCGTGCGCGGTATCCTTATGCAGACGCCGGGCTGTACCGCCGCAGCACCTGCGCTGCGAAATCGGCCACGCTCAGGCGTAGGGCTTCCGGCTCCAGCACTTCCGCCGCGCCGCCCAGTCCCAGAATCTGGGTTCGCGCCGCGTGCAACGATTCAAACCCGACGGACAGGCGCAGCCAGCCGTCCGCGTCCTCACCGATTGTCTGCCAGCGGTGGCCGCTGAAATACAGTGCCAGCCAGGGGCGCGCCGGCGGCGCGATTCGCAGGGACACAGTATAGGTGTGACGGTCGCGTTCCACCTCGGAGCAGGTCGCTTTCCAGTAGACTTCGAGATCGAAGTCGGCGGCACGCTCAAATGGACTGTCCGTCGCGCGCACGTCCACGAGTTCCGCCACACGACAGGAATGCAGCCGCCCGCCGCCAGAATACACCAGATACCATTCGCCGGCCTTCGCCACCAGCCCGTAAGGGTCCACCAGGCGTTCGATGTCAACGCCGTTCGCCAGCCGGTAGCGAATGATAATCTGCCGGTCGTTCCAGATGGCCTCGTACAGCGTTTGCAGATGCGGCGGCGTATCGTGCCCCTGCCCCCACCCGGCCCAGTCCAGATAAATCCGCTGCCGGACACGATCATCCGGCGGCGTCCACTGCGCGGCGTACACTTTCAGCAGCGCCATCTTCAGCGTTTGCCCGGCGTCGAGCGCGGCCAGTGGTTCAGGGATGGATAACAGCAGCAGCGAGTCGAGTTCGTCCCGCGTCAGACCGGTCAGGCTGGTGCGGTAGTTTTCGACCAGCCGGTAGCCGCCCGCCGCGCCGGTGTCGGCATAGATGGGGATCCCGGCAGCGCACAGGGCATCCACATCGCGATAAATGGTGCGGACGGACACGCCCAGTTCGGCAGCGAGTTCCGACGCGGACATGATCTCATGGCTTTGCAGCAGCAGCAACAGGGACAGCAAGCGATCTGCGCGCATCAGATAGTCTCCAGTCGTCAGTCCTTAGTCGGTAGCTGATACTCGTCAGGCTTCAGTATTGAGAGAATGGTTATCAAAAAAGACAATTTTCTGCTGGAAGTGAAGACCACATCGCTAACGAGACTGCCTTTTCAGCCCCTTCCGGGTTGAGGCTGGACAGCCAGACGTTTAAACGTCTGGCACGCCCACGTCAGCAACCATCCAGTACTGCACAAGCCTTTTTAACCCCCTGGTGACATTCATTTTGCGCAACAAACACTGACACAGGCTGTCAGGGTTTGTGGCTAACCTGCATTATAGAACGGTTCACCACACTGGAGGAAACAACCGTGAACAACAACCTTACCGTCCGGCTTGTCGAACTGCCGCCGATGCGAGTGGCGAGCGTACTCGGTTTCGGTGCAGAACCGGAGGCACTGGCATGGAGAAAACTGATGGCCTGGGCAGAGCCACGCGGCTTGCTCAGGGTACAGCCAGAGCCACGTATCTTCGGCTTCAACAACCCCAGTCCCACGCCTGGCAGTCCGAACTACGGCTATGAATTCTGGATCACCATTGACCCGGAAGTTGAGTCCGACGACAGCGTGACAGTCAAGGATTTTTCCGGCGGCCTGTATGCGGTGACACGCTGCAAGGGCGTGGAGACGATCTACAACACCTGGCAGCAGTTGGTTGCCTGGCTGGAAACCAGCCCTTATAAACCGGCGAAACATCAATGGCTGGAAGAACACATCAACGTCGGCGCGGACGTGCCGCCGGAAGAACTGGTGCTGGACCTGTATCTGCCGGTGAAAGCGTAGCAGGTGGGTAGGGGCGCACGGCGGTGCGCCCCTACGCTGATGCTACGGGGTCCGAACATGCTCTATCGTATCCCGAAGTGGTGTTATCGCCGCCAGATGACCAGCATCGGGTACACCCGTTTCAGGTCAATGATCGCCTGCGGTACGTAGCCGTTAAAGCCCTTCTGCGTCTTGTAAATGCCGAAGCAGCCGCCATCGCGTTCCAGCGCCGGGTCGTAGTCACGCCGTTCAAACAGCGCCAGCCCGTACCCGATGTCAAACACTGCCGCCATGTCCAGTTCGACCACGCCGCGCCAGTGGTCGAGCGTGGTGCTGATGACCTCGCGCAAAAAGTTTTCCCGCGCCGGTTCATCGGCTGGCAGCGCCGCGCTGTCCACGACCAGCGACACGTCCACGTCAGAATCCGGTCGTGGGTAGCCGTCCAGCCCGCGCGAGCCTTCCAGCACGACCAGCTTGACACCGTCGTGGACGGTCAGGTTGCCCGCCGCGACGATGGCATAGGTTTCCGGCAGCAATTTTAGAAAGTCGGGTTCAAAGGTGGTGATGGTGTGCATCTGGCGTCGCCTTGATTGTCCAGTAGGGGCGAACCGGCGGTTCGCCCCTACGCCCCCATTTTCACATAGTATGACCTCGCCAGCCTGCTGCGTCTATAGCCAACTACCGCTACAGCACATCCACCGGGTCAATGTCCACGAACCAGCCACGCGCGATGTCCATGCCTTGCAGCGGCAGCGTTGGGTCGGCGGCGCGGATCAGCAGATGCCAGCGGGCGTCGTTGTTGACCTTGTTGAAGAAACACGGCGCGGGGCCGATCAGTTCGGTGCCGGTCAGCCGCATTTTTTCGATGCGGTTGTGCAGATACTCGGCGGCGCGTTCGGCCTCGGCGCGCGCCTTGCCTTCGTTGGGGTAGCGGAACAGCAGCCGTACCAGCCGCCGGAAGGGGGGATAACCCATGTCGCGCCGCGCCGCAATTTCACGCTCGTAAAAGCCGGAGAAGTCGTGGCGCGAGGCGGCCTTAATGACGTAATGTTCCGGTTGGTAGGTTTGCAGCACCACCCGCCCGCCGAGCAGGCCGCGCCCGGCGCGCCCGGCCACCTGCGTCAACACCTGAAAGGTGCGCTCACAGGCGCGGAAGTCCGGCAGATTCAGCCCCATGTCGGCGCTGACCACCCCGACCAGCGTCACCAGCGGCAGGTCCAGTCCCTTCGCCACCATCTGCGTGCCAACCATCACGTCGGCCTGACGTTCGATGAATCGCTGGAGATACAGTTCGTGCATGGCGGGATTACTGGCGGTGTCGGCGTCCCAGCGAATCACCCGCGCCTGCGGAAAATGCTCGCGCATGGCCTGTTCCACCTGCTGCGTGCCCGCGCCAAAATATTTGATGCGCTTCGACTGGCAGTTAGGACAGGCGGTCGGCTGCGCGCCCTGATAGCCGCACAGGTGGCAGCGCAGCGCCTCGCCCGCCGTGTGATACGTGAGCGGCGTGTCACAGCGCGGGCACAGCGCCACGTAGCCGCAGTCGCGGCAAAAGACGTAGGTGGCCGCGCCGCGCCGGTTGATAAACAGCACGGCCTGCTCGCCGCGTTCCAGCGTTTGCGCCAGCGCCGTTTGCAGTTCCCGGCTGAAGATGCTGGTGTTGCCGGCCTTCAGTTCCTCGCGCATGTCCACCACCTGCACCGGCGGCAGATCAATCGCCAGCGCGTCGGACGCTTTCACCGGATAATACCGCGCCGCCACACCTTCGCGCTCGGACTGTTCGAGGATGCGAACACGATGCCCCATGATGCGTGTCGGCAGCGTCAAAAGCTGGAGTTCGCCGCGCCCGGCGCGGTAGACCGTTTCCAGATCGGGCGTGGCGCTGCCCAGAATCAGCACGCCATCGTTGCGGCGTATCATCTCTTCGGCGACGGCGCGGGCGTGGTAATAGGGTGGGTTGATCGGCGGTGACTGTTTGTAACTGTCGTCGTGTTCTTCGTCCAGAATAATCAACCCCACGTCCGGCAGCGGCGTGAACAGCGCCGACCGCGCCCCGACGACCACGCTGAACAGCCCTTCGCGCGCCCGCCGCCAGGTGTCATAGCGTTCGCCTTCGCTCAGGCCGCTGTGCACGACAGCCACCTGCCCCGGAAAGCGCGCCGCCACCCGCCGCACCGTCTGCGCCGTAAGCGCGATTTCCGGCACGAGGAAGATCGCCTGCCGCCCCTGCGCCAGCGTCAATTCGATGGCGCGCAGGTAAATTTCCGTCTTGCCGCTGCCGGTCACGCCGTGCAGGAGGAAGGCGTTTTTCAACCCCTCCCCCTGCTTTTTTGACCCCCTCCCAGCCTCCCCCGAATTCGGGGGAGGAGTCAGACTCGCGGGCTTTTCCCCCTCCCTGAATTCGGGGAGGGGGTTAGGGGGTGGGGTTGAATGGGAGGAGGGGTTCCACCCCTTAATCGCCGCCTCAATCGCGGCCCATGCCTGGCGCTGCTCCAGCGTCAACTGCGGCGGCATGGCCGGGATAAAATCGCGCTCCGCCAGCGAGTCGCGCCAGGTCTGCTTTTCGCCCAGGATAATCAGCCCGGCTTCTTCCAGCCGTTTGAGGTCGTCGAGCTTGGCGTCGGTCTGCGCGTACAGCCAGCTTACGTCCATCGGCTCGGACTCGCGCGCCAGCACTTTGAGAATATGCAGGTCCTTGTCGCCCTTGCGCAGTTCAACCAGCCTGGCGTCTACTTCGTAGCGGGGGATGTTGAGCGACACACGCGGCGGGCGTTCATCCTTATGGATGGTGACGAGTCCGTCTTCTGCCAGCTTGTCCAGCACGGCGCGGCTGGCATCCGCTGCTGTCAGCACCTGCTCCACCGTCGGCTTATCGGCGCGCATGGCCGCCAGCACTTCGAGGATGTCTGCTCGGCGCGATTCGCGCCCCAACTGGCGTGCCACGTAAGGGATGTTGTTGGGGTTAATGGCCAGCGCCGCCGTCTGCACCATCTTGGGGCGGTTGCGCGGCGGCTTGAGGATGCGCTCGGCATTAAGGATGCCGGCCTTCGCCAGCCGTTCGACCGCCGTTTGCCAGTGTTCGCCCTTCAGCCACCGCGCTCCATCAAGCTGACTGCCGGTCAACGCGCCGCGCCGCTGGAGCAGCGACACCACCTTCTGCTCCGTCGGGTCATCCGGCAGCACATCATCCTGCTGCAAACTTACGCGCACGTCGCGCTCGCCGCTCATGCCGGGTGGCAGCATCAGCCACAGACACGCGCCTAGTGGCGACAGGTATTCGCGGCTCATCCAGCGCGCCAGTTCAATCTGCTGCGGCGTCACCACCGGCTGCGAGTCCAGCAGCGCGTGGATCGGTTTGGTCTGCTCGACAGGGCTGGTCTCATGCAGCGCCAGCACGATGCCGTGCTGCAGGGCCGTGCCAAACGCGACCTGAACCAGATGGCCGGGCGCGAGTTTACCCGCCAGTTCCGCCGGAATGTGATAATGAAACGTGTTCTGGACGGGCGCGTCCACCGCGACTTCAGCGTACATATCATTATTATAGCACAGGTGTTCCGGTACGGACACGATATTATCGTGTCCGTACCATAGCATTTGCCACCAGGAATCCAAACGCCTCCATATGGAGGCGTCTGGAAATTCGGGGCAGCCTGTCTGGTACGAGGTGGGGGATCTCGTCCCCAGACAATTACTACTATACCACAACTCTGGAAATTTCCATAACGCCAACCCTACGGTTTCTCTACGGCTGGATGAGAAGAGCATTAAATCGGGATGAGGCATACTTCAGGCCGGTTGGCTGATTGCCAAAAATGCAGAGATGACTATCATTAAATCAAGATCAAATCTTTCATACAACAATTGAAGGGAGCAAGCCCGATGGCACGGCGTTTAGGAATGGTTTTTATCATCGCGTTTTTGGCTCTCAGTCTTCTCCCGGTTTTCGCCGCCAGCGACCAGGGCGCTGCTTTCACTCTGGATTGCAACGGCTTCACCGGCACGGGCGGCAGCATCCAGTTAAACCGCGACAACACTGGCACCAGCCGCGAAGCGTTCATCGTCAGCGCCACCGATGGCGCCGGCAACGTGATTTACGAGCCGGTTGAGGACAGCTTTTTTGTCGGTGGCACGGTGTCGTGGTCGGGCGGCCCGCAGGTGAAGTGGACCAGCGCGCCACAGTTTAACCCGCTGGTACTGCGGGTGGTCAGCAGCGCCGGCAACGGTTTCGGCGAGAGTTTGATTGTGATGGCGATGGGCCAGTGTGAAGGTCTGCCGGCCTACAATGTTCTGCCATCGGGGGTATTTGTGGTGGACGAAGACCTGCTCATGCTGGCGACCAACCAGGGCAGCATTCCGCTGGGCAGCACCTCGCCGTCGGTGGCGCTGAACACCGTACCGCCGCGCCCGAAGAATGATCTCGCCAGCCTCGGCAGCCTGCCGGCAGTGCTGATCGTCAACACTGATAACCTGTCGCTGCGCAGCGGCGACGGCCCGGAATATACGCTGGTCGGCATCGTGGACGGCGGCACAGCGCTGATTCCGCTGGGACACAACGAGGACTTTAGCTGGTGGTACGTCCAGGCCGGGAACATCGTCGGCTGGGCGAAGGGCGAGTTCCTGGTGCTGCGCGGCGACGCCAGCGGCGTGCCGGAAGTGCCGTCGCGGGGCGAAATCACCGAGCCGCGTGTCTTTATCCACGTGAACCAGACGCTGTATTCCGCGCCGGACACCTCGTCGCTGCCGCTGTGTTCCATCGCCAGCGATCAGGAATATTTTGTCGTCGGCAGCAACGGCGACGCTTCGTGGCTGCAAATCCAGGCGGTCTGTGACGGCGCGCTGGTAAATGGCTGGATACCGGCAGAACTTGGCAGTCTACGCAACCCGGCCAACGTGGATATTGCGATCACGGATTAAGAAACGTTCGACAAGGTTCTTCTGTAGGGGCGACCAGATAGGTCGCCCCTACCCTGAAACGTACCATGCCCTTTCGTACCCTCGCCAGTCTGATGCTGTTCCTTTGCCTGTGCGTTCCCCTCGCTTATGCCCAGGACGTGCCCGGCCACGTCGTGGCGTTCACCACCGCCGCTCAGGACCGGATTATCCTGTACGATGCCGACAGCGGCGAACAGCGCACGCTGTCGTTTGGCAGCGGCTGGCACAACGTCTGGGGCTTCTCGCCGGATGGCTGCCGCATCCTGTTCACTTTAAGCGACGGCCCAACGTTCGCCCGCCTGTACAGCGCCCGCCTGGACGGCAGCGACCCGCGTGAGCTGGTGCAGTATGACGGCGCGCCCGCCGGCACCTGGGGCGTGTGGTCGCCGCGCTGGTCGCCGGAGGGGGCGCGGATCGCCTTCGTGCTGGTGCAGGGCGAGCCGGACGACAACGGCGTGCGCGAACACCGCATTGCCTGGATAGACGCGAACGGCGGCGCGCCGCAGTTTTATAGCGTGACCGGCGACGAGCACGAACCGGAATGGTCGCCCGATGGCCGCTGGCTGGCGTACATCTCTTATACCGAGCGCGTCCCCGGCGCGGACATTTATTCGACTGCCGCGCCCACGCCGGAGGGACAGGTTACGCCGCTGCTGCGTGAGGCCGATTTATGGGTGGTCAGCTATGACGGCACGAGCAAATACGCGCTGACCACCTTCCCCGTCGGCAGTGCCCGCTCGCCACGCTGGAGTCCTGACGGCGAACTGGTCAGTTTCGTCTATTCGCCCAGTCCCGGCAACGACCTGTTCTGGATGATCGCCAACCAGCCGGGCGCGATTCCGACGCAGCTAAACTTTGAGTGGAGTCTCATCCTCGACTCAACCTGGCTGCCGGACAGCACCGCCATCCTGGGCGCGGTGCGCGACTGGCGCGACGACATCAGCGACAACCGCCTGTGGACGATTCCGCTGATCGGCAACGGTGACACCGACTCGACGCTGTACCTCGACGGCCTGAACCTCACTTACGCCGACTATCCTCGTTTCAGCCCGGATGGCCGCTGGCTGGCGCTGCGTTCGGAATACGCGCCGGCGCTGGTGGACCTGACGACGCAGCAGGTCACGCTGCTGGACGAGGACAATTTGGGCAACATGCCGCCGGTGTGGTCAAACGGGGGGTTTGAAGGAGTTTGCGGGTAAGACACCAATGGCTAAATGATAACCAATACCTCTGATTTCCCTTAGGGGCGAACCGACGGTTCGCCCCTACATTCCATGAAATCTGTTTTCCGTCATAAAACTCCGGGTTTCAGCAGATGCTGTTTTACTTCACATCATTCCCTGGACGGCCAACTGTAGCAGTTTTTTATAACCTTTCTTACCCGACTCTGACAGGTTTCTGATGTCATAGCCTTATAATGACCAACGCAAGGGGAACCGGGAGTCATCTTTTTGATTCTCACTAACCACTCAATAACGTCCATTTTGAAAATCCAGTACAATAAGGGTTAGATCGGCGCGTCTGTGGCGCACGATACCAACCTGGAAACACACGAGGAACCAGCATCATGATGCGTTTTGACCGTTTTACCGAACGCGCCCAGGACGCAGCCGCCCGCGCTTATGAAATCCTTCAGCGGTATTCGCACAACCAGGTGGATACCGAGCATATTCTGCTGGCGCTGCTGGAGCAGCCGGACGGGGTTATCCCGCAAATTCTCCAGCGCCTGAACGTGGATGTCAACGCGATGCGTAACCGGCTGGACGAAATCCTGCGGGCCAGCCCGAAGGCGGCAATCTATGGCGGCGGCACGGGGCAGGTTTTTATCACGCCGCGCGTGAAGCGCGTGATTGACCTCGCCAACGAGGAAGCCAACCGCCTGCGCGACGAGTATATTTCAACCGAACACATCTTCCTCGCCATTCTAAGCGAACGGAATACGGCGGTGTCGAAGATCATGGCCGACAACGGTGTAACCCGCGACCGCGTGCACGAGGCGATCAAGGATGTACGCGGTGGCCAGCGTGTGACCGACCCGCAGGCTGAGACGCGCTATCGCACGCTGGAAAAGTACAGCCGCGACCTGACGCGCCTGGCGCAGGAAGGCAAGCTCGACCCGGTGATCGGGCGCGACGCCGAAATCCTGCGCGTGATTCAGATTTTGAGCCGCCGCACCAAAAACAATCCCGTGCTGATCGGCGAGGCCGGCGTGGGTAAGACGGCCATCGTCGAAGGGCTGGCGCAGAAAATCGCCACGGGTGACGTGCCGGAAATCCTGCTGGGCAAGCGGGTGGTCAGCCTCGATCTGAGCGCGATGCTGGCGGGCAGCCGGTTTCGCGGCGAGTTCGAGGAACGCCTGAAAGCGACCATCGAGGAAATCCAGCGGGCGCAGGGTGAAATCATCCTGTTCATTGACGAACTGCACCAGGTCGTCGGCGCTGGCGCGGCGCAAGGCGCGCTGGACGCCGGCAACATGATGAAACCGGCGCTGGCGCGTGGAGAACTGCAAACCGTGGGTGCGACGACGCTGGACGAATACCGCCAGTACATCGAGAAGGACAGCGCCCTCGACCGCCGTTTCGCGCCGGTGTTTGTGGACGAGCCGAGCATTGACGATACCATCGAAATGCTGTTTGGCCTGCGCGACCGCTACGAGGCACACCACAAGGTGAACATCTCCGACGAGGCGATTTACGCCGCCGCGCGGCTGTCTGACCGTTACATCAACGACCGCAAGCTGCCGGACAAGGCGATTGATCTGCTGGACGAAGCCGCCGCCAAGCTGCGTGTCGCGCTGTACTCCATGCCGCCGCGCCTGAAAGAGATGAAAGCCGCGATTGACCGGCTGATGGCCGAAGAAACCGAAGCCGGTATGGCGCGCGAATACGAACGCGCGGCGCAGTTCAAGATGGAACGGCTGCAACTGGAGCAGGACTATGAACGCGAACGGATCGAGTGGCAGTCGGAAAACACACTCGATGAAGTGGTGGATGCCGACGACATTGCCGGCGTGGTCGCTCAGTGGACGGGCATTCCGGTCAACCAGATGCTCGAAACCGAGAGCGAAAAGCTGCTGCGCATGGAAGAGGCGCTCCACCAGCGTATCATCGGGCAGGACGCGGCAGTGTCGGCCATCGCGGACGCGATTCGCCGTGCGCGCAGCGGCCTGAAAGACCCGAAGCGCCCCATCGGTTCGTTTATCTTCCTCGGCTCCAGCGGCGTCGGCAAAACCGAGCTGGCGAAGGCGCTGGCCGAGTTTATGTTCGACGACGAAGACGCGCTGCTGCGGATTGACATGAGCGAATACCGCGAGCAGCACACCGTCAGCCGTCTGTTTGGCGCGCCGCCAGGCTATGTCGGCTACGAAGAAGGCGGCCAGCTTACGGAAGCGGTGCGCCGCCGCCCGTACCGGGTCATCCTGTTTGACGAGATCGAGAAGGCGCACCCGGACGTATGGAACGCGCTGCTGCAAATCCTGGAGGACGGTCGGCTGACCGACGGCCAGGGTCGGGCAGTGGACTTCCGCAACAGCGTCATCATTATGACCAGCAACCTGGGCACGGAATTTGCCCGCAAGGGTGGCGTGCTCGGCTTTGTGCAGATGTCCGACGAGCAGGCAGTGGCCGATCACCAGAAGATCGAACGCGCGATGCGGGAAACGTTCCGACCGGAATTCCTGAACCGCATTGACGAGATCATCATCTTCGCGCCGCTGACGCTGCCGCAGGTGGAACAGATTGTTGACCTGCACATGCGCGCGGTAGCGGAACGGATGCACGAGGCCGGCATCGCCATCCACCTGACCGAGCCGGCGCGGCGCTGGCTGGCCGAAAAGGGGTACGACCCGCAGTTTGGCGCGCGTCCGCTGCGCCGGGCGATCCAGCGGTTTGTCGAAAACCCGCTGAGCGTGCAGCTTCTGCGCGGGATGTTCCACCCCGGCGAACTGGTGGTGATTGACGAGGTGAACGGCGAACTGGTGTTCATGCGCCAGCAGGACGCCAGCAGCGATTACCTGCATCTGCCGCACGACGAATACGCCGACAACGGCGGGCGTTAAAACCTAACCGCCAAGACGCCAAGAGCGCCAAGAGAAATAAACAAGCCCCTTTCTGGAAACGGGGAGGGGCTTTTTGTTAGTTCTACTCGCCCATCTCCCGCAGCCGCTTTTCCAGGTACGCCCGCTCCGCGCCGTTGTGGCACAGGTCGAGCGCGCGGCGGTAGGCGTCGGCGGCAGCCTCGCGCTGGTGGGAACGGCGCAGCAGATCGGCGCGGGCAGCATGGTAGGGGTAATAATCGGCCATCGTATCGTCCAGCTTGAGCAGCAACCGCAAACCCGCCAGCGCGCCCTTTTCCATGCCGACGGCAACGGCCCAGTTCACCTCGATCACCGGCGAAGGTGTCATCCGTGCCAGGGTATGATACAGTTTGGCGATTTGATGCCAATCGGTTTCGGCGGCAGTCGGGGCTTGTGCGTGCAGGGCGCTGATGGCCGCCTGCACCTGGTACGGGCCGGGGTTTCGCAGCGCCAGCGCGCTGTCCAGCACGGCCATGCCCTCGCGGATTTGCGCGTGGTTCCAGCGTGACCGGTCCTGATCTTCCAGCAGCACCAGATCGCCCGCCGCATCGGTACGCGCATCCCGGCGTGAGTCGTGCAGCAGCAGTAAGGCCAGCAGGCCACGCGCCTCGGCGCTGATAGCCGCCAGCGGCAGCAGTTCCACCACCACCCGCGCCAGTCGTATCGCCTCGGCGCACAGGTCGTGACGGGTCAGCGAGTCGCCGCTGGTCGCCACGTAACCCTCGTTAAACACGAGGTAAATCACCGCCAGCAGCGCATCCAGCCGTTCCGGCAGCAGGTGCGCCGGCGGCACACGGTACGGGATGCCGGCATCACGGATTTTGCCGCGCGCCCGTGACAGGCGCTGCGCCATCGTCGGCGCGGGCACGAGGAAGGCGCGGGCAATTTCGGCAGTCGAGAGGCCACCCAGCGTGTGCAGCGTCAGCGCAACCTGGGCATCCAGCGCCAGCGACGGATGGCAGCAGGTGAACATCAGCTTCAGGCGTTCGTCGGGGATGTCGTCCATCTCATCCGGCTCCTCTGGTTCATGGGTCAGCGCGTCGAGGATGGCGGCTTGCCGCCGCACGAAAGCCGACGCGTGGCGCAGCCGGTCAATCGCGCGGCGTCTGGCGATAGCGGTCAGCCACGCGCCGGGATTGCGGGGCAAACCGTCCCGCGGCCAGCGTTCAAGCGCGACCACCAGCGCATCCTGCAAGGCATCTTCCGCCAGGGCAAAATCACCAAGCTGGCTGATGAGGGCGGCGATCACCCGCCCATGCTCCTGCCGGAAGATCGTTTCAACCTGCGAACGGACGTCACCTGCCATCCTCGCCCCTTCTGATCACCCGGGCAGGGGCACGGCATGCCGTGCCCCTGCGGATTATTGATGCAGGCGCTTAACTGAAGACCATCACCGGGCGGATTTCCACCGAGCCGCCGCGCGCGTCGGGAATCTTGGCGGCGTACTCAATCGCTTCGTCCAGGTCCTTGCATTCCAGCAGGTAAAAGCCGCCGAGCTGCTCCCGTGTTTCGGCAAACGGCCCGTCGGTGGTCAGCGTCTTGCCATCACGGACGCGCACCGTCGTGGCGCTGGACGTGGGCAGCAGCGCCTCACCGCCCAGGTGGATGCCGCGCTCGCGGATTTCGTTGGTGAAGGCGTAATATTCGCCCATCAGCGCCTGCTGTTCGGCTTCGCTCATCTGCTGGCTGGCCGCTTCATTATGGTAAATCAACAGAGCGTACTGCATGGCTTCTCTCTCCCTTTTGCAAACAGTGTATCACGCGCGAGTGATTTCGCGCTTCCTGTAGAAACGTCGAACCACCAGGCCGGAATATGACAGTTTGCTGTGTCTTCTCATCGCTCTCTCATTTTGTTGATCGCACTTAAGCGTGTGAGGTTGGTGTAGCGGCATGGCAAAGAACCGCACGCCGAAGGGCGTCATTATCCTCGACGACGTAGGCCTTCGCACCGGATAAAGCGTCATCGGTAGAGGCGCATGGCCGTGCGCCCCTGTGGCCTGTGGGCCAAATGAGATATGGCAGATTGTGTTCCTGCGGCTTCACCGGCGGCCTTCAGCCGGTTTTAACGTCATTCTTATCGCCACCGGTTACGCTTTGCTCAGGGAGCAAATCCGGGAGGTGATAGGATGGCATTAACGGACCGCCAGCAGAAGCTGCTCGACCTGTTGAAAGCCAACGGCGGCTGGATGCGGCAGCAGGACCTGGCCCGCGCGCTGGGCAAAGACCGCCTCTCACTGGAAGATGCGACCGCGCTTGACCGGCTGGCCGATCACGGGCTAGTGATTATGGAAATTGCCGATGACCTCGCGCCAGGCGGTGAAACCGTCCGCTACCGCTTCAGCCAGCCGAAAGTTCGCACATAAATTGTAATTTTTATGCCCCTTTGCGTTTGATTCTTACAAAACCAGTGTGTATAATAGCCACCCTGTACCCAAAAGTGCGGGGGAGCTATTTCCTATGAATGCGAATATATCAGGGCTGGGCGAGACGGAGGAACTGCAAAACAGTTCTCCTACCGCCGAGTCGCCGGAACAGCCGACCACAACCGAAACCATTGATACGGCAGCGGAAACGACGCCTGCTGCCAACGGCGCGCCGGACGAAGCCCCGATGCCTTCCGCCACAGAGGAGCAGGTCGCTGAACACGAAGCTGGTGTGGATGCCTCTTCCGAGCCGGACATTGAATCCGAACCGGCTGGTGAGCTAACCGATAATGCCGCCGAACCGGCCACCGAAACGGAACCGGCGGGCGAGTGGCTGAATGACGCTGCCGCACCAGACCTGAAGCCATTCAAGCGGGGTGACGTTGTGGAAGGGACGGTTACGTCCACGTCGCCAACTGCGGTCTACGTGGACGTGGGGGGCAAGGGCGAGGGGGTTATCCCTGGGCGTGAGCTGGAACGGATGAACCGTGAAACGCTCGATCTGCTCAAGCCGGGCAGTGTCATCCCCGTTTACGTGGTTAATCCAAACGACCACAAAGGCGAAATGATTCTGTCGGTCAACCGCGCGCTGGAAGAACTGGACTGGCGCAAGGCCGAAGAACACAAGGAAAGCCAGGAAGTCTACGAGAGCCACGTCGCCGGTTACAACAAGGGCGGTCTGATCGTGCGCTTTGGCCGCCTGCGCGGCTTTGTGCCGCAGAGCCAGCTTGGCGCCGACCGCAAGCGCCAGATCAGCGGCGAAACGCCGGAAGACCGCTGGGGCGCGATGGTCAACGAACCGATTGCCGTCAAGGTGATGGAAGTTGACCGCGCTCGCAACCGCCTGATTCTGTCCGAACGTGCCGCCGCCCGCGAAAGCCGCGAGAGCCGCAAGGAATCGCTGATTAGCCGGCTGAAGGTCGGCGAAGTCCGCACCGGGCGCGTCGTCAGCCTGGTGGATTTTGGCGCGTTTGTGGACATCGGCGGCGCGGAAGGTCTGGTCCACCTGACGGAACTCTCGTGGAAGCATGTGACTCACCCGCGCGAAATCCTCAGGATCGGCCAGGAAGTGACGGTTGAGGTTATCAGCATTGACCCGGATGCCAAACGCATCGGCCTGAGCCTGAAACGCCAGGAAGCCGACCCCTGGGACACCATCGCCACCGATTTTATGGTTGGGCAACTGGTGCAGGGGCGCGTGACCAAGCTGACGAAATTTGGCGCCTTCACCCAGTTGGTGGATGTGCCGGAGATCGAAGGGCTGGTGCACATCTCGGAACTGTCTGACCAGCGCGTCAACCACCCGCGCGAGGTGGTGAAGGAAGGTGAAGTCCTGACGCTGCGTGTGGTGAAGATGGACATCGAGAACCGCCGTCTGGGCTTAAGCCTGAAGCGCGTCAACTCGGCTGAATATCTGGATATGGACTGGTCGTCCCCGCAGGAATAATATTGTCCTCCCCCGACAGTCTGATACAAAACCGCAGGGACATGGCGTCGCCATGTCCCTGCATATTCCCGCTATATGGCTCACTTCGCTACCTTGCGTTCTAAAATTGAGACATTTAGCACATTCTAACGAATTATGGCTAGGCTTAACGGTATGAGGCTTGGATAATGCCGTTATAATTGGTAAAATTGGGATATTCTCAGGTGCATCAGGAAACGTCGTTAAAAACAGGGTGTGGCTTTACCGCCACAGGTTGCGGAGGTATCAACCGTGCCGAACAATAAAATGGAGCGTTTTACCCAGCGGGCGCGGCGTGTCCTCAGCCTCGCGCAAGAAGAGGCAGAACGGCTTCAACACAATTACATTGGGACGGAGCACTTACTGTTAGGGCTGATGCGCGAGGAAGGTGGTGTCGCGGGCCGCGTACTGCGCGACCTGGGGCTGGAACAACGCCGTGTGGAAGAGCTGGTGGACCAGATGACGCGCGCCTCGTCGCGCATGGCGTCATCGGCGGCGCTCGACCTGTCGCCCGGCACCAAGCGTGTGCTGGAACTGGCCGTAGACGAAGCCCGCCGTATGGGGCATCACTACATTGGAACCGAACATCTGCTGCTTGGCCTGGTGCGCCAGTCCGACGGTGTGGCGATTGATGTGCTGAAACGGCTGGGCATCAGCCCGGAGGAAATCCGCCGTCAGACACGGCGCGTGCTGCAGGAAAGTCCGGTGCAGCAGAACCAGCCGTCTGCTACCAGGGAACCCCAGCCGCGCGGCGACAAGGGCAAAACGCCGCTGGTGGACCAACTGGCAACTGACCTGACGCAACTGGCGCAGGAAGGCAAACTCGACCCCGTGGTTGGCCGCGAAACCGAAATCGAACGCGTGATTCAGGTCCTCAGCCGCCGCCGTAAAAACAACCCGGCCCTCATCGGCGAACCCGGCGTGGGCAAGACGGCCATCGTCGAAGGGCTGGCGCAGCGCATCGTCGCCGGCGAAACCCCCAAACCGCTGCTGAACAAGCGCGTGCTCCAGCTTGATGTGGGGTCGCTGGTAGCGGGCACGATGTATCGCGGCCAGTTTGAAGAACGCCTCAAGCGTGTCATTGAAGAACTGAAATCATCAGACAGTATTCTGTTCATTGACGAAGTGCATATGCTCGTCGGCGCGGGTTCGGCGGGCAGCAGCGTGGACGCGGCCAACATCCTTAAGCCGGCGCTGTCACGCGGGGAACTCCAGTGCATCGGCGCGACGACGCTGGACGAATACCGCAAGCACATCGAAAGCGACGCGGCGCTGGAACGCCGTTTCCAGCAGATTCTGGTCGAAGAACCGACCATCGAAGAAACCATCGAAATCCTGCAGGGCATCAAGGGCGCGTATCAGGATCACCACAACGTCGAAATCACCGACGAGGCGATCTATGCCGCCGCCAACCTGTCGGCGCGCTACGTGCCGGACCGCTTCCTGCCAGACAAGGCGATTGACCTGATTGACGAAGGCGCGGCCCGCCTGCGCATGTACAAGAGTCCTGAAGCCGCCCAGGTGCGGAAAGCCGAACTCGAGCTGATGCAGGTCGAAGAAGACCTGGAACTGATGGAGAAGGAAAACACCGACGCGGACGAAATCGAGCAGCTTCGCCTGCACCGCGACAACCTCCAGCAGATGCTGGCCGACCTGAAGGCGAACTGGAACGAAGAAACGCGCCAGCCGCGCCTGATGGCGGAGGACATTGCGGAAGTGGTATCCATGTGGACGGGCGTGCCGGTCACGCGCATCGCCGGCGAGGAAAGCCAGCGCCTGATGCAGATGGAAGCCGCGCTGCACAGCCGCATCGTCGGCCAGAGCGAGGCGATTGACACCATCAGCAAGGCCGTCCGCCGCGCCCGCGCCGGACTGAAGGACCCGCGCCGCCCTATCGGTTCGTTTATGTTCCTCGGCCCGACGGGCGTTGGCAAAACCGAACTGACGAAGGCGCTGGCCGAATTCCTGTTCGGCAGCGAAGACGCGCTGGTGCAGCTTGACATGAGCGAGTTCATGGAACGGCACTCGGTTGCCCGGCTGGTGGGCGCGCCGCCCGGCTACGTCGGCTACGAAGACGCGGGGCAGTTGACGGAAGCCATCCGCCGCCGCCCGTACAGCATCGTCGTGTTTGACGAAATCGAAAAGGCGCACCCGGAAGCCTTTAACATGCTGCTGCAGATGATGGAAGAAGGCCAGTTGACCGACGCGCGCGGGCGCACCGTCAGCTTCCGTAACGCCATTATCATCATGACCAGCAATGTGGGCGCGGATACCATCAAGCGCAATGCCGGCCTCGGCTTTGACGTGCCGCGCGAGCAGGAAAAGGAAGAGGCGCACGCCTACGCCGAGATGAAGAAGAACGTGACGGAACAGCTCCGCCGCGTCTTCCGCCCGGAATTCCTGAACCGCGTGGACGCGACCGTCGTCTTCACCTCGCTCAGCCGCAGTGAAATCAAGCAGATCGTTGACCTCGAACTGAAGAAGGTGAGCGAACGGCTGATTGAACACGCCATCACCCTCCAGGTGGGCGAAGCCGCCCGCGACTGGATTGCCACGCGCGGTTACGACCCTGAATTTGGGGCGCGCCCGCTGCGCCGCCTGATTCAGAACGAGATCGAGGACGCGCTGTCGGACGGCATCCTGTCAGGCCGCTTCCAACTGGGCAGCACCGTGATGGTCACGGTCGGCGACGATGGCGAACTGCTGCTGGAGCCGGTTGAAGAAGGCCATATGGAAGCGCCCAGCGTGAACTAAACGCGGGGCGGAAAACTGAGTAGGGGCGGGTTTCGAAACCCGCCCCTACGTTTTTGCTATCCGTGCAGCGCCGTGTTCCTAGCTTTCCCGCCCGGCGGTCAACACCTCCTTGTACGATTGGAGGCGCTCCCAGTCACCGCGCATGGCGTATTCCGCCTGCTGTGGCCAGGTGGACAGGCTGGGCGCAAAGCGCATACCGGCGGCGGCCAGCGCCGTGCGCAGTTCTGGCTCGGACGCGCGCGCCAGTTTGGCATACGAATCAATGCCGGCGGCGTGGAGCGCGGCAGCCGTCTTGGCGCCGATGCCCTCAATGACCGTCAGGTCGTCACCGGCACTGCCGCCGTCTGCCGCCGCGCGCCGGTACAGGTAGCTACGCCCCGGCTGGCCATCCAGTTGCAGCAGGCCGCGATTCCGCAGCAGCACCGCCAGCCCACCGAGCGCCGTTAGAATCACCCAGGGGCGACGGTTTGCCGGGCTGCGCCCCAGCCAGCTCAGCACGGCCCATGCCAGCCGGGCCATCACAATCACCCGAACCATCAGTTGTACCAATGGAATCCGCATATCCATCCTCCTATCCTGTAAATTAAAGAGCCGCCCCCACTGGAGCGGCTCTGTTGTTATCATACCCCGCGCGCTACATGTCCGGGATAGCGCGCGGGTCAAGGGGGGGAGCGGCTGACTCACTCAGCCTGTTCAAGGGGACAGAATCTCGAACCCTGTGAGTTCGACAATCAGGATTTGCATTGTTAAGGGCTACGGGTTCTCCCGGTGGGAGACCGAGGGGCCGGGTGGGCTGTAAACCTCGCCGGTTTCCTCTAACGCAGCCGGATCGGTATTGATGTTCTCGTCAACCTCGCGCTCGGCTTCCGCCTGGCTGGCTGGCTTATCCTGCCCGCGCCATGCATTCGGCGGGGGAGCATCAGTTGCGAGATCCGTATCCTCTCCGGTGAAGTTGCCGGGACGCTTCGGCGGCGCGGGCGGCGTATCCTTATCGCCATCCTTACCTTCCGCCACAGCCTTTGCTTCCTGTGCTGCCCGCGCCTGAGAAGCGATGTCCGCCGGCGACCGCCGTTCCGATTCGTGCATGGCCGCCGCCGCACCTTCCACGTCAGCCGTTGTTTCCACTTTGGCTTCGGCCCGCTGCCGCGCCTGCTCGGCTGACTGGTTGTGCTGACGTTCCGGTTCCTTCATCCGCATCTCGTTCCACATTGCATTCTCGATGTTGTTTGCATTGTAAACGCAATGCGGTTTTATGCCATGAGGCGGCAGGACAATTTTATATAGGACAAGTGGACAGTCCTGGTAGTAGCAGGCTGGGTTAGGAATGGGTTTGGGAAGATGATAGAAGCGGTAGGGGCGGGTTTCTAAACCCGCCCCTACTTATTGCACCGTTACGCTGCCCAGGTACGCCAGCCCATCCTGCGCGCGCGGCGTATTGGCCTGAACGCCGAAACGCTGCATGTCGGGATAGCTATACCATCCGGTATACAGGTCGTAGCTGTCAAAGTTGAGATCGTCGGGAATTTCCAGAGTCAGCGTTTCAACCCATTGCCCGGCTGCTGACTGTTCGCCCAATGGGCTGTCCGTCTGATTGACGAGATAACCGGGGTCGTCGCCCCTGGTCACATGCACGAAGCGCGTGTCTGAACCGGTCAACAGCTGGTCGAAGCGCCACCATAAGCTGACTTCTACCTTGCCGGGCTGCGGCGAATTGTCGTCCACATACTGGATGAGCGACCCGGCAAGCGTCAGGCCGCGCTCAAAAGGAATCGCCTCGAACGTGTGCGGCATGAAATCATCCAGTTTCAGCGCGGTGACAGTCAGGGCGTTGCACAGCAGCGTTTCGGCATAATGCTGCGGGCAGGGCGGGTCCAGCGCCAGCGTGATCGTGTGGTAGCCGGGCTGTGGCAGGGGAATTTGCAGGCTGATCTGAGTCGACTCGCCGTCACTCTCAATTCGTCCACCGTTGATAACCTGCCCATCAACCAGGATGTTCACTTCCCGCCAGTAGACTTCCACGGTCGCCTCAAGACGCACCCACGCCGGCTCGGCTGTATACACGTAAGAATCAACCTGGTCGCCAAAGACGCTCAAAGGGCGCTCAGGCAGGCCATCAATAGGCGCGGGCAGCGGCACAAACGCCGGCTGCGCGTAGGCGTCCGGTACATCATACAGCGCCAGCCGCGTATCCTCGTAAAATGGTTCACCCCATCGCTCCCGCACCCGCACCGCCAGCATTTCATCATACGCTTTATGCACGATCACCACATCCACACCCGCTTCACGCAACAGCTCAGGCACCAGCGTAGCCTGTAGAATCGCCAGTTTTGCCGGGTCTACTGGCGTCTTGCGCGAGATGTGCCCGGCGATCATCGGTTTCTGGTGCGCGGTTTGCAGCCAGAGCGCGTCTTTGGCGGCCAGCACGTTATCCCAGGGAATGTCGAACACGGCGCGTACGTTGTTCCGCTGCGCCAGTTGATAGACGGCCTGGGGAATGTCGGCGCTGTAGGTCGGCAGCGGCCAGAAGGATTGGTAGTCGAGCAGGATGAGCGCGATCAGGAGGAGAGTACTGAGTACTGAGTACTGAGTACTGAGTGGAAAGTTCCGAGTTCCGAGTTCCGAGTTATCAGTTTTCGGTTTTCGGTTTTCGGTTTTCGGTTTTGCTGTTTTTGACTTGAAACTGAAGACTGAAGACTGAAGACTGAAGACTAACCAGCCATACCCACCGAGCACCGCGACCGCCAGCGCCAGCAGGAAGTTAAATCGCCCCGGCGTGCGCGCCAGATTGAAGATCGGCAGGTCCTGCACCAGCGCCCAAGGCAGCGTAATAAACGTTTCGTAGCCGTCGGTGGTGAACGACACAGGACGGTCAAAAACCTTCAGCAGCGGGCCGAGCGCCAGCAGCCACACCACCAGCGCGACCAGTAGCCACCAGCGGGCCTCGCGGCGCTTCCATACAGCGACCAGCGCCAGCAACGCGACAAATACGCCAACGTAGGCCGAGCCTTCCACAATGTTCGTGCCGAGGACGCGGTGCGTGTATTCCCACTGCCCGTACAGCGGATGATTAAACGACGGCGTTGCCAGCGCCAGCAGATCAAGGCTGTACGTCACGCTGCCGCCTTCGTCAGTATAGGCAGACGTGCCGAGCGTAGCGCCGGCTACCGGCAGCAGGAAGGCCAGCAGAATCACCAGCGCGGCGGCGACGGCAGCGACCAACCAGCGCAGCGCGCGTCCGTTGCGTTCGGCCAGCAGTGTTAACGCAAACAGCCCCACCAGCGGCAGCCCGGCGTAAACGAGTTGCAGCGTGTGGCCAAGCGGCAGCAGGACGAGGAAAAGAATAGTACTGAGTACTGAGTACTGAGTACTGAGTGGAAAGTTCCGAGTTCCGAGTTCCGGGTTTTCCAGACTGGAGACTGACTGATAACTGATAACTGATAACTGATAACTATCCTCTGGCAACTGGCGACTGGCAACTGGAAACTGATCGCGCAGGCGAACCAGCGCCCACGCCAGCAACGGCAGCGGCCACTGCACCAGCAGTCCGCCGTGCCCGCCGGCGAGGTGGCCTTGTATCGCTGGCGACGCCATAAACACCACGCCGGCCAGCAGTGCGGCAGGGGTGTGGCGGGTGAGGTGGCGCACCAGAAAATAGGCCGCCCAACCGTTAAGCGCCAGATTCAGGAGCGCCTGTAGGTTATAAGCGGCAGGCAGCGGCAAAACAAACGCAAACAGCCACGCCGGAAAAAATTGCAGCGGATTCGACCACAGAATCACGCCTTCCAGCCCATCGGGATAGGCGAGCAGCGGCTGGAAAAACAGCGGCTGGCCGGTTTGCAGCGCGTGTTTGAACCACCAGATATGGCGCGTCATTTCATGCGCGTCACCGTTGGCATACCCGGCGAAGTGCGTGTCCATCTCCATCACCAGCGGCCACGTTATCAGCACCGCGAGGAAAAAATAAAAGCCAAAAACTAGCAGATGCCAACGCAAAGGCGCACAGAAGCGAAGGCGCACAGGATTTTTCTCTGTGCCTCTGAACCTTTGCGCCTCTGTGTTACGCTTTTCCTGTTCTGTCATAACGCATACACCCGCAGATAGACTATGAGCGCGGCGGGGTCGGTGCGGTCAAGCAGCAGGTCGTAGACCTTATTCGCGTGGACAGCGTGCAGGCCGCTGACCTCCTGCGCAGCATAGGGCGTCCACCACGCCATATCGGCTTCGGTGTAGTTCGGTGCCGGGAACGACGTGAAGGCGTGGCGCAGTTCATCGGTCAGCCCCATCCCCTGCACAAACGGCATGATGTCCGCATCGGGCGGCAGCGTGAAACGCAGCCAGACCACCCGCGCGAACTGGTCGCGGGTGGCGAACTGCACGTCCGCCGCGCCCTCCGGCAGCGCCGCGCCGATGAAGGCTTCGGCATCACTTAAGGTAAAACCCCGCGCGCGCGGCACGATCACCAGCGCGACGGCGAGCAGGACAACCGTCAGCACGAGGCGCGCGCCCCACCGTTTAATAACCTCTGCTCCTTTGCCCCTTTGCGTCTTTGCGTTAAGCACTTGCCCCTCTGTGCCTTTGCCCCTTTGCGCCTTTGCGTTAAGCATTTGTATTTTCATCCGCGTAATTCCCTTCGCGCCGCCACACATCCAGCATAAGCTCATAACGCGCCAGGCGCATCCCGGTGTAAATACAGTTGCTTGTTGAGAAGATATAGCCGTAATCGGGCATCCCGTGTTGAAGGGCATACCGTGCCGAGTCAATCACCTGCTCATCGGTGCCGGTGTCCAGCAGGCCGCAGTTGACGTTGCCGATCAGACACACTTTATCGCCGTACAGCCGCTTGACTTCCGCCATGTCCACGCCGCCCTGTGGGTCAAGCGAGTGCAGCGCGTGCGGATTGCAATCTACCAACTGGTCAATGATTGGCATGATGTTGCCGTCGGTATGTTTGATGACGTAAAAGCCGAGTTCGCGGTAGCCGGCAATCAACTGCCGCAGGTACGGCGTCACAAATTCGGCAAACAGCGCCGGGCTGAGGAACGGCCCGGTGTTAAAGCAGTAGTCGGTACACAGGGCGCAGCCGTCCAGGCCGCCGTGCTGACGGTAACGATAGTGGCGCTCCAGGGCTTCGTCTACCGCTTGCTGCGCTTCGTCTTTCAGCGTTTGCGGTTCGTCGGCCAGCCGGTAGCAGAATTCTGCCATGTGATCGCCGTCGGGGATGCCCGGCGTCACGTCGGCGTGTTTCATCAGGAAATAAGTATCGCCGGTTTTGTGGCGGATGAGATCAATCAGCCGCATCGTTTCTTCCGGCACGCCGGGATTGGGATGCAGAAAAATGGCGCTGTGTTCGTAACGTTCGGCAGTAGCGATATATAGGTCGGCCATGTCGCGGCGGTGCAAATCGCGCTCCTTCTCCTCCATCTGATGCCACTGTTCGTAATTGCGGTGCGACGGATGCACCTTGCCAAACGCTTCCATCGTCAGGAAAAACACCAGTTCAAAATGGGGCACGCGCCCGGTAATCGGGCGGCGTTCCAGCGTGGCAATAAAGCGTTCACGGGGCTGCATCACTTCCACGTTACCTTTAGTGCGGGTGGGCGGACGGTTCGCCATTATAGAAGTCGTCGCGCCACCACTGAATATCTCTTATGGACGGTTCGGCGTGCAGGGCGGCATCCAGCGCCCGGCACAACATCAGCAGGTTTTCTTCGCGGGGACGCTTCAAGAACCGGCGCACCAGGTTAAAACCGGGTTCGTAGTTCACGGACACCATCCACTCAGCCCATTCCTGTCCAATGGTATCCTCAACAATTGCAATCGCCGTCCAGTACGGTTCATCATTGACGCGCGCCCAAAAGCCCCAGCCGTAATCCTCCTGAATCGGCTCGCTGACGACAAACGGCGGCTGTGGCAGTCGGGCAATCATCCAGGCGGCCACATCTTCGCCAAAACAAATGGGATTGATAAAATGCGGTTTTACCACTTTATTTTCAAACAAATGCGTTTGAAAAGTCACGGACCGCTGCATCATCAGGTTTACGATCCCGTGAATGTTACCGGCTTGATAAACCGCTGCCCCCACAGTTCCAGCGTCAGCAGGCGGTAGATCACTTCGGTCTGCACCGTGCGCCGCCAGAAATGCTCCTTCAGCAGCGTGTCAAGCGCGGCGCGGTCGAACAGGCCGCTGATAAAGCTGTTCGGGTCGGTCAGCGCGACGCGAATGTGCGGGCTGAGGTCGTTATCAAACCAGTTCAGAATCGGCGTACCAAACGGCTGCTTCGGGCGTTCGAGCGCGAAGTCCGGCAGCAGGGGACGCATCGCCTCGCGCAGCATGACCTTGTTGCTGCGCATCCGCAGTTCGGAGGGCACGCGGGCGGCGAATTTCAGCAGCACCGGGTCAAAAAACGGCACGCGGGCTTCCAGCGACGAGGCCATTGTCACCTTATCGGTATGCAGCAGGGCGTTGCCGGTCAGCCAGGTGTTGATGACCAGCGCCTGCGCCGTGTTGTACGGGTCGTCGCGCCAGCTTTTGGCGATGATCGCGGCGTAGGTGCGTTCCTTGTGCTGCGCCTGCCGCCACGCGTTCATCAGGTCGGCGCTGTACAGTTTGGCACGCAGCGCATCGCTGAACACCATGCCGTCAAACGACTGCATCCGCAAAATCGCTTCGTCGCGGGGCAGCGTGGCATGGCGCAGGCGCGGCAGATACGTCGGAATCGCGCCGATGACGCGGTAGCGTTTCATCGCCGGGTAGGTGCTTTCGACCGAGGCGAACACCCCGCCCAACGGCGTGATGAAGCGCCCCCACGATTCGCGCCGCGCCAGCATCGCCGGAATCGCCAGATGGTTGGGATAGCCACCAAAGAGTTCGTCGCCACCCAGGCCGGTCAGCACCACTTTCACGTGGCGTGCCGTATCCTCCGCCAGCAGCAGCAGCGAAATGGCCGACGGGTTGGCAATCGGCTCGTCATGGTGGTAAATCGCTTGCTCGAAGCCGCGCCACCAGTCATCGGCGGTAATCACCATTTCGTGATGGTCGGTCTTAAAGTGTTCCGCGATGCGTCGCGCATGGAGCAGTTCGTTGTCCGGCGTGGGGGTGTCGTAGCCGACGGTATACGTCTGGACGCGCCCACCCGCTTCTTTCGACATCAGCGCCAGCATCGCCGCCGAGTCAATCCCGCCGCTGAGGAACAACCCCAACGGCACGTCGCTGCGCAGGTGCAGCCGCACCGAATCAGCCAGCAGGTCGCGCGCTTCCTGGAAGATGAGGCCGTCATTGGACGATTTGTAGGGGCGAACCGACGGTTCGCCCCTACCCGGATGTTCGCCAAATTCCCAAAACGGAACCAGCCGCGTGCTGCCCTTTTCCACCACGTAAGCGTGGCCGGGCGCAAGGCGGCGCACGCCCCGGAACAGCGTTTCCTCGCCAATCATGTAGCCGAAGCTGAGATAGGTATCCACCACGTCCAGATTGAGTTCGCGCGGCGCGGCGGGATCGGCGAACAGCGCCTTGACCTCGCTGGCGAAAAACAGCCTGCCGTCGCGTTCGTGCAGGTACAGCGGCTTCATGCCGATGTGATCCACCGCCAGCACCAGCCGTTCGGCGGCGCTGTCCCACAGCGCGAAGGCGTACATGCCGCGCAGATGGCTGAACAGGTTCAGGCCGTAGTCTTCGTAGAGGTGAATGATCGTCTCGCCGTCGCCCTCGGTGTTGAAGCCGTGATTGCGGCGTCGGAGGTCGTGGCGCAGTTCGCGGTAGTTATAGATTTCGCCGTTAAACACCAGCGCAATGGTGCGCTGTTCGTTATATAGAGGCTGGTCGCTACCGGCCACGTCAATGATGCTCAGGCGGCGCATCCCCAGCGCCACATCCGGCGAGTCGTAATAACCGTCGCCGTCCGGCCCGCGATGGCGTATCAGGTCTGCCATCTGCCGCACCAGCGCCGGGTCGGCGCGCCCCTGCTGTGAAATATCCATCATGCCGCAAATGCCGCACATCGTGTACCTTCAACATCGGATTTGGAGAACCCCATTGTAACATCCACCCGCCGGTTGTGGTACGGGGCGGCGGGCAAACGGTGTCTGTAGCTTTCACTCCGTTGACAAACCGCGCTCATCATTTCTATCATGGGGGTTGTTTATCCGCCCTGTAGAAATGATTAAAAAACATGCCTGACGCCAACTGGTATTCCCGCGAAGCGCGGCGCGCACTCCAACGGCTGCTGCCGCGCGTTGCTCCCGTGACCGGTGACGACCCGGTGTTTATCGCCCGCGCCGAACAGTATTTCCCGACGATCTTCCGCCTGCTGTACGACCTGTACGGCTCGCACTACGACTTTTTCTACTGGCTGGAGCAGATTTTGCTGTCGGCGGCGCAAATGGTCGCCGACCGTCCCGCCGACCTGAAGGCGCTCGACCGCCAGCGCGAGGCCGACCCAACCTGGTTCCAGTCGGAAAAGATGCTCGGCGGCGTGTGTTACGTGGACTTGTTCGCCGGCGACCTGGACGGCATCCGGTCGAAAATCCCGTACTTCCGCGAACTGGGGCTGACCTACCTGCACCTGATGCCGCTGTTCCTCGCGCCGGAAGGCGACAACGACGGCGGTTATGCCGTCAGTGACTTCCGCCGCGTCGCACCGGCGTTGGGCACAATGGAGCAGTTGGCCGACCTGGCGCGGGACTTTCGCGCCGAGGGCATCAGCCTGGTGCTGGACTTCGTGTTTAACCATACCTCGAACGAGCACGAGTGGGCGCGGCGGGCGCTGGCAGGCGACGAGGAATTCCAGAATTACTACTATATGTTCGAAGACCGGACGCTGCCCGACCAGTACGAGCGTACCCTGCGCGAAATCTTCCCGGAGCAGGCGCCAGGTAATTTCACCTACCAGCCACGTATCTTCAAGTGGGTGTGGACGACCTTCCACCGCTACCAGTGGGATTTAAACTACAGCAATCCCGCCGTGTTTAACGCCATGCTGAACGAGATGCTGTTCCTAGCGAACCAGGGCGTCGAGGTACTGCGGCTGGACGCGGTCGCCTTCATCTGGAAGCAGATGGGCACAAGCTGCGAAAACCTGCCGCAGGCGCACTGGATTATCCGCGCCTTTAACGCGCTGGTGAAGATCGCCGCGCCGGCCATGATCTTTAAGTCGGAGGCGATTGTTCACCCGGACGCGGTGATGAGTTACATCAGCCCGGAGGAAGCGCCCATTTCGTACAACCCGACGCTGATGGCGCTGCTGTGGGAGGCCATCGCCACGCGCGACGTGAAGCTGCTGCGCCATTCGATGGAGAAACGGTTCGCGCTGCCGCCCGGCACAGCCTGGGTGAATTACATCCGCTCGCACGATGACATCGGCTGGACATTCGCGGACGAGGACGCCGCCGAATTGTGGATGAACGGCTTCGATCACCGCCAGTTTTTGAACCGCTTTTACACCGGCCAGTTCCCCGGCAGTTTTGCCAAAGGCGTGCCGTTTAACTTCAACCCGGTCACGCTCGATACCCGCATCTGTGGCACGGCGGCCTCGCTGGTGGGCGTCGAACAGGCGCTTGACGTGGGCAATCCGACGCTACTCGACCACGCTATCGCGCGGCTGGTGCTGATCTACGGCGTGGCGATCAGCGCCGGCGGGATTCCACTGATTTACCTGGGGGATGAAATCGCCACGCTCAACGATTACGGCTACCGGAACGACCCCGCCAAGGCCGACGACAGCCGTTGGGCGCACCGTCCGCGCTTCGACTGGGTACGCGCCGAACGGCGGCACGACCCGACGACGGTTGAGGGGCAGGTGTTCCAGTGGCTGGTATATCTCGTCAGCCTGCGCCAGCAAAACGAGGCGTTTGGCAGCGGTAACACTATCTTTCTTGACACCGGCAACACGCATGTGCTGGGCTACATCTGCGGCGGGCAGGTGCTGGCGCTGGCGAACTTCACCGAACGGCGGCAGTCCGTTGACCGGCGGGCGCTGACCGGGCGCATCCATCTGCCAGACGCCGCTTATGACCTGGTGAGCCGGCAGGACATCCCACTCGCCGGAGAGATCACACTGGAGCCATACCGCTTCGTATGGCTGAAAATCGGGTAATATCCGTAGGGGCATGGCGCTGCCACGTCCCCTGCGTGCCCAGCGCCGCCAGAGGCTGGAAGCTCTCTGGCTGACCCTTTATGGTCAGCCTGCAGCGGGCTGAACAACATGCTAACTCGTCTTTCCAGCCACCTCCGGGTGGCTTCTTCGTTCAGCCGGACGACTTCCAGCGTCCGGCAACGCAGACTTGTATCTGCTCACCTTACGGAAGGCTGCCTCCCCCACCGCAGCGCGTCAGTCCCATCAGGGAAAAGGCGGCAGGCGCGAAGGCAGCCGGTAGATCGGTCAGCCAGAGGAGCGTGACCGGCGCCGACCATAGCGCTCGCGCCGGCGCGCCGCACGGCAGTTCAACCTGCACCAGCAGCGATTGATCGCGGTAGACCAGATCAAGGTACACGCGGTCGCCGTACTGCATCCGGCGCACGTCGTCCGGCACGCCCAACAGCAGCCACAGTTCGCCCAACCGGATACGGGTCGCCAGCCGGATGCTGGTCACGGTGTTGTAATCAATCCGCACGGTATTATTGGCTGGGGCAACCGGCGCGTCCGGCGGCTGCTCCGCCCACTGCCAGTTCAGCCAGCCGTCGGCGCGGCTGAAGTTAATGACCGACTCCACATTGGCCGTCCAGGGGTGCGCCAGCAGCAGCCGCAGCGCGTCAGCAGCGCTGGTGATCTTAGGGCGGATGCCGAACCAGCAGGGCGCGGGACAGCCCGGCGGCGGCAGGAGGAACGCGCTGATGGCGCGGCGATCAACCGGCAGCAGCCGTAGGCCGCTGATAGCGGTGGCGAGTCCGGCGGTCAGCAGCAGCGCGCCGAACAGCAGGCGGCGCATCATGCGTCGCAGGTGGCGGCGTGCGGCAGACGCGTCCGCAGTCCGCCCGACTCCAGCCGGTGCGTCCAGAAGATCATCACCGGCTCAAACCAGCGGCGTTTCACCGGCACGCCGCAGGCCAGCTTGAATTTCACCAGAAACGACGCAGCGAGATAGGCATTGTCCAGATAAACCGTCCGGTCGAGCACATCCTGCTTCGTCCAGTCCGGCCCGCCCAGCGCCAGCAGCAGATCGCCATAGCGGATACGTGTCATGATGCTGATATTCTGTACGGTGCTGTAGTAGATGCCAACGCTGTCCTGCCCGGAGCGCGCGGTAAGCGGCGGCTGGCTGCCGTTCCACTGCCAGGTAATCCAGCCGTTGCCATACCCCAGATAAAACTGCGGCTGGATACTCTCTACCCAGGGATTGTCCCGCAGCAGGCGCAGCACGGCATCGGTATTGGTGATACCGGGGCGGATGCCCTGCCAGCACGGGGCGGGACAGCCGGGCGGTGGCAGCAAAAACTGGCGGATGGCACTGCCATCGTACGGACGAGCGCGAATGAGGCCAACCGTGATAGTGAAGCCGATCACCAGCGCCAGCGCCAGCCGCAGCAGCCAACGAACCACCCCCGCCTCCTCAGCACACATTCCGGCGAAACCAGCCGGTGAGATCATACGGATTGTAGGGAATCATGAGTTCATCAAAAAACTGGATCACCACCGGCTCGTTCCAGAAGTCAGCCGGGCGCAGCGGGCAGGGCACGGTGATCTGCGCCAGCAGCGAGGCGTCCGGGTAAACTGCCTGCGATACAATCACCGGATGCGTGCCGACAAAATCACCTTCGACCCGGAATGCACCCAGCGGCGGGTTGTGCAGCAGCAGCCACAGGTCACCAAAAGCGATGCGTGTTTGCACGCGGACGAACTGTACGACGTGGCCGCGCACCCACAGTGACGCCAGCCGGTCGGTGCTCATCCAGGCCGGCTGCTGGCCGTTCCACTCCCAGCCGATATAGCCGCGCTGGGTCGCGCCGAAGCGTTCCGACAGGATGACGTGGTCTACCCAGGGGTGCTGGTCCAGCCATTCAACCGCCTGACTGGTGGTCATGCGCCCCAGGCGAATACCCATAAAACAGGGCGGCGAACAGTTATCCGGCGGTGACAGAAACGCGCGCAGCCCGCTATCGTCGTAGGGCCGCGCGCGGATAGCGCCGATGGCAGCGGCGAACAGCAGCGTGAGCGCCAGGGACGGGATGAGGAGAAGGCGAGTCATTGCTACCAGTAAAACAGCGAACGGTAACGCTATTCTACAGTTTACGACCATTCCCGCCAATTTTTCCGCCTGGGGTCACTCTAACGGAATTTCACGCTTTGCTGGCGCATACTGGTCGTTTGATGTTCTGCCATATGGAGGCGATCATGACCGCAATCACCCGTTTCAGTCTGCTCATCTTCCTTCTGGCGGAGACTACTGTGCTGGCAAGCGCGGCGGTGGCCCAACCGGAGACGGACGACGACCCTGCCGCGCAGCAAATCCTGGCACACCTCAACGCCTGGCGATTGGAAGCGGGCGTACCGCCCCTAAAGCCGAATGATACGCTGGTCGCTCTGGCGCTGGCACAGGCTGTGTATCTTAGTACTTTAACCGATATTCCAGGCGGTAATGCGATGCACTTGGGGCCAGATGGGGAAACCCCGCGTGAACGGGCGGTGCAGCCGCCGTTTAACTGGCCGTCCTACGGTGGCGGGGCAACCGGAGCGGCCATCGCGGAAGTTGGCATGATCGGTCGGTCTGAAAGCGCGCTGGAATTCTGGCGCCGCTCGGAAATTCACACTCGGACGATTACTCACCCGGGGATGCGGGAAGTTGGCGTGGCGGCGGTGCCCCACCAGTGGGGGCACATCTATATCGTCGTGCTGGGCAGCCGACCCGATGTGCTGCCGGCGCTGTTCGACCCGCGCAGCCAGCAGCTTTATCTGACGCAGGACGTGTGGAAGTATGGGCCGGGCTTCGTGCCGCCGATGCAGATACGCTTTCTGGACGAAAACGGCGACCCACTGACTGACTGGCAGGACTGGCAGCCGAGCCTACCCCTGCCAGAAGGTGTGAGCAGCCGGTTCTACGTCCAGTACCATGACGGCAGCCGCGAAATCACGACCGAAGTTGATCTGGAGCGCGATTACATTATCCTACCGGAGTACCTGCCGCCCGCGCCATAACCGTTACTTCACCCGCAGCGGGCGCATCCCGTTGAGCGTGACCAGCAGCGACATACCCATGTCGGCAAACACGGCCATCCACAACGAGCCAAACCCGGCCACCGCCAGCAGCATAAACAGCAGCTTTACGCCCAGGCTGATGGTGATGTTCTGCCGGATGACGCCGCGCGCGAACCGCGACAGGCGAATCGCGTACGGAAGCTGCTTGAGGTCGTCGGCCATCAGCGCCACGTCCGCCGTTTCGAGCGCCTGGGCGCTGCCCGCCCCGCCCATCGCCACGCCAACCGAGGCCGCCGCCAGCGCGGGCGTATCGTTCACGCCGTCGCCCACCATCGCCACCGCACCGTAATCGCGCTGCAACGCCTGCACCGCGTCCACCTTATCGGCGGGCAGCAGATTGGCGCGGGCGTCGGTTACACCCACTTCGCGGGCAATTGCGTCGGCGACGGCCTGATTGTCGCCGGTCAGCATCACCGTGTGCAGACCAAGCGCCCTTAGCTCCTGCACCACGTCGCGGCTGTCGGCGCGTGGCTGGTCCGCCACGCTGATAAACCCGCGCACCCGGTCGCCATCGCACAGCAGCATGGTCGTCTGGCCGCGCGCTTCGGCGGCATCAATCAGGTCGCACAAGTCCTGTGTATGGGGATGTTCGCGCTCAAACAGGCTGTGGCTGCCAACGGTCACGGTTTTGCCGTTGACACGCCCCTGCACGCCGCGCCCGCTTAATACGGTAACAGATTCGGCAGGTGTATACTGAGTCTGCAAATCGCGCTCCTCGGCAGCACGAACAATCGCCTGCGCTAACGGGTGCGCGCTGCGCTTTTCGACCGCCGCCGCCAGCGCCAGCACGTCGTCACATTGGTCACATGTTTCGCCGGATTCGCAGTCCACCGAACGAGCCTGTGTCACCACCGGCTGGCCCCGGGTGAGCGTGCCGGTTTTGTCAAACGCGACCGCCTTCACTTCACCCAGCGCTTCCAGGTACGCGCCGCCTTTAATCAGCACGCCGCGCCGCGCCGCAGCCGTAATGGCGCTGATGATGGTCACCGGCGTGCTGATGACCAGCGAACACGGGCAGGCGATCACCAGCAGTTCCAGCGCCCGGTACAGCCAGCCCTGCGTCACGCCGGGAACGTCGTAAAACGGCGCGTTGAACAGTAGCGGTGGCCCAAACGCCACCAGCAGCGCGGCGACCACCACGCCGGGCGTGTAATAGCGGGCGAACCGGTCAATGATGCGCTGGCTGGGGGCGCGCACGCCCTGCGCTTCTTCCACCAGCCTGATGATGCGGCTAAGCGTATTATCCGCCGCCAGCCGCGTGACGCGGATTTCCAGCGCGCCGTCACCGTTGATCGTTCCGGCGTAAACTTCCGCGCCAATATTCTTGTGAACCGGGATGCTCTCACCCGTGATCGGCGCCTGATTGACGCCGCTTTCGCCCGCCGTCACTTCGCCATCCATCGGGATACGCTCGCCCGGTTTGACGAGGATGGTGTCGCCAATGCGCAGGGCTTCGACCGGCACGACTTCCTCGTGCATCGGCTTTTTGTCGCTTGCAGGCGCAAGGGGAATCGCGTCCAGTGAGATTAATGAGCCAGAAGCAGCCGGCGGAATGGATGGCATAGGCGTTAATCGCACGGCCTGCGCCGGCGCGAGTTCCATCAGGCTGCGCAGGCTGTTGCGGGCGCGGTCGGCGGTGTAGCCTTCGAGCGCCTCGCCGACCGCGAACAGGAAAATCACGGTCGCGGCCTCGGCGGTTTCGTGAATCAAAATCGCGCCGACGGCGGCAATCGTCATCAGCAGGTTGATGTTGAAATCCCGGTTGATAACGAGCGTTCGCAGGCCGCTGCGGGCGACGGGATAGCCGGCGATCAGCGTGGCGGCAATATACAGCGCGTCCACGACCGGCGCGCTCAGGCCGAGCAGCGCGCCCAGCAGCGCCAGCACCAGCACCGCGCCGCCGATCACGGCCAGCCGCGTTTCGTCCCGCGCCAGCAGGTAGCGGATGAAGCCGGAAACCCCTCCTGATTGGGATTGTAGGGACACGATATATCGTGTCCCTACGGCCTCATCATTCTCAATCGTCTTACCCAGCGCCTCGACGCGCTGCCGGAGCGTTTCAAACGGCACGTCGCCATCCAGGTGCATCTTGCTGGTGGCGAAGTCCACGCGCACGGCCTGCACGCCGTCCAGCTTGCCGACGCCGGTTTCGACCTCGCGGGCACAGTTGGCGCAGTCCATGCCACCGATGTGATAGGTTTTGCTGTGAGCCATCACTCACCTTTGATGTAAAAGATACCTTGTCTCAATATATGAACCGTCGCTCATATATATGCTTTCACTATACTGTAGGACGCTGGAAACGTCAATCGCCTTACAGCAGACCATCAGAAAATAGTGTGTTAAATGGGGGCAGAAAACGGGATTTCAGAAAGCATTAGACGGAGGCTGTTGAATTACAGAATATTCCCAACCATCGTCTCTTTCAGTTGCTTTCTTAGTGTTCGGGTCGAGAATACCTTCGTTCAACATTTTTTCGATAAAGCGGGTTGCCCTTTCTGGCTTGAGTAAAAGCTGCCAGCGCAGATCGAAGGCTGAAGCTTTACTATTTTCTCGAACTAAGTGTACGGCCTCTTTATAAAGTTCATCTTCGATGATTCTATCGTCAGTACCATGCAAAAGCTGGTATTTATCTTCTAACTGCCATGCTTCTCTTTCTGCATTTTGTTGAGATTCTATAATTTTCTTAACATCATTGTTTGCTTCACCTTCTATATTTTGATATTTTTGAGATATTAGAATGCGCTTTCTTTTTAGCAAGAATTCTTTTTCTGAACTGTGCGCTGCGGATTGTAAATCAAGCTCAATTGCCAAAAGTTCCAAATCCTGTTCGGCATCACGTTCAGCCTTCAAATATGCTATAACATCGTTATTTTGCTCGGCTTTATATAACTCTTCCTCCAACTTTTCCATCCTCCACTTGCGTTTTAGTTCATACTCCTTTTGTTGTTTTCCCTTCATAGCAGGTGAAGCCGATAAATCTGTTGACAGAGTAGTTGAGTTTAGATGTGCGTTGACAGCTAAAATAAGTTGCTGCATTTGGGAGTCATAATGTGAGCGTATATCAATTCGTTGAGTAAGTATTAGACTAGAAGGAACAGCATCGCGTTCGCTCCCCCGTGCTAATACTGGAAAAAACCTAACACCCCAGTTTTCAGCAAAACTAATCTCTTCACGAACATAGCGTGAGCCGGCAGCGTCAGGAGATAAGATAACAACAAGACAACATGAATGTTTAATCGCTTCTTCAATAGCTAATCTCCAATCGGCTGTCCCAGGTTCAATGCCTTCATCCGTCCAAACACCTAAGCCAGCAGTACGTAAGCTATCGCGTACTTGCCGCATAACTACACTGTCTTTGTGACTATAGCTTAAAAAAACGTCGTGTTTGTAATCCATAGCGGTTTCTGGCAGAAGAGTCCATGTAACGATAATATTATAGCTGAAATCGAGTTTTCGAGGGACTCTCATGGCAAGCGAACGAATCGGAGATTGGACGAAAGAAGAATTAAAAGCATATATTCTTGAAGTCATTGAAGAACGTTTGCAGCAAGGCTTTTCCTACACCCAAGAAAGTGACAACCGATCACCGAAAGAAGTTTTCGAGTCTATTCAGAAGAACAGACTTAAGCGCAAGCCCGGACAACCATCAACTCTCCAAATGCTTCGAGAAGATCGTGACCGCTAACGACTTTCCCGAATTCACCGAATCCGATTAAAGCAGGACACCGCCATCATGGACATGAACCCCAACCAGTTTAACCAGCAGGCCGTGATCGCGCTGGAGGACATTCAGCTCCAAACCGCGCTCACTCGTGGCACGGGCAACGCCGACAGCCGCCGCCGGGGAGCGATGGCCGAACTCGACGACCCCTACGCGCTGCGGATGCAGGGGCGCAGCGCGCGGCTGCGCGGGCTGGCCGATCTGCCGGACTTGCTGGAACAGGTCGAGCGCAAGGTGACGGCCAACGGCGGGCATGTCCTGTGGGCGACTGATGCCGCCGAAGCCAACCAGCACGTGCTGAACATCTGCCGCCGGCACGACCTCAAGCGCGGCGTCAAAAGCAAAAGCATGGTGACGGAAGAAATCGGCCTGCTGCCGTTTTTGAAGCCGCACGGCATTGAGATGGTTGAAACCGACCTGGGCGAGTACATCGTCCAGTTGAGCGAGAGTCACCCCAGCCACATCATCATGCCGGTGATGCACATGACCAAGGAACAGGTGCGCGACCTGTTCATGGAAAAATTGGGAATGCCCTATACCGAACTGCCGTCCGACATGACGGCCTGGGCACGCCAAACGCTGCGCGACGAGTACCTGCAAGCCGACTTTGGCATGAGCGGCGGCAACTTCATCATCGCGGAAACCGGCACGGTGGTGATCGTTACCAACGAGGGCAACGGGCGGCTGTGTACGTCCATCCCGCCGATTCATATTGCGATGGTCGGCATCGAGAAAGTGATTCCAACCTGGGAAGATTTCGCCTGCCTGCTGCAACTGCTGACGCGCAGCGGCACGGGTCAGCGGCTTTCGGTGTACGTCAACGCCTTCAACGGCCCGGCGCGCGCTGGCGAACCGGATGGCCCGCAGGAATTTTACCTGGTGCTGGTGGATAACGGACGCAGCGACATTTACGCCAGCGAATACACCGAGGCGCTGGCCTGCATCCGCTGCGGCGCGTGTTTAAACGCCTGCCCCGTTTATAAAAATGTCGGCGGCCACGCTTACGGCGCGATCTACCCCGGACCGATTGGCGCGGTCATTACGCCGCTGCTCAAGGGCAAGGAAAACGCCGTGCCGCTGCCGTTTGCGTCGTCGCTGTGCGGCGCGTGTAAAGAGGCGTGCCCGGTCGAAATTGACCTGCCGTACCTGCTGTTGAAGCTGCGCCGCGATTTGCAGGCGGAGCAGGACCCGCTGTGGCAACTGGGCATGAAGGCTTACGGCTTCGGCATGAGCCACCCGCTGCTGTACGAACTGGGCGGCAAGGTCGCCAGCCTGGGCAGCAACGCCCTTGCTTCAATACAGGGCGGCGACCACATAAACAGCCTGCCGTCGCTGCTGGCGGGCTGGACGGACACCCGCGATTTTCCGCCGTTCAGCGGCGAGAGCTTCCGCGACTGGTGGAAAAAGAACCGAGCCTAATCATTCCTATGAACCGGCAAGAACGCAAAGGACGCCAAGAGTTTAGGGAATAGCTTCTTGGCGTTCCTGGCGTCATGGCGGTTTGGCTTCTCCTCGCAACCTTTTCCCCATCTTTTCGTATACTGTTAGAGGAAAACCAGAAACCATAGGGGAATCAGCATGAACGCAAGCAACAATTTTGTCCTGCACACGGACAACATCACCAAGGAACTGAAGGTGGGCGAAGTGACCGTGCAGGCCTTGCGCGGCGTGACGCTGACGGTGCAGCGCGGCGAAATGCTCGGCATCATCGGGCCGTCCGGCAGCGGCAAGTCCACGCTGCTGGGCATCATCGGCGGGCTGGATACCCCTACATCGGGCGAGGTGTTCATTGACGGCGTGAATATCACCAACCTGAACGAACGCGAACTCACCCGTATCCGTAACGAAAAAATCGGCTTCGTGTTCCAGGCGTTTAACCTGATTCCGACGCTGACCGCGCTGGAAAACGTGGCGCTGCCGGTTCAGTTCGCCCGCAGGCGCAAATTTGACGCCAACAAACGCGCCAAGGAACTGCTGACGTTGTTCGGCCTGGGCGACCGGCTGCACCACCGTCCGACTCAGCTTTCCGGCGGGCAGCAGCAGCGCGTGGCGATTGCCCGCGCCCTGGCGAACGAACCGCCGCTGCTGCTGGCGGACGAACCGACCGGCAACCTCGACTCCAGCGCCAGCGAAACCGTGCTGCAAGCCTTCCGTGACATCCGCGCGATGGGCACGACCATCATCATCGTCACGCATGACCCCAGCGTTGCCTCCTCGATGGAACGGCTGGTGAGCCTGGTGGACGGCCACATTGCCGCCGATTTTGACCCCCAGTCCAGCGCCCAGATGGCCGCCGTCCAGGTGATGAAGGAAAAGCGCGCCACTGCTGAGATGGCCGCGATCATGCAGCGCGCCGGAAGTCCCAACCAATAGGGGGCGGCCATGCTTGAACAACTGAGGTTTTATATCCGGCACTCGCTCAACGATCTGCGGGTGAACGGCCAGCGCACCTTTTTTGCGCTGCTATGCATTGCCGCCGGTGTAGCGGCCATTGTCAGCCTGCAAACGCTGGCGGTGATGATCGGCTCGTCGCTCACCGGCAACCTGCAGGAGAACAACCGGGGGGATATTCAGTTCCGACCCAGTCCGGCGGTGTTGTCGTCGCAGGCGACCGTGCAGCAGGGCGTGGACGCCGGCATCCTGATGAAGAACACTGCCTCGTTCATGGGACAGCAGATCGAAACCTATACCATCCGGGGGGAGGGCCTCCAGAAGATTCAAGCCTGGGCAGACGAAAACTTCCCCGGCCAGGTGCAGATCACCTATCGCCAGCCGCTGGCACAGATGATGGAACTGTTCCTGGGCACAGGCAAGGGCGCGGCGATCACCGCGCCGGCTACCGGCAGGCAGGCGACACAGGTATCGCCGATCATCATTGATGCGTCGGTGTATCCGTTTTACGGCGAAGTTATCACCACCGACGGCACGCCGCTAAACGACGCGCTGCGCGAACCAACCAACATCGTTATCAGCGAACAGGTGGCGCAAACATTGGGCGTGAAGACGGGCGACACGGTGCAGATCAGCGGCGCGGACGGCACGTTTACCGTGCGCGGTGTGGTCGCTACCGAAATGGAGGTGAAAGACCCCTCATCGGGTGACGTGTTCGGCGCGCTGTTTGGCTTCTATTATCTCGATCTGCGGTCGCTGCCGCTGTTTGGCAGTGTGCCGCCGAACGCGGATCAGGTGTACATCAAACTGGCTGACCCGGCCCGCGTCGTCGAAATTGACCACGCACTGACACAGGCGTTCCCGTTCCTGACCACTCAAACTACCGAAACACTGCGCCAGAACTACACCGACCTGTCGCAAAACATCAACCAGTTGATGACGATCATGGGTCTGCTGTCGCTGCTGATCGGCAGCATCGGCATCATCAACACGATGCAGGTGATCGTCCGGCGGCGCACGGTGGAAATCGCCGTGCTTAAGACGATGGGCTTGCAGGCCAACCAGGTCACGATCCTGTTTATGATCGAAGCCATCATCATGGGCGTGATCGGCAGCCTGGCCGGTATCGTGCTGGGCTGGGCGGCGGTGTTCCTCATTCGCGGTGCGGCGGAAACGCTGCTGGCAACCGATCTGCCGTTTGTGTTCGCGCCGCGCGCGGCGGTTAACGGCTTCGTCGTCGGCGTGCTGGTCACGGCCATTTTCGGCTTCCTGCCGACGCTGACGGCGGGACAGGTGCGCCCCGGTGTTGTGCTGCGCCCGCAGGATAACATTATTCCGCGCGCCGGGCGTGTGCGCACACTGCTGGCGCTGGTGGTCATCGTTGTTGTGCTGACGCTGGTGGCGCAGACCATCCTCGGCAGCCTGAATACTGCGTTTGCAGTCGTTGTGGGCGCGTTTATTGCCGCCGGATGGTTATATTTGCTGCTGTCGTTCCTGGTGTGGCTGGTCGGGCGTTTCTTCCCCTCATTGGGCATCGTTGACCTGAAAATCTCGCTGCGGCAAATGCTGGCCGGGCGGGGCCGCGCCGCGATCACGCTGCTGGCGCTGGTCGTCGGCGTGTTTTCGCTCAGCCTGATTACCCTGTTCGCGGACTCCATCGGCAACATGCTGGAGTTTGCGATGAACCAGTCTGCCGGTGGCAACGTCATCGTTACGGCGGCGTCACCACAGCAGTTGGGACAGATCGAAACCATCCTCAAGGCCATGCCGGAGGTGAAGGGCTACAAGGTCAATCAGGCCTACAATCTGCAACTGGCATCGGTCGAAGAACCCGACCCAAATAACCCTGGCCAGTACGTGACCGTGTCGCTGGATGAACTGAAGCAGCGGCTGGACGCTAACATGCGCTCGGCCATTCCCAATTTTGGCGGCGCGGCAGAACAGGTCGAAAACGTGAACTGGCTGGAAGTGCTGCAAAACGAACTCGGCAGAATTGGCGCGCGCGAGTTGGGCGACCTGCCAACCGATGCCAGCGTCGTGGCCGGGCGGCAGCTCTCCGCCGACGATGCTAACCAGCCGGTGATGGTTATCACAGATAGCAGCCGCGTGCGGGCTGCCGGAATCAATGTCGGCGACCGGCTGACGTTCTCGTTCCCGGCAGGGCGTAATCCTCTCGGCGGGCAGACCACTACCGGCAACGATACCATCACCTTTGAAGTGATGGGCGCGGTGCAGGGGTCAAACATCAATACCGGCACCAACAATTCCAGCTACGCGCTGGCGTCGGCTTTCCCACCCAACCGGCAGCCAAGCAATATTACGATCGGCGTGGACATCCCCGACGACCAGGTGCCGGAACTGCGGCAGCAGCTTGCCCGCGTGCCGGGCGCATTCGCGCTGGAAACGGCCTTCATCAACCGGCTGCTGACCAGCCTGCTCGGCACGTTTACCGCTTTCCCGACGATGGTCGCGGCGCTCGGCCTGATCGTCGGCGGCATCGTCATCGCCAACTCGGTCGCGCTGACGACGCTGGAACGGCGGCGCGAGATCGCGGTGATGAAGTCGGTCGGCTTGCAGCGCGAGCGCGTGCTGTTCATGCTGCTGCTGGAAAACGGCGTGATGGGGTTGATCGGTGGTTTGATCGGCGTCGGCATCGGTCTGGTGATGCTGACCGTGCTGGTGGCGACCATCAACGTACCTGGTTCAGCGCTGCCAGTTGGTACGGCGCTGCTGCTGATGCTGCTGTGCGTGGCGGTTGCGCTGCTCGCCGCCATGACAACGGCGTGGGGCGCGTCTGGCGAGAAGCCGCTGAACGTGCTGCGGTACGAGTAGAAATCAGATCAGTTCATTAACAGCAGGCAGGAGCATCGTTCACGATGCTCCTATGCCTCCCGTATCTGTATCGCCCCGGGTTTAAACCCAGGGCTGGCCGCCAGCGCCGCCGGACGATAGTCAGAGTACCGGCAGCCGCTGAAGCGAGCTATCCGTCAGCGTGTGAGCAATACCATAAGGCAGGTTATGACGCCGGGCGTATTCCGGCAGGTCGCGCAGGGTCTGGCGAATCACGTCTGCCGGGATGTTCGTCAGCGGGATGTTACAGTCCAGCAACGCGCGCCGCAGTTCGGTAATGTCCTGCTCCTGCAACGCGGCCACCAGCAGAATCCCTGGCCCAACCAGATCGCCGTGTGGCAGCCCCTTCCCCATCACGTTCTCAACCGAATAGGCGAAGATATGTTCGCTGCCCTCCTCCGGGCGCGAATGGCCGGTCTGATTGCAGAGCTGCACCTCCAGCGCCAGGCAGTCGAGCAGTTGCTTCAACCCTTCCCGGTCGCCGCGTCCGGCGGCTTCGGCGCAGTCCAGTGAGCCGCGCAGGATACCCTGGGCAATCTGGTCAACGTAAGGGATATAGGCCGTCGCCGGGGTAAGCTGGCCGCAGTCGTGGGCAAAGCGCCAGTCCCACAGACCGGTGGCGATGGATAACACATCGCAGATACCGGCAGCACGAATCGACGCCGGGCCAGCCGCGATCACCTCAAAATCCAAGATCAGCCTGTCCGGCGGTTTTGTCTCGATGTAATACACGCAGCCATCGCGGCGCACGCCTGATGCCCAGGTGAGAAAGGCATCTACCGAGACGGCGGTTGGCACGCAGACGAGGGGCAGATCGTGTGTCACCGCCAGATACTTGGCCGTGTCTACCGCCAGCCCGCCGCCCACCGCGTAGATCACCTCGCCCCGCAGGTCTGCACCGTGTTGGTCCCAGTAATCCCGGCTGGCTTCGCGGGGTTCAAACCGCCAGACGACATTCAGGCGCAGCCGTTCCTTGACCGCCTCCCACGCCGGCCCGCCGTACACCAGCGCCACCGGGCGTGACTCAGCCACCTCACGCAGCGGCATATAGTCCGTTTTCGGGAGCATCCAGACGTGATCCATACACCCTCGCGTTTATCCGGCCTGCGCCCAGGCGGGCAGCAGGGCGTCCAGCGCCGCCAGTTCGTCAACCGTAATCGGTCTGATTTCCGTATCGTGCAGGTGAGTATCGCGGTTTTCGACAATCGTGAACATCACGTCACGGGTGGCAACCAGGTTGTGCCACACCCCGCGCGGCACGTTGTAGATGGTGCCACGTGTCATCTCCACCGCTGCCAGCGCCTCGCCCTCGCGCCGGGTGAACAGCACCGCCCGCCCGATCATCAGGATAAAAACTTCGTCACTATGGTTGTGTCGCTCAATCTCGGTCAGGTTGGCGCGGTCGAACAGCGGCTCCCAGTTCAGCAGCGCCACCTGCCAGCCATCGCTGAAAACCAGCGGCTTATACCCCACACCATCCCAGTTGTAGACTTCAAGGGTCATTTACTGTAATTCCTTCGCGTGCTGCTGCACCTTGCTGATGGCGGCGGCCACTTCGTACATGTCCTGCTCGTCGCCCAGCAGCGCGTACTGCGGTATCCAGACAGTTTCCCACGCGGCCTTCATTGTGTTCGGGAACGGCTGGTGCAGAAAGGGATGCTCGGCGGTCGCCTGTTCGCCGCTTAGCCGTTTACGGTACGCGCCGCTGGTGAATACGTCCATGTCGTGCAGCGGCGCGTAGCTGGCCTGGGTAGGGATGCCCTCGGCGTTGACCGCTTCGATAAACCGCCCGATTGGCAGGCCGCCGAAAGCGCGCGCGTCGTAGTGGAAGATGTAACCATAGTGGCCGTTGCGGGTGCAGCGTTTGTCGCGCATCTGGGGCACGATGCCTTCGATTTCCACCAGCAGATCATCCAGCAGGCGGCCATTCTGGTCGCGCTGCCGCGTCTGCTCGTCCAGCCGCGTAAGCTGGACATTCAGCACCGCGCCCTGCCATTCGCTGAGACGGTAATTGGAGCCGTAGATGAAGTGACTGTAGAACCACTCGCCCGGCATCCGGCCACAGTCGTGGGTGGAACGCGCCAGCCGTTCAAATTCGGCGTCGTTGGTGATGATAATGCCACCTTCGCCGGCAGTCATCGTTTTGCTGGACTGGAAGCTGAACGTCCCGGCAGTGCCAAACGTGCCAATCTTCCGCCCGCGCCACTCGCTGGCGTGGGCATGGGCGCAGTCCTCCACCAGTGGCAGGCCGTGCTTGCGGCTGATGTCCACCAGCGCGTCCAGGTCCGCCGGGTGGCCGCCCATGTGCACGGCGATGATCGCCTTGGTGCGCGGTGTGATCGCCGCTTCGACCGCTGCCGGATCAACACAGTAGGTATGCGGGTCAACATCCACCAGCACCGGCAGCGCGCCGGCAAACAGCACGGCGCTGGCAGTGGCGATGAAGGTGAAGTCCGGCACAATCACCTCGTCGCCCGGGCCAATGCCCAGCGCGGCCAGCGTGACCTCAATCGCCGCCGTGCCGTTGGTGACGGCAATGCCATAGGCCGCCCCGTGAAAGCGGGCGAAGGCGCGCTCGAATTCCAGCGTTTGCGTGCCGGGGGTGCGCCACCAGACCCGGCTTTCCAGCACGTTTTTGAGCGCCTGTTCTTCCCGTTCGTCATACTGCGGCCAGGGCGGGAACGGCTTTGATTTGCACTTTTCGCCACCCAGCAGAGCTAATGCAGACATCATGACTTTCTCCTTGCTTAAATAACTCTCTATTCAGGACGGGCGGCGGACGACGTAGTAATCCACTGTGTGGTGCAGCACGCTGGCAATCGTGCCCATCACCACCGCTTTCCGCCCCAGCCGCGACACCGCGAGCTTCGGCGCGACCGGAATCGCCCCGTCGAGGCGGCGCAGCACCGGCTCGATAATCAGGTCTGCCGAATTGGCAACTCCGCCCCCCAGGATGATGATCTCCGGGTCGAGCAGCACACTCACGTTGGCAATCGCCATTGCCAGATAATCCAGTGTTTCCTCCACCACCTCCCGCGCCCAGGCGTCGCCGTCCCGCATCGCGTCAAACACCTGCTCGGCGGACAGGCTGCTGCCATCCGGCTGGCCGTTCCGCGCCTGCCGCGCCCGTTCGGCGATGCCCGTGCCGGACGCCAGACTCTCAAACGCGCCAAAGCCATCGTAGCGTTTGCCCAGAAACTCCCGCCCCAGCAGGAAGTAGCCCACTTCGCCGGACGCTTCGTGCGCGCCACGATACAGCGAACCGTCAATCACAATCCCGGCGCCAATGCCTGTGCCGATGGTAATCAGCACCAGGTTCTGCACCTCGTCGTCCACACCGAACCACAGTTCCCCCAGCACGGCCAGATTCACGTCGTTATCCACGATCACCGGCAGCTTGAAGTCGTCCACCAGCCTGGCTCTCAAGGGGTAATCGCGCCAGTTGAGGCTGGGTGCCCAGGTGACAATCCCTTCCTGATGCAGCGTCACCCCCGGCGCGCCGACGCCAATGCCCCGGATGGTGTGCCCATCATCCCGGCAGCTTGCCAGCAGGTCTTCGATCAGCCCGACCAGTTGCCGGTAGCTGGCGTCGCCGGTTGTTTCGTGCTGCTCCACTGCCACTTCGTGCAGGATGTGGCCGCTTAAATCCGCGACTGCGCCAAACAGCTTCGTGCCGCCCAGGTCAATGCCGATCACAACATTGGCGGCGCTGTTAAAACTCAGCAGCGAGCGCGGGCGACCACCGCTGAATTCGGTGTCCGGGTGTGGCAGCACCAGCTCCTGTTCGATCAGTTCATCCACAATCCGCATCACCGTCGGCAGGCTTACGTCCAGCCGGTCGGCGATCTCGGTGCGGGAGATCGGCGCTTCGCGGCGGATCAGGTCCAGCACGGCAGAACGGTTAATCCGCCGCATGTCGGAGGCAGTGATGGTGTAAGGATACGGCAAAACGTTAACCCTCCGCCCTTCATCCCAGTATCAGGCTTAACTCTGGTTCTCGTGCAAAAACTCATCCCGCATCACCCGCTTGAGCGTTTTCCCGGCGGCGCTGCGCGGGAACGTGTCGCGGATGATGACCTCGCTCACCCGCTGGTAAACGGCATGGACGCGCTGGTTCAGCCAGTCGCGGATGGCTGCTGGCGGCGTATCACAGCCGGGACGGAGCACCACCGCTGCGACCGGCGTTTCGCCCCACTTCTTATCCGGCACGCCAAACACCGCTGCTTCCACCACGTCAGGATGCTGAACAAGGATTTCCTCGATGTCGCGCGGGTAGACGTTGATGCCGCCGGAGATAATCATATCCTTCTTGCGGTCCACCAGATACAGATAACCATCTTCATCCAGATAACCGAGGTCGCCGGTGTACAGCCAACCATCTCGTAACACGGCGGCGGTCAGGTCAGGCCGCTTGTAGTAGCCGGTCATGATCTTCGGCCCGCGCCCGGCAATTTCGCCCACCTGTCCCGGCGGCAGTTCGCGCCCGTCGGCGTCCACGATTTTAATCTGGTAAAACGGTGGCGGCGCGCCCACCGACCCCGGTTTGGCCGCGTACATGGTTTTATCGAGAATGGTTGAGAAGCCTTCCGTCAGGCCGTAAAGCTCATAAAACACGCCGGGCAGCGCGTCATTCAGGCGCTGTTTGTGTTCCAGGTGCAGCGGCGCGCCCACCGTACAGATCATCTCCAGTGACCGCAGCCGGGCCGGGTCAAAGCTGGGCGAGTGCAGCAGCGCAACAATCTGCGACGGCACCATAACGATGTGTGTCACCTTTTCGTCGGCGATGGTCTGCACGACCCGTTCCACGTCAAAGTGAGGATGCAGGATGTACGTCGCACCCTGGAAAAAGGCTGGCATCAACGACAGGAACGAGCCGTTAAAGGCAATCGAACCGGCGTGCAGGATGATGCTTTCCGGCATGATACGAAAGGCGGTGGCAAACGTCAGGCAGTACATGGCACGCACGAAATGCGTGTGCATGATGCCTTTCGGCAGTCCGGTCGTGCCACTGCTGTAAATGATGTTGTACAGGTCGTCGGCAGTCAGGTCGGCGTCGGGCGGTTCGTCCGGGCTGGCGGCGCTCACCAGATCGGCATAAGTGCGCCAGCCGCCTGTCCCCGAGGACAGCGTAATCATCCGGTCGCGCGCGATCGCGGGCAGGCCGGCGCGCAGCGACTCCAGCAACGTCAGCACGTCGTCCTCGGCGAACACGGCGACTGTATCGGAGTCCTGCAGCAGCGTGACCAGCGCCGGCGCGCGTAGCAGCGTGCTAAGCGGCACAACTACCACGCCGATTTTGGCCGCCGCCCAGTAGATGTCCAGCACTTCCAGCCGGTTTGGCACAATCGTAGCGATTTTGTCACCCTTGCGGATGCCCAGACCGAGCAGCGCGTTGGCAAGCCGGTTCAGCCGCGTGTTGAACTGGCGGTAGGTCAGCCGGTGCTCCTCGAACACCACTGCTACGTGATCGGGGCGGTAGCGCGCGTGGCGGGTGATGATATCACCGATGTGCATCGCTCACGCTCCGTTGTCAGGCTGCCGGGGCGCGTGCTGCCGCAACATCGGCAAAATCGCGTCGTGGATGCGGTCCTGCAGGTGGCGGCTAAGGCCAACCCGCTTCGCCCAGGCAACCTCGTAACCGCCTTCGGCAAAAGCGTTGCCGGGTGGCAGATAAGCGTAACTGCCGTTGGCGTAGCTGACCAGCCAGGGAAAAGCGTAACCCATCTGCTGCGCCAGCTTGCGGAATTCGACCGCTGTTTCGCTGAACACTTCACCCGGCTGCGTCACCCAGACTGCCGGACCGAGGCCCAGCAGCATGATTTGCAGCGGGATATAACCCTCGTGGATTTCCGGCACGTAGCGGCGGTATTCCGGCGACAGCCCTTCGCCACGCGGCTCGTCGGGATCGGCAGCGCCGTTGACGATCATCTGCTCCGTCCACATCGGCAGCGCATCCGTCATCTGGATGGCGCGCCACACGCGCAGAACTTCGGCGTTGTACGCCCGCGCCAGCGTTTCACACTCCAGGAACGTGCCGCCGCCCCGGTCTTCGATATTCCACGTCGCCGGGTCGCCCTTACGGTAGTCGCCGTAATAGCTGGTCAGGTCGCCAATTGTGCCCACCGGATGCCCGGCGGCCAGCCGCTGGCGCACCGTTTCCGTCAGCGGGTTCACGTCGCCCGCGCCGCCCTGAGTGTACAGCGCCATACAGCCTAACTCGGCTTCTAGCAGGCGGCTGGAATACCCCGGCCAGTCGCCAGAGATCCAATAATTATCGTAGCCCAGCACGACGGCATGGCAGGCGAAATTGCTGACGACGGCCAGCGGCCTGCCGTCGGCGCTGTCCACCCGCATGACACCAACCGATGGGTCAGCCGGGCGGTTGAGCCAGCGCCGGTTAATGTTGTAACCGAACAATTGGCCGAAGCCGAACCCCACGCGCGCGGGCTGGCGCGCCTCGTAAGCCTGCACAATCGCATCCGCGATGCAATCGGTCAGGGGGCTGTCCCAATCCTGCGGGTTATGTGGCGCGGCCCCGGCGTGGGTGTGGGTGCAGCAGACCAGAATTTGCGCTTCGGGAATGCCACAGCGGCGCGCGGCTTTCGCCCGTACCTCGTTGGCGATGCTCGTCCACAGCCACAGCAGTTCGACGCTGCACAGGGCCACCGTTATCCCGCCACTGGTCAGCACCAGCGCCCGCGCTTGCAGGTCATCGTGCACACCTTTCGAGCCTTCCGGGCGGTTGAAATAACCGACCAGATGCGCCCCCACGCGCGGCGTGACGGTCGTTTTGCCAACCCCGGCCAGTAGTTCTGCCATCGTTCGTCACCCTTTTAACCCTGACAGGGCGATACCGCGAATGAAATACTTTTGCAGCACGAAGAATACCAGAATCATCGGAATCGCCACCAGCGTTGAAGCGGCCATCATCAGGTGATACTGTGTGCCGTGCACCGTCTGGAAGGTCGTCAGGCCAACGGCAACGGTGCGATAATCGTCGTTGGTCGTGGTCAGCACCAGCGGCCAGAGCAGGCTGTTCCAGGTGTCGAGGAAGATAAACACCGCCAGCGCGGCCAGCGGCCCTTTCGACAGCGGCAGCACAATACGCAGATACGTGCCGATCTCGCTGGCGCCGTCAATCCGCGCCGCGTCAAACAGTTCGTCCGGCAGCGTCTGGATGAACTGGCGCATCAGAAAGATGCCAAAGGCGCTCATCATGCCGGGGATAATCAGCGCATTGTACACGCTCGCGCCCTTGAGCCAGCCCAGGTCGCGCATCAGGATAAACAGCGGCACGATCACGACGTGGAACGGAATCATCATCGTCGCCAGAATCAGCAGGAACAGGACGTTCCGCCCCGGAAAGCGGTACTTGGCGAAGCCGTAGCCAACCAGGCTGCAAAAGAACAGATTCAGCAGCGTGGTCGCCACGCTGGTGTAAATGCTGTTGAAGAAATACCGCGCGAACTGCGCTCGATTCCACGCTTCAACATAGTTCTGCCAGCGGAACTCGTAGGGTATCCACTCAATCGGCACACTGAACAGGCGGTTGGGCGCTTTGAGCGAACTGCTCACCATCCAGATCAGCGGGACGCAAATAATCAGTGCGCCGATCATCATCACGGCGTGAAAGCCCAGCGCGCTTAGAATTCGCTGGCGGCGGGAAGCGCCCGTAACGACACGACCGCGACCGACGGTGTAACTGCCCAGTTCCTGTGTAGTATCCATCAGGTATCGTACCTCTGCCGCAGCAGATACAGTTGGATGAAGGTGAGGACGATGAGCATGGCAAACAACACCATCGAAATCGCCGCCGCGCGCCCCATGTTCAGGTTCGGGAAGGCTTCCTCGTAGATCAGGTAGCCAAGCGTGGTCGTCGCGTCATTCGGGCCGCCGCGTGTGATTAAAAACTGGTAGACAAAACTCTGGAAGCCGTTGAGCAGCGTAATCACCACTACAAACACGGTTGTGGGGCGCAGCAGCGGCATGGTCACAAAGCGGAACACCTGCCAGCGGTTCGCGCCGTCCACTTTGGCGGCGTCGTAGTACTCGCCGGGGATGTTCTGCAGGCCGGTGATAAAAATAATCATGTAGTAACCAAACACGCGCCAGATCGCCACGATGATGAGCGCGATGGGCGCGATGTTCGAGTCGGTCAGCCAGGGGATTTTGACTCCGCCGGTCAACGGTGCGACCGCTGCGTTCATGATGCCCTGTGGGTGGTAGATCAGCCGCCAGACAATCGAAATGACCGTTTCGGACAGCACAATCGGCACAAAATACAGCGTGCGGTACACGCCCCGACCGCGAAAATCCTGGGTGAAGATCAGCGCCAGCGCCAGCGCCAGAATCCACATCGGGATGGCGTAGCCGCCGACAAACTCAAACGTGTTCACCAGCGCCTTGTAAAAGCGCGAGCCTTCCTGAAAGATGAACTGGTAGTTCCCCAGGCCGATATAGCGGGGCGGACTGAGCAGGTTGTAGTCGGTCAGGCTCAACTGCGCGGCGCGCAGCACCGGGTAGTAGGCGAAGATGATAAAAAACAGCACGCCCGGCAGCACAAATGCCAGTCCCCACAGGCTGTGTTTGTGGTAGATATTAAAGGTGTCCCACCAGCGACTCCACCGGCGTCGTAATTGCATGGTCATCGTGTCTGCCGTTTTATCTGTTTTGATGGTCGGGGCGCATATTGGCGCCCCGACGCCGTACAGTGGTTGTGCCGGGCTTAGTGTCTATCCATAAACCCTTCGTAGGGGCACGGCATGCCGTGCCCCTACCGACAAATAAAAGAGGTTTACGGATAGGTTCTTATTCCTTCGCCAGCAGCGCGGTCAGTTCGTCGTTAGCGATATTCAGCGACTCCTGCACGTCCATGTCTTCCAGCAGGATGCGCTCCAGCGCGCGGTTCATGATGCCGGGCAGTTCACCGAAGTTCTTCAGCGACGGCAGCGATGGGCTGTTCGCCATGTCACGGATGAACATGGCCGCAAACGAGCCTTGCATCAGTTCTTCGTTCTCAGTCAGGCTCAGCTTCGGCTGTAACAGGAGCGCCTCGGAGAAATAGCGTTCTGGCTCGCTGGTCAGCGCACCGGCCAGCTTCCAGGCAGCTTCCTGTACTTCCGGCGACGACTGGCTGTTGACGTGCAGGCCGTAGGCATACAGGGCGCTGCCGCCATCGTTCACCAGGCCCTCTTTCCAGCGCGGAAACGGCGCGGTAATGACGTCCTTCGCCAGTTCGGGGTTATTGGCCTCCACCAACTGCGGCAGATACCAGGGGCCGGACAGCAGCATGGCGACGTTGCCCTCGTAAAAACCGATGGATGACGGCGTGAGCGCCATGCCACCAAATTCCTTCGCGTAATCGCGCACGAAGGTGTAGGTTTTTACCCAGGCGTCGGTGTTGATGCGGCCTTCGGTGCGTTCCTCGTTGAAGTATTCGCCGCCCAACTGGTGCGCCATGCCCTGGAAGGCGATCCCGCCACCCAGGATTTCGTCGGGGATGGGGTACGAGAAGTCAAAGGCGCGCTGGACGATGTTGCCACTGGCGTCCCTCTTCGTCAGCTTCGGCGCCAGCGCCATCAGGTCTTCCCAGGTGGTGGGAATGTCTTTTTCGGGGTCGAGTCCTGCTTCTCTAAACAGCGCCGTGTTCACAAACAGCGCGTAATTCCCCAGTTCGGTCGGCAGCGCGTAAAGCTGGCCATCCACGCCAATCATCGTTTCCAGCACGCCCGGCAGGTAGCTGTTGATGATCTCCTCCTGCGAGGCGTAACCGGCGGCTTCGGCGTCCACTGGCACAACCGCGCCATCGGGAATCAAATCCGGCACGAGGAACGTCAGCACGTTAAACAGGTCTGGCCCTTCGCCCGCCGCCAGCGCCGTCAGCAACTGCGGCACGTACTGGAAATCGTCGCCGGGGCCAATCGTGTATTCGACCTTGATGTTGGGGTTATCCTGCTCAAACCGGGCGATGATGTCGCGGTCAATTGCCTCACGCGGGGGGTAATCGTGCGACCAGAACTTGATCACAATCGGTTCCTGCGCGGCGACCGTCGCCAGCGACAGGCACGCCAGCAGCGCCAGCAGACCTAAAATACCTGTCAATCGTCGGATGCTCATAGCTTGACCTCAAATAAGGAACGTGGGGCGCGGGCAGTACGCCCCACGTTCGCGGGCTAATTTTCTACGATGGCGGTTGCAGTAGAGCGGTGATTTCGTCATTGGCGATCTTGAGTGACTCGGCTGGGTCCATCCCTTCCAACAGCGTGCGCTCCATTGAACGATTGAGGATGCCGGGCAGTTCGCCGCCATTGGCGATCACGGGCGTGAACGGGCTGCCCTGCATGTCGGCGATGAACAGCGCCGCAAAGGAACTATCCATCAATTCCTGGTTCTCTACCACCGACGTGCGCGGCTGGAGCAGCAGGGCTTCGGTTAGATACCGTTCGGGCTGGCTGCTGAGCGCGGCGGCCAGCTTCCAGGCGGCGGCCTGTTCTTCCGGGCTGGACTGGCTGTTGACGTACAGGCCGTAGCCGAACAGATAGCTGCCGGCGTCGTTGACCATGTCTTCACGCCAGCGGGGGAACGGCGCGACGTGGATGAACGGCGCGAGATCCGGGTTCTTGCCCTCGATTTCCTGCGGCATGTACCACGCGCCGGAGATGACCATTGCCGTGTTACCTTCGACAAACGATGCGGCCACCGGCGTCAGCGACGGCCCGCCAAACTCGGCAGCGTAATCACGGATGAACGTCAGCGTCCGCACCCAGCCCTCGTGGTCCAGTCCGCCCGCCGTTTTGTCCTCGTTGAAGTATTCCCCGCCAAGCTGGTAGGCCATCGCGCCATAGGTCAGGCGCGGCGACATCAGCGCGTCCGGGCCGGGGTACGTAAAATCAAAGGCGCGCTGGACGATGTTGCCACTGGCATCCTTCTTCGTCAGCTTCGGCGCCAGTTCCATAATGTCTTCCCAGGTTTTGGGCGCGTCTTCCACTGGGTCAAGGCCGGCTTCTTCAAACAGCTTACCATTGATAAACAGGGCGTAGTTGCCAACTTCGGTCGGGACGGCATACACTTTGCCATCGTCACCGGTAAAGCCTTCGAGCGTGCCTTCCAGGTACGAATCCATAAACGCCTGCTCGGAGTCGAAACCAAACGCCTGGTAATCCACCGGCACCACCGCGCCGGAACTGACCAGTTCCGCCACGCTGCGCGCCAGCACGTTAAACAGGTCTGGCCCTTCGCCCGCCGCCAGCGCCGTCAGCAGTTGGTCGCGGTACAGATCATCGTCGCCGGGACCAATCGTGTACTCCACTTTGATGTTGGGGTTATCCTGCTCAAACTGGGCGATGATGTCGCGGTCAATCGCCTCACGCGGGGGGTAATCGTGCGACCAGAATTGAATGGTGATCGGTTCCTGCGCGCCGGCAGCGGTGATCGAGAGAGCGAGGCACAGTACAGCCAGTAACGGTAACAACCAACTTTTGCGCATTTTTGTCACCCTTTAACAGTAAATAGCGGACGGTCAGGCAACCTCTGGCAGAACAGGGTGGCGGCTTCTCTCCTCCTTAAACTTCAAACCACGGGCGATTGTGCATCGGGAGCGACTCCAGGCCGGGCAGCGGCACGCTTTCGCGCTGGCAGAAGGCTTCCAACCCGCCGAAGCGTTCCACCCGGTAGACCTCGGCATAGTCCAGGCCGTACTGCTGTCCCCAGTGGCGCGCGCGGGACTTCACCCACACGGACAGCATGTCGCGCAGATCACCGCTTTCAACGGCGGCGTCCAGCAGCGGCACGCGCCGTCCCCAGGTGGCAAGCTGCAATTTGAGCTGGTTCAGGGTATTCCGCATCATCTCAACGTGCGCCGCCAGCGCGTCAATCCGTTGTTCGATCACACCGCTGATGTCCACCGCGCAGGTGATGGCGGGAAGCTGCCGCGCGAAATACCAGCGTTCGCACACCGAATGCGGCTGCCAGCCCTGCGCCAGATGTTCCGGGTGATGCTTGTCGAAGGTGGCCGTCCAGTAGGCTTCTTCCACCGCCTGCGACACAACAACATGATCGAGATTGGGTTCATACTGGGCGTAGGGGTCAAACGACAGGACAGCATAAGGGCGGTGCTGGCGGAACAGACGGATGAATCTTTCGCGCAGTTCAACGCGGGATACGTCGCCCAGACAGTCGGTTACGTAACCAAGTTCGGCAATCTCCGACACGCCAAGAATACGCGCGGCCTGGTACATCTGCTCGGTGTTGACACGAATAGTCTCTGCGGGGCTAAGGCCAATCGAGTCGGTTTGGTCATTGGTGACACGCACCATCACCACGCGCCAGCCCTCGTTGGCGAAGTGAATGACCTGGCCGCCGCAGAAGGCCGCTGCGTCATCCGCATGAGGACAAATAACCAGAACGGTTTTGTTCATCAACAAAAATCTCAACCAGAATGTTTCTTACAGTAAATAAGTTATCTCCATTATAGGAAAACTTGTAGCCGTGTCAACAGGTCTGGTAACAAAATTCCCCCTAAAGGCGAACGAGGCCGGAATGGGATTTCGTTTTCTGCTGAAGGCGTTTGACGAACGAGCGCCTATTCAATCACCACGACCGTATGCGCGCCCACCGGCGGCAGTTCAACCTGAACGATGCCGCCCTGATAGCGATATTCAACCGGTGTGCCCTCCGGCGCGAGATAGACGCGTCGGGGCGCGGCCTCGGCGCGGAGCCCGAACGATAATCCGGCTGTTTGCCAAGACTGGTCAACATGCTGGATGGGCTGCATGGTACGGCGCGGGTGGTAGCAAACCACATGCACGATGCTGCGCGCCGGACGCTGTCCGTTCGCGGACTGCTGCAGCAGCGAGAATTCCGCCCAGCCGGGCGCGGTCGGCTGCAACAACGGCGGCGGCAGGAAGTCATTCAGCAGCTTTTGCACGGTGGCGCGGTAAATCCAGTAATCGTGCTGGCGGTAGCCGGTGAACAGGGGTGCGGCCAGGTATAGCACGCTGCCCGACCGCACGGCGATAGGCGCGGCCAGCGACTCCCCTGCCGGCGCGTTCTGGTGCCCCATGAAGTGATGCCAGGAACGGTTAAACAGCGCCGCGCGCAGATCACCGTAGGCGGTTGCGCCGGGAAGCGGCTGCACGACATGCGACTGGCCGTAGAAGACGTAATCGTAATCGGCGGCCATCTCGTCGAAGAAGCCGCCGCTGCCCGGCAGCGCCAGCAGGCGCTCATCCAGCCGCAGGTAGGATGGCACGGTCGGGGCCGGACGCAGGTAACGGACTGGCACCGACTCAAGCTGGAACGTGCCTGTCGTTTTATCCAGCGCCGCCGTGCCGCTGAGAATCAACCGCCCCCCGTCAGCCAGATAATCGCTCAACCTGGTTTTGAACGCCGCGTCCAGTGCTGTGCCGTCCGGCAGCACCAGCGCCGCGTACCGGCTGACGTCGGTGTCCGCGTCAATCACGTCGAACTGGCGTCCCATTTCCAGCAGCATCTGCGCCGCGCCTTCGGTTTCGGCGCTGTGCGCGGCCACGCCGGGGTTAATGGTTTCCGCCGGGCCGGTTGCCAGCACCGCCAGTTCGGCGGTGGGCTGCGCGTCCACCAGCCAGGGTTCCAGCGCCTCGATGCGGCGGAAGGTGTGGCCGACCAGCCGGTACACCGCCGGGTCGAGCACGCCGCCGGGGTTCAACTGGTCGCCCACGCAGATTTTGCCGCCTGCCGCGACAATCGTGCCACATTCGTACTCCAGTTGGTCGCGGGTCTTCAGGCCGCCAAAGTCGCCCCACCAGGTATGAAAGCGTCCGTTCATGCCCAGGAAGTCCTTGCCATAGGTCCGCGCCTGCCGTGCCTGAATCGGGTAATGCAGGTAGCCCCATGTGCCGGTCGTTGGCAGGCTTTCCACCTCAAAGTGGGTCATATACGGCGCGACCCGGCGGATATCCCGGTCCATCGTGCCGTTGTAGAAAATGAGCGCGTCCGGGCAGCGGCTGTGGACAAGGCGCGTCAGTTTGTCGAAGAAGTCGGTCTGCTGCTTACGGGCGAAGTCCCACACCGCCTGATCGTCCTCGACGTTCACGCCAGCCTGCTGCATCTGCGCCTTGCCCCAGGGGGAGTAGTTCGGCTGGGGGAAGCAGATATCAAACCAGAAGCCGTCTACCGGATACAGCCGCATCAGTTCTTCGACGGCAGCGGCCACGTAGTCGTAATAGCCGGAGGACACGTCCATCGTCGTCCAGCCCCATTCGCTGCCCAGGGGCGACCGGCTGGCGATGCGCCCATCCTTGTTGACAATCACCCATTCGGGGTGCTGTTTGCCCGCCAGTTCGTCCCACATGATCGAGTAGTAGATCGGGCACAGAATGTCGCGGCGGTGCAGGGCTTCGATCTGCGCACCGAGCAGATCAAACGACAGCCCCGGATGCACCGTGCCCGCCTGCGTTGGGTAGTACGAATAACCATGATGGCACTTGGCGAAGATATTAATTGAGTTCACATGCGCGGCTTTGAGGGTATCGCCGAACACGTCGGGGTCGAAATCCCCGCCAACGTTCTGGCAGTGTTCGGAGGTGTGAAAATCGAGGTGAACCTGACGAAAGCGTAATGCGGGTGACATAAAAACGTCCTTGTACAAACGCGGTTTCACTTGGAGAAACCACTCAGACTGTTAATAAACTGCTTTTGCAGCCGCATGTAAATGACCAGCATCGGCAGCGACGCCAGCCTGACCGCCGCCAGCAGCGCCGTCCAGTGGGGGTCCATTCGCCCTGAAATTTGGTTAACCCTAACGGAATCGTGCGGATGGCGTCATTACTCAGAACGATCAGCTCTGGCACTGCCGGGGCTGCCATGCTGCTTCACCGGGGAAACCCGGGCGGACATTAAGCAGATTAATCCGGCGGAAAAGACAACCCGAACCTGCCCGATAGCCGGCTGTTGAAGCAAGAATATACCTCACCTTGTTCGGTGCGCCACAGCCTTGTATTTAAGAGTACAATCTAAATACATCATTTGTTTCGGAGGTTTGACGTGAACGTTCTTCCGCTTACCCCCGCTACTCCCTTTGAGTCGCTGACTGAGCGCGAACGGGACATTCTGGCGCTGATCGCCGAGGGGCTGTCCGACCGCGAAATCGCCGACCGCCTCGTCGTCGCTTACACCACCGTCAAGTGGTACAATCGCCAGATTTTCAACAAACTCGGCGTGGACAACCGCAAGGACGCCATCCAGCGCGGACGCGAACTGCGCCTGCTCGAACCGACGGAAGCAGCGGATTTACCCCGGCACAACCTGCCCGCGCCGGTGAAGCCGTTCATCGGACGCGAACGCGAATTGAGCGATTTGGCGCGGGTGCTGCGCGAGGAACGTGCCCGGCTCGTCACCATCTTCGCGCCGGGTGGCCGGGTGGCATGGGCAAAACCCGCCTGGCGCTGGCGCTGGCCGAAGCGTGCGTAGGGACACGATATACCGTGTCCCAGCAGCCACCCCTTTTCCCCGATGGCGTATACTTCGTGCCGTTAGCACCCCTCACCGCGCCAGATGGCATCATTCCCGCGATTGCCGACGCCACCGGCTTCCAGTTCGCACCGGACAGCCGGACGCCAACGCAGCAGCTTTTTGACTTCCTGCGGAACAAACGCCTGCTGCTGGTGCTGGACAATTTTGAACACCTGCTGGACGATGCGCCGCTGGTGATGGACATGCTGCACGCCGCGCCGGGGGTGACGGCGCTGGTCACATCCCGCGAACGGCTCAATGTGACTGGCGAAAGTGTCTACGGGTTGGGCGGCATGGCGTATCCCGAACAGGCGGGAGACGATATACTGAGCTATAGCGCGGTGCGGCTGTTCGTTCAGAGCGCCCGCCGTGCTCGCGCTGATTTTGCGCCGGAAGCCGTGCCGGACGGCGTGGTGCAAATCTGCCGATTAGCGCAGGGCATGCCGCTGGCGATTGAGTTAGCGGCGGCGTGGGTGGGGGCGCTGACGCCAGCAGAGATTGCGGACGAAATCACGCGCAGCAGTCCACATGGGCGCGGTTGACGGCTGATGAGCAAACCGTATTCCGCAACTTGTCCGTGTTTCGCGGCGGGTGCACGCGGGAAGCGGCGCAGGCGGTGACAGGGGCGGATGTGATAACGCTGACGGCGCTGGTGAACAAGGCGCTGCTGCGGTGTGACCCGGTAAACGGACGCTACGAAGTCCATGAACTGCTGCGCCAGTACGCCGAGCAAAAGCTGACGCCGGACGAAAAGCAGGCAACGCGGGACGCGCACAGCAGTTATTACCTGAACCTGCTGCACCAGCGTCAGCGTGACCTGGAAGGCGGCCGGCAGCTTGAAGCCTTGCGCGAGATCGGAAGCGATATTGAAAACGTGCGCGACAGTCTGTTTCTTTATCACTATATCAGCAAACAGTGGGTACAGGGGGGCGTTCTTTTCGACCAGGCCATTCGAGTGCTTCAGACTATCCCATCCCGTCCAGAACATGAGATGCTGCGAACTCCGCTGCTGATCCGTCAGGCGTTCCTACGCAGTCAACATGCACAGTACCAGGCTGTCAAAACGATGGTTGAGGCGTGCCAGGCCGGCTTGCAACCGTCGAGCGATCCGCGCGAGTGGGCGCTGCTGGCAATGACACGGGCAAACATGGAAGGAAATCGGCAGAAGCAGCAGGAAGAGCGACCATTCTGTGAGCAGGCCCTCATGTGGTACCGCCAGGCTGAGGACTGTTGGGGCATTTCGTTGGCTCTGCTTGGCCTGGCCGCCAGTTACCTTCAGTGGTCAGATAATCAAACCCATCCTGATGTCGGGCAGGCTAAAAGCCTCCTGCGGGAAGCACTAACCATCCAGGAAGTACAGGGCGATGTTTTCCACATGTCGCACACTTACCGGATGCTGGCGATAATCGCCAGGATGCAAAGGGATTATGACGAAGCGGAACGCCTCACTCGAAGGGTGATGGGCTATTTACAGCAGTTGGGTATCACCAATATGGCGGGAGATTTAAACAATCTGGGAACTATTGCGATGGACCGGGGGCAATTTGCTCAGGCGCGCCAATATTTTGAAGAATGCCGTACCATTGACCACGAACAAGGGGTGATACCAGGTTTGCTGGTTGTCCTGGGAAATTTGGCTCAGAGTGCATTTTTGCAGGGCGATTTTACATCTGCGCGGTTATACGCGCAGCAAGCCCAGACGCTCTCAGAGCAGGCCGACCCACACTGCTACTTGTTAGGTTGGATTGCGTGGGCAGAGGGTGAATACGATCAGGCGGTAGCTTTCTTCAATATTCTTGATAAGTCGATTGACGAATCGGACAACTGGCGATATGCGCCGGCAGTGTCGCAAATCGCTCTGATTCAAGGGCGAATGCAGGAAGCTCGCCAGCGACTTGAAGCCAGCCTTCCACTCGCCGAGGATCGAGGCGATTCGCTAGTGGCTGTGCAATGCCGGATAGAGATGGGCAAGCTGGCCTATGTGGAAGGCGATTACACCCGTGCCAGAGAATGCCTGCAAACGGCCCTGTCCTTTTTGCAGAGCAGCCGCGCCCAGGCTGTGCTTTTCGAGGCTGACGAGAAGACAACCACCCTGGATGCGCTCGTGGCGCTGGCCGATGTAGAACGCGCCGCAAAAGATTATGAACGTGCCCATCAGCATCTGCTCGATGCGCTGCATATAACAGATATATTCCCGGCTGTTCCGCTGATGCTGGCAATACTGGCAGCGATGGCCGATCTGCTGGACGCTCAATCCCAACCCGAACGCGCGACTGAACTGGCCGCGTTTATCCGTGACAATCCAAAAGCCTTCGCCGTTGACCGGACACGCGCGGCGGCGCTGCTCGATGTGCTACGGGAGCAGATGCCTCCTGAGAGCTTCACGGCGGCGTGTGAACGCGGCAGGGCGCTTGATCTGGAAACGGTGGTCAGACGTAGTTTGGATGAGCCTTATCCCGGATAAGAAGGCAGGCCATCCTAATCACTGCCGATCATGGTAACATGGGTTTGATCTTTATCATCTGCTAAAAGTGTTTTTAGCAGGTGAAAATAATCATCCAGGATATGGTAACGGTAGATGTACCATGCGCGGTTTTTGACGCTCCACACAAAAAGTATCGTGTTATCCTGTAAGTTGTGCTCCATATTAGCGAACGATTGGTTGTCACTTCTACTGAAATAGCGCTGCTGCCCCTGATCGTAAAAGATGATCCGGTTATTCCCGCCGTAGCTTGAAACGAGAGTTATAAATTCCTGCGGGAATGCTAACCGGCTTGTTAAGACCGAAAGCAGGCTAAGACCGCCAGTCAGAAGCAGTAACGCGAAGGCCCATCGTGATACCAGCCGCATACCAACCCCCTTCCATAGCGGTGAGCATAAAAAAGGCGGCGGGGTCGCTGCGAAAACCCCGCCGCCGGTGTCGGCCTGGCGTGTGAACAGCATCGGTGTTAGCCGGTTAACGGAGTCAGATTAACCATTTCCTGCCCAATGCCGTCTTCAAGCCGTTCCACAAACTCGATTGCTTTGGCGCTGGCCGCGCCGTCCATCAATTCAACAAAATGCCGGTAGCTGGCAAGCGCCTCGTCATACCGTCCGGCCATCAGCAGCGCGTCGCCCATGTCCCAGTACATCACACGATAGGCGTCTGCTTTCTCAAACACAATGGCCGGAATGCCGTCAATCGCCTCGGTGTAATATGCAATTGCCCGGTCGTACTGGCCGACGACATAATAGTAATGTCCAACCCGGTAAGCGGTGATCGCTTCGGCAAAGGGTTCATCGGTGCCGGCTTCGGCAGTGTCTTTCGCCTGTGAGATTTGCGGGAACACCAGCGCGCCCAGCGCGATCAGCATCACCAGCCCAACCACGATGGCGCGGACGTGCGACTGCACAAACGCCCGAAGATCAAATTCCGGTTCTTTTCCCGTCAGTGCTTCTTTCGCCAGATGATCGCGCTGCGCCGCGCGCATTTTCTCGGCCCGGTACAGTTTGTCCTTGGGGTAATCGTTGCTGTTGAACATGATCTTGACTCCTGTTTTCTGTTTGTCCCCACTGTACGGCAGTCAGGAGAATCAAAAACCGTCCGAACAGGAGGGAATATGGGAGGGGAAAAGGAGGGGAAACCCTCTCACCGCCCGGTAACGCGCGGCGGCGCAGCGTGTTGTACAATGTGCAGGTTGGTCCAATCAGGTGATTTGAGGTTTAAACGTATGCGGATTCTGGTAATTGCAGCACACCCGGACGACATCGAATTTGGCGCGGCAGGAACGGTTGCCCGGTGGACGGACGAAGGGCATGAGGTGACGTACTGCCTTGTCACCGACGGCGGCGCCGGCAGCAACGACCCGGCGGCAGACCTGGCGCAGTTGGTGCGCACCCGCGAGGCCGAACAGCGCGAGGCAGCGGCCTGTGTCGGCGTCCACGACGTGCGCTTTCTGGGCTACCCGGATGGCACGCTTCAACCGACGCTGGAACTGCGCCGCGACCTGACCCGGCTGATCCGTGAGCTAAAGCCGGAGCGCGTGGTCTGCTCCGACCCGACGCTGCTGTTTGCCGGCAACTACTACATCAACCACCCGGACCACCGCGCCGCCGCCGAGGCCGCTGTCTATGCGGTATTCCCCAGCGCCGGCACGCGCCCAATCTTCCCCGAACTGCTGCGCGAGGGTTACGAGCCGCACGACGTGGCCGAACTGTGGCTGCAATTCTCCGACCACGCCGACACGTTTATAGACATCAGCAGCCAGATCGAGCGCAAAATCGCGGCGCTGCTGTGCCACCGGTCGCAGGTTGGGCCGGAAGTGGGCGAGATGGTGCGCAAGTGGGACGCGGAAGAAGGGCAGAAACACGGTTACGCCTATGCCGAAGCCTTCCGCGTGATGAAGCTGAAGCAGGAACAGGTATCTGAAGCGGTGCAGGAAGCGATGCAGGAAACGGCGGCGCCGGCGCTGGATTAAACAATCTATCCACAACCGTTATGGAGGGGCGCGGCGGTGCGCCCCTACAACGGAACAGGTTATAAAATTGAAGTTGGGGTTGTGCCACACAGCCCAATACCGGCGATACGCGCTCATCTCTCGCTGGTCCGCGCCGGGGCGGTGCTGTCCCGGATGACCAGCCGGGGCTTCAGCAGCACCTGTTTGTCCTCGTAATCAGCATCCTGCAATTTGCGAATCAGCATTTGCGCGGCGCGCGACCCCATCAACTGCGCCGGAAAGCTGATCGCTGTCAGCGGCGGGCTGATAAACTGCGCCATCTGGTCCGACAGAATACCCACAATCGAGAACTGATCGGGCACGCACAACCCGCGATTTTGCGCAGCCCGAATCGCCCCGACCAGCGGCCCGGTGTGCAGGGTAATCATGGCGGTCATACCCGGCTGCTCGTCCAGCAGTGCTTCAGTCGCGCGGTACAACTCGTCAATCGTCGGCTTCAATTCGCGGTAAATCGGCTCAATCCCGAACTGCTCGCAGGCGCGCTGGTAGCCCCACAGCGACCGGATGGCCGGGCCATATCCGGCCCTCGCCCCGATCAGATTGGTGAAACCAATATGGCGGTGGCCCAGACTGTACAGATGCTCGCAGGCCAGCAGCATTGCCGTTTCAAAATCCAGATCAATCGTGCTCAGGCCAGTATTCTCCGTGCAGCGTCCGATCAGCACAAACGGATAGCCGCGTTCGCGCAGCACCGCCACGCGGCGGTCGTTCAGATGCACTTCCATCAGGATAACGCCGTCTACCTGATTGCTGCGGTACAGGTTCAGCAGCGTTTGTTCGTTCATCGGCGTCACGATCAGGTTAAACAGGAAACCGGCTTTGGTGGCGACCTGCGACGCGCCGACAAAAAACTCAAATTCCAGTTCGGTAAAACCGAGCGAGTCGGAGGGATACAGGACGGCGATGGACTGGCTTTTGCCCGCCGCCAGCCGCTGCGCCTGCACATGCGGCGTGAAGTTCAACTGTTGAATCGCGTCCAGCACGCGCTGGCGCGTGGCCTGGGCGACATCCGGTTTGTTGTTTAAGATGCGGGACACAGTAGTGATGGACACCCCTGCCAGCCGCGCGACATCCGTGATCGTTGCCGGTTTGCTCATAAAAGCACTTTCAATAACTGCTTGTTGACGAAATTTTGAAAGACTGTTACAGTGTCATTATACTCTGAAAACGCTTTCGGTAGCGTTTCCAGTATATTGTCCATACCCGTCACGTTTCATCTGAAAGATTGAGTAAGGAGGCATAATCGGAACGTATCTCACACTGCCTGAGATTATTGACCGTTTGTAAATAAATTTCCATTAGGAGGCAAAGATGTTTGGCAAGTCTCTGTACCGGTTGTTAATCCTCGCCGTTTTGTTAACCCTCGTTGTTGCCGTCCCCGCCCTCGCCCAGGAAGATAGTGGCAAATGGTGCGCCGGTAAAACCATCCGGTTCTTCACCGGCGGCGCGGAAGGTGACGCCTTCGGTTCGATTGTGCAGCGCGGCGCGCTGGCAGCGGAAGCCGACCTGGGCGCGACCGTTGAATACGTGTTCTCTGGCTGGGACGTGGAAAAAATGTCGCAGCAGCTTCGTGAAGCGATTGCCGCGCAGCCGGATGGCATCGCCATGATGGGGCATCCGGGTGACGCCGCCATCATGCCGCTGGCGGAAGAAGCGGCAGCCGCCGGTATCAAGATGATGTACCAGAACGTGGACGTGCCGGAAGTGCGCGCCCAATTCGGCGGCGGCTACGTGGGAGCACAACTGGCGGCGCAGGGCAAGGCGCTGGGTGAAGAGGCCGTGCGGCAGTTTGGTCTGGCCGCCGGCGACACCGCCATCGTCTTTATTCCGCTGGGCCAGCCGGGGCGCGACCTGCGTGAAGGCGCGACGGCGGACGCGCTGGAAGCTGCCGGGCTGAAGGTCATCAAGCTGGACGGTCTGCCCGAATATGCGTCTGACCCGAACCTGGCGCTGCCGCCGCTGACCGCTGCGGTGCTGTCAAATCCTGATGTGAAACTGATTGTCTACCCTGGCGGCCAGATGCTGGGCGCGGTGCCGGTGTACATGGATGCGCTGGGCAAGCAGCCGGGTGACATCATCAACATCGGCTTCGATACCAGCCCGGCGATCATGGAAGCCTTCAGCAGCGGCTACGTGCAGTTGACTTCTGACCAGCAGCCGTTCCTCCAGGGCTATCTGCCCATCCTCAGCCTGTGCGGCACGCTGGTATATGGCTTCGGCCCGCTGAATGTGGACACGGGCGCGGGCTTCGTGGACACCAGCAACTACGAGAGCGTCGCAGAACTGGCGAAGGCCGGTCTACGCTAACGCCATCTCACCCGTTGTTCCATCACCTGCCGGCGGCAGATGCACCGCCGGCAGGATTCCCCAACCCACCCAGCAGCAGAGGAGGCGAGCGTGAGCAGCCGGCTCGTAGAACTCAAAAACATCACCAAGTCGTTTGGCAATGTCAATGCCGTCAACGACGTGAGCATGGTCATCAACAAGGCAGAGATCGTCGGCCTGATCGGCGACAACGGCGCGGGCAAATCCACCCTCATCAAAATCCTATCCGGCGTCTATTCGCCCGACAGCGGCGAAATTTTCATTCGTGACCGGAAGATCGAAGGCCGCTGGACGGTCGCTAAAGCGCATGAAGCCGGCATCGAAACGGTGCATCAGGACCGCGCGCTGGCGGTGCAGCATACCATCGCCCGTAACATCTTCATGGGGCGGGAGATCACCGGCAGGCTCGGCTTAATCCGTGTGAAGAAGCAGTACGAAGAAGCCGAACGGCTGATGCGTGAGATCGGCTTTACTTCAAAAGTGTTCACCCCGGACTCGGTGGTGGCAACGCTGTCCGGCGGCGAACGGCAGGGTGTGGCGATTGCCCGCGCGCTGTACTTCGAGGCCGAACTCCTGATTCTGGACGAACCCACAACGGCGCTGTCGCTAACGGAAACGCAGAAAGTCTACAACTTTATGCTGGCCGCCAAAGAGAAAGGCAGTTCCGTTCTGTTCATCAGCCACAATATCTATCACGCTTACGACATTGCCGACCGCTTCGTGATTCTGGACCGGGGCACAGTGGTGATGCAGGCGGACAAATCGGAAATTGAATCGGCGGAACGGCTGGTTCAGCATATGAAGGACTTCGCCCGCGCCGGACACCGCGCGCCAGGCTGATCTGCCGGACAAAGAGAACCATTATTCAGGAGAAATTTACCGATGACCGCAGGCACGCTGACTTCCACGCCCCGCAGCCGCCCGGAGCGCCGCCCGCTGATGGCGTTTGTGCGCCGCAACCGCCGCGCCTTCAGCGCGCTGCTGATCTTTCTGGTGCTGCTGGCGATTTTTACCATCCTCAATCCAAAAGTTTTTACCAACGCGATTACCTACCGCGCCATCTTTTTAAGTCTGCCGATCTCGCTGTTTGTGGTGGTGCCGATGGTGTTTATCGTCGCCAGCGGCGAAATTGACCTGTCCTTCCCGGCCACCGTCGGGATTACTTCATGGGTGTTCTCGGCGGCAGTCAGGTCTGGTTGGGAGCCGTTCGCGGCGCTGGTGCCGGCGCTGCTGCTGGGCATGTTGATCGGTGTGGTTGTTGGCAGCCTGGTGACGTACGTCGGCCTGTCGTCGCTGGTCGCCACGCTGGGCATGAACTTCCTGCTGCGCGGTATCATCAACATGGGCACGGAAGGGGTCGCCATCCAGTTTCCGCAGATGCGCAGCACGACGCTGTGGCAGGTGTTCGCCGGGCGCATTGACGGCTTCCCGATCATTGACGATTTCCCGATTCACATGATCTGGGGCGTACTGTTTGTGGCGCTGGGCTGGGTGCTGTTCAACCGCCATAAATTTGGCACGCAGGTGCAGATCGTCGGCGATAACCCCGACAGCGCGACCGAGATGGGTATCAACGTCTTTCGCGTGAAGATCGCCGCCTACGTGTTTATGGGAATCGGCGCGACGCTGGCCGGGGTGCTGTCGGTGCTGGTGAATCAGAACTGGTGGCCGACGACCGGCGACGGCCTGCTGCTGCCAACGCTGGCGGCGGTGTTTGTCGGCGGCACACCCACCTGGGGCGGCATCGGCACGGTGGTCGGCAGTTCGATTGGCGCGTTTATCATCGCCTTCATCGAAACCGGCATCATCGCCGCCGGGCTGACGGGCTACGTCACCCAGTTTTTCAACGGCCTCGTGATAATCGTGTCGCTCATCGGCCACCGCTTTAACGGGCCGCGCTACCGCTAACCGGAAACGAGGGGGATATGGAATACCGCGTATTAGGCCGCACCGGGCTGCGTGTCTCCGAACTGTGCCTGGGCGCGATGACCTTTGGCCGCGAGTCGGACGAAACGGTGTCACGGCAGATGATAGACCGCTTCATCGAAGCGGGCGGGAACTTTATTGATACGGCGGACGTGTACTCCAACGGAAAAGCCGAAGAGATTGTCGGCGCGGCGCTGAAGGGGCGGCGGCAGGATGTGGTCGTTGCCACCAAAGTGCGCTTCCGCACCGGCGACCGCCCGAATGACATTGGGTTATCACGCAGGCACATCCTGGAAGGCTGCGAGAACAGCCTGCGCCGCTTGCAGACCGACTTCATTGACCTGTATCAGGTTCACTGTTGGGACCCGTTCACACGGCTGGAAGAAACGCTGGCGGCGCTGGACGATCTGGTGCGCGCCGGCAAAGTCCGCTACATCGGCGTGTCGAACTTCACCGGCTGGCAGTTGATGAAGGCGCTGTGCATCAGCGACGCCCGCCATCTGGCGCGGTTTGTCTGTTTGCAGCCACGTTACAATCTGATAGACCGCCACATCGAACTGGAACTACTGCCGCTGTGCCTTGAAGAAGGAATGGGTGTGATTCCCTGGAGTCCGCTGGCGGGCGGTTTCCTCACCGGCAAGTACCGCCGTGACTCGATGCCGGCAGGCGCGCGCATCACCCACGCGGAAAAACACTGGCCGGAACATATGCAGAATCAGGCGAACGACCGCAGTTGGCGCACGCTGGACGTGATGCAGCAGATCGCGCAGGCGCGCGGCAGAAGCTGCTCGCAGGTGGCGCTGGCCTGGGTGCTGGCGCAGCCGGGCGTGACGGCGCCGATCATCGGCGCGCGCAATCTGGAACAGTTGGACGATAACCTCGGTGGCGTTGGGTGGCAGTTGACCGGCGACGAACTGCATCAGTTGGATGCGGCCAGCGCCCTGGACTACATCTACCCGTACAGCTTCATCCGGGATTTCGGAATGAAGGAATAAACGAAGGAAAGAACACCATGCCTTATCGAGCAGCCCTTGCTCCTTACGTCTTTTTTGCTGCTGACCCGCCGGATTTGCCTGTCCGGCAGCACGACGACCCCGGTGGGCCGGAGTACCTCATCAAGGCGGCGCTGGCCGGGCAGACCGAGCGCGGCGTCATGCTGATCGGCACGACCGTCAACGGCGTGACGCTCAACGCCGGCGTGAGCATCGCCGCGCCGGGGGTGGCGCGGGTGTATATCGAAGGCGAACCGGGCCGGCGCGTGCCGCTGGCGCGCGACCGGTCGGCTGTGCCGGTGAACGTGGCGGTGCAGGTCAGCGGCAACTGTGTCGAACTGGTGACGCCGGAACTGCGGGTGCAGATCACACTCGACCCGTTTAACATCCGCTTCTTCCACGCCGATGGGCGGCTGATGCTGGCGCAGAACAGCACCGATACCGACGTGACCGACCGCCTGATTACGCTGCCATTTGGATACAGCGAGGTCAACGGCCAGTGCGCCGCCTTCCACGACAGCTTCACCGTCGAGCCGGATGAACATTTTTACGGCTTCGGCGAGAAATTCACCGACTTCGACAAACGCGGACAGCGCATCGAGATGTGGCATTACGACGCTTTTGGCGCGGCCAGCGAACGGGCTTACAAAAACGTGCCGTTTTTCCTCAGCACACGCGGTTACGGCCTGTTTGTGGACAGCCACAGCCCGGTACGCTTTGACATGGCCGCCAGCAACCACAGCGTCTTCAGCGTGATCGTGCCGGACACCACGCTCGACTACTACGTGATTGCCGGCCCGGAACTGAAGACCGTCATTTCGCGCTACGCTGATCTGGTTAGCTATCCGATACTGCCGCCGAAGTGGTCGTTCGGGCTGTGGATGTCGTCCGGCTTCAAGGACGACAGCGCCGACGCGGTGCTGGCGCGGGCGCAGGAACTACGGGAACACGATATCCCTACTGATGTACTGCACCTCGACTGTTACTGGCAGAAGTATGGCCGCTGGTCGGATATGCAGTGGGATACCGAAATGTTCCCCGATCCCGCCGGTCTCATCCGGCAGGTGCATGAGGCCGGGTTTAAGGTCTGCCTGTGGATGAACCCCTACATCGGCGTGGAAAGCCCGTTGCTGCAGGAGGCGATTAACAAGGGTTATGTGCTCAGGAAGCCGGACGGCGAAGCGTGGATCGGGCAGTTGTGGGGCGGCTATCACCCGCCGGTGGGCATCATAGACCTGACCAACCCCGCCGCCGTCGAGTGGTTTCAGAGTCTGCTGCGCCCGCATCTGGAAATGGGCGCGGACGTGTTTAAGACCGACTTCGGCGAAGGTGTGCCGGCGGAAGTGGTCGCCTGGAACGGCATGACCGGCGTCGAACTGCACAACCTGTACACGCTGATCTACAATGACATCGTGGCGGACCTGACCGCCGAACTGAGCAGCCACCATACCGGGCTGGTGTGGGGGCGCTGCACCTACGCCGGCGGCCAGCGCCACGCGGCCCAGTGGGGCGGCGATCCGAACTGCACGTTTCAGGGCATGGCGTCCACCCTGCGCGGCGGGTTGAGTATGGGCGCGTGCGGCCACGCCTTCTGGAGCCACGACATCGGCGGTTTCCACCGCACGCCGACCCCGGAACTGTACGTGCGCTGGGCGCAGTTTGGCCTGTTTTCGCCGCTGTCACGGGCGCACGGCATGAGCAGCCGCCTGCCCTGGGACTACGGCGACGAAGCGGAGCGCATCTTCCGTGACACTGTGCGGCTGCGCTACCGGCTGCTGCCGTATATTTACAGTTACGCGGCCTATGCCCACGAAACCGGCCTGCCGCTACTACGGGCGATGGCGCTGGAATTCCCGCATGACCCCTGCACTTACACGCTGGACTTGCAGTATATGTTCGGCGCGGAACTGCTGGTCGCGCCAATCTTCAACAGCGAAGGCCGCCGCACGGTGTATTTCCCTGCCGGTCGCTGGGTGGATTACTGGACACATGAGATCATCACCGGGCCGCAGAGCCGGTTGATCGAAGCGCCACTGGATGTGCTGCCGCTGTACGTGCAGGCCGATTCGCTCATCCCAACGATAGAGCCGGTCAGCCACATCGCCGACGAGCCGTTTGCATTTGTGACGTTTGACGCTTACCTGCTGGATAAAGCCGTGTTTGACCTGCGCGACACCGACGGTTCAACCTGCGTGGAAGCTGTGCTGCGCGGCGGCACGCTGGCGCTTCAGATCGAGGGCGCGAAGTCCAAAGTCGGCCTGCGGCTGCTGGCGCTGCCCGGCGCGGGCGCAGTGGAGCGTGTGACCGTCAACGGCCAGACGCTGAATAAAATGGCGGCGCTGGAACTCAATGCTGCTGCCAGCGCGGGCTGGTCACGCGGCGCGGACGGCGTGGTGACGGTGGTGACAGTCTGATATTTTATTGCAGGGGTGGGTATATAAACCCGCCCCTGCAAAATCGCAGAGATTGACATGCGCCGTTTGACGAAAAACGGCGCACCCACAACAGGACAACGTAATCATGAAACTCGGTGTTTTTATCGCGGCCTTCGCCGACATGGAATTTGAGGCGCTGCTCGATTATGTGGCGTCGGTTGGCGTCAATGCCATCGAAGTGCCGTGCGGCGGCTACGTGGGGGACGCCCATTGCAAACCGGCGCAAATGCTCCACGATGACAACGCCTGTGGTGACTTCAAGGCGAAGATCACAGCGCGTGGTCTGACCATCAGCGCCCTGAGTGCCCATGCCAATCCGCTGCACCCCAACCCCGCAATTGGCGAACCGCACCGGCAGGCCATCAAAAACGGGATTCTGCTGGCGGAAAAGCTGGGTGTGGATACGTTTATCACCTTTTCCGGCTGTCCTGGCGGCGCGCCCGGCGACCTGACACCCAACTGGGTAACGTGTCCCTGGCCGCCGGACTTCAGCCAGACGGTGCGCTACCAGTGGGAACAGGCCATGATTCCCTACTGGAAAGAGATAAACGCCTTTGCCGAAGCGCGCGGCGTGCGGCTGGCGCTGGAAATGCACCCCGGCTTTTGCGTCTACAGCGCGGAACACGTATTGGCGCTGCGCGACGCGGTGGACAGCAGCAACATCGGCGCGAACTTCGACCCCAGCCATCTGTTCTGGCAGGGGGTTGACCCGGTATTTGCCATCCGCAAACTGGGCGACGCCATCTTCCACTTCCACGCCAAGGATACGATCATTGACCCGGTGAACGCGACCGTCAACGGCGTGCTGGATACCAAGCCCTACAGCGACTACCTCCACCGGAGCTGGATTTTCCGCACCGTCGGTTACGGCCACAGCGAATCGGTCTGGCGGGATATGGTCAGCAATTTACGGCTGGTCGGCTACGACGGCGCGCTGTCCATCGAACACGAAGACGGGCTGATGTCACAGCGGGAGGGGTTTGAAAAAGCGGCGCAGTTCCTGAAAAACATCGTTATTCAGCACGACGCCGGACACGCCTTCTGGGCGTAACGAACGATAAATCTCCGTAGGGACGAGGCATGCCTCGTCCCTACACTTAGTGTCTATCCATAAACCCTTCGTAAGGGCACGGCATGCCGTGCCCCTACCGACAAATAAAAGAGGTTTACGGATAGGTTCTTAATAAAGATGGAAAGGATGATCGAACATGGCGATTCAATGGACTTCACCACCGCCGCCGGACTGCCCGTTCCCGCTGTCGGACACCATCTGCGGCGTGATCTTCACCGGTCGGTACGCGGCGTACACCCACGCTGACACGTGGTATCCGACGTGGGCGTCGGACGGCCACCAGTATTCGCCCTGGACGGACGGCAATTTTGAGCGCCCGATTGACAATATCTTCAATTTTGACTGTTCCTCCGACAGCCGTAATCCCACCAACGCGGCCTACGGCGGCAAATCCGGCACGGCGCAGGCGCGCCTTGTGGGTGACGACCCGTTAAATCTGAAGGTCGAAAATCTTGGCGTTCACTACGCCTCGCCCGCGCCGTATGGCGGACGGTATCCCTGCGGCAGCCTGGTTCACAACGGCGTGTGGTATTACGGCACCTACTGCCTGGACGAAACCGACCGGGGCTTAAACTGGGATATCCTCGGCCCGTTTGTTGGCTTCCGAACTTCCTACGATTACGGCAAAACGTGGCAGGACTGCCCACATACGCCGGAACATCCAATTTTCGGCGAGTCGGGTAAAAACGGCGGCAAGGTCAAAATCGGCGCGCCGCACTTCGTACATCTGGGGCAAAATCTGGAACACTCGCCGGATGGCAAAGCCTATCTGGTGGCGCACGGCGCGACCCGGCCTGATGCCGAGGTGGCCTGGATTCGCGGCGATCAGGCGTATCTGCTGCGGGTAACCCCCTCGCCAGAAACGATCAATGACCCGGCGGCCTATGAGTTCTTCGGTGGTTACGACGCAAACGGGCAGGCGGTCTGGGTGAAGGACTTCGCGCAGATCAGGCCGCTGTTCGAGTGGAACGGGCGTGTCGGCCATGCCAATATGACTTACAACGCACCGCTGAAGAAATACCTGATGTTCTGCACCGACGGAGGCAATACCATCAGCACGTTTAACACCTACGTGCTGGAGTCGGACAACGTCACCGGCCCCTGGAAGCTGGTAACGTACATGGAGAAGTTCGGCGAGCAGGCCTATTTTGTCAACCTGCCGTCGAAATTCATCAGCGCCGATGGCAAAACGGCCTGGTTGAGCTACTCCGCCAACTTCACCAACATGGCGTTTGGTTCAAGCTGGGTGGAGAACCCACCCGGCAGCCGGTACGCCCTGTGCCTGTACGAAATCCAGTTCGACGTGCGGTAGGCGCCGCACGCCGCCGATTTTTGGACTTCCGCTAGGGGCACGGTATACCGTGCCCCGACGATGGATAAACCTAGTGGATTTCCGCCAGGTCTTTCACCATGCGCTTGATCGGAATGCGCACACCGTCCGGCAGGGTGTCCGTGATCGCTTCCACTTCGCGGAAACCGAATTTGGCGTACAGCGGTTCGCCCATCCGGGTGGCAAACAGTTCTACCTGCTGGAAGCCCGCCGCTTTGGCCGCCGCCAGCGATTCCTCCATCAGCCAGCGGCCCAGCCCGCGCCGTGCCCAGGCCGGATGCACGTAAAATGTCCGTAGCCTGGCCGGTTCCAGCGCCGGGTTCAGGACCCTCGGCTCATCCTTCGGAAACAACGCACCGCGATAGCTCCAGCCGCCGCAGGCGATAGGCTGGCCGCCGCTTTCGATCACGTACAGCGTGCCGTCCTGCACCATCTGCGGGTCAACGTGAATGGCATACTTCAGCGCGCTCTCGATCTGCTGCGACGTGTAGTAACCCTTGCCCAGTTCCCGCACGGATTGCTCGATCAGCCGCGTCAGGGCTGGAATATCGCGCGGGATAGCGCGGCGCAGTCGAATTAAGGGCAGCGTGCTGCTGCTCGTCAGCCGATGGGAAACATCGAACATGGTGGCATACCGCCTTTCTGTCTTCCGGGATTGATGAGGGCAGCCGTGTTGACAATAGTTCACAGGATAGGCAAAGGCGGGCCGGTCGTCATCGGTCGGAAGGCGGAAAAGCGTGTCGTGCTTTCAGGGGAAGTGGGAATGTCCCCCGGTTATACCGCTGCGACAAACGCAACCAGCAGGGCAGAAAAGGTATATAATGACCGTAGCAGCAACCGTTCATATCGCGTTAGCAGCACGACAACAACCATCGCAGGGCGCTATCCGTTGTGGCGGGCAGCACCCTGTTTTGTTTTCCGCAAGGGGGGTAGACATGACCTGGCACGATCAATTAAACGGCGATTCGCTGGCCTGGCTGCTCGAACCGGACGCGCCCGGCGTCCGTTACCTGGCGCTGCGCGATCTGCTCGATTGCCCCGAGGATAACCCCGAACTGGCAGCGGCGCGGGCGCAGGCGCATACACACGGGCCAATCGCAACCATTCTGGCGCACATGGACGAGGCCGGATACTGGGCCGAACCGGGTCCCGGTTACAATCCCAAATATTATTCGACGGTCTGGGCCATCATCCTGCTGGCCCAGTTGGGGGCGTCTCAAACCCAGGATGCACGTATCGCGCGGGCGTGCTCCTACGTGCTTGACCATGCCCTGACCGCAACGGGCCAGTTCACGGCTTCGGGCGCGCCGTCCGGGACGGCGGACTGTTTGCAGGGCAATCTGTGCACGGCGCTGCTTGATCTCGGCTGCGACGACCCGCGTCTGGAGGCGGCCTTCGACTGGATGGCGCGCAGCGTCACCGGCGAGGGTATTGAGCCAGCGCAGAACCAGAAGGCAGCCGTTCGGTATTACGCCGGCAAGTGCGGGCCGGTGTTTGCCTGTGGCTCGAACAACAAACTGCCCTGCGCCTGGGGCGCTGTCAAGGTCATGCTCGCGTTCAGCACACTGCCGTCCGCACGCCGCACGCCGCTGATCGAACGCGCCATCCGGCAAGGGTCGGATTTCCTGTTCAGCGTGGAACCGGCTGAGGCTACCTACCCCACCGGCTGGAACGACAAGCCCAGCGGCAACTGGTGGAAGTTTGGCTTTCCGGTGTTGTACGTCACCGACGTGCTGCAACTGGTCGAGGCGCTGGTCGGCCTGGGTTATGGTCACGACTATCGGCTGTGCAACGCCCTCAATCTCATTCGCAGCAAGCAGGATGCGCAGGGACGATGGCCGCTGGAATACCATTACGCCGGTAAAACCTGGGTGGACTTTGGCGCGAGGAAACAGCCAAGCAAGTGGGTCACGCTGCGGGCGCTGCGGGTGCTTAAAGCGGTTGACTGAGGCATCGTCCGTTATTCGCCAGACGCTGGTTCGAGATCGGGTTCACCCTCCCAGATGACGTTGATCTCCGTGCCCTCACCGGGTGTGCTGGACACGTCCAGCGTCGCGCCGATAGCCTCCGCCCGTTCGCGCATCGTGTCCAGCCCCAGCCCGCCGGAAAGCTGCGCCGCGTCGAAGCCGCGCCCGTTGTCCTGGATACACAGGCGAATGTAGCCGGGACGCCGGTTGACCTTGACCGTAAACCGGGTTGCCTGGCTGTGTTTGACGACATTGTTCAGGCTTTCCTGGGCGATGCGGTAAATCGCCAGATGGACACCGGGCGGCAGCCGTTCCTCGTCGTCGCCTTCGATCACCAGTTCCGCCGCCATGCGCTTGCGCCCCTGCACCACCTCCACCAACTGCGTCAGCAGGCGGTTCAGCCGGGTGTTGAGGATGGCTTCCGGGCGCAGTTCCAGCAGCAGCGTCCGCATTTCGGCCATCGCAGCACGGTTCAGTAGCACGATCTGGTCCAGTTGCTCCATCGTGCGCTGCGGGTTGCGCTGCCACAGGCGGGGCAGCGCCTCCGCCAGTGTGGTGGCGGAAAACAGCGTCTGGCTGACGGCATCGTGCAGATCACGCGCCAGCCGCTGCCGTTCTTCGTAGGCGGCCAGTTCCTGCGCCTGCTGGTACAGCCGGGCGTTTTGCAGCGCGGTGGCGATAGCCTCCGCGAACAGCCGCAGCCGTTCAGCATGGGCTTCGGTAAAACCATCCGCCTGCCGGCAGAACAGGTTGATGAAGCCGATCAACTCGTAGCGCAGATACACGGGCGCGCCGATAAAACTCTGCAACACCGGCTCGTCGGTCACGCTGCTGCGCAGCCAGCCGGGATACTGCCTGACATCCGGGATAATCAGCGGCCTGCCGTGTTCGACCATTTCCCGCAGCGCCGCCGTTTGCATCACCGGCATTTCCGCGTTCTCGGTTTCCGCTTTCAGGACGGGGTTAAACTCCAGCCCGCGCGTGCGCTGGACAGTAGCAATGCCATCTTCCACCAGCAGCACCACGCCGGCATCGTGCGGCACCACGCGGCGCACGCTTTCCAGAATCCGGTCCAGCACGTCGTTCAGGTCGAGCGTGCTGTTGATGGCAATCGTGATGTCCCGCAGCGATTCCGCCAGCGCCCGCTGTTCGCGCTCGGCGGCCTCCATTTGCTTGCGTTCGGTGACATCTTCGGCCACGATATTAATGCCCGTTACCCGTCCGGTTTGATCTTTCAGCGGTACCCAGTGTTCAATCAGCGTTCGTTCAACACCCGAACGAAACGCCATTTCGCCGGTCACTTCAACATTTAAGATCGGCTGTCCGGTTTTAATCACCTGCTGCCCCAATGGCTCCAACTGGTCGGCAATGGTCGGCAGCAATTCGCGCAGGGTATGACCGACATGATCTTCCGGCGGCAGACCGTTGATTTCCGCCAGATATTTGTTCACCCGTTGGAAGCGCAATTGCGGATCAAACACGGCCAGCCCTACCGGCGCGTTATCGTAAATGGCGCTGATTTCGGCCACCTGCTGCCAGGCGGTTTGTTCGCTGCGGCGCAGGGCTTCTTCGGCGCGCCTGCGTTCACTAACGTTCTGGAAGTACACAAACAGACCATCTTTCGACGGATAAGCCCGGATATCAAACCAGGTCTCCAGCGGCGGATAGAAATAATAATCGAGATGAACCGTTACGCCTTCGGCCATCGCACGGTGATAGGCATGGTATAACTCGGTATCAACGGCGGGCGGGAATTCCTCCCAGATGTTTTTGCCCAGCAGGCTGTTCCGTGTCCGCCCCAGCGCCCGTTCGGCTTCGGCGTTGACGTAAACAAACTCCCAGTTCCGGTTGATGGCATAGTGCGCGTCGGTGATGCTTTCCAGGATGCGCGTCACCTGCTCGCGGGACTTTTCGGCCTGCTGGCGTGCCTGAAGTTCCGCTTCGTACAGCCGGGCGCGTTCCAGCGCCTGGCCGCACTGGTGCGCCAGCGCCAGCAAAAACGAGCGTTCATCCTCGCTGAAGCGGTGCGGCTCGGTGAAGGTGATGCCCAGGCCGCCGATCACGTGGTTATCGTACCGCATGGGTATACACGCCAGCGCCTGTGTGCCGGTCAGCGGCTGCACCGTCGTCGCCAGATCGGGGTAGCGGCGCTGGTATTCTTCCAGTGATGAAATCCAGACCGACTGGCCGGTGCGGATGGAATCGGTCAGCGGCGTTGGCTGGCTCAGGGGAAGCCGCTGGAAGGCCGCCAGGGTTTCCGGCGTAAAGCCGCGCGTGCTCACCGGCTGAACGGCCAGCCCATCTTCAGTCAGCAGCGACACCGTTCCATACTGCGCCCCCAGCACCGCGAAGCCCTGTTCAGCCACCACATCGGCCACCTGCTGGTAGGTGAGCGCGCCGGACAGCGCCGCCGTAATGTCCTGCAGGCGGGCCAATCGCTGCGCTGTCCGTTCGGTGGCGGCGCGGGATTCCTGTTCGGCGCGGTACAGCCGTTCGGTTTCCTGCTCGACCGCCCGCCGTTCGGTGATGTCGCGGAAAACCAGCACGACCCCGGCGATCTGCCCCCGGCTGTCGCGGATGGGCGCGCCACTGTCGTCAATCGGCACTTCGCGTCCGTCTTTGGCAATCAGGATGGTATGGTTCGCCAGACCAACAACCGTGCCTTCCCGCATCACCTTGTCCACCGGGCTTTCAACCGGCTGGCGGGTGTATTCGTTGAGGATGTGGAACACCTCCACCAGCGGTCTGCCGGCGGCTTCGGCCTGCGTCCAGCCGGTAAGCTGCTCCGCTACCGCGTTCATCAGCGCCACGTGGCCGCGTTCGTCGGTGGTGATGACGGCATCGCCGATGCTTGTCAGTGTTACATGCAGCCGTTCGTTCAACTGCGCCAGTTCTTCGCCCCGGCTGATAGACGCGGTCAACTCCAGGCGGAAGGCGCGGTTAAACAGCGCCAGCAGAAAGCTGAGCAGGCCGTAGATAATCAGGAAAAACAGGGTGTACGCGACCGGTAGATTGGTATTGGGAAAATCACTTTGGGCGGAGAAGTAGACGATCACGGTGCTGATCGCCAGCACCAGCAGCAGCGCCCGACGGCTTAGCAGCAGGCCGGCCAGCGCAATTGGGATGGCGTAGGCCATCAGGATCGCGCCGGCAGTGGTCAGATCGGCGGACAGGGTATTACGCGCCTGGGCGATCATGGTTGCGCCGACGATAACCCACAGTGACGCCCGAAATCGCCCCTGCCGCAGCAGGGCCAGGCCGGCCAGCATGGCGGTGATAAACAGCACGGTGGGCGCCAGCGCAGCGGGTGACAGCGCCCGCAGCCCGGACGTGACCAGCCCCATGATGACCGTCGCCGCGGCGGACACGGCCAGGCCGATGAGCGTGAGTTGAATTAAGGGGGACAGCCGCCGTTCGATGGGATCGGTCAAGGGTACGGCGTTTAACCAGTCCTGAAAAGCGGCGAACCTCATAGCCAGTCTCGCAATAAAAACTCGTTCATAAACCACGATAAAGGTGGCGCATGGCTCAAACGAGCGCAGCCGTTATCCAAGAATGTAGTATAAGGAAAGTGATTGCAGTCTGCCACTGAAACGCAACCCCAACCTTTCTGGAAAACAGCAACAGCAGGGTACACCCTCGTGGATGCCCCTGCCAGGTCGTAAAACGGTAATCGTCTTTAACCCGCTGATGCCGGTTCGTGTTCCGTGCCTTTCACCTCGATATGGCCGTTCATGACGCGCACCTGATACACCGGCTGGTTGTACGTGGTTGGCCCATGCACCACGCTGCCGTCACGTACATCATAGACCGAATCGTGCCAGGGGCACTGGACGCAGTAATCGTAAAACTGCCCCTGTTCCAGCGGCCCGCCGGCATGGCTGCACACCGCGCCGATGGCATAAATGATTCCATTTTTGCGGTACAGCAGGATGTCCTGCCCTTCCACGCGCACGCGCTGTGGCTGGCCTTCCAGCAGGCTGTCGTCAGGCAGCGCCGGCATCCAGTTTGCCGGACGCCGGGCCGGCTGGCTGTGGTTCACGCCCACGCGCAGATTGTAAACCAGTTCGCCACCCAACCAGGCGGAAACCAGCCCCAGACCAAACGCCGCCGACGAGTACAGCATCCCGCTGAACCAGTGGCCGCCGCGCCGCGCCCGCACCGACAGGATATACAGCCCCAACATGATCGTATTCAGCAGACCGTGCAACGCGCCGTGCCGCGCCGCCGGCTTTTTAATGGCGGAATAATCGGTCATCCCGGCCAGCGCCGTCGGGATGGCGGTGATCGTGCCCAGCGTGGTCAACGTATCGGCGGCATGACGGCTGCTGCGCCAGCGCCGCAGCGTCAGCAGGGACAGCAGATCAAACACAAAACCCATCATCCACGCGCCCAGCGTCACATCCGTCAGCACCGGATGCAGCGGATGGCCGAGCCACTTGCTGCCGTGCAGCACGTCGGCCACATTCCGCACCATATCACCGCCGTTCACAATCTGATGGTGCAGCCTGCGCGCCAGACGTAAGCCGGGTTCTTCCACGTTGGGAAGCTGCTGGATAACCTGATCGGTGATCTGGTGAATGTCCCGGTCGCTTTCAATCTTCCACATGGTCACTCCTCCATACAGCAACAGGGACACACGCTGCCGTGTGTCCCTGCCCGCTGGTCGGCGGGGTTACGTTAACTCTTTGATTCGATCTTGAATGCGCTTGCTCAGGTGTGACAGTTCCTTCTCCATGCTGGAGATGCGCTCCTCGATCTCGCCCGCCAGCCCCGGCTTCTTCTTCGGCTTGGGCGCAAGCATGGCCGCCAGCGCCACCGCCACGCCGATACCGAGCGCAACAAAGATCACAATGCCCAGCATTTGATTGGGCTGCATCGAGCCGTTGTTGCGACTGCCGGTATCCCAGTTGGTATCATAACGATGTTCAGCCATTTGCTTCTCCTTTACGTTCGTTTACATCTGAATGCGGCACCACTTGTCGAGCAGCTTTTCATCATCCATCGGGGCATCATACCCGAACCAGCCCTTGTCCAGATGGGTAGCAAAGCCGGGTTCAGCAGATTCATGAAAAGCAGCGTCTTCGTGATATTCAGTGGGGTAAATGTCGGTCACAATGACCTCGCGGGAAAACTGCCGCCGGGCGGCACTGCGGTTATCGGACAGCAGGGATGGCTGCTCAAGCGGGACATTGCAGAAGGCGCCGGTGTTGCTCGGATTCCGACCCGCCCCCTTGCCGTGAGCATTGACGACAACACCGCCGCTAAAGATGTCATGCTTGAGGTTGTTCATGATAAGTCCTTTCTGACCGCTGCTTACTGCATAACCCGGGATCGGGATTGGTGTCTTTCGGTTTAATTCCAACGGTATTCCGACCATTGATGTTTACACTATAAAACCAAAGCTCTGTAAATACATCGGAGTACCAGCACATTTTTTGATAGGCCACTCAGTGAGATTTGCAGTGGGTCAGGTGGCCTATGCGCCGGAATTTAGGGCGACCGGCACCGGCAGCCGGATGGTGAAGGTCGTGCCGTGCGCGGGTGTGCTGTCAAGCGCAAGCTGGCCGCCATGCAGTTCCACGATTTTACGGGCAATCGGCAGCCCCAGCCCGAAGCCGGGCATCACCCGAGCCGCGTCCAGCCGGTAAAACCGTTCAAATACCCGTTCCTGCACCGCCGCCTCGATACCAACGCCGGTATCGGCCACATGCAGCACCAGTTCGCCGCCCTCCATCCGGGTTTCCAGCGAGACACGTCCACCGGGCGGCGTGTGGCGCAGCGCATTGTCCACCAGTTTCACCAGCGCCACCCGCAGCCGGTCGGCATCGCCCTGCACCGGCGGCAGCGTGTTATCCAGCGTCAGATCAAGCTGCAACTGTCCCATCTGGAACGATCTTTCAAACTGCGCCGCCACATCGTGTACCAGTTGATTCACGTCTACGGGCAGCGCCGCCAGCGCCGGGTCGGTATCCAGCGTTGCCATCAGCGCCAGGTCTTCCAGCAGATGCACGATGCGGTTAATCTGCTCACGGGCTTTTTCGGCGTGGTAATGCCGCCGTTCGGGGTCCGGGGAACGTTCCATCAGGTACAGGCTGCTGCCGATGACGGACAGCGGCGTGCGGAACTCGTGCGAGGCATCCTGAATGAAGCCGGTAATCACCCGCACCCGCTCCTGCTCCACCGTCAACTGAATCGCTTTCTGCTCCATTTCCTTCTGGCGGGTGATGTCGGCAGTGGCACAGGTGATGCCGATGATCTGGCCGCGCTCGTCGCGCAGCGGTTCAATCGTCATGTCAAACCAGTACTGGCGCTCGCCAACCCGGACACTGACTTCGCGGCGCAGGCCCTGCCCGGTCGCCAGCACCTGCTGCTTGGCGGCGACGAGGTGGCGAACGTCATCCTCGTCTTCAAATAAATCGTGGTCGCGTTTGCCGATAACATCTTCCGCTGTCAGGCCTAAAGCGGGGTTATAAACCCAGGTGTAACGCAGGTCGGTATCCTGGTTAAACACCACGATAGGCGAATTCTGGAGCGCGATGCGAAAGCGTTCGACGGCCAGTCGCAGCGATTCTTCGGCGCGCTGCCGTTCCGCCTCCACCCGCGACTCGCGCATGGCGACGGCGAGATACTGCCCGATTTCCGACAGCAGCGCGATTTCGTGGGCACTCCAGAGATACGGCTGGGGCGTATCAAACGACAGCAGGCCAACCGTCCGGTCATCCAGCACGATGGGCACGTTCAGGACGGCACGAATCCCGCGCTCGGTGAGCAACTCCTCCAGCCCCGCCAGACGCCGGTCGCGGGTGACATCCTCGACGACCAGCACCTCACCGGAGCGCAGCGCCTCCAGATACGCCGGCCAGGGCGTCAGGTCGCCTTCGGAACCGGTCAGCGGCAGCGTATCAGTCGTCTCGATCACCTGCCGCGCGCGGAGAAAACCATCCTCGTCCAGCGTATAAAACGCGACCCGCAGTTGGGGGAAATGATCGTGAATCCGTTCCAGCGAGAAGTGGATGATGTCATCCAGCGAAGCGCCGGAGACGATCTTGAAGGCGATGGCGTTAATCAGCCGCAGCCGCACCTGATTTTCGCGCAACTGCGCCTCCAGCCGCCGGCGCGGCGTGATGTCCCGCATCAATGCCACCAGCCGCACGATCTCTCCGGCTTCGTTGCCAACCGCTTCAGCAGTGGTTTCCAGCCACAGCAGCCGTCCCGACCGGTGGCGTGCCGGGTGTTCCAGCCGGTAGGCGGCGGTGCCAGGGTCTTGGAGTGTGTCGTGCAGGTCAGTGGCCTGTTCCGGCGGCATGAAGTCGTACAGCGACCGTCCACGCAGGGCGTCCGGCTCGTACCCCAGCACAAAGGCGCTGGCCGGGCTGGCGCTGATAATCCGCCCGTCCGGCTCGCAGAGGATCACCACTTCGCGTGAATGCTGCGCGAGCCAGTCCTCCAGCCCGGCAAATTCCTGACTGCCGTCGCGCGGCATAATCTTCCCCGGCCTTCACGTGAGCGCCCGGCCTGCATGGGGGACGCCCATGAACAGAGAATTTAATCGTAAACCAGCACCGGGTAACACTCATGAGCCATACAGCGGGTTTTGGGATGGGACAGGTGGGTAGATCGTCAGGAACTGGCCTGTACTGCCGAATCGGCTGCGAAAAACTGCTCGTAGAGCTGCTCGCCAACGTAGTGGTTAAAGCTGGCGCTGGCGTGGGAATCGCGCCGCGAGACCATCAGATCGTTATAGTCCCAGGCGGCGGCGGCATCAAACAGCTTGAGGATGTCGTGCTGGCCGTACTCCTGGAACGCCTGCTCCACCCGGTCAATATAGGGAATCGAACGGACCACGTCCAGCAGATTGGGGAAGATGACGACGATCAGCCGCGCGCCGATGCTGTCCACGTAATCCACCAATTCCTTGATTTCCTGCTTGTGCACGCTCCAGATGCCAACATTATCGTAAGCGGCATACGACCATTCCCACCAGCGTGTGAAAAAGGCATCACTGGGGTTTGTCGCGCGCAGGAAGCGCCAGTAAATAAAGTTCCCCAGGTAGGTTTCTTTCGTCCAGTTCGGCGAGGGTTCGGGTTCAGGCAGCACGCCAAGCTGCAAACCGGCATAATTAATATCGTTCAGGAAGTATTGCAGGATCACCACGTCCGGCTGTTTCACCGGCGATTCGTCCTGTAGGATTTTTAGCTGCTCCGGCGTGGCGGTGCCATAACGCCCCAGGTTGAGGACGGCATAACCGTCACCCAGCTTCGACGCCAGCACGTCGGAGAAGCGGTCCGCCGGGTCTTGGAGTCCCCAGCCGGCAGCGAACGAGTCGCCCAGCACCACCACCGTCTGCCTGCCCGCCAGATCGTCCGCCGTCCATTCCCGGTCACGGAAGCCGAGCGAGTTGGTGTGCCAGTAGCGGTCGAGCCAGTTTTTGGTCGCCAGCGTATACACGTTTTCCGACTCGGCGTAGAAGAACCGGAAATAGATTTCGCCTGCCCCCAGAATTAGCAGCACCGTGAAGTAGGAGACCAGCAGGCCGCCGGCCAGGCCGCGCAGCCGCCGCGAATGCCGCTGGGCCACACCGAGCGCCAGCAGCGCGCCAACGGCGAGGAAGATCAAAATGAAGGGGAGCATGGAGAACCTCAAACCTATCATGTAGGGACACGATAGATCGTGTCCCTACTCGCAAAACCGCCCCTCATTGTAAGCGCCGTGCTGGACGATTGCAACGCCGGGGCGTTGAGCGATTTGTGATCCGTCATGCGCCGATTCGTGATAAATGTCACTCTCGCTTCGGCGCAATTCCCCGTAAAATGCAATTTTAACCGCCGGTAATCATAAGATTCGTTGATGTAAGCGCGATATGTGGTCATGCTCAATCCCGGTTTACGCAGCGTGGTTATCGTGAAATTGACCACAAGAGTAGATATTGGTAGACCTTTCAGGCACACTGAAACAGTAGGGGCGACCTGATAGGTCGCCCCTAGTATCAGGTTAAGCGATTTTTGACCCCACCCCTTGGCCCCCTCCCCGTCAACAGGGAGGGGGAATCGGATGCGCCAACAACTCCTCCCCCGCTGGCGGGGAGGTTGGGAGGGGGTCACGCGGCCTTAAATTGATGTGCAGGGGCGACCCTTTTGAGTCGTTCCCATGATGCCGGTTTTGATCTTCAGCCATCAGGACACATTCATGCAGCGAACCTTACCCATCACTGTTACCCGCGCGCTGGCGCGCCCTGCCGACAAGCGCGCATTTACGCTGCCACGTTTTCCCTCGCTGCTGGTTGTCAGCGCGACGCTGATTCTGGCGCTGGTGCTGCTGCCGCTGCTGTATCTGGCGCTGCGGGCAGCGGGCGCAGGCATGGCCGGGGTGGAGTATCTGCTGGATGGGCGCACGCTGGCCGTGATCGGCAACAGCCTGCTGCTGACCGGCGCGGTTCTGCTATCATCGGTGCTGATCGGCGTGCCGTTCGCCTGGCTGACGGCGCGCACCGATCTGCCGCTGCGCCGCTTCTGGCTGGTGGCCGGGCTGCTGCCGCTGGTGATTCCGTCCTACATCGGCGCGATTGCCTACATCGCGGCGTTCGGGCCGCGCGGGATTCTGCAGCAGACACTTGAACCCTTTGGTGTGACCAGCCTGCCGCCGCTGTACGGCTTCTTCGGCGCATGGCTGTCCATCACGCTGTTTACCTATCCGTACGTCGTGCTGCCGGTGCGGGCGGCGCTGCTGAACACCGACCCGGCGCTGGAAGAATGCGCGCACAGTCTGGGACTCAGCCGGTGGACGGCCTTCCGCCGCGTGACGCTGCCACAGCTTAAGCCGGCGCTGGCGGCGGGCGGCCTGCTGGCGGCGCTGTACACCCTGAGCGATTTTGGCGCGGTGGCGCTGATGCGCTTCGACGCTTTCACCCGCGTCATTTACGTGCAGTACACCAGTTCGTTTGACCGCAGCCGCGCCGCGATTCTGGCCGTCGTCCTGGTGCTGGTCACGCTGGCGCTGCTGGCGCTGTCCCGCCGTCTGACCGCCGTCCAGCGCAATTATCGTGTTGGCACGGGCGCAGGGCGGCAGCTTCGCCCGGTAGCGCTGGGGCGCTGGCGCGTGCCGGCGCTGCTGTTCTGCGCGGCGCTGGTCGGCGTGGGCACGGTTGTGCCGGTTGGTGTGCTGGCCTCGTGGGTGATCGGCGGGCAGTCGCTTTCCATCAACTGGCATGGCGCGGCGGTCAACACCATCGGCGTTAGCGGTCTGGCGGCGGTGGCGGTGGCGCTGGCGGCGCTGCCGCTGGCCTGGCTGGGCGCGCGCGCGCCATCCCGCGCCGGGCGCTGGCTGTGTGAGCTGTCGTACCTGGGCAACGGTCTGCCGGGCCTGGTGATCGCGCTGGCGCTGGTGTTTTTCACCGCTAACGCCGTGCCCGCGATTTACCAGACGCTGCCCGTGCTCATCCTCGGCTATGCCACGCGTTTTCTGCCGTTAAGCGTCGGCGCGACCCGCAGCGCCCTGACGCAGATTAACCCCCGGCTGGAAGAAGCCGGGCGCAGCCTGGGCCTGCTGCCCTGGCAGGTGATGGCAAAAATCACCGTGCCGCTGGCGCGGGCCGGCATCCTGGCCGGCATGGCGCTGGTGTTCCTGAGCGTGATGAAGGAGCTGCCGACCACGCTGCTGCTGTCGCCCACCGGCTTTAATACCTTTGCCATGCAAATCTGGACGGCGCAAAAAGAAGTTAACTTCGCCCAGACCGGCGCGCCGGCATTACTGCTGGTGGCTGTTTCTGCGGTATCATTGGCGCTGATTTTGAAGCGCGAAAGCCATTAGCTTTTAGCGGTTGGCTGTTAGCTTATGGCTTCTGCCAATCGCCAGTCGCTAATTGCCACCTGCCAGAAAGAAACAAGGATGAACACCCCGTATAACTACTTCGAAAATCTGGCCGATCCGGCCAACCTCCCCGCCAAAGGAATTCTCAGCCAGACCATCCACGACGACGACACCGTGCGCGTCGTGCTGTTTGGCTTTGCCACCGGAGAGGAACTATCCGAACACACGGCTTCGATGCCGGCGATCATTCACATCCTCCAGGGTGACGCGCGCGTCGTTGTGGGCGGCGACGGCTACGACGCTAAACCCGGCACCTGGATTCACATGGCGGCGCGGCTGCCGCACAGCGTCCACGCCAACACGCCGGTTATCATGCTGCTGCTGATGCTGAAAGGGGCGAAATGACCGCTGCGCCCGCTGTCAAGCTGCGTTCCGTCGCCCTGCCCGCCGAACACGGTGGCTGGGGTTTTATGCTGGAGCCGATTCTGCTGGGACTGCTGGTCGCGCCATCGCTGGCCGGGCTGCTGCTGGGACTGGGCGTGTTTGGCATGTTCCTGGCGCGCCACCCCTTGAAGCTCGTAGCGGCTGACCGCAAGCGCGGGCGGCGCTTCGCCCGCACCGGCGCGGCGGAACGTTTCGTGTTGCTGTATGGCGGGCTGGCGGCCTTCGGCGTTTTCGGCGCGGCGCTGGTCGGCGGCCCAACCGTACTGCTGCCGATGCTCGCCGCAGCGCCGCTGATGCTGCTCACGCTCTATTTTGACTTCACCAACCGCAGCCGTGACCTGCTGCCGGAACTGGCCGGGCCGCTGGGACTGGCTGCCGTCAGCAGCAGTATCGCGCTGGCGGGTGGCTGGCCGCTGCTGCCGGCGCTGGCGCTGTGGGTGATTCAGGCCGCGCGCGCCCAGCCATCGGTGCTATACGTCCGCGCCCGGTTAAAGCTGGAACACGGCAAGGATGCCCATCTCGCGCTGCCGCTGATCGCGCAGGCCACCGCGCTGGTGATTGTGCTGGCGCTGGCGCTGGCGGGACTGGCGCCGCTGCTGGTAGTCGCGCCGCTGGCCGCTCTGCTGGCGCGGGCGTGGTTCGGGCTGTACCGCCGCGTGCCCCTGCCGGCAAAAATCATCGGCTTCCGCGAGATGGCATTTGGCTTCGGCACGGTGCTGCTGGCCGCCGTCGGCTATGCGTTGAAAATATAAGTTAACCGCCAAGACGCGAAGGACGCCAAGATAATCCCGAAGTATTTCTTGGCGCTCTTGGCGTCTCGGCGGTTCAAAAAGGCATTTGAATGGCTCACGCGCTTGAGTGCGACAATCTCTCGAAAGCTTTCCTGGACGTGGCGATCGTGCGCGGAGTCAGCTTCACGGCGCAGGCCGGGGACATTCTGGCGCTGCTGGGGCCAAGCGGCTGCGGCAAAACCACCACGCTGCGCCTGATCGCCGGCTTCGAATGGCCGGACGAGGGCACGATCACGATCAACGGGCGTGTCGTTGCGGGTGATGGCGCGCGCGTCCCGCCGGAACAGCGGCGCGTGGGTATGGTGTTCCAGGAATACGCGCTGTTCCCGCACCTGAACGTGGCCGATAACGTCGGCTTTGGGCTGAACCTGAGCGGACGCGAAAAAGCGGCGCGCGTGGCCGACATGCTGGCGCTGACCGGACTGGATGGACTGGACAGGCGGATGCCCTACGAACTGTCCGGCGGGCAGCAGCAGCGGGTAGCGCTGGCGCGGGCGCTGGCGCCGCAACCGGACGTGCTGCTGCTGGACGAGCCGTTTTCCAACCTCGACGCGGCGCTGCGGATGCAGGTGCGCGGCGAAGTGCGCGCCATTCTCAAACAGGCGGGCATGACCTGCGTGTTTGTTACCCACGATCAGGAAGAAGCGTTGAGCCTGGCCGACCAGGTGGCGGTGATGTTCGACGGGCATATCGCGCAAATCGCGCCGCCGGAAACGCTGTATCATCATCCCGCCAGCCGCGAGGTCGCCGCGTTTGTGGGTGAGGCCAACTTCCTGCCCGGCGATGCGCAGGGGGATATTGCCGCTTCACCTGTTGGCACGCTGCTGCTGGCGCGTCCGGCATACGGGCAGGTGGACATCCTCATCCGCCCGGAAGATGTGACTGTCACGGCTAACGGCGGTGAGGCCAACGCCACCGTACTCTGGCGTGAATTTTACGGCCACGATCAACGGCTCGGTCTGCGGCTGGATGATGGTGCTGCGATTGTGGCGCGGCTGGATACACGCCAGTTCTTCGTTATCGGCCAGCGCGTGACCGTTGCTACTGCCGTGTCGGCACAGGCATTCCCCCATCTTTCCTGACAGCAAAATCGGGCGATTCGCGCAATGAGAGACCGGCTGGAACATTACCTGCGCCTGTGGCATCTGAGCGACCCCGAACCGCTGGCGCAGACACCGACGAGCCATGTGTACACTGTGCAGCACAACGGCGAACGCGCCGTGCTGAAACTGCTCACGCCGATTGGCGTGGAAGATGAGCAGGGCGGCGCGGTCGCGCTGCGATACTTCGATGGGCAGGGTGCGGTGCGGCTGATGCGCCACGACCAGGAAGCGCATCTGCTGGAGTACGCCGGCGACGAAGACCTGGCGCCGATGGTGTGGCGCGGTGAAGACGTGGCGGCAGCCGCGATCATCGCCGGCGTGCTGAATCAACTGCATCGCGTATCGTTGGATAAGCCGCCACCGGAACTACAACCGCTGCGACGGCGCTTCCGCGAATTGTTCGTAAAAGCAGCGCGGGATGAAGCGGCAGGGGAAGACTCGATCTACGGGCGCGGGGCACGGGTGGCGCAGCGCCTGCTGGCAGAGCCGCGGCAGGAATGTGTGCTGCACGGCGACATTCATCACCAGAACCTGCGGCGGCATCCGGTGCGTGGCTGGCTGGCGTTTGATCCCAAAGGTTTATACGGCGAACGCACCTATGACGCTGCCAACACCCTATGTAATCCGCCCCACGCGCAGGAACTGGTGTCGTCGGAGGCGCGTCTCCTGCGGATTACACAGGTGCTGGCGAATGGCATGGGAATTGAGGTAGACCGCGTGCGGGCGTTTGTGTTCGCCTATGCCTGTTTAAGCGCGAGCTGGCTGGACGATGGCGCTGGCGATGTCCGCCAGCAGATGCTGACGGTTGCCCGGAATGCCGAGCGTCACGTTCACACAGGCTGACCGGATTTTGTGTAAAATGCCCATCATAATTGAGATTATTTTCACAATCTCTATTGACTTTGCCCTTCAATCAGGCGTAAAATGTAATCAAACATTGAAAATAATTTAAATGCTTGCGTGACCGCATTTTATCGGGAGATGACTCCCGTTGTTCGCAAGAGGAATGAAGCCATGTACATCAGCTATCTACTTGCCAAGACCATTCAGAACGATCACCTGCGCGAAGCGGACCAGGAACGCCTGGCGCGCAAGCTGGCGCGGATCAAAAAGGCCATCAAGAAGTCCCGGTAACAGGTTTCGTCGCCCGGTAGCGGGCGTGTGAAGCGAAGAACGTTTCTCTTTTCCCCAACTTAAGCAGGGCGGTAGAGCCGAACGCGGTTCTGCCGCCCGCTTGTTTTCCTGACGGAACGCTGCCGCTTACCCAATGTTCATGACATGTGGCTAACAAAACGGATTACAATATTCATGACGAAACATGGGAATCCGAAGCCATCATGAAGCACCTGTATTGGGCTGTCACTATTCTCCTGCTTTCCATCTGGCTCATCGTTCCTGCCGCCGCGCACCCCACCCCACTGCCTGAATTTATCGTGCAGGCCGACCCCGTATCGTTGATCGGCTCGTACTACAACGCAATTGATCGCGGTGACTACACCCGCGCCTACCACTACTGGGAACGGCCCCCGCAGAACATGACGGAAGCGCAGTTCGTGGCGGGTTTTGCCGATACCGTAAACGCCGAAGTGATCGTTCGCCTGCCGGTACTGATCGGCGCGGCGGCGGGCAACAGTTACGCTGATGTGCCCACGTTGGTGATCGCCGAGCACGGTGACGGGACGGTCCATTATTACGCCGGTTGCTTTACAGCGCACAAGACCAACGTGCCGGTTGGCAGCGCGACCGAGCCAGACCCGAACTGGTACATCCAGGATGGCACGTTAAGCGAACAAACAGCGCCCGACTTCGCCGCGCTGGAAAGAGCCTGTGCCAATACCGCCCCACTGCCCAACCCGGATGTGCCACCCGGCCAGCTTGACCCGGCGCCGCTTATCGAGTCCTATATCGCCGCACTCGTCGTGGGCGACCGGCAGCAGGCGTTATCCTACTGGCAGAACGGGCAAAATGACACGTTCGCGGCAACTTACGGCAGCCGCCTAACCACAGCGGCACAGGTCAGCCTGTTGGTGAACCCGGTTATCATCCGGGAAGGCGCAGCGGGCAGCCTTTATGCGCCGGTGGCAGCGTTAAGTATCATCACCGCCGCTGACGGTATGCCGTCTTATGTCACGGCCTGCTTTACGACCCGCCGCAGCAACGTGCCGCAGGGGGATAATTTCACCCCCGACCCGAACTGGTTTATCGTCAATGCCGCCTCCAACGAGGTCGGCAGCCCCCGGATGGCGGTCACGGCGCTGACAGAAAATTGTACCGGCCAGCCCGCAGCCGGGTAATTTGTGGTATCATTGGCGTCGGTTCAGGCAGACTATTCCCCTCGATTGTGAGGACCGTGTCCGGTTACACACGTAAAACACCATGTCTGACTCAAACACCGCGCCTTATAAACCGATCCCTGAATATGTGGTCAATGATCTGGATACGCTGCGAGTCCTGGCCGACCCGCTGCGAATTCAGATCATCGAACTGGTCACGCACGAGCCGCGCACGGTCAAGCAGGTTGCTGCCGTGCTGGAACTGCCGCCAACCAAGCTGTATTACCACATCAAGCTGCTGGAAGAACATGGCCTGATTCGTGTGGTAGATACACGTATCGTGTCGGGCATCGTGGAGAAGCAGTATCAGGCGACCGCGCTCAGTTACCATGTGAACAAGGGGTTATTTTCCCCCGCCTCCCCCAGTGGGCTGGAAGGGCTGGATATGATGCTGCGCGGCCTGTTTGACGACACTCGCGCCGATATCGAGGAGAGCGTGGCTGGCGGCGCGATTGATGTTCACGCTGGCGAGGATGGCGATGGGCCGGTCAACCGGATGCTGCTGATCGCGCGGAACACGCTGCACCTGCTGCCGGAACAGGCCGACGACTTCTACCGCCGGTTACGGGCGCTGATCCGCGAGTTTGTCGGGGAGGACGAACGGCTGTCCGGCAGCCCGGACGAACAGACCTATGGCCTGCTGGTGACGCTGTATCCGTCCACCCGCCAATCCAGCCCCGGCAGGAGCGGACCTGCCGACGCGGAGTGATGTTTATCACCTCCGAATGGGACGAATGTCACTCTCGCGGTCGGTGATTTAGAGTCAAAATGGTGGTAACTAAGTTTTGTAATAGTCTTCATTCACAATTATATGGTACTGAACTTTTGAGGCACAGGCGATGCCTCTCTTCTCCAAAATTAGATTTTTAGAATAATGTTAGGCGGGCGCTCCTGGTGGGGCGCCCGCCGTTTTTATTTCAGGGCCGTGGCGGTCTTACGACGCGCTGTCACCCTGCGGATTAGCAGCCTGCTGCAAGGCGGCCTCAATCGCATCGGCGAACACCTGGTAGGGCTGCGCACCGCTGATGTATTTGCCGTTGATGAAAAAGGCTGGCGTCCCGCGCAGTCCCAATGTTTGCGCCGTGATCGCGTCGTTGCGGATTTCGTCCAGGTACTTCTGGTCGTCCAGGCATTTGGTGAAGGCGGTTTCGTCCATCCCCAGTTCGCTCGCCTGCTGGATGAAGAACTCCCGCCCGAACTGCCCCTGATTGGTGAACAGGACGTTGTGATAATCCCAGAACTTGCCCTGTTCGTAGGCGCACTGGGCGGCCAGCGCAGCGGTCAGTGACGACTGCGCCAGAATCGGGTAATCGCGGTAGACAAACTTCACCCGGTCGCCGTATTTTTCCATTAGCGGGTTGAGCGTTTCCTGCGCGAACCGGCCACAGAAGCCGCAGTTGAAGTCGCTGAATTCGATCATCACCACCTGGGCATTCTCCGTCCCCCGGAAGGGGTCATCGTCGGCGCTGACGTCGTACACTTTGTTGGGGTCGGGTTCAGCACTGGCGGTGTCAGTGCTACCCTGCGCCGACGCGACGGCCTTCACCGCGTCCTGAATTAGCGCCTGATTTTCGCGGCTGTTGGCGTTAAACAGGGCATTGCTGCCCAGGGCGCTGACGACCGCGCCCAGAATAAAAAAGACAACGGCGATCACCACGTAGTTAAACAGCACGCGCGGGATAACCAGCACGGCAGGCGATTCGGCCTGGGCCGCTGCATCGTCGTCCACCGGCGTTACGGTCGCTGGTTCGGGCAGATTGAGGGAATTTAACTGATTTTCCACGACAACCTCGTTGGTATAAATCGTTGGTGTAGGGACACGATATATCGTGTCCCTACAGTTTACCATAACTTAAAATGCAGCCAGCACAAAAAAGAAAAAAGTCAGTACAATATAGATGCCGTTCGGCGTCTTTATATTACGCCAAAAGTTGTAAGGATGAGCCTGTTGGGAGGCAGCCTTTGGGTGAAGCGGTGAACACGCTGGTAGACGGCCTGGTGATTAGCGATCAAAGTGGTTTTTTTAACGTAGAGATCGCCGGGGGACAGGTCATAACGTGCCGGTTGCGAGGACGTTTAATGGAGGAGGCCCGCTCGTCCGATATTGCCACTATTGGCGACCGGGTGAAGATACAGTTACTGGATGACGGCACGGGCACGATTGAGGATGTTCTGCCGCGCACCAGCGTGCTGTCGCGCGCGGTTCGCACCGAAGGCCGCCGGGGGGAAGGCAGCCCGGAACGTGAACAGGTGATTATCGCCAACGCCGATCAGGCGCTGTTTGTGTTTGCCGCCGCGCAACCCGCGCCGAATTTTAAGATGCTGGATCGTTTTCTGGTCGCCGGCGAAAAATCGGACATCGGCAGGCTGGTCATCGTCGTCAACAAGATTGACCTGCTGGACGAGCAGGCCGCGCACGAGTTATTCGCGACCTACGAAAAGATCGGCTACCAGGTTTTATATACCAGCGCGCGGGAAAAGATCGGCGTGGACGCCCTGCGCGATTTGCTCAAAAATCGCCTGTCGGTGTTCACCGGGCCGTCTGGCGTAGGCAAAACCAGCCTGCTGAACGTGATTCAGCCGGGACTGGGGCGTGTGGTGAAGGAAGTGAGCAAGCGGCGTGCCGAGGGCATCCACACCACCCGCGACAGCGTGCTGGTGAAGCTGGATATGGGCGGCTACCTGGCCGATACACCGGGGATGCGCCAGTTGGCGCTGTGGGACATCGAGCCGGAAGAACTGGACGGCTACTTCGTGGAGATCGCGCCGCTGGTCAGTCAGTGCCGCTTTAACGATTGCAGCCACTTCGACGAACCCGGCTGCGCGGTGAATGAAGCCGTCGAACGCGGCGAGATTGCCGAAAGCCGCTACCTGAGCTACCTTGACCTGCGGATAGAGCTGGAGAATGCCTACGCGATTTCGTGACATTCAAGGGATGTTGCAGGGGATCCGGCCAAAAGCCAGCGTTGCCGAATAATCCATCCATAAGGGGGGATGTGATGTCTAACCGCGCCACGCCGTTTGTCGTTTTCGGCCTCACCGTTGTCGTCTTTGTCGCGGTGGGGCTTATCATCGGCCTGCTGCTGAACAGCGGCCTCGCGCTGCCATTGCCGTCGTTGAATCCGTTAGCCGGTCAGGTCGAACGCCGCGTGCTGGAGCGTGACTCCTCGCGGGAATATACCGTCGTCATCCCTTCGGGCGCAATTCCCGCCAACGGCTGGCCGACGCTGGTGGCGATTCACGGCGTGGGACAGACCGGCGCGGACGTGGCCGAAGCGTTTCAGGACGCGGCAACCAAAGCCGGCGTGCTGGTGATCGCCCCGACGCTGCCGGAAATTCACAGCGGTTCGACCGAAGCCGATTACGAAAATGCCCGCAACGTGCTGCTTGTCCTGCTGGAAGACCTGCAAACCGCCATGTTCCAGAATCCGCGCCTCAGTATGCACTTTCTGGGGCAGGTGTATTTCGGCGCTGGCGAGGGCGGCGCGTTTGTCAACTGGCTCAACACGCGCGGCCTGGATTATCTTGACTCCGGCTTTGCCATGCAGATGCCGCTGGACGCCATCACGGTCGAGGCGCTGTCGGCAGAAGCCGTCAACGACGCGGTCCAGCGCACGCTGAAGGCTTATGGCGGCGGTGCGTAAGCCCCCGCCACAGGCTCAAGCCAATGGCTGAACTGCCAAAGCCTGCTTCAGCAGGCTGACAGGCGACAGGATGATCACCCGCTTCAGCCGGCGTTGTTCCCTTGCCGGGGAACCCACGCCCAAGCGATATTCACGCTACCTTCCCTGCAATTCGTTGTCCTTCCCCCCCGAATCCGCTACACTGTCTCGCACTCGTCATAAACGATATGACCTGGCGCGCGAGCTGATGCAGTGGGACACCCCGCCGGAGGCGCTGTTTGTTTGCAACAACCTGATGACACTTGGCGCGCAGCGCGCCCTGCGTGAGCTGGGTGTCCGCATCCCGGACGACGTGGCGCTGGTGGGCTTCGACGATATGCCCTGGGCTGGCGACCTTAATCCCCCGCTGACCGCCGTTGCCCAGCCGGGTTACGAACTCGGCCAGCAGGCGGTAGAATTGCTGCTGAAACGGTTCGACCAGCCGGATGCGCCCTATCGCAAGGTAATCCTGCAGCCGCGCCTGATCGTGCGCCAGTCGTGCGGCACGAGCCACCACGCTGGCTGAATGATGTCCGGCAAACGAGTACAATCTGAGCGTCATCAGCAGAGTAGTGTGGTTTTTTGCTGGAACAACGGCGGTTGAACGAAAGCAGGGTGCATGGATACAGGCGACATCATTTACACAATGGACGTGGCGGGCGTGGACTGGGACGAGATGCGGAACACGCTGATCGCTGACAACTACGACAACGGGCGCACGGTTGAGCAGTACCGGCGCTCGTTTGAGAATACCTATGCGGTGTGTATCGCCTACGCCGACGGGCGCATCATCGGCACGGCGCGGGCGCTCTCTGACGGAGTATGCAACGCCTACGTTGTGGACGTGTGGACTTACACGCCCTATCGCAAGCAGGGTATCGCGCGCACCATGATTCAAAAGCTGCTGGAGAAGCTGCCCGGCCAGCACGTCTACCTGTTTACCGACGACGTGCCGGACTTCTACCGCCGCATCGGTTTTAAGGATCGCGGCGTGGGCCTGGAAATCCTGTCCGGCCAGTGGCTGATCAACGAATAGCGACACGTTGGACAGGTCATACACAAATGAGATCAGAGAGATGAGCGTAGAGGCTTGTCGGCGACAAGCCCCTACCGTTTGCCCACCCGTTACGTCGTCCCGCTGCTACGTTTTGCGCCGAAGACCAACCCCGCCAGGAAGCTGATGAGCGTAGCAGCCAGACTGGCCGCTGCAAACAGCCGCTGCTGCACGCCGAAGGCGGCAGGATGCTGTTCCACTTCCGCCGCCGTTTCCGCCGGTGACGGCTCGATTTCCAGCAGGGGCAGCGGGTGAACGGCGCTTTTTGCCAGCGCGGGCCGTGCCGGCGAATCAACAACCGCGACACCTGCTGCCGCCGGTTGTGATTCAGCGGGTAGTTCCCCCGCCGGTGTGCGGTTGGCCTCCGCCTGCGCGGCGGCCTGCTTGCGTTCAGCTTCCTTCATCACCCACGAGCCATGCCGTTTGGCGAATACCTGCGTGAACTCCGCGCCGAACAGCAGAATATGCGCCGAGTAATACACCCACAGCAGAATCACCACCAGCGAACCGGCTGCCCCGTAAGTTGAGGTGACGCCGCTGTTACCCAGGTACAGGCCGATCAGCGTTTTGCCGATGGTGAACAGCAGCGCGGTAAACGCCGCGCCAATCGTCACGTCACGCCACTCGATCTCCGCATCCGGCAGAATCTTGTAGATCATGGCAAACAGCAGCGTGATGAAGCCAAACGAGATAACAAAGTTGATGACCTGCAGCAGGAATTCCGAGTTGCCGATGATACCGTTGATGAAGGTGCTGAGGGCAGAGATAACGGCGCTGATCACCAGCGACACCAGCAGCAGGAAGCCAACACCCAGCACCATCGTGAAGGAAATAAAGTGGGATTTGATGGTCGCCAGGATGCCCTGTTTCTGCGGCTCAATCTCCCAGACGGTGTTCAGCGCATCCTTAAGCTGTCCGAACACCCCCGCCGCGCCCAGCAGCAGCGTGACAACACCGATCACCGTCGCCACAAAACTTTCGTTGGGGCGGCGGGCGTTCTGGATCATCTCCTGTATCATGTCTCCGCCCTGCGCACCAACCAGCCCCTGAATCTGTTCGTCAAGCCGCCCCTGCACCGCTTCCTGGCCGAAGACCGCGCCAGCAACCGCGATCACCACGATTAGCAGCGGCGCGATGGAAAAGACGGTGTAATACGACAGTGCCGCCGCCAGCCGGGGCGCTCTGTCTTCGTTAAAGTCATCAAAGGCCGCTTTTAGGAGGGATAGAAATTCCTTCACCTTGTCCATAATCCTGCTCCACTTCACACGAAGCATCGGCGTCAGGACAATCGCCAGTCCCGACGCGGCATCGTTACGGATGAGCTTTGTTTGCAGTATACGGACAGCGTGTTGAAGTTGTGTTAACGCGCGTGCTTTGGTCGTGAATTACCGGTTCAGCGTCAGCAGATAGGCGATGATGTCCGCGATCTGTTCATCTGTCAGTTTCGTTTCAAAGGTGCGTGGCATGATGCCCGGCTTGGTCAGCGGGATGATCGTCTGGTCGGGGTTGAGGATGACGTTATAGAGGTAGGTCACGGCGTCCATGCCGGGGCGTTTGTAGGCGGCGCGGTTGGCAATCGTCTTCAGCGATGGTCCGACAAATACGTCTTCGGTATCGGTGAGATGGCAGGTGGCACAGTTGCCGGTGCCGGTAAACAGTTCCCTGCCGCGCGCCGGGTCGCCCACCGGTACGGGCAGCGCCAGCGGCGTGGCCGTAGGGGTAGGGGTGGCGAGGGGTAAACTGGTGGCGCACGCGCCGACCAGAACGGCCAGCAGCAAACTCGTAAACAGGACGATCAACGTCCAGCGCGGTAATGGTCTGGTCATGCTCTATCCCGGTAAACCGAACTCTGACATGATACTCTAACGGAAACCCGGTGCTTGCACCAGTATCATTTATCGCCATCTGGCGCGCGTTTTTACACCTTCCCGTAGGGACATGGCAGTGCCATGTCCCTACAGACGAATCACTGGAGATGAGAATGTCTGATAATCGAATCCCTGTCCTCGACCTGTCGCCGGAAATTGAATCGCTGTGGGACGAACTGAATGCCGCGTTCCAGTCGGTGCTGCGGTCGGGGCAGTTTATCATGGGGCCCGCCGTGCGTGATTTTGAGGCGAAAATCGCCAGCTACCTGGGCGTTAAACACGCTGTTGGCATGAACTCCGGCACGGATGCGCTGGTGATCGGCCTGCGGGCGCTGGGCGTGCAGCCCGGCGACGAGGTGATTACCACGCCGTTCAGTTTCTTCGCTACCGCTGAAGCGGTCAGCATCATCGGCGCGACGCCGGTGTTTGTGGACATAGAGCTGGATACCTTCAACCTCGATGTGTCCCAGGTGGCAGCCGCCATCACCCCACGCACAAAAGCGATACTGCCGGTGCATCTGTACGGCCACGCCGCCGATCTCGACCCGCTGCTGGCGCTGGCGCGGCAGCACGGCCTCAGGATTCTCGAAGACGTGGCACAGGCGTTCAGCGGCGAATACAAAGGCCGCAAGCTGGGCACGATTGGCGATGCGGCAGCATTTTCGTTCTTCCCATCGAAGAACCTGGGCGCGTATGGCGACGCCGGCCTGTTCGCCACCAACGACGACGGTGCAGCCAGCATGGCGCGGATGCTGCGTGTGCATGGGTCGCTCAGAAAGTATCACAACGAAGTGGTGGGTTATAACTCGCGGCTGGACACGCTCCAGGCGGCAATTTTAAACGTCAAGCTGCCGCACGTGGACGAGTGGAGCGCTGGCCGCCGGATGGCTGCCGCGCGGTATAACGAGCTGCTGCGCGATTTGCCGGGGATTGTGACGCCGTGTGAAAAACCCTATGCGCACCACGTATATCACCAGTACACGGTGCGCGTGCTGGATGGCAGGCGCGATGCGGTGCAGGCGGCGCTGGATGCAGCGGGTGTGTCCACGATGATTTATTACCCCGTGCCGATTCACAGGCTGCCGATTTATGCCGGACAAGGTTATCACCTGCCGCAGGCCGAACGCGCTGCCGCCGAAGCCCTCAGCCTGCCGATCTGGCCGCAAATCACTGCTGACGTGCAGCAACGGGTAGCCGACGCGCTGCGGGCGGCGCTGGAGTGAGCGATCTCCGGAGGGGGCACAGTCGTGCGCCCCTCCATTACTGTGACCGCCGGTAGAGCACAACCATCCAGTTCGGGCGCTCGTACAAGGGAATGAAGCGCGCCAGTCCCGGTGGATTGCGGGATTGCGCCGGCGGCTGTGGTTCATCCTGCGAACGGGCATAACCACACTGTGGACAGATGGCGCTGGCCGGATACGGGTTGCCCCGGAGCAGCAGACGCAGGCGGCGCACCAGCGGCATAATGACATATTCCGGCACAGGAACGGCGACGCGGTTCACCGGCTGGAACTGCTGGAACAGCCGGGACAGCATATCGTCGTCAAAGCGGCGCATGTGATAGTATGGGTTGAAGGCGCAGCCGCAGTAGGGGCATATCACTGGCTGGCGATTTTCGCGGTAGGGCACGGATATCAGAATATACCGGGCGGCGACCCGTTCCAGTTCGCGCAGCGCCCGTTCATAAACGCCAAACGGCAGATGTTCGATCACTTCCAGCGCGGCCACCACGTCAAAGCTGCGGTCGCCAAACGGCAGTTCGTCAGCGGAGCCAGCGCGGATGTCGGCGCGGCAGACCTTCATCTCAATCGCCGTGCGCGCCCGTTCCAGACCAAGCAGTTGCAGTGGGCTGTCCTGATCTTCCAGATAGCGCAGGAATGCGCCATTGCCCGCGCCTACGTCCAGCAGTGTGGCAGCCTCCGGCGGCAGCAGTCCGGCGCAAGCGGCAAAACGCCGCTGTTCGCGCTCAACCTGGTAGCGAGCTTCTGACCAAAACGCCTGATTCTCATAATACTGCTGTTCGCTCATGGTTTTCCGATTCCTTACCGCGCGAACTGCCCCAGCGCGCGCCATTGTAACCCGAATAAAACGAGATAGGCGGCGGTCATGCTGGCGGAATAGAACACAACTACCGCCGTGCCGCCCAGCCCTGCTGCACCAACCAGAACCACAGCCAACAGCACCAATCGCGCCAGGTCCCAGACCAATTGTACGCTCTGGCGTTCCAGAACGGTCATAACCTGCGACAGTGATGACACCACAACCTGCACCAGGAACATCGGCGCAAGGATTTGCGCGTACAGCCCGGCGGTGCGCCATTCCTCACCAAACACCCAGCCGAACAGCGGCGCGCCGGTCAGCAGCAGGAACAGCGACGGCACGAGGCCGAGCAGGAACAGGCGGCGGGCGGTCTTCAGATAAAACGGCTTCAGTTGGTCCGGCGCGTCGTTTTTCAGCTTTGAGATGGTGCCGAGGAACACCTGCCCAACCGACGCCCCGATCAACGTCATCGGTATGGCGATGATGCGCTGGCCGAACAGAAACCAACCGGTTACCATCGTGCCAAACAGCGTTGACAGCAGCAGTTGGGGCAGGCTCAGCCCCAGGCTGTTGAGCAGGCTCGACCAGGTGGCGATCAGCGGAAAGCGGTAATATCGTCCGGCCATCTGCGCCATGCCGTGCAGCGACACCCGCCGCAGCGCCGCGCGGCTGTCCCGCCAGGCCAGCCACGCCAGACTACCACTGCCCGTCATTTGACCTATGACGTGTCCTACCAGCAGCCCAACCGGGCCGCCAGCTACCAGCCCGACCAGCACCGGCGTCAGTGCGCCGGCCAGACTCTGCGTGAAGCGGGTACGGGCAATCGGCGCATACTGCTGGCGGCGGATCGCCCAGTAGTTTAAGCCCTGGTAAAAACCCGCGCCAAGCAAACTCAGCGGAATCAGCCACAGGTAAGGCCGCAGCGCCGGCGCGTTGGTCCAGGTGATGATCGGGTCGGCCAGCAGCGCCAGCGCGATTTCAAACAGGATGGTGGTGACGACCACCAGCGCCAGCGTCAACACCAGCAGATTGGCCGCGTCGTCCTCGTCTATTGGCAGGCTGATGGCAAACTCGTAACGCAGCGAATTTACCGCCAGCAGGATGCTGAAGATGGACGTAAACACCCCCAGCGCGCCAAAATCGTCTGGCGTGTACAGCCGCGACAGAATGGGCGCGGCCAGCACGCTAATGGCCTGCGCCAGCGCCGTGCCGCCCGCCAGCACGCCGACATTATAGACGAAACCGCGCGCGTACACGGCCTGCCTGATTTTGTCAAAGGTGGTGGTCAGGGTTTGCAACGAACGATACGTTCCTCTGTGATGGTCAGCCGATCATTATAGCGGTTACGCCCGCCGCCGCGCTACGATAGCTAAGCTGGGGAAGCGGTAGAGTAGAGTTCAGCACAAAAAGTTCCTTGCGCTATACTTAATAGGAGTGCTGCAACAACTGTAGTGAGATTGACATTGAATGACAAATCCATTAGCCGAGATTTTTGGGTTTCCAGCCGACAACTTTTCACCCGAAGCGGAACGATACCGTCGACTTCGACTGTGTCCTTACAACAACCGCGTGGCAAACTGCACCAAAGACAAAGCCAATGACCCTCTCGGCGTATGTAGCGTATTTGACAGTAGCGGCCAGCCGGCCATTACCTGCCCGATTCGTTTTAGACAGGACTGGTTGATTGCAGAAAACGCGGCTTCGTTTTTCTTTCCGGCGGGAACTACGTGGACTTCGTTAACTGAAGTGCGTCTGGATACGCAGACCGGCGAATCTGCCGGGAATATTGATCTGGTTCTGGTCGCCTACGATGATCGGGGGCGCGTAACCGATTTTGGTGGATTAGAGGTACAGGCAGTCTATGTATCGGGCAACATCCGGCGGCCTTTTGAATATTATCTGTCCGACCCGGCCAACCGTTACAATATGGATTGGCGGCATGAGATTAATTATCCCCGCCCCGACTACCTATCCTCGTCGCGGAAACGTCTGGCACCGCAGTTGATTTATAAGGGCGGCATCCTCCATCACTGGGGAAAAAACAGGCCGTTGCCCTCCACAGGGGCTTTTTTAACACCCTGCCTAAAATGAACGAAGTGGCTGTTCAGGAAGCTGAAATTGTCTGGCTGATTTATGATCTATCGCTCGACGAAACGCGAAACCAATATCAACTGGTGTTATATCGAACTGTTTACACCCTATTTGAAGAAGTTTTGAGCCGAATTGTAACACCGCAACCTGGCGCGATGGATGGTTTTATCCAACATTTGCAGGAACGGTTAGACCGGAAATTGGAGAATGATGACAATCCTCCAGACGCGCCAATCTTAACTGATTTACTCTAACGGAGAGCAGTTCGTTGAAACAGTTACCACTTTTCCCTGACGGCCCATCCTTTCAGCCAGTGGTAAACGTGGCTTCGGTGCCACAACGAAGTCCATTTCGCTATCCCGGCGGAAAAACCTGGTTGGTGCCGGTGATTCGTCGGTGGCTAACATCCTTGCCGCAGAAGCCTGTGGAATTTATCGAACCGTTTGCCGGTGGGGCAATAGTTGGTTTGACAACCGCGTTCGAGCAGCTTGCCGATCACGTTACCCTCGTGGAAGTGGATTCACAGGTAGCTGCGGTCTGGCTGACCATTATCGAAAGTGGTGATGGCGAGTGGCTGGCACAACAAATCGAGGATTTTCAGTTTACGCCTCAGCGGATTCAATCCCTGTTGGAAAAAACAGAACTTTCTGTTCGGGAACAGGCGCTACAAACGATTGTCAAAAACCGCATCAATCGGGGCGGAATTCTGGCTCCAGGCGCAGGAAAACTTAAGAATGGTGAGAATGGAAAAGGTCTTGCTTCCCGCTGGTATCCCCACACGCTTAGAAAACGCATCGTTGATATTGTAAAAATCCGCGATCGTTTGACCTTTGTTCACGGCGATGGGTTAGCGATGCTTCGCCAAGCAGCGGGATTACCTGATCGAGCGTATTTTATTGACCCCCCATATACAGCAGCGGGCAAACGTCCCGGAAATCGCCTTTATATGCATCACGATCTGGATCACCGGGAACTTTTTACAATTGTGAGCACACTTACTGGTGATTTTTTGATGACCTACGACAATAACGAGCATGTAACCGCATTGGCTCAGGAATTTGGCTTTGACACTCGAATCGTCCCGATGAACAATACTCACCATGCCCGATTAACCGAACTCCTTGTTGGGCGCGACCTAAGCTGGTTATCGTAATCCAAACAATTCGTCATTTTTGCTTAAGCGGATACAATCCATCTAGATGCTGATGTTGCTTGTGTGGAAACAGAGGAAAAATAACCGATGGCCGACGCACCGACCGTGACGCTGCCACCCCGCAGCCTGATCGCCCCACGACATACCTGGAATGCCGAGAGTGTCTTCCCTTCGCGGCAGGCCTGGGAAACCGAATATAAGACCCTGATGGAGCAGGTGCCAAATCTGTCCCGCTTTAAAGGCCGCCTGGGGGAAAGCCCCGCTGTGCTGGCCGATTATATGGACGAATCCGATGCGCTGTACCGCCGCGCCGGGCATGTCTATTTTTATGCCAACATGGCTCAGGCGTGTGACTCCAACGACATGCAGGCGGTAGCGATGGCCGGACAGTCCGGCGCACTCATGAGCACGCTGGCGGCAACAACGGCGTTTGCCGAGCCGGAACTGCTGGCGCTGGGTAAAGACCCGCTTTTGCGCTGGGTGAACGAAGAACCGCGCCTGAAGTATCTGGCGCATTACGTGGACAACCTGTTCCGGCGGCAGGCGCATGTGCGGTCGGCGGACGTGGAAGAAGTGCTGGGACTGGCGGGTGACCCCTTCAGCGCCGTTGAAAACACGGCGGAACTGCTGACCAGCACCGAGATTCCGTTTCAGCCGGCGGTCAGCAGCAGCGGCGAATCGCTGCCCCTCGGTCAGGGCACGATCAACAAACTGCTGAACAGTCCCGACCGCGAAACCCGCCGCACCGCCTGGGAAAACTACGCCGATGGCTATCTGGCCTTCAAAAACACGCTTGGCAGCAACCTGACCGCCGCCATCAAGCGCGACGTATTTTACGCGCGGGCGCGGCGCTATAAGTCCACGCTGGAAGCGGCGCTGTTTGAATATAACGTCCCGACGGCGGCCTTTTATAACCTGGTAGACACCTTCCGCAGGAACATTCCCACGTGGCACCGTTACTGGGCGATTCGCCGCCGCGCGCTAGGCGTGGAGACGCTGCACCCATATGACATCTGGGCGCCTCTGACTCAAAACAATCCGGTTGTGCCCTACGAGCAGGCAGTGGAATGGATCAGCGCGGGCATGAAGCCGCTGGGCGACGATTACGTGGCTACACTGCGGCGCGGCTGCCTGGAACAGCGCTGGGTGGACATTTACCCGAATCAGGGCAAGCGCCAGGGCGCGTTTTCCTTCGGCTGGCAGGGCACACACCCGTTTATCATGATGAGCTACAACGACCGCCTGATGGACGTAAGCACGCTGGCGCACGAACTCGGCCACTCGATGCACTCCTATCTGACGTGGCAGAACCAGCCGGGCATCTACACCCACTATTCGATGTTTGTGGCGGAAGTGGCGTCCAACTTTAATCAGGCGCTGGTGCGCGATCACCTGATGAAAACCCACGCCGACCGCGATTTCCAGATCGCGCTGATCGAAGAGGCGATGAGCAACTTCCACCGCTACTTCTTCATCATGCCGACGCTGGCGCGGTTTGAACTGGAGATGCACCAGCGCGCCGAACGCGGCGAACCGCTGACCGCTGAGGCCATGACTACACTGATGGCCGACCTGTTCAGTGAAGGCTATGGCAGCGAAATGCACGTTGACCGCGACCGCGTGGGCATCACCTGGGCGCAGTTCGGGCATCTGTACCTGAATTATTACGTGTTCCAGTACGCCACCGGCATATCGGCAGCGCACGCTCTGGCGGAAGGTGTGCTGGCGGGCAAGCCGGGCGCGGCGGAAAACTACCTCCGGTTCCTCAGCGCCGGCAGTGCGCTGTATCCGCTGGACGCGCTGAAGCTGGCGGGCGTGGACATGACGACGCCGGAAGCGGTGGAAAAGACGTTTGGCGTGCTGGCGCGCTACGTGGACAAGCTGGACGAACTGACGCGATAAATCAAGAAAGAAAGAGCGTAACGCAAAGTCGCTAAGGGGCAAAGACGCAGAGAGGAAGAAAATAACACAGAGGCGCAGAGGTTCGGAGACACAGAGAGAAAATAACAAGGGGCGGCCTGGTTGTGGTCGCCCCTTGTGTGTTTTGATGTTCGGTCATCTGAGCGTTACTCGCTCAGGTTCGGCGCGAAGTGGTCGTAGGGGTGATGCGTTGGCATCGCGCGCAGCACATTGACCGTACCCATGATCGCCAGTACCAGCAGGCTGAAGATTTCCCCGACCAGCGCAAAGCCCATCAACCCGGCAGCGCCCATCAGCCCAAAGCCGATCAGCCCCATGAAGACGCTGAACAGCACGCCCGCCAGCACGACACCCGCCATACCTTCCAGCGTCGCCCGCAGGCTGCCCCACTGGCCGAACGCATACGCAAACCGCTGCGCCAGCGGCAGCGCCAGCGCGACGATGAATAAACCCATGAAGATCAGCCACAGCACCAACATGATTACGTCCTCCTGAACGGCTGTCGTGACAGGCTCTATTGAACACCAGTTCAGGGTTAGGAGCGTCTGGCGTGGGACTGATTTTGGCCCAGACTTTTGGCCGATGCCTACAGCCGGTCTTCAGATGGGGTGTTAACCGGCGCCCCATCCGGACCAGGCGGCTGATTACCCGGCGGTGTCGGGCCGGCAGGGTCAGCCTCGCCAGCGCGGTTGGGTTCGGCGCTGGCACTGGCCGCCCCGAACAGCACCATTAGCACCACGGCGATCATCGCACCGACAAAGCCGCCGATGAGCGCACCATTGTCGCCGCCTGCCTGGAAGCCAACCGCGCTAAAAATGGCCGTCAGGATAACGCTACCGAGGATTGCGCCGACGACCACGACCAGCATATCGCCGAGGCGGCCAAAGCGGCCATACGACCAGCCAAACTGGCGCGCCACCGGCCCGGCCAGCGCCGCGATAAAGAGTGCCATCACGATTAACCAGATCATCAGCTGTATACCTCCTGCGCCATTCGTAACACAGGCGGCATAAAAGCGCGGGTAGCGGGGTGTTAGAAGCATGTAGGAGGGAATCCGAAACTTATGTGTTAAAATGCGCAGTAGCTATTATGATTGAGTTAACTTGCCAACTAAGGGGGAATGCCTTGACTCATGCATATTTGTTGCCAGAAGATGATGGTTTGCCGATGCGTGAAAGTCAGGATTATGCAAAAGATAAGCTGAGAATTTTGGAGGGATATATTTCTCGATTTACAACTTCAATGCGTAACAAGCAGTGGAGTGCACTTGGCTATATAGATTTACTTTCAGGCCCAGGTAAAAATCGTTTCCAACCAAGTGGTGATATTCTGCTAGGTTCCCCTTTAATTGCTTTAACCACCCGATACCCTTTCACCTATTACCACTTTGTTGAAATGGGTAATCAAGAGCATAATGCTCTTGAACAGCGCATTGCATCAAGTGAACATGTTGAGCGTGTTAAAGTAATATATGGAGATTGCAATGTGATCGTGAATTCTATGGTTGCAGAAATAGAAGCAAGGGACAGACAGTTCTTGGCAGAACATAAATGGAGTAGTTTGAATCTTGCCTTTCTCGACCTTGAAGGTCTTGAACTTGAATGGGCAACGGTTGAGAAACTGGGTCGTGTTAGAAAAATGGATTTAATAATCAACTTCTCCACCAGCGGGTTTACTCGAAATGCTGCACAAATGCTAGAGAGCGAAAACACAGCTCGTTTTGGACAAATTCTTTGGTAATACAGAGTGGAAGATTATTTATCAGGACGTAGCGGGGAGAGATAATACGTATGTCCGACGTGCTATGCTCGATTTCTATAAGAAACGGCTTTCGCTATTGGGATACAAAATTCATCCTGACGAGCGACCTTTTCGTAACAGCAAAGGCGTACAGGTTTACACCCTAATGTTCGCAAGCAAACACGATTTAGGTAACAAGTTTTGGAGTGGTGCAATACAGGAAGTCAGCCAGCCAAAGCTGTTTTGAGGCTTTGCAAAGGCCAAAGTTGTGGTTCTTGCAATCGAATAGAGGCGTTTTGAGGAAAATCACCTCGCCACTTGTGCCATTTCAAATTTCCCTTGAAAAACACAGGAAGCTGTTGCGCATCGAAAATGTCGAGCAGTGATTGAACCCAGTCGGCTTTTGGTTGGAAAATACTGCGCCCGCTGGAAGCTGCGCCGATAATCACCCACTCGAACGGCAGGCGTTCGTGGCTTTGCAACCAGTCCGCAAACACCGATGCAACATCAAACCATAACGGTTCGATACTCATAAATCGAATACTTGCTTCAATTTGCTCCATGTGGCGCAGGTAGGCTTTCAGCGCCCGCGCACCGCCTTCGAGCTTCATCAAATGTCCAGCGGGCAAACTTACGCCTACCCATACATTTGCGGGAAATGGGTTAAACTCGACCAGCCGCACCGGATATTTACTTAGGGTTTGAAAGGTGTGCCAGTGTGCTTGCTCCATGACATCCATAACCTCCCGGATTTGTTCAGCAGGTACCCAATGCCCAAACAAATCGGCCATACTGCCGACAAAGATGCCGGCGGGTTCTTTCAGTTGTAGAGGTTCTTTAAGCGCGTGTGGTCGCCAGTAGTGATGTTCAAAGCCCTGACTATACGCGCTGGATGCTAACCGTTCCGCAACCGTTTTCGCATAACATTCCGTCACCGACCCATCGGGCATTTTCCAGGTACAGCCGTGCAAACAACCGCCTGTCGGATTCCAGGTATAACCGGGAAGCTCGACCAGCGTTCCATCAATAACTCTTTTAACGCGAGTCCACTCAATGCCCTTTGGCGGTCGCTGTCTGTTCATTATGCTTATTCCGTTCTGTTTAATTAAGATTATAGAACGGATTTGCTAAAATAGCAAAAAGGTCTTCTGGTCAGTGTCACGGCAAATCCACCTCGCAGCGTTTGGCGGCGGCCTCGCACGTGCCGACAACCGTACCGTCAAGCAGCACGTCGAACGTGCCTTCCAGCCAGAAGAACTGCTCACGCGTGAGCTGGCTGCGGGCGGCGCGGCGCACCTTGCACTCTGCCGGTTTGCGTGGGGCGCTGGTCTCCGTAAACGACCACGCCTGCACACAGTCGCCGGGCGGGAAGGCATACAGTTCAAAGTTTTCGTCCGCCCCAGGGGCGTTGAGCCACCACGTCAGCGGCAGGCGCGCCTGAACGCCGGCGACTTCCAGGCCGTACAGGTCCAGCGACCGGCGCGCATTGTTGATGATGGTAAGCGACCGGCCATCGTACACCAGCAGGATTTCAGGCCGGGGCGGTTCGGGTGTAGCGGTAGGCGCGGCGGTGGCGGCGGGCAGCAGCGCCAGCAGCGGGTCAGGCGGCGGCTCGTAACCCGGCAGCACCACCACGTCGGTTGTCAGATCAACCTCGCTCAACGCTTCGGCACTACCGTCGGTATACAGCACATACAGCTTGTTGCCCGCGTCCTGCGGCAGATCAATCATCTCCTGCCAGGCAATCCAGTCGTCGCTTAACGGTCGCCCCTCAGAGTCAAACAGCCGCACCTGATCGGCGGTGTGCAGCCAGGGCTGCTGCTGCGCTGCATAACCGGACAGCTCATTGGTCAGGTAGAGCTTGTCATTTTCGATATCCGCCAGCGCTGGCAGCACATTTGGCCGCGCGCCCAGCACGGCGACATAAATGTGTCCCACGCCGCGCTTGAAAGCCGCAATGCCAATCTCACGGTAGGCCGGGTTGGTGACGGTGCGGCGGTGCGGTGACGAGCTTTTCCAGAAGGTGATGGCGCCCTGGGCAGTGCGCACGGCAGCGATTTCACCGATCTGCATCTGCTCCGGTCGGCCATAATACGGCCAGTTGAACTGGTCGAACAGTGCCCGTTCTTTCACGCCTTCGCCACCGCGCCCCTTGTGGATGTCCGGGCCATCCGGGATGTTGCGCATACTGGCGAGGTACGTGGCCTGGTAGATCGCCATCGCCTCCAGCGTATCGTCGAGGCGGAACGGCGTCAGCCCCAGCGACAGCCGCCACTCATTGAGCAGGCCGAGGATTTCGTACATGGCGGCGCGGTCCTGGCGGCTGGTGGTCGTTTGTGCCGCGCCGGGCGCCGACGGAATGATCGCTATTGCCAGCACTAAAACCACCAGTACGCTGTAGCCAATCTGTTTTAACGTGACCATACCACCTGTCCCAGTCGGTAAATCCCACCCAACCTTACCCAATATAACACAACCACCGTTCGCGCGCTGGCCTGTTTGCGTTATACTTCTTCGCCATCGCTCAAAACTCAGTACTCAGCACTTAGCACTTTTAGAGGGGGCTTTTATGGCTGACTCACCGACTATCCGCGACCAGATGCGGGCGCTCAACGCTCGCAGCCGGGCGCTACTCGAAGGCGACGACCGCGCGGGGGCACGTTCGATGCTCAAGGCGATTGGACTGACCGATGATGATCTGGCGAAACCGCTGATCGGCATCGCCAATACGTGGACGGAAATCGGCCCGTGCAATTTCCACCTGCGGCGGCTGGCGCACAAAATGAAAGAAGGCATCCGCGCCGCCGGTGGCACGCCGCTGGAGTTTAACACCGTCAGCATTTCCGACGGCATCACGATGGGCACGGAAGGTATGAAAGCCTCGCTCATCAGCCGCGAACTGATCGCCGACAGCATCGAACTGATCGCGCGGGCCAACTATTTTGACGGCATTATCGCGCTGTCGGCCTGCGATAAAACCATCCCCGGCACGATTATGGCGCTGATTCGCCTGAATGTGCCGTCGCTAATGCTGTACGGCGGCTCAATTGCGCCCGGCCATTACAACGGCAGGGACGTGACGATACAGGATGTCTACGAGGCCATTGGCGCGTTCGCGGCAGGGCGTATCAGCCGGGAAGAGTTTAAGGCGATTGAAGACCTGGCCTGCCCCGGCCCTGGCGCATGCGGTGGGCAGTTCACCGCCAACACAATGGCGACCGTCAGCGAGATCATGGGCATCTGCCCGATGGGTATGGCGGATGTACCGGCAGTGGCTGATACAAAGGACGACGTAGCCTACCGCTGTGGTGAACTGATTCTCAAGATGATCGAGATGGATCTGCGCCCCAGCCAGATCATCACCCGCGCCGCGCTGGAAAACGCGGTGGCGGCAGTGGCCTGCACGGGCGGCAGCACCAACGGCGTGCTGCATACGCTGGCCTTCGCGCGTGAGGCCGGCATTCCTTTCACCCTGGACGACATTGAAGCCATCAGCAGCCGCACGCCGTTAATTGCCGACCTCAAGCCGACCGGGCGTTACACGGCGCTGGACGTGCATAAGGCGGGCGGCATCCGGCTGATCGCGCAGCGCCTGGTTGAAGGCGGTTACGTGGACGGCAGCGCCCTGACCGTGACCGGGCGCACGCTGGCCGAAGAAGCGGCCAGCGCCACCGAAACGCCGGGGCAGGACGTGATTCGCTCGCTGGACAACGCCATCAGTCAACATGGCGGCCTCTATGTCCTCAAGGGCAACCTCGCGCCGCAGGGCTGCGTGATTAAACTCAAGGGCGACGAACCGCGCCAGCATCGCGGGCCGGCGCGCGTATTCGACCGTGAGGAAGACGCAATGGCGGCGGTGCAGGCGCAGCAGATCAAGGCCGGCGATGTGGTGGTCATTCGCTATGAAGGGCCGGTCGGCGGGCCGGGGATGCGGGAAATGCTGGGCGTAACGGCGGCGCTGACCGGGCAGGGGCTGGGCCGCGACGTGCTGCTCATTACCGATGGCCGCTTCTCCGGCGCGACGCGCGGCCTGTGCATCGGCCATATCGCGCCGGAAGCGATGATCGGCGGACCGGTTGGCCTGCTGTGCGAGGGCGACATCATCAGCGTGGACATTGACGCGCGCACGCTCAACGTCGAACTGAGCGCGCAGGAGATCGCGCACCGCCGCGCCAACTGGGTCGCGCCAAAGCCACATTACACGCGCGGCGTGATGGCCAAGTACGCGCGCACGGCGTCGCAGGCCGATGATGGCGCGGTGACGGTGGTGAATACCAGTCTATAGTCGGTAGTCGTCAGTCTACAGTCTTTAGTTTATATAGAGCGCCCTGTTCAAGATGGACGGGGCGCTTTTTATGAAGAATAGAAATTAAATTAATTTTCATGAATTTTTGATATTGATTCTATCAAGCCTCATAACATCCTCCAGTTATTCCTTGTTCAGATAGCGGTACCATAGTTGGTAGATGTGAGTCCGGCACTTCTACTCCAAAAGGAAACCCCTATGCCCATCCATATGAACTGGGCCGAACTCGACCCGCCAATCCTGCACTACACCATTGTTGAACCCTGGGCCTGGGAAGAATTCCAGACGGCGATTGAAGAAAGCCGGCACATGATTGAGGCGTGCCAGTTTACGCACGTGGATATGGTCATAGACTGGAGCAACGCCCGGAAAATCCCCAACAGCACCGTATCGCAGATGGGCAATCTATTCCGGCGCGGCGAAGGCCGCAGCAGACACATTCAGGGGCGGTTTGTGGTGGTTGGCGCGCCCGGGTTCGCGCGCCTGATTTTTGAAACGCTGGTGAAGGTTTACCCGAAGATGTCCCAGCGCGTCCTCTTTACAAAGAGCGTGGACGAGGCCTTCGCCTTCCTGCGCCGGCTTGAATCCAGGCCGCAGTAGGGAATATGAAGCCGGTTGTGACGCTGCCTCGTTGAATATAAAAGCGGCTCGTTCAGCATCGAACGGGCAGGTGATGATTGGCCGGCGCTCACGCGCGGTTGCCCTACGGCTTACCGTTCACCAGCCTCGGTACGGTGGCGTTGGCAATCGGGATGATGCCCACCCGCGCGCCGGGGCGCAGATCGGCCAGCGCCAGCGACAGGGCTTCGTCCAGTGTGGCCGGGGTGAGCAGCAGCCTTCGCACAAACTCCGGCGGCATGTCCGATACCAGCAGCACGCGGGCGCGCACCGAGTCCCGCGCAAGCTGGTATGCCTTGTGCGGGCCGATGCGAAAGCCCTCGCGGGCGAAGCGGTCAAACACGGCCTGGATTGAGTCCACACCGTCAAACACCCACTGCTCGTATTTCTGGCTGCCCGTGCCTTCAGGACAGGCTGCGACCAGAATCACCGTGCCACCGGGCCGGGTGACGAGGATGGCGTGCCCCAGCGCCTTCTGCGACTGGTACAGGTTGATGTCCTTCGGGTGGCCACCGGGCGCGGCGATGATGAGATCAAACGGCTTGGCAACGGGGACGGTCGCCAGCGCCGTCACCTGCCGGATGCCGGCCTGCATCACTTCAATAGGGTCGCCCGCCAGCGCCGACACAATCTGTTTCTGCGCGTTGAGGATGGCGTTCAGCGCGATCTGCACGCCGATCATACGTCCGATGTCCTCCACGTCCTGCCGCATCGGATTGGTGTCGTAAGTGCCCAACTCCGCCCGGTCGTCCAGCATCATAGCATGGTTGCGGTTGATCGTTTCGCGTCCGGCCAGCCCGATGGCCGCGCTTTTGACGCCGCCGGAGAAGCCCATAAACTGATGCGGCTCGATGTTGCCGACCACCAGCCGCAGGTCGGCTGCCAGATAGCGCCGGTTGATGAAAACCGGCGTGCCACGCAGCGTGTCGCCCAGGTAAACCAGATTGGCGCGGTCGTCGCAGTCATGGCTGACGACCGGATACCGTGCCAGAATATCCGCCGGCACGACGCGGGCGAATTCCTCCGGCGGCATGGGCACATGCGTGCCGGTGGCGATCATCAGCGTGATGCGTTCGGGTACCAGCCCCAACGCTTCCAGCCGTTCCAGCAGCGGCGGGAGCAGATATTCCAGCGGCACGGGGCGCGTTTTGTCGTTAATGGCTATCGCTGCCGACTTCGCGCCAGTGAAGGCCGACCACGTGACGCCATCCAGCGCGGCGCGCACGACCGCCAGCGGGTCAGACGCGCCAGGGGTGTCCGCCAGGGTCAGCAGATGCACATCGAGCGAGTCAGGCAACGTAAAGTTTAATGAGGACTGGCCGTAGGGGACGGTGTAAGTCGCCATCAGCTCGCCTCCCATTCTGGCCGCAGCAGGGCGTACAGCAGCACATCATGGCGCTGGCCATCACGGTGCAGGCGTTCGCGCATAATACCTTCTTTCACGAAACCCAGCTTCTCGTACATGGTTATTGCCGCCGGGTTATAGGCAAACACCGTCAACTGAACGCGGTGCAGGTTAATTTCGTGAAACGCGAACTTCAGCAGTAGCCTGATCGCCTCTGAGCCGTAACCCTTACCCCGATGTTCCGGCTCACCAATGCCAACTCCCATCCAGGCCGTGCCGTTCGGCCAGTCAATCTGTTCCAGCGAAATCAGGCCGATCAACTGGTCGGTTTCCCGCAGCCGGATGCCAAACAGAAAATCCCTGTCGGAGTGATCCATCCGGTCGAGCGCCGTTTAAACGGCCTCCAGCCGCTGCGGACGCGCCGGGAAATATTCCAGCAGGTGCGGGAATTCCGGGTCATCGTACCAGCGCCGAATGATCGGATTGTCGTCTTTTTCGTGGGCCGCCAGCCGCACCCGTTCGCCCTGCAGCAGTTTTACCGTCATCAGTCCAGCCCCCGCCGGATAATCACCTGCACCGCGTTGGTGATCGGCTCATCGGCCACCAGAATCAGATAGCCGCCGCCACCCGCGCCGGATAGCTTCCAGCCCAACGCTACGTCCTGATAGCGGCGAATCAGGTCCTGCACCATATCATTCACCATACACGGGAACATGGCGATCTGCGCCTCAAACGACTGCCGCACCGCCGCACCAAAGCCGGCCAGATCGTGCCGCAGAATCGCCTCCCAGCAGCTTTCGGCGGCGTCGGCCAGTGCCTTCGCACCCTCGCGGCTGATGCGGCGTTCTGCCAGCGGGTTGTAACCCTCCTCGCGTGGGCCAAGCGGAATCAGGTACAGCGCCCGTTCGATAAACTGAAGCGTCAGTTCGTCGCGCACCGGCTCAATCCGCACCGGCCAGTAGTCGCCGTCGTAGTAAGCGCGGTTGAGGCCGGGCATGGCGATGCCGATGGCATCCTGCGAACCGGACACCGGCTGTTTGCCGGGCGGGTTGTCGTAACGAAACAGGATTTTTGCCAGCTTTTCCGGGTCGCCCGGTGGCAGTTTCGGCCCCCACAGTTCCAGCGCGCTGTTGCGCGTGCTGGTCGCCATGCCGCTGCGCTCGTTGAAGGGAATGGTTGGTTCAAGCGAAATCGTCAGCACCGGCCCCGGATACAGTTGCGACACAAATGGCTGGTCGAGCCAGCCGCCCGCCAGATCAATCCGGTACGGCATCTGCTCAACGGCGCGGAGCGCGGTGGTCGAACGCGCCGGCAGGCTGGCATGGGGCCGGCGGTGCAGTACGATGTAATCAATGCCCAGTTCGCGGCACAGATTTTCTTTTTGCGGGGTGTTGCCGTCCTCGTTGACAACGAAGAGGTCCGGCTGCACCTCGCGCAGTTCCCGGGCAAAATCCAGCATCCCCGATCCGCTGGAAATAAACGCCTCCTTCACGCAGTCAATGTGCTGCATCATATACAGACGTTCGGCTTCACTGTTGACCGGCAGCCGCCCTTTAAGTTCATATACCGTCGCGTCCGAACCAAGTGCCACGTACAGGTCGCCGTAGGACGCGGCCTCCTGCAAAAAGGCGATATGGCCGCTGTGCAGCAGATCAAAGCAGCCGCTGACAAACACTTTCTTACGCATCCTGGCTGTTATCCTCATTTTTCCTTCATAGGCGCGCCGCTTTTTTATCCCCACGCAGTGGACGTAACAAGCGCACCGTCCACGATTTTAGCACAGTCCGGCAGGTGTCCGCCGAAAGTCGGAGCAGCGATTCCGCCGTGCGCCGGATGGAATACCTGCGCTTCTGCCGTTCAATAAAGATCACGGATGAAGATGTCGAGGGATTGTGATGGGATACGCGGAGGCCACGACGTTGATCCACGCGCCGGTTGAGGCGGTGTGGAATGCGCTTAATGACATTGACCACACGCCGGATTGGGTAGTTGGGCTGGAGAAGGCCGAAATCGTGACGCCCGGCGATTACGGCCTGGGCGCGATCTACCACGATCACAATCGCCTCGGCCCGCTGCCGCAGGTGACTCCCTGGCACGTCACCACGTTTGAACCGATGATCCGCCAGGTACACGAGTCGCAAACGGCGGCGCTGCCATCCCGAATGACACTCACGCTCACTCCCGCGCCAGAGGGTACCCGGCTGCACATGGCGGTGGAATATCGGTTTTTACCCCGATTGGGTGTTATCAGCCGCATCCTTGAGTCGCTGGTGATGAACCGCGTCTTAACCGGCGTGCTGCGGCAAAATCAGGCCAACCTGAACGCCTATTTGACCCGGCTCGCTGGCAACAGCGCCGGAATAAAACTGTAGGGGCGGGTTTCTAAACCCGCCCCTACGCGCTTCTGATCACTAATCCCGCGTGATGCGCACATGGCGTGTCGGCTCTTCGCCGAAGCTCTGCGATTCCAGATCGGCTTCGCGCGCCAGTTCGTGCTGCAACCGGCGGATGTGTGGCGCCTGGGGGGCGAGGTCTACATAATTGACGCCGGCGCGCACGCGGGCAATCGCCGCGCGCGCTTCTTCAATCGCCTGGTTGGCCGGGTCACGGAAATCCGCGTCCAGTTGGAACGCGTCCATCAGGAACGATTCCATCTGCGAGATGGTGTTGGCGCGCAGCACGTAGATCGGCATCCCGCGCCGTTCCGCGTCCACGATCAGCTTGGGACGGCGGCGGTAGTAGTTCTTCAGGGTGACAATCGCATCGGCCTGGCCGAAATCATCCACCAGATTCACTGGCACGTGCAGCCGCCGCGCCGACTGCTGCAGGCGGTTGCGGGCCACGCCGTAGGCATACAGCCGCAGGGTATCGCCGCTGCGGGTGATGTCCTCCGGGCTGCGCGCTGCGTGGGATGGCGCCGCGCCGTTAGTCTGCCGGCTACCGCCCCGCCGTTCGCTGCTGCCGCCGTTGCGGGCGCCAGCACGGTCGGCCAGCGCCTTTAGCTCCGGCTGGACGGTTTCGATTTCGATCTCACCGGCGGCGTTACGAGCGCGCACTTCGACTGGCAGCGGACGCCCGCGCAGCATCGCATCCACCGACGCGGCCACATCTTCGTGAATCACCATCCGGTCGCGGGTCTGAATTTCGATCAGCACGTCAAACGTGGGTGGCGACCGGCGTTCCAGCACCGTCTTCTGCGTCCCCCGGCGGCGGGCTTCCTCGTCGGACAGCGTCACCGCCTCGATGCCGCCAACCAGATCGGACAGCGTCGGGTTCAGCAGCAGGTTTTCCAGCGAATTGCCATGCGCCGTACCGATCAACTGTACGCCGCGCTCGGCAATCGTGCGGGCGGCCATCGCTTCCAGTTCGCGCCCGATCTCGTCAATCACGATCACTTCCGGGTTGTGGTTTTCAACCGCTTCGATCATCACTTCATGCTGGCGTTCCGGGCGTGATACCTGCATTCGCCGGGCGCGGCCCACTGCCGGGTGCGGCACATCGCCGTCGCCGCCGATCTCGTTGGAGGTGTCCACGATCACGACGCGGCGGCTGTCGGCCAGCACGCGGGCGGATTCGCGCAGCATGGTGGTTTTACCCACGCCGGGCGGCCCCATCATCAGGATACTTTGGTTGGATTCAATCAAATCCTGGATGATGTCAATTGTCCCGTAGACCGCGCGCCCCACACGGCAGGTCAGACCCACCACGTCGCCCCGGCGGTTGCGGATGGCCGAGATGCGGTGCAGGGTGCGCTCCAGACCGGCGCGATTATCGGCGTCAAACGCGCCGATGTTCGAAACAATCTGGTCAATGTCTTCGCGGGTGACTTCGGTATCCATCAGCGGCACTTCGCCTTCGAAGAAGCGCGCGGTGGGGATGCGGCCCAGGTCAAGCACGATTTCCAGCAGGTCGTCATTATTGCCGACCTTATCGAGGGCCTGGCTAAAACGAGCCGGGAGGACTCGTTTGAGTTCGAGTATGTTATCCGTTATGCGACGTTCTACCATATGGACGATAAATAACTCCCTCTTGTCCAATACGATCACGTGTCGGTGATGCCACTGGTCGGTGGTTTCACCGGGCTGGGAACTGCTTCCAGCTTGCGGTGCAGCGGCACGAAACTGGTCGTGCGTACACCGGCGGCAATATGCTTGACCATCACGGCCTGCCGCGCCCGGCAATCAAAGCCGAGTTCGAGCAGGGCGTCGTCCAACCAATCCTGATACCGGCGCACGCGCACGTACACCGGCAGTTTTGCACCCCGGTTGGTGCGGGCGACGGCAGCGGCGATAATGGCCGGCGCCTCGCTGAACACCTCCGGGTGCAGGTGCGGCATCAGGTACACGCCGGACTTGCCTTCCGCAACGGCGATGTAACCCGCGATGCGCTCATCCTTGCGATACACGAGGCCATGACCATCCCCCGGCAGGTCCGGGATTTGCTGTACCAGGCGCGGCACAATGTTGCTGTACAGCACCTGGATTCCTGGCAGATCGGCGTCGGTCGCCTCGGTCAGTTCAGCCGAATCATCCCCTTCAATCCCCACCCCCGCAGGCAACTGCCAGATTTCCTGCCGTGCGTAGATCGAATAGCTGGCGGTGCGCATCGTCTTAAACAGCGGCAGATGTTCGTCTACCTCTGCTGCCAGCAGATGCGCGCCGCGTTTGCCCGCCTCAACCGCCATCGCGTCCAGGATGTGCAGCCAGGCGGTATCGTCGTCGCTTTCATCCTCCGGCACCGGCGCGATGTAGGCGATGTGGGCGCAGTTGCCGTCCGGTTTCAGCCGGAACTGGCCGACCACCTGCTGTTTGCCGGCCCGCGTAATCAGGGTGTGCACGCCCCGATACGGCAGCAGCAGCATGAAAATCGAGCCACCCTGGCGCGTGGATCCCGCGTTCTGGGTGAAACACAACTCGCAGTCCAGCACCACGCCGTTTTCGCTCAGGCGCTTGACCAGCGGCAAATCCACCAGCTTGATCGCGCGGGTTTCGGCGGTATCACCACGCATCGGGAAGAGATCCCCTTCGGGAAAGCAAAAACTGTCCCGGCGTTAGACGGCCTGCCAGCGTGCGGGGAAGAACCGGTACGGAGTGCGAGGCAAACGGGACATGGTTGCAGCGAACGATAGGACTTATCATTAGAACTATTGTAGCATCCTCGCCGGAATTGGCAATCCTGCTTACAAAGTCGCTTCGCCCAAATCTCCTTCAGCGTACTCCTGTTTTGTTAGAATTAGATGAATAGGATAACACAACTTTTTTGGTTTATAAAGGGTCAGTAAGGGTCGAACTGGGATTTTTCCAACTCAGATTCATTTTAACCGAAGACTGTTAGAAACGGGCAAAAAAAGCCGTTGCAGCGGGGTTGGAAGAAAATTGGCGGGAGGGGTGTTAGCGGCAATGTTATCGGTGGACAAACGAGAAGAAGGGACGGAGGAAAGGTAGGGACGAGGCATGCCTCGTCCCTCCGCGACCACCAGCGCCGCGCTGACCAGGATGATGTCCTTGAAGATATACTGCCCCACCAGATTCCAGCCGTAGGGGAAGTGGTTAAAGACCTTGTCGGTTGCCAGTAGCAGCGGCGACATGGCGCCACCCATCTGCGCCAGCATCAGCAAAATCGTGATGCGGGTAAAGCGGCCACTGATAAACAGCACGCCGATCAACACTTCCCAGGCTGCCAGGAACGGCAGGAACAGATCACCGGGCAGGAACGGCAGCGCCTCGCGGATAAAGCCTTCAATCGGGCTAAGGCCGGGCACAAATTTGAGCGCGCCGAACCAGATGTAGACGATGCCAATGGACACCCGCAGCAGCGTGATGGAGTGCCGCGCCAGCAGTTGCACGACTGCTTCGTCAAACCGTTCCAGTTTTTCGCGCAGCGTGGCGGCAGCCTGTGCCTGCTGGAATTCACCTGTTACGCGCTGCATTTCGCCGGTGCTGAGAATACCCATGATACTGACTCCTTCTGTACTGGCCTGTGCCAGTGGGTAACGACAGGTTCATTGAACACCGGTTTGCGCTGTCGTTCATCCGGCCTGGGGTTGATTCCGGTCAGGCGCTTTCGGTGGAATGATATTTCAGCCTTTTGGCCGATGAAAAACAGACCGCATCGTATAATGAGCGAAGACGAATTGAGCCAGTGCTCACGTACTGATTTGTCCTTTTATTGAGTACAAATTGCCATCTGATATTTTGGAATCGGCCTCAGCAACCTTATAATGGAAACCGTAAACAAACGATTGAGACACCAGTGGATGAAATTTGAACTACGCCTCAGCCTGATCTACTGTGTGTTAGCCACACTCTGGATCATCCTGTCCGACGCCGTCCTGGCAGCCATTCCGATTCCCGCGCTGGTCAACACGGTCCAGACCTACAAGGGCGGACTGTTTGTGATTGTCACGTCGCTGCTCCTGTATGCCCTACTGCGCTGGGAAGGGACAATCCAACGCCGTTCAGAACAGACCGTGCAGCGCCGGGAAGAAAGTTTCCGGCACCTGTTCCAGAATAACCCCCTGCCGATGTGGGTCTATAACCTGGATACGCTGGCATTTCTCGATGTGAACGAAGCTGCCATTGACCAGTACGGTTATTCCCGTGACGAATTTCTGGCGATGCGCATCACCGACATCCGTCCGGAGGAGGACATCCCCCGGCTACTCGAATCGGCCACGCGTAACCGGACACCGCTACAGCATTCCGGCCTGTGGCGCCACCGCTATAAGGATGGCCGCATGGTGGATGTCGAGATTGTCTCGCACCGGCTGGATTATGCCGGTCACGACGCCGTGCTGGTTGTTGCCCAGAACGTAACCGACCGGGTGAAAGCGCAGGCGGCACTGCGGCAAACCAACGAAACGCTGCAAGCCGTTTTTAACGCTGCCCCGCTGGCGATTTTCCGCTTTGACGAGCAGGGCTTGATCCGCATGTGCAACCCGGCGGCGGAGCGAATGTTTGGCTGGAGCCAGGCAGAACTGGTGGGCAGGTTCCCCCCATTTGTACCGGCGGAGCGCAGCGAACAGTTTCTTGAACTGATACGGGGTGTGCTGGCCGGGGAACCGCTGGCCGGCTTTGAAACCCAGCGGCAGCGCAAGGATGGCAGCCGGATTGATGTCAGTATCTACGCCGCACCCATCCGTGATACCAACGGCACGGCGCAGGAGGTGATTTCGGTGACGGCGGACATCACCGAACGCAAGCAGATGCAGGCCAACCTGCTGGAACAGGAGCGCCTGCGACTGGCGCTCAACAAGGAGATCGAACTGCGGAATCTGCGCAACCGCTTTATGTCAATGGTCTCGCACGAGTTCCGCAATCCCCTGGCGATCATCGCCAGTTCCAGTGGTCTGATCGAACGCTACTACGAGCGCATGAGCGCCGACGCGCGGCGCGATCATTTTGTCACCATCCAGGCGCAGATCAAACACCTGGCCGAAATGCTGGACGAAATCCTGACGCTGCTCCATTCCGAATCGCTGTCGCCGGAGTTTAAACGAGCGCCGCTGAACCTGGCCGAGCTGTGTAACCAGCTGGTTGCCGATACCCGACTGCAGGTGCAGGATACCCGGCAGATCGAATACAGCGTATCCGCCCCGGAAATCACGCTTGAGGGGGACAGCAAACTGCTGCACCACGCCATTGGCAACCTGCTGTCCAACGCTGTTAAATACTCGCCGCCCCAGTCCCGTATCCGTGTTGAACTGACACAGACCGACGACCAGATCATGCTTGCGGTGCAGGATGAAGGCATCGGCGTCCCGGAGGAGAACCGCAAGCTCCTGTTTGAGCCGTTTTATCGGGGTGACAATGTGGGCGACATCCCCGGCACTGGGCTGGGGCTGGCGATCACCCAGCAGGCGGTTGATCTGCACGGTGGCCGCGTTGAAGTGGAAAGCGAAATCGGCCAGGGCAGCACGTTCCGGCTGTACCTGCCCGCCGCCCCGGCAGCCATTTAGCCGGAATAATTGGGCAGCGGCAGCACCCCAAGCTGATGCAGTTCGCCCAGGTCATCGCTGTTGACCCAGATTTCCACGATTTTGCCGTTTGCCAGCCGGAAAATGTTGATGCCGCTGGTCATCACATGGCGGCCAGTGGGCGAATGCCCTTCATACGGCCCGGTGTGGATACCGGTCTGTGACCAGCGCGCCACTACCTTGTCGCGGTCGGCGATGAGGTCTTCAATGCGGAAACGCAGGTTGGTGTAAACCTCGTGCGCCGCCTGCACCCGCTGTTTGAGCGCGTGCACACCGCTCAGGCGGTTGTCGGCGACGTGCCCAATCACGTTGGGCATAACGATCTGGTCGGCGGTAGCGAGGTCGCGTTGATTCCACAGTTCGTCAAAGTAGCGGCGGACAATCGTTTTATTGATTTCGGTTGACATGGCATTCCCCTTTGCGCTGATTTCCCCAACAATACAGGGGTTTGCTGCTCACCGGACAGACCAAACGCTGCTCAGTTTTTAGCCAGTTTTTTTCTCGAAGGAGAGGTGAAAATCGTGGTCACGCAGGGGCACGGCGCGCCGTGCCCCTGCAAACATTGTCCTCCCAGTTCACCCCTCCCATTCTCGATGCGACTGGCATGGTTTCGGCGGTTGGTGTTATAGTCTCGGAGGCCGGCGCACCCGGCGGTTTTGTTTGGAGGGAAACGCATGGCGGACTGGATGATCTACGGCGCGACCGGCTACACCGGCACGCTGGTGGCGGAAGAAGCTGTGCGGCGCGGGCACAAACCACTGCTGGCCGGACGCTCCGAAGGCAAGCTGAAGCCGCTGGCCGACCGGCTGAAGCTGGATTATGTCGCCGTCAGCCTGGATGATACGCCGGCGCTACAGAAGGCGGTCACGGCGGTGGCGGCGGTCTATCATGCCGCCGGGCCGTTTATCCACACCGCCGCGCCGATGCTGCGTGCCTGTCTGGCCGGGGCGACGCATTATCTGGACATCACCGGCGAAATCCCCGTTTATCAACTGGCGTTCAGCTTCGACAGCGCGGCGCGGGAGCAGGGTGTCGCCATCCTGCCCGGCGTGGGCTTTGACGTGATCCCCAGCGACTGCCTGCTGAAATACGTGGCCGACCAACTGCCGGACGCGACTCACCTCGAAGTGGTCGTGGACGCGCTGAACACGGCCTCTGGCGCGGGAACCAACACCAGCGCCGGGACGACCAAATCCATGCTCGAAATCCTTCCGCGCGTGGGGAACGTGGTGCGGCGGGAGGGCAACCTGATGAACATCCGGTTTGGCGAAGGGGCACGCTGGTTCCAGTTCCCGTACGGGCGGCGCTATGCCATGCCCGCGCCCTGGGGCGACGTGGAAATGGGCTACCACACCACCGGCATCCCAAACATCACCGCCTATCTCACCTTTCCGCCATCGCTGGTACGGCAGTTCCGGCTGGTCGGGCCGCTGCTGCGGCTGGCGCTGCAAGCCGGCGCGCTGCGCGACCTGGCGGGGCAACTGGTTGACCGGCAGATGACCGGCCCCAGCGAAGCGCGGCGCAGCAGCGGACGTTCGTGGGTGTATGCGCGGGTTCACAATACGCGCGGCGAGATGCGGCAGGCGTGGCTGGAAACGGTCGAAGCCTACCGCTTCACGGCAGAGGCCGGGGTGCGGGTAGTTGAGCGTGTGCTGGATGGCAGCTATCGTGGGGCGCTGACGCCGGCGCGGGCGTTCGGCGCAGATTTTGTGCTGGAAATCCCCGGCACGCGGCGGCACGATACCATGCCAACCCAATAAAAACGTAGGGACATGGCACCGCCATGTCCCTACATTATTCCCCCGAATTTTCGCCAGCCGCCAGTCTACGCCGTCACCGCCGCCGAATACAGCGCCTGCTTGAGCGCGGCCACGTCGGCAAACGGGCCGTCCTTACTTTCGACAAGGCCGCTGCGCAGCCGAAGCTGGTTCGATTCCAGCGCCTCCTGCGCCTTGTCACGGTCGCGGTAAAAGTATTCACGGGAGAGCCGCACCCGGTTTTCAATCCGGTCGCGGATGGCGCTCACCCTGTCCGGCGCGGTCAGGATGAGGAAATCATCGCCTTCCAGGTGGCCGATAAAATCGTCTTCGCCGCCGTGTTCGCGTACCGCGTTGCGGATCATCAGCGTCACCGCCCGCAGCACGTCATCGGCGGCGACAAAGCCGTACAGTTCGCGGAATTCCGCCAGCCCGGTGAGCGACAGCAGCAGCGCCGCCCAGGCGGTGTCGCTGAGCAGCAGCGCGTCCAACCGTTCGTTCACTACGTCGCCTTCCGGCAGTTCTGTGACCGGATTGCTCAGGCTGGGGCGCTGCGCCCGGCTGATGGCGTTCCGCACCCGCAGCCGCAGTTCCTGAATGTCGAACGGCTTGGTGATGTAATCCACCACGCCCAGTTCCAGCCCTTGCAGCTTGTCCACCCGGTCGCGTTTTTCCGTCAGGAAGATAATCGGCAGGTACTGCGTCCGGCGCTGGGTGCGAAGCTGGCGGCACACCTCATAGCCGTCAATGTCCGGCAGGCGGATGTCCAGCATAATCAGGTGCAGGTTTTCCTGTCCGGCAATGTCCAGCGCGTCGCGGCCCCAGGTGGCCGTCAGTACGTCGTAATTCTGGACGCGGAAATAGGCGCTTAACATCTCGGCCAGGTCGAGATCATCCTCGACGATCAGGATTCTGGGTTTCTCACTCACGAACCCCTCCCCCTATCGGCGTTTTATTGATGGTAAAGATACAGGCTTCATCCCCACACGCACGGCAGGCTGACTCGTGAACATAATATTCGTAACCGTTGGAAATCCAGCGCATACATTCCTGCAGGCTGCCCACCAGCGCGTGGCACACCGGCTTGTCGGACGTGCGTCCCCACGCCATTGGGCTGACCTGCACGATGAAACGGTAACACTGCTGATCTTCTTCAAATGAGGACTGCTGGTCGGAAAAGCTGGAGTAGACATTCGCCAGCGCCATCAACCCCAGGCGGCAGCGCGCGTCGCGCGGCAGCGCCCGGAAGGCGGCGTCATTCATACCGGCAAGCGCGCCGAAGGTGCGCAGCCCCTGGGAAAAGCTGGCGCGGCCAATCCGCAGCGCCATGCCGCGCCCGCCCCGCGCGCCATACATCTCTTCCAGCGCCTCCTGAATGGCGGCCATTGCGGCAAAATCAAACTCGCCCGCCAGGTTATCCTCCGGCGGATGCCCGATGTAGGCATCCAGCCCGGCCAGGCTGAGGACGACGTTCAGGCCATTTTTGCCCATCACGTCCTCCATCGCCAGGAAAAAATAGCGGGCGATGCGGTTCGGGTAATACAGACCGCTGGGTTCGCGCACGGGTGTTATCACATGGATTAAACAAGCTGGTTCAGGGCGTCAACCGTGCGGGTTACGTCCAGAAAGATCAGACCGAGTTTGGCTTCCTTGCGCGCCAGCACCGTCAGCACGGCTTCCTCGCCAACGGCGGTCAGGATAACGTAGCCGTTTTCACCCTTGACCATGACCTGTTCCAGCGCGCCGCGCCCCAGTTCGGTCGAAATCCGTTCGCCCAGCGACAGCATGGCGGCGGACATCGCGCTCACCCGGTCTTCTTCGATGTGGCCGGGCAGCGACGAAGCCATGCTCAGGCCGTCCACGCTCACAATCGCGGCGGCTTCCACATCGCCTGAACTGGCCTGCAGATCGCGCAGGCGTTCCACCAGTTGTTCAGTCCGTGATTTTGTTGGCACGGAAGGACTCCCCTTGATACAGCAATAATTTTCCCTGGAGTAAGGACGAGATACGCCCCGCCCCTACCAACACCTTTATCCGAGGGCGGCCTCAACGGTCGCTCTGACGGGTGGCTTGATGAACTTTTTGCATTGTAGCACAGATTCGTTTCCACTATACATCAAGGAAAATCTTCATGCAAAGACGGCGGGTAGCCGGTAGCTTATCGTCTTTGACTCATCCCTACATCCCTTTCCACTCGCCTCACCCTCTCGGCCTGCGGGTGTCTGTGATATGCTTGAACCATCCCATAAGGAATGGAAGGAACAGGATGATGGCTCGACATCTGGCCTTGACCGGACTTGCGCTTTTGCTGGTTGCCGTGCTGGTGCTGACGCTGGCTTCGGGGCAGTTCACGCAGGCGCAGCCCGCACCGTCCAGCCTGCGCGCCACGTTGGAGCGGCTGGAAGCGGCGGGCACCGCCTTCGTCGTGCGCTTCGCCGCGCCGGTCGCCGGCGAATTTGATGTGTCGCTACCGGGCGACTCGGTGCGCCTGGAGGACATCGGTGACGATTATTTCTGCTTCAGCCAGCTCTGGAACGATACCCGCCGCACCTACTGCACGCCCTACGCCAACATCACCAGCGTCAGTTTTGTGCAGTAGTTGTCAGTAATCGGTCATCCGTTTTCAGTTCAATACAGGGTTTTCATGTGGTTCTCACGTAAATGGACTAAACTCAGATTGTGAATAGATGAACAAAACAGCCAGCCGATTGTTGGCTGAAAACTGACAACTGAAAACTGGAAACTGACGATGTGGCGATGGATTTTTCTGGGTGTAACGGCGCTGGCGGTGATTGTGTTTGGTTTCAGCCTGATGAACGTTGGCGGGAACGGCGAAGTGAATGCCGACGCCGTGCTGGCGGACATTAGTATGGACAGCAACGGCTTCACGCGTGCGATTGGCCGCTGGGACTGGCGGTTCCCGCGTGATTTTGGCGCTCACCCGGCGTTTCAAACCGAGTGGTGGTATTACACTGGCAACGTTGAAACTGCCGATGGCCGTCACTTCGGCTACCAGTTCACCATTTTCCGGCGCGCGCTGACGCCACAGCCAATACTCGCTGAGGGAGAGGGGAATGATTCGGCTTCCGAGTGGCGCGCCAGCCAGATTTATATGGCGCATTTTGCCGTGACCGACGTGGCCGGCGGGCGCTACTTCCACGAGCAGCGGTTCAGCCGGGGCAGCGCCGGGCTGGCCGGCGCGGTGGTTGAGCCGCGATACCGGGTGTGGCTGGAAGGCTGGCAGGTGGCGGCGCAGGACGACGAGGCGCGCCGGACGCATATCACCGCGCAGGGGGCGAACTTCGCCGTTGAGCTGGCGCTGGAGCAGGTCAAGCCGCCCGCGTTGCAAGGGGATAACGGCCTCAGCCCCAAGAGCGACGAACCCGGCAACGCCAGCTATTATTACAGCCTGACACGCCTGCTGACGAACGGCACGATTACTATCAACGGCGAAACCTTTGCGGTTAGCGGCACGACCTGGAAAGATCACGAATTCAGCACCAGCGCATTGGGCGAAGGCGCTCAGGGCTGGGACTGGTTCGGCCTCCAGCTTGACGATAACCGCGAACTGATGCTTGGCCAGATTCGGCTGAACAATGGCGGGCGCGAACCGGCCTTTGGCGGCCTGCTGGTCAATCCCGATGGCAGCACGCGCTATCTCAACGCGAGCGATTTTACGTTGGACGTGACGGCCACGTGGACCAGTCCGCATACCGGCGCGGTGTATCCGGCGGGCTGGAACATCACGGTCAACACCGGCGACGCCGACCCGCTGAACCTCACGCTCACGCCGCTGCTGGCCGACCAGGAGTTACACGGCGGCGGCAACGTGGATTACTGGGAAGGCGCGGTGCGCATCACCGGCGACGCCACCGGCTATGGCTACGCTGAACTCACCGGCTACGCCCAGGCAATGACCGGGCGGTTTTAGGGGAGTTCCGAGTTCCGAGTTGGCGAGTTCCGAGTTTTCAGAACTGACAACTGGAGACTAAAAACGTTGAGCCGCCTCGTTCTGACCCGTAGATGGCTTTATTTTTCGCTGTGCCCCAGACTCTAGGGGGAAAATAAAGGGTAAAAGTGCCGTATAATAAGAAATGGGGTCAAGAGGCGTGGGGAGGACATCACGTGATTGACTGGCTGATGATGGAGCCGAATATCGTTTACCTCATCCTGGTGTTTGGGCTGTGGATCGCCGTCACGGCAGCCTACGTGCCGGGCACCGGGGTGCTGGAACTACTGGCGGTGGGCGCACTGATCGGCGTGATCGTCATCCTGCAGGCCATGCCGGTGAACTGGCTGGCGATGCTGCTGCTGGTGGTGGGCGTCCTCAGTTTCCTGCTGATTCCGTTCCTGAGCCAGCGCTGGGCGCGCGTGGCGGAACTGGGTCTGGTGCCGCAGGTGCTGGGTGGGCTGTTCCTGTTTAACGGGATGCAGGTGTCGTGGCTGCTGATCGCAGTCACTATCGGGATTTCGCTGCTGTACCACCGCTTCGCGCTCATGCCGCTGCTGGCGAAGACGCGCCAGCAGGGCGCGGTGATTGACGACAACGGGCAGTTGATCGGCGCGGCGGGGCGGGTCATCCGTCCGTTCGAGCGCGTAGGACGCAACTATGTCGGGACGGTGCATGTCAACGGCGAACAATGGACGGCGGCCAGCGCCAAACCACTGGACACCGGCGACGAGATCGTGGTCGTCGAACGCGACGGGCTGCAACTGGCCGTCGAAGGGCTGAAACACAAACATACGCTTGAGGAGAGCTAATCATGGATCAGTTTACGCTCATTCTGGTAATTTTTGTTGTCCTGATCCTGTTCTACGTCATTACGCGCATGATTCGTATCGTGCCGGAGACGGAACGGCTGGTAGTGCTGGCGCTGGGACGCTATGCCGGGACGCGCGGGCCAGGCATCGTGCTGATTATCCCGGTCATCGAGCAGGCGCGGAAAGTGGACATCCGCGAGAAGTTCCTTGATATCCCGTCGCAGACCGCGATCACGAAGGACAATGCGCCAATTGCGATTGACTTTCTGGTGTACTACCGCGTCGTTGACCCCAAACGCGCCGTGTTGCAGGTTGAAAACGTGGTCAGCGCGGCGGTGAACATCGCTACTACCACACTGCGCGCCGTCATTGGTGACATCAGTCTGGATGACGTGCTGGCGAAGCGTGAACAGATCAATGACACGCTGCGGGTGAAGCTGGATGAAATCACCGAACGCTGGGGCATGAAAGTGACGACGGTTGAAATCCGCGAAATCCAGCCGCCGCGCGACGTGCAGGACGCGATGAACCGCCAGATGAGCGCCGAACGCGAGCGCCGCGCGACCGTTACCCGCGCCAGCGGCGAACGTGAAGCGGCGATTGCGGTGGCGGAAGGTGAAAAACAGGCCGCCGTGCTGCGGGCGCAGGGCTTGAAGGAATCGGCGATTCTCCAGGCGGAAGGCGAGCGACAGGCGCAGCTCCTGCGGGCGCAGGGGTATGCCGCCGCGCTGCAGGCCATCTACGAGCAGGCGAAAGACGTAGACCCGAACACGATGGCGCTGCAATACATGGACACGCTGCGAGCGATTGGCGCCGGTCCGTCCACCAAGTTTGTGCTGCCGATGGAACTCACCAATATCGCGCAGCAGATGGTCACTTCGATGACCGGTAACAATGCGGCACAGCAGCCGGTATCCACCAACGGCCAGGGCGCCGACCGGGGATAACCCTGGCGTCAGGGCAACAGAACCGGTCTGTCTGACGGATGTTCAGTACTGTTTCACTGTTCATGTACCGTGCGCCACCGGCACGGTCAGCAAAAAAGTTCCGCCGCGCCGACCGCGCCTGCGCCCTTCCGCCCAGATTTTGCCCCGGTGCAGTTCGACGATACTGCGGGCGATGGTTAACCCCAACCCGGTGCCGGCAATTTTGCTGGCGCGCGCTTCCTTCGTGCGGAAGAACGGCAGGAAAATCTGCTCGGTTTCATCCGGCGCGATCCCCGGCCCTTCATCCACCACCGTCACCAGCACCCCCGGCAGCACTACGTCCGGCGGCGCGCTGGCCGGCAGGTGCTTGCAGGTGCGGACGTAGCGCGTGCTGATGTGAATCTGGCTTTCTGGCGGGGCATATTTGATCGAGTTCACCAGCAGGTTGCTTAAGACCTGCGCCATCCGGTTCGGGTCCACCCGTACCGGCGGCAGGTCGTCGTCCAGGTCCATAATCACCGTCTGGCCGCGCTCCTTGTACTGCAATTCCAGCAGCGCCACCGTATTGATGATGATGTCCGGCAGGTGCGAGTCGCTGATGTTCAGCTTCAACTGGCCGGTATCGGCGCGGGCGATTTCGATGATGTCGGTGAACACGCGGTTTAGGTGGGTGGCGCTGTGCCGGATGATCTCGGTATATTCCCGCGCCAGATCGGGCAACTGGTCGCCGCTGGCTTCCAGGATAAACTCAGCAAAGCCCTTGATGGACGTCAGCGGCGTCCGCAGTTCGTGGGACACCCAGGAGATAAAGTTCGCCCGCAGCGTGGCCGAGGTGCGCTCCGCCGATACATCATGAAAGGTGAACAGCCGCCCCATCACCCGGCCTTCGTGGTGAACCGGCGCGCTATACCAGACAATCGCCGCCGGGAAGCCGTCCGGATGCATCAGCGCAAATTCGCCTTTCTGCACCACCGGGTCGCTTAACGGCACGTTGAACCAGCGGCGGCGCAGTTCCTGGCGGGTGTCGTCCGGGAGCTGCATCTGGTTGAGCAGCGCCGTTAGCGGCTGGCCTTCGGCACTGGCACGGCTGATCTGGAACATGCGCGTGAAATAGTCATTCACCGTCAGCACGGACGGCTGGTGCGGATGCGGCAATACCAGCATCACCCCATCGGCGACCGCGTCCAGCATGGCGGACCGCGCCTGCTGCACCTGATCGTGCTGGCGCTGGAGCACCCCGGCCATCGTGCCGACCGCCAGAAAGTCGCTGAAGGTCTGGAAGTTGTCCAGCTCCAGCGGCGTGAACTGGTACGGGGTATCCGTCGCAATGGCGATCACCCCCAGCCGGCGCTGCGGCGCGTGCAACGCGATTAACGTCAGCGATTGTAGCCGTTCCGCCCGCAGGATGGCGCGCACCAGCGGGTCCAGCCGGTTTTTGTACGGCTTGAGCGTCGGCACGGTAATGACTTTGCGTGTGTCCAGTTCCTGGACCAGATCGGCGTACTGGTCGAGATACAGCCGCACCCCCAGCCCGACGCCATCACCGTAGCGGCGCAGCCAGCTTCCCTGCACTTCGAGGTACTCAAACGGCCCATTGGGACGATTTTCCTGCACTGGCCCGTAGAACAGTAGCACGCACATCCCGACATGGGGATTGCACAACTGCTCCCGCACGATGTTGACCAGCGCCTGCGGTGATGGTGAGTCCCCGATGATCCGCGCCGCCGACTGGAGCGCCCGTGCGGCGGCCTGGTTATCCCGCAGGTGTTTGTTTTCAACAATGGTGCGAACCATGCCCACCCAGGGCAGGATGGACTGGATGGCATCGCTGGTGTAATCCGTTGGCGCGGTTGAGAACACGGCCAGCAGGCCGATCAACTCCTCGCCCAGCAGCAGCCGGAACACCACGCCGGACGACATACCTGTGCCGGCCAGGTCACGGGAATGCAGCCACAGCAGCGGCTCGCTGCCGGGGACGGCCCGGTCTTCCAGCAGGCGGCGCAGGCGGTTCTGTGCCCCGGTGGTAGCCGGGGCAGCAGCGTATTCGGCAATTGATTCAAGCCGGTTGAGGTGGTGGTAGTAAGAATACACCACCGCCAGTTGCAGCGGCAGGTCGTCGGCAATGGCCTGAAGCAGCCGAACCAACTGCTCTGCGGTAGTGGGTGTTGCTCGCGCCGCCTGAATCTCAGTGGACATGGCGGCTAGTCTTTATCCGGCGAGTCCCCGTCCTCGGTTGCGCCATCCGCCGCGCTGTTATCCGGCGGGCGGATAGTGAACATGTAACCAACACCGCGTTCGGTGCGGATGTAATGCGGGTGATGCGAATCGGCTTCCAGCTTGCGGCGCAGCCGGTGCATGTGGACGCGCAGCGTGTCCTCGTACACATCTTCCGACGGCCAGACGCGGGCGATCAGCATCCGGTTTTCGACCACACGCCCGGCGTTGCGCAGCAGCACGTGCAGCAGAATCGACTCGGTCGGTGTCAGGCCGTAGGTTTTGCCGGCGACGGTCAGGCGGTTGTGCGCAAAATCCACCTGCAGATGGTCGTCAATGTTCACAACCGGCTCGCTGGCGTAGTCAAGGCTGGGCATCCGCGCCAGCACCGCCTGGACGCGGGCTTCCAGTTCGCGCAGTTCAAATGGTTTGACAATGAAGTCTTCGGCATACCGTTTCAGGCCCTGCACAATCGTGTCCGTGTCACTCGTGGACGTAACAAAGATGATCGGTACATCCGCCATAGACTTCAGCTTGCTGCTTAGCTCAAAACCGTGCATGGTCGGCAGCGCCAGGTCAATCAGGGCGATGTGCGGCAGCCCGCGCTGGCGGATGTAGTCCAGCGCTTCCGGCCCGTCGCTGACAGCAGTCACGTCGTAGCCATGCGCGGTCATGTAGTCGCTGATGAGCTTGCAGATGTTCGGATCATCCTCGACCACGAGGACTTTGGTTTTGTTCATGTGGGGACTCCTCGTTGCAAATATTTCTCAATATTTGTAATGAATATACACTGAGTGTAACACTATTGCCAGTGTTTTTGCGTAAAAAGTGTACGAATCTTAATGCTTGTGGCCGCTGTCCCCCTCAGTCTTAACGCAGCCTTGTTTTTAGTCCGTTGGTCGCTTGACAAACGACCTGATTTTGTCATATGCTGTCAGAGATAGAGAGCAAAAATTACAGTAAATTACTAACTTTATTCGTAATGAGTTACAAACAGTAGGAAATTACGACCATGATCGAGATTCCAAAACACGTCTGGTTTGAAATGCAGGACGACGAAGCCGATGCCTGTGATGTGCTGATCGAGATGGAAAGCGGCAAGATTTATACGGCGGCGTTTGTGACGCTGCCCTATTTGCAGCGCCAGATGCACCTCAGCTATATGATGGGCAAGCAGATGGCTGACGTGCCGCCGGTGCGTTACGCCGCGATGGAAACACCGCACATCGTGGTCGAAGACCTCTCGCGCGATACGATTGAAGATACGATTGACAATCTGCTGGCGCTTGATACGTTTGAGAGCCTGTTCACGCTGGTGACGGACGACGAGCCGCGAACTACTACTGCTGGCGCGCGCGCGACGAGCGAGGTCGCCGCCGTCGTCCTGTCGGATGTCCTGCTGGTAGAGGGCTGACCAAGCCTGACCAATCACGCCGTATTCGTCTATAATACGCCGGGACATCACCCCGGCGTATTTATTTTCAGGCATTTTACCCTCCCCCGTTCCCCTCCCCGTTCACGGAGAGGGGCAGGAAAAACGGCTTTTCACCCTTCCTCCGTGTACGGGGGAAGGGCTGGGGATGGGGGTTAACCAACACACGGAGAGAATCATGTCAAAAGCCGACTACAAAAACAGTCAACTCTATCGAATCCGCCATTCAACGGCGCACGTCATGGCGCAGGCCATGCTGGAACGCTTCCCGGAAGCGCAGATCGCCATCGGCCCGCCGATTGAGGACGGTTTCTACTACGACTTCGGCCTGCCGCGTCCGATCAGCGAGGAGGACTTGCAGTGGGTTGAGAACCGCATGAGGGAGATCATTCGCGGCGGCTACGACTTCACGGAGAAGGAAGTCACGCCGGACGAAGCGCGCGCCTTCTTCAAAAGCCAGAAGTACAAGCTGGAACTCATCAACGATCTGGTGGCCGGGCGCGTGGACGACATGGGCAACGAAATCGCCCAGCCGGCGGAGAAAATCACATTCTGGACGCAGGATACATTCACGGACCTGTGCCGGGGGCCACACGTCAAAAACACGCGCGAGATCAACCCGGACGCGATCAGCATCACGTTTAAAGCGCCCGCCGGCGCCTACTGGCGCGGCGACGAGGAGCGCGAACAGCTCACGCGCATTTATGGTACGGCCTGGGAAACGGCGGAGCAGCTTGAGGAATACCTGCACCTGCTGGACGAAGCCAAACGCCGCGATCACCGCGTCATCGGCGAAAAGCTGAATCTGTTTACGATCAGCCCGCTGGTGGGCAAGGGACTGCCTCTGTGGAAACCCTATGGCGCGATGCTGCGTGACACGCTGGAACGCTGGCTGCGCGCCACGCAGTTGGACAACGGCTACCTGCCGGTAGTGACACCCCACATCGGCAATATCAACCTGTACAAAACGTCTGGCCACTACCCGTATTACAAGGACAGCCAGTACGCGCCGATTCAGGTGGACGAGGAAGAATTCCTGCTGAAGCCGATGAACTGCCCGCACCACATCATGATCTACAAGAGCGAGATGCGCTCCTACCGCGATTTGCCCCTGCGCCTGGCGGAGTTTGGCACGGTCTACCGCTACGAGCAGTCCGGCGAGCTAACGGGACTGACGCGCGTACGCGGTTTCACGGTGGACGACGCCCACCTGTTTGTCACGCCCGGTCAACTGCTGGACGAGTTTAAGGACGTGGTGCGCCTGATCCAGACGATCTTTAATTCGCTGGGGCTGGCGGACTTCCGCGCCCGCGTGGGCACGCGCGACCCGGCGAGCGACAAGTACGTGGGCGACCCAGCACAGTGGGAGCAGGCCACGCAGGCGATCATCCAGGCGTGTGAAGACCTGGGGCTGAATTACAACGTCGAGGCCGGTGAAGCCGCCTTCTACGGGCCGAAGCTGGACTTCATGGTGCGCGATGTGCTGAAACGGGAATGGCAGCTTGGCACGGTGCAGGTGGATTATAATCTGCCGGCGCGGTTCGAACTGGAGTACGTGGCCGAGGACAACAGTCGCCAGCGCCCGATCATGATTCACCGCGCGCCGTTTGGCAGCATGGAACGCTTCATCGGCATCCTGATCGAACACTTCGCCGGCGCGTTCCCGGTCTGGCTGGCGCCGGTGCAGGCGGTGATTATCCCGATTGCCGACCGGCACGTGGAAGCGGCGGAGAGCATCGCGGCGCAGCTTAGGCAGCACGGCCTGCGGGTGGAAGTGGATAAAAGCAAGAGCCGGATGCAGGCCAAAATCCGTGAGCACCGTGATCGGCTGGTGCCGTACCTGCTCATCCTGGGTGACCGCGACATCGAAAACGGCACGGTCAGCGTGCGCCTGCGGACGGACGAAGACCTGGGCGCGATGCCACTGGCGGACTTCATCCAGATGGCAACGGGACTGGTGAACAGCCATGCGCTGGAATTGCGGTAACGGTTGAGCCGCCAGGACACCAAGAGCGCCAAAACAGAAGTAGGGGCGACCTGGCAGGTCGCCCCGTTTTCCCGGTTACTAAAGGAATCCACATGCTCCCCGACTATTTCTACATCGTCAACGTTGAAGGCGCGGTTGTGAAGGATGGACGCTACCTGCTGGTGACACGAGGCGCAGGCGAAAACCATGCTGCCGGACTGTTGAGCCTGATCGGCGGCAAGATCGAAAACACGCGGGAAGCGAGAAATGTCCTGGAAGAAACGCTGCGCCGGGAAATCGAGGAAGAAGTCGGCGTACAGGTGGGCGCGATGGCCTATGTCGAAAGCAAGTCATTCATCATAGACACCGGCGAACCGGTGGTGGATATTGTCTTTTTATGCCAGTATGCGGGCGGAGAAGTGACTGTGAAAGACGCGGAAGAGGTAGCAGCCCTTCACTGGCTGACCGCGCCGGAAGTTCTGCGCTTTCCCGGCGCGCCGCCCTGGACACAGCAGAGTATTCTGCTGGCGGAACAAAAACGGCTTGCTCTGGGATGGTGATGATGTGGCCTAATATCCTCACTGCACTCACCGTCTTCCTTGAGGACCTGCCATACTGCCCCCTCTCTTATGGTTAAATGAAAACCGATACATAGATTTTTCGTAGGGGCGAACCGGCGGTTCGCCCCTACGTTCCATGAATCTGTTTTCGGTCATCCATTAGGTTTGGGCGCATCAACACAGGGAGCGCAAACACCGATGACCGGTCAGTTTTTTACGATTGACATTGACACCTACCGCGACCGCTTTGAGCCGGGCGACCATATGCTGGTGGACGTGCGCGAACTCGAGGAATGGGTGATGGGGCACATTCCCGGCGCGGTTCACATTCCGCTGGACGATCTGCCGGCGCGCGTGAACGAAATCCCCACGGATAAGCCGGTGGTGATCGTGTGCGCATCCGGCGTGCGCAGCCTGTATGGCGCGAGTTTTCTGGCAGAGGCGGGTTATATGGACGTGTACAGCCTCGACGATGGCACGTTCGGCTGGATGATGAAACGCCTGCCGCTGGAACGTTAGCCCGGCAGACAGATGCGGAAGGTGCTGCCTCGCCCCGGCGCGCTGTTCACGGTGATTTCGCCCCGGTGCAGTTCAACGATGCGCCGGGTGATCGTCAGCCCCAGGCCGATGCCGCCCGTGTCGGTACTACGGGCTTTGTCGGCGCGGAAGAAGTGATCGAAGATATGCGGCAAATCCGCCGGGCTGATGCCGATGCCGGTATCCTGCACCTCGATACAGGCGTACTCCGGCTGCCGGATGGTGCGGACGGTGATTGCGCCGCCGTCAGACGTGTAGCTGATGGCATTCAGCAGCAGATTGGTGATGGCCTCGCGCAGGCGGGATGGATCCGCCAGCAGCGGGATGGCGTTTGGATCCGGCTGGAAGATCAATTCCTGGCGCCGGGCGGCGGCTGCCGCCAGATGGTCGCTCACCACCTGCTCAACCAGTTCATTCAGATTGACTTCCCGCAACGCCAGGTCCTCGCTGCCGCTTTCCAGATGCTCCAGGCTCAGCAGATGTTTTAACACCTGCTCCATGTGCCTCACCTGTGTCTGCAATACCCCGGCGTGGTGGCCGCGGCGTTCGTCGTCGGTCGCTTTGGACAGCAGGTAGACACTGGTGCTGATCGTCGCCAGCGGCGTGCGCAGATCGTGCGACAGGTCGCTGATGAAGCCCCGCAGCAGCCGGACGCGCTCCCGTTCCAGCGCCAGTTCCAGACGCTGCTGCTCGGCGCGGCGGCTTTGTGTCACATCCTGATTCATCGCCACGACGTTGACGATAGTGTTCTGCTGGTCATAAACCGGGAAAAACGCGACGCTGAAAACACGGCGACCGGCCATGCCGGTGGTATAACGCGGGTCGGCCTGCGCGAAGTCAAAATAGACCTGCGGCAGATGTACCATTTCGCCTTCCAGCGCCCGCAGATAGCCCGCGCGCGTGCCGGCAGCCTCGGACATCGCATCAGTCAGGATGTTAAAATGGCCGATCAGCTCGTTCCGGTCCGGCACGCCAAACAGCTCCAGCAGCGCCGAATTGGCGTTCAGGCACAGGCCGCCGGTATCAAACACCTGGATGCCGACCGGGCTTTGTTCGATCAGCCGATACAGCGTATCGTAGGACACCTGAAGCATCCCCAGCGCCTGTTCCAGAGCTTCCTGCGCCAGGCGGGTTTCGGTCACGTTCTGGTGCCCCACTACCACCCGCGCCTCGCTCTGCCCCGGAAACGGTGCCACCCGCGTCAAAAACCACTGCTGGCTGGTCGGGCTGGAAGCGGCATATTCGTGGGAATAACTGCTGCTCTCACCGGCGATCACCCGGCGAATCCCCTCCGCGACCTGCCGCGCTTCCTCCAGCCCGTTCAGGTATGACGCTTCGCAGACACTGATGTAATTCAGACCGACGCCATAATCCGGCGCAGTGAACCCGTTGGCATCGGCAAAGTCGCGCCAGGCGGCGTTCACCGCCATAATCGTGCCGTTTTCATCGAGGATGGCAAGGTGTGACGGCATGGCGTCCAGCGTGGATTGCAGGAAGGCCTGCGAGTCGCGCAGCCGGTTTTCGGCGCCTACCCGGTCGGTCACGTCGCGGGTGACAACGATGATGCCGGTTTCGCCGGTCGTATCGCGCACCGGGTTGCTAATGCTCTCAATCCACACGTAATGTCCGTCCCGGTGGCGGCAGCGATAGTGCATCACGGTGGTGGTCGTTAAAAAAGCCGTCTCCTGCAACTGCTGGCGCACCCGTTCCATATCATCAGGATGCACCAGCTTCAGCCATTCCTGCATCGAAAGACCGAGAAAATGGCTACGCGGGTAGCCCAGCATCCGTTCGACGGCCTGATTGATGTACAGGATGCGGCCATCCGGCGCAATCCGCCCGATGATGTCGTGGGTGTTATCCGCGATAAACTCAAACTGCTGCTGATAGTCCAGCCATTCGGACCGCAGCGACTCCGATGGCAGGTGGCGTTGCCGCGCGATCAGCAGCGCAAACACCCCTGCCGGAAGGCTGAAGCTGATGGCCGCTGCCAGCAGCGGGTCCAGCCGCAGCAGCGCCAGCGCATCCGGCAGAAACAGGGTGCCAGTGACAAGCGTGATCGCCGCGCCAGGTGTGAGAAAAATGCTGGCGAGATAACCCAGCGCCATCAGATAGAAGATGTGCTCCGGGTAGACCAGCGGAAGGTTACCCAGGTGGATGAGGATAGCGATGATACCCAGACCAAAATCGAGCGCGGCGGCCAGCAGATACATCCGGCTGCGGCTGAGGGCGTAGGCAGCGGCCAGCACCAGCAGCACGGCGCTAAATTCGGTGAAGTGCGCCTGCCAGAAGCCCGCAGTGGTCGCCACATGGTACAGGAAATCCAGCAGCGCCAACACCAGCCAGACCAGATGCAGGGCTGCCAGCAGCCGCGCCTGCTGGCGCTGGTGGGTCAATCGCAGCGCCGGCGCGGGGAAGGTCAGCCGCTGCCAGGCGTCTGTAGCCGTCAATCGGGAAGTAGAGCCTCTGCCCATGCGTGACCGTCACAGTTCCAACCGGGCTGTGCCGTTATTACGGATCGGGTTGATGCAGTATTTAGGTACTGATTACAGTATAACTCCGAATTTACACTCTACCAATAAAGGATTTACCGAGCATAAAGCTGGCTTGTCCGTTACAATAGATGGATAATCGGTGTCACTTAAGATCATGATGACCAAATCCGTCCCCAACAAGCAGGAACAGAATTTATCCAATCTGGCCGTTCGCACCATGACGGCGCTGGTCGGTGGGCCACTGGCGCTGGTCGTCGCCTACATCGGGGGGTGGCTGCTGGTCGGGATTGTGGCGGCGCTGGCAGTGACGGCGCTGCTGGAATTTTACACGCTTGGACGCGACCGGCAAACACCCGGCGTGGCGCTGATCGGCGTGCCGGCCCTGCTGGCGCTGCTGGCTGCCTTCGAGGCGCACCAGGACGCGCTGCTGGTCGTGCTGCCGCTGCTGGCGGCGGTTATGGCCTTCCTGGTGGAAACCGCGCGCCGCACCCCGCCTGCGCTGCGGCTGTACCGGGTGATTGCCACCGTTGCCGGGCTGATCTACGTTGGCCTGCCATCGGCGTTTCTCATCGGCGTGCGAGCGTTCCCACAGGGGCTGGAGTGGCTCATTCTGGTTCTGGCGCTGACGTGGGGGACAGATACGCTGGCCTATGCCGGTGGCCGGCTGTGGGGCAAACACCTGCTCGCGCCCCGCATCTCCCCCAAGAAAACGGTTGAAGGCGCGGTGATCGGCTTGATCGGCGGCTTCCTCTGCGGGCTGGCATGGGCGGCAGCCAGCGGCCTGCTGACGCCGCTGGTCGTGCCGCTGCTGGTGCTTGGCCCGCCAGCGGCCATGCTGGGCGACCTGTTTGAATCGCGCATCAAGCGGTTTTTTCATGCCGGCGACTCGCATCTGGCCGGGTTTAATATCATCCCCGGTCACGGCGGCGTGCTCGACCGGATTGATTCGCTGATCTGGGTGGTGACGCTGGCTTATCTCTACTTACGCATCGCTGGCGTCGCCAGCTAGGAACGCCATAATCCAAGGCTGCAACAGGGACGCGGCACGCCGTGTCCCCACGGAGTTTTATGGATCGCTACGAATCGCTTCGGCAATTTTTGGTACAATAGAAACAGATTTGGGGACGTTGAGGAACAGAAGATATGTCAACCAGCAGTGGTGGGCTTCAACCAAACCGCGAAGAACTGCTCCAGATGGGCATCCGCGCGGCGAAGGCGGGCAATACGGACGCGGCGCGGATTACGTTCCAGCAGATTCTCAGCCAGGATAAACGCAACGAGCGGGCGATGATGTGGATGGCAAAAATCGCCAGTACCAAAGCCGAACGCAAAAAGTGGCTGAACCGGGTGCTGTCGGTGAACCCGGACAACGAAACCGCCCGCAAGCAGCTCTACAGGATGAACCACAGCGAAGCCGCCAAGCAGAACCGCGTCCTGCTGATTTTTGGCGTGGTGTCCGGCGTGATGATTGTGCTGGGGATTGTGATCGTCGTCTGGTTGTTTGTGCTGCCCCATTAAGCGGGGCCTGTGCCGCTTGCATCACCCGAACGGAGGCCAGCTTGGCGAGTAATCGCGCTGTGGACGAACGACTAAAAGCGGGTATCGAGGCCGCGCGGCGGGGCGACCGCGCCAACGCGCAGAAAATCCTGCGCCAGGTGGTCACGGCCAACCCGGACAACGAAGTGGCCTGGATGTGGCTGGCGTCGGTGGCGGACTCGCTGCAGGAACGGCGCGCCTGTCTGGAACGGGCGCTGCGCATCAACCCGAACAACAGCCGCGCCCAGGAGGCGCTGCGCCAGTTGGAGACGGTCGCCCCGCGTCCCGGCGGACGCGCTCCGGCGGCGCGCCAGCCACGCCCGGTGACCGCCGAACGGCGGTTCAACCCGCTGTATCTGGTGGTAGGCGGGCTGGTGGTGCTGGCGATCATCGCGGCGGTCCTCATTAGCGGCGCGCTGAACCAGCCGCCGGAGCGCCCCAACGAAGCGACGCTGGCGGTGTTTAACCAGTTGGTGAACACGGCCACGCCGACCGCCTCGCCCGACCCCGACACGTTTACGGCCACGCCCTTTTACGGCGTAATCGTGGATAACCCGTCGCCGGTGTGGACGCTGCCGCCCACCTTCACCCCCACATTTACGCCCACGCTCACGCCGCAGCCGCCGGCGACGGCCACGCCGCTGCCCGTGTCGGTCTTTAATCTGCTGTATACCGGCGTGGGCAGCGGTAGCGAGCAGCCGGCGCTGTTCAGCGCCGCCGGCGACGGTTCAAACGCACAGCGGGTCGGCCCGGCCAACGAGGGCTTCAGCGACGTGGCCTATTCGCCCAACGGCGAACGGATTGCTTTTGTCCGTACCGTCACCTATAGCAACGATGGGGTGGAAGTGACCGCGCCGGAACTGTTCCTCGCGCCGGCCAGTGACCCCGGCAGCGCCCGGCAGATCACCCGGCTGGGCGGCACGAAACTGGAAAGCCCGACCTGGGCGCCGGACTCGATTCAACTGGTGTTTGTGAGCGACGCGGGCGGCGACGACAACCTGTGGTACATCACCGAAGATGGCAACAACCTGCGCCCCATGACCACCAATCCCGGCACCGACCGCGACCCAGCCTGGTCGCCCGTAAGCGATGTTATCGTGTATGCTTCCGACCAGGGCGGCAGGCCGGGGTCGGGCATCACCCAGATTTTCAGCATCACGTCGGACGGCGCGACTATCACGCAGTTGACCAGCAGCGGCAACAGCAGCTACAGCCCCGCCTGGTCACCGGATGGCAGCCGCGTGGTGTTCGCCAGCGACCGCGACGGTGATGGCGATATTTTCCTGATGGACCCGGACGGCCAGCGCCCCTTCCGCCTGACGGTGGACGACGGCAACGCCGAAGACCGCGACCCGGTCTTCAGCCCGGATGGCCGCTGGGTGGTGTTCCTGTCAAACCGCGACGGCGACACGTTCCAGCTTTACCGGGTTGATCTGGAAGGCCGGTCGGTGGAACGGCTGTCGGACATCCGCGAAACGATTCAGTCGTTCGCGTTCCGCCCGGTGCCGCCTGGACTGCGGTAACGGGGTGAGGTTAACAAGCTGCCGTAGGGACGAGGCGGGCCTCGTCCCTACCGATAGACCGAAACGAGTCTGCGAGTAGATTCTAAAGCCGGTCAGTGTCAGGTTTACCGATAAACGACTAAAGGATTGCCGATTGTGGCCGAAAACGTGCAAGACCTGCTGAAACAGGGCATCGAGGCCGCCCGCGACGGTAAAAAGGCCGAAGCGCGCGAACTGTTTGAAAAAGTGGTTGAACTGGATGAAACCAACGAGCGCGGCTGGTTCTGGCTGGCGTCGGTGGTGGATTCGGACGACGAGAAACGCATCTGCCTGAAAAACGTGGTGCAGATCAACCCGAACAACGAACGCGCCCAGCAGGCCCTGACCAGGCTGGAAGCCAGACAGGAGCGTGGCCCCGCCGATGAAGAAGTGATGCCGGGCATCACCCGCCGCACCATGACGCTGGTGGTAGGCGGGGGCGCCGTGCTGATCGCGCTGATTCTGATCGTCTTTTTTGCCATCACCAGCGCCAATAACAGCCGCATCGCAGAGCAAACGCGGCAGGCGCAGATTCTGGCGCAGGCGCAGACCGAAAGCGCCGCCACGCAAACCGCCATTGCCGCGCAGGCGACCGAAACGCAGGCCGCCATCCTGGCGCTGTCACCGCAGCCAACCGACACACCCCGCTTTACGCCGGTTGCCACCTGGACGCCCACCCCCACCGAAGGCCCTGCCGCTGCCGGCCCCACCCCCCTGCCCACGCCGCCCGCCAACATCAGCGGCAGCATCCTGACGTGGAGTGGCCGCGATATTTCGCAAAAAGGCTTCCTGCCGATTGTGCTGTTCCCGGTGAACGGCGGCCAGCCCAGCGTCGTTACCAGCGAAGTTGGCGCGCACCCGGACATCAGCCCGGATGGGCAACGTGTCGTTTACACCCGCTACTTCCCGGTGACGTTTGACTTTGGCATCGCGCAGGTTAACCTCAGTGGCGGCGACAACCAGCCGCTGACGCAGGGGCTACCGTTCCTGAAGCCCCAGATGCCGTATTACTGCCAGACGGCGAATCTGGTTTCGTTTGTGGCGCTGCCATCGGAAGGCCCGCAGGTGGACTTCAACAACGATGACGTGCAGATATTCCAGGTCTACACGCTGAATCTGGACAGCCGCCAGTTCGAGCGCATCACTAACGATCAGGCGGTGTATACCTATCCGGCACTGTCGCCGGACTGCAGCCGCATTGCGGTCGTGCGCAACGACGCGCGTGGCGCTTCGCCGGGGGAAGACATCGTGCTGATTGACCTGGCAACACGCGTGCAGACGCCGATCACCAGCGACCTGGGTAACTTCATCGAGTCGTCGCCGCGCTGGTCAGCGGACGGCTCGCTGCTGACCTATGCCGCCGCGCCGGCCACTATGCCTGACAATCACGACATCATCGTGCGCCCCTCGGATGGCTCCGGGACGCCGCTGGTGCCCATCCGCGACCTGTCGGACGACATCAACCCGGTCTTCAGCCCGGATGGCAACTGGATTGCCTTTTCCAGCAACCGCGCCGGTACCTATGACATCTTTATCTTTGACCGGACGCAGAATACCATGTATCAGTTAACCAGCAGTCAGGATGATGATTACGTGAGCGCGTGGAAACCCTAGCGCGAATCGTATGATGGCGTAGGGCGAACCGGCGGTTCGCCCCTGCCGAGGGTGTTTACCGGATTGGATATGACTCAGTCGTCTTCGCCCAGCAGTAAATTTGCCGACCTGATGCAGGCCGGTCGGGTGGCCTACGCTGCCAACCAGCGCCAGATTGCCCATGACCTGTGGAAAGAAGCGGCGGCGATTGACCCGTACAACGAACAGGTGTGGCTGGCGCTGCTGGATGTGCTGGACAGTGATGAAGACCGCCGCGTGTGCCTGCAAAACATCATCGCCATCAATCCGCTGAATGTGCAGGCGCGGCGGCAGTTGAACCGCCTGGACGCGCGAATGCAACGCCAGATCATTCACCGGCAGGAGCAAAAGCTCCAGCGTCTGAACTGGCTGCGCCAGCGCCGCAAGCTGTTACGCCGCGCTGTCCTGCTCGGCATCGCCATCGGCGTTTCCGGCGTATTGTTTGCGGTAGTCATCAGCATTCTGCTGTACGCCCGCTGACCCCAGCCGGATTTCGTCGGCCAGGCGGCTGATATCGAGCGCCGTCCGTTCGATGGCCTGGGCGCTGCCGGCGCTGCGCTGGGCAATCCGGTCCACCCGTTCGATGTTAATGGCGATTTCTTCCAGCGTATTGGCCTGCTGGCGGGTAATATCGTACACCTGGCTGACTGATCGGTGTGACCCGGCCACGCTCTCCGCCAGTTGAATCATCAGCGCCTCGGCTTCCTGCGTCACGGCGACGCCGGCATCTACCCCTTTTAGCCCTTCCTCGGTTGCCCGCACCGTATCTTTCATGCCGGCCTGGATTTCGCCCAGGATGGCGCGAACCTGCCGGGCGGCGGTGGTGGACTGCTGCGACAGCGACCGCACCTCGTCGGCGACGACAGCGAAGCCGCGCCCATGTACCCCGGCGCGCGCGGCCTCGATGGAGGCATTCAGCGCCAGCAGGTTCGACTGGATGGCGATCTCGCTCACCGAGGTGATGATGTCGTCAATCCGCTGCGTGAACTGCGCCAGTGCCAGAATCGTGCCGGCGATGGCGGATACCTGGGTGCGAATCTGGTTCATGCCCTGGATGGCCTGCTGGATGGCCGCCTGACCGTTTTCGGCGGTTTCGGTCGTCTGGCGGGCGGTCACCGTCAGCAGCCGCGCCTGGTCCTGTGCCTGCTGCGACAGGGCTACCAGTTCGTCCAGCAGCGCATGAGCGCGGGTGATGACCTCACCCTGCTCATTTGCGCCCATGATCTGCTGGCCGGTCATCTCGTTAATCGCGCTCACGCCGCGAACCAGTCGTTCCGCTGCGGATGTGAGCAATGCCGGTGGCACGGCCAGCGGCACGGGCAGCGGCGCTGCCGATACGCCGTGCAACTGCCGGAGACGGCTGACCATCAGGGCGGCGGCGTGAATGCCGGCGAGGATTGCCAGCCCAACCACAGCGCCTGTGCCGGTCGGCCACAGCAGGTATAGGCTCAAAAACAGCACGGCAGCACCCAGGCCGATCAGGTTCACCCATTCGGTGGGAATCACGTTCAGACGGTTACGCAGGCTGTAAATCATGGCGGTTGTGCTCATTTTTGCTAAACCAGTAGGGCAGGAGACATGATGCCCATCCTTAGCATAAAACCAGAATGAGCGCGGCGCAATTGAGATATATCGTCAAGCCGGCAATGCCGGATACCGGAAAACACTTCACGAACCGGGCAGATGTGGTATCACCTGCCTACCGGCGTGAACGAACATCTGATGGGAATCTGATCCTAACGTCCCATACTTTATGCACCTGTTAGGCATGGCCATGTTACAATGATGATATATGGAGCGAGATTTCAGGAACGCCGGCGGTGAATGAGTTATATCCCGACATCTGGCGGCTGCAAGCGCAGAACGATATCCGGGGACTGATCGAGGCGACTCGCCACGCCAGCCCGGAGGTGCGCCGGCGCGCCGCGGCGGCCCTGCGGGCGCTGGGCGCCAGCAGCGCCATCCCGGCGTTGCAGGCCGCGCTGGTGAAAGAACATGACCTGGACGTTCGCAGCGCCTTGATCCTGACACTCGACTCCCTGTTCCAGCAGGAAGTGGACGAGGACAGCGATGGCAGCGACGAGCAGTACGTCCAGGTCGTGCGGCTGATCGCGCAGCTTAGCAGCCGCCAGCCGGAGCGGATCATTCGCGCCGCGCGGCGGCTGGGCGAACTGAAGGAAAAAATCGCCGCTGAGTCGCTGATTCTGGTGTTCCACAACCGCGAACTGCCGGGGCGGGTCCGGCTGGCGGCGGCGGAAGCCCTGCTCGAACTGGAAAGCGCGCCGGTGGAAGTGGTGCTGCTGCGCGCGCTGCGCCACAGCGATGGGCGCGTGCGCCGCAACGCGATTGCGGTGCTGGGCCAGCTTGACGCCGACTGGGCAGTAGAACCGCTGCGCGAGGCGCTGAAAGACCCCAACGAGCTGATTCGGCGCACGGCGCAGGCCGCCTTAAAACGTATCGGCACGCCGGAAGCGTTGATCGCGCTGGCGGCGGCGGTCATTCCTGAACCCTCTGCCGAACCGGGCGCCAGCAGCAAGCCTACCTCCCAAACGCCGGCCTCGGCCACGCCGGCAGTTGCCACACCGTCTGTACCGCCCGCGCCCGCCACGACTGTCCCTGCACCCAAGCCGGAGATTACGCCGTCTGCGCCTGCTGCCGAACCTCCGGCTGCTCCCGCTACGATTGTTCCTTCGACGCCGGTGGCTGAACCACCCGCTGCGGCCAAACCGGAGCTTGCGCCGCCCGCACCGTCTGCACCTGCCGTTGATGCCCCGACACCGCCAGCATTGACAACCCCCACAGCCGAACCGAAGCCGGAAATCCCGCCACCGTCCGCGCCAGCGACCAGCAGCGACGGTCTGAAGCCGCCTCTGGCCGCGCTTGGCCCGATTCCCCGCCCGGACGAAGAAGATACCCAGCCGACCGAACCGGTGCGCTAAACCCCGTTCTCCGTTTGCGGCCTCTGGCGTGGCGGCATATACTACACGGAGCACGAAGGAGCACACCCATGCGAAAAACGGCGTTCTGGTTGGTTATCCTGCTGGCCGTCCTGTCGCTTCCAAGCGCGGCTGCCCAACCGCTTCCCAGACCAGAGGTGACGATTCTCATCAACCGTGATGGCGTGAACCTGCGCGTTCTGCCCGCAATCGGCGCGGAAGTGCTGGGGTTCGCCCAGGCGGGCAATACCTTCCCCGGCACGGGCCGCAGCCCGGATAATGAATGGGTGCGGATTGACTTCAACGGGCAGGAAGCCTGGGTGGGAATGGCGGTCATCAACGTGTTTGGTGACTTCAACGCGCTGCCGGTGGCTGACCCACGCAGCATCCCGTATGGCGGATTTGAAAGCCCGCGCGCCGGCGAGTCCAACGCCACCAGCGCCATTTCAGCGCGGCTGCCAACCAGCGGTATCCGGCTGCGCGCCGGCCCCAGCACGGCCTACCCGGTGCTGGCGAACATCCCGCGTTATACCGTCATGCCGCTGCTGGGGCGCACCGCCAGCAATAGCTGGTTCCAGGTGAATTACAACGGCACGCTGGGCTGGATTGCCAACCAGTTTATCGAAATCCAGAACGGCACGATCCTCGACCTGCCGATTGACGGCGTGGTGGCGTCCGCGCCGCCGGTGTCGGAGGATACGCGCGAAAATTACATCGCCACGCTGCAACTGATGCTCGACCGCATCAACCTGGCGCAGCCGTCGCTGGATGCGATTCGTGGCACGTGGACAACTGTCGCGCTCGGCCAGCGCGCCGCCTGCCAGAACTTCCCGGCGCGCCCCAGCGACATCAATATCGCCAACCCGCTGCTGGCGGCGTTTTACGGCACGCTCCAGCCGCTTCAGGCCGACTTTAACACCGCGATGGCAAACGTGCGGCTGGCGATTGACCTGTGGATTGAAGCCTGCGGCTTCCCGCAGCCGCCCAACGGCGTGATCGGCCAGGCCACCGTACAGGGCGCGCTCAACGCGATTCAGGTGGCCGACGCCCAGTTTGCCGAACTGCGCCGCCGCCTGAACGAACTGCTGCCGCCGCTGCTGGCGATTGGCCCGAACCAGTGCGCGTTTACCTTCCAGGGGCAGACCGACGTGCTGAACATCATCGGCATCGGCCAACTGGTGCTGGACAGCCTGACGCCGCGCAAAAATGTCACCGGCTACTGCATTGACGCGACCGCCGGCCAGGCGCTGCGAATCGAACTGGTGGTGTACCGGGGCAACGCCACGCCGCTGATCTCCTTCAGCCCGATTGATAACCCCACCAACTTCATTGGTGTTGGGCGCGTCTCGGCGCAGAAAATCGTGCTGGCCGTCGGGCCGATTCTCATCCCGGCGACCGGGCGCTACCTGCTGGTGGTGGCGGACACGGCCACCGACCGCACCGAAGCCCTGAGCGGCGATTACGGCCTGCTGGTTTCGGCCACGACGGGCACGACCACCGCCGCGCCGACGCTGGGACTCGACCCGGTGACCGGCCTGCCGGTCATCAATCCGGTGCCGACGCTGATCCCCGGCCTGTTCCCGACCACCACGCCGATTGGCGGCACAGGCGCGACTACCTGCCCGTCGCTGCTGTTCACGTGCAGCCAGTTGTTCACCTGCGGCGAAGCGCGGGCGTGTTTGCAGGCGGGGAACTTCAGCCTGGACAATGCTTCCGGCGACCCCAGCGGCGTGCCCGGCAACGGCATCCCGTGCGAGTCGCCGCCGTTGAGCTGCCGCTAAGGGCGAAATAGGTTTGTAGGGGCATGTTGCCGACATGCCCCTACCCGGTTTAGTGTCTATCCATAAACCCTTCGTAGGGGCACGGCATGCCGTGCCCCTACCGACAAATAAAAGAGGTTTACGGATAGGTTCTTAAGCATATACAAATCGTAGGGGCGAACCGTCGGTTCGCCCCTCACCGGTTTTTACAGCGCCGCGCGCAGATAATGTGCCCAGTAGCCCCGGTGCGCGCCGTAAGGCTGCGCCAGCCGCTGAAGTTCGTCCTCGTCCAGCGACCGCCCGTAGACTCGTTCCGCCGCTTGCAGAATGCGCTTCTCCCCAGGCGGCAGCCGGTCCATCTGCCCCAGCCCGCGCAGCAGGATGAAACTGGCCGACCACTCGCCCACGCCTTTGATGCGCCGCAGCCAGCGGTACACCTCGTCGTAGGGCGCGCTGCGCAGCCAGGTTTCGTCGGCACCGTCAAACGCCTGCGCTACGTGGTGGATGCCGTCAGACTTCCAGCGGTTGCCGACCGCCCCGTTGATCTCGTCCACATGGGTAACTGCCAGCGGCGGGGGTTCGGGGAAGGCGGGATAGACCGTACCTTCGACCACAATCTGACCCCCAAACCGTTCCGTCAGCCGGCGCCGCATGGCGCTGGCAACCGGGAACAGATTGCGCTGCGACAGAATCGCCCAGCAGGCGCTGTCAAACGGCGTCAGGAATTTCACCTGATGATAACCGTACAGATCGCGGGCAACCGGCGCAAAATCGTGGTCGGCCTCGGCCAGCTCGTAAAACGGGCGCAGATTGTCGTGGATGCTCAGGTAAAACGCGATGCGGTCTGCTGCCGCTGCCTGGGTGACCGCGTCCAGCGGCGCGTCGGCGTACAGCATGTAGTGAAGCTGCGGCTGCTCAATCGTGCCGGTGGAGCGCACGCGGAAGGCGACCGGCAGCCCGCCGATGGACACGGCGCGGGTGAGGGTCGCGGCGTCCAGCGTTTGCTCGCCATCACCGATGGCAAAACCGCCGATGAACCGCAGCGCCTGAGTGAAGTCAAACGGCGGCGTGGGAGTTAGCGTTCCCGTCGTGGATACAGTCATCGCTTTAAACTGAAACCGTGCGTTAACGGTTTTTTCCGGTCTTTGCCAGGTAACAATCGTATCATACCGTTTATTGCCACAGACGCCGTATCCTTTCCCCTGTTCCTGAGCAGACTCTCATTACCCAGCCATAACATCCCCTGCCCACCGCGCTTTTACTGCTATGGCCGTTCACTCGCGCCAGTGGCGGATATTCTTAATTTGACAACCACCACTTTCGCGGTTTTAATGGAATCATCACGCTATCACAATGCTTTTAACAGGCCGGAACGCAACATGAACCAAGAACTCTCCGTACCCACGCATGACGCTTACCCAACCGCCCAGCCAACGCCGGACACGCTTGGCCTGGGGCGCACCTCCGGCCAGCGCGGCGCGGAGATTATTGCCGGTTTCCGCGCGGAACAGCATCCGTCTGCCGATACGCTGGCGCTCAGCCGGTGGACAGGACGGGTTACAGCCCGCTGGTTCATGCGGATGCCGGGCAGCAAGGCCACCATGAACTATCTGGTGACGCGCCTGGCAACCCTGTCCCACCTGATTCAGGAAACGCTGCCGCCAGCCGGTGATGATCTGACCATCGTTGATCTGGCCTGCGGTCTATCGCCGCGCGGTCTGACGCTGGCGCGCGCGCTGCCCCACGTAACGGTGATTGAGATTGATCTACCGGATGTCGTGCGCGACAAACAGCAGCGGTTGAAGCAGGCGCGTGACGTGGTCATCCCGCCCAATATCCAGTGGCTGGCCGCCGATCTGGGCGTGGTATCGCTGGGAGATGTTCTCGGCGGTCGTCAGGTGAACGCCGTCTGCGCCGAGGGCTTAAACCCCTATTTCTCTGATGAGAAGGTCGTTGCCATTGCCCGGCACATTCACGCCAGCTTAAAACCGGGTGGCGTGTACGTGTGCGACCTGCCCTGGCGCAACGACAACAACGCCCAGGGCAAACAGGTCGCCAACGTGTACAGCCGGCAGGCCGGCGTCTATCTCTGTACGCCGAAGGACGAAGCCGAAGCGCGCCAGGTGATGCTGGATGCCGGCTTCGCCAGCGTGGATGTTTACCCGACGGCGCAGTTTGCGGACGCCCTCGAGCTGCCGCAGCCGATCATGGAGTTCAGCCTGTTTGTGCGCGCCCGCAAGGCAACGGTTTAAGTGTCTATCCATAAACCCTTCGTAGGGGCACGGCATGCCGTGCCCCTGCCGACAAATAAAAGAGCTTTACGGATAGGTTCTTAGTCAAACCGGCGCTGGTGCAATGGGACTGCGGTACAACAAACGGGGCGAGTCCAAGACTCGCCCCGACATTGTTTGCAGACGACCAACCCGGCGCGTCAGTCACCGACCGCCGGTTCGCGGTCGGCTTCGCCTACGTTCAGCGCCACCCAGCGCGGGATGGGGAAGCCGTTGAAGGCCGCTGCGTATTCGTTGGTATACGCGCCGGCATCCAGGAACACCAGCCGGTCGCCGATGTGGACTTCCGGCAGTTCCACACCGCGCGCGATCACGTCGCAGCTATCGCAGCTTGGCCCGGCCAGCGTGTAACGCATCGTCGGGCGTTCGGCGGCATCGTCACTCAGCAGATGCACCACCGGCGGGAAGCCTTCGTAGGTTTCCATCAGCCCGTTAAACACCCCCGCGTCCAGGTACAGCCATTCGTCGCTGCCGCGTTTGGCCTTGCCAACCACCGACACCACCAGCCGACCCGATTCGCCAACCAGACCGCGGCCCGGCTCCAACGCCAGGATTTGCAGGTCGTCACGCGGGATGTAGTGGGCAACCGCGTCCATCACTGCCGCGCCAATTCCCTCAATCGTCGGGATGCTCGGCGTGTGATAGTGCCCCGCCGGGAAACCGCCGCCGATATCCAGGAAGTGCAGCCGGTGGCCGCGCGCTGCCGCTACCTGCCACACCTCGCCACAGGCGCGGATGGCATTGACCCAGTTGTTCACCGACAGACACTGCGAGCCGACATGGAACGACAGACCAATCGGCTGCAACCCCAGATCACGCGCCAGATCAAACAGCTTCAGGGCTTCGTCGCCGTCCACGCCGAACTTGCCCGCCAGTGGCAGAACGCTGCCGGTGTTGTCCACCGCCAGCCGCACGTACACCCGGCTGCCCGGCGCATACCGCGCCACCTTCTCCACCTCGAACGTCGAGTCCACCGTCATGGCATACACGCCTTCGCGGTGCATCCGTTCCAGGAAGATCGGGTTCTTGATCGGGTTGCTGCAAATGATGCGCTCGCCGGTTGCGCCAGCATCCAGCGACCGTTCCAGTTCGGCCAGCGACGCGATTTCCAGCCCCGCGCCCTTGTCCACCACCAACTGCAACACCTGCGGGTTAGCGTTGGCTTTCACGGCGTAATACACCGTCGAACCGGGCATGGCGGCCAGGAAGCGATCATAGGTCTGTTTAATGACGTTGAAGTCCAGGATCAGGCTGGGTGTCACAGTGCGAGTGTCGCGCAGAACCGAGTCCATGAGGACGTTCATCGGCGTTTGGTGTCTCCTATTCATTTGACTAAACACGACGGGATTGTGCTTGCAGGCAAGGATTATTCTAGTACAAAACACCTCAAAATAACATAGGAAATCTTTAAATTTTTGTGAAGAAGCGGGCCATTAGAATGCCATCGTTTCACGATCTAACGGATGACGGAAAACAGTAGGGGGAACCGGCGGTTCGCCCTACGAATAAACACACGTATCGGTCGGTTTTCATTTAACCGTGAGACAGGTCTAAATGATATCCATTTTGATCTGTTTTTTTACGGCACGCAGGTGGTGTTTCGCATCTGCGACCAGGGGATTGGCATCCCGCTCCGCGACCAGCCCCTGCTGTTTGACGCGTTTTTCCGCGCCAGTAATGTCGGTGCGATTCGTGGCACCGGGCTGGGCCTGAAGGTGGTGACCGACTGTGTGGCGGTACTGGCAGCACGATTCACGTGGACAGTGAGGAGGGGCGCGGCACAACCATCGCCGTACACCTGCCGCGCATCACCAGCGAAGCAGTGCGCGGATAAGGTTGGTTGTCTGGTGCTGCCGGTGCATACCCGTACCAATTAAAACGGTGGGCGACCGGTCAGGTGGTCCACCATTTACAAATGCCACCACAGCAACACCAGCCCAACCGGTCGGGCTGGTGTTTTTTTATGCGCTTCGGCACGGTTTTACGGCAGGGCCAGGCGCAGGTTAAAGCGCAGCGTGCTGGCAGCGGAAACCGGCGTTGTGCCATAACGGGCGATCATGATGTAGTATTTGACGCCCAGCCTGGGCACAAAGCTGATTTCGGAATACGTTTTACCGGCGGCATCGTGGCTGCAAAACACCGGCGTCAGGTTGTCAGGGTCGCCGGTGTAAATGCCCATCACCGTGTCATAGCTGCTGCCGCTGGTGCTGGCGACCACCCGGCTGCCAAGTGGCAGGAAACCGCCCGTGTGCTGATACCAGACCGTGTTGGCATAGTCCCTGCCGCCGCCCCCCAGGCAGGTCATCGCCGGGTCGGCAGTAGTGATGGTCGTGCCATAAACATCCTGCGTCCGGGTGTACGAGGGGGACAGGTTGCCAAAATAGGCCGATATCGCGCCGTAGATCGAATCATTGGGGACATCCACGCGGATATTAAGCAGCATCGTGACCGGCGCGGCCACCCGTTGTCCGACTTTGGCAACCCGGATGTAGTAAGTCGTGTCCTTTAACCCATCAAACCGAACGCTGGAGCGTGCATCTGTTGGGATGATATTGTCGTTGCAGCCGATAGCATTGAGATTACCCGGTGAGCCGCTGAACACATCCAGCACCGTGTCGTAATTGCTGCCCAGCGTATCTACCACATACGACCGGCTTTCGGTCGGGACGAACCGGTACCAGACCGTGTTCGCTAAACCCGCGCTTTCAGGAATCAGATTCGGGGAGGGGTCATGAACACACGCCGAACCTTCGCCCTCGCTGACCGTTGACCCGTACACGTCCTGGCTGCGGCTGTCGGGCATGGCGCTGATGACTGCCGCCTGACCGACCAGATCGTTTGGCACAGCCACGTGCATCAGAATTTTCAGATTGGTGCTGTCGGTGACCGGTATGCTTCCATATTTGGCAAATACCAGATAATACGCAGTTCCAACCGAGGCCGGGAAGCTCACCTGGGACTGCGTGCCGGCGGTATCATCGTTACACGCCACCTCGGTCCAGCCGCTGCCCGCACTGGTATACACCCCCAGCACCGTATCGTAGCCGGTGCCAAACGTGTCAACCACCATCGGGCGGCTGGCAACTGGCACAAAGCGGTACCAGACCGTATTGGCGAAATTCCTGGGGCCGCCGGTCGCGCAGGACATGGAAGGATCGGACGCGCTGACGGTCGAGCCGAAGATTTCCTGGGTGATGGCTTCGGGCATCCGCATGATGTCCGGGATGATTCGCTCGTCATAGTCCGCCAGATCGTTTGGTACATCCATCCGCAGCGTAAATTTGAGCTGCTTTGGCACGGAAACCGGCGTGCTACCGTATTTTGCCACCATGAAGTAATAATCGGTATCCGGTTCAGTGGTAAACGCGATATGCGATTGCAGGCCAGCCGTATCGTCATTGCAGCTCACCAGTTGTAAAGCACCGGCTGCATCAGGGGCATAAATCGCCAGCACCGTGTCGTAGCCGCTGCCAAACGTTTCCGCCGCTACTTCATAGATCGTGCCGAACGTCCGGTACTTGTACCAGACCGTATTGGCATAGTTTTTTGACCCTGATTGGATACATGGCATGGGCGGGTCGGTGGTTTCAACCCGAGCGCCAGAGATATCCTGCAATTTGATGGCTGGGACATCAGGGCCGAAAATTACGGGAGGCGCATAACTGGCGGACGCCACTTCAGCAAACCGATCATTGTCCAGCCGCAGGTTCAACAGCAGGAAGGTCGGGCTTCCGGCAGGCTGCTCCGAGTTGTGGACGACCATAATCGAGTACGTGGTGCCCGCCACAACCGGGAACTGCGCGATGGCCGGAGTCTGCGGCCAGCCTCTTGCCCAGGCCACCTGATGCAGATTACCCGGGCTGCCGGTATAAACCGCCAGCAGGATGCCCCGGGTCGTGCCGGTTGTATCAAGGGTGAGGGAGGCATTCACCGGAGCGGTATAGCGGAACCAGACGGAGTTGGTATAGGACTGATATGTCCTGATGGTACCATCCGCATTGATCGCCGGATCGCTGACCGAAACCGACGCATAAGCCATGTCCACAACGCTGACATGAGGCAGGTAGCCAACCACACCTGCCGTTGTAAACGTGTCATAAACGGGGAGCGCACGGGCTATGCTGCTGCCGGGTACTGCCTGCGCCGGTGAAACGAGGCAGACCGTTACCAGCAGCCCAACAATCAACCAACGAATGGCTTTCGGACCCTGAAGCCGTTGCATGGTCAATGCTCCTTTGTAACGCCTGGGTTGAAACGAATCGCTCAACCACAGACCCTTACCGGAGGCGATCAATTGGCGCGATGTGGTTTGTTAAAAACAGTCTACCATAGTTTGTGAAAAATGGCTCAAAGTGATTTGTCATGAGTTTGGAGGACAGACTGTGCCTATAAACCATGCCCGGACTGTTGCTGCAACGCGGTTTTTGGTCTACCGTAGGAGCACGATTCATCGTGTCCCGATCATGATCGCTGAACAACAGCGAAGGACTACAGCATGAGCCTACGCAAAATGATACTGGCGCTGGTATGCGCGGCGGCGCTCTCGGTAGCGCGAGCCAGCGCGCTCCATACCCCAATGCCAACCGATCACGTGTTTGGTGTGGTCGAGGCGCATTACCGCCCGGAAATGGCGGCGGAACTGGGCGTCAGTTGGGAACGGATTCTGTTCCCCTGGGAGGTGTTTCAGCCCAACGGCCCAGAGGACTTTAACGCCGGTTTCATCGGCGGAGATTACCTGGCCAATGGCCGCCAGATTGTCGGCCTGGTGAAAGGCGTGCCCGGCTGGGCGACCGAGTCGGGGCAGTTCAACGACGTGCCGCGAGGCATTACCCTGCCCCACAACGACCCCAACAACGTCTTTGGCGCGTTTATGACCCGTCTGGTCAGCCACTTTGCCCCGCTGGGTGTACACCACTGGATTATCCTGAACGAGCCGGACATCCGCCCCGGTGAGGGCACGGTGGAATTTCTGGGTGATGTTGACGATTATTACCACGTCCTCAAAACGGCATATCTGGCCGCCAAAGCCGTTGACCCCACCGCGCACATTCAGATCGCCGGCATGACCTGGTGGTATGATGTCAATAGCGGACGCGCGCCCTATCTCCGCCGCCTGCTGCACGTCATTAACAGCGACCCGGACGCCGCCGCGAACAACTACTATTTCGACGGCGTTTCGCTGCACATTTATTTCACTACGTCCAGCGTGTATAACATCATCAGCGCCAACCGTGACATTCTCAACCGCTTCGGCCTCGGTCATAAACAGGTCTGGCTGGTGGAATTTAACGCCAGCCCACGCCGCGACCCGGCAACGCCGGTCAACGCGCCGTTTATGGTCTCGCTGGAGCAGCAGGCGGACTTCATCGTGCAGGCCAGCGCGTCGGCGCTGGCCGCCGGGGCGAACCGCCTCGCGGTGTACCGCCTGTACGATAACGAATTCGTGCCGGGCGTGACCGAACCCTGGGGACTGGTCCGGCAGGATGGCTCCACGCGCCCGGCGTTCCAGGCGTACCAGCAGATCATCCATCGGCTGAACGGCGCGACCGATATTCAACGGTTTTCCAGCCGCGCCGCAACACTCATCACGGCGGCGTACCCGGATTCCACGCTCTACCTCCTGTGGAACGATACATTCAACGGCGGGCAGTTCCTCATCAGCGCGGCGGACATCAGCGAGGCGCAGGTGGCTGACGCGGTCGGCAGCGCACAATCCGTGCCGGTAACAGCCGACAGCGGCGAACCGCTGCTGGTGATTGACGCGCCGCCTGCCGAGAAGATTGACAGGCCGGAGGTGGTGGTGGCCGGGGCGGTGCGCCTGCTGGTACTGCCGGGCGGGATGCGTCCGGTGCAGTTCCGCGCCGCCAACGGGCGAGTGCGGGGGATGAACTGAGGAAGTTGCCGGTTGCCCGGTTGCCGTTCAGCAATCGGCAGTCAGCTTTTTCCCTGCATTTTTGCTGAAAACTATAGGCTACCAGCCTTTTCCCTGACGACCCAATAAACAAACAGGGACAGGGTTTTATCCCTGTCCCTACTTATCTCTTATCACTTATCCCTGAGAGGTTACACCGCCGCCGCTTCCGGCACGAGGATCGCTTCCACATCCAGATTAATCGTGATGTCCTTGCCGACCAGCCAGCCGCCGGTTTCCAGCGCCATATTCCAGGTCAGGCCAAAATCCTCCCGGTTAATTTTGGTAGTGGCATGGAAGCCAATGCGCTCATCACCAAACGGGCTTTTGGCGCGGCCCAGCAGTTCCACATCCAGCGTCACCGGGCGGGTCACGCCGCGAATGGTCAGGTCGCCGGTCACTTTGGCGCGGGTGGCGTCGGCGTTTGGCTCAACCTTTGTGCTCTTGAACGTGATCGTGCCGTAGTTTTCCACATCGAGGAAATCGGCGCTGCGCAGGTGCGTGTCGCGCTGGTCAAGACCGGTGGAGGTCATCTGCGTGGTGTCAATCGTGGCTTCCACCCAGGACGCCGCCGGGTTTTCCAGGTCATAAAACAGTGTTCCGGTCACGTTCTTAAAACCACCGCGCACGGTCGTAATCATCATGTGGCGCGCCGAAAATTCAGCAGCGGTATGGGCAGGGTCAAATTTCCAGATGGGCATCGCTCAAGCTCCTCGGCTATAAGTCTGACTCGATTCGGACTAAAGTCCGATTTACAGGATTATCATACAACCAATTATCGCAAAAATGCATGAGTAACCGCTTAGAAAACGGACTACCGTCCGTTTGATAACTGTAAAAACTCCGGCGGCGGATTCAGTCATGCGGTTACTTTCATGTCAGGTGGAGCAGAACTACGGGGGATGAGCGCAGCAGCGCGATAGCTTGCGACGCCGTGCTTTCATGATGTTGACGCAACGCGGTCAGCCAACCAGCCGGTTCAGCATCGTCTCGATGCCGGCCTGAATCCGGTCCAGCGAATAACCCAGGTTGTGCCGCTGAAAGCTGATGGTACGCGCGTCCAGCATAACATACAGCACATCGGTCAGGTAATCGAGATCACCCGGCAGGCGCAGTTGTCCCAGCAGGCCGCGTATGGTCTGCCGCCACCACAGATGCGCCGGATGCGCCAGCGTTGGCAGTCCCCTGATGGGCATATTCACGTCCAGCAGGGCTTCGTTGAAAATCACAAAGCGCACCACCTCCGCCAGGAACCAGTGCAGGTTTTCCAGCGGGGGGCCGCCGCTGCTCAGGCGGCGCAGCGTGCGTTCCTGAAGCTGGCGCTGTTCATCGTCCAGCAGCGCGTGACACAGCGCCGTTTTGTTCTCAAAATGGCGGTACAGCGTCCCCTTGCCCACGCCAGCGGCCTCGGCAACGGCAGACATGGTGATCGCTTCTACACCGTGCTCGGCGAACAGCCGCCGGGCGGTATCGAGCAGAAGCGCGCGGTTTTTCAGGGCATCGGCGCGGCTCGGCTGCGAGCCGCTGACGATCAACAGGTCATCCGGCATGATTGTCACTCAGAATTCACGTTTTTCGTTTTTCCGGGCTAACAGGAAATGTTATAATGATATTACTCAATTTGCCAGATCAGTTTCATGCCTTCCGTTATTATAGTGCAGAAAGGCCAGGTTGGTTATGCGGTTTGAAGACTACAACTGGATGGACATCGAACACTACCTGGAGCATGACGACCGGGTTATCCTCGTCACGGGCGCAACTGAACAGCACGCTTATCTCAGCCTGCTGACGGACATCCTCATCCCGTCGCGGCTGGCGCTGGCTGCCGCTGAACGGGAACACGTCCTGATCGCCCCACCACTGAACTTCGGCGTCAGCGAAATGTTTGTGGAATTCCCCGGCACGATCAGCCTCAGCCAGGCCACCTTCGACGCCGTGCTGTCGGAAATCGTGGAAGGGCTGCTGCATCACGGCTTCCGGCGTTTTTTTATCCTCAACGGTCACGGCGGCAACCGGATGCCACCGCATCTGGACGACCTGCAGCGTGAAGGCGCGGCGCGCGTCGTCTGGTACGACTGGTGGCGGGAACAGGCTGTGCATCATTTTGAAACACTGTATAACCTTCAGATCAACCATGCCAACTGGGGCGAAAACTTCCCCTTTAACCGTGTGGCCGAGTCGCCCACGACTGACAAGGCGCCGGTGGATATGAACGCGCTGCAATCCGGCCACTCCGCGCGTGACGTGCTGGGCGATGGCAACTTTGGCGGGCCGTATCAGGTCAGCGATACGCTGATGAACGAGCTGTTCATGCGGGTGGTAGACGAAGTTTGCGCGCTGCTGCGGGCGATACCGCCGCTGTAACTGCGCGATTCCAGTCATCACCTATTAGATGGCTTAACCGGCAGTCTTTTTACGGAATTGCTGATGCGGACGCTACTGGCAGACAGCCAACCTTGATCGTCAGCAGCTAACCGCCAGCCGCCCTCACGCCGGCTTGCCCGGGTGGCGGAACGACACCATCAGCACCAGCCTGCCCAGCCGCAGTTCGTCGCCGTGCCGCAGCACGCGGATTTCCTTCGGCAGCACGCGCTGGCCGTTGATAAACGTGCCGTTGGCGCTGCCCAGGTCCACCACCAGCACGGCGTTCTGGTCCGCTTCATAGCGGATTGCCATGTGCATCCGCGATACGCCCAGATCGGCGGCCTGCCTGGTGTTCAGGTCTACGTCAGGCATAATCGCGCTGCCGCTGGAACTGCGCCCGATAATGATTTCGTGGTCGGACGTTTGTGGGCGGACTTCAAACACGTCGCTTGAGCCGCGCATCCGCAGCGCCAGCACCGACTCCGGCCCAAAAAATTCGCTGCTGGGCACGCTGCTGGGGTCGTCAAGCTGCTTGGTGACGTTTGATCCCTTGATTGGCTCCAGCAGTTGCCCGCAGGCGTAACAGAACACCTCGTGGGACTGGTTGGGCCGACCGCAGTTCGGGCACGCCACCCAGCTAATTTCCGGGATTGAGTCGGTCGGGGCGGTTGGCGCTGCTGGGGACTCGACCGGCGGCAGTTCAACGGTGCGCACCAGCGGCTTAATCACCGGGTGCTTGCGCGGCTGGCTGTCCGTTTTGATTTCCGTTGGTGCAGCCGGGGGAGGTGTCGGTCGCGCCGCGCGCGTCTCCCAGGCGCGCACCAGGCGGGCCAGTTCTTCCCGCTGGGGTTTATCCAGATTTTCGATATGCTGCCGCAGCGCCTGAAGCACCGCTTTGGTCTCCAGACCGTTTTCGCGCATTCGCGTATATTCGCTTAGAATATCCTGTACGTAACTCAACCGAACCCTCCCTCCTGACTGCGGGCTGGATTGATGGGTTTGCGTTTAAGTATATAACAGAACCGTAAGGAGCGCGTCATGCAATATCCCCTGTTAGATGTCACGATTGAATACTGCGCGGTTTGAAATTACACGCCGCGTGTCGTCAGTTTGACGAACGAAATATTGAGCGAACGCGAAATCGAAGCCTTCATTGGCTCCTGGAAACTGATACCCGCCACCGGCGGCAGGTTTGAAGTGACCGTAAACGGCGAACTGGTTTTTTCCAAGAAGGCGCTGGGACGGCACGCCAATCCCGGCGAAATCCACGATCTGCTGGTGACGAAGCTGAACGCCGTGCGTCCGCCGGGCCTGATTGTGACCAACGACGACGAGTAGAGGAGCGTTATGCCTAAAGCGATTCTGGCGCTGTGTCTGCTGCTGACCGTTTCGACCGCGCTGGCACAGCCGGAAACCGAGGGGGTGAAGCCTGGTCCTACGCTGAATTCCATCCTGGCGCGCGGGGTCGTGGCCTGCGGCGTCAATCAGGAAGTCCTCGGCTTTGGTTATCTCGATCCCAATACGGGTGAGCTGCGCGGCCTGGAAGTTGACCTGTGCCGGGCGCTGGCCGCTGCCATTTTTGGCGATGCCACCGCTGCCCAACTGGTGCCCTATGTGGACGACAGCGGGCTGGACGCGCTGGAACAGGGGGAACTGGATGTGCTGCTGCACACGGTGGTCTGGGCATTGAGCGCCGACGCTAACCCGCGCCTGGACTTTGGCCCGGCCATGTTTTACGGCGGCCAGTCGTTTCTGGTACAGGCCAGCAGCGGCCTGGCCGACTGGCCAGACCTGGACGGCGCAGTGATCTGCGTTGCGGCAGATTCGGTTGCCGCCGCCAGCCTGCCCGCTGCCATGACCAGCCGGGGACTCAACTTCCAGCCGCTGGAACTGCCGTCCGCCGATGAGGCGGTCACGGCGCTGATCGAGGGGCAATGTCAGGCGTACACCGCCAATCTGGTGGAGCTGGAAACCGCCCGCCAGCGGGCTGCCGACCCCGGCGCGTATGTCGTGTGGCAGGGGCGCGACCACATTTACACGCAGGAGCCGTTCGCGCCGGTATACCGCAGCGACGACCCGCAGTGGCGCGACCTGGTGAACTGGACGCTGCTTGGCCTCATCGCGGCGGAAGAACTGGGCGTCAGCAGCGAAAATGTGCTGACGCTGTCGCAACAGCCGGGTGAACAGGGCGACGACTATATCACGCGCGTTGGCCCAAACCTGGCGCGTTTTCTGGGGGAAACTACCGGTCTGGGCAGCCAACTGGCGCTGCCAAACGACTTTATGGCAGCCGCGGTGCGGGAAGTGGGCAACTATGGCGAAATCTTCAACCGCTACCTGGGCCTCGCCGGCGATCTGGTGATCGAACGCGATTTAAACGCCCTGTGGCGGGACGGTGGTCTGCTGGTCGCGCCGGTGTGGCGATAAATTACCATCTCGCCCCAACTGCCTAAATCGTCAATAATGCTTTTTCGTAGGGACATGGCGGCGCCATGTCCCTACCGCCGGTATTTTTTGTCCCTGAAAACGAAGTCCCCCTCTCCATGTAATGGAGAGGGGGACAGGGGGTAGAATATGCTATTCCCCCAGTCGTTCCAGTGTCAGCTCCAGTGTCACCCGCGCGAAGTTGGCGTCGCTCACCTGCACGTTGACCGCGCCATCTGCCGGCACCACAAACTCCAGCGTCAGCGCGGCAACAGCGGACGCATTGGCCGTCGTCAGCGTTTGCCCCCCCTGCGTAATCGTGACCGTCGGCGCGGCGCTGGTGCTGTCCAGCAGACGGACGGCCAGCCACACCCGTTCGCCCGCCACACCCATGAAGGTCAGCACGTCCTGCGGCTGCTTCTCGTTAAGCTGCACCTGCTGCTTGCCCGCGTCCAACGATGCTAGCACTTCCCGCGCCAGCGTCAGGCTGATACGCCCGGTCCGGGTAGGGTCATACGGTTTGATGAGCAGCAGATAGGTGCCATCCTGTGCCAGCACCTGCCGGTTTAATTCGGGGTCGCTGCCCTCGCCGCTGTCGTCGTCAAACGCCACTTCGTAACCATCCGGGCCGCGCAGCGACAGCGACGTGTCGAGCGTACCGCCGCTGTCCACGCGGATGTGCACCACGTCACCCGCAACCGCCTGAAATTGATAATACAGCGCCGGTGTCTGCGGTGTAAATTCGCCCACCAGCGTGTCGCCGTAAGCGATTGGCGTCAGCGTGGCCTTCAGCAGCGACAGCCGGAAGGCGCCGCTGCGGCTGTCCACGCTGCGCAGGGACAGGTAATAATCACCGGTGGTGGGCAGCGTATACGGGCCGATCAGCGGATTAAGATTGCCGCCGCTGTCATCATCTTCCGCCAGCGCGCCGGCGTTGGGCCGCGACAGCGTGAGATAAGCGTCAAAGTCGCTGGCCTCGGCGCTGATCGCCACCACATCGCCCGCCTGCCCGGTGAAGCGGTACACCGGCGCGGGCATATGGGCGGCCAGCGTCCCCTGCACCGTCTGGGTGTATTCGATTGGAACGGGTGTCACTTCCTGTACGCTGAGCGTAAACGCGCCACCTGCGCCGCTGAAGCTTTCCACCGACACGGTATACGTGCCCGTCTGGGGCAGTGTGTACAGCGCAATTTGCGCGTTCAGGCTGCCGCCGCTGTCATCGTCAGTGGCCAGTTCCGCGCCGGCTGCGCTCAACAGCCGCAGGTAGGAGTCAAACGCCTCCGACACCAGCCGGATTGTTACCAACTGCCCGGCGCGGCCTTCGAGCGTGTAGGTCACGGGCGCGCCGCCGGTCAGTTCGCCGCTGATGGTCTGCCCAATCGCAAGCGCGTTCCCGGCCTGCGCCGCCGGTTCTTCGGTGGCTGCCTCGGTCGGCGGCGGGAAGGGTGTGGGCGTGGCCGTCAGGGCGGACTCGGTAGGCACCGGAGTCTGCCGCACGCTGGCGAAGTCCAGCGACAGGGTATAAGCGCCGGTTTCGGCGTTGGTGTAGCTGCCCGCGCTGATCGTATACGTGCCATCGGCGGGCAGACTGAAGGCACTGATGCGGGCATCGTAGCTGCCCGCGCCATCGTCGTCAGAGGCCAGCGTATCACCACTGGCATCCTTCAGCAGCAGATAAGCGTCAAAGTCGGTCGAGGCCAGCGTGATCGTCACCGTCTGCCCGGCGCTGCCTTCAAACACATAGTCAACGGCGGGCGACTCTTTCGTCAGCGTGCCGGTCACGCTGTCGCCAATTGCCAGCGTACCGCTGGCCGGTGCGGCGGTTGGCTCGGCAGCAACGTCTGTTGGTGAGGCGACCATCGTTGGCAGGGCAGCAGCGGTGGGAGCGCCCGCGCTATTCTCCACTTTTTCCAGCGTCAGGGTAAATTCGCCGGTGCTGGCACGGTTGTAGCTGCTGACGGTGATGCTGTATTCGCCAGCAGCGGGCAGCGCCTGTGCCTCAATCCGCGCGTTGAGGTTGCCGGCGCGGTCGTCGTCAGTCGCCAGTTCTGCGCCACCGGCATCCCGCAGCGTGAGGAAGGTATCAAAGTTATCCGATGTGGCCGTGATCGTCACCACATCACCCGCGCTGCCGGTGAAGTAATAGGTGGCGGTGGGCGTGGTTTCGGTCAGCGTGCCGTCCACCGACTGCCCATAGACAATCGCAGCGGCAGCGTTGGCAGTCGCCTCCGGGGTGCTTTCCTGCGCCAGCGCCAGCAGCGGGAACAGCAGCAGCATTACCAGAATCACGAGCTTGCGTGCCATAAGTGCTATCCTTTGTTGCGGCGAGCAGCGAGATCGAACGGCTCGCCCCGGTTTCATTGTAGTGCAAAAGCCACTTTTGGGCATGGCGCGCGCCGGGTAAACGTGTTAAAAAAGAGCATACGCCGTAGGGACACGGCATGCCGTGCCCCTACACCCAATATTGACTGAGGTGTACTGGTATGCTGGAACAACTGGCGACCCTCGCCCGCCCCGTGCTGAACATCCCGTTTATCCGCCGCACGCGCCGTAATCACGGCCTGGAACATGCCACCATTCACCTGCTGAACCAGCAGGGCTACCGTTTGTCCGGACGCAGCAACGACTCCGGTTTTGTCATCCTCGGCGACGTGCCGACCGACCGCGTGGAACGCGCCGTCCGCGACGCGCTGGCACGGATGCGCGGCGGCGAACATGGGCTGGCGGTGCATCCCAACTGCGGCACGAACCTGGTCACCACCGGCCTGCTCACCAGTCTGGTGGCAATGGCCGGACTCAGCGGGAGCAGCCGGCGCGATTCGTTTAATCGCCTGCCACTGGTGATGATGCTGGTGATGGGCACGATTCTGTATTCGCAGCCGCTGGGGCTGTCGCTGCAAAAACACTTCACGACCGAAGGCGACCCCGGCGATCTGGAGGTGCTGACGATCAACCGCAGCGAAGTCCGGCTGCCGCTGGGCGAGAAGCCGGTGACGGTGCACCGCGTCGAAACGCACTCCAGTTAGTGATGAGATATGAGGTATGAGTAAAAGAGGTATGAGTAAGAAGAGATGAGAGTGAGCTTAAATTTCTGGCCTTCTGGCCTCCTTACTCTTGCTCCCCACTCATTACTCATCACTCATCCCTCGTACCTCGCCACTGAACCATGACCAAAGCGGCCAAAACCTTCTACCTCCTGCACGGTGATGACGATTTTTCGTTGGAGCAGGAAGTCACCCACCTGCGTGTCAAGATGGGCGACGAGATGAACACCAGCGAATTTGACGGCCAGAGCGCCAGCGTACCGGAAGTGTTAAACGCCGTCAGTTCCTACCCGTTCCTGGCGGATAAACGGCTCGTCATCGTCAAGGGGCTGCTGACCCACCTCACCCGCAAGGGCGCGGGCGAAGCGGGAAAGAAGGCTGCCGATCAATTGGCGGAGGCGTTGCCCAATCTGCCGGAGTGGGCGCGGCTGGTGTTTGTCGAGCGCCAGCTTCTGCCGGAAACCAACCGCTTCCTGAAACTGGCGAACGAACTGCCCGGCGGCTACGTCCGAACCTTTGCCGCGCCAAAGGATGCCACCGGCTGGATTCTCAAGCAGGCGAAAGACACCTACGGCATGGAGATTCACCCGGCGGCGGCAACCGCGCTGGCGGCGGTCACACAGCACGACCTGCGCCGCGCCGATAACGAACTGGTCAAGCTGGCGAGCTACGCCGAAGGCCGCGCCATCACCGAAGACGACGTGGCCCTGCTGACACCCTACGTCGCCGAAGCGCGTGTGTTTGATATGGTAGACGCGATGGTGGCAGGCCGCGCCCGGACCGCCCTGAATACGCTGCACCAACTGCTGAACGAGCAGGACGAAGACCCGTTCCGGCTGTACGGGATGATCGTGCGCCAGTTCCGGTTGCTGCTGCTGACGCGGGAGTATCTGGCGGCGGGCGGTTCGCCGCGCGATATGGCGTCCGCCCTGGGCATCAAGCCGTTTGAGGCCGACAAACTGTCGCGGCTGGGGCGCGGCTTCTCGGTGGAACAGCTTGAAGGCATTTACCGGACGCTGCTGGATACCGACATCCGTATGAAAACCGGGCGCATCGAACCGGCGCTGGCGCTTGATCTGCTGGTCGCCGGACTGGCGAAATAAGCCGCACCGATTCCGCAACATTCTCTCCAGAATTACGTATAAAACGGTGCAGGGACACGATATATCGTGTCCCTACAGACGTAGGTTGTAACGGAATCACACGGAGGGGAACTTCGATGGGTGCAATCGTTCTGCTGGTTCTGGCCGTTCTGGCGGTGATCGCGCTGATCGGCGTGGCGCAGTTGACCGTCGGCCTGGTCGTGGCGCTGCTGGTGTGGATGCTGGCCGGGATGCTGGCCGGGCGCATCGTTCGCGGACGCGGGTTTGGGCCGGTCGGCGACATCCTGCTCGGTCTGATCGGCGGCGTGGTCGGCAGCTTCGTGCTGCGGCTGCTTGGCCTGGGCTGGATTGGCAATATCGTGCTGGTCGGCGACATCCTGGTGGGCGTCGTGGGCGCGGTGATCGTGGTCTATCTGGTGCGGCTGCTCGGCAACCGCCGGTTCGCCGCGTAGGCTACTGTAATTGGTGTACGTCGCGTAGGGGCGACCTACTAACCGTTGGTGTTGGTTTTCGGAATCATTTGTACAGGGTGATCTTTCTTGACCCCCCTCCCGACCTCCCCCGCTGGCGGGGGAGGGGTTTGCTTCGTGCGGATTACCCCCTCCCCGTTGACGGGGAGGGATGGGGAGGGGTCAAAAAGGGCGAGAAAGGGACTAGCACCATTCGTTACTAGGTCGCCCCTACGATTCAATTCCTTCTCGCTGGACTACCTATTCCTCACAGCCAGATTTCCGCTATCAATCTGTCCCGCCTCGATCACCTGCCTAATCGCTTCCGCCAACTGGCGCGTGCCTGCCGGCGTCATGTGCACCGGGCTGTCGGTAAATTCGTCCGGCGCGACCGCGTCCCACACGTCCAGCAGCGGCCAGCCGTTCGCCTGCGCCTTGTCCTTCAACAGCACCCGGTAAGCATCGTAGGCCCAGCGCGGATACCAGAAGTTATAGCGTAAATCGCTGTTCTGGCCGCTGCTGATGTAAATCGGCTCGTTGACCAGCAGCACCGGCACGTCGCCCGCGCGCTGCATAAACGCATCAATCACGTCAAACGCCAGAAAATCTTCCGACAGGCCATCTTCCGGCTGCAAGCCCTGCCAGCTTTCGTCCGCGTCAAAATCGGACTGCCGCAGGTCGTAGTCGCGGGGGTAAAACTGGTCAATGCCGGTCGCGCCCCAGGCCACGCCGTATAGCTGCAAGCGCAGCAGGTCCGCCAGGTCGCGCCGCCGCCCGACGATTGTCTTATCCAGCAACGACGGCTCGACCAGACGTGGGTCATCCGGCGATAGATTCAGGTCATACGTCTGAATCAGCCGCCGCACCGTGCCGGCGTTATGCTGCACCAGCGGCGGATAAAGCTGCTGCCCGCGCGGGAACGATTGCAGCGTCACCGCCCACACGATCATATCCGGCTCAGAGCGCATGGCCGTGTCCAGCAGCATCAGGTCTTTCAGCAGCGCCATGACGGGGTGGCCCAGGTTGTAAAAGCGCATCCGGCGGCCATCCGGCGCGGTCAGGTTCAGCGCGTTCAACTGTGCCGACAGCGTTTCGTCCGGCTTCAGCAAAATCCCCCATATACTCGAATCGCCCATCACAAACACACGGTACTCGTCGGCGGCCTTCGGGCGGGCGACTTCGTGCGCGGCCAGCATGGCAGGCAGATTCATCAGGCTGAGGTTGTACGACTGGGCCGGGTTTTCGCCATACGGCAGCCGGACGCGCCCCGGAAACAGCACGTTATACAGCGACAGCCGCCCCAGCGCCGGCAGTGGGTCGAGCAGCGCGAACACCACATTGAGCACGACCAACAGCAGCGCCGCCTTTACGATCACCCGCAGCGCAAACCCGCGTGTGTACGGCGCAGCAGGGTTTTCCAGCCAGGACCAGTTTGCCATGTACAACCTCAAGCTCCGCCAGAGGCTAAAGCCATCTGGCTGCCACAAAAGCCAAGCGCACTAAAGGCGCTTTTAGATCGTAAACATGAATCCTTCAGCCCCTTCAGTGGGCCTGGCACTTCGGCAGCCCTACCCTTCAGGGTATGGCGGCTGGAACAGAACATGCCCGCCTCGTGTCCTCGCAAATCATCCAATTCCTGTCTATCGCACCGCCTCCAGCAGCATTTTGAGCAGTTGCAGCGCCGTCAGGTTGCGCCATGTTGCGCCGTATTGCAGGTTGGCGGGCGTAAACGTCGCTGCGTCCATCAGGTTCGGCGGCAGTGACGGGTGCACGCCGTCGTAGGCAAGCCCGGCGTTCGGCAGATCGCGCAGTGCCAGCCAGTAGTTCCACAGCGGCACGCGGTACAGCGCCGCCACCTCCACGATGATGCGGTTGAACACGCGCACCCGGTCGGCGTACTGCGGCTGCGGTGGAATGGTGCTGAGCACGGGCACGGTGCCGGCCCGCAGCGACATATCTACAATCTCCGAGAGCTGCTGCTGGTACTGTTCCGGCGTGGTGATGACCACGTCATTGGTGCCGATCATAATCAGCGCAAACGCCGGGCGCGCCGTGCGGTACTCACACGCCAGCGGCGACTCGCCGGGATAACAGCCGGGCGGCACGTCGCCCCGCCGCAGCAGATCGGCAGCGCGCCAGCCCACGCCCGCCGCCAGCGATTGGCGGCTGAAGGCGCTGTCCCGACCGCTGCCGAAGAAATCCAGCACCGGCTGCAAATCGGTGTATGCGCCCAGGTGATAGCGGCCTTCACCGAGGGGATGCAGGAATGCCTGATTGACGGTGATGCTATCCCCAACCTTTGAGAAATAATTGGCGCGGCTGCCGAGAGTCTGCCCCAGGTTAAACACGTCGCGCACGAACGGCGTCACATTCCAGAACAGCGCGCCGTCCAGAACTGCATCCGGCGTGACCGCTACCACCGGCAGCGCCAGCGGGTCGCCGGCGATTTTGAGCGCCGAGGCGGTCAGCCAGCCACCGCCGTTCGCCAGCGCGATCTGGAACCAGGTCGCGGTTACGTCGCGCCCGGTCAGCTTCACCGGCAGCGAGTCCACCCACAGCACAACCGGACTGCTGGGGTCAGGCAGCACGTACACCGGCTGCGCGCCGACGACCCAACTAAAGTCATCCTGGGCGAAAGCGACGCCGGCGAGGAGCAGACAGGCTATTACCAGAGCGCCCACCATTTTGGCTGGGTTTAGCCATCGGACCGTTTTACCCTGGAGCAGCACCGCTTTTTGCCCAATCATTCTTTGGTAGTATCTACTGATGATGCCCTAACAGTAAAATCGCAACAAAAAAGCGCCCGTCGGCGCTTGTGGGGCAGGTGGGATTCGAACCCACAACCTTACTGATTTTAAGTCAGTTGCCTCCTGCCAATTGGGCCACTGCCCCAACCATCAGTACGCCTAGTGTAGCAGGTTGCGCGGCCAGCGTCAATCGCATTTTGCGCCGCGCTCATCTACAATCATCAGCCATCATGGCACGACTCCAACGGGCATTATCCGAATCCTTTGTGCTGCGCTGGACGCTGGCGACGCTCCCCGGCTGGACCATCGGCCTGTACCTCGGCGCGTGGACGCTGCGTTCGCCCGCGATTTGCCTGAATGGCGCACTGGCGGCAGCCTGCATCGGTCTGGCGCAGTGGCTGGTGCTGCGGCGGGGTTATGATTTCTCCGGCAGATGGGTGCTGCTTACGACTGTTGGCGGCGCGCTGGGGCTGCTGCCGGCGTTTTTCTTCATTTTAACCATTATTTTTGGTGGCCTGGCAGTTTATGCCACCCTTGTGGGACTGACATTTGGCGCGGCAATGGGTGGGACGCAGTATCTCTGCCTGCGCCAGTATCCCCGCGCCGAGTGGTGGATTATCGCCAGCGGCCTGGGTGGCGGGCTGGGTGGGTTGTTGAGCGTGACAACGATCATCGGCGGGCTGCCGCTTGGCCTGCTGCTGGGCGGCATCGCCTATGGCTGGATCACCGGCAGGACGCTCCGGTGGCTGACGCAGCCGTAAACGAGGCGCTACCGTTTATCACCCGCCGGCGGGATTTTCTTCTGTCCGGCAGCCTTGCGTTTGGCTTCTTCGCGGGCCTTTGTTTCCGTAATGCCAATGCCAGGATGCCACTCGTCGCCCAGCGCCCCGGCCTGCCGGGTCAGCACCAGCCCGCCCAGGTCGCGGGCAATCCATTCCAGCAGCTTTGGGTCCACCCAGGTCACGCTATCCACCTGGACGGCGCGCGCGCCGGCTTCCAGGTAATCGCGCGCGTCCTGCTGGCTGTGAATGCCACCCGCGCCAATCACCGGCACGTCCAGCCGGTTCGCCAGCAGGCCGACAACCCGCAGCGTGATCGGTTTGACCAGCGGCCCATACACCCGCCCGCTGACCAGCCGCCCGGTATTCGGGTCGCGCGCGGTGCCACGCGGTGGCGCAGCAATCACGACCGCGCCCGCGCCGGCGTCGTCCACGGCCCGCGCCAGCGTATACGCATCGTTGAGCGGCAGGCGCACCAGCAGCGGCTTTTCGGTATGGTTGGCTGCCGCTTTCACCACCTGCTCGGCTTCCTGCCAGGAGCAGTCATCGTTCAGACCGAGTTCAATGGCATCAACAGCGTCCTCCTCGTCCAGCCGTTCCACGGCCCGCCGCACGTGGTCAACGGTAGTGCCAACCAGATGAAGGATGACCGGCATGGGCAGGCTGTCCCACAACGCGCGGTACTGGTCGAGGGTGGCGCTCAAGCCCGGATTCGGCAGGCCGGTATGCACCAGGACGCCGGCATCCAGCGGCACAACCCGCGTGCCGGTGGCCGGCTGCCAGGGCTGGTACGTCACCGGACTGGTGACCAGCGCCCCCAGCTTTTCGAACTTCACCAGATTTTTATACTCGTCCCCAAAGCCGACCGTGCCCGCTGCCGGCATCACCGGCGAGTCCACGATCAGGCTGTTTTTGCCGGGGCGGGTGATTTCCGTCGCCATTCGCGTTTCCTTCTACCCATCCGGTTGCAGTAGGGGCGTGCCGATGCGCGCCCAGGGCGATCACACAGGGTCGCCCTACGGTAACATCTCGTTTACGGCTGCCACGCGCCTGCCGTGCGCAGCAGATCAGCAAAGGCGTCACGCGGGGGTTCGCCGCGTGGTTCCGGCCATGCCCGCCGCACCGACTCCACCGTTCGCAGCGCCTCGCGCACCGTCTGGAGCTGGCGGCGGCGTTTAAACAGCGCGTGCTGTGAAACGTGGCACTCCATTGCCTGCACTTTGGCTTCGGCCCAGGGGCGGATGTCGAGCGCCAGGTGCGCCGGTTCGCTGGCGTTCCATAGGCGGTCTTCGATCTGTGGCACCAGCGCCGCAACCGTGTACACCAGGGTACCGGGCAGCGCGCGGGGGATGGCGTACAGCACCGCCTGGTTCACCAACTGGTGCGCCGGGTGGCCGTATTCACCGTCGCCGCCGTGTGTCAGCACCAGATCGGCGCGGCGCTGGCGGGCGATGTCCGCAAACTGCCCCGCCAGCGTGGTAAAGTCACACTCGAACGGGAACAGGGCTTCGTCGGGACCAATCGTTGGATCCACGTAATCCAGCACTGTCACTGTCGCGCCGAGCGCGCGGGCGGCGCAGCGCAGTTCCGCTTCCCGCGCCGTGCCCAGCAGTTCGCGCCGCAGCACCACTGGTGGTTCGCCCGCTTCGCCGCCTTCGCCCCGCGTGGCGCAGACAATATGCACGGCGGCACCCTGCCGCGCCAACAGCGCGATCAGGCCGCCGGCCAGCACGGTTTCATCATCGGGATGGGCGAAAAAAGCAACGACTGACCGTAACGTCATGAGAAGCGTACCTGTGTTAAATCCACCGCCGGACCCTGCGTGCAGGCCAACGTGGTTTCACCACCGCGCAGAGGCAGCAAACATGCCTGGCACGCGCCAACGCCGCAGGGTTGTACCGGCTGGAAAATGCCAAACAGATAGGATTTGGGGATTTCCGCCCGCAGTTCGCCGAACAGGGACCAGATGCGCCCGAAGCGTCCCAGTTCATCGTCCGGCCTGACGACCACAAACACCTGATCGGCCCAGCCGACCGTCATAACGCGGTTCGGCCAGCCCAGCGTTGCGTCGGCATGCTGCACTTCGATCTCCGGTGGCAAATGCTGGGTGGGATAGAGCGCGGCCTGGCCGGCCAGCACCAGCGTCACGCTGATCTGGTTGCTCAACAGCCAGCTCATGGACATCACCAGCGGCGTGGGCGTGGTATCGTCGGCCAGCAGCAGCACGTTGCGCAGCGTGCGCCGGTAGCGGTACGGCTGCCCGACCGGGCCAAGCAGGCTGACGCTCTGGCCGGGTTCATAACGCAGGCTGCCGGGGCGCTCGACGATCAGACGGTTGGGCGCGGCATCTACCGGCCACCACTGCTCGCGCAGGTACGGGTCCCAGCGATCAGCCAGCCGCGCCAGCACCGTCTGGCCCGGCTTGATGTCGTTCAGGTAGTCTTCGGTCGCCAGGTGCAGCCGCTGGTAATGTTCGTTCAGGCGGGTAACCCGCTCGATGATCGCTTTTGTTTCTCGCATAGCCTTCGTGCAGAACCAATCCTCAACAAGTACTGTGTAGGGGCGCACCGCCGTGTGCCCACCAGATACCTAACCATTGTACACCGCGTGCCTGACCATGCCAGTCGCTTTCCTATCCATCAGGCTGAGGCGTATATGAGTGAAACTTGCCGAACGTGGCACGATGCGGTTAGAGTCAGGGTCTACCGGATGATGCGGGGCAGCGTGCTATGGCCGCCCATAACGAAAAGCGGAGTATGGTGGTTATGAACCGATGGGCAATGTTGCTGCTGCTCGCGCTGCTGCTGGCGGCGCTGCCTGCCGCCGCGCAGGACACGGCGGTAGCGGCGGCGAATCTGGTGCCGGCGGACTTCGCCGGTTTTATCCGCCTGCAAACCAGCGATCCGGTGTTCACCCTGAACAGCCTTAACGCCACGCTGGCGCTGGCAAGTGAGCTTCAGCCGGCCCGCATCCAGATGACCGAGGCGCTCGACTTCGAAGCGTTTATCCCGTTTAACACCCTGTTTGATGTCGAAAACGTCTCATTTGTGGACAATGTGCTGCCCTGGCTAGGCGACGAGTTGGTGCTGGCCTACCGGCAGTTTGACGCCGCGCTGCAAACTACGCCGGACGACACGCTGCTGATCGTGCCATCGCGGGATATGTTTCAGACCGCCAGCCGTTTGCGTCCAGTGATCGAAGGCCAGGATTTGCTGGAACGCGCCACGTACCGCGACCTGACGCTGTACCAGGGCGACAAAACCACGATTGCGATCACTCCGACGCTGGTACTGATCGGCGCGGACGCGCTGGTGCGGCAGGCGCTGGACGTGCAGGCCGGGGAAGCGGAAGCCTTAACCGGCACGAGGGTGTACCAGGACATACAGGCGGCCAGCCCCGCCGATACGGCGCTGTTTGCCTACGCCAGCGGCAGCCGTTTGCCACAGGCGGTCGCGGGCATCATCAGCGGCAGCGCGCCGGCGCAGCCGCTGTTCCCGGCGCTGGGCGCGGCAATTAAAAACGTGCGCGGCACGCCGGGACTGGATACGCGGCTGCTGAACGGTGGTTTTGATGGCGTGGGTATCAGCCTGGGGTTTGTGCCGGAACAGCCGAAGTTTGCGGCAACGGTGGTGTTCCATTCAGCGGATTCGCTGGAACCCACCGCCGACCTGGACCTGGCGCTGCTGGAATTTGTGCCGCGCACGGCGCTGCTGGTGCAGCGCGGCGGCAGCCTGACCGATTTCGGCCAGGCGCTGCTGGCGGCGCTGCCCCTGAGCAGCTTCAGCGGGCCAATGCTGGGCGGCCTGCCGTTTAACACAGTGGGTGGCACCAGCCCGCTGATTCCTCCACCCACTGCTGACGATGTGACGGCGGCGGTATCCAGCTTTTTCGACAGCCTCACAGCCGTTGCCGGCTTCAATTTACAGACTGATCTGCTGGACCGGCTGACGGGGGGTTACGTGCTGGCGCTGCTGCCGCGCCCGAACGACCCCCTGCCCGCGCTGCTCCTGCCATTTGACGCGCTGCTGGTGACGCCTGTGAACGCCGACGAGGCTGACACCCTCACGCAAAATATCAGCCGCCTGCTGCAACTCGCGTTTGGCGTGCAGCCGCTGCCTGCCAGCGCGGAACAACCTTCGTTGACGCGGTTGGGCAGCGGCACGGATACCGTGTTTGAAATGACTGTGCTGGACGGCCTGCTCGTTTTTGGCACGGGTAACGCGGTTGAACTGGCGTTAGGCGCGCGGCGGGGTGATAACCGCCTGATCGAGCAGGCCGCGTGGCAGGCCATAACTAAAGAGGAAGCGCCGGGGCTGTACCTGGACGCTTCGATCCTCTTTAACACCTTTTTCCCGGTCGCCGGCGGCAGTGTCCCCGGTCTGAACGAACGGATCCGCCTCGGCGTGTGGAGCGCGCGCCCCCAGCGCCACCTGTGGCAACTCCGGCTGGAGGCTACCCTGCCAACCGGCCAGTAGGCGGCGCGGTCGGCTCACTCATCCCTCACCCCTATTTCCGCACCAGCACGAACATGCGCGGATTTAAGCCGCCCTGTTCCACGCGGATAATTTGCTCCGTCGCCCAGTGCGGCGACTCTTCCAGCAGCGATTCCATCAGCCGGACTTCATGCGAGATCAGCACGCAGCGTCCGCCGGGTTTCAGGATTCGCGCCGCCTCGCGCAGCACCGCCGGGTACAGTTCGAGGTTGCTTTCGTGCGAGCCGACCAAGTGGCCGAACGGCAGATCGGCGCAGATCGCGTCCACGCTCTTGGCGGCAATCGGCAGGTCGCGGGCGTCACCCCGGTTCAACTGGATTTTGTCGGACAGCCCGGCAGCCTCGACGTTGCGGCGGGCGCACGCCAGCGCGGCCTCGTCCTCGTCGTAACCGATGGCGCTCCTGGCGCTTTCCTGCGCCAGCCGTTCGATTAACAGCGTGCCCGTGCCGCACAGCAGATTCAGGAACACGTCGTCCGGCTTCGGCTGCGTCAGAAAGGCCATCGCATGAGCAATGGTCGCGTTCAGCGCGCCCTCACGGTTGCAGACGCGCCAGGCGCGGGTTGCCAACGGGCGCGGCGACAGGCGAATCAGCGCCTCCCACGACTCCTCATCCCCCGGCGGATGCCGCAGCCGGATGAGCAGATCGCCCTCGTCGGCAGGCTGTAATTTCGTAGCAGCGGCCAGTTCGTCGCGCAGGCGCTTCATCACCGACGACTCCGACCCCGCCGCCTTGATGTGCAGCGTGGCGTAAGCCCCTTCCGGCGACAGGTCGCGTACCGCCGTGATGCGCTTCAGCAGCGCGTTGAAGTGCTGGTGTCCCAGCAGCGCCTTCGGGCGCGGCACCGCAAACTGCTGGACGGCGTAGACCGCCTGCACCGTTTGCAATTTCAGCAGTTGGTACGGGTTGCCGACGTAGGTAAAGCGGATTTCGCCGGGGCGGTCGCCGCTGTCCAAGCGTTCAACGCGCTCGTCAAACCGGCGGCGAATTTCGCTGAAGGCGATACGCTCCAGCCCTTCGGCCACGTCCGCGATAAACGTGCCTTCCGGTGGTTCCGGCGGCTGTGGCTTGGGCGGCGGCGCGGGCTTCGGCTTGCGGTCGGGGCGCTGAACCGGTGGCGGGGTGCGTTTGGAGCGCCGTTTATCCGGCGTTTCCTGGTAGATGTCGTCCTTCTTGGGCCGCCGCGTCGGGCGCGGACGGTCGGAATCCGGGCGTGTATCGTCCACCGGTGGCGTGCGTTTGGACCGACGCTTCTCCGGTAACTCGCGCTCGGTGTCCGGCGCGCGGCGCGGGCGACGTTGTGGTGGGCGGCGCGGGGGTCGGGTCATCGCAGATAATCCAGCTTCGGTTGAACCAGAAAATAGGTTAAGCCCATATACACCAGTTGGAACATCACGCCGCTGACCGAGGCGTTATCGAGGCTAAGCGCGATGTTAAACAAAAAGCCGATAAACATGCCATAATAGGCGAGTTTGTACCAGTTCCACAGCCCCACCGCGCACAGCACGCCGAACAGGCTCCACAGCAGCACCAGCCCATTACGCTGTTCCAGCGCGCGAATCACGGACAGCGCATTGGCGGCGAAGAAAAAAATCAGCCAGCCGCTGAGGAGATGGCCCCGGTCGCGCTGCAGTGGGGGTGTTGGTTCGTTCAGATAGCCCATGCGCTGCCCTGCCTGTCCGTTCTGCCGGGCAATTATACCGTGCCGGGGAGCCGCCATCGAATTCACCTACAGGTATTGCAAAAGCCCGTTGGGATACCGCCGGCGCAGGGTGAGATACTGCCAGCAGATAAAATACAGCACAGGAAGCGCCACCAGTGTCATCAGAAACGAAACTTTCAGCGGTGGCAACTCCAGTGTGCTGAACAGGAACGACAGCATATCCAGCACCTTGACGTGCAGCACGTAGAAAACCAGCGCCGATTGGCCCAGCAGTGCTACCGCCCGGAACACCAGCCGCGTACTGATCGGTTGAAAGCGAGTATGCAGCCATATCAGCCAGAACGCCACGCCCAGGTACAAAAACAGGTAGGCCAGGTCAGGCGGGTGTTTGGTGAAGATAATGCGACGCGCAGTGTACAGGTTGCCAATATCGTTGTTGGCGACGATGACCAGCCACAACCCGATGAGCAGGATGCCTATTTTTAAGGCATAGGTTTCCAGGCATATCATCTTCTGGACGATGGCATAACCACTTAAGTAGCCGAGCAGGATGACCGGCAACCAGGGCAACACCGGAAACTCGATGCTCCACGGCAGGGTCGGATACGGCGCCAGCAGGACGGCGTAAACCATTGACGGCGGCTCCTGCGGCCCCAGGACGTAATAGACGATCTGCGTGCTCAGCAGCAGCGCCAGCATCAGCACAATCAGAGCGCCCAGGTTAAGTCGTCGCAGGAATGCCACTGCAATCAGACTGAGGCCCATCGCCGTGAGAACGGAAATACGCTGACCATACGTCCCCGGCGCCAAATCGAGATTAACGAAGCCAAATTCGAGTGCGATCAACACCAGACCACGAATAACAAGAAAGCGCGTGATCTCGCCCTCGCTCCACCCGCGTTTGCGGCGCGATTCAATAAACATTGGCAGGCTGAAACCGGCAAGCAGAAAAAAGATGGGGGTAGCGGCCTGCAGGAAGAAACCAATAACGCTCTGTGGCGGCACTAAATCCGGCACAATCAGGTTATCCCAGCCAAAGGCAACCCGGTAATCTAGATCGGGAAGCCGCCAACTGCTGTGACTGAGCAGCATCGCCAGCATGGCGTAGCCGCGCAGGATGTCCAGCGCGAGGATGCGCTGGTTCTGTTCAAACCTAACCGTCATTCCATCGGTTCAAATTCAACTGCAACAACCGCGCCAATCTTAACCGCTTCGGGACGGGCAGGCAACCGCAAAAACCGTTAGGGGACCGGAAACACACTATCGCCCATACGGCAACGCTGGCACCACCCGCGCGGGCAACTATTGAATCCGTGATCGGGCAATGCGCCAAGCGCGCGACAGTCACCGTAACGCACGTTACACAAACATCAGCGCCAGATCGCGCGACTCCTCGATCAGCGCCGCCTGTTCCTCGGTGGACATCGGCGTGAAGTTTTTGGCCGCTTCCAGTACCAGCGGCAGCAGGCGCACGTCGCCGGCTGTTGGGATACAGGCCACGTCCGGCTGCGACAGCGCAAAGCGCACGCCCTGGTTGATTTTGTCCTGCACGTCGTAGGGTTGATACCACGTATTGTAATTGCGTTCCTGGCTGCCCCACCCGCCACGTGTAATGGACTTGATGACATGCACACCCACGTCGCGCTGGCGGCAGATGTCCAGCAGGCGTTCGGCATCGCGGCGGTAGTCGGGGTCGGCGTACAGGCGCGGGTGAATCGGGAACATCACCGTGTCGAAGTCGAAGCGGTTGAGCGCCTCGATAAACACGGCAGGCGCCTGCATCCCGTGCCCGGTGATACCCAGCCAGCGCGTCAAGCCCTGCTCGCGCGCGGCTTGCAGCGCCTCAATCGCGCCGCCCGGCTGCGTGGCCGCGTCCAGTTCTTCAAACGTGGTGACGGCATGAAGCTGGTACAGGTCAAAATGATCGGTGCGCAGCAGGTGCAGCGACCGGTGCAGATCGGCCCACGCGCTGGAGCGGTCGCGCATGGTGGTTTTGCAGCCGAGGAAAAACGTATCGCGGCGGCTTTCCAGCCAGGGGCCGGTGCGCAGTTCGGCAAAACCGTAGGTGGGCGCGATGTCAATGTGATTCACGCCGTAAGACTCCATCAGATCGAGCGCGGCGTTGGCCTCTGCCTGGCTGATCTCATGGAAAAATGCCGCCGCGCCAAAGACGGCGAGGCTGCTCAGGTGGCCGGTGCGGCCTAAACGTCGGGTTTGCATAAAAAGCTCCTTTTAGCTGATGGCGGTTGGCTTCTGGCCTGTCAATCATTTTGGTCGGTTGTTTCCGGCAGCCTTTCCCCGGCGTAGGCGAGGATGATCTGTTCACGGGGGATGCCGGATTCCATTAATGTCTCATACAGCGGTCTATCGGTTAGGTCCTGGTCAATGATAACTTTGTCATCAACCACCCGCACCAGGAGTGTCACACTTGCCTTTCTGAGTAGAGGATGACCGGGAGCCGGTACAGCGATTATCGTGTAAATCTGGTGTTGATCATCTTCCACATAATAAACATTTGACTTCCACCCACGCACACGCGCGTAATCCGATATTTCCTGACGCACAATCGCCGTTAGTTCATCTACTCGATCCACTCGACAATCCTTTCTAACTCCAGATTGACGATGGGCAACTTTATCATATTATCCCTGACAGCACGGCGCGCTGTCGAATCAAAGACCGTTGTATAGACCTCAACAGGTAAAGCAAGATACAGCGGCACATTCGTGTTGATTTCGGCAAGAACCGCGCGATAGATAATATATTGACCAACCGCCTCGTACAGTTCACGCGTTGTCTTTTTTCTATCAGGGAAACATTTCACTTCTGCCATCAAAACCCGCTGCTGTGTGCCTTTAACGTGACGTGACGCTTCAATATCAACATGGATGGTGCGTTCTGGGGTTTCGATTTCTAATGGGATGGGATTAACCTTCCACCTGTCTTTTTCCAAAGCGTGGACGATCTGGAGATGACAATAGTCTAACCTTGACATTGGTTTGTTTCACTCGTGTGTATTTTCTTCCGCCAGCAGCGCGGCCACTGCCGCTAGCACACGCTCGTGGATGCGCCCGTTGCTGACGATGATGCCCCTGTTCACCAGCGCCCAACCCTGCGACCAGTTCAGCGGCGAGCCGTCCACGTCTGTCACCATCCCCCCGGCGGCCTGCACCAGCACCGTCCCCGGCGCGTGGTCCCAGATCATAAACGGACGGTTGCTGAACTGACGTGGCAGCCGCAGGTACAGGTCGGCGTCCCCGGCGGCGATGCGGGCGTATTTCTCCATGCTGTCCAGCCGTTCCAGCGCCGCGCCGGTAAAGCCGGCTGCCCGCCGCACCCGTTCGGCGCGTTCGTGGCTGGCGTGGCTTTTCTCCACGCTTTCGAGGATGCGCAGGCTGTCCGGCTCGGTGCGCTCCGAGGCGTGTATCCGTTTGACCACGCCGCCAGCTAAGGGCTGCATGTAAGCCACACCGCCCTGCGCGTGGAACAGCGCGCCCTGGCGGTCAGGTGTGGGATAACCGGGCGCGGCGATAACCGCGCTCACCGGCTGCCGGTTCACCATCAGCGCGACTCCAATCGCGTAATTGCGCAGCGCCACGAAGCCGCGCGTGCCATCAATCGGGTCAATCACCCAGATCCGTTCCGCTTCCTGTCCCTGCCCGTGATCGAGCCAGCGCACGATGTCCGCCGGTGTCACCCGTTCGTCCAGAATGTCACTCAGCAGCCGCGTGATTTCCGCCTTTTCGCTGTCGGAAACCAGTTCGATGAACTGCCCGCCCTGCTCTTCCGCGATCACGCCGTCTGCCGGGAAGTGGCGGCTGATGGCGCGGCAGATCAAGGCCTGCGACCCGTAATCGGCAATCGTCACCGGCTCCTTGCCCACCTTTTCGCCGCCGATGAGGTGCATCTCCTGCACGGTGCGGCACAAGTCAGCAGCCTGGCGCACGGCCTGAAAAATCGGTTGCAAGTCTTTCATGGCGAGCAGTCCTGCGTTCGACAATGATCCGTAGCGGCGGGTTTAGAAACCCGCCCCTACTCTATCCCTAAACAGGCCGGACTTCAACCGCGCCGTTGCCCCTCTGCACCTTCGCACCTTTGCTTCTCTGCATCTTTGCGTTACGCTTTTCCCATGACCTTCAACCTTCTCTTTGCATCCAGCTACACCGAGCTTGGTGGCGGCGAAACGGCGCTGCTGGCGCTGGCCGGCGCGCTTGACCCGGCGCGCTACCGGCCACACCTGCTCGTCCCACGCGAGGGGCAGTTGGCCGAACGCTGGCGCGCCAACGGCTGGCCGGCGCATGTCCTGCCCTACCGGGGCGCCAGCGTGTACTTTGTCCCGGCGCTGTGGGCGCGCCTGCCGATTTCCCATCGCATCGAGCATCTTATCCGCGAGCAGAATATCCACGCCGCGCACAGCGATTATCACACCCTGCCGATGCTGCTCCCGGCAGCGGAACGGGCCGGCATTCCGGCGCTGTGGACATGTATGGGCTGGTGGTTTCGTCCCAAACCCTGGCAGCGCGCTTTTTTCCGCCGACCAGCAGCGACATTTGCCCACTCGCAGGCTATCAAGCGCGGCTTCCTGGGCGACCCACCATTTATGCCACCGGAGCGTATTGACGTGCTGTACCCCGGCGTGGACACGGCGCGTTTTCATCCTAAAGTGGATGGCGCCGCCGTGCGCGCCGAGGCAGGTATTGCGGCTGATGCGCTGGTGGTGGCGCTGGTGGCGCGCTTCCAGAATGTGAAAGGGCACGATACGTTTCAGGAGATGGCGCGGCGGGTGGCGCAGGAAGTGCCGGAAGCGCGCTTTATCGTCGCCGGGGAGAATACCCAGACCAGCGCCGACGATGGGTACAAACGGCACATTCTGGACACGGCGCGCCGTGACGCGCTGCTGCGCGACCGGCTGATCTACCTCGGTTTCCGTGCTGACGTGGAGCGCGTGCTGGCGGCGGCGGACGTGGTGGTATGCGCCTCGCGCTTTGAAGGCTACGGCGTTGCCAATATTGAGGCAATGGCCTGCGGCAGGCCGGTCGTCAGCACCAACCGGGGGGGGCCGGCGGAAACGATGGTGGACGGCGAAACCGGCTATCTGGTGCCACCTGGGGACCCTGGGACGATGGCGCGCCGGGTGATTGACCTGCTGCGGGACCCCGCGTTACGCTGGCGGATGGGCGCAGCCGGGCGGGCGCGCGTTGAACGGCTGTTTTCGGCGCGGGCCAACGGCGAACAGTTCACCCGCAAGCTGGAGGACGTGTTAAAAGCGTAACAGGGAGACACCATCGCCGTCGTCCAGCTTGGATATATAATCATTGAAGATTTGCTCACCATCACGCGAGAGGGGGTCGTGTATGGGACGCCTGATAATCCTGATCATGGCGCTGGTGATTGGCTGGCCGGGCTTCAGCAGGAAAATACAGCGGGCACAGCCGCCGCAGATGCCGCTGCCGGACAGCAACCTGGCATACGAAGAACTGGCCTGCGGTATTGCCAGGCCCGTCCCGCGTTTTATCACCTTCGCCGGGCAGCGGTGGATGGTCAAGGATGGCTGGTACGACCCTGGCCCCAACCGCTGGTCAGATAGCCCGCAAAGCGTATGGGTAGACGCCAGCGGCAGGCTGCACCTGAAAATCCGCAAAGCGCCGGATGGCAGCGGTGGCTGGCTGTGGTACAGCGCCGAAGTCTGCGCTGTGAACCCGACTGTTTACGGGACGCACCGCTTTTTTATTAACGCGCCGGGGCTGAACGAGAATGTTGTGCTGGGGCTGTTCCTCTACAAGGATTATCGCTATGCGGAACTGGACGTGGAACTGGCGAAATGGGGCAATGCTGCTGACCCCACCAACGCCCAGTACGTCGCGCAGCCCTGGACGACTCCCGGTAATTTGAGGCGCTTCACGTCTCCACCCGGCGATACGACGCATATCATCAACTGGCGTCCCGGTTACATTCGCTTCCGCAGCATCGTTGGGCATTATCCCGAAGTACCGACACCCACGGCGCTGATTGACGAATGGCTGTACACCGGTCCGAACAATCCGCCAGAATCTGAAAACCCGCGCCTGCACCTGAACCTGTGGCTGAACGGGGGCAGCCCGCCATCCGATGGGCAGGAAGCGGAAGTGATTATCACCGACGTTGAGGTGACTCTGCTGGCGTCGTCGGCCAACGCTGTTCCGAAGCGCCAGTATTTCACTTCGCCGGTGGTTGAACTCCGGTGGAGCAGCATTACCTGGGCACAGCGGTACGAAGTGCAGGCCGATACCCGTTCCACTTTTAACTCGCCCTATCTGTATCAAACGCAGGTGGATGCTGGCACACTGGCAGTAACACCAACACTGACCAATGGCGCGTACTACTGGCGCGTGCGAGCGCAGCACGCCAACGGCACCTGGGGCGCGTGGACCGCGCTGGATACGTTTGTGGTAGACGCGCCGTAAAGAGGGCAGCGCCGAGGTTATCGCTTCTCCTCAAACAGCCGGGCAAAGCCGGGATAGGCCACCAGCGGGATGGTCTCAAACGCGATCAGCCCCGCCCGCACCAGCGGCAGCGACTCCAGCGCGGCGCGGGCATCGTCCAGACTGGCGCATTCCAGCATCAGGATAGCCTCATCGCGGTCGGCGCGGAAGTAGAGTTCACGGATGATGCCGGCCTGGTGCAGTTCCCAGGCGCGCGCCGCTTCCGCTTTCAGCAGATCCGCGGTGAACCGGTCACCACTGCCGGGTGTATCCTGTTCGATGGCAAGGAACTTCATGGCGTTGGCCGCTTCAAAAACAGCGCCGTGCGGGTGACTTCGACACAGACCACGCCGTTCTGGTTGCGCCCGGTATGTTTCATCGTCACCAGCCCGGCATCCGGGTTTGACCTGCTGTCGCGTTTGGCGGTGATTTCCGTTTCGACATACAGCGTATCGCCGTGAAACAGCGGGTGTGGATGTTTCACGTTCTCGTAGCCCAGGTTGGCGATGATCGTGCCCTGCGTCAGATCGCTGACCGTCAGACCGACGACGATCCCCAGCGACAGGATGCCGTTGACGATACGCTGCCCAAATTGCGTTTTGCGGGCAAAGTCCTCGTTGAGGTGCAGCGGCTGCGGGTTCATCGTCAGGCTGGAAAACAGCACGTTGTCGGCCTCGGTGATGGTACGGCCCAACTCGTGCCGGATGACCAGCCCCACTTCCAGATCGTCGTAATATTTGCCGGGCATCAGTCCTGCCTGTTTCCCACACGGAAGGGACAGGGCATACCTTGTCCCTTCATCATCGCATCCCGGAATGGTAACTGCTCAGGCTCGCTTCTGCCAACTAGTGCGCATCTTCCAGTTCCAGCGTCGGCAGGCTCTCCATCACCGGCGTGCGCCGGAACGTGTCGTTGCCGACCATCGTGGCCGCCCAGCCATCCTCCGGCGATGTTTCCCGCGTGAGCAGCCAGTTTGTAACCAGCATCTCCTCCCCGTTCACACACTGGTGCTGCCCTGACCAGGCCGTGACGGAGTGCTGGTTAACGTATTCGTTGTTCCAGCAGACGACAAAACCCACGCTGCGGCTGCCGCCGAACGAGCGGGTGTCGCTCATGCCGATCAGTTCAAATTCGCCGTGCCCGTCGTCATTGTAGGCGGTGTAATACTTCCCTTCGAGGCGGCCACCGTGCGTCAGCGTCAGTTCCAGGCGTGAACCGCGCTGGCCGTACCAGGTCCCTGCGATGCCCTTCATCATCCATGTCCTTTCATGATTGCGGCGTAGGTTGTAATATTTCCTATTATAAGCCCCGATTGATGGACCGGCACAGCCGCCACAACATTTTCAGGAAGAACGTCACCCCCCCGACCAGAGACACTAATGTCCGCAACTTTACCGCCCGGAATTGCGTATACTTACAGCAACCAACGATGCGGGAGAAGGGTTATGGAAAGCAACCTGGCGCGTATGATTACGACGGCGGTGATCTGGACGGCGCTGCTACTGATGGCGGTCACGGCGATGGTGACCAAAACCAGTGTTGATTTCTGGATGATTTTAATTGGCCTGGGCGCGGGAGCAGTGACAACCATGTTCATCTGGGACAGCAGCAACAGCAAGCCGGCAGACAGCGCCGGCAAATCCAAACGTAGCGGGCGCGTAGACCGGATGCTGGATAAACTGAGTGAGGCGGAACTGGCCGAACTGCGGGCGCGGCTGATCGAATCCGACGGCGAAATGCTGTCGCTGAATGATGTACTGACCGAAAGCGAACGACGGACGCGGGGACGATAAACCATGTTCCGCGCGCTGGGGTGGTTGGTTGGGCAGTTTCTGGCTTTGATAACGAGTGTGCTGCGGGGAGATTTTATGCGTGGACGCGAACGGGTCTTTGCGACGCTCGGCATCTGGGTTGCCTTCGCCGTGATGATGAACAACCTGCTCGACCGTTTTACCGAAGTAAACGCGAATTTTAACGGGCTGTGGGAAAGCGGGCCGCGAGTCTTTATGGGGCCGGAGATGACTCCTGAGATTTGGGAGCAATTTAACCAGGCACTCGACCGGGCCAATGCTGTCCGGGAACAGGTTGTCGCGGATGTTGCGGCGGCCATGAGCCGGCAGCTTGACGCCAACATGGGGCCGCTGGTGCTGCTGGCGACGCTGCTGATTCTGGCGGCGGTGCTGTCCACCTTTTTTGTGTGGCGGAACGCCCACCTGGACGCTGCCGAACCGGCGCGCGCGGTGAAAGCTACCGGCAAGGCCAAGCGCGGCGCGGCAGCCAACCGGGTGGAACTGGTGCTGGATACGCTGGACGAAACCGAACTGGACGAACTGCGGGCGCGGCTGGAAACGGCGGAGAGCACACCGGCTTCGTTTGAAGAACTGCTGCGCCAGCAGGAAACCGAACGGCGGTCGCGGCGGTAACAATGGCAGCGGCTTCCTCTCCTGTTCTGGCAGATCGCTGCCGCTTATTCTCCCCCTGGTCGCCTGTGCTACAATGGCACACATGGAAACACTGACCGGCACGATTGAACGCATCACCTACTACAACGACGACAACGGCTACACCGTCTTAAAACTGACGCCCGACAAAAAGCGCCCGGATGCCGCCGCGCGCGATGGTACGGTGACGGTTGTTGGCGCGATGCCGGAACTCCAGCCGGGCGAATCGGTGGAGTTTGGTGGCGCGTGGGTGAATGACCCTCGCTGGGGGATGCAGTTTCGCGCTGAGATGGTCAGGCCGATTATCCCGACCAGCCGCACCGGCATCGTCAACTACCTGAGCAGCGGCATCGTCAAGGGCATTGGCCCGCGCACGGCGGAAAAGATCGTTGATTACTTCGGCACGGAAACGCTGACCATCCTTGACCGCGAACCCCACCGTATCGAGGAAGTGCCGGGGCTGAAGTCCAACCTGGCGCAAAGCCTCGTCAAAGCCTGGGCGGAAAACCAGGCCATGCGGCAGACGCTCATCTACCTTCAGGGCTACGGCATCACCAGCCGCATGGCGGTGCGGATTTACGGCGCCTATGGGCAGGAAACCGTCACGAAGGTGAACGAAGACCCGTACCGGCTGGCAGACGAAGTATTTGGCATCGGCTTCATCCGCGCCGATACGATTGCCCGGCAGATGGGCGTCGAGGCGGACGCCCGCAACCGGATTCGCGCCGGTCTGCACTACGCGCTCAACCGGCTGGCGAGCGAAGGCCATACCTTCGCGCCGCGCCCGCTGCTGCTCAACACCGCCCGCGATCTGCTGGAAATCGCCGACCGCCCGGACATCACGGCGCGTATTTCCGCCGTGCTGGACGGCCAGATACTGGCGGAAGAACTGGTCAGCGACAGTGTGCGCCGCGACGATGGCACATCCGAAACGGCTATTTATTTGCCGCTGTACCATCACTCGGAAGTGGGCGCGGCGCGGCGGCTGCGCGATATCGCCTCGGCGCCGTCCAGCCTCGTCGGCGCGTGGCGCGATACTCACTGGCCGGGTTTTCTGGCAGAGCTGGCGAAGTCCAACAACGTCCGCCTGACCGACCAGCAGCAGGGTGCGGTGCGCGCCGCCATGACCAGCAAACTGTCCATCCTGACCGGCGGCCCTGGCACCGGCAAAACGACGACGCTGCAAATGGTGATTAACGCGCTGCTCTCGGCGCGGCGCACGTTTAAGCTGGCCTCACCCACTGGCCGCGCCGCCAAACGCCTGAGCGAGGCGACCGGCCAGCCTGCCAGCACGATACACCGGATGCTGGGATATTCGCCAGACGGCTACTTTGCCCACGACGAGGACACACCGCTGGAAGCCGACATGGTGATTGTGGACGAGGCGTCCATGCTCGATCTGGTGCTGTTTTACAGCCTGCTCAAGGCGATTCGCCCGACAACTCACCTGATGCTGGTGGGCGACGTGGACCAGCTTCCCAGCGTCGGCGCGGGCAACGTGCTGCGCGACGTGATGAACAGCGGGCTGGCGCACGTCACGCGGCTGAACACCATCTTCCGCCAGAGCGAGGACAGCCTGATCGTGGATAACGCCCACCGCGTTAATCACGGCGAGATGCCGCATCTGCATAACAAAAGCAGCGACTTTTTCTTTTTCCGGGAAGAAGACCCGCAAAAAGCGGCGGAACTGGTGGTGGACATCGTACTCAACCGCATCCCGGACAAATTCGGCTACGACCCGATGGACGACGTACAGGTGATCGCGCCGATGTATCGCGGGCCGGTGGGCGTCCACGCGCTCAACGAAGCCTTGCAGCGCGCGCTGAACGGCGACTCGCGGCTGGCGGAAAAGAAGCTGGGCGGGCGGGTGTTCCGCGCCGGAGACAAGGTGATGCAGATCAAAAACAACTACGAGAAGGAAGTCTTTAACGGCGACATCGGGCGCATCGTCGGTATCAACTTCGACGACAACGAACTGGAAGTGGTGATGGACGGGCGCTACGTTTATTACGACTGGCAGGAAGCCGAAGAACTGACTCATGCCTACTGTATCAGCACCCACCGCAGCCAGGGCGGCGAGTACCCGGTAGTGGTCATTCCCATGCTGACGCAGCACTACATGATGCTCCAGCGCAACCTGCTGTACACCGCCATCACCCGCGCCAAAAAGATGGTGGTGATGGTCGGCACGCACAAGGCGGTGCATATCGCCGTCAACAATAACCGGGTGGCGGAACGGTACTCCGGCCTGCTGGCGCGGCTGCGGGGGTAATGAAGGCGTTGGGTTGAGCAGTTAATGACGTTGTACTGGCATCCCGACCATTGCTAAAGAGGGCCTGATGGACAAAAAACATACGTGGGGTAGATAGTGGCTGATTTCGAAATTCTCGTTGATTATGCCGGTCGGTTAATCCGTTTAACAGACGAGCGATGGCAACATATTCTCGACCACGCGGAAATGGTAGGACAGCGGGAACGACTGGTCGAAACGTTATTAACGCCGGATACCGTGATTTCAACCGTAAAAGATGAAGCCGTGTATGTGTATCATCGCCTTTACGAAACAACGCCGGTGACTCGAAAATACCTGATTGTTGCGGTTAAGATACTGGCTGAGGATGCTTTTGTGATAACAGCGTTTTACAGCAATCGGCTGAAAAAGGGAGAGGTGATATGGCAACCACACTGAAAGTCTGGTACGACCAGGAAGCCGATTTTCTGGAAGTCATCTTTGAAGACGCTCCGGCCTTTTTAGATGAGGTCAATGAAGACGTTTTTGAACGGCGCACGCCTGATGGACGCATCATCGGCTTTGCCGTGTTGAACTTCAGTAGACATGACCGTGATACGCTGCAACTGCCGCTCAGTGTAACGGCTGTGCCGCATCCATAGAGCTGTTTTGACAACAGAACATGTGGGAGTAGACACTGAAGTTGCGTTATCATTGAATAATCGAATAAGCATTTAATTCTTCTGAGGGTACGACGATGCGCGACGTAGTGATTGTGGAAGCGGTGCGGTCTCCATTGGGCAAGCGGGGCGGCTGGCTGCGCGAGGTGCATCCGGTGCGGCTGGGTTCGACAGTGCTGTGCGAGCTGCTGGCGCGGGCGAAGCTCGACCCGTCGCTGGTTGAGCATGTTATCATGGGCTGTGTCAGCCAGGTGGGGGAGCAGACCTTCAATCTGGCGCGGAACGTCGTGCTGGATGCCGGCCTACCCATCGAAATCCCGGCGACGACGATTGATTTCCAGTGTGGTAGCAGCCAGCAGGCGGTTCACCTGGCGGCGGGTATGATCGCGTCAGGCCAGGTGGACGTAATGGTCGCCGGCGGCGTGGAGAACATGACGCGCGTGCCGATGGGGTCGAGTATGAGCGGCGGGCAGCCGTTCACCGACCGGATGCTGGAGGCTTACAACCTCGTGCCGCAGGGTATCGCAGCGGACGAAATCGCGCAGAAGTGGGGCATCAGCCGCCAGGAAGTGGACCGCATCGGCTATGACAGCCACATGAAGGCGGCGGCAGCCACCGCCAACGGTTGGTTCAAACGCGAGATTGCGCCAGTGGAAGGGCTGGACGAAGACGGCAGAGCCGTGCTGGCCGACCGCGATCAGGGGATACGCCCCAATGCGTCGCTGGAGAAGATGGGGACGCTGCAACCCGCTTTTACGTCTGATGGCGTGACCACCGCCGGCAACAGCAGCCAGATCACCGACGGCGCGGCAGCGCTGCTGCTGACGACGGCGGAAAAAGCGGCGGAACTGGGACTCAAGCCGCGCGCGCGTATTGTTTCGACCGTAACCGTTGGCAGCGACCCGCACCTGATGCTGACCGGTCCCATCGGCGCGACCCAAAAGGCGCTGCGCAAAGCGGGCATGACGCTCGACCAGATTGACCTGTTTGAAGTGAACGAGGCATTTGCGTCGGTCATTGCCATGTGGCAGCGCGAAATCGGCGCGGAGATGGCGAAGGTCAACGTGCATGGCGGCGCGATTGCGCTCGGCCACCCGCTGGGCGCCTCCGGTGCGCGGCTGATGACGACACTGCTGCACGCGCTGGAAACTCACGACAAACGTTTCGGCCTGCAGACAATGTGCTGCGGTGGGGGTATGGGCACCGGCACAATTATCGAGCGCATTTAGGCCATTGGCAAGAAAGCATTCAGTTGTGCGCTGAATATTAAAATCTCAGCTCTCAGGACTGGACAAATTTTCCACATTCTCCAGTCCTGATGTTTATTGTGTAGCCTCTTGAACGAGCAACTAATGTGTACGCCGATCAGCTTTTCCAGACGACAACCTCCAGTAACCTCGCGGCTCAATCCCGCCGCGAGATCGAAGATTGTCCCTGCTGCCGGCGCTAGTCTGTCCCGGCAAAGTATGTTATGCTCCGGCTATCGTAAAGAATAATTCTCGATCTGCCTCGTAAAATGCTTTTTTGAGATAAGGAGCAACATGACAATGATGACCGGACGGGAACGTGTCCTGGCAGCGCTGCAGTTCCAGCACCCGGACCGCGCCCCACGCGACCTGTGGGCGCTCCCCTATATCAGTCTGTTCCGACAGGATGAACTGGATGCTTTTTACGAAGAATATCCGGTGGACATTGGGCGCTCACAGCTTAGCCCGGGCCAGAGTGACGAAACAGTGGAAGCCACCCGGCAGATTGGCACCTACAGGGATGTGTGGGGCAGCGTGTGGCATGTGGGCGAGCCGGGCGTGGTGGGCGAAGTGAAAGAGCCGGCGATTGCCGACTGGTCAGCCCTGGACAAATTCCAGCCACCCTGGGACGTTATTCGCAACCGTGACCTCTCCTACGTCAACCAGATGTGTGACAGCAGCGACCAGTTTATGCTGTCCGATGTAACGGCACGGCCATTCGAACGCCTGCAATTCCTGCGCGGCTCGGAAACGCTGTACATGGATTTGGGTTATGGCTCGACCGAACTGCTGAAACTGCTGGAAATGGTGCATGAATTTTATCTGGAAGATATTCGTGCCTGGTGCCAGTCAAACGTGGATGGTATCGTCTTTATGGACGATTGGGGCAGCAATCAGGCGCTGCTCATCAACCCCAGGACCTGGCGTGAATTGTTTAAACCTCTATACAAAGAATACTGTGACTTAATCCATGCGGCAGGTAAGTTTGCGTTTTTCCACTCCGACGGCCATATCACGGCTATTTATCCTGATCTGATTGAGATCGGCATTGACGCTTTGAACTCGCAGTTGTTCTGCATGGACATCGAAGAACTGGCGCGCTGTTACAAGGGCAAAATCACGTTCTGGGGCGAGATTGACCGGCAGTACGTGCTCCCCTTCGGCAACCCGGCAGAGGTGGAGGCCGCTGTAAGGCGCGTGCGCCGCGCGCTGGACGATGGCAGCGGCGGCGTGATCGCGCAGTGTGAATGGGGCAAGGATAATTCCCGTGTGAATGTCGAAACCGTCTTCAAAACGTGGCTGGAGCCTCATCTCTGATCGCTGTTCCCCAGTTGAGCTTGTATAACCTGTCTAAATCAATCCAAGCCAGCTTGACACGCTGGCTCATTTTTCATATTCTGAAAATATAGAACGAAAAACGAAAACAAAACGATCATCTTTCGAAAAAACTTTTATGTTATTAGCGCGGCGCGAAGCCGAAATCCTGACATTGGTCAACCAGAAGGGTGGGCGCACGGTCAAAGACCTGGCGTTTCACTTTGGCGTGACCGAAGTCACTATCCGCCGCGATCTCCGCAAACTCGAACAACTCCACCTGATTAAACGGACTCACGGCGCGGCTATCAGCCTTGACAACAGCACCGACTGGGTGGCGCGCCTACCCACCCTGAACGACGACCCGGACACCACCGACGCGCTCATCCTCGCACCTGTACCGCAGCGTGTTGCCCACACCCTGCGCGAACGTGCCCTGCGCCAGCGCATCCCCTTCATCGCGGAGTCCTGTCCGCAGGAAAATGGTGTGTACCTCGGCCCGAACAATTTCGAAGCCGGTCACGCGCTGGGCGAGTGGACAGGCCGCCATATCCAGCAGCATGGGAGCAGCGCCGTCAGCGTACTGGACATCAGCCAGTACAGTCTGCCCAACGCGCGCGAACGCAGCCTTGGTTTCCTGCAAGGGCTGGGCAGTGTTTTACCGGCGCATTTTCCCATTTATTCGATAGACGGTAACGGCCTGTACCATGACGCCTACCGCGCCGCCAAAGATGCCCTCCAACTGCATCCCGACGTCAGCGTCCTGTTCGGTGTCAACGATGACTCGATTCTGGCGGGCATTCAGGCGTATGCTGACCTCGACCGCGATCCGACGCGCCTGATCGCGGTCAACGTCGGCGGCGAAGGCAAAACCATCTTTGACGTACTGGCACAGGGTGGGCCGCTGCAAGCCTGCGCCGCCTTGTTCCCGGAAATCGTTGGACGGCTGGCGATTGACGCGGCGGTTCGGCTGTGGCAGGGTGAAGCCGTGCCGAACGCGATTATCACACCCTACCGTATCCTGACTCCCGCCAATCTGGAAAACTTCTACATTCACCGCGCACGGGAATGGGAACTGCTGCCGCAGCGTTTCGATGATCTGCTGGACCCGTTCTGGCTGTCCCCACTGCCGGCTGCCAACGGGCGCGCTGTGTCTTTCGTCATCCTGTACCGGACGCACGAGTGGTATCAGAACGTTGCCCGCGCCATGCAGCGCCGCGCCGACGAGTGCAGCGTGGTGTTTCAGGTCAGGGACTGGAAAGATGATCTGTCGCAGGAAATCCGTGAACTCCAGCGGCTCATCGGCAAGCTGGCCGCCTCCTACGTCAACAGCGGCGATACAATCATTCTGGACGCGGGTGCAACCACCGAATACACTGCTCCGTTCCTGGCAGACTGTGGCAAAATCACCGTCATTACCAATGCGGCCAACGTGTTCCAGCGGCTGCAAACCTTTCCCAACGTGGAAGTGCTGCTCACTGGCGGCAAGTTTGACCCCGGCACTCGCTCCTTTTTAGGGCGTGGCGCGCACCTGCTGCTGCGCGAACTGCGCGTGGATAAAGCATTTATCGTCGCCAGAGGGGTTTCGACTACCTTTGGTCTGTCGGCTGCTTCCGAACTGGTGGCAGACGTGCAGCGTTCGATGATCCAGGCAGCGCGGGAAGTGATCGTGCTGGCGGATCACACGTTATTGGACGCCGAAGCCGATTTTTTTGTCGCCGGGTTGAGCGCGGTGGATACCCTCATCACCGACGCCGGCATTACCCCCGCCCAACGGCTGAACCTGACGCACCTGGGCATTAAAGTCCTGATCGCGGGTCAGGTACCGGATTCACGTTGAAGGCCGCCGGACAGTGTCCGGTGGTATCGGGGTCGTTCGTAGTTCCTTTGGTACGCTGTCGCGTTGAGGAGAAGCACCCCGTGAATTACCGAGAACGGATTCTCACCGTACTCCAGGGCGGTATTCCCGACCGTGTTCCCTGGCTGGCGGATTTCGACTACTGGGCCGCCTCCCTGGAACGGCGCGGCCTGCGCCCGGCGGGTTTTCGCCAGTCACCGGAATATCTGGACTGGCATCGTGAGCTAAATACGGGTTTTTATCTACAGGGTTACTGGCCGTTCCGCATGATCCCCGACGCCAGCGTGACCATCGAAGAGGGGCAGGACGGCGATTTCCGCTATCGCCGGGTGCAAACGCCGGTCGGCACGCTGGAAGAAAAATGGCAGTATTTATGGACCAGTTTTTCCGAAGCGCCGTACAAACATTTTATTGAGTCGGCAGATGACCTCAAGCCGATGCGCTACTGGCACGAACACGTCCATTACGAACCGGACTATGCCCGGGCGGAGTGGGTGAAAGCGAATGTTGGCGACCTGGGAGTGACGCTGGTGTACGCGCCGCGGTCGCCGTTTATGCAACTGGTGGCGGAATACGCGGGCATCACCAACATCATCAACATCTGGATGGAAGCGCCGGACGAGTTCAACGATACGCTGGCCGCCATCCGTCACGCCCACGATCAGGCCGCCGCTATCTCGGTCGCCTCGCCGGCTGAATGTATCATGATTCCCGAAAACCTGTCAGCGGAGATGGTGGGCCGCCGCTTCTTCGAGGACTACCTGCGCGAGTACGAAACCGTGTGGAACGGGCGTATCAAGGCGGCGGGTAAATTCTCATTTGTGCATATGGATGGCACGCTGCGCGGTCTGATCGGACCAGTCGCCTCCACCGGCTTCACCGTCATCGAATCGTTCACGCCGCAGCCGGTCGGCAACGTCGGCATTGAGGAGATCCGCAGCCTGGTGCCACCGAATACGATTTTATGGGGCGGGATGCCGGGCGCGCTGTTCTCCCCCGTGTACAGCGACGAATTTTTTGAAGCCCACGCGCACGCCATGCTCGATGTGATGACCACCTGCCCGCATTTTGTGCTGGCGTGCGCCGATCAGGTGCCGCCGGACGGGCTGGCACACCGGGTCAAGCGTGTGGCGGAAATTGCCGAAAGCCGGGAAATGCGAATATGAGAAATTAACGGAACAGGGAGTGATTGGCCGTGCAGCTCAAAAACAAGGTGGCGTTTATTACGGGTGCGGGCGCGGGCATTGGTCAGGCGATTTCGCTGCTGTTTGCCCTGGAAGGTGCTGCCGTGACGTTGTTTGACATCAACCAGACCTATCTGGATGAAACCGCCAAGATCATTCACGGCTTCGGCACGGATTTCCTGTCCATTTGCGGCAGTGTTACATCCAGCAGCGACATCAGCAGCGCGATTCAGGCGACCGAGCAGGCGTTTGGCGGTCTGGATATTTTGATCGCCAATGCGGGCGTGGCGATGCGTGGCTCGGTCGTGGACATGTCCGAAGCCGACTGGAACCGGGTGCTGGACATCAATCTGGGCGGAGTATTCCGTGTCAGCAAATATGGCATCCCCTGCCTGCTCAAACGTGGCGGCGGTTCGATCATCAACCTGGCTTCGACGCAGTCCTTTCGCGGCTATCCCGGCTGGGCGGGGTACGCGGCGTCGAAGGGCGCGATCGTCGCGCTGACGCGGCAGGTGGCGATGGAATACAGCAAGCAGCGCATCCGCTGCAACGCGATTGCGCCCGGCGCGGTGGATACTCCCATGAACGCGGGTGTGTTCGGCAGCGCGCCGGACCCCGCCGCCGAACGCCAGAAATGGGCGGACGCAACGCCGCTGGGACGGTTGGGCATCGGCGAGGATATCGCCCGCGCGGCGCTGTATTTGGCGTCGGACGATAGTTCGTGGGTGACGGGCACATGTATGGTGGTGGATGGCGGGCAGTTGGCCGGGTAGGGGTTTAACCTGTAGGGGACTCCTGATGTGGTTGCCCCGACAGAAACCATTGTGACCATTTATGACGATTTGGTTCCTGAATTTTAGCGTTTGAAAAAGAGGCATGATGACCGCATCGAATTGGGGCTATTTCGCGGGCGGGATGGTTCACATCATCTGTTCCAGTCACAACGACATCGCGTGGTTTGACACGCCCGCCGCTACGATTGCCTGGCGCGACATCAAATCCATCACCCCTGCATTGGAGCGTATGGCTGCCAACCCTGCCGTCCATTTTTCGATGGAAAACGTGCTTTACCTGCTGGAATATCTGGAGCGCCATCCTGACCGAAAAGCGGAAATTCACCGACTGGCATTGGAGCAGCGGTTTGACTGGGGCGCGACCTACAACCAGCCGTATGAGTCGCTGCTGACGGGAGAACAACTGGTACGGCAGGTCTATTTCGGGCGCCGGCTGGTGAAGCAGCTTTTGCCCGGCGTGAACCCTCGCGTGTATTACAGCCCGGACGTACCCGGCAGAGCGCGGCAGATGCCGCAAATTCTGGCAAAGGCGGGTATCCCGTACCTGCTCATCAGCCGCCATAAACCGAGCTTGCAGCGGTGGTTCAGCCCGGACGGCAGCAGTGTGCTCAGTTGGTCCATGGGGCATTACGGCACAACGCTGTTCCGCCGCGAACTGGAGGGCGACTTCCCAACCGTGCGCACCACCATCCAGCGTATCCTGCAAGCGTGGAGCGCCGAATACGAGCGCCGCTGCATCCCGCCGCATTTCGCTTTTATCTACAGCATGGATTACATCCCGCCGAAGGATTTTGATGGCCTGTTGGCGGATTGGGAACAGATGCGCCAGAGCGACCCCGTGGCGCCGACCTTGCGCTACTCCACGCCGGAACAGTTCTTCGACGCCGTGGCGGCTGGCAGCGCCGACTTCGAGCGACTGGAAGGCGAACGCCCGAACACCTGGGTCTACATTCACGGCCCGACGCACCACCACGCGATCAGCGCCAAGCGCGAGGCTGGCGTGCTGCTGCCCGCCGCTGAGATGTTCCACACGATTGACGCGCTCCTGTCCGGCAGTTTCGCGCACTACCCCGCCGCTCTGCTGACGCAGGCGTGGGCGGACTCGATCTACGACGATCACGGCTGGGGCGGCAATAACGGCTACATCACCGATGAGGTCTTCCGCCGCAAACTCGTTGCAGCGCGAGATACTGGGCGGACTCTTCTGGACGGCGCGCTACGCTCCCTGGCCGCCCGCGTGCGGGTCGAATCTGAGGCAACCCCTGTTACCGTCTTTAACGATCTTGGTTGGGCGCGCACCGATGTTGTCACCTGCCGCCTGCCTATTGGCACTGGCGGTGTGAAAGTTACCCGCGCCGACGGAACGGCTGTCCCGCGCCAACGTCTGCCCGCCGGAAACGGCCTGTCGGCAGATATGGTATTCGTCGCTGAAGACGTACCTGCTATCGGTTACGCTACTTATTACCTTGTGCCGGATTCCGGTCCAACGGACACACAGCCGCCGGTTGGTGTGACGGTCAGCGAAAACAGCTACGAAAATGCCTTTTATCGCGCCACACTCGCTCCCGGCGGCATTCGCAGCCTGCTTGATAAGCAGCTTGGGCAGGAAATCCTCGAAACCTATGACCGGCAGGTGCAGCACGAAGAATTCTTAAAGGAGCGTTTCCTCGGCGCGGAAGTATTTGTGATGGAATCGGTCGGCAACGACGCGCACGAATTCGGCTACATCCAGCAGCCTTCGACGGTGGCAGAATTTGAACGTGCCAGCCAGCACCGACCAGCATGGCACATCACCGAATCCGGCCCGGTTTACACGGCATATACCTTTTCACAGCAGCTTGCTCACTGTCTCGTTGTCGAAAAACTGGTGTTCTTCCACAGCATCAAGCGGATAGACTGCAAGGTGTCGCTCTACAACTGGGACGCGACCCGCAGCCGGGAAGTCCGGCTGGCGCTGCCGCTGAATCTCCCACCAGACGCGGCCATCACCTACGAAGTGCCATTCGGCGTGGTGGAAGTCGGGCGCGACGAAATCGAACGCGCCGGCGATGACGAGCCGGTGTATCCGGGCGGGCCGGTCTACAACGTGGACTGCCGCACCCTGCACCCGCGCGAAGTACAGAACTTCATCAGCGCCAGCGGCCCGGCCTTTGGCGTCACGCTCAGTTCGTCGGTGGCGGCCTGCGACTACATTGACCCCACGACGCTGCGCCCCGTCCGCTACCCGATTTTGCAGCCGCTGCTGCTGGCCTCGCGCAAAAGCTGCCACAGCAAGGGCAACTGGTACGTGCAGGGCGGCGACCATCATTATCACTTTTCCATCCTGTCGCACCCGCCGGGTTGGACAAATGGCAGCCGCTACGGAGTGCAGGCCAACCATCCGCTACGGGCGGTGGCGCGCCAGGGCATGGCAAGCAGCGGCGAACTGCCACCGCAGCATAGTTTCCTGTCGGTTTCACCGGAGAGTGTGATGCTGTCCGCCTTGAAGAAAGCCGAGGACGACGATGCGATCATCGTGCGCTGCTACGAGGTGGAAGGCCACGACACGGACGCCGCCATTCGGCTTGCCTTCCCTATCACTGCCGCCGCGCGCACCAACATCATCGAGGAAGACGGCCAGCCGGTGAGGCTCGAAAACGGGACGCTCCGGGTGCGCCTGGGGCATCACGCGGTTGAGACGTTTAAGCTGACGCCCGGCGGGTGAAACCCCGCCGATCTGTTCCTGAGTAGAAAGTGAACGCCTGTGGCCGAACGGACTCTTTCCACCCCCTTACCGGTCGAAAAGCGCAAGCCGCTGGGCAGTCCGGCCTTGCGTGAAAATCTGCTGGCATACCTGTTCCTTGCCCCGGCCATCATCGCCATCGTGCTGGTGCTGTTTTACCCCATCCTCAACCTGCTTATCACCAGCTTCTACAGCCGACCGACGTTCACCCGGCCTTCAACCTTCATTGGTATCAAGAACTATCTCGAAGTACTCAATGACCCGATTTTCCCGCTGGCCGTCAAAAACACGGTCATCTGGACGTTTGGCGTCACCATCGGGCAGGTCATCCTGGGCATGTACTTCGCGCTGATGCTGCACCGCCGTTTTCCGGGGCGCTGGCTGGCGCGGATGCTGGTGATCGTGCCCTGGGTGCTGCCCGGCATTGTGGTGGCCGTCACCTGGCGTTTTATGTACAGCCAGGATTTTGGTCTGATCAATCTCGTGCTGCGCAGCATCGGCCTGGAGCAGTTCGCGCAGTCGTGGCTGGGCAGCCGCGAGACGGCCATGATCGCGGTCATCATTGTTGGCATTTGGAAGGGCTTCGGCTTTTACGCGCTGATGTTCCTGGCCGGGTTGCAAACCATCCCCACCGAACTGTACGAATCAGCGCGGATTGACGGCGCCGGTGAACGCCAGCAGCTACGCTACATCACGCTGCCGCTGCTGCGGCCTGTCGCCATCACGTCAACGGTATTGGGCCTGATCTGGACGAGCAACTATTTTGACGCCATCTTCGTGCTGACCGGCGGCGGCCCGGCGCGCAGCACCGAAACGCTGCCGATGTTCATCTATAACACCGCCTTCAGCTTCTACCGCACCGAAGAAGCAATGGCCGGGTCGAATATCCTGATGGTGATCGTCCTGTTACTGCTGGCGTTTTACCTGCTGGTAGTCAACCGGGGTAACGCGCTGCAACGGCGGGTTCAGGAGGGGGAGTCATGACAACCTATGCTTTAAGGCAGCAACGATCCATCCAGGAATGGATGTACCGCAACCGGGACAGGCTGCTGGCCGCGCTGGCCTTCGTTTCGATTTTTATCCTGATTACGCCGGCGCTGTGGCTGGTGCTCAGTTCGTTTAAGACCAACGCCAATATCTTCCGCTTCCCGCCGCAGGTATTCCCGAATCCGTTCACGATTGAAAATTACCAGGAGGCGCTTAACAGCGGCAACTTCACGCGGACGCTGCTGAACAGCGTATTGATCACGACGACCGCTACCGTCGTATGTGTGGCTTTCAGTGCGCTGGCGGCCTACGCCCTGAACTTCCTGCGTTTTTCTGGCCGCCGCTTCTGGCTGGCGATCATTGTCGGCACGCAGTTCTTTCCGGCGGCGATTCTGCTGCTGCCGCTGTTCCGCATGTGGGCGCAGTTGGGCCTGTTTAACACCTACTTTTCACTGATCGCCACCTATACGGCCACGTCGCTGTCGCTGTGTACCTGGCTGCTCATCGGTTTCTACCGCGCCATTCCCGACGAGGTGCTGGACGCGGCCATCATTGACGGCTGCGGCAAGCTGGGCATGTTGGGGCGTATCGTACTGCCGCTGTCCGTACCGGGGCTGCTGGCGAGCGCGGCCTTTGTCTTCATCGGCGTCTGGCAGGAATTCCTGCTGGCGGTGACGCTCATCGGCGACCCGGAACTGCGAACCGTGATGGTCGGGCTATACAGCTTCATCACCGAACACCGCGTGGCCTGGAATCTGCTCATCGCGGCGTCGGTGGCCGTTTCAATACCCACTATCATTATCTTCGGACTGGTGCAGCGGTACATTGTGGACGGCATTATGTCCGGCGCGTTGAAATAGAAAGGGGGTGAGGCTGCATAACACGATGTAGCAACGTCTGGAAACCATCGCAAACTAAAGTATTTTGCCTGTTGGAGGACAACATGAAAAAGCTCAGTGTTTTGTTGGTACTGGTTTTCCTGGTGCTGGCCGCCGTTCCCGGCGCATTCGCCCAGGAGAAAATCACCATTTCCATCGTTGCCGGTGAATGGTGGTATTCGGAAGAAGGACTTTCCAGCGTTGGCGGTTCCATTGCCGGTGCGGACCAACTGCGGGAATACATGGAACTGAACCCGAACATCGAGTTTGATGTGCGCGGCGTTCCCTTCCCCGAACTGGACAGCACGCAGTTGGCGGCGATGGAATCCGGCCAGGGGCCGGACATCATGATCGTCAACTCGGTGACGGTCGGCTCGTTCATTGATCGTGGCTACCTGATGCCCATGAACGACCTGATCGAAACCAACGGGCTGGATACCAGCATCTTCTTCCCCGGCCTGTACAATTCGGCAGTCGTCGGTGACCAGGTGTTTGGTCTGCCGCTGGATACCGGCACTCGCCTGCTGTATTACAATAAAGCCATGTTTGAAGCCGCCGGCGTCGAGCCGCCCAAGACCTGGGACGAACTGCCGGAAGTGGCGGCCAAAATGACCGACGCTGACAACGGCGTGTATGGCCTGGTAGCAACGACCGGCGAACGCTGGGTAGCCCTGTACGAACATCTGGGCATGTATGCGTTGGCGAACAATCTGAACTTCGTCAACCCGGAAGCGACCGAGTGTGTGCTGAACCAGGGCGACAACGTGCAGGCGATTCAGTATTGGGTTGATCTGTTCAACAAGGGGGTTATGTCTCAGGACCTGCTGCTGACGGACACCGGCTCTGGCCGTGAGCAGGCCTTTGGCAACGGCAAGGCAGCCATGTTCCTGGGTGGCTTCTGGGCAGCCGACGTCCTGAAGGCGGACTATGACATGACCTATCCTGATGACTACGGTATTGTCCCGCTGGCGGGTACGGATGGCGATTTTGCCAGTTCGACAGGCGGCTGGATTTTTACCATCACCCGTGACTCCAAGCACCCACAGGAAGCGCTGGACTACCTTGCCTGGGTGCTGTCGGACGGCGAACGGCTGTCGAAATTCACCACCATCATGCCCTCAACCGAAGCCGCCAGCAAGCTATCACTGCAAGGTGAATTCTACGAGCCATTCAAGATGCTGCTGGCGCAGCCGAATACCCGGCATCCCATTCCGCTGAACCCCGGCCTGCCGGAACAGGCGGAAGTCCTACGGAATGTGGTGCAGTCGGCGCTGCTGGGCGAGATGACGGCGCAGGAAGCAGCCGATTCGTTCTGTGAGCAGATTCAGGGCACGCTGTTCCAGCCGTAGAAAGTGGTGAAGGCTGAGGCGACAGGTTGCTGCCGCCTCAGCCGGTCGCGAAATCAGCCATCCCTGCGCGTCCACACACCGGGGATGGCTGTCTTTCCCGAAAATATCTTAGCAGGCAGCAGGCCAGGCGTACAGCCTGCTTCAACATCTATTCAGGATTCTTATGGTTCGCTTGTTCAACCGGGATTGGACGCGCTCGGAAATTCAGCAGCTTGTGCCGGACCCGACGCAGATCGCCCGCATCCAGCGCGTGACACTGCGCGAAGGCCGCGCCGACGGCGTGGAGGCGGTCGAAGTGGCGACCGGCAGCGGCTTTGCCTTTACCGTGCTGCCGGGACGTGGGTTGGACATCGCCCGCGCCAGTTACAACGGCATCCCCTTGTTCTGGCGCTCCTACACCGGCGAAGTCGCCGCGTCGTTTTTTGAGCCACAGGGGATGGGCTGGCTGCGCGGCGCGTATGGCGGGCTGATGAACACCGGTGGCCTGACCTACATGGGGTCGCCATCGGTAGACCAGGGCGAAGAACTGGGCATACACGGGCGCGCCGGCTACATCCCGGCCAGCAACGTCTGGGCAGATGCCGACTGGGATGGTGACGAGTACCGTCTGTGGGTGCGCGGCAAGGTGGCGGAAGCAGCGGCGCTTGGCCCGAACGTGGTGCTGACGCGCGAGATTTCAACCGAGATGGGCGCGTCGTCGCTGGTCATCCGCGACCGCGTGGAAAACCGCACCTTCCAGCGCGTCGAACACATGATGCTGTATCACTTCAACATCGGTTTCCCGCTGCTATCGGAACAGGCGCGCCTGCTGCTGAACACGCAGCAGATTATCCCGCGCGACGATGATTCACGCGCCGGGCTGGAACGCTGGGATCGCTTCGAGCCGCCGCTTGCGGGCCGCCCGCACCAGCTTTTTTATCACCAGCTTTGCCCGGATGCGGATGGCAAAGCGCACGTGCTGCTGGTTGGGATGCCGGACACCAGCGGCGGGCCGGTCGGTGTGTACCTGTCTTACAGGCACGACACTCTGCCCTGGTTTATCAACTGGAAGTGCATGGCGGCGGGCGACTACGTGACCGGCATCGAACCGGCGAATGCCTGGGTGCAGGGACGCGCCGAAGAACGTGTCGCCGGGCGGCTGCGTTTTCTGGAAGCATGGGAAAGCGTGAGCTACGAAGTTGAATTTGGCGTCTTAACTGGCAGCGCGGCCATCCATGCCTTTGCCGAACAGCACGCCTTACCACGTTTATAAGGAATGGAAAGGTTGCCCATGCCCGGCCCACTCAGCGGCGTCATTGTCCTCGATTTCACCCAACTGCTGCAAGGCCCATATGCCACGCAGATGCTTGGCGACATGGGCGCGGAGATCATCAAGATTGAACCGCCTGGCGGCGACTGGATGCGGAAATTCGCCCTGAGCAACCTGTATCTGGGGGGCGAGAGTGTGTCGTTTCTGGCCTTTAACCGTAACAAACGCAGCCTGACGCTGAATCTGAAACAGCCGGGCGGTGTGGAGGTGGTGAAGCGGCTGGCCGCGCGCGCCGATATCGTGATTGAGAACTTTCGCCCCGGTGTGATGGAGCGTCTCGGCATCGGTTACGATACGCTGGCGGCCATCAATCCGCGTCTGATTTTCTGTTCCAGCAGCGGCTTCGGGCAGACCGGACCGTATGTCGAGCGCCCCGGGCAGGATTTGCTGGTGCAGGCCATGACCGGCCTGCCCTACCTGAATGGGCGCGACGAGGATGTGCCTGTTGCCGTGGGGCTGGGGATCGCGGACATCGCGGCGGCGCTGCACATCGTCTACGGCGTGCTGGCGGCGCTTTACAGCCGCGAACGCACCGGGCACGGCCAGCGCGTCGAAGTCTGCCTGTACAATTCGCTGCTGGCGTTTGTGCATCAGGAGCTATCCACCTATCTCAACGGCGGCGGCTTGCCGCAGCGCAGCCATTCCGGCAACAACCCTGCACCTTACAACGGCGCGCCGTATGGTCTGTACCCGACATCTGACGGTTACATTGCTATCGCCATGAATCCGGTGAATAAGCTGGCGGCGCTGTTGGGTCTGTCCGGCTACGAGCATCTCACGTCCAACAACGTGCTGGACAACCGCGATGACATCAACCGCGCTTTGGCCTCTGCCTTCTGCCAGCGCCCGACGCAGGAATGGCTGGCGCTTTTGCTGGCGGAAGACATCTGGTGCGCGCCGGTGTACACGTTTGCCGACGTGGAGCGCGACCCGCAGGTGGCCGCCAATGAGATGATTGTGTCTTACGACCATGCCCGCGCCGGGACAGTTCGCACTTTAGGGATTCCGGTGAAGTTCGGCGGCACGCCGGGCGCGATCAGCCGCCCCGCGCCGCTGCTCGGAGAACACAGCGCCGAACTGCTGCGGGAGTTTGGCGGCTATAGCGATGCCGATATTCAGGACTTGCAGGCACAGAGCGTTATTTTGTAGGGACACGGCACGCCGTGTCCATGATGACATGAAATTGGACGTTCGAGTTTGGAAGTGTAGGGGCGCACCGCCGTGCGCCCCTGCCGAAGCCGTTACCGGTTGCGAATGCCAAAGACCATCAGACGATTCTGCTGATCGGAGTAATAATGTACGAAACCATCCGCCTGGAAAGCCACGACCGCCTCGCCATCGTGTATTTCAGCCGCCCCGACAAGCTGAACGCGATGAACGCGACCGTGTTCCGCGAGTTAAGCGCCTGTCTACGCCGAATCGAGTCCGGCGAAGACCTCGCCGAAGTGGTGATTCTGACCGGCGATGGCCGCGCGTTTGTTGCTGGGGCGGATATTGACAACTACGTGACGATGACACTGGCGGAATTTTCCGCCTTCCAGCGATTGGGGCGCGGCGTGATGGAGCAGATCGAACGGCTGCCGCAGCCCGTGATCGCGGCAGTCAACGGTTACGCGCTGGGCGGCGGGTTTGAAATCGCGCTGGCGTGTGACGTCATCATCGCAGCGGAAAACGCCAAGTTCGGCCTACCGGAAGCCAAGCTGGCGTTGCTGCCGGGCGGTGGGGGCACGCAACGACTGCCACGCCTCGTCGGTCCTTACGTGGCAAAGCGGCTTATTTTCTCCGGCGAACTCATTGACGCGCGCCGGGCATATGAACTGAAGCTGGTGACTGAGATCACGGCGCCGGGTGAGGCCTTAAATGCCGCCATGACGCTGGCGGAGAAAATTCTCGCCAACGGGCCGCTGGCGGTGCGCCTGGCAAAGCGGTTGATAAACGAAGGACTGGAAGCCTCACTGGCAACGGCGCTCAGTTTTGAGATGGACGCCACCGCTCACCTGTTCATGAGTGAAGATAAGGCTGAAGGTATACAGGCGTTTAAGGATAAACGACCGCCGCAATTCAAAGGGCGTTAGACACAGGGGCACAACAGCATGATTGAATTACGCGGCAGTACATGGGATCACACACGCGGCTATGCGCCGCTGCCGGTGACGGCAGCCGCTTATTCCACTGCGCACCCGGACGTCCGCATCACCTGGGAAAAACGCACCCTGCGTGATTTTGCCGAAATGTCGCTGCCGGAACTGGCAAAACGCTATGACATGATCGTGCTTGACCATCCCTGGCTGGGGGCGACCGAAGCCGCCGGGTCGCTGCTGCCGCTGGACGATTACCTGAGCGCGGATTTTCTGGCCGATCAGGCCAAACACAGCGTCGGCAAGAGCAACGAGAGTTACATTTATCATGGTCATCAATGGGCGCTGGCGATTGACGCCGCCTGCCAGGTCAGCGCCTACCGGCCTGATCTGCTGGACGCCGACCTGCCCCGCACCTGGGATGACGTGTTCGCGCTGGCGCAGCGGTTGAAGGCCGAGGGGCGCAGGTACGTTGCCACGCCGCTGATGCACGTGGACACGTTCCCGTGTTTCTTCTCGCTGTGTGCCAACGCGGGCGAAGCGCCGGGCACAAATGGTGATGTATTTGTCAGCCGCGTAACAGGCCGATACGCGCTTGACCAGCTCTGCGCGCTGGCCGCTGTTGGTCATCCCCAGGCGCTGCACTGGAATCCGCCGCAGCTACTCGACCAGATGAGCACGACCGGCGAAATTGTTTACTGCCCGCTGCTGTTTGGTTATTCCAACTACGCCCGCCCCGGCTACCGTGAGCATCTGGTGAAGTTCACCAACATTCCCGGCGCCGATGGCGTTCCGCGCGGCGCGATCCTGGGCGGCGCGGGGCTGGCGGTTTCGTCCGGCACGCAGTACCCGGAAGTCGTCTGCGACTACGCCGCGTTTGTCGCCAGCGCCGACGTGCAGCGCGGTATGTACTTCGAGGCGGGTGGCCAGCCCGGCCACCGCGCCGCGTGGCTGGATGCGGACGTGAACGCTGCGTCCAACGGCTTCTTTCAGGACACACTGGCAACGCTTGACCATGCCGCGCTGCGCCCGCGTTACAACGGCTGGATTGCGATGCAGGACGGCGCGTGCCAGCTTCTCCATGCTTTTCTGACGGAAGATGGCGGCGTGGAACACACGCTTGACCAACTGGATGTAAACTACCGCCGGAGTTTGCAGGCGTAGGGACGCGGCGTTGCTGTATCCCTACAAAATCCCGTGTTTGCGGAACACCTCGCCCAGCAGCGCGCCTTGTTTCAGTTCGTCGCGCACGCGGTTTTCGCCGCGCACCTTCTCCAGCGCGCGTTCCACCACTTCGCGCCAGATCGTCTGCGGCAGCACCACCACCCCGTCATAGTCCGCAAACACGATGTCGCCGGGGTTCACCAACACGTCGCCGCAGCGCACCGGAACGCGGTAATCCACCACATCAATCCGTCCTAAAGAATCCGTTGGGCGGATGCCGGTGGCAAACACCGGGAACTGCATCCGAATGATGTGGTTCACGTCGCGGCTGTAAGCGTCCACAATCGCGCCGCGCCCGCCGCGCGCCCGCGTGGCGGTAGACAGCAGTTCGCCCCAGAACGCCGCCGACTCCGCGCCGCCCGCCGTAATTACCGGTACCTCGCCGGCTTGCAGCGTGTCCAGCGATTCGATGCACAGCCGGTAAGGATGCTCCGGGACTTGGTACACTTCCATGCCCAGCATCGGCATCGCCCGCCCGACAATCACGGCTGACGGATACAGCGGGCGAATGCGCGCCGCCATTGTCTGGTCACGGCAGCCCAACTGGTCGAGGATGTCGGCCACAACCGGGGTATACAGTTCCTTTTCGATCAGTTCAAAAACATCACGGTCATCTACCGGCAACGTCATGTTTGCTCCTTCTGGCAATTAATCCACACCCGCCGCGAACACTGCTTTCATCATTGGATACGCTGCGCGGAACTGGCGGTACAGGCGGTCATAATGGTCGGCCAGCGCCGTATTGGGTGCGTAAACAGACTCGATCCGAACCATTGCCGCCGCCGCGCTCAGGTTCGGATACACCCCCACGCCAACCGCCGCCAGCATGGCCGCGCCCAGCGTCGTGGCATTGGTCTGCTCGATGATCTCCACCCGCAGCCCCAGCACGTCGGCGCGTATCTGGTTCCACACATTCAGGCGCGTGCCGCCGCCGGCTGCTCTGACGACTGTATCGCTGCCGGGCATGACGCCACAGGCCTCCAGAATGTGCCGCCCGCTCATGGCAACGCCTTCCATCACGGCGCGGCTGCCGTACCCCAGCGTGTGCTGGCGCAGCAGACCCAGGAACGCCCCACGCGCGGCGGTATCCCAGATAGGGGCGCGTTCGCCCTGCAAATAGGGCAGGAACACCAGATCGCTGCTGCCCGCCGGAACTGCTTCTGCTGCCGTTGCCGCCGCATCAAACCCCACGCCCGTCCATTCGCCAAACCACGTCAGGCTGTCACCGCCGCTTTGCGTCGGGCCATACAACACGCTCGCGCCGCCGCTGATCTTACCCGGAATAAACAGCAGTCCCGCCGTTGGCTGCCCGCCGGAGCATCCGATAATCTCCGACGTGCCGGTGAGATTAAACGCCAACCCCGCCGCCTGAAACGCGCCCGCGCCGGCCATGCCGCACAGGGCGTCGCTCCAGCCTGTGACCACTGGTGTGCCCGAACGCAGCCCGGTAAGCGCCGCTGCTTCTGCCGTGACCGCCCCCGCCACGGTATAGGGCGGCAGTATCGGCGGCGCGAGCGCCGGCGGCAGGCCCAACCGGGCGTAATACGCCGGGGGTGCGACGCCAGTCAGCAGGTGAATCAGCCCCTTCGCGCTCCATGCGTCCGAAGCAAAGACGCCGGTCAGCCGCAGCAGCAGGTAATCTTTCGCCATCAACACATGCCGCGCCCGGCTGATAATTTCAGGCTGATGGCGCTGCCACCACAGCAGGCGTGCCGGCGGCCAGCCGGCATCTACCGGCAGATCAAGCCCCAGCCAGTCGCGCAGTTGTTCTGCGCCCACCTGCTCGCGCAGCCAGACCGCTTCGGCTTCGGCGCGCCGGTCCTGCCAGGTGATCGCGGCGCTGAGTACCCCCCCATCATGGTCTACCAGCAGCATCGTCGGCACCTGCCCGCACAGGCCGATACCGGCAATACGCGAGGCGGGCACGGTTAGCAGCAGTTCGCGGCACACCTGCGCCGCCGCCGCCCACCAGTCCTCCGGCTGCTGCTCGACGTGGAACAGCGCGGGACGCTGCACGGCATACATGGCGCTGGCTTCAACCAGCAGTTGGCCGTCTGGCTGGTAGACGGCCCCCTTACAACTGCTCGTGCCAATGTCCAGCGCCAGCAGCGCGGACGTTACGTCGGCCATGCACTCTCCAACCCGAAGCCATACTCCATCGTGATTTATCCTGCTTCGTGAGCCACCCGCACCAGTATTTTTATACCGCTGGAGGGATCGGCCATCACCTGCCGCACAGCAGCAGGCAAATCGGCCAGTCCGACCCGGTGCGTAACAACCGCCTGCCAGTTCAAGCGCCCACTGCACAGCAGGTCAATCGCTTCGGTAAAATCGGCGGGGTACAGCCGTGAAAACGCTACGCGCAAATCCTTGCGGAACATGTCAAGCATGGGCAGCACCGCCTGCTCCTGCGACGGCACGCCGTAGACGGCGATGCTGCCGCCGCGCCGCGCCAGCCGCACCGCCAGCGCCAGCGTTTCCGGCGTCCCCACGCCGTCAATCACCGCGTCGAACTGCCCGGCGTTCATCGTATCCAGCCCATCCGCGCCAAGTTGCCGTGCCACCTGCATCCGGCTGGAGATGGGGTCAGTCACGGCGACGGACGCGCCGGCGGCCAGCGCCGCCTGCACCACCAGCAGACCGATATTACCCCCGCCCAGCACGGCCACCCGGTCGCCAGATTTCACGCCCGCGCTGTGCAGCACGCGCACCACGACGGCGACCGGTTCGGTCAGCGCGGCGGCATCCAGCGGCAGTTCGTCCGGCAGGACGCGCACGGCATCCGCCGGAACCACTACCTCGTCGGCAAAGCCACCCGGCACACCCGCGACGCCGAGCACCGCCGTTTGCTCGCAGTGGTGAATCTCGCCACGCTGGCAGGCGGCACACTGGCGGCAGCTCAGGATGGGATTAATCGTCACTGGCTGGCCGACGGTGAACGGAGCGCCCGCGCCCAACGCCGAAATCCGCCCGCTGAACTCGTGCCCCGGCACAATCGGGTAGCGAGCGAACGCCAGCTTGCCGCCGATCAGTGAATAGTCCGTGCCGCACACTCCAGCCCAATACACACGAAGCCGCACCTGATTTGCACCTACATCTGGCACGGGTTTCTCCGTCAGGTGCAACTGGTGCGGGGCAGTCACTTCAACGGCCTGCATGATGGTATCCCTTGCTCTAAAACCGTTGCCTGTGTAGGGGCGAGGCATGCCTCGTCCCTACACTACACAATTAAAACGTCACCAGCAGCGCCTTTAATCCGCGCATGATATTTGGCACCCGTTCCAGTTCGGCGTCCGCCAGCCGCGGATTCGGCATCCGGTCAAACAGTGCTCTGGCACACCCAGCAGCCGCGCGACGATGGTCGCTGGCAGCGGATAGGCCAGATCGTGAATTACGTCCATCCGCCCGCGCGCTTGCACCGTGTCGAGACAGCGTTCGACAATCAGTTCCACCAACGGCTGCATCTGCCGGATGATGCGCGGCGCAAACGCCAGATGCACCAGCCTCCGCAGCCGGGTGTGGTTGGGCGGGTCGGCGTGAATCAGGCCGCCGCTACGGGTGAAGTGCGCTTCCAGCCGGTCAACATCGCGGCGTACGTCCGGCGTTAAGCCCTCAAACAGGCCATCAAACCGTCCGGCGTTGCCAAAATGTACCGGGTCACGGAAGATCGCCAGATTGTCATCGTAGCGCGTCACCAGCCACGCATTCCACGACTCACTCCAGTACACCAGCGCTTCGTTCTGAAGCTGTTGGTACACCGGGTACGGGTCACTCAGAAACCCGGTGGACACCAGTTGGCGGTCAATTTCGGCGTTCATGGTCGCGCTTCGCTATCTCAACGGACGCAGTACCGTTCGAGCGCCTGAATGGAGGCTTTAATCCAGCCCAGCGCGTGCGCCATGCCGGCGTGCCAGGGGGCATCGCAGGTCATCTCCGGCACGTGGTCAGGGATAATCACGCCGTCGAAGCCGTTACGGTACAGGATTTCGAGAATCCGCAGCATATCGGTGTCGCCTTCATCAATGAACACCTCGTGATAATGCGGCACTTTGCCATGCACATTCCGCAGATGCACGTAGGCGATTTTGCCCTGGCGGCTGTAGGTGTCGGTCGATTCGTATACATCCATCACATCACTGACCATTTCCGACAGCGTGCCGACGCAGTATTCCAGGGCGTTGTAATGGCTGGGCGCGACATCCAGAATTTCCTGATACAGTTCCGGGCGATACGCCAGTCGCGCTGTATCCCGCAGCACCGGCAGCGGCGGGTCTGCCGGGTGAGCCGCCAGCCGCACGCCGGCCTGTTCTGCCACCGGCACCACTTCGCGCATGAAGTTAGCGAAGCGGCGGCGGATTTCCTCCGGCGACACGGGCGAGACAAAACCGGGCGGCGCGTCCGGGTCGTAGGTCATATTCCATACCTGCCCGTTCGGAATCGGCGTTTCCGGCGGCGCCAGTTCTCGAATCCAGCCGGTCGCCACCGCCCCGCCGCGCGCCCACGGGCCTTTTGACCAGCCCCACACGTTCACCAGCGAAAAACTGTAGCCCATGACCGGGATACCAACCGTGCCCATATGGCGCAGGATGGTCTTGATGCCTTCAATCTGTTCCTCGCGGCGGGGGCCGTCGAGCAGGATGTCATACCACTGGCCGGGGTCAAAATTTTCAATCGCTTCGAGTTTTAATCCTTCGGCTTCGATGTCCGCTTTCAGCGCCGCCAGTTCGTCCACTGTCCATAGATGTGGGTTTGCTATGCCCCAACTGCCGCCACCGGCCTGTTCGGCAGGCAGCGTCCCGGCGCTGTAGTAGTTCACCAGATGGGCGACAATGTGTGTTGCCCCGGCCTGCCGCGCAAACCGGTAATGCTCCGGCTTCAGCAGATGGCGGTATAAACCCAGTCCTAATTTCATGCACGCTCCATCAAAAATATTCCGGCTTGCTGCCCACAATTCTCGTTGGTACGACCGTTTGGATATGGCATGCCGTGTCCCTACATTACGGATTACACCGTCAGTTCTCGCGGGAAATCCGACAGAATTTCAAAACCAGTCTCCGTCACCAGCACGTTGTCCTCAATCCGGCAACCGGAACCGAGTTCCGCACCGTACACGCCCGGCTCAATCGTGACGATCATGCCCGGCTGCAAAATCAGGTCGCTGGTTGGGTTGATGATCGCGCCGGGGTCATGGTAGCGGAAGCCGACGTGATGGCCGGTATGATGCAGGAAGTAGCGGCCATAACCCCGGTCGCTGATCCAGTTGCGGGCAGCCCGGTCAACCTGCTTTGCCGGAACACCCGGCCCGACCGCCTGAACCGCCGCCGCCTGCGCCGTTTTCACCGCGTCGAACATGGCCTGATGCGCCGGCGACAGCGCCGCGCCGGAAGTGACGCCGGTGCGGGTGATGTCCGCCCAGTAGCCATTAACACACACGCCTAGTTCGATCATCACCAAGTCGCCCGCTTCCAGCCGCCGCCCGGTGGTGCGGCTGTACGTGCCGCCGTAGATCGCATTTGCCCCGCCCTGCACAAACGCCCATCCGCGCGCGTATTGCACCTCGGGTCGCGTCGCCATCTGCTGTTGAATGGCCGATTCAACCGCGGCAGCGACGGCGGCTTCGCTCGTACCCGGTGTCAGATGTTCGTAAAACGCCTGTATCCCCACCGCCGCCACCTGATGCGCCAGCCGGATGCGTTCGACCTCCTGTGGCGTTTTTGTCAGATATAGACCCAGCAGCGCGCTGTCCGCCTCGACCCATCCGCCGGAACTGACTCCTTCCAGCAGTTGGGCCAGATTGGTTGGCAGCGGTGGTTCCTCGGCTGAATTCACGCAGGGCGTTGACTGCGACGCCACTTTCCGAAACGTGATCGGCTCGTCTTGCAGTCCCCGTTCGCGCAGGGCGGTTTGCAGCGCGGCCACCAGTTCGCCCCAGGGATCGGCAGATACACCCCAACCGTAGTGCCGCACATCCAGCCCGGCAGGCAGGCGGTCGTCCGGTTCTAACGCGGGATTGAACAGAATGGGGTTTCCCCAACGCGGGTACAAACAGACGGATACACCCCACTGCGGATAGTAGCCCGTCGTCAAGACGATCTCGTCAGGCCGCCAGCCCAGCCACGCGCCGATACCGTGCTGGTTTAATACCGCCTGAATCTGTGTATGCCGTAGTTCATCCATCATCCTATCCTTTTCAGCCGATCATGGACGGTAACGAAGAAGGTTCAGCATGTAACCACCTTCGTTGTACAGCGTGGTGCCGGTGGTGTAACGCGAGGCGTCGGAAGCCAGATACAGCACCGGCGCAATCATCTCATCGGCGGTTGCCCCGTGTCCCATTGGTAGGGGCGCACAGCCGTGTGCCCCTACGTCCACTGCTTATATTCGTCAGCCTAGCTGGTCGTCGCCTGCTTACGCTGTTCCTGCAGCGCGCCCAGCAGCACCGCCAGCAGGATGATGCCGCCGCGCGCCACATCCTGCAGATAGGTGTTCACGTCCAGCAGCACCATGCCGTTGCCCAGCAGGCCGATAAACAGCACACCCAGCACCGTGCCCAGGATGCTGCCTTTGCCGCCAAACAGGCTGGTGCCGCCGATCAGCACCGCCGCGATCACGTCAAATTCCATGCCAACGGCAATCGAAGCGTTGGCGGACGACAGCCGCGAACTCAGCAGCACGCCGGTCAGCGCGGACAGGAAAAATGTCGTCACCAGAATCATGATGCGGATGCGATCAACCGGAATACCGGACAGCCGCGCCGCTTCAGCATTGCCGCCAACGGCGTACACCGAGCGCCCGTACACTGTGCGCGTGCTGATGAACATAAAGCTGATGACGACCACCACGAAGATGATGGCCGGCACAGGTACGCCCAGCACCTCACCCTTGCCCCAGAATTCAAAGGCGTCATCAGCGATCATAATCGGAAAGGCGTTGGTGAGGATAAACGCCAGCCCGCGGAACGAAATCAGGAACGCCAGCGTGACAATCAGCGCCGGGATGTTCCACCGCACGCGCAGCCAGCCCGCCGCCAATCCCAGCGTCGTCCCCACAGCCAGCGTCACCAGTACAGCCAGCCACAGCGGCAGGGCGAGATTAACATGGCTGACGCCGAGCAGCGCGGAGGCAAACGCAACCATCGAACCAACGCTTAAGTCCACGTCCGCCGCGATCATCGCCATCGTCATGCCGCAGGCGATGATGCCGACAAACGACACCTGCCTGATGACGTTGAGCAGATTGCGGCTGGTGAGAAAATTCGGTGCGAAGATCGTCAGCACGACGATGAGCAAAATCAACGACAGCAGCAGCCCGGAACGGCTGAGGAAGCCGATCACCTGATGCGGCCAGCTTCTTCTACCGGCGCGGGGTGTGGTGGAGTCGGCCTGGCTGGGTGCAACCGGCGCAGCGCCAGATAATTCGGTCATGATTTATTCCCAATCCTTCTTCATGGCGAGCGCCAGCACATTTTCCAGATGAGCCTGCGCTCCGGGCAGTTCGGCGCGAATCTGCCCCTGATTCAAAATGAGGATGCGGTCGGCCACTTCCAGCACTTCTTCCAGTTCCGACGAGACGAAGATGATTGCCACGCCTTCCGCCGCCAACTGGCGCACCAGCGTGTACACCTGATCTTTCGCCTGGATGTCAATGCCGCGTGTCGGTTCGTCCATCAGCAGCACACGCACACCGGCGTTCAGCCATTTGCCGATGACCACCTTCTGCTGGTTGCCGCCACTGAGCGACCTGGCTTCATTAGTCATACTGGCGGTTTTGATGGCCAGCGCCGTAATCATTTTTTCCGCCAGCGTGCGCCGCCGCGCCGGCGATACGACCTGCCGGGTGCTAATGCGGTCCATACTGGACATGGTAAGGTTGTCTTCAATAGTCAGCGGCAGCACCAATCCCTTGAGTTTGCGGTCTTCCGGCGTCAGGCCGACGCCTTTAGCGAGCATCAGCGTCGGAGTAGGATGGGCGATTTTTTCGCCGTTGACAGTGATCGTGCCGTGCTGAAACGGGTGTAAGCCAAAAATGGCGTGCAGCAGTTCGGTGCGGCCTGAACCGAGCAGCCCGGCGATGCCCACCACTTCGCCCTGGTGCAGCTTCAGCGATACCCCGTGCAGGTAGCCCTTCACGTGCAGGTTATCCACCTCCAACGCGATATCGGGCTGCGTGTCTGATAGCGTTCGCGTCTGCGTCTTTTTCCACGTGTCACCGATCATCATGCGCGCGATGACTTCCGGTGAGGATTCGCTCACCGGAATCGTGCCGATCAGCACGCCTTCGCGTAAAACGCTGATGCTGTCCGTGACCAGCGGCACTTCCTGCAAGCGATGGGACACATAGATGATGGCAACGCCGTTAGCCGCTAACTGGCGCACCAGCTTCAGTAGCCGCGCCACTTCTGCCTGAGGCAGCGAACTGGTCGGTTCATCCAGAATGAGTATTTTGGGTTTAAACGAGAGGGCCTTGGCAATTTCAACGATCTGGCGCTCTGGCACGCTCAGGTCGTTCACCAGGGTGTTGGGCTGCAAATCCGCGCCCATCATCTCCAACGCCTCAAGGGTCGCCCGCAGTGTTTCACGCCGGTCAATGACTTTGATCGTGCCGACCCGCGCCGCCAGTGGCCACCGCCCCAGCAGCACATTTTCGGCAATCGTCAGGCCGGGGATAAGGCTCATTTCCTGATACACCGTGCCGATGCCCACGGTGAAAGCGTCCGCCGGGCTGTGGATGTGAACGGGCTGACCGCCGACCAAAATCTGGCCGGAGTCCTGCCGCGTCGCGCCACTCAGAATTTTGATGAGGGTGGACTTGCCCGCACCGTTTTTGCCGAGCAGCCCACGCACTTCTCCAGCGTTCAGGCTCAGGCTGACGCCAGCGAGCGCCTGCACCCCCGGATACGATTTGTGAATGTCCCGAACTTCAAGAATGAGTGTTTCAGTCATGGAAAATGATCTTGCAAAAGTAAGTAAAATGTGGCCCAAAGGCCAAATAGAGCGCCCAACCGCACGCCTGGTGAAGTGTTCAGGTTGTAGGGACGAGGCATGCCTCGTCCCTACAGTCAAATTGCTGGTTATTTCGTACTGTCGAGATAGACCTGCACGGCCTCGGTATCTGCGCGCGAATAGAAGGCATTGGGGACGATGTTATAGCCGGCGCCTTCGCCACCGGCCAGCACGTCCAGTGCGGCGGTGACGGCGCTGGCGCCCATCACCTCCGGCGATTGCCCCGTTACCGCCTGCAGGATGTTGTCCTGGCTCAGCAGCATCTCCGCCAACTGCGGGCTGATGTCGGTGCCAAACACAAACACCTCACCAACCGCGCCCATGGACTCCACCGCCAGCGTCAGCCCGACCGTGCCGCCT
>JACRPS010000021.1 GCA_016223085.1 Chloroflexota bacterium
CGTTTGATGTACGTCTTCCGCTTTCAGTTGATTTTTCGGTATGATCGTCATGACTTGGTTCGGCTAGGTTGGTGTGGTAACCAAACCCTACCCGTTCCAAGTCCCTTGTCAAGTCCGTCTCAACTTTCGTGATTCACTGAGTTTGCCTTTTATACACGGTGATACGGGCAAAATAGTTCAGGACTCTACTCTTGGGTTATCGGAAGGTGTGAAAAAACAGGTAGATAGCTATGGTGGTGTCTACTTGCCAATTAACCTTAATGAACTTATTGAGAATGTGTATGTTACACCATTTGCTCCTTTGTGGTTTTTGGAGTTAGTCGAAACAACTTTAGAACAACACAGTGTAATGGTAAATCCGATTTGTTCGAATAAAAAACCGCTTTGGTAGGTTGTACATCAACTACAAAAAGCCGAGCATTGCCACCGACAGCGAATTAACCGACGATGATGTGATCGTGCGTTACGACGGCGACGACATCATCGGTTTAACCGTGCTGCACGCCAGCCGCCGCTAGTGGTCTCAGCGCGGTTCGGCGCAGCGCGAGAAGATGGCACGCGCTTCCTCATAATTAGCGGCAATATATGTCTTTTGCGCGGCGGCCTGCATCGGGTAGACCCGCGTGAACACGTCATAAAACACCCGCACGAAGGCATTGCCGCCGACGATCACCATCACGCCATGATGCGGGTGCGGCTTGCGCGAGAGGGTGCGAATCGCGCCCATGAACCCGCTGGGAAAGGTGCGGCTGTTGCGCACATCAAAAATCAGATTCACCCGGTAATCCACCTTGTCCATCAGCATGTTGGATTCGCGCACGGCGGCATAAAAGTCGTCCAGACTCCATGTCCCCTCGTAGATGTTCAGCAGCACCTGTTTCGCCTCGTTTTCCCACAGAACACGGATTGCCATACAGCCCCTTGACTGCGCCGCCCTGGCGAATGATACCAGGTCGGCGAACTATTAAGCTGATACTATATTACTTTGGCTTTCGATTATATTGCTTGGACAATTCCTGAATACGTTCCGAAATTCCTGATAAAAATGTAAAAGGGCGGACCTTGATTAGCCTGCCCCGGTAAATATCGCCGTGCGCTAGGGTGAGAATGTAGGGGATGGCGTGAACGTCGGCCAGGGTGTCGCTGATGGTGTCAACGTTAATCCATTAAGACTCAATGGCGCATACGCAAGCTGCGACTCCCGCGCGTCGACGTAACTTTGTTCACTCTCCGGGACGATCTGATAACGCCACTCCTGGCCGTCGAACCAGGCTATGCTCAGGCGCACCCGCGTGTTAGCGGGAATCGTATCCCGAATGGTTTCAAGCGTGATATAGTCGTAACTGCTCTTTCCGATGCCATCAGCAAAAGCGGCGGTCGGTGTGGGCCAGGGAAGTGGAAGCGGCGTGGCTGTTACGAACACCGGAACAATGACCAATTTTGTCGGCACTGCCAAGAGGGCAATGCCGGCCCCAACGATGACCAGCATCACAGCCGCCCCGATAAAACGCGCATTGGGCGGCAAGTGCTCTAAGAAGGACTTCGGCTTGCGCTTGCGCTTGCGTTTTTCGGGTAGGTCGGCTTCTACGATGCGCATTAACTCAGGCTTCGCGCCGGGTTCTCTGACCAGATCGGCTAAAGGAACAGCTTCGGCGTCTACTGGCAGATCAGGTTTATCCTCGGACATAACCAACCCCTTCTCCTCCGCCGGATGGATAGTTTTATAATACAGCAATTCCTAACAGGAGGATTGTGCCGTCAGGCAAACGTGGGGAAACAGGACGTCAGGGATAGAGATTGGGGTAACAGGATGATAGTTTGCTGCCGCATCTATTAAAACGATCAACAAGCCATTTTGGGTTCTGTATAGGGACATGGCGGCGCCATGTCCCTACAAGTTTTAGAGAAATTTATCCAATTGCTGCCTTAAACTGGCGGATGAGTTCGATGTGCTGCTGCGGCGACTCCAGCCCGGCGTTCATCGTGTTAAAACACAGGTGCGACACGCCGGCGCCGCGCCAGCGTTCCACTTCCTGCGCCCATTCACCCGGCGGCGTGCTGCGCAGGCTGACGCGCACGTCAATGCCAAACGCTGCCGGGTCGCGCCCGGCGTCGGAGACGTAGCCGCGCAGTGTATCCACCTGCGGCCTGAGTTTCTCGTACACCATACCCGAGGCAATCCAGCCGTCGGCCAGCCGCGCAATCCGGCGCAGAGCTGGGTCGGCGTGGCCACCAAACCACAGCGGAATTGGCTGCTGCACCGGTAGGGGGTTAATACCGGCATCGGAAATGGTGTGATATTCGCCCTTGAACGTCACCAGCGGCCTGGTCCACAGTTCGCGCAGCAGCGCCGCCTGCTCCTCCATCCGCCTGCCCCGTGTGTGGAAATCCTCGTTCAGCGCCTCGTATTCCACCGCGTTCCAGCCCAGTCCCACGCCCAACCGCAGCCGCCCGCCGGAGAGCACATCCAGTTCGGCAGCCTGCTTGGCGACCAGCGCCGTCTGCCGCTGCGGCAGAATCAGGATGCCGGTCACCAATTCCAGCCGCCGGGTCAGTGCCGCCAAATAGGCGAATAAAACAAACGGCTCGTGGAACGTTTCGCGGAAGGTATACGGCCCGGTCCAGCCGCCGGGCCGGTCGGGGTTCGCGCCGAGGACGTGATCGTAGGCCAGCAGGTAGTCATAGCCCAGGTCTTCGGCGGCCTGCGCGTACTCGCGGATAACGACCGGGTCGCTGCCGATTTCGGTTTGCGGGAACACTACGCCCAGTTTCATGGTTGCGCCGCCTGATGTTCAAGCTGCCAGCGGTCACGGATGCTCCAGAAGGCGACCAGCCCGAAGGAGAAGCTGTACACACCCATGTACGGCGCGATAGCCGCGTTCTGCGTTTGCAGCGCCAGCCAAGTGCCCCACAGCGCGTAGACGGCCAGCAGCAGTTCAATCCAGATGTTGCGGTCTTTTCGCAGCGCGTAGCTGCTTTTCTGCCAGCCACGCCCGAACTTCGGCGTGCGGCGAAATTCGCTCTTATGGCGCAGCAGGCCGCTGACGACGGCGCGCGTGTTGTTCCAGGCAATGCCCGTGCCGAGCGCGATCAAAATCGGGAACGCCAGCAGCCGGTGTTTCCAATCGTGGTACAGCGCCTGCTGGCTGACGGCATACATGATGGGCGGGCCAAGTCCGATCAACCCCAGTAGCCCCAGTGGTACGTCGTCCAGACCATGCCAGATGAGCAGCGGCGGCGTGAGCAGCAGCAGCCCGACCATCATCGGATGCGGCATGTACTGGCACAGATGCAGCGTCGCCATCAACCGCTGCACCAGCGAATGGTTCGAGCGCCACAGCGGGGCGAGGGTATACGTCAGGGTTTGTGTGCTGCCCTTCGCCCAGCGTGCCTGCTGCTGTTTGTAAGCGGCGATCTGCGGCGGCAGTTCCGCCGGCACGACCACATCGGGCAGGTACAGGAAGTGCCAGCCGCATAACTGCGCCCGGTAGCTGAGGTCCAAATCCTCGGTGAGCGTCAGGTCGCGCCAGCCGCCCGCGTCACGAATACACTGCGCCCGCCACACGCCGCCGCTGCCGTTGAAGCTCATCAGCAAACCGGCGCGGCTACGGGCGGTCTGTTCCACCACAAAGTGACTGTCCAGCGCCAGCGTTTGTCCCCATGTCAGCAGATTGCTGAACGGGTTAAGATGCCCCCAGCGGGTTTGTACCATGCCCAGCTTCGGGTCGGCCACCAGAAACGGCACGGTGCGCCGCAGGAAATCCGGCGGGGGCACGAAGTCCGCGTCCAGCACCACGACCAGTTCCGCATCAGTCAGAGTCAGACCATACGCCAAAGCACCGGCCTTAAAGCCGGTGCGGTTGTCGCGGCGGATGTGCTGGATGTTCACCCCCTGCGCCTGTAATCGAGCGATACAGGTGGCAGCGATGGCAGTCGTTTCATCGGTTGAGTCGTCCAGAAGCTGGATGGTCAGCCGGTCGCGCGGGTAATCCAGCGCGGCAACCGACTTCAGCAGCCGTTCGACGACGTGGCGTTCGTTATAAATCGGAAGCTGCACCACCACCGTCGGCCACTGGTCAACCGGGGGAATCGTGATGCGCTGGTGGCGATACCGCCAGTAGATGAATAAAAGGACAATGGCGCTGCCAGCGTACAGCGTCAGTAGAACAGCACAGATCACGTAGAGAGAAATCAGTACCGTTATGATTACCATTCCGCAGAGTTTAGCGAGAGAACAATGGACTGGCAAGAGCCAAGATAATGTGCTACAAAAACTTACACAATTCAAATATTCGTGTAAGGCTTACCGAAAAGATGAATTGTACAGGCAGCAGCGTTTTGCGTAAGGATGAACCAACGATTTTCCCTACAGACCTTGTGCCTGCTCAATCGGTCCCAACCGATCACCATTCGGCTGCTGCCCCGTCGTCCAGCCGCCAAACCGGGTTGCGCCAGCGATGGCCGACCTGCGCCGCCGCGCGCACGGCCTCCTCGTTAACCGTGATACCCAAGCCAGGCGCATCCGGCAGGCGCACGCAGCCGTCGTGATACTCAAACACAGTCGGGTCGGCCAGATAGTCGAGCAGGTCATTACCCTGGTTATAGTGAATTTTCAGGCTTTGCTCCTGAATGAAGGCGTTGCGGGCGACGCCATCCACCTGCAAGCAGGCCGCCAGCGCGATTGGCCCCAGTGGGCAGTGCGGCGCCAGCGCCACGTCGTAGGCTTCGGCCATCGCGGCGATGCGCACGACTTCGGATATGCCGCCCGCATGAGACACATCCGGCTGGATGATGTCCACTACACCGTCATGTAGCAGCGCCTTAAAATCCCAGCGCGAATACATCCGTTCGCCGGTGGCTATCGGTGTGGACGTGTGCGCGGCGATTTCGCGCAGCGCGTCGTTGTGTTCCGGCAGCACCGGTTCTTCGATAAACATCAGGTGATACGGTTCGAGTTCCCGCGCAAGAACCTTCGCCATCGGCTTGGCTACCCGCCCGTGAAAATCAACGGCGATGCCAAAATCCGACCCGACCGCCTCGCGCACGGCGGCGACGCGGGCAACGGCGGCTTCCACCTTATCGAACGTCTCGATATAGTGCATTTCGGCAGTGGCGTTCATCTTCACGGCAGTGAAACCCAGCGCCTTCTTTTCAACCGCTTCCAGCGCCACTTCGACCGGACGGTCGCCGCCCACCCATGAATAAACGCGGATGCGGTCGCGCACCGGCCCGCCGAGCAGGCTGTACACCGGCGCGCCGTGCCACTTGCCCTTGATGTCCCACAGCGCCTGATTGATGCCGGCCAGCGCGCTCATCATCACCGCGCCGCCGCGATAAAACCGGGCGCGGTACAGCGTTTGCCAGATGTCCTCCACCCGGCGTGGGTCGCAGCCGATCAGGTAGTCGTCCATCTCGCGTACGGCAGCCGCGACCGTTTCAGCGTGGCCTTCGACAATCGGTTCACCCCAGCCGTCGAGACCGTCGTCCGTCGTTACCTTCACAAACAGCCAGCGCGGCGGCACGGTGAGCAGTTCGATCTGCGTGATTTTCATGGCGAGAATCTCAATTTTTCTGGTGTGGTTATAAGGGCGCACCGCCCTGTGCCCAACAAGCCTCTATCCATTTTCCCGCAGGAAGGCGTCAATCTGCGCCAGGTCACCTTCCGTCAGCGAGAAATCTGCCGCGTGGATGAAGTCGTCCACCTGGTCAGGCCGCCGCGCCCCGACAATCGCGCCGGTTACTGCCGGGTGGCGCAGTGTCCAGGCAATCGCCACCTCCGCCGTTGTGCGCCCGTGCCGCCGCGCGATTTCGCCCATCACCTCGGCCAGCTTTAGATTGCGCGACAGGCGCGGCTCCTGAAAGTTCTCGTCCCGGCGCCGCCAGTCATCCGACGCCATGCTGGCGACACGCTCTTTGGTCATCCTGCCGGTCAGCAGGCCGGACTGCATCGGGGAATAGACGATGACGCCGATGTTATGCTGCTGGCAGTACGGCAGGATTTCGGCTTCGATACCGCGCCGGATGGCCGAATAGGGCGGCTGGAGCGAGGTGATCGGCGCAATCGCCTGGGCGCGCTGCATCTGGCGCACGTCAAAGTTCGATACGCCAATCCAGCGCACCTTGCCCTGCCGCTGCAGGTCCGCCAGTGCCTGCCAGCCTTCTTCAATATCGGCGTCCGGGTTCGGCCAGTGAATTTGATACAGGTCAATCACGTCCACCTGCAGGCGGCGCAGGCTGTCCTCAATTTCCTTCATGATTGAGTCGCGCTTGAGGCTGCCATAGACTTTACCTTCATCGTCCCAACGCCGTTCGCATTTGGTGAAGATGTATGGCCTGTTTGCCAGTCCCTTGACGGCCTTCGCCACCACTTCTTCGGAATGGCCCAGGCCGTAGACAGCGGCAGTGTCAATCCAGTTGATGCCCAGTTCAAGCGCGCGGTGAATCGTCCGAATCGAGTCGTCGTCATCCTGCGGCCCCCAGCCAAAAGCCCAGCCGCCCCCGCCAATCGCCCAGGCCCCATAGCCAATTGGCGTAATCAGTAAATCGCTGTTGCCCAGCCGTCGCTTTTCCATATGTTTTCCTCCACCAGGTCGGTGTAGGGACACGATATATCGTGTCCCTACCCAGGTTGTGTTCGTTACATCCGCTTATTATGCCGCGCCACCGCCCGCGATGCTGTAAGACCAATATAGGAATGGTTGCAGCCGCCGCCCGACAATGTTATCATGAACGAACAAATGGTCTAGGTTTTCAGCGATTGGCCGTTCGCTTTTTGTCGCTACCGGTCAACGGTTGAATTCTAGCTGGCGACTAACGACTGATGACTAACAACTTATGGATGACCGAAAACAGATTCATAGAATGTAGGGGCGAACCGGCGGTTCGCCCCTACGAAAAATCTATTTATCGGTTTTCATTTAACCATTAGAATGGAGGTGTGGCAGTGGAGGTTGACTTCAAAAAAGCGCGCGATTTTGTTTACAGCAACGGCGCGCTGTGGGAACGGACACTGTTTGGTTTTCTGTTTGAAGACCGGGCGCTGGCGCAGCTTCATCAGGCGCTGCTGGCGCACAAAAATGCTGACGGCGGCTGGGGGCACGCGCTGGAACACGACGTGCGCACGCCGGATTCAAATCCGGTGGCGCTGGAATTTTTATTGACGGTGCAACGCATTACCGAGTTCCCGATTGGCGACCTGCTGGGAGGCACAGCCACCTGGCTGGAAGCCAACCGCAACGAGGACGGTTCGCTGAAGTCACCCGCCAGCCTGTTTGATTATCCACACGCACCCTGGTGGGACGAACTGGGCGTCGCGCCGCCGGCGGATTCCATCGTTGGCAACCTGTCCCGCCTCAAACAGTCCACGCCGTCGCTGGATGAAACGACGGCGCAGTGGGTGATGAACTATCTGACGCCGGAAAAAATCCGCGCCAACGAATGGCTGTTTAGGGTCTACCACGCCCATGATTATTTCTTCGGCGTGAAGGATTTTCCTGATCTGGAGATGTACCGCGCGGCGACCATCCAGAACATCGCTGACTGCGCCGCGAAAATGCCGGAGAAGCAGTATTACGTGCTGCTGCAATTTGCGCCCGCGCCGGACACGTTTGTGGCGCAGGCCGTGCCGCCTGCATTGGTTGAACGCAGCCTGGATTATGTGGCTGCCACCCAGCGCGACGATGGCGGCTGGAGCGACGAGCACGGTCTGCCACAGTGGTTCCCCTGGGTAACGATCACTAATCTGCTGGCGCTGCGGAATTACGGTCGTATCTAACGGTTTGGCCGCTTTCGTTACAGGTTTTTTACAGGGGTTGCTTGACAATTTTTGCCATTCTCCTCTACACTCTACTGCTGTAGCCCAACGACACAACTGAACCTTGCTCTACGGCGACTTTGGATGTGACGGGGCTTGTTCGCTTTTTTTAGTCAGGAGTTTTGCACGTATGTCTCAACGGATTAAGGGTGTGGTGAAGTGGTTCAGCCCGGAAAAGGGGTACGGGTTCATCACGCCGGAAAGCGGTCCGCCGGATATTTTTGTCCACTACAGCGCGATCCAGGGAGCGGGCTACAAGTCTCTGGATGAAGGAGCAAAAGTTGAGTTTGAAGTAGTAGAAGGTCCGAAAGGAAAACAGGCGAGCACCGTCACCCGAATCTAATTTTTTACTCGTCACTGCCAATAGTGGGCCGGCCTGATCGCAGACCGGCCCTTATTTTTTGGCTCCACCTTCGCACCCTTAATCCAGCTACCGCTTCAACCGCTGGGCCAGCCGCCGCAGCGCCGCCCCCGCTCCGCCGGTAATCGGCCTGCCGTGCCCCGGACACAGGATGTCGGGATTGAGGTCAGCGATTTTCAGGACGGAACGTTTTTCCTCGGCCATATCCTGGGTGAAAGCGGCGATGGGCAGCGCCAGGGTCCAGGGCAGGTGCATCACCACGTCGCCGGCAAACAGCAGACGTTTGTCCGGCCACCAGAACGCCACATGGCCGGGGCTGTGGCCGAAGGTTTCCACCACCTCCAAGCCGGGCAAAATCTCGTCCAGGGTGTCACCGCCGGTCAGTTCACGGTCAACCCGCGCTGGGATGGGCGGCGGCATGGTCGGGCCGTACAGCATCAACCGGGACAGGTCACGCACGTCTTCCGGGCGGGGGCGCGGCTGCGGCTGTTCGCCGCGCACGATAGGCGCATCGCGGCGGTGAACGGCAGTGCGGGCATTGATGCGCTGCTGGAACGCAGCCAGCCCGCCGATATGGTCCGGGTGGGCGTGGGTGATGAGGATATGCCGGATGTCGTCCAGTGTGTAACCGTGTCGGTGAAGCTGTGGCTCCAGTCGTTCCGGCGTTTGTGGCGACAGGCTGGTATCCACCAGCGCCAGGCCATCCCGGCCCGCGATCACGTAAATTCGCCCCACCGACATCCCCGGCACGGCATAAACCGATTCCGCAATGAGTAGCATTTTAGCCCTCGCCAAACCCAATCAATATTCTTTTGACATAACGCTATTGTCAATTTTACTTTACCGGCGGCGCTTTCGCCCGCATTGGACACAGTGTCGCAAAAGTTTGTGCCAGATTTCTCAGATGTGTGCATCCATTTTTAGGCTGATTTAAGTAAACTGAGGATAATACGATAATCAAACACCAATTTGATTGTGCTGGTTATCAAAACACATCGCAGTATTCATCCAGGGCGCAAGGGTTTGGCTGATGGGTATCCCGTGAGCGTCTGGCCGTCGGTACAGTGGCCACCTCACGCTGAAGGTTTTGTAAGTCTTGTGGAAAGGACAGCCCTCGATGATTCCTCATGCAGTTCAGGTGGATGGCGCTACCATCACCGGCCATATTCCCCCGGCTTATGCTGAAATTCTGACGCTGGAAGCGGTCGAATTTGTAGCGAAGCTGGCGCGCGCCTTCACCCCCACCCGCGACGCGCTGCTACGCCGCCGCGCGGAACGTCAGGCCGAGATTGATGGCGGCAAAATGCCGGACTTCCTGCCGGAAACCGAGCACATTCGGAATGGCGACTGGAACGTTGCCGCCTGCCCGCCTGACCTGCGGGACCGGCGTGTTGAAATCACCGGCCCGACCGACCGCAAGATGGTCATTAACGCCCTCAACTCTGGCGCGAAGGTGTTTATGGCCGATTTTGAGGACGCCAACTCCCCCACCTGGGACAACCTGATCGAAGGGCAGATCAACCTGCGCGACGCGGTGCGCCGCACGATCACCTTCACCAGCCCGGAAGGTAAATCGTACAAATTGAACGAAACCACTGCCGTGCTGATGGTGCGCCCGCGCGGCTGGCATCTCAACGAAAAACACTTTCTGGTGGATGGCAAACCGATTCCGGGCAGCCTGTTTGACTTCGGCCTGTATTTCTTCCACAACGCCCACGAACTGCTGCGGCGCGGTAGCGGGCCATACTTCTATCTGCCGAAGCTGGAAAGCCACCTGGAAGCGCGGCTGTGGAACGACGTGTTTAACCTCGCGCAGGATGAACTGGGTATCCCGCGCGGCACGATCAAGGCGACGGTGCTGATCGAAACGATTCTGGCCGCCTTTGAAACCGAGGAAATCCTGTATGAACTGCGTGACCATTCCGCCGGGCTGAACTGTGGCCGCTGGGATTACATCTTCAGCTTCATCAAGAAGTTCCGCAGCCGGCCAGACTTCGTGCTGCCCGACCGCGCCCAGGTGACGATGACCGTGCCGATGATGCGCGCCTACACCCAACTGGTGATTAAAAACTGCCACAAACGCGGCGCGTTTGCGATGGGCGGCATGGCGGCGCAAATCCCGATCAAAAATAACCCGGAAGCCAACGAACAGGCGCTCAGCAAAGTCCGCGCTGACAAGCTGCGCGAGGTGCAGGACGGCCATGATGGGACGTGGGTCGCGCACCCCGGCCTGGTGCCCATTGCCGCTGAAATCTTTGACCAGTATATGCCGCAGCCGAACCAGCTTGACCGCCAGCGTGACGATGTTCGTGTCACCGCCGCTGACCTGCTGCAAGTGCCGCCCGGAACGATCACCGAACACGGCGTGCGCTGGAATATCAAGGTGGGCATCCAGTACCTTGAAGCCTGGCTGGAAGGCAACGGTTGTGTCCCGCTGTACTACCTGATGGAAGACGCGGCGACCGCCGAAATCTGCCGCACGCAGCTCTGGCAGTGGCTGCGCCACCAGGCGGCGCTGGACGATGGCCGCCGGCTGACGCCGGAACTCTACGACCGCTTCCTGCGCGAAGAACTGGACGCGCTCAGGGGTGAGGTCGGCGCGGAACGGTACGACAACGGCCACTTCCCTCTGGCGACCACCCTGTTCACCGAGATGGTCAAGGCCAGCAACTTCGTCGAATTCCTGACGCTGCCAGCCTATGAATGTTTGCTGCCATAGATCATTACGTAGGGGCGGGTTTATAAACCCGCCCCTACCAGCCCCAACCGGACTTACATCGCTCTCTACTCTGTGTCTCTGTGTCTTTGTGTCTTTGGGTTATGTTTTTGTGTGATGGAGGAGTACTATCCCTATGCAGCGACAACGGAATGCCGAACAGATCACGATGGAATGGAACACGCGCCCGCGCTGGAAGGGCATTGTCCGCGAGTATACGGCGGACGACGTGGTGCGGCTGCGCGGTTCGATTCACATCGAATATTCGCTGGCGCAGATGGGCGCGGAGCAGCTCTGGGATTTGCTGAACCGCGAGCCGTACATCAACACGATGGGGGCGATCACGGGGACGCAGGCAGTGCAGATGGTGGCCGCCGGGCTGAAGGCGATTTACGTATCGGGCTGGCAGGTGGCAGGCGATATGAACAGCGCCCTGCAAACCTATCCCGACCAGAGCCTGTATCCGGTAGATAGCGTGCCGATGCTGGTGCGGCGCATCAACAACGCCCTGCTGCGCGCCGATCAAATCCAGCACATGGAGGGCAAAAAAGGCCCGTTCTGGCTGGTGCCGTTGATCGCGGACGGCGAAGCAGGGTTTGGCGGCATTCTGAATGCGTTTGAACTGACGAAGGCGCTGATCGAAGCCGGCGCGGCGGGCGTTCACTTTGAAGATCAACTGTCGTCAGCCAAGAAGTGCGGCCATCTGGGCGGCAAGGTGCTGGCGCCCACGTCGGAGTTTATCCGCAAGCTGGTGGCGGCGCGGCTGGCCGCCGACGTGTGCGACGTGCCAACCATGATTATCGCCCGCACCGACGCCGAATCGGCCACGCTGCTGGCGAACACGATTGACCCGCGTGATGAGGAGTTTGTCACTGGTGAACGCTCACCCGAAGGCTTTTTCTACGTGCGCGGCGGGCTGGAGCCAGCCATCGCGCGCGGGCTGGCCTACGCGCCCTATGCCGACATGATCTGGTGCGAAACGTCGCGCCCTGACCTGGAAGAAGCCAGGAAGTTTGCCGAAGGCATCCGCCGTGAGTTCCCCGATAAGCTGCTGTTTTACAACTGCTCGCCGTCCTTTAACTGGTCGCGCAACCTGGACGCGGCGACGATTGCCAAGTTCCAGCGCGAGCTGGGCGCGATGGGCTACAAATTCCAGTTCATCACGCTGGCGGGCTTCCACTCGCTCAACTACGCCATGTTTGATCTGGCGCGGAAGTACAAAACCGAGGGCATGAGTGCCTACGCCGAACTGCAGGATCAGGAATTTGCCGCCGAACGCGATTACGGCTATCGCGCCGTCAAACACCAATCCTTCGTCGGTACGGGCTATTTTGACTCCGTGCAGAACGTCATCACCGGTGGCACATCGTCCACTGTCGCCCTGAAGCACTCAACCGAGGCGGAGCAGTTCACGACCAACGGTGAAACGGTTGCCAACGGCCAGACGCCGCAGGCGGCACACTGACGCGCTGACCTATTCGGTACAGACGTAAGGGAGGGTCTGAGACCCTCCCCTACCGAAAAATCGCCCGACCAATGAAGGTGTAGGAGGAGAGAGGGATGTTAAACATGGAAAGCATTTTGCAGGCAGTGGACGGATTGAGCCAGGACGAGGTTCGGCAGCTTTATAACTACCTGGTGGAAAACCATCTCCAGCTGAATCCGGGCGACGGACACCCCGGCGCGGCGCGCATGGGCGACGACTTCGGTTACGAGTGGTCGGGCGAATTCTGGGTGAGCGAGGAATAAACACGACAGGCCAGCCACGCTTCAAAAGACCGAGAAATACTGCTCGAAGAAGCGGGCCGGATTAACCTCCAGCGCCACTTCATGCGGCCCGGTTGTGTCTGGCTGCCAGTGTGTCAGGCCCAGCAGGCGTGGGCTGGTCAATTCCACTTCCACCTTGCCCCGGCTGAACGTGCAGACCTGGTTGTCAAACAGCGTCAGCGCCGCCAGCGGATCGTGGAAGGTAATCACCGGACGTTCCTCGAACCACACTTCGGCGAAGTCCAGCACCGGGCGTAACAGCCCGATCTGGAACCGCTGCCGCACCTCCTGCGACTTCATCGTGACCTGAGTGGTCACGTCCAGCCCAATCGAGCGATGCACCGCCACCGGCGTCTGGTAGATTTTGGCAATGGCGTGCGGGTCGCAACCGGCGTTCCATTCCACCGGCCACAAGCCCGGCTGCTGATTGCTGAACCGGCCAACCATCATCACCAACTGCTTGAGTAGCGCCGGGATTTCCGGGTCACTGGCAAACAGCAGGCCGACGTTGGTCATCGGCCCGATGGCGAGCAGCGTGACTTCGCCGGGATGGGCGCGAATGGTGCGGCGCAGGAAGTCAATCGCCTCACCCTGCGGGAAGCGGGTCGCATGCGGCCAGCGGTCGAGCATGGCGGCCTGGGGCACACGCGGCTGCTGCTGTGGGATGAGGAACGGGTTTTCCGCGCCAGGGTAAATCGGCACGTCCCTGCCGGCGGCCTGGCACAGCGCGCTGACCAGTCTGGCACGTTCGACCGGTTCGCCGCTGACCGTTGTCACCCCTAATAGCTCACAGCGCGGCTGCGCCAGCAGGTACGCCAGACAGATGGCGTCGTCAATGTCCGAGCCGATGTCGGTGTCCAGAATAACTTTTGTCACTGCCTGCATTCCTTCCTGGAAAAGAACTGCGGAGCCGAAAACTCATCATGCTGCTGACCGGATTCAGATAATTAACCTGTTTTGGTGTTCATCCAGCTTAATGCGCGTACCGGACTGTAGCGCGGGATGGCCTCCCGGTCAACCCGTACGCTGGCCGGCAGGAAGCTAAACTGAACCAAACACCGCACACCGATTACCGCTTTCGGACTTCCGGCGTCGCCAGGGCGGTGGTTAAGGGTCGGGTGATAAAAACGGGTGTACTGTACAATTAGCAAAATGAGTCCGCAGAGAGGGGGCTACGATGCGGTGGCTGATTGTCCTGATAATTCTGACGCTTGGTTTGTTTGGGCCAGTTGTTGCGGCCCAAACCGAGGTAGATACCATTTATGGCCTAATCACGGTTGACTTGGCCGATGTCCGCGCCGGCCCCGATTTTGCCTATCCGACCATTGGGCAGCTCCCGCGGGATGCCTCGGTTGTGGTACTGGGCCGGGCCGGGGATTTCTTCGAACGGTGGGATGGCCGCCAGTGGATTCAGATCAACTATGGTGACAGTCCGGCGTGGATTTACGCCCGCCTGGTTCGTACCAGCGTGGCCTTTAACTCCATCTTTCCCACCGGGCGCATCCTGCCGCGTGATGCCAATGGCCGGGTGCCGGACGTTTTTGATCTCTCCACCGATGTCTGCTCCCAGTGGCAGGGGACGTTTACCCTGACCGGCGATTTTAACGCCGGAGACCGGGAACTGGTCGTGACGTACCCGGAATTGAAGGGCGCGAATGTTTACAGCGTGATCGTCATCTCGCCCAGCGGCGAGCGGCGGGCGTTTGACAGCACCACCGGCACTTCCAAAATCGTTCTGGATCATTTGCCGCAGGAAGGCGGGGCGTACACCTGGCGGGTTGCGCCGTACTGGACCAACTCGTCCTACCGCTACCAGTGGCAGCAGGTCTGTCTGCTGCGAACCGGCGGGACGTTCAACAAGCCGGATACGACGCCGACACAGGGGGGACAGGGATAGATTCGATCACAGGTTTGACAGGGATTTGTAGGGGCGACCATATCGGGTCGCCCCAACTCTTTATTGGCGCGGGCGGCGGAACTGCACGACATTTTCTTCCAGGTTTGCCAGCATTTCCAGCGTCACCTCGAAGATGATACGGGCGTTGGTGGCGCTGTTGCGGGCTTTAACCGTGATGTCCGGCGAGACGACGCCGCAGGTCAGCAGGGGTTCGCGCGCGGTCTTCAGATAATCAATGGCGGTAACGAGGCGCGGCGCGTACCGCTGCAATTCCGGCAGTTCGCGCACGTCTTCCTCGGTATAAGGATAGTAGGTTAGTTCCGGGGGCGCGTCGCAGGGCATCACTTCTCCCCGGAACACGCGCCACCAGAAGGCTTCCAACCCGCCGGCCAAACCCTGCCGGTCGTGGATAAAGGCGCGCAGACGGTCAATTTGCGCCTGCTGGATTTCGACCGGGATAATCACCACCGCCGGCGCATTTAAGGGTGGCAGATTCGGCGCTTCGGGGATGTCCATCACGTTAGGCAGGCGGCGGGCGGCAAAACCGATGATCCAGCCATCGTAACCCAGGTAATTCACGCGCAGCCACGAACCATCCTGATTGCGCTCCAGCACGGGAATCGTCAGCAGCGGCGGCACGCGCGTGATTTGTGCCGCGCTGCGCGAGGGCTGTTCGCGCATGTAGGCTTCTTCCAGCATGTAAACGCCGAAGGCCGGGGCAGTGGTGAGTGGGTGCGGCCCGATCACGTCGGTCGTCAGATCACCCAGCGGCAGGAATTCCGGACGGAACTTCCAGTTCAGGATTTCGTTAAACACCCAGCCCAGGTTGTTCAGCCGTCCGGGTCGGCGGACTTCAAACCAGGTGCCATCCAGATTGCGGCTGACCACTTCCAGACGGTTGCCCTCAAACACCGACGCCACTGCTTCCGCGTCAAAATCCGGCGCGAGGCGGACGAAGGCGCTTTCGACATTGACCGTGCCGCTAAAATCGGTTTCGCCCTGTGCCGAGGCTGTTCCGAGGCCAAACACCAGCAGCGCAGCCAGAAGCAGGATGTATCTCATGGTGTCACCACCCAGTCGAGGATGTTCCAGTAGGGATTGCCCGGCAGGGGGTCAAAGTTCAGAATACCGGGTCTGGCGACCACCATCTCATTACAGATGTACAGGAAGGCATAGGGTTGATCTTCCTGCACGATGGCCTGAATCTGCTTATAAAGTTCCGCGCGCTGCTGGAGATCGCAGCCGGGCACGGTGCGCGCCTGTTCCATCAGCGTTTCCACCTGGGGATTGGTGTACGAGCCATAATTGGTCTGCTGATAATCCAGCCCATCGCCGGTTTGAGTCAACTGCCACGTCCCATCAGGATCATCGGCTGGCGTGGGCATGAAGGTGGTCAGGAAAGCGTCGAAACGCTGGTTAAACTTATCGAAACTCTCTGTCACATTGACACCAAAACCTGCCCGCCGTAGCTGACGCGCGATCATGCCTGCCGCTACATCCCGTCTCCCGTGCGAGACGTAGCCCAGCGAGAAGCTCAATGGTGTGCCTTCCGGCGCATACAGGCAGCCGTGACACTCGCGCACGCCATCATGGTTGGTGTCGCGCCAGCCCGCTTCGTGCAGCAGCTTTTCGGCGGCGCGCAGGTCGAAGGGGATGGGCGGCAAGTCGGGGTTAAATGCCCACGACGACGGCGGCAGATAGGAAGCAGACGGTGTGCCGTTGCCTTGCAGCACCGTTTCAATCAGTTCGTTCACATCAATCGCCAACTGCACCGCGCGGCGCACGCGCACGTCACCAAACAGGGGGTGATGCCCCTGTTCCAGCGGCTTACCGTTCTCGTCAAAGGCAGGCTTCGGTTTGGCCGGGTCAGCCAGATTGAAGATGATGATGTCCTGTTCGAGGCCAGGATAGTCCGCGATCTGCAAACCGGGCGTAGCGCGCAGGTCATCGCGGCGGTTGTACGGTGGGTTGATGAGGATATTGGTGTCACCGGCGAGAAAGGATTCCACTGTACTCATGCCTTCAGGCAGGTCAGCATAGACAAACGCGGCGTTGCCAGCTGACAGCCGGATGTCCTGTCCTGGCCGCAGTGCATTAAAACGGAATGCGCCGGCGGTCGCCGTTGGATTAAGGTTAAACGGGTGTTCGCTTAAAGTACGGAGTTGGGTTTTGCCATAGTTTTCACGCCACCAGTCAGACGATAGAATGCCCGACTGCGTTGCATTCACGTGATCTACGAAATCAGCAAAATCCGCATCAAAAACGTGGGCTGGCACAACCGGGAAGTTAGCGCGGGGCAGTGTGGAGCAGTCCGGTTGTTCGAACTGAAAGCGGATGGTGGAGGCATCTACTACCTGTGCATTCCAGGGTATGCGCTGGTTGTAAGAGTCAGGGATATAACTGAAAAACACATCATAAGCCGTGATCGGCGTGCCGTCACTCCAGATCAAATCCGTTCGAAGTGTGAATGTCTGCACGTTACCGGGTTGTAACGTCGGGTCAACTACCAGACCGTAGTTACCGGCTGCCGCGCCGGTTAGAGTGCCGGTCGCCGGGTCAACCGCAAACAGCGTGGGGAACAGGAAGTCTGCAATGCGGCTACAGGCCACGTCACAGACGGTAGGGATAATGGTCGTGATACCATCCGTGCCAGAACGGTTAGCCTCAATAATCACGCCACGACCATCCTGTGAGGCGGCGGGCGCGACCAGTAGCAGCGCGGCCAGCAATACAACAGCCCCGACCAACCAGTGTTTGAGCATGGTTTTTTCCTCGCTCACTCGGCAGGCGTTAACAGCGGCAGCCAGACCGCAAAGTTTTTCGTCCGCAGGCTGTCGTCTACGGCGGTCAGCACTTCAGAGGGTGTCCCGGCAGGCAGGCGGTTGCTGCCGCTGACCCTGACGTACTGCTGGTACTGCTGCGCCGCCAGCGCCGAATAGACCGCGCCCAGCGCCGCATAGGGCGTGGCGTAATCCGGGTCTAGCTCAATCGCCTGTTCAAAATCGGCAATTGCCAGATCGAAGTTGCCTTCCGCCGCATGGACGACGCCGCGATTGCTGTAGGCAACCGGGTTGTCCGGGTTCAGCCCAATCGCCAGGTCGAAGTCGTTCAGCGCCAGACCGAAGTTGCCGAGCCGGGTATAGAGCGTGCCGCGATTGATGTACGCCTCAATGAGTGTTTCGTCCAGTTCCAGCGCCTTGTTATAGTCCGACAGGGCGCTGTCGCTGTCGCCAAGCGCGGCATAAGCATACCCCCGGCTGGCGTAGGTCGGCGCAACGTCCGGCTGCGCGTTGATGGCGCAGGTGTACAACTGCACCGCTGAACCATACTCGGCGCCGGCAAACCGAACGGTTGCCTGACCGATGTAATACTCCGGCGCGGCGTCCGGGATGAAGGGTTGCGGGCACTCGGTTTCGGTCTGCGCCAGCAGGAAACCCGGCACGGCCAGCAGTGCGAGCGCCGCGATCAGCCAGTAAAAGCGTTTCATGGTGCCCTCACTACTCAACCGGCGAAAAATCGGCGGTCAGCATCCACGTGCCATCATCCAGGCGCATCTCGAAGGTAAACCGGGATTCCAGGGCGCCCGCCGCGCTCTGGATTCGCTCGTCCGGGTACGTTCCGGCCTGCCCCGACAGATACAGGTAATTCTGGAAGTTGTCCAGCGACCGCGCCGAATAGATGATACCCAGCAGCGCGTAGGCCCGGGCATTAACCGCCTCAAACTCAATGGGCGCGGCGTTGGGGGAGCGGTTCGGGTCGCGGTACTGCGCCAGCACGTCATCAATACCGGAGCGTGAAATCGCATCCTGCAGCAGGCTGATCGCCGCGTCGTAGTCACGCTGGATGGCGTAAATGATGCTGCGGTTGTTGTAGCCGGGGATGTAGTCCGGGTTGAGCTGCAGGACTTTATCAAAATCGGCTGCCGCTTTGTCGTAATCCTGCAGGGCAGCGTAGACCACGCCGCGATTGTTGTAGGCCGCCAGCAGGTTTTCGTCCAGTTCCAGCGCGCGGCTGTAATCCTTGATGGCGCGTTCGTAATTGCGGTAGCGGGCGTAAACCAGCGCGCGGCTCATGTAGGCGGTCAGATAGTTCGGGTCAATCACGCGGATGATGCAGGTGAAACTCAACTCCGCGGCGCTGAGCTGGTTGGCGTTCAGGTAAGCCAGACCTTCGCCCATGTAATAGCTGGTGCGAACCTCGTCCGACTGGTTTTCAAAGGCCGGGCAGTTCGGCGGCGGTTCTTCCGTTGGCGCGGGCTGCTCCTGTGCCAGCACCGGAACGGCCAACGTCAGCAACATAACCACAAGAAACAGGCGTTTAAACATGATGTGCTCCTTAATTTCCGCTATTACCACCGCTGATGAGAGGGTTGCGCCGCCGCAGTGGTTCCAGCAGCGATCCGGCGATAATCAGGCTTCGCTCGGCGTTATCGAGTTCGGCTAACTGCGTGTTGATAAATTCGGGTGTCAGGACAAAATCGGGTGTACCGCAGGCGTCCTCAAAGGCGCTGATGGCGCGGTTGACGGATTCGATGGCGCTGTCCAGTGCGGCGACGGCGGGCACAAACGACAGTTCCTTACGCGCGTCGGCATCGGTAATCACGTGCTGGACGCGCGGCGGAATCGGCTCACAGGCGACCTGGCTGCCCTGCGCCAGCCGCCGCCAGACATCGGTAATCTGCGAATAGCTGCCAACGGCGAGGGCAAGATTTTTCTCCAGCAGGGTAACAAGCCGCCCGTAAGGGTAGAGGTAAGCCAGGTCGAGCAGGCGGCGGTAATCACCTTCAATCACGCGGATGTCCCACGAGCCAACCCAGTAAAGCTGGCCGTCATACCGCACCTGAAACCGGAAGAAACCGGTGCCGCCCAACCGTCCGGTTAACTCGACCGTCTCCCCGGCGGGAATGGAGCCAACCATACCGTCCAGCACGTCGTAACCGGCGTAAATCGGCGTTTCCCGGATGGTTCTGCCCAGGGCCGCCGCGCGGCGGATAAACGGCGTGGGGTCAAGGCCATCTATCGTCAGGTTAATCACGTCGCCGCTCCAGACGAGGTAGTAGGCGGCAATCCAGCCAAGCTGGCCGTTGTACTCCACCTGTACCCAGCGTGTATCCGAGGTACGACCGTAAGCCGGCAGCGTAACTTCCGCCGGGATAACGGCCAGGCGCTGAAAAGCCTTGCCCGGGCCGGTGCGGAAGGACACATAATCCTGGGTCGTGACATAAACATTCGCTTCCGGCAGCACGCCCTCCTGTGCTGAAACGGTTATCAGCGTGAGCGCCAGCCAGACCAGCGTCAGCAGCAGGCGGATTTTCACGGCTCACCTCCGTCGTTTGTCCACAGGCTCAAGGAATGGACTGCTGTGCTTAATACGGTCACGCTGCCGGTCTGCGTATCGAGGATCAGCGTGCGCGGGAATTGATACTGGTACTGCGTTTCCAGCGGCACCGGCGTGGCCGACGGCACGGGAATATCGGGCGTGGTCGTGGGCGTGGGGAAGAAATCGCCTTCGATGGGTAATGAAACCACAAAGGCGAGATAACGGTTATCCGGCGACCATACCAGCGGCGTGCCGCTGTAATCACGCTGGCCGGTTTCAGGGATGCAGTAGGTGCTCGTCAGACCGGTTTCACTGTCCCAGATGCTGATTTTGGGCAGAGGCTGGCCCGCGATCAGGCGTTTATACTGGTCTTCGTAGGGCAGCGAGTACCAACTCACCGTGTAACGGCCATTCCGCGACCAGTTGCCGTATTCTGCCGGAAGGTCTGTCCCCAACACATCGTGATAGCGGGTGTAGGCGTCGAATTGATACCACTCCGGTTGATCGGGGTATCGGTAGTACAGGAAGCGCCCCAGTGGATGCCAGCGATATTCCAGGTTGCCGCTGTCCACGCGGGCGAAATAATCGGCGCTGCCGCTGGCCCGGTCGTAGAGATAATACTTCGCGCCGTTTCGATAGGGTGTGCTGACCAGTTCCAGCGTGCCATTCCCCGGCTGGTGGGCGACCAGCGTCGTTGGCAGGTCGTTCACTTCAACGTTGGGCAGCGGCAGGAATGGCTCGGTACGGATGCCAGTCAGGGGATCCACCTGACGTATCAGTGTGACCGGGTTCGGGTATTTTTCCGGCAGATAGCCCGGATAGTGGTATTCCAGCGTGTGCAGGTTCAGCCAGCGCCAATCCTGCGGCCAGACCGGTCGTTCTTCCGGGCGGAACAGGATGGTGCTGTCGCTGCCATCAGGCCGCGAAACAGCGATTGCCTCGTCCTGCACAAGCATCCATTCCTGATCGAATGAGAAATTACAGCCGCCGTTCAGGATACACTGCGGCAGAGTGTCATCGGGGTACAGGTCGCCGGTTTCCGGTTCGAGCACCCAGGTAACGTAAGGGTCGGTCACGGGCGGCACAAATAGACGCCCGGCAGCGGCATAACCGTCCGGCGGCGCGCTGATGTCGTACAGCTTTGAAGCGGGACACAATTCCTGCGATGTCCGCCTAGCAGTGGTCTCGACGCGCGGTGGCGGGGTGAGGGTCACGGTTGGAGTTAGCGTCGGGCGGGGTTCGCCCACGTAGTTGAAGGGTGGTGTTGCCGTTGGCAGCAGGCCAATGCTGTGCGGCAGATTCGCCTGGCGGGTGGCTTCGGCGGCGGCTTCTTCGGCCAGCAGCGTATCATAGGATTTTGCCATCCGGTAGACCACCACAAAGCGGTTGCCGCTGGTATCGAAGGCTGCCAGCAGCGTGCCATCGGGGCTGAGAACCGGATTGTCGGGATAATAACGGTACTGGCTGTAAAACAGGTTCTGGATCAGTCCCATGTCCGGCAGTTGTTGGTCGCGTGGCGGCAGGTACGTGCCGTGATATCGCTGGCCAGTTTCGATGTTTACCGTCAGCACCGAAAGCTGCTGCTCGCTGCTGTCGGTTGTGACCGGCGCCGCAGGCAGCGGGGTCGGCGTGGGCGGGATGAGCTGGTTGATATTAGGCGTTGGCGTGGGGGCGATGCCATAAACGGAACGGATTAAACCCTCACACAACATCTCTTCCAGTCTGGCAAGCTGCTCTTCCGGCAGACCTGCCGAAATTTCCCGCCACAACGCCGCATAATCCACCGCTTCATAAGGGAAACTGTAGGTCAGGCAGATCGGCACGCCGGGGATGGCAGCGGGCGCCGGGGTTACATCCGCGAAATAGGTGAACGGCGCGGTCGGCGTCAGCGCCGGAAGCACCTCGTCGGCTGAGTCCGGCAGCGCGGCACACAGGCGCTGTGCCAGCCGGTTCAGGTCTTCGCTGTTGCGGTTGAGCGTCAGCCCTTCCCAGACAGGCATCCAGTCGCTCCACTGCTCAGGAAAAGTACGAACGAGGCAGTTGGGCAAGCCCGACACATGATAATCCACGCCGTAGACCCGCGCCGGCTGCGCGCCGCCGTAAGTATTGGCGCTGCTGACATAAATGGTCTGGTTATTTAGCCAGCCATAGTTGCGGGCATCGGGCGCAGGCAGGTCGTCGCCGGCCAGGAACAGGATTTGCCCACGCGTGAAGTGGTAAACGGCGATTTCGTTGCCGGGGTAGTGCTGGCTTTCGGACGTGGGGGAATACACCACCAGATAGTTCTGCCAGTCGTCACTGGGGATGATATTCTCGATGGAACGACCGGACAGATCGGGAATGGTGAAGCGGCGGCGCTCGTCAGCCGCCACATCCGTGATTTCGATCACTTCGCCGCTGTTGCTGCTGACGCGCGTCAGGAAGCGGAAGGCGTCCGGCGATTGAGCCATGATGCTGCCGTTCAGCCGGATTGTGGCCTCCTGCAAAATGTCGCCGGTTTCGATGTCCCACAACCGCCATTCTGCGCCGCGAATTGTCACCAACTGCTGGCTGTCGGCGCTGAAGAAAAACCGTTCAAAGCCAGAAGTGTAGCGGGGGTCGAGTGTTATGCTCTCGCCGCTGTCGGCGTCAAACTGCTGGAAATCGGTTAGGATGGTTTTGCCATCGAGGGTGTACGCCAGCAGGTGCGACCCGCCGCTGTCCGGCTCGGCAGGGAAGTAGCTCTGTTCCAGCACGCCGGTATCGAGGTTATACACTTCAATCGGCTGCAAGCCTGAGGCGCGGCGTACCAGCAGGCGCGTGCGGTCAGGATGCAGCACCATTTGCTGCACGTCCGGCGGACGAACGATTTCCAGCATCCCGCTGCTGCGCTCTTCGTTGAAGGTGTACACCAGCAGCCCCATCTGATCGGCGGATACGGTCAGCGGTTCGAGGATGTCCACCAGCATCACCGTCAGCTTCGGGAAGCCCTGGTAGGCGATGTAATCGTCGCCAAACAACAGCCGGAGCAGCGAATTTTCCCGCTGCGTGACCGGCGCGCCGAGGATACGGGCAAGATTGCTTAAGCCTAACCCCTGCATCGCTTCGATATAGCTGAAATTGAGATCGCGCCCCAGCGGGATGTCGAAAGTGGTTCCGGCGCTGGTGTTCACCTGTACGATGCTGTTGCCGGTGTTGGGGTTGATATACAGGTAATCGTCGGTCAGGCTTTTCCAGACGCTGATCGGGTCGCTCTCCAGCCGTGCCGCGGAGATTTCAGCCACTACCGGGAAGTCCTTCTGACCGCCATTGATGACCTGCAAGCGTTCGGGAATACCGGCGATCAGATAGTTGTTGGGGCCAATCACGAGTGTATTAGGGAACTTCAGGCTGAAGAATGGATAGGCATTGGGGGCGCTGGCAAGGCTGGGCAGCCGGGTGGAACGCACCTCGCGCAGCGCGGCGGGGATATCCCACAGCCAGGGCAGGCTGACCGTATCATTTTCGCTGCGGCGCAGTTCCGGCGGCGCGGGCACTAGCGTATCCAGCAACAGCCAGGTATCATCGGGCGAGAAATACAGCGGCCCCTGAACCAGTTTGGCGGCAGGTGGCTCAAAGACCGCTTTTCGCTCCCCACTATGGGTATCCCACAACTCGACGCGGCGATCAACCGCCAGTGCCAGATACTGCCCATTGTGACTGAAGGTGTAGGCATTGTACGCGCCAGCGGGATACAGGACAAACTGTGTCTGTTTGGTGCTGGCATCGGCCAGGAGCAATTTCCCGTTTTCAACCATGACCAGCCGGTTAAAGTTGGGGTCGTACTGGATGCCATGCGGGCGGGTGCGCCCGAACTGCCGGGCGACGGCAAAGAGAGGGCCGGACGTGGACTGCGCCAGTGCGATGCTCACGACCGACAACAGGAGCGCCGGAAATAACCATTTCCATTTCATAAGCTATTGAGTCCCGGTTGTGCTGGGGTGCTTATTTGCATTATAGGGGCAAACCTCTCTCGCTAAACTTAACGAAACCTGACGATTACCCTACGTCTGACAGGCGGCTGTTTGCCGGTCATAAGAACGTGCTATAGTGTAATAAACCAGCTACCACCCGGAGCGACCTCCTCATGAAAATCGTTGCGCTGTTTCTCCTCGCGTTGATAGCGTCTGTTTCGTTTCCGGCGGCGTCACAGACAACGCCAGTCTGTCCGCCGGAGGTGCTGCTGTCGTTGGCGCGTTCCGGTTCGGCCTGCTTGGGACTGGAGCGCGGTCAGGCGTGTATTGGCAACGGGGCGACACACACAACCGGTTTTTCCGGCGCGGCCTCTGACCTCGCGCCATTCGAGAAACCGGGGGATAAGCGCGAGGCGCGTTTGATTGCGTCGGTGCAGGCGCAGCCGGTTGACAGCGGGATTTCGACCATACTGCTGATAACACGAGCGAACCTGACGGAAGCCGAGGAGCGCGGTGTTTTTCTCTTTCTGTTTGGGGAGGCTACGCTAAGCAATGAGGTTCAGCCGCAGACGGAACTTACCGGCTATGCCCGCGGCGCGCTGACCATCCGCCGTACGCCGGCAACCGATGGTGATATCATGGCGCGGATGGCGATTAACCAGGCTGTGAGTGCCAACGGTCGGACGAAAGATGGCGCATGGCTGCGCGTTAACGTTCCAAACACGAACGATCTGGGCTGGGTGGCGGCAGAGCTGGTGGCACTGCAAGGAGATGTTGTCAGCCTGACGGTGGTCGGCGTTGCTGAGCCGGTGCTTCAGCCGTTCCAGGCCATCAGGCTGTCCAGCGGCGAAACCGTTTACTGCGGTGGGATGCTGGCAAGCGGCCTGCTGGTCCAAACACCCAACACGTTTACCAGCGCCGAACTGACGATCAATGGCGCAGCAGTGCGTCTGGCAGGAACGTTTTTCCTGCAGGCCGGTCAGTCACTGCTCATACACGCGCTGGACGGCTGGGCCGAAGTGACCGCCAATGGCACAACTGAATTTGTGCCGGCAGGGGCGCAGGTAGTCGTTTCGCTCAATGCGCAACGGGTGGCAAGCGGGCCACCCTCCCAGGCTGAGCCGTATGGGGTGAGCCGCCTGGCAGCCCTGCCGGTGAACAACCTGCCGACCCGGATTCAGGTGGCCACGCCGCTGTCCGCCGAGGAAATTGTCCGGCAGCGAGAGGCGTTTTATGCGGCGGTAGTGGAAGCAACGCCAGAACCCGTCGCGCCCTCGAACAACCGGGCGTGCCGCCGGATCGTGCGACGGGATACGGTGCTGTGGGGCGGGCCAGGCGAATTTTACGAGGCGGTGAATGAGGTGGACGCCGGTACACGGGTGAACCCGGTGTACCAAACCACTGACCCCGATGGCGAGGTATGGTGGCAATTGGATAACTCCAACTGGATACCGGTGGCGCAGGTAGTCCAGTCTGGTGACTGTCGCCGGATACCAGTTCAGCCGGTTGTCCAGCCGCCGCTGGTGAATACGCTCTCATTGGAAACCTGCAAAACCAGCAACGGCCCGTTACGCGCCGGTCAGCAGGTAACGATAGAGTTTATTCCACAGGCGTTTGACAATTATGGCGAAGCCCGCGACGCCCTGCGAATTGACCCCGGTTCGGTTGCCATTGAAAACCGGGTGTATCGCGCTTCCGCCACAGACCCGATTCCCGTTGGTTCCGCCGGAGGCGAACGATATATCCGACGTTTTTACATTGTCTGGCAAGCCGAAGCCGGCACTTACCGGATTGAAGGCAACCGGCTGCACTATAGGCCGACCTGCACTATCACCGTGCCGGTTGGCTGACGCTTGTAATGGGTTCCGGGGATAGCAAAACCTATGCAGTCCGTTCCCGAAACCAGTACGCGGGCCACATCCGATGACTGGTTCAGGTGGGCAGGCTGACGATCTCGGTCCGATGTTTGCCCCGCCATACGCTCCCCCTGTTCTTCACCAGCCCGTTTGATGTTGTAAAAAACGTATTTCAGCGAGTTGACAACCGCTGTAGAACGTCCTATAATGTTTTTACTAAATGAAACTCGTTTTTACTCTGTGAAAATTACAACAATATGGTTTTAGCAAATCGCTTTAATCCTCTTGCTACCATCCGGGAAACCGGCGTTGTGGCAATTATCCGGGCCAGCCGTTCGGAGCATTTACTGGACGCTGCCGAGGCGCTGCGCGCCGGCGGGGTGCTGGCGGTTGAAGTCACCCTCACTACACCTGGCGCTCTCCAGACCATCGAGCAGGCCGTACGGAAATTCGGCAGTGAGGTGGTTATCGGCGCAGGCACGGTGCTGGACCCCGAAAGCGCGCGGGCAGCCATCCAGGCCGGCGCGCAGTTTATCGTCTGCCCGACCCTCAACCTGAACACCATCCAACTGTGCAAACGTTACAGCGTGCCGGTGCTGCCCGGCGCGTACACCCCAACGGAAGTCCTGACCGCCTGGGAAGCCGGTGCGGACATGGTAAAGCTGTTTCCGGCGGACATCGGCGGTCCGGCCTACCTCAAGGCGATTAAAGCGCCGCTGCCGCAGGTCAGCCTCACGCCGACCGGCGGCGTGGACGTGAACAACGCCGGAGACTTTATCCGCGCCGGGGCGGATGCGCTGGGCGTGGGCAGCGCGCTGGTTAACAACAGCCTGCTGGAAGCGCGCGATTTCGCCGCAATCACCGAACGGGCGCGCCGCTTCCGTGAAGCGGTGGCCGCCGCGCGCCAGGGAGCCGGATAACGATGAGCGCGCCGCTGCTGGAAGTGACCCGCGTCAATAAGTCGTTTCCGGGCACACACGCGCTCAAAGACGTGTCGTTTGAACTGCTGCCAGGTGAAGTCCACGCGCTGATGGGCGAAAACGGCGCCGGCAAATCCACCCTTATGCACATCATTTCCGGCGTTTACGCGCCCGATTCCGGCGACGTGCGGATTGATGGCCGTCCGGTCGCGCTGCGCGATACCCGTCAGGCGCAGGACCTGGGCATCGGCATGGTGTTCCAGGAGTTAAGCCTCGCGCCGGGGTTGAGTATCGCCGAAAACGTGTTTCCCAACCGCGCGCCGACCCGTCTGGGTGGGACGATTGACTGGCGCAGCCTGTACCGCCAGACGCGCGTCCTGCTGGCCCAGTTTGACCTTGAGGTTGACCCGCGCACGCTGGTGCGTGACCTGAACGTGACGACACGCCAGATTGTCGAGATCGTCAAGGCGCTATCGTTAAATGCGCGAATTCTGCTGCTGGATGAACCGACCTCCGCGCTGCCGCCGACCGAAGTCGAGCACCTGTTTGACGTGCTGCGCCGCCTCAAGGCGCGTGGCATCGGCATCGTTTACATCAGCCACCGCATCCCGGAAGTGATGGCGATTGCCGACAGGTTGACGGTGCTGCGCGACGGGCAGCGCGTCGGCACGCACGCCGTTGCCGAGGTGACGCCGGACCGCATCATCGAGCAGATGGTAGGCCGCAAGATCACCGATCTGTACCCGCCGCGCGCTGACCAGCTTGGCGCGGAACTGCTGCGGGTTGAGAGACTGACGCGGGACAAAACTTTTGCCGACATTTCGTTTACGCTGCATCGCGGCGAGATTATCGGCATCGCCGGCCTGATGGGCGCGCGCCGGAGCGACCTGCTGCGGGCGCTGGTGGGCGTAGATCGCGTGCAATCCGGCAGCATCATCATCGAAGGCCGCCGGGTGCACCTGACTTCGCCGGAACAGGCATTCGCGCTCGGCATGGCTTACCTGCCGGAAGAACGCAAGACCGACGGCCTGTTCCTGAAACTGCCGCTGCGCCAGAACATATCAGTCACGGCGCTGCGGGACTTTTCCCGCTTTGGGCTGATGAACCCGCGCCGGGAAGCAGCCGTCAGCCAGACGTTCGTCGAAAAACTACACATTCGCACGCCCGGCGTGCAGCAGATCGTTGGCCGCTTAAGCGGCGGCAACCAGCAGAAGGTAATGCTGTCCAAATGGCTGGTACGCCAGCCTAAAATCCTGGTGATTGACGAGCCAACCAAAGGCGTGGACGTGGGCGCGAAGGTGGAAATCCACGCGCTGCTGCGGGAACTGGCGCGGCAGGGCGCGGGAGTGATCTTCGTATCGTCCGAGTTTCCCGAAATCATCGGACTGGCCGACCGCATCCTGATTATGGTTGAAGGGCGGCTGGTGGGGGAAGTCCCCGCCGCGCAGGCCACCGAACAGCAATTGATGCTGCTGTCGTCCGGGTATCACGTTCAGGAATCCGTCGCGGGAGTGTAAGTTTATGGCCGAAAAATCGTCTGCCGCGCCGCTGTCACCTGCCCAACCGGGCGAACGCCACTGGTGGACCAGCGCCCTGCGTCGCTTCATCGGCACGCGCGAACTGCCGCTGCTGGTGCTGATTCTGCTGGTGGTGGTTTTTATGGCGAACCGCAACCCGAACTTCCTGACGATTGCCAATTTCCGGGCGATGGCGGTGGGCTTTACCCCGACGGCGATCATCGCTGTTGGCATGGTCATTTTGCTGGTGGCGGGCGGGTTTGACCTGTCAGTCGGCGCGGTGCTGGCCTTAAGCGGGACGGTGGTGGCGCGGATGGTGCTGGACGATGTGGAGCAACCACTCGCGGTGCTGCTGGTGCTGGTGATGGGCGGGCTGATCGGCGCGGTCAATGGCCTGCTGGTGACGAAGGTGCGGATTAACCCGCTGGTTGCCACGCTCGGCACACTTTCGATTGCGCGCGGCATCGCCCAGGTCATGACCGAAGGCGTTTCGATCAGCGGCCTGCCACCATCGTTTGGCCGTGTCGGTGGCGAACAGATTGCCAACGTGCCGTACATGGTGCTCATCATGCTGGTGATCGTCGTTGTAGGCGATCTGGCGTTGCGGCACACCCGGTTTCTACGGCAGGCGTATTATGTCGGCAGCAACGAAAACGCCGCGCGGCTGTCCGGTATCGCAGTTGATCGCTTCCGCATCTTCGCCTATGTCCTGACGGCAACGCTGGCGGCGCTGGCCGGCATCGTCTTGGCCTCGCGGCTGATGGCCGGTACGCCGACTGCCGCGCAGGGATTGGAACTGCAAGTGCTGGCCGGGGCCGTCATTGGTGGGGCCAGTTTAACGGGCGGCGAGGGGACGGTGCTCGGTGCGTTTCTGGGCATCGTCTTCATTGGCATCATCTCTAACGTCATGACGATGGAAGCCGTTTCGATCTTCTGGCAGCAGGCGGTGACCGGCGCGATTTTGATCGCCGCCGTCGCCTTTGACATGCTGGTTCGGCGGCGTCGCGTTTAGCGTCGCAAACAATAGTGTTCGTCGCTTGGTTTAAAGGGGATAAAAGTTATGAGCAGGAATCTTTCACGCCGGGATTTTATGAAGGGTGGCGCGGCTGCCTCGATGGGCGCGCTGATGGCCTCGCAGTTGGCAGCCCTGCCGGCAGCGGCACAGGATGCCAGCGACCAGGAATATGTTTATCTGTCCATCGTAACCCAGGTGCCGTTCTGGGTTGACCACCGCGCCGCGCTGGAAGACGCCGGTAAGGTGCTGGGTGTGAAAACAACTTTTACCGGCCCGGTGGATTTTGATGTGGCGGGACAGGCGCGCCAGCTTGACGAAATTGTGGCGCGCAATCCTGCCGGTATCGTGATCTTCCCCGGCGATGCCGGCGCGATTACCCCTGGCATCAACCGCGCGGTCGAAGCCGGTATTCCGGTGGTGCTGGTCATCAGTGACGCGCCGGAGAGCAAGCGGTACAGCATCCTCGGCATTAACGGCTTCCAGGCCGGGCGTGTCGGCGGCGAAATGCTGGCGCAGGCGATTGGCGGCGCGGGCAAGGTGGTCATCGGCGGCTTCCAGAGTCCCAACATCATCGAACGCATGGAAGGCTACAAAGCCGTTTTTGCGGAGAAATACCCCGACATCGAGGTGGTGGCGGAAGTGGACGACCGCGCCGACCCGGCTTATGCGCCAACGGCCTATGCGGCGGCGATTGCCGCGAACCCGGATGTCGTCGGTATCGGCGGCACCGATGGCGACAGCGGTAAGGGCGCGGCGCTGGCCGTGCGCGACGCCGGCAAGGTCGGCCAGATCAAGATTGTGGCGATGGACCGCAACGACGACATGCTGCCGTTTATCGAGGATGGCACGATTTACGGCACGGTGGTGCAAAAGAGCTACACCGAAATGTTCACCGCCGTTCACCTGCTCTACTGGCTGAAGAACAACATCCTGAAGGTCGTGCCGGACTGGCAGGGCGCGGGACTGAACATTCTGCCGGAACGGGTGGAAACCGGCGTATTTGCTGTGACGCAGGAAAACGTGGGACAGTTCAAACGGTCGTAGCCGGGGCGGGGGTGAGGCTTTCACCCCTTATGAGACTGCTATCGCCGGAGATAAACGGTTGTCCTAAAATAGCAGGCTGAAGGCCATAATTCATGAGGACACTGCCGTGACAAGAGATGACCGTTACAACATCCGGGTGCTGGATCGCGCCGTGAGCATTTTGCAGACACTGTCCGACGGCAAGCCGCGCACGCTGGTGGAACTGAGTGAAGCGGTTGAGCTGAACAACAGCACGACCTTCCGCCTGCTGTCGGCGCTGGCATCGCACAACTACGTTGAACGCGACGAGGCGACCGGCAAGTACTCGCTTGGCCTGGCCTGCCTGGAACTGGCGCGATCCTACCAGATGAACAACCAGATTCGGCGCGCGGCGCTGCCGGAAATGGAGGCGCTGCGGGATGAAACCGGGGAAACCATTCACCTCGCCATTCTCGACCGGATGGAAGTGGTTTATCTGGAAAAGCTGCACGGCTTCCACGCGATTGGCCTGATGGTGTCCCATGTCGGCGGGCGCGTTCCGGCCTACTGCACCGGGTTGGGCAAGCTGCTGCTGGCCTATCTGGATGGCGACCGGGTGCGCGCCCACTACGACAAAACCGGCTTTGTTCGTTTTACGAACACCACCATCACCGATACAGACGCCCTGCTGCGCGAACTGGAAGCTATCCAGCAGCGTGGCTATGCCTTTGACTGGGGCGAACACGAAGCCGACGTGCGCTGCGTGGCTGCGCCCATCTTCGATCCACACGGCAAAACCATCGCGGCCATCAGCATCGCCGGCCCGGCCAGCCGGATGGAGCCGCTGGAAACTGATATGGAACGGATAAACCGGATTGTGCGCGCCGCCGGGGAAATTTCGGCGCGGTTGGGCTTCCGCCAGATGCAGCCGAATTGATGTTGGGTAGGGGCGCACGGCCATGCGCCCCTACCAGAGAAACAGATACTTGAGACAGGTTGAAGACATGCGAAAAATCATTAACCAACGTGACCGCCATCCTGACCCGGAAGTTTTACAGGGATTTCAAGACCTGCTGAAGATTTTCAGCCCATCGTGCGTGGTAGCCGATGCGCAGGAACGGGCCGGCGTGATGCGGAGTTACATCCGTCCGCTGCTGACCGACAAACGCTTTGTCGGTCCGGCGCTGACCGTGCGGCTCGAACCCGGTAATCAGGTGGATTGTCTGGACGCCCTGTCGGTGGCGCAGGCCGGCGATGTGATTGTGGTGGATGCTGCCGGCGAAACCGAAACCTCGATCTGGGGCGGGCTGATGTCCGGGCTATGCCAGATGAAGGGCGTGGCCGGGGCGGTCATTGATGGCGCGATGCGCGACACCGACGAAACGCGGGCGCTCGGCTTCCCGGTTTTTGCGAAGGCGATTGTACCGCGCTCCACCCACACGCCGTATTCCGGTCGGATGGAGCCGATTGAGATCAACGTGCCGATTCAGTGCGCGGGAATTCTGGTGAATCCGGGCGATCTGGTACTGGGGGATGAAATCGGCGTGGTGGTCGTTCCGTTGGAGGCCGCCGCCGACGTGCTCAAGGCGGCGCAGGCGCAGGCCGAGAAAGAAGAACAGACGCGCGCCAAAATTCGCGCCGGTAAAACGGTGGAAGAACTGCTGGCCGAGTTTGGCCGCCTGTAAAGAAAGGACATACACATGGTAAACACAGCCCGCGTAGACCGACTGCGCGAGAAGATGAAGGAAGCCAGGATTGATGCGCTGGTGTGCCGTCTGCCGGAAAACGTGGTGTACATCACCGACTACTGGCCGCATCACGGCTTCTCGGTCGCGGTGCTGCCAAAGGACGGCAAGCCGCTCCTGTTCCTGCCGGAAATTGAGGAAGATTACGTCCAACCGGATTGGGCGGACTATTCCCTGTTTGGCTGGGGACTGCTGAAAGACGGCGATCTGTACGACAACTACCGCCGCCTGCTGACCGAGGCGCGCACCAAACTCGGCCTGGCCGGGGCAACCATTGGCGTCGAGCAGAGTTTTGAAGTATCTGGCCCGACCTACCGCGCCGCCGAGCCGGTGGTGCCGGCGGCGCCCTGGGCGGCGCTGCTGAACAGCGTGTTCACCGACCAAAAACTGGTGGACGCCGCCGGCCTTATCCAGAGCACGCGGGCGATCAAGGGGCAGTACGAACTGGACAACCTGCGCCGCGCCAACGAAATTGCCGAAATGGGCATGAACGCCTTTCTGGAGCAACTCCAGCCGGGCCTGACCGAAGTCGAAGTGGGCGCGCTGATCGAATACACCATTCGCGCCAAAGGCCCCGGCCACAAGGGGGCGCGGCTGGTGCGGGCGTCCGCGGAAGTCGGCGCGGGGCCGGTCGGCAGCACGAAGGGGACGCTGCTCGTGCCTTCAACCACCTACACGATTCAGGCAGGCGATATTGTGATGGTTGAACTGGCGACGGTTGTGGACGGTTACTGGTCGGATTTGACCTACGTCGCCGTCGCGGGCGAACCGACGGCGCGCCAGCGGGAAGTGTATAACACGGTGCTGGCGGCGCAGCAGGCGGCTGCGGCCAAGATGTGCGCCGGCGCGGCCTTTACCGACCCCGATACGGCGGCGCGTAAGGTGTTGGATGATGCGGGATTGGGTCAATACTTTGTCCACATCACCGGGCACGGCGTCGGCTGGCGCTACCACGAATTTATCCCGTTCCTGATGCCCGGTATCGCCGGCACGCTGGAAGCCGGCATGGTCAGCAGCGTCGAGCCGGGGGTATACATCCCTGATTTTGGCGGCATCCGCATCGAGGACAACGTGGCGGTGGGCGCGGACGGGCCGATCTTCCTGTCCACGCCGCGCCCTGCGTGGTGATTGGCGGTTGGCAGTTGGTGATTAGCCAGCGGCGATACCGTTCGTAGGGACACGATATATCGTGTCCCTACAGCAGGCATCATTATTTGAAGGAGAAACGTTGATGCGATTACAGGATCGTGTGGCAATTGTGACCGGCGCGGCGAAGGGCATTGGCTGGGGCATCGCCAAAGTGCTGTCGCAGGAAGGCGCGAAGGTTGTCGTCGTGGACTGGGACGAGCAGGATGGCCTCAAGACCGCCGCTGAAATCTGCGATCAGGGCGGGGACGCCATTTTTGTGAAGTGTGATGTCTCCAATGAGGAGCAGGTCAAGGCGATGGTGCAGGCCGCGCTGAATCACTATGGCAAAATAGACATCCTGGTGAACAACGCTGGCATTGGGGTGTATAAAACCGTGCTGGACGCTACCAGCGAAGACTGGGATCGCTGCCTGGGCGTGAACCTCAAGGGCGTGTTCCTGTGCTCCAAGTACACCATTCCGCACATGCAGCAGATCGGCAAGGGCGCGATTGTCAATATCTCGTCGGTTCATGCCTACGCCAACGTCAACGGCACGTCACCCTACGCAGCGTCGAAAGGTGGTGTGGCCGCGCTCACCCGCGCGATGGCGATGGACTACAGCCCGACGATCCGCGTCAATGCGATTGCGCCGGGGTGGGTGATTACACCACTCATCCAGAGCATCTTCGACAGCTATCCCGACCCGGCAGAGCAGCGCCGCATCGTCGAGCAGCGCCAGGTGATGAAACGCATCGGTACACCGGAGGATATCGGCCATGCCGTTGCCTTCCTCGCCAGCGATGCAGCCTCGTTTATCACCGGCGTGCAGTTGTTTGTGGACGGCGGCCTGACGGCGCAATTGGAAAGCTGGTGAACAAAGGCAGGTGCGTGGGTGCTGAACATTGACCTGATGCAGGATGATCTAAGCGGGTTCGGCGGGCGCGGAGCGGCGTTTGTCACCTTTGGCGAAACCATGCTGCGCGACACGCCGGCGGATCTGCAACGGCCAGAGGCTACCCGGATGGTGTACCTGAACCTGGCAGGCAGCGAGTTTTCGATTGCCACGCTGCTGGCCCGGCTGGGGATTCCAACGGCCTACATCACCCGCGTGCCGGATAATCCTTACGGCTGGATGCTGCGCGATACCGCCCGGGCCAATGGCATCAACGTTGACCATCTGGTGTGGGCGCACAAGGCCGAGCCGATAGGCCGCTATATCTACGAAACCGGGCGTACCCCGCGCCAGGGGGTGGTGTGGTATCAGCGGATGTACTCGGCGGCCAGCCGCCTGGGGGCGGGCATGGTGGATTGGGCAGCGGCGCTGCGCGACTGCCGGCTTCTGCACACGTCCGGCATCAGCTTCGGGCTGGCGGTACACAGCGGCTACGCCTGTAATCACCTGCGGAATGCCTTTCTGGAAGCAGTGGCGGCGAAACCGGCAGGATGCCTGGTGGGCATGGACTTCAACTACCGGGCGACGCTGTGGAGCGAGGATGAGTGTACGGCCATCATGACGCCGCTCATCACTGACCACGCCGACATCCTGGTTACGTCGGTATACGACATGGCGCGGCATTATGGCATTGCCTGTGGTCGTTACACCGCACAACAGATCAATGACGGCGGGATGGGCGATCTGCACGACGACGACCTGCGGGCGTTCGGCGCGGACGTCATCCGGCGTTTTAACCTGCGTGCCGTCGCCGTCACGCTGCGCCAGTCGGAGTCGTCGGAGCACCACCTGTGGGAAGCGGCGGCGATTGACCGCGAGGGGCATTTCTTCCGGTCGGCGGTCCCGCGGGAAATCTATCTGGTAGATCGCATCGGTGGCGGTGATGCCTGGGTGGGCGGCTTTTATTACGGCCTGCTGACGGCGGGCATTACCGCCGAGGGGCTGGAAAAGGGAGTCGTGGTCGGCGATTCCGCCACACGCCTGAAACAGACGATCATGTTTGATCTGCCGTTGATTACGAAAGCCGAGGTACAGGCGCTGATTCAAGCCGATGTGCTCGGCGCAAACAATCTGACGGTGCGTTAGAAAAGGGGGTGATGTCCGGCTCACGCGAACCTGTCGGTTGAACTGAAATTAGAGAATCGTCCGAAGTCTTGGAAAAGGATGGCTGACATGAAGTTCCGTTTGGTTATTGCTGTACTGATGATCGTCCTTCTCAGTGTATCGCTGGCCGCCGCGCAGGACGGCTACACCGCGCCCGCGCCGGCGTTTAACCCCGTGCCGCTGAACGAAGGCGCGCAGGCGTCCTGTTCCGGCTTGAACTGGGATGGCTCGTCCACGCCGCGCATTGCCTATATGCCGCCCGCGACCGAATTCCCCTACTACATGGCAATCGGCGAAGGCATCAAGGCCAAAGCGCCGGAACTGGGCGTAGAAACGTTTATGCTCGCGCCGCAAAGCGGCTCGGACATTGCCGGGCAGATGGGCATGATTCAGGACGTTCTCACCCAGGGCGTGAACGCCATCATCCTCTCGACGCACGATGAAGGCGCGGCGGCGCCGCTGGTGAAGCAGGCGGTTGACCAGGGTATCGCGGTCATCATCGTCAACTCCGACATCCCCAATTTCCCGACGCCAGTGCATGGCGTGGTCGGCTACAGCCAGCGGAAGGGCACGACCCTGCTGGGTAACTTCGCCGCCGGCATGGTGAAGGGCGAGGCCAAAGTGGGCGTGCTGGAAGGGCTGCCCGGCTATCACTCCACTGAGCGCATCGGCGGTTTCCTCGATGCCTTCGCGCAGTTCCCGAAGATGGAAATCGTGGCGACGCTGCCAACCGAGTGGAACGTAGACACCGGCAACAAGGCGATGGCCGACATGCTCCAGGCGCACCCGGAGATTAACGTCGTGGTCACGGCCAATGACTACATCGCTATCGGCGCGGCGAAGGCGGCCCAGGCGGCTGGCCGCAATGACATCCTGATCTTCGGCAACGACGGCGACACCACCGGCCTGGAGGACATCGCCGCCGGCGCATGGACGGCAACGGTCAACACCACGCCGTTTGTGATGGGCGAGGTGGCGCTCCAGGTGACGAAGGACTGCCTCGATGGCAAGTTCCCCGGCGGCTGGGTGGAAACGCCGACGGTCGTTGTGAATAGTTCAAACGTGATGGATTACATCTGCAAGCCGGAAACGTTGTACCCGCCGCTGGCCGGCAGCTACGAATGCCCGGCGTCGTAACGATTGGTATTCCTTGATCGTGTAGGGGCACGGCATGCCGTGCCCCTACAGGAAACAGGTGTCATGATGGATACACCAACTTCCCCGCCGCTATGGGAACTGCGCGACATTAAGAAGTCGTTTTACGGCACACAGGCGCTGAAGGGTGTCTCGTTCACCGCGCGCCGGGGCGAAATCCACGCCCTGCTGGGCGAAAACGGCAGCGGCAAATCCACACTGATTAAGTGTCTGGCGGGCGTTCACCAGCCGGATTCCGGCGAAATGCTGCTGAACGGCAGACCGGTGACGTTCCATCATCCGATGGAAGCACGGGCGCACGGCGTCGCCACCATTTTTCAGGAATTTTCGCTCGTGCCCACCCTGACGGTAGCGGAAAATATCTTCCTGGGTCGGCAGCCGCGCCGTTCCACCCGTCTGATTGACTGGGACACCATGCGCGTGGAAACGGCCCGCGTGCTGCAACCGCTGGAAATTCAACTCGACCCGGAAGCGATTGTCAAAAACCTGTCAGTCGCCGAACAGCAGTTGGTCGAAATCGCCAAAGCGATCTCGCTGGAGTCGACGCTGCTCATCATGGACGAGCCAACGGCAGCGTTGGGGCTAGCTGAAACCGAACGCCTGCTGCGGCTCATCAAACGGCTGGCGGCGCAGGGCAAGGCGGTTGTTTACATCTCGCACCGGCTTGACGAGGTGTTTGAAGTGGCCGACATCGTAACGGTGCTGAAGGACGGCAACCGCATCGCCACGCGCCCGATTCACGAGTTGAAAATGGGTGACGTGGTGAAGATGATGGTCGGAGTGGACATTGAACAGCATTACCCCAAAATCCATCACACCAACCCCACACCCTGCCTGGAAGTGGAAGGGTTGAGCACGGCAAATGGCGTTCACGATGTGAGTTTTACGATCAACGCCGGCGAGGTGTTTGGCCTGGGTGGGATGGTCGGTTCGGGGCGAACCGAGATCGCGCGGGCGCTGTTTGGACTGGATCGGTGGACGGCGGGCAAGGTGCGGCTGTTCGGGCGTGAGGTGCAGTTTAAGTCGCCCGCCGAGGCGATAAACAACGGCGTTGGACTCATCCCGGAGAATCGCAAAGCCGACGGCCTGTTTTTTAACTTCGAAGCGCCGCGTAATATCACCATTTCCCGGCTGGCGGAGATGCTGCGCGGGCCGTTCCTCAACCCCATGCGGGAGATGCAAGCCGGACAGCAGTATGTCAGTAAACTCAGCATTACACCGACCGCGCTGGAAAAGTCGGTCAAGTTCCTGTCCGGCGGCAACCAGCAGAAAGTGGTGATCGCACGTTGGCTGTTTTCGCAGGCGCGGCTGCTGATTCTGGACGAGCCGACGCAGGGCATTGACGTGGGTGCCAAGCTGGACGTGTATCACGTCATTAACGAACTGACCGGCCTGGGCATCAGCATCCTGCTGATTAGCTCCGATTACCCGGAACTGCTGGCGATGAGCGACCGCGTGGCCGTCGTGCGCGACGGGCACATCCTGCACATCGCTGAAGCGGGACGCTTAAACGAATACGAACTGCTGGCGATTGCTTCCGGCGCGGAAACCGGCAGCCAGCCGCCGACCGCAGCCGGTTAACCGAGTGGATGAGAAGGTAAACGAGATGAACGGCGTTGCAAAACTCTTTCGGTCGCAGGTGATCGGGCCGCTGTTGGCGCTGCTGCTGGCGGTGGTGATCGTCAGCCTGACGACGAACCGGTTTATGACCGGGCAAAACCTGTCGAACGTCATGCTGCAAGTCAGCAGCGTGGCGATTGCCGCCATCGGCGCGACGCTGGTCATCCTCGGCGGCGGGATTGATCTGTCGTCCGGCGCGATTGTGGCGCTTACGGCCTGCGTGGGGGCGATCCTCATCAAAACCAACGGCCTGCCGGTGTGGCTGGGAATCGCGCTGCTCCTGCTGCTGGGCGCAGGATTGGGGTTTGTCAACGGCTTCCTCAGCACCTACGGACGCATCCCGTCATTTATCGTCACTTTAGCCACGATGGGAGTCATTCGTGGGCTGGCGTTTCTCATCACCGGCGGCACGCCAATCATGTCGGTATCCAAAGACCTGGAGCCACTCTTTTACGGCAGCTTTTTGGGGCTGCCCCTGCCACTGATTTACGTCATCGTGTTATACGTGCTCACGTTTATTTTCCTGCGTTACACCATTGCCGGGCGGGCGATTTACGCCGTCGGCGGTAACGAGTCGGCGGCGCGGCTGTCCGGCGTTCGGGTGAACCAGACGCGGCTAGTGACATTTGTGCTGGCCGGCACGATGTCGGCGCTGGCCGGGGTGCTGACGATGGCGCGGCTGAATTCCGGCTCGCCCAACTACGGCGTCGGCACGGAATTGCAGGCGATCGCAGCGGCGGTCATTGGCGGCGCCAGTCTCGCCGGCGGGCACGGCAATATCATCTCGACGCTGTTTGGCGCGCTCACCGTCGCGGTGGTGCAAAACGGCCTGAACCTGAACATTGTTCCGGCGGCGTGGCAGGACATCACGCTGGGTGCGATTATCGTGCTGGCGGTCGGACTCGATATGTGGCGGGCGAGTATCAGCCAGCGCACCTCGAAAATCTTTGATCTCTTTGTACCCCGGCGCAGTCCGCCTAAACCGGCGTCGGGCGAACGGATGCAACCAGAAAGGTAAACCCGAATGTACACCTACGGACGCAAACAGGGCTGCCGCGCCAGCCTGGACTATACCTACAAGGGGATGCGCATCGCCTACCTGGAAAATGACCTACTGAGGGTGGGCGTGCTGCTGGACAAAGGCGCGGACATCTTTGAATTTACCTACAAGCCGCACGATCTGGACATGCTATGGCAGTCGCCGATTCCCTTCCAGAAACCGTTTGTGGCGACCAGCGCGCTGCCGGAAGGCGCGTTCCACGATTATTATTACGGCGGCTGGCAGGAGGTGCTGCCATCAGCCGGTTGGGCGTCCGAGCCGTACAAAGGGACGTACCAGGGGTTACACGGTGAAGTCGCGCTGCTGCCATTCGAGGCGCAGTTGGTGGAGGACTCGCCGGAGATGGTAAGTATTAGGACGAAGGTACGGCTGTACCGTTCGCCACTGGCGCTGGAACGCACGATGACGCTGAAGCGCGGTATGGCGGCGCTGCTGCTTCACGAAAAGCTGGTGAACGAGTCCGAGGGTGAGTTCGCCATCATGTGGGGGCATCATCCGGCGTTTGGCGCGCCGTTCCTCGATGAAAGCTGCGTGGTGCAGGCCCCGGCCAAAAAAGTGGAAGTGCTGGCGTTCCATGCCAACGGCCTGTGGCAGCCGGGCGGCGATTATGAGTTCCCGATGGTGCCCAACCAGCGCAGCGGGCAGTTGGAGGACATCACCTGCGTGCGGCCAAAAGCCACGAAGTCGGTAGATGTGGTGTTCTTCAAGGAGTTAAGCGAAGGCTGGTACGGCCTGACCAACCAGAACCAGGGAGTCGGTTTTGGCATGGCCTGGGACAACGCCCTGTTTAAGTATCTGTGGATGTGGCAGGTATACGGCGGCCACGACGATTATCCCTGGTACGGACGCACCTATAACTGCGCGCTCGAACCGTTCACCAGCTACCCACCGGCGGGCGTGCAGAACGCGATCAAAAACGGCACGGCCTATGTGATGCAGCCGGAGGAAGTGCTGGAAACCGATCTGGCCGCCGTTGCGTACGAGGGACAGGGCGTGCAGCGTGTCCATCTCGATGGACAGGTTGAGGTGAGCTAACGTCAACAACGGGCATAGCTGGACCAGCCGGTTATGCCCGCTGCGACGAAACCCGGCTGCACTGTACGCCTGCTTCAACCGGATTGGCACGATTTCCAAAAAAAACGGCAGACTGGGTGTTTACAGAAGCTGTAATCTGTGAGATAATCTAACACGATAGAGTACACGACAGCTTTGGTGAATACTTCTGCGTCTCGAGTTTCGTTTCAGTCGCTTCGGTTTTCTGCCACGTCAGCTTCCTCCTACTCTATCAATCGTCTATTTGTGCCCATGCAGGAGTATCACTCATGGCAAAGAAGTTGTATGTTGGCAATCTGTCTTACGGCGCGACCGAGGACCAGGTGCGGGAACTGTTCGCCCAGGCGGGTGAAGTGGAAACCGTGTCGCTGGTGACCGACCGCGAAACGGGCCGCCCGCGTGGCTTCGGCTTCGTCGAAATGGCGACTGAAGAAGGCGCGCAGGAAGCAATCCGTCGCTTCAACGGCTACTCGCTTGACGCGCGTGCGCTGACGGTGAACGAAGCGCGCCCCCGCGAAGATCGTGGTGGTGATCGTGGCCCACGCCGTGACGACCGTTACGGTGGTGGCAACAGCCGTCGTGGCCGTTTCTAAACGCGCCTGATTGATTGGCAAACAACGAGCAGCGCAAGCCGGTCTTGCGCTGCTTTGTTTTAGGCCTTCCGGTCGGGGCGCGGTGTGCTGTGCCCCAATACGCAAACACTTCATTGCGACCAATTGGAAGCAGACTGGACGTGGAGGGAACAAGCGAGATGGCGACAAAAAAGGCAAAGCCGGAATACTACTGCGTGGTCGTGCGCCGCAACTACGAAACGGTCTGCCGCGTGGTCAGCAAACACGCGACGCGGGAAGAAGCCGAGGCGGAACTCGAAAACCGGCGGTCATTCAAGGGCGACTTTAACTATGACAACGCCGAACTGCGCGTGCTGTCACGGTCGGAAGCCAAAGCCGAATTCGGCGCAGACTGGGAATATAAACCCATTGGCAAGGCGCGCAACGCCTGACGGTCAACAGTTTGACCTGGTGTGCGCGGGGTGGGGATTTCGAGGATATTCTTCGTTAAATATTATCGCTGCCGGTGTGCGCCTTACGGTTGTGGAACGCCTTGAACGATGTACAATCAAGGGAGGGCCTTCCAACCACATGGGCGCACACCGCTATGACTACCGCACCGCTCAGTCTGGCAAAAATAACCTGGCGTCATCCGCAGACCGGCGTCGTCCAGGAGTTTGTCCTTACCGAAGGCGCAACCGCCACCATTGGCCGCCAGGCCGGTAATGACATCTGTATCCCCGAACAGCACGTGTCCCGCCAGCACGCCGTCATCACTTACCGCGAAGGGATCTTCATGATTGACGACCTGGGCAGTGCCAACGGCACATTTGTGAACGACCAGCAGATCACCGAGTCATTCCCGCTGGCATCCGGCGACATCATCCGGCTGTACGTGCCGGTGCTGTATTTTTCGGCCACCGTATCCGAAGAAGACCAGCGCAACGCCGAGGAGATGGGCACGCTCATCACGGCGACCATCAGCACCGGCAAGGGTAAACTGATTATCACCACTGGCCCGCAGGAAGGTACTACCATCCCGCTACTGTTAAGCACGGTCACGATAGGCCGCGCCACCAGCAAAGCCACCTGGGAGATCGGCCTGCAGGACCCATCGGTATCGCGGCCCCACGCCCGCCTGCAAATGACGGACAACACCTGGGTGATTTACGATCTGGGCAGCGCCAACGGCACGCTGGTGAACAACACCGTGGTGACGGAGAAAGGCCGCACCCTGCGCGATGGCGACATCATCGCGCTGGGTTCGACGCTGCTGCTGTTCCGCGCCGGTTAAAGCACCGGCATGGGCATGGCCGCCGCCTGCCGGAGCACGGCAATCATCGCGTCGTGAATCAGGCCGTTGCTGGCGACCATTTCCCGCCCGCTGTAGATCAGGTCGGAGTCCTCGCCGCGATAGTCGGTCACGCGCCCGCCCGCTTCCGTCACGCACAGGAATCCGGCCTGGCAGTCCCACGAGTGAATATCCGCCTCCCAGAAGCCATCGAAGCGCCCGGCGGCCACGTAACACAAATCCAGCGCCGCCGAACCAAACCGCCGCACCCCGCGCGAGGCTTTCATAAACTGCCAGAACTCACGCAGATTGTTGTTTGGGTTCACGGCGCTATCGTAGGGAAAGCCGGTGCACAGGATGGCGCGCTGGAGATCACCTGTTGTCGAAACGCGCAGGGGCCTGTCGTTTAGCGTCGCGCCAAAGCCGCGCGCCGCGCTGTACAGTTCGTCCGCCACCGGGTTATAGACCACGCCTACCAGCGGTCGGCCATCACGCCCCGATAGACCAATGCTGGTCGAAAAGTAAGGGATGTTGTTGGCAAAGTTGGCCGTCCCGTCCAGCGGGTCAATGTGCCAGAAGTAGTCCGCGCCGGCTGCCGCCGCGCCCACGCTGCCGCTTTCCTCGGTGATGATGTGATGATCGGGAAAGGCAGCTTGCAGCCGTTCCAGAATCACTGCCTCGGCGGCGGGGTCGGCCTCGGTTACAATGTCCGTCACGATGCCCTTGACGGTTTCGCGGTGAGGCCGGTCATAATACTGCATCAGCACTGCGCCCGCCTCGCGGGCGATGCTGGTGACAGTGGCGCGAACGGCTTGCAGGTCTAACATCGTTGCTCCTCCAGACAGTAGTGGCGCGCAGACGCATATCGGGGCGTGTGGAAGCCGCCCACTCGTATCGAATCATGATGGCAGGAAGCAGAAACCGGACGAAGGTTGTTGCCGGGATACCCAGAACTGGCCGGTCTTCCCGTGACAACTTTAACACAGGTTGCCAGTACAATATAGCCCGCGTTGCCGACGGCAGGGTTGCCAACGGCAGTTAATCTCCGCCACGGGCTGGAGGGCTTGCGGTATCGCTCAGGCCGGGCGCAGACTTCGCGACAGTTCCCACGCATTCAGACGCTGCCCGGTCATGCTGGAGGTGTCCAGCCCGGCCAGATACACAAATGCAGGGGCGAGCAGAGCGGGGTCAATCCAGGCCTGTTTCTGTTCCTCGGTATAGTTGGCCGCTGACATCGGCGTGTTGATCGGCGCGCCTGGGGTGATGGTGTTCACGGCAATATTGAAGGCTTCGCCTTCCAGCGCCAGCACTTTCATCAGGCCTTCCTGCCCGTGTTTGGCCGGGCAGTACGCCACTTCCTGCACGAAGCCCTTGATGCCCGACCCCGACGACACATAGACAATGCTGCCACCGCCCGCCGCAATCATTGGCTGCCAGACCGCCTTACTTAAAATAAACGCCGCCTGAAGGATGATGTTGGTTTCTTTCTGCCAGTCGGCCAGTGTGATTTCCAGCATCGAACGCTGTATCAGCAGTGCGGCGTTATGTACCAGCACGCGCGGCGCGCCGTACTGCGCCAGCGCCGCGTCTACCGCACGCTGCGTCTCACCCGCGTCGGACAGGTCAGCCAGCAGCGGCAGGCAGTCCGCACCCGCCGCCCGCAGTTCGTCCGCCAGCCGGTGCAGTTTATCGGCCTGCACGTCCACCAGCGCGAGACGCAGCCCTTCCCGCGCATAAGCACGGGCAATCGCCGCGCCTAACCCCTGCGCCGCGCCCGTCAGGAAAGCGGTTGCGCCGCGTAATTCCGCCATCATGCCCGCCTGCCGTTCAGCAGATCGGTCACAAATCGGGTGAAGCGTTCCAGCCCTTCCTCAAACTCCGGCGAACCTTTGGTCAGCGCACCGCGAATGAAGCCTTCACCCGCGCCGCCGCCAATCGTGCCCGGCTGGAACACCAGCCGCGCTTCCTCCCGCGCCCGCTGGCAGAACCCGGCACTGGTCAGCCCGGTGGGGCGAATATCAATGAAGATATAATACGCGCCCTGCGGTTCGCTGTAGGGCAGCGGAATCGCATCCAGCGTCTGCAGCCACAGCCGACGACGTCGGTCATATTCCTTCAGCACATCCTTGAACCAATCACGTGACTCCTTCAGTACAGCCAGCCCGCCGTACTGCGTGATGACGTTCGCGCAGATCATCATCGCGTGATGGAACGGCAGAATCGCTTCGATCAGCGGGGCGGGTGCGGCAATGTAACCCAGCCGCATTCCGGTCATGCCGAAACTCTTGGAGAACGAATTCACCGTGATGGTGCGGTCGCCCATGCCCGGCAGCGACGCCATGCTGACGTGCCGGTGCTCGCCAAACACGTAATACTCGTAAATCTCGTCGGAGATCACCAGCAGATCACGATCCTGCGCGACGCGGGCAATCTCGCAGAGCGTGGCTTCAGGCAGCACCGTGCCGGTCGGGTTGTTCGGCGTCAGCACAATAATGGCGCGTGTCTGCGGCGTAATGGCCGCTTCCAGATCAGCCGCATTCACCGTGAAGTTGGTGTTGCGCGTCGTGTTCACCGGCACGAGCGACGCGCCCAGCACGCGCGCATCCCGCGTGTATTCATCGTAATGGGGCGCGGGTGTCACCGCTTCATCGCCGGGATCGAGCAGCGCCATCAACACGGCCATCAGGGCTTCCTGCGCGCCAGAAGTCACCAGAATTTCATTATCCGGGTTGACCTGTATCCGGTTTTCGGTCAGCAGCTTGTCGGCAATCGCCGCGCGTAACTCCGGGATACCTGACCACGCCGTGTACTGCACGCGCTTTTCGCGCAGCGCCGTCTGCATCGCCGCGAACACGGTGTCCGGCGGCACAAAATCCGGCGTGCCACTGCCGAGATTAATCAGTCCCGGTATCGGCACGGACGTTTGCCGCCCCAGCGAACCGTGCAGGCTGTGCGCCCGTTTGGAAAGATACTGTGTGTAGTCCATACCGCCCCCTCTGCCGAGGAAATTCCGTTAATCTACCTGAATCCAGCGTCGTTCCCGTGACGACTGCCGAATCGCGTCCATCACCTTCTGCGTTTGCAGGCCGTCGGCGAAGGTGGCGACGCCCTGCGGCGCGCGCGCCTCACGGATGGCCGCGATGATCTCCCGCATCATGCCGACGACGGACACGTTCCAGATACCCTTGCCCACGCCCGGCAGTGACATATTTGGATCGCCTTCGCTCATGTCCTGGAAATCTTCGCCCACCCGCGCCACCAGCAGCTTTTCATCGGCGTCGGCCAGCCTGATCGTGCCTTCGCTGCCAAAAATCTGCGTGCTGTTGCCGATGGTGTGCCGCGCCGCGCTGCTGATAAACACCGACGCCAGCGCGCCGTTCTGCATCTCGGCGGTGAAACTCACCTGATCGTCGGCGGTGGCCGTCCAGGGCTGGCCGGTCTGTTTGTCAATGCGGTCGGCAACCATCGTCGCCATTTGCCCGCTGACCGCGCCGACCTCGCCCAGCCAGAAGCGCAGCAGGTCAATCTGGTGTGAACCGTTGGCGCCCAGCCGCCCGCCGCCCATCTCCGCCAGCGACCACCAGTCGCCCGCCGGACGCGAGGCCGGGTCGCCCCACGTGCCGCTGATATTGACGATATTGACATGGCGAACGCTGCCAATCGCACCAGAGGCAATCAGGTCGCGGATTTTGCGCCGGTTGGGGTTGAAGCGCAGTTCGTGGCCGATGGCGTGGACGCGCCCCCACGCTTCCGCCCGTTCCAGCATCTGGCGCGCTTCATCGGCATTCATCGCCATCGGCTTTTCACACAGCACATGCGCGCCGCAGTCCAGCGCGGCCAGCGTCATCGGCGCGTGATGAACCGTCGGCGTGGCGATGCCAACAAAATCTACCGGGTGTTGTTCCAGCATGGCGCGCCAGTCGTCGTAGGCGTTCGGCACGCCAAAGGCGTCAGCGGTCGCCTTCGCGCTGTCCAGCCGGGCACTGGCAACGGCCACAATTTCTACATCGTCTATCGTTTTTAGCGCGGGCAAATACGCGGCCTTCGCAAAACTTGCCCCGATGATCGCCGCCTTGATCGTCTGTCCCATAGTCTCCTCCGCTACAGCAGGCCGCGTTCCTTCAGCGCCTCGCCAGCGGCTTCCAGATTGCGGAGTTCCGCTTCGGAATAATTGCGCGACAGCAGAATCCCACTCGCGCCGCCATCAAACGCGGCATGAATGGCCGCTTTCGTTTCTTCGGGTGTGATCGGCTTGCTTGCGCCACCGTCGCCCACCCCAACGCCGATGCCGGGATAGACCTTGCAGCGACCACCGGTATCGGCGATCAGGTTTTCCGTCCAGCACTTGACGTACTCCGGCGAAAAGCCAGCCATTGGTGCGTCGGCGCGCGGCGCGATAAAGGCTTCCAGCCCCAGCACGTTCGCCAGCGCGTTGTACGCGCCGTCGGGCGAAGCGTCGGCCAGTACGCCTTTCTGCCAGCTTTCGGCGAAGTTGGCAAAGCGCGCCCCCGCCGGAGTGTTGTACAGCACCGGCTTCAACCAGTCGGCGTACTGCGCGTAATCGGACTGGTCATACTGCGCTTTCAGATACGGGTTGTAGGTGTTGATAACCTGCCAGATGCCATAACCAACTTCATGCTTCGGGTCGAAGAAGCGCACGATGCCGGCGATTTCGTGATAAAACGCCTGGTGCGCGTCCAGCCACAGCTTTTCCCACATCAGCACTTCAGGGTAGTGCAGCAGGTGGCGCAGCAGCGTGACAAACACACCGTCACGCGGGCGAACGCCTTTCCGCACGCCGGCCAGAAATTGATCAACTTTACGATAGCCTTCCATCGCGCGTTCGACGTTGATACCCCGCGCGCGGGCTTCCGCCACGAAGTATTCGTCAAAGCCGGTGCTGCTGTCGGCGCGGAAGATGTCCATCAGCGGACTCTGGCGCTCGATGCCCCACAGCAGGCCGTCCAGATCGTGATTGCTGAACCAGTCGTCAATGATTGAACGCCACCACGCGCGGTAGTGTGGATTCAGCAGCGAAGGCCGCGTGGCGGTTTTGCCCCAGTGATCGCGGTCAAGGAACTGGTGGAAACCTGGCTGCCAGATGTGGCGAATGGATGAACTCGACGTTTCGCAATAATACGGATAGACCTTCATGCCGCGCGCTTTGGCAGCGGGAATCACGTCGGCCAGCGTATCAAAACCCGCGTACAGCGGGTCCGGCGCGGCAAAATCACGGTGCGTGGTTGCTGCGTAATGTGCCGGATCCGGCTGCCAGAACGCGCCACCTTGCAGATTGTCGGGTTCGGCCACGCCGTGATCGGGGAAACCGTAGGCCGCGCGCCCGGCGTTACCCCGGCTCCACGACAGCGCCGAGATCATCAGCGCGTTCACACCGGCTTTCTCCCGCAACAGATCAAGCACCGGCTCAACGCCTTCATCAATGAAGCTGATCGCGCCGATCTGAATGCCAACAAATGTTTTTGCCATAAGAAATTACTCGCCAGTAAAATGAAAACCGAATGCCCGTTACCGGCCTCGCAGCCGGGGATCGAGAAAATCACGAAGCCAGTCACCCAGGATGTTCAGCGACAGTACGGTGAACATGATCGCCAGACCGGGGAACAGGGCCGGCCACCACTTACCTGCCAGGATTTGATCGCGGCTTTCGTTGAGGATGCCGCCCCACGTTGGAACGGTTGGCGGTACGCCCAGCCCCAGGAACGACAGCGATGCTTCGGCCAGAATCGCGCTGGCAACGTTAAACGACGCGATCACGATCAGCGGCGCGAGTACGTTGGGTAGAATCGCCCGCAGCATGATACGCCGGTCATTCGCGCCGATGCAGCGCGCCGCCTCGACGTATTCCTTTTCGCGCTGGGAGATCGTCTGTCCGCGCGCGATACGGGCATACGTCACCCACTGGCCGATGCCCAGCACCGGAATCAAATTCCACACGCCCGGCCCCAGCACCACCAGCACCATAATCGCCAGCAGAATGAAGGGAAACGCCAGTTGAATATCTGCCAGCCGCATGATGATGTCATCCAGCAGGCCGCCGCGATAGCCGGCCAGCACGCCCAGCGTTGTGCCCATCAGCCCGCCGACCATCACCGCCATCACGCCAACCGCCAGCGATACCTGTGCACCGTAGATGATGCGCGACCACAGATCGCGCCCCAGGCCATCCGTGCCGAGGAAGTAGACGATTTCGCCGTTTTCATTCGCTTTCATCGGCTCGATCAGGCGTTCAACCAGGCTCTGGCGGTTGGGGTCCTTTGGCGCGATGGACGGCGCGAACACCGCCATAAAGGCCACCACACCCAGGATAACCAGCGCCAGAATCGGCCACTTGGCGCGCAGCAGGCTGCGTCCGGCACGCTTCCAGACCGGCGGCTCCGTCACCATCAGGCTGACCGGGTGGGCGGCATCTGGCTTCACCCGTACCTTACGATTATTCCAGGCGGATACGCGGATCAAGCTGCGCATAAATCAAATCCACCAACAGGTTAAGCGTAATGAATAAAAAGGAAAACAGGACTACGGACGCCTGCACGACCGGGATGTCGCGCTGGGTGATAGCGTTCGTCACTAACCGCCCGACGCCTGGCCACGAAAAAACCGTTTCGGTGACGACGACGCCGCTGAGCAAAAACCCAAATTCCAGCCCCAGCATCGTCACGACCGGAATCAGCGCGTTGCGGAAGGCGTGTTTCATGATAACCACACGTTCGCTCAATCCCTTCGAGCGCGCCGTTGTGACATAATCCTGAGACAGCACTTCGAGCATGGACGACCGCACCAGCCGGGCGTTACGCGACAGGGAGAACAGGCCAATCGTCACGCCGGGCATAATGAGGTAACGGAGCGCATCCGGCAGGTTGGTCAGGCCGGTGCTGATGTCACCTTTCAGCATCGGGTCGAGCACCGCCACGTGGCCGGAGATCGGTAAGAGCTTGAGCTGCAACCCGACCGACAGCAGCAGCATGATACCGAGCCAGAAACTGGGGATGGATTGCCCGAACATCGCCAGTAGCATAATGCCGCCGTCCAGCCCCGTGCCACGTTTGGTGGCGGAAATGATGCCAATGGGAATGGCAATCGTCGTCGAAATAATCATGGCAAAAATGGTCAGTTCGAGTGTCGCGGGCAGGCGTTCCAGCACCAGATCGAGCGCCGGTTTGCGTGACCGGATGGACATACCCAGATCGCCACGTGCCAGCCCGCTCAGAAAATTGACGTACTGCACCGGCAGCGGCTGGTCAAAGCCCAGTTTCTTCCGCGTTGCTTCGATTTCTTCCTGGCTGGCGCGTTCGCTGACGTATAAATAGGTCGGGTCGCCTGCCAGGTGCAGCGTCAAAAAGGTGAGCAGCGTCACACCCAGGATGACCAGGAGCGATTGCAGCAGACGCCGCGTAATGTATCTCAGCATCATACGATATGTATTCCAGAGGTAGGGACACGGCATGCCGTGCCCCTACAAAAACAGGTCTTATTTCAACGTGGCGTTGTAGATGACAATCCACTCGTCCCGGCGCGCCTGCCAGTCGAGGCGGTTGCTCACGCCGTAGAAGTCCGGCTGGAAGTACAGCAGCAGCCAGGGCGGGTCGTTGTAGAACACTTCGAGCATCTGGTTGATGATTTCGCGTTCCTGTTCGGGATCGCGGATGTCGGCCAGACTGTTCCACAGGGTGAACCACTCTTCGTTCTGCCAGTTGGTATAGTTGGTGCCGGCGTCGGGGCTGGACAGATCGGCCATGTCGTACAGGGCGTCCCACGTACCGCCGCCCGTACCGAGGAAGAACATCGGGCCGATTTCCTTCGGGCCGGTCAGCGTGCGATAGTCTGCCCAGTCACGGATGTCCACCGTCGTCTTAACGCCGACATCGGTTAGGTATTGCGCGATGGCCTGCACCACATTGGCATCGTTCAGGTAACGGCCACGCGGCCCCATCAGCACGGTTTCAAAACGCACGCCGTCGGCGTTGCGCGGGTAGCCAGCCGCGTCCAGCAGTTCTTCCGCCTTGGCCGGGTCAAATGGATATGGTTCCAGGTTCGGGTTATTATTGGGCGGGTTCACCATGCTGGAGGCACGTTCGCATTCCGTGCCCAGCAGCGTCTTGCAGATCGTCGGCACGTCCACCGCGTACTGGAGCGCCACGCGCACGTCCGTGTTCTGGAGTGCATCGTAGCCGGGCGCATCCTTGAAGTTCTCGCCGAACTGGAAACCCACGTAAATGCGGCGCGTACCAGCCACTGCCTGTACTGTTGCCACACCGGAATTATTGACGGCTTCAATCTGATCGGGTGGCACGTTGGCGATCACGTCCACGTTGCCGGCGATCAGTTCCGCCACGCGGGTGGAGGCTTCCGGGATGACGCGCCAGATTTGCGTCTTGAAGTTGGTCGGACGCAGGGTGTAACCCTCGACCGCTTCCAGCGTAATGTGGTCATCCGGCACCCACTCGACGAAGCGGTATGGGCCGGAGCCAATTGGTTTCTGTCCGGCTTCTTCCAGGCTCAGCGCCGAGTACGAATCCTTGCAGTGAATGTAAACCTCGGAGATTAGCGCAAGGCGCAGGTTCGGCGTCTGGTAGCGGTCGGTGAGGACGGTCACTTGCAAATCGCCATCCACGCGCATTCCCTGGTAGCCAATGGCCGGCAGGGCAAAACCCGCCGTATTGCCGGTGAAGGCGTTGGCCGGGTCGGCGGCGCGCTCAAAGCTGTAAGCCACGTCCTCGGCAGTCAGGGCTTCACCGTCGTGGCAGGTCAGGCCTTCGTTCAGCGTGAACGTCCATTCCGTGCCATCTTCCGAAACCACGTACTCGCTGGCAAGATACGGGCGCAGCACGCCATCATCACCAATTTCAAACAGGGTGCCGAAAACGTGGAAGAAGATGTTGGCTTCCGCGCGTGAATTCACGCTGGCGGGGTCAAGCGCGCCTACATCCACAGTCTGGGCAATGATTAACGTATTTTCGTCCGGCGTCTGAGCAACAGTGATAAGCGGGAAAACGACCGCCAGCAAACCGATGAGAAGTACCAGTAATACAAATCTGTAACGAAACATGCTCCCTCCAACCTTAAGCGTATAAATCTGTCCTGACCGTTTCGCTCGATGTTCTGGATTGGACGTCAGCCTACTCCTTTCTCATAAAATGTGTTCCGAATCGCCTGCTCTTTCCGGTAACAAGCTGGCAATGGATACACATCGCCCTTCCCTGGCCGACACGATACAGGCCTGAACCATCGCCAGCGACCATAGATGGTCGGCACCACTGCATTGAAGTGGTTGATGGTCAACCACCGTATCCACAAATGCGTCGAGTAATCCCTGTGTTTCGGTAATCCACTGCTCATGGGGGGGCAGTTCGACCCGGGTCAGGGCTGCCGCCGTGCGTTCGGCGTAGAACAGTTCTCCGAACTGGTGGCGCTGGGTGATGATGCCGTTGGTGCAGTCGGTGCGCCACTCAAAATGGGGTTCAGCCCACCCGCTTTGCCACGTGCCCTGATAATTGACCACCAGCCCACCCTCGAACGTAAACAGCGCGGCAACATTGGCGTCACTGGCGTACATGCTCCACGACGGATTCCACGTCACGCACTGCACCGTCAGCGGCGTTCTCCCGTAGACATAGCGCAGCAGGTCAAAATGATGGATGGACTGCTCCCACAGCATCGGCTGGTCCATCGTCAGTGGATATTTGTTCAGATCAGGCCGATTGCCGTCCCGGTAACGTTCGTAGGTAAAGCGGGCGAATTCCGGCTGGCCAACGGTTGCTTCTGCCAGCAGACGCTGGGTTGCTTTGGTGACGGCCAGGTAGCGGAAGTTGAGGCCGACCATCAGCGGCACGGCAGCATGTTCCGCCCGCGCCACCATCTCCGCCGCTTCGTGTACATCTAGCGCCAGCGGCTTTTCAACCAGCAGAGGAATATTCCGCCGAACCGCCGCTTCGACCTGATCCAGCCGCCCGACCGGCGGGTTTGCCAGCAGCAGCGCGCCCGCATCTGGCACCGCTTCCAGCGCCGCTTCCGGGGTATCAAACGCCGGACGCGCGCCGTACTGCGCTGCCATGCGGTCACGGGCTGCCAGGTTTGGGTCGGCATAGGCAGCGATCTCGCAGCAGGGCGACCGGGAAATGACTTCCGCCCAGTGCCGCCCGCGCACGCCCAATCCAGCCAGAATAATTCGTAGGGGTTTCACGCTGTCATCTCCAGCTTGCACTGCCAGTCCACCACCTGCCGGATACCCGCTGCCAGTGGCGTCCAGCCAGCGAAGCCCGTTTCCGCGTGCAGGCGTTGGCTGGACAGATAGCCGCGCCGGGTCAGCGGAGGAATACCCGGTTCGTCACCCTCGCGTAGTTCGATGCGAACATCAGGCAAAACGGCCTGAATCGCGGCGGCGATGTCCAGGGGCGTTAACACCTGCCCGGATGCAACGTTATACAGCGCGTGGTTCAGACGGGGCGGCAGTAACAGGTGGTAAATGGCTTCGCCCACGTCCGGCGCGAATGTCCAATCCCGGCCTTCACTCGAACGGTAAACGGTGATGCCGCCGGTTTCGACCGCCTGCCGCACCAGCCGCGCCACCAGACTGACACGCGGGCGGCTGGGCCGCCAGAGTTCCCCCGTCCCGTAAATATTGCTCAGGCGCACCGCCACCACATCGCGCCCGTACTCCTCGCGCAGCGTCTCCACCAGCGATTCAAGCGTCTGTTTGGCGACAGCGTACAGGCCGCGCGGCGACGTTGGGGCGGTTTCGTCCACCGGGCCGGGCGTGGTTTCGCGGAACACCGCCGACGAACTGAGCAGCACCACTCGGCGCGCGCCGTTCCGCTGCGCCCATTCCAGCGCCGCCAGCGCCGGGTCGAGGTTGGCGCGCAGGTTCGCTTCGGGCGTTTGCGCCAGTTCGTCCGGCGCGGCAGTGATGGCCGCCGCGTGAATCACGTAATCAACCGCCTGGTCGGGAAGCGTTCCGGCGTCAGCTTCCGTATAAACAAGCTGCTGCCCCGAGGCCGTCTGCCAGACCTGTACCAGCGTGGAATCAAACTGCTGGTCAACAGCAGTCACGGCACAGCCTCGATGCAATAGCGCCTCGACCAGATGGCGGCCAACAAAGCCGCCCGCCCCCGTGACCAGCACCCGCGCGGCGGTCATGACTCGTCGCCGTTCTGGGACTCGTCCCAATTTTCAGCCACCAGATCACCGGACGAGGCGACGTGTTCCTGAATCAGCCGCACAGCCCGCGCCTCGTCGCCCTGTTCAATCGCTTCAATAATGGGCAGATGGTTGTAGGCAATCTGCCGGATGTCGGTGTTACGCTCGTTACGCAGTGCCATCACCTGCCGCACGCGCATGGATACGGTGCTCCACGTCACGCCCAGCAGACTGTGGCCGCTTAGCTCAATCAGCGTGTCATGGAAGCGCCGGTCAATCCGGTTGACCGTTTTCAGGTCGCCGGCTTCGGCGGCGGCCAGCATTTCATCAAAGCACTGGCGGAGACGGGTTACATCTTCCGGGTTCGCACGCGCCGCCACGCGCTGCACGGCGAAGGTTTCCAGCACGCTGCGCAGGCTGTACAGTTCCTCGATATCCGTTTTGGTCAACTGCCGCACGACCGTACCCCGGTAGGGAACGGTTTCGACCAGCCCTTCGCGGCTCAGGATTTGCAGCGCCTCGCGCAGTGGGGCACGGCTGATGCCGAGGCGCGCGGCAAATTCCACCTCTACCAACTGCTGGCCCGGTTTCAGTTCGCCGCTGACAATCGCGTCCCGCAGCACGTCAAGGACTCGCTCGCGCAGCGGCTTGTTTTCGATGTGTGGCAGGACTGCGCTGTTTTCCGTCATTTGCTTGACAACATCCCCTGGTGAACCTATAATCTGCGTCGTCTGTAGACTGTCGACAGTTGACAGACGACATTGGGTGTGATTATAGGAACTCCCATCCAAAGAGTCAAGCAATTCAGCGAATTGGTGTTTATTAAAAGATTGGCTTTACCACAAGGGGGACTGCTTATGCCGCTGTCCACAAACGAATCGGTATTGGTTGAGATGGCCGTCACTGGCAATATCAGCCAGCCCAGTTTGCGCTACCCCGGTTATACACTGGATGCACACGGTGTTGGGCGCGTGTGGCCCGGTATGTCCGGCGTCGTCTATAACACCCGCGTTGGCGACCCGGCTTTCGGCTGGGCGGCTGACCACGTTGAACCGGGCGTTTCCATCGCTAATCCCGACAGCGCCGCCGAATTCGCCCTGCACTACCTGACCTGTATTGGCAATCGCGCCGTCGTCACCAGCGGCCTGGCAAAAGGCGCGGAAGGCATCGTCACCGGCGAACACGCCCGGCTGCTGGTGGACTTTCCGCCGGACGTAAACGACCTGCTGTGCGTGGGGGATTCGATTCAGATTATCGCGCACGGGCGCGGGTTGGCCTTCACCGATTTTCCCCAGATTGAACTGAAAAAGTGCAGCCCCAAACTCATCAAAAGCATCCCCCTTGAAGTCGTGGACGGCGGCAACAAACTGCGCGTGCCGGTCACGATGGAACTGCCGCCGCGCATCATGGGTTCGGGCGCGGAACTGAACTCCGAGTACGTGGATCAGGACTTAATGTCTGGCGACCGCGAGTTAATGGCTGAACTGGGCATTGACCGAATGCGGTTGGGCGATCTGGTGGTGATTCCCGACGCCGACCACCGCTGGGGGCGCGGCTACCGTAAGGGCGCGGTTACGATTGCGCTGTGCATTCACGGCGATTCGGTCATGACCGGGCACGGTCCCGGCATTCTCACCCTGATGAGCGCGCCGGAACCCTGCATTGAATGGGTGATTGACCCGCGCGCCAATATTGCCAATTATCTCAACATCCGCGAGGACTTATGAGTGTCAGAACCAACGCCGACAGGCTGGTATGCGTTTCGGTCATGGGGCAAATCGCTTCGCCCGCTTTCCCCGGCCTGCCCGCCGTCCCTTACCAACTGGACGCGCAGGGGCGGCCTTTCCTGCTGCCCACTTACGGCGGCATCGTCTATAACGTCTCGGTGGGCGATTCGGCTTACGGCTGGATGGCCGACTGCATCCATCCTGGCGTCAGTATTTCACTCAAGGACGACAACGGCAACCGGGGGCTGAACCTGCTGGCCTGTGTCGGCAATACGGCGGTGGTGATGAGCGGCGACGCGAAGGGCGCGCGCGGTATTGTGACGGGTAAATCCGGGCGTTTCTCGGAACACGTCATCATTCACTTCGAGCGAGCCGCGCGCGAGAAAATGGCGATTGGCGACAAGATTGTTGTTCGTTCGCAGGGTGTCGGCCTGGAACTGGCTGACCATCCCGGCGTGCAGTTCAAAAGCTGCTCGGTCGAGCTGCTGGAAGGGCTGGAAGTCACCAGCAGTCCAGACGGCAAACTGAACGTGCCGGTTGTCGGCCACGTGCCGCCGCACTTGCTGGGCGCGGGCGCGGGGCTGACCAGCGAAGGCGGCTCAGTACACATCCAGTCTGCCGACAGGGAGGCGCTGGCGTTGGCCGGGCTGGACAAACTGCGGTTGGGCGACGTGGTGGCGCTGACGGATTACGACAGCAGTTGGAATCACGGTTATCTGCGCGGCGCAGTCGGCATTGGTGTCGTCGGGCAGGGCGACAGCCCGCGCAACGGTTACGGCCCCGGCATCACGCTGCTGATGACCAGCATGACCGGCGGCATTAACCCGGTGGTCACGCCAGGCGTGAATCTGAAAGATGTTTTTTCTCTGCAAAATTAGGAGTTTCCCATGCAGAACGGCACGTACATTAAACACATGGCCTTCGCCGTGCGCGATGCCAACGCGGCGCTGAAGACGTATCAGGATTTGCTCGGAGTCGGGCAGGACGCCGAGGTGAAGGATTACCCCAAGTCACGCAACCGCGTGGCGCTGTTTTACGTCGGTGACGTGGAATACCAGCTTTGCCAGTCATTAGATGAAGGCGGGCGCTTCGACGCCTGGATCAAACAGCGCGGCTACGAAGGGCTGCACCACATCTGCTACGCCGTGCCGGACATTAACGCGGCGCTGGCGGAGGCGCAGGCCAGGGGCGCAACGCTCAGGGAATGCAGCGCGTGTAAGGTCAAGGGCAGCCACCCACACCCCGAAGGCTGGGTGGCGTTCCTCGATCAGGAAGCGGGCGGCATCGAACTGGAACTGATGCAGGTCTACACGCCGGAACAACTGGAAGCATACAAAGCGGTTAAGGGAATCTAGGGAATGGGTATCACGCTGGTGCGCGTCCCGGTAGACGCGCTCGAACAGTTCACCCTCGCCTGCTTCCTGGCGATGGGCGTGCCGCAGGACGAGGCGGAGATGTGCACGCGCGGCCTGATGCACAGCGAGCTGCGTTGCCTGCCCGGACAGGGACAGGGCGTGCGCCGTCTTCCTGTCTACTACGAACGAATCAGCAAGGGCTACATTCAGCCCGGCGCGCCCTACGAAATCGTCAAGGAGTCGCCGTCGCTGGCGCTGGTGGACGCGCACAACGGCCTCGGCTCGCCGGCGGCCCAACGCGCCATGCGCCTTGCGGTGAAGAAGGCCAAAGAGACGGGCATGGGCACGGTGCTGGTTAAAAACAGTACCCACTTTGGCAGCGCCGCCGTGCCCGCCCTGATCGCGGTGGAAAACGACTGCATTGGCGTCGCCTATACCAACGCCGGCCCGGAGATGGCCCCTTGGGGTGGCGCGTCCGGCGTGACCGGCACCAACCCCTGGGGCATCGCCGCGCCTACCGGCGTCGGTTTTCCGCTGGTGCTGGACATCGCGCTGACGACTGCGGGCAAGGGCATGATGCAGTGGTACGCCCGGCAGGGCAGGAAGATGCCGCTGGATTGGGCGCTCACGCCGGAGGGCGAAGAAACCGACGACCCGAACGCGGCCATGAAGGGCTTCCTGCTGCCGATTGGACAGCACAAGGGTTACGGTCTGGCGGTGATGACGGATGTTCTCACCGGAATCCTCGGCGGTGCGGGCTTTGGCCTGATGCCGTACAGCAACCCGTTCAAGCAGGATGTGTCGTACACCATGATCGCCTATGACATTGCGTGGTTCCGCCCGCTGGCCGATTTCAAGCGCGATGTGGACCAGTTCATCCACGACCTGAAGGCGGCGAAGAAGCGCCCCGGCGTGGCGGAGATTTTCGTCCCCGGCGAGCTGGACGCCCGCCGCGAAGCCGCCTACCGCGCGGACGGCGCACAGCTCGACGCCGACATCTTCGACCAACTGGCGGAACTGGCTACCAAACTCAACATCCCGTTCCCGTTTGAACGCGAGGTCGTGCACGAAATCCCGATCGCAGCCGATGTAGCGCCGACCGATCTGGTAGCGCCGGGGGAGGCCGTATGACCGCGCAAACCCTATCTCGCCCACTGGCGGCGCGGGTGGCTGGCCTGCCGGAAGCCGCCGACAGCCTGCCGAATCCAGCCGTTCCCGCATCTGTCGCTCAGGCCGCCGCCGAGGCGTTGGCCGCCGGACACACGCACTACACCGACCGCCCCGGCGTGTTGAATCTGCGCCGGCGTGTGGTCGAAACGCTTGGCAAACATGATGGCATTGAACTGAGCGCCGATGAAGTGACGATCACCTGCGGCGCAACCGAAGCGCGCTTTGTCGCCCTCAAGCAGTTGGTCAAAGCCGGGACGGTGATTGCCTGCGCGGGTGATGGTCAGGCGATTGCGGCAGCGGCGCGTTTAATCGGCGCAGAAATCACCAGCGACCCTGCGCCCGATGCGGCGGTCCGCCTCGTCTATCTGACGACCGCCGATGACCAGGCACGGGTGCAATCGCTGCTGGAACGAGCCGCCGCGCAGCAGGCGTGGATTGTGTGGGATACGTCGCCCGGTATGGGCAGTGGCTTCCACCCGGCGCAGAATCCGGCGCTGGCGGCGCAGGTCATCACCATTGGCAGCTTTTCGGCGGCGCTGCCGGGCTGGCGCGTCGGCTGGATGGCCGGGTCGCAGATGGCAAACAAACTGCGCGCCTACAAACAGAGCATGACGATTTGCACCACCAGCGTGTCGCAGTGGGCGGCGCTGGGGCTGGAGGCGGATGGATGATTGCCAACCCGAACATTCCCGAAGACGTGCGCGCGGTGGCCTCGAACGGCACACAGCTTCGCTACAAGCTGATGGAACTGACCGCGCAGTACCCGGACGCCATCGCGCTCGGTCGCGGCGACCCAGACCTAGCCACGCCCGCACATATCATCGCTGCCGCGAATGAGGCCGTCCGCCAGCAGCGTAGCGGCCTGTCGCCCGTCGCTGGCCTACCGGAACTGCGGCAGGCGGTTGCCGCCAAGCTGCGCCGCGAAAACGGGCTATCGGCTGAGGCCGAAAACGTCATCATCACCACCGGGGGGCAGGAAGGGCTGTTCCTCATCATGCAAACGCTGCTCGACCCCGGCGACGAAGTGCTGGTGCCCGACCCGCGTTATACCTCTTACGATGAAGCCATCGAGAGCGCCGGCGGGCGCATGGTCTTAATCCCGACCGACCACGACGACGCCTTCAACCTGCGACCGGAAGCGGTCGAAGCGGCGATCACGCCGCGTACCAAAGCCGTGCTGATTATCACGCCGAGCAACCCGACCGGCGGCATCGTCACCGAAGACCGCCTGCGCCAGATTGCCGACATTGTTATCAAATACAACCTGATTGTCATCTCCGACGAGATTTACGAAAAGTTCCTGTACGATAGCTGGCGGCACTTCAGCATCGGCTCGCTGCCCGGCATGGAAGAGCGCACCATCACACTGAACGGCTTCTCCAAGACCTATGCCATGACCGGCTTCCGCGTCGGCTTCGTCGCCGCGCCGGTCAACTTCATTCAGGCGATGGTGAAGGTCAAAGCCGCGACCACCGGCCCGGCGGCGACCATCAGCCAGTGGGCGGGATTGGCCGCGCTGACCGGCCCGGTTGAGCCGCTGCGCGAGTTCCAGCGCATCTATACCGAGCGCCGTCAGATCATGATGGACGGCCTGCGCACCATGCACCTCGATTTCAGCGACCCGCGCGGCGCGTTTTTTCTGTGGACGAACAGTTCTTCCACCGGCATCCACGCCACCGAACTGTCGTATCTGCTGCTGAAAGAGGGGCGCGTCCTGATTTTCCCCGGCACTAGTTTTGGCGAAAACTGGGGCGGTTACCTGCGAATCAGCATTTTGCAGTCCACTGACCTGCTGCGCGAAGCCCTTGACCGGATGCAACCGATTATCGCCCGCTACCGGGCCAACCACTGAGGAGAGGAATGATGCTGACAGTCGGCACAGCCAGCGCCGCCCCCGGCGAACGGGCGCGTGGGGTTATCCCGGTTACGAACTTGCCCGGCGGGCGTCCGCTGGAAATCCCGGTGATCGTCATCAACGGCAGCCAGCCCGGCCCGTGTGTCTGGGTGGACGCGGTCATTCACGGCGACGAACCGGAAGGCACGCTGGCCTGCCATCTGGTGAACGCAGAACTAGACCCGGCGGCCATGCGCGGCAGCGTCGTGCTGGTGCCGGTGCTGAACGTCCCGGCGTATGAAGCGGCGCAGCGCGGTAATCCGCTGGATACCTTCAGCTACGATCTGAACCGCATTTACCCTGGCAAAGCCGACGGTTACCTGACCGAACGGCTGGCCTTTACCCACAGCCAATGGCTGCGCGACGTGGCAACCTACGAGATTTCGATTCACTCCGGCGGCGCGCATTCCTACCTGTCGGAAACGATTTTCGCCACCACCGACGAGAAGGCGATTGAACTGGCGCAGGCAATGGGCAAGGACTGGGGCTTGATCCTCAAGAGCTTCCTGCCCAAAGGCAGCCCGCCCGCCGTGATGTACGAAGCCGGCAAGCAGGGCATCACCGTCGAACTCGGCGGGCGTTCGGCCACGTCCCCGGCGGATTTTGCGCGCTGCGGGCGCGTGCTGGCCGATGGCATATTGAACGTGCTGCGCCACTACGAGGTGATTGACGGCGCGCCCACCTACGCTCCGAGGTGGCTGACCGGCGTGCAGCACGCGCTGTTAGCGCCCGCCAGCGGCCTGTTCCTGGCCGAGCCGTCGCTGCAATTCCAGCAGCCGATGCACAAAGGCGACCGCATCGCCCGAATCGTGGATGTATACGGCGATCTGCTGGCGGAAATCTGCGCGCCGGTGGATGGTTTGATCTTTGGCCTGCGCGCCCTGCCGAACGTGCAGACCGGCGACTGGTGCTGTTTCTACGCCGAAATTCAGGGCGAACTGGCACAGGTATGACTCTCGACCTGATTCCGCTGCTGCAATCGCTGGTACGGATTCCCTCGCCAAATCCGCCCGGCGATACCCGCGCGATTGCGGACTACATCGCGCAGACGATGCGTGAACTGGGCTGCACCGTAACCACACCCGCACCGCCAAACAAACCGGAAGCGGTCAGTGTGATTGCGACCGCCGGCACAGGCGAACCTATCATCATGTTACACGCCCACATTGATACCGTGCCGGTTGCCGCCGATGAAGCACAGCAGTGGCACGTTGACCCGTATGCGGCGGTGATCGAAGATTACCGGGTGTACGGCAAGGGCAGCGTGGACGACAAAGCGCCGCTGGCTGCCATGATGACCGCTGTCTCTCACGCCATCAGCCGGGGTGGCGAACGGCGTGGCACACTGGTGCTGGTCGCGGCGGCGGAAGAAGAAACCGGCGGCAGACTGGGCACACGCTGGCTGGCCGATAACAACCACCTGCCCCTGTGCGATTTTATCATTGTCGGCGAGCAGACCCATAACCGGGTGGCGACCGCGCACAAGGGCGTAATGCGCGCCACCGTCCGCACCACCGGGCGTTCGGTTCATGCTACCAACCCGGACCGGGGCGTGAACGCGATCACGGCGATGGCGCGGCTGGTGCTGGCGCTGGACGACTATCACCATCGGTTGGCCGAACGCGCGCATCCGATGGTCGGCGTGCCGACCTGCAACGTCGGCGTGATTCAGGGTGGCAGCACCGCTAACGCCGTGCCGGATTCATGCACCGTGTATCTTGACCGCCGCATGATTCCCGGCGAAGACCCGGCGCGTGTGCAGCAGGAACTTGTGGACGTGGTGAGCAGCGTGGACATTCATCCGGCGCAGGCCAGCGTAGGAGAGTTTCAGGTATCGAACTGGTTTAACTCCACTACCGACTCGCCGCTGGCACAAACCTTCCTGAACTGTGTGCGCGAAGGGCTTAATGCTGACCCCGGCCCCATTGGGTACCTGCCGGGCAGCGACGCCAAACACCTGATCGGCGTCACTCGCGGCGAAATGGTGATCTTCGGGCCAGGCAGCTACGAGGTTGCCCACGCCGCTGACGAATACACCGACATCGAAGAACTGCAAACAACGGCGGCGATCCTGTGTGATTTTATGGAACGGACACTTTTCATGGATGAATCACGGTGAAATTTGAGACGGTCATTGTTAATGGCGATGTGATTACAGAACAAGGACAGCAGGCGTTGGATATCGGCATTCGCGGCGGTAAAATCACGGCGCTGCTGGCGCGGGGTACACCGGTCGAGGCGGTCGAAACGATTGATGCCGCCGGCAGGCTGGTTCTGCCCGGCGCGGTTGATATTCACTTCCACTGCCGCGCCCCGGCCTACCCGCAGCGCGGCGACTTTGCGACCGAAACACGGGCGGCGGCGGCGGGCGGCGTCACCACGATTTTTGAAATGCCCATCTCCAAACCCTGCTGCGCCACCGGCGAGATTTTCCGGTCGCGCAAGGCGCTCGGCGAGGCCAATGCCTATGTTAACTTCGGATTATACGGCGCGCCCGGCCTGCTCGACCGGCGGGAAATCGCGGATATGTGCAGCGAAGGCGCGATTGGCTTCAAGATATTCATGACCGGCGCGCCCGCTGGACGCAACGACGAATTTGACGGCCTGTGCCTGCCGCTGGTGGACGAACTGTACCAGGCGATGCAGATGGTGGCGGAGACCGGGCTGGTCTGCACCGTCCACGCCGAGGACAACCGCCTGCTGGAATGGCACACGGCGCGGCTGAAAGCAGCCAATCGCAACGACATCGCCGCGCATGGTGAATCCCGCCCGCCGCATGTCGAGGCGCTGGCAATCGCCACGCTGCTGACGCTCAACGAACAGATTGGTATGAATTTGCATATCGCGCATCTAAGCTGCGCCGAGGCGCTGGAAGTCTTCCGCCGCTTCAAGCGCACCGGCTCGACTGCCACCGCCGAAACCTGCCCGCACTACCTGTTTTTCACGGAGGACGATCTGGCCCGGGTTGGCCCGTATGCCAAGATTAACCCGCCGCTGCGGCAGCAGTCCGATCAGGACGCGCTGTGGGGGGGCCTGCAGGACGGCAGCCTGATCGCCGTCACCACCGACCATTCACCCTTCACCGTCGAAGAAAAAGAGCGTGCCCGCACCGATATTTGGCGCACGCCGCCGGGGTCGCCGGGCGTGGAAGAACTGGTGTTGGGCATGATGGACACGGCGCTGACAGGCCGCCTCACGATTGACCATGCCGCGCGGCTCATCAGCACCAATGGTGCGAAACGCTTTGGCATCTACCCGCAGAAGGGCGTGATCGCGGTGCAGGCCGATGCTGATCTCGTCATCTACGACCCTAACCAGACCACGACCATTCACCCCGATATGCTGTTCAGCCAGGCCAAAGCCTGCGACAAACTGTACGAAGGGAAAACCTTCCGGGGCAAAATCTGCCGGACGCTGGTCAACGGCAGGACAGTGTTCGAGGATGGTGTCATCACGGGCGAGCCGGGCTGGGGTAAATTCGTGCGTCCGGTACGGGAAAACGTGTATAAAGGATTTTAGAAACTCATGGGTTATGACATAGACTTTAGCGAATACTTCCGCTTTGCCGACCTGACACGCCACCTGCATGGGCTGGCAGCGGCCTATCCCGAACTGGCGGCGCTGGAGTCGCTCGGCCAGAGCTGGCGCGGGCGTGACATCTGGTGTGTGACGCTGACCAACAGCGCCACCGGCCCGCACTACGAAAAGCCCGCCTTTTACATTGATGCCCACATCCACGCGGAAGAAGTCGCCACGTCGCATACGGCGCTGTATACCATCTGGTATCTGCTGACAAATTACGGTAACGAGGTCGAAGTAACGTGGCTGCTGGACAACATGACGTTTTATGTCATCCCGCGCATGAACCCGGACGGCGCGGAGATCAGCCTGACGACCGGGCATCACTGGTGCGGGAACGGGCGCTACCTGCCCGGCGAGGAACAGACGCGCGGCCTGTGCCAGCAGGACATCAACGGCGACGGCACCATCGTGCAGATGCGGCTGGAAGACCCGGCGGGCGAGTGGAAAATCTCACCCGATGACCCGCGCCTGATGATTCTGCGGCAACCGGGTGAGGTCGGCGGCGGGCCATATTACCGCCTGTACCGTGAAGGGCTGATTCGTGGCGAGTGGGACGGTGTATCAGTCGAGATCGAAAAGCCGCGCGACGGCAATCTGAACCGCAATTTCCCCGCCGGCTGGTATCCCGAAAACCGGCAGTACGGCGCGGGCGAATACCCGCTGTCTGAACCCGAATCGCGGGCGGTGGCGCGCTTCATTCTTGACCACCCGAACATCGCCGGGATGCAGTGTTACCACACGCACGGCGGTCTGCACCTGCGCCCGTCGCTGATCGCGCCGGACAGCACCCTGCCGCGCCCCGATCTGGCGATCTACAAAACCATCGGCGCGATGGGCACGGAACTGACCGGCTACCCCGTGATTTCGGTCTACGAGGAATTCACACCTGACCCCACGCAGGCGCGCACGGGTTCGCTGATGCAGTGGTCATACGACGAGATGGGTATCATCACCTTCTCGACAGAATTATGGAATCCCGAACTGGCTGCCGGGATTGCCGACCCGGCTAAATATCAGGTGCGGGCGCGCTCCACCGACGACGAACTGAAACTGCTGCGTTACAACGACGAACACCTGGGCGGCAAAGGTTTTATCAACTGGACACCGTTTGACCACCCTCAGCTTGGCCGGGTAGAAATCGGCGGCTGGACGCATATGTACACCTTCCGCAATCCGCCGCCAGCCTCGTGGGCAGCGACCGAAACCGCCTGCAATTTTCTGCCCAAGACGATTCACACCAACTGCCTGTTTACTCTCAAACACGCCGGCTGCACACCGCTGCTGCGTTTCGCGCGGCTGGAGGCGGTGGCGCTGGGCGCTGACCTGTACAAAATCACGGTGGTGGTTGCCAATCAGGGTTTCCTGCCCACGCATGTGACGCAGCGCGCGCTGGACTTCGGCATGGCGGGCAGCGTCACAGCGGCACTGGAACTCCCGGCGGGTGCGGAACTTCTTATGGGGCAGGCAACTCAAGACCTGGGCCATCTGGCCGGGCGCGACGAGCGGAACGCGCCCTGGTCGCCCTGGCTGCGCGAGTGGACAGCAACGGCCAAATCCGTTGAATGGCTGGTGCGCGCCCCCGCCGGAACAGCGCTGACCGTCACGGCGCAGGCGCAGCGCGCCGGTCTTCAGCGCAGACAGGTGACACTTGTATGACACTGGGCGAAACCTTCTACCGGCGCAAGGTCGGCCAGATTCAGGCGCGGCTGGCGGAGGAACGGCTCGGCGGTATCCTGCTGCTGGACGTGCACAACGTCATCTATGCGTCCGGGTTCTTCCATATTCCGTCGGAGCGCCCGTTGGGACTGTTCATCCCCGCCAGCGGCGATCCGGCGCTGTTTGTGCCACTGCTGGAACAGGAAAACGCCGCCACGACATGGATTGGCGACATCCGCACCTATTTTGAATACCCCGGCGAAGAACACCCGGTCGCCTGGATGGTGCGCGAATGTGGCGTCAAACGGTTGGGCGTGGACTCACTTTCACAAGCCATGTTCCGGCAGCTTGGCAGCGGCATCGTCGTGACCGATCTGGTCGAGCGGATGCGCTGGGTCAAAGAGCCGGAAGAACTGGCACTGATCGAACAGGCCGCGCGTTACGCCGATTATTGTCTGGAACAGGTGCGCGGTCACGCCGCTGACGTGATTCGCGGCGGCGGTACGGAACTCGACATCCTGAAACTGTGCCTCGATGCTACGTCCGCGAAGATGCGGCAGGAAGTGGGCGAACTGTTCCAGCTTCGCGGCGGCGCGGTCGTTGGCACGGTGCACAGCGGGCCGCGCGCGGCGCTGCCACATGGCTCCCCCATCCGCCGCCAGCCGCAGCCGGGTGAACCACTGATCGCGGGTATCGGCGTGATGGTCGGCGGCTACCACGCCGAAAGCGGCGCGACCTTCATCATTGGCGAGCCGGTCGGCGACCAGATGCGCTGCTTGCAGGCCGCTGCCGACTGTGACGCTGCTGCCGTTCAAACGCTGCGACCGGGTGCGACCTGCGCCGAGGTTAACGCGGTGGCGCTGCAAGTGCTGTGTGACGCCGGACTGGGGGACGCTATCCGCCACCGCATTGGGCATGGGATGGGATTGCAGGGGCACGAAGGTCCATGGCTGGCGCCGGGGGATAATACTCCCGTTGTGCCGGGCATGGTGTTCTCGAATGAGCCGGGCATCTACCGCCCCGGTCTGGACGGCTACCGGACGATCAACACGATGATTGTCACCGACGGCCCGGCGTGGATACCCAGCCGGTTTCTGGCGGACAACCCGCCGGAGCAGCGCGTTTTGCCTTATCCATAAATGCCGCTAGGGGCACGGCGCGCCGTGCCCCTACGAAATGGTTTACGAATATATTGGAATAGAAAGGGTCATTATCATGCCTGAACCCGCCGCGTGGCGTTACCAGAAAATCCTGCTACCGATGTTTGAAATCCCGTCGCCGCACCGCGTGTTTGTCAACGCGCGCGTGTTGACCTGCGTCGGCGACGAAGTGATTGACTGCGGCTTTGTCGAAGTGGAAAACGGTAAGATCAAGGCCGTTGGCGCGATGAGCGACCTGGGCAGCGCGACGGCGGAAGTCGTGGACTGCGCCGGCAGGACGCTGATGCCCGGCATGATGAATTCCCACGCGCATCTGGCCTGGGACGGCATTCACGATCTGGCGCGGCAGTCCATGGACGACGCGCCGGAGATCAGCGCCTACAAATCATCGGCCAATATGCTGAAGAACCTGCGCGCCGGTATCACGCTGGTGCGCGACCTGGGCATGAATAAAACAAATTTCTTCGCCAAGCAGGCGGTCGAGCAGGGTATCTTCCCCGGCCCCCGGCTGCAAATCTGCGGCGAAGCCATCATCCAGACCGGGGGCCATACCTACTGGTGCTGCCGCGAAGCCAGCGGCGCGGACGAGATGCGCCGCGCCGTGCGCGAACAGGTGCGCGGCGGCGCTGACCTCATCAAAATCATGGCCTGCCACGATACGCTCGAATTCACCGACGCGGAACTGGAAGCGGTGATTGATGAAACGCACCGCAACGGCCTGCCGATCACCGCCCACGCCAACTATAACGAGTGCATTTACCGCGTCGCGCAGTTCGGCGTGGACTGCGTTGAACACGGCGGCTCGATGGACGATGCCACCATCCAACTGCTGATTGATAAAAAAATCCCGATTGTGACCACCTTTGCGCCGCTGGTGATGCAGGCTAATGAAACCATCGCCCGCAAGTTCAACATCCCCGAATGGAAGATCGAGGAACGTAAGAAAGCGGTGGCGAACCCGGCGCGCTATGCCGGGCTGGTGAAGGCGGCGCAGGCGGGCGTGCCAATTGCCTTTGGCACGGACGCGGGCAGCCCGGCGGTTGGGCACGAAATCGTCGCGCCGGAACTCAAGTTTATGGTTCAGGTCGGCGTGGTGGCGGACAACTACGCCGCGCTGCGGAGCGCCACCAGCGTCGCGGCGCGCATCAGCCGCCTGGAACACAAACTCGGCACGCTGGAAGCCGGCAAGGACGCCGACCTGATCGTGATTGACGGCAACCCGCTGGACGATCTGGACGCGCTGGAACGGGTGCAGATGACGCTGATCGCCGGGAAGCAGATGATCGGCGTTGGCGGCTAACGCATGGCCGGGCTGAAGGAATGGCTTGGGCCTGGACGGGGCGACGCGCGTCTGTTTCTGCTGTACAGCGCCCTGTTTCATATTGGCCTGCTCGGTATGGCGGAGGTGCTACTGAATTTCTACTTCGTCAGCCTCGGTCACAGCCCGGAAACCATCGCCTTTCTGCAATCGTTGCCGCGTCTTGCGGGTTTTCTGACCAGCGTGCCGGTCAGCCTGCTGACCAACCGCATTGGCACCCGTCGCGTGATTCTGCACTCGACGTTGGGCAATGCGGCGCTGTTTGCCATGCTGGTGCTGCTGCCGTCGCTGCCGTTGCTGGCGGTTAACCGCTTTTTGCAGGGCTTTTTGTACGGCGCGCAGCAGATCGCGCTGGCGCCGCTGATGGTGACGTTGGTCAGGAAGGACGAACAGACCGGTTTTTTTGCCCTGCACAATGTCGTCAGCATGGCGGCCATGTCGTTTGGCAGCCTGATCGGGGGCACGATGCCGACGCTAATGGTATCGCTGTTCGCGGGGATAGCGCCGGCGGCCAGCGTTGCCAGCGTGCAAACGCCGTTCGCCTATGGCGCGGCGCTGGTGGCCGCCGGACTGGTGGTGCTGGTCAGCGTCGTGCCGTTCCTGTTCGTGCGCGGCGCGTCAGCGGTCGTGACAACCGTGCAGGGCATCCGGGCGCCCGCGGCCCGAACGCCCTGGCTGTATCTGACGCTGCTGGCGCTGCCGATGCTGTCGTTCGGCTTCACCGGCGGGCTGACTTTCCCGTTTTACAACCTGTTTTTCCGCAGCCGGTTTACGATTTCCGACCAGTTAATCGGCACGATTCTCAGCATTGGCTGGCTGGGCATGGCGCTCGTGCCGCTGGCAAATCCGCTGTGGGAAAAACGTTTTGGCCGGGTGAACACGCTGGCGCTGACAATGACCATCGCGGCAGTGGCGTTTCTGGGGCTGGCATTTGCGCCCACGTTGGCGCTGACCGTGATCGCGTTCACCGTCGCCATTTCGTTCCGCAACGTCATGCAGCCGCTGTTTCAGCCGATGGTACTCGACCATCTGCCGGTTGAACTGCATAATACGATTGGCGGCATGAGTATGGTCATGTGGAATATCGGCTGGTTCGCGGCGACGGCGATCAGCGGTCATTTGCAGAATACCTTCGGGTTTGGTTTCATCATGCAGGTGGTGGCCGTCGGGGTCTTGTTCACCGGCGCAACGGTGGTGCTGATTTTCCGCAAGCGCTCGCGCTACCTCGCAGCATCGGTATTGAAGGAAGATCGTATATGACAGACAAAATTACCGGCATTTTTAACATTCTGGCGACGCCGTTTGATGCACGGGGAGAGGTGGACATCGGCAGCCTGCGGCGGCTGGTGGACTTTCAACTGGATAAGGGCGCGTATGGCCTGACGATTCTCGGTGTATTGGGCGAGGCGGCCAAGCTCAGCGTGGACGAGCGCCGCCTGGTGATGGATACCGTTGTTGAAACGGTGAACGGGCGCGTGCCGATTGTCGTCGGTACAAGCCACAATGACCTGAGCACCTGCATCACGCTCAGTCAGGCGGCGTTTGCGGCGGGCGCTGCCGGCGTAATGATCGCCCCGCCGCCAATGAAAAACCCTGCCGACGAGGACATTATCGCGCTGTACAGCCGGATTGCCGAAGCGGTAGACGGCGCGATTGTGGTGCAGGATTTCCCGCCCGTCAACGGCGTGATGATGTCGGCGGACATGCTGACGCAGTTGGCCGAACGCATCCCCAGCGCGCGTTACCTCAAGCTGGAAGACCCGCCGCTGATGGAAAAAATTGGCGCCATCCGCGCCCGCACCGACCACTTTGAAATCTTCGGCGGGCTGGGTGGCATGTTCCTGCTGGAAGAACTGGGGCGCGGCGCGTCCGGCACGATGACTGGCTTTGCCTTCACCGAGATTCTGGTGGCCGTATTCCAGGCATATCAGGCCGGGCGACAGGCCGAGGCCGAGCGCATCTTTGACCACTACCTGCCGCTGATTCGTTACGAAAACCAGCCGGTGATTAACCTCACCATCCGCAAGGAACTGCTGTACCGGCGCGGCGCGATTGACTGCGCGACACTTCGCCCGCCGTTTGCACCGATTGACGCAGGGACGCACGGGGAGATTGACTGGATACTGAAGCGGGTAGGTATCACCGACCCAACGCAAAAACTGACGTTTGCGACATGATGTGTAGGGACACGAGATATCGTGTCCCTACGGCCTGGACTTCGTTTATTCACGAGAGGCGGTTTTTATGGACTTAGGCTTAACCGGAAAAGTGGCGCTGGTGGCGGCGGCCAGCCAGGGACTTGGCTACGGCGTAGCGCGGGAACTGGCGCGGGAAGGCGCCCGCGTTTCGATTTGCAGCAACGACCAGCCAGGGCTGGAAGCGGCAGAACGTAAGCTGGCGGAAGAAACTGGCGCGGAAGTGCTGGCGACTTTCTGCGACGTGACCAAACCGGGCGATGTTCAGGCATGGGTAAGCCGCACGGTTGAACGCTGGGGCGTGATAGACGCGCTGTTTATCAATGCAGGTGGGCCGCCGCCAGGGCTGATTAAGGACATCACCGACGAGCAGTGGCAGGCCGCGTTTGAACTGACACTGATGAGCGCCATTCGTATGATCCGCGCCGCACTGCCACATATGACCAACGGCGGCGCGATTCTCACCAGCACGTCGTCATCGGTGCGCGAGCCGATTGAAAAGCTGGCGTTGTCCACTGTGATGCGTTTAGGCGTGGTCGGGCTGGTAAAAACGCTGGCGGACGAAGTGGCGGCAGATGGTATCCGTGTGAACAACATCATGCCGGGGCGCATCGGTACCGAACGGATAGATTTTCTTGATCAGGCGGCGGCTAAACGTGAAGGCATCGGCTTTGAGGAAGTGCGCGCCCGCAGCATTGCCCGTATTCCGCTGGGGCGGTTGGGCAAGGTCGAGGAATATGGCCGGGCGGCGGCGTTCCTGCTGTCCCCGGCGGCATCCTACATCACCGGGGCCAGCCTGCGTGTAGACGGCGGCATGTTACGTTCGATCTAAGAAATGAAGGGTTTTAGATGACCGCCTACGATCAATTTCAATTGCATATTGCCGAACTCAGCGACATTCTGAATGCCATTTCCATCCTCAAGTGGGATGCCCGCACGCAGATGCCGCCGGGCGGCGCGCAGACACGCGGCTATCAACTGGCGACTCTATCGCGGCTGGCGCAGGTGCATTTCATCAGTGATAAAACGGCGCGCCTGCTGGATGCGGTGGAAGCCGAAATTGCCGGCGAGGACGAAGACTCATACCGCGTGCGCGCCGTGCGCCAGACACGCCAGTATTACGAGATCATCCGGCGCATCCCGCTTGATCTGGTCAGCGCGAAGGCGGAGCTTGAGCCGGTGTCCGAGGGCGTGTGGGCGGAAGCTAAAGCGAACAACGACTTCGCCAGCTTTGCGCCATTCCTGCAACAGCAGCTTGAACTGGCAAAACGGCAGGCCGAAGCGGTCGGGTACACCGAACACCCCTTCGATGCGCTGGTGTTCGAGTATGAGCCGAGCATGACGGCGGCGAAACTCAACCGCCTGTTCGAGCAGCTCAAGGCCGGGCTGCTGCCACTGCTGAAGCGCATCGTCGCCAACGACAGGCCGCTGGAGCGCGACCTGTGGGCGCAGGAATACCCAATTGACAAGCAAAAGGCGTTTGCGCTGGACATCGCGCAGCGGTTCGGCTACGACCTGAATCGCGGGCGGCTGGACATCGCGCCGCACCCGTTTGAAATCTCCTTCACGCGGCAGGATGTGCGTATCACCACACGCTATAACCGCAACTACCTGCCAATGGCGCTGTTTGGCACATTGCACGAAACCGGCCACGCGCTCTACGAACAGGGCGTTGACCCGGCGCTGACACGCACCGCGCTCACGATTGACTTCCTCGGCAAATATCCGGTCGGCGGCACCAGCTACGGCGCGCATGAGTCGCAGTCGCGGCTGTGGGAAAACCAGATCGGTCGCAGCCGGGAATTCTGGAACGTGCATTTTGGGCGGTTGTGCGATTACTTCCCGGAACAGTTGGCGGACGCCGACGCCGATCTGATGTACCGCGCCGTGAACCGGGTGCGCCCCAGCCTGATTCGGGTCGAGGCGGATGAAGTCACCTATAACCTGCATATCATGCTGCGTGTGGAAATCGAAATGGGGCTGCTGGATGGCAGCCTAAAGGTGAATGACCTGCCGGAAATCTGGAACGCCAAGATGCAGGAATATCTCGGTATGACGCCGCCCAATGACAGCAAGGGAGTACTACAGGATGTTCACTGGTCGGGCGGGGGTTTCGGCTCGTTCCCCGGCTATACCGTCGGCAATGTCATGTCGGCGCAGTTTTTGCAGGCCGCCCGCCGCGATGTCACCGGCCTGGATGACGCCCTGGCACGCGGCGACTATGCGCCGCTGTTGGGCTGGCTGACAGACAACATCTACCGGCACGGGCGCGCCTACAGCGCCAGCGAACTGCTGCAGCGCGCCACCGGACGCGATCTGGAAGTCGGGCCGTACCTGCACTATCTGGAAACCAAGTTCACCGATCTGTACCGGTTGGGCAACTAGCCAGAGTCTCCCGTAGGGACACGGCATGCCGTGTCCCTACACTAAGTTCTAAGCGGATATGCTGATTGAATTCCAAAATAAAACGGTGATCGTCACCGGTGCGGCACATGGGTTTGGCCGCGCCATCAGCCTGGCGTTCGCACAGCGTGGGGCGGAGGTGTGGGCATGTGACGTGCTGCCGGACGAACTGGACGAAACGCGGCGGCTGTGTCTCGAAGCGGGTGGCGAGTGCCACGTTCGTACCGTAGATGTCTCCGACCGGGATCAGGTGCTGGCTTTTACCGATGAGACCGTCCAGCAGTACGGCCAGGTGCATATCCTCATCAATAACGCGGGTGGCGTGCTGGGTCAGGTTGGCAGGCCATTGGAACAGGTGTCGCCAGAGGACTGGCAGGCCATTTTTGCGGTCAACGTCACCGGCGCGTTTTACTGCTGTCAGGCTGTCGCGCCGGGCATGAAAGCCGCGCGTTACGGGCGCATCATCAACATCTCCAGCGGCGCGGGGCTGGTTATCAGCCTGACAGGCATTCAGGCCTATGCCGCTGCTAAAGCCGCGCAGATCAACCTGACCCGCCAGCTTGCCCACGAACTCGGCACGTGGAATATCACCGTCAACAATATCGCGCCCGGCTTCGTGCGTTCCAATCCGAACACGGAACGCCAGTGGCAGTCCTTCGGTGAAGACGGCCAGCGCAAGCTGGTCGAGAACATCGCGCTCAAGCGCCTCGGCGCACCGGAGGATATTGCCCACGCCGTGCTGTTCTTCGCGTCCGATTATGCCGGGTGGATTACCGGGCAGGTGCTGTCGGTGGACGGTGGCAGGTGACAGCGAACGTGCGCGCCTGCCGAACTTGAACAAAGGAACCTGTCCGTTTTTTTGGCAACATAACCATAGGCGATTGACATTTGCGGCGGTAATGTTAAGATCATTACATCTAGAGATGTATAATTGTGTTATTATAACTATTACTGACCGGATGACTGCGTATGGCAAGCGACGCGAAGGGACAACCGATCTTACAGGTATCCCGACTGAATAAATCCTTTCGCGGCCTGCACGCGCTGCGCGATATTGATTCAACCCTGTTTCCCGGCGAAATTCTGGGTGTCATCGGCCCCAACGGCGCCGGCAAAACCACCCTGTTTAACTGCCTGACGGGCTACACCTCTGCCACCAGCGGCCAGATTCGCTATCGCGGCCAGGACATCACTCAGCTTCGCACCCCGGCGATTGTTCAACGGGGTATTGCCCGCACCTTCCAGAATATCCGGTTGTTTGGCGCGCTCACGGTGCTGGATAACGTGCGCGTGGCGCAGCAGTTGCGAACGCCGTTTAACCTGGTCGAGGTGTGGGCCTCCGCGCCGTCGTTCCGGCGCAAGGAAGACGACCTCACCCGGCAGGCGCTGGCGCATCTGGAACTGTTCGGATTGCGGCAGGATGCCGACCAACTGGCGATGAACCTGCCCTACGGGGCGCAGCGCCGGCTGGAAATCGCCCGCGCCCTGGCGACCAATCCGCAAATCCTGCTGCTGGACGAACCCGCCGCCGGCATGAATGCTACCGAAACTGACGCCGTTCATGGCATGATCCTGGAAGTCCGCGACCGCTTCAACGTCAGCATCATCCTGGTGGAACACGATATGCGGCTGGTGATGAACGTGTGCGAACGGATTGTGGTGCTCAACTATGGCGAGGTGATTGCCGAGGGCGAACCGGCAGCCATCCGGCAGAATCCCAACGTGATTGAATCCTATCTGGGCAAAGTGCAGTCATGATGTTGCAGGTCAATAACATCAGCGTTTATTACGGCAAAATCCACGCCCTGAAAGGCGTTTCCCTCACCGTCCATGACGGCGAACTGGTCGCGCTGATCGGCTCAAATGGCGCGGGCAAGTCCACCACGCTGCGCACGATTTCCGGTCTGCTGCGCCCGAAACAGGGAGACATCAGCTATCACGGCCAGCGGATTGATACTCTGCCGCCGATGCCCCGCACGCCTACTACCGCCCGGCTGGAACAGATGGCGGTGCAGATCGCGCGGGAACTGGGCTTCGAGACCCGCGGCGCCAAAACCGGCGGCGCGGCGGATGGCTCATTTGCTGCCGACGAAGGTGTGCCGGTGCTGGACGGTCTGGGGCCGGTGGGCGGCCTCGATCACAGCCCGGACGAGTACATTCTCAAAAGCAGTATCGTGCTCCGCACGGCCCTGCTCGCGCGCCTGATGATGGCGCTGTCTGGGTGAGAGCTGCCGCGTTTATAACTTCGATTCAGGATATACCTCGTTTGTGGTTTCAGCCACGCCGGTTGAGGTGCCCTCGGTTTGTGTGCCAAAATCCCCGGAAAGTAAGATATGGTTTCTGGCACAGGAATTGAGAATGATGACACGTTTGCGCCGGTGGCGTTGGGTGATACTGGTGGCGCTCCTTCTGGCGGGAGGCGCTGCCGCCGTGCTGTTGGTGAGCAGCAGCCGCAGCAACAGTCTGCCGCCGATTCACCGCTGGTTTACCGACCCCGACACCCGGCGGGAACTGGCAACCGTAATGAACCGCCAGCCGTGCCCCGGCGCGCCCTTCAGCCTGCCGTCCGATGGCTTAATCGGTCTGCTGTGGAACGACCCCGCCGCGCCGTACACCGTGTTTGCCACGCATACCGGGCTGGACATCTTCGGCGATGGGGCCCCAGGCGAAGTGCCGGTTTATGCTGCTTACGGGGGGTATCTGTCACGCCTGCCGGACTGGAAAGCGTCGGTTATCATCCGGCACGACGACCCGCTTCAGCCGGGGCGTACCATCTGGACGTATTACACCCATATGGCTTCCCGCGATGGCTCCGAGTCTTTTGTGGCGCCGGCCTTCCCGCCCGGCACGGATGACGTGTGGGTTGAACGCGGGGCGCTGCTGGGCTACCAGGGTGAATATGCCGGCGCGGGGCGCGCGCCGATTGGCCTGCACGTCCACTTCAGCATTGTCTTAAGCGACGCGGCTGGCGTGTTCACCAATGAAGCGCAGCTATCCAACACGCTCGACCCATCTCCCTACTTCGGGATGCCGCTGAACGTGGCCGACCTGCCGGCGCGCCCCATCCACTGTCGGCGGTGAGGTCGTCATTTCGGTTGCATTCTTACCGCGCCATCCAGGCGTATTACCTCGCCGTTCAGATACGGGTTTTCGATGATCGCCTGCGCCAGTTGGGCGTATTCGTCCGGCTGGCCGAACCGCGCCGGAAACGGAATCTGCGCCGCCAGCGAGGTTTTTAGCTCGTCCGGCATCAGGCCAACCATCGGCGTATCGAAGATGCCCGGCGCAATCGTCATCACCCGGATGCCCAGCCGCGACAGATCCCGCGCAATCGGCAGCGTCATGCCAACCACACCGCCCTTTGAAGCGGAGTAGGCGGCCTGACCAATCTGCCCGTCAAACGCCGCCACCGACGCCGTGTTCACGATCACGCCGCGCTCGCCGTATTCGTTTGGCTCGTTGGCGGACATCCGCGCCGCCGCCAGCCGGATGACGTTAAACGTGCCGATCAGGTTGATACGGATGATCGTTTCAAACAGGTCAAGCGGGTGCGGCCCTTCCTTGCTGACCGTGCGCCCCGCCCAGGCCACGCCAGCGCAGTTCAGCGCGACGTGCAGCCCGCCGAACGCCTCAACCGCCGTGTTGATCGCCGCCTGTACGTCTGCCTCGCTGGTCACGTCCGCCGCCGCAAACCGCGCCGCCTCGCCCAGTTCGGCGGCCACTGCCGCGCCGCGGTCGGCATCCCGGTCTACGATCACCACCCGCGCCCCCTGCCGGACCAACCGCCGCGCGCAGGCCAGCCCCAGCCCGGACGCGCCGCCCGTCACCAGTGCCACACATGTCTGGATGTCCACTGCTGGCTCTCTTTCGTGAAAAACGGTTCTCGTCGGAACTAATTGTAACAGGGGCAGCGCCGTTACGCCTGTAAAGCAGACTCTACCATACGGTTAATACGGGTACTTAAAAAGTTGTCAAATGCGCCGGGGTTTGCGGTATGATAAACCCAATCGAGCCAGCCGGGGTGAATAGCAGTCTATGGTCAATGCTCCATCAGAAATACCGAACACCAGCAGCGACCGGCAGATCGTCAATAGTCTGCCGGGGCTGGTGTGGGTTAGTAATGGTACCACTCCGACCCGCACGATTGCCAACCACGCCGGGCGTGACTTTATCGGCCAGACATCTGCCGATGTAGTGGACTGGTTCACACACATCCACCCGGCAGACGTCTCCGCCTACCGCCAGTTATGGGATACGATGACCGGGACGCGGCAGCCGTTCAGTGCGGAGTACCGGCTGCGCCACTGCGACGGCAGCTACCGCTGGCTGCTGGAGAAGGCCACGCCGTTACGGACGGACGGCGGCATAACCTCCGGCTATATCGGCACCTGTCAGGACATTACGGTGCAGAAGCAGGTCGAAGCCGAGCGCGAGGAGATCATCAGCCGCCTGCAGCGGGCGTTTGAGATGGGTCAGGTCGGCGTCTGGGAAGTTGATCTGCTGACCGGGCGCGTGACCACCTCCACCAACTGCGATCACCTGTTTGGGGTGGAAAGCGGCACGGAAAAAACGGTCGAACTGTATCTCAGCCGCATTCACCCGGATGATCGTGACCAGGTGGGCGCGGCCATCGAGCAGACCGTGGGTTATGGTCAGGAACACTACGTGGAATACCGTGTGATTCGCCCTGATGGCAGTGTGCGCTGGATCGGCGCGCGGGGCTGCGCTGTGTACGAGGGCGCGGACAATCCTCGGCGGATGGCCGGAGTCCTGCAGGACATCACCGAGCGCAAACAGGCGGAAGAGGCACTGCGCGAGAGCGAAGAACGGTTTCGTATCGCGTTTGAAACCGCCAACGACGCGATGGTGCTGTCCGACGCCAGCGGGATCGTGCTGGCTGCCAACGAGGCCTACTGCCAGCTTTACGGCTACTCACCACAAGAAGTGATCGGCCAGCGTTTTGAGATCATCTTCCCGGAACACTTGCGCCAGCAGGCGCGGGAGCAGTACCGGCAGGTTTTTGAACGCCAGATACAGCAACCGGCTTATGAAACCAGCGTGCGGCGTAAGGATGGCACCGAGCGCACGGTGGAGGCGCGTATCGGCTTTGTGACGTGGCAGGGTAAACCGAAAGCGATGCTGTCGGTCATCCGCGACGTGACGGAGCGCAAACAGGCGGAAGCAGCTCTACGCCGCAGCGAGCAGCTCGCGCGCGACCGGCTGGCGGAGATCGAGGCGATCTACGACACCGCGCCGGTCGGCCTGTGTGTTCTGGACACCGACCTGCGTTACACCCGCATTAACCGCCGGCTGGCGGAGATGAACGGTCTGCCGGTTGAAGCGCATCTGGGGCATAACGTTGATAAGATGGTGCCGTATCTGGCGCCGACGGTTATACCCATGTTCCGTCGGGTGCTGGAAACAGGTGAGGCCATCCTGAATTTTGAACTGCACGGTGAAACCAACGCCCAACCCGGCGTTCGACGCACCTGGATTGTCAGTTGGGTGCCGTTCCGAAATCACGACGGACAGATGGTGGGCATTAACATTGTCGCTGACGAGGTGACAGAGCAGCGCCGACTGGAGCAGGCGCTGGAAGACAGCCGCCGTTTAAGTGATGCCATGATTAGTACCATTCCCGATCTGTTTTACGTGTACGATCTGGTAGCCGACGAAAACATTTACGTGAATCCGCAGGTCGGGCGGCTGCTGGGGTACACGTCCGACGAGATCACGGAGCAGGGTACGGCCCTGCTTGGTCGTCTGATTCACCCAGACGATATTCCTGTCGTGGTGGCGGCACGCGATCGCCTGAAAACTGCCAGCGACGACGCAATCACCGAACTGGAATACCGGATGCAGCGTAAGGATGGCGAATGGCGCTGGTTTTATAGCCGGGACATGGTGTTTGAACGGCTGCCGGACGGCGCTGTTGCCAAAACCATTGGTATCGCCCAGGATATCACCGAGCGCAAGCGGGTCGAAGCCGAACGCGAGCACCTGCTGAAGCAGCTTCGTGATGAGCGTGCCCGCCTGGAAACCATCCTCAAGCAGATTCCGGTTGGCGTGATCGTGGCGGAGGCGCCCTCTGGCAGGTTGATTCTGGGTAACGACGCAGTGGAACGCATCTGGCGTCACCGTTTCCTCCCCGCCGACCAGACGGAGCAGTACAGGCAGTACGTGGGCTTCCATAAGGATGGCCGCCCCTATCGTCCAGAGGAATGGCCGCTGGCGCGCACGATTGCTACCGGCGTCACCGTGCAGGATGAGGAAATTGATTTTCTGCGTGGAGACGGCACGATGGGCACGATGCTTGCCAGTTCCGCGCCGATTCTGGACGATACCGGCGCAGTCGCTGCCGGTGTGGTCGCTTTTCTGGACATCACTGAACGCCAGCTTCTCATCACCGCCGAGCGCGACCAGCGGCTGCTGACGCAGGCGATGCTGGACGTGACGATGGCGATCAACAATACACTGGAACTGGAAGACGTGCTGGAACGCACCCTCAGCAGCGTCGGGTTGATCGTGCCACACGATGCCAGCCTGATTCTGCTGGTGGAACAGGACGTAGCCCGCGTGGCCTGGTTTAAGGGGATAGACGATGTTGGGGAAGATATCCGCGAGTCACTGCGCCGGCTGGAGATGAAAGTGAGCGACACAACAGCCCTACGCGAGATGGCGGGAACCCGCCGCTCCCTGATCGTACCCAATATCTACGAGTATCCCGGCTGGGTGTATGGCGCGAAAGAACCGGAACAGCCGATTCTGTTCAGCTTTCTGGGCGTGCCGCTGTTCCTGCACGGCGAATTGATCGGCTTTCTCGACCTCTACAGCCGCACACCCGGTTTCTTCACACCGTCCCACGCCGGGCGACTGGCGATGTTTGCCGAGATCGTGACCACCGTCATCCACAACGCCCATCTGTACCGGCAGGCGCAGACCGCCGCCGTGCTGGAAGAGCGCCAGCGCATCGCCCGCGACCTGCACGACGCCATCAGCCAGACGCTGTTTTCCGCCCGCATGATCGCTGAATCGCTGCCCCGGCTGCTGGAAGTCAGCCCGAAGCGGCTGCCAACGCTGCTGGAACAACTGGCGGCGCTCAACCGCAGCGCCCAGTCGGAAATGCGCGTGCTGCTGATCGAACTGCGCCCGGAACAACTGCTGCGCACCGAACTGCGTGACCAGTATACGCAGTTGGTAGACGTGCTGCGCGGGCGCGGCAACGTTCAGGTGGAGCTGACGCTGAACGACGGCCAGCCAGTGCCGCCGCCAGTGCAGGCCGCGCTGTATCGTATCACGCAGGAGGCGTTTAACAACATCATCAAACACGCCAAAGCCTCCCGCGTCTGGCTGGAGGTGTTGAGTCTGCCGGATGCGGTAAAGCTCCATATCCGCGATAACGGGCGTGGCTTCGACCCGATCCGCACTACGTCCGGTCTGGGGCTGACCTCCATGCGGGAACGCGCGGCGCAGATCGGCGCGGAGTTCCACTTCGCCAGCGTGCCGGGGCAGGGCACGGAAGTGACGGTGACGTGGCAGCGGGACTAAGCCACCGGACGCTGAAAGTCGTCCGGCTGGACGAAAAAAGCCACCTGAAGGTGGCTGGCAGAACGGTTAATCCGTGTTTCAGCCATGCGCCCCTGCGGGATGGGTTTATAGATGCGAAACCGGCACAAACGGTTTACCACCCCTTGTCGTGCCGGGTGAGCACTTCCACGCCGTCCGAGGTGATGAGCAGCCCGTCTTCCAGCCGCACGCCGGTTTCACCCGGAAAATAGATACCCGGTTCGAGCATAATCACCATCCCGGCCTGTAACACGTCGTCGCTGTAGGGCACGATGCGCGGCGCTTCATGGCCGGACACACCCACGCCGTGCCCGGTGTGGTGGGTATGCGCTGGATACCCCGCCTGTTCGATAAACTCGCGGATGCGGCGGTCCAGGTCCCGCGCCACTATGCCGGGTCGCACCAGCGAGATGCCGTATTCCAGTGCTTCCCGCACCACGCGGTGCAGCGCCTGCTGGCGCAGCGTCGGTTCGCCGGCGTAGTAGGTGGCGCAGCCATCGCTCCAGTAGCCACCGGGGAAGGCGCTGATGTCCACGATCAGGCTGTCGCCGGGGTGTAGTTCGTAATCCAGCGGCCAGCCGCCGACATTGTTCGGGCTGCGATAGCCCACCACGCAGTCGTTGCCCAGTGGCACCCGATACCCTGCCGCCTGATTGATGGCGCTTTCAGCGGCAACCCATACGTCAATCTCCCGCACGCCGGGGCGTGTGGCCTGCCGCGCCGCCGCCTGACCGATGTCACACAGCGCGAAGTTGCGCCGCAGCAATGCCAGTTCGTCGTCAGTTTTGATCGCCCGCAGCGGCGCCAGCCAGCCGTCTATCGGCACGATCTCCACCTGATCGGACAGCGCCTCCCGCAGGGCATCGTGCAGGAAGGCGGTCAGCCACTGGCGCTCCATGCCGACCTTACCGGCAGAAGCGCCGGACAGTTTCACTACCGAGCGCAGTACGTCGGCCAGGTTTTCGGCGGACGTAATCGGGCGTTCGGTGGTATAGCTGCGATAGCTGAGAAGCGCGCAGTCCGGCGGAGCAAACGCGGCAGCGTCAGCCGCGTGGACATCCTGTACGATCAGGGTGAACTGTCCGCCGTCATACCACACCAGCGGCGGCCCGCCGGAAAACAGATTGGTGCCGGTCTGCACCGGCGCCACGAAGCCGGTCAGCCAGGTGACGCTGTGCGCGTGCGCGAACAGGGCGCGGTCAAGGCCGCGCGCTTTCAACAAATCGGCGGTTTGCTGGCGCTGCGTCTGGTGCATTTCCGGTTTCCTTTGCCTAAAAATGCTTATTTCCGTAAACTGTCTTTGGCTGCGGGACGAACCGAACTAATCTCCACACCAAAAACTGACAACGGATAACTGAAAACTGACCGCTACTCCAGCGCCGGCGGCATCGGATCGCTGTAAAACTGCTTCGCCCAGTAGCGGTAACGCCCCACCGGCCCGTCGCCTTCCGCCAGAATTGGCGGCGAAAAATACACCTTGTGCTGCCAGATTTCAAAATCCTGTTGCACGTCGTGTGCCAGTCCGTTGAGTACCGCGCCCGGCAGGATGCGATTCAGCAGCGGCGCGGTCAGCCCCGCCGGCAGCAGCCCCAGCAGGGGATGCACCTCGCGCGGGCGGCGCACAATGCGCGTGCTGACGGCAATCCGCAGCGTGATGCGCTCCACGTCTATTGGCGTGGGTAGCACAAACAGCCGCGCCTGAATATTGAAGCGGGGAATCTCCACCTCGACCAGCGAATACCCCAGGCCGTAGACGTGGATCGTAAACTGCGACCGGGTGCCGCGCACCAGACCGGCAAACGGCGCCGGTCGGAACATGGCGTAGCGCACTGTCAGGCACGGCCCGGCGCAGGTCAGGTCGCTTAACATCTGCACGTCGTCGTAGTGATGCACGATGCTTAGGTGGCCGATGTCCACGCTGTTTTCGGTCGTTTCCTGCGGGTGGCTGTTTAATTCCCACGCGCGCCAGACCAGCGGCGAATACCCGCCGGCGTCCAGCGGTGGCACGTCCCAGTCCGGCACGCGGCCTTCAGCATGGTACCACACCAGAATCAGGCCGTTCTGCTCGCGCACTGGCCAGGCGCGTACGACCGCTTTGGGCGGCGGCTTCGTGCCATAGCCGGTGGAGACACATACGCCGTTGACATCAAAACAGAAGTAATGGAACGGGCAGCGAATCGTCTCACCCTCGACGGTGCTGGCGTAACCCAGGTGCGCGCCCAGATGCGGGCAGTACGGGTCAATCACGCTGACGACACCGGAGCGCGTGCGGAACAGCACCACATCCTGCCCCATAAATGCCCGTGTCAGGACGCTGCCGGGTGGCAGTTCCGCCGTGAACGCCAGCGCGTACCAGCCGTTCGGATAGGCGGGGAGGCCCTTACTGGACAGGGGGTGCAGCCGCGTTCGGGTTTCCATTACCATCATCACCTCAGCAACACAAACCACCGTCAGAAACTATAATATAGCGTAATTTGCGCCTGACACGACCATCAAAAGGATTTTATCGTGCTTAACCTGAACCCGGAACGGAAAAAGCTGATTCTTTCGATAGACGGCGGTGGGATGCGCGGCACCATTACCATCGCCATGCTGGCCGAACTGGAAGCCATGACCGGCAAAACCTGCCCGGAACTATTTGACATGGTGGCAGGAACCAGCACCGGCGCGATCATCGCCGCCGGGTTCGGTCTGGGATTGTCGGCGCAGGAGCTGCTGGAAACGGTCTACAAGCGGCGGCTGCCCCAGGGCTTCCGGTCGCAGCCGCAGGGTATCTGGCTGTGGCTGCGCTATATCGCCGGCGGCCTGCGCTCGTTGTACGATCTGCGACCGTTTTTAGAGTTGCTTGGCCCGCTGGCGACCGGCAAAAAGATCAGGGATTTGCAGAAACCGATTGTGTTTATGACCACCCGCGACCTGCGGACCAACAACACCTACTACGTCGTCAGCAAAGGCCCTGGCGCTACGCGCTTCGCCGAGTGGCCAGTCAGCGGTGCGGTGGCCGCCAGCGGCGCCGCGCCTATCTACTTCCCGCCGGTGCTGGGCAACCTGATTGACGGCGGCGTAGGGGTGTCCGGCAATCCGGTGCTGGCTGCAACAGTCGAAGCGATGGAGTACATCGGCGCCACGGACGGCTTCACCGACGGCAACGTGATTCACTATTCGCTCGGCACGGGCTACCGCGCCAATACCCTCGGCAGCGGCGAAGGTAGCCGCCTGTGGCTGTACAACTGGGTGGTGTATATCATCTCCGGCTTTCTGGATGACACGGCCTTGCAGCAGGTGTTTAATGCCCGCACCATCTATCGGGGTCGGGTGGATGTGCGCCGTTACAATCCGTTTTTGCAGGCCGATAGCGTGCGCGACCGGCTGGGCATTGACCTGACCGGCAAACCCGACCCTAAGGGGCTGGAACTCGACGCCTACGCGCCGGAAGAGGTGGACCTGATGGAGGCGATTGGCCGCGCCTATGCCCGCCGCGTGAACTGGACAGAGGTAGGCTATATGCCCTGGCTGGAAACACCGGACGAATTACACGGCCAGGGCCGTGACGGCGGCCACCCGCTGCCGGGCATCCTGCCCGTGAACTGGAGAGACAGCCCGTACCGCTGATTTGGTATGTCGTTCCTGCTGCCTCATGATAAACCGGAAGGGACGCGGCGCGGTCGTGTCCCTTGTGAACACCCAACCAGAAACCCCATCATCAGCCGCCGGGGGCGACGTAACGCGGTAGCGCCAGCGGGCTGACCGGCACGCCCAGCCGCGTGATCGCCAGAATATTGGCCGTACCGGAAATCCAGCCTTCCCCGCGCGCGCCGGTGTTCGCGTCAACATACCGCACGCGGATCCACTCGCCGTTCAGATCGCGTCCCAGCACTTCCACCTCGGTCGTCTGCGGCAGTTGCGCGATCACACTCGCCTGCGCCGACGGGTTGTTGCGGACACGCGCCGTCTCCGCGATGACCCGCCCCAGGTACAGCCGGCTCAGGGGAACGCCGCTGCCGTAATCGCTCAGTTCGGCCACCGAAACCGGCGGATTGCCAATGGGGGACCCCATCACTACGAAGGTATACACCATGCCGTTCACCAGTTGCACGTTGCGCAGCGTACTCAGGTTGGTGTTCAGCCCGGCGGGAATGAAGTTGAGGGTTGGATACAGGCCGGCAGGCACTTCTGCCTCGCTGGCATCGGCGCCAAAAATGGCGTCATCCACCAACTGCTGCGGCGGTCTGGGCGTGGCTGTTGGTACATTTGGACGGAGTGTGGGTACCGGCGTGAGCGGCGCCGGCGTGGGCACCACCGGCGCGATCAGCCGCAGCGGCGGGATGTCATTGACCGCGTTAATCAGCCGGACACGGGCGTAACCGGGCTGGGTCTGGGCGATATTATCCGGCAGCAGCACCATAAACAAACTGCCGCCGGGGGTGTTCACAATCGTCTGGCGGGCGGTCTCGGTAGAGCCTTCCAGTTCCAGCGCGGCGCTGGTATCGCCGCCGGCAGCGTTCAGCAGCAGCAGCGTCCAGTTGGTCTGGCGGCGATTGTCTTCCGTGATGGTGAATTCCGCCTGACCCAGCGGCGTGGACTGCGGCCCGGCGCCTACCCGGCGCAGCGTAATCACGTGGCTGTAGGATTTCAGCCCCAGGTATTCGGTCACGCGGCTGTAATTCATACGCTCCGCAACCAGCCGGCCATCAATATACAGATCGAGAACGGCGGTGTTCGGCGCGGCGTGAACCAGCCGCAGGCGCAGCCCATCCGGCGGCGGGTCAACCGGCGCGCTGATGATGAAGGCGCGCGGCTGTGGAACTGCCGCCTGTACGGCTGGCTGGCCGGTCGTCTGCGAAATGACCGGCTGCATATCGGGAACGACGACAATCGTGTACAGCGTACTGGCGTAAACACTGAAATCGCCCAGTCGCGCCAGCACGGTCAAATCCGGGCTGACAGCGTCAACCAGCGCCAATGAGTACAGGTGAGCCGCGATGTCTACCGTGCCATAAGGCTGCTCCAGTGCCACCTGATGCAGCAGCGACTCCCGTGACGGATAGGCGATACTGATAACCGGCGGTGAACCCACTGCCAGATGCACCGCGGTCAGCCGCGCCTTACCCAGTTCAAGCGGGCTGCGGTCGTCATCCATGACGTAAAAGGCTCCGGTTTGCTCGTACTGAGGCGTAAATCCCTCGGTCGCAAACTGTTTCTGGTAAGCAATGGCCGTTTCGCTCTGGTTGGGCGCCAGGTCAACCAGCACATCGGCCACCGGCGCGGATAACGGGTCAGAATCCGGCGGGCGCACTGACAGACTATGCCGGCCAGCCGGGACCGCAAAGTACGGTGTGGCGGCTTCCGGCTCCAGGGCAAACGCCACCCGCGCGCCGTCGAGATACACATCTACCGGCCCCAGCCCGACCAGGGCATTAACGACGCGCAGATGGGCCAGGTTGATCGGCGGCGTAGGCTGAGCCAACGCGGGCAGCACCAGCGCCAACAGCAGCAGGAACACCATAGTTCGAATGATCGGTTTGATCGGCAACATCAAAGGCGCTCCTGTTACGGCTGCAACGTGGCTGTCGGCGTCATATCCGGCGGGGCGATCTTCATCACCGCAAACGCTTCAATGCCGTTGCCGGGGCACGACCCGGCTACGCAGACGCGAATGGTATGCAGGCCGGTTGAGATATTGGCGGGCAGATTGACAACGGTCATGATCGCGCCGTCAGCAGTGGTGATGCCGGAATGGATAGCGCTTTCCAGATTATTATCCAGATAGACGCCATACGGTCGCGCTGCCGGGAAACCCTGACCAAAGAGCAGGATGCTTCCGCGTGTCGTGTTTGGCGGTGCCGGGTCTACCGCCAATGACGGCGGCGGGAAACTGGGCGTATTGGTCGGGCGCGGCGTGTTAGTTGGCAGCGGCGTCCGCGTTGGCGTGGGTGAACTTACCCGTGTGGGCGTGGCGGTGATGACCGGGGCAATGGCCGTTAAGGTCGCTGCGACGGCTTCCGATATGGCTGCCGGGTCGCTGCTGCTGGTTGCCCGCACCCGCGTCTGCTGAACCAGTTCCAGCCGCGCTGAACCAGCTTCAGCCCCGGGCAGAACGATAAAATCGTACAGGGAGCCGGCGGTTAGCTGGACATTGTTCATCTCTGCGATAACATTGCGCGTGCCGCTGAGGACAACGCGCACGTCCACCACAGTGGGAGAGCGCGGGACATAGGCTCCAACCGTGTTAAATTCGGCCTCGGCCACTTTAACAAAAGGCTCTCTTGGCACAGGAGTTGGGGTTGGCATACCGGCTGCTAGCACAAAGGGCGGCTGCGGCCTTATCGCACTCATTTCCAGGCTGAGTGGAATCACCCCCGGCAGCGCGTGAATCAGCCGTATCTGGCTGTTGATCGTCGAGGGCGGAGCGTCTTGGGAATACACCTTAACATCGAACTGGATACCGGCTTCCGTCGGGTTATCGTAGAGTACAAGGATTTTGTCAGCCTGCTGTTCAGGTGTATCCCAGGGAGGCAGGTCGGCGAAGTAGGAATCCGTTTCCTCCTGATTGAGAACAACCAGCCGGTTGCCCAACGTGGACAGGGGGAACGGGTCGGAAATGCCAATGGGCAGCGAATAAAACTGCACTTTGTCATTCAGTTTTACGGCCATCGGCCCAATGCTCTCGGCGATATTGACCAGCCGGGCATGAACTTCGGTTGGCAGCGTGCGTGTTTCGCCGCTGAACAGCATCATGTCGGTGAGCGCGTCTGCCGACGGCACCAGCACCAGCAGGTAGCTCACCCGGTTACCAAAACTGACTGGCGGCAGACTGCCGAGTAGCACGGACGAATCTGTCACATCGTACAGATCAAGGATATAGTTTGCGCCCATTGGCACGTCAAATGAACCGGCCACGTGGTTAAATTGCAGATTGTATGCCAGTGCCCGCCCGGTATCTGGCATCAGGATGTTCACCGGCAGCAGTTCCGGGTTGACATGCACCAGCGTCAGCCGGGCTATGCCATCCGGCAGCGGAGCGGCGCTTTCGGGCACGGTGATCAGCCGCAGCCCTTCGCTGGTTTCACCCAGCACCAGCGTCGTGTTTTCCCCTGGCGCGACCGGCACAACCTCACTGAAGTCCGGCGGACCGGGGTTTTCAGTTGTCACCGGCTGGTCCGGGTTGGCCGCCCGCAGCACCACCTGAACGCTGCCCGGCGCAACCTGCAGGAAGCCGGTCTGCTGGCCGCTGGCAAGGGCACGCTGCACGGGTTCGCCGTTGAGGTACACATCAAACGTTGCAGGTGTGTTATCCGGCGTCCCCACCCAGGCATGAACAACCCGCACCCAGCCGGGTAAGTCGGCAGCCACGCTATCCGGTGTTGTGGTCAGATAAGGGGCGTAAGTTGGCGTGGGGGTGATCGTCGGCGTAAAGGTGGGTGTCGGCGTGGTGGCCTGCGTCGGACGCGCCGCCAGGGTTGGATTGGGCGTTGGCGTGGGACTGGGCGTCAGCGTGACTCCTCCCAGCGCCAGCGCCGTTTCGGTCGCGCCGATGTGGACTTGCGCCGTGCCGGTGAGCGCCTGGGCAACGGCGTCATTCAGCGCGGCGGTGTCATCAACGGCGGTAATGACAACCGTAATCAGTGGAACAGTTGGCATGGCGGTCGAGTCGCACGCTGCCGCCAGTAACGATAGAATGAGCACAACCAGCAGTAAACGCATGGCAATTCCGTTCAGGATGCTGTGAGTACGATGGGAATAAACACAATATCGCCGGGAATGAGACCGCGTGAGGCCAGCACGGGGTTATCCTGTTTCAGCAGATCCAGCGGCACATCGTAGAATTTGGACAGGGCATCAAGGGTATCGCCAACAAGCGCCGTGTGAAGCTGAAACCGGCGCGGCGGATTCAAGAACTGCACCCCTTCCGGGATGATGACGGCCTCGCCATTGCCAAACTCAACATCCGGCAGCAGCCCGTTTGCCATCCGCACGACGTCCAGCGTTGTATTGTAGCGCGCGGCAACATCTGCCAACGCTTCGTCCGGCGCTACCCGTACCAGCCGATAGTGGGACAGACTGCTTTCGGCGGTACGGGTAGCGTCATACAGCGCGTAGGCGACTGCCGTCTGCACTTCCATCGTCACCCGCAGCCGGTAGGCCTCCTGCTGGCGTTTTTTGTCTTCCGATAACATCAGCAGTGCCAGCCCGGCAAAAACAGCCACGACGAGCAGCAGCAGCACAAGCTGGCGCAACCAACGGATCATATATCCTCAGGCGTGGTAACCGGTGGAAAGAATCTCAACAACTGAACAACGCACAAAGCGGCATCCTGATTTAAAATAGCACATGTGAGATAGGTGGGCAAGAACAGCGTCTGACAGGTTAGAATTATCTCATCTAATGACGGGGAGGGGAGCTTGCTGCTCATCGCGCGGTCGCCGGTTCGGATTAGCCTCGGTGGAGGCGGCACCGATTTGCCGGCTTATTACAACCAGTTTGGCGGGGCGGTCATCAGCACCGCCATCAACCGTTACATTTATACGTTCATCTCGCGCGGGGTGGGAAATGCGCTCCAGGTGATCTCCTCAGATTTCCGCGTGTTTTACCGCCACGAAGCCGGCAACGAGTTTGCTACCGACGGCGAACTGGGGCTGGCGAAGGCTGTCATCCGTGAGTTTGGCGGCACGGACGGCGTGGACATCTTTCTGGCGTCACAGATTCCGCCTGGAACCGGGCTGGGTGGGTCGGGCGCGGTGGCGGTCTCCATGATTACTGCGCTGGCGGCTTGGCACGGGCGCAGCCTGAGCAAGCAGGAAATCGCTGAGATGGCCTGCGACATCAGTATCAACAAGCTGGGGCTGCCCAGCGGCAAACAGGACGAATACGGCTCCGCGATGGGCGGCCTGAACCAGATCATCTTTCAACAGGATGGCACGCGGGTGAAGCCGGTTATTCTGCCACCGGCGACCCTGGATACGCTGCAAAAGCGCCTGATGCTGTTTTTCACCGGCAAGTCGCGCAATTCCGAGAAAATCCTCAAAAGCCAGTCTAACGCCAGCCGCAACCAGGACCCGGCGACGCTGGAACGGATGCACCGCATCAAGGCGCTGGGGCAGGACATTTACGAAGCCATCCAGCGGGGCGACCTCGACGGCTTCGCCGACCTGCTGCACCAGTCCTGGCAGCAAAAACGCGGCGTCGCCACCGACGTTACCAACAGCCAGATTGACATGGCCTACGATCTGGCTCGGCAGAACGGCGCGCTGGGTGGCAAGATCACCGGTGCGGGCGGTGGTGGCTTTCTGCTGCTGTACTGCCACGAGGACAAACAGGAGGCAGTAACCCGCGCGCTGCTGCCGCTGAACCTGTACCGCATGGATTTTTGCTTCGACTTCAACGGAGCGCAGGTGCTACTGGACCAGCGGGTGGCGGTAGGCGGCTGATGCCAGAAATCACGCTTGGCGGCCAGCAGGTTAGCTATACCGTGCGCGAAAGTCCGCGCGCACGCACGTTGCGCCTGAAGATCAGCCCGCGCGCCGGTCTCGAAGTGATCCTGCCAGCGGGCGCGACCGGGCGCGACGTGGAGGCGATTCTCCTCAGCCGCGCCGCCTGGATTCTCAAACACCTGCCGGCTGAAGCACCGCCGGAACGCCGCCTGGTTTCCGGCGAGAAGCTACCATACCTGGGGCGCGACCGCGTGTTGGACATTGGCGTTAAACCACGCGGCAAAACGATAGGCGTGATGCTGGACGGCGATTCGCTGCGCGTGCGGCTGCCAGCCGGAACGCCGGCCACGCCAGAGACGATCAGGGCAGCGCTGGAAGGCTGGTATCGCGCCCAGGCCAAAGCCTACCTCCTGCCCCGTACCGCCGAACTGGCGCGGCAGCACGGTTTCCGCTACGGCAAAATCACCATCAAGGGGCAGAGCACCCGCTGGGGAAGCTGTTCCAGCCAGCGTAACCTGAACTTCAACTGGCGGCTGATGTTTGCGCCTCCGGCGGCGATGGATTACGTCATCATTCACGAGCTGTGCCACCTGCAGGAATTGAACCATTCGCGCCGTTTCTGGTCGCTGGTGGCACGCCTCTGCCCGGATTACAAACACTGGGTGAAATGGTTCAAAGCCAACGGCGACCGGCTGCGGCTGTAAACCGCCCGCCTGCTGATGCCTTACCGGCAGCGGTCCGCACTCAGGAGCCATTTGTCTACCTGCGGCTCAAGCCCTCTGGCTGACGCTTCATGCCAGGCCCGCTTCCAACAGACTGGAGAACACAGCAATTCGTCTTATCAGCCACCTTCCAGGTGGCTTTTGCCATTCAGCCGACGGCTTTCAGCGTCCTGCGCCAGCCAACGCCAAATCCACACGAGACATAGCGCGTCTATGCCCCGGTGATTTTTGTCCTCTACCAACAACAGCCCTTACCGTTTCATAACGTTTACGCTTCCCGTCCCTGGATCATGTTATGCTGTAACCAATCGCCGCATTCCGGAGTGTTACCGGCATCATGCTCACACCCAGTCAGCTTGAATTGATCGAACGGTGCAGCAGGGACGCAGCCAGCGCGGGCGTCCTGGTGGAGTTTATCGAGGGGCTGCTGGCCGGCCAGCAGCAGGCCGAAGCCGCCCGGCACGACAGCGAAACCCGCTTTCGGCAGTTCGTGGAACTCTCATCGGACGGGATTTCGCTGGTGGATGAACAGGGCCGAATCATCCTGTGGAACTCCGCGTTGGAACGGATTACGGGTATCGCCGCCGCCGATGCACTGGGACGGTTCATCTGGGACGTGCAGTATGAACTGGTGCCAGATGAGGTTCGGACTCCGGCTTTCCGTATGCAGGCGCAATTGATGACACAACAAATCCTGGAGCAGACGAACCTGTCCAATCTGCATGTTGGGCACGATATTCGGCTGCAAAATGTCGCCGATGGCAGCGTCCGCGCCGTTCACACCACCAAGTTCACCATCCCCTCGGCGCGGGGCGTTATCATCGGCAGTATCACCCGCGACATCAGTGAGCGCCAGCAGCTTGAACAGGCGCTGCGCGATACCGCCGAACGGCTGGCACTAACCATTAACGGCGCTGAACTGGGCACCTGGGACTGGGACATCCAGACCGGCGCGGCCATCTGCAATGACCGCTGGGCAGAAATGCTCAGCTACGATCCTGCAAATTTTGCTGCCGATTATGAAGCCTGGAAACGGATGATTCACCCGGACGACTGGCCGGGTGTCCACAACCGGCTGAACGCTCATCTGTCGGGTCAGACGCCGTACTATCAGGCGGAATACCGCCTGCGCACCGCCGACGGCGGTTGGAAGTGGATACTGGATACCGGCAAAGTGGTCGAGCGTGATGCCGACGGCAGGCCGCTGCGCGCCCTCGGCGTTCACCTGGACATCACCGACCGGAAGAACCTGGAAGCCGCCCTGCGCGAAAGCGAAGCCCGCTACCGCATTATTTCCGAATTGAGCAGCGATTTTGCCTACATGTTTGAAGTCGAGCCGGGCGGACTGTTTAAAAACCTGTGGGTGACGGACGCCTTTGAGCGGATCACCGGGTTTACGCAGGCCGAAAGCCTGGGGCGCGGCGGCTGGCAGCGTTTGATTCACCCGGACGATTTGCCCGCCGTTGAGCAGGCCGTGTTCCCGCTGCTGGAACGCCCCATGCAGCAGGAACTGGAATGCCGGTTTGTGGTGAAAAGCGGCGCGGTGCGGCATATCTGGACGCTGCTCCGTTCCATCGCCGACTCGCCGCAGGAATACCCAACCCGGATTTACGGCATCTGCAAGGATATCACCGAGCGCAAACAGGTCGAAGCGATGGCCGGCGAGCAGACACGGCTGGAAGTCGCCCTGCACCGCGAACAGGAACTGAACCAGCTTCAGAAGCTGATGATGCTGCGGATTGCCCACGAATTCCGCACGCCGCTGACGGTGATTCAGACCTCGTCCGAAATTCTCTCGCGTTATATGGACCGTTTGACCGTGGAGAAACGCGCCGATCACTTCCGGCAAATTCGCCGCCAGATCGTCCAGCTTACCAATATGCTGAACGACGCAGCCTACGTGATGAAGGCCGACGATCTCTCCTCCTACCAGCCTGCCCCGTGTGACTGCCGTCACCTGATCGAAGTGGCGGCGGAGAATTTTGCCTCCTGCTGGCTGGAACACACCCTGGAGGTTGTGGTCGGGGACAACCTGGACAATGTAAGTGCCGATGGCAACCTGATTTTGCAGATCATCAACAACCTGCTTTCGAACGCGGCGAAATATTCCGACCGGGGTTCGACCGTCCACCTATACGTCGAAGCCGAACCGCAAACGCTGGTCATCCGGGTCCGTGACGAGGGCACAGGAATCGTACCGGAAGACCAGCAGCGCATTTACGACCTGTTTTACCGGGGCAGCAACGCCGGCAATGTCAGCGGGCTAGGGCTGGGGCTGCATCTGGTGCGGCGGGCAGTCGAGACGCACCGGGGACACATTACCTTTGAAACCGTGCCGAACGCTGGCACGACCTTTACGGTTCGGCTGCCGCTGACGCTTCTGCCAGCCGCCGCAGCCACGGAACGATCTGCCGCGCCGCCTGTCCCCGGTGGCTGATGCGATTTTTGTCCTCTGGCGGCAGTTGGCTCCAGGGGCGATCATATCCCTGGGGGATAAACAGCGCGTCATAACCGAAGCCGTATTCCCCTTCGGCCTCAGCACGGGCGATATGCCCCTCGCACGTGCCCTGCACCGTTACCAGTTCACCGGTGGCCGGGTTCGCCAGGATGATGACACACACAAACCGTGCCGTGCGTCGTTCGTCGGGCACGTCCGCCAGCGCGTCGAGCAGCCGGGCGCGGCGCTGCGCCATTGTCAGCCCCGGCCCACCGTAATAAGCGGCATCCACTCCCGGCGCGCCACCCAGCGCGTCAACCATCAGGCCGGTATCGTCGGCCAGCGTCAGCAAACCGCTGGCCTGCGAATAGGCCAGCGCCTTGATGCGGGCGTTGGCTTCGACCGTGCCGCCGGTTTCTGCTACGGACATTTCCGCCAGTCCCACGTCGCGCAGGACCAATAGGCGCACCGGCACATCCGCCAGCAGCACGCGGTATTCGTTGAGCTTGCCGGCATTGCCGGTGCCGATTAGCAAGTCCATGATTGCCTCTCTCTGCGGCTGCCTGTTTTCCCTCATCCCCTACAGGCTGGGATGCACGGCAGCGCGTAATAGCTGGTCGAGGGTTTGCGCGCCCTGCCGGAGCGATTCACCCAGAAAAACGCCGGGGACACGCTCGCGCCATTCCGGGCGCTCGTTAAATATCTGCCCGCCAAAGCCGACAATCAGCTTGTTGCCCTGCACGGTTTCCGGTAGATACTGCGGCCAGTCCTGCAGCGCGGCGACTGGTTTTTCGGTCATGGCGACCAGCACCACCGCCGGTGCCTTGATCTGCCGCACCAGCGTGCCCAGGTCCGCCAGCGGCACGGACTGCCCCAGGTATGCCACCGGCCAGCGCAGCCGGCGCAGCAGCACCCCCAGCATCATCAGGCTGCCTTCGTGCCACTCCTCCGGCGCGCAGGCGAGGATGGTCGGCGCGACCCCGGCGAATGGAATCGGCCCGGTGGACATCCACATCAGCAGGTGCTGGCGCAGAAAGTTGGACGACAGGTGTTCGGTCGCCACGCTGATTTTACCATCGTGCCACGCCTGACCGATGTCGTGCAGCGTAGGGCCGATCACTTCCAGCACCAGGTCTTCCATCGAGTACAGACTCAAGAGCTGGCCGAGCAGCCGGTCAGCCTGCGGCGTGTCGTGAACGAGCAGCACTTCGGTCAGCCGTTCGCGGAACACGCTGAATGAGGGATCCGCCGGCGGCGCCAGCGGCGCAGGCGCAATGGCGGTAAACGGCGCGTCCGGGAAGCGGCCTTCGCGCTCCAGATGCTGCAGGGCACGGATGGCCTGCCCGGTCTGCATCCCTTCGTCCACCCGAGCCTTCACCCAGCGCAGCCGCATCACTTCTTTTTCGGAACACAGCCGGTGGCCGCCCGGCGTGCGGGTGGACTGGGGAAAACCGTAGCGGCGCTCCCACACCCGTAGCGTGGCAACCGGGATGCCGGTCATGCGCGACACCAGGCCGATGTTGTATAGCGGTTCTTCACTGGGTTTGGCGTCCGAATTAAACAGGTTCATGGTTGCCATCGCTTACGACCCGCCCGTTTCCGAGCTAACCCGGTGGGGTCGTTCAAAAGCTGTTCAATAGGTGTTCAAGCCACCATCATAGCCGATTCTTTTGCCTTATACAAGCATCCGGTGCTTCGATACAGTGTCATCATAGCCGGACAACTGCACAAAACCTATAACCAATCTCGTCAATAATTCTAAGAAATCGGTGAATCCACTGCGCGGCAGCATTAAGCTGTGTTACACTGGCAGCAGCGATGAAACGAACGGGTTAAAGCCTGTGTATGAACTGCCCCTGTTCCCCCTCCACACCGTCCTGTTTCCCGGTATGCCGCTGCGCCTGCACATTTTTGAGGAACGTTACAAGCAGATGATCGCTGACTGCCGCCGTTCGGGCGAAGGCTTTGGCGTGGCCCTGATTCGCAGTGGGGACGAGGTGGGCGGCGGGGCAGAGCCATTTGAGATCGGCTGTACGGCGGCGATTACCCAGATTGAACTGCTGGCGGATGGTCGAATGAACATCGCCGTTGTCGGCCAGGAGCGCTTTTTGATCCATTCGACGCACCAGCACCGCCCCTACCTGATCGGTCTGGTGGAGACGTATCCGCTGGTGAATCCCGCGCCGGAACGGCTGGATGAACCGGGGCAGGCACTGCGCGTCTGGGTACAGCGGTATCTAGATGTGCTGTCAAAAGCGGCGGAAATCCCGCTGGATATGCAGCAGCTTCCTACCGACCCGCTCAGGCTGGCTTATCTGGCGTCGTTTGTGCTGCAAATCCCCATGCCACAGAAGCAGGAACTGCTGGCGATTGAACGCGCGGACGACCTGCTGCGCCAGTTGCGGGCGCTGTACCGCCGCGAGGTAACGCTGCTTCAGGTGATGACCACGAAGGACGAAGCGCCGATCACGGGGCCGTTTTCAGCCAATTAACGGGTAGGGACACGGAAGGCCACTGCGCTACGAGATCACTTCAGCAGCAGTCCGGTGGTAATTAGCGTGCGCGCTTCCAGCAGCAGCGCCGGGTGCGCCTTCAACAACTGTGTGATGAGTTCGGCGTGACTCATTGTGTCCAGCGGCAGGCGGGCGCCGAGCGCGACCAGTTTATTAAAATCGGCTTCGCTCATGCGCGTCAGGATTTTACGCACCGCGTACAGCGCGGCATGCTGCCGGCCAAACCGTTCCTGCCACCGGCTCTCGTAAGGCCGCAGCGCCCGCGCCGAGACATCCCCCCGTTCGAGCGCCGCCACCGCGACCTGCACCGCCATCTCTGCGCCTAGCATTCCCAGGCTGATACCGCCCGCCGTCAGCGGGTCGGCCTGGTGCGCCGCATCCCCGACAATCATCAGGCCATCCGTGACCATGTTTTTGAGCGCGCCAGTCACCGGAATACCGCCCGCGACCATGCTTAATCTGCCCGCGCCAGGAAACCGGCGCTCGACAAACTGTTCCAGCCACGTCCGGGCACTGGTGGAACGCGCCTGATTGGCCGCGATCACAATACCGACATTGGCCGTATCCTCGCCTTTGGGGAACACCCAGACGTAGCCGCCGGGAGCGATGGAGTCCACGCCGATATGATATTCGCAGTGGGCGGGGTTGAGGCGCCCGGCTAAACCGGTGAGCATCAACTGGAAGCCGACATAATAATCGGCCAGCGGCGGAATCGTTTTTAAGCCGGCCCAGCGCGCCACCTGCGATTCCACGCCGTCGGCGGCGATCACCAGCCGGGCGCGCACGTCGTATACCTGTCCCATGTATTTCAGGCGCGCGCCGGTCACCGCGCCGCTGCCGTTGCCACCTTCCCGCAGCAGGCTCACGGCGGTTGTGCCCACACGCACGTCGGCGCCGGCCTGCGCCGCCTGCTGTGCGAGCGCGGCGTCAAATACTTTACGATCAACGATGATCGTGGGTGAACTGGGCGGCACGACCACACAATCACCCACCGCGTTGTAGATGGCGTAGCTCTCGACAGGATGAACCACCCAGCGCGCGTCCAGCGGCATAAACCGTTCGGTGGTTTCGATGTCGGTGGCCTCGCCGCAGCGCACTGGCACGCCGATTTCCTGTCGCTTTTCGACCAGCAGCACCGATAATCCGGTGGCTGCCGCCCGCATCGCCGCCGCCGACCCCGCCGGGCCAGCGCCGACCACAATCAGGTCATAAGCCGTTTTCATGGTGCGGTGTTTCCTGGGGAACCAGCGCCAGCGCGTGCACCGGGCACATCGCCGGGCAGCGGTCACAGCGGGTGCAGGTTTGGTGATTGACGGTCAGGTGAAGGTCATGCAGGAACAGCGCGTCCGGCGGGCACACTGCCACGCACGCCCCGCAGGACAAACAGCGGTCGTGGTTGATGACGAGGCGCGTCGTGGGCTGGCTCTCCCGCCTCAGCCGCTTGAACATGATTCGCTCCCCTGAAAAAACTGAACACAGAGACTCAAAGGTACAAAGATAAAACCTGCATATTTATGTCCATCGAGTCCTGAAACGGCAATGGTCTTTCGTAGGGACATGGCGATGGCATGTCCCTACAGTTACCCTCTGAGTCTCTGAGTCTCCGTGCCTCTGTGTTAGGCTTTTATCCCTTCTTGAACTGCGTATGCTCCCACTGGCTGAAGCGGTCCTGCAGCCGCAGCCGCTGGTATTTGCCGGTGGTGGTCACCGGGATGTCCGTGCCAAAGATGACCACTTTGGGCGCTTTCTCGAACGTCAGCCGTTCCCGACAGTAAGCGATAATCTGCTCTGCGTCCAAGCGCGCGCCGGCTTCCGGAACGACGTAAGCGCCGACTTCCTCGCCGTAATAATCGTTTTTAAAGGCAATCGCCAGCCCGACCTTCACGCCGGGGATTTCCAGCAGCACTTCTTCAATGTCAAATGGGCTGAATTTGACTCCGCCCCGGTTGATGAGTTCCTTAATCCGCCCGGTGATAAAGAAGTACATCCGCCCGCGTTCGTCCGTTTCATAAAAGCCTTCATCGCCGCTGCGGAACCAGCCGAACTTAAACGTCTCGGCATTGGCGTCCGGGCGTTGGTAATAATATTTCATGACGTTATGCCCGCGAATGCAGATTTCGCCGCGTTCGCCGGGACCAAGCATCTGCTCACTGCCATCGGCGCTGAAGATCGCCATTTCGTTGGGTTCAATCGGGCAGCCGATGCTTGGATAACCGAAATCGAGTAGCCAGTGCTGGTGTTCCTCCCAGGGCAGGTCAATCGGCAGGAAGCAGCTATAACACGTCGTTTCGCTCAGACCATAACCGTGTAGCACCGGCACGCCGAAGCGGTCTTCAAATGCCTTCACCAGCGCCATTGCCAGCGTGCCCGCGCCGCAGACAAGGTGCCGGAAGAAGCGTAAATCCTGCTGGTGGATGCCCTCACCCCAGATCGGCGCGCCCTGCGCCTGCATCTGGTCGGCATATTCCAGGCAGAATTGCAGCAGCGTCGGCACGACGCTCACGATCTGCACGCGCTCCTTGACGATGCGTTCCCAGAAGTGGCTGGACGAAAACTGGCGGTTCAACACCGTTGAACCGCCGACCAGCAGGGGCGTGACCAGCGTCACGACGATGCCGTTGACGTGGTGGATCGGCAGCACGCACATCATCCGCTGGTTGCCGGTGATGCCCTGCCACTGGGCGATCCCCTGCGCGTCCACCAGCAGGTTGTACTGCGTCAGCACCACGCCTTTGGGCGCGCCAGTCGTGCCGCTGGTGTAAACCAGCAGGGCTTCGTCCTCCAGCGTCGGTTCCGGTTCGTCGCTGAAAAAGGTGTTGGGCAGGTTTTTCACCGCCCCGTGGAAGTGGATAAACTCGCCCCCCGGCTGGCCGCCCACCTGCACGATCTGCCAGACATTGGCCGCACCCAGACCGTCGTCCGTGCCGTGAATGATGTGTCTGGCGCGTTCCAGGTATTCCTCGCGCACCAGACACACCACTGCCTCGCTGTTGCGCAGGATGAAGGCAATGCGCCGGTCATCTTCGGCTACGTTCTGCGGCGCGACCGCCGCGCCCAGCAGCCAGCAGGCGAAGTAGATGATGACCAGATCACTGTGGTTGTAACCGATGGTTGCCACCCGGTCGCCGCGCTTCACGCCCAAATCGTGGTGCAGGAAGTGCGCCGTCTGGTGGACGCGGGCGTTAAATTCCGCGTAGCTCAATTCCTCGCGCCGGCCCTCGGCGTCGTAGTGGATGAGAAAGGTTTTCTCCGGCGACGCTTTGGCGTGGATGGACAGCACGTGCCGGAAGTTGCGGAACGGCACCTTGTAGCGGTCGCCGGGGACGCCGTTGACGACGTGCGCCGCGTGGATGTTTTCGAGCGTGCGTTCGTCCAGGGACATGACGCAAACAATCCTTTCCGGTGGAGTGACGGGCGAACGAACGTGTCTTCACCTATAATAGCCACAGTACAGTTTACGGGCAATTATTGGGAGTGAATGGACGCTATGCGATTCGCACAACGGCTGTTGCCCTTTTTAGGCGCGTTATTACTATCCCTGACCGTCCTTCCGGGTGCCGCCCGGCAACAGGGTGCTTCCTGCCCGGCGCTGGTGCAGCGGGCGCTGGAATCGGTCAAGCAGGCCTGCGGCGATCTGGGGCGTAACAGCGCGTGTTACGGCAATACACTGGTGGAAGCCTCGTTTACCAGCGCCGACGTGACCTTTAACCAGCCTGCCGATCAAACCAGCGTCGAGTCGCTGCGCACGCTGCGCACCTTCCCACTGGACGAAACGCTTGGCCTGTGGGGTGTCGCTGTGATGAACATTCAGGCCAACGTGCCGGATACGTTGCCCGGCCAGGGCGTGAAGTTTGTGCTGTACGGCGACGTTGCCATCCAGAACCGCGTCGAAGACACCGGGCCGGTCTGCGCCGCCACCACCAACGCGCCCGCCAACATTCGCAGCGGCCCGGCTGTTAACACCAACGTTCTGACCAGCGTCCCCGCTGGCGGCGCGCTCACTGTGACCGGACGCAGCGACGATGGATTGTGGCTGGCAGTTACAGTCAACAACCTGTCTGGCTGGATTTCCACCGATCTGGCGACCACCGCCTGCGACCCGGCCAGCCTGCCGGTGCGGACGGCAGCCGATACTGCGCGGGTCTACGGCCCGATGCAGGCGTTTTACTTTACCACTGGCGCGGGCAGCGTGCGCTGCAACCAGCTTCCGCCATCATCGCTGGTGATTCAGAGTCCGAAAGGCATTAATGTGCGTCTAAACGCCAACGGCCTGGACATCAGCCTCGGTTCAACGGTGGCGCTGCGGGCGACACCGGGGCAGTCCATGCAGGTTGCCACGCTGTCCGGTAAAGCGGTGACGCGCGAGGGTGAGCAGCTCCAGGTTATCCCCGCCGGGTTTGCAGCGGAAATTGATCTGGGGGGCGACGACGGCCTGACGCCGGTCGGTGAGGTGAGCGAACCGGAACCGCTGGAGGAGGCGGAATGGCAGGCCGTGCTGGACAGCGCCGAGGACATTTTTGATGAACCGATTGAATTTGTTGATGCCGAGGGGTACGCGAGTTGGGAAGATTTCTGCGCGGACCCGGCCAATGCGGATGCCTGCGAACTGCCGGAAGATATATGCGCTGACGGCTGGTGCGAACCGGTCTGTGGCGACCTGATCTGCGACGTGGATGAAGACGCTGACATCTGCCCGGAGGACTGTGCCAGCTTCGAGTCCGTCTGCGGCGATTTCACCTGCGATCTGGACGAGGATAGCTTCTCCTGCCCGACCGACTGCGAGACGGACTTCAGCAACGAAAGTGGCGCGGTGTGCGGCAATTTCATCTGCGAAGCCGGTGAGGACGCCAGCACCTGCCCGATAGACTGCGGCAGCGACAGCAGCGGAAACGATGCCGGTGACAGCGGAGATGACAATCCGTAACGGCGGGCCTGCGACCGCTTTCGCTTCAGGACGGACGGCTGCCTGGTGTAGCACCTGATACCCCTCTCAACCGTAGGGACGGCACTGGTCCCCCACCACGTCCCTGCCAAATTTACATGGATTTTCTGTATATGCCTTGACAGTTATATAACCAGTATGGTATATTATAGCTATGGTTACAGCTTTTGAGGCGTTGGCTGACCCAACGCGCCGGCGAATTCTTGACTTGCTCCGCGAACGCCCCCGTCTGGTGGGCGAGCTGGTTGATCTGCTTCAGATCAGCCAGCCGCTGGTGTCGAAGCACCTGCGGGTGCTGCGCGAGGTGGGGCTGGTGCGCGTGCGTCAGGACGCGCAGCGGCGCTGGTACGAACTGCGCCCCGAGCCGCTGGCGGAGATCAACACCTGGCTGGAACCATACCGCCAGTTGTGGGAAGCGCGCTATGACCGGCTGGAAGACGTTCTACAGGAATTGCAGGAGGAGGAGAGGAAACATGGCAAAACTTAATCTGGTCGCCGAGCCGGGCAGCTACGAGATTCGCATGACGCGGGAGTTCGACGCGCCGCGCGAACAGGTGTTTAAGGCGATGACCGATCCGGCACTGGTGCCGCGCTGGTGGGGGCCAAGCAGCGTTTCGACCGTCGTTGACCGGATGGAAGTAAAACCGGGCGGAATGTGGCGCTATGTCCAGCGTGAGCAGGATGGCACCGAATACGGCTTTCACGGCGTCTACCACGCGGTTGAGGCGCTGGAACGGCTGGTGTTCACCTTTGAATTTGAAGGGATGCCCGGTCACGTGTTGCTGGAAACCGTCACCTTTGAGGAGCATAGCGGCAAAACCCGTGTGATTGACTCATCGGTCTTTCAGTCGGTTGCCGACCGGGACGGTATGCTCCGGGCTGGCATGGAAAGCGGGGCGTCCGAAAGCTGGGAGCGCCTGGAAGCACTGTTGCCGGAAATACAGCTTTGAGTGAAAGGGAATCACGTGGACACCCTACAAAAAACCGTCACCTCCAAAGATGGCACACGCATCGCCTACGATCAACGGGGCCAAGGACCGGTTGTCATTCTGGTAGCCGGGGCGCTCGGGGTTCGATCACCACACCCGGTGTCAAGGCAGCTAGCGGAACTGCTGTCACAACACTTCACTGTGATAGATTATGACCGCCGGGGGCGCGGCGACAGCAGCGATACACCCCCTTATGCTCTTGAGCGCGAGGTCGAAGACATTGAAGCCCTGATGGACGCTACCGGAGGGACAGCGTTCGTCTATGGGCTTTCGTCCGGCGCAGTGCTGGCACTGGAGGCAGCCAGCCGCCTACCACGAAAGGTGAAGAAGCTGGCGTTGTACGAGCCACCCTTTATCATCAACGACAGCCGCCCTCCAGTACCAGACGATTATGTGAAGCAGCTTCAGGCAGCCATTGCGGCGGGACGCCCCGGTGACGCGGTGGAGATTTTTATGACGAAGGCGATTCTCATCCCCCCCGAATTTGTGGCGCAGATGAGAACCGCGCCGATGAACCAGGTGTTCGGGCCCAGCAGGCCCCTGGGCCCGGCCCAGGCGCAGAGGATGCCCCAGGCGCGCGTTGCGGATTCCATGTACGGCCCGGTCTGGCGCACCTTGAGGATGCGCAGGTCGGGCAGGGTTTCGATGCGGATGCAGGGGTGCACGGGACGTGTGCCCCTGGTGTCGCCCTATACATAAGGAAAAATACACATGAGAACCATCACATCCAAAGATGGCACAACCATCGCGTTCGACCAGTCCGGTACGGGACCGGCGGTCATCCTGGTTGATGGGGCGCTGCAATATCGCGCCTTTGACCAGGGCATGGCAGAACTGGCCAACCGGCTGGCGCCGCACTTCACCGTGCTTCACTACGACCGGCGGGGACGCGGCGACAGCACCGATACGCCGCCGTATGCAGTGGAGCGTGAAATTGAAGACATCGAAGCCCTCATCAACGCGGCGGGGGGAAGCGCCTGCGTGTACGGCATCTCCTCCGGCGCGGTGCTGGCGCTGGAAGCAGCCATCGCGCTGCCCGGCAAGGTCAGAAAACTTGCCATGTACGAAGCGCCATTTAATGATGATAAGGCCGCCCGACAGTCGTGGCAGGCTTACACCAGACAGCTTGGGGAACTGCTGGCGGCAGGACGCAAGGGCGACGCGGTGGGGCTGTTTATGATGCTGGTAGGGGCGACCGCCGAGCAGGTAAACGAGGTGCGCCAGTATCCGATGTGGCCGCTGTGGGAAGCGGTCGCGCCCACGCTGGCCTATGACCACATCGCGCTGCTGGGCGAAGATGCTGCCGTGCCCACGGAGCGCGCCGCCCGTGTCAGCGTGCCAACGCTGGTCATGGACGGAGAAGCCAGCTTTCCGTTTATGCACGAAACCGCGTTGGCGCTGGCGAAGGCGATTCCCAATGCGCAGCATCGTACGCTGGAAGGACAGACGCACGAGGTCGAGGCGGCGGCGCTGGCGCCGGTGCTGGTGGAGTTTTTCAGCGACTAGCCGCCTTTGGAATTAGACTCACACAAGCCCCGCATCTTCTTATGACGGGGCTTTTATTTTGGCACGTCGAAGCCAGAAGTTCCCTGCCTGTTATCGTCAAATATATATGGTTGTGGTATGTTCGCCGACATGGGTTTGGGGTTAAAATTGACCTGTAATCACAGGCAGCGCCTGTACGCAAAAAGTTTTGAAAGGACATCATACCCATGCAAGAGCGAACCGCGCCGGTCGTCCTCCCAGACGCAGGGCGCGCCCCCTATAAACATCAGACACTTGACGCCATTTTACGCCCGCAGAACGTCGCCGTGATCGGCGCGACCGAAAATCCCGGTTCGGTCGGTCGCACGATCATGTGGAATCTCATCACCAACCCATTTGGTGGGACGGTGTATCCGGTGAACCCCAAGCGCCCCAGCGTGCTGGGCGTGAAAGCCTATCCCGATATTCGCTCCGTCCCCGATCAGGTGGATTTGGCGGTGATCGTGACCCCGGCCAAAACCGTGCCCGGTCTGATTAAAGAGTGCGTGGAACTCGGTATTCGCGGCGCGATCATCATTTCCGCCGGCTTTAAGGAAACCGGCCCGGAAGGCGTGGCGCTGGAACGGGAGATCATGAGTTACGCCGAAGGCAAGATGCGGATTGTCGGCCCGAACTGTCTGGGCGTGATGATGCCGCATTACGGCCTGAACGCCACCTTCGCGGCGGCGATGGCGCTGCCCGGCAACGTCGGCTTCATCAGTCAGTCGGGCGCGCTGTGTACGTCGGTGCTGGACTGGAGCTTCACGGAAAACGTCGGCTTCAGCGCCTTCATCTCCATCGGCTCCATGCTGGACGTGAACTGGGGCGACCTGATTTATTACCTGGGCGACGACCCGCAGACGCAGAGCATCGTCATCTACATGGAGTCTATCGGTGATGCCCGGTCGTTCCTGTCCGCCGCGCGCGAAGTGGCGCTGACCAAACCGATCATCGTCATTAAAGCCGGGCGCACCGCCGCCGCCGCGCAGGCCGCCGCGTCGCATACCGGCGCGCTGACCGGCAGCGACGACGTGCTGGAAGCCGCCTTCCGCCGCGTCGGTGTGCTGCGGGTGAACAGCATTGCCGATGTGTTTTCGACGGTGGAAGTGATCGCCAAGCAGCCACGTCCGTCCGGCAAGCGCCTGACCATCCTGACCAACGCAGGTGGCCCCGGCGTGCTGGCGACCGACGCGCTCATCATGGAAGGCGGTGAACTGGCGGAAATCTCACCGGAGACGATGAACGAGCTGAACGCCTTCCTGCCCGGCCCGTGGAGTCACGGCAACCCGATTGACATCCTGGGCGATGCCAGCCCGGAACGGTATGCCAAGGCATTGGAGATCGCCGCCAAAGACTCCAACAGCGATGGTCTGCTCGTCATCCTCACGCCCCAGGCCATGACCGACCCTACCCAGACCGCCGAACACCTGAAGCCCTATTCGCAGATTCAGGGCAAGCCGGTGCTGGCAAGCTGGATGGGCGGCGAGGATGTGGCCGAAGGGGTCAACATTCTCAATAAGGCGGACATCCCTACCTTTGCCTATCCTGATGGCGCGACGCGGGTGTTTAACTACATGTGGCGGCTGACCTACAACCTGCGCGGCCTGTACGAAACGCCGATTCTGCCGCCGCGTTCGGCGCAGCAGACCAGCGACCGGCTGACGGTTGAGTCCATTATCGCCAGAGCGCGGGCGGAAAACCGCACCATCCTGACAGAAGCCGAGTCGAAGCAAATTCTGGCGGCCTACGACATCCCGACCATCCCAATGCACATCGCGGCAACCGAAGATGAGGCGGTCGCAGCGGCGGAAAAACTGGGCTACCCGGTCGTGGTCAAACTCCATTCGGAAACCATCACTCACAAAACCGACGTGGGCGGTGTCAAGCTGAATCTGCAAAACGCCGATGCCGTGCGCGCCGCCTTCCGCAGCATCCGCGACGCGGTGACGGCTAAAGCCAGCGCCGCCGATTTCCTGGGGGTGTCGGTACAGCCGATGATTAAGCTGGACGGCTATGAACTGATTATTGGCTCCAGCCCGGACCCGCAGTTTGGGCCGGTGCTGCTGTTTGGCATGGGTGGCACGCTGGTGGAAGTGTTTAAGGATCGGGCGCTGGCGCTGCCGCCGCTGACGACCACCCTCGCCCGCCGCATGATGGAACAGACCACCATCTACACGGCGCTGAAAGGGGTGCGCGGCAAGCCGCCGGTGGACCTGGCCGGCCTGGAACAGTTGATGGTGCGGTTCAGCCAACTGGTGGCGGAGCAGCGATACATCAAGGAAGTTGACATCAACCCCCTGCTGGCGTCCCCGGAACGCCTGCTGGCGCTGGACGCCCGCGTGGTGCTGTACGACCAGGACGTGCCAGACAGCAAGCTGCCGAAGCTGGCAATCCGCCCCTATCCAACGCAGTACGTCCAACCCTGGGTGATGAAAGATGGCGACGAAGTGCTGATCCGCCCGATTCGCCCGGAAGACGAACCGCTGATGGTGAAGTTCCACGAAACGTTGTCGGAGCGCACCGTCTACCTGCGCTACTTCTACCCGATGAAGTTGAGCCAGCGTATCGAGCATGAGCGCCTCATCCGCATCTGCTTCATTGATTATGACCGCGAAATGGCGCTGGTAGTGGAGAACACCAATCCCCATACGGGCGAACAGCAGATTATCGCGGCGGGACGCCTGATTAAGATTTACGGGACGAAGGATGCCGAGTTTGCCATCCTTGTATCGGATGCTTACCAGCGGCAGGGACTGGGCACGGAACTGCTGCGGCGGCTGGTGGAGGTAGGCCGGCAGGAAGGAATCCAGACCATCTTCGGCACGATCATCGGCGATAACGTGGAGATGCGCCGCGTCGCCGAACGGATGGGCTTCCGTGTCGAAGGGCTGCCCAAGGACGGCACGATGCGGGTGGCGCTGGACCTGTAATCGTAGGGTTGTTTCACATCAGGGTGATTCCTGTAGGGGCGTACGGCGGTGCGCCCCTACCTGTTTCGATCATCCCATTTTGATAGCCCCGCATCACCAGCCGGCCCTGTGCCATTTCCTGCCGCGCCTGCTTGTCATTCCCACCCATCACGCATACAATCGTGTTGCTTTTGTAAGTTTTCGGGGCCAGTTGTAAGGCGCTGTCACGCTTTACGGGGAATGAATTGTCATGCTGCCCGCCACACCGATCATCGGTAGACGGTATATTTTGCGCGAGTCGCTGGGCACGGGCGGCATGGGCGCCGTGTTCCGCGCCACTGACCGGCTGACCGGCGATACTGTCGCGCTCAAACGAGTATCCCCCCTCAGCGACCAGTTCCGCACCAGCAGCGGTTCCGGGCTGGATTCACGTATGGCGCTGGCGCAGGAGTTTAAAATCCTGGCGTCGCTGCGGCATCCACACATTATCAGCGTTCTGGATTACGGCTTCGACGAACAGGGTCTGCCCTACTACACCATGGAACTGCTGGAAGGCGCCCGCACCATCCTGGAAGCGGGCCACGACCAGCCGCTGCCGGAACAGGTGCGCCTGCTGGTGCAAATGCTCCAGGCGTTGGCTTACCTGCACCGGCGCGGCATCACCCACCGCGACCTCAAACCGAGCAACGTGCTGGTCGTGGGGGGGCAGGTCAAGGTGCTGGATTTTGGCCTGTCGCTGGCCGGCGACCAGCGCGCCGAAGGGGGTTCAACCGCCGTCGGGACGCTGGCCTACATGGCGCCAGAAGTGCTGATTGGCGGGGTCGCCAACGAACGCACTGACCTGTACGCTGTTGGCATTATCGCCTATGAACTGCTCACCGGGCGGCATCCCTTTGCCGTGCGGGATGTGACGCGGCTCATTAACGATATCCTGTACAACTCACCTGATACGGCAGGATTAAACCTTGAACCCCGGCTGACGCAGGTGCTGGCGCGGCTGCTCACCAAATCGCCAGATGCCCGCTATTCCAGCGCCGTCCAGGTGATGCGCGAACTCAGCGAGGCCGCCAGTATAACCCTGGCGCTGGAAACCGCTGCCACGCGGGAGAGTTTTTTGCAGGCGGCGCAACTGATAGGCCGGGACGCGGAACTGAAACGGCTATCCGGCGCGCTGGAGGCGGCGATCAACGGGCGCGGCAGCGCCTGGCTGGTGGCCGGGGAAAGTGGCGTGGGCAAATCGCGGCTGGTGGACGAACTGCGTGCGCTGGCGCTGGTACAGGGTGCGCTGGTGCTGCGTGGGCAGGCAACGGCGGAAAAAGCCAGCCCTTACCAACTGCTACGCCCGGCGCTGCGCTGGCTGTGCCTGGTGACGGAACTGGATGAGTCGCAGTTGTCCACGCTGCAACTGCTGGTGCCGGACCTGGATACGCTGCTGGAGCGACCGCTGCCGAAGGAAGAACTGGACTGGAAGGCGGCGCAGGCGCGCATTATCGGCGTAATCGAAGACATCTTCCGCCGCCAGCGGCAGCCGGTGGTAGTCATTCTGGAAGATTTACACTGGGCGGGTGAAAGTCTGGAGGTGCTGGCACGGCTGGCGCAGATTGTCGGCGAACTGCCCGTGCTGCTGATCGGCTGTTATCGTGATGACGAACGCCCGGAACTGCCGTCCCGCCTGCCGGGCATGCACGTGCTTAAGCTGGAACGCCTGTCAGACGAGGGCATCAGCGAACTCAGCGCCGCCATGCTGGGCGAAGCCGGTCGGCGCGAGCAGGTGCTTGATCTGTTGAAGCGCGAAACCGAGGGCAACGTCTTTTTTCTGGTGGAAGTGGTGCGCGTGCTGGCGGAAGAAGCCGGGCAGCTTGACCGTATCGGCATGGCGACGCTGCCAATGCACGTCTTTGAAGGCGGCGTGCGCCAGATTATCCAGCGCCGCCTCACCCGTGTGCCGCCCGCGGCGCGTCCACTGCTGCGCATCGCGGCCATCCTGGGGCGTGAACTGGATTTGAGTGTCCTGAAATATGTGGATGTCGGCGTGGACCTCGACCACTGGCTGTCGGCCTGCGCCGATGCCGCCGTGCTGGAAGTGAACGACGGCAAATGGCGTTTCGCCCACCATAAGCTGCGGGATGGCGTGCTGGCCGAGTTATCCGAGGATGCCCGCCGCACGCTGCATGGACTGATCGCGGAAACGATGGAGCGGGTTTACGCCAATGTGCCGGAACAGATACCCATCATCGCGTACCATTTTGGCAAGGCCGGCAACCGCGCCAGGGAACAGCACTATGCCGTGCTGGCCGGGGCGCAGTCGCTGACCGGCGGTGCGTATCGGGAAGCGGTGAACTGGCTGGAACGTGCACTCGCGCTGGTCACTCAGTCCTTGCACGACGCCGATCCCGACCGGGTGACGACCATTCAGCGGCAGCAGGTGGTATTAAGACGCCAGTTGGCCGGGGCAAGGCTGGGACTGGGGCAGTACGCCGCCGCCCGGCAGCTTTACGACGAGAATCTGGTCGCCTGCCGCCATCTGCATGACCGGCAGGGCGAGGCTGATACCTTGCATAGTCTGGGGGACACGGCACAGGCGCTGGGGGAAACCGCAGTCGCCAAAACCCTGTACCGCCTCAGTCTGGCGCTGTTCCGCGAACTGAACGATGCGGTCGGCGTAGCGCGCGCGCTGAACAGTCTGGGCAACGTGGCCTATGATGAAGGCGAACTGGCGGAAGCCAAGCGGCTGTATCAGGAAAGCCTGGCGCTGGCGCGCGGTGCGGGCAGCGGCTGGGGCATGGCCGGCTCCATCGCCAGTGGCAAAACCTCAACGCAGGAAGCGCGTGTGTTGGTCAGCCAGTCTTTCCACGACCAGTTGAAGGCTTACCGTGAGTCACGCAGCCGTGCCGATTTGCAGACCGGTTTCGACCGGTTGCTGCCGACGGAGACAGGTCGCTATGCCGACGTGGAAGCCCTCTACCGCGAGGCGCTGGCGGAGTTCCGCGCGGCGGACGACTATTGGGCGACCGCAACCGCGCTGATGTATCTGGGGTGGCTGGCGATCCGCGCCGGGCAGTTGGCAGAGGCAGTGGCGCATCTGCGCGAAGCGCTGCAACTGGCGCTCGATCTGCCGGACGCCGCACTGGGGCTGGCGGCGCTGGCGGCCATCGGCCAGTTGCTGCTGCGGCGCGGCCAGCCGGATACCGGCATTGAACTGCTGGCGCTGGCGCTGCACCACCCCCAGAGCGCCGAAAAAACGCAGGATGAAGCCGAGCGCCTGCTGCTGGAAGCGCAAACCACGCTGCCGCCGGAGCGGGTAAAAGCCGGCTGGGAGCGCGGCAAAACACGTCCCTTCGAGGCAACGGCCCGCGATCTGCTGGCGGGCGGCACCCTGCTGACTGGCAGCGCGACCGCATAACTGGTCTGTAGGGCCGTACGCCCCTACCTGAACGACTGCTACCGTTCCATGCTGCCGACTTCCATCTGCCATAGGGTATCCGTTATCCAGGTAATGGCGTGTTTGAGATGCCGCCGGTAAGTGCTGAACGGCAGGTCTACCAGTTCGGCGGCCTGTTCCTGGGTTGGCGCGGGCTGGAAGTAGGTGTGATACAGCGCCTTGTAGGCTTTGCCCATCCGGTGCGATTCGCGCAGCCGGTCGGCGGTGCTGCGAATCAGGCTTTGCAGGGCGGTGACACGCTCCGACTCTCTGGCCTGGCTGCCGGCGCGCTCGATCACCAGCCGGGATTGCAGCAGTGGGTTTGCCCGCAGGTTGTCCGCCTGCGTGAAATCGCGGAGCGCGTCGCGCACGGCGCTGCCAAAATCGGCTTCGCTCAGAACCACCAGTGACCTGACAGCGGTGGTGGGCGCAGCGTCCGGCTCGTGGCCGACTTCACGTTCGGCCAGCCGTTCCAGCCAGGCGACCGGCGGCACGGCGCGCCAGTCGTGCCCGAACATCCCGTAACGCCGGTCGCCAACGGTAAAATCGGCGCTGGCGATGCGCTGCTGGTCGGTATACGCCATTACCTCCTGCCAGAAAGCCGGGTCGGCGCAGGGCAGAAAGGTATACGCCAGCCCCGGCGTGAACAGGTAATGCCGCGCCGCGTTGACCGCAATCAGGCTTTGCACCGGCGAGACATGCTGGTACTCGTCGGCAGACATCCAGAAGCGGAACAGCGTGGCAACTTCGCCGCTGCGCAGCGGCGCGTGATTTTTCAGATATTTCCAGCAGGCGGCGACTGCCGGATCAAATGCCGCGCCTTCTTCGCCCACCTCGTGCAGCGGCAGCAGCAGCATAAAGCCGCATGGCTGGCGCTGATGGTCGCGGCAGACCAGCACCTGCTGTGGCAGGCGCGACAGCCAGTACTTGGCGATCAGCGACGATTCTTCGCCCTCGTGCTTTGTGACCATCGCCCGAATCGGGCCGTAATCTTCCGGGCGCATCGCTTCGACCGTGAGACTGCCGCCGGCCTGCCAGTCAAAAAACGGGCGCATTACCGGGTTATACCGGTGCAGGTAGATCAGATCAAACAGGAATCGCTGCTGCTCCTGTCCCGCGACCTGGCTCAGACGGTTCACATAATAAGTGCGGGCGCGGCGGTGCAGTTCGGTGTGCCATTCCGGGTTGCGCCAGCGCAGGTCAGTGACCAGTGCCTCCCGCGCCAGATCGTGCGGGAACAGCCCTTCGCGCCGCCCTTCGATAAACGACAGGCTGCGCAGCCATTCAAACAGATCATGCACGTCGGGCGTGTCCAGCGCGGATGCCAGCAGCGACTCGGTTGTCAGCCGCACCAGCGAACACACTTCCAGCGCCGCGCGATGCGCCGGGCCGGGCACATGCTGCACAAAATGCTCCAGCAGGGTTTTAACCACATCAGGCGTGGCTTCCGGCTGGAAGTCAAAATCGCCGCGCTGGGCGAAGGCATCTGCCACCAGCGACAGCGCCAGTGGATGACCGTGTGTGAAGGCCAGTACCGCTTCCTGCCGGTTGACCGGCACGCCCCGCCGCTGCAGGTACTCACGGCTTTCGTCAGGGTTGAGGTTGTGCAGCGGAATCACGCGGAGCAGCGATTGCAGGCCGGGATCAGCGCGCCAGGGCGCCGACAGTGGATTGCGTCCGGCCAGCACGCACAACACATTGGCGGGGAGTTGCGGCACAAACACCTCGCGCAGCCATTCGTCCAGTGGCTGCGCCAGTTCGTAAGTATCCAGCAGCAAGGCGAAGGGAGTCGCATATGCAGTCATCGCCGCAACTGCCGAGTCGTCTGCGTTCAGGTTGAGGACCCGGCGCAGCGCCTCGGAAAATGCATCAGGTGAGGGTTCCACGTTCCGCAGATCGAGGTACAGCGACGGGATGGCGCGCCGTGCGCATTGCTGCGCAAACGTGCGTAGCAGCGTGGACTTGCCCACGCCGCCCGGTCCGTAGATGTACACGATGTTAAACGGCAGCGTTTCTGCCCCCAGCGCCGACTGCAGCAACATCTGTTCGGCGGTACGCCCAACAAACTGCGACAAGCGGATTGCTTCAATCCTCCCGGCCAGCGAAGCGCCCATACGTCACTCTCACAACTTACAACCTAACGATTATTTCCTTTATTGTAGGCAAAAACCGATTTGATGCTGCAACCACCACTACAAAAAGAGAGGCGCTCCAGACAACCGGAGCGCCTCTACCAGTCATTGAGTTGAATTGGTGTGGATTTACGTCAGGAACATCGGCATCCCGAAGACGTGGCGGATACGCGGACGGTACTGGTCGGTGTCGTACAGTTCCGGCACGTTCACACGCTTCTTGCCCTGCGACAGCGTGGAAATCGGCACATCGCTGTAGACGCCGCGCTGCAGGCACACCAGCCGCCCGGACTCGCCGCGTTCGATCAGCCCCATCGCCATCTGCGCGTAGTTAAAGGCTACCATCAGGTCAAGCGAATCGGGCGCGCCGGAGCGCATCAGATAAGCGACCTGCTGGTAAATGATATTCTGTCCGGTGAGGCGCTGGATTGCGTCGCCGACTTCCTTACCGATACCACCCAGCTTGCGGTGGCCGTAGGCGTCGGCCTCACCGCTTTCCAGCACCTGGCCGTCAATCGGATGCGCGCCCTCTGAGATCGTGACCATGGCATAGTTGCTGGGGTTATCCCGCTTGTCCCGCATCACCAGATCGGCCAGCTTGTTGATGTCAAACGGCACTTCGGAAATCAGCGCCCGGTCAGCGCCGCCCAGGTAAGCCGCAATCAGCGACGTTTCCCCGGAGTTGCGGCCAAACAGTTCGACGACGGCGATACGCTCGTGCGACCCCGCCGAAGTACGCAGGTTGTGGATAAACTCCACGCTGCGGGTGACAGCCGTCGAGAAGCCGATGCAGTAGTCCGTGCCGTACACGTCGTTGTCCATCGTCTTCGGAATACCGATGACGCGCACGCCTTCGTGATGCATCCGCTCGCCGTAGCTCAGGGTATCATCACCGCCAATGGGGATCAGCGCGTCAATCCCCAGGTGTTCGATCACCCGCAGCACGTGCGGCGTGCAGTCTACCACGTCAGGATAGCTTTCACCCTCTTTTTTGAGGAAGTCCGGCAGATTCTTCGCCTTGACGTTGGACGGATTGGTCCGGGACGTGTGCAGGAATGTGCCGCCGGAGCGATCAATCCGGCGCACCACCTGCCGGTCCAGCGGCAGGATGTGGCGCGAATTATCTTCCGCATCCGGGTTATATTCCAGCAGGCCCGCCCAGCCCCGGCGGATACCGAGGACTTCGTAGCCGTTGTCCATCGCCCGGTTGACGATTTGTTTGATGCAGGGGTTCAGACCAGGAACGTCGCCACCCCCGGTTAAAACACCGATACGCATAGCGGTTTCACCTTTGTCAAAAACGTGTCGTGTTGGAAAGGGTTCTCCCCCGTCCGTAATGTTACCACAGCGGCGCGGGTTCGCCCAATACTGACGAAACCGGGATGTAAGGGCACAGCATGCCGTGCCTTACACGGCCCAAACGATACCCTGACGAATGTCACACATTGTAGCAACCTCGCCTGCCGTGATGGTATACTAGGCAACAAATCGTCCGTGAGTGCATCCCGCAGGCCGAACCTGCGATTACCCCATGCAGAAAGGGAAATGACAATGGCTATTGCTTTCGCTCCCGGCGCAACTCTCGACATCAACAAAATTGCCGAGCTGCTTGGCAGCGACGCCGAGACCCTGCTCCACCACACCAGCACCACCATCCCGAAGGATAACCTGCACCTGCCCGGCCCGGACTTCTTGAATCGCGTCTGGGTGCAGTCTGACCGCAATCCGCAGGTGCTGCGCAGCCTGGGCCAGATGTTGAATACCGGACGGCTGGCCGGGACCGGTTATCTTTCCATTCTGCCTGTAGACCAGGGCATTGAACACTCGGCGGGCGCGTCGTTCGCCAAGAATCCGGCGTACTTCGACCCGGAGAATATCGTCAAACTGGCGATTGAAGGCGGCTGCAACGCGGTCGCTTCGACCTTCGGCGTGCTGGGCATCGTGGCGCGCAAGTACGCCCACAAAATCCCGTTTATCGTCAAGATCAACCACAACGAACTGCTGACCTACCCCAACAAGTTCGACCAGATCATGTTTGGCACGATCAAGGAAGCCTGGAACATGGGCGCGGCGGCAGTCGGCGCGACCGTGTATTTCGGCTCACCGGAAAGCGGGCGGCAGCTTGTCGAGGTCGCAGAGGCGTTTGCCTACGCGCACGAACTGGGCATGGCGACGGTGCTGTGGTGCTACCTGCGCAATCCCGGCTTCAAGGTCAACGGCACGAACTACGAAACCAGCGCCGACCTGAGCAGCCAGGCCAACCACCTGGGCGTGACGATACAGGCCGACATCGTGAAGCAGAAACTGCCGGAAAGCAACGGCGGCTTCAAGGCGCTGAACACCGGCGGCTCGTCCTACGGTAAGCTGGATGAACGCATTTACACCAAGCTGACCAGCGACAACCCGATTGACCTGACCCGCTACCAGGTGGCGAACGGCTACATGGGGCGTGTCGGCCTGATTAACTCCGGCGGTGCCAGCGGCGCGAACGACTTCGCCGAAGCGGTCAAGACGGCAGTTATCAACAAACGCGCCGGCGGCATGGGCCTCATCAGCGGGCGCAAGGCGTTCCAGCGCCCGATGGAAGAAGGCGTGAAACTGCTGAACGCCATTCAGGATGTGTATCTGTGCGAGGATGTGACGGTCGCGTAAGCGCCGTGACACTGCGAGCTACAGCCGCTAGCTGAAGCAGACTGAAAGCCAGTTAAGTTGCCCCTGACATATACCGTCAGGGGCATTTTATTCCACTGTCAGCGATCCGTTGCGTTTGCTCATCAAGCTGTTTTGTCCGTCTTATAACCCCTCGCCAGTAAAGCCTTGCCAGGTTAGAACGTCTGTGCTTAAATCTGAATTGGATCAGATTTAGAACCATCTCGTATGGTAGGAAGCCGGTGGGAGAAGTTGGGATACGATCATGAACGCGATGTTTGAGGGCAGGCCGTCGGATTCACCCTATATTGAGATGATCTGGCGTGGGTATGCCGGGCGGAATTACGCGCCGGTATGCCCGGCAGATGTGCGCTGGAACCTGCTGTTCATCAGACAGGGGAACCGGGTGCGTGTGTCGGCTGAAGGGGCGACGACGCAGTATGTGCCAAAGTTTCAAGCCGAGGAGCATGAATTTCTGGTCATTAAATTCAAATTGGGCGCGTTTATGCCCCATCTACCAGCGGACAGGCTGTTAAATGGGGACGCGATTCTGCCACTCGCGGCAGGGCGTTCTTTCTGGCTGCAAGGGGCGGCCTGGCAGTTTCCCCGTTTTGACAACGCCGAAACCTTCGTGGCACGGCTGGCTCGTGAAGGTGTGATCGCCTGGGAACCGGTTGTTAACGCGACTCTGCATGGCCAGTCACCGGCAGTATCATCGCGCACCGTTCGGCGGCGTTTCCGACTCGCAACCGGACTGACTCCTACGACCATTGTCCAGATTGAACGCGCCCAACAGGCGGCGGCGCTGCTGGAACAGGGAGTACCGATTCTGGATGTGGTCTACCAGGCCGGCTATGCCGACCAACCGCATCTCACCCGGTCACTGCGGCGTTTTATCGGCCAGACGCCGGCACAAATCCTGCAATCAGGCCAGACCGGATAACTGTCCATTTTGTTCAAGACAACGCTCCTGCTGTGTTTTATGCTCAATGTACCGATTGTGATCAACACAAGGAGCGTAGAACATGCGTAAAATCATCGCCATGATTCATCTGTCGCTGGATGGTTTCGCGGCAGGTCCCAACGACGAACTGGACTGGATTGCCTACGATGAGGAACTGGAGCAGTATGCTCATTCGGTGCAGGATCTGACGGACGCCGTCATCTGGGGACGCCGGACATATGAAGGCATGGCGGGCTACTGGCTGACCGTGCCGGGCAATCCGGCCAGTACCCCGTCTGAGCTGGAACATGCCCACTGGCTGGACAGGGCGACCAAGATTGTGGTTTCCCGCACGCTGGATCGCATCGAATGGAACAATGCTCAAAACACGGTGCTGATTAAGGACAACATCGCTGCAACCATCAATCAGATCAAGCGGCAGCCTGGCAAGGACATCTGGTTTCTTGGCAGCCCCATGCTGGCCCAAACATTCATGCAGCTTGACCTGATTGACGAGTACCGCCTCAACCTGAATCCAAGTGTGCTGGGTTGTGGCAAGCCGCTGTTTGCCAACATCACGCGCAACTTTCAGCTCAAGCTGCTGGAGTCCAGAACGTTTAAGAGCGGCGTGGTCGGTTTGCGGTATGAACCGGTGAGAGCGTGAACGCCCTCTCTACCAGCTACCGGGTTACAGACTTGGTGGCTGGTAGATTTTGTGTCCCAGATTGCAACACAGCCAGTAGCAAACCATCCATCTCTGAAACAAGTGAAAACTGTTTCTGACCACCGAGAACTACTCCAGCGCCAGCGACCAGAGGTAATCCACCAGCGCCCAGGTTTCCTCCGGCGTGAACAGCAGCCCCCAGTTTGGCATATCCGTACCCATGCCGCCGCGCCGGATTTTGGCGTACAGCACGTCAGCACGCATGGTGAACATATGCTGCGTATCACTGAAGGCGACCGGCGGCTGGGCGGTTTGCCCGGCCATGAAGCCATCACCGCCGCCCGTCGCGCCGTGACAGGCGAGGCAGTTTTTGGCATACGTCAGGGCCGCCTGCGCCAACGTTTCTGGCGATGCGCTGGATGTCCACAAGTAGGCGACCGCGTCGCGCAGATCAGTGTCAGATGCCGTTGGATTGCGGGTCGCCAGCAGCGCCACGCCCTGCGCCGGGCTGTGCGACCGCCGCCAGTTCACATCCTGTAGTTCAGGCGGGATGGTCAACGTTTTGACCAGCGACGCGCCCCGCTGTGCTGAAACAGTCATTTCTTGGGCGTGGCCGTGTGTTGCAGCGGCGGGTGCGTGAACGGCGTCAATGTCCACGCCTTCGGCCACCAGCGCCGCAATCACCGGATCGGTTTCGGTGACGGGTGTAGGGTTGGCCGGGTCAATCACCTCGATCACGCCGCGCATCCGCCAGTGATTGGGGCTGCACCAGGTATTGCAGTAGTAGGTGTAGCGCCCCGGACGGTCGAACGAAAGTGAGACTTCCTTGATTTTGCCCGGTATCACCGGCCCCAGGTCTACACCCAGACCGGGACCGATGGCGATGCCGTGCGGCAGATCAGTTGAGCTAAACCGCAGCGTCAGCTTTTGCCCGACCTGCACCTGGATGCTGCCCGGCTGGAAACCGCCGTTTTCGGCAATCGTGGCGTGAACATCCAGCGGGCCAATGCCATGCAGCGCCGGACGGACAGCCAACTGGTAGCCCAGCAGTAGCGCCGGGATCAGCGCCGCATAGATGAGCAGCACGACGCGAAACGGACGGTTGGCGGACAGACTCATCACGATACCCAGTTCGACCGAATAATCACTTCCTGTTGCGGTTTGACGGGGTCGTTGGTCAGCACGTGGACGCGGAACTCGTGCTGGCCTTCCATCCCTTCGTGCATGGTAAACCGAACGCTGACCGACGTTTCCTGTCCGGGCTGTAATGTCGTCGAACCGACGACCGCGCGGGGCGGTCAGCACCCTTCCACGAGTTCAACTCGTGGTTCACCCAGGAGGGTCAGCGGTTGATCGCCGATGTTTTTCACGCGGAAAACAGTTTCGACCGGCGTGTTCATCCGCACGTCCCCATAGTCAAAAAATGCCTGATCAATGGCGGCGCTGGGCTGGCCGGACACTTCCGCCGTGTAGGGCGGCTGCTGGCTGCCCTGAATCAACCACAGCGCCAGTGCGATGATCGCCGCGCCGATACCAACCAGCACGGCGGGCAGCATCCAGGTCGGGCGCTTGGGTATGGGCGGCTGGACATTTTTAGAACGTCTGCGTTTGATGGTACTCATGGGTGTTCCCTCATTTTTACGATTGTTTCGTAGGGGCGCACGGCGGTGCACCCCTGCCATTTCCGTTTTTATCTTGTAGGGACACAATATATTGTGTCCCTACAGGCGATCTCGCCTCTATCCCTGTGGCATAACCGTGTCCGTAGACGGCCCGAACGAGCTGTAAGTCGAATCAACGTAAGCGCGGATTTCCGTAGGCGAGCGCCCATCGCGCATCAGCCGCATCACATCCTGCGTGATGTCTACGCAGATGCCACAGCCGTCGGCGTGGTTGTCGTAAATCACGTTGCCGGCCTTATCAATTTCTTTCACGTAGCAGTTGAGATTACTTTTATGGCCCATGTTGCCGCAGCCGCAGTAACATGGCACGGTTTCCAGGGCGTGCGGGTTGGCAACGGCGAACTGATAGGCTTCGCGCACGCGCGGGGGCGCATCGCTTAAAAAGTCCGGCAGGCCGGAGGCGGGCGCGAGTGAATAGGGCGCAGCCGCTTCAGAAGCGGTGGATTGTCCGGCGCAGCCTGCCAGCGCCGCAATCAGCAGCAGGGCAGCCAGACGCACGATTTGATTCAACACAGACATTTCTCCCAATAATGCATCAACAAATATACCCCTATGGGTATAACCTATACTCTACGGGGTATGGAAGATGCCAGGTAGAAACACCTGTCCGGCTTTTGGATGACAAACGTCATTTTGCTGAAAAAAGGGCATAGGGGCACTGGCGGCGCTGTGTCCCCATAGAAGATTGAACCAGAGTTCGTGGTAAGTCATTCAGTGAAGCAGCGCCGTTGAGCAGTCGGCGTTCACCCGTCAGCCAAAAACATAAAAACCAAAAGCTGAACGCTGGGGGCTGACCGCTAAAGCAGGGTTTGCGCCTGACTGGCGGTCATCGGTTTTACTCCGCTTCTGCTTCGGCTTCCGGCTGGCGTCCGGCCAGTTCGCGGTCAAGCATAAACAACCCCTGGCTGGAGTCGCCAATCCGCTTCAGGTCCTGAATCACAGCATCCACACTGGCTTCTTCTTCCACCTGTTCATCCACAAACCATTGGAGGAAGCTGTTGGTGGCGTGGTCGGACTCCTGAATGGCGAGGTTCACCAGATTGTTGATGCTGGCCGTCACTTTCTGTTCGTGTTTGAGCGCATCCTGGAACGCTTCCAGCGGTGATGACCACTCGGTTTTCGGGGCACTCAACGCCTTCAGCGTCACGCGCCCGCGCCGGCTGTTGATGTAGTGATAAAACTTCATCGCGTGGCCGTTTTCTTCTTCCGCCTGGACGTGCATCCAGTTGGCAAAACCCAGCAGGTTTTCTGCCTCAAAATAGGCAGCCATCGCCAGATACTGGAACGACGCGCCAAACTCCATGTTGATCTGGTCGTTGAGGGCCGTTTTCATCCTGTCACTGAGCATGTCCCGTTTCTCCTTCGGCTGTAAGCCAGCACCGATCCTGATTCACCCTTGAGGCCATGATTGTAACGCGCTTGCCCGACCAACGCACGGCTGCGCCAGGTTGTGCCTTGACGCACCGGGGGCAATCCGATACAATGCAGCCATCAACCGGGCCTGTAGCGAAGTTGGGATCGCGCTACAATCGCACTGTAGAGGTCAGGGGTTCGAATCCCCTCAGGTCCACTCTTTGGAATGAAGACTGCAATAAATAAAACACCTTCGGCGAGAGGTGTTTTGTTTTCTTTGGAATCAGCCTGCATCACTGTCTATGACAATTGAGCACCGGTTAATTTTCCCTGTCCATTTTCCACAGCGATTCCAGTTCTCGCGGTTAAATGAAAGCCGATACCTCTGATTTTTCGCAGGGGTGAACCGCCGGTTCGCCCCTCCTGTGATCGGTTTAATACCTATCCGTAAACCTCTCTTATCTGTCGGTAGGGGCACGGCGTGCCGTGCCCCTACTTAGCCATCCATAAACATTCCTCCGAGGCAGCATGGTGCCGACAGTCACCACGATTGTGTGTTGTTGAGACCGGAACAGACCTTCGATATTCGGTAAAGGAACGGTTTTAGCCTGTCCCTTGCAAAATCGATTCTGTATGCAAACCAAACAATTGGGGATATACTGAAAGGGTTGAACGGAAACCGTAATTGAGCCGGGTGTGGTGTAAGCATGCTCAACAGCTTTCGGCTGCGCCTTGTGTTGGTGGTTCTGCTCCTGTTTGTGCCGGTTGTGGTACTGGTACTGTGGATTGCCGAATCACACCGCAGCCAATTACTGGAGGATGCTCAGGGGGATGCTCTGGCTCTGGCTCTGGCGGTTTCCGCAGAGTATCGCCAATATATTGATCGTGCCCACCAACTCCTGACCTTGCTGTCACACCTTCCGATTATCCGCAGCAAAAACATGGATGCCTGCAATACGTTATTGGCTGGTCTGTTAGAGGAGTACAGCGTCTACAATGGCATCTTTGTCGTGGATGCTGATACCGGAATAGGGCTATGCAGCGCACGGCCTTATGTCCAGCCGGTGGATAACGGCCAGTTTGCCTGGTACCAGGAAGTGCTGGCCAAGCGCGATTTTGTTATCAGTGAGTACCGGATTGGCCCACAGACCGGCGATCCTATTCTGACGATGGGTTTACCGGTCTACGATGATGCCGGTCAGCTTACGGCAGTTGTCGCCACCAGTCTGTCGTTGCGCTGGCTTAATGAATTTGTTCAGGACAATGTCTTACCTCCCAATTCCAGCTTAACCATCACCGATGCTCAAGGTACGGTACTGGTCCGTTATCCGGAACGAACCGAACTGGTGGGCCAACCCTTCCCCGTTGTGGCGGTTCGGAACGCGATGCTGGCAAATCCTCAAGGCATGGTTCGCGCGCCAGGTATTGATGCGGCTCCGCGCATTTTCGCCTACACCCGTATTGATTCCGGTTCTGGTAGTATTTACGCCATCGCCGGCATCCCCGAAGCCGTCATCTTCGCGGATGCTGAACGGGTGCGGGTTCAAAGTCTGATCGTATTGGCTGTGATGATCGTGATCGGGGTAGCCGGAGCGTGGCTGAGTGGCACGGTTCTCGTCCGTCCGATACACGATCTCAACCGTGCCATTCGCGGCATTACCTCCGGTCAACCGGATTTCCGCGCGGCGCTGAAAGCCGATACGGTTGAATTACAGGGGCTGCTGGCAGCCTTTAACGAGATGGCAGCCACGATCGAACAACGTATGAATAACCAGATTCGGCGGCTTTCGGCAGCGAATGCCGAGCGCGATGAACTATTTCAGGCGGAGCGCCAGACACGGCAGGAGGTGGAAAAGCTTGCCGAAAACCTGGCACAGTTGCAGGCTGTGACGGAAATGCTGGGACAGGCCGTCAGTGTCAATGAAGTCACCAGGATTACGATTGAGCAGGCGATTAACGTGCTGGGCGCAAAAACCGGCAGTTTCCACCTGTATGATGAAGCGGAGCAGATGTTTGAACTGCGCTACACGACCTCGAGCCAGCCGAAGGAAGCGCTTGCCAAGTGGCAGCGTTATCCTGCCGACCCGGCTTTTCCCATTACCAGTGTCGTCCGACAGAAACGGGCGTTGTGGTGTGCTTCAGCCCAGGACCTGGAGCAGCAGTATCCGGCAATGGCAGAGTTTTCTGACAGGAATCCCGGAGCATCTGCCATACTGCCCGTCGTGGTTGGGGAGCGAGCGCTTGGCGCGGTCGGTTTGACGTTTGCCGAGCCGCGGACGTTCAGTGACGATGAGAAAGCATTAGCGTTATCCATCGTGCATCAATGCGCGCAGGCGCTGGACCGCGTCCGTCTGGCAGAACAGGCGGAAGCAGCGGCGGCGGTGCGGGAACGCCAACGCCTGGCGCGTGATCTTCATGATGCCGTCAGCCAGACCCTGTATTCAGCGACGATCATTGCGGAAAGCATCCCCCGGCTGTGGCAAAGCAATCCGCAGCGGGCGCTGGCTTTGCTGGAGCAGGTCCACACCCTGAACCGGGCCGCCGGGGCAGAGATGCGTGTGTTGTTGTGGGAACTCCGGCCTGAAGCGCTGGAGAAAGCGACGCTGCAGGAACTTTTAACGCAGCTTGCGCTAACGGCAATGGGACGAAAAGAAGTTCAGGTGTCGCTTGACCTGCAACTGGATCCCCAGGAACGGCTGCCCGCGCCGGTACACGTTACCTTTTATCGAATCGCTCAGGAAGCGTTGAACAATGTCATTAAACATGCTCAGGCCCAACAGGTCATCGTTTCTGTGAAAGCATCAACTGAAGATATCGTGCTGTGCATCGAGGATGATGGCAAGGGGTTTGACGCCGAGGCCGAAGCAGCGGGTATGGGGTTGGGCAACATGCGGGAACGAGCTGACAGTATTGGCGCGAGCCTGGCCGTGACCAGCACAGTCGGTAAAGGAACGCGTGTGGTCGTGCGCTGGCTTCGACAATCAGACCCCGATGCCGCCGGAACCGCCTGACCGGCCAGCCGCCGTTCCACAACCGCGTCAGCAGACCGCCGATCAGTTTCCGCCAGTGCGTGGAAGATTACAAAAACAGTTGGGACTGAGCGACCAGAATCACGCCTTTCGCGCCACGATGCCCGCCCACTGCGAATCGGGCTGGTAGGGCGTGCCGGTCAGATCGCCATAGACCGCTTCAACAGTGAAGCCCTGCGCCCGCAGCGCCGCACCGATGGTTTCCGGCGTATAATAGTGCCTCCAGACACGGTATTCGGTAACTGCGCCGTTGTTCTCGATGACGAGATACTGCTCCAGACCCGTGTCATGTTCAGCATAGTTGTAATAGCGGGACAGCACCAGATGCGGCCCCGGCTTCCAGAAGCCCGCACCGGTGATGACCGACCAGCCGGAAGGCGGCTGCCGGCGGTCGTCGTGGCACGGCGTTGTTATGTCAAACACAAACCAGCCACCGGGACGTAGCGCCCGGCGCACACCTTGCAGCACCGTGTCGCGGTGCTGGTCGCTCAGTACACAGATGTCGCCGTAAATCAGCGTCACGGCGTCGAAACTGTTCGCCATGTCGAGCGTCAGATAGTCGGCGTGGATGTACATGCTGCGCGGGTCGTGGTCGCGGGCGTACCGGATGGAGTTTTCGGAAAAGTCCACACCGGTTACCTGCAATCCCCGTTCGGCAAATCGCCGCGTGTACAGGCCCGGCCCGCAGCCCAGGTCCAGCAGCGCCGCCCCCGGCTGTAAATCCAGCCGTTGCATTAACCAGACGACAGTGCGATCAATCGTTTCCGGCTTGCGGCTGGCGGCCTCGGTATCAGGGTCAAGATGCGCTATTAACAGCTGCTGCGCGATGTACGGGTCGTCCCAGAAGCGGGCGCTGGCGGGTTCAAACAGCGGCGGCGGCTGCGCCAGGCGTGCCAGCGTTTCCAGTTGCAGGTCGTCGTTTTCGATGAGATTCAATGCTTCCCCCTTTACAGGCCGCTGGCGGCGCTATCCCAGCGTGATATCACTCATGCGCTCCTCGTGCCGTCCAGTGATACCGGTATAAAAAGCGCGAATCGTTTGCATGTCGGCGTCGAGGTCGCCAGTCGGGTCAATCACCGGCCCCAGGCCGGCGGTTTTGCGCGAATAATCAATAAAGCCCAGCACCAGCGGCACGTTCGCGCCCTGCGCAATGTGGTAAAAGCCGGTTTTCCAGCGGTCGGCCCGGCTGCGTGTGCCCTCCGGCGCGATTACCAGCACGGCGCGGTTGCGTCCGTTGAACCACTCTACCGCCTGCTCAACGGCGTTGCGGCTGGCCGCGCGATCAATCGGAATGCCGCCCAACGCCTTCAGCAAACCGCCAAACGGCGGCTTAAACAGCGTATGTTTGCCCAGCCAGTGCAGCCGAACACGCAGCGCAAACGCCATCAGGATGAGAATCAGGCCATCCCAGTTGGACGTATGCGGCGCGCCAATAATCACAAATTTAGGCAGATTCGGAACCTGCCTGGCGGCGCGCCAGCCGAACAGCCGCAGCAGCAGGCGGGCGATAGTGGCAAGGACGATGCCGTACTCCGGCGGGCGTGACAAACTGCTCATAACAATCCCTGCGCTTTCAGCGCATCCAGCGACTGCGCCAGCGCGCTTTCTATCTCTTTAATCCGGTCGTAGAAGATCGGCGTTGGCCGGGCGGTTTCCAGCGCCAGCCGCGAACCCGCTTTTGCCAGCAGAATGGTCGGGCGGCCTTTGCCCCAGGCGTAGCCCAGTTGCAGGTAAACGCCGGGGTCGGGATCGGTCAGGTCGGCGACAAACACGGCGGCGGTTTCAATGCGGCGTTTGATCTGGTCGAGCAGGTCTTCGGTCGGGTTCGATTGTTCCACCCGTTCGCACAGCAGCCCCAACGCATGAATCGGCGTCTGAATACCGTAATAAAACAGGTCGTCGGTGTCGGCGCGGACGGGCATCGCCACAAACGCGTGGCGTTTGGCGGGCACAACCGGCGTATTATCCGGCGGCTCAACAGTATCCGCCGGTTCCGGCACGTGCAGCAGATACCCCCACCCGGCGGCCAGCGGCGCGGCTTCGTCGCTGTCGCGCAGGTCGGCGTCCATCACGGCGCGCAGGCGGGCGACGCGGCTGTCGCTGATTTCGAGGATGGTGATGCGTTCCAGCGCCGGCGGCAGCGCCCCGGCCCGCAGCGCGTCCAGGTAGCCGGCGACCTGCGACCGCAGCGCCTCGCGTTCGTCCAGCCCGAAGCCCGGCCCGTGAATCGTCATGGCAAGATGGCGCGTCTGTGGCGCTTCGTAGGCCAGCACTTCCAGCACCTGATAGGCGAAGTCGTGGATTTGCTGGTAGCCGAACTGGCGCGGCGCGGCAGTGCCGACGTATAACGCTTTCGGCGCGGTGATCGCGCCCTCGGTTTCGATCAGGCAGTGTTCGCCGGGCAGCACGTGAAGCTGTTCCACGTCAATATGGGGCAGCAGTTCCAGCAACCGCGTCACCAGCGCGTCCGAGCCGTAAAAGTTCCGCGCGTGTTTGAGCGCGATCACGTCCGCCGCAAAATCCACGATGTTGCCGTTGGTGATGGTGAACGTCACGGAACGGCCAGCGGCGGATGGTGTGGGCAGCGCGGCGCGAAGCGCATTGAGAAACGCAGCAGAGAGCTTCGCCCGCAGGCCGGCGCGCATGTCCTCGTACTGAATATCCGCCAGGCGCGGCCAGACTTTTCCATCCAGCAGCACCGGAAAAATCCGTTTGCCCTGATCTTCCGCCAGCAGAATTTCCCGTTTAATCCACCTGGACTCGCGGGCGTGACCGGACATAATGACCAGCAGAGCGCCACAGCTCAGAATGCCCTGTTCGATGGATTCCCACCAGTCTTCACTCGGTTCAATCCCCTTTTCATCCATCCACACGGCAAAGCCTTCGTTTTCCAGCAGGGCGCGCAGGTAGCGGGCGAAGTCAATATCCTGTTTGCTGTAGCTGATAAAAATATGCGACATAGACCGTCCACCGGAATCTGCAATTACTTTTCACGAACAGGCGGAATTGACTGCGAAGATACCTACATCAGCCGAGCCGCCGACAGCGCCAGCAGCACGGCAACCAGATAGATTGTACACGGAATGAGCCAGAGCAAAGGCTTAAGGACATCCAGCCACGCGGGCGAACGCGGTTTGCCCACCAGCGGCGCGTCAGATACAACAGGCCAGTATACAGGCCGCTGCCCAGTATTGAAACGAGATACGTCAGGCTTTCCGGCGTCGGTTCGGACAGCGCCGCCAAGACCAGAATGGCGATTGCCCAGACGACGCCGACGGTCACCAGCCAGCGCGCCGATCGGTGCCCGGTTTCAGGAGCCGACGGTAATGCGGCTGAGTGTGACATAATCCCCCTCATTCGTGGTCAACCGCTGCCCGGTCGAAAAATCGTACAAGCCCGCCAGCAGGCGGTACTCGCCGGACGGAATATCGGGCGGGATGGTGATGGTATAGGCCGGGCTGACCAGCGTTTCGTGCGGATCGTCCCAGGTGAAGGTCGGGCGACCGGGCAGCGCGGGCGTGCCGTCGGCCTGTGCCAGCGCGTCGTGGTTATCCGGCGAGGACAGGTGCAGGTACAGGTGATAGTCCGCCGCCGGGCGCTGCTCCGCCTGCCAGTACAGCCGGACAGTAAGGCTTTCCCCCGGTTTCGCCCGCGTCCTGTCCAAGTCATAACCGACCAGGATGATGCCGCCGCTGAAGGCTGCCTCGATTTCGTGCTGCATCCGCTCAACGCGGTAGATGTAAAACGGGTCGCCGCGCCAGGGTTGGGCTGAATCCGGCGGGGGGAAGGCTTTCAGCAGCAGCATCTCGTCGCGGATAGGCAGCGGCGGGTCGTCGCCGGGGTAGTTGCCGGCGAGGTGGACGTAAGCGATGCCATTCCCGCGCCAGTCGTCCGGCGGCTGGTCAAGGTAACGAATCGTTTCCACCAGCGGGCGGTGCGGGCCGGTGTAGCCGCCCCATATCGGGTTAAACAGCCGCCAGTACCATTTCTGACCTTCCAGCCCGGTGATCGCCAGGGTGCCCGGTTCCAGCGAGGCCACTGACCACTGCACCATTTCCCGCTCGGTGTAGGGGTAGGTCAAAGCCACAATCTGCTGGGAGCGTGTAACCAGCGGCGGCAGCGCCCAAGCGCCCAGCAGCAGCGCCAGCGGCACGGCAGCGCGAACGGTCAGCCGGCGGCTGAGGGCACAGCCGGCGCTCAGCAACGACACGGCAATCAGCAGCGCCAGGACGCTGGATGCAGGCGAGATATAACGGTCTTTGAGCGGGTCCCACACCAGAAACGACGACACCAGCCACACGTGAACCAGGCTGAAGGCGAGCAGCAGCAGCCAGGCGGCACGGCGGTCTGCCGATGCCTGCCGCAAAAACAGCGCCGTGCCGATCAACAGCACCAGCGCCAGCAGCCCTAACCCATACAGGCCGACCTGCGCCGCTGCCACGTTGTACAGGTACAGCACCCGCGCCGGGTTCACCAGATTTTGCAGGCCGGAATTCATGAACTGCGACGGTTCGGCGTTGCCCCGGTCAACCAGCGTGCTCGCGCCGTACACGGCCAGCAGCAGGTAGGCCGCCAGCGCAATCAGCCCGACCTGCGCCAGCGTCACCCACAGCCAGCGGCGGTGATGCGACCACGCCAGCCACAACGTCGCGCCGACTCCCAACCCCAGCACGGTGAAGATGCTGTATTTGGCCGCCACCGCGCCCAGGCCAAACACCGTAGCGGCGACCGCCCACGACCATCGCCGGGTGTCCAGCGTTTGTAACATCGCCCAGACCGACGCGGTCACAAACACCGTTTGCCAGGGTTCGGTCAGTGCCAGCCGCATCTGCGCCTGGACGACCGGCAGCACGGCCCAGACCAGCGCGGCGACAGCGCCCACCAGCGGCGAATGCAGTTTGTCCCCGATGCGATAGAGGAGATACACCGTGACCAGATTGGCAGCCGCACTCAGCAGCCGCACGACGCGGACGATCAGTTCGGCGTGGGTGACGGCGGACGTGCCAGTGATCGCTTCGGTCACGCGCTGCGTGGCGGCGAACAGCCCCAGAATCACCGGCGGGTAGCCGCGCACGGACATCACGGGGATTTCGCCCAAGCCCCGGTCGCGGAAGGTCTGCGCCAGCAGAATCCCTTCGTCGGTGTCCAGCACCGGCAACCGGTCATCATAGCCGATCAGCAGAAACAGCGCTGCCACCAGCAGCAGGGCAGTCAAAAAATACGGTGGGTATTTTGTCGAGGAGGGGTTTGGATTCATGAATGTCGCTGCGCGCCGGCACACCTGATGCAGGCGAAACCCTTGACCAATCGATTCAACAGATTGTACCCGCAAGGCGGATAACTGCCATTGCTTTCATCAATTTACTTTATAATGGATTATCGAAGTTCTGATGGGAGGCGGCGGCATGGTGGACGTTAGCCCTCAGTCCGATGATCGAAGTTTCGAACCGTTGAGCAAGCGCGAGTTGGATGTCCTGGCGCTGGTCGCTGCGGGGTTGTCGAACAGTGAAATTGCCGAACGCCTCGTCGTCGCTTACACCACCGTCAAATGGTACATCCGGCAAATCTTCAACAAACTCGGCGTGGACAACCGCGCGCAGGCCACCGAACGCGCCCGCGCGCTGGGGCTGGTGAGCGCGGCGGAAGCGGCGCAGCCCATCAAACACAACCTGCCCGCGCCGGTGTCACCGTTCATCGGGCGGACGCGCGAACTGGCCGACCTGACGCGCCTGCTGCGCGAGGGAGACACACGGCTCATCACCATCCTTGCGCCGGGCGGCATGGGTAAGACGCGGCTGGCACTGGCGCTGGCCGAAACCTTCGTAGGGACACGATATATCGTGTCCCTACCGTTTCCCGACGGCGTGTACGTCGTGCCGTTAGCGCCGCTGACCACACCGGACGGCATCATTCCCGCGATTGCCGACGCCCTCGGCTTCCAGTTCGCGCCGGACAGCCGAACGCCGGTGCAGCAGCTTCTCGACTTCCTGCGGCACAAACACCTGCTGCTGGTGCTGGACAATTTTGAGCACCTGCTGGACGGCGCGCCGCTGGTGACCGACATGCTGCAAGCCGCGCCGGGCGTGGCGGCGCTGGTCACGTCCCGCGAACGGCTCAACCTGCACGGTGAAAGCGTCTACACGTTGGGCGGCATGGCTTATCCTGAACAGGCCGGGGACGACGCCCTGAGCTACAGCGCGGTACAGTTGTTTGTGCAGAGCGCCCGCCGTGCCCGCGCCGATTTTGCGCCGGAAGCGGGACCGGATGGCGTGGTGCGGGTCTGCCAGTTGGCGCAGGGGATGCCGCTGGCGCTGGAACTGGCGGCAGCCTGGGTTGGAGGACTATCGCCGGATGAGATCGCCGAAGAAATCACGCGCAGCCTGGACTTTCTACGCACCAGCAAGCGGGATGTGCCGGAACGCCTGCGCAGCGTGCGGGCGGTGTTTGAGGCGGCCTGGGCGCGGCTGACAACTGACGAGCAAGCCGTGTTCCGCCGGCTGTCGGTGTTTCGCGGCGGCTGCACGCGGGAAGCGGCGCAGGCCGTCACCGGAGCGGACGTGATGACACTGGCGGCGCTGGTGGACAAGGCGCTGCTGCGGCGCGACCCGGCCAGCGGGCGCTACGAAGTCCATGAACTGCTGCGACAGTATGCGGCAGAGCAGCTTGAACACTCAGGAGAAGCACAACAGGTGCGATACGCCCACGCCGGTTACTTTGCCCAATTCGCTGCCAGACAGGCGGAAAAGCTGAGAGGCGCGCAGCAGTTAGAGGCGCTAAACCAGATCGAAACTGACTTTGATAACATCCAGCGAGGGTTTCAGACGGCCGGCGAGGCGCGCGATACCGATCTGATCGAACAGTTCGCCGAGCTATGGTTGTTTTTCGATATGCAGGCACGGTATCAGGAAGGTCTACAGATTTATGAACAGGCGCTCCATCACTTTGGTGGGGAAGAAAACCGGACGGTAGGCAAGCTGCTTTTGGGGCAGGGCCTGTTTTTACATCGGTTGCTGTTCAATCACGAAGCACTGCCCATAGCTGAGAATTGTGTTCGCATCATGGAAGCGTGTGGTCAACCCCAGGATACGATCATTCCATTCATGCTGTACGCGATTGTGCTGGATGCACTGGAACATATTGAACGATCCCACGCTATCTACCAGGAACTGTATCCACTGACACAGCAGTACGGGGACACGTGGGAGAAATCCACCAGCCTGTTTTTAGTGGGCGGTGATGCTCTAAATCACAAAGATTTGGATCGCGGTCGTGCACTCCTTGAGCAGGCTTACCGGGATTACCAGAAGGTAGGGAATAGCTGGGGTGCTGTATACCCATTACGTGACCTGGCTTATCTGGCCTACCAGGGAAAGGACTACCAACAGGCTGAACAACTGTACAACGAGCTGTTGAACCTTGCTCAGAAAAATCGTTTTCCGACAATGGTTGCCGATGGTCTTGAAGGATTGGGTTTGATTGCCAGAGCCAGGGGTGATCTCAGAGAAGCAAAAGATTTTCTTGAAGAAAGTTTAACGATTTACAGGGCTATTGGGAGTTCACGTCCATCGCTTGAACTTAACCTGAGTAGAATAGTATGTGAAATGAACGGTTTTCAAACGGCAAAGCCCTATTTTCGTGCCGCCTTTGACAGTACAAAAGCTCTCCAAAGCGTCACCGCGCTTCTTTACCTTGTACTGGTCATCGCTGAAAATCTGGCTCAGACTGGCGACAATGAAAAGGCTGTCGAACTCATTGGCTTTTATCTTCATCATCCCGAACATGAATCGGTGCTGACATTCCAAACTGACAGACCTGCCAAGCTGGTTGTCCAACTCAGGAACGACCTGTCGCCTGATGAGTTTGCGGCGGCATGGCAGCGCGGCCAAGCTGCGTCAATCGAAATGCTACTGGAAAAAATGCTCTACTCAACCTGAGCGAACCGAAAAATACACAATGACGCCGCCCGGCAGTGATCTGGGGTTGACGTGTTCATCGTGGATGTTGATACCCGGCGTTTGCAGCAGCCGATCAACTTCATCCCGGGGAACCGGCGCCCACCAGATCGCGGCGTACAGCCCCGGCTCAATCTCCCTCAACGAGTCCGGTTGAGCCGGGGCGATCAAATCCCAGACGGAATTCAGGTCCACCGTTGGCGGTACTATTGGCTAACCGCTGGACGGCTGGGCTTCCGCCGCGCCGGTAAGCTGCCGCATCAGCCCCACCGTGTCACCTTGCATCCAGTGCTGGACGATTTTGCCATCGGCAATCCGGTAAATGATGATGAACGGCATTGTCACCTGTTTGCCGGTTGCCGCAATGCCCATCCATTCGCCCTTGTGTACCGCCCGCAGGAAGCTGCGCACCACCACCCGGTCGCCTTCGGCGATCACGTCTTCGGCGATGAGTTCGTAACGGGGGAAGGCGGACTCGGCATAGGCGATATGCTGCTTGAGTTCCGGGTCGGAGTCGGCTACGTACTCGTCCACCAGACCCGGCGTCTTGTCCTTGCCGCTGAGAGCGGCGAAGTATCGGCGGACAAATTCCTTATTCTGTTCGGCTGACATGGCTATCCTCCTGTAATGTCCATACTTTCAGTCCGGGATGGTTCTGGTTAATCGAGACAGGTGCTCAGTTTGCAGGCATTGCGCCAAGCTGCGTGAAGAAGCCCAGCGTATCGAACTGCACCCACTCTTCCACGATCATGCCATCCTCGTCGAAGCGGAAAATGGTGATGAACTCAAACACGACTGGTTGGTTATTGGGCTGAATCGGACCCGTTGGGCCGGCAAATTCGGTTGTGAAGATGCCTGTGAACACGTTCCGGGTGGCGACCAGATTTCCTTCAACCACCACCGGCTCACGTACAGCTTGAAAATCGCTTAACGCGCTCCGCAGCGCCCCCAGGAAACCTTTTGTCCCCTCACGGTCGAGATCGCCGAAGGGCGAATGGACGACGTAATCTTCTGACAGGTACTCATCAAGTACTGCAAAATCGCCCGGTATGAACGCTTCGTCAATCACCCGCATGACCTTCTCACGTTGCAGGGTTTCCTGGGGGGTCAGTTCAGGAGTCGCTTCCGCGTTTGCACCGGACTGAGACTGTGCAGCCACCCCGACGATTGCCAACGTGGTAGCTACCAGCACACCCAACAGCACTAACGACGCTCGACGTAAAGACATCTCTTTTCCTCCTGTTATTCATACCTTCAGTTCGAGACAAGCTGCTTACGTTTTGACTAGCCGGCTGTCACGGTTAGCATATTATCAAGTGGGGTCGAACGTCCCCCTCCCGACGGGAGGGAAAATGGGCGGGAAATTGTCGCCGTGAGGAAGTTACAGCGCCCGGATGACGTGCGCCGGGTTGCCTGCCGCGATTACGCCGGGTGGCACGTCGCGTGTGACGACGCTGCCCGCACCGATCACGCTGCCCGCGCCGATGGTGATGCCCTTGAGGATTAAACACTGCATCCCGATGAACACGTCATCTTCGATGGCAATGGGGGCGGTCGCGCCATCTATCGGAGTCTGCTGGCGGCGCAGCGGGTCGAGGGGGTGAAAATCGGTGTCGGCGATAATCGTGTTTGCGCCGACGGTAACACGATTGCCGATAATAACGCGCTCCTCGGCGACGATGCTACCGCCGGTCATGCCGAAGTCGTCGCCAATCTGCAAGACCGCGCCGGGACGCCGCGTGCTCAGGATGACCGGGCGGTGCGGGCCAAGCGGATTGCTGCGGGCGGTCGAGCGCAGTTCCAGCTGCGCGCCGATGGTCAGCGTGCTGCGGCGGTGCTTCTGGATGATCGGCAGGCCGTACAGCTTCCAGCCCGCGCCCCAGGCCACGCCCACCAGCGCGAACTGAAGCCGCGCCAGCGGCAGCAGCAGCAGGCGTTCCAGTTCGTTGATGGCCTTCCAGGGCATATCCAGCGCCATCTGGACGGCTGACGTTGACATCAAAGAATCAGGCGGGGCAGTTTTGTAGTCGGTCATCTGCTTATTTGCGCTCGAACAACGCGACCGAATCAATGTAATAGGTCTGCGGCGCGAGATCAATCGGCTGGACATAGCGCAGCCGGTAGCCCTTTGCCGCCAGCCGCTTGCCATCACGCGCCAGCGTGGCCGGGTCGCTGCTGACGTACACCAGACGCGGTGCGCCGATGTCGGCCAGGCGGTCAAGTGCGTCCGTGCTTAAACCGGACGCGGGCGGATCCACCAGCGCCGCCTCGTAGCGGCCTTCAAGCGCGTCCAGCACATCTTCGACCGAGCCTTCGATGATGTCCACGTTGTCAAAATCGTTCAGGTTTTCGTCGGAGTCGGTGACGGCGGGCGGGTAACTTTCGACCAGCGTCACCCGGCGGGCGCGCGGGGCAATAAACGCGCTGAAGATGCCCACGCCGGCGTATAAATCCAGCACCGTTTCACCGCCGCGCAGGTCGAGCGCGTTCAACACAATGCTAACGAGGTTATCCAACTGCGAGACATTCGGGCGGATCGTGCTGCCCGCCGTCACGCGGAAGGTGCGCCCGCCGATGGCGTAATACGAGTGGGAATCGCCAATCAGATTGACCGGCTCGTGGTCGGGCAGCAGGATGTTGACACTGGTCGGCAGGTCAGTTTCCAGTTCCGGCGCGTCCTCGCTGGTCAGCGTCAGGATTATCATATGCGCGCCGTCCGTGCCGATTTGCAGCCGCACCTGGTCTACGTCCGGCAGACTGTCGAGATCGAGCGCGTTTTTCAGCGCCAGCAGCTCCGGGTGCAGGATGTGGCACTCGACAATCGGGTGAAAGCGGCCCTCAACGGTGGAGGGGAAGGCGAGTAGAGGCGAGTGCCGAGTGCCGAGTGCTGAGTACTGAGTGCTGAGTGCTGAGTTTTCGGAACTGGTAACTGGCAACTGGTGACTGGTAACTTCTTCTGACCGATGACTGACGACTGGTAACTGCTTGGCTTTCACCAGCGCGAACGTCATATGATGGTTATAGACCCACTCCTGCGGGCTGGCGATGACGGCGCGCACGTCGGCAGCGCCGAAGCCGCCGAGCCGGTCAAGCTGGTCGGCCAGCACGTCCTGCTTCAGCAGCAGTTGGGCAGGGTAGGCGATATGCTGCCAGTGGCAGCGCCCGCATTTGCCGGGGCCAAAGTGCGGGCAGCGTGGTTGCACGCGGTCGGCGGACGCTTCCAGCAGCATCAGCCCTTCCGCGAAGGCAACGCGGCCTTTTTCATGCGTAACACGCACGCGCGCCCGTTCGCCGGGAATGGCATAGGGCAGGAACACCAGCCGCCCGCCGTGCCGCCCAATAGCGCTGCCACCGTGCGCCATGTCGGTCAGTTCGAGTTCAAAGGTGTCGTCCGGCATAAAACACAGTTCCTTCAATGCAAGTTTTTTAATTGTACCGTATTCCGGTTATAATCTCCCCCAAAGCACAATCCATACCAGAAGGCGGGAAAACACCATGCAGGACCTCGATAAACGAATCCGTTTTTTGCAAACTGTGCCGTTGTTTAAGGGATTGGACGACCGGCAGTTAAACCGGCTGGCACGGCGTTTCACGGAGCGCAGTTTTGCCACCGGCGAAGCGATTGTGAGCCAGGGAACGCTGGGCATCGGCCTGTTTATTATCGCCAAGGGCCATGCCGAGGCCGTGCGCGAACTGGCAAACGGTGAAACGGTGGTGGTTAACCAGCTTGGCCCGACCGACTTTTTTGGCGAACTGTCGCTGCTGGACGAAGCGCCGCGTACGGCCTCGGTGGTTGCAACCGAGCCGACGACCTGCCTGGTATTAACCCAACTGGATTTTATGGGCGTCCTGCGCGAAGATACCGACATCCCGATTGCAATTCTCAAGGTGATGGCGCAGCGTTTCCGCCACCTGATGGACAGCCTGCAATAACGTTCGCTGTGTTCCACCGTCCTGCCCCCAAACCCCTCTCCCCACCGGAGAGGGGTTGCTGTGGTGCGTTATGCGCCTCGTTTGGTAGAGGATTACTGGTCGCAGTGATCGGCGCGCTGGCGGCCTGTGCCCCAGCACAGCTACCAACCCCCACGCCGAGCGCCACGCCCATCGTTCTGCCCACGCTTCCGCCGACCTGGACACCCACCCCCAGCTTTACGCCCGTGTCGCCGCTGCCAACCTTCACACCTACGCCGACACCTACCCTCGCGCCGACCCTGGCAGCGGCCAGCCTGTGCGAGTCGTTTTACACCGACACCAACCTCAACCGGCGCCGCATTTTTGCCCGCGACATGCACATCACCCTGCTTGCACAGTCCCCCGCGCCGGATGTCACGATTCGGTTTATGGCGGTTCATCATGTGACCGGCGCGAACAAAGGGGTAGACATGCCGGGCGGAGGCATGACCGGCTTCCAACTGCCGGTGCGCCAGCTTCCAGGAACGGGGCGCTACGACTGGACTATCCGCATCGTCAGCCCGGTCTACGGGGAGATTTGCGAACGCGAGGGCTGGTTTCTGGTGGCGCGGCTGGAGTCCACACGCGCCGAGGAAGCGGAAGTGAGGTAGCCACTGTACTTCAGCATTGGCGTTGTCAAGCCGCGCTGTTAAACTTCATCGGTATCGAGGTTGTTCCCGGTTTTCAGTTATCGAACGATAGCTGAAAACTGAAAACTGAAAACTGATGACTGATAACTATCCCAAAACGCTGGTGGTTGTCCCGGCGCTGAACGAAGCCGACAGCATCGCCGGCGTGATCGCACGGGTGCGCCAGGCCGCCCCCTGGGCGGACGTGCTGGTGATGAATGACGGCTCGACCGATGACACTGGCGCGATTGCCGAAGCGTCCGGCGCGGTGGTGCTGCACCTGCCGCATAACGTCGGCATCGGGGCCAGCGTGCAGACCGGCTTTATGTTCGCCGACCTGAACGGCTATGACGTGGTGGTGCGCAATGATGGCGACGGCCAGCACGAACCACAGGACATCCCGGCGCTGCTGGACGCGCTGCTGCAAGGGGATGCCGATGTGGTGATCGGTTCGCGTTATCTGGAAGATCGCGGCTATGTGGGCACGGCGGCGCGGCGCGCGGGCAGTCTGATCCTGGCGCGGCTGATTTCGTCCATCACCGGCAATCGGTTCACCGACCCCACCTCCGGCTTTATCGCCGCCAACCGCAAGGCGATCAAACTGTGCGCGCAGGTTTACCCACACGACTACCCCGAACCCGAATCCATTGTGCTGCTGCACCGCGCCGGCCTGCGTCTGAAGGAACGTCCGGTGACGATGAAACCGCGCGCAGGCGGTCGGTCTTCAATCACGCTACTGCGTTCGGTCTATTACATGGCAAAGGTGATTCTGGCGATACTGGTTGGGCTGCTGCGCCCCGCGCCGAGGGTGGAAGGTGTTTAATAGTTGAAGAATGTGCAGTTAAGCAGTATTCAAAGGCTGAATAACCATGCCATCTCTCTACACATCAAGAACCTCATGGGAGGAAATTGAACGAGCACCGACTTTCCCAATACTCAAGGGTTGCAGCAGGGAATATGTGCTCAAGGGCTGTTTAGCTATCCCTACAATACTTGTTTCCCTGTATATCATCAGCATCAGCATTGCTTTCATAAATTTTTGTGTCAACGAAGCTAAATGGAAAGCCAACAAAATAACCAGTTATTCGGTAGTGATACGGTATGGTATTGAGAGCGGACATTTTTACAGTAGCTTTGAGGAAATTGTGAGAGATGGCAAGTTGGTAAAGGGTGAGAATGTTCAGCCTGCTATTGATTACGCCTTTGATGAGGCTCGTTCATGCATTTTTATACCTGCGCTATGTCGTGTCGAATACAATGCTCTGTATGGTTATCCGATGAGTATTCACAAAGTTGATTTTGATTTAGGGCGTGTGATAGAGCTTGTTGATTTTTCACCCACGATAAAAGCCATCTGATGACTCACCTCCGTACCTTCTACATCCTCGTCGTCACGCAGGGGTTGTCGCTCATTGGCAGCCGCATGAGCAGCATCGCCATCGGCATCCGCGTGTTTGCCGAAACGGGCGACGCCGCGCCGCTGCTGCTGACGGCGTTCTTTAACGAACTGCCCGCCATGTTGTTCAGCAGCGCCGCCGGGGTGCTGGTAGACCGCTGGGACCGGCGCAGGGTCATGATTCTGGCGGACGCGGGGCAGGCCATCGGCAGCCTGCTGCTGGTCGCCAGCTTCCTGTCCGGTGCGTTCCAGTTGTGGCATCTGTACGCCGTCGCGCTGCTGAACGGCGTGTTTGCCATGTTCCAGGAACCGGCCAAAAGCGCGACCATCACCATGTTGATTCCCGACCAGCAGCGCGACCGCGCCAACGCTATCCAGTCTATGCTGTTCCCGCTGGCCGGTGTGATTGCCCCGGCACTGACCGGCCTGCTGTACGGCCTGATCGGTATCGCCGGGATTATCGCCCTGGACATGCTGACGTTTGTCGTCGCGGTCGTGGTCATCTACGGGCTGCACATCCCCCGCCCGGCGCAGTCGGACGAAGCGCGTGCCAGCAGCGGCGGTTTCTGGCGCGAGCTAGCCGGCGGCTGGCGTTATCTGCAATCACGCCCCGGTCTGCGCGTGCTGGTGATGTACTTCACACTGATGAACTTCCTGCTCAACGGCCCGCTGGAACTGTCCATCCCCTACCTGATGACCATCACCCGCAGCGAGACGATCACCGGGCTGGTGCTGGCGGCCAACAGCCTGGGCGGATTCGTCGGTGCGGGCTGGCTGGCGGCACGGGGCGCGCGTGGCAGCCGGTCGCGTATCCATACCGTCATGCCCGCGTTTCTGGTGGTCGGGTTGATGTTCCTGGTTTACGGCACCACGCGCTCGCCGCTGGTGCTGGCGGTTTCGATCTTCGTCCTGATCGCTGCCCTGCAAACGTGGGCGCTGTACACCTCCATTTTGCAGGTAAAAACACCGCCGGATATGCAGGGGCGGATTTTTGCGGTTGTTAACCAACTTGGTTATCTGGGCGCGACGACCTCATTTTTGCTGACCGGCCCGCTGGTGGATAATATCCTCGAACCCGCCGTCGGCACGTCCGCCTGGAATACCGTCGCGCCCATTGTTGGCAACCAGCCGGGCGCGGGCATGGGCCTGGTGCTGGTTATGACCGGCGTGATTATCATCGCCCTGACGGTCGCCGTTTATGCCTGGCCGCCGGTTCGCCGCGTGGAAACCCATCTGCCCAGTTACACGGCAGCGGCGGCGGATTAGCCTCGATACAAGGAGTGCCTATTCGTGATCGTCCGCACCCACACCATTCTCTACGTCAGCGACCAGGAGAGCAGCGCGCGGTTTTACGCCGCTGTGCTGGAGCTTCAGCCCGCGCTGCACGTTCCAGGCATGACCGAATTTCATTTAGGTGAAGGCAATATCCTAGGGTTGATGCCGGAAGCGGGCATCAAACGCCTGCTGGGGGATGCGCTGCCTGACCCAACCGCCGCACGCGGCATCCCTCGCGCTGAACTATATCTGGTGGTGGCGGACGCTCTGCTGTATTACCGACGAGCATTGGCGGCGGGCGCGCGTAACCTCAGTGGGCTGGAAAAGCGCGACTGGGGCGATGTTGTCGCCTACTGCCTCGACCCGGACGGCCACGTGCTGGCATTTGCGGAAACGCAGCCAGCATGATGCAACCCCTCCGCGTCCTGATGCTGTCCAAAGCGTGTATCGTCGGCATTTACCAGCGCAAGCTGGAGGACATCGCGCGCCTGGGGATAGACCTGCTGGCGGTAGTGCCACCATCGTGGCAGGACGAGCGCGGCGAACAGGCGCTGGAGCGTGTCTATACCAGCGGCTACCGGCTGGAGGTGCTGCCGCTGCGCTTCAACGGCAGCTTTCACCTGCATCATTACGTCGGCCTGGGCGACCAGATTCGCCGCTTCCGCCCGCACATCGTTCACATTGACGAAGAACCGTACAATCTGGCGACGTGGCAGGCGCTGTATCACGCTCGCCGCGCCGGGGCAAAAACACTGTTTTTTAGCTGGCAGAATATCCAGCGCGATTACCCGCCACCGTTTTCGTGGGGCGAACGCTGGGTGCTGCGCCACGTGGATTACGCTATTGTCGGCACGGACAGCGCCGCCGCCGTCTGGCGCGCCAAAGGCTACACCGGCCCGCTGGCGGTCATTCCGCAGTTCGGCGTGGATCCAGAGTTGTTTCAAAGTCATCAGTCATCAGTCATCAGTCGTCAGTCCGAAGAAGTTGCCAGTTTCCAGTTGCCAGTTTCCAGTCCTGAAAACTCGGTACTCAGTACTCAGCACTCAGTACTCAATACTTCTAACTCGGAACTCGGAACTCGGAACTCGGAACAATTGACCATTGGCTACATTGGCCGCCTCGTCCCCGAAAAAGGCGTGCATCTGCTGCTGGACGCGGCGGCGCGGCTGCCGGACGTGCGGCTGCGGTTGATCGGCGGTGGGCCGGAGAAGGCGGCGCTGCAAGCCCAGGCGGAACGGCTCGGCATGGCCGGGCGCGTGACGTTTGTTGACCAGCTACCTTCGATCGAAATGCCTGCTCAGTACCGCCAACTGGACGCGCTGGCGCTGCCGTCGCTGACACGCCCCAACTGGAAAGAGCAGTTTGGCCGGGTGCTGGTGGAAGCGATGGCATCCGGCGTGCCGGTGGTGGGGTCAGACAGCGGCGCGATACCGGACGTGATCGGCGGCGCGGGGCTGGTGTTCCCCGAAGGTGACGTAAACGCGCTGACGGATTGCCTGCGCCGCCTGCAAGCCGACGCCAAACTGCGCGCTGATCTGGCGCAGAAAGGCCGCGCCCGCGTGCTGGCGCACTTCACGCAGCAGCAGGTCGCCGCCGCGACGGTAGCGGTGTACCGAGAGATGATGGAGACTAACTGATTAGTGTTTCGGTGGGTGATAACCGCCTTCAACCCACCGCTGGCGCGCAATAACGATGGCGGTGCGATTCATTTTTAATCGGACAACAGTGGCTCGACCAACCGGAGTTAAACCTTTAACTCTGATACCACCATCAATCCATTCAAAATGCTCTGACCAGATTTGTTTTCGAGGATTAAAAAGGGGCAGGAGTAACCCTGTTTCGGGGTCAGGTGAAGTTGTTGCCTTGTGTTTGCTGCTGTTGCAGTTCCAACATGCCAGGCACAAGTTATCCAGATCATCACTACCATTCGGATCAATATGGTCAATCTGCATTGTCTGCCCGGTATTTACTTCGCATGTCTGTCAGTATTCACAGCAGCCATGAGCGCGTTCATACACTCGTTGTTTAATTGTAATCCACAACAAATCACTCATGTTTGGGCTGATAATCCTGCTGAGTGAAAACGTAACCCCGCTGTCGCAGCAACGCGCCTGCTTCGGCCTTGCGCAGCATCAGCCGGTCGGCGCGCTGCACCAGTTGTTCCAGTTCGGCGTGTTCTTCGTTTGTAATCTGCCCGCGTGAATTACGCTCCATCAAAACCTGTGCCCGCGCCTGAACGTCATCCGGCATTTGCTCGCGGGCGATTGTCCACAGCGCATCATCGGAAAGATGTCGAAGCGCATCTAGCTCGGCCTGTTCGTCAGGGGCAAGGGCTGGCAGGGGCGCGAACAGCGTTTTGAGGTGATCGAGCAGCACCCGTTCGACCGGCTGCGCGGTGGCGTCGGCAATTTGTCGGGCGCGGGCGGAAATGTCATCAGGGACGGTAAGGATAATCCGGTCTACCATAACGTTCCATCCTCATCTACATACCCCATTTTATCCCGTTTGCAGCCTTGCCCACAGCGCGAAGTACGGCGGCGAGATCGTCTGGAAATGTCCCCACGACCCCGGTGCGGCGCTGGTATCCGCGTCCGGCGCTTCTTCCCACAGCCCCAGTAGCGTGAAGCCGCGCCCGATCAGGCCGTTGAGGACCGTGCTCAGCTTGTGGTTGAACTCGCGCGGGCCTTCCACGCGGATTACCGTGCCATCGCCGGCAGTGATGTCCCAGTGCGGGTCGTCAAACAGCACTTCGCCATCAGCGTAAGGGTGTTTCAGGTTGTAGCCCACGCCATTCCAGTCGCGTTCGTCCGTGCCTTTCGCAAATGGGTTGTGCCAGTCCAGCCGGTACAGCCCGCCGGGGCGCAGCACCCGCCGCACGCCGTCAAACACCGGCGCGGTGTCCGGCACGAAGCTGATCGAATAGGGGTGAAACACCAGATCAAACGTGGCGTCGGCAAACGCCGATAGGTCGCGCATGTCGCCCTGCACCAGCCGCGCCCTCAGGCGGTAATGCGCCAGCGCGGCGCGGTCGCGTTCAAGCTGCGTGTCGGACAGGTCGAATACGGTCACATCCGCGCCCAGCAGCGCAAATGCCGCCGACTGCTGCCCACCGCCGCTGCCCAGGCACAGCACCCGCCGTCCGGCGATCTCGCCCATCACGTTGTAGGGGTCAAGCACCTGCCGCGCGGTTTCCGGGGTTAAGTCCAGCAGCGGGCGCGAAAAAGCCACGTTGGCCGCTGCCAGCGCCTCCCAACGCGCTTTGTTGTAGTGGATGAGATCGTCGTCCATTGCGGTAAACCGGTGGTTAAATGATAACCAGCAGGGGCACCGCTTACTGTGCCCCGGCTGTTCCCACCAGTTTACCCCGAACGGCGTTAATTGCTAATCACCGGCGCGGCATGAAGGTACTGCCGGTCGTCAAGCTGCCGGAGGAGAAAAGCAGCGGCATCAGCACGAACCAGGCGCGGCCCGGTGTTGACTCCGACCCAGCCTACACGGACGTTGCCGGTCGCGGGACCATTCGCCAGCATCGGCACGCGCACCAGCGTCCAGTCCAGCCCGCTGACGCGAATCTGGTCAGCATAATTCTCCGAGTCCTTCAGCACCTGTGGCGAGATCGTTTTGAGTGCGAACTTGATGATGTGGTTGAGCAGCTTCGGCCTGTCTTCCGGGAACGCCACACCCGCGCCGGTCATCGCTACCAGCCGCCGCACACCGCACTTGTTCATCGCCGTGATGATGTTCCGCGCCGCTGTCGCCATCATATTCGGCGGTGAGGTTTTGGTCGGGCCGATCATGCTCACGACGACGTCCGCACCCTGAATCGTTTTTTCCACATCGGCGGCGTTCATCACGTCGCCCTGCACCAGCGTCAGTCGGGGGTGCTGCAGCCCCAGTTTCGATGGTGTGCGCACCAGTGCTACTACCTCGTGCCCGGCAGCCAGTGCCTGCTGCACAAACGGTACACCGGTTCCACCAGTTGCGCCAAAAACAGCCAGTTTCATCCTGCTTCCATCCTTTCGTTACGTGCGCGCCACGGCTGCGGCCTGCTGCATCGCGCGCAGCATCACGTCCGGCGGCTGCGCGCCGCTGAGCGCATAGCGGCGGTTCAAGATAAAAAACGGCACGCCGGTGATTCCCAGGTCGTGCGCGTCATGCGCTTCGGCGATCACCTGTTCCCGCGCTTCGTCGGTCAGCAGGCGGCGGTGCATCGCGTCGGCGTCCAGCCCGGCCTGCGCCGCGATCTGCGCCAGCACCTCCACGCTGCCGATGTCCTGCCCGAACTCAAAATAAGCGGCGTACACGGCGTCTATGACCGCCTCCTTGTGCGCCTGCGGTGCCAGGGCGACCAACCGATGCGACAGCAGCGTGTTCGGCGCACGGGTGATGCGGTCAAAGTTGAAGGTGAGGCCAACTGCCGCTCCCATTCGGCGCGGCGCATCGAAGAACATCGCCGGCGTGATTCGTCCGCCGCCTTTGGCGGTCATATACGGCAGAAAGTCGTACCCCTGCGGCGGAATCGACTCGTTCAGAAAAAACGGGCGGTACTGGACGGTGACGGGTTCGCCGTCCCAGCGTTCCAGCGCCAGTTGCAGATGCCGCCTGCCGATGCGGCACCAGGGGCAGGCCGTATCCTGGTAAACTTCGATATGCATTTCCCTGGCCCTCCTTACCGTTAACAATCTATCCAATCCAGCTTGCCCGGTTGCCCCCTGTCTCAAACCAGCCTGATTGTGTAAGATAGTTTCAGAATGAGCAATACGCACATTGTTTATACATAGGCACAAAAAGGATACTATGGGAGGCCATATGCAGGAGCATCCTGAAGGCAAATGCCCGGTGGAAGTGACCCTGGACATCATCGGCGGCAAGTGGAAGCCGCTGATTATCTATCACCTGCTGGATGGCACCAAGCGGTTTGGGCAGCTCCAGCGCCGCCTGCCCGGTGTCACCCGGCGGATGCTGACGCAGCACCTGCGTGAGCTGGAAGCCGCCGGCATCATCCACCGCGAGGTGTACAAGGAAGTGCCGCCGAAGGTCGAATACTCGCTGACCGAGATTGGCCGGACGCTGACACCGGTGCTGGATACGATGGTTGAATGGGGCACGCGCTATCTGGAGAAAACTGAAAAACCCGTGAGAACCGCGCCAGTAAGGGATAAATTATTTGCCTGAGTATAACAAAGTCTTTATAATTTGAAATACTTGTCACAAAACTTCGGGTGGGGATATGCAAAAAGTAGCTCGCGCCACGTTCCTGGGCCTTTGTTGGCGGGTCACAGTTGTATTATGGTTGACTGGCCTCAGCGTTATCGGGGTAGCAGCCCAGCCAGGCTGCACCATTTCCGGCGCCACCTACCGCGACTATAATGCCGATGGTACGCAGCAGGCCGGCGAGCCGGGCCAGGCTGGCGTAGTCGCCCGCGCCTACGATGCCACTGGGCAGGTCGTTGGCACGGCTACCTCGGATGCCAGCGGTGGTTTCAGCCTGATGCCAACCAGTACAACCGAAGTACGGGTGGAATTTAGCTGGCCGGAGTCATTTTTGTATTCCGGGCGCCGCCTGGGGGGCGATAGCAGCACCACCATCACGTTTGTGGACTGCGGCGCGGGTGGCGCGACCGGCATCAATATGGGCCTCAGCCAGCCGGGGCAGTTCTGCATGAGCCAGGACCCGGAACTGGGGACAAGCTGCTACATCTTTGGCGACCAGCTTAACCCGGACCCCAGCATCACCAACATCACCACTTTCGTGGCCTTTCCATCCGACACAGGCGCGACCTGGTCTGACCGGGTTGGCGAACGGTCGTTAGCGAACGCCGATGAGATTGGCACCACCCTGGGGCTGGGCTACCACCGCTCATCGGGCAGTTTTATGGCCGCCGCCTTTTTGAAGCGGCATACCGGTTTCGGCCCCGGCGGGCCGGGCGGGATTTATCGTATCCCGGTCGGCGGCGGGCGACCCAGTCTGCTGATTAACCTGAACTCCGTCGGCATCAACGCCGGCGCTGACCCTCACCCGGCGACGACCAATGACTGCCCCACGCCGCGCTCTCATCCAAACTGCTGGCTGTATGAGGAAAATGCTTACCGAGTCATTGGCAAACTGTCGCTTGGTGATCTGGACGTGTCCGAAGATGACCAATCGCTGTATGTCGTTAACCTGTTCTCCCGCAGCCTGCATATTATTCCCCTGACGCTGGACGGCGGCGCCCGCCCGGCCCAGATTCGTACCATTGGGCTGACCGGCCTGCCTGGCGTCACCTGTCCGGTTGGCGACCAGCGCCCCTTTGGCCTGGGCACGCATGAGGGCCGTGTGTACGTTGGCATCGTCTGTTCGGCGGAGTCGTCGCAGAACCCCGCCGATCTGCGCGCTTACGTCTATTCGTTCGACCCGACCGGCGCGCCGGATTGGCGGTCGGAAGTGGTGCAGAACGGCAATCCGTATATCTCGCTCGACTATGCGCGTGGCTGTGTGGACTGGTCCATCCCGGGCGGGAACTGCGCCAACGCTTCGGCTGCGTGGAACCCGTGGACGACACCCACTACCTGGCCGCCAACGACCGGAGTTGCCGCAACCTTTCCACAACCACAATTGGTGGACATTGTCTTTGATGGTGATGGCAACATGATACTGGGCTTCCGGGATCGCTTCGGTGACAGTTCCGGTTTTATGGCTCCAGACCCGTCGGGCTACACCGATCCTGGAAACGAACTGTTCATCGGCATCACTGGCGGTGACATCCTGAAAGCCTGCCCGGATGGCAGTGGCCGGTGGGCGCTGGAAGACAACGGCACCTGTGGCGGAGCCACCACCGCCGGCACAGGTAACAACGAAGGGCCGGGAGGCGGCGAGTATTTTTTCCATGACCGTAACATCCCGAATGTGGCCGTGCCGAGCGCTGGACGGCACGATGAAATTTCGATGGGCAGTCTGGTGATCGTACCCGGCACCAACGAAGTTGGGCTGACCGTGTTTGACCCCCTGTGCGAAAGCGGCTGCGGCAGCGACCCGCTGTTTGACGGCGGTGTGGCTTACTTCAACAACGACACCGGCGCGCGCGTGCGCAGCTACCGGATTTATGACGGCAGGACTAACCAGCCGCCGCCGCTCCCGGTTTTTGGCAAGGCGAATGGTCTGGGCGATCTGGAAGCGGTGTGCGGCGTGGTGCCACTGGAGATCGGCAACCGTATCTGGGAAGACCTGGACCGCAACGGGCGGCAGGACCCCGGCGAACTCAAGCTGGCGAACGTTGTGGTGCAGTTGTACATGGATCAGAACGGTGACGGTCAGGTTGAAGCCAACCCCATCGCCCGCACCACCACCAATGCTGATGGCGAGTATTACTTTAACGAAACCAATATTTTTGCCAGCAACTCCCTGTTCCCTGCGCCTGTGCCTAACGTACACTTTCGTGATTTAAACGGCAGCGGCACGCGGGAAGATTTTGAGCCGGTGGGGGTACTGGCAGATACGGTTTATGAAGTCCGCCTGGACGATCCGGCCAACTACAACGGTGGGCCGCTGACCAATTACTACATCACGCGGGCGAACGCCGCCACGCTGCAGGATGGTAACGACGACGCCCGCGACTCTGACGGGACGAACCGCAACCCGGCGCAGTTGGTCAGCGATACCAACTTCCCGTTCACGCGGCTGACGACCCGCATTTACGGTGATAATGACCATACCTATGACTTCGGCTTTGCGCTCCAACCGTCCGATCAAATCACGCAAACGCCGCCGCCACCTGGGACCCCCGGGCCGTCGGTTGTGGTTGGCAGCTTTGGCATCAGTAAAGTGGCTGACCCGCCGTTCAGCGCGCCGGGCGAAGAGGTGGCCTGGACGATTATCGTCACCAACAACGGCGACACACCGGCCACCAATGTGACCGTTATTGACCGCGTGCCGGACGATCTGGAAATCCTGTCCGTCCCGTCCAATGCCACCGTTGACGGCCAGACGATACGGCTGACGTTTGCCGAAATTGGGCCGCGCTCATCGGTGACGGTGGTTATCCGCACCCGCATCCGCGACGACATCGTTGTACCCTTTATCATCATTAACGAGGTCAGCGTGGAAGGCGGCCCTACTACCCAGGCACAGGTGCTGAGCGTGACGCGCTTGCCGGAAACGGGCGAAACGCCGCTGCTGCGCTGGGTGCTGATCGGCGCGGCCTTCATGGTGCTGGCGGTGGGTGGGCTGCTGCTGGCGCGGCGGCGACTGGACCAGCCGTGAGCCGGGGATAACACCCTGACGGGAAAGTTTATGTAACGACAGGGACATGGCGCTGCCATGTCCCTACATTTTTGCAACAATCAGTCTTTACCGAATAATCTCGATAATCGTGGCTTCGCCCTGGCCCACGCCCACGCACAGGGTAGCCAGTCCGGCGCGCATCGTCTCGCCAGCATCGGCGCGGCGGTGCATTTCGTACATGAGCGTCGTCAGGATGCGCGCGCCGGAACAGCCGAGCGGGTGTCCCAGCGCAATCGCACCGCCGTTAACGTTGGTGATCGCCTCGCTGATGCCCAGCTCGCGCAGCACTGCCAGCGCCTGCACGGCAAACGCCTCGTTCAGTTCCACCAGATCAATATCGGCCAGCGTTTTGCCCGCGCGCGCCAGCACCTTCCGGGTGGCCGGAACGGGGCCGAGTCCCATCGTGCGCGGGTTTACCCCGGCGGCAGCGGACGCCACCCAGCGCGCCAGTGGCTTAACGCCCAGCGCCTCGGCTTTCGCGGCGGACATCAGCACCAGCGCGCACGCGCCATCATTCAGGCCGCTGGAATTGCCCGCCGTCACCGTGCCGCCGGCGCGGAAGGCCGGTTGTAACCGGGACAGCGATTCGAAATCTGTTGCCAGTTGGTAGCTGTCGCCAGTTTTGATATAACGCGGATGTTCGTCGGTGTCTACCACCAGCGGCGTGCCCTTCCGCTGCGGAATGCTGACCGGCACGATCTCCCGCCGGAAATACCCGGCGTTGATAGCGTGGACAGCGCGGGACTGGCTTTGCAGGGCGAACCGATCCTGCTCCGCGCGGGTGATTTCGCCGCCGGTAATCTGTCCGGCGCAGCTTAGTTCATAGATGTTTTCGGCGGTTTCGCCCATCGCTTCCAGTGGGAACAGAGCTTCCAGGCGCGGGTTGGGGTAGCGCCAGCCGAGCGTGGTATCGTAGGCGGTGAGGTTGCCGTTGGCCCAGGGCTGCGCGTTTTTCGGCAGCGAATACGGCGCGCGTGTCATGGACTCTACGCCGCCCGCGACAAAAATATCCCCTTCGCCGCAGCGAATGGCGCGGGCCGCCTGGTTGACCGCGTTCAGGCCGCTGGCGCACAGCCGGTTCACCGTCACACCCGCCACCCGGTCGGGCAGGCCGGCCAGCAGCAGCGCCATGCGCGCCACGTTGCGGTTATCTTCGCCGGCCTGGTTGGCGCAGCCCAGATAAACTTCTTCGACTTCGGCGGCATTTATCCCCGCCCGGCGCACCGCTTCCTGAATCACCAGCGCGGCCAGATCATCCGGGCGCACTGCCGCCAGCGCCCCGCCCAGTTTGCCAATCGGCGTCCGTACCGCGCTGACAATCACCACGTCATCCATTATTATCACCATCCCGTTTTAACACCACAAACAGTATGATTGTAGCAAACAGCGGCGGGGTGCGGGTTTGATTTGGCAAACTGCACCTTGTAATCCCTATTGACCTCTAGTAGACTTCCATGCCCGTTTTTTCAGTGGCACAGCCAGAGGATACAGGACGATGATTGTCGGTATGGACTTTGGCACGACCAACTCCGGCATGGCCGTTTACGATGGTCAGCACCTGCGCCTCATCCCGCTTGACCCGGCCAACGCCAACCCGCACGTGGCGCGCAGCGCGCTCTACATCACCAACGACCGCACCATTCATATCGGACGTGACGCGATTGACACCTACTACCGGCAGAACCTGGGGCGCCCCTCCAAGTACGAACTGGTGCCGGTCGGCGAAATCGAACTGACTTTCGCCGAACTGCCCTCCTTCATCCGCGACGTATTTGCCGAACGCGACATTTATTCCCCCGGGCGGCTGTTCCTGTCGTTTAAGATGGGGCTGTCGTCGCCGAACTACCTGGGCACGCTGGTCGGCGCGAACTATTTTTACCTCGAACACATCATCGCCACCTATCTCTACATCACCCGCCGCCGCGCCGAAGCCCTGCTGCAAACCGAACTGGACACGATTGTGCTGGGGCGGCCTGTCCGCTATTCCGACGATGCCACCCACAACGAGTTAGCCCGCGAACGGCTGCTGCAGGCGGCCTTCCGCGCCGGTTACCAAACGGTCTACCTGCAATACGAGCCGGTGGCCGCCGCGCACTATTACGAAACCTTCATCAACCGCGAGCAGAACGTGCTGATCTTTGACTTCGGCGGTGGCACGCTGGACATCAGCATCCTGCGGCTGGGCAATCCCAAAACGCGGCGGGTGCTGGCAAGCGGCGGCATCCCGATTGCCGGTGACGTGTTCGACCAGAAGATCGTGCGGGCGCTGCTGCCGCCGCACCTGGGCGAAGGCGAAACCTACCGCGCCGGCGACCGCGAACTGCCGATACCGGGGAGTTTTTACGACGCCTTTTCCAGTTGGCAGGACCTGCTGGCCTTGCAGCGGCGCGAACGGCTGGACGCGCTAGAGCGCATCGAACGCGGCGCGCGCAGCCCGCACAAAATCCACATGCTCATCCGGTTGATTCAGAGCAACTACGGCATCAAGCTGTTTGATATCGCCGAGGCGGGCAAACGCGCACTCTCCACCGCGCCGCAGGTATCGCTGCTGTTTAACGGGCCGGGCTTCACGATTCAGGAATCGCTCAGCCGCGTCGAGTTCGAGCGCCTGATTCAGTCGGATATTCGCGTCATTGGCCAGCGGTTGGACGACGTAGTGCGGCAGGCCGGGCTGCGCGATGACCAGATTGACGCCGTGATTCGCACTGGCGGTTCGTCACAAATCCCGGCCTTCATTCAACTGCTGGAACGGCGCTTCGGCGCGGACAGGGTGCGCGACATTGATACCTTCAGCAGCGTCACGGCGGGACTGGGCGTGATCGCGCGCCAGCTAGAGGCGGGCGAACTCGCTTTACCTGCCCACACCCGCGCCGACCATCCTGACCCGACCTATCTCCAGAACAAGAAACAGGGCGGCATCCCGGTCGTGGATTTTGATCTGCTTAAGCGGCTGGTAGACCTCAGGGAGCGCCGCGCAGCGGCGGGCGACCAGCCCCGCGTCATCGTCGCCACAACTGCCGCCGGCGATCTGCAAACGTTCCGGCAGCCGCACTTCGGCGTCAACGGTTCACGGCAGCCCTTGCATCTGCCGGATGACCTGCGCCCGCCGGTAGACGCTTTCCTGCCGGATGAGCCGGTTTTACTGATGACCACCGACTACCGCTTCCTGCTGCGCCCGGCTTCTGAACTGGCCGACCTGTACGAGGCTGGGCTGGACTTCGCCAGTATCGAAAACTTCCACCGGGATGCGTTTGGCAAGGAAACGGTGTGCGGGCTGGCGTCGGCGTCGGACTGGGACAGCGCCGCGTCGCTGCTGGTGCTGACCACGCGCGGCTACGGCAGGCTGATCGCCGCCGAGCCGTTCCTGAACCGCCTCAAACAGCACGTCCCCTACCGGATGGAACGGTCGCGCGGCTATCCGGCGGCGGTGCTGCCGGTGTCCCCGCACGGAGAAGTGATTCTCATCAGTCACGCGGGGCGGGCGCTGCGGCTGCCCGCACAGCGGCTGTCGTCGCTGGAAGAACGGCTGCTGCGAATACCGCCGGAGGGTGGCATCATCGGCGCGCTGTGCCTGCAACAGCCCGGCGACCTGCTGATCGCCACCGCTGGCGGCCACTACCAGGTGGTGCGCTCGACTGACATCCCCCTGACGGAAACGTTCAACACCAGTGGCAGCAAGGTTATCTCACGCGCCCAGCCGGTGATCGCGCGGTCGCACCGGTCCGACTGCCCGCTGTGGGTGATCACCACCCGGCGTATCGTGCCGGTTGCGTTGAAATCCGGCACGGCTGGCCGCCTGCTGCGGCTGGAGCAGGGTGAGGCGCTGGTCAGCCTGTTCTACGACACCGATGCGGCGTAGGTTGGTAGGGACACGGCGTTGCCATGTCTACGCAGGCTGCCACCGGATGAACAGGGCCAGCGCCGCCAGCGCCAGCGCCGCGCCCAGCACAAACGGGGCCGCCGGGCCAAAACCCGGCCACACGCCAATCCCCTGCCAGACAATCCCGGCCAGCAGGCTGGCGGGCAAGGCGACCAGTCCGACCGCCGCGTTGTAGATGCCGTAGGCTGTGCCCCGTTTTTCGGGCGGGACGAGGTCGGCGACAAACGCTTTGGCTGTGCCTTCAAAAGTAGCGTAATACACGCCGTAGAGCGCATATAGCGCCCACGCCTGCCAGGCTTCGGTCATCGCGGCAAAACCGAGGTAGATCAGCCCGTAGACCGTCCAGCCCGCCACAATCAACCGCTTCCGGCCTACCCGGTCGGAGAGCGCACCCGCCGGGCCAGAGATGAGCGCGTAGACCAGATTAAAGGTGATGAGCATCCCCAGCACACCGGCAACGTTCAGCCCGCGCTCCTGCGCGCGCAGGATAAGAAACGCATCGGCGGAATTGCCCAGCGTGAAGATCGCCATGATCAGCAGAAAACGCCGGAACGCCGGTGTCATCTCGCGCAGGCTGAGGCGCGGCGGGCGCGCATCCTCTTTGACCGGCACCTCCCGCGCGCCGAAGGCCAGTACCAGCACCGCCAGTACCGCCGGAATAATGCTGACCAGCACCACTACCTGGAATGTCTCCTGTGATAGGCTGACTGCACCGAACTGCGTGCTGAGTACCAGCGCCAGCGCGATCATAAGACCCACCATCGCGCCCAGCGTGTCGCCGGCGCGGTGCAGCCCGAAGGCCAGCCCGCGGTGGCGCGGGTCAATACTATCGGCGATCAGCGCGTCACGCGGGGCGGTGCGGATGCCCTTGCCAACCCGGTCAGCAAAGCGCACCGCCAGCACCCCCGGCCAGGTGGTCGTGAAAAACAAAAACGGCTTCGACAGGCTGGACAGCGTATACCCCAGCACCGTCAGGCTTTTGCGCTGGCGCAGCCGGTCGGACAGCCAGCCGGAGAATACCTTGAGGATGCTGGCGGTGCTTTCCGCAATGCCTTCGATCAGCCCGATGACGCCGGTTTTGACACCCAGCACGTTTGCCAGGAACAGCGGCAGCAGGTTCAGCACCATTTCGCTGGAAACGTCGGTCAGGAAGCTGGTGATCGTCACAATCCAGACATTACGCGGCAGGGCGCGCAGGCCGGTTTTGGCAGGGGACATAATTGTTTTTCACCTTAACCTGTAGGGACATGGCGCTGCCATGTCCCTACGGATACCCACCTTTTATCCTATGTCATACCCGCCTGAAGGGCGAGGATAATATATAACCATTGGCAGAGGGGTTCGTTACGCCGATTTTCATGAACGAAAGATTAAAATTTCCGTTAGAATTGTGTTGCCCCCTATACACAAAAAGCGAAATTGGTTGTATCCTGTGATTTAAGCGACCGGGCTGGCACAGACTGGTCCGCTTGGGCAACTATTGACATCCAAATATGATGGGGCTACAATACCTGCCAGTTCGCGGGCCTATAGCTCAGCTGGGAGAGCGCTTCAATGGCATTGAAGAGGTCAAGGGTTCGAATCCCTTTAGGTCCACAGGCAGCGTAGACCAATTTGTATCAAGCTGGTCGTAAAGCCCCCTTCATCCGGTCATCACCTGAAGAAGGGGTTTTTATTTTTTGACCTGTTTACGACGATCAGCACGAGAAAGGTAGTCGAGCGTGGCGAAGCAAAAGCGTTCAATACTGGATGATCTGGGTAATCGAGTGCGTGAATTACTGGAAGACATGGAACGCCTGCTGAAGCCCAGCCAGCCCAAACGCGCGCCCGTACCCGTCCCGGTACCCGTGCGTGTGCCACGTCCAGAATCCAGAAAGCGCAGTCCATACTTCTAAACGGCTGCCTTGCCCAACTGAGTTTTGCTCCCCGGCGCGGCAAATCCGTCAGCGATATTTGCCGCGTTTTGTTTCCAACGCCCCGGTACACCCTTGACTGATCTCATTATTGATAATATAATCATTTCTGGTTGCATACTCCGGAAACGGTTAGCCGTGTTCCGGCCAAAGGAGACATATCATGAAAACTCTGTCACGCTGGCTGATGGCGCTGCTGCTGTTCACCCTGGCGACGGCAGCGCTGGCGCAGGATGATGCCATCACGCTCACCCCGTTCACCAACCCAAGCTACGGTATTCAGGGGATGATCCCGGCAGGCTGGCAGGACATGGGGCGCGGGCTGTATGGCCGGTCGCCGGCCACGCAGGACGTAACGCTGCTGGCGCTGCAGGCCGTTCCGGCAAAGGCCGACCAGGTGCTGCAATCGCTGCTGCCACAATTGCTGCTGACGGAAGCGCCGGAGAGTGTTGGCACGCGGGAAACCGATGCCTTCACCTGGACGCTGTACCACGTGGAGGTTGACGCACGCGGTGTACAGGTGGCGGTTGATCTGGCGCTGGCAGAGCAGGACGGCAAAACCTACCTGGCGCTGCTGCAAACCACACCGGAGGAATCTGAGGCGCTGCACGAGAACGTCTTTCTACCGGTGCTGGCTGCTTACCAGCCGCTGACCACCGAGGTGACGCCGGACCCGTCGCTGCCGTACCGGTCGGAAAACGTGACGTTTGACAACGGCGAGGTTACGCTATCCGGCACGCTGACACTGCCGGAAGGCGACGGCCCCTTCCCGGCGGTGGTGCTCGTTTCCGGCAGCGGCCCGCAGGACCGGGACGAGTCGCTGCTGCCGGCGGCGGAGATCAAGCCCTTTCAACTGCTGGCTGATGGCCTGACCCGCGCCGGTATCGCCGTGCTGCGCTATGATGATCGCGGCGTTGGCGCTTCCAGCGGCGACTTTACCAGCGCGACCACCCGCGACTTTGCCGGCGATGCCGCCGCTGCCATAGATTATCTGCTCTCCCGCGAGGATATTATTCCACAGCAGATCGGCGTGCTGGGCCACAGCGAAGGCGGCATTGTGGCAGCCATACTGGGCGCGGAAAACCCGAACGTCGCCTTTATCATCTCGCTGGCCGGGCCGGGTGTGAGTGGCATGGATGTGCTGCTGAAGCAGAACGAACGGATCCTTCAGGTGAGCGGCGCCAGGCAGGAAGTAATAGACATTCAGCTCGAATACCTGAACCAACTGTACGATCTGATTGAATCGGGCAAGCTGGACGCCATCGAGCCGCTGATCGCGGATACGCTGACGCGGCAGGCCGAGTATATGACCGAGGAAGAACGCGCCGCCGTCGGTGATCTGGATGCCTACGTCGCACAGACTGCCGCTGCCCAGGCGGAGCAGTTTGCTACGTCCTGGTGGAAGGAATTTCTGAGCCTTAACCCGGCGAACTACTGGGCTAAAACCACCGAGCCGGTGCTGGTGATCTTCGGCAGCCGGGATGTGCAGGTCGACGCCGAACAGAACGCTCCGGCAGTTGAGGCTGCCCTGCAGGAAGCCGGCAACAAGGACGTGACGGTGGTCGTTATCCCGGATATGAACCACCTGGGCCAGCAGGCCGAAACCGGCGGTCTGGAAGAATACGGCACGCTGGAGCCGACCTTCCACCCCGATTTGCTGCCCACCATCACCGGCTGGCTGCTGGCGCGGGTGGACGCTGCCGGGGAGCAGTGATCGGTGCTTACGCGGTAGGGACGAGGCATGCCTCGTCCCTAAGTCACAGTCCATACAACCGGCATCACCGCAGATGCCGGTTGTAGTCCATATCAAACCACATGGCAAACATCAGAAAGTTCAGCCCGAACATGATGAGGAACATGGCAAACAGGGCCGAGGTCGCGGCGACCGGTCCGTTGAACAGCCGGTGGAAAAACAGAACCAGGCCGAGGATGAGGCCGGGCAAAAACGTGAGCACGCCGAAGAAGTAAAACAGCACCAGTGGATGAGAGTCGCGCACGATAAACTTCTGGAACAGCCGTTGGATAAAGCCCCGCAGCAGCAGCAGCGAGATGGTGGGTATCACGCGCCAGATACGAATCCCGCTGCGTTCCCCGATGCCGTAGACTGGCTTGACCGGCACATCACGCACCGCGAAGTTGTGAATATTCAGCATAATCAGCAGGTGATTCGGGTAGCCGTAGCGTTTCCACAGCCGGTCGAGTTCGAGGGTTTGCAGCGCCCGGCGGGAGATGGCGGTATAGCCGGTCTGCGAATCGAAGATGTGCCAGTAGCCGGATGCGATTTTGGTCATCAGCGACAGGAATACGTTGCCCAGGTAGCGCACGCGCGGAATCTGATCCCACGCTTCGCCAGTGACCAGCCGGTTCCCCTTGGTGTAATCCACCTCGCCGGCCACGACCGGCCCGATAATCAGCGGCAGGTCATCGGGGTCCATCTGGGCGTCGCCAGCCATGACGGCGACCACATCCATGTTATCCTGCAACGCGCGTTTATAGCCCGTGACAATCGCGCCGCCCACCCCCTGGTTAACTTCATGGCGGATAAAACAGACGCGGGCGGTGCCAGTCGTGCGCACGTACTCCTCCACCACCTGCGGCGTCCGGTCGGTGCTCGTGTCGTCTACCACGTAAATCCGGTCAACATAATCCGGCATAGTGTCCAGCACGCGCGTGATGAGCAGTTCTTCGTTGTGGCAGGGGACAACGACGGCGACCGAGGCTTCCTGATACATAAATGCTTGCTCCGTTTGTGATGCGCGCATGGTTGTACGCAAGAAATCTGAAACTGTCAAGCCTGCATCTGCATCGTGTACAATAGGTCACATTCCGAAACGGGGCGTGGCGCCCCCACAGATGTGTAAAGGGCATCATGGCAAATATCCTGATTGATCTCGGCCATCCGGGCGATGTGCATATTTTTCGCGGCGCGGCGCAGCGGTGGATGGCGCAGGGACACAAGGTTCTGTTCACGGCGCTCGACCGCGAGATGATCGTGCGGCTGCTCGACGTCTACAAGCTGCCCTACCGCGTGACTTACAAGCGGCGGAAGGGCAAGCTGGCGCTGGCGTTTGAACTCATCCTGCGTACGCTGGCGACTCTGCGGATTGCACGGCAGTTTAAGACCGATTTGTTTGTGGGCATTGGCAGCCCGACCATCGGCTTCCCGGCCTGGCTGATGCGGAAGCCCTATATCGCGCTGACGGATACGGAACACGCCAGGGAACAGCACGCCCTGTTTAAACCGTTTGCTACGCTGGTCGCCACGCCGGATGTGTTCACGTATGATATGGGGCCAAAACAGGTGCGTTACCCGGCTTATCATGAATTGATGTACCTGCACCCGGAGGATTTCACCCCTGACCCAGCCGTGCTTGAACCGCTGGGCTTAACCCCGGATGACCGCTTTTTTGTCGTGCGCTTTGTCGCCTGGGAAGCGACACACGATGTTGGCCAGCACGGGTTCTCGCTGGACGAGAAACGCGCCCTGCTGCGCGAACTGGCGTCCCACGGGCGAGTGCTGCTTTCGGTTGAAGGCCGTGTTGACCACGAATTTCAACCACTCGTCCAATCCTTTGCTCCTGAAGACGTGCATCACCTGCTGGCGTTTGCCACGCTGTATGTTGGCGAGGGCGCCACGATGGCGTCAGAGGCGGCTGTGCTGGGCACGCCCGCGGTTTATGTCAACACGCTGACGATGGGATACGTCCTGGAGGAGGAGCAGTACGGCCTGCTGCACATCTGCAGGGACGGCAGCGCGGCGCTGGAGAAAGTGCGCGAACTGCTGGCGCTGCCCGATCTTAAACCGCAGTGGACGGCCAAACGTGACCGGCTGCTGGCGACAAAAATTAACCCCACTCCCTGGCTGGTCGAACTGGGCAACCGCCTGCTGCACAACCCGCGCGGGCCGGCGTATGAGTAAACGACGCCGGAAATCAGTAGGGACACGGCATGCCGTGCCCCTACAACCCGATGCAGACCAGCCGCCGGACATAATGCCCATCTGGGAATGTCCCAACTGTGGGCAGAACTACTTCGGGGCGCAGCCGCCGGATATGTGCGCCTACTGCCGCGATTTCACCACCTGGCGGCCTGTCCAACCCGATGATCCCCATAATCTGCCGGATAAACACAATGGTCGTTTATAAAGGTAGGGACACGGCGCCGCCATGTCCCTACAGGAGACCCGTCAGTCCGTAATGGCAGACGTGCCTTTCCAGACCACGCGGACTGCCGTACCCTGTCCCGACCCGCTGGTAATCTCAAGCTGCGCGCCGATCGCTTCCGCACGTTCGCGCATCATCTGCAACCCCAGGCCGCCGGAGGGCGTGGTCGCATCGAAGCCGCGCCCGTCGTCCTGAATCGTTAACTCCACCGCATTGGCTTCGCCGCGCAGATTCACCGTGACGTGCCGGGCTTTGGAATGTTTGGTGATGTTGTTGAGCGCCTCCTGCGCAATCCGGTACAGCGCGATGTGCGCATCCGGCGGCAGCACAAATTCGCCGTCCACGTTCAGCGCGACGGTGATACGGCGGCGGCCATACATGGCGGTGACAAGCTGGTGCAGCAACCGGTCCAGGCTGGTGTTGAGAATCGCCGGGGGGCGCAGTTGCAGCAGCAGCGTGCGCATCTCCGCCATCGCCGCTTTAATCAACTGGTGCAATTCGGTGAGTGCCTGAGGAATCCGGTCGGGCTGGCGCTGCCACTGCCGCGTCAGGGTTTCGGTCAGGACGCTGGCGGAAAACAGTGTCTGGGTCACGGCGTCGTGCAGGTCGCGCGCCAACTGCTGCCGTTCCTGCAGGGCTGCCAGTTCCTGCGCCTGCAGGTAAAGCTGCGCGTTCCGAATCGCAATCGCGGCCTCATAGGCGAACAGTTGCAGGATTTCCGCGTGATTGTCGTTAAAATAGTCCGCCTGGCTGCTCATCACATTCAGCAGGCCGATCACATCGTTTTCAATCAGAATCGGTGTGCCCAGGTACGAGCGCATGGTTGTGACCAGCGGCAGCCGCGGGGACGAGTCCACCGTGTCGAGATTTGGGACGATCAGTGGGCGGCGTGTATCCACGATCTGCGCGAACAGCGGCCTGTCGTCAATGCGCAGGCGGTATTGTTTGATGTTCGCTTCCAGTTCGGCCAACCCCTGCTCACCCTGGCCGTAGCTGCGCACGCGGGTAATGATGCCGTTGTCAATCAGCAGAATGTAGGCAGAGTCGTGTGGCACCAGCCGCCCGACGGTCATCAGAATGTGTTCCAGCACCTGATCGAGATTGAGCGTGCTGGTCAGCACGGTAGCAATATCGCGCAGGGCTTCTGCCAGTATCCGGCGCTCGCGCTCGGCGGTTTCCGTCTGGTGCCGCCGGGTGACATCGCGCGCGACTTTGATAAACCCCTGCAGGTCGCCGTTCCGGTCGCGCAGCGGACGCAGCGTGCCGCTGGCAAAAAAGCGGCTGCCATCCCGGCGGAGGTGCCAGCGTTCGTCTTCGGCATACCCGTTTGTCAGCGCCTGCTGCTGTTCCTTCCAGGCTTCGCCGCTCACCTGGTCGTCCGGCGTGAACAGAATTGCCGCGTTCTGTCCCAGGATTTCAGCTTCGCTGAACCCAAAGATTCGCTGCGCGCCAGCGTTCCAGGTGGTGATGCGCCCATCCAGAGCCATCGTAAAAATGGCGTAATCCTTGATATTCTCCAGAATAGCCTGGAGCTGCTCCTGCGCATCAAACAGGGCAGATTCGGCGCGCGCCCGCGCCTCCATTTCCGCTTCCAGCACATCGTCAGTGGGCGCTTCCGCCGCCGCTGTGCGTTGCACGTCTTCACACCGGAGGATGATCTCCTCAACCAGCGGACGGAGCGACTGCCGGTGTTCCGGGGGCAGGCCATCCATCTGCTGTTGAAACGCCTGGACTGCCGTTAACAGGGCTTCAAACGGATTCTGAGAGGTATTTACAATCACATACTGTCCTCGATCAACCATTAAACAAAGCGTTAAAAAAGACAGTTTTGAATGTCATACACCATTTGTATTGATTTCCTGTTGGTGGAGTTTATAAGACGTGTAAGCGAACCGGAGCGTACGCCGCTGCTCCATGCTGGTCTGGATAAAATGCCGAACGCAAAGTAGCAAAAAGCCGGAAACGTGGTATAAACATATACTGCCGTTCCCGGTGTGGAACGGGGAAAACAGGTAGGTTTTCAACTGTTTTCCAAATAGATAGGGTTAAAGGAGAAGGAAGGTTATGCGCAGCAGTAAATGGTTCATACTCGTGGCAGCCCTGGCGCTGATGCTGGGCGTGTTTGCCCTGGCCTCGGCCCAAGATGCGCAGCCATCCGGCGACCTTGAAATCTTCTCGTGGTGGACGGGCGGCGGCGAAGAAGCCGGCCTGAACGCCCTGATCGAGAAGTTCAAGGAAATGTACCCGGACGTGAACGTGATTAACTCGGCGGTGGCCGGTGGTTCGGGCGTGAATGCACGCGCCGTGCTGCAAACGCGAATGCTGGGTGGTGACCCGCCCGGCACGTTCCAAGTCCATGCCGGCGCGGAACTGAACACCCTGTGGGTGGCCGCCGACAAGATGGAACCGCTGAACGACCTGTACGAACAGAACGGCTGGATGGAGCAGTATCCGCAGGGTCTGCTCGACCTCATCAGCGACGATGAAGGCAACATCTACTCGGTGCCGGTGAACATTCACCGCTCGAACGTGCTATGGTACATCCCCGCCAATCTCGAAGAGTGGGGCGTGACGGTTCCGGCGACGTGGGACGAGTTTATCAATGAAACCTGCCCCAAACTGCAGGAAGCCGGCGTGACGCCGCTGGCCGTTGGTGAAACCTGGACCCAGGTTCACCTGTGGGAAAACGTGGCGCTGGGCGTGCTGGGGCCGGAAAAATATAACGGCCTGTGGGATGGCACGACCGACTGGGCCGGCGAAGACATGACCCAAGTCTGGGAGACGTTCGGCAAGGTGCTGGACTGCGCCAACGAAGACATGAATGCACTGACCTGGCAGGACGCTTCCAGGATGGTCATCGAGGGCAAGGCCGCCTTTAACGTGATGGGCGACTGGGCCGCCGGGTACTTCCTGGTGGACAACAGCCTGGAACCGGAAACGGGCTTCGGCTGGGCGCCGGCGCCGGGCACGGAAGGTGTGTTTAACATGCTGTCCGACACCTTCGGTCTGCCGAAGGATGCCCCGAACCGCGACGCGGTTGTCGCCTGGCTGTCATTCCTCGGCTCGGCTGAGGCGCAGGACATCTTCAACCCGCTGAAGGGTTCGCTCCCGGCCAACACGGAAGCCCAAATTGACGACTCGGAGCTGTACAACGCTTACTTCCAGAACGCCTATGAAGACTGGACAAGCAACACCATCGTCGGCAGTCTGGCGCACGGCGCGGTCGCTCCGCAGGAATTCAGCAGCCCGTTTAACGACGTGATCGCTGGCTTCCAGGAAAGCCGCGACGTGGCTACCGCCCAGGCGACGGCTGCCGAACTGGCCGCCACCACCATGACGGCGGGCAGCGAATAATTCAATCAACTCTGTAGGGACACGATCTATCGTGTCCCTACGACGCAGACACAGAGGGGCGCACGCAGGTGCGCCCTTGCCGTTTCCAAAACGGACAAAACGGGGTAAGGTAGGGGTGCATTTCAACGAGAGGACGGCTGTAGGGGCGTACGCCCCTACAGATAACGTTCGGGAAATTATTAGAGGACACACTTATGAACCGTGACCGCGTGACGGCAATTTTGATGCTGACGCCCTCGGTAATTCTGCTGGCGATCTTTGTCTACGGCTTTATCGCCTGGACCGGCTACACGTCCGTGACGGACAGCAACCTGCGCCAGCAGCTACGGGGTGAAACGGCGGAGGTGGTCGGGCTGAAGAACTACGAAGACCTGTTCACCGGCCTGTTGAACAAACGCTTCCGCGTTGACATGACCAACACGGTCTTTTTTACCATCCTGTTCATCGTCGCCTGTCTGGGTGTTGGTATTCTGCTGGCGATTCTGCTTGACCAGAAGATCAAGGGTGAGTCCGTTTTCCGTACCATCTTCCTGTTTCCGATGGCGCTGTCCTTTGTGGTTACGGGGGTAGCGTGGAAATGGCTGTTTAACCCGACCAGCGGCATCAACGTTCTGCCGACGGTCATTGGCTTGCCGGCGGGGCAATTCCAGTGGTTCATCAGCGAAGATCGCTGGCTGCCGTTTAACTGGCATGACCTGGGTTTTTATATCGCCCTGATTCTGCTGGGCATGGCCCTGCTGTTTACACTGTGGCAGTGGAGCAAGAAGCGGTCGCAGTGGGCCGCCTTCGGCGCGGCGCTGACGCTGCTGCTGCTGGCGTGGGTGACACTGGGCGACCCACGCAGCATCACGCCGATCAGGGAAGATGGTCACGGCTTCAACGTGGCGCTGATCGCGCTGGTGGTGGCCGCCGGCTGGCAGATGTCCGGCTACACGATGGCGATGTACCTGGCCGGGCTGCGCGGCATCTCCGAAGATTTGCGCGAGGCGGCGCGGGTGGATGGCTGCAGCGAACTCCAGGTCTACCGGCGGATTATCTTCCCGCTGCTCCAGCCGATCACGCTAAGCGCCATGATTATCCTCGGCCACATCTCGCTCAAGATTTTTGATCTGGCCTACACGATGGGCGGCGGCAACAACCTGTTTATTGACATGCCGGGCATCAACATGTTTTTCACCACCTTCCGCGCTTCGGAGTTCGGGCGCGGCGCAGCAATTGCCGTCATCATGCTGATTATGGTCGCGGTGGTGATCGTGCCGTACCTGTACACGCAGCTTCGCTCGGAGACGCACCTATGAGCACAACGGTTTCGCCCTCCCAGTCCGTACCGGCGCAAACCGCTGCCGCGCCGCTGTCCGGCGTCCGCGTCAGCCGCGCGCTGATCTACGCGGCGCTGGTGATCTTTGCCGCCCTGTTCCTGATTCCGGTGTACATGGTGCTGGTCACCAGCTTCAAGAGCATTGACCAGGTGAGCATCTCGACGATGTGGAACCTGCCCACCTCGTTCACGCTGGAGAGCTTCCAGCGCGCGCTGGAAAAACTGCTGCCCAACCTGATTAACAGTCTGCTGCTGGTTGTCCCGGCAACGGTGCTGTCGGCGGCGCTCGGTTCAATGAACGGCTACGTGCTGTCGAAGTGGCGCTTTCGCGGCGCGAACATCATCTTCCCGCTGATGCTGTTTGGCATGTTCATCCCCTACCAGGCGATTCTGATTCCGCTGGTCCAGTTCCTGCAAACCATCGGCCTGTACGGCAGTATTGGCGGGCTGATTCTGGTACATGTAGTCTACGGCCTGCCAATCACAACGCTGATTTTCCGCAACTATTACGCGGAAGTGCCGGACGAAATGATCGAAGCGGGCGCGATTGACGGCGCGGGGTTCTTTGGCCTGTACTGGTGGGTGGTGCTGCCGATTTCGCTGCCCGGCTTCGTGGTGGTGATTATCTGGCAGTTCACGCAAATCTGGAACGAGTTCCTGTTCGGCGTGACGATCACCAACACCGCCTCGCAGCCAATCACGGTTGCGCTGCAAAACCTGTCCGGCAGCCAGATTGTCGAGTGGAACGTGCAGATGGCGGGCGCGTTTTTAACGGCGCTGCCGACGCTGCTGGTCTATATCCTGCTGGGGCGCTACTTCATTCGCGGCCTGCTGGCCGGCAGCGTGAAGGGATAGGGAGATGCGTAGGGACACGATATATCGTGTCCCTACAGAGATCGCACGCCCTGTTTTACCCCACCACTTCCGCGCCGTTGGTGGCTTCGCAGACATAAATCGCGGGTTTGAGGCCGGTCGCCTGCCGGTAGCGTTCGCCGACGATGGTCACAAATTCGCCAACCACCTCTGCCCGCACCAGCGCCACCGCCGCGCCGCCAAAACCGCCGCCGGTCATGCGCGCGCCGTAGCTGGCCGGGTGCGCCTGTGCCAGTTCCACCATTTTGTCCATCTCCGGGCGGGAAATTTCAAAGTCGTCCCGCATACTGGCATGGCTGGCGTCCATCAGCTTACCCAGCGCGACAGCATCGCCTCGGCGCATGACTTCGGCGGCTTCCAGCGTGCGGGCGTTCTCGGTAATGACGTGGCGGGCGCGGCGGCGGGTCACCTCGTCCAGACCGGCGGCGCGCGCCTCAAACATCTCCATTGTCACGTCGCGCAGCGCGGGCACGCCAAAGTACTGCGCGGCGGCCTCGCACTGGGCGCGGCGCTCGTTATAAGCGGAGTCCACCAGACCGCGCCGGGTGGCTGTGTCCAGCACCACCACCAGCGTATTGGGCGGCAGCGGCACAAGCTGGCTGTCCAGCGTGCGGCAGTCAATCAGCAGGGCGTGGCCGTCCTTGCCCGCCGCCGAGATCATCTGATCCATAATGCCACAGTTCATCCCGACCCACTGGTTTTCCGCTTTCTGGCCCAGCTTCGCCATGATCGGCGCGCTCCAGGGAAAGCCTGAGGTGACGCCAAAGGCGCGGGCGGTCGCCAGTTCCAGCGCCGCCGACGACGACAGCCCCGCGCCAATCGGCACGTCGCCAGCGATCACGCCATCCCAGCCAGTCAGGACATAGCCGGCGTTTTGCAGCGCCCAGGCCACGCCTTTGACGTATTCCACCCAGCGCGACGGCGTTTTTTCCAGCCGGTCGAGTTCAAATTCCGCCGCGTCCTTAAACTCAATCGAGTACACGCGCACCACGCGGTCGTTGCGCGGGCGCAGCGCAATCCAGGTGGCGCGGTTGATCGCCATCGGCAGTACGAAGCCATCGTTGTAATCGGTGTGCTCGCCGATCAGATTGACGCGGCCCGGCGCGCGCACGACGGCCTGCGGTTTTACACCATAGCGGCGTTCAAATTCGTCGGTCACTTGCTGGTGTAGCGACATGCAATACTCCTCAGGTGGATAAAATTGATTACGGGCTGCGGTCAGGTTACGACAACGCCAACCTTCTGCCAGGCGGCTGCGACGGCGCGCTTTTCTTCACTATCGGAGCCAAATAAAGTTCCGGCAGTTGAATAGGTTGCGGCGGCCAGGTGTTGAAAATCGCTGTCCGTTTTGAGCCGAAAAAGCGCCTGATACCAGATGGTCAGTGCGCGGTCCGAACCAATCTGGATCGCCGTTTCGTAAAAGGCTTTATTCGGGATGCCGGAGTTGATGCGTGTCTCGCGCCCATCTGACGTCGGCGCCAGCTCATCCATATGAGCGACCTGGGGGTCCTTGCCGATCCCAGAATCGTCGTAGGCTGTGCCCGGCGCTTTGAGCGAAACCCACGGCGATAAATCCGTCGTCCGAGAAACATCATCCCCCCTCGCCCAGGCGACACTGCCGGGCGCCAGAATCCAATCGGCGGTTTCGGCAGTCTGTCCCAGACGATTTTGTCGGATGACCGAAGCGAACACTTCCCGATAGGACCGAAATATAGCCCCGGCCTGTCCTCTGTTCTCCAGCAGTACCACATCATACAGATAAGCTGTAGAAGAGAGTTGATAAACAACGTCCGGCAGATATTGAACCGACGGGGAAACGTAGTAACTACCGTTATCCCAGTAGGCGTTATTGATTTCCTCTTCCAACAGAATTATGGGCGGAACACTGCGCCGGGCGTCAAACCAATGGTTCAGAAACACGACGGCGTAGGTTGCATCCTCACAAATGATTTCCAGCGCAGCATCCAGTGTTGATGAGCAATCAGTCACCTGTTCGATCAATTCCACGTCAAATGCCTGTAACACGTGGGAAATCGGTGCAATGATGGAATGCCGCGCATTCGCGCCGACAATCACGCCTATGATGGCACCGCGTTCGTCCACAACCAGCCCACCCTGATCGCCGGGTTGACTGATTAAGAGTGATCGAGCCACACCGTTCAGGTCCAGTATCGTGCCCTCGCCAAGGCCAACGCCTACCGAAACGTTCACGGCCTCGACCTTGCCAGTTACATAAACGTTGGTCTGGCTGGCAATATGAACCTGCGTGCCCATCGTAGGCATGCTCACACCCTGAAGCGGCTGCATTCCAGACAGAAAGGAAGCCAGTTGAACGTTATCATCCAGTTTAACAAGGCCAAGAAGCTGCGCCAGCGGAGAGTTATTCGATACTTCGATAAATTCCCCGATACGCACATCCTCGCTTCTATTCTCTCCAGGCTGCATGACAACCGTGCCCGGAGGATGAAAGGCAGTAACCAGATACGTCTGCTGGTTCAGGCCGCGTACAAACGGCCCGACGATTCCGATGTCTTCCCCCTCAACGGACAGAAGTTTATCGCTGGGCAAAATTGGACGGGCGCGTGTCCTTAGCATAACAGCCGGCGTTGCTGATGGGCTTCGGGTGGGAGCCGTTGTGCCGTCCGGCGTATCACTGGCCTCTGTTGTGGGTGATGCCTGTACTGCTGGCTCGAATACTCCTGCCGCGTTCAGCGCGACCAGGGTGACAATCACCAGCGCAACCGAGCCGATAGCCAGCGACATGTAGTACAGGAGGCGATGCCGTGCCTGTTTTCTGACTGGCTGAAGGGGCGCAGCCGTCTCGCTGAGCAGGGAGCCGGTAACATCTTCGCCCCCACCCGCCTGTCGTGGCGCGATTTCCGCCAGCCGGTCAATCAATGCCTCGTCGGGGAGTTTCCCGTCGCGCACGTCAACGTACTGCGTCAGCACAAACAGCGGCCAGTTTTCGCCGGCCAGCAGCAGCGGAAACAGGGGCTTGCGATAGTGTTCCGCCAGAGCGACCTCGCGCTCGACCCAGCGCGATTGTTCTGAATCGGGCGTCATAATGACGATAAAAACGGCACAGTTCTGTATGGCGGCGACGATTTCTTTCCACCAGTTTTCGCCGTATTCGATGCGCTCATCAATCCAGACGCGAAAGCCCTGTTGAAGCAGGTGTTCAGCGAGTTGCCGGGCATATGGACGATTCTTTTTGCTGTAGCTGATAAAGACGTGCGACATATGACCTCTGCCGGAACAGCCGCCTGCGTCCGTACCCTACTATATCACGTTCTGCCGGGCGTGAGCAGCTTTTGCAGTGCCAGCAGCAGGTCTTTCGGCAGTGGATGCCGGGCGAGCGAATTCAGCCAGTGCGGATGATCCGGCGGACAGCGCACTAGCACGGCGCTCAGGTGGCGGTACTGGCGCAGGAAATCCGCCGCGTCGTCATAGCCGTGCCGTATGAAAAACTGCTCCTGCTTGGTGTCCGCCAGGGTTTTCAGGCGTTTCCCGGCGGCAGCCAGGTCGGCGGCAGTGACCGGCATTTCGGCGGCGATGAACAGGACATTGACCGCGCCAGCAGGCATCTGCCCGGTTTTGTCACCCAGCGTTTCCGTCAGCCGGGTGATATTACCTTCGCCGGTCTGCTCTCCTACTGGGCGCAGGCGCGTGACTTCCAGATGAAAGGGCGCGCTACGGAAGGTCACGGCGAAATCCGGCCCGCATGTTTTACCGGCGGCCAGCGGTTCGTATTGTAGCGTAAACCGTTTATCGCTCAACAGGCAGCGGGCAGTTTCGAGTTCCAGCCGCACGTCTTTTAAGCCATCCTCACCCGGGGCAGTGCGAATCTTTTTGCGGATTTTTCCCTGATAGGTTTCGGCAAAAGCGCGGAATGCCTTCGATTCACGCACCCACGCTTCAAACTCCGGTCGCAGCGTGGACGCTGACTGCTCGAAGATGCTGTTGAGCAGATCATCTAGCGAAAGCATAGCACCTTCAGTTGGCCTGCTCCCGGTAATGCGTTTCGGACTGCGCCTGCAAACGCTCGGCGGCCTGCTCCGGCGTGATGTCACGCTGGGCTTCGGCCAGCATCTCGTACCCCACCATCCACTTGCGCACCGTCGCGGAGCGCAGCAGCGGGGGATAAAAATGGGCGTGAAGCTGCCAGTGGCGGTAATCGCTGCCGTCGTTGGGCGCGGCGTGCCAGCCCATCGAATAGGGGAACGGCACTTCAAACAGGTTGTCATAGCGCGTGATGAGGCGCTTGAGGATGTCCGCCAGCGAGTCGCGCCCGGCGTTGTCCAGATCGGGCAGTCGCAGCACCGGCAAGCGCGGGAGCAGCAGCGTTTCAAACGGCCAGACCGCCCAGAATGGCACAACCGCCATCCACAGCTCGTTGGCGACCACCACGCGCTCTCCCCGTTCGATCTCCAGCCGGGCATAATCCAGCAGCAGTGGCGAGCCGTGCGTTTCGTAATAGGCGCGCTGGTGGCGATCTTCGAGCCTGATCTGGTTGGGCAGGAAGTCGCTGGCCCAGATTTGCCCGTGTGGGTGTGGATTGGACGCGCCCATCATCTCGGTTTTGTTCTCAAACACCTGCACCCAACGGTAACTCGCGCCCAGTTCGGTGATCTGCCCCGCCCACAGGTCAACCACACGGCGGATGTCTTCCAATGGCATCAGCGGCAGCGTCAGGTCGTGGCGCGGCGAAAAACACAGCACGCGCGCCGTCCCGCGGGCGGCCTGCGCCACCAGCAGCGGGTTATCCGGCGGCGGCGAGTCCGGCACGTCCGGCAGCAGGGCGGCGTAGTCGTTGGTGAACACAAAGGTGCCGGTGTAGTTGGGATTTTGCTCGCCGTTGGCGCGGGTGTTGCCGGGACACAGGTAGCAGGTTGGGTCATACGGCGGGCGATCTTCCTGCGCCGGGCGCTCCTGCCGACCCTGCCAGGGGCGTTTGGTGCGGTGCGGCGAGACCAGCACGTACTCGCCGGTCAGCGGATTCAGCCGCCGGTGGGGGTGATCGGTGGGGTTAAACAGCATCATGTTCTCTCGCCAGATGGTATGGATGAATCTGTCAGGGATTATATCGCAGGAATGAGTAACGAGGGATGAGGGATAAGCAATGAGCAGAAGTTTAACAGATATTCAGAAAGAGACGTTCGGTTTGTCCCGTTATGAGCCGATACCTGCCGCTTGCCCCACGCGCCGGGGCGCTGCCACCCCCTACCGTTGACTTGTCCCCCCCCCGTGTTATAATCCGCGCCGCTGCACAAGGCCAGCAGCACTGCGTTTAAGAGGCGGAGTATAACCATAATGCGTGTCATCAGGCTTGCGATTCTGGCGTTTTTATGCCTGATATGGATTACCGGCGCCGTTGGCGCGCAGGACGCCAGCAACCTGCTTACCAATCCGGGTTTTGAAGAGGGCAGCTTTGGCCCCTATACCCAGCGGCGCGGCGGTGAAAAACCCATTTACCTCCCGAACGGCTGGAATGCGGTGCTGCCGGCAGCGCAACGAGGTGATTACTACGAACGTGCCGACCGTGTAACCATCAACCCCCACCCGGAAACCGGCTTCCCCAAACCGCTGAAGGGCACACGCGCCCTGTCCGTAGACTGTGGTTTTGTCACCTGCACGGTATCGGTCTATCAGACTGTCAGCACGGGCATTACGCCGGGCGCCAATGTGCGCGCTGAAGCCTGGGCGCAGGTCAAAGCCTGTAATTTGCCGAAGGATGACCCTGGCCTGGGCTGCGGCTCCGCAGTGGAGTCCGGCGCCAAGACTCGCATTGGCATTGACCCGAACGGCGGCAGCGATCCGAACGACGCCGATATTGTCTGGTCAGGTTTTATCAGCCCCCATGAACAGGGCGGGTGGCAGAAGATGACTGTTGATGCTACCGCCACCGGCAATGCCGTTACCCTGTTCCTGTATTCGACACAGCAGAATTTTTCCGACATTAACATCACTTACTGGGATGAAGCCGCGTTAGCAGGCGGGGGCAGTGGTGGTGCAGCCCCCAGCGCCGCGACTGCCGTACCGACTGCGCCGCCCCAGGTGGCGTTTGTGGTGCCGCAGGCGCCGCAGGACGACGGTTCGATTGTCCACACCGTTCAGGCGGGGGATACGGTGGACAGCATCGCCTTTGCCTATGGTGTGACGCGCACCCAGATTCTGGAACTGAACAATCTGGCGTCGGCGCGGTTCATCCAGCCCGGCCAGAAATTAATTGTGAAGACCGCCGAACCGCCAGCAACCGGGAATGGCGCGGCGGGCACGGAGCGTAATCCCCCGGCGGATACCCCGCCGGAAACCGCGCCTGACAGCGGCGAAACGTTTGAAGAAGTGGTGGGCACGCTGGTGCCCGCCGATGTCCAGGCCGCTCCGCCGGAGCAGCAGCCACCGGCACAGGCAGCGCAGCCGACTGAACCGCCCGCGCCCACGCAGCTACCGCAGCCCGCGCCGGTGACGGAAGTGGCTTCCAGCGCGATTGACCCGGCAGCCACGACCGGCTCGGTGTGTGTGATGCTGTTTGACGATCAGAATCAGAACCGGATTCAGGAATCCGGTGAAGCGGCGCTGGCCGGTGGCACGATTAACCTCAGCCAGGCCGGGCAGCCGGTGGAGAGCATCCAGACCGACGGCGCGCCGGACCCGCACTGCTTTGCCGATCTCTCGATGGGGGATTATGTTGCGGTTGCTTCTGCCCCCAGTGGCTACGGCCTGACCACCGCCAACCAGTTCCGCGTGCAGCTTAGCCCCGGCGCGACCATCAACGTGGCCTTTGGCGCGGCGCAGGGTGTGCAGCCTGCCGCCCCGCCGCCGGCGGATGCCGGCGGTCTGACGCAGGAAACCGCGTCGCAGCCTGCCGCTACGCCTTCGCTGGCCGACCAGTTGATGTCGGTCAGCGGCCTGATTGTGATCGGGCTGGCGGCGCTGGTGCTGATCGGCGGCCTGGGCCTCGCCCTGGTGATGCGGCGGCGGTAATTCATTGCCATTCCGGCAGGGACATGGCGCTGCCATGTCCCTGCGTCACCCATGATTACTCAGGAGTATGGTTGATGATTCGGCGACTGGTGTTCGCCCTGATGGTGTTGGTAAGCCTGTACGGGATGGTCGCCGCGCAGAGCGGCGGCCAGTTGTGTGTGCGCTCGTTTGAAGACCGCAACGGTAATGGCACGCTCGACCCCGGCGAACCGCTGCTGACGCGCGGCGTTGGCGTCAATTTGCTCGACAGCAGCGGCGTGACAATTGCCAGCTCGCTGCTGGATACCTCTCCAACTGCCGCGCAGGGGGTGGTCTGCTTCCAGTTTCTGCCGGCGGGGCAGTACAGCGTGGTTATGACCAGCGCCGACTACACCGCCACCACGCCGGACACGATCACCACGACCATCAGTGACAGCGGCCTGCCGACGGTAGTTGAATTTGGCGCGCGGCTGGCAGCAACGCCCACGTCAGCGGCTTCTCCCACCGGCGCACAGGCGGTGGATACCACCCGCGTTGCTGTTTCCGGCATGGCGGCCCTGCTGGTAGTGGGTTTTATGGTGTTTCTGGGCATGATCGTATTCTGGTCCGCCTTTGGCCGCCGCGCGCCGGTTGACGCGCGGGTTACGACCGGCTCGATGCGGGCGGTGCGCGACACGGGAACGGCGCCGCGAGTCAGCGATACCGGCTCGATGCGCCGTGTGACCGATACCGGCGAGGTGCGTTCGCCGCGCGACACCGGCGCGGCCCGCCGCGTGGAGGATGATGACCCCTTCCACATTCCGGACGATTTGCCGTAAGTGCTGCCTGAAACCACCTCACCCTCTGCGCACGGTGCGCAGAGGGTGAAATCCATGCCGCCGGTCTTTAGGCGGCTTTTTTTATTTCCCGATTGTGACATCCCTCACGTCGTTTGTGTGATTTTTCACATTCGCCACTTTTGTTAATTCGTTCGAAAATTCACATAGATCAATATTCAAACGGATTATTTTGTGGATACACAGTTATTTCAGGAAATCGAGATGCTGCACGAGCGCATCTGTCTGGCGCTCGGCGACCCCAAACGGCTGATGATTCTGTACCTGCTGAGCCAGCATCAGCGCAGCGTCGGCGAACTGGCCCACGAACTGGACACGCCGCAGCCCACTATTTCCCATCATCTGAAAATCCTGCGCGAGCGCTCGCTCGTTCGCACGCATAAAGACGGAACGACCGTGTATTACGCGCTGGCCGATACGCGGGTGATCCAGGCTGTTGATCTGCTGCGCGCGGTGCTGCACGACAATCTGGCGGAGCAGGCGCGCCTGGCGGAGTTTCACGCGCTGGACGCTGAGCGCAAAGATTTAGGCTGATTAGTTTACTTCGCAGTACAACAGGGGGAACAATTGATGACAGGACGGTGGTTGACCGGGCTGCTGGGAAGCGGGGGATTGCTGATTCTGCTGGGTAGTCTGGTAGCGGGCTGCGCGCCGGATACCTCCGCACCCGTGTTGCAGCAGCGCCCCGGCGCGACGCCAACCGCGCCGGCAGTCGCCGTTAACCTGCCCCCTACCGAAGTCTGGCTTGAACCCTTCACCGATACCGCCTGCCTGCAATGCCACACCGACCAGGCCAGACTGACCGAACTTGCCAAACCGGTTGAGCCAAAGGAGTCCCTGTCCGAAGGGCCTGGCTGAGGCGGTTCCGTGGCTCCGTTGGAGCCATGGCAGCGCGTCTGGATTGACGCCACCACCTACAGCGCCGACACCCACTCCAACATCAACTGCACCGCCTGTCACGGCGGGCAGGCGGTGGAGGACATGGACACCGCCCATACCGGCCTGGTTGCCTCCCCGGCTACGGACGCCGTTGCAACCTGTGGCAAATGCCACCCGGACAACACGCCGGCCAATATGAACAGCCTGCATTCAACACTGCGCGGCTATGATACCGTGCTGTACGAGCGCAGCGCCCCGGAAAACCATGCCGCGCTGGAGACGATGCAGCAAAACCACTGCAATAGCTGCCACACCACCTGCGGCGACTGCCACGTCAGCCAGCCGAACTCGGTTGGCGGTGGGCTGCTGAAGGGGCATACCTTCGTCCAGACGCCGCCGATGAGCCAGACCTGCACCGCCTGTCACGGCAGCCGCGTCAAAAACGAGTACTTTGGCCTGAACGAAAACATCCCCAGCGACGTACATTTCCGCGCCCGCATGGCCTGCGCTGACTGCCACACGGGCGATGAGATTCACGGCACGACGGTCGCCGCCGATCATCGCTACGACCGGATGCAGGGGCTAGGCTGTGAATCGTGCCATGAAGACCAGATCGGCGTCGGGTCGGGCATCGAACAACACGAAATCCACGGCACGGAGTTGCTGTCCTGCCAGACCTGCCACAGCACCACCTACACCAACTGCGTCAACTGCCACGTCGAACAGACCGACGATCAGCAGCCGTTTTATACGATTGAGGAACACTCGCTCGACTTTTTGATCGGGCGTAATCCGCTGCAAAACACCGACCGTCCGTACCGCTATGTGCCGGTGCGCCACGTGCCGGTTGACGTGAATTCGTTCAGCTTTTACGGTGATAACCTGCTGGTGAACTTCAACCGCCGCCCGACCTGGGCCTACGCGACGCCGCACAACATCCAGCGCGTCACGCCGCAGACGGAAAGCTGCACGGCCTGTCATGGCAACAACGACGTGTTTTTGACCGCCGATAAGGTGTCGCCGGCTGAACAGGCGGCCAACGCCAGCGTGATCGTAGAAGTCGCCCCGCCGCTGCCGGAAGGTTACGAGAACCGCGTCACCGGCCAGGAAGCGGCTCCGGCGGCTGAATCGGGCGGCGATTTCTGGGGTGGCGACAGCGCCGCCGAAGCCACTCCGGCGGTCAGCGGTGATAGTTTCTGGGGGAGCGAAGCCCCGGCAGCTACCCTGCCAGCCGATAGTTTCTGGGGCGGTGACGCCACTGACGCCACGCCGACGCCTGCTGGCGATGACCGCTTTTGGAGTGCGCCAGATGCCGAACCTACTGAAAGCAGTGACGATGCTTTCTGGGGAAGTTAGATTTTTCGGGTAGATAAGACTCAAGGAGTCGTAAGATGAAACGTTTCCTGTTCCTGCTCTTGCTCGTCATGATGACGGTCATGCCGGTTCTGGTCGTGACCGCCCAGGACGAAGCGGTGGTGGCTCGTCTGGAAGCCTACAACGGCAGCCTGCCGAAGGGTTACGGCGTCACCAGCGTGGAAGATTTTAATGCGCTGCTGGCGGAAAAAGAACTGGTGCTGCTCGACGTGCGCCAGCCGGAAGAATATGCGGCGGGGCACATTCCCGGTTCGTTTAACGTGCCGATACGGGAACTGGGCCAGAACCTGAATCTGCTGCCCGACCTGGACGCTGAGATCATGGTGATCTGCAAGGGCGGCGGTCGCGCCATGCTGGCGATGACGGCGCTCAATGTCCTGGGTTACAACAACGCCCGGATGCTCAAGGGCGGTTACGATGCCTGGGCCGGCGAAGAACTGCCGACCACGACCGAAGCGTTTGTGCCGGAAGCCGGCGCCGCGCCGGAAATCGAACCCGCCGTGCTGGAAGCGGTAGACGCCTACCTGAGCACGCTGCCGGCAGGCTACAGCATCGTTGCGCCGAAAGACGTGGCGGTTGAACTGACCGAAAACGCCCCGATTCTGATTGACGTGCGCAGCCAGGAAGAATGGGACAAGGACGGCTACATCGAAGGCGCGCAGCACATCTGGATTAACGAATTCATGAGCCGCCAGGATGAATGGCCGGCGGACAAAGACGCCAACATCGTCGTGTATTGCGGCGGCGGCTTCCGGGGTGGCATCGCCACCGTTATGCTGGAACTGATGGGTTACAGCAACGTTCGCAACCTGGCGGGCGGCCTGGGCGGCTGGAAAGCGGCGGAACTGCCGGTGGTTGGCGCGCAGCCAGCCGAAGTGGAATTCAGCCTGGACCAGTTCCTGGCCGATTACGTCAGCGGCCTGCCGGAAACCTTCAACGCCCTGCGCGTGCAGGACCTGACCGATGCGATTGCGGCAGGTGAAGACACGCTGATCGTGGACGTGCGCACGGCGGACGAATACGCCGAAGGCCACATCGAAGGCGCGATCAATATCCCGCTGAACGATCTGACCGCGAACCTGAATCTGTTGCCGCATCTCGACCAGAACATCGTGATTGTCTGCGGCAGCGGCCACCGGTCGGCAGTGGCGATGACGGTGCTGAATCTGCTGGGTTACACCAACGTGCGCAGCCTGATGAGCGGTATGGGTGCCTGGACCAAGGCCGAACTGCCCGTGACCGATGTCGCTGCCGAAGCGGTGGCGGGCACGGCGCCGACGTTTGCGCCGGAAGTGCTGGCGCTGGTTGAGCCATTTGTCACCGGCATCCCGCAGGGGTACTACGCAGTCAAGGCGGCGGACCTGAGCGCCGAACTGATTGACAACCCGCCGGTGCTGCTGGACGTGCGCACCGATAGCGAATGGGCTAACGGCTTCATCGAAGGCGCGACGCACCTGCAACTGCGCGATTTTATGGCGCAGATGAGCGAGTGGCCGCAGGACAAGGCCGCGCCGGTCGTCGTCTACGACAACCCGACGCACCGCAGTTCGATGGCGCTGGTGTTCCTGAAGTTGATGGGCTACGAGAACGTCCGCGTGCTGGGCGGCGGCGTCGGCGCGTGGACTGCTGCCGAACTGCCGCTGGTGACGCCGTAAACGTCGTTGGTTTTTCGGCTAAATCCGGTAGGGGCGAACCACCGGTTCGCCCCTACCGACCGCGAGGTTTACGAACGGGTAAACCAGCCGCTGACAGATAGGGAATGTTATGCGTACTTCGTCCAGTTTATGCCGCTGGTTGGCCGCAGCCATTGTGTTTGCGCTGGGCGCGGGTATAGCGGCTGCCCAGGAAGCGACCCCACCGCCGACGCCCGCTCCGGACTGCGCTGAGTGCCACCTTGACGTGGTGGCTGCCTGGCAGGACAGCATCCATGCCCAGGCGTACCATGACCCGGAATTTCAGACGGCGTGGCAGGCGCAGAAAAGTGACCCGGCCTGTCTGTCCTGTCATACTACCGGCTTTGTCGCCCGAACGGGGCAGTACGATCAGGCCGGCGTGACGTGTACGGCCTGTCATGGCGAAACACCCGCCACCCACCCGCCGGAAGCGGTTCCAATTGACCCCGGCGTGAACGTCTGCGCCGACTGTCATCCAACCACTGTGAACGAGTGGGAAGCCAGCCTGCACGGCGAGCAGCAGTTGGCCTGCACCACCTGCCACACCCCGCATGACCAGAAAGTGCGGTTTGAGACCGCCAACGTGCTGTGCCTGAACTGCCACGACGAAACCCGCGCCGATTACGCCCACGTGTCGCATCCCGATCAGGCGTGTATTGACTGCCACTGGTATCGCAACCTGGACGAAACGCAGCACATCAAGACCGGCGACCTGCTCCCAACCGGCCACGACAGCCAGGTTGAAACTTTTACCTGTGTGGACTGCCATGCCAAGCTGCCGGAAAACGCGCAGGCCGTGACTCCCGCGTCACCGCATCCGCTGACGGTGGCGCAGGTGCGCATCCACGAACTGGAAGCCGAAGTCCAGACGGCGCAGGCGCAGGGGGAAAACCAGGCCGCTGCCCAGCTCATCACCGGTCTGGTGGTCGGCGCGGTGGTGATGGGCATCGGCGTGGGCAGTTTTTCGCGCCTGCGGCGTGACCGGCGTCAGGAGGAGTGATGGAGGAGAAGTTTGTCTCCCGCCGTGACTTTGTGAAGCTGATGGCCGGGCTGGGCGTGGGCGTATCCGCCCTCGCCGTGCTGGGCAGCGCCGATCGGCTGGGCCAGCTTCTCCGTGAGGAACAGGCGCTTGACCTGGCCGCTGCGGCAGAACCCCACACGGCTGCCGCCAGTGGTCACCCGCACCGCTGGGGCATGGTTATCAACCTGAGCGCCTGCATCGGCTGCGACTACTGCGTGTATGCCTGCCAGGCGGTCAACGACGTGCCGGACGACATGCGCTGGAATGTGCATCTGATCGAACGGACGGAAACGGGGCGGGTCTTCCACATGACACGCCCGTGCCTGCACTGCCAGGATGCACCGTGCGCGGCGGTTTGCCCGGTCGGCGCGACTTACGTCCGCGACGACGGCATCGTCATCATGGATTACACCAAATGTATCGGCTGCCGTTACTGCCAGGTGGCCTGCCCCTACGGCGCGCGCAGCTTCAACTGGGGCGAGCGCGAGGGCAGCAGTGGCTACCAGCCGGAATGGGGCAGCGCCGAGATCGAACGGCGCCCGCGTGGGGTGGTGGAAAAATGCACCTTCTGCGTGCATCGCATTGATCGGGGGCTGGCGCAAGGGCTGATGCCCGGCGTAGACCGGCAGGCGACGCCAGCCTGTGTCAACATCTGCCCGGTGAAAGCGCGCGTGTTTGGTGATCTGAATGACCCCAACAGCCCGGTGTCGCAGGCGATTGCGGCCAATCCCACCTTTCGCCTGCGTGAAGACCTGGGCACGGAACCGAACGTGTATTACATTCCGCCGGAGGGGATGACGCTGTGATCGGTATCCTGCGCCGCCGGGTCGAGCAGTCGGCATCACCGTTTATGGTCTGGTTGGGCGTTCTGGGGCTGTTGATCGCCGTCGGGGTGGTTTGCGCTGTGCTGGTCTTCGCCAACGGTCTGAAGATCACGGCGCTGTCGAACCTCGTGCCCTGGGGGTTGTGGATTACCGTTGACCTGTCCGCGATTGCGCTGGGCGCCGGCGCGTTTTCACTGTCCACCATCGCCTATCTGTTCCGTGTGAAAGCCTTCCAGCGGATTGCCCGCATCGCCGTGTTTGTCGGCCTGGTCGGTTACACCTCCGCTATGCTGGCGCTGCTGCTGGACATTGGCCGCCCCGACCGCTTCTGGCATCCGGTCGTATTCTGGAACGTACATTCGGTGCTGTGGGAAATCACCATGTGCGTCATCCTGTATTCGTCGGTGCTGCTGGTGGAATTCGCGCCGGTATTCCTGGAAAGCGATGCAGTGCGCCGCCGCTTCCCGCGCGGGTCACAGATAGGCCACTGGCTACACCGCCTGACGCCGGTCGTGTCGGTGCTGGGGCTGGCGCTGTCGCTGTTGCACCAGTCGTCGCTGGGCGCGACTTACGGCGTGCTGGTTGCCCGACCGATCTGGTTTAAACCCTCGATGCCGGTCATGTTTATCCTGTCGGCGGTCGCCGCCGGGGGCACGTTCACGCTGGGGCTGACCATCCTCTACGAAAACCTCGTCCGCCGGCGCCAGATTGACGGCAGCCTACGCCGCTACGTCGCCATCTTCGCCGGGCTGATGATGCTGGCCTACCTGTACCTCAAGCTGTGGGATTTCCTGGCAACCAGCTACTACAGCCATCTACCGGCGAGCGCGGAGGCATTAGACCTGTTAAGCCGCAGCACCCCCTATACCGCCGCCTTCTGGCTGGTGGAAGTGGTGCTTGGCGCGCTGCTGCCGGCAGTGATTTTGCTGGTGCCGCGCTGGCGTCAGCGGGATACCTGGGTGCTGCTGGCCGCCGCGCTGGCCGTGATGGGTATCATCGTTAACCGCTGGAACGTTACGCTGTCGGGGCTGATCGTCCCGCTGGACTGGTCGCCCGGGGCGGCGGAGTTGTTCCCGGTGAACGCTTATTTGCCGAGTCTGGTGGAATGGGGTGTGGCGCTGGGTGTGCTCGGTTACGCGCTGCTGATTTTTACGCTGGGACTGCGCTTTCTGCCGATGTTCCCTGACCCGATATCCCACAGCCAGCATGAAAATTAAGCTATATTAAACAAAAAGCGTCCCGCTTGGGACGCTTTTTGTCACTCGTTCGTGCCTGGAGGGATTCGAACCCCCGGCCCTTTGCTCCGTAGGATTGTGCTCACCTCTTCATATCTTAGGTACGTGAAGGGACTCGAACCCACGACACCTTGCTGGTGTCTACCTCAGCTTGGTTTTCGATGGATTTGCCTCATTCTGTTTCCCCATTCGTACCGCCTAAGGCGCAGCGATGACGAAACTCTCCACTGTGCTCCAGGCTCCCCACTGAGTAAGTGTTTTCTGGGCACGAACACGCCAATAGTAAGTTCCGTTGTTCAATTCTGGCGTAGTCCATGACGTTTGGTCAGGCAACAATTGCTGGATATAATTGTAGGTTCCATCAAACCCCTTGCTGTTGTTGATTTGCACTTCATAGACTTGCGCCCAAGTAATGGGACCCCAGAATAGCGTCACAGTCTTCGAAGAGACGGAATTCCGCGAAGGGGCGGCGCTCTCAGGTGAACAGGCGAGGGTGCTTGCGACCACAGCGTTGGTGTAGCCAGAATATTCTTGGTCCTGGGAGCGATATGCTCTTACCCGATAATAGTAGGTGGTAGCGCAACTCAACTGGTTATCGACGTAGAGGGTATAGTCGGTTGATGTCTGTCCTACCACAAGCCAGCCAGTCTGACCGTCTCCAGATCGCTCAATGTAGAAATCGGTCTCATCAAGCGAAGTATCAATCCACCGTAGAGCAATTTGGTTAACGGAAATTGGATTTAGGGTAAGACCCGTTGGGGCCGCAACAGGTAAACAATCAGAGGTCGTGGCATTCACAGTCGGTGAGTAATCTGACATCTCACCTCTAGCTTTACGATGGGTCAGAACACGGTAATAGTAGCTTTTCTCGCAGGTAAGGTTGCTATCGGTGTAGCTATTGATGTCAGCATTGGTCTGACCAATCTCAATCCAGTTATTGATCCCATCCACTGAACGTTCAACGCTAAATCCCATTTCACCAAGTGAAGTATCAGTCCAATTCAACCGTATTTCAGAAGCAGAAATTGCTGAAGCGGACACGTCGCTTGGCGGATTTAGAGGAGGGCAAGCATCAGTCGTTGCGCTCACGGTTTCAGAATACGGCGAATACGCGCCATTACTACTGCGATAGGCGCGGATGCGGAAATAGTATGAGGTCTCACATATCCCGGTGGTGTCTTGATACTCAACAGCGTTTGGATCGGTAATACCAATTTCAACCCAATCAGTTGCTCCGTCTAATGATCGCTCGATGCTGAACCCAGTTTCGTCAAGTGCATTCTCCAGCCAACTTAGATTGATCTGATGGAACGAAACGGTTGTAGCCATCAAATTGATTGGGGTAGGAAGCGATGGACATGTGGTTGTGATTACTTCCACGACATTCGAGTAGCGCGTGTACCGTCCGTCACTAAGGTGAGCACGGACGCGATAATAATAGGTACTTTCGCAAATCACAGAGGTGTCGGCGTAGTCTTGCCCATTCTGGGCTACGGTGCCGATTTCCGCCCAGTTTGTCACTCCATCCGATGATCGTTCGATGCTGAATTCAGTTTCGTGGAATGCATTGTCTGTCCAGGCCAGATCAACCTCATTATACTGAGCCGTATTAGCCGATAAGGCTGTTGGTGCAGAATTTAGCGTCAGGGAAAGACTGCTGGAGTTCGTCCAGCTATCGAAATCCAGCTCATTTAACCACACGGTAACAATGTTAGATTGGCTTCCAACCGCTGGTGAGTTGAACCGTACCGTTACATTGAGAATTACACTACTACCCGCCGCCAAATCACCAATCGTACAGAAATATTGACCAAGTTTCTGTGTGCAGGCATATTGTGATGGTGTGACCTGCACCAGGGCAGAGTGGACGGGTATGACATCCCGAATCACGACGCCCGTAGCGTTTTGAGTCCCCTGATTATTGACTATAACGGTATACGTTACTTCATCCAGCTCCTGTACTACCGATTTGGAAGCAGTCTGGTTTATAACCAAATCTGTTTTGACAGGAGGAACAACGGGCAGGGGATTCTCCGCCAGGAACACATCTTGTTGTTGATTAGGGTCGTTAATGACCAGGGTAGCTACGGCAGAGCTAAATACAGCATAATGACCATCGGAGGACAGTGAGGGTTCCCAGGACGTATCTCTGCCCGGTATACCCGCTGTGTCGGTGGACAGGATTACAATTTGTCCCGTGATACGATCTTTAAGGTAAACCTGATAAGCACCATAGGTATCTTCATCAACCAGATTCCAGGCATCCGATCTAAAAAGAATATATCGTCCGTCTGCTGAAATCTGTGGGTCCTGTGATACTCCGGAAGCTGGGACGCCGTTGGCGTTAGTCGAAACTCGTGTGGCATCTCCCGTACGCATATCATACAGATAGATTTCTCTGCCGGTGTACCCTTTAGCATAATAAGGTAAATAAGCGATATAATGCCCATCGGAGGATATCGAAGGGGCAGCGTAACCGGGGAGACCGCTTGCCGCGATTAGGGTGGTTGTGTGGGTTACCAGATCGTGCAGAAAAACATCGGGAGCGTCGTTTGTATCATTGGCAATCAGGTTACTTGCAGTGGATGAAAATGTAACAAAATGTCCGTCGGCAGAGATACTTGGAGGATACGACACATTGTTAGCCTGAACGCCGTCAGAACTTACCGAAACCCTCATCGTTTGCCCGGTTAAACGATCATGGACAAACACATCCTCCACATTATTGGTATCGCCACTGACCAGGTTGCTTGCACGAGATGTAAACGCAATGAAACGGCCATCTCGTGAAATGCTCGCATTATCGGAAATGCCATTAGCTTGCGTACCGTCACTGGCAATTGAGATACGTGTTACTTCGCCAAGCACAGTATCACGAACAAAGACATCTCTTGTCCGGTTGGTATCGCCGTTTATTAACGTCGTTGCGTTGGAAGCGAAGGCTACATAACGGCCATCACCTGAAATCGCTGGTCCCCATGAGACAGCGTTCGCATGATAACCATTAGCTGAAGCAGAAATCAACGATTTTCGGCACGTCAATCGGTCGTAGAGAAACACATCTGTGAGGTAATTGTAGTCACTGGCAACCATATTATCGGCTGACGTCTGAAATGCTACATAACGGCCATCTCCAGATACAGCTCCAGCCGCAGCGCCGAAAACTTCAGGTGAGCCATCATAGGCGTTCGAGACCCGCAGAATACGGTCAAGCGGGGGGCAGCTGGGCACGAGGATCGCCAAACTGCTGTTGTTATTGCTATCAACTGGGTCAGGTTGATCTCCTCTTATCGACACGGTATTCGTAAAGGTTGTTCCAGGTGCAACTGAATTGACCGTTGTAACGATATTGAGCGTAACACTTTCCTCAGCTTCCAGTGTGCCGATTACCCACTCACCATTACCCGGCTCATAATTCCCTTGACTGGAACTGGCAGACACAAAGGAGACTTCAGGAGGCAGCAAATCAGTTACGACTACGCCGGTCGCCCCCACAAGCCTGCTTCGATTGACGGCATTGACGGAGTAAGTAACTGCGCCGCCTGGGGATGGTGCCGTGTTATCGGCAGTGAGTGTGACACCAAGGTCTACTTTACCCACTGAAATGGAAACGCTCGCACTGTCATTAGCGCTATATAGATCGGCAGGTGTGAACTGACTAACCTGTGCTGTATTGGTGATGGTCATACCGCTCGTGTTTGCGTCGACTGTGGTCTGGAGGTTGAGTGATGCAGTCTGACCGGAAAACAAAGAATTTAGTGACCATGTGCCATCGGAAGAGTTGTAGTTTCCCGCGCCGCTGGCGGAAACAAACGATAATCCTGCTGGAAGTGAGTCCTCGACAACGATGTTATTGGCCGAGTTTGGACCTCGGTTCGTCAGACTCAGAGTGAAAGTAACTGTTGAACCTTCACTCACTGTACTATCGTTGACCCACTGCTCAATATCGAGGGTATAAGGTGCGATTTTTACCAGAAACACCCCGGCTCCCATATTATCAGCGTTATGAGGCTGGTATGCGTTAGGGGTGATAGGAAAATCGGTTGACTTTGAAGTACCCGTGACATAAATATTGCCACGAGCATCGCCTGCAACGGCTGTGATACTGTCAAAGAAGTCTCCTCCAACGGTTTGTCCATTCAGCAAGGTCGAAAAGATCAAGTTTGAGCCGGATGGATTCATTCGGGAAATGAAACCATCATAATCGGTAGAGGTGTTATTGGGGTTGCTTTGAATTGCATTCACCAGAGGGAAGTTTATGGATTCCGTTCTGCCTACTACATAGGCAGTTCCGTCCTCAAAAGCAACAACATCAAGCGGGGCTTCCTCACGAGCGCCTCCTAAAAACGACGAATAGACGAGCGATGCACTTCCTGATACATTCGGGTTTATTTTTGCGATGAATGCATCTGGTCCAATTGCACCTACTGTCCGGTCATAAGCGCCTGGTGTGGTGGGAAATCCGTCATTAGCCACACCTGTCAAATAGATGTTACCGCCGCTATCCACCGCGATAGCTTGCCCTACGTCGTTTCCTGCACCTCCCAGATAAGACGCGTACATAGCTGATGAGGCTGACCGATTGAGCTTCATGATAAAGGCGTCGTTTTCGCCACCAATTGCCAGTTGAAAGGCGTTTGCCGCTGTCACTGGGAAGTCGCTTGATCCCGTCTGCCCAATGAGATAGATGTTTCCGCCGTTGTCAAGTTCAATATCAGGTAGGGCTTCGAATCCGCTACCACCGATATACGTTGAAAAGTCCACAGCCGTGCCATTTGTGTTAATCTTTAACAGAAAAACATCTACACTACCGCCGCGAGTTGCTTTAAGAGCATTTACGGTAGGAAAGTCGGCAGAATAGGTTTTTCCCGCGACATAGGCATTGCCTTCGTCGTCCACAGCAATCGCGTCACCCTCGTCAGTTGCTGATCCTCCCAGAAAAGTGGAATAAATTAACGAATTTCCCTCTGCACTCAATTTCAATGCAAAAGCCTGATCTGAACAGATTTTGCTTAAGCAAACGTCATCAATAGGAACTGAATAAAGGGCGTTTTGGGTCGGAAAGTTCATAGACTGGGTGACACCGGTCAGATAAACATTCCCGGCAGAATCTATAGCCATATCCAGTGCTTTATCGGAATAGAGACCACCGATGTAAGTCGAGAATAAGACGCGATTACCTTCGGGATTTAGCTTGGTGACGAACGCATCGTAATCGTTGTATGCCGCTGCGCCGTTTTTTGCCTGAAATGGATTCACAATGGGGAAATAGTAACCACTGGGAGTGGTGGCGACGTAACCTGAAAGATAAATATTGCCAGAACTATCAACGGCAATGCCTGTACCTGAGTTTGCGTTACTCGATCCTATAAAGCTACAGTACACAAGCGTTGGGTCAAGGATCAGTGGATAGGCTGAGTTGTAATCCTCAATCGAGAAGTGGATGCTTTTATCTTGTTCCAATTGATACTGTACATTGATTGGTACATCATGACCCTTTATGGGTTGCCATGCGATGGGCGCACGTTCTGTCAATTCATTTCCGTTTGGCAGCATCACGTTCAGATCGCCGGTTACGGTATCCACACTCAGACTTTCCGCTTCTTCGTAGCGCCAACGAATCTGAGTTGGGTCAGCCCCTGGATTAACCGTATACGTACCTTTAAGCAGACCATCTACGCCGTTAAATTCCAGATCAATGCCAGGATAGAGATTTCTGTAAATCACCCCCTCATAAGTTGGTACATCGGTAAGCCATGCAGTCGGGTCATTTCCAGTTAGGAAGTTTACCTTTCCCGGCAGAAGTTCTGCGCCTACGATTTCAGTCGACTCCGACGCGCCATCAAAACGCAACTGGATAATCGTTAAAGGATTTTGACCCCCTGGCAGCGCCAAAGTAACTTGAGTTGGCTTGAATAACAACGAACCGTTAGCTGTAGAGACCTGAAATTGGGTCTCTGCGGCATCTTGTCTCACATCGGGTACAAAAGAAAGGGGGAGTTTACCAAACTCGGTTTGATCTTGAGCATTAGCTTCAGCGTTTACATTTTGCAGGGAACTGAGAAGGGTAAAGAGCGGAATCAGGAAGATAAAAAATATTTTCATTTTCATGATCGGATTGCCTCCTAGAGACAGTAACTCTTGCACAAATGCAAACGACAAGTGAAATATTTCACTGCTTACTTAATTATAAGCCTAAAAATAGTAGAAAAAGTTGAGATGGACTCATAACACGAAAAATGGAGAGCAATTTATTCTGGTTTTTCACGCGAATTTCACAAAGTTTTTACAGCCTGTGTTTATAATTAATTTAGACGCTGATTAAAGTGTGGGTTTGTAATGATGGAGACGATGTGGAGGAGCAGTAAGTAGCGAAAAAATCTTTGTCGGACTCTATGAATTAACAACTTATAAAGCCTTAGAATGCTGACTGAATATATCATCTTAAACTCGCTTGACAGGATAATCAGACAAAAAGTTATATACATGTCCCCAAAAAGTGCTTTGAGTTTCGCATAAGACCCATTAACCAAAACTGAGCCTCATAGGACAACAGCTTGATCCTAATCCGCCATGTTCACTTTGACGGCTAACACGATGGGCACACTGGAGTATGTCAGTATCTCCAATAGTTTTAAACGCTGAGTATTCTTAACGATCTGTTGCCTGCTTCATGATATAATGACGATTGTTTCCCCACTCGAAAACTGACCCCGTCCCTTTTCAAACAGCCCTTTTGAGTTGAGAAGTTCATCATGTAGCTAACTTTCCATCGGCTGCTAACCGTTAGCGACGTTTCCTCGTCAGTTCGCCCGCTTCCCCGTTCTTACCCCGGCAAAGGAGTCCCCCTCAATGTTCCCGACACGTTTCATTCCCCTTACCAAAGGGCAGGCCGCTCTTGTGGATTCATCCGACTATGACATGCTCATGCGTATCGGCAACTGGTGCTTCAGTAAGTCAGGCTACGCCGTTCACTATTTCACCGATGAGCAAGGTCGGCACAAGACCCTCTACATGCACCGCGTGTTGATGGCCTTTCACCTGCGCAAAGCGCCGCCCGGAATGCAGGTGGATCACATCAACCACAACCGCATTGACAACCGACGCTCGAACCTTCGCCTTGCCACCCGACAGCAGAATCAGGCGCACAAAGGCAAGCGGCAGGATAGCAACAGTCCCTTCAAAGGTGTGACCTACAACACCGGCAGGTGGGAAGCGCGCATCAAGTACGGTGGCAGGCGCATTAATCTGGGGCGGTTTTACAGCCCGGAAGACGCAGCTTGGATGTATGATGCCGCGAGCAGGCTGTTGTACAGCGAGTTTGCGGGCACGAACTTCCACGAGCACCCCTGCCGGACGTTGTTTGAGCAGGTCATAGGTGTGCTTACTAAGTACGGTATGGACACAACCATCTTGTGTCGTTCCGATGCCTTCCGCCGCTCACGATAACGTTGGCTTGATCTCAACCATCTTGTCTCGTTGTGATCGCCGCCATGTCAGTTCCACGCCTCGAAGATTTCCCGCTCGTACTCCACCCAGATGCGGCGGCCATCCTTCTCGAACATGAGGTTGTCGCACTTGGCATAGCGGCTGTTGAGGTCAATGTACATGACGCTCGTCCCAAGCTGCCACTTGCTGCGCTGGCGGCCACGCTGATAGTGCGGGTAGCTGCACAGACAGCCCGACGCCTTTGACCACACATCAAAGTCCTCGCCGCGCTTGGTGAACTCGTCCAGGCGGTGGACATGCCCGAACTGCGTACAGACCTGACCGGCCACGTCATCGTAGACCTTTTTGGCGACGTTCTGGCAGACGCGGTTGCCGTGCATCACCACAACCGGGCCAAGCCGTACCCAATCCACTTCGCCCAGATAGAGAACGTCACCGTTACAGCGCACGATCTCTTTCCAGACGCGCATGACGGTCTTCCGCAGCTTGGGCGCTTGCTCTTGCAGGTAGCGCAGGATGCGCCATTCGTGGTTGCCGTAGATGTGAACGAGCGCGTCAGGACAGCGCCGCCTGAGTTCCGCAATATGCGCCTTCCAGTGGCAGGTGAAGGTATCCAGTTCATCGGTGATGTCTTCTTCGATGTCCGGGTCATGTTTGAAGGTGGACAGAATCTGGGAACTGGAGCATAGTTTTCTGCTAACAGTTAGCAGCTATTTGTTGGGAGCGATGCCTTGCCACCCTTTTCTATCTGGGCAAATCGTGCATTAATGTACGGTACATAATGCACGTCCAAACTAGCCATCCTTTTCGATCTGGGCAGATGATGCCATAATGCGCTTCGCATTAGTGCGACCCCAACGCTTCAACCCGGCACTTTAGCCGCTAAAGGAGCATAAAAAAGGACGCGACAATCTGGATTGAAAGTGGCCGTTTTCCGTTGCCGATCACCTAGCGGAAAATCGCCCCAGTGATCTACTTGGCGATCCGTACCGCGTATCCAATGATGGCCGTTTGATGGTGAGAAACCGTCCGTCGTTGGCATGAGCTTCCGGCGGCACATGAACTGCCAATACCGAGGTGAAGCGGACAATTGCTAACGGTTAGCAGGCTTAGTGACCGGTTACGGGCGCTTTTGTTGAGAAGGATTTGCCCGGAAAGGCGGCGAGAGGGCATTTCTGCGAAAAACTTTTGAGGCATGGAGAGGGGGAGGAGTCATATACCCCCTGTCATTTTCGGCCTGTTTTGGACGCTTTAAAAGCCGATTCCGTGTAAAAGTGTGTAAACCCTCCCAATAAGTCTTTGCACAAAAACAGGCCGATAACCCTCTATTATCACTCCTATTTTCCCTTTCCCGGCGTATTCTTCTTGCGCCAGGTGTAGACCGGCAGTGATCTAGGCGGCAGGGACATAATATACTCTCGCCAAGCCCCTATCTCTTCCAGTAGCTTAGGCCTCCTAATCGGCGGTCGGTATTGTACAGGTTCACGCTGAAAGGAATAGCCCAAACGATGGAGGAGGGCGCGAAAGGTGTTCTCCGACAGCCGCCTGCCAGTTCGCTCCTGCATCACTTGTTGCAGCATTTCCACTGTCCATCCGGGCGAACCGTAGCCATATTCCTCAGGCTGTCTGCTCAATGTCGCTTCCAGTATTTCTCGATACGCAGCATCGGTTATCAAAGGTCGCCCAGAACGAGGCGCTTGGTGAAACAAAGATGCTATCCCATCTTGTTTCCATCGCTTCATCCAATAGTAAATCAGTGAGCGGTTGCGGACATTCACCGTTCGTACAATCTCATCGAAACGGTAGCCATGATGTACCATTCGGAGCGCCTTAGCGCGACGCCGAACCTCGCCACAGTTATCGTTCATAGCAACTTCTATTTGCTCAAGTTCTTCTGGGCTGAGTTGGAACGTGCGGCTAGGCATGAGATTGCGCTCAGTTGATGGGATATGCACAAAGAGCATACTTGAATTGGCCGATAAACAGCTAACAGTGAGCAGACAATCGTTTGAAATGAAATATAGTGTTGTACATCAGATCATATACCTTATTAAGCTGCTTGTTTCGGCAATAGTCCATGGGCTTTGGCCGATTAGGGCGTCAGTCCACAGGCCAACATTATCCAAGTTGTGTCCAATACTGATCAAAGATCGGCAAGAGCGACAGCCTAATCCGCCCGTAGCCAGAAATTCCACTTTCGAGCACAGAGTCATTAAAAAACGCCTTCCGTTGCGTGTATAGACCACTTTAATGCCCGTCATTTGCGTCACCAAACCGCTGCCGCACCGCTTCTTCATCCCGGCAAATTACCACTGCCGCCCGCGTGTTTCTATATGGGTAGGCAGCTCTGAATGACCTCAACCGCTCGCTGCACACCGTTTTCCTCTGCTATCAGCTTATGCAAATGAACGGCTTGCCGCTGCATACCCGTGCTATCACCCATTGTTCGAATTGCCTGGGCGAGATTGTCTACCGTAAGACTGGAAAAAAGTATTGGTACGGGACCAACACCCAGAGCATGGGTTCTTGCGCCCCAGAACGGCTGGTCCGCCGTGAATGGGATAACCATCGAGGGAGCGCCAGAGCGCAACGCCAGCCCGGTTGTGCCTGACCCACCATGATGAACCACAGCCGACATACGCGGGAAAAGCCAGGCATAGGGTGCATAATCCAGCAGAAACACCGTATCCGGTAGTTCTGTCGAACCAAGCTTCGCCCATCCAGCGTGCACTATGCCGCGCTTACCGCTTTCCTTCAGAGCTTCGACGATGAGCGCAGTCGTTTTCTGTGGTTCGGGTACGGGCATACTGCCGAAGCCGATAAAGACGGGTGGCTCGCCTGCATCGAGAAATGATAACAGGTCCTCGGGTGGCTTCCAGCCGGATTCATCCAGTAGCCAGTAGCCGGTGGTGTGAACGTGACTGCCCCATTCCGGCTGCCTGGGAATGACCCACTGGCTGAATCCCTGAATGACGGGGGTACGCTCGCGCTTCATCCGCCGCATATTCCCCCACCAGAAGGAGGCAGGCGGCAGGCCAAGCTGCCGTCGAAACGCATTGATTGGCTGGCGGAATGGATGCCATGCCAACTGCTGACCGAAGTAGTAGGTCAGACGGTTGTACCACTGTCCCAGCGAGAACTGCATCGGCAGTAGGGACAACGGCCACGCGCCCGTGATTTCCTGCGGGATGACCGACAGGGCGATATACGGGACATGCAGCGCCTCCGCCAGATCGTAGCCGTAGAAACCGCCCGGAAGCTGGCTCAATATCGCGTCCGTGTCGCACAGCGCGTCAGCAGCAAGCGTTTCCTGATAGCTTCGGGTAATCGCGCCAAACGTCCGCATGATGCCGCGATACATCGAAAAGATGTTCAGACCGTTTCCTTTCATCCCGGCCAACATCATTTCATTGGTCAGTGCCTGAGCATCACCCTTCACGGGAAAGAACTCCAGCCCCTGCCCACGCACCAGCGGCTCGAAGCTCTCCAGCGTGACTATCCGCACCGCATAACCGACATCCAGTAACCCGCACCCAAGCGCGACAATGGGCTGCACATCCCCACGTGATCCAATGGCGATAAGGGTAAGCTTCATGGGTTACCTAAGCCTAAGATGTAATCAGTCACTTCCTCAATCATGCTTCGCGGATAGTCGTAACCGAGACTGGCTGCCGTTTCCTCGCTCAAGCGCGTGAACAAGCGGATTGAAGCCAGCAGCGCCTTCCGGCTATCTGTCGCGTCAAAATGAGCAAATACGCCGTGCAGTTCGCGCCACGTATCCTCACTAACCCAATCACGCATGAAATCGCCACGATAGTAAGTATCAACGGGTTGTTCATGGGTTGCATGGGCATGCCATTCCAGCATTTCCAGGAGCATCGTTTGCTGAATCTGGTCTGCCCACTTCGCTTTCCACCGGTTGTCACGCCTGATCTGCTTGGCGACATAGACCGCGCCGTAAAAATAACCTTCGACGCGCTGGATGAACTGCTCCTGCGTCGGTGGTATGTAAGGCGGCGGATCAAATGGCGTGGGAGCTGGAAGCTGCACCGCAATGCCATCTTTGTCCAACAGAATCTTGTAGCCGCGCTGCTGATCGCCCCATAAGGTTTTTTTATCAATCACCGGTCGAAGCGTGCTGATCGGTGTAACCGAGAAATCAACCTTGATGCCGCCCTGATACAGGATGAGCCAGCTTTTTGTCTCGTCGTGGTGTTCTTCAAGAATCATCCAGACCAGAGCAATATCGCACAGCCAGTGGAGATAAACATCGCTTTTCTGCTCAAATCCCCCCACGACATACAGGGACACATCCAGATCAGAATATTCATCTGCTGGTTTAACCCGCCGCGCCTGTGAACCGACGATGAGGATCACCCGAATCTCCGCGATGCCTTCTGCCCACTCCACCAGTTCGGCTTGCAATCGTTCGAAGGCGTGGGTGTTCACTGCTGATTCCCTTTCCCTAGTCCGGCATCGCGCGCTCTGACGATGGCCTGCGCGCGGTCTGCAACCTGCAATTTATTGAAGATGTTGGAGATGTGATTGCTCACCGTCTTGACCGTGATATGCAAAAGTGCCGCGATCTCGTGGTTGTTCAGGCCGCGTGCAAGCTGATCCAATACATCGCGTTCGCGCTCGGAGAGTTCCGGGAATGGCGCATCAGGCTGCGCCTGGTGGCCTGGCGCGCGGTTTAACCGGCGAAAGTAGTCAGACACGCGGTTGGCAATCGCCGCGCCGAACAGCACATCACCGCTGGCGACTGCACGAATCGTTCGCAGCACTTCCGATTTGTCCGCCCCTTTGAGAACATAACCCCGCGCCCCTGCTGTCATCGCGGCGAACAAGGACTCGCTGTCTTCCATCATCGTCAGCATAATGATTCTGGTTTCGGGCAGCAGCTCCAAGATACGTTGACTGGCTTCGATACCGTTCATGTCGTCCATTTGGATGTCCATAAGGATTATGTCCGGCTTGAGCGTTTCGGCCTGTTGTATTGCGCCCGTACCACTGGCAGCCTCGCCTATAACTTCAATATCGCTGACAGACAGGAAAATCGCTTGTAGCCCTTCGCGGAACAACGTGTGGTCGTCAACGATCAACAGCCGGGTCGTATCTTCAGTCATCGTCCATCGCTCGTTTCTGATAGGGGCAGCGATACGGCGATACAGGTGCCGCCCGTCGGACGCGGTTGTATCTGAAATGTGCCGCCGAGTTCCTCCGCGCGTTCACGCATAGACCGTAGGCCGACATTCGCTACAGCCGCAGGAGGTAAACCTGTACCGTCATCCTCAATGCTGATGTTTAAGCTGGATGGTTGCTCGATGATTCGCAGCGCGACCCAGCAGTGCTGCGCCTGAGCATGTTTGAGCACATTGGTGACGGCTTCCATTATGATCCGGTAGGTCGCAGCTTCGATAGCGGCAGGAAGATCGTGAGGCAGTTGATTTTCATCAAGGCTGATTTGCAGTCTATCAGGATGTGTTCGAAGCTGTGCGATCGCTCCACGAAGTGCTTCGGTTAACCCCAGTTCATCGAGGGCTGGCGGACGTAAATCATGAACAACCTGCCGCACATCGCCTACAAGCTGCTGTGCCTGTTTCTTGACATCCCCCAACAACTTGACAGACATGGCTCGGTCCTGCTCCATCAGGTCAATGGCGGCATCAACCTTCAAGGGAAGGCTGGCGAGCGCGGGACCTAAACCATCGTGCAGATCACGCCGCAAGCGACGGCGTTCTTCTTCCCGCGTCGTGACGATGCGCTGGCGTGAGTGCTGCAATTCATCCCACATCTGCACAGCGCGCACGGTGGTCGCGGTCAGTGCAGCGATGGCACTCAACAACGTCCGCTCGTGCTCGTTGAACTGCTCATGTGGGCTGCGCGGTGCGACCAGCAGATCGCCAACCGTTTCGTTACGGTAGATCAAGGGGATATGCTGCGCAGGATCACGACTTTCACCCCAGATAGCTGCCCGTTGGGTTTCTGGATTCGCGTCAGGCAGTTGGATGGCGACGTAAGGGATTTTAAGCGTCTGCGCGATTGTGTGTGCAAGATTTGGAAGAATGGCGGCGCGGGTATCGGTGGTTTGAAGCTGATGCGCCAACCGTGTGAACACGGCTGCCGGGTCATCACGTTCGCCATACAGCAAGCGGTTCACGCCGTGCTGCAATCGGTCGCGCAGCGGTTGGAACAGCACAGCGATGATTGCGGTAGCAATCAAGCCATTGACAGCGGTCGTTTGGCTGTGAAGTATCGCGCCTGCTCCGCCCACAATCAGCACATACAGCGCGATGATCAGCAGGGTCAGCGTGCCATACACCAGCGTCCGACTCAGGATCGCGTCAATGTCCCACAACCGATGGCGAAACACGGCCAGCCCCACGCACACGGCGAAGACGAACTGACTCCCGTACCAGAGTGTATCCTGTAATAACTCCCATAAAACGCCCTGTTCGAATGTCACGATAAGGTATTCATTCGTCACAGCAGGGTAGATTTCCCATACTGTGTAGTCGAGCATATAGTTCAGTGCGAGGAGCAGCGCTCCAGCCGTCACCCACTTGATCTGCTGGCGCTGCACCGCACTGGCGTGAACGCGATACCGCCAGATCAACGCGCCAACCGCGCACAGTGTGAAGGTCGTATTCAGGATAATTGCTAGTGGGGAAGACAAGGTGTAGAGTGACAGGGGTGTTTCGGGGAAAAACACATCACCTACCCGCGTAATCAACCATACGAACGCAACCCACCGCGCCCACTTCGGCACAAACTTTCCATCGGGAAAGAGATACACGAACATCACCATGCCCACCGACAGCAGAAAATCGAGCAAGCGGTTTAACGTCAGCAAAACCGGAAACTGATTTTCAACGGTGAACCATGCCCGTGTCCACTGCCAGAACGGGTTATAAATCGGACCTGCCACCCCTACCAGCAGCAAGAATCCCGCGAGCAGGAGGACGCGCAGATCACCGCCCTGCCGTCGCATCAGCATAACGCTCAGAAAGACAAAGGGGAGAGCGGCTGCCACCCGCAACAAGATGAAATAGCCAGTAAATGCTGCCGGAGTCAGTCCGGTATTCGTGATAGCATCGCGCCAGAGCCTGCAATTCGGTCGGTATTCCGGCGTGAAGTAGATCACGTCGCAGTCACCGAACACCCACTGTGCCGCCTGCCCATAATTGGCGATAACAAACATACCGAGGCACAGCAGCAGCAGCAGTACGTACCCGAAACGACCTGCCAGCAACGCAGGATGATTCAACCGATAAGGTGTCACCGCTGCCAGGTTGGTCATAACTGCGTTCCTTACTGAGATGGACAGCCATTGTGCTGCCCATCTCATTATATATGAATATTTTCTACTCGCCGCTCATGGCCGCCATGAGCGTATCGGCTGTCGCCGTGAACTCGATGCTGTTGACGGTCAACATAAATGTCTCAACCATCGCATCGGTGCGTCCGCCAGGAGAGGATAGCAGCGCCGCCAGCACGTACACGCCATCGGCAACCTCGTAGAAAAGGCTGACATTGTCTTCCGTGACGCCAGCGACGATCCTTTGTACCGCCGTCGTGCCATTGGGTAGAGTAATTTCGCTCATGCCAATCACTTCCGCCCCTTCTGCATTGTTCGGCTCTGGAGCGAACACCATCGCCAGATCGCTCAACGATGCATCGGCAGGCAGCCCCATTTGCGTGAAGAAGGCTGCCGGGATGAACATCACGCCAATCCCCCAACTGCCTTCCGGCACAGGCTGCGAAGCGGCGGACAAGTCAATCGTCGCATCGCTGTCACCAAAACCCACGCCGGGGAACGGGAGACCTAACGTGCGGGGGAGATCGGGACGCACCGCCGCCAGTGCCGCCGGATAATCGAGTGCGAATATCCCGGCGGGATCAGTGTAGGTTAGCGTATCCGCTACCGTAATCAACTGGATCATACCGAGTTCGTGGTGGGAACGCATCGCGTCCGGATTCAGCAGATCAGGCAGATTGCAGATGATGGCATAGCGACCTGGTTGCAGGTTCATCGTCAGATGGACCGCTTCGCCCGCATCCATTGGCATCAGCACGGGTAACTGCTGTAAGCCTGATTCCTCGCCCTGCGCCAGTAGCGCCTGCACATCTTCAACCGTCGTGCCGGGTTCTATCGGCGCGAGCGCCAGTTCGTGCCACTGCTCGCCGGCGTTCTCGATGCGCCACAGGCTTTCACCTGCCGGGATAGTCAGCGGCAGGCCATAGCCAAAATCAACCATAACGACATTCAGATCAGCAGCCGGCGCGTCGGCACTGGCGGCACCGGTACCTTCAACAATGATCGGCGCGATCTGTGGCGGTTCGCCTGCGAAGTTTGCCAGCACATACTGGCCGGCGTCGAGATTGTAGGTGATGCTGCCCGTTTGTCCTGGCATGATCGCTGGCCCACCGCGCAAGCTGACCAGCGGCAGCATCCCTAACGGGTCTTCCGCCACCGCCGCAAATAACTGTTCCAGGTCAACACCATCGTTCAGCCGCAGCAGCACACCGATGAAGGGCGCTTCAGAGGTGTTCTCAAAGTTGACCGTGACCAGCCCTTTCGGCAGTGTTCCCGGTGCAGCAAGCCCATTTGCTGATAGGGTAACGGCAACGGCGGGAATATCGGTCTGCCCCAACGTCGTACTCGCCAGGATAAGCAGCACTATCGTTACCAGTCCCATTCGAATAAGCAGTTTCCACATGCGGTTTTCTCCAATACGCCTCAGCTAACGCCCGGTGATCGTCATCGTGCCGCTTTCGCCAACCGAGCGACCATCCACAAACTGCACGGTGCTGGACACAAATACATCCGCCAGATACAGATCGGCATACACGCCTGATACGGACAGAATCATGCCAGACGCATGGATAGCCGCCTGATCCGATCCTTCGGCCAGATACAGGCTGCCCGCATAGAACCCTTCGAGCGTGCCATCTTCGGTTTCGATGGTGAACATGACCGTGACCGGGTGCAGCGGCGGAGACGGCATAGCAGTCACTTCCGAGACGAGCGCCGAGATGCTTCCGGCAAACGCGCCGCTGACCTCACCCGCCGCCTGAATGCGGAACGTCATCCGTCCATCAGTGAGCGGTTCAACAGTCGGTGGGCCAGCCGCTCCACTACTGAATTCGAGAACGACCGGCTCACCGGAGAAGTCCAGCGGCTCAACCGGCGCAGCATCCTGAGCAAGCGCCGCGCTGCCCAACCCCATAGTCATAAGAACCACAACCACAATGCGGAATACAACCTGTCTGTTTTCCATCAGTCTTCTCCTCGTTGTGAATGAAAAAAGCGAATTCCGCTTTCGTCTCACTCTAGGAGAAGTGCTTTCCCGCTGTCATGAGGTTGTGTACCTAAAGAAGTCGGGAAGTTTTCCCGGCAGCTTGTTCGTTACAGGAGATCAAGACAGGCCAGATCATCAATGGCGGTCAGGGTTCGCTGTAACATTGGCATCCAGTATTGATGCGTATCAAGTCGCAGTTCAGTTCGACACCACTCGGTTGCCACGAAAACACCCATCATCACGCACAGGCGGTAATCGTCCCGGAGATGTTCCCATGTATATCCCGTCACCCCCTGTCTCATCAGGCAGTCGTGATAATGCCGCAGGACGGGCATTTCCAATGCTCGACGGATTTCGACATCCCAGTACAGCACCATCGCATACGCCAGATCGTAGACCCCCAGCCAGACGGTGAGACTCCAATTAAATGGTTGGCGGTCAATCAGATAGAGTGGGCGGTTTCCGTTGATGGGGATCAGGATGTTATTCCGGTTGACATCGCCATGAACCAGCGTGAAACCCATTTCCTCCTGTGTGCGCCTAACCATGAGTTGAGGATGTGAGTCATAAATCTGGTGTATGACTTCCGGCCAGTGTGCTTTCAGTTCATCCGTACAGGCAGCAATGATGAGGCTGGCACCGAGTTTGCCCATCTCCGCAAACCGCTGGATCTGCTGAGCATTTGGAATGCGTTCGCCGATTTCTGCGAGGCGTGTTTTCCCCCACCAGTGCGCGTGCAGGGTCGCCAGGGCTTCCGCCAGCGCCAGGCCATCATCCAGTATTAGCCTTCGATGCCGTGCCGTCACATGGGTGTCTGTGAGATCGTCCATCAGGATGTGATAGCGCCTCTGTTCCTGTGAATAGACTGCATCGTAAGTGCGAGGAATGGGCGCGTCACGAACGCCGACATAATCGCGCCCGTAGTAATTCACCTCCGATGGCCCGAAGAACTCGTCCTCCATGTCCAGGGTGACCAGCTTCAGGAACAGCTTTGTCGGTTTCGCCCCCACCGCATCTTCGGAATAGGTGATACCAAGCCGAATGCTGGTGGACAGCTCGCGGGTATCGCTATGCATATCAATCTTCGACACGCGCCCTTGTATCAGCGCGCCGCTGGTGTTCAGCACATGGGTTAACCAGGCCGCTGTGATTTGTTCAACGCTCGTGATTAACCCATCGCTGCTCATACCTCTTACTCCGATCCCGGCTTGTGAAGCGACATTAACAGCGGCGCATATCCAGCATGAACCCGTGTGCCATCGGCCAACGTACAATCAACTGTGGGATGCTCGGCGGACAGGGTTTCGCCGCAAGCCGCCAGAATGCCCTCGATCACCTGCCATCGCTGTGTATCACTCTCAAAGGTGAATTCACTTATCTGGGTCAACCCGTTCCGGGTGTAACGCACACCTTGCTCGTCAATACTGATCGAGGTAATCGCCGGATCAGCCAGCAGTGGTTCGAGCGGCCCTACGTTAATTGGGGAGTCGGTCATGGTAAATCCTTTGATTGAGCGGCATTGATTACGCCGTCGATTCCGTAGATTACACCGTTGGCGAGGCGTACATCCCACAGGATCGGCACACCTTCGATCTCCCAGTAGCCGCTGTTGGTCGCGCCGAAGTTGAGAGAAACCGTAGCGCCTGCGAGCGTCGTCAAGGTTTCATACTGCGGCAGCGAATAAGGTGGCAGGTTTTGCATGGTGACATGAGTCGCAAACAGGGTGTTCCACTGCGCTGCGTTTGGGATCATTCCTGCGGCGGCCAGGTCGTCAATCACCGTATTAACAGGCAGGAACAAACTATAGGCACCGTCATCCGCTAACGAATCAAGCAGGTCTGTTTGCGCGATGAGTTCCGCGACCCGCGCGAACTGCGCGCCTTCGTGGATAGAGCGCAGATACTCGGCAATCGTCAGACGGCTCGAACGGTTATAGATGATCTGCGGTTCGCCGGATGGCATCAGCCGCACCACGATCAGAAAATCGGTATTGGCGTGCGGCGTGAACAATTCCGAATACGCCAGGTCGCCAATCATGCCACCAATAGTGGATTCTGAAGGGGGTAGAGTGAGAAAGTCATAGTCGTTGGCTGCAATCTCCGACAAGACTGGCGCATTATCAATGGTGACATTTGAGATCGCCTGCTCGGTGAGATTGACGATGATCGCGGTGCTGCTGTCCGCCTCCGCCAGCAGTTCGGTTTCTTCTACGACGATAAACGTGATCTGTTGGCTGTAATCGCCGTTGATGATCACGCTGTAGCTGTGTCCCGATTCCAGGGTAAGCACGGTGGATGCGCTTGCGTCGGGCTGGTCAACTAACGTCGTCGTCAGCGTGTGTTCACCGGCTGCGACTTCGACATAATCCGTCGCAAAAGGCCATCCAATATTCTCGGATGTGAGCGTATCATCCACCTGAATGTTGATAACGGAACTCGACGGCGGTAAGTACGAAAGCTGCATCATTCGCACTCGGGCGGGGTCATCGCCCTGAGCCTGAACAAACGTGATGCTGAGCAGCAGAATCAGGAGCAGGTAGTACAGCTTTTGGGGCATCTTTAATCCTTTTCGTGTGACCAGTGGCGGTCTTTACACGTTAGCAGGGAATGTTTCCCGATGTCATGGGGGTATGCACTCAGAGGGATCGGGAAGTTTTCCTGAATAGTGCGAGGGCAGTGTTGCCAACGATGGTTATGTATATGCATGGCCCAGTCGCAGGATGACTTCACCATTGGTTGGGCAATGGCCGACGCACTGAAAACCACGTTGGTGGATGGCCTGTTCCGCAAAGCTACCGCTTACCAACAGCCCGAAGCTGGTTTGCTGCATCACTCGCATCGCGGCAGTTAGTACGCCAGCTATCGCTACAAAATACCCCTGGCACAGATCGGTTGCCTGGGCAGCATGATCCGAACGGCCAACTGCTTGGAGAATGCCCGCCAGAGCGATTCTTTGCTACCCTCAAAACCGAGGGTGTGACTAAATCCTATCGGACGTATGCTGAAGCGTTCCGCCGTTTTTGTTTATATTGAAGCGCGGAAGACGTAATCAGTTCTCTCCATAGAAAAGTCCAGCTCACACCAAAGCCGCATAGTTGAACCAGTTTCGGATAACATGTATTATCCTAAACTCAGAGGCCATTCTATGGCGCTTTTTAGCCTTTTAGGGCATGATTATCCTCTCCAACGAGTTTCGGATAATACTTTCCAGAGCAATCACCATGTCCAATTTAGTTCCCGGCATCCACTCCGAAAATACCTTCGATCAATTCCTGGCCGATCTTCAGGAGCGGGGACAAAGTGCCAATACACTCCGTGCCTATCGTCTCGACTGGCAACACTTTACCACCTGGTTCGCTGCGGTCAACAACGAACCCATCACCCTCCCTCGACTAACCGCTCTCGATGTGCAGGATTACGTGACATGGAGCAAACGCGAGGGCTTCAAAGCGACCACAATCAACCGGCGGTTGGGTGTCCTCAAACAGTTCGTCACCTGGGCGGAGGAACAAGGGCTTGCCAGCAGCGACCAACAGCGCCGTATCAAGAAGACGAAGATCGTGAAGAAACAGCCGCTCGCCCCGAAAGGCCTGAACGCGCCGCAGGTGCGGAAGCTGCTCAACGAACTGGAACGCAGCGGCAGTACCCGTGATCGGGCTATCGTTGCCCTGCTGCTGTTCACCGGCATTCGTGTCGGTGAGTTATGCGCCCTTACTTGTGGTAACGTGCACCTGTCGGAGCGCAAAGGCTCGCTCGCCATCCGGGCAGAGGTTGCCAAAGGCGGTAAGGAGCGGTGCGTTCCCATGCCGAAGAAGGCGAGAGAAGCGTTGCAGGAGTATCTCTTGGAGCGCGGTGATCTGGCAGCGGAGGCGCTGGTGTTTGTGGGGCGACAAGGGCCGATTTCAACCGCAGGCGTAGCGGCGATGCTGGACAAATATGCTGCCCGGATAGGCTTGGAGGCGTTAACGCCGCATGTCCTGCGGCATACCTTCGCGTACAACTACCTCAAACAGAACAACAACGACCTGGTGGCGCTGGCCGACATCCTCGGTCATAGCGATCTCAATACGACGCACATCTACACCAAACGGCGGCTCGATGATTTACAGGCCGGTGTGGAACAGATCGAGTTCTTTTGAACGTGTTATTCGGGCGTTGCCGTAGAGATTTGAATCGGCGCGTATTCTGGCTGCGAACGAACATGTGGCCGGTTAGATCAGAGTGCCATTGAGCGGTACATCCGCCAATCAACATCAAGTCGTCTACCATCTGTTCCGTCCGGGCTGATCTTCTTCGCCTGTCCGGACAGGTTCAGTAGCCTTGCGGTTGTTGTAGGCGTCTTCCGCATCATCCTCAAAAGAGGCTACCGCAGGTGAACTACCTATCTGTTTGGTAGTATTTGGGAGTCTCTGTAAGTCATGCCAAGTTGACGTGGGGGACGATAGGTTGACTCTTGACACGCTGTACCCCCACGACAGGTTGGCTAGAGGCTGGCAGTTAGAGTTTCTTCGTGTCAACCCATCCGATGGTTGCCCGGTACGAGCCGGGGCGGGTGAACTTCAACCCGCTTAGGTTCTGGACTGTGCCGCCCGCCCAGAAGATCGCGTACTCAATGTCGTTCTCGGTGAGCGTGGCGCGGGGGTCAACGTAAACCCGCATGGCGACTTCATCACCGATCATTTCTTCCTGCATCGGCAGGTCAATCGGCTTCTTCGAGACGGTGATATTCGGCGTACCGTCCGGCAGGGGCGTGTAGACGAGGACGTGGTACATTGGCTTACTCATGGTTTGACTTCGATCATCCTATTACTCGTATTTGCGGATTTGCTAACCGTTAGCATCCAGCGGTGAATGGGTCACAGTTCCTTCGCTGGGCCAGCTTCTAACACTCTGTTTCGCATCGCATACTGGTAGCGCATATGCGGGTGAAGCTGGATGTGATGGTTACGGCACAGCGTTATCAGGTTTTCAAGATCGTGTGTGACGCCCGCTTGCCGCTCCTGAATGTGATGGACATGCAGACGGCGCAGGCGGTTCTCCGTGCAAGGCTCGTCACACAACCCCAGTACGTGAGCCTGACAGGTGAAGTTGTCTCGCACCAGCGCCCGCATCCGGGCTTCTTCCCAGGCTTCGCCCCAACATTGTAAGTACGGTTGTTTCATGATGAATCTCTCTGCCGAGAAACCATACCTTACCTCACCTAACCGCACCATACCTCGCCAGAAACCAACCCCGCCATGCGCCTCGCCCGGACAGACCCAATCAGACCGCACCTTACCCCACCTCAAACTGCTGGACACCGAAACGGCCATAGCGTGGCCGGTAGTCCCCAATACCAATCGCGCGTCCCGCTTCTTCCAAAATGGCTTTCAGCGTGGGTGCTGGTAGCTGCTCGTCAATCACCTCCAGACGGAACTGAAGTTCCCACCCCTCGCCTATCTGTAAACGAGAGCGTGCTACTGCTGCCCGCTGCACCTTAACCCGCATGATATTAACCGAGAGATGCTCGGTGGGCTGTTGCAGCAGGTCTGTCCCCGGCGCGCGAACCGGCTCACCGTGCCACAGGTGCAGCACCTGATCAGGCCGCACGTAGACATAGGCTTTCACCGCATCTTTCCACGTTTTGCTGCCTTTGCCTTTGACAGTGAACAGACTGGCCGCTTTCTGAAGCGCCCCTTCGATATGGGTGGCGGGTTGGTACAGGTAGCCGTCTGGTGTCACATACATCGTCTGCAACCATTCCTGCGAGTAGTCCGGCGTTCCGGTCTGTTTCCTCGTTGCCTCTTGCAGGGTATCCAGTTGAGTGCGACCAAAAGCGTGTTGCAGCAGGTCAGTTGTGCCTCGGATGTGAACGGCGGCAGTGTACATCTATCCCCCTTGCAGCAGTAGGAGTATCGCGAAATACAATAGCATCATTGTTAATATAGTATAAACAGTGTACCACCAACTTTCTACAATTGCAATATTCCTACCTGATTTAAGGATATTGCTGGTGGACTCGAAGCAGTTTGGGGCACGCATTCGTCAGGCCAGAGAACGGTTGGGCATGACCCAGGAAGAACTCGCGGAACGAAGCGACAAGGATCAGCGAGCCATCTCCGAATACGAAAACGGCAAACGTCGGTTGTCCGCGATTGATCTGCCTGTATTGGCGAAAGTTCTGAACGTTCCAATGATGTACTTCTTTGAGGGCGAGGCAACGAGGCATGATTTCGACCTCGCTTTGCTGGAGGAGTTCAATCGCCTGCCCACGACCGAGGCCAAACAATCCGCGATTGAACTCCTGCGCGTGTTTTCAGATGCGATAGCCACACACAATCCGGCTCGTTAGCATGATCGGGTTGCTAACAGTTAGCCTGTTATCACCCGAAAACTTCATACGCAATGAGCCGCAAGTCTTCGGCTTTCACCTGTTCTAACGTTGATTTGGGTTCAACGACATCGCGGTATAGTTCATTGTCTACAAAGAACTCGTTCAGGTCTTCAATCAGGCGCTGCTGGTTCTGCGATTCACGATAGGATTCCCGGAGTGCCTTGAGTTGCTTATCTCGTTTAAATGCATCGAGTGAGACATGCTGCAATACGCGCTGCACTTTTTCCCGTAGTGCTGTCAGGCGTTCCTGCTCTTCCGACGACAAATCTACGGTTACGGAAAACAACGATGTTTGAGACAAAGCCCCATCGAGTTCCAGGTTAAGTTTGCTGAGTTTAGGACGGATGCGCTGTGAGCGCAGTGCCGCATTCATCTCCTTCAGCACATCCTGTGTAGCCTGATCGAGCCACTCATAGACTTCAAAGCCAGTTGGCATAACACGCGGTTCATCCGAGTCTACCTGCAAGTAACGGAACAGCCGGCGTTTATCGGTAATGACTTCCCCATCCTGGGCATACAGCCGCCAGAAATGGCGTTCTCCGGCTTGAAAGGCGAAGAAAACACCCGACGGACGCGGCGAATGAGCAGTACCTGAACCGATACCCGCCGGGATACTCCGCAGCTTGTCCATACCGACCTGCTGCAAGTACAGCACCAGCGGAAACTTCATCTCGTCAGTCGAAACCAGTTCCGTTTCACGTTCCAACTCGTCAATCAGGCTTTCATCGCCCTGTCGCAGACGGCGCAACTGGTTCAAAGACCGCTGACTGACCACCTCGCCCAACACACTGGCATCCAGACCAACAGTCCGATCAATGTCGCGGATGCGGTCTTGCAGACGCTCGACCAGACCCAACAGGCTTTCCAGGCCGGACTGAGGAAAACAGTTGTAGATTGACAGCGTTTCAAAGGCCGTACCCAGGCGGTCAATCCGTCCTGCCCGCTGAATCATACGAATGGGTGTCCAGTGCAAATCATAATTGATGATGACGCCTGCATCCTGCAAGTTTTGTCCTTCGCTCAGGACATCGGTAGAGATCAGGATGTCAATCTCAGACTCGCCACCAAGCGCCGACTCTCGGCTCTCACCGTCACGAGCATTTGCCACCGGCGCGAACCGCTTGACCAACCGTTCCCGCCGTTCCCCATCGGTACTGCCGAATATCGCCTCAATCACCGGCGGATGTTCCCATGCCGTCTGCCAGCCTGTATCCTCGCACAATGCCTTGTACACGTACTCCGCCGTATCTCGGTAGTAGGAGAAAATTAAAACCTTCTGACCGTTGAGATCGGTGGCAAGCAGGTTCTTCACCTCGGCCAGCTTTGCGTCGCGTTTGCTCTCGTCGCCCAGTTGTTGTACCGTTTCCACCATCTCCAGAATCCGGTCAAGCGACTTCATATCGCGTTCGAGTTCGCGCCGGATAGCGACGAGGTCATATTCTCGGATGTCCACTTCGGGCAGTTCGGCAATGATCGCCTCAATCTCATCCTGAGTGGTGTCATCCTGAAGGGCTTCCAATGCCAGCAGGCGGCGGTTCGTAGCGGCATCCAGCAGCCGGTCATGGTTCGCCAGCAGGTCATAGAACCGTTCTTGAAACGCCTGCTGACGGCGGATACTGACTCCAAACGCTTCGAGTGAGCTTTCCAGTCGTTTGAGGTACAGGGTCTTCAGAATGCCAATCAGGGCGCTGGAATACTGCTGGACACGCTCGACTTCCTTATCAATCTCGCCCTTGCGATACTGCTCAATATTAAAGCTGATGAGCGCCAGGTTTTCGATACACTGGACGATCTTTTCATAGAAGCCATCATATGTCTGCGCCAGATCGTAATTGACACTAAACAGGTGGCGTTCCGGGAAATGGATAATGCCTTTGCCCGGAAGGCGGATTTCTTCCCCGGCAGCCTGGCGCTGCTTCACGTCCTGGCGACTGCGGCGTACCATGATCTGTTCCAGCAGCGTGAACATATCCGCGCCGCCATCCTGCACCTCCCGGAAAAAGCCTTTCAGGTTGCGGATGCCATATTCTCGGAAGAAGGTGTCCTGCCCGCGTGTGATGAACGACACCTGATTGTATAAGTCCCAGATGGAGTTGTTGATCGGTGTAGCCGTCATCAGGATGACCATCGTGTTGGGATTGCCCGTCGCCAGCAGTTTCATTAGATTGGCGTAGCGGCCTGTACCAGGGTTGCGGAAGTTATGGCTTTCGTCCACCAGCACCACATCATAGATATTGCAGGCTCGCCAGTCGAAATCCTCCCGGCTGACCGCTTCCTGGGACACCACATCCACCTTGATGCCATATTCATCCAGCTTGGGATGCCAGATCAGGTCACGAAGCTGTGCCGGACAGATGACCAGCCCACGTGGGATAAACCCCTTGCGGCGTTTGCCAAGAACATAGTGTTCCAGCAATCCCATGCCGATGTAGGTTTTGCCCAACCCCACCGCATCACTGACGATCACCCCGCCATGCCGGTCAATCAGTCGGATCGCCTCGCGCAGCCCCTCCTGCTGGAAACTGGCAAGTTCAACTCCCAGGCGCGTTTCTGCCGATTCGGGAGTGATGCGATCCCGGAAATATTCGTACAGCACTTTAATAAACACATCATGCGGTGTCCACTGCGCCCCGCCAAACTTGCTCTCGTCCAGTAGGTCAATCAGGTCGGCTTTGTGGTCATTGGCGTTTGCCCACATGCGCTCGAACCAGTTTTCACGTAAATCGCGAATAACTGCATCGGTCTTCTGGACAAGGTTGAGTTCCGCCTCGCGCAGCATCCCCGAAGGCGTGAAGTTGCTGCTGCCGACAATGGCCGCGTTAGGCATCAGATAAGCCTTGCCGTGCAGGAACGGGCCATTGTAGTAGCGCACCTGTACACTGTCGCGGGCCATGAAGGCAGTGAGATTGTCCACCAATCGGGCATATTCTCGATTGAAGGGCAGGTTCTCCAGATCGCCGCGCAGTCGGTCACGGTAGAAACGGCGTAAATCCACTGCACCATCGCCTGCCTCTTCCGGGGCAAGTTCCGGCGGACGGCCTAAGAGCAGGCGGAACGACTCCAGCTTACTCAGGGCATCCGCGAGTAGTTCCCAGACGCGCGGCTCAAAGAACCCACTGGCAACGTCCAGTTCGCGCTCGCCCCATTCGATGAGCAAACCGGCTAACACGTTCTTAAGCGTTCGTTCTGGGGACGTGTTGTCTATATAATCGGGCGGGTGGTACATTGTTACCTCCTGCTTCGATAGACAATACGGCCAGTAGGATTGTCGAAAATGTCCGTCTCGGTTCGCCCCTCGTCAAATGGGCCTTCATACCCAGCTTTCCGGGCAACCTCACTGAGCTTATTGCCGATATGCTGGTGTGCAGCATTGAATGGACTGGCCGCTGGGTGCGCCAGGCAGCGGTTAAGAAGTTCAATATAGGCAGCCTGGTTGTGCTGGGCGACATACTTGAGGAACTGCTGAGAGGTAAATTCACCGCCATTTTGTATCGTTAGTTCGTCCATTATTCGGGATGCGTCTTTGAACAGCTTATCAAGGACATCTTTAACTTCGTAAGCCATAATTCAAGCACTCGTTTCATCTGACAAGCCACAGACACGCTGAATTTCAGCGACAATCAGTGATTCGCGGATATTCAAGAATTCCTCGTAGAGGGTAAGAACCTCTGAATCTGAAATGGCATCTTCGGCCATTTGCATACACTCAATCGCATCCTGATTCAAGAAGTGAGCATCCAGAAGTTCTGATGTGACTCCTCCTGGAAATACGTCGTATTGCCCGACGTACTGGGCTGGGGCTTTGTCACTGATAATGAGGTTGGTTTCATCGCTAATCAGAGTTCGATTAACGATACTGTTGACGGTACTGCCTCGACCTGGCAAGCCATGCTGCCTTAGATAATTCTTGGGGAAAATATGGTGGTCATTAAGTTTCTGAAGCTGGATGCTCTCACCTCGCCGCCAATCCCGCGCGCCGCGTAAGGCCAGCAGACAGAAGACACCGCTATAAATCGAACTGGCGTAGCTTGCTGCATCTCGGACGGTATAACCTGGCGCACCGATTCGAGCGCGAGCTTCCGCAAAAAGCGTTGGTTCGGGGCCGCCTCCAACCCAATATGACATCATTTCTTTATAGTCCTTGATGGATTTGCTCTCAACAGCACTCGAATAACGTTCCAGGAAAAGGCTGCACCAGTACCATCGTCGCAAATCCGCTCGTTCCCGTTCCCCCAGTCTCCGATCTTCAATTTCTGCGCGTAGTGCTGCTAACACGGGTATAAGGCCGAAGCCGGAGAGATACTTTGGAATAAAAACGCCGAAACCATCCGGGCCAATGTGGGTGATAAGTTCAAGAGCACGTTCTATCGCTGCTGACGCTCGCTCCCAATCGCGTTCAAAGTTGGTAGGGTCGAGGTTAATCAGAATGCTGGGTTTCGGGTCTAGACCGCGCAAGAGTGCCAGGGTACGCAACAGAAGGACACCAAATTTGTTGGTTTCCGCTTTTCCCTTCGACCACTCATTCAATCGTCTGTGGTTTCGACAGGATTGTTTCCACAGGTCATGCAAACGGATTCCTGATCGATAGAGCCGAGCGTTCAACAGATCATAAACCGACAGTTCAACGCCAGTGGAATTGAGCTTCTCAAAAATGGCGCATACTCGCCCAATCGAATCATGGTCAGACTCCTCGACACGAGGCAGTTCTACCAGTGGGATTTCGAACCCTAAGAATCCATTAACCGCATGTGTCCATTTGTCTCGCCAGGTTGATCTGAACTGTTTGTGTTCGTCGGGACTGTTTTCACGCAGCCAGTCATCCAGGCCGTCACGCCAGGAGAGAAAATCTTCGGAACGAAGAAGCTGTGTACAAGGCAGAATTCGCCTCCGGTACTGTTCGTCAACTTGATCCAACTGATCCAGGTCTCTCTCAGAGCGGGCAAAAACAATTTCATCATCGTAGAGGTCTTCGAGAAGGAGGCGGAGATCAACAAAGAACCAACGTCGCAGGCTGGTATCTTTCAAGGTCAGATCAGGTGCAGTCAAGGCATAAATCAGGGAGGTCAATCGTTGCTGACCATCAAGGATAAGCAGCTCCGGGCGTGGCTCTTGATACAGGGGATTAGCTCCGCGAAGGTAGGTGGGTGCAAAAGGCGGGCGTTGGGGATCACAGCGCAGCAATAACAGTGAACCGACATAGAACCCACGCAGCACAGACCGCACGAGGTCAGCAACCGCATCGTGCGTCCACACAAAATCGCGCTGAAACTCTGGTAGACAGAGCTTGCCTGCGTAGGCTTGCTCAACTAAGCCAACCAGTTTGCGCTTATCGGGCATTATCTCCATGAATCCCCCTTAGAAAGAAATGATAACTGTTAGGGCGCGCTATGAGTCAAATTGGCTATTGACCTGGAAGGGACGACTTCCATGTTGGAGTTGGGCCGGGTGTACTGATGATGACGCCACTCATGAACATACAGCGTCCAAAGACCCCCTCGATTTGTCCGCCATTGCTCTCAGCGTAACACTGCTCCACTTGCGGGTCTTTGTTTGCCAGCTTATCTGCCACCCATTTCTGACAAAAGGCAACAGCATCGCCCCGTCCGAGTGCGGGGACTTTGTAACAATACTCCCGAAGCAACTGCTCCTTATTACTTCCAGCGGACAGACTCATGAACAGGACAATTCCCACAACGATTATTACCACACCGATGAGTGCCACACCGCCAACTGCCAGACCGACCAGCAGCCTTCGGCTTGTTCCCGCTCGCCTTCTTTGAGACGGCGCAATGTGATCCAGTTTTGCCAGCCATGCCCGTGCTTCTGGATGCGAAATCGTTCGAAGTATCGCCCGCGCTTCGTCGTACCGTTTTTCCTGGATGAATTCGCGCGCGGCGTCAAATTTGGCTTTCGACATCGTGATCCTACTGGTTCTCGCTCATCGCTCTAATAAGCTGATCGGCCAAGTCACGTATATAGTCTTCGTTTTCAGAGAGAACCGAATCCCGTGCACCTGATGAAAATTGGGTATGAACAGAGTGGAGATACTTGACTCGACTGGCTGCAATAATCGCCCCTGCAATTGCCCCAATCACGAGAATCAGAATACTGAGCGCGGGCGAACCGAACCTTGTCGCCATATTAATTACAAGGACAACCGGGATAGCAATAGCAAAACCCAGAATTAGTCCCATCAACGCGGCGCTTGGATTCGATACTTGTCGTTCCAAATGAACGGACGAAAGATGCGCGACGGAGTACCACGTATTGTGCATGAAGATGTACTTATCGGTGATCTTGACACTATCGCCGTTGTGATAGTATTTTGCTGCGGGTTCTGAGCGAACCGGCTTCACCGACGTACCATTCGTTTCGTGGATTTTCTTAAGCATGGACATAATGATTTCCCCCTGAACGCGGCCTTATGCAGCGACAGCCGCGCCGAACTTTGAACATCTCGCTGCGAAATGTTGGTTAGCATATTCCTATGTAGAACAGCTCTGCTCCTTGAGCAGCGAACCGATACGTTCTTCAAGCCTGGGCGAAAGGGTGTTCATCGTTTCACGCTGACCGTTCGCGCACATGCAGTACGTCACGTTCGCGCACCGGGCGCACCTGATGCGCCTCGACTGTCACCACATCCAGCGTTTCGCCTTCGAGCGTAAAAAACTCGATTTCGTAGGCCAAACCGTCGTGGTAGACATGGACAACCGTTCCCACGTCACCGGCGCGTAAATCATACTCGGGCAGATCAACCGTCAGCACCGCGCGTTTATGTTCGGGAATCATCGCTTCACCTCGTCAATCGGATACGCCGTCACCAGCCGGGGAAACTCGCTGCCGCTGTTTACAATCCACACGGCGCGCACCAGCGGCGAACGACCATCCGGCGTTAATATTACGCCTTCGATTATATACTTGATTCCATGCGGGGTTTCCGACCGGCGCGTGACTTCGTGCGCGGCAGCATGGGCCAGCAGCGCGTCACGCAGCCTGTCCCAGTGAGCGCGGCGGAAGCCAAAGGCCGCGAAAAAGGTTGCCTTGCCGCCGGAGTTCTCGTCGTGCAGCAGATAACCAACGATTTTGTTTTCTTCAATCAGCGCCCGTTCGAGGTTCGGCAGTTTCACGCCTCCCCCTCTTCATTCGTCTCTTCCGTACTTCCCAACTCAGCACTCGGCACTCGGAACTCGGAACTTCCCAAATACCCCTCGATCACGGCAATGTCGTCTGCGTCCAGGCCATACGCCTGATACACCAGCGCGTTTAGCTCCGCTTCCAGCGCGGGCAGCGACTCCGGCGAGGATTGGGCCGCTTCGAGGCAGCGGCGGGCCAGCGTGGCGATCCGCTCGCGTAGTTCCGGCAGCGCATCGGGGATGGGGAGTTGCGAAACATATGGGTATTGCATTGCGTAAGCATCGCCCCGCAATTTCGAGATTATTTGCCCCAAGAAAAACCATGTTGTTGCGGAATTCAAAAGCGCCAATAGAAACAGGTCGGTGCTTGGAAGAATAAAGCATTTGTTATTGGCATAGAACGAATTTTCAGCGAATGCAAACGCTTGAAACGTTGCTATTTCCTGATAGATTATTTTCGGCTCTTCAAATACTTCGTAATACGCACAGGCGCGTAATTCCCACCACCAGCGGCCCTGATCTTGGCGGATACGTAACGGTTCTTCGTACTGGCTCAGGTGGTCGTGGATGGCGGGGTACTTTAGCCGGAAAATCGCTCGTGCTTCAACTTCGGTTTTGGCTGCTGCCCAAGCATTGTCTGCACCATCGTCGCTGCTGTTTTGAATGGCAATCAGGTACAAATCTCGTGCGTCAATCCGCCACCGCTTGACATCCCGCCCGCGCAGCCAAGGCTTGATGAGGTCGGCGCTGTTTGGGTCTGCCGCGATCAGTTCCGCCCGTTTCGCTCCATCAATGACAAATGCTTCGTTGAAGCCGGTCAAGACACCTCGATAGATTTTGCCGTCCACATATTTGCCCAACGGCACACCTGCCATTTTTAACTTCGCAAATACACGCTGCACCGCGCCAGACGAAATCTGCCATTCGTTTTCGCCCAGTTCGCGCTGGTTCAGACGGACTCCTCCCGCTAACGCGCCGCGCAAATCTTCCAGCCCGGCCATATCACGCACGGCAGCCGCCGGGACTGCTTCGGCAGGCTGTGCCTGTTTGTCTGCAAGCACGATGCAGGGATAAGCAGCGGCCTCAAATACCGGCAGATCGCCAAAGTCCATAATGGCGTTCAAATGCACATTTTCGCTCAAAAACCGGCGTAATCCCTTGCCATAGTTGGCGCGGAGATACTTGTTTGAAGTGATAAACGAGAGCTGTCCCGCCGGGCGTAGCAGGTCATACGCCCGTGCAAAGAAGTACACGTACAGGTCTGCCGTGCCTGCATACACGTCAGGATACGACACTTTCAGTTCTGGCTTCTGGTCGGCTAACAGTTCTCCACGCACATACGGCGGGTTGGCGATCACAATGTCGAAGCCGCCTTTGGCCGCGAATACCTCGCTGAAGTGCAGCCGGTACAGGAAAAACGGGCGGCGTCCATCGGGCTTTTTCAGTTCCTCTTCCACGTCAGTGATGCGCTTCAGCCGGGCGGTAGCGTCTTCCAGCTTGCGTTTGTCGGCGGGTTTCAGTCTGCCGCCGGTCTGCGCCGCCATTTTGCCAAGCCCGTTGATGATCGTCTGGTAGGCTTCGCCGCGTTCCTTCAGCCCGGCGAACACGATACGCCGTTCCAGCGCGGCGATCTCCTCACGCAGCTTTTTGCGCTCCTCCGGCGAAGCCCGGAAGAACCGTTCGCGCAGTTCCGGTAGCGCCAAGCTCTCGCGGTCACTCTCGAACAACATCATCTTCGACTGCACCGGGTTCGGGTCGAACAGCTTCAACTGGTCGTTGACCTGCTCCCACTCGGCTGTCCCGCCCTGTGTTTGCAGCATCCGAGCCGCCAGTTCGCCCAGAATGGGCTGACCGTCTACCGTCTCGATCAGACTGTTCCCAGCCATCAGGCGGTAGTCGAGGTTCGGCAGAGGCCGCGCCTGCTCCAGTGTCTGGTCAACCACCAGCGCCAGCCACAGCCGTAGCTGCGCGATTTCGATAGCCTCCGGCTTGATGTCCACGCCGTACAGCGTGTCACGGATGATGCGCTCTTTCCAGTCGGCCACTAGCGCCGGTGTCACATCTTGCCCTATTGCGCCTGCACAGGCCGTCCGCAGCCGGATGATTTCGCCCATCATGCCAATCAGGAACGAGCCGCTGCCCACCGCCGGATCGAGGACGGTGAGGGTGTCGAGCGCAGCGTTCACCCGTTGCGCTTCCTCTGCCGTCAGTGGCGAGGGCGTATCCGGGTCGAAAATGGCGCGGACAGCTTCGCGGCTGACGTTGGCGCTCTCTTCCAGGTATCCTGCCAGCGCCTCCTGGCACATATACGACACGATGGCGCGAGGCGTGTAGAAGCTGCCGCTTTGTCCCCGGTCACGCTCCTCTAGCATGTTCTCGAACACCTTGCCGAGCATTTCCGGGTCAACCGCCACATCCTGTTCGAGTGGCGTGTCATCGGCAACAGTGAAGTTGTAGCGGTTGAAAAACGCCAGCACTCCCTGATCGCTGTTAGGGTCAAACAGCGCGTCTGGCAAGGTAATGATGCCCTGCGGATCGCGGTCATGGTCAAACAGACCGCCGTTAAGATAGGGGATGCGTAAGCCCTGCCAGCGTGTCACATTATCCGGGCGCTTTGCGTTTAGGGTATCGAAAAACAGCGGCTCAAGCACCTCGCGATAGTAGTAGCTGCTTTCACCCTCGTTGATCTCTCCGGCGTGTCGGCGCATCGTTTCGCGGTACTGCTCGGTGAGGAACTTCTGCCTGCCACCGAGCCAGCCCTTGCGCTGTAAGAAGTACAGGAACATCAACCGTCCCAGGAGGCGCTGCGTGAAAGCGTGGAGTTTGTCGGCATCGTAGAACTCTCGAATGCCGGGGTTGTACTGTACGGCAGCGTCGCGGGCACGATCATAGTAGGTTTTGTACTCGCGGTAGAAGCGGTTGGTCACGGTGTTGACATTGAATGCTTCCGCCTGCGCGTCGTAGATTTCCTGCCCGGTGCGCCGGTGCGCGTGGATGTTGTTGAGCGTGTCCAGGTCGTGGCGGGTTGGGTCGCCGGTGATAACCTTCAGCTTGTTGACACGCACGTTGCTCTTGGAAGAAATGCCTACAAAGCGGGGGTCAACAAATAGCACCTCCCGGTAATCGCGGGTGACGACGAGCAATCCCGTTCCACGTTGCAGGACGTTCCAGGCGAGGCCGCGCAGCCGCGTCTGGTGAAGGTCATCCACTTCAAACAGGTAGACGGTGTGCCGCTCACGCCCGCCAATGATGTAGACCCTGCGAACGGAATCCCGGTCTACCTCATCGAACTCAAACTGATTAAGTTCATCGCCTTGATAGGCGTACAGGTCTTCAAGGTCGTATCCGAGTAGTCGGAAGGTCTCCTGCACATCGGCGGCAGAGTGGAACGAGAGGTGCTGAATGCCTAAAGAGGAAATAACGGCCATTTGTGTCTCTTAAAGAAGGTGTGCCCCAATTCTCTCACATCATACGTCTAACAGCGTAGTACAGACAATTAATATTCGCAACTATGAAGAAATTGTAAGACAAATGCTTTTAGAAAGCGGGGAGTGCTGATGGCACTAAAACAATTACTCTGAATCAGACTCATCCTTATCATCTATTTTCTTCAGTTTTAGGACATAGGGAATAGGATTTAGGCTTTTCATTCCCTCATCCAACAATTGAATAAGAGCAAATGCGACTTTCGATTTTCCTGATCCAATTGGTCCCCTCATGATAATATTCTTCCCGTCTTCGTAAACTATCTCAAACCTCTCTGGATGAAGATCAAAGGCAAGTTCAGTGAATCACGAAAGTTGAGACGGACTTGACAAGGGACTTGGAACGGGTAGGGTTTGGTTACCACACCAACCTAGCCGAACCAAGTCATGACGATCATACCGAAAAATCAACTGAAAGCGGAAGACGTACATCAAACG
>JACRPS010000023.1 GCA_016223085.1 Chloroflexota bacterium
ACTCGCTCTCGTCGCTCCCGACATAGGCATTCGGGTCTTCTCGCAGAAAGTCCCGAATCTTCTCCCATTGCTCATCGGTCAGTTTCACGGTTGTCATTCGACAACCTTATCAGATTGATCTTAAATGTCAACAGAACCTAGAGCCGGTGGTGTTCACGGCTACGCCGTCGCCCGCCCCGCAGATTCAGGTGGGCAGCGTGGTCGAAGTGGTCAGCGAAGGCGGCGCGAACATCCGCAATGCGCCGGGCACGGGCAACGCCGTCGTCACCGTCGCGCGGGAAAACCAGCAGTTTAATGTCATCGGCGGGCCGGAGCTGGCGAACGATCTGACATGGTGGCAACTTCGCAGCCCCGACGGCAGCATCACCGGCTGGGCCGCCGAAAATGATGGCACGAATGACTTGATTGCCGCCGTATCGCCTTGAAAGGGAGTCATTTCGGTAGGGGCGGGTTTAGAAACCCGCCCCTACCGATGCCCAATTCTTACATGATTTATTAGGATGAGACTTCATGACCGACATAGCCGCCCGCGCTGCCGAACTGCGCGACCAACTAAATTTCCACATCTATCGCTATCACGTACTGGGCGACCCGGTTATCACCGACGCCGAGTATGATTTGCTTTACCGCGAGTTGCAGCAGATCGAGGCCGAACATCCCGAACTCATCACCCCGGACTCACCCACGCAGCGCGCCGGCAGCGACCTGTCGGAAGACTTCCCGAAGGTGCGCCATCCTGCGCCGATTCTGAGCCTGAGCAATGCTTTCAGCGAGGACGATTTACGCGCCTGGGAAGAACGAAACCTGCGCCTGCTGCCCGCTGGAACAAAACTTGATTACACGCTGGAGCCGAAACTGGACGGTCTGACCATCGTCATCACCTACGAAAACGGAGTGCTGACGCAGGCAGCCACACGCGGCAACGGCGAACTGGGCGACGATGTGACCGCCAACGTCCGCACCATCCGCAACCTGCCGCTGCGGATACCGGTCAACCGCGATGGCCCACACCCGCCGGAAAAGCTGGTCGTGCGTGGCGAGGTGATGTTCCTCAAGAAAGATTTTGAGAAGGTCAACCGCAAACAGGACGAACTTGGCCTGCCGCGTTACGTCAACGCCCGCAACACCGCGTCCGGCACGCTCAAGCAGAAGGACTCGCGCATTACGGCCTCGCGCCCGCTGACGTGTTACGTCTATGGTGTGGTGCAGGCAGTCGGCGCGAAGTGGGATAAACAGTGGGATATTCTGAACGCGCTGCGGGATTTTGGTTTCCCGGTCGCGCCGGGTGTGGGATATTATCCCACCTTATCCGACATTATCCAGCAATTACCCACATGGGAATCCCGCAGAATCCAACTCGATTTTGAGATTGACGGCGTGGTAATTAAGGTCAACGACCTGCGGCTTGCCGACGAGTTGGGTTTTGTGGGAAAAGACCCGCGCGGCGCGATTGCCTATAAATTCCCATCCGAGGAAATGACGACCAAACTGCTGGATGTGGTCGTCACGGTTGGGCGCACTGGCAAGGTGACGCCGGGCGCGAAGCTCGAACCGGTGTTCCTCGGCGGCGTGACTGTCAGCAACGCCAGCCTGCACAACTTCGATCAGGTGGCGAAGCTGGATATTCGCATCGGCGATACCGTCATCGTTAAACGCTCCGGTGAGGTGATCCCGTACGTGGTCGGCCCGGTGCTGGGGATGCGCGACGGCGCCGAACGCCCCATCGTGCCACCGGAATACTGTCCCTACTCCGGCGACCGCTTCGTGCAGCCGGAAGGTATGGTAGACCTGTTCTGCCCGAACCCCCAGTGCCCGGAACGGCTGTACCGCAGCATCGAGTTTTTTGTCTCGCGCGGCGCGCTGGACATCGAAGGCATGGGGCCGCAGACAGTCAAGACGCTGATGGAGAAAGGGTTTATCCGCGACGAGGCCGACATCTTCTATTTACAACGCGAACCGCTACTGGAACTGGAAGGCTTCGCCGATAAAAAGGTGGATAACCTGCTGGCGTCCATCGAAGCCGCCAAACACCGCCCGCTGGCGCAGTTCCTCACTTCGCTCGGCATTGACGGCGTGGGCGGCGTGGTCGCCACGCTGCTGGCGAACCACTTCGGCTCGATTGACGCGCTGATGAACGCCAGCGTCGAGGAGATTGACGCGATAGAAGGCATCGGCCCTGTGCTGGCGCAGAGCGTGGTGGATTATTTCGCCGACCCGTACCGGCGGCGCGTGCTGGACAAAATGCGCGCGGCGGGTGTGAACATGCAGGCGGAGCAAAAAGCCGCCGCCAGCAACAAACTGGCCGGGCTGGCATTTGTGCTGACCGGCACACTGCCCAACCTGAGCCGGGAGCAGGCGACGGAACTGATCGAAGCGCACGGCGGCAAAGTGACGGGCAGCGTCAGCAAAAAGACCAGCTACGTGCTGATGGGCGACTCGCCGGGCAGCAAGGCCGACAAAGCGCGCCAGCTTGGCGTGCCGATCATTGACGAAATGGCGTTTCGGATGATGATCGAAGACGGCTCCAACCCGCCCTCTCCCGGCCAGCCGCCGTTATTGTAGAAATGCAAAGACTTAACGCAAAGAACGCAAAGGAGCAAAGACGCAAAGAAATCTATTGATAAAATCCTTTGCACCTTTGCCTCTTAGCGCCTTTGCGTTGAATCTGTTTAAGGATTTGACATGAGCGATGGTATTGTTGTCATCAGGAAAGGCCGCGAGAAGCCGGTTGTCCAGCAGCACCCCTGGATTTTCTCCGGCGCGATTGACTCCGTGCGCGGCGACCCGACGCCGGGAGACATCGTGACCGTGACCGACCACAAAGGCGCGTTCCTGGCGCGCGGCTATTGGAATCCCAAATCGCAGATTCAGGTGCGGATTCTGACGTGGCAGGATGAGCCAATTAATGAGGATTGGTGGCGGCGGATGCTCAAGCGGGCGATTGATGCGCGCTATCCAGGCGAGAGGCAGCACAAGGAGTTTGCTTATCCCAATGCTCAACGACTCATAAATGCAGAAAATGATTTTATACCGGGGTTAATCGTAGATCGTTATGACAACTGGCTCGTTTTACAGGCTTTAACTCTACATATTGATCAACAAAAATTGTCTATAGCACAGTTACTAGCTGAGATCGTAGAGCCAAAAGGAATCTATGAACGCAGTGATGTTGATGTCCGAAACAAAGAAGGTCTAAAACAGACATCCGGATTATTGTGGGGAGAAGAACCACCACAGAAAATTACATTTGTAGAGAATGGCCGCAGTATGTTGGTTGATGTAAGACATGGGCATAAAACTGGTTTTTACCTTGATCAAAGAGATAACCGAGATTTTCTTCTTCACGAGATGGCTATCAACAGTGGAGTGTATCGCAATCCTCCTAAAACTGAGCTTCCTCGTATGTTAAATCTATTCAGCTATACAGGTGGATTTGGCATACAACTCGTATTTCAGGCGCAAATAACCAATGTGGACGCATCCCTTGAGGTGCTTGAAATGGCAGAAGAAAACTTCAAACTCAATTCGGCTATTCCTAATCAAGTTGACTTCATCCAGGCCGATGTATTCGACTATCTGCACGATCAGGTGGCGGAGGGCGCGCAGTATGACGTGATCGTGTGCGACCCGCCCAAGTTCGCCCACAACGCCGGGCAGGTCGAACGTGCCGCGCGCGGTTACAAAGACCTCAACCTCAACTGCTTCAAGCTGGTGAAACCCGGCGGCTATCTGATGACGTTTTCCTGCTCCGGCGCGATTGACGCCGACCTATTCCAGAAAATCGTGTTCGGCGCGCTGGTGGACAGTGGCCGCCAGGCGCAGATCGTCAAACATCTGACGCAGGCGGAAGATCACCCCGTCGCGCTCACCTTCCCCGAAGGCGCGTATTTGAAGGGCTTGCTACTGCGAGTTTATTAGAAGCATAACACAGAGGTTCAGAGGCACAGAGACTCAGAGGATTCTTTCTCTGTGTCTCCGTGTCTCTGTGTTAGGCTTTTCCCTAAACGCCTGCGCCTTCGTCACGGAGCTGGCGTTCGACCAGCTTCCTGATTTTGCCGTGTGTCTCCACCCAGCTAATCGGGCTGAGTCCCAACTTTTCGCGGATATAATCTTCCGACTGCCCGGCGCGGGTATCACGGACGGCGCATGTCCAGCGCAGCATTTCAAACGAAATCTTGTAGGGGATGCCCGCCGCCTCGCCGAGGTCGGAGAGGATGTATTCCAGGTTGCGGGCAGTACAGTTGAAGATCGTGTTCTGCGGGTGGTACTGCGCCAGGTAGGCATCCAGCAGCGCCACCCAATCCGGCGCGAGTTCGATTTTACGCTCCTTGTAGACGTTGCGGACTTTGTGTTTGACCAGGAGAAACGGCGCTTGGGGATTCGTCCGGTCAATGTCTTTTGGCGTCAGGGCAATCGCCTCGCTCTTTTTAATGCCGGTGTCGAGAATCAGGCGGAAGAGCATTTCCGGGCGGGTATCCGGCTCTTCGCCGCGCTTCATGCCGCGCGCTGCCAGAATCGCCGCGTTCACCTCATCCGGTGACAGCACAATCGCCAGCGGCGCGGGGCCAGACCGCTGCAACACCGGCTTGGCCGGGTCGTGCGGAATTGCGCCGATAGTGTGCAGCCACTTAAAATACACTTTGAGCGTCGTCACCCGCCGCGCGTAGGACTTGCGGCTGCATGGCACGCCGCGCCGGTGTTCCAGCCAGTCGAGAAACTCATTCAGCATCGTGGTCGAATACGCGCCAATCGGCGTGGCCGCATCGGTGTGGTCGGCCAGCAGTTGCAGATCGGACGTAAACGCCTTTATGGTGTGTTCGGACTTGCCTTCCTTGTGCAAATGCTGCTGGAACAGATCGAGTGTGTGGCGCAGTTCGGTGTGCCGGTTCAGGTCTTCGACCGAAGCAGGAATATTGGGAAATAACGGCATCTGCCGGATGTCAGACATAACTTCACTCACTAATAATGATTAACTGACTCAACCGTAGCGTAATCTCAGTTAGAACATTTGTCAAGTTTTATACGGTCTATGGTCAAATGTCCGTAGGGGCGGGTTTAGAAACCCGCCCCTACAATACCATCACCGCCGCCGTGTGTATGCCTCATTCCCATATACGCCAGTTGCCAGCCGTTCTGCATCGGCGCGTTCGGCGGGCAACAGCGCGGCGCGCGTGAACTCAATCTCGAACGTTTCGGAGAAGCCCTGCGCTATTGCATCAGCGGCGGTCTGCCAGTCAATACACTGGCCGTTGAGCGCCTCGCATAAGGTCGCCGCCCGCGCCCGTACCTGCACTTTGGCGGCTTCACGTTCGGCATCATTGGCGTAAACGAGCGCATCACAAATGCGCCCCAGATCACCATATAGTGGCAGTGAACCGTGCTGCAACACTCCGTCCTTGCGCCGCACCTGGGCGCTGCCGATCAGCTTGCGCCCGCCGACGGTGATTTCGTAATGCGATGGCGTTTCAAAACACACCGGGCCGCTCGCCCCTATCCGGTCGGCGCGTTGGTCGGCTTCCGGCCTCACACCCAGTTTGACCAGCCCCGCCACCAACGCATGGCTGATGCGCCGGTAGCTCTCTACCACGCTGCCGGCGGCGATGTCGTCACCGGCTGGCAGCGCCACGCTGTAGGTCAGTTCGTCCGTATGCAGGATGGCGCGCCCGCCGGTAGGCCGCCGCACCACGTCCCAGCCCAGTGCCGCCAGGCGCGCAAAATCCACATCCGCCGCTTTCTGGCCGTAACCTAACGACAAACACGGCGGCTTCCAGGCGTACAATCGTAATGTCGGGAAAGATTGTCCGGCACCAACCACCTGCAAAATCGCCTCGTCAACCGCCATATTCACGCTGCCGGCGGTGGGGTAATCGTAGATCAAGCGCCATTGACGCATGTTGGAAGCCTGCCTATACTGTTACTGATGAAGGATGGTTCAATATTCATGACGGATAACAATTCCAACGATTGGGCGGCAGACGACAAGCCGACAATGCCGCATAACCGCCCGGTGATTGGTGAGCCAGATTCCGACCTGCTGGCGTCGAATGCGCCCACCTTAACCAACAATCGTCCGGTGTTTTACCGACCGGAAAATACGCCGACCGTACCCAGCAACCGGCCAGTCAGCCCGGTATACAGCAGCCATTATAACGAACCGCTGCACCCGCCGCCCCCCCCACCCATCAGCAAGGAATCGGCGGCGCGGGAACGGATGCGCCGCCGCCGCGTGAGATCGCGTAACGGCGGCGAGTGGGCCTGGGTTGTCATCGCCGGCGCGCTGCTGGGCGTGGTGGTGATTATCAGCATGAGCGCCTTTATCATGCTGCGCGCTGCAACCAGCGAGGAAGAAGTTCTACCAACGGCTGTTGTGGAACTGCCCACCCCGGTGGATGCTCGTAGCGCGCTCGGCGCGTCTACCGCCGGGCAGCAGCTTACCCTCAGTGATGGGCGCAGCATCATCCTCACACCCTGGGACGGCATCTCCCGTTTCACCGTGCTGGTGATGGGACTGGACCGGCGGCCCGGCGAAACCGGCCTCGCTTACCGCACCGATACAATCATGCTGGCGAGCATTGATCCGGCGGCCAAAAGTATCGGCGTCCTCAGCATCCCGCGCGATCTGTACGTGGAAGTTCCGGGTTACAGCGAATTGCAGCGCATCAATTCTCCGATGGTGCTGGGCGAACTGCGCCAGCCGGGCTACGGCCCGCAGTTGATGATGCAGACAGCGCAGTACAACCTGGGCATTCGCATCCACGATTACGTGGCGGTGGATTTTAACACCTTCATCACGCTGATTGACGCCATCGGCGGCGTAGACATTGACGTGCCGTATACGATCAACGACCCGCAGTACCCCAACATGAACTTCGGCTACGACCCGCTGTATATCCCCGCCGGGTTGCAGCATATGGATGGCACACTGGCGCTCAAATACGCCCGTACGCGACATGGCGACAGCGATTTCCAGCGGGCACAGCGCCAGCAGCAGGTGATGTACGCCATCCGCGACAAGGTACTCAACCTGGACATGCTGCCGCAGTTGATCGTGCAGTCGCCGACACTGTGGGGGCAGCTCAGTCAGGGCATCAGCACCGGCCTGTCGCTCGACCAGCTTATCCAACTGGCGTGGTACTTAAAGGATATCCCCGGCGGCAACATCAAGACTGGCGTGATTGACGAACGCTACAGCATCTTCTACACCACGCCGCAGGGCGCGTCGGTCCTCATCCCCGACCGCGCCAAACTGGGCAACCTGATGGTTGAGGTGTTTGGGGAGAGCTATTCGCAATAACCGGCCTGGAACACAACCTCTGTACGGGCACGACATGCCGTGCCCGCTACACCTTAATTGCATAAAACAAACAGCGCGCTCGTGGTGAGCGCGCTGTTGATTCTCAGGGGCAGCCTGCCATGCCGTGTGAACGCGATGTTTTTGAACCTGCTTTCGCAGGTGGGTCATCTCACCGATGTATCAGGTCTTAACCTACGCGGGCCTATCACCGTCAACATCAGATACTTGGACGCCCTTTCAGTGGGTGTTGGCTCAAAACGCATTGCGCCATCACGAACACAGCAGGTTGTATCTTTTATAGCAGACGGCTTAGGGAGTGTAAAGACTGAGTTGGGACTGCCAATACAAGTCATATACTCTATCCAAACGACGAGTGACAATGTTTGGGCAGGCGATATAATCTTTGCACAACTTCACTTTTTATCACGAAGGGAATAAGCCATGAATAATGAATTACTGAAAGCGAGCCTGGCCGAACTCATCGGCACGTTCATCCTGACGTTTGTCGGCGGCTTCGCCGTGACGATTGCCGGGCAGCCGGAAAACGGGGTGATCGTTCCGGCGCTGGCACACGGGCTTGCGCTGGTGAGCATCATCTATACTTACGGCCACATTTCCGGCGCGCACGTCAATCCGGCAGTCACGGCGGGGCTACTCGTCGGCGGCAAAATCCGCATTGACCGCGCGGTGCTGTATTGGGTGGCGCAGTTCGTCGGCGCGATCATCGCGGCGGTGCTGCTGAACGCGCTGGTCAGCGGTACGAATGTTGGCCAGACGACCGGCAGCCTGACAGCGACCGCGCCCTGGACGGCGGCACTGTTTGAAGCGGTGTTAACCTTCTTCCTCGTCAGCACCGTGTATCAGGCGGCGGTTTACGAAAAGGCAGGGAATATGGCCGGGCTGGCGATTGGCTTCACACTGGCGATGAGCATTCTCGCCGGTGGGGTCTATACCGGCGCGTCGCTTAATCCGGCGCGGACACTGGGGCCGGCGCTGGTCGCAGGCGATCTGAGCTACCTTCTGCCATATCTGGTGGGCATCTTCGGCGGCGGCATCATCGCCGGCCTGTTGCAGGCGTATGTGTTCCAGCCGGCGCCGGCAGCCCCCGGCAAACCGGATTACCCGCTGACTGAAGCCGACCAGAAAAAAGCGCGGCGGCGTTAAAAAAGCACATCGTAGGGGCGGGTCTGAGACCCGCCCTACACCATTACGACGATTTTTCGACGGCTTCTTCTTTGTCTTCGACCACAACCGCAATCCCCAGTTCTTCCAACTGTCCCGGTTCCGCCGGGCTGGGCGCGTGCGCCATCAGATCGCTGCCGGTCTGGGTTTTGGGGAAGGCGATCACCTCACGGATGTTCGGCACTCCGGCAAATAACATCGCCAGCCGGTCAACGCCAATCGCCAGACCGCCATGCGGCGGCGTTCCGTATTCAAACGCTTCGAGCATATGGCCGAACTGCTCCTTCGCATGTTCCATCGTCTGACCGATCAGCGGGAATATCTTCTCTTGCAGCGCGCGGTCGTGGATCCGGATGCTGCCGCCGCCCGCCTCGTAGCCGTTGCATACCAGGTCGTACTGCGTGCCGCGCGCCTTACCGGGGTCGCTGTCCAGCAGCGGGATGTCCTCCGGCATCGGCAGCGTGAACATGTGCTGTGACGGGTCCCAACGTTGATTTTCTGCGTCCCACAGGAACAGCGGAAAGTCAATGATCCAGATAAACGCCAGCACATTCGGGTCGGCCAGATTGTATTTATCTGCCAGCGTGCGGCGCAGGATGTCCACCGCGTCGTAAACAACCTCGCGTTTGTCGGACAGGAACAGAATCAGGTCACCGCCCTGCGCGCCCAAGCGTTCGACCAACTGCAATTTCTGGTCTACGGTGAAGTATTTGCCAACTGGGCCTTTCACTTCTTCGTTTTCGTTGACCGGCAGCGCCATCCAGGCCAACCCTTTTGCGCCGACCGAGCGTACCAGCGCCTCCAGATCAGCCGTGTCTTTACGAAGCTGTGTCCCACTGACGTTGGCCGCGCCCGGCACGCGCATCGCCTTTACCGGCTTGCCGTCCGCGACGTTAGCCGTGAACACCGCGAAGCCACTTTTGCCGGCGATGTCGCTGATGTCCACCGCCTCCAACCCGTAACGCAGGTCGGGCTTGTCCGAGCCGTACTTTTCCATCGCCTCGGTATAGGTCAGGCGCGGGAATGGCTTCCACTTCAGCGGCTTTTCCGGCACTACCGTTTCCGCCAGCGCCGTGACCAGCCCTTCGATCATCTGCATCACGTCCTCGCGCTCGACAAAGCTCATCTCCAGGTCAAGCTGGGTGAATTCCGGCTGGCGTTCGCCGCGCAGGTCTTCGTCACGGAAGCAGCGCGCAATCTGGAAGTACCGTTCGTAGCCTGCCACCATCAGGAGCTGCTTCAACTGCTGCGGGCTTTGCGGCAGCGCATAGAACTTGCCGGGCTGCAGGCGGCTGGGCACCAGAAAGTCGCGCGCGCCTTCCGGCGTGGTTTTAAACAAAATCGGCGTCTCAATTTCAACAAAGCCGTGCGCATCCAGATAATCGCGGATGAACTTCACCATCCGGTGGCGCAGCACGATGTTCTGCTGCATGGACGGACGTCGCAGATCGAGATAGCGGTACTGCATCCGCCGCGCTTCGTCAATTTTTTCGTCCTTGTTGATGTAAAACGGCGGCGTCTTGGACGCATTCAACAGTTTAATTTCCTGAGCGACAACTTCAATCTGCCCGGTTGGGAGATCGGGATTGGCCGTGCCTTCCGGTCGAACGCGCACCGTGCCGCGCACCTGTAACACGTATTCACTGCGGGCATCACTGGCAACGGCATGGGCCTCCGGCGCGTCGGCAGCATTGGCAACCACCTGGGTAATGCCCCAGCGGTCGCGCAGATCAATAAAAATCACCCCACCCTGGTCGCGCTGGCGGTTCACCCACCCCGCCAGAACGACCTGCTGCCCGGCGTGTTCGACTCGCAGTTCGCCGCAGTTGTGCGTCTTTAACATGATACCCGTTGCTCCTGGCAAAAATGAACGCCTGAGGGTCACGAGGGATTCCCATAGTCTGAACTCCGGCAGTTCAAACCAGCCCTATCGTGAACTTTCCGTGATTATTGGGTGGCAAGCATAACACGTTCCGGCATAGAAACAAATGGTTAGCTTCGATGGTACTTGCTCCACACTTCATACAAAACTGCGCCGCGAATCAAAAAGGCGCGGGACTGTGCCCGCGCCCTTCGCGTACTACCGGCGGGATGAGCTTTTAATCACCCCACCACCCTTACAATCTAAAAGTAAGTTCTCGAAAGAAATCAACGAAAAAACGTGCAACCCGTAGGGGCACGGCAGGCCGTGCCCCTACAAAAACATTCGGAAACTTACTTTAGTACCCGCTGCTGACACGGCCAGCACCGTAGAAATCATCATTGCCGGGTTTGCCCAGGTCGTCCGCGCGCGCCCGCAGGGCCGCTTCCACCTGCGCCGGGTGCATACTGCCGCCGTTTTCGCTGATGATGAGCGCGGCAATGCCGGACACATGCGGGGCAGCCATGCTGGTGCCGCCCGACCAGTAATAGGAAGCGAGTGCCGGGTTCAGATTACTGCCGGTGCTGAACACGAGATCAAACACCCAGCAGGGGCGCGTAAGACCGGCAATCGTGCAATTCTCATTTCCAGGATAAAGCACATCGCCACCCGGCGCCGCGAAGTCAATCCCCGACTGCCCGAAGTTGGTGTAGGAAGTTGGGTAATCGAGGAAAGCATTTGCCGGATCAACCGCCCAACCAATCGGTGTAGTGGCCGAAATGGAGAGAACATGGGGGCCGCCCGATGGTATGTGGATGACATTAGCGGAATGATCGAAGTCAATCGCCTCATTGCCCGCCGATGCAATCACGGTCGTGCCCATCTGGTAGGCATAGGTCGTCGCGCGATTAACCGCATTGACAAGTTCGGCTACTTCACGAGCCGTCACAAAAACATCGTCAGCAGGGTTCGGCGTGCCATTGTCATCAAGGAAGCCACTACGTACCAGCACCGCACCCAGACTCATGTTAATCACGTCGGCATCGACATTGGCGGCATGAACAATACCAGAGATGACCCAGTCAAAAGCGCCGCTGCCCGAATCCCTCAGGACTTTCACCAGCACCAGTTCGGCTTCCGGCGCTACACCAATCGTGCCGCGACCGTTATCCGCTGCCGCAATCGTTCCGGCAGTATGCGAACCATGACTGAACGGGTCAGGCAGCGCATAGGTCAGGCCTTCGCCAGGAACGAAACTTGCGCTCAAAGCAAAATTAATATTGGGAGCAAGGTCAGGGTGATCGGTGTCAAACCCGGTATCCAGCACCGCCACACGAACACCCGCACCGCGCACACCGGCGTTCCATGCCTCCGGCGCATTGACGGCATCATGCCCCCACTGAAGATCAAAGCGCGTATCATCATCTCCACTCGTCGGCGGGTTGCCAAATTCACCATCAAAGGCGTAACGGACTTCCCGCGTCGGGTCAACCCACTGCACGATCACGTTGGGAACAACCGACCGCACACCACGAATGCTGCGCGTGAAATTGGGATTGGAGGAACTGGCGACCGCGATGCCAAGCTGCGGGTAGGTTCGGGTGAGGACGCCGCCAGCAGCGCGTACCTGCGCTTCCAGGTTGGCTGGCAAACTGTTACCCTGAGCCGTGATTAAATACGAGCGACCGGCACTCTGCGCCTGCACCGTTGTGACGGTCAACACAAGCAGCAACCCAAGCACCACAACCAAAGAAAGACGTTTGACCATACTTTTACCCTCTTCAAAACGTTCAAAATGTTCAGCAAATCTTTATGATTTGCCCATGATTGAATTATAGGCGCTGTAAAAGTTTATACAAAGTTGGAATTGTTAGGGTTTTGTCAAGAATGAATGCTGTTGTTACAGCCGAAGTATGAGATGGTTAAAGAAAAAAGGCAGCGCCGGTTGTGGCGCTGCCCTGTCGCGTTATCCAGTTTCGGAAGCGTCAAACCACGTTCAGGAAACCCCCGGCAAGCTGCCGGTCAACCCACTTCGCAATGAAGGGATAGCGATAGTCCAGGCGGTTGTAGGTCTGCACGGCGGCGATGGTGCCGAGCAGCAGCGCGGCAAACGGCGTCAGGAAAAGCACCAGTGCCAGCGCGATACCAACCAGACCCCACAGCGGCACCAGTACGATGCCCGCCAGCACAAACACCGCCAGCAGCGCGATCACCATGCCCACCAGCCAGGCCGTGCCGCCGACCACCGCCAGCGCCAGTACCCCTACCGTCGCAATCAGTTGCAGCACAAATGCCTGCAACGCATGGAACGCGACGTAATCTGACCGCTTACGATACAGGAAATAGACCACCAGCGGGACAAAAATGCTGAGCGGCACCACAAATCCGGCGGTTAAAAAACCGCCGACAAGCGTCAGCCAGATGCTGGCATGAGCCAGCATTGCCCACTGCCGTTCCTCGTCGCTGATGTTCATCGTACTGTAACTGCGCGGTTTGACCTTCAGCTTGCGCGGCTCGTAATACTTTTGCTCGTATTCGCGCACAACCTCGTTTTCCTGTGTGGCTTGCTTCAGTCGTGACACACGCTCGGTGTCGGCGTCCGTATAGTGCAGTTCGTCGGTCATCTTCCCATCCTCAGTCGCCATCGTGGATTCTCTGTCTGTCCACCCTTTAGTGTCCGTTATGTATCTTTATACGGAATAAATGCCGCGCAAGTTTCACAATTGGTGTGTTATACTTTCGTCCCATGCTTGACACAACATTCACACTCACTAAACGACAGTTGGGATTGATTCTGCTCGTCGGCGGCCTGGCGGGTTTTACCGGCATCCTCGCCATTGACATCCTCGACGTTGGCCGCGAGGGGGGCATCGGCCCGGCGCAGCAGATCGCGCTCGGCCTGTGCGCGGTTGCCGCGCTGCTGGGTTTATCGCTGATTCCGCTGGGCAACAGGCCGGCCTGATGGCATGACCGATACGTCACTCGCGCCAACGGCAGCCAGTATTACACCGACTGTGGTCAGCAACAGCGTCAGCCAGCGCGTGAGTCGTGTCCTGCTGGGCGTGGCGCTGCTCGTGCTGCTGTTTTATTTCGTCGTCTACGTCGCCTATGCCGCGAACCTGATGCGCTTCCCATTTGATTACGATCAGGGTGAAGGCTTCGAACTGGTGGACACGATTCTGTTCAGCCGGGGCGAATGGCCGTACCGGAATACCGAACTTTTCCCGTTTTATTCCAGCAACTATCCGCCGCTGTTCCACGTCCTTGCCGCGCCGCTGGTCTGGCTGTTTGGCCCGGCCTACTGGTACGGGCGGCTGCTTGGCTTCCTCGGGACTCTGGTCACCGCCGGCGCGATTGCTTATGCCGTATATCGGGATGGCGTGCGGCGGCGCGGCAACGGGCATCTGCTGATCGCGGCGCTTTCCGGGCTGGCCTACCTGGCCTCGAACACCGTCTATCACATTGGACCGCTGTTCCGGCAGCACGCCAGCATGGTAATGTTTGAAACGCTGGCCGTCGTCGTACTGGCGTACGCCAACGAAATTGAGGATACGCGCCAGCGCCGCCGCACGCTGGCAATCGGGCTGCTGCTGGTGATCGCCGCCGGTTATACCAAGCAGTTAGCCGCCGTTACCGCGCTGGCGGTCGGCATTTTCCTGTTCATCCGGCAGCCCTGGCGGGCAGTGGTCTGGGGACTGGGCGCGGCGGTCGTTGGCGGAGCGATTTTTGTCTGGATGACGTGGGCGACCGACGGCGAGTGGTGGCGGCAGGCCATCCTCGCCAATGTGAACGACCTCAACGTGCAGCAGAGTGTCGGGTTGTTCCGGTTATGGTTTTCGCTGCACGGCTGGCTGATCGTCCCGGCGGCGCTGCTGGTTATCTACGAACTGTATTTTGACCGCCTGTCGCTTTATGCCATCTGGTTTGTGCTGGCGGCAGGCATCACGGGCATGGCTTCTGGCACGTGGGGCGGCGGCGACAGCTACTTCGCCAGCGCCATCGCGGCGGCCTGCATCCTCAGCGGTATCTTCGCCGCGCGAACGCTGGCCGCGGACTGGCCTTTCCCCGACAACTACCTGTCGCGCCTATTCGTGAAACCGCTACGGCGTTACGCGCCGGCGCTGTCCCGCGCCGCGCTGCTGATCGTTCCCCTGCTCTACCTGGGGTATGGCCGGGCCGTGCTGCACTTGCCCACGCAGGAGCCGGTTTTCCGGGAGATTGCGGCGCTGCTGAACGTGCGCCCCAACGCGCTCAACGCCTTTTACGACTCGGCGCGCACGGCAGACGGCCAGTTCGCCACCGGCTACGCCGACATCGGCCACTTCACCACGCCGGCAGACATTAACGCCGGCTGGCAGCTTGTCAACATCATCCAACAGGCTGAGGGGCACGCGCTGAGCGAGGAAGCCGGTTTCAGTCTGGCCGCCGGGCGCGAGGTGATTACCAACCCGACGCAGCTCCTGAACCTCGACAAAAGGGGGTTGTACGATGGCAGCGCCCTGATTCAGATGATTGAAAACCGGGAGTTCAGCCTTATCATCTTCCGGGCGCAGTTTTATCCGCCGCGCATTTTGCGCGCCGTTGGTGACCATTATGAACACTACGAAAGTGTGGCGATGAACGGCTTTGAATACCGCCTGCTGCGGCCAAAACCGTAGGGACAGGGGTATCCTGTCCCCAACAAAATCCCACAACAGGCCAGGTAGGGACATGGTGTCGCCATGTCCCTACGGCTTACGACCCCATCTCGTCCGACCACTCGCGGCGCAGCTTGACCGTCTGCGTCCGGCAGACTTCCTGGCCGTTCGACAGCGCCACAACGTACCAGGAGAAATTGATGCCACGCCCAACGGCGCTGACACTGGTATTGCCGCGTGTCCGCGTCACGCCACCCGGCGCGGTGAACCCGGCGACAAGCTGCCCGGTTTCGTTCAACAGATAGAGTTGATAACTGGTGATCGTGCCCGCTTTCGGCGCATCCCAGTAGAAGGTGTTTTCCCCATTCACCAACCCATCCAACGGTGAGGTGGCGCGGAAACCGGCGCAATTCGCCCCGGCGCCACCCGGAAAAACGGGGGTGGACGTCACAACGACGGTTGTCACCGTTGTGACGGTGGTGGTCGTCGTGGTCGTCGTGGTGGTCGTCCCGCCAGTAGTCGGCGTGGTTTCACCCGCGCATGGGATATACAGTTTTTGCCCGGTATAAATGCGGCGCACATCCGCGATATTATTGGCGCTGGCGATGGCGTACATGTTCACGCCATATCGCAGCGAAATGCGGAACAGGTTCTGTCCCGCCAGTACAGTATGATACACCCCGCATTCCGCCCGCGCTGCCTGCGGTGTCAACCCCCAGATCACCCCCAGCAGCACCAGAACCAGAACGAAAGTGGCGCGAGTACGCATAGGCCCTCCTTGATGAAATTGGCGCCTGTATACCTATAGCTTCATGATAGACCTTATTTGAAACCGGTAAGGTTTGTCCTTCCTAACCTCAGCGGCCTGGCGTTAGAGTCTTCACACTTAAACCCCATTCGGTTAGGAAATTCGTACCAGAAAGGTGAGGAGGAGTCAGGCAAGCGGTGACAATAAAAACCGCCAGGGCGGTTTGATGCGGTTAACCAAAGGGGTTGTAACGCGGCAGTTTCTTCGGCTGCGGCTTGGGCGAATTGTTGCCCACCAGTCCAATCGGACGGCGCTCTGTCAGGAAGTCGTTGCCGGCGCGAATCTGCCGCAGCAGGCTGTCAATGGACTGCTGCAAGTATTCGAGCGTCACCTCGGTGCGGTGTTCGTGCGCGGCCAACATCCGGGCGTGCAGCGCCGCCTCCCGCACGAACGCGCCGGGCTGGTTAATCAACTCCGGGATGACCATCGCGTGTTCGTCTTTCCACTGGTCGGCCATGTAATAGCGCAGCATCTGCTCGGCATGATGGTCGTCCTGAATGGTTGGGATAACGAAGATACGGTCCAGCCGCCCCGGTCGTTTGGCGATCCGTTCGTCAATCACTTCAGGATAGTTGGTAGTCGCCAGCAGCAGTGCGCCTTCCGGGTTGTTGGGCGATTCCACGCCATCCAGCACGTTGAGGATACGCGCCTTATCGTCGCCCTGGAGATAGGCGTCCAGTTCTTCCACGATCAGCAGCACCGGGTAGCGGGCCGCCGTCACCGCCTGCAACGCCCGCTGAATCTTCTCAAACGAGGCGCCGTCGCGGTCAGAGCCGGACACATACACGACGATACGCCCCTGGTTGATCGCCAGTTTCGCCATCGCCGCGCACAGCATCGTTTTACCCGTACCCGGCACGCCCGCCAGCAGCAGCTTGCGGAACGGCGCGAGCTTGAGCTGCCGGTAGATGTGGACGCCCTTCGTAAAGAACGCTTCCATGTCCTCCAGCAGATCGTCTTTCAGGTCTTCCGGCAGAATCACGTCTTCCCAGTCAACCGTCGGGTCGAAGAAAGCGTCCGTGCCGCCGATGATGTACACATCGCGCCGCCGCCGAATACGGGGGCGCACGGCGCGGGCGCAGGCAAACTCAAACGCGGCCCACGTTTCCAGCTTGCCGGACGGCACCAGCGCGACCGCCGTTAAATCCTGCACATCGTCATCAAAATAGGAACTGGCGTAAACAACCTCAAACGGGTCTTCACCCTCGACCGAAAACTTAAACAGGTATGCCCCAGCCGTCGCGGTCAGCACCATTTTCTTGCCACGCGAACCATAGTCGCTGATGGGGACGATCACCGGACAGGGCAGCGGTTCAACGCCATCAAATCGCGCTTTGCCCCGCAGTTTGCGCCCGGCCTTCACCTGGTTCTGGGCAATCATGTTGCTGCACTCCGCCGAAGCCCAGATGGTGGTGTACGCGCGTCCCGGCCAGCGTTTCTCCCAGACTTCACGCGCCCACTCTACCAGACGTTCATACTGCATTGCCATATCCCCTCAAACTTGCTTCACCCAGGCTCACGGAAATGGTTTTTGGTACCGGGGGGTAACGTTCATTATAAAAATCTTTGACCAAAATCGAAAGGGTACTTGCCGCAAGTCTCATTTACCGCCACAATCGTAGGCTTGTTGCAGGGACGAGACACGCCTCGTCCCTACGGCCCGCTGATGAAACCGAGCTGAGCCATGACCACTGCTTACGTGACCCATCCGCGCTACGTTGAACATCACCTCGCCGGCCACCCGGAGCACGCCGGGCGCATCCGCGCCATCTGGCAGGAACTGGACACTGCCGGGCTGTCCGCCCGCATGAAGCGCATCGAGCCATTCCCGGTCGCGGAAGACCTGATCGCCAACGTCCACAGTCGGGCTTATATGGATACCCTGCGCCAGATCGAACGCCTGTCGCAGCCGGTGATGCATCTGAACGCCGATACCTACATCACACCCAACGGTTATACCCTGGCGCGGCTGGCCGCTGGCGGCGTGGTGCGCGCCGTTGATGAAGTCCTGTCTGGCCGCGCCAACAACGCGCTGGCTGCCGTTCGGCCTCCCGGCCACCATGCCATGCCGGCGTACAGCATGGGCTTCTGCATCCTCGGCAATGTGCCGATTGCGGCCTGTTACGCCCTGCAAGAGTATGACATCGGGCGTATCCTGATTGTGGATTTTGACGTGCATCACGGCAACGGCACGGAAGCCATGTTTTACGACGATGATCGGGTGCTGTTTATTTCGACCCACCAGTATCCATTTTACCCCGGCACCGGCGCGGTGAATGATATAGGTCAGGACAAAGGCAAGGGCTTTACCATCAACATCCCCCTACCCCCCGGTCACGGCGATAAAAACTATGCGGCACTGTTCGAGCGCGTAGTCTGGCCGGCGGCGCACCGTTTTCAGCCGGAACTCATCATCGTATCCGCCGGGTTTGACGCGCACTGGGCCGACCCGCTGGCTGGTATACGGCTATCGCTCACGGGGTACTCGCATCTGACACACGAACTGATTCGGATGGCAGAGCAGTTATGCGGCGGAAAAATTGTATTCGCGCTGGAAGGCGGTTACAACCTGACGGCGCTGGCGCACGGCGTGCGGAACATTGCCCACGCGCTGCTGGGTGACGATGAGGTGAGCGACCCGATTGGCCTGCCACGCGATACCAGCCCGGAGCCGGATATTTCACCACTGCTACACATTCTGCAAACCCTTCATGGGCTGTGAAACCGTATTGGACAAAACCGTAGGGGCGGGTTTCGAAACCCGCCCCTGCAACAATGCCATAAAACATCGCTGCAATTTTAGTTAGATCGGCGCTAATCGCTGTCCGCCGACTGACTATTTGCCGGTTTATCATCCTTGCTGAAACGGCGTATCACCGCCAGGATAATCCAGATCAGCACCGCTGCCGCTATTGCCAGAAACCACGCACCTGTGCCAACGGCCATGCCAACGGCTGCCGCAGCCCAGATATTGGCGGCGGTTGTGAGGTGATGCGGTGTGCCGCGCCGTTCGATAATCACGCCCGCGCCGAGAAAGCCAATGCCGACGACGACGTTGGAAGCAACGCGCGCATTGTCGTTGCCGGTGAACCCGTATTTTGACAGCAGCGTGAACAGACAGGCCCCCAGACACACCAGCATATGCGTCCTCAGTCCGGCGGGCTGGTCACGGTGTTCGCGGTCAAGGCCGATGATGTAACCCAGGAATACCGCCAGCAGGAGGGCAAAAACGGCTTCCGCCTGTTGGAGTAGAGTCATATATACCCCTTATGTATAGGGCAAACGCATATTCTTCAGGAACACAGTACCTTGAGGAGATAATCGTTATCCCACCCCGCCATTTTGCGCTTGGCAGCCATTCCAACCTTGACCGAACGGTCTTGTTTGAGCAGACTGAGCGCGATATGACGCAGGG
>JACRPS010000026.1 GCA_016223085.1 Chloroflexota bacterium
AAGGGCAGGCACAAACTCATCCCCACCCTGCTGCGTTTTGACCGCTTCCGTAAACTGCTTGTTCGTGCCATTGAGACCCTTTTTCCGCCCTTGCGAACGGTTCTGGTTTATGCCTTACCTAATTCGTGATTCACTGAATTTCACTTGCAATAGTCTCAACACTAACACGGCTAGAGGAAACTGTTGAAGAAGTTTTCCAATAGCCTCCTTTTGAGTTGAGGCGACCTATTTTTAAGCCGCCTCAACCTTAACCCTTAATCAACTTGCTGCACCTACAATTGGTGCAAAACAGTTGTCCAAAATAGATTTAACATTTTCTATGATGTCGAATCCAGCATTAAGCTGACTAATGCGGTTTAACACCACATCATAGATTTCTCCACCCAGTTTGCCTAATTCTGTACCAACAACGCTACCTGCCGACGATAAAGCCCTACTAAAGCCTACCGTACTGCTTGGATCATCTGGAAAGGCAATCAGCTTAAAAGCAGCCAGAGTTATACTCACTACGGCAGCCATAGGAGCGGTTGCGGGGAAAAAGCCTGCTACATCTAAGGCAATTGAAATTAATTCTACATTCCCACATCCAAATCCCACAGTTATGAAATCTTTTTCACCTAGACACATTTTGACGAGATTCGCGTGGTGTCTCGCCAAATTCGCCCCACAAGTCTCTGGTCTAGTACAAACTGGGAAAAAGAAATTTGAGTTGATGCATTCATTTATTTGTCCTACTGTTGGCCCAAGTGTATATTTGGAATAACATGTGGAAGGATCGATAGAATCGATCATGTCGGTATACAAAGTATCCCATAGACTACTACCGCATTGAGAAGTTTCAACTAACTTTCTCAAACGATCTTTACGATTCAGTAGACGACTATATAGTTCGAAGAATCTGGGATCACTTTTGCTCTCTACGTTATACATCCTGAAGTCCTCACATCCACAACCCTTCAACGAAAGCAACAGTAACGATGCAGCTTCACGTTCATTTGAAATGGTAGGATTACAGGTCATAAAGTCTTGAAGGGATACACTATTTACCCCTGCCCAAAATGTAGTACAGCCTGTCCCACATTCTGAAACCACGTTGTCGGCTGAACGCCCGAATCTGCAAGACATCCCACTCGGATCGGTAGCGTTCGGTGTATTGCCCTCAACCCAGGAATACCCGTTAAGGCTCATTGGGCTATCCGCCATGCCCTCAAACGGGTCTAGCGCCGTAAACACGCCCAGGTTCGGGCTGTAGTACCGTGCTCGCAGGTACAGCAAGCCGTTGGCGTCCGTTGGCTCGCCCGTGAAGCCATAAGGCGTCTGGTTCGTGCCCGTTGCGCCGAAGGGTTCACCATACGGTACGTAAAGCGGGCGGGACACGGCTATATTGGACTCCCCCCCGCCCTGTCGCTCGTCACGCCGGCAGCGTCAGGCTTGCCAGGTCGCGCGGGTAATAGGTCAGGATTTCGATACCGTCACTCGTAATCACGACCGTGTCCGAGTGGCGAAAGCCGCCCAGCCCCGGCACGTACAGCCCCGGCTCGACCGTAAACACCATGCCCGGCTTCATCTCGGTCGTGTCGCCCCGGTCGAGGAACGGCCCTTCGTGGTAACGCAGCCCGATGCAGTGGCCGACGTGGTGCTTCCAGTACGGCATCAGATCGTGCTTGTCGAAGTACTCGCGCACGGCGCGGTCAACCGCCGCGCACGGCTTGCCCGGTGCCATCGCCTGAAACGCGGTCTCCTGCAGCGCCAGCATGTGGTCGAAGAAGCGGTGCTGCTCGTCGCTCGGCTGGCCGATAATCATGGTGCGTTCCAGTTCGGACACGTAACCCCACACCGGCGCGGTCGCGCCCGTCACCAGCACGTCACCTTTCTGGAAGGTCATGTTATTCGCCAGCGCGTGGGGGATAGCCGCGTTGCGCCCGATCTGCCCGCGATAGCCTGCCTCCGCGCCGGCGCTGAAGGTGCTCTGCCCGCGATAAATCGGCCCAATCGCGTCCAGCATGGCGCGCGTCGCCTCGCTGCTGGCGCGCTGGCTGACTTCCGTTTCGGTCGCGCCGACCACCGTATACCGTTGCAGCAGCGTATGAGCCAGGTTCGCCCAGCGGCAGCTTTCGCGCAGCAGCGCCAGTTCCGCCGGGGATTTCACGGCCATCTCATCTTCGACGAACGCCCGTACCGGCGTGACCGCCGCGTTTGCCACCTCTGACAGCAGCGGCCCGCGATAGCCGAGTATCCAGGGATAACCGTCGCTGTCCGCGCCCAGCCGCCGCCCGGTCATGCCCATCCGTTCCAGCGTTTTCCCCAGGACGTGCATCGGGTGCGGGTCGTCCGGGTACTCCAGGTAAAAATCCACCTCGTCCACCAGCGCGTTCATGCCGGCATGTTCCAGTTCCAGCCGGGGGACAAACAGCGCCGTGCTGCCGCGTTTGTTCAGCACAAAGGCGATGGGTCGCTCCGTAGGAATGAAGCGGAAGCCGGTGTAATACAGGATGTAATCGCTGTCGAACAGCACGATTCCGTCCAGACCCTCGGCGTGCAGGTGCGCGATCAGGCGTTGGCAGCGCCGGCGGTGTTCGTTGTCGCTGATCTTGAGTTGGGTTACGGGCATCATTACAACCTCGCTTTCAGTCGTCGCTGCCGCCGATTATAGCCCGCCCCGGAACGCCGGCCATGTATCCATTGCGTATCCTTCGCCAGCAGGATTTGCGTTATAATCCGGCGCACTTTCGTCAGGATCAACCACTCCAAAGGACAATTATGCCAGGCGAACGAAAGCCGATCACGGCGGATGACCTCTACCGGATTACGACGATTGAAGACCCGCGCCTCAGCCCGGATGGCCGCTGGATTGCTTACGTGCAGGTGACAGTAGATAGGCTCGAAAACGGCTATAAACGCAATCTGTGGCTGGTCTCCACTTCCGGCGGCAGGCCGGTACAGATCACCCGCAGCGGCAAGGATACACAGCCGCACTGGAGTCCCGACAGTAAAACGCTGGCGTTTACGTCCGGGCGTGGTGACAGGCCGCAAATCTACCTGCTGCCCATTGGCGAACCCGGCGGCGAACCGCGCCCGCTGACCAGCCTGCCGAACGGCGCAAACAGCCCGGCCTGGTCGCCAGATGGCACACACGTCGCTTTTCTCGCGCCGGTGAACGCCGACGAACGCGCCAGAGAAGACCGGGGCGAAGAAGACCCGAAGCCGGTGGACAAACTCGAAGGCCGCCACCGCAAGGAGCGCAGGGACCACGACGAAGCCAAACGTTGGGACCCGCGTGTGGTGCGGCGCATCCCGTACCGTACCGGCACAGCTTACCTGGACGACCGCACGGCACAGGTATACCTGATCGCCGCCAACGACGACGAAGCCAAACCGCGCCGCCTGACGAATATGGATGCTGACCACAACGCGCCGGAATGGTCGCCGGACGGCCAGTACCTGTACACCGCGCGCACCGATGACCCCGAACGCGGCGAACCCTGGCGCTGGAGCAACCTGTACCGGATCCGCGTGGCTGACGGCGCGCATGATGAACTGACGGATACCAGCTTCAGCAGCGTTAACCCCCTGCCCTCGCCCGACGGTCAGTGGCTGGCGTTTATCCGCTGGCCGCGTGAGCGTCTGAGCGAGCGGATTAACTGGCTGGCGCTGCTGCCGACGAGCGGCGGTCAGCCGCGCGACTTGAATCTGTCGCTTGATCGTTCGATTGCCGAGTACAAATGGCTGCCGGACAGCAGCGGCCTGATCGTAACCGCGCTCAGTGACGGCAATATCGAGCTGTACCGGGTGACGCTGGCGACCGGGCAGTTTGAAAAAATCGTGTCCGGCGTCCTGCATGTCGAACAACTGGACGTGGGGCGCGATGGCAGCATCGCCTATACCGCCAGCACGCCGCACAACCCGTCCGAATTGTTTTACCTGCCGTCCGGCGCATCAGCGCCAACACCGATGACGAACGTCAACCAGAAGTTCCTGGACAGCGTGATCGTGCAGGAAACACACGAACTGCGCTGGCAATCCCTCTCCGGCGGGGAGATTCAAGGCTGGTATCTGCTGCCTGTCGGGTACAAGGCGGGCGAGCAGTACCCGCTGGCGTTTAACATTCACGGTGGGCCGCATGTTATGTGGGGGCCGGCGATGAAATCCATGTGGCATGAATGGCAGTTTTACGCCGCGCGTGGTTATGTCGTGTTTTTTGCCAATCCACGCGGTTCCAGTGGCTATGGCGAAGGCTTCCAGATGGCGCTGCATGGCGCGTGGGGTGACGTGGCGACTGAAGACCTGATGAGCGGCGTGGACGCGCTGCTGGAACAGGGCTTCGTGGACCCGAAGCGCCTGGCCGTCACCGGCGGTTCCTATGGCGGCTATATGACCGCCTGGCTGGTGGGCCACACCGACCGCTTCGCGGCAGCGGTGGCGCATCGCGGGGTGTACAACCTCTTAAGTTTTACCGGCACGACCGACATTTTCAGCTTCATTCCGACGGAATACGGTGTTCAGGCGTGGGATGACCCGCAGTACCTGTGGCAGCACTCGCCGCTGGCGCACGCGCACAATATCAAAACGCCGCTGCTGCTGATTCATGCTGAAAACGACTTCCGCGTGCCGATTTCCGAAGCGGAGCAGTTGTTTGCCTACGTGTACCGCAGCGGTGGCACCGTGCAACTGGTGCGCTTCCCGCGTGAAGGCCACGAGATGACTCGCAGCGGTGAACCGGAACACCGCGCCAGCAACCTGATGCACACCATCAACTGGTTTGATGCCTACTGTCGGCGATAGCCTGGGGGCGCACGGCGTGCGCCCCTGCCTGGAAATCCCGATGGGCGTGTTATGCCGCGCCCCACAGCGGCGGCAGCGTGGTCATAAACGCGGCGATGTCACGCAGGTCATCTTCCCAGGGGGACTCGGCGGGCAGCACGACGTACAGGTGCAACTGCTGGTCACGGCAGCGGGCGGCCAGATCATCATTGGGTGTGCCGGTTGCGCCATCGGTCAGCAGTAGCGCCCGGTGAATCATCGGCTCGACCGCCAGCGCGTGTTCCAGCACGCAGTTGATGTCCGTGCCACCGGTCGTTTGCAAATAGCCGTTTTGCAGTCGGGCGAATGGCAGTGGTTCGACAATGGTCGAAAACTGGAACACGTCCACCTGCCCTCTGGCGACATAGGGCAGCACCAGCCCCAGCAGGTGCGGCAGGATGTCCGCCATCGAGCCGGACACGTCCAGGTACAGGTGGGCCTTGCTCGGTTTTTCCGGCAGGCGGGCGCGCACGGTCCCCATCTGGTTCCAGATCGTACCCGGCACGCCTAACTGGCGCCGCGCTGACGCCAGCCGGTCGCGGGGGTTTGGCAGCACGCCAGTGCCGGTCAGGCTGCTGATCGGCATCTTGCTTCGGCGGCGCTGGCCGCCCTGGCGTGGCCCCAGACAGCGCAGCAGGATTTGCGAAAAAGCGCGGCGGGCGCGTTCGGTCGCGGCGGCCACATCCTCCATCTGATCGTGCCGGGCGCTGCCCGGCCCACGCTGCCCCGGCTGCGGCAGCTTATCGGCGATCCGCCGCATCAGGTCGCCCAGCAGCGGGTCGGCAAAGACTTTCGCGCCGGCATCCAGACTCGAATGGTCGCCCAGCAGGAAGGGTTCACCATCCACCCATACCCAGCCGTTAGCTTCGACATACTGCCACAGCAGTTGCAGGATTTCGCTGTAGAACGGCATCGGCACGGCCCGCGCGCCCGGCGGCGGGTACAGCCGTTCGAGGATCGCCCGCGTTCCCGCCGGACCAACATCCGCATACTGCGGATTGATCGGCCAGCCCTCCGGCGGACGTAGCAGCACGTGGGGAAACTTGTCTGCCGGGTTCAGCGTATCAAAAAAACCGCGAAATTCCGGCTGATCGTACTGCCGCGCCAGTCCCGCGTTGATAATCGCGTCAAACGCCACATTGTGCGCCGTCGTAACACGCGGATACAGGCGCGTGTGCGCCAGGATGATATGCCATAGTTCGTGCATCACCAGCAGAAACAGGTGTTCATCACGCTGGCAGTATTTTTCGGCAAACTCCGGGTTAATTAGCAGGCGCGGGCGATGCACGCATTCGACGGCGGCGGTCGGCACGGCGTGGCTCACCTTAATCCCGGACAGCCGGCACAGCGTTTCCATCTCCACCGATGCCGCCGGCAGGCAGCCGATCAGCCGCGCCGCCAGTTGCGACCCGTCGTCAGTTGAGGGCAGGGTTATCCGCCTCATTTGACCAGCGCCTCTTCAATGCAGCCGGTCGCGCGTGCCAGCGTCACCAGACGGGGGTCGTCGGTGAACAGGGACTGCGCCAGATACTGCTTTTCCAGCCCCAGCGGCGCCCGGCTGAGCAGGATATTGGCGCGGGTGCGGGCCAGCACGTTTAGCACCAGCCGCAGATCCAGCGACCGCAGAAAGGTTGGCGCGGGTGGTTTTTCGTCTTCGTAATCCTCATCATCCTCATCCCCTTGCACCATCTGCCCCACCATAACCTGAGGCAGATCAGTACGCCAGGGGTAAAGAAGTACTGCCCCGTGCAGCTCATAGGTCTGCCAGGCGCGGTCCAGTACACTTTCCAGTTCGTTGACATCCGGCCCACCGGCCTCAATCGCCTGAATCAGCACTTCCTGATCGGCGTAGTCGGTGTGCAGGGGCTTGCCCAGCAGGTGGTAAAAGGGGTCGCCCAGGCCATCCAGATCAAACCGCACCACCACCCCCGCCAGCGGCACAATCCGCCAGTTGGCCTTGGTCCCGCCAAAGCGCGGCAGGCCACCCAGCCGGGAACCGGACGGTGGTGATGAACCGGGCGTTGCTGGCGGCTGCCCGCTGCTGGGACGCGCCGAATTAGCCGACGCGGTGCCAAAGGGGCGCGAAAACGGGTTCTGCGGGCGGTTCGGTGGCTGATTGTTCTGCTGCTGGCTCATAACACCTCCGGCACGCCAAATAAGTTCAGATCGCCCTGGAAGCGTTCCAGCGCCTCTTTCCAGTTCTCGCGCCGCCACAGGTCGGGAAACCCGGCCAGGATATAATTACGGGCAAGCTGTCCCAGCGGGCTGGTATCCCGGTCGGCGCTGCCCAGCCATTCCCGCACCTCCTGCCACAGGGAGGCATCGGCGCCGGGCCGTACCAGCCCGGTCATGCCGCGCGGCTCCAGCACCCGTGCTGCCAGTTGCGCCAGCGGCTCCCAGGCTGCCGGCGTCAGTTCCCGCCGGGCGCGGTAGGCCAGAAACATCGCCACCCCCAGGCTGACTCGCCGCGCTTCCGAGGCTTCCGCGCTCAAGGTTTGCGTGATCAGCCGGGACAGGTCGGGGTCGCTGAATCCCATCTGGTCAGCCATCACCACCCGGCGCGGAAACTCCCGTTCTTCCAGAATCTGCCGCCACTGGTCGTCTTCCAGCAGGCTGGCGACCTCCCATGCCTGACGATGGACGGCGGCGACCGTTGCCGGCGACGGCGGCACGTCGGTCGCGTTCTGCGGCAGACCAAACGTAAGCGCGATTTCGGCGCTGTCGTCCAGTTCGGCCTCCTCGCCTTCCAGCACCAGCCGCGCTGCGTGAACCGCCACCACCGACCGCGCCAGCATCCGCGCCCGGCGTGGGCTTTGCGGAAGTTGCGCCTTATCCAGCAAATCCATCACCAGCACCATATAATCGGACAGCCAGCTATCCAGTTGCGCTTCCAATTCTGGAATCCGCGCCGCGCATTCGGCCACCATCTGTTCCAGCCCATCCGGGTCAAACATGGCAACATCGGCGTGGTCATCGCTCCACGAAACCACCCGCCGCCGGTCGTCCTTGCTCAACTGGCGCCAGTCCGGCACCGCGACCACAAACGGGAAGCGGTCGGCCAGCGCCGGGTCCAGCGGTTCCGAACCGAGGTAATACGATACCGGCTGGCCAGGGTTGGCCGCGCCCGGTTCTTCCGGCGCGGGCGGGTTCATCGCCGCCCAGCGGTGGCGCAGCTTATGAAGCTGGATTCCGGCCACGCGCCGCTCGTGGATGATGGGAAACATCTTGTTCTGCAAATCCGGGCGGCAGCGCGAAATTTCGTCAAAAAATACAAATTCGGCATCCCAGATCGAACCCGGTGTGGTAATAAATCGCAGGCTGTCGTTATCTTCTTCGGGGATGGGGATGCCAACGAGGTCGTCGTAGTTGAGCAGCGAGGCGTTGTAATGGCGCATGGATAATCCGAGCGCCCCGGCAATCCGTTCGATCAACAGCGATTTGGCTGTTCCGTGCGCGCCAACCAGCAGCAGCGGCGCTTCTGTTGCCAGCGAAGCCAGCAGAACCGGGTCGAGATGTCCCCAACCGTGAACATGCAGCGACCGGGTAATGCTCAGGCGGGTCGCTTGATTCTGGTGCGTCACATCATCCGCTCCCAACTTCTGTTAGTCAATACCATAACACAGCCGCCAGCAGATTACTACCCTCTTTAATGGGGGACACCGCCGGGTTAAGACGTTATAACCATGCCGGTCGCAGACCAGCAGAATTTGTTATACTGGTGGCGTTATTTCCGCATAGAGACTAGGAATTTAGCATGGCCTTCACTCTGGAACGGGCACGGCAGCTACAGGATACGCTGGTGGCATGGCGGCGCGACATCCACATGCACCCGGAGATGGGCTTTCAGGAATTTCGCACCGCGCGGCTGGTGGCCGATACTTTACGCAGCATGGGGATGGAAGTGGAAACCGGCGTCGGCAAAACCGGCGTGGTCGGTCATCTCGGCGAAGGCCGCCCCGTCATCGGCATCCGCGCTGACATGGATGCGCTGCCGATTCAGGAGGCAAATGACGTGCCCTACCGGTCGCAGACCCCCGGCATCATGCACGCCTGTGGCCACGACGCTCATACCGCCATTCTGCTCGGCACGGCCAAACTTTTGAGCGAACTGCCCGACCGCCCCGCCGGCGAAATCCGCTTCCTGTTCCAGCCCAGCGAAGAAGACGAAGACGCCGACGGCAAAAGCGGCGCGCAGCGTATGATTGACGACGGCGCATTGAACGGCGTGGACGCGGTGATCGCGCTGCACGTCGCCAGCGGCATTGAATCCGGCAAGATACGCATCGAAGGCGGCTATGCGTCGGCAGCAGTTGATTCGTTTGAGGCGGTTATTATCGGCGAAGGCTGTCATGGCGCGTACCCACAGTACGGTGTGGATCCGATCTTCATTCTGGCGCAGGTCATCAACGCCATTCACGGCATTCGCGCCCGCCGGGTAAATCCGGTGCGGGGCGCGGTTATCTCGATTGGGTCGGTACACGGCGGCGAGGCCAACAACGTCATCCCCGACGAGGTGAAGTTAACCGGCACGATTCGCAGCTTCGAGGACGACACCCGCAAGCAGTTGTGGCACGAACTGGAAAAAGCGTTTGGTGTGGCGCGGGCGCTGGGCGGCGACTTCCGGCTGAATATCCGCAAGGGCTACCCCGCCATGCACAACGACGACCGGGTTGCCGGCGTGATCGAACAGGTGACAAACGATCTGCTCGGCAGCGATCACCTGCATGTCGAAGATACCGGTATGGGCGCGGAGGACTTCAGTTATATGACCCGCCTCGCCCCCGGCGCGATGTTTATGCTGGGCGCAAGGCTGGACGCGGTAAACCGCCCGCACCACAGCCCGATTTTTGATCTGGACGAGTCGGTGCTGTCCACCGGCGTCGCCGTGCTGGCGGAAACCACGCTGCGGTTGCTGCAACAAAAAACGTAATCACCGGCTGTAGGGACACGATATATCGTGTCCCTGCTGGTTATTGGATTAAGAACCTATTCGTAAACCTCTTTTACTTGTCGGTAGGGGCACGGCATGCCGTGCCCCTACGAAGGGTTTATGGATAGACACTAACATTATTCAGGAGATGACTTAATGTTTACACTCGGCGGTGAACTGGTTGCCCGCGCGCTGGCCGCGCAGGGTGTGAATACAATTTATACGCTGTGCGGCGGCCACGTGATGCCGGTTTACGACGGCTGCCTGAACAACAACATCCAGATCATTGACTTCCGCCACGAACAGGCCGCCGCCCACGCCGCCGACGCGCACGCCCGACTGACGCACAATATCGGTGTCGCGCTGGTGACGGCTGGCCCCGGTGTGACCGATGCCGTGACCGGTGTCGCCAACGCCTATCAGGCGCGCAGCCCCATGATTCTGTTAGGCGGCGCCGCCCCGCTGAAAACCAAAGGCATGGGCGCGCTCCAGGAAATGCCGCAGGTTGAGATGTTCCAGACCTTCACCAAAGCCAGCTTCACCATTACCGAAACGGAACGGATACCCGCAGAACTGGCGCGCGCGTTTGAGATCGCGCTCAGTGGGCGCCCCGGCCCGGTGTTTGTCGAACTGCCATTTGACGTGCTGTTTAACGCGGTTGAGCCGCCGGACATTCCTCCACGCGTGACCATCCAGCCGCTTGAACCGGAAGCGGGCGCGGTTGCTGCCATGTTCGACCTGTTACGCGCCGCGCGCAAGCCGCTGATAATCGCCGGGACGCAGGTTTATTGGGACAACGCCAGTGCCGCGCTGCGCGAACTGTCCGAGCAAACGGGCATCCCGGTCTTTACCAACGGCGCAGGGCGCGGCACGCTGCCGATGAATCACCCCAACTGCTTTAAATCGGCGCGCGGCAAGGCCCTGCGTGAGGCCGACGTGGTGGTGCTACTGGGCACGCCGCTGGACTTCCGCCTCAAGTACGGGCGCGAGGACTGGAATCCCAACGCCAAACTCATTCAAATCGAAAACGACCCCGCCGAACTGAATCACAATCGCGTGGCAGACGTAGCCATCACCGCCGATGCGCGGCTGGTGCTGGAAGCCCTGGCCGAAGGCTTGCAGGGGTTGCGCTGGGATGACTGGCTGCGCGAGATGCAGGCCATCGAGCAAAAGAAAAATGCCGAACTGGAAAAGTGGAAGGCGCTGGACGACGTGCCGATCAATCATTTTCGTTTCGGCGCGGCGATCAACGATTTTATAGACGAGGACACAATCATCATTGGCGACGGTGGCGACATCGTGAGCGCGTCGGCCAAAGTCATTGACGTGACTCTGCCCGGCCAGTGGCTTGACCCTGGCCCGCTCGGCTGCCTCGGTGTTGGCGCGCCGTTTGCGATTGCCGCCAAACACCTGTATTCCGAAAAGAAGGTGCTGGTTATCAGCGGCGATGGCTCATTTGGACTGAACGGCTTTGAGTTCGATACGGCGGTACGGTTCAATCTGCCGATTGTCGCCATTGTCGGCAACGACTCCGGTTGGGGACAGATCCGCACGCCGCAGATACAGATGGTGGGCGAAGAACGCGCCATTGCCACCAGCCTCGCGCCCACCCGCTACGACAAAATTGTGGAAGCGATGGGCGGCTATGGCGAACACGTGGACAATCCTGACGATCTTTTACCCGCGCTGGAACGCGCCTTCAACAGCGGCAAACCGGCCTGCATTGACGTGACGATTGACCCGCACGGCATGGCAAAAACCGGCGCCAGCACGCCGTATATCGTGTAACACCGTCGGGACACGGCATGCCGTGTCCCTACCTTTCCCTCACATACTCGTCTATGATTTCATCCAGCAAATCGTCGTTGACGTGGTTAAAAATCTCGCCTTCGGGATAAATGATGATGTTTGGCCCCGCGCCGCACATGCTAAGGCAGTTGGCGATTTCCAGCTTCACCGGCTTCGGGTACTGGTCGCCGTTGATCTCGTCCACCAGCGCTTGCAGCCGCTTGAGCAGTTTATCCGCCCGGCCATCCATATTGCAGTACTGCCCCCGGCAGACGACAATTCGCTTGCGCCGGGGAGTGACGTTATTGGTCATCACGCTCTGCCTGCGGCGGCTCAAAATCGCCAAGCCACTGGACCCAGGGCAGTTTATCACTCACAACGTTGAACAATCGCTGGTCGGCTGTCCAGAAATCACATCTCAAATGTTCGGCGACCGCAAGGTACTGCGAGTCGTAAGCAGTAGGCAGATTAAGTTCTGACGCAAATGTGAGAGCGCGGCGCAACAAATTGTCCGAAATCATCACGCGAATCGTTCTTGCAAGAAGAACTTCTCTGCTCCTAATCGCATCATCCTGAGTCAAAATACCCCGGTAAACACTTTTCCGCATGGCAGCGATGATTTCATAACGTAGAAGTACCGGAGCGGCAAGACCAATATCTCGCCCATCTAGATAGCTGAGAAGCAGATCTGCCTTCACTGTGAGCGGTTCTTCGAGTACAGTAGCGATCAAAATCCCTGAATCACAAACCGCCCAGGATGTCATTCAGACGCTCCTCGCGTGCTTCGTTGAGCAACTCCACTACGCTAACTTCTCGACGACCATACTTGGCGCTCAGTTCAGCCCGCAGTTGGCGAACCTGTTCCAACCAGCTTAATGTCTCACTCCTGGGCTGTTCAACTTCCGCACGCGCCTGTTCCAGTAGAGTGATAACTTTATCGTCCGAAAGACGATCAATCAGCGCGTGTAATTCTTCCCGTGCCGTCGCCATCGCCAGAATCCTTACCTCTTGCCATTGATCGTATTTTACCAGAAGTTAGAACGCTGCCGTCAGGCCGTCCTTACGCGGGTCGCTGCCACCAAACAACACGCCGGTTTCGGCATCGCGCCGGATGATCTGCCCATCGCCAAACACACCCCGCCCCCGCCCCGACACCGGCTTCACGGTATGGCCCAGTTCCGCCAGCCGCGCCATCGTCGCCACCGGGATTCCTTCCTCCAGCGCCAGCACGCTGCTGCTGGTGCCGTCCAGCAGACACCAGCGCGGGCGGTTCAGCGCCTCCTGCGAATTCAGGTCGTCGTCTAACATGGCACTCATCACCTGGAAATGTCCCTGCGGCTGCATGAAGCCACCCATTACGCCAAAGCTGGCCCACAGGTCGCCGTCCTTTAAGGCCATCGCGGGGATAATCGTATGGTATGGCCGCTTGCCCCCGGCCAGGCAGTTCGGGTGGCCGGGTTCGAGGCTGAAACACGCACCACGATTTTGCAGGAATACGCCCGTGCCCTTCGCCACAATCCCCGTGCCAAAGCCCATGTACAGGCTGTTGATGAACGAACAGGCATTGCCCTGCCCATCCACCACGCTTAGATACACGGTATTCGATCCGCCAAACGGCATCCCATACGACGGCGGCTGCATGGCCCGTTCCGCCGATACCAGTGCCCGGCGCTCTGCCGCGTACTCATCACTCAGCAGCGCGTCCACGTCACACGGGTTCAGATGCGGGTCGGCGATGTACTGCCGCGCATCGGCAAACGCCAGCCGCATCGCCTCCACCATCAGGTGCAGGCGTTCCGGCGAGTCCCATGCCAGCGCGCCCAAGTCCCACCCCGCCGCGATGTTCATCGCCTGCAGCGCCGCCAGTCCTTGCCCGTTCGGCGGGTGTTCGTACACCACCACGCCGCGATATTCCGTGCCAATCGCATCGCCCCAGGTCGAGCTATGATTCTTCAAATCCTCATGTGTCATCACCCCGCCCAGCGCTTGCAGCGTGGAGACAATTGCATCGGCCACCGGCCCGGTATAAAACGCCGCCGGCCCGCCTTCGGCCACCGCTTGCAACGTATTGGCAAGACTCGTCAGTTTGACGATCTGCCCCACCTGCGGCGCGCGGCCACCCGGCAAATACTCGTCCGCGTTAGGCGCGTTCCGCAAAAATTGCTCCGACGCCTGCCAGCTTGCGCCAAACACCGGCTGCACCGGGAAGCCCTCGCGCGCGTGATAGATTGCGTCCGCCAGCACCTCTTTCAGCAGCATCGTGCCATGTCGCTTCAGCAAATCGTGCCAGCCCGCGGCTGCACCCGGTACGGTTACAGCGTGGGCGCTGCGCTCCGGCACTTCGGCATAACCTTTCAGGTGGTCAGGCGTCAGCGCCGCCGGCGCGCGTCCGCTGCCGTTCAGCGCCGTGACCTGCCTGGTTTTTGCGTCAAAAAACAGCGCGAAGCAGTCGCCGCCGATGCCGGTTGACGCCGGCTCGGTCACATTCAGCATGGCGGCGGTGGCTATCGCCGCGTCGGCGGCATTCCCACCCCGGCGCAGAATATTCAGCCCGGCCTGCGCCGCCAGTGGATTACTGGCCGCGACCATGCCCCGCCGCGCCACCACCATGGACCGGCGGGACTTAAAATCAAAACTCATGGGTTTCATCAACAACTCCCCTTTTTTCGCCCAATGCTACCACGTGCGGTGCGGGCTGTTTATGTCCGCCTCGGCAATTGGTACAAAAAACCATCCCCTGTATATTTTACGCAAACACTTTTAGGCTATACTAACAACAACCTCTGTGCCTCTGAGCCTTTGCGTCTCTGTGTTATGCTTTTTAGGAGTTTGTTTTATGGTTAGCTCGACCGCTACCCCACCCCGTTCAATGGCCGAAGAAGCCGACTTCCTGCAAATCAAAGCTTTCGATCACGTGCATTTCTGGGTCGGCAACGCCAAACATGCCATGTACTACTGGTGGAAAGGCTTCGGCTTCAAGCCGGTTGCCTACTCCGGCCTGGAAACCGGCAACCGCCGCTTTGCCTCTTACGTGCTGGAATCGGGCAAAATCCGCTTCGTGGTATCCGCGCCCTACAGCCCGACCGACGAAATGGCTGCACATCACCTGTTACATGGCGACGGCGTGAAGGTGCTGGCGCTGGAAGTGGACGATGTGGAAAAAGCCTACCGTGAAACGACTTCTCGCGGCGGCGTTGGCGCGTGGAGTCCGCGTGAGGAAGCCGACGAGTACGGCGTATTACGTACCGCAGCAATCCGCACCTACGGCGAAGTGCTGCACGTTTTTGTTGACCGCGCCGACTATCGCGGCCCGTTCGCGCCGACGTATAAGCCGCTTGACCTGCCCGCCGACAGCATCGGGTTAGCGGCGATAGATCATGTCGTCGGCAACGTCCAGTTGGGCAAGATGAACCATTGGGTCAACTTCTACCATCAGGTGATGGGCTTCCGGCAGTTGATTCACTTCGACGACCAGGACATCAGCACCGAGTACAGCGCGCTCATGTCGAAGGTGATGCAGAACGGCAGCGGTCGCATCAAGTTCCCGATCAACGAACCTGCCGAGGGCAAACGCAAAAGCCAGATCGAAGAATACCTGGACTACTACCTGACACCGGGCGTGCAGCACATTGCGATGGCAACCGGCGACATCCTGCGGACGGTGCGCGAACTCAAGGCGCGTGGCATCGAATTCCTGCGCGTGCCGGATGCCTATTACGATATGCTGCCGGAACGCTTGCAGGGCGTGAACGTGAAAGAGGATATGGCGCAGATCAGGGAACTCGGCATTCTGGTTGACCATGACGACGAGGGCTACCTGCTGCAAATCTTCTCGCGCCCGATTCAGGATCGCCCCACGTCGTTCATCGAAGTCATCGAACGGCACGGTTCGCGCGGCTTCGGCAAGGGCAATTTTAAGGCGCTGTTCGAGGCGTTGGAACAGGAACAGGCACGGCGGGGGAATTTGTAGCGGTATAATGAGGGTGAGTGATAGAAGATGAGGGATTACGATGGCCGATATCAGCTTTGAAGAAGTGGCGCAATTGGCCGAAAAACTCACGAAAGAGGAACAGGCCGCGCTCATCGAGCGGTTGCAGCAGCGAGTCCATCCGCGCCGTTCCGGTCTGACGCAGGAGCAGGTCTTGGCGGAGTTTGAGCGCCGAAAAGCCAACGGTGAGTTCGAGAATGCGGAAAGTTTGTACGGGAAATTCGCGCATCCAGCCACAGATTTGGCTGATGATTCGCTGCTAAAGACGATCCACGAAATCGCAACCGAATGGGAGCAAGAACTTGACGAGTTCTTTGGAGATGACAAATCCGCTTGAACCCTATTATGTGATAGATACTCATGCGTTAATCTGGTATCTGACCGGTAATCGGAACTTGAGTGCCGAGGCGCGCAGAATCTTTCGCGCAGCCGAAAAAGGCGAAACACAACTGGTAGTTTCCGCCATTGTTCTCGCAGAGATGTATTATGCTCAGCAAAAATCACCGCTGTTTAAGGATTTTAGTGAAATGTATCAGAAGCTAAAAACGAGCCGTGCCTATCAATTCACTGACGTTCCTATCAGATGATGTGCTGGATTTCGATCAAAATGCAGCCGTTCCTGAAATGCACGACCGGATTATTGCAGGGCTGGCGCGGCGGTTAGGCGCGCCGCTGGTAACGGCTGACCCGCTCATCGTCTCAGCCAAAGTAGTTGCAACGGTATGGTGAGGGCAACTTGAACATTTTGTTGGTTATCATGATTCGCTTGAACATCTCACCGCCAGAGCGAGTCGGCTTCAGCCGACTTTTACACCATAATATCAGCCAGGGGTTTGAACCCCTGGCGACGCCGCTGGAACGAGTGCGGTCCGGAAAGCCATAATGCGCGAACCCGTTACCGCTGATCGGCTGCGAACTCGGATGGTCAGCCTCCGTGACTTCTACGCCTTTGAGCAGCACGTCAAAACGGCGAACGCCAATCGCGGGCGGGATGTGCCGAAAGAGTGGTACGAGATGCCGGTGTTTTACTTCTCAAATCACACCGCCCTTTATGGCCCGGACGATACCATCTCTTACCCTTCTTACAGCGACGCGCTGGATTATGAACTCGAAGTCGCGTGTGTCATCGCCAAGCCGGGGCAGGACATCCCGGCAGAGAAAGCCGAGGAATATATCTTCGGTTACATGATCTTCAACGACTGGTCGGCGCGGGACGTGCAGCGCCGGGAAATGGCGGTTGGGCTTGGCCCGGCCAAAGGCAAGGACTTCGCCAACTCGTTCGGGCCGTATCTGGTCACACCGGACGAACTGGCCGACCGCCACACCGGGCGCCCCGGCGTATACGATCTGGAAATGGTGGCGCGGGTCAACGGCGAAGAACGTTCGCGCGGCAACTGGAAAGACCTGTACTGGTCGTTCGGGGATATGATCGCCCGCGCCTCGCAGGATGTAGCACTTTTGCCCGGTGAGGTGATCGGCAGCGGCACGGTCGGCACGGGCTGCCTGCTGGAACTCACGAAAGGGCAAGGCCCATGGTTACAACCCGGTGATGTAGTCGAACTGGAAATCGAGCGTTTGGGTGTGTTACGAAATATCGTTGGAGAAAAGAGAAGAACATAACACAGAGGCTCTAAGGCTCAGAGGCACAGAGAGAAATTCTCTGAGTCTCCGTGCCTCTGAGTCTCTGTGTTACGCTTCAAAGGAGTTGGATATGCCGTTTTATCACAAGGTTGGCGACATCCCCCACAAGCGGCACACGCAGTTCCGCAAGCCGGACGGCGGCCTGTACCGCGAGGAAGTCATGGGGCTGGAAGGTTTTCACGGCATCGAGTCAATCCTTTATCATCATTACCTGCCGCCGCGTGTGCTGAAGGTTGAAGATTTAGGCCCGGCGAGCAACGGTTATACCGATTTTGGCGCGCTGCGGCATCGCGCGTTCCGCACCGCTGACCTGCCCGCCGGCGGCGACCCGGTAGCCGCGCGGCGCGTGCTGCTGGGTAACAACGATGTGACGCTTGGCCTGAGCCGCCCAACCCAGAGCATGGATTATTTCTACCGCAATGCGCAGGCGTATGAATGCTGGTTCGTCCACGAAGGCGCGGGCACGCTGCACACGCAGTTCGGCAGGCTGCCGTTTATGCCGGGGGATTACCTTGTCATCCCCTATGGAACGACATGGCAAATGACATTGGACACACCTGAAGCGCGCTTCTTTGTGATTGAATCGCCGTCGCAGATCGAGCCACCCAAACGCTATCGCAACGAATGGGGGCAGCTACTCGAACATTCGCCCTACTGCGAACGCGACATCCGTGTGCCGACCGACCTCGAAACCCACACCGAACGCGGCGAATTTGAAGTACGGGTGAAGGTGCGCGACCGCATCACGCGGCACGTGCTTGACCATCACCCGTTCGATGTGGTTGGTTGGGACGGCTACCTGTACCCCTGGGCGCTCAGCATCCACGACTTTGAGCCGATCACCGGGCGTATTCACCAGCCGCCACCGGTGCATCAGACCTTCGCCGGCCACAATTACGTCGTCTGCTCGTTTGTGCCGCGCCTGTTTGATTATCATCCGCAGGGCATCCCCGCGCCGTACAACCACAGCAACGTCAACAGCGACGAGGTGATTTATTACTGCGAAGGCAATTTTATGTCGCGCAAGGGCGTGGACAAATACGACATCACCCTGCATCCCAGCGGCCTGCCGCACGGCCCGCAGCCGGGCGCGACCGAAGCCTCCATCGGCAAGGAGCGCACCGAAGAACTGGCCGTGATGGTGGACACCTTCCACCCGCTGCATGTGTCACCCGCCGCGCTGGAGATCGAAAAGTCGGAGTATATGGCCTCGTGGCTGGATGGCGATGGGGTATAAAATCTAACCGCCAAGGCGCAGAGAACGCCAAGAATTAATTTCAAATCTTGGCGAACTTGGCGTCTTGGCGGTTCGTTCTTAGTTCTCCCCCAGGTAGACGCGGCGCACCATCTCATTATTCATCAGGTTATGCGCGGTGTCCTGTAGGGCGATACTGCCGCTCTGCAGCACGTAACCCCGGCTGGCAACTTCCAGCGCCATCAGCGCGTTTTGCTCCACCAGCAGAATGGTGGTGCCCTGCGCGTTAATCTGCTTGATGATGTCAAAGATGCCTTCCACCAGCACCGGCGCCAGCCCCATCGAAGGTTCGTCCAGCAGCAGAATTCGCGGCTGCGCCATCAGCGCCCGGCCAATCGCCAGCATCTGCTGCTCACCGCCGGAAAGCGTGCCGCCTTTCTGGTTCAGGCGTTCTTTCAGTCGCGGGAACAACTCAAAGACACGCTCCATCCGGCTGCTGATAACCGATCGGCTGCTGACATTCCACGCGCCGATTTCGAGATTCTCCCATACGGTCAGCAGCGGGAAAATGCGGCGGCCTTCCGGTACGTGCCCGACCCCCAGCGCCGTCACTTCGTGCGGCTTCAGGCCGGTGATGTCGCGCCCCTCCAGATGGACATGCCCCACCTTCGCCCGCGCAATGCCGCTGATCGTGCGCAGCGACGTGCTTTTGCCCGCGCCGTTCGAGCCAACCAGCGTCACAATTTCGCCCTCATCTACCCGCAGGTTAACGCCTTTCAGCGCGTGGATGTGGCCGTAGTAGGTATGGACGTTTTGCAGTTCCAGCAGGGCCGTCATAATTCCACCTCGGCGCTGACTTCTTGTTCCGTCGTGCCTGCCGCGCGGCGCCCCAGGTAAGCCTCAATCACGCGCGGGTTGGCGCGAATATCCGCCGGCGTGCCCTCGGCAATCTTCTGGCCGTAGTCCAGTACCGTGATGTGTTCGCTGATGCCCATCACCACCTTCATGTCGTGTTCGATCAGCACGACGGTGATGCCCAGTTCATCCCGCACGCGGCGGAACAGTCCCATTGCGGCGGCGCTTTCCTGCGGGTTCATACCGGCGGTTGGTTCGTCCAGCAGAATCAGCTTCGGGTCGCTGGCGAGCGCACGGGCGATTTCAATGCGCCGCTGGTCGCCGTACGGCAGGTTGCGGCTGACTTCATCCCCCTTCCCCGCCAGCCCGACAAACCGCAGCAGATCGCTGGCTTTCTGCTTAACCTTCTTCTCCTGTATCTGGAAACCGGGCGTCCGCAGCAGCGTCGCCGGCAGCGAAATGTTGAGCCGCGAGTGCATCCCCACCATCACATTTTCCAGCACGGTCATGCCGGGGAACAGCCGGATGCTCTGAAACGTGCGCGCCATGCCGGCGGCGTTTACCTGGTCAGGCCGCAGGCCGATCAGCGACCGCCCGTTAAACAGCATCGTGCCAGAGTCCGGTTTATAGATGCCGGTCAGCAGGTTAAACAGCGTCGTTTTGCCCGCGCCGTTCGGGCCGATGATCGCGCTGATGCTGCGTTCTTCGATGCCGATGGTGACATTGTTTACCGCCGTCAGGCCGCCAAACTTCTTGGTCAGGTCACGTACATCCAGAATAATCGTCATGGCGGCTCCCTACGCTTTCCCCGCGTCGGGCTGCGCTGTTACCACCGGGTTTTCAGCGGTCACGGTTACCGGTTCTTCGCCCTTCGCTTCCAGCAGTTCCATCTTGCGACGCGGTTCTGGCAGCAGCCCCGCCGGGCGGAAGATCATCATCACGATCAGCAGCAGGCCGAAGATCAGGCGCTCGTACTTGGCCGGTTCAAGCTGCGTTGGCCAGTCGCGGATGTGGAAGTTGATGATCGGTACGATGAAATCCACGTTGCGCAGTGCGTTGATTTGCAGTGACAGGTTCTTCAGCACCAGCAGATTCAACAGCGTGACGATGACCGCGCCGAACAGCGCCCCGCGAATGCCGCCGATGCCGCCCACGATCACCATCGCCAGGATGCTGATGGACTGTATCAGGCTGAAGCTCTCAGGGCTGACAAACGTCTGTTTCGCGCCGTACAACACACCAATCGCTCCGGCAAACGACGCGCCCATCGCAAACGCCATCAGCTTCATCCGTACCAGCGGCACGCCCATCGCAATCGCCGCCACTTCATCCTCGCGGATGGCGGTCCAGGCGCGGCCAATTGGCGAATTGTCCAGCCGGCGCGCGACGATAATAATCAGGGCGATGATGCCGATGGCAATAAAATAAAACAAAAGCTGCTGCGACAGTGGCGTGGCATTGGCAATCGGAAAGCCAAGCATCGCCTCCGCGCCCACCACAGAGTTATACAGCAGCGGCGGCACGGGCGGGCGACCTACGTCGAATAACCCTTGCGAGCCGTTGGTGAAGTTAATCGGCTTGTCGAGATTGTTGGCGATCACGCGTATCATTTCGCCGAAGCCGAGTGTCACAATCGCCAGATAATCGCCGCGCAGCCGCAGCACCGGCAGGCCGAGCAGAATCCCAACCACCGCCGCCACAACCACACCCAGGAAAATGAAGCCATAAAAGGCCGCGCCGGACACCAGCCAGCCGTTGATGTTAAAAACGGTGTTGGCCTGGGACGTAAACATGGCCCAGGTGTACGCGCCAACGGCGAAGAAAGCGATATAACCCAGGTCAAGCAGGCCGGCGAAACCAACGACGATGTTCAGCCCTAGCGCCAGCCCGGCGAAAATACAAATCTGGATGATTAGTTCCAGGTAGGAACTGTCGCGCATCCCCAGGTACGGGATTGCCACAAACAGCAGCAGCGCCACCAGAATCACTTTAAGCGGAGTCCGTACCGGTGACGCCAGAATGATAAACGGCGACAGCACCAGCGCCGGGAACGCCAGCGTGCTGTACAGCGGAAACCACAGACTGCCACGATCCAGATTGCTCAGAATCAGCAGCGCCGCCAGAATATAGGCGACCAGCAGCGCGCCGGCCACCACCGGCTGGCGCATCGTCGTGCGAACGTTCATCCAGGGGCTTTGCGAGACCGATTTTGTCGCCATGCGTTTTACACCTTCTCGTCAACGCGCTCGCCCAGCAGGCCACTGGGACGAAAGATCAGGATGAGGATGAGGACGGAAAACGCGAACACGTCCGTGTAACGCTGCCCCAGCGCCGGGAAGTAGACCAGCAGGCCGTTCAGGAAGGCTTCGATCATGCCCAGCGCCAGCCCGCCCAGCAGCGCGCCGGTCACGTTGCCGATACCGCCCAGCACCGCCGCCGTGAACGCTTTGATGCCCGGTATGAAGCCGACAAACGGCGTCACCGTTCCGACGTTCATGCCAAATAGTGCGCCAGCAGCCCCGCCGAACGAACCGCCCACAAAAAACGTCAGCGACACCATGCGATTGACGTTGATGCCCATCAGCCCGGCAGTGGTCATATCCTGCGATACCGCGCGGATACCGCGCCCCAGCTTCGTCCCGTTCACAAAATAGTTGAGCGCGATCAGCGTTACCACTGCCCCCAGCACCACCACAAACTGCGTCGGGCGGACGTTGACCGTGCCTTCGCCAATCGCCAGTTTGACCGGCGTCCGCAGCCATTCCAGATCGTTGGTTGGATAGGTCAGGTTGAAGTCGTTGCGGGTGATCGCCTGGAAGGCGCGCACGAAGTCAATCAAAAAGAAGGAGATGCCGATGGCGGAGATCAGCGGCACCAGGCGCGGCGCCCCGCGCAGCGGACGGTAAGCAATGCGTTCGATGGCAACCGCCAGCAGACCACTGAACAGCATCGCCACCAGGATAATGAGCATAATCAATAACACTGGATTCCAGAACGGCAGGTTGCCCGCATCATCGAGCCGGCGCATCACCTCGAATCCCACCACCGAACCGACCATAAAAATCTCGCTGTGGGCGAAGTTGATAAACTTCAGCACGCCGTAAACCAGCGTGTACCCCAGCGCGATCATGGCATAGACAAAACCGGTGGTGATGCCGCTGATAATCATGCCGGGCAGTTGGCGGTTTACCTGGTCAACCAACACGATGTTCGGACGGGGTTCGGGGAACAGCAGGGCCAGTCCGTAGGCGAACAGCGTGAGGACGACCGCCGCGCCAACCACAAAGACAAACATTTGACCAATGGGGAACAGGATGAAACGGTATATCCACTCCGCGAGGGAGCGAAGGGAAACTGCCCCGACGGTGGGTCTGGCATCCAGCATAAAAATCTCCATGCAAGTTTTTCAAAAAAGGCGGCGGGCCATTTCGCCTGGCGCCGCCGCCCTTGACCAGCGTATTATCGTTACGAACCGGGGGTAGCCTCTGGGGTAGCTTCACCCGACTGCATCACGGCGTACAGCGGCGATGGCGCCTGGAATTCGTCCAGCACCTCGTTGCTCGACCATTCCGCCGGGTCCGCCGATTTCACCTGAAGAATGACGTAGGTCGCCAGTTCGGGGTCGCCGTTGTCATCAAAGGTGTACGTGCCGGTGATGCCGTCGTAATTTTCGGTCGCGCGCACGGCTGCCGCCACCGCTTCGCGGGTTGGCGCTTCGCCACCGGCTTCTTCCGCCGCTTTGGCAATCGCCGCCAGCACGATACCGGCAGAGTCGTACGCCTGCGCCGCAAACGGCTGCGGGTCTTCGCCAAACTTGGCCTGGTAATCTTCAATAAACTGGGCTGCATCCGGGTAGAAGGTGGGCGGGGCAGCGACGGTGGTGTAATACGTGCCAACACCCGCTTCGCCGGCCAGTTCCGCGAAGTCCGAAGCGTCGAAGCCATCCGGCCCCATGAAGAAGCCTTCATAACCGGCAGCCCGCGCCTGATTGATGAAGATACCGGACTGCGGATACAGACCGCCGAAGTAGATCAGATCGGGGTCAAGCGCCAGAATCGGCTGAATCACGCCGTCGAAGTTGGCCGTTTCGGTCGTGCCTTCCACGTTCAGCACCGTCAGGCCAGCTTCTTCCGCTGCCGAGGCGAAAAATTCTGCCACGCCCTGCCCGTAGGCCGTTGTGTCGTGCAGCACGTAAACCGACTCAACACCCTCCAGGCTCGCGGCAAAGGCCGCGCCCGCCGCGCCCTGCGTGTCGTCACGCCCGCAGATGCGGTTGACGGTCGGTAGGCCGCGATCGGTGATGTTGACGTTGGTGTTCGCCGGGCTAACCATAACCAGATTGTTGGCGTCGTACACTTCCGACGACGGAATGGCGACACCGCTGTTCAGGTGGCCGACGACCGCCAGAATGGCCGGGTCATTAACCAGATTATTGGCATTGGCAACACCGACATCCGGCGTCGCCTGGTCATCGAACGGGACAAACTCAACCTTGAAGCCCATTTCAGTCAGCGGCCCGCTGAGCTGCTCAATTGCCAGCTCCGCCCCGTTGCGGATGGCCGTCCCCAGAATGGACTGCGGCCCGGACAGCGGACTCTGGCTGGCGATCTTGATGACCTTGGCGTCATCCTGGGCAGTGGCGACGGTTACGCTCAGGGCGAGCGCAACCACGACAAAAAGAAGTAAAACCCGCTTGACCTGCATTGCACCGATCCTCCTAATACCATTAAGTAAGACAGACAAATGTTACATCCGGCTTGTGCCTTCGTTCACGAGCAATGTGTCTAAAACTGCCTCATGATTCTTCGGCTATTTTTAACACAAGCCCGTTTCTTGTAAGAATACCATGCGCTTTAGGAATTGGCAAAAACTTAACCAACCCTCATCTAAATCAACTTTGTACGACGACTGGATTTTCATCGGGCAGCGTTACGCTATAATGTTGGCCGCGCCGGCAAATTCCCATAGGCAAATCAGGGATACACGGTTTGGAGACAGAAACCACCGTTCAGCAATCAGCTAAAACCTAAGCCACAAAGCTGATCGCGAAGGTAGCCTCTGGTTGGACGACTCAGGTTAAAGGTAGGAAGATGTCCGACACACTGCGCGGAGCAATTTACGGCCTGTCGGCGGCAGCCATTTGGGGCGGGATGTACGTCATCAGTGATGTCGTACTGAAAACGGTCCCGCCGTTCACGCTGCTGTCCATCCGCCTCATCATGGCCATCGCTGTGCTGGCCATTATCCGATCACGGCTACCCCAGCGGCGACCGCTGTCCGGGCGCGAACTGCTGTCGCTGCTGGCGGTCGGGCTGATTGGTTATGGCATCAGTCTGGGGGCGCAGTTTGTGGGAACGGATCAATCTACTGCCGTGAACGGCGCGCTGGTCACCAGTGCCTCACCGGCGTTTATCCTGATCTTCGCCGCCTTGATCCTGCGCGAACGGCTGACCATGACCCGCGTCGTGGCGGTCGTGCTGGCGTCCATCGGTGTCGTGATTATCATTGATCCCGGCAAGGCAGATTTTTCATCGGCTACTTTTTGGGGTGATGTAGCCCTGGCCCTGGCCGCCGTCACCTGGGGCTTGTATTCGGTGCTGGTACGCCGGGTCAGCGCCCGTCTGGATACCACAACCGTATCGCTGTACGTCCTGTTTGGCGGCCTGCTGCTCACTCTGCCCGCCATCCCGTTTGAACTACGCCAGCGGCCTCTGGGTAGCATGGATGGCGGCACGCTGTTAGGTATCCTGTACCTGGGTGTGATCTCAACAGCGGCTGCCATGTGGTTGTGGAATCGTGCTTTTGCGCTGGTGGATGCGTCGCTTGCGTCGCTGTTTTTCTTTGCGCAGCCTCTGGTTGGTGCGCTGCTGGGTGTGCTGCTGCTCGGTCAGGCGCTGACACCTACGCTGATCGGCGGTGGCCTGTTGATCGCGCTCGGCGTGCTGCTGACGCTGATCGCGCCGGAACGACTGTTGCGTCGCTGGCAGAAAACCGCGTCGGCCAAAGTCTGATCGCTCATTTTAGTAGGGGCGACCTGGCAGGTCGCCTCTACACTGATGCTACCACCTGTCCGCCTTTTATCACCGTCTGCACCAGATTTCCCCCAAAGCGATACGCCAGATGGCGGTAGTCGTCTACGTCCAGAATCAGCAGATCGGCCTGCTTGCCCGGTTCGAGGCTGCCCACTTGGTCGCCTAATCCAACGGCATAGGCCGCGTTGAGCGTTGCCGCCGCTAACGCCTCCGCCGGCGTGATTCGCAGGTAGCGGCAGGCCAGCGCCATCACAAACGGCATGGACTCGCACCATGCTGTGCCGGGGTTGCAGTCGGTTGCCAGCGCCAGCGCCGCGCCGGCTCCAATCAGCGCCCGCGCTGGCGTGTAATGCGTGTGCCCCAATCCAAATGGAGTAGCAGGCAGCGCCACCGCGACCGTATCCGCCTGCCCCAACGCTACTATATCGGCATCCGGCGTTGTCACCAGATGGTCAGCAGACACCGCGCTCAGTTCTACCGCCAGCCGCGCCCCGCCAATACTGGCAAATTCGTCGGCGTGGATTTTGGCGCGCATCCCATGTGTTAACCCGGCTTCCAGCACCCGCCGTGACTGCGCCAGATCAAACGCCCCCGGTTCGCAGAACACGTCCACGAACACCGGGGTTTCTTGACTGTACGACCGCAGCCGTTCGGCAACGGCTGGCGTCATCTCATGGACAATCAAATCAACAAATGCATCGGTGCGCCCGTCATATTCCGGTGGCACAGCATGAGCGCCCATAAACGTGGGCACGATGGTTGCCGGGTGTTCTGCCGCCAGCCGGAAAATCGCGTCCAGCAGCTTCAATTCGCTGACCGTGTCCAGCCCGTAGCCCGTTTTGATCTCAACCGTCGTGGTGCCGTTCCGCAGCACCCGGTTTAGCCGCGCCCGCGTCTCATCCACCAACTGCTCGACGCTGGCGGCGCGCACGGCGCGTACCGTACTGTTAATACCGCCGCCCGCCGCCATGATCTCCATATACGTTGCCCCGCCGATGCGCTGCTCGAACTCTGCCGCGCGGTCGCCCACCCATGCCAGATGCGTATGCGGGTCAACGAAGCCCGGCACCACCGCCCGGCCATCAGCGTTGATGGTTCGCGCAGCGTCATAGCGCAGTCGCAAATCAGCCGCCGCGCCGACTTCGACGATTTGGCCGCCGTCAACCGCCACCGCGCCGTCGGTAACAATACCCAACGTACCCAGCGCCTTCCCGCGCTGCGGCCCGCCGTTCACCGACGGCACGACACACACCTGACTCGCGTTGGTGATGAGCAGATCAACTCGTTGGGTCATTTCAGCATCGGCATTTTAATCCCATGCCGCCGGGCTGCCTCAATCGCTTCAGGATAACCGGCGTCCGCGTGGCGCACCACGCCCATACCGGGGTCAGTCGTCAGCACTCGCTCCAGCCGCCGCGCTGCTTCTGGCGTGCCGTCGGCCACGATCACCTGCCCCGCGTGCTGGCTGTAGCCGATGCCCACACCCCCGCCGTGATGCACGCTGACCCAAGTGGCGCCGCCAACGGCGTTTATCAGCGCATTCAGAATCGGCCAATCGCTGATCGCGTCCGAGCCGTCGCGCATCGCTTCGGTTTCGCGGTTGGGCGACGCCACCGACCCCGCGTCCAGGTGATCGCGCCCGATGACAATCGGCGCTTGCAGTTCGCCGCTGGCAACCATCTCGTTAAACTTCAAACCCGCTTTCGCCCGTTCGCCATACCCCAGCCAGCAAATCCGCGCCGGCAGCCCTTGAAAGTGAATTTTGTCGCGTGCCATCGTCAGCCAGCGGTGCAGGTGTTCATCGTCGGGGAACAGTTCCATGATGGCCTGATCGGTGCGGTAAATATCTTCCGCCTCGCCGGACAGCGCCACCCAGCGGAACGGCCCTTTGCCCTCGCAGAACAGCGGGCGAATGTACGCCGGAACGAAGCCGGGATAGTTGAAGGCATTTGTTACGCCTGCGTCAAAGGCGCGCTGGCGCAGGTTGTTGCCATAGTCAAACACTTCCGCCCCGCGCTGCTGGAACGCCAGCATCGCTTCCACGTGCCGCGCCATCGCCTGCATTGAACGGCGTGTATACTCCGCTGGATCGCTCTGCCGCAGGCGGTTTGCATCGTCCAGGCTCATGCCGTTGGGCACGTACATCAGCGGGTCGTGCGCGGGCGTCTGGTCGGTGACGACATCTGGCAGGACACCGCGCAGCGCCAGTTCGGGGAACACATCGGCAGCGTTGCCGATCAGGCCCACCGACAGCGGCTTGCCATCGCGCACCGCATCCTCAACAAACGTCATCGCTTCTTCGAGTTCGTTCACCACGACATCCACATAGCGGTGCTCCAGCCGCCGCGCTGCCCGCGCCGGGTCAATCTCCACGATCAACCCCACGCCCTCGTTCATCGTGATCGCCAGCGGCTGCGCGCCACCCATGCCGCCAAGGCCCGCCGTCAGCACGAACTTCCCGCGCAGCGACGGCCAACCCCGCTGCCGCGCCAGCGCGCCAAACGTTTCATAAGTGCCTTGCAATATGCCTTGCGTTCCAATGTATATGAACGATGCAGCCGTCATCTGCCCGTACATTATTAGGCCATCAGCTTCATACCGGTCAAACTGCTCTTGACTGGCCCAATGCGGTACGATATTGGTGTTGGCAATTAACATGCGCGGTGCGTCGGTGTGGGTCTTAAACATGGCAACCGGCTTACCGGACTGTATCAGCAGCGTTTCGTCCGCCTCCAGATTCCGCAGCGATTGAAGAATCGCCTCGTAACAGTCCCAGTTGCGCGCAGCCTTCCCCCGCCCTCCGTAGACGATTAACTCATCCGGCTTTTCGGCTACGTCCGGGTCAAGGTTATTCTGCACCATGCGGTACGCCGCTTCGATCTGCCAGTTTTTACAGGTCAATCGTGTGCCACGTGGGGCACGAACTACGCGAGGTTTTGTGAATGAGGTATCTGTCATAAAGCAACCTTTTGGAATAGGTAGGGGCGGGTTTATAAACCCGTCCCTACAAAACCGTATTTTGTATCGCCTGCTCTTCCACCGCCCGCACGATCGCGCCCGTTTCGACCAGTTCACGCATGGTATCCACATAGGGGTACATCACGGCGTCGCGCTCCACGAACGGAATGCGAGAGCGAATAAGTTGATAGGCTGCCGCTGTACCCTGCCCTAGCTTGGCTTCGTGGCCGAGCGTTTCCAGCCGGAAATCTATGCCTTGCGCCGCCGACAGCAGTTCCAGCGCCAGCACGTTTTCGAGATTCTGTGCGATCTCTGCCGCCTGTCGCGCCGCGATGGAACCCATACTGACGTGGTCTTCTGCGTTGGCTGACGACGGAATCGAATCCACGCTGGCCGGATGCGCCAGCACCTTGTTTTCGCTCACCAGCGCCGCCGAGGTGTACTGCGCGATCATAAAACCGCTGTTCAGGCCGCCGTCGTTGGTCAGGAACGCGGGCAGCACTCTTCGATTCACCTTCTCATCAATTAATCTTGCCAGCCGCCGTTCGCTGATGTTGGCGATTTCCGCCAGCGCGATCTTGAGGTAATCCATCACCAGCGCCACCGGCTCGCCATGAAAGTTGCCGCCGCTGAGTACCGTCGCGCCGTCGCCGTCCACAAAAATCAGCGGGTTGTCGTTGGCGGAATTCATCTCCACTTCCAGCGTATGCCGCGCCCTGGCTATCGCGTCCCGCGCCGCGCCGTGAACCTGCGGCGTGCAGCGCAGGCTGTAGGCGTCCTGCACGTCCAGCGGATCAAACGTCCGCGTGAACTGCGACCCCTCGACCAGCCGCCGCAAAAACGCCGCCGATTCCGCCTGCCCCGGATGCGGGCGCACCGCGTGAATCCGCGCGTCGAACGCCGCCGGTGTGCCGCGTAACGCTTCCAGACTCAGCGCCGCCGCGATGTCTGCCGTTTTCGCCAGCATTTCGGCGCGGGCCACCGTCAGCGCGCCCACCGCGCACATCATGCTCGTGCCGTTGGTCAGCGCCAGCCCTTCTTTCGCCTCCAGTTCCAGCGGCGATAGTCCCGCCCGCCGCATCGCTTCCACGCCGGGCAGCCGTTCGCCCCGGTAAAAGGCTTCGCCCTCACCGATGATCGGTAGCGCCATATGCGCCAGCGGCGCGAGATCGCCGGACGCGCCCAGCGACCCCTGCGCCGGGATGACCGGGTACACCCCGCGATTGACCATCTCCACCAGCGTATCAATCACCACAGGGCGCACGCCGCTGTAACCCTTGACCAGCGTTTGGGCACGGATGACCATCATGGCGCGCACCGTCGCCGGGTCGAGCAGCGGCCCGACGCCGACGGCGTGGCTCATGATGATGTTACGCTGAAGCTGCTGCACCTTGTCGAGTGGAATCAGGCGGTCTTTAAAGTCGCCAAAGCCGGTGGTGATGCCGTAGATGATCTCGCCCCGCGCCAGGAAATCTTCCACCGCCCGGCGCGAACGTTTCACGTTTTCAAGCGAAGCCGGGGCTACACGGACGGTGACATCGGCGGGATGCTCCCACGCAGCGGCCACAGCGGCCACGTCGTCTACCGTCAGATGGTCGCCGTCGAGTTCAATTACAGACATGATAAAAACTTCCAGAAAGACTAAACGGGCGCAGTCTCAACGCCGCGCCCTTTCATTAAATTATACCTTAAATGCGGTTTGAACCGCCATGACGCCAAGAGCGCCAGGAAGAAGGAATCAGAAGATAAACTTGGCGTCCTTTGCGTCTTGGCGGTTAACTTCTTTGCTTTAAACTTCCAGCTTCGCCCGTTCCTTCAGCGCAGCGTGGACGCAGTTTTCTGCCGCCTGTATCCGAGCGCAGTCCGGTCAGCGTATATCCCGCAGCATCCCAACCACATCCACAGGTGGCAGCCTGTCCGCATGAGCAGCACGAATCTGCTGGCGCAGCGTTTCGACATCCCGAAACCACGCATCGTAATCAAATGCGGATGCGCTAACAGGTTCTACTTCTGAAGCAAGTTCTCGTTCGATCAGCGCCCGCACACGCTGTTTGGCGGCGGGTTGCAGTTGGTTAAACTTCTCAATGATTTCACGTTCAAGGGCGCTCATAAACGATCATCTCCCTGCATTCTCAATTCCGATTGTACACGATTCTCGACTGACAATGCCTGATGATTCTTGGCGTCCTTGGCGCCTTGGCGGTTAATTTCTTCGCTTTACACTTCCAGCTTCGCCCGTTCCTTCAGCGCCTTATGCACCCGCTCTTCCGCCGCCTGCATTCGCGCGCGCAGTTCCGTAACCGTGTTTAGCCAGATATGCGCGGCCACCTTGTCGCGCACACCTGCCGCGTTGGCGTGAACGTTCATACTCGCCGCCGTGAAAGCCGCCACCCCCATCGCCGCGCCGGAAGTTGCGTCGGTCACGCTGTTGACGTTGCCCGTTTCGGCCACTTCCGCCAGCAGTTCCAGCACGTCGGCCACCAGCCGGCACACCTCCAGCGGCACCTGCGCCGCGCCATGTGTCGCCACTTCCACCGCCTCATCGCGTTCGGCTTTTTCGGCGTCCGTGTCCTTCGGCAGCTTGTAGGCATCCATCACGGCGTCGAACGCCTGCGCGTCCAGCGTCACGGCGCGTTCCAACGCCACGCGCAGGTTATCGGCCTGCGCCGCGATGTCGTGCATCCGGGCTTCCACGTCGGCATATTTTTTCTTGCCGATAGTCAGCCGTGCTGCCATCGCCGCCAGCCCTGCCGCCATTGCCCCGGCATAGGCTGCCGCCGACCCACCGCCCGGTGTGGCCGTGCCTGCCGCCAGCCGTTCGGTGAACGGCGTTTCCTCCTCGCCCTGCCCCATCGCCGCGTACAGCCGCGTTTCCAGTATTTGTTCCGGTTTGAACTGGTCAAGCTGCAAGTACCACTGCGCCGCGTCCACCAGCGCCGCCTGCGGAATCAGTCCGACCAGTTCGGTATGATGCACCATCACGCCGTAACGCCCCGCCTCGCGCCGTACCATTTCCACCACGCGGGCAACCGGCGTGCGCGTGTAGTCGGTCAGATTCATGCTCACCTGCGCCCGACCATCCACCAGCAAGCCCAACCCTTTCACGTAATGCAGCCCGCCGGATGAATGCCGCACCGCAGCAGCGATCTTCTTGGCGATGCTCACGTCGTCGGTCGTCAGATAGACGTTGAAGGCAATCAGCGGCGCGCGCGCCCCGATGACCGTCGCCCCGGCTTTGCCCACGCTGGAGGGGCCAAAATCAGGCGCGCGGTTGGGGTCGGTGTTGATGCTGTCTTTCAATACTTCGTACTCACCCCGCCGGACATTTTCCAGATTGACCCGCTCCGGTCGCGTCGCCGCCGCTTCGTACAGATAAACCGGGATGCCCAGTTCGTCGCCCACGCGCTGGCCGAGCCGCCGCGCCAGTTCGATACATTCGTCCATCGTCACGTCCGACAGCGGCACAAACGGCACCACGTCCGTTGCGCCCAACCGGGGATGTTCGCCCTGATGTTTGTCGAGGTCAATCAGTTCCGCCGCTTTTTTGATGGCCGCGAACGCCGCCTCGACCGCCGCATCAGGCGGCGCGACGAACGTCACCACCGAGCGGTTGTGATCGTGGTCGCTGGTGCGGTCGAGTACCACCGCGCCAGACACGGACTGTATCGCGTTTACAATCGCATCCACCACGCGGGAACGGCGGCCTTCGGAAAAATTGGGGATACATTCAACCAGTTTTTGTGTCATGAAAGCACCTTCAAAAAGAAAAACCGCAGACATCTATCTGCGGTTAATCCTACCTCATTCTGCCGAAATTGGCGTGTTGATCAGTAGGAACAGGATTATAGATTAAACCGGCCTTGATGTAGGGGCGACCCTGTGTGGTCGCCCTGGCTCAGGCATACAGGCCAGCCCCACTTCCCCTGCCTTCCCTAATTCCCGACTGACGACTGAGGACTGACGACTGAAGACTAAACAAATGTCTGAACAAATGTTCACCCGTTCCCCCCGTTCTTCCTCTACACTGTTTGTAGCGACCAGCATAGCGACCAGGCGAACCTCATGCCAACTGGCTTTCACTCAGCACTCAGTACTCAGTACTGCTGTTGCCTTTCACTCATACCTCATACCTCATACCCCATACCTCATACCTCATACCTTGGAACTGCCGTTGCAGCAAACTGTTCTGCAACCGCAATCCCCCCTTTCGCCGCAGCAAAAACGTACCTGGCTTGCTTGGCGTCCTTGGCGTCATGGCGGTTCAAAATCCTGTCTCTTTCTGTCCCGTCATCCTCGCTAATCCCCCGTCACCTCCGGCAGGGGTTCGCGGCTGCCGTTGGCGGACGGCTGCGGCGTTTCCTCCTCGCGGCGGAACTGGCTCATGTACAGGTCGTAATACGCGCCCTGCTGCGCCAGCAGTTCCGTGTGTGTGCCGCGCTCCACGATTTCGCCGTCTTTCAGCACCAATACCTGACTGGCGTTGCGAATCGTGCTCAGGCGGTGCGCGATCACAAAGCTGGTGCGGCCTTCCAGCAGCTTTTCAAACGCCTTCTGAATCAGCCGTTCGGTGCGTGTGTCCACGCTGGAAGTCGCCTCGTCCAGAATCAGGATGCGTGGACTCATCAGCGCCACGCGGGCAATCGCAATCAACTGGCGCTGCCCCTGGCTCAGGCCGCTGCCCCGTTCACCCAGCACGGTCTGGTAGCCCTGCGGCAGCCGTTCGATGAACTGGTCCGCCGCCACCAGCGTGGCCGCCGCCACCACTTCCTCGTCGGTTGCGTCCAGCCGCCCGTAACGGATGTTTTCCATGACCGTATCGGAAAACAGGAACGTGTCCTGCAGGACGATGCCGATCTGCGACCGCAGGCTGTCCAGCGTCACGTCGCGCACGTCTATGCCGTCAATCCTGACCGAGCCGCCGGTCACGTCATAGAAGCGCGGAATCAGGTTGATGATGGTCGTTTTGCCCGCGCCCGTCGGCCCGACGATGGCAATCGTCTGGCCGGGTTCTGCCGTCAGGCTGACGCCCTTCAACACTGGCTCGCCCGCCTTGTATTCGGCGGACACGTTGTCAAACTCAACCTTGCCCTGAATCGGCGGCATTGCGATGGCGTTTGGTTTATCCACGACAGTCGGTTCTTCATCCAGCAGGCCGAAGATACGTTCGCCGCCGGCGATGGCGCTCTGGACGTTGGTCCACAGCACCGCGATCTGCTGAATCGGCTGGTTAAACCGCTGCGCGTATTGCAGGAAGGCGAACACCGTACCAAGCGTTATCACGGACGTTCCCAGCAGCGGTTCGTTCCGCAGCACCGACAGCCCGCCAACCACCACGACGATTCCCAGCGCGATATAACCCAGTGCTTCCAGCACCGGTGTCAGCGCGCTGGTGAAGCTGGCGGCGCGGATGTTGGCGTCGCGGTTGGCGGCATTGGTGCGCCGGAACTGCTCGATGTTCTCGTCCTCGCGGTTGAAGGCCTGCACCTCGCGCACGCCGGCGATGCTCTCCTGCAGGTCGGCGTTGACGCTGCCCATCTCCTGCCGGCTGCGGCGGAACGCCTTGCGCGCCTGGCCGGAGAAATAGACCGTCGCCAGCGCCATAAACGGCACCACTGCCAGGCTGATGAGCGCATACGGCACGTTCGTTTGCAGCATCTTGACCATGATCCAGACGATGAGCAGGCTGCCGCTCAGCACCTGCACCAGCGCGAAGCTCAACGCCTGTTGAATCGTCTCCGAGTCGCTGGTGAAGCGGCTCATGATGTTGCCGGCTTCGTTTTCGGCGTAGTAGCCGAGCGACAGGCGGTTGATGTGGCGGAACACGTCCTTGCGGATGTTCCGCAGCGCGTTCTGCCCGGCCCAGGTCATCGTAAAAAACATCAGGCCGCTGAAGACCGACCCAATGAGAAACAGCGCGATCAACGTCAGCACAATCGCGCCCAGCCCGGCGATTTTGGTCTCCACCGGCGCGTCAGGTGTAGCCGCCGGGTTAAACCAGCAGGTCGAACCGGGGCGTGGAAACAGGTAGCAGTCCACCGCCTGCCCGGTCAGGTCCGGGCCAAGCACCTGCACCCAGGTTGTCACCACCATCAATACCGCCACCAGTACCAGCGCGTACCAGCGCTGGCGGAAGTAGCGCCAGAACCGCGCCAGCGTGGCGCTTACGTTTTTCGGCTTGCTGACACTCTGCTCAAACAGACGGCGACCGCCGTCCATGCCACCCATCATAATCGTTTCTAGGCCTCCTGCGCGTCTGGTGTCAGTTCGGCTTCCGCGTCACCAACCAGTTGTGAGTGGTAAATCTCGGCGTAGATCGGGCTGGTTTCCATCAGTTCTTCGTGTTTGCCGCGCGCCACCACCTGCCCCTTGTCCATCACCAGGATTTGGTCGGCGTTCAGCACCGTACTGATACGCTGGGCGATCACAAAGCTGGTGCGCCCTTTCATCAGATTGTCCAGCGCCTTCTGGATTTTGTACTCCGTCACCAGGTCAACGCTGCTGGTGGAGTCGTCCAGAATCAGCAGGCGCGGGTTGAGCAGCAGCGCGCGGGCGATGGCGATACGCTGCTTCTGCCCGCCGGAGAGTGTCGTGCCCCGTTCGCCTACCGGCGTATCATAACCGTCCGGGAAGGTCAGGATGAAGTCATGGGCGGCGGCAGCTTTGGCCGCTTCAATTACTTCGTCCATTGTGGCATCGGGGCGGCCAAACGCGATGTTATCCCGAATCGTGCCGCTGAACAGGTTTGTCTCCTGCAGGACGATACCAATCTGCGACCGCAGGCTGTCCAGCGTTACGTCACGCACGTCATAACCGTCAATCAGCACCGCGCCTTCCGACACGTCGTAAAAGCGCGGAATCAGGTTAATGATGGTCGTTTTGCCGCTGCCGGTCGCCCCCAGCAGCGCCACCGTCTGCCCCGGCTCCGCTACAAAGCTCACGTCCTTCAGCACCGGCTCGCCGCTGTTGAAGTACCGGAAGGTTACGTCCTTAAATTCGACGTGTCCCTGTATCGGCGGCAGCGCGGTAGCATCCGGCTTGTCGGCCACGTCGCTTTTGGCGTCCAGGATTTCGAAGATACGCGAGGCCGACGCGGCAGCCTGCGCCATCAGCGAAATGATGAACCCCAGTTGCCCCAGCGGGAAAAACACGTAGATCAGGTACAGGCTGAAGCTCTGGTATTCCCCCAGATTCAGCGTGCCTTCGAGAATCTGCCGCCCGCCGAAATACAGAATCGCCGCCTGCCCCAACTGCGCGATCAGGAAGATCACCGGGAACAGGAAGGCGAAAGTTCGGCTGACCTTGATGCTCTGGTAAAACAGGTCATCGGCGGCCTGGTCAAAGCGTTTCTGTTCGTAGGGTTCGCGCACAAACGCTTTCACCACCTTGATGCCCGCCAGCGCCTCCTGCAGCACGGTGTTCAGCCGGGAGATACGCCGCTGCACTTCCACGAACAGCGGCTGGCTGACCATCCCGAAGATGATAAACAGCACCAGCGCAATCGGCAGCGTCGGCAGGATGACCAGCGTCAGCCGCCAGTTGGTCGCCAGCAGAATGATGAGCGTGACCGTCAGCAGGATAAACGCCTGCGCCGCCAGCACCAGCCCTTGCGCGATGAACAGCCGCACCTTCTCCACGTCATCGGTGGCGCGGATCATCAACTGGCCAGTCTGGTTCTGGTCATGATAGCTGAACGACAGCCGTTGAATCTTGGCGAACAGTTCATTGCGGAAGTCAAAGGCCACACCCTGCGACGTTTTTTCCGCCATGTAAGCCTGTACAAACGAAAACAGCCCACGCATGATGGCGAAGGCGACGATGAAGATGGCCGCGTTGATGAGCAGCGTTTCGGCGTTGGCCGCGTCCGCCTGGAGCTGTTCCAGCGTCCTGCCGGCCTGCTGCGCCGCCAGGTTGCGCGTGGCTTCTGTCAGCGCCGGCAGCGGCATCTCGATATTCATGATGCTCTTGGCGACCGTGCCGTTGGTCACGGCATCAATCATATTCTGCACCAGTTGCGGCACGGCAAGCTGGGCAATCGTAGCGATAAACAGCGCGCCGTAGGCCATCAGCGTTGACCGGCGCTGCTTGCCCAGGTAGCGAATCGCCCGCCCCAGGCTGCCATTGCTCCGCGACCGTCCCCTCCCCCGGCTCCAGTTCTGTGTAGCTTGTGCTTGCAAGGCAAACTCCCCTTCTCTATGCCATAGCCTTTGCAATGTTGACGGTTAGCCTACACCCCTATACGCAAAATCACGTCGGAGTGTTCATCTCTTCCTGTTTGGCCTGCATCGCCCGCTCCAGCGCCTCCACGATCATACGGGCTTCGTTCAGCGGTAGCGCGCTCAGGAGATCAGCAGTGGCCCGGCAGCGTTCCACCTGTGACTCACGGATAAACGCTTCGCCCTGTTCGCTCAGGTACAGGTGTACCAGGCGGTTGTCCGGTTTTTTTTCGTGTGGATTGCTTTTCGGCCTCCGCCGTTCGATTAATCCCAGGTTTTCCATGTGCTGCACCGCGTTGGAAACCGCCGCTGGCGTCACCCGCATACACTCAGCCAGTTCCTTCTGTGCCATGCCGGGCCGGTGGTGCAGAATATGCAGCGCCTTAAAATGATTGATGGCAAGCTGCCCTTGCAGATGCTCTGGCATCTGGTAATGGGTCAGCCGCCCCAGCACTTCCAGCACGCGCAAAAAGCGACGCGCCAGTTCCATCGTTTCAATTGGCTCGTCCATCCGATCTATTCTCGTTAATTAGCAGTTGGGGAATAAAATTAGTTAAGTTAATTAACTGTTTGCCATCATAGGGGGCTTTTGATCGAAAGTCAAATGAGAAGATTCTAAGCAGGCGCGGCTATTGTCTGTTTCGTTTTGGTAATGTTATGATAGGCTGGCAACGATGGACACGGCGGGGGTAAGCAGTACGATGTCAGCGATCACGATTTTGTGTTTATCCAGTTACTTCAAGGGTGAAAACTTTCTGCGGGAGGTTAAACGTCAGGGCTGCCGCGTGCTGCTGCTGACCAACGAGAAGCTGAAAGATGATCCCTGGCCGCGCGACAGCATTGACGAAATCTTCCTGATGCCGGACCTGAGCCATGTTCAGGATGTGATTTATGCCGTCAGCTACCTGTGCCGCGCCCAGGACATCCAGCAGATCATCCCTCTCGACGAATACGACGTGGAAACCGTCGCCGCGCTGCGGGAACATCTGCGCCTGCCGGGCATGGGCCAGACCGCCACGCGCTACTTCCGCGACAAGCTGGCGATGCGCATGAAAGCGTATGACGGTGGTATCCCGGTGCCGCCGTTTACGCCGGTTATCAACTATGACCGCCTGCGCGACTACATGACACGCGTGCCGCCGCTGTGGCTGCTCAAGCCACGCACCGAAGCTGGCGCGATGGGCATCAAAAAGATCAATGAACCGGAAGAACTGTGGCGCTGGCTGGACCAGCTTGGTGACCAGCAGTCGTATTTCCTGCTGGAGAAATACATCCCCGGCGGCGTTTATCACGTTGATTCGATCACCTGGGATGGCGAGGTGATTTTTGCCAGCACCCAGCAATACGGCCAGCCGCCGATGAATGTCGCGCACGAAGGTGGCATCTTCACCACCCGCACCCTTCCCCCGGATGCTGATGAAACCCGTGAACTGAAGGCGCTGAACGCGCGGGTGATTCAAACGCTGGGCATGACGCACGGCGTTACCCATGCCGAGTACATCAAGGCGCACGATGGCGGTGCGTTTTATTTCCTCGAATGTGCCGCGCGGGTGGGCGGCGCCCATATTGCCGATCTGATCGAAGCCGCTACCGGCCTCAACCTGTGGGCGGAATGGGCACGGCTGGAAATCGCCCGGCTGCGTGGTGAGACCTATACGCTGCCGGCGTGGCGGCAGCAGTACGGGGGGCTGCTGGTGTCGCTGGCGAAACAGGAACACCCGGATACCTCAGCCTACAGCGACCCGGAGGTCGTCTGGCGGCTGGACAAAAAACATCATGCCGGTTTGATCGTCGCTTCCGACAGCCAGCAGCGTGTGACTGATCTGCTCCATGACTATACGCAGCGTTTTGTGGTAGACTTTATGGCCGTGCAGCCGCCGAAAGACAAACCAACCAATTGATCACATATACAAAATTAGTTGGGTGTGTAGGGACATGGCGCCGCCGTGTCCCTACCGGAAACGCTGCGTTATTGACTTCGCTTACGATTTCTGACGAACTTTTAGGCAAAATTCAAGGCGCATTTTATGCGCAGCGGTGTATGCTGGACAGCATAGAGTAATCATTCACGACGTTATGCCCTTGTTCACATCCAATTATCCCTTCTACGAACCCGGCTCACCGACGCTGCTGTCCACACCAGAGCGTACCGGCGCGCTGCCCCACTACACTGGGCGCGGCGTGGTGATGGCATTGATTGATTCCGGCTTCTACCCCCATCCTGACCTGGAGGGGCGTATCCTGCTGCACGTGGATGCATCTACCAACCGCGTTCTGGAACAGGGTACAAACTTTAAGATTAATGATCTAAGCTGGCATGGTCAGATGACCAGTGTGATCGCGGCGGGCAGCGGGCGGGCTTCCGGCGGGCGCTACCGGGGCATCGCGTCAGATGCAAAACTGGTGCTGGTTAAGGTCAGCACGCCCAGAGGGCAGATTAAGGAAACCGACATCCTGCGCGGCCTGCGTTGGCTGCTGGACACCTACCGTCGTCTGAATGTTCGTGTCGTTAACGTCTCTGTCGGCGGCGATGCTGTCAGCCACGACCCGGACCATCCACTCCACCGGGCGATTCGCAAACTGGTACAGGCGGGGGTGACAGTGGTGGTTGCCGCCGGCAACCGTGACAGCGCGCCGTTGCTGCCCCCGGCCAGCGCCGCCGACGCGATTACCGTCGGCGGCGTTAACGATCACAACTCGCTCGACATGCAACTGTGGACACCCTACCACCACAACTACGGGCGCGTTTACGATGGCTCATGCAAGCCGGACATCCTCGCTCCGGCCAACTGGATCGCTTCCCCGATTCTGCCCGGTTCATCCACCGCCCGCGAGGTGCGCTGGCTTGCCCCGCTGTTGCGAACCTCCGACGAGGCGCACATTCGCCACATGCTGAAACAGGGCTACCGCGATCTCGGTCTGGCACGGGATATGGCGCTCAACGCCGACGACAACCTGTACGCCGAACTCCAGCAGCGCATCCACGCCCACAAGATCATTGACGCCCACCACCAGCATGTGGACGGCACGTCGGTCGCCGCACCGATTGTCGCGTCCGTCATCGCGCAAATGCTGGAAGCGAATCCTGGTTTGACGCCCGATCAGATTCGCGCTATTCTGACTACAACTGCCCGATTGTTACCCAACATCCCATACGACCGTCAGGGCGCGGGCGTCCTGGACGCGGCCTCGGCGGTGAGCGCGGCAGCCCGGTTAGCTTAAGTCATCAGTTTTCAGTTGTCAGTTTTCAGTCAAGGACCGGCATAGCAACTGCTGATTCCTGAATGCCAATTGCTGATTCGCAACGATAAGCGAGCGCTGCATGAACCGTGAATACCACCGTTGGTACAGTCCCGCACTGAACCGGGATATGGAACTGCTGGTGTTTGGACACGCCGGGGCGCGTGTCCTCGTTTTTCCCACCTCGCGCGGCAAATTCTACGAATGGGAAGACCGGGGCATGATGAACGCCCTGCGCGGCCATCTGGATAACGGCTGGCTGCAAGTCTTCTGCGTGGACAGCGTGGACGCCGAAAGCTGGTACAACTGGTGGGCGCATCCTGGCGCGCGCGCCTATCGCCATGCTCAGTATGACGGTTATCTGTACAACGAGGTGCTGCCCTTCACCCTCAGTAAAAACAGCAATCCCTTTCTCATCACTCTGGGGGCCAGCTTCGGCGCGTACCACGCCATGAACTTCGGCCTCAAACATCCTGACAGGGTAGACCGCATCCTGGCCTTAAGCGGCCTGTACGACATTCGCAGTTTCACCGGCGGCTACAGCGACGATTACGTCTTTTTCAACAATCCGATGCAGTTTATCCCCGCCGAACATGATGAAGGCCGGCTGGCGCTGCTGCGCCACATTGACATCATTCTGGCAACCGGGCGGGAAGATCGTCTCATCCAGCAGGCGCGCGACATGTCCGCTGTGTTGTGGAGCAAGGGCATCGGCAACGCCCTGCGTGAATGGGATGGCTGGTCGCACGATTGGCCGTACTGGCAGCGAATGGTGCTGCTGTACATCGGCGGCCATGATTAAGAAAAGGTAATTTTTGTTACTGGCGTGTATAATCACGTCCTTTACTGGAATGATGCTTTCTTCTGGAGTTAACAATGGGCGAACAAAATAAGGAACCGCTGCGTGTTGGACTGTTTGTAGGCCGCGAATGGTCATGGCCGCCCGCGTTTATTGAAGAGGTCAACCGCCGCAACGAGGGTGTGATCGCCGAATACGTTAAGGTCGGCGGCACGATGATGAACGAACCGGTGCCGTACCGCGTCATTATTGACCGCATCTCGCACGAAGTCCCCTACTATCGCTCCTATCTGAAAAACGCCGTGCTGCAGGGCGTGAAGGTCATCAACGACCCGTTTATGTGGACGGCGGACGACAAATTTTTTGGCGCGTCGCTGGCCGATAAGCTGGGCGTGGCCTCGCCCAAAACGATGGTGCTGCCCAACAAGGATTACGTGCCCGGCATCGTCCACAGCGAAAGCCTGCGCAACCTCAAATATCCACTGGATTGGAACTGGATTGTGGAACAGGTCGGCGGTACGCCCTGCGTGCTGAAGGACGCGCATGGTGGCGGCTGGAAAGAGGTGTACGTCGTCCACTCAATTGCCGAACTGATCTGGCGCTACAACCAGAGCGGCCTGCTGACGATGGTCTTGCAGGAATTTATCAAGTGGGACGATTACGCCCGCCTGATGTGTCTGGGGCAGGAAGAAATCTACGTGATGAAGTACGACCCCAACCAGCGCCGCTACCACGAAGAACACGGCTTCTCGCCTGAACTGCACGACCGCATGGTAAACGACGCGCTCAAACTTAACCGGGCGCTGGGCTACGACATGAACACCGTCGAGTTTGCTATCCGGGACGGCGTGCCGTATGCGATTGACTTCATGAACCCCGCGCCGGATATGGACGTGAATTCGCTGGGGCGCCGGCATTTTGACTGGATGGTGACGCACATGGCTGACCTTGCCATCCGGCTGGCAAAATCCGGCGCGCGCACGATGGACCGCTATCCCTGGGGCAAACAGTTTGAAACCGACCGGGTTACGGCGGACTGACCATGCCTACCGAAGCGATTGCCCTTTATCATGACCTGCTGACCGAAGGCCTGGCGCTGGAAACCAGCGAAGAACTCTACGCCCGCCTCAAACCCCTCGGCCTGTACTTCGGCGCGCGCCCCATCTGCACCGTGCTGCGTCCGCATTTTTACCTGGCTGACCAGTGGGAATACCTGCGCTCGGAAACCGAAATCCTGCTGGGCGCGTTCACCCGCGCGCACGAAGCGTGCTGTTCAGACGCCAATCTGCGCGAACAGCTTGATCTTGAACCCTACGAAGAAGAATTGTTCAGCGCCGATATTGGCGCGGCAGTGCCCTGGACCACCTCGCGGCTGGATTCGTTTTTTATGCCAAGCGAAGACCGCTTGCAGTTTGTGGAATACAATGCCGAAACCCCCGCCGGCATGGGTTACGAGGACATCCTGGCCGAGCTGTTTATGGAACTGGAGCCGATGAAGCGCTTCCTGAAGCACTATGCCGTCCAGACCATGCCGATGCAGGGGCGGCTGCTGGCGGCGCTCATGCGCGGTTATCGCGACTGGGGCGGCCAGGGTATCCCGCAGATTGCGATTGTGGATTGGGGGTACGTCCCCACCCTGAACGAGCACGTGATTATCCGCGCCTTTTTCGAACGGCACGGCGTACCGGCGGTGCTGGCCGACCCGCGCTCGCTGGAATACCGGGATGGCGTGCTGTGGGCCGACGGCTTCCGCGTGGATTTGGTCTACAAGCGCGTGCTGTGCAGTGAACTCATTGACGAGATGGGGCTGGACAACCCCATCGTTCAGGCAGTCAGAGACCGCGCCGTGTTTATGACCAACTCATTCAGCGCCAAGCTGCTGGCAAAAAAAGGCAGCCTGGCCTTCATGAGCGACGAACAGAACGCGCACCTGTTTACCGAAGTCCAGCGCGAGGCGATCAAGTTGCACATCCCCTGGACGCGGCGCGTCACCGAACGGAAAACGTGGTATCGCGGCCAGGAAGTGGACCTCATCCCGTTCCTGTCCGAAAATCGGGAAAACTTCGTCCTGAAACCCAACGACGAATACGGCGGGTCAGGCGTGGTGCTGGGCTGGGAAGCCTCGTCCGAACTGTGGAACGAAACGCTGCAAACGGCGCTGACCACGCCCCACGTCGTGCAGGAGCGCGTGCAGCCGATTTACCGCGATTTTCCGTCAATCATCGAGGGTAAGCTGGACCTGCGCCCACGCTTCATTGATGCCAACCCCTATGTGTTTTACGGCCATACCGTTCACGGCTGCCTCACACGCCTGTCCTCCATCGCCCTGCTGAATGTGACGGCGGGTGGCGGTTCCGTAGTGCCAACCTTTTTGTTGCAAAAGCGCACATGAACTTCTCGCACGACACGTATCTCAGTCCGTTCACGTGGCGCTATGGCTCGGACGAGATGCGCCGCCTGTGGTCGGAGGCGCACAAACGGCGGCTGTGGCGGCGCATCTGGGTCGCGCTGGCGGAGGCGCAGCAGGCCGCCGGGCTGGTCACGGCGCAACAGGTGGCCGATTTGCGTGCCCATCAGGATGATGTGAACCTCGAACGCTCGCTCGAAATTGAGGCGGAAATCCACCATGACCTGATGGCGGAAATCCGCTGTTTTGCCGAACAGTGTCCCACCGGTGGTGGCATCATCCACCTGGGTGCGACCAGTGCCGACATCGAAGACAACGCCGATGCGATGCGCCTGCGCGACAGCCTTGATCTGCTGCTCCCCAAACTCCGGCGGCTGCTGCTGGCCCTGGCTGAGTTGATCGAGCGCGAGGCCGACCACGTCTGTATGGCCTTCACCCATCTCCAGCCCGCCGAACCGACCACCGTTGGTTATCGTCTGGCCGGTTACGCGCAGGACTTGTTCGCGGACTACCAATCCTTGCAGCGCCTTCATGTGGAGGTGCGGGGTAAGGGATTAAAAGGCGCAGTTGGTACGGCGGCATCCTACGCCGAACTACTGTCCGGCACTGGCACGACACCTGCCGAACTCGAAGCCCGCGTGATGAAATCGCTCGACCTCGACGCCTTCCCGATTGCGACGCAGACGTATCCGCGCCGCCAGGACTGGGACACGCTGAACGCGCTGGCTGGCCTCGGTTTAACGCTGTACAAATTCGCGTTTGATCTGCGCCTGCTGCAATCGCCGTCCATTGGCGAATGGTCAGAGCCGTTTGGCGAGGCGCAGGTGGGGTCATCAGCCATGCCGTTCAAACGAAATCCGATTAATGCCGAAAACGTAGACAGCCTGGCGCGCTTCCTGGCCGCCCTGCCCCGCGTGGCCTGGGACAACGCTGCGCACACCTTACTCGAACGCACGCTGGACGACTCGGCCAGCCGGCGGCTGATTCTGCCGGAGGCCTTTCTCGTCGCCGACGAACTGCTGCGCCGCGCCGAACGCATTATCAAAGGCTTGCGGATTAACGACACCGCTGTCAAAGCCAACTTGGAACGCTATGGCATCTTTGCCGCCACCGAACGCCTGCTGATGGAAGCCGTCCGTAATGGCGGCAACCGGCAGGACTTGCACGAAATCATCCGCGAACACAGCCTGCGCGCCTGGGAGGCCATCCGCGCCAGGCAGCCAAATCCGTTAGCCGACAGCCTGAGCAGGGACGAGCGCATTACCCAGCTTGTACCAACCGAGCGCGTGAAGGAACTGCTGCGCGCGGAACAATACATTGGCGATGCGCCGCAACGCGCCCGGCAAATGGCCGCTGTCATTCGAGAGAATGTGTAGGGGCGGGTTTGGAAACTCGCCCCTACAACCGCGTTTACGCATCTACCCCTTCACGCCCGACATCGCCACGCCTTCGATGAAGTACCGTTGCAGCACCACAAACAGCAGCAGCATCGGCACGGTCGCCAGGAACGACCCCATCATCAACAGATTCCAGGGTGTGCTGCGTTCGCCCTGCAGCAGGCTGATGCCAATCGTCACCACGCGTGTATCCGGCGAGTTAGCGACTACCAGCGGGAACAGAAAATCGTTCCACGCGGCCTGAATCGTGATAACGGCAAACGCCGCCAGCGCCGGGCCGGACAGCGGCAGCGTGATGTGGCGCAGGATTTGCAGCGGGTTCGCGCCGTCAATCATGGCCGATTCTTCCAGTTCCAGCGGGATTTGCAGAAACGCCTGCCGCAGCAGGAACATGGCAAAGGCGCTAAAGATGCCGGGGATAATTAGCGCGCGGAAGCTGTTCAGCCAGTCAAGCTGCCGCAGCAGCAGGTATTCCGGGATGATGATCGCCTGGAACGGCACCATCAGCAGGCCAATGCACAGCGCAAATACCACGTTCCGCCCTGGAAATGGGTACCGGGCGAAGCCATAAGCCGCCAGCGAACAGGTGATAAGCTGCCCGACGGTACGCCCAATCGTCAGGATGGCGGAGTTGAGCATGTAGCGGCTGAAGTTCGGCGACGTTTCATAAAGTTCCGCCAGATTTTGCAGGCACATGGGGTTTTCGGGAATCCAGCGGATGGGCAGCGTCGCCAGTTCCGGTGGCGGTTTGCAGGCGGTGGACGCCATCCAGACAAACGGCAGCACCATGATGACCGCGCCCGCCACCAGAATCAGATAGGTCAGCAGCTTCAGCGGCAGCGACAGATCGGTATAGGCAGGTTCCTGCTGGCGCCACGCGCTCATCGTTGCTCACCCGCCTCGTAATACACCCAGCGTCGCTGCAAGCGCAGTTGCAGCACCGTCACCCCCAGCGTGATGAGGAACAGCACCAGCGCGATGGCCGACGCGTAACCAAATTCGGATCGAATAAATCCGCTTTGATACAGAAAATACGCCAGCGTGGTCGCGCTCCCCCCTACCCCGCCCCGCGTGGTCCGTGCTGTCATGATGTACACCTGGTCGAATATCTGGAAGCCGTTGATGACCGACAGCACCACCACCAGGAACGTCGTCGGCGACAGCAGCGGTAGCGTGACATGGCGGAAGCGCTGCCAGCGGTTCGCGCCGTCAATGATTGCCGCCTCGTATAACACGCGCGGGATGGTTTGCAAACCCGCCAGGAACAGCACCATGTCGAACCCCAACCGCTGCCACACCGTCACCGCCGCAATCGGGTGCAGCACCAGGTCACGGCTGGTCAGCCAGCCTACGTCCCCCAGGCCAAACGGCGCCAGCAGATTACCGATCAGGCCGTAGCGCGGCTGGAAAATCCACGCCCAGACGATTGCCGCCGCAACAGTAGAGGTAACGACCGGCAGGAAATACACGGTGCGTAAAATCGCCCGCCCGCGCAGCCGCTGATTCAGCAACACAGCCACGATGAGCGCCAGCACGATTTCCGCCCACGTGACCATCGCCATCAGCTTGAGCGTGTTGAACAGCGCCTGCCAGAAGGCCGGGTCGGTCGCCAGCCGCATGAAGTTTTCCAGCCCCACAAACACAGGTGGCTTGATCGCGTTCCATTGCTGGAGCGAGGTCGCAAACGCCATCAGCACCGGGATGCCGAAGAAAAACAGCAGCCCCAGCACGTTCGGCGCGACCAGCGCCATGCCCCACAGCGCCCGGCGGCGCGTCAGCGGCGTGCGCCCGAACCAATTCAGGAACGAGGTTAACATGGATGCTCACGGTGTAGGGACATGGCGCTGCCATGTCCCTACCTGATAGCAGCGAAGTTTACTGAGCCTGCTCCGGCAGTTGGGTATTGATAAACTCACAGGCGTCGTTGGCAGCGTCTTCGACGCTCATCCCCTGGTCGAAGATGTTCACCACCAGTTCGGTGTTGATCTTGTCCCAGATTTCGTCAAAGACGGTCACACCCTGCGAGTCCTGCAGCGCATCCACAAACGTCTGAATGTTGACACCAGCATCACCGAACGAGTCAATCCACTGCTGCTGGAGCGCCGGGTTCGCCGGGGCCACACCGCCGGCATCAGCGAAGAACTTCTGCCCTTCGTCGCTGACCAGATACAGAATGAGATTCGCGGCCAGGTCAGGATTCTCGGTATTGGCCGACGCAACGTAGCCCACCGAGTGCACAATCGAACGGCTGCGGCCTGTTTCCGGGTTTCGCGGGAGCTGCACCACATCCCAGTCAAAGGTCGCCTTCTCTATCGCTTCCGGCAGCTTCCACGAACCACCGGCGACCATGGCAACCTTGCCCGCCAGCCAGAAGTTGAAGGCGTCATCCGGCGATGTGCCACCGACTACGGATACGCTGGGCATATAGCCCTCGTCATACAGACCCTTCAGGAAATTCAGCGCCTCCAGGCTGCCCTCGTCGGTCAGCGTGCAGCGCGTCCGCCCGGCCTCCACAATCGGCGTGGTGCCGGTCGCGGCAATCCAGTTGGGATACCCGGACTGGTACTCGGCATACACCGCCGCGCCGTACACGTCGTTTTCCGGGTCGGTCAGCGCGGCGGCGGCTTCCGCGAAATCGTCCCACGTCCATTCTGCCGTCGGGTACTCCACCCCGGCAGCATCAAACAGGTCCTTGTTATAGAAGATGGCGATGGTATCCCAGTTCACTGGCCCGGCATACAGGTCCTGGTTGTCGCCCCAGCGGTAGGGGTCAATCATGCCGGAACCCCACAGGCTGGTATCCACGCCGGCTTCATCAAAATACGGCTGCAAATCCAGCAGCGCGTCGTTGCTGGCATAAAAGTAGAAGCGGTCCTGCGACATGTTAAATACGTCCGGCATGTCGCCGCCGGCAACGTTGGTTTTCAGCAGATCCCAGTACTGGCCCCAGGGCTGCACCTGTAAATCCACTTCCGCGCCGGGACAGTAATCGGCCTGCCACGCTTCGATAGCCTGCCCGATCACTTCCGCCCAGTTCTCGTCCCACACCCACATCGTCAGGCTGCCGGGCTGCTCACAGGCCTGGGGCGCAATCGCCGGGGTGCCGGCAGCTTCCGGCGTGGCTTCCTGCGCCAGCGCAGGCAGCGCCAGCAGCAGCATTACAAGGATAAGGAGCGTAACGCGACGCAACATCTTCAGGACCTCCTGTATTTCAACCTGTATTTCAAGTGCCTGTCAGGTCTATCTTATCCCCATTCCGGCACCAGCGGTAGCACCTGATGCTGGAAATGGTGCTATTCATCAACCGGCTTGCCGCCGGACCACGTACCCAGATTTGGCTGAGAATCATCTGTCGGGGGTGCTTTCGGCAGGTTCAGGCCGCGCCCGTTGCTTTCCGTCACGGTCGGTTTCACCTCGTTGATCTGTCGGCTGGTTTCGGACAGGGCATCTTCCAGCGGCTTGGTCACCGGCGTGAGGGATTTGGCGATCTGGCGGTTGATACTCCCGCGCGTGGGCGGCTCTTTTGGCAGTTCGACATCCATGCCCGCTTCCTTCAACTCCTGCTGGAGGTACGTCATACTCTCCGCCCACAGCGCGCGCGCTTTGGCCGTGTATTTGCCCAGGACATACGCCCACTGCATCATCCGTTTCGGGCCGGCAACGATCAGCGCGATAATCAGGATTGCGACCAGTTCCCCACCGCCAACACCCAGGAATTCCATCAGAGCACCTCGACAAAATAACCCGCCTGACATTGTAGCGCAGGCGGGTTGCCGTGCAAACGGTCATCTGCTGTAGGGACACGGCATAGCCGTGTCCCTACCATTTACCCCCGCGCGCGGCGCTTGATCGCCTTCAGGCGCTTCATCACGTCGTTCTGTCCCCGCCCGAAGTAGTCGTACAGCGTCTTGTATTCCTGGTACAGTTCGTCATAGACCGCCTGATTTTCGGGAATCGGCTGCACCACTTCGTCCTTCAGCTTGCCCATCTGCTCCGCCGCCGCTTCAATGTTGGGATACACGCCCGCCGCCACCGCCGCGTGCATGGCCGACCCCAGCGCCGGCGCCTGCGCCGACCCTGCCAGCTTGAAGGCGCGCCCGGTCACGTCGGCGTAAATCTGCCGCAGCATGGCGTTTTTCTCCGGTAGGCCGCCCGCCGCGATCAGTTCGTTGACGCGGATGCCGCGCTCCTCAAACGAGTCAATGATGATGCGCGTGCCGAAAGCCGTCGCTTCGATCAGGGCGCGGTAGATGTCCGGCGCGCGGGTTGCCAGCGTCGCGCCAACCAGCAGACCGGTCAGGTCAGCGTCCACCAGAATCGAACGGTTGCCGTTCCACCAGTCGAGCGCGATCAGGCCGTGTTCGCCCGGTTTTTGTCTGGCGGCTTCCTGCTCCAGATACTGGTGCAGGTTTATGCCTGCCGCTTTCGCCGCTTCGTGATACTCCGGCGGCACAGCATTGTCCACGAACCAGGCAAAAATGTCACCCACGCCGCTTTGCCCGGCTTCGTAGCCCCACAGGCCGGGGATGATGCCATCGCGCACCACGCCGCACATCCCTTCAACCGTTTGCAGGCTGTCGCCGCTCATGATGTGACAGGTGGACGTACCCATAATCATGACCATCTGACCGGGCTTCACCGCCTTCACTGCCGGCGCGGTTACATGCGCATCCACATTGGCGACAGCAACGGCTGTCCCCGGCTTGAGGCCGGTCCACTGCGCCGCCTGTTCCGTCAGACCACCGGCCTTGCCACCCAGCGGCGCGAACTCGCGCGTCATCTTGGTGTCCACGACATCGGCAAAGCGCGGGTTCAGCGCCGCGAAATACTCGCGGGATGGATACGTGCCGTTCTGCACGATGGCCTTGTAACCGGCAGTGCAGGTGTTGCGGACTTCCCTGCCGCACAACTGCCAGATCACCCAGTCCGCCGCTTCCAGCAGCCGGTCGGCAGCGTCGTAAACCTCCGGCGCTTCTTCCAGGATTTGCAGCGCCTTGCTGAAGAACCATTCCGACGAGATTTTGCCGCCGTACAGGTCAAGCCACGACTCGCCCATCCGCCGCGCAGTTTCGTTAATGCGGTCGGCGTAGGGCTGGGCCGCGTGGTGCTTCCACAGTTTCACCCAGGCATGGGGGTTATCGCGCCATTCGGGCGTCGCGGACAGCGGCGTGCCATCGGCCTTCACCGGCATCATCGTGCAGGCAGTGAAGTCAATGCCGACGCCCACCACCTCTTCCGGCTTCACGCCGCTTTGCTTCAGGACTGCCGGAATCGTCTGCTTGATGACTTCGATATAGTCCATCGGGTCCTGTAGCGCCCAGTCCGGTGGCAGGGGTTTGCTGCTGCCGGGCAGGTGTTCGTCAATCACACCGTTGCCGTACTGGTGCACGGCGCTGGCGACCTCTCGGCCATCGCGCACGTCCACCAGAACCGCCCGCCCCGACTCCGTACCGAAGTCAATGCCGATCGTATACATGGTATTGTATCCTTATCTGCGTCCCCAAAATTGACTGCCGCTCTCTTTGCAGGGCATGAGTTAGCCCCTGACGTTATTCCCTTAACGATGGTTAGGGAGTACGACCGCGCGCACGATGCCGTCGCAGTACGTCGCCGCGTCTTCAAACGCGGTTGGCGTCTGTTCCAGCGAATACTGGTGCGACGCCAGCCCGTCCAGATCAACCTGCCCGCTTTCCGCCAGCGCAATCGCCGCCGGATAGGTATGCTTCATCCGCCGGGACGGGCGGATCAGCAGTTCCTTGCGCCGCGCTGCCGACGCGCGGAACGTAACAAAATCTTCAATCGGGATGCCAACAATGATGACCCGCCCACCATAGCGCGCCATCTCCACACACTGGCCGGTGGTATCCGCCGCCCACGCCGCCTCAATTGCCACGTCCACGCCGCGTTTGTCGGTCAGCCGCAGCACTTCCGCCGCCACGTCAACCTCGCCCGCGTTCAGCAGCACGTTGGCGCCATAAGCCGCCGCCGCGTTCAGCCGCCAGGGGTGGTTGTCGGACGCAAAAATGCGTCGCGCCCCGGCCAGCCGTGCCAGCCGGACAATCAGCAGGCCAATCGCGCCGCAGCCCAGCACCGCCACATCTTCGCCGATCTGAATCTCGGCCAGCCGGGTGGCGTGCAGCGCCACGCCGAGCGGTTCCAGCATGGCCGCGCCGATGTCCGTGATGCTGTTTGGCACCGGCACGCACGACCGCGCCGGGTACACCATCCGTTCGCGCAGCGCCCCGTGATACGGGTACAGCCCCATAAATTCGAGCTTCAGGCACAGATGCGGCTCGCCCGCTTGGCAACGTTCACATTCGCCGCAGTGTACCGCCGGGTCAATCGCCACCCGCTGACCCGGACGAAGCTGAACCCCCGGCCCAACGGCGACCACCACCCCGCCGGCCTCGTGGCCGAGCGTCAGCGGCTGTTCTGCCGCCACGCCGCCAATGTTGCCATACAGATAGGTGTGCAGGTCGCTGCCACAGATGCCAACCGCCGTTACATCCAGCAGCACCTGACCGGGGCCGGGTTCAGCGTCGGGAACGTCGGCCAGCCGAATATCACGCGGGGCATGGAAAAACGTTGCTTTCACCCCGGATACCCCCAATGCCCTTCATCAGGAAACAGGGCGTTATATTTCACACCAAAACGCGGCTCGGCCATCATCTCCGTCACCTTGTCGCGCCAGCGCAGGTAATGTGCGGTTTCCTTGTGTTTCGCCGGGGCGTCGTCCGTCAGGTAAACTTCCACCAGAATAAAGCGGGTGGGGTCATCCGCCTGCTGAATGAGATCAAACCGCGCGATGCCCGGCTCCTGCGCGCTGTTGCGCGCGTTATCCAGCGTGGCCTCGATAAACGGCTCCACATAGTCAGGCTTGACATGAATATGAACCAGCGTGACCAACATAAAACATTCCCCTCGCCTGTTGGGCACGGCATGCCGTGCCTCTACATAATTATGATGACTCAAATTCCGCCAGCGCGGCAAAACTTTGGCACAGCGCCGGGTACAGACCGCGAAACGTGGGGTACAGCCGTTCGTAGTCGGCGGTCGCGGCAGCATCCGGCTGAAGTTCGTCCACCTTCCGCACCATGTGGGCACAGGCCGACGGCACATCCGGCCACGCGCCAACGCCGACTGCCGCCAGAATCGCCGCGCCAAAGGCCGCGCCTTCGCTGGTGTTGACCGTGTACAGCGGAATCCCCATGATATCGGTGATGATCTGCCGCCAGACCGCGCTGTTGGCCGCGCCGCCGCTGACCACTGCTTCCGCCGGGTTGACACCGAGCGACCGCAGCAGTTCCAGCAGATCACGCATCCCGAAGGCGACACCCTCCATCACCGAACGCACCATCTGCGGCAGCCCGTGCCGCAGCGTCAGGCCGACAAACGCGCCGCGCGCCACCGGGTCCGGGTGCGGGTGGCGTTCGCCGGTCAGGTACGGCGCGAACAGCAGACCGAGCGCCCCGCGCGGGACACCCGCCGCCTGCTGATTCAGGTCGTCATAGCTGCTGTCTGGCGTCAGTTCATCATGCAGCCAGCGCAGGCAGCCCGCCGCGCTTAACATCACGCCCATGTGGAACCACGTTCCCGGCATCGGCCCGCAGAAGGTGTGCAGCCGTCCATCCGGTTCCGGCGCGTAACGGTCGCTGACGGCATAGGCCACGCCCGACGTGCCAACCGTCAGGCTGCACTGCCCCAGCGAAACAATGCCGTTACCCACGCCGCCTGCCGGCTGGTCGCCCGCGCCGCCAACGATAGGCGTGCCCACTTTCAGCCCGGTGGCCGCCGCGCCGGCTTCATTTACGTGAGCGCTCACATCCGTAGACTCGCATAACTGCGGCAGCCAGGCGTGCGGAATGTCGTACGCCGCCAGCATTTCGTCCGACCAGTCGCGCCTGCCGATGTCCATCGCGCCAAAGCCGGAGCCGTCGGCCACGTCCATCACCAGCGCGCCGCTGAGTTTGTAGCGCACGTAATCTTTTGGCAGCAGCACGTGTTGGATCTGCTGGTACACTTCCGGCTCGTTTTCCCGCAGCCAGACCAGCTTGGGCGCGGTGAAACCGGGCGGCAGGATGCTGCCGATGATCTGGTACAGCCGTTTGGCGCCCACCTCCCGCGTGATCGCCTCACACTGCGGACCGCTGCGCTGGTCGTTCCACAGGATCGCCGGGCGCAGTGGGCGACCATCCGTGCCCAGAGTTGTCAGGCCGTGCATCTGCCCGGTCAGACCGATGGCTGCGATCTGGTCGGCAGGTACAACTTGCAGCACCTCACGCAGCGCCTGGCTGGTGGCTCGCCACCAGTCATCCGGGTCCTGCTCCGACCACAACGGGCGCGGCGTGGATAGCGCGTGCGGGTGACTCCGGCTGGCAATCACCGTCCCCTGCTCGTCAATCACCAGCGCCTTCGACGCGGTTGTGCTGACATCAATACCAATATAAAAACGGGTCATAATCGGCCTCGCGGTTATCAAGAAAGGGTTTATTCACCGTTGAGTTTAGCCCACTACGCCCATCTGTCAAACGGGTTTCATCACCTTTTCGGGATGTGAGTCGTCACCCTGTAGCCCTGAACCAGCGTTCCTAACCTCGCTACCGATTATTGGCTACAATGGATTCAGCCGGTCAAACAGGTTTAATATGTTCCGCATCGTACTGGGACTATCATTTATCGTCTGGATGGCGCTGCTGGTGGGACTGGCCGCCGCGCTTAGGGTTGGGCCGGGGATGATGCCCAACGGTGGGCAGATCGCGTTTGAGAGCGACCGCGACGGCAACTGGGAGGTTTACACGCTGGATGTGCGCACCAGCCTGGCCTACAACCTCACCCGTAATCGCTTTGCCGACCACGCGCCCACCTGGTCGCCCGATGGCCGTCAGATCGCGTTCCACTCCAACCGCGCCAGCGACGCCGACCTTTACGTGATGGATGCCGCTGGCCGCCATGTGCGGCAAATCACCTTCACCGGCAGGGACTGGCGTCCGCGCTGGTCGCCGGATGGCACGCGCCTGCTGTACATTCATGGCTTTAACGAGATTTATGTGATGAACGTGGATGGCAGCGGCTCCCGTTACGTGACCGTTGGCTTTGGCCCGGAGTGGTCACCGGATGGCCGCCAGATCGTCTATTACGTCAACCAGCCCAACAGCCTCAGTTCCGACATCCACCTGAGCGATGCCGACGGTCGGAACCGGCGCAACCTGACCAATAATGTCGCCAATGACTGGGGACCAAGCTGGCTGCCTGATGGTAACTCAGTCGCGTTTATCTCGTCGCGGGAAGGCAACCCGCGCGTGTATGTGCTGGATACGGCCTGCACCCTCAGCGCCCGCCAGCCGGATACCTGCGTGCATCTGCTGAACCTCAGCAGCGCCATCAACCGCACGCCACGCTGGTCGCCGGATGGCCGCCAGCTCGCGTTTGACTCGATTTACCAGTGGCAGTCGCAGTTGTATTTTGTCAACGCCGACGGCACCAATCTGCGCCGTATTCGCAACCCGGCAGGCAATGACCTGTACCCGGTCTGGTCGCCATGATGAACGCCGGCAATCGCCGCCCGGCTTGCCAAACCGCCAGAAACGGAACCTGAAGCGCGGCAGCAGTGTAGTTTATACAACATCGGTCAATCAGCCCCAAGCGGACAAAAGGGTTCCGAAATGAAAATTCTGTGGGTTCTGCCATCTTCCATTTTTCTGCTGATTACGCTCCTGTTCCCGGCGCAGCCCGGATACACCCAGGTGACCGGGAACCTGACGCCTACTCCTGGCGTAGAAGTTGCCTCCGAAATGGATTTTGTGCCTGCTGACTGCGGCCAATTGGCTGAACCGATTGCCATAGACCCCCTTATTCCGCAGGCGGTTGGCGCCTGGCCGATTTGGATCGCGCTGCCCAACTGGACTGGCGCAACAAAGGGCATCCTCGTTGTGTCAAATCAGCATAATCATCCAGAGCATCAGCTTGATGGCTGGTGGTTTACCAAAGCAGCCTGGTTTGTGGACAAATCCTATGTCGGTGAAGTTCGTATCCGGGGTGTCAATCTGGCGGATAACAGCCCGATCTATTTTGATTTCAGCAGCGATGAGCCACACACCGTAGCGTCGCTTAATCCCGACCAGCCGGGCGGATTTGTGACCGGTCTGGACGAGTTAGCCTTCTTCCCCTCTGGCGTGTGGGTGTCAGACGCCGGCTGTTATCGGCTTGAGGCGGAATGGGATGGCGGTCGGTGGCAGCAGATCATCGCCGTGAGCCGCCCTGGGCAGTAACAGCGCATTCGCTCCCAAACGGTAGGTACGGACGGGCAGCTGCCTGTCCGTACCACCCTACGCAGCGTGCACCGGCACAGCTTATCCCGGCGCGGTTTTGAGATACTGTGAATATAATCCTTCGATGTACTCCAGCGGCGACTGGTAGTACTCGTCCGGCGATACCGTGAGCGTAACGCAGCGTGTCGCCGGCTGCACAATCGGCATTGTCGCGGCGAAATCCTTCAGCACCTGCGCGTGGGGTTTCAGCGAACCATCAGGCCGCACCAGTCCGAAGAAGCGTTCATGCCGCGCTTCGTCACACGGCGGTTTGTCCCACAGTTCCGGGATGTAGTCGGCAAAACACCACACCAGCGCGCCGGTCGCGCCCACTTCCACCAGCCGGGGCAGCACCGCTGCCAGGTATTCCGCCAGCGCCTCCTCCGATGCCATAAACTGCCGCGCCGGCTGGCCGTAGCGCGTCCATTCCCAGTATTCCGACGGTTGCCCCGGCGCGGTCGTGCAGCCGCCGAACTCCTCCATCAGCGTCGGCTTGCCGCACAGCGCCGATGTCAGCGCGCAGGTGAACGGCACAAAGTCCGGGTCCAGCGGGCTGCGCGCCCACGGGGTATACATCGGGTACGAGTGCATCACCGCTACGTCGGTTTCGGCGTACACTTGGTCTACGCGGAAGCCGTTGTCCCGGTGCAGGCTGTCCATGTGCAGCCCGTAGGTGATGGCGTGCGCCGGGTCAATGTCCCGAATCAGCCCGACCATCTCCCGCACCCAGGCGCGACCGGCAGCCGAATCCGGCGGCCAGGCGAATAAATCCGGCTCGTTGCCCAAATTCCACATCCAGATCGCCGGATGGTCTTTAAATGCGCCGACCACCGTTTGCAGCAGCCGGCGTTCCGCCGCCAGCGCGGTAGCATCGGTGTACATGTTACGATAGCCACCGTTAAATACACCGTTTCGGCTGACGACCTGCCGCACCCACTTCGACGGAATCGGCAGGTTAGGGTCCAGCAGCCAGTATGGCGACCAGTTCGGGCCGCTCATGTGGCCGGTGAAAAAGGTGACATCCAGGCCGAGTTCGAGTCCGGCAGCAATATCACATACCTGCGCCAGGTCGTTCAGCCGTTCCGTAGACACCGTATCGGGCGTGGGCTGGAAATCATCCCACAGCAAAAACAGCCGCACGACGTTTAGGCCCAGTTCCCGAATCAGCGCGAATTCTTCCCGTACTTCCCCGGCGTCGAAGTTTGACCACCAGTACATCGCCTTCCGGCGCGGCCAGTAGTTGACGCCCAGCGCAAATGGTTGGCTCAAGATCACCTTCCCCTATTCGTACAGATAGCAGCGCACCCAGCGCGTCGGCGACAGTTCCGTAACAGCGGGCATCACCTGTTTACACCGCTCCATCACCTTCGGGCAGCGGTTGGCAAACGGACAGCCCGCGCCCAGGCTGGTCAGGCTGGGAATTTCGCCCACCACTTCCATTTCAGCAGTTTTCAGGCCGCGTGCCGGGTCCGGCACTGCTGACAGCAGCAGTTGCGTGTATGGGTGTTTTGGGTCCTGAATCAGTTCCTCGCTGCTCGCGCCTTCCACGATGTAGCCGGCATACATCACCAGCGTGTCATCGGCAAAATAACGCGCGCTGGCGATGTCGTGCGTGACGTACAGGAAGGCGATATTCTGCTCGTCACGCAGAACCGCCATCAGGTTCAGCACGCCCATACGGATGGACACGTCCAGCATCGAAACCGGCTCGTCCGCCAGAATCACTTCCGGCTGCACCGCCAGCGCCCGCGCAATCGCCACACGTTGCCGCTGGCCGCCGCTGAGCTGGTGCGGGTATTTATTGGCGAACTCGTCCGTCGGCGTCAGCGAGACCCGCCGCAGCAGCACGTCAATTTGATCGTTGAGCGCGGCGCGGTTGCGCGCCTTGCCGTGAATCCGCAGCGGGCGCTCCAGGTGATACCGCACCTTATGCACCGGATTCAGCGAACTGAACGGGTCCTGGAAGATCATCTGCACCTTGCTGCGATAATTCAGCATCGCACCGCGGCTTTTGTCTTCCAGCACATCCTTGCCCTTAAACAGCACCTTGCCGCCGGTCGGTGAATACAGCCGCGCCAGCATTCGGATAATCGTGCTTTTGCCGCTGCCACTTTCGCCGACGAGCGCGGTGACGCGGCCCGGATACAGCCTGACATTCGCGCCCTGAACGGCCTTCACCGTCTTACGGGAAAACGCGCCGCCGGTATGGAAGTGCATCGTCAGATTTTGCGCTTCCAGAATCGGCTCCTGTTTCGGTCGCAGGTTGCTAACCATGAATCACCTTCTCGTCAACTAGATGGCAGGCCGCGTAGTGCCGGTCACCGACTTTTGCCAGCCGGGGCATCACCTCCTGGCAGCGTCCGGCGATAGCCACGTCGCAGCGTGGGTGGAAGCGGCAGCCGGTTGGCGGCGTAATCAGGTCAGGCGGCGAACCGGGAATACCCACCAGCTTCTGGCGCGGGCCGCTGACCGTCGGGAACGAATTCATCAGCTTGTAGGTATAGGGGTGCTGGGGATTGGTGAAAATCTGGCGCGAGGGTGCCACTTCCACCAGTTCGCCCGCGTACATGATACCGATACGGTCGGAGAACTCCACCAGCAGCGACAGGTCGTGGGTAATAAACAGGATGGAAAAGCCAAATTGATCTTTCAACTGGCGGATTTCTTTCATGATCTGCTTCTGCACCACCACGTCCAGCGCCGTCGTCGGCTCATCCATGATGATGAGTTCCGGATTCAGTGCCAGCGCAATGGCGATGACGGCGCGCTGGCGCATCCCGCCGCTAAGCTGGTGCGGGTAGCTGTCCACCCGCTCCGGGTCAATCCCGACCGTGTTCAGCAGTTCCTTCGCCCGCGCCCGCGCGTCCTTCTTGCTCATATCCGTATGCGCCTGAATCGCGTCCATGATCTGCGCCCCGACCGTGATAACCGGATTCAGTGCGTTCATGGCGCTCTGGAACACAATGGACATGTGTTCCCAGCGGAACCCGCGCAGGTTGTCGTCATTCATTTGCAGGATGTCTATCCCCTGCATCATGATCTTGCCGCCGACAATGTACGCCGGTGGATGCAGGATGCGCGTCACCGCATGGGCAATGGTGGACTTGCCGCAGCCGGATTCGCCCGCCAGTCCAAACACTTCGTTGGGGTAAATATCAAACGATACGTGATCTACGGCGCGCACCTTGCCGCGCCGGGTGTGGTACTCCACTTCCAAATCCTGCACGCTCAACAGCGGCTCGTCCGGGTTGACCGCCCGCTTGACCTCTGGTTTGGGCATCACCGATAACATTATTTATCTCCTTGCAGACGCGGATTGGTGATTTCGTCAATGCCGTAGTTGATGAGCGTCAGGCTGAAGCCCACCAGCGCGATGCACAGCCCCGGCGGCACAAACGTCCACCACGCGCCGGTCAGCAGCGCCTGGTTGTTCTGCGCCCAGAACAGCGTCACGCCCCACGACACTGCGTTTGGGTTGCCCAGGCCAACAAACGACAGCGTGGCTTCGGTCAGGATGACAAAGATCACCGCGCCAATCCAGCTTGACGCGACCAGCGACGTCATGTTGGGCAGGATTTCAAACAGGATGATACGCCACCACGGTTCGCCGCTGATGCGCGCCGCCGCCACAAAGTCGCTGTTGCGGAGAATCAGCGTTTGCGAGCGCAGCACGCGCGCGCCGTAGGCCCAACTGGTGAAGCCAAGTACCAGCATCACCGTCAGCGGGCCGGGCTGCTGCACCCACCCGGCGACGACAATGATCAGCGGCAGGCCGGGCAGGATGAGGAACACGTTCATAAACAGGGAGAGAATCTCATCCACCAGCCCGCCGACATACCCGGCAGTCACGCCAATAAGGATACACAGCATGATGATAAACGTGCCGGTGCCAAAACCGACCACCAGCGACGACCGCGAGCCATGCACCACCTGTGTAAAAATATCCTGCCCCTGCCGGGACGTGCCAAACGGATGCGCCGCGCTCGGCGCTTCGTGCGGGCGGCCAACCATCTTGTTGGGCTGCCCCGGTGCGATCACCGGCGCAAAGACCGCTACCAGGACAAAAAATGTCAGAATCGCCATACCAACCGCTGCCTTCCGGTTGCTTAGGATCGTTCGCAGCCAACCGGGCAGCGGAATGCGGACAGCCGGTCGCAGCGGGACGGCGCGCCCGACTGCCGGGACTAGCGTGGTGGGTTTGTTTTGTGCCATAACCTTTTTCCCATCAACTCGACTCGGTTTAATCAGCGCGCGCGCGGGTCCAGCACGACGTACAGCACGTCCGCCATGAAGTTCGCGATCAGCACCGCAATCGTAATCAGCAGAAAGACCGCCTGCATCAGCGGATAGTCACGCCCACCGACGGCTTTCAGCAGCAGATAGCCCATTCCGGGATAGGCAAACACCAGTTCCACCACCAGCGCCCCGCCGACCACAAACCCCAGCGACATGGAAAACGCGGTCAGGCTGGGCAGGATGGCGTTCCGCGCCGCATAGGTGAACATCACGCGCCTGTCCGACAGCCCTTTGGCCTGGGCCATCGTCACGTAATCCTGCGACAGCACGCCGATCATGTTGTTCCGCATCCCCAGCAGCCAGCCGCCCAGCGAGGTGAACACAATTGTCAGCATCGGCAGCAGCCCGTGCCGCAGTACGCTGTTCACAAACTCCGGGTTGCTCCAGTCCGGGTTTGGCGTCAGTTTAATATCCCAGGCGTGGCTGGTGGGGAACCACTTCAGTTGCAGACCGAAGATAAAAACAATAAACATTGCCGTCCAGAAAAACGGGAACGCGCCAACAATGCTGGTGATGGGCAGCAGAAAGCTGTCAATCCCGCCGCCGCGCCGCCAGGCCGCGTAGATGCCCAGGATAATGCCAATCAGAAAGGCCGTGATGGTAGCCACGCCGATCAGGCGCAGCGTCCACAGCAAACTGGGGAAAATCAGGTCCGCGACCGGCGTGGGATAATTCGAAATCGAAAGCCCCAGATTGCCGCGTGCCAGGTTGCCCAGATACGTCGCATACTGTTCAAGGATCGGCCCCTGAACAAATCCAAATGTTTCTTTTAACGATTCCATCGCCCGGGAATCGAGCCGCCCCTGAAACTGGGCAAACATCACCTGCACCGGGTCGCCGGCCATTAAACGGGGAATAAAGAAATTAAGGGTAATCGCAACAAACGCGGCAACCAGATAAAACAGAAACCTGCGTGTGAGAAATCGCATGGCGCAGTCCTCTTGCAACCTCTCGGACGGTGAGCCTGGTGTTAACAGGGGCGGGTTGTACGCCCGCCCCTGTCACTGTGTTCCTCAAGCCCGGATTAACTCCGGTGCTTCCTCAGTCCTACTGCCCCGTCATGTCCTCAATCGGATGAATCCGGGTGAGCACAATTGGACGGCAGGCGGCGCACCACGGGCTGCCCTGCACGTAGTAGTCCTCAACCGTCGGCCAGCCGACGAACCGGTGCGTCGTATATTCATACCAGGTCGGGCCAGGGAACAGCGGGATGGCCGGCACGTTTTCGACGTAGATCATCTGAAGCTGATCGGAGATGTTGCGCTGTTCGGCTTCGTCCGCCGTCTGCACAAACGATTCCAGCAGCGTGTCCACTTCTTCGCTCGTCCAGCGGCCCCGGAGCTGCCCATTCGCCAGGCCATCAGTGCCGATCAGCGGGCTGTACAGCACGGCACGGTAGAAGTCATACGGCGTGTTGCCGGCAGTAGACCAGCCGATGCTGGTGTCGAAGCTGCCGTTCTGGAGGTTGGCGAACCACACGCCGAAGTCCAGCACGTCAATCGTATTGTTCAGGCCGATGTCCTGGAAGTTCTGGCTCATGATCTGCACGCTGGTCACCCAGTCCGTCCAGCCATTCACCACCTGCACCTTGAAGTTGATCGGCGACCCATCCGGGTTGTCACGCCAGTTGTCGCCGTCGGCGTCCACGTAGCCGGCAGCATCCAGCGCGGCCTTTGCGGCTTCGGCATCATACTTGCTCAGGCCATACTCCGCCGCCTTGTCCAGCGCCGCCTGGTTGTACCAGCTTTCGTTGCGCGGGCCGAGGCCGGTCGAATTCGCCGGCGTGGTATAGCCGTACATGCCGATATTTGCCACGCTGTCGTAGTCAATCGCCATGCTCAGCGCGCGGCGGAAGGCCACGTCGTTAAACGGCGCCTTGGTGGTATTGACGTACAGTTGCACTACCGCGCCGCCCGGCCAGAAGTAGTAGAAGTGATGTTCCGGGTCCGCCGCGACGAAAGTGGCTTCGATATCGGGGATGAAGTTGCCGATGTAGTCCAGTTCGCCGTTGGCCGCCGCGAAGTTCGCCGGGTCGTTGCCGGGGTACACGGGCATTCTCATGCAGTCAATGTACGGCAGCGGTTTGCCGTCCGTGCCCATCTGCCAGTAATTCGGGTTCTTGCACAGTTCGAGCACCTGCTCATTAACCGCTACCACCTCGGTCAGCATACCGGTTGCAACCGGTTCCGGGTTGGTGAAGGTCACCGGGTCTTCAACGCTCGACCAGACATGTTCCGGCACAATTGTCAGGTTGTCGGGGTTGCCGATCAGTTCATGCAGCAGCGTGTAGACCTGGTTCAGGTGGACGGTCACAGTGTAATCGTCTACCTTTTCCACGTTGTCAATGTACTGCCAGATGGCGCCGCGATCCATCGCCGGGAATTCCTTCAGCATGTTAAACGTGAACACCACGTCGTCCGCGTTGAAGTCCTCGCCGTCGCTCCACTTGACGCCTTCGCGCAGGGTATAGGTCAGCGACATCAGGTCGTCGCTGTATTCGTAGCCGGTCGCCAGCCAGTGGGTCGGCTTGCCGCCCTCGACCGGGTTAAACAGCGTCAGCGATTCATACATCGTGCCGCGCGTCCACCGGGTCGGGTCCGGCGCGTAGGGGTTAAAGTTATTCGGATGGGCAGCCTGCTGCCCTTCACTCACCACGATCGTGCCGCCGCGCGGCACTGCATCCTGTGCCATCGTGACGCTGAAGCTCACCGTCAGCGCCAGCAGCACGCATACCAGCAACAATTTCTTCGACATGCTGTACGATCTCCTTTGCAAATACTATTTGATAGCGAGTATAACAGATGGTGATGGATGACCGAAAGTTTGTGACGAATTACACCTCCTGAACCTGTGCTTGGACGGAATTCTGAACACGCGCCGCGCCGCATGACTGGCGAATCACCAGATGGGTCGGCAGGAAAATATGCTGTGGCTCAACAGAACGTCCTTCGATTTGCTCCAGCAGCAGGCGCGTCGCTACTGCGCCCTTCTCGCGGATCGGATGGTGGACGGTGGTCAACTGTGGCGTAACTTCGACCGCGCTGGGCAGATCATCAAACCCGACAATGGCTACGTCTTCCGGCACCCGCACGCCTTCTTCGTGAAACGCCTGCAGCAGCCCGATGGCGATCTGGTCGCTGCCGGCGAAAATGGCGTCCACACGCTGGCTCAACAATGCGCGTGCACCCTGCAGGCCGGTTTCCGTCGTGAACTGGCCCACAAAAACCCACGCCGGGTCGACTTCCAGCCCCGCTTCCTGCATCGCTTCGTAATAACCAGCCAGCCGGTCGGTGGCATCGGTATTTTCCGGTGGCCCCATTACAACGCCAATCCGGCGCCGTCCCAGACTTACCAGATGCCGGATAGCCTGCTTCGCGCCCTCGACATTGTTGATGCTGACGTAGGTCGTGCGGTCGGCCACCCCGTGCGGACGTTCGATGCAGACAAAGGGGATGTTGGTTTCGGCCAGATGGTCAACCAGAATCCGGCTGCTCGAACCGGAAATCACAATCACGCCGTCCATCAGGCGGTTGTGGATGATGCGGCGGTAGAAGTTTTCTTCGTTTTCGCTGTCGCTGCCGTTGTTAAGCCACAGCAGCGTGCCGTAATTGCGTTCGTTGGTGGTGTCGGCGATGCCCTGAATGATGGTGGGGAAATATGAGGAGGTATCGTTAAAAAAGGTGGTGGCGGTCTGGGATACAACAATGCCGATGATCTGCGCCCGCTGCGTCGCCAGCATCCGCGCGACCGGATTGGGGTGGAAGTTCTGCTCCCGGATCACGCGCATGACTTTTTCTTTGGTGGCCTCCCGCACGTTTGGGTGATTATTAATCACCCGTGACACGGTTGACCGGGACACCCCGGATAAACGGGCTATATCTTCCAGATTCAGGTTCATTTATCAAAACTTTTTGCTTTACTTTTGCTGGAACGCTTTTTGGGAGCGCTCCCAAAATCTACCCAGAGTATAGGTCAGATCACCTTTTTTTGTCAAGCGATTTGTCCACCTTGCCCAATCGCTGGCACCGCGTTACGGTAAGCGGAACGTCATCCATGCCGGAGTGATGGCCTGTACAGCTTATCGCCTTGCGGTTGATACCGCCGGAATCATCGCGGGCATCGAGGCGCGGCGGTGTGCCCTCCCTGGTAAGGACACGGTTGTTCGTGTGCCATGCGGATCAGGAGATAAGGCGTCGGCTGGCCATGCCAGACGCTGGAAACGGTCCGGTTGAACGCAAAAGCCACCTTGCAGGTGGCTGGGAAAGACGAGTAAGCGGTGTTCTTCAGCCCGCTTCGAGCGGGCTTACCTACCGATCAGCCCGCTGGCTTTCAGCCGCTGGCGGCACATCACGCCTGACTTGGCATGTATGGAGGGACACAGCATGCCTTGTTCCCCCAGCGCATTTTACCGCCCATGCCGCCGCGCCAGTTCGGCGCGTACGTCATCCAGCGAAATGCCAAGTTGCGCCATCAGCACCAGCGTGTGATAAAACAGGTCGGAGAGTTCCGCGATCTGCTCCGGCCTGCCCTGCCCCAGCGCCGCGACGATCACTTCCGTCGCTTCTTCGCCCACCTTCTGCGCGATTTTGTTCACGCCTGCATCAAACAGGTGGTTGGTGTAACTGTCCGGTTTGGGATTGGTTCTGCGGTCACAGATAATGGCTTCGAGTTCGTCGAGCATATCGGGCATACTGTCATCCTTGCTGTAGGGGCTTATCGGCGATAAGCCCCTACATTGTCTCCAGCCTCCGGTAAAAACACGATACTTCGCCGGTGTGGCAGGCCGGCCCCGCCGGGTTCACCCGCACCAGTAGCGTATCGCCGTCGCAGTCCACGTAAATGCCGGTCACGCGCTGCACGTTGCCGGACGTTTCGCCCTTGTGCCACAGTTCACCCCGGCTGCGGCTCCAGAACACGGTTTCGCCCGTTTCCATCGTTTGCCGCAGCGACTCGGCGTTCATATACGCCACCATCAATACTTGCCGCGTGGCCGCATCCTGCACCACCGCCGGGACGAGGCCGCGTTCATCCCACCTGATCTGCTCAAACATCAGGCCGGCTCCATCTGCACCGGGCGCACCGGCACGCCTTGGTCCGCCAGATACCGTTTCAGATCGCTGATGCGGATTTCGTTGTAATGGAACAGCGTGGCCGCCAATGCCGCATCCGCCTTGCCGATAGTGAGCGCCTCGCAGAAGTGCGCCATTGTGCCCGCCCCGCCGGACGCAATCACCGGAATCGAAACGGCTTCCGCCACCGCCTGCGTCAGTTCGAGATTGTAACCGGCCTTTGTGCCGTCCCGGTCCATGCTGGTCAGCAGGATTTCGCCCGCGCCCCGGTCTTCGACTTCCCGCGCCCAGGCAACCGCTTCCTTGTCCGTCGGCACACGCCCGCCGTTGACGTGGACAATCCAGCGGCCATCCACCCATTTGGGGTCAATCGCCACGACGACACACTGGCTGCCAAACGCCCACGCGCCTTCGTTGATCAGGTCAGGGTTTTTCACGGCGGCGCTGTTGATCGAAATCTTATCCGCCCCGGCCAGCAGCGTCGCGCGAATATCTTCTATCGCGCGGATGCCGCCGCCCACACAGAACGGGATGAAGATCGTATCCGCCACGCGCCGCACCATGTCCAGCATCGTATTCCGGTTTTCGTGCGAGGCAGTGATGTCCAGAAACACCAGTTCGTCCGCTCCTTCGCGGTCATAGACCGCCGCCTGCTCCACCGGGTCGCCCGCGTCACGCAAATTGACGAAGTTGATGCCCTTCACCACGCGCCCATTCATCACGTCCAGACAGGGAATAATCCGTTTAGCCAGCATGAGTCGCTCCCGCCGCCGCGAATGCCTCCCCCAGCGTAAATCGTCCTTCGTACAGGGCCATGCCGATGACTGCCCCGGCCACCGCCCCGCTGCTGGCTAACGCCCGCAGGTCGTCAAGCGAGCTGACGCCGCCAGACGCGATCACGCGCAGGCCGGTTTCCCGCGCCAGCTTCACCGTTCCGGCCACATTTACACCTTGCAGGCCGCCGTCGCGGCTCACGTCGGTATAAAGGGCGTGTTTTACGCCCAGCGCGGCCATCTGCCGGCCTAATTCAACCGGCGACACGTCCGCTGTTTGCTGCCAGCCGTGCGTGGCGATTTTACCGCCGCGCGCGTCCAGCGCCACGCACACGCGCTCCGCGCCCCAGCGTTCGACCGCCTGCCGCACGATGTCCGGCTGCTGCACCGCTGCCGTCCCCAGCACCAGCCGTGCCGCGCCCGCCTCCGCCGCCCGCGCCAGATCATCCATTGACCGCAGGCCGCCGCCAAACTGAACATTGACACCCAGCGCCGCTACACCTTCCAGAATGCGCAGGTTATCGTTCGCGCTGGCAAACGCGCCATCCAGATTGACCATGTGAATCCATGCCGCGCCCTGCTCCCTCCACAAACGGGCGACCGCCAGCGGGTCATCGCTGAAAACAGTCTGGCGCTCCGGGTCGCCTTCCTTCAGGCGCACCACCCGCCCGCCGCGCAGGTCAATCGCCGGGTAAATAATCATGCCGCCACCTTGAGGAAGTTGGTCAGGATTTGCAGGCCGAGGCGCTGGCTTTTCTCCGGGTGGAACTGCACGCCGTAGAGGTTGCCACGCTGCACCGCCGCCGCGAATGGAAAGCCATAATCGGCGGTCAGCAGCGTATCCTCGGCGCGGGCGGGAACGCAGTAATAGCTGTGCACGAAATAGGCATAGTCCTCCGGCTCAATGCCGTCCAGCAGCGGTGACGGACGCTGGATGCTGAGCTGATTCCAGCCCATGTGCGGCACTTTTAGCCCCATGTCATCCGGGAAGCGGGTGACGTAGCCGGGCAGCAGGCCCAGCCCTTCGTGCATCCCCATCTCGTCGCTGAACTCAAACAGGAACTGCATCCCCAGGCAGATACCTAGATACGGCACGCCGCCGTACACAGCGTCCTTCACCGGCTGCGCCAGTCCCCGGCGTCTGAGTTGCAGCATCCCCGCGCCAAATGCGCCCACCCCCGGCAGGATGATTTGGTCCGCGCCGCGCAGGTCGCTAGGTTCACGCACAAGATGAATATCGGTTACGCCCAGATGATTGAGTGCGTGCATCACGCTCCGCAAATTGCCGGCGCCGTAGTCAATGACGGCTAACATCTACCCTCCCCGGATAAACAAAAACCCCGCGCGGCGCGGGGGTTTCAACCAACGATAAAATCGCGTGACGGTCTAGGCCAACACCGGGCAGTTACACGCACGGAACAAATGGTGATGATGCCAAACCATAGTTGCCAGCCTTTTCCATAACATTTCACAGTATAACGACGCCGCTAGTGGTTGTCAACTGGTAGCGAAACGCTACAATTAGGTCTTATGAACTCAGCAAGCCCTATTCCAACGATTGCTTTGTTAACCGATTTTGGCACGACGGACGTGTACGTAGGCACGATGAAGGCGGTCATGGCACGCCTCTGCCCCGCCGTCCGCTTCATTGACATCACCCACGCCATCCAGCCGCAGAACATCCAGCAGGGCGCGTTTACGCTGTACACCTGCTACCGCTACTTCGCACCCGGCACCGTTTTCCTGACGGTGGTTGACCCCGGTGTTGGCGGCGTCCGCCGGCCATTGGCGGCGCAGGCCGGTGACTACAGCTTCGTTGGTCCGGACAACGGCGTGCTGTCCTACGCGCTGGCGGAACACGATGACGTGTTGGCCGTCGAATTAAGCAACCCCGATTACCGGCTGGAGGCGGTCAGCACCACCTTTCACGGACGGGACATCTTCGCGCCGGCGGCGGCGCACCTTGCCGCCGGCGTGCCCTTAGCCGAGTTTGGCCCGGTCATCGAGGATTATTACCGCCTGCCCGCGCCGCAGCTTGTCATCCAGGGCAGCATCATCGAAGGTGAAGTCATCCACGTGGACCACTTTGGCAACATCGTGACCAGCATCGGCGAGATTCGCCGGTCGGTTTCCGGCGGGCTGTACCTGATCGCGCCGTTTGGCCGGGGACAGCAGCGCCAGCCGGTGATTACCCTGCCCTCGGCGGTCACAATTCAGCTTGGCACGCTCAAACTGGCGCGGATTCACCGCACCTACAGCGAGGTCGCGCCGGGCGCGGCGCTGGCGCTGGTCGGCAGCAGCGGCTTCCTCGAAATCTCGATCAACGGCGGCAGCGCCGCGCAGGTGTTTAACATCGCCATCGGCGACCCCGTCACCCTACAGATTGGATAAACCATGCAGCAGTTTGTGATTGAAGGCGGCCACCGTCTGGCCGGAACCGTCAAGGCCAGTGGCAACAAAAACGCGGCGCTGAAGCTGCTGCCCGCCTGTCTGCTCACCGATGAACTGGTCATTTTGCGCAACGTGCCGGACATCGCCGACGTTCGCATCACGATGGAAATCCTGCGGCGGCTGGGCGCCAGCGTGGAGTGGTACGGTAAAAATCTGGTTCACGTTCAGGCCAAAAATATTGCCACCTCGGTGATTGACCCGGTGCTGGGGCAAAAAATCCGCGCCAGCGTCGTGCTGGCGGGGCCGCTGCTGGCGCGCAAGGGGCACATCACGCTGCCGCTGCCCGGTGGCGACAGCATCGGCGAACGGCGGCTGGATGCCCACGCGCTGGCCCTGATGAAGCTGGGCGCCGTGATCGAGCACACCGGCAGCACGCTGGAGATGCGCGCCGATGCGCTAGTGGGCGCAGACATTTTGCTGCACGAAGCCAGCGTGACCGCGACCGAAAACGCCATCATGGCTGCCGTGCTGGCGCGTGGCACAACCATCATCCGCAACGCCGCCAGCGAGCCGCACGTTCAGGACCTGTGTGCCATGCTCAACGGCATGGGCGCGCAGATCGAAGGCAGCGGCACCAACCGCCTGATAATCACCGGCGTCGAACGCCTGCACGGCGGCGATTTCCGCGTCGGCGCGGACTTCATCGAAGTCGGCAGTTTCATCGGCGCGGCGGCCATGACCGGCGGCGAAGTGCTCATCAGGGACGCCGACCCGCACCATCTGGACATCATCGCGCTGACGTTTGGGCGGCTGGGTATCAAGTGGGAAACACGCGGCGATAACATCTTTGTGCCGGAAAGCCAGCCGCTAACGGTCGTGCCCGACCTGGGCAACCGCATCCCGATCATCAAGGCGCAGCCCTGGCCGGCCTTCCCACCCGACCTGATGAGCATCGCGCTGGTTGCCGCGACGCAGAGCGCGGGCGCGGTGCTGTTCCACGACTGGATGTACGAAAGCCGCTTTTTTTTCACCGACAAGCTGGTGCGGATGGGCGCGCGTATTACGCTGTGCGACCCGCACCGCGTCCTGGTGCAGGGGCCGACGGCGCTCTACGGTCAGCCGAACATTACCAGCCCGGACATCCGCGCCGGCATGGCGATGCTGCTGGCGGCGCTGGCGGCGAAGGGTGAAACGCGCATCTTTAACGTGCAGCAGATTGACCGGGGTTACGAGCGCGTGGACGAACGGCTGCGGTCGCTGGGCGCAAACATCCAGCGCATTGACGTGGAGGGCACGTCGTCGCTGGACGAAACGCTGGACACCAAATCGGCGCAGCACTAACGGCTGCGGTGGCCGCGCACGCGGGTATCCCCAACACGGCGCGTCAGTCCAGCCGAGTCCAGATATTCGAGCAGGCCAATGGCGTATTTACGGCTGGTGTTAAAGCGGTCGCGCAGGCTGCCGGCGGTCACGTTACCATCGTGGTCAATCATCTCAAAAATCGCGGCAACCAGCTCATCATACGCGGCGCGGGTGAAGATCACGTCAGGCTGCACCTGCACGATGTCCCCCAGTTCGATCAGCGCGTACACCACGTCTTCGCCCGCCACTTGCGCCGCTTCCGCAAACGAAGGTGGCGTGTACGGCGCGGCGGCCATCTGCCGCAGCAGCGCATCTGCTCCCGCCCGCTGCGTATCGCTGAAGCGGATCGCGTGGTCGGCCAGGCGCAGGCGGTCGTTTTCCGCCACGATCTCCGTTTGCCCTTCCAGCAGCGCGTTCAGCGTCGCACCTTTCAATCCCAGGCGGCTGCGCAGTTCTTCCCGCGACATGCCCAGCCGCAGCGGTTCGGCGCGATGAAAAGCGCGTACCTCGTCCGTCATGCGACGCGTAATCTGCTCCCATCCCGCCCGCGACACCAGTTCGCCGCTGGATAGTTCCACCAGCAGCCCCTGCGCCAGCGCGTCGCGCACCGCCGCCTCAAAATCGGCGTTGTTATAGCCCAGCTGCTTCTGTAATACGGCTCGTTTCTCCGGGGCGTGGGCGGCCTGGGCTAGCCGTTCCGCCGGCGTGCCCGCCAGCCGCGTTGCCAGCGCCGCCAGCACGTCCGCCTGGAAGCGTTTCCAGCGCCGCGCCGGGTGCGGATTCACAATCACGCCGCCGCCAATTGTCTGCGACGGCGACGGATACCGCAGAATGAAGCGGTCGCCCTGCGCCAGCGCCAGCGCCGTTTCCAGCCGGATTTGCAGCCAGCCTTCCCGCCCGGGCGCCAGTTCGTCACAATCCAGTAAACGCACGTAACCGACTGACTCTGCCGCGCCGGAGAAAACCTTCACTTCGGCATTGTGTTTTAGCGGGCGGCCAACGTCCTTCAGGTGGCGAAAGCGCACGTCCACCAGCGTCGTTGGCTGCAACAGGCCGGGCAGCGTCAGCACGTTGCCGCGCTCGACCGCGCGCTTTTCGATGCCGGAGACATTGACCGCGACCCGGCTGCCCGGTTCTGCCGTTTCCACCGTCTGCTTGTAACTTTGCAGGCCGCGAATCCGCCCGCGCAGTCCCGCCGGTTGCAGTTCCACTTCCTCGCCCACGCGCAGGCTGCCACCGAGCAATGTGCCGGTGACAACCGTGCCAAAGCCGCTGATCGTAAAAATCCGGTCCACTGGCAGCCGCGGGCTGCCGTAATCGCTGCGCGGCGGCATATCGGCCAGAAGCTGTGTCAGGCGCTGGCGCAGTTCCGGGATCCCCGCGCCGGTTCGCGCCGATACCCGCGCGATGCCCGCGCCGTCGAGCGTCGTCCCGGCCAGCACGTCCTGAACATCGTGTTCGATCAGGTCGAGCCAGTCAGGGTCGTCTACCATGTCGATTTTGGAGAGGACAATCAGGCCATGCTGAACGCCCAGCAGATCGAGGATGGCGAGGTGTTCCCGCGTCTGCGGCATCACGCCTTCGTCGGCGGCGATGACCAGCAGCACCGCGTCTATGCCCCCCACCCCGGCCAGCATGTTTTCGATGAAATCCCGGTGGCCGGGCACATCCACGATGCCCACCGTTTCGCCATCCGGCAGTTTGAGCCAGGCGAAACCGAGATCAATCGTCATCTCGCGGGCTTTTTCTTCCGCCAGCCGGTCAGGGTCAATGCCGGTCAGCGTTCGCACCAGCGTGGATTTGCCGTGATCAACGTGTCCCGCCGTTCCGATAACGCGCATCGCCGCTTACGAACCATCGGCGGGGCTGCCGTTCCCGCTGCCGTTCCCTGCCGGCGCCGGTTTGGGCGTCGGCAGTTTGGCGCCGGTATCAAATTCCATCAGCAGCGCCTGATACCGTTCGCGGTAAAGCTGGGCGCGCTCCCGTTCCAGATTCCACAGCCGGTTGATGCTATCCAGAATGGGCGCGAACATTGTTTCGATCTCTGCCAGCCGCTGCACAAAACGATCAAACTCTTTATCGTGGCCGCGCCACACCTCATCGTTGGACAGCGTAAACTGCTTCCAGCGTTTCTGGTCGTCCGCCGTCCAGTCGTTCCACTCCTGGCGGAAGCGTTCCTCGCTCAACCGCTGCATCTCCGCCACTTCGTTAATGCGGCGTTCCAGCCGGTCGCCGATGCGTTCAAAATCGTCAATAATCTTCTTCATATTGCGGTAGGCTTCCGACCACACCTCGAAGCGTTCCAGGTTGCGCTGCATCACGCTGTCCTGCTCGCCGAAGCGTTTCATCAGTTCGGCTACCTGCTGGTCGCGCTGTTGCAGCAGCAGCGTTTGCTGGTCAATAAACTGCTGAATCTGGTCCCGGCGGTCGCGCTCGGCGTTCTGCACGTCCTGCACCTTGCGTTCGGTGCGCAGCGCCAGTTCTTCCAGCAGTTGCAGCTTGGGGCGAATGCTGTCAATCTGCTTCTGGATTTCCGGGATTTCCGACTGGGTTTCGGAAATGCGCCGCGCATCCTGGCGGCGCTGTTCTTCCAGAAATGCCAGCCGCCGGTCAGGTTCTTCTACTTTTTTGTAGAGGTCATCCACACGCTGCTGGAGCGTCGCCACCGCGTCGGATACCCGCTCGCGTTCGACCTGGTGCGCCGGCAACTCGCTGGTCAGGCGTTCGATTTTGTCCAGCCGCTCCGTCTGCTCGCGGATGGAACGCTGAAGATTCTCGCGCATCAGTTCCGTCCGGCGCTCCGCCTCGCGCTCCGCCGTCAGGCGTTTGGCTTCCAGTTTTTCCAGCAACTGCTGCATTTCCTTGCGCAGTTGTTCCATCATTTCGGCTTCGCGCCCGCTGGGCGTGAACTGGCTTTTCATCACCGTCTGGTCAGACTCGATGCTGCCCAGCCGTTTCGAGAGCGCATCAATCGTATCCTGCTGCTGCGCCAGCCGCTCTTCCAGCGTCGCAATCGTCGCTTTGTCGCGCCGCCGTTCTTCGTCCAGCCACTCAATCATCCGTGCGGCCTGGTTGATGTCCATGCCCGCCTCCACCATCTGTTTATCGGTATTCGGACTTCATGATCTGCATTATAACATACCGGGCAATAACCCTTAAACAATCTTCATGTAAACCGGTCGCAAGGGCATAAATAGAACTCTAACTAACGTTCTCTACAATAACAGCAGCGAGTCGAGCTTAACGAGAGACAGGTTATGAACGAGTTCTTCCGCAAATTCGCGCACAAAACCTCAGCTATCGTTGGCAGCCCCTGGGCGTTTATCGTGGCGGTGCTGGTGATTGTTGTCTGGGCAATCACCGGCCCGATCTTCCACTTTTCCGACACCTGGCAACTGGTTATCAATACCGGCACAACCATCGTTACCTTCCTGATGGTGTTCCTCATCCAGAATACCCAGAACCGCGATGCCAAGGCGATTCACCTGAAGCTGGATGAGCTGATCCGCAGCGTCGAACAGGCGCGCAACCGGCTGGTTGATCTGGAAGATATGTCAGACGAAGAACTGGACGCGCTGCAAAAGGAGTTCCAGACCTTCCGGGAACGGTATAATCAGCGGGCGCAGCAGTCACCGAAGCCGCAGGGCTAATCGAACCCGCCGGCGGTCTTTGGTGTTGTTCCTGCTGATTGTTGCACTGTTACACCCTGGAGGACCGCTTGGCACCGACCGACCGCTTTGTGGCGGAAACCACGTTCCACGTCCGTTATGCCGAAACCGACGCGATGGGCATTGTCCATCACGCCAGCTATATCGTCTATTTTGAGGAAGGCCGCAGCAACTATGCCCGCCTGCGCGGCAGTGACTATGCCAGCTTCGAGCGCGGCGGGCATTATTTAGCCGTGTCGGAAGTCGGCGCCCGCTACGTCAAACCGGCGCGGTACGATGACCGCGTGACCGTGCGCTGCTGGATTGGCGAGATGAAAAGCCGCACCCTTACGTTTGAATACGAGATTGTTCACGCTGTCACCGGCGATTTGCTGGTGACAGGCTTCAGCAGGCACATCTGCATCACCCACGACGGGCAGGTGGTCAAAATCCCGGACGCCTGGCGGCGCTGGAGTGGCAGTTAAGGGGTTGATGAGTCGGCTTTGACCGGGGGCGTTCGATTGGTTATACTGTTAATTAAATACGGATTTGGTTTTTAGAGGATTACACAATATGGTTACCTACGCAGACCGCCCCTGGACTAAAAGCTACGACGCTAACGTTCCCAAAACACTGGAGCCTTACCCCCCCATCACCGTTTACAGTTTTCTTGAAGACGCGGCGAAGAAATCACCTGACAGCGTGGCGCTCATCAGCAGCGCCCATCTCCCGGTACTGGGGCGGCAGGCCAGCACCATGACCTACGCCGAACTCGACCGCCTGTCCGGAAGCCTGGCCGCCGCGCTGATTGACATGGGCTTGAAGACCGGCGACCGCGTGGCGCTGGTCATGCCGAACATCGCAGCTTTTGTCATCAGCTATTACGGCGTGATGAAGGCTGGCGGCGTGGTGGCGGCCACCAATCCCACCTACCCCGCCGACAAGATGGCCTACCAGATCAACGACTGTGACGCCGAAATTGTCATCTGCATGAGTCTCTTTTACAGAATGATAAAGGAGATTCAGCCGAAGACGAAGGTTAAAAAGATCATCGTCACCAACGTCAAGGAATATCTGCCGCCGATTGCCCGGCTGCTGTTCACGCTGGCGAAGGAGAAAAAGGAAGGCCATCGCGTTGACAGCCTGGGCGCGGGCGACGTGTGGCTGCAGGACCTGCTGACGCAGTTCGCCGGGAAAAAGGCAAACCGGCAGGTCACGTCCAGCGACCTCGCCATCTTCCAGTACACGGGTGGCACGACCGGCGTGTCCAAAGCCGCCATGTCCACCCACGCCGCGCTGGTGGCGAACACGCTGCAAATGCGCGCCTGGCTGTTTGGCAGGGATATTCCGTCGAACGCCAACAGCGAAGTCTTTCTGGGCGCGATTCCCATGTTCCACGCTTTTGGCATGGTTGCCGTGTTAAACTTCGCCATTGGCATCGGTGCGAAGATTGCCCTCGTCCCCAACGCGCGTGACATTCCCGACGTGCTGGACAACATCAACACCTTCAAACCGACGCTGTTTATGGGCGTGCCAGCGCTGTATAACGCCATCAACAATCATCCACTCGTCAAGGAAGGCAAGGTCAACCTGCACTCGATTCGCGCCTGTGTCAGCGGTTCGGCGCCGCTGCCGCCGTCCACCAAGCAGGAGTTTGAGCGTCTCAGCGGTGGCACGTTGCTGGAAGGTTTTGGCATGAGCGAAGCACCCACCGCCAGCCACTGCAACCCGCTGAAAGGCGAAAACCGCACCGGCTCTATCGGCCTGCCCCTGCCGGACATGGACTGCCGCATCGTCAGCCTGGACGACGGCGTGACGGATATGCCGGTCGGCGACGTAGGTGAACTCATCATGACCGGCCCGCAGTTGATGGTTGGCTATCACGGGATGCCGACCGAAACTGCCAACGTGTTGCGTGAAAACAACGGCAGGGTTTGGCTGTACACCGGCGACATCGCCCGCATGGATGAGGATGGCTATTTCTACATTGTTGACCGCAAGAAAGACATGGCGCTGATCGGCGGCTTTAACGTCTACCCCAACGCCGTAGAAAAAGTGCTGTCAGAGCACCCGGCGGTGCTGGAAGTCGGCGTGGCGGCTATCCCGCACCCGGAGAAGGTCGGGCAGGAATCGCTGAAGGCGTGGATTGTCCTGCGCCCCGGTATGACCTGCACTGAACAGGACCTGATTAAACACTGTGAATCCAGGCTGGCGCGCTACGAAGTCCCAACCCGTTTTGCCTTCATCAGCGAACTGCCCAAGACCACCGTCGGCAAAACGCTGCGCCGCGAACTCGTCCAGATGGAACTGACCGAACGCGATAAGTCGAAGGCGTAGCCCGGTAGAGGCAATAACGCAGCGATACACTCGTAGGGGCGGGTTTATAAACCCGCCCCTACACGGTTCTTCTACATGGAGATTCATCATATGGTTGAGAATAAATTTGACGTGAACCGTGTCATCGGTCACGAATTTGAGCCGTTTACCTTTAGCTATACTGAACGCGACGTGTCGCTGTACGCGCTGGCAGTGGGCGCGCCGGCGGACGTGCTCGACCAGGACGAACTCCAATTTGTCTACGAGTTAAGCAGCCTGGGGTTTAAGGCCCTGCCGACCTTCGCCGTGCTTTACCCCACGCGCATGATTGACACCATCCTGACCGGCAGGCTGGGCGACATTGAGTTTAACCCGATGATGCTGGTTCACGGCGAACAGGTACTGGAGATCAAACAGACGCTGCCAACGGCTGGCGTGATGACCTGCAGGCCGCGCATCAGCCGGATTTACGACAAGGGCAGTGGAATGCTGGTTGTCACCGATGCGCCCTGTTACGACGAAACCGGCGCGGAAATCGCCTTCAACCAGTCGTCCATGTTCATTCGCGGACTGGGCGGCTTCGGCGGCGACCGCGGCCCGTCCAGCCCGGTGGAAACCCTCCCCGACCGCCCGCCGGACGCCGTTGCCCGCCAGCAGACGGCGGACAATCAGGCGCTGCTCTACCGCCTGTGCGGCGACCGCAACCCACTGCACGCTGACCCGCAGATGGCGGCGATTGGCAACTTCGACCGCCCGATTTTGCATGGCCTGTGCACTTTTGGTTTCGCCGGTCGCGCCGTGCTTAAACACTTCTGTAACAACGACCCCTCGCGCTTCAGGAGCATCAAGGTCCGCTTCGCTAAACACGTTTTCCCCGGCGAAACGCTGGTCACGGAGATGTGGCAGGAAGGCAGCCGCGTGTTGTTCCGCACCACCACCGCCGAGCGCGGCGAAGTCGTACTGTCCAACGCCAGCGTGGAATTGCACCATTGAGTTAGAAGTGCATATTCTTCACTTTGTGATTCTGTAGGGACACGATAGATCGTGTCCCTACAGACGAATATTCTCACCGTTCGCCATTCCCCGTACCCCTGCCGACATGCGCTCCGTATCCTTTTCCTCTATAATTAGGCCAACCAAAATAGAAACCATGAGGTTCTTAAAAGATGACGGCTTATCTGGAACGACCCTGGGTAAGAAATTATGATCGCGGCGTACCAGCAACGTTAGAGCCATACCCGCAGCATGGCATTCACGAATTTTTGCGCCAGACCGCACGGCAGTCGCCGGACCGGGTCGCGCTCATTACACCGGCGAAACTGCCTGGCCTCGGCTGGCAGTCGGCCACCATGACCTACCGCGAACTGGATGCCCTCTCTGATGCGCTGGCGGCGGGGTTCATCAAACTGGGGCTGAAAAAAGGCGACCGCGTAGCGGTCGTGCTGCCGAACGCGGTCGCCTTTGCCATCACCTACTTTGCAATTCTTAAGGCCGGCGGTGTGGTCGCAGCCACCAACCCCACCTACCCCGCCGAGAAGATGCGTTACCAGATCAACGACTGCGACGCGCCCATCGTTGTCACCCTCAGCCTGTATTACGACACCATCAAGCAGATACAGGCCAATACAAAAGTCAAACACGTCATCGTCACCAACATCAAGGAATATCTGCCGCCGCTGGCAAAACTGCTGTTCACGCTGTCCAAGGAGAGAAAGGACGGCCACCGGGTCGAACATCTCGCCGACGGCGACTACTGGTTTCAGGATGTGCTGCGCAATCACGCGGGACAGCAACCCGAAGGGGTGGTTTCACCGGACGACATCGGCCTGTTCCAGTACACGGGCGGCACGACCGGTGTTTCCAAAGCGGCCATGCTGCCGCACCGGGCGCTGGTCGCCAACCTGATGCAAATGATGGCCTGGACCTCGGAAGACACCGGCGCGTTTGGCGACCTCAAACGAGCAGACCTCGTCTACCTCGGCGCGATTCCCATGTTCCACGTGTACGGGCTGGTGGTGCTGCTCAGCCAGGCGGTTGCCTCCGGCTCGAAGATCATCCTGGTCGCCAACCCGCGCGATGTGGATAACCTGGTGGGTATCATCCAGCACTACCGGCCAAACGTATTCCTGGGCGTTCCGGCCATGTTTAACGCTGTCGTGAACCACCCGGACGTGAAGTCCGGCAAGGTATCGCTCGATTCATTCCGCATGGCGGTCAGCGGCGCCGCCCCGCTGCCTCCGGCTACCAAGCGCGAGTTTGAAGCGCTCGGCGGGCGCAGACTGAACGAAGCCTATGGCATGAGCGAAACGTCAGCCGGGTCGCACAGCAACCCGATGGTTGGCAGCAACAAGGTTGGCTCGGTCGGGATGCCCCTGCCGGATATGGACATCCGTATCGTCAGCCTGGACGATGGCGTAACCGACATGCCGGTTGGCGCGATCGGCGAAATTGTGATGTCCGGCCCGAACATCATGGTTGGCTATCATGGAATGCCAACTGAAACTGCCAACACCCTGCGCGAGCACAACGGCAAAAAATGGCTGTATTCCGGCGACATCGGCTACATGGACGAGGACGGCTATTTTTACATCGTTGACCGCAAAAAGGATATGGCGCTCATCGGCGGCTTCAACGTTTATCCCACCAATGTCGAAAAGGTGCTGAAAGACCACCCCGCCGTGTTAGAGGTGGGCGTCGCGGCCATCCCGCATCCCGACAAAGTTGGTGAGGAAGCGCTGAAGGCGTGGATTGTGTTGAAGCCGGGCATGACGGTGACGGAGCAGGAATTGATGGACCACTGCGCCAGCCACCTGGCGGCTTATGAAATCCCGCGCCGCTACGCCTTCATTCAGGAGCTGCCCAAAACGCTGGTCGGCAAGACGCTGCGGCGCGAACTGGTGCAGCGGGAAATGGCGGAACGCGAGCAGGCTTTGACCTCATCGCTCGACCTGCGCCGCTGATGGCGTCGCTTCAGGCGGCGCTGTGTCTGGCGGTCGTGGCAGAAAGTAGCCCCGGAAGAAGGCTCGCGCTGGCGCGCGGTTCAGGTACCAGACCACGTACAGCATGACAAGAAACTCGATCACAAACTGGCCGAGTGTCAGCGTGCGCGCCAGGTCATCGCCGGAACTCACCCCGGCCTGCACGTCGGGTCGGGCAGCCGACTGAGCTAGCACCGCCGCGAATTTAATCGCCGTCAGCAGCACAACCGCGCCGACGTAGATAAAGCGCATCTGCGGTGGACGCCCGCGCCACGTCACCACCGCCACAACCAGAAACGCTAGAGCCAGTACACTTTGCAGCGCAAGCTGGCCGGTAGACACGCCGCCGATAAAATCTGCGCCGCTCGCCAGTGGCGCGAATGTGTCATCGGAACTGGCGGCGTTCAAAAAATGCTGCCGCACGGTCAGCGCCATACCCACCTGAAGCAGCGGCAGCAGTGCGAACAGAAAGACGCCGGCAGCGATGGCAATCGCAACACCGAAGGGACGACCGGGACGTTTCATACCGCCTCCTCACCATAAACAGCTTTCGCTATATGCCAGAAATGAGTTTTGTAACCGAAAGCTACGTGTACATTAGCAAATGTTATTATTGATGTGCTATACTATGGGTAAGCAGCACTTTTTCGTTTGTAACGTGGGGACAGAGAGCATATGCAACTACATCATCTCATTGACCGTACCTTCCAGGCCTTCCAGGAGCAGGCAGCCAACGCCAGGGTTATCCTGCTGCACCCGCGCAGCCGGTATCGCTCCGTGCTGGTCGCCAGGCTCATCAACAGTGCCGATCTGAAAGTTTTTTATTACGCGATGGGGCAGGATGACATCAATCTGCCATCTTTTTTGACTGGCATCACCCATGATCTGGCGAACCAGCATCCCACCTTCGGTCGGCATACCAATATCTTACCTCAGGACAGCTACGAGAACCTTGACGTTCTGCTGGACACGTTCGCGCGTGATCTGGCGGAAATCAGTGACGAGCCGTATTACCTGATTCTGGACGAGTACGACCGCAGCGACAGCGCCGACGACGTGCAGATGTTTGTCGAAAAGCTGGTCAGCAAACTGCCGCCGAACTGCCGCCTGGTGATTAACAGCCGCACCCTGCCCCGCCTGCCCTGGGTTTCGCTCATTGCCCAGAAAAAAGCGGTGCTGCTGGAAGACGATCACCTGATCCGGCGCGACTTCTACGAGATCGAAACTGAAGGCAAAAACAAGCTGGAAGTGTACGCGCTGGGGCCGGGTTACGTGCTGATGAACGGCCAGCCAATTGACACCTGGGAAGGTCACCTGCCGCGCCTGCTGTTTTTCTTCGCGCTCGACCGACCGATCATCACCCGTTCGGAGATTTGTCAGGCCTTCTGGCCGGAACTGGACACTGATCAGGCCGTCAACGTTTTCCATGTCACCAAACGTCGGCTGCACAAGGCGCTGGACATGGACGTGCTGGTGCATGATGGCGGCTATTACCGCGTGAACCCTGAACTGGCCATCCGCTACGATGTGATGGATTTTGTGGAAGCCCTGATGGAAGGCCGCAACGAAGACAATCCAAATCGCATGGCCGCCTGGCAGCGCGCTATTGAAATTTATCGCGGGCCGTTCCTGCAAGGGCATACCGACCGCTGGATTGTGGATCGCCGCCGTGATTTCCAGTCCGGCTATCTGGAAGCCCTGACCGAGATGGCCTATATCCGGCTCAAGGAAGACCGCCCGGAGCAGGCCCTGGGGCTGTTCCAGCGGGCACTGGCGGAAGACTCCAGCCGCGAAAACCTGCACCGCGACATCATGCAGCTTTATACCCGCCTGGGCCGCCGCAGTGAGGCCGCCGCGCACTACCAGCGCCTGGTCGAAGACCTGCGCCGCGATGGGCGCGAACCTCTGGCCGAAACCCAGAGCCTATACAAAGAGATCATGTCCTGATAACGACAATGCCCGCTCAGGTGGCGGGCATTGTTTCCGTTTGTGAGTCTGCGCCCCTGGAGGGAGTCGAACCCCCTCTCTATCCAACGAATTTCAGTGAATCACGAAAGTTGAGACGGACTTGACAAGGGACTTGGAACGGGTAGGGTTTGGTTACCACACCAACCTAGCCGAACCAAGTCATGACGATCATACCGAAAAATCAACTGAAAGCGGAAGACGTACATCAA
>JACRPS010000024.1 GCA_016223085.1 Chloroflexota bacterium
GGCAAGGGCAGGCACAAACTCATCCCCACCCTGCTGCGTTTTGACCGCTTCCGTAAACTGCTTGTTCGTGCCATTGAGACCCTTTTTCCGCCCTTGCGAACGGTTCTGGTTTATGCCTTACCTAATTCGTGATTCACTGAAACTACCGATAATCGGATGTAGCTGTGCAATGATTCGGAGTTCCTTCTCGTGTTCAAAAGACTTCCCTTTATAGAAATACTGCTTGATAGTATCGGTGTTTGAAGGTGATTTTTCCCAATCCACATATTCAACTTGACCTGCCATTACTGGAATTGGTCGTGAGTTAAAATTCCCTCCCCATACGGGCCAATTTTCATGATCAAAAATAAAACAACCCGTTAAACGACCAAAATTAGTTTGAATAGCTATCCATTCCTTGTCCGTAGACAAGTAAAGTCTCCACATAGCCATTGATTCATAATCATTCATGTGCCAACAAGAAATCGCCGCTTGTTTGCTTGCGGCTCTATTCATATAAGGGAACATCACTTTCTTCGTAGTTTCAATAGATGATTTATCAGAACCAACATACTCAGCAGCTTCGAAATTAGTCCATGACCCTTCCCAAATGTCCGAGTTTTTTAGTGCGGAAACAGTAGGGAAAAACAGTGCTTGTAGACTCAACAGAGAAACAAACTTCGTGAAATCCATATACCTCCAGAGTTTTGTGTCATCCGAAGGTACATTCAAGTGTGGGTTACTTTTATACATAGTGTTTGGAGATGTAGGCCGACTATGGGTTATTGTATTCAGTATTAGACGGATGAGCTTGTGTGCCGGCCATCTGCTTATCAATCCGCTCGACCTGGTGCGCCGCTTTCAGCGATTCAAAGATGGCGCGTCCATCCTTAAAGTGCTGAAGTGCCGTATCGCGCTGGCCCATCGCCTGATAATCCAGCGCCAGGTCAATCAGGCTGTAGCCCTCGCCGCGTTTGTCGTCCATCTTCCGCGCGATTTCCAGTGCCTCGTGGTGCTGCTCTAATGCCGCTTCTAACTGCCCCTGGTCACGCAGCGTGTCGCCCAATCGCCCCAGGTTGATCGCCTCGCCGCGTTTGTCGCCCGTGTCGCGGGCAATGGCTAACGCCTGTTCCAGATAATCCACCGCCGCCACGAATTCCCCTTGTTCGCGCAAGGTATCACCAAGCCGCCCCAGGTTGATCGCTTCGCCACGCCGGTCGCCGGTTTCCCGCGCCAGTGCCAGTGCCTGCCGGTAATGCTGCACCGCTTCCTCTGACCGACGCAGATCGCGGTAAGCATCACCCAGGTTGCCCAGGTTGATCGCCTCACCGCGTTTGTCCTGCCGCGCGCGGGCAAGGTCCAACGCCTGCCGCAGATAGCCTACCGCTGTTTCCACCTGCCCAAGCTGGCGGTAGGCGATACCCAGATTCGACAGGTTCATTTCGCGGGCATGGGCGTTGTCGGCCTGCTGCGACAGTGTTAACCCCTGCTGCAACTGCTCGATGGCCTGCTCCGTCTGTCCCAGCAGCCGGTGAGCGATGCCCAGCCGTCCCAGCGTCAGCCCTTCACCGGCGGTGTCGCCCAGGTCGTGATAGAGCTTTAACGCCTGCCGGTAATGTTTGATAGCGGTTTTGACCTGTCCCACGTCGCGGTAGGCGCTGCCCAGGCTGCTCAAATAGGCCGCCTGGCAGCGGTAGTCGCCGGCAGCCTGCGCGGCGGCGGCGGCCTGCGCCAGCAGCGTGATCGCCAGCCCAGCATAGCCCTGCAGGTGCAAAAAACCCTCATCGCCGTCCGGTGAACGATACAGCCAGTCCGCCAGACTCATCACGTCGTCGTAGCGTCCGGCGCTCATCGCCCAACTGGCCGCGCCAAAAAAGTTGTCCAGCTCGGAGCGCAGCGCGGCGAAGTGTGCCGGGGTCGGGTTAGGATGGCGTTCCAGATAGGCGAAGCAGGCGTCCAGGGCGCGGCGGCGCTGGTCATCGGTGGCCTGCGCCTTGGCATAGCTGTAGGCCAGATCGTGGATGCGATACTCGACGGCCCGTTCGGCGGTTTCGGCGCTGCGTTCCGCCAGCCCACGCCGCTGCAGGCGGTTGAGCGCATCTTCCACCACGTCGCGGTGGCGCTTCAGGTACAGCGCCAGCAGATCGGGCGTGATACTGGCGGTGAAAAACGCGCCAAACGCCAGGAACATCACCCGCGCTTCGCTGTCCAGCGTGTACAGGCTGGCGGAGAGCAGGTCTTCCACGCTGGCGCGGCCTTCATCCTCACTGCCATCTGGCGCGGCCAGCTTGTACGGCGCAGCCTCGATGCGCTTGAGCAGTTCGCCCGGTGTCAGGTCATCGAGCGCCAAAGTCAGCCCGGCCAGCCGCACCGCGAAGGCGTGGTCGCCCAGCTTGGCGCACAACGCGTCGGCCTGCGAGTTGTTGGATAAGGATGGTTCGCCCAACTGACTGAGCAGTTCCAGCGCCGCTGCCCGCGTCAGGCGGCCTACGTCAATCCGTGTCAGGCCGGTGTACCGCTGCCGCGATGTGACCAGCACCGGCGTGCCGCCCGGAATAGCGTTAATATTCAGCAGTTGCGTGATGGCGCGCCCGTTCCAGACGTCGTCCAGCACCACCAGCCGGACGTTATTCTGCGTCAGCAGCAGCCGCACCACCCGCGCCCGCGCCTGGACGCTGGCCTCCTTGGCAATGGTCTGTTCGGCGTTAAACGGCCTCGCCAGCGCCAGCAGCAGGCCGTCGCGGTCTTCCGTCCCGGCGCGCAGCCACAGCGCCGCGCCCTTTCCCGCCGCGATGCGCCGCGCCACCACCGTTGCCGCCAGCGCGGTTTTGCCGGTCCCGCCGAAGCCCTGGAGCAGCACGCGCCTGCCTTTGTCCAGCAGCGCATCTACCTCATTCAGCACGTCGTCACGTCCGACCAGTTTTTCCGGCTGGTTCGGCACGTCGTCGGGCGTGGTCGCCAGCACCGCGTCCAGTTCGCCGGAACGCGCCGCGCGCCACTCCTGCCATTCGACCAGCGCCTGGATCAGCTTCTGCTGGAAATCCTCGACTGTCGTAAACAGCGACCGGATGACCGTCTGCTCGATCTTGCTCTTAAACGCCGCCAGCCGCGCCACCTGTTCCGGTTCGTAGGCGTCGTCCGGCCAGTGATGCGCCGGGTCTACCAGAAAGCACAGCCGGTCTAATCCGCGTTCGCCGGCGTAGTCGAACTCGATCTCCGTCACGCTGCGATCATGACCGGCTTCAACGTAACCGTAGCGGTGCGCGATGATGCCGACGTACAGATCGGCCTCGCGCAGCTTGCGTTTGCTGCCTTCGGTTGCGCCCACGCCCATCGCCTCGAAATTTTCCATCGCAATCGGCGTGAAGCCGAGGTTACGGCAGGTTTCGATGGCGGCCTCGCGGTAGGCTTTCAGATCGCGGCTGGTGCTGCTGATAAAGACGCTTTTGGTCATGACACCGCTGTTTTGGCTTGGCGCAGGGGCGGGTTTATAAACCTGCCCCTACAAGTACAGGCTTTACTGATTATCTTACGCCACAAACGGGCATCGAAACAAGTTAGGCAACCGTTCGAATCGGCGGGACAAACGTCATGGCGACAGCGCCGGGATGATGAACCGGAACAGCAGATACACATCCAGCGGCGCGAACAGCAGGAACGGCAAAATGGTCAGAGACGCGGTGTAGGGGCGAACCGACGGTTCGCCCCTACGGTTTCTCGAAAAAACGAACCCCCGCACCGCATCCACACCCAGCGCCAGCGCCAGCGCGAACGGAATTAACCCCGGATACAAATAGCGCCCCTGGAACTGCACAAACACGGTGTTGTAATACAGGTAGGCCAGGACGGCGAGCAGGGCGGTGAACGCCAGAATCAGGTAGGCAGACGTTTGACCCCCACCCAACCTCCCCCGCCGGCGGGGGAGGCTTTTTTCGCCCCCTCCCTGTTGACGGGGAAGGGGGTGGGGGGTGGGGTCAACACGGCGAATCTGTAAAACCCACCCCGCCGCTGCCAGCGCCAGCAGCGCCAGCACGAAGATGTACGCCCAGGTCGGCATCGGCGCGGCCATCCAGCCGAACTGCCCCCAGAAGCTGTTGAACGTGGTTTGCACGGCGCGGGACAGGTATTCGCCGGCGCCAATCTGCGCGATCAGGTCGGCGGTGCGGAGCTGGCCGGCCACCACCGCGTCGTGCGCGCGCAGCCCGAACACATCCGGGAAGTCGTAGACGCTGATATTCCGCAGCGCCCACAGACCCGCCAGCACGATCACCGGCAGCGCGAACCCGGCCAAATCGCGCAGCAGCGGCGCGAACGGCTGTAAGCGGCGTTTGAGCAAATTCGGTACGGCTCGTTTGACGATAGACGCGCCGACTCTACCCAAAGCCGTATCGCGGTAGCGCCACAGCGTCACCGCCGCCTGCCGCGTGACCTGCGGGGGTAGGGACACGATATATCGTGCCCCTACGCGCCCCATGCGCCATTTCAGGAAAATCGCCAGCGGCACAACGCCGATCAACAGCAGCGTGCTGACCTTCGTCACCAGCCCCAGGCCAACCAGCAGTCCGAGCATCCAGGGCTGCACCGCCATTCGGCGTCGGTTGGGGAACTTCAGCCAGACGTAGCCGTAGCGCACGGCTACGGCCAGCATTCCCACCGCCGCCACCATCGCCAGCAGGTTCATTGATGTTGTGCTGGCGCGCGCCGGGTCGAACAGTAGATCGCCGAGGATGGCGACCGCCGCCAGAATCGCCAGCATCAGCGCGGCGGCGAGGATGGGATATAACACAAGCGAGCGCCGGTCCTGCAGATAGTAGATAGTCGCCAGCAGCGTCAGGCCAATGATGAATTCCGCCAGTCCGTCGTTGTTCACCGACGCCAGCATATGCACGTGCTGCGGCAAAAACGCCACCAGCGCGGCCATCGCCAGCGCGACCTGCGGGCGCTCCGGCAGCAGCGCGCGCCCAATGCCGTAAGCGCACAGCACCACGCCCGCGCCGATCAGCACCGAAAACAGCCGCATCTGCACCAGTTTGTCCTGCGCAGGGAATGGCGTCCAGACACGTGCCAGCAGGTAATACAGCGGCGGCTGGTGATCTTCGTACTGAATCGTGTCCAGCCGTCCCAGCAGGTCAGGCTTAAACCGCGCTGCTTTGAGTTCGTCCTGGTAGGCGTTCTGCCAGTCGCCCGGCTCAATCACCGGGCAGCAGCCGCCCTTCTGCGCGATATGCCGCACATTGTTGTAGTGTGCCGGTTCGTCCGGCGACTGCCAGGCGGGCGTCAGCGCTGCAAACAGCCCGGCGACGATGACGTACCCGATCACGATCAGCATCAAAACTGAAAACTGAAAACTGAAAACTGAAAACCTGGTTCCGAGTTCCGGGTTCCGAGTTCCGGGTTTTGGAGAAGTCATTGGTTGTTAGCTACGCGCTCATCACGCCGCAGGCCGGCGCGTCCCAGTCCAGCGCGCGGTGTTCGGCCAGCAGCGCGTCAATGCTGGTGGCGATTTCCGGCGGATAGGGCGCGGTACGGCGGACGTTTAAATCGGCATACGAGTTGACACACTCAAAGACGGACGACAGCAGGCCCCGTGTCTCGTTGAGCATAAACAGCAGGTAATGCAGCCGCTTGGCGCTACGTCCCAGCAGCCGCGCCCGAATTGAAAGCGTGTCGCCAATCCGCACTTCGTTTAAATAGTGGATGTGGTGTTCCAGGTCGAAGCCGCCGGCGTGGTGCTGCGCGTAATAGTCCAGCGTCAGGCCGAAGCGGTTGAACAGCGGAATCCCGGCTTCGTCAAAGATCGCCAGATACCAGCGCATATTCATATGCCCCATCGCGTCGCGGTAGTCCTCCGGCACGGTGAAGCGGTACACCTCCGGCAGGGCGGTGATTTTTTCCAGTGGTATGGCAGGTGGTTTCACAGGTCTCCTCAATCGTGTTTCGTAGGGCGCACCGCCGTGCGCCCCTACATCTCTACACCATAGTTATTTTATCCCGTCGTACAGGCGTAGGCGAACCAGCGCCCAGGCGTCTATCGCGCCGCTGATGGGGTGTGTTTATAATCAGGAATGATGGTAGGGGCGGGTTTATAGACCCGTCCCTGCACCACGAAAATTGCGTGTGAAGGGCGTTTATGTTCCGGCGACTCGCTGTCCTCCTGCTGGCCTTTCTGCTGGCCGCCTGCAATCTGTCCGTGCCGCAGGTGACACCAACCGTTGCCCCCACGCGCACGCCGACCGACGCGCCCCCGGCGACCGATACGCCCATCCCCACCGTGCTGGCGCTGCTGCCCACGCAAACGGCGACGGCCACCCTGCTGCCCTCGGCCATCCCAACCGCTACGCTGACCGCCACCCCCAGCGCCACCTTTACCCCGCCGCCGACGAATACGGCGACGGCTACTCCGACTCCAAGCGTCACACCCACGCCGACCGACACCAACGCGCCAACCGCCACGCCGACGAATACGGCCACAGCGACGGATATGCCAACCGCTACGTCGACTCTGACACCGACAAATACGGATGAACCGACAGCGACAGCCACGTGGACGCCGCAGCCAACGGCGACCAATACACTGCCGCCAACGCCCACGCCGCTGCCGCTAATTCCGACCGATACGCCGCTGCCGACGAATACGCCGTTGCCAACACTCACACCATCATTCACGCCAACGATGACGCTCACGCCCAGCAGTACACCACCTCCCACGCAAACGCCGCTGCCAACCCTCGCACCCACGCGCACGCTGTCGGCGGCGGAACTGACGGCCTTCGCGCAGCCAGCGGTGACGGCCACGCGCACGCTGTCCGCCGCCGAGGCCGCCATCTTCTTCGCGCCATCGCCGACGCCCGCGCCCACGCTGGACGCAACGCCGACGTTTATCACGGCTGAAGCGCCACCGGACATCAACGTCACGCCGATTCAGGCGGACATCTCGCCGCAGCCGGCGCTGCCAACTTTCACCGCCTCGCCGCAGCCAACCGTCGCGCTGATCGTAACGCTCGCGCCGACGCTGCCCCCGCCGCCCGGCGTACCGACGCTGATTACGATCAACCCACAGACGCGCGCCTTTGCTCTCAGTTCGACTGCTGGCCTGACCGGCTTCAACCTGCCTGGCGACAACCCCGACCCGACACTGTTCGCCCGCAACCCGCGCGACTTTAACCTGTTCGCCAGTACCGACGCGGCGGGCAATCTGTATCTGGGTGGCACGATCAACCACCGGTTAAACTCATCACCGTTTATGCAGGAGATCACGCCGCAAACGCGCGAGGAAAATAACGCCTACGTGTCGGCCATCGCCTGGTCGCCGGATGGCAACCAGATGGCGTTTATCGTCGCCGGGCGCAGGCTGGCAGACGATGGTGTCTGGGTATTTGATCTGACGACGCTCGACCCGCTGCAACTGCTGGTGGACTGCCCAACGCCGGATTTCCCCGGTTGTATCATTACCAGTAATCGCGAGAATCCTGACTATTGGGAAAGCCGCTGGCTGCAATGGTCGCCGACCAGTGACGCGCTGCTGGTGGGCGTTCACATCCCGCAGGAGAACCGCGACGGCATTGTGATTCTGCCCCGATCATATGAGGAGAAGTTCCGCGATGTGCGCCCGCCGATCTTCCGCTACCAGTTTGGCACGTGGGAGATCATGCAGCAGGAGCGTGACGAGCGAATCCTCGTCAGCGGCGCGGGGCCAGATAATCATGTGTATATCGGCTGGATTAACCGCGATGGTACGTTCTCCGAACTGGTGTACGACGCGGAAGCCAACGGTCTGTGGATGGGCTACGCCAACCAGGCGGCGGACGGGCAGATTTACGCGCTGGGTGCGCCCGGCGACCGGAACGGCCCACGCGAGCCGTTACACATCTACAACATGGCTGGTCAGGCGATTACACCCGCGATTGGCGGCAGCGTGGAAATGCCGGAGCGCGTGGAGTGGAGTCCTGACGGCACGCAGGTGTTTGTGCAGACCGGCGGCCAGCAGTTTATCGCCAGCATCAACGGCGAGGTGCGCGACATCACCGGGCAGGTAGCCGGGGCACGCGCCGTGAATTGGGTGGAAGGTGATCTGCCGCCCGGCGAGACCCTTCCGCTACCTGCTCCGCCGTCCGGCGTGATCGCGGGCAGCCAGTACCAGCCGGGACAGCAGCTTCGCGTTTACGTGCAGGAACTCAACATCCGTTCCGGGCCGGGCGTGACCTTTGAGATCGTGGGCGCGCCACTGCTGCCCGGCGACTACGTTGCCATCCTGGCCGGGCCGGTAACGACCCCTGACGGCATCACGTGGTGGCGGGTACAGACCGCTGCCGGCACCATCGGCTGGATTGCCGGGGCGATTAACGGCGCTGCTACGTTGGGGCCGTAACGACTTTTTTATAACCAGATGCTGCGGACTGTGTTACAATCAGCCTGGATTGGTTGTACAGGGGAAAAACGATGAGCGATAAACCGGCAACCCCACCGCGCAAGGGGTCAGAAACGGGACTGATGCCAAAAGTGGATTTTGATCCTGATGCCCCGCACGAGTCGCCCCAGCCGCCGGAACTGCCGGAAATTCACGGCGACGCCACCGGCATTACCGGCCAGATTCCGTTGTACAGCGAGGGGCAGGACGCCGCCAAAGACGACGATGACTCCGCCACGACCGACGACCAGCAGCCACGACAGAACCGCGCCCGGCGGCGGTGATGGTTATGATCCGCCAAACAGGGCGGCGACAGTGACGGTTTTGCCGCCCAGCACCGCCGATTCAAACGTGCTGCCGGGCGCATACGTCCCCTGCCGGAGGTAGCGGCCTTCCTGCCAGCGGTAGACTTCGATATAGGCTTCGTGCGGGTCCATCATCCAGTATTCGGTGACGCCATAGCGTTCGTACAATTGGAACTTATCAATTTTGTCCCGGCTGACCGTGCCCGGCGAAAAAATCTCGACGATCAGATCCGGCGGGCCTTCCAGCCGCTTGTCCGTAATTTTGCACCGGCTGCCTTCCGCTACCCAGATGATGTCCGGCTGCGGGATATTGTCGTCGTCAAAATACACATCCATCGGCGCGTAAAAGATTTCGCCGTTTGGAATCAGGTCTTCCAGCACACCGGATGTACAGCGGTTAACACGCTGGTGCTTCGGCACGGGCGCTGGACTCACGATCAATTCCCCCTCGATCAGTTCGGTTGGCTGGTTCGTTTCCGGCAGTTGGTCGAACTCGGCGGCGGTCATGCGCGCGCGCGTCATCTCAGCCATATGATAACCTCCTCGCTCAACAGCATTATGCCATAGAAACGCTGAAATATTCCCTAACCGCGTGCGGCGCGAAGATTCCCTTATCCGTCACAATCGCGCTGATGAGGTGCGGCGGCGTGATGTCAAACGCCGGGTAGTAACCGCCGATGCCGTGAATGGCGGTGCGCACAGTACCCGCTTCGCCGCGCGCGAAAAAGATTTCGTCAGGGCTACGTTCTTCAATCGGGATGTCTGCGCCGGTGGCGGTGGCCGGGTCGGGGCCGTCGTAGCCCAGCACGTAAAACGGCTTACCGAAGTGGTGCGCCGCGATGGCGTGGGTCAGCGTACCGATCTTGTTGGTGATGTGCCCGTCCATCGTCACGCGGTCGGCGGCGCAGATGAACTTGTCTATTCTGCCGGTGCTCATCAGGTGCGCCGACATGCCATCGGTGATGAGTTTGAACTCAATGTCCATCTCGCGGGCGCTGGCAGCGGTCAGGCGCGCGCCCTGGAAGTACGGACGCGTCTCGCAGCCGACCAGCGTTACCGTTTTGCCCTGCTGTTTGGCCGTCCACAGCATCCAGCACAGCGCTGCCCCGGCGATACAGTGCGTCAAAATCTGGTCGCCGTCGTTCACCAGCCGCGCGGCGAACTGGCCGCACTTCCGGCTGACCTCGTTGCCGCGCTGAATCTCGCCGTTGACGTAATCCAGCGCCGCCCGGTGCGGGTCACCGCCACCGCGCAGGGCGTTCAGGGCGCGTTCCAGCGCCGCCGGAACGACCATCTTGAGGTCGTCTGCCGTTGGCCGTGTCGCCAGCAGCCGCCGCGCCGCCTGTTCCAGTGACACGACCGCCTGTGTCAGCGAGCCGTCCAGATCGCGCGCGGCCAGCGCCAGCCCCAGCCCGGCGACGTAAGCCAGCGGCGGGCCACCCTGCACCGTCATGTTTTCAATCGCCTGCGCGACTTCCTCAACTGTTCGCAGCGCTACGTATTCGGTCTGGAACGGATACTTACGCCGGTCGAGCACGATCACCGCGCGTTCGGCCTCGTCGTACCGCAGCGTCTTAAAGCGGTCAGCGAGGAGTGCGGGAGGGGTGTCAAAAACAGTTCCGAGTTCCAAGTTCCGAGTTCCGAGTTTGTGTTACCGATTATGGGAAATGATAACACATCGGCTAGCAGAAATTGTCAACAGCAGCGCCAGAAAATCGTCTGCCGAGAGGTGGCTGTGGCCGATGGTGAACAGGAGGGATGGTCATTATCAGTTACTGGTTGCCAATATAACGCAAAGTTGTCCTTATCCTTTACGCTTCCTGCCTTATGGAGTAGGGACACGATAGATCGTGTCCTGCTGCTAATTGCCACCTGCCAAAAGCCAATCGCCAACCGTCATAAAAGCGTTACAATCCGCCGCATCATAAGCAGAGGGGATGACAATGGACGTATACGAAGCGATCCGCACCAAGCGCGCTGTCCGCCAGTTTGAAGATCGCCCGCTGCCGGACGACGTGACTCGCCAGATTTTAAACGCGGGGCGGCTGGCACAGTCATCGAAGAATACGCAGACCTGGCAGTTTATCGCCATCCGCGACCGGGATACACTGGCAGCGTTATCCAGCCTGGGCACCTGGGCGGGGCATCTGGCGGGCGCGGCGCTGGGCGTGGCTATCCTCACGCCCGACCCCAGCGAAAAGTTTCAGATCATGTTTGACGCCGGTCAGGCTGCCGCCTACATGCAGCTTGCCGCCTGGGAACTGGGGGTTGGTTCGTGCCTTGCGTCCATTTACCAGCCGGAAGATGCGCGGCAAGTGCTGGGATTCCCAGCTGAATGGCATCTGCGGAGTGCGCTGTCGTTCGGCTACCCCACGCCGGAGGCCGTCGCTCCGCGCCCGCCGCGCCCCGGTGGCCGCAAGCCGTTTGATGACGTGGTACACTGGGAGAGGTGGTAGTCACACCATTCCCTTTGGCATTAGCAATATGAATATCCGTAGGGATAGGCGTGTGTGCCCGCCCTCTGTGCCTCCGAGCCTCGGTGTCTCTGTGTTATATTTTCCCTCACGGGGGAGGTTATCATTTTCGTGCGATCACCAGCGTCATGAAGTTAAACGCCCAGGGTAGCACGACCCGCAGCAGGCCGCCCAGCGCATCCGCCAGCGCGCTCGTCCGGTAATAGCCGGGTCTGCGGAACACACCGCCCAGCCCCCACAGCGTAAAGGCGTGGCTGGTTGGCACGGCTTTGACAACACGAAAACCCGCGTTGGCTACGTTTTGACACAGCGCATCACGGGTATAGGTGCTTTCGTAAAAGTTCTCATCGTTCAGCGCCCCGCCGCGCCGCCACTGCACCAGCCGGTGAACCACGTTCGGGTAGGGGATAGTCAGCACCAGCACGCCGCCGGGCTTCAATACGCGGTGGGCTTCCGCCAGCGCCGCGCCCATGCCATGCTCAAAATGTTCCAGCACGCCAAATGAGAGATAGGCATCCAGCGAACTTGCGCCAAACGGCAGCGCGTGAACATCGCCTGCTACTAGCGGCAGCGAGGAATCGTAATGGTGGGAAGTGTGCAGCGCGTTTTCGGCGTAATCCAGCCCGATAACGTTAAAGCCGCGCCGCCGCAGCGTGATAACCGCCGCGCTCAGGCCGCTGCCCGCTTCCAGTATCAGGCCGTCTATGGGCAAATACGCCGCGTAGGTGTCCATCGTCTGCCGGGCGCGGGCGTAGGTCATGGTCTGCAATTCGGCCTCCACCGAGGCGCTGTCCCAGATGTTTTCCCACGCCTGCCGTGTGCTGTCGTAGCGTGTGCCCTGCAAGTCGTGCATCGTTGTCCTGTTCTGTAGGGGCAGGTTTATAAACCCGCCCCTACGTCACCCCGATTTCCGTTACCGCACCGCGTGAACCGTTGTGATGATATCTCCCGTTTCAGCGCCATGCCCCACAGCAGCGGACGAGAGAGCAGCCATAACAGCGCCGCCCGCACCGCGCCGTGATGTTTACGGGTATACACCAGCAAATCACGGAAGTAAATCTGCGTCGCCCGCCAGGTACGGGTGACGCTCTTTTCCTTATGGATAATCACCGCTTCGGCCAGAAAGCGATATTTCGCGCCCGGCGTGCGCCGCGCCAGATCATCTTCAGGAAAATACAGCAGCAAATCGCCTTCCAGCCTGAACCCGCGCCGCGCCATCAGGCACGAACCGGGCAGCACTTCCACGTCTTTGTCGGTGTCCCGTTCCCAGCCGGCATACCAGTGCCACGCCGCCAGCCGCGCCCGCCAGCCGCGAAACAACCTGCCCAGCGGTGTGTGTTCCAGCAGCAGGTAAGCATACGTCGGAACGCGCGAACAGGTGCGCTGAAGCGCGCCATCAGGATAACGCATCTGCGCCGTGACGCCGGTGTAATCGAGATGCGTGTCGAGAAAGTTTACCATCCGTTCCAGTGCACCCGGCTGCACCACCGTGTCGGGATTCAGCAGCAGGATGTACCCTTCACGTGCTGCCTCGATGCCCACATTATTCCCGCTGCAAAACCAGGTATTGTGTGCCAGCGCCAGCAGCCGGACGTGCGGAAATTCCGCGCGCACCATGTCGGCGCTGCCGTCCTGCGAAGCGTTATCCACGACGATGATCTCCGGCGGCGGCTGCACGGTTCGCAGCGACTCCAGACAGGCGCGCAGATCATCGCGCGTGTTGTAGTTGACGATAACAATTGAAAGCCGGTCAGCGGCGTGCGGCGTAGATGAGTTCATAGGCGAACAGCCCTGGCAGAACCGGTGGCGGCAGCGGGCGGCGCAGACGGCGGGACAGGGCGTTCAGCACGTTTTGCAGGCCGCTTCCGGCAATATACAGTGCCTCAACCGTATAACCCTGATCTTGAAGCAGCGCGTGCCCGGTTTTGACCGTGTACAGATGCAGATGTGTCCGGTCCATAACGCCGTAATCGGTATAATCGAACCTCCCGGTCAGGAGCATCAGCCGCAAGCGCCAGTTGGCGATGTTGGGCAGCGACACGATGATCCGCGCCCCGGGTTTCAACAGGCTGCGTGCTTCCTGCAGCAGGCGGTCCGGGTATTTCAGATGTTCCAGTACCGCTGCCGCGAGCAGCAGGTCGTAGGGGGCGCTGGCTCGCGCCGCTTGCAGCGCGTCGGGCGCGTCCAGATCAACCGTATGGACCTCACTGCACCGCTTGGCGGCAATTGCGGCTGCCGTCTCATCGAATTCCAGCCCCGTAACCCGGCAGCCAAGCGCCTGCTCCATGTAACCGGACAGGTAGCCGGAAGCACAGCCCAGTTCCAGCACACGGTTGCCGGCAGGAACTAAACGCATCAGAATGCTATGCGCATCGTCCGGGTGAGCGTTGGCCGGATTAAAGATATGGTCCAGGTGGTATTTGGGGGTAATCATCCTGCCTTCCGCGCGTACACCACCACACCCGTATTATGCAGCAGGCCGGCGCGCACCAGAGCGCGGTCAACGGCGCGCATCGCTTTCAACACCGGTAGGGCAAACCCGTCCGGCGCTTTCAACTGCGCGGTGACGTAGCCGGTAAACGCGGGCAGGTTCACCCGGCGCTCGATGGTAAAGCGGTCTTCGATCAGTTTCAGCCAGTCGTGGTCACGCCCCGCGCCTTCAAACGGCGACAGCCCTTCTGCCTCGATGCTGGCCTTCACCCGCGATGGCGCGCGCAGGCCGAACTTCAGCAGCGCGCGGAGTTTGTCAGCGTAGCCGGTTTCGGTCGGTAGCAGAAACGTCAGCGCCCCGGCGACCAGCACCGTTGAAAGCGCCTCTTCGCCGTGTGTGTCGCTGACCCATAGCAGGCCGCCCGGTTTCAGCGCCCTGTGGATTTCCGCGACGATATGTTCCAGTTCGACCAGGTGATGCAGCGAGGCTTTGACCGCGATCAGGTCGTAGGTATTGGCCGGCAACTCCAGCGCGTTCAGATCGGCAGCGCGATACTCCACTGTGCCGGCCACGTCTGCCCGGATGCGTTCATAATAGGCACGGGCGACTGCCAGCGATTTGTCGCTGATGTCCAGCCCGACGGCGTGCGCGCCGCGCTGCGCCATCGCCAGCGTCAGCCAGCCGGACGCGCAGCCCAGTTCCAGCACGGTCATGCCGGGGCGCATATGGTTTAACAACTCCTCAATGTCCGCCGCGTGCATGATGACGTTGTGGCGCAGCCGGCGGTGATAGCGCCAGTCCGGCGGCGTGACCTGCGCCATACGTTCGGACTCCGTGCCCCATAGTTCGGCTTCGGCAGCCAGTTTTTGCTGGTAGGCAGATGGGTCAGACATAACTTCCCTCAACAGGGCATAACCTTAACACAGTCGGTGCCAGAATTCCAGCAGCGGCTTGCTGGGCTGGATGGGGCGCAGGGGGTTGTTTATGCGGTTGGCGGTTCAGGATAGGTGATGCGCGCGCCGTCAACCTGCGCGAAGGGAGTCAGGCGGTGCGGCTGACGTTTGGTCAGGCTCATAATATCCTCGACGGGGATGCCGCGCACCAGCAGCGCATCGGCGATCAGCGACCGGTGGCAGCGCCAGGGGACGGCCTCCGCGCACATAATGGCGGTCAGGCTGCGCCCGGCAATGGCGATCAACCGGTTCAGGTTTTGCTCAAACTCGTCAGTCTGCATGTAATCGGCATAGCCTCGGAAGCTCTCGTTCTGCCAGCCGGTGTTGATGGAGTCCGGTTGTGGCCGCCGCAGCCCGCCCAGTCCCGGCAGGTGCAGATAGGTAATACCCACCGCGTTCAATGAATCAGGCAGCGTGTCACGGTTAAACTGCGGATTGCGGCGGGAACGCGGCACGGTGCGCACGTCCACCAACTGCTTCACGCCGCTGGCTTGCAGCATGGCGATAAAGGTTTCAATCGGGTGCGTCGAATGGCCGATGGTCAGCACCAGCGGCGGCGTGTCCGTCCCAGGGTGATCGTTCATGGTTGGAATTATAACGGCGCAGTGGCAGAAAACCATCGGTATCCGGCGCCATTTCTCACGCCAATCTGACGCAGGTTTAATCTGGTCGTTCTAATGGTTAAATGAAAACCGATAAATAGATTTTTCGTAGGGGCGAACCGCCGGTTCGCCCCTACATTCCATGAATCTGTTTTCGGTCATCCATTAAGGTGTACAATACATTCGGGACGAGGACATATCTCGTCCCTACGACCGCCTTGAGTCAGGTGCAGCATGAGTTGGGATGACGACCTGTACGACGACAACGCCGAGCCGATTTTTGAGCGCCGCCGCGTGCGCCGTTCGATACCGGAGAGCGTGTACTACGGTGACGAAGACGACGACGCGCCGGGACGATCTTCACGCGCCCGGCGCATCCTGTATCTGATTCTGGTGCTGCTGACCCTGCTGGCGTTCCTCGCCTACGAGCTGTACTTTCTGTTCCAGGGCAGCCCACCGCCCACGCCTGCCCCGACGCCACTGCCACTTAATCTGATTTAGCGCAGCAGTTGCAACGACCGCGCCGACATGCCAAAAATCGTCGTCAGGCCGCTGTCACCGCTGGCCTGGGATATGGCCGTCGGCGGCATGTGCGCGGTGGTCGCTGCCTGCGCTGACATCATCACCGCAATCAGCAGCGTGAATAGCAGCACTACCGACGCCGCCCGCTGCAACCACTGTTTCTTGGTCATGATGGACGCTCCCTCGTTGCGCCGGGGTAGCTGACCACTCGCCCTGGCATTTTCTCTTACAGCGATCCCTACACATTATTATACGCAGAATCGGCCTCAGCGGTTTCTTTCTGGCTGCGCCGGGATGGATTGCAGATACAGCCACAGCGCCGTGATCTCGTTATGATCCGGGCTACTCATCTGCTCTCAGGATACCCGCAGGCGGGGCCGCGCCGCGCCCAGCAAAGGGTTGATTCGCTGGTCAGACTTTCGGGGGAGTTACGATTTCCGTCCAAGGGCGGAGGGTAGGCCGAATGTTATACCAACCTGTATTGGCCTCACTGCAACGGCGTTACATTCGTCACTGGTATCAGGGCGCATTTCGTGGATAAATGAATCTAAGATGAGAATGGAGTAGACGGCCATGCGCGTGAAGATTAACCGTAACCTGTGCGACGCGCACCTCGCGTTTTGCGAACGGTGCCTGGGGCAGTTCCTGAAGTACCCGATGGGCTATGAACGCCGCTGCTTTGAAGAACTGGAAGATGACGGCAAGGACCTGCTGACGATTGAGCTGCATACCGGCGAGCACGACATTGTGCTGGAACTGGACGGCAACCAGCGCCGCCTGCTGGCGGGCGAAGGCTGGGCGCGCTTTGTGGACTTCGCGGTGCCGATGTACCGGGAGCAGCAGGAGCGTTCCCGCAGCAAGTAGTCAACTGGTGTCGGTGTGTTTAACGTGTAGGGGCGCACGGCTTGCGCCCCTACGGGCAGTCGTTAATTGCCGGTCCAGGCAGCAGCCGTTTGCGCCAGCACCGCCGCGCACTGGTACACGTCGTCCAGATTGACGTACTCAACGGCGGCGTGCATCCCCTCGCCGCCCGGCCCAAAGATTACGGTCGGGATGCCGGAACGCCCCAGTATCGCTGAGTCCAACCAGGCATACAGACCGGAATAATTTGGTGCTGCGCCCATCACCGGCACGTAGGCGTGATGCAACGCCTGCACAATCGGTGCGTCCCGGTTAATCTCGTAGCCGGGGCGGGTGAAGTCCAGCTTCACCTCGGCGCTCACCTGTAGGTCGGCGGCCTGTAGTTCCCCCAACAGCCTGTGCCACAACTCCAGTACGTCCTCGGGCGTGTCGTCCGGCAGCAGCCGGTGTTCGACTTGCAGTGTACAGCGGTCGGGGTAGGTGCTTAAGCCCAGCCCGCCGCTAATGAGGCTGGCATGGGCCGAGGCGCGTCCCAGCAGGGCGTGCTGGCGCTGCGGCAAAATCTCCCGGTTCAGCCGTTCCAGCGCGCCCAGCACGCGCCCCATGTGCGCGATGGCATCCACGCCGGTTTCGTACAGACTGCCATGTGCCGCTTTACCATGTGTAGTTAGCGTCAGCCAGGCAAAGCCCTTATGCGCGATACAGATGTCCAGGCCGGTCGGTTCGGTCAGGATGGCCGCGTCGGTGTGCACCTGCTGCACCAGCGCGTCCATGCCCACGCTCAGGTATTCCTCGTCGGTGACAAAACCAAGCCAGATGTCCCCCGCCGGGTGAAAGCCGTCGGTGCGCAGCGCCGCCACCGCGCCGAGGATGGCCGCCAGCCCGCCTTTCATGTCCAGCGACCCCCGGCCATACAGCCGCCCGTCGTCCACCCGCCCATCGAACGGATCCCCCGGCATGTTTGCCGTGCCGACCACATCGGTGTGGCCGGTCAGCAGCAGGCTTTTACCCTTGCCCCGGCCCGGCCAGCAGGCTAGCACATTGGGGCGACCGGGCGCGGTTTCCTGAAGCTGCACATCCAGCCCCAGTTCGCGGCAGGTGCGCGCCAGCCAGGCCGCGATTTCAGCCTCGCCAGCGCCGCCGGGCACCAAACCAGGGTTCACCGAATTGATCTGTACCATGCCCTTGAGATAGGCGTGAGTCAGGGGAATATCAATCGGAATCATCGGCTTCACCTCAGCGTTTGCCCGCCAGCCACTCGACCGCCTGCACCCACAACCGGGTGTAACCCTCCCAGGTAGCAAATGGCTCCGGGCACCAGTGCGGGCCGATGTCCGATGCCCAGGCCAGCGTCCGCCCCTGCTCGACCATCCGAACAGCCAGCAGCGGGTGATCGTCCACCGACGCCAGCAGGCGCGCGTCCGCCTTCAGCGTCAGTTCGTTATAACCCAGCAGCGTCGGCCAGTCAGACGGGACGCTGGTCAGAATCGGGTGCGCCGCGTCCAGCACCTGCGGCTGCGCACCTTCCGGCGCTTCCACGCGGTCGTCAAACGGGAAGATGTCCACCGGCAGGATCGCCTCAATCGGGGTGCGGTAGTATTTCGCGCCGCCGTAAATGCCGGCAAATGAATAATAACCGCCGCACATCGCCAGCCCACCGCCGCCTTCCACCCACTCGCGCAGCAGCTTCAGGCGGTTCGGCGTGGGCTGGCCGCGCAGCCAGGTATCCGGGTGCAGCAGCAGCGTATTTGCGCCGATGTCGCTCAGGATGATGACATCGAAGCGTGACAGGAGGTCTGGTGTATTGGGGAACTGCTCGGCGGCCAGATGGTTCGGCAGAAACGCGAAATGGATGCCTGCTTCGATCAGTGCCGCCTGCAAATAGGCTATACCGGTATCGTACACGGTACTGGAGAAGAAGTCCCAGCCTTTGAAGTGGGTCGAACTGGAAACCCACGATTCACCGGCCAGTAACACCCGAATGGCAGCCATGCTTCCCTCCCTGGTTGAATGCGGCGACGGCAGGATTATACCGCCGCCGGAGGGCGCTTCCCATAGACCAACATTGGCCGCAAGAACCGGATAGACTCCCGCCGCGCTTTCCGGTAAGGTAGGGCTGTAGCTTACTGGAGGTGCAATGCTCCCCTCGAATTTAACTGACACCGACCGCTGGCAGGCCGTGCTGCGCCGTGATCGTCACTATGATGGCATGTTTGTGACCGCCGTGCAGACGACACGCATCTACTGCCGCCCGTCGTGCCCGGCGCGGCATCCGCACCGCAAGAACGTTACCTTTTACGCCTGCGCCGCCGACGCCGAACGGGACGGTTTCCGCCCGTGCAAGCGGTGCAGCCCGAACACGCAGGCGTTTGAGGCCGACGTGGTTCAGCGCACCTGCGCCTATCTGGACGACCATCCCGACGACCGTGTAACACTGGATGATTTAGGTGCAGCGGTTGGACTCAGCCCGCACCATTTGCAGCGCGTGTTTAAGCAGGTAATGGGCATATCACCGCGCCAGTACGCCGAAGCGCGCCGCCTGGAACGGCTGAAGGCGTGCCTGAAAAACGGCAGCAGCGTCACCGACGCGCTGTATGAGGCCGGATATGGCTCCAGCAGCCGCCTGTACGAACGCGCGCCGGACCAGCTTGGCATGACACCCGCTGTTTATCGCAAGGGAGGCGAGGGAATGGAGATTCAGTATACGATTGCCGACAGCCCGCTTGGCTACCTGCTGGTGGCGGCCACACAACGCGGCGTGTGTTTTGTCAGCCTGGGTGACAGGCCAGACGATCTGGAAGCCGAACTGCGCGGGGACTTCCCCGCCGCCGCGATGGAACGTGACGACGCTGAACTAGGCGAATGGGTGAACGCGATTCTGCGCCATCTGGACGGCCAGCAGCCGCACCTGGAACTGCCGCTGGACGTGCGCGCGACCGCCTTCCAGTGGCGGGTGTGGCAGGCGTTGCAGACGATTCCGCCGGGCGAAACGCGCACCTACCGCCAGATCGCCGCCAGCATCGGCCAACCAACCGCCGCCCGCGCCGTTGGCAACGCCTGCGCTACCAACCCGGTATCGCTGGTTATCCCCTGCCACCGCGCCGTGCGTGAGGATGGCAGCCTGGGCGGGTATCGCTGGGGCTTGCAGCGCAAGGCGGCGCTGCTGGCACAGGAACGGAAGACGAGGGAAAAGGCGTAACACAGAGGCACAGAGGCTTAGAGGCACGGAGGGAAGCTTCAACGCAAAGAACGCGAGAGGGCAAAGGCGCAAAGAGAACGGTGGGGAAGGTCTTAGACCCTCCCCTACGGCGTTCCCGTTACTCCCGCAGCCATTCCGCCGAGAATAGTGTTTTACTATGCGGCACGAATAAAGCAAACCTTTTTCATACTTACTCATCGTTCTCTTATCCCTTTCTGTGGCAATATTACCGTTTGTTGCGGTATCTTTATTCGACCTCGGCGGGCGGGCATCGAACCGACTTCGCAGCCACCCCACTCGTCGAGGTTTACCCCTCATTCCATCATTGCCGCCCATCACCATTCATCGTCGCGCCTTCTTTGCGTTATACCTTCTTTCTGCATCTCTGCGCCGGTATGTTATGCTTTGTGCTTTAGTTGCTCTGCGTCTTTGCTCCTTCGCGTCTTTGCGTTACGCTTTGAATGAATTAGGAGACTGCCAATGGCAAATCCTCTCGCTGGTCTGCGTGTGCTGGATTTAACCCGCCTGCTGCCCGGCGGCATCTGTACCTGGATGCTGGCCGACCTGGGCACGGACGTGGTGAAGATCGAAGACCCCAACGGCGGCGATTATGCCCGCTGGATGCCGCCGCTGGTGGACGGCCAGAGTGTTTTCTTCCGCATGAACAACCGCCGTAAACGCAGCCTGATTCTCGACCTCAAGCAGCCGGAAGGTGTGGCCGTATTCAAAAAGCTGGTCGAACACGCCGACGTGCTGGTGGAGGGCTTCCGCCCCGGCGTGATGGCACGCCTGGGCTGCGATTACGACGCGCTGCGGCAGGTGAATCCCCGGCTGGTATACTGCGCCATTTCCGGCTGGGGCGCGGACGGGCCATACGTGCACCGCAGCGGCCACGATCTTAACTACGTCGCTATTGCCGGCTTAACCGGCGCGATGGCCGAGCCTCAGGTGATGGGCGGGCAGATCGCGGATGTGGGCGGCGCCTATATCGCTGTTGCCGGCATTCTGGCGGCGCTGCTGCGGCGGGAGCGCACCGGGGAAGGCGGTTACGTGGACGTGTCGCTGTTTGAAGCGGCCCTGCCGTTTGGGATGTTCCCCTGGGTGGAAGCCGTCACCACCGGCGTGGGCGGCGGCCAGGGCGGGCTGACCGGCGGCGCGGCCTGTTACACCATTTACCGCACCCGTGATGGCCGGGCGGTGTCGCTGGCCGCGCTGGAGCCGAAATTCTGGGCCAACTTCTGTGCGGCAGTTGAACGCCCCGACCTGATTCCCGATTATCTCCTGCCGGAACGTCAACCGTATCTGCGCGCGGAACTGGCGCAAATCTTCGCGCTCAGGACGGCTGCCGAATGGGACGCGCTGCTGCAAGCCGCTGACTGCTGCTTCGCTGTCGTGAACCCACCCGGCGCAGTTACCGAGGACCCGCACGTGCAGGCGCGCGGTCTGCTAGGTGTGGACGCGGACGGCGCGCCTTGGATGCGCTCGCCACTGCGGCTGGATGAGCGCCGTGCGGATGCCGGCAGCGTGCCCGGCTATGGCGAACACAGCCGCGCTGTGCTGCGCGAAGCAGGCTACGCTGAGAGTGAAATCGAGGCTTTGATTGAGGCCGCCATCGTAAAGTAGCGTGAGCAACCGGAAGGCTGGGGTTTGCGTATACTGTATAAGGTTTGTTTTGTAAACTCTGGAAAGGTTGGGCTATGAGCTTCCTTCCGCTTATCCCACCGAATGACGGCAAGGATCCCCCTACCAGGACTCAGGCTAAACTGGCGATAATCGTGGGGGCGCTGGTCGCCATCATACTCGCTGCCATGCTCTTTTTCACATCAGAGAGCGCAGGCAGCGCGACATCAGCCCCACCACCCTGGATTCTCCTGGCGGTCATTGTCATCATCGCTCTGATCGGATCGCTGGTCACGGTGTTGTCACCGCGCCAACGGCAGCAATCAACTGAAAAATCCAAGCGCGAGGGTGTGGACATGTATGCGCTGATTAACCGGCTGGTGGATGACCTGGATGAAGATGAAGCCAGCTATTTACGCCGTTGCCTGGACGAACATGAGAGCGGCCTGAAACGCAAGCTCAGCGACGATGCCGAGAGCCTGCTCGACCGCCGCGCTGAAGACCGGCAGGCGGGGCAGCGCTGACGCAAAGATGTGAGGGGGATTTGCGCGTATAGAATCGGTTGTGTCTGCTCTGAAAAGGACTTCTGATGTTACCCCTGCTTACACCGCGTGATACGGACAGTCGCCCGCGTAATCGAAAACAGGTGATGCTGGTTGTAGCGGCTGCCTGTCTGGCGCTGGTCATTGGCGCGCTGCTGGTGTCGGCGGATGCGGTGCAGTTCCAGCGCACGGTTTTGCCGATCCTGGTATCCGGCTTCTTTATGGCGCTCACCCTCGGCTCGCTGATCTTTATTGCCATCAAACAGTCGGGCGGCGCTCAGGAGAAGCCGAAGCGCGAGGGCGTGGATATGTACACACTGATTGACCGGCTGGTGGATGATCTGGACGACGACGAGGCCGATTATTTGCGCCGGCGGCTGGATGCGCGTGACCGCCACCCGAAGCGCGACCTGACCGACGATGCGCTGGATTTGCTCGACCGGCGCGCCGAGGGCCGCCGGGTTGGTCGGCGCGAGGAGTGAACCGACGTAGGGACGAGGTACGCCTCGTCCCTACACCCCTGTCAGACTAGCCACCCGGCGCGGCGGTCGCGGTGGCTTCCGCTTCGGGCGCTTCCAGGAAGTACAGGCTGCCGCGTCCTTCCGCCACCCAGCCCGTGAGGTCGCCGGCCTGCACCTGCCACCACAGCAGGCCACGCGCGCCGCATTCCGGCCCGCCCACGATGGTTACACTGTCCCCTCCGGACACCTGACCGATGCGCGTCGCCGTCAGAGCCGGTTGTTCGCGCACGTTCAGGTTGCCAATGAACGAAACAACGTTCACCGTCTGCCCGACGCTAAAATCGAGTGGCTCGCCGCAGGTCGCTGCGGCAGCTGCGGCAGTCGCTTCCGCCGTCGCCTCGGCGGTGCTTTCCGCCTGCTCAAGCGGCGTGCTCTCGCAGAGGATCACGATGCCACCATCGTTCGATACCCGGTAATCGTAGACGGTGCCGCGATAGGTCAGCAGATACTGGACGCCACGAGTGACGGCCTGCGTATACGACTGGCCTTCCTGAGGGCAGCCCAGACTGCTATCCGGGTAAAGCTGGCCGTTCCACTGGTAGCGCGTAATATCCGCCAGCGTCACTTCCCGGCCTACCTGTTCACCCAGCGCATCAAGCGCAAACTGAATCGTCGCCGGTGGGGGCGTGTCCTGCGCCTGCACTGCGACTGCCAGCACAACGATCAGAACCATTACCAGAGCGAGACCCAAACGTTTAACTGTCATCGTAGGAACTCCTATCCTGATGATTAGCCGCAACAGGGTTCACTGAATGCAACCCGTGAACCAGTATCAGCGTCCATCATTACGATGGACACTACAATCGTAAAACAGCCAATCTAAAAATAACGTTGTCGAGGCCGCTTTGACACCGTACTTTTGGGGCATACGACAATAAAAAGCCCGGAACAGTGTTCCGGGCCGCCAGCGCCATAGGCTCAAAGGTTTGTCCGACAATTCGCCGCCGGACGCTGAAAGCCGTCCGGCTGAACACAAAAAGCCACCTGGAAGGTGGCTGCAAAAACCCTATTCAATTCTTTCAGCCTGCTTCCAGCAGGCTTACCGCGCCGATTCACCAGGGAGCTTTGCGCCGAATGGGGATGTATGTCCCCTGAAATCGAACCCCTTACGGCAAACCAGCGAACAATTCTGAACCCCCGGCAGAGTTTTCACATTTCCAGAATCCCGGGACGGCGCACCGTCTGTCCCTTCACCTCCACCTCAAGCATCGGCCAGCCATCCGGCGCGGTGGTGACAATCTCGAAGCCCCGGTTGGTGGTCACAATCGTATCCTCGGACTTGCAGCCGGCGATGGACGGATTCCAGGCCAGCGGCATGTGCTCCCGAATCAGCGTGGGGTCGCCCGGCCCGGCTATCCGTTCACGGGCGATGTAGGCGGTTGGTCCGCCCTGGTGGTGCAGCTTCCACTGCTCGGTTTCACCCTGTTCGTGGTAGGCCGCCAGCAGATCGCTGAAAGCGTCGCCCAGCGTGCGCCCCGGCTGGCTGGCGACCATTGCCGCCGCGTCAATGTGCGCCACTTTCCGCACTTTTGCCTGTAGCTCCTCCGGCAGCCTGCCGAAGTACGCCAGCCGCGTGCCGGAAACAATCAGGCCGTGCCGCCGCATACACACCACCAGCATGGCGTATCTGTCCAGGCGCTTCATCGTGGGCAGCGGGTGGCGGAACTGGCTGATGCGTTCGTCCGTGCCGATCAGGTTGACGATTGCCAGCCCGCCGCGCTTCCGGCAGGCGGCATCCAGCCGGGCGGCCAGTTCGTATTCGGTATCGCCCGGACACGCTGCCCGAATCGCTTCGTCAAGCGCGGCGACGGCATCCCGCCCCAGGGCGCGGTAGCGTTCCAGTTCGCCAGGCGTCAGCACCCAGCGAAGCTGCTGAATGTCGGTCTCCACCGCGTTGTCATCGGTCAGCAGGCGCGGCAGTTCCGGCGCGCCACCCTGATACCAGGGGCATTCAACAAACTCGAACCCCAGGTCTTGAAACTGCTCCTCGGAGCGTAGCCGCGTCGCTTCAATGTTGGTGGTATAAATCACACGGCTGTCCGGCGTGACCAGAATGCTGTATGCGCCGAAATCGCTGTCCACCGGGATGCTGGCGTCGGCACCGGCGGTGAACCAGGCGAGATTGCGCGTCCGCCGCAGCCACAGACCCTCGGCTTTCTGGCGCGCCAACAGGTCGCGCAGGCAGTTGTGTTTGAAGTTAATTTCTTCCAGCCGGTTCATAGTTCCCCCTGAATTTTTATATTCGGCTTGGCGAACACTTGTGATATGATAGAGTAGTACAAGTTTCAATGAGGACGATTATGCCGGAGAAATCCGATTTAACCCAATCCAAGTCCGTCCAGGATTTCCTCAAGGCGGTTTACAGCCTGCAATCCCGGATGGAACGGGTTTCCACCAATGCCCTGGCCGACGTGCTGAGCGTGCAGGCCCCCTCCGTGACTGACATGGCGCAGCGTCTGGTCGCCGCCGGTCTGCTGGATTACGAGCGTTACAAGGGTGTCGTGCTGACGCCGGAAGGTGAAGCCCTGGCGTTGAAGATTATCCGCCGCCACCGGTTGATTGAACTGTACCTCGTGACCGATCTTGGCTACGCGCTTCAGGATGTCCATTCCGAAGCGGAAAATCTGGAACATGCCGTGTCTGATCGTTTCATCGAGGCGATAGCCGCCAAACTTGGTAACCCCGAAATTGACCCGCATGGCGACCCGATCCCCCATGCCGATGGCACGGTGCTCCGCCGTGACCTGCATCCGCTGACCGAATGGCCGCTGGAGACGCCGGCGGAAGTATCCCGCATCAAGACCGACAGCCGCGAAATGCTGGAACATATCCTCGACCGGGGCTTTAACCTGGGCGTCGAAGTACAGGTACTGGCGCGCGACCCATTTGAAGGCCCCGTCACGACACTGGTGGATGGCGAACAGCGGGTGGTCGGCCACAACGTCGCCTCCTGCATCCTGGTGGAAAGCCCGGACAACGAATAGCCAGAGGATGAGGTAACAGGAACATTGATGAGGTTCTGACAATTTAAGGGTAAGTTATACAAAACCGGTTTCGACTGTATCGCATCCGATTATTGTGGAGATGCAAAATGAAACGCCCGGTATGGCTTACCCTCGTAGCGGTTCTGCTGGTTTCGGCGTGTTCTGCTGGTCGCCCCCTGCGTCCTGACGATATTCAGGTACCAGACGGATTTCAAATTGAGGTAGTGGTGGATGGTCTGGCCGCCCCGACGATGGTCGCGTTTGACGATCAGGGACGGATGCTGGTCGCTGAAAGCGCCTATGGTGGCGGTGGCGAACCCAAGGTCACGCGGATGGACGGCGATGGCCGCCGCACCGTCCTGGCGTCCGGCGCTGTGTTTGGCGATGAACTGCCAATCACGGCGGTTGCTGCTCATAACGGGCAGGTGTATGTCGTTCATGCCGGCACCGTTTCGATCATCGAGGCCGACGGCAGCCTGACCCCCATTATCACCGGTCTGCCGGGCCAGGGCGATCATCAGGCAAACCAATTGGTTTTCCAGGACGACAGGCTGATTTTATCCATCGGTACGGTGACAAATTCGGGTGTTGTTGGTCCGGATAACGCCGTTTTTGGTTGGCTCAAAAAGCCGCAGAATCGGGATTTGCACGAAGTCCCCTGTGAAGACATCACGCTCACCGGCCAGACGTTCGAGTCAGAAAATGTGCTGGGTGGCGACCCGCCGACGGTGCAAACCAGCGCCTACGCGCCGTTTGGTACTGCTCTGGAAGCGAATGCGACCGTCGCCGGCAACCCCAAATGTAACGGCGCGGTGCTGCGCGCCAACCTCGACGGCAGCGATCTGGAGGTGGTGGCGTGGGGGCTGCGTAATCCCTACGGCCTCGAACTCGGCCCCGATAACGCGCTGTACGTGACCATGCACGGGTTTGACGCGCGCGGTTCCAGGCCGGTGGAAAATGCCTGGGACTGCTTCTACCGGATTGAAGTAGGCGCCTGGTACGGTTGGCCGGATTTTGCCTGTGGCGTGCCCGTCACCGATCCGCGCTTCAGACCGCCCGATCAACCGCAGCCACAGTTCCTCATCGCCAACCATCCAACCGAAACGCCGCCGCAGCCCATCGCAACGTTTAGTCCCCACGCCGCGACCAACGGTTTTGCCTTTGCCCCGTCGGCAGAGTGGGGCAATCCGACCGATGCCTTCATTGCGCTGTTTGGCGATTTCACCCCGGCTACCGGCACCGTACCGGAGCCGCAGGGCGTGAAAGTCGTGCGTTTGGATACCCAGACCGGCGAAGTAACGGACTTTATCATGAACAAGCAATCTGGCGAGGCATTCCGCCACAGCGGTGGCGGCCTGGAACACCCCTCCGATGTCACCTTTGGGCCGGACGGCGCCATGTATATCACCGATTGGGGAATTGCCCGTATCACGGTTGAAGGGCTGAGGTTAGAGCCAAACACCGGCGTGGTCTGGAAAGTTACGCGCGCGGACACCGGTGCCGGCCTTCCGGGCAGCCCAACGCTCTATCTGGCGCTGGTCGGAACGGTCGTCTTGCTCGGCGGGACGGTAGCGGCGGCCTGGGGTCGAACCCGCAGCCATCGTATCGTGGATGGCCTTTGGTTGGGCGCAGTGGCCGGGCTGGTGATGGGCGTTTTTGCCATGTTTGTCTCGGCGGTTGTTTTACGGCTGCCCTGGTACGCGCCCCCGCGTGTGTTTGCGACGATGGTGATGGGGCGGGATGCCGTCGCCAACATTCTGGAATTTAAAGCCGCACCGTTTGTGCTTGGGCTAATCGTTGTGCTGGTATTAACGGCGCTGCTTGGCCTCGTCTTCGCCGCGCTGCTGCGAACGCGCCGTCCCGAACGGATGGTGCTGGCCGGCTTCCTGTACGGGCTGGCAGTTTGGGCGCTGCTGCAATATTTCATCCTGCCGCTGCTGTTCCCGCTGGTGGCTGAAAAAGGCTTCCCGCCGCTGTGGTACGCCATCACCTTTGCCGTATACGGGCTGGTGCTGGGCGCACTGTTTACCTTGCGGGCGCGTCCGGTCGCCATAACGACTCCGTCAGCGCGATAAACGCTCCACAGGCGTATCGTAGGGGCGGCCCTCTGTGGCCGTCCCGCGGTCGCCTTACTTCACCGCCTTAAAGCCCTTGCCATAAGCGACGTGTCCCTGGCCGATAACGACAAACGCCGCCGGGTCCACGCTGAACACCACCTGCCGCAGTTTGTTCACCTGAGGCCGGGCAACCGTGATAAATAATACGGTATGCTGTTTGTCGGTGAACATACCCGTCCCGGGCCAGGCTGTCACACCGCGCCCTACCTGCTCAATAACCGCCTCAGATACCCGTTCCGGCTGGTCGGTGACAATCGTTGCTGTGCGGATGACGCTCGGCCCTTCGAGCACGTAATCCGAAGCCGCCGCGCCCACGAACAACGCTACTGTCGCGTACAGCGCCCCGGCCCAGCCAAACACCAGCCCGGCCAGGACAATCACGCCCATGTCGGTGTACAGCGTGCTGGTGCTTAACGGGACGCCTAACCGCTGCTGCAAAATACGCGCCAGCGTGGACGTGCCGCCCAGCGTTCCCCCGGCGCGGTAGATCAGCCCGCCACCAATGCCGCCGACAATGCCGCCAAACAGCGCATTCAGCAGCACGTCGTCGCCAACGTTGACACCTGCCAGCGCCGGGCCGGTGCTGTCCACCGCCAGCGAGAAGATCAGCACGTACAGGATGGTTTTTGCCACTACCGGCCAACCGCCAAGCGAGTTGTAACCGAGGATTTGTATGGGGATATTGCCGATCAGTACCACCAGACCGATGGGGATACGCGGGTCAAGGTGGTTGAGGATGACGCCCAGTCCGGACAGGCCGCCGGGCACGATGTCGAACGGCGCCATAAACACGCTGACCGACACCGCCGTCACCAGCGACCCGATAACCAGCAGCGCCAGCTCGGATACGAGCGCCAGGACATTGATCGTTTGTAAGTGTTGACGCATGGTACTCCGCGTATGGCTTTTTACCACATCACCTGCACAGGATATTGTTTAAAAATCGGGTCGCCGCTGATGAGGATGAGATTCTCCACCCGCGCCTGGGCGATCAACAGCCGATCAAACGGGTCTTTGTGGTGCGGGGGTAACTGATCGAGTGCCACAATATGCGTCAACTGGATAGGTAGCAATAGGATACCGTTGTTCTGTTGCTGATTTTCAATGACTGTCGTCAGAGATGCCCCCAGTTGCAGCTTACCGATTTGTTGCTTGATTTGCATTTCCCACGCGCTGGCAATACTCAGCAACAATATATGGGATTTATCATGCAATAATTCAAATACAGGTGTTGGTAATTTGCTGGATTCCATATCCCACAGGAGAAATGCCTGAGTATCAAGCAGATATTTCATTTGTCCTCGCCAAACCAGAACTCATCTGGCAATGGCTCGTCAAAATCCTCGCTTATCCAACCACCTGGATGCAGGTCAGGAATACGTTTAGCTGCTTCTGGGGCATCCTGTTTTGTATTCTGCATATCAAGTTTTAGCTGTTCGAACAACTTACGCTTCTGCTCATCCGAAAGCTGCTCAATCGCTGTCAGCAAATCCTCAAATCGCACCGGAATGTTGAGCATAAATCGTCCCTCACCTCCCTAATCGCATTATACCACGCCGCCCGCCTTTTTCCTGAGTTCTCAAACAGCATCCGGTATAAACAACATGACGCTGTCCACGCCACTCATCGCGGCTCTTTTGTCCTTGATTTTCGATACAATCCAACGAGCATCTTTACCCACCAGCTTGTTCGTTTTAGCATACAATTGAAGCATATATGACAAGTTCATTCCAAAGGCTGATTATGAGCAACTCTAAACAACAGAATTTCAAGTGGAGATATTGGGTCACATTACCACAGGCAATTTTGGTCGCTGGTTTATTAGTTTTCCATAATCAGTCTCAAATTTTTGCCTCATCAAATTCAGACGTAAATTCCCTGCTTACCTTGACACCATCACCAACAGCATCGGCAACACTCGAAAAAGGCACGCCAATTGATGCTTTCACTGAGTACAACCGAGCTATCGAGCTGGACCCTGAAAATGCCCTTGCCTATTTCAATCGTGGGTATGCTTTTCAACTAGCTGGCGATCTGAATGCGGCAATCGTTGATTATACAAAAGCGATAGCGTTGCGTTCAGATTATATAAATGCTTACTATAATCGAGGTCTGGCCTATTCCAATCAAGGCAACTTGGAGAGTGCTGTTACCGATTTCACACAGGCGATTGCCTTATGGCCGGATCATGCCGATGCTTATGTAAGCCGGGGCATTGCGTACATTCGCTTAGGTAAACCGGACGAAGCCATAGAAGACCTCACACAGGCGATTGCAATACGGCCAGACTATATCCTGGCTTATATCTACCGGGCGGATATCTATTCCAGTCAAGGCAAATTTGATGAGGCAATTGCTGATCTTACTCAAGTTATTGCCTTACGCCCCGACGATGTAGATACCTACATTAACCGTGCAAATGCCTACCTTAGTCAATTCAAGTTTGATGAAGCAATCGCTGATTACAGTCAGGTCATTGTCCTACATCCTGATAGTGCTGATACCTATATTAACCGGGGATATGTCTATACTGATCTAGGCAAGTTGGATGAAGCTTTGGCAGACTTCACTCAGGCAATCATAATACGGCCAGACTATGCCCTTGCTTACAGTCACCGAGCTTACGTTTACTCTCGCAAAGGTATGTTTGATGAGGCTATTGCTGATTATAGCCGTGCCATCGAGTTGCAGCCTGATGATGTCCTTGCTTACATTGTCTATCACAATCGAGGAAATGCATATGTGCGACAGGGAAAGCTTATTGAAGCAATAGCAGATTACACACAAGAAATTGCTATTCATCCTGAATCAATACAGGCTTACAAGAGTCGAGGGCGTGGCTATCTTCGTTTGGTTAGGTTTGACGAGGCAATCGCTGACTTTACAAAGGCCATCGAATTACAGCCTTATGATGCCGATGTATATTACTATCGTGGTATTGCCTATGCTAGGCAGGGGAAATTGAACAAAGCTATAACAGATTATAATCAAGCAATTACGCTGCAACCCGGTTTCCGTAATGCATATATCAATCGAGGTTTTGCTTATGTGTTACTAGCCCATGTAAATGGAGCAGTAGCTGATTTTACGCAGGCGCTTGCTCTGGAATTGAAGAGGAATCAACTGCAACCTTAAAGGCACTTTCGTTCCCACTCTCCTCTTTGCGGAATCAGAAGCCAAGATGAAAACACGTGTTCGAACAAATGTTTACCTGTTCGCCTCGTTTTTCCACTACACTGGTATCAGCCTGTTCCTGTCTTCTAACAATTGACTGAAGACGATAGACTAATGACTTACCTGACCACCAACAGCAGTAGCGGCACTCCCCAGCCACCGCTACAAGCCTTTTTCTCTGTGCCTCTGAGTCTCTGTGTTATGTTTTCCCTCAGTCCTCTATCTGCGAAATCAGCGATCTTCGCAATCTAAGCGGCAGCGCACCCCCCCGCCTCCGCCGCCGCTGTCCACTTTTCGGCAGTATCCACATTCTCTCTGCGTCTTTGCTCCTTTGCGCCTTTGCGTTACGCTTTTCTCTGCTCCGCGATATCCACCTGCTCCACGATGCCCATAATCACCGCCCGCAGTGGCCCGGTGCCGCGCTTGCCAATGATCTGTCGAGCGCTGCCGCCTTCGTCCAGCACCAGCACTACGTCGCCCACGCCAGCCTGTACTGCGTCCACGCAAATATCATAGGTATCGGTTTCGCTGCCATCGAGATTCAGCCGGGTGACCAGCAGCAACTTGCGCCCGTCGAACAGGGGATGCTGAATCGTGCTCACCACCGTGCCAGTTACACGTCCAATGTACATGGTCGCTGCCGCTCCAGTTATCGGTTCTCAGTTATCGGTTTTCAGTTTTTTCACTCGGAACTAAAAAAACTCGCCACGCCACGCTCGCCGTGTCGTACAGCGGGCGATCATCCACGTCGTCCACAATGCCGACCACCGCCGCGTCCACCGGCACAAATTCGATCGGGAGCGCAAAGCCAGCCTCTTTCGATGCGATCACAAACACCAGTTCGTCCATGCCGGCCTGGTTGGTCGCGTCCACTGCTACGTAGGGTTCGCCGGCTGGCTGGCGGTGTATATCCAACGGCTGGACGATCAGGAATTTGACACCGTCCAGCCCATTCACTTTCTGCGTGGCAACCAGGTTGCCGATCACGCGGGCAAATTTCATGGGTAGTCCTCAGTCTACAGTCATCAGTCGTCAGTTTATAGTTGTCAGTTATCAGTGCCAGGAACTCAGCACTCAGTACTCAGTACTCAGCACTCACCGGAGCGTGCGGCGCGGTTCGTCCAACCGAGAGGTGTTTTTGGCCGTCGTCCACTGTTGGAGCGCGGCCTGTGCTTCTGGCGTACCGATGTGCTGAAGCAAGTCCGCTGCCGTGCGCGACACGTTGCCATCCCGGCTGTTTAACGCTTCCGCCAGCCGAGATACCGCGATCTCACCCATGCCGAGAATCGCGGTCGCAACGGCCTGTCGCACCACGTCGTTCCGGTCGGTCATCGCCTCGATCAGTGCCGGCAGCGCCGATGGTTCGCGCATCCCGGACAGCGCCTCCGCCGCGCTGCGCCGCACCTTCCAGTTTTCATCCTTGAGCGCCTCGGCCAGCCCTGGCACCGCTGCCTCACCGATTTTGCTCAATGCGCCGGACGCCTGCCAGCGAATGTTGCCATCCGGGTCAGTGTTCATCACCCGTAACAGGTCCGGCACGGCTGCCGCATCACCGATGTCCCCCAGTGCCTTGGCTGCCGCTGCCCGCAGGCGGGGGTCATCGTCGTGCAGCGCGTCGAGCAATCCCGGTACTGCCGCGCGCTCCTGGTTATTGGTCTGCTTTGCCAGCAAAAAGGCCGCGTCCACGCGCACGTCACGCATGGTGTGCTGTACCGCGCCGACCAGCGCCGCGTAAGCCGACGGGTGGTTCATCTGTGCCAGGCTTTTCAGCGCCTGCCGCCGTTCCTCGGCGTTTGGGCTGTCCAGCGCCGCCACCGCGCTCTTGACGGTAGGCGGCGCGTCACGCGCAACCGCGACCGTGTACGGCTGGTTCTCGCCCTGGATTTCCCACAACCGCCGGATGAGTTTATCCCAGGGTGGACGGGCGCGGTCGGTGAAATCGAGGTATTGCAGTTGTTCAAGCTGTGGATGCAGCCGGTCGGTAGGGCGGAGCAGCACCGGCACTACTTTGACACCGGCACCCTGCGCGAACGCCCACTCGTAGGTGACGTACTCCGACGCTTTGGCTTCCGGCGAAATGACCAGCACCAGCGCGAAGGCATCCTGAATCGCGTGGTTGATCGCCTCGCGCCAGTTTTCGCCGGCGCGCAGGTGCTCGGTGTCAATCCAGATGGTGAAGCCGGCCATCTGCAACTGCCGCATCAGCATCTCCGCAAAATCATTGTCATCATGTTTGTAGGATACAAAGACGTGCTGCCCCATCGTGCCCCCTCCTTCGCAATCTACGGCCATTGTAACACGATTGGCCGGACTTGCCCCTGCCTTGACACCCCCGACCATCCGTGCTACGATGCTGGGCAACAACTCATTCTCATCACGAGCGACGGAGGGAACGGCCCTGTGAAGTCGCGGCAACCCCTGAAGCGTCGGGACGGTGCCAAATCCGGCAGGCTGACACCTGGAAGATGAGCGCAAACGATGAAACACGACCTACCGCGCTCCTTCCACGAAGGGGCGTTTTTGTTTCGGCAGTAACGAGGGATGAGTGATGAGTAAAGAGAGGAGATAACGACAATGGCTGATATGACACTGGAACAGGAAATTCTGGAAGTGGTTCGGAAGATGACACCGGGGCAGCAGCGTAAACTTTTGGAACAGGCCCGTACCATCCGCCCTCAAGGTACACCCGGCAAGTTGGCCGTTCAGTATGCCCGCGAAATTGGATTCGAGAAGCAAGATTTGGCTGAAATGGCAGAAGCAATTGAGGAATGGTGTGAGAGGTAGCGTAAGCGCCGCCGGAGGCTGGAAAGCCCTCCGGCTGAACGAAAAAGCCTGAGTGCGCTCCCATAGGGCGACCATGCAGGGTCGCCCCTACGCAGGCAGCGCAGATTAACAAACGGTATTTTGCTGTCCGCTTCAGCGGACGTGGTTTGTGGTAGCCATAGGTTTGAACCTCTGGCGGTGCGCGAAGGGATGAAGGAGCAAAAATGGCAGATAAAGAATCAGCTTTGCAGAGTAAAGATTTGATTATTCCTGTATATCTTGATACGGGTGCGCTACTTGATCTTATTGCATCTATAGAAGGTGGTTTTAGCACGGTCCAAAAGGTAACTACGACAAACACTGCAAGTGAGGCAGTGAATGTAGCGAATCGATCACTTTACGCGGAGGTAAACATTGCTAATTTCATAAAAATTGGTGCAAATCCAGCTAAGAAAACAGAGTCGAGTGGCGAGACTGGCAGTGTGTTAGAAGCTGAACGTTATCAAACCTATGGCTCACTTTTTTACCGCCTACGTAGTTTCTTGACCGAAAAGAAACTACTGCAAGTAGTTGATGATAATGCACAGACATGGAAAGTAATTCAACCATCAGATTTTGTTGAAGTAAGAGGCATTTTTTCTCCCAACCCATTTGGAGATTGGCTTAGTATCGTTGACAGATTGATACCTCTTATCATGTCGGCCAATGAAAATGAATTTCAATCTCTGCAAGGGCAACTTGAATCCTTTAACTCAATTAAGCCCATAAAACAAACAGACGAAGACAAAGCAAAAATTCAGCAGTTGTCTCAAGCTATTCAAACTAAAAAGTCAGAAATAGCTGGTATGGTTGGAATTCGTTCGATATTGGCAGGCTTTAAAGGAGATGTTGAAAAAGAAGATACTCGGGTTTTCATTGTTGATGTTAGGGGACAATCACCTTACCAAATTGTAGTCAACTTGTTCACGGAATACTTGAGAGATAGATCAACAGCAGAGTTGGCAAACAAGTCCTTTGTGGTTTTGGGGAAAGTAATCCAAAAGCTGGATAGTGACAACGATGGGTCAATCAAACTATTAAAAGGTACAGGATTGGGTGGCTTGAGTAGTAGCTTTCTGAACAATCTTTTTGAAAGTGTAAATAACAGTACAGGCGAAATGTTTGATCTTCCCAAAATATTTACAGAAGTTCGATCTCCTGCAATGCAACTTGTACCTATAGCAATATATATCTAAATCCGATCAGTAATTTTAGCGGAGTAACACATCTTCATGACCACATCCCAACCCACCCGCACCTACACCAACCGGCGTTATCTCGACGCGATTGCCGATCACGTCGTCATCTTCGACGGCGCGATGGGCACGAGCATCCAGAGCTATAACCTGAGCGCGCAGGACTTCGGCGGCGAACGGTACAACGGCTGCAATGATTATCTGGTTGTCACGCGCCCGGACGTGATCGAGGCGATTCATGCCTCATTCCTGGCGGTGGGCAGCGAGGCGGTAGAAACAAACACCTTTCGCGGCAACCGCCTGACGCTGAGTGAATACGGCCTGGGCGACCGTGTGCTGGAAATCAACCGCGCGGCGGCAGCGTTGGCGCGGCGCGTGTGTGACCGCTTCGAGGGCGAAACCGGCATTCCGCGTTTTGTCGCCGGCAGCATTGGCCCGTCCGGTAAACTGCCCAGCGGCAGCGACCCCGACTTAAGCAACATCACTTTTGAAGAACTGGCGGACGTGTTTTACGAGCAGGCGCAGGGGTTGGTCGAAGGCGGCGCGGACCTGCTGCTGGTTGAAACCAGCCAGGACATTCTGGAAGTGAAAGCGGCGGTGGTGGGCATCAACCGGTATTTCTCCGATGCAGGCGTGCGGATTCCGCTCCAGGTGCAGGTGACGCTGGACACGACCGGGCGTATGTTGTTTGGTACGGACATGGCCTCCGCGCTGGCGACGCTGGAAAGCCTGCCGGTAGACGTGATCGGCCTCAACTGCTCCACCGGGCCGGAGTACATGCGCGCGCCGATTCAATATCTGGTCGAACACTCCACGCTGCCGATCAGCGTGTTACCTAACGCCGGGCTGCCGATCAACGTCGACGGCGAAGCGGTCTACCCGATGGAGCCGGAGCCGTTCAGCGACATGGTGGCGGAGTTCACGCGCTGGGGCGTGAACGTCGTCGGCGGCTGCTGCGGCACGCGCCCGGAACACCTCGACGCGCTGTACCGCCGGGTGCATGGGCATTCGTACAGCGAACATTTGGAAGCTCTCCGTAGGGGAGGGTCTCAGACCCTCCCCTACAACGGCGAAAGCGTTGAAAGGTCCCAACCCAAACCCCGCGTCCCCCAACATATCGCCGTCGCGTCCAGCGGCATGACGGCCACGCCGATGCGCCAGGACCCCGCGCCAACGCTGATCGGCGAGCGCGTCAACAGCCAGGGTAGCCGCAAGGTGAAACAATTGCTGCTGGAGGACGATTACGACAGCATTGTACAGATCGCCGTTGACCAGGTGAATAACGGCGCGCACATGCTGGACGTGTGCGTGGCGCTGACCGAACGCGCCGACGAAAAAGCGCAGATGCAGGCCGTCGTCAAAAAGCTGTCGCAGGCCGTCAGCGTGCCGCTGATTTTTGACACCACCGAAGCCGACGTGGCCGAAGCCGCCTTAGCCCTGTATCCGGGGCGGGGCATCATCAACGGCAACAATCTGGAAAACGGGCGCGAACGGATTGACCGGATTCTGCCGATTGTCAAAAAATACGGTGCGGCGGTCATCTCGATGACGATTGACGAGGAAGGCATGGCGCACACGGCACAGCGCAAGTTCGCCATCGCCAAGCGCATCCACGACATCGCCGTGAACGAACACGGCCTGAAGCCCGAAGACCTGATTTTTGACACGCTGGTGTTCACGCTGACGACCGGTCAGGAAGAACTGCGGAACAGCGCCATCGAAACGATTGAAGCGATTCGGCTTATCAAGCAGAAGCTGCCCGGCGTGCTGACCTCGCTGGGAGTCAGCAATGTCAGCTTTGGTGTCAAACCTGCCGCGCGCGGTGTTTTGAACAGCGTGTTCCTGTACCATGCGGTGCAGGCCGGGCTGGACATGGCAATCGTCAACCCGGCGCACATCACCCCTTACGCCGAAATCCCCGCCGATCAGCGTAAGCTGGCCGATGATCTGATCTTCAACACCGACCCCGACGCACTGCCGCGTTTCATCCAGTATTTTGAGCAGAATGCCATTGCCGCCGGCGGGCGTGAAGTCGAAGACCCCACCGCCGACATGACCAGCGAACAGGCGCTGCACTGGCAGATCGTCCATCGTAAAAAAGAGGGCGTCGAGGCGCTGATTGACGACTGCCTGACGCGGCAGGACGCGGTCGGCGTGCTGAACAACGTGCTGCTGCCGGCCATGAAAGAAGTGGGCGACAAGTTCGGCGCTGGCGAACTGATTCTGCCGTTTGTGTTACAAAGCGCCGAGGTGATGAAAAAGTCCGTCGCCTATCTGGAAATGTTTATGGATAAGGTCGAAGGCAGCAGTAAGGGCGTGGTCGTGCTGGCGACGGTCTACGGCGATGTGCACGACATCGGCAAGAACCTCGTCAAGACGATTTTGAGCAACAACGGCTACACCGTCCATGACCTGGGCAAGCAGGTTCCCGCCAACGTCATCATCGAGAAAGCGCAGGAGTACCACGCCGACGCGATTGGCCTGAGCGCGCTGCTGGTTAGCACGTCGAAGCAGATGCCGCTGATCGTCAACGAACTGGCGCGGCGCGGCCTGTCGTACCCGGTATTGATCGGCGGCGCGGCCATCAACCGCAAATTCGGGCGGCGCATCCTGTTCCTTGAGGAAACGAACCAGCCCTACGAGTCGGGCGTATTCTACTGTAAGGACGCCTTTGAAGGACTGTCGGTGATGGACAAACTGGCCGACCCGCAGGAGCGCGGCGATTTTGTCGGCCAGATCATCGCGGAAGCGCACGAGGAGATGGGCAAGCCCGCGCCGGTTAAACGCGCTGCTATAACTGGGACGTGCACCGTTCGCCCCGCGCCGCACATCCCAACGCCGCCGTTCTGGGGGCCAAAAACGATTCGTGAGATGCCGCTGGAAATCGTGTTTAAATACCTGCACAAGCCGGAACTGTTCCGCCTGTCGTGGGGCGCGAAGAATGCACACGGCGCGGAATGGGAGCAGTTGGAAGCCGAGTTCGAGGCGCGGCTGGCGCAGATGCAAAAGGACGCCATTCGTGACCAGACTCTGCGCCCGCAGGCCGTGTACGGCTATTTCCCCTGCAACAGCCAGGGCGATGATTTGATCGTGTGGGACTGGCAGGCATTTAATGAGAACGGCGTAGGGGCACGGCACGTTGTGCCCCTACAAAACGGCCATTATCAATTAACCGAAATCGCCCGTTTCACCTTCCCGCGCCAGCCGTTCGGCGAATTCCTGTGTCTGAGCGACTACTTCGCGCCGATGGACAGCGGCCAGGTGGATACCGTCGCGCTGCAAGTGGTAACGGTCGGCGCGGGCGCAACCGAAGCGTTTGACAAACTGCAAGCGGCCAACCAGTACAGCGAAGCCTATTTCTTTCACGGGCTGGCGGTGCAGACCGCCGAGGCGACGGCCAACTTCGTCAACCGGCAGGTGGTGAACAAGGAATTGAGCATCCCGCCGGGACAGGGCAAACGCTATAGCTGGGGTTATCCGGCCTGCCCCGATCTGCGCGACCACGAAACGCTGTTCCGGCTGCTGCCCGGCGCGGTGACGGATTTGGGCCTGAGCCTGACCGTCGCGTATCAACTCGTGCCGGAGCAGAGCACGGCGGCTATCGTCGTTCACCACCCCGACGCCAAGTATTACAGCGTCGGCAGCCTGGACCGAACCGCGCAGATTTTGGGCGAGTAGACCCCACCCCCATCCCCTCCCCGTAAACAGGGAGGGGAGAAACCCTGTATCAGACTCCTCCCCCGTTGACGGGGGAGGCCGGGAGGGGGTCAAAAGGAAAAAACATAATGGACGAACAAGCAAACCATCACACAAGCTCACGTATACAGGATAGCCCATGTCCAATATGTGGGAGTACGAGCTTTACATGGGGAAATATGGTTGGCGATTTCTCCACCCATCCCATTTATTTCCGCGCAAATGGCGTAAGCTGGGGTGGGGGTCGAAAAGTGTTTGGCCGCGAATGTAACCGTTGTGGCAACGTACAGCTTTTTACGAAATGGCTAGAGGAGTAACAACTGTGTCCTTATCTGACTTCATCCGCGCCATGCCAAAGGTCGAACTGCACGTGCATTTGCAGGGCGCAACCCAACCGGAAACCTGGCTGGAACTGGCGCGGCGCAACAACGTAGACTTGCCCGCCAAAACGCTCGACGAGATGCGCGAGTGGTTCCGCTTCACCGATTTCCGCCACTTCATTGATACCTACGTTCACGTCACCCGCGCGCTGGTCACTGCGGACGATCTCGAACTGATGGCGCGCGAATTTTTGAAGAACCAGGCCGCGCAGAATATTGTCTACAGTGAAGTAACGTATACACCCTCGATTCGCACCATCACCGGCGAAGTGCCGCCGTTTGAGGAACAGTTGGTCGCGCTCAACCGGGCGCGCGCCTGGGCGGAAGCTCAGTTTGGCGTGTCAATGGGCATCGTGATTGACATCCCGCGCGAGGTTACGGCGGCGGAAGCCGAACATTACGCTGACTGGGCGATCAGCGGTTACGGGCGCGGCGTGGTCGCGTTTGGCATCGGCGGCTACGAACCCGGCAACCCGCCGGAGAAATACGCGGCACAGTTCGCGCGGATGTACGCTGCCGGCGTGCCGTGTGTGCCCCACGCTGGGGAAACTGCCGGCCCGGACAGCATGTGGAGCGCGATCAAGGTGTGCAACGCCGTTCGCATCGGTCACGGCGTGCGCTGCCTGGAAGACCCGGCGCTGGTGGCCTACCTGCGCGACAAACAGATTCCGCTGGAAGTCTCGCCCACCAGCAACGTGTGCCTGAAGGTGTTCCCCTCACTGGCCAATCACGCTCTGCCGCACCTGCTGGATGAAGGGCTGTACGTGACGATCAACTCCGACGATCCGCCGATGTTCAACACCACGCTGACGGACGAATACCTGCGCATTACGGAGACGTTCGGCTTCGACGTGGACATGATCGAAAAACTGGGCTTGAACGCCGTGCGCGCCGCGCTGCTGCCCGCCGATCAGAAAGCGGAGATGGAGCGCAGTTTTACAGCGGAGTTTGCCCGCCTGCGGGCGGCGTGTTTGTAGGGTGCATCGCCGGACGCTGAAAGCCGTCCAGCTGAAGGGAAAAAGCCACCTGAAGGTGGCTGGTCAGACGATTTGCGTAGCTCTCAGCCTGCTTCCAGCAGGCTTACGAGATCATTCAGCCCAGGGGCTTCCAGCCCTGGGCGACTTAAGGAAGGTTTTGATCGTGGACGAAAGACCGTATGGCTGTTCCCGGCGGGCGCTGCTGGGAATGCTGGTGGTGGTCGGCGCGATGTTCACCTGCATCGGCATCTCGTTTGTAGGCGTGGATGCCATGTGTTACAGCTCATTGTCCCAACGGCTGCCGATTTATCCGGGCGCGACGGTCACGCTCGAACGGCATAACTTTATACGGACGTTTGGCATGGGCGAAACGATTGTCATGCTAGAAAGCGACGACCCGCCGGACGTGGTGCAGGCGTGGTACGGCAAGCAGACCTACGAAGGCCAGCAGCGCGCGAAGGAAAACCGCGACCCGTTCTACTATATCGCCACCGCGCGCTATTCAGTGACGAAGGCCGAAGATGGCACGGGGTCGCAGATCATCCTGAGCGGCGGCTGCGTGGGGTAAAACAGAACGTACTGGTTCTAAAACCCCTATCCCCCTGACCCCTTTCCCCGTACACGGGGAAAGGGGAGAAAACACCCTTTAACGTGATAGGGACGGCACAGGGCACAATTGCTTCGGCCAGATTCTGATGGAAACACGAACCAACCTGCAGAACCGGTGAGGGCGGTGCTGGCTAAACCTGATTGAATCGGCTATCCTCTTCGGCGGTAAGGAGAGGCAGCCGTGCCCAAGAAACCAGCCAGTGCCGACGGCAAGCCACAACCTTCAGCGCAGGAATTGTACAACCTGGCCCTGGATTTGCTGAAGGACGGCAAGCTCCGCAAGGCATTAACTCATCTCAACAAGGCCATCAGGCTCCAGCCACAGTTTGCTGAAGCCTTAACTACCCGCGCCAACGTGTATCTGGCGGAGGGGGAGTTCACTAAGGCGCTGAAAGACTTCGACCGTGCCATTGACGCCGACCCGCACAACCCGGCGGCCTATAACAATCGCGGCGTTGTCCTGATGCAGCTTGAGATGTATGAGGATGCGCTGGACGATTTTGACGAAGCCATCCGGCGGGGCGGCGATCAGGCCGAGATTTATTTCAACCGGGGCGACGCGCGCGGCTTCGTCGGCGACATGGAGGGCGCGATTGCCGATTTTAACGAGGCCATCCGCCGTAAGCCAGATTATGCGCCCGCCTACAAACAGCGCGGTGATGCTCATGCAGTTCAGGAGAATACCCGTCAGGCACTGGCCGATTATACCGAGGCCATCCGGCTTGATCCGCAATACCTGTTCGCTTACCTCAGCCGCGCCAGGGAACGTCGTCGCAGCGGCGACCCGAATGGCGCACTGAGCGATTACGACGCGGCGCTACAGTTGCAGCCCAATCACCCGATTATCCTGTACGAGCGGGCCGGTTTGCTGGCGCACCTGGAACAGCCGGCACGCGCTGCTGCCGATTTTAAACGTTACCTCGCCATCACTGGCCTGCGCGGCCCGCTTGCCTTGGCGGTTCAGCGCCACATCCTGCATCTGAAAGCCCGCGCCTACTGGAGCAAATAGGTGGCGGTTGGCTTTTAGTCTGTAGCCGCTAGCCAACCGCTTTTTCTGATGACTGGCAACTGGAAACCGGTAATTTGCCTACAGCAGCAGCCCGATCAGAATATCATACACCCGCCAGATGGCGCGTTTGGCCGGGGCCGGCCAGTTCCGACCGGGCAGCAGCGGCGGGAACATCCTCGCGCCTGGCTGGTCGAAGCTGTTGTTCCAGCCTTCTCCGGTCCACATAATGTCCGCGCCGCCGACTCCGATTTCCTTCACCAAACCGGTTGGGTCATAGCCGTTGTTTTCTAACGTGTTGTCATGAATCCAGTTGTTCTCCGGCAGCGGGCCGAGATCAAACACCGTATCGCGGTCGTAGAGGATATACAGGCTGGTCAGTGCCACGCCGACGGTCTGGTTGCCGCGAATGATGTTGTTAAACACCTCGGTGTTGTCCGCCGTCATAATCATCACGCCCGTGCCCGGCGGCACTTTGCTGACGACGGCATTGGCCGCGCCAAAGTTGGGGTGATTATTGTTCTCCACGATGTTGTCATACACGCGGGTGTTATAACCGACCTTCGACGGGTTGTTCGGCAGCAGGAACACGAGGATGCCGCCGGTATTGTTGTAGACGTGGTTGTTGTAAACTTCGGCGTGGGTGCTGTTTTCAATCTCGATGCCGGTCACGTTTTCAAAGGCCACGTTATCACGCACGATGATCGGTCCTCGGCTCTGCCCGACGTAGATACCTGCGTCGGCAATGCCGCTGACAACACATTTCTCGATCAGGACATCGGTCGTTTCGACCGGGTAAATGCCATAAATGCCGGCGTCCTGGATGATGAGATCACGGTACACCAGCCGTTCCGCGCCGGTAGTCAGCACACCGTTGCCGATGTAGTCCCGGATGCCAAACCCTTCCAGCGTGAAGTCGTCGCCGGTGGTGTTAAAGCCATCGGAAAGCTGCTTCTGCCCGTCCAGCCAGGGACGCTCGTCGCCCTGCACCACGCCCTTGATCGTAATGCCGGCGGTGTCCACGTACACCGTTTCGTGGTACACCCCCGGCTCGACCAGCACCGTATCGCCCGGCAGGGCCTTGTCCACCGCCTCCTGAATCGACTCGCCGGCCTTTACGATGATGGTCTGTGGTTCGCGCGGCGCATCAGCCGTGAAGGGTGGCGCGCTCGAACGTTCCACCAGCGCGCGGGCGGGATTATCCATTCGCTGCACCACCGGCAGACCGGACGGAACAGAGTCCGGTATCGTCAACAGGTCGGTGGGTTCGTCGGTCAGCGCGTAGAGAAACGCGACTAGATCGGCCTGCTGCTGGTCGGTGAGCGTGAAGCCCCGGATGAATTCATCAGGCGTTACGTCCACCCCAAAGGCCGGGCCACCGCCTTTTTCGTAAAACTCGATCACCTCGTCCAGCGTGGCAAACGCGCCATTGTGCATGTACGGCGCGGACAGCGCCACGTTGCGCAGCCCCGGCGTGCGGAAGGCGCGGATCGCGTCCGGCGCATTTATCGTCTCCACCTGTCCCAGATCAGGATTGGCCGGGTCAGTGTCCGGCACGCCCAGTACCGCGAACTGGTTGTTGGTGAAGGTCGGCCACGAATGGCACTCGAAGCAGCGGGTTTGCGCGCTGCGGAAGATGTCGAAGCCGCGCCGCTGCGCCGGCGTCAGGGCATTAAAATCGCCGGCAGCGAAGCGGTCAAACGGCGCATCGCGGCTGATGAGCGTGCGCTCGAAGGCGGCAATCGCGGCGGTGACGTTGTTGATCGTGATGCCGTCCTGAAACGCTTCATCAAACAGCCGCGTGTATTCCGGGATGGCCTCAAGCTGTGCCAGCAGCTCATCCACGTTCGCGCCCATTTCGTTCTCAGCCGTGAGTGGAGCAAGCATTTGCTCCTCTAACGACTTGGCACGGCCATCCCAGAACAGCGATGTCGAATAGACCACATTCCACAGCGACGGCGCGTTGCGGCGTAAATCTTCGCCGTGCGTGCCCTGTGCCACCTTGCGCCCATCGCTGAAGCCGAGATCGGGGTGATGGCAGGTCGCGCAGGAACGATCATCGTTGGCAGACAGAATCGGGTCGTAAAACAGCAGCCGGCCCAGCGCGGCCTGCTGCGTGTCTACCGGCGCGGTTTCCGGCCACGCGGCCTGCAGGCCGGTGGTCGCTTCGCTGCTCTGGCGCGCGCCACCACCCTGCTCGCCCACCGGAATCAGCTTGTCTTCCGGCACAGGCAGATACGCAAAGGCCAGTGTCAGGCCGCAGAGGAACAGCAGTGGGACGCCGAGCAGCCAGTGCCAGAGCCGGCGGCGGGGTTTTGTAGGAGCTACTGTTACGGGAAGCGCAGCATCAGCCATTCATCTATTCCTTTAAAACTCATCCAATAAATTGTAATGTGTACAGCCGTCCTTGTGGAGCAACCCCGACTAAAATGCCGTTTCTACTCAAACAGCTTTGACAGCACGATCTGAAAACCTGGAACGGTGTCCTCACCATCCAGCACCGCGTCCCCGGCCAGGAACTCACTCACTGCCGGGTACTCCTAGCTCGCCAGAAGTCGCCCGCCGGTGCAACGGCGTAGGGACTCGGCATGCCGTGTCCCTACAGGTCATGACCCCTCCAGCTTTGCCTTTAACGTTGTCAGGCTCTTTTCCAGATTTTCGGTGTTGGCGCGCTCCAGCACCAGCCGGTCGAAAATCTTGCCCAACCCGCCGCCCGGCACGTCATAATCGAAATACGATTTTACCCGCGTGCCACCGTTTTCCGGCACGAGGGTGAAGTTGTTGACGCCGGTGATCATGCCGTCCATCTTGTAGTTCGCCAGCCGGCCGCGCTGGTAGGCTTCCAGCGTCATCGTCAGGTGAAAGGTGGTGCCCATGGACTTGTACGCCACCTTCACGGCGCTGCCCACCGACGGATGCGCCGCGTCCGGCTCGGCGGACTGCACGCCGGCGAACCACTCCGGCCAGCGGCGGGCATCATCCATATACGCCGCGACCTGCTCAGGCGGTCTTGCAATAAACACATCCCGTTCAACGGTTGCCATAATTCTTTTCCCTTTTTTGTTCCAACAGATTTTTTGATGATTGACCTGTAGGGACACGATCTACTATCACGTCCCTACACCATCGGCGTAACGGGTCGCCGTCGCCAGAACGTCACCCCGTAGATGAAAGCCCCCAGCGCGACCAGCGCCAGCCCGCCCAGCCACAGCGCGTACAGCGGCACAAGCAGCGTTTGCACGTCCAGATAGCCAACGTTCAGGCGGCGCTCGGTGTACGTTTGTGCCACGCCGGCTGCGGCCAATGCCAGCGCGCCGATTACCAGCCCAAAGGATACCAGCCAGAACGGAATGAAGCCGGTAACGCGGCGGTTGTGGCCGCGCAGTTCGGCGGCAGCCTGGTTTGCCATTCCTAACGCCAGCACTACGCCTGCCAACAATGTTAGCGTGGTTTGAAGGTCGCTCAGGCGCGTGCCCAGCGTCCACTGGCTGATAGCGGGCACGGCTTGCAGCGCGCCAAGCAGCCCTGGCCCCAGCAGCAGCAACAGCAGTGCCAGCGCGAACCAGTGTGCGGCCAGGGTTTGCGTCGGGTTACGGTCGGACAGGGCACGGTAGGCGTGCGCCGCGAAAATGAGATAAAACACGGGAATCAGCAGGGCGCTGAGGCTGCCGACCGTCGCTACCCAATCCAGCGCGCCGAGCGCCGCCAGCGGCGACAGCGGTACTAATGCCCCCGCCAGCGTCACCACCCCGGCCACGCTGTAAATGCCCACGTCTGCCCACCCGGGCGTGACATTGCTGAACCGGTGCATAAGCCAGAAGGCCAGCGCGACCAGCATCAGTGGATAGGCGACGTACAGGTTGATACCGGTGGCCAGCGTTTGCAGTGTCCGCGTTTGCAGAAAATCGCCCGGTGTCACCAGTCCGGCAAGACTCGTGACGAGGTTCAACGATAGGCCAACCAGCCACACCTGAACAACCGGCGGGCGTGGCTTGCTGCCCAAGATCGCCAGCCCGACCGCGCTGCCAGCGATCACCTGTAACGTCGTGAGCAGGGGCGGCAGCTCCAACAGCGTCCGGCCTTCCAGCAGGCCGAGCAGGCCGGCAGCGACCGCCAGCGCCAGCAGCGCCATCCACAGCGCCGCGCCGGCGCGCAGCAGTCGTTCGTTGGCGAGGCGGCAGTCGGCGCGGTACATGGCTGCCGCATAAATGCCGCCGCCGAGCAGTCCGGTCAGTCCGGTCAGACGAAGCAGCACACCGGCCAGCGGCCCAAGCTGGTGATAGGGCAGCGTCCGCGCCAATGACGTATCCGGAGCGATCAGCAGGACCGCGCCCGCCAGCGCCGCCAGCAGATACAGCACCAGCAGCATAATCGTTTGCACAAACAGCCGGTAAGCAATCCTCTGCGACAGGGTCATGGGATGTTCCGAACGCCACTAAAAAAATATCATCGCTATGATTAGTATTTATGCCGGTTGGAGTATAACCTGAACGGTTCAAAATCGCCCGATGTAAGGACACTCATCATTAAATTCTCTCTCAAAAACTCCCGCATTGCGACCATTTGTGCTATCATATACAAACATGATTATCAAGGATACGATGCATGCCTTTTCAACCCCGTCTGTTTGAGGACCCGAAAGGACTGGATGAGCCAGTTGCAACCATGAGTCGGGCAAATTGGGGAACCTTTCAGGATAGCCTGAATGCGCCAATTCATTCGTGGTTCACTTACCCGGCGGGGTTTTCCTTTAAAGCTGTTGAACAGGCATTAACCTTTTTTTCCATAAAACCGGGAATGGTTATCTACGACCCTTTCGCTGGCACAGGAACAACCAACATCGTTGCCAAGCAACAAGGCATTCATTCCTACGGGATTGAGGCGCATCCATTTATTCATTTTATTGCTCGTACCAAGCTCTACTGGAACTTTGACTTACCGAACTTGCGAAGACAGATTGATCTACTAATTCAGGAACTTCGGTTAACCATTCGATCAGCACCAGAAACTCAGATTGACCTGGAAACGATTTTCCCGGAACTCGTTCGAAAATGTTATAGTCCTGAAAAATTAAGACTGCTATATCTTTGCCGGACAACCATCGAACAGTTACCTCCCGGTCCATTTCAGGATTTTGCAAAAGTTGGGTTAACCCACTTACTCCGTTCCGCTGCTGATGTTGCAACTGGATGGCCCTATATCGCGCCACAGAAAGCAAAAAAGGCGTCCACCAACCATAGTGATATACCTCAACTGCTGCGAAACCAGCTCTATCGGATGCTGGCTGACATTCAACTGGTCTGTTCTGAATCGCCGCAAAAGGCACAGGCGATCCTGATAAACGGAGATGCCCGCCAACACCAGCATGAAATAGCGTCGGACTCGGTAGACTTAGCATTTACTTCACCGCCTTATCTGAATAACTATGATTATGCCGACCGTACCCGTTTGGAAATGTACTTCTGGGGACAGGCAAAAACGTGGAGTGACATTACCAATCAAGTCCGTGACCGCCTCATCATGTCCGCTACCACACAAATCAATCGCTCGGATTACCCTACGGATCAATTATTAAGCCCTGATTTCATTGATGTAGTACCGTCGGTCGCTACACAGCTTGAGCCGAAAATACGAGAGTTATCGGCACTGCGTTTAACCAAAGGCGGTAAAAAAAGTTATGACATTCTGGTGGCCGGCTATTTCAATGACATGTTGCGTGTGCTGCAAGAGACACACCGGGTTCTGAAACCGGGGAGTTCTTTTGTAATGATCCTGGGAGACTCCGCACCATATGGTGTTTATATCCCCACACATATTTACTTGGGAGAGATGGCTAAAGTGGTCGGTTTTAGCAATTACAAGGTTGAACACCTGCGCAAGCGGGGAGACAAGTGGAAAGATAATCCCCAGCGCCATAAAGTGCCTTTACAGGAGTGTATTCTGACGCTGGTTATGGCATAGATTATACGTCGGTAGGGGGCCACAGGGGCGGGCCAGAGTCATCGATCAGGATGAGATCAGCGTCAAATGATTCCAGAAAACGAATAGCTTCAGCCAATGCGTTAAAACGATAGGTGCGTGTTTCGCCAAAGTTGGTTTCAATAGTGACTTCTACGGTCTGTACCTGTCGGGGCGTATCTGGACTGAGTGTAGCACGAAGCGATTGATGGAGCTGCGGCTCAATCGCTGCCAGCAGCTTTTGAGCAATTTCGCTGTATTCCCGATCACTGAGTTTTGTCCAGTCTGTCCAGGCCTGCATCGCCCGGTCGCGCTCCTTTTCTTCCCACGCGAAATCAATCCCATAATTAGCCAGCACCCGAACAATTTCGCCAAATCCCACCTCAAATATACTGACGTCAAAGCTGTTCAGCATGGCCTTTGAACTGCTGCTCCAGCTACCGGCCAGCACAGCAATGGATTTACGGATGGTAGGGTATGAGCGTCGCAGGCTGTAGTGAGCGGTGCAAATCCAGCTTCCCTTATCTCGATTGTGTTTCTTATAGCGGATGTATTTTGATTCGATGAGAACCAGGGGTTGCATCCTCTGATTCGCAACAACAGCGTCAATGTTAAATTCATTACCTGCCGTATCGCGCAGCAACAGTTTGGTTAATTGTCCGGTTCTGGCATTGGGGCGACCAGCCGTCACATACACACAGCCGTGATCTTCAGCAATAGGACGGATAAGGCGGTTCACTTCGCTTTCAATCAACGCGCCTAACGCTTCACCCAATGTGCTACCCGGATTGGCAATTACTTTTGGAGATTCACTCATATCCTCGAATCTCCCACAGCACAATTTCCGGCGGGCACAGGAAGCGCGCGCGGGGTGCGCCCAGCCCTTCCAGCCCCACGCCGCGTGATGTGTACAGCGTGGTCGTGCCCAGTTCATAGCGCCCCATGATGAAGCGGTTGCCCAGGTGGCTGCTGGAAAAAATCGGCCCGATCAGCGGCAGACGAATCTGGCCGCCGTGGGTATGGCCGCACAGGTACAGGTCAATGCCGCAGTCGTTGGCCTCCGGCGCAATGTCCGGCGGGTGCATCAGCAGCAGATTCAGCCCGGCTGGCGGGGCGGTCAGCATCATTTTATGCAGCAGCGCACGGTCTTTATCCATGTCATGTGTAACCACCAGGCCGAGGATGTTCAACACGCCGCCTGGTGTATCCAGCGACAGCCATTGATTCGGCAGCAGCTTGAGATTGTCCAGCCCGCGCACGAAGTCCTTGACCCGTTCCAGCGGTTCCACCAGCGGCGTGCCGGAGACACAGTAGACGCCCAGCGGCGCGCGCCACTCGCTGATGATGCTGCGGATGGCCTGCTCCGCCGCAGGGTCGTGGGTATTGGACAGATTCACAAAATCGCCGGTAAAAACGATGATGTCCGGCGCGAGTTCCCGAATCAGCCGGTTGAGGTGGCGCTCACGTGGGGTGACGCGCTCCATGTGAATGTCACCGATTTGCAGCAGGCGCAGCGGGGGCGCGTCAGCCTTCCATTTGCGGGTGCGGTACTGCTGATAGGTAACGCCCAGGCGGAAGGGTTCAATCCAGGTGGCATAAAACACAACCGACGTGACAGCGGCCAGCACCAGCCAGCCCAGCCACCAGGGCGCGCCGGCGAGGCCGAGCGCGTTCAGCAGCACCATCAACAGCGCGGCCAGCGCCAGCGCCGATGGCTTGTCCGGGCCAAAGCTGCGCCCGGTGACGGGCAGCAGCACCAGCAGCAGCCAGTTCGCGGCGGCGGCAATAGCAAAGCTGGCCAGCGTCAGCAGGCCGCCGGGACGGTCGCGCCAGACAATCCAGACCAGCGCCGCGTTAAACACCAGCAGCAGCACCACCAGTACCACCGGCAGGGATTGCAGGCGGTTGGTCAGCACCAGCAGCGTGTGCAGCGGCGTATGTTCGAGGGGGTCAACCTCGGAGGTTTGCGGTTTTGGAGTGGCAGTCGGGGGCATTATGATCTCGTTGATGAATCGGGCATGGACTGGGACAGGTCGTTAAGCAGGGCGCGCAGTTCGCCGCGTATCGTCTGGATCGCGCCGGGGTCGTTTTGCGAATCCAGCAGGGCTTCGACGATCACCGCCAGACGGTAGACATCCTGCGGGCGGGCCGCTTTCTGTTCCAGTATGCGGTTCAGGGAACGGGTGATCGGGTCAGCCATTTGACTGCGTTCGTTTTCAGGCTCTATTTCAGACACGCTCGCCCTCCTTTGCGGCTTCCTGCGGATGATCTGCCTGCATGGCCGGGCAGCAGCATACCAGCCCATTCAGTTTTCCTGCAACGCCAGACGCACGCTGAAGCAACTGCCCCGCCCGACTTCGCTCTCCACACGGATGCTGCCGCCGTGCAATTGCACGATGTCATAGGCGATTGCCAGTCCCAGCCCGGTGCCGTTCCCCTGCTCGCCGACCCGGTAAAACGGCTGGAACAGGTGCGGCAGGTGTTCGGGCGGAATACCAATGCCGCTGTCCCGGACGTGTATGATAACATGACTCGCGTGGTTGTTAGAATCCGTTTCCAGCTCGGCGCTAAGCCGAACCTGTCCGCTCTCCGGTGTGTAATTGATCGCATTGGTGGTCAGGTTAGTAATCACCTGATGAATCCGGCGCGCGTCCCCCTCAATGATAAGCGGGGTGTCCGGCAGGTCATAGTCCAGCCGGACGTTTTTGCGTTCCGCTTCGGCGGCCTGCAACTGGATCACGTCCAGTACCGTCTGCCGCAGGTCCATCGGTGCGCAGTTGAGGGGGATGAGTCCCCGTTCCAGGCGGGACACATCCAGCAGGTCTTCGACCAGATAGCGCATCCGGTTGGCAACGTCTTCTAGGATCAGGAGATGTTCCTCCAGCCGGTCAGGCCGCTTCCGCAGCAGCCACAGCCGCGTCATCAGGTTGGTCAGCGGCGTGCGCAGTTCGTGCGAAGCATTGGCAACGAAGCGCGACCGCTGCTCCTGCAGCGCCTTCTCCTGGCTGATGTCCCGAATCACCGCTACGACTCCGATGAAGTGTTTTTCCTGAAGGTTCACGCGGGTGCAGGTCACTTCCGCGTCCATCACCGAACCATCTTTCCGGCGCAGCGGCAGTTGTCCCTGCCAGTAACCATGCAGTTGCAGCGCAGTCAGCGCGCGCCGGAAGGTAGTCTGCATCTCCGGGGTATTGGGCAGCACCTGCCATACCAGCTCTGGCTTCCAGTCTTCATAGGCATACCCCGTTAACTCTACCAGCGCCCGGTTCAGGTACAGCGGTCGCAGGTTCTGCTCGTCGCCGAAGATGGCACTGACCACTCCCTCGTTCATCGAATCAAGGATAGTGCTCAGTTGCGCCCGTTCCCGTTCCAGTTCGGCGGTGCGGTCGGCCACGTGCTGAACCAGCTCTGCCGCGTGGTTGCGGATGGTTTCGTACATCTGCGCGTTGCGTATGGCGATGGCAACCTGCTCGGCAAAGGCGACCATCCGTTCCCGGTGTTCGGGACGGAAGGCGTTTGTCTCCACCGAGTTCAGCCCCAGGAAGCCGATCACCTCCCCCTGTATTTTGATCGGCGCGCCGATGTACGACGCGAAGTAATTGTGCCCGTCCTTAATCACCCACCCCGGATAAGCGTTGGTATCGTTAATCAGCAGCGGTTCGCCGGTTTCATACATCTGGCGCAGGGTGGGTGTATCCTGTACCGGGAAGTCAAAATGGCGGATCTCCTCGGCAATCGCCTCGTCCGCCATCCCCGTTCCCCAGTACCGCACCACTCGCCCGATGCCGTTTTCGATCAGGATGATGCCGGCGGTGTCGCACGGGACGATGCGAGCAATGTGCAGGAAGATGCGGTTCAGCACTTCGTCCGGTTCCAGCGTGCTGTTGATCGCCGCCGCCGTTTCACGCAGCGCCTCGGCAAACAGCCGCTGGTCGCGCTCGGCAGCTTCCGCCCGTTTCCGTTCGGTGATGTCCCGCCCAACCGACACGATGCCCGTCGGTTTGCCCTCCCGGTCACGGACAAAGGCTACCGAGATCATAAACACTGGCTGGTGGCCGTCCCGGCGGCGGAAGGAAAATTCACCCTGCCAGGGCTGATGCTGCCGCAGCCGGGCTTCCGCTACCTGCCGGTTCTCATCCGACAGCCCGGCCCGGAAGAATTCCCAGGCCGATGTACCGATGACCTGCTCCGCTGGGTAGCCATACAGCGTTTCGGCAGCGCGGTTCCAGCTCTGGATAATGCCATCCAGATCGGTTGCCACCACCGCTTCCGACACGTTTTCCAGCAGACTGGCCTGGTACAACAGCCGCGTGTATACCTGCGACAGTTCCAGGTTTTGCTCGCTCAGCCGCTGTTCCGACTGGTGATACGCCTGCTGGAGTACCGCCTCCGCCTGCTTCAGATCGGTTACGTCGTGGACAATCCCGACCAGACCGATAATCTGTCCCTGGCTGTCCCGAAACGGGATTTTGCTGACCGATGCCCAGCGCCGCTGCCGCGCCGGGTCAAGGTAAGCGTTTTCGCTGTTCAGCAGCGGCTGGCCAGTCTGGATGATGCCCAGTTCTTCCCGCTGGAACACGGCGGCTTCTGCCGCCGGGAAAAAGTCTGCCGCGCTTTTGCCGATCACCTCATCCATCGTCCGCACGCCCAGCAGCCGTCGGTGTGCGGCGTTATCCAGCATGTACCGTCCGTTTAAATCCAGCACGAAGATCGCATCGGGCACATTTTCGATCAACGCCCGCAGCAGGTTGCGCTCCTCGACCAGTGACGCTTCCACCCGTTCCCGGTCGGCGATCTGCCGGCGCAGGTCATCATTAAGCGCCGAGAGTTGGGCTGTGCGCGCCGCAATCCGGTTTTCAAGATCATTATAAGCAGCTGCCAACTGGTGCTGCTCCCCCGCCATTCTGGCGCGCCGATCCTGCTCCAGCAGATTGCGGTGAAGGCTGAGCAGCACGATCAGCACCGACGCCACCACGTAGTAACTGAGGCCGAGACCCAGCAAGCCGTCCCCGTTAAAGGCCGGAGTGAGCGACGGCAGCGCCACCAGCGCTAGCGCCTGCGCCACGATCAGGGCCAGCGTCGCCGGCATTGGTAGCAGGAAACTGCTTAACAGCACCGGAATCAGGCTGAACAGAATCGTAATCAGTGTATCGGGGTCGTTTTCAACGGCGGTCGCCGCCAGATTGGCGATGGCAGCAGCGCCGACGATCAGCGCCGCCGAGACGCAGTAATAGCGTGTCCGGCTTACGACGTAACCGGCCATGACCAGCGGTACACCCACCAGGCTGAAACTCGAATAAACGCTGTAGGTGGACTGTCCCAGACTGCGCAGGATGCCGGGGATCAGGAGCAGCAGGAAGGCAACCGGCACCAGCACCACGTAAAACGCAGCCAGGAACTGCGCCTGACGGCGGTCTTCAAGTCGCTGTACTGCCGCTGAGGGGTCGGTCAGGCGGTGCCAGATGCGGCGGAAATAACTGCCCCGGCGCGACCGGACTAACAATTTAGAGTGGCCCAAGTTGCGCTCCTGAATTTACGCTAAGCTCGTTCTGTCGCAAGGCTTGTTTTTTAGCTTATCACGATCTGCCCGCTTTTAAGCAAAAACACTGGCTTACCCGTATAATTTCACGTCTTGGAAGATGGTGGTGATTGTACCTGAAATCAATGCGGTAAGGATAAACGATGCTCACATCGCTCCGCGCGCGGCTGACCGCGCTGCATCCGCTGCGCTGGCTGGGCCGGCTGCTGTTGAAGCTGGGGAACTGGCGGCGCAGTTTTCGTAAGTTGGATTACATCCTGTGGACGCTGCCGGCGGAAATGCCGGTAGTGCCTGAGTCGCGCAGTTGGATACAAAAGCGCCTCCTGGGTGCGCCTCCGCTGAGCCTGCTCGAACTGGAACGCGAGTTCCGGCGCATCGGCGCTGACCCGCGTCCCAGAGGCGTGGTGCTGGTGCTGCGCGGGCTGAACCTGTCGCTGGCCGATCTGGACACGCTGCGCGGCAGCATTCGGCGGCTGCGTGAGCGCGGCAAACGCGTGATCTGCTACGCCCAGATGTACGACAACCGGCTGTATTATGTCGCCAGCGCCGCCGACGAAATCGTGATGCAGCCGGGCGGCGAACTGATGACCACCGGCCTGCACAGCGAAGCCCTGTTCCTGAAGGACACGCTCGACACGCTGGGCGTGCAGTTGGATAGTGTAGCGATTTCACCGTACAAGGGCGCGTTTGACCGCCTCACCCGCCGTGACCTGTCGCCGGAAGGCCGCGAGCAGTTGGACTGGCTGCTGGACTCGCAGTACGACAGCTTCGTGCGCGGCATCGCGCAGGGGCGGAACCTGACGCCAGCAGCGGTGCGCGCGTTGATTGACACCGCGCCGCATCTGGACACCGAGGCGCTGGCAGCAGGCTACGTGGACGCCGTTGAAACCGAGGAGGCGCTGTTCCGGCGGCTGGACGCGAAACACGCCCTAACGTGGGATAAAGCGCGGAAGGTGCTGTATCGCCAGCCGCGCCCGCCCGCTGACCGCTACGTGGCGGTGCTGCGCGTGGCTGGGCTGATGATACCGGGTGAAAGCGGCAGCCCGCCCGTGAACGTGCCGATTCCGATCATCGGCGGGGAGCGCGCCGGCGATTTAACCGTCGTCCGGCAGGTGCGCGCGCTGCTCAAAAACAAAAACGCGGCGGCGGTGGTGCTGCTGATTGACAGCGGCGGCGGCGCGGCCATGACTGCCGAAGCGATGACGGCGGCGCTGGCCGAACTGGCGGCAGACCGCCCGCTGCTGGGATACATGAACAGCGTGGCCGCATCCGGCGGTTACATGATCGCCACCCCGGCGCGCTGGATTATGGCCCAGCCGGCCACCATCACCGGCTCGATTGGCGTCATCAGCGCCAAAATTGTGACCGGCGGTCTGTGGGACAAGCTGCGTGTCCACCGCTACGAGTTCACGCGCGGCACCAACGCCTGCATGTTCAGCAGCGGCGCGCCCTACACGCCGGAGCAGCGCCAACGGGTGTTACAGGGCGTAAAACACAATTATGCGCAGTTTGTGGAACACGTTGCCCGCAGCCGCAGGATGACTGCCGAAGAAGTGGACGCAGTTAGCGGCGGGCGCGCATGGACGGGTGAACAGGCGCAAGTGCGCGGCCTGGTGGACGAACTGGGCGACATCCACGCTGCGATTGCGAAGGCCAGGGCGCTGGCGAACCTGCCGGACGACGCGCCGGTTGCTCTCGTCAGCGGCAAAACGCCGCCCCAGCCGCCGCAGTTGGCGCAGTCCCCCGCCGCGCTGCTGGCCTACCTGCACCATAACCTGCGTGTCCTTGGCGACGGCGCGCCGCTGCGCCTGCTGCCATTTGAGTGGCGACTCTAGCCATACAGCCCGTCCAGACAGTAAAATAATGTGGGTTACGGATAAGATGGTTGCCGGATGAAAACCTCGCACTTCAGGCCGCGTTAGCGGTCAGCCATCAGCTTTCAGCTTTTGGTTTACGCTTTGCTGAACGCTGACTGCTCAGCTTAACGGTAGCGGGTGGTTTAGTATCTATCCATAAACCCTTTGTAGGGGCACGGCATGCCGTGCCCCTACCGACAGATAAAAGAGAGGTTTACGGATAGGTTCTTAACTCGACTTTGCACATCTTTATTCTGAGATTTGCGCTCAGGGAGAACCAATCAGATATTTTCTGCATATCATTGTGAAACAGCGATGTTCGAAAAGTCTGACAGCATTTGATAGCACTCCTTGAGCAGAGAGTATTCGTTAA
>JACRPS010000008.1 GCA_016223085.1 Chloroflexota bacterium
GGGAGGAGGCCACAACCACGCTGCGTGAGGTGGCCGAGGCCTCCGGACTGGCGCTGGTGCCGGATCCGGGCGGGGCGGCCTTCTACGGGCCGAAGATCTCGGTGCAGGTGAAGGATGCGCTGGGTCGCAACTGGCAGATGTCGACGATCCAGCTCGACTTCAACATGCCCGATCGGTTCGAACTGGAGTACACCGCCGCCGACGGGTCGCGTCAGCGTCCCGTGTTGATCCACCGCGCGCTGTTCGGTTCCATCGAGCGTTTCTTCGGGGTGCTCACCGAGCACTATGCCGGCGCGTTCCCGGCCTGGCTGGCGCCGGTCCAGGTGGTCGGGGTCCCGGTGGCCGATGCGCATGTGCCTTATCTGGAAGATGTTGCCGCACAATTGCGCTCGCGCGGCGTGCGGGTGGAGGTGGACTCCAGCGACGACCGGATGGCCAAGAAGATCGTCAATCACACCAACCAGCGGGTGCCCTTCATGCTGCTTGCCGGGGACAAGGACATCGAAGCGGGCGCGGTGTCCTTCCGGTTCGGGGATCGCACCCAGGTCAACGGTGTCGGCCGCGATGCGGCCGTGGACGCGATCGTGAACTGGATCGCCCGGCGTGAGAACGCCACGCCCAACGCCGAGCTGTTCGGGGTGGATCCGTGAGCGAAAGCGGTGGCGAGGGCATCGTCGACATCGGGGTGGGTGAACCGGACCACCTGCAACGGTTGTGGACGCCGCACCGGATGAGCTATATCGCCGAGTCGCCGATGAAGAAGGGTGCGGGTTCGGCGCAGTCCAAGGAGCCGTTCACCGACATCCCGGCGATGTCGGATGAGGACGGCCTGATGGTGGCGCGCGGCGAGCGCGTCTACGCGGTGCTCAACCTCTACCCCTACAACCCCGGCCACCTGATGGTGGTGCCCTATCGGCGGGTGTCCGAGCTCGAAGACCTCACCGTGGACGAGTCCGCCGAGTTGATGTCCTTCACCCAGAAGGCGATATGATGCACGCCCTCGCCTTTTTCGTCCAGGAACGCCTGCCACGTGCTGGGGCCGCCGATGGGTTCGATCAGTTCGATGTCCACCTGCCCCAGGTGAAAAAACGCCAGCTTGGCCCGTGCCTGTGTCGGCTGGCCGTTGTAGGTCGTGCGCGCCTTGTCCGGCTCGTCGGTGATGATGATTTCCGGGCGTTCCATGCCCAGAATCGCGCAGTAGCGGTCAATCGCCGCTTCAATGTCACGCACGACGATACCAACCTGTGACACAACGCTGCTGCCAATCCCCTGTTCGCTCATCACACACGCTCCACCCTATTTTTAACCGCCAAGCGCAGAGGACGCCAAGACTATTTTTGTCAGAAATTTCTTGGCGATCTTGGCGCCTTGGCGGTTCCAATTCTATATTGCCAGCGCCTCACGCTGCCAGAAGTGCAGCCGTTCCCACGTGAAGCCATCCAGCGCCAGTTCGAGGAACAGCCGCAGCCCGGCCAGATCGTCGTCGGTCAGATGATACCGCAGATCGCGCAGGTAGCGGCGGCAAACGCCCGTCGGCAGGCCAAGCCGCGCCGAGTAGGCATCCGCCAGTTTATCACGCGAGTCTTCCCGCAGGCCCATCTCGGTCGAAGCGTACAGCGCGTCGAACACACCCGCCGCTTCCAGTTCGTGCGCTTTGTCCCGCCGTGCCGCCCATACCGCGAACGTAAACGGCAGGCCGGTCATCTTCAGCCACTCATCGCCCAGGTCGAAAATATAGGGAGTACTGAGTACTGAGTGCTGAGTACTGAGTACTGAGTGGAAAGTTCCGAGTTCCGAGTTCCGAGTAGTTAAATCTGGCGACTGGCGACTGGCGACTGGCGACTGTTGTTCCGAGTTCCGAGTTCCGAGTTCCGAGTTTTTTGGACTGACGCCTGAAGACTGTTGACTGAAGACTTCTTCTGCCACGTCCGGCGGAATCAGCGCCCGGTGCAGCGTGCCTTCAATCAGCGCGTCGTCGCCGATGACCAGCGCGCCCTGGTGCGCCGCCAGCATACTCGGCAAGTGCTGCTTCGCCACGGTGAACTGCGGCTCGATGTGATACCTTTCACGGCACAGCACCTTGAGCAGTTCCACGCTGGTGGCGGAATGGTCGGTCAGGGCGATGCTCTGGCCGTCGAGATCGCGCATGTCCGCCGCCCACGAAAATAACAGCACCGTCCGCACCGCGCCCAGGCTGGCGATGCTCAGACCGGGCAGCACCACCACCTCGTCGGCATACCGCGCCGCTTCGATGGCGGAAATCGGCGCGATGTCAATTTCACCGGTGCGGATACCCTTGTTCATCTGCGACGGCACACCGCGCTCAAAATGCACATCCACGTCCTGCAGCCGTTCCGCCAGATCATAGTGAAACGGCATCGTGTTGAGGTAGTCAATCAGACCAATCGTTAGCATTCAGCACTCAGCTTTCAGCCATTAGCTTTGAGTAACGAGGGATGAGGTACGAGGAATGAGTGATACGCCATACGTTTTTGCATTTTACTCATACCTCATACCTCATTACTTTCCACTCATCCCTATCAAAATCGCCATCGTCACCACCAGCGGTAGTATGGCCGCAAACAGCAGCGACACGATCTGCAACGGACGCACCAGCAGATTGTGCGGCTTCAGGCTGTCTACCGGCTCGTCGTTGATCTGCCAGATATTTTCTTCGCCCATGCGGATGGTCACGCCCAGTGCCCGCCCCAGCACCCGCCGCAGCCAGGGGTCCACGTAGCGGAAATACAGCCGCAGCCACACGCCGCCGATCACCAGCAGCAGTACCGCGCCAACGAGGAGAATGCTTGCCGACTCGTCCATGTTTTACGGACACGATGGTTCGTGTCCCTACATCCCATCCCTTTACTCGCTGAACCAGCTTTGGGTATCAATCGTCGCGCCGTTCAGCACCGCCGACACAAACGCCTGCTTCGCTTTAAAAACACCCTGCCGGACGAACTTCGTACTGTCGTGACGATACCCTTCCGTAAATTTCGCGTCCGGGTCTACCAGCCAGTATTCGCGCACGCCGTACCGCTCGTAAGTTTCATACTTGATGCCGCGATCATTGGATGCCGTCGAAGGCGACAGGATTTCAATCACCAGATCAGGCGCGCCGCGCCAGTAGCTTCCATCGGGTTCTAAAAAGCAGTTGGCGTTCTGCGGGCTGACCCAGAACAAATCCGGCTCGAAGCTGTTGCTATCATCGAAGTGCAGGCCAACCGGAGCAACACACAGTTCCCCTTCCAGCTTAAGTGGCAGCAGGACGGCGATGATTTGCAGCAGCGTTTTTTGATGCCTGAAATTTGGTGGATTCACAACGATCTCCCCGTCAATCAGTTCGACGATTTGATTCGTCTCCGGCAGCGCGTCGTATTCCTCAAACGTTACTCGTGTTTTCACCTGCGCGTCCATCAGAATTCCTCACCAACTCACGTAGGGACACGATATATCGTGTCCCTACAGTTTACGCAAACACCTCGATTTCATTGTAAACCGTGTCGCGTTCGACCGGCGTATATCCCGCCGCGCGGATAAATGCCTTGAGTTCTTCCACCGTCATGGCCTGCTTTTTCGCGCCGGCGTCCTGGTAAATGTGTTCCTCGATGATCGTGCCGTCCATGTCGTTGGCGCCGAAGCTGAGCGCCACCTGCGCCAACTGCGGCGTCAGCATGACCCAGTAGGCTTTGATGTTGGAGATGTTGTCCAGCATCAGCCGGCTGATCGCCAGCGTCTTGATGTCATCCACGCCGGTTGTCCACTGGCGGTTGAGCTTGCGCCCCAGGTTGTTTTCTTCCGGGTGGAACGCCAGCGCGATAAACGTCTGGAAGCCACCGCTTTTGTCCTGCTGCTCGCGCAGGGCAACCATGTGGTGAATCCGGTGTTCCGGCTTTTCGATGTGGCCGTAGAGCATGGTGCAGTTGGTTTTGAGGCCGAGCCGGTGCGCCGCGTCGTGGACGGCCAGCCACGTTTCCATGTTGGCTTTTTCGGGGCAAATCTTGCGCCGCACGTCCCAGTGGAAAATCTCCGCGCCGCCGCCCGGCATACTGTCCAGCCCGGCGTCCACCAACTGCCGCAGCACCTCCTCGTGCGATAGGCCAGTCAGTTCGCGGAAGAAGTCAATTTCGACAGCGGTGAAGGCTTTTAAATGAATGTGGGGAAATTCGCGTTTGAGCACGCGCAGCACGTCCAGATAATAATCAAAGCCGAGCGTGGGATGCAGCCCGCCAACGATGTGGAACTCCCGCACGCCCGCATCCACCGCCGCGCGCACGCGGTCGGGAATCTGCTCCGGCATGTAGGTGTACGCGCCATCTTCCTCGTCGCTGGTGCGGGCGAACGAGCAGAAGTTGCAGTGGAAGGCGCAGACGTTGGTGGGGTTGATGTGGCGGTTTTTGTTAAAGTACACTTTGTCGCCGTGCAGGCGGCGGCGCACCGTCTGCGCCAGCTTGCCGATCTTAATCACGTCGCGCTGCTCGAACAGCCACAATCCTTCGTCGAAGGTCAGGCGTTCCCCAACATTCACTTTCTCGCGCAGGTGTTCCCAGGTCGTCATCGGTCGCTTCCTCGTTAAAATTGCCCGCCATCCCGGCTGCTCCTTCGCTGCCATCTGCTGAAACCGACAGGAGCAACCTTCACAACGTTCAAAATGTTCTGAATTTCACGATGATTATAAGCCAGATTATTTGTACTGTAAAGTTCCCCTATGATACCTTTAATCCAGCGAGGTCGTCATGGTCTGGATTATCCGGCTGGTCGCGGTCAGCCTGACCCTGCATACGTTTGTGATCGCCCTGGCGCTGCTGCTCGGCCAGCGATTGCCTGCCGGCGTGTTGGCCTTCTCGTCCAACCGTACCGGCGTCACCGATGTATATCTGCTGGACACCGGGCGCGGCTTCGCCTATAACCTTACGCCGACCCCTGGCAACGATAATTACCCGGCCTGGTCGCCGGACGGTCAGCGCATCGCCTTCATTTCGTGGCGGGACAGCCGGGCCGAACTGTACGTAATGGACGCGGACGGTGGCAACCAGCGGCGGCTGACCGATAACACCTCTTACGAATGGCGGCCTGCCTGGTCGCCGGATGGCCGGTTTATCCTGTACGGTTCGGAAGCGGAAGGCGCGCTGCAAATCTTCCGGCTTGAGGTGGACGGCGACAGTCCGCCGCGCAATCTCAGCGGCCAGCGCAGGGCGGACTGCTGCCCGTCGTGGTCGCCGGATGGACAGCAGGTAGTGTTTGTATCCGGCAGCGCCGGCACGGGCGACCTGTTTCTGATGAACCTGCGCGGCAGTATCTCCGGTCGGCTGACCGACAACAATGACGACGACCTGCTGCCCGCCTGGTCGCTGGATGGCCGTTCGATTGCCTACATTTCCGGGCGTTACGGCAACCGCGCCGTTTACGTGCTTGACCTCGCCACCGGCACAGCCCGCAACCTGACCGGCCCGATTTACGACTGTCTCGCGCCGGCCTGGTTGCCGGACAGCCGCGCGCTGGTATTTATGGCCTACGCGGTATCCACCTGGGACCTGTACCAGGTCAACGCCGACGGCACGAACCTGCGCCGCCTGACCTTTGGCCCCGGTGACAACCGCTGGCCGTCGTGGAAGCCGTGATAGTCATTCACCTGGCCTGTTTCACGCACAGGCTGGAACAAGTGCCGAACGCTGCCGGATAGTATCTTTTTGTCCGGCCTGGTTTATAATGAGCGCAGTTGTGATGTACTGTTATTTGAGCATCCCTTTTTATGAATGATGAGCCGTCAGACCGCCTGCCCGATTTTTCGTCGTTCTCCCTCGAACTGGAAGCGCTCTACGCCACTGCTCCGATCGGGTTGTGTGTGCTGGACACGAAGCTGCGGTTTTTGCGGATTAATCAGTGGCTGGCGGCGATCAACGGCTTTTCGGTACAGGCGCACCTGGGCAGAACCGTCCGGGAGATGCTGCCGGAACTGGCGGATCGGGTTGAGCCGGTGCTGCGAAACATCATCGAGACCGGCGAAGCGCGTTCCAATATGGAGATCAGCGGGGAGACTCCTGCGCAGCCGGGGGTGACTCGCTTCTGGCGGGAGCACTTCCTTCCCATTAAAAGCGACGCCGGCGCGGTGATTGCCCTTGCTGTCATCGTTGAGGAGATTTCCGAGCGCAAACGCGCCGAAGAACGCTTTCGCCTGCTGAACCAGGCCGGCGAACTGCTCTCCTCGTCGCTCGACTATGAATCAACCCTGATTCTGGTGGCGCAACTGGCCGTGCCGGTGATCGCCGACTGGTGCGTGGTGGACATCGCTGATGATGCCGGCGCACTGCACCGTCTGGCGATCACCCATGCCAACCCCACCAAACAGGGTATAGCGGAAGAACTCAAACGACGCTATCCGGTCATCCCGCCGGACTCCGACCACACCCTGAACCGCGTTCTGCGCACCGGCAAAACCTGGTTCGACCCCGACGTATCGGCAGAGCGCTTTGAGGCGCAGGCGCGCGACCCTGACCATCTTCGCCTCCTGCGCGAACTGGGCTTTCAATCCGAAATTGTCGTCCCACTGGCGGCGCGCGGCAAATTCCTGGGCGGACTGACGTTTGTCTACGGTAGTTCCAACCGCCGCTACAGCGCAGCGGACGTGGAGATGATCGAAGTCCTGGCGCGCCGCGCCGCGCTGGCGATTGATAACGCGCGCCTGTACCACGAGGCGCAGCTTGCCCGCCAGGAAGCGGACCAGCACGCGGCGCGTATCGCCCTGCTTCAGGAAATCACCAGCGCCCTGTCGTCCGTGCGCCGGATGCCGGAACTGGTGGAAATTATCTTGCAGCGGGCCGTGCCGCTGTTGGACGCTCACATCGGCGCGATTCTGCTGCTGACCGAAGATGGCACGGCACTGCAATGGGCGGAACAAAGCGGCCTTCCGCCAGAAGTCCAGAATCAATACCGGCTGCTGCCGCTGCACGACCGTTTCCCGGTGACGGATGTCGTTCGCACCCAGGCCCCGGTCTGGATTGAAACTGAAACGGAATATATCACCCGCTATCCGCATCTGATGGAGACGATTCGCTACGTGTCCCATACCCAGGCGGTGGCTGCGCTGCCCCTGTGGCTGAACGGCAAAATCGGCGGCGTGATCGCATTCGGTTTTCCGCAGTCCCATCCCTTTGACCGGAAAGACCGCATGCTGTTTGCGGCCATTGCCGACCAGTGTGCCCAGGCGGTTGATCGCATCCGGCTGGCGGAGAAGGAGCGCCACCTGATTGTGATGGAAGAACGCCAGCGGCTGGCGCGTGAACTGCACGACGCCGTTTCCCAGACGCTGACGGCAGCCACCATCATGGCGGAGAGCGCCGACCGTATCTGGAAAAAAGACCCGCAGCGCGCGCTGGACATCATCAACCAGGTTGCCCGGCTGAATCACGTCGCCCAGGCGGAACTGCGCACCCTGCTGTGGGAACTGCGGCCAGAGGTGATATTAAAGACCAAACCTAGCGATCTTCTCAGCCAGCTTGTCCGGGTTGTCAATGAGCGCAAAGGTATCCGCGCCGAACTGCTATGTGACGGGGAGGACCAGCTCCTGCCGGAAGCTGTGCATACCGCCCTGTACCGCATCGCTCAGGAAAGCATCAATAACGTGTTTAAGCACAGCCAGGCCAGTCTGGTCCGCGTATACCTGTCGCAGTCCGACGGCGGGTTTACCCTGCGGGTTGTGGATAATGGGCGCGGCTTTGACACCGGCCAGACCTCCGCCGGGCTGGGACTGGGGACGATGCGCGAACGGGCGGCAGCCATTGGGGCGACGCTCACGCTGACCAGCCAGCCGGGCGCGGGCACAACCATCGAACTGTCGTGGAGCAGCATCACCGCCGGGGTGTAGGCGGTGGTGCCCAGCGTGATACAATTGCTTTGTTTGTATGGTAACAACGCTGGCAAACAAGAATCGCGGCGCTCATTGCACCGCGACTCCTGTTTTTGAACTCGGCACTCGGCACTCGCCCACTCGGAACTCGTTTAGTCCACGCCCCTCATGCGCGGGTCGAGCGCGTCGCGCAGGCCATCACCCAGGAAGTTAAACGCGAACATAATGAAGAACAGCGCCAGCGCCGGGAAAATCGCCTGATTGGGGTAGCTGCTGATCGTCCGCGACCCTTCCGAGATCATGCTGCCCCAGCTTGGCGTGGGCGGGTTCACCCCCAGGCCGATGAAGCTGAGGAACGCTTCGTAGGAGATATAGGTCGGGATGGTCAGCGTTTCGGCCACGATCAGCGGGCCGAGGATATTCGGCAGGATATGGCCGAACATGACGCGGCCTGTCTTGGCGCCCATGGCGTGCGCCGCTTCGATATATTCCTGCTCGCGTACCGACAGCACCTGCCCGCGCACCAGCCGCGCCATCTGCATCCACGAAGTCAGGCCGATGCCGATGAAGATAAACAGCATCCCGCCGCTTGCCAGGTCTATCTGCCCTAGCGTGGCGGCCAGTGTGCCCGGCTCTGGCGTAGCAAAACTGAAGCGGAAAAAGGTCATCAGCAGGATGATAAACAGCAGCGTGGGGAAGGCATACATGATCTCGACAATCCGCATCAGGATGTTATCCAGCGTCCCGCCGAAGTACCCGGCGGTCAGCCCGACAATCGTGCCGATCAGGATGCTGACCAGCGGGCCGATGAAGGCTACCGTCAATGACACGCGCGTGCCGTAGACAATCCGGCTGAACAGGTCGCGCCCCAGTTGGTCGGCGCCAAATGGGTAGCTGTTATTGACCGTCACGTAGCCGCCCTCCTCGCGCGGCTTCATGTTGGGGAACACTTTTGTCACCCATTCCGGCGCGGCATTGTTGTCGGTCAGCACCTGTTTATCGTACGGCCTCAGCGCGATCACCGGTGCGAAGATCGCCACCAGGATATTGATGATGATGATGATTCCCCCCAGTACCGCTGCTTTGTTACGGCGCAGGCGGCGCCAGGATTCCATCCACAGGCTTTCGCCCTTACGCCGGTCGCTAAGTTGCACCACCATGCTGGGCGATTTGGATTGTTGTTCGAGGACGGCCATAACGAGAACCCTTTAGTCAAAACGAATACGTGGATCAAGCCACATATACGCAATATCAACAAGCAAATTGACAATCACCAGCAGGAAGGCGTACATCAGGATCGTCCCCATAATGACGGGATAATCCCGGCCTGTTATGCTGGTGACAAAATAGCGGCCCATCCCCGGAATACCGAAGATTGTTTCCACCACAAAGGTGCCGGTAACCAGCGCGGCCAGCAGCGGACCAAGGATGGTAACAACCGGAATCAGGCTGTTTTTAAGCGCATGACCCACGATAACGGTGCGTTCCGCCAGCCCTTTGGCGCGGGCCGTGCGGATGTAGTCCTCGTTGAGCACTTGCAGCAGGCTGGCGCGGGTCAGCCGGGCAATCAGGGCCGCATGAAGGAACCCCAATGCAAACGCAGGTATGATCGCATACTCAACGCTGCCCCAACCCGTCACCGGCACCAGTCCCCACTGAACCCCAAACAGGTATTGCAGCACCGGCGCGGTGATAATCACCGGGAAGGACACCCCCAGAATAGCGGTTCCCATACCCATATAGTCAAAAATGGTGTTACGCTTGAGCGCCGCCAGCGTGCCCAGCGGCACGCCGATGGCGATCGCGATCATCAGCGCCGCGACGCCCAACTGGAACGACACTGGCAGGTTCTCGCGGAAGATGTCGTTCACCGACCGGCTGCGCGATTTATACGTCGGTCCGAAGTTCACCCATTGCAGGGTTTTTTGCTCGTCGCCAGAGCCGGACAGGGGGATGGAAATGAGATAATCTTCCGCCGATGAAGGTCGCAGTTTGCCCGTCACCACGCGCGGCACAATAATATCGCCGACGTAATCGAGATACTGCTCGATCACCGGCGCATCCAGATTATATTTTTCATTCAGCAGTTTAATCGTGGCTTCCGGTAATTTTTTTTCCCGCGTGAAGGGACCGCCGGGCACGTTACGCATCAACAAAAAGGTGATGATCGAAATAACGAATAAGACCATGAACATCCAGAGGATGCGGCGGGTGATGAATTTTCCCATAGTGTGTTACTCAAAATCACAGGGGCGCTGTCTGCCGCGCCCTTCGGTTCTAACGGACGGTAGGGGCGCACGCCTGTGCGCCCCTACGAAGAACATGATGAACACTGGACAATCCGCCCGTTACTGCACGTCCCACTCGAAGTAGGCTTCGTTGCCGGTCACTGATGGCGGATACTCGATGTGCGGCTTAATCAGGAAGTTGATGGTGTACCAGTAAATCGGCGCGATGCCGGCGCCCTGGTTCACCAGAATATCCTCGGCCTGCGCGTACAGTTCGCGGCGGACTTCCACGTCGCTCTCCAGACGAGCCTGTTCGACCAGCGCGTCATACTCAGGGTTGTTCCAGCCGGGGTCGTTCTGGCTGGATTTCGAGTACAGCACGTCGTAGTCGAAGTTGTTGGCGTCGGAGTAGTCCTGGCACCAGCCGGCGCGGTAGATGATCGGCGCATCTTCGCTGATGGACGAGAAGTAGGTCGAGGGTTCCATCGCCGTCAGGGTGACGGTGATGCCCAGGTTTTCCGTCCACATCTGCTGGATCGCCTGCATGATCGCACCATGATTCGACGAGTCGTTGTAGGACAGCGTCAGCGGCGGCAGTTCATCCACCGAGGACAGCCCCAGTTCTTCCAGCGCCAGCGCCAGTTCCGCCTTCGCCCGTTCCGGGTCATACTTGATGCCCAAATCGGGGTGGGTTTCCAGCGTTGGGGCTGCCGTCAGGCCGGGCCGCGCGAACCACTGCGCCGGAATCTGGCCGCCGCGAGTCACGTTGTCCACGATGGACTGACGGTCAATCGCCGCCGAGAAGGCCAGGCGCAGGTGAGCGTTGTCCATCGGCGCTTCGGTGTTGTCAAAGCCGATGTAATAGGTGCAGGGCTGGTTGCCAACCACGTATTCCTGGCTCAGCGTCGCGTCCGCCTTCACCCGTTCGATCTCTTCCAGCGGCACCTGCACGGCGTCCATTGTGCCGGCCAGGTACTCGGCAAACTGCTGCTGCGGGTCGAGGAAGCGGAAGACCACTTCGTCAATCTTCGCCTGCGGGATCGCGTCGGTCCCCGGCCAGAACGGGTTCTTGATGAGGGTGATGCTCTCGTCATGCGCCCATTCCTTCAGCGCATACGGGCCGTTGGTGTTGATGTACTCGACTTCGGTCCAGCTATCGCCGCCTTCTTCAACCGCCCACGTCGGCACCGGGCGCAGCACCCATAGACCATAGATGCTGGGTGCGAACGATACCGCATCCGGTGAGGTGATTTCGACGGTGAAGTCATCCAGCGCCTTAACGGCTACATCTTCCCAACTGCCATCACCGCTGTTATATTCCGCCGCGCCTACAATGTAGGGCACCGGCACGTAAGCGTAGGGCGAAGCCGTTTCCGGCGCCAGCGCGCGCTGAATACCGGCCACCACGTCCTGGGCGTTTACATAGCGCACGTTGCCGTTCTCGTCCGTCACTTCTTCCACCGCGTCGGTGTCCGGGTTGTACCGAACCCAGGGCACGTTCTGCATCAGATGGAAGGTGAAGGTCTTGCCGTCTTCCGACACATCCATGCTTTCGGCCAGGCCCATTTCCATGTTGGCGGTGGTGGCGTCCTGGTTCGTCAGGCCGATGAAAATCTGGTTGACAACTTCAATCGAGGCGCTGGTTTCAGCGATGTGCGGGTCAATTGTCGGCAGATCACCGCCGACCATGTGCAGGCCGGTGACTACGCTCTTGGGCGCATCCTGGGCGCTCACGCCGATGACCAGTGTCAGCAGCAGGGCGCAGACCAGGAGAGGGGTAAACCAACGGAGACGCTTCATTGTTTCTCTTCCTCCCAAAAATAAACATACTACGCTGTAGCGGTTACAGCAGGCTTCAAACATAACGCGAATAGTCAGGCTTGGCAAGCCTGTCCAGTACTGATTTGAATACGTGTATGGTTAAGAAAAGGTTCAATTTTTCACGGAGGGTAGATGGGGATGTGAATGTAGGGACACGATATATCACAACACCCCTCCCCGAATTCGGGGAGGGGATGGGGGAGGGGTCAAAAGTAGCTTATATTGGTAACTATGGGACACGGCATGCCGTGTCCCTACGGGTGATACGGAAGTCAGTTATGCATTACCGGATGCTGCGCGGGTCAAACGCGTCGCGCAGGCCGTCGCCGATGAAGTTGATCGCCAGCACCGTCATCATAATCAGCGCGCCCGGCGCCACCCACAGCCACCACAGATCGTCAATGCTCTGCCGCGCGCCGTTGAGGATGTTGCCCCAGGTCGCCGTCGGCGGCATCACGCCAAAACCGAGGAAGCTCAGCGCCGACTCCACCACGATGGCGACGCCGACTTCCAGCGTCGCCGCCACCAGAATTGGCGCGATGCAGTTCGGCAGGATGTGGCCGAAGATGATGCGGCTGCTGCCCGCGCCCATTGCCCGCGCCGCGACCACAAACTCCTGCTCCTTCAGCGACAGCACCATGGACCGCACGATGCGCGCCAGGCTGGTCCAGGCGGTCAGGCCGATGATGACGACGATCACCACCACCGTCACGCTGATCTCGCGGCCCAAAACTACGGTCGTGGATGAACTGATTTCCATTAAAGCGCGTGATAGCAGCAGCAGCAAAATCAGCAGCGGAATCGTCAGAATCGCCTCCACCAGCCGCATGAGCAGCGCGTCCACCACGCCGCCGAAGTACCCGGCCACCAGTCCGATCAGCGTACCAACGCTGATCGAAATGAGCATCGCCGTCACACCAATCGCCAGCGAAATTTGCCCGCCGTAGATCGTGCGCGACAGCACATCCCGGCCTACGCTGTCCGTCCCAAACGGATACTCCGCGCCGGGTGGCTCGAACTTGTCGCGTACGTTGGTTTTATTGGCGTAGGCTTCGCTGTAAAACGCCGCCCCGACCGTCACGTACAGCACCACCAGCGCCAGCAGGAACACGCCGATCACCGCCATGCGATGTTTGAAGAACCGCCGCACGACAATCCGCGTCATGGACTGGGGCTGGCGGCGTTCTTCCTGTAAAGCGACGACGCCGGTTCGGGTCTGCGTTGCAGTTGCCATAGTCTTGTATGCCTCACCGTAGGGGCGGGTTTGAAACCCGCCCCCACACCTCAATCATACCGGATGCGTGGGTCAAGCCAGGCATACACCACGTCGGTCAGCAGTTGGAAGACCACCACCGCCACGGCCAGCATCAGCACAAACGCGACCACCAGTTGCGCGTCGAACTGTTCCAGCGCGTTGATGTACATGTACCCCATGCCCGGCCAGGAAAAGATCGTTTCGGTAATGACCGCGCCGCTGAGGATAAACGGCAGGTTCAGCCCGATGAGTGTCACCAGCGGCAGCGACGCATTTTTCAGCCCGTGCAGGAAGATCACCCGCCGTTCCGAAATGCCTTTCGAACGCGCTGTGCGGATGTAATCGCTGCTGATGACTTCCAGCATGGTCGAGCGAATGTAGCGGCTCCAGCCGGCGATGTTGATGAGCGACAGCGTGAGCACCGGCAGAATCATGTGGCGGATGAGTTCATCCACCGAATTGTCGCCACGCGGGTCATACATGCCGGACACCGGTAGCGACGGCAGCCCCCAGCGGCGGAACTGAATCGAAAAAATCTGTACCAGCACCAGCGCCAGCAAAAACGACGGCATCGAATACGTGATAAACGCGCCGGTGGTGATGATGTTATCCGCCAGCGTGTACTGGCGCAGCGCGGCGAAGATGCCGATCACCAGCGCCATGATGATCGTCACGGTCAACGCGGTGGTCCCCAGCAGCAGCGTATTCGGCAAAAACTGCCCAATTACGTCTGTTACTGGCTTGCGGAAGCGGATGGAATCGCCGAAATCACCGCGAATGATTCCCCGCCGTTCGCCCACCACCGTTGTATCCGGTTCGCCGTTCTGGTCGGTGTCCAGCGAACGGACGTAGCCCTCATCGCCGAACACCCAGTGCACAAATTGCAGCACCAGCGGGTCATCCAAGCCATACTTGGCGCGCAGTACCAGCCGGTCGCGTTCCGTGACGCGCGGGTCCTGCGCCAGATAGGCCAGCGGGTCGCCTGAAATCTTCATCAGGCTAAAAACCAGCACGGTGACGATCAGTACCAGGGGGATCGCCTGCAAGGCGCGCTGGATGATATACTTGCCCATAGTTGCTCTCTCGCCGTGAAATCCGTAAGGACACGATCAAGTATGTCCTTACAAACATATGCATTGCGGTAGGGGCACGGCATGCCGTGCCCCTGCACCTGACGAATGCAGTTGTAGGGACAGGTTTCGAAACCCGCCCCTACGGTTTCAATCCAGTTTACTGCGCCGGCTGCCAGAACTCGATGTTGTTAAAGTAGTTGGCCGACAGCGTGCCGGGCGACTTCACCGCTTCATCCACGTTCACGACGGTGCTGTTGATGGCGTACCAGGTCGGGCGCAGGTACAGGCCGTGCCAGAAGCCCATGTCAAAGAAGGCTTTCTGGGCCTGATGCGCCAGCTCCAGCCGTTTTTCAGGGTCAACCGTTGAGGAGACTTCCAGATCGAGGCGGTCAAATTCCTCGCTGCACGAACCCCAGCCATTCTTGCCGGTTGGCTTCTCGGCGCTGGGTGTATTGCCACAGCCGAACCAGTCGGGCGCGCTGAACGCGGGGGACAGGGGGTTGCTGCTCAGCGCGAACAGGGCCAGGTCAAAATCGCCGGTATCAAGGATGCCGCGATCATTAAATGACGCAAACAGAATGTTCGACGGCACCGGCAGAAGCTGCGTGCCCACGCCAACTTCATTCAGGTACTCCTGAATCACAACCTGATAGTCCATGCGAATCTGGCGCGTGGTGGTGAAGAAGCGCAGTACCAGTTCCTGCCCGTCCTTGTCGCGGACGCCGTTGTCATTGCTGTCCACCCAGCCGGCTTCATCGAGCAACTGGTTCGCCAGTTCGGGGTCATAGTCCCAGTACGGCAGGTCCGGCGCCCAGAAGGCTTCCGGTGTCCACGACTTGGGCACGGTCACGCCTTCACCCACCAGGTCTTCCGCCAGCGAGATGCGGTCAATCGCGCGGATAATGGCTTCGCGCACCTTCGGGTCGCCCAGCATGGGGTGCGGCTCGCCCGTACCCTTGAAGTTGCCGACGTTCATCCAGATGGCGTCACCATACACACCGTCGGTCTTAAAGACTTCCACGCCATCAATCGCGCTGTAGCTGTCCACCAGGTCATCAGCCCAGTTGAACGCCACGTCAATTTCGCCGGCTTCCATCGCGTTCAGCATCTGGGCGCTGTCGGTGATGAAGCGCAGGATGATCTTATCAAACTTGCCGGGTTCGCCATCCCAGTTCGGGTTTTTGCTCAGCGTGATCTGGCTGCCAATCACCCATTCATCAAACTTATACGGGCCATAGCCAACCACGCCCTCGCCGCTGCCAAACGGCGCGTTGTCAATTGTGCCGTCGGCTTCCAGCACCGGACGCAGAACATGTTCCGGTAGGTAGCAGTTAATTTCCGAGTCGAAGGTATAGTCTGGCCAGGGCTTGTTGTAGGTGATGGTCATGGTGTAGTCGTCCACGACCTCGAAGCTCTCCACCACGTCAGGGTAGTTCTCGCGCTGGATCGCGCCTTTGGCCGGGTCCATCTTCACTTCGTGCCAGAACTGGCAGTCTGCGGTTGTAACCGGCTCGCCGTCCGACCACTTCATACCTTCGCGCAGCTTGACCGTGACGCGGGTATTGCCGTTCTCCAGCGTTTCAACCAGACCGTTTTCCAGCGTGGGAACTTCTTCGGCCATAACCGGGTAGATGTCCCGGTTGACGTCCCAGTCCCAGAGATCGCGGTTGGTAAAACCATAAATCAGGGTGCCGAAGGTGTTATCGGCCCAGGGGCTGAGCTTTGGCGGCTCCTGCTCCCAGCCGATGACCAGCACCTTTTCGTCCTGTGCGCCGGCGGCACCAACCGTCAGCGCCAGCAGGAACAGCGCCAGCGTGATGAAACGAAGTTTCTTTACCATCTCTTGCTTCACTCCTTTTTAAACACTCTAACTTGTTAACTTGGCAGCCGATAAACCTCCACAGTAAGGTTTATCGTTTCCGGCTTTATATGCCTCTAATTCGCAATATAACATATGTGAAGGGGTGTTGCAACAACTGGACAAAAGGTATTCACTCGGTTAAGTTGCACGAATTGCGCCCCCATTGTTGTCAGAGGTTGAAAAGGCCCTGCCCTTTCGCCTTTGGCTTAAAGTGGCAGGCGCCATTGAACGCCATTCTCGCGGCGGGTATACTGTGCCTCAATTCGACGAACCAACAGGACAGCCCCATGCGACTTGGAATCATTGGCTTACCCAACAGCGGCAAGACCACGATCTTTAACGCCCTGACCGGACAAAACCTGCCCACTGGCGCAGCCACCAGCGGCCAGTTTGAAGTGCATACTGCCGTCGTCAACGTGCCTGACCCGCGCGTGGACAAACTGAGCGCCATGTACAACCCGCGCAAAACGATCTACGCCACCGTCACCTATGCTGATATTGGCGGGCTGGACAAGGGCATCAGCGAGGGCGGGTTAAAGGGCCAGTTCCGCAACGAACTGGCCCAGGTGGATGGCTTTGTCCACGTGGTGCGCGCCTTCGAGGACGACACCGTGCCGCACCCGTACATCACCGTTGACCCGCAGCGCGACGTGGAAATTCTGGACGGCGAATTCCTGCTGGCGGACATGGTGATCGTGGAAAAGCGTCTGGAACGCCTGCAGGCCGATCTGCGGATTCGCGGCAAAAACGTGGATAAGGCGGTGCCGGTCGAACTGGAACTGATGGAGCAGTTTAAGGCGCATCTGGAAAACGAACGCCCCCTGCGCGAACTGGACCTGACCGACGACCAGTTGAAGATGATACGCGGCTACGGCTTTATGACGCTCAAGCCGGTGCTGGTGGTGGTGAACCTGGGCGACGAGCCGAAGGACGTGCGTGACCTGCTGATCTACGACCACCCGCACACCAGTCTGGTCGGCCTACAGGGCAAAATCGAAGCCGAACTGGCGCAGCTTGACCCGGCAGACGCCGCTGTGTTTATGGAAGAATACGGCATCACCGAGCTAAGCGCGGCGAAGGTCATCCGCCTGTCTTATGAACTGCTGAACATCCAGTCGTTTTTCACCGTCGGCGAGGATGAGGTGCGGGCGTGGAGCGTCGCCATCGGCGCCACCGCGCCGGAAGCGGCAGGAGTCATCCACAGCGACTTGCAGAAGGGCTTCATCCGCGCCGAGGTGATGAAATACGACGATCTGATCGCGGCGGGTAGCGAAGCCGCGCTGAAGACCACCGGCAGGCTGCGGCTGGAAGGCCGGGAGTACGTCGTTCAGGACGGCGACATTGTGCATATTCGCCATGCGATGTAATGCGCTGTAATAGATTCGTGGAATTAAGCTGAAGTAAACTACCCCTCTCGTACTTAAACGTTTCGACGTTTGAAGCACAAGGGGCAGCCAATGTTACGCATGTACATCGAGTGGGATAACCCCACCAGAACCACCATCTATGTGGAGGCCGCCGAAAGGCCGGATGGACTGGATGGGTATGAAGCCGCGCGCCAGATTGGGGAAATGGTCGCGTCGGTGGAGCACCCGGTCAACCTGATCGTATGCCTGGACAAAAAACGCTATGTCCGGCCCAACTACTTTGAGTATTTTGCCGGCGTGATGGACACCCTGCCGGCGCGTATCGGCTGTATAGCCTTCGTGACGACAGACCCCTTTTTTAAGGACCTGTTCACCACCGCCGTCAAGGTGACCGGCCAGATGCGCCTGTCCTACTTTTTTGTGTCGTCGCTGGAACAGGCGCGGCGGCGGCTGGAAATGATGTCCGCCAGTGGACAGTACACTTTCGGCTCAAATTGAATCGGTTCTCGGCCAGCGTCCTGTCGGCGCGCGCGTCCTGACCGGCGGCTGTATCGGTGAGGTTTACCGCGTTGACCTGCCGGACGGGCGGCGCATCGTCGCCAAAGTGGGCGACGGCCAGGGTGCGAGTCTGGACATCGAAGGCTATATGCTCCGCTACCTGGCGGAGCACAGCCGCCTGCCGGTGCCGGCGGTGCTGCACAGCTCGCCGGCGCTGCTGCTGCTGACCTTCCTGCCCGGCGACAGCTTCTTGAGCGACGCGGCGCAGGCTCACGCCGCCGAACTGCTGGCTGACCTGCACAGCGTGCGCGGCGCGGCCTTTGGCCTGGAACGCGATACGTTAATCGGCAGCCTGCGCCAGCCGAATCCGCTGACCGCTTCCTGGCTGGCGTTCTTCCGCGATCACCGGCTGTGGTACATGGCGGGGGAAGCGGCGCACGCCGGGCAGCTTCCCGGCAGTTATCTGCCGCGTCTGGAAAAGCTGGGCGAGCAGCTTGACCGCTGGCTGACCGAGCCGGAGCATCCCTCGCTGATTCACGGCGACATGTGGACAACCAACATCCTCGCCATTGGCGACCGCATCTCTGGCTTTCTCGACCCGGCCATCTATTACGCTCACCCGGAAATCGAACTGGCCTTCAGCACGCTGTTTAACACCTTCGATGCGGCCTTCTTCCGGCGCTATCACGAACTGCGCCCGATTGCGTCCGGCTTCTTCGAGGAACGGCGTGACCTTTACAACCTGTATCCGCTGCTGGTGCACGTGCGCCTGTTTGGCGGCGGCTATGTCGGCGCGGTTGACCGCATCCTGCGGCGCTTCGGCTTCTAGCTGGCCTTCGTTTTGGCCGTCATGTAGGGGGACGGCATGCCGTCCCCCTGCGTAACCGCGTTTTCCCTGCTCCGCCCATTTTCCGCCTGCTTTACACGCTGCCTCTAAGTACGGTACACTACATACGCAGAGACGTTATGCGGTAGGGACGAGGCACGCCCCGTCCCTACCTGCCGATTCATGTTCACAAAAGGGGACAACCCGTGCCGAAAGTGATGATTGTTGACGATGACCGGAACACCGTCAAGCTGCTGCAAACGCTGCTGGAACTCGACGGGTTCGACGTGGTCGTTTCCGCGCGCGGCGGCGATGTGGTGGCGGCGGCGGAGCAGAATTCGCCCGATATTTTCCTGATGGACTATCATCTGGCCGATATGGACGGTGTTGAGGTGCTGCGCCAGCTTCGCGCCCACAGCCGGTTCGCCAGCACGCCGATTGTGATGACCTCCGGTCTAGACGTGAGCGATGAGGTGATGGAGGCCGGAGCCAGCACCTTTCTCGTAAAGCCGTTCGAGCCGGGCGAACTGCCCACGTTGTTTAACCGGCTGCTGGCGGGGTAAATGGGGTAACGTGTGGCCTCTCGTAAAAAATCCCGCATGAGCTGGTACCGGATGGACCTGCACGTCCACACCCCGGCATCAGCCGATTTTCAGGACCCCAACGCCGGTTATCTGGATGTGCTGCGGAAAGCCGAGTTTCGCGGCCTCGATATCCTTGCCTTCACCGATCACAACACCGTCGCCGGTTACGCGGCCATGATGGACGAAATCGAACGCCTCGCCTATCTGGAACGGCTGGGGCGCGCCCTGCCGGAAGAACTGCGCCTGCTGGCGGAATACCGCCGCCTGTTGGACAAAATCCTGCTGCTGCCCGGCTTTGAGTTCACCGCGACCTTTGGCTTCCACATCCTCGGCGTGTTTTCCCCGACCACGCCGGTGCGCCAGATCGAACACCTGCTGCTGAGTTTAAACGTGCCGCCCGCCGCGCTGGACGCGGGCAACTCGGAAGTTGGCGCGTCGTCCGACGTGCTGACTGCCTACCGCGTCATCAACGAAGCCGGCGGCATCTGCATCGCCGCGCACGCCAATAGCACCCACGGGGTCGCCATGCGTGGCTTCGACTTTGGCGGCCAGACCAAAATCGCCTATACGCAGGATCGCAACCTGCACGCGCTGGAAGTGACCGACCTGGGGCGCGGCGGTCGCAACAGCACTGAACGCTTTTTTAACGGCACCAAGCCGGAGTACCCGCGCCGGATGCGCTGCATTCAGGGGTCAGACGCGCACCGGCTGCACGCTGTCACCGACCGCAGCGGCAAGATCACCCACTTTGGCGTGGGCGACCGCGTAACCGAGGTGCTGCTGCCGGAACGCTCGTTTGACGCCCTGCTGGAGATGTTCCAGGGCAACGACTTCTCGCGCACGCGCCCCTACAGCCCCAGCCGCCAGCCCACCGATTACATTCAGGCCGCCCGTGACGAAGGCCCCAGTCTGGTGCAGTCCTTCCACGAAAGCGCGGCGCAGAAGGGCGGCAAGCTGTACGCCATCATCACCGACGTGTGCGCCTTCGCCAACACCAACGGCGGCACGATTTACGTCGGCGTGAGCGCCGATAAAAAGCAGCCGCCGGTGGGCGTCCCGAACCCGCAGGAAACGGTTGACCTGCTCCAGCGCGAGATTAACCGCCTGCTCAGTCCAACGCTCGACGTGGACATTGACATGCAGGAAACGCAGGGCAAGCCGGTGATTCGGATTCAGGTGCCGTCCGGCGAAGACCGCCCCTATGCGATTGAGGACAACAAGATTTACGTCCGTGACGAAGCCGAAACCAGCCTGGCGGTGCGCGACGAAATTGTGAACCTGGTGCGCCAGGGGATGGCGACCCAGGAACCGGCACCTGCCGTTGAGCCGGTATCACCCCCGGCGGCACTGCCCGTTCAACCATCGCTGCCGCCCCAGCCCATCGAAGAACCGCCCGCGCCGGCCCAGACGCCCGAAATTCCCCCGCCGCGTGCCGGCGTTGAAATCATCGGCGTGGAGAAGCGCGACGATACCCAGTATTACATGATGCGCGACCTGCGCAACGGCAACATCGTCAAAAACGTCACGCGCTCGTCGGCGCGGCGGCTGTGGCATTACGCTATCAAGCAGCGCGAGAGCAACCCGGTCAAGCCAGAAAAAGTCCAGTGGCACGGCGACATCGGCCTGTGGACACGCTACGAAAAACTGGGCGAAACGCGCTATGATCTGGTCCAGCGTGACGACGGCGGCCTGCGTGTGTATTACGGCGTCACCGAAGGCGGGATGCAGGGCGCGTGGCAGGTGTTCCTCGCGCCGGAGGACGAAGAATAGAAACGTAATGCAGCGGCATGGAGACAGGGGTACACGTGCCGGAAGGTGCCAGATGCAAGCGTGTGACAGCAGGCTCGCTCCGAACATCCGGCTACAGGCTCTATTGAAGTAACGTAGGGGCGACCTATTGGGTCGCCCCTACTGTCAAAAGAGTTTACTGCTGAACCGCTTCAGCGGTTTCCCCTCCCCTGGTCGCCTTCGGTTCAAAACCAGAGGCGGCAGCCGGAACGCTGAGGCCCTCTCAGCCGGCCATCTGCCGTTTCCAGCCGCGCCCGAAGAACCCGAAGCGCGGGGCAGCCGCTGGTTTCGATTGTGATCGCAGCGCGGCCAATGTCTGCCGCGCCACCCGGCTGTTCGGGTTGGCGCGCAGCGCGTTCTCCAGGCTGTAGCGGCGCGCCTCGTCGCTGGTGGCCTGCGCTGCAAACCACAGCCAGGCGGCTTCCAGATCGGTATCTCCCAACGGGTTTTCCTGCTGTGCTTGCAGGTGATTCATCATCGCGGTTACTTCGTGGTCCATGATCGTATCCTTATCACGCTCAGGTCGTACCGGCTGGTTTAAGAACCTATCCGTAAACCTCTTTTATTTGTCGGTAGGGGCACGGCATGCCGTGCCCCTACGAAGGATTTATGGATAGACACTAAGTTCAATCGCTTGCTGCTGGGACGCGCGAACAGACCCCACTCGACTGGTGGGAACAGTGGAAGCTCAGTTGGCGCGCAACGAAAACGGTTTAGGCCCGCTGCGGGGTTTTGCCCTTGGCGGAAGCGGGCGCGGGTTTTTGCCCCGGCTTCTTGCCGGGCATGACGTAGCGCCGCCGGAACCACTCGTCCGTGACGGTCCAGGGTTCGCCGGCGCTGCCAACACACAGCCAGGCGCCCGCCGGTGCCAGCGTCGGTTGGTCGCTTTCCAGGCTTTGCACGTAGGTCGGTTCGGTCAGCCGCTTGGCCCACACGCCGACGGTTTTGTAATACGGCTTGCAGCCCAGCTTCATCAGATGTGCTTCGGTCGGCGAGGGTTTCCAGTTGGGTTCACGCCAGCGCGCATAAGTCTCCTTGAAGATGCGCGGCTCAATCGGGCGCGGCTCGTAGGCATCCAGCGGTTTGCCGGGCGGATTGTTGGTCTGGTAGGCGATGTAATAACCCGCCTGCGCCACAATCGTGTCCCAGGGCGTCTTGATGACCTTCGGCGCTTCCTCCGGTGGCAGCCGCCGCACCATTGTCACCTGTTTGCGGCTGGCGTAGTAGCGGAAGCCCTGGGCGCGCAGTTCGGCCTCCGTCCACTTTCGCTGCCGGATGACGCGAGGTTTGCTGCCGAATAACCGCCGCCAGAGATTCATACCGCCTCGTCTCACTGATTACCATCTCATTATATGAGGAAATTGTCAGAATCCCATGCGACCTTCGTTGGAAATTGCTCCGACAAAAGACTCACCTCGGCTGCGCGCCCTTACGGCCTGCCCACAAACTGCTCCACCACCCACCCGGAACGGCCATCCGGCAGCAGCACTTCCACCCAGCCCGGCAGCCGGCTCAGCACCGTCACGCTGGTGCGCGGGGCAACACTGGTAACCGGCCTCGCGCTGTCCGCCGGGGCGCTGCGCACGTTGATGTTCTGCCCGGCGATGATGACGCCGGTTTCCGGCGTGGGCGAGGGGGTCAGCGCCCGCGTCGTAGCGGTACACAGCGGGGTGATGTTGTACTGGTCGCGTTCGTCGCAGGATAATTCGCGCACGAAGCGATTGGCTTGAATCCAGCTCACCACCTGCTGCCGCGACCCGACGCGATAGCGATTCAGGCTGAGGTCCGGGCTGGCTGCCGTAAAGGAAGCGCCATCCGGCGCGTAGGCCAGGGCGGTAGCGCCGGGTTTGTAGGTGTAGATCAGGCGACCGGACGCGACATCCCACAGCCGCACGTCATCAAGCGAGGCCGTCAGCGCAGCGGTGCTGTCCGGGCTGAATACCACATCCACCACGGCGTGGTCATGCGCGCCGCCGCCACTGCCAAACAGCCGGGTGTCGCCGGTTGGCAGATGAATGAACGCCACCGTATTGCTGGAATTGATGAGGATGTTCTGGCTGTCGGGGCTGAACACCATCCGGCTGACATCGCCGGCGGGGATACGCCCGCGCGCCGTGGCGCTGGCAGTGTCCCAGATCATCAGCGTCGTGCCGACCGCCCGTGCGTGGGCGCTCACCAGCGTTGTGCCGTCCGGACTCAGTGCCAGCGCCCGCACCGGGCCGAGGCCGCTGTCCCACCGGGCGCGCACCGCGCCGTTGGCGGCGGCGTCCCACAGCCGGATCACGCCATCGCCCGTGCCGGCGTAGATCGTCCTGCCATCCGGGCTGAGCGCGATGTAGGCCGCCGTGTCGCCGGCGCTTAACCGCTGGCCCCGCTGGGTTCGGTTGACCGTATCCCACACCAGAATCGAGCCGCTGATGTCCGCCGTGACCAGCGTCCGTCCATCGCTCGAAAACACCATGTTGGTGAAGTGATTCGGCTGGCCGGGCAGGTTCTTAATCACGTCGCCGCTGGCCGGATTCACCAGCGCCAGCGCCTGATTATCGTAGGCCAGCGCCAGCATTTGACCGTCCGGCGTATAGGCCATCAGCCGCACGCCGGAGGAGAGGCCATCGTACTCGGCGAGCCTGCTGTCCGGCTGCGTATCCCACAGGCGAATCTGGCCATCGGCGGCTGCGGAAACGATCTGTCCCCCATCCGGGCTGAAGGCCAGCGCATTTACCGCCGCCGTGTGGCCGCTGTAGCGGTGGATGATCGCGCCGGTTTCCACGTCCCACAGCAGGATATTGTAATCGGGATTGGGCGAATTACCCCCACCGCCGCCCGATAGTGCGTAGCGTCCATCCGGGCTGAAGATCAGGCTGGTGATTTTGCCGGTGTGGCCGTCAAAGCGGCGCACGTCGCCGCGCGTGGTGATGCTGCGCAGCAGGAAATAACTGGCATCTTCGGCGGGTGTCATCAGCAGACGGTCGTTGGCCGGGCCGAAGGCGCTGATCCAGCCGTCGGCAAAGCCGAACTGCCGGGCGCTGATATTGCTGCCACCGTAAGCCGAGCCGCCGAGGATAAGATAGGCGTTGTTGCCGTTCAGCACCAGGTTGCGGCCAACCAGCGCCTCCGCGCTGATGTTGTTCCGCCCGACCAGTTGCCCGGTGCGCGGATTCCAGGCGACGATGTTTTTGCCGTTGCTGGAAATAATCGTGCCATCCGACCGCACGACCAGACTGCGAATCGGGCCGATTTTCTCGTAACCGCTTGACGTGCCAAATCGCATGAGCGCCGTGCCGGTCGCAACATCCCACACGATCATATCGCCGTCGTCATCGCCGGTCACAACGTTAGCGCCGTCGGCGGTAAAGACTACCACGTTAACCCCGCTGGCATGGCGGTCGCCATCCTGCCCGAACTCGCGCACGAGCGTGCCGGTCGCGGCGTCCCACACTTTCACCGCGCCGTCCACCCCGGCGGATACAACGGTCTTGCCATCCGGGCTGTAGGCCACGCTGGTCACCGCGCCGGTATGCTGCTGGCCGTCCTTCACGCCAAACACCAGCCGCGTGCCGGTCAAAAACGACAGCCGCACCAACGCCCGGTAGGCTTCGGCCAGTGTCGGGTCGGCGGCGTTAGCCTCCAGCGCCATCAGCAGCGCCAGATCGGAATTGCCGGTGTCGTAGATTTGTTCGGCGCTGTCCGCCAGCGCCAGCCCACGCGCCCGCGCTTCCGACGCGGCGGCAACGGTCGCCTGCAGGTTCGCTTCCACCTGCGCCGCCGCTGCCGCCGTAACATTCACGGCGATGACGGTCTGCTGCGCCGCGACGGCGAACGTCGCGTTGGCCTCGCTGGTGGCGCGGGCAAACGCTTCATTGGCGGCTGCCGTTGCCGCAACGAACGCATTGTAATCGCTGGTCGCCTGCGCCGCCTGCGCCGTCGCGGCGTTGTTCCGCGCCACGTCGGCGTTGTAGTCACTGGTCACGCGGGCAATCGCTTCCGCTGCCGCCGCCGTTGCCGCCGCTGCCGCGTTGTATTCGCTGGTCGCCCGCGCCAGCGCCTCGCGCGCCGCTGCGGTTGAGGCCGCCGCTGCGTTGGCTTCGCTGGTGGCGCGCGCGTTCACTGCTAATTGTGCCTGCGTCGCTGCGGCGTCGGCGTTGTAATCGCTGGTGGCGCGGGCGTTCTGCGCCTCAATCGCGCGCGTTGCCGCGATGTCAGCCTGGGCAATCGCCTGTCCCTGCGCGATGGTGGCCGTCGCTGCGTTCGCCAGCGCAATCGCTGCCTGCGTGGCCGCCAAGCCGGCGTTGGCATCGCTGGTGCTGCGCGCCAGCGCCTCGTTGGCCGCCGCCGTTGCCGCCACGACTGCGTTGTAATCGCTGGTGGCCTGCGCATTGCGGGCAATTACCGCCGCCGCTGCTGCCGTTGCCGCCTGGAATTCGGCCTCACCCTGCGCAATCGTGGCTGTTGCGGCGTTGGCGTCGCTGGTGCTGCGGGCAATACCGGCCAGCGCCGCCTGTGTCGCTGCCAGACCGGCATTCGCATCGCTGGTGCTGCGTGCCAGCGCCTCGTTGGCCGCTGCCGCCGCCGCCGCGACTGCGTTGTAATCGCTCGTGGCCTGTGCGTTGCGAGCCAGAACGGCTGCCGCCGCTGCTGTCGCCGCCTGTCGTTCCGCTTCGGCCTGGGCCAGACTGGCGGCCTCGGCGTTCTGCTGGGCGATGATCGCGTTGGCATCACTGGTCGCGCGGGCAACATCAGCCGCAACCGCCTGCGTCGCGGCGAGGTTCGCGTTGGCCTCGCTGGTCGAACGGGCTAAGGCTTCGTTGGCCGCCGCTGTCGCCGCCACGACTGCGTTGTAATCGCTGGTAGCCTGCGCGTTGCGAGCCAGAACTGCCGCTGCCGCCGCCGTCCCCGCCTGCGCCACCGCCTGCCCCTGCGCGACGGTAGCGGTCATGGCGTTGTTTACAGCGACAACCGCGTTGGCGTCACTGGTGGCGCGGGCAACATCAGCCGCAACCGCCTGGGTTGCCGCGAGGTTCGCATTAGCCTCGCTGGTTGAACGGGCCAGGGCCTCGTTAGCGGCGGCAGTCGCGGCGATATCCGCGTTGTAATCGCTGGTGGCCTGGGCATTGCGCGCGATCAGCGCGGCAGCCGCCGCCGTCCCCGCCTGCGCCACCGCCTGCCCCTGCGCGATGGTGGCAGTAGCGGCATTGTCCACCGCAATGGCAGCCTGCGTCGCGGCATTGTCAGCCTCGCGTTGCGCGGCGAACGACTGGTACAGCGCAAACACCGCCAGCAGCGTAATCACCAGCAGCGCCGCACCCACGCCGGCGATCACCCGGTTGCGCGCCTGTGCCGCCCGGCGGCTGGCGAGGATATACTCGCGCTGAAGGTCCGTGGGCGGCGGCTGCAGGTTGGCGCTGCGCATCAGCCAGGTTTCGGCATCGCGCAGGTCGTCGCCGCGCAGCAGCAGGCTGGACGAGCGTGCCTTGTCTTCCCAGTCACGGGCGCGCACCAGCAGGCGCGTGTGATAGCGCACGTGCGCCAGATCGGTATCCAGCGTTTTCATCAGCAGGCCGACGGACTCGTCGAAGTCATCACTGTCGCGGAAGAACAGCCAGTTGTGGGCGCTCAGGGCGGGGTGAAACGAGTTTTTGGCCTGGTCATCAATCTCGCGGTGCAAAATCGGCACGAAGCGTTTGTGATGCAGCACGGCGTGGCGCACTTCTTCCAGGCATACCGGCGACGCGACCGAGTCCGGGCTGATGATAAAGACGAAGGTATTGGCGGCCTCGATGCCCGCGAAAATCTCCTGCATGAAGTCCACGCCGGTGGGGATGTCCTCCCAGTCCACCCAGACTTCACGGCCTGCCGCCCGCAGCGCGGACTCCAGTCGCTGCACAAACGGCTTGTCCTTACGTGAATAGGAAATCATCACGTCGGACATGTTGTACGTGTCGGCCATACCCCACCTGCTTGTGAACGGGTGCGAACGGAGCAGTGAGAGGCATTATATTAGAGATTGGTAATCGTGGCGAGAAATTTTGGGTTTTATTAATCAAAGACTGTCTTACTTTCACTCGAAATCATCCTGCTTGGATGAGGCGAAAGGGATGAGGTATGAGGGATGAGTGAAGTTGACAGGTGTGTTAGGATATAGGATAGAGGTACAGGTGAGTGATGATGGAGATCTGGTAATGGCAGTCACACGGGAAGAGATTTACAAAACGATAGATGAACTACCGGACGATAGCCTTGAAGAAGTACGCGCGCTTCTGAACTATATACGCTATAAACAGAACTATCCGGGGTCGGCATGGTTTAGAGCGATATACGATGTACTTGCCCCTGTACGAGAAGCAGTAGCTCAAGCTGGCATGACTGAAGACGAAATTAATGCTGTGATTGACGAAGCTATAGATGAGGTTCGGCGTGGCCGCGACGCCTAGAGTCATTTTTGATACCCAAATCTTTCTGAGGTCGGTAATCAATCGCTATTCGGCATGTGGCCGTTTAGTCTTTGACCAGAGCAGCGACTATGAGCTTTTTACGACTGACAAAATTGACGCCGAAGTGCTTGAGGTATTGAGCCGATCTTCTTTACGGATTAAATTCCCCCAAATTACCGATCAGACTGTTCAACTGATCAAACTCCTTTTAGAGCAAGCCCATCGAGTGAGCATTAACCCTGACAACGTTGAGCCAGTCTGCCGTGACCCGAAAGATGACATTTTCCTGGCCTGTGCGAAAGTGGCGCAAGCGGATTATCTGGTAAGCGAAGATAATGATTTGCTGGTGCTGCAACAGTATCACAACACAAAAATCGTGAATGTGGCGGCTTTCCTAAACGTTCTTGAACAAAGACAAGCCTCGTTGGCTGAAGATGAAGGCAGCCATGAATCCCAGTAATTTAGCAAGTGGTTTTCTATTTGGCTTCTTAGGGGTAATTTTAATTGCTCAAGGCTATTTTGATCAGGACTGGATTAGGCGCAGAGATCCGTTTGATGCGGTGCTTTGGATACGTGAGCGATTTGGGAAAAACAGGATACGTTATATCTATTTAGTGCAAGGTGTTGCGTTCATTATTGCGGGTGTTCTTATAGCCTTCGTTCCGTAAGTCAGTACCCAATTATTGGTAATGGGTCTGGTTATCCTGGTTTCCCTGATTCTGGCACGATACCTTTTAACTATTATTGAAAACAGAGAAGACAAAGAGGGAAAGTAAAGGCGAAGTGATAACTTGTTACTCCGCCAACTGTCCCCATTCGTCCATCGCGGCGTGCAGGTCGGCTTCGGCCTGCGTGTACTGCGCGCCCAGGTCGCTCACGCGCGCGGCATTGCCGTCGGCGCTGGCGCGGGTGATGTCGTCGGTCAGCGCGGCCAGACGGCTTTCCAGTTCGTGAATGTGCTTCTCCAACTCGGCCACGCGCTTCTCAAGCTGGAACGGGTTGAGGCCGTGTTTTTTCTCCCCTCCCGTTCGCCCCTTCCCATTGCGATGGGGAGAGGCCGAAGAAGCGGTTGACTCCCCTCCCTGTTTGCGGGGAGGGGGTGGGGTTTGCCGCGCCGCCACAAATTCCCGGTAGCTGCCCTCGAACACCGTCAGCGACCCCGGCTCTGCCGCCCAGATTTGCGTCGCCAGCGCGTCCACCAGATAACGGTCGTGGCTGACCAGCAGAATCGTGCCCGGAAAGTTCGCCAGCACATTCTCCAAAATCTCCTGGCTGTCCACGTCCAGGTGGTTGGTCGGCTCATCCAGCAGCAGAAAATTCGCGCCGGACAGCGCCAGTTTCGCCAGCGCCACGCGCCCTCGTTCGCCACCGGACAGCGTTTCAATCGGGCGGAACACGTCGTCGCCAGTGAACAAAAACTGCGCCAGATAATTGCGCGCCTCGGCGGGCTGCATCGGCTTGACCGCCGTCACCTCATCTATGATGCTGTTATTTGGATTCAGCCGTTCGTGCGCCTGCGCAAAGTATCCGACGATGACCGACGCGCCAATTTTGGCCTCGCCGTCCAGTGGTGGTATCTCCTGCATAATCGTCTTGAGGAACGTGCTTTTGCCCACGCCGTTTGGGCCAATCAGTGCGGCCACTTCGCCCCGGTAAAGCGTGATGTCCGGCACGGTAAACAGCGGCCCGTCCCCATCGGCGTAGCCCACCGCCAGGCCGCGAGTCATCAGCACCTTGTCGCCGCTGCGCATGGCGTAAGCCATCTTGATGTGAATGTTGTGCCGTTCGCGCGGGCGATTGATGAAGTCGCCGCGTTTTCTCATTGTCTCCAGGCGGCGCAGTTTGCCTTTGGCCTGACGCGTGTTATGCCCGGCGATGTTGCGGCGGATGTAATCTTCCTCTTTCGCCAGGAATTCCTGCTGCGCTTCGTACTCTTTCAAGCGGCGCTCGTAACGTTCCTGACGCTGCTGGACGTAGTGGCTGTAATTGCCGCGATACGTATCCAGCGTGCCAAAATCCATCTCCCAGACCGTGCTGGCAAATTCGTCCATGAAATAACGGTCGTGGCTGACGGCCAGCACCGCGCCGGGGAAGTCCTTCAGAAAACTTTCCAGCCATTCAATCGCGGCGATGTCCAGGTGGTTGGTCGGCTCGTCCAGCACCAGCAGATCGGGCGCTTCCAGCAGCAAACGCCCTAGCAGCGCGCGCGTCCGCTGCCCGCCGGACAGCTTTTCCAGCGGACGATCATACTCGTTAGGCGTGAAGCTCAAGCCGTGCAGCACCATCTTAATGCGGTTTTCGTAGGTGTAGCCGCCGGCCAACTCGAAGCGATGTTGAAGCTCGCCGTATTTATCGAGCAGGCCATCGGGCACATTGTGGTCTGCCAACTGGTTTTCCATCTGCATGAGCTGTGTTTCCATCCGGCGCAGGTCGGCGAAGGCGGTCAGCATTTCGTCCCATAGCGAATGACCGCCGACCAGTTCCGGGCGCTGCGGCAGGAAACCGATGCGCAGCCCTTTGGCGCGGCTGACCGTGCCTTCGCTCGGAGTGTCCAGCCCAACGAGGATATTCAGCAGCGTCGTTTTGCCCGCACCGTTGGGGCCAACCAGGGCAATCCGCGACTTATGCGGGATTTCGACGCTGATGCCTTCAAAAATGTCATCGGGGCCAAACGATTTGGCGAGATTGGTAGCGGTTAAAAGCGACATGGCACACACATGGGCTAAACGTGATTCGAGTGCCGAAATTATAGCACGTAGGCGCGGTAAGTATAGGGAGAGTAGCCATTGTGAACCATTATGACCTTTTAAGACACTAAAAATAACTATCTTAACGTATTTTGCTAAGTTACAAGTCAAATGGGGTTAAAATGAAGTTGTTGCAGATGATGCTTCACAAATAACGATGATGATATCAGCGAGATTGCCAAATATGGACGCTTCCCAAAATCCTCTCGTTGGAGCTGACGGCGAACTGCTGGAAGCCGATAAGACTGTTGACACACGAAAATATGAAAAGTATGTGGCTAACTTTCAACCGCAGCCCCTTATGCAGCACATAAATGAATGGGATGAAGCGAGGATTACCGGATGGGCAACAGCCGGATGTTTTGTCATACTTGTGATTGGAGGCCTTATCGGGCTGGCTATAGTGGTGCTTCCCATGATACTTTCCTACTGGTGGAATTAGAGGTTCCTCACATCAGTAGTGATACCGCGCCGCTGTATCGCATACGTACTAGCTCAGGCGTTTTGCAACGCCGGGGGCTGGAAGTCCCCCGGCTGAATGTTTTGGTAAGCCTGCTGGAAGCAGGCTGAAAGTTGCTCCACTCGTCTTGCCAGCCACCTTTAGGTGGCTTTTTCGTTCAGCCGGACGGCTTTCAGCGTCCGGCGACGCGAACTTATACTTCCCCCTGTAGAGCGTACCCCGACTCCGGTTACAATACTGCCCCGCAGCATTAGTTGTAGTGAAGGGTATCCATGCCAACCGACGACAATCAGACTTCATCCGATGCGCCGCTGCTGGCTGTGAACGGCGTGACCTACCGCTATGGTTCGCTGAACGCGCTGACCAACGCCACCTTCACCGCTGAGGCCGGGCAGTTGATCGCGCTGGTGGGGCGCAATGGCGCGGGCAAATCCACGCTACTCAAGTGTATCGCCGGCTGGACGCAGCCCAGCGACGGCGAGATTCAGATTCACGGCTACCCGGTTGCCAAAAACGAACGTTACGTGCGCGAGCACCTGATCCTCGTGCCGGACACGCCGCCGTTTTACGACGAACTGACGGCCTGGGAGCATTTGCAGTTTGTGGCGCAGGCGCATGGCTGGCATGGCTGGGAAGACGACGCCGAGGATTTACTCAGCCGCTACGGGCTGGCGTCCAATAAAAACGCCTTCCCGTTTACCTATTCGCGCGGGATGCGTTACAAACTGGCGCTGTGTATGGGGCTGCTGGTCGAGCCGGAAATCCTGCTGCTGGACGAGCCGCTTGGCCCACTGGACCCGGTTTCCGCCGATGAACTGTGGATACAGCTCAACCGCCACCGCAACGAAGGCATGACAATCCTGTTGAGCAGCCACCAGCTACCGCAGGAAGCGCACCCTGACCGCTACCTGATTATGGAACAGGGCGAAATCATCGCCGATGGCACGCCCGACAGCCTGCGCGCGGCTTTCAGCCTCAACGGGTCGCTGTCTCTGGATGGGCTGCTGCGCTCGGCCATCCAGGCGCGCCGGAGCGAAACAGCCCATGCGTGACCTGCGCCTGCTGTTCTGGCTGCGCTGGCGCCAGTTCCGCGAGGACGCCGTATACTGGCTGCGAACGGTGGGCTACGAGCCGGGCAACCATTCGCTGTCACAGCGTCTCTACGTCGTTTACCTCATCCTCATCGGCCTGTTCTGGCTCGGTTCGATGCTGTCCTGGGGTTACGACCAGGCCAGCCTGTGGGGGCGTCTGCTGACGCGCGAGGCGCTCGATAGCTGGCTGCTGGCGCTGCCCTGGGCCGTGCTGGTGCTTCAGGTCGGCGCGGTGGCATTTGCCCTGCGCAGCACGCCGCTAAAACTGTCGTTCGCGGACATCGCCTACGTGGCCGGGTCGCCGGTCGACCGTGCAGCGCCGGTGATCTTTGGCTACCTGCGCCAGGTCATGCTGCGGCTGATTGTGCTAGGCGCGCTGGCGGCGCTGGTGGGCGTGCTGCTGGTAGCGCCCGTCAACGCCGCCGGGCGCGCTGCCGCCGGGCTGCGTGGTTTCATTGCCGCCGCGCCGCTGGTGGTGCTGACGTGGGCGCTGGCCTGGGTGCTGGGTCTGCTGCGGCTGATGGTTCCCCGCATCCGTGAGTTGCGTTATGTCTGGTTACTGCCGCTGCTTTTGCTGGCGATTGCCTATGTGCTGCCCGACGTGGCGCTGTGGCCGGGGCGCGTGCTGCTGCTGGTCATCTACGGCCAGCCGCAGGGCTGGCTGCCGCTGCTGCTCATAACGGGCGGCGCGCTGGCGCTGGTGGCGCTGCTGTTCCGCCTGGGCGACCGCATCAACATGATTCACGCGACTGACGAAAGCATCGTCTACGCCCGCATCAAGGCGCTGGGGCTGATGGCCTGGCGCGACCCGCGCCTGCAACTGCGGATTTACGGCCAGACCGCCCGCGCCCGCCGCCGCGCCTGGCTGCGCCTGCCCCATGCTTACGGTTTCGCCGGACTGGCTGCCCGCGCCGCGCTAACGTTCGCCCGCCACCCGCTGATGCTTTTCACCACCGCGCTGTGGGGCGCGGCCATGACCTATGTCGCCGTCATTATCATCACCAACCAGCTTCCGGTGCAGTTGTGGCTTGGCTGGTTGCTGGTCGCTGGATTTGTGCCGCCCATCGGCCTGCTGTACGTGTTCCGCGCCGACCTGGAAGAACGTTTCCTGCGCCAGTTTGTGCTCATGGATCACCTGCGCCTGCTGGCCGCCGACGCGCTGCTGCCGCTGGCGGCGCTCATCCTCGGCGCGCTGTCCGCCTGGCTGCTCCAGGGATTCCCGGCGGAAATCAGTATCATCGGCGTGGTTTTTATCGTGCTGTTGTCCCTGCTGCTGGCGCTGTCCGGCGCGGCGGCGCTGTCGAACCGGCGCGTGCTGCTGGCGCGGGTGCTGATTACGGCCTTCAGCTTTGGCGCGGTGGTCGTGGCGGGGAACAGCCTGGGCCTCATGGCGGCGCTGGTTGCGGCGGGGTTCATCAGCCTGCTGCTGGCCGGCGTGGTCGCCGGCGAGGGGTAACACCCAGGACGTCATTCTCGCACTTTGCTTCTGCTTCCGTCCTGCTAATCACGACCAGCCAGCCGCCAACTGCTACCGTATCGGCTTGCGCGTGGGCATCCCCGGCTGGCGGGGATAGGTGGCCGGCGTGGGCGTCACTTTCTCGATAACGACCAGATAGTGCGTTTCCGGCACACCGGGAAGCTGCACTTTGTCAATCCGCTGCACCCGCCCGCCCAACGTGGCCAGCGCCCGTTTGGCGTCGGCGGCTTCGGCCTGCGCCGTGTCGCCCTTCATGGCGATGCAGCGCCCGCCGACCTTCACCAGTGGCAGCAGATATTCCACCAGACTCGGCAGGCGCGCCACTGCCCGCGCCACCGCCACGTCGTAAGCGGCGCGGTGGGCCGGCATATGTCCGGCTTCTTCGGCGCGGGCATGGAGCATCTGTGCTCCCTGCAGGCCAAGCGTCTTAACCACGTGCTCAAGAAACGTCAGCTTTTTGCCGGTCGCTTCCATCAGCGTGACCTGAATGCCGGGGAAGGCGATCAGCAGCGGCAGGCCGGGGAAACCCGCGCCCGTGCCCACGTCAATCACCCGCGTGCCGGGCAGCAGCGGCACGGACTGCGCCACCGACAGCGAATCAAGAAAATGCCGCACCTGAATCCCTTCCGGGTCGGTGATGGCCGTCAGGTTCATTTTCTCGTTCCAGGCCGCCAGTTCCCGCGCATACTGCTCAAACTGGCCGATCTGCTCCGGGGTAAGCTGGACTTTAAACAGGGCTGCCGCTTGGTCCGCCAGGGTCTGCATCGTCGCTCCACAAGGTCAGGGCTGCGTGTCCCACCGGCGCGGGAAGCCGGTCTGGTGGACGCGGCGGCCATCCGGCAGGGTGAAGTAAATATTGGTGGTGGGGTGGCTGCCAAAGCCGCTGGGTACGGTTTCCAGCGTCATACGGTAGCTGGCTTCCGCCGCGGTCGCCCAGCCCAGCTTGTTCCGCACGTCGGGGTTATTGGCCCACACCTTGCCAAAGCCGCGCGCCGGCGCAATCAGACCGTCCGGCGGCGTGTCGGTCACAATCGTTTCGCCCGGCGTCCACATATCCTGAAACACTTCATACGTCTGGTCGGCATACAGCACCAGGATTTCCTTTGCATCTTCCCGCCAGACCATCGCGCCGTTCTGGAACGTCTGGTAAGCCGCGTTGATGCTTTTTTGCAGCAGCGGGCACGAGGGCGCGATAAACTGCTCGAACGGGCACACCAGCTTCACGTCCACCGCCTCGCCGCTGATGCTCACGCCGTTGGCGTCGGTCGCGCCGAGCAGATAGGCGATGTTGGTGCTGTAACCCTCTGGCACGGGCACGCTGATCGTGCCGCTGGCGGGCAGCGGCTGTTGCAGCGCCTCGTCCATTGTCAGGATGCCCTGTGGATTAATCCGGGTGATGCGGACTTCCGCCGCGTTGGCGACCTTCCAGCTAAACGTGATCGTGCCGCCGCGTTCCACCGGGTTTGGACTGGCAGTAAACGATTCTACCCGCAGGTTGGTTGTCAGCGGAATCCACAGATCGGAGGCAATAATCGTCTGGTCAGGGCCGTTAATCCAGTTGCCGGCTGCGTCCTTGGGGATCAGCCGCACCGGGGAGGTCTGTGTCCCACTGAAATGAATCTCGGATAGCCGCAGATTAAACGTGCCTTCCAGCGGCAGGCCGTCGGTAGTGACTTCGCTGCCGTCGCGCGCCATCCACTCCAGCGATATGCTGGCCGCGCCGCGCACCGTCCAGGCCAGCGTCACCAGTCCTGCCGGGTCCGCCGGGGAGGGCGTGGCCGTGAAGCGGATGATCTGCGTCGGGAAGTCCGACGACGGCGGCAGGCTCGTCGCGGATGGCGCGGTCGTGGGCGTGACGGTCGCAATCGGCGTAGGCGGCGTGTCGGAAATCGCCAGTTCCAGTTCCACCGAGTCGTAAATTTTGCCGCTTAACACGTCCACCAGCCGCAGCCGCAGCCGCACGCGATCATCGCCTGCCGGCAGCACCGGCGCGACCACCCCGCCGCCAGCGGAAGCAATCCACAGGTTGCCGCGCGGCAGTTCGACCGACACGGCGTTATCGTCGGCAAGAAGCTGCTCAAACACCAGATTGGACGTGGGCACGCGATCGCGCACCGTCCAGGCCACGTTTAAGCGGGCGCGTCCCTGTTTCAGATCGCCCCGGTACAGGCTGGTCACGGCGCTGCTGAACCCTTCGATGCGCGGCTGCGCCTCCGGCGGAATCTCGTAGGGGATGGTGATGTGCTGCGCGTCCAGCAGGTTTCCGGTCTCGTCCACGATGGACAGCCGGTAGCTAGGCGCGCCAAAATTCAGCGGCGGCTTCACCAGCACCGGGCGCGTGCCGGCTGGCGGCAACCGTTCATCTTCATACAGTTCTGATACCCACCCGGTTAATTCCTGCCGTTCCAGCCGCAGCCGGTGGGCATCGGCCAGGTTCACCACCTGCCACGTAAACGTCGCCGTCTGGTCGCCCGCTTCGGCTTCCGCCAGCGTGATCGTGACGCGGTCAACGGCAAACGTCACGATGGCGGGCGGCAGCGGGGGAAGCTGTGCCCGCGCCAGCGAGGCCGGCAGCAGCGCCAGCACCAGCAGCACGAACCATCCCGGTCTACGCACGGTGTCTCCTTTACCCCCTCTGCCAACCGCTAACTCCCGACCGGACGCGGCCCGAACTGGCGATTATATTTGTCCGATACTTCCAGCCCGTCGGGGTTCTTCTGCACGACAAAATCGCAGTTGCTGTTAATCACCGGCGTTTCCGTGTCCGGCCCAAAGTCGTCGTAGCCGTCGCTGATCGGCTTACCCCAGATCAGATTAAAGTCTATGTGGTAAGCGCCCGGTTCAAGCTGGCCGACATTATGCGTATAAAATACCCAGAAGTTACGCCCGCGCTGCTCAATCGGGCTGATGTTGATCGGCAGCGGGATGCCGTTCAGCGCGACCACGTAGCCGGCGTTATCAATGTGCTCCTGCACCAGTTCCGGCGTCTTGGCGAACCACGACCAGAAAATCGTGATGTTGTCGGTGTCGTAGAGAATACCGGGGTTGGCATTTTCCATGTACTGGTTGCACTCGGCGAAAATCACGCCGGCGGTCTCCGAGCGTCCGGTTTCGCCCGTGTCGCGCGCGCCGATGACCACCAGTGGCTGCGCGGTGGCGACCGCTGCCGGCGCTGCGGCTGCCGGCGGCTGAATAACACCGCCAAACGGCGAAAAAATGCTGCCGCCGGCAGTACTGCCGGTGCTGACAACGGCGGCGCTGCTGCCCAGGTCAATGCTGGTGCCGACCGGGTTCTGCGGGTTGTTGCAGCCGTCCTGCACGTCGTCAACCGTCGTATTCATGGTGGCGCTGGCCGGGTTGCCCTCGCGCCCGACGATGACGCGGATGCTGGCGATACTGCCGGTCGGAACGGTTGCGCCGGTGAGGTAGGGGATCGTTTCGCTGAAGGCATACACGCCGTCCACCTGTACCTGGCGCAGGTTGGTGAGGGCATTCCCGGTGCCGCCCGCCGCCGAAAACATCTGGTAATACACATCGTAGCCAGTGGGCATCGTGCCGGTAAAGTTGACGACGGCCTGGCTCTCGCAGACGACCACAAAAATCTGGGCGGCGCCCGGCGCCGGCGTGCCCTGCTGCGCGAGCGCCGTATACGCTCCGGCAAGCAGCAGCGCGGCCAGGAGGGTTATCACAATGAATTTTCGCATGGTATTGTTCCTGCATCCATTGAACCAATCTGCGCCCAATCATACCGCAAAACGGAACAAAACTCAGCAGCACCAAAGGGCTACAAATCCGCCAGTCACCGCCTCAGGCAATCTTGTGAGAAGATGATAAGAACGCGGCAGAAATCGTTGCTGACGAAGCGTCAATATTCATTACATCAGCAAATGAGATGAGGTTTTGCTATCATGGCCGTTTATCAGCCCTCTGCAACAACCGCTCCATATACGATCCACCCGGCAACCCGGCTGGGGACTGTTCACTATACCACTGCCGATCTCGACCGTCAGATTGGCTTCTATCAGGACATACTCGGTTTTAAGTTGCACTGGCGCGAGGGCGACTCGGCAGGGCTGGGCGCGGGCGGCGAGGATTTGCTGCGGCTGACCGAACAGCGCGGCGCGCGGCGCGTTCGCGGCACAACCGGCCTGTACCACACCGCGTTTCTGGTGCCCACTCGCCAGGAACTGGCGCAGCTTCTCAAAAGCATCGCGCAAACCCGCACGCCGATTCAGGGCATGACCAATCACGGCACGCACCACGCCATCTACCTGCCCGACGCCGAGGGCAACGGCATTGAGTTAGCCTGGGATTTGCCGAAGGACACGTGGCCCAAGAGCTTCGCGGAGATGATGCAGCACAACCGCGCCCTGTACCCGCAGGAAGTGTTCAGCGCGCTGGACGATGACGCTCCCTGGACCGGGCTGGACGCGGCGACGACGGTAGGCCACGTTCACCTGCACGTCGCCGAGTTAGCGCCAACCGACCACTTCTACCGGGAAGTGCTGGGCTTTGAAATTCCAATGGGCATGGTGATGGACACGGCGATTTTTTTCTCCGCCGGGGGGTATCATCACCACATCGGCACCAATATCTGGCAGGGGGAGGGCGCGCCGCCACCGCCGCCGGACGCGCTTGGCCTGCGCTACTTCACCGTCGTGCTGCCGGACCAGGCCGAACTGGAGCGCGTCGTATCGCGGATTCAGGCTGCCAGCATCCCGGTTGAATCCAGTGGCAACGGCCTGCTGGTGCGTGACCCGGCGCAGAACGGTATATTGCTGACCAGCGCGGCGTGACAGGTTTGGGGGAGGTAGGGACACGATAGATCGTGTCCCTGCGAGTTCGCGGACAGCGTTCTAGAAGTTGGCAGACAGGCGCGGCTGGCACTGCTCTGACGTGACATAATCAATCAGGTCGTGCAGCATCGCCACCGCCACCGGGTCGGGTGTTTTCTGCTGCAGCGCCTTTTCGAGGTTAAACGTCGTCATCACCACCTTGCCGCTGCCGTAGCGGAACTGCACGGTATGCACTGCCGGAAGCTGCACCCAGCCGGATACCTGCCCTGCCAGGAAATCACCTTGAATATCCGGGTTTTCAACCGGCAGGTCGGTGATGGTGCTGACCGGCATCACTTCCTGATACGGCAGCGTCAGTGGGCTGCTATCCGGTATACGCCGGTGAATACCGGGGCGAATCCAGCTATAGTTGTTAATCCAGCCGCCGCCATACGTGCCGCGCCGGCTCTGCGCCCAGAAGAACGGGCTGATGCCGGCGCACAGGAACAGCATTGTGCCGCCCGACCGCACCCATTCCAGCGACGTGGCCGAGGGGTAGTCGCTGACGATCAACTGCGTCTCCGCTGAGAGCCGGTTGCTGCGGTAGCCCAGCCGGCGAACGATATTGCCCAGCGTCGGCAGTGCCAGATCATCCACCTCGTACCGGGCCTGAACTGCAATCTCACCCGTGTAACTGGCGTTGCGGGCGCTGGCGGGCAGCACCAGCACTTCCAGATAGTTCTGTGCCAGCAGCGTATTCTCGCCGTCCAGCAGCGCGAACTCCAGCCGGACGGTCTGCGCCTGCGCCACCGGCTCCAGTTTCCAGCTATGCGTGCCGAAGTCACCCACCTCGCCGCGCGCGACCGACGGTACGGCAATTTCTCCCTGCGCGCCGTTGACGTGCCAGTGCAGGCGGCAGCCATCCCAACCGTTGGCGCTGTAGTGCGAGCCGTACAGGCACACCTTGATTTCTTCGTCATCCCAGTAGGCGTAACGTTCCGGCTCCGGCACGATCACGTCCGGCGCGTTGATGGTGGAGAAAACGTCGTGGAACACTTTGGGGCAGCGGTCAAAATCCAGCAGGCCGTTGCTTTCCCAGTAGATGTCGGTCAGTTCGGTCAGCACATACCCCTGCAGCCCGGCGTAGCGACGCATGGTTTCGATCTCATACTTCACCGCCTGGAACTGATGCCACTGCGTCGCCGTCGCAAACGCCTGATAATCCGGCCAGATGGCCGTCAGCCCCAGCTTCTGGAACCGGTCAAACACCCCACGCGGCCAGCCCGGCAGGCCGTCAAACGTGGACCACCACGCGCCGATGTGGAACCACTTCGGCTCCTGGCCGTTGTAGGCGCTTAACGTGGGCAGGCCCCAGTTGCCAAACTCCGACAGAATCAGCGGCTCGTGGCCGGTGCGCGCCGCGTCACCCTGGCTGGAATAGGTCCAGACCGGACGAAGGCTCAAATTACGCGCCATCTCCTTGAAGTATTCGGCGTGATCGGGGATGTTGCCGTAGACGTGGAAATCATCCAGGTCGCTCCTGACGTGCAGATTCGGTCCCCAGGCGTTGAGACAGGGGGAGTTGTCCACTACCAGCCGGGTGGGGTCAAGCTGCTTGCACCGGTCGTACATCTGCGCCATCCACGCCCGGTCATCGGCATTCAACGCGGAGGCTGTGCCCCAGTCCTCATTGACAATGGACCAGATGACCAGCGACGGATGGTTGTAATCGCGGGCGATCATCTCCTCCAGCGTCTGCCGGGCGCGGTCGCGGATGGCTAGGGGAACGCGCTCGCCGTCCGGCTGCATTGAAGGCTTGATGTGGAAGGTGCGCCAGGAGGGGATTTCCGCCCAGATCAGCAGCCCGATTTCGTCCGCCAGATCGAGATACAGCGGGTCAGGCGGTTTGATGTGACAGCGCAGGCTGTTGAAGCCCAGCGCCTTTGCTTTTTCAAACTCGTCGCGCAGGTAGGCTTCCGACGGCACGGTGTAAATCGTTTCCGGGTAGAAGTCCTGATCGAGCGCCGACAGCAGGTAGATCGGTTCGCCGTTGAGCAGCAGCTTACCGTCGCGGGTGCTGATCTCGCGGAAGCCGAAGTGAACGTTCACAACATCCCTGCTGCCGGACGCGGACAGTTGCACCGTCGCCTGATAGCGGTGCGGCTGCTCTGGACTCCATAGCCGGGGACTGGCAATGGTTAGCGTCAGTTCAATACTGGTTTGCCCGGCAGCGACCGGTACGCTGGCGGAAGCATCCTCCACCGTGACCGTGAGCGTGCCACCCGCCGCTGCGTCAACCGCGCCCGCCAGTTGCGCCCGTACCTGTATCTGGCCGGTGTGGATGCTGGGTGTGATGTAGACGTTTTCAATGTAAGCAGCGGGCACGGCGGTCAGCGTCACCTCCTGCCACAGCCCGCCCACGTTGATGTACCATTCCTGCTTGCCATGCGGCACGGCGGTCGGGTCAAACGGGGAACTGGCGGCGGGAACGCTGTGCGGCCAGCGTTCGACGGTGATGCCAGTTTGCGCCGCATCGTACACCCGCACGGCGATCTGGTTTGCGCCGGGTCGGGCGTAGGCGCGTATGGGCAGTGTGAACGGCGTGTAGCCGCCTTCGTGTTCGCCCGCAAGCTGGCCGTTCACAAACACCTGGCACCAGTAATCCACCGCGCCGAACTTCAGCAGCAGTTCGCCGTCCAGCCAGCTTTCGTCGAGCGTCACATCGGTACTGTACCAGGCATAACCGCTGTAGTGTTCCAGTTCCGGGAACGCGGCCTGCCAGGGCAGCGGCACCGGAATCTCCCGGTCGGGGTCCAGGCTGCCCACGTCGAGCGTGCCGTCCGGGTCAACCTGGAATTTCCACAAACCGGCTAAAGAACGTTGTTGTCTCATGTTGATTGGTTCTCCAATATCCTGATTGACCGTCACCGACCACCGAAGCCGCTGGTAAAGGTGACGCCGCGAATAATCCACCGCTGGAAGACAAGGTACACCAGCAGCACCGGAATCGTCGAAAAGATCGCGCCTGCCAGCACCAGACCACGCTCCTGCGTGCCATAGCTGCCGTTGAGAATGCTTAACCCCACCGGCAGCGTGCGCTGCTCCACCTGGCTGGTAACAACCAGCGGCCACAGCAGATCGTTCCAGTTGGCCTGAAAGACAAAAATCGCCAGCGCGATCAGGGCGGGAATGGACAGCGGCAGCACAATGCGCCAGTACACGCCGAAGCGGCTGGCGCCGTCAATGATGGCCGCTTCTTCCAGTTCGGTGGGGATGGACATAAAAAACTGGCGCAGCAGGAACACGGCGGTCACGTTGGCGACGCCGGGAAGGATCATCGCGCTGGGGGTGTTCAGCATTTTCAGGTCGCGCAACACCAGATAGTTCGGTATCAGCGTCACCTGGCCAGGGATCATCAGCGTCGCCAGCAGCAGGAAAAACAGGACATTCCGACCGGGGAACTTCAGCCGCGCGAAGGCGTAGGCCGCCAGGCTGGTCACCAGCAGCACCAGCAGCGTGTGCGACGTTGCCACGTAGAAGCTGTTCGCCAGCCAGCGCGGCAGCATCAGGTCTTCCCGGTTGAACAGATTCTGCCAGTTTTGCAGCGTAGGTTCGGTCGTGACGATGGTCGGCGGGTAGCGGTACAGCGTCTGGTTGGTCTGAAACGACTGTGACGTAGCGTACAGCAGCGGGAAACTGACCACAAACACCATCAGAATCAGTACCACGTACAGCACCATGTCTCCGGGGGAGAGGCGTTTGGTCGTGGACATCGTATCCTCTTTCTCGCGCTAATATTCGACGCGCCGACCGATGAAGAAGAACTGGATGAGCGTAATTATCATCAGGATGATCGCCAGCGTGAAGGCAACCGAGGAGGCAAAGCCCATGCGGAACGCTTCCCAGGCGGCCTCATACAGATACAAAATCACCGTGTACGACGCGCGCCCCGGCCCACCGGAGTTGGTCATAAAATACGGCTGGCCGAACACCTGAAAATGGGCAATGAAGCCGGTGACGGTGACAAACAGCAGCGTCGGGCGCAGCAGTGGCAGCGTGATATACCAGAACACCTGACGTGGATTCGCGCCGTCAATCCGCGCCGCCTCGTAAAGTTGCTCCGGGATGTTTTGCAGCCCGGCCAGCATTATCAGCATGGGGAAACCGAAGCCCCACCAGATCGTTACCAGGCTCAAGGCCGGGATGACGACCGCCGCATCGCCCGTCCAGTTGATCGGGCGTAGGCCGAGGCTGCGCAGCGCGTAATTGATCACGCCGAAGTCGGTGTTCATCAGCCAGCCCCAGCAGATCGCCACGATACCCACCGATAGAATCGAGGGCGCGTAAAACGCTGACCGGAAGAAGTTCGTGCCGCGCAGGTTGCGGCGCAGAATCAGCGCCAGCCCCAGCGACAGGGCCGTTGTCCCCGCAACCGTCAGCGCGGCAAACACCGCCGTATTTTTCAGCGCAATCCACCAGACGTCATCGTTGAGCAGTTCGGTGTAATTTTGCAGCCCGATGAACTTCTGGGTTGTGCCCAGCACCTTCCAGTCATGCAGGCTCATGTAGCCAGCCTGCACGATGGCGCGCAGCACAAACACGATAAAAAAGATAAAAAAGGGTGTGAGAAAAACATAAGCTACCAGCGCCTCGCGCGTGCTGGGGCGGGCGAGCAGGTAGCGCAGGCCTTCCGCTGAAAGCAGCGCCGGCCTGGCGGGTTTGTCAGGAACCAAACGGGTCGTGTGTTGCGCCATACTGATTTTCCTTCACTGGAACACCCCGTTTTACGAAGCAATAACCGACCGAGAGATGATCGGTGGGCAGTGGCTGGATGGGGCAGCCAACGCCACCCCATCCGCTTTCGTAGTGGACAGCAGAACCGGAAATTTAGCCGCGCGCCAGAATCGCGTTCATGCGTTCGGCAGCAGCGTTCAGGCCTTCTTCCACCGACTTCTGGCCGTTCAGCACCGCGTCGAGTTCGGGGTCGAGCGCGCTCATCAGCTCGGTGCGGGCCGGTGTCATCTCGTCAAAGCGACCAAACTCGTTGAACGCCTGGGCGAAGACGATGTTCGACGGGTAGGTGTCCGGGTCGAGTTCGGCCTGCAGCGACAGCCGCGCCGGAATCTGGCCCGATTCCGCCCACATGATGCTGTTGTCAGAAATCCACTTGATGTACTTCTGGACCGCAGCCAGCTTCTCGCCCTCGGTTGTCACCGGGATATAAAACACGTGCGCGCTCATCCACGTCGCCGGCTGGTCGCCAAGCTGCACCATCGGCCACACGGTGAATTCGATGTCCGGGTTGTCCAGGACGAGGAAGTTACGGAACCAGCTTCCTTCGGGGATGATGGCGATGCGGCCCGCCGCGAACGACTGCCAGTTGTCGAAGCCCGCCGGCTTCGGCGCCACGTTGTACTTAAAGATCAGGTCGTGCATCATCTGCAGCGCCCGCATACCGGCTTCGCTGTTGACACCGGTCGTCCCGTCTTCGTTCACGAAACGGCCACCGTTCTGGTACAGCAGGGTGAGGAAGGTGACGCGCATCCAGCTTACGGTCGTGCCATACTGGACGATATTTTCCGGGTCAAACCCTTCTTCATTGGGGTGCTTGCCATTGGCGTCGAGCGTCAGCTTCTGCGCCATTTCGACAAAGGCATCAAAGCCGACCGGCGGCTGGCTGGGGTCAAGGCCGGCGGCCTCAAACAGCGCGTTATTGACCCACGTGCCCCAGCCATGATTGTCCAGAAACACGCCGTAATACTGGTCGTTCATCTTCAGTGATTCCAGCGCCGACGGCGAGAAGTCCGCCGGGTCAATCTGGTCTGGCCCCGTGCCATAGATGAAGTCCACCGGCTGGAGCGCGCCGAAGTTCACAAACTGCGGCATCTCGTCGGTGTGCATCACCACCACGTCAGGGGCGTCACCGGCCACCAGGGCGGCCTGGAGTTTCTGGTACAGTACATCCCAGACCATGCTTTCAGTGCGCACTGAATAGCCGGGGTTTTCTTCGGCAAATTTCTTGGTCATCTCATTGAGCGTGACACCGTCGCTGCCGGTCAGGCCGTTCCAGAATACGATCTGCGTGCCGCCGGAACCGGCTTCAGCAACGATGGGCGTCGGAGTAGGGTTATCCTGTGCAACCAGGGGGGTAATGGACAGTGAAAAGGCAAACGCCAGCGCCAGAACAGTGACAAACAACGCTCCCATCGGGAAGGTTCGCTTTGCCATTAGAGTCTTCTCCTTGAATCGTTTCGTATCAATCACTTCTATCGGGTGAGTATTGCAATCTCCCTAGTTATTCCGTAATATTTGTAACCTCCTTAATCGCTATTTGCTACGGTGGTTAAGAGTACTCTACTATCTGGCCCGGTGCTGTAGCCGCAGTTCCGGGCCAGTTAGTATTCGATTGGGTTGGCGCCATCAGGTTGACTCGCGTTCGATCAACCGGCACGGGATTTCAAACACCTGCCGTGTGCCGTTGGACAGCCCTTCGATACGGTCAAAGACCGCGTGCGCCATCTGTTGCCCCATCTCAACCGGATACTGGGCAATCGTGGTCAGGCGGGGCCGGATGATAGTGGCTTCCGGGATATTGTCAAAACCGATCACCGCTACATCTTCCGGGACACGGCAGTTCAGGTCCTTGGCGGCGTCAATCGCGCCAATCGCCATCAGATCGTTGCAGACAAACACGGCGGTCGGCGGCTGCGCCAGTTGCAGCAGCGCGCGCATCGCCCGCTGGCCGCTGTCAATGCTAAAATCCCCTTCCTGAATATAATCGGGCGGCACCGCCAACCCTGCATCCGTCATCGCCCTGTCGAAGCCAGTACGCCGCCGTTCGCCCGGCGGCAGCGTCCGTGACACGCCGATAAAACCGACGCGCCGGTGTCCCTTGCTTTCGACCAGCCAGCGCACGGCGTCGTAGGTAGCTTTCAGGTCGTCGCCATAAACAGCGTCCACGCGCGGGTAATAACTCGGCCAGGCCAGCACCACCACCGGAATATCGGTGATGTGGATAAGCTGCTCGATCTCGTCGTTCGACAGGTGGTTGGGCACCATCAGCACGCCGTCCACCGGGCGGCGGATGATCGCCTCGCAGAAATGCAACTCGTTTTCGTACACGTGATCGGTATTCGCAATCAGAACATCGTAATCACGTTCGCGGGCAATTGCCTGGACGGTGCGGACAATGGAGTGATACATCGGGTTGGAGATGTCCGCGATCATGATAGCGATCATGTTGGTTTTCTGCCCGCGCAGACTGCGCGCGGTCAGGTTGGGGCGATAACCCAGTTTATCAACCGCGTCCAGTACCTTCTGCACCGTGTCCTGACTGATCTGAATAGGGGAGGTTGACCGGCTGAGCACGCGCGAAACCGTACTCTGGGAGACACCCGCTAATCGCGCAACATCGCGCATGGTGGCCTGGGTTCGCGTGCTTCTCGGTGGCATTTTTTAATAACTCAATTTTTATGCAACCGTATGCAGTCAACTCTATTGAAGCATACGTTTATCAGCCTGTCAAGCAATTGCAGCGAATAGTTGAGCCTGTTTTGTGCATTTTGACAGTGCAGAGCCTGCTGTAAGGGTAGTAAAGTTAGGGTTGAACCGCCTTCAGACAGCCGTTTGAACTGACACCGTCGTTTGGTTGACACTTTCTAGGCTTTTGCCTACTATCTAATGCATACGATTGCATTAAAATCAGGCTCGCCGGAAACAGTACATCGCACCATTGAGCAGTCAGCGTTCAGCCGTCAGCAGTCAGCTAAAACCCAAAAGCTGAACGCAGAGGGATGACCGCTGCCATAAGGTGGGGCATGTGGCTATAATCCCGCCAACACTGTTGCATCGCTCACGTCAAAACTTTTTATCCAGGGAGGTTTCGATGTTTCGCCGCTACTTTGTCGCGCTGCTGCTCGGTGTGATCGGCCTGCTGCCGGTTGCCCCGGCGCACGCCATCGAGTGTGTGTTTAAGAACCCGCTGCTGCCGCAAGGGCAGGACCCATCAGTGGTCTATCACGATGGCTATTATTACCTCGTCCAGTCGAACGCCGGCCACCTGACGATTGCCAAATCCGATACGCTGACCGACCTGGGTGATGCCGAACCTGTGACCGTGTTCACGCCACCTCCCGGCCAGCCGTACAGCTACGACATGTGGGCGCCGGAACTGTTCTATCATGAGGGCGAGTGGTACATCTACGTTGCCGCGACCGAAGCGCCGGGCAACAACCCGACTCACCGCATGTACGTCCTGCAGGCGGATAGCGACGACCCGCAGGGGACATGGACGGTGAAGGGCAAGGTGTATGACCCAACAACTGACAAGTGGGCGATTGACGGCGTGGTGTTTGAATATAATGACCAGCTCTACATGGTCTGGTCAGGCTGGCCGGGCGACCGGGGCGACTTTCCGCAAAACCTGTATATCGCCCCCATGAGCGACCCGCTGACCCTCAGTGGCGAACGGGTGCTGCTGTCCGAGCCAGACCAACCCTGGGAGCGTTCCGTCGCGGCGATTCAGGAAGGACCGCAGGCCTTTATCCAGGATGACCAGCTTTCGATTGTTTACTCCGCCGACGCCAGTTGGTCAACCGCCTATAAACTGGGGCTGCTGAAACTGACGGGTGAAAATCCGCTCGACGCCGATGCGTGGCAGAAAGTTGGCCCGGTGTTCAGCGGCTACACCAACGCCAGCGGCAGTGTCTACGGCGTCGGTCACAATTCCAACCCGGTGCCTTCGCCGGATGGCAGTGAAAGCTGGCTGGTCTACCACACCAAGACCGTTCCCGCCGATGGCTGGGGCGACCGCGCGATTGTCGCGCAGGAATTTAGCTGGAATCCCGATGACGTCCCGGATTTTGGGCAGCCACTGCCCCTCACCGCCGCGCAGGAAATTCCGTCCGGCGAGCCGTGCGGCCTGATCGGCGAAACCGAAACCGTCCTGGCAGTCGAGGCGCAGGACATCGCTGATGGAGTGCTGGAGCTGACAAACGAGTTCGTGGATACTGGCGAGAACTGGGTGGATACCCTGTCCAGCTACTCCGTCTCCGCCTGGGTGAAGCTATCTGACACCGACGCGCCGGCAGCCATCGTCAGCCAGGACGGCGGCCTGACCAGCAACTTTGTGCTGGAATATACCGGCGAAACGTTTGCCGTGACGCTGTTTGACGCCTTCGGCAAAGCGCCGGTGCACGCCGCCGGGACGCTCCAGCCAGAAGCGGGGCAGTGGTATCATCTGGTTCTCGTCCGGGATGTAGGCACGGGTGAATTTGCGCTGTACGTCAACGGTGAACGGCAGGCGGAAGGAGTCTTCACCGAGGACTGGGACGCCAGAGGCAGCACCATCGTTGGTGCAGCGCGCCAGTCCGCCAAACGGGTGAATCTGCTGTCCGGGGAGATGAAGGCGCTCCAGATTTACAACGGCGCGCTGACCGACGCGGAAATCAGCAGGCTGTACAACGAGGGTGCGTAAGCAGCGGCTGGTTTGCCGGCGGCGGACTGGTTAGCGCCGAGCACAAATCAACATGGTTGTGGGGACATGGCGTCGCCATGTCCCCACCCTTCAATTCCGGTGCTCCCGTGTCCCTCATAACCGCCCGGTTATGCTTCCACCCTCGCGGCCACCAGATCAATTTCCAGATCAACCGCTTCCGATACGTTGGCAACACCCGGCGCGGACGGGATTTGCAGGTTGAAGTCACCGCGCTGGATGGTGGCTTTGGCCGTGCCTTCCAGCCGGTCTTCGGAAACGACCGTCACCGTAGCGTCGAACGTCACCGGCTTCACAATATTCCGCACCTTCAAATCACCGGTGATCTGGAACGTCACCGGCTGGCCAATCTCCACTGTCTCCGGCAGGCCGCTGATGGCGGTGGGGGTAAACTCCGTGAACTCGTACTCGGCGCGGTTCGACTGCAAAATCCGGTCCCGAATCGCCCCGTTGCGGAAGTTGTTGTCGGTCGCCAGCGTACGCGCGTTAATGCGAATCATGCCCACGCGGGAATTGGCCGGCGCGCTGAAATCCACAAGAATCTCGCCGGCGACCTGATTGGTTTTGCCGACAACCGTCGTCGGGACACCGCGCAGGTCTTCGGTCAGGATAAAGCGCACTTCGGATTCTTCCGGCACGATGCGGAACAGGGTTTGCTGATCGGACGCCGGGGCGGCTTCAGCCGGGGCTGCCTCGGTCGCTTCAGCCACTGCCGTTGCCTCCGGCAGTACCGCTGCTGGCTGCGCGCTTAAGGTGGCGTTGGCTGCTGCCAGTTCCGCCACCTGGGTGGAAAGCTGGGCGATTTGCGTACCACGCGGGTCAGGCGTCGGCGTGGATAAATCCAGTGTCGGAGCGCTGATCGGTTCGCTCGGCTCACCGGAGCCGCCGACAGTGGATACGTAAATAAAGATCGTCGCGGCAGCAGTCACTCCCATCAACACCAGAATTCCCACAATACTCATGAACGTTCGGCTGGACATTGCTTGCTCCCTCTGGTTTTATGTCTGTCCGTTACAAATGGACGCCAGTCCGATTTAATATACGGCAGAAAAATGGCGGGCGCGTCTGTTGTTCAGCGAACGTTCAGGGAATTCTCATCGGGGAATCAAACAGGGCTGGACATACCGGGTAAGTACGCCAGCCCTGTTACCTAAGGGAGGTTAGGTGATAATCTCGTACACCAGTTGGCTGTTGCCCACTGCGGAAATGACCGGCGCGTACTTACCGGGGTAGAGGGTCACCCGTTCACCGCTCTGAACCACCAGATCATCCCGATTCAGCGTAATCCACGCGCAGCCGGAAATCACCCGAACTACCTGATCTGTGCGCGGCAGCGTTGCGACATCGCCAATTTCCAACCGGCGGACATTCACCGGAGTGCGAACATATTCGGTCAGGACAGGTCGTGCCAGGGTTGCCATGAAGACAGCTCCAGTATGTGAAAACTTTCACGTTATACCCGTATTATACCGGAGGTTGTAGAAAATGTACACGTAAAATTTCGTTAAGTTTGTGCATAATGCCGAGACAATCTTTCAAAATTTTTCAAATGAGAGGGCTACTACGTGCGCTGTAATTGGGTAGGTAGCAGAAGGCGACGCAAAAACAGGTGCATCATCGCCAGCGCAGCGCCAGCGACCGCGCCAGATGGGTGATCGCTTCCGGCCTGCACGCAGCGGGCAGCAGATCGCAGCCAGTATCCAGCGCGTAAATCTCCGGCACGCCGATGACCCGCTCCCAGTACAGGATGTGCCGCCCGTCCGCCGACCACCACAACGTTGCTGGATTCACGCCCTGATGCGTGAGCTGGCGCGGATTTTCCAGGGCGCAGCCCGCCGCCTTGTCCAGACAGGCGGTCGCCATCATATAGATATTGAGGCTGCCATCCCGGTCCGACGCAAACGCGATCCACTGGGCGTCCGGCGACCACGCTGGATGAATGTCAATGCCGCGATGGTCGGTAAACGGCTGCAGCCCTTGCCCGTCCGCCTGAATCACGTAGATTTCGCCGGGGTCGCCCATACCCGCCATCGAAAACGCGATCCGGTGGCCATCCGGCGACCAGGCCGGGGCATAATCTGCGCCATCGGTGTCCGTCAGGCGGCGCGGGTTGGAACCATCGGCATTGACGAGGTAGAGATTACGCCCGGTGTTGCGCTCGCTGCTGTAGACGACACGCTGGCCGTCCGGCGATAAGGCTGGCTGGCCGTTAAAAAATGTGTCATTGGTCAGGCGGCGTAAGGCCAGCGTTTCCAGGTCGGCCAGGTAGATCGCGCCGTTGCCAGACAGCAGCGACGAGAAGACGACGTAGCGGCCATCGCGCGACACGCTCGGTTCGCCATCCCAGTATTCGTTTTTGGTCAGCGCGGCCAGCACGCGGCGTTCCGGGTCAATCAGGTAAATGTCGAGGTTCATCGCTGGCCCCAGCGGTAGCGCCAGCGGCGGCTGCCCCGACCACATCCGCCCCAGCGCCGAGGCCGCCAGCATCAGTGCCGCTCCGGCAGCGACCAACACGACAGCCAGGCGAACCACAAGGCGGGGGATCAACGTATCATTCCAGAACGGCAAGGGGAAGTCACCTTCTCATCGTCTCAGCCAGCGGCAATTACTCTGGCGGGAGCGTATTTCGCTCTACATTTCAAACCATTTCCAAACTAAGTTATTACCAATCTTTAATCTATAAGCGACCTAAACCATTTCATAACTTGAAACAAATCTCATATAATCTTTACAAAAGATGCTCACAGGGTTAGTAAGAGATGTATAAGCGTCGGCTCGGGATTTATACTAGACGTTCCTATCGGCAGACCACGCCCTTTACCGGTTTATTGACGATCATCATCCTCGGCATGATTATAGGCGGGCTGTTCCCGCTGGTCGAGCGCATGATGTCACCCCGCGCTGCATCGCGGCTGGCTGCCCCAACCGCGACCGCCCCTGCCGCAACCCCGGTCCCGCCGCGACCAACGCTGACGCCGCTGGCGTTGCCAACGGTCGTGAAAAAACCGGATGATCTCAGCTTTCTTGTGCCGGCTGCCAGCATCCGTACCAACGTGATTGAGGTCTTTCTTGACGGTGTAAGCTGGGATGTGAGCCGGCTGGGTTTTAATGCCGGACATTTGCAGGGGACGGCGCGCTTTGGCGCGAAGGGCAACCTGGTGCTGGCCGGTCACGTGGAAATGGCCGACGGACGTCCGGGGGTGTTTGCCCGGTTGAACAAGCTGAACACCGGCGATACGCTTATCCTCAGCCGGGGCCGGCTCCAGCGGAAGTACGTTGTCAGTGCCGTCAAAACGGTCGCGCCGGATGATCTGTCCGTCCTTTATCCTACGACCGAAGACCGATTGACTCTCATCACCTGCGGCGATTATGATTTCTGGCAGAACGTGTATCAGGAACGGGTTGTGGTGATCGCCGATCGGTCTGCCTAGATGAACCTCGGCCAGTGGCTGTTGGACGCTCTGTGGTACGTCCATCCTCCGGTTGCGCTGGCCGTGCAGGCCGCACCGGTGGAGTGCCTGGCGGCGCTGGCAGTAGCAGCCAAACCCAGCCAGCAGCGGCTGCATCTGCGCAACCTGTTCACCGAAGGGCGGCGCTACCATCTGCAGGCGACGGCGGACGGCTTCCGGCTGACCAGCACCAGCAAAATCCCCTGGCGGCGGGGGCGCACAACCGTAGCCGCCCTACTGATCGGTGACTTCACGGCGGGCAACGGCGTGACGCGCGTCGCGCTGCGGGCACGGATGCGCCTGCCGTACTTTCTCGATATTTTTCTGATTCCGTCGTTTATCACCTCCATCATGGTGTTTGCGCCCTGGCCGATGTGGCTTATCACCCTGCTGGCACTCGTCCTGTACGGCCTGTCCTGGACGTGGCACCGTCTGACGGCGGCAATGCAGGCCGCCGAGATGATTTACTTCGTGCAGAAGGCGCTGGAAGACCTGACACCGTACCAGACGCCGGCGCTGGGCCAGTCTGCGCCGGACGTGGTGGACTTCCGCGACGAATGGGAGCGGTTCTTCAACCAACGAAAACATAACGACAGCGTAGACGAACCACCGGATAAAGGTAGCTGAAGCGTAAATTTTGCCGGCATTTTGTGCGGAATAATAATAAAAATCTTGCCAAGTTTGCCGGTGAATGTTTAAATCATCATCGGGGTCAGCCGTTGGCATAAACACCTGATCCTAGTTTTGTGCTAAGATTGGGTGTAATAGTTTTGTGGACGGATGAACGACTCCGTCACGGGATGCTTCGCGCACAACACATGGGAGTGAGCCGCATGAGAAAAGCCTTGATTCTGGTTCTGTTGGTTCTGGTCGTTCTACCGGGGTGGTCGGCGTTCGCCGCGCCGCCACAGCAGCAAGTTCAGCCGGGCGCACCTGCGATCACATCCTACACCACGACGGCCACACTGGTGGACCGGACGCAACTGGCGCAGCGCACGGCTCGTATTCCTGTATCGTGGGCGACCGCCAATCGCCCCAGCACCGCCAATCTGGTGTTTGAACAGGTGCTGCCGGATAACCGCGTGGTGAACGTCGAACTCCCGCGCGATAACCCCTGGGTGGCCTCGTCCGGCAACGGCGTGGTCGCGCCCTTCCCGCCCGGCGGCAACGCCACCCAGATCAACCTGCGCGTGCGCCTGATTGATCTGCTGACCCAGAACACGCTGGCGCAGCGCGATTTAACCCTGCCGATTGGCGACGCGCCGGTGGCAAAACCGACGATCACCTCGTTTACGTCCACGTCAACAACGGTTAGCGCCAGCGCCCTGCAAAACCGCACGGCCCGGATTCCAGTGTCGTGGGCGGTGCAGAACCGACCGAACACGGCCAATCTGGTGTTTGAACAGGTGCTGGCCGACAACACCGCGGTGAACGTAGAACTGCCGCGCCAGAACCCGTATGTCGCCTCGTCCGGCAATGGTGTGGTCGCGCCCGTTCCACCCGGTGGCACCAACCCCACCTCGATCAAGATTCGCGTCCGGCTGATTGACCTGCAATCGCAGACCACGCTGGACCAGCGCGAACTGACGATCAACATTGACAACACGCCCGGCCCGACGCCGACGATCACCACCTTTGCCCTGGGCGCGACGACGGTCACGTCACAGGCGCTACAGGCGCGGACGGCGCGGATTCCGGTGTCGTGGGCGGTGGAGAATCGCCCGGAGAACTCCAATCTGGTGTTCGAGCAGGTGCTGTCCGATAACCGCGTGGTGAACGTGGAACTGCCACGCCAGAATCCATTTGTCGCTTCATCGGGCAATGGCGTGGTCGCGCCCATCCCGCCCGGTGGGGACGCCAAGCAGATCACCCTGCGCGTCCGGCTGATTGACATTCGCTCCAGCAACGTGTACGCCACCAAAGAGGCGACGGTGCAGGTGGTGGACGCCAGCCAACCGGCCATCATCACCTTCTCCACCAGCGCGCAGTCAGTTGACCGCAACTCGCTGACCAACCGCACGGCGCGTGTGCCGGTGACGTGGGAAGTCATTAACCGTCCGAACACGGCCAATCTGGTGTTCGAGCAGGTGCTGGATGATAACAGCGTGGTGAACGTGGAACTGCCGCGCGATAATCCGTATGTTGCCTCATCCGGCACCGGAGTCACCTCACCGTTCGCGCCGAAGAACGCCAGCACCAACACGATCACGCTGCGCCTGCGCCTGTTTGACGTGGCAAACGGCACGGTGTATGCTGAACGCACCCTGCAACTGCCGATCACCACGCAGCAGACCGGCAACTATATCAAGAGCTTCACCACGACGGCGGCCAGCGTGGATGCCACCGGCCTGCAGAATCGTACGGCGCGGATTCCGCTGGCCTGGGAAGTCCAGAACCGCCCGGCAGGCACGAATCTGGTGTTTGAGCAGGTGCTGTCCGATAACCGCGTGGTGAACGTGGAACTGCCACGCCAGGACCCGATTGTGCCCTCGGCAGGGCTGGGCGTGGTGGCGCCACTGGCACCGGGCGGCAACGCCACGTCGGTGAAACTGCAACTGCGGCTGGTGAACCTGTCGAATAACGCCACGCTGGACACGAAGGAACTGACCGTGCCGATTGCGGGCGGGGCCGTGCCGACCAGCAGCACCGGCCAGGGGCCACAGATTGTGTCCTTCACCGCTAACCCGAACCCGGCTTCGCCTGGTGCGACGATCACCCTGTCGTGGCAGGTGACGGGCGCGACGAAGGTCACGCTGGCGCTGAAGACGGAAACGCTGGAAGCGGCGCCCCCACAGGAAAGCACCGCACTGACCGGTGCCGCGCCGTACAGCATCCCGCAGGATGCGACGGGCACGCTGACCTTTGTGCTGACGGCGACCGACGCCAGCAACCAGTCGGCCACGCAGGAAGTGACAGTATCCATTGTCGGCCTGCCGGAAGCGACGCCGGAAGCAACCGCCGCGCCACAGCCGGAGGCGACACCGGAGGGCACGCCGGCGTCGTAGGATAAAGCAAACCGCCATCCCCGGCGTATCGCAAGCACAACGCGGGGACATAAAGACGCCAGGAAAGCGTGTAGGGGCGGGTCTAGAAACCCGCTCCTACCACATTCCGGGTTTGCGGTTTCCATACGGAAGACGCGATCGGTCGTGTTCCGACACCTGAACTAACCGCTACCAGCCTACCGCCCCCTACGCCATCACCTTATCCGGCTCGGCCAGCGGCAGATTAAAAGCCGCCGCCACGCCGGGGTGAGTGATTTTGCCCCTGTATACGTTTAACCCCTTGGCAAAGCCGGGGTCGCCATGCAGGGCACTGCTCAGGCCGACATCGGCTACCTTCAGGATGTAACGCAGGGTGGCGTTCGCCAGCCCGAAGCTGGATGTACGCGGCACCGCACCGGGCATGTTGGCGACGCCGTAATGCAGCACACCTTCGACAAAATAGGTCGGGTTGCTGTGGGTGGTCGGGTGGGTGGTTTCGACACAGCCGCCCTGGTCTACCGACACGTCCACGATCACGCTGTTGCGCGGCATGGCCGGCAGCATCTCACGGGTAATCAGGCGCGGGGCGCGCGCGCCGGTAATCAGCACCGCGCCGATCACCGCGTCGGCGGTGGTGATGGTGTCGGCAATGTTGGTTTCGTTGGAGGCCAGGGTCGTCAGCCGCCCGCGCTGGCTCATGGTTTCATCCAGGTAACGCAGGCGATCCATGTTCACGTCCAGCAGCGTCACGCGCGCGCCCATGCCAAGCGCGATCATGGCGGCGTGCGTGCCAACCGTGCCCGCGCCGAGGATGACGACATGCGCCGGCTTGACGCCGGGGATGCCGCCCATGAGGATACCGCGCCCGCCCTGCGGTTTTTCGAGATACTGCGCCGCGATCTGGGTTGCCATGCGTCCGGCGACTTCGCTCATCGGCTGGAGCAGCGGCAGGTGTCCCTGGGCATCTTCGACCGTTTCGTACCCCAGCGCCGTAATGCCGCTGTCCATCAGGGCGCGGGTCAGGCGTTCGTCGGCGGCCAGATGCAGGTAGGTGAACAGCAGCAGGTCTTCACGCAGGAAGCGATATTCTTCCGGCAGCGGCTCTTTCACCTTCACAATCATCTCGGCGCGTTTCCACACCTCGTCGGCGTTGTGGAGAATGGTCGCGCCGGCCCTGATGTATTCCTCGTCGTTGAAGGCGCTGCCCACGCCCGCGCCCGCCTGCACAATCACGTGATGTTTGTGGCGCACCAGCTCCCGCACGCCGTTTGGCGGCAGGCCTACCCGGTATTCGTTGTCCTTAATTTCCTTAGGGATACCGATAATCATGTTTTTGCCTCATGAACGGGTCAGGACTCCTGATCTGCATTGTACATCGTGACGAAAAAAAAGACATAACCATTGGACACCCTGTACAGGAGTGCCTATCCGGCGGGCAGCTGGACGGTAACAGTCGTCCCGGTCCCGGCGCCGGTCTCCACCGTGATCGTGCCCCGATGCAGTTCCACGATTTCCCGCACCAGTGTCAAACCGATGCCCGTGCCGGAAATCTCCCTGGCATTGGCTGCCCGGAAATACGGTCGGAACAGGTAGGGCAGATCGGCCTCTGGAATACCAATCCCGGCATCCTGCACCTGAATCACAACTTCCTGACTGGCGCAGGTCAGCCGCAGGTGGACCTGTTCGGCGCCCGGCGAATATTTCATGGCGTTGGACAGCAGATTGCTAATCATCAACCCGATCAGTTGCCGGTCGGCCACCACCTGGCCGCACTGTCCCTCGCTTGTGAACACAATCTCGTGAGTCTGCGCGATAAACTGCATTTCGATAACCAGTTCACGGCATAATGCTTCCAGATCAACCACTGCTGCATGATATTCCAACCCAACCACCTGAGTGCGCCCCACCCCCAGCACGGTTTCAAGCAGGCGGGTCAGGTGGTTGACGTGCGCCTTGATCCGTTCCCAGTGTTCGGCCCGCTGGTCATCGCTCATCCGGTCATAATACCGGCGCAGCAGATCGCTGGATGACAGTATTACGGCCATCGGCGTGCGGAATTCGTGTGAGACCACCGAGATAAAGCGGGATTTCAGTTCGTTCAGTTCCTTTTCGCGTTCCAGGTTAGCGCGCAAATCGGCTTCGAGCAGTTTACGCGCCGCAATTTCCGCTTCGAGCCGGGCGTTGGTGGCCGCCAGTTCCCGCGCGACACGGGCTTCAGCTTCCAGTTCGTACAGGCGCACGCGTTCCAGCCCTTCGGCGATGTGCTGCGCCAGGATTTGCGAAAACTCGATGTCCCCCTGGGTGAACACCTGCGGCTGCGCGAAGCTGATGCCGATACTGCCAATCAGCCGGTCCTGAACCAGCAAAGGCAGAGCAATGGCCGACTGAACCTCGCGCGTGGCAGCAATCTGCGCCGCCAGTTCCGGGAACATCTGCTGGTATTCCTCAAATGATTGGAAAACAACCATCTGCCGGGTACGCGCGGCAGCGGTCATCGGCGTGGCGGCGTCCAGCGGGAGATAGGCGAACTGCTGCGAGATATCGGATGGCAGCCGGTAGGTGCCGATCACCTTCAGGCCGGCGCCGTCCTCGCTTAAAATCCCAACCGCGCCGCGGAACGCACCCAGCAGGGCAAAACCTTCATCAACCACCACCCGCACGATGTCGTTAAACGTCAGCGCATGAGAGATGGCCGCAGCCACGTCATGCAGGCGTTTTAGCCGTTCCGACTGGCGCTCAGCCTGCTCGCGCGCCCGCTGCTCCGACTCCAGCAGCCGTACCCGCTCGACCGCCTGAGCGCAGTAATGCGCGACCGTCGTCAGAAAAGCCTGTACTTCTTCCCCAAATGACTGCGGCGTTGGGAAGCCGATGAAGATCACACCGATGATATGTCCGCTAACCAGCAGGGGCAAAACCGCCAGCGCCTCCGTGCCGGTTTTGGCTTGCAGGGCACGGGCGAGCCTTGGATAGCGGGCATAATACTCGTCCCGGTTGTGGATCCATACGGCCTGACCGGTGCGCAGCACATCGGTATCGGGGCGCGAGGCATCGTCAACCGGCGCGAGTTTAAGCTGCTGGAAAACTTCTTCCGCCACATCGGCTGTTCGCAGAATTCTCACCGATTGACCATCATCCGTCAGCAGGTTGACCGAGCCGGTATGCCCGCCCAGCCCTTCGCGCACCTTCCCGACAATCACCCGCGCGACTGTTTCCAACGTCAGCGCGGTTGACAGGGCCTCAATAATGTCCTGAAGCAGTTGCGAGCGATGTTCAGCTTCCTTTTGGGCAGTAATGTCGTGGAAGTAAACGGCCAACCCGGTCTGGTAAGGCGAAATCGTACATTGAATCCAGCGGTTAAGCACCGGCGACAGGGTTTCAAACGTGATGGGATGACCATCGCGGACAGCACGCTGGTGTTCTTCGTAAGCCTGGCTGCCCACAGCCTGGGGGAATACGTTCCAGACGACCTTACCGATCAGGTCGTCACGCGTTCGTCCCCAGAGTTGTTCAGCGCGGCGGTTGATATAAACAAAGCGCCACTGGCGGTCAAGCACATAGAAAGCGTCAGGAGCGTCGTCCAGAAACGTGTAGTCCATCATCCAGTAAGCCCGTTGTACCGGTATTGATTTACGATAAAGGCCTAGCGTTACAAACCATGACGATATGGTATAACGTTTCTTTAATTATTGAGGGGACAGGTGACAAATGTAAGGGAGTTAAAGGAGGATATGCGCCTTTTTAAGGTCCGACTTCGACAACGAAAGCACAAAATCAGCACGGCGGCGCGTTATGTTATAATCCAGTTAGAAGCGTACACCAACAGGAACCGACGCTATGCCTACTCCATTCGACACAGCGGGGATTGAAGTGGGACGGCTGCGCCCGGAACGGCACTGGCCGCTGCACCAGCAACGCCGCGCGTTCTGGCCGCGATTGAGCGAAGCGCTCAAAAATCACCGGGTGGACGCCCGCTACCGGCGGCTGATCCTGTATTATTTTGGCTTCTTCTGGATCATCGGCTGGACGCTGTGGGTGCTGCTGACCGCGCCGCTGCCGCTGTTCCGCCTGCCGCTGACGCTGCTGAGCTTCCTGGTCGTGGTCGGCGCGATTGTGCTGATCTGGCTGGCGCTCGACCAGCGCCAGACCAGCCTGTGGGCAGCCGGGACGGCGGTGGGGCTGTTTGCGCTGTTTGTGCTGGCGGTGTCGGTGTTCCTGCGCCCGGTGATGAACCAGCCGGCGCTGCTGTGGGCGTGGGGGACGCTGTTCATCTACCTGATCGGCGCGCTGGCGCTGCTGGTGCCAATCTGGCACGTGGACATCAAACCGGGCGAAATCTTCCTGATCGAAGACCGGCAGGTGAAACCGGAAGGCTTCCGGCTGGAAAAACGTCCGCGCCCGAAGGTAGACCCCGCGCTGCTGGACGCAGTACGGCGCGCCGGTATCCCGCCGGACCGGCTGGAGAAGTTCCTCGATTATGGTGGGCCGCGCTTCATGCGGGAAGAACTGATAAACACGGTACGCCCGCAGGAACTGCCAATGCTCCAGGCGTTCTTCCAGCAGGTGGACCAGAACCAGCCGAAGGTGACACTGCGCGCCCCGGCGGTGCAGAAGTTCCGGCTGGTGTGGAACCGCGCCGATGTCATCCGGGTGGGGCCGATCAACATCGAAAACCTGATTACCAAAGAGGGCAATACGGTCGCCATCGAACTGGATTTCGCCAGCACGTACTCGCCGTTCGACATCCGCGAACCGGAAGCGCGGCTGAAACTGGCGGAGTGGGAATCGGTCGAGGCGATGAAACATCACCATGCCGAACTGCTGGCATGGAAGGCGCGCCGCGCCGCGCAGCATTATTTTGTGGACATTCCGCTGCAATCGGCGCTGACCGACGGCAGCATCAAAAAATTCTGCGCCCGGCTGGAAGACGAACTTCAGTGGGCGAAGGACGTGTTTGGCATCACCGTCAAACAGGAGGCGGTCCAGTGCCGACCGATCATCCCGACTGAAGTCCAGCAGGCGGAAACGCAGATGCTGGCGTCACGCCCGAACGCGCAGGCAGAAACAGCGCGGCTGCAAGCCCTGCTGGAGCAGGTGTTTAAATATCAGGTGCCGCCCCGGCTGCTGGCCGGGCTGATGATGGCCGACCGGGGCGTGGAAAAAACGGTGCAGTCCACGCTGGGGGATATGCTGGAACTACCAGAGCCGACCGGCGACCAGCGCAAAACCTACTTCCAGCAGAAGTACAACGACCAGCAGCCGAAGCTGGAAGGCGAGGATACTCCCGCGCCAATTCCGGGCCGCCGGTCGCTGAACATCGGCGAAGAACTGCTGCGCCAGATGGGCAACCGCGCCGAGGATGCCGAATATCGCCCGGTGAACCCGGATGACAAGAAGGATAAGTAGTTGTCAGTTACCAGTTATCCGTTTTCAGTTAAAAATCAACCGTTGATGGTGTCCTGAAGCTGGAGTTTCGCCGGTAGTGCGCTGGCCCAGGCACGAATAACATTCCAATCCCGGTGATCGCCCTCCGACCAGACGCCAAGGGCAACACTCAGGCGGAATTTCAGCCGGTCGGCCAGCGACGGCACTTTACTGAGGTCCAGCGCCCCAGCAAAGTAACCCTCACTCACCGGCTTGACCAGCGCGCGCACTGGCTTCATCCAATCCGCCACACCCTGGCGGTACTGTTCATTTTTCATGCTCATCGTCATGCAGACCAGAAAAGCGGCGAAGGGCTTTTGCGCCAGCGCCGCCCGGTGTGTCTGCATAAACTGCATCGCCTCCGGCAGCCACTCGCCGCCGTTAATGGCGCTGCCGGCCACAACCGCTGCGTACGGCGTGAGGTCGGTTACGTCGCGCATGGGGCGCACTTCGACGGACGCGCCGCTTTCGACCAGCGTTTTGCCAATCACTTCCGCCACGCCGACAGTTGACCCCGTGCGGCTGGCATAAGCAACCAGAATCGTATTTGACATGGCCCTCTCCCCCTTAAACAACTCCACCCTTACCCCACGCTAACAGTCACAATTCACACCGGATAGTGATGGAGATCACCTATCTGAACGCAGTTTGTAATGTTGCGTACCTGACGGATGGACGAGGGCAGATGACGTGATTGGCTGGAGGGACACGCCGCGCCCCTCCAGCTTATCGGACGCCAAGCTACAAACTGGGGACGTGTAGTTCCTGCGGCGTGTCTATCGGATCGGCTTCGGAGCGCTGGCGGCGGGCGAGCAGCAGCAGCGGGGCGGCCAGCAGTTGCACGGCGGCGCTGGCGAGATACGAGGTGGGATAACCCCACACGTCGGCCACCCGGCCCAGCGCCGGCTGGATCACCACGCCGCCGCTGGAACCCAGCAGCGAATCAAACGAGAGGACGGTGGCGCGCTGCTGTGACGGAATCAGCGCGTTCATATATGCCTGGCGCACTGGCATCTGTGCCGCAAACATCAGCGCCCAGACCACCAGGAACAACACCGCCAGCGGGAAGCTGGTGGTCAGCCCGATACCGGCCAGAAACAGGCCGCCGACCACTACCGACAGCAGCAGTACCGACGTGCGGCGACGGAACAGACGGCGGAGATAAGGCACGGCCAACCCACCGGCGATCTGCGCGCCGGCGACAATCGCCGCTGCCAGACCCGCCACGCCATAGGCTGCGCTGTCGCCATACAGTTGCAGCAGGTACGGCTGCATGGCGTAAAAGGCGTAGAAGCTGACGCCGACGGTAAACGGCGCGGCGAGCATCACCCAGCGCAGTGACGGATTCCGCAGCCCCAGGTTGACCGAGGTGGTTAATAGCTGCTGCATGGTTTGAAGCGGTCGCTGGCCGCGCTGCGGGGTGAAACCCAGGTCTTTCATAAACACAAAGGCGACCACAAACGTCAGCCCCAGCACCCCCGCGCGCAGCAGATACGGCACACCCAAGCTGGTTGCCTGCGCGACCAGCCCACCGCTGACCGAACCCACCAGCATGGCAACACCGCCGATACTCTGCCCCCGCGCAAACACCGTGTCCAGACTGCCGGTGAAGCCGGTAAAGCGGAGGGCATCCACCAGCCAGGCTTCAGTCGCGCCAGAAAAGAAGGTGAAGCCCAGCCCCAGCAGCACCGACGTGACCGCCCACAGCCCAAACGGCGCGCGTAGCTGCCACGCCAGCAGATAAAACAGGGTGGACAGGGCCAGGGTCAGCGTGCCCAGCAGGTACGAGGTGCGCCGGCCCCACACATCGGCGACCACGCCGGTGGGCACTTCAAAGAGCACCTGACCTGCCGTGAAAAAAGCATTGGCAGCAAACGCTTCGGTGTTGGTCAGCCCGGCGTCCAGCAGAAACAGGGTATTGATCCCCCAGATGAACGAGGCCGCCAGCGTGTTCAGCAGCGTCAGGCTTAAATAGACCGTCTGGATTCGGCGCGGTTGTGGCTTCATCATTCCCCCATTCCAGTAAACGATAAACCTGTTCCAACTCTGACGGTACTTACACCAAAAACTGACAACCAACCACTGAAAGCTCTCTACATCGGCGGAGATGGCTTCGGCTCCGGGAGGTTAAAGACATAGTGACGCAGCACCGGCATCTGCATTTCCAGATAGCCGGGGCGGAACTGCTTGCCCAGGTGCTTCATCTCCAGCCGCGATGCCAGTTCGCCGCCGATAGGCTTGCCCCGCGCGGCGTACCACAGCGCGTCGCGCTCGGCGTCGGCCAGGCTTTCCACAATCGCCACACATTCCTTCACCACGCCGTCATGCGTTAGCAGGTAGCGGCACAGCTCGTCCATCGGCTTGCGGGCGTCGAGGTTGGCAATCGGCAGAAAGCAGCGGCGCATCAGCCCGGCGTGGCGTCCGGTAGCGGTCATCAGGTCTTCGCGGCGGGCATCATCCAGTTCGCGGTCTTCCCCCCAGTAGCGCCGCGCCAATCGCTGCATCAAGGCTTTGGCGCTGGGTTCGTCCAGCAGGCGCAGGTAGATGGTAAAGCCGCGAAACAGTTCCAGAAACCCTTCCATGATCTCGCGGGCGCGGCGGCTCTGGACATACCAGTCCCACTCCTTCACCAGTTCTTCCGGGTCACGGCGGCTGGTGGTCAGATACATCACGCGATATCTGAATTCGTCGCGCACGCCGCGCAGCGATTCAAAAAACTCCGGCGGCAGATCGCGGAAGCCCTCAAATTCGTCAAACAGGAAGGCGATCTTCCAGTCCCGGTTCTGGCGCAGCACCTCGTAGACCGCTTCCTCAAGCTGGCGGATGCCGGTCTGTACCAGTAGCGGCTGGGTGTGGAACAGGTTGAGGTAATAGCCGGTGATGCGGTCGGCCAGGTCCGGCTGCCCGGGCGCAGGCGGCAGCAGTTGTCCCCGGTCGTACAGTTCGGCGACAGCGCGGCGCAGGCGGCTAATCATGATCTCGTAGCCTGGCCAACTGGTACCGGCCATCTCCAGCGCCTGCTTTTGCAGGTGAACCAGCTTGTGCGGGTCGAGGAACACCATGATGACGTTGGCCGCGCGGTATCTCTGTTTGATGCGCTCGTCCATGATGAAGTTCAGCAGGTTGCTTTTGCCCACGCTGCCAATGCCCACCAGCGAGCAGGACTCGCCGCGCCGCAGCCACTTAAACACCTGGCTGGCGTCAGCTTCCTGGTAGGTTTCCGGCAGCGGCTCCTGCGCGGCCATCGTTTGATCGGACATCGGTTCACGCTCCTGGTTAACCATCCTCAGCTATTGTACACGATGAGGCATGTAGGGACACGATATATCGTGTCCCTACGGTGTAGGCAACGGCGTTCCCCGCAATCTTTGGGGTGCGCGGCGCTGAAATGCGCGCATAATAGAAACAGCACGGTGACATCAACGGGACATGTATGACGCTTAAAACAAAAGCCAAACGGGGCATCCGGCAGCAGGTCGGCCTGCTGGCCTACTTTTTCCCTTCCTTTTTTGCGTCCGGATTCGATCTGGAGGCGCTGCTGCCACTGGAACAGGCCGGCAGCCGGCTGGAAGACCTGACGCGGGTACGCATGTCCAAAAGCGTACCGCTGGGGGAAAAGTTCTGGATGACCGTGCTGTCGGATGATCGGACGGGCGGACCAACGACGATCAGCACCGCGCCGATTGCGGTCACGTTTGAGCCGGCAGACGCCGATACGCTGCGCTACCGCCTCAACCTGCACGACGATCTGTTTCAGATCAACGTGCGCGGCACGCTCAAACGCTGGGAGCAGAACTCGACGGTGGTGCTGGGCAAAATCCAGTTTGACCTGCACTACACCGGCATCCTGATTAAAAGTTTCCTGTGGCTGGTGGCGGCGCTGGTTGCGGGCGGTTTCGTATTTCTGGCGCTGCGCTACCGCCTGAACGCGGCCTGGATGCTGTACGAGGTGGCGCGGCTGGAGGCGCTGCCGGCACTGCTGCTGGTGGCATGGCTGCTGGCGCTGGCGGCGGTGTGGGTGAACGACGTGGTCTCCCCGGCCAACGCCCGCCGCTACCAGCTCGTCACGCGCATCGAAGACACGCTGCTGTTCCCCGGCATCGTCGGGAAATAAACCTGGCGGCCTGGCGGTTAAAATACCACTATGTCTGACCTAAACGTCCTCATCATCGGAGACAACCCGCTCGCCCGCATGGGGCTGGCGGCGCTGCTGGCCGGGCAGCCGGGGCTGATCGTCGTCGGGCAGACGTCTGGCGCGGACGACCTGCAAGCCGAAGTGGACCTGTACCAGCCAGACGTGATCGTGTGGGAGTGGGGCTGGAACACGCCAGAACGCAGCGCCGACGCGCGCGACACGGGTGTGCCGGTGGTGGCGCTGCTGACGAACGCCGCGCAGGCCGCCGACTTGCGCGCCGCCGGGGTCAGCGGCTTCCTGCTGGGTGACACCGACGCCGAAACGCTGGCTGCCGCGATTATGGCCGCCGCGCAGGGGTTGGTGGTGGCCGCGCCGTCGCTGCTGGACGCGCTGCTGCCCACCGCCAGCGCCGCCGACGCGCCGGTCGAAGCCCTGACGCCGCGCGAACGCGAAGTGCTGCAACTGCTGGCGGAAGGGCTGCCCAACAAAACCATTGCGGCGCGCCTGAACATCACCGACCACACGGTGAAATATCACGTCAACGCCATCATGGGCAAGCTGAACGCGCAGAGCCGCACCGACGCGGTGGTGAAGGCCACGCGGCTGGGATTGATTATTCTGTGAGAATTACCTCTTTGCGTCAGGCTTTTCCTGTGTTGTCTTCCACGCGCTGGAGGGCGGCCTGCAAGCGTAGTTGCTGAATCGTCGTGGTGAGGTCGCCGCGCGTACGTTCCAACACGCCACGCACGATGTCCGTCTGCCGCCGCAGCCCGCCGGTGATGGCGTCGGGAAAGTCGAACGTCACCAACTGGTCGTACACGTCGTCCATCCATTCCAGCAGGCGTTCGGCCTCGGCGGTGCCACCTTCCTCCCGCCGCAGGATGTCGAGGATGAAGCGGCGCAGTTCGGTGGCCGCTTCCGCCAGGCCGTTAAGATACGTCGCCTGTTCCACCTCCAGCGATTCCGGCGTGGGCAGCGGCTCGTTACGGATAATGGCGTAGGTGCAGAAAGCCTCGACCACTTCTTTCAGCGCGTCCTGACTGTAACCGGCGTGATACAGGTCGGGGTAGTCGGCAATGCCGGCGCGCATCTCGTTGGCGGCGGAACGGGCGCTGGCGAGCTTCACTTCCGCGTTGGTCCATTCGCGGCGATGAATGGCGCGGATAGCCTCGGCGCAGTGACGAATCACTTCACGCGAACGGGCAATGGCGCTGTCGCGGGCAGCGTTTTTTAACTCAAACGTGGCGCGGATGCTGTCGGCGATGGTGTTCAGGTCATTCATTATCCGGTTTTCCTTCGTCGGGTTTTATCGTGCCAAACAGTTGGTCGGCCAGCGAAGTCGGCTGCGGGGGGAGTTTGATTTCGCCATGTGCGGCCTCAAAGCGTTCGAGATTGGTGGTCAGCGCCTGCAAAAACAGCTTGGCGTTGGTGGGGGTCATCACCACGCGCGTCTGCACACGGGCGCGCGGGTCGTTCGGCGCGATCTGGATGAAGTCCATCACGATCTCGCTGAATGTCTGCGCGATCACAACGGCGTTGGCGTACACACCGTTGAGATTAGCCGGGATTTCAAGCTGCAAGCGGCGCTGCGGCTGGGGTGGCTGCTGCATCGGGGGACCTCCAATCGGTTACGGGACAACGCTTCTGATTATAACACCCACCCCATACTTGTGGACGGCAGCCGGGGTTGCTGGTATAATTAGCTCATTTGTTCTCACAACCATAGGGGGGTATATGCCCGATGCGCTAAAGGACACGTTGTACCAGCGGCCACTGGTCGAAGACATGGCTGCCGTACTGGGTTCGATTGAGCCGTCGTTCGCGGCGGACGCTTTTCTTCGCCAGGTCTATGACGACGGCTGGGAAGGGCGCGCGCTCAAGGAACGAATGCGCCATATCACGCTTGCCCTGCGCGACCATCTGCCGCCGGATTATCGCGCCGCGCTGGCGGTGCTGACACAGGCCGCGCCCCGGCTGAACCGGCATGGTTTTCTGCTGCTGTCATTCTGCGACTTTGTGGAGCAGTACGGCCTGGATGATTGGGACGCCTCGCTGCCGGCGCTGGAACTGCTGACGCCGCTGATGAGCGCGGAATTTGCGGTGCGCCCGTTTATTGTCCGGGACACGCCGCGTATGATGGCGCAAATGCTGGTCTGGTCGCGCCACGAGAACGAACACGTGCGCCGCCTGTCCAGCGAGGGCTGCCGTCCTCGCCTGCCCTGGGCGATGGCACTACCGGACTTCAAACGTGACCCGTCACCGATTCTGCCGGTGCTGGAAAACCTGAAGGATGACCCGTCCGAATTCGTACGCCGCAGCGTTGCCAACAATCTCAACGATATCGCCAAGGATAACCCAGAGGTGGTAATTGACGTGCTGCGGCGCTGGAACGCTGATGCCAGCCCGGAACGCGGGTGGATTATACGCCGGGCACTGCGGACGCTGGTAAAGGCCGGCCATAACGAGGCGCTGGCGCTGCTCGGCTTCGATGGTGGCGCGGCGGTATCGGTTAAAAATCTGACCTTAAGCGCGGACTCGGTGCGTTTTGGCGACGCGCTGGCGTTTTCGTTCGAGGTTGAATCGCTGGCCGACGAGCCGCAAAAGCTGGTGGTGGATTACGTCGTCCACTTTCAGAAGGCCAATGGCGCGCTGGCGCCAAAGGTGTTTAAGCTGGCGCAGCGCAGCATCCAGCCGGGCGAAACGCTGCGCTTCCAGAAGCAGGTCAGTTTCAGGCCGATCAGCACCCGCGTGTATTACCCTGGCGAACATGCCCTGTCCCTGAAAATCAACGGGCAGATGTACGAGGACAAACGCTTCACGCTGGTGATGGACGACGCGGGATAAACGGAGTCCTGGCTCGGGGGGCAGTACTGGTTCATGCAGCAGCGTTTGAGTGTCTTTCGGGCGCTCAAACGCTTTTTTGTGCAGAAATGACAGGTCAGGAACATTACCGGGAATTCAATTGGTGCTAAAATTAAGAAAAACATTCTTTGGCCGGTAGCAGCCAGACGTTCGCTCATCCTGTCTGATCTTCGTCGTACCCTCGTTTCAGTCAGCCCGCCACAGCGTTAGAGCTGCGCCGTCCAGTCGAGCCAGGATTGACCCATTAAACTAAAAGGAGTTTTTATGTATAGACGATGGTCTTTTTTGCGGACGATTGCCATTCTGCTTTTCCTGACTGTGCCCCTCACTATCGCCGCCCAATCCGAAGAGGCAACCGCAGAACCCACCAGCCCGCCGGAAATCATTCCCACGCTAACCCCCATCCCACCGCCAACAGAGACACCAACCGCTACACCGGAACCAACCCTCACCGAAACGCCCATACCGGCAGTCACTCCTGAAGTGACCGCCTCGCTCGAACCGACAGCAAGCGAACCCCCGCCGGCAACGCTCATCGTACCGGCGACCGAAACACCGCCTGAGTCGGAAGCGACCGAAGCGCCGGCGGCGGACAGCGCGCCGGTTGTGGTACCGGCGGCCATGTGTGACCCGAATGCAGCGATAGTCCGAGCGCCGCTGCCTTCCAACGAGGGGGCAGGTCTTGAAGCCGTGTCTGCTGATGGACGTTATGTTGTGCTGTCCAAGTATGTTCGGACCGACTGGTACGGCTCGACCTACGAGTTCATTCTGGACTTCTACCTGTACGACCGCCTCACCTGCCAGACGGCGCTGCTGCCGAACTATCCCCGCGATCTGCCGCTAGTCTATTTCCCCGGACGAACCTCAGCCGACGGGCGGTTTGTAGTGGGTAGTGTGAATACGGGGCGCCTGTTCCAGGTGGAGGACTTTACACGTCTCATCAAGGATGTTTTTGTCCTGGATCGCCAGACCGGACAGGAAACGATTGTTTCTGTTGCCGCCAACGGCGGTTTATCCGATGACTCCTCCGGCAAAGCGATGATTTCGGCTGATGGCCGCTATATCGTTTATGAATCGCAGGCGGACAATCTGGTGCTGAATCCGCCACCGTATTGTATAGGGGAACAGGGTGATCCTCCGGTACATTGTCCGGTCATTCTGGTTTATGACCGCCAGACCGGGCAAAACACCCGAGTTCTTCAATCGTCCGGTCCAAGTGGTTCCAATCGTTATGAGGATAACAACTTTGTCAGCCTGGACGATTTTTCCGCCAATGGGCAGCGAATTGCCTACTCCCGATCGGATGACTGCTTGATGGCCTGTACTTATGGCCTAATCTATGATCTGCCGAGCGGAACGATTACCGATTTACCCGTTAACCTCGATGGGGACGGGTTGTATGAATTTTTCACCAATCTGCGCATTTCCGGTGATGGCCGGTATGTCGCCTATGTCTATAATCCATCCACCGGTACGCCCGGCAGTTTTGACCAGGTGATCGTTTATGATTCGGTCACCGGACAGTATGAATATGTCTCGGCAGCGCCTAACCGGGCATTAGGCAACGCTCACTCTGGCAGCGTGTCCCTGTCGCTGGACGGGCGCTATCTCGCTTTTAGCTCGGATGCCAGCAACCTGGTCAGCGGCGACACCAATAACGTACGGGATGTATTTGTTTACGATCGGCAGACCCACCGCAATACCCGGGTGTCTGTTGGTGCAGGTGGGGCGCAGGCCAACGGCGTGTCTGGAAACAGAGTCGCTATTTCCGGCGATGGACAGTACGTCGCCTTTGAGTCGGAGGCTTCCAATCTCGTCGCCGACGATACCAACGGGGTGGGGGATGTCTTTCTGGCAAAAGTCGTTTTCCCGCCGCTGTCACAACCCCCGCTGCCACAGTCACCGACCCTGATCGCGCCAACCTCCGGCACGCTGACCAATAGCACCAGCCTGACTTTTTCCTGGACTGCCGCGCCCAACGCGGAATACTATCGCCTGCTCATTGACGATGACCGTGACTTTAGTTCGCCGGTCGAAGCGGCGCACGTGTTTGGCCTGAGCTACACCTCAACCAGCCTGTTTGATCACCAGTTGTACTGGCGGGTGGAGGCGATCAACAGTGCAGGCATCGCACGCAGCGCCATCTGGTACTTCACGATTGATACCACTCCGCCTGCCGCGCCGGCGCTCCGCTACCCGCTGAATAACAGTGTCATCACGATGGCGCGACCGTCGTTTAGCTGGCTGGCCGTGCCGACTGCCAACCGCTACCGGCTCCAGATCGCCCGTGACGCGGCATTTATGCTGATTTTGAGCGATACGGACACGGATTTGCTGGCAGCGGCGCCGGTGACGCTGCGGCAGGGGTATTACTACTGGCGCGTGCAGGCGCGGGATGCTGCCGGCAACTGGGGAACTTTCAGCGAAGTACGCGGCTTTGAACTCAATATCCTGCGTTCCCCGGCCCAGCGCACCGATGTCAGCACTCAGCGGCCCACCTTCCAGTGGTACGCCTATCCGGGGGCGCGGGCCTACCAGCTTCAGGTGGATGATTCAATGACGTTTGACAGCCCGATTGTCAACCAGACGATACACCATCTGCAAACGAGTTTTCAGCCGGCAGCTCTGCCCTACGGGCAGTATTACTGGCGGGTGAACGTGGATACGGGTGGTGGTTTTGTCCCGTCGCCGGTGTTCTGGGAGGTCGCCATCCGGGTCATCGGGTTGAACGCGCCGGTGCTAACTGCACCGCTGAATGGCGCGGTGGTCACCAGTCCCGTTACGCTGAGCTGGAACGCGGTCAGCGGCGGCGAAACCTATGAGTTCATCATAGACAATGACCCAACCTTTTATTCGCCGGAAGCCCGCTATGTTGACTCGCCCAGCGGGACCAGCATCTTTCTGCCGCCCGGGCGCTATTACTGGAAGGTACGCGCCTGGAACGCGGCAAACCAGCCGGGCGCGTGGAGCGTGCCGCGCTCGTTTACCGTCAGTTCGTAACCCGGTGGCATAACACGGGGCAGGGACACGGCGCGCCGTGTCCCATTTCCGCTGACAATTCGTTAAAACGGAATGTCGTCAACATTGCCGGACTGCGGTGGTGGCGCGAAGTCTTCGTAACCGCCGTTACCGCTGCCACCCTCGCGGTCGGCCCGGCTGCCCAGGAAGCGAACATCGCGCGCCCGCAGGTCGAGGCTGGCGGCGGGCTGGCCGCTTTTGTCGGTGTAGGCGCGCGCTTCCACCGTCCCGACCACCATCACCTGCCGGCCCTTTTCAAGATACTGGTTGCAAATCTCCCCCAGCCGCCCCCAAGCCGAGACGCGATACCAGGTGGTTTTTTCGCGCCGTTCATTGGTGCTGCTATCCGTCCACGACTCCGACACGGCGACGCTGAAGTCACAGACAGCCGTTCCACTTTGCAGATACCGTAATTCCGGGTTGCGCCCCACGTTGCCGATGATGATCGTCTGGTGCCAAGCCATGCTGTTCGCTCCTCGCGTGATACGAATTTGCCGGACTAGGAATTATCCTAACACAAAGACCGCTTTTAAACTGACGAGCGGCGTTTCAGTTCGGTTGGAAAGCCAATATACTGCGATTAGAACACATATTCTATCACACAACGATTGTCCTGCCTAGAGTTAAAACCGTAAATTCACATTTAGTTGACGCAAAATTCAGATAGCAACAAGTAACAATTATCAATTAATGATCTAAACTGAAGATGGGCAGCATAAAGGTGATAACAGATCCATATGGCACAAATTCTCGTTCTCGATGACAATGCGGACATCGTTTCCCTGCTGCGAATGGTGCTGGAGCAGCGTGGCTACCAGGTCATGACCGGGCGCAACGGACGCGAAGGCGTGACACTGCTGGGACAAACGCCCTACAAACCGGATGTGATTATCTGCAATTTTCTGATGCCGCTGATGGATGGCATGACCTTCCTCGACACAGTGCGGCAGGAGGAAGATTGGGCATCCATTCCGGTGGTGATGCTGACAGCGCTCTCCTCCCAGGATTACCGCGATGCCGCCTTTGAACACGGCGCGACCGCCTTTTTGTCCAAGCCCTTCCGCCTAGAAGACCTGAACGCCACGCTCCGCAGCCTGGGCATCTCGCCGACGATCAACTGATAGAACCGTCACCTCGCAGGGGCGCGCCGCGCCCCTGCAACCCAACCGTTTCTGTCCAGTCTACGCCCGCATCGCTTCCAGTTCCCGCCTGAGGATGTCCGTCACAACCTGGGCGTTGGCCTTGCCACCCATCGCCTTCATCACCTGGCCCACCAACGCGCCAAACAGCTTGTCCTTGCCGCCCAGGTAATCCTGCACCAGTTTGGCGTTCTCGGTGAGCACGCGGCTGACCGCCTCACGAATGGCGCTCTCGTCGGAAACCTGCGCCAGCTCTCTCGCTTCGACGATCCGCGCCGGGTCGTTGCCCGTGTCCCACATCTCCGCCAGCACTGTTTGTGCCGTGCCCTTGTTGATCGTCCCGCCGTCCACTAGCTTCACCAGTTCCGCGAACTGCCCGGCATTGATACGAGTCTGCTCGATGGCTTCACGCTCCATACTTTGCTCGTTCATCAGCGTGAATAGCCCGCCCAGAATCCAGTTGGCTGCCGACTTCGGATTCGCGCCCGCCGCTACTACTGCCTCGTAATAGTGGGCGATGGCCTGCTCTGCCACCAACTGCCGCGCATCATAGTCGCTCAAGCCAAAGACTTCCATAAACCGTTGCCGCTTGGCCGCCGGCAGTTCCGGTAGTTTAGCCCGGACTTCCTCCACCCATTCGCGGCTGATTTCGAGAATCGGCAGATCGGGTTCCGGGAAGTAACGGTATTCGTCGGCGCGCTCTTTAACCCGTTGAATCACCACCCGCTGTTTGGCCTCGTCCCAGCCGAGTGTCGCCTGCTTCACGCCCTCGCCGCTGGTCCACAGTTTGATCTGCCGTTCGATTTCGACCTGCGTCGCACGGTACAGGTTGCGAATGCTGTTCAGGTTTTTGACCTCGGTGCGGGTGCGGAATTCGGTATCATCCTTGTGCATCACGCTGATGTTTGGCTCAACGCGCAGCACGCCTTTGGACATATCGCCGTTGTTCACGCCCAGGTAGACGAGGATGGCGCGCAGCGTGCGGGCGAAGGCTTCCGCTTCCTCGGCGCTGTTGATGTCCGGCTCGGTCACAATTTCCAGCAGCGGCACGCCGGCACGGTTGTAATCCACCAGACTGCTGCCGCCACCGATATGCGTCAGCTTGCCGGTGTCTTCTTCGAGATGCGCCCGGCGGATGCGGATGTGTTTGGTATACGGTTCGCCGCTTTCAGGCGTCACTTCGATGTCCAGCCAGCCGTTAACGGCCAGCGGACGTTCGTACTGGCTGATCTGGTAGCCTTTGGGCAGGTCAGGATAGAAGTAGTTTTTGCGGGCGAACTGGTTTACCGGCGGAATCTCGCAGTGCAGCGCCAGCCCGACCATCAGGCCGAACTCGACCGCCTGCCGGTTGATGACCGGCAGCGTGCCGGGCAGCCCCAGCGATACCGGGTCAACGGCGGTATTGGGCGCGGCCTCCACGCTGTCCACCACCGGGCAGGCGCTGAACATCTTGCTTTCTGTCAACAGTTCGGCGTGAATTTCCAGGCCGATGATCGGCTTCCAGTCGCTCATGGGACGTCACCTGTCGGGCATAAAATGCTTTATAATAGCGGTGGGATTGTACCACAAAAAGAAGGGCTATATTCGGACACGAAGCTGGTTATAATACGCAAGAGGATTACGGGAAAGGAGTGATGAGTGGCTGTTTCACGACATGAAAGAACCGATCACGTCACTAAAGATGAATGGATGCTGACAGCAGAACAAATGCTGTTCATGCTTCAAAACCACAACAGCATTGAAACTGCGTTTGCAGAGGATAACCTGGAATCGCTACGTCAACTCGCTGGCAGCGAAGAATTTCTCACCCTCTTTGGTGAGATGAGCTTTGACGAAGCCTATGACCGCTACGAAACGATGTTAGAGTACACTACCACGCTCATTTGACTCATCTCCCATCACTTTCTCCTCATCCCTGATTCTGCCCGCCCATCTGCTCGACCGTATAATCCAGCGCCACGAAGTACGAATCGCCGACGCCCAGCAGGGTCATCAGCCGGGAACGCCCGTGTTCGTCCTCGGCTTCAAACGGTTCTTCGTCTGTCGTCAGGCTCAGGCCGTGATGACGCAGGACTTTTGCCAGCCGTTCCGCCGCCGGCCTGGGGAACGAACCGAGCGTCCCTTTGCCGGATGCCAGCAGGTTCACCAGCGGCTGGCTGCGGTTGATGTCGCCGGCCAGTTCGCGCCAGGGGCCAAACGTCAGCACGTAAGCCTGATGAATATCCAGCACCAGTTCGGGGATGTCCCGCGCCGTGCCTTCAAAGTGGAGCGTGACACGTGGTGTGTTGTGGTGGAACAGAATCGGGTGGTCTTCCCCGGAAGCGACAAACAGATTGCCAAAAATGCCGAGCGTGATGCGGTGTTCCCGCACGCCCAGCACACGGATGATGTAGGCGTTGCCCTCGCGCAGGCCTTGCGCCGCGTCGTCGTAGCGCGCGGTCTGGATGATAAGCTGTAGTTCGTTCGGCACGCCGCCCATCTGCGCCGCCAGAAAGATGCCGTAGCTGTTTTCACCCTTCAGGTCGTTAAAAAGCTGTTCCCGTTTTGGCATGGGAAATCCTTTTTAAAAGCATATCACAGAGGCACAGAGGTTCAGAGACACAGAGATAATGCCAGATATTTTCTCTGTGCCTCTGCGCCTCTGTGTCGAATTTCGTTTTTATGTCGGACGCAGGCGGCTGGCCGTCCACTCCGGCGCGGGATACCCGACGGCGCGCAGGTCGGTGATAACCGCGTTCACATCATACGGCACGCGGCGCAGGTCAACCGAAACCTGACCGTTCTCGAACGTCAACAGTCCCCACTGCGCGTAACCGGGGTTATCAAACGACATGCCGACGCTGCCGACGTTCACGGCGCGCCAGCTCCCCAGATGGCGGTCCATCTGGCGATGTGTATGGCCACCGATGGCAACATGCCCTTCGCGGTCGAGCAGCAAATCACGGGCTTCTTCGTCGGGCGTGTCCGGCAGCAGGAACGTTTCGTCATTGCCGGGCACGGCGTGGTAGCCGATGACGTGGCAGCCCTCAAACGTGTGCGCCAGTTCCCGCCCGATCAACTTCTTGAGATACTCGTAGTCCTCAAAGCTGATTTGCTCCACAGCCCAGTTCAATCCCGCATCCCGCGCCTGCCAGCCGCTCGCCAGTGTCTTGAAAGCGGCTTCGTCCTTCGCCGCCGGCGTTGCCAGCCGTTCACCTGTTACCAGGTAACGGTCGGTGTTGCCGCCGATCACCTTAAACGTTTTGCTCTCGTTGGCTTCTGCCAGCGCCTTGATACGACGGATACACTCCGCCGGGCGCGGGCCAAACGCAGCCAGATCGCCCAGGCACCAGGTGATATCCGCGCCGCCTGCCTGTTCCAGATCGGCCAGCACCGTTTCCAGCGCGGCAAGATTGCCGTGAATGTCGGATAAAACCGCCAGACGCATCGTGCCCTCCTTTGTCGGGTTATGAGGCTACTGTATCCTGCCGGAAACTGCAACCACCGCGCCGTTACAGGGGGCCTCTCCAGGGACACGATATATCGTGTCCCTACAGGTTCACCCGCCTTCCGTTACACCGGCTGCTTTCCAACCAATTCCTGAACTGCCTCTGATACATTTCTGATACAGTGTTTAAGTTTTTCCTACGCACCAGGTTTAAGTTAGAAGCATAACTCAATGTCCGAATCTTCAGATTTAAGCAAGGGGAGATTGACCGATGGCAATGATCCGCTGGAATCCACTTCGTGAGATGGCCGCTATGCAGAGCATGATGGACCGGATGTTTAACGAAACCTGGCGCAACATGAACTGGAGCGGCGAGAGCGAGATGGGCGGCTTCAACCTGCCGCTGGACGTGCATGAAACGGACAAGGAATACACCGTAACTACCGATCTGCCCGGTGTCAGCGCCGATAACATCCATGTCAAGTTCCAGGATGGGATGCTGCTGATCGAAGCTGAACTGCCGGAGCGCACGGTGCAGAAGGAAGGTGAACGGTCGCTGCTGAAAGAACGCCGTTATGGCAAGTTCAGCCGCAGCGTGCGCCTGCCGCAGGCGGTCAATGTCAACAACGTGGAAGCCACCTTCCAGGACGGCGTGCTGACCCTGACACTGCCAAAGGCGGAAGAAGTGCAGCCGCGTCTCATCCCGGTGAAAACCGGCAACGGCAAAAAATAAGCCTGTCATCAGTGGCGATACCTTGTAGGGGCGAACCGTTGGTTCGCCCCTGCTGATTCCTCACAAAAAATTCGTTTTTGCGCCATACTCCGCCCCTCCGTTTTCCATTATCATGGGCATGGTTCGTTTTTCGGTTATGACTCAGAGGTATATCATGCTTCGTATGACTAAAGTCCTGCTCGGCGTCATGCTTATCGCTGTACTGGTCGCGGCGGCGCTGCCGCTGCTGGCAGCCGCCCGCAGCCCTGGCTGCGACGAACTGGATGGCCGCGCCGACGCCATGATGTCTGACTATGTGACCACCAATACCTTTTATGCCGGCGAAATTATCACCGTGACCATCACCACTAGCCCGGACCCGGTTGAAGTCTATTTCGCCGGTGTGCTGAAGGGAACTATCAGCACCTTTCCCGGCAGTGTGACGTTTACGGTTCCCGGCACCGGTCTGGCTGAGTTTCGCATGGTAGTACCCAGTGCCGTTGAATTTGCGTTTGCCTGCCGCGTCCCGTCAGCGGGTGCCGCGACAGTGACAACCGACCAGCCATTCCCGACCGATGGCCGCATCTGCGCCAACCCGAAGGCTGCCATCTACGTTAACTCCGAAGATGGTATCGCCATCTATCGCATTACCTCCGCAAGTCGGGGTATTCCCGCCGTGTTCGCGCGCCCGGCGGAACTGGACGCGCTGCCGGATTTCCCCACTCAACCTCTGACGATTGTGACCCAGGATGAGGGCATTTTTATCGGCCTGTACAAGCTGAAGGCAGCGCAGACGGAAACCTATCAGGTGAACGTCGGGCCGGATGTTGAAGGCAAGGTGTTTACCTGCATCTGGGACGGTGTACCGCCGCAGCCGGGCAGCGTGATCGCCTTTGACTGGAATATCTACGACGTACTGGGGAATTAGGTCATGGCGCGCCGGTTGGTGCTACTGGCTGCCGGGCTGGCGTTGATCGGCGTGGCGTTGGGAGCATTCGGGCTGCACGCGCTGGCGCTGCTGGGCACAGCCTGGGTAGCGGAACGCTGGCCGGGGCGGTGGGCGCGCTGGGCCGGTTGGCTGTTTGTTGCCGGGATTATCCTGTTCTCCGGCAGCCTGTATCTGCTGGCAATTTTTGACCTGGGCATCATGGGGGCAGTCGCGCCGGTTGGTGGCGCGGCGTTTCTGGCCGGGTGGGCGTGTCTGGGACTGGCCGTCTGGCAGGGAGGCCAGAGAGCCACCTGAGGGAGCGAAGCCGGACGCTGAAAGCCGTCCGGCTGAATGACAAAAGCTACCTGGAAGGTGGCTGGAAAGACGAGCGAGCCATGTTTTTCAGCCGGCTTACCGCGATCGTTCAGCCAGGGGCTTGCTTCCGAACGGGGACAGATGTCCCCTGAGTCTACGCTGGCCCCGGCTCAAGCGGTGGCGGCTCTATCTCGCCGGCAACGCCCCGGCGGGTCAGCCGTTCCCGGAGCTGCCTGACCGGCTCGGGCGCGTTCGTCCGCAAATATTTGCGCAGCATGTCGCGCCAGGTGATGCCAAACTGGACCCGCAAAATCAGCAGCAGCGACAGCGCCTCCATCGGCTGCGTCCGCAGACACTTCAACGCCACCGACAGCAGTTTGGGGGCGCTTTCCTTGCGGTAAACGGCGTCCGCCGCCAGGAAGTCCCACAGCGGCTGTAACCGGTGGATGTCAAAGCGCAGCAGGGCATCGGTCTTGCCGCGCGAACTCATAAAGAAGCGCCGGTAAGCATCTTCATCGAGGATGCGTCCGCCGGTGATCTCCTGCGCGATCTGGAGCGACATCTCCTGCGAGCCGACAAGCTGGCGGGGCGCCTGCCCGGAACTGATGCGGTCCGGCGCGGTGCTGATACGAATCAGCGCCAGACACTGCGGCAGCGCCGCCAGCCGGGATACCTGCGCGAAGCGCCACCACAGCGCGTAATCGGTGGTGAACACCGGCGGATACCAGCCCAGTTGTTCCAGCAGCGCGCGCCGCATGGTGACGGTGGGGTGCGGAAGCGGGTTGTTAAACACCAGCCGGGCGCAGATGACCTTATGTTCGGTCGGGGTGTTCCAGACGGATAAAAACTGTCCCTGCGCGTCCACACGGCGGGCCGCGCCGGCAACCAGACCGACCTCCGGGTGACTGTCAAGATACTGCACCTGGAGCGCCAGCCGGTCGGGGAACAGGATGTCATCGGCATCCATCGCGGCCACGTATTCAGCGCGCGCCTGCTGCACACCGGCATTCCGCGCGCCGGCTTCGCCCAGATTGCCGGCGTTCCGCAGCAGCCGGATGCGCGGGTCGCGGGCGGCGTATTCCTGTAAAATCACCCAACTGCCATCTTTGGAACAGTCGTCCACGATGATGAACTCAAAATCGTCAAACGTCTGGTTTAAGACACTCGTCACGGCTTCCCGCAAATAGCGTTCGGCATTGTAAACCGGCATGACAACGCTGACACGAGGGGTCATAGGCTTCTCCCGACTAAACAAACCAGGCTTTTCTCATCAGTGGTCTATTTTCAATCAACTGGGGTACGGTTAAAAACTGATACCCCTGAGCCTGCAGGCTTTCAATGATGACCGGCAGGGCTTCGACCGTCGCGGAACGATCCCGAAACTGGCTGTAATCCGGCTGCTGCGCGGCGTTGGCTGCCGGCTCCAGGCCATCGTGCAGCAGGATGATGCTCCCCGGTCGCAGCCTGCGCAGCACCCGTTCGGCCACCACTGCCGCCGGGTCGCCACGCCAGTCATCACCGGAGGCCGACCAGTGTACCGGCTGGAGACCCAGCAGCCGGGACACGATCACGCTGATGGTACTCTGCGCACCCTGAGGCGGGCGCATGACCTGCGGGCGCTGGCCGGTTGCCTGCGCAATCACCTGCTGGCAGCGCCGCAGTTCGGCCAGGTTTTCCAGCAGGCTGATCTCCGACATCCGGGGATGGGAATAGGTATGGTTGCCGATAGCATGCCCACGCTGATGGACAGCCTGTACCAGTTCCGGGCGAAAGGCGGCGTTCCGCCCCAGCATAAAGAAGGTGGCCTTAACGCCGTAATGGTCAAGAACATTGAGAACTGCCGGCGTGTATTCGCTGGGGCCATCGTCGAATGTCAGCGCCACGAGTCGCTGTTCCGTCTGGCAGCCGACAATCGTAGCCAACCAGCGCTGACGCACCAGACCGATGCTGCGCCGTCCAAGCCGGTGCAGCGGCGGCAGAACCCGGTGTGCTGATAATTTGGTGTTCATAGGTGTCGGACACTACACTGGTGATACTGCTTTAATTCAGCGTAATAATGTACGCCTTGCAGCGTGCTATCATGGGGTTGTGAAGCTGCTTTACGCAAAAGCAGGAGGAGATCAACCGAGGGACACGTATCACCGTGTCCCGCTGGTTTTACACGGCGTCAAACTGTTCCGGCGTGCATACCCGCAGCGACCCGGCCAGTTCGTGCCCCAGCACGCGGGTGTCGCCGTTCACGCGGAGTTGAATCGGGCCGTTAAACGGCGCTTTTTCAAGCAGGTCGAAGGCGGTGCCCGGCTTCAGGCCAAGCGAATCCAGATAGATCAGCCTGTCGGCGTCGTGCGTGCTGACACGGCTGATAACCAGATGCGCCCCCGGCGCAGCTTCGTTTAACGGGATGTCCTCCAGGCGCGGCATGTGGCCGTCGCGCGTGGGAATGGGTTCACCATGCGGGCAGCGGCGCGGGTTGCCAGCCATGTCCGCCATCCGTTCCACCACCACGTCGCTGACTACCGCGCCCAGTTGGTCGGCGCTGTCATGGACTTCGTGCCAGCCGAAATGCATCACATCCACCAGAAACCGTTCCACCAGCCGGTGGCGGCGAATCGAGAGCAGGGCCTCGCGTTCGCCCGCCGGCGTCAGATGGATTCCCCGGTACGGTTCGTGTTCCAGATAACCGGCGTCCTTCAACCGCTGCACCATGCGCGTGACCGCCGGAGCGGATACCTTTAACACCTCCGCCAGCGCGGACGTGGAAATATACGGATCATCCTGCTGATAGTAAGCGAGCCGGTACGCTTCTGCCAGGTATTCCTGCATAGCGGCGCTTGCGCTCATGTACGCTTGCCTTTACGAGCCAGAGAATTTCGATAACTTACATCATCAATATACCGAAAACCAGGCTGTTTTCGCAAGAGTTAAGTTTCAAGTTGACGTGGGTATCATTATGGCTGGGGCAGGCTAAGCAGGTATGCCGCCAGCGCGTCCAGATCATCCAGCGGCACGTCAAACACGCGCTGATGCGCGCCGGGCAGGATAAACACGTCCCGCAGCGCGGCAGCCCGCCCATCATGAAAGTACGGCGCGCTCAGGCCCAGCCAGCGCAGCGATGGCACGTCAAACGACTCGCCATCATTATCGCCTGTGCCCACGTCGTACTGCTGGAGATCGGTGCCCAGCGGCAGCGCATGGCAGTCGGCACAGCCCTGTTCCGCAAACACCTGCTGCCCGCGTTCGACCTGTTCCGCAGCAGGCGGTGGCAACACGGGCGGCGCGACCAGGGCGCTTACGTAGTTCGCCAGGATGTCCAGATCGAGCGATAAACCGGCGTGTGGGTCACCGAGCGCCGCGTTCGGCTCGCCGTCCAGCAGCCCTGTCCCGGCCTGCAGGCCGCGAATCTTCAGTTCCACGTCCTGTAGTTCGTCCCAGGTCGCCGACCAGTTATACGGCGGTGTCTCGCGCACGCCAAACAGCGCCGGCGTATTGCGTGGCCCATCCGGAAAGCCCAGCCACACCCGGCCATCGGACAGGCCATCGAAGTGGCAGTTGCCGCAGCTCACCCAGCTACTGGCGCTGAGACGGGGGTTGGCGGCGCTGTAAAAATACTGTGCCCCCAGCAGCATATCCACCGGAATCGTCAGGTTGCTGATCGGGAGCTGGTCAATCACCTCAAAATCACTGGTCTGCACGACTGTCAACGTGCCTTCCAGTACGTTGTGGACAAACAGCAGCGAATTGTCGCGGTTGAGCAGAATCCCGCGCGGATTCGAATCCACCGGGATGGAGACGCGGACCGTGCCGGTGTCCAGATCATACACCGTGACCGTGTTGCTGCCGGCGTTGGCGACGTACAGCCGGTTCGAGAAGCGGTCCAGCGCCACGGCGAACGGCATGTTTACCGGGCGGTCTGCCGTGTCGAGATTGATGCGATTCTGGCGCAGCAGCGTCAGGTTGTTGAGGTTGAGGACATTCACCACCGGAAAGACGATGGTGTCAAACGTCAGGTTGGTATTCTGGGCGTTGCTACGGGTTTGCGGCAGATAGGCCAGGCCGCGCGTCACGTCCAGTTCAATTGAAGGCGACAGGCCGGTATCCACGCCGGTAGCGACGGTTTGCACCAGTTGGCGCTCCGGCAGGTAAATCAGGCTGACCGCACCACTCCAGAAGTGGGTGACATACAGGAATTCGCCCCACAGGGCAAGGCCGGTGGGCAGCGGCGGGGTGGGGATGCGCCCGATCACCTGCTGCGCGGTCAGATCAACGATGACAATCTCGCTGCTGGCCTGGAGCGAGACATACGCCGTGTTGTTGTCGCCGATCACCACGCCGTAGGGGAACGCCCCGCCCAGCGGAACGGTCGCTGTGACCTGCTGCGCCTTGATGTCCACCAGCGACAGCGTGCCGTCCACCCGGTTGGTGACGACCGCCAGGCTGTTATCGTCGGAGAGCGCCACTGAACGCGGGTCCTGCCCGACCGGGATTTCCGCCACCAGCACCCGCTGGCGCGGCAGCACGATGGAAACGGTGTTATTGAGCAGATTGGCGGAAACCAGCGTCTGGTTATCGCGCGACAGCGCCAGCGTGCTGGAACTGGCAACGCGCCCGCGCGGGTCCGGCAGCGCGTACAGCGGCAGCGGCGACGGCGTGGGGGCACGCTGCGCCGAAGCCGGCAGCGCCCACGTCAGCAGCAGGCAGCCTACTAACAGCCACCACCACCGTTTTACCCTGTGTCTGCGTTCCAACATGGCTTCCAGCTTTCGCCAGTTTCTATTCGTCGAATGTTGTCAGGCGGTCGTGCAGGATGGTAAACGACCGGCTCTGGATTTGCGGTCGCCCGTTGGCGTCCGTGCCTGTTACCACCAGCGTCACGGTCACGATGTCCGAGGCCTGCGCGCCGTCACCCTCGCCGTTGTTCTCCAGATTGGGGAACACCCGCGACAGGTTGGTCGGGTTGTACTGGTAGGTAAAACCGGCGCCGCCCGACCGCACCGGCCCCATGTCCAGCACGTATGCCGGCGTGGTGACGGTATGATAAATCTGCACGTCGCTCCAGTCCACCGGGAAACGCACGTTGAAGTTGTAGGGAAACCCCGCCGGGATGGAGATGTCCGCCGCACCGTCGTTCCAGTTCAGCGCCGTTGCATCCTCTGGCAGGACGTACACTTCAAACCGCCCGCCGACCGTGCCCAGCACACCGCCGGTGGGCAGCGGCGGCTCCACCGGCCCGGCAGACGTCTGGCCTTCGTGCTGCACCGTGATGTCCACCGTCCACACCCCTGCCTCGTCCACCACCACGTCGTTAGCCGGGTTATAGAAATAGCCGATGGCGTTGGCCGTGCCGGCGAACTGGCGCACCTGGCCGCCGGGTGACGTGACGGTGACCGCTACCGTCGAAGGCAGCGTTGGCGCCACCTGCCCGGCAACCGCCAGCGTATCGCCGACCGTCAGTGTTTGCCCCGGCTGGATGCCGGTGGGGTGGAAGAACATCTCCACCGGTTGGTCATTCAGCACCAGTAGCGCCCCGCCCGATGTACCGGATGTGCCCCGGTAGGGCGGGAACACACGCGGCCCCTGCGGGTCGTCCGGGTCAATCGTGATCGCCAGCGCCGCGTAAATGCTGGCGTCGTGGACGCCCGCCTCATCGTTCCGCACCACCGCGCCCCCGTACAGGAACACATAATCCCCCTCGCGGCTGCCGCTGATACCCGTGCCCGCCTGACCATTAAATGGGTCGTTCCAATCCCAGTACAGCGGCAGGCCGCCTTCGCGCCCGCCCGCAACAAACTGACGCGCCGCCACATCCGGACGCACCGCGCTGATGTAAAAATAAGCGTCGTTGGTAATGCGGTCCGGCAGCAGCGCCGCGCCGTAATGGTCATCAGGCGCGGCCATCACACCAACCGGCAGTTCATCTTCGGCGGCAGCCTGCTCCAGCGTCAGCCCGGCGGGAGTCATCCGACCTGCCTGCGTGGTTTGCAGCCAGCCGGCATAATCGCCCTGCCGGTCCTGCACCTGAATCACGGGGTTGAACGGATTGTCGGGCGCGATCCAGACCACATCGCCGGTGTTGTACGGATAATTCAGCCGCCAGTTCGCGCCACCGGTGGTGAACGTCAGGTAACGGTTGAGCGCGAACCAGGCCGGGCGCAGTTCAGCCTGCGCGCCGTCCAGCCCGCGCTGTCCACGCGCCACCAGCGTCCCGCCGGGGTTGGCGATCACGCCCGCGCTGCGCAGGCTGGCCGCCCACAGCTTGCCTTCGGTGTCGGTGTAGCGCGCTTCGTAGTCCACCACGTATTCGCCCGGCGTTTCAAACGTAAACGCCCCATCCGGCGCGTAAAAATAGCCGTAGCGGTTGGCTGTGCCGGTGATGACCTGTTCGATCACATTGCCGCCATCCAGCGGGTAAATCCGCGCCGTGATTGTCACCTCAGCCGCGCCGCCAGGCAGAACCCGCAGGCCGGGATAAAAGACGTTGCCGACTTCAAACGGCGTGCCGGGCAGCACCCCCGGCAGCAGTTGCAGCGGCTCCGCCACCCGCACGTGGTATGTGCCGCCGCCGTCGTAGCGGTTGCCCCAGGTGTCCTCCACGCTGCCGGTCAGCTCAATCCGGTAGTCGCCATAAGAGTCAAACACGTAGCTCGTAAACAGTGGGTTGAGGGTCGTCAGGCGGTAGACATCTACCAGCGACTGCGCCCCAAACAGCACACTTTCGTCCAGCGCCGCCGTTGACAGCCGGTTCTGCACGATGGGGGCACTGCCCAGGTCATCTACCGTGCCGTCCGGTCGGGTGACGCGCGCACTCAACCGCCCGCCGGGGAACAGGAATGGCACCAGCGGCGCAGCGGTAGTGTCGTAGGCATTGGGCAGTTGGTTCAGCAGATATGGCTCAAGCGGATAGGCAATCGGCGCGCCGTCCGCGCCGGTGGCACGCGGCAGGATGTAGGTCGGCGCGTCAAAGCGGACGCGGTTCGACAGGCCAAACGCGGCGCGGTCTTCGTCCGCCAGCAAGCCCCGGCTGCCGGCGCTGGGTGCATCCTGGAACAGCGTCCACAGCAGGCGAGCGCTGTCTACCGTACCGACCGTCAGCACCAGTGGCAGCCGCGTGAGCGGCTGCCGGGAGATACCCGCCCCCGCCCCAAACAGGTTGTTTGTTTCCCAGGCGAACGGTTCGCCGTCCGCTACCTGCCCAAAACCGCGAAATACCGGCACATAACGACCGGCGGGCAGGTCGTCTGGCAGTTCGAGCGCGAAGTCCAGCGCAAACACCAGTTGGTTGTTCTGGCGGATGATCGTCGCTGGCGGCGCGGTAGCTTCCCCCAGCGTAACATCGCCGGTCAGGTTAATCACCGGCAGGCCGCCGGGGGTGAGCAGGTTCGACCAGCCGTTGTTGCTGTTCAGCCCGCCTGTTGCCTGTCTCCCATCCGGCCCGATGACCGGCTGCAAGCCAAGCTGACCGAGCATCCGCAAATCCACCAGGTCCGCCGGCAGTTGTGCGGCGTTCAGCGTTATGTCCAGTTCCAGCACCAGCATAGCGCCCGGCTGCAAATCTAACGTGTTGATGCGTCCGCGCGCCTGCCACATGCCCGCGCCCTGCGCCACCGGTCCAGACACGGTAAAACGCGTGAAGTTTTCGCCGAGCGCGCTGTTGGGGTGCGCTGCACCGGAGCGTTCCTCGTTCAGGACAGCGACCGGCTGTTCCACGGGCAGGTTCAACGCTTCTGCGCCATCTGCGCCCAGGAATTGAATCCGTTCCAGCGTCGCCACTTCGATAGCGGTGTTATTCGGGTTGATCGGCAAAAACGGCACGCGCACTTCCACCCCATTATCCCGCTGCGCCGCGCCAACGAGCAGCGTGCCCAGATCGGCTTCACGCGGCTGGATGCGCCGCAGCAGCGCCGGCTGGGGCACGCGCGGGTCGAGCGCCAGCGTATACAGCGCGCCGTCGAGCGTGAAGGTCAGCACCATCTGGGCATAACCAGCCGGCAGGTCATCGCCCGCCAGCCCGACAAACAGCGCGTCCTGATTCACCAGCGCATACACCGGTTGCGGCAGCAGTTCGGCGTCGGCATAGCGCGTTTGCCAGTCGGACAGGTCACCGTCCACGCGAATTTGTGTGACGATGCCGGCGGGCGCGGTTTCCGGGAACGGGCCGTAGATAATCGTGCCGGGACCGCCGGGCAGCGAACCGGGGCGGTCGCGCAGTTCGTTGGGGATACGGGGCGCGGGGCTGATCCAGAACGGCGTGTTGCCGGGGCCGTAGAGCCTGGCGGTAAAGGTGCCGGTGACGCCGGCCTGCACGTAGACCGTATCTTCGGTATACAGGTTGCGGATGGCGACCTGCGAGGCGGGGAACACCGCGCCGGATGCGCCGGAGATCGTTACCAGACCATCGGCGTCGGGCGCTGAAACAGAAATGAGCGCCGCGACCGGTGGATCGCCAAACTGCGGCTGCCCATTCTGGGCGAACGCCCCGGACAGCGCCAGGCTGGCGAGCAGGAGCGTCCAAAACGCCGTAAGGAAACGCGACAAAATTAATGCTCCTCGTGAGAAGTTTGTCGGTTTTTAGTATATACTAGGTTGAGCAGCGCACGCTTATAACAATCCTGTATGGTCGCCTTTTCCAGCAATCCGTTTGTCCTGCAAGCCAGCCAGTTAATCGAGCAGCGCACCGGACTGGCCGCCAGCGCCCAGTTCCGCGCCAACCTGGAGCCGATTTTGAACGAGATCGCCCAGGGCAATCTGGCGCGTCTGGTGCAAACCCTGCACGATACGCCAGAAACCGCGCCGGCCTGGCAAAAGCTGTTACAAACGCTGGCGATTGGCGAAACCTATTTTTTCCGGCATCAGGTCTATTTCCAACTCCTCAAAAACTATATCTTACCCGACCTCATTCCGCAACGACGCCGCGCCACGCCGCCCCGGCTGAACGTGTGGAGCGCCGGCTGCGCCACCGGCGAAGAACCGTACTCGATTGCCATCACCCTGCACGAATATCTGCCGGATATTCCGCACTGGTCGCTGCAAATCATCGGCACGGATATTAATCTGCACGCGCTGCAGGCAGCGCAAAAGGCGATCTACCGCCGCTGGGCGTTCCGCCATACCAGCGCCGAATTCCAGTCGCGCTACTTCGACCCAGTTCCCGGCGGCCTGCAACTGAAGCCGGCCATTCGCAGGATGGTATCGTTCCGCCAGGGCAACCTGTCCGCTGCGCCGCCGCTGCTGCCGTTTGACATCATTTTCTGCTGTAACGTGCTGATTTATTTTGAGGAGCAGGCCGCGCGGCAGGTGGAAACGATGCTCTACGAGGCGCTGACGCCGGGCGGCTGGTTGGTGCTGGGACAGGCGGAGATGCTGCGCTTCCAGCGTGACCGCTGGACCACCCACATTTTCCCGGACGCGGTCGCCTACCAGAAACCGGTCACACCCGGCGAAACCACCCGAAATCACACCAAACCGCTGCCCTCGCTATCAGCGACTGTCCCCGCCAGTCCGATACCTGCTGGCTACACAGACGCGGTGCGGGCACTGCGCCGCAAGGACTACGACGAAGCTGACCGCATCCTATCGGGCATTCTGGAGCAGAACCCGACCTACGCGGCAGCGCATGTGCTGGTCGGGTCGCTGTTTGCCAACCGGCAGGCGCTGCCGGAAGCGCACATGCACCTCGATACGGCGCTGCGGCTGGACCCGCTGCTGGCGGACGCCCATTACCTGCGCGGCCTGCTGCACCTCGAAATGGGCAAAACCGAGGCCGCGCGCGAATCGCTGAAGGCGGCGCTGTACTGCCAGCGCGGGCACACGCTGGCGGCCATGATTCTGGGACATCTGCTGACCAAAACCGGCGAAAACGCCCGCGCCCGCCGCGTCTGGGAGGAAGCCCTGCACGCGCTGACCGACCTCGCGCCGGACGCGCTGGTGTCGGATATCAGCGACATCACCGCCAGGGCGGCCACCGCGTTCATTAGCAGCCAGTTGAAGACGATGGGGGGATAAGTCTTCTATGATTGATACAAATTCTGGCGTTAACAGGGGTGTAGCATGATCGGCCAAACAAGGGTACTGGTAGATGGGTTAGGGTCGCCGGAGTGCCCACGCTGGCACAACGGGAAGCTGTGGTTCTCAGATATGCACACTGGCCTGGTGATGACGGTTGATCTTGACGGTCACACTGAAGTGATTGTCGAAGTGCCAGGCAAGCCGGCCGGCTTAGGTTGGCTTCCCGATGGACGCCTGCTGGTCGTTTCCATGCAGGATCGCCGCCTGCTGCGTCTTGATGCAATAGGGCTGGTAGACGTGGCTGACCTCCACGAACTCGCTTCGTTTCACTGTAATGACATGGTGGTTGACCCACAGGGCCGCGCCTATATTGGAAATTTTGGCTCTGACTTTACTATCCCCCCGTATATCCCCAAATTGGCTGAAGTGATCCTCGTCAGGCCAGACGGGCAGGCTGGTGTCGTTGCTGACGGGCTGGCCTTCCCCAATGGCAGTGTCATTACCCCTGATGGCAATACCCTGATTGTCGCTGAAACGTTTGCTGCTCGCCTCGCCGCCTTTACGATCAAAATGGATGGGACACTCTCGCATCATATTAAGTGGGCACAATTTGATAATCTTGGACTTGGTTCGGCATTCGGAAGGATCGCACCCGATGGCATTTGCCTGGATGCTGAAAATGCCATCTGGCTCGCTTCGCCAATAGGTGCTCAAGTGTTGCGCGTTCTCAAAGGGGGAACAATAACCCATCGGGTCGAAACGGCGTATCCGCCTTACGCCTGCATGTTGGGTGGGCCAGATCGGCGTACCCTTTTTATCCTTACAGGCCCCGTCATTGAAGTGGGTAAGCCGAGCACCAAAAGCATTGGTCGTATCGAAACAATCCAGGTGGATATCCCTGGCACCGGCTATCCATAAGCCCATCCACATTTCAACATTTCAATGCCAGTTCGGGATAACGTCCTCCAGAGGCATCCTTTTCCCGAACTGACGTTAAAATCTACAGGCTGCGCCCTCTGGACGCGCTGCTGACCTGCGGCGCCGGCAGCCAGACGGTGAAGGTCGTGCCCTGGCCCGGCCCGGCGCTGGTGGCCGTGATGCGCCCGCCGTGCGCGGCCACGATTTCCTGCGCGATTGCTAGCCCCAGCCCGGTCCCGCGCCGGGGGCCACGTGTTTTGTCCACCTGATAAAATCGCTCAAACACACGCGGCAGGTCTTCCGGCGGGATGCCGATGCCGGTGTCCTGCACCGCGATTTCCACGCCGCCGCTGTTCACCTGCGTTCGCAGCCAGACCTGCCCGCCCGACGGCGTGTATTTGATGGCATTGCTGACGAGATTCGTCACCACCTGGGCCAGCCGGTCGCCGTCGCCGCTGATCGTCGGTACGGGCGGGGTGACGATGTGCAGCGCGATTCCCTTCTCCTGCGCCACAATCGCCAGCCGCTGCCCAACCGCCGCCGCCAGCGCCGCCATGTCTACCGGCTGCTTCTGTAGCGGCAGTTGTCCCGCTTGCAGCCGCGCCAGCTCGGTGATCTGCAGCACCATCCGGTTCAGCCGCGCCGCTTCCTCGTGGATGATCGCCGCTGCCTGCGCCGGGTCTTTGGCCGCGCCGTCCATGATCGCCTGCGAATACCCCTGAATGGATGTCAGCGGCGTTTTGAGATCGTGCGATACGTTCGCCAGAAAATCATGCTGCGCCTGTCGCGCGGCGCTGACCTGCGCGCTCATGTCGTTAAACGCTTCAGCAACGGCGCGGATTTCCGGCGGCCCGCCGGGTGGCACGCGCCGGTTGTAGTCCCCGGCTGCCACTGCCGCCGCTGCGTCCCCCAACTGCTGTAAGGGGCGCGCCACGTTGCGGCTGATGATTGCCGCCAGCAGCACGGCGATCACTACACCCACCAACCCGGCCTGCACCAGCGGGCGCGCCAGATTGTCACGGAACTGCTCGCGCACGGCGTCCCAGGTCTGCGGTGGGCGCGGGTCGGCCAGCAGCAGGGCATTACGCTCCTGATTCTGGCGGATGACGATCAGGCCGCTGAACAGCCATTCGCTGCCGTCGGCGTCCGTGAAGCTGCCAAACACCGGCTCGGACTGCACCGGCAGGAAGCGCCGCAGGTACAGCGGCAGCGCGTAAGCCTGGCGGTTGAGTGGCAGCGGGTCGCCGCGCTGGAACTTCTCGGCGGTGTCAAACAGCACCGTCTGCTGATCCATATTAACGCCCAGCAGCCGGACGGCGTTGGTCGCAGCGAAGTCGTTTAGCTGCGCCAGCAGCCGTCCCTGCGCCAGCCGCTGCAGCAGCGGGCGGGTATCGGCGCTAAGACCGGCCAGATTCAGTTCGTTGACCAGTTCGCGCCCGATGGTCGCCAGTTTTTGATAGGTTGGCGCGGCAGGCGCGGGCTGCGCGAACAGAAACAGCAGCAGCGCGCCGGCGATCACCGCCAGCGTGACGCCGAGCAGCAGCAGGTACGAGCCGAGCAGGCGCGCACGGAGACTCATTCCCTACTGCACAGCTTTCGCCGCCTGACGGTGGCGTAAATTCTCGATCACGTCCTTATCCACGATAATCGCTCCACCGTGCTGCTGTAACTCGTCTTCGCTGACAAGCTGGGACCAGTCGTCAAACGAGCGCTTCATCAGGCGCATCGAGCGCAGTTCGAGTTCAAAGCCCATGAGGCGCTGGAAGTTTTCAACCACAATTTCCGCCTGAGTCAAAGCCCCTGTCAAATCGCCAATACGATCCTGAAACGTGCGCCTGGGGCGGTTGAGCAGTTGATTGACTTTATCGTAATACTCATTTTCAACAACTCTTGGGTTCCAGAAGTCGCCACGTACCTCGTTAATGATCGCAAACAGCACGTGGGCATCGTCCGCTGTTGTAAACACATCATCCTGATGCAGCCAGCGTTGCAGGTGCAAAAACCGTTCGAGCGTTTCCGGCGCTACCTCTTTATGGAAGAATGCGCCTGGATATGGACCAAACCAGAGACGAACCAGCCGGGTTGTTGTCTCTCTAAATACGGGCATATCTTCGAGCAACCGCTGCCGCGCCAGGTCCAAGTCGCCCATCATCAGGTAACAGCGAATCCGGCTGGTGGCCGCGTACAAAGCGCGGATGAGATGCTGCTGCGCCAGCAGCGGGCGCTGATCGGTAATCGCCTGATTATTGAGGTTCACCACACTTCTCGCCCTATCGAGCCGCCCCAGTCCACCTCGTCGTGACGGTTGTCGTCCGTAACCTGTGACAGCAGGTTATCGTCAGGTATCCAGCTTGTAGCCCACACCCCAGACGGTTTCAATCGCGGCGTGCATCCCGGCCAGCTTGTGCCGCAGGTGGGCGATATGCACGTCCACCGTGCGCGTTTCGCCGGCGAAGTCAAAGCCCCACACCACATCCAGCAGCTTTTCCCGGCTGAAGACCACGCCGGGGTTTTCCGCCAGCGCCAGCAGCAGGTCAAACTCTTTCAGGCGCAGGTCTACCGGGCGGCCATCCACTGTCACTTCACGCTGGTCGGGGTAGATGCGCAGGTTTTCCACGACAATGGGCTTAAGCCCATTGTCCGGTTCAGCCGGGCGCGGGGCGACGCGGCGTAAGATTGCCTTCACGCGGGCGACCAGTTCGCGTGGGTTAAACGGCTTGGTCAGGTAGTCATCTGCACCCAGTTCCAGCCCAACGATCTTGTCAATGTCGTCCGTGCGGGCCGTCAGCATGATGATCGGCACATCCGACTGCGCCCGCACGCGCTTGCAGACCTCGAAGCCATCCAGCCCCGGCAGCATCAAATCCAGCACCACCAGCGCCGGGCGCTCGTTGAGGATGCGCTGCAACGCTGTTACGCCGTCGGTGGCGCTGGCCGTGCGGAAGCCATCCTGTTCCAGATACAGCTTCGCCAGATCAATGATATGCTGTTCGTCGTCCACGAGGAGGATGGTGTCAGTTTGCATCACTTGTCCTTCATATCAACGGCGCAGACAATGATGCCTGCTTATGCCGAACCGCCGTGATGGCACCAGTACCCACACAGGAATGCGCGTTCGCACAATCCGCGTTTCACCGCCGGATACTTCGGGCGCGCTTTCGATACCGGAGAACGCACCGCCCAGGTCACGCGCCACCCACTGCAACACCTGCGTCTTTTCCGCGCGGGAGAGTCCGGCAATAAAGGCTTCCTGTTCTCGTAAAGAGGCCATCATCACATCCTCACCGACTGCTGACCACATTATAGCACCGGGCAGCCAGGCGCTGGCGCAACCGTTATCTGCTAATCCTCAGCCGGGTTGAGTTCGTCATCGGGTGTTTCCGGCGCGAGGCGTTTCACCAGCACCTTATCCACGCGGCGGCCATCCATGTCCAGCACCTCGAACGACAGGCCCGCCCATTCAAACTGATCGGCTGTGGCGGGGATGCGTCCCAGGTGCGCCATGACAAAACCGCCGAGTGTCTGGTAATTGCTCTCGTCCTCGCCGGGCAGGACCTTCAGGTCAAACAGGTCTTTCAGATCGTCCACCGGCATCAGGCCGTCCAGCAGCCAGGAACCGTCCTCGCGCTCGGTGGCCTGCGGCGCTTCGATATCGCCGACGATTTCTTCCAGCAGATCGTAAATCGTGACCAGCCCTTCCACGCCGCCATGTTCGCTGATGACCAGCGCCATATGTTTGCCGGTCTTTTTGAACTGTTCCAGCACGTCCGACGCGGCGGCGCTTTCCGGCACAAACAGCGGTTCGCGCAGGCAGGCTTTCAGGTCTACCGGCTGGTTCGACAGCGCCCGGTTCAGCAAATCCTTGGCACGCACCATGCCCTGAATATTATCCAGCGACCCCTGTCCGACCGGAAAGCGCGAATGGCCACTGCTCAGAATTTTCCGCAGGTTCAGCTCCAGCGCGTCTTCCAGATCAAGCCAGGTCATTTCGGTGCGCGGCGTCATCACGGCGTCCACGCGCCGGTCACCCAGGCTGAACACCCCGGCCACCATCTCGTGCTCGCTTTCCTCGAACACGCCTGCCTCAATCCCCTGCCGGATGAGCGCCTGGATTTCTTCCTCCGTCACCGGCGGCTCGTCGGAAGGCCGCGCGCCGATCAACCGCAGCACGATGTTGGTGGACGCGCCCAGCAGCCGCACGACCGGCGCGGTAATCACCGACAGCACCCGCATGGCCGGCATGATTGCCAGCGTAATCCGCTCTGGATGTTGCAGCGCCAGCCGCTTGGGCACCAGTTCGCCGATGACCAGCGACAGGTAGGTGGTCAGCAGAACGATCAGAACCAGGGCGATGCTCTGGCTGTAGGGCCGGAGCGCGGGCACAAGCTGGTTTAGCTGCTCGGCGATCTGCCCGGCCACCGTTGCGCCACCGAATGCACCCGCCAGAATGCCGATCAGCGTGATGCCAATCTGCGTCGTGGACAGGAAGCGGTTGGGGTCATCCTGCATTTGCAGCGCGACCTTCGCCCGTTCGTCGCCCTCGTCCGCCAACTGCTGCAAGCGGGCCTTGCGGGCAGACACAAACGCGGTTTCGGCCATCGCCAGCACACCGTTTAAGATCGTGATGAGGAGGATAATCAGGAGTTCCATTGGCAGGGGTTTTTTACCTCTCTGTCAAACAGGTACGTAGAGGCACACCGCCGTGCGCCCCTACCGTAAGTTATATCACCGCACATCCCAGCGCATGTGAATCACCTCGCGGCGCGGGGAAAAGCCGTAGCGCCGCAGGACAGCAACGGTGGTGGTCAGATCGGTGGGAAATTCGATGGTCAACGCCTGGGCCGTACCAAAGCGGCGCACGACCGTGTTCAGCAGCGCCTCGTCGTACAGGCCTTCGTACTGGGGGTCAACGATCATCGTCAGTGTGGCGCTGCCGGACATCAGGCCGTTTTCCACCCACATGGACGCGAGGATGCGGCGCTGGTCGTCGGAGCGGACGATCAGGCGTTCCAGGCTTCGAAAATTCACCCAGTCCTTCATCCTCGACAGCAGCGACCGGCGGAACTGCCCCGGATACAGCGGACGCAACCAGCCCAGACCGCCCCGTTCGACCGGGTATATCTGCTGTGCCAGATGGTATTCCGCCAGCCACTCGCTGCCGGTGCGGTGCGTAATGTAGGGGCTGTCCAGCAGTATCGGCGGCCTGATTGCGGTGATTGGGCGCCGCCAGGTTGTCCAGGCGCGCTCGTGGATGAAACCAAGCCGCTCGTACAGGCGCTGCGCCGTGAAGTTGTCAGCGTCCACCTGCAAAATCGCCTTGCTGCCGCTCTGCCGCTGTACCAGGTCCAGGCTGGCCTGCATCAACCGGCGGGCGATGCCGCGCCGCTGGTAGTCAGGATGCACCGCCACGTTGGCGATAATCCACGCCTTCGCCAGATCGGCGGGTGCGTTGGCCGGGTAGACCGACACGTTGCCAACCAGCCGTCCCTGCTGCACCCAGACGTACCCCAGACTCATGCCCTGCGCCAGATCGCTGATGTTTTGCAGCACGCTCAGTCCCGCGCCCATCCGGCTGAGGGTGCGCATCTCGCGGATCGCACCGCGCCCGCTGCTGTCCATTGTGGATGCAAACGCGACTTCCAGTAAATCGGCCAGCGCGGCTAAATCCGTGCGAAGATTGACCGGGCGCAGCCCGTCAGACGTTGCGGATTCCTCCGAAAGGGGCACACTGGTCACGGTGGTAATCCTTTTAGCCATCAGCTTTCAGCAGTCAGCGGTCAGCGGATACTGGCTGATCGCTGATAGTGACCGCTTTATCAGAAGCGTAACGTGTGCCGGGGGCGCATGTCAAGCAGAAGCGTTGCCCAAACGTCGGTTTTCCGCCTTGCGCTTCCAGACTTGATGTAGCACTCTCGTGTGTTACACTTGGTTCAGTTTGTTCGTTCGCAAGAACGATTCAATCGCCGATTAATCTGGAGCAGTTGAGCATGGGAAGAAATTATGGCACGTTACGGGGCCGCCGTTCCGGCAGCGCAGCGTGGCAGTGGATGACGATTGGCTTTGTGGTCGGTTTTGGCTGCGCAGCGGTGGTCGGGCTGGCGCTGGTCATCGGCGCGGCGTCCGGCACGTTTGGCGAGGATGCCGCCAGCTTTCTCGTAGCCGGACGGCCCACGCAAACCCCGATCGTGATTACCAACACTCCCGCGCCGGCGACCAACACGCCACAGCCGACCGAGGTGCTGGTTTCCCCCACCCCCTCGCCGACCGTCGGCCAGGTGCAGGTGCTGGCGCCAACCGCAACGCCAACCACCGACCCCAGCACGATTCAGGTTGAACCGAGCGCCACGCCTACAACCGAGGCGACCGAAGAAGCAGCGCCGGCGCAGTTGGCCGTATCCGGCGGGAACAATGCTGCCAGTGTACAGATTCCGGCGGGGCTGGTTGGCCTGCTATCCGAACTGCGTCCGGTGGACGGCGGCACGTTCCAAATGGGCACCACGCCGCAGGAAGTGGCCGAGGCCGTGCGCCAGTGTACCGACGAATTTGAAGGCAACTGCCAGTTGGCTTACGGCGAAGACTCCTTCCCGCCGCACAACGTCACGGTGGATCCGTTCCAGATGGAAGTGACGGAAGTGACCTACCAGCAGTTCCTGGCCTTCCTCAACTCAAAGGGACCCAACAGCCACCGCAACGGCTGCGATGGGCAGGTGTGCGCTGCTACCCGCGCCGAAGACCAGAACAGCAACATTATCTTTGACAGCGCCAATTACCGCGCCAATCCGGTGCTGAACAACTACCCGGTCACGGGCGTGACCTGGTATGGCGCGAAAGCCTATTGCGAAGCGATTGGCCGCCGGCTGCCGACCGAAGCCGAGTGGGAACGGGCGGCGCGCGGCTCGGATGGCCGGCTGTATCCCTGGGGCAACACCTTCGATGTCTCGCTGGCAAATACCAGCCGACCGAGAGTAGACCCCACGCTGGACGGCGTGGAAGCGGTGGACAGCTATCCCGCCGGCGCCAGCATTTACGGGATGCTGAACATGGCCGGCAACGCCGCCGAATGGGTCAGTGACTGGTATTCCAACACCTACTATACCCAGCAGGCACAGTCGGCGTCAGCGGTGGTGAACCCAACCGGGCCGGTAGCCGGGACGGAAAAAGTCGTGCGCGGTGGCTCGTGGGATGCCGTGCCGTTTTTCGCCCGCAGCGTCCATCGTCAGAGCCGCAATCCGGCGGACCAGACCTCGTGGATTGGCTTCCGCTGCGCGGCGGATGTGAACGCCAGCGCGGCGCAACCGGGCGCGGCCAGCGGCAACACACCGCTGTCACTACCGACCCAGAGCGGCACCAACGAAGAAGAGACAACGGCCAACAGCCAGCCAACGCTGCCGGCGCCGCCGCCGGTTGCCACCACCGGGCCGCTGCCCACCCTGCCGCCCAATTAAGCGTCTATCCGTAAACAATGGGCTTAAGCCCGTTGTTCAAAAGCCGGTTTACGGAGAGGTTCCAAACAAACATTGTCCCGCTTTTGCCCCCTTAACCGGGGGCAATTAATTTTTCATGCTGGTCAAACACCATTATCACAGACGCGGACTACATTTTATTATGAACCTTGAAATAATTCTCAAGGTGGGCATGGCAATAGAGGTCGCCTCGCACCAAAAGCTGTGGGGCGACTGTTTTTCTAACCGTGTGCTTCCGCTTATAATGATAGGGGAGCAGCAGTTTGCCCGGTTATTCAGAATAGACTCTTTGGGAGACGTGGCAGTATGGTTGCGACAAAATCACCGCTGGCGTGGGTGCGCGGTTATACCCGGCGCGGGTCGGGAAGCGTCCACAACACCCAGGTGGCCGACTACCAATTGAGCGATCTGGTCAATCGCGGCTTTATCCCCGCCAACGAAGGGCGCGGCCTGCTGCTGGATCGCGGCCTGGTGGATTTTGGCTGGCAGGTCATCTGGCCGGAAGATTTTGACACGCCCGACGACATGCTGGAACAGCGGCTGACCGACGTGGAAGGTTACGTCATTTTCATTCACGGCTGGACTGGCAACCGCACCATCTGGGAAGATTTGCCGGGCATGGTGGTGAAGGCAAACCGACGGCTGGTAGCGATTTCAGTTGACCACAACGGCTTCGGCCAGTCGCGCTTCGTGGATGACACCCCGGCGCTGGATAACTGCTGCCCACCAGCGGCCATGTGTACCCTCGAAAAATGGATTGAAGTACTCAAGCTGCGCCGCCAACCGGGCGACCCCGTGCCGAAGGTGATTAACTTTGTCGGGCACAGCATGGGCGGCGCGGCGCTGTTTTACCTCAACCCGATTTTCTGGCGCATGGGCGAAGAAACCCGCTATGCCATCGCGCCGGCGCTACTGCTAAACGACGCGATTCACCGCACGTTTTTTACCGCAATGGGACTGGGCATCGGGCTGGTGAACAAAATCCGGCTGTTTGAACCGATCGAACAATTTATCAAACCCGGCATGATTGACGCCGTGTGCAGCGGCTCGGACGAGTTTGTCAAGCAGGCGCACGCCCGGCAGTATGCCGAAACGCCGCGTGGTATCACGTCGGCCACGTTTCAGGCGATGGGGATGCTCAACAACTGGGAAATCGCGCACAAGTGGGATTTGTTCCGCGTTATGCTCGGCCATAAGGACGCGCTGGTTGGGCTGGTGCCGATGATGGACCTGCTCAGTTCGCTGGAAGTGCCGGCGGGCAACGTGCGCGTGGTGGCCGGGTCGCACTATATGTTCAGCGTCGGGCGGGAAACGGCCTTCCAGCACGCGCAAAACCGCGAACTGGCGGTTGACGATATCGTGAGCCTGCACCGCCAGGCGTACAATCTGCAAAAAAGCGGGCCGGCCGGCAGCCGGGGTTTTGGGTAAGTTTAAAAAGCGGATGGTACTGGTAGTATAATTTATTCTAACCGCCAAGACACCAAGAACGCCAAGAAAATTTAACATCTCGGCACTCTTGGCGTCGTGGCGGTTTATCATTTTTCAGGATAGTGAGCGCGTTATGTCAGTAAAACCTTTTCTCGATTACCCCCCTCTCAAAACCATCATTGAACCCTTCCGCGTGCGTTCGGTGGAGCCAATCTGCTTCAGCACGCCGGAAGAACGCCGCGCGGCGCTGGCTGCCGCCGGGTACAACCCCTTCCTGCTGCGCGCCGACCAGGTGACGATTGACCTGCTGACTGACAGCGGCACCGGCGCGATGTCGTCGCGCCAGTGGGCCGGCATGATCGCCAGCGACGAGTCGTATGCCGGCGCAACCTCGTTTTATAAGTTTGAGGCAGCCGTAAAGGATATTTTTGGCTTTAAACACGTTATCCCCACGCATCAGGGGCGGGCGGCAGAACGGATTCTCGCCAGCGTCGCGGTCAAGCCCGGCGATGTCGTGCCGAGCAATACGCACTTTGACACCACCCGTGCCAACATCGAGTACGCCCGCGCCGAAGCGCGCGATCTGGTGATCGCCGAAGGCCGCCAGCCGCAGGTGATTCACCCGTTTAAGGGCAATATGGACCTGGACCGTCTGCGCCGGACAATTGCCGAAGTGGGACGGGAGCGCATCCCGTTTGTGATGCTGACGATCACCAACAATTCCGGCGGCGGGCAGCCGGTAAGCCTGGCAAACATCCGCGCCGTGAGCGAGATTGCGCACGAACACGGCATCCCGTTTATCATTGACGCCTGCCGCTTTGCCGAAAATAGCTGGTTCATCAAAACCCGCGAGGACGGTTACGCTGATAAATCCACGCTGGAAATCGCCCGGGAGATTTTCAGCTACGCCGATGGTTGCACCATGAGCGCCAAGAAAGACGGCATGGCAAACATCGGCGGTTTCCTGGCGCTGAACGACGATGATCTGGCGCTGCACTGCCGCAATCTGCTGATACTGACCGAAGGTTTCCCCACCTACGGTGGCATGGCCGGGTACGACATGGAAGCGATTGCCGTCGGGCTGTACGAGGCGCTGGACGAAAACTACCTGCGCTACCGCGTACGCTCGATCATGTATCTGGCGGAAAAGCTGACGGCGGCGGGCGTGCCCATCGTGCAGCCACCCGGCGGTCACGCGCTGTATCTGGATGGCCGCGCCATGCTGCCGCATATCCCGGACCATCAGTATCCCGCGTGGTCGCTGGCCAACGCGCTGTATCTGGCCGGCGGTATCCGGTCGGTCGAAATCGGTACAGTGATGTTCGGGCAGCAGCCGGATGGCAGCGAGCGCCCCGCCCCGTTGGACCTGGTGCGGCTGGCGTTCCCGCGCCGCGTCTACATGCAGAGCCACTTTGATTATCTGGCGGAAGCGATTCTGCTGGTTCACGACCGGCGGGAGCAAATCACCGGCCACCGCATCGTCTGGCAGGCGCCGTTCCTGCGGCACTTCACGGCGCGGCTGGAGCCGGTGCGGTAGGGGGTACAGACACGAAACGATTGTGCGTTTCAGCAGCGTGATTCGTATATTTGAGGCGCAGCATCACCCTTTGCCTGCTGTAGGCAACAGTTGCGCCGCCTTCGTTTTTGGCTTCGCCAAACACACAAGGGACACGGCGGCGCCGTGTCCCTACGAACCGTGTTTGTAAACCTATCGCGTCAAGGTAAACCCGGTTGTTCCGCTGCAATTGTCCCAGCTAACGACCAGTTCGCCAGTAATAACCGTCGGCGAAATGACGTGCAGCGTGACCGTCGCGTAGCTGCCGTCGCCAAGACTCCACTTGCCGGTATAGGTTCCACCGCCCACCGCATAAAAGGTGTCGCCATCCATAATGATGCTGGCGTTGGAAACCTGCATCTGGAAGGTGAAGGTGTTGTTCTTGAAGATTTCGCTGGTGCTGAAGGCCACGTTGCCGACGTTAGTGCAGGAGGCGTTGCTGGTCGGGTTCAGCACCATCGTCCAGCGACCAGCCTGCGGCAGCGCGCCCGGTTCGCTGCCCTGGCTACCGCTGCTGTCCCCGCCGCTGCTGGGCGGATTGGTCCGGGCGGACGTGATCGGGATAATCGGCGGCGCAGCGGCCTCGCTTACGTTGTCGCAATCGCCCGTCTGGTCCAGCTCATCGGCGGCCACCCACGCCTCGTTGATGGCGCGGCCTGCAGCCGCTTCTGCGGGATCAAGTTTGAACCAGGCATTGCCGTCATCGTCTACGGCCTGCCCTAACACTTCAAAGTCCTGATTCGTCGGTAAAAAGGTGACGGACGTGCGGTTTTCCCCGGGGCCGACCCGTACCGCCACGCTGTTTTTCGCGGACGTGCTGACGATACAGACACCACCGCCCGGGTCTTCCGTCAGCGGGATTAACACCCTGTCCACGACAAAAATCATACCGTTTGCGGCGGGAATCGGTTCGCCGACGATGAAGATAAGGCCATCCAGCAGTACTTCCCCATCTTCCTCCGATACGCTGATCAGCGGCGCGCCCGCCAGCAGGCTGGGCACTTCGCCCGTGTCCAGAGGTCGTCCGGCGACCATTCGCCGTCCACGACGTGGTACAGCAAAATCTCTTTCAGCGCGTCGCCACCAGCCATGACCTGTTTCTGGCTCAGCCCCAGTTCATCAAACAGCATGCGAAAGGCGTCGTCAGTAGGCGCGAACAGCGTCATGGGGCTGTTGCCGTCCAGGGTGTCCAGCAGGTCGGTTTTCTCCAGAGCTTGCAGCAGCAGGGTGAATTCGGCGTCGTCAGCATCGGCGAGTGCCGCCAGCGTACCGGCAATGGTCTGGTCATCCTGCCCGGCGACCATCGTCACCGGGACGATAACCAGCAGTGCCGCCAGAATCAGACGGTGCAGGTATTTCATTGTGGCTCCTTGAGGGGAGGCAAAAAGGTGTTAATCCCCCTCTTTATATTAAAGAGCGCAACGATACCCCCAACCGTAAGGAATTTTGAAAAATGGGTAAAGACATGCGGCGCTGGTTTTACAGCAGCATCCGGCCACGCGCTTCCAGCGCCTTAATCACCTCACGGTCGGCCTTGCCAAAGCTGTAACGGCGCAGGTCGTCCGGCAGCACCCAGGCGAAATCATGGACGCCGAGCCGCTGGGGTTCACCGCGCACGTAGCGGCAGGTGAAGGCGTGCAGCGTAATGCGGAAGTGGGTGAAGCCGTGCCGCACCACCATGAACAGGTCGCCGACTTCGACTTCAATCGCCAGTTCCTCGCGCAGTTCGCGCTTCAGACACTCCGGCAGCGTTTCGCCGTTCTCGCGCTTGCCGCCGGGGAACTCCCACAGCCCGCCGAGCAGCCCTTCCGGCGGGCGCTGCGCGATCAGCAGTTGGCCGTGTTCGTTCCAGATGATGCCGGCGCTTACGTCGTAATGCGGCGTGGGCGCTTTTTTCGCCTTCACCGGGCGCTGGTGCTGCGTGCCGTTGGCGAACGCCCGGCAGTACTGCTGCACCGGACAGTCGCGGCAGAGGGGATGGCGCGGCCTGCAAATGACGCGCCCCAGTTCCATCAACGCCTGATTGTAATCGCCGGCGCGCGCCGGCGGCAGCCACGCCTCCGCCTGCACCCACAGGCGATCTTTCGTAGCCGGCAGCGTTACATCGGCATCGAGATCGGTCAGCCGGGCGAACACGCGAATCACGTTGCCGTCCAGCACCGGCACGCGCTGACCAAAGGCGATGCTGGCAATTGCGCCGGCGGTGTAACGCCCGATGCCGGGCAGCGTTTGCAATTCGTCCGCTGTTGGCGGGAACTGGCCGCCATAGTCGCGGGCGACCGTTTGAGCGGTTTGGTGCAGGTGGCGAGCGCGGCTATAATAGCCTAAACCTTCCCATAATTTCAGCACGTCGGCCAGCGGTGCGGCAGCCAGATCCTGCACCGTCGGGAACGCCGCCAGAAAACGGGCGTAATACGGTTTCACCGTTTCGACCTGGGTTTGCTGCAACATCACTTCCGACAGCCAGATGCGGTAGCTGTCGCGGGTGCTGCGCCAGGGTAAATCCGCCGCGTGACGGTCGTACCAGGCCAGCAGATCGGTTTGAAAATCAGCGTGCATAGGACTTTTGGCTGTTTCCCGGAGAGAACCTTAACGTTCTGCCCCCTAATTTTTAGGTATTGTGAGGGTAAGACCCAACTCGCGTGATACAGTATCATGATTTAAACGCCAGTGGAAGGACGCGCTGATGACGCCCCCAAGAAACAAACGCTTTGTTATCCCATTTGAGGATGGCCGGGCGGCGTTTGCCGTCCACGTATCACGCCGGTTTGACGCCGACCAGGTAGCGCGCACACTGGGTCTGAGCGAACCGCGCCCCACGATTTACCTCACCGGCGGCGCGGGGATGATGTCGCAGGAGGACATCGCCGCCACGCAGGCGATTGTTGAACGCGGGCTGGCGCGCTTTGCCGAGGAACACAACGCCGCCGTGATTGACGGCGGCACGGATACCGGCATCCCAACCATGATCGGCACTGCCCGCCGCAAACACCGCTTCCACTTTCCGCTGATCGGCATCGCGCCGCTGGAACTGGTACGCTTCCCCGGTCACGATAACCCCGATGGCGGGACGTTAAACCCCGGCCATTCGCACTTTGTACTGACCGCCGGCGACGAGTTCGGCGACGAATCCGAGCTGATTACGCAGCTCACCGATGCATTGTCCGGCAGGGGGCAGTATCCAGCGCTGGGGGTGCTCATCAACGGCGGCAACATCGCCCGGCAGGAAGTGTACGAGCGCACCACGTCCGACAAGCTCTCGTTTCCACTGATCGTCGTCGAAGGCAGCGGGCGCTTCGCCGATATTCTGGCGCGCGCCTTTTACGCCGGTTATACCGATGATCAGCAGGTGCAGGCGATCATCAGCAAGGGACAGCTTGAGATCGTTTCGATCAACGACGGCCCGGAGCAGATGTACGCCCGGTTAGCCGCCCATTTCCGCGCGTTTAAACCGAGCGTACCTAATGCTGTCCCGTGACTCACTACGGCAGCAGTTGTTGTTTCAGGATTTCGGCTAACCACGCTTCGTAATCGTCAGGCGTCCACCCGGCCACTTCCACCAGTTCCTGGTACACCTCCGGTCGTGTCACACTGAGATAGATGGCGGTCGCTCGTTCCAGGCTGAGGCCAGGGCGCAGCATGGCCGCGCTTTCACGAATGAAATTGGTTATAGCGGCGCGCCTGCCATGCAGCGCCGTGTTCAGTTCCGCCGCCGCTTCGGCATCGGCAGAGGCAGCACTGGTATAGATGGTCATCATGGCGGCGCTGGTTTCCCACTGGCGGCGCGTGGCATGGGCGAACAGTTCCAGCCGGCGCTGCGGGTCACTTTCCTGCAATGCCTGCTGATAAATGTCGCGCTGGCCGGACGCTTGATGCCACACCTCACGAATGGCTTTGAGAATGCCCCGTTTGTTTTTGTAGATGGCATACACGGTGCTGACGGCAACGCCCGCTCTGGCGCTGATCGCTTCGATCGTGGTGGCAGCATAGCCCTGTTCCAGGAATAAATCCTGGGCAGCGTCAATGATGAGCCGCTGGGTTTCCAGCGCCTGCCGCTGACGGTGAGTGAGGGAGTACTTGACTTTTTCCATAATTTCATTATACCATATCCTTGTTCGGTGTAGTCAAACTACAATGAATGGAGTGATGATATGTTAACGGGTAAGGAATCGTGCCGGCAGTTTATGGAACGGGTGTTTAACCAGGGTGAGATTGCACTGATTGATGAACTGACTGCCCCGGATGGAATTGACCATCAGGAACCGCCGGGAACAGATTACCGGGCGCATCTGCGGGAAGTGGTGCTGGCAATGCGGACAGCCTTTCCCGACCTCCACTTTGAAATTCACGACATGATTGCGGAGGGGGATATTGTCGCTTTTCGTTCAACCATGACGGGCACCCAGCTTGGTCCGCTGCACCTCGGCGCGATTCATTTGCCGCCAACCCAACGGCACGTAACCGTCTCGCACCTGCATTACATTCGCATTGTGGATGGCCGGTCTACCGATCTATGGCATCAGTACGATATTCCTGGCCTGATGCGCCAGCTTGGCATCATGCCGCAGCGCCAGCCCGTCTGATATGGGTCATCTATGGGCGATTGGGAGTGGTGTCTGGTCACGATACTCACCACTCCCTGATGCCTCCCCTGCGAAACGTCTCTCCTGGACAGAGAACGCCAGTTGTCCCCAACGGTTGACATACAACGTTGTTGCGAAGCTGATACATGCTGTGGGGTGATATGGAACAGCTTTTTGCGTTTATTCCTGCGGGTATGGGATCAATTGGAGGAACAGATGTCAGCGTACAAGGTGGCCGTTCTGAAATTTACCTGGTCGGACACGCAGTGGATAGACGATCACCCCGGCACTCAACTGTACAGCGACGAGGTTATCAACCGCCTCTTTCTTCCTCTACAGCAGTGGTGGGGCATCGCCCGTTACTGGCAGGATTGCAGTTTTGGCACGATTAATCTGGAAGGCAGCCAGATTTTTCCCTGGCGGAAGCTCAACAACCTGCCGACGCCAACCCAGGCAAACCAGTACGGTCGTGACCAGGTGCTGAAGCAGGCGGTCAAGCAGGCCTTGGACGAAGGCTGGCCGCTTAACGAGTTTACCGGTATTGTCGTCTGGGTCAATCATGTTTCACCGCCCCAGGATGCCGGAGGAACAGGCTTTCAGAAAGACGGGCGAACCTGGCCTGCCGCCACATTGTACGAAGGTTGGAATCTCGACTTCAACGCCCACGAATTTGGGCACGTGCTTGGTTTCAAACACACCTGGGGACCCGGAACGTCTTATAGAGATGCCAACGGCACCATTGTCCTGTATTCGGATATGGCCCCGTATCGAGACCCTTACTGCGTGATGGCCGCGCAGAGCTACGGTGGTTATCCACAGCCGGTCTTCACCGTCGCGCCTGACCCGGCTGGCCCACCGCCCGGTGATGCCTACTGGCGGCAGGCACCGCCGATGCCGGCGGCGGCAACCCTGTTTAATGAAGACCCGACTTTCGAGTTATCGCATCACGTGTGGAAACTTGGCACCTTTAACGCCAACTGGCAGCGCAGCGTTCGTATCCGCGCCCGCGACCTCGCCAGCGGCAACAGCCCGGCGCTGGTCGTCGCCTTTCCCGAAACGGTGGTTAACCGGCGCTTCGCGTATTTGGTGGAACTGCGGCGCTCGCATGGCTGGGATCGAGGCATTGGCCGAATCGCACCGGGACAGACCGTAAAATCGCCACCAGCAATTGTCATCCATTCGCTGCAAAAGCTGGTTGAATATCCCAATGAACCGATAGCCGAGAACCAGTTGCCCAAAGTCTGCTACGAGGGCAAAATCGCGCTGCCCATGCTTGGGGGCGACGCGGACTGGGTTTCACCCAGCGGCGATTTTGTCGTGCGAGTGGATGGAGTCGAGGATGACCTGAGCTGGGTCGAACTGACGCTGGGGGGCGCCACCCTCAAACGGCAAAGCACTGTGATCGGTGAGTTCGGCGTGCCGGATGGCGTTCAGAGCCAGGTTGCGGAGGAGGGCGTAGCCGAACAGGTTCCCGTGTTCATTTGCGGCTCCGGGACATATCACTACTCGGTTATCCATCAGTACATGCGCGTTAAAAACACGGCTTACGCCTATGGCTATGACAGCCCGCGCTTCAACTGGAAAGTTAACGGCGAATTTATCCCGCCGGACACCGTGACCGGCACGATCAGCATCCCCGTTGCCGCTGCCTTTCCGGGGCCAACCAGCGAAACCACGCGCTATCAAACAGCGCAGGTTCAATATCAGGTTGATCGCAACCTGCTGTGGCTGACGGGCAGGCCGGAAGACGGCAACTACACCCTGGCCGTTGAAGCCATTGCCACCGAGGTGAACTCCGTTATCAACCCGGCACCCCCCAGTTCCACCGTCGGCTACCTTAAAATGGTCGGTGTGAAAATCATCTGGGAAGACCAGTACTACCAGGACGTGGAGCAATGTGTGAAACGGGTAGCCGAGATTAACGTGCATTATGCCAAGAGCAAGCGCTGGCCACGCTTTGATACCGGCGGCCTCCGGCTGAAGCAGGAAGTGCTGGCTGCGATGTATCTTGACCTGCAAGACGTGAATCCCGTTTTGGCCAAACAGCTTGGCCGGGTGATTTCAATCTACGGCCAGAAGCAGGTGGAATAACTGGTACAACCCCCTCAACAGGGGCAACCAGTCAGGCAGTGGAGAATTGTGAGGACATTCTTTGTAGGGGCACGGCGTGCCGTGCCCTGCGTGATCTCCTACGTCTCATCAGAACGGGAAAAACAGGCGGCGCGTGTTATACTGGACAGGTGTCCGGTACGTCAAACCAGGGGGATTGCCATGCGCCGCCTATGGGTTCCTGTCACCGTTATCCTGCTCCTGCTGGCCGCCGCGCCCGCGCTGGCGCAAACCGCCACGCCTCCCCCGCCCACCCCTGACGCCGAACGGCTGACCGCGCTGGCAACCCAGGTGGCGCAGGCAAGCGAAGCGGCGAAAGAAACGTTTGACCGCGCCATTAACATCCTCGGCATCTTTGAAGGCGTCGGGCTGGTGGTGTCGGTCATGAGCATTCTTGGCACGATTCTGGCGGTCGCCGCCGGCGTGATCGGCTTCCGGGGATTAAGCGAAGCCCGCGCCGAGGTGGAACAGTCGCGCCAGAACATCGAGCAGGAGCTGGCAGATGCCCGGCAGCAGTTCGAGACGGACATCCGGCAGGGACGCGAGGAACTGGAAAACGTGCGCCGGCGGCTGGAACAGAGCGTCCGCGAGCAGCGCGACAGCGTGATTCAGAGCAACGTCGCCATGTCGTTCACCGCGCTGGGTGAGCGCCAGTATCGCTCCAAGGATTTCAGCGGCGCGATTGACACCTACCTGCGGGCGCTGGAACTCGACCCCAATAATCTGATTACGCACTATCGGCTGGGTTACGTCTACACCCAGTCCGGCCAGTTGGACAAGGCGCAGCCGCACCTCAAACGTGCGCTGGAACTGGAGCCGAACTTCCCGCCGGCGCTGGCGGCGCTCGGCTACGTTTACCGGCGCGTCGGCGAGAAGATGTCACCGGGGATGGAACGCGAGAAGATGATTAACCAGGCGGAAAAGCTGCTGCTGGACGCGCTCGACATTTCGCCCAAGCTGGTAGACGAGGACAGCGAATCGTGGTGGGGGTCACTGGGCGGGCTGTACCGCCGCCGCAACCAGGTTGACGAGGCGATTAACGCTTACGAACGCGCCGCCGAAGTCACGCCGCAGTCGTCCTACGCCTTCAGCAATCTGGCGCTGCTGTACATGCAGAAGCAGAACCGCGACGCGATGCTCAAAACCTACCGCCGGGTGGAACAACTGGCGTATCACGAGGTGCAGGCAGAGGTGGATAATTACTGGGCCTACGCCGACCTGCTCACCTCGCGGCTGGCGCTGGGCAAGGTGAAAGAGGCGGAAGATACGCTGGTATCGGTGCTGGAAGTCGCTCCGCCGGAGTCGCCGTTTTTCTTCGACAGCCTACTGGATACGCTGCGGCGGCTGGCGGTGGCGCTGGGAGACGACCAGAGCGGACACGTCCGGCGCACGATTGAGATCATCGAAAGCTACCGCGACCAGAAGGCCCAACAGGACGGCCAGCCGGTGCCGGACTAGTGGTTTACGACCAACACCCGGAATCACCGATTTTATGTCTCATCGGCAAACGCCAGCCCACGCGCGTGCAGTGCCTCGCGCAGCACCTGGAGCGCCTTTGGCCCAATGCCATGTAACAGTTTGAGGTCGGACTCGCGCACCTGGGTAAGCTGTTCCAGCCGGGTATAACCCGCGCCAGCCAGCGCCCGCCGCGCCGGCTGGCCCAGCCCCGTCGGGAAATCAGCTTCATGTTGATCCGGTTGTCTGGTTGTCATCAGGTTTCCCTCATTCGCCGGCATATTGCCGGAAGCTCAAGCCTCCGGCAGAAGCTAAAAGCCGCCTGATGGCGGCTCAAATTAACCAATCGCCGGTAGTGCAGCCCGCAAGCAGCGGGCTTTCTTTCCCCTGACATTCATCCGGCTGTCTGCGGATGACCGGGACTGTTACCCCCACTTTCCATACAGGTGTACTGGGAGCAGCTTATTTGTCCCCGCGCATCATCACGCCCATCAGCAGGCCAACGACAAACGCGACGATGACCGCTCGCACCGGGTTTGCCCGTACCACGCGCACAGCTTCTTCGCCCATGTCTTCCACCGACCGGCTGTTGAGGTAGCTGGCGGCTTTTTCCAGCCCACGCGCGATTTCGTCGGCGCTGCGCTTGGCGTCATCGCCAGCATCGGATTGGCGCGCTTCCCGGCGGATGGCGTCGGCGCCGGTGTACAACTGCTTGACCACTTCCTTACGCACCTCGTTAGCGCGTCCACGTAGCTGGCGCTGGAGTTCGCGCAGTTCGCGTTGGATGTCGTCCGCCACGTCCTGCATGTTATCGGCCTGGCCGTTGCTTGCCATTGTCGTCTACCCTCCAATAATTTCTGTAAATCTTAATGCTGCTTGTAGTATATCACAAAATACAAAAGGTGTTGAACCGCCAAGACACCAAGAGCGCCAAGATTTTATAAAAAGGCTCTTGGCGTCCTTTGCAACCTGGCGGTTATAATCCTCTCCTATGTCTATTCAACTTTCTTCCAAACGTACCCGCTGGCTGATCGGCGGCGTATTTGTTTGTATCGTGCTCGTCGCGCTGCTGGCGCTCGATCTGCGTTCGCACGGCCTGATCTGGAACGGCCTGTGGTGGCTGACCGGCGAAGAAACGCCGCTGGCACAGGTGCGCGGCCTTGTCGAATACCTGGGCAATTTCACCCGCCCGCAGCCGAATACCGCGCCCGATGTACCAATTCAGCACGTGGACGTGAGTCCCTACGGCGTCAACACGTTTTTACAGAACGAGGTTGAACCGTCCAAACGCGAACGCCAGGTGCAGATGATCGCGGAGGCCGGCTTCCGGTGGATTCGCCAGCAGTTCCCCTGGGAAGACATCGAGATTCACGGGCGCGGCGATTTTGACGACCGCCGCAACGTGGACGCGGTCGGCGTCATCAGCGCGTGGGACAAATACGACAACATCGTTGATCTGGCGGAAAAATATGGCCTGAACATCATGGCGCGGCTGGACAATCCTCCGGCCTGGACTCACGCCAATCCCGATATTGGCGAAAAAGCGCCGCCGGATGACGTGCAGGATGTTGTCAACTATGCCGTCGCCGTAGCGGAGCGTTACAAAGGCCGCCTGTACTACTACCAAATCTGGAACGAGCCGAACATTTACCCCGAATGGGGCAACCAGGCGGTGAACCCCGAAGCCTATACCGATCTGCTGTGCCGGACGTACACGGCGCTGAAAGCGGTTGACCCGGCCATCGTCGTCATCAGCGGGCCGCTGTCGCCAACCGTGTCGCTGTCGGCAGAAAACCTCAACGACTTCATTTTCTTGCAGCGGATGTATGACGCCGGCGCGGGCAAGTGTTTTGACGTGATGTCGGCACAGGGGTACGGCTTCTACAGCGGCCCAACTGACCGCCGCCTGCGTCCGATGACGCTGACCTACGCCCGGCACATCTATATCCGCGATATCATGGTGGCGAACGGCGACGCACATAAACCGATCTGGATCAGCGAGGCCGCCTGGAACGCCCAGCCGGAAGACCCGACTATCGTGCAAATCCAGTACGGCAATTTCGGCATCGTGAGCGAGGAGCAGGCCGCGCGGTACATGCCGCTGGCCTACCAGCGCGCCCAGGCGGAATGGCCCTGGGTTGGCGTCATTTTCTACTGGTTCTTCAAGCAGGAAGACGACAGCCGCCGCAATCAGGCGTCGTATTATTTTCGCATGGTCGAGCCGGACTTCACGCCGCTGCCGGTGTACGAGAGTATGAAGGCATACATCACCAGGCAGCCGGGGACAAACGCGAAATGACAAAAAAAGCACAGAAGAAAAGCGTAACACAGAGGCACAGAGGTACAGAGGCACAGAGAAGTCGTCAGTCGTCAGTCATCAGTCGTCAGTCAAAAAACGGTAGGGTGACGGCGGGGAATGTAGGGACACGATATATCGTGTCCCTACAACAATACCGTTTTCTTGGCGTTCTTGGCGTCTTGGCGGTTGTATCTTTCGCCTTTTACCTACGTTTTCATAACCTCGAAGCGCAGTCGTTGTGGAACGACGAGGGCAACAGCTTCGTGCAGGCGACTCGCTCGTTCGCGGACATCGCCGTCAATGCCGCGCGGGATATTCACCCGCCGGGTTATTACCTGCTGCTGGCGGTGTGGCGGCAGATCACCGGCGATACCGAATTTGCGCTGCGGGCGCTGTCAGCTTTCGCCAGCGTGCTGACCGTCGCCTTTACCTACGCGCTGGGACGGCGGCTATTTGGCGCGTTTGCCGGACTGATCGCCGCGCTGTTTGTGACGCTCAATACGTTTAACATCTACTACGCGCAGGAAGCGCGTATGTACGCCCTGCTGGCGCTGTGGTCGGCGGCGTCACTATGGATACTGGCGAACATCCTTGACCCCTATCCCCCCACACGGAGAGAGGATGTAGGGACACGATATATCGTGTCCCTACGGCAACCGCAAATCCGTTGGGCGCTCGCTCTCGGCCTCGTTAACGCCGCCGGGCTGTACACGCAGTACGCCTACGCGCTGGTCATCCTCGCGCAGGCGGTGATGGTGGTGGTGTGGATAGTCTTCAGTCTTCAGTCTTCAGTCGCAAGTCTTCAGTCCTCAGTTCTCAGTTCTCAGTCAAAAGCAGCAGAACCGAAAACTGATAACTCAGCACTCAGCACTCAGCACTCAGCACTTGGTAATTCTAACTCGGAACTCGGAACTCGGAACTTCCGCCTCAGCACTCAGTACTCAGTACTCAGTACTTTCTTTCTGGCGAACGCCCTCGCCCTCCTCCTGTTCCTGCCCTGGCTGCCGACAGCGTGGGCGCAGGTGATGGCATGGCCGAACACCGGACAGCCGGTTGGGATGGGCGAGGCGCTGCAAACGATTCTTGGCTGGCTGGCGTATGGCCTGACCTTTGAGGCGACCGCGCCCGCCACGCTGCCCTACGTGCCCATCTTCCTGGCGGTCGGCCTCGCGCCGTTCCATGCGGCGCGTCCGCGCTGGGGGCGCATCCTGTTCCCGGTGATCGCGCTGCTGGTGATCGTCGGGCTGTTCCTGGCGCTGGGGTTGTTCCGCCCGGCCAACCTCAAATTCCTGCTCCCGGCGCAGATCGCCTTCGCGCTGTGGATGGGACGCACGGCGGACGTGATGTGGTGGGCGGCACGCACCGGGCCACGACCGTCGCCGCTGCTGATGGCGGCGGTGGCGCTCAGCTTTGGCGTGGTGCTGTTTGACGCCGGGCGCGGCGTGACTTTGTTATACGATGACCCGCGTTTCCAGCGCGCCGATTACCGCGCGATTGCGGCAGCGATTGCAGATGAAGCAACGCCGGACGATGCGATCATCCTCGACGCGCCCAACCAGGAAGAAGTGTTCCGCTACTACTACAAAGGCGATACGCTCGTTTACCCCCTGCCGCGGGGCTTAGGCGGGGACGACGCGGTGGCGCGGGCCGAAGTGCGCGACATCATCGCCAATCACGACCGCATCTTCGCCGTGTTCTGGGGTGAAGCCGAACGCGACCCCAACCGTGTGGTTGAAACGACGCTGGACACGGAAGCGTTTGAAGCCGGCGAAAACGTCTGGTACGGCGACGTGCGGCTGGCGCGGTATGCTGCGCCGGCTGAAATGCCGCCGCTGACCGAAGCAGGCGCGCATCTTGGCGACTCGATCACGCTGGAAGGGTATGCTCTCAGCAGCGACCATGTGCAGCCCGGTGAGGTGCTGCAACTTGAGCTTCAGTGGCAGACGGACGCGCCGCTGGATACACGTTACAAAGTGTTCGTACAGCTACTTGACGGCGGCGGCAGGTTAGCGACGCAGCGCGACAGCGAACCCGGCGGCGGTCTTAAACTCACAACCACGTGGCAGCCGAACGAAACGATCACCGACCGGCACGGCCTGCTCATCCCCACCGATTTAGCTCCTGGCTCGTACACCCTGATTATCGGGCTGTACGATCTCAATAACCCTGCTGCTCGCCTGCCGGTAGAGGATGGTGATTATCTGGAATTGGGGGTGATTACAGTGCAGGATGGGTAGGAACAGGGCGAGAGGCTCCATATGCACCAGGATAAGGCTAGGGTTGGCCGCGCCGGACGCTGAAAGCCGTCCGGCTGAACGGCAAAAGCCACCTGAAGGCGGCTGGAAAAACGGGGTTAGTTCACTTTTAGCCCGTACGGTAGCCAAATAAACACCTCATGAGCATGGGTTGACTCCTCTCCGCTACTGGACATACAATACCTGTACAATATGTGAACAATTAACCCGGACGAGGGAATGAACCATGCGCGTGATTATTACGGGTGGAACAGGCTTGATTGGCAGGCCGCTGGCGGCTGATCTGGTGCAACACGGGTACGAGGTGATCGTGCTCAGCCGCAACCCTGAGCGTGCGACGGGACTGCCGCCGGGGGTGCGTGTCGAACGCTGGGACGCCCGATCGGCGGCAGGGTGGGGACAGCTGGCAGATGGCGCTCAGGCAATCATCAACCTGGCTGGTGAAAACATCGGTGGCAACCGCTTCCTGCCTGACCGCTGGACGCCGGAGCGCAAGCAGCGCATTCTGGAAAGCCGCCAGAACGCGGGCAAGGCGGTGGTGGAAGCGGTAGCGCAGGCGCGCATCAAGCCGGAAGTCGTGATTCAGATGTCCGGCGTGGATTATTACCCGCCGGACAATACCCGCCGGATGACCGAAGACTCGCCCGGCGCCAGCACTTTTCTCGGCAACGTCGTAAAAGAATGGGAAGCCTCCACCGCGCCGGTGGAAGCGATGGGTGTGCGGCGCTGCGTCCTCCGTACCGGCGTGGTGCTGACGAAGGCGGGTGGCGTGCTGCCGCGCCTGGCGCTGCCGTATAAGCTGTTCGTCGGCGGGCCGATTGGCAGCGGTAAACAGCCGCTGCCCTGGGTGGCGCTGGACGATGTACTGGCAGCCATACGTTTTATGATCGAAACGCCTGGAGCGCGTGGGGTATATAATCTGGTAGCGCCGGAGCAGGTGACAAACGCCGAGTTCGGGCAGGTGCTGGGGCGGGTGCTGGGACGACCATCGCTGCTGCCCGCGCCAGCGTTTGCTTTCAGGCTGGCCTTCGGCGAAGTCGCGGCGCTGGTGCTGGAAGGCCGCTTTGTCCAGCCCAAACGCGTGCAGGAAGCCGGTTTTCAGTTTCAGTACCCTACGCTGGAGGCCGCCTTGCGTCACCTTTACAGCAAGTGATGCGTGGAAAGGGATGAGTAAGAATCATCAAACACTCATCCCTCGTCCCGCATCCCGCATCCCTTCTACGCTACAATTCGGCGCGGTTGTGAAAGGACGAACCATGCGCCGATGGATGCTGCTGTTACTGGCTGCGCTGGTGGGAATTCAGATGGTCAACGCCCAGGATAATGGGCTGGTCACACAGGATGTTACGGTTATCCCGGAAGTAGATGGATACGGCCAGACTGTGCTGGTCGCCGAAGGGCTGCTGGTCAACCAGAGTGGCGACGCTTATACCAACATTACGCTGCTGGCGGAAGTGTATGACGCAGATAATACGCTGATCGGCGAAGGCATCGGTTATCCAGTGAACGCCTGTCTCGCCGGGCTGCTGCCGGACTTCACCCTCCAGCCGGATGCATCGCAGCCGTTCGCCGTGACACTCGAATTGTACGAGGGTGATGCCGAAGCCATCCAACGCGTCGAAATACTCGCGCAGGCGGAAGCAACCGACCCGCAGCCCGACGACGCCGCGCCGATTTTGAACGTCGTGCCGGTGACACGACGCGAAGTCGTCAGCGTCGAATGGATTGACAGGGACAATCTGCGTTACGGCACGGGCTGCTGGCGTGACCTGTTCACCCGCTGGGACTGGTACGAATACAACGTGGCGCAGGACAGCGAAACACCGATCACCCATCCCAAAACCGAATTTGTCGAGCGCGAGGCGATGCACCAGCAGGTTGGTCTGACCGATCCGGCGCTGCTCAACCGGTCGTTCATGAGCTTCGACCCCAACGGGCGGCGCATGGTTTACCAGAACGAACTGAATACCATCATCACCGCCGAACCGGACGGCTCATTTAAGCGGGTGCTGTACGAAGGGCTGGCGAACCGCACCCTGCAGGGCATCTACTGGCTGGCGCAGCCGGGGCGCTTCCTGGCCTACTACTACGGCGCATTTGGCGACCCGGTGATCTACTTCACGGCGGACGTGGATGGCCAAACCCTGGGCGAACCGCCGGAGGAAACGATTCCATCGCTGATCGTACCGGGCGCGAACCCCGACGGCACGCGGCTGGTGCTGGCAGTTGAGCAGGAGGGGCGGGCCGGCTATTACCTCAAACGCATGGCGTTTAAGGAACTCGACCCGCTGTTCACCATGACGCCGCCGGGCAACAACTGGCCGGCCCCGCTATGGCGCGTGGATGAAGCCACCAACACCACGTCTATCTACGTGGCGCTGCCGATTGACGGCCAGCCGCGCCTGCACTGCTTTAACCTGCAAACGCGCGCACTGCATGAGCTGATGCCGCTGCCGCTGCAACTGGCAGACGACGAGCGCGCCCGCTGGTGGCTGTCGCCGGACAATGCCCGGATTGCGCTGGCGGCTAACGGCGTCAACGGCGGCCTGTGGTTGATCGAACTGGACGCACCGGGGCAAACGTGCGAGTGATAGCTAGCCAGCCGTGCGGTTGCAACATCCGGCGTCGGCAGCACGGATATCATCGTTGAACCACCGCCCGAACATTATCCAGCGTTGACTTTGTTTCAAAAGCCACTATGATTATAAACACTGTAGGGGCGGGTTTGAAACCCGCCCCTACGTGATTACTGACCCCGAATTTCACACCGCTTCGAACCGTTCTGTAAGGTTGTGAGTATTGAGCACAGCATACTGCCGCCATGTTGTTCATGCAATTTTTGCATTTTGAGCGGAAGTGTGGACAATTACGACACATTATTTCCAAAAAACCTCTTGCCAGTTCCTAAGTGTTGGGAGGAAAAGAATTTGGCTCAGCCCGTTCTGATGGAGGTCAAAGACCTCGTCACTCGATTTTACACGCAGGAGGGGACGGTCTACGCCGTTAACGGCGTTTCCTATAAACTCCACGAAGGCGAAACGCTGGGTGTGGTAGGGGAAAGCGGCAGCGGTAAGAGCGTCCATGTCCTTTCGATTATGGGCCTCATCCCCACGCCGCCTGGCAAGGTCGAACGGGGTGAGGTGTTGTTTCGCGGTCGGGATTTGCTGAAGCTGTCGCAGGAAGAAATGCGCTCCGTGCGTGGGGCGGAAATTGCGATGGTGTTCCAGGACCCGATGACGTCGCTCAATCCGGTGCTGACGATTGGCACGCAGATCACTGAGGCGCTCAAGCTGCACCTGGGTATGAGCAACAAGGAAGCCCGCGACCGCGCCGCCGATCTGCTGGCGATGGTGGGTGTGGCCGACCCGCACAAGCGGCTGGACAACTACCCGCACCAGTTCTCCGGCGGGATGCGCCAGCGTGCCATGATTGCGATGGCGCTATCGTGTAATCCCAAGCTGCTGATCGCCGACGAGCCGACGACGGCGCTGGATGTGACGATTCAGGCGCAAATCCTCGACCTGGTGCGCCGCCTGCGCGACGAAATCGGCATGGCGATGATCTGGATTACCCACGACCTGGGCATTGTCGCCGGTCTGGCCGATACGGTGCAGGTGATGTACGGCGGCAAGATCGTGGAACGCGGCCCGGTGAAGGAAGTGTTTAAGGACACGCGCCACCCGTACACGCTGGGTTTGCTCAAATCGCTGCCGCGCCTTGACCGTCGTGGCGGCGGCGAAAAACTGACGCAGATCGAAGGTTCGCCACCGGATATGCGCATCGAACCGAAGGGCTGCCCGTTCCAGCCGCGCTGTCCCTACCGAATTGAAAAATGTGCGGAAATGCCGCCGCTGGAACCCGGCCCCGGCAGTAATCCCAACCATATCAAAGCCTGCTGGGTAGATGTCCGTACCGCCGAGCCGCTGGGAGAAGCGAAACATGGTTAGCGTAGTACCGCAACCCACATCAATCAAAGCCGCGCCGAGGAGCGAAGTTATCCTCAAGGTGCGTAATCTCAAAAAATATTTCCCGATCACCTCCGGCATCATCCTGCAGCGCCAGGTGGGCGCGGTGAAGGCCGTTGATGATATCAGCTTCGACGTGTACAAAGGTGAAACGTTGGGGCTGGTGGGCGAGTCCGGCTGCGGCAAAAGTACAACCGGACGCACCATCCTGCAATTGTACCGCCCAACCGCCGGGTCGGTCGTGTTTGAAAACCAGGAACTGACGACGATGGGCGGCGAAGACCTGCGCAAGATGCGCCGCCGGATGCAGATGATCTTCCAGGACCCGTTTGCCTCGCTCAACCCGCGTATGTCGGTTGGGCGCATTGTCAGCGAACCGCTGCGCATCCACAAGGTGATGAACAACCGCAAGGAAGAGCAGGAATACGTCGAAAGCCTGCTGGAGCGCGTCGGCCTGAACCCGTACTTTGTCAACCGCTACCCGCACGAGTTTTCCGGCGGTCAGCGGCAGCGCATCGGCGTGGCGCGCGCGCTGGCGCTCAACCCGACGTTTATCGTCGCCGACGAGCCAATTTCGGCGCTGGATGTGTCAATTCAGGCACAGGTGGTTAATCTGCTGGAAGAACTGCAGGACGAACTCAACCTGACCTACCTGTTCATCGCCCACGACCTGAGCATGGTGCGCCATATCTGTGACCGCGTGGCCGTGATGTACCTGGGCAAGATCGTGGAACTGGCCGATGCGGACGAACTGTACGAAAATCCGCTGCACCCCTACACCCAGTCGCTGCTGTCCGCCGTGCCCGTGCCGGACCCAACGGTCGAGGAGCGCCGCCAGCGCATCATCCTCACCGGCGACGTGCCCAGCCCGGCCAACCCGCCGGTCGGCTGCAACTTCAACACGCGCTGCCCGGTTTCGATTGATATCTGTTACCACGACCCTGACCCGGAACTGATCGAAGTCACGCCCGGCCACTGGGTCGCCTGTCACCGTACCTAGCGCCATAACCTTGGTAGGGACATGACGCCGTCATGTCCCTACTGAAATAACCACCTTTTTTAGCTACAAGTCCAGTTCTCGAACACACCAACCAGAGGGTATCAAGCCCTCTGTTTGTTTTATGCCGCCGGCGTAGGCCAGTCGTCAGGCAAGCGCTGTATAGCCATCATTCAGTGCCGGACTCACTGGCATAGGATATAATCTGGATTGTAAGGGAGTGCTCAAAGGGGGGACCTCACGATGCACAACAAACGTTATCGCCTTTTCCTGGCGCTGCTGGCGGCGCTGCTGCTCAGTGTCGCGCCGGCTGCCGCGCAGCAAGACACCGGCTTCGTTCAGTGGGACTGGGCCAAATTCTCCGCCAATTTCTGGCGTACTGATCTGCCCGACCCGCTGACCATCACCCCGCCACCGGTCTACAGCGGCGATCTGCCGGCGCTGCCAGTTGACGTGGCGGAAGTGCAGTTCGCCGACAAACTGACCGACGAACAGCGGGCGCTGCTGGCGGAAAACGGCTTTGTCGTCGTGCCTGCCGGGCTCGACTGGTTCGACCAGGCTTACATGTGGGACGAGAACTGGCCGTCGGAGGAAGGGACGGGCTGGTTTGTGACCACCGACTCGTTCCTGCACACGCTGCATTTTATCTTCGATAACCTGCTGGCCGATCTGGAACGCGGTCTGCTGGCTAACCGAATGGTCGCGGTAGTCCGGCCCGCACTGGAAGCCGCCCGGCAGCAGGCCGACGAAGCGGCAGGTACGCCGCTGGCAACTGCTGCCACTAACGCCGTGACCTATCTCTCGGTCGCTGACCAACTTTTCAGCGGCGAGATGACCAGCGCCGACCCGGCAGAGCAGGCGATCATCCAGCAGGCGCTGGCGGGCGAACGTCAGGTCAACGTGCCGTTCCTCGGCGAACGTTACATGGAGGATTTCAGCCAGTACCGCCCGCGCGGTCACTATGCCGGCGATGAAACGCTGGAACAGTACTTCCGGGGCATGATGTGGCTGAGCCGCATCACCTTCCTGGCGAAAGACGAAACCGCCACCCAGACGGCGCTGCTGGTCTTACGCGCGCTGCGGAACGCCGAGGGTGCGTACCTGAACTGGCAGGACGCCAACGACGTGATTAATTTCCTGATCGGCAACGCTGACGACCTGGGACCGGCGGAATATGGCACGCTGGCCGATGCCGTGTTTGGCGCGGAACTGCCACTGGACGCGCTGGCCGATTCCGGCAGGCTGACCGACTTCATGGCACGTGTGAAGGAACTGCCGCCGCCGCGCATCAACGGCCTGCTGCTGCCGCCCAGCACCGATGCTGCCGATATTGGTGAAGAATCACGCGGCTTCCGGCTGATGGGGCAGCGCTTCACGGTAGACGCCAACGTGATGCAGCAGTTGATGGACCCGTATGTCGGCGGACGGCTGTTGCCCTCGGCGCTGGACGTGGCCGCCGCGCTCGGTTCGGTCACGGCGCAGCAGTTGGCGGAAGCGCAGGGCGCGGCGGAGTTCCCACAGTATGCCGATAATCTGGCGCAGCAGCGTGAAGCAGTAAATGCCATCATGCAGGACGAATGGCTGCAAACGGTGTACGGCGCGTGGCTGTGGACGCTGCAACCACTGTGGCAGCGCGACCCGCAGAATCTGCCGGCGTGGCTGCCGCCGCTGATGCGGACAGATGCCTGGACGCTGAAAGACCTGCACACCGCCCTCGCCAGCTATACGCAGTTGAAACACGACACGGTGCTGTACGCCAAGCCGCCGGGCGGCCTGGGCGGCGGCGGCGAACTGTTCAGCTATGGTTATGTTGAGCCGAATCCGCAGGTGTTCGCGCGGATTGCCGTTGTGGCGGCGCTGACCTACGAAGGGCTGAAGCAGCGCGGCCTGACCGACATCAACTCGAACGAGTTCCCTGAATTCAGGGATGATGGCACGTTCAGCGATGTCCCACTGTTTAACCTGCAACTATCGCTCGGCCAACTGCCGACACTGGCGGAGTTTTCCGCCCACATGGCCGAACTGGCAAACAAGGAACTGCGGGGCGAACCGCTGAGTGAGGACGACCTGATGACGCTGCAAGGCATCGGGTCATATCTGTCCGGGGTGCGCGTCACGCTGCAAGACCCGTCGAACCCCGAGCCAGTGGCGTTGGTGACGGACATCGCCAGCGCGCCGATGATCGGTCAGGTGTTACAGGAAGGGGTCGGCGCGGTGGACACCATCTATGTCGTCGTGCCCCATCCGCAGGGCGGCCTGCAAATGGTGCGTGGCGGGGTATTCAGCTACTACGAGTTCGTTGGTGACATCAACCAGCGGATGACCGACGAAGAATGGCGCGACAAGGTGAAAGCGGGCGATCTGCCGCCGCGCCCAACCTGGGTGAGCGAGTTCCTCGCTCCATAATCAAAAGCCATAGGGACATGGCGCTGCCATGTCCCTACACCACCCGCCCCGCTTGCCGCAAAATCAGCGCCGCGTGCAGCGACACCCACCGATCCGTTTCTTCCTGATCGCCGAGCGCCTTCCAGGTGCGCCCGCGATACGGGCTGCTGCCGTGCCAGCGCCCACCGCGTCTTTGCCGGGCGGCCAGCCAGTCCAGCGCGATCTGCGCGCTGGGGTGGTCAAGTTGATCGAGTTCCGCCAGCGTCCGCAGCACAAACAGGATGTCGGCCTGATAAAACAATGGCGAATTCAGGCGGTGCCACAGCGGATGGATTTTCCCGCGCTCCGGGTCGGTGGGGTAATTGGCTTCGGTCAGGCTGAACGACTCCAGCAGGAACGCAACCGCGTGCTGTATCGCCGCCTCCGTTTCAGGCGGGCGGCAGGCTTGTGGCAGCGCCGCCAGCGCCCACAACGTCCGCGCCGCGCCCCAAGCGCAGGCGTAGTGCCAGTTATAGGCGCACCGGCACACGTCGTCCTGCTGCAAGCTGCGCAGCAGGTAGCGGGTGACGGCCTGCGTGCGCGGGTCGTCAGCGTACCCGGTGTAAACCGCGTAGCGCAGCAGATTGCTCCAGAAACAGGCCAAGTCGGTTTTATTTTCACCGGTGGCGCGGGTCAGCGCGGCCAGCGTTTTGTCCAGCATAAATTCCACACCCCGGCGGAAGCATGGGTCGTCCGCCTCGGAGTGTAGTTCCGCCAGCAGCAGCAGACTCCAATGCGTACTGACGTATTTGGGGGTGTAGTAGCTGTGTTCGTCCGCCCACTGGCCGGTATCCGTCTGTTTCGCCAGGATCACCGGCACCGGGCCGACGGACATGATTTCGCGCCGCGCAGCCTGCACCTCGGCGTCCGTTTCCGGCCTGTCCAGCAGATGCCGGAGCGTGAGGTAGCGAATGGAGGGGGTGGGTGCGGCCAGCAGCCAATCGGTCAAATGTGCTGAAATCATCGGCCCACCCCCTTTACAAATCAGAACAAGTGTGCTAAACTGACAGTATGTTTAAGCAAAAAGGCCGCTACTCTACCCCACCATTATGGCCGGATCAGCGCCAGAACGTGTTCCAGCCGCTTCAGGTCGTGCGAAAGCTGCCGGGCAATCTCACGACCACAGCGCACCAGAAACTCGTAACGCCGGTTGTCCGGGTAAGCATAGGAGGCATAGCGAATCGCCGCGCCGATCAGATCATCCGACGGCACTTCGGACGCGCTCAGCGCCAGCGGCAGAAAATCCAGCCGCTGCGTGAAAGCATACACCGAATCCGCTGTACACAGTTCCACCAGCGACAGGCTCATTGGCGGGCGGGGCGGCAGGCTGTGGACGATCATGTCCCGGTAGATGTAGCCGATGCTCAACACGCTGATTTCCAGCGGCACCATCCGGTTTTCGCGCTGGTCGCGCAGGATGTTACTGTTCAGCGCCTCGGCCATCACCAGTTCGCTGACGAGCATATCGTCCTTAATTTCCACCGCATAGATTACCCCGACGACCCGTACCGAGTCGTCGTTGGCAATCGGCGCGCTGACAAACGCGCCAAAATCGTGGCGGTGGTCTATCTTGTTGCTTTGTGTGCCGCAGATGAATCCACGTGTGCTGGCTCGCAGCACACGCCCCACCGTTAGCGATTGTTCCTGCCCTACCATGATGTTGTGTCCTCGCTATAACTCATGCTGGCGTCTGGTACTGCGGGCCAGTTCCTTGCCCCAGGTCTTGGCGGAGAAGTAGCGCGGTTCGATGCCCTTGCTCCGCAGTTCCAGCCCGATCATCTCATCCAGTTTGGCTTTATCCTTGCTGCTGACAAAAGCCAGTTCGTCGGCCCGCGTCAGCGCATAAGGGTACGGATTACGCCCCTGCATCTGGCACTGCGTCACCAGCAGCGCGTGCAGTTCATCCACTTTTTGTTTATCACGCGCCACCCACATCGGAATATCCACCCGCACGATTGAATCGCGGTAGCCGGAGGACACCTTCAGATAGAAGAAGGCAATCTCGTAGCTGTCACCGCGTTTTTTGTATTGCAGGTTGCGCGGGGAGTTCTGCACCATCAGCGCTGAGCGTTCGCCCGGCTCCAGCACCACGTCAAACAGGTGAATGTCCTTCAGCCCTTCCAGTTCCGGGCTGACGCTCATATCAGCGTGCAGCAGTTCTTCGTCCGGGATGCTCAACAGATGCAGCAGCCGGATGACCACGCGGCTGCGCATCGGGTTATCCACGTAGCCCGCCAGAATGGCACCGGCGTCGTGCAGGTGCACCAGCGCCGCGTGATAGCTGCGCGTCAATTCGAGATGGTTGCCGACCTCGCTGGTCACCCAGAACAACAGGTGATTATCGTACAGCGCCAGCAGCGGGCGGGCTTCGCCGCGCAGTTCCCAGGCCAGCCGCGCCAGTTCATGCATTTCGCTCACGGTACGCTGTGCGTCAATCGTGCGGTGGCTGACCACGCGACCGCCGGCATCCCGCACGTGATCAGGATGGAAAAACAGGCGTGGCAGCGTGATCTGTTCCGGCGTACGCTCCGCGCCGTGATGGTAGACAAACAGACCGGTGTTCAGCAGATAATACGGCAGCGGCGTCTGTTCGTTGGGATACACCTGCGAGCCATCGGCGGCGATGATCGTCGCGCCGGGCGGGCAGGCCGGGGCAGGGAAGGTCTGGCAGATGATCTCATCGTAGGGCGGGTCGAGCGGGGCAGCGCCCCGGTAACCGCTGATCTCCGGCTGGCGAGTCAGCCGGATGCGCTCGTGAATCAAGTCCAGGTCAGTAGCGGCGAAGAACCGTTCCAGCGCCACCTGCAGGCGACTGCTGCGGTCAAAGTCCAGTTCGTCCAGCATCCGCCGCAGCTTCAGCAGTTGGTCCACCAGTTTGTTGAATTCGAGCGCCAAGTTCTTTCCTCGACGGTCTGTTATGCTACCATTATCATTACGTTTCTTTCAGGTTAGCACCAACGTTCTATTTCGTCAAGTTAGCCATTACGGAAGTCATGTGCGAAAATTTTGAATCGTGTTATACTGAACGCTGTCTGTCCGGGACGAACAAAAAGTTAATAGACAACTAATACTTGTTTGAGCTTTCCAACTATCGTTTTCGATCATGTGGGGTAGAAAAGCCATGACCTCGAACACTGTTCTGGAAAGCGTCAAGACGGGGGAATCCCAGGAGATGATCTTTGCCGGCGACGGCGTGCGCCTGTCCGGCCAGATAGATTACCCCGTTACCCCTTCCCGTTCCCAGTTGTTTCCCCTAGTCTTTGTGCTGCACCATGCTGGCTGTGAAGCCCGCGACGGCTATCAGGCGTTTGCCGATGTGGGGCTGGAGGCCGGTTACGCCGTGTTCCGCTGGGACAAACGTGGCACCGGACGCAGCGGCGCGGGCGGGCGCGGCTCCACCACACAGGACGCGGTGAACGCCTACGAGGTCGCGCTGGAACAGCCCCACGTGGACCGCCGCCGCGTGGTGATTCTGGCGCAGGATGCTGGCACCGGCCTGCTTGGCAGTTCGTTTGGCCTGTTCGCCCGCGTGCAGCATCCCGCCGGTGTCATCCTGGCGACCAATACCCTGAACGCCGGCGAGGTGCTGGCGATTGAATCCCGTTTGCTGGTGGTCATGGGCCAGCACGACTGGAATCCCTGGCAGCAGTACGGCAAAGCGATCTGCGACGCCCACAACGCCGCTTACCCACACGGCGCGGCCTACTACGTCGCGCCCTACGCCGACCGGATGCTGATTGACCCCCGCACCAACCGGCTGCACTTTGGCGTGCAGAACACGATACACGACTGGTTGCAGAGCCTTTGAGCGCCTTTCACGTTGATCTGTCCAGGCAGACGGCGCTGGTGACAGGCGCGGGCGCGGATGTGGGGCAGGCGATTGCACTGGCGCTGGCAGCGTCCGGCGCGGCGGTGATCGCCAACGATGTGAACCCGGACCGCGCCGACCGGGTGGCGGAACAGATTACTGCTGCTGGTGGCCGGGCATTGGCCTGGCAGGCCGATGTCTCCAATCGCTTTCAGGTCGGTTCCTTGATCGAAGCCGGACGCGACGCCTTCGGGCGGATCCATATCCTCGTCAATGCAGCGGGGGTGATGAAACCGGGGCCGCTGCCCGCGCTGGACGAATGGGACTGGCGGCGCATTCTGGACGTGAATCTGACCGGCGCATTTTTTTGCAGCCAACTGCTGGGGCGGGTGATGGCGGACGAAGGCGGCGGCGTGATCGTCAATATCGCCTCCACCGCCGGTCACCCTAACCCGCTGCCGGACGGTGTGGCCTACGTCGCCAGCAAGGCCGGACTGATCGGCCTGACCCGCCAGAGCGCCCGCGAACTCGCGCCGCTTGGCATCCGTGTCAACGCGGTCTGTCCCGGCAATATCGCTGAAGGCGATACACCGACCAACCAACCTGTGAACGCGCAGGGCTGCTGGGGTACGCCGGCAGCCGTCGCGGACGTGGTGCTGTTCCTGTGTTCGGACGCAGCGCGCTTCATCACCGGGCAGGCCATCAACGTAGACGGCGGGGAAAGCATGGTCTGACCGCCGCAGATTCCCCCTGTGTGCGTCGGGATTTCAAAGGCGTGTCGAACCATTCACAAGCACGAACTGGCTGAATCATTCGCGGTAAGCCTGCTGAAGACAGGCTGAAAGAATTAAAAACGATCCTCCCAGCCACCTTTGAGGTGGCTTTTGTCGTTCCGCCGTCCGGCGACGCCAACTGAAGTCTTGTCCTGGCGCACATGGGGCGCGCCGCCGTGCTTCCCATTTTTACGCGCTTCAGCAGACGTGGTTTCAGCCAGTTTCCCCATTTCCCGGTATAATAAAGATAGCGAGCTAACGAGGGGGCATTAACATGGAACTCGTAGAAATCTTAAAAGGCGTAGAACTGTGCCGGGGTCTGGACGCGCAGCAGTTGGGGCGGCTGGCGGCCATCAGCCACCGGGAGGAGTACAACGCCGACCAGCCGATCTTTGACCAGGGCACCCACGGCGAAAAGATGTACGTCATCACGCGTGGCGAGGTCGAAATCCGCATCAAGGACGGCAAAGGCGGCAAACCGATCAGCCTGTATCTGGGACAGGGGCAGATTTTTGGTGAAATGGCGCTGCTCGACCAGAGCGACCGGTCGGCGTCGGTCATCGCCTGCCAGAACAACACCGTTGTTTATTCCATCAGCAGCGACGATTTCCTCAACCTGTGTACGTCGGACACCGCCCTGGGCTACATCATGATGCGGAACATGGCGATGGATTTGAGCTTTAAACTGCGCCACCGGAATCTCGATGCATCGAGCGCGTCCTGAACGCGCCGAACAAGGAGGAGATGCTGCCATGATTTACAAGGTCAGCTACGTGGTGGTCGGCGGCGAATATCCCGGCGGCATTCGCAACGAGCCGGAGTGCCCGAAGGTGGGTGACATCGTGCAGATTGGCCGCAACCGGTTTGAAGTGATGGAAATTCACGAAATTATCCCGCCACGTGACGATTTCCAGTTCCTGCACGCGACAGTGAAGCCGGTAGACGGCGCTTCCAATGGTGATACGTCGGGGTAGTTATCGGTTATCAGTAAAGAAAGGCACCTTAAACTGACAACCGAAAACTGATAACTGAAAACTAGAATTCGTACACATCGTAATCCTGGCAGAGCGTAACCGGCCCGTCAAAGGTTTCCTGCGCTTCAGCGACCAGCGGCGTAGGATCGGTGTTCCACACCCAGTAGTGGATGAGATACAGGCACTTGGCGCCCACCCGTGTGGCGGTTTCGCCGGCCTGCCGGGCGCTGCTATGCCCGGAACTGGCGCCCGCCGCTTCGTGAATCAGCAAATCAGCGTCCCTGCATAATTCGTACAACGAATCGGTCGGCTGGGTGTCACAGGTGTAGGCCAGCACTTTGCCGGTCTTTTTGTTTTCAATCCGCAGGCCGATGGTCGGGATAAAATGATGCACCGGCCACGACGTGATGCGGAAATCCTCGTTTTCCAGCACGGGCGCGTTCCAGCGTTCGCTGACCCGGTGGAACGTTACCGGGAAGAAGTTCGGCCATTCCTGCCAGGAAAAACCGACCATCATATCTTCCATGCGGTTGATACAGTGATGCAGGCCAAAAAAGCGCAGCGGCGCCTGCCGTCCCAGCAGCCACAATTGCATCAGCATATTGGGGACGCCGGAGACGTGATCGGGGTGAAAGTGCGTCAGGATCACATCCTGCAGGCGGTTGTCGTCAATCCCCTGGAACTGAATCTTACCAAGCGGATTGGAGCCACAGTCTACCAGGACCGGGTCATTGTCCCCGATCAGCAAAAAATGGGTGTTGTCGTGGTTGGCGTCCGACACGGCGGCAGCAGTACCGAGAATAAGCACACGGGCCATAATGTTCCTTTGTAAACGAACCGGCACGGTTCAGTGAGTTACGCTCGCAGCGAAAAAATAAAGACCAGCTCATCCCCTTAAGTATACTCCCATGTCCCATTTTGCACGTTAGGGAATCAAACTGGCCTAAAGCCTTAATTATCCTGTGGACAGGCTGGAAGTAAACTGTTTGTATTACGTGAATGAAATTGCTTCCCATGAGGACAACATGCAACCCCTGTCCGAAACCACCTCATTGATTTTTTCCCATCCTCTGCTCCAGCGTCTTACCCGGCCCCATCCCTCGATTACCGATCCGGCGATTCGCTTTAAATCGCAGCTCCTGGCAGCATTGTTAGGGCTGTTGCTGCTGCTGGATTTTCCGATTCTGCTGCTGATGTTGGCTGGTATTCTGGGTAGAGCGACAATGGTCAGCACGGTGGCAAGCCTGGGAGTCCTGCTGGCGCAGTACCTGCTGAACCGCGCCGGATTCTACCGCCTGAGTGCCTGGCTGTTGATTCTTACCGTTGTGGTGGCGGTTGTCGTAGCGCCGATGTTTGACCCATCATCTGCGTCAGTTATTTTTTACGCGATGATTATCCCATTGCTGGCAGCTACCTTCTTCCCCGGTCGGGTAGCTGCCTCTGTTTTCGCGCTGCTGATCGCGCTCATTATTGTCTTAAATCTGCTGTTCCCAGCCTCTACTGCTGACCAGTTCTCGGCCAGCGGCATTCGTTCCACAGCGTTTATCTTCTTTATGTTTCAGGGTGCCTTTCTCTTCGTCCTGGTTTATTCGCGCCATGTGATTGAAACCCGGCGCCGGGCAGAACTGGAAAATCTCAACGCCCAACTGGCACTGAGTAATACTTCTCTGGCAGAAGCGTCCAGGGAAGTACAGGCTTCCGAAGCGAAGTGGCGCGCCATCCTCGCCAATGCGCCGGTTATGATCGCATATACCAAGCTAGACGGGCAGATCGAATTTATCAACAAGGCCGTCGGCGGCACGCTGGAAGAAACCCGGCGTAAGAGTATCTATGATCTCACGCCGCCCGCCGATGTTGAACGGGTGCGCCAGATCGTCGAGCAGGTGATTGAGCGCCGGACGGCGGTCGCCTACGAAGTGATGACGCACAACGCCGAAGGCCAGCCAAGCTGGTTTTCCACCATTGTTGGCCCGGTGGAGGTGGACGGTCGGGAGGCCGGCCTGACGTTTATCTCCAACGACATCACTGAGCAGATGCGCGCGGCTGAAACGCAGAAACGCCTGCAGCAGCAGATCATTGACTCGCAGAAGCAGCTTTTGAAGGAGCTGTCCACGCCGGTGATTCCGATGACCGACCGCGTGATTATCATGCCTATCGTTGGCAGTATTGATTCGTCCCGCGCGCAGGATATGACGCGCGCCCTGCTGGCCGGAATCAGCGCCAACCGCGCCCGCTACGTCGTGCTGGACGTGACCGGCGTACCGGTGGTAGATACCGGTGTGGCGCAGCACCTCAGCCGGACGATTCAGGCGGCGCGGCTGAAAGGCGCGCAGACCATCGTCACCGGCATTTCGGATGCCATCGCCGAAACGGTAGTTGACCTGGGGCTGGACTGGAGCGGCATCGAAACGCAGCGTGATTTGCAGACCGGGCTGATGTCGGTCATGCGCCGCCTGCGCGAGAGCGAGAAGGCCGAAATCGCGGCGGGTTAACCGCCCAGCACGGCCATCACCACGCGCGGCGTGATGTAGGCTTCGATGGCCGCCGCCAGAATCAGGCCGGGGATGACCAGGCCAATGGCGATGCGAATCGTGTCCGCCAGCGCCGCCGTCCACGCCTGTCCGACCGTCAGACCGCGCGGCGGTTTGGTTACCACCGAACCCAGGTGGAAAGCGGCTGCCGTCGCCAGCACGATCACCGGGATTTCGATGACGCCATGCGTGAGCACGCCTGCGACCAGAAACGCAGGATTGAGACCGGCGATCATCACCTGGCTGAACAGATAGCCGAGTACCACGTATACCGCCGGTGTCAGCACCAGCGCCGCCACGCCAAAGGTGAACATACTCAGCAGCGCCGCCGCCAGCAGGATACGCCCGTTCTGCCACAGGATGAAGCGGAAGCTGCCGGTTTGCGTCGAAATATCCAGATATTGCGACAGGTTGATCGGCATATCGCTGACCGAGCCGGTGGCGATCAACGGCAGCCGCCATTCCTCGCGCTGGCCGACGATCACGCCCGCGACCAGCGCCAGCAGGAACACGCCGATGGTGACGAGAATCGCCGGACGCAGCCGCGCCACGCTGCCCAACACTCCCCGCCGATACCAGTCCAGCAGCGACCGCGCCGGCGCGCCGGTGGCGTCCACACCGCGCACCTGCCGCCAGACTCGCCGGACGGTCGCCCTGATGTTCAGCGAGTCAATCGTGCGACCCAGCAGTTCTTCCCGGTTGAAGATGCTGTTGCCCACCCGCAGCAGCAGAATCACGACGACGACCATGCCGACGATGATCGCCCACAGCGCGCCGATACCGGCAGGCGATTCCGCGTCCGGCGCAAGGAACATGATCGCGCTTTCACCCTGAATCAGCAGCGTCATCGGGATGATGATGAAGCTGGCAAGTAAATTGGCGGCGCGGGTGCTGGTCGTCTGGCTGGACACCACGACCGCGCCCGTTACCATCACCAGCGCCTGCACCGTCGTCAGGATGACAATCTGTGCCACCAGCATCGGCTGGGGCCGCCATGCCAGATCGCCAAAGACAAGGCTGCCCAGGTAAACGGCCATGCCGCCGAAACTGGACACCAGCGGCGGAATCATGGCCGACAGCGTTTTGCCGATGTATAGTTCGGTGTTGGTCAGCGGTGTGGACAGCAGCGGTTCCAGGCTGCGGCGCTCTTTTTCACCGACAAACGTTTCCAGCGCGATTACCAGCGAAATCGAAATCGGGAAGAAGCCAACGATCATCAGCAGGAACGGAATCGTGCGCTCACCGATCAACTCCGCGCCGTAACCGGCGACGAACTCCACAAACTGCCCGGCCACAAACTGCGCCAGAAACGGGAACAGGAAGGTGAGGATGACAATCGGCGCGATGATACGCCAGTCGCGGAAACTGTCGCGCACTTCGCGCCGGGTGATGATGAGCGCGTTGCCCATCGTCCAGCGCAGGTTGGCCCACCAGCCGAGCGCTTCGGTCCTCATCGTCGGCGTGTTAACCGTTGTAGTTGCCATTGGCCGCGCCTCCCTCGTCTTCCTTCACCACCTGCAAATAAATATCCTCCAGCGTCTGCGACACCGGCGCCAGCGTCACTACGTCCACGCCCAGACCGGCCACGCGGCGCAGCAGCGCCGGATTGGTCACGGTCGGGTCGGGCACGCGGTAGCGAATCCAGGTGTCTCCTGCATCCTCGACTGTCACCAGATCGGCAATATCTTTCACCAGACCGTTAAACGGCGCGGCGGTGCGTAGTTCCATCACCGGGTCGCCCACAAACTGCCGCGCCAGTTCGTCAAACGAGCCGTGCGCCACGATGCGCCCGTTCCGAATAATGGCGATGTCGTCCGCCAGGCTTTGCGCTTCGGTCAGGTTGTGGGTGGTAATCAGGAAGGTACGTTCGTCGCGCTGAAGTTCAATGATCGCGTCGCGCACCAGCTTGGCGCTGAGGGGGTCCATCGCGGAAGTCGGTTCGTCCAGCAGCAGCACCGGCGGGTTATGCAGCATCGCGCGCACCAGCGCCAGCTTTTGTTTCATACCTTTGGAATACTCGCCCAGGCGTTTGTCCAGCGCGCTGGTCAGCCCAAAGCGCTCCATCAGGTTCAGCGCCCGGCGTCGGCGTTCGGTGGCGTCCAGCCGGTAGACGCGCCCGAAGAAATCGAGATACTCAACCGCCTTCATGCGCTCGTACAGACCGTGCTGTTCCGTCAGCACGCCCACATGCGCCCGCACCTGCGCCGGCTGCTCGATCACGCTGTAACCGGCCACCCTGGCCCAGCCGGACGTGGGCGCGAGGATGCTGGTTAACATGCGGACGGTCGTAGTTTTGCCCGCGCCGTTTGGTCCCAGCAGCGCCAGCACACTGCCGGTGGGGATGGTCAGGGACACCCGATCTACCGCCAGAAACTCGTCAAAACATTTGGTTAACTCAACCGCTTCAATCATCGGCTTTACCTGCTTTTAGAAACATCATTCGCCTGCCGTCATTGTACAGGAAATGTTGTCACCCGCGCCCCCTGCTTTTGGTGGGGGAATAGGACGACAGCTACAGGTTCATTGTAGGACGGAATACAGGTGGAGGGGGTTAAGGTTGGGGCAAATCCCCGCTGAATTAAAAAGTGCGGGATAGGTTCTATCCCGCACCGTTGTGATTAGCCTTGAGTCGGTTTTATCCGACGAAAAGCAGAACCGATTACCGGCTGTAGCGCCGGCTGCCGGAATTGCCACCCCGGCGGTCGCCGCCGTAACCACCGCCAAAGCCGCCGCCCGAACGCTCTTCACGCGGGCGCGCTTCGTTCACGGTCAGGTTGCGGCCATCAATCATGTGCCCATTGAAGCGCTTGATCGCTTCCTGGGCCTGTTCATTCGTGCTCATTTCGACAAAGCCGAAGCCCTTCGGGCGGCCCGTGTCACGGTCGGTGATTAACGCGACGCTTTCAACTTCGCCGACCTGGGCAAACAGCTCACGGATTTGAGTTTCATTGGTGTCGTAAGACAGATTACCGACGTACAACTTCTTAGCCATTGCGTACTCCTGTACAGATAGAAAAAGACGTTGAGTCGTGATAAAGGGGTAAGTGCTGTTAGGCTGCGATTACATGTAGGATAGGGTCGGCCCATCACTTACGTGTTTTACCACGACTGAAGTTTGAATAGAGACGGAAATCAGTTCTGGCGCAATCGAGAAACAGGGGTCTTGTCAGAAAATCAACAGGAGCACGGTTGCTAAATTAGGCAAGAGGATTTGTGAACTCTATCATTTAGAATTATCTCACATCCTGAACGCATTACAAGGGGCAATATGGCGCCGCGTGCTTTTTGGTAGGAACGGTAGCTGGGCAACCCTGTCACTCCTGCCTGATTGCAGGACGGAATAGAGATGCGGGAGTCAAGGAACTGGAAACCGCAGCAACGGGTGAGCAATTTCAAAACTGGCTGCTCCATCTGTATTAAATTGACATATAATATGATAAATAAAATTGTTACGAAAAGGAGATGCGCGATGGTTGGCAAACGAGGAGATCCGCCAGGAACGTTGACATCCCTGCTTTCACGATTTGGTTCTTCTGATCGTCCGGTCACGCCCCGTTACTCACCCCGTCAGACTACTCTAAAATGGTACAACTTCGTCCAGATGCTGCTGATCCTGCCGATCCCCATCATCGGCGTCGGGGGCTTGATGTTAACAACAACCCTCATCCTGCTTGGGCCCGCGTATGACCGACCGCTGACGCTGCTGCTAATGGGTGGGGCCATCATCTGGGGTTGCATTTACTGGCTGCTGCTGCCCCGCGATACGTCACAGGGCACCGCTGCGTCACCGCCCATCACGCTTTTCCCAACAACACGTGGGAAACCAGCAGAGCTATCCAGCACCACAGCCGGACAATTAGAGCTTCCGATTCAGCGACCAGCCACGACCGCTGAGCCTGTCCCAAGAACGGAATTCTATCTGACGCTGCTGCGGTTCGCAGCAGCCATCCTTGCCGCCGGGTTGTTTTTCCTGGCGCTAGCGCTCATCATCAAACAAACTGCTACGGTGAACGCAGGCCATTTGCTCATTATCGGCGCCAGCGTCGGCGTTTTCCCGCTGTCATTTATTGCCTACCGTGCCTTTCGCAGCGACCAACGTACCCAACGGCTGGAAGAAGACTTTGAACTGCTGGGCATGGAAAAAACCAGAGTGCAGGCTTTGCAATCGTATAAAGTGTGGGATTATGCGGTCCACATTTTGATGGCGGTTCTGTTTACCCTCATCGGGCTGGCCGTGTTGTTCACCGATCTCGACCCTAGTGCAACCGGTCAAGGGACAGGAATAGCCGGTTTTATCAACCAGTTAATTCCTGATGCTTCCACGCAAACGACAAGAACAGCAACCATTCTTGATCTGCTCACCATTAACGCTAACTCGCTGATAGCGATGCAATATGGGGTGCTTGGCGCATATTTATTCGCGGTTCAATTGATCTACCGCCGGTATACCATGTACGATCTGCATCCAACGGTCTATATGTACTGCGGTTTAACCATTCTGGCAGGTTTAATCTTTAACTATGTTGCCTTTGAAACGATCTTTTCACTGTCGCCACCAACCGGCGGGGAGTTGGCCGGCGCAGGTAAAGGCATTACTGCCATCATTGCCTTCGCGTTAGGCTTCTTTCCGTATCTGGCAATTCGCTGGCTTGATCGCGTCGCGTATCGAACCCTTAATATCGGACAGCGCCGTGCGGAAGACCTGCCGCTCGGTCTGCTGGACGGCGTAAGCGATCTGCATGAAACACGCCTGCGCGATACCGGTATTGACAACATCCAGAACCTGGCTTCAGTGGATATTGCCATGCTGCTTCTGAATACCAACTTCAGCGCCCAGGAGGTGATTGACTGGATTGATCAGTCCATTCTCTACCTGCACCTTGATCCCAGCGAAATTTCCGGTTTCCGCCGGGTTGGCATTCGTACTGTGTCGGATTTTCATGACATCTGGAAACCCTGCTATGGTGTACGACCAAAACCGAATGGCGCATCTGCCGATCCAAATGCATCTGCGGGCAGCGACCAGACGACTGAAAACGGTCTGACGGATTTACGAAAGGAACTTGCGCTGCGCTTCCAGAGTACACCGGAGCGGCTGGATACCCTGTATGCGGCCACTCTACAGGGGACTAATCTTCACTACGTTCTTGTCTACTGGAAAAATGCGAAGGACTGGCATTCAAAGACGAGCGCCCTCAATCTGCTTGCCCGTTATAACACGACGCTTGAGTATGCGGCGCAGAATTACATTTCCAAAACGCCGTTGGAATGGTGGGAGGAGGCGGAAGACTATCGCCAACGTTACCGGGAGGAAACTGAGGAAGAACCCACCTTCACGAACCCAATGTCGGTTCTGGGCTTGGCTTACCTAAGATGGACTCGCACTGAATTGAAAGACAGTGCCGAAGCCTATCTCGCAGCCTTACAGGGGCTGCAAAACATCCGGGATCAAGTCACTACCAACAGCCTGCCGAGTCTGGCGCAGGACCTGTTACAGTCTGCTCTGGCACAACTACCCAAAGCAGGCATAACCATGCCCCAGGAAGGGCTGGAGAGTGCGCTGGAAACGATCAAACAGGCGCTTCTATTGAGCCTTGAAATGGCCGAAGCGGGTGTCAAACTGGCGCCGCAGGTCTTGGAAGGTTATGAGGACAGCCTGGCGCAAATCAAAGAGCAGGTGGACAAGTCGGAGACCCTAAAACCGAAATTTGAGGAGGTTCTGCTCCGCTACCAGTCCCTGAAAGAAAAACTGAACCCAGCCAATCCTTAAAAAGACGTTGTTGCTCCGGTTGGGGCGCGTGGTTGAGCGCTGTTACGTGCCAGGATAAGGCTTTGCTTGGCGGCGCTAGATGGTAAAAGGCATCCGGCAGGCGGTATGGCGGTGTTGGTGGAATAAAAACCGTAGGGGCGGGTCTGAGACCCGTCCTACACCATAACCTCTTTACGCCTTTGCGTTAAAAATCTTCCCTGTGCCTCTGTGTTATGCTTTTGGCTTTCGTCTTATCGCGGTACGAAGTCGGTTTCCGGCATCAGACTGCGCACAAAGGCCGCGATCAGCCGCGCCGCGTGGTCCACGTCGGAGAGTTGCACCATTTCGTTGGGCGAGTGCATGTAGCGGTTGGGAATCGACACCACCGCTGATGCCACGCCGCCCCGGCTGCGGTGAATCACGTCCGCGTCCGTGCCGGAGGTGGCCGCATGTACCTTGACGGTGTAGGGAATACCCGCGCGCTCGGCAGTTTCGATCAGGCGCTCAACCATAAGCGGGTTATTGACTGACCCCACGCCCAGCGCCGGGCCGCCGCCGAGTTTGGCTTCGCCCCGGAATTTCCGGTCGGCGTGCGGATAATCGGTCGCGTGGCACACGTCCACCGCAATTGCCACCTGCGGTTCGTAGGTAAACGCGGCGGTGTACGCGCCGGCGAAGGAAATCTCCTCCTGCGTGGTGGCAACCGCAGCGACCGTCGCCGCCGGGCGCTCTGCCGCCAACAGGCGCAGTGCTTCCAGCACGGTGTACGCGCCGATGCGGTCGTCCAGGCTGCGCGACACGATGCGCCCGTTGGGCAGTTCCACTACGCCGCCGTCAATCACGCCGACCGTCCCGACGCGCACCTGTTCCAGCGCCTCGGCGCGTTTGCTCACGCCAATGTCAATCCACAGGTCTTCGATCTTGCTGGCTTTGTCGCGCTCGTCGGGCTTCATCAGGTGAATCGCCTTCTTGCCGACTACGCCGATCACGTCGCCCTGCTTGCCTAGCAGGCGGATGCGCTGCCCGACCAGCACCTGCGCGTCCCAGCCACCGACATTGGTGAAGTACAGGAAGCCGTCGTCGTCAATGTAGGTGACGATGATACCGATCTCGTCCACGTGGCCGGCCAGCAGCACACGCGGCGCGCCGCCATTCAGCACGGCGTAGCTGTTGCCACGCACGTCTACATGAATTACGTCCGCCAGCGCCGCCGCTTCTTCACGCCAGACACGCGCCGGGCGTTCTTCAGCGTTGGATGGGCCGGGGGCGGACAGCAGCCGTTTGAGAAAATCGAGAGACATTATTATTTTTCTAACCGCCAAGACGCCAAGAACGATAGACCAGCACAGGTAGGGACACGGCATGCCGTGTCCCTACGATAAATCTTGGCGTCCTCTGTGTCTTGGCGGTTCAATCTATGCCTACGCCATCGGCTGTTCGCTGGCCTGCGAGGTGCGAACCGCGCCGGGACGGTGGCGGTAGACAAAAAACAGCAGCGCCGCCACAAACGCGACCGCCGTCACCACCTGCGACACGTTGATGCCGCCGACCAGCGTCACGTCCACGCGCAGGAATTCCAGCAGGAAGCGGATAACGGCGTACTGCATGACGTACAGCAGGAAGATGTCTCCCGGCAGCAGACGGCTGCGATAGCGCAGGAACACGTTCAGCAGCACCACAAACGCCAGCAGACTCCACAACGATTCGTACAGGAACAGCGGATGGAACAGCGTGGTCGCGGCAGGATAATCCACCGTGCTCAAAAACGGCTCGACACGGTGCGCCGAGTCAATCGTGATGCCCCAGGGCAGCGTCGTCACCGTGCCGTACAATTCCTGGTTAACGAAGTTCGCCCAGCGGCCAATCGCCTGCGCCAGGGGCAGCGCCACGCCGGCGATATCCAGCCAGGGGCCAAGCGGCTGCTTGTTGCGCCGCAGGTACAGGTACACCCCCAGCAGGCCGCCCAGCACCGCGCCGAAGATGCTCAACCCGCCGCTCCAGATGGCAATCGCGCCATTCTGCAGGTCGAAGAAGTTTTGCAGCAGCCAGGCCGTATCGCGCCCGGCTTCGATCACCGACTTCGATGGGAACAGCACAAACCACAGGCGGGCGAAGATGATGCCGGGGATGATGGCCCACGTCAGGCCGCCCCAGACATGTTCGGGGTCGTAGCCGGCGCGCTTCGCCAGCCGTGCCGCGACCACCGCCGCGACCAGCATGGCGAACACGATAATCAACCCGTAATAACGGATTTGAAGCTGGTCAAAAAGTAAAATGCCTTCGCGCTGGAATTCCATGAGTGTTTCTCCTCAAAAAACACGCTTTTGCAGGGGCGAACCGGCGGTTCGCCCCTACCCTCCGTCAGTCAAAAAGCCGACGCGCTTCACCAGGCGGTATGCCGGTAGACGTACCAGAGCCGCTGCAAGCCGGTGACGTTGGTGCCAACCGCCAGCGCCAGCACCCCCAGTTCGAGCAGAATGGGAACGAACAGGATGAGTACGATGATGATGACGCGCACGAACCGGTCAAACAGGCCGATTTTGACGGACAATCCAGCTTCACCGGCGCGGGCGCGCACATAGCTGACCACAAAACTGCCGATGAGGGCAGCCAGCGCCAGCAGCATCAGCTCGAAGCGTCCCTGGACTGCAAAATAATAACTCAAACCGCCAAAAATAAAAGCGTCGGCATAGCGGTCGAGCGTGGAATCGAGCACGCCGCCGAAGTTGTCCTTGCGGCCCATCGCCCGCGCCGTCGCGCCGTCCAGCGCGTCCAGCGGCAGCCCCAGCACCAGGATGATGCCCGCCAGCGGGAACTGCCCGCGCGCGATAAACACCGACGCGATGGCGACCACCACCAGCCCGGCGACGGTCAGCGCGTCCGGGTGCACCTTCAGCCGGTGCAGGATGGCGCCGGCCCACGAGGTCCAGTCGCGGGTGAAGGCGCGGGCGCGATCGGTGAACGTGATCGGATGGTTCATCATGGATTGCCTCTTGAAAACGGTGTATCTTTCGTCTATACTCACATCAACTTACGGGGCGTAGCGCAGTTTGGTAGCGCGCTTCGTTCGGGTCGAAGAGGTCATGGGTTCAAATCCCGTCGCCCCGATGCGCAATCACACCCGACTGGGAGCCTGCTGGATAACCGGCAGGCTCTTTGTTTTATCTACGGTATAAAACAACACGGGACTCCGAAAGTTTCTATCCCTGCTACGGCTGAATCATACGCTGTCGTTGGCCGGTACAACAGGGGCATTTTCCCCGCCAATCTCTTTACAAAAACTGCAATTTATGGGAAGATGAAAGCGATAGCGCAGAGATCGTCAGGCCGAAATCGCAAGCCGCGTATTGCTCTCCTCGCAACCGTTTGTGCTCGCAGGGTGCCACGTCCGCTAGAGCTATCAACTGTCCGTTCTGTGCCTGAATAGGAGACCTTTCGTGACCAAGAAGTTGTATGTCGGCAATCTGCCTTACAGCGTGACGGAAGACGAAATCCGTGAGCTGTTTGAGCAGGCCGGGGAAATCACCAGCGTAACGGTGATTACCGACCGCGAGACGGGCCGTTCCAAAGGGTTCGGTTTCGTCGAAATGTCGTCCGAGGAAGAGGCCCAGGAGGCCATCAAGCGGTTTAACGGTTATGCCATGAGCAAGCGCCCCCTTACCGTCAGCGAGGCGCGCCCGCGCGAGGAGCGCAGCGACAACCGCCGCAGCGGTGGTTATGGCAACGATGATCGCGGCCCGCGCCGCTACTAAAATCGTGTGGGGCGTTTGCCCTACGTTGCTAATCTAAACCTGAAAATGAACCGCGTGAGGGAAACCCGCGCGGTTTTGGTTTCGCGCCTTGCAATAACCTCTTTTTTCGACGGTAGGGACACGATAGATCGTGTCCCTACCGAGGTTTATCCATTGGGGACGTTTGCCGCGCCTACTGCTGCGTATCCGCCTGCATCGGGCGTTCCTGCAGCGTTATGAGTACATCCTGCGTCTGGCCGTCACGCCAGATCGTCAGCGTCACCGTGTCGCCGGGCAGTGTGTTTGCTTCCAGATAACCGGTCAAATCGGCCACCTGTGTCACCGGCTCACCGTTGATCGCGGTGATGATGTCGCCGTTGATCGGCAGGTCGCCAAACGGCGAACTGACTGCCTCCTCCGTGCCGCGCAATCCGGCTGCCTCCGCCGGGCCACCGGGCACAACCCCAGCCACCATGACGCCGTTAACGTCCACCGGCAGGCCCATCGCCTCGCGCTGCGCCGGCTGCAGCGGGCCACCGCTAATCCCCAGGTAGCTGTGGCGGAACTCACCATCCTGAATTAAATACGGCACCACCCGGCGCACAGTATTGGACGGAATGGCAAAACCCACGCCGGAACCACTGCGCGAGGCGCTGAGGATGGCCGCGTTGACGCCGATCACCTGCCCGCCCCAGTTCAGCAGCGGGCCGCCGCTGTTGCCGGGATTAACGGCCGCGTCCGTTTGAATCACCCGCGGGATGACAAACCGTTCCGAGCCTTCAATGGTGCGGCCAACCGCGCTGACAATGCCAGTAGTCAGGGTGAAGTTTTCCCCGAACGGGCTGCCAATCGCCATCACCCGCTGCCCGACCTGCACCTGGTCGGAATCGGCAAATTCGACCGGGTCCAGTTCCGTGCCCACGTCTGCCGGATTAACCTTAATCACTGCCAGGTCGGAACCAGGGTCATGCCCTACCAGGTCCGCCTCCACAATCCGTCCGTCCACAAACGTCACCTGAATGCTGGCCGCGCCCTCAACCACGTGGTTGTTGGTCACAATGTGACCATCGGTGTCAATCACAAAGCCGCTGCCCGTGCCCAGTGGCGCATCGTTCCCGGCAACAGTGATGTTGACGGTTGAGTCCACCACATCCTGGTATACCTGGGACAGCGCCAGTTCTTCCATGTTTAATTGGTAGGGGGGATTAGCCGCCGGCAGCATGGGAACAGCCACCGGGTTGGAGACGGGCTGCTGCTCCTGCATGATCGCGGGCGAAACCACGCCCAGCAGCAACAGGCCTGCAATCAGCATAACCAAGCCACGTTTAAACATCGCGTTTCAACCTCCTCGTACTCCGTTGAACATGATGCCGAGGGGATTCCGGGGGGTGCGGGCGCTGGGGAAAAGGAGCGCCAACCCGCGCCGGAACGGAATCCGGTGCAGCATTTAGCGTGATTCACTATAAGTGTTGGGTATAAAAAATCTATTTGAGAAAAATGACAGTTCGCAAAGGCAGGTTCAGCCGGTCGGCACGCATGTGCGATGGCTCACATCCAGTGGTCTGGACGCCAGCCAGCGTTCCAGATCGTTTGCAGCACGTTCGGCTACTAACGCATTGGCTTCCGCTGTGTAATGGGCGCGGTTCTCGTGGAAGTAACCGGTCAGCCGCGCCGGTTCAAACGCCGCCTGCGGGTCTATCACGCCCAGGTGGGTTTTGAGGTCGTCCAGCAGATCGGCATAGGCCAACGGCTGTCCGGCAGCCAGCCGGGCAAGAGCGGTATAATTTGGCAGGTGGATGACTGCAAACCGCGCCCGGTGCGCTTCCACGTCGTCGCGGAAGGCTTCGATGATCGCCCGCGCCAGCCGGGCCGGTTGACCATTGATGTCATAAAAAGCGGTGGTATTCACCGCTTCCGTCTCCAGCAGTTTCGCCAGCAGCGCCAGCAGTTTACTGTTCAACCACCAGTGATCGGCATAATCGTCAGGATGAAAGAAATACTCGTATTCCACCAGCGGCGACTCGGTAAAGTGGGCAATCACATCCGGGACTGCTGCCGGCCCAGGCGTGGGACGATTCACCAGGCGCAGTTGATCGCCATCCAGCACAAAGCGCGGCTTCAGAAACGGCATGTCGCTGGTGTCGAAATAAAACGGGCGGAACAGGTTTAGATTACGCCCCATGTTCTCCGGCTGGAAGCCAAACAGCACCACGTCCGGCTGATAGCGGTAGCCCATTTGCTGCCAGCGCAAAAACGCCTGCCCCATGCCATAACCGCGCACGCCGAAGTTGATGACCTCTGCCGGTATGCCGCGCGCATTGAGCAGTTTTTCCAGCCGGTAGCCCCACGACTCAGTCAACGGCACGTCGTCACCATGTGTGAACGAATCGCCAAACAGCGCGATTCGCAGTATACCCGGCGGCGGGCACAGCTCATATTCAACATCGGCGCGCAAACCGGCGCTGTTGGCGTGGTACAGGTCGTTGTCGGACACGCCGTTGGGGCGGTTGGTCCAACCCAACTGCGAATCGTACATCAGGTACGAATGGGAACCGAGGTAGTCGTTAATCAACTGCCGGGTAGTGGCGACCGGCAGCCGGTAGGGCTTGAGCAGCCGCTTGCCATAATGAAACTGCCCATCAGCATCCGTCCAGCCACGCAGCCGGACAAACGCCTCGCCGGCGATAAACGCCGCCAGCAGCGAGAGGAGGAGTACCAGAAGAACTTTAAAAAACAGAGTAACAGCAGGATTCGTGCGAGTCCGCGCTTGAGTGGTCATCGGCGTCCTCACATTACTATGTTACCTTTCAATATAGATTACCCAAACAATTCTAAGAAATACCTCTGAGAGTCTCCACACCAACGCTGAATCAGCGAAGGCCGGTGTCATTCACTGTCAGACACCGGCCTTCATCAAACTGTGCCGATCCGACCTACGTGAGATCGGATAGCCTGCCGGGCTACCGGGTAGCCTATGGCTACCCGGACGATTCCGGCGTTGTCATCGGGACTTCGGTCGCTTCCGGCGCTGTTGCTGCGCCAGTTTCAGCCGTTCCCTCGGCAGTTGCTTCGGCGGCTGCCGCTTCCGCCGCTACCAGTTTCCAGACCTTACCGGTGTCACCGACTGGCGCGGAACTTTCGCTGGTTAACACGTACAGTTCGCCGTTATCGTCCTGTCCGAAGGCCAGCACATTAGCGCCGATACGTTCATTGTCCATACCGGCCACTTTCAGTTCGCCCCAGCTCCACATACCGCCCTCGTCGCTGGCTTCTGCCCACAGCAGCGTTCCATCCGGTGGGCCAGCCGGTGACTTGGTGTAGTCGCCAAATATGTAATAGCCCTCCAGATCAGGCATGGCACTGCCCCGATAGACATAACCACCAACGGCCACCACCCCAACTTCATCGTGACCATACTCGATGATCGGGTCAATTAACGGCTGACCGTCCGCGCCGGTGCTGGCACATTCAGCAGGCGGTGTTTCGGGGTTGTTGGGATCAAAGCAGTGCGTGCCCTCCTTGATGTTCCAGCCATAGTTGCCGCCGGCAGTGATGATGTCAATTTCTTCGTACAGGTCCTGCCCGGCATCCGACGCAAACAGGTCGTTGTTCCCGCCCCGGTCAAACGCAATGTGGTAGGGGTTACGCAGGCCATAGGCATAAATCTCGTCAGCCGCGTTATCATCTGCCGCCGCGAAGGGGTTATCCGCCGGGATGGTGTAGCTGCCGGGTTCGCCGTTCACGTCAATCCGCAGAATGCTGCCATGCAGATTGGTTAAATCCTGCGCGTTGCCCAGGCCGGGCGTGTGGCCTTCGTCCACGTCATTGGCGCCACCGCCATCGCCAATCGGGATGTAGAGATAACCGTCCGGGCCAAAGGTGATGTGGCCAGCATTGTGATTAAACTGCGGCTGGTCAATTTGCAGGACGGTTTTCAGCGTCGCCAGATCAGCCTGATTCGGGTTATCAGACGACACATTCAGTTCCGCCAGCACATTGGTATGGTCCCAACCGGCGGGCGCGCCCTCCCGCAGCGGCGCAGTGTAGTAGATGAAGATGCGACCATTGTTGGCATAATCAGGATGGAAGGCCAGCCCCAGCAGGCCACGTTCGTCGTAATCCGTCCGCAGCGGGACAATTTGCCCGGTCATATCCAGAAACGGTTCGGGCATCAGCGTCCCATCGGGACCTACGATCCGAATCAGACCGGCCTGATCCACGATAAACAGCCGTCCGCTGCCGTCATTGGCTGTCGCCATAGCCACCGGCGCCGCTAAACCTTCCGCGATCAGTTGGACGCCAACCCGGTATTCCTCACTTTCTTCCTGTGCGGATACTCCGATTACGGAAATAGAGATAACCACCAGGAAAAGGACCGACCAGCGCACGAACCGTACTCGAACTCCATTAAAAGTCATAGTTCCAGCCTCCCAGCTACTAACAGTACGTCACGACCGTTGTGAAAACCGGGACTGACTCCAGGCGCGATTACCCGAAATCAGCCCTGGTTCTAGCTACGGAATTTGTTGTAAGGCCGGATGTTAGATTTGTGAGTGTTTGGTGAGGAGGGTGTATAAAAACTATCTGAAAATCGCTAGTGACAAACAGGTAGTGGCAGGCATAAACTGAAGTGTCGAGGATTTGCTGATCCTATCCAGATTCATGGCTGCTTTTGCGGTACTATCAACTCCAGGAGTAGTAAGTGTGGCGACTCTCCATCTGATGGTTGGACTTCCTTGCTCAGGGAAAACCACGCTTGCGCAGAAGCTTGAGCGTGAGCAATCGGCCCTTCGACTGACAACCGATGAATGGCACATACATCTCTTCGGTCAGGATGCTGAGGAGCCGGAACATGATACTCGGCATCGTCTGATTGAAGCGATGCTTTGGAACATCGCAAGCAGAGCGCTTGAATTGGGAATGAATGTAATCCTCGATTTCGGCTTCTGGGCACGAGAGGAACGCGAAGATTATCGGTCTCGAGCGAAGCAGCTTGGGGCCAGCAGCGAAATACACTTTCTCGATGTCTCGGCGGATGAGTTGATGCACCGGCTTGCGGTAAGAAATTCGCAGCCTTCGCAAACAAGTTTCTATATTCCCGAAGCGATGATGAAACCCTGGATTGCATTCTTCCAGCGTCCAACGCCTGACGAACTTCAGCGCCGGGAGTAGAGGCAAGGAGGTCGTACTGAAATTAACGGTAGCGACCGCCCCGTTTTTTGGCAACGCGGATATTCAGGGTAACTCAAAGTATGTAGCAGATGCCCACGCATTTCAGTTCCCCGAATGCGTCGTTTCGGGTTCTTACAGCCCCCTGGCCTTCGCTTCGTTCCACAGCGCGTCAAGTTCCGCCAGCGTGTGGTCTTCGAGCTGTTTGCCGTTGGCGGCTACCCGGTCTTCGATGTAGTGGAAGCGGCGGTAGAACTTGGCGTTGGCCTCGCGCAGCGCCGTTTCCGGCTCGATCTTCCACCAGCGTGCCAGATTGACCAGCACAAACAGCAGATCGCCGTATTCCTCGGCGCGGTGGTCGCTGTCGGTCGCGGCGAACAGTTCTTCCAGTTCTTCGCGCGCTTTGGCGATTACATCCTCGACGCGCTCCCAGTCAAAGCCCGGCTTGGCGGCTTTGGCCTGGTACTGGTAGGCTTGCAGCAGCGCCGGCAGCCCTTTCGGCACCCCATCAAGAATTGACTCGCGCTCGATACCCTGTTCGGCGTGTTCCTTGCGTTTGAGCTGCTCCCAGTTCTGCACCACTTCGTCCGCGCCGGAGACATTCACCTCGCCCCACACGTGCGGGTGGCGGTGAATCAGCTTGCGGTTGATATGGCTCAATACGTCCGCCATCTGGAAATCGCCGTTTTCGGTAGCAATCTGCGCGTGCAGGCCGATCTGCAGGAACAGGTCGCCCAGTTCCCCCGCCAGCGCCTCCATGTCGTCGGCGTCAATCGCTTCCAGCACTTCGTGGGTTTCTTCCAGCAGATACTGGCGCAGCGACCGGTGCGTCTGCTTGCGGTCCCAGGGGCAGCCTTCCGGCGCGCGCAGGTGCGCGATGATCTCCTGGAACTGCTCGAAGCTGGACATGTTGCCCCGCGCCGGCACGTAGAGCGAAGTCATGTGCTGGATGTGCGGGCTGCGGTCAATCTCATACAGCGGCAGTTCTTCGGTCAGGGCGCTGTCCGTCCCAGCGGCGTGTATCAGCGTCACGCGGAAGTCGTCCGGGTACTGGTTCATCAGCGTCAGTTTGACGTTGGCGGCCACGTCGCGGCTGTAGACCTGTCCCAGCAGCGCCGGGTAATCGGGGTTGATCGGCGGGTGGTGCATGGCGGCTATTTCAATGCCGTCAAACACCTGCAGGCCATCGAGCGCGTCCAGTTCCAGCAGCGCCAGCGTCGGCTCAACAAAGCTGATGCCGTTGACGATTTCGACCGGGATGCCCGCGTCCTTTGCCGCCTTAAGCAACTGCGTCACGGTGGATTCGCCCACCAGCGGGTCGCCAGGGACGGCGTACACCACGTCGCCCTGTCTGGCGGCGTCCAGTACCTCCCGCGCGATTTCGGCGTACACGTCCTCGAAGCGGTCAATCGTGTCGTACAGGTGGTCGAAGTTGTGGTAGGCAATGCCGTTCTGCGGCAGGCACGCCACGCAGTTGTGGCGCTCGGTGCGCAGGTAGACCGTTTTGGCCTGCTTCAGCACCCGCCACGCCCGGCGCGACAGGTCGTCAATGTCTCCCGGCCCCAGGCCGACGATGGTGAGCGTCATGGTGCATCCTTCTCAGTGTGAAAAACGTAAAATCTTTCGCAGTCGTCAAGGAAATGATGGCATTTTATTGTAGAATCAAAGTAAGTCTTTCATTAGCAAACGGGGCTTTTTATGAACCACCTGGCTATCGTCGAAACGATTCTGCGCAGCCGCGCCGAGTTTTTTAACGAGATTCGGGACAGCATCTGCCTGCGCCAGAAAATACTGGCGATGATGCTGTCGTCGTTTATTTTCCTGGCGATCTACGGCGGGGTGATGGGCGCATCCAACAGCCTGCCGCAGGTGTTCAGTTCGGCCCTCAAGCTGCCGGTGCTGTTCCTGATTACGCTGGTCATCTGCACTCCGTCACTCTACTTCTTTAACCTGCTGTTTGGCTCGAAGCAGACCATCCTGCAGAACGTCGCCCTCATCCTCACGGCAGTTACCACCACCTCGGTGCTGCTGCTCAGTTTCGCGCCGATCACGTTATTCTTTTTAACCACCACCAGCGAATACCAGTTCTTTAAACTGCTGAACGTCGCCATTTTTGCGATTTCTGGCGCGATGGGCGTGGTCTTTCTGCGACAAGGATACCGCGCCAGCGTGGATGCCGACAATCCCGAAGGCACGTCGGCGCGGCGCACGCTGTTTATCCTGTGGATTGTGCTGTACGGCTTCGTCGGCAGCCAGATGGCCTGGACGCTGCGCCCGTTTATGGGCGCGCCCAGCGAGCCGTTCCAGATCGTGCGGCAGACCGGTGGCAACTTTTACACCAACGTCATCCAAAGCGTAAACGATCTGCTGGGGCCGGAGAAATAAGCGTAATCTCGGTTCAACACGTGCCTGACAGCAGCGCGTCCCGAAGTTACGGGCACTGTCCCTGTCTACCTGCCAGCCATGCCGCCTTCAGCAGGGAGTACACCACTGTGTCGCCGAACTGCTGTGTTACCGGGTCATAAAAATTTTCGCGGAAGTAACCTTCCTGCACAAAGCCCAGTTTTTCCAGCACGCGGCGCGAGGCGATATTCTCCGGCGCGGTCTGCGCTTCGACGCTGTGCAGCCCCATCGTCGTAAACCCAAACGCCAGCACCGCCTGCGCCGCTTCGGTGGCGATACCCTGTCCCCACCATTCCGGCGCCAGGAGGTAACCCAGTTCTGCCCGGTAATGGTCGGGATTCAAATGCCAGAATACCACCGTACCGATTACTGGTCGTTCACCCCGCCGCGTGATCGCCCAGGGGATACCCTCGTGCCGGTCAAAGGTGGCCCGGTACGCCTGCACGCGCCGCTCGGCTTCCTCCATCGAGGTCATGGGCTGCCGCCCCAAATGCTGGTGGACCTGCGGGCTGCTCAGGATGTGAAAAATGTCGGCGGCATCATCCGGCGTGATCTGGCGCAACCGAAACCGTTCCGTTTCCAGCAGGGGAAACGTGGCAAAGACGGGAGATAAGTCGAGCATGATGGGCCTGACCTTTAATGTTCCGGCGGCGGCGCGATACACACCAGCACCGCCAAACGGGTGCTGCCGGTGTTGGTGACACCATGTGGCACGCCCGCCGCTGCCCACACCACGCCACCCGCGCTCACGTCCTGCGCGTCGTCACCGACGGTGAAGCGCCCCACGCCTTCCATCACGATGTACACCTTGTCCTGGTCGGCGTGGTCATGCACAGCCTGCGTCTGCCCCGGCTCAAAACAGTTGATGCCCACCAGCATCATCTGCCCCTGGAACAGCGTACCTTTAAAAAATTTATCAGGGCGCGTGCCGATGTGACGCTGGTAATCGGTAAAGTTCGACATCCCACCAGTACCTCCGAACCAATTCCATGTGTGCTGTGGGTTCACACTATCGGAACTACCTGCCTGCAAGTCCGTTTTCTATCCGGCTTAAAAGAACATACCGTGGGACACGGCGCCGCCGTGTCCCTAGAGGATGAATGCCGCTTTATTGCTCGTCCAGCGTCTGCGCGAAGGCCAGCCCGAAACGTGCCGCTTTGTCCAGCGTGGCCGGTTCAAGATTGGCGGTCACGTCGCTGGTTTGATGCCAGTTAACCACAAAGCCATCGTCCCCTACGCCGACCAGACACAGGCCGCGATAGCCCCGACCACGCAGCGCGCCGACTTCTTCCAGAATCGTCATCGGCAGCCCTTTTACGCCCAACTCCGGGCAGCGCCGCGCCGTTTCCGCCGCCAGCGCCACCGACTCCGCATCCGGCGTATAGGTGCCGAAGCTGGACAGACTGGAATGGCGCGTCACGTAGGCCAGCCTGCCCGCACCGACCAGTTCAAAATCGAAGAAATAAGCGTCCTGCAACTCGTCGCCGTAAGCATCGAGCAGCGCGTGTGTGCCCAGGCCGCCCACTTCTTCCGCGCCGGTAAACGCCAGCCATACGTCGGTATGCTGCAAGGGATGTGCCTTAAAGTAGCCGGCCAGCCCCAGCAGACAGGCAACAGCCGTCGCGTTATCGTTCGCGCCATCCACCCAGGGGCCTTGCTCGTCTGCGAATAGGAACGCCAGCGCGCCGGTGATGCCCAGCAGTGTCAGGCGGTAATCCGTTCTAAATGCCTGTCTGGGACCAACGGCGCGCAGCAGTTGGATCGCGCCGTTTAACGCCAGCCCGATGATACCGGCGGTGGTGGCTTCCTTCAGGAAGGGCTTCAACGAAGGGCTGAACGAGAGGCGGTGTTTGTTGGCATCCACGTGGCCGATAAACACCAGTTTATGACGTGGCTCACCTGCCGCCGGAAGCCGTACCACCTGCGTGGCGCTTGGTCCCATCGGCGCCAGCGCCGCCAGCAGTGTGCGCTGCGACCGGGCAGTGGTGTGCACGGAATAAGCCGCGTGCAGCGCCAGCAGGCCGCCCACCAGTCGCCCCAGCCGACCGGGCAGCAGATTGCCAGCCAGCGCCAGCGCCGGCGGCAGCATCATCGAATAACTCCAGGTTTGCGGCGCTTCAAACGGGATGGTTTCCACCTCAGTGATGCCCATGTCCGCCAGCGCCTGCCGCACGGCATCGTGTGCCCACTGCTCGCGCGGTGTGCCCGCCGGGCGCGGGCCGATATCATCCGCCAGCGCGCGTACATAGCGCATTAACGTTTCAGCCAACAGCGTATCCGCCATGAATCTTCGCTCCTACAAAGCACAAAAGGCAAGGTCAGCCAGTGACCTTGCCTGATGATAATTCGGCTGTCAGCAATTAGCAATCAGCTATCAGCAAAAGCGGTCAAGCCAATGACTGACGGCTAAAAGCGGACGGCTGTTTACCGCTTGGTGTAGGTGGGCGCCTTGCGTGCGCGTTTGAGACCGGGTTTCTTCCGTTCCTTGGCGCGGGCGTCGCGGGTGAGGAACTTGCGTTCCTTCAACTGCGGCTTCAGTTCCGGGTCTACCAGAATCAGCGCGCGCGCCAGACCGAGCAGAATCGCGTCCCTCTGGCCGGTGACACCGCCGCCGGATACATGCACGCTGATGTCGTAGTTCTTCAGTTGACCCACGACCGACAGCGGCTCCAGCAGGATTTCCAGATCGCCAAAGCGGCGGATATAATCCGAACCGTCCTTGTCGTTAATCATGATGCTGCCCGTGCCGCCGGGGAACAGACGAACCCGCGCGGTGGCCGTTTTGCGACGGCCAATGCCTTCGTAATACTGTGCCGACATCTATCGCACCTTCCTAAAGCTCTAATACTTTCGGCTTCTGCGAGCCGTGCGGGTGTTCCGGCCCGGCGTACACTTTCAGCTTCTTCAGCATGTTCCGGCCCAGCGCGCCATCCGGCATCATGCCCTTCACTGCCGCCGTAATCACCCGTTCGGGGAAGCGCGCCAGTTGATTCCGCAGCGACACCGCCGACAGGCCACCCGGATAACCCGAATAGCGGTAGTAGAATTTCTCGTCCAGCTTGTTACCGGTGACCTGAATCTGCTCGCAGTTGATAACGATCACATAGTCGCCGGTATCCAGATTGGGGGTATAGATGGGCTTGTGTTTCCCGCGCAGAATAGGCGCAATCTTCGCGGCGAGACGCCCCAGGTTTTGGCCTTTTGCGTCCACAATCCACCAGTCCCGCTGTATGTCCTTTTCTTTCGTTACATACGTTTTGCTAGGCATGGTTTCTTATCCTTCTTGCGGGCGTCTCACCCGCTGTCCTTCACACCATCATTCCCGTAGGGAAGGGTCTGAGACCCTCCCCTACACATTGTCCACTTCCTCGTACCGCACCGCTTCCAGTGTCAGGCCCTGCGGCGGCGCCAGCCGCTTCAGGCCAGACAGGTCGGCGCGGCGAAAATAGCTCTCAAAGTCGGCGACCGTCAGCCGCCCCTGACCGACGGCCACCAGCGCGCCGACCACCCGGCGCACCATATGCTGTAAAAAAGCGTTCGCCTCAATCCGGTACGACCACCACGTTCCGAACGGTGCGGGCTGCTGTGTCCACTCCGACCGGTACACCGTGCGAACCGTGTTGTCACCGTGCGGCGGTCGGCCAAAAGCGGCAAAATCGTGTTCGCCGAGCAGCAGGGATGCCGCCTGCTGCATCGCCGCGCCGTCGAGTTCGCCCCGCACCTGCCACGCCCGGTGCCACAGCAGCGGCTGGCGCTGCGCGGTCTGCGCCACATCGTAGCGGTACAGCCGCGACCGGGCGCTGAAACGCGGGTGAAACCCCGGCGGCGCGGGCGACAGGTCCTGCAGGGCGATGTCCGGCGGCAGACTGGCGTTGACTGCCCGCAGCAGGGCTTCCGTACCGTGCGACCATTCCACCTGAAAGCCTATCACCTGTCCGGTGGCGTGCACGCCGCTGTCCGTCCGCCCCGCGCCGATGACCGTCACCGGCTGGCCGGTCACCTGGGCCAGCGCCTGCTCGACCACGCCCTGGATAGTCGGTCTGCCCTGGGCCTGGCGCTGAAAGCCCTCGTAGGCCGTGCCGTCGTAGGCCAACGTCGCGCGGTAGCGCATCACCTTTACCCCGTATGCCGCAGGGATGCACGGCGGTGCGCCCCTACACCTCTTTCGGATGCAGGGGTTTAGGCTTCCTTGCGCTCGGTGAGTTCCAGCAGCACCATTTCGGCGGCGTCACCCTTGCGCGGCCCCAGCTTCAGGATGCGCGTGTAACCGCCGGCGCGGTTCTCAAAGCGCGGCGCGATCTCGTTAAACAGCTTGCTCACCAGTTCGCGGTCGTTGTTCAACCGGCTGGCAGCGATGCGCTGGGCGTGGACCACGCGGTTCGGGTCGTCGTGCGCCCGGCTGCGCTTCGCCAGCGTAATCAACTTTTCCACATCGGCGCGGATGAAGTCCGCCTTGGCGCGGGTGGTTTTAATCCGTTCATGCTGCAGAAGTGCCGTTGCCAGGGACAGGCGAACCCGCTTGCGCGCGCCTTCGCTGCGCCCCAGTTTTTTGCCTCGTACACGGTGTCGCATGGTGCGTCCTCACTCACTACTCAGGTTGGTTGTATATTCCACGTCATCGGCCAGATAGCCCTTGTCCTTGAGCTTGCTGACCAGCTCGTCCAGCGACTTCTCACCAAAGTTGCGGATGGCGAGCATCGCGTCCGGCCCGCGCGCCAGCATGTCCAGCACATCGCCGATGGTAGTGATACCCGTGCGTTTGAGCGAGTTAAACACACGCACGCTCAGGTCGAGTTCCTCAATCGGCTTGTCGTACAGTTCCGGCTTGCGGCCATGCGTTTCATCTACTGCTTCCGCTGTGTCGGCAAGCTGCTCGTAGATCGATTCCACGCCGCCGATGACGGTCAGGTGTTTCATCAGGATTTGCGCCGCCTGACTGAGCGCGTCTTCCGGGCGAACGGTGCCGTCCGTCCAGATTTCCATAATCAGCTTGTCGTAGTTGGTGCGCTGCCCCACGCGGGCGCGCTCCACGTCGAAGTTCACACGGCGAATCGGGCTGAAGATCGCATCCACCGGCAGTTCACCGATGGGCAGCCGCCCGCGTTCTTCCGCCGCGCTGTAGCCGCGCCCGGCCTGGACTTCAAACTCGATTTCCAGGTGTGCGTCCGGCGCATCCACCGTAAACAGGTACAGGTCGCTGTTGATGATTTCCACTTCCGGCGGAGGGATGATGTCCGCCGCCGTAACCGTCCCCGCGCCGCGATGTTCCAGCCGCATCCGCGCTGTTTCGCCCTCAAACAGCTTCAGCCGAAGCTGCTTCACCTGCAAAATAAGCTGCGTCATGTCCTCGCGCACGCCGGGGATGGCGGAAAATTCGTGATGCACGTCGGACACGCGGATGCTGGTCACCGCCGCGCCGGGCAAGGACGACAGCAGCACCCGCCGCAGCGCCGTCCCAAGCGTCAGCCCAAAGCCGCTTTCCAGCGGGCTGATGATAAAGCGCCCATAATTGCGCGAAGTCGCGTCGCCTTCGACCTTGTGCGGCAACACCATGTTATTCATGACCACAGTCTGTTCCCCTCCGGGATTCCTACCACTAACGAGTTCTCAGTTTACAGTTTTCAGTTGTTACTGTACCAATCAGGCATTCCAATAAATCTCTGACTGATAACTGATAACTGACAACTGATAACTACTTAGACGCGACGGCGCTTTGGCGGGCGGACACCGTTGTGCGGAACGGGCGTGACGTCGGTGATAGAGCGCACTTTGAGTCCGCTGCCCTGAATGGCGCGGATCGCAGCCTCGCGGCCAGGTCCGGGGCCTTTGACGTAAATATCCACTTCCTGCATCCCATGCTGCTGCGCCACGTCGGACGCCGACTGGGCAGCCATTCGGGCGGCGTAGGGCGTGCTCTTGCGGCTGCCCTTAAAGCCGCTGGTGCCGGCGCTGGCCCACGCCACGACGTTGCCAAGCTGGTCGCTCATGGACACAATCGTGTTATTAAACGTGGCATGGATGTGCGCCTGCCCGTAAGGAATATTCTTGACGACTTTCTTGGTTGTGCGGCGAGCCGTCGTTTTCTTGGGTGTGCGTGCCATACATTCCTCTCTACATGGCATTGGCGGGAAAACGCGCCCTGCCGAACAGGGCGCATTCATCCGCGTGCGTTTGGAATATCCAGGCCGGCCACCTGCCGGCCCTCATCGTTACAACTGGGCGTGGCTTACTTCTTGGTTGCGCCACGACGGCGGCCACGACCGGGAACGGTCTTGCGGACGCCACGACGGGTACGCGCGTTGGTACGGGTGCGCTGGCCGCGAACCGGCAGGTTGCGGCGGTGGCGCAAACCACGATAGCAGCCGATTTCCACCAGACGCTTGATATTGAGCTGCACCTCGCGGCGCAGATCACCTTCGGTGGTCAGCTTGCCCACTTCTTCACGCAGGCGCGCGATTTCATCCTCGGTGAGGTTGCGCACGCGCGTGTCCGGGTTGACGCCGGTCGCTTCCAGGATATGTTTGCTGGTCGGGCGGCCAATCCCGTAGATATAGGTTAAGGCGATTTCCACTCGTTTGTCGCGGGGCAGGTCCACCCCTTCAATACGCGCCATATCTTTATGTCCCCTTCAGTGCCTAACCCTGGCGCTGCTTGTGCTTCGGATTGTCACAAATAATCATCACGTGCCCGTGACGCTTAATCACGCGGCACTTTGGGCAACGTTTCTTGACGGAAGCTGATACACGCATGGCTCAAGATACCCTTTAGCTTTCTACAAGGCGTAAGATTTTACCCGATTTTTATATCGGTGTCTACCGTTAATTTCGGCTATTGCTTCGGCAGGGGCGAGGCGCGCCTCGCCCCTGCCGCCTACGGCAGCGTCAAAATGATCGGCTGGCTGTCCGTAATGGCAATCGTGTGCTCAAAATGCGCACACAACGACCGATCCACCGTGACCACCGTCCAGCCGTCCGACAGTTCGCGCAGGTCGTTGCGCCCGGCGATGACCATTGGTTCCAGCGCATAAGTCATGCCCACGTGCAGCGGCACGTTCTCCCAGCCGCGCCGTTTGCCGGCCTTCGGGCTGCGCGGCCACCAGTTGGGTACCTGCGGCTCCTCGTGCATGGCGCGGCCTACGCCGTGCCCGGTGTACTCCCGCGCCACGCTGTAACCCTGGCGCTCAACAAAGTTCTGCACCGCCAGCGCCACGCTGCGAATGTCGTTCGGCAGCACGGACGCACGGATGCCCACTTCCAGCGCCTTCTCGGTCACGTCCAGCAGCCGCTGCACGGCGGGCGGAATCGCGCCCACCGCCAGTGTCACCGCCGCATCGCCCACAAAGCCCTGGTAATGGCAGCCCGTGTCCAGACTGATGATGTCGCCCTCTTTGAGGATGCGGTTGGGGCTGGGGATGCCGTGTACCAGTTCGTTGTTAATGCTGGCGGTGATCGTCGCCGGGAAGTTCGGCGCGCCCTGCTTGGGATAGTTCAAAAACGCCGGCGTCGCGCCATGATCGCGGATGACTGTCTCCGCGATTTTATCCAGGTCGGCGGTGCTGATGCCCGGACGCACGGCCTCGCGCATGGCCTGATGAGCGCGGGCGACAATCCGCCCCGCCTCGCGCATGATGGCGATTTCATCCGGCGTTTTCAGATGTACGTTCATAGACCTTAGCTTTCAGCTTTCAGCCATCAGCTTTTCAGCTTGTTGCTGAACGCTGACTGCTGACTGCTGATCGCCTTACCTCACTGAATCAATCACTCGTTCGATCTCGCGGCTGACAGCCTCAATATCCTTCGAGGCGTCCACCCGCCTGACCAACCCCTTCTTCTCGAAATATTCGATCAGGGGCTGCGTCGTTTCCAGGTATGTATCAATCCGTTGGATGATGGCGTGCGCGCTGGCGTCGTCGGGACGGCGAATCAGCTTTTCGCCGGTGGCCTTCAGCGTCGCTTCCAGCCGGGGCGGGTACTGTTTGTTCGGGTCTTCGACAAACTGCCACTCAATGCCGTCGGCGTTCGAGTAGATGTTGTAACTCTCGCCGCTGGCGGACGTGATACGTCCGAACGCCCGCCGGAATGCCTGGTACAGATCGAGGTCGAGCAGCAGCACGGTGGTCAGCTTTTCGCCGCGCCCGGCCAGATACTGCTCCAGCCATTCGGCCTGTGCCGGCGTGCGCGGGTAGCCATCCAGAATCACGCCGTTGGCGGCGTCCGGCTGCTCCAGCCGTTCGCGCACCACTTCGTTGGTGATCTCGTCCGAAACCAGTTTGCCCGACTTCATGATCTCCTGAATCTGCTGCGCCAGGGGATCGGTGCGGGTTTTCATCGCGCGGAACAGGTCGCCGGTGGATACGTGCGGGATGCCATAGTGGTCGCGGATAAACGCGGCCTGCACGCCCTTGCCCGCGCCCTGCACGCCCATCAAAATGATATATAGCCCTGCCATCTTAAGAATCGTTTCCTTCTTTGGAATGGTAGAGGTGGGCATATACTCACCTCCACCAAACGTTTAGTTTTCAGTTTTCAGTCATCAGTCTTTTCTTATAACTGATAACTGACGACTGATGACTGACGACTAGCTCATGAAGCCTTCGTAGTTGCGCATCACCAGTTGCGCTTCGATCTGGCGCATGGTGTCAATCACCACGCCGACGACGATGATAAGGCCAGAGCCGGACAGCACCATCGCGGCATTCATGGTGTTGCCCACTGTTTCCAGCGGGAACAGCAGCCGGTTAATCAGGTCCACGATGCCCGGCACAATGGCAACTGCGCCCAGGAACAGCGCGCCGACCAGCGTGATTCGCCGCGTCACCCGCATGATGTACTCCTGCGTGCGCTTGCCGGGGCGGATGCCGGGGATAAACCCGCCGTTCCGCTGGAGGTTTTCCGATAGGTTTTGCTGCTGCACCATCACGTCAGTGTAGAGGAAGGTGAAGCCGACCACCAGCGCGAAGTAGGTAATCCAGTAGGCCGCGCCCTGGTGGTTGCCAAACGTCTGCGTGATGGCATCCCCCACCGGGCCGGGCGGGAACAGGCTGGCGATGATGGCCGGGAAGGTGATGATGGACTGGGCGAAGATCAGCGGGATCATGCCGACCGCGTTCACCTTCGGCGGGATATGTGTTGTACCGCCGCCGTACTGCTTGCGGCCACGCACGCGCTTGCCGTACTGCACGGGCACGCGGCGCACGCCTTCGTAGATGTACACGATCACCACCACGCTCACCACCACAATGATGATGAACAGCAGCAGGTTGTACAGCGCCGGCTGCGTGCCGCTGGTCAAGAGCTGCACCAGGCTGTTTGGCGCCTGCGCGACGATACCGGCGAAGATGATGATCGAAAGACCATTGCCGATACCCTGTTCAGTGATGAGTTCACCGAGCCAGATGGCAAACATCGTGCCGGCGGTCATGGTCGCCAGCACCGAGGCCGTCATCAGCAGGTTCGAACCGAAGCCGGGGATGATCGGCTGGCCGCCAAGCAGGTTGTAAATCTGAATCTGGCCGATGGACTGCAAAATCGCCATCGGGATGGCGAGGTAGTAGGTATACCGCTGCTGCTTCTCCTGGCCGCCCGGCTCTTTCAGCATCGCTTCCAGGCTGGGAATCAGCGGGGTCAGCAGCTGGATAATAATGGACGCCGTGATGTACGGGTACACACCGTTGGCGATAACGCTAAAGTTGCGCACCGCGCCACCGGAGAGCAGGTTCAGCACCCCCAGGATACCGCCCTGCTGGCTGGCGAACAGGGCTTCCAGCGCCGACGGGTTGACGCCGACGACCGGAACATGCGCCGCAAACTGGTACACCACCAGGATAAAGCCGGTGATGAGCAGCTTGTTCCGCACGTCGGGCAGGCGCCACGCATTCCGTAATGCTTCAATCATAGAAACGTGTCCTCACAAACTATTCGGGGTAATTAGGTAAGGGCGGGTTTTTAAACCCGCCCCTACCGGGCACAACATTACCCTTCACCATATAGCTTCGCCAGGTCTTCCTTCCGCATCCTGCGAATGGTAGCCTTCGCGCCCTTGATCCGCAGCGGGATAATCTCCGCCGCGCCACCCGCGCCGGTGATTTTTTCCTGCGCGCTCTTGGTAAAGCGGTGCGCCCGGACAGTCAGCTTTTTGCCGTCCAGTTCGCCGTTGCCCAGGATCACAACCGGCTGGTAGCGGTCGCGGATGAAGCCGATGTCGTACAGCATGGCGGGGGTGACGGTCATGCCGTCCTCCAGCAGCGCCAGGTCTTCGATCTTCACTTCCTGGTACTCGATGCGGAACAGGTTGGTAAAACCGCGCTTGAACGGCAGGCGGCGCACCAGCGGAAGCTGACCACCCTCGAAGTACGCGCCCTTGCGGCTGCTGCTGCCGCGCGCGCCCTGGCCCTTGATACCACGACCAGCGTAGCGGCCCTTGTTCGAGCCGATACCACGCCCGTAGCGGATGCGTTTTCTCTTGGAACCCTTGGCGGGTTTCAGGTCATGCAGTTTCATGATTCACTTCCTCCACCGTAACCAGGTGACGGACCTTAAACAGCATCCCGCGCACCTGCGGTGTGTCCGGCACTTCTACCGTGTGCCGGATGCGGCGCAGGCCGAGCGAGCGCACGGTCGCGCGCTGGCTCTGTTCGTAGCCGATCAGGCTGCGCACCTGCGTCACCCGCAGCATCTTCTTCACTTCTGGCTGCTGCTGCTTCTTAGCCATTGCTGCTGCCCTCCTCGCGCTTGCGGTCCCAGAACGGGGTCAGCGACTTGGGCGGCTTACCGCGCGTGGCCGCGATGTCATCCGGGCTACGAAGCTGACTCAGGGCGTCAAGCGTCGCCAGCGTCACGTTGAGCAGATTATTACTGCCCTGGCTCTTGCTCAGGATGTCGCGCACGCCAACTGCTTCCAGCACGGCGCGCACGCCGCCACCGGCGATCACGCCCGTACCGGGGGCCGCCGGCTTCAGCAGCACGATTGCGCCGCCGTGACGGCCAATCACCGGGTAGGGAATGGTCGTGTTATACAGGCTGACCTTGTTCATATTGCGGCGGGCGCGATCCGCACCCTTGCGGATGCTGTCCGGCACGCCGCGCGCCTTGCCAATACCGGCGCCCACGCGGCCCTTGCCATCGCCCACGATCACGACGGTGCGGAAGGCAAAGCGGCGGCCACCCTTAATCACCTTGGCGACGCGCTTGATGTCTACCACCCGTTCGTCGAGTTCCTCGCGTTCTTCGTCGCGGTCGCGGTTGTCGCGCGCCTCGCGGTCGCCGCGCTGCTTGTTGTCCCGATCGCCACCGCGTTCGCCCCCGCGCTGCGCGTTACCGCCCGGTCGATTCCCTCTGCGCTGCTGTTGAGGTCTATTTCCAGCCATGCTTTGCTCCTAAAACTCCAGGCCGCCTTCGCGCGCGCCTTCGGCCAGGGCAGCCACGCGGCCATGATACTTGTATCCGCCCCGATCAAAGACCACCTTGTTAATGCCAATGCCCTTGGCGCGCTCGGCCAGCACCTTGCCAACGATCTTGGCAGCTTCGGCCTTCTTCATCCCCGCGACCTGGGCGGCAATTTCCTTGTCAATTGTCGAAGCCGAAACCAGCGTCCGGCCCGCCTCGTCGTCAATTACCTGGGCGTAAATGTTGGTCAGGCTGCGGAAGACATTCAGCCGGGGGCGCTGCGCCGTGCCGCTGACACGACCGCGAACCCGCCGGTGACGGCGTTCCCGCGCAGCCGTTTTTTCTTCACTGATGCTTCTCATCGTTCCCTCTTCTCAGTACTGAGTGCTGAGTTCTGAGTACTGAGTCGAGTTTTTACTCAGTACTCAGTACTTTGTACTCAGCACTTCTATTTCGTCTTACCGGCCTTACCAGCCTTGCGGCGGATGATTTCGTCACTGTAACGGACGCCCTTGCCCTTGTACGGCTCCGGCGGGCGCAACCCCCGGATGTCGGCGGCCACCTGCCCGACCACCTGGCGATCAATCCCCTTGACGCGGATGATCGTCGGGTTACGGCCTTCCACCTCGAACGTCACGTTCGGCGGCGGGTTAACGACGATTTCGTGCGAGTAGCCCAGCTTCATCACTAGGTCCTTGCCACGCAGTTCGCCACTGTAGCCCACGCCTTCCACCACCAGCGTTTTCATGAAGCCATCGGTCACGCCCGTGACCATGTTCGCCAGCAGCGCCCGCGTCAGGCCATGCAGCGCCCGCGTCGGGCCGAGATCGTTGGGGCGCTCAACCAGCAGCCGGCCATCTTCCTGCTTCACGGTGATCTGGGGGTGGACGTTCAGTTTCAGTTCGCCCTTCGGCCCCGTCACAGTCACTTCCTGGCCGTTGACGGCAACGTTCACCTTGGCCGGAATTTCCACCGGCTTTCTGCCAATTCGTGACATAGTGACCTCACCACACGTAACACAGAACTTCGCCACCGACGTGCTGGCGGCGCGCTTCCTGCGCCGTCATCACACCCTTTGGCGTGGTCACGATAGCAATGCCAATCCCACTCATCACGCGGGGCAGGTCGCGGCGGCCCTTGTAGATGCGGCGGCCCGGTTTGCTGACCCGCTCCAGATGGGTGATGACGGGTTTGCGCTCGCGGCGTGACCCATAGTACTTGAGCGTAATGGACATGATCGGCGCCGGTTTTTCGTCGCCAACGGTAAAGTCCTCGATAAAGCCTTCCTGCTTCAGAATGCGGGCAATTTCCACTTTCAGCTTCGACGACGGCAGTTCGACGGTCGCCTTGCCGGCCATCAGCGCATTCCGAATGCGGGTGAGCATGTCGCCTACAGGATCGCTAATCATGCGTCCTCCTACCAGCTAGACTTCACGACGCCAGGGATTTTGCCCTGGAGCGCCAGTTCGCGGAAGTGAATACGGCACAGGCCAAAACGGCGGATGTACCCGCGCGGACGCCCGCACACCTTGCCCGAATTCGGATCAACGAACTGGCAGCGGTTGCGGACGCGGATTTTGTACTTGCGGTTCGCCTCACGAGCGACCATTGATTTTTTTGCCATAACGTTCGTCCTCTAGCTCTCGCGGAAGGGCATGCCCAGCAGGGTGAGCAGACGGCGGCCTTCCTCGTCCGTCCGGGCGGTGGTGACGATGGTAATCTCCATGCCACGCACTTTGTCAATCTTGTCGTATTGAATCTCCGGGAAGATCAACTGTTCCCGCAGGCCAATGGTGTAGTTGCCGCGTCCGTCCATCTTCGCCGGCACACCGCGAAAGTCCCGCACGCGGGGCAGCGCGATGTTCATCAGCCGGTCGAGCAGCGACCACATGCGTTCGCCGCGCAGCGTCACCTTGACGCCGATGGCGCGGCCTTCGCGCAGCTTGAAGGTGGCGATGCTCTTCTTCGCCTTGGTAATCACCGGCTGCTGGCCAGTGATCGTCCGCAGGTCTTCCACCGCGCCGTCGAGCAGCTTGGGGTTGTCAATCGCCTCGCCCAGGCCGATGTTCACAACCACTTTTTCGATGCGCGGCACCTGCATCACGTTGCTGTACTTAAACTCGTCCATCAGCGCCGGAACGATTTCCTGGCGGTAACGTTGGTGTAAAACGTGTGGTTCAGCCATTGTCGTCGCTCCGGTTAATCAATATCGCTGTTGCATTTTTTGCAAAAGCGCGTCTTAAAGCCGTCGGCCTTGAACCGATAGCCCACGCGCGTGGCCTTGCCACACTGGGGGCAGACCAGCATCACGTTCGACAGGTGCAGCGGCGCGTTAAATTCCACAATCTGCGCTGGAACCTGACGGTTGCCCACCTGTTTTGCTTTCTCATGTCGTTTGGCGACGTTCACGCCAGAAACGACCACCCGGTTGTCCTTGTTCAGCACGGACACCACTTCGCCGCGCTCCCCAAGGTCCTTCCCGGCGATCACCTCCACCGTGTCGCCCTTTTTGATCCGCTGCATATTGTTCTTTACTCCCAGGATACACGCCGTACTCACGGCGCAATGTCCCAACACTTATAACGTTTCCGGCGCGAGCGACACGATCTTCAGGAATCCCTTGTCGCGCAGTTCCCGCGCCACCGGCCCAAACACGCGCGTACCACGCGGGTTCACGCCGTCTTCCGCCAGCAGAACGGCGGCATTGTCGTCGAACTTGATGTACGACCCGTCATTGCGGCGGTATTCCTTCGCGGTGCGAACGATCACCGCCTTCACCACCTCGCTCTTTTTCACCTGGCCGTCGCTGGCCGCCGACTTGACGGTTGCCACGACAATATCCCCGATGAACCCGTATTTGCGGCGCGAGCCACCCAGTACCCGGATGACCAGCAGTTCACGCGCGCCACTGTTGTCCGCGACGACCAGACGTGACTCATTCTGAATCATGACTGTTCCCCTTCAGGCTCGGTCGGAAGCTCACCGGCGACGGGTTCCAGGACCCGCCCGCCGGGACCTTCCAGCACCTTCTCCACCACCCAGCGTTTGTTTTTGCTCAGTGGCTTGCTTTCCACCAACTGCACGACCGACCCCACCTCAATGGCGTTGCTTTCGTCGTGCGCCATGACCTTCTTGGTGCTTTTCACAACTTTCTTGTAGATCGGGTGGGTCTTGCGGCGTTCGATGGCGACCACGACGGTCTTATCCATCTTGTCGCTGACCACGCGCCCAACCAGACGACGGCGATTGTTCGGCATCGTTATTTGCCCTCCTGGCGCGCCACTTCGGCGGCCAACTGCCGCTCGCGCAGCACCATTTTCAGCCGCGCAATCGTGCGGCGGGTGCGGCGGGGGGTGTTGGTATCTTCTAGCTGGCCGGAAGCCTGCTGGAAGCGCAGGTTAAACATGGCTTCCTTCTGGTCTTCCAGCGCGTCCAATATCTGTTCTGTGGTCATTGCACGGATTTCACGGATTTTCATCGTCCACTTCTCCTCGCGTCCGGTTATGACTCGAACGTGATTGCTTGGCCGGAAATCGGATCAATCCGCCGGACGATTTTCGTCCGAATGGGCAGCTTGTGACCCGCCAGGCGCAGGGCTTCCAACGCTTCTTCTTCCGGGATGCCGCCCATTTCAAACAGCACGTGCCCCGGCTTAATCACGGCGACATAATATTCAACCGCGCCCTTGCCCTTACCCATACGGGTTTCCGCCGCCTTCTTGGTGTACGGCTTGTCCGGGAATACGCGGATCCACACCTTCCCGCGACGTTTGGTGTACCGCACCATCGTGCGGCGGGCGGCTTCGATTTGCCGCGCCGTCAGCCAGACCGGTTCCAGCGCCTGGAGGCCGTACTCGCCAAACGACACCACGTTCCCACGGGACGCCTTGCCACGCAGGTTGCCGCGCATTTGCTTGCGATACTTCATTCGCTTCGGCATTAACATGATCTTCAGTCCTTCGATTGCAACCCAATCACCCTGCTGCTTCACGACCGGAAGCGGGTTACGGGCTGACGTACACTTCTTTCTTCGGCTCGGCGGGCTTTTCTTCGGTCAGCACTTCGCCCTTGTAAATCCAGACCTTCACGCCGATGCGGCCAAAGGTGGTGAGGGCTTCCGCCCTGCCGTAGTCAATGTTGGCGCGCAGCATCGAACGCGGCACGCGGCCTTCGCTGGCCCACTCGCGGCGGGCCATGTCGGCGCCGGCCAGCCGCCCGCTGACCTCGATGCGGATGCCCTGCGCCCCCTGACGCATCGCCTGGCTGATGGCGCGCTTGATGGCGCGACTGTGGCCGATACGACGTTCAAGCTGGTCAACGATGTTCTCCGCCACCAGTTGCGCGTCCAGATCAGGCTTGTCAATCTCGGTGACTTCCACCTTGACCTTGCTCTTGTTGCCCAGCAGGTCTTCCAGGCCGGTGCGCAGTTCCTTCACGGCCTCGCCCTTGCGCCCGATCAGGATACCGGGGCGGGCGGTGTGAATGTTCACCAGCAGTTGGTTCGGGTAACGCTCGATTTCCACGCGGGAAACGCCGGCGCGCGCGCCCTGCTTCTTGATGAAGCGCCGGATGGCGAAGTCTTCCTGAAGCTGCTCGGTATAACGCTGCCCTTCAGCGTACCAGCGGGCGTCCCAGTCGCGGATGACTTTGAGGCGGAACCCAATGGGATGGACTTTGCGGCCCATAGTTATGCTTCCTCTCGTTCTGCCAGGATGACCGTCAGGTGCGACAGCCGCCGCACGCGCGGTTTGTAACGCCCGCGCGCCCCGGCCTTCATGCGCTTCAGGCGTGGGCCTTCATCCGCCATGATGGTCTTGATGTACAGATCATCCGGGTTCAGGTCATGGTTGTTTTCTGCGTTTGCAATCGCCGACAGGAGCGTCTTCTGCACCATTTCCGCGCCCTTCTTCGGCATGTATTCCAGCACCGTCACCGCCTGCCTCGCGCCCAGGCCGCGCACCTGGTCAATGACCAGCCGCAGCTTACGGGGCGAAATGCTCAGGGAGGTGGTCTTCGCTCGCACTTCCATCTCGGCCTCCGTTATTTCTTCTTCTCGACCATATGGCCGCGATAGGTGCGCGTGGGCGCGAACTCGCCCAGCTTGTGGCCGACCATGTTTTCGGTGATGTAGATCGGAACATGGCGGCGGCCATCATGCACGGCAATCGTGTGGCCGACCATCTGCGGGAAGATCGTGCTGGCGCGGCTCCAGGTGCGGATGACCACTTTCCGGTTATCCGCGTTCAGCTTTTCGACTTTCTGCAGCAGTTTAGGCTCGACAAACGGCCCTTTTTTCAGTGAACGTGACATAATCGTTTCCTCAGCTTTCAGCTTTCAGCCATCAGCTTGAGCCGTCAGCCAGCTATACGATTGCTTGCTGACGGCTGATTACTGACTGCTTTCTCCTTACCGCGCACGCCGGCGGACGATGAAACGGTCGGTGCGGCGGTTGACGCGGGTGCGTTTACCCATCGCCGGCTTGCCCCAGGGCGTCTTCGGCCCTGGCATCCCGATGGGCGAGCGGCCTTCACCACCGCCGTGAGGGTGCGCGCCGGGGTCCATCGCAATACCGCGAACCGTCGGGCGCCAGCCCATCCAGCGGCGGCGGCCAGCCTTGCCCAGTTTGATGTTGCCGTGATCGGTGTTGCCGACCTGGCCGATGGTTGCCATGCAGCGGTCGTTAATCAGCCGAACTTCGCCGCTGGGCATCCGCACCTGGGCGTAACTGCCTTCCTTCGCCACCAACTGCGCCGAGACGCCCGCCGAACGAGCGATCTGGCCGCCCCGGCCCGGCTCAAACTCGATGTTGTGGATGAGCGTGCCCACCGGAATATCGCGGATGGGCAGGGCATCCCCCACACGCAGTTCGGCCTGGTCGCCGCTGCCAACGCGGTCGCCCACCTTCAGCCCCAGCGGGGCGATGATGTAGCGGCGTTCGCCGTCCGGGAACTCGATCAGGGCGATACGCGCCGAGCGATTCGGGTCGTATTCGATGGCGATCACGGTCGCCGGGCTGTCCAGGCGGTCGCGCTTGAAGTCAATGATGCGGTAACGGCGCTTGTGGCCGCCGCCACGATGGCGCACGGTCAGCCGCCCCTGGTTGTTACGCCCGCCGCGTTTGCGGATCGCTTCGGTCAGCGACCGTTCCGGTTTGGACTTGGTGATTTCCTCAAATGTGTGGCCCGTCATCCCCCGGCGGCCTGCCGAGGTGGGCTTGTATACTTTAACCGGCATAATCTCTACCCCACCTACAGGTTGAATAACTCAATCTTGTGGCCGGGTTGGAGCGTCACGATGGCTTTCTTCCACTGGCGCGAGCGCAGATACCAGCGGCGTCCCCGCTGCGAGCGCTTGGCCGGCATAATCATCGTGCGGACTTTGGCGACCTTGATGTCGTTGGGGAACACCAGCTCAACCGCCTCCTTGATCTGAATCTTGTTGGCGTTGGGGTGTACCTCAAACACGTACTGATTGAGTTCGTCCGATTGGATACTCGACTTTTCGGTGATGACCGGACGGATAATCACGTCATACGGGTGCAGCTCGGCCATCTTACTCTTCTTCCTTCCGTCCCCACAGGGCCTTAATCACGTCCAGCGCGTCCAGGGGGACAATCACCTTGTCGAACCGGAGCAGATCGCGCATGTTCAGGTAGTTCACCCGCAGGTAACGCACGTCGTCCAGGTTTCGGATGCTGCGTTCGACATTATCATTGTGGTCGGCCAGCAGCACCAGCGCGCTGGCGTCCTTGCCGGCCACCGCATCAAGCGCCGCCCGCATGGCTTTCGTCTTGGGCGCGTCCAGCGTTACCCGGTCCACGAACACCAACTGGTTATCGCGGGCGAGGGCGCTGAGGGCGCAGCGAATGGCCTGCTGGCGCATTTTGCGCGGCATATCCTTGATGTACTTGTGCGGCTTCGGCCCCTTCGGGCGGCCACCGCCAACAAACTGCGTCGCATCGCGCGAACCGTGACGGGCGCGGCCCGTGCCTTTCTGGCGGTACCACTTGGCCGAGGTGCGGTTGACTTCGCCGCGACGCTGCGTGCTGGCCGTGCCCAGACGGGCATGAGCCATCTGACGCACGTAAGCCTGGTGCATCAGACCGGTGTTGATTTCAACTTCGAAAATATCGGCGGGCAGGTCAATCGTGCTGACCTGTTGGCCGCTGAGATTCACAACTGGAGCTTGCATGGTTCCGATCTCCTCTCGCCTTAACCGCGACGCACGCGCGCCGGTTTAATCATGACGATGCCGCCGTTCGCGCCGGGAATCGATCCCCGCACGGCGAGAAGATTCTTGTCCGGGTCCACGACGACCACTTCCAGGTTCTCAATCGTCACACGTTCCGAACCCATGTGGCCGGGGAAGCGTTTACCCTTAAGCGTGCGCCCTGGGAAGGTGTTCATACCCGCTGAACCGGGGGCGCGGGTGCGGTCAGACGCGCCGTGAGTCTTCGGCTGGCGGTTGAAGTTGTGGCGCTTGATGCCACCCTGGAACCCCCGGCCTTTGCTGGTGCCAATCACGTCCACGCGCTCGCCTTTGACGAACACGTCCGCCTTAATCACCTGCCCCTCGCTGACATCCACGTCGCCATCCTTAACGCGGAACTCGCGCAGGTAGCGCAGCGCGGGCAGGTTATTTCGCTGCAGATGACCCAACTGGCCTTTGGTCAGGCGCTGCGGCTTGGTTTCAGCGAAACCTAGCTGCACCGCCTTGTAGCCGTCTTTCTCCGCCGTGCGCACTTGCGTCACGTAGCAGGGGCCAGCCTGAATGACGGTCACGGGGATGACGTCCCCCTTCTCGTCAAAAATCTGGGTCATGCCCACTTTCTTGCCAATAATACCCTTCATTGCCTGTTGCCTTTCCCGAAGGCGCCGCGGCCTGCAAATGCCCATCCGACGCCTTCATCAGCTCTCATTGCGCAGCGGCGGACGGTGCCAGCGCCCGCATACGCCCTCTTACTTCACAACGATATCCACGCCTGCCGGCAGGTTCAGGCGCATCAGCGCATCAATGGTCTTGCTATCCGGGTCAAGCACATCCACCAGCCGCTTGTGGGTGCGGATTTCGAAGTGCTCCTGCGAGTCCTTGTCAATGAACGGGCTGCGCCGCACGGTGAACCGTTCGATCTTGGTGGGCAGGGGCACGGGGCCAACCACACGCGCGCCGGTGCGTTCCGCCGTTTCCACGATGCGCTGCACCGACTGGTCAAGCACCCGGTGGTCATACGCCTTCAGCCAGATACGAATTTTGTTCCTAACCATAGTTTTGCCTCTATACCAGTCCGGCGTGTGTAGGGGCGGGTCTGAGACCCGCCCCTACGGCATTACCGGATATACTCTGGTGTTACTCCAGAATTTCGGTGATGACACCCGCGCCGACAGTCAGACCGCCTTCACGGATAGCGAACTTCGACCCCTTTTCCAGAGCGACCGGCGTAATCAGTTCGACTTCCAGGTTCACGCTGTCGCCCGGCATGACCATTTCCACGCCCTTCGGCAGTTGGATGGTGCCGGTTACGTCCATCGTGCGGATGTAGAACTGCGGGCGGTAGCCGGGGAAGAAGGCCTTGTGGCGGCCACCCTCGTCCTTGCGCAGCACGTACACTTCGCTCATGAAGCGCTTGTGCGGGGTGATGCTCTTGGGCTTCGCCAGCACCATACCCCGTTCCACGTCTTCGCGCGTCACACCACGCAGCAGAATACCGGCGTTGTCGCCAGCGTCAGCGGAGTCAAGTTCCTTGTGGAACATTTCGATGCCGGTGACGACGGTCTTGACGATCTCATCACGCAGGCCGATGATTTCCACTTCCTCACCTTTGGTCAGACGGCCACGCTCAACACGGCCCGTCACCACCGTACCACGACCCTTGATCGAGAACACGTCTTCGACCGGCATCAGGAACGGCTTGTCCACTTCGCGCACCGGCGTCGGAATGAAGGCGTCCACCGCGTCCATCAGTTGCAGGATGCTCTGGTATTCCGGCGCGTTCGGGTCAGTGCTGTCCGACTCGTTGGCGGCCAGGGCCGAACCACGCACAATCGGGGTTTCCGACGAGAATCCGTAGCTTTCCAGCAGTTCGCGCAGTTCCAGTTCGACCAGTTCCAGCAGTTCGGGGTCGTCCATCTGGTCAATCTTGTTCAGATACACGACCATCGCGGGCACTTCCACCTGGCGGGCCAGCAGCACGTGTTCGCGCGTCTGCGGCATCGGGCCGTCGGGCGCGCTTACAACCAGGATGGCGCCGTCCATCTGCGCCGCGCCGGTGATCATGTTCTTGATGTAGTCACGGTGTCCGGGGCAGTCCACGTGCGCATAGTGGCGCGCGTCGGTCTCATATTCCACGTGCCGGATGTTGATCGTGATACCACGAGCCTTCTCTTCCGGCGCGTTGTCAATATCATCGTATTTCATCCGGGCGGCCTTGCCCTTCAGCGCCAGCACTTTCGTGATAGCCGCCGTGAGGGTGGTCTTGCCGTGATCGACGTGACCAATCGTGCCGATGTTCACGTGGGGCTTGGTACGCTCAAACTTGCTCATTGTGTTTCTTTCCTTTTCCTCTGATTTACACTCAGACGTTTTTGCTGTTTCGTAGGGACATGGCGCTGCCATGTCCCTACACCGAATTAACGAACCTTAGCGGCCACCCCTGATGACTTCATCCGCGATGTTTTGCGGTGCGATGGAGTACTTTTCGAACTCCATCGTGAAGCTGCCGCGTCCCTGCGTCATGTTACGCAGTTGGGTGGCATAGCCGAACATCTCACCCAGCGGCACGGAGGCGCGTACGGAAGTCGTGCCCGCGCCGCGTGGTTCCATCCCAACGATGATGCCGCGCCGCGCCGACAGGTCACCGACAATCGTGCCGGTGAATTCCTCCGGCACAACCACTTCGACCTTCATGGTCGGCTCCAGCAGCACCGGGCCAGCTTTCTGCACGCCTTCCTTGAGGCACATCGAACCGGCGACCTTAAACGCCATTTCCGACGAGTCCACTTCGTGGAATGCGCCATCCACCAGGCGGGCCTTGATGCCGACCATCGGGTAACCCGCGATCACACCGCCCTGCAGCGCATCGCGCACGCCGTTACGCGCCGCCGGAACAAACTCCTTCGGAATCGAGCCACCCTTGATGGCGTCCTCGAACAGCCAGTCTTCACCCGGCGGGAGCGCGGCGCGCTCCTCGTCGGTCAGCGGCTCGAACTCAAACACCACGCGGGCGTACTGGCCGCTGCCGCCGGTCTGCCGTTTGAAGGTGGTATCCTGCCGCACATGCCGGGTGATCGTTTCGCGGTAAGCCACGCGCGGACGGCCAACGGTCGCCTGCACGTTAAACTCGCGGAACATCCGGTCAACCAGCACTTCGAGGTGCAGTTCGCCCATACCCTTGATCTTGGTCTGGCCGAGTTTGTCGTCCACCTCGATCTTGAAGGTCGGGTCTTCTTCCGCCAGCCGCCGCAGCGCGATACCCATCTTGTCCTGGTCAGCCTTGCTGTTGGGTTCGATGGACAGTTCGATAACGGGTTCGGGGAAGCTGATCTTCTCCAGCACAATCGGGTGGTTCGGGTCGCACAGCGTATCGCCGGTGAACGTTTCCTTCAGGCCGAGGATGGCGGCGATGTCGCCGGCGTGGACTTCTTCCACGTCCTCGCGCCGGTCCGCAAACATCCGCACGATCCGGCCAATACGTTCGCGTTCGCCCTTGGTGCTGTTCAGCAGCGTCGTACCGGTGCGAACCACACCGGAGTACACGCGGAAGAAAGCCAGACGGCCCACATACGGGTCGGTCAGGATTTTGAACACCAGCGCCGACACCGGCTGGCTGTCGGACGCTTCGCGCACCACCGGTTCGTCGGTCTTGGGATGCGTGCCATGCACCGGCGGGATGTCCAGCGGTGACGGCAGCAGTTCCACGACCTTATCCAGCATGAGCTGCACGCCCTTGTTCTTCAGCGACGAGCCGCACAGCACCGGCTGAATTTTGCCGGAGATGGTGCCGGCACGCAGCGCGCCCAGCAGTTCGTCGTTGGTGACTTCTTCCTCCATCAGGTATTTTTCGGTCAGGTAGTCGTCGTTTTCGACGATCTTCTCAACCATTTCCTGACGGCGGGTTTCGGCCTGCTCCCGGTAGTTTTCCGGGATCGGATGTTCCTGAATGTCCGTGCCTTCGTCGTTGCCGTAGGTGTACAGCTTCATCCCAATCAGGTCAATGATGCCGCCGAAGTCCGGCCCTTCGCCGTAAGGCATCTGGATCGGAACCGGGTTGCCGTTCACGCGGTCAACAATCATGTCCACGCAGCGCCAGAAGTTCGCGCCAACGCGGTCCATCTTGTTGACAAAGCAGATGCGCGGCACGCCATAGGCATTGGCCTGACGCCACACGGTTTCCGACTGTGGCTCAACGCCGGCAACGGCGTCAAACACAACCACACCGCCATCCAGCACGCGCAGGCTGCGCTGTACTTCGGCAGTGAAGTCCACGTGGCCGGGGGTATCAATGATGTTGATCTGGTGCCCCTTCCAGGCGGCAGTCACGGCGGCAGCGGTGATGGTAATCCCGCGCTCGCGCTCCTGCTCCATGTAGTCGGTGGTGGCCGCGCCTTCGTGTACTTCACCAACCTTGTGAATCATGCCGGTGTAATACAGCACGCGCTCGGTCGTCGTCGTTTTACCGGCGTCAATGTGCGCGATGATGCCGATGTTGCGGACCTTATTCAGATCAAGTACCGTTTCAGCTTTCTTCGCCATGTATCTCTCTTAGCTCTTAGCCTTTAGCTGTTAGCGATCAGCAATCCCGTGCGTTCCAACTTCACCGTCAACCGCGTTCCGTCCAGAGCCAAATGCTAACGGCCAATCGCCAACTGTCGCCTACCGGAAATGTGCGAAGGCGCGGTTCGCCTCGGCCATCCGGTGCGTATCATCTTTCTTCTTAATCGAAGCGCCCTGACCAGCGGCGGCGTCCATCAGTTCAGCCGCCAGCTTTTCGGCCATGTTGCGGCCACCCCGGTTGCGGGAGTTTTCCAGAATCCAGCGCATCGCCAGGGTTGTCCCGCGGTAGTGCGCCACTTCCACCGGCACCTGATAGGTCGAACCACCGACGCGCATCGGCTTCACTTCCACCGACGGCGCCACGTTGCGCAGCGCCTGCTCGAAGACCTCCACCGGGTCGCGCTTCAGACGTTCCTCGATGATGTCCATCGCCTGGTACATCAACCGCTGTGCGGTGGACTTTTTGCCGCCGTACATCATGCGGTTGATGAGCATGGTGATCTGCACGTTGTTGTACTTCTGGTCCGGCGGGACTTCGCGCCGGGCCGGGCGATTTCTTCTCGGCATAACCGATTACCCTCTCTACCTTACTTCTTCGCGGCTGCTGCGCCCGCCTTCGGACGCTTGGTGCCGTATTTGCTGCGGCCCTGTTCGCGGTTCTTCACGCCATCCGTGTCCAGCGTGCCGCGCACGATGTGGTAGCGAACGCCGGGCAGGTCCTTCACACGACCACCACGCACCAGCACCACGCTGTGCTCCTGGAGGCTGTGCCCTTCGCCGGGGATATACGCCGTGACCTCGATCTGATTGCTCAGCCGAACGCGCGCAACCTTCCGCAAAGCCGAATTCGGCTTCTTGGGGGTCATGGTCTTCACGACCGTGCATACACCGCGCTTCTGCGGAGCGCCTTTACGCCGCCGGGTGCGCTTCTGCGTGAAGGCATTCAGCGTGTATTGCAGCGCCGGGGCCTTGGATTTGGACTTTTTATCCTGGCGGCCCTTCCGCACCAACTGGTTGATTGTTGGCATAGTATTCTCCGAAACTGATAACTCTTTTTGGACACGCAAACGGGCGTATCTAATAGCAGAACGCCCGTATCCGTCTTCATCGAAGGCGAGCTACCCCAACGGCGCGGGACGCTTTCGCCACCATACGCTCAGTTCGGATTGCCATTGCCTCGACGTGGAGGTTGGAATCCGTCTTATGCGGGTTGAAATGGTATCAGTTCTGGCGTCCAGAGTCAAGATACGGTGGGCAGAATCTTTCAAGTATTTTTAAACACAGGGGATAAAACGGTGGACCATCACAGGCTGAGTTGCGGAAGCAGCATATTTGTGCCACATGTAGGGGTATGACTGCCATCCACAAGGAGCTTCCTGTATGCATCGCCGCTACCGCTGGTTCATCGTCGCCGTCTTTTTTGCCTTTATGCTGCTACACCAATCCGACAAGCTGCTGATCGGCCCGCTGACGACGCCGATCATGGAGGAATTTAACCTGGACGAAGCTCAGATGGGCGCGGTCTTCACCGGCGCGTTAATCGTCGGCGCGGTCTTTTATCCGCTGTGGGGCTATCTGTACGACCGCTTCGCCCGCGCCAGACTGCTGGCGCTGGCCTCGTTCATCTGGGGCGCGACAACCTGGTTGAGCGCCATCGCCCCGACTTACTCCAGCTTTCTGGCGACCCGCGCCTCCACCGGCGTGGACGATTCCAGCTATCCCGGCCTGTTCAGCCTGGTGTCGGACTACTTTGGTCCGGAGATGCGCGGCAAGGTCTACGGCCTGCTCAACCTGACCGCGCCGCTGGGCTACATGATCGGGCTGGCGCTGGCGCTGCTGCTGGGGCCGGCGCTGGGCTGGCGCAACATTTTTTTCATCACCGGCGCGGTTGGGCTGGTGCTGGCAGCGGTGATTTTCTTCACCGTGCGGGAAGCACCGCGCGGCCAGGCCGAGCCGGAACTGGCCGGGCTGGAACAGATCGCGGTCTACAAATTTAACCTGGCAACCGCGCGGTCGCTGCTGCACAAACGCACGCTGCTGCCACTGTTTGTGCAGGGGTTCTTCGGCGTCTTCCCCTGGAACGTGATTTCGTCGTGGTTCTTCCGTTATCTCGAAACCGAGCGCGGCTATTCGTCCGATCTGATCTTCCCGATGATGGCGATAGCGGTGCTGTTTATGGCAGCGGGCAACGTACTCGGCGGGGCGCTGGGGGACTGGCTGTTTAAACGCACGCGGCGCGGTCGGCTGATCGTATGTACGGCGGGTGTGTTCACCGGCGCGGCGCTGCTGTTCCTGACCATTAACGTGCCGCTGGCGAACACGCTGCTGTTCGCTGCGCTGCTGTGCCTGACGGCGCTGTTTATCCCTTTCTCCGGCCCGAACGTGATCTCGACCGTCCATGACATCACCCAGCCGGAAGCCCGCAGCACAGCGCTGGCGATCCAGTATTTCATCGAATCCAGCGGCGCGGCGTTGGCCCCGCTGATCGTTGGCCTGATTGCCCGGCAGACGACGCTGACCGACGCGATTCTGCTGATCTGCGTATCTACCTGGCTGGTGTGCGGCGTGGTGCTGCTGATCGCCACGCGACTCGTGCCGCGCGACATCGAGGCGCTGCGCCAGGAGATGCGCGACCGGCGGCGCGAATCGCAGGAGTTGATGCAGCCGGCACGCGGGCTGTAGGCGGCGAACCTAACCGGCAGATACGGGCCGCCATTCGCCTGCCGGTCTCTTCTTTAATATAATCATTATCTAGGCGCAATCTCATCACGGGTGTTACAGCGTAAAATGAAATAAGTTGGCGGTTGGCAAAAACAGTGGTTCTGCAATCAGGCAGTCGTTCTGACAATAGGCTTCCAGCTAAAAGCTAACCGCCGCCAGTCATGAGCCGCCGGGGAGTGTAAGGTATGGCGTCCTCGTTAATCGGGCGTAAGCTCGGCAAATATGACATCGTGGAACTGGTCGGCCAGGGCGGGATGGCGACCGTGTACAAGGGCTACCAGAGCGACATTGACCGCTACGTGGCCGTCAAGGTGCTGCCACCGCACCCCGGTATGGACCGGCAGTTCGCCGAACGCTTCCGGCTGGAAGCGCGCACAATTGCCCGGTTGCAGCACCCGCACATCCTGCCGCTGTACGACTACGGCGTGCAGGATGACATCCTGTATCTGGTGATGGCCTACGTGCAGGGCGGGACGCTCAGCGACCGGATTGACCGGGGCAAACTGCCGCTGTCGGAGATTGTGCGTCTGCTGAAGCCTGTTGCCGCCGCGCTTGATTATGCCCACCGGCAGGGCGTAATTCACCGGGACATCAAGCCGGATAACATCCTGCTCGACCGCGAAGGTAACGCGCTGCTGGCGGACTTTGGCATCGTCAAGCTGGCCGAAGGTGAAGCGCGCCTGACCGTGACCGGCGGGCTGGTTGGCACACCGGCTTACATGGCGCCGGAACAGGGACGCGGCGAGGTGATTACCTCCAAGGCCGACCTGTACTCGCTGGGCGTGGTGGTCTACGAGATGATTACCGGTAAAAAGCCCTACACCGCGCCGACGCCAATGCAGGTGGTGCTGAAGCACATGACCGAACCCGTGCCCAGCCTGCGCGCCGAAAGCGCCGACGTGCCGCCGGCGCTGGAAGCCGTCATGCAGCGGGTGCTGGCGAAAGACCCGGAAGACCGCTACCCCAGCGCGACTGCCTTTGCTGACGATTTTGCTCACGCGCTGCAGAACGGCGGTGTGGCAGTGGATACCAGCACGACCGTGCCAGCCTACCGGACACCGACGCCGGCGCCGGCCACGCCACCACCGGGTTACGCCGTGCCGGGGACCAACCCCAGCTATCCGCCGCCCGGCACCAATCCCAACATGACTCCACCGCCGTCTACCGTCATCGTGGAACGCGGCACCAACCCGCTGCTGCTGCTCGGCGGTTTTGGCATTATTGCCGTAGTGCTGGTACTGGTGGTGTTCCTGCTGGTGAACGGCCAGCGCGACCGCGAACCCGTCACCGCACCGACCACCGCGCCAGAGGTAGTCGCCGCGCCCACACGGCAGCCCAACGTTGCGCCGGTCGCGGCTAATGTACCCTCGTTTGGGCGGGTGAGCTACACCACCACCAACCAGCTTGGTGATACGCTGATTGTGGCCTCGCTGGGGAAACTGAAGCCGCCACCCGCCGGACGGGTGTACGCGGCGTGGCTGAAAAACACGGCCACCGGCGATACCCTCCTGCTGGGCGAACTGGCGGTTGACGCGCTGGGGCAGGGCACGCTCGCGCCGTACATTGACCCTGATGGCCGCCCGCTGTTTACGCTGTACAACGCGATTGCCATCACTGAGGAGCCGCGCATGTCGGAGACGGCGACCGGCAGCGTGGTCTACAGCGCCAGCGTCCCGCCGGAACTGATGGACGCGCTGACGGCCATTCTCATTACATCGCCGAACGGCTTTCCGGTCGCGGCTGGCGCGCAGCAGTCCATGTTTGACGACTATAATTCGGAGACGACTGCCTCGGACACAGCCGGCCAGCCCACCGGCAGCCTGCTCGATGGCGCGCTGACCGAAGCCCGCACCGGCGCGCAGCACGCCGGCATGGCCGCCGGCGCGCGCAATGTCGGCGCGATGCACTCCCACGCCGAGCACACCATCAACATCCTGCTGGGCACGCAGACCGACCACGACGGCAACGGACGCGGCGAAAACCCCGGTCGCGGGGTGGGCGTGGTGCGTTTTCTCGACTGGATGGACGGGCAGCTTGACACGGTCGCCAATGCGCCTTCGGCTACCCCTTCACTGCAAAGCGAACTGGAACTCATCCGCGTGTGCGTGCAGAACACCCGGCAGCGGGTGGACGAGGTGGTGGGGTTCGAGCAATCGCTGCTAGCGGCCAGCGATCCGCAGGCGGTGGCCGACACGGCGGCGCAGTCCACGCGCACGGCAGAAACCCTCATCAACGGGGTGGACTTTAACGGCAACGGCCAGGTTGAGCCGTTTGAAGGGGAATGTGGCCTGGAGCAGATTCGCACCTTTGGCGTGCTGGTCAGCGGCATGAATCTGGTCGAAGGCACGCTGCCGGAATAAGCAGGAACAGGAACAGCACCTCCGGTGTATAAATAGTGACTATCCTGTAGGGGCGAACCGGCGGTTCGCCCCTACGGCATCATTTGGCTTTGATGTCCTGACCGATTGATCGGAACTGCCGGAGGTGTGATGATGTTCAGGCGCTTGCTTTTGGTATTGATCGTGGTTGCCGCGCTGCTTCCCCTGCATGTGGCGCTGGCGAAGGAAATCGTGCAGGTGACCATCAGCGGGCCGGGGCTGGACAACCCTATCAAACTCACCGCCGCGGACGACCTGGCCGTGTTCCGGGAACTGCGGTATGACGAGGGCATGATCGCCCTGCCTCCGACTGATCCTAATGGGCCATATTTTGAAATACGCACCAGTGTCGGCGTTAACGATCAGATTGTTGCCACCGACGTTGGACACTATTATTTCACGGCGGATCACAGCTACATGTATTTCGCCGATGTCGAGGGTGGTTGGTCGGATGCGGAACGCACCTGGTTTCGCCTGAGCGCCGAATCTGACCGCGCGCTGCGGGCGTTCCTGGCGGACCGGGGCGCGGTGGTCGAGCGCCGCCAGCAGACGAACGATTGGCTGCTGCCGCTGTGGAATATGATTCTGGCGCTGTTCGGCTAAACGGATACGCGCCCTGCGCAACGGCTGTCGGGACAGGGCGGCGTCACGTCCCGACGTATTCCATCATCGTGATTCCTCAGCCATATCCCCCGCGCCTAAACATGGATTGAATACCGCGCCGAATACAGTTATAGTCATAGACAGGAGCTGTTCCGGGGCGATCGGGTGTGGTCGCCCCGCCACGTGAATCGGGGGTTGTACCCATGCGCAAACTGCTGTTCCTCGGCCTGCTGCTGGTTGCGGCCTGCGTTCCCAATATCCCACAACCGCCGACTCCCACCGGTTTTGTCCCCCAGATGCGCGGCGCGCCCACAGCGACTCCCGTGCCCTGGGTGGAAGGCGCGGCGGCCATCACGCTGGACAACGTGGCGCAGATCACCCGGCTGGGGCGGCTGGACGCGCACAACACACCCAGCACGGTGTTTGCCTACGCCTTTTCGCCGGATGGCACGCGGCTGGCCGGACTGAACAACGACCAGTTGATCGCCTGGAATCTGCTGACCGGCGAAATTGTGTTTAACACGGCGCGTGGCAGCGCCGAGGGGGTGTATTACGCACCCGACAAGTCCGAGATTTACACGCTCGACGCCGAAGGCACGATACACATCCACGATGCCGATACCGGCGCGGAAAAGGATACGCTGGCGGCACAGGCGCAGTACGCCAGTGTGGCTGCTTATTACCCTGACGATGGCTGGCTGGCGCTGGGCGCGCTCAACGGCGAGGTGAAAGTCTGGGATTTGGCGACTCGGCAGTCCGTCGTCACCATCAGCGCGCACGAAGCGCCGGTGGACGTGATGGCCTTCTCCGCCGACGGCGACCAACTGGCGACCGGCGGGCTGGATGGCACAGTGAAAGTGTGGGACTGGCGCAGCCGGCAGCCGGTGGCGGCGCTGGAAGGGATGGCGGTGCGGCTGGCGTTTGCGCCGGACGGTACACGGCTGGCGGTCGGGCACGACACCTATATTGATCTGTGGAACATCGCCAGTGCGGAGCGCGGTGAGCGCCTGGAAACCGGCACGGGTGGCGCACGCGACGTGCTGCTGTACGCGCCCGGTGGCCGCTACCTGCTGAACGGCGGCGGCATACCGGCCATGATGCTGTGGAACGTGGAAACCGGGGCGTTTGTCACCAGTCTGCCGGACGTGGGCGGCGAAAGCACGTCGGCGGCCTTTTCGCCGGATGGCACGCTGCTGGCAACGTCGGTGCTGGGCGGGCCGGTTACGCTGTGGAACATGGCCGAGATCGGCAGCGCGACGCTCACCCGCGCCAACCTCGACTTCGGCACGCCGCAGGCGGTGTACGTGGACTGGTCGCCGGACGGCTTCCTGCTGACGATTTTTGAGGCGGCGGGTTCGATTCAGGTGTGGGGCATCAAGGGCGCGCCGGATGCCGGAGCATCCGGCTGAACAAAAAAAACCCGCTTCAGCAAGCGGTGAAACGGGTCCGTGTCCAGGAGAGGTGACCGCTGTAGTCGTACGTTACCGCGTTCTTCTTCCATCTTCGCTCACTTGACAAATCAATCACTGTGGTTTACGATGGGTCATAGTTAGCTTAAAGAGTTCATATGCGATTTGTTCATCGTGTTTTCTTTAGCTCAACTGTATACAGCTCTCCCCACGTTATGCGCTTCTCCGCGCGTGAAACGGCTGCCATGCTTACTGCTGCTGGTGTGATTGCTGCACCTATCAGCCGGTAAGGGCAGTTGTCGAGAATAGAACCATCGCACAACTTCCTGACCGGGACATTTCTCCCGCTTCTACTTCCTGAAAATGCGATTGGTGAATTCTCGTGGCGAACGAAAAACAGTTCAAACTCAAGACCTTGTTTGTGGCGGCACGCGGCGTGCAGGAATATCGCGCTACTATCCCCACATTTGTGAAACCGGATGATGTGATCCTTGAACTGGGCTGCGAATGGGGTACAACCACCGAAATCCTGGCGCAGCACAGTGGCGAAGTGATCGGCACAGACATCAGCCCGGAGTGCATTCAACGAGCGCAGCAGCTCCGTCCACATTTGCATTTTGAAGTGCTTGACGCTTTTGATGTGCGGGCGGCGCTCGGCTTCGGGAAACCCTTCAACAAAGTCTACATGGACCTGTCAGGATTCTCCGGGTATCGCGCCTTACTTGATGTGATTGCCCTCACGAACATGTACGCAACTATATTTTCATTGCAGGTTATTGTCGTCAAAAGCGGGGCACTTAAGCATTTCGCCTCGCATTGTACGGCATGGCGCGAATAACCTAACACAAGTTCGTGATTAACGCTTGCTCAGTACAAAACGCAACATGTATTATAAGCTGCCGGACAGGTTTGACGACAATTGAGCCTGCTTCAGCAGGGTTTGTGAGATCAGCCGTAGGCTCAAGCCTATGGCTGGCTCTCCTCCGCCTCGTCTTCGGCTTTGGGCTGCCAGACCTCTTTAGCGATGTCAATGTACAGGCGACCATCGAGGTGGTCAATCTCGTGCTGGAACACCCGCGCCAGCCAGCCGGTGGCCTTCACCCGCAGTGGCTTGCCATGCCGGTCGAGGCCGGTGACGGTGACTTTTTCGTGCCGGTCCACTGTGCCGACGTAGCCGGGGATGGACAGACAGCCTTCCACCCCTTCCACCATCTCCTTACTGGCTTTGATGATCTCCGGGTTAGCCACCACGTACAGCTTGCCGGCTTCGTCGCCGTACTCCTGGCGGCTGTCCTCGTCATCCGGCAGGCGCACGACAATCAGCCGCTGGCTGACCGCCACCTGCGGCGCGGCCAGGCCAACGCCGGGCGCGTCCAGCATCGTTTCCACCATATCATCCACCAACTGCTGGAATTTTTTGTCAAAACTGGTGACGCGGTGCGCCTTCTTCCGCAGCACCGGATTGTCAAGTCGGATAATTTCCCGTATCGCCATCGTGTATCGTTCTCTCACAAGCCACTCAATAGACAGACGTAATATGCGCCGCGCTTTTTACCTGTCCATCGCGGGCGGCACAAAATCTATTGCTGTTATCGGTCAGGTGAACGGCTATTGTAGCCTAAAACCACGTCTTGGATAAGCCTGGAAAAAAATGGACAGGGCGTGCCGTGTCCCTACCTGAGATACGTGTTGTTTGGGCTGTTCTTAACTGCCGTCGCGGCGGATGCGGGGGATACCCGGTGGCCGGGTACGGTCGAATACCTGCGGCGGCTGCGCGGGGGGTTGCGGGGGCACGGGCGGCGGTTCGGCGCTCTGCCCGGCGACGTTCGCATCCTGGGCGGCGTCCTTCAGGCTGTCGTGATAGATCGCCAGATAATCCAGAATCGCCTGCCGCTGGCGTCGGGCTTCGGCTTCGCTTTGCTCGGTCTGGGCGCGCCGCCGCCGTTCGGCGATCTCCTGCTGAATCTGCTGCGGACGGTGTACATTTTTGAATACTTTTGCGTTTTCCACCTCGGTGCCCATCAGCAGCAGCTTGACGTCACCCATCTGCACCAGCGTATGCAGGAAACCGCGCATTTCCGAAATCACGTTGTCCACCTGCGACAGCAAAATCTGGTCGTTCCGGTCCTGCAGCCACAATGGACGGCGGTGAATGAGCGAAATGGTCTGGTTGCCCAGGATGTACATATCGTTGCGCCAGTCCCAGTCGGCCAGATAGAGCGCGCCCGCGCCAGCCAGCGTCACCAGGAACGCCAGCGCAAACCCGGCCAATCCCAGGCCGCCGCTGGCCGCACCCACCACCTGAAACGCCGACACGGCAAATAGTACAATCCCCCCCAGGATCACCAGCACCGGCAGCGTGATATGCCACAGCCAGATGAGATAATGCTTGCGATAGACGATGTCGCCCTTCTCGTTCACAAACCGCATCTGCAGAAAGCCCACCCGCGCGGCAGTAACGGGGGGGACCGGCATTACCGGCGAGTCGGCTGGTTTGGCAGGGGTACGCCCCAGGAAAACCTCCAGTTCCTGCCGCATGGCCTCCCGGTTCTGCCGGGCAGCGTTTTCCTGGTAGCGGTCGCGGTGAGTAAAGATGATGTTCTGGACGGCCTTCGGGTTCGGCACGTGGTCCAGCACCAGATTGAGCGTATCGCCGGAGGTTTTGACGATAAGATTGCCATAATCAAACAGCCGCGCGAACGGGTCGGTTGGGGGAATTGAAACGTTCACTTCCCGCACCGCCGCAATCGGAATTTCGCTGATGTTGGTCGCCCAGTTGTGGATGGTACGCCGGATGCGCGTCACACGCTGGTCGGTGATAATCACCTTATCGTTACGCCACTCGGCAAACAGATATAGTGCCAGCGCGCCCGGCACAACCAGTCCAAGCAGGAACAGGAAGGCCGACAGCACCGGCACCGCCCCCGCCAGCGCCGACAACACAAACAGGATGATGGCGATAAAGAAGGGTATCCACAGCTTGCCGGCGAACGACCACCAGTGTGCCCGGAAGACGGCCAGCACTTTTTCGTTCTCGCGCTGGGTTTTAAACACCTTCTGTGACGGGTCGGCGGAGAAGTGCGCCCGCGCCAGTTGCAGGGCGCTGTGGATGTCCGGGTGCTGGGCGATCAGTGCCGCCAACGGCTGGCGCGGCACAAACAGCACAATGGCCGTTTCCAGCACGCGCAGCGATGCCGTTGCCACCGTTTCCGCAAACAGCGACGACTCATTCAGATATTCATTGGCGGATACGGTACCGACCGTCACCTCGCGGCCTCCCGGCGCGGTCTGGGTCAGCGCGGCGCGCCCGGAGACAAACAGCAGCAGCCCTTCGTTGCGCTGCCCCTCCCGGATGATGACCTCGCCCGGCTCGTAACGCAGCGCCTGCACGATGGTGGCAACCAGCGCCAGTTGTTCGGGGGTCAGCCGTTCAAAGACTGGCAGTCGGCGGATGTGGGACAGGACAAAACGGTCAGTCATAAGCGTTATCCGTTCACGGCAACCTGATTATAACGCATGTTACGGCCACTCCGGTCTGCCAGTACGGATAACTATTGTACGGCGTGATGATTGGCAGCGTATTAGAGCGTGTCGCCGGGGGGCAGCGTCCCGGATACCAGATTCACATAGCGCGAAAAGTAGCGGATTAAATCCTGCCGTTCGTCGGCAGTCAGCACGCTCAGCACCAGCCGCAGATGTTCCAGCAGGTCAGCCTGCACCGCCAGAAAGCGTTCCTGCCCCGCCGGCGTCAGGGTCACCACCACCGAGCGCCGGTCGGCGGTGTTTGGTTCGCGCTGCACCAGCGGCGGCAGCATCGCCTCCAGCCGCTGCACCAGCCCGGTCATGGTCGCGTTGGTCAGGTGATGCGCCCGCGCGATCTCGCCAATCGGGCAGCCTCCACCGCGTTCGATCAGCGTCTTCAGCACGTAAAACTGCGGCGGGGTTAACCCATGCGCCGCCAGATTCGCCGCCAGCCGCTTTTCGGCATCCAGCACGATCTGGAACAGCAGCGTCCAGAAAATGGTCACATCGTTATCAAGTTCAGAAGCCACCGGGAAAGCCTGCCTGTCGTGAAAAATTTAGTTCGTGGAATCGGATGTCCTGAGAACCAGTGTAGCGTTTTTAAGGCAACGGCGCTATTGGGGGAATGAATTGCGCGAGCTGGTCAGGCTCGCGCAAAACAAGGAGGGAAAAGCGTCTGGGATAATTGCGAAAATGAATTACAGCCTGTTCATCACATCCAGCATTTCCTGGATTTTCGGCCAGACCCGCTCATCGGGCATCAGCCATTTGTGGCGGATGACACGCTGGTGATCGAGCAGCACCAGCCCCGGATGATGTGCCATGCGGTACAGCCGGTGAACATCGCCGCGCACATCGGCCAGCAGCGGGAATTCCAGCGGTGTCGGGCTGCTGATGTAATAGCCGTAGAGCATGTGCGGCTGGTCGCAGACCACCAGCGCCACGTTGTAACCGGCGCGGATGAAAGTGCTGGCGTGGCGTTGCAGCCAGATGATGCGCCGGACGCTGGCCGACAGCCAGATGTCCACCAGGAAACCCAGCACCAGCCCTTTAGGACCCATCAAATCGTCCAGTTTGCGGCTGGTCTGGTTATGATCGCCCACACAAAAGTTCGGCGCGGCAGTATTCAGGTGGGGGCCAAGTTCCAGGGTGTTCAACATCCCTCACATCCTTCAAGTATTAACTTTAATCATCGTAGCACAGTTTTCGCAATTTTCAATTAATTGTCATAAAGTCTATATAAATGTTATGGGTAAAAACCGGCCATCCAATGATAAAATTGCTGTAAATAAGACTAAAGTACGGGAGGAGCAGAGCCGGTCCAACTGCTCAAACGGGTATGTCCCTTATGCCAGAACCACGCCAGTTCCACACCGATACCGGCCAGGATGCCGCCACCGGTGAACCGACCAGCACGCCAGTGGACACACCGGCACGCTCGCCGGGCGCTTCTGAAGCGCCCGACAGCCGCTCCCGCCAGATGGTGGATAACGCTCCCCTTCCGATCTTTTCCATTAACCAGGATGGATGTATTGGCAGCGTGAATCCTGCCGCGCAGTCGCTGTTTGGCGCGGACGTGACCGGCCAGCCGTACTTCACGCTGCTGCCACAGGCAGCGAACCCCCACCTGGCAGAACTGGTGGAGCGGGTGCTGGCGGGCGAGTCCTTTAACCCGGTCAAGCTGGAGTACCACCGCTCAACGGGGCAGCCCGGCGCCCTCACCGCCTGTCTCTACCCGGTTTACGATGCGGACGGGCAGGCTGAAGCCTGTGTCGTGGCCGTGCTCAGCCTTCAGCCGCAGCGCCAGCCAGAAGACGACCTGCATGCCAGTGAACGGTTCGTGGAACGGGTGTTATCCACGTCACCGGTGTTTGTGTACGTGTACGATTTTACGGAACGCCGGAATGTCTACGTGAATCGCCAGATGGGCGATGCGCTGGGTTATACGCCGGCGCAGCTTCAGGCCATGAAGGACCGTGAGCTGGCGCGGTTTGTGCATCCTGATGATGGGCCGGTGGTGGCGCGGAACCGGCGGCGCATTTTCCAGTTAACCGATAATGAACTGATTGATTTTGAGTTTCGGATTGTGGATGCCGCCGGGAACTGGCACTGGATGCACGCCCGCGAGGGTGTCTTTTCCCGCAGCGCCGATGGCAGGGTAGCGCAGGTGCTGGGGATCGCGGTGGAGATGACCGACCGTAAACAGTTGGAAGAAGAACTGCGCCAGAACCTGACACGCTACAAGGCGCTGTTTGACAGTTCGCCGCAGGTGCACTATCTGCTGGACCTCCAGTACCGGATTTTGTCCTGTAACCGGCTGACACTCGAACAGTCCCGGCAGGCCGGACGGCAGGAGCCTCAGGTCGGTGACAGCATCCTGAACTGGATGGACAGCCGCTACCACGAGGCCTTTAAGGATGCCTTTCACCGCTGCCTTCAGGGCGAACGGATTCAGTTCGAGTCCCGCATCGTGCATCCTGATGGCAATGGCGTCTGGTACGAGATCAGCTACGTACCCGTGTCCGATGACCACAATCAACTTATCGGCGTCTCGCTGAATCTGCTGGACATCACCCGCCGCAAGGAAGCGGAAGAGTCGCTGCGTACCAACGAACTGCGCTACCGGGCGCTGTTCGAGCGCACCAACGACGCCATCTTTATCATCGGCCTCGACCGGAAAATCCTGAAGGTTAACCAGCGCGCTGCTGATATGCTGGGTTTCCCGCTGCCAGCCTTCGAGGGCGCGGCGGCTTCGGCCTTCGCGTCGCCAGCGGAATGGGACAACGCCGAGGAACGCTGGCAACAGGTGCTTGCCGGCCAGCCCGTACCTATCTACGAACGAACCTTTATCCACCGTGACGGGACACCGATCCACACCGAGATCAATCTGGCACTTGTCCGCGACGACGAAGGCTACCCGATGCACGTTCAGAGCGTGGTACGGGACATCTCCGCCCGCAAGCTCAGCGAACAGGCGCTGCGGCAAAGCGAAGCCTACTTCCGCACCGTCATCAGTTCAACGCAGGAAGGCATCTGGATTGTTGATAACAGCCTGAAGACGCTGTACGTCAACCAGTATCTGGCGGACATGCTGGGCTATTCCCCGCAGGAGCTGACCGACGCGCCGCTGCTCAACTTCTTTGACGATGAAGGCCGCGCCGAAATCCTGAACTGCTTTACCGGCAACGCTGCTATCAGCCTGCGCCAGGTGGACTTCCGGCTGGCGCGCGCCGACCACTCATCGCTGTGGGCGATGATTTCGGTCACACCGCTGCTGGAAAACGAACAGCGGATTGGCTCGCTGGTGATGGTCACGGACATCACCCAACGCAAGCAGATCGAAGCCGAACTGCGGCGGGCTTCCGCCTACAATCGGGGTTTGATCGAAGCCAGCCTGGACCCGCTGATGACCATTTCGCCGGAAGGCTTCATCACCGATGTGAACGTCGCCACCGAACGTATGACCGGCGTCAAACGCGCCCGGCTGATCGGCACCGATTTTTCCAGCTATTTCACCGAGCCAGACAAAGCACGGGACGCCTACCAGCGCGCGTTTGAGGAAGGCAATGTCAAGGACTACGAACTGTCGGTGCGCCACCCGGATGGCCGCGTCCGGTTTGTGGTGTTTAACGCCGCCGTCTACCGCGACGAAGAAGACCGTATCGTTGGTGTGTTTGCTGCCGCGCGCGATATTACCGACCGCAGGCGAATTGAGGAAAACCTGCGCCGTAGCATGATTCAGAATCAGGCGCTGCTCAACGCCATCCCGGATATGATTCTGCGGCTGTCCCGCGATGGCCGCTACCTGGACATCAAACCGGCCATCGGTTTTGACCCGCTGCGCCCGCCGGAAGAACTGCTTAACCTGAAGGTAGACGAGGTGATGCCGCCGCCGCTGCTTGAGCCATTCTACGAGAGTGTCGAGCGAACGCTGGCAACGGGTGACATTCAGTCAGGTGAATACGCGCTGGTGGAAAACGGCCAGAACCGCACCTATGAGTTTCGCATGGTGGCGTGCAGTGACGACGAGGTGATTAGCATCGTCCGCGATGTCACCGACCGCAAACGGGTTGAGGAAGGGCTGCGCGACAGCGAAAAGCGCCTGCGGCTGGTGCTGGAAAACCTGCCGATCATGCTGGACGCCTTCGACGAGGACGGCAACATCGTGTTCTGGAACCGGGAGTGCGAACGGGTGACGGGCTACAGCGCCGCCGAAGTGGTGGGCAACCCGCGCGCGCTGGAATGGTTGTACCCGGACGCCGAGGCGCGCGAACGGATGCTGACGGAGTGGTCGCGCACCGGCAACAACTATCATGATGCCGAATGGCCGATCACCCGCAAGGATGGTGAAGTACGCATCGTTTCCTGGACGAGTATTTCCGGGCGCATCCAGATTCCCAACTGGCAAACCTGGTCTATTGGCACCGACGTTACCAAACGGAAGTGGGTTGAAGAAGCCCTGCGGGAAAGCGAAGATCGCTTCCGCACCATCTTTGAGTCGGCAGCCGTCGGCATGGCAGTCAGTTCGCTGAACGGTGACCGGATGGGTGTCAACCCGGCGCTGCAAAAAATGCTGGGGTACAGTTTTGAAGAACTGTACGGCATGAACTTCCGGCAGATCACCCACCCGGATGATCTGGCGCTCGAACTGGAACTGGCGAACGAACTGCGCCAGGGGAAGCGGACCTGGTATCAGGTCGAAAAGCGTTACCTGCGGAAAGACGGTTCGTACTTCTGGGCGCGGTTATCCGGCTCGATGATCCGTGACCCCAACGGCGAGCCGCAGTATGCGCTGGCGATTGTGGAGGACATCACCGAAAGCAAGCTGGCGGCGCAAAAAGAACTGGAACTGATTCACGAACGGGAACGGGTGCAAATCCTGGCGAACTTCATTCAGGACGCAGCGCACGAGTTCCGTACGCCGCTGTCCATCATCAACACCAGCGCCTATCTGCTGGGGCGGATTCAGGAAGGCGCAGTTCGGGATGCTCACCTTGAGAAAATCGCCCAGCAGGTTAAAAATATCACCACGCTGGTGGAAAACCTGCTCACCCTCTCCCGGCTGGATACGGACGGCACGCTGGACGTGCGGTCGCTGAATTTAAACGATATTGCTGCCAACGTGCAGGTCGCTTTGCAGGGCGCGGTAGAGGAAAAGCAGCAGACACTGCGGGTGGAACCGGATGCCACCCTTCCGGCTATTATGGGCGACGTGAGCAAGCTGCACACGGCGCTGTTGAACATCACCGGCAACGCCGTGCGCTACACCCCGTCCTGCGGCACGATTGTGCTGCGGACATTCCACACCGCCGATGCGGTGGCGCTGGAGGTCCGCGACAACGGTGTTGGCATCAGGCCGGAAGTGATCGGGAAGGTGTTTGACCGTTTCTACCGTGAGGATCGGGCGCACAGCACGCCGGGGTTTGGCCTCGGCCTGGCGATTGCCCGCAAAATCGTCGAACATCACGGTGGGCACATCGAAGTGGAAAGCGTGGTAGGCGAGGGCAGCATCTTCCGCGTCATTTTGCCGAAGCATATACCCTGAGGGCGGCACGCGGTGCCCCAGCCCTGACAGCGAAAGCGGTAGGGGCACGGCGTCACCGTCCGTGTCCGATGCATACCAGGTTAAACGTTATGCGCCGCCAGGGGCTGGCAAGGCTTGTCCGGTATTGGCGTTTTGCTCACATCTACGGCGCCAGACGTTTAAACGTCTGGCTGTCCAACCCTCAAGCCCACTGAAGGGGCAGGAAGAACCGTGCAGGCTGAAGCACCTGGTTCGCGGGTCTTTCCAGCCACCTTCCAGATGGCTTTTTCCGTTCCGCCGGATGGCTTTCAGCATCCGGCGACACAAACTGAGATATTTGAATTCGCGCAAATGGGGACGGCGGCGTGCCTTATGGTTAAATGAAAACCGATACATAGATTTTTCGTAGGGGCGAACCGGCGGTTCGCCCCTACATTCTATGCATCTGTTTTCGGTCATCCATTAGCAAAAACAAACTTGCCTGCTGGATTACTCCCCCAGCACGTCCCACACTTCCAGCTTGGCCTGCACGCGGCGGATCACCTCGTCGGTAAAGTCGGTGGTGGTGGTCTGGCCGCCCAGGTCGGGCGTTTTGATGCCGGCATGAACCGCTTCCAGCGTCGCCTCGTATATGGCGCGGCTGGCGTGGGCGGCGCTGTCCGTGCCGACGTAGCGCAGGATGGCCGCGCCCGCCAGAATCATTGCCATTGGATTGGCGATATTTTTACCCTGTAAACTGGGGGCAGTGCCATGCGGCGCTTCGGTCACGGCGGCCTTCACCTCAAACTGCTCGTCAAAAGCCAGGATGACCGACTCCGCGCCGGCAATCGTGCCAAACATCTTCAGCACCAGATCGCTCAGGTTGTCGCCATCGCGGTTCAGCGCCGGGATAACCAGGGCCTCGCCACTGGTTTCCAGCAGCAGGGCATAGGTGGCGTCAATCAACTGCGGGTCATAGGGCACGCCGGGGTAACGCTCGTGCGCCGCGTCCATCTCTTCCTTAAACATGCCTTCGTAAATCGGGCTGACCGTGTACTTCGGCCCGCCAAACACCTTGGCGTTGTTGCGCCGGGCATAGCGGAAGGTGAATTCGGCCACCGCGCGGCACGTCCGCCGCGACAGGCGGCGGGTGCTGAAGGCCATCTCGTCCAGCCCTTCGCCTTCGCGCCATTCTTTCGCGTTGTACTCGCCGTCTACCGCCATGCGGACGACGGCAATCGGCTGGTGAACACCGCCCAGCGGACGCACCGACGGAATACGCCGCCCGGTGCGCAGAATCACCTGGCCGTCAATTAATTCACGCAGCAGGGCGTTGGGGCTGCCCACGTCGTCGGGGTTGCCGGGGGTGATCGTGGCGGCCTTGATGCCCAGCCCGGTTTCCCGGATGCGCGCGGCGGCATCATGCACAACGCGGTTATTGGTCGCGCGGCGGTTTTCCAGCGACAGGTCGAAGTATTCAAAGTTCACATCGCAGCGCGTCACTGCCGGGTCAATCACGCGCAGGGCTTCGTCGAGTAATTCCTGGCCGGTCTGGTCGCCTTGAAGAACGACAATCGTTCGCGTGGTCACAGCTATGTCCCTCATTCTGGCTGATCTGGCAATAATGGACGCGGATTATAGCGTAGGGCGCGGCGAGTCAGAAGGGCAGGCGCGGCAACTGCATTGGAGCAAAATCTATCGTGTTTCTGACCCGATGTGGGGATAATAAGGTCATGAACACCTATAACAACACCCGGATGATTATTCCGCCCGTTCCTACGCCGCCGGTGCCCGTGCCGCCGTCACCCCCCGTGCCCGGCCCGGACATCCCGCAGCCGCCGCTGCCTGGCCCCGATATTCCGCGACCGGAGCCGCAGCCACCGGCGCCTGGCCCGGATAACCCCACGCCAGAGCCACCACCGCCAGTCACACCGCCCTATGAACCGCCGCTGCCCGGCCCGGTCGAGCCGCCACTGCCGCAGCCGGAAACGCCGCCGATCAAAGTGCCGGGTACCGATCAACCTACGCAGTAAAGAAGGCGGATATATTCAGCCAGTTTTCGATCTGTTCACATGCCCACCTTACCTTCAAGGCAGCAGTCATATTGTCGAGTGTTGGCATTAGATGAGCGCGGGTAATTTTTTCTATCCATAGTAAACGGAGCAGTTCCTCAGCGTACGTTACAGGTAATGTAACAATACGAGGCGCGACTGAAGAATGCCATAATGTAACCAGAATATCCAAAGTATTCAAAATTGGTCCGAAATACAGATTCCTCGAAGGATAATCGCTTTCCAGTATCAAGGTAATGCAGGTCACTCCAAGCATCAAAAATAAATAATTCATGTTGAACACGTAAATAATCGCTTATGGTTGGAGGAAAACGTACTATTTTAAATCCAATTTCCCTCTGTAATGGAATCGCATAAACTGCCAACTCTCCTTCAGATAAGCGATCCGTATGTACCGCTTCGGCTGCAAAATATGCCGCTACTATTGGATGAGTTATCCAATCTAATAAACGTGTAGGAATTCCATGCTTGCCCACGATATAACCATCCGTTAATCCATCTCTTGCCACTAGCTTCTAGCCAAATATCAGATGTAGGACGAAGGATTTCGAGAAATTCTTTTGCAGAGTGACACTCAATAGGCTGAAAATATGTCATTTTTTATCCTTGCTTTTCTGATCTCAAAATGCAGCCAATAAATTTTTGGATTATTCGGTCATATTTTCTTTACCCTCATCCCTCGTACCTCATCCCTTTTCACTCATCCCTCACCCCTCATCACTCGCTCGTACACGTCGAGTGTCTGCCGCGCCGTCCTGCGCCAGCTAAAGTGGGTGGCGCGCGCTAGACCCTGATTGACCAGCGACTCGCGCAGCGGTTTTTGCAGCAGCAGCGCGATGATCGCTCCAGCCATTGCGCGGGCATCATCCGGCTTGACCAGATAGGCCGCGTCACCTACGATTTCTTCGATCACAGGGATTTCGTTCGCTACCACCGGCGTGCCGCAGGCCATCGCTTCCAGCGCCATCAGGCCGAAACCTTCGTACAGCGTCGGGAACACAAACACGCTCGCCAGCCGGTAGAGCGAGGGTTTGTCGGCCTCGTCCACGTAGCCAATCCAGCGCACGTAGTCGGTAATGTTCAGGTCGGCGGCGTACTGCCGCATGTCAGGGAACAGCGGCGTGCCCCATTCCGGCTCGCGCCCGGCAATCACCAGCGGGATATTGTCACCTTCAGCCTGGCCGACGTAAGTATAGGCCAGCAAAAGCTGGTTGACGTTCTTGCGGCGGTCAAAGCCACCCAGGTACAGCACAAACTTGTCAGGCAGATCGTACTTCTGGCGCACGGCGTCGTCGCGTTCCGCGCCCAAACGGGGATGAAAACGCTCGTCGGCAGCCAGGTGAATCGGGGTAATCGAGTCTGGCGGCAGGCCGAGGTGCTTTACAATATCGGCTTTGGCCGCGTTGGAGAGCGTGATGGTATGCGCCGAACCTCGTGCCGCCGCTGACACCAGCGACGTGTACAGCCGCGCGCCAAGGCCCTGTGAATATTCAGGCAGCGCCAGCGGAATCACATCCAGCACCGACGTGACCAGTTGCACCGGCGACGACAGCGGCGGCCCCCAGTACGGCACGTGGGCAATGTCCGCACCGACACGCCCGGCCATCTGTGGGAAAGTACGCTGCTCGAACCACACTTTGCCAGGCTGGCCGCCCGCGCCGCGCGTGGTGACAATACTGACGTTCTCCGGCAGGTCGTCGGGCGAGGTGTTGTGCGGCGGCAGAACGAGCGTCATCTGCAAATCCGGCGCGACTCGGCGCAGCGCAGGCAGCAGGTGGCGGATGTACTGCCCGCTGCCGGTGTTGGGCTGGTCCCAGAACCAGCCGTTGAAGGCGATATGCATGGATAGGCTTCAGTTCTCAGTTTTCAGTTGTCAGTTCTCAGTTGGAAATCATCTGTTTTTGTCTTTGACTGATGACTGAAGACTGATGACTGACAACTACTGACAGCGATCACACAGTCCGTAAAATTCTACCAGATGGCCGGTCAGCTTGACATGCAGCCGCGCTTCCAGTTCGGCGGCCATGTCGCTCAGGCAGCAGTCATCAAATTCGATGACGCGGTTGCAGTTGGTGCAGATGACGTGGTGATGGTGGCCTTCTGGCATCAGCACGTAGGTCGGTGTCATGCTGCTGTCAATGTAGGTCGGGCGGATAATCAGCAGCGTCGTGAATAAATCCAGCGTGCGGAACACACTGGCGCGCCCGATGCTGGCATCCAACGCAGTCACTCGTTCCAGCACTTCGGCAGAGGTAATGTGTCCCCCGCTATCTTCCAGCACGCGCAGCACGGTCAGCCGCGCGTGGGTGAGTTTGTGCCCGGCATCCCGGAGGCGGGCGGCACGGGGGCTGAGTTCGTTGGTCATGGTCGTTACCTGCTATTTTATGTTGGACTGTAGGGGAGGGTCTGAGACCCTCCCCTACATACACCGATCTTGACACGTTTTACGTACTGAGATACAGTATCATTTGTTACTGATACATGGTATCACTCAGGTGACAATTTGGATAGAGGCGGTTGCGCTGCCTGCTCCTCCTATTGTAATGGAAAAGAGGGTTAACCATGAAACGATTGTTTGCTATATTGTTAATCCTGCTGCCGCTGGCGCTGGTGGGCGCGCAGGATGAGCCTTTACACGTTATCACTACCTCGAACATTCTGGCCGACGTGGCGCGGAATGTCGGCGGCGACCGGGTGATGGTGGACTCGCTCATCCCGCCCGGCGCGGACGGCCATGCCTGGCAGCCGACACCGAGCGACGTGCTGAAGGTGGCGCGCGCCGATCTGGTGCTGGCGGTTGGGGTGGGTTACGAAACATTTTTAGGACAGTTGGTGGAAAACGCGGCGGACGTGCCGCAGGTCATCGTTTCCAGCGGCATCCCGATTCTGCCCTTTGCCGGCCACGATGAGGCCGAAACGGCAGAATCAACACCGGAAGCCGGGCATGATGACGCGGAATACATCGGCGTGTATGGAGAGGCGGGCGTGTGCGAGGACGACCATACCCAGGCAGCGACTGCCGAAGCCGATCACGCTAATGAGGAGGCGCCCGGCCAGTGTGACCCCCATGTGTGGACGGACCCGACCAACGTCATGATCTGGGTGGATAATATCGCGGACGCTCTGGCGCAAACTGACCCCGCCAATGCCGAGGTTTACCGCGCCAACGCTACCGCGTATCAGGAGCAGTTGGCGGCGCTGGATGCGGAGGTGGCCGCGATGCTGGCGGAAGTGCCGGAAGCGCGGCGCGTGCTGGTGACCAACCACGAATTTTTGGGGTACTTCGCCCATCGGTACGGGTTTAAGGTGGTGGGCGGCATTCTTGGCGCGACCACGCTGGAAGAACCCGACCCGCAGCGGTTGGCTGCGCTGGCAACCGAGGTGAAAGCGTTGGGCGTGCCGGCGATCTTCGCCGAAGTGTCGGCCAACAGCCCGTTTGCGCAGGTGATCGCGCAGGAAGCCGGTATCCGCGTAGTGTCCAACCTGTACAGCGAGTCCCTGAGCGACATAAACGGGCCAGCCGCAACTTACCTGGATTACTTGCGTTACAACGCGCAGACGATTGCGGACGCGCTGAAGCCAGTATAAGCAGGCTTTTGTAGATCAGCCGCAGGTTTGAATCTGTGGCAGGACGGCACCATGATTGACGTACAACCGCAGGAACAAACCATAACCTCGGACGCTGGTGAGGCAATCTTGCAGACGCGCGGGCTGACGGTGGGTTATCACGGCCAGCCGCGAGCGATTGAGAACGTGAGCTTCAGCGTCCACGCCGGGGAGCGCGTGGCAATCATTGGCCCGAACGGCGCGGGCAAATCCACGCTGGTGAAGGCGATCATGGGGTTGACGCCACCACAGCGCGGACAGATTATCCTGCCGGAGAATTTGCGCCTCGGTTACGTGCCGCAGCACGAAAGCGTGGACTGGAACTTTCCAGTAACGGTGCGCGACGTCGTGATGATGGGACGCGTACAGCAAATTGGCCTGTTCCGCTGGCCGACGCGCGCTCACTGGCGCATTGTCGACTCAGCGCTGGCGCGGGTGGACATGACCGGGCTGGCTAACCGGCAGATTGGGGAACTGAGCGGCGGGCAGCGGCGGCGGGCGTTTATCGCGCGCGCACTCGCCCAGGAGGCGCGGCTGCTGCTGCTGGATGAACCGTTCAGCGGGGTGGACGCCAGTGTGCAGGCCAGCCTGATGGACACACTCGACCGTCTCAACGCTGACGGCCTGACGATCATCCTGACGACACACGACCTGGGACTGGCATTTAACCGCTTCGACCGGGTGATGGCGCTCAATCGCCGCGTCATCGCGTACGGCGCGGCGGGCGAGGTGTTCCGTCCGGCGGTGCTGTCGGCGCTGTACGGCGGGCGCTTCGCCACCTGGGATGAGCAGTCGCGCACGATGGTGTTTATTGACGATCATCACTGCGAGGGATGTTAATCAGGAAGCCCCTATTTCCGGCGGAGTGGTGAATAGAGGGGATATATCCCTGTCGGGCGAGATATATCCCGTCCCGACACGACCACGATTTTCACCATTTCCCATTCCTGCTGTACTGTCCTTCCCCACAACAGCAGAACAATTCAAACGCTTTCAGCAACCATTGACACCCGCTTCTGAAAACGTGTCGCCCGGCGTTGTTTTGCTTCCGAATCCGGGATGAGTATTGTCGTGCCAGCCACTTCTATAGCAAACTCTCACTATATTCCGCCGAAAGATGAAATATAATACTCCTAGACTCACAGTCTGCATGTGAGAACAGGGGAATTCATGGGGAAAGCGCGAAGCCGTGAGCGCGTGACCGCTGTGTCCCGTCCGGGGGATACGCTGCACCACGCCCACCTTGATTTACTGGAAGCGACAGGCGACGTTATTATCACAACCGATGCGGCGGGCTGCTGTACGGCTGTCAGCCCAACGGTTGAGTCGCTGCTGGGATGTACACCATCGGAGGTGGTCGGGCTGCCGGCCACCTCGTTTGTTGTACCGGGCTGGAAACGGCGTGTCCGCGCCTTTTTTGGCCGCCAGGTTCGAGAGCAGACGGCGCGCACCGTATTTGAGTTCCCGGTTGTCACTCGTTCCGGCCAGGAAAAGTGGGTGGAACAAACGACCGTACTGCTTGTAGAGGGGGGGCAGGTGATCGGCCTGCGCGGCCTGCTGCGCGACATCACCCGCCAGCGGCGTATGGAGCAGGAATGGCACGGCAACGCGGCGAATCGGGTAACACATATGAATCATTTTCAGGATTATATATGGTCCATTGACCGGCAGTACCGTGCCGTGACGTTTAACGAGGCGCTGCAGCAGCAGTTTAAGGCGTTGTACGGCGTAACGCTGGAACCCGGTATCAACCTGCTTGACCATGCGCCAGCCGAACAGCAGGACTCATGGCGGCAGTATTATGACCGGGCACTCCGGGGAGAGCATTTCTCGGTCGAAGTGGACTTCTACTGGGGCGGCGTGTTTGTGTCCAGCGAGGTGCTGTTCGCGCCAGTCTACGATGAGGCTGGCGCGATCACCGGCGCGACAATGGTCAGCCGCAGTATCACGGAGCGCAAACTGGCCGAGAACGCCCTGCGCGAATCAGAAGAACGTTACCGCAGCCTGGTCGAGAACGCGACCGACATCATTTTTACCCTCGACGCCGACTTAAAAATAACCTCGCTGAACCCCACCTTTGAAACGATCACCGGCTGGCGGCGCGCCGACTGGCTGGGGCAGTCATTTGAGGGGTTGGTTTACACCGGCGATCTGCCGGCAGCCATAGATCATTTTCAGGAAGCACTGCATTCCGCCGGCGATTCCCAGGGGGCATTTGAACTGCGCCTGCGCTCCGTGTCCGGCAGGCTCGTAACCGGCGAGTTCAAAATTCACCGGCAGCTCGACCGTGGACAGGTGACCGGCCTGTTGGGCATCGCCCGCGATGTGACCGAGCGCAAACGCACCGATGCGGAACGCGACCTGTACATCAACCAACTGGAAGTGCTCCAGTATGTGGACACCGAATTAAGCCAGAATCTGAAGGTAGACTCGGTGCTGACGATGGCCCTGGACGCGGCGGTACGCCTGAGCAAAGCCGACGCAGGCGCGATTCACCTGCTGGATGGCGACCAGATGTGGGTGGCGCAGGTCATTGGCGACTATCCGCGCACCCTGTTAGGGTCGCGCGTGCCGCTGCATCATGGCATTGTGGGCCGGGTGGTGCGCACCCAGCAGCCGGAATGGGTGGCCGATGTCAGCCGTGACCCGGATTATCTCGACCACGTAAAAGCCACTCGCTCGCAGATCACCATCCCGCTAATCTCACGCGAGCGCACCATTGGTGTGCTGAACGTACAGGCCAGCCAGCCGGAACGGTTTTCGCAGCGCATTTTTGATTTCCTCAAGCTGCTGACCGCGCGTATCGCCACCGCGATTGACAACGCCCGGCTGTACCAGATGTCACAGAACCAGGTGACGGAACTGCAGGCGCTGTACCAGCAGGTGAGCGAACTGGAACAACTGAAGACGGAAATGATTCGTATCGCCGCCCATGACCTGCGGAATCCGCTGGGCGTGGTGTCCGGCTACACCCAGATGCTGGGCTGGGAACTGGAAGGCCAGCTTTCCGAACGCCACCGCGATCACCTGCGGATGATCCGGCAGGCAGTGGAACGGATTGACAAGATCACACGCGACATTCTGACCCTGGAACGAATCGAGCAGATGGCGCGTGGGATGCTGACCGAAAAGGTGGATTTGTGTAATCTGGTCGCGCTGGCGTTTGAAGAATTCCGGGAACAGGCCGCCGAGAAGGGGCTGGATTACCAGCTTGACAGCGCGCGCAGGCCGGTCATCGTTCAGGGGGATACGATCTTCCTGCGCGAGTCCATTGTTAACCTGCTGAGCAATGCGATCAAATACACCCCTAACGGGGGCAAAGTATGTGTCCGGCTGCACAGTGACGGTGGCAAGGCCATATTTGAGGTGCAGGATACTGGCTACGGCATCCCCCAGGAAAGCCAGGGCAACCTGTTTCAACCGTTCTACCGCGCGGTGACGAAGGAAACCAAAACGATACGCGGCACCGGGCTGGGGCTGCATCTGGTACGGCGGATTGTTGAACGGCACAACGGGCAGATGCGCTTTTCCAGCACCTACGGTCAGGGCAGCACCTTTGGCTTTGACATCCCGCTCACAACCCAAAAAACGAAAAGCAGCACCAAAACCCGGGCGGCACACAAACCAGCCGCCGTTTCCTGACCTCAGTCATGTTTGACTTTCAGCCAGTTTGGTTTACAATCCTTGTAATGTCCGGGGACTGCGCCCCAGGTATAAGAAGTTAATATTGATGGTACAAACCCGCCCAATTCGCGTGGTGGTTATTGATGACCATGAAACCGTCCGTTATGGACTGGCGGTGATGTTCGAGGTCATGGATAACTTTGAGTTGGTTGGCGAGGCCGCAGACAGCCAGCAGGGATTGGCGCTGTGTGCCCAACTTCGACCTGATCTGGTGCTGATCGAATTGCGCCTGCTGCGGTCCGACGGCTTTTGTGCACTACGCCTGATGAAGAAGCGCTTCCCTCAGATTAAGATTATTGTCATGAGCGCCTCGGAAAACGACGAGGATATTCAGGCAGCCTACCGGGCCGGCGCCAGCAGCTATCTGGTGAAAAACACCGGCATAGACGAAATCGCGGCCACCCTTCGAGCAGCGATGTTCATGGACTGAAGCGGTACCAGCCGGCGTCAGGCTGCGGTTGCCGTCGTGGATTGCGCCAGCCCGGTCATCTGCTCGCTGATCGCCCACAACCGGCGCTGGGCTTCTTCATCATAAGATGTTTTTGATGAGGGAACGGCTTTGCTTTTGTCGAAGTATTGGCCGGTCACACCCTCTACTTCCGCCGATGACGCCAGGTAAACGGTGGTGCGCGCGCCTTCTTCCGGCGTCAGCGCGAAGCGGTGCAGCAGCCCCATGACACGGCTCATCAGGCCGGGACCGGTGCGGCCAAAGCCGGTCGCCACAAAGCCGGGATGCAGCACGTTGGCCGTGACGCCGCTGCCGGCCAGCCGCCGCGCCAGTTCATAGGTGAACAACACGTTCGCCAGCTTCGACTGGCTGTAAGCCTTCCAGCCGCCGATGCCGTAAGGCGTCTGCTTGAAGTTCAGATCATCAAACTGCATCCTGCCACCGCGATGCGCATCCGACGACACGTTGACGATGCGCGCCGGGGCGCTGGCCGTCAGCACGTCCAGCAGCAGATTTGTGAGCAGGAAGTAACTGAGGTGGTTCAGCGCGAAGGTCATTTCATAGCCGTCATCGGTTTCCCGCCGCTGGGGGAAGACCCCGCCGGCATTGTTCACCAGCACGTGCAGCCGGTCGTGCTTCGCCTTAAACTCGTCCGCCAGCCGCCGCACCTCGCTCATCACCGACAGGTCGGCGACCAGCGCCGCCACGTTAGGGTTGCCGCTGCGTTGCTGAATCTCGGCAACGGTCGCCTGCGCCCGATCGCCGCTGCGCCCGGAGAGGACGACCGTCGCGCCCAGTTTCGCCAGTTCGAGCGCCGTCACCTTGCCAATGCCGTTGGTCGCGCCCGTGACCAGCGCTACTTTGCCATCCATCCGCGCCATTTTTTGTCCTTATTCCGTTGAAAACAGGTTAACGGGTATCGGGATAGGTAGGCAGCAATAGAAACCGTTGTTAAGCAGTCAGCCATCAGCCAAAAGCAAAAGGCAAAAAGCTGGATGCTGACCACTCAAGCAGCAGAGTGAAGCGTTTGGCTTCAATCCTGCGACCCGCCTATCCTGAATTCACTATGATGTGACTGATTATAATGGCAACAAAATGCCGGTGAGTCATTTCCTCACCGGCGGCTTATCTGCGAACCGTGCCCGGCTAAATGTCGCCCATCTGCTCCTCGAAGCGTTTGCGCCGTGTTGGCGCTTCGCCGTCATCCACCACCTGCGGCCTGCCGACGGTGCGCCGGCTCCAGGGCGTGCCCAGCCAGCGCAGCAGGAAATAATCCAGCCCGATATAACCGGCCACTTTCCACGCCAGCACCAGCAGAAGCGCGCCCAGCAGCAGCAGACCGTTGGTGCTGGCCGACCCGGCCATGATAAAGTTCCAGTTCATAAACGCGCCAAAAAAGGCTGCAATCCCGACAAACGCGCCGAGAATCAGGGCGATGCCCACCAGAATTTCGCCCATGACGATCAACTTGGCGAACCAGGTATACGCCTGCGCATCCAGCAGGCTTTGAATAAAGTTACGATACCAGTCAAAGGCAATTGGCGGCCTGCCACCTTCCGGGATGGTAACCGCGCCCTGCCAGAAACCGCGCAGCGCCTCGCCCGTTTCCACCCAGGCAGGATTACTTAGCTTGCCCCAGCCAGACTGAAGCCACGTCAGACCAAGCAGGACGCGAATCGGCAGCCAGATGATCGCCGACCGGGTGTCGCTGAACAGAAACCGCGCTAACGGCGGGTCTTCAATCAGCCGCGCGTTCTCCGATTTTAAGGAGTTAAACATCGTTTTCCCTCCCAACCATAAACCGTCAAACGGACAGCATAAATCATCCGGCTTGTATTTCGGTTAAAATGACGGCAGAAAGCTGTAAGAAGTAAGAAGTGATTGCGGGCCGGCTATCCCCCTGCCACCCACGACCCTTCCGGCAGCATCTCCCCGGCGCGGACGTGTACTGCCAGCCGGTTTTCGGCGGGCGTAATCGGGCAGCTCCAGGCATCATTGTACGCGCAGAAGGGGTTATAGGCCTGGTTAAAATCCACGTGGAAGCGGTTGTCGCCCAGAAATTCGGGTTCGAGGTAGCGTCCGGCAGGGTAGGTTTCCGTACCCGCTCCCGCGTCCACAAACGGCAGGAAGAAGCCGTAGTCGGCTTCGTAGATCGTCAGCGCGACCTGCTGCCCGTCCACCGTGAAGGTAAACCGCCCGTGCCGCTGATACTGGCGCACGTCGCCGGTGGTGGTCTGGATTGGCACCGGTTTGCCGTCGTTGATCGGTTCGACGGTGACGATCAGATCAAGCGCGGGATTCGGGTCGTAGTAGCGCAGGCCATTGAAGACCGTCTGCTGCTCCGGCGTCAGCGGCGACTGGGGATGGCGCTTAAAGAAGTCATCTTTCTGGCGGCGCGCCAGCATCAATTCGTCAGCGTTCATGGTTCGCTCCTGATTGCACACGCTGACTCGACGCCTGCCAGATACGGCGTCTTACCCTATAATGTCCCTAATCGTTAGTACGCAAGAGGCGCGGCGTGAACGGAACGCTCATCCTGGTACGGCACGGACAGTCACAGTGGAATCTGGAAAACCGCTTCACCGGCTGGACGGATGTGCCGCTGACAGCGGAAGGCCGGCGCGAGGCTCGCCGCGCCGGGGAACTGCTGGCGGGCTATCGCTTCGACCGGGCCTTTACGTCTGTGCTGACGCGGGCTATTGAAACGCTACGGATTATCCTCGAAACCACCGGCCAGATGGACATTCTGGTCGAGCAGGATGCCGCCCTCAACGAACGACACTACGGCGATTTGCAGGGACTCAACAAGGCGGAAACCGCCGCCAAGTTCGGCCAGGCGCTGGTACACCAGTGGCGGCGCAGCTACCGGGCGCGGCCACCCAATGGGGAAAGTTTGCAGGACACGGCGGCGCGGGTGCTGCCGTATTATCACACCCGGATTGAGCCGCTGGTGCTGGCCGGGCAGACCATCCTCGTCGTCGCACACGGCAACAGCCTGCGGGCGCTGGTCATGGCGCTGGATGACATTCCCGAAGCCGATATTCCTGAACTGAATATCCCGACCGGCGTGCCGCGCCGCTACCTGATTCGTACCGATGGCACAATCCTCGAACGCGGCTACCTGGGATAAAAAGAGGCGAACCAACGGTTCACCTCTCAGGCAGCGGAGAAGGAGGGATTCGAACCCTCGATAGCCTCATCGGCTATACCCGTTTTCGAGACGGGCCCGTTCAACCACTCCGGCACCTCTCCACTACCCGGTATTATACCGTACACTGTTGCCGCCGAAAATCCCCGATTTTTCCAGTACGGTTCAGTTCGTTTTGGGACAGTTGGACTATCTCATAATCCGCCACCTACCTCATGTGCCCCGCCTGATTTTGCGCTACGCTAAGGACAAAGTGGGTACAGACAAAGGGGCGAAAACCGAATGGACATTGGGGCGTTAATTGGTGACATTATTGCGGCACCCTTCATTTGTATCGGGTGGATTATCGTGGGCGCCATCGCGGGCGCGGTCGCGCGGCAGATCATGGGTTCACGCGATCAGCCGTTTATCTCTGACCTGATTCTGGGGTTGATCGGTGCGGTCGTCGGCGGCTTTGTTGCCAGCCTGCTCGGCCTCTACCGACCGGATGGCGGCCTGGGGCTGGTGCTGGTTAATCTGGTGATTGCCATCGTCGGCGCGATCATTCTTATCGCTATCGGGCGCGCCATCATGGGACGGCGCGTGTAGCATACGACACTCTCCTTCTGGCAAGAACGCCCCTGGTCGCTGACCGGGGGCGTTCGTTTTTAGCGCCGCTGCCCGCTGGCGCGCAGGTTGGCGAAGAAGGCGCGGATGAGCGCCGCTGACTCGTCGGCCAGCACTGCCGGCACCACTTCGACCTGATGATTCAGTTTGGGGTGGCGCAGCACGTCCATGATACTGCCGCCCGCGCCGGCTTTTAGGTCAATCGCGCCGTAGACCAGCCGGGGCAGCCGCGCCAGCACCATCGCGCCGGCGCACATGGGGCACGGCTCCAGCGTGCAGTACAGCGTCACCCCTTCCAGCCGCCAGTGGCCGATAGCATGAGCAGCTTCGCGGATTGCCAGCATTTCGGCGTGGGCCGTCGGGTCGTGGTCGGCCTCGCGCCGGTTGTAGCCCCGGCCAATCACCACACCATCACGCACGGCAACCGCGCCAATCGGCACGTCACCGTGTTCCAGCGCCCGCCGCGCCTCGTCCAACGCCAGCCGCATCCACTCGTCGTCGGTCATTACACCGCTTTGCTGCGCAGGTAGTTCGCCAACTGGCGCAGTTCCTGCTGGTAGATTCGCCGCATGATTGGCGGATTCATCAACCGTTCCATCACGCCAGTGAAGCCGGGCCGGGCTTCTGAATCAGTGGCAATCGTCACCCGCGACTGCTGGCCGCCGTTGACCGGCTCGACGATAAAGGTCGTCACCACGCCGGCGTCGGGGTCGGCTTCGACCAGCACGCGGCCTGGCTCCGGTTCGCTGACGACCACACGGAACTCCCGCTTCGAACCAAACACGTTCATGGAGGCGCGCGCGACCGTGCCCGTACCCTTGCCGCCCTGCTCAACCTTCAGGCCGGTGAAATATGGCTTCGGCAGAATAGCCGGATGCCCCACCTCGTAATCCGAGACAACGGCGTAAACGTCCTCCGGGCGGGCGTCAATCACTTCGGTGACTTCGGCATGGATTGGGGACATGATTTCCTCCCTGTTACTCGCACATGCGATACCTCGCTGTTACTCATCATAGGCAGGACTTCCAGCCGATGCCTCCGTCAAACGGCGGATTTTTCGCGCACTTCTGATCAAGAACCTGTCCGTAAACCTCTTTTATTTGTCGGCAGGGGTACGGCATGCCGTGCCCCTACGAAGGGTTTATGGCTAGCCACAAGCGATTCCGCAGGGGCGAACCGGCGGTTCGCCCCACCATATAGAGCCGTTTAGAACAGCGTAAGCTGCCGGGGAACATCCGGCTCGTCATCTTCCGGTGGCGCTTCATCGGTGAAGGTTTCCGACAGCGTTTCCGCCTCGGCCAGCGGTTCCAGCGCGTCGTCCGGCAGCGGATAATCGGTTTCAACCGGCGTCGAGAGCGAATAAAAGACCTCGGCCTGCGGCTCGACCGAGACACTTTCCTCGCCTTCAGGGAGAGGGGCCGAGAGTGAGGGGTTCAGTATATCGAGGTCGGGCACAAAATCCGCGCCCACGTCATCCACGTGCATGGTCGCCCGCACGCGCAGTTCCGCCAGTTCGGCCTCGGTGAAACCGGCGTCGTGCATCACAATGCGCAGCGTCGGCTCGGTCACGCGGTCGTTGGCCCGCACCACGTGCATGTAATGCGCCTGCAGGCAGGCGCGCCATTCCTCGGCAAAGATGTTTTCACTCACGGACTACACCTCAAACGACTGCTTCCATTGCGGCACGTCCACTGTCAGATTATACTGCTTCCGCAGTCCGTCAGCTAAGGCGGTGGCCGCCGGCGGCTCGCCGTGTACCAGGAAGGTGCGCTGCGGTTTGCGGCTCATTGCGCCAACCCAGGCCAGCAGTTCGTCCCGGTCGGCATGGCCGCTGAAGCCGTTGAGCACGTCCACCTCGGCGCGGCGCTGGTAGGTTTCACCAAAGATGCGTACCTCGGAGTCACCTTCCACCAGCCGCCGCCCCAGCGTGTCCGGCGCCTGCCAGCCGACGATCAGCACCGTGTTCCGGGGGTCTTCAATGTTGTTCTTGAGATGGTGCAGGATGCGCCCGGTTTCCGCCATGCCGCTGGCGCTGATGATGATCGCCGGTTCGCGCAGGAAGTTGAGCTGCTTGCTCTCCTCCACCGACCGGGTATAGGTAATCTGTTTCGAGTCAAACGGGTCGCCGTTGTGGCCGAGCGTCATCACAAACTGGCGCGTCTCGGCGTCAAAACATTCGGGATGGGTGCGGAATACGTCGGTCGTATTGACAGCCAGCGGGCTGTCTACATACACACGCAGGCGCGGGATGTCGCCCCGCTGTTCCAGCTGGTGCAGCGTGTACACCAACTGCTGCGTCCGCCCGACCGCAAACGCCGGGACAATCACCTTGCCGCCACGTTGGTAGGTTTCCGTCACCACCCGTTCCAGTTCTTTTTCAGAGTCTGGGTACGGCTCGTGCAGGCGGTCGCCGTAGGTGCTTTCCATAATCAGGACGTCTGCGCCGTCCACTGTCTGCGGGTCGCGGATGATCGGGATACCCTTGCGCCCCAGGTCGCCGCTGAAGACCAGCCGCACGGCACGTTTGGCCTCGCGGTCTTCGATGTCCAGCACCACGATGGCGCTGCCCAGCATGTGCCCGGCGTCGAGGAACGTCAGGCTGATGCCGGGCGCAATCTGGCGCGGGCGGAAGTAGTTCTGCGAGACAAAACTATCCAGCGACGCGGCGGCGTCCTCCTCGGTGTAGATCGGTTCAACCGGCGGCTTGCCGCGCTTGCGATGCTGCTTATTGACGTACTCCACGTCTTTTTCCTGGATGTGGCCGCTGTCCAGCAGCATCACGCTGCACAGGTCGCGGGTGGCGTGGGTGCAGATGATGTCGCCGCGAAAGCCGCTTTTAACCAGGTTAGGGATATTGCCGGAGTGGTCAATGTGGGCGTGGGAGAGCACCATTACATCCACCGAACGGGCGTCAAACGGCAGATGCCGGTTGCGCTCAGCGGCTTCGCTGCGTTTGCCCTGGTACAGCCCGCAGTCCAGCAGCAGGCGCGTGCCGTTAACTTCCACCAGGTGCTGCGAGCCGGTCACGGTTTGCGCGCCGCCGTAGAAGGTTATTCGCATAGGTGACCTCGATTCGTTGGGTGATTTGCGTACGGACACGAACAATCGTGTCCCAACCTGCACCAATCATACCGCGAATCAGCGCGGTTTGCCCCTGCGGTGGAAAGGACGCAGCACATCGAGGATTTCCTGCCCATATTCTGCCCGGCGCCAGGGGCCAAGCCCCTGAATCCCGTTAAGATCATCCACCGTCGCCGGGTCACGGTAGGCCAGCGCCCACAGGGCATCTTTTGACAGAATCACGTCGGACTCTACACCGCGCGCTTCGGCGCGGGTTTTGCGCCAGGCCCGCAGCGCGGTAAACCGTTCCACCACCAGCGGGTCAACACTGGGCTGCGGGGGTGGATGGGGCAGCGCGCCGCGTCGTCCGCGTTCCACTGCCTGCACGATCTGCCGCCCGTAGCGCCGAATCTGCGACTCGGTCATGCCGAAGATGCCGCGTAACTGGTGCAGACCGGCGGGGGCAGCCTGCGCCAGCGCGACCAGCCCTTTATCGGAAAAGACCTTAAACGGTGGCGCGTCCCGTTCTTCGGCGATGTTTTCCCGCAGCAGGTACAGCTCACGCAAAATTGCCATCTGGCGGCGGCTGAGGTCGGCGGCTACGCCGATGCGCCAGTAACCATCGGGGTCAAACTGGTGGTTGCTGGCCTGAACACGGGCGTATTCCTCAAACGTTTCGCGGGCTTCGGCCAGCGCGTCCATCTGCTCCAGTTCGCCGCGCAGTTTGTCGCGCAGCAGCGGCAGATAATGGGTGTCCATCTGGGCGTACAGCAGGCTTTCGTCCGACAGCGGGCGCTGCCCCCAGTCGTCGCGCTGGTGGCTTTTGTCCATCTCCACCCCCACGTACTGGGTCAGCAATTTGTCCAGCCCAATGGCTTTATGGCCGCAGATACGCGCCGCGATCATGGTGTCAAACAGGTTGTTGATGGTGAAGTCGTAATCCCGCTTCAGGCACAGCAGATCATATTCGGCAGCGTGGAAGACTTTTTCGATGTTGGGGTCGGCCAGCAGCGGGCCAAGCAGCCGCACGTTGGCAACCCGCAGTGGGTCCACGATGTAATCCGCCGAGCGCGTGGAAAGCTGGATGAGACAGACGCGCTCGCGGTAGGCGTACAGGCTGTTGGATTCGGTATCAACCGCGATGAGGGGTTCGGCGGCCAGTTCGTCAACCAGCTTACGAAAGTCACGATCATGCTCAATGTAGCGGGCGGGGGGAAAGGGCCAATCCATAAAAGGGCGCTGACTTTACATCCATGCAGGTTATCGAAAAGGGAGAATCATGCTCGCATAAGACCTGAACATGAAACTTGTGACAACTATAAAGGCTGCCGGATGCGCGTCAAGTGGCAATTCGTTTGCTTTTAGAGCCACTTTCGCCGGATGAAGTACAGAATCATCAGGATTGAAATCACCAGCATAATACCCATGATGGTGAGAAAAGCGGCGGGGTGTTCGTCCAGCGGCAGATCAATGTTCATGCCGTAAATGCCGGCGATCAGCGTCAACGGCAGGATCAGCACGGAAATCACCGTCAGAATCCGCATCACATCGTTCAGGCGGTGGCTGGCGAGGGTGTTAGCCGTGTCCGACAGCCCGGTAATGACCTCGTAATTTTCATCAATGATGTCCCGCGCCAGCCGGCCATGATCTACGGTATCGCCGAAGTACTCTTCGAGTTCGTCGCGGATGACCGGGTGTTCCGTCCGTTCCAACTGCTCCAGCACCGGCACCAGATGGCGGATAATCCGGCGCAGGGCGATGATGTCGCGCCGCACCACCGCGATTTCCTGAATGATGTGGCGCGAGTTTTCCGTAAACAGACCATCTTCGATGTGGTGGATATTGCTGTCCACCTTGTTTAAGATCGGGAACAGGTAATCCACCAGCCGGTCAACCACCGCGTAAAAGGCATCGTTGGCGCCGTGTCCCATCCATTTTTCGCGCTCGATGGACGAGGACTGCACGCGCTCGAACAGCATCACCAGCGGCTTCAGGTCGCCGTCGTGGGCCGTCACCAGCACGTTGCGCCCCACAATAAAATCCACCTCGCTGGAACGGGTGATGCGTTCCACCCGGTCCCACTGGGGAAGCTGCATGACAACAAATAAATACTGGTCGTGCTCGTCAATCTTGGGGCGCTCCATCACACTTAACAGGTCTTCCAGATTCAGCGGATGGATGTAGGGCAAATCACGGCGAAGCTGGTCAACATCCGCCGGCGTGATGTCCACGATGTTGATCCAGGTGAATGTGTTGTGCTGGATACGCTCGATTGGCATGAGTGACAGCCTTAACGTTCACGACGTTTAGTAAACGCTAAAGACGATTAAAAGTTTTGACAGTCTTTGGCGTTTGTGATACATTGTACTAGCACTCGGTTAGCCCCGCATGGACGAGATGTATACGGTTGTAAGCATCGCCGTTTTCCACTGTTTGGTGTGTTTTTTCACACAATCGGGTTAGAATAACGCTGGCTTGGTCATGTTGAGGGAGACAACGTTAATGGCTACAGCAAGTGTCACGAAGGCCACCGCCTCGCCACCTGCCAAAACCCAGGCGGTTGAGGTCAGCGCCCCCAACCGCCGCGAATTTCTTTATTATATCTGGGGCGCCTCCATTCTGCTGCTCACCGGGCAGGCGACCGCCGGTTTAGTCTGGTTCGCGCTGCCCCGCTTCCGTGAAGGCGAGTTCGGCGGCACGTTTGTTTATGGCGCCGACCAGATGGCCGACATGATGCCGGCGCCGGGCGCTGCGCCCGTATCTGTGCCTGCCGGGCGGTTCCATCTCACCTATCCCGAAAATGAAGGTTTTCTGGCGCTGTACGGTGTCTGTACCCACCTGGGCTGCCTGCCCAAGTGGACGCCTACCACACACCGCTTCGAATGCCCGTGTCATGGTTCAAAATTTCAGCTTGATGGCAAGTACATCGAAGGCCCGGCCCCGCGCAGCCTCGACCGCTTCCGTGTAACGCTGACGTTTGCCGACGGCACCACCGCGACCACCAACGAAGCCGGCGACCCCATCCCGCTCAACGGCAAACAGGTCGTGAACATCGCCGTCAACACCGGCGCGCGCATCAAGCGGCCCGGTCGTGACTAATGCAGCCTGGATGAGGAGATTAATGGTATGTCGGTCCTCCCATTTCCATCGTTTTTAGATGACGTCAAGGAAAAAGGCCTGAAGCGCGCCGTCTTTGAACTGGTAGACGAGTCAGTCGAACGGTTGACGGCGGGCATGAACATCGGGGACATCCGCGAAGCGCTGCGCGGCGAAGCCCCCAGCCGCAAGCCCAACCCCCGCCTGCAGCCGCACGCGGACGGCTTCTGGCTGCACATGCGCCCCAGCTACTTCCATGCGGATATGACGGGTTTGTATCCCACTTTCCGTCTGGGCTGGCTGTCCACCTATTTTGTCTTTTTTGAGACAATCACCGGCATCCTGCTGATGATCTGGTATACCCCCTCGCCGGAAGTTGCCTATGCCAACATGATTAACATCCTCAGCAACGTGCCGATGGGTCAACTCCTGCGTGACCTGCACCGGCTTGGGGCTGAGGCGATGGTGCTGATCGTCGCCTTACACATGACACGAACCTGGTTCACCGGGTCGTATAAAAAGCCACGCCAGTTCACCTGGTTCACCGGCGTGCTGCTGCTGGTCTTTACCGGCTTCCTCAGCTTCACCGGCTACCTGCTGCCGTGGGACCAACTGGCGCTGTGGGCGGTGACAATTGGCGCGAGCATGATCGAAGCTACGCCGCCACCGATTGTCGGCGAGAACCTGAATCTGCTCATTCGCGGTGGCCCGGAAATCGGCGCGAACGGTTTGCTGCGCTTCTATCTGGCGCATGTATTGCTGCTGCCGGCACTGTTGTTTGTTTTCACTGGCGTGCATTATTACAAGGTCATCGTTCACGGCCACAGCCTGCCGCCGAAATCGGAGAACATCGGCGAAGACACCGCCAAGCGCGTGCCGCTGGACAAGCGCGTTTATTTCATCCCGGACGTGCTGACCAGCGAACTGATGTGGATTGCCGTGACCACGCTCATCCTTGTGGTGCTATGCATCTGGTTCTACGATGCGCCGCTGGAACACCATGCTGACCCGCAGGTGACGCCGCTTGGCACGACCGCGCCCTGGTACTTCCTGTGGCTTCAGGGTGCGCTGAAACTGGGCGATAAGGTCTTCTGGGGGATCATTTTCCCCGGCATCCTGCTCGGTTTCCTGGCGGTGTGGCCGTACATTGATATAACACCCAGCCGCCGCTATGCCCACCGCCGCGTGGCGCTGACGATCTTCCTGCTACTGATTTCGTTTATCACTGTCCTCAGCTACATGGGGCTGGCTAAATTTGGCGTCGTCACGGCGGCAGATATCACCATCATTCATGAGCTGACTTACCCGCCGGCGCATGACAAGATGGGCGAACTGTTACCCGTTCCGTATGACCAGCTTGTGCCCGGTATGTACACGACGCGGGAATTTGCTGCTGAAGCCGGCCAGGAAGCAGCGGCGGTAAGCGCGTTTAATTCCGAGATTGAGAGCAACAACCAGGAACAGCAGGTCTTAAACGAACTGCAAAACCAGGATTTCCTGCCCATCTCCAGTCTGAACTTCTCGACCGTGCCCGCCGATGCCCCGGAACTGCGTCGCGTGCTGAAAGATTTCGAGGCGATGATCGAGAAACACAAAAATGAGCTGGTGAACGCCTGGGGCGGGGTCATCATCACGCAAAATCAGAAAGACCTGCGGCGCGTGGATGTGATTATAAGCTGGGACACGGTGCAGATCGAAAACGGTCGCCCGGTGTTGGACGAAAACGGTAATCCGGTGCTGGTGCGCGACGAAAACGGCAACGTGGTACGCAGCCAGAATATCCAGCATGTCTTTATCCACCGTGACGGTGGCTACTTCGCGCACTAAAGGACAAACCACCGATGTTTCAAGGAATGATCTTCCCGAAAATCGAGAACCGTATCCTCGTCGGCGTGCTGGCCTTCGTGCTGACGATGGTGCTGCTGGGCTGGGCCGCGATTAACGAAGGTGGCCGCATGGCCGCCTTCGACGAAACCTACCATGCCCGTTCGATTGAACAGGGCGCGGTGCTGTTTGCTACCAACTGCACCACCTGTCACGGGCCGAACGGCCTGGGGGGCGCCAAAGGCCCGGCGCTAAACAACCCGCAGTTGTTCGGGCACGACTTTTTCCCGGAAGTCACGCGGGAAATTAACACGCTGAACGTCGAACGTACGACACTGGAAGCCGAAGCCGGACGGACGGATACCACCCAGGACCGGCTGAACCAGATTAACGCCCGCATCCAGGAGATTGACGCCCGCATCGAAGAACTGGATGCGCCGCGCCGGCAGCAGTTGGCCTCGGCCATCGAGAAAGGTTATGACCCACAGCGCCCGAACCGCCTGCAAAACGTATTGTGGAACGGCACGCTGGAGTCTTTCGTCCTGACAACCCTGATTCACGGACGCCCGGTCAGCAACAACTACTGGCCGATTGGCTCGTCTGGCGCGGGCATGGTGGCCTGGTCGCAAACGGCAGGCGGCCCGCTGCGCATGGACCAGCTTGAAGACCTGACGGCGTACATCCTCAACTGGGACCGCGACTGGACGCTGGACGACCTGTTTGCGGTGCAGCAGTTCGCCATCCAGCCCAGCGACCCGGGACCGCTGCTGGCGCAGATTGAGCAGTTGCAGGCGTCCGGCGGCGAACTCCAGACAGCCGTTGGGGTCAACGTGCGCCAGATTCTGACCGATCTGGAAACCGTAACCGGCGACCCGGCGCGTGGCGACCAGCTTTACCACAGCCAGGCGCGCTCGTTTAACGGCACGACACTAGCCTGCAACGGCTGCCACATGCCGGAAGGCCCCGGCACTGGCCCGCAGACCAACGGCACGATGACCCGCATCGAAACCGAACGCCTGCAGGACCCGGCGCTGGCCGGTTATACGCCAGAGCAGTATCTGGTCGAAAGCATCGTCCAGCCGGGTAACTACGTTGTGCCGGACTTCCAGAATGTGATGATCCCCAACTTTGGTCAGAACCTGTCGCTGCAGGATTTGGCCGACCTGATCGCCTATCTGGAAACGACAGGCTGACAACGGACGGCATCTGTAATAACGAATGTGTGGTGGGGCGGGTCTCAGACCCGCCCCAACGATTTTAACTGCTGCCACATCCGGGTGTAGGGGCGAACCGGCGGTTCGCCCCTACTGCTTTGACCATACCGATGGTGTTTTACCCCTCCGGCGGCTGAATCGTGTCCGTCCGCTTGAACACCTTGCGCCCGTACTGCGGATAATGCGACCCGTAGCGCCGGGCGTATACCTGCGTAAATTCCGCCCCCAGGAACAAAATCTGCGCTGAATAATACACCCAGATCAGGATGACGATGATCGAACCGGCAGCGCCGTATGGCGACGCGACGCCGCTGTTGCCCAGGTACAGGCCGATCACCAGCTTGCCGAGTGTGAACAGCAGCGCCGTCAGTGCCGCACCCAATGACACATCTTCCCACGCCACCGGCGTATCGGGCACGATCTTGTAGATCATGCCCAGCAGCAGCGTGACCACGCCCAGCGACACGATAAAATTCAGCGACTGCGTGAGGAAACCAAAGCCCGGCATCAGGTTTTCGACAAAATTGCCCGTAATCGCCAGCCCGGCGCTAATTACCAGCGATACCAGCAGCAGAAACCCCGTGCCGAGCAGCATCAGGAACGAGATAAACCGCCGCTGAATCATCACGATGATTGCCCACCACCACTTCCGGTCAGGTCGGGCTTTCTGCGGCACGCCCCAGATGATGTTGAGCGCGTCCTGAAGCTGGCCGAACACGGCGGTTGCGCCGACGATGAGCGTCACCAGACCGGCGATCGTTGCCAGCCGGTTCGACGATGGTTCGCTGGTGTTGCGGACAATTGTCTCGACCGTTTCCGCGCCGGCCCGCCCGATCAGCCCTTCGATCTGGCGCACGATCTCCCCGCGCGCGGCGTTTTCGCCAAAGACGGCGCCGGCAATGGCTATCGAAATCACCACCAGAGGCGCCAGCGAAAATACGGTATAATAGGCCAGCGCCGCCGCCAGGCGCGAAGCGTTATGACGATTCCATTCGGCAATGGTTTCCCGGAAAAGTTCCTTAAAGTTGATGCGCCGCCGCCGTACCATGCCTGTACCACTCCTTGCTGTGCTCAACCAGACGCCAGGGACACTGGTTTATCGCTGATCTCAAGTGACACGGATGAACCCCTATGTTCAACTATTTTCGCCGTCTCATCAAGGCTTTGCCGCTGCTGGCGCTGACATTCGCCGGCATGATGGCCGCGCAGAACGAGGAACCGGCGCTGACCTGCACCGCCGCCGAGATGGCACAGCAGCAGGCGGCGCTGGCGCAGGCGCTGGCCGCCGCTGCCAACCAGATGGCGGATGACCCCTATGCCGCGCTTGATACGTGGTTTAAAACCGGCGCGGCGGCGCAGGAAGCCGCCCTCAACTGCGGCTATGTCCCGCCGGACGTGGCAACGCGGGCGGTTGGCGCGGACGTGCCGCGCATCCTGAATCTGCTGGACGAAGTCAGCGGCGACCCGCTGAACGGCCAACTGCTGTATAACAGCGATACGCTGGCGTGTTACGGCTGCCACGTGACGCAGGCGGGGGAGGCCGCCCCCGCGCTGGACGGTACGTATACCCGCGCGGAAGAAACGCGTCTGCACGACCCGGCGCTGGCGGATTACACCATCAGCCAGTATTTGGTCGAGAGCATCGTGCATCCAGGGCAGTACGTTAGCCCCGGTTACGACAATGTGATGCCCAACAACTACGGTGAGCGCCTGTCGCTGCAGGACCTGGCCGACCTGCTGGCGTATCTCGAAAGCCAGGATGGGGAGTCGCCTGAATAAGTATCTATCCATAAACCCCTCGTAGGGGCACGGCATGCCGTGCCCCTACCGACAGCCAAAAGCGGTTTACGGATAGGCCCTAAACGAGTAATGAGGGATGAGTGCCGAGTGATGCGTCGCACGGTACAATACAGCATATTTAACCTGGAAACCGCCAGATGTTTGCCGCGAAAAACCTTAGCGTCCTGAACGCGCGGAGTCAGACACGCTCCAGCCCCTTCAGTGGGCTTGGTTTTTAGCAGCCAGATGGCTTTAGCCTCTGGCGGCGGAACACTGACAACTCACCGAGGAGATGATGATGCGAAAGCTGCTGCCCGTATTGATTGTGCTTATCCTGTGCCTGCCGCTGCTGGCGTTGCCAGCCCACGCGCAAGAAGCCACCGCCGAACCAACGGCGGAAGCCACCACCAGTGCGGCTGTAACCGCCGAGCCAACGGCAGAAACGACAACCAGCGCGGAAGCAACTGAAGCGCCCACTGGCACAGTCACGGCTGTACCCACCGCCGCACCAGAAGGTGAAACCGGTGAAGCGCCGACTGGCCTCAGCACGCTGGTGCTGCTGATCGGCCTGGGCGCGGTGGCACTGGTCGGCCTTAGCAGTATCGCACGAAACAATCTGCAAAACAGGACAGGCAACAAATCGTAAGCGGCGCTGTTATGCCGTAAGTGGTTCTGAAATAGGCCATGTGGCTCTGTTGGCTCTGGCGGTGTCTCGGTTAGATTAAGAGGAATGCAACTTATCATCCTCTCATCAAACGGGAGCCGCCATGACACCCAACCGACCCTCTGGACTGCTGCGCTCCGCCCGCGTGCTGATTATCGGTTTGCTGGCGATCATCATCGTACCGGGGCTGGCGCTGGTGATGTTTGCCATCAACCGCGGCGTCGCACCCGGCGAAGAGCGCGTGGACTATCTGGCGAACAGTGTGGATGCCTGCGTCACCTGTCACCGCAACACCACGCCCGGCATTGTCGAACAGTACAGTCACAGCACGATGGCCGCCGCCAATGTGACGTGCAGCCAGTGTCACGAAGTCGCCGTCGACTACCCCGGCGCCATTGCCCACGAGGGGACTTACGTCCTCAATTCCCCAACTACAGCCAAGTGTGCCACCTGCCACGCCGCCGAAGTGGCGCAGTTTAACCAGAGCCGTCATGGCCTGCCGGCTTACGTGGCGATGGTCGGCGTGGATGACATCCCGGCGGAACTGGTGACGATGTACGAGTCGATTCCTGAAGCGGAACTTGGCCCCATCCAGGCGCGGGCGGTGCTGTTCGACATCGAAGGCGAGGCCGTGACCCGCTTCGCCTGCGAAAGCTGTCACAACATCGGCAAACCCGCCGCCGATCTCTCGGTCGGCCAGTGCCAGAAGTGCCATATTCGGCACGAGTTCAGTTTGACACAGGCGCGTAAGCCAGAAACCTGCAACAACTGCCACATTGGGCCAGACCATCCCCAGTGGGAGATTTATCAGGAATCGAAGCACGGGATCGCCTACATGACCGGCGGCGAACACTGGAACTGGGAGGCCGAACCCGGTACGCTGACAACCGTTGACTTCCCCGCCCCAACCTGTGCCATCTGCCATATGAGCGGCTTTGGCGCGTCCGGCACGACCCACGACGTAGGCGACCGGCTGACGTGGTATCTGTTTGCGCCGGTGAGTGAACGCCGTCCGGTGTGGCAGGACAACCGCGTGCGGATGCAAAACGTCTGCCGCGAGTGCCACAACAATAACTTCATCGCGGACTTTTACGAGGACGCCGACCGGTTGGTGCTGGCCATCAACGCCTGGGTGGAGGAAGGCAACGCCATCATGCAGCCGCTGCGGGATGCCAACCTGCTGACCGGCACGCCGTTTGACGAGCCGGTGGATTTCACCCATTACGAACTGTGGCATCACTGGGGACGCACCGCCAAGTTCGGCGCGTGGATGCAGGGCGCGGATTATACCCAGTGGCACGGCGCGTATGAGATGTTGAGCGACCTGGCAGAACTGCGCGAGATTGGCCGCGAGCGGCTGGAAGCCGCCGGTTTACCAGTGCCCGAAATAATGTTGAAACCGAACACACCGCCGCAAATCCCCGGCGAACCGGAAGCCACGCCGGACTCGGCAGCGGCGGTAGGCACAGCGGAAGCGACCATCGAAGCCATGCTGGAAGGTACGCCGGTCGGCGGGCAGGAAGCCACGCCCGAAGCGACGGCGGGAGGATAAGCCATGTACCACCTGGCAACCCTGTTCCCACCGGTGGAACGGCTGCGGCTGCCGGTCACGCGCGATCAGCTTATGCTGCTGATGGCCGCCATCACCGAGTTGTTCCTGGGCATTGACATCTATCTGGCGCATATGATTAGCGGTCAGATCAAACCCGCCGAGTGGATCCCGATCATCTTTGGTGTAGTCGCCGGGGTGCTGCTGCTGCTGGCCGGGCTGATCGCCTTCCGCAACCGTCCGCTGGCGACCGTCATGGCAAATATCGTGTTTGTCGGCAGCATCGTCGTTGGGTTGATGGGCGCGTATTTCCACCTCGTCCGCGCCAACCTGATCGCCGGCAGCGCCCCAGCGGGGGAAGCGGTCGGGCTGCTGATCTGGGCGCCGCCGTTCCTGGGGCCGCTGTTTTTTTCGCTCAACGGCGTGCTGGGCATCAGCGCCGCCTGGGTGGAAGACCCACCGGACAGCGGGCGGCTGCGGCTGCTGGGCGGGCGCACCGTGCAAATGCCGTACAGCAAAACCCGCGCCTATTTCCTGATCGTCAGCATCGGTATCCTGGCGACAGTCATCAGCAGCGTGCTGGACCACGCCCGGTCGCAGTTTGAAAACCCCTGGGTGTGGATTCCAACGATCTCCGGTGTGTTTGCCGTCGTTGTGGCAGTTGTGATGGGCGCGCTGGCACGTCCCACGCGGGAGGACATCGCCGTGTACGCCGCCACGATGATTCTGCTGTGCATCGTCGGCGTGGTCGGTTTCCTGCTGCACATCAATACCAATCTGGTCTCGCAGAATAACATCGTTGTCGAACGGTTCATCCGGGGATCGCCGCTGCTCGCGCCGCTGGTCTTCGCCAACTGGGGGTTGCTCGGCCTGATCGCCCTGCTCGATCCGGCAGAGACGGCATAAACCGTAGGGACACGGCATGCCGTGTCCCTACAACATTTCAACACCCATTTCTAATCTTCCCCACAGCCACCGCCGTTGTTCCGACACCGTTAATTTTGTACAATTTTGCTGCGACGAATGTCACCAATAGCCTATTTCCCTGATGACTGCGATCATAATTCGCTATAATGGAAACGTCGTCCTTCGATAACCAAGGCACGGGAGTAACGCACACATGGCAGAAGCAACCTGGGAGAAACCAGCAGCCCCGGCAGTCAAGACCGGCAGTGGTCGCCTGAAATTCCTGATCGGCGGCCTGCTGATTCTGGCCGCCGTCACATACCTGATTATTTCCGGCACGGGCGCCGGCGCGCGCTACTTCATGACGGTGGACGAACTGGTGAAGAACCCGGATTACGTTGGCAAAACGGTGCGTATCTCCGGCGCGGTCATCGGCGATACCATCCAGTACGATGCCCGGAACCTCATCATCAACTTTACGATTGCCAATATCCCGACTGAATATGAAAATCTGGCGGAAGAACTCCACGCTGCCGCGACCGACCCCAGCCGGACACAGCTTCAGGTACGCGTCGAAAATCAGGTGAAACCCGACCTGCTCCAGCACGAGGCGCAGGCGATTCTGACCGGCACGCTTCAGCCAGACGGCACCTTCCAGGCGACCGAACTGCTGCTGAAGTGCCCGACACGCTTTGAAGAAGCCGACCCCGGCAAGGTCATTACCAACCCGGAAGCGTAGATTAGCTCTATCGCCCAGGGTTAAACCCTGGGCTGATGAAAACTAAGCCCGCTAAAGGGGCTGCCGGTACATCGTGAGGGTTTACCTCAAGCTCCTTCAGTGAGCTTAACAGTATTTTTGATAGCCGGATGGCTTTAGCCTCCGGCGGCGCTATCAAACAATCAACGAGTTCGAACGAGCGAATAATGTTAGCTGAAATTGGTTTCGTCTCCACGTTCCTCGCCTTTGTGGCCTCCATTTACGCGATCATCGCTGCTGTGTATGGCGGACGCCAGCACTCGGAACGGCTGGTCGCCAGCGCGCGCAACGCCGCCCTGCTGACCTTCCCGCTGCTGCTGGTTGCCACCGGCGCACTGGTCATCGCTCTGATTCGGGGCGAATACCAGATGAGCTATGTGTGGTCGGTATCTGACCCGAACACGCAGCTTTTTTACCGCATCACAGCGCTGTGGGGGTCGCAAAAAGGCTCGATCCTGTTCTGGTGTTTTTTGATGAGCCTGTTCGCGGTAGGGGCGCTGGTGCTCAACTGGCGTACGCACCGCCGCCTCATGCCCTACGTCATCGCCTACACGATGGCGACGCTGGCGTTTTTCCTCGGTCTGGTCGTCTTTTACGAAAACCCGTTTGAACGCTGGTGGATTGTGGGCGAAGAAGCCGTTGAAGCCGCGCTGATTCCGGCGGGCGCGGTCGCGCCCTCGATGCAGCGGCTGGCGGAAACGGCCAACGGCCTCAACCCGCTGCTGCGGCACTTCGGCATGATTATTCACCCGCCGATGTTGTACCTGGGTTTTGTCGCCTTCACCATCCCGTTCGCGTTTGCGATGGCGGCGCTGGCCTCCGGCGACCTGTCCACCAACTGGATTAAGGCGACGCGCCGCTGGTCACTGGTGGCGTGGCTGTTCCTCGCGTTGGGGCTGCTGCTGGGCGGGCGCTGGGCGTATGACGTGCTCGGCTGGGGCGGTTACTGGGGCTGGGACCCGGTCGAAAACGCGGCTTTCCTGCCCTGGCTGATCGGCACGGCCTTCCTGCACAGCGTCATGATTCAGGAAAAACGCGGGATGCTGAAGGTGTGGAACATGTTCCTCATCATCGGCACGTTCAGCGCCGTGATCTTCGGCACCTTCGCCACCCGCAGCGGCCTGATTGACAGCGTGCATTCGTTCGCCCGCAGCGAGATCGGCTTCCCGATGTTTTTCTTCTGGGCGGCGATTACGGTCATTTCGGTTGGGCTGATTTTGTGGCGCTGGAATCGCGGCGAACTGAAAGACGAACACCCGTTTGTGAACATTCTCAGCCGCGAATCGCTGTTTGTGCTGAACAACGTGGTCTTTGTGCTGCTGTTTGTGGCAATCTTCTGGGGCAGCTTCGGCGCGCCGGTCATTTCCGAACTGTTTATGGGTGAGGACATCACGCTCGGCCAGGATTATTTCCTGCGCGTGACGCCGCCGCTGTTTGTGGCGCTGTACATCCTGATGGGCGTCGCGCCGCTGTCGGCCTGGGGCGCGACCTCGCTGCGGCGGCTGGGTAAAGCGCTGCTGGTGCCACTGGCGCTGACGGCGCTGTTCCTCGTGATTATCGTGGTCACGCAGCACACCAGCGACCCCGGCGCGCTGTTTGGCTACGGCATCGTCAGTCTGGCCGGGTTTGTCGCCCTGTATGAAACTTACCGGGGCGCGTCCGCGCGCCGCCGCAGCATCGGCGAAAGCTGGCCGCGCGCCGTGCTGGCGCTGTTCACCCGCAACCGCCGCCGCTATGGGGGCTACATCGTCCACCTGGGCATTACGATCATCGGCATCGGCGTGATCGGCAGCACTCTGTTCCAGCAGACGACGCAGCGCACGCTGGCCGTTGGCGAAAGCGTGGACTTCGGCGGGTACACCCTGCGCTATGACAACTTCACCAACGCGATTGCCGACGATGGCCGCCAGATGCAGATCGCCGATGTGACGCTGATACGCAACGGGCAGGTGCTGACCACCATGCGCCCGCGCCACGACATTTACCCGACGCAGCCGATGACCATTGCTGCGTCGTACAGTACGCTGGAAAACGACTTCTACGTGCTGCTGGTTGGCTGGGAAGAAACCAACGCCAACAGTGCCACGTTTAAGATGTACATCAACCCGTTGATTAACCTGGTCTGGTGGGGCGGCCTCATCCTCATCCTGGGGACGCTAATCGGCGCATGGCCGACCGAGACGCTGCCGGTCACACTGCGCGAACCTGCCGCCGTCAACGGTCGAGCGAGGGCAAAGGCATGAACGTATTTGATAATATGCGTAGGGACACGATATATCGTGTCCCTACATTCCTGATTTTCCTGCTGCTTCTCCTGGCGCTGGCCGTGCCGGTCACCGCGCAGAACTCGCCTACATCGGGCACGGTCACGGCGGACGACGTGAACGCCATTGCCAAACAGATGTACTGCCCGGTATGCGAGAACATCCCGCTGGACGTATGCAGCACGGCGGCCTGCGCCCAGTGGCGCGACGAAATCCGCATCCAGCTTCAGCAGGGGCGCACCGAGCAGGAAATCAAAAACGATTTTGTAGCGCGGTATGGCGACCGGGTGCTGGGTACGCCGCAGGACCCGACGCTGCGGGCGCTGTCGCTGGTCACGCCCTGGATGATCGCGGCGCTGGTGGCGCTGGTCGCGGCGGTGGTGCTGGTACGCTGGTGGCGCGGACGCGGCACGGCGGCGCTGGCAACAACCGGCAGCGTGGCCGCGCCATCGGACGACGATTACCGCGCCCGGCTGGAACGCGATTTGCAGGCGCGACGATAAATCGTAGGGACACGATATATCGTGTCCCTACAGCGTAAAAAGGTTTAACGACGATGCACCCCTTTTTTCAGGATTACCTTGACCGGCTGGCGGAACTGCATCTGGAGCTGGAGAAAGCAATTGATGGGCTGTCGCTGGACGCGCTCCAATGGACGCCTGACCCTGACATCAATTCGCTGACGGTGCTGGTGGTGCATGTCACCGGCGCGGAACGGTACTGGATTGGCGACGTGGCGCTGCAACTGCCGTCGAATCGCAACCGCGCCTCGGAGTTCGAGGCCGAGGGCTTAAACGAGGAAGCCCTGCGCGAACGTTTGCAGGCCAGCCGCGATTTCGCCCGCGAAGCGCTGGACCGGCTGCGGCTGGAAGATTTGGACCTACCACGCGCTTCGTCCATGGACGGGCGTGAAGTAACCGTCGGCTGGGCGCTGCTGCACGCGCTGGAACATACCGCGCAGCACGCCGGCCACGCGCAGATGATGCGCCAGTTGTGGCAGCAGCAGATGTGATTGCAACCGGACTCTCGCCGAGGGCTAAAGCTCCTCGGCTGATGAAAACCAAGCCCACTGAAGGGGCTTACAGAGATTTAGCGCAAAACAGCACCTTTAATGGGCTTAAACAGCCGAAGGCTGCATAATCAGCCAGGGGTTTTGAACCCCTGGCGGTGACGAGGGATTAATTCGATGACCGACCTGAATCTACCGTTTGAGACCGAACCGTCTGAATCCGAACCCAAGCGCGGCTTCCGGCTGGGCCTGGGGTCTATTGTGCTGCTGGTGGGTTTCCTGCTGGTGGCAATGGTGTTTGGCTTCGCGCTGGCGCAGCGCAACCAGGCACAGCCACAGGCCGGTGCGGCGCCGGACTTTACGCTGACCACGCTCACGGGCGAAACCTATAAGCTGTCCGACCTGAAAGGCCAGGTGGTGGTCATCAACTTCTGGGCCAGTTGGTGTGGGCCATGCCGTGTCGAAGCGCCGGAACTGCAAAAAGTCTGGGACAGCTATAAGGATAAAGGTGTGATGTTCCTGGGCGTGGCCTACACCGATACCGAACGCGGCGCGAAAGCCTTCATCCAGCAGTACAACCAGACCTATCCCAACGGTCTGGACATCGGCACGAAGATTTCCGACCTGTACAACATCCAGGGCGTGCCGGAAACGTTTATTGTCAACCAGAAGGGCGAAGTGGTGGAGTTCATCATGCAGCAGGTGAACGAAACCGAGTTGAGCCGGATTCTTGACCGGGTTCTAACCACCGGGGCATAAACCATGAGTATTGAGGGCCTGATTGTTTCACTGGTGATCGTCCTGGCGACCGTGCTGTGGATTGTTTCACCGTTCTGGCAGCGGCAGGTTGGCAGCGCCGCCAGTGATGCCATTATCCAGAAGCAGCACGAACGGCTGCTGGTCTATTACGAGCGCGTGCTGACCAATATCCGCGATCTGGACGAAGACTACAGCACCGGCAAAATGCAGGCCGGCGATTATGAAACTGAGCGCGAAGAATGGGTGCAGCGCGGTGTGCAGGTGTTGAAGGCGTTGGACGAACTTGACCAGCATCGCCTGATCGTGCCCGACGCCGACCAGGAAGCGCTCGACCATGCCATTGACGACGCGATTGAACAGGCGATTGCCACCCACCGCCGGACTGCTCACTAGATGATTCGGTTTCATTACGGCAACAGGGGCGGGTTTATGACCCGCCCTTCCCTTGTGCTGGCCGCACTGCTGCTGGCGGCGTGCAGCCCACCGAAGCCAGTAGCAACCATCACCCCTGCTGCCACCCTCGTGCCGGACATCGGCTATCCGCAAACGCCGCCGGATGTGGCGTTAGGCGCGCAGATTTTCGCCAAACGCTGTACAGCCTGTCATGGCGAAGCGGGGCTGGCGGACGGCCCGCTAGTGCGGGCGAAGGCGATTCCCGCGCCACCACAGTTGGCCGCCTGGGATACCGGCTGGGACAAAACGCCGGCGGAACGTTTTGCCTTTATCGCCGTCGGCAACATGGACAAAATGATGCCGCCCTGGAACGAGGCGCTGTCCGAGCCGGAACGCTGGGCCGTGACGCTGTTCACTTACACGCTGCATACCACGCCGGAGCAGCTTGAACAGGGACGCAACCTGTGGGCGGCGGAGTGCGCCTCCTGTCACGGCGCGGACGGGCGCGGTACGGCGGAAGCTGACATCAATTTGAGCGACCCCCGGCATATGATCGGCGTGAGCGACGAAACGTTGTATAACAGCATCACGCATGGCTTGGCGGACGGTTCGCACGTCTTCGCTCAACTGGACGACGATCAGCGCCGCTCGCTGGTCGCCTATACCCGTTCCCTGAGCGTTGCCAACCCTGACGCCATCGGCCAACCGCTTCCCGCCGAAACCACCGCCCAGTGAGATCATCATGACTCAGCACTCAGCACTCAGCACTCAGCACTCACTGATTGAAACCCGCGCCCTTGTGAAAGCCTTCGGGATGCTGCCCGTACTGCGCAAGCTCGATTTGAGCATCGCGCGTGGCGAGTTTGTCGCCCTGCTCGGCCCGAACGGCAGCGGCAAATCCACGCTGCTGCGCCTGCTGGCCGGACTGAGCAAGCCGACCGCCGGGGATATTCTCGTCGGTGGCTGGAAGCTGCCGCAGGAAGCCGCCCCCGTGCGCGCGCAGATCGGCATGGTCAGCCACAAGGTGCTGCTGTACGAAAACCTGAACGCCCGCGAAAACCTGCGTTTCTTCGCCCGGCTGTACAATCTGCCCGCCGCGAAAGCCGATGAGCGCATCACGCAGCTTCTCGACCAGGTGGGGCTGGCGCGTCGCACCCACGACCCGGTGCGGACATTTTCGCGCGGGATGCAGCAGCGCCTCAGCATCGCCCGCGCCCTGCTCCACAACCCGGATATTCTGCTGCTGGACGAGCCATACACCGGGCTGGACGTGGATGCCTCGGCGGTGCTGGATAACCTTTTGCGCGATGCACACAAAGGCGGGCGCACGATTATCATGTCCACGCATGAATTAGGCCGTGCCGCCGCGCTTGCCAGCCGCGTCGTCATCCTGTCGCGCGGAGTCGTCGGCTATGACGCACCAACGGCAGGTCTGGACGGACTGCGTTTATCTGCGATTTACACCGAAACCACCAGCATGGCAAGTGCGCGATGAAAACCCCCTTCCTGAAGGCCGTCTTCAGCATCGTCCGCAAGGACTTACAGATCGAACTCCGCAGCCGCGAACTGGTCAGTTCGATGGGGCTGTTTGCGCTGTTGAGCATCCTCATCTTCAGCTTCGCGCTGGAACTCGACCGCAACGCCCGCCGCGAAGCGATCAGTGGCGTACTGTGGGTGACAATCGTTTTTGCCAGCGTGCTTGGCCTCAACCGGTCGCTGGCGATGGAGCGCGACCAGGGCAACCTGGACGCCATGCTGCTGGCGCCGATTGACCGCGTGGCGATTTTCTTCGGCAAACTGATCGGCAATCTGGTGTTCGCTCTGGTCGTCGGCCTGCTGCTGCTGCCGATCATGACAATCCTGTATAATTACAATCTGTTCCAACCCTGGCTGATCGCCGTGCTGCTGCTGGGCACGTTCGGCTTCTCGACGGTCGGCACGCTGCTGGCGATGATGACGGTGCAGACCCGCGCCCGCGAAAGCCTGCTGCCCATCGTCATGATGCCGATTGCGCTGCCGGTGCTGCTGGCCGCCGTGCGCGCCTCCACCAATATCCTGACCGATAACCCCATCGCCGACTGGATTGCCTGGGTGCAAATCCTGGTGGTGGTGGACATCATTTATCTGGTGGTGTGTTTCCTGCTGTTTGAGTATGTGATTGAGGAGTAGTTTTTTGCAATTTTTAGTAGATATGCTACGATTTTCGCAGTCAGAAATGGAGGAGGGAGAACGCGATGAGTGCTGTATCGAAGGCAACACCGGCCACCACCGAGCAGGCACAGACGACCGGCAGGCCGCTAGGGCTGACGATTCTCACCGTGCTGACCATTATCGGCGTTGCTGCCGGATTGTACATGGCATTGGGATACGCCCGCACCGATCTGGAACAGGGTGACGTGCAGCGTATTTTTTACATTCACATGCCGGCGTTTATCGGCGCGTTTGTGGCGCTGCTGGGTACGGTCATCGGCGGCATCATGTACCTGCGCACCCGCAACGTCAAATGGGACAAGCTGGCTTTGGCAGGCGTGGAAGTCGGTATCGCGCTGGCGCTGATTAACCTCATCACCGGCATGGTCTGGGCGCGCCCGATCTGGAATACCTGGTGGACATGGGACCCGCGTCTGACCTCGGAAGCGATTATGATCTTGACCTACGCCGCCTACGTCATGCTGCGGCAGGGCATCGAAAACGTGGAGCAGCGCCGCCGCTTCGCCGCCGTGTACGGCATCCTGGCGTTTGTGACCGTCATCATCACGCTGGTGATTACCCGCGTCCGCCCGGACACGATTCATCCGGTCGTGATCGGCCCCAGCGTGCAGACCGACACCGCCCAGGGCGCCTTTGAAGTCGCGGCCAGCACCGGCGTCCGTATGGCACTGATGGTCAACATGCCGGTATGGGCGCTGCTCGTGCCGGTCACGCTGATGTGGTACCGTATCCGCCTGGAAAATCTGGCGGAGCGCGTCCAGGCGCTGAAGCTGAAAGCCTTGAGCTAACGGAGCACTAACAACATGGACACAACTATCCCCGCCACTGGCGATTATCTGATTCTCGGCCTGGTCGCGGTGTTCGCCATTCTGCTGCTGTTCATCGCCAGCATGGTGATCCGCTACCGCAACCTGTCGCAGGATGCCAAGCTGATCGAACAGCTCGAAGATAAATAGCTGTCGTGTAGGGGCGAACGGCGGTTCTCCTGTACCCTGTAGGGACACGATCTATCGTGTCCCTACGTTTTCCCATCCAACCGTTTCGCCCGCCGCATCGTAATCAGCCTATAGCCGAACAGGCGCAAAATCCGTCCCATCACCCCGGCCTTGAGTTTCAGCGGCATCGGCGTGCGCCACCAGGGGACGCGCTCGAAGCCAAAGCGGGCGTAGTAGGCCGCGTTGTGGTCGAGACATTCCAGATACACGTCGCCCGTTTCGCGTTCCAGCAGCGCGTGGATGATGCGCGCGCCGACCCCCTGCCGGCGGTACGGCTCCTTGACGACCAGGCTGCCCAGTTCGCGGCATTTCGGATACGGGCGCACCTGCCCGATACCAACGATTTCGCCGCCGTTTTCCGCGATCAGGAAATGCGACCAGTGCAGGCCGGTCGGGTCCAGTTCTTCGGCCTTCACCATCTGGCGAATGGTGTCCTGATCGGCGGCGGTCGCCGGTCGGATGTGAATGTCGGGCATAATAGGAGCCTCTTGTGCCGTCGCTGGACGTTCAAAACGTCCAGCTATCCCCAAAACCTCTAAAGAGGTTGATAACGAACCGCTTCAGCAGTTTACCATTAATTTCCAGCCTTCGGTTTTGAGCCGAAGGTGGAAGAGCATTTTATCATTATATTGCAGTCTCCCGCTGGCCGGATATACTTTCCCCCATGTCACGACTCTGTGCAATCCTATGGCTGCTGCTCGCGGCGTTGGCGGCGTGTGGGCCGGTCGCGCCGGCTGCCGACCTCGCGCCAACGGTGCTTCCATTCCCGACGATGACGCCGGGCAGATTAATACGCGGCCTGCTGCCGACCGTTGTTGCGCCGTCGTCAAACGGCAGCAGCCAACTGGCGAACCCGGCGACCGCTGTCGCGCGGGCCAGCCTGCCGACCCCTACGCCGGACTACGCCGCCTGCCCCGCGCCCGCCAACCCGCCAACTCCTTCAAGTTACTTCACTGGACAGGACATTGCCCCGGGAATGATTGAGTTTGTGTCGGATGGCGGCTCGGTGGCGGCGCTGACAGCTCTCCTACAGGACGAATGGGCAGTGTTGGGCGAACGCGGCCAGGTTCGTAACGACGTGGATTTTATCGGCGCGGGCGCACCGCAGCTTGTGCTGGTGTATGACTCGCCGGATGGCGGCGGCACGCTGCTGATTCTGGGCTGTGCCAATGGTCGTTACACCCCGCTGTATCAGGCGACTACCGGCGCGATGCCGGAAATTATTGCCGAGGGCGACATGACCTACGACGGCAGGCCGGAAATGCTTTACAGTCACCGCCAGTGCAGCGCCGATAATCCCGACGACTGCGCTTACCGTACCCTGCTGCTGGCCTGGAGCGCCGACGAAGGACGCTTCGTGAACCTGCTCAACACAACCATCAACAGTCTGGAACCGCCGACGGTCAGCGACATTGACAACGACCGCGTGGTTGAAATCGTGGTGCGGCTGACGGATACCGGCAGCGCGGCCACCGGCCCGCTACGCACTGGCGTCAACATCTACGACTGGAACGGCCAGTATTACGCGCTGTCCATCGTCCAGCTAGACCCGCCGCGCTTCCTGATACAACTGGTGCATGAGGCCGACCGCGCCTTCCAGCGGTCGGCCATCGAGACTTCGATTGCGCTGCTGGAACAGGCGCTGAATGACCCCGTGCCGCGCTACTGGCTGGACGATGAACCCACCTTCCTGAAGTCATACATCCTCTATCGCCTCCTCCTGCTGTACGCCTATACCGAACAGGAAGACAAGGCGCTGCAAACCCTGCAACTCAGCCTGAACACCTTCCCCCCACCGGACAGCCCGGTATACGCCGCCCTGATTGACGCCTTCTGGAACGGCTTCCAGACGACCAACAATCTGCATAGCGCCTGCCAGCAGGTTCAGGCTATAATCAGCGCCCGACCAGAGGCCCTCGGTTTGCTCAACCGCTACGGCAGCCGCAGCCCGGTATACACCGCCAGAGATTTGTGTCCGTTTTAATCGGTTGCCAGATACCAGTTGCCAGTTCCCAGTGAACAGCGGCACGAACCGTATTGACTGGTAACTGACAACTGACAACTATTCACAAGGGATAGAGTCATGTCCGATCTACTCACCTACTTTCAGGCCCGCCAGCAGCAGATGGTGGATTTTCTCACCACGCTCATCAGCTACGAAACGCCCACCACCGATAAGGCGCTGGTGGACAAACTCGGCAGCTTCATCGAGCAGGAGTGCCGGTCGCTGGGCGCGACGGTCACGCGGATTCCACAGGAAAAAGCCGGCGATTTTCTGCTGGTGAAGTGGAACGAAACCGCGCCTGGCAAACCGATCATGTTCCTGATTCACGCTGATACCGTCTGGCCGGAAGGCACGCTGGCCGAACGTCCGGTACGGATTGACGAGGAAGGCAAGCTGTTTGGCCCCGGCGCAGTGGATATGAAGGGCGGCATCACGATTACCCTGTGGGCGCTGCGCGGCCTGGTGGAACGCGGCGAACTGCCCAACCGCCCGATCTGGATTTTGATGACCAGCGATGAAGAAGTGGGCAGCATCTATTCCGAGCCGGTGATTAAGGAACTGGCAGCGCAGGCCGGACTGGTGCTGGTGATGGAACCGGCGACGAAGGAAGAAGCCCTCAAGACATGGCGCAAGGGGGTTGGCACCTATCAGATTACGGTCGAAGGACGCCCGTCCCACGCCGGCAACGCGCCGGAGCAGGGCATTAATGCCGTGATCGAACTGGCGCAGCAGGCGCTGAAGCTCAACAGCCTGAATGATCTAAAAAACGGCACGTCGGTATCGGTCACGGTGTTTCATGGCGGCAGCGCCAGCAACGTGATTCCGGCCAAAGCGACCGCCGAGGTGGATGTTCGCACCATGACCGACCGCGCCTGGGACGAGATCGGCGAAAAGATCATGAGCCTGACGCCGTTTATTCCGGGTGCGAAACTCAGCGTCAGCGTCCACCACGCGCGCGGCCCGATGGAAAATAACGCCCTGATGCAGCGCACCTTCGCCCAGTGCAAGGCGATTGGCGAACGCTACGGCCTCACCATCCGGCAGGATGGCAGCGGCGGCGGCAGTGACGGCAACTTCACCGCGCACATGGGCATCCCCACGCTGGACGGACTGGGGCCGCAGGGCGACGGCCTGCACGCCCTGCACGAACACGTGGTCATCGCCAGCCTGCCGCGCCGCGCCACGCTGATCGCGGCCATGCTGAAAGAGTGGCAGTTCGAGGGATAAAAGACTCAACACAACGGTGCAAAGAGGCAAAGACGCAGAGAACGCCGGAGGGGCGAACGGCTGGTTCGCCCCGGTTTATGTCTCATTTATTAAACACCTTTGACCAACTGCCGCCGGACAAGCAGCAGCAGGTGGTCGAATTCGCGCGCAAGCTCACCAGCAAACTGCCGCCCGGTACACCCGGTAAAGTTCTGATTGAACTGGCTAAAGAGCTAAACTTTGATTCGCAAGACCTGGCTGAAATGCTGGCCGCAATCGAGGACCCAGTAGAAGGGTGCGAAAAGATTGATTGGGATGAATGGTAAAGCATAGCTCCTTGATATTAACAGTTAGCTTGCCCCAGTTTATACCCTTACAACACCTATCCAGATCAAGAAATAAACCTATAGCTTTCCTATAGAGAATGTTGCTTAAAATAGAGAGCAGATAATCTTCTCATTGCCGCTCTGGAAGTTCCAATGACAGAAACCTTCGCTATAACGCTCGATATATTGTTTTCAGTTTTTGGATTCGTGTTTGATTTCTGGTTTTTCTTGATTTTGGCTCCATTGAAATACAAAGGGAATTTGCTGGGTAAAATGTTAGGAATGTGGGTTTTCCTGACTATTCTTCGAGGATTTATACTCCTGGATTCGACACCAGCGACCCCATTATTTATTTATGAGCCGCTCAATACCATGTTGTTTGCTGCATCTGGGGTTGTTATATTTGGAACTTATACCCTCCGCAATCGTCAGGCATGGAACGCCTTCAAACGTAAGACAAGTGCAGTTAAAGACCTTGAAACGCTCTTACAGTTATCGGCAAGCGAATTTGAACAGATGGTTGTTGATGTTTACGAAGCAGCCGGACATCGTGCAAAACGGACAGGTACAACAGGAGATCATGGTGTTGATGTTGTTGTTCAGTCCAAGAACGGCGAAAAATGGGTGGTCCAGTGTAAACGCTGGCGGGGTAAAGTTGGCGAACCCATTGTGCGCGATTTCTACGGAACAATCCAACACGAAAAAGCCGATAAAGGCACAATAATCACAACGGGCAAGTTCACCGCCCAGGCGAGAGAATGGGCGAAAGGTAAGCCAATCACCCTGTATGATGGCGAACGTTTCCTTCGTGCCTGGGAACAGGCAAAAATAGCAGCGAAGGATGGGCAAGATCACAAAGTTATCGCTCACCCATCATCAGGGCGATAATCCTTAGCTTAGCAATTACCCTTCCCGCCGCACCTGCACCGGGTAGCGCAGCGTGTTGAGCACCGGGCAGGTTTCTTCGGCGGCGCGGTGCATCCGTTTGATGTCCTCTGCCAGCGCGGGCGACTGCACCCGCGCCACGTAGGTAATATCCTCAATGCGCGGCGGCTGTTCATACGGCAGGCCGACCACGCCCGCCATGTCCAGCCTGCCGCTGACCTCGATTTCCACGTGGTCAAGCGGGATATTCAGCAGCACCGCCTGAATCAGATAGGTATGCACCAGACAGCTTGCCAGCGAACCGAGCAGCAGTTCCGGCGCGGTCGGGCCAAGCGCGTGGCCGGCCAGCCCCGGCGCGGAGTCCGTCAAAACGGTATGGTCGCCGATGCGCACCGGGCGCGCGCCAGTAATGCCCGCCACCTGCGACGACGCCTTGATCGAAATCACCGATGATTCCGGCTTCGCTTCATAATCCGCCCGCCGTGCCGCCAGCACCGCCGTCTTGCGCGCGATGTACGAATCCAGTAATGCCATTAGATGACACCCCTTTTATTGTGCCGCATCATAAACTTCAACGGATTCGACCCGCACAGGTTTGTGCTGGCCGGTAATGTACTCAACCACAAGGTCATGAGCCTGAGGCGTAAAATAGATCTCGCCGCACTGCTGGCAAACCAGCGCCGGCACATTTTCGATGACAACCCAATGCCCCTGGTATTCCTGAAAGCGCGTTACTCGACGTTCTTCGAGTTGTCCTCCACAATACCTGCAATCCTGTTCAGTCATCTTTGTTTCCTCGTTTTCCAATCAGCCTCCCAGTCTTCAGGCGACGGGACATATACAGTGATAATTTTAACATGTGGCGGAGAGCTTACCTGGATATGCAATACCAACCCAGCTTGCTCCTTCCAGTTGATTTTCCACCGCCAGCAACTGCTCCCGCGACGTAATCCCCCGCATGGTGACAATCCAGGCGTGCAGTGACGGGCTGGCGTCGCGGATGGCCTGTATCGCCGGGCCAACCGGGTCTTCGCCGCCCGCGCCCGGTTCGCCGGACTGGTAGCCGCCGTAAAACGCAAAATAGGCCTGATTCAGCTTGCGGATGCTGTAGCCGTTGGCGACAAACACCTGCCGCCGTTCCTCCATGTAGGCTTCGGCCTTGTCCACCTGGCCTGCCCCCAGCAGCCGGTCTACCGTCCGGCGAGTGATGTCCATTTCCCGGCCAAAGTCAAACGCCGGCGGCTCGGCTGGTTCGGCGGGGACGGACGGCTGTTCGCCCCTGCTTTCCGGCGGCAGCAGGTCGGGGTAATACCGTGCCAGTACGAGGCGGCTCATCTCGCGCCCGAACAGATTGGCCGTCGTTTCGTTGATGACCCGTGTTTCCCCCACAAAACTTTCGCCGCTGAAGTACGACAGTCCCAGCGGGAAGGCAAACAGATAGTTATGCAGCCATTCGTGTGAAATCGTGTCCAGCGCCCAGGGGATGGACGCCGTTTCCAGCACCATCGTCGGGTACATGGCAATCCCCCCCAGCGGCACGACCAGCGATGACACCTTCCGCTTGTGGTCAATCGTGGCCTCCAGCGTGGTGATTTCGTCCGCCGTCATCGGGTCGAGATTGATGGAAATGTCGAACCGGATTTGATCGCGCGGCGAAACCACCAGCAGATTGGGCACGCGCGTGAAGTGCGCCGACACCGGTGGCAGGATTTGCCCGGCGACCGCGAAGCCCTGTTCCGCCAGCACCGCCGCTACCTGACCTTCGAGAATCGCCTCCACCAGCGCCTGCCGGTCGTCCAGATCGGCGCGAAGCCGCCGCAGTTGGGCGCGCAGATCGGCGGATGCGGCATCCGGGTTGGGCTGGTTCGGGTCGCTGTAGATGGCGTTGATCTGCGCTTCCAGCGCCTGCGCCTGCTGCAAATCGGCCATGTAATCCCGCACGCGCTGCGTCCGGTCGGTTTCGCTCATAAACGGGTGCAGGCCGTAGAGCGTCTGATGGATTTTGACGCCGATGGCGTTCAGTTCCCACGTCACGTAGTCGAACTGCTCGTCCTGCGCCAGCGTTGCCACCGCGTACCAGTCCAGTCCCAGCGGCACGGTGGAATATTGCAGCAGCGCCAGCATCAGGCCGATCAGCAGCGCCCAGGCCAACGCGCGCCGTAGCCAGCGCAAAACACGGCGCAGCCCAACAGTCCATCTCGCCAAAATGAAGTCCCTCATTCAAAACCGTAGGGGCGAACCGCTGGTTCGCCCCTACACGATCCTATCACATCCCCTGGTGTCGGGCTGAGGCTTCCAGCGCGTCTACTCGCTGCTTTCAAACGTGCCGAGGTGTTCCACCGTCACTTCGACTTCGCCGCTGCCGGAATACGACGTGATCTCCAGCGTGTATTTACCGGCTTCCGCTATAATGAGATTTCGCAACTGGGCATCACCGTAGTTCAGATCGGGATTCGTCGTACCGTGATCGTCATTTTCGGCCATGATAACCCCCTGCGCGTTGAGAATACTCAGGCGGGGGTCTAACCCTTCTTCAAGCGCCCGCACCGTGATCGTCACCACTTCGCTGCGCTTCATCACCGACGAGAAATTCAGGCGGCCATTCGGCACCAGATTGCCCGTAAAGGTCTCCAGCCGCGCGCCTTCGCGCGGGGTTAGCTGGCCGTAGCGGGTGATAAACACCTGGATGTCGCCATGATCGGTATCCGAATAACTGCTGACTTCAATATCGTAGGTATCGGTTTCCGGCACAACAAAATATTTGATCTGCGAGTCGCCATAATTCAGCACCGGGTCGCCGAACTGGTAATCCCGGTCATCGTTCACCGCCACCGGAACCCCCATCGAGTTCCGCAGTTCCAGATATGGATTAAACGTGTCCGCCAGCGACACCACGCTGATGGTCACAATTTCGTTGGCCTCAAGCTGGAGCGAGTGACGGAAGCGGCCATTTTCCACCACTGTGCCGGAAACAATCTCCGTCTGCCCCAGGCCGATCAGGCCGGGGTCGCCGGCCTCCACCGTCAGGCTCGCCACCTGATCGCCATAAATGCCGCTGACGCTGATGGCATACTCTCCCGGCAGCAGATAAAAGTTTTCGATGACCGCGTCATACGGGGCAACGTCCTCGCGCCCGCCCATGTTATCGCTGGCGTAGGCCACTTCACGCCCGGCGGCATTCAGCAGGCTTAAGTACGGGTCGGTGCTGTCATCACCCCCGCGTGCGATCAACGTCACCACCTGCGGTTCGCTGACGGTAAGCGCAAGCTGCGGCGCGGTCTGGTCGGCCTTCACTTCGACTGTCTCACCAATCTGCACCGGCGGTATCGTCTGGGCAGCAACCGCCGATACCAGCGCCAACAGCAGCCATGACAGAACAAGGATTCGCCTTGCCATGAGTTTCCTCCTGATTGTCGGTTCAAAGCATAACGTCCGCTACTGCTGATTATAGGCCAGGCGGCGCAGCGGGGAAAACAGCAGGGGCGAACCGGCGGTTCGCCCCTGCCTCTGCATCTCCGTATCTCTAGCCTCTGTGTTACGCTTTTACTCGTACTTGAACCGCCGCACCGCGATCAGGAACACCACCGCCGTGAGTGCCAGCAGCACCAGCACGTTGGGTATCACCGACGCCACGCCACCGCCGTGAAAGATCACGTTGCGGAAGCCTTCCATTGCCCACGCCACCGGCGAAAGGTGGCCAAGCGTTTGCATCCACTGCGGCACAATTTCCAGCGGCCACCACGCCCCGCCCAGCGGCGCGAGGATCAGCACGACGAGATTCAGCAGACTGCCGGCCTGCATCTCGGTTTTCACAAATGTCGCCAGCAGCAGCGCGAAAGCCGTGCAGCATAGTGTAAACACGACCATGATGAGCAGCAGCGCCAGCGGCGAGTCGCCAAAGTACACACCCAGAATCAGGCCAAAGCCAAAGGCAACAGCATACTGAATCATGCCCATGACGAAGCGCGCCAGCATCTTCCCGGCGACCACCTGCCCCGGCGCTACCGGCATGGTCAGCATCCGCTGGAATGTCCACTGCTTGCGCTCGGTCAGCAGCACCAGGCAGCCGATCAGCACGGTGGACATGACATACATGGTGCCGATGCCGGGCACGGACTGGCTGAAACCGGACGGCTTGCGCCCTTCCTTCTCGGCGCTTTCGCTGAACGTGACCGCCGGCGGCAGGTCGTTCCACGTCTGGCGCGCGGTGTCGTAGATTTCCTGCCGGAACGTGGTCCGCTCGGCTTCGTCGCGGAAGGTCGCGCCCACCAGGCCGGAGTTCTCAAACACCTCCACGCCGACCCGCGCCGCCACGGCTGCCCCGCCCGTCCGTTGCAGTACCGCCTGTAACGCCTGCAGCACCGGCCCGGTCTGCCCGGTTGCGTTCTGCGAGCGATAGATCACGTTCACCGGCTCACCTGCCAGCGCCTTCGCGCCGAAGTCCGGCGGAATCACCAGCGTGGCACTGACCATGCCATCGGTCAGCCGCCCGGTTGCCAGTGCTTCGGTCAGACTCTCTCCGTTTAGCCGGCACACGTCGTCAGCATTGTTGTCCGCCGGACACAGCATAATATCAGGGTTCACCACTTTCAGGTTCGCCAGCAGTTCCGCCGACAGGTCGCTCCGGTCCTGATCGAAGGTATCCACCAGCAGCCGCGCGCCGCCACCCCCGCCACCAAAACCGCCGTTGGCAAGGCCGATGAAGAAGATAATCACCAGCGGAATGATAACCAGCGACAGCCAGATGCTTCGGTCGCGGAAGGACACCCGCAGATCGTTGACAGCGACACTCCAGATTTTGTCCATTGTACTCCCCCTAGATGTCCTGCCGCCGCGCAAACACGGTCAGACTGACGGCAAACAGCGCCATGCCGATCAACGCCAGGAAAACCAGATTTAGGCCGATGTCGCCCTGGCCGCTTGCCAGTTTGGTGAAGCCTTCCGACCCCCAGCGCACCACCGACAACCGTGTGACCCACTCGAAGTTCCCCAGCACGCCGACCGCAAAAAACGCGCCGCCCAAGATACCCATGAGCATACTGACGATGCTGCCAATCCAATTGGCCTGTTCGGCGGTTTTGCCGATAGCCGCCGTGAACATGCCCACGCCCGCCGTCGCCGCCGAGGTCGCCAGAATGAGGCCGATGATTGCCAGCCAGTCGTTGCCCCACACCGATTTCACTTCACCTTCCAGCAGGCTGCCGATGACCGTAAAACCGATGAACAGGAACGCCAGTTGCAGCATCACCACCAGGAAAGTCGCGATCAGTTTGCCGGTTAAGATCAGGACGCGCGGCGTGGGCGATACCACCATGCGTTGCAGCGTCCACTGGCGGCGCTCCTCGATGATGCTGGCCGCCACACCGTTGGCCGTGAACAGGGCGAAGAAAACCGCCTGCGCCGAGCCAAACACCACCAGTGGATTGAAGTCCGCCTGTTTGCCGGTAACGCTCTGCTGTTCGATCTGAATGGTGTTAAAGCCGGGCGTGAAGGCGCAGGCAAAATCCGGCTGGAAACTGCCGTTGCCGGCTGCGGCGGCAAAACCCAGACCGAAGGCCGGATTCTGCCGGGCGCGATCAATCATTGTGCCAATCGTTGACGCGATGGTGATCTGCCCGGTCAGCAGTTGATTGGTGAAGCCTTCGACAATGCTGCGGATGATGCCCGCCGAAATCGGCTGCGCACTGTCACCATAAACTTCAATCGCCAGCGGCGTGATCGCCGGGTCATCCTGCGTGTAGCTGATGCTCTCACTGAAGCCCGCCGGAATGATGACCGCCGCCGCGTAGTCACCCTGGTCCACCCCCGCTTTCGCTGCCGCCGGGTCATCCAGCAGCGTGGCTTCGGTCAGATCGGTTAAGTAGGTGTTGGCGGTGGTCTCGTCCGAGTCCGCTCTCTGCACCGCGTCACACGCGCCCAACGCGACAGTATCGGTGTTGGCCTCGTTGATCGCCGGGATAAACGCGCTCACCAGGCTGCCGCTGCTGTCCACCACCTGTGACCCCTCGACGGGCGGCGTATCGAGATTGACAATGGCGACCGGAATATTGGTGATCGGTGACGAGCCGCCCATATTGCCGAACGCCAGCGAGATGATCGTCGCCAGAATCAGCGGCGTGACGATCATGATAATCAGCAGGTTGCGGTCGGTGAAGGTGGTATAGATGTTGATAGAGGCGATGGCCCAGATTTTTCGCAGCATGGTTCAGTCCCTCAGCGCCCGCCCGGTCAGGTGCAGGAACACGGCTTCGAGGTCGGGTTCGCGCACTTCGACCGACAGCACATCCACACCCATCTCGTTGGCAATCCGCAACAGGTCCGGCAGCGCCTTGCGCCCGCGCTTGGCATAGACCACAATCGTGCCGTCCTTCACCTGTCCGGAACGCACCACCACCATCTGGCCGGTGGAGCGTTTCTCCACCACCAGTTCGGCGGATTCTTCCATGCCCGCGACCGGCTTCAGTTCGACGGTTTCATACGTCGCTTTGGTCACGCCGGGGACTTCCGTCTGGAAGCGCGCCAGCAGCGCCTCGGAAATCGGCTGCTCGCCGACGTTGAAGACCAGCCGGTCTTCCTCGCCGACCTTCTGAATCAGTTCGCCGACCGTGCCTAGCGCAATGATCTGGCCGTGATCTATGATGCCGACGCGGTTGCTCAATTCCTGCGATTCTTCCATCAGGTGCGTAGTGTAGAGCACGGTCATTTTACGGTCCTGCTGCAGGCGGATGACCGTATCGAGGATGCGGCGGCGGCTCTGCGGGTCAACGCCAACTGTCGGCTCGTCCATGTAAACCAACTGCGGCTTGTGCAGCAGGCCAACGCCGATGTTGACGCGGCGTTTCATGCCGCCGGAGAAAGTGTCTACTCTGTCTTTCTGGCGGTCGCGCAGGTCAATAAATTCCAGCGTTTCGTCCACGCTGGCGGCCAGTTCCCTGCCGTGCAGGCCGTACAGCCGCCCGAAGAATTCCAGATTTTGCCGGGCCGTCAGCGTGGGATACAGCGCGATTTCCTGCGGCACGACGCCGAGTAGCTTCTTGGCTTCCAGCGGCTGATTGGTGATCGAAAAGCCGCCGATGCAGGCATCTCCCTCGGTTGGCGTCAGCAGGCCACTCATCATCGAAATCGTGGTGCTTTTGCCCGCGCCATTAGGGCCAAGCAGGCTGAACACCTCGCCCCGGTAGATATCCAGGTCAATACCCTTAACCGCCTCAACGACCGTGCCATCCTTACGTTTGAAGGTCTTTTTGAGGCCGCGCACTTCGACCAGCGCCTGTTTGCTCATGTGGAACTGCTCCCCCCCCGGATGGTTATGTTCGTTCAGTGTGTTATGCTGTGATACGGATTGGGGGGGTAAAAAGTTGCAGAACGAGGGGGAAACGAGGGGAGGGCCTTAGACCTCCCCTACGCCTTCATGGTTACTGTGAGCGTTGGTTGCCAGTCATGACGGCGTCACATCAATCACAAAGCTGCCTGTCGCGCTCCAGTTGCCCCAGGTGCCATCCGGTCGTCTGGCCCGCACCCGCCAGAAATAGACACCGTCGGCCAGCGCGACACCAACCATGACGGATAATACGCTGGCGTCCAGCAGTTCTCTCTCGTCAACCAGCTCCTCAAACGACGGCTGGCGCGAAACCTCTACCCGGTAGCCGGTGGCCCAGGTGACGGCGCTCCAGCTTAACGTGGGCTGGCGAGTCGTCTTAAACACATTCGACATCGGGCTGGCATCGGTGGTGGACTCGCCGCTGATCTGCACCGTCTGGACGCTGCTCCAGGCAGACGGTACGTTCGAGCCATCCAGGGCGCGCACCTGCCAGGAATAGGTATGCCCGTTGAGCAGCGGCGCTGGAGGCTCGTAGCTGGTCGAAGCACCCCGGTATACTGTCGCCGCAGGCGGATTGACCGTATCAAGCAGAAGTTCGTAGGCGGCTGCGCCCGGCACGCTCGTCCACTGAAACGTAGGTCGCGTAATGGCACTGGTGGATTGGTCGGGTGGTGTTAGTGGCGTAGGCGTGGTCACCGCCGGTTCAGCGTAGGTTGCCAGCGTGCCCACCCGGAAGCGGCGGATGGAATAATAAGGCGAGTCAATCGTGATCGAAGCGGCGTCGTGGTAGCCATCCAGATAATTCACAACATGCGAAGCATCACCCGGATCAACAATACGAGTGGCATTAAACGTATGGTCTATCACGTCCCTGAACCACGTCCCGGCGCTGGCATCATAATAGCTGGCGCGGACGCGAAGCTGCGTACTGCTCACCTGCTCCCAGCGCGCGCGGATGATGTCCCCCGGCTCCGGCATATTCCGTCCGGGCGCGGCCTGCGCGTCAGGAATGCGCCATTCTGCCAGTTTAACCGGGCCACCCGTCCAGGCCTCAAACCACAGATAAAATATACCGTTGGCATTCGCATGGGGAATGATTTCGAGATTTTCTTCCCGGTTGATCTCTTTCCGGAAACCGATCATCGCCGAACAGTAATTGTTGATACAGTTCGGTGGTGTTCCGTTCGGCCAATCAATTTCGATCTCGCCCCAGCCGTTAGCGACCGAGGGCATTCGATCCAGATTACGGCCAGCCTGCAACCGGTTGTTGGCCGAGTAGAGACCGTAGGTTGGATGAAGCGTCAGATTGTTTGTCCAGGTAGACCAATCATACTGCACCTGCACACCGCTGACCGTACGGAAATCCTGCTCCTGAAGATTGGCGGTTGACCGGTTATCGGGACCATCGGGGAAGCGGAAAGTGGTGGCGCTGCGCCACTGGTCAACATACACGTCCAGGCTGTCCGGACTGTTGGTGGACAGAATGCCAAACGCGGCGCGGCTGTAGGTTTCCTCGGTCAGCCGCCCCTGACGGTACCAGCCGTAAAATTGACCGTCTATCAGAAAGGCGAAGGCGCGTTTGACACCCGGACCGTTCTGGGAATGCAGGCCGATTTCCACCTCCACCCAGCGGTTTGTCGGGAAAGTCCCATAGACGTTAAACACGGTGGCGCTGGCATTCTGCGGCGTGCCCACCACTGACAAAGCGCCGTTTGCGCCAACACGCAGATACCAGCCGTAAGTACTGGCATTGGCGCTGGCATACATCCCGGCCAGCGTCAGGTATTCATTGCCGCTGAGACGGCCAACCGTCGCTGACGGCAGATAGACCGAAGCGCGCTGCCAGTGCCACGTACCGGGTCGTTCGTTCCACTGGTGCGCCGTTGCCGGTTCGTTATAAGTAGCGTAGAGCGCCGCTTTCTGGTTAGCGCCGGCGGTATGTAGCAGAGCCGAGTAGCTGCCGCCGGCGAACTGGGCGCTGCTGCGGCTGATACCGTTATTAATATTCGTATCGCGCCCCACCGCCCACAAACTGATATTGCTATTTTCGAACGTTTCCAGCACCCCGGCAGCGGCGGAAACAGGGCTGATCCAAATTATCCCCAGGACAACGGCCAGCAATACAAAACCGCATAATCCGGCTTTAGGTCTGTCCATACCGCTTCACCCCAATCCCACTAAATCAGTCAATCGTGTTGCTATGTCAATGACCAATTCACATTATCACAAAATGTTTTGGAGTGGAACGGATGGGATAATAAAAAATCGTGAAATCAGCTTGCCGTCACGCTCAAAGCGGTCGCGGGTGGTTTTCGCAATCTTACGGCGCTGGCGGCGTTACGTTGACGTAAAACATATCGGTGGCGCTCCAGCCGCCCCACGCACCATCAGGCCGCCGCGCCCGCACCCGCCAGTACCACAGCCCGTTCCACAGTTTTGAAGTAGAGATAGACAGTGTGTTAGCCGGTATTGATGTATTGCGGAATCGAGGTATGGAGAAACTGAGATTGTTCGCAACTTCAATATCGTACGCAACTGCCCAGGTTACAGGACTCCAACTGAGTTCTGGTTGTGAAGTGGTATAAATATTGCGGACTGGGACTGCCATATCGGGCATGTTGCTGACCGATAGTTCAAAAGCGCCGATGTCGCATATGCCTTCGCGGGGCGTACCGCGCTGGTCACGCGGTGGACAGGCGGCAGGGTTAGCATTATTCACCGCAGGACTATTCGCCTGTAAAGCGTGAGTCCGGGTTAGACCGCCATTATCGGCAAGTATACCAATTCCCGCATTTACACCCGATTGATCGCCGAAGGTATCAAGCTTGCAACTGCCATCGGTGTCAATGTTGTTGCCTTCCGAAATAAACGTTTTTAGATGAAGCGCAGGATCAGTTTTATCTGTACAGTTGGCAGGTTGGTTGTTCGCCAGCAGCGAATTCCTGAAAGTGACAGAGTTGTTCCCGCCAAAAACCAGAATCCCGCCGCCATCGCGCAGCGCTACGTTATCGGCAATCGTTACGTTGGTAAAATTAATTGGCGAACCTGTATTGTAGATTGCTGCCCCGGCTCCAGCACGGTTGCCTGAAATGGTCGTATTGTCACTGACGTACATCACCTTACTGGTGATGATATACATGCCGCCACCTAAGCCGGCAAAAGGATGAGTCGGCCCGCCGATGGCCTGATTATCCGAGATGGTGCTGTTTCGGATTTCCACGTTTCCATCGCCTTGTACAACCAGTCCACCGCCTGCGCCGCCAAAATCAGAGAATTCATTGCCAGCAATGTTGGCGGCAAGGGTGCTATCAATGATCGAGATATCACCCATACCCACAAAGATTCCGCCACCGCTGCCCGGCGTCAGGTTGTTCACAACGGCGGTTCGATTCAAAATCATCCTGCCAAACTCGGTGTATTCATAAATCCCTGCAGCTCCACCAGTTGCATAGTTATCAGCCACCGTACTATCGTTGAGAATTAGAGTGCCAAAGTTCATAATACCGCCGGCACAGCCGCCGCAAATATAGTCATAATCTGATGCAGTGGCGCGCCCATTGCGTATCGTAATATTGTTTAAGGTTAGGCTGCCATCCAGGAGCAAAATACGAAAATCTGGCGCGTCATCCGCCCGTTGAATCGTTGCGCCGTTGCCATTAATCGTTAAAGTTCCAAAGACGACTGGTAACCCGGTAGGGCCACCGCCATATGTTTGTTCAGAAGTCGCCTTGACATATGTATTATTTACTTCCATCAGCGTATACGTGCCCGTTTCGAGGTTAATCACGTCCGCGCCGGGACCATTGGCGTTGGCAGCGTTCACGGCGGCGATCAGCGCGGCCACGTCGCCCGCCGGGATGTCGAACGTCTCCGCCTGGGCAACGAGTGGGCGTAGCAGCAGGATGGCGGTCAGCAGGAACAGGGAGCGCAGCAGGGGATGGTTCATGGCGCGAATCTCGGTGGAATAGAGGAACTTTTCCCTACTATAACATGAGTTCTGTGCGCTTTTTCACAAAGAATACAGGCTAGAAACAGAACGGCTAACAGGCGTGGGGCAGCCGCTGGTTTTACAACTCATCTGCTGCCGTTCGAGTGGAAAACGTAGGGACATAGCAGCGCCATGTCCCTACCAGGAAAAACTAAAATTCGCCGTGAACGCCGGGCATTGGACCGACGCTTCTGCTGTGGGTAACAGCTATAGGCAGTTGGGGACGCCTGGAATTTATACCAGGGTTATGACGACACTGCCCTGTTTATGACCCTGTTCGACATAGCGGTGAGCATCGGCAGTCTGTTCCAGCGGGTAACAGCGATCAATGATGGATTTGAGTTTGCCCGCCTCAACCAGTTCTTTGATGAACATGAGGTCTTCCGGCTTTTCCATAGACAGCGCGCAGATGACCTTTTTGCTCCCAAACCGTGAAGTCCAGAGCATCTGGAAAAGCTGGCGCATCTTAAAGCTGGCATACAGCAGGCGTCCGCCTGGCTTGAGCGAACGTTTGCCACGTGAGAACGAAGTCTTGCCGAGGATGTCAACGATCAGATCGTAGGTTTCGCCGTTACGGGTGAAATCCTCTCGCGTGTAATCAACGACGTGATCCGCTCCGAGGGCTTTCACCAGATCGAGCCTCGGCGTGCTGCATACGCCGGTCACTTCCGCGCCGAAGTATTTGGCAAGCTGTAGCGCATACGAGCCAATGCTGCCGGAAGCGCCGTTAATCAGCACTTTCTGCCCGCGCTCAATCTTGACTTTCCGCAGCAGGTTTAAAGCGGTTAACGCTCCGTAGGGCACGGCGGCAGCTTCCTCAAGCGTCAGTTTAGCCGGTTTGTGGGCGACCAATCCGTTTTCCGGTATACACAGATATTCGGCATACGCGCCCATGTTCGGCCCGCGATAGCCAAAAACCAGATCGCCGGCTTTGAATCGTTTTACGTCTTTGCCAACGGCTTCAACTTCACCGGCAAATTCGCTCCCCAGAATTTGTTTACGGGGTTTCCGCAGGCCAAACGCCAGCCGAGACGGCAGCCAGAAGAAGAAGGGCATCGAGAAATTTCGCGGCGTGATGGTGTTGAACTTGCGCGCCAGGACATCGCCAAAACCAACCGGGGTTGCGCGAACACGTATCAGGACTTCGTTGTCCTTTGGCGTCGGTTTAGGAACTTCTTGAAGTTGAAACACGTCCGGTGAACCATACTGCGTGTACACGACTGCTTTCATGAGCGGCCTCCTGCCGTATTGTGCTGCGCCACCGTGATGGCGACATTTCCCTTTTTGTGCCCTGCGTCTACGTAGCGATGTGCCTCGACGATTTGTTCCAACGGATAACAGCGGTCAATGACCGGCCTGATCTTTCCGGCCTCAATCAATTCCTTGAGAGCATTCAGTTCTTCAACCCTCAGGCTGCCGCCCGCATCGGAATCAAGGTGGACGTTGAGATAGTGCCCGGTTTTCCTGAGCGCCTGCTTGGCTCGTGAAGCTGGCAATTTCCCTACTGCGTCAAACACCACATCATAGCACTCGCCGCTGCGGGTAAAATCCTCCCGCGTATAATCCATCACCTGGTCAGCGCCGAGGGATTTCACCAGTTCCAGGTTGGCGGTGCTGCATACCCCGGTGACATGCGCCCCGAAGTGGTGTTTGGCAAGCTGTACGGCAGCCGTGCCGACTGACCCGGAAGCGCCGTAGATCAGCACCTTTTGCCCGCGCTCAATATGGCCGCGTTTGAGACAGCGCAGTACGGTCATCCCGCCGCCCACTGAGACAGCGGCTTCCGCATAGGTCAGGTTGGCCGGTTTGAAGGCCAGCAGTCCGCTTTCAGGCATACATTTGTATTCGGCGTATCCACCGAAATTGACCGCGAAGGTGGAGGCAAAGACCGTATCACCGGGTTTAAAACGAGTGACGGCTTTGCCGACAGCCTCAATCTCGCCAGACAGTTCCATGCCAAGGATGGCGCGTCGTGGTTTTAGGATGCCCAGGTAGAGCCGCGCGAATAACCACTGCGCGCGCGGGACGGTGAAACTTCGCATCCGGCAGTCCCCAACGGTGACGCTCGTTGCAACCACGCGTATCAGGACTTCGTTATCCTGCGGCGTCGGTTTCGCAACTTCCTGAAGTCGAAGTACGTCGGGCGAACCGTACCGTGTGTATACCACTGCCTTCATCGGTCTTTCTCCTGATTTGTTTTGCATAGCCGCTTTTATGAATGCTTATCCTCAATAAAAAAGACCTGTTCCAGGGCGGTGTTGAAAACCCGCGCGATGCGAAACGCCAGTTCCAGCGAAGGGGAGTAATTGCCTTTTTCGATGGCGACAATCGTTTGCCGGGTTACGCCCACTTTGTCCGCTAACTGCTGCTGGGTCATCTCGTCGTGGTCAAAACGTAACCTTCGGATGTTATTGTTAATGATCAGTTTTTCCACTTTAGAACCCTCGCCGGTAATAATAGAACTGTGAAATATCACTCACCATTTCGGACACAACCCCGGCGCAAATCAGAATAATGAACATCGCCGACGGCGGCATATCCGCCACCAGCGACACCATCGCCAGCACAAATCCTGCCGTGAACACGTAGAGCGACATCTGGGCAGATTTCAGCTCAATCAACCGATCTCGTTCATCGGTAATAGGGGGTTCTTCTTCCCGCGTGGCAATGGCATTGATGATGGCGAACAGGATATAAATCACGATTCTGGCGACAATCGAGACCGGGATTAAGATCAGGAAGAAAGCTCCCCAGAAGCGGAAGACCTCCGGCGAATAGGGACTCGCTTCGGGGTATCTCTGAATCATGTACGCGGAATAAACCGCCGTAATCAGAACGACGCTGACCAGATTGACGAGGCTTCGTTTTTCTTGATAGGACATATTTCACTCGATGTCTACCACTCTTTACTCGATGTAAAGTGTTCTTTACATAAAGTATCACTAATCGCACTCCGTGTCAAGTATATTTTACACCCAATGGCGAAATCATCCCCCATCCTGATCGGCTGAAATTTGGAGCAATCACTCAGACAAAAAAGAATCGCGTTTTGCGCCCCGGCGGGGCTGCGCTATAAACAGACTGGTTTTCCACACATCCGGGGTGAAGCATCATGACCTACGATCTGGTGATTAAAAACGGCACGGTTGTCACCGCCGAAACAACCTATCAGGCCGACATTGGCATTCGCGGTGAGCGTATCGCGGCAATTGGCGAAGACCTGTCGGGCGCGCGAGAAATAGACGCGGCGGGCAGGCTGGTTACGCCGGGCGCGGTGGATGTGCACGTGCATCTGTCGCTGAACCTCGGCGGCGGGCTGGTGTCGTCGGACGACTGGTTCACCGGCACGCGGGCGGCGGCCTTCGGCGGCACAACCACGATTGTAGACTTCGTGCATCCCGAAGCGGGCGAAACGCTGCTGCAAGCCTATGACCTGCGCCGCGCCGAAGCTGACCCACAGACGACGATTGACTACGCGCTGCACCTGGCGCTGGGGCCGGCGCAAATCCCGCAGTTGGATGATCTGCCGCAGGTGGTCGAGCGCGGCATCACCACCTTTAAGCTGTACATGGCTTACGGCTACTGCCTGAAGGACGGCGAACTACTGCAAGCGTTAGAAGCGATTCGGGACGTGGGTGGGCTGCCGGTGGTTCATGCCGAAAACTGGGATGTGATTACGACGCTGGTGCAGCACAACCTGGCCGCCGGACACACCGAACCGCGCTGGCATCCGCGCAGCCGACCGGCCTATCTCGAAGGCGAGGCCGCCGGGCGTGTGATTGACCTGGCGACGTGGGTGGGCGTGCCGGTGCATATCTTTCACATCGGTTGCCGGGAAGTGGTCGAACGCGTGGCGGCAGCGCGGGCGAAAGGGCTGCCGGTATACGGCGAAACCTGCCCGCAGTATCTGTTCCTGACGGAAGCCGCTTACGACGCTCCGGGCTTGCAGGGCGCGCTGCCGGTGTGCGCCCCACCGCTGCGCACCGAGGCCGACCAGCCGGTGCTGTGGCGGGCGCTGGCGCAGGATGACCTGCAACTGGTAACAACCGACCACTGCCCATTCACGAAAGAGCAGAAGGCGCGCGGCCTGAACGATTTCAGCCGCATCCCCGGCGGCGTGCCTTCGATTGAAGCGCGGTTCGCGCTGCTGTACAGCTATGGCGTGCGCGGCGGCTACCTGACGCCGGAACGCTGGGTAGATGTGTGCTGCACGACTCCGGCGCGGCTGCATCATCTGGAACGCAAGGGCGTGATTGCGGTCGGTTACGACGCCGATCTGGTGATCTTCGACCCGGACAGGCGCGTGACGCTGTCCACTGACACGCTGCACGAAAATGTGGACTGGACGCCCTACGACGGTATGGAAGTGCAGGGATGGCCGGCAGTAACGATTCAGCGCGGCGCGGTGCTGGTCGAAAACGGCACGTTTACGGGGAAGGCCGGGCAGGGGCGGTATGTCCATCGTCAAAAAAAGTAGAGGTTTTGTGACGTTGAAACCGAGGAGGAGGTAGATTATGAAACCTGAATTATACGAGCGAGTGGTACTCACCCGCGATGTACCCTCCGAAAATATGAAAAAAGGCGACGTGGCGACACTGGTTGACTATCTGGAACATCCTTCCGGCGGCGAGGAGGGCGCGATTCTGGAAGTGTTTAACGCCGTTGGCGAGTCCGTCGCCATTGCCACTGTGCCGGTGTCGGCCATCGCGTCCTTAACCGAAGAATATATGCCAGCCGCGCGGCCTATCCATGAGACTGTGTAGGGGAGGGTCTGAGACCCTCCCCTACCGATTTCGATTACCCCTCGCCCGTTCCCCGGCTGAGGGTGCGCTCGTCGCCGACGCGCTCCGCTACCCAGCCTTCCGCGCCGTCCGGCGTGCGGACTTTCCACCAGGGCATCCCGTCCGCTGGCTGCGGGCCGTCCAGCAGGGTCAGTATCGTGCCGTTTTCGATCATGCCGATCACGTTGCCGCCCGTGCCCGCCGCGTCCCGCAGCCGGAGGCTGTCGCCGGCGGTGGTCGTCACCCGCGCCTCGCCACCAACGGCGAGCGCCGGTTGCAGCGTTTGCTCGGTTTCAACACGCTCCACTGCCCAGCCCTCGCTGCCTTCCGCCGTGCGGACGCGCCACCAGGCGTAACCGTCGGCTTTGCGCGGGCCTTCCAGTATCGTCACCGTCGTATCGCGTTCCAGCTTGTCAAGGATGTCAAAACCCAGCCCCGGCCCGCTCCGCAGGTTCAGCCGGTCGCTGGCAGTCGTGAAAATCACTGCCGTATCATGTACGGCCAGACTGAACACGGCGAACGTCACATCGTTGGCCGCGTCGCCGTCCAGCGTCAGCGTGACGGTGGCCGTGCCCTCGCTGCCGCCGCCGGCGTGGCCAAAGCGCAGCGTGTACTGCTGGCTGACCGGCACTTCGTAAGATAGCACCGCATCCAGGTTTACCCCGCTGTCGTCGTCGGACGCGACCGCGTTGCCGGCGCTATCCACCAGCACCAGCAGCGGGTCAAGTTCCGACCCGGAGGTCGTGCGCGCTGCTGCCCGCACGGTCTGCCCGGCAGTGGCCGTGAAGGTGATCAGATATTCCAGTCCCTCGGTCACGCGCAGTTCCGCGCCGTCAGCCAGTTCCGCCGCCGTGCGCGTTTCGGTACGCTGGCGAATGAGCGTTAACCACGCGCTGAAATCCTCATGCACGGACTCGTTACCCAGCAGTAGCTGTATATGGGCGCGGTTCAGGCGCGCGTCGGCGTAGTTCGGGTTCAGTTCCAGTGCGTCGTTGTAATAAGTCAGCGCGGTGGCGTAATCGCCGGTTTCGTAGAAGACGGACGCGAGATTGTTGTACGTGATGTACTTCTCGTCGCCGCGCAGGTCGAGCGCTTTCAGGTAGTTTAGTTTGGCGTCATCGTAATCGCCCATCACGTAATAGAGGTTGCCGAGGTTGTTCCAGGCCGGCCCTTCCAATGGGTCGAGTTCCAGGTAATGGTTATAGTCGGCCAGCGAGTGATCGTAGTCTTCCAGTTCATAGTAACTATAGCCACGCCCGAACAGCGCCGGAAGATTGTTGGGATTCATCGCCAGGGCGCAGGTGTAATCGAGGATGGCAGCTTCATAGTCTTCCGCCTCCCAGTGGCTGTAACCACGCTCCAGGTAGGCGTCCTCGCTGTCCAGGTCGCAGGCGCTGTCCTGCGCCCCGACGACCCCGGCGAGCAGCAGCGTCAATACCAACGCAGCCAGACAAGCCCGTTTAAGCGTTGCCATATGGATATTGCCCCTTTGGTGCTGATGGAAACCGATACCTTAATCTTACGCCAGAATCTGCCGCAGCACATCCGACGTTTGGTGTACCATCCCTACGAAATCAAAACGCTCCATGCCCACGTTCGCGTTGGCTGCCAGTGCGGCGCGTTTGCCCGGCTGTACCGCCACGCTCAGGGCCGCTGCCAGCGCCTCCACATTCACATACGGCACCAGCAGGCCGTTAATGCCGTGTTGCACCACTTCAGGATTGCCACCCTGGTCGCTGGCGATGACGGGCGTTCCCGCGCGCAGGCTTTCCAGCAGCGTGTGGGACAGTCCTTCGTAGCCGGAATACAGCACCGTGTAATCGGCAGCTTTCATGTACAGCGCCACCTGCTGGCGCGAAACCCGCCCCAGGAACGTCACCCGGCTCGCCAGCCGCGCTGCTGCGACCTGTCGGCGCAGCGCATCCAGTTCGTCACCATCGCCGGCGACGATCAGCCGGGCGTCTGGCACGCGCGCCAGCGCCGCGATCAGATGATCCACGCCTTTCCAGGGCGTTAACCGCGCAACGGTAAGGAAGATAGGCTCGTCCCCCAGTTCCAACTGTGCCCGCGCGTCAGCCTGCGTTAAATCGAGTGCCCGGTGTTCCGGCGGCAGGGCATTATAAATGACGTGAATCCTGGCCTCATCCACACCCCAACCGATGACCATGCGCTTCAGGTACTGGCTGGGCACAATCACAGCGTCCATCGCCCGCACCTGCCGCGCGCGGTTGGCCTTCTGGTAATTGACGATCAAGCCATAGCGTTTTGTCTGGAAAACGTCAATATCTTCCGTTGGTGGAATCCAGCCCTTGCGAATTGCCCGTTCCCAGCCGGGATCACCCACGATTTTGACCACACGTGGCGCGCGCCGGCTGCCCAACAGCGGCAGATCGAGCGAATGGATATAGACCAGATCGGCCCAGGCCAGCCAGGGGCGGGCTGCCCGCGCGTAAGCCAGCAGCCGCAGCGGCAGGCGGCGGCGGGGAATGCGCACCAGTGAATAGGGATACCCTGCCGTCGGCGCGTCGCCATAGGTCAGGGCGCGAACGTCCCAGCCCAGGGCTTGCAGTTCGGGCAGCAGTTCGTACAGATAAGTGGCCGGGCCACCGGACTCCGGGTGAAAGATACCGGACGCGATCAACAGTTTTGGCACAGTGGCTTAATCCAGCCGGTCAAATTCCGTTTGGACAAATTCAATATACTGTGTGATCTCTTCCCTGGGCGCACCTCGACGCACCGTGTCCGACACCTGACCGAGCGTCACGCGGAACAACTCGTTGACGCGCTCCAGTTCCTGGTGCTTGCGTGACAGGGTTTCATAGGCACCGGTCAGGGCTTCTTCGGCCATCACGCGCTCGGTGATGTTGGTGGCCACACCGATCATGCCGGTGATCGCGCCGTCCAGACCGCGCGCAGGCAGGTAGCGTGTATCGAAGGTCATCTCCTTGACAACCAGCAGGCTGCTGAATTCTTCGCCCTTCAACGCCCGGTTGATTTCCGTGATGATCTGTGGGATATTGCGGAAGACGTCCACCACCGCCTTGCCGGTATCCCGCGCCGAATCCAACCCCAGCAGGTCCAGATTCCGGCCTTCCAGCAGTGTCAGCCGCCCGTTCAAATCTGCCGACCACAGTAGCAGGGGCGCGCCGTTGACAATCGCGCGCAGCCGCTGGTCGCGTTCGCGTTCGCGGCCCTGCGCCTGTTCCAGCGCCTTCAGCATGGCGTTAATGTCCAGCGCCAGCGTCGTCAGTTCATCGCTGCCGGTCGCGCTCACCTGCCCGCCGATATTGCCGCTGGTGCTGATCTGATTGACATCGCCGCTAAGATGCATCAACCGCGACACCACAAAGCGTTCCAGCAGCAGCAGCGTCAGCGTGACAAACACAATCCCGGCCACGACCAGCAGCGCCAGGAACAGCGTCACGCTGGCCTGCCCCTGGCCCAGAATGTCACGCGGCATATCCACCCGCAGCAGCAGCGCCGGCTGCCCGTACAGGTCATTTTCCAGCGCGTAACCGGCCACCCGGTCATTGGACAGCGCGTGGACGACCACCGATGACCCGTTCTCCAACGCCGTCTGAAAGTCACCCGGTAGCTGTGGGTCGCTGGTGAGCTGTACCTGAATCGGCAGTTGCAGCGAATCAGAAAACTGGCGAATTTTGGCATCATCCAGAAACGCGCCGAAGATGAGCGCGCCCGCGCTTGGCTGGCGGGCAAAGCTGTCCGTGACCGGGCGCGACGCCACCAGCATCGGCCCTTCCGGCAGCAGGATGATGCCGGCCACGCTGCTATCCGCGTCAGCGTGGATGAGCAGAGGATCACCCGGCTGGAAATGGTCTTCAATCCCTGCTGGCGAAGCGCGCTCAGAGCCGGCTTGCAGGTCCACCGTTTTGATAAACACGATTTCGCCCGCATTGTTGACAAAGACTGCCAAGTTCAGCCCGAGGTTGGTAAATACGTCATCCGGCAAATTGTTTGTAGGATACTCCTCATCCTGCCCTTGGATGAAGGCATAAGAATCGTCCCAGCGGGCGTAATCACGGGTAGTAGCGCTCAGGCGATCTAGTTCGTTACCCACCGTGTTTAAGGCGCGCTGGACATTCTGACGAGCATTCTGTTCTTCCAGCTGCTGGAAGCTGTTCAGTAGAACCGTCTGGGCGGTGCCATACACGATAATATTCAGGCTGACGGCAACCGCCAGCACAATCAACAGCGTTTTTCGGCGTAAGGACATGGTGGAGGATTCCCCTTGAATGCACGTTTCTATCGTAATATATCTTTTTCGTTTTTTCGATTAACGATTCGGGAGCGACCAGCAGTTTCAAACCAGTTTAAAACGGTTGCCTATGTAAAAACCGATTACAATTACAGGTAGGGACATGGCGCTGCCATGTCCGGGCAGCATACCTGTTGGAGTGCACATGAATAATCCGGCGGCAGACGAGAAAGAGACGCGCCGACTGCTGCGGCTGGTGCAGGATCACCTGTTCGGTGCCCAGGAAAGCCTGGGCGCCGTGCGGGAAACGCTGGGTATGGTTGAAGTGCTGCACCATCCGGCCAATCCGCACGCCGCGCTCAACTACGTGACGCCGCGCCGCAACACCGCCTGGATTTCCGGTAAGATGGTGGAACAGGGTCTGGAGCGCCTGCGTGAGTTAGGCCGGGCGGGGCGCATCCAGTATATCGAAGGGTTATATCCACCGCAGTTTGCCCAGACTCTGCGCGCCCTGAAGCTGGAGGTTGAGCGTAAAACGCCGCTGCTGGTGTATAAACCCGACGGCATCAATGGCCGTGTACCCCCGCCGCCGGGAACGGCCATCATGCCCGACGGCGTGGCGATGGAACGGGTCAGCGACCGACGCGGCATTGAACTGTGGTGGTACGCCTGGCGCAACGCTTATTTCGACGTGCTGACGCTGGGTGTCGAGCCGCTGCTGGTGGGGCGCGATCTGGCCGCGCTGAAACTCGGCCAGCAGGCGGATATTCTGGTCTACCGTTACGGCTTCCCGGTCGGCGTGGCGCGCCTGAGCCTCCAGGGTGAAACGGCGCACCTGCTGGCGGTGGCCCTGCTGCGCGAGGTGCGCACCCCGGCCCTGCTGCGGGCGCTGGCGCAGACCGCCCTGACGACCGCTCTCGACCGCCAGAGTACGCTGATCTTCGCCCCCGGTGACGGCGACACTGCCGTGCTGCGTGAGCTGGGTTTTGAGGAACTGGGCGCGATGGTATGCTATGCCGCTGCCAGCGCCCGTGAGGAAAACCATGAACCTGACGTGGAACAGCCTTTACTGTCATTGTGATGATGCTGGCGTGGTGGCCCAATCCCTGCGCGAGTCGCTGGTCGCCGCCGGTTACACGCTGGTGAACCCGTTTGGCCTCCTCCCCGGCAAGAGTTACCTCCATATGGTGCGGCTGTTTGTCGCTCCGGCATCGGGCGGCTGGGTGCGGGTGATCGGCTCGGCGGACGCCGCCAGCCTGCCGCCGCTGTCGCGCCTGGGGGTATGCCTGGCGCTGGCGCTGGACGGCGACCGCGCCACCATCACGATCTACGCCAACGGCCAGCCCGCGGACCTCACCGCGCTGCGACCCTTTCTCCGTCCGGGTCGCGCCGACGAGGTGCAGAAAATTCTATCATTCAGTGACGTAGGGGTACGGCATGCCGTGCCCCTACCGTCTGAACTCCCCCTCGACGCCCTGCCTGCCGAACTGCAATCGCTGGCCGGGAGCGTAAATCCGGCGCAGGCGCAGAAGCTGTTCGCGCGCCTGAGCGCGCAGGCGCTTAAACGCGCTGGCGCGGGCAGCGATGCCGAGGCGGCGCGGGCGCTGCTGTCGAACGAGGGTGCGCCGGACTGGAACAGCGCCGGCGGGCAGCAGCTTCGCGCCCTGATGTCCTGCCTGACTGTACCGGAGAACTGGCGTGAGCCGGACTTCACGACCCTGCGCGATGCCTACCAGCTACACGAGCGCCGCCGGCGCCTGCCCAATGCCCGGTTGTATCCCGGCGATGCCGAAGCGCTGGCGCGTGTGCCGGATGCGCTGGCGTACCTGGTGGTCTACGGAGGGCGCGACTGATGGCCGGACAGGATCGCCTGCGCTGGGACCAGATTTACCGTGATCGTCTGAACGACCCGTACCCCCCGCCGGATCCGCTGCTGTTTGAATTTACGCCGCCCGTCACCGATGATGCCGAACACCGGGCGCTGGATTTGGCGGGCGGCGTGGGCCAGAACGGCCTGTGGTTGAGCGCGCAGGGGTATCTGGTGGACATCATGGACATCAGCCGGGTGGCGCTGCTGCGGGCACAGACCGAAGCGACACGCCGCCGGCTGCGCAGTATCAACCTGTATCCGGTTGATCTGGACGACATCCAGCTAGACACCAACGCGTACGAAATCGTCTGCGTCTTTCGTTTCCTCAAGCGCAATCTGTTCCCGCAACTGCGGGCTGCCGTCCAGCCGGGCGGGCGCATCATTTACGAAACGTTCAACCAGCGTTACCGCAAAATCGTCCCCCAGTTTAACCCGGCCTTCCTGCTGGAAGTGGGCGAACTGGGCGGCTATTTCGCCGACTGGAAAATCCTGCATAACGCGGAAACCAGCCACATCTCCCGGTTGGTGGCGGTGAAACCGTAGCTATGCCAGGCGGACAGGCTGTTACCGCCTTCTCTTAATCATACGTAAACAATTAAGAATTTCTCTTTATCAGTGGCGTTTATGCATTATTCGGCCAGACCGTCTTACAATACAATCTATAGACCGGCCTGTAGATTGAGGATTCCGCCGGATGGTATGGCAGGACACGCCGTACACGCTTCCACTTATCGCTGCCGCTTTGTTATCGGCTTCGTTCGCCGTCCTGCTGGTCTGGCGCTTCAAGACGCGCGGCGCGGTCATCAGCGCGGTGCTGATCATGGCCGGTTCATGGTGGCTGCTGTGTGTCGCCCTGAATCTGGCCGGTGGCGATCTGCCAACCAAAACGTTCTGGGGCAAACTCAAATATATCGGTATTGAGATCATGCCCATCGGGTTTGTGGTGCTCGCGCTGGAAAGCCTGGGTTATGGGCACTGGCTACGGCAGCGGCGCGTCTGGCTGATCGGCACGATTCCGGCGGTGCTACTGGTGCTGATCCTGACCAACGATTATCACCATCTCGTCTGGCCGAGCTACGCTAACGCCGTCCGAAACGCGATCCTCGTTTCGGAAAACCCCAAAGGTATCCTCTACTGGGTCAATTATGTCTACATCTACATCTGCATCATCGCCACGATGCTGCTGCTGCTGCGGGCGGCCTTCAACTCCCGGCATCTCTACCGGCGGCAGGCGGTTGTCCTGCTGATCGGCCCGTTGGCGATCTGGCTGGTTACGTTTCTGGAAGCGTTCGGGATGCTGCTGGGGCTGCCGTTAAGCCCGATGCCGCTGGCCTGGATTTTTGCCATCGTCACCATCACCATCAGCAACTTCCGCTTGAAAACCGGCGATGTCATCCCGATTGCGCGGCAGGCCATCCTGGACAGCATTCCCGAAGGGGTGATCGTGCTGGATACCGCACGACGGGTGCTGGACATCAATCCGGCAGCCTGCCGGGCATTCGGCAATGGTACAGAGCAGACGGTAATCGGTCAGCCGGTGGAAACGTTCTGGCCGGTGGGCGCGGCGCTGGTTCAGGCGGAGTCGAATGCGACCATTCCCAAAGAGCTAACGGCGGTACAGGATGGGGAACAGCACATCTATGACATTTCCGTATCGCCCACACTGGATGCAGACCAACAACTTCGCGGCCACATCATCGTGCTGCGCGACGTGACCCGTCTCCGTCAGGCCGCGCAGCAGTCCTTCGATCTGGCGCTGGAACGCGAACGAATGAAGCTGCTGTCCGGCTTCATTCAGGATGCGTCGCACGAGTTCCGCACGCCGCTGGCCGCCATTCGCCTGAGCACGTATCTGGCGGGGAAAACCACCGACCCTGACCGGCGCGATTATCACCTGCGCAACATTGACAACCAGGTGCACAACATCACGCAACTGGTTGAATCGCTGGTGCTGATGGCGCGGCTGGATAGTTTTGCGCCGCTGACGTTAGGCACGGTTGACGTGAATAATCTGGTTACGACGGTCTGCAAGTCCCGGCACAAGCTGCTGGAGGACAAATGCCTGCGGCTGCTGCTGGAACTGGACCCCAGCATACCGCCGCTGCGCGCCTGTTTCGATCTGTTGGCGGCAGCGGTCGGCCACCTGGTTGAAAACGCGGCCAAGTTCAATAAACCTGACGGCAGCATTCGGATTGCGACCTGTCTGGGCGACCGCGAGGTGGTGATTCAGATCGAGGACACCGGCATCGGCATCAACCGGGAACATCTGGAGGCGATCTTCAACCGTTTCTATCGGGTTGAACAGGAGGCGCACACCATCCCCGGCTTTGGACTGGGCTTAACCATCGCGCAGGCCATCGCCGAACGGCACGGTGGCCGGATTGAAGTGGAGAGCACGCCGGATGTGGGCAGCCGGTTCAGCCTTCGTCTGCCGCTGAGGTAGCGCCATTCCGCCGCCGCAGCGACCACAGATACCCCCTCCCCGGCGCGAACAAAAACGCCAGCAGAAACAGCGCCGTCATCGTCAGCACAATCGCCGCGCTGGCCGCGACCTGCCAGTGCCAGGACAGGTACAGGCCGACGATACCGCTGACCGCGCCGAGCGCCGCCGCCAGCAGCATCAGATGGTGCAGGCGCTTGACAAAAAACCGCGCCGTTGCCGCCGGCGTCACCAGCATGGCCGCCACCAGCGCCACGCCGGCGACCTGCACGCCGATCACAATCGTCACCGCCAGCAGCACCAGCAGCACCAGCCGCAGCCGTTCGGCAGGCAGGCGCAGCGTTTGCGCCAGCGTGCTGTCGAACGACACCACCAGCAGTTCCTTGTACAGCAGCGCAATCACCGCCACTACCAGCACGCCGATCACCAAGATCAGCGCCAGATCGGTGTCGCTCACTGCGAGAATATTGCCAATCAGCACGTGTGTCAGGTCCACCGCGTAATTCTGCGCCTTCGAGATCAGGCCGATGCCCAGCGCCAGCATCCCGGCGAAGACGATGCCGATGGCCGTATCCTCTGCCAGTTGGCCGCCGCGTGTGAGAAAGCCAATCCCCAGCGCCGACAGCACGCCCGCCGCCAGTCCGCCCACCAGCAGCGACGCCCCGCCGCTGCCCACCGTGAGAAACGCAACCGCCACCCCCGGCAGGATACTGTGCGCCAGCGCATCCCCCAGGAACGCCAGCCCGCGCGTGACCACGTAGGCGCCCATCACGCCGCTGACGATGCCGATCAAAAGTGCCGCCAGCAGCGCGCGCTGCATAAACGACCAGTTCAGCGGGTCAAGCAGAAGCTGCTGCAGAATGTCCATCGTTTGCCACCTAATTGAAACAGCGTATCAATTGTAATGGAAGTCACCAGACGGGACAAGAGAGAAGCAGCAGCGTACCTGTCGTCCTATCACCCAATCGGTTTTTATCCATACTGTAACCTTGACGCGATTGGGGGCTTGACAGCAATCAAAAGTTGGCGGATACTTAATTTATCCTGCAACCACAATTAAGAAATCAAGTGTTTGGAGCACGGCATGTCCGCCAAGATTCTCTACGTCGAAGACAACCCGCAGAATATGCGCCTGGTCAGGAAGATACTTATGAGCGCCGGCTACCAGGTGCTTGAAGCAGCGGACGGCCTGACCGGCGTGGCGGTTGCTGCCCGCGAACAGCCGGATTTGATCCTGATGGATGTGAACCTGCCGGACATCAACGGGCTGGAAGCGACCGCCCGGTTAAAAGCGTCGCCGCAGCTGGCGTGGATTCCGATCATTGCCCTGACCGCCAACGCCATGCACGGCGACCGGGAATACTGCCTCGCCGCCGGCTGCGATGGGTATCTCGCCAAGCCGGTCATGAAAAACGAACTGCTCAGCACGGTAGCCCTGTTTTTAAGCCAGGCGTCCCCCTACGCCGAGGCGGGCTACCGTTAAGGACTGCCGTGGCAGAAGGGTGAGACTTCTGCCACAATCGTCCTTGCTTCCCCATCCGAACCAGCTTTCCCAAACAGGGACATGGCGTACCATGTCCCTACACCGCGTTTACGCTATTTAGAGCAATTCGATCAGCCGGCGCGCGTAAGCTGGCGCGGGTAGTTGGTCAGCACCTCCACGCCGTCCGCCGTGACAGCGACGTTGTCTTCAATCCGCACGCCGCCCAGGCCGGGGATGTAGATGCCTGGTTCAATCGTGAATACCATGCCCGGCTCCAGCACGTCCGTCACGCCCGCGGCAATCTGCGGAATCGGCTCGTGTACGTCCAGCCCCAGCCCGTGCCCGGTGCGGTGGATGAAATAGTCGCCGTAGCCCGCCGCTTCAATCACGTCCCGCGCGGCCCGGTCCACCGCGCCCATTGGCACGCCCGGTTTCACGGCTGCTTTGGCGGCTTCGTTGGCCGCCAGCACCACATCGTACAGCCGGCGCATCTCGGCGGTAGGCGTGCCCAGGCAGAACGTCCGGGTGATGTCCGCCGGGTAGCCATCCACCGTGCCGCCGAAGTCAATCAGCAGCAGGTCATCGCGCTCCAGCACGCGGTCGGTGGTGGAGCCGTGCGGCAGGGCGCTGTTTGGCCCGGTCTGCACCAGCGACTCAAACGACAGACTGGTGCATCCCTGCGCGGTCAGTTCTTCAGACAGCCGCGCCGCGATCTGGCGCTCCGTCATGCCCGGCTGCACCCACGCCAGCAGCCTGTCCAGCGCCGCTTCGCTCAAGCGGTTGGCGCGGCGCATCCGTTCGATCTCGTCCGGCGTCTTGATGGCGCGAATTTTGATGAGGTCACGTTCGACCGGCTTCACACGCAGCGTCGCATCTACCGCCGCCAGCGCCAGCCATTCGGTGACGCGCATGGTCATGCCATCCACGCCCAGCGTTTTCCCGCGCAGCCCCAGTGCTTCAATTGCCTGCCGGAACGCCCCCTGATACCCGTCCGCGTCCGTCCAGGCGAAGGCGCGCGCTTCCAGATCAGGCCGGGCATTTAACTGCGGCACTTCAAGCTGTGGCACGATGAACGACAGCGCCCCGTCCGGGGTGATAAACGCGATAATCGGTCGTTCCGAGAGATGGAAGTTTAGCCCCGTGAAGTTGCGCATATTCGCGCCGGGCACGATCAGCACCGCGTCCACGCCGGCCATCCGGCGTAATCTTTCCTGACGTTCAGCATAATGGATCGGAGTCATGGGTTTACCAGCTTTCGGTTGAGAGATCGGCTATCCGTTGAAAATGGCCGTCGCGTGTGACCAGCGTTAAATGGTACTGCCGGGCAACCGCCGCAATCCACACATCGTTCCCGGGAATGGGACTGCCTTTGCTTTTTAGCTCCTGTTTGATCTGGCCGTACCATTTCCCGGTTTCGGCATCACACGGAAGAACCTTATTTTGAGCGAGGAAACCTTGCAATCGCTGGACATTATCCTTTATATGCCCCGACTTGTAGGCGTCAAAATAAAGTTCCCCGACTACAGGGGCAGGAATAATTAATGTTGTACCGGCAAGCGCAGTTTTCAGAACCCCATTTTCGTTAAAGAGTGCAGCGACAGCATTGGTATCCAACAGCTTACCACTCGTCATAATCAATGCGCTCACATTCTTCTTCAATCGCTTTCATCATTTCGTCAACCTCTTCTTTGCTGAACAGACCAGCCGCCGCGCGGAAAACCCGTTCAGCCGGCACACCGCGCGGACGATCCGCCTCGGACAGTTCCCGCGCAAAGTCGAGCACACGTCGCTGTTGGTCGGCGTCCAGCCGCCGCAGTTCGTCCAGTATCTGCCGTTCAAGCACCGGATCAAGCATTTCAGTGTTCCTCCAGCCCTTCACGTCAACGCCTATTATGATACCAATTCAGCGGAAGACCTGCGTAGACTGAACCGCTGACAGGAAAACCAGCATCATGCCATCCCATACTGCCTGCCGCCGCTGCCCATCGGTGGCAGATCTCCGTTTATGGCGCTACCATCCCTATCTGATGGATGACCGAAAACAGATTCATCGAATGCAGGGGCAAACCGCCGGTTCGCCCCTACGAAAAATCTATGTATCGGTTTTTATTTAACCATGAGCGTGTGAATAATTGTGGAGGGTTTGATTGTATGTCCATCATCGAATTTCGGGTGGCGCTGACCGCCGCCGATTTTGACCGTCTGATCGCTTTTTACCGCGACGGACTGGGGTTAGAACCGGGCGACCTGTGGACGGATAACGGTCGGGGACAGATTTTTAGCGCCGGGCGGGCTATGCTGGAAGTGCTTGACCCAACCCATGCAGCGTCCGTAGACCGGATTGAGGTCGGTCAGCCAGTCAGCGGGCCGATCCGGTTTGCCTTTGAAGTGCCCGATGTGGCGGCGGCGCTGGAACGCGCCCTGCAATATGGCGCGACGCTGGTTCACGAGCCGGTGTTAACCCCCTGGAATCATCTGAACGCGCGTGTCCAGTCGCCGGATGGCCTGCAGATTACCCTGTTTCAGGTGATGGGTTAAGTATCTATCCATAAACCCTTCGTAGGGGCACGGCATGCCGTGCCCCTACCGACAGCCAAAAGCGGTTTACGGATAGGCCCTAAGAGCAGCCTTTCCATCCATGGCTCGATCAGGCGCGCCTGTCGGTTTCACGTTGTCGCCGCAGCAAAAATCTTACGTTGCGTCAAATACGTTTGCTGCGACAATAAGGGTAAGGAGTAATGGCGGGGGGACAACGTGAATCTTCAGGGATTGCTTAACGGCCTGACCAGCCCCGACGCGCACACCCGGCTGCAAACGGCGCGAGTGATCGGGATGCTGGACGAGACGGCGGCGCTGGAGGCGCTGGCAGCACAGTACCAGGTAGAAACGGTGAGCGAGGTAAAAGCCTCACTGGCGTGGGCAGGCAGGCGCGTGCAGGAAGCCTGGAAGACCGGCTACACCACGCTGGATGCGATTTTCAAACACTTCCACCTGGACTACGAGTTACAGGCGGAGCAGGACAAAAACGAAGCGGAACTGCTGAAAAAGATGCAGCACGACGCCGAGATGCAGCTTCTGCGCGAGCGTGGCGGCAAGTCCGGCAACATGGCGGCAGGCATGTTGATCGGTGGTGCGCTGCTGGGCGCGCAGGGTATGGTGATGGGCGCGATGGCGGGCCTGACGCCGGGCGCGGAAGTGCTGTCGTCCGGGCTGGAAGAACGTCCGCAAATCGGCCAGAAGCGCATCCCGCCGACACGCCCCGCCGATACCGACATCCGTATGATGGTACGCCGTTTGCAGGATGACCCGAACCCGGACAAACGCCGTAAAGCCGCGATTGATCTCGGCAGCATCAGCAATAATCCGGCGGCGCTGCCGTTCCTGGCGCAGACGTTTGTGGCAGACGCGGATACCGCCGTGCGGGAAGCGGCGCAGCGCGCCGGCAAGCTGATCTACTGGAATGCGATCTACTGGGAGATGGAACAGAGCGGCGCCATCGCGCAGGAACTCCAGCGCCGTAAGACTGCCGCTGCGCCGCCCCAGCCGCCCAAAACCAGCCATCCGGCGATTCGCCGCATCCAGCCGCAGGAGACACCCGCCGCGCCGCCAGCCCCGCCGCCGTCGCAGATCAGCCTGGCGGACATTTTGCGGAAGGCGGAGGAGAAGCGCCAGCAGCGAAAAAAGTAGAGGAGATGGCAGGGCAGATATTTAAACCTACCCTGCCACACCAACTGCAAATTCAGGTGTGAGTCGCCCTCATTGGTCCCGGTTGTTGTGCACGTCGTACTGGCTGGGGGGCCAGTTGCCGCGCGGCGTGACCCAGTAATTGGTCGGGCCGCCTTCCGCGAACCAGCCCTGCACGTCAGGCCGTGACAGGATGCGAATCGGCCACCAGTTCAGGCCGTCGGCGCAAATCGGACTGCCGATGATCTCAAAGCCGATGCCGTCAATCAGCGTGGCGATCAGTTCGGTGTTTACACCGGGCGCGACCCGCAGATTCTTCGGTTCCTCGCCCACCGGGTAATCCACATACGCCCGCGACCCAACCGAGAAGTCCAGCGGCGGCGCGCACACCGGCGTCGGCTGGAAGTTCTCCGGCTGGAGGAAGTTGTCACCCTCGCCGCGTTCGCCCTCGGCGACCCAGCCGCTGTAGACGATGTTGAGCACCGTCACCTGCACCCGCCACCAGTTGTAGCCCTCGCCGCAGACCGGCCCTTCCAGAATGTTCACCACCGCTCCTGCCGGCGCGACGGTCAGCGTCAGCCCGTTAAGCGCGGGGCGTTCGCGGACGCGCAGACCAAACAGCAGTTCCACCGGCGTCCCCGCCTTGAAGCCCAGCGGACTGCCACACGTCGGCGTTCCGCGCGGCGCAGCCGACCCATAAATCCAGTAACGCCCCGGTCTACCCTCGGCAATCCAGCCGCCGTTGCCAGGGATTTCCACCCGCCACCAGTTGTAAATGCCGTCGCACACCGGCCCTTCCAGCACCTGCGCCACCGTGTTCTCGGTGGTGTAGTTCACCTGGGCGCTGGAGGCACTGGGCGCGGCGCGCACGTTCACCCCGCCGCGCACGTAAGCCACCCCGCCGATGACCAGTCCCAGCGGCGCGGCGCAGCCGGGCGTCGCGGTCAGCACCGGTGTGGGCAACGGATTACCCAGCACCAGCGGCGTCAGCGACGGCGTGAGCGTCGGCAGTGGCGTGGCGCTCGGAAACGGCGTAAACGTCGGCAGCGGCGTGAGCGTCGGCGTCGCGGTCGGGACTTGCAGCGCGGCGGCCAGCGGCGCGGAGGCCGAGCCGGCGGTAAATCGAATCAGCACAAACAAGGCCAGGATAAGAGCGGTGGTCAGGCGTTTTGGCATACAACACCTCCTGCCTGTATTCTAACCGCCAAGCCGCCTGCCGCGCCAACAACCGACCTCAGCCTGGGAATATCGTACCTGTAGGGACGCAGCGCCGATCCCGTACACCAGCAGCGCGCTGCTGCTTTGCCACGCCGTGTGTTTGCGTTAAAGTGTGCCTATCGGCGTTGATTGGCGATGAGGAAGGACGATGGGCAAAATCGTGGGGATTATCGGGTTGCTGCTGCTGGCCGCCGCGCCGCTGCACGCGCAGGAGTCGGCGCTTGGCTGGCCGGTGTGGACGAAGCGCGACGAGCCGCTTTACTCCGGCCAGTTTTTTGTCGCGTCGGACCCGGTCGTGCTGGACGAAGGCGAGTCCTACCGCATGTTTTACACCTGCATGGACTTCCTGCGCGACGAACCCCGCGCCATCCTGTGCGCCGCGACTTCGCCGGACGGTCTGGATTGGACACCCGTCAGTGTGGACGGGCCGCTGGAAGGTCTGGTGCTGCGCGGGCGTGAAGGTGAGTGGGACGAAAATCTCGAAGGCGCTTACGCGCTGCATGTGGGCGACGAATACTGGCTGTATTATTCCGGCTACCGGGACAAGGGCGGCTACCCCGCTAAAGGTTTCCCGGCGGCGCTGGCGCTGGCCGTTTCGAGCGATGGCGTTCACTTCGAGCGCGTCCAGACTGGCCCGATTCTGTCGCCCACACCCGGCTGGTACGACAACGACGCCGTGTACAGCGAAGTGGTGTTTGAATACGACGACGGTTATGGCATGGTCTACGTCGGCCACTGTTACACCCGCTGCGATTACGGCGTGGGCACAACGCTGCTGGCGGCCACGTCGCCCGATGGCCGCGCCTGGACGAAACGCCCTGACCCGGTGCTGACCGCCATGCCGGACGAACTGCCCTGGACGCGCGATGGCGTGGCTGAACCGGCGCTGGTGATCGAGGACGGGCGCGTGACGCTGTTTTTTACCGGCGTGCGCGACGCCGACCGCTGGCTGGGCATGGCGCGCGGCGCGTCGCCGTTTGGCCCCTGGGATGTGAATCCCGACCCCATCATGAAACCGACGCCCGGCGCGTTTGACGCGGGCGGCGTGCTGGCGCCGCACGTGTTGATCGAAAACGGCGTGGCGCGCATGTGGTATCTGGGGGTGCAGCCGGTGGAGGGCGGCGAGTATTATCACGTCGGCTATGCCGAGGCGGAATGGGACTAACACCTTTTTATATGCGGCTGTAGGGACGCGGCATGCCGTGTCCCTACAATTGTAGAAAGTGAAGCATTACTGCAATGGGCAAACTTCTGACTCTGGATGAAGCCATCCGCAAACGGGCGCGCCTGCGCGATGCCGGCCAAACGCTGGTGTTCACCAACGGCCATTTTGATCTGCTGCACGTCGGTCACCTGGATTATCTCGAAAAAGCGCGGGCGCTGGGCGACGCGCTGTTTGTCGGCCTCAACGGGGATGCCAGCACACGGCGGCTGAAAGGGGCGGGCAGGCCGCTGGTGCCGGCGCGGGAACGGGCGCGGCTGCTGGCAGCGCTGATTCCGGTGACGGCGGTTATCATCTTCGACGACGACACGGCGGCGGCGTTGGTGCGCGCTTTGCAGCCGGATGTGTACGTGAAGGGCGGGGATTACAGCGATAAACCCTGGCCGGAGCGTGACATCGTGCTGGCTTACGGCGGGCGCGTGGCGTTAATTGACTACCTCCCCGATCACAGCACTTCGGCGCTGATTGCAAAGATCAAGGCGCTGGAATAGTCATCGGTCATCAGTCTACAGTCATCAGTTTTGGTGAGAAGTGGAGAAAAACGAGGGCACGTAGGGACACGATATATCGTGTCCCTACAGCAGCTATCCTCAAAATTCCCTACTCCCACTTGGTGTTGGCTCTCAGCGACGGGCGGAGGGTTCTGGTACAATCGAAAGCAGCAGGTGAGGAACGTGAGGCTTGATTACTCGTCAAACGGTCAGCGGCAAAATGCTCAGTTACTTCGACAGTGAATTCAATCTTGCAGAGTTAGTAGACTGGGCTGAAAACTGTTTTGTTGAAGGTGGGTTTGGTCCAGATGAGGATGTTGATATGCTGGTAGACATCGTCGCTTATCTGGCCGCAGCCGATACACCTTATTTTCCCCTCACCTGGGATGTTTGTCAGGATTTTATGCAACAGCTCGGCACACCGATAAAAGTTGTGCCGGTTAGCTAATGGATGATCGAAAACAGATTCATAGAATGTAGGGGCGAACCGGCGGTTCGCCCCTACGAAAAATCTATGTATCGGTTTTCATTTAACCATAAGGAGCAAAACCAACAATGGCGGTGGGATTATTGGACGGACTCAACGAGCCGCAGCGGCAGGCGATCACGGCGGGCGAGGGGCCGGTGCTGGTGCTGGCCGGGCCAGGCAGCGGCAAAACCCGTGTGCTGACCCACCGCATCGCCTATCTGATTCGAGAAATGGGGGTGTATCCGGGTGGCATCATGGCCGTTACGTTCACCAACAAGGCCGCCGGCGAAATGCGCGCCCGCGTCGAAAACATCCTGGGGCGGCGTATGGAAGGCGCGCAGGTCGGCACGTTCCATGCCATCTGCGCCCGCCTGCTGCGGAAGGAAGCCTCTCACACCCAGCACCGCAGCGATTATCTGATTTACGACACCGACGACCAGATTGCGCTGGTGACGCAGGCGCTCAACGAACTGAATCTCGACCACAAAAAATACCGTCCGCGCCAGATGCTGGACTTCATCTCTGGCGCGAAGAATGAACTGATTCCGCCCGACAAATACCAGATGAAAAGTTACCTGGGCGAGATCGTCAGGCGTATCTACGAACGCTATCAGGAACTGCTGGTCGCCAGCAACGCCCGCGACTTCGACGATCTGCTGATGGATACGGTGCTGCTGCTGCGCGACAATGACGAAGTGCGCCAGAAATACCAGAAGTTCATCGAATACCTGCTGGTAGACGAATTTCAGGATACCAACATGGCGCAGTACGAACTGGTCAAACTGCTGGCGAAGCCACAGGATAACGTGTTTGTTGTGGGCGACGAAGACCAGGCCATTTACGGCTTTCGGGGCGCGGATTACCGCAACGTGTTGCAGTTCCGCCGGGACTTCCCGGACGCGAAGGTCATTCTGCTGGAGCAGAACTATCGCTCGACGCAGATTGTGCTGGACGCGGCGCGCTCCGTGATTGACAAAAACAGCCACCGCACGCCCAAGGCCCTGTTCACCGACCGCCTGGGCGGCGCGCCGCTGACCGTCTTTGAAGCCTACAGCGAAACCGACGAAGCCGAATACGTCATTGAGCGTATCAACGAACTGCGGCAAAAAGACCGGCTGCAATACCGCGACTTCGCCGTGATGTACCGCACCAATGCCCAGTCCCGCGCGCTGGAAGAGGCGTTTGTGCGCCATAACGTCCCTTACCGGCTGATCGGCGGCGTCGGCTTCTACAAACGGCGCGAAATCCGCGACCTGCTGGCCTATCTGCGGCTGGTCAACAACCCCGACGACGCCGTGAGCTTCACCCGTGTGATTAACGTGCCCAAACGCGGCATCGGCAAAAAGACGATTGAGGACTTGCAACGGTGGGCGCTCCGGCAGCGGTACACCATTGGGCAGGCGCTTGGGGCGCTGGCAAACGGCGAAGCCTCGATCCTGCCCGGCAGCGCTGTCAGGAAGCTGGTGGACTTCCACACCATGCTGGCGGGCTGGCGCGAGCTGGCGGCGGCGGGCGATCTGGTGGCGCTGATGGAAGACATCATCGTGCGGATTGGTTACACACTGCACCTGCACGACAGCAGCGACCGCCCCGAAGAGGCGATGGAACGCCAGGAAAACGTGCGCGAACTGCTGGCGCTGCTGGAAAAAGACCGCGCCAAACCGCTGGGTGACTTTCTGGAAGAAGTGTCGCTGGTGGCGGACGTGGATACGCTGGCCGAGGACAAAAACAGCGTCACGCTGCTGACACTGCACGCCGCCAAAGGGCTGGAATTCCCGGTGGTGTTTATCACCGGGCTGGAAGAAGGGCTGCTGCCACACCTGCGTTCGCTCGATGAGCCGGACGGCATGGCCGAGGAACGGCGGCTGTTTTACGTCGGGCTGACCCGCGCCATGCACCACCTGTACCTGACCTACGCTTTCCGCCGCATGACCTACGGCGACAGTTCGCCCAGCCTGCCGTCGCGCTTTCTGGCGGACATCCCGGCGCGGCTGACTCAGGGCGCATCGGCAGGGCTGTCCAGCCGCCGCGATTACCAGACGTATCAGGAATCGATTCGCTGGAACGAAGGTGACATCTGGCAGCAAAAAGCGTCGTCAGACGACACCTGGGAGGACGTGTCGTCGCAGGTGAGCGAAGCCCGCAGCCGGATTCGCGGCCAGATCAAGCCGTTTGGTGAGACTTCGTCGCTGCGCTTCCGAACCGGCCTGCGCGTGTATCACAACAAGTTTGGCGAGGGCATCGTCATCGAAAGCCGCCGCAGCGGGGACGACGAGGAAGTGACGATCAGCTTTGCCGATAAAACCTATGGCATTAAGCGGCTGGCCGCCAGTTTCGCCAATCTGGTGATTATGGAGGAGTGAGTGGGTGTGCGAATGGTGATCCGGCATCCACCCCAGTCCTAATTCTACCGCTTCATACAGTCTTTTTATCCGACTCTTATGCAACTGTCCCATTCTCATCAGGATAATCTACCAGTATAATGCCCGCGTTTCATCCGAAACAAAAAATATCCGAGGAGCGAGAAGCATATGGTAGTAGACACTATTCGGGACGGCGTGGTCGTCAGCATGGCGTATACATTGACTGTGGACGGCGAGGAAGTCAGCCGGGCGGACGCGAATGACCCGCTGGAATACCTGCACGGCGCGGAAAATATCGTGCCGGGGCTGGAAGCCGCGCTGGAAGGCAAACGCCCCGGCGACAAGCTGCGCGTGACCGTGCCGCCGGAAGACGCCTATGGCGAATACGACGAAGAAGATATTGACGAATTTGACCTCGACGAAATCCCCGGCGCGGAAAATCTCGAACCGGGCATGGTGGTTGAAGTGGAAGACGAGGACGGCTATATCTACGTCGGTACGGTGCAGGAAGTGACCGAAGACACCGTGCTGGTGGACTTTAACCCGCCGCTGGCCGGGAAAACGCTGACGTTTGACGTGGAAGTGCTGGGACTGCGCGAGGCCAGCGAGGATGAACTCGAACACGGCCACCCCCATTCGCTGGACGACTTCTATGGTGACGACGAGGAATAACGATTAACCGCCAGGACACAGAGAACGCCAGGTTCTGTATCTCTTGGCGCTCTTGGTGACCTGGTGGTTCGTTTTTCTTATGGGCACCACCTTGATTCTCGCTTCAAGCTCCCCCCGGCGGCGCGAACTGCTGGCGTCGCTGGGGATTGATTTTACGATTATCAAGCCGCAGGTGGATGAATCGCAGCGCCCCGGCGAGCCGCCGTTGGACTATGTGGCGCGCCTCAGCCGCGAGAAAGCCGCGGACGTAGCGGCGCGCCTGGACAAACCGGCGGCGGTGCTGGCGGCGGATACGGTTGTTATCCTCGGCGCGGACACGCTGGGCGTGGACGAGCGTGGCGACATCCTGGGCAAGCCGGCAGATGCCGACGACGCGCGCGACATGCTGCGCCGGCTGCGCGGGCGCACGCATCGAGTGTGCACGGCGCTAACGCTGATACAGGTTGATGGTGTAGGGGCACGATATATCGTATCCCTACAGCCTCCCCAATCCCTCACTCGCGTCACCTGCACCGATGTCACCATGCGTGACTACAGTGATGCGGAGATTGAAGCCTATATCGCCACCGGCGACCCGTTTGACAAAGCCGGCAGTTATGCCATCCAGCACCCGGAGTTTAACCCGGTGGCGCGGATTGACGGCAGTTATACCAACGTCGTCGGCCTGCCGCTGGAAACCCTGCGCGCGATGCTGGCGGAGATCGGCTGGCCGGTAAGACAGGCGGCGGACGAAGCATCGAAACAGTGAGAGCCATTTAACGATAAGCGGCAGCGAGAGGCTTTTAGCGTGAGCGACAAACCGGTGAACACTTCATGGATGTGGAAAGAAGACGACGGTAGCGTGTGGGGTCTGGTCATCCACACCGACGAGCAGACGGTCGAATGGTACGACAGCATTGGCTGCGCCTGCGACGACGGCTTCCAGGAGCAGACGTTTGACGATTTTCTGGCGAAAGGGCCGCGCTACGGCACACCGCCGGACGATGTAGTTGACGAAGTGTACGCTTCGATCCACACGCTGCGGGAGCGCGTTTAGTATCGTGATAGGCGCGTTCCAGTTCGATGGATAAGCCCACGCCGATCAGGTTGAGCTTAGCTGTATCCAGCAGAAACCGTTGTACAAAGCGGCGGGCCGCCGCTGTGGTATAAAACATGGACGGATAGGCCATATCCGCCTCAAACGCCTTGCGGCACCACGCCATGAACTCATCTACGCGGTCTTCGGGAATGCCAAAGTCAAGCGCGGCCTCCCGGTCGCCTGGCGTCCAGCCCCACTGAACACACAACCGGGGGCAGATACATTCGGACAGACTGACCAGTTGGTCCGGCAGCAGATCGGTCTGCAACTGCGGCCAGTCCGGTTTATTGGCTCGAATCAGGAAATAACCGCCGGAATAATAACCGGCGCGGTTAGTGGCGTCCATCACCGGCAACATATACCCACATCGTATTATCATTCAGCAGTTCCAGGTCAACCTGCGCCAGCCTGCCCTGGAAACCAATCCGCCCCAACTGCGGCGGCAGCGTCCGCTGGATGACCGCGTTTGGGTCGGCCAGTTCGCGCAGCGCGATCTGCTTCACGCCCATGATCGCCAGCGCTGCCTTCGCCGCCAGGTCCAGCGGGCGTGTCACTTCTTTTACGTCCATGCAGTTGTCTTTCAGCCGCAGTTTCTTCCCCCCGCTGCGCCGGTCATTTTCCAGCACGTAGCGGAACTGGATAAAGGCGATGATGGGGCTGTGGACGTGGATTTCCGCAAACACCTTCGCCTCGCACTGGCGGATGTCTACCTTCATGGCCGACACATTGTGGACGATGGGCACATCAAAACCGGCCACTTTCTGCTCGCCGACCATTGTAAACAACACTTTTCGTAAGATGATGGATAGCTGCTCACTGGTCAGGTTGCCCTGGAATTCCCCCCGTTTCTGCAGCGACTCGGCAATTTTATGCTCAAAGGGCGCCACTGGCTCCGTGATGGTCTGGGCAATCTGTTGGCGCAGGTGATGTTTTTGTCGGGCCATGCAGGCTGATCCTATGTAACGGCAAAGTCTATTTCACTGTAACGAACTAAACGTTAACTAAAGATAGGCGTTCTATCGTAAGACTACAAGCACGCTGCATCTCCACAGCCTCCCGGACCGGCTAGCGGACGGCGCGTGTCACTGGATGTGGCCAGGCGGGCGCGTGCTGCGGGATTTCCCGCTCCAGCGCCCACAGGTATTTGTGAAACTCCACCTCAATCGTGTGGCGCGGCGTGTTGATAAACTGGCGCCTGATGGCCGCTACCTCGTTGGCGATCCGGTCACGCACATCCGGCGGAAGATTGTAATTGCCCACAATATGATTTGCCACCAGTTTTGACTGCGCGTCCGTCAGCGGCCAGATCGCCCCCAACGGCTGCACCAGCCCGACAAAAAACAGGCTGGGGTGATCGGGGTGGAACACACGCAGGTACAGCGGCACGTCGCCGGCGGAGAAGTTGATAAAGGCGGGGTCGAAAAAGGGGAAGGCGATGATGAAGCCGGTCGCGGCGATGATGGTATCGTATTCCTCGCAGCGGCCATCCACGAAGTACACCTTGCGTCCGTCGTAGCGGGCGATGTCGCGCCGCGCCTGGATTTTGCCGTGCCGCAGGAAGTACAGCAGTTCGGAATTGGTGACGGCGTGCGCCGACAGGATGCCGTGTTTCGGCTTTTCCAGACCGTACTGTTCGTAATTCCCAACGGTCAGCCACACACTCAGGCGCAGCAGCGGCAGGCGCAGCCAGTCCGGCAGGCGAACGGTTTTCGCCGCCATCACGTCCGTCGGCAGTCCCCAGAACAGGAACTTCGGCACGATGTAGTAGCCCCGCCGCATACTGATGGCGGTGAAGGCTGACACGCGGCTGGTTTCAACGGCGATGTCGCAGGCGGAGTTGCCGCCGCCGATGACCAGCACCCGTTGGTTGCGGAACGGTTCTGCCGTTTTGAAGGCGTGTGAATGTAAAAATTGGCCGGTGAACGTGCCGGGATAGTCCGGCAGGCGCGGCAGCCAGTGATGGCCGCTGGCGACGATCAGGTAATCAACTTGCTCGACCGTGCCATCGTCAAGTGTGATGCGCCAGGTTTCGTCCGGTTGCTTCTCGGCCTTTACGACCTCACAGTTAAAACGAATGTAGGGGATGATACCAAAGTGTTCGGCGTAGTCCTGGAAATAACGGAGAATCTGCCGGTGCGAGGGGTAATCCGGGTAATCGTCCGGCATGGGGAAGTCGGCCAACTGCGACAGGCGTTTGGAACTGATGATATGCGTCGTTTCAAACACGCTGGAATGGCTAACCTCTGGCGAATAAACCCAGTTACCGCCGATCTGATCGCCCTTTTCGTAAATAACGATGTTGGTCAATCCGACCTGCAAACAATTTTTCGCGGCGGTGAGGCCGGACGGCCCCGCGCCGATAATACACACCCGCGCCGAGGTGTTCCGAATCATGGCAAAATACTCCTGTAAACTGAATTATCCCTCACCGGTCACATCTAACCGCCAATTAAGTTGGACCCCATACTTAGAGATGGAACCCCTGCCAATATTAATGTAGTTGTATTTCCGTTACGCCAAATGGTAACTGTATTGTCGGCAGTATAAGCAGCCGGTCCATCAGGCGCGATTGTCATATCATTTGCCTATTGGCTGTCCAACCTGTTATAGATATATACTACCTTGATTGCTGGATAGGGTTCATGCTGCTCATCCGTCAGACTAGCTGTTACCACACAGAAGTTCTGAAAGGGGAACAGCATGAACGAAGCCTATATTGTAACGGCTTTTTACGTGATGGAGGAAATGTTGAAACGGGTCGCCTGCGAGGATGACAGCCGCAGCCAGATCAGCGCCGCCGAAATCCTGCTGGTGGCGGTAGCGGCGAAGGATTTCGTCACCGCGTTTTAACCGGCGCTTGCAGGCGTTGTATGACTGGCGGTATGGCATCAGCCGCAGTCTGAGTGGTTTGTTTGCGGGCGGTATTGAACCGCTTGACGCTCACACCAATCCCGACTTTGACGTGAAGGTCTTTGCCTCTGTTCTGGCTTTGGCTTTTACCAATCTCCTTGACTAGCAATCAGGGTAATATATTCTATTTTGCGCGTCGGGTCACTTTGTCCAGAACGACTCGCTCAGGTACTTGTAGGCATTGTCGGGGAACAGGGTCACGACCACACCCGGCTCGCCGCGCGCTGCCAGTTCGTCCGCCAGTTGCAGCGCGCCGGCCATCGCCGCCGCCGCGCTGATACCGACGAGATAGCCTTCCTCGCGCGCCAGCCGCCGCGCCGTGTCGTGCGCCACCTCGGTGCTGACCGGCAGATTCCGGTCGGTCAACGTTTCATCGTAAATACCCGGTTTGATCGCCGTCGGCATGTGCTTTAACCCTTCCAGACCGTGAAAGGCCGAATCCGGCTGAAGCGAGATAATCTGCACGTGCGGGTTGTAGTGCTTCAGGCGGCGGCCCGTGCCCATCAGCGTGCCACTGGTGCCGAGTCCGGCGAGAAAATGCGTCACGCGGCCATGCGTCTGCTGCCAGATTTCCACGCCGGTGGTGTGGTAATGCGCCTGCCAGTTGGCCGGGTTGTTGTACTGGTTGGCGTAGAAGTAACGTCCCGGTTCGGCGGCGACCACTTCCCGCACCGCCAGAATCGCGCCATCCGAGCCTTCCAGCGGGTCGGTCAGCACCACTTCCGCGCCGTAAGCGCGCAGGATGGCGAGCCGTTCCGGGCTGGCGTTGCCGGGCACAAACAGCCGCACGCGGTAGCCCCGCGCCGCCCCGATCATGGCATAGGCGATGCCGGTGTTGCCGCTGGTGCTGTCCACCAGCACTTTATCGCGCGTCAGATCGCCGGTCAGTTCCGCCTGCCGGATGATGTTGGCCGCCGCGCGGTCCTTGACGCTGCCGCCGGGGTTCGTCCACTCCGCTTTGGCGTAAATCGCTACGTTTTCCGGCAGGTGCGCTGTGATGCGCCGGAAGCTCAACAACGGCGTGTTGCCGATCAGGTTATCCAGATCGGTCGCTGCAATCGGCTGCATGTGATAATTCGGTAACGCCATTCGCTGGATTTCCTCATGCTGGATGCAGGTTACTGGCTTTTGGCAATTGGTGGATGAATTTGCCAACAGCCAATCGTCAATCGCCACCTGCTAACAAAAAAACCAGCAGGCAAATCAAAAGGCGTGGGCACGCTTTCCCGGTTCTGGGGACGCGCCACGCCTTCGTTTACGCTGCTGGTCGGCGTTAGGACACGAAGTATTGTGTCCCTACGACTGGTCTATCTCAACGTCTGAAGTCGTGGTTTACGCCCCGCGCTTCAGACAACAACACAGGCAGGCCAACATGATTTCGCTCACAATAATCATCAATATAATCGAAGTGTAATGAATGTCAGGGCACGAGTCAATCGTTCGTGGCAGTTTCTTAAAGGACATTCATGTAAAACGGGAGAACAGCCTTAACCGGTTTGTGTTGAAGTATCTTCTGGGCTACGACCAGGTGCGGGGTTACTTTGCCGGCTGGTACGAATGGGGACGACGCCAGACCTGCCGGTTGAACGTTAATCCAGTGCTGCGGATGGTTTATATCGGCGTCGTCTCATATTCCGGCATATGTTGGTAATTTCCTTGCGGTGGCGGCAGCGACCGGCGCACGTCTGCCGCCACCCGCAGCGCGCCCAGCGTGACTCCCGCCGTTGACTGGCCAGGGAAAATCGAATCGCCCACCAGCCACAGCCGCCGGATGCCGGTGCGCGGCCCGCGCGCCGCCAGCAGTGACGTTTGCGGCAGGCCGCCGACCATGCCTAACGGGCGGTCAGTATAAAACTGATAGGTCACGGGGCTGCCCGGCAGCAGCAGCCGGATGCTCCGCCGGAAGCCGGGCAGCACCGACTCGATTGTATCCAGTATCCGGTCGCCGTATTCCTCCTTGCGGGCATTATAGTCGGTTTCGCTCCGGGACAGCGCGTCCCACCAGGGCTGCACGGCAGTGTGGGTGGTGATGGTCACGGCGCGATGTCCGGCAGGGGCGCGGCTGGTATCCCACGCCGGTGACAGCGAGATAAACAGGCTGCGGCCTTCACCCAGCGGGCCGTCCATCGTTGTGATGATCTGGTGATGGTCGGGCAGATCGGGCGGCAGTTGGTCGGCCTGAACGCCGACATGCAGCGCAAACGCGCCCCAACAGAACGGGCGCGATTCAATTTCCTGCTGTAAGCGGCACGGGCTGGCTTCTCCCAGCAGTGCATCAAGTGACCGGGGTGTGACATTTGCCACTACCGCATCGGCAGGCAGAAATTCCGCTTTGCCGGCGCGGCCCTGCCGGACAGAGACGCCGGTCACGCGCCCGTTGTCAGTATGGATACGCGTAACGCGCTGCCGGTAAAGAATCTCGCCGCCCAACGCCCGCACTTTGTCGGCCAGCGTTTCCGCCAGCCCGCCAATGCCACCACGCACGTGATACACCCCCTGCCGCGCCAGATCGAGCGCCGTCGCGCTGTAGGCGGCGTTGGCCTGCCGCGAAGTCGCTTGCGCCGAGATCAACAACTGCGCGTCAATAAAACGCACGAAGGCGCTGTCCTGCGCCAGCCCGTGCTGCTGCAACCACCCGTAAGTTGACCGAAATGCCATTGGGAGGAGAAGCAAATCCTGAGGGAGGTTCAACAGACCCACACGGGCTAGCTGTAGGACTTCGTGCCGGTTAGTCGGCGGCCAGGGCAACCCCTGCGCCGCCAGCGACCAACCCAGGTTAGCGATGCGTGACTGCGCCTTCCAGAAGCGCTCGCTGGCCGGGAACTGGCGCAGAACGTCCTCATTGTTACGGGTCAGGGCAATCTTCCTGTCGGGTAGATGCACCACCCAGGCGGGTTCATGCGGGCGAACCGGCCAGTCAAGACCCAGCCGTTCCCCAACGATGTGGTGCGGTCCGTTCGGTTGAAACCCGCCCACGACCGTCGCCCCGGAGTCAAAGCGGTAGCCTTTGTGAACAAAGCTGCTCGCACAGCCGCCGGGATAGGTTTGGGCTTCCAGCACTGTCACCGCGTACCCGGCCTGTGCCAGCAGTGCGGCGGTGGTTAAACCGCCAATCCCTGCTCCGATGACAATGACTGCTGTTGACCGTGAAGCCTGCATCCTGCCCTGACCTTTAGCCACCATTATAGGGAAGATGAACAGTTATTGTCAATTTATTGAAGATGTTTTGAAAGCATCTCTAAGCCCTTTCTCACCTGCGGCTGGGCCAGCCTGAAGCAACGTTTTTTCAACATTCCGCGTATAACATAGGAAGGGGTGTACAGCCGTACATCCCTACGGATGGATCGTCTGGAGTGTGGAACGTGGCAAATTTCTTCGATACCCTGTTTACCGTCGTCATCGGCACGATTACCGGCGTCAGCCGCGCGGTGGGCAGCACGGTCGCCGGTTTGCAGGACTTCTTCTACATCAAGTTCTCCGGCATGTCGTTTATTGTGCTGGGCGCGCGGCAGACGGGTAAAACCACGCTGATCGAATGGCTGAAGCGGAATATGGCCGCGATTGAGGACTTCCAGCCCGACCCGACGGCGGCAGGCGGTGATGCCGTGCCGGATTTTATGACCCGCGTCGGCGATACCTACATGAAGCTGAAGCCCAACCGCGACGTGGGCGGCGAATACGCCATGTGGGAAACGGACTGGATTGAACTGTTCCGCGAAGCGCAGCCGCGCGGCATCCTGTTCCTGCTTGACCATACCGACGTGCACCTGCAAAAGGATGCGCTCAACTTCGTGCTCCAGATGATCGAGGACGAACCTGCCGCCCGCCGCAACCTGAAAGCGTTTTATATCCTGGTCAACAAATCCGACCTGTGGGGCGACACCACTACGCTGGACGAAATCCTGCACCACTACCGCAACGAGCAGCGCCGGCTGAAAGGGCAGGCCGACCGGCTGGGTTACAAGTGGTACGTGGCGGAGGGCAGCCTCGCCACCGGGCGCGGCGTGCTGGATGTGATGCGCAAGTTCTTTAACGCCATTCGCCCCAAGCCAGTGGAGATGTAATCGAACCGCCATGACGCCAAGGACACCAAGAAAGAGTTAAGATGCAGCCTCTCGTTCTCGAATACGTATTTGAAGGCCACCAGCGCGGGTATAACTTCACCTCGCCGACGCGGGGATACAGCGACGCCACGCTCAAAACCATCTGGCGTTATGCCATGCCGCGCGGCCAGGGCTGGAACGCTTATATCGGCGCGCGGTCGCTCAAGAGTTTCCTGCTGGACGATGGCCGCGTGGCGCTGTCCGAGGTGACGGTGACGGATTTGCGCGACGAAAGCGGGCGCGGCGGCATCCGGCAGGCGGTGATTCAGGTGATGTACCCCGGCGCGTACCACGAATACCTGAAAGACCGGCTGCGGCGCTACCCGCATACCGTGCAGGCGCAGGTTGACCGCTGGCCGTCGTTCGGGCAGCGCAAGCGGCTGCTGGAGCGCGGCGTTCGCGGCGCGGCGCAAACCGTCTGCGTTTACCCGTACACCTCGCCGGACGCCTGGCAGACCGCCGAAGCTATCACGCTCAAGCTGGCGACCGCGCCGGGGCTGCTGCTGCGGTCGGGTATACTGCCGTTTACGACGCTGGCGCTGGACTACCGCGACGAGTCGCCGCTGGTGGTGCTGCCCGCCGACCGCGCCGACCGGCTGAACGGCGTGGCGACGCTGGCGCTGTGATTCCAGGGTACAATACGGGTAAATGAGGATAAAGGGCTGGTGATGGTAGACAGGATCGCTCCCTATACAGCAGCGGATGACCCTGCCCGCGCTGAAAAAGTGATCGCGGAAGGTGTAAGTTTTGAGAACTTTCTCAAGTACTTCGGTCAGCAACATGCCGAATGGCTGGTGGGAAAGGTCATTGATGTTGTGTCTAATAATACCCGGCATCAGCTTATTTTAGGGTTTCTTTACAGCCTTTTCAGCCTCTACCTCGGCTTCAAAAAGCTGGGACGCGTGCTGCTGGCTGGCGTGCCGATGAAAGTGGCTGATGACCGTCCAGCGCGCGAACCGGATTTACTGGTTGTCTTGAACGAAAACCTGTCCCGGGTACGAGACACATATCTTGATGGTCCGGCAGATATTGTGGTTGAAATCGTCTCGCCGGAAAGCACCGGGCGTGACCGGGGCGACAAGCTGGCGGAATACGAGGCCGCCGGCGTGCGCGAATACTGGCTGTTTGACCCGATTCGCTTCGAGAGCGTGGTGTACGCCCTGGCGAACGATGGCCGCTACCGCCCGATTCCGCCGGATGCTGATGGGCGGCTGGTATCTCGCGTGCTGCCGGGGTTTGCGCTGCATCCGGCGCTGGTCTGGCGCGACGAGCCGCCGACCGGCGCAGAACTGGTCGAACTGGCGCAGCAGATGGTGAGTGAATAATTCTCCCGCCCCGCGAAATCCATCCAAAGCCGAATGGCAGCATCCCCGGATTGGCCGATAATAGACAGTAAGCATTGGTCTGTAAAAAGAGGGATTGTGATGGTGCGAAGAATCGTTTTCCTGCTGGTGCTGCTGGGCGCCGCGCTGGTTCAGGCGCAGGATGCGCCGGCGTGGCGGCTGGCGGCGGTGGAAGATTTGCTGCCCACGCTGCAAGGGTACGCCGAGGTCAATTCCAGCCTGACCCTCTCGCCTGATGGGACACAACTGGCGTGGGGAGCGCCGGACGGGCTGTGCCTGTACGCGCTGGACAGTCAACAGGGGGAATGTACCCCACTGCCGGAGTCGTTCCGGGGTGGGTTTCAGGAGTACAACCCGCTGCGCTGGTCGCCGGATGGCGCGTACATCGCCTTCACCGAAGACCCGTTCCGGCTGATGAATGAAAGCGACGTGTGGGTGTACAAGCTGGCGTCCGGCGAGTTCACGAACCTGACCGACGACGGCCTGGAAGGCGGCTGGCTGCGCAGCGACGATGCGCCGGTGGCGCTGGACTACGCGGTATCATGGAATCCGGCCAATGGCGATCTGTACTTCTTCCGCAGCGAACAGTTGGCCGGCGGCTGGACGATTGATCTGTACCGCACCTATCCCGGCGACGATGAACCGGAACAGGTTTCGTCGTTTACGTTGAACTTCCCCACGCTCAGCGTCTACTTTCCACCCGCGATTGCGTCGGATGGCAGGATGATGGCGCTGATCGTCCTCGGCCAGAAGCGGGAAGACCGGAAAAACGGCGTCTGGACGATTGACCTGGAGGACGGCGCGGCAGAGATGGTCGTCAACCTGCCGGACCTGTCCGGGCCGGGTTTCCCCGACTGGCAGGATCGGGAGCAGATGATCCCGCGCGAGGTGGCCTGGGCGGGCAATGATGCGCTGCTGGTGTACCTGTTTAACGGCGCGTATGTCACAGGTGTGTCGTGGGGCGCGCAGTTGATTGACCTCACCACCGGGCAGGTGATGCCGCTGGTGGACCTGAGCGCCGTGCCGGAACCGGCGGCGCTGTTTCAGCAGGGGGATGACGAGCGCACGCCTCAGCACAATATGGTGCGCAGCGTCATGGTCGCGCCGGATGGGGAGTCGGTGGTTTACAGCCATTATGATGAATACACCCGCGACCAGCCCAGTCTATCGGCGCTGGCGCTGCCGCCAGTTGGTGACCCGGTCGAAATCGGCACCGCACCTGGCTGCGTGGTGCAGAGCGTCCGGGGCACGCCGAGCTGGCTGGGCAGCATCGCATCCAATGGCCGCGTTGTGCTGCACAACTGCCTGCTGACGTTCGAGCCGGGTTAAGGGCCGGCAGCGCCAATGTGCGCGGAGCGACTACACGAGGGTCGCTCCGGCAAACCCTGTTTTTCCAGCCACCTGTGGCTTTTCTGTTCAGCCGGACGGCTTTCAGCGTCCGGCGGCGTAGCTCACGCCAGCAGCGACCGGATGGAGAGCAGTATTCGGGTGATAAACGCCAGCCGCATGGCGGGTGGTCGGTCACGGCGGGCGTCCGCCCTCGTGAGCCGTTCGCCGGGACGCGCTGACCGGGGTACCCTCGCCCCGGCCAGCAGCGAGAAGGTGTCCTGCACGGATCGGTACGATCTCATCTGCCTGCTTCCTTTGCACGAACCCAATTCGTGCGCTGTGCCGGACTATCCGCTAGGACTTTTGGTTCATCCAGCTCTGGACTGTGGTTGAAAGCGTGTTACGTTCCGGACGATTGATGCTACTATAGGGAACAAACGTGACAGCATCGTGACAGAGCCGAAGGACGTCCCCATGTCCGACTTACGGTTGTATTTGTTCGGCACACCGCGTATTGAATATCAGGGCCGTCCGGTTCGGATTGAGCGCCGGAAAGCCCTGGCGCTGGCTGCCTACCTCGCGCTGGCCGAACAACCGCAGAGCCGGGACGTGGTCGCCGGTCTGCTCTGGCCCGAACTGGACCACGAACACGCCCGTTCTGCCCTGCGCAGCACTTTGCGCGCGCTCACGACCGCACTGCCGCTGGAATGGATTCAGGCTGACCGTGCCACCCTGGCGCTGGACCACGCTGCCGTCTGGGTGGACGTGGACGTGTTCCTCACCCTCATCGCCGCCAGTGACCGGCACGGCCACAGCCCGGATACGTTGTGTGGCGACTGCGTGGCCGGGATAACCGAGGCGGTTGGACTGTACACGGCGGATTTTCTGACGGGCTACCACCTGGCCGACAGCGTGGATTACGAGGATTGGCAGTTGATGCAGCGCGAATGGCTGCAGCGCGAACTGGCGAACCTGCTGCGCCGCCTGGCCCAGCACAACGCCGATGCCGGACGGTACGACACGGCGCTGGCCTACGCCCGGCACTGGCTGGCGCTCGACCCGCTGCACGAACCGGCGCACCGGCTATTGATGCGTCTGTACGCCGCCAACGGTCAGCGGTCGGAGGCGCTGCGCCAGTACCAGCAGTGTGTGGAACTGCTGGACGCGGAACTGGCGACCCCGCCGGAAGAAGAAACCACCCGCCTGTGGGCGGCGATTCAGGACAACCAGTTTACCCGGTCGAAGGCCGGCAGCGCGGCGGTGGAGATGCCGGTCAGCATCCTGCCACCGCAGCCGGCGCTGTTTGTCGGTCGGGACGAGGCGCTGCGCGAGATCAAACGGCGGCTGGGCATCGGCGGCGAGATGCGCCCGATCACGCTGATTCAGGGCTGGCCGGGCGTGGGTAAAAGCACGACGGTCGCCATGCTGGCGCGCGACCCGGACGTGGCCGAACACTTCCCCGATGGCGTGCTGTGGACTTCGCTGGGGGAAGCCCCCGGTCTGCTGGCGGAAATCTCCGCCTGGGCTGACCGTTTCCACCTGATCGAACCGGGCCGTGCGCCGAAGATCGAGGACATCAGCGCCCAGTTGGCGGCGGTGCTGCGCGACAGGCGCGTGCTGCTGATCGTGGATGACGTGTGGCAGGCGGAACACGCCGCGCCATTCCGTGTCGGCGGCCAGTCCTGCGCGATGGTGATGACCAGCCGCCTGAATGACGTGGCGGCGGCACTGGCGCCCACCGCCTTCGACGTGTACCGGTTGCCGATTCTGGCGGAAGCCGACGCGCTGGCACTGCTGCGCCAGCTTACGCCGGAGATCGTCGCCAGCTACCCGGCGGAAGCGCGTGAACTGGTGCGCGACCTGGAAGGGCTGCCGCTGGCGCTGCTGGTGGCGGGCCGCCTGCTGCATGCCGAAGCACGGCTGGGCTGGGGCATCACCGATCTGCTGGCGGAACTGCGCGCCGGGGCGAACCTGCTGCAAGCCAGCGCCCCCAGCGACATGGTGAACGTCGGTCGGGAAACGACTCCTACAATTGCCGCCCTGCTCAAACGCAGCACCGACGCGCTGGATGTTGACACGCGCCGCCGCTTCGCCTATCTGGGGCTGTTTGTGCCCAAACCGGCCACCTTCGATTTGCAGGCAATGGCCGTCGCCTGGGATGTGACCGATGCCCGGCCTACCGCGCGCCTGCTGGTCAATCGCGGCCTGTTGGAGCCGATCAGCGGCGGGCGCTTTCAGATGCACGCGCTGCTGGTCATGCACGCCCGGTCGCTGCTGGAGGAACTGGCCCCATGACAGCGGCGCTTCACGCCGCCCAGGTTCGGCTGGCGCGGCATTACCTGCACACGCTCCAGCAGGCGGAACAGGCCACGCGCCGGGGTCGCGCCAACCGCGCCTACTGGCTGTCCCGTGTTGAGCAGGAGTGGGGGCAGATCAAACACTGGCAGGCGTGGTGCGCCGCGCAACCGGACGCCGGCAGCGCCCATCTGTGCGTGGCGTTTCCGCTGGCGATGTCTACACTCCTGCGTTCCCGCCAGCCGCAGGCTGAATTCATTCAATGGGGGGAGCAGGCGCTAACAGCGGCGCGCCGGCTCGGTGATGGTGAGGCCGAACGGGCGCTACTGTATAAAATCAGTTTTGTGTCTTTGAATATCGAGGCACTCGAGGCGGCCAGCCATTACGCGCAGCAGCTTGTCGAACGGGCGCAGGCCGCCGGTGATGCGCTGGCGCTGGGGCGGGCGCTGTCGGTTCTGGGCGCGGCTGACCTGCTGCGGGGAGCCTATGACCGCGCCGAACGCCTGCTGACTAACAGTCTGGAACGCCTAAGCCCGTTTGGCGCTGATGAAGCGTTGACGATGGTCTGGCTCTATGTGGGGCGGCTGGCCGCCGTTCGCGGCGACTATCACCAGGCGCAACGGTGTTACGAGCAGTTTCTAACTCTGGCAGCGGCAGCGGACCGGCCCGGCTGGGTCAGCACGGCCTATCGTTCGCTGAGCAGCCTCTACCTCCGGCTGCACGATTATCCGGCAGCAGAAGCCCAGGCCCAGCTTGCCGTTGCCATCTGCCGCAGCCACGGCTTCGCACGCGGACTTCAGGCCGCTTTAGTCAGTCTGGCGCAGGCGGAAACCGGTCTGGGCAAATTCGAAACTGCCTGCCACCATTATGAGGAAGTGATGGCCGGACAGGCGTTTTTGCCGCCATCAACGTTGATCGAATGTTTACACGGTCTGGGGCGGTTGCAGCTTCAACAGGGTGATGTGGCACAGGCATTCCACCTTTTCCACGATGCTGCGACGCGGGCGCGGACGGCAAAACTGGTCTTCCACCTGTGCGAAGTCCTGCCCTACCTGGTAACGTTACACCTGAAGCGGCAGGAGTGGGACGCCGCCCGCGCCCGGCTGCTGGAATGTATCAGCGCCGCGCGGCAACTGAACACACTGCCTTTTCTGGTGAAAGCCCTGAGTGCTGCCGTGCTGGTGTGGCAGGCTGATAATAGACCTGAGCAGGCAGCAGTATGGGCAGGTCTGCTAACTCAGTACGATCTGTATCTTGACCCAATTTTGTTTAACTCAACCGTGTACCAACTGTTGCAGGTTGAACTCGGCACTGACCAGTACCATTGCGCGCTGGAACAGGGAACGCGGCTGACACTGGACCGCGCTGTCACGGACGTTTGGGCGCTGCTTCACGAATAAGCTCATTTTGCCAGATGATCCATAATGAACCTGACTTCCTCTCTCCATCAGACACACTACCGCCTCGCCCGGCACTATCTGCGCACGCTCCAGCAGGCGCAGGCCGCCATGCAGCGAGGCCGCGCCGGCGCAGCAGCCTATGGGTTAAGCCGGTTTGAACAGGATTGGGCGCAGATCAAACACTGGCACGACTGGCTGGCAGCGCAGGCGGATAACCCGACCAGCGCCCGCCTGGGGATCGAATTTGTGCTGCATGGGATGGACATTCTGACCCTGCGCCAGCATCCCCAGGAGCGCGCTCAGTGGCTGGAACAGGCGCTGGCGGCAGCGCAGCAGCTTGGGGACGCGGCTGCCGAATGTGAGCTTTGGTTCCGGCTGAGTCTGGCGTATTTTGACATGGCGGTGCTGGACGAGGCCGAACGGTGTGCCCGGCAGGCGGCGGCACGGGCGCAGCAGGTGAATGACCGGCTGCACCGGGGCCGGGCCGATTACGCGCTGGGCTGCATCCTTGAGGAGCGCGGCCAGTACGCGGCGGCACAGGTCTGTTACCGGCGCAGCCTGACGCTGTTTGAGAAACTCAGGGCGCAGGCCGACCTGAGCGCCGTGTTAAACGGTCTGGGCGCGGTGGCGCTGTACCTGGGCGAATTTGAGCAGGCGAATGCTTATTTCGCCCGCCATCTGGCGATTGCGGAAGCGCTGGGGCGTGACGCGGACATCTGCCGCGCGCTGCTGGCCGCCGCCGAAGGGCTGTGGTCGCAGGAGGATTTCGACGGAGCCGAGCGTTACGCCCGCCGCGCGATTGATATTGCCCGCACGCTTGGCTACCAGCGGATGCTGGGCGCCGGGCTGCTGGCGCTGGCGAGTTACCGCGTCGAGCAGCGCGATCTGGAAGGCGCCTGCCCGCCGTTTGAGGAGGGCATCCAGGTCGCACGCGCCAGCGGCTCGGAACGCAACGTTGTGCACGGGCTGTCCAGCCTGGGGTACACGCTGTTCCGGCTGGGGCAGTACGGGGAGGCACTCGAACGCCTGAACGAAGCGCTAACCCTGGCGCGCCGCGCCGGACAGCCGCGTTACATCGCCAACGCGCTGCGCCATCTGGCAAGCACTCATCTGGCGCTGGGCGATGTGGACGCCGCCCGGCAGGAACTCCGCGAAGGGGTGCTGATCGCCGAACGGCTGGCGTCGCCATTCCAGCAGGCGCGGATGCTGGCGACAGCGGTTATGCTGTGGCAGCGCACCGGGCAGGTGGAGCAGGCCGCTATCTGGGCAGGCTGGCTGCTGGCCCATGCCGATATTGACGCGCCGGTGCTGGAGCCGGTCTTCGCCGCGCTGGAGGCGGAACTGGGCACACCCCGCTACCAGCGCCTGCTCCACGAAGGCGAAGCCCTGACGCTGGACGCGGCGCTGGCGCAGGTGCGGCACGCGCTGGACACGGACATGCTGCTGTAGCCGCCTGTACAGGAAACGGTCATGGCGCTAGGGCGCGGCGGTCGCTTCCGGCGTCGTTTCTGCTGGCCGCAGGCCGCCTACGTCGGCGCGCCCGATGGCAGAGATGTTCATGCCAGACGAATAATCCATAAACGCCACCGCGCGCCAGAAACGGGTTAACGCCGCCCGCAGCAGGGCACATTCGGGCGCTTCGCCGGCGATGGCCGCCGATGGCAACGGCGCGGCATCGGTCGGTTCGATGCTTGCCATCTGCGCCTCAAAACTGGCGTCGTCCAGCGGCAGCAGCAGTATCAGGCTGTTCACCCAATCGTGGCTCATCGCGCCGTTGGGCATGACGGTCTCCGTGCCGCGCCGCCCCACCATTTCCGTATACAGCGGCCCGAACTGCCCGTAATCGTAGCGGCCTAAATCCAGCGCGGCGGGTGAACCACTCTGGCGCAACTGGTCATGCACCGCGCCAAAGGCAAAAAAGCGGTCGGCGATGTACAGGTTCAGGGTCAAATCAGCATCGCAGGCGACTCGGTCGGTGGGGGCTGTCGCTTCTGGCGTGCTTTCCTGCGCCAGCACGGGCACGAGGGCGAACATCAAAATCATCAGGACAACCAAAACGGCAGGCTTCATGGGATTGTCTCCACTGGCGTTTATTCCGTGCCTGTATCCTACACGCTTTAGAGTAAAAGGCGCATTGGCGCAGCCCATGCTCACAAAAAACTGCGCCTGGGGAGAACCTCAGACGCAGTTAATCGTGGAAAATCGGAGAGGGGCAGGTTTAGCCGCTGGCGGTCGCTTCCGGCGTAGCCGCACCCATGTCGCCCGTGCCGCCCTGGGCGCCGGTGCTGCCCATGTTATTCGAGAACGTGCCGGTCATGCCGGTGGTGAAATCCTGCAGCGCAATCGCGCGCCAGAAACGATACAGCGAGGTGCGCAGCGCCGTACATTCCGGTGCTTCACCGGCGACGGTCGCCGACGTCAGCGGCGTCATGTTCGCCATGTTCGGGTCGCCGCCAAAGGTCGTGTTCCACTGTTCCTCAAAAGTGGCGTCGTCCATCGCCAGCATCCCGCTCAGGGCATTGAGCTGGTCCTGCGTCCAACCGCTGTTGGTCATCATACCGGTGTTGGGGTCCTGCATGGCGCGCACGGTGTTGGAGAGCGTGCCAAACTGGCCGGCGTTGTACAGTGTGGGGTCTACCGCGCCCGCCACGCCACCGGCGCGAAGCTGGCTCTGCACCGCGTCATAGCCGAAGAACCGTTGGGCAATGTACAGATTCAGCATCAGGTCGGCGTCGCAGTTGACCGACCCCGTGCTAATGGTTCCGGCTTCCTGGGTCGCTTCCTGCGCCAGTACCGGCGCAATCGCCATGACACCCAGGATGGTGATGACCAGTACCAGCATCAAATTTCGTTTCATCGTCCGCTCCTTTTGCTTACACTAAGGGCCTATCCGTAAACCGCTTTTGGCTGTCGGTAGGGGCACGGCATGCCGTGCCCCTACGAGGGGTTTATGGATAGATACTAAACCTGATTCCCCCGGTTGAACCGGGACGTTCCCATGCTACCGCACATCACAGTGCAAATGTAGGCGTGTCTGTCCCCTTTTCCGGTAGACGGGCGGATACTTTTTGCAGGTAGCCAACCGGGTGAAGAACACTCGTTTGGCTTTTGCGCTACAATGGCGGGGACAGCAGGCACAGGGTGGAACAACCGATGGCAACTCACGTTTACGTCAGCGATACCGGCAGCGATTTGCAGGACCTGCGCCCGATCATCGTGGAACAAATCCGTGCTGCCGGTATGACGCCGGTCTGGCTGGACGAGGCCGACAAAGCCTCCCCGGATGTGCTGGACATCATGCGACGAAAGATGCAGGGTGTGCCGTGTTTTCTGGGGGTAGTCAGTTTTGTGCAGGGCTGGCAGCCTGTGGGCGGGCAATCGCTGGCGGAGCTGGAATATCAACTGGCGCGGCAGAGCGTCCCCTACATCGCCATGCTGATGCCGCAGCCGGATAGTCCGCTGGGCAAGTCACTCCAGCGCCGGGCGATGCTACAGCCGCCGTCCCAGCGCGCGGCGCAGCTCACCTTCTGGCAGACGGTGCAGGCGGATGGTCATGCGCTGCCCTTCCGCGACGAAACCGACCTGGCCCGGAAGCTTGGGCAGGTGCTGCGCCAGTGGGCCAACCTGCCACTTGCACCTACCGTTCAGCCACCACCTCCGCCGCTGTCTGCTCCGGCTGCCCCGGCGCCGGCTCCGTCCGCCGCCTCGCCGCTGGATCGCCTGCGCCCCCGCCGTGAACCGCCGCCCGCATTGGGTCCCGCGCCGGATATCGAAGCGTTATCAGACCGAATCGCGGAGAAAACTGCCGCGCGGCTGGCGCAGTTTCAGCTTCAGCAGCAGCAGGACCTGGCAAAAAACGCGATGGACATCAACGAGGCGCTGCGGCTGTGGCCGGGCGAACTGGTGTTTGGCCGTCCGTTAAAAACCCGGCAGTTCCAGAACGACGTGTTTGTGATTATGCCGTTCGCCGCGCCGTTTGTGCCGACCTACCGGGACGTGATTAAACCGCTGGCCGACGAACTCAGGCTGACGATGCTGCGTGGCGACGAACTGTCCTCGTCGCGGGGGTCGGTGATGGAGGAAGTGTGGGCGGCGCTGAATGCCTGCCGCTTTGTGATCGCGGAAATCACCGGCGGCAACGATAACGTGTTTTATGAACTGGGTATCGCGCACACCCTGAACAAGCCGGCCATCCTTATCACGCAGGCGGCCACGCCGGAAGGCGTGCCGTTCGACATCCGCCACCTGCGTTACATCCGCTACGAAGCCTCGCCCGACGGCAGCGCCCGCCTGCGCGCCGACCTGCGTACCGCCGTCACGCGCCTGCTGGCGGAACTGGATGAAGACTGGGCAGTGTAGCGGAGTTGTCAGCTTCTGGTTGCCAGACCGGGGAGAATAACGCCTCGGTGGGGTGCTGTACCCAGCGACCATCTAAAATTATCCCTATCACAACCGCAAGAATCAAAAATCCCCCGGCCCTAACCGGGGGATTCGTGTGCCTTCACTCACCAGCCATCTTGCAGAGTAGTTTGACTGAAGACTAAAGACTGGCGACTGTAAGCCTAACCCAGCGCGTCGTAGCCGGGGCCTTCGGCGAAGAAAGTGTAGTTGTACTGAATGTCTTCGGTCAGGTCAACCACCTCGCCGCCGTTGTAGGCCACTTCCTGCTTGACATCAAACGGAATGCGCTTCTGGCCAGCATTCATCGTATACGCCGACGGCACTTCTTCTTCAATGAAGATCGCTTCATACGGGCATTCGGGAATGCACGCGCCGCAGTCAATGCAGGTATCGGGGTCAATGAAGTACCAGGGCCATTCATTTTCCGGCTTGCCGGGGACAATGCACTCGACCGGGCACACTTCCACACACGCGCCGTCGCGCAGGCACAGGCTGGTGATAATGTGAGTCATCGTTGAAAACTCCTTGAATTGAAAACCGAATAGCGTTACTGTACCTCATTTTTACCGGCCTTTCTGGAACTTTTGTTGGATTTGGACTTAACGGTTTAACAGGCATTTTCAGCCGTTTTCAGGCGCGGAGAAGAATTTTTACATCGGTTAAATTTACTGTTGATAACAGCAGGGGCGACCACTGGTTCGCCCCTGCCTATCTTCCCTGGGGTCTTTGCTCCTTCGCGCCTTTACGTCAGGTCTTTACCGTTCCCGCAGGCGTTCCGGCATCATGTTGGTTTCCGCCAGCCATTCCAGCCCGCGGCGGTCGGCGATATAGACGTGCCGCCCGCGCTTTTCCAGCAGCCCGGCGTTCAGCAGCCCGCGCAGCGCCCGCCCGACCACTTCCCGCGTTGTCCCCAGGATGGCGGCCATTTCTTCCTGCGTAAGCTGCGTTGGCGCTTCCGCGATCTGGTCAGCGTAGGCAGTGGATTCATACAGGAACAGTTTTGCCAGCCGGGACGGAATCGAGCGGAAGGTCATGTCTTCCAGTCGTTCGATGTAATCGCGGTTGAGGTGCGCCAGCGCCTGAACGGTGTTGTTCAGCAGCGCCGGCAGCGTGGACATCAGTTGCAGCAGCCGGTCGTGGCTGATGACCAGCACTTCAACGTTGGTCACAGCCACCGCGTTAAACGGGTTTGGTCCGCCGTCCACTGCCGCCACTTCGTTGAAGGTGGACAGCGGTCGCAGCAGACTGAGCGTATGCAGGCGGCCTTCCGCGTTCATGCGGTAAATCCGCACCAGCCCTTCCTGAAGGATGTGGAAACCGGCGCAGGCTTCGCCCTCATTAAAGATGGTCGCGCCGGCCTGATAGGTGTGATGCCGTGCGGCGGCTTCAATGCGCCCCAGACCGCAGCGGTCAATATCCCGAAACAAAGCGATTTGCTGCCAGTGGATACCCATGCGTGGCTCCGGCGAATGGCGTGTTACAGGTGCAGTTATTTAGGCAGCACCAGCGAAATGACGATCAGCGTCAGAATCAACCCGGCAGACAGCAGCGCAATCTGGCGCAAATCGTGGATCACGTAGCCGTACTGCTGCCGCAGTTCTTCAACCGTGACCGTTTTGGTCGGATGCTGAAGCAGATAGCGGACAGTCTGCATGTCGTATTGTTCCGCCTCGTCGCGGCGCTTGCCCTGGCCCGGCTCGTTGGCGCGGCGGCGGCTGATGCGCCCGGCGCTGACCGTCGTCGGCGTCAGGCGTGTCGAGCGGGTTTCCGTTACCGGACGGTACGGCGTGGCCGGCTTCGGCGGCGCGACGGCCTTCGGCTTCTCCTCAACAACGGGTTCAGGGGGGAGTTCGCCCCGTTCTTCGGCAATCTGGCGGCGGGCGCGTTCCAGCGCCTCCTGGGGCAGATTGGGGGACGTACTGCGGTTTTTACGTTTGGACATCGTGTTCTGCCTTTGGCAATGTGTGCAGCCGTTAGCTTACTCCATCCTGCGAATAATTCAAGACAGGTTCAGATTAATGATTCGGACGCGGTGGCTGGTGACGATAAAACCAGTGGGCTGGCTCATACTGGCAAGTGTCATTTGTCATGCCATATCGGTGTGGCCTGTCAGTCTTTGCCCGTGCGGAAATTCATTATAATAGTTATAATCCTGGTAACAATTCTGAATACTTTTTGATGAAAGAGTAAAATTATGTTTCTCTATAAGAAGGCCCTTACTGTTCTGGCGTTGCTCGGCCTGCTCCTGAGCATCGGGCTGGCGACAGCGCAGGCCGAACCTGTCGCAGCGTCGGTTACAGCATCTGCTGCCTATCAAAGCAGTCCGCCATACTTACGCTTACCGGCTCCCGGTGCCGTTATAACAACTCCCCGCCCAACTTTTAGCTGGTTTCCGTTTGTCTTCGCCACTCGTTACCGCTTACAGGTAGCGACTGATTACAGGATGCAGAATCTGGTTGCGGATGTATGGACCAGCCGAACGACAGTGGCACCAGTTGTTCTCATGGCAGCAGGCAATTACTACTGGCGGGTTGAGGCACGGGATGCAATAGGTAGCTGGTATTCGCTGAGCGAAACGTGGTCGTTTGAGTACATCTTGATGCAATCACCACGCCCCAATACCGACACCCATACCTTTACGCCGCGCTTTACCTGGAACGCGCATCCCAACGCCAGCCGTTATCTGCTGGAGATTGAAAGCCGAAGGCCGTATTCAGGGCTTAAGCTGAGCTGTGTCTACTCTCAGTTCACTTTGAGTGCCGAACCGTGCGATGGCGTAAAGCTGCCCTACGGGTTGTACAACTGGCGCGTCCTGGTGGACACCGGAAAAGGGTTTTCCTACCCAATGTTCCCATTTTACTGGTCGCTCACCATCAATCCCAAGACCCTGGCTCCTGGCCCAACCGGATTAGGGCCTAGTGGCGTCCTGACATTCGATTCGGAATCAGAGGGGGACGAAATTGTAGTATCGTTCTCGTCAGTACCCAATGCTGAAACGTATGAAATCGAGTTCAGCGATAACGCTTTCTTCAATAGTCGTGTCACCCGTGTCTTCACAGGCCCCGGGGACTACGATATTATAATAACCCCTACCAACCGGGTTTACTGGCGGGTGCGCGCCTGGCTGCCGGGCAATATTACCACCCGGTGGAGTCAAACCGCGTGGTATGAAATTAGACTGGTGTGATCCGCCGGCCGTGACAGTGCGGGACACGGCACGCCGTGTCCCGTTGCTGCATCAGAAACTTTCGCCTACGCGCTCGGCGTAAACGACGATACGTTTGGTGTTCTGGCCGTAGGGGTAACACGAAATCAGCGTGGCGGTCGGGTTGCCGGTTGAGTTCAGCACGTGGACATCGGTCGGTTTAACCACTTCCCAGCCGGTGACGCGGTAGGTGTAAATCTTCGTTTTGGTGCGGACGTAAAACTCATCGCCGGCTTCCAGCTTATCGAGATAACGGAAAAACTCGCCGTAAATGTCGTTGTGCGCCGCCAGCGCCAGATTGCCGCGTTCGTCGCCCGGATTTGCGCCGTTCTGCACCTGGCCGATGCCCTGCTTGAGCGCCTCCCAGTCCGTGCCCTGCACAATCGTCTGGTCTACGTTCAGCTTCGGGATGTTCAGTTCCAGCGCGGTTTCTTCGGTCGGCGGCGGGCGGAAGGCAATGGGCTGCATCACCTGGGTTTCCACCAGCGACCACAGGTTTGACGGGACTTCGGCGTAGTTAAACTGCGCGCCGCCCGGCGCGGTCGGCGGGGTATGGCCGCCCGGCAGCACGATCTGGTTGATCTGAAGCTGCGGCGTGGGCGCCAGCGTCGGGATACCGGCGCGGCGCTGCTCATCGGCCATCGCCTGCGCCGAGGCGGTTTCCTTCTGTAAGGCGCTGATGTTGGTGAACATCTGGTAGCCCAGAAAGACCAGTCCAATGACGGCGGCGACTTCCACCAGCAGCAGGGACTGGTTCACAAAACTGCGCCAGAAACGCTCATCTGCGCCTTTTCCGGTGGGCCGGTAATCGGCTTCGCCATCGTCCTCAAATGCGGGCGCGGCGCTGCCGTTGCCGTTCGCCGGTTTGCTCGCGTTCCCTTCCGGCACAGGTGAGGGCAAAACGTTTTCCCCTCTCCCTCCGGGAGAGAGGTTAGGGGTGAGGGCAACCGTCGCCGGTTTTTCCGCCACCACACGCCCGGCGCGTTCCAGACGGCCTAAATTTTTCTGGCGTTCCTCGCGCTTGCGAATGGCAAGGATGCGTTCCAGTTCTTCAATCGAAAGTTCGTCTACCGGTCGTTTATCGCGCATTTCTCAGTTCCGAGGGATAAGTGATGAGGTATGAGTAGAAGGGCTACGGGCAGCCTGTGTTCGGCACTGTTTTTACTCATCACTCGTACCTCATGCCTTCCTTGCTACCGCGAATACCTCGCGCTCGAAGAACCAGCGGAAGGGTGGCACCTCAAACGCCAGCCGGCGCAGCGCGGCCAGAATCCGGCTCTCGTTGCGGTGCTGTGGTGGGCTGTCCAGCCACACCTTGCCCTGGAAACCGGCCTGCCGCAGCGCCCGCCCCAGGCTCATGATGGACTGTTCGTTGACATGCACGTGCTGGTTCACGGCCACGCCGAACTGGCGCGGGTCCCTGGGGTAGCGGTCGCCCTGTCCCATCAGCGTTCGCACCAGCCGCACCACCGGATAGGCGTAGCGGTCGTACCACACATTGGGCGCGGTGTGGATGATAAAGCGGCCATCGGGCTTCAGTACCCGGTGGGCTTCCAGCATGGCCTGGTGCAGTTCCCAGGGATGCAGATGTTCCACCACGTCAAACATCAGCACCCGGTCGAAGGCGCTGTTCGGGAACGGCAGGAACTTGGCGTCAGCCTGCATCACCGCTGTTTTGCCCGGTACGACGCCATCCACCCCCTGAATCACGGTCTGCGACATCTTCACTGCCACCGCCGCGTAATCAATACCATAGGCATCCGCGCCCAGCTTGGCGCAGTGCCGCAGGATTTCGCCGCGCCCGCAGCCCACGTCCAGCACCGTCATGCCGGGTGTCACCTCCGCCAGCTTAAACGCGGCTGCCAGCCGGCGCGACAGATGTTCGCCTTCGCTGGCGGTAAATTCGTTGTAGCCCTCGCACGCCGTCAGGAAATATTCTTCGGTATACAGCGTGGAAGGCAGCGGTTGCTGGTCACGTTGGTCGTTCAAAACAAGTACCTGTTTGTTACAAGCGCCTTTGGTCGCAAGGGGTTCAAACCACTGGCTGACAAGGTACAGCCTGAAGGCTGCTTTAAGCCCACTAAAGGGGCTGTTTCATTTCTGCATTGTCTTTGCCAGCCCCTTCAGTAGGCTTGGTTTTTTGACAGCCGGATGTCTTAACGTCTGGCTCCGCCCTGCGAACCAATCGAGGCGCATCAGATAGCGTAGCATAATCGTCGCTACACTGGAACCCTTTTTCCCTACCGCGATTATACTGTAGCCTGATGGCCGCGCAACCTTAAATCTTTCCCCGCCAACGTTTACGGCACGGCGCGGGAGTTGCGTGTATCATGAACGCAGGGGGAGCGATCACCCGTACCCTTTCCATCCGTGAAGCGGTAATGAGTATGAACAACGCGAACGATGGCCGATAAACAGGATGTGACTCGCGTTGACGAGGGGCGGCTCATCCGCCGCGCTCGCCAGGGGGATGCCGACGCTTTTGCCTGCCTGTACCAGGAAACCGTACAGGCCGTTTATCGTTACATCTACCTGCGGGTGAACGATACGCAGTTGGCGGAGGACATGACCGGCGATGTGTACATGCGGGCGCTGAAGGCGATGGGCAGCTACCAGGAGCAGGGCAAACCGTTTATCGCCTGGCTGTACCGCATCGCCCACGCCCGCGTGGTGGATCATTACCGCCGCACCGACCGCCGCCCGGTCGAAAGTGACATTGAAGCTGAACCGATACCGGTCAGCGCCGACATGGATCACTCACTGCTACGGCGGCAGGCGGCGAAGGCGCTGCGGGAGGCTATCGCCCAGCTTACGGACGAACAGCAGCAGGTGGTTATCCTGCGCTTTATTGAAGGGCATTCGCTGGAAACAGCGGCGCAGATCATGGGCAAAAACGCCAACGCCATCAAAGCCTTGCAGCACCGGGCGTTACGCTCGCTTGCTGGTCGGCTGGCGCGCGCCGGTTTCGACGTGGAAGCGATTCTGGCGGGTCTGTCATCATGAAGACCGATTTTGAGTCCATCCTGTCGGAATGTCTGGACGACGTGCTGCGCGGGCGGCTGACCATCGCCGACTGCCTGGCGCAGTACCCGGAATACGCCGATGCGCTAAAACCCGCGCTGGCCGCCGGGCTGCTGACTTCCCGCCTGAAAAAGCCGGAGATGGCGGCAGACGCCGTGACCGCGCTGGAAGACCGCCTGCGTCGTGAGCTGCTGGCTGCACCGCGTCGCGCGGCCCGGCCAGGTGTGATTCCGTTGGGCTTCAGCCGGCTGGCGGCGGCGCTGATCATCGCGCTGGTGCTGGCGTTCAGCGGCGGCGGGCTGGTGGCTGCATCGGCGGACGACAAACCGGGCGATACGTTGTATGTCGTTAAACGCCTGTGGGAAGCGATTATCCTGGCGCTGTCACCGCTGACCGGGCAGCTTGATGACCTGTGGCTGCGACTGGCGGAAACACGGCTGGACGAAGTGATTGCGCTGGACGCCGAAGGCCGCCTGACCGACGAGGCGCTGCGCGAACTGTACCGCGCTGCCGCGCAGACGATGCGGCTGGCCGACGCCGAAACCCAGCCGGCGGTGCTGGTCTTTCTGGGCAGAACCAGCCGCGTGCTGCTGGGACTGCAACCGCCGCCGGGCAGTGAAATCGTACACGGGGCGCTGCTGTCCCTGACTGTCGTTCAGGATGGGACGTACCAGCCGCCCGCCGACACTGAGCCGCCGGCGGCGCTGCCCGTCACGCCGGGCGCCACGACCGCGCCGACGCTGCCGCCAACGCACACGCCAACGGTCACACCCTTGCCAACCTCGACCGCAACGGCGACCACAACGCCAAGTGTTACGCCGACACCGACGGTAACGCGCACCCCCACGCCCACCCGCACCCCGACACCGACTCCCTCGGCTACCCCCACGCTCACTCGCACGCCGACGCCCACGCAGACGTGGACGCCGCTGCCGCTGCCGCAGTTCCCCCCGAATAGTGGGCTGCCAACGGCCACTCCCAGGCCAGACGCGCTGCCTACGCTGCCGCCGCTGACCGCCCCCGACCAGGACGCGACCGCGCGCGTCCGCGAGACGCAGCAGTCCGTCTACCTCACCCAGACTGCCGGGCCACCGCTGACACCCACCGCCGACCAATAGGGAACCTGTCACCGTCGCGCGGTGTAGATACCAGTAGATAGATTGGTATCGGTAACGTGCGTCACGGATACTTGGCCATCAGCGATCAGCTTTTGAGCTGCATTTTTGCTGCCGGCTAAAAGCTGTTGGCTGAAAGCTAAAGGCCCCAAAAGGAGTGGCGTGAGCGAAGCAGACCTGATTCACCGGGCGCGGCGGGGCGACGGCGCGGCCTGGGAAACGCTGGTTCAATCGCATCAGGAGGCGGTGTTCCGGCTGGCTTATCTGCTGCTGGGCGACGCCGGCGATGCCGAAGACGTGGCGCAGGAGACCTTTATCCGCGCCTTCCGCTTCCTGGCACAGTTTGATACGTCCCGGCGTTGGCGTCCCTGGCTGTTCAGCATCGCCGCCAACCTCGCCCGCAACCGCCGCCGTGCGGCAGGCCGCTACTTCGCCCACCTGCGGCGCTTCGCCTACCACTCGCCCGACAATATCACCGACCCGGAACGCGAAGCCGCCCGCCACTCGAACGCGCAGGCCTTGTGGCAGGCCATCCGGCAGCTTGACCCGGCAGACCAGGAGATCATTTATTTGCGTTACTTTCTTGAACTCTCGGTGGACGAAACCGCCGAAGCCCTGCACGTGGCGGCGGGTACGGTCAAGTCACGGCTGCACCGGGCGCTTAAACGCTTGCGCGACCAGGTGGAGCGCGACTTCCCGGCGCTGTGGGCGGAAAGGCTGGCCGATGAGTGACAACCGTCCTGCCGACGACCAGTGGGAAGCCTTCGTGCGCGACACGGCGCGGGACTTCCCCTATCCACCGACGCCGGACATTCTGCCGGCAGTCCGCCAGCCCGCGCAGTCCCAACTGCCGCGCCGGACAGCGCGCTGGCGGCTGGCGGCTGCGGTGGTGCTGAGCGCGCTGGTGGCGGCGCTGGCCGTGCCGGAGGTACGGGCGGCGGTGCTGGAAGTGCTGCGCATCGGCGCCGTACGGATTTTCCTGGTCGAACCGCCTGTTTCTACCGCCACCCCCGCGCCAACGGTGACACCTGGAACACCCGCGCCGGTATTAAACCTGCCGGGGGAAACGTCGCTGGAACTGGCGCGGGCGCGGCTGAAGGAAAGGGTGCGCCTGCCGGCAGAACTGGGCGACCCGGACCGGGTGTTTCTGCAATACCTGGGCGGGCCGGTGCTGACGCTGGTCTGGTTAGCAGCGGATGACCCGAATACGCCGGAATGGGTGCTGCAAATCCTCGACCGTGACGTATCCGCCAGCAAGGAGATGTACCGGGGACAGCCGCGTGATGTAACGGTCAACGGCAGGCCGGGTGTGTGGCTGGAGGATGTCCACGAGATTGTGTTCTACCGCATCACCGGCGAAAGCCGCCGGCTGGTCGAGGCGCACGTGCTGGTGTGGGAGATCAACGGCATCACTTACCGGCTGGAAACGACGCACGCCTTGGCCGACGCCCTGCGCGTAGCGGAGTCTGTCCCTTGACCGGGAACGCCCCGCTGCCTGCCGGTGTAATGATGCCAGTAGGTAGGGACACGATATATCGTGTCCCTACTCACGGATAGATTCGAAAGACGAAGGAGCGACGACCGATGAAACGCTGGTGGATGGTGATGGTGCTGGCAGGCTTGTTTGGGCTGGCGGGCGCGGCGCTGGCGAAGGTTAACCCGTATATCGAACCGACCGATTCGGACTGGGGCGGCCTGGACAATGCCGAGCCGGCATCCTGGGAAGCGACCGCCGCTGTTGGGCTGTTCGGGCGGCTGGCGGCGGTCGGCGACGTGGACGCCTTTGCCTATACCTTTGATGAACCGCGCCGGGATTGGCGCGTCGAAATCCTCGTGCCGGTCTGCGACCAGCATTTTGTTGAGTTTTATCCCTCGGTGGCGCTCATCGGCCCCGGCCTGGACGCGCCGGAAGCCGGGTCGCTGCCGTTTGAACTGTCGGACGGCATGGGTGCGCAGGTGCTTACCACCCCGTATGCTGAAAAACGCGCCGCCAGCACCAGCAACTTTATCGGGTTGGACGCCTACAGGGGCGCGGTGATGACCGCAGACATCCCGGAGGCGGGAAGTTACACGCTGGCAGTGTGGGAGCCGGAAGGCCACGTCGGCGCTTACGCGCTTTCGACCGGCGACCAGCACGACCAGTTCGGCAAGCGGCCAGAGTCCGAAATCCGCGCGGCGTATCGCGCGCTGGAAACCGGCTCGTGGCTGGGCGCAGATTGCGATGCGCCGGCTGTCGCTGCTACCTGCCCGGCAACGGACGGGCAGATCGGCGCGGCTGCCGAACCCGAAGCGCCGGAGCGCGCCAAAGTCGGTGCAGGCTTTGTCCTTACCGGCGCGGTCGTGGACGCCAGCACCTGCCAGCCCATCCGTGACGCACGGATCACCTACTGGCTGGTAAACGAGCAGGGTGAGTATGACGCCGACCACCGTGGGACGCTCTCAACCAACCGGCAGGGGTTGTATCGCATTGAGAGCAACCGTCCCGGACAGTACGGCCCGCCGCCGCACATCCACCTGCAAATTATTGCGCCGGGCTATCAATCGCTCGTGACGGAATACATCCTGCAAGGCGATGAGGATACTGCCGACTTTCCGATTGCGCTGCTGCCGGAATAGGTCGTTTTGTGTCTATCCATAAACCCTTAGTAGGGGCACGGCATGCCGTGCCCCTACTGGCAAATAAAAGCGGTTTACGGATAGGTTCTTGGGTGTAGGGACATGGCGTCGCCATGTCCCTACTGGTAACTGGCAACGACTAGAAGAAGCTGCCGATGATCTCCAGCACGCGCAGGATGTTGTTCGGGTCGCCGGACTGCACGCTGGTGGAACTGGCGCGGGCGATGCTGTTCAGCGTGGCGATGTCCGCGTTCTGGCCGTAAGCCACCGGCACGACAATGACCGGGTTCAGCGCGTCACGGCTGGCGCGGATGGCCTCCACCGCGTCGTTGAGCGTGCGGTCGCTGGCCGTGTCCGCGCCGTCACTAAGAAGCACTACCGACCGGATGCGTTCCTGCTCGGTTTCCGTGTTTAATTCGCTCACCGTCTGTGCCAGCGCGGCATACAATGCCGTACCGCCGTCGGCGCGCAGGCTGTTAATCCGGCTGCGCAGCGTGTTTTCCACCGTCTCGAAGCTGCCCAGCGGCACCAGCGTTTGCACCTGGTCGTTAAAGATCGCCAGCCCGACGCGGTTGTTGGCATCCATCTTGTCGAGGAACGCCAGCGCGGCCTGCTTGGCCTGGTCGAGCTTGCCTTCTTCCAGCATCGAGCCGGACACGTCAATCAGCAGCATGATGTCGGCCTGCTTTTTCACCAGCGACCAGCTTTGCTGCACGGCCACGATCACGTCTGCGTCCGGCACGTCCAGCACCGTCTTCGGCCCTTCCACCGTGACGCCGTTTTCCTCGGCAAAGGGATACGTCAGCGGCACATCCGGGTTGGCCGGGCGGAAGCCGAAGCTCATGATACGTTCCTGCACCGCTTTGGACAGCACGTAGTCGGTGAATACCTGCGCCGCCTGCCGCTGCTCCGGCGTCACCCAGTCGGCATTCACGATGCCAAACGGGTGTTCATGCCAGAACGTGCCTTCCTTCGGGTACAGCGCCACCAGCTTTTCCGGCGGCTTCACGTCGGTTTTGCCCTGGTTGATGAAGATCAGGTCATTTTCTTCCAGCGCCACGAAGTCCAGGTATTCTGGCCCCTGCGCGATGTAAAACTTAAACTCGGTGGTGCGGCTGGAATAATGGCGGATGAGCTGCTCGATGTTGCGCACGCCGGCCTGCACGTCCGGGTTCCGCACCTGTTCCAGTGTCAGCACGCGCCCGGTGAAGCCGTTCTTGCGGGCGGCAGCATAAAACTCGGCGATCAACGTTGAGAGCGCGGTCGAACTGATATAGGGATCGGTATGACCGTAGTAGACCGTACGGCGGCAGTCCGGCACGTTGTAATCGCACCAGCCGTTGGGGCTGTTGAGCACGTCCAGCAGTTCTTCCCAGCCGATGTCCTCGTAGCCCACTTTATCGCGGATGGCCTGCAAGCGGCTTTCCCAGATTGCCATCACAACCGGCGCCAGCGCGGTCGGCTGGATGCTGCCCAGGTCAAACAGTTCGCGCCCGGCCAGTTCGTTCGCCAGCGCCAGCCAGTGACTGACCGACGGCGCGAAGATCACGGGGCGGGCGACGTTGGCGTTGTTGGGGGCGATGATGCCGTTGACGATGCCCTGCATCACCGTACCTGATGAAGCGCCCTTCCCATCGGTCAGATCGGTGACCAGCACCGGGCGCTCGCCACTGGCCCACGGCTGGCCGGTCGCCGGATTTTTCCCCTGCGCCGACACGCGGTTAAATTCCTCAATCGTCTGCGGCAGATACAGCGCCGACTCCGGCGCATAGATGATGGAGACTTCAACCGCGTTGCTCGGCCTCGCGCCGGGGTTTTCGTCCCCGCTGCCGGTACAGGCCACCAGCGCCATCAGCAACAGCAGCGGAAATGCGATTCGGACCAGTTTTGGAAGCATCATTCTTTCCTGTTCTCCCGGTATCCCCTTGAAGGTTGTCCTCTGGTTTGTACGGACACGATAGATCGTGTCCTGTACCCCATTTCATTACGCGCAACGGTAGGGATACGGCACGCCGTGTCCCTACAACAGTTCTAATTTGACGCAATCCAGTTGACGTAGCCCTGTACGTCAGCGCGGGGCGGCAGCGTCACTGTCTGACCATAGTTGGGCGATAACTGAATCCCCAGCGGCACGGCGTCCGCGAACAGGCGATTTTGCGCGGTGGGTTCGCCAGCAGCCGCGCGCAACCCAACATCCAGCGCCATCGCCTGCCGCGCCGGGTCAAGCAGCCACGTCGCCAGCGCAGCTACTGCCGCGCGTTCGTCGGCGGTGGTCTGCATGTCATCCCAGCGCGCCAGCGGGAAATCCAGCACCAACTGGTAGGCGGGATAGGCCAGGACCACGTCTTCCACCCGCCGCAGCGGGCCGAGATTGCGCAGCCAGTCCACCTCCGGCAGCAGCGCCACGTCGGCAATCGCCGTGCCCTGCCGCGCCATCACTGCCGCTGGGTCGCTGCCCAGATTGCTGAAGTTCGGTACGCTCTGGAGTACCGGCGCCATCCAGTCGCGGAAGGGGCGCGTTCGCAGCGCCTCACCCGATAGATCGGCGCTGTCGTGGAACGCCGCTGCGCCGGTGAGCATGACCGCCAGGCCAGACATTTTGCTGGTCGGCTGGGCAAAGGCCAGCTTAAAGAACTGCCAGGCTGGCTCGCCGCCGATCTTCTGCCATGCTTCCGCCTGCGCTGCCGCCGCAACTGTCGGCCAGTCGAACGGCTGCGTGCCGTCCTGCGTCAGCACCGCCACCCGGCTGGCGAAACCGCCCCACACCAGCGGCGTCCGCGCCAGTGAGTCCGCGACGATTTCAAACGGCATCCCGGCGTCTACCGCGTACCGCACCGACACCGACGAGGCCGGTATCCACGCTGCCGGATGGGTGGCTGCCGTCCAGGCGCGGCTGTCCAGCCACACGCGCAGGTCGTCGGTGGGCGTCAGCACAACCCTTACCCGGCGCGACCCGTTCACCACCGTATCGCTGGCGTTGAAGGCGGATACCGCCGCTTGCAGCCAGGGTTCGGCCAGCGGATCAACGGCGACAGTCACTTCCAGCGGCGGCTGGGAGCTGATAAAGCGGCTGGCGGCGATGATGCCGGCGGCCACCAGGATAAACAGCGCGATAAAGATCGTTCCACGTCGCATGAAATTGGCGCCTTTATGAAGGTTATGCCCAATGTAAGTCTAAGGCCGTTATTGTTGGCTGCGCCCCTCAAAAAAGCGGGGTACATCGTACATTAAGCATAGCACATTCAGTTAGAACGTGAGTGGTTTTTATAACCCCCGTCCTATTGTTTCGGTCTTCATTTTGTCTCTATAATGTTTTTAGTAAAAAGTAGAAAGTTGGGACTTCATTCTTTACGGATTGCTTTCCACTTTTATCCTGTAGCTTCGGGAGGACTGATGATGCGCCGACCTCTGTTTTTATCGCTGGTGATCGCGGCCCTGCTCCTGACCGGCCTGCTGTCCGCCGCCGCGCAGGACGCCGGCGGCACGGCGACTTACACGGTACAGCCGCGTGACGTGCTCGACCTGATTGCCGCATCCTACGACGTGGACACCACCTGTCTGGCGGAAGCCAACGACCTGGCGAACCCCAACAAGCTGGAAGTGGGACAGGTCATCCTGATTGATTTTAGCTGCCCGCGTTATCGTGGCCCGGCGTTTGTCGCCAACCCGCGCAACGTGGATGGCAACCAGCCCGCCGCGCAGGGCGGACAGGGCGGCGGGGGCGGCGCGCCTCAGGCCGGCCCCGATGACCAGACCTACGTCGTGGAGCCAAACGACACGCTGGATACCATTGCCCAGGCGTTTAACGTGTCCGTGATTTCGCTGCAACTGGCGAACAATCTTGACGACCCCAACTTCATCTTCGCCGGCGATACGATTATCATCCCCGGTGGCGCGCCACCATATGGCGCCTACCCCGCGCTGGGCAACCCGCGCGTCGCGGCGGGCGCGGCGGGCACGCTGGAAGCGGGACAGGGTGGCGGTTCAACGCTGGGGCCGGGCGACCAGGAACATGTGGTGCAGCCGCGCCAGACACTGGATTCGATTGGCGCGCAGTACGACAAACAGGTAGCGTGTATTGCCGAAGCCAATAATCTGGAGAACCCGAACCTGCTCTACGCCGGGCAAATCGTGGTGGTACCGGGAAGCTGCCCGGCCTACGACGGGTATGATATTGTGCCCAACCGACAGCAAAACAGCGGGTAGACGGGGAATCCGTAGAGGCGTTGGTCCATAGACGTTAAATCAGGCCATGCACCGCCAGGGGCCTCCAGCCCCTGGCTGAGCCTGCTGGAAGTAGGCTGAAAATATGCACGTTGTCTTGCCGGCCACCTTCCAGGTGGCTTTTTTCGTTCAGCCGGACGGTTTTCAGCGTCCGGCGGCGCATCACCGGACAAGCCTTTAAACATCCGGTGAGGCCATCCAGGGCGGTGTTTTAACTGGCAACCGGCAACGACCTTACGCCTTCCGCATTTTCTTCTGCACAAACACCAGGAAGGGATAGGCCAGCCGGGTGGCATCCACGCTGCCCTTGCTGAAAAAGGCGCGGTTGGCCGCCTCAAAATCGTGGTGCAGCCGTTCGATCTCGCGCATCTGCATCTCGGACGGTTCGTTGCGGAACAGCGTGATCACCGTCGTGTGCTGCCCGGCGGCGAACAGCAGCCATTGGCGCGGGCCGAAGCGGCGAACCTCGCGCTCGACCAGCGCCCCGTTGTCCATCTGCATGGAAAAGTCGTTCAGCACCGGCGCAATCCTGGAGATGGGCACATTAAAATCCCCCAGCGTTTCCAGCAGCATCCCGGTGCGATTGTTGTAGATCAGCATCCCAATCGCTTTGCCCATCGTCGCTTCGCGCAGGGCCACCGTTGGTGGGCCGTCCTGTACCACGCCGATGATCGCTTCCGGCGCGCGGCTGCGCAGCGCCATGTCCGCGATAATCAACTGGCTGGTATAACGTTCGTAAATCGCGTGGAACTGCTCGCGGCTGATCGCGCCGTCGGCAAATTCCGTCAGCAGCCGGTCAATCTTTTCCTGCACCTGCGCTTTAAAGGCGCGCACTCGGGTATCGGAGTCGGCGGCCATTGGCGTCCTCTCTGCGTGCTGTGGCTGGGGTTTGTTTTTATCGTAGCAGGAAATCAGGGCGCAAACCCTTGTCGTTCATTCCAGTAGGGCGAATTTCACGCAAGATTCACACGCTCGCACCCACCAGCCGCCTTCACGCGGTTTTCAAACGGTTTTTACAATTTTTTCTGAAACATTACGCTGCCATCCCCTACAATACAGAGAGAGGAAAACGTCTTATCGCCAGGGGAAAACCGCTGTGAACGCTTCTAACGACCCTACACGGGAATACCCCGTTCCCGGCCTGACGGTGGAACGCCGCTGTAATGGGCATCTGATCATCTTCACAGTTACGGCTCGTTTTAACGCCGAGATACTGGATGCCTGGACGGCGCTGCTTAAACACTATCTGGAGTCGCGCCAGACAACCGAGCGCTTTATGGTGCTGGACGTCAGCCAGACCGCCTTCCTGACCTTCACCTCGTTAGCCAGCCAGCGACTGAAAGAAACCGCCGCCGCTCATCCCAACGCCACCGGGCGCATGGCAGTGATCGTGCCGCAGATCGGGGTGTTACAGCCGATTGGCACGTATTTTGTCCGGCAGAACAACAACCGTCTTCAGCCGAATCTCAAAATCCTGCTGTTTAACGACCGGCAGGAGGGCATAGACTGGGTGATGGCAGGGATGGCTGGGGAATAAAAAAGGGCATGGCACGCCATGCCGCTGCACCCGTATCGCGTTTACGTTCCGTATAGCTACAACTGCCCTCGATTTAATTGCAGCCATTGCAGGCCGATGATGCTCTTGGCGTCCACCAGCTTGCCGGTCGCCAGCAGGCGCTGCGCATCGCTGACCTTCACCAGCAGCACGCGGATGTCCTCACCTTCGGTTAGCACACCCCCGCCGGCGCTGGTTTTATCCTTCGGCGACACTTTCGCGTAATACAGGTGAATCCGCTCCGATGTGCCGCCCGGACTGACGTAAAACGTGTAAACCAGCCGCATATTGCCGGTCTTGTAGCCGATTTCCTCCATAATCTCCCGCCGCAGCGTAACCGACGGGTCGCGGTTTTCGTGTTTTTCGACCGTGCCGGCGGGGATTTCCAGCAGCCAGCCGGGGCCTTTTTCATAAGTAGGATAGCGGAACTGCTCCGTCAGGATGATTGTGTCGGCGTTGGGGTCGTGCAGGATGACCGCCGCGCTGTCGCCGCGCTCCAGATTAAGCCGCACCAGTTCCTGGCTCATCTGCCCGTTGTACAGCTCGTGCCGGAAATGCGCTTCTTCGACGGTGAAGAAGAATTTTTTGTAGGCCACTTCCCTGCTGATGATTTCAACCCGTTTTTTCATAGCGTCCGCTCGTCGTAAGTAGTCCCAGCACGACTATAGCACGCCCCGGAAGTTGACGAAAGCGTGTGGCAGAGTACATCTCGGCGGTTGGCGCGATTGCCTGTGTATACGCCGCATTTTTGTTCTAATCGCTGCTGTCAGGTATAATAGTGGTCGCATCTGGCACACCCCGCCGAGAAATGATAGACTCCGCGCAGGAGGATGGACCGTTGCCGAAACAAGCCCTGTACCTCAAATGGCGTCCGCTGTCGTTTGACGACATGGTCGGCCAGGAGCATATCACGCGCACGCTGCGGAATTCGCTCAAGACCGGGCGCATCCGCCACGCCTATCTGTTCAGCGGGCCGCGCGGCACGGGCAAGACGACGACGGCGCGGCTGCTGGCGAAGGCCATCAACTGCCGCCACGACGACCCTGAACACCGCCCGTGCAATGACTGTGCGGCCTGTGTCGCGGTGAATGAAGGCCGCTACCTGGATTTGATCGAAATTGACGCGGCCACCCATACCGGCGTGGACGACGTGCGCGACCTGCGCGACAAAATCGCCTTCGCGCCGGGGGAAGGCCGCTACAAGGTGTACATCATTGACGAGGTGCACCGCTTCACCGGCAACGCCTTCGACGCGCTGCTAAAGACACTGGAAGAACCGCCGGAACATGCGGTGTTTGTACTGGCGACTACCGAAATTGACAAAGTGCCACCGACGATCAAAAGCCGCTGCCTGCCGTTTGAGTTCCGGCGTGTGTCGCTGCAGGAAGTGGCCGACCGGTTGCAGCAGATCGCCGACAGCGAAGGCTTGCAGATCGAACGCGCCGCGCTGGAACTGATCGCCCGTCATGGCACGGGCAGCGTGCGCGACAGCATCAGCCTGCTGGACCAGATCGTGTCCGACCCGGACGAGGTGATTACGCTGGAAACCGCGCAGCGCGTGCTGGGCACGGCCAGTCTGGCGGCGGTGAAAGACCTGGTGAATGCGATCATCAATCAGGATGCGGCCAGCGGCCTGCATCTCATCAACAGTGCCGTTGACGCCGGCGCCGAACCGCGCCAGTTCGGGCAGCAGGTGGTGGAACATCTGCGGGCGGTGCTGCTGGCGCAGACCGCCAGCGCCGATCTGGTGGAAGCCTCCCGCGAGGACCAGATGCTGTACGAAGCGCAGGCGGAAGCCATTGAACGCGGGGCGCTGCTGCGGGCCATCCGCGCCTTTAACGATGCCGTCAGCAATTACAAAGGCGGCTGGCAGCCCCAGTTGGCGCTGGAACTGGCGCTGATGGAGGCGCTGAAACCGGAACCCGTAGGGGTGCAAGGCCTTGCGCCCCTGCAACCGCCCTATCAGCAATCGCCACCACAAGCTGCCGCGCAGCCGCCGGTGGAAGCGACGCCGGGCGCGCCGCCGGTGATCGAAGTGGCGGCCATCCGCGAACGCTGGGGGCAGATGCTGTTTTTTCTCGGCAAGCGCAGTTCCAACGCGCCGGAGGTGATGCGTTACTTCAGGGTGGTGCGGGTGGATGGCAATGTCGTCCACCTGGGCACGGAAACCTATCTGTATTACGAAAAACTCCAGGTGCCGGAAAAAGTTCACCTGCTGGAACAGGTGCTGTCCCACGTCCACAAAACACCGCTGCGGGTGAAGATTGTGCTGCTCAACAGCGGCGACGCCGGCGAGGGCGCGCTGGCCGGCGCCGAACTGGACATGAGCGACCCGCTGGTCTCGCTGGGCGCGGAACTGGGCGCGGAGATCAAACCGCGCGACCAACGCGAGCCGGACTAGAGGCGGGCCGCAGCGACACCGACTGGATAACCGCGCAGGGACATGATCCCATCGTGTCCCTGCATCACAGGAATCTACAGATGAAGGAGACTAAACAGTATGGCGAAGCGACGGGGTATGGGTGGTGGATTGCCGAGCGGGATGCAGGGTGGCATGGGCGGCATGATGCGCCAGATTCAGAAGATGCAGGAAGAAATGGCCACCGCGCAGGAGCAGTTAGCCAACGAGACGGTCGAAGTCTCCGTCGGCGGCGGCGCGGTGAAGGTGGTGATTACCGGCCACCAGCGGGTGCAGTCCATCACCATCAACAAGGATATGGTGGATACCAGCGACGAGGAATGGCTGAACGACCTGCAGGACCTGCTGGTGCTGGCGATGAACCAGGCGATTGAGGACAGCCAGACGATGGCAGCCCGCAAAATGGAAGATATCACCGGCGGCCTGGGGGACATCCCCGGTCTGGGCGGCCTGCTGGGCGGGTAAGTCCTGAATCTTTCTTGATGGCACAGTACGGATGGGCAGATTGCCCGGATTCTGTCAAACATCAGGTCAACCGGTTTGTCCAGGCGGTCAGCCGGGTTGTGGGCGACAATCTGATCGGTGTTTACCTGCACGGGTCGCTGGCAATGGGTTGTTTTAATCCTGCGCGCAGCGACCTTGATCTGTTGTTTCTCGTTCAGGATGACCTGTCCCCTGCGACCGGACGCGACCTGGCGTTGCTGTGCCTGGAACTATCGGCGCAGCCTGCCCCGTTGGAACTCTCGTTTGTCCGGCGTACGGCTTTGTTTCCCTGGCAGTACCCCACGCCATACGTGTTTCATTTCAGCGAGGACTGGCGCGAACGATTCAACCATGAGCTGTCAAGCGGCGCGTGGCAAACGTGGTCAGGCGAACCAACCGACCCCGACCTGGCGGCGCACCTGATGATGATTCGCCAGCGGGGCCTGTGTCTGCTGGGAGAGCCGATTGACAGCGCCATACCTGACGTGCCGCGCGCCGATTACGTGGACTCGATTTTGCGGGATTTTGATTGGGCGCTGGCGGGTATAAACATCAATCCGGTGTATGCCGTCCTGAACTGCTGCCGCATCCTCTGGTATCGGGTTGAAGGCCGGGTCGGTTCAAAGGAGGAAGCCGCTGTTTGGGCGGTGAGCTATCTGCCGGACGACTTACGCCCGCTGGTGCGGCAGGCCATAACGATCTATCGCGGCAGTGCCGCAGCGGCAGCCTTTCCACCCGACCGGTTAACCGTTTTTACCGATTATGTGCAAGACAAGGTGCGCCAATTGGCGTAGATGAGCCAACCATGAGCAAAGCGATTCCCGAACCCGTCACAAAGTTGATTGACGCCTTCTCGCGGCTGCCGGGCGTCGGGCCAAAGACGGCTTCGCGGCTGACGTATTATCTGCTGCGCGCGCCGGACGATGTGTCCCTGAAGCTCTCGGATGCCCTGCGCGACCTGAAGGCGCAGACACGTTTCTGTTCCGTGTGTTACAACATCACCGTCGAAGACCCCTGCCAGATTTGCAGCGACCCCCGCCGCGATCATCACGTTATCGCGGTCGTGGAAGAACCGCTTGACGTGCTGGCGATTGAACGCACCGGCAGTTATGACGGCGTGTACCACGTGCTGCACGGCGCGATTTCGCCGGTGAACGGCATCGGGCCGGACGATCTGCGCATCAGGGAACTGGTCAAGCGCGTGCAGGAGGGTGGGGCGCTGGAAGTGATCGTCGCCACTAATCCGGGGCTGGAAGGCGACGCGACGGCCATGTTTATCCAGCGCGAACTAGCCGGCAAGGGCGTGAAGGTGACGCGGCTGGCGCGTGGGCTGCCGGTCGGCGGCGACCTGGAGTACGTCGACTCGGTCACGCTCACGCGGGCGCTGCAAGGGCGCGGTGAGCTGTAAGCCGTCACACAACACAAAAACGGGCGAGTATCCTTTACGGTCTCGCCCGTTTGCTTTATTTACAGCATAAGTCGTTTAGCCGCAGCCGCCACCGGTTGCGCCGCGTTTGCTCTTGAGCTGCACCTTCGACGTGTATTCCAGCGCCGCGAACGTCTCCGGGTTCGGTTTGGCGGCGGCGTTGCGCGCGCCCAGCGCCACCGGGAAGGCGTAGCGCAGGTGGTCGTCGCCCGCGTCCGGCAGCGCGGTCGAGGGGTTATACTCCTCGGCGGCAAAGGTCGCCAGCCAGTTGTTCACGCCGCCTTCGAGAATGTACACGTTTGGCACGCTTTCGGCGGTCAGCGTTTTCCACGCTTCGGTGGCGGCGGCCTCGTCGTTGCTCATGACCACAAAGACCGTGTTGGCCGGCGCGGTCTGATAGTCGGCCACCTTCTGTAAAATCGTGTCGGGCGGCAGGCGCTCGGCGTCAAGAATGTGGAAGGCGTTGTAATCGGACTCGCTGCGCACGTCCAGCAGCCGCACGTTCAGGCGGTCGTTGTAGATCAGGCCGAGCAGTTCGGCGGGGTGAATCTGGACGGCACGCTCGGACAATTGTGTTTCTTTTTCCGTTGCGATTTTCGCCCACTTGTCTTCAGTCGTCGGCATTCCGATGAACATCACCACCGCGCCCAGCAGCGCCAGCCCGCCCGCCGCGCCGTAACGCCATTTCGGTGCAGCCTTCAGGTCTTTCTTGCCGATGATCCGTTCCAACTGTTCGCCGCCCCAGAACATAAACAGCGCCATCAGCACTACACCAAAGACGACCACGCCCATATCCACGCCGAACAGTTCATCCAGCGTGAAGCGCCCCAGATAGGTCGAGTGCCAGAACGACTCGAAGAAGCCGACGGTTTCGCCAAACAGGAAGATGCCAAAAAACGCACCCAGGGCGAAGAACAGGCCATCGAGTTTAAACGTCGCAGCGGCCACCAGCGACGTGCCGGGGCAGAAGCCGCCGACGATGAACCCCACGCCCATAATCAGCCCGCCGACAATGCCGGGCATCAGGTAGGTCGGGTTCACCCAGACGAGGTTGAAGTCCAGAATGCCGAGCGCCGTCGTCAGGAAGATCAAGACCATTGCTACGACAATCGCCGTAAACATCACCTTCAGTACGGTCAAATCCTTAAAATAGAACTGCGCCGCCAGCAGCTTCGAGTTGCCAAAGCCGGAGACTTCCAGCACCGCGCCAAACGCGATGCCGATCAGCAGATACAGGATGTACTGGCCGCCCTGTCCGAGAATGTCCTGCACGGGTAGCGGAAACGGTGCCATCGGTCGTCCTCCCTAGTTCCACGCCTTGCGGACGAAGTACGCCAGCGCATAGGCCCCGGCGAACACCGCAAACATAAAGACCCAGCTACCGACCGAGAGTGTCGCGCCGCCGGACAGCGCCTGCCCGGAGGTACAGCCGCGCGCCATCCGCGCCCCGTAGCCCATAAACGCGCCGCCGATGAAGGCCAGTAACCAGCGCCAGCGTACCGGCACGCGCGGCCCGCGATTGGTTTCCACCTTCAGCCGCCCGTTGAACCAGCCGGAGATGAAACCGCCGATGACCACGCCCACGCCGACAAACACCACCCAGCTATCCAGCGGGTTTTTGCTGCCGCCGGCCATATCCAGTAAGTACGGCGTGCGGTCAACGTGCCAGGGCACAAAAGCGTCTTCAATCCAGACGATGACGCGGTTCATGCCGCCGGACGCGCCGAGGCCATTGCCGGTGAGAAAGAACGCCAGGAACAGCACAATTCCAAGCAGGATGCCACCCGTATAGGCGTTGACATACGGGCGGGTGGCGCGTTTCGTCAGCGTGATACGGATGTCCGACGACTGCGCCGGACGTTTTAAGGTCTGGGTCGTCATGAGGTTTGCTCCTTCGGGTTTAAGCCAGAGTCGTGGGCTTCTACTTCATCCCAGCCGCTAATCATCGCCTTGATGTTGGTCAGCGGCGTGTGGCCGGTGGTGGTCAGGTAAACGTGTGCCACGATGAACGAGGCGAACAGCCACGCGACAATCGTGTGCAGCGGCGCGAGGAACGGCAGGCCGCCGAGGCTGGCCGTCACGTCCGGGAAGTGCTGCGCGCCCCACATCAGAATGCCGGTGATGACCTGCGCCGGCAGCAGCACGTTCAAAATCATCAGGTAGGTCATCTGCTGCAAGGGGTTCATCTTGCGCTGGCGCGTCTTTGCAAACGGGTGTTCCTCGCCCTTGAAGATGCCGCGCAGGTAGTACTTCGCCTGCATAATCGCATCATTGAAGAACCCGTGTGGCTTCGGCAAAAACTGCTGAATTTCGCCGCTGGCAAGGTGATAGAACGCGGCCAGCGCGGCGTTGATGAGCAGGATGATCGCCAGGATGTTGTGTACCTGCACGATGTAGTCAAAGCTGAAGATACCAAACTTGTCCGGCTTGTGAATGACGAGGCCGGTGAAAATCAGGCCGAAGATCAGCGCGGTTTGCAGCCAGTGCCATTGGCGTTCGTAGACGGAGTACATGTACACGCGCTTGAGTTCCGCCTGCTGCGGTACGCGCCGCCGCACTGACAGATAACGCAGGCCGCCGTGCAGCGTCACCCCGGCCAGCGTGCCGAGGAAAAACAGCACGCCCAGCCAGTCCAGCCAATCCACCGCGCTGTGGCCGAAGATGTACAAACCGGCCTCGGCGGGTTTGAACTCGTAGCGCAGCGCGCCGGTGTCGTCGGTATGGAGGCCGCTGGCGGTAAACCCTTCCAGACTGGTAAACGTCGGCAACGCGCCGCCCGGTGTGCGGTCGCTCAGGACCAGCGCAGCCGTCAGGCGCGAGTCTTCGCCGTGACAGGTGCGGCAGTCGCGGATGGCCCAGTCGCCCCAGGCGACGTTGTGATTGATGGCGAACGGCTGCACTTCGCCGACGATTTTTGCGTTCACAAATCCAGCCGTTTTCAGCCGCGCGGCAATAAATGTCTCTTTCGCGGCTGTATCAATCAGCCGTTCAGTGTCACTCAGCGCGCCGTCGCCGTCTACATCGAATGCCGCCAGCACGTCGGCGGCGTAGGTTTCGCCGTCGAAGTAGGCGGCCTTCACGCTGTCCAGCGGCACGGGCTGCGCTTCGTCGCCATACGCCCAGTACCACGATGTAACCAGATTAAACGGCGCGAGCGATTGGCTGCCGTCGGCGTTCGCGCGCGGCAGCATCACCGGCTGGTAGCCGGTCAGCAGCGCCGGGTCATCCGCCGCGAGGCCGCGCCAGGCGGTATGCGGGCTGCCATCCGCCGCCGGCACCGTCCAGTCCACCGACTCCAGCGCCGGAGCATACACCTGCGGGATGTGGCAGGTTTCGCAGGCCATCGCTTCGGTGTGGCGTTCCTTGTAGGGCAGCCAGTTGTGTGTTGCTTCGATGCTGTGGCACGATTCGCAGCGCCGCATCGTGTTGTTGATCTCCGGCGTGACGGCGCTTTGCCCCTTCGCAAACTGGTGCAGTGGACGCTTGAGGTACTCGCCGAAGTCCATCCGGCGCGGGTCAAACACCAGATGGTCGGGACGGTCTTCGCTCGATTCTGTGAAATACACCGGGTTGTTCAGCGAATAGTGGCAGTTGGTGCAGTTCAGCACCCGTTCGGCGTGAACATCCCACGAGCGGGACAGCGCGTTTTTATCCGCCAGATTCAGACCGGAACTGGAGAGGCGCTGCGGCGACATGACCTGCCCGGTCGTCAGCGTTTTGTACTGGCCGATGTCCAGCCCGGTCGCGTCGAACGTCAGCGGCGTTTGCGCGTCGGTATGTACCACACCGTGACACTGGCCGCAGGCGGCGCTGGTCGGGTCCTGCACCGTCACGTAGTCGCGTTTCAGCGCGCCCGTTTCGTCAAAGGCGGCGGCGTTGTATATCCAGCCGTTCCCCGTCTGCTCGACAATGCCCGTGCCGAGCAGCGTGGCCGTGTTGGCCCACGCGTAATCACCCGCTTGCAGCGCACTTACGCGGGCAGCATTGTTCGGCTGCGCCGTGTGGCACAGGAAACAGTTCATTTCCACCGCACCCGCCGGCACGTCCTTTGTGTTATTCAGGTACGCCGCCAGCAGATCATCACCATAACCGGGGGTGCTGCCGCCGGTGAAGGTGCTGACGCCGTTGTGTGTGGCGTTCTGCGTGATGAAGGCCGTGTCGTGGCACTCGCCGCAGGTTTTGAGCGTGGACACCGGCTTGCCCGACCCGATGACGGGCGCGCCGTCCACGTCCAGCAGCGGGAATACCGGGTGCAGGGGCGAGGCGACCGCCGGGCTGACCGGCGGTGCATCCTGCGCGGCGCTGAGGGTCGCCGTCAGGCCAACCAGCATCAGCAGCAGGCCGAGAACCAGCGTAACGAGGATAAAAGGTTGTCGTGTGCGTCGCATCATTCCTGCTCCTCGCGCCCGCCCCAGGTGATGGGGTCGCCGTTGTAACCCAGCGCCAGCCAGTCCAGCCGCCCGCTTTCGCCGTGACAGTCGGTGCATTGCAGGGCGTTCTCCTTCGGCACGACCATGTGCGACAGCGTCCAGTTCATCTCCGTTTCGGCGAAACCGTACTGCCCGCTGTAGGGCAGGCCGGTGACCCGTGAGCCATTCTCCAGCGCCGAGTTCCAGTCAAACGTTGTCCAGTAGCCCGTTTCGCCGACGGTCTGCGGCTGAAGCAGGTAGTTGTAGAGTGTGTCATACGGCTGTCTGGCGACGTGAACCTTAAACGGCCAGATTTTGGCGTTCGGGTCGCTGATGTCGCCATTCAGCGGGTTAAGCGTGGTCACGCCGTCGGGGTCAAGCGGGTCGCCCAGCAGGTAGCGGTCAACTGTGCCGTTGAACCAGGCATAGGTGGGCATGATGTTGTCTTCGTAGACGAAGCTGCCCTTGATCTTCAGATACTCGTGCGGGCTTTCTTCGCGGGTGGGGTCGCCGGCGGTTGACCAATCCCAGACCATCTTGGTTGCCTCGCGGGTCGCACCAGAGGGGATATGGCATGTCTGGCAGGCCACGCTGTCGGTGTGCGCATTCAGGCGCGAATCTTCATGCACCGTGCCGGTGTGGCAGTCGGTGCAGTAGACCTGATTGGCATTATCCACGCTGACGGAAATCGCCCGCCCGCTGATCTCGTGGTTTTCCGTTTTGTGGCAGTCCACACACTGAAAATCGTAGCGCCCCATGTGCACGTCCTGTTCCTCCGCCGGGAAGTACAGGCTTTCGTCCAGATCGCCATGTTTAACCGCGTTGCCGCCGCCACCGTTGAAGTGGCAGTAGCCGCAGTTTTCACGGGTGGGCGTGCCCACGCTGCGCGCCGCCGCCAGCAGGTCCACGCCTTCAGCCGGCAGCCCCGAAGCGGCTTTGGCATAGCCGCCGCTTTGATCGTGGCACACCAGGCAGTCCACGTTGTTCGTGTCGGTAAAATCAAAATTGGCGTCGCTCCAGCCGTAACCGGCGTGGCAGCGGGTGCAGCCGGTCCAGTTTGACTGGATGCCGATGCAGAAGTTGTTAAGCAGATTGACCTTACCCACCTGCACCAGTTCGGTTTTGCCTTCCAGCGGCACGGGGTCGCTCAGCCAGGTAAAGTGCGCCGTGCCGGCCATCTCCTGCGCCGCGCTGGGGTGGCAGTCCAGGCAGGCGCGGGTCACGTCCTGGCCGGTGGCAAACGGCTCGTTCATGAGCGCCGCGTGGCTGACGTCCGGCAGGCGTTCCGGCACGTACTGCCAGGGGTCGTTGGTCGGCGTTTCGCTGGCCGATACAAACAGAATGATCGGCACAACCACGATCAAAGCGGTGGCGGTCAGGCCGATCACCCAGATGTACTTAAAATCCTTCATGTTTTGCCCCCTCACCCTGTTTCGCAGGGGCACGGCATGCCGTGCCCCTACCGAGATATGGACAGGTCTCCGTCCGTTTTTATTCCACAACGCTGGACTGTTTCTCCAGCAGGCCGCGCAGCATCTGCCGCATCACGTCCAGGATTTCGATCATACGTGGTTCGGCTACCCGATAGATGACCGACGTGCCGTCACGCTCGGCTGTGACCAGCCCGCGTTCGCGCAGAATCGCCAGATGGCGCGAGATGGTCGGCTGCGGCGTGTTGAGCGCCTCGACCAGCGCGTTGACGTTGCGCGGCTGTTCGTGCAGCGCGTATAAAATTTGAATCCGTTTGGGGTCGCCTACCGCCTGGCAAATGTTGCGGTGGAGCAGTTCCAGTTCTTCGTTAGAGGGTACAGCCATATACCGTTCATCCGCATATCCGAATATAACAATAGTGTCGCTCTGTCGTGCAGTAGTCCCTAGTGCCGTTTATCCTGTTGGCTATGTGATAAATGTCACAAACGAGCTGATGGGGTCGCCGGAGGCTGGAAGCCATCCGGCTGAACGAAAAAGCCACCTGAAGGTGGCTGGCAGACGATTCTTGTGTTTCTCTAAAGTAGTTTCTCGAAACAAATCAACGAAAAAACGTGCATCCGTAGGGACACGGCATGCCGTGTCCCTACAAAAACATTCGTTAACTTACTTTAGTTGAGGGGCGGGCGCCCCTTCTGTAAGAATTCGACGCGGCTGATGAAGCTAAACCCGCTTCAGATCGCCGATGGCTTTGGTGACGGCGGTGGGTTTTTCGTAGCGTTTATCCGGCAGGCGCTTGAGGGTTTTCATGATCTCATCGTCCGCGCCGTTCTTTTCCGCAGCAGCCACGAGCGTTTGTTTATCGGTTGGATAGTGGATGCCAGACAAAAACTTCTGGATTTGGGTGGGATTTGGCATGTTGCGACCTCCTTTTTGCCCACCTTACGGCCAGCGTTTTAGAATCGCCCAAATCCGGTATATGAAGTTTGTCAGAAGCGGGGGGATGAAAGTTACCAGTTACCGGTTTCCAGTTGCCAGAAGTTGGGGCGCCTTGGATTCAAAAGGGTTGTTTGGTAATGCGTTGCCGGAGGCTGGAAGCCATCCGGCTGAATGAAAAAAGCCACCTGAAGGTGGCTAACAATGACTTCTGTAGTCTCAGCCTGCTTTTAGCAGACTTACCAAAGGGATCCAGCTAGGGGACTTCCAGCCCCTAGCGGCTTAGTTGCCGTGCCAGAACCGCGCGCGAATACCTTCCGCCGGAAAGCACGCTTCAACCTCGCGCCTGCGTATATACTCGTCAACTGTTTATGATCTGAAAAAACACTAAGATATCTAAAACGATCAATGTGATGATAAATAAAACTCCTACGGCATACCAACAGTAGGAGGTAACTACAAAAAAGCATCCGGCAGCAGGGTGTGTTTTTTCGTCTCTCTCTAAGCCCCCATAAAATCCACTACCGGCAGGGGCAATTCCGGTGCTGAGGATAGTCTTTCACTACTATGAATTCGTTTACCGACCTTGAATGTAAATACGGCGAGTAGCAATAAAGCTACGTGAATTCCGCCAATCACTACGCTGAATTTAATTATCTCCATTATTTACCCGGCTACCTTTATCACTGAGGGCTTGCAGCGCCTTTGCCTTTAAGGCTGTAATCAACAAATCGAAGTCGGCAATTTCTTCCAGCAGACGCCTTTCGTCCGTTGTGATTGTGCCTGCATTATTGCGGAAGATCAGTTCCTGCACGTATTCCTGCTCTTCAGGGGATACCTCGAACGCAAGAATTTATTCGGGGCTTGCTTTCTCAACCAGATAATTCAGGAATTTATCGTACAGGGATAGGTGACTGATCGCGGCCATTTCACACCCTCACACTCCAAATTCAATTGAAATTATACTCGATTTGTTATCTCTCTTTCCTTTGCCAATCGGCGTGTTGAAAATTGCGATCATGCAGGACACGGCATGCCGTGTCCCTACAAGAAATTTCCTCAAAACTCACTACTGTTTTGCCAACCGCCAACCGCTATTCGCTTCTTAACGCCTGCGCCGTGACCAGCTTGCCGAGCCGCCACGCTGGATAGAGTCCCGCCGCTAGCGCTGCCAGCACCGCGACCAGAAACGCCTGCGCGAATTCGCCCGGCTGCAATTGAAGCTGCATCGTCCAGCCGAACGAGCGCACGTTAATCACGTAAATCAGCACCAGCGCCAGCGCCAGCCCAATCGGCAATGCCAGCAGACCGGCGGTGAATCCCATCAGCCCGGTTTGAATCAGCGTGAAGCGCCACAACTGGCGCGGCGTCATGCCGGTGGCGCGCATCACGCCGTACTGCCGCGTCTGTTCCAGTTGCAGCGACATCAGCGCGCTCAGGATGCCGATAAACGCGACAACGGTTGCCAGAATTTGCAGCGCCGTCGTGATCGAAAAGGCGCGCTCGAATACGGCGAACACGCCCGTTCGCAGCGAACGGTAGCTCTGCACCTGCAAATCGTATCCGGCCAGCGTTTGGGTTTGCAGCGTGTTGATGATCTGCTGCAAGTCGGCGTCCGGCGCGATAAACAGCGCAAACGAGGTGATATAGGGGTCATCCCAGAAGCGCCGGTAGACCGGGTCGGCCATGAGTATCGTGCCCTGGTCGGTGGAATAATCGTAAAACACCCCGGCGACGGTGAACGTCTCCACGCCCTTATCCGTCAGCAGGCGAATAGTATCGTTCTCCGGCGTGATGCCCCGGCGGAAGGCAAACGGTTCGCTGACGATGACCTGCCCCGCCTCCATTGCCACCCAGGTGTCGCCATTGGGCGCGTGGTTCCAGGCGAAGCGCCGCCCGCCATGTGAAATGTCCTGGTTTACCACGTCCATGTTGGCCGGCGGCTGATCGAGGTAATCGGGCGCGGTCACGCTGATCGAACGCACCGTCGCCGCGCCGGTCACGCCGGGCACGGTCAGCGTTTTGGGTACAAGAGCCGGGTCGGTGTCCGCTGTCGAGCCGGTGGCCGTTACCTGGGGCGGCGAGATGTAAATGTCAGCGTTGAGCGTGGTGTCCAGCCAGTCCGCCACCGTATTGCGGAAGCTGCCGACCATTACGGTCACGCCGACGATGACGCTGACGGCAATCGTCAGGGCGGCGACCGCCACCGACGTGCGGCTGAGGGAGCGCACGATAGCGCGAGGCGCCATCCGTCCGATCACGCCAAACAGCTTATCCGCGACCGGCGTGGACAGGCGCATCAGCACGACCAGCACCGCCGGTGTCAGCAGCGCGCCGCCGACCACGATGCAAAACAGCGCGGTAAAGCTGAGAGTCAGATCGCGGGTTGGGATTTGCAGCAGCAGCAGACCCGCGCCGTTAAGCAGCACGGCGGCGGCGGTCATGGCCGGAACGAGCCGCTGCGCCCGCTGTTCCACGTCGGAACGGCGCAGCGTCCCGGCGGGCGGCGTGCGTGTGGCTTCAAATGATGGTATTGCGGCGGCGGCCACGCTGGCGAACAGGCCGATCAGCGCGCCCTTCAGCAGCGTGTCCGGCGTCACTGTCACGCGCTGGACGTTGACCGTAAAATACAGGTCGCTGATGGTCTGCGCCACTAAGCCCACCGAGGCGCGGCCAAAGATGATGCCGACCGCCAGCCCCAGCACCGTGCCGATCAAACCGAGCAGCACCGCTTCTCCCAGGATGAGCAGGAAGATTTGTCGCCTTGTCGCGCCCAGCGCCCGCAGGATGCCGATCAGCGGGCGGCGCTGGACGACGCTGAACGTGACTGTGTTGTAGATCAGGAACACGCCAACCACCAGCGCCAGCAGGCTGAGCGCCTGCAAGTTCAGTTCAAAGGCGTCGCTCATCTGATTGATGGCGCTGTTTTCGGCATTGGGCGTGGTCAGCTTGGCGCCCGGCGGCAGAATCGCTTCGATCTGCCGTGTGTCGTAATCGTCGGGCAGAATCAGGTCAATCCGGGTGATGCGCCCCGGCTGGCCGACGATTTCCTGCGCGGTAGCGATGTCGGTTAGCAGCAGGTTATCAAGCGCCTGCTGGCTGGCGCTGTCGCCCGGAATCAACACGCCGATCACCCGCACGGGGATGCGCCGTTCGCCCGGTCGCAGCGTGATTGTATCGCCGGGCTGGATGCCGTAGCGGTTCGCCAACGTCTGGCTGATTAAAATCGTATTCGGTTGAGCGATGAAGGCATTAAAGGCGTCCGCCGTGTTCGGGTTCTCGCCCTGCACTGTGACGCCGCTGAGGTAGTTGCGAAACGGCGGCTCGGCGAAGGTATCCACGCCCAGCAGCCGCAGCGGCCTGTCGCCCAGTTCGGCGGCGCGCACGTAATCTTCGACGACGGGCGCGCTCTCCCGCAGGCCGAGTTCCAGCCGCACCTGCGTGTACAGGTCGCTCGGCAGGCCGGTCGGCCCGCCGACGATTTGATGGGTGGCCTTGCCGGTCACGCTCTCCGCGCTCAGGTCAAAGGCGCGGCTGGCCGAGCCGTTGGCGATGTCAATGGCGATCACCATCGCCACGCCAAGCGCGACGCCGATGATAAACAGGACACTCTGGAACACCCGGCGGCTGATGTAGCGGCGGGCAAGGCGAAGGATGGCGGTCATAGTGATTGGCTTCTGGCTGTTGGCAGTTGGCACTTGGCGATTGGCAGTTGGCTGTAGATGAATGGCAGAGCTTGACCAATCTTTTAGCGGTTCTCTCTTTTGTTCTGGTTGGCTTGCTGCTCTTTCACTCGAAACCGGACGATTTTGCGAATGAGTGGCATAGGCAGTGGCTGGTCTATCGGGAATTGGATTGAGCCTTTTCCAGCCCGATACGGCGCTAATTCTGTCTGGAATTCTTCAGTAGTGGAGGGTGTAGGATAAAATCCGATATGGTCTTTCCAGGCTGCGAAATGCACGAGATTTTTGCTGTTGAGTTTGAAGGTTGGCATCTGATAGCTGATGGCCTCAACTGCTTCAGGCGCTTCTTCCTTGATCGCCTGCCGAAGTGATTGCAGGATATTCCCGACCACTTCAGGAAAGGTGTTGATGTACTCGTCAATCGTTCTGAACTGGCCTTTGGACACCGCCATGCTGATGAACCCCTGAGTAACCGTTCCATCGGATGATAGACGATTCGCTGCCCGACTCGCAACAAATAAAAAACGCGCCAAAACACTGCCGCCGAGGCACGCTGTGTCTGGCCCGTTTAACTTAGCCACCTATTTCATATTTAGCAATCAGCCAACCGCCAATCGCCAACCGCCGCCGGCTAAAAATCCTCTTGTCGAAGATTATGGCCCAGCCGCTTGAGCGCTTCCAGCGCCGCCTCGCGGAAGGCGTTATTATCCGAATCGAGCAGGGTGAGCAGCGGCATGATGGCGCGGCGATCACCAATCTTGCCGAGCGCCTCCGCCGCAAACACCGGGGTCTGGTGCCCCGGCGCGGTTAACGCCTGGATGAGCGGTTCGACCGCACGCTGGTCTTTCAACTGACCGAGCATGAAGGCCGCCCGCCCCCTGGCGATTAAATCCTCGTGTTCGTTCCTGACCGTCATGATGAGGGCGCGGACGGCCTGATCGCCGCCAACCATGCCCAGTTTCATCACCGCAGTCCGGCGCTTGGCTTTGTCGAAGCCGCGCAGATCGGCCAGAAGCTGCTTCATGATGGTGGGGTCAGGGTCTGCCATGATGGAAACCTTTCAACTAAGCCTGTGCGATACCCCAAATAACGGTCTATTACGGACATAATAGGCGCGCGTACCTTACAGCAGGCTAACCGCCGGCTCAGTGGTGCGCGTCACCATCAGTTTGCCATCGTGAATCCGGCACACCCGGTCAGCCAGCGGCACAATTTCCGGGTTATGGGTCGCCATCATCAGCGTTTTACCCGCGTCGCGAGTCAGTTCGAGCAGCAGCGCCAGCACGCTGCGCCCGGTGTCTTCGTCCAGGTTGCCGGTTGGCTCGTCTGCCAGCACCAGCATCGGTTCGCGCACCAGCGCCCGCGCAATTGCCACCCGCTGCTGTTCCCCACCGCTGAGTTTGTCCGGGAAAGCACCGGCGCGGTCGGCCAATCCCACCCGTTCCAGCAGCGCCAGCGCGCGCCGTTCGATCTCGCGCCGGTTATCGCCGCGCAGTTCGCCGGGCAGGGTGATGTTTTCCAGAACGGTTAAGGTGGGGATCAGGTTAAAAAACTGGAAGATGATGCCAATGTTATCGCGCCGGAACAGGGTTAACCGGCGGTCGTCCAGTGCTGTAATATCCGTGCCGCCAATCCATATCTGGCCGGCGTCCGGTTGATCTATTCCACTAACGAGGTTCAGCAGCGTACTCTTACCACTGCCGCTTTTGCCCAGCAGCACAAAAAACTCACCAGCGTCAATTGTCAGCGTCACGTCGTCCAGCACCATCCGCGCGCGCCAGCCCTCATCATAGTGCTTGCTCAGATGATGGATTTCGACCAGACTTTTGTGCCGGACGCCGTTGCTGTTCATTCACTCACTGCTTTGTTCTTCAGTTTGGTTGCGGATTCTAGCACAACACTATTTGCAAATCACATGAACGTTCAATGATAAGTATAAACGCGTTCGCCAGGAACTTTTCCTTAACCTATACGTTTTTCGGAAAATTTCATACCGCAGACAACAACAAAGAATTGAGAGGAAAGATGCTGCGTGGGCGGATGAGTTGTGCTAGACTTGTTTTGGACATGTGTTGCATCACAACCTTTATACCACTGCTTCCCCGGATGAGCAAGAGGCCAGTTTACGTTCTTCATCTTTGGGGGCTGACCTACGGAGGATGTTTTCATCATGCCGCCAGTCAAGAGCGGATATTATTATCCGAACAAGTTTGCCCGCATCTTCCTGGATGCGATGGAAGAGGTGATGGGCAAAAACGGGCTGAACGCCGTGCTGCACCTGGCCGGGCTGGATAACCTGATTGACAACTAC
>JACRPS010000029.1 GCA_016223085.1 Chloroflexota bacterium
TCGGGCGGTGTGTTTCGTCGGGCAGGGCTTGCTGCAGGAGGGCTTGCGCTGGGTGTCGGGCGGGCGCGAGTTCAAGGTGGATTTGGGCACCTGCATCGGCAAGGGCGACGACATGGGCCGCTACATCATCTACAAGGAACCCATTGATTAACCGACGTGCCCGGCAGATTTCTACGGATCAATGGTGTAGGGGCGGGTTTAGAAACCTGCCCCTACTGCATTACATCCGTCGGGCGATCACCATTTCGACAACGTGCGCGTCAATAAAGTGCTGGCCGTGCTGGCGCGCTACCGAGATCCGATGGTGGCCGTCCACCACGAAGTATTGTTCACCAACCTTCCGCAGTTCAACCGGCGGCAGCGCCACCCCTTCGCGGCTGGCCCGGCTCACACTAACCCACTTTTCCTGTGTCGTGCCCCGGCGCGGGTAGAAGGCGCGGTCAAAGTCGCCCGTGCGCCCGGAACTGCCGACGATCTGGTTGATGGGCACGACGCAGACGCCGACCGCGTGCTGGTTCTGTATCCGTGCATTTTCCAGCAGCGTGTCAAGCGCCAGCAGATCATTGCGCTTGCGGAGCAGCCAGTTCAGGATACCGCGCACGGCAGCCCAGAACCTGGCCCGGCTGTAGTCGTAGTACGATTGCTGTTCGAAATCAGGGGACGGCGAGAACACGGCTGTCTCCTTCCTCCGTTGCGTTCAAGTAAAAGTAAATCATCAAATCGGGTGAGAGGCACCGGGCAAACGGCGGAAATTTCCCCTGTCTGGTCAGCAGGTTTATTACCTGTACAGCTGACCAGGGAAACCGTCTCCGTAGGGACACGATCTATTGTGTCCCTACGTCAGTTATTCCCGATAGCCAAAGGCCAGCGACTGGGCATTCGAGCGCGACCGTAACTCGCGCAGCCGTGCCGCTGCTTCGCGGTCATGAACTGAGGGCATAACCATGGCGTCTTCATGCCGTGACTGCCGTAGTTCGGATGTGCCTTGCAGGATGGCCTGGATGAACCGTTCCTGTTCCGGGTTCGATGTTTCGGTAACGATGACACCTTGACTCCGGTTCATTGTGCTTCCTTTCGTACTCATCCTTACCCTCTTACTTTACCGCAAAAAGAGGTTATAATCGGTCCTCATTCAGCGGGAATTATGAGAGAGAGATGAGAATGTACAGTCCAACAACACGCCTTCTGACCCTTCTTGAACTCTTACAGTCCCGTGCCAGTATATCGGGAGTCGAGCTGGCGCAGCGCCTGGAAGTGGACGTTCGCAGCGTGCGCCGCTACGTCACCATGCTGCGCGATCTGGGCATTCCCGTCGAGAGCGAGAAGGGCCGTCACGGGTCTTACGGGCTTCGCCCTGGTTTTCGCCTGCCGCCGCTGATGTTCAATAACGACGAGATTCTGGCGATCATCCTGGGTCTGCTGGCCGTGCGCCAGCTTGGTCTGGCCGGCGCGCCCGGCGTCGAAAGCGCTGCCGGTAAGATCGAGCGCGTGCTGCCTGCCGACCTGCGCGATCACGTCCGCGCCCTGCAGGGTGTCCTGACGCTGGACATCAAGGCCGCCAACACCGCCCTGCCGCCGGAAACCATCGCCACGTTCAGCCTTGCCGCCTACCTGCGCCGGCGCATGGAAATCACCTACCAGAGCGGTCGCGCCGGTGAGCGAACGGAACGTTCGATTGATGTTTACGGGTTGGTGTATCACGCCGGTTACTGGTACGCGGTCGCGTACTGCCATCTGCGGCGCGGGCTGCGCGTGTTTCGCCTGGATCGCGTCATCCAGCTTCGCCTGGTGGAGGCCACCTTCAAAGCGCCGCCGGATTTTGATGCACTCGGCTACCTGCTCAACTCCATCGCTAACATGCCCGGCGTGTATCCGATTCGGGTGCTGCTGCGGGCAGACCTGGCTTTCTGCCGCGCCCACATCCCGAACGACCTGGGGGTGTTAGAGGAAGTTGATGGCGGTATCCTGCTGCGCACTTTCAGCGATGGCCTGGACTGGATCGCCCGTTTTCTTATCAACCTGGGATGCCCGTTTATTGTTCATCATCCTCCCGAACTCCGTGCCACGCTGCGCAAGATCGCGCGGGCTGTCCTGCGGCTGGCGGCAGAACCTGCCACCCCACAGCCGAACTATATTGAACCTTCGTGACCTATTGTAACCCGTTTTTGTGATCTGTCAACCAGGATGATTAGGCTGGACTGGTGAAAATCGCGTACCTGTAGGGCACGGCATGCCGTGCCCCTACGAAGATTGTCCTCAAAATTCCCCAATCCCTATTGGGCCGGACAATTTCGCTGGGGAATTGTAGGGACATGACGTCGCCATGTCCCTACAGGTTCCATTCCCGTTCCAGCCGCGCATTATAGGCAGCGTTGTATCAGAAGAACGTAAGCAGGCTCTTGCATTAGGCCGCCTGGAACTGTGGTATCACTTCCTGCGCGAAGCGGTGCAGCATCCGGTGGTCATAAGCGACGCGCGGGAAATAGGTGATGAAGTAGTTGATGCCTTCCGATTCCATCAGCCGGATGTGGTCCACCACCTGCTCAACCGTGCCGATCAGCTTGCCGCGCGCGTAGTCTTCGTAAGGCGTGTTGCCGCGCACTGTGGCGGTCGCCTGTTCGGCGTCCTCGCCCGGCTCCAGCAGGAACACGTCCATGCTGGTGCTGCGAGTGATGGTATTGATGTCGCGCCCCAGGTTGTCGCAGTGCTGGCGCAGCACCGCCATTTTCTGCCGCACCACGTCGGGATTGCCACCGCCGAAGTTGCTGCCGGCGGCCCACTGTGCCACCAACCTGAGCGTCACCTGTTCGCCGCCGCCGCCCAGCCACAGCGGAATGTGCGGCTGCTGCACGCCTTTGGGTTCGTTGATCGCGCCATCAATCGTATAATAGCGCCCCTGGAAACTGGCTTTTTCCTCCATCCACATGCGGACGATGACCTCGCACGCCTCGCGGAAGGCGCGCATCCGGTCGCCCAGTTCCGGGAAACCGTAGCCATAGGCGCGCCACTCGTGTTCGTACCAGCCCGCGCCCAGCCCGCACAGCAGCCGCCCGTGACTCAACACGTCCACCGTCGAAGCGATTTTCGCCAGCAGCGCCGGATTGCGGTAGCCGTTGCACGTCACCATCTGGCCGATCCTGACGCGGGTGGTATCGCGCGCCAGCGCCGCCGTGCATGTCCAGGCTTCAAAGCAGGTTTCGATCTCTGGCGTGGGCACGGTATGGAAATGATCGTACAGCCAGATTGAGTCATAACCGGCTACTTCGGCAGCACGCGCCACACGCGTCATCGCTTCGTACTGTTCCACCGGGTCGTCTATTTCAACCAGGTCCATACGCCAGCCCTGGGGGACAAACGTGCCAAACTGCATCATGGTTGCTGCTCCTTGATTCAGCAAAAATAGTTGATTGCTGATTGTAACACCCGGTGTGCAAAACGGCGGGCGCGGGCTAGAATCGGCTTATTCTGGCAGGGTGATCGGAGAGGAAACGATGGACTTCTTCCGCAAACTCTTTGGCGGCGGGCAGCAGGTCACTCAGGGGGAGGCCGGCGACAAAAACGGCCTGTACTTCTACGTGCGCCCGACCGGCTGCGACGAGGTGATTAAAGTCCGCATTGACAAAAACAACGACCCCAGCCTGGCGGACGACGGCACGTACTTCGTCAACAAGACGGTGCGCGGCTCGTCCTACAAATGCACCCGCAGCGCCGAACTGCACCTGCATTTTGACTCGCAGCGCCGCCTGCAAAACACGGATGTGACCGGCGGGACGCTGGTGACTGCCGACGATTATGAACACTGGCTGTCCACGCAGGCCGGGCCGTAAGGGAAAACGGGGAAGCTGACGGATGGGCGACGTAGGGGCGGGTCTTTCGGATCAATTTAAGATTTCGGTTTGCCCCGCCCTGGGTTCAAAACCCAGGGCTACGACGAAAACCAAGCCCACTGAAGGGGCTAGGAACACCATAACGTGGGTCTTAACAGCCCCTTTGCTGGGCTTAAAGCAGCCAAAGGCTGCCGGGTTCATCCAGAGGTTTTGAGCCGAACGGGGACGAACGTCCCCTGAGAGCGAACCTCTGGCGGCGCAAACGCTTAACCGCCCCGTTGCCCCTGTGAAATACTAAGAAACCTATTTGTAAACCTCTTTTATTTGTCGGTAGGGGCACGGCATGCCGTGCCCCTACGAAGGGTTTATGGATAGACACTAAACCCTACCGGTTCATGAAGCGGTAGCCGACGCCCCGCAGCGTGATGATGTATTCAGGATGGTCGGGGTCTTTTTCGAGCTTCTGCCGCAGGTAGTGAATATACAGCTTCAGGCTGTCAATCGCGTTGGCGTATTCCTCGCCCCAGGCTTCCGTCACCAGTTCCGTCCGCGTCACCACACGCCCGGCGTTCCGCACCAGCACGCCCAGCAGGTTAAACTCCTTCGGCGTCAGGTGTTTGATCTCGTTGCGCACCCACACCTCGCGGTTCATGAAGTTGACGCGGAAATCACCGCCGTTAAACACCAGTTCTTCGCTGATGTTGGGCCTGGGGGCGCGGCGCAGATGCGCCCGGATGCGCGCCACCAGTTCGTCGTTTTCATACGGTTTCGACAGGTAATCGTCCGCGCCCATCTCCAGGCCGCGCACCACATCGCGGGTTTCGCCGCGTGCCGTCAGGAAGATGATCGGCACGTCCGACATCTCGCGCAGGCGGCGGCAGACTTCCCAGCCATCCATGTCCGGCATCATGATGTCCAGCAGCACCAGGTCGGGCTGGTAGCGGTAGGCTTTACGCAGGCCATCCTCGGCGCGGAACGCCTTAATCACTTCATAGCCCCGGCGTTCCAGCAGAATTGCAATAAGCTGCACTGTCGTTTCTTCGTCATCAATGACGAGAATCTTTTCGGCCATGAGCCTTTGATACTCCCACAGGGTTTGGATTTCTAACCCGGACGTTACAAATTCTCAACCTTTACTGTATCATGGGGCAAAATCGGGCGCAAGTGGGGTTTGCAATACAAGCCTGCATGGGGCGCGCAGCCGGGGAATTTATATGGCAGACGTAACCGTTCGGTTTGAAGTGGATGGCGACGTGATGGCGCCGGAGCAGTTGGACGAGCAGTATGAACTGGCCGAACTGCTGGATTACACCGAGGCGCAAATTCGGGCGCAGATGGAACGCCAGCTTGGCGATTTACGCTGCGAAGTACACGGCCAACCGCCACGCGTGGTTGTAACAGCACAGTACAGCAGCGATACCGAGCAGATGGAGCTGGCGTATCACGTGGACACCTGCTGCAAGCCGTTTCTGCTGCGGGCGGTACAGGCGCTTAACCGCTAACCATGAAGGTTACGAGTCGGCAACTTTCAAGTAGCCTTACGGCTCTTGAAGGTTCATCAGCTCGCCCGTCAGTAGGTTTTGCAGGGACGAGAGGCATACCTCGTCCCTACCGAGAGGCGGATTATTGGGCCGACAGCGACCGGATGTAGGCAATAATCGCCAGAATGTCCTCATCAGACAGCGCGGGGTTGCCACCTTTGGGCGGCATATCAATGCCGGTAGTGTTCAGCGGGTCCCAGATCGGGCGACCGGTTTTGATAAACGTTAACAGTTCTTCGTCAGTTTGCGAGTGGATAAACTCGCTTGCTACCAAATCCTTGCCCAAGTTCGGCAGCCCCCGCCCGTCCGGCCCGTGACAGGCCGAACACAGTAAAAACTGCTGCTGGCCGCGCGCGACCAACCCCGGGTCGTAACCGGTTGCAGCCCCCACCGCGTCGGCTGACGCAGCTTCAGCGACCACCGTCGGCGCGCTGGTGGCTGTCGGAGGCAGTTCGGTTGGCGTGGCCGAGGGCGCAGCCGTTGGCGGTTGGGTCGGCGGCTGCGTGGGGGGCAGCGGCGTGGCCGAGGGCTGGCTGGTGGGCGTAGCCGCCTGCGCCACCTGAGTATCGCTTTTGTTCTGCCCCGGCAGTTGTGAAAAAACGAGGATACTGACCAGTACAAACGCCGTCATGATAACAAAGGTTACGACGCTGGTGTTGATGGACTCGTCAGTCCGGCTCTGATACTGCTGCGACATGTATTTCTCCTGTAAATCCGTTCAGAAATTCTCCACCCGCCCGGCGTTGGCTGTGACCAGGCAGACGCGTTGAAGGGAGTGGCGAAAATTGCGGTCACGCAGGGACACGATCTATCGTGTCCCCACAAAAAACATCCTCAAAATTCCCCACACCCCGGTTGAATTAGCGTATCACCACTTCCTGATCGAAGGTTTGTTCCACCTGCTGACCATCGGCAAGCGTGACCGTGATCGTCACCTGCCAGTCTCCGGCCATCGTCCAGGCCAGCGGCACGGTATACCGTCCGCCGCCGACATGCTCGCCGTGGCCGCTGACCGGCATCATGCCGGCGTGCGCCATATTGCCAATGATTGCAACGGCGGCATCCGTGACTGGACGACCCTCTGCCGTTGTCACCGTCACGGTTACTTCGCTACTGCCGAGTCTGGCCGGGTTATGGTCCGGCTCATAGGCGATGGACACGGCAGCGTCCGCCGTTGCTTCTGCCGTCGCGGCGGCATGGCGGTTGATGATGCTGTCGCTGGCAACGGCCTCCACAAAAAACTCGACTGTTTTGCTGATTTCGCCGCCGTTGTCCGGCAGTTGGGCCGTGACGGTCACAATCCAGCCGCCGCCCATCGTCCACTCAAACGGCACGCGATATTCGCCATTCGCGCTGTCCTTCACTTCCCGGTCAACCGATACCATGCCGGCGTGATCCATATCCCCGTGAACCCGGAGCGTCGCGCCATCAATCGGCCTGCCGCTGCTATCGGTCAGGCTGACCAGCAGCGTCGTTGCGCCCACCGCCAGCGGCTCGGACTCCGCCCGCACCGCGATACTGACGTTAACGGGCGTGGGCTGGACAGCAACCCGCGTGCCGCAGGCCGCCAGCAGCACGCTCAACAACAGGACAACCGCTTTCACCGCGCACTTCCCTTCTGTGTGAATTTTTCCTGACGCGCAAACAGCACCACCGCGCCCAGCAGCGGCAGCACCATCCAGATGACCAGCCCTAGCAGGAGCAGCGGCAGCAGCAGCCCGCCGAACTGGTCGGTGGCGTACAAACCCGCCGGCCCCAGCACTTCCAGATTGGCCTGAATCGTGAGGATGGAGGCAATCTTAAACATTTGCAGCGGATTGAGTACCGCGATCAGAAACACGGCTTCGATGGGGAGCTGCATGGTGATGGCCGTGCCCATAATGCCCAGATCGCCGATGAACACCAGAAACAGCCACAGGAACAGCGCGCCGCCCAGCGCGGCGGCAGTCTTTTGCGCCAGCGTGGACATCAGAAAGCCGAGGCTGAGCATCGCCAGCGCCAGCAGGTACGCCAGCAGCACCGTGAGCAGGTAGCCGCCGGCATCGTTGATGCTGCCCTGCAGCGCCAGCGCCACCCCCGCCACCCCGAAACCGAGCGTCAGGGTGGCAAACAGCGCGCCCGCCATGCCCAGATATTTGCCGAGCAGCACTTCCACCCGGCTCACCGGCTGCGCCAGCAGGTACACCAGCGCGCCCGTTTCGCGGTCGCCGGACAGGTTGGCCGAACCCAGCGTCAGGCCGATCAACGGCACAAACAGCAGCACCAGGTTAATCAGGCTGGCGGTCGTACGGCTGTAACTCATCAGCGCCGGTCGGATGCCGCCGGGCTGCATCAGTGACGACAGCGCCAGCGCCAGCCCGGCGAAGGCAACGGTAAACACGATAAACCAGCGGTTGCGCAGGCCGTCGCGCAGTTCCTTACCCGTAATTGTTCGGACGTTGGCGAAGTCAATCATGGCTACCCTCCACGAAATCACCATCCACGAAGTCGAAGTCTTCCACCGGGATACGCGCCAGTTCCAGCGACCGCAGCGGTGCGATCTTCGCGCCCAGATTGACCTGCACGTAGACGCTGTGGCCGTTGGGCATCAACACAAAGCCCTGCTCGTTCAGCACCCGCAGGCTGTCGTCGCGGTGCTGCGCCGGCACCCAGATGCGCAGCCAGCGGTGCAGCCCCAGCTTGTGCGCCAGTTCGTTCGGCTGGCAGTCGAGCGTCAGGCGGCCATCGGTCAGCACCAGCACGCGGCTGGCAAGCGCGACCACTTCATCCAGTCGGTGCGACGAAAACACAATCGTTTTGCCGGACTGGTTCAGCGTTTGAATGGCATGGATAAAATCGCGCTGCGCTTTTACGTCGAGGTTGGCGGTTGGCTCATCCAGCACCAGAATCGGCGGGTCGGCCAGCAGCGCGACCGCGAGCGCCAGTCGCTGCTTCATGCCGCCGGACAGCATACTGACGCGCTTGGCGGCATGGCCGGTGAGCTGCACCTGTTCCAGCGCCGCCGGAATACGGTCAGCCGAAACCTTTTTCAGCCGGGCGTAGAAGTGCAGCGTTTCGGTGATGGTCATGTCGTAAAAGACGGTTTCCTGCGGCACGTAGCCGATAGCGGCGCGCGCGGCCTTGCTGCTGCGGCGCACGTCCAGGCCATTCACCGACAGGTCGCCGTCAAAGCCCTGAAGCCCCAGCAGGCAGCGCAGTGTCGTGGTTTTGCCCGCGCCGTTCGCGCCCCACAGCGCAACCGATTCACCGGCCTGAATGGTGAACGACACCTGATCGAGCGCCAGATTGTTGCCGTAACGTTTGGATAAGTTCGTCGCTGTAATCATGCTTACTCCGCCCCGGCTGGAAGGCCAGCCTGTCTCGTTTTTGCCTGTCGAATCCAGCCTGGCTGCGGTCGCAGCGCCAGCGCGCACACCAGCGCCCCCGCGCCCAGCAGCGCCAGCGCGGCAGCCAGAAACGCCGGCGACACCTGCTGTGACCCGGCGGCGATCTCCGGCGGGATGCCGTAGCGCATCCGGGGCGCGGTATCAATCAGCTTGGGGTCTGGCCGCAGCGATGGGAACGCCGACGCCGCGAAGTCCAGCGCCTGCGTCGTCGGGCTGTAGGCAAACAGCCGCAGCACTGGGTGGGCATCCGCCAGACTCTCAAACAGTTTTTCCGAACGATAAGGCAGATCGCCCACACCATCGCCGGCGCGGTCATAGCCCACGTAGTTGCTCCAGTAATTGCCGACGCCGTCCTGGTCCCACAGATTGCCCAGCAGATCGCCGCGCCCCTGCACGCTCACCTGCTGGTAGTTTTCGAGAAAGACGTTGTTCTGGAAGATGTTGCGTTTGACGGACGGCAAAGCGGTCAAGCCGACATCGTTGTAGGCCAGGAAGTTCTCGCTAAAGACGTTGTTCACGTCGTACAGCGAGGGGGAGTTGTCCAGATACACCGCCGACACGTTGCCAACAAACGTATTGTTGGTCACACGGGCGTTGTCCATATCCTTGAAGGCAATGCCATAGCCACTCGCTCCCCGGTTATGGATAAACTGGTTGCCCGTCATCGTCAGGCCGGCGGAATACATCATGTACGCACCGACGGCGTTGTCTTCAATGATGTTGTTTTCCACCACCGCATTTTTGTTGTACATGAAGTGCAGACCGTAGCGGTTGTGGTGGATGCGGTTGTCCCGAATTGTGATATTGTCGGCGTACCAGATGAGCGTATCGCGCCCGGTGGTAATCTCGTTGCCGATCAGCCGGACATCGTTGCTGTACCAGACGCGGATGCCGTCGCCGCGCATACTCTCGTCCAGCGGCTTGCCGCGAATGATGTTATTCTGCGCCAGACCGTCCGCCGCATTAGCGAAGTAGATGCCAAACAGCACGTCGTCCAGCACGTTATTGGCAACCGTCACGCCTGCCGCCTGAATGACAATAGCGGTGTCTTCGTGCGTCAGGCTGGCGCCACTGCCGCGTACGGTAAAGCCGCTGAAGGACACGTCCGGCGCGTTAATCAGCACCAGGCTGCCCTGGCCGCCACCATCAATCACCGGCTGCTGAACGCCTACCAGCGACACGGTTTTGTCTATCACCAGCGGGGCGGGGTACGTGCCGCCGCGCACTTCGATGACATCGCCCGGCGCTGCCGCCGTCAGCGCCGCTTCAATCGTGGTGTAGGCGCCGTCCGGCGCAACCACCAGTGGCTGGCTCTGGGCCACCACCGGCTCAGCCAGCGCGCTCAGGAACACCATCAGGGCGGCGAGGATCATAAAACGGCGGGGTGCGTAAACCGGGTGCGTCTTCATCAGGATTACCCTTTGGGCTGCACCAGCCTACCGCTGAGTTTGATGAGCAGCGCAACGGCGATCAGGAGGCTGCCGGCGGCGATGATGTACCAGCCGGTATCCACGTAAGCAATAGTCTTAAACTGCCCGATCACACCTTCACCCAGAATCGGCGGGGTGAACGGTTGGATCGAACTGGACAGCGGGGCATACGGGTCAAGGTTCTGGCCGTAATACGCCATCCACAAACCGAGATCGGCCAGAAACACTACCGGGAACGCAAACGCGGGAAGCGCCAGCAGCCACGTCCAGCGCCGCCGCCAGACCGCCGCCACCACCAGCAGCACCGCCATGATAAAGACGGCGGGAAGGGCGATAGACCGCTCGAATTTGGCGGCTTCATACAGCGATTTCATACCGATGTAGTGGTTGAGGCCATCAATTTCGCGCACTTCGTCCAGCCTGGGGTCTTCGTCGCCGGTCATGTTGTTGACAAAGACGCGCATCCGCAGCCCGCCGGGATACTGCGGCGCTTGCAGCACCAGCCCCCAGTACGGCGCGCTGATCGAAACCAGCAGCAGCACCGCCGCGCCGAGGAACAGAACCGACGGCAGCCACTTCAGCCAGCGGCGGGAAGCGGTCTGAGAGGCGCGGCTGGCGCTGGTATTGGTCGAAGAAATAACGTTGGTTGTCATAACAAACCTCATGTGTCTGAGGAAGGGGGCGGCAGGGATAAACCCTGCCACCCCACCTGCCTGCGATAGCTTACTGTGGCTTCACCATCATGTAGCCCATCATTTCGAGATGGAGCGCGGAGCAGAACTCGGTGCAGTAGAAGCTGAAGACACCGGAGCGCGTCGCCTCAAACTCGAACGTAATGGATTCACCCGGCTCGATGCTCAGGTTGATGTTATAGAAGGGGATGGCGAACCCGTGGGTTGCGTCGCGGGCGCGTTCCACGTTGGTGATTGTCCACGTTACATGGTCGCCTTCCTGAATTTCGACATGTTCCGGCGTCATGTGGCTGCGGACGGCGGTCATGCGCACGGTGACGTTATTGCCATCGCGGGTCACGCCTTCCGTCCCCTGCGCGACGGCGTTCGGGTCCACCGACTGCGTCAGCGGGTTCCAGCCCACTTCAGGGTACACTTCCCACGCCTTCAGCTTGTCCGCCTTGATGATCTGCGAGTAGTGCGGCTCCGCGCCGGTGATGGGCATGTCGTACAGAATCTGCGTCTGGTCGCCCGGCTGCGAGATGTCAATCAACTGAAGGTTCTGCGGCAGCAGTGGGCCGGTGCTGAGGAAACGGTCTACCGACCACTTGTTAAGCGCGACCAGGAAGCGGCCATCCGGTGTAGTCGTGTCGCCTTCCGCAGCGGCCAGATGCCCTACGTTATACTGAACGGGAGTTTTGTTGATGAGCTTCCAGCCATCCTGCGGGCGGTAGCCTTCCGCACCGATGCTCCAGCGCGCCACGGCGCTGTCGAGGAACAGGCTGGTATAGGCGTAGCCCTGATCATCATACACGGTGTGCAGCGGGCCAAGGCCGAGTTCGACCTGCGCTTCCAGCACGCTTTCCAGCGCCAGCACCGGCACGCCAAACGGGTCTTTCTCGGTTGGGCCGGCGGCGATGGCGTCCTTGATCTTCTGGAAGCTGTACACCGACACATGCGGGTCGAGCTTGCCACCGATGGAGATGAAATCACCCTTCGGTGTCACATCCGCGCCGTGTGGGCTACGGGGTTCCGGCGCCAGGTACAGCAGGCCGTTTTCGATCACCGTTTCCAGCGGAATAACCTTGAAGCCCTTCACATCCACCGCCGCGCCGGCCTGGAAGACCGCTTCCGCCGCCTTCAGGTTGATGATGTGCAGGTAATCCACCGCGCCCTTGCTGACACCGGCTTCAAACGGCGGGTTGCCCTTCTCAATACCGCCAAACGCCATTTCAGCGTTAAACGAATTGCAGAAAATCCAGCCCTCGGAAACCAGCTTGCCGGAATCGCACAGGTCCTGCCAGTACGGGGGCAGTTCCATCGCAAACGACTTGCTGTAATCAATGCGCCCGGCGTCGCGGTCGAACTTCCAGAAGGTAATCATGCCGCTGTAGGAATTCTGATAATCCTCAATCGGCGCATAGTCACCGCCGACGGGCAGACCATACTGCGCGCCTTCGACGATATATTCGGTGTTGGGCGTCACAAACGTGCCGCCGTGATCGTTCAGGAAGGCGGGATTGTGGACGATCTGCTTGGTTTCGAAGTCGCGCAGGTCAATCACCGCCACGCGCCCGTTGGCCTTGTCGCCGATGAACAGCCACTGGCCGTCGTATTCGCCATTGGTTTCGCTCAGCGCCGGGTGGTGCGTGTCGCCCCACAGGATTTCCTGCCCGTCAATGAAGCCCTGCTCCAGCACTTCGTTGCCGGCACCGTAGCCATACCCCTGCCAGGGTTCGGGCGCAAACACCGAAATCAGGCGCAGCAGCCGCATCGAAGGCAGACCAATCGCCAGCACCTGCCCGCCCTGACCCGCCGACGCAAACATGACGTATTCATCCAGTTTGCCGCTGGGCGTATACGTCATCGCCGCCGCGCGCATGTCGGCTTCGGTCAGCCCGCGCTGCTCGGCAATCGTCTGCCAGTCGAGGCTGCTGCCCTGGGCGCTGGTCATCGCTTTGGGCGCGATCACCAGGGCCACCAGGACGGCTACCGCCGCGACCGCCCCTATAACCACTACTTTTGAGAATAATCGTTGTGAAATCATCGGTTGTTCTGTCTCCATGCCCCCAGGGGACTAAAAAAGCCGTTCGATGCTGCCTGGTGACAGCACCGGTGTAGCTTTATCATGGAATGGAACAGGCAGGGCTGATGTGACCCAAGTCACATGAGGTGACAGATTTCACGAATTGAGGGGACTAGCGGGCTTCCTGAAGCGCAATCACACGGAGGGTGTCGAGATCAAGGATGTAGATGGTATCGCGCGTCAGTCGAACCAGCCCATCATCCTCAAATTTTTTGAAGGTGCGGTAGACCACTTCGCGGGCGGTCCCGACCATGTCAGCATATTCCTGCTGGGACAGCAGCCGGTCGAAGTAAACGCCGCCCGCTTCGTGGGGTCGTCCCTCCAGTTCCGCGCGGGCCAGCAGGACGGTGGCAAGCCGGGAGGTGACATCCCGGAACGCCAGATCGTGTACCAGCGTCACAAACTGCTTGAGGCGGTCGGTTATCAGACGCAGGAACACTTCCTGGAAATCGGCGTGTTCATCCAGCAGCGTTTGCAGAACATCTGCCGGCAGCGTAACCGCTTTTACCGGCGTCAGTGTGGTTGCCGAGTACGGGCTGAGGCCGCCGGTTGGCAGCGACTCTGCGCCCAGGCAGTCGCCCGGCAGCGGCAGCGCCAGTATCTGGCACTTCTCCTTTGACCGGCGGTACAACTTCACCCGGCCTGATTGCAGCGCGAACAGACCGCTGGGCGGGTCGCCCTGGCGGTACAGGTCTACCCCTGTCGGATACACAGCCAGCACCGCTTTTTCCGCCAGACAGCGATGGGTACGCGGGCTGAGCGCCTTAAAGAGTTGAATCGTGGATAAGGAATCCGCCGTGACCATCATATAACTGCCGTTAGCTTCGTTGACCATACGGTCAGCATAGAGGCAGAAACAGCCGCCTGATGTGACCTAAATCACGTTATGGGGTCGTTGTCTCATCGGGACAGGCGCATGGTGGCAGCAGCGCGTTGGGGTTCAGCAGGGTAATGCGCCCTACTTCATTCCGCACGACCCCTTCTTTTTCCAGATGAGTCAGGTGACGGGTCACCACCTCACGCACGGTGCCAACGAGCGACGCCAGTTTTTCGTGGGTGAGTTCAATCGTCGGCTGTGGTTCGGTACGGTCGGCGTACGTCAGCAGGCAGTCGTTAATCCGGTCGGCCACCGACCACGACCCCAGCACTTCGCTGACACGCGACAGGTGTTCCAGCCGCTGGCTGTAGACATGCAGCAGCGCTTTGACAAGCTGCGGATCGCGCGTTTTGAGCTGCTGGAAGGCTTCGTCGGGCAGGACAAACAGTGTCACCTGATTCAGCGCCTGGGCAGACGCCGGATTCTTCTCCATGTCAAACAGGGGGCAACTGCCAAAACATTTGCCCCGGTTCATCAAACACAATCCCTGTATCCGCCCGTTCAGCGACTGTTTGATGATCTTAACCTGCCCCGCAGCCACAAACCACAAGGAACCGGCTTGCTCACCCTCCATAAAAATCATCTGGCCGGGCGCGTAATTGCGGCGCACCATGACGGCAGCGAGACTTCGCACCTGTTCATCCGGCAGGTTGCGAAACGCGGGGATGTCGTACAGTTCCTCGATCTTCACTGATGAATAATCGGCCATCAGCTTCACTACAGTAATTCACCCTACTCCATCATCAGTATACAACAGAAAACGGGTGCGAGGTGACACGCTTCAGCCAAACCGCCGGTTGCTCCACACCCGCTGGGTGAATACGTCGGCCACGCTCTGGATGTCGCCCTGCGCGACAATCACATCCAGCAGCACGTTGGGGTACTGCTGGGCAATCGCCTGCCGCATCGAATCCACCATGTCCGGCGGGGTGATGACGGTGACACCCAGGCTACGGTCATTGGGGATGAAGTCAATGAAGTTCCAGGCGGTGGTTACAATCGGGCGGAACTGCTGCCAGTAAGCCTGCGCCGTGTCAAAGAACCAGGCTGGGTCCAGCCCCGGCGCCAGCACAACGGCGTGGAAGTCCGGCTCGCCGTGAATTGGCCCCGGCCCGCGCACGGTGTACTCGCCGTGTGTTGGTGGCTGTCCGCGCCAGCCAATCTGCCGAATCTGTTCCAGACGCTGCACCGCCGGCAGCGAGTAATTGTAATAGTCATCCTCTTTCCACAGGCACAGGCCGATCAGCCATTCCGGCCCCTGGGTTGCCATCCAGTTAAACATCGCGGCGGTGGCTTCGCCGTGACTCTGCGGCGTGTAGGGCGGGAAGCGGCTGTCCGGCTGCTTGGTTTCGCCGTTGGCGGGCAGCGGATAGATGCCGCCTTCGGTGCCGACCGCCGGCACGGGGTCAAGGTCAAACCACTCCTTCAGCCGCTGGTTGAAGACTGTGCCCATGCCGATCAGGCTGTTGGGGTCGCCGAAGGCGGTAATGCCGGGCGAGATGGACTGGGAAATCGGGTCGTAGGGATACTCAAAGTGCCAGCCGCCTTCTGCGCCGTTCTGCTGTTCCGGCGGGCGCGCCACCAGCGGATTGCCGGGCATCTCCTGATAGAAGTGGTTGAGGGTGTACGGGTGCACCGCCGCATAGCCGCCGCTGCGCATGATGTTGATAAACCGCTCGCGCCGGTGATCGCGCAGGAAGATCAGCATGGCGTCCATGAACTGCACCACATCCGACGATTCGCCCAGCGCCGGGAAGCCGGGATAGCCGCCGATGCTGAGGATGTATTCGGCGAAGATAATCCAGTTGTCGCACAGGGGGCGAATCACCTGCTCGATGTTGGTGTAATGCACGTGCGGGCGCATCTCCTCCGGCCACTCGGGGTCGGGGAAGTTCGGCTCATTATAGAACTCAAACCACAGCGCCCCGGCGCGGCGGTAGGTTTCCCAGTAGCGCCGCACGCCTTCGTCCACTGGCTCGGCCCCTGGCACGGCGCGGTAAATGCGGATCACCGGCGTGATGTTCAGACTGAGCAGCGTCGGAATGTCCTTCACAAACTCGTCACCGCCGCAGACCAGTTTCATCCAGCCCAGTTGCAGGTGCCGGTAGCGGTCGAAGTTGAGCGCCTTGTACGCGCCCTCGTTGTGCAGGCCGCGCGGGTTGCGCGACCACTGGTATTCGTCTAGTCGCAAGGCTCGTTCCTCGTTTTTAGTCTTCAGTCATCCGTCGTCAGTTGTCAGTCAGGAACAAAAGTCAGCCATAGCTGTACTAAAAAAGCAGAAAACTGACCACTGAAAACGGATAACTAACTACCCAAAGCGCCGGTCGCTCCAGACACGGGCATTCAGCACGCTGGCGACGCTGGTTAGCTCGCTTTCCGCCACGATTACGTCCAGCACCACATTCGGATACTGCTTTTGCAGCGTTTCGGTGATGGACTGCACCACGTCCGGTGGCGCGATCACGGTCGCGGCCAGGCTGCGGTTGTTGGGAATGTACTGGATAAAATCCCAGCCGGTCGTGACCAGCGGGCGGAAGCGATTCCAGTACGCCCGTGCCGTATCAAAGAACCAGTCCGGCGCCAACCCTGGCGCGAGGATGACGGCGTGCAGGTCCGGTTCGCCGTGCACCGGCCCCGGGCCGTTGGGCGCTTTCATCACTTCCAGCGGCGGCACGGTCTTAAACAGCGGCGGGGTTTCGCGCAGCCGTTCAATCGCCCGCACCGGCCCAAGCCGGTAATACTCGTCCTCTTTCCACAAACACACGCCGAAGAACCAGGGTGGCGCCTGCCGCGCGCTCCACTCGAACATGGCGACCGTCGCTTCCGCCTGGCTGTCGCGGGTGTAGGGCGGATAGCGGTTGTCCTGCTGGTAAAACGGTTCTTCGTTAAACGGGAATATGCCGCCCTCCGTGCCCACCACCGGCACGGCCTGCGACCCCCAGATTTGGGCGCAGCGTTCGTTAAACATCTGCCCCATCGCCACCAGACCGGTTGGATCACCGTGCGGCGTTTTGGCGGTGCCGCCGTAGACGGTACGACCGGGGTCGGTCTGCTGCGAGATGGGGTCGTAGGGGTATTCGAAGTGCCAGCCCGGTTCGCGGGCGTTCTGCTGCTCCGGCGGGCGGGCGCTGGCCGGCCCCTGGCCGGGGATTTCCTGATAGAAATGGTTGAGGATGTAGGGGTGCGTGGCGCAGTAGAGGCCGTTGTTCAGCAGCGTGGCGAAGCGGTCAAAGTGCGCCTGCGCCAGATAATTCAGGAAGGCATCCATCCAGCGCACGGACGCCGACTCCGGCGCGGCGCTTTCCGCCAGCGCGGTGAAGCCGGGGTAACAGCCCAGCCCGGCGACAAATTCCGCCCAGACCATCCAGTTGTCCATCAGCGGGCGAATCATGCCGTCGAAGTTCTGCCAGCTAATCCACGCGCCCGGCGGCCATTCGATTGGCAGATTGGGTTCGTTGTAGAACTCAAACCAGCGGACGCCGGCGCGCACGTATTGCAGCGTCAGATCGCGCAGACGGCCATCAAACGGCATCGCGCCGGGGCGCTCCACGTACAGCCGCACGATGGGCGTGATACCCCGCGCCAGGAAATCCATCGCGTCGTCCACGTATTCGTGTTCGGCGGCCACCAGCTTCACCCAGCCGAAATGGGGTTCGGTCCAGCGGGAATACTCCAGCGGCGTAATCAGGGCGCGCTGGACATGCAGGCCGCGCGGATTCCGCGACCAGATGTACTGGTCAAGCCGCATCTACGAGCCTCCGCCGATGATCGGGCCGGGTGTGGGATACACCGGGCCGGACGGCGTGGACGACGGTTCGGGTTGGGACGGGGTGGGCGTTTCCGTGATGAAGCCGCCGGGCGCGCGCGTGGGCGCGGCGGTCGGCTGTGCCGGCGCGGGCTGGCCCAGCAGCGACCCCGGCGTTGGCGTGATCGGCGGCGGCGACGTGGGCGTGGGCGCTAACGGTACGCCAAACGGCTGGTTGAGCGTGGCGCGCGTGTTCAGCGCCTGCTTCATGTCATCGAAGCTGTCGTAGACCACCGGGTCGAACAGGATATGCGGCAAATTTTGCGCGACGGTCACACCCCACTGGGCGGCGGTGTCACGGCGGGCGATCACGGTCAGGACGATGCTGTACTCCGGCGGCACCAGGCGTGGCAGTTCCAGGTCGCTGGTGATGATGGGACGGAAGCGCTCCCAGTAGGCGCGCGCCGCGTCGAACAGCCATTCCGCGCCCAGGTTCGGCGCGATCAGCAAAAAGTGATAGTCGGGAAATTGATCGGGTGATGGTTGCATGACCGGCATTATAAACGCAATGCGGGAAAGTTGAAAAGTCTGACATCCTGACAGACAAACCCAATCCGCGAAATTAGCCTTACAATGAGTAAATAAATTATAGCGGATAGTTTCGCTTCAAGTACGAGACAGACCGGCCAAAATTGAACCGGTTTGCTCCAGAGTCCGTCTAATATGGGCGACAGGATAAGGAGTCGCCGTGATACCCCGACCGTCCCCGGAAGACCCCGATTTGCCCCTCATTCGCGCGATTGGTACAGGCGACACCCACGCGCTGCGGGAACTGTACGACCGGCACGGGGCGGGCCTCCTGAGCTTTCTGATAGACCGACTGCACGACCGCCAGTGGGCCGAGGAAGTCCTGCAGGATGTGATGCTGGCGGTCTGGAAAGCGGCGGCGGCCTTCCGGGGAGAGTGCAAGGTGCGGACCTGGCTGCTGGCGATTGCCCGCCGCCACGTGATAGACGCCTGTTACCGCCACCAACTGCCCTGCGTTGCGTTTGACGACGGTGCTGCGGCGGACACGATCAGCGTGCCCGCGATGGTCGAGCGTCATCTCCTGTACGAAAAACTGGGCGAAGTTTTCTCGCAGCTTCCTGCCGACCAGCGTGAGGTGGTGAAACTGGTGTTTTATCACGGCCTGACCTGCGCCGAGGCTGCCGGTCTGGTGGGCGTGCCGGTGGGGACGGTCAAAAGCCGGTTATACCATGCCCGGCAAACCATGCGGCGGCTGTTACAGATCGAGGACATCCATCATGCATGAACCCTGGCAGGACTGGTTGTTGGGCTACATTAACGGCACGCTGGCGGACGATGAACGCACCGCCCTGGAACAGCACCTCGCGGACTGTGCTGACTGCCGCATGGAACTGGAAGACTGGCGGCTGCTGGCGCAGGGCGCGGCGGCAGAGGTCGAAAGTCTCAAGGGCACGCTGCCGCCGTTGGTGTTGCCAGGAAACAGCCGTTATGCCCCCCGCAGTTCTGGTTCTTCCCAATCTTATAAGCCGAACCAGTGGAAGGATAAAAAGATGTTTTTCAGTCATACACTCCGCCTGCCGGCATCCCCCCGGCAACTCAACGTGCCGCTGACGCTGATCGCTGCCCTCGCCATTACTCTGATCGTTGGCACGATTCTGATCTTCAATCGCGCTCCCGCCCTGCCGGTCATTCTCGGCCCGCTCCAGCAGGAAGATACACCCTCAGCCGCTTTTGAGCGTTACATCAACGAGGTGTGGAATGAGGGCAATCTGGATGTACTGGATGACTTCCTGGCGCCTGATTTCAGCCATTACGATGCCGGATTGCCCGCGCCGATCACTGACATCGAAGGGCTGAAAGCCTATATCAGCCGCTTCCGCAGCAATCTGCCTGGTGTGACCTTCACCGTTGACCAGATCGTTGAGGACGGCGCGGAAGTCTTTGCCCGACTGACCGCTGCCGGTGACGGTTTCAGCGTTCCAATAACGGCCAGTGTCAGCTTCAACCCCTGGGGTATGGAAAAAACCTGGCTTGACGCCGGCACACTGCTGGAAACGCGCCTGGCCGAATTGTACCGTCTCGGTGCACTGGTCGGGGTGAACAGCCCGGCCTCCATAAAGGAAATGGCGCAGTGGTATCAGCAAGTCATGACGGGACACGGGTTTTACGGAACGTCGCAGAACAACCCCACCAACCTGAGTGGATGGTTTGCCCTGTGGCAGAACTCGTTCCCTGATCTGAACTGCGTCACAACCCGAATCGCGGCTGAGAACGATACCGTACTGGTTCATTATGCCTGTGAAGGCACTTTCCAGAATGCCTTCGCGCCGTATCCTGACCGGGTGATTAACCCGACCGGGGAAAAGATGCAGTGGGATAATCTGGTGATTATCCGGGTAGAGGACGGCAAGGCTGCCGAATTCTGGTGGTATGAGAGCAATCCGCTGTTCTGGGAAGTCGAGGGTAGCCGTCTGGCCGATGCGCGCGCCCAGAGGGAAGTGCCGATCAGCAGCATCGAGGATGTCCTCGGCGTGTGGAAGCTCAAAACCTCGTCAGGCGTGTTACGGATGCAACTGCTGCCGGACGGCACGGTGAACATTGGCAACAGCCCGGCCTGCGCTGACTGCATCTCAAAGGGCAAATTCGCCGTCGAAGGCGGTCAGATTCACTGGTTCAACCCCGAAGCCCTCTATGATGTGTTCGTGACCAGAGAGGACGGTCAGCCGGCGAAGCTGCGGTTCGCGCTGGTAGGGGAGGATTCCTATTCTGACCGCATGATGTCGCTGGACGGTAAAACCCTCGTTCCGGCGACGCCGTAAGCCGATTATACCGAACGGCTTATTTCTCCATGACCAAACCTCACCCCCTGCCCCTTTCCACGTTGTGGGGAGGGGGTAATTACGTTGCTGCGTCAGCCTGCTTAACCGCCATAATCCGCAGGCGGCGGTAGTCCGCTACCCACTCCCCGTCGCGGTAGAGCGCCGGGCGCAGCCGCGTTTCGATGTCCTGGATGATCTGCTCGGTCTGCTCGGCGGGGATGAGGCGGAAAAACGCGCCGGCAAACATTGTCAGCCAGTCACGCAGGCCGGTCTCACCTTCCAGCGGCGTCGGGCGGTCGAAGTCGGCGGCGTAAATCACGCGGAAGCCGTGCCGTTCCAGCAGCGAGGCGTAGTCGCCAATGCTGGGAAAATACCAGGGCAGGCCGTCCCGGAACACATAGTAGCCAAAGGCTTGCAGGGCATTCTGAACCGCTGTGATGATTGTGTGGATGTTCCCCCGGCTGCCCAACTCTGCCACCAGCCGCCCGCCGGGTTTGAGCGCCCGCGCTATGCAGCGCGCTACCGCGTCGGCGTCGGTCATCCAGTGCAATGCGGCGTTGGAGAAAATGCCGTCAAACGGCTGGTCAAACTGGAAGTTAGTCCCTTCGCCCTGCACAAATTCCAGATCAGGGTAGTTGTGCTGCGCCAGCTTAAGCATGTCCGGCGAACTGTCCAGCCCGACGACCTGCGCCCCGCGCAGCGCGATCTTGTACGCCAGATGTCCGGTGCCGCAGCCCAGGTCCAGAATCCGTTCGCCGCGCATGGGCGCGAGCAGGTCAATTAGGCTTTCGCCGTAGTCGGTGACGTAGTGGTGTTTGTCGTCAAACAGGCTTGCGTTCCAGGCTTCCGGGGTTGGCAGGTTCATCGGTCAGCCCTCCCGTCTCAAAAAGTCTTCACACACGGCGATGATCTCCGGCAGCACGGCCAGCGACTCGCGCCAGCTTCCTTTCATTTCCAGCGAATGATTTAACCCGTCAAATACGCGGCAGACGATGGTGGGATGCCCGGTATAGGCGGCGGCCACCTCCGGCGTGTAGAGCGCATCCGCGGCACCGAAGACGGCCAGTGTGGGGATGCTGCCCAGCCCTTGCAGCGCGCCGCCGATGGGTGTCAGCAGCAGCAGCGATACCGAGTCCTCAGGGAGCATCCGCGCCAGTTCGCCGGCCAGCGCCGTGCCCAGCGACTTGGCGGCGATACACACGCGCCGGTAGCCGCGCACCAGCACAGGCCGCAGCGCCGCTTCCACGTCTGCCTGCATCCAGGCCACGCTGTTGGCGTCCAGTTCCGCGTTGGCGATCTGAAAGCCGTATTCGACACTGAGCGCGTCGTAGCCCAGCGCCAGCGCCGCCCGGCGCAGGTAATACAGCACCGGGTGATGACAGGTGTAGCCCTTGCCCGGCAGCAGCACCAGCAGCCTATCCGAAGCCGGATCGTGCGCCAGCAGCGAATTGTAGACCGTCACGCCGAAGCGCGACTGTACCGGAATTGTGACCGTTTCGACGACCATGCGCCGTATCCCCACTAATGGATAGCCCGATTGTAACCGGGGCGTGCCTGCTCATCAAACAGTTAGAACCCGGGAAGTGGCGAATTGAGGGGGCATTTAGTAGGGGCACGCATGCCGTGCTCCTACTGTCAACAGCGGGCTTTCTTGATTTGCCAGGGGGTTGAATGTTTAAGCATACCGCCGCACGATGTCCACCAGTTGGCGGGCGCGGTGGCGGAAGGTGTGCTCTTTCAGCACGCGCTCGCGGGCGGCGCGGCCCATCGCCAGCCGTTCGGTGTCGTGCGCCAGCAGCCAGCGGTAGCGGTCAATCGCTTCGTCCGCTGAGTGAACGACGACCAGCTCCCTGCCCGGTTCGAACCATTCTTCGATGCCAGCATACGGATTGGCGACAATGCAGCAGCCCATGCTGCTCAGTTCAAACGGGCGCGACGACGACGAGCCGTAGACGCTGGCGTGCGCTAGCCGGGTGATGCACAGGTTGATCTTGCTGCGGCAGGCATATTCGCGCAGCTTGCTGAAGCTGAGATACGGCAGCGTTTGCGCCCGCCCCAGGTCGCCCAGCTTGGTGCCGCGCACGGCGAAGCGCGCCTCCGGCAGCGCATTGGATGGCGTGGTAATCATGGCCTCAATCCACTGCTGGCGGTACTCGCGGCCATGCCCGTAAAACATCACGTCCAAATCCTGCGCCGGCACGTCCACCGGGCTGAACACGTCAGGGTCCGCCCCGTAGTAGATCGTATGCACTGCGCGCGCGCCGAGCGCCGTCAGCGCCTCCTCACCGCCCTTGCTGTTGCTGATGAAAGCGGTGTATTCGGCGGGATGCGCACCCTGATAGATGCGGAAGCCGGACGCGAAACCCTGCATATTCGGCAGGCTGGCAGGAACGTCGCCGTCGTAATACAGCACCGGCTTGCCGTGTTTGCGCTGGATTTCCCCCGCCACACCGACCACATGATTCAGCGGAATCGTCAGAAAGATCACGGCGTCTATGTCCGGCTGTTCCGTCAGGATGCGGTCGAGATGCTTCCACCACAGCGGCGCGATCAGCGTCTGCGCGATCTGGCGCACCGCACGGTCGACAGATGTTTCTCCTGCATCCTTTTCTTGGCGTTCTTGGCGTCTTGGCGGTTCATTCGTATTCTGCACATGCGCCGGCGGCCTGTCGCCCAGCACCTTCCGCGCCGTGTCGCGCAGGAATTTAAACGTGTCGCCCTGCCACTTGGCCGGATTCGGTTCGGCGCGCCACCACAGCGATTCGATGGCCGGGCCTTGATAGGGCGTGGCGATCACGTCCACGCCGATTTCGTACAGTGCCTTCAATAGCTGCCACCAGGCGGGTGTGGCGCTGAACGGCTGCGTCAGATCAAGGGAAGCACAGACAAAAAGCAGTTTCATACGGATAAGGCAAGAGGGATGAGTGATCAGGGATGAGTATAAAACAGGGGCGGGTGAGGCGCAAACAGACGGGTTTCATCGAATTGCCTGACGGCATTCATCCAAGCCACTTTGTAATCGCCCAGCGCTGTTGCGGAAAGTCAAACAGCCAGTTCGCTTTGCTCAGTGTGCTGTAGCCCAGAATCAAATCCATTGGCACTTCGATTCTGGCATTCACCGCAGACAGATCAACGCCGGCGACCCGGTGCGGTGGAAAGATGTGAGGGCCGATTCTAGCCGCCGACATGCTAAACATAGGGGTTTCGACCTGCGTGCCGGTCGAATCCGTGCCGGTGGAATGTCCCGCTGCCTCAAAGAAAGCCGGATACCGTTGGATGAAGTTGATGTCCACCACCGTTATACTCGCGCCCGTATCCCAAACCGCGCTGGCCCTGATGCCTTCAAACTGAACGTCAAGGTAGGGATGGAACTTCCGGTCAAACAGCAGTTCGTGAAAGTTAGCGTCCGCTTCGCGCTCCAGCGTCCCATCCACCACAACCCGGTTTTCGTCAAACCGGAAGTGACAGCGGTAGTCTTTCAGCAGGTCCATCCCGATTAAGTTGGTGGCGTTGGGCATCCGCTCTGTTGCGCGGGCGACAGTGAAGTTCTGCCTTGAAATCGCTCCAACCGCAATGCCAGGGACGGTAATCAAATCGTCACTGCTGGCGGCAAAGACACCGGAAGTGCTGTCCTTCTCCACAGCAGGAAACGTGGCTGTATACCCGTCCAGCGCCACGCTGGTTCTGGCCGCGCCGGTGTCGAGGAGAAAACGGTATGCATGACCGTCAATGGTGCCGTCAACAAACACCTGGGCCGCTTCGGCCTCTGTTTCATCCGGCTGAATGATGAGCCTGATTTCACCCATCTTATCGCTCATCACACGGCGATCACAGCTTCACATCGCCAATTACTCATACCTCGTACCTCATTCCTCTTTCCCGCCGAGCAGCCGCTTGCGGCGTTCTTCCAGCGCAGCCTGCACGTCCAGCGCCTGCGCTTTTTTGGCCGCTTCCTGTTCCACCCGCCGCGCTTCCGCCTGGATTTGCTCAACCGTTTTTACGTCGAGTATCGGCGTTGGGGACAAGTCCTCCTCGGTCGTTTCGATTTCCACCAGCCGCGCCGGTGTTTCGGCGGCTTTGGCTTCGGCCTTCACGGCAGCCTGTTCAGCGGCGGTGGTCGCTTCGGACGCGAGGCGCTGGTTGGCGGCCTGCGCGCTCTGGTTGTAGCCCTGCGCCTGCTGGCGAGTCTGCGCACGGGTGGCAGCTTGATCGAGTGTGGTCTCCACGCCTTCGATACGTCTGCTTGCAGCTTGATGACGTGTTTCCGCCCGTTTGGCAGCCTTCCCTGCGCCAGCTTTTTCAACGATCTGGGTAGCATCGCTCACCCTCTTGGCCGCAGTTCTGCCCAACTGGAGATAGTTGACGCGGTGCGACAGCCGCCCCAGGATAAAGGCGATCACGGCGACAATCGCCAGCGGCACGATGTTGGTGAGGATGCCGCCGATGATGCCCAGCACCACCAGCGCCACCACCACCGCAGCGACCACGATCACCACATTGCGCACGTTGATGTCGTTCATACCCCGTTCCCTGTTCCGCCTTTGACAGCGATTATAACCGATTTCAGGTAGAGCGGGTGCGGCGGGTGAACTGCGGTACGGTTCGGCCCGCTTCGGACATTTCGATCAGCGTGGCGAGGCGTTTCTGCCGGGTAGCAGGCTGCTTCGCGCTGATCACCCACCAGATACACGCCTTCCGATACGAGCCGGCCTGCGCCTGGAAGAATGCCCATGCCGCCGGGTTGGCGCGGAACTGCTGCTCCTCGGCCTCGTCAAACTGAACGTCACCCTGCTCATAGGAATAAACCGCCGATTTGTCCTGCTTACGCTCGTTGAAGGCTTTCAGGCCGGCGGGTTGCATCAGGCCGCGTTCCAGCAGTTTTTCGACGTTGGCGATATTGGTTGCGCTCCACACGCTGCCCGGCTTGCGCGGTGTAAAGCGAATGACATAGCTGACGTCATCAATCCCTTTACGAACGCCATCAATCCAGCCAAAACACAGGGCTTCGTCAACCGCCTCCGGCCAGGTGACGCTCGGCTTGCCCGACCCTTTTTTGTAGAAACCAACGTAGAGTTCCTTCGCCGTCTCGTGGTTTTGCTCGAACCACGCGCGCAGTTCGGCGGCTGACGCAAAGAACACCATGTCCATGACCACCTCGTCGCAACAGGGAGCATCTTTGTATTATACGCTTTTCGGGTCGAGGAGTTTCTCCACCGGGTTGTCCGGCGCTTTTTGGTCCTGCTGGCGATCCTGGCTGATGTCCGGCAGCGTCTCCGGCAGGATGTAACCTTTTTGCGTGGCGTGGAGCGAAGCCGCTGCCGTGTCCTTCACCAGCAGCATTTCCGTACCCACATTGGCCGCCGATTGGATGTAATCCTGCACCTGCGCGTCGCGGCGGTCGTCGGCCACGTCGCGGATGTACACTGCCGGGATGCGCCCCGGATAGGCTTGCGCTACTTCGAGGTAAATCTCCGGATCGCGCTGGCCGCTGTCTCCGATCAGGATAAATGGCAGATGCGGATACGTGTCCAGCACAGTACGGATGTAACCAAGTTTGTGCTGGCGGTGGCTGGGCGAAAGGAAATAGTCGTCGGTCAGGCCCAGGTCAACCATAAACAGCGGCCCCAGCGGAATACCGCGCACCTGGAAGAAGTCCACCAGCAGATCGTAGATGTTCCACGAACTGCTGGTGATGTAAAACAGCGGATTCAGCGCGCCCTTCGTGCCTTTTTGCAGCGCCTGGTAAAAGGCGGCCACACCTTCAAACGGCAGACGGGTGCGGGCGTTGTTCAGAAAAACGTTGCGCGCCATCTTCAGCAGATTTGCCGCGTCGGTATGCACCACCGTATCGTCAATATCGCTGATGACACCAAACTCCGCGCCGGGCGGCGGAACCAACACCTGGCCGGTGGCGCGCACGTTCTCCGGCTGGCGTTCGCCGGGGAAGCGCGTGAGTTCCAGCGGGATGTCGTGCCACAGGTGATCGGGTGTGAAGCTGGGGGGTGTAGGGTGGCGCAGTTCAAAAAAGCCTTCGGCGTTGGTTTCCAGTTCAATCACCTCATCCCCAACGGTTGCCCGCAGACGCGCGTTCGAGATTTCGTTACTGTTGTAACGCCGGTACATGTTCAGCAGATTTTGCCAGATGGTGTCGTTATCGCGGGCGCTGGTTACACCCTTGTCTTCCAGCACGCGGCCTTTGAGATAAAAGGTTTCGGTCGTGCCAAAGCCCATGTACGGCACGATCTGCGCCGGCCCCATCCAGCCCAGCCGGTTAATCAGCCGCGTCCACAGCGTATCAAAATGCTCCTCAACATTATTGGCAAAATGCAGCAGAACGTGTTGCCAGTCGGTCATGGTTCCCCCGCAGTTCGACCGTAGGGGCAAGGCATGCCTTGCCCCTACAGCGGTTATCAGGATGCCTGCTCACGCACCGCCTCGCGCCAGAAGGCTTCGATGGCCGGCGCGGTTTCATCCAGTTTATCCCAGTGCGCCAGCCCTTTGGTTGGGGCGATCCGCACGGCTTTCCAGTTCGCGCAGGTGTTCATCACCCGCGGCAGCAGGTCAAAGCTGACAAATGGGTCTTCGTCGTAAATCACCAGCACCGGCACTTTCAGCCGTTCATAGACCAGGCCGGCGATGTTCGGCGTGAACAGCCGCCCGCTGACAAAATGCAGCGGGGCATAACGCGCGCCCGGCTGGTGCGCCGTCAGATAAGCATACTCGACCAGGTCCGGCGGCACATCCCCGACGAAACTCATTTGCAGGAAATAGCGGATGCTGGGGCGCGTCGTCAGCAGATCGTAAAACGCCTGGCTCCACAGCGGGAACGCCAGCAGTCCGTAGCTAACCTGTTTCTGGCGGTTCCGCTGTTCCACCTCGGCGGGGTTTAAGTCGTTCTGGGACTGGCGCAGGCCGCTGGGCGACAGCAGGGTGATGGAGTGGAACAGGTCAGGGCGTTCCAGCGCGGCGCGGGCGACAAACTCGCTGCCCAGCGACAGCGCCACCACATCGGCGGGTTCCGGCACCTGGGTCGCCAGGAATTCGATGATCGTCTGCGCGTACAACTGCGGGCTGTACTCCCGGTTGGACCGTTCGGAGAAGCCAAAGCCGGGCAGATCGAGCGCGTACACCGGGCGTTCACCCCGGTAACGCTCGAACAGCGGGCGCATCTCATAGGCACTGGCAGCAGCGTTGATACTGTGCACCAGCACCAGCGGGCGGCCCGGCGCGTGAACATCGGCGTAATAGCTGGCGACGCCAATGCGTAGCGACGTGAAGATTTTGCGGTCGGCGTTGATTGCCAGCGGCAGACGCATGTCGTGATTCACAAACAGGCGGCTGTAGGCAATCCACCCGCCGATGAGCGAGGCTACAGCCGAGACCACACCTCCCAGCCCGGCCAGCAGGGGCGAACCGGCGCGCTCTTTCCGGGGCATCGTTTGCTCCTTGTCGGTAAGCGTCACATATGTCCTGATGATACCCCAGACACATAAGATTCGGGTAAGCCGGGCAGCGGTTTCAGCGGCGGCGGAAGGGAGGGGGTGTGCTGCCGCTGACAAAATTGAGTTCCGAGTTGGCGAGTTCCGAGTTAGAAGTTATCAGTCTACAGTCTTCAGTCTTCAGTCGTTAGTCTATGATCGGTAGTCAGAGAGAAAGGCAGGAAACGCATTCTGGCCTACCGACTGTTGTGGTTGTGTCCGTTTTTCGGTTTTTTGCCAACCATTGATGATCTGGGCGGCGGCGGGTTTAGAGCTGCGCTGAGATCAGTGTTTCGGCGGCGGCGGATACCTGCGCGGCAGGATTGCTGACGCCAAACATCCGAACGGCCATAAACGCGCCGTCCATGAGCAGCAGCAGTTGGTCGGCGAGTGCTTCCGGCTGGCGCGCGCCGGCCTGCTGCGCCAGTTCGCGGAAGCGCGCCCGCACGGCCTGCTTGTGTTCCAGCGCGACCTGATGTCCCGGATGGCTGTCGTCCGGGAAGTCCACAATCGCGTTCAAAAACGGACAGCCGTAACACTTCGGCGTCGTCACCAGTTTCTCCAGCGCCCTAAAGAACGCCAGAAGCTGCGCGGCAGGCTGGTCAGCGAACGGCGCCGCTGCCTCGTTGAACCACAGCCAGAATTTATCGTTGCTGTCTTTCAGATAGGCGACGATCAGATCATCTTTCGATGGGAAGTGGCGGTACAGGGTCATCTTCGCCACGCCGGAACGCTCGATGATGGTATCCACGCCGACGGCACGGAAGCCTTCCCGAAAGAACAGCTCTGCCGCCGTTTCCAGAATAATGTTTCGGGCCGAGGGTTTCGTTGTTGCCGGTGTGTCTGCCATGATGTCGCTCTCGATGCTGGTGATACGCAGGATGGGTGCGGGTATGCTGGATGCCGTTTTACCGGGATTTCATCAACTGTTCCACTGTCCAAAAGGACAGTTGACGGTATACAGACCTGTCTGTATTATCACTTTACAGATGAGATAGACAGGTCTGTATCATCTTACAAGGAAGGTGTCCGAAAAGCAATTAACGAGGCGATATGACAGCCATGACAGGTAAGGTAACGCTCGTGACCGGCGCAAATTCCGGTCTGGGGAAGGCGACGGCACTGGGGCTGGCGAAGCTGGGCGCACGGGTAGTGATGGTGTGCCGCAGTCGGGAGCGTGGCGAAGCGGCCCGGCAGGAAATCATCGCCGGCAGTGGCAACCCGGCGGTTGACCTGCTGCTGGCCGATCTGTCATCACAGGCGGCGGTGCGCCAACTGGCGCAGGATTTTAAGGCGACCTATCCGCGTCTCGACGTGTTGGTTAACAATGCCGGCGGTGTCTTTATGTCACGTTCGGTCAGCGCCGATGGGATTGAATATTCGCTGGCGTTTAACCACCTCGCCTCGTTTCTGCTGACCCATCTGCTGCTCGACGTGTTAAAAGCCAGCGCCCCCGCTCGTATCGTCAACGTGACCACGCGGCTGGGCAACACCGTTGCCATTAATTTTGACGACCTGCAATTTGAAAAACGGCCCTACAATGGCTTACGCGCTTACTCAGAAACCAAACTTGCCAATATCCTGTTCACGTATAAACTGGCGCGGCAGCTCCAGGGAACGGGTGTCACTGTGAACTGCGTCCATCCCGGCGTGTTTAAATCCAATTTCGGCAGCGAGGGGATGCCAGCGATGATGCGGGTTCTGGGCGCGCTGTTCCGACCATTTATGGCGGAAGCGGAACAGGCGGCGCAGCGCGTGCTGTATGTGGTGACCGCGCCGGAACTCGAAGGAGTCAGCGGCAAGTATTTCGGTAACCGGCAGGAACTGACCTCACCGCAGCAGTCGTATGATGAGGCCGCGCAGGAACGGTTGTGGCAGGTCAGCACCGCATTGACTGGATTATAGATTTTCAATACCCACAGCGGAGGAATGATTATGAACATTGGCGTTCTGGGCACGGGCATGGTCGGGCGGGCGATCAGCGCCAAGCTCAGCCAGTCAGGGCATGATGTGATGATCGGCACGCGCGACGTGGACCGTACGCTGGCGCACAGTGAACCGGACTTCATGGGCAATCCGCCCTTCCGCGAGTGGCAGCAGCACGCGCACGTCAAACTGGGCACGTTTGCCGAGGCGGCAGCCTTTGGCGAAATCCTGTTCAACTGCACGTCGGGGATGGCGTCGCTGGCGGCGCTGAAGCTGGCCGGCGAGCGCAATCTGAACGGCAAAATCCTGATAGACATCGCCAACCCGCTTGACTTCTCGCGCGGGATGCCACCCACGCTGTCGGTCTGCAACACCGATTCACTGGGAGAGCAGATTCAACGGGCGTTCCCGCAGGCGCGGGTGGTCAAGACGCTGAACACCATGAACGCCAACGTCATGGTTAATCCGTCGCTGCTGTCAGGCGATCACGATGTTTTTGTGAGCGGCAACGATGCTGCCGCCAAAGCGCAGGTGACGGACATCCTCAAGGACTGGTTCGGCTGGAAATCGGTGATTGACCTGGGGGACATCACCACGGCGCGCGGGGCAGAGATGGTACTGCCGCTGTGGTTACACCTGATGGCCGCGCTGAAAACGCCGATGTTTAATTTCAAAGTGGTGCGGTGATTGGCACGGGGCTGCCAAAAGCCGGTTCACGAAAGTAATTAGCCTAAGAAAGGGCTGTTCGTAGGGGCGAGATGTATCTCGTCCCTACAAAGATATACGAGACTCTACAAAAGTAGGTTGCCGGATGTTTTGGTAGGGGCATGGCATGCCATGCCCCTACGGGTTGCTAAAAGTGGTTCCCGAATGTTTTGGTAGGGGCGGAACCTAACATCAGGAACTTGTCTGGGCCGCGTCTCCACTTAAGCGCAGGCCGCGCAAAAGCTGGGCGTTGATCGCCACCACAATCGTGCTGACCGACATCAGCAGCGCGCCCACCGCTGGTGACAGCACAATCCCCACCGGCGCGAGCAGCCCCGCCGCCAGCGGCAGCGCGACGACGTTATAGCCGGTTGCCCACAGCAGGTTCTGAATCATCTTGCGGTAGGTCGAACGGCTTAACTCGAACACGTTGACCACGTCCAGCGGGTTGCTCTGCACCAGGATGATACCCGCCGACTCAATCGCCACATCCGTGCCGCTACCGATGGCGATACCCACGTCGGCCCGCGTCAGCGCCGGGGCGTCATTCACACCGTCGCCGACCATCGCCACCTTCCTGCCCTGCCGCTGGAGTTCAGCCACCTTCTGTTCCTTGTGCTCCGGCAGCACTTCGGCCATCACCGTATCAATCCCCAGTTCCGCGCCCACCGATTCGGCAACAGCCCGGCTGTCGCCGGTGAGCATGGCGACCTGCACGCCCATCTCGTGCAGCCGTTTGACCGCCTGCCGGCTCTCCGGGCGAATCACGTCCGCCAGCGTGAAGGCTGCGGCGGCCTGCCCGTCTACAATCAGGTACACTACCGCCTGCCCCTTACGGTCGGCGGTTTCGGCAAAGCGCACCAGTGTATCGGGCAGTTGCAGGTTCAGCAGTTCCAGCAGGCGCGGCCCGCCGACGTGAACCGTCTGCCCGTTGGAGGTGGCGCGAATGCCCCGCCCCTTGATCGCCTCGAAGTCGCTGACCTCGACACGTGGCAAGCCGCGTTCTTCTGCCTTGCGCCGGATGCCCTTCGCAATCGGATGCTCGGAGTCGCCTTCAACTGCCGCCGCCAGCGCCAGCGCCCGGTCGGCGTCCCAGCCCTCAGCGGTCGCCATGTCGGCTACGCCGAAGCGGCCTTCGGTCAGCGTGCCGGTTTTATCGAAGATGACGGTATCAATCTCGCGCGCTTCTTCCAGCGCCAGCCGGTCACGGACGAGGATGCCGTTGCGCGCGCCGATGGACGTGCTGATCGCCACGACCAGCGGGATTGCCAGCCCCAGCGCGTGGGGGCAGGCGATCACCAGCACGGTGACAACGCGCTCCAGCACTTCAAGCCGGAAGCCGGTCGCCAGTATCCAGGCGACCGCCGTCACCGCCGCGACCGCCAGCGCAATATAGAACAGCCAGCCCGCCGCTTTGTCCGCCAGAATCTGCGTGTTCGATTTGCTCTGCTGCGCCTGTTCGACCAGCCGCATGATGCCCGCCAGCGCCGTTTCGTCGCCGGTAGCCGTCACGCGGACGCGCAGACTGCCGTCGCCGTTAATCGTGCCGCCGATGACCTTCGCGCCCGGCTCCTTGCTCACCGGCTGCGACTCGCCGGTAATCATGGCTTCGTTCACGTCAGAACGGCCTTCTTCCACCACGCCATCCGCCGGGACGCTCGCGCCGGGGCGCACCAGCACCAGATCGTTTTTGCGCAGGCGGCTGGCGGGAACCGTTTCGATATTGCCATCGGCGTTGATGCGGTCTGCCGTGTCCGGCATCAGTTTCGCCAGTTCCTTCAGCGCGCCGGACGCCTGCCGCACGCTGCGCATCTCCAGCCAGTGGCCGAGCAGCATGATGTCAATCAGCGTCGCCATCTCCCAGAAGAAGCCGCCCATCGGGTCAACCACCAGCGCAAACAGGCTGTAAAGAAACGCGACGGTGATCGCCAGCGAGATCAGCAGCATCATGCCCGGTTTGCGGTTGCGGATTTCCGGCACGGCCATTTGCAGGAAGGGCAGGCCGCCGTAGAAGAAAATGGCGATGGCGAAGATCGCGCCGACGTACTGGCTGCCGGCAAATTCCGGCATTGAGAAGCCAAACCACTCCTGTATCATCGGGCTGAACAGCAGCACCGGTATCGTCAGCACCAGCGACACCCAGAAGCGGCGGCGGAACATGTCTTCGTGGCCGGTATGGTCCACGTGCGCGGCGTGGTCATGCTCTGCCGGCTGCAGGTCGCGGCCATGCGCGGCGTGTTCCATTGCATCCTGCTGTAGCGGCGGGTGATGGTCGTGATCGGTGACGCCATGCTGCGCGTGATCGTGATGTGTCTGCTGTGAGTGATGGTGTGCCGCGTGGTCGTGATGCGCGGTGTCGTGCGCGGCGTGATCGTGCACGGTATGGTCGGTTGGTGTCGGCGTATGGTGGTCGTAGGTCGAGACGGGCTTTTCCATCGTTGGCTCTCCCGAAGTACAGTAAACAATCGGTTGAAGTGGTCAGGCTGTGAGATCAATGTTGGTTGTACTCCCTAGAAAGCCTGACCTCAGTACATCTTACGAAAGTCGTTAACCGGACAGAAGGAGCGCGCCATCACGGACGATTATGGTTGCATAACGAACGAGGGCATAAAAAGATCATTTCTAAAATTCACGAATTATTAACGTCACAGGCCTGTTAAAAAGCAGTAGATGGTCTTATGATAAGATTAAATAAGACAATTACCTGAGGTGCATCCACACCTCGGCGATCAGGCAGGGGGCGGCTGACATGGGAATAACTGTTGGGTGGGGCGACGCGGCGTGCCGTTCGCTGGTGGTAACGTTTGCCAGGCCCTGGAACTGGACTGATTTCCAGGCAGCCGTAGACCAGATGCTGGTACAGGCGAGCAGCATCAACCACCGGGCCGATTTGATACTGGATATTCGGCAAGCCGGTTTCCCGCCGGAAGGCGCGATGCGGCGGTTCCGGGATGTCAGCGAAACCGAGCACCCCAATATAGACCGGATTATTTACGTTGCTCCCCGGCCCCTGGCTCAATTTGTTAAAAGCATCAACGCATTAATGTCCGCCGCCTTTTTCGGACACCGCGCGCCGGGGTTCATCTTTGTCACCACGCCGGAGGAAGCGCAGGCGTTGGTGCTGAACAAATCCCAGCCGGCGGCGAGCTAAAACGGCCACTGAGCAGCCCACTCCGGCGCTTCCATCCGTTCCGGTTGGCTGGCATTAAAATCGGCCAACTCGGTCAGCACCAATTCACCGCCTGTTCGCTCCCCTGAATACAATTTCCCCTGCCGCGCCAGTACCAACCGCTGCCGATGGTCGAAATCTGCCCAGATCATACCCGCCACGTGATAGGTTTTGTCGCCGGCGAGATCGGCCAACCGCCAGCGCAGCACGGGCGCCACGTCGTAAAAGGTGTGGTGGTACAGGCCGCGTTCCATCAGGGTACGGTGGTCGGCATAGACGGTGCAGGTGAGTTTCAATTCGCCGCCCGTTTTAATCCAGTGTCCGGCGTCTTTCTGCCAGCCGTCACGCGCCAAACGCTGCTCCAAGATATTACCATGCAGGTACGTCCGTTCGTCCGCGCCGGTGACTTCAAAGCCGGCAGGCGGCGGGTGATCGGGGTGTGGCGCGTGGTCCTCGTACAGGTGATTCAGCAGCAGCCTGCGACGGTCGAGGAAGTACCCGCCGCCGCCAAACAGGCTACCACGCGGCCACAGCGCCAGCGCCGTGAAATACGGTGGCCGGCTGACCGCTGTCCACTGGTCGCCATAATCGGGCGAGTCAGCGCGGTTGACGGGTTTATAAGCGAAGTACACCAGCAGTTCGCCGTCCGGCGAGAGATCACATTTGGCTTCGTACACGCGCCCATGAAACCACTGCCCCGGCGTGAACTCGTCCGTTTCGGTGTCCCAGCGAATCAACTGCACCCAGTCACTTGGCCCGCGCCGCAGGATGACGCCGACCGAGGCTTGCGACGCAAGTATTACAAACAGGCGCGCGGCAGCAGTTTTGGCAGCAGCCATTTCGATTTTTATGTCCCTACGCTCGCCGTTCGCGTTCAAGGAATGACCGCGCCATATACAGCGCGGCGATCACGCCGCAGTCCTGAATGCGACCAGCGGCGATGAGCGTTTCAAAATCGTCCAGCGTGGTATATTCCAGGCCGATTTCGTAACCTTCGTCGCCCTGCAGCCTGCTTGGCTGCAAGTCCCGCGCCAGATAAATCGTCAGGGTCTGGTTGAGGTACTTAATAAACGGGCAGAATATGCCCAGCTTATCCAGCCGTCCGGCCTTATAGCCGGTTTCTTCCTGCAATTCGCGGTTGGCCGTGTGCGCCGGGTCTTCGCCGGCTTCAATACCGCCGCTGGACAGAATATACACCCACTGGTTAAAAGCGGGTGAATATTCCACCGTCAGAATCACGCGGCCATCGTCCAGCAGGGGCACGATCATGACGGCGTTGCGCATGGCGATCACGGATGTATCCACCGTTTCGCTCTGATAGATGCGATACCAGCGGTTCTGGAAAAAGGTTTCGGTCATGAAGTGTTCCTACAGGTATCCAATCCTGGTCGTAGGGACATGGTGCCATGTCCCTACCCATCTTCATCTTTCGGCGGCAGTTCCGCCTTCAGGGCGGTGATTTCCGCCTGAAGTTTATCCACAGCGGCGACCAGCGTTTCCAGCCTGTGGGTCAGCGCGGCCAGGTCAGCTTCGGCGTTGGCGTCGGCTGGCGTGTCTGGCGTGTTGTTCACACGCCCCTGCTCCTGGTCTGTCACACTGCTGTCCCCGCCACATTCAGGCGCTGCATCTGCTCTGCGTTCAGGTGAACGTCGAGCGCGCCCAGATTTTCCTGCATCTGCGCCTTGGTGCTGGCGGCGATCAGCGGAATCACCGGCGGGTCACCGTGCAGCATCCATGCCAGAATGATCTGGTTGACGGTCGCGCCCATTTCGGCGGCTACGTCGCGCAGCGTTCGCAGGCGTTGTTCGTTACCCGCGCTGAGATACTCCGGCGGCAGTGGACGGTCGTCGCGGGTGTACGCCCCGCTGAGCAGCGCCGAATACGCCAGCAGGCGCAGGCCGGTGGCGCGGCAGTAGTCCAGCAGATCGTCATTAGCGGCGATCTGCGCGCCAAAGCTCGTTCCGGGCCGGGGTGGTAAATAGGTATGGCGCTGCTGCACGCAGCAGTAGGCGGCCCAGCCGTTGCTCTGGCTGAGGCAGCGCGCCGCTTCCAGCCGCCATGCCCGGTAGTTGCTCGCGCCAATGAAACGCACCTTGCCTGCGCGCACCAGCCGGTCAAACGCCGCCAGCACTTCGTCCAGCGGCGGGCAGCCGTAATCGTTGTGCGCGTAGTACAGGTCAATCGTGTCAATGCCCATACGCCGCAGGCTCCTGTTACATTCTTCCTCAATGCGGCGGGCGTTGAGTTCGCGTGGCACGTCGCCATATTCAAACCCGACCTTGCTGGCGATGAACAGGTTGGCACGGTTGCCGCGCTCGCGCAGCCACTCGCCCAGCAGCGTTTCGCTCTCGCCACCGCGCCCGCCGTCTGCCCAGTGCGCGTAGATGTTGGCGGTGTCAATAAACGTGCCGCCGGCATCCAGATACATGTCCAGCATCCGGTACGACGTGGCATGGTCGTTGCGCGTGCCAAAATACATCGCGCCCAGGCACAACGCGCTGACGTCAACGCCACTCTTGCCGAGTGATAATGTTTGCACGGATTCCCCCATTTCTGTATCGGGTAAGGGCGGGTTTTGAAACCCGCCCTTACACATCACCCAGGATTAACCTTCACGGTTGCGATACCAATTCCGGTTTCAACAGTCCGCTGATTTTCGACAGCGGGATTTTCACCGTCACCGGCCCGTAGGCGTAGGCCGTGACCTGATACGGTGGGAAGAAAAATACCAGCGCGCCGGGCATCAATGCAAAATTCCGGTAGTTATCGGGGTTCTCGCCCGTGCCATCGTGAATCCAGGTTGGGTCTGCCGCCTCGCCCAACTGCTCGATGACGTTCTGCTCGACGATTGGCGCGAGGGTCGGCCAGGGGTTCACACCGTCCGCAAAAATATCTTCCAGCGCCAGTACCCGCTGCTGCACCAGATCAAAGGTGAAGGTCTGGAAATTCAGGTTGGGATGCGCGCCGCCGGTGTAATCCGACAGGTCAAATTTGATGCTCTGCACGTCGTCGGAGAACCGGAACAGCTCGTAGGTGATGTTCAGCGCCCAGTTGTTGACGTAAGCAGGCAGCGACCAGACCGGGGTATAGGATTCAATGAACGCCGCGCGCGTTTCGTTCAGGAAGTTGTCTACGGTTGTTTCGGCGACGCCTGTGCCGATCAGTTCCACCGGATAGACGACGTTGACCGTCACGCCGCTTTGCAGGTCGCAGCGCGCTTCGTCCGCGTTCCACACGCCATTCTTGGCATAACAGGCGTCCTCCTGTGCGGCGGCGGGCAGGGCCAGCAGCAGACAGAGCAGGGTTAAATATACCGATTGTTTCAGTCTCATTGTCAGCGCCTTTCCGTGCAACGTGCGCCGCCTGAGGCTGGAAGCCCTCAGGCTGACGGGTTTTGGTAAGCCCGCTGGAAGCGGGCTGAAAAGCTAATCTGTGCTTGCCTGAGCCACCTGGAAGGTGGCTTTTTCGTTCAGCCGGACGGCTTGCAGCGTCCGGCGCGGTAAACCTTACACCACCGCTTGCAGCGCCTCCTCGAATGTCGTCAGCGCGGCGTCAATCTGCGTTTCGTTCACCACCAGCGGTGGTATCCAGCGGATGACGTTTTCGTAACTGCCGCAGGTCAGCAGCAGCAGGCGGCGTTCGATGCAGGCTTTCTGCACCGCTTTGGTGGTGTCCTTGTCCGGCTGGCCGTCGCGCGTGAACTCCGTGCCGACCATCAAACCGCGCCCGCGCACGTTGCCGATCACCGGGTAGCGGCCTTGTAGTTCGGTCAGCCCATCCAGCAGCCGTTCGCCCATGCGCGCGGCATTGCCCGGCAGGTCTTCATCGCGGATGGTTTCAACGGTCGCCGCAGCGGTCGCCGTTGCCAGCGCGCCGCCGCCATACGTGCCGCCGTGCGAGCCGGTCGGCCACTTCGCCATCAATACCTGTGACGCGCCGACCGCCGAAATCGGCATCCCGCTGCCGAGTCCCTTCGCCATCACGATAATATCCGGCGTGATGCCTGCGTGTTCAAAGCCCCACCATTGGCCGGTGCGCCCGAAGCCGGTCTGCACCTCGTCGGCAATGAACAGGATGCCGTAGTGGTCGCAGCGGTCGCGCAAACCCTGCAAAAAGCGGCTCGGCGCGGGCAGATAGCCACCTTCGCCCAGCACCGGCTCGATGATGAGCGCGGCGGTTTCCTCCGGCGCGGACTGTGTTTTCAGCAGCAGGTCAAATTCGCGCAGGCAGAAGTCTACCGCCGTGTCCTCGTCCCAGCCATAGTGATAGGCATACGGGAACGGCGCGACGAACACGCCCGGGGGCAGCGGCTGGTAGCCGGCGCGATACACCGTCTTGGAGTTGGTCATCGCCATCGTTTGCGCGGTGCGCCCATGAAAGCTGCCCTGGAAGGTGATGATGTTGCTGCGCCGTGTGGCCACCCGCGCCAGCTTGACCGCGCCTTCGGTCGCTTCCGCGCCGCTGTTGCTGAAAAAGAAGCAGTTGATCGCATCGGGCGTGACACTGTCCAGCAGTTCCGCCAGCCGCACCGCCGACGGCGGGATGACGATGTTCATCTGCCCGTGAAGCAGCTTCGCGGCCTGCGCCTGAATCGCGGCGACGACGCGCGGGTGACAGTGGCCGGTGTTGGTGACGCCAATGCCGCTGGTGAAGTCGGTGTACTGCGTCCCGGCGGCGTCGTAGAGGTAAATGCCTTCGCCGCGTTCGGGTTGGATGGTGGTGAGATGGGACCAGACCGGAGACAATAGCGCCAGTGAATCCGTTGCTATCATAAAATTATTTCCACCTTTTCTCGGTAAATTGACCGGCTTTATACCGCCGTTGTGATAGGGCTGTCAAGGCGGGTGGATGGCATATATACCCTGGAGTCTTTCCCATGATCGAAATTCAACCTGCCGCGCTGGGGATGTCAAGCGCGGTCGAGCCAATTTTACGCGCGCTGCCGGACTGGTTCGGCATCGAACACGCCACGCGGCAGTACATTCATGACGCAGGCGAACTGCCGACGTTTCTGGCCGTTGATACCGAACGCGAGAACACGCCCGTCGGTTTCCTCACGCTGAAACAGCACAGCGAAGCGTCGGCGGAAATTCACGTAATGGGCGTGCTGCCGGACTACCACCGCCGGGGAGCAGGCCGCGCGCTGGTCGCAGCGGCGGAGGATTATCTGCGCGATAAAGGCGTGCTGTTTTTGCAGGTCAAAACCCTGAGCGCCAGTCATCCCGACGAGGGCTACGGGAAAACCCGTGCCTTTTATCTGGCAATGGGTTTCCGTCTGTTGGAGGAATTCCCGGAACTGTGGGGTCCCGGAAATCCGTGCTGGCAGTTGGTGAAGGCGGTGTAGCGTTCCCGCCCGTGTTCCGGCGGCTGATTTGCCAACAGTTACAATTTTGAAATTGTTGATACAGTTCTGATGCGAACGGCATATTTTGGGGATGAGGGTAGACGAAGTGGAAAGGATACAACAATGGCTGTCGAAACGGCTCGAAAGTTCATTGAAGACCTGGACCGGAATTCCGCCCTTTCAACCCAGTTCACCATCGCGGCCCCGGATAGTCTGGATTCCGTTGTGGATTTTGCCAGCGGGAAAGGGTATGTGTTCACGAAGGACGATTTGCAGGCCGCGCTCAAGCACTACCCGGAAAGCACAGTTGGGCGTCAGTTACGCAAGTACGTGCATTAGAAAGCGGCTTTAGCAGACACGGTAGAAAGCCGGAAACGAGTCCTCGCGGACTTGCCAGCATTGAAATCAGGATTGGAGAGGCGGAAGGCGCTGTATAAACGCCTTCCGCCTCTTTTGGTTGATGATGGACGATCAAACATCCAGCGGGTCACGCACGACGCGCCGCCGGTACACCCGCCGGTAAACCACCGGCGTGCCGCTGAAACGCGCCAGCGCCACCTGCACGATCAGCCCCAGCACAAACAGCAGCACCGTCCACAGCAGCGGCAGACCCAGCGCCATGCCGATCAGCAGCGCACCAATCGCCGCCGACACAATCACCAAAAACTGGAACGACAGCGCCAGCAGCACCAGGCCGCCGATCACCGCGCCGATCAGCAGCGCCAGCGTCGGCACGGGTGTCACCGCCAGCGCCGCCCAGAGCTGCGCCGTCAGCACCGCGCCCAGGTAAGCGCCAACCAGGAAAATTGCCACGTATTGCAGCGCCACTGCCAGCACCGCGCCCAGCAGACCGCCCGCCACCAGCGCCACCAGTGTCAGCGCCTCGTTGCCGGGCGGCACCAGCGACATGCCGATGCCCGCGCCGATGACAAACCCGGCCAGCCCCACCACAAAATCAGCGATGCGCCAGCCGAGCAGCAGCAGCAGCGCCCCGGCGATGATATACAGCACGCGCAGCGCCGAGGGGGCAAGGCCGACGGCTTCAAACGGATTGTAAAACTGGATCACCATCTGGTCGCCGGTCGTCTGAACCACCGTACACGCCGAGGCGACCAGCCCGACCAGCAGCAGCGGTAGAACCTTCCACCATTTCCCTTGCATGATCCAACCTCGACCACTAAACCACACTCGTCCTTATTAAAGCAGGCGGGTGTCTGAATCACGCAAGAGTAGATAGCTGGTAGCTCATTCGCATGAATGGCTACAAGCTGCCAGCTTTTCAGACTACCGGCTTCTGCCGCACGAACAGCAGGCTGGGCGCGGCAATGCCGATAGCAATCCCACCCAGGATGAGCGCCGTCTTGATGACGAAAATGCCTACGTCGGAGAAAGCGACCGCACTGGCGACGCCGGGTTCTGCCGCCGCTACCCGCAGCAGGCCCAGCATGGCCTGAAACGCCAGCACGCCCGGCACCATCGGAATCGCGCCGCTGATGGTGTAGACCGGTGATGGGGTATCCCAGTAACGGGCGAAACCCGCGCCGATGAAACCGATCAACGTGGCGCCCACCAGCGTTGCGGCTTCGAGACCCATCCCGCCCGAAACCAGCATGGTACGGAAACCATGTCCGACCGCGCCTAGGAAGGCACAGCCGGCCACCGTCCGCACCGGTACGTTAAACAGCAGCGCGAAGCCGGTCGCTGCCAGCGCCGACCACAGCGCATCTTCCAGCGGCGGGGGTGACGTACCCCGCGCGACCTGAAAAGCGGAAATGGGCACCCCCATCAGTTGAATTGCCAGCGATAACCCCAGCGCGATGGCTAACGAATACAGCAGCCCGGTGATGCCGCGCACGATACCCGTCACCATGTGGCCTTTGATGAGGTCTTCTGCTGAATTGATGAGAGGCACGCCTGGAACCAGCAGCAGTACCGACGCCGCCAGCACGGCGCGCGGCGTGGCGGTCGAGTCCAGGCGCACGGCGGCGCTGGCTAACAGGCCGGCGACAAACGCGGTGACGATCACCACCAGGAAGGCGTTGTAGTGCAGCCGCGTCAGTTCCTGGCGGACGACCATGCCGGCGGAGGCCGCGAGAAAGGTCGCCGCGAAGGCGCTCCAGTCCGCGCCAAACAGCCGGGCGAAGGCCGCGCAGGCCAGCCCCACCCAGGCCACCACCAGCCAGCGGTTATAGTGTGACGGAATGCTGCTGATGCGCACCAGTTCCTGCCGCACGCCAAAGCGGTCGAGTTCACCGTGCTGCACCCGCCGCGTCAGGCGGTTGATGGCCGAAATAATCGTCAGGTTTACCCGCAGGCCGATGACACGGCGTATCTTGGTGCGGAATTCCTCGCCGCTAATGGTCGTGACGGCGATTACATTGGGCGACACCAGAATGTCCATCCAGTCGCAGCCCAGCGCCGTGCCCAGCCGGTGAATTGTCTGCTCGATCTGCTCTGACTCCGCGCCGTGCTGGAGCAGAAGCTGCCCCGCCCACAGCGCCAGATCAATCACATCGCGCAGCGCCTCGCGGTCGAGCGGCGTCTTGCCGGTGGTGGTATCGCGATAACTCAGGCTTTCCACAGCGGTTCCTCGCGGTAAAAATCATAGCCTGTCATTATAAGCCGGAAGTCTGCTTTTTTGAGAGCCGTTTTGCCGTGTCATTCATCACCCACTGCCGCTGCAAACCGTTATAATGACAGGTACAGGTCGGGGTGCATCACCATGCGCCCCGACGAACCACGTTTTCAACTAATGGGCGCAAGTTCGTCCTGATGTACGTGGTGGGAGGGAGAGGCTAATGCAGACCGTACTGGGAAATCGTTACCAGTTGCAGCAGGAATTGGGGTCCGGCGGGATGGGCGTGGTTTACCGCGCCGCCGACCGCCTGATCGGCGAAACGGTGGCGCTCAAGCGGGTGGGGGTCGCGCCCGGTCGGCTGGCGTTTAACTCCCGTAACGATACCAGCGATCTGCGCGTGGCGCTGGCGCGCGAGTTCCAACTGCTGGCGTCGCTGCGGCATCCGAATGTCATCGGCGTGCTGGATTACGGTTTCGACAGTGACGGTCAACCCTATTTTACGATGAGCCTGCTTGACCAGCCGCGCGATATTCTGGAAGCCGCGCGCGACCTGGACGACACCGCCCGCACCCTGCTGCTGGCGCAGATGCTCCAGGCGCTGGCCTACCTGCACCGGCGTGGCCTGCTGCACCGCGATCTCAAGCCAGGTAATGTGCTGGTCACAGACGACGGTCAGGTGAAAGTACTGGATTTTGGCCTAGCGGTGCCGGTTTATGCGCTAAGCAACGTTGAAGATGTGGTCGCGGGCACGATGGCGTACATCGCACCGGAACTGTTTCTGGGGCAGCTACCGTCGGTGGCATCCGATCTGTACGCGGTCGGGGTGATCGCCTGCGAAGTGTACCGGGGCGACCGCCCGTTTGACGACAGCAGCGTGGCGAAGCTGATTGACAGCATCCTGACGAAGCCGCCCGACCTGTCCGGCATCCCGCTGCCGCTACAGGCGGTGGTGGAACGGCTGCTGGCGAAAACGCCTGACCAGCGTTACCCGAACGCGGATGCGGCCATCGTGGCGCTGTGCGCGGCAGCCGGCCAGCCGGTGCCGGCGGAAAGCCAGGCCGTGCGCGAGAGCTTTTTGCAGGCGGCGCAGTTTGTCGGACGCGAGGCCGAGTTTGGCGAGCTGACGCGGGCGCTCAAGGCGGTGCTGTCCCCATCCACCAGCGCCGACGGAAACGGACTTCAAAACCATCCTTTTCCCCCTCTCCATACATTGGAGAGGGGGCCGGAGGGTGAGGATAAAACGCCGCGTGGCAGCGCGTGGTTGATCGGCGGGGAAAGCGGCGTGGGTAAATCGCGCCTGCTGCACGAGGTGCGCACCCGCGCGCTGGTTGAGGGGGTGCTGGTGCTGCACGGCCAGAGCGTGGCCGAAGGCGGTCTGCCCTATCAGCTGTGGCGCGACCCGCTGCGGCGGCTGGCGCTGGCGGTAAACGTGAGCGCCGTGGAGGCCAGTATCCTGAAAATCGCCGTGCCTGATATTGCCGACCTGTTGGGCTGTGACGTGCCCGATGCGCCTGTGATGGACGGCAAACCGGCACAGCAGCGGCTGGCGCTGACCATCACCGGCTTGATGCGGCGGCTGCGCCAGCCTACCCTGCTGCTGCTGGAAGATTTGCACTGGGCCGGGGCTGATCTGGAGATTGTGCGGGCGGTGAACCGGCTGGTGGCAGACTGCCCACTGCTGATTCTGGGCAGCTACCGGAATGATGAGCAGCCGTCCCTGCCTGACGAACTGCCGGGGATGCGCGTGCTGATGCTGGAACGCCTGCCGGACAGCGCGATTGCCCGATTAAGCGAGTCCATGCTTGGCGAGGCCGGGCAGCAGCCGCATGTGCTGGAGCTGCTGCGGCGCGAAACCGAAGGCAACGCTTTCTTCCTGGTGGAAGTGGTGCGGGCGCTGGCCGAGGAAGCCGGGCGGCTGGGCGACATTGGCCGCCGCTCGCTGCCGGAAAAGGTGCTGACCGGCGGCGTGCAGCAGATTGTCCGCCGGCGGCTGGGGCGCGTGCCGGCAGCGGCGCGTCCGCTGCTCAAACTGGCGGCGGTCGCCGGGCGGCAGATTGATGAACCGGTGATGGAGAAACTGGTAGGGACACGATCTATCGTATCCCTACAGCCGTTGACGCTGGACAACTGGCTGACGGCCTGCGCCAACGCAGCGGTGCTCGACCGGCAGGATGGCCGCTGGCGCTTCAGCCATGACAAATTGCGCGAAACACTGCTGGCCGATCTGTCGCCGGACGAACTGCCGGCGCTGAACCGGCAGGTCGCGGAGGCGATTGAGGCGGCGTACCCCGGCGATGACTCGCGCGCGGCGGCGCTGGCTGACCACTGGTACGCTGCTGGGGATGTTGCGAAAACGGTGCAGTATTCGCGGCTGGCGGCGCGGCAGTTGAACGCCGTCAGCAACTTCCGCGCGGCGCGGCGCCTGTGCGACCGGGCGCTGGCGCTGCTCGCAGCGGACGACAGCGCGCGCGTGCCGCTGCTGGCGCTGGCCGCCGAAGCCTGCGTGCGCCTGACCGAGTTCGACCAGGGGGCAGCCTACGCTACGCAGGCGCTGGCGCTGGCGCGACAGGCGAATGATCGAGCCAACGAGGCGGCGGTCCTGCGGATTTTTGGCAATGCGGCGATGAACCAGGGCGATTACGCGGAGGCGCGGGCGCGCATCCTCGAAAGTCTGGAGCTTTCGCGCCAGTTGGATGACCGGCGCGGTATCGGGCTGTGCCAGAACACGCTTGGTACAATGGCGATTGCGCAGGGCAATCATGACGAAGCGCGGGCGTACTTCGGCGAGGCGCTGGTCACCATGCGCGAACTGGACGAGCGTCGGGTGATTGCGGTCATCCTGCACAACCTGGGCTATCTCGCCTATACCGAAGGCGACAACGCTGCGGCGCGCGCCTACCTGGAAGACAGCCGCGCTGCCCAGCGGACGCTGGGCGACCAGATCATCAGCGCGCAGAGCCTGCTGCTGCTGGGCATGGTGGCCTTTGCGCTGGGCGATTATGACGCCGCGCAAACCCATGCCGGCGAGAGTATGGCGATTCAGCGCAACATCGGCGACCGCCGCAGTCTGAGCGACAGCCTGTGCATCCTCGGCTGGGTGGCAGAAGCGCGCGGTGATCTGGCGGCAGCGCAGGACTATTACGACCAGGCGCTGGCGATCAGCCGCGATATTGGTAACCGGCAGGGCATCGGCTACTGTCTCAATAACGTCGCGTCATTGGCCCGTAAGCTGGGGGATTATGAAACGGCGCAGGCACGGGCGGACGAGGCAATTGCCACGTTTGAGGGCATGGGCGACCGGCGCGGCCTGGGTTACAGCCTGAACGCGCGGGCGCTGGTCGCGTATTCGCAGGGGAGTTACGCTACGGCGCTGGACTACGCCAGCCGCAGCCATGACACCGCCGCCAACAACGACGACAGGCTGCTGCAAGCGGCGGCAGCAGTCACGCGGGCGTTTATCCATCTGGCGACCGGCAACCGAGATTCGGCACGGCCTATTCTGCGCGAAGGGTTACAGGCGGCGCGGCGGGCGGGCGCGGTTTCCGTCATACTGGAACTGCTGGCCGGGGTGGCCCGGCTGCGCCGGCTGGACGGCCAGGCGGCGGCGGCGGCGGAACTGGTGGGCGCGATTCAGGCGCACCCCCTGAGTGGCAGCACCGATGTGATCGGCTGGCTGGCGCTGGTTGATCTGGACGCGGCGCTATCACCCGACGAGCGCCAGGCGGCCATCGAACGCGGCAGACAGCAGGACGCCATGACGCTGGCGGCGCAGTTTTCGATCAGTTTGTAAACGTTTGGGTATGGTGTAGGGACATGGTATGCCGTGTCCACCGCAATTTACGTGGCAGCCACCGGGGCGCGCAGGGTGAACACGGTGATTTCCGGGCGGCAGTTAAAGCGCACTGCCGGGCGCACCGTGCCCAGCCCCCGGTTGGTGTACTGGATCATCGTGCCAACCTGATAACGCCCCAGCGGGTACTTTTGCCCATAGGTGGGCAGCACCAGCGGCCCGTACAGCGGAATAATCACCTGCCCGCCGTGTGAATGGCCGGATAGCTGCAAATCAAACCGCCCCGTCAGGCTGCTGATGTCGGCATAATCCGGCTCGTGCGCCAGCAGAATCGCCGCGCCGTCGGCGGGAAGCTGCGCCAGCACGTCGTCCAGCCGCGCCTGCCGTTCCCAGTAATCATCCACGCCGGCCAGATGCAGCACCGCCGTTCCCCGCCGCAGCGTATACACCGTATTGCTGAGATCGAGAATGCCGCTTTGGCGCAGGACACGCCGGATGGCGGTGGGGTCGGTCCAGTGGTCATGATTGCCGAGTACGGCAGCAGCGGTATCCTTTGGGCGCAGCCCGCGCAGCGCCTCGACCAGCACCGACGCAGCGGCAGCGACCGGGTTGAGGGTGACAAAATCGCCGGTGATCGCCACTGCATCCGGTTGCTCCGCGTTGACCATCTCCACGATGCGCTGCAGGCGTTCGAGCGTCATGCCTGTGCCCATGTGGATGTCGCTGATGTGGGCCAGCCGGTAGCCGTCAAACGCGGGCGACAGGCGCGGCAGGGTTAGCGGCAGGCGCACCACGTCAATCCAGGTCGGCTCCACGTCACGGGCATAGGCCAGGCTGCCCAGCCCCATCAGGGCCGTGCCAACGGTGGATACCAGACTGACTTTAAGAAATTTGCGGCGTGACAGGCCGTTATTGGACATGGTTTGTCTTGCTCCGAATGCGATATACCCTATTACACAGCCGGAGCATTAAAACCTCATTACATGGATAGAATCGCTGTGCCCAGCCATGACGAGAAGGCGTTCTCCACCAGCAGCGTGACCGGCGACGAGATCAACCCTAGCAGCAGGGCGCTGCCGACGAATGCCAGGCAGCCCTTGCCCGCGCCAAAGTCATAGGCCGCGCCGATTTTGCCCGCCACCTTAAACACGATCACCAGGCTTGCCAGCGCCATTGGCGCCATACACAGCAAACCGATGATGCCCGCGCCCAACGCGATCAGGCCCATGGCGATGCACAACCACACAAACAGCACCAGCGAGGTCATCGAATAATACGGCAAAATCTGGCACAGCATGTAGCGCATCGTGCCGGTGCCATGCAGCAGTTTGGTGGCGATCAGGTGAATCGCGCCGCCCTGAAGCAGCATACTGACGGCAGTCGAGGCCGCCGTTGCCAGCGCCACCACCAGAAAAATCGGCAGGCCGACGGTGTTCATGGCGTCGTAGAATTCGGCCAGTTCTTCCGAAATGACCAGACTTTCCTGGGTCAGTTCCTCACTGGTCAACGACAGTTGGTATTCAATCGTGCGGCCAATCATCTGCACAAACACCAGCGGCAGCAGGAAGGTGATGACGGCGGTCACGGCGGTGAAGATGCCCAGGTCGAACCACACTGCTGACCAGGGCAGTTCATCAGTTTTGCTGTAGTGGTCGTCGCGCTTTTTCTGGACGCGCGCCTTGTTCGAACTGCTGATATAGTCGCTCACCTTGCCGCTGTCGTATAACACGTGCAGCGCCTCGTCCTGCGGCACGCTGAGGATATTGCCGGCCAGGCTGAGGAAGTAGCTGTCCTCTTTCAGGCGAGGGTTCGCCGATACCGCTTTAATCAGGCTTTTGGTCGCTTTGGCGGTGTCCCCGGCGATGTTGTAACTGAGGGCTTCTTCCATCGCCGCCTTGCCCCGCGCGATGTCCCGGTCTGACACGTTCAGCCGGGGGGGAGGCGCGGCGCGCGGGGTCTGGTTGTCCGTGTCGTCCGGGTTAAGCTGGCTGTTCAGGTGCTGCTGGGCGCGGTCGGCCAGTGTGCGCAGCCTGGCGTCAGGATCGCTGCGGGCTATGTCCGCCAGCGGCTTCAGCGCCGCCGCGTCGCGGCAGTCCGCCAGCGCAATAATGGCCTTGCGGCGAATCTTGGGGTCTTTATCCTTGAGCTGGTTGAGCAGCTTTTTGTCAACGGCCATCGGGTTGCTCTCCGCGTAATCGTTATAACTTCATTATCACAGAGAGCCGCCGCGCCAACGCTAAAGGTTGTTGAAGCTACAATAGTTTTAGGGAAAAATTCATAAAGAACGTAAAGCCAGTGCCGTTAAAGGGTGGTAGGGGAACAACTGTATCAGGATAACGTTTTGGCTGGCGTCGCCGGACGGCTTTCAGCGGGCTTCCTGTGAAGGATCAGCCAAGGGGCTTCCAGCCCCTGGCGGCACGAAACACTTAGTAGGGGCACGGCATGCCGTGCCCCTACTACCCTCAATCCTTGCCACTCCCTGCTAAAGCTGAAGCTCTGACTGTACCGCTTTTGCCAGCTTGTCTTCGAACTGCTTCATGCCCTGCGGCGTATAGTCGTACTGGATGAAGCGGCGGTGCCGGACATCAAAGGGAATATCGTCCATGGACTGCGCCAGCAGCACGCACGGTTTGCCGATGGTATGGACAATGCCCAGTTCGTAAAAAACGTTGGGATTGCGTCCGGTGCAGTCGGCGATACACAGCCGGGCATGGTAAATCGAAGTCCACACTTCATCCATGATCGAAGCGGAGGTGAAAAAATCGTCGCCGCGTTTGCAGCTTAAACCCAGCCGTTCCACCACCGGAAGGATGTGATCGGTATACACGGGTTTCAGGGTTTCGGCAAACGGCATCAGCACAAACACATCGGCGGCGGTTGTTTTGGGGGATTGGGTGTTAAAAACCGGCGCCGCCTCAATCGTGTTGTCCGCGCGGGCAATCAGCTTGCGCAGGCTGATGCCAAACGTGGAGGTGATGTCGCTCAACCGGGGTGTGACCTGATAGGTCAGGTTCAAATTAAAACCAATCAGTTTGGATAATTCATCCGCACCGTCAATCTCATCGTAGCGTTTGTCGGTAGTGAGCAGCCCCAGTTCCTCAAGGTGGCGGAAGTCACGGTACAAATGCACCATTTCGCCAATCGTCCGGGATGTGATGTGAACCTGGTCGGGGTCTTTCTGCCCGGAAATCATAAAGGTAATGATCTCTCGCAGGCTGATCGGCCCGTATTCGCGGACGATCCACAGACCGAGCAGCGTCTTCCGTTCGCGGGACAATTGGTAGAGCAGATGTTCGTTGAATGCAATTCCCAGGCTCATCTACCGACCTCGGCGCTGTCAGGAAACTTCCGGCGTGAGCGGATACACCCCCTCGTGCCGGTAGAACGGGCCTTCCGGCCTGAGGAAGCTCGAATACAGCACAAACTCCCGTACCACGAATGGCGGCGACTGGAGCGCGGCGTTCTTCAGCAGAAACTGGCGGATGGTTTCGGGATTCGGCGGCGTTTTCAGGCGCGACAGCGTAACATGCGCCGAGAAAGGTTTGTCTTCCGGCGGCAGCCCCAGCCCGGTCAGCGCCAGTTCAATCCGACGCTGGAGCGCGACCAGCGCCGGCGGCACATCCAGCCCGGCCCACAGCACCCGCGCCGCGCCTTTGGGCGGGAACTGTCCGACGCCTTTCAGCGCGATCTCAAACGGTTCGCCCCGGATGCTGTTTAACAGGCTGCGGATGGCCTGAAACTGCTTTTCGTCCGTCTCGCCGATAAACCGCAGCGTCAGGTGCAGTTGGTCGCGCGACAGCCACTTGGCGCCGGCCACGCCTTTGCTCACTTCGATCAGACGGTCTTTGATGTCGTCAGGCAGGTCAATCGCAACAAACAGCCGGGGCATCCATCACCTACCGTTTCTGTCCGGGCGCGGCAATCCAGACGTCGGTCATGTAGTAGTTGGCCGCGTAGAGCGCGTGCGTGCTGTAACCGTATGGCAGCCGGAACTGCGGGATGCCGCTGACATTCCCCACCGAGGCCAACGGTACACCGTTCGGCGCGGTCACGTTGGTCACGTTCTGGCAGGTGTTGCCCGGCTGGCTGGTCGGTTTGGCGCAAAGCTGCATCCGCACGACGGTGGTGTTGTTGGCGTCCTGACCGTCGTAATAGATGATAAGGTGTTCGACCGGCACTTTGACCCGCCCACCCGGATTGTTAACCGGCTGCGGCGCAGTTCCGCCGAGACCGGGCGGCAGCGGGCGACGGGCAGCAGGCGACCCAACGGTGTATGTCACCGGCTGGCACCAACTGGCCTCGCAGAAAGTGTTCACGCTCACGCCGTCCACGTCCGGCAGCACGGCAAATTCCGCGTCGGTGACGGTGGTATCGCGGTGATCCACAAACAGTTCAAAGCCGTCGCCGCGTACCAGCATCATGCGCGAAAACTCGGTGAAACTGCGGGCAACCGGCGTCAGCGGTGTGCCAACCGGAATCAGGCCGACGTGTTCGGTGGCATAGCGGTTGAGGAAACCCAGCGCCAGTTCGCCAGTGATTCGGGCGCTGCCCGGCGCGGCGGCGCTGGTCTGCGCGCCGGTGGGGGCGGGGGCGGCAGAACCGGGCGCGGCGTTCGGGACGATGTTGTTAGCCTGCGCGAACTGCGTCGCCTGCTGTTCCGCCAGCCGGCAGAAATCCGGGCTGTTCACATCCACCGTCAACAGGAAGCCGCTGCGTTCCAGCAGACTGACGAGGGTTTGCAGGGCGCGGTCGCAGCGCAGCAGCGGGTCGCCGCCGACCCAGCCGGTCGGGCGAATCCCTGGCTGACCGACGGTATCGGCCAGCAGTTCGAGATCGTGGCGGATGTCGCGGGCGATGGTGTTGGGCGTGCCGCGTATCGGCCCGAACCAGCCCTCCGGGCGCTGATCGGGTGCGATGAGTGTGCCCACCAGCAGTTCCAGATCAAGCCGCACCAGCAGCGGCAACTGCGGATTATAAACATCGGTGCTGCCACTCCACCCCGGCGGGCGCTGCGCCCCAAGCTGGTCCGTCGCCAGCAGTTCAAGATCGCTGCGCGCCTGAATCAGCAGTTGCAGCGTGTCGTTATCGAACGCGGGGACGGCAGCGGGTTCCGGCGTTTGAACCGGCGGCACGTCCTGCGCGGCCAACGCCGCTGGAAGCAGCGCCACCAGGATAAAACCAACCAACCATCGGCGCACAGCATCGCCTCCTGTGGATAAGCATTCGTCTGTAGGGGCGACCACGCAGGGCCGCCCCTACCCATTATAGCGCGTTCCAGGCGTTCGTGGCCTCAATCGTCGTCGTCCGGCAGGCGGGGCACGGGCGGTCGCCGTTTGGTTTCGCCCCGGCGCGGCACGAAGAACGGCGGGGCGCTGGCATCCAGCTTGTCCGGCGGGGTCGTCGAGCCGCTACGGTTCACAGGCTGGGTGTTGGTCAGCGTCTGGGTGTCCGACGGGGTGAAGGCGGCCTGCTCCGGCTTGAGCGAGGTTACATCCACGCGCGTATCCTGCCCCAGCAGCAGGGCGCTGTCCTCCTCTGGCAGCACCGGTGGTTCGGGCGGCAACGGCGTGATCTTCTGGCTGTCGCTAAAAATCTGCCGGTCGAAGTTGGTCAGCGGTAGCTGGCGGATGGATGATGCCAGCAGCCGCCGGATGAGCAGCGCGCCATCGTTGACCAGCCGCCGGTAGGCATCAAACGGGAGCGTGGTCGCCTCCAGCGCGTCCAGTACGACTTCCATCAGGCCGATCAGTTCCGGCTCGGACACGACCGGCGCGTTCTGGCGGGCAGCCACATAGGGCGAAACGTAGCCGGCCAGCGCCTCGATCACCGGCGCGGCATCGCCCTTAATCGTGACGACGACTGGCCAGTGGTCGTCCACATACTGCGCGCGAATGCCGGTAAATGATGGAAACAGGCTGCGCGCCAGCAGCAGGTAGAGCTGGCCGTAGCCGTCCACCCACTGCTGCACTTCCGTTCCCATATCCTGCGACACGCTGCGTAAACTCTGCGGGAAGTCCCCCACCAGCACTAACACGTTATAGCTGGCAAGCACCCGCGCCAGCCGCGCCATGCGCTGCGGGTCGCTGGCGTTCCAGGCGCGCAGCGTCTGCGGCGCTGCCTGCTGCGCCAGGCGCAGGATGATGTCTTCAAGCCGGTCCACGCTGCCCCCTTGTATCTGCTACCTCACGAATCATCTACCGACAGGTTGCAGGGGAGAGGCACAGTCCTATCCCTGCAACTAATTGTACATCGTATTTTACAAGCCTTACTCCGTCACAGCGAGGTTGATAGCGTAATCCCCCACGCCGTCCAGCCCAATCCAGAACGGGCGCACCAGTTCGTAGGGACAGTCGCCCTCGGTCATAAACCGCAGGTGAATCGTCAGCGTGCGCGCGGCGTCATCGCGGGTGATGCCGGTCACATCGTGGCGCGCCGTACAGCCTGTGCCGGCGCTCCACAGCCCGGCCAGCACGCGCCCGCCGCTGAAGTCAAACGGGACGCGCGTCACCGGCTGGCGGCACAACCCGCTGGCGTCAGCCTGTTCGTAAAACCGAATCTGCTCACCCGCGCCCCGCAGCACAAAGACCCGCCCGGCGGCATCCCGCGCCGCCTCAAAACAGATGCCATTCATCACCGCCGCTTCGTCCGTCCAGGGATAGGCCGGGGTTAGCGTTTCCCCGCCGGGTGATGGCGAAGGTGGCGGGGAGAGAGTCTTCGGCGGTGTGGGCGTGGCACCCGGGGCGCAGCCAGCGAGCAGGCAGCCGGTCATTGCCCACACACTAACCATTTTCCAATTTTTTGTTAATAGTGACAGCATTAAGATTAATAAACTCGCTTGCGCCCCTAAAGCGTGGTAACATGCAGTATAGCACAAGAGGCAGACTCACTTTCAGGAAACAGGCAGTATGCGCATCCTCGTGATTTCTGACATCCACGCCAATCTCACCGCGTTTGAAACCGTTCTTAAGGATGCCCAGGGAGAATGGGAATACGTCTGGTGTCTGGGCGATGTGGTGGGTTACGGGCCGGACCCAAATGAATGTGTTGAACTGCTGCGCACCTTGCCGCACCTGTGCCTGGCGGGCAATCACGACTGGGCAGCGCTGGGGCGGTTGGACATCCGCACCTTTAACCCCGATGCCCGCAAAGCCGTGAACTGGACACGCGAAACCCTGACACCCGAAAACACCGCTTATCTCGACGCCCTCCCCACCACCTTCGTTATCGGCAGCTATACGCTGGCGCACGGCAGCCCACGCGAACCGGTGTGGGAATATATTCTGGAACCCCTGATCGCCGCGCTCAACTTCCCGCACTTTGAAACGCAGTACTGTCTCGTCGGCCATACGCACCAGCCGGTAATTTACGAACAGATCAGCGAAGACGGCGACACCGAAGCGATTGCGCCGGCCTACCGCCAGATTCGGCGGCTGAACGGGCGGCGGCAGATCATCAACCCCGGCAGCATCGGCCAGCCGCGTGATGCCAACCCTGACGCCGCGTATGCCCTGCTGGACGTGGAAACCAATACCTGGGAACACCGCCGCATCCCCTACGACGTGGCCTCTGTTCAAAAGCGGATGCGCAGCTACGGGATGCCGGAACGGCTGGTGACACGGCTGGAACACGGCTGGTAGGCAATGGCCGCCTCCGACCTTAGCCCAACGATGCGCGATTATTTAGCCGAAGTTTACCGCCTGACCGACCGGGGCGAAGGCGCAGCCAGCGATTACGTGGGCACGTCGGCGCTGGCCGAAACGCTGGACGTGAGCGCGCCCGCCGTCAACCGCATGATTACCAAGCTGAAAGAGGCCGGGCTGCTGGAGCACGAACCCTACCAGGGCATCCGGCTGACCGAAGCAGGCCGCCGTGAAGCCCTGAAGGAACTGCGCCGCCACCGCATCGCCGAGGTGTTTCTGGTGAAGGTGATGGGCTTTAAGTGGCATGAGGTGCACCACGAGGCGGAGCAGCTTACGCGCGGCATGAACGAAGCCCTGACACAGCGCATGGACGAGATGGCCGGCCACCCGACCGTCTGCCCGCATGGCGAACCGATTCCCGATGCCAACGGCGACCTGCCGCCGCTGGACGACGTGCTGCTCTCCCACGCGCCGCACAACGAAGACCTGTACATCACCCGCGTCCGCACCCGCGAACCCGACCGCCTGGAATACCTGACGGCGCTCGGCCTGACGCCTGGCGCGCACCTGCGCGTGATTCACGCCGCGCCGTTTAACGGCCCGCTGCAACTGCAACTGGGCCGCGAATACCGCATCATCGGCCACAATCTGGCAGAGTTGATTCGGGTGAAGGTGGGCGAGTAGTCCTCAGTCGTCAGTCGTCAGCTTTCAGTCAAAACAATGCCGGTTATTGGCCTTGACTTCTCTTGGCGTCCTGGCGGTTCACTCTTTTCTGGCAACTGACAACCGGAAACTGCCAACTTTAAACTACTGCGGAAAAATCTCGCGCACGGGCAGCGTGAAGCCCGACAGCACATCACCGCCATCCTATAGTCGTTAATCGGTATCCATTTTGCTCACGAGTTCCAGTAGTTTGGTGGTGGTCGTCCAGCTTCGGATGGTCATGGATTGGTAGGCCGGTGTTCCGACGATTTTGCTCAGGCGGCTTTTGGTCAGTTGAGAGCTGAGACGTTGTGAGTAGATCACCCCATCACCCGGCCATACTTTGTCAACTCCCTCGCGGGGATTAAATACCGGCATGGCCTGGTCTGAATCAATATCTATCAAAAAGATGGCATCGCTGTGATACTTCTCTGGCTCCTCACCAAAACCTTCCGGCTTGTTATCCATGACGGCCTGAAGCTGATCGCGAGTCAGCACCAGCACTTTGATGGCAGGGCTATCCAGCTTAAACTTTTCTGACAACAACGTTTCAATTTTTGCGCCAAGCGTTTTTGAATCAAGGTCTGATTTCAGAATCACATTGCCACTCTGGATATAGGTGGTAACGTTTTCAAAACCCTGCTCCTCAAGCCGACGTTTTAGCTCCGTCATGGATATTTTGTTTTTGCCGCCAACATTAATGCCGCGTAGCAGTATCACGTAGGTGTTCATCAGTTTCCTCGCGGCGGTCTTGGCGTCATGGCGGTTCAAGCTTTCTTCTGGCAACCTGTTACGACTGCGGAAAAATCTCGCACACCGGCAGCGTGAAGCCGGGCAGCACGTCGCCGCCGTCCAGGGTATCGCTCACGGTCAATTCCTGAACGCGAAATTCGCCTTCGGATGTAGGTGTAAAAACGTCTACTACCCGGTCATCGCCGTACACCGCCCATACCAGCCTTGTGCCGGAACGAATATACTCCTTCACCTTTTTGAACACATCTTCGTCCGGCGACACCACTTCAACAGCGAGATCGGGCGCAAGATCAAATTCAACACCTACCAGTTCCAAGCAGTGTTTGTTTGATACAAAGGCCACATCAGGCCGCCGCACGCGCCCAACCGCTTTTAAGCTAAATCCGGCATCAGGCCCGGTGACAAAGCCTAAATCGTTCGGCAGAACGAACGCATTAAAAAAGTAGCCGATGCGTGACGCTATGACGGCATTTAACCGGCTGGATGACCCCATATCAACTATCACTCCGTCTTCCCATTCCAGCCGTTTGTCCTCGTTTTCGGGCAGACTGGCAATCGCCCGGAATTCCTCAAGCGTGTACAGTTTTTCCCGCAGCGCCATCATTCTATCTCCGCTTTTCTGCTCTCATTATACCCCAACCGCGCCCCTGCTTTTTTCCTCTTGGCGTTCTTGGCGTCTTGGCGGTTCAATCTTCTTCTGGAAACTGGCAACTACCCCGGCAGCATCCTCGGCATAATCATGTCCATCAGTACCGCCGTTTCTTCCAGCGACTGGTAATCGTCGGCGTAGGAAATCACGTCCAACTGCGGGTCGTAGCTCCAGAAGCCAATCTGGTCGTACAGGTAGCGGATGTAGGTGTAGCAGATGCCCAGCACGATACGGGAGTACACGCCATAAGCCATGTACGGGAAAAAGAGGATCACGCCCCGGTCATGCACGTACAGCACGATGCCGAGTTCCTTGTTCGGGTAGTGCAGTTCCACGTCACCGCCGGGGGCGCGCACCGGCACCAGCGTCGGGTCGAGCTTCAGCATCACGCGCGCCAGCGCCTTTGGCTTGATCTTCCGCACCGGCCAGAACGCTTCCGGCTGGTTGAGGCTTTGCCCGTTCTGGAACAGCCATTCCAGCATGGATGGGGTGAGTTTGCCCGTTTTGGGCACGTAGAGATGAATTTCGTAGATCATGGTGACAGGTGATGGATGATGCGTTATCAAATGACTGATTTCAAGCGTTACCCGTTGGGGCGCACCGCCGTGCGCCCCTACAACTGCAATTCTAAATGGAATTCCTGTAAGTTGTGCATCTACGTTTGGCGTTCGCGCAGGAGCGTGACCAGAAGCAGCAGATTGTCCACCTGCGGCAGCGGCAGGCTGAACCAATCCGAACCGTCGGCAGCGCGCAGCGTCAGCCGTCCGCCGCTGATGGTGTAACCGCCGTAGTCCGGCCACAGCAGATCACGTCCGCGTTCGTGCAGGCCATCGGCGCTCAGGCGCAGCGTGTCAGAAAAAGGAACGCGCTCGCCCTTCGCCAGCCGGTCGCGGATAGCCGGTTCCAGTTCGCGCAGGATGCCCTGCTCCAGCCGCAGCCCCAGATCGCCGACACGGCGGTACAGATTGCCCAGCACAATTCGTTCGCCGCGCAGGCCGATCAGGGTGAAACGGTAGGTCACGCGCCGCACCAGCCCGCCGAAGTAGGCCATCTGCTCGGCACGCTGGCGGAAACTGACGATCTCGGCAAAGTGGAACAGCACGTCGCGCCCACCTTCGCGGTAGCTGAAGCCGTGTTCGTACAGCACAACCTCGCGGTTCCAGTAGTGCAGTACCACCCAGCCAGCGGCCAGCGCGACCAGCGCCATCAGCGCGACGGTCAGCGGCGGTCCCCAGCCGGGCACGGTCGCCAGCGTAAAGTTCAGCAGCACGGCCAGAACGCCGACCACCAGCGCCGCCGGCAGCAGCAACCGCGCCCGGTCGGCAGGATAGGTGGCGACAACCGCGCCCAGGACGGGGTCGGCTTCCACCATGTTAGCTGGTGCGTGCCTCGGATACAGTCAGGTTATCAAAGTCAACGGTGACGCCCAGGCGGCTGGCAGCGGCGGCCACCAGACCCACCTGACCGCTGGTATAGGTGTCATCAATCGCATCGGCCATAAACGCGCCATTGACGTACAGCGCCAGGTAATCGTTAAGACACACGGCGCGAATGGTATTCTGTGCCGGGCCTTTGCGGATTTTGTCTGAGGAAGTCCAGTCCACCAGCGGCACGACATTCCGCCCGCGCGCCCGCATGATGGCGAACCGTCCCGTGCCTTCGACCAGGAACAGATAACCGTCACCGTTGTTAATGTTGAGTTCGCTTGTCCGGGGCACGTCTGTCACCGTAACCGGCGTGGGGTCGCCGGCGCGGCGCAGCGGTGCGGTGGCCTCGGCAGTCGCTTCGGACGCAAGGCCCTGCGCCCCTATAGTGGTCGATTCTGGCGTGGCTTCGCCGGTCGCTGCAACGGTTGCCTCCGGTGTAACCTCGGCGGCTTCTGGCGTGGCTTCTCCCGTCGCTGCAAGGGTTGCTTCAGCCGTTGCTTCCGGCGTGGTTTCCACCTCGACCGGCTGACCAACCCTGCCGCGCATCCGGCACATCACGCCATAAACCGTGTTTTCGCCCTCACTGATCTGCCGGGCTTCCACATCAATCACGACATTCTGATAGGTGTCGCCCCACTGGCCGTACCAGATTTCGCTGTCGCCTTCGGTCACGACGATATGGTACACGCCATCGCGGATTTGCAGCCGCGCCGCGCCCTCGCCATAGGTGCCTTCTTCAAACGTGTTTGGCTCGGAGAAATCGTAATAGGCGACTTCATCACCCTTCACAAACGTCCGCACCGGCGCGGCCACCGTGCCGCACGCGGCCAGAATCACGCCTACCAGCGCCCACCCGGCTATCCGTCGTACCATCACGCTAAATGCTCCTCGGTTGAGTTTATGCGCCGCAGACTCAAGCCTGCGGCTAATCCACTAAAGCCTGCTGAAGCAGACTGAACATAGTCATGCGGGATTATTCCTGAGCGCACATGGGCGCGTACCTATGGATTACCGTAGCAACGTGTAAAACAGCAGAACCAGGCTCAACAAAGAGTCAGACACCATTATCAGCCCTCGTCAGAGGGCTTTCTTCAGCAGCCAGATGCCTGAACCTCCGGCGTTCGCGCCAGCGCCCCATATTATCAAGCATCACTGTACCATAGTTCTACCCGCCGCACACCCGCTGGGTTCGCCGGTCTCATCAAGTTATCACCGTTCGGCGCGGCGGGCGCAACGGTGTTAGAATGTGAGGCGGATGCAATAGTCACGGAGGGAGCGCGATATGTCCGTTGAGTTGGTGTTCCAGGCGCAGGCGGCTTTCCAGGAGCAGCTCCTTGCCAAGCCGAACGTGGTAGGCGTAGCAGTGGGGCGTAAAAATCTGGTCGGGGAGCTATCGGTTGTCACGCTGGTGCAGCAGAAGAAACCGATCGCGGCGCTGTCTGCCGAAGAAATGGTGCCGAAGCAGCTCGACGGTGTGCGCACCGACGTGGTAGAGGTTGGCTACCTGCGCGCTTATGCCACCCCGCGCGACCGCTATCGCCCGACAATTCCCTGCGGCGTCAGCATCGGCCATTATAAAATTACCGCCGGAACGCTGGGCGCGATTGTGACCGACCGCAATACCGGCGAAAAACTGATTCTCTCCAATAATCACGTGCTGGCGAACAGCAACGACGCGCTGGTGGGCGACCCGATTTTGCAGCCCGGCCCAACGGACGGCGGCCAGAACCCCGGCGACATCGTGGCGCGGCTGGAACGCTTCGTGCGGCTGCGTTACGAGGGCGACCCGCCCTCACCCGAACCGCCCGCTCCGCCGCCTCCGTCGCCCCCGCCCGGCGGCGGCTGCGACGTGGTGAGTGTAGTCGTCGGCCTGACCAACGGCCTGGCGACGCTGCTGGGTTCCAGCCAGCGCGTCACCACCGCCGCGCCGTCCACCACCGTTGCCCCGCAGGCGCAGCCAACCGATAACGACGTGGATGCCGCGCTGGCGAAGCCGGTTGACCCCAATATGTTCACGGGTGAAATTCTGGCGATTGGCGCGGTCAGCGGCACGAAGCCGCCGCAGTTGGGCGCGGAAGTCCGCAAAAGCGGGCGCACCACCGGCTATACCGAAGGCGTTATCACGCTGATTAACGCGACGGTGAGCGTGGCCTATGGCAACCGCACCGCGCGTTTTGTCGGACAGATCATCTCCAGCCCGATGAGTCAGGGCGGCGATTCCGGCTCGCTGATCGTGGACAAGGCCGAAAACAGAGCGGTTGGCCTGCTGTTCGCCGGGTCGAATCTGGCGACGATCTTCACGCCGATGGACAAGGTGCTGGAGGCGCTGCAAGTGAATATTTAGCGGTAGTCATTCTTCTAACAGTCCGCCGCTAAGATGAGGTTGAGTAAGGAGGACGAGCGATGGTACAGAATGCGGACATGGCAAAAGCCGCGCTGGTGCAGGCCAAGTACACCGACGAACTGATGAAGCTGCCGCACGTCGTCGGCGTAGGGCTGGGCGTGGCGAAGAAAGAGGGCCAGCCCACCGGCGAAGTGGCGCTGGTGGTGATGGTGGACGAAAAAGTGCCGGAAATCCTGCTGCCCCAGGAAGCGATCATTCCGTCCCAACTGGATGGCGTGCGCGTGGACGTGCAGCCGGTTGGCAAGTTGACGGCGCAGTGATGCTTCGGATTCAGGCATTCAGGGTTAGGGGAAAACTGAGTCGCCGGACGCTGGAAGCCGTCCGGCTGAAGGTCAAAGCCACCTGGAAGGTGGCTGGAAAGATGAGATAGCCGCGTTCCTCAGCCCGCTTCCAGCCCCTGGCGGCGCATCACGCTTCTGGCATGGGGGACACGGCATGCCGTGTCCCTACAGGCAAACAAAGCAGGTTTAGCGAATTAGCCTCCAGTGGGCAAACTTAAGGTGGCTGTCGGAAGCAATGTTTATTGCGTATTTTGGGGAAGGTGGATGATGCGTTTACACAGGATCGGTTTGCTGGTACTGCTGTGTCTGCTGGTGATCGCCGGTGCTGCCCGCGCCCAGGACCAGACCAGCGCGTTAATCATGCTCATCAACGGCGATTTTTACGCCTGGCGCGAGGGCGACCCCGCGCCGCAGCGGTTGACGACCTGGGGCTATAACTTCCGCCCGGCGCTGTCGCCGGACGGGAATTTCCTGGCCTACATGGCCTGGTCGCCGATCACCGTCGAGGCCATCCGGCGCAGCGGCGGCATCGCCGGCGGTGAACTGCCGGGCGACATCCGCGTGTTTGATCTGGCAACCGGGCAGGAACAGGTCGTCGCGGCACAGCCGGAAGGCGCCTCGTTCTTCGTGGAAGGCACGCCCGACAAAGCCGTGATGCGTTCCGCGCCGGTCTGGTCGCCAGATGGGCGGCGGCTGGCCTGGACCGAGTTCGATTACCCCGGCGAACTGACCAACCGGCTGGTCATTCACGATCTGGAAACGGGCGCCAGCCAGGTGATCGTGCCAACGTTGCCGGCGCAGGGCGGCGTGCCGTCGCCGATGGCGGTGCTGTGGACGGACAGTGGCCTCGTCGTGCGCAGCATCACGCCGCGCCCAGACGCGCCGACATATACCGAAGATTTTAACTTTCTGGTCTACAACGAGAACGGCGCGCTGCTGGCAACCGTTCCCGTGCCGCGCACCGACACGGAGTTTATGATTGACCACCTGGCGGTGAACTTCGATGGTCAGGAGTACATCGCCGCGCTGTACAACGTGGGAACGTGGATTCTGCTGAACCCCCTGACCGGCGATAATATCCCCGCGCCCGGGCTGCTGCAACTGAGCGCGGCAGCAGCGCCGCAGGGGGCGGTGTCCGCGCTGGCGTTCCCGCCGGAAACTGGCGCGCCCACTAACGGACGGTGGGACATCGTGGATTCCCAGGGCAACCCGACCGGCCTGTCCATCCCTCTCAACGACGTGCCCAGCGCCAGCCAGCCGGCGTTTTCGCCGGACGGCCAGGCGGTGGCCTACATCACCGGCACAACCACGCAGGGCGTTGAGGTCTGGCGTGGCGGGCAGGCAGCAACCGTGCCGCCGGTCGAAGAAGACCAGTTGATTAGCGCCGTCGTCTGGTCGCCGCTGGTGTGGCGCATCGCAAGCAGCGGCGAGTTCGGCCAGGAGCCAGTGTCCGCCTTCAACTGCCCGGACGCGCTGCCGCCGCGCCTGGCCGTCGGCAGCACGGGCCGTGTCATCGCGGGCAGCGGGCCAAACAACCTGCGCGCCGAACCGTTTACGACGGCGCAGGTAGTGGCGGAAATCCCTGAAGGCGGCGAATTTACGGTTGTGCGCGGGCCGGACTGTGGCGGCGACATCATCTGGTGGCAGGTGGAATACAACGGTGTGACCGGCTGGACGGCGGAAGGCCAGGGACAGGATTATTTCGCCGAGCCGGGGCAATAGTGAAGTTGGTTCGGTAGGGGCGCACGGCGGTGTGCCCCTACACGCAAAAAGAAATGTTATCGTGCTGCGAAAAATCATTGTTCTATGACACCATGTTTCCCAACACCCCAACGCGGGACGCTACCCGCGAACGCTGGCAAAACGAGTGACGGCTCACCCCGGTAAACCGGGGCGCTTCTCAGGCTGCGCGCCGCCGGACTCCACGCCGCCTACGAGCAGCTTTCGGTCTGCGGCGGCGTGATGGTGATCGAATAACTGTTGTAGGGACACGATATATCGTGTCCCTACGGAATACCCACATCCAACAAGGAACGACCATGACCCAACGCCCGCCGATGATTCGCACCGATGCCAGCAATGCCTTCGCCCACCACACCATGGAGGTGCGTGTGCCGGCCATCGTGCGCGAAGTGATAACACTCAACCCGGATTACCCGCCGGTGATGCAGGCTGCGCTCAACCGGCTGGCCGACAGCATGGCGAACGACGAGCCAATCCCCATGCTTGATTTGCCCGCGCCGGATTATGACGAGTGGCGGCAGGCATACGACCACTACACGCAGACCGCCGGCGGCACCTGGCAAAACACCGTCTGGTTTTTTGCGGAAACGTTCGCTTACCGGCACGTCATCCAGGCGGTGCGCTGGTGGGAAACCGGGCGCGACCCGTTCCTGCCCAAAAAACAGGAGGAATACGCCGGCATCACCCCCTGGGAATTGCTGGAACAGGCGCTGTCGGCGGAAGGTTCGCTGGAAGAACGGCTGCTGGCACTGCTGGATTTTGACCTGTGGGGCAACCGGATTGATCTCAGCTTCGCGGCGGCACTGGCGCACGGTACGCACGTGCAGGACGATGATCTGCTGGTGGACGACCGCCCGCGCATCGTCGAACACCTGCTCCGGTCGGACGGCGCGGTGCATCTGGTGGCCGATAACGCCGGGTCGGAACTGCTGATGGACTTCGCGCTGCTCGATCTGCTGATGAGCGAACTGCCGCTGACGACCGTGCTGCACCTGAAGCTGCATCCCACCTTCGTCAGCGACGCGACGGCGGATGACGTGCGCTGGCTCATCGCCTGGCTGCAAACCGGCCAGCATGGCGAACATGCCGCCGGGCTGGGCCAGCGTATGTTTTCGGCGCTGCAACGGGGACGGCTGCGCCTTGCTCCAGACGGGTACTGGAACAGCGCCTATGTGCTGCGGGACATGCCACGCCGCCTGACCGAAACGTTTCGCGGCGCGCGTCTGGTGCTCATCAAGGGCGACGCCAATTACCGCCGCCTGGCCGGTGACGCCATCTGGCCGCTGGAAACGCCGTTTGCCGACATGGTGTCGTATTTCCCCGCGCCGGTTGCGGCGCTGCGCACGCTTAAGAGCGACACGCTGACCGGGCTACCGCCGGGACTGGCCGCGCAACTCGACGCGGCGGACCCGGACTGGCGCGCCAACGGGCGGCGCGGCGTGGTGCAGGCGTGGCTGGGGTAAAGGTATGGACTTCAGCGCGCAGACCGAATACGACGACCGGAAATGGACGGGGTTAAACGCTGCCGGGCAGGTCATCCGGTTCAACAATTTCTACAACTGCCACTTCGTCCAGTGTAACTTTCACGAAACGCAGATGGTGGAATGCCGCTTTAAGAACTGTATCTTTATCCGGTGCGATTTAAGCCTCATGTCGGTCAAGGATTGTTCGTTTTCAGAGGCTCGGTTCGAGGACTCGCAGCTTTCCGGCGTGAACTGGAGCGAGGCGGTCTGGGATAAACGCGGCGTCCTAAACTCCGTGCATTTCACCAACTGCGGCCTGAACTATTCCACCTTCTTCGGCATCACGCTGCGAAAAATGACCCTCACGTGCTGCGTGGCAAAAGACGTGGATTTCGGCGAGTCCGACCTGACCGGCGCGAACTGCGCCGGCACGGATTTCACCGACAGCCGCTTTTTTCATACCAACCTGACCGAAGCCGATTTTACCGGAGCGACCAACTACCGCATTTCTGCCAGCGTCAATACCTTAAAAAAGACCCGCTTTTCCCTGCCGGAAGCGATGTCCCTGCTCTACAGTCTCGATATTGTGCTGGTAGAAGCGTAAGTCCGTGTTTCGACACGCTGGGCGACAAGGCAGAAATGTCCGCCTCTACACCTCTTTTTGAACAAATTTTCGCTTTTAAGCGTATAAGAGGAGAGTGCTGGTTACGGGGCTTTTCCGCATGAAACTGTATCGCGGCTGCATGATGGCCTTCTTCGGCCTGCTCCTCGTACTGCTTTCCCTCGCGCTCAGCCGGGCCTATGGCATTGTCGGACTGATGCTGCCGTCGCTGGTGTTTGGTTTCACCTACCTGTGGGTGGACAGTTTCCTGGCGGAACTGATTCGCTGGGATGAAGACCGCAACCGGGGTTAATCGTACAACTTTGCCGGTCTTTTTACGTACAATGAAATAGGAGTATTGCGCCGGTCCGCTGTAGGGACGAGGCCTGCCTCGTCCCTATAAAAGAAAAGATTGGTACACGGGGAACGCTGATGGACGACGAACGCTATCAGGCCGCGCGCCGCCGGGTGATCGGGCGGCTGTTCTGGCGGCTGACGTTTTTCCTCGATTTGATTTTCTTCCTCCTGCTGATGTACGTGCTGTGGCTGAGCGTCGGCAGAACGCCTGAATCCGAAGACAATCTGGGCGCGCTGTTTGCCACCTTCATCTTTGGCAGCGGCCTGCTGGTCCATGGCGCGCTGGCGTTTAACGTGTTTGGCCGGCTAATTGACCGCGCCACCCGCCGCGAACTGGAACGCGACCAGCCGGAGGAAAAACCCAAACGCAAGCGGCTGCAACTGGCCGACGATGGCGAAGTTGTCGCACTGGTGGATGATGAGTCTGAGTCGCAGGAGAGCCGTTATGCGCGATGATAACCTGGACTACGCCGCCATCCGCCGTCAGGTGGAAGCCGAACTCCAGCAGAAGCGCTTCCAGCGGCAGCTTGTATTGTTCCTGTTGAGTGGTTTTATCTTCCTGCTGTTTTTAGTGATGGTTCTGCTGGCGCTGCCTGATTCCATGGACTCGGTTGTCATAAACCGCGACAGCCTGCTGTCGGTGGTGTATTTTCTGGCGGCAGGCTGGGTCGTTGCCCTGGTTTTCCATGCCCTGTCCACCTTCCTCGTTAATTCGCCGGGTTGGGCGCGGAAGATGCGGCGGCGGCTGACGGCGCAAGCCCTGGAAGACACGCTGTTTGACCAGCGTGAGGGTTTAGCCGAACTGTCAGCGCACAAAATCAAACGCCAGCCCGGCAGTACCCTGCGCCTGTCCGATGAGGGCGAGCTGCTGGACATTGTCGAAGATCGCTGGCAGGACGACCCGAAACGTGAGGAACGACATGCGTGACGATAACCTGGACTATACAGCGATTCGCCGGCGGGTTGAAATCGAACTGCAACAGGAGCGCCGCCGGGGACAAACTATCCTGTTTGCGATCAATGTCTTTTTACTCTGCTTTTTTATGCTGCTGACGTGGGTCATCATCCCGAACACAAGTGTTACGATAACCAGTTCTGATTATTTCGGCACTATGACGGCGATCTATAATGCATGGGCTGCAAAGGTTTTGTTGTCGGTCGGCTGGACAATTGGGCTGCTGTTGCACGGGCTGGCGGCTTATGCTAACAGCTCGAACGGGTGGATAGACAGATACCGCCGCCGGCTGCTGGCACGGGAAATCGAATTCGCGCGGCTGGGTATTGATGAGGATCGCCTGAACGAATCGGCGCCGGTTGGAAAAGCAAAGCGCGGGCCCCTGGAATTGAGCGAAGACGGTGAGATGATCGAAGTTCAGGAGAATGAACCGGAGGCAAATAGAAGTCATCATGCGTGACGATAATCTGGATTACACGGCCATCCGCCGCCGGGTTGAGGTTGAATTACAGCAGCAGCGCCGCAAGGGGCAGATTGCCCTGTTCGTGGTGAACTGTCTGATCTTTTTTATCTTCATGCTGGTGACGTGGGTACTGGTGCCCGATACGTCGGCCAACTTCACGCTGACGGACGATATGCTCGCGGCGATGATTATGCTGTCGGTCGGCTGGGCGACCGGGTTGTTCCTGCATGGGATGGCGGCCTTTGGCATCGGCTCAAAAAGCTGGACCGACCAGCGGCGCAAGCAGTTGTTGCTGCGCGAGGTAGAATACGCCCGGTTGGGGCTGGACGATGCTATGCTGGACGAGCCGGCTGAAAAGACCAAACGCAGCGGCAAACTGCGCCTGTCTGACGAGGGCGAACTGCTGGACATCGTGGAAGAGGATTATGCCGCTGAAGAACCCCGCCAGCAGCGCCGTCGCTAGGCAGGTAGGGAGGCAGCCATGCTCGTGATCGGCATCGCCGAAATTATCATCATTACGATTATCGCCATTGGCGCTTTGATGCTGGCACTGGGGCTGGCACGGGCGCTGGGCGCGGGCAAAAACCGGTCCCAGTCCAATCGTGTCACCGCCGACGTGGCTGCCGGCGCGGACTTCGACGGTATTCGCACCCGCATCGAACGCCGCTACCGGCGGCGCTTTGAACTGGCGGCACATGTTGTCTTTTACGTGTTTATCGTCGGCGGATTATGGCTGCTGCGGATGCCCCCGCCGGCGCTGCCGCTGCTGGCCGGTGTCTGGGCGCTGGTGCTGGCGCTGCACGCGCTGCAATTTATCTTCGCGGAATTCACCGACCGGGCGATTGAGCGCGAAATCGAGCGCGAACGGGCGCGGGTGTACGGCAGTGATAAACCGAAGCGCGACCGGAAGGTACGCCTGTCCGACGAGGGTGAACTGATTGACGTGGCAGAAGACGAGTGGGACGACGGCGACCAGCAGCAGCGCCGGCGTTAGTTTCCCTTTTGAATGCCCCGTTCGTGGTTTATAATGCGTTTGAACACATACACTGGATTTTTCTGGGGGCGCTATGGCGCTGGTTGAAGGGCAGATGCTTGGCCCGTATAAAATCGTGGGGCAGCTTGGGCAGGGCGGCATGGCGACCGTGTATAAGGCGCATCATGCCAGACTCGACCGCTATGTTGCCGTTAAGGTGATGCACCAGGCCTTCCTGCAGGACCCCAATTTTCACAGCCGGTTTGAACGCGAAGCGCAGATTGTCGCCCGGCTGGAACATCCCCACATCGTGCCGGTGTACGACTACGCTGAAACCGAAGGCCAGCCCTATCTGGTCATGAAATACGTCGAAGGGCGCACGCTGAAAGGGCTGCTGGCCGAAGGCCGCCTGTCGCTCGACCGGATTGTGCAGATTATGACGCCGATTGCCGACGCGCTGACCTACGCCCACCAGCACGGGGTTTTGCACCGCGACATCAAGCCATCGAATATCGTGATTGACGCCGCCGGCACGCCCTACCTGACCGACTTCGGCCTGGCGCGGATCGCGCAGTCGGGCGAAAGCACGATGAGCCATGACATGATTCTGGGCACGCCGCAGTATATCTCGCCGGAGCAGGCGCGCGGCGAACGCGACCTGGACGCCCGCACCGACGTGTACTCGTTTGGCGTGATTCTGTACGAACTGGTGGTGGGGCGCGTGCCGTTTAACGCCGATACCCCCTACGCCATCGTCCATGACCATATTTACAGCCCGCTGCCCGCGCCCAGCAGCCTGAACCCGGACATTCCGCCAGCGGTCGAGCGCGTGCTGGTGAAGGCGCTGGCGAAAACCCCGGCGGAGCGATACGCCACCCCTAACGACCTGATGCAGGACTTCCGGCAGGCGCTCAACGAATCCGGCCTGCGGGCGCTGCCCAGCGCGCACGTCTGGACGCAGGATGAAGCGCCGCGCCTGATGGACGACGCGCCCACGATCACCGACCAGCAGCCGCGCCCGGCGGAAACACCCGGTAAGCCGGGGCGCTACGTCTCCATTCCCGCGCCGGTGCCGCCCAGGCCGCCGCAGCCGCCGCAGGTGGAAGCCCGCTGGGACATGGGCAACGTGAAGTGGGATGAAGTTGGGCGCAAGATCGAAGACAGCGTGAAGCGTGGCAGCGGCGTCGTCGCCGAGATCGCCCGGTCCATTCAGGAAGCGGTGGACGAAAACCGGAAGCCGGTCAGCGACGAGGAACGCATCCGCCGCAGGATTCAGAAACGCTACGAGGAACGTACCGGCCTTATCATTCACCTGACCATCTACATCGTGATGCAGTTGGTCTTCTGGGGTATGTGGGCCAATTCGCAGGATTTGTTTGCCACCCTGCTCGCCGGGAACCCGGTTCCCTTTGCAATGTTGGACTTCCCCTGGCCGGCGATTGTGACGTTCTTCTGGGGCATCGGCGTCTTTGCCAACATCATGGATTATTACAACAAGTACGGCGCCGGCGCGGAAAAACGCGAACGGCTGATCCAGGAGGAACTGGAACGCGAACGCCAGCGCAAGCTGGAAGCCTACTACGACGAGAAGCCGAAACGCGACCGGCGCGTTCGGCTAACTGAAGACGGCGAACTGGAAGACGTGCCGGAAGACGACTACGCCGACACCTCCAAACCCAAACGCGGGCGGCGCGGGCGGTAGCGAATTTGCCGTAGGGACGAGTCATCCTCATCCTATGCGCACCAAGTTAAGCGTTCTGCGCCGCCAGGGGCTGGAAGTCCCCCAGCTAACTTGTCACGGTAAGCCCGCTGGAAGCGGGCTGAAGAACACCTCTAACTCGTCTTGCCAGCCACCTCGCAGGTGGCTTTTTTCGTCCAGCCGTCCCGCTTTCAGCGTCCGGCGTGGCACATCGAGTCCTTAACGAGTGCAACTGGGATGAGTCACCCTCGCCCCTGCAAACACCCGCGTTCGCATAACACGCTACAACTTTTCACCCCCCGGCGCGTATTAGACCATAGCGATGCCGTTTGAGAGGGAGAGTACGCCATGCCTGATGATCTGAACGACTACCGCGAAATCCGCCGGCGTGTCGAACGCCTGTACAATGCTCGCAAGGAAATCTTTATCCACACGGCGGTTTTTGCCATCATCAATGTGCTGCTGTGGCTGGTCTGGCGGTCTACCGATTTGTTCACCAGCATCAGTGCCATGTGGCTGCTGCTGATTACCGGCGGCTGGGGCGCGGGTTATATCGCCCACCTGATTGATTACCTGATGAAAGAGGCCAGCGAGCGCGCGGTGGAACGGGAAATCGAACGCGAACGCGCCTGGCGCGCCGGCACGCTGGACGAAAAGCCAAAGCGTGACCAGCATGCCCGCCTGACCGCCGATGGCGAACTGGAGATCATCACGGCAGACGAGGAATATGAGGAACGCGCCCGCAAACGGCGCTAACGCGGCGTTTTCCTAACCGTATCCCAACGATGGGTTCGCCTAAAATTGAAAACCGACTACAATGGGGGAAAGTGGTTTACAGGTAGGGAGAATCCCCCGATGGTTACGAACCCGGTTGCCATCATGCGGCGCGAAAACGCGCGGTTGCAGGCCGAAAACGAACGGCTGGAAGAAGAACTGCACAACCTGCGCGACTTCGTGCAAATCCTGAATGATCTGGCGCTGGCGACCAAAAACGTCACCAGCGACGACGAACTGCTGCCCCTGCTGGAACGCATCTTCACCAAGGCGCTGAAGCTGCTTAACGCGCCGGACGGTTCGCTGATGCTGCTGGACGACGAGAGCAACGAACTGGTGTTTGTGCTGGTCAAAGGCGCGCTGGCGGCCAACCTGAAAGGCTATCGCATTCCGGCCAACGAGGGCATCGCCGGCTGGGTCATCCAGAACGCCGAACCGGCGCTGGTGCGCGACGTGCGCCGCGACCCGCGTTTTTCGCACACGGTGGACGAGCAGTTCACGTTCCATACCCAGTCCATTGTTGCCGCGCCGCTGATCGGCGACCGCAAGGTATATGGTGTGATCGAGGCGCTCAACAAACCCGGCGACGAACCCTTCAGCGACTCTGATCTGGCGCTGCTGGGACTGCTGTGCCGCTTCGCCGGGGAAGCGCTGGCCGATATTGAGCGCCTTAGCCCGCCGGAAAAGACGACCTGATCTGTCCAATCTATCCCCCGATCACTGGCATGTCGCGGGCAGCGGCGCGTTGGGGTCGGGCGGCGTAGTGACGATGCTGACGGTCGCTTCTGGATAAAGCGACTTCACGAAGTTTTGAATCACGGTGTGCGCCTGCGCCTGCACATCGTTTAAGATGCCTTCTTCCAGCGCGCGGGCGCGGAACTGCTGCACCGCAAACCGCCGCCCCTCGACCACGAGTTCCGGCGCGCTGCGGGAGAACACCCCCGTTTCCATCGAAGCGATATACGATTCCTGCTCGTTGACAAAACAGTCCTGAAGCTGCGGCGGTGGCAGCCGCACCGTGATCGTGTCGCCGTCCTGCGTCACATCGTCCGGGCCGATCTGGCTAAGGTCAATACCGGCATTCACGTGGCCGACCGCGACCATCACCTGCTTTTCGCCATACAACAGCTTAAGAATGTCCGGCATGTCACGTTCGCTGGTAACAAGGCTGGAGTAGTTGTAACGCACGGTCGTAAGCTGTGACATGCCCTGAATGCTGTCCAGCGCCAGTTGAATATTCACCAGCACCGGCGCGTTAAACATATTCTGGATGCCGCCGATGATGCCGTTGATCGAGATCGTTCCGGCCAGCAGCAGCGCCACGATGGGGACAATCAGCACCACCAGGCAGCCGAGCGCCCCCAGCACCCCCCAGCCACAACCTGAACAACCCCGGCGTTCCGGCGCAGCGTCCCCGGCGTAGGGTGACGGCAGCGAGGCCGGGGGCGGCGCGGGCGGCAGTTCCGGCACGACGGAGGGCGGGGTGTCGCTGGCGGGTGGTGTACGCGGTTCGGCCATTGCATCTCCTATCGTTTAGACACGATCACATTATAAAGTGATACGATAGGATAGGCGTAAACGTTGCACACGATTAGGGCTTGGTCCAGGTGCCGGCGACCTCATCCCGTATCCAGCCTTCCGGCGGCTCAGGCTGACAGGTGCTGTCCGGCGGGGTTTCCGTTTCTGCAAACACAATTTGAACGTCCTTACCGGTCAGCAGCTTGATGAAACTGCCGAGTGTGAGATTAGCTTCCCGTTCGGCTCGCGTCGTGATGCCCCCCTCAACCGCATCCGCGCGAAAGGCATTAAGCGCCGTATACGATGCCAATTGGCGGATTTCGTCCCAATCCACACCGGGGCATAACGTGGTCGAACCCGCGTACTGGTCAATAAAATCTACGCTGCAACTGGTTAACTGCGCGTGTGGTAAGGTGAGCGTGTAGGTTTGAGAGGCTTCGTCGAAGGTCAGGTTTGCTTCTGTCAGCCCAGACAGGTCAATCCCGGCCCGTATCGTTCCCTGCGCGACATAGTCTGCGGAAAAACCGCACAGGTTGTTGCCCAGCACCCCGCGACGATCAACGCCGACCTGAATGTTGGCCTTCGCTAACTGCGCGCTGACGCTGACCAGTTGCCCCATTGGCTGTAAATGGGTGACAATTGTGCGGGTACTAATGACGGCAGCCGTCACGGGTTTTGGCGAAAACAGGTTCTGGATGCCGCCAATCACATTATTGAGCGTAATCGTCCCCATCAGGATAGGCAGCACCACTGGCAGGCTGGCGACGATCCCAATGACTGCGATAAGCAGGGCGCAGCCGGTCAAACAGCCCGAACGCCCCTGTGGAACGTGAACGTTAGTCACAATGGGAACAGGCTGCGCTTCGCGCAGATTCAGCGCTTGTGAAGATTCATCTTGCGTATCCGTAAAGGGTAGGGGTTGTTCATCCTGGGGCATGATGGTGGCCTCCGTATCAAGATGAAAAACGGTTCAACTTTCTTTCAGTTTACCGGAAGCCGTGAGAGCTGAACATAGAGACTGGTCTGGCGCAAAAGGAATGATATGTATTCAGGTTGTGTGTTTGAATTTCGCTCCCACGTTATAATCACCCACAGCGTTGGGCGTAGAACACGGTATAAGCACAATGTCGAGCCGCCTGGAACGAACCCGCATCAGCCAACTGACTTCGACCTACGGGCCGGATGAACCGCCGCGCCTGCCAATGGATTTCGGCGATTACCTGTCGCTGCTGTGGCGGCTGGACAAACACGCCGATGAACCGGCGAAGGTGGTCTACTACCGCCGCTGCGCGCTGGGGCTGGCGGATGGGCTAGGGTTAAAAGGGCGCAGCGTGTACCGGCTGGTGGAACTGACACCGCCGGGGCAGCTTTACCAGCAGCTTCCCAATGCGCCCTACCGGGGCACCAGCCGGCTGGTGGATGCCCAGGATCGCAAGGCGGCCATCGCCCAACTGGCGCAGCTTCGGGTGGATATTCTGCGCATCGGCACCTATCACGACCAGTGGCCGGTAAGCTGGCCGGGCAGCGGGATTATTGATACCGACCTGCGCGAACGGGTGTTTGCCGTGTTATTCACCGCGCTGCAGGGCCAGTACGAAAACTTCGGGCGGCTGCTGCTGGTGATTGACATTGTGCTGGGCGATCTGCTGCTGGGGATGCACCAGATGCGGGAGATCACCCTGCACGACCTGATTACCAAACACAATTACCCGGACTTCTCCGACGCCCGCGTCCGCAGCGCCTACTACAGCGGGGCGTAACCGTCCCCCGTTACCCTCATTGAACCCGACAGGTTGTATCCCTACCGGAAATCGGTGATGATCCGGCGCACGCCCGGCACCTGCCGCACCTGCTCCAGCAGGTCATCGGCGTTCACGTCATCCGGCAGCCTGCCGGTCAGCACCACATTCCCGTACTGGAAGCGACCTACCCGCACGCCGGTCGGCAGCAGGCGGCCCACCTCCAGCCGGATGCTTTCATCGTCAAACAGGCGGGTGGCGTCAACCGAGGTGACACCTTCTACCGTCGGGATAAGATTCAGAAAATAGCGGCGGGTGTTGGGGGTTTGCACGTGGCCGGTCACGGTCACGGCGCCGTCCTGTACCTGCACCTGGATGCTGTGGCGATCTTTGGTGAGGGGGGGATACGTCAGCAGCAGCCGTTCGATGTCCGCCTGGATGTCCACATCGGGGCGGCGCGTAACCACCGTTGTATGAACCATCATATTACCTCCAACAGATTTATTCCTGACCGAACCAATACAGATAAGACCGTAACGGGGACTGCGTTCTCGATGAACCTGATTCTATTGTAGACCAGAAATCAGATGGCAGGGGCAAACCATCCGGCCCGCTTCAGGAAGTCCAGGCACGCGGGCAGTTCCTCCACGATCTGCCGGGCATTAGCCTGGTTGTTACCCGGTTCGCCGATCTCCAGCGATACCCAGCCGGAAAACTCGCGCAGCGCCGCCCCAATGGCGACGAAGTCCAGCAGGCCGCGCCCCGGCAGGCGGCGGTTGCTGTCCGCCAGATGAAGGTAAGCCACATCAGCGGCATAATCGCGCAGCGCGCCGGGCACGTCAGTTTCTTCCAGTGCCATGTGAAACAGGTCGGCGACCAGTTTGATGTGAGGATTGTCTTTGATCTTGCGCCGGACGCGCGCGCCATCGGCCAACGTGTTGATAAAGTGGGTTTCGTACCGGTTGATCGGCTCGATGTACAGGTCGGTGCCCATCGCATACACATAGTCCGACAGCGTGCGCAGATGGTTGTGCAGCAGTTCATATTCAAGCTGAATGACCGATTTATAGGGTGTCAGGTCGGGCAGCGACGGCTCGCCAAAATGCGGCACGACGATCACCCCTGCCGCGCCCAGATCAACTGCGTTGACAATGGACTCGCGCAGTTCGGCCAGCGCCCGTTCGCGCTCGGCGCGGTCGGGATGCAGCAGATCGCTCTGGCGGCCATGATTTACGGCAGCAATGGCGAGGCCGGTAGCGCGTCTGGCCTCTACCAGCGCCGGCACGCGTCCGGTCAGCCCGCACCCCCACACTTCCACGCCCTGAAACCCCAGGCGGCGGGCGCACTCAAACTGCTCCAGCGGCGTTTTGCCGGGCAGCATGTCTTCCTGGATCGCAAAGCGCACGATCACCCCCTTATCACTGGCAGCGGAAGGATGTGGGTAAGTATAGCGCAGGGGGGGTTCAAGTAACGAGGGATGAGTCAGGCGAAACAAACGGATAGGGGTGGCTCGATGTGACCACCCCCACCCATTGCGCCCGCCTGCCTATTCCCACTCCTCGACCGTCAGGCGCGATTCGTCGGCCTTCTGATCGCGGGAACTCTTGGCGACGTAGCGTTTCCACAGCCGATGTGTGATCGCTTCCGGGTCACGCTCCACGCCCTGTTCCGCGAAATACTCGCAGATGCGGGTCACGTCGCGTTCGAGGATGAAACGCGCGTTGCCGTTGCCCCGGCTGTTGACCACCTGCGGGAAGTCAATGATCGTGATTTTGCCCTCCCAGTACAGGATGTTGTAGGCCGACAGGTCACCGTGAATCAGGTCGTGCCGCAGCATCAGTTCGATGTTCCACAGCACCACGTTGAACAGGTCGCGCGCTTCGTCGGTTTCCAGCGCCACATCCTGTAAGATCGGCGCGGCCATTTTGTCGTCGCCGTGATAGCTCATCAGGATGGCGTTTTCGCTGGCGGCGAACGGCTTCGGCACGGACGCGCCGGCGTTGTACAGCGTTTGCAGCGATTTGAGTTCGTGCATCAGCCAGGACGTATGAGATAGCTGTCTCCCGTAGGCGGTCTTTTTGCCGATAGCGCGCTGTATCCGGTCGGCGTGGACACTCTGATTCACGTCATGGCCGTCGCTGGACAGCACGCCGCGCCCTTCGCGGTAGGCGGCATCGTTACGCAGGTTGCGGAACATGCGCGGGCGATAGACTTTGGCCGCGACGTTGCCGCCGCCAACGGCTTTGGTACCCTGGCAGCGGTAGACGCTGGCTTCCTTGCCGCCTTTCACCCGCGCCAGCACGTCGCTGATGTAGTGCTGGTTGAAGAAGTCCTTCAGCGACTCCAGCAGCCAGCCTTCTTCAAACAGCCCTGGGTGATAGGTGGTTTTGAAGCCCGCTTCCAGACCAACGGCGTCGGCGAGTTCCGCGACGATCTGGTCCTGCGACTTCTTCGGCGTGTGTTTGTTTTTGCCCTTGCGCGTCTTCCGCGCCTTGCGGTCGGTGCGCAGCGGATTAAACAGGTCTTCGTAGTCGTCGTACGGGTCGGAGTACGAATCGGGATATGAGGACAAGGTTTGGCTTCCTTCTTCGGTTGCGTTACGTTTGTATCAGGAACTGAAACCGACCTCTCCCGCATGGAGAGAGCCAGCGCCGTTCGGGGCAGGTCTATCGGTTGCCGAAGCAGGAACGCGCATCAGGCCGCACACAACAGGCAAACGCCGATTATCCGCCTCGAAACGAGGTACGATTCGGGGTACGCCTGGGTTGCCTGGCTGTTAAAAACGGGGATTCAGAATCGAATCGCAGTCAGGAAGCGAGGCAGCGAGGCGTACCGCTCACGACAAGTCTCATGACCAATTGTGACATGCAACGCCTCCTATTGGACTCTCACGAACACCAGGATGAGAATAACATAAGATGTGTCCGGCTGTCAATCACCCACCGCCGCCGACATGGTAAAATCCACCGAAAGTCGTAGGCGCACCCTACCCGGTTGGAGAGGGTTTCGGCCCGATAACAGGGTTGCGTTGAGGAAAGCCGGATGAAACGAGTAAGCCGTTTGTTCAAGACAGCGTTCAGGATGCCTTTGCTGCGCTGGCTAACGCTGCGTCGGGTGCTGGTCATAAGCGCCGTGCTGCTGCCGCTGGCCGTCGCGCTGGTGGTTGCCCTGCGTGCTTACAGCGCGTGGCAGGCCAGCGGACAGATTTATGCCTTCGAGGACGTGCCGGAACGCCCGGTGGCGCTTGTCTTTGGCGCGCAGGTGTACCGCAGCGGGCGGCTGAGCGCGATGCTGGCTGACCGGGTGGCCGTCGGCGCGCGGCTGTACCACGCCGGTAAGGTGCAGGCGCTGCTGCTGACCGGCGATAATCACCTGGAAACCTATAACGAGCCGGAAGCGATGCGCCGCTACGCGCTGGAATTGGGCGTGCCGGCGGACGCGCTGGTGCTGGATTATGCCGGCTTCCGCACCTACGATAGCTGCTACCGCGCCCGCGATATTTTTAAGGTGAACAGCGCCATTCTGGTGACGCAGGGCTTCCACCTTGACCGCGCGCTGCTGACCTGCGGCGGGCTGGGGCTGGACGTGGTCGGTGTGGCTGCCGATTTTGTGCGCCCCTCCGGTTACAGCGCCGTCAGTCTGTTCCGCAGCCAGCTACGCGAACTGCCCGCGACGGCGATGGCCGTGTTGGACCTGCTGCGCGGCGATCAACCGGCTTTTCTGGGCGAACCGCTGCCCATTTTTGCGGATGCAGGTTAAGGAGTGACCATGAAACGCTTCGCGCTGTTGCTGCTTCTGCTGACGTTCGGGCTGACCGGCGCGGTCGCCGCGCAGGAAGCCACGCCGGAAATTGTCACCCCGCAGGATTTGGCTGACCCCGACGGCCAGTTTGTGGACATAGAGGGTGTATCCGTCTACTACCGTCAAGCCGGCCCGGCGGACGGCCCGGCGGTGCTGCTGCTGCATGGCTTCCTCGGCTCGACCGTCAACTGGGACGACACGATTCCTGTGCTGGCGGAGGCCGGTTATCACGTCATTGCCTTTGATCGTCCGCCGTTTGGCCTGTCGGACAAACGTCCCGAACTCGATTATTCACTGGAAGCGCAGGCCGCGCTGACCGCCGGCTTGATGGACAAACTCGGCATTGACCGGGCGGCGCTGGTCGGGCACAGCGCCGGCGGGGCGGTGGCGGCGCAGTTCGCGCTGGCGTACCCGGAGCGTGTCAGCAAACTGGTGCTGGTGGCCGGCGCGATTGGCTTAAACGCGGCTGACGACGCTGCCGACAGTCAGGCGTCGCAGGCGTTCAGCTTCCTGCGCGATGCTGACCCGAACAATCCACTGGCGCAGTTGGCGCTGCGCGCCTTTTTTACGTCGGACTTCGCCCGGAACATGCTGCGCGAGTCGGTCAGCGACCCCGACCGGGTGACGCCGGAACTGGTCGAGCGTAATTCGGCCTATCTGAAGCTGCGCGGCTGGGAAGCCGGTTTGCTGGCCTTCACCCGCGACGCGCAGTTTGACAAACCCGACCTTGATAGCCTGGCGAAGATGGAGATTCCCGTGCTGCTGCTGTGGGGCGAGGACGACAACACTGTTCCGCTGGCGGTCGGCGAACGCCTGCGCGATACTTTTCCCAACGACACCTGGAAGCCGTACCCGAATGCCGGCCACATGCTGATGCTGGACGCGGGTGAGGCCATGCACGCCGATCTGCTGGCGTTTCTGGCGGAATAGCCGGCTTAACCCGTTAACCGAAGCAGAAGTGGATTTTCAAGTAGGGACACGGCGCTGCCATGTCCCTGCACCTTAATGGTTAAGTGTCTATCCATAAACCCTTCGTAGGGGCACGGCATGCCGTGCCCCTACCGACAAATAAAAGAGGTTTACGGATAGGTTCTAAATGAAAGTAGGGGCGAACTGGCGGTGTGCCCCTACACTTGATGCATCTGTTTTTGATCACCCATAAGGTTGCCGCTGTCAGGCATTCTTTCCCACATTCACGTCCCTCTCAGGTGCTGCTTACACCCGCTTTAATGGTGTTGAGTAGGAGATTGCCGGATACCCATCAACAGGGCAGCAATCATGACCCGCTCTGGTTACGCCTCTATTTCGCCGCTTACCGGCCTGACTACCAACCACACCTGTGTTACTTCAGCGGTTCCAGATGCCTACTGGGTTAAGGATTCGCGTGTTAGTCGGGTATTGGCCGGAAGTGGATCAACGTAACCTTGTGGTAGGCTAAACAGGGCACCGGCAACGGTTGCGCTAATCCAGCCGTGATAACCGTTGTAGCTGTCAATAGAATCGTTGAGTTCCATCAACGCGATCCAGGCAACGCTCAGGGCTGTATCCATATCGGCAACAACTGTCCGGAATTCATCCGTGTCCAACTCCGGTACGGCATTCTCCCCATCCAGGAGCGAATGGACATTACTACTAAACGTTACGACACCTGGAAATCGGCTTGCAAGACTGGAGTTGGCGCGGTTAAAGGTTGTTAACGCACCCGCAAGCCTGGTATAGGACCGATTGGCAGACAGGTCTACGTCAACGCTATCCAGGAACGTCATGACACTTGAAAGCGATGGCTCAATCGCTGGAAAGGCTAATTCGTAAGCAATTTGCGCGGCCTCTACCCTTGCCTCACGAGCAATCAATTCGTTGCGGTCACCAGGTATCGAGACAACCAGCAACATCAGGAACACGAGCACGGCTACCCCGATAATTTTGTTCCGGCGACTCAGACGACTCAGGAATCCTTTTTTGACAACTTCCTGACCAGTTGGTTTTGCAGATGCAGTCATGACTTGCTCCTTTGAGTTAATCTGCTTTTCTTGGGGATGTTCGGTATAGGCTCTCCTCAAAGTCTTTATCAGAGCATCCTAAAAATCGGGGGTAACCACAGAAATAGTAAGCTGAAACTTACGTTCTCTTGAAATAATTATACCACTATTTTGTTGATGTAGATGTTTATTGAGAAATATTCACAAGTCATATTGAGAATTAGTGTAGAACCTTTCACTAATTGCTTCCAAATCACGGATTGGGGTCAGTTGCGGCGATTTCGAGCAGGCTTCAAGCCCCCCTCCATCAGAAAGGGTAGTCGGGTGGTCCACAGCTGCCGGCGGAACACGACAGGAAGGAGGGGTTATTCTGAGTGGGTTCTAAACCATCTGGCAGCTTCTTCTGACGCCGGACTAACACGGAACAGAGTATCGTAGGGCAGACGAGCATCGGAGCCGCGCATGGTTGTCATCGAAAACGCCGCCTACGGCCATCATGAACTGCTCTACAACCGGTTTATGGAACCCGCCCTGCAGTCGGCCATCCACCTGCTGCGCCTGCCGCCCGGCTCACGCGGGCTGGACGCGGGCTGCGGCCCCGGCGGCGTGCTGCATCTGCTAGATAATGCCACCGGCAGCGTCGGCCACATCACCGGCGTGGATATTTCGCCGGCGCTGCTGGACATGGCGCGGCAACAGGTCGAACAATGGAAGCTGGATGGCCGCGTCAGCCTGGCCTGCGCCGATTTGAGCCAACCGCTGCCGTTTGCCGACGACGTATTTGACTGGGTATGGAGTGCCGATGTCTTGTGTTCCGATGGCGAAGCGCGCGGTTTTGCCGACCCGGTCGAGGTGATCCGGGAGTTTGCGCGGGTAGTGAAGCCCGGCGGCACGGTGGCAATCTTCCTGGGCAACCGGCTGGGCGCGATGTACCTGCCTGGCCATGCCCACCTCGAACAGTGCCTGTCCACCGCGATTCAGTTGAACTATCTCAAAACGGGCCGCTTCGCGCCGTCGTTTTATCACGAGCCGGTGCTGGCCTGGCTGCGGACAGCCGGCCTGACGCACCTCAAAATCTCCGCCCACATCGCGGAGTACCAGTACCCGCTGAAACCGGACGTGCGCGATTACATCCGGGAATTTATCTTCGCCAGGGAATACGCCCCCACGCCGGAACTCAAGCAGCGGGCGCATGGCGTCGGCCTGACGGAAGACGAGTGGGCGACCTGGGTGGACATCTCCGACCCGGCGTCGCCCAACTATCTGCTTGACAGCGAAGACTACTACTGCGTCCGCTTTGGCACGCTGGCGACCGGCCACGTACTGGAATAAAGCGTTTGGTTTCGTGCTGGCTTACGGATTGAGGAGCCGCCGCAAATCGGCATACTCTGGCGCTGCCAGCGCCGCCCACAGTTCGACGCGCAGCGCCTCGTTGGCGTGCGCCAGCGCCGCGTGACACCGCGCCGCCCCGCCGGCGGAATCGCCCCGGCGTGCCAGCACCAGCCCGCGCCCGAACGTAAACGCCGCGTCGCCCGGCAGCAGCGATTCCAGCAGCGCATAATCGGCTTCCGCTGCGTCAAGCAAACCCGCTGCGAGATTGGCCGCCGCGCGTTTGGCGAGCAGGCCAAGTTTGAGATTCGCGCCGATGCGGTTGCCGTCGGTGTCCATCTGGCCGCGCAGGTGGTCAAGCGCTGCCGTAAAAGCCTGCGCCGCCCCGGCAGGGTCGCCATCCTCCGCCGCCAGATCGCCGGCGCGCTCCAGCCAGCGCCAGGTGCGCGGCAGCGTGTCCAGCAGCGCTCGCGCTTCGTCATGCTGCCCGCTGCGCAGCAGCAGTTCCAGCAGCCGCGCCGCCACACGCTCATCACCCGGCTTCAGCACCCGCGCCTGCTGCATCGCCCGCAGCGCCCCCGGCCAGTCATTCCGACGCTGGCAGATGATCGAACGCTGTACGTAGTCATCCGCGTCCGGCTGCGCCAGCGCGTCCAGATCATCCAGCGCCGCCAGAAGATGATCGTCGCCGTCCAGCGGCAGCCGCAGCAGTACCGCCGCCCGCAGCCGCCGCGCGGTGTCATCGCCGGGGTCGGCATTTAACTGCTGGTTGAGCATATCAAGCGCGTCCGCCAGTTCGCCGGTGCGGATAAAGGCTTCTGCCACTTGCAGCAGGCTGTAAGTCATCGTGTAGTCCTTAGTGTCTATCCATAAACCCTTCGTAGGGGCACGGCATGCCGTGCCCCTACGACAAATAAAAGAGGTTTACGGATAGGTTCTTAGTCTTCAGCCGTCAGTTTTTGTCTTATAACTGTAGACTGATGACTTTTACTCATCCCCTGGCAGGCCGAAGACATACGCCCGCTTGCGCGCGTCCATCGCCGTACCAAGCTGGGTATTGGCGCGGGTGCGCCAGGTGGTGTGAATGTCCTTGACGAAGCTCGCCAGCAGTTCGTAAGCCAGCATCGTGAAGTCCGTTTCCTCCAGGGTGGACGCCTGACGCGGCCAGCCGTAGCCCCAGGCGAACCACGAGCCGTTCGGCAGAATCAGGAAGTCGTAAAACGAGGGGGTATCCGGTTCGCTGCCGATAAACACGGCGATTCGCCCGCACAGTTCCTTAAACGCCGCGCCAGGAAGCTGCGCTTCGTCCCGCGCGTTCGGCCAGGCTGTGCCCGCCAGCGGCACAAAGATCACACTCCAGTCCTCGATGGACAGTTGCAGCGCCCGCCGCCCGCCGCCCGCCGGGTGGTCAATCAGGCGCGGTTCGCCCAGTTCGGTCAGGCCGCGCCGCCGGCACTCCAGAACGGTAGTTTGCAGCGCGCCGAACAGCGCGTCGGTGAAGGCTTCCGTCTGCTGCTGCAAAAAACTGCGCTGCTGGCGGCGCTGGGTCAGAATTGTTTCCAGCGTCTTAAACGCCTGTTCGGTCGCTTTTTCGTGGTCACGGGTTTGAAAATCGGTCATGGCTAAACCTGCCCAATCCTCTACTTTTATCCTGCATGTTACGCCGGAGCAGGAAATTTTTCAAATGGAGGGCGGCAGGCGCAGGCTGAAGCAGCTTCCGCGTCCCGGTTCGCTGGTCACGGTCAGGTCGCCGTCGTGTAACTGCGCGATCTCCCGCGCGATGCTCAGACCCAGCCCCATCCCGCCGCCTTCCGGCATCGCCCGGTAAAACGGTTCAAAGATATGGGGCAGATGTTCCGGCAGGATGCCAACGCCGGTATCCTTCACCTGAATCTGCACCATGCCATCCTCCGCTTCAGCTTCGATGCGGATGCTGCCGCCGGAAGGCGTGTAATGAATGGCGTTGGTGATGAGGTTGGTCAGCACCTGATGGATGCGGTCGGGGTCAATCTCCAGCACGATTGGCAGGTTGGGCAGGTGACAGCTCAGGTGAATCTGCTTCAGTTCCGCTTCCGGCTGCTGCAACTCCACCAGCGCCGCCACAAATTCCTGCAGGTTAACCCGGCGGCGCTTAAGCTGGATGGTGCCGCGCTCGAAGCGCGACAGATCAAGCAGGTCTTCCACCAGATGTTTCAGCCGGTCGGAAACGTCATCGAGGATACGCAGATGTGAGTCGATCTCGTCGGGCCGCTTGCGCAGCAGATACAGCCGGGTTTTGAGGTTGGCAATCGGCGTGCGCAGTTCGTGGGAGGCGCGGGTGACAAAGTTGGCCTTTTGTTCCGCCAGCGCCTTTTCCTGGCTGATGTCCCGGATGATCGAAACGACGCCTTCCGCATGACCATCCCGGCTCGTAATGCGGGTGACGGTCAGCCGGGCGTCAAACTCGCTGCCATCCTTGCGCCGCGCGCGGGTTTCAGTCGTCCACGTGCCGCTGGCGTGCACACTGCGAATCATCTCATTCCACGAGGCGGCAAAAGTATCGGGCGATAAGTTGCCGATGAAGATGGTTTTGGGGTCCCATTCGTCGGGCGCATAGCCGGTCAGCCGCTGCAGGGCGCTGTTGGTGTAGCGATAGGCAATGGAGTCTGGCTCGCTGCCGAAGATCATGCCGATCACCCCTTCGTTCATCGCGTCCAGAATGGCGCGCAGTTGGGCGCGTTCCCGTTCCAGTTCGGCGGTGCGGCTGGAAACGCGCTGTTCCAGTTCTGCTGCCTGCCGCCGCAGCGCGTCGTACAGGCGCGCGTTGCGCAGCGCGATACCGGCCTGATCGGCGAAAGCGCGCAGCGTCTGCGCGTGCTGTTCCCGGAACACCCCGGCCATCTCGCTGTCCAGATTGATGAAGCCGATGGTTTCCCCATCTACCCGAATCGGCGCGCCCAGGTAAGCGGCAATCCAGCGTGTTTCAGGAATGTCAATCCAGTCCCGGTCCTGTTTTACGTCGTTGACGATGACCGGCTGGCCGGTTTCGACCATACGATTGAATTTCGGGCTGTCATCCAGCCGGAAGGCCAGGCTGTCAAGCAGGGGTTCGAGTCCACGCTCGGCGTAACCCCGGCTGCCAACCACGCGCATGACACCGGCGTCGGTCATCGTGATTGTGGCAGCATCGTGTGGCACCAGCCGGGCAATGTGTTCCAGGATGCGGCGCAGCACTTCCTGCCGGTCGAGGGCGCTGTTGAGCGCCGCCGCCGTGTCACGCAGCGCCTCTGCCAGCACGCGCTGCTCATGTTCGGCCTTCTCGGCGCGTTGGCGCTCCGCGACATCCTCCGCCAACCGGCGTTCATTCTCGATCAGCCGCAGGTGAAGCTGCTGGAAGTAGGCCAGCAGGATACCAACCGCGATCACCACTTCCAGCATCGCGGCGAAGGCATAGCCCCAGGGCGCAAACCACTCGACCGGACGCAGAAACGGGTAATCCATCTGGTGCAGGCCGAACAGGATAAACACCCAGCCAACCACCCGGCTGCTGGTGGTCCGGGGCGGCGGCGCGCGGAGCATGGCAACGCCGGTTACGATGCGGGTAGTGCCCAGCAGCAAAAATACCGGCAGGTTGGCCGGCAGAAAGGGCATCTGCACCAGCGTGCCAACCACCGCCCACACCGCTCCCAGCGCGAACAGCGCCAGCCACACGCGCGCGGGGTTTTTCCCGATGTAGGCATACGTGCCCCACAGCAGCAGCAGCCCCATCAATAGATTCAGCAGGTGTTCGGTAATGGTGAGCAGCGCCGACGGCGCGAAAACGACGGCCAGCAGCACCATCGCATAACGCAACGGCAGCGCCGCCCAGGCAGCCGTCCACAGCCGCATCGCGCGGGTGGGTTCAACCCGGTACAGCGAGGCATAAACCCACATTAAAACCAGGGACGCGCACAGCACCGCGACCGTAGCGGGTGCCAGGGGTGACACAATAAAAATTCCTCGTTAAGCGGTACAGCCCGGTCTGAGTACGGACACAGAGAGCATAGCAGGTATTTCCAGCGTTGGCGATACGTGAGGCCGCCTGAAACCTGCGTTTCCCCGTGATGATCCTGACCAGTGTAAGCTGCCCCGCCTAACGGGAAACTCAATTGTTACATCTGTTAGGTTTTAACCGTGCCGCCGCATAAACCGCTGCATCCGTTCCAGCGCGCGCTCAATGTTCTGCTGGCTGGTCGCGTAACTGGCGCGGATGTGCCCGGCGCCACTGCGGCCAAAGGCGCTGCCGGGGATCACCGCTACGCGCTCCTCGTACAGCAGCCGTTCGCAGAAATCCTCGTCGCTCATGCCGGTCGCGGCGATGCTGGGGAACGCATAAAACGCGCCGCGCGGCTCAAAACACGTCAGCCCCAGTTCATTAAAGCCGGCCACGATCAGCCGCCGCCGTGTATCGTATTCCGACCGCATGGCTGCCACATCGTCCTCGCCATGCTGCAGGGCTTCCAGCGCGGCCACCTGGCCCATCGTTGGCGCGGACATAATCAGATACTGGTGCAGCTTGCGCACGGCTTCCATAATCGCCGGCGGCGCACAGACATAGCCGATACGCCAGCCGGTCATGGCAAACGACTTGCTCAGACCGCTGAGCAAAATCGTGCGCTCGTACATGCCGGGCAGTGACGCGAAGTTGGTGTGCTGGACGCCGTAAACCAGCCGTTCGTAAATCTCGTCGGACAGCACCATCAAATCGTATTTTTCAGCAATCGCGGCGATTTCCTTGAGCCGGTCACAGGACAGCACCGCGCCGGTCGGGTTGTTGGGGTAGTTAATGAGGATGGCTTTGGTGCGCGGGGTGACAGCCGCCTCCAGTTGCGCGCCCGTGACCTGAAAATCGTTCTCGGCGCAGGTATCCACCGGTACGGACACGCCGCCGGCCATTTCCACTGCCGCCGGGTTGGCGACAAAACACGGCTGCGGCACCAGCACCTCGTCGCTGGGGTCGAGGATAGCTTTTAGCGCCAGCCACATACCCTCGCTGACGCCGACGGTCACCAGAATCTGGTCGTCCGGGTTGTAGTGCAGCCCATACAGCCGGTAGATGTAGTCGGAGATGGCGCGGCGCAGTTCAATCGTGCCGGAGTTGGAGGTGTAGCGTGTGTTCCCCTGGCGCAGCGATTCAACGCCTTTATCCACAATGTGCCCCGGCGTCACAAAATCCGGTTCACCGATACTGAGCGACACCACGTCGTCCATCGTGGCAGCAATATCAAAATAGCGGCGGATGCCGGAGGGACGCAACTGCTGAACGGTCTGGGCAACGAAATTTCGCATGATGGTGTGTTCTCGCTTCGAGCATGAGCCTTTGTGATTATAATGCCACCAAACAGTTAGAGATACGCCAGACCTGACCAACTTGCCGAAAAAATTCGGACAGAGTGTACAATTGCCGCCCTGTGCTACAATTTTAATGTGGCCTTTACACCAGCGCGGTATAAAGGCATAACGATAATGCCGTTTAAAAATCAAACGCGGAGAAGCGCCGCCAGAGGCTGAAAGCCACTTGGAAGGTGGCTGGAAAAACAGGGTTTGTCGCTGCCGCTTCCTTATACTCGGACAAACAATCGTTTTTGTACAGCAGCCGACTATCAGAGACTGATTTTTTCTGGCAACTGGTGACTGGAAACTGAAGTGAACGACACAACGCTGGTAACGATTTGCGGGCTGGCCTCGCTGGGCATCGTCGTGGTGATGCTGGTGGCGCTGGTCATGCTGCGGGTTATGCGCTTCGGCGTGTTTGGCTTCGCCAACCTCATCATGCGGATGCTGACCGAGCCGAAAGACGAGGCCGACGTGGCCGACATTCAGGCGCAGGCGGTGCCACATATCAGCCCCACCGAGGTGCGCGCCCTGACCGAAACACTCGATTTTGACGCCGCGGTTGAACGCGCCCGCCAGGAAAAACTGGCGCAGCAGTCCGACGCGCTGATCGAGCCGCAGCCGTTTATCCCTGACCCGCCGGACTTGACGCCGCCAGTTCCCAACGTCAATTCGCCGGTCACGGGGCGCGTTTTCCGCGATGGCCGCTTCCGGCGCATGGCCGCCGGGATACACGGTCGGCTGCGCAATCTGAATTTTCGCCGGGTCGGGCGCGGCGGACCAATCAACGGCGCGTGAATCCATCCGGTGGCAGGCGCAAGTTCTGCAAATGACGTGCGTTTGCCGCATCGAAAACGCCAACATCGTCACCGGATGCTGCTCCGTTCTGTCTGGCAACTGGTGACTGGTGACTGATGGATGACCGAAAACAGATTCATAGAATGTAGGGGCGAACCGGCGGTTCGCCCCTACGAAAAATCTATGTATCGGTTTTCATTTAACCAAGAGGTTGATGGTATGCAGCAAGACATAGGGCCGGTACTGGTATCCATCTGCGGGCTGCTGTGCATCGGCGCGGGCCTGCTGGCCGTCGTGATTTTTCTCGTCCTGAAGGCCACCGGGCGCACCCTGCTCGATGCTTTTGATGAAATTGGCGGTGTGGCGGCGGCGCTGGGTATTGGCGAAGCCGCCGACGCCGGCGAGGATGCTTCTGTGCCGGTCAGGCCGCGTGGCCGCCGCAACCTGCGCGCCCGTGCTGAGGCGCTTGACTTTGACTCTGCTGTTGCCCGGCAGGTAGCCCCGCCGCCTGCGCCAGCCGCGCCGCCCCCACCGTTTGAAACCCCCGGCCAGCCGGTGAACCCGTCGCCCGCCGCCAGACCTGCGGCGTATCCAGCCACACGCCCACCAGCGAGTCCACCTCCGCCCGCCACGCCGTCCCCCTTTGGCGACGACTCGCTGCCCACGCTGCGCCCGCGCCGCTTCCGCCGCGACCGCAGCGACGATGCCGATGACGACCCGGACATGCTGGCCGGCATCATGGGCGAGGACGAATAGCCCCAGGAATAACCCCCTGTTAGGGGGGTGTTAGGGGCATTTCGCTACATTACAGTTGTAGTCCGAACTATGTTCCCGAAGAAAATAGTAGATCGCGGTTTCCAGATTCGTAGCCTGCGGTAGTGATTATACCGGTGCGTTGCTCTTTCTGACCATTTTTGGCAGCCGATATAACGCGCATTTTTCATTGGTCGCCACCTGATTTTAGAGGGGAAAAGAGGGGATAGAAGCAATGAACAAAAGAGGTCTGTTACTTGTTCTGGTATTGCTGGTTCTGCTGGCTTTGATGCCGGCAGTAACCTCGGCAGCCATCGTGAACAATCCCGATGGAACAAAATCGGATACATTTATCGCGGATTATAATCCAAACGTTCGGATTACCGTCACCGTTCCGCAAACGTACAGCTACTGCACCAATGCTCCCAAAACCGATACCATTCGCGTGACCGGACTGACCGGAACCGGACATACCATCATCGGCTGGGTGCAGGTTACTTATAAACTGTCAGATGGTTCCAGCGAAATCGTGGCTGAGATTCCTGTCAACTATACGACTGATTTTACCGTTGATCTGTCGTATCTCTCCCCCTGGGAGTGGCCGGTAGCCGCTGATTACGGCAATGGACTTGTCACCAAGGAAGTCCACGTCAGTTTGTCGTTTGAAGTCATTTCGCCTGCACCTTACTACGTGTTCGTTTATACGTTTGGCCCGGGTGGAGAAGGCAGTGAAGGGTTAGGCTGGGATGTCTTCTGCACCGGTACTTTCCCGCCGCCACCGCCACCGCCGCCGGGAGTTGAAGGCTGCACGCCGGGCTACTGGAAGAATCACCGCTTCTGGACTAATGTATCGCTGGCGTCCGTCTACAGTGGCACGGTCAGCTACAATCTGGGCAACAATACCCTGCTCGATGCGCTGCGGTATAAGGGTGGTTCGGGTGTAACCGGCGCGGCGCGCATCCTGCTGCGTGCGGCAGCGGCAGCCTACCTCAACAGTCTCTACGTGGATTACCCCTTCAGCACGGGTTATATCCAGAGTCAGGTCAACGCAGCGCTCGCCAGCTACAACCGGGAAACCATCCTGTCACTGGCAACGCGGCTTGATCTGGAGAACAATCTGGGCTGCCCGTTGGGAAATAGGAAATAAACGAATGGATTGAACTGCAACGGCTGGCGCTCAACACGCCAGCCGTTTTTGTTTAGAACCTATCCGTAAACCTCTTTTATTTGTCGGTAGGGGCACGGCATGCCGTGCCCCTACGAAGGGTTTATGGATAGACACTTAGTCTTCCCCCTGTGCCCACGCTTCCAGCACGGCTTCCAGTTCCCGACGGATAGCAAGCCGCCGCGCCGGGTCGTAAGTGGTGTGGTAGCGCCAGTCGCTTTCCAACGGCGGGCTGGCGTCGCCCTGGTAATAGGTGTCAAAGCCGCGCTTGAGCGAATGGTAGACCGCCTCCGGGCTGTAATACGGCGCCTGATAGTCCAGCGTTTTCTCGCCAACGGCCACCGTTACCACCGCGCCGCTGATCGCCCAGATGCCCAGCAGCCCCAGCGTTTTGTGTTCGTAATAGTTGCTGCTCTTGTACCACAGCGCCGCGCCCACCCAGATTGGCGGCCCTAGCCCGCGAAATGATCTTGGCCCAAAACAGACGATGCCGGGGCGGTGCCGCCAGTGATACTCCTCCAGATAACCGAAGGCGTTTAACTCGTCCAGGACGGCGATCAGCACATCCTGGTGGGGAGCGCCGGCGGCCTCCTGCTGGCGCTTTTGCAGCCGCCGCATGATTTCGTCGTAGCGATCATCATTCATGACGGCCACGCAGCATCTCGCCAGCGCGGGCGGTGACGGTGCGTTCGCCGGGGAAGGCCAGCAGCCGCTGCGCCTCGCCGATTTCCACCCAGCGCGCTTCCAGCACCTCGTGGTCATGTCGGCTCACCTCACCGGACACGTACCGCAGCAGGAAAAAATGCACAAACTTGTGGTAGCGCACGGCCTTACCACGCCCGTAAAACCAGTATTCGATGGTGTCAATCGGCGCGACCACCTCGGTTTCGATACCGGCTTCCTCGCGCACTTCGCGGCGGGCCGTTGTCTCCGGCGCTTCGCCCGCCTCGACGATGCCCTTTGGCAGTTGCCAGCGCGGCTCATACGCGCTCACCCGTATCAGCGCGATTTCAAGCGCCGCGCCGTTGCGACGATAGGCCACGCCCCCGGCGGAAATCTGCTGCTCGGTCGGAATCGAACTCATGGTGTCACGTCCAGAGTCATCGGCTGCCCGCTTCCAGTAGTTCGCGCACCGCCAGGTTATCAACGTCTTCGGCTGTCCTCAATTTTACGTGACGCGCCTTCTTGCCCGTGCCTTCAAGCAGCCCCGCCGGGTCAGGTAACGAAACGCCGCGTGCGAAACCGAGATTAACGTGATTCTGGTACGGCATGATCGTACAAATTAACCTGAATACGTTTGACTCGTGCCATAGCCGATGAGTCTGGCCGGTTCATCCACCATTGCGAGCGCGTCCGGCATCACATCCAGCACCAGCGCCCGCGCCTTCAGCGCCAGTTCGCGGATAGCAGGGGAATAGCTGGAGAGGAATGCTTCGACCGTTGCCATAAATCTTCCTTGATGGTTACACCGTCGTATCCGGCGACCCCTCGAACAGCCGGCTCACCTCGAACGTTATCCCCGGCGCGCAGGCGAATGTTACCACGTCGTTATCGTTGAAGCGGCTCGGCTCGCCGTACCGCCCCGGCGGTTGCAGCGTGTACAGCCGAAGCTGCCGCGCTGATGGGTCAATCACGGCGTATTCTGGCACGCCCGCCTGGGCATAGGCCCGCAGCTTCACGTCCTCATCGTAATCGGCGTTGCCCGGCGACAGCACCTCAACGATCAAATCCGGCACGCCGTAAATGCGCCGGTCGTGAAGAATGCCAGCACGCTCCACTTTTACGCTAACAAAGTCGGGTTGTACAGGCTCACACCCAGGCATAAACACACCGATAGGGGCGAAATAACTGTAAAGTAAACCTTGCTGCTTGGCTGGAATGCCAAACAACTCAACGAACTGCCAGATAGACCATTGGTGGAATAAACTCGGCACGGGAGACACGTACAACACCCCCTCGATGATTTCGTAGCGGTTGCCGTCATCCGGCAGCCGTTCCCAATCGGCAGCCGTCCACCGCCCCTGCGGGGGGCCTTTCACGCCGCCCGCGTCCGTCCGCACCGGAATTGCTAACGCCATAACACCATCCTCCTGCTGGTTCTATTATAGCCGATGCTTCAGTCCTCTCCGACTGGCGGGAATAGGGATTTCCGGGTAGGGACACGGCATGCCGTGTCCCTACAACCCTGCAACCTAAGGTTGTTGTACTAGGGGCAGCCGCTACAGCCGGTCGCGCGTCTGGATGAACAGGGCACGTTTTTCGCCGGGCAAAGTGTAATCAAAACCGCAGGCGATAAAAAAGTCGTCGGCGGACGTGATCGCCATGACTTCCAGCACGCGCAGGTCGTGGGCGCGTTCCAGGCAGGACTGCACTAATCGTTTGCCGATGCCCAATCCCTGCGCTGCCGGGGATACTGCCAGGCTGCGGATTTCCGCCAGTTTGGGGGAATACACTTCCAGCGCGGCGCAGCCAACAATCTGCCCGTCCATCTCTGCCACGAAGAAACTCGGCAGCAGTTCGTTCAGTTCATCTATCGTGCGCGGCAGCAGTTTGCCATCCTCGACAAACGGTTTGATAAACTCCGCCAGCGCCAGAGCATCAATGTCCAGCGCAGGACGTATCATCACGTCGGTTTTCGTCGCCATACGAAGAAGTTGCCTATCTGTGTGTCGCGTTCGTAATTGAACATCAGCCAGTTATTGAGTTCGGTGAATTCCTGGAGCAGCGTGTTGGAGTCCTCGTGCCGCCCGGTCACCCAGGGCATGTAGTCCACCTGAAGCACCAGCACGTAAGGCGGCAGCGCCGCCCACAGCGTATCCACCGTTTCCTGCCGCCACGCCGCCGGATACCAGTCCGCCACCAGCGGAAACTGGAAGATGAAGCGCGTGGCCGGGTTCAGGCCGCTTAAGTAGTATACCTCAGGCCGGAAGCCCCAGATGAACAGCGAATCGCCCGGCGTGGTTCGCTGGCGCAGGTAGTCCGCCACCCGCAGCGATTCGTCCGCGACAAACTCCCCGGCCTGAAAGCGGCGGTAGTAGGCCAGCCGATCTTCCTGCCCGGTCAGGTACGGCCAGAACTTCGGCCAGATGCCGGCCACCAGCACCGCCAGCAGACCGAGCGTGGCGGCAGCGCTGGCGATGGATGGTACGGTTTGGGGTGATAGGCGCGTCAGGCGCGTCAGACCGTGCGCGAGTGTGTGCAGCAGCCGGTCTATACTGCTGCCAGCCAGCAGCGCCAGCGGCGGCAGCATCGGCAGCCAGTGGTAATCGTAGCCCTTCGCCTGCACCAGCATGATCGCCAGCCCGGCCAGCAGCCACAACCAGACGATCAGCCAGCCCTTTTTATCCTCACTGCCCAACCTGCTCCTTGCCTGAAGCGCCGAAGGCAAAAACACCCCGACGGCGACCAGTACGAATAACAGCCCCCACTGCTGCCAGCGGAAGCCAAGCGCCGTTTGCAGCAGCGGCAGCAGTTCGGCGGGGTCGAACGTCAGCGCGGTATAACCTGCCGTGACGCGGGCGCTTTCCAGCAGGCCATCCCACGCGCCCATCGCCGCCAGATAAACCGCGCCGCCGCCGATGACCAGCGCGCCGCCGAGGAGGAAGGCCAACAACACACGCCATTCTATCGCATGTAGGGACGCGGCATGCCGTGTCCCTACGAATTCAGATACCTGCTGCCGCCGCAGAATCATATACCCCGCAGCCACAACCAGACCAAACAGGGCGAACGGGTATTTAAACAAGACGACCACGCCACACAGAACACCAGCGAGAAAGGCCCACCGTAGGGATACGATAGATCGTGTCCCTACCGCCTTCACCATACACACCAGCGCCAGCGTCATTGGCAGCAGCACGATGCCATCATTCTGCGTTAGCGTCCAGAATGTTTCGGTGAAATAAAATACTGCAAACACCAGCGCCACCCACAGCCCGACGCGCCGGTTGGCGAAGCGCCGCCCCAGCCAGAACAGCGCCGCGCCGATGACCGGCACGATCAGCAGGTCAAGCGCCCGCAGCGCCTCGCTCGAACGGCCAAAGAGTGCCATCGCCGCCGCGTAAACGTAAAACACGGCGGGCGGCTTCGGATTCCACAAATCACGGTAAGGCACGTGCCCTTCCAGCAGGCCGCGCCCGATGGTGGCAAATTCGCCCTGGTCGCGCCCCAGCGGATACGTCAGCACCGGCAGCGCCAGCAGCGTGACAACGGCGAGCAGCGCACACAACCACAAATAATCCTGCCGATTCAATCGCTTCAATCAATAACCTTTGAACCGCCATGACGCCAGGAACGCCAAGAGAAAGTGGTCAGTGGTCAGTTTTCTGTCAACGGGCGACTGGCAACTGGGAACTTCTCTTGTGCTAACCGCCGCTTACAATCCGCACGATCATAAACGCGATCACCAGCGACAGCGCGATCAGGATCATCATGACGAGACGCAGGTTATCGCCCGGTGTGTTCTGCGTGGACTTCTCAACCGTGACGTTGCCGAGCAAATCCACGTAAAAATCCAGCACCACCCGTCCGCGCGCCAGCCGCGCCATATAATCGTGGCCGGTAATACGCACCCAGCCGGTTTGCTCGTCGTCCCAGTCGTCGCCTAACCGTTCGCGGATGGCGGCTTCCAGGATTTCCCGAGCCCGTTCCGGCGGAATCGGTTCAATGTCGCCGGTCATGTACCCTCCGTCTACCACTTCCACCCTATTCTAACTTGACTTCACGACAGGCAGCAGCCTGAAATATTCCTCGATCAGACGTTTACTTTCCGCTGGATGGTAGATTGACCTGAGCTTTCGTACAGGGGTGTCCCCTTCCAATGAATGGATGAACGCCTCGTGCCAAAGCCTTAGCCAGAATCCGCCGCTCAGTGGACGACGCCGCGCGCCGTTCAGGTGTATTGTTCAGACATCCATACGGAATTGCGGCCTAAGGAGGCATCTCATGAAGCGCTTGTTCGGTATCCTGGCCATTTTGCTGGCGGCGGTCCTGCTCCAGGCTGGCGTGGAGAAGAAAGGCTCGTTTGATATCACCTTCACTGCGCCCGACCTGGAGAAGAAGGGGTCGTTTGACATCACGGAATCCAGCGGCAAAACCTTCGAGCAACTGCTGGTGACGTTGAGTTAAGCGTCCTGGCCAGCCGATCATGTAGGGTACAAGCCCCGGTCGTGCGCCGGGGCTTAACGTTAGGTTGAGGGTACGCTTGCACAACAGCAGAGTGTAGATTGTACCGAACGAACGGTTATTCAGTTGACCCGCAAAAACTGCGCTTCGGACGGTATGCCGCGACTCAGAATAAACAACATGTAATAACCCGGCGGCACGAGATTGGGGTTCGGCGGTGCTTTGACGGTAAGCTGGCCGTTGGCACGCGACATGATCTCCAGGTCAACACAGCGTTGATCGGTGCTGAAACAGTGGGTGGTTGACATGGGGCGCATCAGGCTGACCGTATCAATCTCCTCTGAGTGCGCGGTTTCCACCTGAAATTCCTCCCCCCGCGACACGACTGGCGGGACGCGGACGATTTCCGGACGCGGGCCGTTGAAGAAATACGACGGCTCGTAAAGCTCCAGCCGCAGTTCGTTCTGCCCGCGAACCGGGTTGCTGCCGGCCATCAGCACCCGGCCATCCGGCAGCAGCAGGGCGCTGGAATGATACAGACGATCTACCTGCAACGATGGGCCGAATGTCCATTCATCGGTCGTTTCGTCGTAAATCTCGGTCTGGCGGATCGCCTGCGGGTCCTGCGGAATGTCCTCTCCCGGCGCTTCGACGCCCAGCCCGGCTACATGATGCCGGGGGTCGCCGCCCTTGCCACCCATCACAAACACCCGCTTGTCCGGCAGGATGACCGGATACGAATAATAACGGGCGTGGTGCATGGAACAAACGGGCTTCCAGACGCGACCGTCCGGGTCGGACAGGTCAATCATTTCGACATCGGCGACGGCGACTTTGCCCATCGGCGTACCACCGCCGATCAGCAGCACCCGTGCCCGGTAATCCGGCGGGCGCAGCGGCAGCAGCACGGTTGAGCCTTCCTCGCGTTTCGAGGTGTTGGGCAGGCCGATCACCGACCATGTGCCGGTGCTGACATTGAGCGTTGCCGTCGGGAAACCCTGAATCACAAATGGAAAAGTGTAATGGGTATTAAACGAACCGGCGTAAAAGATGTCGCCATCCGGCAGCAGATGCAGGCGCGGGTACAGCGGCATCCAGCGGTCGGCGCCGTGCAGCTTGCGCCAGCCCTGCCCCGGCGAATAGATTTCGACGGTGCGTAAAAATGCCCAGGGGAAACCTTTGGTCAGTCCGGCCACCGCGATGACGCGGCCATCCCCCAGCAGGATGAGCGAGGGATACCAGCGACCGCACGACATATCCTCGACTCGTGTCCAGCGTTCAGTGACGGGGTCGAACAGATACGACTGTTCCAGCCCGGAAAAAGGGGGAAACGGGATGATGCCAAAAATTTTATTGTCGTAGCCATTGGTGCCGCCGGCTACCAGCAGCCGCCCGTCCACCAGGAAAGTATGCCCGGCGCAGAAGATGTCGCCGCCCAATTCCTGTTCAACAAGCTGCATCTCGCCGGTTTTGGGATTCCACAGTTCCGCCGGAGCCGGTTTTGACAGATTCTTGGGATCGTTGCATGAACCCCCGAATAACAGGACTTTTCCAGTATGCAGGAGTGCCACGTGAACCGGGAGATGGTGACAGCGAAAGCGGATTTCATCAACCCGCCCTATCTTTGCCGGGTCCTGATCGTGCATGACAAACCTCCCCTTATTCCGCTTCAACTTGTTTCTTTACGATTGCATACCTGAACCCACCGGGATGCGGCGCTGGGAATAAAAGCGTGGCGTGTCCTCACTGTACACCCAAAGAAAGACAATACACAAACGTGGTCGGAGATGGATATCGGGGCAAAGCGGGGCTACGGGACCAGCCCGCGCCCGCGCAGCCATAGCGCGATGCGCCGGGCAGTGACGAGGTGGCCGCGCGCGTTAAAGTGGCCGTCGCCGGGATAATACAGGCGTTCGCCGATACTGTCGGCCTCGGCGCGCAGCATCCAGGTCAGGTTTAACGTGGGGATAGTTTCGGTGGATAAAATGGCTTCCAGCCGCGCCGCCGGCGCCAGCGGGTCAGCCTGGCGCAGCGCGGGCAGCAGATTGCCGTACTGGTCGAGCAGCGCCGCCCAGTCGTCGCCGTGAACCACGCGCCGGTCGGGGATAATCACCGCCGCGAACAACCCGCCTTCGGTCTGCTCCACCACGTTACGGAACTGCCGCAGCAGCGCCTCGGTGAGCGCCCAGGCATCCGACCAGTAGGCATCTTCCGGCAGGTACAGGCCGATTTCGACCGGATATTCCAGCGTGTACGGGCTGGCGCGCACAACAGCAGGGCGCGGCGGTGGGTTCTCCGGCGTGGGTGGAAGCTGCGCCGCCTGAAGTTCGGTCAGCCAGCGCCACACCGGCGCGTTGGGATAGGCCGCCGGGTCATAGGTCGGGCTGTGATGCAGGCGGAGTTGCCCGTCCATCAGCATGAAGTAGGGTCGGTTGAGGCGGTAGCCGTAGCGGCGGTGTTCCAGATCAATCTGGTTGTCCTGAATGTCGTTGCCGGTGTAGATCGAAAGCAGCACCAGATCCGGCTGGAACTGCCAGCCGAGCGTCGCGTACAGCAGCAGTTCGCGGTCGGTGCCATAGGCGTCCACGCTCAGGTTAATCACTTCGATGGGCTGCGAGGATTCTGAATTGAGCAGTTCTTCCAGCAGCCAGGGGAAGCCCTGCTCCCGTTCAACCTGCAACCCCTGCGGGAACGAATCGCCTACAATGACAATGCGGAACGTGCCGGACGGCTTTTCGAGCGTAAGGTCACGGTCATTCAGGCCGAAGTTGTTGTAACGGACAACCGCCGGAAACCCTGCTTCCGGCGGTGGGGGTGGGAATTCGCCACACGGCTGACGGTAATCGCCGGTGACGCCGATCACCTGCGCCTGCCACTCGCCCGGCGCCGGCGTGCAGCCTGCCGCCGGCGCTGCCGTTGTGTCTGGCCGCAGCAACCGCAGCGCGCCAACGCCAATCAGCAACGCCAGCGCGATGCCAGACAGCACGAGCAGGAGTTTTTGAAACCTACGGAATAACATATTCCGGCGACGGCGGTCCCATCAGCCCGTTGGCGTCCACCGCGACAACGATCAGCCCGGCGAACTGGCTGGAGACAAACCCTTCCCACTCCACCGATGTGCCGGTCCAGGGGAACTGCTGGTCATACGTGAGCGCCGTCGGACGGCGCAGCGCGATAATGTAGCTGGCGGCGCCAGGGCTTGGTTCCCAGATCAGGGTGCGTTTGCCGGTGCCGGTGTCTCGCAGGCTAAGGTTGCGCGGCGGCGCGGGGCCATCGGCCAGCACCGTAATCGCTGCCAGCGTCGTCTGGGTGGAGCGCATCAGATAGGTCGCTTCGATGTCTTCAATCGTATCCATCGGCGTGTGGTGGCGCTGCGGTTCCTCCTGCGCTTCGATCAACCGCACCGCCGGGATGCCCATTTCACTGAACGACATATGGTCGCCATAACGCCCGGCGCGGTCTACCTCGTCGGCGACGAGTACCTGCATGGACGGCATATACTGAAAGTTAATCAGTTCCAGCATCCGCGCCAGTTGCCGCGAGGGCGATTCGTTTGGCCCGCTGGAATATGCGCGAATCTGGCGGTCGGCCAGTTCACCGTTTGGCCCATCCTGGCTGCCAATGATGTCCAGGTTAATCATGTAATTGACCGGAATCTGGCGCTCCTGCAGATACTTTACCAGTTCGATGCTGCCCTTCCGCCCCACTTCTTCTGCGCCAAACGCCACCAGCATGATCGTCGCGCGATGCGGGCGCGTTGCCAGGATACGCGCCAGTTCGATCAGCGCCGCCACGCCGGAAGCATTGTCGTTTGCGCCCGGCGCGTTGTAATTGGGGTCGTTGGGGTCCATCGAAATGCTGTCATAGTGCGCGCCGACCAGCACGATCCCCCCGCCAACTTCCTTGCCCTGGATGATACCAACGATGTTGTACTGCACCGTCGTCACGCCGGCCCAGTTAAGCGTAAACGGGTGGTCGAAGATGCTAAATGCGCCGCCGGATGATTTCTGTATCTCCTCGAACTGGGCGCGGATGTAGCGGTAGGCGGCGGCTACCCCCCGGTCCGGCGCGTCCGCCGAGTTCACATGCCGCGTATACATACGCTGGAGCGCGTCCACATGCAGGAACAGCCGGTCAGACTCGACCCGGTTCAGGATGTTGGCGAGGTTGGCGTCCGCCGGGGGCGCGGTCACAATCGGCTGGGGCAGTTCTTCCGGGCTAAGCGTGTTATAGCCGATGGTCGGCTGGAGCGTTTCAGTCGGGCGCGGGACGAGCGTCGGCGGCGCGTCCGGCGTACCCAGGTTGCAGGCCAGCGCTACCAGCGCCAGCCAGGCGAGAGTCAAAATTGAACGGCAGGTTGTGCGTTTCATGCAGCCGATTCTACCATAGTCACTTCCCGTTCTGGCGTAAACGTCATCGCAGCGGCGGGTAAACGGCGGGATTGTAACCCGGCAAACCTTTACAGTTCAACGGTTAATGTGGCATCTATAATAAAGTCAACCAAATCCGGGTTGTAGACCACCACAAACCGCGCTACAATGCGCCCGTTTTGTTCTGGCGTCGCCGGTTCCAACCGTTTTCCAATCGAGAGGCTTATCCTTGTCGGAGAAATTGTCCACCCATCTCAAGTCCCCGCGCGTCCGGCTGGACGCCGCCCGCCGCCACATCCCCTGCAACCTGTGCGGCGGCAACCAGACCGAACCCTACTGCCCGGAAAACGGCCTGGGGCTGGTGCAGTGCCAGAACTGCGGGCTGGTGTACGTCAGCCCACGCCCCGACCCGAACGAACTGTACGCCCTGTATGGCGAAACCTACTTCCACAACGACGAGTCCGGCGTCGTCGGTTACAGCAATTACATCGCCGACGAGGGGAATATTCGTAAAACGGCCAACCGGCGGATTCGGCGGCTGGAGCGCTACACCCAACCGGGGCGGCTGCTCGATGTTGGCTGCGCGGTCGGTTTTTATATGGACGAAGCCCGCAAGCGCGGCTGGCAGGTGGAAGGGTTGGACGTATCCAACTTCGCGGTTGAATACGCGCGGGAACACTTCGGCCTGAACGCCCGGCAGGGCAGTTTCACCGGCCTGGAATTTGCGCCGGACAGCTTCGATCTGGTAACGATGTGGGACGTGATCGAGCACGTGCCGGACCCCAAGTCGTATATTCGCAAGGCGGCGGCGGTGCTGCGGCAGGGGGGTGTCTTCGCGCTGGCGACGCCGGACATTGACAGCCTGCCGGCCCGGCTGACCGGCAAACGCTGGGTGGGTTACAAACTCTCCGAAGAGCACGTTTATTATTTCTCGCGCCGGACGCTGACGAAGATGCTGGAAGAAGCCGGCTTCGAGGTGCTGGAGGCGCAGCACGTCGGCAAGTACGTCACGCTGCGGCTGTTTGTTGACCGGCTGGGCATGTACGTGCCCGCGCTGGCAAAACTGCTGGCGCTGGCGGAGCGCGCCTTCCGGCTGTCGGAACGGTCGGCCTACATCAACCCGTATGACATCGTGGCGATCACGGCGCGGAAAAAATAGCTGACGATTGGCAGTTGGCTTTTGGTGGTTAGGCGCTGCCTCACTCGCCCTGGACTCAAGCCTGCGGCTATGCTTCAAAAGCCCGCTTCAGCGGGCTGGCTGCCTATTGTTATAATCAGTCTCCTTCAGGAGGCTTTTTTTTGCTGGGCGGCTTTAGCCCCCGGCGCTGCTACCAGCTCATGTTGACACGCATTCTCGCCCACAAACTCCCTCTCATCCTGCTTATCGCCGCCGCTGTTCGCCTGGGTGTGCTGCTGGCGTTTCCCGACGTGTTTGCCTTCGAGGCGACCGGCGCGGTGCATGGCTCGGACGCTTACGACGCCTACGCCCAAAACCTGCTGGCAACCGGTGTCTACGGGCGCGAAGCCGGCGTGCCGGACGCCGCTATCCCGCCGCTGTACAGCTACGCGCTGGCGCTGGTGTACGGCGTGTTCGGGCGCGGGCACATTCAGGTGGGACTGTTCCACATCCTGCTGGATATGTTCAGTATCGCCGCGCTGTACCTCATCGGGAAATGTCTCTTTCCTTACTCCTCATCCCCGTCTCGCTCACAGTATAAGGATTGGACTCCCGCCCTGGCCGCGCTGTTCGCTGCGCTGTACCCGTACCTCATCTTTCAAAACCTGACGCTGATTGACACGCCGTTGTTTATGGCGCTGCTGTTCGCGTTTCTGCTGGCGATGGTGCTGCTGCGCGACCGTCCGGCGCTGGACAGCCGAACCTGGGCGCTGGCCGCCGCCGGCGGGCTGGCGCTGGGCGCGGGGATGCTGACGCGCCCGATTGTTCCGCCGCTGGCCGTGCTGGTAGCCGTGTGGTTCCTGTTCCGGCTCAACCTGCGGCAGACCGTGCTGCGGCTGCTGCCGGTTGCGGTCGTTGGGACGCTGGTGGTTGTGCCCTGGATCGCGCGCAACTACGCCGTGTTTAACGCCTTTGTGCCCATGACCACCACCAGCGGCGCGAACTTCTGGCAGGGCAACAGCCGCTATACCGTGCCGTTTTTCCGCGCCGGTTACGACGTGCAGTGGACGGCGCCAGAGCTAACGACCGCCGATTTGCAGAGCCGCGAAGCCGATGCCGAACGCTTCGCGCTGGCGTTCCAGTATTTGCGCGGGAACCCGGAAAAAATCCCTGAACTGCTGTGGGTCAAGTTTCTGGTACATTGGAGCCTGGACATCGCGCCGCGTTACAACCCGCAGCCGGGCGAACGGCTGGGGCTGGACAATAACGGCCAGTTTATCATTCAGCGCGTGGACGACAGCGGCCAACTGCTGACCTACGGCCCGAATGACCCGGTTGCTGCCTACGATGACCCGCTGTTTGACGTGATCGGACGCACCATCCACCGCTTTTACTGGGGCGGGCTGTTCCTGCTGGGGCTGGCAGGCGGGGTGCTGGCGCTGCGCTGCTGGCGGGACACGTCGCTGCTGTGGTTCGTCCAGATCAGCATGACGGCGGTTTACGTTTTTTTCCACCCGTCCACCCGCTACCGCGTCCCGACCGACCCGCTGTGGTTTCTGTTTTCGGCCTACGCGCTGGTCTGGCTGTGGACATGGTGGCAGCAGCGAAAAGCGTAACACCGAGGCGCAGAGGCACAGAGACTGGTTCGTTTTCTCATCGGGTTTTCATAACGGTTCGCCGCATTTCGCCGTATGAATCGGTAGAGCAAAGGAGCGTGATATGATGCGGCGAATCGGGTTCATGATCGTGTTCCTGGCAATAATGATCGGCACCGGGCCGGCGCTGGCACATGCCGACCTGCTGCGCGCGGACCCGCCGCCTGATGCGATGCTTGAGAGCGCCCCGGCGGAAATCCGGCTGGTGTTCAGTGAGCCGCTGAACGCGGACTTAAGCCGCGTGACCCTGCGCGCCGCCGGCGGCGTGCCGGTCGAGACACCTCCGGCTGAAGCAGACCCGAATGACAAAACGGTGATAATTGTGCGCCCCGGCGATCTGCCTGACGGCCTGTATACCGTGTCGTGGGAGGCGGTGTCGTCATCAAACGGCCATTTGACCAAAGGCAGCTACACGTTTACGATTGGCGCATCAGCAGCGACCAATCATAATGCGAAGGATAACAGTGGCAACCGACGGCTGACCAATCTGCTGCCCGCACCGACCTTCAGCGGCGACGCGCCGGTGAAGCTGTTCGCCGCCCATGATGGCGCACCCTATCTGCTGACCGCCGACGGCCACCTGCTGCTGCCCGGCCCGGACGATAGCTGGCAGCCAGCACCGTTCGACGCCCGCGTGAACGAAGTTTACAGCGACGTGAACGGCGGTCTGTGGGTGGCAGCCGACAGCGGCCTGTATTATGACGATGGCAGCCGCTGGCAGCCGGTGGACGATCAGCCGGCTGCCGGGCTGGAAGTCACGCATGGGTACGTGTTTGCCTTCAATCACGGCAGCCTGGGTCTGATGGAGCAGGGTGGCACGGCGCATAAAGTCCGGCATCTCAACACACCACTGCCGGAAGCAACGCCGTCCGAACTGGTGATGCTGGGCGACCACAGCCACGCGCTGCTGCTGGATGGCGAAGTATTCCGTAGCCTCGATCTGGGTCTAAGCTGGACGCCCCTGGCCACGCCCGTGCCGGTCAGCACGATTGCGGTAGATGCGGACGGCAAGCTGCTGGCGGCTGCGGAGACTGGCCTGTATACCTGGAATCGCGTGGACGGCACGTGGAGCGCGCCCCAGCCGCTGCCTGCCGGCGGCGTGCCGGTGCTGCGCGTGTTGAGCGACCGGCTGTACGCGCTGGCTGGCGGCAGGCTGTATGTTCGTGCCGGCGGCGCGTGGCAGCCGGTGGATGTGCCGGGCGACGGCTATCTGACGGCGCTCGAAGTCCAGTATCCGGCTACCCTGTGGGCGCTGGACGCGTCGGGCCGACGGGTACTCTCCTCGACCGACGGCACAGCCTGGACGGCAATACCCGTCAAAATCCCCCAGGGCTAATGCGCTTTTGATAGGATTAGGCAATAATACAAACATGAACCGCCAAGACGCCAAGGACACCAAGCTGGAAGAATTCCTGGCGATCTTGGCGTCCTGGCGGTTAGTATCCGTATCTTTTCAGGAGACAACCATTGAAACGCCTGATGTTGATCTGTGTGTTGGTGCTGGGCGTAAGTGCTGCTGCCGCGCAGGAAACCATCAGCCCGGCGCTGGAAACACACCTTGAAGCGATTGAGCAGGTCACGGCCCAGCTTCGCGATCTGGACGCGCTGACGCCGGTTGAGCACCGCTTCCCCACCCGTGAGGACGTAACCGACTATCTCGAACGCGAACTGAACATTCAGCTTGACGCCGAAACGCTGCGCCGCGAGACCCAGTTTTACATCGCCTTTGATCTACTGCCATCGGATGTCAACCTGCGGGAAGTGTACCTCAACTTCCTGACCAGCCCGGCGGGTGTGGCCGGTTTTTATGATACCGACTCGAAGGCCATGAACGTGCTGCTGGTGGGCGGCGGCGAACTGGGCGACAGGCTGCCGCTGCTCGACCAGATCACCTATTCACACGAATTCACTCACGCGCTGCAGGACCAGCATTTTGATCTCGATTCGCTCCTGAGCGCCGAGGAGGCTGCCGCCAACCCGGACGCGGCGCTGGCGCGGCTGGCGCTGGTGGAAGGCGACGCCACCGCCGTGATGACCAGCTATCTTCAGGCCGCCGCGCAGCAGAACCCAATGGCCGCGCTCGGCCTGCTGGCGCAGGGCTTCACTGCCGGGGCGTTCAGCATTCCCAGGGGCACGCCACCGTTTATCGTCACCGAACTGACCTTCCCCTATCAGGATGGCATGGCCTTTGTCAACGCGCTCTACCGCGACGGTGGCTGGGACGCCGTGAACGCCGCCTACGATAACCTGCCGCAGTCCAGCGAGCAGATTCTGCACCCGGACAGGTATCTCGCGGGCGACACGCCACAGGCTGTCACGCTGGAAACCGTTTCCCCCGGCGAGGAATGGGCGCTGCTGGCTGACCGCACGCTGGGCGAGTTTTACCTGCGCGCGTATCTCGATACGCAGCTTTCCCCGCGTGACGCTGCCCGCGCGGCGGCTGGCTGGGGCGGCGACCGCTATCACCTGTATTACAATAATGCTGCCGACCAGCGCGCCTTTGTCCTGCAAATCGCCTGGGACACGCCGGAAGACGCCGACGAATTCCGCTTTGTGTTTGACCTGTTTGGCGAGGAACGCTATGGCGGCTCGGCGGACGACGGCTGCTGGTCAGATGGCGACTCGGCGCTGTGCCTGGCCGCCACCGCCGACAACCACACCGTCATCACTTCCGCGCCTACGCTGGGCATCGCACGCGGGTTGCTTTCTCAATAACGCCGTAGGGACACGATATATCGTGTCCCTACCCCCTTGTACCTCTGCGTCTCCGTGTCTCTGGGTTATGTTTTTAGTCATCCTTCATCACTTTTCTCGTTAAAATTTCATCAATCTTTAGCACTCCCCTATATACAGTGCTAAAAATTGGTGTATAATGTTTTTCGGCTGCAAACAACAAAACTCGCATGAGTTTGATGAGGGGTGTATTTCGCCATGCCTGTGTACACGTATCGCCGCGAAGACGGCACAACCTTTGACATCCGGCAGAGCTTTCTGGAGGAGCCGCTGACCGTTGACCCGGTGACGGGGCAGAAGGTTCAGCGCGTGGTACACCCTGCGGGAATTATTTTCAAAGGCTCCGGCTTCTATGTCAATGACAGCAAAAACGCATCCCGCAGCAGCGTGAACAATACCGCCAACGGCCACAAGGATAAAACCGAAACCAAAACGGATTCAAAACCGGCAGTTACCCAGGCGGCGGCGGACTAACCACCAGCGTTGGAAAATGGTCAGGCAGAATGCCTCCTGCGGGAGGCGTTTTTTGATTCCCAACCGGTTGTCCTATTGAACACGTGGTCGAAATCGTTTATAACTGCCCGCGTTACCGTCTGTTATGGTGGGGATGAAACGAAGGATAGACCATGCTGCGAAAAACAATCACCCTGTTGCTTCTGCTGGCGCTGCTGGTGGCGGCACTGCCCGCCGCCGCACAGGCGGACAATCTGCTGAAAGACCCCAGTTTTGAAGGCGAAAATTACAGCCAGATCGGCGTTGACCCCGCCGACCCGTTTACCACCTATAACGCGCCCTGGTTCTGGTGGGGCGGCTTTGCCGTTGGCGGCGACGCGCCCTGGAAGAACGTTTATCCGTCCGGCTTCCCGCACACCGGCCCGGTGAAACGCTCCGGCAACCGCTCCTACAACATGGCGCGCGGCGGCGGCACGTTCACCGCCTGGCTGCTCCAGCAGGTGAGCGTGCAGCCAAACAGCGACGTGCAGGGCGGCGCGTGGGCCTATATCCAGAATAACGTCGCCGGCGCGGTCACACGGGTGGGCATTGACCCGACCGGCGGCACCGATCCCAACAGCCCGGCGGTGGTCTGGTCGCCGTTTGCCGGCGGTCTGTACCAGTGGAATTTGATGCAGGTGACCGCTCGTGCCGGCGCGTCCGGCGTGGTGACGCTGTTCCTGTACGCCACCCAGAGCCAGCCGTCTGACCCGAACGGCGTCTTCTGGGATGACGCCTATCTGGTCGGTATTCCGGGGGCCGGCTTAACCACCACGCAGCCGGGGAGCGCGCCGGTCGCGCCGCCGACGCGGGTGGCAAGTTCCACCGTCCGGGTAAACGTGCGCGCTGGCGCGGGCACCAGTTTCCCGCGTATCGGCACGCTTAACCCTGGCGATGCCTACGCGGTTACGGGTGAGGCCAACGGCTGGTACAGCCTGGACTTCAACGGCCAGACCGGGTGGGTATCGGGCGCGTTTGTGACGGTTGGCGAAGGCCAGCCGACCGCAACCGGCGGCGTTCCCGCCGCCGCGCCCACCGTGTCGTCGCTGAACTTCACCGTAGATTACACGCTGCGGCTGCGCGCCGCGCCCAACACCGCGTCGGAAACGTTGGCGCGGATTCCGTTTAACACGGTGGTGCAGGCGATTGGCCGCACGGCGGACAGCCAGTGGCTTCAGGTGACGGCAAACGGTCAAACCGGCTGGATCGCGGCGCGCTATGGCCGCGCCGACGGCGCCATCAGCGGCCTGCCGGTGACCGGGTAAAAAACAAAAGCGTAACGCAAAGGTAGTTCAGAAAGGGCGATCTGGCACGATCGTCCTTTCGTTTGCTCAACGGCTGTACAAAGCAGGTATCGCGTTTCGACTGTTCACCTTACAGGGGGATTGCCTGTTGAGGAACATCGGAAAATCAGCTTCAATAGTGAAGATGCAATTGCCCTGATTAACCTTGCGCGTGAGTTGACCGTCTGCGAAATCTCCTACGTTAGACTGTTTAGGTATCATGGCGCGGTTGAAGCACCGTTTATTATCCGCAAGGGCGATTATTATGACCTGTTTGCGGCGTTTGATTTCTGCTACCGGGGCGGACAGCGCCTGTTTACGGGGCGGCTGGCCGTTAAGAAGCGATCACCGGGGCCGTATGTTGACCACGACGGTGTGGACATGCTGAAGGGTGGCGACACGCGGGTCACGTTCCCGACCGAACGCTGGCGCGGGCCGGGGCATAATGCTATTCTCCAGACGGATGACGCCGATTACATCGTTTACCATGCCTGCGCTGCCGACAGTCTTGGCGCGCCAACCCTGCGTTGACCGGCTGACGGGGTATGCCGACGGCTGGCCTTCGATCAGCGCATGAGCTTTTCGGGCACAGGAGTCGCCGGGTACGTACCGAAGTGCCTATCTGATGAACCTCAAGGAAAGGGTTATGGATGATGTTTGATCTTCATTCGCTTGAAGTCTGGTTCCTGACCGGCAGCCAGCAGTTGTATGGTGCGGAAGTGCTGCGGCAGGTGGCGGAACATTCGCAGGAGATCGTGCGCACGCTCAATGCCACCGGAACGATTCCCGTGCCGGTGGTTTTTAAACCCGTACTGACCACCGCCGAGGAAATCCACAACCTCTGTCTGGCAGCCAATGCCGCGTCCAACTGCGTTGGCGTCATCACCTGGATGCACACCTTTTCGCCGGCGCGCAACTGGATTGCCGGGCTGGCCGCGCTGAAGAAACCGCTGCTGCACCTGCATACTCAGTTCAATCAGGATATTCCCTGGTCAGATATTGACATGAACTTCATGAATCTGAACCAGGCGGCGCACGGCGACCGCGAGTTCGGCTTCATCACCAGCCGGATGCGCCTGAACCGGAAGGTTGTTGTTGGCCACTGGAACGATGCCGAGGTACAGGAACGGCTGGCAGCCTGGACGCGCGCCGCCTGTGCCTGGCACGACGCGCAGGGAGCAAAGCTGGCGCGCTTCGGCGATAACATGCGCTCAGTGGCCGTGACCGAAGGTGACAAGGTGGAAGCACAGCTCCGGCTGGGGTACTTCGTACACGGCTACGGCGTGGGTGATCTGGCCGACGTGGTGCATCAGGTTAGCGACGCCGACATTGACGCGCTGGTACGCGAGTACGAGGCACAGTACGCGGTTGCGCCCGATCTGCGCCAGGGCGGCGCGCGCCATGAGTCCGTGCGGGAGGCGGCGCGGATTGAAATCGGGATGCGCCGTTTTCTGGAAGCCGGGAACTTCAAGGCGTTTACCACCACCTTTGAGGATTTACATGGTCTGGTGCAGCTACCAGGGCTGGCGGTGCAGCGGCTGATGGCCGACGGTTACGGCTTCGGCGGCGAGGGCGACTGGAAAACCGCCGCGCTGGTGCGGGCGATGAAGGTGATGAGCGCCGGCCTGGAGGGCGGCACGTCGTTCATGGAGGACTATACCTATCACCTGAATCCAAACGGGATGAAGGTGCTGGGAGCGCACATGCTGGAAATCTGCCCAACGCTTACCGACGGCCAGCCGAGCCTGCAGGTGCATCCCCTGAGCATCGGCGGCAAGGCTGACCCGGCGCGGCTGGTATTTAATTCGAAGACCGGCCCGGCGGTCAACGCCGCGTTGATGGACATGGGCAACCGTTTCCGCATGGTTGTGAATGCTGTGGATGTTGTGCCGCCGGACGCGGCGCTGCCCAAACTGCCGGTCGCCCGCGCCCTGTGGCTGCCGCGCCCGAACCTGAAAATCGCGGCGGCGGCCTGGATTTACGCCGGCGGCGCGCACCATACCGGCTTCAGCCTGTCACTGACGGCGGAACACCTGTACGACTTCGCGGAAATGGCCGGGATTGAATTCCTGAAGATTGACGAAACCACGAACCTGTACGACTTCAGAAACGAACTGCGCTGGAACGAAGCCTATTATCTGCTGGCGCAGCGTATCTAATGAATAAGAACCTATCCCCGTAAACCTCTTTTATTTGCCTGTAGGGGCACGGCAGGCCGTGGCCCTACAAGGGTTTATGGATGGACACTAACCGAAAACGGATTCATAGTAGGGGCGAACCGGCGGTTTGCCCCTACTGGATTATTGGACAAACCTTCAAAAGCGGTGGCGGTGATTTGCGACAGGGCGCTGCCTGGCCCTGCTATTTCTCATCGCCGCGAATTCGGGCAAACACCAGCGTATCGCGCAGCGTACCATCCGGCGACCAATCGTCGTGGCGCAGACAGCCCTCCAGCGTGTACCCGGCGCGGCGGGCCACTGCTGCGCTGCGCGTATTGCGCGAATCACACCGTATCTCTACCCGCTGCGCGCCCAGTACTTCGAAAGCGAACCGGGTGATGCCGTTCACCGCTTCAGTGACGTAACCCTGCCCTTCCAGACTGGCGCGCACCCAGTAGCCGATTTCAAACCGGGGCACTGACCAGTCAATCCGGTGCAGGCCGCTGCCACCGACAAACAGGCCGTCGCTTTTGCGGAACAGATACAGCGCCAGGTCTTCCCGCGTGATAAATTTGGCTGCCATCCGCCGCGAATGGGTTTCCGTATCGGTAACAGACGGCACCGGATGCACCCAGGGCATCCACGGACGCAGATGTTCCACCGATTCCTGTATCGCTTCGTTGACGACCCGGCCATCGCCGGGGCGCGGCGCACGGAGCAGCAGCCGCGCCGTTTCAAAATGGTCAGGAAAATTCAGCAGGAGTGGATTGACGTGTCCGGGCATAAACACCTTCCCACGCTGGAATATCGTACCATTATTGGCGGGAAAGCCCCGGTCGGCAAGACTGTTTCTGTTAGCACAACGCCTGCCAACATTGGACATTTGCCACAGCCCGGCGCGTTGTCCAAATGCCACAACCTGTGGTAAACTCTGCGCCGCCGCAAAGGTGGTCAACGATTGGCCGTGAGCCGTCCCCGAAAATGCGGTCAACGCGCTAGTCGCTGACAGTGAAAGCTACAGGTCATTGTGAAGGAGAATACCTTAATGAAAACTCGTGGTCTATTACTTCTGCTCGCGCTGGCGCTGCTGGCGGTGATGGCTGTTCCGGCGGTGGCGCAGGACAGCCTGATCGAAAGTGTGTGTCTGGTGACGGACGTCGGCAAGGTCAACGACGGCACGTTTAACCAGTTCGCCTACGAAGGGATGTTGCAGGCCGCCGAAGATTTCGGCCTGGACACCACCTACATCGAAACGCAGGCGCAGACCGATTACGCCAACAACCTGAACCGCTGCATTGAAGACGGTTACGACGCGATTGTGACCGTCGGCTTCCTGCTGGCGGACGCCACCCGCGCGGCAGCGACGGAAAACCCGGATGTGTACTTCATCGGCGTGGACCAGTTTGTCGGCCCGGATGCTGACGGTAATGAAGCGCCGAGCAATTACACCGGCCTTCAGTTCCGGGAAGACCAGGCCGGCTTCCTGGCCGGCGCGCTGGCGGCCCAACTGACCAAGAGTGGTATTATCGGCGGCGTGTACGGCATTGACATCCCGCCGGTGGTGAAGTATCGCAACGGTTTTGAGAACGGCGCGAAGTTCATCAACCCCGACATCCAGACGCTGGGCGTGTACATTGACAGCTTCACCGCCCCGGATCGCGGTGCGGCGGCTGCCGGGCAGTTCCTGGGTGAAGGCGCAGACGTGATCTTCGGTGCGGGTGGCCCGACTGGCTCTGGCGGCATCACCCGCGCGGCGCAGGATGGCGCGCTGGTCATTGGCGTGGACCAGGACGAATTCCTGACCACCTTCGGCAACGGCGAAACCCCCGGCGCGGAAAACCTGGTGTCGAGCGCCCTCAAGCGCGTGGACGTGGCCGTGTACACCGCGATTGAAGCGCTGGTCAACGGCGGCGAGAACTTCCCCGGCGGCACCAACCTGGTGATGTCGGCGGAAAATGACGGCGTGGGCTTTGCCGAACCGCATCTGGCGGCAGACAAGGTGCCGGCGGAAGTCACCGAATATCTGGACGACATTCTGGTTGGCCTGAAGCGCGGCTGGATTTCCACGGGCGTGGATCCCGTCACCGGCGAACTGCTGCCTGAAAGCTAAACCGTCTTTCGCTTGGTGTCTATCCATAAACCCTACGTAGTAAGGGCACGGCATGCCGTGCCCTTACTGGTAAATAAAAGAGGTTTACGGATAGGTTCTAACCCCCCGCCGGCAGCCGCACGGTGAAGGTTGACCCCTGCCCTTCGATGCTTTCCACCACAACATCACCGCCGTGCAGCGCCACGTAATCGCGGACAATCTTCAGACCCAGCCCCTTGCCCACTGACGTGCCGACGTTATCGGCACGGTAAAACGTGTCAAAGATGTGGTTCAGATCGTCCTCCGGGATGCCAATACCCTGATCGCTGATCTGGAAAAACACGTCCGCGCCAGAGCGCCAGACCAGAAACAGGACTTCCCCTTCCGGCAGGGAATACTTGATTGCGTTCGACAGCAGATTCGCCAGGATGTGGTAGACCAGATTGGGGTCCAGCAACAGGCAGGACAGGTCGCCCTCCGCCGTGAGCTGAATCCGCACCCCATGATTGCGGGAGGGGGACAGATATTCTTCCACCAGGTTCTGACACAGGTGCTGCAAATCCACCGACTGCGGTTCGCACTGCTGGTAGCGGGTGAACAGCGCCATCGTGTCCAGCAGGTCGCGCATGTCCTGGATTTGCGCGCGGATCAGGTCAAGGCACTGCTTGCGCCGCACCGGTGATAGCTGGTCGAAGTAGCGGTCCAGCATCTCGCTGGACGACATAATCACGGTCAGCGGCGTGCGCAGTTCATGGGAGACGGTGGTCATGAAGTCGTTTTTCAGCCGGGTCAGCTCCCGTTCCTGCTGCAGGGCCGACGCCAGTTTTTTATTCTCCGGCACCAGTTCAACCGCGCGCCGCAGCCGCGTAATGTCCCGCGCCACACCCAGAATCTGCCGGGGCGAACCGTCGGCGTAACGTTCAACCACCGTTTCGCGGCTGTAAAACCAGCGCCAGTCGCCGCCGGAGTGCCGCATCCGGTACTGGGTTTCCACAATCTCATCACTGTCAAAGCCGGCCAGCCGCACGGTCAGTTTCGCCTGATCATCCGGGTGGACGACGGTCAGAACGCCGTTTTCGCCCATGTTGTGAATATCCAGCGGGGAATAACCGAGATAGGCCGCCAGTTCATAGCTGCCGTAAAAGGTACCCTGTTCGGAGATTTCGCAGATGTAGAGAATATCCTGATGAACACGGGCGATGCTGCGCAGGAGGCGCACGCTGTCCGGTGGATGCTGCCTGAGGGTGGGCAGGTCTCCGAATCGCTTCGCAGTTTTAGCGCTGGCGAAAGGCATGGTCTTTTTTCCAATGGTGAATTTATACCGAACATTAATCCTATTTTATAGGGTTTTGTTGACGGTGAATATCCCTCCGGTCTGAAAAATTGGTGAAATAAAACTGTGAATGGTAAACACCAGTAGGGTTAAGGCAGGTAAAGAGGAGATCGTATGGACGACAGCGCGCTTTCAGTATACCTCACCCCACGACGGTAACGCGGGGTGAGGTTCGGTACGACTATTCGACGCTGTAGGTCTGGCCGGGGTCGAGCACAATCGGCTGGGCGTCGGTTTCGCTGCTGACGCGGTTGGCCCAGTCGCTGGCGTCCTGGTCAATCACCGGCCACGTCATGTAGTGCATCGGCACCACCAGTTTGGGCCGCAGAAACCGAATCGCGTGGAGCGAATCTTCCGGCCCCATCGTAAAGTTATCGCCAATCGGCAGGAACGCCACGTCAATCCCCATGTCGCCGATCAGCTTCATGTCGCTGAACAGCGCCGTATCGCCGGCGAAATACAGCCGCCTGCCGCTGCCGGTGGTCAGCACAAAGCCGTTGGGTTCGCCGCCATACGTGCCGTCCGGGAAAGAAGAACTGTGGAACGCCACCGTCCACTTGGCGGTGACAAAGCCGTGATGGTAGCTGCCGCCGGGGTTCTGGCCGTGTGTGTCCTGTACGCCGTGTTTGCCCATCCAGGTCGCAATCTCAAAGTTGGCGACGACCCGCGCGCCGGTGCGTTTGGCAATTGCAACCGTATCCCCCAGATGGTCGCCATGCGCGTGGGAGAGGAAGATAATTTCAGCGTCAACCTCGGTCGGTGAGGCTGCCGCCAGCGGATTGTTGCTTAAAAAGGGGTCAAACAGAACCGGATGGCCGTCAATGTTGGCTGCAAAAGCGGAATGTCCTAACCAGGTGAAGCTGAGGCTCATGGCTGTGAAACTCCTGTGTGCAATTTTCGGCAGGGACAAACACCTTGCGCCCCCAACGTTTGCCCCTGCGCCACGTCCCGATGCGACAAGTGTATTGAATCTAGTGCGAATTTGCCAACGGCAGCGCTACCGTAAACGTTGCTCCCTGGCCAATGCCGGGACTGGTCGCCCAGACACGTCCGCCGTGCGCTTCGACCAATGCCCGCGCGATGGACAGGCCGATGCCCAGCCCGCCGTGTTTGCGCGTCATGTGGTCTTCCACCTGGTAGAACTTCTCGAAGATGCGCTCAAGCTGGTCGTCCGCCAGGCCGATGCCGTTGTCCGCAATCGTCACCCACGCTTCGCCGGCGCGCGCTTCGCCGCGCAGGGTGATCTGACCGCCATCCGGGGTAAAACGGATGGCGTTGTTCAGGATGTTGGTCAGTGCCATCACCGCGCGAATTGAGTCCACGTTCACCACCACATCCCCGTCCGGGAACTGCACCGTCAGCTTGTGGCCCTTCGCTTCGACCGTCTTCAGCACGTCCTGCACGGCTTCTTCCATCACTTCCACCAGCGCGATTGGCTTGCATTGCAGTTCCGCCGCGCTCTGGTGCAGGTAACGCAGGTTGGTCAGGTCTTCGATGATCGCCCGCAGTTGCAGGCCGCTGGCAACCACCTTGGCGACGTGTTCGCTCATCTTTCCCTCGGCTTCGTCCTGCAGGAAGCTGGCATAGCCGAGCATCACCGCCAGCGGCGTGCGCAGTTCGTGCGAGGCGATGGCGATAAAGTCGTTCTTGAGCTTGTCGAGTTCGCTCAGTTCCCGGTTGGCGGCCTGCAGCGCGGCCATCAACTGCGCGGTTTCGATGGCGACCGCCGCCTGCGCGGCCAGCACCGCCGTGTACTCGCGGTCGTCGCTGGTCCAGGGGAGCTGGTGTTTGTTAACCACTTCCAGCACGCCGATCACATGGTCTTTCACGCGCATCGGCACGGCCAGCAGCGACCGGGTGATAAAGCGGTTCTGCTCGTCCACACCCTCATAATGGCGCGGGTCGTGGGCGGCGTCGTCCACCTGCACGATCTCATTGTTTTGCAGCGCCATGCCGGCGATGCTGCCTTCCAGCGGCACCGACTGCCCGGTAAGGCTGGGAGTCGTCTGGCCGGTGGTGGTCGCGGCAAACCGCAGTTCGCGCGTCTGCGGTTCCCACAGCAGCACCGACGCCGCCTCGGAATCGGTGATCTCGGCGGCGGCATCCATCAGGTAGCCTAACAGCGCGTCCAGTTCCCAGGTTGAATTCAGCACCAGGCTGATTTCCGCCAGCCGGTTCAGGATACGTACCTGCCGTTGTAAGAGTTGAAGCTGGTTATCCATGCCACGTTTCCCCTTTTTCTGTACTTCCGGTGGCTGTGCTGGACGGCTTCCTGGTTGGCGCAGCCATCAACCCTAGCTTACAGGAATTTGGGATAACGCGAAATGCGGCTTTGCTGCCTGTTTTTTACCGTATCACGTTCCCGGATGGAAAGGAATAAAAGGTAGTAGCTTTAGTAGGGGCTGTCGAAACTGTAGATAACTTTGTAATGCACTTCGCAATTGTTGGATTCTTATCCCAAGATACCCCCTTCAGTGCCGCCTATAACACAACTTTATCCCAGACGAACGGTTAAATGCCGGATATGCGGGATAAAAGTTATCTACAGGTGGGCTGTAGATAACTCCCCCGGTTTTCGACAGTTTCGACAGTTTCAGCCGGTTAGAAGCCACAAACTATAAACCAACGGTCTTACTGCTCAGAGGGTTATCTACAGACACGACTCTACTTATCTACAGGTTATGCACAATTTGGGTAATGTTTTCGACAGGTTTTCTACAGGCAACTTCTTATACTGAGGCTATTACTTGGATTAATGGGGGATATATGGCCCGTTGGCGGGGTTGGGATAAGATTGGCGGGCTGGTATATCCCAAGCGGATTTGGGAAAACAAAAGCGCCGGACAGGGCTTCCGGCGCGGGAAAGTTGATGGTTTGTGTAGGGACAGGACATGCCGTATCCCTACGAACACATATTACCGATTCAGGCTCATCGGCATGATGACGCTGACAAAATCATCCTTGCCATCCGGTCGAATCACGCCGGGGTTGGCCGGGCCGTTGCTCTCAAACACCACGCGGTCAGAGCCAATGACGTTCAGCACCTCAATCAGGTACTTGATGTTAAACGAGATGTTCAGCGGCTCGCCTTCGACCGTCGCATCCAGCATTCCCTGATTGTCGCCGCGTTCGGCGCTGATGCCGGCGACTGTCACGATACCGGGTTCCCCGGGCGCGCCCGCCGGTTTGACGTACAGCTTGGCACTGTAGGCCGAGTCGCGGGCGAAGATTTCGGCGCGCTTGCAGGCGGACAGCAGATCGCTGGTGTACATCACGGTTGAGGTCTGGTAGCTGCGCGGGATAATGGCGCTGAAGTCCGGGAAGCGGCCTTCCAGCAGTTGCGAGGCCACGTCAGTATTTTTCATGTGGAACAGCACCATGTCGCGGTCACCGGGCAGCGTGATTGTCACTACGTCATCGTCTTCGCCGATGATGCGCGCCACTTCGTTCAGCGTACGCGCCGGGATGACCATGTCCACCGGCTTGCCGAAGTGCTGCTCAATCTCGGTCGTGCGGACGGCCAGCCGGTAGCCATCGGCGGCGGCCATCGTCATCACGTTGCCGTCGAACTGGGTGTAGACACCGGTGAGAATCGGACGGTTGTCTTCCTTCGCCGCCGCGAACACCGACTGCGTAATCATCTCTTTCAGCACCTTGCCCGGCACCACCACGTCGGCGTCGCCGCCTTCCGGCACAGCGGGGAATTCGCTGGCGTCAATGCCCTTGATGTTGGAGGTGGTCGCGCCGCACTGGACCTTGACCGTCTGCGTGGCCGGGTCGAGTGTCATATCCACGCGCTCCGGCGACAGGTTGTTGACCAGGTCGGCCAGCGTCTTGGCTGGCAGCGTGATCGCGCCTTCCTGTTCCACCTTCGCGCCAATCCAGGTGGTGATGCTCATTTCCAGATTGGTGGCGGACAGCTTCAGCCGTGCGTCTTCGGTCGCCAGCAGCACGTTGCCCAGCACCGGCAGCGTAGGGCGGTTGTCCACCGCACGGCTGACGATGCTTAATCCTCTTGCCAGTTTGTCTTGAAGAACCGAAAGCCTCATTCCCTGTTCCCCCGGTATAAGTTTTTGTCTATGCGTAAATCAGTTTCGGGCCGTAGGGGCGGGTCTATAAACCCGCCCTTACCTCGAATTTGCCGATAGCTGTTTAACCCAAAGATTTCCCAAAAAGTATACACCAGAGCGGGCAATTTGAGTAGCAAACTGGAACAGGTGTTTTAGGGGGAATTACCGCTGCCGCAGCCGCTGTAGCAGCATCATGGCTGTCGCGTATTCGCGCTCCAGTTCATCGGCCAGGTCGCGCAGCAGGTCGCGGCCTTTGCGCCGGGCTAGGGCCGCTTCAGTTTTCAGCCGCATCCAATCGCTGTGGATCAGGCGCGACTGTTCGGCGCGGAGATCGTCAATACGCTGTTGCAGCGCCGCGCTGGTCTGCTGGAGCCTGCGCAGCCGCAGCGCCGCCACCGGCAGGTCCGGGCTGGCCGTGCCCGGCTGCTCCGCCAGCAGTTGCAGTGCCTCCAGGTCGCGGCCTTCGTAAGCCTCGTTAATCAGCACCATCAGCCGGGTGCGATAGTCGCGGTCAGCGGGGTTTTTCGCCAGATCGGGGTGATAGCGCCGCGCCAGCGCCCGGTACAGCCGTTTGAGGCGCGTTGCCGGGTCGTCCGCGAACGGCGATTCGCGCGGTTTGTCCGCCGATGGTGGCGGCGGTTCGACCGGCGGCGGGTCAAGCCAGACGCGGCGGTACTGCTCCGCCACCGGGATAAACCCTAACGGCCTGTCCGGTTCCGGCGGCGGCAGGTCGGCGTACTGTTCCAGATAGCGGCGGCGTTCCAGTTCGTCAATCGCGGCGCGGGCGGCGTCCAGCTTGGCGCGCGCCGTGCCCACCACGCGCTCGTACAGCGCGGCGAAGTCGTCCAGTTCGCGTTCCAGCAACAGGACTTCGGCCTCCAGTTGGGCGGCCTCGGCTTCCTGCTGGGCGATGACCGCCTGAAGCCGGGTAATCTGCGCGTGAATATCGTCCATGTAGATAGAATAACGTCTTTTTGAATTCAGAGGGAACGAGTCGCTTACAAACCGTAAGTGACTGACGTTAACGATTTTGGTCAGATAAAACCGAGGCGCTGAGTTCGTGTTCCGTTGGGCCGTTTTCACTGTCCTACAGCAGCCGCCGCACGCGGGGGAAGCGCAGCACCACCCACACGCTGAGCACGCCGCCGACCAGCCCGTACAGCGCAATCGCCGCCGGGTTGCCCAGTGCATTCGCCAGCCCGCCCAGCAGCAGCGCGCCAAAGGGTGCCAGCCCGAAGAACGTCAGCGTGTACAGGCTCATCACCCGCCCGCGAAATTCATCCGGCACTTCGCTCTGAATCAGCGTGTTCATTGTCACAAATTGCAGGATGATGCCGAAGCCCAGCAGCGCGATAAAAAATGCCGCCACCGGCACGCTTGTCGTCTGCGAAATCATCAGGCTGACGACCGGCACAAACACCACCATCGCGCTGATGACCGCGCCACGTCCAAACAGCTTACCGAGCATGGTCATGGAAACTGCCGCGCTGACCGCGCCAACGCCCATCGCCATGCTGATGGTCGCGTAGCCGTCTGCGGGGGAGTGGAGCACGATGTCGGCAAAGGCCGGGAACAGCGTGGAGATGTTGCTGGTGGTTGTGCTGGCAACCACTGCCAGCAGCAAAATCGGCGCAATTGTGGGATGACGGCGGGAGAAGCGCAACCCATCTTTCAACCGTCGCAGCGGCGACAGGCTGCCGGCAGATGGCGCGGCAACGCCGACGCGCATGATGAGCAGCATGGCGATCACCGCCAGAAAGCTGACACCGTTGAAGAAGAAACACCAGGCCGGGCCAACCTGTATTAGCAGCAGACCCGCCGCTGCCGGCCCGAAGATGCGCGACGAGTTAAACATGATCGCGTTGAGGGCGATGCCGCTGGTCAGGTCGTCGTGCCCGACCAGGTCCACGATGATCGTCTGCCGCGCCGGGGCGTCGAGCGCGTTGGTCACACCCAGCAGAAACGCCAGCAGCACGATGTGGTACACCTGCACCACGCCGGCGAACGTCAGCGCCGCCAGGATAAACGCCAGCGACATCTGCGCCGTCTGCGAGATCAGCAGCAGGCGGCGGCGCGGCACGCGGTCCACGATCACGCCGGCGAAGGGCGACAGCAGCAGCGACGGCAGCCCGGCGGCGCAGGCCACGATGCCCAGCCATAGCTCCTCGCGGGTGAGCTGGAACACCAGCCAGCCCTGAGCAATGATCTGCATCCACGAGCCGGACAGCGAGACCAGTTGGCCGATGAAGTACAGGCGGAAGTTGGGGTAACGCAGCGCCGCCAGCGTATTGGCGCGCAGGGTGGTATTCTGTCGAACGGCAGTTGTCATTGGGCTTTCGTTTCGATACACAGCATCCGTGCAGGGACGACAGTGGCTGCGCACGGGTCTCGCAGCCGATGAGCGTCCCTACCCTGATTAAGCGACTCAACGGTTAATCTGCATAGTTAAAGTCATTATAGGAGTGCGTGAGAAAGCTCACAATAAGACCGCGCCAAAAATTGGACTCAAAAATCGGGGAAAACGCAGCGTGAAGGATTACGCCGGGCGTTCAAACCGTTCTGCCGCAGGTCACACCAGTAAACTGTTTAAGTCGGGGCGCGCAAGCAGACGTGTCCTGGGCGACCCGGAGGGGTCGCCCCTGCGATTGCCAACAAACGCGACTGCCTGTTGTTTTGAACCGAAGGCTCGCCACGCCCTGCAACACTCGCCGCCGGATTAACAATTCGGAACTCACAACCCGGCACTTGGAACTGATTCCTACAGACCCAGCGCCTGATCGGCCATGCCGCACAGGACGCTGCCGCCGGCGTTCAGCCATTGATCGAGCGTGGCGCTGCGTGACTGGTTGCTTTTCGCGTCGGCATAGATGCCGGTGCCCCAGCGATAATACCGCTGCGTTTCGGCGCTCCAGTTGGCGAACGGCTTCTTCACCACCGACGGGCCGCCGTTGTAACAGGCCAGCGACAGGCCGGTATCGCCGTTGGCGTAGTCCACGCACCATTTCAGATAGGTCGCGCCGCGTTTGGCGTTGGTTTCCGGGTCGGTCTGCACTTCGCCGCTGGAGAAGTGGAACGGCATCACCTGGAACAAACCCTGCGCGCCCGCCGAACTGCCGATGGTTGGATGGCCGCAGGATTCAATTTGCATCACCGTTGCCAGCAGATTGGGGTCAAGGTTGTATTCCCTTGCCCAGCGGGTGATGTTGCCCGCCCAGTGATCTACCTCGTCCGTAAACAGGGGCGCGATACTGCCGCTGCCACTGCTAAACAGGTTGCCAACACCGGCAAATGCGCTGCCGATGCCGGCAAAGACACTGCTGACCAGCGTTGGCACGCCGCGCACCACCTGCCCGGCCACGCCGAACGTGACCGTCAGGATGTTGGGGAGCAAAATGAGCATCACTGCCGCCAGAATCAGCCAGGCGGGTAAATGCCGGGCAATGACCGGCGGCAGGCTTTGTCCCTGCGTTTTGGCTTTCGCCGCCCCGGCACGGCGCTTGCTATTCGTTTTTACAGCCATCTCCCACCCATAAACATAATATTGCGCCTCAATTGTACCTCAATTGAGAGACGTTGAGAATGAAGGTTGTAAGAAACTCACCATCTTCTATAGATTCTGTTCAGGAAGTAGAGCCGGGATTATAGAACACAAGTTCTATTTCGTCAAGGCCTGTCACAAAACCGGCGTCTTGCTCGTCTTATATATCAGGGAGGCGTGAAGGATGGAGACGTTTGAAAGCTATCGCCCGCTGCTGTTTTCCATCGCTTACCGGATGCTCGGCAGCGCGATGGAAGCGGAGGACATCGTGCAGGAAGCCTACCTGCGCTTCCAGTCGGCAGGGCAGGTCCAATCGCCCAAAGCGTACCTCAGCACGGTCGTCACGCGCCTGTGTCTTGACCATCTGAAATCAGCGCGGGTGCAGCGCGAAACCTACATTGGCCCCTGGCTGCCCGAACCGCTGCCTACCGGCGATTCCGCCTTTCCCGAACAGGTCGCGGGGTTAAGCGAATCGCTGTCAATGGCGTTTCTCGTACTGCTGGAAAGCCTGTCGCCGGTGGAGCGCGCCGTGTTCCTGCTGCGCGAGGTGTTCGATTACGACTACGCCGAGATCGCTCGCATCGTCGAGCGCGACGAAGCCACCTGCCGGCAGTTGTTCAGCCGGGCAAAAAAACATATCAGCGACAGCCGCCCCCGCTACACATCGTCGCCGGAGGAACACAACCGGCTGCTGGCGAGCTTTTTACAGGCGGCGGAACAGGGCGAAATGAACAGCCTGATGGCGCTGCTGGCGCAGGACGTGACGCTGTGGTCGGACGGCGGCTGCAAAGTGCGGGCGGCCACCCGGCCCATTCACGGGCGCGAAGCCGTGGCGCGGTTTTTGCTGGGCATCCGGCGCTTTGCCGAGGGCAGGGAACGGGTGGAACTGATGAACATCAACGGCGCTGCCGGTTTTGTCCTGCGGGCCGCCGATGGCAGGCCGCTGTACGTGTTCACGCTTGAAACAGGTAGCGGATTGATTCGGGCGTTGCGGGTGGTCGGCAACCCGGACAAGATCGCGCGATTTAAGCCGCCAGAGTGAGGGTTTGGTATCGTTGGCAGGTTAAGGTCGAAGGAGTGGGTATCGTGACAACCGTGTTAGTGACCGGCGGAACCGGCGGGTTAGGGCGGGAACTGGTGCCGCGTTTGCAGCGGGACGGCCATCAGGTACGGGTGATGAGCCGGTCGGCTTCCCCCAAATATCGTCATGTGGAGTGGGCGCAGGCCGACCTTAAGACCGGCAGCGGCGTGGCGCAGGCCGTACAGGGTGTGGACGTGATTATCCATGCAGCGTCCAGCGCCTTCCGGGACGAACACGCTGTTGACGTACTGGGCACGCAGCGGCTGCTTGAACATGCCCCCGGCGTCCAGAATTTTGTGTATATCTCCATCGTGGGCATAGACCGCTTCCCTACGTTTTCCTACTACCGCCACAAGCTGATGGCAGAACGACTCATCGAGAACTCGTCCATACCCTGGACGATTCTGCGGGCAACACAGTTCCACACGCTGATTGATCTGCTGCTGCACGTGTCCGCCCGGCTGCCGGTGATGCTGCTGCCCACCGATTTCCAGACCCAGGTGGTTGACGCCGGCGAAGTGGCGGACGTGCTGGTACGGCACACACCTGCCGCTGCGGGCCGGCTGCCGGACATGGGCGGGCCGGAGGTGCTGCGTTTGGGTGAGATGGCGGCTGTCTGGCGCAAAGCGCGCGGTATCCGAAAGCCGGTAGTCCACCTGCCCGTACCGGGCCAGACCGCGCGGAACTTCCGGCAGGGGTATAACCTCACTCCCAACCGGCAGGGAAGAATCACCTGGGCGGAATGGGTACGCCGGCAGTATCACGGGGAAGCGCCGGAAGCCGCCAGACCGAGGCACGAAATGGTGCCATAACCGGGAGGGATGAGGATGTCAACGGCCTTTCGTATCGCAGTGGTTCGCGCCGCGCTGGTCGCGGGGGGTGTGCTGTTCCTGCTGACGGGTGTCGCCATGCTGGCCGCGCCGGAGTGGTTCTACAGCAACATCGGCACCTTCCCGCCCTATAACCGCCACTACGTCGGCGATATGGGCAGCTTCCAACTGCCGTTAGGGCTGGCGCTGCTGTGGGCGGCGCGGCATCCGGCCCGGCATCGCCTGCTGGTCGCCTATGCCGCCGTCGGCAGCCTGCTGCACGCCCTGAACCATACCGCCGACGATCTGGCAGCGCGGGTTGCCCTGGCCGACTGGGTGACCGGCACGCTGCCGCTGTTCCTGTTTGCCGGTGTGCTGGCGCTGGCGTATGCGTTCATCCCGCGCTCGCAGCCGGAACCGACCACCGGGACGACTGTCACGGGGCGCGCCGCCGGGGTTCAACTGCCGTCACGGTGAGGACGCGTAGGTTTACGACCCAGCGCCCCGCGTGATTTCAACGGTGAGGTCGGCGCTGGCGCTGTTGCCCACCGCGTCAATCGCAACCGCGCTGAAGGTTTCCGTGCCGGTGCGGGTGATGTCCCAGGTGAAGCCATACGGCCAGGACTCATCCGCACCAAGCTGCTGGCCGTTGTGGTAGAACTCGACACGGCTGACGGAATAATCGTCCTGCACCTCGGCAGCCAGCGTCACCTGCGTGTCCTGCGGCCAGCGGTACACCTTGCCCGGTTCGCCCGCGCTCAGGCTGATGGTCGGCGGGGTGTTGTCCACCGTCACCTGCACCGGCGCGGTTTCGCGGGTGTTGTCCGCCCGCACGACGGTCAGCAGGATGTTGTACAGGCCGCTGGGCAGCCCCGACGTATCCCACGTGCCTAGGCTCGCGCCGCGCTGGAACGTCGTTTGCTGCTCGCCGATCTGAATCCACTGCGACGGGTTTGGCCCTTCGCCATAGGCCAGTTGATAATACTGCATGTTGGTCGGGTCAAGCGTGCCGCGAATGTCCACCACGCCGCGCACGTAGGCAAACGGCTGCGGCTGCAAAATCTGGACGGAGCTAAACAGTTCCGGGCGGCTGACAGTATCGTATTCCTCCGGCGGCAGCGGCATGTTGTTGGCCTGCCACCAGTCGGCGGCCTCCGGCGGCGGGATGAAATACAGCGTATCGGTGCGCAGTTCGGCGGGCGTGCTGGCGGTGGCGCGCTGGCCGGTCTGGCTGTTGAGCTGTACCGTCTGCCAGTAGGTATCGGTCTGCGCCGGGACAAACTGCGCCAGGAAAATTTCGTTGCGCGTGGGGCAGGCGTTGTTCGGCAGCAGGCCGGAACGCACGCACACGGCCTGTTCCACTACGTCCGCCGGGCGCGTCCAGTCGGCAGGGGGCAGGCCATCCCGTTCCAGCACGTACTGCATCACCGCGCGCCAGACCGGCGCGGCGCCGTCCGCGTCCAGTTTGTCGAGTGACATGGCCGCGCCATCGCCCCGGCTGACCACCACCCCGGCTACCAACTGCGGCGTGTAGCCGACCGTCCAGCCTGCCGCGCCGTCGCCCGCCAGGCCATTGACGATGGCGGCGGGGCGGTTCAGATCAACCGTGTTGCCTTCGCCCAGCGTGCGCTGCCGGGTGGCGCTGTCCGCCAGAATGTCGTTGATGAGATACGCCAGCCCTGCCGGGAACACACCCACCTTGTTCAGTTGCACCTGTTCCGGCGTGTATTCCCACAGCACGTTACCGTCCCCGTCTTCGATCTTTAACACGGCAGCGGGGTTGCGCTGCCGGTAGCCGCGCCCAATCGCTTCCACCGGCACGCCGTACATGTCACCCAGCGCCGAAAAGACGGAATAGGCGTAGGCCATATCCAGCACCGACACCTGCCCGCCGCGTTCCAGCAGCGACAGATCGAAGCGTCCGGCGTCGCCCAGGCTGTTAAGGCCGATGCGATGTGCCCGGCTGAGGATAGTGTCCAGCCCGCGCGAGCGCGCCACCTGGACCGCCGGCGGCAGCAGCCCGGCGCTCATGGCGTCACGCAGGTTCACCGGGCCGCGAAACCGTCCATCCGGGTTCTGCGGCGTGTAGATCAGCCCTTCCGCCGCGCCGGGGAAGGTGCGGGGGATGTCCAGCAGCATGGTCGCCGGGGTGTACAGGCCGCTGAGAAAACCTTCAAAATACACAAACGGGAACAGCGTCGGGCCGGGCGGGTAAGCGTTGGCCGTGCCTGCGCCGACCATTGCTTTCAGTTCGCCGGTGGTCGGGTCAATCACAACGATCACGCCGCTGTCGGGCGGGGCTTCGCCGGCGGGCGGAACGCGGCTCAAATAGGCCGCGCCGTTGCAGGGCTGACCGTCGAGCGCCGTTACGGTGGCGGTGTTGCCGTTCAGCCGCGCCAGATGCGCCCGCAGGCTACATTCTGCCTGGTAATACAGGTCGAGGTCCAGCGCGGTGGTGATTTTAAGGCCGCCCTGCGCCACCAGCCGCGCGCCGTCCCGCCCCAGTCCATCCAGAATCGTTTCCGCCTGGCGGCGGGCATAGACAGCGTATTCCGGCGCGATGCGCGAGGCATCCGTGCCGGGCTGTACCGGTGTCAGCGTGGCGGCGGCCTGCTCAAACTGGTCGCCCGTAATCAGCGCGGCGGAACGCAGCGCCCGCAGCAGATCAAGCTGGCGACCGCGCGCCGCCGGCTCGTTGTCAAACGGGTTGTACTGCGGCGCCAGCGGAATGGCCGCCAGCAGCGCGGCTTCGTCCAGCGTTAAATCGGCGGCGCGTTTGCCCAGGTAGGCGCGCGCGGCGGCCTCGATGCCGTAAGCGTCGCTGCCGTAATAGTTGGTGTTCAGGTGCCATTCCAGGATTTGCGGCGGTGTGTAGCGGCGCTGGATTTCCGCCACCAGGGCGATTTCGCGTCCGATGTCGTCGGCGGTAGGGTGCTCTGGCAGCGGGGCGATCACATTACGCACCAGCCGCCCGGTGAGCGAGGTGTCCATCGGCAGCGGGCCAAGAATCAGGTTCTGCCACAGCCGGCCAAACGTCTGTACCAGGCTGAAGCCCGGCGCGGTCAGGAAATCCGGGTCTTCGGCGGTTAAGGTGGCCTGCGCGACATACGGCGGCAGGCTCTCCAGCGTCACCCAGGTGGTTTGCTGCGGGCTGCGCGCCGCCAGCAGCAGAGTGCTGCCGCTGCGGTCGTATAGCTCGGTTGCGCCGCTGACCGGGCCGCGCGCCAGGCTGTCCTGCGGGGCGGGCAGATCGCGCACCGCCTGCCCGTATACCAGCGCCGCGCCGCCCAGCGAGACGGCCAGCGGCACGACCACCAGCACCAATACCAGCGCGCCGGCCACCAGCGCCCCGGCGCGACTGCGCGTCTGGCTGGTATGGCGGTGACTGCGCCGGTTACGGCGTTTACGGATAATGTGTGCGGTTGAGGTCATGGCAACCGATCAAGAACTGGTTGTGCCTGTACGTTCGCTCGTTCGCGTGGAACGATGCCTCGACTCTTATACCATCATCCGGCCATCCGTGCCACCGGCGAGATGGCGGGCTGTCTGGCTTCAGGGCTGACCACCGCCGCATTCCTACGGCTGGTATACGTTTTAGTAGCAAAAAGACATAAAGCATTCACTTTCATTATTGTTATCGTTATAATAGATAAACAGTAGAAACATATGTACGCCTTGCAGACCTGTAGGTACAAACCGACATAAACACAGGGAACTGGCGTTTGTTGTGCATTCAGGAGAGCCGATCAATATGCCTGTTGGCGACGAATTACGTCATGTTATGGAGTTGGACCGGGTGTTACACGAACCCGCCCGCCTGCTGATTATCGTAATCCTCGCGCTGGAAGAACGGGCCAGTTTTGCCGATCTGCTGCGGCTGACCGGCATGAGCAACGGCAATTTGCACAACCATCTGCGGCGGCTGGACCAGGCCGGTTACGTTGAAGCCGAGTCCGCCTACCGGGGGAAGCGGGAATATACGATCTGGCAGCTTTCGGAAGTCGGGCGGTCGGCCTTTGAAATCTACCAGCAGCGAATGAAAGCGGTGTGCCAGTTGGTGGACGGCCTCACCACTTCCTGAGTTCGTCCTGCGTCACCTTCCCGATCACAAACCCGACGACGGCGCCGATCATCAGCCCCAGCAGGCCGAAGATTTGCCAGTCGCCGGTCAGGAAGATCAGCCCGGCAGCCAGCGGCAGCAACCCCACCGCCGCACCGATGAGCGCGCCTTTCCAGCGGCGGGGCAGAATCTCAAACAACTCCACTGGCAGCGGTTTCTGGCGGTGGCCATAGACCTGCTGGCTGCGCCGGGCATGTGATATTCTATTGTACGCGATTTTTGTCTCAACCGATCAGGCGTTGGTGTTCGATCTTGATGCAGCGATCCTGCACCACGTTCAGCCCGGCGGCAGCGGCCTTGCGGGCGGCCTCGTCGTGCACCACGTCAAGCTGCGTCCAGACCGCCTTCGCGCCGACCTGCACCGCCGCGTCTACGATTTCCGGCAGGTATTCCGAGCGCCGGAACACGTCCACAATGTCAATCGGTTCCGGCACGTCCGCCAGTGACGCATAGCTGGGCTGGCCGTTGATGGTGGCGACGGTTGGATTGACCGGATACACGGTGTAACCGGCCTGCCGCAAATACTGCGCCACACGGTAGCTGGCGCGGTTGGGGTTATCCGAATGGCCGACGACCGCAATTACCCGCGCCGCTTGCAGCAGGTCACGGATGGCATCGTCATTGTAGGTAATCATCATGCGGAATTCATGTCTCCAATCAACAGCAGTGGCAGCAGCGTAACCGATGAAAGCGATAAAAAGCGTTAGAGCGTGGCCGACACCCTGGGCGCTTCGACCGTCGTTTCGGTGTCGGCCAGCACGTCAAAGTCGTAGGTGATTTCGACCGACTGGCGCAGCGTGGCGGATACCGAGCAGTATTTTTCCTCCGACAGCCTGATCGCCTTTTCCACATCATCCCGCTTCAGATTCGACCCGCTGACGGCATAGTGCAGGTGGATTTTGCGGAACGGCCAGGGTGGTTCGGTTTCCTGTTCGCCGGTGACGGTGACGCGCACATCGGTGATCTGGGCGCGGCGCTTTTCGAGAATATTGACGACATCGTAGGCGGTGCAGCTACCGAGCGCCAGCAGCAGCAGTTCGGATGGTTTAATGCCCACGCCATCATCCACACTGGAGATGACGACCGAGTGTTTGGTGCTGTCGGTGCCGACGAAGGTTTTGCCCTGCACCCAGGTCACGTGTGCCTGTGCCATAGTCTTGGTTTGCTCCTGTAACGGCACGGCGAAGCGTGCCCGCATCATTAAAAGAACTTCTCTATTCTGGACGCTGCCATCAGGGGAATTGTTACGAGGGCTTGCCCGGCTTTTTACGAAATTTCGGGAAAAACTTATGGTTAAATGAAAACCGGTACATAGATTTTTCGTAGGGGCGAACCGCCGGTTCGCCCCTACATTCTATGAATCTGTTTTCGGTCATCCATTAGAACCTATCGTAAACCTCTTTTATCTGTCGGTAGGGCACGGCATGCTGTGCCCCTACGAAGGGTTTATGGATAGATACCTAACGCAAGGCTACAAAGGAGCAAAGACGCAGAGAACATTTCCCTTTGCGCCTGTGCCCCTTCGCGCCTTTGCGTTACGCCTTTATTTCCCTTTTTATCCCACGCCGCGCAGCGAGCCGATGCTGATACACGCCGGGCACGTACCATCCGGTCGGATGATGGCAAACCCCGCCTGCGGGTCGCGGTCGTAAACATCGAAGTCCACGTTAAACACGATCAGCAGGGCGATTTCGACGTTGGGGAATTCCGCTGCCATGCTGATCGCGTCGCGCAGCCACTCGGCCTGTTCCTGCACGCTGGTGCTGCCGCCCCACTCAAAGCCCGCGGGCAGCGGGCCGTAGCCTTCCGGCGACAGGTAGCCGATTTCGGTAAAACACAGCGGCAGCCCCGTGCCGCGGAAGGGCGCGGCGGCGCGCTGCGTCATCAGCGGGAAGTAGCGCGTCGGGTAATTGTCGCGCGGGTCGCCGCCCTGCTGCTGCGGGGGCAGAATGCCCTCGTTGTAGTGGACGCCGATGCAGTCGGCATAGTTGGCCGCGCCGTTGTTCGCCATGTTCCAGTAATAATCGCCGTCGTCGCAGCCGGCGTTCGAGCAGCCGCCGAAGAAGCCGGTTGGGGCGGGCGCGCCGCTGATGACCATCACCTGCGGGTCGGCGGCTTTGATCGCCTCATACGCCTGGCGCAGCATTTCCACGTATGACCGTGCCGAGATGCGCCCGGCAGGCCACTCGCGGTCAATGTTCATCTCGTTCCACACTTCGATGGCATCCACCCCCATCGCCGCGATTTCGCCCAGAAACTGGGCGTACAGCGGGAAGTATTCGGCGTCGCCCATTTCGGCCAGCGCCTCTTTTTCGCCGGTGATGCTGAGCAGCACGTAGAAACCGGCTTCGTGCGACCAGTTGATGCGGTCGCGGGCGACGTTAAACAGGTTGGTATCGCCGACGACAAACGGGATTTGCCACTTCACCCAGGTCATGCCGGCTTCCTTCATGGCAGCAATCGTTTCGTCGGTAAAATACAGAACTTGCCCGCCCACCGGCACAGGCAGTTCGTTGACCACGTTCGGGCGCGGCACGAGTGTGGGTTCGGCGGGCGCTTCCGGCGTGGTAGCCGGTGCTGGCGGCACGAGCACGGTTTCGCCTTCCGGTCGCTGGAGCGTGTTTGCCACCCGAATCGGCCCGACCTCGTAATTCACCGTTTGACCGGAACGCAGCCGCACCTGTAAGCGAAGCTGGTAGATGCCATCCGGCACGGTGGTGGTCGGCCAGGTGGCGATCACGCCGTTGACAACCGGCTGGTTTTTAAGCGTGCTGGCGGGAATCCACTGCGGCACTTCCTGATCGTAGGGCGCGACCTGGACAAAATAACTCTGCAGGTCGGGCGGGTTGACCGTGCCGATGATGCTAATCGTACCGGCCACGTCGTACACGGGCGGTGGCCAGGTAATCACCACCGTGTCGTCCTGCGCGGCGGCGGGGATGATGAGCAGAAAAAGCAGCACAATGAATAATGATATTTTCCGCATGGGCTGTTCCTTTCTGGGTGGCATGTAGGGACACGATATATCGTGTCCCTACATATTTACCTTTCAATCAGTCTGATGAATTCTGACAATCACAGACTGTAATGGTCAATTTCTCAGGGGCGCACGGCTGTGCGCCCCTACACTCTACGATTTGGGAAGGACACGGCACGCCGTGACCCTACTCATCTCTTGCTTACGGGCAGCTTCCCTTCGCCAGCGTATACAGCGCGTTGATGCTGTTGTCGGACTTGTTGGTTTCGATGATCTGGTTGCCGGGGTCAATCGAAATCACCAGCCGGTGCTGTTCGTTGTAGAAGGTGCTGATGGTGATCGGAATCGGGCCGACGTTGACGGTCTGGCCGGGGTTGATGGACGGCACCGCGCCCAGGGTGTTCCCCTGCAACGTGTTATCCGCCGCGCGGAAGTCCTGCACGCTGATGAGGCCGCTGGGGCTGACGGTCGTGCCGAAGTTCGCCACGTCCAGGTAAATGTTAAACGTCTGGGCGCAGGTGGGCGTGGTCGGGTCAAAGCGGAAGTTGCCCGCCACCAGATTCACCGTCGCGGTCGGCGTGGGCGTGGCCGGAATCGGCGTCGGTGTAGGTGGCGGGGGTGGCTCAACAAACGGCACGCCGCTGATGTCACCCGTCACGTCTACCACTGACGGCGATACCCAGCCCTGGCGGCCATCCGGCAACTGAATCAGGAACCAGCCGCTGCCCAGGCTGCTGCGCCCGACAATCGGTACCGTCTGCCCGGACTGGAGGCCGGCGAAGGCTTCGTAAATCACGCTGTCGCCCCGGCGCACGTTGGCGTTCAGGCGGGCCGTCGCGCGCGGCGTCGGGTCAAACGTCGGTGTGGCCGTCACCTGCGGCTGTACCACGCCCTGCGTGGGCACAACCTGCGTCGTAACTGCGGTTGGCGTCACGGCAAACGGCGGCGGGTTGTTTTCAATCCGCAGCGGCGACACAACAAAATACTGCTGCTGGTTGTTGGGCAGGTTAAACGTCAGGCGCAGTTCGTAGACACCATCCTCGACCGTCGTCGTGTCCCACACACCCAGCACGTCGTCCTGCACCGCCTGCTGCTGCGGCACGGTAGCCGGGAACCAGGGCACGTCCGCATCGGCAGGGGTCAGATCAGGGTTCAGCGGGCGAAATTCGAGGAAGTAGCTGACCATGTTCGGCAGGTTGGCCGAGCCGCGCATGGTGAATTCACCGCGCAGGACGTATACGGGCGGCGGCCAACTGATATTGGCGTTCGGGTCAACGGGGGTTGGCGTGGGCTGAAGTTCCTGCGCCTGCACCGTAACGGCCAGCGCCAGAAGCATCATCACCGCCAGGAGGAAAACCAGTTTGCTCCGGTACATAGCTCTTTCTCCTGTTAAATCACAAAGTCACATCGGCACTGATTGTACTGAATCAATGCAAAAAGCGCGTTGGTACGGCTGAGGTCGGGACTGAATTCCTATACCTCAACGCTACATCGTTTACGATAGTCCAGAAGAAAGAGGAATTGCCGGACGGCTGGCCTACGCTTCAGTTACGGGTGAGCATCCGCTCCGTCAGGCGCATCGCGCCCCACGTCAGCAGCAGCGGCAGGACCACCGGCAGCACGAATTCGACCACGAAATGCAGCGGCCAGGTCATCGGAATGAGGCGCATCAGGTTGAGCAGCACGAAGTACGAGACGCCGAGGAAGGCGGTGGTGATGACCGCCGTCGAGCGCACCGGGAAGGCCGCGCCCGCCGCCTGTCCGATAGCGGCGATCATAAATGGCTCCAGCGCCAGCCGCAGCAGCGACACGATCAGTCCCAGCGCCATTGCCACCCGCGCCAGCAAGGGGTAATCATCCAGAGGGTACAGGGTGGCGTACAGCGAAATCAGCAGCGGCATACTCAGCACCGCGACCGCGATCATCAGCAGGCCGAGGTTCTCCAACTGTCGCCAGATCGAGGCCGCCATTTTGCTGGCGAGGATGGATTGCAGGCTGATCGGCGTGGCGCGCACCAGGTCGAAGGTGCTTTTGCGGAGTTCGTCCACGATGGACAGCGCCGCCGCCGTGCCGATGGCAAACAGGATGTGCCCGTACAGATACAGCGCGATGGGGAACAGCAGCAGCGCGGCGGTGATCGTCGGCAGCGCCAGGTCGAACAGGAACGGCCACAGCAGCGACAGCGCCACCAGCCCGACCTGCACGATGACCAGCTTCACCAGCACGCTGACTTCCGGCAGGATGGTTTTCCAGTACATGCCCAACTGGCGGCGGATGATGGGGTTGGTGCGGCGCGCCCAGGCCGGCAGGCGCTGGTCGAGTTCCGGGGAGTGGTACTTCGCCGGCAGATGAATCACGCTGATGTCGGTTTTGGCCTGTTCCACATGCTTATCCACACAATAACAACCGATTCGCTATTGTATACTCCGGGAAGTATGCTCACGTTCAATTTACCCTGATTATACCGAAATCTGCGTTAGAATAGGATACATTCACCGAGGGGTTCTCATGTCCTATCCGCTGTATGACTTCGGCGGCAGCGGCCCGGTGCTGCACGTCGCCGTCGCCAACGGCTTTCCGCCGCAGGTGTACGCGCCGCTGCTCGAACCGCTGACCCGCCGTTATCATGTGGTGTGCCTGCTGCCGCGCGCCCTGTGGCCGGGCGAAGCACCGCCAGAAACGCTGCGCGACTGGCGTACGCTCTCCGACGATCTGCTGGCAGGCATGGCGCGGCATCGCCTGACGGATGTGATCGCGGTTGGGCACTCGTTCGGCGGTGTGGCATCGCTGCTGGCGGCGCTGGCCGAACCCGTCCGCTTCCGGGCGCTGTGCCTGCTCGACCCGACGATTCTGCCGCCCCACGCCATGCAGGCGATGGCGGCGATGCAGGCCGGCGGCACGGTCGGTGACTTCCCGCTGGTGCAGGGGGCGCTGCGCCGCCGCCGGACGTTCGACAGCGTGGACGCCGCCTACGCCTATTTTAAGTCGCGCACGCTGTTCGCGGATTGGCCGGACGCGACGGTGCGCCTGTACGCCGAGCATGGTACGCGACCGGCCCGGCAGGGTGGGGTAGAGTTGGTTTGGCCGCCGGAGTGGGAAGCGTATTATTTCAGCACCTTATACACTGGCACGTGGGACGATTTACCTCGGCTGCGCGGCCTCCTGCCGCTGCTGATCGTGCGCGGCGAGAATAGCGATACGCTGCTGCCGGAGGCTGCCGGGCAGATACGCCGCCTGCTGCCGGACGCGGTCTACGCCGAAATCGCCGGACACGGCCACCTGTTCCCGCAGACCGCGCCGGACGAAACACGCCGGGTGATCGAGGCGTGGCTGGAACAATATAATTCGTAGGGGCGGGTTTCGAAACCCGCCCCTGCCACAGCATTATTGGGGGCGAATCGTGACCGTTTCCATCTGGCAGGCGAACGACACGCAGCCGGTGCGCGAGGTGGATTTCCTCGTCGTCGGCGCGGGATTGGTGGGCTGCGCGGCGGCGTTCTTCGCGGCACAGGCCGGGCGGCAGGTGGTTATCACCGACAAGGCCGACGTGGCGCTGGGCGCGAGCAGCCGCAACGCCGGTTTTATGATTACCGGTCTGGACATCTATTACCACCGTGCTGCCGACCGCTACGGCCTGCCGGTCGTGCGCGAAATGTGGGCGCTGTCGCAGACCACGCACGCCCACCTGCACGAATTCGCCCGGCGTGGCAGCGTGCCGGTTCAGCAGTGCGGCTCGCTGCTGCTGGCAGAATCCCCCGAAGAAGCGCGCGAACTGGAACGGGCGGCGCGGGCGCTCAACGCCGACGGCATTGACGTGGAATTCCACAGCCGCGACCCACTGCGCCGGGGCTATTTCGCCGCCATCCGCCAGCCCTGGGATTGCGCCGTGCAGCCTTACGAACTGGTGTGGGCGATCTTCCGGCAAAGCGGCGCGGAACTGGTCAACAACAACGAACTGTACGCCATCCGTCAGGACGACGCCGAGTGCGTGACGGTCTACACGCGCCAGTACATCTTCAGGGCGCGCCACGTCCTGCTGTGCACCAACGCCTGGTCGCCGCTGATTGACCCGTATTTTATCGGCAAGGTAATTCCCACGCGCGGCCAATGCCTTGTGACCGCGCCGCTGAAACATGGGCCGGTGCTGGGGGTATGCGGCTACAGCGATTACGGCTATATGTACTACCGGGACACCTTCGACGGGCGGCTGCTGATCGGTGGCGGGCGCAAGCAGAACAAGCTGCTGGAAAACGACACCACCGACGACCGCATCACCGAGCCAGTGCAGCGCCTCCTCGAAGCCTATTTACGCGAGAAGTTCCCGGACGTAGACGCGCCGGTTGAACGCCGTTGGGCCGGCATCATGGGCTTCAGCGCCGACGGCCTGCCGCTGGTCGGCACGCTGCCCGGCAGGCCGCGTGTGGGTTTCGCCGTTGGCTTTCATGGGCATGGGCTGGCGCTGGGCGTGGGCACAGCCGAGCGCGCGGTAGACATGCTGCTGACCGGCGCGAATCCCGGCGCGGTCAGCGCGGCGCGATTTGGCTAACCGTGCTGCTTCGTTTCCTTATTCTTACAATCCTTTCATTCCCCGCATGGTAAAGTCTGCTAGAATCAGAGAATAATGTCCGTCGAATTTTTAGTACTCTAGTACTGTAGGGCTATACCCGAATTGTTAAGGCACGCTACCATGAGATGGTGCGAAGATAGTATCAGTGTCTGTTGGACATCCGGCGTCTGCCGGAAGGAACGTTGTCATGGGTGACGAAAACCGGGAAACGCGCCATCTTGCCAGTTTCCCGACTGAACCGCTGCCGCCCCTGCGGGCAACTACTCCATTAAATGAGGATTTGCCCTGGGTAATCGAATTTCGGGTAGTGGGGACGGCCTCCACCATTCAGGTGCAGGTTAACGAAGCCATGACCATCGGACGCAACGACCCCCAGCGGAATATCTTCCCTGACGTAGACCTTAGCCCGCACGACGCGCAGATGAAAGGCGTTTCGCGCCAGCACGCGGTAGTACTGGCGAAGGAAAACCGTATCTCGATCAAGGACCTGGGCAGTGTCAACGGCACGCGCCTGAATGGCCGGATGCTGATCGCCAATCAGGAGTACCGGCTGCGACACGGCGACGAGCTGGACATCGGCGAGCTAAAACTACAGGTGCGCTTTGCCGTTGTCCCAACGATTACAACCGCGCCGGCGCCCGGCCCTGATCTGAATCATGCCCAGATTCCGGTGGTCGGCAAGGGGCAGCACGTGCTGATTGTGGAAGACGACGAGGACGTAGGCAAGGTGTTCAGCATCGCGCTGGAACACGCCGGCTTCCGCGTCACAACCACCACGTCGGTGGTAACGGCGCTGGGGCTGGTGACGCACGAACTGCCGGACGCGATCATCCTCGATCTGCTGCTGCCGGATATGAGCGGGTTGGACCTGCTGCGCTACGTGCGCAAGGAATATGCTGACCGCCACGTGCCGATGATTGTGGTGTCAGGCGCGACCGGCGGCTTCCAGATGAATCAGGCCAGGGACATCGGCGCCGATTTGTGCCTGGGCAAACCCGTCAGCGTGGAAGACCTGGTGCGGGCCGTGTCGTCGCTTGTGGCGGAACCGGCCAAAGCGGTTGGAGCGTAGTGGTCGTTTGAACCCTCAATCAGTGGCGAACAAGGGGCTTGAAGCCCCTTGTTTTGTTTCCGGCGCTGATGTGAGCTGACAGGCTGCTACGCGACGCCGCCGTGTCCCTGCCGCGTGTATGGCGGTCCATGCTAATCCCCGGCAGCAGTCGGCAGTGGCGTACCATCGTTGGCACGGAAGCGGTTAAGCTTTCCGGCCAGCCGGGCGAACAGCAGCCACAGCCAGTAGGTCACAAACACCAGACCGTATTCGATGAACGGGATGCGGATAACTTCATTCACCTGGAACGGCTGGCGGATGAAGGCGTAGATCACAAACACGGTAAGGGCAAACGACGCGCCAAACAGGTTTTTTACCCAGGGCTTTAACCCCAAACCGTGCATCTGCGTGACGATGAAGATGGCCGCAAAACCCAGCACAAACATGTACACCAGTCCGCCGCCCTGGTTGATCGCCACCAGCGCCGCGTGCGGCAGCACCAGGATTTCCAGCAGCACAATCCACCGGCGGTTCAGGTGCATTCGCGTGAACATCAGCGACCCCTGCACCATCACCAGAATGACATGCACGAAGCCCAGCAGGTGGCCCCAGGTGGGCACCATCGGATGAAACCAGAAGGTGTAGATCACGGCGAAACTGAAGGCGTAACCGTGATACCGCTTCAGCCAGTCGTAGAACTCCTTGCGGAAGTTCAGCTTGCGCCCGAAGAACATGCCACGACGGCGGTTTTCCATCGTCATGATGATGTACAGCATCATAATCACCGCGCCCTGGGCCGTCCAACTGGGGATGTCCTGGGCGATGCCGTCGTAAAGGAAGGCGGTTTGCAGGTAGTGCAGGATGATAAAAACCACGTTGATGCCCAGCGCGATCAGGTTGACGGGCTTGAGCGTATCCGTATATTTGCGCGATGAGCGATCCTGTGCCCACCAGATCGTGAACCAGATGGCGACCTGATGCACCACAAATCCGATCCAGACGGTTGCGCGGCTCCAGAAGTCCGGCTGCGCCAGCTTCCACTCGTAAAAGAAGCCCACGTCATCGAGCGGCGGCTGCGCCAGCTCATAGCGCGTCAGCCACGTGCCCATTGCCAGAATCGCCAGACAAACGCCAACGGCCAGCACGATGCCGAAGTTGGCGGCCTGCCAGTCCTTCAGCCGAGTTAAGGTTTTCATGGTGGACAATACCTGAACAAATTGAGGTCAACTTCTGTACAAAATAATGGTGGTGGATAAACCGCCGGTGATGCCGGTATGAGAGGAAGATTGGAAGCTGATCGCGGATGGACGTAAGCGGCACTCGCCAAAACCACCTAAAGCTGCAACAATTTGCCCCTGTTGAACCGATTTGATGGACAGACCTATCGTGTCAACGGTAGCTGTCTGCCGGTGGCATCGGCTACCAGCCAATCGCCAGGAAACCTTATGCCTGAAAACGCAATTGCCTTGCTCATTGTAGGATTGATCGCCGGCGTCGCTTCCGGCATGTTTGGTATCGGCGGCGGGGTGGTGATCGTCCCGGCGCTGGTCATCCTCGGTTTCGACCTCAAGGAAGCGGTCGGCACATCGCTGGGAGCGCTGCTGATGCCGGTGGGCATCTTCGCCGTGATCGCCTACTACCGCGCCGGCAAGCTCAAACTGGGCATCGCCGTGCCGATTGCGGCGGGGTTGATCGGCGGCAGCATCGTCGGCGCACAAATTGTTCGCAGCCTGCCGACAGCCACGCTCCAGCAGCTTTACGGCGTGTTCCTGATCTGGATCGGCTGGCGTTTTGCCGAACCGCGTAAGCTGTGGCGGCAGTGGCGCAGCCATACCCCCGCGCCAGCCGTCACGGAAGACAGCCCCGATGTCAGCTTCTCATGGTCTTTCCTGCTGGTTGTCGGGCTGGTGGCAGGTGTGCTGGCCGGCATGTTCGGGATTGGCGGCGGCGCGATCATCGTGCCGGCGCTGGTGGCATTCCTCAGGTTCGATCAAAAGCTGGCGGTTGGCACGTCGCTGGCGGCGCTGCTGCTGCCGGTCAGCATCGGCGCAGTGGTGACGTATTATCAGGACGGCAATCTCGAACCGGCGACGGCGGTGCTGGTAGCCGTCGGGCTGATTGTGGGCGCGTTTGGTGGCGCCAGGCTGGCGCTGGGCCTGCCCTCCAGAACCGTCAAGCAGTTGTACGGCTTCTTCCTGATCGGCATTGGCCTGCGTTTTATCGGCGCGCTCGACCCGATCATCAACGCGCTGGCGGGAAAGTAAAGGGCAGGCCGGCTGGAAATGCGGGGCGAGGGACATGACAGCGCCATGTCCCCTCAGGTTTTCATCCGTTACGCTTCCGGCAGGCTGGATGGCGGCGTGATCGTAACCGGCGGTTGTGGCGAACCGTTGGTGATGTCCGTATCCACCGTTTTTAAGGTATTAAACAGGCTGGCGACCTTGAGAATGGTCTTCTCGAAGTCTTCGCCGCTGAGGGCTTCCACCTTCGCCCGCAGGATTTCCGCCACTTCCGGGATGTTCAGCAGCATGTCCATAAAAGTGTTACTGTGCGCGCCATTCCCATTCGAGCCAGAAAACTGCACCATGCGCACGTTGCCGCCCAGCCCGGCTAATGCCTGAGCAATCGCCTGCGCTTTGGCAATTTCCGCCTTCATCATCTCTTCGACGATAAACTGGCGCAGGTTAATCGAGTCTTCGGCGGCGGTAGCGGCAGCCAGTTCGCGGCGGCCTTCGGCTTCCGCCAGCAGCTTGGCTTTTTCACCCTCGGCGTCGGCCAGTAACTGCGCTCGCACCCCCTCGGCTTTCGCCTTCTCGCCTTCGGCCTCGGCCTTTTTCATGGCTTCCAGCGCGGCAGCATCGGCCAGACCTTTCTTTTGCGTCGCCTCGGCTTCGGCTTCGGCGCGCTTGCGGGTCGCCTGCGCCTGGGCGTCAGCAGTGATGGTCACCCGGTTGCGCTCGGCTTCAGCCTCAATTTCGATGCGGCGGCGTTCAGCCTCGGCGCGGATTTCGACGGCCTGCCGTTCGGCGCGGGCGGGGACAAGCACCTCCGCTTCCTGCTTCTGTTCGACCGCTAGCGCCCGGCGCTGCTGCACTTCCTGGTCGGCGGCGGCTTTATCAATATCTACCCGCTTGTTTACCTCGACCTCGCGCAGTTGGAACGCTTCCCGCTGCGCCAGGATTTCGCGCTGCGCATCCAGTTCCGCCTGTTCGGCTTCGCGTTTGGCCTGGGCGGCCTTCACGCGGGCTTCGCGTTCGGCTTCTGCCTGGGCAATCGTCGCGTCCCGTTTGACGGCGGCGATCTGCGGCGCAGCCATCGCCTGCAAATACCCCTCTTTGTCAGTGATTTCTTCGATACCCATCGAAATCACCCGCACGCCCATCGCGGCCATATCGTCGGAGGCCAGGTCCTGCACCCGCTGAACGAAATCATCCCGGTCGCGGTGGATGGCCTCCACCGTCATCTGGCCGACAATGGCGCGGAAGTTGGCGCTGAGTGTTTCCAGGATGACCTGCCGTACCTCGTCCCGGTTTTTATCCAGAAAGGCTTTGGCGGCGGTATGCAGCGCCTTTTCTTCGCTGTCAATCTGCACCTGGGCAACCCAGTCCAGTTGGATAGGCACGCCGCTGATGGTGTACACCTCGTCCTTTTCGGTTTTGATGGTGATAATGGTCAGGTCCAGTTTTTTGAAACTTTCGAGGATGGGGATAACAAACACACCCCCGTTGGTGACGAGGCGCGGCGTTTTGCGCCCGTAGACCACCAGTACTTCGTTGGGAGGGACGCGGTGATAATAGCGCGTCAGCCACACAACCAGAGCCACCGCCAGGATAATCAGCACCAGCGGTACGCTGATGACACCAAGAATGTCGGGCATAACCCCCCCCTTTTAAGAACTGCGTTTCTTCTTGACGTGTAAGAAACGGCCTTCGATCTCTGTCACTTCAACGATGTCGCCGCGTTTGAGCGCCGCGCCGTTGATCTCTTTAACAGGATACTTCAGGATTTGCTCACCTTCGATAAGGACTTCACCGGTTTTTCCGGCAGGCGAGTCAATCGTTACGCGGGCCGGCATCCCCACCAGGTCCTGACTGGAAAAGACCCGGCTGGACTGCTGCGCCTTTACATAACCAAGCAGCGCCGTCACGCCTCGTCCCAGCGCGTAGCCAAATGCTAACGCAACGCCGAGAATGACCACTGTGTTCCAACCGGCCAGCGTGCCGGTCAGTCCGACCGCGCCGAAGCCAGCCAGGAAGGCCGCGATGACACTGCATCCAAGGCCGCTGACCTCACTCACGTCCGGGGAATCCAGCCCAAAGATTGCATCCAGACCGCTGCTTTCCAGCGCGCCGTCCACGTTAAAGGCGTCACCGATGCCGCCGACGATCATCAGCAGAAGATAGACGATACCGACCAGCATAATCAGGCCAAAAACGAGAGCCATATGGGTTGCTCGCAGCAGGAATATGACCATTATTATAGCATTTTCCCTCTATGCTGGATTCACCCAGAAATTGGGGGCTGCACAATGTTTAATCGCAACTGTAATAAAAATTGACAACTTTAACGCTACTCTGACAACTTTTCTGACCGGGCGCGGGTACAATAAAAGTATGAGGGTGGAACTTTCAGCCCGGATGGAGCGTCCTGAACGGTAAGCGGAATCGAGTTGAAAGTTGGTGGTGTGATGACGACCCAACAACCCATTGCCAACGTCCGGCTTCAAACCCGGGTTGGGCTGTGCCCGACCTGCGGCCAGGTGGGGACGTTCACCTTCCTGGGCGAACAGCGTTGGCCGCCGCGTGTGGTGGCAGCGACGGGCCTCGGCCCGGTGGTTCACCTGTGGCAATGTAACCAGTGCCAGACTACGCTAACCGAAACCGCGTCTGAAACGCAGGACTGACCTCGCCAGGCTGTGCCTCCTTGACTTCCCTGTAGCCTCAATCTGCCTTATTGCTGCCGGCTGTGCCTGCCACCAGCGGTTTTTTTCAATCCCGCCAACAGCGTTAGAATTGATGCAAAAGGCTGAGATGGGAGTTCATCCCGTCTCGTTTGTTGCGTAAAGGGACATCATGCTCAGGCGAACGATTCTGTATCTGTCGAAGGCGGGCTGGGCGCGGCGCATCGTGACCGGCTGGGGACTGGCGCGGCGGGTGGCGCGGCGCTTTGTGGCCGGGGAAACGCTGGACGAGGCTGCGCGTGTGACCCAGACGCTCAACCGCAGGGGATTAGCTGTCACGCTGGACTGCCTGGGCGAAAGCGTCCACCAGGCGGAAGACACCGCCGAGGTGGTCAAGGCTTACCGCGCCGCACTCGACCGCATCCAGCAGGACCGGCTCAACGCCAGCATTTCGCTGAAGCTGACCCACCTGGGACTGGACATCAGCGAAGACCTGTGCGTAAGCAATTTGCGGCATATCCTGGGCGCGGCGCAGGAGCGCGGCGTGCAGGTCACGATTGACATGGAAAGCAGCGATTACACCGACCGCACGCTGCGACTGTACCGCACGCTGCGCGATGAGTACGGTTTTACCAACGTCGGTATTGTCATTCAGGCCTACCTGTACCGCAGTGAAACCGACATGCGCGACCTGGCGGCGGAAGGGGCGCACGTGCGGCTGTGCAAGGGCGCGTATCTCGAACCGCCGACGGTCGCATTCCCCAAAAAGGCGGACGTGGACGCCAACTACGTTAAACTGGCACAGGATTTCCTGCAGGCGCCGCCCCCGGCCTACCTGTGCATCGCCACCCACGACGAGAAGATGATCGCCGCGACCGAGGCGTTCATCCGGCAGAATCACGTCCCGAACAACCGCTACGAGTATCAAATGCTGTACGGCATTCGCTCATCACGGCAGGAAGAACTGGCGAAAGCGGGTTACACCATGCGGGTATACGTGCCGTTTGGCGTGGCGTGGTATCCGTATTTCATGCGGCGGCTGGCAGAGCGCCCCGCCAACCTGTGGTTCTTCGCGCGGAGTGTGTTCGCGCGGTAATGAGAACAGGCCCACGAAACATGAAACGAAGCTGGGGGAAGCATTTCAAATTCCACGCTTCCCCGGTTTCACTTCGCAGCCATGCGGTATTCAATCGGCTTGAAACGCTTCGACCATTGGCGCTGTATTATAGTATTCTCGAACCTTCACTGATTGACCATCGTTAAAGGTGTAGATATGGACAAAATTGGTCTCCCGGACTTTTCCTGTTGGACGCGCAATGAATCCAGTTCATGTTGCTATGCTTGAAAAATGTTCTAATTATCTATCCATAAACCCTTCGTAGGGGCACGGCATGCCGTGCCCCTACCAAAAAAACATTCGATAACTCACTTTAGCAGGAACGCCAGTGATGTTCCCACAGCCCCTCTCACCGTAACTTCACCCAGTAGCCGGTGTCGCTGCCGGGGATGATGGTGATGGCATACACCTCTTTAAACGGCGAACCGACAAACGTGGTGAACGAGTAGCGCCCGGCAGGCTGCCAGCCGGCGTCGTAACCCATTTCTTTGCCCAGTGCCCAGCCCAGCCCTCGTGGCCCGCCAAGCTGCTCCCACACCCGGCCAAACCCGCGCTGCGGTGTGTACATGCCTTCCGGCGCGACTGCTGCCGGAGTGGGGTCGCCTTCCTGGTAAGTATCTTCCAGAATTTGCAGGCGGGAATCAAAGGTCATCACCCAGATTTGCCGTGTTTCGGAAATCCACATCATCACGCCGCGCTCAAACGCCTGCCAGGCGACAAACACGTAGCGGATGGGTTCGACCGGGCAGGCGTTAAAACCGGCAGTTTGGCTCATCGCTTCATAAGCGCAAACGACTTCAACGCCGATGTCCTGCGTCGCTACGGCCTCGCCATCCACCACCTCCAGCCGGTAGCGCACCGGCCCGGCATAGCGGAAGCCGCTGATCGGCGGAGTGGTGTAGGTTAGCGGCACGGGCTGCGCCCCCAGAGGCCGCCAGCAGTCCAGTTGCGGGCCGGCGGGGCACATATAAAAGTAGGCCGCTGTGCCGGTGGCCTGCCAGCTAAAGGTAATGTCCTGGCCTTCGTTCAGCACCTGTGTTGCGCTGGCCGTGAGCGACGTAATCCCGGCGCGGTCTTCGCCGGGAGAGGGGCCCTGCGGCTCGCCCGGCGCCAGCGCGCTGAACGCGCCGGGCGGCAGCCAGATCACCGCGCCAATGGGCAGCGCCGCTGAATCGTCGAGGCAGTTCAGCGCCGCCACCTGCGCGACGGTCAGCCCATCCACGCCAACCAGCAGGTTCGCCAGCCAGTCACGCTGCTGAATCAGGTAGGGTTTCCATCCCGGCTGGAAGGGGGCGGAACACACGGCAATGCGTGGGTCATCGCCGGGCGGCGTGGGGGTGATAACCGGCGTCGGCACGCTGGTGAAAGTCGGCGATGGCACAAACACCGGGCCAAGCGGGGTACTGGTAGGCGCGGCCTCCTGCGCGGCAGTGACACTGACCGCCAGCAGGCACAGCAGCAGGAGAATTAAACGACTCATCGGGCCTTCCCTTACCGTTTCCTGGAGTGTACGTCCGCCGCCATCATACCATTCCCGCTGCGATTATGTTGCATTTTTCACTAATTTGCCGTCGTAATAACGAATCTCGTATAGTTTTTTAATCGTTGCCGAGTTGTGAGGGCGCTGTCGTGATCTCCGTGCGACCGATCACCAACCCGCTGGAATGGCAGGAACGAACCAGTTTGCAGCGTGGCAGCACACCGCTGTCCTCGTCCAGCCAGCGCATAGCGCTGCTGGCGCTGGCGCTCGCCTTCGGGTTCATCGTGTGGACACTGGGCGACATCCGAGGCCCAACGCGCGAGCTGGGGATGCTGCTGGTCTGGCTGTTTCACGGGCTGGCGGCGGCACGGGCGATTGCGGCGGCCACCAACGCCATCAGCCGCGAGCATATCAACCACACCTGGACGCCTCTGATTCTGACCGGCGTCAGCGCGCGCCGGATTCTGCTGGGCAAGTGGCTGGCGGTGATGCACCACGTCGCGCCGGTGATGCTGGCGCTGGGGGCGGTGCGGCTGCTGATGCTGCCGATCTTTATGCTGGCGTTTGTCAATCGTTTTGCCTGGCGTACCCTGTATCGCGGCGGTTATGGCGGCTATTACGACGGCTCCACAGCGATTGAGTGGGTGGCGTGGGCGTCGCTGCTGGCGGTGGTGATGACCGTCGGCCTGACGCTGCTGGAAATGATGTGCTGCACCGCGCTGGGACTGGCGGCCAGCGCCGTGCTCCGGCGGCGCGGGCTGGCGATGGTGGCGGCGCTGGTCATCCGGTTCGCGCCGGTCATCCTGTTCGCGGCCATTACCCGCTATGAAGTGGACGACGGCCCATTCTGGCGGGTGCTGCGGTTCACGCCGCTGGCGCTGGCCGACGGCGGCAGCGCGCCCCTGTACCAGCTTATCCTGCCGCGTACCACGTGGACGATGAGCGCGCATCAGGCGGCGCTGCCCGGCATCCTGCTGGCGGCGGGGTTGCTGGTCGGGCTGCTGGTGGTGGCGCTGGTAGTGGCACAGGCGGCCATTCAGCGGGCCGGCGCGCTGCCCCACGAGGTCGAGGAACGTCCTGTCCGTCGGCTGTACTGGCTGCGCAGCCCGGTGCGCCTTGCCAACCCGCAGGAAGGTTTTCCCAGCACGCCCGGGTAAATATCACCGGACACGACGAAACGGGTTATAACGGTCTTTCCAGCCACCTGAAAGGTGGCTTCTTCGTTCTGCCGGACGGCTTTCGGCGTCCGGCGACGCAGGTCGGATAAGCCTTTGAGCCTGCGGCGCGCGCCTGTGTTATACTTGCCTCGCTAAAATCGCACACCGGGATCATCACCATGACTGACCTCACCACGCTGACGTTAAGCGTCACCCTGCAAAAACTGCGTGACCGCGAAATCTCGTCGGTCGAACTCACCCGCGCCTGTCTGGAACGCATCCAGCAGGTGGACCCGCTGATTCGCGCCTTCCTGATTGTCACTGAAGACCTGGCCTTGCAGCAGGCAGAAGCCGCCGACAAGGCCCGCGCCGCCGGGGAGGACCGACCGCTGCTGGGTCTGCCGCTGGCAATTAAGGATGTGTTCTCCACCAAAGGCATCGAAACCACCTGCGGCTCCAAAATCCTCAGGGGCTACGTGCCGGTGTTTGATGCCACCGTCGTCCAGCGATTGTACGACGCCGGCATGGTGATGCTCGGCAAGCTCAACATGGACGAGTTTGCGATGGGGTCGTCTACCGAAAATTCCGCCTTCCAGATCACGCGCAATCCCTGGTGTCTGGAGCGCGTGCCGGGCGGCAGCAGCGGCGGCAGCGCGGCGGCCATCAGCGCCGGCATGGCGCTGGGCACGCTGGGTACGGACACCGGCGGCAGCATCCGGCAGCCGGGGGCATTATGCGGCATCGCGGCCCTCAAGCCCAGCTACGGGCGCTGCTCGCGTTACGGGTTGGTTGCCTTCGGCTCATCGCTGGACTGTCCCGGCCCGCTGGCGCACACGGTTGAAGACGTGGCGCGTATCTTACAGGTGATGGCCGGGCACGACCCGCTGGATGCGACCAGTATGCCGGTGGACGTGCCGGACTACGTGGCCAGGCTGACGGGCGACGTGAAAGGGCTGCGTATTGGCCTGCCGAAAGAGTTCTTTATTGACGGGATGCAGCCGGAAGTCGAACAGGCCGTGCGCGCGGCGGTGGCGACGCTGGAACAGATGGGCGCGGAAGTGATCGAAATCAGCCTGCCGCACACCGACTACAGCCTGCCGGTGTATTACCTGATCGCCCCGGCGGAAGCCAGCGCCAACCTCGCCCGCTACGATGGTGTGCGCTACGGGCAGCGCATCGAAAAAGGCGAAATGTGGCCGACTTACAAAGCCACGCGCGGACAGTTTGGGCCGGAAGTCAAGCGGCGCATCATGCTCGGCACCTATGCGCTGTCCGCCGGCTACTACGATGCTTATTATGGCAAGGCGCAGGCGGTGCGGACGCTCATCAAACGCGATTACAACGAAGCGTTTAAGCAGGTGGACGTGATCGCCACGCCGACCGCGCCTACGACGGCGTTTAAGATCGGCCAGAACACCGACGACCCATTGCAAATGTATCTGGCGGACGTGTTCACGCTGCCCGCCAGTTTAGCCGGTATCTGCGGCCTGAATGTGCCCTGCGGCTTTGATAAGCAGGGATTGCCTATTGGCCTGCAACTGCTGGGCGCGGCCTTCAAGGAGGACGTGGTGCTGCGCGCCGGCCACGCCTACGAACAGGCGACCGACTGGCACACACGCCGGCCAGTGCTGAATGATGAGGTATGAGTAACGAGTGCTGAGTGATGAGTTGCCAGAGAGAAGGTAAACGACTTTTGTCTGGAAACTCACAACTGATAACTGATGGATGACCGAAAACAGATTCATAGAATGTAGGGCGAACCGGTGGTTCGCCCCTACGAAAAATCCATGTATCGGTTTTCATTTAGAACCTATCCGTAAACCTCTTTTATTTGTCGGTAGGGGCACGGCATGCCGTGCCCCTACGAAGGGTTTATGGATAGACACTTAACCATGAGAACTGAAAACTACGGGCAAGCGGGGTGATATGGTCAAAAACGGATTAATCGTCGTGCTGATTGTCGCCGTCGTCGTGCTGGCGGCGGTGGCGTTCACGCAGTTTACCGCCCAGCAGGACGCTACGGCCCTGGCGCGGGACGCGCAGACGGCACAGGCGGAAGTGCTCGCGGCGCAGGCTACCAGCGTCGCCCAGGCGGACGCCGCGCTGCTGGCGCAGCAGACCGCCGAAACCGGGCGCGCCGCTGCCGAACGGCTGGTAACGGCTGCCGCCGGGACGCAGGCGGCTGCCGAGGTGGAACGCGGGACGGCGGTCGCCCAGGCGGAAGCCGCTGAGGACGAATTAACAGCGCGCGAAGCCGAATTTGCTGTTACACAAACGATAATCGCAGCTAATGCGACGGTACAGGCTCAGAACGGTACGGCAGTTGGCATGGCAGCGGCAACGATTACAGCCCAGGCAGGCGAACTGCAGGCGGTCGTGGCCGCGCTGGCAACCGCTACCGCGCAGGTTGATCTGGCCGACTTCGCCCGCTTCGCTGCCGAAGAAGACCGCGCTGCCGCGCTGACCCAGGCTTACGCTGCCGCGACTGCGCTGGCACAGGCCCAGGCGACGCTTGCCGCCATGCAGCCCGCGACGGCTGCGCCCACACTGCCGCCCGCCACGACCGCGCCCACCGGTACGCCGGCAGCGACAACGGCGGCACAGGCGGCCACGCCGACCGCCGGGGCCACCGGCACGCCGGTCGTCAGCGGCGACGTGCGGCTGAACCAGACCTTCACCTCACCGGATGGCATAGCCAGCCTGAACTATCCCGAAGGCTGGCTGGTGCAGGATATAGACGGCCAGATTGTCATGGTGAACACGATAGATGCGCTCTCCGGCAGTGGCAACGAAATCCAGCCGGGGCATTTCATCGGCAATATTATCTTTGGCCCGGCCAGCCAGCTTCCCGGCCTGACGGCGGATACCACTGCCGTCGAATTTCTGGCCGCGCTGCGGGAGATTGTGAACGCCCGCGCTGCCGCCGACGCGCAGTTAAGCGAACCGACCGCACTGACGGTTGGCCCTTACCGCGCTGCCCGCGCCCAGGCCAGCACGGCTAATGGACAAACGCTGGTGATCGCGCTCCAGTTGGGCAGCGGCAATTTCGCCGTCGGTTTTGGCAACACCGCGCCGGATGAACTTGACCAGTTCGAGCCGATCTTCCGCGCGATTCTCAGCACGCTGCAATATACACCGTAGTCGGGCATTTCTGAGGAGAAACACAGCCCTCATGCCGGATAAAAGGCCGCTTGACCCGATTTTTACGCTTGACCTGTTCCCCGAACTGCGCGCTGCCCTGATCGCGCTGCTGGAATCATTGACGGACGAAGCCTGGGAGCGCCCGACTACGTGCTGCCCTGGCTGGTCGGTCAAGGACATGGCGGCGCACCTGCTGGGCGATCATATCGGTATCCTGTCCGGGCAGCGCGACAGGTACGCTCCACCTACGAATCTCGATCTCTCCGACTGGGCTACCCTCATCCAGTTTATTAACGAGCGTAACGACGTATGGGTGCGCGCCATGCGCCGCCTCAGCCCGCGCGTCCTCGTTGAACTGCTGGCTGAAACGGGCATAGCGGTTGATGATTTCTTCGGTACGCTGGATCCGTTCATTCCCTGGGTTGTCGTGAGTTGGGCCGGCAGCGACCGGGCGCCGGCCTGGATGGGCATTGCGCGTGAGTACACCGAATACTGGATGCACCAGCAGCATATCCGTGATTCGGTGGGCCAACCGGGACTGAAAGAACCGCGTTTCTTCGCGCCCGTGCTGGAAGCCTTCATGCGCGCCCTGCCGCGCACGTTTCGGAATACCTCTGCCGACGAGGGGACCCATATCCGGGTGGTGATTTCCGGTGCGGCGGGTAATGCCTGGAGTCTGGTGCGCGAGGGAACGCGCTGGGCGCTGTACCGCAGCGCCGACGCGCCGGTAACGTCGCAGGTTACGCTGGACGCAGAAACAGCCTGGCGTTTGTTCACCAAAGGTATGGATGCGGCGACAGCGGCGCAGTCAACACAAATCGAAGGCGACCGGGAATTAGGGGGAGTCGTCCTGCATACGGTATCCATCCTCGCCTAGTGTTAGCACTGCGCCGGGCGTGTTTACGCCCCTCTTGCATCCGTGCGCTACAGTGTAGGGGCGGGTTTAGAAACCCGCCCCTACATCCAAAATTGCCCTGTGGACACGGTGTATCTTGTCCCTACGGCTAATGTGTAAGCTACAGAGCGCGAGGTTGTTATGCAGCCCCACGATGCCCAGGCCAGCCCCAAACAGAACCCGCAACCCCCGGTGGGTGTTCCCTCACCAGACCTGCAAGCCCTGTGGAACTATCACGGCTACCAGCTCGATTCCGGCGATTTTACGGCGGCGATGGTGCACCTGTACCGCGCCGAAATCACCCGCGCGAACACCTGGCGCAACCGTCTCGACGTTACTACCAACTGGGCGATGATCTCCACCGGCGCGGCGCTGTCGTTTGCCTTCAGCCAGACCGAAGCCCATCACAGCGTGATTCTGCTCAATCTGGTGCTGGTCACGCTGTTCCTGCTGATCGAGGCGCGGCGTTACCGGTATTACGACCTGTGGAGTTCGCGCATCCGGCTGATGGAAACCAACTTCTTCGCCGCGCTGCTGGAACCGCCGTTTAAACCCAGTCCCGAATGGGCGCGCAGCCTGACGCAAAGCCTGCTGCACCCGCGTTTTTCCGTATCCATGCTGGAAGCGGTCGGCAGCCGCCTGCGCCGCAACTACATCTGGATTTACCTGGTGCTGGAACTGGCCTGGCTGGCAAAACTGCTGCTGTACGGGGAGAGCATCAATCCACTGGCGTCGGTGGTTATCCGGGCGCACATGGGTGCGATTCCGGGGCTGGTCGTCATCGGCGCGATCCTGGTCTTTGACCTGGTGCTGCTGGCGGTGGCGCTGTGGACGCGCTCCCTGCGCCGGACGCGGGATGAAGTGGTCTGATCGGCGATCTCTGCCCATGTTATAATCAACCCAGCGTCGTTTCTTAAGCCATTAGCTTGTAGCTTATCGCCTGTAGCCGGACGCGCTACAGGATACAAGCTAACAGCTAATGGCGATCAGCCAATACAGGAGAAAACACCGTGACTCCCGCCGATCTTTCCACGCTGGCAATTAACACCATTCGCACGCTCGCCATTGATGCGGTGCAGAAAGCCGACAGCGGCCATCCCGGCCTGCCGATGGGCGCCGCGCCGATGGCCTATGTCCTGTGGACGCGCCACCTGCGCCACAACCCGCGCGACCCGCGCTGGGCCAACCGTGACCGTTTTGTTCTCAGTGCCGGGCATGGCTCGATGCTGCTGTATGCGCTGCTGCACCTGACCGGCTACGATCTGCCGCTGGAGCAGCTTAAGAATTTCCGCCAGTGGGGTTATCACACACCGGGCCACCCTGAATATGGCTATACCCCCGGCGTCGAAACCACTACCGGCCCGCTGGGACAGGGCGCAGCCAACGCGGTTGGTTTCGCGCTGGCGGAGGCTTATCTGGCGTCCTATTTCAACCGCCCCGGCTATAACATCGTTGACCATTACACCTACGCGCTGGTCAGTGACGGCGATCTGATGGAGGGCGTCTGCGCCGAGGCGGCGTCGCTGGCCGGGCTATGGGGGCTGGGCAAGCTGATTTACCTGTGGGACAACAACCACATCACCCTCGACGGCGGCACGGACATGACCTTCACCGAGGACGTATTGAAGCGGTTCGAGGCCTATGGCTGGCACACGCTACACGTCACAGACGGCAACACCGACCTGGAGGCGATCAACGCCGCGATTGAGCAGGCCAAAGCCGTGACTGACCAGCCGACCCTCATTTCGGTCCGTACCACGATTGGTTATGGCAGCCCGAACAGGCAGAATACCAGCAAGGCGCACGGTTCGCCGCTGGGCAAGGACGAGATTAAGCTGGTGAAAGAGGCGTTCGGCTGGCCGCAGGAGGAATTTTACATCCCCGGTGCGGCGCTGGAACACTTCCGCGAAGCGGTCGAACGCGGCGCGGCGCAGGAGCAGGACTGGAACGATCTGTTCCAGAAGTGGCGCGCCGAATTCCCCGATCTGGCGCAGGTGTGGGACTCCGCCTTCAACGGTCACCTGCCGCAGGGTTGGGACGCCGACCTGCCGACCTTCACCCCCGGCAAGGCCATCGCCACCCGCAGCGCGTCCGGCGAGGCGCTGAACGCGATTGCCAGACATCTGCCGACGATGATCGGCGGCGACGCCGACCTGGCCGGCAGCACCAAAACGCTGCTGAAGGGCGCGGCCAACACCGGCGCCGGGCAACCCGCCGCCCGCAACCTGCGCTTTGGCGTGCGCGAACACGCGATGGGCGCGATTGTGAACGGCCTGGCGCTGCACGGCGGCATCGTCAAACCCTATTCGGCCACGTTCCTGACGTTCAGCGATTACATGCGTCCGGCCATCCGCCTGGGCGCGCTGATGAACATCCAGACCGTGTACGTTTTCACCCACGACAGCATTGGTCTGGGCGAAGATGGCCCGACGCACCAGCCGGTTGAGCATCTGGCGGCGCTGCGGGCGATTCCGGGGCTGACCGTCCTGCGTCCGGCGGACGCCAACGAAACGGCGGGGGCGTGGCATGTTGCCATGACTCACCCGCACCCGATTGTGCTGGTGGTCTCGCGGCAGGACCTGCCGATTCTGACCGGCGACCATATCTTCCCCGGTGTGGCGAAGGGTGGCTACGTGCTGGCCGACTGCAACGGTACGCCGCAGGTGATTTTGATCGGCACGGGCAGCGAAGTTCATATCGCCCATGAAGCCTATCAGCGGCTGATGGCGGAGGGCATCCAGACGCGGCTGGTGTCGCTGCCGTCATGGGAACTATTTGAGGCGCAGAGCCAGGAATACCGCGACAGCGTACTGCCGCCGGAGGTGACAGCGCGCGTCGGTATTGAAGCCGGCGTGACATTGGGCTGGGAACGCTACGTCGGCTGCAACGGCGTGATGATCGGCGTGAACCGCTTTGGCGCCAGCGCCCCTTATGAACGCATCTATCAGGAATATGGCCTGACGTCGGAGGCGGTGGTGCAGGCGGCGAAGGAGCTGGCGTAAGTGCAGAAGGCGTAGGGACACGATAGATCGTGTTCCTACAGTGGGGGCGGCGGAAATCAAGCTGCCCCCTGATTGTTCAATTGGGGAAAGGGGACGTTTGTGCTGGATCAATGCCACAAACAGGTGGTGAATGCTTTGCAAAACGCGGGTTGGGATGTTGACCCCAGTATGTATTTTCTGCGTGTAGAGGGTGTCACCGTGTTTGCCGATATTCGTGCCCGTCACGTAAACGGTAAACCTCGCCAAATTATTGTGGTTGAAGTCAAATGTTTTCCTGATACTCGTTCAGACATGGACGAACTATACCAGGCAATCGGTCAGTACGTGATTTACCGTAATATCCTCAAAGCAACCAATAAGCCCGGTACTCCTTATCTTGCCATTCCTTTAGAAGCCTATAACCGGCTTTTTAGAAAAATGGTTGTTTCTGCAACGATCAACGAATTACAGATAAAATTGATACTGGTGGACGTGGAGCGTGAGGAAACCGTGCGATGGATAGATTAAGTATTGCTGAACTTGTAGCAGTTTTACGGCAGGAGATTAGCCGGTACGCCGGAGTCTCGGACGACTCAAAGGCCTATCTCCTGCGGGATGATGAACTAAAACACTACGCCGTCAACGCGATCATGAATGAGCCGGGGGATGACCATGCCTGGGTTATTGTGCAGGCGCATATTGACGGTGAACACATCATTGTGGACGAGGACAACGTATGGGACAAGAATCTATGGAAAGCCCTTGTCGCCGCCGGCGTCCCGCGCGAGCAGATTGTGCTGGCCTACCAGGGCGAGAAAGTCCCGACGGCCAGCGAGCCGTAATGAGCAACCAGCCCTAGGGGCGAGTCTTAGACCCGCCCCTACAGACCGAAAGATTCGTTTGTTAGAAGGAGTCCACCCATGAGCAGCAACCCCACCGTCGAGGTGCAGCAGTACGGCCAGAGTTTCTGGCTTGATTTTATCCACCGCACGTCTATCACCGGCGGCGAATTGCAGCGGTATATTGACGACTACGGCATCCTCGGCGTCACGTCGAATCCGTCCATCTTCCAGAAGGCGATTGGCGAGTCGGATGCGTATGACGACGCCATCAGTCACATGCTCGACCTGGATGCCAGCGACATCTATGAAAAGCTGGCGGTGGACGATATCCAGCAGGCGCTGGACCTGTTCCGCCCGATTTACGACCACACCAATGGCCGGGATGGCTACGTCAGCCTGGAAGTCTCGCCGCTGATCGCCAGCGATACCGAACAAACGCTGTCAGAAGCCAAGCGGCTGTTTAAGCTGGTGGACCGCCCCAATCTGATGGTCAAAATCCCGGCCACGCCGGCGGGTATCCCGGCGATTGAAGAAGCCATCGCGGCAGGGGTGAACGTTAACGTGACGCTGATTTTTGCCGTCAAAAATTACGAGCAGGTGGCGCGGGCGTACATTCGCGGCCTGCAGCGCCGTCTGGACGCGGGTAAAGACATCCGCCATATCGCGTCGGTCGCCAGCTTCTTTGTCAGCCGGATTGACACCGTTGTTGATCGGATACTGGAAAACAACATCCGCGCGGCGCAGGGGCGGGACATCCACCGCGTGGCCGCCAACCGCGAACTGCTGGGCAAGGCGGCGATTGCCAACGCCAAGCTGGCGTACAGGCTGTATCAGGAATTGTTCCTGGGCGACGAATTTGCGCCGCTGCGCGAGGCCGGGGCGCAGGTGCAGCGCCCACTGTGGGCCTCCACCGGCACCAAAAACCCGAACTACCCCGATACGCTCTATGTGGATACGCTCATCGGGCCGGACACGGTCAATACGCTGCCGCCCGCCACGCTCAAGGCGTTTAAGGATCATGGCACGGTCGCGCCGACGCTGACCGAAAATATGGATCAGGCGCAGGAAGTGATGGACCGGCTGGCGGAAGTGGGCGTGAACTTCGACGATGTGACCGACCAGCTCCAGATAGACGGCGTGACGGCGTTTGCCGAGTCGTTTGAGCAGTTGATCGCCCAAGTGAATGCCAAGCGCGACGTGCTGCTGGCCGGGGTGATCCAGAAGCAAAATCTGGCGCTGGGTACGTATGCCGAAGCCGTGCAGCCGGCGCTGAAGGCGCTGGAAGCCGAACACGCCAATGCCCGCGTATGGGCGCACGATGGCAGCCTGTGGAAAGACCAGGCCAGCGCCATCGCCAAAATCGAAAACCGGCTCGGCTGGCTGGACGTGCAAAAAACGATAGACATTGACCGGCTGAAGACGCTGCAGGCCAGTGTCAGGGGTGGCGCGTTTAAACAGGTCGTACTGCTGGGCATGGGCGGCAGCAGCCTCGCGCCGGAGGTACTGTACCAGACCTTCGGCCAGCAGCCGGACTTCCCCGCCTTCCACATGCTGGACAGCACCCATCCGGGGCAGATTCGCGCCATCGAAAACGCGATTGATCTCCGGTACACGCTGTTTCTGGTTGCCAGCAAGTCCGGCTCAACCATCGAAACCGCTGCTTTCCACAAATATTTCTACGAGCGTACCGGGCGCAACGGCAGCCAGTTTATCGCCATCACCGACCCAAATACCCCGATGGAGGCGCTGGCGAAGCAGCAGAACTTCCGTGACATCTTCCTGAACCCGGCGGACATCGGTGGGCGGTTCAGCGCCCTCAGCTATTTCGGCCTCGTGCCGGCGGCGCTGATGGGCCTTGATCTCGACCGGCTGTGGGCGGAAGCGGAACGGATGATGATGGCCTGCGGCCCACACATCCCGGCGCAGCAGCACCCCGGCCTACAGCTTGGCGCGATTCTGGCGGTACTGGGCCAGCAGGGGCGCGATAAGGTCATCATTCACACCAGCGCCGCGATCAGCGCCTTTGGCAGTTGGGTGGAGCAGTTGGTGGCGGAAAGCACCGGCAAGGAAGGCAAGGGGTTGCTGCCGGTGGTTGGTGGCACCGTCGGCAACCCGCACGATTACAATTCCGACCGGCTGGTGATTTACCTGCGTGTCGAAGGTGAGCCGGATAACGAAGCGATGGACGCGGCCATCCGCGCCCTGCGCGAGGCAGGACACCCGCGCGTGTCCTACTACCTGAACGACCGCTACTGCATCGCTGGTGAGTTTTTCCGCTGGGAGTACGCGACGGCGATTGCCGGCAAGCTGCTGGGCATCAACCCGTTTGACGAACCCAATGTGACCGAGGCGAAAGAAGCTACCGCCCGGCTGCTGGCGTATTACCAGGAACACGGCGCGCTGCCCACCCTGGAGCCGGCCTTTAAAGAAAGCGGCGTGACCCTGTATGCCGACGAGCCGACCATCCACCAGTTGAGCGAACTGGCCTTACAGCACGGCTACAGCAGCGGCGACCTGACCGGTCTGCTGGCAGCCATGATAAACTCCACCCGCGCCAATGATTACTTCGCGCTGCTGGCGTACCTGCCCTACAGCGCCGACCTCAACGCCGCGCTGGAGGAGGTGCGCCGCCGTCTGCGCCACACCACGCGCCGGGCGGTGACGATTGGCTACGGGCCGCGCTACCTGCACAGCACCGGCCAACTGCATAAAGGTGGGCCAAACACCGGCAACTTCATCCAGATTACGGCGGACATCCGCGACGACATCCCCGTTCCGAGTGAGCCGTACACCTTTGGCATACTCAACGCGGCGCAGGCTGCCGGCGACATGCTGGCGCTGCGCGCCAAGGATCGCCGCGCCATCCGGCTGCACATCACCGGCGACGTGCTGGCCGGGCTGAAGGTGCTGCTCGGCGCGATTGATCTGGTGGATGAACGTAAGAGCAAATAGGCTGATGTCAGGGGCGGCTGTCGTGGCCGCCCTACCGTTGAGCCATCAGCAAACCCGTAAAACCAGAATTTGAACGCTGACGGCTGGCCGCTATCGGTGTTCACCCTGCGAGTCTGGTAAATCCCCCTCAATTCTGCTACCCTCTACCCCCGGAAAGATGCGGGGGAACACCGATGCGGACTCGTGACCTGTCCGGGCTGGGCGTGTGCTGGATTGGCAATATGCGGTACACCAATCCGCTCAGCCTGACCGATGACAAAAAATGGCGGCTGCTCGGCAGCCTGGGCTTGCGGATGTACGTGGTGGGTTTCGCCGTTGGCCTGCAACCGCGCGCCTTCGCCCGCCATGCCCGCTTCTACCTGCTGCCGGAACTGCCAGCGGCGCCCCTGCGTTACCTCGAATTTTTCCTGATCGTGCCGCTGCTGGCGCTGTGGCTGGTGTTCCGCCGCAACATCCGCGTCATCGTCGCCACCAGCCCGTTTGAAGGCGCGATTGGCGCACTGGTAAAAAATGTGGCGCGGCTGGTTGGGCGGCGCGTGGCGCTGGTAGTGGAGAGTCACGGCGATTTTGAATTGGCGGTTTTTCAGCAGCGCCGGGTGCGTTTCACCCGCGTCTACACCCTGCTGATGTCCCGGCTGGCGCGCTACGGCCTGCGCCACGCGGATGTGCTACGGGCGGTATCCGGCAGCACACGCCGGCAGCTTGAAGCCTGGACGCCCGCTCAAAAACCCCTGCACCAGTTTATGACCTGGAGCGACTTTGGCACGTTCTCCGGTCTGCGGCGTGAACTGCCGGTGTCGGCAGCGCAGACCGTGCTGTATGCTGGGACGCTTATCCCGCGCAAGGGGGTTCATGTTCTGATTGAGGCTTTTGCCCGTGCGGCGGGGGACGGCCCGGCGGAATTGTGGCTGGTCGGCAAGGCGGAAAACTTCGAATATACCCGGCAGTTACAGGCGCAGGTCGAACGCTGTGGTCTGGCCGGCAGGGTGAAGTTTATCGGCGCGGTTTCGCAGACCGAACTGGCGGATTACATGGGCCGGGCGCGGGCGCTGGTGCTGGTGTCCCAATCGGAAGGGCTGCCGCGCGTGGTGATCGAGGCCATGATGACCGGACTGGTCGTGATCGCCAGTCACGTTTCCGGCATCCCGGAAGTGATCGAACACGGCTCAACCGGCTATCTGGTGCCACCGGATGACGTGGAAGCGCTAGCCGCCGTGCTGCGGCAGGTGCTGCTCGACCCCCACGCCGACGTGATCGGCGCGCGCGCCCAGGCCTACGCGCGGCAGTTTTTCTCCGAAGCGGCCTATGTCGAAGGTTATCAGCGGCTGCTGGCGCAGGCAGCGAGGGCAGCCGAATGACGGTTGAAGGGCGCCGCCTGCGCCTGCTGCTGTTTAACCTCGTCACTGATGCCGACGACCCGGTACTGGGGTTTACGACCGTGTGGCTGAACGCGCTTGCCCCCCACTGCGCCTACATTGACGTGATTACCATGCGCGCCGGTCGGCTGGCGCTGCCGGCCAACGTGCGGGTGTATTCGGTTGGCAAGGAAAAAGGTTACAGCGAAGCGCGCCGCGCGCTGGAGTTTTACCGTATTTTGATCGGTCTGCTGCTGCGCCGCCGCTACGACACCTGTTTTGCCCACATGCAGCAGATTTTTGCGCTCATGGCCGCGCCGCTGCTCAAGCTCTGGCGCGTGCCGATCACGCTGTGGTACGCGCACAAATCCACGCCCCGGTCGCTGGTCTGGGCGGAAAAGCTGGTTAACCACATCGTCACGCCGTCGCCCGAAAGTTTCCGCCTGCCCAGCCGGAAAGTGCGCGTGGTCGGGCACGGGATTGATACTACCCGCTTTGTCCCGGCAGCGCGCGCCGACGATGGCCTGTTTACGCTGGTCAGCGTGGGACGGCTGGCGCCGGTCAAGCGGCTGGAGTTGCTGATTGATACTGTCCACCGGCTGTATTTTGATCTGGCCTGGGGCGAGGTGCGGCTGCGCATCGTCGGTGGCGCGCCGGAAGAACACACGGATTACGAGCGCGGCCTGCGCCAACTGGTTGAATCGCTGGACATCACCAGCCTGGTGACATTCACCGGCCCCGTTGAATACGACGCGGTGGTGGCGGAGTACCAGCAGGCCGACGTGATGGTGAACCTCAGCCAGACGGGCAGCATAGATAAAGCCGTGCTGGAAGCGATGGCCTGCGGCCTGCCCGTGATTACCGCCAACGAAGCCTTCCAGTCGCTGCTCGCTCCCTGGCGCGACCTGCTGCTTATCCCGCCGGAATCGCCGGGCAAGCTGGCCGTCAGTCTGGTGAAGCTCAAAGCCATGCCGCCGGACGAACGCCGCGCGCTGGGGCAGCAGCTTCGGGCGCTGGTGGTGGAGCAGCATAGCCTGACACGGCTGGTGGCGGTGCTGCTGGACATCCTGCGGGGCGATTCATGACGCGGCTGCTGTACATTGCCAACCTTCGCCTGCCAACGGAAAAGGCGCACGGGCTGCAAATCATGCAGAACTGCGAGGCGCTGGCGGACGCCGGCGCGGACGTAACGCTGTGGGCTGCGCGCCGGGTGAACACGCCGGAGATGAACGCCATCCCGGACCCCTGGGCGCATTACGGTGTCAAGCGCAACTTCCGGCTGCGGCGCGTGCCGTGTCTCGATCTGCTGTGGCTGGTGCCGGAACGCAATGACCGACTGGCGCAACTGATCTTCCACCTGCAACAGTGGACGTTTACGCTGGCAGCGCTGCTGGGCGCGCTGTTCACCCGCGCCGACATTTATTACAGCCGCGATCTGCCGGCGCTGCTGGCGCTCAGTCTGGTGAAGCCGCGCCGGGCACTGGTGTACGAAGCGCATCAACTGCGGGCCGGACGGGCCGGACGCTGGTTGCAGCGTCAGGTCGTGCGCCAGGTGGGAACGGTGATCACGGTGACGGCGCGCCTGGGGGATGATTTAGTCAAACTGGGTGCGGATTCGGCGCGGCTGCTGGTCGCCCACGACGGCATCCGCCGCGAACGATTCGCCGATACGCCATCACGCGCGGCGGCGCGGGCAGTGCTCGGCTGGCCGCCAGACGCCTTCATCGTCGGCTACGTTGGGCGGCTGCACACGATGGCGATGGATAAGGGCGTGGGGACGCTGGTGGAGGCGCTGCGACAGGTGGCCGGCGTGGCGCTGGCGCTGGTCGGCGGGCCGGATGACATGGCCGCTGCGCTGCGCCGCCAGTGGGCGGACGCCGGTCTGGATGAAGGCTGTTTTCTGTCCGCCGGGCAGGTGCCGCCGGAGCGCGTGCCGCTGTATTTGAGCGCCTTCGACGTGTGCGCCATGCCCTTCCCCTGGGCCGAACACTTCGCCTATTACGCTTCGCCGATCAAGCTGTTTGAGTATATGGCGGCGCGGCGCGCCATCGTCGCCTCGAACCTGCCCAGCACGGCGGAAGTGGTGACGGACGGCGACACGGCGCTGCTGTATCCGCCTGGCGATGTGGCGGCACTGGCGGCGGCCATTACTCGCCTGCGCGACGATCCCGCCCTGCGCGACCGGCTGGCGGAACGCGCCTATGAGCGCGTGATGGCGCATTACACCTGGGATGAGCGCGCGGCGGCGATACTCGAAAAAGTGATGAGGTACGAGGGATGAGTGAAAACCCGGAACTCGGAACTTGGAACTCGGAACTCAAGATCGGCCTGCTCGCGGGCGATCTGTCGCACAGACACGGCTGGGCACACTACAGCCTGAGTCTGATCGAAGCCCTGCGCGATGCCGGCGCCGCCCTCACCGTCGTCGCTGCCCGCAACAGCCCGGACGTGCCGGGGGTGACGCTGCACCGGCTGCTACCCAACGTCGTGCCGGCAGAACGCTGGCTGCTGCTCAAACAGGCGTGGGCGCTGCCGCCGGTGCGGGCGCTGCTGCGCGACTGTGACGTGATTCACGCCCTGCTGGAGCCATACGCGCCGCTGGCCGCCGGGGTTGCCGGCAGCCGCCCGCTGCTGATTACCGCGCATGGCAGCTACGTCCGGCTGGCCAGTCTGCGCCCCTGGCCGGTGAGCGCAATTTATGGTTGGGCGCTGCGACGTGGCACGCTGGTGTGTGTCAGCCGCCACACGGCGCGTGTCGCCTCGGCGTCGCTGTCGGGCGCGCGCACGGTTGTTGTCAACAACGGCGTGGACGCGGCCCGGTTTGCTGCCCTCACCCCAACCCCTCTTCCACAGGGACAGGGGCTACAAAACGTATCTTCACCCCCTCTCCATTTCGTGGAGAGGCGGGCAGGGGGTGAGGTCAAAACGATTCTGACCGTTGGCGCGGTGAAGGCGCGTAAGGGAATCCTCGAACTGGCGCGGGCGCTGGCGGTGGTGCGCCGGGAACTGCCGGAAACGCGCTGCGTCGTCATCGGCAGTCTGACGGATACAGCCTATGTAGGGCGCGTGCGCGCCGAAATCCACACGCTCGGACTGGACGATCACCTGCTGCTGCTCGGTCACGTGCCAGAGGATACACTGCTGGCGTGGTACGGCGCGGCGGACGTGTTTGTGCTGCCATCGGTCAATGACGGCTGGAAGTTCGAGGGTTATGGACTGGTGTATCTGGAAGCCAGCGCCGCCGGGCTGCCCGTTATCGGCACAACCGATACCGGTGCAGTGGACGCGATTGACAACGGCGTGACTGGTCTGCTGGTGGCGCAGGACCGGCTGGCGGACGATCTGCCGCGCGCGATGCTGCGCCTGCTGCGCGACCCCGACCTGCGGGCGCGGATGGGCGCAGCGGGCCGCGCCAGAGCGCAGGCGCAGACCTGGGCGCGCGTCGCCGGGCAAATGCTGGCATTGTATACCGATTCACTGACGCATCGGACAAAGCCATGACGACTATCCGCAGATTTTGGGGCAGCAAATTTGTCCGCGATACGGTCATCCTGCAAATCGGCAAAATCGGCGTGGCCGGCCTGTCGTTTCTGTCGTCCATCCTGGTCTTTCGCCTGCTGGGTGTGGAGCGTTTCGGGCTGTGGGCGCTGACCCAATCCTTTTTCACCATCTGGCAGTCGCTGGATTTAACGGGGGTGAACATCAGCACCAGCACCCGGCTGGGGCTGGCGGTCGGACGGCAGGATGCCGACGAAATCGCCAGTGTGATGGCCTTTCACGCGCTGGTGTCCGGCCTGTGGGCGCTGGCCGTGACCGCGCTCATTCTGCTGCTGGGGCCGCCGCTGTCCCGGCTGATGTATGATGGCAGCACCCGGATTGCCGTGTTAACTGCCTGGCTCTCCCTGACCGTGCTGCCGGACGCGCTCTACAATCTGGTGGTCATCAGCCTGCAATCGCGCCGTCTGATGCAGCGGTTAGCCATTCTCCAGAACGTGAACCAGTTCGTCCTGTTCGGCTGTGTGGTCGTGGCGCTGGTCATCAGCCCGACGCCGGAAGGTATGGTGGCATCCCGGCTGGTTTATTCGGTTTTGACCCTGTTGATCGCCTTTGGGTTTTACCGCCGCGTGCAGCGCCACGATGTTCCCTTTCCATCATTCGCGCAGATCATTTGCCAGATGCGAACCGTGCCGGTCAGGCCGTACTGGCGGTTTGGGGTTTTGAACGCGCTGGACAAAAATGTGGCGACTCTCTATACCGAAATACCCTTACAACTGGTCGGTGTATTCGCCGGCACGAGTGCCGCCGGGTTTCTCGAACTCGGCTATCGCGCCATGAGCATCCCCAACCTGCTGCTGTCGGCAGTGTTTGATAATCTTCAGGCAGTTGTGCCGCAGGCGGTCGGGCGCGGCGATTATGTCCGGCTGTGGCGCAACTTTCGCCGCGTGATGGGAATCATGCTGTTGGGTGCAATTGCGTTTTACCTGGCCTTCGCGCTGGCCGCGCCGCTGCTGGTACCGGTGCTGTTTGGCAGCGCGGCGTTACCCGCCGTGCCGGTCATCACCGTGTTAAGTATTTACGGCGCAATCACCATGATGGGTGGTATCTTTGGGCCGCTGTACCGGGCGCTGGCACTCCTCCGACCTGCACTCACCATCAAAGTGGTGGTGCTGGTCATCCTGATACCGGGGCTGGCGCTGGTACAAACGGAGCAGGCGGTTGGCGGCGCGTGGCTGGTGAATTTATTATTTGGTGTTTCGGTTGTAATGACTGCCGCTGTCACGCTGCCGGCGCTGCGGCGGCAGGCGCTGCTGATGGAAGGGTCAGACCTTGGTTGAAATGATCAAAAAGAACCTGCGCGGTAGTTTCCTGCGTCCGCTGTACCTGTGGCTGGCGAACCGCTATCGCACGCTGCGCCGCCTGTTGAGCTATCCCGACACGGCGCGAGTTGGTGTGGTGGATTATGATGTCTACTGGGATAACAAGGCGCAAGGCGGTCTGGGGCAGTTATCACCCTGGCGGCGGAAACGGGCGCAGGTATTTGCGGCACTGGTCAGCCCCGGCGCGACGGTGCTTGACCTGGGGGTTGGGGATGGCGCGCTGCTGCGCTACCTGATCGAACAGCGGCAGGTTCAGGGATACGGGCTGGATGTATCCCCGAAGGCCGTTGCTTTCTGCCGTGACCAGGGGTTGAAGGTAGACCTGGCCGATGTCAATAAGCCTCTGACCGATTATCTGCGCGAACCGTTCGATTATATCGTCCTGTCGGAAATCATCGAACATCTGCCGGATCCCGAACGGCTGTTAAATGATCTGCGTCCTTATGCGCGTCAGGGCATCATCGTATCGATTCCCAACACGGGGTTTTACCAGCACCGGCTGCGGCTGGTACTGGGGCGGTTTCCGCTTCAGTGGGTGGTAACGCCGGGCGAACACCTGCGTTTCTGGACACGGGCGGATTTTCACTGGTGGGCGCGGCAGTTACGCTTTCGTATCGCTGCCGAAGTGCCATACGAAGGCACACCCCTGTTAAAAAACATCTGGCGCGGGCTGTTTGCAGCCGGGTTTGTCTACCTCCTGTCGGATGCTTCGAACGCGGTCAAAGGGTAGCCAGCAAATTTATGTGTGGTATTTTTGGACATTACCATCCCAACGGCCCGGACACAGCGCTGGTGGAACGCATGGCGCGGGTGCTGGCGCATCGCGGGCCGGACGGCTACGACACGGTTACTGCCGGGCCGCTGGCGTTTGGCGCGGGCCGGCTGGCGATTATTGATCTGGCCGCGCCCGCCGGGCCAATTTTGAACGAAGATGGCCGCGTCGCCGTCGTATTTAACGGCGAAATCTACAATTACCGCGCCCTGCGCGCCGAACTGGAAGCCCTCGGCCACCGCTTTGCGACGCACACCGATACCGAGGTCATCGTTCACGGCTACGAGGCATGGGGGCAGGCCGTGCTTGACCGCCTGCGCGGCATGTTCGGACTGGGCATCTGGGACGCCGGCAGCGAGACGCTGCTGCTGGCCCGCGACCGCCTGGGCGAAAAGCCGCTGTATTACACCGCCTTCGAGAGCGAGTTCCTGTTTGCGTCGGAAATCAAGGCGCTGCTGGAACATCCCCGCCTGCGGCGCGAAGTGGACGCCGAGGCGCTGCTGAACTACCTGGCCGTTGGTTACGTGCCCGCGCCGCTGACGATGTTCCAGCACATCCGCAAGCTGTTCCCCGGCGAACGGCTGGTGCTGGATCGCAGCGGCCTGCGCACTGGCCGGTACTGGCAGCCGGTGATGGATACGCGCCAACCGATGGATTACCGGCAGACGGTGGGACAGGTGCGCCACCTGCTGACTGAAGCCGTCGAGATGCGGCTGATGAGCGACGTGCCGATTGGCGCGTTCCTTAGCGGTGGTGTGGATTCAACGGCGGTGGTCGCGCTGATGTCCCGCGCCTTAGGTCGCCCGGTACAGACCTTCACCGTTGGCTTTGACATGGCAGCGGGCAGCCGGGCCGACGCCAAGTTTAACGTGGACGCGCACTACGCGGCGCGCGCGGCGCAGGTTCTTAAAACCGACCACCACGCCATCACCATCCGGCAGGATGAATCGCTGGGGGAACAGTTGGTGCATTTCATCCACGCGCTGGATGAGCCGGTGGCGGAACAGGCGATCATCCAGACGGCTTACGTTTCGGCGCTGGCACGCTTAAACGGCGTGCCGGTGCTGCTGACCGGCGACGGCGGCGACGAGTTGTTCGCCGGTTACGATCACTTCCGCGCCGACCAGAGGCTGTCGCACTACCTGCGGCTGCCGGGCTTGCTGCGACAGACGGTGATTACGCCCCTGCTGGAACGCCTGCCCTCGGATAACCTGCGCAAGCTGGCAGAAAAATCGCGCGATACCGATTGGGTGCGCCGCTACCTGACCTGGAAACGAATGACCGACCTGCATCGGTTCCCGGAACTGCTGGCCGACCCGGTTCAGGCCAGCCGCGCTTACGACGCGATCAACGGCGCGCTGCGACCGTTTTTGGACGCGCCGCGCACACGCCATTTTGCCGACCGGCTGGCGTTCGCCGGGCTGCGTTCCTGGCTGGCAGAGGACAGCAACATGCGCGTGGACAAAATGAGTATGCTGATGTCCACCGAGACCCGCGCCCCGTTAGAAGATCACCATCTGGCGGAACTGGCGCTGCGGATTCCGCTGGCGCACAAACTGCGGCGTGGCGATTTTAAGGTGGTGCTGAAGGACGCAGTGGCCGACCTGATTCCGGCGGAAATCCTGCATCGCCCCAAGTGGGGCTTCATCCCGCCGATCTCGGAATGGCTGCGCTCGGTGCTGCGCCCGCTGGTGGATACCTACCTCGCGCCGGATTACGTGGCGGCTGCCGGCTTCTTCCAGCCGGAAACCGTCGCTCGGCTGGTGGACGAACACCTGACCAAACGCGCCTACCACATGACGACCCTGTGGACGCTGCTCACCTTCCACCTGTGGCATGCCGTGTACATCGAAGGCAGCCTGAAACCGGAGCGCCCGCTTGTTCCGGCTGACCTGATGGTTTCTGCTGTTCTGCCCAAAGGCGCGGCGGGCACAGTCAGGTAGAATAGAAATAAAGTCCGTCAAGAACAAGGATTTTGAACGTCACATGCACATCCTGATTATCGGCGGAACACGCAATATGGGGCTGTCGCTGGTGAACGCCCTGCGCCAGAGCGGCCACCGCGTCACCATTCTCAACCGGGGCAAAACACCCGATACGCTGCCGGACGACGTGGAACGGCTGCGCGCCGACCGCACCGACCCGGCACAGCTTGAAGCGGCGCTGTCCGGGCGCAGCTTCGACGCGGTGGTGGATATGGTGCTGTACAAAGGCGATGAGGCGGATGCCATCACGCGGCTGCTGCGCGGTCGCACCGGCCACTATATCTTTGTCAGCACCGGGCAGGTGTACCTGGTGCGCGAGGGGCTTGAACGGCCTTTCCGGGAAGAGGATTACGCCGGGCGGCTGATGCCCGCCCCGAAGGAAGCCAGCTACGGCTACGCCGAATGGCTGTACGGCAAGGAAAAACGCGACGCCGAAGACGTGCTGGCGGCGGCGTGGGACAGCCAGCAATTCCCGTATACGTCACTGCGGCTGCCGATGGTCAACAGCGAGCGCGACCACTTCGCCCGGCTGTACGGCTACATCCTGCGCCTGCAGGACGGCGGCCCGATTCTCGTGCCGGAAACGCCGGATTATCCGCTGCGGCACGTGTATGCGGGGGATGTGGTGCGGGCGATCTGCCAGATACTGGAAAGCGGACAGGGCAAAGGCCGCGCCTTCAATATCTCGCAGGATGAAACCGTGCCGCTGCAAAAGTTCCTGCATATTCTGGGCGATCTGCTGGGTGTGACGCCGCACATTGTCCGCGTGCGCCGCAGCCTGCTGGAGGCCAACGGCTTCCTGCCCGATTGTTCGCCCTTCAGCGACCGCTGGATGTCCGAACTGGACAACACCCGCAGCAAGGTTGAACTGGGTATCACCTACACGCCGCTGCGGGACTATCTGGAGACGCTGGTCAATTATTACGTGGCGCACCCGCCGCGCCAGCAGCCGGCCAGCTACCGCCGCCGCCCGGCGGAAATCCAGTTCGCCCTGTCGCCGCAGGAGTAAATGCCGTCGGCTGGTGCAAGCCAGTTTTGGAACGTATGTCGCAGCAACCAACAGCCAACCTCAACGTTTGGCTGCACGGGAACGGTGTTATGCTTAAAGCGTCCGGGTAGACACCTTGCAGGGGACGTTGATGAGCGATAAGGCGTACACCATTGGCTTTGCCAACATGTGCGAGAGCGTGCCGTTTTCCGCAACGGTGCGCGCGGGGCTGGAAGCGGCTGCTGCCCGGTATCCTAACGTGAAGCTGGTGGTGCGGGATAACGACCTGAACAACGATCAGGCGCTGGCGAATGCCCACGAGTTTGCCGAACTGGGGGTAGACCTGGCGATTATCTACCACATTGACGAACGGATGGGCGCGAACATCCGCAGCGTGCTGATTAGAAAACGCATCCCGATCATCGCGGTGGACATCCCAATTCCGATGACGGTGTTTTTTGGCATCAATAACCAGCAGGCCGGCTATCTGGCCGGCGCGGCGCTTGGTCAATGGGTGCAGCAGCACTGGGACGGCGCGGTGGACAAGGTGCTGGTGATGACCGAGCAGCGCGCCCTCAGTGCCATCCGCACACGGATTGCTTCGGCAGTGCAGGGGCTGGCAGATACCACCCGGTTCAACCAAGATCACATCTTTTATCTGGACGGCGGCACACACCAGAATACGGCTTATGCCCGGTCAGAGTCGGTGTTTAAGCTGTGGGAGAACGTCCACCGCATCGCCGTGATCTGCTCCAACGATGATACGGCGATGGGGGTCATCACCCGCGCCCGCGAACTGGGCCGGCAGGAGGACATTGCCGTGATCGGCCAGGGTGCGAATCTGGCGATTGACGAATTCCCGAAGCCGGGCAACCGTTTCATCGCCTCAACCGCCTACTACCCTGAACGTTATGGCGAACACCTGATGGGCCTGGCGCTGCGGATGCTGAACAGGGAGCGCGTGCCGTTTGAAAACCTGATCCAGCCGGTGGCCGTGACGGTGGACAATTATCAGGCGTGGCTGCGCGGTGAGCCGGTCTGAATCGGTAGGGGCGTACCGCCGGTGCGCCCCTACGAAGGAAGACAACACAATTTCATTTGTGGGGGCGGGTTTTAAACCCGCCCCTACGCTTACTCCTGAACGGTCAGCGTTTCACGAGCGGTTTGAAACACGTCCCGCGCGGCGGCTTCGCTGTCCGCCGCCAGCAGCCCCGCCGAGATTTCCAGCGCGATTGCGTCCGGCAGCGCCCGCACCTCGAAGGCACGCCGGTGTTCCCGCCCCCAGCGTTTGAGCGTGAAGCGTTCCCAGCGGGCGATTTCGTCCAGCGCAGCTTTGGTGGAGTTGAAGGTCGCGGGTTCCGAGTTCTGAGTTGATTGCTTGTCTTGGCCTGCGCCATCTGCATCCGGACCCTCTGCGTCTTTGCTCCTTTGCCCCTTTGCGTTAAATTCTGCTTTCTCCTCCGTGTCTCCGAGTCTCTGCGCCTCCGTGTTCCGCTTTTCCGCCCCTACCGGCAGGGCACCCCAGGCAACCGGCGGAAGCTGGTAATAACGGGCGCGGATTTCGTTGATGCTCAGCACGGGGTAAGCGGCGCGAATGTCGTCCAGCCGCGCCTGCGTGTCGGTCGGGCGGATGTCGTCAAATTCGGCAACCGTATCACCCGGCCAGAACGGCAACAGTTCCTGTGTGATCTTCTGCGCGATGCGTACCAGCTTCGGCCACAGCGTGCGCTCGATGAACAGCCGTTCCGCCACTTTCGCGTTAGCCTCGGTGGCGTTTTCGCTGAACAAGCCAACGGGCACACCAAAGATATTGAGGATTTCCTCGCGGTGCGCCTGCCGCCCTTTAAGAAAATCGAGGTCGTTGTGGTTCAGGCCGATGTTCTGCCACTCGATGCCGCCGCCGCGCAGGAAGGCGGTGCGCCGCTGCGGGCCGCCGTAACTCTGCCGCCACTCGCGTTTGATGCGCTCGAAGTCGGCGTCGGACACCAGTTCCCTGATATGAACGATGCCCGCCGGCACGCCGTTATCGCGCCCGAAGGTGTTGCGGTTCCACTCCGCCATCGCCCGGTCGCTGGCGACGGCCAGCCGCGCCGCTTCCAGCGCCGACAGGCCGTAGTAGTCGTTAGCGGGATTCCAGCGTTTGAAATGCACCACTTCGGCGGGTTCCAGCGGAATCCGCAGGCCGTCCAGTTCATAGACGTAGCCTTTGATGTAACGGGCCGGGTCCGGTACGATGCTGACACGGTCGGGACGCAGCGGCCAGATTTCCACCGGAGCGCCATCCCCGGCCAGGAACCAGTAGGCGCTGCCGGTGAGTTCGAGCGCGCCAACCGTTTGCTCTATCAATTCAAAACGGCTAAGGAAGGGGTTGGGCGCGTTCAGCAGGCGTTCCAGCGGATGCCGCCGGACTTCAACGCGGCGTTCCCCGTCCAGCCGCAGCACCCGCAGCGGCACCAGCGCCGCCGCTTCAGCGATGCGGTTGACGGCGACGTAGACCCAGGGCGACTGCTGATACACCAGGCTGTGATTGTGCGTTTCGGCCAGGTTCGGCCAGTGAAAATCATTATGGCGGGCAACGGCGGCCACATGCGGCGCGGGCCGCAGCCGTCGCCCGATCAGGGCGGAAAACTTCTGCAACATGGGTTCACTCCTCTGCGGGAGCTACCCGACTGTAGCTCCCAGGCTGCCCTCACTATAGGCGTGTTCGCCGGGCAGAGGGTGAACATTTGTTTAAACATTTGTTCAGCGTTGAGTCAGCTTTCCTGCGATTGACCCAGGAGCGCATACGCTTCGGCGATGGAGTCGACAAACGTCACTTTGCTCACCGCTTTCGGATTCAATTTGAGCAGGATGTCGGCAATTGCAGCGAGAAACCGGCCCGGTTTGACAATAATGACCCGTTCAACCTGGTCGGTACTGGGCGCGCCACGCCGGAACAGGTTGCCAAAATGGGACACGGCGCCAGTCGGAAGGTGGTGCGTTTCGGAGAAGTCCACAATCACACGAACCGGCTCCGAGCCGCGCTGCTCCCGCATCTTCCTGCCGTACTCGATAGTGTTGAAAAACTCCTCCCAGGACCAAATGCCACTCACGGTGTAATGGAGAATCGTTAAGTCCGAGTCTCCCCAACGAACGGTCATCGGCATCGGTAGCTCCCCCCACTCACCTGCCAGCATCAGATGATGTGGCTGCGATCGTTACGTTTGTTTCAGCTTCTATTAGTCTATCAGGCGTTGTTTTACAACCAACGTGGAAAAAGTATGAAGTTTCGGTTAGAGGCGGGGTGTGAACCGGGCGTTGCTGGGGGTTGACATTATCAGCCGGCAGGGACAAACGGATTACGTCGGGCTGCCGCGTAATCCGTCAGAGAGGGTGCGCCGCCGCGCGGCTTCGTTCGCGCCAGCCCACCCAGGCAATGCCGGGCAGCACCAGCAGCAGCGCCAGCGCCGCCGCGCCCAGAATCCCGCCCAGACCGAGCGCCGGAAGCAGCGATATACCCAGCACCGGCCCGGCGGCACTGCCCAGGTCGCCAACCGTATTTAGCACACCCATCATACGTCCGCTACGGCGTCCGGCGTAATCGCCCGCCAGCGTGACCGCCTGCGTTTGCAGCACGCCGGTGGTGATCGCCCCCAGGAAGATGCCGCTGATCGCCAGTGGCGCACTGCCAAGCGCGGCCAGCAGCAGCGCCACCACGCCCAGCGCCAGCGCCGCGACGATCAGTCCCCACCGGCTGCCGCTGCGGTCGGACAGCCAGCCGGAAGCGGGCGCGGCCACCAGACTGAGCGCCTGACTGATGGCCGACACAATACCGGTCAACGTCGCCAGTGGCAGCAGCAGGGCGTTTGGTTCGCCTACCCGTGCCTGGAGCAGCAGCGGCAGCAGCGCGCCGATCACGCCCAGGAAGATCAGCCAGTTCAGCCCCATGATAAACACGGCGGCGACCAGTGGCAGGCGGCTGGTGGGAGGGAGCGTAGCAACCGGCGCAGCAGTCATGTCATGGTGGGGCAACGTAGCGGGGCGCGTCTCAGGCAGGAACAGCGCCCAGAGGACGACGGGAATTAACCCGGCGGCGGCCATCAGCAGGAAGGCAGTCTGGTAGCCAAACAGGTCTACCAGCAGGCCACCCAGCAGCGCGCCCGCGCCCAGGCCGATGAAGCCCCACATCTGGAAGCGCCCGACCAACCGCCCCCGGTTGGTGTTGGAGGCCAGATCGAGCACGGCGGTGCTGCCACCCAGCCAGATGCCCATCCAGGCCAGCCCCCACACCAGCCGCCCGACCAGCAGCGGCCAGAAGCCGGGCACGGCGTACAGCAGCGTGGATGCGACGCCCAGCGCCAGCGACGGCACCAGCACCCGCCGCCGGGGCAGGCGTTCGATCAACATGCCGTACGGACTGTTGAGGAAGATACGGATGGCGCGGTTGGCGGACAGCATCAGCCCCACGTCCGCCAGCAGAATGCCAGCCTGCGCGGTGTGGGTCGGCAGTACCACGTACAGCGCCGTATCACCCAGCAGCGACAGCGCCAGTCCGATGCCGAGCAGGTTAAGGATCGTTTCGGGGGAATGTAAGGACACGATATATCGTGTCCTTACGGGTGTGTTCCTAGACCAGCGCATCGGTCACCGGCTGTCCTTCCCAGACTGCCGGACGCGGCAGGCCGAGCAGGTGGGCGATGGTCGCTGCCGTGTCGCGCAGGTGGACCGGTGACTGGATGGCGTATCCGCGCTTCACCCCGGCGCCGTTCAGAATCCAGGGGATGGTCATATCTTCCGGCGAGTCCGTGCCGTGTCCGTGATCGTGGCCGCCGTGATCGGCCAGTGCCAGTATGGTGCAGGTTTCGCGCAGGCCGTTGGCCGCCAGCGTGTCCAGCACGCTGCCGATGGCGCGGTCGTTGGCCTCAATCGCGGCGATATATTCCGGCGACATCCAGCCGCAGGCGTGGCCGGTCAGGTCAATGTCGCCCAGGTAGAGCACGCACAAATCCGGCTGCTCGGCGGCGATATAGGCGGCTGCCGCCTGCGCGACTGGCGTATCGCTGTCCTCACCCTTGCGGGCGGCGCGGCAGTAGCTCATATCCAGGCTGCCCGGCGCGGCCAGATCGCGGAGTTGCTCCCAACTATAAAACATGGCCGTATGCAGGCCGTTCTGTTTCGCCACATCCAGCACGCTGGGAAATGCCGCCGCGCCCGGCACAAACACGTTATCCTCGCCGACGCCGTGTTTCTCCGGCGACACGCTGCGGAACATCGTCATATGCGCCGGCAGAGTAACACTCGGCAGGACGCTGCGCGCCGTCCAGGTATAGCCGCCGGTCTGCCAGAGTGAATCGAGATGCGGAGTGTGCGCCTGCGCCAGCCCGTCGGGGCGGCAGGCATCGAGGATGATAAGCAGCAGTTTTACGGCCATGTTCGCTACAGGTTTTACATGGTTTTAATAATCGCCTAACTATACTCGATTTTAACACTCAAGACCTGTGTTATTGGATATAGCCATAGTTCAGGCCGGAAAAGGTAGTCATCATGAGCAGGGTATCGGTTCAGCGTCAGCCGACGGTAGGAGACAGCGCCGGACTGCCGGCGGCGTTGTGCCTGTCACGCGCGCGCTACTGGATTGGTGGCATCAGTCTGCTGTTTGTCCTGTTTACGATTGTGGTGACCTACCTGCCGGAATCCTCGTTCGCCTGGAATATCCTCAAGTTTTTTAACCTGGCGTGGGAAAGTAACGCGGCCTCCTGGTGGTCATCCATGAATTTGCTGCTGGTCAGCCTGCTGGCTTACGAGCTGTTTTCCGTGCAGGTGGCGGGACTGCGCTGGAGCTGGCTGATCGTGGCGCTGGTGTACCTGATTCTGTCGTGGGATGAGATGGGGTCGCTGCACGAACGCGCCGGCCACTGGCGCGATTTGCTGCCGTATGCGCTGGCGCTGGTCATTCCGTTAGGCTACGCGCTGGTGATGCTGCTGCGCCAGCCAGCAACGCGCCGCACCGGCATGCTGCTGCTGGTCGGGTCGCTGCTGCTGTCGTCGGCGGCGGGGCAGGAGTATTTTGAACGCGCCATTCACTGGCCAAACAGTTTGCTCGGTTTTCGGGTTGGGCTGGAAGAAGGGACGGAACTGCTGGGCATGTTTATCGCGCTGACGGCGCTGGCGCAGCACTCGCCGGAAGGCAGCGTGCTGGCATCACCCCAGCGTATGGTCGCGCTGCCGGTGATTGCGGCGCTGGGGCTGGTTTTTCATCTGGTGATCGTGTCCGTGCCGATTCTGGATTTGGGCCGGCGCGGCGACCCGGCGGCGTGGTATCCCTCGGCGCTGCTGATCGTCCCGGCGCTGGTCGCGCTGCACCGGTCCACGCGGGCGGTGGAGCAGCGCTGGTTATGGTGGCTACTGGCGGCAGCGTTTGCGCTGACCTCGCTGGGGATGGCGTTTATCATCCCCGCCGATCTGGCGCGTGACAACCATCTGCCGGTGGTGGTATACGCGGTTAATCTGCTGCCGCTGGCGCTGCTGGTGGCCATTTATTTCACTATGAAACAGCCGCCGACTGCGAGTGAATGGCTGCTAATCGCCATTATGGTGGGCGCGTTTGCAGCCGTTGTGCTGCTGGATACAGCCGTTAGCCGCCGTTTTCTGCCGGGGGCCGTGGCGTTTGGTTACATCCTGCTGCTGGAGCTGCACCGGCGGCGCGTTGCAGCCGCGCCGGTGACTCCGGCTGCGAGTTGAAAGCAGAACCGTTGCCAGTTACTGGAGAACTGTTGAAAGGGTGGCAGCGGGTTCCTGATCGCAGTGGATAAATAGCTGCAACGTTCCACCTGCCGGGCGCGTATACAGCAGTAGATGAAACGCCGAATTTTCGGGGGTTCTGGTTCGAATACCCGTTCTCGTGGACCGTTCCGGTGGTACAATGAACGCGGAAATGGGGATGAGGTTAGAGGAGAACCCGAAGCATGTCAACCTGGTGGGGATCACGGAGCAACGTCACCCCGCGCCTGCGCCTGGAAGTGGAGGCCATGCGAGCTGCCTTTGACGATACGTTCAAGCTGGTTGTCCCGCAGTACGGCCTGCTGTACTGGGAAGGCGAGGTGGAGATCAACCTGGCGACGCTGGATACCCGCAACCATAAGTTGAAGATCGTTTATCCCAACGAATATCCCAACCGCCCGGCGGAAGCCTATGTGCTGAGGCCGCGCATTTACAGCGAAAAGCACCAGTACGAAGACGGCCAGTTATGCCTGTTTAACCCGAAGGACGGGGAACAGTACGGCTGGAATCCAAGCCGGTCAACGGCGGTGACGGTGGCGGGCTGGGCGATTCAGTGGATTTACGCCTATTACACCTGGCGGGCGACCGGCGAATGGCCCGGCATCGAGGAACGGGTGGACCCGAACACGCCGCTGCCGCCGCGCCGCCGATGAAAGGTATCGCAGCCATGATAACCGGTCGCTTGAACGCCCGGCGGCAGCCGCACATCAGCGTACCCAATCTGGTCATCGCGCAGCGCGTGCTGGACAAGATGGCCGCCGCCGCCAGCCACTACATCGCCGACGAAACCGGCGAAGCGATGGTGGGGCTGGTGGTGCCGGGGACGCACACCAACGGCGTCCCGACGCTGTACGTGCTGGACACGATTGCGCCGGACGACAGCGCCGTGCGCCAGCTTCACACCTTCCAGCAGGGGGACGAGCGCCAGGACGAACTGATCTGGTGGCTGCAGGAGAACTGGCGCTTCGGGCGGGAGAAACACACGGGCGCCGACGGCAAACCGCTGGCGGCCAAGTGGGACGTGCCGCTGCGCTACCTGGGCGACTGGCACAAGCAGCCCGGTTTTATGATCCAGCCCAGCCAGGGCGACCTGATGACCGCCAAAAACTGGATCGCCGACCCGGCCAACGGCATGGACTTTTTACTGGCGCCGATTGTGACGCTGGGACACCCGGCGACGACCGAGAGCCACCCGGCGGGCGCAAATTACGTCACCATCCCGCAGGGGGATGACACCTGTATGCGGGTGGATTTCTGGTATCTGGATGGACACAGCCGGGACTTTATGCCGATTGTGCCGGCGGTGTACCCCAGCGAGCAGCTTCCGGCGCTGGTGGCGTACCCCTGGCATCTGGCGAAGGAAGACCGCTTCCGCGCCGAATACAGCCTGCTGGAAAAAGATGGCCTGTTCACATCGCTGGTGCTGTGGGAAGCCAGCGGCAGCCTGCCGCTGGAAATCTGCCTGCTGACGGCGCGGCTGGGCTGGAAGAAGGTGCTGATTCTGGTCACGCCGAGCGATTACCCGGCGTCGCCGCCAACGGCGCGCACCGCGCCGTTTGTGGAGATGAAGCCGGAAGATGATATTTACACCGTGTTTGAGTCGCTGTGGGCCGATTCCGAACCCGTGCCTGACCCGCCCGATTGGACGTGGACGGAAGGCCGCTTCCTGCTGGATTACGTCTACGCGCTGGAAGCGGCGCTGGACCTGCGTGAGGAAGCGCCGGTGGCCGGGGGTGGCGGTCCAGTGAGTAATGGCGACGGTGATGCGGCAGAGGACAGTCAAAGCACCGCAAATACGGATGCTTCGCCGTAGGGACACGATATATCGTGTCCCTACACACCGTTTCGCGGCATCTGGAAGGACACAACATCATGACGTGGGATCGGGTGGAACGGCTGATCGGCGCGGACAACCTGGCGCGGCTGGCACAGAAGCGCGTTGGCATCATCGGGCTGGGGTCAGGCGGCGGGTTTGTCGCCCTGAGTCTGGCGATGAGCGGCGTCGGCCAGTTCGTGCTGGTGGACGACGACACGGTGGAACACGGCAACATCGTGCGCCACGTAGCCGACAGCCGGTACGTCGGCCAGCCGAAAGTCGAAGCGGTGGCCGACCTGATTCGCCAGCGCCACCCGGCGGCGCAGGTGGAAACGCGGCAGGGACGGATTGAGCAGCACATGGACGTGCTCGACCAGGTGGACGTGCTGATCGTCGGCGTGGACGGCGAAAACAGCAAATACGTCATCAATCAGGCCTGTTTGCAGCGTGGACTGACGGCGGTGTACGCCGGTGTGTACGAACGCGGCGAGGGCGGCGACGTGGTGGTGATTCGCCCGTACAATGGGCCGTGTTACGCCTGCTGGGCGGCGGAACTGCGCGAAGGGCTGGCGGCGAACGAGAATCAAGCCTCGAAGGACCTGGATTATGGTATGATTGGGCCAGAAGGCACGCTGGAAGCTGAGCCGGGATTGTGGCTGCACGTCGTGCGGGTGGCCTCGGTGCAGGCTGACCTGGCGCTGAACGAACTGCTGCAGGGGACGGCGGCGTATAAAACGATGCCCGCCAATACCGTCATCCTGGCGAACACGGCGCTGGAAATCCTGAACGGTGAAATCAGCCTGCCGTATACCGCCGTGTGGGTGAACATCCCGCGCGACCCGCACTGTCTGGTCTGCGGTGACGCGCTGCGGAACGAGCTGGCGGCAGAGGAGCAGGCTGTCTCGCTGGACGATCTGGCGCAGTCCACCGGCGTGGCGCTGGAAGAAGAAGCAGGAGAATAGTCGGTCCTATGGAAGATCAGAACAACCGGCCCACAGTGGAACCCACAAACGAACCGGCGGCGACGAACCCACCGGAAACGCCGGTCAACGGCCAGACAGCAGCGCCGCCACCGCCGCCCCCGGCGAACGTGCCGGAAGACGACCGCATGAACGAACGGCTGGAACGGCTGGGCGGCGAACCGGCCCCGGCGATCACGCCGGAGGAATTCGCCCGGCTGCAGCGCGCCGGTCAGGTGCATATTGACGCACAGGGGCGCGTCCGCGCCGCGCGGCGCAGCGACGCGGAAGCCGGTGTGTCGCTGAAGAAACGCCGGGCGTGGTATGAGCGCCAGTGAGGGTTCCGAACTCCGCAAGGCGCTGGTAGACGCCTTAAAACGCAAGGGCGACCTCGACGATCCCGCGATTGAGGCCGCCCTTTTAGCCATTCCCCGGCACTTCTTCCTGCCGGACGAACCGCTGGAACGCGCCTATGCCGACGAAGCCGTGCCGGTCAAACGCGACAGCGACGGCATGGTGCTGGCATCGGCCAGCCAGCCGAGCATGATCGTGCTGATGCTCCAGCAGCTTCAACTGCGCCCCGGCGACAACGTGCTGGAGATCGGCGCGGGCACGGGGTATAACGCCGCGATCATGCAGCACATCATCGGCAGCAGCGGCACGGTCACGTCCATCGAACTCGACCCGCAGGTTGCCAAGCAGGCGCGGATTAATTTGCAGCACGCCGGCATGGGCGAGGTGAACATCGTCGAAGCCGACGGCGCGATGGGCTACCCGGTGCGGGCGCAGTACGACCGCATCATCGCGACCGTCGCCGTGTGGGACATCCCGCCGGCATGGGTAAGGCAGCTCAAGTCGAACGGCATCCTGGTCGCGCCGGTGGGCGGGGCGGCCCAGTACAGCGCCGCGTTTAAGTTCGAGCCGGATGACAGCCTGTACAGCCCGGTGAACATCCCGTGCCGGTTTATCGCGCTGCGCGGCATTGCCGCCGGGCCGACCATCCTCCAGCGCATCAACGCGACCGGCCTGATTCTGGTGTCGGATCACATCAGCCAGCTTGACCCGGCGGCCACCCACATGCTGCTGTCCGAAGACGAGGAACTGAACTACCTGGGCGCGGCGCTGTCGCCGGGGGAATACTGGCAGGGGTTTTTGCCGTACCTGGAACTGAACACGCCGGAGGATTACCTGTTCGCCAGCTACGTGGTGGCCGACAACCAGCAGGCCTACGGGCTGGAAGGGACCGGCTTCGCGCTCGTCAGCCCCGGCAGCGCGTGTTTTGTGCCGTTCCAGGGGCAGGGTGATGTTCACTGTTACGGCGGCGCGGATGCGTTCATGGCGCTGCGCGAGGTGCTGGGCGCCTGGGAAGCCGCCGGGCGACCGGGCAGCGACCGGCTGCGGATGCGGCTGCTGCCGAAGAAGCCGGGACGAACCGCGCCCCCCGGCGGTAAAGTCTACTCCCGCCTGTACCACGACCTGATGATGTGGCTGGACACACGCGCATGAGCATCACGCTGGCCCAACTCCGCGCGGCAGTGGAACTGCCGGAGTTTGACGCACAGGCGGCGCAGCTAGCGATGGCGCCACACAAGCCGCGGATTCGCCCGGAAACCGGCGCGCGGCAGGCCGGCGTGCTCGTCCTCGTCTATCCCGAACTGGACGACCGGCTACAGCTGGTGCTGACGCGGCGCACCGATACGCTGCGCGGCCACAGCGGGCAGATCAGCTTCCCCGGCGGGCGGCGCGACCCGCAGGACGAGTCGTTTGCCGCGACGGCGCTGCGCGAAACCTGCGAAGAACTGGGCCTGTGCGAGCAAGACATTACGATCCTCGGCGCGCTGACGCCGATTTACATCCCCCCCAGCAATTTTGAAGTGTTCCCGACGGTAGGCGCGCTGCCGCTGCCGCCGGTGTTCCACCCCAATCCCGCCGAAGTGGCAGAAGTGCTGCCTTTTCCGGTCGACAACCTGCTTGACCCGCGTTATAAATCAACCGAAGACTGGACGTTCCAGGGGATGGCGGTGCGCATCCCGTTTTACACCGTTGGCCCGCACAAGGTGTGGGGTGCGACGGCGATCATGCTGAGCGAACTGGAACACCGCCTGCGCCGCGTGGTCCTACCGACCGGCATCCCCAACCCGTAGGGCCGGTAGGCATGGGGCAACGCGTGCTGCGCCCCACAGGCAGCAGGATAAGGTTTGGGCTGGCGTCGCCGGGGGTGAAAACTGCCCGGCTGAATGAAAAAAGCTCACTGAAGGGGCTGGTCAGTGTGCTCCAGTCAAAACGATTGTAATTAACTTTTTAACAGATACACTCTGACTGCCAATCGCCAAGTGCCAGAAGGAGAAGCCGCGATGGACGAGGGCTACGTACTGGTGATCGGTTCCGCCGGAATTGACGTGAAGGGGCGGGCGCTGGCCGAGGAGCTACGATGGGGCGCGTCCAACCTGGGGCGCGTGCGCAACAGCGTCGGCGGGGTGGCGCGGAATATCGCGGAAAATCTGGCGCGGCTGGAAGTGGACACCTTTCTGCTGACGGCGGTCGGGGATGACGTGGAAGGGCAGCGCGTGCTGCACCACTGCGAGGCGCACGGCATCAACTGCGCCTCCGTGCGGATGGTCGAAGGGGCGCGCACCGGCACGTATCTGGCACTGCTGAAGCCCAGCGGCGAACTGCTGGTGGCGCTGGGCGACTTTGAGGTGATGCGCTTCGTGGACAGCGACTATCTGCGGCAGCACGAAGCGCTGCTGGCCGACGCCGACATGGTGGTGATTGATGCCACGCTGTCGGAAGAAGCGCTGGCAACGCTGTTTGAACTGGCGGAGCGCCACCACGTGCGCGTCTGCGCCGACCCCACCACGCCGATGCTGGCGAGCCGGTTATGCCCGTATATCCCGCAACTGCATGTGGTCACGCCCAACGCCAGCGAAACGGCGGCGCTGTGCGGGCTGGTGGGCGAGGTACATGACCACGAATCAGCCATTAACGCGGCGCGGCAGTTGGTGGCGATGGGCGCGTATATCGCGGTCGTGACGATGGGCGACAAGGGGCTGGCCTACGCCGACGGCAGCGGCGGGGGGTTCATCCGGGCGGTGCATACCAACGTGGTGGACTCGACCGGCGCGGGCGATGCGCTGACCGGCGCGGTGATCTTCGGCCTGCTGAACGAAGTGCCGCTGGACGAGGCGATGCGGCTGGGGGTGACGGCGGCCTCGCTGACGCTGCAAACGACGGAAACGGTGCTGCCGAATTTGAGCCAGGAACTGCTGTACGACCAGTTGGCGATTTGACGGCAAGGGATGAGGGATGAGAAGCAGCGCGGGGAGTTAAAAAGGTTTGGCCGATCATTTGCTGCCGGACACTGGAAGCCGTCCGGCTGAACAAAAAAGCCACCGGGAAGGTGGCTGAAAAGACGCATGAGCCATGTTCTGCTGGAAGCAGGCTGACCAAGAATGATCGGAACATGTGGCTGCCGAAAACCAAGCGCGCCGTGAATGAGAGGTAGTGTTATGCGGAAGTGGCTGGTTATCAGTATCGTCGTAATGCTCATGATCGCCGCGCTGCCAGCGCGGGCGCAGCAGACCGGCGGGCAGCGTTTGCCACTGCCGGGCGCGGACGCGTTTGAACGGGCGCAGGCGGCGCTGCAGGCGGGCGATTTTGAAGATGCGGTGCTGCAGGCCAGCCTGTTTGTGCTGGTGAACCCGACATACAGCCGGGGCTATTATCTGCGGGGGGTGGCGTATGCGCAGTTGGGCGACGCCGAGCGGGCGCTGGACGACCTGGACCGGGCGCTGCGGTACCCTGCGCCGGACGCGGCCTTCACCGCCAGCCTGTACAACATTCGCTCGATCATTCACGCGCAGATGGGCGAGACGGCGGCGGCGCTGGACGACCTGAGCGCGGCCATCGAAGCCACGCCAGACGACGCCGCGCTGTACGGGGCGCGCGCCACGCTGTACGGGGCGCAGGGTGAGCTGGACAAGGCGCTGGCGGATTACAACCGGGCGCTGGAACTGGACGCGACGGCAACAGCGGCCTACACCGGGCGGGCGCTGGTGTATCTGCGGCAGGATAAGCTGGCGGCGGCGCTGGAGGATTATAACCACGCGCTGGAGCAGAACCCGGACGACGTGGAGTCGCTGGCGCGGCGGGCTTCGATTTACCTGCGGCAGGAGGACTTCGAGCTGGCACTGGCAGACGCGAGCCATGCCATCGATCTGCAGCCGGATGCCCCGGCGCTGTACCTGACGCGGGGGGCGGCCTATAACGGCCTGGGGCAGCACGCGGCAGCAGCGGCGGATTTCCACGAATGGCTGGAGCGCATCGGCCAGCAGACGGCCACGTACCAGGGCAAGCTGAATCCCGGCGAGTCGGTAGTGGCGCCGCTGGCGGCGGGCAAGGTCTACCGCTTTCCGTTCGAGGCGCAGGCCGGGCAGACACTGCGGCTGTCCGCCACCGCCCGCGAGGGGGCGGCGACCGACCCGTTGATCGTGCTGCTCGACGCGCAGGGCAACCCGGTGGCTGCCGACGATGACAGCGGCGGCGGGATGAACGCGCGGATTGACGCTTATGCCGCGCCGGAAAGCGGCACATACACGCTGCTGGTCGGCCATGCCGGCGGCAGCCCGGACGGGCCGGTGCGGGTGCTGCTGGAAGTGATTACGGGCGTGACGCGATAGGCTGCCGATGCAAGGAGGTGCGATGCTCCGATAACTACCGGCTGGCCCCTGCCTGATGGTTAAATGAAAACCGATACATAGATTTTTCGTAGGGGCGAACCGCCGGTTCGCCCCTACATTCGATGAATCTGTTTTCGGTCATCCATGAGATACGCGATTCTAGTGTAAGTTGGAGGTGGGGAAATGGGTATTACAGCTGATGCGGTTCGGTTTCTGATCTGTGCCCGGCAGTCGGGCGTGTCGTTTGAGAATTTTTTAACGGTGGGCCGGCAAAACCTGATGGTGAGCGCCGCTGAACTGTCCGCAGTGTGCAGGCAGTTGAAGGTTGCCGGCGTCAGCGAGGAGAACATCAGGGCGGTGGTCGAACCCTATGCCGACCAACTGCTGAAGCTGCTGGGCGCCCAGCGGGTGGAGTCGCTGGATTACTCACCCTACGAAGGCGCGACCGTCATCCACGATCTGAACCAGCCAATCCCGCCTGAACTGAAAGAAACCTTCGATGTGGTCTACGATGGTGGATCGCTGGAACATGTTTTTAATTTCCCGGTCGCTGTCAAAAACTGCATGGAGATGGTGAAGGTGGGCGGGCATCTCATCCTCCATACGCCAGCCAACAACTATTTTGGGCACGGCTTTTACCAGTTCAGCGCGGAACTGTTTTACCGGATTCTGGCGCCGGACAACGGCTATCAGATCAAGCGGCTGATCGCCGCCGAAGATGTTCCGCCGGGACGATGGTACGAGGTGGCCGACTCGAAAACAGCGCAAAGCCGGGTGCAACTGGTGAATGACGTGCCGGTGTCGCTGCTGATTCTGGCGCAGCGGGTGGAACGGTCGGCGATTTTTGACCGGATACCGCAGGAATACAATTACGAGGTCGCCTGGACCAAACCGCCGCGCCGTGCCACGACGGCACAACCGGCCCGGCAAAATTCCGGCGTTCGCGCGATCAAACAGGTTTTGCAGCGGGTGAGTCCCGCCCTGCTGGCGAGGGTTCAAGCCAGCTACGGGGAGTATCGCCGGCGGCGGCGGGAAGCGCAGAAAAACAAAAGAAAGACGTTTCAGAACCGGAACATTTTTCGGCTGGTCAACAAACAGCGGCTGAGAACCCTGTCCGATCTTCAGTCCCGGTAAGTCGGCGCCGGAGGCTGAAAGCCGTCCGGCTGAACGAAAAAAGCCACCTTTCAGGTGGCTAGTGCACCAGGCACGATTACGTAACCGCGTTTGGGTGGAGTGTTTGTTGTAAGGGCGCAGCAAAGGAACCGCGCGCCGGCGGCTGTGTTCCGGCAAGGCGGGCGCAGGTTTCAGCCGGCTGGCAGCGTATCCCGAATGTACCGTTCCAGCGCCGCCAGATAGGCGTCGGCTTCCGGCGTGCCTTCGCGGGGCGCCCAGGGCGCGAACTGCTTGTGGGTGTCCGGGTGATACGGCCCCTGAATGATCTCCAGCACGGCGCAGGGGGTGAGCGCAACAAAGTTGTGGTAGGTGCGCGGCGGGATGTCCACGCCCCGCACCGGCCCGGCGGGGTCGAGCAGAAACAGTTCCTGAATGTCGCCAGTATCGGTGTACCAGAGCATGGCGGCGCGGCCTGTCAGCGCGGCGATCAGTTCCACCTTGTCCGGGTTTTCGTGTTTGTGGGGCGTCACGTAGCTGCCGGGCACGATGGCGTTAATCATACGCTGGACGGTTTCGTGATATTCGTGGAAATTATAGGGCACGCGCCGGCGCGGCGACGCGGCGGCCTGAGCAAGCAGCCGGTCAATCAGTTCCTGGGTGATGGGGCGCATTTTGTCTCCTGTACCGTTGCCAGTTTCCGGTTATCCGTTACCAGTTCAAGTAAGTCCGCGCCGCCAGGGGTTAAAACCACCCGGCTGGGTGAAAAAGCCCACTGAAGGGGCTGAGAAACCGCTTTCAGAACAGGGTCCGTGTTCTCTCGTTGATTGGTTTCGAGACCTTACTTTAATCCAAAATAGAGCAACTGTGAACGGGTTTGCCTGAACGGTACGCGAAATACCATTACACGCTGGATTGCAGCGGCAGAAACAGGCGGAAGGTGCTGCCCTGCCCCGGCGCGCTGTCCACTTCGACGTGGCCGCCGTGCATCTCCGCGACGCGCTGGACAATCGCCAACCCCAGGCCAGAACCGCCGTTCATCACCTCGCGCGCTTTGGGGGAACGGTAGAAACGGTTGAAGATCAGCGGCAGCACGTCCGGCTCGATGCCCATGCCAGTATCGCTAACCGTGACAACGGCGGCATTGTTGTGCTGAGCGGTGCGAATGCTGATGGCGTGATCGTCCGGCGTATAGTTGACGGCGTTTTCGATCAGGTTGGTGATGGCGCGGTTGAGCGCCTCGCGGTCGGCGTTGACCGGGCGCAGGGCGGGGTCGAGCTGCACCTGAACCTCCAGCCGCTTCTTTTCAATCGGCAGGCGGAACTGCTCCTCCACCTGCTGCACCAGTTCATTCAAATCCAGCAGGTCCAGGTTCGGCTCCGGCAGATAGTCGAGCCGCGAGATCATGAGCAGGTCCTGAATGAGGCGGTTGAGCAGGTTGGCCTGCATCCGAATCATTTCAATTTTTTCCTGCCGTTTCTGCGGGTCAGTGTGGCGTTCGATTAAAAACAGGCTGGTCTGGATGATGGTCAGCGGGGTTTTGAGGTCGTGGCTGATGTTGCTGATAAAGGTGCGCAGCAGGTCCAGCCGTTCCTTTTCAACCGCTACCTCCACGCGCTCGCGTTCGGCGCGCAGCCGGTCCGTGATATCAACGGCCTGACCGATGGAATACACGCTGCCGGAATTGGCGATCAGGCTGACCACCAGTTCCACCCGCCGGGTCTGACCGGATGGCGTGAGGATGTCCAGTTCGTAGCGGCGGGAAACCGATTCACCGCGCTGGCGCCGGCGATACAGGTCAACGATGGCGTCACGGGTTTCCGACGGCAGCAGTTCGCGGAAGTCCAGGCCGACCATGGCCGAGGCGGGACGTTCGGCAATGCGAGCGGTTTCCTCGTTCACGTAGGTGAAGTGGAAATTATTGTCAATCATAAAGACACCGGCGGGGGAATGTTCCACCAGCAGCCGGAACTTCTCCTCGCTGGCGGCCAGCGCCTCCGCTGCCCGAATCCGTTCGGTGATGTCCAGGAAGGCCGTCGCCATGTGACCGGGCGCAGTCTGGAAGGCGTTGATCTCGTAGATTCCCTCAAGGGACCCGCTGCGGTAGACAAACCGATCAGCGTGCCAGACGCCGCCGGACTGCGCCAGCCGGCGGTAAATCTGCGGAATCGGGGTGTCCACCAGGCCGGGAAAGGCTTCCTCAATCGTTTTGCCGATGAACTGGCGGTTATCCACACCGAGGATGCTGTCAGCAGCCGGATTCGCGCCGGTAAAGATAAGCCGCCCGTCGGGTGACAGCCGGTAGGTGTGCATCCCGACCGGGACACTTTCAACGATGCTGCGAAAGCGGGTTTCGCTCTCGCGCAAAACCACGCCCACGCGCGTCAGTTCCACCACGCGGATGAGCAGGGAAACGGCAGTAGCGATGACCAGAAACAGGATCAGCAGGCCGGTGCCGGCGGTCAGCAGCGGCAGCAGCAGCGACACCAGAATAACCAGCCCCAGCGAAATAAAAATCACTAAAGTGGTGATGCCAACACGAGCCTGCACATCTCTTGTCATAAACCTGCCGGAGGGACGCATAAAGGGGCCTTCCCGGTACTGGGACCCTACCTGCGGGGCGGTGATGGCCGGAAGCGGCGCAGGTTTAATTCATTATAGCTTACAACGCTGACCGATACCTTAAAGAAATCCAGCGGGAAGGCAAATGGTGAGCGATGGCACAGGATAAGGGTGACAAGCGCAGGGGGCGATGGGGCAGCAGGACAAGGGGCGCCGGAGGCTGAACACCGTCTGGCTGAGTGAAAAAGCCACCTGGAAGGTGGCTGGTGGAGGTCGGCTGGAAGCGGCTTGCCGAGGCGCCGCCAGAGGCTAAAGCCGTCTGGCTGAATGGGCAGCCTGCGGCTGCTGAAAGCCCACTAAAGGGGCTATTCAGAAATCGGTTGTGTGCTTCTTAGTGTCTATCCATAAACCCTTCGTAGGGGCACGGCATGCCGTGCCCCTACTGGCAAATAAAAGAGGTTTACGGATAGGTTCTTAGCCCTTTCAGTGGGCCTGGTTTTTCGGTCAGCCCTGGGTTTGAACCCAGGGCATGCAAACCGAAACGTTCAATTGATGCGAATGGGCGACCTACCAGGTCACCCCTACATGACCAATGCCGTTTTATTTTTTAACGTTCAGAAGGGGTCCAAGACCGTTTTCCGGAGTCCTTTCAGGAACTTTCTGGTTTAAGTCAGCCGAGCGTTTTGAGCCGAATCCCAGTATGCCGGGGCGCGCTGTGCCGCGCCCCGGACAGCGAGCCGTGTTACGAGCGCGGCGTGGCCGTTGGTGACGGCGTGGGTGGGACATCCGCCGTGACAGCGGCGGTCGCCTCCCCGGTGGCGGCGTTTTCCGCCGGGCCGGTGGGCAGGCCGAGCCGCTCCAGTTCTTCGTCAATGATGGCAGCAAACACCTCGTAGGGCTGCGCGCCTTCCACGCGCTGGCCGTTGATAAAGAATGTGGGCGTGCCGGAGACGCCGGCGTTCTGCGCGGCGGCCAGGTCGGTGCGCAGTTCGTCAACGTGGGTCTGGTTATCCACGCAGGCGTCGAACGTGTCCACGTTTAAGCCCAACTGCTCAGCAAAGGCGGTCAGGGCGGCGCGGTCCAGGCTGCCCTGATTGGCAAACAGCAGATCGTGATACGCCCAGAACTGACCCTGATCGTCGGCGCACTCGGCGGCCAGCGCCGCCCAGCCAGAGGTCGGGCCGAGGATGGGCGCGTCGCGGAAGACAAACCGCACACGGTCGCCGTAGTCGGCCAGCAGGCGCGGCAGGGTCTCCAGCGCGAAGTCACGGCAGTGCGGGCAGGAAAAATCGCTGAATTCGATGATGACGACCTGCGCAGCAACCGGGCCAAGCGCCGGGTCATCGTCCTCGCTCACATCGGCGGGCTGGGCGGCGACGGCGGTCTGGGTCGCCTGTACGGCAAGCTGGCGGGCGGCCTGCTGGGTGGCCTGCTGCGCGACCTGCTGCGTCACCTGGGCAATGAGCGTCTCGATGACAGCTACCTGTACGGTGCTGACCAGCACCGGCACGTCGAGCGTGGGGGCCGGGGTGTTCTGCTGCGCGAGAATGTTCGACTCGATATTCGCGGCAAGGCGGGTCACGTCGAGGGTGGGCGCGCCGGTGGGTAGCTGCGCGATCAGCGTTCCTGGCAGATTGGCGGTACGGTCTTCAAACTGAGTCTGTTGTTCCGAGATACGCACATCAAGCTGGGCCAGCGTTGTCGCCACGGCGTCCGGCGACGGGGTGTAGCTGGCTGTCACCGTTGGTGAGGGTGTGGCTGTCGCGCTTGGTTGGAGCGTGTCGGTGGGCTGCGCGGTCAGCGTGGCGAAGATGTCAGCAGCGATGGCCTGCGCCAGGGCGGTTACATCGAGGGTAGGCGCCGGTGTCGCGGTGGGGGTGGGCGACGACTGCGCCGCGCAACCGGCCAGCAGCGCGATCAGCAGCGCGGCCAGCAGCGCAGGGCGGAAACGGTTGGGCATGGACGTTTGCCTTTCGTGTGGTGGGTTACGGGTGGGGATTATAGCGGGCGCGGCGGGGGTTGCCAGTCGTTCGTCAAAAGCGCCAGGGAAGGCCGCGCGTATGGGACGGTTGGCAAAGCCGGAGGGTGTTTGAGAAAAAGTGAACAAATGTTTAAACAAATGTTTACCCGGAATACGAACAGATGTGCTAGGGTAGTTGTCAGTTAGCAGTCCAGAAAAAACTGAAGACTGACGACGATTTAACAACCGCTTCCGGGCCAGTAGGCTGCCGCGCTTTTGGGCGAACGGCGGCGACAACCTGCGGCGGAGATGGCTGCCCGCGTCTGCACCACGAATAGGGATACCGCGTGTGGACGGGCGGAGGCGGCCAAAGGCAAGTTACCAGTTATCAGTTGTCAGTTATCAGTCCAGGAAAAAAACTGAAGACTGAGGACTGAAGACTGACGACTATCGAGGTGAAACATGCAACATGCAGTCAAGACGATCAACGCCGCAGAGGGGCGCGTGGGGGGCTACCTGATCGTGTGGGGTAACCCGGCGCAGCGCGACCTGCAGGGCGAATACTTTACGCCGGACACGGCGCTGGGGCTGGACTGGTTCGACCGGCGTCCGGTGCTGTACCATCACGGGCTGGATGGCGAGGTGGGGCCGGCAGTCATCGGGGTGATGGATACGCTCAAGGCCGACGCGGTGGGGGTGTGGGCGGAGGCGCAGTTGGATTTACGGCAGCGGTACGTCCGCGCCGTGCAGAAGCTGGTTGACCGGGGTCTGCTGGGCTGGTCGTCCGGCAGCCTGCCGCATCTGGTCGAAGTGGCGGGCGATGGACACATCCGGCGCTGGCCGATCATCGAAGGCAGCCTGACACCCACGCCCGCGGAACCGCGCCGGACGGACGCGCGGACGATCAAAAGCGCGTATGAGGCCGCTGGCCTCAGTTCCGAGTTCCGAGTTCTGAGTTCCGAGTTGAAAGACAAAGAGGACAACATGCAGGACGAGATCGAAATGGTCAATATCCACGAAGACGAACGCCCGATGCGGAAGCGGCTGCCGGTTGCCAGCGCCAGCGACGCGCTGAAGGCGAGCATCAGCGTGGGCAGCCCGTTTGACCGGCTGGACGCGCTGGATTTGCTGCACGGCTATGTGATGCTGCGCTCCGCCAGGAGCTTTCACGGCGTGAGCGAGCAGTACGCCAACGCGCTGGCGTTTAAGGTCAACCGCGCCGGACTGAGCGCGATCAAGGCCAACGAACTGACCCACAGCACGCAGACCGGCTTCGGCGACGAGTGGGTGCCGGACATGTGGAGCGCGCAAATCTGGCAGAAAGCGCGGCTGGAAAATGTGATTCTGCCGTTATTCAAGTCGCTGGAGATGCCGTCGAATCCGTTCGAGATTCCGATTGAGGGGACCGATCCGAGCGTTTACTATGTGCCGGAGACGACGGACGAAAATCACCTGGCGCTGGGCAGCGGCAACCCGATCCCGGACAGCAAGATCGGGTCGGGCAAGGTGCAGCTCACAGCCAAAAAGCTGGCGCTGCGGGTGGGCTTCAGCGCGGAACTGGTCGAGGACGCGATTCTGCCGGTGCTGAACATCTACCGCGAGCAGGCGATGCGGGCGATTGCCGACAGCATGGATTATGTGCTGCTGAACGGGGACACCGAAACCGGCGCGACCGGCAACATCAACAGCGATGCCGCCGCGCCGGCGGCCACCGCGCGTTACCTGGCGTTCGACGGCCTGCGCAAGCTGGCGCTGGTGACGAACACCGCCAACAAGGTGGACGCCGGCAACGCCGCGCCCGACCTGGCGAAACTGCGCACGACGCGCTTCAAGCTACCGGCACGGTACAGCGCCCGGCCTTCCGATCTGGCGTGGATTGTGGACGGCGGCACGTATGCCAAATTTCTGGCGATGAGTGAGTTTCTCACAATGGAAAAAGCCGGGCCACTGGCGACGGCGCAGACCGGGCAGATCGGTTTCGTGGATGGCGCGCCGGTGCTGGTCAGCGCGGAGATGGCACTCACGGAAGCCGATGGCAAGGTGGGCAGCGGCACGAATGACCGGGGGACGGCGCTGTGCGTGTACCGTCCGGGCTGGTTTGTGGGCTACCGGCGGCGTATCGCCGTGAGCGTGGACTACCTGCCGTATACGGACAGCTACCAGCTTACCGCAACGGTGCGGCTGGCGTTCGCGCCGTTTGATACGAGCGTGGCAAGCGTGCTGTTTAATATCGCCGTTTAACCCCCTCACCCAAACCCTCTCCCCCAAATTCAGGGGAGAGGGCTTTCGGAAAAGGCGTAACGCAAAGCGCGCGAAGGGGCAAGGGCGCGAAGGAAAAGCAGAAGAGAAAAGCGTAACACGGAGGCGCAGAGGGACAGAGACACAGAGAGGGGCGCGGGGAAGTGGCCGCGCTTCGGCATATGGTATATATTTACCGGATAATTGGAACAAACTTCTTTAAAAAGTTGTCTATCATCCCCTGAATAGGTTATTAAAGATTACATTTCGTCTGCTTATGGTTAAGTGAAAACCGGTACATAGATTTTTCGTAGGGGCGAACCGCCGGTTCGTCCCTACATTCTATGAATCTGTTTTCGGTCATCCAATTAATTCCCATCCAGTATGATGTACAGAATGTTATTGGCCTGATTGATTGTGTCAGCGGCTGCGCCCATCTCATTGAGAAAGGTATTATCATCTATAATTCCATCCAAATAATTGTCGAACGCTGCTACAGTTCTGTTCATGCCCGATACCATTAGTGTTCTGTATTCAGCGAGACAAGCTGGCATTTGCATGTCTCTCAGGATAATAATTGCAGCATCCATTGTTCCCAACGCTGTACCAAGCCCATCAAGAGACATTCCGTAGAATTCTGCATAGTAGAGGATGTCATATGCAGCAGATCGTGCATTCATAAAATCAACGGTTATTGTTCCTTCAAATGCAAACCACCATTCTACATCTTCTTTACAGGAACTTTGGCCTGATTGATTGTACTGCTGAGAGGATGGTTGAATTGATGCTTGATTGGGGGAAGATTGCATGATAGCGGGCACAGCAGTTGGCTGCTGTTGAAGGGCTATCGCCATTTGAGTATTCCTTATGGTAACGGCTGTCTGCGTGACGCCTAACTCAGCTAGGACTGTTGAACGAGCTTGACTGGTTAGCGTAATGGCTGTTTCAGCTTTCAATGTAGCTGTAAGCGCAGCATGAGTTGCTTGCTGCTGTGTAGCAATAGTATCAACAGTTGGTAACGGAGTATTCGATGGAGTTGGGGTATCAGTAATGGTTGGAGTTGGTGTTGAGGTACTGGTTCCTACTCTGGTAGGCACAGGTGTACTCACTAGACCGAGAGCAACCAGCTTTGGCTGAGTTGGTGTTGTTGTTTCATAACGAACTTCTTTAAAACCCGTATTTCCAAATACAAGCCACAGAAAAACTATTAATATACAAAAAACCAATAAACTACCACAACTAAAAAAGATGCTATAGCGGGGCAAAGCCGAAGAAAATATGCTCGTGTTCTCAGATTGTATTTTATCCAGATTCCGCAACCAGTCCTTTGCGGCGGGATGGTTGATCGTCTTCAGGAGGGCGCGGGCTTCGTCGTACCGCTTCTGGTTGATGAGTTCTTTGGCGGCATAAAACTGCTGCTGGGACATGCTGACCTCTTCGTTGTATATATAGTTCTTGTTGCTACTAAACAGGCAACAGGATTGTGAAACGGGGAACTATTTCAAATTGTAGGGGATGAGGGCGGGGATACAAACTAAAGGAATCGAGGTTCGGAAATTTTTCACGAAATCGGAGGATTCGCCTTCATGCCGCCACAGGCTAAAGCCGTGCGGCTGCCCAAAAACCAAGTCCACTAAAGGGACTTTTCATCGCCCTGTGATGAGGCGTGGCAATTTACCTTCACGACGCGCACAAATAGCGCCTAATGGTTAAATGAAAACCGATACATAGATTTTTCGTAGGGGCGAACCGCCGGTTCACCCCTACATTCTATGAATCTGTTTTCGGTCATCTATAAGCTCTACCGGCGGGTTCGAGTCGGCTTTAGCCGACTTCCCGCCGGAACCTGGCAGCCGGATGCTTGAGCATCTGGCTGCGTCTGCGCCAATCAGAACCCCGTCTGCCGGAAAGCGCCGGCGAGGTTGGGGCTGAGCGTGGCGATCTCTGCAAAAAATTCGTTGATCTGCGCCCGCGCTGCCTGGAGATGGGCATCGGAGGCGGAGCGGTCGCCGTTCAGCAGCGTGTTGATCGTGTTGATAAATTCCTTCATACCGTTCAGGTAGTGGTCGCTGGCCGGTTTGATACATTCCGGGAAGGCGGCGCTGTCGGTTTCAAACGCGCTCTGGAGATTGCGCATCTCGCGCAGGGTATTTTGTGTTTCGGCCAGCGACTGGTTCTGGATGCTGACATCCTCGACCAGCCGGAAGAACCGCTGGTAGTCGCGGATGACCATCGTTTCGATGAACCAGCGTTCCGCCGGACAATCGCCACGCGTGAAGTTCTGCACGGTCTGCACCCAGGCCGCGCCGTCGCCCAGGTTGATGTTCAGGCCGGCGGCAGCGTCCGCCACCGGCAGCAGTTTGTCCATAGTGGTCAGACGCTTCTGGGCGCGCTCCTGTTCGGTGGTGGTGGTCAGATGCGCGGCATACAGGTCGTCCATCGCCTGCGCGGCATCCAGCGCCGCCGTTTGCACCGGCGCGAGACAGGGCGCGACCGGGGCGCTGTCAATGCCGGCCTGCCACGCCTGGAAGCTGGTCCGCGCGCGCTGAATGTCGGCGGGGCGCATCTCGACCGACAGGTTAAGCACGTCATTCACGACCTGATTCATGGCTGCCCCGTTGGCATCCCACCACGCCTGCGCCTCGCATGGGATGGGGGTGAGCGTGGGGGTGGCGGTCGGCTGAGGAATTGGCGTTCCCACTGTGCCGCTGTTCGGACGGTCAGCGGACGCGACGCTGGTGCCGGGCGGGCCGAGCTTTAGGCCGCGCTGCGTCGCCAGCAGGTAACCAACGCCGCCAAACAGCGCCGCGAAGATCATGCCGATGAGCAGCACGTGCAGAAAATCCCGCAGCAGGCTGTTGGACGAACGGGGCGGTGTGTCGTCCTGTTCGTCTATTTCCGCCAGGATTTCGGCGGCGGCGGGGTCCTTCACGCCACGCAGCGCCCTGCGCGCTTCGCGGTAGCGTCCTTCATCCATCAGGCTTCTGGCTCTGGAAAGTTTATCTTTGGACATGGTTGTGTGTTCCGGTGGTTGCGAGTTTCAATCTCTATTATGGAGCAAAGCGGGAAAACGCGCGATTAAGGATTGAGGGATGAGGGATGAGTCAAAAGCGGAAGGTGCGCGCCGACGGAGGCTGAAAGCCGTAACCTCTTTTATCTGCCAGTAGGGGAACGGCATGCCGTGCCCCTACGAAGGGTTTATGGATAGACACCAAGTAGTTACATTGCATCAGGGGGTGTGGCTTTTGGACAGACAGAGGTTTGAACCCCTGCGTCGGACAGCGCAACATGCCTGATGCCGATCAGACACGATTTATCGTATCCCAACAGCGTATCACGCCAGCGTGAGGGCGCGAGGTTCGTGGGCGAGGCCATGACGGACAGCGGCTACATCCACGATGGTGTTAATCAGGCGGTCGTAGCTCCAGCCGGCGGCCCGCGCCTGGAGCGTCAGATCGCTGAAGCCCGGGTACAGGCCGGGCAGCGGGTTGATTTCGAGAATGTAGGGTTTATCACCCTGCCCGGCGTCCAGCCGGAAGTCCACGCGGGATACGTCCTTGCAGTCCAGCACACGGAACACCGCCGCCGCCAGCCGCTGCAGTTCGCGCAGGGCGTCGGCTACCAGCGGCGCGGGGCACAGGTACTTAAAGTCTTCCACTTCAATGCCGGTCTTGAGGTAGCTGGAGTAGACGCCGCCCTCGCCATGCGCTTCAAAATCCACTTCCAGCGCGGGTAGGAAGGTCAGCGACGGCGGCAGTTCGGCGGCGGTGCGCCCGGTCAGTTTACGCGCGCTGGTCGGTTCCAGGTTGCCTACCAGTCCAACCGTGACCTCGCGCCCCTGAATGAAGTGTTCGGCCAGAATTGGCTGTGTGTATTTTTCAAGCTGTTTGGTGACCTGCTGCCGCAGTTCAGCAACGGTGCGCACGACGCTCTCAACGCTGGCACCCATGCTGGTGCCTTCGCGGCTGGGTTTGACAAACAACGGGAAGCGCAGTTCCTGACCGCTATTGTCCAGCAGGTCGGCGTCCACCGGCTCGTCGGCGCGCTCGAATACCTGGAATTCCGGTGTCGGCAGACCGTGAAAGAGCAGAATCCGCTTGGTCAGCGGCTTGTCCAGCGCGACGGCCAGCGCCGTGACGCGGCTGCCGGTATAGGGGATTTGCAGCATTTCCAGAATCGCGGGGACGTGCGACTCGCGGCCATCACCAAAGTGCCCTTCGGCGATGTTAAAACACAGGTCGGGCTGGTAGGCGCGCAGTTCTTCGATCAGGTTGTGCGGCGGGTGGATGCTGGCCTCAACAAAGCGGGCTTCGTGGCCACCTTTTTCCAGCGCGGCGGCGATGGACTCGACCGTGATCGGACTGTCGAGATCGTCCCAGCGGTCCTTGGGCATACCTTCCCAGCGAGGGGCGTTTTTCTTTAAGTTGGCAAGCACGGCGATGCGCATTCTTTAGTCCTGAGTACAAAGTGCTAATGGTTAAATGAAAACCGATACATAGATTGTTCGTAGGGGCGAACCGCCGGTTCGCCCCTACGGATTATTCGTGTTGCGGTTTGTGGCCGTTGGTGTAGACGCCGACGTGAGTAGTGCGGTGGCCGCTGGCGCCGTTCCCGTTCCTGTGAGCGCCGTTGTTATGGTGTCCATTGCCGTTATGGCCGTTGGCGTCGTGACCATTAGCGTGATACCGTTCCCACTTGGACGCATCGGCGTTCAGGCGGTGTGCCGTGCCACCGCGCTGATGGGTTTCATCGAAGCCTTCCGGCTTGATGGCGGCGTTTTCGCCGGCCAGCAGGCTGAACACGCCGCCCTGTCCTGGCTCGGTGCGGTGCGGCGCCTGCCGGTCGAGATGGTCAATGGCGTGCGGGTCGTAGTCCAACGGTTCTTCGTAGGTGGTGATGTAACCCTCGTAGTTGCGCAGCACAACCTTGCCGGGCGACTGGCTGATGAGATACTGCGGCATGACCGGGATTTTGCCGCCGCCGCCGGGGGCATCCACGACGTAGGTTGGAACGGCATAGCCGCTGGTGTGGCCGCGCAGGCCTTCGATGATCTCAATGCCTTTGGCAACGGTGGTGCGGAAGTGCCCCGCGCCTTTCACCAGGTCACACTGATACAGGTAATACGGGCGGACGCGGTTTTTCACCAGCTTATGCACCAGCTCGCGCTGGATATTCACGCTGTCGTTGATGCCCGCCAGCAGCACGCTCTGGTTGCCCAGCGGCACGCCGGCGCAGGCCAGCTTATCGAGCGCGACGGACAGCTCCGGCGTGATTTCCTTCGGATGGTTAACGTGAATGTTCATCCACAGCGGATGATATTTCTTGAGCATGGCGCAGAATTCGTCGGTGATGCGCTGCGGCAGGAACACCGGCACGCGGCTGCCGATGCGGATGATCTCGATATGTTCAATCGCCCGCAGGCTGGACAGGATGTAGTCGAGCGTGCGCGGCGCGAGGGTGAGCGGGTCGCCGCCGGACAGCAGCACGTCACGCACCTGAGGCGTGCGCCGCAGGTAATCCAACTGGGCGTCAAAGTCGGCCTTGCTGAACGTTTCGCGCGGGTTGCCAACGATGCGGCTGCGGGTGCAGTAGCGGCAGTAGCTGGCGCACTGGGTTGTCACCAGCATCAGCACCCGGTCGGGATAACGATGCACCAGACCGGGAACGGGGGAATGTTTATCCTCCGCCAGACTGTCCTCCATCATGCCGTCAAAGGCCTGTAGTTCGCGCCCCAACGGAATCACCTGGCGGCGTACCGGGCAGTGCGGGTCGTCGGGGTCTATCAGGCTGGCGAAGTACGGCGTGATGTCCACGCGGAATTTGTTATCGGCAGTCAGACCTTCGATTTCTTCCGGCGTCAGGTTGACAACGCGCGCGAGTTCCGCCAGCGAATTCAGGCGGTTCGCCAACTGCCAGTGCCAGTCATTCCATTTTTCATCGGGGACATCGGCCCACAGCGCCGGGCGCGGGGTGCGGTGAAGCGGCTTGAGAGCCGTAGAGGGAGGTTCTTCGTCAAGCGCGGAGGGGGGTTCTTCCACTTCTTCGATGAGCGATTGGCGTGCGTACATGGGTGCTCCTCGATCAGACAAAATAAAAAACCGTGACAACGGTTTCAGGCCGGATGGGACAGATGAATTGGGTTGAGACAGCCCTATTGCCTCCCAACACTATTGTTGATTATAGGACGGATACGAGTCCAGTCAAGGCATGAAGATCAAAATGGTATTAGAACTTTTGTAAGAAGATTCTATCCTTCCGGCGTGGCTGCCGGCGCGGCTTCGGTCACGGCAGGCGTGGCCTCCGGCGTCGCTTCCAGCGGGTCGCCAGCGCGGGCGGGCGGCGTGACGTAGAAGGCAAAATAGGTTGCCACACCAAGAATCACCGTCAGCAGCCACAGTCCCAGCGTCGTCCGCATCAGCGGCTTCGCGGGTCTAAACCAGTAGCGGCTCACATCCTGTTCGCCGCGTTTGCGGGCAGCGGCGACCTGGGCATCCTCGCGCCACATGCGATAGACGAGGTAGGTCGCCAGAAGCTGCGCGGCGCCGCCGAACAGCAGGTGAATCGTTGGCAGGAAGATGGCCGGCTGCGTGAAGCGGGACAGGCCAGGCACAACGCCGCGTGAATAAGAGAACAGCATGAGGTACAGGATCAGCACCCAGTTCACCAGCGTGATGGTGGTCATCACCCCTTTGTGGTGCGGGCGCAGCAGGCGGCGGCGGGCGAACACAAAGCCAACCAGCATGGCCGGCGCGATCAGCAGGACGTAGGCCAGCAGGGACAGGTCGGACATCAGGCTGGCGCCTGTGCCCAGGAAGCCGGGCTGTACACGTGGGTCCATGACCATCTTCTCCGTTGCGTCGAATGGGCGTGCCAGTGATACACAGTTGATTGTATGCGAAACGGAGAAAATGCAAATCGGGCAGCTTCGCAGCTCGTCAGGGATAAGTATCTATCTATAAACCCCTCGTAGGGGCACGGCATGCCGTGCCCCTACCGACAGCCAAAAGCGGTTTACGGATAGGTCCTCACTTCGCACACGTGGGGGCGCACGACGATGCGCCCCTACAGATGCTCTTGTTTCGAGTTTCTGGAGGGCGAACCGACGCTTCGCCCTTCTGACAGCGCGAGCGATTATTCCGCCAGCGTGAGGACGAAGCGCGTGACTGCGCCGCCCTCGACGTTGTAGGTGCTGATCGTGCCGGTGCTGACAAGGCCGGTCAGCAGTTGCATGAAAGCCTGCGCCTGCCGCGCCTGCTCCATCTGCTGGCGGCGCTGTTCGTCCTGGCGCTGCTGCAACTGCTCCGGCGTCAGCGTCGCGCTTCCTTCCAGGCCAGCGACGATTTCATCAAACACGTTGTTGATAGAAGGGCCGAGCAGAGCCAGGGTAGTGAAGCCGGTGACAAGGCCGAAGCCTTCGCCGCTGATGTACCAGACGCTGGTGGGCGCGTTGCCGAGGGTGCGAGTCACTTCCGCAAACTGCGGTGTGCTGTCAAAGCCGGGTTGACCTTCCAGAATGGCGGTGGCGGAGTCGCGGGTGGCGATCACAAACACGGCGTCATTCGCGCCGATGATGATGTCCAGCGGAACTCTAAAATCGGCCTGAAGTTCAACCGGGGCGCTAATGACGGTTACGTCCACGCCGCCGATCTGCTCCTGCGAGATTGTCACATTTTCATCCTGCGCAGCAAGCTGCGGCAGCGCCCTGGCGATACCAGCGGCAAGCGCCTGCGCTTTGGCCGGGTCGGTCGCTTCGATCACCAGCCCGGCGCTCACCGGCAGTTCTTCCAGGCGCGGGGTGTCGCCGTTCATGCCCTGCAGCACCGCGTCGGTGATGGCCTGCGCATCGAGGCTGACAAACAGCGCAAAATCGCCGGTCATCCAACTGAGGATGTCGTCCTCCAGATCAAGGCCGGTAAAGCCGCGCACGGCGAAGGCAAGCTGGTTGAGGCCGCGTTCGAATTCTTCCGCCGATGTGCCTTCCCTTTCGGCAGTGGCGCGGGCGGTTTCGATAAAAGCATCGTACAGCGCCTTGACGTTGGTGGCGTGCGCCAGCAGCGACACGTCCGCCGGGACGTGGGCGGCGAAAGCCGGACTGACGGGCTGGAGGGACGGCAGCGACAGGCCCAGGTTTTCCAGCGCCGACAGGTTGCCCAGCCGGGAAGCCACGTCCATCACCAGCGAGCGTTCGTCCAGCAGGGTGAAGCCGACGGCCTGCTGCCCCAGCAGCGTGGAGGTCAACCCTGGCGAGCCTTGCGAAAATTCGGCCAGCGCGGCGGCATCGAAGTAGAGCAGGCCGGCATACTGTTCCGCCGGCAGCAGGTCCAGCGTCTGCTGGAAGGTGGCGTTCTGGGCGAGTTTGGCTTCCCGCGTCAGCAGCAGTTGCCGCAGGTTGGCGACGCCGAGCAGCATCACGTCGTCGGTGAACAGCAGGCCGGCGTCCATCGGCGGGTCGGACTCAATCGCGTACAGCGTAAACGCGTCGGCGGCTTCCACCCGGTAATCCTGCCCGCCGGAACGGTCGAGGATGTCTTTCCAGAAGGCTTCGGCGGCGGCGCGGTCGGTGATCTGCGCCGCAAACAGCACGCCTTCAGAAGCCGAGGTGGACGGGTCGTCCTCGATGAGGCGACCGGCAGCGGCGTAATCGCCCAGCCAGGCGCGGATGCCCGAAAAGTCGTCCAGACCGGCTTCGCGCGCGATCTGGTCAAGCGCGCTCTGAAGCGACAGGTCAGGCGACGCGACACCTTCCGGCAGCTTTGCCAGCACGGTCGCCAGCACCCGGTCCAGTTCGGCAATCGTCGCGTCATCGGTCCTGACCGCGCCAAACAGCGGCGTGTCGCCGGGGAAATACTGCGCCAGCGCCGCCAGTTCCACCGTTGGCGAGGCGGCCAGCGTTGGCACGAGGCCGAGCAGCAGCGCGGCCAGAACGAGGACGGCGAGTAATCGTTTCAGCATCTTCGTTATTCTCCTCCAGATTATCCGCAACAACAGGAGCGTAGGGGAGGGTTTGAGCCTCTCCTCATGCGTGCCAACTGAAGCGTTTTCGACGCCAGGGGTTCAAACCCCTGGCTGAATTGGGCAGCCTGACGGCTGCTGGAAGCCCGCTAAAGGGGCTTTTACGATATGTGTCTTGCCGTTCCTGAGTACATCAACAACCTTAGATTGCAGGGTTGTAGGGACACGGCATGCCGTGTCCCTACGGAAAAGGCCTGTCATTCTCATCTTGTTGGTGTACTAGCCCTTTCAGCGGGCCTGGCACTTTGGCCGCCGGACGTTTTAACGTCTGGCGGCGCATCCTGCTGCATATGGAACGCGCAGTTGCAACCGAAGGAAGTCCTTTAGGGCGTGTCCCCACAAAACCTCATTTACGAACCGGGTTCTGCCAGCGGGTCCTGCGCCAGCGTGAGCACGAAGCGGGCGACCGTGCCGCCGTCCGCGCGGGCGACGGTGCTGATCGAACCGCTGCTGAACAACCCGGCCAGGACACGCGCCTCACGCATATCCTGCTGGCTGCGGCTTGTTTCGCGGGCGATGAAGGTATCAATCACGGGCACAAAGGCGCGGGTGTTGAGATACCAGAACTGCTGCGCGCCGTCGAGCGCGTAAGTCTGCGCTTCGATAAAGGCAGGCGCGTCGGCCAACCGGTCGCCGGCAGACATGAGGCTGTCCACGACGGCAGGCCGTGAACCGACGATAAACAGGTTGTCATTCCCGCCAATCAGGAGGTCCAATTCCGGCGCTGCCGCCAGGCGTTCCCGCGCCGCGCCGCGCTCGTAAAGATGCCGAAGCGCCGCGCCGAACACCAGCGTACTGGTTCCGTTCACGTCCTCGGTGGTGGGAGGAAAGCCGTACTGTTCCAGGGCGCTGCCGAGCGCCTCAACCAGCGTTTGCGGCCCGGCGCTGTCGGTCGCTTCAACCAGCACGGCGAAGTCCGGCGCGACGGTCGCATCGGTTTCTTCCGGCAGCGGCAGCAGGCGCAGGTAAGCGGCATAATTGCCACCCATCCAGGGCAGCACGTCCTGTTCGAGATTGAGGCCGGTCACACCCGCGAACGACAGGTTGGTGAAAGCGACAATGGCGTTGCCAACGTTTACGTCGCGCAGCCAGCGGGTGTCCTCGTCCAGTTCATCGTCCGGCAGGGCGCGCGCCTGCTCCTGCAGCAGCCGCCCGAAGGCGCGCAAGTTCTGGAAACCGGCGGTGATGCCGGTATTGAGTTCCGTGCCCATGACAACCAGCGGCGCGTCCGCCGGGATGTTGGCGGCGAAGGAGGGGTCAACCGGCGTGGTCGGCATCGTGAGGGTCATGCCGGCGGCTTCCAGCGCGGCGGTGTCGCCCAACTGCTGCACGGCGTCCATCACCAGCGACCGCCCATCGAGAATGGTGAAGCCATACACCTGCGGGCCGACCGCATCGGCAAAGGCGGCGAACATATCCGCTATCCCCTGCATTCGGACTCCACCCGCCGCCATCTCCCGCTGCGACAGGGCGAAGATGGTGGGCATATCCAGATAGGCAACTCCGTTGTACTCGTCCGCCGGCAGCAGCGCCAGCGCGCCGGTGAAGGCAGGGCTGTCCCCCAGCGATATAAAATCGCCGGTCAGTTCGGGAAGTTCACTGGTCGGCACCGACAGAAACAGCACGTCGTCGCCAATGGCAAACGCGCCCTCCTCGTCGGGGTCGGTGAACAGGGTATAACCCCCCCGGTCGCGGGTGTCATATTCCGTATCTCCCTGCTCCAGGAAAGCCTTAACAAAAGCCGTGGCGGCGTCCCGGTCCGTGATGGCAACGGCCAGCAGACCACGCGGCGCGCTACTCAAGTCGCCGATCAGACCAATGGCCGCCGTGTCGCCTAACCAGGGGCGCACGGCCTGGCGGAAACTGCCCTGTCCCAGGTCACTCACGGCCTGATCGAGCAGCATATTCAGGCGGAAGGGGGGAATCGCACCGGGCGGCAGCAGATCACGCGCCTGGCCGATGACGCCGTCCAGGGTTTCAATAAAGCCTTCATCGGTGCGGAAGGCCGCAAATAAAACGGTATTCTCCGGGAAATACTGCGCCAGCGCGGTCAGGTCGGCGACCGGCGTGGCCAGCACCGCGCCCGCAACTGCGCTCAGCATGAGCAGCGCCACCATGCAGACAACAACGAGTTTTCGCATCGGTTTCTCTCCTTAAGAAAAGACTGACGATGACAAAGGACAATCCTTCTACAGCATTATACGCAGGGCGGTTGTGGTGGGTTGTGACGAAAGCGTTTGGAAGCAGGCATCATTGGCTGCGATTGGGTCCAGCAGCCGGGAACGGTCAGATTCGACGTGCATTAAAACCTCCATCGGTGTGGTTAACGCGCCGGAAGGCCGCGCTGCCGCTGAACAGGCCAACGGGCAGGATGATTCATTATACACTGCGAGATGCCGCCGGTCTGACTCGGCATAGAGGCACGACAGGCTGTGCCCGATCAAGGTTTTCAGGCCGCCTGGGACCGGAAGAACCGGTTTAAAGTTGGACTGCACCGCTTGCCGGCGCTTGCCGTTCAAAACGGCAAGCGGGGTGTTTTGGGGAAACCCTGAAGCACGCTGTTGGCGAACCCTGAAGGGGTTCAAGACCGTTCGTTATATCCGGCATTTGAACCGGAACGATGGACAGCGTGTTTATAAACCACAACAAAACGGCGCAACACGGGCTTTCAACCTGTGTTACTCTAATGAGGGATGAAATAATCGCCAAAGCTGTCATAGGCGGAAGACGCCAATAAACCGTGATGAGCCGAAACCGATGGCTGCGGCCCGTGTACTGGCTGGTGACCGGCATGGGCGCGGCAGGTCTGCTGACTGTACGGGCGGCGCGGGTGCGCGGCACGCGCTCCAATGGAGTCCCGATAACACCACCAGCCACCGGCCTAGCGCCAGTAGCTGCCGCGCCGTCGCCGCCCACGCGGCGCTGGCTGTACCTGCCGCTGGCCGCCGCCGGCGGGCTGGGACTGGTGGCACTGCAACTGGCCGCGCCGCTGGCCGCCGCCGTGCTGTTCGCGCTGCTGCTGGTCGTGGCGCTGCTGGTGGCGGTCTGGCCGCTGCGGCAGCGCCTGCCGATAGTTGGCGTCCGCTTCAACCGGCGGCTGCGCGATCTGGTTCGGGCGGGTTCAGTCACAGCGGAGGCGGCACGTGCCTGGGCAGCGCCGCGCCGGAGGAGGCTGGCGGCGTGGCTGACGCTGCTGGCGCTGGCGCTGCTGGCGGGGAGCGCGTGGGGTTTCTCGCTGGCGCTGAGCCGCACCAGTTCGTTTAACGTCGGGGCGGCGCTGGTATTGCTGGCGGGCGGTGGCGCCGCGCTGGTCATCGCGCTAGGTCTGCGCGATGTAGTGACACCGGCGCTTGTGGTTCGCCTGCCCGTGCCTGCCATCAGCGGGCGGAGCAACTGGCTGCTGACGGGCGCGGGCGTGCTGGCGCTGGCGCTGGTCACGGAGTACAACACCCATACCTTTGCAATTAACGCCCGCTTTCCCCAGAGCACCGATGTTCAGTTTATCCTGCTGGTCGCCGGTATCCTGCTGGTTATCGTCGGCCTCGGCGGTCTGCGTTCAACCGGCGCGCTGGTCTGGCGGCTGGCGACTGGCGGCCACTCGCGGCGGGCGCTGCTCCTGCTGCTGGCGATCACGCTGCTGGCGCTGGGGCTGCGCGCCTGGAATTTGCAGGATTCGATGCGGTTTCTGGTAGACGAAGAGGCATTTGCGTCGGCGGTTCGCCGCCTGCTGGTGGACGATGACATCAAACTGCTCGCGCCCTTCAGCAGCATCACCGCGTTTCCCTACCTGTTCCCCTATCTCCAGGAACAGACCGTCGTCCTGTTTGGCCGCAGCCTGATCGGCCTGCGAATGGCGGGCGCGGTGCTGGGCGCGCTCACCGTTCCGGCGCTCTACCTGCTGGCGCGGGCGCTGTTTGACCGCAAAACCGCGCTGCTGGCGGCGCTGCTGCTGGCGACGTTTCCGCCGCACCTGCATTTCAGCCGCATTGGTCTGAACAATATCGCCGACCCGCTGGTTGGCACACTGGCGCTGGCGTTGATGGCGCGCGGGCTGCGCTCTGGCCGCCGGGTGGAGTACGCCGCCGCCGGCGCGATGCTCGGCCTGACGCAGTATTTTTATGAGGGCGGGCGCATCTTCTTTACGCCGCTGCTGCTGGTATGGGTGGCGGGCAGTCTGGTGCTGGCGCGGGCGGAACGGCGCGTGCCCTGGCGTGGCCTGCTGACGGCAGCGCTGGCGCTGCTGATCGTCAGCGCGCCGGTATACATGACGTTGATCGGGCTAGACCGTCCCCTGTTCGCGCGGATGGTAGATCACGGCACCGGCCTCCCCGCCGACCACTGGCGCGGCCTGCTGGAAGAAGGTGCGCTGGAACGCCATCTGCGCTTTCACGTCGCGCCCAGTCTGCTGGTATACACCAGTTGGGCCGACCGCACGCTGTTTTACAGGGGGTCGCAGGCGTTGGTGCTGCCGCTGGTGCAACCGCTGCTGTTCCTGGGACTCATCATCGCACTGCGGCGCTGGCGCGTGCCGGGGCTGCTGCTGCTGTTGCTGTGGATTGGCGGCGTATCGGCGGGGAACAGCCTGATGGTGGACAGCACCGCGTCGCCGCGTTTCGTGACGGTGCTTCCGGCGCTGGCGCTGGCCGGTGCCGTCGGGCTGCGCTACACGCTGCCGCTGGTCTGGCCGTCGCGGCAGTGGGAAACCTTCTGGCCGCGCGCGCTGGTGGCGCTTGGCATCGCGGCGGCGGGCGTGCAAATCGTTTATTATTACGGCGAGCACCTGCCGATGTTCAACCACCAGTTCCGCATGGCGAAACCCTATGCTGATGGTTACGACGCCGCGCTGCGGGCGGCCAGCTTCCCCGCCCGAACCGATATCTACGTCATCGCACCCGATGAAGTGAATCTGATCGAGGCGGGCGGTTTGCTGCACCTGATGCGCGAAGACCTGGTTATCAACAGCATCCCATCCAGCCAGCTTAGCGAAGCATATCTGCGCGACATCCCCTGCCGGCGCGACATCGCCTTTTTCATCCGGCCTGATGACGCCGTTACCCTGCACCGGCTGCGCGCCAATTTCTACCTGCGTCCCCCGGAACGGTCGCCGTTTGCCGACATCATCCCTGACGAACGCGAACTCCTGTTGTACTATGCTCCGTATTTACCGGGACTGGAACAGAAATACCAACGGTGTAATCAGGGTTCGTAAATGCGACTGGAAGCCATCACCAGACAGGTTGCTCTCGCCACAGTGGGACGTGCCCGCCTTTCGCGGCGGGCGCTGACGGTTGGATTCACGCTGCTGGCCATCGCGCTGTTTGCGGCCAGCGCCTGGTATTTCCGCCCGGCGACCGGCGGGTACACGCTGCTACAGGCGACTGCGTTTCTGCTGGCAGGCGCGGTGGCGCTGGGGATCGCCACGGGCCTGAACCGCCACAGCCTGCGCGAAACGCAGGAAGCGGCGCGGGTGACGGTTGTCGAGACGCCGGCGGCGGCGCGGCCAGCCCGGTTCGCGGCGCTATGGCGCGCCGTGCCGGTGACGGCTCTGGTCCTGGGCGTGGTGGCGCTGCTGGCGCTGGTGGAGATCAACGGCCCGTTCCTCGGTATCCCCGCGTTGCAAACCGTACCGCTACGGACGCAGTTTATCCTGCTGTGCCTGGGGGTGGCGCTGGTGGTGGCCGGGCTGGGATTAACCCCGTGCCAAATCGAAAGGGCTGTAGGGACACGACAGATCGTGTCCCTACGGTGGAGGTGGTACGAAATCGCCGCCGTCGTGCTGGTCACGCTGCTGGCGCTGGGGCTGCGGGTGTGGCGGCTGGAAGACCTGGTGCACAAGTTTATTGACGAGATTCACTTCTCGACGGCGGTGGCCGGGCTGCTGTCCGGCACAGGCAGTAGCAAGCTGCTGTCGCCGTTCGCGGGGATCACCGCCTTCCCCTGGCTATATCCGTACTGGCAGGCCGAGATCGCGGCGGTGCATGGGCGCAACCTGGAAAGCCTGCGGCTGGTCAGCGCCGCGCTGGGGACGCTGACCGTTCCGGCGACCTACTTTCTGGCGCGGACGCTGTTCGACCGCACCACCGCCGTGATGGCCGCGCTGCTGCTGGCGACCTTCCCGCCGCACCTGCACTTCAGCCGTATCGGCCTAAACAACGTGGCCGACCCACTGTTTGGCACGCTGGCGCTGGCGTTTCTGGCGCGAGGAATTAAAACCGGCAGGCGGCTGGACTACGCCCTGGCCGGCGCGATGCTCGGCCTGACACAGTATTTTTATGAAGGCGGGCGGCTGCTGTTCCCGCCGCTGGTGGTGGGGTGGCTGGTTTTCCTGTGGATATTGGGTAGGGGCGAACCGGCGGTTCGCCCCTACAGTCCGCAAGGACATACATCGGTTCGCCGCAATCTGGCGGCGCTGGCGCTGGCGGCGCTGCTGGTGGGGCTGCCGGTGTACACCACGCTGCTGGCGGAGCGCAAGCCGGTCATGCCGCGCATGGAAACGGTGGCGGTGGGCGGCTCGTACTACTGGCGTGTGGTCACGCAGGGCACGCCGCAAACGCTGGAACAGCACCTGACGCGACCCTTTCTGGTGTACGTGCATCAAGTGGAAACGGGATTGTTTTACGGCGGCGACCAGCCGCTGATTCTGGAAATGCTGGTGCCGGTGTTTCTGCTGGGCGTGTTCGGCCTGCTGTGGCGCGGGCGGCAGATGGGCATTGTCGTGCTGCTGTGGGTGCTGCTCACGTCTGCCGGCAACATGCTGATGACCGAAAGCGCGATCTTCGCCCGGTACGTGGTGGCGTTCCCGGCGCTGGCGCTGCTGCTGGCGCTGGGCGTGCGCTACACGCTGCCGCTGCTGCGCCCCGGCTGGCGCGGCTGGCCGCCGGTGATGGTGGCGCTGGCGGCAGTCATGGCCTTTGCCCAGATGCGGTATTACTTCGGCCACCATCTGGAGGTGTACAACCGCCAGCTTCGTCCCGGCTTCGACAGCGAAGACCCGATTTTCCGTGCCGCCCATTTTCCGCCGGGGACACACGTGCATATCATCAGCAACAGCACGCTCGGCCAGCAGTATCTATCCGGCATCGTCGGCTATCTGAACAGCGGTCTGGTGCTGGACGTGCGGACGCCGCTGGAAACGTCCCGCGAATATCTCGCCAGTCTGATACGCGGTGTTGACCACGCCTTTTTTGTCGAGCCAACGGACGCCGGCACGCTGACGCTGCTGCAGGAGCAGTTCAGGCTGGGCGTGCCGCATTTCAGCCCGTTTAACGTGCCGCGAGATCGCCAACTGGTGCTGTTTTACGTGCGGGGGAGCATCGCCGGACGCTGAAAGCCGTCCGGCTGAAGGAATAAGCCACCTGGAAGGTGGCTGGAAAAGGGAAAGCGCTGCGTTCAGCAGCAGGCTTACCGGCAAGCGTCAGCCAGAGGGCTTTCCCGCGAACGGGGACGCATGTCCCCTGGGTGCAGACCCCTGGCAGCGCACAAGGCTTAACCCGGTACGCACGGGGGCACAGCAGTGCGCCCCTACGATGTCGGGTGTTTCATTAATTAGGGGCACGGCATGCCGTGCCCCTACCGACGAATAAAAGAGGTTTTCGGATAGGCGCTAAACTATCAACAGATGCAGCCGGAGGCTTGAGCCTCAGACGTAGGGGCGAACCGCTGGTTCGCCCCTACCGGGAAAACGGTGTTTAGCGCGGGGGTGCTGGCGGCACCGGCGGCACGGGTGGAACGGGCGGTACGGGTGGATGCGGGGTCATCCGCATACCGGGTTCGTAGGGGCGGCCATCGGGCATGGTCGCGCCGGTCAGGTCGGCATCGCGGAAGTTGGTCTGGTGGATGGTCGCGCCGGTCAGATTGGCATGGCGCAGATTGGCTTCGCGGAAGCTGACCGCCGTGAGGTTGGCGCCGGACAGGTCAACCGACTCCAGATTCGCCGCGCGGCAGTCCGCGCCGGAGAGGTTCGCCAGCCGCAGATTGGCATGATTCAGATTGGCATCACGCAAATCCGCGCCGGAGAGATTACTTTCCGACAGGTCGGCGGACTCCAGATTGGCATCGTCCAGTTCTGCGCCAGCGAGGTTCGCCAGCCGCAGATTGGCATTGGCCAGGTGAGCGTCGTGGATGTTCGCCCCGGCGAGATTGCTTTCCGACAGATCGGCGGACTCCAGGTTGGCATCGGCCAGTTCCGCGCCAGCGAGGTTCGCCAGCCGCAGATTGGCACGCTGCAAAACCGCATCCGGCAGATTCGCGCCTTCGAGGTTGGCGTCCGACAGGTCAGCTTCCTCAAATACGGCATCGGACAGTTCGGCGCCGCGCAGGTTGGCGCGCTGAAGATTGGCGCGGATGAAGATGGCATCGCTGGCGTTAACACCTTCCAGATTGGCCTCTGCCAGCGTCGCGCCTTCCAGATTGGCATCGTCGAGTTCGGCGCCGCGCAGATTGGCGCGGCTGAGGTTGGCTTGCATCAGCAGGGCTTCGGACAGGTCCACGCCCATCAGGTTTTTGTCGGAGAAGTCGCGCCCGGACAAATCCTGCCCGCTGAGGTCGTCAAACTCCGGGGTGTTGATGGTGATCTTACGCTTGCGTTTGCCTTCGCCCAGGTCAATGTCAATGTCAATCTCGGTCATGGCGCGGCGCAGCGCGTCCTTCGTGGTCGCCATGATGCGGTCGCGCAGTTCGCGCCCCAGGTCCTTGAGGTCTTCGATGTCCGCCGCGAACGACGGCGCGTAAGCGGTCGCGGACGTGTCCCGTTCGACGCGCAGCAGCCCTTCCAGATAGGTGGTCAACTGGCTGACGGCCATCTGCACCAGGGCGAGTTTCTGACGGTCGTCGGCGTCCGGCGCGATGTCGAGCGCCAGCGCGTCGGTGATGTACGGGTCGTCCGGCAGGGCGGCGGCCACGCGGCTGTGCAGGCCGCGGTAGCTCTTAACGGCCACATCGCCCGTGCCGCGAATGTCCATCATCAGGCTTTTTTCCACCGAATTTGCCAGCGCCTTGATCGCCGGCAGCAGTTGGCGCAGGTCGCGCCGGGTGTCTTCCGATAACATGATTCTGTGCTCCTTCATTACGTGGTCGGAGATGGGTTTCTCCGTCATTAAACAGTTGGCTGAACCGCAGGAGCGGGTTTCAAACCCGCCCCTACCGGATTTCGAATCCAGGGAGGTGCTGATAGCGGCTGGCGCGCACCGCTTCCAGTGCCGCCTGATGGCGCGCCTTGAGGCGCGTACCGCCGGCGATCATCCAGTCGCCAACGCTGCCCAGCAGGCGCAGGTAGACGGCAGGGCGGCGGGTGCGGCTGGCGTCGGCCAGACGCCGCTGCTCGGCTTCGCGCAGCATCCGCTGGCGGCGGTCGCGGGCAAGCATTGAATCGTAGTGGTAAGGCGCGTTCATCCCGTTCACTCCTGATTAAATTCGGCGTCCAGCACTTGCACGGTTTCGGCACTGAGAAGCTGCCGCAGCGTCCTCTTGGCGTAATACAGCCGCGATTTCACCGTACCGATATTGGTGTTCATCACCTGCGCGATCTCCTGATACGACAGTTCTTCCTCTGCATACAGGATGAGCGTCTGGCGCTGCATTTCCGGCAGGCGGTCAATCGCCTTCTGCACGTCCAGGTAGAGCATCAGCCAGTGGGTCACTTCCTCCGGCTGCGACGAGCCATCCAGCGGCGTGTTCTGCGCCGCCCACGACTCCGACGGTTCGTCGTCGTCCAGCGACACCTGCCGGAAGCGCCCCTGCCGCCGCAGTTCGTCGTAACAGCGGTTGCGCACGATGCGGAACAGGTACGGGCGCAGCTTTTCCGCCGGGTAGATGTGGCGCAGATTCTTGTAGAGCGCGATGAACGAGTCCTGCACGATGTCGTCTTCGGCGTCGCTGCTGCCGATGAGCCGCCACACGAACCGCCGCACCGGCGACTCCAGCCGCGTTTGCAGTTCGGCGAAGGCGTCACAGTCGCCGGCCTGCGCCTGGATGAGTAGCTCGTGTTCGGCAGCTTGCAGCACGTCGTCGCGCTCCTTTCTACTCCCTATAACGGAGCAGGCCGGAGAGTTGTTCAAAAGTGGGCTTGCGTGAGCGTTTCATGATTCGACAGAACTGGGTTCATTACGAGCGCCGCCGGACGCTGAAAGCCGGACGGCGGGACGAAAAAAGCCACCTGAAGGTGGCTGGAACGACAATATTAGCTGCTTTCAGCCTGCTTCCATCGGGCTTGCCCAGACGATACAGCCAGGGGGCTTCCAGCTTCTGGCGGCAAGCTGGTGGATACCCGCAGTTCACCCCGTTTTCAGCACCTGCAATTCGCCGTACAGCACCGTCAGCCCGAACGAATCGGTCAGCAGGTTCAGCGGCTTGTGATGGTTGCCCGCGCCGAGCGCGACGTTGACCAGTTCGGCAGGCAGGGTCGTGTCTTCGGGATGTTTGAGATGGGCGTACACCCGCCACTGAATTTCACGGCAGTCGTGCAGGGTGAGCCGGAAGGGGATGGGCGCGTCCGGTTCGCCGGGTTCGTAGCTGCAATCGAGCACCAGATCGCTGCCCCAGTCCTGCATCCGCACATCCCGCACCCAGAACGTACCGTAATACCGCGCACCCAGCAGATCACACAGCTTCGGCTTGTCCATTAAAACCCCCGTCTTATTACAAACAATAAAAAGTCCGCCGAGTATAACACGGCCAACTGCTGTCTGGTTCATGCCAAGCGCCAAGAGCTTAACCGCCAAGAACGCCAAGAACGCCAAGAGAAAAGGAGACTCATGTGTATACGTTATCCACCCTGCACCAACTGCGCCAGCGTTTGGGACTGGCCGACAGCGACACGGCGGACGACGCCCGCCTGCTGGAAGCGCTGCACACGGCGACCGCGCAGATTGAACGGGCGGCGGAGCGCCGCTTCTGCCCGCGCCGCGCGGATGTCAAACACAGCATCACAAACAGCCGCGAACTGCTGCTGGACGACGATCTGCTGGAACTGGTGGCGCTGACCAACGGCGACGGCAGCGCCATTCCGACGGCAAACGCGCTGCTGCTCCCGCCCGATGGCCCGGCGGGCGCGCTGCGGCTGGTCGGCGGCAGCGCCTTCACCTGGGCGGAAACGCCGGTGAACGCCATCACCGTAACGGGCATCTGGGGCTGGCACGACCATTGGGATGAAGCGTGGCGCGGCGCCGCCGACACGGTACGCGATAACCCGCTGGCGGCGGGGGCGACCATACTCACCGTCGCCGACGCGGATGGCGCGGACAGCATGGGTGAAGCGCCGCGTTTTCAGGTCGGGCAACTGCTTAAGATCGAGGATGAATACCTGTGGGTGCTGGCGGTGAACCCGACAACGAATGTCCTGACGGTGCAGCGCGGCGCGAATGGCACAACGGCAGCGCCCCACGCGCTGAACACGCCGGTCAGCGTTTACCAGCCGCCCGCCGACGTGGCGGCGCTGGCGCTGCGCCGGGCGGCGTGGCTGTATAAAGAGCCGGATAACCCGGCATTCGCGCCCGACAGTTTAGAGGAGGCGCTTGCCAGCCTGCGGCGGTTGGGCGTGAAGGCGTAAGGCGCATGACGGTTCGTTCAGGGCGTAGCGGTGCTACGCCCCTACGCTTGTTCCGGGTGTACCCTGCGTATTGTCGCATACCGCATGGCTACCATCACCAGGAGGATACACAACGCCAATGGGGCGACACCCGCTTCACCGGTCAGCCCATTGCCGGCAACGGCCATGCCGATCACCGACACGTAAAGACACAGCACCAGCACCAGAAAGCGTTTCATCGCTCAATACTCCGGGTAATAATCCGGCACGATGGCGTGTTTTTCACGCGGGGGGCGGACGTAATGCTGGTCGGCGGGCGGGCGCGGCGGCAGTTCCAGCTTGCGCGGGATGATGTCCTCGTAAGGAATCTGGCTCAGGATGTGCCGGATGCAGTTCAGCCGGGCGCGTTTTTTGTCATCGGAATCGATCTGATACCAGCGCGCTTCCGGGATGTCGGTGTGGTCGAGCATCAAATCCTTGGCTTTGGAATATTCCACCCACTTGGCGCGCGACTCCACGTCCATCGGGCTGAGTTTCCAGCGGCGTGTCGGGTCCTTGGCGCGGCTCTGGAAGCGGCGCTCCTGTTCCTCGTCGCTGACAGACAGCCAGTACTTAAGCAGGATAATGCCGGAGCGCGTCAGCATCCGTTCAAAATCCGGGCAGGAGTGCATAAACTCCCAGTATTCGTCGTCGGTGCAGAAGCCCATCACGCGCTCGACGCCGGCGCGGTTGTACCAGCTTCGGTCGAAAATGACGATTTCGCCCGCCGCCGGGAAGTGGGCCACGTAGCGTTGAAAGTACCACTGCGTTTTTTCGCGGTCGGACGGCGTGCCCAGCGCCACCTGGCGCACGCCGCGTGGATTGAGCGGCTCGACGATGCGCTGGATGAGGCCACCCTTGCCGGAGGCGTCGCGCCCCTCGAACAACAGAATAACCTTTAAGCCCTTTTCCTTAATCCAGTATTGCAGCTTAACCAGCTCAAATTGCAGCCGTTCCAGTTCCTGTTCGTAAAACTTTTTGTCCAGTTTGCGAACGGCGGTCTGCTGTTTTTTCTTCTTTTTGCCGTCGTGCCTGGCAACGTCGTGCTGGCGTTCTTCAACCCCTTCCTGTGCCATAGGAACATTCCTTTCAGACTGAACCCTTTACCTTTGAGTATAACGGAATTTTGGCTGCGCTGTTCGGCCAATAGAAAGGACTCGCATGGCTTCCTTCCGTACCGCTTTATCCAATCTGGCCGCGCTGGCGGTATCCGGCGTGGCGCATAACTACGACGTGGACGCCACGCCGGACACGCTGAGCCGGGCGCAGCTTCCGGCGCTGCTGGTGCTGCCGGGGGAAACGCAGGACGATACGCTGTTCCCGGCGCGGGGCGAGTGCTTCCGCGCGCTGGCGTTCAGCAACGGCGCGAAGGTGGTGTCGTACCACGTCACGCACCTGCTGCTGGTCGGGCCGGTCAGCGCCGGGCGCGGGTCACGTTCCGCGCTGCCGCATCTGGCCGATCTGATAGACGCCTACTTCACGGCGCTGGGGGCAAATCCGACCCTCAGCGGCGCGCTGCTCGAACCGGCGCGGGTGAACGTCGAGCCGGGCACGTTCACCCACGGCGGCGTGGTGTATCACGGCTGCGCCTTCCGCCACCTGTGGGTGGTGCAGGTATGAGGGACGAGGCACGAGGGATGCGTGAAAAGCGAACGCCTTCACTTAGGACTCTTTACTCATACCTCATCCCTCAACTACTGCGAAAGGAGACACGATGACTGTCAGCTATCTCGTCGGGCTGGACGTGGACAGCGATGGCGCGTTCACCGACATCAGCGCCGACGTGCTGGCGCTGGAATGGCGGCTGGGTCTGGCGGCGCCGGACGACAGCGCTGCCCCGCCGGCCAGCGCCGCCATTACCGTGCGGAACGTCAGCCGCGCCTACTCGCCGGAAGCGAGCGCGCTGCCGCCGGGCACGCCGGTGCGCATCCAGAGCCACGACGGCCTGACAACGCGGACGCACTTCACCGGCTTCGTCAGCCGGGTTGAACCGGCACCGGGCGACCAGGGACCACGTGCCGCGGTGATCCAGGCTCTGGGCGCAGACGCGGCGCTGGAGCAGCACCGGATTCGGCTGCCGCCGCAGATCAACCAGCGCGCCGATGCCATCATCAGCCGGGTGCTGGATGCCGTGCCGCTGCGCCGGAGCGTGTTGCAAGGCCGCTGGCTGATCGGGCGCAGTGGCAACGGCGAACTGGGGCGGAATACCCGCCTGCCCGCCGCGCCGCTGACCCGCAGTCTGCAACCCGGCCTGACGGTGTTTGCTTACGTCGGCGACACCTGGGCAGACGGCATCCCGGCGGACGAAGCGATTCGGCAGGTGGTCGAAGCCGAGCGTGGGCGCTTCTTCTTCAACCGCGCCGGCACCGCCGTGTTTTTCAACCGGCATCACCTGCTGAAGCCAGGCGCACCCGCTGCCGTGTTTGATGATGACATGGACCATCTGGACTACAGCTATGGCGACAGCACGGTAAGCCGGGTGCAGGTGCGGCTGACCCCACGCCGTCTGGGCGCGGACGGTTCGCTGCTGTGGGCGCTGCCCGCGCCGCAGCCGGTGCCGCCGGGCGACCAGCCGCGCGCGCTGGTGGCCCGCTTCCGCGCCGATGATGAGCGCCCGATTGGCGCGCTGGCAATCAGCGCGCCGGTGCGCGGTGTGGACTACAGCGCCAACCTCGCGCCGGATGGCAGCGGCGCGGATGTCACGCGGCAGGTGGACGTGATCGTGCGGGCTGCCGGTTTCAGCGCCGCAACGCTGGAAATCCGCAACCGCAGCCGCCTGCCGGTTTACCTGTATCTCCAACTGCGCGGCACGCCGCTGTACCGCAGCGATCCACTGACGGTGGAGCAGACCAGCCCGTATGCGTTGGCGGTCTACGGCCTGCGCACGCTGGCATTTGATCTGCCCGCACTCGATGCGGTGGAGCAGGCCGACCGGCTGGCGCGATACGAACTGGCCCGCCGCAAAACACCGCGCGGCACGGTACGGACGCTGACGCTCGCCGGTCCAGCGCACGAGGCGCAAATCCTGGCGCGGACGCTGTTCGACCGCATCACCGTGCGCGAAACCCAGACCGGCCACGTTGCCGACTACTTCATCGTGGCGGAGACGCACCGGGTAGACCTGGGTGGCGCGCGTCACCGCGTGACGTGGACGCTGGAGAGCGTTCGCGCCGGCGCGTTCTGGCTGCTGCGCGGCAGCCGCCTGCGCCGGGATACGGTCGTCGCCTATTAAACAGGGGGTACGATTGGCGACGCCGGACGCTGGAAGAGGCGTGCCCGGCAATGGCGTTTTGCTCGCATCGGCGGCGCCAGGGGTTTAAACCCCTGGCTGACCAACTTCAAGCCCGCTGAAGGGGCTGGAAGAACCGTTTTGAACCCCTTGAGGGGTTTCCAAAAATCGTCAGCTTGCCGTTTTGAACTGCAATGTCCGCGCGCGGCGATAAACGCACCTGATTACCACCGGACAAGCCTCTTTAGCCTCTAGCGGCGCACGACGCTTAACCGGTACGCAGGGGACACGATATATTGTCCCTGCATACCCCGCCCTTCGTATTCCCAACCGCCTTCTCTGGAAACTGGCAACTCATAATCGAAAGGAGATTCCATGCCCGCAATCTGGACGCCGCCGATCACCTGGCTGGTAGATCAACTGGTCACGGAAGCCGACCTGAACCAGCAGGTGCGCGACAACCTCGAATTCCTCTACGCCGGGCTGACCGGCTACATCCTGCTGCGCGACGAAAAGCCGGCAGGAACCGACGGCGGCACGTTCACCGCCGGCGCGTGGCAGACGCGCGACCTCAACAACCGCGTGGTGGACACCGGCGGGTACGCGGCGCTGGCGGCCAACCAGATCACGCTGGCCGCCGGCACGTATCGCTGCCGCATCCAGTGCCCTGCTTACGGCGTCAATAAACATCAGGCGCGGCTGTACAACCTCACCAACGCCGCGACGCTGCTGGTCGGCTCGTCGCAGCGCAACCCGTCCACCGGCAACCAGACCATCCCCAGCATCATCGTTGGGCGCTTCACGCTGGCATCTGCCAAAGTGCTGGAAGTGCAGCACCGCTGCGAAACGACGCTGGCGACCACGGGCCTGGGCATTGCCGCCGGGTTTGACACCGAAATCTACACGTTGGCCGAATTCTGGAAGGAGGCATGATGGCCGATATTCGTGAGGTGGATATACGGCTGGTGCTGGGGCGGCTGCGCCCCGGCAGCGCCTATCACTGGCGCGGCAGCGGCGCGACCGGCAACGGCTACGACGCGATTGGTGAGTGGCGCGACCCGCGCACGGACAAGCCAACCCTGGCCGAGCTTCTCGCGGAGTGGGAAGTGTACCGGCAGGAGCAGGCCGCCGCCGAGCAGACCCGCCAGCAGCGGCGGCAAAAGCTGGACGGCCTGCGGCAGTCCAACCGCAGCGATCTTGATCTGGCGAAATTCGCCGGGCAGTCGCCGCTGGACGACCTGGCGCGCAAGGTGGCCTGGCTGGAACAGGAAATCCACGACCTGCGCGGAGAATAACTCATCAACCGCCAAGACGCCAAGAACGCCAAGTAAAAAGTTGCCAGTTGTCAGTTTTCTGGCAACTGGCAACTGGAAACTTCCTGTATTTGCCAATCGCTACCAACAAGGAGCAAGACATGAACGACGACAAAACCCTGCGCCGCCCGCTGCTTGACCCGCTGCTGCTGGCGCTCAAATCCCGCCGTGTGATCGTGGCGCTGTGCGCGCTGCTGGTCGGCCTGCTGGCGCTGGCGCTGCCGGAGGTGCAGGCGGTGCGCGGCGAACTGCTGACGCTGATCGTCACGCTGGCGCTGGCTGTGATCGGCGGCTACAGCATCGAGGACGCGGCGAAAGCCGGACGCGACCGCGCCACCCTGCCGCCGCAGGAACTGCGTGACCTCATCAAAGACGCGCTCACGGGCGTAGTAGATGAAGTGGCGGAACGGATGAAGGTATAGACACCGCCAGGGCACAGGCGGTACGACTGCCGCCCTGAATGAGCCGATAGAGTTCCTGACCTACGAGGTGAGCGAGACGAAGGGGTATTCGTCCGCGCTCACCTCCGGTTATGGGCGATGGGAAGAAAAACGGTAGGTCATGTTTTCAATTGCATACGGTTGTGTGACTTGGATCACCACGCCGTTTCATTATCCCTGTATATACTTATTGACTATAAAACAAAATCTGTATAATAACTTTTAGCTATTTAATGCTGAAGCAGTAAACATCGAAGGATGGATTATTGAGAGGAAAGGGGATTGAAATGGCAAAAACATTTGGACAGATGGCGGCTGAGGCATTTGCTCAGGTGCCAACGGTTAGCCCGGCGGAGGCGCACCAGCGCCTGCAACAAGACCCGAATACGTTGGTGATTGACGTGCGCGACGCGGCGGACATCGCCATGACCGGCACCGTCCCCGGTGCGATGAACATCTCGCTGGGCAGCCTGACGTATAAGGCGGACAACGAAGTGCCCGAAGACTGGCGCGAACCGGCGCTGGCAGACCGTTCCCGCCCGATCATTACCACCTGCATCCTCGGCCCGATGGGCGCGCTGGGTGGCAAGCTGCTCCACGATATGGGCTTCACCAACGTTTCGATTCTGGAAGGCGGGGTTCAGGCGTGGATTGACGCCGGCCTGCCAACCAAACAGGTTGGTGAAGCATAAGCAGGAAACGTCCAGCCGGCGGCGATCAAAAAAAACACAACGCGGACGACTGGCACAGGCGCGAGTCGTCCGCGTTTTTTGATTCCGGCGGGTGGTTCAGGAGGCTTCCGAATAGTGATGGTCTTCGTCGCGTTCGTTCTCGAAGGCGGTAAAGCGCATGAAGGCGCGCTCCTGCGGCGTCATATCCACCGGGTACTCGGTTTCGTCGTAGGCTTCGAGAATGCGGTAGCCTTCCTTGATATAGCCGCGAATGGTGTGCAGGCTGATGCCCATCTCGTCGGCGGCCAGGTGCGCCGGCATCCCCTCGACCACACACAGCTTGATCGCCTGCCGGATGCGGTCGGTCAGTTCGGGGAACTTTTTCATCTCCGGCAGGGTGCTGGCGCGCAGCACGCGGCGGTTGGAGAGGTGCGCGGTGGCCTTCTTCACGCTATGGGTGATGATAAAATCACGCGGGAGGGAATACACAATCGCCCAGGCGATCTGCAGGCGCACGTCGTTTTTCAGCAGAAACCCGCGCGCCCCGGCTTCGGCAGCCGCCTCGACCAGCGCCGGGTCGACCTGCTGCGCCAGGCAGATCACCCGCACGTCCTCGATGTGGCGGCACAGCTCGTGGATCGTCCGGCGCAGTTCGGTTGGCCCGCCCAGGTGGTCGGAATCCAGCAGCACCACGTCCGGCAGTTCCGCCAGCGGCGTGCGGTCAATGTACGCCCACATCTGCTCCAGGCTGTCGGACAGGTAGGTGACGCGTGTGCGCCGGTCCCAGGCCAGGAAGCCGTTAATGGCGTGCAGGGCGTAAAAGTCCGTGTCCATCACCAGGACTTTCAGGTTCACTTCGTGTATGCCGGGCATGACATCCCCTAACGTCTCCTCTGACCATCCCAGTGTACGGCTATTTGCGTGAATCGTCTAGCGGCAAGCGCGCTGCCGGGAGGGATGAGGGATGAGCCGAAGAACGTTTTACGCTTCATATTAACCATCAACCTCAGCATTTGCGTCGCCAGGGGCTGGAAGTCCCCTGGCTGAATCGGGGTGGTAAGCCTGCTGGAAGAGTCTCGAATTAGCTTTCCAGCCATCTTTTAGGTGGCTTATTTGATTCAGCCGGACGCTGAAAGCCGTCCGGCGGCGCAATATTGGATTAGTGGCTATCCATAAACCCTTCGTAGGGGCACGGCATGCCGTGCCCCTACCGACAAATAAAAGAGGTTTACGGATAGGTTCTTAGCTAGACTTTGTACATAAGCGAATAGAGAAATGCGGCAGAATAAGCAGTGCTTGACCTAACTGCCAAGAAAGGTTGAACATGCTTACTCTGCCAGAGTGGATTATGTCGTTGTTGTTGGAATTTGCGCCAATCATTCCTC
>JACRPS010000027.1 GCA_016223085.1 Chloroflexota bacterium
CCAATACCCTCATCCCCGGCAACTGGCTCGGCAGCCCGCACCGCTTCCGTATCCAGCGCACCGCCGCCCAGGCTATCTTCGCCATTGACGGCGCTATCGTCGCCACCCATAACTTCGCCTACGGTGATTTGATTTCGCCCATTGTCAGCGACGCGGCGGCAGACAGCCTGTCACTTGCTCTTGACTGGCTGACGATCACGCCGTATGCGGCTTCCGGCAGCTTCACCTCCCGCGTCTTCGACGCTGGCGCAGCAATGGACTGGAGCACCGTCACCTGGGATGCCAGCGGCACGAGTGTGAGCATCTCCGCCCGCAGCGGCAACACGCCCGCGCCAGACGGCTCCTGGTCAGCCTTCACCCCCGTCACCGCCAGCGGTGCGTCGCTGGGTCTGTCCGGGCGTTACCTGCAATACCAGCTGGCGCTGTCCACTGCCGACACCGCTGCCTCTCCCCTGCTTAATGCCATTGGCTTTGCCTGTGGGCAGTCAGCCAATCTGCCGCCTGTCATTACGGCCAGCCAGACCAGCCTTGTCATCAATGAAGGCCAGACGGCGTCCAACAGCGGCACGGTATCCGATCCCAACGGCAGCGCCGTCACCCTGTCTGCCTCGCTGGGCACTGTCACCAACCTGGGGAACGGCACCTGGTCCTGGAGCTACAACGCCAGCGATAACCTGGCCGCCACCGTGACCATCACAGCGACCGACCCGCAGGGCGCTCAGTCGCAGGTTGCGTTTAACCTGTCGGTGAACAATGTTGCGCCGTCGGCAACCTTTACCAACCTCAGCGGCGTCATTCAGGCCGGTCAATCGGCGACCCTGGCCTTCACCAATGCGACCGATCCAGGTTCGCAGGACACCGCTGCCGGCTTCCTGTATTCTTACGACTGCACCAATTCTGGCACATTCGTGCTCACGGACAGCACCTCGTCCACCTTCAACTGCCCCTACCCGACCAGCGGCGTCTTCACGGCGCGCGGTCGCATCGCTGATAAGGACGGCGGTTCCACCATTTACACGGTCGAAGTCACGGTTCAGGACGCGCCGGTAACGCCACCGACCGGCACGCCCACGGCGACGCCAACGCAAACACCGACCAGTACGCCAACACCAACGCCGACCAGTACACCGCCGGCCAGCACGCCACAGACCGTGACCTTCCAGATCAACAGTGGTGTGAACGATGTCAATGAGGACGGCACCAGCTTTAACAATTCCAATTCGACCATTTGGATTGGTAACGCCGCTTCGGCGACCGCCAGTTACGCCGGGCTGCGTTTTACCAATGTCACCATCCCTGCCGGCGCGACCATCAATTCCGCCTTCCTGCAGGTCTATTCCACACAGTCACAGTGGATTACCATCAACCTGCGGCTGGCCGCCGATGCCAGCGACAACAGCGCTGCCTTTTCGGCCAACAGCCGCCCGTCGCAGCGGCCACTGACGAATCAGCGTGTCGCGCACGCGTCAAACGTCCTGTGGAACGCCAACACCTGGTATAACCTTGACGACATGTCTCCTGTTATCCAGGAGGTTGTCAGCCGTCCGGGCTGGCAGAGTGGCAACAGCCTGTCGGTTATCATTCAGGGCACCAGCGCCGGCTCCTGGGCACGGAAGTTCTTCAGGAGTTTCAACGGCGGCGCGACGACTGCCCCCAGGCTGATCGTTACCTTTACCACGTCAGGCGGCACGCAGGGCGCGCCGGCTGTTGTACTGCCTGAAGACGGAATAACCCCAACGCCGGTTGTTCTTCCGACATTGGTCCCAACCAGCACGCTCGCGCCGACCGAGACGCCGTTTGTGGTTACGCCAACTGCCGTTCCGACGGAAACCGCAACCTTGCCGCCGACCGAGACGCCGGCCCCGCCCACGGACATCCCCCCGACTGCCACGCCGCCGGTAGAGGCCAGCCCCATTCCGCTGCCGACCGCCAGCTTCACCGCCAGCGGCGACACGGGCGCCGCGCCGTTCACCGTGCAGTTCTTCAACCAGTCCGGCGGCGACATCAGCGCCTATTCCTGGAACTTTGGCGACGGTGGAACCAGCGCGGATGCGAACCCGGTCTACACCTTCAATCTGCCAGGCAGCTACGTGGTAACGCTGACCGTCACCGGGCCGGGTGGCACAGCCAGCACCGCCATGACGATCACGGTGACCGGCTAGGTTCGAGCCGCACCACCAACCCCAAAAGCCGGAGCATAACAACTCCGGCTTTTTATGACCCGGCCCTAAAAACAAAAACGGACGAGGTTAGCTCGTCCGTTTTCCTGTGCTGTGCTGGGGGACCTGGATTCGAACCAAGATCGACAGGGCCAGAACCTGTTGTTCTGCCGTTGAACTATCCCCCAATGTTCGACGGAGTACAGTTTAGCATACCCCGCCGCTCATTTCAAGACTGAACTACCAGACTTTGCGCCGCGTTTCGTATCCGTTCCAGCGCCACGTCCTTGCCCACGATGGCAATCGTCTCAAACAGCGGCGTCGCCACCCGCTGCCCGGTGATCGCCACCCGCAGCGCGCCAAACAGTTGTTTCGGTTTTAGCCCCAGTTCGTCGGCCAGCCCCCGCATTGCCGCTTCCTGCGCCTCGTGGCTCAGATCATCCAGCCCCGCCAGCACGTCGGCGGCCCGGTCCAGTGCGCGGCAGGTCATGGCCGCGTCCATCTTGTCCTGCACCAGTTCTTCCGGCGGCGCGGCCACAAACGTCTCGCGGAAGAAAAAGCCCGCCAGATCAACGATTTCGTTCAGCGTCTTCAGCCTTATTTGTACCAGCGGCACGACCTTCCGCAGCAGCTCGTCGTCCACCTCGAAACCGGCGTTCTCCAGCACCGGCTTCAACCGCCGCGCCAGATCGTCCGGCGTCAGGCGGCGGATATGCTCGCCGTTCAGCCAGTCCAGCTTTTCGGTTGGGAAGGCGCTGCTCGCCCGGTTTACCCGCGACAGATCAAAGCGTTCAATCGCTTCGTCCATCGTAAACACTTCGCGTTCGTCGCCGAAGTTCCAGCCAATATTCGCCAGAAAGTTGGTCATCGCTTCCGGCAGATAGCCCGCCTGCATGTAATCATGCACCATCACCGGAATGATGTTGCCGTACTTGTCCTTCGGCGGGTTCCGCTTGCTGATCTTCCCTTTGCCGTTCGGATTCAGGATGACCGGCAGATGCGCATACACCGGCATGTCCCAGCCAAACGCCTGCCACAGCTGCGCGTGTAGCGGGAACGATGGAAACCATTCAATCGCCCGCATCACGTGTGAAATCTGCATGAAATGATCGTCCACCACCACCGCCAGATGATAGGTCGGGAAGCCGTCGGACTTCAGCAGCACCGCGTCCTGCTGCGTGGCATTGTCAAACACGCTCTCGCCGCGAATCGCGTCCTGCACCACCGTTTGCCCGTCCAGCGGCATCTTGAACCGGATGACCGGCTTGATCCCCTGCGCCTCGTATGCCGCCCGCTGCGCCGCCGTCAGGTTGCGGCAGTGGCGGTCATAACCCGGCGGCTCCTTGCGTGCTTCTTTCTCCCGGTTCACCTGCTGCAACCGTTCTGGCGAGCAGTAGCAGGTGTAGGCTTTATCCTGTTCGACCAGCCACTTCGCCCACTGCTGGTACAGGTGCAGCCGCTCCGATTGGACGTAAGGCCCATACGAACCGCCCACTTCCGGGCCTTCATCCCAGTGCAGGCCGGCCCAGCGCAAAGCCTCCATCAGCGTTTCGAGCGCGGTGGGGTCGAATCGTTTCTGGTCGGTGTCCTCAATCCGTAGAATGAACGTCCCGCCATAATGCCGGGCGAACAGCCAGTTAAATAGCGCCGTCCGCAGGCCGCCGATGTGCAGCGACCCGGTTGGGCTGGGGGCGAAGCGCGTCCGCACCGGGCGAAGGGTCGAATCGGTCATAATTACCCTATCAACGATTAAACGATGGACGTTTATCTTACAATAGCCCTGTCCCGGTTAAAAGACTCGGTTTGCCCGGCGTCACAGCCGCAGCGGCAGACCTGAGGGGTTAAGTACTGCCGTGTGCCCCTACCCCTCACCCTCTCTCCGGCCACGTGCATCCCCAGTCGCCGCACAGCTCCCTGGCTGAATCATCTTGCCAGGAACCTATCCGTAAACCTCTTTTATTTGCCAGTAGGGGCACGGCATGCCGTGCCCCCTTCCACCCTCCGGCGCCGCTTATCGGTTTCTTCGCGCCTTTGCCCCCTTGCGCCTTTGCGTTACGCTTTTTACGCAGTTGTCAGTTCTTAAAACTCGGAACTCGGAACGCGCCAACTCGGAACTTACCCATCAAACAGCCCCCGCTCGTACTGCTCCCCCTCGTCCTTCACGCGCTCCGCCTGCTTGAACGTCGCCGCCGCCTGCTGCGGCATCTGCACCTCCCGGCCCGCCAGCAGCTCGGCAATCGTCAATATCTGAATGCGTGGATAATCCCGCCCCCACACCTCGCTGTGATACGACCCCGCGCTGACTGCCTCTTTCACCATCTCCCGCGTCGGTTCTTCCAGCGTGATGAACACGCCCATCGCCGCCTGTTCGCGCTCGACCGTCCCCACCAGATCGCGCACGTCGCCGCTTTTGACGTGCCCGCTTTTCACCTGCACCAGCACCCGCGCCGGCGCGCGGTTTTTGCCGTCAATGAAGGTAATCACCCCGTCAATGCCCTTGTCGCTGCCCTTTTTGCCGGTCTTGCTGCCTTCCTGCCCGCCCAGCGGCTTGGCGCGCACCAGCGACAGCGCCCACCACTGGAATTGATAGCGGTCGTCCTGCGCCAGTTGCCGCGCCGCGCCCACGTCCTCCGGCTCGCCGATCACCGCGTAATCCTTGCCCGCTTCCAGCCCGAACATGTCCTTGAGCCGGTACTTTTGCAGCGCGATGCTCAGGTGCGTGATGTCAATCCCAATCCACTGCCGCCCCAGCTTTTGCGCCGCCGCGATGGCTGTTCCGCAGCCGCAGAACGGGTCCAGCACCACGTCGCCGGGGTTGCTGCTGGCGCTGATGATGCGTTCCAGCAGCGCGACAGGCTTTTGTGTGGGGTAGCCGAGACGTTCTCCAGACAAATTGTGTAACGGTGGAATATCATTCCACACATCTTGTATGGGAATTCCTAAACTGTCCTCAGGATAAACCTTAAGGCGTGGCATTCCATCGTCTTTTTTCGGCCAATGAATCTTACCCTTTCGGTCGAATTCATCAAGTATCGAAGGTGGATATGCCCAATGACGACCTTTTGCAGTGATATTTATTCCTCGCCATGTTTGACCTGTTTCACCGTTCCTAATACCCGCGCCTGTTAAGTCCATCCGCTTGTAACGTTTTCCATTTTCATCTACTTGATCGAAAAAAGTCTCCAGGTATTCAGGGTCGTATGCTGTATATTGTTGATTCCAAACGTAATTGTCACTCTTACTATAAGCCAGAATCACATCATGAATTGGCCCAGGACGTTTTGCGGAACTATGTGCGCTCGTTCTTTTCCAGATTATTTCTGATAAAAAGCGTTCGCTCTCAAAAATCGTATCCATAATGATTTTGAGATAATGGCTGGCCGTCGGGTCGCAGTGCAGATACAGGCTGCCGGTCGGCTTCAGCACCCGGTGCAGTTCCACCAGCCGCGCCGCCATCATCACCAGGTACGCCATCATCGGGTTCGCCCCCAGGATCGTCCGCAGCGCCCCCACCGCCGCGCTCACCGTCGCCGGCGCCTCCCGCACCAGCGCCTCGTAGGTCGCCTGCGCGTTGGGCCCCCAGCTCCACGTATCGTCAAACGCCTTGATCTGCGCGTCGCTGTCCCGCCCGCTTTCGTCCTTGAACAGCACGTTGTAGCTGCGGCTGCTGTTAAACGGCGGGTCGAGGTAAATCAAATCCACGCACTCGTTTGGGAAATAATCGCGGTTGCGCAGGATGTCCAGGTTGTCGCCGTAATAGAGTTTGTTCATGGTGGGAGTTTTCCAGTTTCCAGTTGCCGGTTTTCAGCAGTCAGCCGGAAGCGAAACGCGGGTCGCTGCCAGCGACAGGCTACACGCTGATTATACCGCAAAGGACAGATGGCAGGTGGATGCGCCCCCTTCCCCGGCGGGTTCGAGTCGGCTTTAGCGGTTTATTTCTACAACCCTCAACCGCCGGCGTTTCCCCTCAGCCGTCCGGCTTTCCGGGCCTGTCCGGTATTCGGGTGTGTTCGCCGCCTGCCAGCGCTTGCCACTTGGAACGCCCGGTTGGCGGTTTTGTCAATCCTGCACGCGTCCCAAACACGTCTTCCAGCCCCTTCAGTGGGCTTGGTTTTCAGACAGCCAGACGTTTCAACGTCTGGCGCCGCAGCCGTGAGCACAACGCCGCTTCCACCCGCCGCTGCCGCTTGGAACGCCAGGCTGGCGGTTTTGTTAATCCTGCAGGCGTCCCAAACACGTCTTCCAGCCCCTTCAGTGGGCTTGGTTTTCAGATAGCCAGACGTTGAAACGTCTGCCGCCGCAGCCGTGAGCACAACGCCGCTTCCACTTGGAACGCCAGGCTGGTGGTTTTGTTAATCCTGCAGGCGTCCCAAACACGTCTTCCAGCCCCTTTAGTGGGCTTGGTTTTCAGATAGCCACACGTTTCAACGTCTGGCGCCGCAGCCGTGAGCACAACGCCATTCCGGACCCGCCGCTGCCGCTTGACCAATCGCTACCGGTCGCCCGCTGCCACGTGCGCCAGCCGGCGCCGCACGATCAGATACTTGGCGTGTGTCCACAGGAGCGGGCAGGCAATTGGCCCGCGCCGCTGTATCCAGGGTTCGTAATGGGCGGGTTCCAGCCCCGGCGGGAACACCTGCTCCGGCAGATTGCCTTCGGCGTCCGCCTGGCTTTCCGCCCACGCTAGCAGATCGCGGGCGAGGTCGGTTTCGCCCGTTTCGGCGTAATACCATGCCAGCCACAGCGCCAGCAGCACCCACGCGCCGCCGCCGTAATACGTGTCTTCCAGATGCCGGTGAACACCGCTGCCCGGCGCGTGTAACTCGCGTTCGATACGCGCAATCGTCCGCCGCATGATCGGGTCATCCGGCGCGAACAGGCCGTGCGGCACGGCGGCGCTGATGAGGTTCGCGTCCACCATGTCCAGCCCGACCGACTTCGCCAGTTCGCCGCCCGGTGTCAGCCCGCAGTCCAGCACGTAAGCCTTGATCGCCTGCCGCGTCGCCTCGAAATCCAGTTCCGGCAGCAGCTCATGCGCCGCGCCCAGCCCGGCATAAATCGCGCCCAGCGTGCTAATGTGAATGTCGCTGCCCCGTTCTTCCCAGCAGTCGTAACACGGCGTCCGCCACAGCGCCGCCAGGTACCGCGCTGCCAGTTCCACCGCCTGCGCCCAGGCTGCCGGCAGCGGCGTCACCCGCACCGCCCGCGCGTATTCCCGCACGGACCACAACCACGTCCCCACCCCATCCAGTTGGAACTCCGGCCAGTCGTCCGGCCCTTCGCTGCCGTCGGCGCGGTAGCGGGCATTCAGCACATCCCGCACATCCGGCGCTTCGCCGCGCGCCGCCCGCGCGATGCTGCGTTCGATCTGCGCCTCGCGCGCGTGAATCACCCCGGCGCACCAGCTATGGAAGCGCCCGGCGCTGTCCCACTGTGCCGCCATGCTGCCGTTGTACTGTGCGCCCAAATCCTGCCCGTCGAGCGTCAGCCCGTAAGCGATGTACGCGCCATCCCGGAACCACGAATACTGGTAGTCGGGCATGGTCGGGCAGGCCAGGTAGCCGCCGCCCGGCTGCTGGTTGTCGAGAATCACCTGTAAGCTGTGTTTGTGTAAATTCATGTTGCGTAGTCCAGCACCATCATCGTCCAGTAATCCAGGCGCGGCAGGCGCACCTCAATATACGCGCCGCTGCCGTCCTGCCCCTTCGTATAATCGAGCATCTGCGGCCTGATGTCCTCACCATCAGGCGACGCCGCCCATACACGAGTAACGTTCCCCTTTGTGTAAATCCGCACCTTCAGATCGCGCATCGGCGTCGGCGCTTGCGTCACCGGCCTGTCCCAATCGCCCGTATCAATGCCCACCAGATTCACCAGACTGAACGCCTCGCGTCCCGCGCCCTCTCGCACGATCACGGCCACGCGCTCCTGCGACCGCCGTCCGTCGGTTTTGACGCCTTCAATCGTCAGCGCGGCGGCGCGTGTCTCCGTCGCGTCCGTCGTATCCAGTGACAGCACATTTTCGTAACGCACCAGAAAATCGTAATACCGCTGCATCACGCCTTGCAGCGCCTCGTCCATCATTCCGTACTTGGGGAAATACGGGTCCGCCAGCATCGCGCCCGGCTCGCCCAGTTCCAGGTGATACCCACCGCTGGCGAAAATCAGCGCGTTTGCCAGCCGCACGTTATGAGCGCGCTCCGGTTGAATATACGCCGCGATAATCACCGGCTTGCCGCCGCCAAGCTGCTCCGCCCGCGCCACGATCTTGTGCAGATCGAGGAACTTCCGGTACGGCTCCCACACCTCGATATACACCGCGTCCTGCTCGGCGGGCGCGACCGTATCCACCGGCCAGTTGCCCACCGCGTTAAAGATCGTCACGCCCCCGTCGCCGCGTTTGGCCTGCACCACTTCCGCTGCCACGTTGATAAACGCCGGAAAAACGCTCTCCAGTTCCACCTTTTCCCCTGCCGCGTTCAGTCCGTTCTTCGGCGCGCCGTACTGGTCAATGTGAATCCCGTCAAACGCCGTGTTGTCCAGCACCCGCGCGAATTCACCCAGCAGGTGAGTCGCCCAGCGCGACCCCGGCGTTGGGTCCATGATGATGAGGAAATTGTCGCCAAATTCATACGGCTGCCCCGGCGCGCGGAACAGCGCCCAATCCGGGTGCTGCCGGTAGAAACCGACCGACGCGCCGTAGATCGCCGTGTACGGCATGGCCGCGATGTTGTGGGCATGGGCGGCCTCGATCAGCCGTTTGACCGTCGTCACCGACATCTCGCGCCCGGCGAAATCGGTGTAAATGTCCGCCTCCGGGAGCAAATCTTCGTGTTTGTGCTGCCAGTCGTAAAATTGCAGGCCGTTGACGTGGTAGCGCGCCAGCCGTTCCATTGTTTCGGTGATATTGTCGCGCCCCGGCTCAAAATGGCTCAGGAAGCCGTAGCGCGGCGCTTGCATCCAGTGTTCCAGCACGTCCAACGCGCCGGAAGCCAGCGCCAGCGTCTGGCCGTCCGCGCCAAGCACGCGCACGTCCAGCCCGTAACCGCGTGGCGCTGCCTGCGGCGGAGTCCATATCAATTCGGCCTGCCCGTTGTTCAGCGGCGCGGTCATTGTCGTGATCGTATCTGCCAGATAGCGGATCGTCGCCTCGACCTGGGTCCCCGCCGATGCCGCCACGCGCAGCAACACCCTTTCGCCGGGGCGGTAAAACGCCTTGTCCGGGGTGATCGTGATGGATGGGTTGTTGGCTAACAAAATGCCCCCTTGAAGAAATAGAAACACGATAACAATCTGTAGGGACACGATATATCGTGTCCCTACCATGACACGCCAGACCGATCTCACCCCCGCACCGCCCCGGTGGTTAGCCCCTGCACGAAGTACCGCTGGAAGAACACAAACAGAATCACCGTCGGAATCACCTGCGTCAGCGACCCGGCGAACACCAGCCCCCAGTCGGTCGCGTGAACGCCCTGGAAATTGGCAATCGCCACCGGCAGCGTGCGCAGCGAGGCGTCCGTCAAAAAGTTCAGCGCCAGCACGTATTCGCCCCACGCGCCGAGAAACGTGAACACCGCTACGGTGCTCACGGCGGGCGCGGCCAGTGGCACGATGATGCGGCTGAAGATAACAAAATGATTCGCGCCGTCAATCAGCGCCGACTCTTCCAGTTCGCGCGGCAGCGTTTCAAAAAAGCCGCGCAGCAGGAAGGTGTTAAATGCCAGCCCCGTCGCTGTGTACACCAGCACGATGCCCGGCAGGCTGTTCAGCAGTTTCAGGTTCTTCGCCAGGATAAACTGCGGGATAATCATCATCGTCGTTGGCACCATCATCATCGCCAGAATGCTGTAGAACAGGAGGTTTTTGCCGGGGAAATCGAACCGCGCGAAGGCGTAGGCCATCATCGCCGTCAGCAGCGTGCCGAGCACCGTCGTTGCCGCCGATACCACTGCGCTGTTGGCAAACGCCTGTCCAAAATTGCGGCTGGACAGCGCCGTTTCAAAGTTCTCCAGCGTTGGGTTAGCCGGTATCAACTGCGGCGGGACTTCCTGAATGTAGGCGCTTTCCTTCAACGATGTACCGACCATATACAGCATCGGCAGGAAGGACAGTACCGCGCCGAAGCACAAAACTACGAAGACGATAGTATGAAAGCCCGGTTGGCGTCTAAATGTTGCGCTCATCCTGCCCTTCCGAAATAGTACTCATACTTTTCTGCCCCTCCCTCTCCTTGCCATCTTACGAGGGTTCGGCTCCCCGAAATCTATTTGGTCATTCCCGCCGGAACCCGGTAGCCGGATGCTTTGGCATCTGGCGGCAACACTAATACTCCACTGCCGTTGCCGGGCGGTTGAAGACGCGCATCTGTACCACGCTGATAAAAAACACGATCACCATCAGGATGTAGCTCAATGCCGCGCCGTAGCCAAATTCCAGCCGGTTGAAGGCGCGGTCGTACATGTAACTGAGCATGACTTCCGTCCGGTGCAGCGGCCCGCCGTTGGTGATGAGCAGCACCGAGATAAACACCTGGAAGCCGCCGATCACCAGCGCCACGATCACAAACGTCGTCGTCCGTTGAATCAGCGGCAACGTAAGGTGGCGGAACTGCCCCCACTCGGTCGCGCCGTCAATCGAAGCCGATTCGTACAGTTCGGTCGGGATGCTTTGCAGCGCGGCCAGAAAGATCACCATCGCCCAGCCCACGCCCTTCCAGATGCCGAGCGAATAAATGATGATCCACGCGGTGTTGGTCTGGCTGATCCACGCGACCGGCTCCGGCAGGACGTGCAGCACGTCCACCAGAATAAAGTTAATCAGCCCCGCCCGGTTGGAGCTGAACAGGTATTCAAACAGGAAGCTGACCACCACCCAGGCCGTGACCACCGGCAGATAATAAATCGCCCGGAACACCTTCTTGCCAATGATGACCCGGTGCACCAGCAGCGCCACCGCCAGCCCCAGAATCACCTGCCCGATCACCGTCACGAGGGTGTACATCACCGTGTTTTGCAGCGCCAGCCAGAAGGTTTTGTCCGTGAACGCTTCCTGATAGTTCGCCAGCCCGACGAACTCGCTGACCTGCCCCGGCATGATCTTCCAGTCGAAGAAGCTGATGTAAAACTCGTACACCAGCGGGTAGACCATCCACAGCAGGTACAGCACCAGCCCCGGCAGCAGGAACAGATACGGCACGTACCACTGGTATTGCAGCCTGCCGCGCATCCGGGGATGCGGGCGGGTTGTCGTCAGACCGCCGGCTTGGGTCGAAGTAGCATTGCTCATCAGGATTTTTCCAGCAAAACCTTATTTTCGTACGGTAGGGGCGAACCGCTGGTTCGCCCCGCTCCTGCCAGGTTAAAACGCAATCGCTCTCGTGTCGTACCTTTACCCCCCTCTCCCCGTTACCCGAGTAGTCGGCTAAGGCCGCCCCCTCCCCCGCTGGCGGGGGAGGCTGGAGGGGGTCAAAATCCACAACCTATCCGTAAACCTCTTTTATCGGTTGGTAGGGGCACGGCATGCCGTGCCCCAATGAAAACCAATACATGGATTTTTCGTAGGAGCGAACCGCCGGTTCGCCCCGCTCCTGCCAGGTTAAAACGCAATCGCTCTCATGTCGTACCTTTGCCCCCTCTCCCCGTTACCCGAGTAGTCGGCTAAGGCCGCCCCCTCCCCCGCTGGCGGGGGAGGCTGGAGGGGGTCAACATCCACAACCTATCCGTAAACCTCTTTTATCGGTTGGTAGGGGCACGGCATGCC
>JACRPS010000028.1 GCA_016223085.1 Chloroflexota bacterium
ATAGCGACGGCGACGGCGTGCTGGACGGAATGGACCAGTGCCCGGCGACACCAGCCGGCGCGACGGTGGATACCAACGGCTGCCCGTCGGATAGCGACGGCGACGGCGTGCTGGACGGGCTGGACCAGTGCCCGGCGACACCAGCAGGGGCGACGGTGGATACCAACGGCTGCTCGTCGGACAGCGACGGCGACGGCGTGCTGGACGGACTGGACCAGTGCCCGGCGACACCAGCCGGGGCGACGGTGGATACCAACGGCTGCTCGTCGGATAGCGACGGCGACGGCGTGCTGGACGGAATTGACCAGTGCCCGGCGACACCAGCGGGCACATCCGTAGATGGAAATGGCTGCCCCGTCACCACCCCGCCGCCCCCCGACAGCGATGGCGATGGCGTTCCTGACAGCAGCGACCTTTGCCCCGGCACACCCCCTGGCACGCCGGTGGGCAACACGGGCTGCCCGATCACCGCTCCGCCCCCCGACAGCGATGGCGATGGCGTTCCTGACAGCAGCGATCGCTGCCCCGGTACCTCGGCAGGCACGCCGGTAGATGCCAAAGGATGCCCGGTCAGAAGTCAAAAGACGGAACCCGTCTACATACCGCCCTTCCGCTTCAATGATGGCCGCCTTGAAACCATGCTCGACGGACACACGGCGATTTACCTGCACGATGGCACGGGCAATCCAGCCATCCATATCTACCGTACCGACGACTTCGGTAACGCTTATCTGACACTGGCGCGATCATTGAACGAACTGAATCAGTATCCTGATCGCCCTGAAGCGAATATGCTGATCGGCACAGGTATTGACGGAAAAGTCGCGCTCTACAAATTGACCTCCGGCGAGTATCAGATCAATGTTGGACCGGACAGCGATGGCAAAATCTACATCATTGTCCTCCCTGGTCTGGGCGGCGCGTTCAATCAGAGCGAATGGAATATTTACAAATAACCCGGTTTCGCGGGCGAGGCTGGCATCTTCGTGATGTCACAACCGCGTTGAAACAGTCGGATCGCCAGTAATTCAATCACGACGAACGAGAGGGTAGGCCTGCCGGTCTACCCTCTCAATTTAGTCCGCGACAGACACTCATAAGCAGTCATCGCGTAAACACGATATTTACGCAAATCGGCTATGGTGAAACCATAACCGACAGAACGATGGGAGACGTGGCATTATGGCGACTGCCGAACAAACGCAGCGGCGGATGGGCTGTCTGGGTATCTGGCTGGCGGTCATGATTTTGACCAACCTGTATGCGATCTTTGAGTATGCCACCGGTGGTCTGGGTATCTATTATCGCGTGCCGGACGCGCCGCTGTGGGCATATTACCTGTTCCTGATTGCGACCGGCGTCGCCGCCGTCGGCGCAGTGGGTGTCTGGCTGGGGCAGCGGTGGGGACTGTATACGTTTGTGATTGCCTACGTGGTGTCCCAACTCGCGGCGATTTTGCAGGGCACGACCATCATGGCGCTGCATCTTATCCTCGGCCTGTTTGTGCTGTACGCGCTGCTGCGGGGGCGCTGGCAGGCATTTACGTAGGGCTTTGCAAATCGGTAGGAATGAGCGACAATGTGCCCGGTAAGTAGCACCGAGGCATGTCCATGACTTCCCGCGACAAAATCCTGAACAAACTCCGCGCCGCGCAGCAGCCGTTCCCGGACGCGCCGCCGCGCCCACAGGTCTACCGCCCGGTGACCTCGATTGACGACACCTCGCCGGACGGTCTGATCGCGCGGTTTACCGCCGAACTGGAACGCCTGCTGGCGCAGGTGTTTGTCGTCAAGGGGGATGCCGCCGCGCGTAAAAAAATCCTGCAACTGCTGTGCGACCAGCACCACGCGGCGCACGTGCTGGCGTGGGATTTCGCGCATATCCCGGTGAAAGGGCTGCAACAAGCGGTTGAGGAAGCCGGGATTCGCATCACCGTCCCCATCATGCACGACGAACACCGTCCCGAAACGATCAACAGTATCCGGGATGCCGAGGTGGGTTTAACGGGCGTGGACGCCGCCGCTGCCACGACCGGCACGCTGATTGTCAGCACCGGGCCGGGCAAGGGGCGCATCCCCACGATTCTGCCGCCAGTGCATATCGCCGTTGTGTCGCTCAGCCAACTGCTGCCGCGCCTGGAGGATTGGGTCGCCCGCGAACGGGCTAACAGCTTGGCGACCATCCGCGAACGGGCGAACGTGGCGTTTATTTCCGGGCCATCTCGTACCGGCGATATTGAAATGATATTGGTTAAAGGCGTGCACGGTCCCGGCACGCTGCAAGTGGTACTGAAACGGTAGAAACATACCCCTGTAGCAAACCGTTCCTACCAGCGCCGCCGCACACTGAACACACAAACCGCGTGGAAGGCGGCTGAAGCATGGTTTGCTGTTTCAGCCCGCTGGAAGCGGGCTTCCCCTCTAATGGATGACCAAAAACAGATTCATAGAATGTAGGGGCGAACCGGCGGTTCGCCCCTACGAAAAATCTATGTATCGGTTTTCATTTAGGACCTATCCGTAAACCGCTTTTGGCTGTCGGTAGGGGCACGGCATGCCGTGCCCCTACGAGGGGTTTATGGATAGATACTTAACCATAAGTTCAGCCAGGGTACTTCCAGCCCCCGGCGACATTTACACTGGCGGCGTTTTGAAGGCGAAGTCCACAAACGATTTGTTGGAGTCTGGCAGGCGGCCATGATCGAGAATCACCACATCGGCCACTTCCAGCAGCCGGCTTTCGACTTCCTGCACCGACCGGAATTGCAGCGGCAGAAAGATGATGCTGAAGGTATCGTCCTTGTGCGCGTGCAGTTCGGCGGCGGACAGCCCGGCCAGCTTGAGCACGGTCTGCGCCAAATCCTTGCTGACGGCGGCATAGGTTTCGACCGGCGCGGTGCTTTCCTCGGACTCGCCGCCCAGCAGCGTCAGCAGTTCGTCGGCCACCACCCGGTAAGCGTCGGCCATGCCCCGGTAATACTCCGACCGCGCCGCGCCAATCGTCATCAGGTTGCGGGCCTTGTCCTGGGCATCACGCTCGCGGCTCTGCCACTCGTTTAACAGCAATTCCAGCGCCGCCCGCAGGTCATCCGGCTGTTTGTCACTCACGGCTGTATCCCTTCAATCGCGTGTTTGCCGATCAATTCCAGCGCCGTGTCACCGGACGGCGGCTGCATCAGGCCGGCGCGGGTATCGCGGAAGAACCGTTCCAGCGGCAGCGCGTGGGTGATGCTCATGCCGCCGGCAATGCGCAGCGCCTTCTCGGTTACGTCGGCGGCGGTTTCGGTGACAAACGTCTTGGCCGCCACAATGCGCGGGTACAGGCAGCGGCGACGGTCGGCATCCCCGCTCCACGCGCCCGCCGCGTCCAGCAAAAAGGTTTGCGCCACTTGCAGTTTCAGGTCAATTTCGCCGATCTGCCGCTGAATATTCGGCAGCGTGGCAATTGGCCGGCCCAGCGCGGTCGGCACGCGCTCCAGCGCATAGCGGATGACGGCGTTGCGCGCGGCAATGGCCGTGCCCAGGTACACCGAGGCAATCATCACCGGGAACCACGCTTCCGGCGGGCGGTTCGGGTTCGCGCCGCGTTCCAGCAGATTGGCAGCAGGCACGGTCACATCGCGCAGGTACACATCGTCGCTGTCGCTGGCGCGCAGGCTGAGTGCGTCGCGCCAGGTTTCCACCCATTCGATGCCCGGCAGGCCGTTGGGCACGAGGAGCGTGGCCGGGTCGTCGCCGATGTTCACGCGCACCAGCAGGTGGGTCAGGTGCGCGCCGCCGGTAATCCAGGTTTTGTGGCCGTTAATGCGCCAGCCATCCGGGTGTGGTTCGGCGGTGCTGGCATAGGCGCCACCGCGCGACGGACTGCCGAGAATCGGTTCGCTGGCGGCAAAATTGAGCAGGCCGCCGCCGACCGCGATCTGGCACAGGCGCTCGAACTGCTCGTCTGGCCAGGGGCGCGTTTCGCGGGCGTTACCAAACAGGTGAAGCTGCATGGCCGCCACCAGCGCCGACGAGGCGCTGCCCTGCGCCAGTTCCATCTGCGCTGCCGCGCAGTCGCGCAGCGATAAACCCTGCCCGCCCAGTTCCCGTGGGATGCTGAGGGTTAAATAGCCGGACTGCTTCAAGGCCTGCACGTCTTCCGGCGGCAGCTTGCTCTGCCGGTCGGCGGCGTCGGCGCGGGTGGCAAAATCGGCGGCCAGCCGCCTCGCCAGTTCGATACTGGGGATGTCCAAGGGTTTATCCTTCAAAATGGGTGGGCAGCAGCGCGCTGGTTTCGGTCGCTTCCGGCAGGACTTCCGGCGCGATCAGCGGCGGCGTGGCCGTTACCGCCCCCTGCTGCTGCAAATACTGAATCTGCGCGATTGCCAGCAGCGCCGCGATGATAAACATCACCACCGCCGCGATGCGCCACAGCATCCGCTGCGTGCGGGCGCGCCGGGCCTCAAGCGAGTGACGACTCATGGGGATAACCTTCCGCTTATGCCGCCCTGTTCCGCAAATCCTTGATAATCACGCCATCCTTCATCACCAGGATGATGTTGTCCGGGTTCTCCAGCACGTGGATGTCACTCAACGGGTCGGCCTTGCACACCACAATATCGGCGATTTTGTTGGGTTCCAGCGTACCCACCCAGTCCGACCAGCCCAGCACCTCGGCGGAGATTTTGGTCGCGGCGCTGATGACCTTCACCGGCGACAGGCCAACGCTGCACAGCAGCCCCAGTTCGCCCAGGTTCGTGCCATGCGGCATCACGCCGGCGTCCGTGCCCATCGCAATCTTGACGCCCGCTTTGTACGCCCGGCGCACGCTCTCCCGGTGAATATCGAGCACTTCTCTGGCCTTACGCACGCCGTATTCCGGCATCGTGCCGGCGGCTTCGGCGATCTGTACCACCGACACCGGCGCCAGCAGCGTCGGCACCAGGTACGTGCCGTGTTCGAGCATCAGCTCAATCGCTTCGTGGTCGAGGTAAATGCCGTGTTCGATGGAATGCACCCCGGCGCGCACCGCGTTTTTTACGCCCTCCGCGCCCTGGGCGTGCGCCATCACTTTCACGCCGCGCCGGAACTGCGCCTCCTGCACGATGGCGTCCAGTTCTTCCGGCGAAAACTGCGTGTATTCCGGGTGGTCGGTCGCGCTGAGGACGCCGCCGGTCGAAGCGATTTTCACCACGTCCGCGCCGGCGCGCAGCACCTCGCGCACCTTGCGCCGCGCCGCGTCCACGCCGTCGCACAGGCCATCCGGTCGTCCCGGATATGAGGGAAACAGATCGAGGTTGACCCCGGACGGCATCCACGAATCGCCGTGCCCGCCGGTCGTCGTCAGCATCGAAATGCTGATTTGCAGGCGCGGTCCTTCGATCAGTCCCTGCTCAACCGCCTGCTTCACGCCCAGGTCCGCGCCGCCCGCGTCGCGCACGCTGGTGATGCCGGCCTCCAGTGTGCGCCGCATGTTGCCAATCGCCTTGTAGAAGTTGAGCGAAAACGGCGTGGTCACCATCTGTGGCAGATTAAAACTGTCCATCATCAGGTGCACGTGGGCGTCAATGAAGCCCGGCAGGATAAAACCGCCGGCGGCGTCTATTTCGTTGATCTGCGTGTTCGGCAGCGTCAGCGAATCAACCGGGCCGACCGTGCGGATGTAGCGCCCATCCAGCAGAATGCCCGCGTTTTTCATCGGCTTCGCGCCGGTGCCGTCAATCACCGTGCCGTTGCAGAGGAGCGAATAAGGCATAATTCATTGTCCTTTTGGGCATAACCGGTTTGCCCCGTCGGCGCGCCGTGAGCGTGGTTTTAATATGGTTAAGTATAGAGCATGTGAGCGTGTATGACAAAGATGGTCTTAATGATTGGCCGGGGTTTTGTAATCTTAACGGGGGTCGCGCTGAACCGTTTGCCAGAGGTTCAAAGGGGCGTGTCCGGCAATTCACCGCCGGACGCTGTCAGACTCTTTCAGACGGCTTCAGCAGGCTTTTGTGGTTCAGCCGTCGGTTTGAGCCGACGACGCTGCCACACAGGGGCGACCACACGAGGTCGCCCCTGTGGAATAAACGGGATTTCCGGTCTACGCCTCGTAACGGTTCTTCCACTCCTGCGCGCTCCACAGGCTGGAGAGCAGCAGTTCGCGCACCGACAGCAGTTCCTTCGGGATGCGGTCGTACAGCTTGATAAACAGCTCCTCGTGTGACAGGATTTCCTGCTGCCAGGCCGCATGGTCAATGCACATCACCTGCTCGAAGTCCGCCCTGGTGAAGTTCTCCAGGCCGCGCCAGTCCATGTCGTCGTATTCCGGCACACGACCAAGCTGCGTTTCCTTGCCGGCGGCGCTGGTGTGGACACGCTCGACAATCCACTTCAGCACACGCATGTTTTCGCCAAAACCCGGCCACAGGAAGTTGCCTTCCGGGTCCTTGCGGAACCAGTTAACGATGAAGATACGCGGCGGGTTCGGGATATGGCGGCCAAAGCGCAGCCAGTGATTGAAGTAGCTCGCCATGTGATAGCCAGCGAACGGCAGCATGGCGAACGGGTCGCGGCGCACTTCGCCGACCTTGCCGAAGGCGGCAGCCGTCATTTCGGAACCCATCGTCGCCGCGAAGTACACGCCGTAGACCCAGTTAAACGCCTGGAAGATCAGCGGTGTCACGCTGCTGCGGCGGCCACCGAAGATGAAGGCCGAGATCGGCACGCCGCGCGGGTCTTCCCAATTCGGGTCAATGGACGGGCACTGGCTGGCAGGCGCGGTGAAGCGGGCGTTGGGATGCGCCGCCTTGCGTTCCGTGCCGGGCGTCCAGTCCTGCCCCTGCCAGTCAATCAGGTGCGCCGGCGGTTCTTTGGTCAGCCCTTCCCACCACACGTCGCCGTCATCGGTCAGCGCCACGTTGGTGAAGATGGTGTTGCGTTCAATCGTGGCGGCGGCGTTCGGGTTGGTCTTGGCATTGGTGCCGGGCGCGACGCCGAAGAAACCGGCTTCGGGGTTGATGGCGTACAGCTTGCCATCCTCGCGCAGGCGAATCCAGGCAATATCGTCGCCGACGGTTGTCACCTTCCAGCCATCGTCCAGGAACGGCTTCGGCGGGACGAGCATGGCGAAGTTGGTCTTGCCGCAGGCGCTGGGGAATGCCGCCGCGACATACGTCTTTTCGCCATCAGGCGATTCGACACCCATGATGAGCATGTGTTCGGCCAGCCAGCCCTCGTCGCGGGCGATGTTGGAGGCGATGCGCAGCGCGAACGCCTTCTTGCCCAGCAGCGCGTTGCCGCCGTAGCCGCTGCCATACGACCAGATCGAGCGTTCTTCCGGGAAATGCACGATGTACTTCTGGCTGTTGTCCAGCACGCACGGCCAGGCCACGTCGTCCTGCCCCGGCGCCAGCGGCATCCCGACCGAGTGGACGCACGGGACAAACAGGCCATCCTCACCCAGCACGTCGTACACGGCGCGGCCCATGCGTGTCATGATCTTCATGTTGACGGCGACGTAGGCCGAGTCCGACAGTTCGACGCCGATGTACGACAGCGGCGACCCCAGCGGCCCCATGCTGAACGGGATGACGTACATGGTGCGGCCCCGCATACAGCCGTCAAACAGTTCGTCCAGGATTTTGTGCATCTCGCGCGGGTTGACCCAGTTGTTGGTCGGGCCGGCTTCGTTGCGGTTCATACTGCATACGAAGGTGCGGTCTTCCATCCGGGCCACGTCGCTGGGGTGCGACCGCGCCAGGAAACTGTTCGGGCGCTTGGCTTCGTTCAGCTTGATGAAGGTGCCTTTATCCACCAGTAGCTGGCACAGTTGATCGTATTCTTCCTGCGAGCCGTCGCAGAAGTGAACGCTGTCCGGCTTGCACAGCGCGACCATATCTTCAATCCAGGCGCGCAGTTGAGCGTGTTTGATGTAAGCGGGAAACTCCATTGTGGATCTCCTTATTGTTAGCGTCTCTCGGAATAATCACCGGCACGGATAAACGGTATTGATGGTGCGACTCAACCGTCGTGCGATTGAATGCCGTGCGGCCTGCAGGGAACGGTTCTCGTTGCCAAAAGGGCGGCGCTTAAACCGGTGGCCGGATCGTCGCGCTGCGGGCAGCGTTCCCCTGCTGTTGCATCTGCTCGGTCAGCACCAGGCGGAGCACGTCCATCGCTTCGACGATACGCCGGTCGGTCGGGTAATAATAGATCAGCTTGCCGCGCCGTTCGGCGTTGACGAGGCCGCTGTCGCGCAGGATGCGCAGGTGCCGGGATACCGTTGGCTGCGACAGCCCGACCCGCGCCACCAGTTCGCTCACGTTGCGCGGCTCGTCCGCCATCGCGTACAGCAGCAGCAGACGGCTGATGTCGCCCAGGGCGGCGCACATATCGGCATGACGCTGGCTGATCTCCATCACACACCTTCAGAACACATATTAACAAATCTGCATATGTGCAACGCCGCATACGATACCACAAAGGGGCTAGAACACGGAGTGTCATGCGTCACGGTTTTCCCGGTTACAGATGTTACTTTGTGAAAATTTTAACAAGCGATACAACTGCCTCCTGGGAAGGTCAATGTAGGGACACGATATATGGTGTCCCTACAGAGGTATAGTCTCACAATTCACCTCTCCCGCCTCCAGCTCCGGTTGTCAAATCCTGCCATCCATACCATACTGGAAAAATATAAATGTGAGCTAAGAGCAATGAGCGACGAACCGTTTGCCAGCGCCAGAAAAGACCCGCAGTTTTTGTACCTGCGTACGATTGGTCGCACCAGCGGCCTGCCCCGTGAGATCGAAATCTGGTTTGTTGACTACGAAGGCTGCTATTATCTGTGCGCCGAAACCCGCGAACAGGCCAACTGGGTGCAGAATATCCGGCGCAACCCGCAGGTGTGGTTCTGGGTGAACGGCCAGACGTACCGGGGGACAGGGCGGGTGGTGGATGCTGCCGCCGAACCGGACCGGGCAGCAGCGGTGTCCGCGTTGTTTGACCGGAAATACGAGTGGAGCAACGGCCTGCTGGTCGAACTGTGCCCGGAAGCCGCGCCTTAGGGGCGGTCATGGTTCGTTTCACCCGTAGGGACACAGCATGCCGTGTCCCTGCTTATCGAATGTAGCACGATGAATTCCAGGCGAAAACGTCATGATTCAACCTGAGTCGTCTCCTACCGGCTACCGCTGGTACATCCTCATCCTGGCGGCGCTGACCAATACGCTGGTGGTCGCCATCCCGTCCATGTGCCTGCCGGTGCTGTTTAAGGAAATCGGCGCGGATTTAAACCTGACGCTGGTCGAACTGGGCGTGATCTGGGGCCTCGGCTCGCTGCCGGGCATCGTCACCGTGCTGCTGGGCGGCGTGATTGGCGACCAGCTTGGGCCAAAGCGCGTGCTCATCGCCGCCTGTTTCCTGGGCGGGCTGGCAGGGGCGCTGCGTGGCTTCGCGGTTGATTTACCGACGCTGGCCGTGACGGTCGTGCTGTATGGCTTTCTGGGGTCGGTTGTGCCGATGAACGCGCTGAAGACCTGCGGCCTGTGGTTCCCGCGCCACCAGCTTGGCATGGCAGCGGGGGTTGTTTCGATGGGTATGGCGCTGGGTTTTATGCTGGGGTCCATGCTCAGCGCAACGGTAATGTCGCCCTGGTTAGGCGGCTGGCGTCCGGTGGTGGTGCTGTACGGCATGCTGGGCATGGCGCTGGTTATCCCCTGGTACTTCACGCGGCCCGCGCCGGTCGCCGCCGGCGTGTCCGCCGGTAATCCGCGCAAGTCGTTCCGGCAAACGCTGCTGTACGTCGCCCGCATCAAAAAGATGTGGCTGATGGGGCTGGCGATTTTTGGCATCGGCGGCTGTATTCAGGGCGCGCTGGGCTATCTGCCGCTGTACCTGCGCGGGCAGGGCTGGCCGGAAGCCAGCGCCGACGGCGCGCTGTCGCTGTTCCACCTGATGAGCATGATCTTTGTGGTGCCGATTGCCATGTGGTCCGACCGGCTGGGGTCGCGCAAACGAATTCTGCTGCTGGCCGCGCTGCTGGTCATCACCGGTGTGAGCCTGCTGTCGGTCGCCAGCGGCGGGGCGGTCTGGGCGGCGGTGAGCGTGGCCGGGCTGGTGCGCGATGGCTTTATGGCGGTGTTTCTGACAATGATTATCGAAACCGAAGGTATTGGCGCGCTGTATGCCGGCACGGCCACCGGCCTGGTGATGGTATTCTCCGGCCTGGGGAACGTCCTCGCGCCACCCATCGGCAACAGCCTGGCGACGACCTCGCCGGGGCTGCCGTTTCTGCTGTGGGCGGCGCTGGCGCTGCTTGGTCTGGTCGGATTGTGGGCGGCGCAGGAGAGCAACGTGGTGGCGCCGGTGGCGCAGCCCTCGCGGCAGGCGGGGTAGGGGTAGTATTCGTTAATTTTTACGATCATCTGCGTTTCTAAAGGCTCTTACCCGTTGCTTTTGTTTTAGAATTAGGATAGCTATTGCAGCCCTGTTTAGGGCTGTGTTTGTCGCTCATTCTGATGCGATGCCCTGCTGCACCGCCTCATCGTACCTTTGAGGGGGGAATTTCCATGCCCGGAACGGTTCGACACCTTTTGTTGTGCGTTCTTTTTGGCAGCCTGCTGGTGATCGGCGGCGTATCCGCCGGCCAGGCTCATCCACTGCTGCAGGATGGCGGTCCGGTCCAGACCGTCACCCACGATCAGACCGGCTACTACACCTTCGTCGGCGTGGACACCGCCGCGCGCGGTTCGGCGCTGCCCGGTGCGATGGCCTTCCAGGGCGGCACGCCAACGGCGGCGACCGCGCTGGCGGACATCTCCGCCTATGCCCGCGAGTTTGGGCTGGAAAACCCGGCGCAGGAACTACAGTTTAAACAGACCTTCGGTACCCCCGGCGGCAGCACCACCTTCCGCTACCAGCAGGTGTACCAGGGCATCCCGGTCATCGCCGGTGAAATGCTGGCGAACTACGACCCACGCGGTCGCCTGAGCGCGCTGGCGGGCGAAACCTCGCCCAAGCTGGCGCTGCCCACCACGCCGACGGTCACGGCGGACGCGGCGCTGGCGCTGGCGCTGGAAACCGTCGCCAAGGACAGCGGCGCGCCGGCGGCGGAACTGACCGGCAGCACGCCCGCGCTGTGGATTTACGACCCGCGCCTGCTCCAGCCGAGCGATTTCCCGGCGCGGCTGGTGTGGCGGACGGAAGTGACCCCGGCGCAGGGGCACCAGCCAATCCGCTATCTGGTGCTGGTGGACGCGCAGTTCCCGACCGTCGCGCTGGCGTTTAACCAGGTTGACACGTTCTGGGGGAAACACGCGGTGGCACACGCGGCCAGCGGCGTTGATCGCCCGAAGCTGTCTACTGCTAACATGCCTCTACCGTCGCCGAACTACCTCTATCCGCCCGGCGCGACCTATAATTCGAATTTTACAAGCTATCGCAGGGGGGCCGGCTCAAGTACATTAGTCTGTAATACGGTGCCAACTGCGCTTTCAGGAGCGGGTTCCTGTAGCCCAAGTGGAGCAGTTCCGGCGGCAAACATGGCACAGTACTTCGCCTATGCCACGTTTAACTACTACGATTATCACCACAACCGTAACAGCATCAATAACGCCGGGATGCCACTGTACTCAAACGTCAATTATCGTGACCCCTATGACCCGTTCACACCCTATATGAATGCATTCTGGGATGGCATCCAGATGACCTATGGCGACGGTGATATTTTTACGGTTGATGACGTGGTCGCTCACGAACTATCGCATGGTGTGACGGAAAACTCGTCCAATCTGTTCTACTTCTACGAATCCGGCGCGATCAACGAAAGCATGTCGGACGTGTTCGGTGAATTTGCGGACCAATGGAACGGAATCGACAGCTTCGGTGGCGCCGACCTGGAAGCGGAAAAATGGGTGATGGGCGAGGACATGAACGCCGACCCAATCCGTAATATGGCCGACCCCACTATTTACTTTGACCCGGACAGCACGCAAAGCCCATATTATTACCCATACGCCAGCGACAATGGGGGTGTCCATTACAACTCCGGCGTCAGTAACAAAGCCGCCTACCTGATGGCGGCAGGCGGCACGTTTGGCGGTTACACGATCACGGCGCTGGGTAATGATAAAACGTCGGCCATCTATTATGAAGCCAACACGCAGTTGCTCACGTCCGGCGCGGATTATCAGATGCTCGGCGCAGCGTTGGTTCAAGCCTGCAACAACATTCGGGCGGGCGCGAATCCATTGGGCATCACTGCTGATGAATGTGTGGAAGTAGACGAAGCGATTCATGCCGTGGGAATGCACCTGGACCCGGTAGCTGGTGTTGAGTTCAGGCCCAAAGCCGATCTCTGCCCCCGACCAATGGAAGGTAATCAACCGAGTTATCTCTTTAAGGACGACTTTGAGCAAGGCACCGGCAACTTCGTCCCAGGGACAATCATTAACCCGGTGGGAATGCCGGCGAGTCTGGCCTTCCAGCGGACTACAGTAGCATTCCAGTCGAGCTATGCCACCAGCGGTACCGAATCATTGTTCGGCGTTAATCATCCTTACCTCTACGGCGGCGGCAGCGGCTATGCCTATGAAGGCTACGTTCAGATGAAGAATGCTGTCACCCTGCCGGTTGCATCAACCTACTATCTGTACTTCAATCATGCAGTTGCGTTGGAAACCAGCAGCGCGGGAAGTTACGCGGGTTGGGATGGCGCAATCGTAGAATACTCGGTTAATGGTGGCGCATGGATAGATGCCAGTTCATTATTCGATGATGGGAAGAATTACGACGGTGTGCTTCACCCGGCTAACCCACTTCCCGATGAGCGTTCGGGTTTCACGAAGCACAGTCACGGCTATGTCTCCTCACGTTATAACCTCTCCTCGCTGGCAGGAAAATCAGTGCGATTCCGTTGGATAATCGCTGCGGATAGTTACGGTTCATACTGGGGCTGGTTCCTGGATGATGTTCAGATTTATCAATGCCCATCAGGTGCGGTCGGTACGGCTGGACAAGAGGGCATGAATGTTCCATCCGGCGGCACGTACAATTTGGGTATGACCTACCTCGGCCAGCCAACGACGCGCACGATCACAGTCAGCAATACCGGTGTTCTTGATCTACTGCTGCTGTCGGCGGCGCCAACCGTTTCGACCGGGTTTACCGCTACCAATTTCGGTCAAACCATACTCGCTCCCGGAGAATCAACTACCTTCGATTTGACCTGTCAGGCAGCCGCTGCCGGAACGCCTGTCACCGGAACGGTGTCCATTGCCAGTGACGGTATCGTGAATCCGTTTACTTTCAAAGCCGCCTGTACGGTGATGGTGTCCGGGACAACCGCTTATCCGACCCGCAACTACTTCACCCTACCCAATGTCCCGCTGTCGTGGAATCGGATCCCCTGGGCGACAGGTTATGAAGTGCAGGTCAGCCAGTCACCGGCGTTTACCGGCGCGCCGATCTTCGCGGTAGACCCGCCCGGCGCGCTGACGATGACCACGCCGCCGCTGACCGTTGACGGCCTGTATTACTGGCGCGTGCGGGCGATACGCGCCAACGGCACTCCCGGTGCGTGGAGCGCGGCGGATACGTTCTTCCTCAATTTGCCGTAAGGGGTAGAAGAATCCGTAGGGACACGATCTATCGTGTCCCTACAATCGTTTGAGATGTGATGGTAGGGGCGAACCGGCGGTTCGCCTCTACGATTTGCGCCGTCTTACCCGCAGCAGCACGGCGGTTTACCCGGCGCGTCATCCGCCGCCAGTTCGTAGCGGCGCGGCAGTTTGACGATGGGCGAACAGCAGTCCCCTTTCAGGCCGCACGAGTCGCAGCCCGCCTCGGTCACCTCGCGCAGTTTGCCCTTGCGCACCCAGTAGGCGATCATGTCATCGAGGATGGCCGGCTCCACCTGCAAGTCGCGCGCCATCTGCGCCAGCGACAGCGGCGCGCTGGCCTGCTCGAATGTTTGGAGTACCTGTCTTAATACGGTCATCATCCATACCTTTTGAACCGCCAGGACGCAGAGGACGCCAAGATCATTTTTATCAGAATTTCTTGGCGCTCTTGGCGACTTGGCGGTTAACCTATTCCCAGGAATAAACCAGCCTGATAGACAACGATCGCGCCCAGCCACGCCACGACCAGCGTGTAGGCCATTTGCAGCCCCATCCAGCGCGTACCAAATTCCTGGCGCATGGCGGCGACGGCGGCCAGGCATGGCACGTACAGCAGCACAAACACATTAAACGCCAGGGCGGTCAGCGGCGTGAAGGCCGCCCGCAGCGCCGTTTCCAGCGCCGTGTCCCCGCCCGTGTCCGGCGGCTGGTTCAGCAAATTTGCTTCCGGCATGTGCATACCGGGAATGACATTGACCGTGCGCGGCACGATGTTCACGATTTCCTGCCCGGTCAGCACCAGCGCCTCGCCCAGACCAACGGCGATGTCACGCGCATCGTCAGTCAACGGCTGCGGCGCGGGCAGGTCGTCGGAAGCGTTGGTGTAAATCTGGCTCATGGCGGAGACAATCGTTTCCTTCGACACAAAGCCGGCCATCAGCGAACTGGCCGCTTCCCACTGGCCAAAGCCGGCGGGCGCAAACACCGGCGCGATCACCCGGCTGATCGCCCCGAACAGGCTGTCGCCGGCGTTGACACGGGCGAACTGCCCGCCGTTGACCGGAATCGCCAGCAGCAGCCAGATGACGACCGACGCCGCCAGAATCACCGTCCCGGCGCGGCGCAGAAATTCCGCCGTGTGCCCCCAGATGTACAGCGCGACCGTGCGCGGGTTCGGCACCCGATACGGCGGCAGTTCCATCACAAACGGCGCGGCGGGTTTGCCCTTAAATACTAGCCGCGTCAGCAGCAGGCTGGTCAGCACCGCCACGCCGATGCCGATGGCGTAGAGCGCGAACACCAGATTGCCGGACGCCGCACCGAAGAAGGCCGAGCCAAACACGACGTAGACCGGCAGCCGCGCGCCGCAGCTCATGAACGTGGTCAGGAAGCCGGTGATTTTACGGTCATCAGGGTTTTCCAGTGTGCGCGTGGCGTAGATGCCGGGCACGGTGCAGCCAAAACCGACCAGCATCGGCAGGAAGCTCTTGCCGTGCAGACCGAGTTTTTGCATGAAGCGGTCCATCACGAAGGCCGCGCGCGCCATGTAGCCAGAGTCTTCCAGCACGGCAATCGCAAAATACAGCGCAAACAGCACCGGCACAAACACCAGCACGCCGCCGACGCCGCCGATCACGCCGTCCACCAGCAGCGACTCGAACCACGTCCCGTTTAGACCAAACGCGCCGAGAATCGCAACTGTCCAGCGCGTGACCGGCCCGCTGAACAGACCGTCAATCCAGTCCAGCAGCGGCGCGCTGACGTTGGCCGTGAACTGGAACACCACCCACATCAGCGCCAGGAAGATGACCACGCCCCACACACGATGCGCCAGCACCCGGTCAAGTTTGTCCGATACGGTGATCGGGTTGGCTGCCGCCCGGCTGACCGCGCCGCGCACTAGTTCACCGATGCAGCTATAGCGCGCGTCGGCGATCAGCGTGTCAGCGTCCTCACCTGTTTCTTCGCTGATGCGGTCGGCGGCCTGCTGCGCGGCCTGCGCCAGCGCCGGCGGGACTTTCGATAACAGGTCCTCGTCGGCTTCCAGCAGCTTGATCGCCAGCCAGCGCGGCGGATACGGCGTTGCCTCGCGTTCGATCAACGGCAGCAGCCCGGCGATTTCCTGTTCGACCGGCGCGCCCAAATCCAGGCACAGCGGTGGGATGGCGGCGTGGTCGGTCGCGGCCCGCATCATGGCGGCCTTTAGCGCGTCCAGGCCAATGGCGCGGCTGCCCACCATCGGGATAACCGGCACGCCGCCCAGCCGTTCCGAGAGCGTTTGGCGGTCAATCCGAATGGCGCGGCTTTCGGCCACGTCGCTCATGTTCAGCGCCAGCACCAGCGGCACGTGCATTTCCAGCAGTTGCAGCACCAGGTAGAGGTTGCGTTCCAGATTGGCGGCATCCACGACGGCAACAACGGCGTCCGGCTGCGCATCCAGGATAAAATCGCGTGTGATGATTTCTTCGGCGGAAAAGGCGCTCAGGCTGTAGGTGCCGGGCAGGTCAACGATGATGACCTCGTGACCACTCAGCGACAGCCGCCCCTCTTTCTTTTCGACCGTTTTGCCCGGCCAGTTGCCGACGTGCTGGCGCGCCCCGGTCAGCGCGTTGAAGATCGTGCTTTTCCCCGCGTTGGGATTCCCCGCGAGGCAAATTGTCAGTGTCATGGCGTTTGCTTACTTGGACTGGCCCGGCGCGATGACCACCACATGATGCGTGATACCACGTCCCAGCGCCAGCCGCGTGTCCCCCTTGACCGCGACGATCATTGGCCCGGTGGTGTCTCCCTGCATGACCCGGACCGTCATGCCGACGTTCAGGCCAAGATCGGCGAGCCGTTTGCGGAGTTTCTGCCCGCCGTGAATGTGAACCAGTTCGACGGTTTCGCCGGGTGTGACCATACTCAGCGGTATCGTGTGCTCGTGATGCAGCATGGTTGTTCCTTAACGTTGAGGTAGGGGCACGGCATGCCGTGCCCCTACGCCCCCTTTATCAATTGCGCCGTCTGGCAGTCCGGGCACAGGCCGTCCATACAGACGCAGGCGTTCATCACCTGCACGCCAAATTCCATTTCCAGCATCTGTTTGATCTGCTGCACCAGCGCCGATTCAAAATGAATCACGCGGCGGCAGTTCCGGCAGGTGAAGTGATAACCGGCGTCGGCTTCGATCAGTTGGTATACCTTCCGGTCGTGGTCGCGCGAGTTGTAATGCTGGCGCACCAGCCCTGCCGCTTCCAGCGTGTTCAGCGTGCGGTACACCGTCGCCAGGCTGATGCTGGTGTCACAGGCGTGCGCCTGCTGGAACAGCCCGTCGGCATCCAGGTCCTCATGCGCATCAGCCAGCAGTTCGACAATGATCTGCCGCTGCGCGGTCATTCGTCCACCGCTGTCCCGAATCGCCTGGCTGGCGCGTTCCTGAAAATCCATATTGGCCTCGCTAGCGACCATTGTGGGGGCGGGTCTCAGACCCGCCCCTGCCATACGTTATTGCAACTCGTTCTCAATAAGAGTATACGGTTCGGCGCGCCGCCCGCGTAGTGATAAAATGCGTATGTTGGATGATGAATGTCACGGCATTTGGCGGTTGGCTTTTGACCGGTAATTGAGTGAGGTAGCGTACGCGAGTCGCAGCTTTCAGGCAGAAACTCACGACTATTCAGCTACTGGCTACCAGGCAGTCACGGGGAGGTGGGGAGATGGCAGATTTTACGGATAAGGTGGTGCTGGTGACAGGCGCCAGCGGCAATCTCGGCAGCGCGATCACGCGGCGGTTCGCGGCAGAAGGCGCGCGGCTGGTGCTGGTGGAACGCGACGAAACGAAGCTGGCGGAACTGGCGCGAGAAGTCGGCGGCCTGCCGGTCGCGGCGGACGTGACCGACCCGACCAGCGTGGACGCACTGGTGCAGCGCGTCGAAGCCGAGTACGGGCGGATAGACGTGCTGGCGCACACCGTCGGCGGTTTCGCGCCGGGGCAGCCGGTGCACGAGTCCGGCCTGGACATCTGGGACAAAATGCTGAACCTGAACGCCAAATCGGTCTACGTCATGTGTGGGCGAGTGGCGCGGCACATGGTTGAGCATCAAATTGAGGGCAGCATCATCGCCGTTGTCTCGCGCAACGCTTACAAAGGCACGGCCAAAAACGCGGCTTATTCGGCAGCGAAGGCCGCCGCGCAGCGCGTGGTCGAGAGCATGGCGGCAGAACTGGGCAAGCTGGGCATCACCGTTAACGCCATCGCGCCCAGCACGATTGACACGCCGCAGAACCGCGCCGAACAGCCCAACGCCGACTACAGCAAATGGGTGCAGCCGGCGGAAATCGCGGACGCGATGGTGTTTTTAGCGGGCAACCGCGCCATCAACGGCCACACGCTGGACCTGTACGGGCGGTCGTAGCAGCGGCCTGAGCGCTGGTTCTCCGTCTTTGGTCGTAAGACTTTGGTCTGAGAAGCCGTCTACGATAATAGATCAGCCGTTTTTTAGGAGAAAAAATAGAGTATGGCTCCCGTAACCGTCTGGACCGATCAAGGGCTGCGGACGACCATTACCACACGCGACCTGACCTGGCACGCCGATGAACCGCTGGACAAAGGCGGAGCAAACACCGCCGCCACGCCAATGGAGCAGACGATGGGCGCGCTGGGAAGCTGCATCGTCATCACGCTCCACCTGTACGCCAACCGTAAAAACTGGCCGCTGGAAAAAGTGGAAGTTCATCTGGATGTTCAGCGTTATTCTGCCAGCGACTACCCCGCTTACAAAGGTGATGCTCAGTTTGTCCACGAAATCCGCGAACAGGTGGTGTTGCACGGCGACCAGTTGACCGCCGAGCAGCGTACCGTTCTGATGGAGATCGCCAAGAAATGCCCGGTGCGCCGCCTGCTGGCGAACCCGACGTTTTTTGTCGAGCCGGAAACCGCGCCAGTCAGCCCCGTGTAGCCACGACGGGGAACTGCCGCGCGCCGCGTATACCCCTGACACAAAAATGCCGTATTGTAGGGGAGGGTCTGTGACCCTCCCGTTTTGTTATACAACCCCGTTGATAAACCCGGCCAGCGTCGTCATTCCATTCCGCACGGCTGTGTTATAATCGCACCTTTGAAGCGATTTCGTAGGGGCGAACCGGCGGTTCGCCCCTACCCGACGAAATGGATTGTTGATGAAGCGCCTCGTCCTTACTATGTTACTGCTGCTGCTGGCGGCGGGCTGTGCCGGACAGTCGGACGCGCCGACCGCGATTGAGAATTACCTGAAGGCGATGGTCGCCAAAGACCGGGACGCTTTTGTGAAAACGTTCTGCGCCGCCTACGAGGCCGACGCCATGACCGAATTTGACTCGTTTGGCGCGGTGGAAGCCACGCTGGACGGCGTGAGTTGCGAAACCACCGGCACGGACGGCGACGCCACGCTGGTAACGTGTGCGGGCAGCATCGCCGTGACCTATCAGGGCGAAGACAACCAGGTGCTGTCGCTGGAAGATAACGTCTACCGCGCCGTGCCGGAAGGCGGCGACTGGAAGATGTGCGGGTATCAGCCATGAGAGCCGGTTTATGCCTGCTGCTGGTGTTCTGCGTGGTCGCGCTCGTTGTGACCGCCGCGCCGCCTGCCAACGCCCAAACGCTGGCGACCAACACACCGCGCCCCACCATTGCGCCCACATCCACGCCGCTGCCGGATTTGCCCTCGGTGCTGTCGGTGACGGTGATTTACGAAACGGCCAACGTGCGCGACGAACCGAGTCTCGAAGCGGATGTGCTGACGCAGGTCTACCGGGGCAGTAACTTCCCGGTCATCAACCAGTCCGGCGCGGGCGAAACGCTGTGGTATCAGGTGCGGTTGCCGGACGGACAGACCGGCTGGCTGTTTAACGCCACCTCGCGCGTGGTCATCAACTGGTCGCCGCGTGTCCGCCAGGTGGACGGTGTGAGCATGGCGCTGGTGCCGCCGGGCTGCTTTATCATGGGCGGCGAGGACGGCGAAGCCGACGAACAACCGGCGCATACCCAGTGTTTTAACAAGCCGTTCTGGATTGACGTGACCGAAGTCACCAACGGCGCGTATGGCTCGTCCGGCTATTTCGCCGGCGACGAGCGCCCGCGCGAGAGCGTGACCTGGCCGGAGGCCAAAGCGTCCTGCGAACAGCGCGGCGCGCGCCTGCCGACCGAAGCCGAATGGGAATACGCCGCGCGCGGCCCGGCCTCGCTGACGTATCCCTGGGGTAACGAATTTGTCAACGACAATGCCGTGTCAAGCTGGCAGGAAACGGCGCGGCAGACCGAAGCCGTTGGCAGCAAACCGGGCGGCGCGTCCTGGGTGGGCGCGCTGGATATGGCGGGCAACGTCTGGGAATGGACAGCCAGCCTGTATGCCGATTATCCTTATACCGCCGCCGATGGCCGCGAGAACCCGGACGATACTACTGGCCTGCGCGTGGTGCGCGGCGGCGCGTGCTGCTCCTACGTGATCGCGGACGTGCGCTCAGCCTACCGTTTCCCGCTTGATCCGGCAACGGTTGACCCGAACGTTGGCTTCCGCTGCGTGAAAGACGGATGACATGGTAGGGACACGGTGCCGCCGTGTCCCATATGCACTGGAATAACGTGTTCGGTCTGCGCCGCCGGACGCTGAAAGCCGTCCGGCTGAATGAAAAAAGCCACCTGAAGGTGGCTGAAAACTCTCGGCGGTGTAAACTGCTTAACCTGGTGCATATGAGATACGATCTATCGTGTCCCTACTGATGACTGACGACTGAAGACTATAGACTAACGACTACCGACTAAGGACTTCCCGCATGAAACACTTCGCGCTCATCGGGGCGGCAGGCTTTGTCGCGCCCCGGCATTTTAAGGCCATCAGGGACACCGGCAATACGCTGATTGCCGCGCTCGACCCGCACGATTCGGTCGGCATTCTCGACAGCTACTTCCCCGACGCCAGGTTTTTTACCTCGTTTGAACGCTTCGAGCGCCATCTGGAAAAGCTGCGCTTCCAGACCGAAGAACCACGTGTGGAATACGTCAGTATCTGTTCGCCCAACTATCTGCACGATACCCACATCCGGCTGGCGCTGCACGTCGGCGCGGACGCTATCTGCGAAAAGCCGCTGGTGATTAACGAGTGGAATCTGCGGTCGCTGGAAGAACTGGAAGCCAAGACCGGGCGCAAGGTGTACACGGTGCTGCAACTGCGGCTGCTGCCGCCGCTGCTGGAACTGAAGGAGCGGCTGGACGCGCAGGCGAACCGCCAGAAGCAGGACGTGGTGCTGACGTACATCACCCGGCGCGGCCAGTGGTATCACACGTCGTGGAAGGGAGACGAGGAAAAATCCGGCGGGCTGGCAATGAACATCGGCATCCACTTCTTCGACCTGCTGACGTGGCTGTTTGGCAAAGCCGAACACAGCGAGGTTCATCTGGCGCGACCGGACAAAATGGCCGGGCTGCTGGAACTGGAGTGGGCGCGGGTGCGCTGGTTTCTGTCGGTGGACGTGAACGATCTGCCGGAGGCCACGCGCCAGGCCGGTAAATTCGCTTTCCGTTCGATCACGCTGGACGGGCAGGAAATGGAATTTTCCGAGGGCTTCACCGACCTGCACACGCGGGTGTACGAGCAGGTGTTGGCCGGTAACGGCTTCGGCATTGATGCGGCGCGGCCTTCGATTGAACTGGTCTATGGCATCCGCCACTCCGATGTTGTCGCCAGCCCGATGCTCGTTCATCCGATGCTTGGGAGATAGTCATCAGTCTATAGTCTACAGTCTTCAGCCAGGCAGCATAACTGAGGACTGACGACTGAGGACTGACGACTGAGGACTGATGACTATGGACTACTTCGCTCACGAATCCGCTTACGTGGACGACGGCGCGCAGATCGGCGCGGGGACGAAAATCTGGCACTTCTGCCACGTGATGCCCGGCGCGGTCATCGGCCAGAACTGTTCGCTGGGGCAAAACGTGTTTGTCGCCAACCGCGTGACGATTGGCAACCACGTCAAAATCCAGAACAATGTCTCGATTTACGAGGGCGTAGTTTTAGAGGATTACGTCTTCTGCGGGCCAAGCATGGTATTCACCAACGTCAAAACGCCGCGTTCGGCCTTCCCGCGTAACACCAGCGCCGATTACCTGACCACGCGCGTCAAACATGGCGCCAGCATCGGCGCAAACGCGACCGTTGTTTGTGGCCTGACCATTCACGAATGGGCGTTTGTGGCCGCCGGGGCGGTGGTGACGAAGGACGTACCGGCCCATGCGCTGGTGGCGGGCGTGCCGGGGCGCCTCATCGGCTGGGTGTGCGAATGTGGCGCGACGCTGCGCTTCGCCGGCGACCGCGCCACCTGCGTTGAGTGTGGCAAAACCTATGTCAAAACGGGCGACGCAGTGCGCCGGGAGGGGGGTTGACGGTGTTGTGGCTGAAACGATTTGTGTTAGGTAACGGTGTAGGGGCGCGGCGCGCCGTGCCCTTACTGACAACCGTCAGCTTGTTACTACTCGCCGCCTGCGCCCCCGCGCCGGCAACCACGCCAACAGCGGCGCCAACCGACGCGCCACAAGAAGTTACGGTGATTGACCCGCCGCGCGCGATGGCGGACTTCACGCTGACCAACGCCGCCGGGCAGCCGGTGCGCTTAAGCGACCTGAAGGGCAAAACGGTGCTGCTGGCCTTTGGTTACACCCACTGCCCGGATGTGTGCCCGATCACGCTGGCGCGCTTCAAGCAGATCAAGGAAAAGCTGGACGATCAGGCGGCTCAGATGCAGTTCGTCTGGATCAGCGTGGACGGCGCGCGCGATACGCCGGAGCGTATCGGGCAGTACATCAGTATGTTCGACCCGGCCATCATGGGGCTGACAGGTGACAGCGAAACGGTGCGGACGATCATCACCGAATACGGCGGCCTGTTTCAGATCAACAACGCCGGCGGCATGAAGAAGGACAATTACACGGTTGACCACACCGCCTCGCACTTCCTGCTCGACGCCGAAGGCCGCTGGATTCGCACCTACGCTTATGCGTCAAAGGTGGATACCATCGTCGCCGATATTCAGAAGCTGCTGTAGCGGGCGGCGATATTAGCGTGACAGGCGTTTGGGCGGCGTCTCATCCGACAGAAGTTGATCTTCAATTTCGGGGTAGGCGTCGTCTTTCGCCTTTTGCTTGCGTTCGATGGGCGCTTCCAGCGTGCGTTTGGCTGCTTCCGCCAGCGCCGCCGCGAATGTCTCATGCCGGTCTACCGCGAAAGCGAACGATTCTTCCTCGGCGCGGAAGCGGACGAGTCCCCGCGCGTGGGGCGCGTCCAGCCGGCGCAGCGCGCCCACCTGCTGCACCGCTTCCAGCGGGATTTTACGTAACACGGTTTGCCGGTTGAGGATGACGAGGAAACGCGGCATCAGGTACAGGCTGACCGGCGCCGCCAGCGTCCACGCGCCGTGAATGTCCTGCACCGCCGGCTGTGCCCGCACCGGCCCATCATGCACGTAAGGACGGCGGCGGCGGTAGGCTTCCACCAGTTCCGGCGCGGCAAACGCTTTCAGCGCCCGCACCAACTGCTGCATTGCGTCGCGGTACAGCCGCAGCCTGATGATCTGCCAGCCATGATCGGTTTCGACGTGCAGCCAGATGGCATTGTAGCCGTTGCCGTATTTGCGCGGGCGGCCAAACCAGCGCAGTCGATCCGGCGCAAACGATACCTGTTCCGGCAGCGCCGGTGTCCGTCCGAACAGCATAAAACGTTCCGGCGTCAGCACCAGCACGCTCTTGTTTAACCCGATTCGTCGGCCATTGATGGACGCTGCTACGCCTCGCAGCAGGGGCGTGTTGAGCGTCAGCAGCGGCGGTGCGCCCTGAGCCGTAATTTCCGCCAGCCGGGCCGCTATGGCACGGTTGCGGCGGGTCTGGTAATAGGCGACGGCGCTCACGCCAAGCAGGAAGATGGTTAAGATGAGGCAGGTCAGTGCGATTATGAGGAAGTCAGAAAGCATGGGTGAAGCCAGTAGCTGGTAGCTTATAGTTAAATGAAAACCAATACATAGATTTTTCGTAGGGGCGAACCGGCGGTTCGCCCCTACATTCCATGAATCGGTTGTCGGTCATCCATTAGAGCTTGTTGATGAAGCCGACCAGCGTTCGCTTTAGTATCTATCCATAAACCCTTCGTAGGCACGGCATGCCGTGCCCCTACCGGCAGATAAAAGAGGTTTACGGGTAGGTTCTAAGCCATAAATCTCTTCTTTTGGAAAACAGGCGCTTGCTTTACAGGCAACCAGCGTGAATTGATGGGCTTTCTGCTACACCGAAAGCTGCCGGAAGGTGCGCAGTTTTCGCCAATCCTGTTTAGCGTTCTACAGACTATTGTGCCCCCATCCAGTTCTGCCCAACCGTTAAGAATTATCCGGCAAAACTATCCTGGCTACCCGCTACCGGCTACCTGCGATAAGCTACCCGCTACCCCGTCGTCTTCAGCCCTGCCGCGATGCCGTTGATCGTCGCCAGCGTTTCCCGCAGCAGCGCCGGGTAATCGGCGGCTTCCGGGTCGAGCTTCCGCAGCCGTTTCAGCAGTTCCACCTGAATGAAGTTCAACGGGTCCACGTAGGGGTTGCGGCGTTCGATGGAGCGTTTCATCACGGGCGAGTTGTCCAGCAGCGCCGGCTGGTTAATCACCTGGCACACCATCTGCCCGGCCAGCAGGTATTCCGCTTTCAGGGCGCTGAAGATCGTGTCGCGGAGGGTGGCATCCTGCACCAGTGCCGCGTACAGTTCAGCGATGCCCATGTCGGCTTTTGCCAGATCAAGCTGCACGTTTTCGATCAGCGCGTTAAAAAACGGCCAGCCCTGGTACATCTCGCGTAGCGTCTCCAGCCCGTTGGGCACTTCAGCAGTATAGGTTGCCAGCGCCGTGCCAACGCCAAACCACGAAGGGATGATGGCGCGGCTCTGCATCCAGGAGAATACCCAGGGAATGGCGCGGACCGAAGTGAAGCCGCCCTGCTTCGACCGTCTGGCCGGGCGTGAACTGATCGGCAGGTTCGCCAGTTCGTTGATCGGCGTGCCCTGCTGCCAGTAGTCCATAAAGCCGGGCGTTTCGTACACAAAGGCGCGGTAAGACTGCTCGCCGGCCTTCGAGAGCCGCTCCATCGCGGCGCGCCAGTCGGGTTTCACCGGCTGGACGGTCGTGTTATGCGCGGCGTGGGGCGTGCCCATTGCCAGCAGCACGGCGTGCATCACCTGATGCAGGTGGCGGCGGGCGATTTCCGCGTTGCTGTAGCGGTAGGCGATCACTTCCCCCTGCTCGGTGATTTTGATCCCCCCGCGCAGCGATTCCGGCGGCTGCGACAGGATGGCGCGGTTGGTTGGGCCGCCGCCGCGCCCGATGCTGCCGCCGCGCCCGTGAAACAACTGCAACGACACGCCGTATTTGCCGCAGACTTCGATCAGGTTCTGCTGCGCCGTGTAGAGATTCCAGGTGGAGGCGATGTAACCGCCGTCCTTGCTGCTGTCCGAATAGCCGATCATGATCTGCTGGCGCAGGCCGTGCCGCGCCCCGCGCGCCTCCAGATGTTTGCGGTATTCCGGGTTGTTAAACAGCGCGGTCATGACCTCCGGCGCGCGTTCCAGGTCGTCAATCGTTTCAAACAGCGGCACCAGGTCCACGTCGTTCTGGATGCCCACCTCTTTCGCCAGCAGCAGCAGGGTGAGCATGTCGCTGGGCTGCTGGCTCATACTGGCGATCACGGCGTCAATCGCAATCGTGCCGTAGCGCCGGTGCGCCTGTGCGATCATGCGCCAGGTGGCAATGATGGTGTTGGTCGCGTCGGAGAAGCGCGGTTCGATGGGGAAAAACGGGCGCGGGTTGGCGATTTCCATCGTCAGCAGCCACTGTTTTTCGTCCTCGGACAGGTTCAGGTAGCTGTCGGTGCGCCCGTAGTGGCGGAAGATTTCGTCCAGCGCCGCGGCGTGCCGACGGGCGTCCTCGCGGATGTCCAGCGGCGCGAGGTGCAGCCCGAACAGCCGCACCTTACGGATGAACCGCAGCAGCGAGCCTTTGGCGACGTTGCGCCCCCGGTTTTGCAGCAGGCTTTCTTCCACCAGCACCAGATCGGCCAGCAGTTCTCGGTTGGTGGGGTAAGCATCATCCTTCAGCCTGCCGTAGATGACATTCAGAAACTGGCGGTAGATTTCGCTGGGATAACGGTCGTCGTAGCCACCGGCGTCCAGCGTTGCTTCCCGCAGCGCGTCGGAGACGTTCACCTCGTCGGACGACTGCGTGAAGTGGTCGCGCAGCAGGGCGATTTCGTCCAGATATACCCGCCGCGCCGCCGCCCGCAGCGTCGCCAGCGTTTCCAGCGTCACTTCCGGCGTAACATTTGGGTTGCCGTCACGGTCACCGCCAATCCATGAGCCAAAGCGCAGCACGGCGGGAAGCTGTACCCAGTCCTCGCCAGGATAGGCTTGTTCCAGCGCGGATTGCAGGTCAATGTACACGTCTATCGTTGTGTCCATGATGACCGACGTGAGGAAGTACAGGCCGAAGTCGACCTCGTCCGCCACTGTTGCCCGTGATGACCGGGTGGGGCGCGTCTGCCACAGTTCTTCGATTTCCTCCAGGATGGCCGCTTCCAGCAACTGCTGCTCGCGCGGGAGCAAAAGCTGCATATCACGCCGCGCCATCATCTGGGCGATGTGGCGCAGCTTAATCAGCACTTCCTTGCGCTTGGCCTCGGAGGGGTGCGCCGTCAGTACCAGCCGCACCCGCGCCTGGTCGAGCAGGGCGCGCACGTCGGCGGCGCTTAAACCGGCTTCCTTCAGCGCCTGGACGGCGGCGTTAATCGTTTCATCGGTGCGCCCGTCGGCTTCGCGCTGGCGCAGCACGCGGATACGCTGCTGGTCTTCAGCGATGTTAATCAACTGGAAGTAGTTGCTGAAGGCTTTGATGAGGATGCGCCATGAATCGAGATCAAGCCCGGCGATGATGGACGCGAGCTGCTCCGCCGCGCCGGGGTCGCTGTTGCGGCGTAATTTGGCACCGGTGCGGACGCGCTCGACCAGATCAAGCGCTGCCTGCCCATGCTGGTCGCGGATAACCTGACCCAGTAAATTCCCCAGCAGGCGGATGTCAGCGCTGAGTGGGCTGGTCGTTTCCTGGGTGAGGGTGATGTGGCTGGTCATCAGAACGTTCCTTCGTTACATCCATAGGCTGGTAGGGGCGAACCGCCGGTTCGCCCCTACGTAACAATCTGGCAGTTAATATTACCGTGCCCCTATCGGGAATTCAAAGGCTGATGAATTTGTTCCAGATTGCACAATTTTAATCCCCCATTCACCCGCCTGTGGCATAATATTCAGTATCACCTAAACTAGACTTTGTACATAAGCGAATAGAGAAATGCGGCAGCATAAGCAGTGCTTGACCTAACTGCCAAGAAAGGTTGAACATGCTTACTCTGCCAGAGTGGATTATGTCGTTGTTGTTGGAATTTGCGCCAATCATTCCTCGGAAAACGACCTGGCGGAAGGTCGAGATTATGATGGTGGGGTGTCCTCAACCGAGCGGTGTGGTCGAGCCTGGCTGCCAGCGCCATTTTGCTGCGCCTGCTGCTGACCAACTTCACCCAACCCACCGAGCTGTTGGTGTTTGGGATTGATGAAACCATCGAACGACGGCGGGGCGAGAAGATTGCGGCCAAAGGGATTTACCGCGATGCGGTACGCTCCAGCAAGGAACACTTGGTCAAAGCCAGCGGCTTGCGTTGGATCAGCCTGATGCTGTTGACGCCCATCCCCTGGGCGCAGCGGGTATGGGCACTGCCGTTCTTGACGGTGCTGGCGGCCTCGGAACGCTACTACCAGCAACGGGGGCGAAAGCCAAAGAAACTGACCGACTGGGCACGCCAGATGGTATTTCAACTGCGCCGCTGGTTGCCACAAGCACCCTTGGTCGTGGTTGGCGACAGCACCTACGCGGCGTTGGACTTTCTGCACGCTTGCCAATCCCTGCCCAGACCGGTGACGGTGATAACGCGACTGCGCCTGGACGCGGCGCTGTATGAGCCTGCCCCGCCGTATTCGGGCCAAGGGCGCCCCCGCAAGAAAGGTAAGCCACTCCCTACGCCGCAGCAGGTCGTGGATGACCCATTCACGCCCTGGACGCGATTGACCCTGCCCTGGTACCGTCAGTCGCAACGCGAGCTGGACATCACCACCTTCACCGCCGTGTGGTTTCATTACGGTTTGCCCGCTGTGCCGGTTCGTTGCGTCCTCATCCGTGATGTCGCCGCCCAAGTTGCACCACAAGCCTTGTTGTCCACCGACCTGACCCTCACACCTGAGCAAATCCTGGCCTGCTTTCTGCGCCGTTGGCAGATCGAACCGACCTTCCACCATGTGCGTACTCACTTGGGTGTCGAAACCCAACGCCAATGGTCGGACAAAGCGATTGCCCGCACTACACCCACCTTGTTGGGTTTGTTTTCGTTCGTAACCCTGCTGGCTCATGCCCTCATTACTTCTCAAGGTGCAGCGGTGCGTCAAGCGGCTTGGTATCCCAAAACCATGTTGACTTTTTCGGATGCGCTTGCTCTTGTCCGTCATCATTTATGGGCATTCTGGACTTTTCACCTGTCGGCTGATGAACCGGACATGGTAAAAGTCCCCCGTCCCTTACTCGAACGCTTCAACGACTTGTTGTGTTATGCTGCTTGAATGTGCAAAGTCTAGATAAGAAGGTGTTAGAAATGTGACCGGAGGGCAGCTACGCGTAACTGGGTACTATTCTGATAGCTCGGGCCGATGGTTACGAGTTAATCCATACATAAATCCCAGTCATGAACATGATGGTATACAGGGATGGGTCTGGGAGGATATTTTCCTGAGCCCATGCCAGGACGGTACGCCTGTTGACGGCCTACCAAGTATGGATGAAGAAGGAAACGTTATTGCTGCTCCGCTTCCAACTCCATTACCAACTCTTGCTCCACCAATACCAACACCAGATTTTCCAACTCCGGCTTGCACCGGTATCCATACTTTTATTCCCACCTACCTACGCTATGCCTGGTACGAGGCTGCTCCCGAAATCTTCTTTATTGACTCCTTTGGAGCGGTTGATATTTACAGCCAAACGGACAGCGGCTCCGAGTTTAACGGATCAACAGTTTGGTATCACGTCAGGTTCACTAAAGCATCTGGTGAACAGATATTTGGCTGGGTAGCCAAGATGAAACTGGATCAAAATGAGTTGAACTTACACTGCCAAAATGTACCAATCGTGATTCTTCCAACTCTTACACCTGTGCCTTCACTCACACCCTCACCTACACCGACACCACCGCCTGATTTATCGCTCATTTTTCCACTACCTATGGTTGGCCTAAATGGAGAACCAGCGAGATTAACTGATTTAGGAGGCGGACTAGAATACAGCTACAAAATCCCTTCACGCGATATGAACCCACGTTTTAGAAACGATGCCGGGCATCCTTTATACTCTTCATTACAATCAACAATAATGGTGACTGATCGTGATGGAGGAGCAAATCCAGGTGTTTTTGTCTCAATTCGAATCCCAATGGAACTAGGTTCTGTTGACATTTAAGATCAATCTGATAAGGTTGTCGAATGACAACCGTGAAACTGACCGATGAGCAATGGGAGAAGATTCGGGACTTTCTGCGAGAAGACCCGAATGCCTATGTCGGGAGCGACGAGAGCGAG
>JACRPS010000031.1:0-6242 GCA_016223085.1 Chloroflexota bacterium
TAGGCACTTTCCCGCGCGGTACGAGCGCGACACCGAAGCGTCACTTTGGCCTCAGACGGCAGCGCAGGAAGCGCAGCGAGAGAGCGTGTGTGTTGGTGGCACAGGCGGCGGGGGTCCACCCGGAACCATCCCGAACCCGGCTGTTAAGCCCGCCAGCGCGGATGGTACTGCCCTGGCAACGGGGTGGGAGAGTACGTCGCTGCCAACCCCCTTCTCTCTCCTTCGCTTCCTTTTGATTCCTCCTCAATTCATTTTTCGCTGCATGGCATCCGCCTCTAATACCCGCTACACTTAACCTGTTTAAACCGGTAGTATGGAGGACTACCCACAATGGAGTGGCGTATCGTCTTCACAACGACCAATTCAGCCGAAGCACAGGTTATTGCCGGTCGTCTGCGGGCGGAGCAAATCCCGGTGATGGTACATCAGGAAGCAGGCGGACGCGCCCTCGGTATCACGGTTGGCCGTCTGGGGGAAGTGACCGTGCTGGTGCGTCCCGACGATTATGAGCGGGCGATAACCATTCTTGAACCGGAAGCACCGGAAGAACTGCCCGACTCCACCAACTCCATTATCTATCCCTTCGGAGATGACGATGAACCATACGCTGACTGATGTACCGGGCATACAGGTCGGGCATTACACCCATCTTAAAGCAGCAACCGGCTGCACGGTGATTATCTGCCCCAACGCTACGGTTGGCGGCGTTGACCAGCGCGGCGGCGCACCTGGCACGCGCGAAACCGATCTGCTGCGTCCGCTGCATCTGGTGGACACGGTGTCGGCAGTGGTGCTGGCTGGCGGCAGCGCATATGGGCTGGCGGCAGCCGATGGGGTGATGCGTTACCTGGAAGAACATGGACTTGGCTATCGCTCTCGTGCTGGCTATCTGGTACCCATCGTGCCGGCGGCAATTCTGTTTGATCTGGCAATCGGGCAATCCAATGTGCGACCGGACGCGGCGATGGGTTATGCTGCCTGCGAAGCCGCCAGCAACGCGCCTGTGCCGCAAGGAACGGTCGGCGCGGGAACCGGCTGCCGGGTTGGCGCGATGCGGGGCAATGAGTACGCGACGAAGGGTGGTATTGGCTCGGCCAGCGTTGATCTGGGGGAAGGACTGGTCGTGGCTGCGCTGATGGCGGTTAACGCGGTGGGTGACGTGGTGGAGGACAATGGGCGCATCATTGCCGGAATGCGTGAAACGCCAACCAGCAGTACCTTTGTCAGTATGATGAGTATGATGAAAGGGCTGGCTCACCGGGTCGAAATGCCCGCGCCGGTATCGGCGGGCGAAAATACGGTGATTGGGGTGGTGGCGACCAATGCCCGGTTAACCAAAGAAGAGGTTAACAAGGTGGCGCAGATGGCACAGGATGGGCTGGCGCGCGCGGTTCGACCGGCGCATACCCTGTTCGATGGCGACACGATTTTTGCGCTGGCGACCGGCGAAATCCCGGCCAACGTCACTGCTATCGGCGCTTATGCCGCCGAAGTTACAGCGGAAGCGATTCGGAAAGGAATCCGCGCTGCCACATCACTGGCAGGTGTGCGGGCCTGGAAAGATTAAGTGGAATTAATTAAACTGACGAGGCGATTTAATAATCCATTGTTAAGATGAGCCACAAATCTCAATCAAAGAGTGAGTCAGGCATGGCAAAAGTTCTGATTATCGAGGATGAAGTCACCCTCGCCAATAACCTTGCGGATAAGCTGCGGGGTGAAGGGTTTACCGTCGTTACGTCGGCGGACGGTGAGGACGGACTCGAAAAAGTGCGCGCGGAGCACCCTGATCTGATCGTGCTGGACATCATGCTGCCCGGCCTCGACGGTCTAAGCCTGTGCCGTATTGTCCGGCGCGACCCCGTCACATCCCATATTCCGATTATTATGCTGACGGCGCGTGGCACGGAAGTAGACAAAATCGTCGGGCTGGAAAGCGGCGCGGATGATTACGTGGTTAAACCGTTCGCTCTCGGCGAGTTTCTGGCGCGGGTGCGGGCGGTCATGCGGCGGGCGCCGGGGCGGCCAGTCCCGCAGGATGAACTCGTGTCCGACGATTTGCAGGTGAGCCTGACCGGACGCCGTGTCTTTAAGGGCGACGAGGAGATCAAACTGAGCAACAAGGAGTTTGATCTGCTCACCGAACTGATGCGCAACCGGGGTGTCGTGCTCTCGCGCGATCTGATTCTGACCAAAGTCTGGGGCTACGACTATTTTGTGGACAAACGCACAGTGGATGTGCATATCCGCTGGCTGCGGGAAAAGATCGAACAGGATGCGTCCAACCCCCGCCGGATTGTCACGGTGCGCGGTGTTGGCTACCGGTTTGAAGGGTAGATCATGGCCGCGCGTGAAACCCTGCTGGCGGTGATGGCCGATACCGCTTACGATGCGCTGCTGGTGCTGGATCAGGATTATCGCGTGCTGGCGATGAACGCCGCTGCCGCCGCCCTCTTCGACTGTACCACGCCGGAAGGGCGGACTCTGCTCCAGGTGACAAACTCGCCCGAACTGGAATCCGTCGTAGACGACATGCTGGAATATGACGAAGAAACGTTTGAAGACCAGATTTCCATCCAGAAACGGGCGTACCGGGTGCGGGCTAAAGTGACGCGCCATGATGGCGAGACGATCATCGGCCTCGCGCTGCAAGATGTGAGCGAACTGGTGCGCCTGAACCGTGCCCGCCGCGAGATGATCGCCAATATCTCTCACGAACTGCGCCACCCGATTGCCAATATCCGGCTGATTATTGACAGCCTGTTCCACGAGGACGAAAAACCCAAACGCAAGCGCAGCATTTCGTCGCTGCAGGCCATCGCGCGGGAAACCGATTCGCTGCTGTGGATCATGCAGGAGATGCTCGACCTGTCCATGATCGAGTCCGGGCAGGCGATTTTCCGCATGATGGATGTACCGCTGCGCGAACTGGTCAACGATACGGTTGAGCGCATGGACGACCAGAGCGCCGCCAAAGACTTAAAAATGGTGGCGGATGTACCGAAGAAATTGCAGGTGTTATGTGACTGGGACCAAATTCGGCGGGTGCTGCTGAATCTGGTGCATAACGCCATCAAGTGGTCGCCGCCGGGGGGAACAATCACCATTCGCGCCTCAGCGCAGGCTGACGAGGTGACGATTGAAGTGCTGGACGACGGCCCTGGTGTGCCGGATGACCAGGTGGAACGTATCTTTGAACGCTTCTACCAGGTGGACTCGTCGCGTTCCGGCGGGGAAGGCACAGGGTTGGGGCTGGCGATCTGCAAGCACATCGTGGAAGCGCACGGCGGGCGCATCTGGACACGCGGCCAGAGCCAGGCGAAGGGCGGACATTTCCTGTTCACCCTTGCCAGAGCTGAAAATGAACAAAACGGGGGATAAAAATCACGTAAAGTCTGTTGCAATTTTAATCCAAAATCGCTTATACTATAACCATCAATCTTATAAGCAGACCTTCAGGGCAGGGTGAAATTCCCGATCGGCGGTAAGGCAGCCATGCCAAGCCCGCGACCCGAGCCGTCAATCCCCACCGCGCACTAACATTAACGCCAGGGATTGGCGCATCCCAACCGGGACGGTTGATCTGGTGCGAAGCCAGAGCCGACAGTAATAGTCTGGATGGAAGAAGGCGCAAGCACCGCAGGCTGGTTAAGGCTGGTGGTGTTTGTACTGCTTGGTATATCAGTTCGGGCAGCTCCCCAAGGGGCGCTCGCCTGACTTGAATTGCCACGCTTTCCATGCCCTGTTGTTCTGCCGCTGGACAACGGGGCTTTTTTATGCAGATGAACGCGCTCCAGAAACCGCTGCGCCGCCTGCTGCCCGCCCGGTGGCAGGGGCGGACGACTGTCACCTTTCACCGCCGCTTCGTGCCGCTGCTGATGCTGGCGCTGCTTCTGCTGCTGTGGCAAATGGTTGTCACGCTGAAGCTGTACCCGGCGTTTATCATCCCTGCACCGCAGGCAGTGCTGGAAAAAGCCGTCATGGTGCTGCTGGATGGTACGCTGCTGCTGCACGCCCGGACGACGCTGGTTGCAGTGCTGGCGGGGCTGGTCGTCGGCGTCGCTGCCGCCGTGCTGCTGGGGTATGCGATTGCCAAGAGTTCGGCGCTGGAAGCGGCTCTCTCGCCGCTGGTGGTGGCGTTTCAGTCCACGCCGGTAGTGGCTTACGCGCCGCTGCTCATCATCTGGTTTGGCAGCGGCCCGACCAGCAAAATCGTCACCAGCGCCCTGATCGTCTTTTTCCCGATGTTGATGAACACTATCGTTGGCATACGCGGCGTGCCGCGGTCGCTGCGCGACCTGATGCGCTCGATGCAGGCCACGCGCTGGCAGACCTTCACCAAGCTGGAAGTGCCGGCGGCCATGCCGGTGCTGATCGGTGGGCTGAAGATCAGCGCCACGCTGGCGGTGATCGGCGCGGTCGTGGGTGAATTTGTCAGCGCCAATGCCGGGCTGGGGTTTCTCATCAATCTCGCCCGCAGCCAGTACGACACGCCGCTGGTGATCGTCGCCGTGCTGACTCTGACCGTAATGGCGCGGCTGATGTACGGCGCGGTAACGCTGCTGGAACGCCGCGTGCTGGCGTGGCAGCTTCGGGCGCGGCAGGATTAAAAATTGAACACAGAGACACGGAGATTCAGAGGCACAGAGGAAGAGCCTATAGATTGCCTTGCGTCTTTGCCTCTTTGTGTCTTTGCGTTAAGTGTTGGGTATTCTGGAACAGGAGTTCAAGGGAATGGTTCGTAAGCTGATCGCGTTTTTGGCGCTCGTTCTGATGCTGGCGGTTGTTCCGGCTGCCGCGCAGGAAACGGCTAATCAGACGTTTTTCCTGACGTTTGTGCCGAACATCCAGTTCGCGCCAGTGTATGTTGCCATTGAGAAGGGCTACTTTGCCGACGCTGGTGTAAACATCACGATTGAACACGGCGATGAAAACGTGGGCGTGGATTTGATCGCGGCGGGTGAACGGCAGTTCGGCCTCATCAGCGGCGAAGAGGTGATTAAGGCGCGGGCGAATGGTCGCCCGGTGGTCTACGTCTACGAGTGGTTCCAGCAGTATCCGGTGGGGATTGTTGCGCCGGAGGGTATCGCGTCGGTGAAGGATTTGGCCGGGCGCAAGGTCGGTATTCCGGGGCGCTATGGCGCGAGCTACAACGGTCTGGTCGCGCTGCTGACCGCTAACGAGATGCAGGAAAGCGACATCCAACTGGAGCCAATTGGCTTCAACGCGCCGGATGTCTTCTGCGTCGGCGGGGTCGAGGCGTCGGTGGTGTATATCAACAACGAGCCGCTGCAAATCGAGCAGCGCATCCACCAGAACAACTGCAATGGCGTTCCGGCCATCACCGTGTTCCCGGTGGCGGAGGCCGTTGATCTGGTTTCCAACGGTCTGGTGACAAACGAGGCCACGATCAACGATGATCCCGAACTGGTGCAGGGCATGGTGACAGCGTTCCACAACGGCCTGCGCGATGCTGTCAACAACCCGGCGGAAGCCTACCTGATCACCGCGAAACATGTTGAAAACCTGCCGCTGAACGATGCGCTGAAAACCGCGCTGGAAGCTGCCGCGCAGACGCAGGCCGGTTTCCTGGCGGAAAGCCCCGACCGTGAGGCGGTCATCCAGAGCCGCGCCGAGATGCTGGCAACACTGTCGGAGTCGTTTGACGAAGCGGCGCTGCTGCAATTCCACATCCTGCTGAATACCATTGACCTGTGGGATGCCGACCGTCTGGGCGTTACCGAGCTGGCATCGTGGGCAGTCACGCAGGAAACGCTGGTGGCGATGGGTTTTATCAGCGAACCGATTGACCTGGAAGCGGCCTTCACCAACGACTTTGTGCCCGACTCGGCCAGCGAGTAACAGCGTAGGGGCGGCCTACGTGGCTGCCAGAAATAAAGACGATTGTAGGGGCGAACCGCCGGTTCGCCCCTACGGGATGCGCAAATCATGTCTGCTCGAATTGTCACCCGCGATCTGACTGCCGCCTATCCCTTGCCGGATGGCCGGGACATGCCCGCGCTGGGGCCGGTGACGGTGCGCATCGAACCGGGCGCATTTGTTTGTCTGATCGGCCCCAGCGGCTGCGGCAAAAGCACGCTGATTCGCCTGCTGGCGGGTTTGCAGCGCCCCACGCAGGGACAGGCGCTACTGGATAACGTGCCGATCACCGAGCCGTCGCGCCGCGTCGGGCTGATGTTCCAGGACGCGAACCTGATGCCCTGGCGCACCGTGCTGGAGAA
>JACRPS010000031.1:6272-180980 GCA_016223085.1 Chloroflexota bacterium
ATCGCGCTGCCGCTGGAACCGGCCGGAGTGCCGAAAGCGGAGCGCGTGGCAGCCGCCCGCGCGCGGCTGCCATCGCTCGGATTAAGCGATTTTGCCGAGGCTTATCCGGCGGAACTGTCCGGCGGTATGGCGCAGCGGGTGGCGCTGGGGCGCGTGCTGGTGCAGCAGCCGGACGTGCTGCTGCTGGACGAGCCATTTGGTGCGCTGGACGCGCTTACTCGTGAGCAGATCAGTCTGGACTTAATGGCGCTGCGGGAACGGGAGCAGCAGACCGTCGTCATGGTGACACACAACATTCACGAGGCGGTGCTGCTGGCCGACCGGATTCTGGTGTTCAGCCGCCGACCAGGACGTATCATCGCCGATATTCCCGTGCGGCTGCCGCACCCGCGCGCATTAAACGATACCTATAAAGAGGATTTTGGCGAAGTTGCCCGGCAGGTGCGGGCGGCAGTTAACCGGGCGTGAGTTCGTTTTGCACCTTCAGCGTTAGCCCGAAGGTGCTGCCCTGGTCGGGGCGGCTGCGGACGTAGACGCTGCCGTTGTGCGCCTCCGCCACCGACTTCACAATCGCCAGCCCCAACCCCGTGCCACGAATCTTCTCCGTGCCTTCGGCCCGGTAGAACCGCTGGAACAGCCGCGCCTGCGCTTCCGCCGGGATACCGGGGCCGTTATCCACCACTTCAATGTGAATAAACGGGTCGGCCACAAAGGCGCGCACGGTGATCGTATCGCCGGGGCGGGTGTATTTGGCGGCATTGTCGAGGTAGTTAAACAGCGCCCGTCTGAGCCATTTGCTATCACCCAGAATAAACGGGATTTGCCCCTGAATATCGGTGGTGCAGGTTAACTGCTTTTCCGCCAGCATGGGGCGGATTTCGGCGCAGGCATCGGTGATGAGTTCGACGATATTCACCATTTCCATGCGGACGCCGTAACCGCTTTCGATCTGCTCCAGATTGAGCAGGTCGTTAATCAGCTCCTGCAGGCGGTTCACGCCGCGCGTGGCGATGTCAATGATCTCCTGCGCGCCGGTATCGGCCTTAAAGAAGCTGTTGAGCATTTGCAGCGAACTGAGCGCCACCCCCAGTGGATTACGCATGTCGTGCGCCGCCGCCTGGATAAATTCCGCCCGCTGGCGTTCCGCCTCGCGCAGGTGTGAAATATCCTGCACGATAATCACCCAACCATCCGTTTTCTGTTCCTGTTCGACCTGGCTTTCGACATATACCGGCGACACAAAAAACGACAGCGTGCGCTGGTTGTCCAGCGTCACTTCAAACGACTTGTTGGCTTCGTCGCGCGATGACAGCGCGAACAGCAGCGACTCGCACACGCGGGGGTGGATCGGCGCTTCCCGCAACGGCGTGCCGATGAGCTGGCTGGCCTCGACCTCAAAAATGGCCGCCGCCGCGTGGTTAATCAGGCTGATGCGCCCATTCAGATCGGTGGCGATCATGCCGTCCGCCGTCGATTCAAAGATGGCTTTCAGCCGTTTTTCCTGCTCGACGCTCGTTTCGTACAGCCGGGCGTTATCCAGCGCCACGCCGACGGTATCGGCAATCGCCTTGAGCATGGCGACAATTTCGGTGTTAAACGCCTCTGGCCGCAGGCTCATGATGCTCAAAATGCCGATGATTTTACCGCGCGCGTGCATCGGCGCCATGACGATGGAGCGGAAGTTCTCATCCTTAAAGCGCGGCACGGCCAGCTCTTCGCTGCCGTCCAGGTGATTGTCCAGCACCACGTCGTCGCTGTTGATGACGCGCCCGGACATACCCTTGCCCAGCGGAATTCGCATCGGCGGGCTGACAAAATCGTGCGTCCAGCCCTGCTGCGCCCGCAGCACCACCTCGCCCGCCTCGCGGTCAATCAGGCTGATGCCGCCCGCGTCCGCCCCGACCACGTTCAGCACCGCGCGCAGCGCCGTCGTCAGGGTACGGTCCAAATCAAGCGACTGGCTGACGGTGGCCGCAACCGTATTGATGGCGGCAAGCTGGTCAATCCGCCGTTTCACTTCCTCGGTCAGAAGGCGATTTTGGAAGAGAAGACTCTCTAAATCCTGCACGGGATTTACCCTTTGAATGTTCCGCAGCAGCAAGACGCTATATTACAATAGGCACACGCTAGCTGGCAAGCGCCGTGAGTGCCAGAGGAAATTCCTCTCATTTCTTTCCGGTTTGTAATGGACTTCGCGGGAATGGTCATGGCGCGTTATGATGGTTCTGTTGAACAGGTTGTAGGGACACGATAGATCGTGTCCCTACGTGTTACGTGATGAGGCTCAACCATGACCTTTGATGTCCAGGCCGTGCGCGCCCGGTTTCCAGCATTAAATCAGGACAACTGCCCGGTCTTTTTTGATAATCCCGCCGGTACGCAGGTGCCGCAGGACGTGATTGACGCGGTGCGGAATTATTACATCTACATGAATGCCAATTCGGGCGGCGCATTTGCCACCAGCCGCCGCAACGATGCGATGGTGCGCGCTGTGCGGGAGCACATGGCCGATTTCCTGAACGCGCCCAGCGCGGACGAAATTGTGTTTGGGCCGAATATGACCACGTTGAACTTCAGCCTCAGCCGGGCGCTGGCAAAAACGTTGCAGCCGGGTGACGAAATCGTACTGACGCGCATGGATCACGATGCCAACGTCGCGCCCTGGCTGCGGATTGCCGAGGACTTCAACCTGACGGTGCGTTGGACGGACATCCACACCACCGACTGCACGCTGGATAGGGACAGCCTGGAAGCGGCGCTGACCGACCGCACGAAGGTGGTGGCGACCGTCCATGCTTCCAACGCGGTCGGCACAATCAACCCGGTCGCGCAGATCGCGCAGATGGCGCACGCCGCCGGCGCGCTGTATGTCGTGGACGCGGTGCAGAGCGCGCCGCACATCCCGATTGACGTGCAGGCGATTGGCTGCGATTTCCTGCTGTGTTCGGCCTACAAATTCTTTGGGCCGCACATCGGGGTGATGTGGGGGCGGTACGAACTGCTGGCGGAACTGCCGGTGTACAAGGTGCGACCGTCGAAGAACAAACCACCGTATCGCTGGGAAACCGGCACACCCAGTTTTGAAACGATTGCCGGGGTGGGCGGGGCGCTGGCCTATCTGGAATCGCTGGGGCAGGCCTATGGCGCGGCCTATGCCGGTGAGTTCCCCGGTTACACGGGGCGGCGGCTGACCTTAAAAACGGCGATGGCGGCGGTGGGCAATTACGAGCGCGACCTGGCGGTACATCTGATTGAAATGCTGCAACGCGTGCCGGGCGTGCACATTGCGGGTATTACAGACCGGGCGCGCTGTGCCGAGCGCGTGCCAACAGTGGTGTTTACGAAGGAAGGCTATACCCCGCTGGCGGTGGCCGAGGCGCTGGCGCAGCAGGATATTTACGTCTGGGACGGCAACTACTACGCGCAGGAAATCATGGAGCGCCTGGGGCATGGCGAGCACGGCATGGTGCGAGTCGGGCTGGCGCACTACAACACGCACGACGAAATTGACCGGCTGGAAGCGGCGCTGCGGGCGTTGTAATTCCGTTTTGAGGATGGGGTTGAACGCGCTAAATCAGGTATCCGCAACGATCGTTCCCTGATGATATACCATCTTCCAGCCACTGCTCGTTTGTCGCCATATCGTTGACCGGCGGGTGACACGGTTTCCTTGACGAAGGGTGTAGGTGAGAAGGTAGTTATCAGAAGCAATCTCAAGACAATGGCAGTCCCGTGTCTCCCAGTTATGTCTGGTTTGATGAGCGCAGCGTTTCTCAAGTTCATCCAGCACCTGCTCACGGCTATAGGGTCTGCCGGAAGCGCCAACCTCCCGGAACGAGGTTTCGATCAACACTTCAAAATCGGCACGGGTCATGTCACGGTCGGGACGATGGAAAAGCTGTTCCAGTTGGATCAACTCGTTGAGAATATCTACTATACCCGGTTCTGTGACCAAACTCGCTTCCATCGTCCCTCGATGTGTCGGTGTTATGGTTTACATTCGATTAACGGCCCGTCTTATACCACGATCTCCTTTGAGATCGCGGCGGCAAGCTGCGCGGATACCAGTTCCAGCATCAGCACGTTTTCCTGGCTGATCGAACCCGGTTGCTCGCGGCAGGCGACCAGCACACCATAGCGGCTGCCACCCAGCAGCACCGGCACGCAGGCCACTGCGCCCAGCCGTCCTTTGGCTACAAACAGATGATTCAGCGCGTCGGTTGGCCCGGCGATACGGCTCTGACCGTTCTGCGCCACCCAGCCGATCAGGTCATCCTCACCGGCCTGCCGGGGAGCGACGCCCTGCAGCAGCGCCGGGCCATCCTGCGCCTTGAGCGAGAGTTGCAGCGGGTCGCTGCTGTCCAGACGATAAAACGCGACGTAGGCATAACCCAGGTTTTTACAGGCGGCGACGGCGGCCTGCTGCTTGCCCAGCTCGCCGGTGGCGTTGCGCAGTTCCTTGGCGAACTGCCGCACGGCGGGCAGGCTGTCGGCGCGCAGCGTTTCAAGCTGGCGGTCAGACATCAACCGGTTGATGCGGCGAATCAGGTCATCGTTGGTGAACGGTTCGGTGCTGATTTCGTCGGCCTGTCCCGGCAGGCCAAAATCGGCTTCCTCGTCCACCAGCACGATAAACAGGCGCGGATACGTCAGCCGCAGTTCGTTGATGAACTCAAACGTGTGGCCCATTTTGTTGTCCACTACCAGTACGTCCACATGCTGGTTGCGGTCGGCCAGCACGGCCAGCGCGTCGCCCAGGTCAGAAACAAGCTGCACCTTAAAATCCTGATACGCGGACAGATTTTTATAGTAGCGGCTTGCGTCTTCACGTCCGACTACAACCAGCACATCCACCGGAGTCATATCCATTAAGTCCTCTCTCTGTTCTACTGGCCGTTCGCAGCGGCCAGCGCCAGCAGAATCAACTGCCGCAGACCGTCGGCGACCGGCGCTGTTTCGATATACTCATCCAGCCGGTGCGCGTTCCCTCCGCGTGTAATCCCAATCGTAACCGCCGGATAACCGGCGGCCAGGGGCACGTTGGCATCGGTACTGCCACTTTCCAGCATTCCCTGGATGCCGACCTGCGCCAGCGCCGCCAGCGCCCCCTGAACCAACGGGTGTTCCGGCGCGATTGTCCCTGCCGGGCGGTCGCCTACCACCTCGACCCCGAAGGCTAGATCAGGCCGCGTGACGGCCTGCACATGTGCCATCACCTCGCGCTCAAGCTGCGCCAGCCCGGCGCTGTCTTCCGAGCGCAGATCGAGCCACAGGCCGGCCTGCGTCGCAATCGTATTGATGGACTGCCCGCCCTCGATCATGCCGATATTGTAGGTGGTTCGGGGCGACTGAACAGGCCGAATCGTCGTGATACGTGCGCCAAGTTCAACAATGCCGTGGATTGCGCTGGAGCGCCCAAAGTTGAGCCAGCTATGACCACCTTCCGCCGTCGCTGTAATGTGCAGGCGGCGCACCGCGATACCGGCGCGGTAAACGTGACCGAGCGCCATGCCTTCAACGTTAATCACGGTGTTGATACGCGCTTTCAGGCGGTTAAACGCGGCCTTCATGCCGCCCAGATCGCCCATGCCTTCTTCCCGGCTGGTCGCCACAAACCAGAAGTCGCAGCCGGGTAGAATCTGCTGTTGCAGGTAGTTCGCCAGCCCCAGCATCCCGGCCACGCCAATGCTGTTGTCGCCGAGGCCAGGGCCATGAATGATGCCCACCTCGGCGCGGGCGGCCAGGTTGGCATCCGCCGGGAACACGGTATCGGTATGGGCCGAAATCATCACGCCCGGTACACCGCGATGTTTACCCGGCAGCAGACCGTAGGCGTTGTAACGGTCGTCAGTATCCACCTGCGTCAGTCCCAGCGCCGCGAACCGAGTAGCAACGTATTCGGCCCGTCGTAATTCCTGAAAGGTTGGCGCGGGGATTTGCTGGATGGCGATGGCCTGTTCTACCACCGCCTGCGCCAGGGTTGGCAGCGTACTCCAATCCAGCGAATGATCTAGCTGGGCAATCAGGTGCTTCATGAAAAACTCGATTAAACGAAATAATTACATTCTGCCCCAGAATTATGCCATACAACCCCACCGGTTGCCCACAAAATATACAAAAGGGTTTCGTGCCGTCCAAAAGCCCGCTATAATTCCTGTACCCTGATGAATCTGTTGAGATGTGTGACGCGGAGGTCCTGTATGGAGGCGGCTACGATTCTGTTTGTCGGGCGCATCCAGGCCACCCAACCGGCGCTGAACGCCCTGCAAAAGCGGTATCATGTCCTGCTCGCCGCCAGCGGGAAGCGCGCGCTGGCCTTGTCTCAGGAACAGCCGCCGCAGGTCGTCATCCTCGACGCGGTTTCGATGCGGACGCCGGGAGATCGCATCTGTCAGGAACTCCGCGATGGGCTGAAAAACGTGCCAATCATCCACATTCACCCCGGCCCGAAAGAAGCGGCCCAAAGCCGGGCTGACGTGCTGCTGATCGCGCCGTTAAGTGCACGCAAGCTGCTGAGTGCCGTTTCCCGTCTGCTGCAGGCGCAGGACGACGAGCTGGTTAACTGCGGGCCGTTTGCGGTGAACCCGGCGCGGCGGGTGCTGATCGTAGATGGGCAGGAAACACAGCTTACCCCCAAACAGGCCATGCTGGTTGAAATCTTCTTCCGCCATCCCGGCCAGACGCTGGAACGGAAGCTGTTGATGGAAAAAGTGTGGAATACGGACTATCTGGGTGATACCCGTACGCTGGACGTACATATCCGCTGGCTGCGCAAGGTCATTGAAACTGACCCCAGCAACCCCCGCTACCTGCTGACGGTGCGCGGGGTGGGCTACCGGCTGGACATGAACGAGGACGGCGTGCCGGATGTGGAAGTCCCCATGCCAATGAATGCCTGAAACAAAAAAGCCTGCTGTGGCAGGCTGATTCAAGGTCTGATCCCGTTTGCTAAATCAAAAAAGGTCTTACGACGCGCCCTTGAGCCGGGCTTCCAGCGCAGCCAACTGCTGCATCAGGCGGCTTTTGCGGCGGGCAGCGTTGTTTTTGTGAATGGTGCCCCGGGTGGCCGCCATATCCAGATCGCGGACGGCGATGCGGGTGGCTTCGCGCGCGGCTTCCAGATCGCCCTCAGCGATTTCAACACGCGCCTTCTTCACCAGCGTGCGGGCGCGGTTACGGAACATACGGTTGTGCAGACGGCGCTTTTCATTCTGGCGCTGACGCTTCAGCGCCGACTTGTGATTTGCCATGTTGCCTCCAGCAGGACTTGCTGATGTGTTTTGCTCGACTGAATGAGCGAAAATTTTATCATAGCGGCGGCTGGTTTGTCCAGCATGTTTTGTGGCACTATAATGAGCGCGTGGGAGCGAACGATCAGCGAAGGAGGGCAGGAGCGTGGCAACCAAGGGCGAAGTGCTGGTGCAGGGCTTGCGGGTGCGGTCAGGGCCGGGGACAACCTTCAGCGTGTTGACCTTCCTGAACCGGGGCGCGGTGGTGGACGTGCTGGAGCGCCAGAGCGACTGGCTGAAGATCAGCATTGGCAGCGGTGAAGGGTTTGTTGCCGCGCAGTATGTGAACACCAATCTCCAGAACACCACACCCGGTTTTCTGATTGAGCGCACCGACCTGCTGGAACTGGAACTCGCGCCGGATAAACAGATTCCGACGGATGGTCTGGCCGGCATGGAACTGGTCGTTGCGCAAACATGGAACGCCTATGGCAACCTGCTGAACTGCGTGGCCGAACTGCTTGGTTTTCCGGTCAGCGCCGCCGTCGCCGTGCTGGTGGCGGAAAGCAGCGGGCGCACTTTCGCCGCCGATGGCCGCATGATTATCCGCTTCGAGAATCACATCTTTTTCCGCCAGTGGGGCGAACAGCACCCGGATGTGTTCTGGCGGCACTTCTCGTTTGACAACAGTTCGCCGCGCAACCACTGGAAGGGGCACCAGTGGCGACCGAACCCGGACAGCGCGTGGGTCAGCTTTCACGGCAGTCAGAAGCTGGAATGGGACGTGCTGACGTTCGCCCGCGCGCTGGACGATACTGCTGCGCTGTCGAGCATCAGCATGGGCGCACCGCAGATCATGGGCTTCAACTTCAAGCGCGTCGGTTACGAAAGCGTGCAGCACATGTTTGACGCCTTCGCCCGCAGCGCCCATGCCCAGTTACTGGCGATGTTTGACGTGGTGAAAGGGCCAAACGCCACCTCTCCCGCGATTCAGGCGTTGCAGACGAAGGACTATCTGACGTTCGCCAGCGCTTACAACGGCCCGGCCAACGCACCGACCTACGCCGCGCTGATTAAGGAACGCGCTGAGGCTTTTGACCGCCTCATCCCGCGCGCCGTGCCGCGCCCGCCGACCGATCAGGACGCACGCGGGCCAGTCGAAGCGCCGCCGGCACCGCCGCCCGCCGTACCGATCCCACCGCCGCCGTCCGACGACCCGACCAATCCGCCGCCGGTTGTCGTAGCGCCACCGCCGCCGCCGCCGCAGGAGATCACCCTGGTTGCCACAATTGAGGGCGTCAACGTACGCCGCGAGCCGGTGGTGAAGCCAGATAACATCATCGAAAAGCTGCGCAAGGCCGAGACGGTGACGCTGCTGGAACCGCTGGATGAGGCACTGGAGAAAATGGGCGCGGGGGAGGCGGGTGGTAAATTTGTCAGCATCCGCACTGACGAAGGCCGGGTGGGTTACGTGGCCGCCTGGCTGGTTACGCCCAGCGACCAGTCGGTCACGCGCCGTATGGCCGATGAGTACATCAACTCGATTCCCGACCAGTTCCCGATTCCCGACGCTTACGACGCCATGCGCTCGATGGGTGACACCATCGGCCTGCCGGATCCGTTCGATGTGCTGCCGGTGCAGGTGCGCACCCGGCACAAACTGGTGAATATGCAGGTCAACGGCTTTGGGCCGAATACCTTTGCCGCCCGCAACTGGCCTCGCTTCTACAGCCGTATCGGCGGGATGCACAACGGCTATGATTTTATCATCGAAACCGGCACGCCGCTGCTGGCGCTGGCAGACGGGGTGATTATCAAACGCTGGCCGTTTATGGCCGACCCCAAAGACCGGTCGCTGGTGCTGTGGCCGTTCCTGCCGGAACGCTTCCGCGACGCGCAGGGGCGGCGCATGATGAGCAACGTGCTGGTCGCCTATGCTCACATGAGCAACAACGCCGTCAAAAACGAGTTCGAGGTGGTAACGGCAGGCGAGGTGATCGGCATCAGCGGCACGCCGGCGGGTTCGGGCACGAACGATCATCTGCACATGGAAATTCATCTGCTCAGTGGCAACACTGCTTTCCGCAACCTGCGCCGCCTCGCACCGCGCAAACTGCTTCAGCCCTACAACCGCCCGCAGTTGTACAGCAATCAGGTGCCCTGGAATCCAATCTGGTTCTTCAGCCGGCGCATCATCCGCTACCTGCTGCATCAGGGCAAGACCATCGGCTTCGGCGGCCAGCCGGCCTACCCGCCGCTGGAAACGCTACGGCTGATGGGCGCGTCGCATCTGCCGCCGCTGAACGAATTTTCGCTGGCCTTCTTTGAATACGGCATCCCGGTTATCTGGCAGAACAGCGGCAAGCCCTGGCCGGACGGCGTGGTGACAACTGACATGCTGCCGGATGTGCTGAAGGCGTTTGAACCCTTCCAGCCGTATGAGGCCGCGTTTTTAAAGTAAGGCTATGGTATTCTATAGAGCGTATCGGGTAGGGGCGGGTCTCAGACCCGCCCCTACCCATGTTTTCTCAATAACTAAATACCTATCCGTAAACCTCTTTTATCTGTCGGTAGGGGCACGGCATGCCGTGCCCCTACGAAGGGTTTGTGGATAGATACTAAGGAAAGCTATGATGTCCCCCTGTTTCATTCGTGCCCTCACGCCAGAGGGCTTGCAGCCGGTGGCTTACACCGCCGATTCGATGACAGAGGCGGCCCGCTACGAACCGCAGGACGCCGCGTACACCGTCACGAATACGTACCACACCTTTCAGGTGTTGAAGTTCGACGCGCATCTTGACCGCCTCGAAGACTCGGCGCGGCGCGAAGGGATTCCGCTGGCGCTTGATCGTCCCCGGCTGCGAATGGCGCTGCGGGCGATGATCGCCGAAGCCGGCTATGGTGATGTGCGCTTTCGGATTACCGTGCCATGTGCCCAGCCCGATCACCTTATCCTGTCGCTGGAGCCGTTCCAGCCGCCCGCGCCAGAGGTGTATGAGCAGGGGGTGAAGTGTATCACCCTGGCGGACAGCGCGCGCGACAACCCTGCCGCTAAAAGCACCGCCTGGATGCACGAGCGCGAACGGTTTGCGCTGCCGCCCGGCGTTTATACCGGCCTGCTGCTGGACAGCGAAGGGAATATTCTGGAAGGGTTGAGCAGCAACTTCTACGCGGTGCTGGCTGGCGAGCTGCGAACCGCCGGGGAAGGAGTGCTGCCGGGGATCGCCCAGCAGATTGTGTTTGAAATCGCGCCTGGCGTGCTGCCGCTGCGGAAAGACGCGGTCAACCTGCGTAACCTGCCGCGCCTGAGCGAGGCGTTTATCACCAGCAGCAGCCGGGGGATTGTGCCAGTAGTCCAAATAGACGGTGTGACGATTGGCGCAGGTGTGCCGGGACAGCACACGCAGGCGCTGATGACCGCCTATCGGGACTGGGTGGCGCGCCATCTGGAGGAACTTTAATCATCTATTATAGTACGAACAGATGGTCTATCGGTTATGCTGAGGCTGGTCACAGGTGATAGAGGAGAGGAATTTTATATGCCGCAGACAGCGGACTTTAACGCCGTATTTGACCGGCTGAAGGGCATTATGCAGGCCTACGAGCCGAAGCTCAAAATTGAGCAGAACGGGCCGGGACGGTATTATCTAGTCACCGACCGGCTGGGGCCGAACAAAAAACCGCTATGGTTTGGCGGGGTGGAAATCAAAAAGAACTACGTCAGCTATCATCTGCTTCCGGTCTACATGTACCCGGACATGCTGGACGGCGTTTCCGACTCTTTGAAAAAGCGGATGCAGGGCAAATCGTGTTTTAATTTCAAGGCACTGGACGACCCGTTAATAGCTGAGCTGGCCGACCTGACGCGGCGCGGCTTCGAGCGCATGACCCAGACGTAGCCGGCTGCGCCCGAAACCGGTTTCTATTCATCCAGTGGCGCTTTAAAGTCATAGATACCATCGCGGATGGCCCAGCGCCGGCTGCATGACCGGCATACGAGGATATTGCCGTCGTGCGCCAGTTCGCCGCCGCAGTCCGGGCAGACGAAAATGGTAGGCGCGCTGAGATTGTTGGGCGACGAGCCGACGGCCACGTTCTGCGTGAACACGCTCGGCGTGACCAGCAGGCCGGTGTGCTGCAACCAGCCGTCGAGCATGGCAAGGAGATTGGTTGGCAGTCGGTTTTTGAGCGACGCCAGCCGGAAGAACGATACCGGAATCCGCTGCTGCGTCTCGAACTGCGCCGCTTCCAGCATCTGCGCGATATAGTCCGGGTGAAAGTCGTAATTCAGTTCAACAAATTCCACCGGCTTAAGATCGAACGGATTCCAGTCCTGCCGGCGCAGTGTGTAGCGTAGCATGGCCTTCAGGTGGCGTTTGTTGGCAAATTCGAGGATAAACGTACCGCCCGGAACCAGCACGCGCCGGATTTGCCGGAACACCGCGCCGGTATCGCTGATGTGATGAATCACACGGATAACGGTTGCGCCGTCGAAGCTGCCGGGGCGGAAGGGCAGGCTGTAGGCATCAGCGGCGACGTAGAGATAGCGGTCAGACGCACCCAGGTGCTGCTGCGCATAGCGAAGCTGCGACAGCGAATAGTCCAGCAGCACCACCTGGCCAAAGTTGCGGTATTCATTGGTCAGGCGGCCAAAGCCCGCGCCAACTTCCAGCAGCCGGCGGCCACTATCGGGCAGCAGGCGGCGCAGCGCGATGCGTTCCACGCGGTCTTCGTAATCCCGTCCCTTGCCTTCCCAGAACTCCGTCCGATAATTTGAGCCTTCATAGTCGCAGATACGGGGACGGGATTCGCGCGGATTGTTCATACCAGTTCCTCTAGGCTGTATGACCGATCTTCATTATAGAACAAAGTCCCCAAAAAGGGACACAGCCATTTGTGTCCCTGATAATCTTCTTATGTTGGGTTGATGTGTGTTTTAGCCACCGGGCGGCAGCGGTGTCGGAATGATGCCCAGGTCGCCGCCGACGTTGGTTGTCCCCGGCGCGGGTGTTTCTTCGGCGGGAACTACAATCCGCGTGCCCGGCGCGACCGCCTGTACCTCAATTATGATCGGCTCGCCGGTATAGTTGCTGGTTGAAATGCCCTGGGTGGTCAGCGTTTGCGCGGCCTGCGCGTTAATGGTCTGCGGCGTGCTGCCGTTCTGGTACAACTCCGGTCGCATCTGCTGGTCCAGCGCGGGGATGCCGCCAACCGGCACGATGCCGGTATCCACCGGCACATTTTCTGGCGGGAATGGTTCGCCGCCGAGGGTGTAATTGAGACCTGCCGTGCGCGAGTAGCCCGGCCAGGGGTTGGCCGTGTAGGGCGTTTCCGCCAGCAGGTCCGGCGAGTTGCCGCTGAGGACGTTACCGACAAATGGGCCGACCTCGCCAAAACCGCTTGGCAGGTTGCCCAGGATGCGCACCACCGGCTCCAGCACCAGCTTCAGGTTATCAAACGGGTCGTGAAGCTGTGTCTGGCTTAATGGGATAACCGCGCGCACGTCCAGTTCCACCGGCACATCCAGATTCACCGGCACCTGCAAATTCACCGGCACATCCAGATTTAACTGCACCGGAAGCTGCAACCCCTGCGGCAGCGAGAGGAACACCTGCGCATTATTGAGCTTGCCCCCGCCGCCCGGCAGCATAATGTCGGCGGTCACGCTGACCGGCACGGGCGCGGTCAGCACCACGTTGGTCTGCGTATTCAGCGGGATGCTGGTATTCAGCGGGATGCTGGTATTCAGCGGAATTGTGGTGCGAACCGGAATCGTCCAGTCTATCGTGGCGTTGTCCAGGCCAACGAAGCTGCTGTGCAGGCCTTCCAGCAGTGGTTGGGCGATGTTGTTTTTGATGTCGAAGATAAACAGCAGCAGTGTGACCACCACCAACACCAGGACAACGTTTACGATAAACGAAAAAATAATCATGAATCGCCAGAAGAATGTGCCGATTCGTCGCAACATGGCAGGGTTCCTCGCGCGGGATGACGATAGGGACACCTCCACTATACCCTACGCCTGGAAAACGGAGCAAATAGATTTCTAACCGAGAGGAAATTGGGGGTCGGTGCAGGGGCGAACCGCCGGTTCGCCCCTACCGTGCTATGCGCGGACACGACGTCGCCGCGTCCCTACAGGTTGAATCAGGAGTGTTACAACCCCGCCTCGCGGCGTAGCAGGTCGGCCTTGTCGGTCTGTTCCCAGGGAACGTTGAGGTCGTCGCGGCCAAAGTGCCCATAAGCAGCCACCTGCTTATAGATCGGTCGGCGTAGATTCAGGTCGCGGATGATCGCCGCCGGGCGCATGTCAAAATGTTTGTGGATGAGCGATTCGATTACCGCGTCCGGCACCGTGCCCGTGCCAAAGGTTTCCAGCGCGAGGGACGTGGGATGTGCCACGCCGATGGCATACGACACCTGTAGCTCAAACCGGCTCGCCAGCCCTGCCGCAACCACATTCTTGGCGATATAGCGCGCCATGTAGGCCGCGCTGCGGTCAACTTTCGTCGGGTCCTTGCCGGAGAACGCGCCGCCGCCGTGGCGCGCCACGCCGCCGTAGGTATCTACGATGATCTTACGTCCCGTCAGGCCGGAGTCGCCCATCGGCCCGCCGGTGACAAAGCGCCCGGTCGGGTTCACAAAAATGTGCGTCCGGTCGTCCACCATACCCGGTGGCACCACCGTCTGAATGATCGATTCAATTACGGCAGCGCGGATTTCCTCCTGTGTCACTTCCGGCGCGTGCTGCGTCGAAACGACGATGGCTTCAATCCGCTTCGGTTTGCCATAGGCGTATTCGACTGTCACCTGGCTCTTGGCATCCGGGCGCAGCCAGGGCAGTTCGCCGCTTTTACGGGCTTCCGCCAGCCGGCGTACCAGCTTGTGCGCCAGCGAAATCGTCAGCGGCATGTATTCCGGCGTTTCGTCGCAGGCGAAGCCGATCATCATGCCCTGGTCACCCGCACCAATCGCGGCAATTTCGGCCTCGCTCATCTGGCCTTCGCGGGCTTCCAGCGCCTTGTTCACGCCCTGGGCGATGTCGCCGGACTGTTCCTTGATCGAAACGATCACGCCGCAGGTATCGGCGTCGAAGCCATATTTGCCACGTGTATAGCCGATGTCGTAGACCGTCTTCCGCACCAGCCGTTCGATGTCCACATAGGCGCTGGTAGTGATTTCGCCGAAGACAAAGACCAGGCCGGTCGTCGTAGAGGTTTCACAGGCGACGCGGGCATTCGGGTCTTTTTCGAGAATCGCGTCCAGAACCGCGTCGGAAATCTGGTCGCACATCTTGTCGGGATGGCCTTCCGAGACCGACTCCGAAGTGAAGAAATACTGCGGAGAGGTCATAAAGGTGGTGTTGGACAACTGCGGACGCTCCTTGAGAGTTACCATGTAGCACATTCCTCCATAAACGAAAAACGCCTCCCCTGGAATCGAGGAGGCGTGTTATCACCTGCACCGGCTCATCTTCCAGAGACAATCTCTGTCGGATTTGGCACCTTCCCAGCGCTCTGGGGGTTGCCGCGGTTTCATCGGGCCGATTCCCTCCACCGCTCATGATGAGTGCTAAAATCGCACTATAAATTGATGAAAAACTTACATTTGATTCCTAAAATGAACCTAAACTAGGGACTTCGAGTGAGTCCTCAGGTTATTTGTGCCACTATACCATTGTTGCGGTTGAAAAGCAACTACGAAAGGAGGGGTGTTACCATCCGCTGGTCGGGCAGCCAATCCAAAAGCGGATTGCCAGGCGTATAGTGGTGTTATGCGCTCTCTTTTGCCGGGTTTTTCAATCTCAATGGAGGTTTTAACGTGAGCAAAAAACTTCTGCTCGTTGTGCTGGCGCTGGTGCTGACGGGCGTGTTTGCCGTCACGGTAGTGGCACAGGATGCCCCCTCGATTACGGTGAGCGATCAGGTTTCCAGTGGCAGTGTTGTGATTGACCGTGTTGTAAGCGATGGCCCCGGCTGGGTGGTCGTGCGCGGCGCGGGCGGTCGTGGCACGCCCGGCCCGGTCATGGGACAAACTTCTATCCCGGCGGGTGTGAGCGAAAACGTGGTCGTGAACCTGAACCTCGATCTGGCGACCCGCCAGCTTTTCGCCGCGCTGCATACTGATGATACCAACGAAGGCACGTGGGATTTCGGCCTGGAAGCGGGCGCGGATGCGCCGGTTGAGGCCGATGGCGAGCCGGTGCAGCAGTTGTTCACCGCTTACATCGTTGACATGGCCGACCAGCCGGTAGCCGAGGATAACACCGTGTTTGCCGATACGGTGGTGATGAATGAGGCAGGCTGGCTGGTGATTCACTCGGATAACAACGGCCAGCCGGGGCCGGTGCTGGGTTTCGCGCCGGTACGGGCGGGCCGTAATGCCGATGTGACGGTTGAAATTGACAGCGAGGGCCGGACGGATGTGCTGTGGCCGATGCTGCATGTGGATACCGGCGCGGCAGGTGAGTACGAGTTTGGCACGGTGGAAGGTGCTGACACGCCGGTTTCGGTCAATGGCGAGGTCGCTACTTTCCCGATATGGACGGTGCCACACGTACGCATGAGTGAGCAGACAGTGGGCGCGGATGACGCCGGCACGCCGACCGTGTTTGTTGAATCGGTGCTGTCGTCCGGGCCGGGCTTCATCGTCATCCATTCAGATAACAACGGTCAGCCGGGGCCGGTACTGGGCTTTGCGCCAGTGACGGATGGCACCAATACCGATATCACCGTCACGTTGGATCAGGGTGTCGCGCTGACGCCAGTGGTGTGGCCGATGCTGCACGAAGATACCGGCGCGGAAGGTGAATACGAGTTTGGCACGGTGGAAGGCGCTGATGGGCCGGTACGCGACGCCGAGGGCAACGTGATTACCTTCGCGGTTAACCTGAGCGGTGTGGAAGGCGCGGCGGTTCCGCAGACGACGCCAGAGACGGGTGCAGAAGCGACGGCAGAAGCGACGGCTGCCGCTGGCGACAGCAGCGCGGCTGGTGGCGCGGCAACCGGCGCCTGCGCGATTGCCGCGCGCAGCGAGCAGGGCGCGAACATTCGCAGCGCGCCGAGCATGGACTCCGAGGTGGTGGGCGCGCTGTCCGGCAGCCAGAGCCGGTCGCCGTTGGGCATCACCACGCAGGATGCCAATGGTTTCCGCTGGTATCAACTGTCCGGTAATACCTGGGTGCGCGCCGATGTGGTAACTACCAGCGGCGCGTGTGACCGGTTGCCGACCGCCAGCGCGGAAGCCACGCCGGAAGCGACGGCGGGCGCGTAATCGCTCATCGTGAATCAAAAGCGGCCAGGGTTTCGGCTGGCCGCTGGTGGTGTAGGGGCAGGTTTCAAACCCGCCCCTACAATTTATGTCCGTATTAGAACCCGACGCTGTTCCGGCTGCGCCCCAGGTGCGACATAAATTCGCTGCGGACTTCCGGCTTGTCGCGGAACGTGCCGAGCATGGCGCTGGTGGTCATGCTGGCGTCGCCCTTGCGCACGCCGCGCATCATCGAGCACATGTGCTGGCCTTCAACCACGACGGCGACGCCACGCGGGTCCAGCACTTCGTTGATGAAGTTGGCAATCTGGCGTGTCATCCGCTCCTGCACCTGCAGGCGCCGGGCGAACATATCCACAATGCGCGGGATTTTCGACAGGCCAATGACCTTGCCGCGCGGGATATAGGCGACGTGCGCGTGCCCCAGGAACGGCAGCATGTGATGTTCGCACAGTGACGAAAACTCGATGTCCCGCACGATCACCATGTCGTCATACTCAACATCAAAAATGGCGTTGTTGAGCAGTTTGGCCGGGTCGGTGCGGTAGCCGCTTAACAGTTCATCGTACATCCGGGCAACCCGCTGCGGCGTGTTCAGCAGTCCTTCGCGGTTCGGGTCTTCGCCGACGGCCGTCAGGATGTCTGTTGTGGCAGCTTCAATGCGTTCATGGTCAACAGGAGGCAGACCCAGCTCGAAGATGCGCAGGAAGTCTTCCGACTGGAGTTTATCGTCCACGTCTTCGAGTGTATACAGTTTGTGTTGTGTGCCTTTCGTGTACATGATGTCCACCTTCTGTTTAGTTATTGTTACGATTTAAGCACGAGCCTGATTATACAGGCATTTCCGTTACAACCGATGTTAAACTCATCGAACGTTAAAGGCCTCTCTATCTCCTCTTAAACACCGCCTGAGCCTGCTATAATCCAGGGTTAACGGGATTTCAGCAGGAAGCGACCCACGATGGATGTGATCGAGATTGACAATTTGCGGCTGCGCTGCGTCATCGGTTTCAGTCCGCACGAGCGCAGCGACAAACAGGATGTGGTGATTAGCCTTCGTATTCGTGCCGATATGCGCCGCGCCAGCGAAACCGATAATCCTGACGATGCGTTTAACTACCGCACAGTGACAAAGGCAATTATTAGACACGTCGAAAGTTCCACTTATTACCTGGTGGAAGCCCTGGCGGCTGCCATCGCCCGTATCTGCGTCGTGGACCACGGCGCGGAGTGGGTACAGGTGCGGGTGCATAAACCCGGCGCGCTGCGCTTTGCCGACAGTGTCGGCGTGGTCATCGAAAGGATGCCCGGTGACTTCACCTGACGTCTACCTGTCGCTCGGCTCGAATATCCAGCCGGAACGCAACCTGGCCGCTGCCGTGCGCCTGCTGCGGCAGAAATGCGCCGTGCTGGCGGTTTCGTCCGCCTACCGCACTCCGCCGCAAGGGTTCGCCGATCAGCCTGATTTCTTCAATTTGTCTGTTAAGGTGCATACTTCGTTACAACCCGCTACGTTCAAATCAAGCGTTCTGGATTGGATTGAGCGTGAACTGGGCCGGCAGCGCGACCCAAACAACAAAAACGCGCCGCGCACGATTGATCTGGATATTGCGCTGTGGGGAGATGCCGTGCTGGAATATGGCGATAAACCCTGGCGCGTGCCCGACCCGGACATCCTGCGGTTTGCGCATGTCGCCGTGCCGCTGGCAGAACTTGCGCCCGACTTCGTGCATCCGACCGAGGGGGTTACGCTGGCGCAGATCGCGGCACGCTTTGGTGACGTGCCGTTTGAACGGCTGGAACTCAAAACGTAACACAGAGGTACCAAGACTCAGAGGCACCGAGGAAACGGCGGACAACCGCCCTTTTGGGAAAGTGTGGTAGTGGTACAATAGCACAGGTTTAGCTGTTAGCTGTTAGCTGTTAGCTTGGGCATCAACCTCAGTTGATTGCACCATCAGGCTACCGGCTACCGGCTCTCTTGGGAGCTATGGTGCATGAACCTGATTGACTACGGGCGGATTCTGCTGCGGCGGGGCTGGATTCTGCTGCTGCTGGCGGTGATCGCGGCAGCGGCGGCCTATGTCCTCAGCACGCGGCAGACGCGGATTTACCAGTCCACGCAGCGCGTTTTGATTCAACCGGCGCGCAACGACCTGGGGCTGGCGGAAGCGACGATCCGCCTGCTGAACTCCTATGCTGTGTTTCTTGACAGCGAAAAAATCGCGCGGCAGGTCATAGACCAACTGCAACTGGACATGACGCCCGGCTACCTGAAAAGCAATGTCTTTATCGCGCCAGACACGCTGCGCATGACGATTCAGGTAGACGCGCGCCTGCCGGACTGCGACCTGTCCAATGATGTCGCGCGTGTCTGGGGTGAGCAGTTGGTGCAGTGGCGCAACCAGCAGAACCAGCAGCAGCGCCGCGAAGACCGGGTAGAAGCTACGCTGCCGGACAACCCGCGCTGCGAACTGTACGCGCCGCGTCCGACGATTAACGCGGCGGTTGGCGCGGCCCTGGGGCTGCTGCTGGGCGGCGTGATTGTGTTTGTGCTGGAATATCTGGAAAGCAGCATCATTCGCCGCCGTGATGATCTGGAACGGGGATTGGACATGCCGGTGCTGGCGGCCATCCCTGATACTGAAGGATAGAGCTGATGGCTACACCCAAGCTGATTACGCTGACCGACCCGCGCTCGGCGGCAGCCGAGGCCTACCGTACGCTGCGGACCAATCTCATGCTCAGCAGCGTGGAGCAGCCGATTCATACACTGCTGGTCACGTCCCCCGCCGACGGCGAGGGCAAAAGTACCCTGCTGGCGAATCTGGCCGTCACCTTTGCCCAGGGTGGCAACAGGACGATTCTGGTGGACACCGATCTGCGGCGACCGTTGCAGCACGACCTCTGGGGGCTGACCAACGAGCGCGGCCTGACAACCATGATGCAGGACGATACCGCCCTGTCCACACCGCCGCTGTGTGGGACGGTGGTTCCCAACCTGCAAATCCTGCCGTCCGGACCGCTGACCACCAATGCCGCCGACGTATTGAGCAGCCAGCGTCTGACCGAGATCATCGGCCTGCTGAAAGCGCGCGCCAACTACGTGCTGTTTGACAGCCCGCCGGTGCTGGCGGCAACCGATGCCGCGCTGCTCGGCTCGAAGCTGGATGGCGCGCTGCTGGTGATTCGCGCCGGGCACACCCGGCGTGACCATGCTGCCCGCGCCCGGCAGGCGCTGGAACGGGTGCATGTGCGCATCGTCGGCGCGGTGCTCAGCCATGCCCCGCGCGAAAGCGGCGGCGGGTATTACGGGTAAGGCGAGATGGTTACGACGCCGAACGATATTCGCGTCAGCAGTTGGAATGAACTGAACGACCAGTTTTTTGCCGATGCCTGGCAGGAGTCGCTGGGGCGTTTCCGGTCGCCATATGCCTTTCGCGGCGCTTGTAGCGCGGCGCATGACCTGCACACAAGCCTGATGCGGCTGGGCGGGCCCTACGATAAGCTGGAAGCGGTGCTGCTGCGGAATTTCCGTAAATACGCCCACCGTGACGCCGATACCGACGATACCATCTGGAACTGGCTGGCAATCGCGCAGCATCATGGCCTGCCTACCCGCCTGCTGGACTGGACGTACTCACCCCTGATCGCGCTGCATTTTGTGACCGAAAAACTTGAAGCATTTGATGTGGATGGCGCGGTCTGGGCGGTCAATTTTATGAAACTGCGCGACCTGCTGCCAGACCGGCTGAAAGCGGCGCTGCACGAGGAACAGGCGCTGGTGTTCCACGTTGAACTGCTCAACCGGACGGTGGGCAGCCTGAATGAATTTGACCGCCTGTCGCCGCAGCCATTCACCATTTTCATGGAGCCACCGTCACTGGACGAGCGCATTGTCACCCAGTCGGCGCTGTTTTCGCTGATGTCCAGCCCGACCGCCTCGCTGGATGACTGGCTGGCGGACAAGCCCCATCTCTACCGGCGCATCATCATTCCGGCGTCGCTGAAGTGGGAAATCCGTGACAAACTGGACCAGATGAACATCACCGAACGCATCCTGTTTCCCGGTCTGGATGGCCTGAGCAAATATCTGAAGCGGTATTACAGCCCGCGACCGGGGTAGGGGTATTGTAGGGACACGATATATCGTGTCCCTACAGCACCAATGTTAACTGTGCGATAGGCGCTTGTCCGTACAATAGAGAGTGACAGGAAGTTGCCATGTCCCAGAATCAACTGCCGCCCGACCCAGATTCGCTGTCCCGGTGGGAACAGATGCCGCATAACCAGCCGTCGAAGCAGGCGCTGCCGCCGATGGCGGGTGGCGCGCGCTGGTCGCTGTGGCTGCTGGGGCTATTATTCGTGCTGATGGTGATTGCGCTGCTGCAAGGCCGTATGGGGTAGGGGCGGGTTTAGAAATCCGCCCCTACGGTTGCCAATTGTCCGGCTGAACCGAAAAAAGGGGAAATGAGGGCTTATGAAGGGGCTGATCTTAAGCGGCGGCAAGGGGACGCGGCTGTACCCGCTGACCTACACCCTCGCCAAGCAGTTGATTCCGGTTGCGAACAAGCCGGTGCTGGTGCGGGTGATCGAATCCATCCGCGACGCGGGGGTGAGCGACATCGGCGTGGTGATCGCGCCTACGACCGGGCAGGACATTCAAAACGCGCTCGGTGATGGCAGCCGCTGGGGCGTGAGGCTGACGTACATTATGCAGCCCAGTCCCGATGGGCTGGCGCACGCCGTCAAAATTTCGCGGGATTTCCTCGGCGACGACCGCTTTGTGATGTTCCTGGGCGATAACGTGATTCAGGGCGGCATCAACCGGCTGATCGCGGATTTTGCCGGCAGCGATTGGAACAGCCAGATCGTGCTGAAGCAGGTGGACAACCCTCGGCAGTATGGCGTTGCCAAGCTGCGCCCAAATGGCACGATCGAATGTCTGGTTGAGAAGCCGCAGAACCCGCCGAGCAATCTGGCGCTGGTGGGTATTTATATGTTTGACCCGACGATCTGGGAGGCAGTTAATGCGATCAAACCATCCCGGCGCGGCGAACTGGAAATTACCGACGCGATTCAGTGGCTGATTGACGCCGGGTGCACCGTGTACCCCCACGTCCATCAGGGCTGGTGGATTGATACCGGCAAACCGATGGACATGCTGGAAGCGAATGGGCTGGTGCTGGAAGAACTGACCCCCGCGATCTCGCCGGAGGCGGTCATTGAAAACTCGCAGGTTGACCGCCGCGTGACGGTCGAGAGGGGCGCGCGTATCATCAACAGCACCGTACGCGGGCCGACGATCATCGGGGAAAACACGGTGATTGAGAACAGTTATGTCGGGCCGTTCACCAGTATCTACCATGATGTGACCATCGCCAACTGCGAAATCGAGCGCAGCATCGTGCTGGAGCACAGCACCGTGCGCGACCTGGGCGTACGCCTGCAGGACAGCCTGATTGGCCGCCATGCCACCGTCTGCCGCAACGACGAACGCCCGAAGGCGCTGAAGATGAACCTGGGCGACCACAGCACCCTGTGGACGGTTTAAGCCGCTTGTAAGGTTTTTCCTGCTATATCGAAATTCGTAGGGACACGGCATGCCGTGTCCCTACAATGTGAATTAAGGACACCATGACGCAACAACTGAAACCGACTCAACCGATTCGTCTGATTGTTTCCGACATTGACCACACGCTACTGAACAAGGAACACCAACTGACCGACCGCACCGAAGCGGCGCTGCGGTCGGCAATGGATAAGGGTGTGCAGGTGGTGCTGGCGACGGGCAAAACCATGCACTCGGCGGCAGACATCATCCGCAAGTTGAACCTGACGACGCCCGGTATTTACGCGCAGGGCACGATTGCTTACAACGCCGACGGCACGCTGCGCCACCAGTACACGCTGGAGCCAGCGGTGGCGCGGCAAATCATCACCTTTGCCGAAGATCGCGGCTTTTCGGTCGTGGCCTACAGCGGCAACCGCCTGCTGCTACGCCGTCCGCATCCTGCGTTTACTGACATGATGGAACGGTATCATGAACCCACGCCGGAGGTTGTCGGGCCGCTGCAAAACGTGATGGGCAGCCTGCCGATTAACAAGCTGGTGGCGTTTTCGTTTGACGAGGACGCGCCGCGTAAAATCGTGGCGCTGCGCTGGCAGCTTAACATGCAGATTGATACGTCGGCGGCGCGGTTGATGCAGGCCGGCGTCAGCCAGATGATCGAAATCCTGCCGCCGGGGGCCAGCAAGGGAGCGATGCTGCGGCAACTCCTGAAGGATTTGCAGATCAGACCGGAAGAAGTGCTGGCCGTTGGCGATGCCGAAAACGACATCGAAATGATTCAACTGGCAGGTGTTGGCGTGGCAGTGGGCAACGCCGCGCCGCACGTGCAGGCCGTCGCCGACTACGTCGCGCCGCGCTACGATGAGGACGGCGTGGCCAACGCGGTGGAACGGTTCGTGCTGAAGCGCGACGAGACCGCGCAGCCGGCAGTTGCAACTGGAACAGCAGCCGATTAGAGGAGAGGAAAGCAGGGATATGCGTAATATTCTGGTGACCGGCGGCGCGGGATTTATCGGCAGCGCCTACGTGCGGCTGGCAGTAGAGAAGTACCCGTTTTATAACATCGTCGTGTTTGACAAGCTGACTTACGCCGGCAATCTGGACAATCTGCTGCCAGTTAAGGATCGGCCCAACTATCGCTTTGTACAGGGCGATATTGCCGACCGGGAAGCAGTACGCGGCGCGATTGAGGAATACGGCATTGATACCATCGTCAACTTCGCCGCCGAAACGCACGTGGACCGCAGCATCCTTGACCCTGACGCCTTTATCATCTCCAACGTGGTCGGCGTGCATATTTTGCTGGAAGCGGCACACCGCCACAAGATCGAACGTTTTCTGCACGTATCCACCGATGAGGTGTACGGCGATATCGAAGGCAACTATTTCTCGAAGGAAAGTGACCCGTTCGCGCCCAACAGCCCTTACGCGGCCAGCAAGGCCGGTGGCGACCTGATGGTGCGGGCGTACCACGTCACGCACGGCCTGAACACCGTCATCACGCGCGGCAGCAACACTTTTGGGCCGTACCAGTACCCGGAAAAGCTGCTGCCACTGTTTATCACCGAGGCGATGGACGACCGCCCGCTGCCGGTCTATGGCGACGGGATGCAGGTGCGCGACTGGCTGTACGTGGACGATCACGCTATGGGCGTGGATGCGGTGCTGCACAACGGCGAACCCGGCGAAGCCTACAACGTGGCGGGGGAGAACCTTCAGCACAACATTGATGTGATTCGCCGCCTGCTGACGCTGCTCGGCAAGCCGGAATCGCTGCTCAGGTTCGTGCCCGACCGTGAAGGCCACGACCGCCGTTACGCCATGGACTGCGCCAAGCTGCGGGCGCTCGGCTGGCAGCGCCAGTACACCTTTGACGACGCCCTGGCGCGCACGGTGGACTGGTACAAACAAAATGAATGGTGGTGGCGCAAGATTAAAACCGGCGAATACCTGGACTATTACCGGCGCCAGTACGCCGCGCGGCTGGCGGCAGCGGGCGTATCGTCGTAAGACTCGGTTAGGGAGTAGGGACACGGTATGCCGTGTCCCTCAAAATCTTTCACCCTCACTGTTAAATCCACTACTGCACCTCACCCAATGGACAGGAAAACCTGTTGGGTGAGGTTTTGTTTTTGGCAAGAGTGTATAAAGGCGCCGGGGCTTTTTTGTGTCTTTTCTACACTCGCAAGCGGGGATCACGCGGACTATACTTCCGCCGTTTGTAATCTCTGTAATCAAAGGTTGAAGTGACGCCATGACCCTGCGCGACTTTCTCGAAATCCCCTACGACCAACTCGAAGAAATGAACCTGGCAATCAAGGCGCAGCGGTTGCAGCGCACGCCGGCGGACCAGATGCGCGAGGAGCGCATCCGCTATCTGGCAGACGAGAAACGCATCAAGGCGGTGACGGTGTGTTTCTCCGATCTGGAAGGCCGCCTGCACATGCTGGATTATGATAAGAAGTTCCTCATCAAGTCGCCTGACAATCTGACATTTGATGGCTCATCCGTGCGTGGTTTTTCGCAGCAGTCGGAGTCCGATCTGCGCCTGAAGATTGACTGGGCGGCTTTCTACTGGCTGCCGGCAGATATCTTTGGGGCGGGCAAGGTGCTGGTATTTGGTGAAGTATGTAATGCGGACGGCACACCCTATGCCGCCGATATGCGCGCCCTGTTGAAAGCGTATACCACCGCGCTCTACGAACGGGAAGGCGCCACCTGCAACGCCGCGACTGAGATCGAAGGGTTTCTGTTTAAGGGGCAGTACGCGGAACAGCGTTTTGTTGAGACACGCCAGATCGAAGTCGCCAGCGGCGGCGGTTATTACCACACGTTGCCCGGTGATACGCTGCGCCTGTTTATTGACACGGCAGCCGAAGCCCAGCGCGCGTTGGGCTTCGAGAACGAGAAAGACCATCCGGAGGTGGCGCCGTCGCAGTTCGAGATGAACTTCTCCTACACGGAGGCCAGCATTGCCGCCGACCAGATCACGCTGTACAAGCTGGTCTGCCGCCAGGTGGCGCGCCTGCAGGATATGACCGCCAGCTTCCTGCCGAAGCCGATCACCGGCGTGAACGGCAGCGGGATGCACACCAATCTGTCGGTTTCGCACAACGGCACAAATGCGTTTTATGATACTAACGGGCGAGAAAAGCTGTCACCGATGGCGTGGGATTTTGTCCACCGCATCCTCTACAGCGCGAAGGATTTGTGCCTGATTCTGAATTCCAGTGTCAATGCTTACCGCCGCCTCGACCCGCACTACGAAGCGCCCAATCAAATCCGCGCCTCGCCGATTGATCGCGGTTCGATGGTGCGCATTCCGCTGGGCAATTCCAAATCGGCGCGGGTTGAAGTGCGCTCGATTGCGCCGGATGCCAATCCTTACCTGACCATTTATGCCTTGCTGAAGACCGGCCTCGAAGGTCCGCTGCCTGCTGGCTATCAACCGCCGGACGATCAATTCCTGTTCGACAACATTTATGATGCCATTGACTGCTTCCAGAGCAGCAGCGTGATTGAAGGGTTGGTTGGGGCAGAAACGCAGGGCAAATTTGCTCAGTTGAAGCTGGCCTCGGCTGACCGCTGCCCGCGCCTGCTCGGCCATGTGATTAAGCGGTCGGAAATCCAGTTCCACCACGAGGTCACGAATCAGGAGTTGTGGAACCAGTTCTGAGCAAGTAGGGGAGGGTCTTAGACCCTCCCCTACGATTCTGCGTTCTACTCTGCGGCTGGTCGTATCCAGTCCAGCGGTTTGTCCTGCAGTGCGGTCACGATGTCCATCACAAGCGACACCGCTTCCGCCAGTTTTTCCCCGCTGACCCAGTCAATTGTATCTTCCGGCGTGTGATACAGCGGACTCCAGGGCGTCGAACTGACCGCCAGACTCGGCACGCCCCGCCAGGCGAAGGTGGAATGGTTGCTCTGCGGCCAGGGTTCAACCCACGTCACACCAGGGTAGTGGTTCACCTTGCTGTCAACCAGCCTCTGGAACGGCTCGGAGTGCGCCGCGATCATGATCGAGGTAGCGCCCAGCCGGTAGCCCACGCCGTCGAAGTTGATTGCCGTCAAGATCGTGCCCATCTGGTCGCCGCAGCAGCGCATGTATTCCCGGTCATCATTGCCCAGGTATTCCTCGTCGGCGAAGGCGACCAGTTCCAGCCCCAGCGGCAGCGACTGCCGCCCCAACAGCCCGGCCAGTGCCAGCAGCGCCGCCACGCCGGAAGCGTTATCCCACGCGGCGGGCGTTTCGATCTTGGAATCGAAATGCGCGCACAGGACGATTCGTTCCGGCTTTGCGCCTGCTTTCCTGCCGATGACGTGGAACGAACGGCTGTCCTCGCGGTGCGTGTCCAGCCGCAGATGAACCGGCGCGCCGGCGCGGTCGAGCAGCCGCAGTCCCACCGGCGCGGGGACGGTTGCCGATGGGATGGTCAAATCCTTGTCTTCAATCAGCCGTTCCAGCCCGACCGGGCGCTGGTTCACCATGATCACTGCCGCCGGCTGTTTGGCTTCCAGCAGCGCGTTGATTTTCTGATCGCGTTCGACGGTGTAGAGCGTCCAGTTGGTCGGCGTCAGTGGAGCCTGCGCCAGTTCGCCGTACAGCACGGCGATTTTACCGCTCAGGTCGGCGGCTTCCAGTTCCGCCAGGGTGCAGACGGATATGGTCGGCGCGGTTACGTCGCAGGGCAGCGACCAGGCATTCGCACCCGCGGTCAGCCGTTCACCGTCCAGTTCAAGCACGGTTTTCGTGTGGGTCCAGTCCGGGCAATCAAACGGTAGCTGCTCGACCGCCAGTCCCGCCTCGCGGAACACTGACGCGATGTAATCTCCGGCGGCGCGGTTGGCGCGTGAACCAACCGGGCGCGACCCGATGTTTACGGCGAGATGATGCAGATGGCGGACGAGTTCGGTTTCCAGGGTAGCGATCACGGTGGTTGTCCTTTCGTGATTGGATACTCCATTTTCTATCGTACAACCCTGGTGTGCTAATGGAGGGTTTGCGGCGATTACGCGCCCGGCTGCGCCATCATCGTCTGAATCAGGGTGATTATTTCTTCTGCGCTGTAGCACATCTCCGCCAGCGTGGTCAGCCAGCGGTCGGTAACGTACAGCGCGTCGGCTTCGTCGGGGGCTGGTGTATCCAGCACCTCCCGCAGGTTAGCCGGTTGGCCGGAGTCCAGCGCCCGCAGCATTCGCAGAATGGACATAGTGCTGTAACGGGCACGCCCCAGCGTGCGGATGACACGCAGGCGGCTGATCTCGCGGCTGCCGTAGGCGCGGTAGCCGTCGCCCGGCGTGCGCGGCACGTCGAGCAGGCCGTTGCGCTCCCAGTTGCGCAGCATGTCAATCGTTACGTTCAGGTGTTTGGCCGCCTCGCCAATCCGCAGCGGACGCGGGAGGTTCTCACTGCCGCCGCCCTGCGCCCAGTTTTCCAGCACGCGCACGGCGGCTTCGGCCTGTGCCTGTTCGCTGGCGATTAGCGCCTGGAGCGAGTAAGCCGCATCCAGCGCGGCGGGCAGGTCGTTCCCGGCGGCCAAGTGTACCACCGCCAGCGTCGTCCGCCGGATGGGCCCGCCGGCCCAGGTACAGCGCATGGCCGTGCGCGCCAGCCGCATCTGGAGGAGGTGGCGCTGCGTGTACTGGCGGTAGCCGTTCGGCGCGCGAGGAATGGGCGGCAGCAGCCCCCATGCCTCGTACAGGCGCACGGTGTTGGGATGCACGCCGACCGCCCGCGCCACGTCGCTGGTGCGTAACCACTGCCGCCGCGTCATCAGTCTGACAGCATCGGCTTAAGATTCATTTCCGGCACGGCTGGCACGGTGTCGGCGTACAGCCAGGCATTAAATAACTCGTCAAGCGGCTCGCCGCTGATTTCCTCGGCCACGCCGATAAAATCGTCGGTAGTGGCGTTACCATATTTGAAGCGGTCGTAATACGTCCGCAGGATGTCGAAGAAGGGGTCATCCCCGACGCGCAGGCGCAGCGCGTGCAGCACCCACGCGCCGCGAATGTACACCCCGCCGTTAAACAGGTCGGTTTTAGGCGGGTCGCCGGGCGCGATAAAACGCGGGCCAAACACCGGATTCGCCAGCGCCAGATAGGTGTCGCGCATGTAGTTATCCAGCGCTTCCCGACCGTACTTGTCTTCAAACCACAACGCGGAAGCATAGGTCGCAAAACCTTCGTTCAGCCAGATATCCTTCCACTCCGCCAGGCTGACGCTGTTGCCGAACCACTGGTGTGCCAGTTCGTGCGCGATCACGTCCTCCGAACCGCGCCCGCCCAGCGCGGCGTTGCGCCCGAACAGGGACAGCGTCTGGGTTTCCAAGGCAAAACCCAGGTTGCGGTTGGCGACCACCACGCCGTAAGCCTCGAACGGGTAGGGGCCAAACGTCTCGCTGAAAAAGTCAACCATTTTCGGCGTCGGACTGAAGGTGATGATGCTTTGCTGGAAGATTTCCTGCGGGAAGTAATTGCGTATCGGCACGCCAGCTTCCGTCTGGTTTTTCTCCACCATAAAGTCACCGATGTTGACTGTCACCAGATAGCTGGCAAGTGGATAGGTTGTTTCCCAGGTATAGGTCACGCTGTCGCCGTCCTCAGTGGTGTTGGTCAGCAGGCCGTTGGCGGCGACGAGGTAAGGCTGCGGCACGGTAATCACAAACGTGTAGGTCGCTTTGTCCAGCGGGTGATCGTTCACGGGATACCAGAAGGCGGAGCCGTTCGGTTCGCTGGCGACATACACGCCGTCGTCGTAGCGCGTCCAGCCGCGCGCGAAGGTGTCGTAAAAATCCTGCACGCCCTTACCCGGCACGCCGCTGTAAGTTACGCTGGTGCTGAATGCTTCGCTGTTTGCCAGCGCCTCGGCAGGCGTGACAGTCAGTTCGCGCCCGTCCCGGCTGAAGGATGCCGTTTCGCCGTTCACGGTGACGGCGTCAATGTCAAAGCCGAGGAAATCGAGATTGAAGGCGCTCAGATCGTGTGCGGCAGTGGCATCCATCGTCACCGTGCCGGACAGGGTATTGGTATCATCATCCCACGTTAAATCAAGCGTATAGTGCTGCGCGTCATAACCGCTGTTGCCAAGCTGCGGGAAATAATCGTCGCCCAGCCCCGGCGCGCCCGGTTGCGCGTCGTCCTGCGCGTAAACCACGCCGACGCCGATCAGCAGCGCGGCGATCATCATCCAGAATCGTCGCATGAGAGTCTCCCTTGTTGTGTCTCCCCCTAATAATACTCCGCAGCCTGTCGGAAGGTTATAAACGCTCATCTGGAGGGCGCTTTCCCGGCGGCAGACCGGCGTTCCCCTTCCAATCCAAGCTTCATCGGCTACAATGCAGACGGGTGGAGCAGAGTAGGGACACGGCGCGCCGTGTCCCTCATGATATTTGACGATCAAGATCGGTAGTGGAAGGGCGCACCGCCGTGCGCCCCTGTAAAAAAACCGTTACCGATGTTAAACGTCAAAGACCACCAGGCGATTTTCAGGTAGAGGATGGATTGAGGATAAAATGCGATGCGCGTTCAACGAGCTTCCCGCCGCAATCCCTGGCCGATGCTGGGTTGCGGCTGCGCCGGAATTGGCATTGGCGTTGTGCTGATGCTGGGTATCGGCCTGCTTCTGCTGCTGCCGGCGCTGCCGGGGCTGGCGGCGCGGGTGGCCGGGCTGACACCAAAAGGAGACACGCAGGCGGTGTTCGCCAGCGTCCAGCAGCTGCCCACGCCGGAAATCCGGGTGCAGAATCCGGTCGCGCCGCCGGATGCGGTGCTGGACATCAACCAGCCGAACGTCGGGCCGCTGCCCGCCAGCGAAAATTATTACAGCGTCGCCACTGGCGTTACGAATACTGGCGCGCCGGCGGCTACCGTCACGTTCACTGAGGCGAATCTCATGGAATTGTGCGTCCAGCGGACGACGGTATGCTCGAACACCAACGACCAGTTCCGCAATGTGCGGATTGATCTGCGCCCCGGTGGCGTGGTGATCTACGCCGACGTGCAGCTACCGGATTTCCCGGTGCAGCAGACGGTTGGAATCGCGCTGCGGCTGGACAGCAGTGGGCGGCAGTTTGAGGTGGCCGGCGTGGACATCGGCGGACAGTTGTTTGACCTGCCGCCGGGAACGCTGGGGGACCAGGTGGCGCAGATTGCGGCCAACGGTAACGCGCTGCTCCAGCAGATGGAACTGGAAGCGGGCGGCGGCCAGTACCGGCTGTCCCAGGTCTACATTGACGATACGACGGCCACGCTGGTGTTGCAGTAAACGTGGGCGCGGTCTATCATCGTGGCATACACAGGGGGAGCAGCGATGCGCATAATCGTCACGGGCGCGGCGGGCCGTCTGGGTGGGTGGCTGCTGCAGGTGTTAAAAAAACGCGGGCACGACGTAACCGGCCTGGATGTGGTGAAGGCCGAGCGCGTGTATCAGGTGGACATCACCGACTACGACGCGGCGCATAAGTTTGTTTACGCCAACCGGCCCGAGGTGGTGATTCACCCGGCGGCCTGGACGGACGTGGATGGCTGCGCCCGCGACCCGGAACAGGCGATCATCGTCAACGGCTTCGGCGCGCAGCACATGGCGCTGGCAGCGGCAGCGGTTAACGCAGCAGTGCTGTACGTCAGCAGCAACGAGGTGTTTGATGGCACCAGCACCCGCCCATATTACGAATATGACATAACCCATCCGGTCAATCCTTACGGTTACAGCAAATGGGTGGGTGAGCGCGCCGTGATGAGCCTGAATCCCCGGCATTACATCGTTCGTACTGCCTGGCTATTCGCGCATGGCGGCAAAAACTTTATTCAGGCGGTATTGAGCGCGGCGCAGGCTGGCAAGCCGCTGCGGGTTGTCACCAACGAGGTCGCCAATCCAACCTATAACGATGATCTGGCGGACGCGATTGCCGCGCTGATCGAAACCGGGCGCTTTGGCCTTTACCATTTTGTCAACGAGGGCGCCTGTTCGCGCATCCAGTTCGCACGCTATTTTCTGGACAGGGCCGGTTTTGCGGATACGCCGATCACGCCGATTACTACGCAGGAGTGGCCACGCGCGTCCACGCCGCCGACCTATGCCGCGCTGTGCAATCTGGCCGGGCGGCACATCGGCATCACGCTGCGCCCCTGGCAGGAAGCGGTGGAGGCGTTCCTGGCGAAGGAAGGTTTGTTGAAGTAACGGGGGATGAGGTATGAGTAAACTCATGCCTCGCCCTTCGTCCCTCATCCCTCATGACCAACTCAGCACTCCGCACTCCGTACTCAGCAATGCTCTCCGTCATCATCCCGAACTGGAACGGCGCGCGTTTTCTGCCGACCTGTCTGGATGCTCTGGCGCGGCAGACCTATACGTCGCTGGAAGTGATCGTCGTGGACAATGCCTCGCACGATGGTTCGCCGGCGCTCATCCGTGAGCAGTATCCCGACGTGAAGCTGGTTGAACTGCCGGAGAATAAAGGCTTTACCGGCGCGTGTAACGCCGGTATCGAGGCGGCGCAGGGCGAATTTGTCGCGCTGCTGAACAACGATACGGAAGTAGATACCGGTTGGGCGGCGGCAGTCGTGGATGCCTTCCAGCGCCACCCGGAGATCGGGATCGTCGCCAGCAAGATGCTGCTGTTTGATCAACGCGATCACATTCACACCGCCGGAGACTACTTCACCACCGACGGCAGGGCCGGCAATCGCGGCGTGTGGCAGCAGGACGTGGGGCAGTTCGACCGCGAGGAATATGTCTTCAGCGCCTGCGGTGGTTCGTCGGCGTACCGCCGCGCCATGCTGGACCAGATCGGCCTGCTGGACGACGATTTTTTCTTCTCGCTGGAAGATATGGACCTGGCGTGGCGGGCGCAGCTCACCGGCTGGCGCTGTCTTTACACGCCGCGCGCCGTCGTGTACCATCATCTGTCGGCGACGGGGGGCGGCGTGACCGCCAGTTACTACGATGGGCGCAACCTGATCTTTGTCCTCGTCAAAAACCTGCCGGCGGCGCTGTGGCGCAAACACGGCTGGTCTATCCTGCGGGCGCAGGCGCGGCTGGCGTGGGAAGCCCTGCGCGCCTGGCGCGGTGCAGCGGCACGCGCGCGTCTGCGCGGGATGCTGGCCGGGCTGCTTGGTCTGCCCCGCATGTGGCGCAAACGGCGCGTGGTGCAGGCCATACGCACGGTAGCCGCCGACGAGATTGAGAGACGGTTGTCCGCCCCAGGGGTACAATAATGCAATATCTGACCATTGAGGAAACCACGCTCGTGAACGACGACAAGCGTCCGCTGCTGTCCATCGTCATTCCGGCGCATAATGAGGAGCGCCGACTGCCGCCAAGTCTGGAGAAAATTGATACCTTCCTGAAAACACAGCCGTTTGAAGCGGAAGTGATCGTGGTTGAGAATGGCAGCACCGACCGCACCGTTCAGGTGGCGCAGGAGTTCGCGCAGACACACCCGAATGTGCGGGTGATTGAAGCGGCGGTACGCGGCAAAGGGCTGGCGGTGAAGGTAGGGATGCTGGCCGCACGCGGTGAGTATCGCTTCATCTGCGACGCCGATCTGTCCATGCCGATTGAGGAAATTGTGCAGTTTTTGCCGCCCAATGTGAACGGCTACGACATCGTTATCGCCAGCCGCGAGGGCAAAGGCGCGCGGCGCATCGGCGAACCGCAGTATCGCCACATCATTGGGCGCATCAACAACTGGATTATCAAGCTGACGGCGCTGCGTGGGTTTGAAGATACGCAGTGCGGCTTCAAAATGTTTAATCGTAAGGCCGCCGAAGACCTGTTTGGCGTGCAGCAGATGACCGGCATTGGTTTCGACATCGAACTGCTGTTTATCGCCAAGCGGCGCGGGTATAAGATCAAGCAGGTGCCGATTACCTGGTACTTTGACCCGGACAGCCGGATGCGGTTGATCGGCGACTCGGCGCATCTGCTGGTGGAAATCTGGCAGATTCGCCGCAACTGGCTCTGGGGGGTGTATGCCAAGAAGCAGTCGCAGTCAGACCGCCAGTCTTAAACACGAACATGAGTACCACGCCTGCGGCTACCGTTATATCTTCGGCCTGGATGAAGCCGGGCGCGGCCCTTGGGCCGGGCCAGTCGCGGCGGGCGCGGTGTGTCTGCCGGTTGACCGCAGTAACCTGAGTAAAATGCTGGCTGGCGTGCGCGACAGCAAACAGATGACGCCGCGCCAGCGGGCCGCGCTGGTGGAACGGATTCAGGCGACCGCGCTGACGTGGGGCGTGGGCAGCGCCAGCAGCGCCGAAATTGACGACCTGGGCATCGTTCCTGCGGTTAAACTGGCAATGCAGCGGGCGCTGGACACGGCGCTGGCGAAAGTTGAGTTTGTCCCAAGCTGTCTGTTTCTCGACGCGCTGCTGTGGCCGGAGATGGCACACATCCCGCAGGTGAGTTTGATCGGCGGCGATCAACGGTCGCTCAGCATCGCCGCCGCCAGCGTGCTGGCGAAGGTGTGGCGCGATGAGTTCATGACCGATCTTGACAAGGAACTGCCGCAATACGGCTTTGCCGAGCATAAAGGGTACGGCACGCCGCGTCATCAGGCCGCGCTGGAAACCTACGGCCCGTCGCCCATCCACCGCCTGACCTTTGCGCCCGTGCGGAAGATTGCTGAAAACCATCGTGCTAATCCGTAGGGACATGACACCGCCATGTCCCATGCGTTCCAAGGTAAGCGTTTTGTGCCGCCAGGGGTTCAAAACCCCTGGCGGCACAAGGCAGCCTGACGGCTGCTGAAAGCCCACGGAAGGGGCTGCTAAGCCATTGGTTTGTTGTTCCTAGCCCCTTTAGCGGGCTTGGCATTTTGGCAGCCCGGCGTTTTAACGTCAGGCGACGCCGACCAGAGCGTTAAGTTGGTGCATATGGGACACGGCGTCGCCATGTCTCTACCCTGAGGTGTCTCGTTGAAACTCGCCCTCGTTCACGACTGGCTGAACCAGATCGGCGGTGCGGAAGACGTGCTGGCCGCGCTGGTTGATCTGTACCCCAACCGCCCGATCTACACCAGCATTTACGCGCCGGACATCATGCCGGCGTTTTATCAGGCGTGGGACATTCGCCCGCTGTGGCTGGACCGCCTGCCGGGGATTCACCGCCATCACCAGCCGTACCTGCCGCTGTACCCGCTGGCGTGGGGCGGACTGGATTTGTCCGAATTCGACGCGGTGGTGAGCAACAAAAGCGGCTTCTGTCATGGCTTCCGTTATGGCGCGGATACGCTGCATATCTGTTACTGTCTCGCGCCGACGCGCTACGTGTGGCAGTTGGAGAGTTACATCGCCCGTGAAGGGCTGGGCAGGCCGGTAGAACGGGCGCTGCGCCCGCTGATGGCTGCCTTACGCCGCTGGGATTATGCTGCCGCGCAGCGTGTCCACCACTTCATCGCCATCTCGACTGAGATTCAGCAGCGCATCAAAACTTACTACAACCGCGAGTCAGTCATCATTTACCCGCCGGTGGATACCTCACGCTTCCAGCCAGTGGCCGACGTAGGCGACTATTACCTGATCGTCTCACGGCTGATTCCCTACAAGCGGATTGATCTGGCGGTGCAGGCGGCCACACGGCTGGGGCTGCCACTGAAGATCGGCGGCAAGGGGCGCGATCTGGAACGGCTGAAAGCGATGGCCGGGCCAACGGTCGAGTTTCTCGGCTACGTGCCGGAGGACGACCTGCCGGGCTTGATGGCGGGGTGCAAGGCGTTTCTGTTCCCCGGTCTGGAGGATTTTGGCATCACGCCGGTGCAGGCGCAGGCGGCAGGCCGCCCGGTGATCGCCTTCGGCGGCGGCGGCGCGCTGGATACGGTCATTCCCGGTAAAACGGGCGAACACTTCCACGAGCTGACGGTGGACAGCCTGTCGGCGGTGCTGGCGCGCTTTGACGCCCGCGCCTACGACCCCGCCGCCTTACACGCCCACGCACTGAAGTTTGATACGCAGGTGTTCAACCGGCAGATGGCGGAGTATGTCGAAACGGCGTGGGAAGGATTCCGAACCGCCAGGGCGCAGAGGACACCAGGAAAATCAGTCTAAAATTCTGGCGCTCCTGGCGTCATGGCGGTTCATTTATTTGACCGCGTACCCCGCGATATGCGGGCCGACGATAGGATAGGGCAGGTGAAAGTGTTCGATCTCCACCTGCGCGAAGCCCGTATTTTCGATGATCGCCCACGTTTCACGGTCGGGGTGGCAGCCATCGCCAAAAAATGACCACACCGGACGCAGGATGGATTGTGCCCGCCGACCGGACGACCCACGCGGCGCGGCGACGTGTTCGATGAACACAAACCGCCCGCCCGGTTTCAGCACCCGGTGAATTTCCCGCAGCGCCTGCGTCTGATCGTCTACCGAACACAGGACATGGGTGCTGATAACGGCATCCACGCTGCTGTCCGGCACGTCCACTTGCTCGGCAGTCCCCGCACGAAGATCAATCTCAGGCAACGCCAGTCGTTGTGCTTCAGTCCTCAGATGATCGTGCATAAACAGATTGGGTTCAATGCCGATCCAGTGCACATCGTGCGGCAGAAAGGTAAAATTTGCACCGGTGCCAGGGCCGATTTCCAGCACGTGGCCGGATAAGTTGCTCAACAGCCGGCGCTTGTAGTCGTTCAGTATGTCATTTTCGTCAATGCGGCTGTCGCGCCCGTAACACCAGGCAAACAACCGCTGGCGTAATCCTCGTCGTCCCTGATGTTCCATCGCAAAATCTCCCAAATAGGTATAATAAGCCGATGTGTGGAAGTCGGCAATTGGTGATTTGGGAATTCGGTAGGGCCGGGTGTCGAAACTCGTCCCTACGTGGGAGCCAACATGGAACTACTGCTGATGATGCGCGTGCTGCTGCGCCGCTGGTGGCTGGTACTGCTGCCGGTTGTGGTGGCCGCTGTGTTTGTCGTGCCAGACTGGTTAAGCAGTCGCGGCGCGGCGGGCAGTGGATACAGCGCCACTTTCCGCTACAGTGCAGCGCAGGTGCTGGAAGCCATCCCCAACCGTGATGGCGATTATCAGGACGTGTGGCTGGCGTCGGAACTGACAGTGAACGCGCTGACGGACTGGGTGCGCACCAGCAGCTTTGTGTACGAGATTCAGCGTTTGACCGCCGAGCGCGGCCTGGACATCAACCCGGCGGCGCTGGGGGTGGCGGCGGATAACAAACGCAGCGTCGGCCAGATGACGTTGAGTTATCCCGACGCCGCCGGGCTGGAAGCGATTGTGAGTGCCGCGCAGGACGTGTTGAAGACCCGCGCCCAGGCTTATTTTCCGCAGCTAGGGCAGCAGCCGGCGCAGGTCACGATTCTCGATAATCCGCAGCCGGTGCCTGCGCCGCCGCCGGTCGCCAACCGCCTCGCGCCGTTTATCCGGCTGGGGCTGGGGCTGCTGGCGGGAGTCGCGCTGGCGTTCCTGGCGGAATATCTCGACCCGACGTTACGCCGCCGTGACCAGGTGGAGGCGCTCGGCTTGCCGGTGATCGCCAGCCTGCCGCGCGAATAGCGTAACCGGCAGGTGAAGCGGACGGTAGATAAACCATGTGATGGCTAACAGTAGGGGCGCACGGCGGTGCCGCTCCTGCACCAAACTCTCGGAGAAAATCCCCATGCGCCGCTGTGCCATTTTGCTCCTCGTCCTGTTTGTGTTGGTGGTGCCGGCTGCTGCACAATCGGGCGGTTACACGCCGTTTGCCTGGGCGGAAGGTGATCTCGCGCTGGCCTATCCGTCCGGCTGGGACACGCCGGTAACATCCGAGCAAAACCGTCTGCCCGCGCTGCAACTGGCGCAAGCGCTGGCTGCCGCGCCGGACACCCGCCCACCGGGGATTCCGTTTATCACGCTGATGTTTTTCCCTGGCGATACTACCGATGCTGATGTCGCCATCCCCCTGCAATCCGTTTTTCAACAGATGGGGCTTGCGCCCGGCGTGGGCGCGCCGACTGTGCTGCTGGGCTTCGACGCGGTAATGGCGCAGGCCACCAGTGCTGATGGATCGCTGTTCGGACTGGGGCGGGCGGCGCGGCTGGCGGATGGCCGGGTGCTGGTCATCGCCGGGCGGGCGCCGGCGGCGCAGCAGGCAGCGTTTACGGAGGTGTTTAATACGGTCGCCGATAGTCTGGTGCTGGGCGTGGCGTCCGAGCCGGTGCTGCCGATCTATGGCGTGCTGTGGCACACCATTCGCACGCTGGCCGACGGCGAAGCCGCGTTTGTCAACCTGGCCGCTATCGCTGTCACGTCCGAAAATCGCCTGTATGCGCTGGATGAGGTGGTCGGTGTGATTGAACTTGATGCTGCAACAGGGGAAGTGCTGCGTAGCTGGCATCATGACGATATGGTACTACCCTCGGCGCTGGCGGTAGATAACGTGGGTACGCTCTATGTAGCTGACCGGCTGTGCCAGTGTGTTTTCACGCTCTCGATAGATGGTGAGTGGAGCGAAACGATTACCGGCTTTGGACAGGATGCGCCGGCCAGCCACGCGGTGACACCGGATGGCACGCTGTATGTGACCGATCAGGACGATACTGGCGTACTGGTGCGGGTGTTTCAGGAAGACAGCGAAACCCCTGTTCGGTTTGATGACACGGTGCTGTCACCGCCGCTGCTGGCCGTAAACCGCGCCGGGCGGCTGCTGGCGCTGACCGACGATGGCCGCGTGCTGCAACTGGCAGGGGAGACGTTTGAGCCGCTGGCCGAGTTAAACGCTGCCGGGCTGGTGGTGAACGGCATCACCGTTGACGCGAGTCAACAATTCATTCTGGCGACGACCAATCAGGGTGTGTTGGTCGTCAGCCCGGCAGGGGAAATGACGGACAGCATCGGACGCATCGTCATCAACTCGCCGCTGCCGGGCGATTTTGTCAGTCCGCAGGCGGTGGCGGTTGGCGCAGATGGCACGGTTTACGTAGCCGACAGCGACGGCACGTTTGGCGCGATTACCGCCATGAGCACGCGGGTGCAGGCTGGGCGCATCGGGTCAACGGCGCTGCTGCCGGGGGTTCAGGTGCAGGGGACGCTCAACGCGCAGACGCGGCAGCAGGACTGGACACTGGTCGCCGCTGCCGGGCAGCGTGTGACCATTTCGGCGGTAGACAACGGTGGCGGGATGCTCGACCCGGCGCTGCGGCTCATCGCGCCGGACGGTAGCGAGGTAGCTTACAACGATGATCTGGACGCGGCGGATTTGCCCAACGCCACCGATGCACAGTTGGCGGACATCGCGCTGCCTGCCGATGGCGTTTATACCGTGCGGGTGGAACTGCGCAACGGCAGCGGCAGCTACAGTCTGGGTGTCAGCCGGGAGCAACTATTTGAATTAAGCGCCGACGGCGTAACGCGGCTGACCGGCTCGATTCGGGCGGCGCTGCCGGTGGAACGGTGGACGTTCCAGGGTAAGGTCGGGCAAACGCTGACGTTTACGATGCAGGCGGCGGGCGGAAATCTGGACGCGGTGCTGCGGCTGCTGGACGCGAACAACACCGTAATTGCGGAAAACGACGACGCCGCCGATGCCGCATTGGGTAAGGATGCCCAACTGGTGCAGGTGCGCCTGCCCGCCGATGGTGTATACACGCTGGAAGCTCGCCGTTTTGAAGGGGAGGGCGATTACACGCTGGTGATTGTGGCTACATCGTAGGCTGTAGGGGCACGGCATGCCGTGCCCCTACGGATCCACTCAAATTGTCACGCTGTTGGCGAACTGATTTACCCCCATCCCCAGCCCTTCCCCCGTCAACAGGGGAAGGGGGCAGGAAGTTCATCTCTGCCCCTCCCTGCTGGCGGCGACTCGAATGGGGAGGAACGTCCCCTGAGAGCAGGGGGTCAGGGGGAGGGGTTCAGGGTTCGCCAACAGCACCAATTGTTTCTCAGCCCTGCGTTTCCGGCTGCGGTTCGTCGGCAGGATAGGTTTCCGCGTGAACGGCGCTGGCGCGCATTTCCTGGCTCTGGAAGTACCACGCGACCGCCAGCGTCGCGCCGCCGAACAGCCCGCCGAGCAGGATGCCGACGATGATCGCCTGGAAAGGTGAGTTATTTTGCGCGAACGAAATCAGCGTCATCAGGACGATGCTGACGACCACGCCCACGCCGGCGATCAGGCCGGGCGCAGCCCAAGCGCGGCGAATCCCCAGGTACATGCCGGCCAGCGCCAGCGCGAACAGGACAAAAAAGACCCACGCTAAACCCTGCATTTCCACAAGCTCCTTCCGTTACGGCGTTCGTAGAATGGCACGCACCGGCGACCCGCACGCATTGTCCAGCTTCAGGGGTAGGGCGATCAGTTCGTAGTCGCCGTCAGGTACGCCGCGTAGCCGCAGCAGTTCGATATTCACCATTTTATACCGGTTTAGCGCGTGATGGCATCTTAATTCTGTACTATCGAACGCATCCACCGACGGCGAATCGAGTCCGATTAGTCGGACGCCGGATGCTGACAGCCACGCGATCAGTTCGACACTGAGATACGGGAAATCCGGCGGCCACTGGTCATCCTCCAGATCGCTTACCCAGCTATGGATGAGCAGCCGTTCCACGCCCATCAGCGACACGTGGCGGAAGTCCTCCGGCGTCAGCGCGCCGTCCCGTTTAGCCACCGTCACCACCCGCGCCGGCCCAATGTAGGCGTCCAGCGGCATCGTCGCCGGATGCGCGCCATCCAGCTCGTAATGGTAGTAGGCGTCAACGTGCGTGCCAGTGTGCGGGCTGAGGGTCATGGTTGTCAGGTTGACCGAGTCCCCCTGCGCCAGTTGATAAACGTGCGCGACCTGAAACGGCGCGTCGCCCGGCCACACGGCGGTGGTTGGCGCGACCGTGCGGGTGATGTCGTACAGCATGATGCGGCAATCCTTTGTATGCGATAGTCTACAGTCGTTAGTCTATAGTCTTTTCTGAAAACTGAGTTGCCCATTTGTGCCGGACGGGTCACAATGGGGGAAACCATCGCGCTTTTCAGTTAAAAATGGTACAATTGTTCTATGTCCGGGGTGAAAATAAAATGAACAACGGCTTTGATTTAAGCGGCAGGGTGGCGATTATCACCGGCGCGTCGCGCGGCATCGGGCAGGCAATTGCCGAGTGTTATGCCGATGCCGGAGCGAAAGTTGTCTTGAGCAGCCGCAGGCAGGATGGGCTTGACGCGGTAGCGGAAGCCATCTGTGCGAAGGGCGGTCAGGCGGTCGCCATCGCTGCGCACAATGGGGACAAGGCGGCGCTGCAAATGCTGGTTCAGCACACGCTCGATACTTATGGGCAGATTGACATTCTGGTGAACAACGCCGCTACCAACCCACACTTCGGCGCGATGTTAGACGCTGAGGACAGCCTGTGGCAGAAAACCATTGAAGTGAACATCATGGGCACGGTCTGGCTGACGCAGGCCGTTGTGCCGCATCTGCGGGCGAACGGCGGTGGTAAAATTATCAACGTCGCTTCGATCAACGGCCTGCGACCGGGGCGGCTGCAGGGTATCTACAGCATGACCAAGGCCGCGCTCATCAGCCTGACGCAGACGCTGGCGATGGAACTGGGGATAGACAACATTCAGGTGAACGCGATTGCGCCGGGGCTGGTGAAAACGAAGTTTGCTCGCGTGATCTGGGAGAACGACGTGCTGCTGAATCAGATCGTGGAGCGCACGCCCGCCGGTCGCATTGGCGAGCCGGAGGACATCACCGGCATCGCGCTGTATCTCGCCGCGTCCGCCTCGGCCTATACGACCGGACAGGTATTTGTGATAGATGGCGGCGTGACCATACCGACGATTTAAGGAGTTATCAGTTTACAGGTGTCAGTTTTCAGTTCAATCAGAAAAGGCTTGGCTGTTTCTCAAGTGATGGTTTTCGTTTGAGAATCGTGGCTTCGGTTCACCTGCTTATGTCACGAAAGAGGCAATTTCTTCACTTTTTACTGACAACTGAAAACTGAGAACTGAAAACCGGAAAGGAGTTTCGCTTGCATTTCACGTATTACACCGACAAGACCGTCGCGCAGTGTATGAGCGCCCTGAACGAACGCTTGCAGCAGAAGGGAACGGCCAGCCGTCCCGGGCTGGAAGGCTGGGTCGAAAAAAACGGCAATTTTTCGATGGCAGTAACCACCAAAGTGCTGAAGCGTTTCCCCCGTACGACGCGCCTGCAGGCGAAAGCGGAACGGCTGGGCAGCGTGACCGTGATTAAAGGTTCGGTGGCGGACGGCGTGACTCCGAAAGAGCAGGTCGTTATCGTCGGGGCGCTGGCGCTGGTGGGGCTGTTTATCATCTCAACCGGCAATCTGCTGCCCGGCCTGATCGCCATTGCTGCCGGGGTGCTGCTGAATATCCCGCTGATGGGCGATCACCAGAACAGCGACTACCTGACGAGCGAGTTGCAGAAGACGCTGAAGGCCAAGACGACGCCGCCGGTCGCGGCGAAGAAAGCGCTTGAAGGGCGGAGAACGGCAGATAGCAAACGACCGCCGCAGGCTAAAAAGCCGGCGACGGCCAGCAAACCGGCGGCGAAGAAAACCACCGTCCCTGCCAGACCCGCTTCGCCAACTTTTACCCCGCCCAGAACCGGCAGCGAACCGTTGGGGAAGCGCGTAGGCGATGATTTATAGCTGGTGCTGCTGGCGCAGGTAATCCAGAAAAGCCTGGCAGCCCTTCATCACCAGTTCATAGGTGTAGTCGAAATTGCCATCGTAGTACGGGTCAGGCACTTCGTCCACATCAACCGTGCTGGCACGGTTGGCATAGCTGAGGAACAGCGCGACATTGGCTTTGTTGCCCCGTGCGTGGCGCTTGAGGTAAGCCAGATTCGAGGCGTCCATCGCCAGAATGTAATCAAATTCGTCCAGGTCATCCGCCGTAATGCGCCGCGCTCGGCCATCATGGGGGATGTTGTTCCGGTGCAGGATTTCCAGCGTGCCGTGATGAGCACGTTTGCCCACTTCCCAATCGCTGGTGGCTGCCGAATCCACCAGGATTTTGTCGCTCAGACCGGCCTTGCTGACCATATCCCGGAATACTGCTTCGGCCATTGGCGACCGGCAGATATTGCCCAGACAGACAAATAATACCTTAATCACGCTGCTTCATCCTCCGCTTCAATTTGATAACACAGTCCTACCACCGATGGCGACCGATTCCAGACGCGGGCGACTTCCACCAGCGCCATAAGCTGGCGCCGGTCGCCACTGTTTTGTACGGCAGCGGTGATATCGGCTTCTTCCGCCTTCACCAGCAGTGGCCAGAACAAGTCGGCAATCACGTAGGCGGCGGGCGTGCCGGGTTCGGCAGCGCGGTAGCGGCTGTCCAGCCCGCGAATCTCGTCGGTGATGTCCGCCGGTATCCAGTCCGGCGATCCCGGCTGTGGCAGGGCACGGGCGTCCAGATAGTCGTCAGCCTTTACCCGGCGCGCATCGGCTAGCGCCCGCAGCCACGCGGCCATCAGCGCCACCGGCCCCCGGCAGCGCGCGATTACAAAGCTGTGGTAAGCCGCATCAAACAGCGCCTGCCGCGCCTGGGCCGCGTCCAGTTCCGGGTACAGCAGGCTGAAGTCGGACTCCGACAGGTCACGGATGGGCACACGCGCCGGGTCAGTCGTTTTCTGCTGCCAGCCGGACGAATGACGCAGCCGGACGAGGCGCGGCATCAGTTCGTTCAGATCAAAGCGCACCGCGCCCATAGCGGGTTGAGGTTCGCGCCGTTCCAGCCGGCTAAAGGCGGCGACGATAGGCCGCCAGCTCCACATTTCCTGCAGTTGCAGCAGGTCTACCACGTCGAGGCTAAGCAGCATGGCGGCTCATTCGGTAACTTCCAGCGCGCGTTCGACGCGGGGCGGGCGTTCGCCCAGGTCATCAAGCGCCGTGAGGATGTAATCGCGCACGTCGGCGTTCTGTTCAACCGCCAGCAGTTCCAGCAGCGGGCGCACGGCGCGGCTGTCCTGGCTCCAGCCCAGCGCGCGGGCGCTGTACTGGCGCACGTAATTGTCGTCGTCCTTCAGCGCGTCAATCAGACCGTCAACGGCGGTTTCATCCACGACCCAGCACATGGCGCGCGCCGCGTAGCGCCGGACAAAGGTGTTCTCATCCTGAAGCGCCACCAGCAGCGGCTGCACCGCGTGCGGCCCACCAACCCAGCCCAATGCCGTTGCGGCGTGGACGCGCACGTCGGCATCTTCGTCCATCAGCAGGGCGATCAGCGGGTCGGTAGCAATTTCGCCGTACTGGATGAGTTCCATCACAACAGCTTTGCGCACTGCCGGGTCCGTATCAATCAACTGCTCCTGCAGGCGCACAAATTCCTGGCTGGTGCGGGACGGCGTAAACGGCGGCGTGGTGGCCGTGCCTTCCGACTGCATCAGCAGGGCGCGTTTCAAAAAGTGCCGCGCGTTTTTGTAGCGCGGGTCAATGCTCACAATCCGCTGCAAATCGTTGATCGCCTGCACCAGATTCGGCTGGTCGTTAATCAACTCCCGCATGGCGCGGAAGTACAGCTTTTCCATCTCCGCGATCTGGGACGACGGCACGGCGCTGCGCCGGTACGGCGGAAACAGGCCGAAGGCGCGCACCAGGATAAACACAACCAGGAGCACCAGCGCCGCTGCCTGCAACGGGCGCGTCAGCACGTGCGCCGGGGCAAACGCGGACAATGCCAACGCCGCCACGGCGCTGAGAAGAAACAGCACGGTCATCAATCGGCGCACAATACCGCTCCTGGTCTACCGGCTCGGCGGCGTGTTATGGCTCGTCCGGCGCTTCGGTTCCGCCCAGTGGCCCGTCTTCCGAGGGGACACGTGGCAGGGTTTCCGGCTGGTCGGAGATGGCGGTTTCCGGTTCCACCGGAGCAGGAATGCTGACAGCGGTGGTTTCCGCTTCAACCGGCGACTCGGCGGGCGCGGCAGCCTCGTGGCTGACCATCGTGATCTTGCCGTCAATAAAAGCACCTTCTTCGGTAGTCAGCGCGGCGGCGCGGATGTCACCCCACACGCGGCCTGTTCGCAGAAGCTGGACTTTTTTGCCGCTGATGTTCCCCCGCACGGCGCCCGCCACCGAGATATTTTTAGCATTGATGTCCGCTTCGATTTTGGCCGTTTCCCCGACGAGGATATTGCCGGTAATCTCCAGCGTGCCCTTAAAGGTGCCGTCCAGCCGCACATTGCTGCTGCTGCTGAGCGTGCCCTCCACCGTGCTGTTGGCGCCCAGCACGGTTTCAAAGCCAACCGGCGATTGTGAAACGGGTGGCCGGGGCGGTTCGGGTCTTTCGGGTTGGCTGGGGGGCGGGGTAGGGTCGGCCTGGCGGCGTGTGCCAAAGAACGACATCGGAAACTCCCTCCTGCTCGTAAATGCCTCCTACTAATATACTCTGTCTCGCCGCATAACTCAAAGCCGGATGGTGCTATTCAGAGCATCTCAATCGTTATATCCTGAATTCCGGGTATATCCTGAATCCTGGGTAATGTATAATTGCCTCGACCAATTAAAAGCATTCTTTTTACCCAAGTGACTCCGTGTTTATTACCAGATCATCAGCACGACTCGCCCGGCGGTTGTGCTGCTGTTTTGTGACCTTCAGATGTCACACGCGTACAGGTAGGTAGTGATTATCATGCGTCTTGCCATCCCTCCAGCCACGTCGCAGGAGCAGTCCAACTTCCGCCATCTGGTGATGGACATCATCTGGTTTGGGCTGGCGTTCCCGGCGCTGGGTCGTTTTCTGTCGGTATACGCCATTCACCTGGGGGCGGACGCGGATGATCTAAGCCTGATGACCTCGCTGCCGGCGCTGCTGCTGCTGGGCGCAGCCTCGATGAGTAGCTGGTGGTTAAGCCGCTTCAGCAGCACGCAACGCGCCCTGTTGTGGCCGTCGCTGGGCTTTCGCCTGCAATTTCTGCTGCCGGCACTGACGCCGTTTATGCCAGCCGATTTTCAAATGATCTGGCTGATTCTGTGTCTGACGCTGACGGCCATCCCACAGGGGCTGGCATCGGTCGCGTTCTTGGTGCTGCTGCGCGAAGCCGTCAGCGACCAGCAGATGCCGCCGCTGCTCAGCCGCCGGTCGTTGGCATTAAACGTGACGGTTGGCCTCAGCGGCCTCGGCCTGGGCGTCTGGCTGGAGAGAGCGCCGTTTCCGTTCAGCTATCAGGCGATGTACGTTGTCGCTTTCGCCCTGGTGCTGGTCAGCTTCTGGCACGTGATGCAGCTACGGCTGCTGCCCGTGCCGAAGATCAAGAGCGAGACATCGGGCAATCCCTGGCGGTCGCCTGCATTCCGGCGGGTTGGCGTGGTGAATGGGCTGATGCACCTGTCCTTTTTTTCGATCTCGGCGCTTATCCCGCTGCATCTGGTGCGCAACCTGGGCGCGAGTGAAAGTTTTATGTCGGTCTTCGCCCTGTGTGAACTGATCGCCGGGGCGCTGGTGGCGCTGGTCGCCAGCCGCATTGTCTACTATACCGGCAACCGCACGCTGGTGGGGCTGTCCATCATTGGCACGGCCATCAGCGCCCTGATTATCGCGCTGTCGCCCCATCTGCACGTGACGCTGCTGGCTGCTGCGCTTAATGGCGCATCCTGGACGCTGGCGGGCATCGGCCTGTTTTCGTATTTCAGCTCCAGCACACCGATTGAACACCGGGCAACCTACACTACTGCCTATACGCAGATCATTTTTGTGGCGCAGTTCTTCGGGCCAATGCTCGGCAGCAGCCTGTCACGTGGCGGCGTTGAGCTGGTCAGTATCCTGCTGATCGGCGCGGCGCTGCGGCTGGCGGCAGGTGTGCTCATCCAGACGCATCTGCCGGCCTGGTTCAAACGCACGTTTAACCTGGCGTCTTTACCGCGTTAGATGCTGGTGCGCGGCAACGTCGGCGACGGGGTCATGGTCGGCGTATCCGTTGGCGGCGGGGTATCGGTGGCATCCGGGTTTGGCGTGGCGGTGGGACGCACCGGCGGGCGCGGTGTGGCGGACGGCGTATCAGTCGGCGTTGGCGTCCGCGTGTAGGTGGGCGTGCGCGTGGGCGTTACTGTCGGGTTTACCGCCTCTACCACCGTTTCGTGCATATAGGCTGCTTCAATTCGCCGCGTGCGGGGATTCTGGTCAATCAGATACCATTCGCTTTCCGGCGCGGCGCGTCCCAGCACGCAGACGGCCTGCCCCTGTAAATAGGATGTAACAATCGCGGCGTTGGGCGCGGGATTCTGACGCACAATCGCGTTGGGCACGCTGACCACAAAGTCGGTACAGGTCGGGGCAGGCGTGGAGGTTGGCAGCATGGGGCGGCTGCTGGTCGGGCGCGCCTGCCCGGCGGTAGCGGTGAAGGCGATCTGCGCCTGCTGCGTGATTTCCAGCACGCCGCGCCCGCCAGTCCGCAGAAAGTTCTGCACGCCCAGCCCGATATAATACACACCAAACACAATCGCCACCCCGACGAGGAATATCAACCACGCCGGCGGTCCGCCGCGTCCGCCGGAACGGCGCGGGCTTCTACCCAGTGACATCTGCCGGTCAACCTCAATACTTCCGCCTGACTGTTTTTACCAGGAATGGGCGCGGCTGCCAACCAGCGTAGCGCAAACGGCGGCCAGACGTCAGGTAGCGGCCTGATCGTTGGCGGGGGACGCGCCGAGGTCTGCCAGGATCAGCCGGGCAGTTTCGGCGTCCAGGTAGCGGGCCAGCGTATCGCGCAGGCGCCGGTCGCGGTGGTCCAGTTCATCCTGCAGGCGTTTGATGCGCAGCAGGCTTTTGACGCGGGTGAGCATCACGACGGCATCAAACGGCTTCGCCAGAAAATCGTCCGCGCCGGCGTCCACGGCCCGCCGCCGCGACTCGTCGTCCTCCATCGCGGTGGTGATGAGAACGGCGGAATGGCGGGTGTTGGCCGCCGCTTTCAGCCGGGCGCAGACCTCGTGGCCGCTGATACCCTGCATCCGAATGTCGAGAATGACCAGATCAGGCGTGTGTTCGGCGGCCAGTTCCAGCGCGCGTTCGCCGCTGTGCGCTGTCAGCACCCGATAGCCCGCGTTTTCCAGATGCGCCTGCATGATCTCGCGGATCATCCAGTCATCATCTACAACCATGACGGTGGGACGTATATCGGTCACAAGCGGGCGCTCCTGTGCGGGTTAGCGACCTTTTCATTGTACGTCCACACGGTGGCTACGCCAACGGGTAGTCCTGGAATGGTCAAGACGAATATTGCAATAAGGACATGGCGACGCCATGTCCCTACGGAGAAGTGTATGCGCAAAAAGAACGCGGATACCAGCACTGCCGGTATCCGCGTCCTGCAGATAGCGCCGCTAGGGCACTATCGGGCAGCTTGTGGGAGCAGCCCAGTCGTCGCGTGCCAGGCCATCCAGGGAGAGGTCAACCGGGGTTTGCGCGACATCCGGGAACAGGAACAGTGTTTGCTGCCCGAACGGGCCAAGCACCGTCTGGCCTTCGCGGCTGGCGTTTTCTTCGCTTGGCGTGTTCTGCGGGTAAATGTCGAGTGATTGCTCGAACGTCATCTGGTCGGCATCGTCCTCCAGGACGATAGGCGGCGCCGTGATCGGCTGCGCCTCCGCTTCAAAGATGTCCGGGTTGCCGTTGATGTTCGAGGTGAACATGACGCGGCTTTCGTCGCACAGCCACGTCGGCGCATAATCGCCGTTGCGGTTATCGGTCAGCTTGCGCGTAGTTTGGCCGGTCACGTCATAGATGTAGATGTCCAGGTCGCCGTCAAGATCGGATTGATAAGCGATGAAGCGATCCTGCGGCGACCAGGCCGGGTTGGTGGCGTTTTCCAGCCCTGTGGTAATGGGATAGACGTTGCGGCCATTCACGTCCATGATGGCGATGACGCTGTTGCGGCTGCCGCTGTCATAGGTGCGGTAGACGATGTGCTGGCCGGTGTTGCCATACTGCGGGTCTACGTCAATGTGGCTGCCGTCGCTCAGGCGGGTCACGGTCTGCGTGTTCAGGTCCAGTTCGTAAATCTGCCACGCGGGTTCGCCATCCACCTCGTCCCGGCTGCTCTGGAACACAATCCGGCTGCCATCCGGCGACCAGAACGGGTTAATGTCGTCAGCCTCGTTGTCGGTCAACTGGTACTCCAGGCCGGTGTTCATATCCACCAGATACAGGTCCCAGTTGCCGTTGCGCGAACTTTCAAACACGACGTAGTTGTTTGGACCCCACATCGGGTCGGTGTCAATGGCGATGGTGTTGTAGGTCACACGCTGGACGCTGGCCGGGTCGCCGCTGGTGGACGCCACATACAGTTCCCAGTTGCCGTCGCGGTTGCTGCTGAAGACGATCCATTCGTTACTGGGCGACAGGCTGGGGGACATGTCAGTGATGTTCTCGCCCTCACCAAACGTCAGGTTGTGCCGTTCGTAGGTGCGGCTTGGTTGGTCTGCGCCGTCCAGCCGGAAGATTTCCCAGTCGCCGGTTTCGTCGGTGTGGTACAGCCGGAAGGTCGGGCAGCCGTAACCGCAGGTGGGCACGCTGTCCCAAGCGGGCAGCTTGAGCAGATCGCGCGACAGGCCGTTGAAGCGCAGCCAGTCGCCGCCCGGTGTAGGCGCGGTGGCGATTTTCGTGCCCGCCGCACTGCTGTCCGGCGTCTCGCCGGCTGGCGGCAGACATTGCAGCATGGATGTTGCTGTGATGCCCAAATCGCCAGTGTGGAAGGTCACACCTCCCGCCACATCCACGCCGCCAGGCACCGCGATGACGACGGAACGCCCGGCGCGCAGTTGGAAGGTGTTATTCGTCGGCGTCACGTTTGCGCCGCTGACATCGGTCAGGGTGTAGGCGTGCCGGGTGAGCATGTCGCCACCCCGGTTGGTAACGGTGAAGGCCGGTGATGGGATGCAGGTTGTACTGACTTCCAGCGCGGGCACGGTGCAGGTTTGCTCTTCATTCATCCTGCCGGCGAAACCATCCCCGGTGATGCGGTAGCCGCCGTAGGGGTTCAACCCGGTCAGCGTGATCGTTTCGCTCGCCCCTGTGGCAAGCTGGAGATCGCCGGTCATTACCACCGCGCCCTGGCGGTTATAGATGCTGTACGCCTGCGGCGAGAGCATAGCGCCGCCGCCGTTGCTGACGACAAACGTGGCCGGGTCGGTGCAGGTGGCGCTCACGGCCAGCGCCGGACGCTGGCAGCTTTGCGTGGTATCAATGATGCCCGCAAAGCCGCTGCTCTGGATGCGATAGCCGGCATAGGGGTCAAGTCCTGTGAGCGTGATCGTATCACTGTCCCCGGCGGCCAGTTGGAACTGCCCGGTGAGCACGGTAGCGCCGGCGCTGTTGGTCACGGTGTAGGCCTGCGGCGACAGCATATCCCCCTGATTATTGGTGATGGTAAACGTCACCGGGTCAGCACAGGTGGATGTTACGGTGAAGGCCGGGTCGTTGCAGTCCTGCGGTACGGTGCGGTTTCCGGCGAACCCGGCAGTGTTGAAGGTGTATTCGAGATACGGGTCAAGGCCGGTCAGGGTGATGGTTGTGGTCGCTCCCGCAGCCAGTTGGAAACTGCCGCTGCTGACCGTCGCGCCGCCCGCATCGGTGATGGTGTACGCCTGCGCTGCCAGCATATCGCCGCCCCGGTTTTCGACGGTGAACGTCAGCGGGTCGCCGCAGACGGACGACACATACGGGTCAGGGCGGGCGCAGGTCTGGTTGGACGTATACGTGCCGGCAAAACCACTGCTGGTCAGCGTATAACCGATGTAGGGGTCGAGTCCGGTCAGCGTGATTGTCTGGCTCGCGCCGGCGGCAAGCTGGATGCTGCCGGTATCTACCGTCGCGCCCGCGCCGTCCGTGATGGTGTACGCCTGCGGCAGCACCATGTCGCCGCCGGTGTTGGTGATGGTGAAGGACGGATTGGCGCTACACGCGGTTATGATGTCCAGGGCCGGCTGCGCCGCGCAGGTGTGGCTGACGTTGAAGCTGCCGACCGCGCCGCTGCTGACGAAGGTATAGGTGTCGTATGGATTGTTTCCTGCCGGAACGGCGTGAGTCTCCGACGTTTCCCCGGCGACAAGCTGGAATGTGCCGCTAGCGACGACTGTCCCCGCCGAACTGCGGATTTCATAGGCCTGTGGCGTGGTCATCGGGCCGTCCGCCGGACGGTTGTTAGTGACGGTGAACACCGGCAGGCTGTTGGCACCGCACGCCGCCGTGACGCTGATTTCCGGCGGATAGTTGCAGGTGGTGGCGGCGGTCAGGCCGAAATCCACCGTCGAGAAGGTGACTGGGCCGGACTGGTTGCTCACCACGTAGTCCCTGCTGGCGTTGGCACCCAGCATCAGGCTGTCAATCAGCACAACCACGCCATCCTTGTCGCGCACGATGACCTGATCGGGCGAGGTCATCGCGCCGCCGGTGTTGGTTACGGTGAACGTCGCGGTACGGTCTGCCGAGCACAGCCCGGACACGGCCAGCACCGGGTTCGTGCCGCCGTTGAGGTCAACCACCACGTCGCGGACGACTGTGCCCGTGCCGCCTCTACCGTCCTCGATGAACATGGACACCAGATAGGTGCCGGAGGCGCTGTAGGCGTGGCAGACGGTATTCTGCGCCGGGCCGGTGCTGCCATCGCCGTAATCCCAGCCGGTGACGTTGACGCCGCCGTCCAGAACAGCGGTGAAGCAGAACTCGCCGCCGCCGCGCGGTGTGATGCTAAACGTGGCGCTGCTTTCCAGCAGGTTGTAGGTGCGGACGGTGTTGGTAGCCGTTTCCGTCAGCGTGCCGTTGCTGATCGTCAGCCGAATGGTATATGTGCTGGCTGGCGTGGTATAGGTGGTGCAGATCGAAGCCGGTATGTTGGCCGGGGTGTAGCTTAAGGTCTGGCCGTTGCCAAAATCCCACGTCCAGGACTGGATGTTATTTCCCACGCTGCGGTCGGTAAAACACACGTTCATCGGCGCGACGCCGCCGTATACCGACGGCACAAACGCGGCGCGGAGCTGGTTGGTCGCCAGCAGCGTGAAGTCAGCCTGCGCGGTGGTCGTGCCCAGCGGGCCGGAACCACTGACAATCGCGCGGTAATCGCCCGGCGTGTTGAAGTACTGGCTGACGTTCGCGCCGGTGCGGGTCGCAACTGTCGCGCCCGTGCCCCGGTTGATAAACTGCCAGGTGTAATTGCTGGTGATGTTGGTGCCGATGGCCTGGAAGTTGACGGTCGCCGGGGCGAACGTGGCGTTCGAGCGGTTGATGGCGATGTTTTGCAGGCCGTAGACAAAATAGGTGACGCTGAAGCTGGCGCTGCGGCTGAAGCTGGCGTCGCCCTGGTCATCGTTCCGGCCTTGCAGTTGGATGGTGTACTGGCCGGGTTCGTTGAAGGCAATGCAGCCCGGTAGCTGCTGGCCGGAGAAGTTCGTGGCGTTTAGCGTGTTGTTGGCTGCGTTGCCGCTGGCGGCGCTGATGTCCCACTGGTACAGCAGTTGGCTGATGTCGCCGTGACTGGTGGACGAGTTGTTGGTGAGGCAAATCGCCTGCCCGACCGCGACCGCCGAATTGTTCAGCGGCGCGCCGCCCTCGCCGGTATAGCTGTAGGTGACGTTCAGCGTGCCGACCGCCAGCCCATGCGCCAGTGAGCAGGTATAGCTGCTGTCCAGCGGATTCTGCGCTTCCACGTCCACCCGCAGCGTGTAATTGCCAACCGGGCTGAAGGCCGAACCGAGGAAGGCCGGGCCGGTAATCAAGCCGTTGTCCGCGCTGGTACTGGTGCCCAGCACCTGTTCCACGCCATTTGGCCCAACCAGCACCCAGGTGTAGCGCAGGTTCAGACCGTTGCCGTTGTCCATGTCCACCGTGTAGGCGTAGCTGGCGGCGGCGCTGGCGGGGCTGAAGTTATTGCCCGCCGTCGGGAAGGCGTCGCAGTAGAAGTCCACGCCGTCGTTATAGGTGCTGATGTCGTACCACTGCGAGGTGCAGTTATCGGCGGGGTCGCTCACGTTGGCGCTGTAACGCAGCCGGTACTGGACGTTGGGATTGATAAACTGGTAGCTGAAAGCGGTGGTAGTATCGGTTGTGACTGGCTGCCAGGCCGCGCCGTCGTAATATTCCAGCTCCCATAGCACGGACGTAAAGGCGCGCCCGTACTGGTTCACCAGATTCATGGTGTAGCTGTTGGTTTCGTTCAGCACCGGCGTGGCATCGCCGCCTGGCAGGTTGCAGGTCAGCGCCGGCACCTGGACGTTCACGGTGCGGTTCGCCCCGCAGGAGGTGTTGGTTGTAGTGCCGTCCGGGTTGGTCACGGTGACGCTAACGCCGATGACGCTGGGCAGACCCGGCGTTCTGGCGGCGGCGCTGCTCGGCCAGCGGATGGTCGCCTGGTTATTGTTGGTGCGTGGGTTAGCGGTGGTGATCGTGCCCGTGTCCACCGTCCAGGTGTAAACCGCCGTGCGACCCGCGACGCCGGACATGTTGGCGGTGTAGGTGTAGCTGCGCGTCGGGTTATCCGGCAGCGCAGGGATCGGGTTCGCCTGTCCGGTGATGCCGGTACAGGCCAGCGCCGGCCAGGTGTTCACGGTTGCAGTGATGCTGGCCGAACAGCCTGACGTGGTGCCGTTGTTGTTATCCACGTCCGCTTCGACGCGAATCGTGGCGCTGTAGGGAATGAGCGACGTATCGGTGATGTTTGTCCAGGCAAAAGGTGTGTCGGCGGTGGTAGTGGACTGTAATACGCCGTTAACGTACCAGCGATATTCCGTCACGTTTCGCCCGAACAGATCAGCAACGTTGGCGTCAAAGTTGTACGTCCGGCCATCAGCATACAGCGTACCGGGCAGGTTGCTGGTCAGGCTGCATGTCGGCACGGGCCAGGGGTTGAGCGTGACGGTGCGTTCTTCGTAACAGCTTGAGGTCTGGCCGCCGCCGTCATCCACAACCACCGTATAGCGAATCGTTTCGGTTGTCGGCGCGACCGGCGGTGTGCCCCAAGAATAGGTGAAGGTGGATGCATCTACGCCCTGCGAGACACCGTTCACCGACCAGTCAAAACTTACAACCGGACGGCTGGCGAGATTCTGCACGTCGGCGGTGAACGTATAGCTGCTGCCGTCGGCGTACAGCGTGCCGGGCAGGTTGTCGGTCATCAGGCAGTTAAGCGCCGGGTAGCTGCGCGTGACGGTTTTGGTGGTGCTGCATTCCGAACCGTCGGGTGTGCTGGCATCCAGCCGGACAACAAACGCGCCCGCGCCGTAAGACGCCCAATCAAGCGTCACATTGGCGGTGGTGAAGGTCAGCGGCGCGGGCAGCGTGCCGCCAGTGATCGTCCAGGCATAGCTGATGGTGCGTCCGCCCTGGTTGCCGATCACGCTGGTATAGGTCTGCGCGCCGGCGGTTGGCAGCACGTCCAGCATCCCCGTGAAATCGCAGGTGATGTCCAGCCGGGCGACAAAGATGATCGCCTCTGCCGTAGACGACCCGCCGGGGCCGGTGACGGTCAGGCGGATGGGATTGCTGCCCAACTGCGTCAGCGAGATATTCTGCGGGTTAGCCTCGGTGCTGTCGGCTGTGCCGTCGCCGTTGAAGTCCCACTCCCAGGTGTCAATCGCGCCGGTGCTGCCGCTGCTGTCCAGGTCAATCAGATCGCCCCAGGTGATGGACAAGCCGGGGCTGACGGTGAACGCTGCCACCGGCGCGAAGATCACGCTGACGATGTTCGAGGCGGTGGAGGTGGAACTACTGTCCGCGTTTTCGACCCGCAGCCGCACGAAATAGGTTGCTTCGCTGGTGTAGGTATGGCACACCAGGGCGTCGCTGCTGACCAGATCGTAAGTCCCGTCGTTGTCGAAGTCCCAGCGGTTGAAGGCAATCGGGCCGGTGCTGAGGTTGCGGAAACAGACTTCCATCCCGCCCGGCACGTTGGTTTTGCTTTCCGTTTCAAACACGGCAAATACGGGTTCACCGCCGGGGTATACGCCTACCTCGCGCGAAAACGTGCCGCTGCCGCCGGGGCCGCTGTAGCTGAGGGTGACGGTGAAGGTTTGTGCCGTGTCAGGAACGGCCAGCGTGTAGGTGTGCGTATGGGGGCCGGGGCCGGTGACAACCGGCGATCCATCGCCGAAGTCCCACGTTAGCGTGTCAATCGGGCCGGTCAGGAGGTCTTCTTCCTGCACCGTTACCGTCAGCGGCGAAGTGCCGTCGCCGGGCGCGAGCGTGAACCGCGCCGAGGGCGGCGGCGCGCTCAAGACCACCGACTGCGATTTGCTGGCGCTCAGTCCCGCGCCGTCTGTCACCGTTAGCACGAACCAGTACGTGCCGTAGATGGGGAAGGAATAGCTGATGTTCTCGCTGGTGGCGGTATACAAAACGTTGGTGAGCGTTTCGTTCATCACCTTCCAGTCGTAGGTCAGCGCGCCGCCGGTGCTCCTGTTTACGGTTGTGATTGCAAACGGCGGCAGCGCGGTCATCATCGTCGCCGGGGTGAGCGTGAAGTCCGCCACTGGCGCGCTGCTGATCGAAATGCTGCCTTCCAGCGTGATGGGGCTGCCAAAACCGGGCTGCGGCGTGCAGACCAGTGTGATCTGGTACACGCCGGTGGCCGTGTAGGTATGGTCAATCGTCTGGGTCGTGCCGGTTGTGCCATCACCCAGGTCCCAGGCAAAGCTGGCGATGTTGTTGGCCTGCACCGCCGAGAAACGGTAGGTGAACGGGTTGTTATCGGCCAGGTCGTTGATGCCCAGCTTGCAGAAGGTCTGCGCAATCTGCGGTTTGGGCAGGCCGATGGTGGAGGGTGTGGCCGTCTTTTCCGGCGTCGCGCTAGTTGGTTCAGTGGTGGGTTCTACCGCTGTCGGCGGGGGTTCGGTGGGCGCGTCTGCAGTTATTTCGGCTGGCGGCGCTTCCGTTGGTGCTTCTGCCGGCGCTTCGGTTGGTAATGGTGTGGGTGGCTCTGCCGGCGCTTCCGTTGGCGCAGTTGGTGTATCGGTGGGCGGGGCCTCGGTCGGCGGCGCATCCTGCGCGCCCGCGCTGGACATCAGGCACAGAAGGGCCACCATCAGCAGGCTGACCAGCAGCAGATGGCGGCGCGCCTGAGCGGAAACAACCGGGAATTTGGACATGCTTGGCTCCCCACGTAACGAGACAATAAGAGAGGTTTCGATAATCTAACTCCTTATAGCGTAAGTCCGGTTCGGGTGTGCCGTCCGTTAAAGTTAAGGGTTTCACAAATAATTCATAGTCGGGCGCAATGTACATTGTTTTGCCCCGCGCCATTGGCTACAATGAGCCATCCCTCGGCTTTTAGCGGTTTTGATCTGGCATGAAATTTCTCGTTCGACCGGTGTTTGGCCTTGTGATACTCCTGCTGGCTGTCTGTGGATTGTCTGCCGGACGCGCCCGGCAAACACTGGTTGTGTTTGCGGCGTCCTCGCTGGCCGATGCGTTTGAAGAACTGGGCACGGCTTTTACGGTAGAAAATCCAAACATTGACGTGGTCTTTAACTTTGGCGGCTCGTCGGCGTTGGCGGCGCAGTTGGTTGAAGGTGGCGCGCCGGCGGACGTGTTCGCCAGCGCGAATGTGAAGCAGATGGAAGTGGCGGTGGCAGGGGGGCGGATTGATTCTGATCCAGTGACGTTTGCCCGCAACCGGCTGGTGCTGATTGTACCTGCCGAGAATCCAGCGCAGATCGAATCGCTGCGTGATCTGGCGACGCCCGGCGTGAAGCTGGTGGTAGCCGCGCCGAACGTGCCGGTGCGGGAGTACACTGAAACCATGCTGCAAAAACTGGCCGATGACCCGGCTTATAACAACGCCTATCGTGACGCCGTTAGGGCGAACATCGTCTCCGAAGAAGACAACGTGCGACAGGTGGCCGCGAAGGTGGCGCTGGGAGAGGCGGATGCCGGTATTGTGTATGCCTCGGACGTGACGCCAGATATTGCCGGAACGGTACTGGCTCTGCCGATACCGGATGAGGTGAACACAATCGCCGAGTACCCGATAGCCATCACCAGCGACAGCGCCAACCCGGAACTGGCGCGGGCATTTGTGGATTTTGTACTGTCCGACGCCGGGCAGGCGATTCTGACGAAGTGGGGTTTCGTTCACCGCTGCGATCTGGCGCCAGAAGCCACACCCGAAGCTGAGGCAACGCCAGAGACGACGCCGGATGCGAACGGCTGCTAGACGCATGGCCGTGCCGGTATCGCCTCCCAGCAGACAGGCACGTTATTCCGTAGGCCGGGTGGCGCTGGCGGCGGCCAGCGCCCTGTTTGTGCTGCTGTTGGGGCTGCCGCTGCTGGCGCTGGCGCTGCGCGCGCTGGAAACCCGCGCCTGGGAGCGCTCGACTGGCTCTGGCATCCCCGAAGCGATGTTCATTAGCCTGATAACAACGCTGGCGACGGTTAGCCTGACGCTGTTGCTGGGGACGCCGCTGGCTTACGTGCTGGCGCGCTGGCAGTTCCCGTTCAAGCGGGCGCTGAACCTGCTGATCGAACTGCCGATTGTGCTGCCGCCGGCGGTCGCCGGGCTGGCGCTGCTGGTCACGTTTGGGCGGCGCGGGTTGCTTGGCCCGGCACTGGCGGTGGTAGGCATTTCGCTGCCGTTCAGCACACTGGCGGTTATCATCGCGCAGACGTTTATTGCCGCGCCGTTTTATATTCGGTCGGCACAGGTGGGCTTCAAGGGGGTTGACCCTGAAATTGAAGAAGCCGCGCGGGTGGACGGGGCCAGCGGCCTGGCGCTGTTCTGGCGGATTACGCTGCCGCTGGCGTGGCGCTCACTGGCGGCGGGGCTGGCGCTGTCCTGGGCGCGGGCGCTGGGGGAGTTCGGCGCGACCATTCTGTTTGCGGGCAGCCTGCAAGGGCGCACCCAGACGATGCCGCTGCTGGTCTACAACGTGCTGGAGCGCGACATCAACGCGGCCATCTGGACCGGGCTGCTGCTGGTGCTGCTGGCGCTGGCGGCGCTGCTGTTTTCGCAGTGGATATCGAGGAAGGCCGATTTGTAGGGACACGATAGATCGTGTCCCTACGCCCGCAATTATGGTGTTTATGTCCCCGCAAGTCGTGTAAGGTAGCTTAAAACCGACAGTCCACTGCACCGTAACTGAGGTCGGAATGACGGCACAACCTTCACGGCGAACGTATGCCATCACGTTGTTTTGCGTATTGCTGGTGTGTTACGGCTACTTCATGCCCAAATGGGCCGATTGGGGCGCGAACTCTCGCGCCGATCTGGTGTATGCCGTTGGCGATAAAGGTGTCCTCTATATTGACGATTATCACGACAACACCGGCGATAAAGCGTTCTTTGAGGGACACTACTACACCGATAAATCTATTGGCCCCTCGCTGGTGGCACTGCCGTTCTATCTGATGTTTAAAGCCGTCGCCGCGTTGCCTCCGGTGCAGCACTTCATCGAAAGCGGTAGCAGCCTGGGCGCGTTCAGCGACACACTGAACCCCGATGGGCAGGGGATTCGACCGGAGGCGGTCTATCAGGGGCTGGCGCTGACCTTCATGACGTTTTTTGCGATGGCCGTGCCATCGGCGCTGCTGGGCGTGGTGGTGTTCCTGTTCGCGGCGCGGTTCGCTCACAAAGAGGGATACGCTTTCCTGCTGGCGCTGGCCTATGGTCTCGGCACGATGGCCTTTCCCTATAGCAACGCGCTCTACCAGCACCAGATGGCGGCGTTTGGCGCGTTTGTTGGCTTTTTCCTGCTGTGGCGCGTGATTTACGAGCAGGCCAGCCGGCGCTGGCTGTGGCTGGTCGGGCTGCTGTTCGGGCTGGCCACAATCACGGAATACCCGGTTGTGCCGTTCCTCGGTTTTATCTTCCTGTGGGCGGCGCTTAAGCTGCCCGACCGGCTGGCGTTGTACCGCGTTGTGCTGGGCGCGATTCCGCTAGGGTTGATCTTCGCCGCCTATAACTATGCTATCTTCCGCACGCCACTGCCAGTGGGTTACGAATATTCCACCAACTGGCAGGGTGAACACCAGACCGGCTTCATGAGCCTGACGCTGCCTACGCTCGACCGGCTGTACGGTCTGACGTTCAGCCCGGTGCGGGGCCTGTTCCTGATGTCGCCGTTTCTGCTGCTGGCGTTCCCTGGCTGCCTCTGGCTGTGGCGCGAACGCAGAGACCAGCACGGGACAGCGGTTGTAATCGCACTGGTCGTGATTGGCTTTCTGGCGTATAACGCTGCCAGCGTGATGTGGTGGGGTGGCTTCACCGTCGGGCCGCGCTACCTCGTGCCGATGCTGCCGTTCCTGGCGCTGCCGGTAGTGTTTGCGTTGAACCATCTGCTGCCGAAACTGTGGGGTAAAGTGCTAACCGACGTGCTGATCGCCGTATCGTTCGTCAGCGTGTGGGTGATGACGGTTGGCGGGCAGGGGTGGCCACCGGTAGATGTTTGGCCGACCACGTTTGAACGGATGAACGCCCACAGCCCGCTGCTGGATTATTCGCTGCCACTGTTCCTGCAAGGGGACATCGCCCGCAATTACGGTATTGTCCTCGGTCTACGCGGCTTCCTCAGCCTGATACCACTGCTGGCTGCGGTCGCCGCCCTGTTGCTTCTGCTGCCACGCCTGCTGACCCGCCGTCCGCAGCGCGCGCCGCAGCTCCAAAAAGCCGCCGGAGGGTTGGATTGAACCTGTTAACCGCACTCCACGACAGCCGCCGCGCGAAATGGTTCGCTCTCGCGCTGTTTGCAGTTACGATCATCACGCGCCTGCCGTTCGCCAGCCAGTATCTCTATCACTGGGATTCGGTCAACATGGCGTTTGGCATTCTGCACTTTAACGTTCTGGACGGCGCGCCACAGTTCCCCGGTTATATCGTCTATATCGCGGTGGTGCAGTTCGTCAACGCCATCCTGGGCGACCCGCAGCGCACGATGGTGTTCATCAGCATTCTGGCGTCGGGGCTGTCGGTTGCCGCGCTGTTTTACCTGGGACGGTACCTGTTTAACCCGGTCACGGGCTTCATCGCCGCGCTGTTCCTGATGACCAGTCCGCTGTTCTGGTTCTATGGGGAAATCGCGCTGCCGCACACGCTCGATCTGTTCACGGTGGTGCTGTCGGCCTGGCTGCTGTACCGGATTATGATCGGCCAAACGCGCTGGCTGTGGTGGACGGTGGTGTTTCTGGCGCTGGTCGGGGGCTTCCGCCAGCAAACGCTGATGTTTTTCGCGCCGCTAATCCTCTTTACCTGCTGGCGGCTGGGCATTGGGCGAATCGTGCTGGCGCTTATCCTCGGCGCGGCGGTGACGCTGGCATGGTTTATCCCGTTGATGGCTTACAGCAACGGCCTGCAAACGTACCTCGCCGGTTCGGCAGCCTTTTCGGCAGCCTTCTTCAACACAACCAGCCTGCTGGCCGGCGCGGGCATGTTTGGTCTGCGCCGTAACCTTATCAAACTCGTCCCTTACACGTTGTATGCCGGCGCGCTGGCGCTGCTGCCACTGCTGGTGTGGCTGCCCTGGCTGCGCCGCCCCAAAGCCTGGCTGACCAACCGCAAATTCTGGTTCCTCGTGCTGTGGATCGCGCCGCCGCTGGCGTTTTACATCGTGATTCACATGGGGCAGCAGGGGCTGGTGTTTGTGTTCCTGCCGGCGCTGCTGCTGGCCGCCGCCGAAGGGCTGTACCGCCTGCTGTGCGCGCGTCCGGAATGGCTGTGGAGCGCGACAGCGGCTGCTGCTTTAGTCGGTGCGGGCATCTTTATCCTGATGCCTACGTATCCGTTGGGCGAAAGCGGCCCGAAGCTGCTGACCTACAGCACCATCCGTGATAACGACCGGCTGCTGCATGACCAGATCACCACCGTGCGCGCCAACTTCGCACCGGAGGCTACGCTGCTGCTGGCGGCAGACTGGCGGCACGTGCAGTATTACCTGCCAGAATATCGGTTCGCCCGGTTTGACGTGGGCGCGAAGTATGAAGTGGACGCGGGACAGGCCAGCGGTGCGGATTTTGTCAACCAGCCGCAGACCGCCGACCAACTGGGATTGAAGGCCGATGAGGGCTGGCAGGTGGTGGTGATGGATGCCGATCTGCTCTCGTTCACCGAAGCGCCGCTGGAAACGGTGCAGGCGGAGGACGGCTTCCAACTGCCGTACCTGCGGCTGCGTGCCGACGAGGCGTACTGGACGGATGGGCAAACGTTTGGAGTGAAGGCGGCGCAATAAACCGGGACATGGCAGCGTCATATCCCCACCAGCAAAGCCGGTGATGATGGCGTGATGCGCTCAGACGGTGCCGTTGCTGTTCAGCGGCACGCGGAACACAAACCGCGCACCCTGCCCCGGCGCGGATTCGTAGCGGATTTCGCCACCGTGTACCGTCACCATGCGGCTGACAATCGCCAGCCCCAGGCCAGTACCGCGCGGCTTGCCTTCGCTGAAGCCCGGCTCGAAGATTTTGTGGACACTCTGCGGCGGCACGCCTGGCCCATCGTCGGTTACGCTGAAGCGCACATAGTGGTCTTCGCGGTCGGCGCTGATTTCAACCTTCGACCCGCCGCTGATCTCGATGGCGTCAATCGAGTTGTTCACCAGATTCTGAAACACCCGCACGAAGCGCTGGCGGTCCACATTGATAAACAGGCCGCGCGCCCGGTCGTAGTTCATGATGATTTTGACCGGCTGTTCCAGGCCGGGCGGCATCAGCAGGTCGCTGACCTGATCCATGATGTCGTCCACGCGTACCGGCGCTTTCCGCAGTTTCTCGTCACCGGAGATGTAATCCAGAATCTCCTGGGCCATGTCGGAGAAAACGCGCACGTATTTGATGATCTGCCCGGCGAACTGGTATCGTTCCTCGAAGGTGATGTTTTCTTCCTGCAGCAGCCCAGCGTAACCCATCGCGTTGCTGAGCGGCTTGCGCATATCATGTACCAGACTCCCAACCGTCTGGCCGATAATGCTCAAGCGCTCCGCGCGGCTGAGCTGGTCGCGCGTCTGTTTGAGTTCGTCCATCAGCCGTACGGCATAAATAAATAGCGCGGTGTTGTGCGCCAGCGCCGTCAGCAGGTTCATGTCGTTGGCTTTGAAGGTTTTGCCGTCGCCTTCGTAGACCAGCACCAGCGCGCCCAGCAGTATGTCGTTATAACGCAGCGGCGCGCACAGCACTCTTTCCGAATCAAACAACTGGGCTTCTTCGTAGGCGCTCAGCGTATTCAGCGCCAGTTCATGGACGCGGCTGTTCCAGGCGCCCACCGCAAACTGGTGACCGAAGAAGCTCACCGGCGTGATATTCGACTTCGCGGCGTCCCAACTGTAAATCACCCCGGCGTCGGCGCGCAGAATGCGGTTGGTTTCGTCCAGCACCGTCTTAAACAGCACTTCCTGCGACACACCCTGGACGAAACTCGTCCCCAGGTCGTAGATCAGGTTCAGTTCGTCGTACCGTTCCAGCAGTTCATCGGTCAATTGCTGCCGCCGCCAGGTTTCCAGTGCCAGTTGCGACAGCACGCGCGCCAGAAATTCCGCCGCCGGGATCACTGGTACATTCGCGTGCGCGGCGTAAACACCGACACGGCCAATTTCCTCATGATTCAGGATGATGGGCGCGAAGGCGCAGTGCGGCTGTTCCGGCGGGAGCAGGCCGTAGTACACCTGTCCATCAGTATCGGCAATGACGACGGTAAAGATTGTCCCGGCGGAACGTTCGAATGCGGGGATGATGTCGTCTAACACCGGTATGGGTAGGAGCGTGCTCAGATTAATCTTCCCCACAGACCGTTCTCCTTCAGGTTTATCGCTTACGACACTGAAGTATTTTTTATTGTATAACAATCCACCCACGGGCGCAATTCACCTTCATATACCCCACAGATCGGCCAACTGGCTCATCAGCCGGGAGGGGTTAAAGGGTTTGGTCATAAAATCGTTTGCCCCCATTGCTTCGGCCTGCTGGCGGTCGGTACGGATACCCCGCGCCGTGAGGATGATAACGTGCGGGTTATAATCTGCGATCTGCCGGATATGGCGGCACACGTCGTAACCGTTCATCTTCGGCAGCAGCACATCCAGCAGGATTAAATCCGGGCGTTTGGCTTCGATCAAATCAATGGCCTGCAGGCCATCTTCGGCCAGTACGATTTCCAGATTCGGGACATTCAGCCGTTCAATGATGTGCTGGAGCAGCACCCGCGCCAAGTCTTCATCGTCTACAATCAGTACAGTATGGCGAGCATTTGTGTCGGACATGGTGGTATGTAGTGACCGTTATACAGCCGTTTGCGCCGTGCTGTTTATATATTCAACTATCCCATTATATGCCGAATTGTCCAGGCTAACTTAAAAGGTTTGTGAACCCGACGCCAAAACGTTGAATCCAAAGCTGAAAGGTGGGAAAAACCGGGCACGACCGATCCCGTGCCCGGAAAAGCGGGTTGGGAACTAACCCATATTGCGGATGACGGCGGACGCGAACTCACTGGTTTTGACTTCGATAGCCCCAGCCATCTGGCGGGCGAAATCGTAAGTGACGATCTTTTCGTCCAGCGTCTTTTCGTAAGCAGTGGTGATGAGGTCGGCGGCTTCCTGCCAGCCGATATGCTCCAGCATCATGACGCCGCTGAACAGCAGCGAACCGGGGTTCACCTTGTCCAGGTTGGAATACTTGGGCGCGGTGCCATGCGTGGCCTCGAACAGCGCCACTGTATCGCCGATGTTGGCGCCGGGGGCGATACCTACACCGCCGACTTCGGCAGCGACCGCATCGCTCAGATAATCGCCGTTAAGGTTGGGTGTGGCGATCACGTCAAATTCGGACGGGCGCAGCAGCATCTTCTGGAACATGATGTCGGCAATCGTATCCTGAACCAGAATTTTGCCTGCCGGCACCCTGCCGCCGTGTTTGGACTCGACTTCCGCCCATGAAATCGTCTGCTCCGGGAATTCCTCGGCAGCGACCTCATAGCCCCACTTCTGGAACGCACCTTCGGTAAACTTCTGGATGTTGCCCTTGTGTACCAGCGTCACGCTTTTGCGGTTGTGCTGGATGGCATAGTTGATTGCCGCCCGCACCAGGCGCTTGGTGCCAAAGGCGCTGATCGGCTTGATGCCCAGCCCTGCGCCTTCAAAAAATTCTGCCCCCAGTTCTTCGCGCAGGAAGCGGGCGAGTTTGAGATTCTCCGGCGAACCGGATTCATATTCAATGCCGGCGTATACGTCTTCCGTGTTTTCGCGGAAGATCACCACGTCCACTTCTTCCGGGTGTTTGAGCGGGCTGGGCACACCGCGATACCAGCGCACCGGGCGCACGCAGCTATACAGGTCCAGTACCTGCCGCAGCGTCACATTCAGGCTGCGGAAACCACCACCGACCGGAGTGGTCAGCGGCCCTTTGATGCCGATCAGAAACTCCCGCATGGCCTCAAATGTTTCTTCCGGCATATAGTCGCCGTTGTAGACCGAGGCCGCTTTTTCGCCAGCGTAAATTTCCATCCAGGCGATCTTCCGGTTGCCGCCGTACGCTTTTTCAACCGCTGCATCCCAGATGCGTTTGCTGGCCCGCATGATGTCCGGACCGATGCCATCACCCTCGATGAAGCAGAGAATGGGGTTGTCCGGGACGTGTAAGTGACCGTTTTGAGCCGTAATCTTTTGACCCTGTTCCGGTACGATAATCTTCTCGTATGACATAAAAGCTCCTCAATGGCGCCGTTCTGTCAAAATTATACGTGCTAACGGAGCGAAACGGGAATAGTTTGTTGGAAAAATGAGCCGGTGCTACACTACACGCCAGACTCGACAGCCACGTGCCAGGAGGAAAACCGTATGGGTTCCGCAATTATCGAGGTCGGACTCGGCCTGGTGATGGTGTACTTCGTCCTGAGCGTTATTGTGACGCAGGTGAACAACCTGATCGTGAACTTCCTCAATCTGCGGGCGGAGAACCTGCGCGCCTGGTTTCATCAGGCGATCACCGATGACGCCGTTCGCAACGAAATCCTGACCCATCCGATGATTAACATCGTCGAAGCCCAGATGACGGCAAAGCGTCCCAATGTTATCCAGCGGGTGCTGAACCGCCTGGGCCGCTGGCTGGTGGCGCGGCTGGTGCCTGGGGCAGACAAATACCGTTCAACCACCAAGGTTTCCTACATCGCACCCACCGTGTTTGCTGATGTGCTGCTGGGCGTGTTTGTCAAAGATCAGGGTACACTGACCGCGCAGTCGGATGCGGAGAAGGTGTATTCGCTCATCCTCTCCATGAAGGATCGGGTGCAGGATACCCCGCTGGAACAGACACTGGAAACGATTATCGCCAACGCCCAGTCGTTCCAGGAGGCGCATAGCAAGGTGGCCGCGTGGTTCGACAACAGCATGAATCATCTCAGCGCCATGTTCAAGCGGCGGGTGCAGGTGATTGCCTTCATCGCCGGGCTGCTGATTTCGATCATCCTGAACGTGGATACGCTGCACCTGGCGCGCACACTGTGGAACGATCCGGCGCTGCGGCAGGCGGTTGTCTTCGCGGCGGAAAGCACCTCGCAGGCCGGACTGCAAACCCCGCAGGATGCTGCCACGACGCAGCAGCAACTGGAAGAACTGCGCAGGAACCTGCAAACGTTTCTGGATTTGCGCCTCCCTATCGGCTGGGAAATTAACCCGGCGCCGGACGCGCTGCTGCTGGTCAGCCCACGCAACGCTGCCAACTTTTCGCCGGTGTTAAACCCGAGTGACTGGCTTGGCTTCCTGGCGCTGAAGCTGCTCGGCTGGGTGCTGACTACCTTTGCCATTATGCAGGGGTCGGATTTCTGGTTTAATCTGCTGGGGCGCATCGCGCAGGCACGGACAGCGGTCGCCAAGATCAGCGAAACGGTGTCCGGCGCGAATCCCAGTTCAGGGACAGGGTAATAAACACCACCGTAGGGACACGATCTATCGTGTCCCTACAAGTTTTCAGGCAATCACCTTATTCCCCAACTCACCGCCCAGTTTCAGCAGTTCGTCGCGGAAGTCCGGCGTATGGGCCTCGGCGTAAATGCGTAGCACCGGCTCGGTGCCGCTGGGGCGAATCAGCAGCCAGCTATTGTCGGCCAGATAATATTTCACGCCGTCGAGTGTGTCCACCCGGCTGATGCTTTCGCCATGCACCTGCGACGGCGCAGCCTCGGCCAGCAGCTTAACCATCTGCTTCTTCGGAACCGGGAACGACAGCCGTTCGTCAATCCGTCCGTAGTGCGCCGGCCCGTACCTGGCCTGGAGGTCAGCCACGATCTCATGCAGCGGCACTTTATACTCCGCCATCACCTCCAGCAGCAGCAGCCCCATCAGGATGCCATCGCCTTCCGGGATGTGGCCGCGAATGCTGATGCCGCCGCTTTCCTCGCCGCCCATCAACACGTCGTTGCGCATCATCAGGTCGGCAATATAGTTAAAGCCTACCGGCGTTTCGTGAACTTTCAGACCGTATTTTTGCGCCAGATTGTCAATCATGAAGGTCGTCGAAACGGTTTTTACCACGTCGCCGCATTGCTTGCGCGTTTCCACCAGATGCCGCAGCACCAGCGCGAAGATGTGGTGCGGGTCAATGAAGTTACCCAACGCGTCCACCGCGCCAATGCGGTCAGCGTCGCCGTCAGTTGCCAGCCCCACATCCGCCTGGGTGCGCTGGACGCAGGCCACCAGTTCACTCAAATAGCGGGCGATGGGTTCCGGGTGGATGCCGCCGAAGCCGGGGTTGAGCACATTGCGGATTTCCGTTACCTGGCAGCGCGACCGCGACAGGATGCTGGCGAACGCGCCGCGCCCCGCGCCCCACATCGCGTCGGCCACGATGTTCAGTTCGCTTTGCAAAATTTTGTCGAGATCAACCAGCGTGCCGAGGTGCTGGTAATACGTCCAGGACGGGTCAAAGCGGCGAATCAGTTCCATATCAACCGCCTGCTGGAAGTCCATCAGGTTCGGCCCGCGCGCCTCGCGTTCCATCAGTTCCAGTTCTTTTTCGACCAGCGCGCACTGCTCGGCGGTGGCGCTGCCGCCGTACGGGGCCTTGAGCTTAAAGCCATTGTAACGCGGCGGGTTGTGGCTGGCGGTGATAACAATGCCGGCATCGGCACGTTTTTCCTTGACATTATAGGAGATCACCGGCGTGGGCGAGTCGGTGCGGGTCAGCCAGGCGACGATGCCGTTGCCCGCCAGCACCCGCGCTGCTTCGCTGGCGAAGCGGTCGGACAGGAAGCGGGTATCATAGCCGATGACCACCTGTGGACGCTCGCTGCCAGTGTGCTGCTTTTTCACGGCTTCGGCCACCGCCTGCGAAATCAGCCGCAGGTTATCAAACGTAAACGTGTCTGCGATGACGGCGCGCCAGCCGTCCGTCCCAAAACGAATCATTGACGGGTGTTCCTTTTCTCACTCTGGCCGGACAGGGCAAAGAACCCTGCCCGCAAACCATTTTCTTTCGACTGTAAAAGGACGAGGCTTGCCTCGTCCTAACGGGTTCATTCAGGATAGGTGTTAAAACCGCCCGGTGTTATCCAGGCCGGTCGTAACCAGCAGTTCGCTGACACGCTCCGGCGTGGGATCAAAGTCGTTGAGAATGCTGTAGGGCAGTTGGTGCTCGCGCACGTAGTCTGGCATCTGGTACAGCGTTTCGCGGATGTCCTCCGGCGCAAGCTGCCCGATGCGGATACCAGCGGACTGGATCGTTTCGCGGATGGGGTGGATATCCTGCCCGTGCAGCGCCGCCGCGATCAAAATCCCCGGCCCGACCAGATCAGCATACGGGACGCCATAGGTACGCGGCAGCCGGCGTTCAATCGCATAGGCAAAATACTGTTCGCTGCCTTCCTGCGGACGGTTGTGACCAAGCTGGTTTGTCAACTGCACTTCCATACACATCAGGTCGAGCAGATTGGTGAGCGCATCCACGCGGCCCATACCCACGCCGCCGGCGATCTTAAACGCCTGCTGGGCGATACCCGCCGCCAACCCGGCTGCCCAGGGCTGGAAGCGGGTATCGGCGGTCGTCTGGTTGCGTTCGGCGGCATAGCGCCAATCCAGCAGGCCGGTGACGATGCTCAACAGTTCCACGATGCCCGTGCCGCGCAGATAGGGTGGCGCGTTGCGGATGATTTCCCAATCAATAAAAACTTTCTCGACCGGGCCAGTGGTGACGTAATTGACCGTACCTTCTTCGCGGACGGCGACCAGCGCGGTAAAAAAGCCGTCCACACTTAGCGCCGTCGGGATGAGCACGACCGGCAGCCGGTTGACCCAGCCGACGTATTTGGCAACATCCGCCACCCGACCGCCGCCAACTCCATAGATCACCTCCACATCGGACGGCAGCCCGCCCGCCAGTTTTTGCAAAAATTCAAGGTCGGCGGTATGCGGTTCCGCCTGGATGACCAGTGGGAGATTAAGCAGCGAACCGACCGCAGCCCACGATGGGCCGCCGGTGAGCAGGGCGGTAGGGCGATCTTCAGTCACACTGCTCAGATCGCTAAATTCAATCTGCGGCAGCGGCCACACGGTTTTCATAGACGCTCCAGTTCTTGAGGTAAGAACCTATACCAGAATCCATGTCGTACTTGCAGGGTTGACGGCATGAACAGTTTAACTATAGTCGGAAAATTTATAAAATTCCATTTGTGAATCCTGCCTATAAATTTTAGCCGGATTGTCACTTGAAGGAAAATGACACATCAGGGACAATTGTTAAGAAATCCACCTGTCGCGCCACCAACGCGGGGGAGTTTACTGGTATGGACACGCCGTTACCATCAAATGAACAACTGCTGGAGTACAGCGCCGCGATACCGTGGCAGGATATCGAGCAGCAGAAGCGCAAATTTAATCAGGCAATCAGCAATCTGGTTGCGAAATCGCCCAATGAAAAACTTCCCCTCGATTACCTGTCCAGTATGGTGGGCGTGCCGGTGACGACCCTGTTTGACCCTGATGACACGTATGGCGCGAATGTCGTCCTGGCGGAATGTGGTGGCCGCCGCCACGTGCTTGCCAGCGCAGTCAGCGGACGCTACCGGGGCAAAAAGACGTTTTTGCAGAGTCTTGTGCCTTATAACTTCAACCCCAGCGTCAACCATACCAACGTGCACGAAACCGACGACCCGGAAACCCGGATGCGGTCACTCGGCGCGGAAATCGAACTCGGTCTGGTCAACATGGACGGCACGCCGCCGACCGAAGACCAGATGCAGAATTACATGAACGTGTACCGCAAACACGCGCAGCGGCTGGGTATCAGCCCGCAGGTGGACCGTGAGGCCGGGCAGTACCAGATGGAAGCGCACATCGCGCCGGTCATCGGCTATCACAAAACCCGCGCCGCTGTGGGCGGCATCTTCACCGCACTGGCCGCCAGCAGCGAAGAAACCGGCCTGCGCACGACGATTCTGCCGACCTATCCAGTTGAATCCGATTTTAAGCTGACGGATGACCCGAAGGTGCAGACTGCCGTTGATCTGATGCTGGAAGTCAACGGCTTTTTCCCGGAATACGCCCGGCGGCTGCAGGAAGTCCAGGCGCTGTACCACGTCAACCCACCAACCACCAACTATGTGCAGATGTTCCGCATCCAGGGCTGCCACATCCACATTGATCTGGCAGGAAGGTCGGAGGCGCTCGGCCTGCTGACGTTTTACACCATGCTGCGCAGCGCGTCGGCGATTGCCAACGCCGCCGTGTTGAAGGGCGGGCCGTTTGTGAACGGTACCTGCGACGCCGAACGGCTGTGCACACGCGAATTTCTGCGCCAGGTGACGGTGACAGGCCGCTACCTGGACCTGCCGACCACGCCGCATTTAACGTCGAACGGCCTTGATCGCTACGCCGCACTGCTGCGGTCAGAACGGGTCAATTCGCCAGGGCGCGCCATGTTGTATGAGGACGGCCTGGGCGAGATGGTATCGGTCATGCATAATCCTATCGGGCGGGTGCGGCCTGATCTGACGACCAACAAACGCATCTGCACGCTGGAAAGCACCGGGATGCCGGCTTCGATCAGTGGGTCGCGCATGGCCGCCGTGCTGACCGATTTTGAGTACAGCCACGTCATCATCGAGGACTATTTCCGCAGGCACGGCTGCGACCTGGGGCCGATGTACGATGACAAGGTGATGTGGGCGGTGCTGGGGCCGCTGGACGGTGATACCTTCCGGCAGCTTCAGGATGCTTCCGACCGCGACTGTACCGATGTGGTGATTACCACCGCCTCCGGCACGCGCATGACGTTGGCCGAATTTTATGAGATGAAGCGTGTGTTTATGCACAAGGCGCTGCTGGCGGTGGAATCGGTGGATGTGACGCCGCGTGACGTGGATGATGTGTACGTCAGCCTGACACGGATGCTGAACCCGCCCAGCGGGCGCGCTGCGCAGACGATCCACCAGTTTGTCGCCGATCAAAAACTGCGCAGCACCGGCAACTGGGGCCGTATCCTGCGCAATGCGTTTATCGAAGCGGGCGGCACGCCGGGGGAACACCGGCCCGAAATTGTGATGCAGATCGTCAATCAGCTTCACGACGCGCTGCGGCTGCGCTACCTGCAAAACGGGCATGGATAAGCCAACTTGTTTCGCGTAGTGATTTTGCTGTTGACACTGTTGGGGCTAACCCGCATTACACAGGCGCAAGCCCTGCCGCCGTGTGTTGAACGGCCTACCTTTGTTGACCCGCCGCAGGTGAACGGCCAACGCTGGTGTCTGGAGGAAGTCGTTCATGATGACAGCGCCGGCGAGTTGGGTTTTACCGCGCTGGCTGCCGCGCCGGATGGCACGCTCTACGCGGCGCGTCCGCTGGTGGGGCAGGTGCTGGCGCTGCGGGATACCAATGGCGATGGCCTGCCGGAGTCGCCACGCGTGGTGGCCGACGGACTGACGTTCCCCAACGGCCTCGCCTATCATCGTGGCGCGTTGTACATTTCCGGCGGCCCGCATCTCTACCGGCTGCGAGACGGCGAACTCGAAACGTTAGTGGACGATATTCCCGCCGGCACGGGCTTCTGGACGGGCGGACTCACTGTCGGCGGTGATAGCCGGCTGTACGTGGCCGTCGGCGCGCCGTGCGACCTGTGCCAGCCGGACGACCCGGCGCGAGGCGCGATTCTCAGTTACGATCTGGACGGTGGCGACCGGCGAATTGTAGCAACCGGACTGCGCCAGCCGGGGGATGTGGCCTTCCTGAACGGCGTCCTGTGGACAACCGACACCGCGCCCGATGCGCTGGCCGATATACTCAACCTGGACGAACTCAACCGGGTAACGCCGGGAGCGTTTTTCGGCTGGCCGTATTGTGCTGGCGAAAACCAGCCAACGGCTATTTCAGCCGTGTTTGACTGCTCAACCGCAACTGCCCCGGCGCTGACGTTCCCCACCCACAGCACGCCCACCGGATTGGCGGCCTACACCAGCGGTACGTTTGCGGACATTCAGGACACGCTGCTGGTAGTATTAGGCGGTTCGTACAACCGCGCGGCGCTGGCCGGCTTTGCGCTGGCCGTTGTACATTTTGATGGCGCCGGCAATCCTGTTGCCGATGAAGTCATTGTCCCGGAGCAGGCGGACAAAAATAACCCGCCGGGACAAACCCTCGAAATTCTGCAATACCGGGGCAGCGGCTTATGGCCGCACGAGCTGTTTGATGTGACAGCCAATAGCGAGGGGTGGATCTTCTTCAGTGTGGGCGGCGGTAGAATCTTCGTCCTGCGCCCGCTTTAGGATGAGCACCATACATGATGAGTATTCAGCGCGTTTTCCGGCAGCGAGGTTTCCACGCCTTTGGCGTGATTGGATTCTGGCTCCATTTTTTCAGTCTATATCGCCTCTGGAGTCACACCAGCAATGAGGCCACCGTTCTGGGCCGTTACAGCACCCGCTTCGCCCTGGTGCTGGTAGCAAGTCTGCTGCTGGCTGTCGTCTGGGTCGGCGTAATGGTGCGCTGGCGGTTGGTATCGGCGCGGCTGGAACACGTGGCAGCCCGCTGGCGTCTTGTTCTGCTGGTGGCTGCCGGTCTGCCCATCCTGGTTGTCTGGTGGTTTCCTATCGAACGGCTGGCGCAGGAATATGTGGCCGCCAATGCGCTGCTGCTGGTTGTGCTGCTGCTGCAAACCATGCCCGATCAACGCTTAAACATCTTACATTGGCTGTGGTTGTTGGTACTGCTGGTTGTTCTGATGTGGCCGTTACTCCTGCTTGGTTCCGTGACAATACGGATGTTTGAACCGGACGAAGCCGCTTGGGCAGATTATTCGACCAGCATTTTTGTTGCAGATGGCGTATACGCCCGCACCTGGCTGCAAGAGCCAGTTGCCATTCGTCCAGGGCTTGGATACGCGCTTGTAGGTTACGGCTGGCTGCTGGAAAACGTAAGTTTTAATATAGCGACGGGACGTATCATCCAGTTTGCTAGCTATGTAGTAGCGTTTATCGGTGTGGCCGCGATTGCTTGGCGATTGTATGGTCGGGTGGTTGGAGTGGCGTGTCTGGTCATGACCAGTTTCAGCTTCTCGTTTCTGGCATACAATGAGTACCGTCCTAATCTACAGCTACCAGCAATTGCAGTGTTAATTGTTCTGTGCGCTCTGGAAGGGCGCTATCAATTAGTCGGACGTGGCGCTTTGGGCTGGCATTTCCTGTGCGGTCTGCTGGCAGCCCTATCCCTCCAGTTACATGCGAGTGGTGTCGTCTATATCGCTGCATTTTCGGTTTTTTATATACTGGAGGTGGCCTGGGTATTTTATCGTTCGCGGCGCTGGAGAGTTGCTCCGATAATGACCTTTTTCGTAGGGGTTGCTTTTGGTGGTGCAGTGTATTATTTCCTGAATATTGCGCCGCTCGGCGGAATAGGAGTCTATTTGTCGGCACTGGTGACGGAACGCGGAGGTTATGTGCGACCGCTACCGGCCTTGTATCGGCTGTTCACCTGGCCGAACTTGGTTGAGGTTATCCTAGTTTTTGCCGGCCTAACCTTTCTGATATGGCGTCAAAATAAGGCTGACTGTGTGCTGCTTGCCATACTGAGCTGTGTTTTCGGTGCTGCGCTGCTTTTAGATACACAGGGGTATCTGCACACGTTCAATTTTCTGCTGTTGCTCCCCGTTGGGGTGCTGCTAGTGGACGGCCTCAACCCTTCAGCGTCGGGAGCAACCCGTCGTGGTCAGATTTTCGTCGCTGCAACCACACTGGTAGTCCTGTGGCAGGTGATTTGGTTTTTTCTGATTCCATCCGGTGCATTGACAGCATTGGCAAATGGCCGCCTGCCGCCATTTCTATATGAGGAACTTCGCCCGGCGCTGCAAACCTATATTCGTCCCAACGATGTCATTGTTAGCACCCACGAACTCCTGTGGACATATCCCAATCACCGGAATTTAGTGGGCGTAATGGCGGAAACCGTGGGAAGTCAGCGTTGGGGCTTGAACAATCCTGTGGATGTTTGGGAACGGGTGCAGCCAACGGTTGTCATAGCGATTGAACACCAGATGGATATTCCGCCGGGTCTGGCAGCGTATATGTCCAATCACGAATTTAAGGTATGTGACACCTTGCGCGTGCTGGCGACAACCATTACCATTTATCGAGAGCAGTGTGCAGCGTAAGGAATCATTCTGCCATGCAAATTCCCTTTAATCGCCCGTGTTTCACCGGCAATGAACTGAAGTACATCGCGGAAGCCGTCGAGCGCGGGCACATCTCCGGCGATGGTTACTTCAGCAAGAAGTGCCACGCCTTTCTGGAAGAAGCGGTCGGCGTGCCGAAGGCGCTGCTGACCACGTCCTGCACCCACGCGCTGGAAATGTCGGCGCTGCTGCTGGATATTCAGCCAGGCGATGAGGTGATCTGCCCGGATTTTACCTTTGTCTCCACGATTAATGCCTTTGTGCTGCGCGGCGCACGCCCCGTGTTTGTGGACATCCGACCGGATACGCTGAATCTGGACGAGAAACAACTGGAAGCGGCCATCACCCCACGCACGAAAGCCATTCTCGTCGTTCACTATGGCGGCATCGGCTGTGAGATGGACACGATCATGGACATCGCCAGCCGGCACGCTATTCCGGTGGTGGAAGACAACGCGCACGGCCTGTTTGCGAACTACAAGGGCCGCAACCTGGGCACGTTTGGCGTAATGGCGACGCAGAGTTTCCACGAAACCAAGAACTTCCAATGTGGCGAGGGCGGCGCGCTGCTGGTGAACGACCCCCAGTACATCGAACGCGCCGAGATCATCCGCGAGAAGGGCACCAACCGCAGCCGCTTCTTCCGGGGGCAGGTAGATAAATACACCTGGGTGGACGTAGGGTCGAGTTATCTGCCGTCGGATGTGCTGGCCGCCTTCCTGTACGCGCAGTTGGAAGCCCGCGACGAGATTCAGACCAAACGCCGCCACATCTGGAACCGGTATAACACCGACCTTCGCGCATGGGCGGACGCGCATGATGTCTGTCTGCCGACGGTGCCGCCGGAAGTCGAGCAGGCGTATCACGTCTTTTACATCCTGATGCCGTCGCTGGCAAGCCGGCAGGCGTTGATTGCCCATCTGAAAGCACAGGGCATCCTGAGCGTGTTCCACTATCTGCCACTGCATCTGTCGGACATGGGGCAGAAGTTTGGTGGCCGGGCAGGGGATTACCCGGTGACGGAGCGGGTCAGCGATACGCTACTGCGGCTGCCGCTGTACAACGATCTGAGCGAAGCCGACCAGTCGCAGGTGATCGAAGCGATTCACGCCTTTGAGAACTGGCGCTAACCCCTGATATTATATAAAGATTTGATCGTTGTCAGCAGGGACGTGGCGCCGCCATGTCCCCGCAAGATTGTGAAATCTGTACAATTCTAAAAAGAGTATTAAGGGACAGTTTTCACCGCTGTATTCACTCTATTTTGTGGTACAATAGGCAGCGTAATTAAGACAGAATAATGTTCTTTGTGGCTTTATTAGGCAATTGAGAGACTGCCTAACAACTCGACATACAATGGTTTGTCGGGCAATTTACGTTTATGCCTTAAGCAGGGCACAATCTGGAAAGGAGTTGTGCGCCGGTGGTCGTTGGGTAACGTTAGCGGCGCAAATCGGTTTCTATGGCAAAAAATCCAAAATTGCGAATTATCCCTCTGGGTGGCCTGGGGGAAATCGGCAAAAATATGGCCGTGATTGAACTGGGCAATGATGCGATCATCATTGACGCGGGCATCATGTTCCCGGCCAATGATATGCTCGGCGTGGACTACATTATCCCGGATTTTCGGTATCTGCTGGAACGCAAGGACCTGAAAATTCATGGGATTCTGTTCACGCACGGGCACGAAGACCACGTGGGGGCGGTGTCGCACGTGGCGGAGTCGTTCGCCGGCGTACCGATGTGGGCAACACCGCTGACAGCCGGGTTGATCCGGGTGAAATTGCGCAGCGCCGGTCTGGAAAACAGCACTACGGTGAACGTATTCCAGGCGGGCGACACGCTGAAAGTTGGGCCGTTTGTGGTGGAAAGTTACCACGTCTGCCACAGCATTCCCGACTGTGTGGGGTTTGGTATCAACACCCCTTACGGCATTGTCATTCACAGCGGTGACTACAAGTTTGACCCCGCCCCCGTAGACGGCAAAAAGACGGATTACGCCAAGCTGGCGGAGTTCTCCAAGCGGGGCGTGCTGCTGCTGATGGGCGACAGCACCAACGCCGACCGCGCCGGCTGGACGCCATCCGAAAGCGTGATTGACGAAGCCTTCGACCGTGTGTTCCGTAACGCGCCGGGGCGGATCATGGTCGCCACCTTTGCCTCGCTCATTTCGCGCTTCCATCAGGTGGCAAAAGCTGCCGAACGGTACGGGCGCAAGATCGCGGTGGCCGGCCACAGCATGGCCGAAAATATCAAGATGGCGCGGGAACTGGGCATTCTGAACATTCCGAACGAGATGTTTGTGGACATCAACCGTATCGGCCAGCTACCGCCCAGCAAAGTGGTGATCCTGGTGACGGGCGCTCAGGGCGAGCCGTCCGCCGTTCTCAGCCGGCTGGCGACAGGCCGCCACCGCCAGTTGGATGTCGAAGTTGGGGATACGATTATCATCTCGTCGCACACCATCCCCGGCAACGAGGAGACGGTGAACCGCACCATTAACCGGCTGTTCCAGCGCGGCGCGGATGTGATCTATGACCCTATCGCGCCGGTGCATGTGTCCGGCCACGCCAGCCAGGAAGAAATGCGGCTGCTGATTAACCTGACCAATCCGCGTTACTTCCTGCCGATTCACGGCGAACTGCGCCATCTACGCGCCCATTCCAGGCTGGCGATGCAGACGGGCATCCCACAGGAAAACGTGTTTGTGATCGAAAATGGCGTGGTGATCGAGGCGGACAAAAACGGCGTCCGGCTGGGCGAGCGCGTTCCGGGCGGCTACGTCTTTGTGGACGGCAGCGGCGTGGGCGACGTTGGCCGGGCGGTCATCAAGGACCGCGAGATGCTGGCGCGGGATGGCTTTATGGTCGTCGTTGTCAACGTGGACAAAAAGACCGGCCAACTGCTGGCCGACCCGGAGATTATCTCCAAAGGCTTTGTCTATCTGCGCAGCGCGGAAGACCTGATCGCCCAGCTACGGGAGACGGTCAGCGGGCTGCTTGCCAGCACCGCCGGCCAGAACGGCAGACGCCGCGAACGGCTGGAGGAAGGCATCAGCCGCTTTATCTACAACGAAACCAAGCGCCGTCCGATGGTCTTCAGCGTGATTAACGAGCAGTAGTAGCGAAAGGGTGCAGGGGCGGGTTTTGAAACCCGCCCCTATGTGTTTCCGAGGTTTATTCCCTGCGCTGACCACCCGGCAGCAGCCGCCGCAGCCACCGCTGCAGAATGGTGGTACGGGCATCCTGCCAGGCATCGTCGGCGACCTCGTGCTGAATCTCCGCTTCGTGGGGCGACTGTGCCCGCTGCGCGCCGTAGCGTTCCGCCGTGTACATTTGCGTGATGGCCGACACCGGTGGTTCAGCTTTGGGCAGCGCCCGCACGATGATGCGGCGGCGTTCTTCCGGTGTCTGCTGCGGGTTCAGCCGGATGCCGATCAGATTCAGGTAACGTTCCAGCCGGGCATAGGCGCGAACAATCGGGCTGAGGCCGCGCATCCCGCGCCATTCCCACCACCAGTAGATAAACACCCCCAGGCCAATCACTAACGCGATCAGCAGCAGGACCAGCAGCGCCAGCCCCAGCGCGGAGAGCAGCAGCGCCAGCGGCCCGCGTGGCTGCGGTGTCAGCGGTGGCGGCTGCGTCGGTACGATCACCGGCGTGGGTGTGGGAGACGGGGTGAACGTGGGCGTGACCGTTGGCACCAGTTGTGCGTTGGGCGGTAGCGGCGTTGGCGGGACTTCGCTCGTCGGCGTGGGCGACGGCGTGGGTGTCTGGGTTGGAGTCGGGCTGGTTAACGGCGTGGCGCTGGGCTGCAGGCCGGCGGGCACATCGTCCACCCGGTTCAGCGGCGCCTGCGCAGCCGTCGGTTCAAACTCAATCCAGCCGTAGCCGGGGAAAAAGACTTCGACCCAGGTATGGGCATCACGCTCGCGCACGACGTAGGCGTTTTGTCCCGCGTCCCATTCCCCCTGCGCGAAACCGGCGGCCATGCGTGCCGGAACGCCCAGGCTGCGCAGCATCATCACCATTGCCGAGGCGTAGTAGTTGCAATAACCCTGCCGTAAATCAAACAGCACCCAGTCCACCGGGTCCTGGTTCAGCGGCGGCTGGGGGATGACTTCGTTGTACAGGATATTGGTGCGCAGCCAGGTTTCAAGCGCTTTCGCCTGGTCATACGGCGTGGTGGCGCCAGCCTGATTCACAATCGCGCGCGCCAGTTGCAGGGTACGGTCGCTGATGGAAGGCGACATTTGCAGGTACAGCCGCGTCACCCACTCCGGGTAGCCGGTGCCGGCGCCGCGAAGCTGGCTGGCGGTCGCGCTGCTCATCAAGCTGGTAGTGGTATAGCTATCCCCCCGGCGCAGCACCTTCGTCGGTCGAATGACCGAAATGTTCATGGACGAGCGCGTTTCGTCGTCCGGTGCATAGCGTAGATCGGTGCGCGTCGGCAAATCCACCCTCAGCGGCTGTGGCGCGGCATAAACCAGCCGAGAGGCGTTCAGCCCAACCGTGAACTGCTGCTGTACCGCGTCGCGCGCGCCGAGGAAGCTTGGGTCGTAGGCAATATTCAGCGGCCCCTGCTCAACCGTCAGGCGGGTACTGGCAGCGGGCGCCCAGCGTCCGGCATCGTAGATGTCAAACACGCGCGACCGCCAGTAGTAGCGCCGCCCGGGTGGGGCGCTGACCTGGAACACCACCTGCTGCCCCAGTTGAATCGCGCCGCCCAGTTGCAGCGAATCGCCACCGTAATAGTCGGCGGTAGTCGGCCCCTGCGTTTCAACCGATTCAAACAGGCGGCTCCATAGCTCGCTGAACTGCGTAAGCGGGTCAGACTGTAAAAACTCCTGGAAGCGATTCAGCCGTTCCTGTAAATCCTGCCGGGGAGCCAGCCAGGCCGCCAGCACCGCGATCAGCGCCAGGAAGATGCCCACGCGGAAGAATTGCCGGCGCAGGCTGCGCGGCACCCGAATCCCGTTGACGTACCACTCCCACGAACGCGCATCCAGATTCGAGCGGATGATGAGCAGTAGCGACAGGAAGGCAAAGGCGATCAGATAACCATCCAGGTTGCGGTCACCAGTGTAGTAGACGCTGTTGGCAACCAGAATCAGCCCCGGCGGCAGAATCGCGCGCCACACCCGGTCAATGCGAAAGACGTGCCAGACGACGTTATAGCCCAGGAACCAGAACAGCAGCGCGATCAGCAGCGTAAAAACCAGTTCATCCTGGTTGATACCGCCAGTCGCCGCGTCCATGATCCAGCGCAGCAGGCGCGAAAACACGCTATACGCGCCTTCACCCAGGCCGCCGGGTTCGTTTATGGCGGCGATCAGCAGCACAAAGCCTGTGCCATAAATACCGCTCATCAGCAGCGCCAGCAGTTCGTTATACTGGCTCCGCGCCAGCAGGAAACCAAACAGGGTACTGAGCAGCAGGACCGGCACTACAGTATTGAGCGCCGCCGGCCAGCCCGCCGCTGCCAGCGCCAGCAGGGGCATGAGCAGCAGCAGCGCCGCCACGATCAGCGCAAATTCATCACCGGGGGCAAACAGGTTGCGCCAGCCAAAAGCCAGCCGCCGTGTCCAGCGCTGGAGAGGAGAAACAAACGGGTTAACGTTGGTTGTCATGGATCTACCAGTAAAACTCATAAGGTAGGGGCGAACCGCCGGTTCGCCCCTACGTGTCTCCCGTTCATTGTAATCGCAGCGTCACCCCTTGACAACCGCCGTTTGTCCTCCGTTTCACAATCGCTAATAGGACATAACCGCCAGTCGGTGCAGGGGCAGCAGACCCTCGTCGTCCACTCCCGGCGCGCGCAGCCGTTTGCCATCCTGCCAGAAGTACACTGCCAGCTTCATGGTATAGGTGGCCCGTGGCGTTGGGAACGGCAGCGTTAGCTCGCGCTCCTCCACGTACAGCCTGCCGGGCTGCCAGCGGCTGGTTTCCGGCGGGGCGTCAGCAGGCAAGACCGTTACCGGGGCGCTGTCCGAACTGGCGATCAACACGCCATCCCAGCGGAGAATGTAAACGCCGACGCTGTAATCCAATTCGGGCGGCGCATCCACTGACCACCACAGCCGCAGCCGGACGCTTTCACCTTCGCGGCGTACCAGTGGCCCGGTCCAGGGGTGGTCGTTGTCGAGGATGTCCACGCCGTGAAAGCGCATCCCATTCTCAAACCGCACGCCGTTGGCATCCGGCGGCCCGACGAACCGTTCCATAAAGCGGCCTTCTGCCACTTTGTCCTGCAGGCGTGGGTTCTGCAGGCCGTCAAACAGCACGTACCACACGCGGCGGTAGCCCGCCGGGTCGTCTACAAACGCCAGGCCATTGGGGAAAAACACCCGCGTATAATAGTCCCATTCTTCCGGCCTGCCGCAACTGTTGCTAGGGTCGGCGAACAGCACGTCGCCGGGCAGCAGATGCTCCTGCAACCAGGTGAAGTTTCGGCCAAGTTCCGACACGTTGAAGCTGATGTAACGATCCAGTGGCAGCGGAACAAACGCCAGCACAGCCAGTATCCCCCCGGTGATCAGCGGCAGCGGGCGTGGCAGACGGGCTAAACCTATCCCCGCCAGCAGCGCGATGCCGATCATGATCCACCAGGCATAACGCGGTGAAAAGAAGCCGAGCACGGGATTAACCACGTACAGCAGAACGGGCACGGCCAGAACCCACAGCAGCAGCGCCACCACCGGGGGATGCTTCAACCGGCGTGTTATCACAAGCGCTACGATTGCGGTGACCAACAGCAGTGCCCAGACCGGGAACGGGTTGCCGCTCCCGTCCACGAACAGGTTGTAAACCGCCTGGGGCAGCGGCGGTAGCACCAGTTGGGAGGTCGCCGCCGTCCGGTCTACGTACTGCACCTTGTTCACAATCTCCGGCAGGGCCAGTAGGGCAGCCAGCAGACCAGGCAGCCACCAGCGCCAGACGCTGCGCCCATAGACGATCAGCGTATAGACGCCGAGGATAAAAAACGCGCCGATGCTGCTGACCGAGGTATAAAACAGCGCCACTAGAGTAAAGCCTAGCGGGATAGCACGCTGCCAGTGCGGGCGATCAAAGTAACGTAACGTCAGCCAGAAAGCCAGCGGCATCAGACCGAGCAGCAGGGCGTAGCCGCGCACCTCCATGCTAAGCAGCGTGGTGTAACCCAGCGCGGCATAACCCAGGCATGCCAGGGCGGCGGCTGGTACATCTGCCAAGCGCCGCGCGACCCGATAAAGGCAGGCTGTCCCAAACAAAAACATCAGCGCCGAACTGTAGCGCAGGATGACTGGGTGCGGGTTGGTCAGGCCGCGCCACACGCCCAGCGTCAGGTAATACAGCGGCGGCCAGTCGTACGGCGTCCAGCGCACGATTTGCGCCGGCGTGCCAAAGGTCTGCCACACCGACCAGATTTCATCCTGATGCATCTGCATCTCGTCCAGCCGTACGGCGCGGCTGGCGAAGATCAGCAGCAGGATCCAAGTCACCAGGAGGATGGTAGCTTGGCGAGAGTGATTGTGGAACGACATTATCATTTCTCCGGCAGGGTGAATCGCCTGGATTATACCCTATCAATCTTGCAGATTATTACGTATAATCTGACTGTATCCAGGTTGGCCGGATGGTCGCTCTCCTGCTGCGGCAGGGGGGAGGAAAGTCCGCTCTCCACAGGGCGCGGTGCTGGCTAACAGCCAGGCGGGGAAACCCGACGGCAGAGTGCCACAGAGAAGTGTATTGCCCCGCGCGAGCGGGGTGAGGGTGAAACGGTGGTGTAAGAGACCACCGGCGCGGCCAGCGATGGTCGCGGCCAGGCAAACCCCACCGGGAGCAAGGTCAAGCAGGCGCATTGGGGCGGCCCGTCCCGCAAAAAGCGCCGGGTAGACTGCTAGAGCTTCCGAGTAATCGGAAGTCGAGATAGATGACCGTCCTCGACAGAAAGCGGCTTATAAGGCCGACCTGGATACCATCAGACCTCAGCTTCACTGGGGTCTGATTCATTTTCCGCTTTTGCTCCAAAAGAATTGAGAATGTGCAGTTCCATTGCTTCCTGAAACTGCTCCGGCCCAAACTGAAGATACTTCAATGTTGTTTTAATGTCCTTATGTCCCATCAGTTCTTTCAGTACCTCAATAGACACTCCTCTCAGCCGAAGGTGAATGGCAAAGGTGTGACGTAACGCATGTGGCGTAATACCCTTGCCAGATAAGCCACATGCCTCAAGGTGAGCATAAAAGGCTGGATAGAAAAATTCCTTTCTCCAATAGTCCCCGCCCGTGCTGGGGAATAGATACTGATCGGCGGGACGTTCCGCAACCCAGGCGGCCAGTTCATCAAAGAACTTTTGGGGTATGGGCAGAACCCGATCACGCTTGCCTTTTGTCTCCCGAACGATCAGTACCCTGTCGACTAGATGCACATCACCAACACGCAGCTTGCGTAATTCATCGCGGCGAACCCCGAACCAGGCCAGCGTTTTCCACGCCATGCCATTCCGCCAGCGTACCCATTTTGTTGACCCTGGCGCGGGGGTCATGACAAACCGCCGTAGCTCATCATGAGACAGCCAGACCGGGACACGCTGCTGCATCTTGGGTAGGGTCAGTCGTTCGGTGATGTTCTCGGTGACGACGTGCTGCAATTTCAGCCACTTCCAAAACGTGCTAAAGCCGCCGATCTTGCGGTGAATGGTGGCAGTCTTGAGGCCGTTCTTGCTCATATGGCGCATGAAGGCCCGCAGATCGTCAACGGTCATATCCTCGACTGGTTTAGGAGCGAACGCATCCAGAGTCCGCAGATCGCTGAGATAGGCTGTGACCGTCGCCTTTGCAAGCTGGCGCTCGTGTTCCAGATATTCTCTATACGCTGCCAGCAGACTCGGAATGGTGTTCATCGTTCAGCCAATCGCTCGAATTTTGGTAGACAGACGGTAGCGACGCTTCTTTTCCCGCCAATATTCCCGTTGATCGCTGTAAACACGCGGGCGGCCTACTGCCACCGGCTTTGTCCCGGTCAGTTGCCAGGGCTGAACGCCGTTACGGAGCGACCATCCATCACCGGTAGGGCTAAAAAATCCTCATGCCCGTGCCCGTTGCTGTTGGCTGTCGCCACCGGCGCGGGCGCGGCCTCTGGCACGGCCTCTGCGGTGTACCAGTCATCCGCCTGCATTTCGCGCCAGACCAGCGCCTTCCACGTCGCTGTGGTGATCGCAGCATAGTTCTCTTTGAAGTATTTCCGGCCTTTGTTCTTTGCCAGCAGCATCTCCCTCAGAACGTTGGCATACATCTGTTTCCAGGCCGCGCTTTTCTCCGGTGCGCTGGTAGCCGCCTTCCATTCAGCCAGCGCCGCTTGATAGTCATTCTCGTTTTGCTGGCGCTGGTCAATCGCGGCCAGGATGAGTCGTTCCCCGATCAGCGACATAAACAGCACGGCCACCGGCGGGGCAAAGGTTTCCAACAGGCCGAACAAATCTATCGGCTGGGCAATCACCCAGTTCCCCACCAACGCCATGAGCACCCCGAACGAGATAGGAACAATCATCACCAGCCGGGCACGTCCAGCGAAATAAACCCGCATTGCCAGTGTGCTGACGATCACCAGAAATTCAGCCAACAGGAACGTGGCCGCGCCCGCGATGGCTGCCTGGTCACTGTCGGCAATCCCGGCCAGGAAATAGTCCCGGCCAGCAGTAAAGAGCCGGAACAGCGACGGCGCGGCGGCAGCGACAAATACGATCACCATCGCCAGAGTGACCAGTGCCGTCACCCAGCCGGGATAGCGGCTGAACGCAGCAGCATTGAACTGGTCACGGGCGGGCATGTCGCCAGCCGCTTTCGTGACCATCTCCCGCGCCCGCGCCCGTGCGTCTATCCGTTCGTCAATTGTCAAGCTCACTATCTGCTGAAGGTCAATCATGATATACTCCTTTATGTAGAAACCTGTTGTTAACCGCGCCGGTCAGGCCCCCTGGCTGGCGCGGTTGTTTTACTTAGCAGATCGGTATGTGACTGGTCGGTGTCACACAACGATCTGGTACTACTGGCGACGCTGGGCGCGCGCTTCAAGCATCGCGCGGCGCTCCATAGCCTCTGTATCTTTTGCCAGCAAAAGCAGATCATTGATTTCACCCTTCAAGCGGTTCAAACATTCCCGGTGGTGTTCAATATCTTCATCGCGCTTGATCGCATCCCGAATCTTTTGCAGTTCGTGAAGCGCGCCAATCCAGGCGGCGTGGGCTTCTTTTTGCCGTCGCTCCCGGCGCTTGCGACACTTCGGGCTACAGGTGGTTTTACTGAGAAGGTGCATACCCTCAAACGGCTTGCCACACTCGGAACACTTGCCCCCGGTTGTCCACTCATAAGGTATTCCCGTTCCATACTCGTATTCCATCGTCAGTCCTTTGCCAGATCGTTGTGTGACAATTGCTCGTCACGGAACGATCTACCTAAAATAACCTCATCTGCCCAGACTCCTGGGCGCTCTGTTCCCGCTTTGCCCGCCGGGTCTGCCGGGCGTTCTCGATGTGAATGTCCAGATCGGCGAACAGGTGGCACCGCTGGCACAGCGCAGCCAGGTTCTCATCCCGCACATCCAGCTTGTCGTGCCGGTCGCCGGGCGTGCCGTCCGGCTTATCCACGCCGATGTGATGGACGGTGAGCATCACCTTGATGGGACGGTACCATTGTGCGTCTGGCTCATCTTCCGGGGACGCCAGTTCCCACAGGGCGGGGTTGACCCGGTTGCGGCGGATATAGGTATCATTGGGCGCGCCGCACCACTCGCACTTACCACCGGCGCGCTCGTAGCGAATGCGGCGGCTGATTTCCTCCCAGTTGGCCGGGTAAGCGTCCTTACGCATTGCCATTGTCGCCACTCGCTTTTGTAATACTGGATGCGTGCCGGCTGATGATGAATGTCCCATCTGCCAGTGACAAAGTGTACAGGTTCGTGTTCTGTTCTTTTAGAACCTGGGCGCGTGTGCCCACTGGAAACAAGACTAGCGGCGGGTCGTATTTAATGCCGCGCGCCGCATCGCCGTAGCGCAGAATGGGCCGGGACAGTTCCACCCATTCGCCTGGCTCATAGAACGGGAAGGTTGGTTTGGTTCTCTTGCTCATCGTCGTCTCCTCAGTTCCATTTCAATCGCCGTTGCCTCAGCCCCGTAGCACTGTTCCCATTCAATCCAGCCGTCATCCACGCGCGGCTGGCAGGGAATGTCATCCACGAATGCCCCGCGCGGCTCCGGGATAAGCGCGCACAGTGCCTTGTAGCGTTCGCCCAGATCGGCGTTGCTCATGTGCTGCAACGCCCCGGCATTAACCAGCTTTTCAGCGTCGTTGTAGGCTTGCCAGGCAATGAAGTTTGCCAGCCGTTGACGCTCCGCATAGTCGTCCAAAATCACTTCAAGCACTCCTTAATACCCAAGCAGGACTTCGAGCCACGACATTTCGCGCAGCAACTGCTTTTCGAGTTGCTGCTGTTCTTGGTTCATTTGAATCAGGTAATCCCCGTAGCCGCCCATCGCATACAGCGGCTCAATCTCCTTGTTCCATCGGGCGTCCAATTCATCCAACTCGCGCTTGGTGGTCTGCCACTCGTCATAGCGCATTGCATCCCCTTTGCCGATCAGTCGCACGTATTCAAGATAGTCAAGATCAACGCTTTCGGGCGTAATCCATCCCGCAGCGATCAACATCTGCTCATACTCAGTTGGCTGATAGTACGTGTGTGCGTTCACTTCAAACTCTCCTGTATCCATGCCTTAACTGACTCGCGGCCAGCGCCCAAATAGAATTCGTTGACATCCTTGTACCCGGCGGGCACCTGAACCGGGCGGATGAGGTGTAGGTCATGAATGCTCCTTTTAGGTTCGTCATTAGTTCCACTTTAGACTTGTCTAGTTCCACGTTAGGCGCGTCTAGTTCCACTCTAGTTCCACTTTTGTTCCACCCCTTTATGAACCTACTAATTACCCTCCTGACCCTTTAAGACCCTTTAAAATCAGTTTTGTTCCACTTTCAAGGGTGTCTCCCCGCGCGCGCGCGTAGAGGGGTGGAACTAGTGGAACTGGTGGAACTGGAACTACTCGGTGAGACAGGCTTCTCCTGATTCAGTGATGATGTAGCGATCATCGGTAAAGACAACGTGCTTCGATTTCATCAGACTCTTCAGCGTTCGGTGCAGCGTGGATTTGCTGATACCTGTCGCATCCTGAATGGCGGAGAACGCCAGTCCAGACTCGTAGCCTTCAATCGCTTCCAGCACGCGCTTGCCGTTCTGTGTCGGCGGATCTGTCAGCGCGTTCAGGTTCACGACGCGCCCGGCTTCCACCAGCACGGCACTCTCCAGCGTGACTCCATCCACCTGAACCGATTTGGGAATCAGTTGCAGGTAGCGGGGTTCGCTTTCAGCCAGGTGCTTATTCTTGCCGCCTTGCTCGAACGTGTTATAGACGCCGATCTGCTGTTCCATGCGCTGGAGGAACAACACACTGTCGCAGGCCGCATACAACGCCGTGTTGCCGCGCATCTTGCCATCCTTGCCCGTGTGGTGCACCAGCAGCATCCCGCAGTCCAGTTCCCGCATGATCTGATCGCAGGCTGTGACAAACGTCCCCATATCTTTGGTGCTGTTTTCGTCCGCCCCGATCATGCAGCGGGCGACGGTATCAATGACCACCATCTGCGGCTTGTGCGGGCGAACCTCGGTGATAAACGCTGTTGTATCCGTCGCATCCATCAGGTTCACCGCCCGCTTGAAAAACACCAACGTGTCCGAGTCTTTCTGATGGTGGACTTTCCAGGCTTCCCACCGTCCGCTGAACCCGTGCAGACCTTCGCCAGCCACGTAGATCACACCGGCGCCTGCCGTCGCCATGATCGCGGCGATGTCCAGCGCCACAAAGGATTTGCCCGCACCGGAAGGCCCCACCAGCGCATTGAATCCGCGCTGGTAGATCGCGTATTCGCTCAGGGCGTATTCAGGCCGGATGAGATACTTCAGATCGTTGGCTTTAATCAGGTTGGTGTCCAGCTTGACGATGTGCGGCTGCGCCGGTGCGGGGGCAGTTGGGTCAATGAACTGGACTTTCTTGGCGACTTCCGGCCACCGCTGCGCCAGTGTCATCTTGCGCCAGTCCGGTGTCACCATCTGCAAATCAGCCAGCAGGTCAAATGACTCCCGCGTTGCCATGTCAGGGCTGACCGGGAAACCCGACACACATCGGGCGATCAGCCACAGGTCATAGTCGCTCAAACGCAGCGAGTTAAGCGGTCTTGCGGGCATCGCTGGACTCCTTGTACACATCGCGCCAGTAGGCTTGTATCCGCTGTTGCGCCCAATCTTCGAGCGGGCGCGGGGCGCACAGCCGCCGTAGGTGTTCTTCCCGCCGGGCGGCATGTTCCAGCCGGGCTTGCTCCGCCGCGCGCTGCGCTTCCATCTGAGCCGGGGTGAGGATGGGTTTCATCGCTGCCCACCTTTCGGAAAGGTGAGAGCATCGGGAGAATATCCCCCTGTGAGTTGATTTAAGAGGGTAACTTGCAGTATGATGCTCATAGCGTTTACCTTCGATCATGTTTTATGTTTGGGTAGGGGCTGGCAGGGTTGGGCGACTCTGACAGCCTTTTTCTTTACCGCTATGCCGTCATGCCGTCCGGCTCGGTGTCCAGCGCGCCCAGGCCGCGCGCCGCTTTCCGCCGCACGATCTCCTGATACAGCGCCTGGGACAATCCCAGCGCGTTCAGCGTTTGATCGCACGGTATCGCGTGCTGCTGGCGCAACATTCCAATCGTCACCAAAAAGTCCAGCACGCGGGCATAGCTGTAATCCAGGTCATCATCCGTCAGGCATGTCAGATTGATGACCGCCTCATCATCGCCGCTGAAAATCTCATCTATCCAGCCGACTTCCACCGGGTCGAGCACGTCCTCTTCCGGCATAATGGGCTGAAGCAGGGCGCTGAGGATGTCCAGGTTCCACACGCCCATTTCGCCGTACCAGCGGAACAGGCCGTCCAGTTCGGGATGGTCACACAGCAGGATGCTTTCCCTGGAATGGGCAACGAAGTCTCCCCCGTGTAATGTCCCGAAATCGAGAATGAGCGCATCTGACCGCGCCCCCAACTGATACCAGGCCACCGCGTGGGTACTGTTCCCGCGCTGGCATTCAACAATGATTTGATTCACGATGCGTTTCCTCCTGTCGGTTCATAGGTACGAGAATAGTTTTCTGCTTCAAGCCCAGCTTGAGTAGCCACGTATAGACAGTTGCCTGATCCACGCCCAAAGCCTTTGCTACACTTCTTTGGGAGCCGTACTGTGCAAATTTGTCGGTCAGAATTTCGGCCATTGACCGCCCATACTCTTTTTCGATCTGCTGATATTTGCTTTGTGCTGCCATGCACAAATCTCCTAGATAATTAGGTGTATATGTCGTAAACCGAGAGAAAAATAAGGTTTATGCACATACACCTATTATTCTAAGATCAATTGCCCTTCATGTCAATCAATAATGGCATTAAGATTTATGCATAAGTGCCGTAAATCAGAGTATGACATTTTCAAGACGGATACGACAACGCAGAAAATCACTGGGCCTCAGCCAAGAAGCATTGGCAGAGCTTGCTGACATAGATCAGACTCAAATATCCAGATATGAGATTGGGAAAAATGAGCCGGGGGCGGATGCTCTTGCGGCTCTTGCACGTGCCCTCGATACCACCACAGATTGGTTAGTTGGCCTCACCGACAATCCCGATAGACCACTTCGGGGACAAGCCGATCTTGATGATATAGAACGAGAAGCCATTAAGATACTGCGTGCAAAGTCGCCTGCTGACAGGCGTAAAGCTGTGGAAGTTCTGAGGGTGTTGTAACCCATTCATCAGGGGGGGTAAATGGGCAGGTTCGTCGGATACTTTCGGTTTGCCAGTTGGGTGTTTACGCTCCTTACCGTACTGGCCGCGCTGGTTGGGGCATTCAAGCTGTGGCTGATTATCTTCCCTTCACAGGCAATCATCGCTGAACTGAACGCTCTGGCGATTCCCGGCCTGATACCGGATTTGTATCTTCTGGCTCAAGGCGCGATGGCAGTGCTGATCATACTCCAAATTGCCCACACTCTGTTTATTATGTTTCTCCTGTATACCGCTAGCATGGCGTGTGGCCTTTTCGCCCGGCTTGCCACAATGGGGAGCATCGTCACCTACAACGAGTATCGAAAGCTGGAGAAAAACGGCCAAAGGCAGGTGAGGCAGGCATGAAAAGGATATTAGTGTTAGTTCTCAGTCTTGCTCTAACGCTGGTTCTATTGTTTGTCCTGTCTCGCATTTACCCCCAAATTCTGCTTTCCCCACAACTTGTATTTGCTATAACGGCTGGCGTTGTAGTCTGGGGCTTCCTAGCGTTTGGCTTCGCTGTGCTCCTGAAATTGTTCTAAGTGCAGTTCCGCCGCTTGCGCCTGGCGGAGCTGTGGTGCAAAATTCGTCCAGATTTGAACGACTGGTATAGTCATATCTGGACGGAAAAATAACGGTTATGGCAGTATCCGTAACGCCTCAAAAACAGTACCATACCCACAAGAAACGCTGCGCCGCCGGGCAGGATTGTCCCTACTGCGCTGGCCGGTTCATCGGCGCGAAACTGGCGAAATACTGCTGTGAAGACTCCAAGCTATGGCACCGGCGCCAGCTTCGAGCGAAGGCCGCCGCCCGCGCCGGACGCCAACCGGGTAGGGTAGGACGGCCAGCCAAGCCGCGCCAGCAGCGCGCCGGGCTGGTGTACATCGTCTTTCTGGGTGACTGCTACAAGATCGGCAAGGCCAAACATGACCGGGCGCTGCAAAACCGCTTGACGGCTTACCGGACGGTTCGGACCACCGTTGACCTGGTGGCCGTCATAGAGACGCCGGATTACACGCGGCTGGAGAAGGAACTGCATCAGCAGTTTGCTGACCGCCGTATCGAACGGGAACTGTTCCGGCTCACAGATGCGGATGTGGCCTATATCCTGTCAAATTCGCGTGCATTAGCAATGCGGGCATGAACATCAGGCCGGGTAAAGAATTTCCTGTACAGCAGGCGATTACGCCGTTTATCGGGGTTGTATGGCAGCGCGCCGGTGGCCGCCCGCATGACCGACAGCAGCCGCCGGGCTATATTTCGCCGATGGCGCATGTCTGGCAGCAAATCCAACAAATCCTCTACCTTCTGCACCTGATAATGTGCCATAAGTGCTTTCACGTTTTCGGGCGACCGGGCCGCAGACCGCGCCATAATGAGCGCGGCGTCATCATCCACAACGTTCACTGGATTGGCGTACTGGCGCGGCACGCGCAGCAGGTGTTCATAGCGCCGCATTTTGAACAGTTTATTGATCGCTTGCTTGAGCATCGGTTGTGGCCTCTGTTGGCGTTTCGGTGGGTGTGGCGGTTGGCGTCCAAGTCGGCGTATAGGTGGGCGTGAATGTCCAGGTAGGCGTATACGTCGGCGTTGCGGTTGGCGTTTCGGTGGGCGTGGCCGTCGCCGTCCAAGTGGGCGTGAATGTCCAGGTAGGCGTATACGTCGGCGTTGCGGTCGGCGTTTCGGTGGGCGTGGCCGTCGCCGTGACGACGATGGGCGGCTGGGTGATGATGATCGGCGGCTGCGTCACCACAACCGGCGGCTGGGTGATGACCACTGGAGGCTCCGTCACTACAACAATGTTGGGTAGGGGCGTTGGTGGGATTACGGTAATCTCTCGCACCACCGGCGGCGACTGATGTGATGGCTGCGTGGGGCGCGGCAGTGGCGTCCGGGTAAGCGTTGGCGTGGCACTGCTGACCATCGTTGGCGATAGGGTGAAAACGGCTGTCTCATCAAGAAACTCCTCTCCATAACCGGGCGTCCAGAGGTTACACCAGGCGCGCGGCGGCGCTGACGTGAAAGTTGCAGTTGGGGTGAGGCGCAGCGCCATTTCGGTGGCAGTCGCCAGAAGCTGTCCGGCGGACGGCGTGCCCCGGAGCGGCATGGGCGTCAGGGTCGGTGTGGCGCTGGGAGTCAAAAAATAGCAGTAGTCCACTGCTGGGGTATTTGTCAGGGTTGGGGTAGCGGTCTGCAAAGTGAAGGCCGTCGCCATAAGCTCATTCGCGCTCAGGGTAACGGTTGGGGTCAGAGTAACAGTTGCGGTTGCGGTCGGTGTTGGCAGTGCCTGACTGCCAGTCGCACTCGCCAGAATGAACAGGCCCACGCCAGCGATAATCAGCACAGCCACGATGAGAACCAGCAGCCCCTTGATATTGGCCGCCGCTGGCGGTATCCGGTCAATGTCCGGCTTGTACCCTTCCCAGTAGTAGGTTTTGGTCATCCCGCCGCCTTTCGCCGGAGCATTGCTAACGTGACCATTACCAGAATTGAAACCAGAATCGCAAACAGCAGCACGGCATTGATCGTGCCGCCGGCGCTCATTTCATAGGCAAAAGCGACGGCTTGGCCGGGTTCGTCGGTGCTTTCAGGCGCCAGTGTCCAGACGGCGTAGATGTTGGGGGTAGTGGTAGGCGTGGCCGTTGGGGTCGGGCTTACTGTTGGCGTAGGGGAATTCTCTGGCGTTGGCGTATAGGTGGCCGTTGGAAGAACCGCCACAATCTGCAATTCTTCTGTTCCTGCCCAAATGATGTAGGTCAGAACGGTAGAGGGCTGCATGATGTTATGAGGCGTGCCACCGCCCGCCGTTCCCGTTTTGGTTGCGTCCCTTAATTGAACCTGTGACCCAGCCACAAAATAAGCATTGCCGCCTGTGTTGCTTCTTAACACCCACTCGGTGTACCCATAGGTGTTACGGTTGTGGTCATGAACAGGCATTTCAGGGATGGTCAGCAGATGGGTTTCTTCACCGAGCATTGTGCCCTGTACTCGGTTGGTCAGACCGTTCCCGGCGCCAGCACCGATTACAGTTCGCCCGCGCAAATCCGGCAATGCAAACAGGTTGGGATCACCGCCACATGTGCCGTAAACCGTGCCAATCGCCCCATAAAGACGCGCATAGGCGGTTCGGCTGATGCAACTACCATCAGCCACTAACCAGCCGCTTGGCGGGGTGATTCCGGCGTAGGCCTGGACAGACCCAACCGGCAGCAGGCCGCGATACTCTTGTGCGTTGGCGACAGCGGGCAGGACAAACAAAAGCGCCAGAAGAAACAGACTAATCCGCCGCATTATTGATACCCTTAAAGAACTTGTAGAGCATCCACAGTCCCAGACCGATGATTGCGGCTAGGATGATGGCTTGCAGAACCAGAGTCGCGCCGCCGAACAGATTCCAGGTTTGGACAGCATCGGGAGCAAACTCCCAGGTGGAGGGGAATTGCAGAACCGGCATTTGGACGCCGGGGGATGCAACAAACGGAGTTGGGGTTGGAGGTGGCAACATATTTTTATCCCACGAATGGCACAACTTTTAGAATGGTCGAGATAATCCATACCACAAACCGAACGATCAGCACTGCGACGTAAATCAGGAAATAGACCAGCGCCAGAATAATGACCAACGTCACTGCTGCGGCGACGTGAGACACCACCAGCCCAAACGGGCCAAAAATTTCATTGGCAGTTGCTGGGGACATGAGCCATTTGGAGTAGCCGAACACCTGACTGCCATTCGTGTTTGGCAGGATTGGCCCGGCTGGATTGCGTAGATCAGTTGGCGCGTTGCTTAAATTGGATTCAGCAGTCGCCAGATAATTGATGAGGTCAGTTGTCGGCAGTTCTACGGTGTAATCCTGTAAAACTGGCGTAGAAGTCGGAATCGGCGTCGGACTTTCAATCGGCGGAAATGGCACCGGCGGCAGTTGCAGCAATAGAGCGAACAGTAGGGCTTTTATCATTCTTGTGTCACCTGCTGGCCTTTTCTCAGGATGTTCCTTACCTGCCGGATAAACAGCAGGATGATGGCAATATCAATCACGATGGTCAACACTGGGATGATGAGCGTTCCGATTGGGCCACCAAACACCGTGTATTCCAGCACGTAGTAAAAAGCGCAGATTTGGGTATCCGTTGGCGCGGTCACGCACTGGGGCAGAAAGGGAATTGGAGTCGGCTTGGCTGCGAACCAGGAATTGATAACTGCACTGGCACTGCTGACCAGTTGCCCAATGTAGCTTCCCAAGATCGCCAGCAAATGAATGACGATTGAGGCGACCAGGCCGATGATGCGTAGCACGTCGCCGATGATCTGAAATAGAAGCGATAGAAAGGCACCGATGGCTGACAGGATGTTCAGCAGTAGTGTCCCAAGATTGGCGATCAGACCAGCGATGAAGGCAATCAGCGACCCCAGCCAATCGGCAAAATTGAGAATGACGTTGCCAATCCAGTTGAAGAAACGTTCAAGCGAATTCAGTATATTGATTTCGCCAGCATCTTCATCTCCGGTTCCGTCCGGTTGCGGCTCCGAGGTTGGCACGCCGGTCGGCGCCGGGATTGGCGTGCGTGTATAGGTTGGCAGTGGCGTTGATGACGGAACGGGCGTGGAGGTAGCCGGTTTCGGAGTGAACGTGGCAGTTGGAGTGAAGTTAATCGGCGTCCGGGTCGGCGTTGCGGTAATGGTAGGTGTGCGCGTGATGGTGGGCGTGCGGGTAGCGGTCGGTGAGCCGGTCGGTGTTGGGGTTGGTGTCGGTCCGGGGCAGGATGAGACGCCGAAAGGATTAACCCCGGTGCCACTTGCGGTAACGCGCTTGATAGTGGCGCGGTCGTCATAGGCGCGCCCGGCGATATACAGCCAATGCTTTGTTTGTTGAGCCGCATTGGGGATACCAGTTGAGCGGCGGGGGTTGAGCCAGCCAGCGGTAAAACTTTCTCCAGCTACAACTGCGGTCAGGCTGCCGAGACTAGGACTTGCCGTGTATGCGTCATATACTGCAAACCCGCCATTGCCGCCCGTAGAGGTGCCCATCGCATACCACCAAACAACGCTGGCAATGGTGTAACCTGTGATTGTGTCAGGAATCCCATAATACACGATCGCTGCTGCATTAGTTCCACCAACCTTAAAACCTTCACCACCTAAGTAGCGGGTGTTGTAGTATTCATCCCCAGGCACATAAGGACTCCAACCGCAATCACTGACAGTAAAGTCGGCAGTGTATGTCCAGCCGCCCGTGCCAGTTGGCGTCGGTGTTGGTGTTGGTGTGTCGGTTGGCGTTGGGGAATCGGTTGGCGCTGGGGCGGTGTTACTTGGCGTCGGCGTGTGGTCTCCACAATCGTTGTGGGGGAACGGATTGGCGAAATTGCCAAATACCTTTATGGACTGTATCACCATCGCGCCACTGGAACTAAGACTGATGTTCCAGGTTGTGCCGGTATCTGAGGTTGTTTCCGGCTCAAAGCCAATTTCAACCTCATTCACATCAGCCGGAAGTGTCTGGTCAATAGTGGCGTAAATGCCAAAGACAATGCCATTGGCGAAAACGGCGATGTCTCCCGGTTCACTGCGTGCTGCTTTGATGATAATGCCGCTGGCCGCGACGGTAGCCGACTGTGCGTAGCTGAAACTCAGCAGGCCTTCCGCGTCGGTTGTGTACCCTTGACCTTCAACCCAGACGCCATTCAACACATTGGCGCCATAGTCGTCTGTGGTGAAATCGAACGTATAACACCAGTCGCTTTCCTCTGGCGGAGGTACGCCCAGATTGCAACCGGCTAATACGAGTGCGGCTACAAAAAGCAGTAGTTTACGCATGTCCGGCTTTGAGGTGTAAGGGGCGTGATCGGTCGGTCACGCCCCGGCGGGTACAGAACGTTAAAAGGCGTCGGCAATCGCCTTGATGACAAATTCGGCGATGCGCTTGCCAATGAGGATGCCGCCAGCGACGGCCAGGATGCCGAAAAACAGGGGCACGTAGGCGCTGATGCTGGCGAACAGCGGCGAAGGGTCAATGTCCAGTTGGAGAGTCTGGCTCTGTGCGCCAACCGGGATGGCCGCCACGAGCAGAAGCGTGAATACCACCACGAACAGGAGTTCACGGCGGGAGGGGAGGCACTTCATAAAACGGTGCACGATGGTTACTCCTAATCGAACAGGTCAACGAGAAACAGAATGAGATGTAGCACCCCAAAGAGCGCCCCGACAAAGCCTGCTACGGCGAAGAAAAGTGGTACAAGCACTTGAGCACCAGCCGCCAGCGCCTGTGCCCCTACAGCAGCGACATCCATCACAATTCCTCAAACAGTCGGATAAAGGAACGGATGATCTCCGGCGCAATCTGGATGAAAACAATCCAGGTGACAGCCAGCGCAGCAGGGATTAGCAGTTCGGCGACGGCTTGCATCGCACCTCCTACAGCCAGCCCCGAAGCCGGGCAATAACGAAACCAATCCATAACGCGACCAGGATGGCAAACAGCAGCAGTGTGGCAACGGTTTCATCAATGCTAATCGTGTAGTGCAGTACCACGTCCTGGCCGGGTTGGTCGGTTTGCTGCGGCGCTAATGTCCACAGCACCATGAGAGGTTGCGCGGTTGGAGGTTGAGTCGGGGTGCTGGTTGGCGTGGGCGTCGCTGTTTCTTGCGCGCCTGCGGGTAGCGCCAGAGCCATTAAAAAGATCACCGCAACTACCACTCTACTCATGCAAACCTCCATCTTAAGTAACTCTAATTTAAACTATTTTTTTTGTATTGTTCATATTGAACAATTCTAATTAGTATTGCTCAAAAAGAGCATTACAATAAAACATATGTGTGAAAAATCGGGGGAACTATGTTGGATGTGGCAACAATGAATCTCACTCGCAAGCGGGTTTACCGCGCCGTAAGGGAGCTATCCCGGTCTGGTGAACGGGTGACGTACTATCAGATTGCAGCACGGGCGGATTGCTCGTACATGACCGTACGCCGTGCTATCCCAGAGCTAATCCGCGAAGGGAAAATCATTTGCTCCAACACGGGCAAAGGCTATGGCTACTACTATGAGGTCGTGAAATGCCAACCTTAGAGGCGTTTATCCAGAGCCGGGCGGCAAGTGATTACGGGCTGGCGTCGCTGGTTATCCAGGTGCTTATGATGTGTGCTGCACTGGTCTTGTTATGGCGCTGGCCGTCGTTCAAGGCGGTTGTGACGATGGTCATCAAACCCTACGCCGATGTAGTGGATGTCCTCTCTAAAATCGTTCGGTTGCGGCTGCCACTCATTCTCACAATCGGTTTGACAGCACGGTTGCCACTTCTGAACGAGTCTCTTTGGTATGACGAAAGTTTCAGTTTAACCGTCTCCCGATTGCCGTTGGAGAAGCTACCCGCTGCCATTGCTGGCGATGTTCACCCCCCACTCTATTACATGCTCAAGTGGACATGGGCACATCTAACTGGAGATAGCGCATGGATGTTTCGGTTGCCTGACCTGGCATTGGGACTGGTGGCGATCTGTCTGATGTACCGGCTGGCTCGGCACATCGCTGGAGAGCGCGTGGGGTTGACTGCCGCGCTGCTGATGGCGTTGACGCCCGCCGCGATTTATTACTCGACTGAGGCACGTGCTTATTCGCTGCTGACCGTGCTGGTGTTTGGCGCGATGATCGCACTACTGGAAGATCGCCACAGCCTCTACACGCTGCTGATTGCCCTATTGCCAGCCACGCACAATCTGGGCTGGTTCTACGCGCTGGCGTTTGGGCTGCTGGCGCTGTGGCGCTGGCGCTGGCACGACTATATTGTCCCCTTCGCTTTCTACCTGCCGCTGGCGTTGCCAAACATGCTCCTGGCCGCCATGCAATCCGGAAGGATGACTGATGGCTACTGGCTGCTGTTTAACGCAGCTACACCGCTTTGGAGTCTCATCTTCAATCTGCAAAACATTGACAATACGCTCATCATGGTTTTGATCGTGCCGTTTGTCGCCATTACCTTTCTTTCCCTATGGACGGCCAGAGGGCTGATAAGACAGTCACCGGCGCGCCCAGTAGCAGCGTTGGCGCTGGCGGTGCCATTACTGGTATTTCTCGCCTCTCTGTTTTGGCAGCCGGTGTTTCTTCATCGCGCTCTACTGCCCATATCCTTGCTGTTGCTTATCCCACTGGCATATGCCCTACACAGTACCAATGCGCTTTATTACCGCCCTATCCTGACTGGGCTTGGGATACTGGCACTGGTCAGCTTTTACAATGACGCAAGCATCGTCAGGCCGCCCTACCGTGCCATGCTTCAACAGTGCGGCAATGCAAAGGTTGTCTACGCGACCAGCATACAGGCCGCGTTCCTCAGTAAAGGCAACAGTGACCGGAAAGTGCGCGTTTGGCCGAGGGCGCTCGACGGCGGGCAAACACTCAGAATTGAGCAAATGCCGGAATACGGCTTTGACGTATCGCAGTATATGCCGGGCGAAACTCTGTGCATTCTGTGGGAAGAATCACCCCGAACCAGCGACGCCGAACGGGTGGAGATTGGCCGCCTATTGCAAATCAGCAGCTACGATTATGAGTATCTTTTGCAGCCCCATCCCCTACAGCGCATTCACGTTTATGTGGTGTCCCTATGAGCGTTAAAGACATCATCGCTTACGACACGCCGCCCCCTGCCCCGATGAGCATCTTTGAGGAGCGCGTGGTTCATCCAGACAACCAGGCGCGATTAAGCGAACTGCAAAATCGAGTTGAACGCTTCAAGCCGCTGCCATTCTGGAGAATGGTTAGGATGCAATTCCGCGCCAACCGTTTGCACCGTAAACTGTCGCAGCGCGGCGTATTTGACTTGGTGCAGATGCTCAACGCCAAGCGAGAGGAACTGAACAACATCCGCACATCCTACATTGCTACCAAGAATGAGTATCAGCAACTTTTGCAGAGCGGCGCGGCGGTTCCACAGGAACTGATCGAACGCGGGCAAGCGTTGGGGCGGCAAGGCAAGCAACTGAGGGAGCAGGTCAGACAGCTTGAACAGCAACTGGAGCCACACGGGGAAACCTACACCAAATACGTCAGTCTGCGAGACAGACTGATCGAACACATTGACCAGACCAAACGACTGAAGGCAGAGGAGGAGAATCGCAAACAATTTTTTAAAGAGGGGAAGATCGTTCAAAAGGCGCTGCGTGAGACATTCCTGATGACTGAGGGCTGCCATGTCGTGAAATACACGCGCGGCGGTAAAACCAAAAAGGTGGCGCCCCGGTTCCAAGAGGTATATCTATCCAGCACGGTGCACAGTTTCGTTTTGCTGACCAGCAAAAAGACGCTGTTTGGATGGAAGAACACGTTACAGGTCAACATCGAAAAGCTGATTGACCCCAAGACGACCCTGAAAAACGCCAGCGCAATCCTACATCGTCAGGTCTGGGTTGATTGGGATAGAACTGGGAGTCTCCCTATCTTCAAGATCAATAGGCTGGACATCCGAGACGGCTTGCCGGAGCGTGTGTTGTTCGCTGGCCTGCTGGAAATTTATCCGGTGAATGAGCATGACCATGTACCGCTGCCGGTGGGACTAGGTGAAAACTTCCGGGCGCAGTGGATGACACTGGAAATGACACCACACCTGTTAATCGCTGGCGCTACCCGGTCAGGCAAATCCAATTTTGTGAACGTGATTATCTGTTCGCTGCTGTACATGCAATCGCCCGCCGAAATGAGATTCATAGCGATTGATAACAAAGAGGGCGTTGAATTCAATCGTTATGCCCACGTGCCTCACCTGGTGGACAGTATCACGGACACCGGCGATAAAGTGCTACCGACACTGCATAGGGCTATCGCCGTGATGAAACGCCGGTTGCGGATGCTCAAGGAAACCAACGCCAAGAACATCCTGGCGTTTAATAAGGCCGTCCTGCCTGAGCAAAAAATGCCCCGACTGATGATCTTTGTGGATGAAATGGCGACGCTGCTCAATCGAGAGGACACGGCAGCTATCCACCACGCGCTCACAATCCTGACTGCCCAGGGCGCGGCGGCGGGGGTACACGTGGTGGCCGCCACTCAATATCCGAACGCGGAAACCATCCCTATGACGGTCAAAGGCAACATGGACGGCATTATCGGATTCCGAATGCCCAACGTTCACGCCTCAAACATGCTGTTCAATTCTGATGACGCTTTCCGGCTGGAAAAGGTGAAAGGTCGCGCATATATCAGCGACGCCGGGGAACGGTACAAGAGCCAGACGCCATACATCTCTGATGCTGAGATTGATCGCGCCATCCGGTTTGCTATCAACCAGTATCAGGCAAAGCCGTTTGCCGAGTTGGATGCATTGGAGGACACAGCGCCGGTGGAGGCGCTGCCAATGCTTGAGCCAGAGCCGGTTTTCTGTGAGGAAGATGTCTTAGCCATCGCCTTCGAAAACTTTGACGGTGCTCTTAAGGCTGATCGCATTTATGAGGTTATCAAGCCTCAGAATGTGGCGACAGTCAGCGAAGTTCGAGCACTCGTAAAAGAATTAATCCAAATGCCGGTTGTGACTTTTGAAGGTGCGGAATACCGGCCAGTAAAACAGAAGGGTAACTTCTGGAAACTCATCAAAATTGAAAGTTCGATAGAACGAGAGTCCGAAGGTGTGGGGGTGTATGGAAGGTAAAACGCACGCAATGATCGGCGTCGCGGTGGGACTGGCCGTCGCCTATGCCCACCACGCGCCAGTGGATAAAACTATTGTGCTGGCAGCAATCGGCGGCCTGGCGGGATTGTTGCCGGACATAGACCATCCACAATCAACCATCCGGAGGGGTGCCGGTGTTGCAGGCAACGTCGCCTTCTTCTGGTTGAGGCATCGTGGCCTTACGCATACTCTGTTGGCGCTGGTGCTGCTCGGCGCAGCGTCGGCGTACTTCATGCCCGGTTCGCTGGCAATGGCGACCAGTGTGGGTTACGTCAGCCATCTCATAGCAGATATGATGACACGGGCCGGTCTGCCGATACTGTGGCCGCTGTCAGCAAAATCTATCCACCTACCCCCCGGATTGCGGACCGGGGGTTGGCTTGAATCAGTCGTGTTCCTTTTGGCATTGGGCGTGGCGGTTGTATTGGGTGCTGGTTATCTGCAATGAAAAGCCCCGGCCAGCGCCGGGGCTTCACTCGTGCTAAGGTCACTAGTTTTTGGAATTGCCGTATCGGTCTGTCCCGGTGAATTTGTCTACCCTCTCCCACAATTCCAAAACGTTGTTGTAGTCTGAGTTAGACTTGTATTCCAGTTTCTTAAGGCCATCTTCCAGAACGAGAATACGAGCGTAGACATCAGTTAAAAGTGCATCCCGATGGATGTTTTTTCTTTCGTCTGATGCAAACTTGTAAGCCAGGCGAATCAGCGCCATAACGACAAACCCGGCAACAAAGATCAAGGGATTGTCGTTGTGGGCAAAATCCCAAAGGGTTACGAACAGGATGAGGTAAGAGACTCCCATTCCTATCGTCCTTTTAAACTCTGTGTCCTTGAACATCTCGTTTACTCCTGCTAAGGCCGCTTATCGCAACTAAAAACAGCCGTCCATATCAAGTGTGATATAGACCCGGCAACCAGTCCCCTTCCGTGTGTTGGGATAGGGGTCTGATACATCCTGCACCTTTGCCCCGGCGGAATTGGCACCCCGAACAAACCAATCCACCACGTCATCAATCTCGCCTTTATTGGCTGTGATTCTCACTCGCACTATTCCCGGCGCGCCGTCCGGCGCATCTTCCATTTCAGGCTTTTTAACCCATTCCCCAGTGCGATTGTTCCAGGTCAATCCCGCCTCGCCCAACTTGGCATACAACGCATCATTTTCCAGATGCCCAGCACTTCGAATATTCAGTTGTTTGGCTTGCTCAATTGCAGCCTGATACTTCACTGTGCGCCGCATGATCCACCCCTCTCGTTACTACCTAAAGATCAATTCAGGTCTGGCAGTCCAGCCAACTGCAACAGTTGGTGGACATCTTCAGGAGTGAGCGTGTCCCCCCACTCCCCCAACTTGGCTTTCACGCCGTCCATGCCCCGCTCCTGGTAAGCACGTTCCAGCCGCCGCGCCAGAAACGTTGCCCACAGCAGCGAATCGGCAATTGCCGCTTCAATGGTCTTTGTGTTATTGTGAAACACAGGTAGGTTCTCCTGTCCAGGGCGGCGGGGCTGGCCGTCCAAGCATTGCCCCGCCGCATCTCCGGTTAACTTAGACATCCCACTAAATAGGCGCATGATAAAGCGGTGAGCACCGCACCCAGTACCATACACAGCAGCACCAATAGTGCCACAGCGACCGTTATCAGCACGCGCTTAAGAATCCTGCTCACTGATCTTCTCCAGCACTGCTAACGTGGTGAGGCAATCGGCTAGCCCGTTGTGTGCGTTCGGTGCTTCAATCCCCAGATGTTCAGCCGCAAAGGACAGGGACTTTAGGGTGAAGTTCCGATACATCGGGTTCCATTCGCCATAAAACTGTGCGAATAGCGCGGCCACATCGTTCAAACCGATATTGATTAGGGGAACCAGGCCGTGCCGGATACAGTCCCTTTCCAGCAGGGTTGCATCAAACTGGATATTGAAACCTGCCCAGATTGCCCCATCCATAACATTACTCAGTAGTTGATACACCTCTGGGAACGTGGGCGCGCTGGTGAGCATTTCAGGAGTAATGCCGTTGATCTCTGATGCTGACACGCCTTTCTTGGGATTGATACGCAGCAGCTTGTCGCAGTCGGTGGGACGAATCAGTGTATCTATCAGGGTTTCGCCAACCCAGTCAATAACTGCGATGGAGACAATTTCATCATCATCGTTCAGGCCGGTGGTTTCAGTGTCCAGGATGATGAAACGTGTGTCTCCAAAACATGCGCTTGCCCATTTGACTGCTTTCGCCCGATACAGTTCCCGATCAGGCGCTTCAACCGGGTCTGGCTGGCAATCATCTGGACGGGGTGAAACCGCGATCACCTGCCACCATTGGCCGTCTTTGGTCATAGTGACTTCGATGGGAGTGTTCTTCCAGGTCATGACCTGGCCGTTGACCATTGACAGCAGCGCCGTGCCGTAGCCAGCAGCCTCAAACAGCCCGAAGCTGTTCTTGTCCGGGTCACTGTGCTTGAATACGTTAACGCGCTCACCAGTATCGGTTGTGCAGCGCCACATGGGGGACTGGCTGTTTTTGGTTAAGCCAGCTTGAAGGGATACGATCTTTGCAGTTATAGTAGTCATGTGCTCCAACCTTTCGAGTAGCCCGGTTGCGCTCAACCAACGCAACCGGGTAGGCTTATAAGGCGGAGCAAAAGCGGTTATTTAATGACAGGGAAAGCGGCTTATAAGGCCGACCTGGATACCATCAGACCTCAGCTTCACTGGGGTCTGATGATGTTACCGGTGTTAAAGCTGTTAACGTCAGTAAACCTCAATTCAGAAAGGAGCTAATCAAGGTATATAATACTATTAGTGGCGCACAAAAGATTCTAGGGGGAATATACATGGCCGCACCGCGCATGTTCGACGTATTTTTACGGCGGGTTGGTGGTGCTCTATTCTGGCTACTTCTGCTCTCTGCTGTTTGTGGAGTCACTCCGGTTCTGTCATCCGATGTCCTTTCGCCTTCCGGCCTGTTGCTTGTTTCAGACCATCTTTTGAACCATCCCCCTTCGGATGTTCTGTATCGGCCCGACGTAGATGGGTTCTTACAACAAAATCAGTTTACAGCGAGTGATCTCCCCAATGGTAACGAGGCGGGTTACACCATTAGCAGCGCCAACGATATTGTTGCTATTGGCGTGCCCGGCGATGCAGACCGGGGCACAGATGCCGGTTCGGTTTACGTTTTTCTAGGATATCGGGATGCTGGCACTTATAAGTGGCGCAAGGAGGCCAAGCTGACAGCTCCAGATGCGATGCCCGGTGATCGTTTTGGTACAGCCATTGCGGTCGGTGGTGATCGCATTGTCGTCGGTGCGCCGGGTAAAAACAGTGGGCAGGGAGCCGCTTACATTTTTGCCCGTAAGGATGGCGGTTATGAAAATATGGCGTGGGTTTTGGAATATAGTGTTTCTATCCCGGACGGCGCGTCCGGGGATGCATTCGGTTCAGCGGTAGGTTATGGTGATGCTGGATTCAACCTATACCGTGCTGTGATTGGCGCGCCGGGTAAAAACAGCGGTCAAGGCGTCGCTTACGTTTATGAAATCAGCCATTCTGTCGCCGTTCCAACCTGGTATTATCAGGCAACCCTGACGGCGGGTGATGGCGTATCTGGTGATCGTTTTGGTACGTCACTATTCGCTCTAAGAACCAACGAAGGGCATTTTATCGCTGTAGGCGCGCCGGGTAACGATGAGCAGGCCGATAATGCCGGCTCCGTCTATGTGTTTACGATGCCAACTCCGGGTGTATGGTCGCAGGAGGATAAACTGGTTGCTGCGGACAGTCAGACCGGCGATGGGCTGGGCATGTCGCTGGAATTCCACCTCATTTCCGGGCCAACCTCCTCGTTAACCATCATGGCTGGCGCGCCCAACGCTGATGTGGCTGCAACTGATGCAGGCGCGGTGTTTCTGTTTAGCCGTAACTACACGACCTTCACCTGGGCGCAAACGGCGACCATGACCGCAGGTGATGCTACCGCAGACGATCACTTTGGTGCCAGCATTGATCGTGTCATCTGGTATGCCGTTATCGGCGCCCCTGGTAAGAACAGCGGTCAGGGACAGGCATACACCTATAGCTATGACAGCAATGGTTCAACCTGGACGCCGCTACGCACCTACGCCAGTGGCAACCCGATTCCTGGTGGGAATGCGGCATCGGGCGTAGCGATTGACGATGACTATGTCATCTTTGGTGCGCCATTCGAAAGTGTTGACGGGATTGATGCCGGAATGGTCTATAGCTATACAGGCCCTAGTTCGTACTGGAATACCCTCACCCCCTTATCAGTCAAACATGACTTGGCCGGCGATCAATTTGCATCATCCTTCGCGGTGGATAACGACTATGCCATTGCTGGGGGTGCTGGCGATGACGATGGTGGGTTCTATCTTGATGCTTCCGGTGCGGCGTATATCTTCGTTCGCAGCGGTGGCGTATGGTCGCAGCAGGTACGGCTGACACTCGGCGACAGCGGACGTAAAGGCCGCTTTGCGCAGGCCGTCGCCATCAGCGGCGATACCGCGCTCATTTCCGGCGCTGGAGCAACCTGGGTTTATGTACGCAATGGAGACGGCTGGATACAGCAGGCTAAACTGAATTATGGTTCACGGATTGCGCTAGAGGGTGACGTAGCCTTGATTGGTGGTAGTGGAGATCGTTACTTCTATCGCCGCGTGGGTACCGATTGGTCACTGCAAAATACTTTCACGGGGGTTGCCAGCAGCGTTGCATTGGACGGTGAATGGGCGGTCGTCGGCACGGGCACCAGCGCCGAAATTTACCGCTGGAATGGCACAACCTGGGCCTCCCATACAAATTTGCCAGCGAGGGATGGTCTTGCCAGCACGAACGCTTTTGGCCAGGCTGTGGATGTAAACGGCACAACTGTGGCCGTTGGTGTACCCCGTTACTCGACATCCAATGTAAGTGAAATAGGAGCGGTCTATATCTATAGCTTTAACGGAACAGCCTGGGGTTTCCAGCAGCGGCTTATACGCACCACGACGAGTCAAATGGATCGGCTCGGAACTTCCGTGAGTCTGGAAGGCAATCGTTTGGCCGCAGGCATGGCTTCGCCTTATGGCAGCGAACATGCCATTGTCTTCCGTTATTGGGGAACAAGCTGGAAGCAGGTTGAAGACATTACCCGGCGCACCGGCACTGATAAATTTGGCGCAACAGTTACCTTAGAAAATGGCGAGTTGTGGGTTACAGCCCCGGCTAACGATGCCAACACTTTATCTGATTCGGGAACCGTTTTTCTTTACCAGTACACGCCGGAGGCCGATCTATCCATAGACAGTACCGGCACGCCATCAACGGTTGTCATTGACTCCCATTTGGGGTACGAGATTACTGTAAGTAACAACGGGCAGGACAATACAAGCGGTGTAACCGTCACCAATACCCTGTCACCCCTCGTCACCTTGGATAGCATGTCCCAGCTTTGCACGGCTGCGGGCCAGGTTGTAACATGTACCATCGGTGATCTTCAGGTTGGCGCAAGTGTCACAATCCAGATCGGCGTAACCGTAACCAATGGTTCGTCCGGTCAAATTTTACTGGTATCAAGCGTTAGCTCAGCTTTGCCGGACCCAAATACCGGCAACAATTCGACGGTTGAGCAGACCACCTTGGTGGTTACGCTGCCACAGCCGGCATTGTTGACTCCGGTAAATGGCAGCAGCACAACCGATAACACTCCGTTGTTTACCTGGAACGGGAATCCGGGTGCGGTTCTCTATCAGGTACAGCTCGATATCGTTGATCCGCCGTTAGGGACGTATACCGGCTTCAACAGCGGTGCAACCTTCACACCACCCTCCCCACTGCTCTATATGCGGTATTACTGGCGTGTTCGGGCGCTTGATCGCTACGGGATACCTTCGCCGTGGAGTGCAACCTGGACGCTGGATGTCAATTCACCGACGTCAGCCGCGCCGACCCTGTACAGCTACACAACTTCCAAACCCACCCTGTCATGGAATCCGGTCAGTTGGGCAACTGGGTATCAGGTTCAAATCGGTATAGACAGTAACTTTGCCACTTACGTGATAACCAGTGCTGAACTTGAGCCAGCTTCGCTATCCTACATACCGGATGAGCCACTGCTCAACGGCACCTGGTACTGGCGTTTGCGGGTGCGGAAACCAGATGGGTTGTGGACAGGTTATGGTTCAGCCCAGGCTTTTGCCGTAATTAAGCCATAGTCGGAGGGTTAGCATGGACGTAGGCAGGGGCGCAACTGCGCCCCTGTTGGTTGTTCAGGAAAGGCGTAGGTCTACCACACGGCGGCGTGGTCTTCCATGACGCCATAGGCTTCCCGCAGTTGGATTCCGCCCGGTAGCATGCCGGAAAATGCGCCAAACGGCTGGCGGTAGGACGAGCGAATCAGCAGCAGGTTGTCGCGGCGCTGGCGCACCGATTCCTCGGTGAAATGCAGTTGGCTGCCATCGGCAAATGTTACCCGCGACAGGTCATCGGCAAAGACAACCGGCTCCACCTCATGCGGCACACCGTCCACCCAGATCGTGCGTTCGCTGTTGATCGGCGAGTCGTTCAGCCCGACGATTACGCTCCACGCCACTTTGCGCCCGCGCACGTCCGTGCCCGCGCCACCCGACCAACGCCAATGGGTATGGCGTGGGTGATAACCGGCGTTTTCGTCAATCAGCGCCACCGCCTCCACCGGATAGAGCGAACAGTTCACCTGTACTGTGCCGTGCGCGCGGATGCCACACTGCTTGCGCGTCCAGGTATAGGCGTCGCCTACCGGCGTCACCACTTCAAAAGCGTCGCTTTCATCCAGCGTGATGTCAATTGATATGCCGCCGTCGCGCACCAGCACTTTGCCGGTTGGCAGTTGAACGCGCCCGGCCCACAGCCGCGTGTGTTCCCACAGCCTGCGCCCCTGCCGGTCCCAGATCGCCCAGAACTCCTGCGGCACCGGGCCGACAAAAACGGTCGCGGCGCACAGCGACAGGTCGGCGCTCCAGATCGAGATATATCGCCAGCGTTTGAGCAGCCGCCCACCGTAAAACAGCGGCATGGGGTTGGGGGGCAGGGGGATATGCGTTGGGCGGTCGGTGCCATCGCCCCGGTACGGCAGTTCGAGTGGTTTGGATATGGTCAGCGCGGCCATGCTTTACCTGTTTAAATGAAACCTTCGCGTTCATCGTAACGGGTCTGAACCGCCAGCGCATCGGCTGAAGGACGGCAACCGGCCTCCGTCTTCCGTCGGAGATCGGCACTTTCGGCAAATTCCCATTCACGTTAACCTAGATACAGCGTTCAATGAAACAGGCGCATCCCGCGGGACACCTTGAAGCAGGTACAAGCTGATGATAACTTCCAAAGAGCGCGTGCTGACAGCTTTTAACCATCAGGAACCAGACCGCGTGCCCGTCTGGCTGGGCGCGTCGCCGGGGTTTCGCCGGAAGGCGATTGAACACCTCGGGCTGCCCGATGATGAAAGTCTGTCGCGTTACGTGCGGGACGATTTCCGGCGGGTCTGGGCGCGGTTCTGTGGGCCGGATAAGGTCAGCCCGGATATGCATTTGCCGCCGGGTGTCACCTTCCGGTCGCCGTTTGGCATCCTCCGGCATGGTTACGAAGGCGGCCAGCCGATTGACCATTCCCTGCGCCACGCTACCACACTGGACGAAATCGAAGCCTACCCTTGGCCTGACCCCGGTTGGATGGACGTGTCGCCAATTCGCGCCGACGCGACTCTGTTCAGTGACCAGTACGCGATTCTGGGCGGCGAGTGGTCGCCGTTCTGGCACGACGCGATTGATCTGCTGAGCATGGACACGCTGATGCTGAAAATGTACGACGCGCCGGAAATGGTGGACGCGCTGCTGGGGCACATCGTAGATTATTATTTTGAGATCAGCCGCCGTACTTTTGACGTGGCCGCCGACCTGATTGACATCTTCTTCATCGGCAACGACTTTGGTTCGCAGACCGGGCCGCTGTTGAGCGAAAGCCTGTTCCGGCGGTTTTTGTTACCGCAGCTTAAACGGTTGATTGACCTGGGACACGATTACGGCCTGAAGGTGCTGCTCCACTGCTGCGGCGGGTTTGCGCCGCTGATTCCGGCGATGATTGAAGCCGGATTAGACGGCTTGCAGGCGCTCCAGCCGAACTGCCGGGGGATGAACCCGGCGGCGCTGAAAGCCGCTTTTGGCGACCGGCTGACGCTGATGGGTGCGATTAATTCGCAGGTTATGATCGAAAGCACGCCGGATGCAGTACGGGAGGAAACGCGGCGCATACTGGAGATCATGAAGCCAGGTGGCGGTTATGTCGCTTCGCCCAGCCACGACTACGTGCTAGTTGAAACGCCGGTTGAAAACGTGCTGGCGCTGTACGAAGCGGTCGCCGAGTGGGGCAAGTATTAAGCGTCATGGCGGCGTTACACTGAGATGGCATACGACTATGATGCGGTGGTGGTTGGCTCGGGGCCGAATGGCCTGGCGGCTGCCATCACGCTGGCGCGGGCCGGCTGCTCCGTGCTGCTGCTGGAAGCCCGCGACACACTCGGCGGCGGGATGCGGTCGGCAGAGCTGACGCTGCCTGGCTTTGTCCATGACGTGTGTTCGGCGGTTCACCCGCTGGCGCTGGCGTCGCCATTTTTTCGCTCCCTGCCGCTGGAACAGTACGGTCTGGACTGGATTCACCCGGACGCGCCGCTGGCTCATCCGCTGGACGGCCAGCCCGCCGTCCTGGTGGAACGGTCACTCGATGAAACGGCGGCGCGATTGGGTGCGGATGGTCGCGCCTACCGGGCATTGTTCGCGCCGCTGGTCGCACGGTACGAACAGGTGATGAGCGAATTCCTGGGGCCGCTGCGCCCGCCGCGTTCCCCTTTAACGATGGCGGCATTTGGCAGCCGAGCGCTGCCGCCGGCGGGGCTGCTGGCGCGCGCGGTGTTCCGTGGTGAACGCGCCCGCGCCGTTTTCGCCGGCATGGCTGCTCACGCCATCATGCCGTTGCACTGGCCAGCGACGGCGGCCTTTGGGCTGATGCTTGGCCTGCTGGCCCACGCCGTTGGCTGGCCGGTGGCGCGGGGCGGGTCGCAACACATTGCGGATGCGCTGGCGGCATATCTGTCCACCATGAAGGCGCAGATCAAAACCGGCTGGCTGGTCGAATCGGTAGATGAGCTACCGTCCGCCCGCGTGTATCTGTTTGACGTAACGCCGCGCCAGTTGCTTCAGATCGCCGGACATCGTTTCCCGCCACGCTACCGCCGCCGGTTGCAACGTTATCGTTATGGAGCAGGGGCGTTTAAAGTGGATTACGCGCTGGACGGGCCGATTCCCTGGCGCGATGCAGCAGTATCCCGCGCTGGAACGGTACATCTGGGTGGCACGCTGGCGGAGATCGCCGCATCGGAAGGGGCGGCATGGCGCGGAGAGCACAGCCCGCGCCCGTTTGTGCTGCTGGTGCAGTCCAGCCTGTTTGATGCTTCCCGCGCCCCGGCAGGCAAACACACGGCCTGGGCGTATTGTCACGTCCCGAACGGTTCAACGGTGGATATGACTAACGAGATCGAAGCGCAGATCGAACGCTTCGCGCCGGGTTTCCGTGACCGGGTGCTGGCGCGCAGCGTCCGTTTTCCCGCCGACCTGGAACGGTATAATGCCAACACTATCGGCGGGGACATTAACGGCGGCGTGCAGGATCTAGCGCAGCTTTTCACCCGGCCTACGCTTCACTTTCCGCCATATGCGACCCCAGCCCGCGACATTTACCTGTGTTCCTCGTCCACGCCGCCCGGTGGGGGCGTGCACGGCCAATGCGGTTATTTCGCGGCGCGGGCGGCGCTGCGGCGAATGTGACAGCCTGCGCGATTAACTTGCCGGAAAACCGTAGGGGCGCACTTCGGTGTGTTCCTACGAAACACGATTAACGATATTGAACGTCAAAAACATATAGGGGCACGGCATGCCGTGCCCCTACGTCACCTGTTTCGGATGGGTCGTCCTTATGGTGCATCCGGGTAAATGTTTGTCCGCAGCGCGTCCAGCAGCGTGAGCAGATAAAATGCGCGTGCGTTCGCGCCGTAGCCGCTGACGGCTGCCGCCGTCAGGTCGCCAGTGCCACCTGGCGCGACACTCAACGTCACGTTATCGGCATTCAGTCCGCTATTGGGTACGGCATTGAGCGCCCGCCACAGGTTCAGCACCGGCACGTTGTTGGCATCCGCCGTTTCGATGATCGCGTCGTTGATGGCGCGCATCTGCTCTGCTGGCGCGTCCGGTCGCGGTTGCACGGTCGTCAGCACGGGGATAACACCGCTGCCGGTCGCCGTCTGGATGATGTTTTGCAGGCTGGCGCGGAACTGCGCCGGGTCTGTGCCTTGCAGCACATCGTTGTATCCCACGCTGATAATCATCACCGCCGGGCGCGACAGGCGGATTTCGCATTGCAGCGGCGTTTCGCCCGCGCTGCACACTGACGCATCGCTGTTAGCCGGGTTGAGCAAATCCTCGGCCTGCCAACCGCTGCGCAGAGCCGCGCTGCTGCGGTTGAAAATGCCGAGGTCGTTCGCGGCTGCCTGGGTGTACCAGTCCATAATCGGCTGCAATCCGGCGCTGCTGTCATCCAGAACGGCGCTGCCGGGCACGGTGAACGCGGCCAGCGTATTTAACCCCGGCGACGTTTCATCGCCGACAAACGATACCACCGGCGCGCGGTTGCCCTGGCTCACACCGGCGTCGTAAATCGCCCGCAGGTTCCCCTGCAACGCGCCTATATTAGGCACGACCGGGGCGGTATCGGCCAGTCCCGGCGTTTGCGCTTCGGTCGGTGTTTCGGTTGGCGTCTCCGTTAATGTTGGCAGTTCCGTTGGTGTCTCCGTTAGCGTTGCCGTCGGTGTCATCGTTGGCAGTTCGGTCGGCGTTTCCGTCGCCGTCTCGGTTGGCGTTGCCGTCGGCAGTTCAGTCGGCGTCTCCGTCGCTGTCTCGGTTGGCGTTGCCGTCGGCAGTTCGGTCGGCGTCTCCGTCGGTGTCGCCGTCGGCAGTTCCGTTGGTGTTTCGGTAGCTGTTTCCGTTGGCGTTAGTGTCGGCAGTTCCGTTGGTGTTTCGGTTGCCGTCTCCGTCGGCGTTGCCGTTGGTAGTTCGGTCGGCGTCTCCGTCGGTGTCGCCGTCGGCAACTCGGTTGGCGTCTCCGTTGCTGTCTCCGTTGGCGTTGCCGTTGGTAGTTCGGTCGGCGTTTCGGTAGCTGTTTCCGTTGGCGTTGCCGTTGGTAGTTCCGTTGGTGTTTCGGTTGCCGTCTCCGTCGGTGTCAGCGTCGGCAGTTCCGTTGGTGTTTCGGTGGCTGTTTCGGTTGGCGTTGCCGTCGGCAGTTCAGTCGGCGTCTCCGTCGCCGTCTCGGTTGGCGTTAGCGTCGGCAGTTCCGTTGGTGTTTCCGTCGCTGTTTCGGTCGGAGTCACGGTCGGGAACTCGGTCGGTGTGGCCGTTTCTGTCGGCAATTCCGTCGGCGTCTCCGTTGGCAATTCGGTTGGTGTTTCGGTGAGCGTTGGTAACTGTGTTACCGTACTGGTTGGCACAACCGTCTCCGTCGCCGTTTCGGTCGCCGTCAGCGTCGGCACTTCCGTATTCGTGGCCGTTTCAGTCGGCGTACTGGTGGGCAGTTCAGTACTGGTCGCCGTTGGAATCAGCGTGTTTGTGGCTGTCGGTACGTTCGTGCTGGTCGTGGTTGGGACAGCCGTTTCCGTCGCCGTCTCGGTTGGCGTTGCCGTCGGCAGCACGGTGTTGGTTGGCGTAACCGTCGGCGTCAGTGTCACCGTTGGCGTTTCCGTCGGCGTGAGGGTCGGTGTTGCCGTTGGCAGCGCCGTACTGGTCGGCACAACCGCTACGCTGGTGCTGGTCGCCGTAACCGTGTAAGTGGCGGTGGCTGTCGGTACTGCCGTATTTGTTGGAACGGCGGTGTTGGTCGGCGCAACTGTCGCTGTGGGTGCGGTGACTGTAATCACAGTCTGGGCTGTACTCTGGCCGCCCGGCCCCGCCACAATCAGCGTGACAATGTACTGGCCGGGGAAGACGTAGACGTGCAGCGGGCTGGTTTCATTGCTCAGCGTACCGTCGCCGAAGTTCCACAACGTCGAGGTGATCTGTCCGGTGGACTGGTTGGTGAACTGCACCGACAGCGGCGTTGGGCCTTGCAGCGTATTGGTGGTGAAAACGGCCAACGGCGGCGGCACGGCAGGATTTTCTACGGTGATGCGCCGCGAGGCGGTAGACGCGCCACCCGGCCCGGTGACAGTCAGCAGCACATTATAGGTCCCGACTGCTGCAAACGCGTGTCGTGGGCTGCGCTCGGTGCTGGTTGTACCATCGCCGAAGTTCCACAGGTACGAGGTGATGGCGCCGGTGGACTGGTCGGTGAACTGCACTGTCAGCGGCGCGGGGCCGCTGGTTCGGTCCTGGATAAACGCCGCCACCGGCGGATTCGCGCCCTGCACGCTGATCTGCTGCGAGACGTTGGACGAGCCACCCGGCCCGGTGACATTCAGCGTAACGGTGTAGAGGCCCGGCGTGGCGTAAGTGTGGCGCGGATTGAGTTCCGCGCTGCCCGTGCCGTCGCCAAAGTTCCAGGTGACGCTGGAGATTGCGCCGCTGGACGTATTGGTGAAAGTGACCGCTAGCGGCGCTGTCCCCTGCGTCGGGTCGGCGGTGAAGGCGGCAAGCGGGCGCGCGATCACCGTCGGCGTGGGTGACGGTACCAGGGTGGGGACGTTGTTCTGCACGCGGATATTGTTGACAACGGTAGATAGGGTAGTGCCGTCGCGCAGCGTCAGCCGCAGCCGAATCTGGTACAGCCCATCCAGCACGGTGGTGGTATTCCACACGCCAAGCGAACCGTTCAGAACCGGCGTTTGTACCGGGCTGGTGATCGGGAACCACAGGTTGCCGGGGTTCGGGTCTGGCCCAAATTCCAACTGGTAATACAGGAACAGCGGGTGCAGCGCCGAACCGATAATCTGTACGTTGCGGGCGATAACGTTCCCCGGTACCGGTGACAGGATGACGATGCTCACCGGGGTAAGGGACGGCGTTGGCAGCACGGCGGGCGCGGCCAGCGTCCGCAGCGGCGTTGGAATAACCGGCGGCAGTGGGGTCTGTGTCGGCGGACGCGGCGTGATGGAGGGAGGGATGACAATGGTGTTGATCGGAATCGGCGTGGGCAGCGCGCCCTGCGGCTGCGGCGTCAGGCTCGATGTGGGGGTGAGCGTGGGTGCAGCGGTTGGTTCCGGCTGACCGGTCAGGCTGCACGCGATTGCAGCCAGCGCCAGAAAGACGATTACAAGACTGCTACGTACACCGGGTCGTGTCATCATGTTTTATTTCCGCGCGTAAATTTTCTAATTTACTGATTATAAAAAAGCCGTATCTGATTGCTATAAGACCGTTGGGGGATCGGTGGGGAAGCGTCAAGTAGGGACATGGCAGCGTCATGTCCCTACGGGTTGGGTTTATGCCTGGCTGAAGGTATGCAGCGTTTCGAGGTAATACTCCGGCATACCGATGTCAAACCGCCTGCCGTCAATCATCAGCCCCAGGAAGCCATCCTCGCGCCGCAGACGATCCAGCGCCGAGGTAAGCTGGAATTCGCCGCGTTCGCGCACGTTGTTGTGGATGTGCTCGTCCAGATAATCAAACACCTGCGGCTTGATAATGTACTGCCCGAACAGCGTCAGGTATTCGTCATCCGGCAGCACCGGCACGCGCAGGTTTTCGCGGGCGTAGGTGACGGTCGGCTTCTCGGCAAACTCGGTGATGTTGAGCAGCCGTTCCGGTTCAATCCAGACGCCCGTCACCGTGCCGAAGGCAAAGATTTGATCTTCGGGCGTGCGGCGCAGCCCGACGACGCTGACGCCGTGACGGTTGTAGGCGTCAACCAGTTGGCGGGCGCAGGAACGGTCGGTATCGGAACGGTAAATGTGGTCGCCCAGCATCAGCAGAAATGGCTCGTTGCCCACCGCCTCGCGCGCGCTGTATACGGCATGGCCCAGCCCTTCCTGCATGGACTGGACAACAAACTTAACGCGGCTGCCCATATCCAGCAGCCGGCGCGAATAGTCCTGGAAATGTTTGGGCAGCTTGTTGTAGTTTTCGATGCTGACCTGTTCGTTAAAAAACGACTGGAACGCCGGCAGGTCATGTTCCTGCACGATGATAATCACCTCATCCAGCCCGGCTTCCAGCGCTTCTTCCACGATCAGCAGAATAGCCGGTTTGGCGATGCCGTCGCGGTCAACCACCGGGAACAGTTCTTTCTTGGTGGCTTTAGTAGCGGGGAACAGGCGCGTGCCGAAGCCCGCCGCCGGGATGACCGCCTTCCGCACCTTCGCCCCGGCGGAAATCGTCAGTTTGAGGCACGACATGTTCAGGTCGCGTTCGATGATTTCGATGACTTTTTCCTGATCTGCCGCGCTGCGCGCCAGGAACTGCGCCGTGCCGTCCCCCTGCGACCCAACCCCTTTGCCACCCCAGATGTGCGGCTTCAGCGGTTCGTAGTTCAGCACCCGGTGCAGCACCGGCGCGGTGAGTTCTTCCGGGCAGGCGGGGGTGGCGTAGCGATCAAAATTGGCCTGCGCTTCTACCATCAGTTCGCCGATGCGCCGCGCGTCACCGGCTTCCAGCGCCTCAATCGCCTGGTGGACGATACGTTTGTTGATCGGCCCCAGCAGTTCCTGCACACCGCGTTCGATGTCGGTTTCCGCGAACGGGTAGCTGCGGTTCAGCCGCGCCAGGATTTCCATCGTGTCCTTGTGAGCGTGCAAATCCACAATCACAAAGTGCAAGTCCCCCTTGACGCGGACTTCGTTAGTGTCCAGCCGGTCGCCGTCGAAGGTCATCAGCACTGGACGCTCGCCGAAGGCGCAGCCCTGGTCCATCCGGCCACAGCGCGACGGTGTGAGGATTTCCCCCCGGTAAGCCATTTCCATCTCGCCGCGCACCGTCATTTTGAGATCGTAGACCCGGTTAAAGGCACGCGCCGTCAGCACGCAGATAGCCGCGCTGGATGACAGGCCCTTTTTCACCGGCATATCGGTTTTGTAGTTGTTGATGACCAGCCCGCGCACGTGGTAGTGGGTGTGGATTTCGTAGGCGACGCCGGCGATGTAGCTCCAGAAGCCGCCGGCACGGGCTTCCTGCAGGAGAGCCTCCGGTTCCATCGGGATTTCATACGGGCCATACGTGACGCCGTCCGGTGAGGTTGAGGTGAGTACCAGCGCGTTTGGGTGGGGCTGCACATCGGCATAAATCCCCTGATTGGTGCCGGTGATGAGCGCGTAGCCTTTCTCGATGTCCGCATTGATGCGGCGGTAGCCGCCAGCCCAATCGGAGTGTTCGCCAAACAGGCAAATACGCCCAGGGACAAATATCTTCAAGGAGGAGTCTCCTTCCGTTTAGGAATAATCATGGTTTTGGCTTAAACTCTATTGTAACGGCTAACTGGCTTCCGCGCAGCGCCGTTTGCCGCTTCAAACCTTCATGAATCGCAATTCCCGGCGCACGGTTTATACTTAACGGCATGAATACCATCCACCTGTTCACGCGAAAGGCCAACGCCATAATGGACTGGTTCTTTAAACCGGCGGTTCACGTCATGAGCCGGCTCAAATACCCGCAGAAGTTCGCGCTGGTGGGGCTGCTGCTGCTGCTGCCGCTGGCGGTGGTAATGAGCCAGTTTCTGGTGCAGATCAACAAGGATATTGATTTTGCCGCCAGAGAGCAGCTTGGCCTGACGTATACCGATCCGTTGAGTCATTTCTTGCAGCAGGTGCAGCAGCACGCCGCCTTAAACAGCGCCTACCTGAGCGGCGCGCGCGCGTTTGAAGACCTGGTGGTCGAAAAACAGGCCGGTGTTGAAACCACCATCGCAGCGCTGGACGTGGTAGATGCTGAGGTGGGTGAACGGCTGGGGGTGAGCGGCCAGTGGGCGGCGATCAAGCAGGAGTGGGCGGCGCTGAAAAACCGGGCGCTGCAACTGCGCCCGATTGAGAACGTCGAAGAACATAGCCGCATCAGCCAGCATGTGCTGGACCTGCTGACCAGCGTGGGCAACCGTTCCAACCTGATTCTGGATCCCAACATTGACAGCTATTACCTGATGGACACCATCATTACCAAGTTGCCGCTGCTGACCGATACCATGAGCCAGATTCGCACCTACGGGCTGCGCTCGGCGGTGACAGGCATCCTGACGCGGGAAGATCAAACCCGGCTGACGATTCTCTCCGGGCTGGTGGAATCTACCCTGAAGGCGAACCAGAGCGGCCTGGGTTATGCCTTTGCCGCGAACGAAGACCTGCGCCGCCAGTTGCGCCCCTGGCTAGAGCTGTACCAGGGTAACACCGATGAGTTCCTGACTCTGACGGAAAGCGAAATCCTCAACCGCGCTGCCGGCAGCACCACTCGCCCCAGCGCGGCGGCGGTCACGGTGAACCCGGATGCGTATTATGCCGTCACCACGCAGATGATAAATCAGGGCTTCTTTTTTATGGATAAGGTCGCGCCGGCGCTGCATGACGTGCTGCAGGCGCGAATTGACGGCTTCATCCAGCGCCGGAACGTGGTGCTGGTGGTGACACTGATCGCCCTCAGCGCGACCGCTTACCTGTTCGCCGGGTTCTATCTGGCCGTCATCCGCACCATTGCCAGCCTGGAACGCGCCTCGCAGCGGATGGTGAAGGGGGATATGAGCGGTCTGCTGGCGATTGAGAGCCGCGACGAACTGGCCCAGATCGCGTTTGCGTTTAACACCATCGCCACCGAACTGATGACCGCCCGCGATCAGGCTGTCGAAGCCAACCGTGCCAAGAGCACCTTCCTGGCAAACATGAGCCACGAACTGCGCACACCGCTGAACGCGATCATTGGCTACAGTGAACTGATTGAAGAAGAATTAAGCGACCGCGCCGATGAGGAGTTTATCCCCGATTTGCGCAAAATCCAGACAGCAGCTACCCATCTGCTGTCGCTCATCAATGACATCCTTGACCTGTCGAAGATCGAAGCCGGCAAGATGGACCTGTTCCTGGAGACGATTGACGTGTCGTCGCTGGTAGACGGCGTGGTGACAACCGTCATGCCGCTGGTCGAGAAAAACGGCAACGAACTCCAGGTGCGCAGCGGCGACAACCTGGGCCGGATGCATACCGATCTCACCAAAGTCCGGCAGACGCTGCTGAACCTGTTGAGCAATGCCAGCAAGTTCACCGAGAAGGGGCAGATCACGCTCGACGTGCGCCGCGAAGCCCTGAACGGCACCGACTGGCTGATATTTACGGTGAGCGATACCGGCATCGGCATGAGCAAGGAACAGTTATCCCGTCTGTTTAAGGATTTTTCCCAGGCCGACTCGTCCACCACGCGCAAGTATGGCGGCACGGGGTTGGGGCTGGCGATCAGCCACCGCTTCTGCCAGATGATGGGTGGCAATATCAGCGTGACCAGCGAAGTCGGGCAGGGGTCAACTTTCACCGTACGGCTGCCCGCCACCGTTGCCAAACCTGGCGACGTGGCCGAAGTTCTTGTGCCCACCGAAATCAAAGCGCCGCTGAACGCGCTGGGCGCCAGCACCGTGCTGGTGATTGACGACGATGCCTCGGTGCGGGAACTGGTTGCCCGCTTTCTGGCGAAAGAGGGCTTTAACGTGCGCGTGGCCGTCAACGGGCAGGAAGGGCTGAAGGTCGCGCGCGAGTTTAAGCCGGATGTGATTACGCTCGACGTGATGATGCCCGGCATGGATGGCTGGTCGGTGCTGACGACACTCAAGGCTGACCCGGAACTGATGCACATCCCGGTGGTGATGCTGACCATCGTCAGCGATAAAAACCTGGGTTACGCGCTGGGCGCGTCCGATTACCTGACCAAGCCGATTGACCGCGACCGGCTGGTGAGTGTCCTCAGGAAATACGAGTGTAAACGACCGCTCTGTAACATCCTCGTGGTCGAAGACGACCAGCAGACCCGCGAGATTGTGGTGCGGATGCTGCAAAAAGAGGGCTGGCACGCCCGCGAAGCCGAGGATGGCCTGGTTGCGCTTGAGCAGGTGAAACAGGAGATGCCGGAACTCATCCTGCTCGACCTGATGATGCCGCGTATGGACGGCTTCGAGTTCCTGGCGGAACTGCGCAAGCTGGAAGGTGGTCGGTCAATTCCGGTCATCGTGGTTACAGCCATGGACTTAACGCCGGAGGACCGCCTGCGCCTGAATGGGCAGGTGAAGCAGATTTTGCAGAAGGGCGCATTCCGGCAGGATCAACTGCTGGCGGAAGTCCGCAAGCTGGTGCACGAACTGCTGCAACTGCATTTGCCGAGCCGGAATGTGGAAAAGCCATAGGGTAGTTATCAGTTTTCAGTGGTCAGTTTTCGGTAAAGACACCCGATACAGGCGGGTTGGGACGGGCCAAGCCGTAAGTGGTTGATGCAGAAGGGCATTCCCGATGAAACAGGCGGTGATGACAGCGCCCGGTCAGATCGAGTTTCGTGAGCTTGACAGGCCGCTGCCGCAGGACGATGAAGTTCTGATGCAAACCCGGCGGATCGGCGTGTGCGGCTCGGATATTCATGTGTATCATGGGCTGCACCCGTATACCGGCTATCCGGTGGTGCAGGGGCACGAGGTCGGTGGCGTGGTGGCGGCGCTCGGTAAACAGGTAACCGGGCTGAAGGTTGGCGACAAAATCACCTTCATGCCGCAAATTACCTGCGGCGAGTGTTATCCCTGCACGCATGGCATGTACCACATCTGCGAATCGCTGAAGGTGATGGGCTTCCAGACCGGCGGCGGCGCGCAGGAATATGTTGCGCTGCCGGCTGAAAATGTCCTGAAACTGCCGGACACAATGTCGCTGGATGAAGCCGCGTTCGTCGAGCCGGTGTCCGTTGCTGTCCACGCCCTCGCACGTGGGGGTGGGGCGCAGGGTAAAAAGGTGCTGGTGCTGGGCGCCGGCCCCATCGGCAACCTGACGGCGCAGGTCGCCAGAGCTTCCGGCGCGGCGGCAGTGATGATTACGGACGTCAGCCCGTATAAACTGGAAAAAGCCAGACAGTGCGGCATTGATTTTGTGGTCAACCCGGCGCAGGAAAAACTGGGCGACGCGCTTCGGCGCGATTTTGGCCCGGAGCGAGCCGATCTGATTCTGGAATGTGTGGGCGTGGAAGCCACCATCAACGATGCTGTTCTCAATGCCCGTAAGGGAACCACCATCGTGATTGTAGGCGTGTTTGGCAAAAAGCCGCAGGTTGATCTGGGGCTGGTGCAGGACCGCGAACTCAGCCTGGTCGGCACGCTGATGTACCAGAAATCCGATTACGAGTGCGCAATTGAACTGGTTGCGCGGGGCAAACTGCGGCTTGATGAGATGATTACGCACCGCTTCCCGTTTGACCAATATCTGGCGGCTTACCAGGCGATTGAGGCGGCCAACGGCGAATACCTCAAGGTGATGATTGATCTGGACGCCCCGTCGCTGCTAACCTGATAGGGACACGGCGTGCCGTGTCCCTACCGCCTGTTGCAGTGGCTATTCCACCCCCTCAAACGTCACCGGCACGATTTCGTACTGTTCCGCCTGTGGATTGCCGAAGTAGACGTTGATGAAATGAGGCGCGCCGTCGCGCAGCGCCACCGTCGTCGCTTCGCCGCCGGTTTCGGCGCGGTTGGTGACGGTCGCCGTCGCCCAATCGTCGTCGCTCGTCACTTCGACCAGTTGCTGTCCGCCGGCCCCGGAGAATGTATCGGCCACCGCGTAGAACCTGCTGCCATCCGGTGAAAGCACCATGCCATCAATTGCCAGCGGCTCGCTTAACGCCACCTCGGTCAGACCTTCGGGGTCATCCAGTGGGATTTTATAAACTGCCGCGCTGCCGGAAACCGCTGCCAGCAGGTAGCCGTCAGGGTGATAATCAATGCCGTTTAAGCCAAAGTTATCGCTGGTTAGCCGGTCGCTCTCGATAAAAATTTCGGCGTTGCCGTCCATGTCCACGCGATAGATCACAGGCGAAAAACTGTCGGTGACGTAGGCGTTGCCGTCAGCGTCAATTGTCACGTCATTGGCGAAATGGCGATTGTCCGGCAGCAGCGCGCCCAGGTCGGCCAGGAACAGCCGCTCGCCTGTTTCCAGATCATACGCGGCCAGTTGTGCGGTGCCAGTGGCGGACGGGTCGGAGAACATACTCGAATCGGAATTGGAGACGAGCAGCCGGTTATTCGCCGCGTCAACGTGAATGCCGACAGTTGAAACCAGGTCTTCGTCCTCGATAAAGGGTTCGGCCTCGCCGCCTTCCTCAATCTGGAAAATCGTGCCCTGACTCAGTGACCCGAACAGGAAGCGGTCATTTGCGGCGTCGTACTCCACGCCTTCCGGCAGCAGCGCAGCCAGGTTGATGATAATCGGTTCGCCGAGGGCGGCGCTTGTGGTAGCTTCCGGTGTCATTTCCTGCGCCGCAGTGGGCAGCACCAGTACCAGTAGCGCAGTGACCAGCAGCAGAAACTTTGTAACGCGCATACAAGCTCCCTTTCACAATAAACCGTCCGATGGTTTTAGGACGTAGTTCTACCTCCATAACTTACGGCGCAAAACCGGCTGTTGGATGAGCCACCATCTACGAAATAGAACTCATGTTATAATCCCCGGCATGGCGAAGATCATTCTCTCCAGGCGCAGCAGCGCGATTGCCCCGGCGGACGAGTTAACCTTCAATTTCTTGATGGCGCTGCCTGGGCGCGCCAGCAGCGTGCATACCCAGCGCGCCTATTTCCGCTGGGTAGACCAGTACCTGCGCGATGTGGCCGGCCTGAAACCGACCAGCGGCGATGGGCGCATCAACCGGATGCAGGCGCTGCCGGTGCGGACGCTGCAAGCGAGCCTTAGCGCGCCGCAGTTCCGCGCCTGGCTGGGACAGTTGGTGGAGTCCGAGCATGGCAAGCAGGCCATCGGTCAGGCGCGGGCGGCGGTGGTGACGCTGGCGAGCCTGCTGGCAGAAGCCGGCCTGCTGGACGACTACAGCAGCGCCAGCATGACGAACGTGCGACCACCGAAGGCCGAAGATGGCCAGCGGCCCGGACGCTGGCTGTCACCGGAGCAGATCAAGCGGCTGATCGCCGCCTCGCAGCAGATCGCCACCTCGGAAAATCAGGCGCTGCGCAACCACGTTGTACTTTCGATTCTATGTACGATGGCGCTGCGTCGCGAAGAACTGGCCGCCGCGCGCTGGGGCGACCTGTCGCTGCAAAATGACCGCGTGGTCATGCGGGTGCATGGCAAGGGGCGCAAGGCGGCCATCATTGATGTACCGCGCCCGGTGCTGGCCCTCATTCATCGCTGGCGCGCCGCCATCACCCGCGACAACGCCGCGCCGTCGAAGGAGTCGCCGCTGGTGCGGCGTATCTGGAAGGGCGGGCGCATCAGCCGTCGGGGACTGACGCCGGACGGCATCTGGTGGATGGTTGGCGATGCCGCGCGGTTGGCTGATCTCGGCCACGTCGCGCCGCACGATCTGCGCCGGTCGGTAGCTGGAGCGCTGCACGAGGCGGGAACGCCCATCGAAAAAATCAGCCAGCTTTTGCGGCACTCCAACGTCGCCGTGACCGAGCGTTACCTCAGCCGGCTGCCGCAGCGCAACGAAGGCGCCATCCTCATGAGCGACATGCTGGGGCTGGAGGAGGATTGGGACGAGTAGCTATGCCCCGGCAATTGCCGCTGTATCTTCGTAGTGTTTCACCACCAGATACCAGCCGAGGAAGAGCAGCAGCGTCGGCGCTTTGGCGGTTTCCAGTTCCGGGTCCAGGCTGATGTCCGCGCTTAACTTGAAGCTGTTTTTGGTGTGGAAGCCAACCAGCGGTTCGCCTTCGGCATTGGTCCATACCCACTTGGTCCCCCAGAAGTTGCCCTGCTTCCAGTAGAACACGCGCCCGTCGGGATATTCCAGCCGTCCCGTTCCCGACCAGTTATAGCGGAATACCGCCGGTTCTTCGCCGGTCACGGCGGAACGGATTTCGACGCGCCGGTTCCACAGGCCCTTGCGCTCGAACAGCCAGCGGTTGCCCACACCTTCCACTTCGACCAGGTCCCGCCACCACTTGGGTTGATGGATGGTTGCCAGCACCTCACCGTCATCGCCGCGCAGTTCATAATGGTTGCGCCAGAAACTGGGTTTTATCCAGCGAACGCCCTGACTTTCGAGTTCGGCAAGCGTCTTTTTCATCTCGCATCGCTCCTCAACTAACGTAGGGACACGATCTATCGTGTCCCTACCGATCAATACGTACAATGCCGCCTCCCGGTTTCGGAAGCGGATATAACCGCCCGTTCGCATCCCTCGCGGCAGGAAAGTACAATTGCAGGCGGAATCCGCCAGCAGGGAACGCTTATGCTCGCCACCCAACCCTTCTTTTTGGCTCAGGCTACGGCTGCCCGCTATGCCGAACTGCCGGTTGTTACGGCGGTCGTGCTGGCCGGGTCGCTGGCCGCCGATGTGGCCGACAACGAGTCCGATATTGATCTGTACGTCTATTCGACGGAAGAATTGTCACTGAATGACCGGCGCAGAATCGCGCTGCGGGACGCGAGTCGTGCTGACGTGGACAACCGCTTCTGGGAGCCGGGCGACGAGTGGATAGACCAGGTCAGCGGCATCAAGGTGGATGTCACCTTCCGCCAGCCGGCGTGGATTGAGGAGCAGCTAAACCGCGTGCTGGTCCGGCATCAGGCTTCGACCGGCTATTCCACCTGTTTCTGGTACAACGTACTCCACTCGCAGCCGCTGTTTGATCGTAACGGCTGGTACGCGCGGTTGCAGCAGTACACCCGCCAGCCGTACCCCGAACCGCTGCGGCAGGCGGTATTTGCCAAGAATTACCCGCTGCTGCGGCAGAAACTTTCCGCGTATTCCCATCAACTCGAAAGCGCCATCCGGCGCAATGACCGCGTGAGTATCAATCATCGTGTTGGTGCGCTGCTGGCGAGCTACTTTGATGTGCTGTTTGCGTTCAACCGCCTGCCGCATCCCGGGGAAAAGCGGCTGGCGCAGTTGGTTGAGGAACGCTGCCCGCTGCGTCCACCGACCATGCGCGAGGATGTAGACCGCCTGCTGCGTGCCGACGGCGCGGACGTGCTGGCGGCGGTAGATGCGCTGGCCGATGGACTGGATATAATACTGGCTGCCGAGGGTTTTACCATTACCGAATAGGATGAAGAAATGTTATTTGACGTGACGATTTTTCCGACCGATTTAAACGCGGCGGGCGATCTGGCCCGGCAGGTGGAAGACTACGGCTTCGACGGCCTGTGGACGGCGGAAACGGCACATAACCCCTTCCTGCCGCTGACGCACGCTGCCGTCGCCACGCAGCGTATCAACCTGGGTACAGCGATTGCGGTTGCTTTCCCACGCAGCCCAATGGTGGTGGCGAACGTCGCCTGGGATTTGGCCGAACAGTCGAAGGGGCGTTTTATTCTAGGGTTGGGAACGCAGGTCAAGCCGCACATCACCAAACGCTTCAGCACGGAGTGGACGGCGCCGGTGCCGCGCCTGCGCGAGTACATCGAATCGCTGCGCGCCATCTGGAACACGTGGCAGAACGGCGTGCCGCTGCGCTACCAGGGTGAGCACTATCAGTTTACGCTGATGACGCCATTTTTCTCGCCCAGTCCGATGCCATACTCCGACATTCCAGTGTACATCGCCGGCGTGAACGAAGGGCTGTGCCGGCTGGCCGGGGAACTGTGCCAGGGCTTTCATGTTCACGCCTTCCATACCGTCAAATACCTGAAAGAACTGATTATCCCCAACATCGAAATCGGCGCGCACAAGGCGCTGCGGACGCGGCAGGACGTGAAGCTGACGTGCGCCATCTTCGTCGTGACCGGACGCAACGCCGAGGAAACGCAGAATAACGCCATCATGGCGAAGTCGCAGATTGCGTTTTATGCCAGCACGCCCAGCTACGCCGGCGTCATGGAGATGCATGGCTGGGGTGATCTGGCGCAGCGGCTGAACGCCATGAGCCGCGAAGGGCGCTGGGCAGAGATGTGGCAGGAGATCAGCGACGATATGCTGAACGAGTTTGCGGTGGTCGCCCCGCCGAACGACCTGCCGCACAAAGTGAAGGAGCGTTATGAGGGCTTGCTCGACCGGGTTGGTTTCTACTTCCCGTTTGTACCGGACGAAGCTGACAAAAAGGTGATCTGGGACAGCGCGGCGAAGGTGTTTGCTTCCTGACTGCCAGCGAGAATTGAGAAAGATGAACCCATACGAATACACGCAGCTTCACGCCGACCGTTTCAAGGAGCAGTTGAAAGACCTGCTGCGCATTCCCAGCGTCAGCACACTGCCGCAGCATAAGCCGGATGTGGAGCGCGCGGCAGCGTGGCTGATTGATGATATGCTGCGGATTGGTTTTCATCGGGCTGAAGCGATCCCCACTGCCGGGCATCCTATCGTCTATGGCGAATGGCTGGGCGCGGGGCCAAACGCGCCGACGGTGCTGGTCTACGGCCATTACGACGTGCAGCCCGCCGAGATGGCCGACGGCTGGGACACCGACCCGTTCACGCCGGTCGAGCGCGATGGCAAGATTTACGCTCGCGGCGCGATTGACAGCAAGAGCAACGTCATGGCCCAGCTAAAGGCCGCCGAAGCCCTGCTGGCGACGGGCGGCGCGCCGGTGAATATCAAGCTGCTGTTTGAGGGCGAGGAAGAGTCGGATTCCGCCAATCTGGCGGCCTTTGTTGCCGCCCACCGCGACCGCCTGCAAGCGGACGTGGTAGTGATCTGCGATGGCAGCATGGCCGACCTTCAGCAGCCGGATATGGGCTACTCGCTGCGCGGTGTGGTCAGCCTGGAAGTGACGGTCTACGGCCCGCAGCGCGACCTGCACAGCGGGCACTTTGGCGGCACCGTGCATAACCCGATTCACGCGCTGGCGGACATCATCGCCGCCCTGCACAACCCCGATGGCAGCGTGGCCGTGCCTGGTTTCTACGACGACGTGCTGCCGCTGGACGCCGACGAACGCGCCGAACTGGCGCAGGCGCTGCCTTACGTCGAAGCTGAGTGGCGCGATGTGGCCGCTGCGCCGGCCCAATGGGGCGAACCGGGTTATAACCTGCATGAGCGCATCGGCGCGCGCCCGACGCTGGAAGTGAACGGCATCGCCGGTGGCTGGGCGGGCGAGGGTTTTAAGACGGTGCTGCCGGCCAAAGCCTGGGCGAAGATTAGCTGCCGTCTGGTGCCGAATCAGACCTCGCAGCGCACCTTTGAGCGCGTGCGCGATTACATCCAGCAGATCGCCCCGCCAACCGTGCGCGTGGACGTGCAGTTGGTGTCCATCGGTGAGCCGCTGCTGATTGATCGCCACCATCCGATGGTCGAAGCGGCCATGCGCGCCTACGAAAGGACCTGGGGCAAGCGCCCGCATTACGTGCGCGCGGGCGGCAGCGTGCCGGTGTCGGTTGACCTGCAGCGCGAACTGGGCAAGCCGCTGGTGCTGATGGCCTTCGGCTACAAGGGCTGCGGCGCTCACGGCCCAAACGAACACGTGTATCTCGACCTGTGGTATCGCGGCATCGAAACGATGCTCCAATTCTACGCGGAGATTTCCGAACCGGACAGGTAGGGGCACGGCATGCTGTGCCCCTACGGAATGTCATGATGAAGGGGTAAAACGATCTTGAACGCACACGAGTACGCCTCTGCCAACGCTGACCGTTTCCTAAGTCAGTTGCAAGACCTGCTGCGCATCCCCAGCATCAGCACCGACCCGCAGCGCGTGGCGGACGTGCAGCGCGCCGCGCAGTGGGTGGCGGACGATCTGCGCCGCATCGGGATGCAGCGCGTTGACATCATGCCAACTGCCGGGCATCCGGTCGTGTATGCCGAATGGCTGGGCGCGGAGGCAAACGCGCCGACGGTGCTGGTCTACGGCCATTACGACGTGCAGCCTGCCGAACTGGAAGCCGGCTGGACGAGCGACCCGTTTGAGCCGGTGATTCGAGATGGCAGGATTTACGCGCGTGGCGCATCCGACGACAAGGGGCAGGTGTTCGCCCATGTGAAGGCCGCCGAATCGCTGCTGGCGACGGGCAGCTCACCGGTCAACTTGAAGTTCCTGATTGAAGGCGAGGAGGAAATTGGTTCGCCCAACCTGAGCCGGTTTATTGACGAACATCTTGATCTGCTGCGCGCCGACGTATGTGTGATTTCCGACAGCGGCATGGCGCGGATGGATCAGCCCTCCATCGTCTATGCGCTGCGCGGTCTGGTGGGTATGGAACTGGAAGTGTGGGGGCCGGCGCAGGACCTTCACAGCGGGCAGTACGGCGGCACGGTGCATAACCCGGCACAGGCGCTGGCGGAGATCATCGCTGCGCTGCACAACCCCGATGGCAGCGTGGCCGTACCGGGTTTCTACGACGACGTGCTGCCGCTGGCCGATGACGAACGCGCCGAACTGGAGCGAACCGCATTTGTGGAAGCCGACTGGCGCAAAGCGACCGGCGCGCCGCAGCCCTGGGGCGAGGCGCAGTTTAAGCTGCACGAGCGCATCGGCGCGCGCCCGACGCTGGAAATCAACGGCATGGCGGGTGGCTTTTACGGCGCGGGCTTTAAGACGGTGCTGCCGGCGCGGGCGATTGCCAAGATAAGCTGCCGGCTGGTTGCCAACCAGAACCCGCGCCACATTTACGAACTGGTTCGGGATTACGTGGCAATGATTACGCCGCCGACGGTGCGCAGCGAACTGCGCCTGCTGCAAGCCGGCGAACCGGCCTTTGTTGATCGCAACACCCCGGCGATGCAGGCCGCTATCACCGCCTACGAGCAGGGGTGGGGCAAGCCGCCGGTGTTCAGCCGCGAGGGGGGCAGCATCCCGGTGGTGGCCGACTTCAACCATAAGCTGAGGCTGCCCGTGATTTTGATGGGCTTCGGCCTGAATGACGATGGCGCGCACGGCCCGAACGAACATTTCAGCATCGAAATGTTCCGGCGCGGCATCCAGACCGCGATCTATTTCTATGAGGCGATTGCGAAACAGCAACCGTAGGGGTGGGTCTCAGACCCCCTCCAGGAGATCAATCATGATGACAACCCCCCACGACTACGCCCGAACCCATGCCGACCGCTTCCGCCAGCAGTTGTTTGAGCTGCTGCGAATCCCCAGCATCAGCACCGACCCGCAGCGCGTGGCGGACGTGCAGCGCGCCGCGCAGTGGGTAGCGGACGATCTGCGCCGCATCGGGATGCAGCGCGTTGACATCATGCCAACTGCCGGGCATCCGGTGGTGTATGCCGAATGGCAAGGCGCGGGCGAGAATGCGCCGACGGTGCTGGTCTACGGCCATTACGACGTGCAGCCTGCCGAACTGGAAGCCGGCTGGACGAGCGACCCGTTTGAGCCGGTGATTCGAGATGGCAGGATTTACGCGCGTGGGTCGTCCGACGATAAGGGGCAGGCGTTCGCCCATGTGAAAGCCGCCGAATCGCTGCTGGCGACGGGCAGCTCGCCGGTCAACTTGAAGTTCCTGATTGAAGGTGAGGAAGAAATCGGGTCGCCCAATCTCGGCGCGTGGGTGCGGGAACACAGAGACCTGCTGCGCGCCGACGTATGCGTGATTTCCGACACCAGTATTCTGGCGATTGACCAGCCTTCAATCTGCTATGCCCTGCGTGGGCTGGCCTACATGGAAGTCGAGGTCTGGGGGCCGAAGCAGGATTTACACAGTGGCGGCTTCGGCGGCATGGTGCATAACCCGGCACAGGCGCTGGCGGAGATCATCGCTGCGCTGCACAACCCCGATGGCAGCGTGGCCGTGCCCGGTTTTTACGACGACGTGCTGCCGCTGTCCGATGACGAACGCGCCGAACTGCAACGCAGTGCCGCGCCCGAATCCTACTGGCGCGACATGACCGGCGTGCCGCAGTTCTGGGGCGAACCGGCTTACGCTCTCCATGAACGGGTCGGCGGGCGGCCAACACTGGAAATCAACGGTTTTGTCAGCGGCTTTTACGGCGCGGGGTCAAAAACAGTGCTGCCGGCGAAGGCGCTGGCGAAAATCTCCTGCCGCCTCGTCGCCAACCAGAACCCGCGCCGCATCTTTGAACTGGTGCGCGACCAGATCGCCCGCCTGACGCCTCCCACGGTTCGCAGCGAAGTGCGCCTGATTGCGGAAGCCTTCCCCGCGATGACCGACCCGCGCGAACCGGCAATTCAGGCCGCCAGCGCCGCCTACGAAAAAGGCTGGGGCAGGCGACCGCTGTTTGAACGCGGCGGCGGTACGCTGCCGATCATGGCTGACCTCCAGCGCGAGTTAAACGTGCCGGTCGTGCTGCTTGGCTTCGGCCTCCGCAGCGACGGCGCGCACGGCCCGGACGAACATTTCAGCGTCGAGATGTTCCACAAAGGCATTGATACCGCGATCTATTTCTTTGAGGAACTGGGGAAGTAGGGACACGATAGCAGCTTGTTCCAACGCTGTGGAATCGCGTAGGGGCGCTGCACGCAGCGCCCCAAATGCACCAGGATCAGGGTTCGGCAGGTCGTCGCCAGAGGCTAAAGCCGTCTGGCTGTCTGAAAACCAAGCGCACTAAAGGCGCTGTCTCAAATCAGGAATGCGCCTTCCAGCCCCGTCAGTGGGCCTGGTTTTTCGTCAGCCGGGTGGTTTTAACCCCGGCGGCTGGCGGCGCGCAACGCTAAACTTGGTACGCATGGCGCGCTGTGCGCTGCACCCCCTATTGCCTGCAAATCTATCTCAGTCAGCCACCTGTTATCCCGTCAGCCGTTGGTTCGCGGCTTCGTCTTCCGCCAGCATCCGTTCGAGTTCGGTGGTTTCCAGATCAACCACATACTGCGCGACGGCTGCCGACAAATAATCCGGCAGGTCGGAATGCAGCTTCTTGAAGTTGGCGATGAAATCCGGCTGCGAGTTGTACGTTTCGCCTAACCCGCGCAGGATGTCCAGCGTCGGCTCGTAGAAATAACCAAGATGGTTGTGCCACCGCTGCATGATCGCCTGCACTTCGGCGCTGTTTGGCGCTTTGCCAGCTTCCAGCGCGTCCACCAGATCGAAATAAATCTGGTTGCCTTCCTCGCCGATGGCTTGCCGTTGCGCCTGGGTGTAGCTGTTCCAGCGTTTGATTGAGGCATTGACGATGTCTGCCCTGTATTGCAACCGCGCCACCCGTTCGTAGTATTTCTGCTTTTCGTCGCTGAAGGCCTCAAACATCCGCTTCCGGCTCATGTCCACTTCTCCTGCCAGGTGCATGATCGTGCTGTCAACGGTGCGAATCAGATTTTGCAGGCGTTGGCTGCGTTCCTGTAATACCGCGCGGTGTGAGCGCAGCGCTGCCACCAGATCAAAATCCGGGCTGTCGAGAATCTCCTTGATCTGCGTCAGCTCCAGCCCGATTTCCCGGTAGAACAGGATTTGCTGAAGCCGCAGCAGCTCGTGGTCATTGTAGTAGCGATAACCGTTGGCCCCGACTTTCGCCGGGCGCAGCAGCCCGATTTCGTCGTAATAGTGCAGGGTGCGAACGCTGACGCCCGCCAGATCGGATAGCTGTTTGACCGTGTACATCGGACCTGTTCCCTCACTCAGCGCCATCATAAGGTATCACGTTACGTCAGAGTCAAGAGGGTTGGCAGGGGAAATTTCGAGGGAATGGGGAGAATCGTGGATATAGACAATGGGCTTAAGCCCATTGTTGAACCCGGTGAAATAAGTCTGGTTTTTGTAGGGGCACGGCATACCGTACCCCACAACGATATCTGTGCGAGTAGAGGACAATTTACCGCCGCAGCCATTCCCGGCGGAACTGCTGCCAGTCGCTTTCGTCGGTGTCCCATTCCGCGTACAGCGCGACGCCTGTTACCACCGCCGCTGAGTCCCCGGCCTGTTGGAGGCCATCGCGCACGCCGGAGGCTGCCGCCGCGATGTTTTCCACATCCAGCCGGTGTTCCGGCGACTCGGTATCGTAGGATGGAATCCCGATCAGCACTTCCGTGTTGGTTGCCATCTCTGCCGTCACATCGGCAAACGCCTTAACCTGATAGGCCACCCATGCCTGATAATCCTCGGTGCTCGTCAGGCCGCTGTTGTAAGCGGTGATGACCATCTGGCTGGCGAGGATGGCGACGCGCTTTTTGTAGTCGGGTTCCCATACGGTATTCGGCGCGATCTGTGGCGGCTGCGGTACGGATTCGTCGGGTGGCGTCCAGTCCGGCGGCACGGCGACTGACAGCGGCGTATCCTCGCCGATGGCGAGGCGCACTTTCCGCAGCAGCGCCAGGAAGTTTTCGTCGCCGTTCAGTACCGGCACGACGTTCAGGAACACGCCATCAAAGCCAAAGTCGTCGGTCACGCGGCGGCTGAAATCCGCCACCTGCTGCTGCAATGTAGCATCGCCCAGCCGGTTGTTGCCGTCTTCGCCCTGCGCGGCTACGCTCAACCAGCCGTAAAGCTGCGCATCGGGATACGCCTGGCGGAACTGCCGGGCGAAGTCGCGCACCTTATCCAGCTTGATCGTTTCCGACCACGTGCCGTTCGGCTGGAGCAGGCTAACCCAGGCATAAACCGTGCCAATCTGATTATCCTGCAGGCGATTGACCAGCGCGGTCAGGTCATCGCTGGCCGGTGTGTTATACGTCCATTCCGTGCCCACCCAGATCGCATTCCGGCTGACTGGTTCGTCATTGCCGCCGGAGAAGCGCCCCAGCGCGTAAATCACGGCCAGAATGATGGCGATGGCGGCCACGCTGTAGGCGATCAGCTTAAGCTGGGGGAGGCGAAGCTCCGGCAGCTTAAAACCGCCTGCCGGTTTCACCTGGCGCGGCAGGCTGCGGGCGGCATCCGCCAGCGAAAAGCCCTGCTGGCGCGCCTTGCGCCGTTCGTGCCGTTCGCGGGCGCGGTTTTTCCGGCTGGTTGGCTGCTGCGTGTCCACGTCCATACCCCTAACTACTGATTTTCGCCAGTAAGGGCGGCCCCAGGATGAGCAGGCCGATCAGCACCGAGGCGACTACGCCCAGGAGCACCGCCGCCGCTGCCACGTCCTTGCCCACCTTTGCCATAGGATGATACTCCGGTGAGGCCAGATTAACCACCGCCTCGACCGCCGCGTTCAAAAATTCAGCCATCCATACCATCGAAATGCTGAGAATCAGCACCGCCCAGCCCTGAAAACCGATCTCCAGCCACAGCGCGACGATCATCACCACCAGCGTAGCGACGCTCATGATGCGGGTGTTTTTCTGGTGGCGCAACATGTACAGCCAGCCGGCCAGCGCATAACCCAGGCTTTCAATCCGGTTGGGGCTGTTGGACAGGGCGCTGTAATGGTTGGGGTTGATCTTCATTGTGCTGGTCAGCGCATCCAGCACCTTTTTAGTGCGCCTCGTCATCGGCCTGACCTTCTTCCAGCGCCGGGACGTAGGCCAGCGGGATATTGAGCGCCGTCAGCGCGGCTTCCTGCGCCGCCCACATCCGGGCGCCGTTCTCCGGCGTATCGTGGTCGTAACCGAGCAGGTGCAGCGTGCCGTGAACCACCAGCAGCGCCAGACTGTCGTCGAGCGGGTGGCCTTCGCGCTCGGCCTGCGCCGCCGCGTAGGGGTAGGCGATGATGAGATCGCCCAGGTAGGGCGGCTCGTCGTCTTCCTTCACCGGCGGCGCATCTGCCGGGAAGGACAGCACATCGGTTGGCGCATCAACGCCCCGGAACTGACGGTTCAGGCCGGCAACAAATTTGTCATCAGCAATCACCACGCTCAGGCCGGTGTCCGGTAGGGCGTTGTGCTGTGCCAGCACGGTTGTGGCCGCTGCCTGCAGGCGGCTGTCGTTCAGGAGATAGTTGCCCTGGTTCTGGATGTCAACATGGAAGGCCATAGGCTTAATCCGGGTGATCTTCGGTTATTTCTTCCTCGGTGGGGCGCTGGCCGTTGTCGTTTGGGTGCACCTGGCGCTGCTCCGTCGTGCGGGGCAGCGGTGGCACTTCCGGCAGCGGCGAATCGTCGTCCTCGGCGACGGCCACCGTCACCGGTGGCACTTCGCGCGTTTGCAGCTTCGGGCGGGTTGGTTCGACGTTCACTGTCGGTGGCGTCGGCGCTTCGGCGCGGCGTTCGTCCACGACAACGCGGTTCATCTCCACACGTGGCGTTTGCGCATGTGGGCGAGTGCGGTCATCGTCCTGTTCTCTCGCGGGTATGGGGTAGCTGATGCGCGGGTGGAACACGGCTTGCAGCATGTCGGTGATAATCCTGCGGATGGTGGCGATGTCGTTCAGCGTCAGGCCGGACTCGTCCAACTGGCCGGTACGCAGTTTGATGTCAATGATCTGCTGCACCGTGTCCGCAATTTCCTGCTTCTTCACCGGCTTGCGCGACCGCACCGCCGCTTCGCAGCTATCGGCGATCATCAGGATGGCGGTTTCGCGGCTTTGTGGTTTGGGGCCGGGATAGGTGAACTGTTCAATATCCACTACTTCATCGTCGCCGGCGCGTTCAACCGCCTGCTGGTAGAAATACAGGACCTGCGTGCCGTGATGTTCCAGGATAAAATCGCGGAAGCGGGCGGGCAGGCGGTACTGGCGCGCCAGCTTTTCGCCGTCGGTCACGTGGCTGATGATAATATCCGCGCTACGGGCCGGGTCATTCAGCACGTCGTGCGGGTTCATGCCTTCGACCTGGTTTTCGGTGAAAAACGGGGCGTTAATCATCTTGCCGATGTCGTGGTACAGCGCCGCTACCCGCACCAGGTCGGCATTCGCGCCGATGGCATTGGCGGCCTGCTCCGCCAGATTCGCCACTTGCAGCGAGTGCTGGTACGTGCCGGGCGCTTCCCGCAGCAGCCGCTGCAGCAGCGGTTGGCTCGGCTGGCTCAGTTCCACCAGTTTGAGGCCGGTTGGCAGGTTGTAAATCAGTGTGATGAGATACAGGCCGGCCAGCGCTGCCGTTGCTGCCAGAATACCGTTGAGCACACTGTAGATCAGCATTTCGCCAAACGTCGCGTCACCGTTTAGGATTGTGCCGCCCTGGAAGAAGATGGTGATAACCACGACGTTGCTAAGGCTGACCAGCAGACCGGGCATAAAAAAGCTGTTGAGCCGTTCCGCCCGCCACAGCGTCAGTACGGCCATCAGCCCGCCGACAGCGGTGAGCAGGGCGATTTCCAGCGAATTGTTTTGCATCAGGCCAACCAGCATTGCCAGTCCCAGCGTGCCCATCAGCGCCAGTTCCGGCCCGACAATCGCCACAAACATCAGCGCCAGGGCCGCCGATGGGTACAGGTATAGCTGCCCGTACAGGCCGGTCATACGCGCGCCAAACAGCACGATCAGAAAAATGATTGCCATTAAACCCAGCAGGCGGGGCGATTCCAGCAGCCAGGGAGTGAACCGGGACACATACAGGCCAAAGACGACCATTACCAGCACACTTGCCAGCAGGGCACGGAACACCACAAACAGGCGGCGGTCGGCGGGTTCGAGCAGCCCCAGCATGGTCAGCGCCTCATAGGTGGCTTCGTCAATCCGTTCGCCGGCGCGCACTACAATCTGCCCACGCTCGAAGCTGCGCCGCACCTCAACCTGCGCGGCGGCTTCGTCGCGCGCCCGTTCGGTTGCTTCCGGGTCGAGCAGCGTGTTCGGTCGGACCAAATCCTCGACAATCGCCACGATGATACGCGCCACGCTGTCGCTAAAGCGCACGCTAACCTGAGTGGGTAGCTGGGCACGGATGGATGGCAAATTCGATTCGCGGATTTCGCCCTGCATCACCCGTTCCAGAATACTGGTGACCTGCTCGTTGACATCGTTCCAGGTTGGTTCGTCCATCGTCAGAATCTGGCGCGCGATGTCGGTACTCAGTGTCAGATCGGTGATGTGCGACAGGTCATGCAGCTTTTCGTCCAGTGTGCCAAACGGGTCACGGCGGATGTTGGTGATGTAATTCAGGATTTGCCGCGCCAGTTCGATCTGCCGCCGCGATACGCCGGGGTCAGGCAGGTAATATACTTCCGCGACGCTGGCGCGGACGCGCTGGCGCTGCTGTTCCGTCAACACCTGGCTGACGTACGACGGCAGCGCGACAGGCGCGCGGATGTCCTGCGGCGCGATGTCCCCGACGCGCAGCCCGGCGATGTTGTTGGCACCCAGGAATACGCTGTCAAAGGCGACCAGGATGGTGGTCGTCAGGATAAAGGTTGCAGCCGCCAGCGCCGCCCCGGCCAGTTGCAGGGCGCGCTGCGTCCGCGCCTCCGGGATGCGGAACAATCGCTGTAGACGATCCGCCAGCCAGTTGACCATTGGTTTATGAACTCAGCAGTTCGCGGACGACATCATTCACCAGTTTGCCGTCCGCCAGACCTTTAACTTTAGGCATCAGCACGCCCATCACCTTGCCCATATCCTTAGGCGAGGTCGCGCCACTTTGAGCAATCGCATCCCGCGCCAGCGCGGCCACTTCCTCGCGGGTAAGCTGCCTGGGCAAAAACTCCTCGATGAGGTTCAGTTCGCGCTGTTCGTTGGCCGCCAGCGCGGCACGACCGGCTTTTTCCATCTCGTCTATGCTTTCGCGGCGCTTCTTGGCTTCCTTTTGCAGGATGGCGTACACATCGTCGGCGCTTAATTCCTTACGTTCGTCCACCTCCACCTGCTTCAGCGCGCTCATCAGCAGCCGCAGCGTGTCGCGGCGGGCGGCGTCCTTGTTTGCCATCGCCTCTTTCAGGGCTGCCTGGAGTCTGGCTTTTGGGTCATCCATCGTGGTTATCGCTCCTGGTTAATAAGCAATCCCGTAGGGGCGGGTTTAGAGACCCGCCCCTACACAATTTAGGCAAAGTCTAAAACCGGCGTCGCCTTCATCTGGCCGTCCGCGTACTGCTCCAGCCGGGCCGGCGTGATGTGATCGGTCAGCACGCGGGGATGAATGCAGTGCGCCCGGATGTAGTTATCAGTATATCCAACATTCATAAACCCGGCGTCAGTCGCGCCAGCGATGTTTTCCCACAGCACGGCCAGCGTGTGCCCGGCGAACCGTTCGCAGAAGCGGCGCTCGCCCGCCTCCGCCAGCGCCAGCAAGCGGGCGCTGCGCTGTTTCTTCACGTCCTCGCTGACGTGGTTGCGCATTCGTGCCGCCGCCGTGCCGGGGCGTTTGCTGTAGCGGAAAACGTGCATCCCGGCGAAGTTCATTTCTTCGATAAATGCCAGGCTCGTATCAAATTCGGTGTCGGTTTCGCCGGGGAAGCCAACAATGATGTCCGTCGTAATGCGCGCGCCGGGGATACGTTCCCGCGCCGCCTGCATCAAGGCGCGGAACTGCGCCGGCGTCGTGCGCCGCAACATCCGTTTGAGCGTGGCGTCACAGCCGCTTTGCAGCGGCAGGTGCAGGTGGCGGCACAACCGCCGGTTCTGCCACAGGTCAAAAAAGTCCGGCGCCAAATCCCAGGGTTCGAGGGATGACAGCCGCAACCGGGGCATGTCCGTGTCCGCCAGGATGGCACGAACCAGCTGGGCGAGGCCGTCCCGTTCGCCCCGGTCGTGGCCGTAGCTGCCCAGATGCACACCGGTCAGCACCGCTTCCCGGTAGCCGAGGGCGTGCAGGTAACGGATTTCGTTCACGATTTCGTCCAGCGCCCGGCTGCGGCCCGCGCCACGCGCAATCGTCGTCACGCAGAAGGTGCAGGCATTGTCGCAGCCATCCTGTACCTTGACAAAGGCTCGTGTTCGTCCGTAGGTGCCCGGTCGTTGATCGCGCTCAATCGGCTCGATCTCAAACGGCGCAACCGGCTGCCCGGTCAGCATTTCCACCAGCGTATCCTTATGCAGGTTATCCACGATACGCGCCACGCCCGGCAGCACCTGAAGTTCCGCCGGCGCGATTTGCGCGTAACAGCCGGTGACGGTGATCGGCGCGACGGTATTGGCGCGGTGCAGTTCGCGGACCGTCAGGCGGTTGGTGCGGGTCGCGTCCTGCGTGACGGCGCAGGTGTTCACCACCACCGCGTCGGCCTGCGTTGGGTCGTCCACAATCTCATGGCCCTGCTGGCGAAGCTGCCGCGCCATCGTATCCATTTCGCTTTGATTCAGCCGGCAGCCCAGCGTCCGTAAATGTACTTTCATCACGTTAAATCCAGTCCCGGGTAGGGGCGCAAGGCCTTGCGCCACACGCAATTATCCTTTGGCTGTTTCCGGCCCCAACACTATCACGTTATCAAACTCCACCACCACGCCGCTTTCGCTGAAAGCGTGGGCGATCACACCGATGCGTCCGTTGGGGATGGTTGAGTCCATCAGTTCATCCACCATCTGCCCCTGCACGCACTCGTTAAGCGCCGTGAAGGTGCTTTCGGCGTCCGGGTCGTGCGGCACACACAGTTGCAGCGGCTGGTTGTTGACGTAAAAGCGGAAGCGGTCGCCGCTGGCAACCACACGCAGCCAGTTGGCGGCGCCGATGCCGGTCCGAATCGCATCCGACGGTATCCAGTCGCTCAGGCGCTTTTGCTGGCCGTTGACGACACGCATCACCTGATAATAACCATCACTGCTAATGAGAAACCAGTAGTAGCGGTCATCGTTCAGGTCGGTATTGCCGTTGTCCTGCAGGCGGAAGATGAGGCCGTAGCCGTTGTCTTCCGGTCCGGCAACCGGCACGGCCTGCGCCCGCAGGTCGAAATCACCAAAATACTGCCGCGTCACCGAAAACGGGCCGCTGTTGACGGCGTCCGCCTCCAGCCGCAGCACACCATCATGGGTAATCTGCGCCGTCAGCAATCCTTCGTACTGGCTCCAGTCGTCGTTGAAGCCGTCAAAGGCGGCGACATAAGCCACCTGTCCCGGCTCAACCGGCACGACGTAATGCCAGTTCTGCGTCAGGCGGTTGAGGCCAAACGCAGCGCCCAGCAGGAGGATCAGCACCAGCAGCATAACCAGACGACGCAAGTTCGCCTCACTTCATTCAAAACCCTATGATCGTGTCTGCCACGTGCCAGTATGAATCACAGGCAGTGGACGGTTTTATTCGGATTCGATTTTAACATGGTGGCTAGGGGGCGTAAACGTTCACTTCGGCAGCGTCTGGGCGTAGAATGCTTCCAGCAACTGCTGGAAGCGGGCATCGCCACCGGACAGCGTAACCGCGCGTTTGAACCAGCTTTCCGCCTGCTGCACATCGTCGGTGAGGTGGTAGGCGGTGCCCAGTTCGGCGGCGTAGGCCGGGTTCACCGGGTCGAGCGCGGCGGCCAACTGGAAGGCCTCCAGGCTGCCTGGCAGGTCGTGGCGCAGCCGCAGGTGCAGCCCCTGCAGGAAGCGGACCAGCGCGTTCTGCGGCCCAAGCATCACGGCGTGCTGCATGACGGTCTGGCCGTCCTTGCCCTGCTGGTCACGGGCAAGGGCGCTGTAGGCCAGCGCCTCGGCCTGCGGGCCATCACCGGCAGCGGCCTGATTGAAGGCGTACTCCGCTTCCGGCCACAGGCCGCGCTGCGCCAGCGTGATGCCGACCTGCATCGGCAGGTGGGTGCGGGTGGTCTGGATCACGCTCAACAGGTCAAAGGCCATGTCATGGTATAGCGGGTCGTGGCCCGCGGCTTGCAGGTGGGGCGGGGCGGCCTCCGGCTGGCTGACGGCCAGCAGCCAGCCCCGGTTGAAGCGCGCCCAGCGATCATCAGGCGCGGCGGCCAGTAGCCGGTCGAGCGCAGCCGCCAGCTTCGGCCAGTCCTGCATCTCGTAATGGATACCGGCAAGCTGGCGCAGTAGCGTCAATGGCATCGCATCTGCCGGGATGGCTTCCCAGTAAGCAGCGGCACGGGCATGGTCGCCCAGTTGGTAAGCGATTTCCCCCGCCGTTCGCAGTAATTCGGGTGTCCAGCCGGTTTCGGCAGCCAGCCGTTCAGCCTGGAACAGCGCCTGTACCGGGCGTCCCCGGCGCAGATTATCGGTCAATTGCTGCCGCACATCCGGTTGCGGTGAATCGGCAGACTGCCGGGGAAAACCGAGCGCCAGGGGAATAAAAACGAGCAGCGCCAGCACCGGCACTGCCCGCCACAACCGCCGTTTCGACATGCCTAAACCAGGCCAAGCGCCCGCGACACGACCTTTTCGACATCGTTGGCAGTGAAGGGTTTTATCAGATAATCAAACACTCCCTGCAGCTTGCCAACCAGCCGGTTAGCAGGGTCTCCATAGGCAGTGATGACGATGATGACCGGCATCTGGCCCTTGTGTTTTTCCTTGATCGTTTCCAGGAACTTCCAGCCGGTCATGTCTGGCAGGCCGATGTCCAGCAGCACGACGCTGGGCTGCATCGTCTCAAACCGGCTGAGCGCTTTCAGCCCATGGGTTTCGTGGGCCGTAACCATGTTCATTCGTTCCAGCGTCGCCTGGATGACTTCGCCGAGTTCGGTGGTATCTTCAATAATGAGCACGGACGGCGTGAGCGACATAGGCTTCTCCAGTTGGTTCTGCGGCGCGGCCTGGGTTTCGGCAGTGGTTCGGGAAGCATCCTGATCGTCGTTCCGATCTTTTCCCTCGGCATTCACCACAACGACCGCCGCCAGTCCGGTTTCCGCCGTTGGGGCGGTCGCCACGCCAGCCTTAAACGCCGGGAACAGCATGGTCTGGAGGGGGCTAACCGGCTCGCGCGTTTCCTGCTCGTCGGGCGAACCCTCGGCAGCATGGCGGCTCGCTTCTGAATGAGAGGTGAACGTGTGACTCATACCATACCTCAACCGGCACGCTGGCAATCGGACGAACCTTTAATTATCATAACACGGGGACATTGCGTTTCGATATTAAGTTTACCAGATTTAAGGCGGAATTCACACATTTTTGAGTACTGTCAACAATTTCCCAACAATGCTGGTACGGGCGGTTTCAACCCTGCCTTTGGCGGGGTGGGGTGGGTGATGCGAGTAATGACATTCCGGCTACCTGGGGGAGCGGCGCGCTGCGCCTCACTGGCCGTTCTACTGCTGCTTTGCTGGCTGCCGTCCCACGCAATGCCGCCCCTTATCCGCCTGTGCCCGCCGGTGGGTATTCAGCCGCGCGCGGCGGATTTCCAGCCAGGCGGTATCATCCTCACCGCGTTCGACCGTGACAGCCTGTGGGTGTATAACATTGACCGCGAAACCCGCTACCCACTGCCGGATACCAACCCGTGCGGCTCGAACTGCCACCTGTCGCCAGACTTCCGCTGGATTACCTACGTCAACGCTGCCGACCAGAGCTACGGCAAAATGCGGCTGGACGGCACGGAGCGCACACCGCTGGTGAGCTATGCCTCTGACGTGGAATGGTGGTCAGCGGATACGCTGCTGGTGTGGACTCCGGCGCGCGGGGCTTACCTGCTGCCGGAAAACGGCGGGGAACGCGAACCACTTGACGTGCGCGGCGTGCTAAAGATACAGCCGGGCGGGCGCTGGGGTGTGCTGGTGCAGTTGGATGGCGACACGTTTAAGCGCGGCCTTATCAACCTGGCATTTCGGGACATGCCGGGCATCGCGCAGCCGTATTTTGATCTCGGCGCGGATGTCCCGTATTTTGACGACGCGGCCTGGTCGCCAGACGGCCAGTGGTTCGCTTACGTCGCACCGGGGTCGTTTGATGCACAGGCTGGCATTGCTGGCGGCGAAATATTTGCAGTACGCCCCGCCAATGGGACGCGCGCGCAGTGGACAGACCTGACCAGCAGTTACGGCGCGGTGCGAATTAATGGGCGTGCCAGCGGTGATTTACGCTGGTCGCCGGATGGCACACGGCTGGCCTTCTGGGTGACGGAACTGCTCGGCCCCGACCCGGAAGCCAATCTGGGCAGTGCCATGATTCACGTGTTGGACATTCGGAGTGGAGAGGTAACGGCTTACTGCGGCTTCACCACCGACGAACACACGCCGAACCCGCCGCGTCTCATCTGGTCACCAGATGGCACGCACCTGGCGTTTGGCGGCAACGTGCCGGGCGACGATAAGGGCTACCTGCTGCTGGCGCTGGACGTAGCGGCGGGCACATTTACGGCCTTAAGCGAGGGCATCTATCCAACGGTTGGCGGCCCGAACCCGGTGGCGTGGGGTTACGCGCCGTAGCGTATGGTCACGCTCCGGCTGTGGCGCGCCCTTAACCGCCCTCCGTCCACGCATCCCGTCTTCCAGCGGACGGTGGTGCTGCCGGTTTATTCCGAAACGCACTATTTAAGTTGGGCGAATGTGATTATCAGCCTGGTTATCGGCCTCAGCCGCTACGCGCCAACGCTGCTGTTCCTGTTGATGCCGTTGATCCTGCTGGTGCTGGGCCTGACTTACGGCCTGGACTGTGCGCTGCGCGTAGGCAGCGCCATCACCCGCGAACACGAGCGCGACACGTACAGCCTGCTCTCGCTCACTCCGTCCGGCCCGTTCAGCGCCATGTGGGCGCTGTGCGCCAGCGCGCTCTACCGCAACCACGACTTCATGCGCCTGCGCGACATCGTGCGGGTGTCCATTTCCAGCGGGGTTGTCGGCGCGGTGGTGGTTGCCGGCCTGCTGCTGGTGTTTACCTCCAACGTGTTTACCCGTTTCCCGCAGCCGGCCACCCTGACGTTTGCCCACCTGCTGAATTTCCTGGTCATCCTGGGCGCGGTCTACGTGGAATACGTGCAGTCGCTGGCGCTGGGCGTGCTGGTGGGCATGGCGGTGGCGACCTACACCGCCAGCCGCCTCGACGCCAGCCTGTGGGCGTTCGGCCTGTACCTGCTGCTGCAGGCGGCGGTTTACGTGCTGACACTGCTGGTCGGCTTCACGCTGCTGCCGCTGCTGTACGACCGGCTGCACCTCACCGGCGATTACGCGCTTACCAGCCTCAGCCTGCTGCGGCTGGGCATTTTCGGCGCCATGCGGGAGCTGATCGTCACGGCGCTGTGGCGGTCGCTGCTGCAACGCCTGAACGTCACACCAATGGAATTGGACTTTATGCCCCGCTAATCAAGCCGGGTTATAATCATGGCAATCAGCGAAAGGTTGTTTGATCGTGACCGATACCATTGACCCCAACGCCATCCCCACCGTCGAAGCGGCGGGCTGGCAGCCTGACCCCAAACACCCGCGCCGCCGCCCGCCCTGGATTAAGGTGCGCGCGCCCGGCGGCGAGGTGTTCCAGCAGGTGCATGACCTGATGCGCCGCCAGCAGTTAAATACCATCTGCGAGGAGGCCAACTGTCCGAACCGTACCGAGTGCTGGAATCACGGCACGGCGACGTTCCTGATTTTAGGCGATGTCTGCACGCGCAGTTGCCGTTTCTGCGACGTAAAAACGGGGCGACCAAAGCCGATTGACTGGAATGAGCCGCTGCGCGTGGCGCAGGCGGTGAAGGCGCTCAACCTGCGGCACGTCGTGATTACCAGCGTCAACCGCGACGAACGCGCCGACGGCGGCGCGCCCGCCTTCGCCATGACGATCAAGGCGGTGCGCCAGCTTCAGCCGGGCTGCTCCATCGAAGTGCTGATTCCCGACTTCAAAGGCAGCGAAGCGGCGCTGAAGATCGTGGTAGACGCGCAGCCGGAAATCCTGAATCACAACGTCGAAACCGTGCCGCGCCTGTTTAAGAAGGTGCAGCCGCAGGATCGCTACGAGTGGGCGCTTAAGACGCTGGGCGATGCCAAGCAGATGGACCCGCTGGTGCTGACCAAAAGCGGCATCATGGTTGGCCTGGGCGAAACGTTTGACGAAGTGGTGGACGTGATGCGCGACCTGGCCGGGCTGGGTGTGGACATCCTGACCATCGGCCAGTACTTGCAGCCCAGCCAGAAGCACCTGCCGATTGAACGCTACTACCTGCCGGAAGAATTTGACGCCTTCGAGCGCATCGGCAGGGAACTGGGCTTTAAGTGGGTGGAAAGCGGCCCGCTGGTGCGCAGCAGCTACCGCGCCGACCAGCAGGTGCGCGAACTGTCAAAGCTGAATTACATCCATATCCGGGAAACGTCGGTAGAATAGGATTCGTAGGGGAGGGTTTCTAAACCCGCCCCTACCTTTTAACCTCAGCAACAGCATTTCCGCTGTTGTTAGATATAACCACAACATGGAAAAAGAAAAACGAAAACCCAAGAAAAAACCTCAGCCAGATGAGGAATTTGTAACATTTTGCCCCGTGGAAGAATGTGCTGCGCGTGTAAAATCACTACAGAGAAGTGAAACATTTGGTTTTTTACGGACGACTGTAGCTATTTCCCCGATGGTCAATGGCACCAGGGACTTCAGTATTAATCGAACCTGTTTTGCCATAGGCGGCGGTTTCCACCTGCAACCTTCGGGGACTGAACGTTACAACTATGTAAAAATACAGATTCAAGGCACACTTTCTTCGTTGAATACATTCGATCAAACATTGGTCACTTTAAAAAGCCGGACTCAACCTATAACTTTCGTTGTGAATGGTTGTTGGTTTGTCCTCTTTGGCCCTGCTATTTTGCTGATTGCCCTGTATTTCCTGCTGGAAGGCGCTTTCTTCATGGCGCTGCTGATGTTTTTTATGCTTTCGGCAGCAGGTTATTTGATGATTTATCAGCCCATTCTACTTGGTGATGAATACCAGCGAGAACTCGCAAGTGATGTGAAGCAGGTTATACAAAAATAGGGGCGACTGCATTGTGTAGGCGCGGGTTTAGAAACCCGCCCCTACAGAATTCGCGCTTAACGCCCATGTTCCACCAAATCTGTCTGGTCGCTCAACGTTCGCCCTACTCCCCATCCCCTTCCGAATCTCCCAGTATCCGCCGCAGCTCGTTGCCCCACACGTCGTCCAGCGGGTCAAAAATGACTTCGGTGAACTCGTCGGAAAGGCGCTGCATGTAGTCGCGGATGCCCAGATGCGGCGCGGCGCTGTCCAGTTCGTCTACCTTCGCCTCGACCGACTCGACCACACGCCCGGCCTTTTCTTCCAGATCGCTCAGGTCGAAGCTGGTTTTCAGCCAGTAGTTGGCGCGCTTCATCACGCCCAGCCAGGCCATGAAGTCGTTTTCCAGCCGGATGGTGCTGCCGTTGGTGGTGAAGTTGGAGAAGTCATAGGCCGGCACGAAGGCGTACAGGCCAACGTATTCCAGGCCGCGTTCGCCCGCCCGCTTGCAGACGACAGAACCGATACTCGCGCCGCCCTCGTAGTCAGAGAGATTAACGGCCAGCCGCCGAACCGGTTCCTTCAGCGCCGGCAGGCTGTAGTTGGATGAAATCATGCGTTCCTTATCGTAGGGTAGCTCACCATAAACGCCGCCCAGCCCGACGATGCGCTTCACGCCAAGCGACTGCGCCGCGTCCAGTATCGCCGCCACGTATCGTTCGATGTCCATATGCGGCTCGTCGCCCAGGAAGATCACCACGCCGCGCTGACTGTCACCGGTGTAATAAAACTCGTTGCGCTGCGTTTCCAGCGACCGGGGATAACCCTCGTCAAACTTCACCACCGGGCGCACCAGATCATGCGTGCCGGGAATCTGGAACAGGTAAAAGCCGTCGGGCTTCATCGTACCGATCCTGCGCGCTTTGGTGTGCTGGACAAGATACAGCGGCAGACCGGACGATACCGAACCGCCGTCCGCCCACTGCCGCCAGCCGGCGATCATGACGATTTCCTGCGCTTCGGGCCGTTCCCTGAAGTCTACGCTGTCTGCCATAAGGTAAATCTCCCATCTGGTAATACCGTAGGGGCGGGTCTCAGACCCGCCCCTACACGCCATCGTACAACTAATACGTCTTCAGCCGTTCCATAATGCGTTCGTAGGCTTCGTTGATCTGCTGCATCTTGGCATGGGCATCCGGCGCGGGGTTGCTGTCCGGGTGGTAACGCAGCGCCTTCTTGCGGTAGGCGCGTTTGATGTCACTGGTGCTGGCTGACACCGGCACGCCGAGCAGATCGTAAAACGGCTGCAAGGGGTTGTACGCGCGGGGTTCCGGTTGCTGCTGGTGCGTCTGGTGCGCGTACTGCTGCGCCGCGAAACCGGCCACCTTGCGCACGCCCAGCAGGTATTTGTTATTGAAGGTGGCGTAATCGCCGCTCAGTTCCGCCAGGTTCACCGGCTCGCCGGTGGAAATCCGCCCGCTTTTGCTGATAAACACCGGGATGATGGCGACCTTCGTCCCGTCTATCCGGTAGGCGTACACTTTGCCGCCATAGGCGTGAACCAGCAGGCGAAGCGCGTCGCTCATCAGCGCCGTTTCGCCGTCATCGGTGATGCGGTCGAGTGCCGGGATAAACAGCGTGTGCATATCCCGCTGCGTGTTGGCGTTCAGCATCTTTTTGATAAAGCCGACAGACAGTTCGCCCGCCAGCAGGTAAATGGCAATCTCTTCGTGAAAGCTCGGCTGCGCCACGGTGACGATAAGGGCGCCCTCGTCCAGCACGCGGATGGATTGGACGTTCTGAACCTGACGCAGCCGCGTCTGAAGATCCTCAAACGCGACGTGCAAGCTGCTCATGCAATCGTGACCTCCTGCCTTAAGTGTAGCAGAAAAGGGAAGGGGGAATCAAAGAGGGCGCGTGGATTGCGCCCTCAATGAATGCTGCCGGTAGGGCGGGTTTCGAAACCCGCCCCTTACAATCATGCTTTAACTTTCGATCACCTTGTCGTCAATCAACTGCTGCTGCACCTTCTGGCCGCGTGGGTCAAAGGCGAAGTGCTGGCCGTAGAGCTGGAACTCCATGTCCTGCATGGCGCGTCCGGCACGGTTTTTCTCGACCGTGAACACCACCCAGTCCCGGAACTGTTTGGCCGTGTATGGATTAAACGCCACGTGGTCTTTTGACAGGATGTGGTACTTGTTGTTCATGATGATGGCGATGTCAGACTCGTAATCCAGCGCGCTGCTGCCGCGCAGGTGGAACAGGTGAATCCGCTTGCTCTTGAGTCCTTCGCGGTCGGCGGCCACGATGGACCACACCGGCACGTCCAGCGACAGCGCGATGTCCTTCAGCCCTTCGACGATGATGGTCACTTTGTCGTTTTCGTCACGGGGACGTTCCGGGTACACGGCGATTTTTTGCAGGTAGTCCACAAACACGGTGACGTTGCCGCCAGTGGCGTCACACAGGCGTGCCGTCATCTCCTTGATCGCCTTCAGCGTGGTGACAGCCGGGCTGGCCTTCACCAGAATCATCCGGTCAGAGTAGCGGGACATGCGCTGGAGTGCCGGCGCGGTTTTGGGATTCTCGCGCAGAATCGCCTGCAGCGAGCCGGCAGGGCCGTTGTCACGCCCCATGAAGCCTTTCGCCCGTTCCGCCACGATGATCTGGTACAGGTCGCGCAGCTTGATACCGCGACTGATGTCAATCTCCGGCGGGTTGACGCTCTCCATGCACAGCAGCCGATGCATCAAATGCGTTTCGGTATGCTCGTAGGACAGGTAGAAGGCGTACTGGTCAGGACGCATGGCGATGTTGCGCGCGATTTGCAGCGTCGCAATCGTCTTGCCGATGCCCTGCGCGCCGCCTAGCAGAATCAATTCCGTTTTTCGCAGGCCGCCACCAATAAAACCGTCCAGTGGGTCGAAGCCGGTAGACATCGGTACGTAGTCCACCAGATCGCCCTGGATGACACGTTCGTTCGCCTCGTTAATCACCTGTGTCAGCGTGCGTGGCATATGGGCAGCGCCGCCGCTGCGGCTGGTTGGTTTTTGCGCTGGCGCTGCCGCCGGACGGGGTTGGGCAGCGGGCGGCGTCGGCGGCGCGTTAGCCGCCTGGTTGCCCATCAGATCGGGGTCAGGCGGAAGGTCGTTGGTAAAACGGCGTGTTGCCATTGAAATAACCTCTTGTGCTCGTATTATAAATCATACTATTTACATTTTTCTGGCGCAATCAGACGATCTTTATTCTCAGTGAATTTCCTCTGAATTTTACCAGTTCTAACCAGAACATTACCATACCTTAATGGTTTTTACGTCTTTTGGCATTTCTTACGCATCCCCATATTTATAATTTATTCACAAACGAACGAAAATTGTGCTAAAATGAAGTTGTTTCGCTTTCGCCGTGTTTGTTTCGTGTAACAAGCGCGGCGATTGTGCGCTATCCGTACATCGAGTACACAGAGGGTGTCACGTGATACAGGAACTGATGAGCCGGGCTGACCAACGCGGATTTGTAACCTTCGAGGATGTCCTGGAATTATTGGATGAAGAAGGCGATGACATTAACAGTATTGAGACCTTACTGTTTGAACTGGACGAGTTGGGCATCGAAATCCGCCAGGAAAGCGAACCCCCCGCCCGCACGGGCTTCAGCGACGAGATGGAATTTGAGTTTGAGCCGGAGGAACTGACCCATGATCCCGGCGTTGGCGACATCAACGCTGTTTCCCCTGATGACCCCGTTGGCCTGTATTTCCGTCAGATGGCGCAGGAACCCCTGCTGACCGCGCAGGAAGAAATCGAACTTGCCAAGCGTATTGAACTGGGTAAGGAAGCCAAAAAATGCCTGTGCAAACCCGGCCTGCGCGAGAGCTATGGCCCAGGATGGATTGCGCATATGGAACGCCTGGTCGGTGACGGGCAGGCGGCCCGCGAACATCTGGGGCGAGCCAATACGCGGTTGGTGGTCAGTATCGCCAAGCGGTACATGGGGCAGGGGTTGCCATTCCCGGACCTGATTCAGGAAGGCAACGTTGGTCTGATGCGCGCCGTAGATAAATACGATTACACGCGCGGCAACCGCTTCAGCACCTATGCGACCTGGTGGATCCGTCAGGCGATCACCCGCGCCCTAGCGCAAAAGACCCGTACCATCCGCATCCCCCTGCACATGACCGAACGTATCCGCCAGATGTACCGCACCGCCCAGAATCTGGAACAGTCGCTGGGCCGCCGCCCGTCTCCGGAAGAAATCGCGGCGGAGATGGAACTGCCCGCCGAAGCGATTCGCGGCATGATGGACGCCAGCCAGCACGCGATTGCGCTGGAACGCCCGGTTGGCGACGATGGCGACAGCGAGTTTGGCGATTTTATTGAAGACCAGGACTCGCCCAGTCCGGTGGAGTCGGCCACGCAGCATCTGCTGCAGGAAACGATTGAGGAAATTCTGAGCGAACTGACACCGCGCCAGAGCCACATCCTGCGGTTGCGTTTTGGCCTGGGCGGTGGCGAACCGCACACGCTGGAAGAGATCGCCAACAAGTTTGGCCTTAGCCGTGAACGAATCCGCCAGCTTGAAAAAGAGGCGCTGCGCAGCCTGCGCCACCCGCGCCTGGCACACAATTTGCGCGATTACCTGAGCTAAAACCCCCGATGAAATTGATGTAGAGGCACGGTATGCCGTGCCTCTACGGGTTGATAATCCTATACGTGAACACCCGCCGGGCAACCATGCCCGGTTTTGATTCTTGAGGCGCAGCGCCGCCGGTTATGGTGGATAATAGGGTAGGGGCGGGTTTCGAAAGCCGCCCCGACGGAGCAATTTTGGGGAAAGGTTTATGGCAGGCTGGCGTCCGGCACTCAAATGGGGCATCGGCATCGCGGTGGCGTCGCGGCTGGCGCTGCTGGTGTGGCTGGCGCTGGTCTGGCTGGTTGTGGGCGAGCGTGTTGGCATCCCGGCGCATCTCCACGCCGACCCAGTGGCAGAACTGCCCGCGCTGGAGGCGCCGCTGTCCCGCGCCGTGTTTGGCGTGTGGCGGCGCTGGGATGGTTCGCATTATCTCAATCTGGCGCAGAATGGCTACCGCGCCAGTGACCCCGGCCCGACGGTATTCGCCCCGCTAACCCCCGCTGCACTGCGCCTGATGGACGTGCTGACGCCCGGCAGCGTGGACGTAGCGGCGCTGGTATTTGGCACGGCGACGCTGGCGTTGGCGCTGGTGCTGCTGTATCGCGTGTGCGAGGTGTATTACGGCGACCCCGACCTGGGGCGCTGGTCAGTAATGGTGCTGGCGCTACTGCCGCTGGCGTTTTTTTACAGCGCCCCGATGTCCGAGGCGATTTATCTAGGTATGGCACTCGGTGTGTTCTATGCCGGGGCGCGGCGGCGCTGGTGGCTGGCGGCGGTCTTTGGCGCGCTGGCGACGCTGGCGCGGTCGCAGGGTGTGATTTTGCTGGGCATTGCCGGCCTGATGCTGTTGGAAGATGCCTACCAGCGTTGTCACACCTGGCCGTCACGCGTGGGGTACGTCGTTCGTCATGGCTGGCCGCTGGTGCTCATTCCGCTGGCGCTGGTTGGCTTTCTGGCGTTCCGTCACCGACTGGGGCTGCCGCCGCTGGACGAAATCTACCGGACACATTCCTATGTTTTCTTTGTCAATCCGCTGGAAGGGCTGTTTATCAACCTGCGCTGGCCGATTGAACACCCCACCGACGCGCTGTTTAACCCGGATAGCTGGGCGCTGCTGGTGTGCGCGGCGCTGTTCGGGCTGCTGCTGCGCGACCCGCGCCATTCCCGGCCTGCGCTGCTGGTTTATACGCTGGCGTCGCTGCTGGTGGCCGTCAGCAAAGTGAACTGGGAGTGGGGCAGCACCGACCGCGTGCTGTACTCGCAGAGTTTCGCTCGCTACACCCTGACGATTTTCCCGTTCGCCGTCTGGCTGGCCGACCGCCTGCGCCGCGCTTCGCCCCGCTGGCAGCGTCTGTATGTGGCGCTGTCGGGCCTCGGGCTGGTTGTTTTCAGCGCCCTGTTTGCGCTGGGCGGCGGCGCGCCGTGATATGCAGTGGTTCTAGCTGCGCTCTATCTGGAATTTTATAATGAACGTATAAACTGGTTTCAAAGTGACGATTATAGGACGGGCAGTTAGCCTAAAATTTCTTTCTAAACCGCTAGCTGCCAACCGCTAACAGCCAGTCGCTGTTGATAAAGGAGTAGGCGATGTCTGATGCAACAACCCGGTTTGCTTTTTTTAAGGGCAGGATCGTGCCGATTGAGGAGGCAAAAATCAGCGTGATGACCCATGCGCTGAACTATGGCACGGGGGTGTTCGGCGGCCTGCGCGGCTACTGGAACGAGGAGCAGGAGCAGCTTTACGTGTTCCGCATCCGCGACCACATGCGGCGCTTCCTCCAGTCCGCCAGCCTGATACGCATCCAGCTTAAATATACGGTGGATGAACTGGTCGAAATCGTGACTGAACTGCTGCGGCGCGAAGGCTTCCGCGAAAACTGTTACATCCGCCCCCTGGCGTACAAGTCCTCTGAACTGATCGGCGTGCGCCTGCACAATCTGGACGATGACGTAACCATCTTCAGCCTGCCGTTCGGGCGCTACATCCAGAACGAGGAAGGCGCGCATGTCTGTTTTTCGGCGTGGCGGCGGGTGGAGGACAACGCCATCCCGGCGCGCGGCAAGATCGTTGGCGCGTATGCCAATTCGGCGCTGATTAAAACCGACGCGGCGCTGGCCGGTTATGACGAAGCGATTGTATTAAACGAAAACGGCCACATCTCCGAGATGAGCGCGGCCAACTTCTTCCTCATCCGCGACGGCGTGGCGATCACGCCGCCGGTGCAGTCGAACGTGCTGGAAGGCATCGTGCGCCGGTCGCTGATTCAGCTCTTGCGTGATGAGATGGGCGTGGAAGTCGTGGAGCGCGACATTGATCGCACCGAGCTGTACATCGCTGACGAAGCCTTTATGTGCGGTACGGGCGTGCAGGTCGCGGCGATCACCAAGGTCGAACACCGCCCGATTGGTACCGGGCAGCTTGGCCCGATCACCGGCCAGTTGCGCGACCTGTTCTTTGATGTCGTCACCGGGCGCGTGCCGAAGTACCGTGATTGGGTGACGCCGGTGTACCAGGCCGAGCCGGTGCGGTAGGTGCGGAAATAACGTAGGGGCGAACCAGCGATTCGCCCCTACAGGTTGTCACACCATATGTACGGACACGATATGTCGTGTTCGTAACGCATTTAATCCCCGAACGCAAACACCTTGCTGATATAGTTCTGTTCCCGCGCGAAGGCCATCAACTCGTCGCGGAATTTGGGATGGGCGATGTTGATGAGCGCGACCGCGCGTTCCGAGATCGAGCGTCCGTACAGGTCGGCCACGCCATATTCGGTGGCGACGTAGCGTACGTCGTTGCGGCTGGTGGTCACGCTCGCGCCCGGCTTCAGCATGGGCACGATACGACTGATTGTGTCGTTTTTCGCCGTGCTGGGCAGCGCGATAAACGACTTGCCGCCCTTGCTGCGGGACGCCCCGCGCACGAAGTCCACCTGCCCGCCAACGCCGGAATAAAACTTCGTGCCGATGCTGTCGGCGCAGACCTGTCCGGTTAAATCCACTTCCAGCGCGGAGTTGATCGAAACCATGCGGTCGTTCTGCGCGATCACAAACGGGTCGTTGACGTACTCCGTTGGGTGAAATTCAAAGATCGGGTTATCGTCAATGTAGTCGTACAGTTTTTGTGTGCCCAGCACAAAGCCGGAGATCACCTTGCCGTTGTGGATATTTTTGGCCTTGTTGGTTATCACCCCACATTCGATCATCTCCATTACCCCATCGGAGAACAATTCGGTATGGATGCCGAGATTCTTGTGGTTGGTCAGCCGGCGCAGCACCGCGTCCGGGATGCCACCAATACCCGTTTGCAGCGTCGCGCCATCAGGAATGAGTTCTGCGATATAGCGGGCGATTTCATCCTGCACCGGCGACGGCGGTTCGGGGTGGACTTCCAGCAGCGGATAATCCACTTCGATAAAGTGGTCAATCTGGCTGATGTGGATGAAGCTGTCGCCCAGCGTGCGCGGCACGTTGGGGTTCACTTCCGCGATCACCATGCCGGCGCTTTCGGCGGCGGTCTTGGTCACGCCGACTTCCACGCCGTAGGAGCAGTAGCCGTGTTCATCCGGCGGGCTGACGTGAATTACAGCCACATCCAGCACCAGCCGACCGGTGCGGAACAGCAGCGGGATTTCGTGCAGGAACACCGGTGTAAAATCCGCCATGCCATCGTTGACGGCCTTGCGCACCTTGCCGCTGATGAACAGGCTGTTGATGCGAATATGGTCGCACATATCCGCTGTGATGTAATCGCCAACGCCCAGGTCGAGCAGTTGAACCAGCTCAACCGACCACAGTTCCTGGTGGCGATCACGCAGCGCCTGAATAAATTTTTGCGGAGTAGAACAGTTGCCGGTGACAAAAATGCGTTGGCCGGAGCGAATCTTTCCGGCGGCTTCTTCTGCGCTAATACGACGGGAACGCCAATCCATAGCCGAGGTTTATCCTTTTGCATACCGGTCATAACTACTTCAGTTTAATGGAATCCCACGCTTTCCAACAGTGACGAAAATCCCTTTAGCGGCAAGAGGTTTGATACTGGCTGATTATTTCGGGTGGGCTTACAGTGTGAATAGGTGGAGAGGCGTCAATCGAAAGGTGGTCCCCATGTTGCAGCATGTGCTGGTTCCGCTCGATGGCTCGAAACTGGCAGAGGCGGCGCTCGACCACGCCGTGAATATCCTTTGCCCTGGCGGCAGAATCACGCTGCTTTCCGCAGTGGACGTGCCGGAAGTCCCCGTTTACGGTTATTACCCACCCGCGACCGTGCCCGATTACCAGTCCACCGTTGAAGAACTGGTGCCCCAGGCGAGGCAGTATCTGGAAGAAATCGCCAAACAGGTGAACCAGCCGGAACTGACGATCTGCGTCGAGGCGGAAATTGGCGAACCGGCCCATGTCATTGCGGAGGTGGCGGCGCGGCTGAAAGTGGACGCGATTGTGATGTCCACACACGGGCGTTCCGGCCTCAGCCGCTGGCTGTTTGGTAGCGTCACCAACAAGGTGCTGGCGACGCGCTGCTGCCCGGTGTATGTCATTCCCAGCAAACCGGGTGACCCGAAATAGGCACAAATCGTAGGGGCGGGTTTCGAAACCCGCCCTTGCCGAAGCTGTTATCGTTCTATTCGCTGTCCTCGTCGGGGTTGGGCATAACCAGTTCGCGGATATTGTTTTTGACGGCATAGGCTGCTGCCTCAGCCCGGTTGTTGGCGCCGATTTTTTGTAGCACGCTGCTGACGTAATTCCGCACTGTGCCTTCGCCCAGATACAGCTTGATGGCAATCTGGCGGTTGGTCAGTCCCTCGGCCACCAGCGCCAGCACCGCCAGTTCCTGCGAAGTGAGATTGGCGAAGGCAGCGGCGTGCTGCGCCTGGCTGGCCTTTCGCATCTCGGTGAAGACGGTGGCTGTCATCGCCGGGTCCAGCATCCCTTCCCCCCGGCTGACGCGCTCAATCGCCTGAATCAGTTCGTTGTCGCCAATCCGCTTCAGCACGTAGCCGGACGCACCGGCCTGAATCGCCGCGAACAGCAGTTCATCTTCGGCGTAGGACGTCAGCATAATCACCCGGCAGCCGGGCACGGTCTCGACAATCTGGCGGCAGGCCTCGATGCCGGACACACCCGGCATCCGCACGTCCAGCACCGCTACGTCTGGCTGGACTTCCTGCGCTTTGGCGACGGCTTCCTCGCCGGTCGCGGCTTCCGCCACCACGCGGAAGCGCCCCTGCCGTTCCAGCAGCGCCCGTAAACCCGCGCGCACGACTGAATGATCGTCGGCTATCAGAATTCTTACGGTATTTGTCATATATCGCCCTCGCCTTTACGTGCCGTTTCGGGTTACAATAAGCGCAAACTTCAGTATATGTGCGCTTCTATTTAACATGTCCAGTGACAAAAATCCTCAGAACGACAGTACACCCGTCATTTTATCACAGCTTAAGGACATTGCCTCGGCAGTGATGTACGCGGCAGAGGCTAACAACCTCGAACAGGTGCTTGAGCGTATCGCCCAGGTTTCGAAAGACCTGGTGAATGCCCGCTACGCGGCGCTGGGCGTGCCGGACAGCAGCGGTCGGCTCAAGTATTTCAAGTTTGTAGGGATAACGCCGGAACAGGTCGCCCGGATGGACCATTTACCGGTGGGACATGGTTTGCTGGGGGCTATTATACACGAAAGACAGGTGATACGACTAGAACGAATGCAGGACGATGAACGTTCCGGCGGGTTTTGCGCCCGGCATCCGCATATGACCAGCCTGCTGGGCGTGCCCATTCAGGTCGGGCAGCAGTTGTTTGGCATTATGTACCTGTGCGACCGGGAGGACGGCCAGCCCTTCAGTGAACAGGACGAATGGCTGGTTGAGACGATGGCCGGTTATGCTGCGCTGGCAATCGCCGGGTCGCAGCTTGGCGAGCAGCAGCGGCGGCTGGCGCTGCTGGAAGAGCGCGAGCGTATCAGCATGGAACTGCATGACGGCATCATTCAATCGCTGTATGCCATCGGGATGCACCTCGATCTGATGCGGTTGTCCAACGAGGTCAATCCGGTTGGGGTGGAGCAGGTGATTGGCGATCTGAATCTGGTGATTGGCGACATCCGCCGTTACATTATGAACCTCCAAACCGGCGATCCCCGCCAGCGCACCATTTACCAGCGCCTGCGCGATCTGATTGCTCGCCTGCGTGTGCCGGAAACGCTGCGCGTCCAGATCAACGCGCCAGATGACCAGCCTCTATTCACGCCCGCCACCTTTGAGGCCATCTGCCAGATGGCGAACGAGGCTGTCAGCAACGCCGTGCGCCATGCCGATGCTGAGAATATCACCGTCAGCACACGGCAGAAAGACAACCAGTTTGAGATTGTGATCGCCGATGATGGCAAGGGGTTTGACCTGGACAGCCTGTCGAACCATAACGGGTTAGGGCTGCGCAATCTCCAGCAGCGGGCGGCGCTGCATGGCGGCAGGGTGGATATTGATACGGCGCCAGGAGCAGGAACCCGCGTCAAAATCTCGATTCCGGTGCGAATGCTCTAAGACGAGGCTTATGACATCCATCATACCTTTTGCAGTACCATCGTTTTGGCATAAAGCCCTATAGTTGGGGGTAAGATTCAATTTCGTACAACTGAAGTTGAATACCGTCCGGTAGAGGAGACAACTTATGCTTGAAAACGTACTGGTACGCGAATGGATGACCACCCCGGTGATTTCGGTATCGCCGACAACTTCAATCAGCAGCGCCCACCAGATTATGAAAGAAAACGGCATTCGCCGTCTGCCTGTCGTGGAAGATGATCGCCTCGTTGGTATCGTGACGATTGGCGACGTGCGCGAAGCCAGCCCGTCGGATGCCACGACGCTGAGCATCTGGGAACTGAATTACCTGTGGGCACAGCTTACGGTAGAACGGGTGATGACCCGCAGGGTTCTTACCATCTCCCCCGACATATGCATTCTGGATGCCGCGCAGATCATGCTGGAGTCCAAGGTCAGCGGCCTGCCGGTTGTGAACGAACACGGCAAGCTGGAAGGCATTTTGACCGAGTCGGATATTTTCCGGATGCTTGTTAAATCCCGCACGCAGGCGCCGGTGTCGGCCAGTTAGCCGGCTGCTCTGTTTGAACCCGCATGATAATGGCCCCGACCGGGGCCATTATGGAGAACGAACGATGTACGTTTCCGACATCATGACCGAGAAACCGGCCACGATTCGACTCGACGATACCCTGCGCGACGCGCTCGAAATGATGGAACGGGTGAACTGCCACCATTTACCCGTACTCGGTCAGAATGGACATCTGATTGGCATTATCAGCGACCGCGACTGCCGCACGGCGCTGAATTCACCCTACCTCCTGCGCGAACGCTGGCAGGATGAAGAACTGGTGAACCATCTGCCGGTGCGGACGCTGATGACGCCGGCGCCAATTGTGATCGCGCCGGAAGCGCCGGCGACTGAGGCCGTCCGCCTGATGCTAAAGAATCAGATAAGCTGTCTGCCAGTGATGCGGGACGAAACCCTGGTAGGCATCATCACCCGTTCCGATATTCTGATGGCGTTCATGAACGTGCTGCAAAACCGGCGCGGCGTTCCCACGTAAAGCTACTGCTGTTCACTCCGCTCGGCGTTTTGTTCCGTCTGTTTGTGAACCTCGTACCGTTCCGTCGAAATGCGTCAATCACCGGTTGGTCCTGCCGTTGCTTCAGTGCCGCTATTGGCTGACCTGCTGCACTTCTTCTTCCTGCTTCTCCAGGGCTTCGCGTGCGGCTTCCGGGCTGGCAATCACGGCGCCGCCCCGGACCGTTGCCCCGATGACCAGCCCGGCGGATACCAGCACCAGATTCTTGATGATGTACTGTCCTTCCAGCGTGGGGCTGATGGGGAAGATTTGCCACGTCTCCGCCGGAAACAGGAACAGCGGCGTGATCGTCCCGGCCATTTGCAGCGCCAGCAGCAGCAGCGTCAGCCGCATGAACTTCCCCGTAATCAACCCCAGCCCGATCAGGCATTCCCACGCGGCCAGCACCGGCATTGACAGGTTCGCCTTGACCAGACCGAGCGTCAGCATCTCAATTGTGCGTGTGGCAAGGTCCTGCGCCGGGCTGAGCGAGGGGAAAAACTTGAGCACACCGAACCAGAAAAAGACGATGCCCAGACTGATGCGCAGCAGGGTAACACCGTAACGGGACATCCAGTGGGTGATGCGAACATCTACCTCGTGAAAACGCTCCCGGATGGTATTCATCCGGTCTGTGGTTCGTACGGACATTGGGGTTTGCCTCCTTGCCGTAAATCAGACTTGTGAATAGTGTAACAATCAAACCTGAGTACCGTGTGAGAAGATTGCTGCGACTGCCTGCGTTCACCCCATCATTGATACAATCCTGTACACCCCTGTATAATGCGGCGCGTAGCATCACAGAAGTATAGGAATCCGGGCAGCGACCGCAACGAGGAGCAGCATGGCAAGTCAGCACGTGGTTGTCCGCGCGCGCGGCGTTACCAAGGAACTGCCGTTGGGCAGCACGACCGTTCATGCGCTGCGCGGGATTGATCTTGACATTTACACCGGGGAATTGGTGGTGATTGTCGGGCCGTCCGGCAGCGGCAAAAGCACGCTGCTGGGCCTGATCGGGGGGCTGGACACCGCCACCAGCGGCACGATTGAGATTGACGGCGTGGACATCACCCGTCTGAACGAAGACCAGCTCACCGAGATACGCAACGAAAAAATCGGTTTTATCTTCCAGTTTTTTAACCTGATCCCCACGCTAACGGCGCTGGAAAATGTCGCTCTGCCGGTGCAGTTCGCCCGCAAGCCGCAGTTCCACCCGGAGAAACGGGCGAAGGAACTGCTGACGGCGCTCGGCTTAAAAGACCGCCTGCGCCATCGTCCGGCGGAACTCTCCGGCGGGCAGCAGCAGCGGGTGGCGATTGCCCGCGCCCTGGCGAATAATCCGCCGCTGCTACTGGCGGATGAGCCAACCGGCAATCTGGATTCAGAATCCGGCGCGATGGTGATGGACGCGCTGGAGCGCATCCGCAACCAGGCCGGCACAACGATTGTGATTGTGACCCATGATGCGCAGATTGCCCGCCACGCTGACCGGACGATTCGGCTGGTGGACGGACTGATTGCCAACGGGCGAGCCTGAAGCGTTCCTCAAATTTGTGCTACAATTACTCACACACCGTCTGACCTAACCGGGATAATCAAACATGCTGGCCGATTTTTATCTGGATTACGACCGCCTGACTGCGGGACAGGCGCACACGATTTATCTAATGGCGCGGCTGATGTCTGGCCCCGCGCCCGCCAGCCAGCGGCGGCTGCCGTTGAATCTCGGCCTGGTGATTGACCGCAGTGGTTCAATGGCCGGTGACAAGATCGCTTTTACCCGTCAGGCGGCGCAGTTCCTGGTGCAGAATCTTGGCCCCAACGATACCCTGTCGGTGGTGCTGTATAACCACGAAATCGAAACGCTCCAGCCGCCGCAGCGGGTTACGCACAAGGATGCCATTACGCAGCGCATCGGAGCGATCAAAACCGGTGGCACAACCAACCTCAGCGGCGGCTGGCTGGAAGGCTGCAATCTGGTCGCGCAGAACCTGGGCGGCGAGCAGTTAAACCGCGTCATCATCATGAGCGACGGTCTGGCAAACCGGGGCATTACCGATTCGGCGCGGCTGGTGGCGCTGGCGCAGCAGAAGCGCGAGCAGGGCATCAGCACGACGACGATGGGACTGGGTGCGGACTTCAACGAAGATTTGCTGATGGCGATGGCCGACGCGGGCGGCGGCGCATTTTATTTCATCGAAAGCCCGGAAGTTGCGCCGCTGATCTTTGAGGAGGAACTGCGCGGTCTGCTGAGCATGGTCGGCCAGAACCTGAGCGTGCAGTTGGAGTTCAGCGATTACATTGATGCCGTGCGCCAGCTTAACGCCTATCCCTCGGAAACTGGCGCGAAGCATGTTGCCTACCGTCTGGGGGACATCTTTGCCGACGAGGTAAAAACGCTGGTGCTGGAACTGTCCATCCCGGCGCTGGCGGAGGTGGGCGAGTATCGGGTTGCCACGCTGCGCTTTGATTACGACGAACTGACGCCGGACGGCAGCCATCACCGCACGCTGGAACTGCCGATCCGGGTGACGGTTGTGCCCTATGCTGCGCTGCTGCCCCCGCCCAACAAGGATGTCCGGCGATCGGTACTGCTGCTACAGGCTGCGCAGGCCCGGCGCGAAGCGGTGCAGGCTGCCGACAGGGGCGAGTTTGTGGAAGCGTCGCAGGTGCTGCGGTCGGTGGCAGAAGCGATTGAGGAGTCGCAGATTATCAGCCCCGATCTGGAGGAGGAGCGGAACGCGCTGCTGGTTCAGGCGTCGGAGATCGAAAGCGGCGACAGTTACGACAAACTGAGCCGCAAGTTCATGCAGACGCAGGCCTTTTATACCATGACCGACTGGCACGAAGGCACGCAGAACCTGCGCACCCGCGAAATGGAACGGGTTGTCAAACCATCGCCCATCATCAAAAAACCGGGCGTGATACCGACCCTGCTGGTCTGGAACAACCGGCAGTACCCGCTGGATAAGGATTTGATCCGCATTGGCCGCGCCGCGCAGAACGACATCATCATTGACCGCCGCAGCGTCTCGCGCTTTCACGGACAGATCACCCGGCAGAATGATGCGCTGGTGCTGGAAGACCTGAGCAGCACCAACGGCACTTACGTCAACGAAATCCGCCTGGAAGGGCAGCCGCATACGCTGAGCGTGGGCGATGTCGTCCGGTTTGGCGACGAACAGGTCATTTTCCACGACGCGCCGCCGGAGTAAAATATTACCCCGGTTGACTCACATAAACTGCGAGGTTGTTCATGACCACCTACGAAACGTACCCGGTGTAAGTTGCCGGTGTGCGCCGTGAACTGCGCCTGTTTCAGATCAAGCCCGGCGTCCGTATCGCCATTCTCAATATCCTGGGCGATACGGAGTTTGTCGAAGCGGTTAGTAAAGAGCTGGCGCCCAAACTGCTGGCGCTGAACCCGGATGTGCTGGTGACAGCGGAAGCAAAGGCGATACCGCTGGCCCATTCGCTGTCGCTGCACATGAACGCGCTGCCCTACGTCGTGCTGCGGAAGTCGTATAAACCCTACATGGGCGATGCGCTGCAATCGGAAACGTTGAGCATCACCACTGGCGAGCCGCAAACGCTGTATCTGGACGAGAAAGACCGGGCACTGGTCGCGGGCAAGCGGGTGATTATCGTGGACGATGTGATCTCCACCGGCAGCACCTTGCAGGGGATACGCCTGATTATGGGCAAGGCCGGCGCGAACGTGATCGCCGAAGCGGCCATCTTCACCGAGGGCGACCGCGCCGGTTGGTCGAACATCATTGCCCTCGGCCACCTGCCGGTGTGGATTGACGGGTAGGGCGGTTGGCAATTGGTTGTGGGGACACGATACATCGTGTCCCTACGTTGTCCTGGCGTCCTGGCGGTTATTCTTCTTCCGTCTTGAACGTAACCACGTTATCCGTCTGTGCCTGTCCGTCCTGCATTGTCGGCAGCCGTTCCAGCGACGGCCAGCTATACATCCCGACCGCCAGCGTGTACGGCGGCGGTTGATCGGCAGGCACGGCGAGCGCGTGGGTGGTGTCAATCGTTTCCCCGGGCTGCCACGCCCACGTCGGATACTGCCCGTCGTGCGGCAGCACGTCCTGCTGCGCGATTAAGTCCCCATTGACATTTTTCAGATGTAGAAAGATCGTATAGCCGGCGCTGACGGGCTGCTCAACCTGCCAGTACAGCCGCAGCTTAAGTGTATCCCCGGTTTGCAGCGCGTTCAGCGGCGGCTCAAACGCCGCGCCGATTAAATGCATGGACTCGCCCAGTTGCGCGTTTACGGGCATTGGCGGCGTATTGTTCGTAGTAAATTGCTCTGGTGCAACTGCCGCGCTGCCGACCAGCGCCCAACTCTCGTATATCTCCGCATCCGGTCCACCTGCGACGCTAACTGCCTTTGGCCCCGGATAGGTGTACACTGAAACGCCAAAACGGTAGCCGCCGGGCGGCGCGTCGCCATAGACCTGCACCCAGCGCGTTTCGCTGACGATCTCACCCGGCGTCCACATCACCGTTGGATACAGGTGGCGGAAGATGAAGCCGGCGCTGTCCTTGCCTGCGCCCCGACTGGTATTCGTATAGTCCCACACCTGCACACGCACGAAATAATCGGCGCCGGCGCGTTCATTCAGCCGCCAGTGTAGTGTCACCGGCAGCCAGCCGCCCGGCACAAGTTCGCGCGGCGCCTCGATACCTACCAGTTCCAGCCGATTGTCGAACGTAGCTAATGGCTCATCGGAATGATATGGCGTGCTGGCAAACAGGTTAGTTTGTGCCGTCAACGCCAGTTGCTTCCCGATCAGCCACCCCTGCGACGAGTACAGATCGTCACCCTCCGTCTGAGCCTGCTCTTCCAGTGTCTTCGCGCGTTCCGGCGACAGCGGCGGCAGAATGACGATTTCGCCGCTGTCCGGCAGCGCCAGCGCGTACTGCTGCGGTATCTGGTCAACTTCTGGAAAGCCGTAGGTCAGGCTGTGGGTGGGTTGCCATAATATCCCTGCGGGCAGGGGTTCATCGCCATACGGTCGCACGGTGGGGAAGGCCGAGGGCCGTAGCAGCGCCGCCGCGAGATCGCTGTTCACCTGTTCGATGGGCACGTATACCGGCTCTTTCGATTCCGTGACCTGGCGCAGAAAATCGCCATACCCTTCCCGGTACAGGAACGGCCATGTAAACGCGCTGGTTGGGTCATCCAGCAGGCGCGGCTCTTTCGTGTAGTGATACCAGACATGGTAACGGGTATTGATGGGCGTGTAAATAAAAACTGCGGCCAGCACCAGTATGATGATTTGACGTACATGCCCTCGACTCAGGCGCAGAATTTCACCCGCGCCATAGCCGACGATCAACCCTACAGGCGCGAAAATGCCACTCATACGGATGGCCGTTTCCGGCGCGTTCGACAGCACGTTGGGCGCGATCATCACCGCCGCCACGATCAGCGGCACCGGCGGCGTCACCTGCCGCCAGCGCTGTAGGCTGAACAGCACTCCAACGGCGAATAGCACGATCAGCGCCGGGTTGAGGAAGGCGGTGGTGTAGGGCGCGTACACGGGAAACGAGACGGTATCTGCGATAAAAATCGGCTCCAGCGCACGGCGCAGATTCGGCAGCAGCAGCGCCGGATTTTGCAGCGGCGTCGCGCCGCCGTCGGCCAACTGATTCACGCGCCCCGCCAGCCAGTCGGGTATCCACAGGAACATGCTGAACCAGGGCAGCAGCGTAACCCCGCCGCTGGCGACCAGCAGCGCCAGATGCCGACGCCTCGGCCAGCGCCAGCGCCGCGAAGCAGCAAGCAGAATCAGCACCAGTAGCAGCGCCATAGGAAACACGATTCCGGCGAGGTAAAACGTTACGGCCAGCGCCGCGAATATACTTGCTATCACAAAATATGGTGTTTTGTTAGTGCGCCACGCCCATACCAGTGCCATGACGCTCATCATGGTCGTGAACGGTATCCAGTTCGCGGCGTAAATGCCGCGTCCGATCATCACGGGTGGCGGCAGCGCGGCCAGCGTCAGTCCGCCGGCCAGCGCGATCACGTCCCGGTAGGGATGACGCCACCACAGGACGCGCCCGGCGGCCATCGTCGCCGCCACGCCCAGCACGTTCAGCAGCACGTGAAACAGCCGCGCGTTAAACGGCGTCACGCCTGTAAACGCCAGAAACCCCGCGCGGGCGATGGCGTCAAACGGCTCCGGCACGTTGCCAAACTCCGGCAGGAAGCCATACCCTTGCAGCAGCCGCCACGAGCGCTGTAAATTTTCGCCCTCGTCGCGGTGCAGTCCTGGCGGAATGGTGCTTAAATCCGCCGCGCGCAGATCAAACGCGACGAAAAGCGCCAGCGCGAACAGGAGCAGGGGGAGCAGTTTGTTCTTGAATGGCATGGCGACGAGTCTAAACACGGGTGGGGGATTTGGCAACGGGGATAACGATTTGTAGGGACACGATCTATCGTGTCCCTACGGCCATTGAGATGCCGTCTGTCCCATAAAATTCGTGCCATCTGTCACCCTGCCCGCCACTGACACGGCCCTCGCCCGTATACCCCTTTAGACGCACATTACAGGGGGAAAGCAAGCGTGAACGATACCGCCGTCAGTCATTTCAACCAGTGGGGCTACGTCATCTTCTGGATTATTCTGTTCGGCCTGTTCCTGTTTTTCACCCCGTTCTACAAAAAGAGCCAGCGTAAACCGGCCAGCGTCTATCTGGCGTTTGTGGTGGCGCTGGCGCTGGAAATGTTCGGCGTGCCGCTGAGCATGTACGGGCTGACGTGGATTTTCGGCAAGGCGCTGCCGGACGGCGTACTGTGGGGTCACACGCTGAACAGCCTCTTTGGCGAGCTGGGGCTGGCGCTGTCGTATGTCTTCATCGCTATCGGCGCGGTGCTGATTATCTGGGGCTGGAAGGACATCTACAAGTACTACTGGAGCAGGGAAGAAGGCCGGGGGCAGCTGGTGACGAAGGGCATTTACGGCATCATTCGCCACCCGCAGTACACCGGCTTCTGGCTGATTACGCTCGGTATGCTGTTCGACTGGGCAACGCTGCCGATGCTGATCATGTACCCGCTGCTGCTGGTGCTGTACTACCGCCTGGCGCGCAAGGAAGAAGCCGACATGGAAGCCGAGTTTGGCGACGCTTACCGCCAGTACCGCCGTCGCACCGGTATGTTCCTGCCGAAGCTGTTTGGCCGCGCTGAGGGGGAGCGCAAGCAAGCGCGGCAGAGCTAAGACGAACGCGATAGAGAACGAGACCGGCCAGCATTAACGCTGGCCGGATTTGTTTAGCACTTTGTTATATACCTAAGGCTTCGTCTATCGCTGATCGCAGTTGAGAGTATCGAATGGTGCTGGCAATCTTTTTTAGCGAGCTTAGACTAATACTTTTTTGACTGCCGAAAGACTGGTTGATTCGGCCAGTAGAAACGACATAAAATTCCCATCGCTCAACATTCAGTACATTACTATCATTAAAATTGGTTTCCGCGTATAGACAGAAAACATAACAATCGGCTATTCGTTGTGGCTCATTGATGGATTGAGCAGTGGAAGCGTCCCAAGCACGTTTTGGGCAAATGTCGAACGTAATTGTTGAAAGTCTTTTTTGCGGCCAACTTTGAAGATAAGCCGATGTCTTGACTTCAATCTTTTTGCTACGATATTCCAGATCAAATCCATTCCATTCAATGCGGGGACTGTCCAGAACTCCTAACGTAGCGCCAACAAGGAACTCTGCAAACACGCTACGATTCGCATTGCTTAAAACGTCAGAATATGCCCACGACCAGAAGTCGCCAACAGTTAATCCGCCTAATACCGGTATTGGTTCGTCAAGCTTCAATTTTCTGGATTGCGACATCTTCTATTGCCTCTCCCAATACCAGTTCCAGGACTTCCTTGAGTTCGCCTGTAGCTCGTCCAGTGTATCCCCGACGCTGTGTGCGCCGGGGATGCCCGGAACAATACCAACAAAGCTGTTCGTTTCCGCATCGTATTCGATGTACGCGGTAAAGGTTCTCATATGTTTGTCACCTTCCAGCCAAGTTCATCCAGCAGATAGATGAAATCAATCTGATACAGGCCAAGCTGTTCAGCCGCATAACCCAATGAGCATTCAGCCGCCTGATATTCGGCATACCAGTATTCTAGGAGCTTTTCAAATTCTTCACGGCTGATCGGCGGCTGTCCCTTATTCGCCCGCATTTTGAGAAAATCTTCGTACACCTGTTCACCTATCGCTGGGAGTACCATTACTCTTTCACCTACCTGAGTTTGCCCTCTCCGTATGCAACCGGCAAATCTCGATGGCTACACATTCGTAACCTTTAGCCCCATTGCATCAAGCAGATGATAGAGATCAGGTTTCGTAATGCCGAGTAGCTGCGCCATGTAGCCAAGCGAAAATTCCCCTGACATAAAGCGTTCATGCAGCGCATAGACGTTTTCGTAGAAGGCGTTGCGATCAATTTGTGCCGCGATGTCAGCAGCATCTTCACCGGAACGTGCTGCTTTTTGTTCGATATAGGTTGCTAAGATTGGGTCGTTGGTTGCTATCTGTCTCATACTTACAACTCTCCCAGCTTAAACTTGGTGGTGTTAACAATCGCTTCCGAATACCGAGTTGCGACCGATGATATGATTCTCAAAGCAACTGATTTATCCAGATTTCCTGCTCTGACTAAAGCCACCAGCATATCAGGCAGCATAATTGGATTAAGGTCAAAGTGAGTCGCCGCCATGAATCCCGCTACATCATCAAGCACGAGCCGAGCATCCGGCATAGTCAAAGCTAAGCGTATTGTATCACGTTCTCCTTCATCCACTTTGTTATAGGCGCGAATCAAGTCATCATATTTCGTTGCAGGTGTCTCATATCGTTTGATCTGTTGAGCATCCAGAAGCGATTTGATGACAACGGCATCACGATATTTCAAGAATGTGGTTGTTTCTACCGCGACTGTTTCGACTACAACCACATCTGCAAACGTCAGAATGGTTTCAAGCGCCGGTTGGTGAACTGGAAACAATGCCAGCGTAATCAACGGACTGCTATCCAGAAGCAATAGCGGTTTCGGCTTTTTAGCTTCCGCCATACCTCAGTTCCCCTGCACCGCCCGCCAGACGCGCTCCGGCGTGAAGGGAATCTCGCGGATCATCACGCCGGTGGCGTCGTAGATGGCCGAGGCCAGCGCCGGGGCAACGCCGTCCTTCGGGATTTCCGCGACGGCCTTCGCGCCATATGGCCCGCTTTCTTCATAGGTTTCCACGAAGATCACTTCCAGTTCCGGCATTTCATTGGCGCGGTAGATGTGATACTTACCAAAATCTGTCGCCTGCGGCACGCCGTCCGCGTCATAGGTCATCGCCTCGCAGTGGGCGTAACCAAGCGCCTGCACCATGCCACCTTCCACCTGTCCCGACGCCGTGATCGGGTTAATGGCAATGCCGCAGTCTACGGCCATCAGCAGGCGGTCCACCGTCACCTGCCCGGTTTCGGTATCCACTGTCACCTCGGCGAACTGCGCGGCGAACGGCGGCGGGCTGTCGTAGCTCATGTGGCTGGCCGTCGCCATGATCTGCTTCTGGTCGGCCTGATGCAGGCTGTGCAGGGCCACCTGTTCCAGCGTCACGCTGCGCCCGTCCCGGTGAATCACCTTGCGGTCGTCCAGTTCCAGATCGTCCGGTGAGCAGTGCAGCGTGTGCTGTGCCACGTGTTTCAGGATTTGCTCGCGCACCTGTTCGGCGGCTTTCAGCACCGCGCCGCCGCTGATGTAGGTTGTGCTGCTGGCATACGCGCCGGTGTCGAACGGCGTCATGTCGGTATCCGCCGCGTACACGATGATGTCGCTCACCGGCACGCCTAGCGTTTCGGCGGCGATCTGCGCCAGCACCGTATCCGCGCCCGTGCCCAAATCGGTTGCGCCGAAAAGCAGGTTAAACGAGCCGTCGTCGTTCATCTTGATGCTGGCCGCGCCCATGTCCAGCCCGGCAATGCCTGTGCCGTGCATCGCCAGCGCCAGCCCGATACCCTTCTTCAGGTGCGGCTTGCCGGGGACGGTTCGCTCCCGCCCGCGCTTGTCGTACCAGCCCATCGCCCGCGCGCCGATGTCCACACATTCGGCCAGTCCGCTCGTTTTGACAATCTGCTCAAATCCCTCGCGGCCTTCGCCGAGCGCGACCGACATCACCATCACGTCGCCGACTTTAATCCAGTTCCTGCGCTTGAACTCGATCACATCCATACCCAGCGCGTGGGCGATTTCTTCCATGTGGACTTCCAGCGCGAACAGGGCTTGCGGCGCGCCGTAACCGCGATACGCGCCGGGCGTGGGGATGTTGGTGTATACCACGTCGCAGATGAATTTGCTGAACGGCGCGTTGTAGGTCGTCAGGCCGCGAAAGCCGGACACCATCTGCACCGTCAGCCCGTGCGTGCCATACGCGCCGGTGTTGGCGACGATGTACAGTTCGGCAGCGACCACTTTTCCATCGTTGGTCACACCGGTTTTAAAGCGCAAAATCTGCGGGTGGCGGCTGCGCGCGCTGGTGAATTCCTGCTCGCGCGTGTATTCAAACCGCACCGGGCGGCCTGTCGCTATCGTCAGGTGCGCGCACAGGTCCTCGATCAGCATTTCCTGTTTGCCGCCAAAGCCGCCGCCGATGCGCGGTTTAATCACGCGAATGCGCTTCACCGGCAGGCCGATCAGTGGCGCGACCATCCGGCGCACGTGGAACGGCACCTGCGTGCTGGTGCGAATCACCAGCCGGTCGTCCTCGTCCCACCACGTCACGACCACGTGCGGCTCGATGCTGGCCTGCTGCACCTGATGCACGCGGTACTCGCCTTCAAAAATGTGGTCGGCCAGCGCCCATTGTGCGGCTTCATCGCCCACCTGCGCCTCGACATGATGTACGATGTTGCGCTGGCGGTCGTGGATGCCGTCTACGTTCGGGTCATCGTGGATGACCGGCGCGCCGGTCTGCATCGCGGCTTCGGGGTCGAACACGGCGGGCAGCACTTCGTATTCCACGTCAATCAGCCTGAGCGCCTCGCGCGCGATTTCCGGCGTTTCGGCGGCGACGACGGCCACGCGATCGCCGACGTGTCGCACCTTGTTATCCAGGCTGACCTGATCGTAAGGCTTCGGATTCGGGTAGCTCTGCCCGCCGGACGCATAATACACGCGCGGCACGTCCTGGTACGTCAGCACGGCATGGACGCCCGGCAGCGCCTTCGCCCGGCTGGTGTCAATCCGTTTGATGCGCGCATGGGCGTGAGGGCTGGTCAGCAGCGCCGCGTGCAGGATGTCCTTCATTTCAATGTCGTCGGTGTACACCGGCTTGCCTGCCGCCAGCTTGACCGCATCCACTTTTGGCTCGGACTTGCCAACCGTGCGCCGTTCCTTCACTTCTGGCGGCGCGACGATCAACGCCGGTGCCGTGCGCGTGCGGACGCCGCCGGTATCGCCGCCGTTGCTGCTTTCCGGCTCAAACGGCCAGGGTGACTCGAACAGTCCCGGCGGGGCAGGGATGGCGCGTTCCAGTGGTTCGTAGGGTGGCACGTCCTCGCCGCGCATGATCGCCGCCGCGCGTAAAATCGCCTGCACCGGCTTGACGTAACCCGTCTCGCGGTCGAGCACGCCGGCAATTGCCTCGCGGACTTCCGTCTCAGTCGGATTTGGATTGCGCTGGAGCAGGGCATAGGCCGCCAGAATTTGCGCCGGCGTGTTGTAGCCGGACTGAATCGCGCCGGTTTCGATGAACGCCTGTTGCAATGGATGCAGATGGCGAGACGTGCCGATGCCTTCCAGCGTCAGGATGTCGTGCCCGTCGGCCTGGGCCGCCAGCATCGTCTGCGAGTTGACCATCTGGCCGTCCAGCAGCACCGCATCCGCGCCGGACAGCCCGTGTTCGTCGCCGAACTTGACGCTGAAATACCCTTCGCGTCGCAGCAGACGCAGCAGCCGTTCATGCGGCTGCACGTCAAAGGTCTTCTTCTCGTTGTTAACGGTGAGCGTGATGTGCATGGGAATACCTTTTGAGATCTATCAATCAATGAGGCACAACGTAGTTATAAATAATAATTGTTCCACCCGAAATTGGCTGAGACAACATAAGCCAATCTGGATTGGTCCATACCTTACCTGAAAATGGTAATGAGGAAAGTTTTTGGTCTTCTACATCAACGAGCCGTAAGCCAAACTCATCAAAATAGCATGGCTCTGAGCGGCATTTTAGAAGGTTTCCCAGAAAGTTATCTTGCGGATAAAGCGTCATCCAATCCGTGCTATTATCTGGATTCTGATCATAGAAAGACTTGACCCGGTCAATAGAATCATCAGTCCAATAATAACGAACGCGCCAAGCACGGTTTGTACCTATTTCGTGGGAAAAATCTCGAATGTAGGTCGAAGTTGGATAAACCTTAACATATGAACGAAACACAGCATCGGGCATAGCGACTAATCCACCAAACATCAGCCCGCTATAACAGCAACCAAACATTATTGTAACGAAAACGCCAAATAAGCAGCCGCATGTCAGCCGTTTATTTCTCGTCGTCACTGGTTGTCTAGATTCGTTCTCCACGTTTCCTCGCGCCGTAGGCTCAAGCCTGCGGCTGACTTGTTCTGGTAAGCCTGCTTCAGCAGGCTGGATTCATTGTTGTTCGTGTTTCAGCCCGCTTCGATCGGGCTTCGCCCCGAATGGGGAACCATGTCCCCTGAGCAGGCGATTCAGCCAGGTGCTTCCAGCGCCCGGCGTTCGTTTATGCCTGTACCTGATAGATCACCGGGCGGTAGCGCGGCTCAGGAATAGATAACCCCTTTGCCCGTGCTGTTTCTAACCATGCTTCTTTGGCAATTTGCACTTCCGCCAGGGCTTCTTCCGGTGTTTCGCCAAAAGCGGAACATGGCTCAAGGTCGGGAATATCGGCGATGTAACCGCTGTCCTCGTCACTGTAGAAGATATTGATATGGTAATCTTTCATATTTCGTCCTCGTTGTCGTCTGGTTCATCCTCTAACTGTAAATTGTACGTCTCAATCAGCTTCAAGAACTGGCGTATTTGATAGGGTTTTGCCTGTCCCTGTACATCCTGTACGGGAAATGGGCGTGGTAAATCAGGATGTGTAAAAACATGATGGCTTCCAGTTACTCGATCACGCGTAAAGCCGAAGGCTTCCAGCAAAATCACCAATTCATCAAATCGAATGTTTTTGGAACCAGATAAAATCTTTTTCAACAACTTCCGTTTCTTCGCCATCTTTATCGCTCAGCCTTCCCTTTTAACCCCCGTATCTCGTCGGCGTGTTCCCGGTCATGTTCGATGAAAATCTCGATCAACTGCGGAATGCTGCCGCGTTGCCCCCAGGGATACAATACCTCACCGCCGAATTTTTCATCAGGAACGGCGAGTATCGCCGCCTTCAGTGCTTCCCGCGCCAGTTCCCATTCACGGCACGTCTGCTCGTACCTCAAATCCTGCCGCGTTTCCACCGAGCGCGCGTTGTAGTCGTTGATGCCGCGATACGAGGCAATCGCTGCCTCGCTGCCTTCGGTATATGCGCGGAGAGAAGCCGTCGTTGCTTCGTCCCAGCCGGTCAGGTGCGCCAACACCTGCCGGATCGTCCAACCGGGGTACACTTCCCAGTTCTTTTCGACTTCATCCAACAGCGATTGCATCGCCGCGTGGGAGGCGTCCAGCCCTTCGATAAGTTGCTCTCTGGTTTTCACCTTATTCTTCCCTGTTCGGGTCGTCGTCTTCCGGCGGCGTGGGGTAAGTAATCATCTCGGCGTCCCGCTTGATTCCCGCGAGCAGGATGCTGGCATCCTCATAGTCCGGGTCGAGTTGCAGCGCGCGTTCCAGCGCCTCAATCGCCGCCTCATCGTCATCCGCTGCCTGTCCCAGCAGATACCACGCCTGCGGGTTGGCCGGGAAATCGTTCAGGTAATCCAGCAGGATTTCGCGCGCGGCAGGCAGGTTCAGGACGCTGATGTAATAGCGGGCCGCATCCAGGCGTTCATCATACCGTGTCACGGGCGTTCCTTTTTGTCTCCCACCCTCTATTGTACTCGACGTTCCTTGAGCATCTATCCATAAACCGCCTGACTCAAAACATACCCGGCGGGTTTGAGTCGGCTTGAGCCGACTTCCCGCCGGAATTGGCAGCCGGGTGGCTTTAGCCTCTGGCGGCGCATTCCAGCAGCGCGCGGTGCAGCAGTACCCGCGCCATTGCCACGCGGTATTCGGCGCTGCCGTTGTGATCGCTGACCGGCGTTAAACCACTGACCGAGTCAACTGCCCGGCTGATCGCCGCTTCGGTCAGTGACTGGCCGTTTAATGGCAGCATCACGGTCGTTACCGGGGATTCAGACACCCCGCTGAGGGCCGGGAAAACCGTTTCGACACAGCCGGACCCATCCAGCCGCAGAAACACGGCTGCGCACACAATCGGCTGGTCGGCGGGTGTGCGGGCGACGTAGGCTGCGCCGAGCGAGTCACTCGCTTCTAGCGGCGGGATGCTGATGCCGGTGATAATGCCCTGCCACAAATCACGGTTTGACGGCTGCGGAATCGCATCACTGGCGGCGAACGTCACCGTGTCGCCGTTGGGCAGCAGTTGATGAATGGCGATGTCATGCGCCACCAGCGCCGCCACCCATTCCGGAAAGCGCGCCGGCTGCACCAGGCTTTCACCTACGGATGTGCCGTTGCGCTGGTTCAACGGTATCGCCCGCGTCAGCGACCGCCGCATGACCTCAGGCAGCCCGGGCAGGCCGGCCACCTGCTGCAAGCTGCACGCCGCGCCGATGTCGTACCAGCCGTTAGCTTCCTGCTGTACCTGGTTCAATTCCGGGATGGCCTGCAAATCCACCAGCGTTTCAAACGGCACATCCAGCCTGCCCAGCACCACGTTACCACCGGCGAGCGCGACGGTGTCCGGTTGCTGCGCCAGTTCCAGCGCCTCGGCCAGCGTAGTTGGACGATAATAGTGTTTGGGGTTTGCCATGATTTATCCTCGCGCGCGTTTAAACAGGGTACGTGCTCCCTGGTTGCCGTCCCATTCAAACTGCATCAGTTCCCAGCCGCCGCTGGCATATTTGTTGAGGGTTTCGGTGAATTTGTCCGCATTGGCGTGAACGTCTACCCCTTTGGTATCGGTATCAGGGTTCAATTCTCGCCCGGCGATGTAAACCACCAGGTATTCCCATCTGTCCATCTGGTTGCTCCCATGCGTGTTTCCTTAACGATACATCAACGCTCATCTACCCGCAAACCAACGGGCGCGCTTCTGCTAACGGGCGTAAACCGCCAGCACTGCCGGAACGGGGTCCAACGAGATGAGCCGGTATTCCGGCACGCCGGGCGCCAGCAACGACAGCATGGTTGAGCCGCCGCCATCAAGGTTGACGGCGTTGACCAGCCCTAAATCCGTCGTCGGCAGGAAGGCGCTCAACTCCACCAGCGTCAGTCCCAGCAGCGGCGTCACGCCGAGGATGATGCGCCCCTGACTGTCCTGCCCAACGAACGTTCGCCGCGTGGCGCGGTCGGGGTCAGGATTGTGATACGCCGGCTGGCTGTCGGCTACCAGCATCGGAAAGCCCTGCACCGCTTGTTCCAATGCTTCGCCCTGGTAGGGGCGGGTAGCGTTTGACCACACGCCAGGCAGCCCATTTTCAACCGCGAACGTGCCGCCGTAACCTGCGTAGGACTGGCCGTATACCGCGCCATCACTGACGAGCAGACCGAGAATTTCAAATTCTGGCGTGAAAAAATTGGCATTGATGAAGATCGTCGCTTCTGGCAGTTCTGCCCGCCACTGGAGCAGCGTCAACGGGTTGCCGGGGCGATAGTGCGCGCGGAAGGTGTACTGCGCCGGGTTCACTCGCAGGATGATGATCTGTGATAGCAGATTAGCCTCATCCGGCAGATACACGCGGCGTTCCAGCCCCGGCGCGAGGGTTTCCCAGCCATCAGCGGCTGGTGTTGGCGTTGGCAGCGGCGTAGGCGTTGGGGTGGGGGTGGCCAGCAGCGTACAGCCGCTGACCAGCAGCAGGCACAGAAAACGCAGCATAACGGCGAACTCCGGTCTTGATTAGCACCGTGCCCTATGCTATACTCTTTTTCACAATCCACAAGCACCAACGGGCGCATAGCTCAGCTGGACAGAGCGCACGGTTCACATCCGTGAGGTCCGGGGTTCAAGTCCCTGTGCGCCCAATCGTGGACCAACGGGTCAACCTCAACAAAGGTTGGCTCGTTTGCATTATGCCCCAAAACGATGTGGTAATCTGATTTGAGGGTCAGCGCCACAACCCGATCATCTTCCACATACACGCGCTCGACAATGAGCTTCACCAATTGATGCTGTTTTTCAATATCACCCTGACAGGCTTCCCAGCGATCTTGGAAGTTTTCAAGGATGTCTGCTGCTAAATCCAGTTCTTCCTCAACCGGCGTCAGGTTCTCTAGCTCCTGCTGAAGTTTCAACCGCTTCTCCAGGTAATCCGCTTTGTCGGTAATGAACCCGTTATCCCAGCGAAAATCCATTCGGTCAATCGTTGACCGAATCTCTGCTAATCGCTGTTCCAGGCTTTGCTCTCCTAACACGGCACTCATGGTACTCAAGAGATTTGCGTGCCAGTTCGCCGGGGGATTGAGTGTGGAGAGAATATGGTGAACTTGCTCATCAATCACTTCGACTCTCACTTCTGGTTGAGTACAGGGAAAACCTGCAATGCGAGAGCCGCAACGGTAATGAGAAATTTTACGGTCTGACCGGGAATGGCAATGCATCTTCCCCCACGCAGGAAAGTTAGCACCCTCTACAGGATTGGAACAGCAGCGGTAGCAGTAAATCAGGCCGCGCAAAACGTAGGGGTTGTAGCGTTTGTAAGCTTGGTGATGTCCGTAGCGTTCTTCGCGTACCTGCCAGCAGCGGTTAAAAACCCCAGGGTCAATAATTGCCTGGTGCTTTCCGTCATACAATTCAACTGGGGCTGTGAAATTGCGTGAACCATCAGCATTACGGCGGGTTTGCTGGTATCGCACCTTTCCGATATAGATTTCGTTGCGTAGAATCTCGCGCACTGTGTCTCTGGTAAATGGCCGACCCGATCTACTCTTGTAGCCGTGTTCGTTTAAGAGTCGAGCAATGTCGGTATAGCTGAAACGGCCAGACGCATAAGCCTCGAATGCAAGCTGGACACCTGGAACTTCATTTTCATTGGGTATCAAATGTTTTCCCTCACGTGTGTAACCGAAGGGCGCGATGTTGTTATGAAACCCCTGACGAATTTTCTCATGTCGTCCTTTCGACACTTCTGCCGCGAGGTTGCGCGAATACCATTCAGCGACACTTTCCATGATGCCCTCAATCAACGCTCCAATTGGGCCATCGCTATCTTCACTCGGCTCGGTTACAGAAAAAACCTTGATGCCGTAGTCATAACGAAGGAGAGATTTGATGGCAAGAGCATCGGTGCGGTTACGGGCAAAACGGTCAAATTTGTGTACGACTAACGCATCGAATTTGTGATGCCGGGCGTCCTGGCGCATCTGCTGAAACCCAGGTCTTTCCGCAGTACGGCCAGATTGCGCCTCATCCGTATACACTTTTACTAGGTGTCCGCTTTGTGCCTGCACCCACGTCTGAATTGCGCGTAGCTGCGCATCAATCGAGTAATTGCCCACTTGCTCCTCTGAACTGATCCGTAAATAGGCTGCATATCGTATCACTTCGGTTTTCCTTTTCTCTCGTTTTACGTTCGTTGGACTAAACTTAGAAACAATTTCCTTTAACCGTTCATCCAGTTTCGGCGCGACAAAAAAGCGGGGCATAGGGGACTGACCTTTAGGATTTGGCTTGGGTCTTTGTCGTGGTTCACTCATTCTTCCTTTCTGGGCACAGTGCCCATCAAAATAAAAAGTCGTCAACCGCTGACAATAGCAATTGACGACTAAGCTGATAAAATCGCTTTAGCCCTCATGCTGCTTATACCAGCGTGTTGGGTCAGCCCTCGGTGGGTGGTTACAACACCTGCCGGGGGCACAATGTTTCTATGACACAATACGTAACATACTATGGGATTTTGTCGTGTTAGTCAACCAACCGAAGCGATATACTTTTGCTGAGCCTTTGGGAAGGTAACGTGGGGGAGAGCTTATCAGGCGGTTGAAGCGATACAACAAATAAGCAAAAGTGGTCAAGCGGGGATAATCAATACGAAAGCGAAACAGGCGTTTTTCTTCGCCCACGAGCCTGTTTTGGTACAATCTAAGTGGTTTGGGAAGGCTTTTTTGCTCTGCCCATTTCGTTAATCGTTGCAGCTCGTTACGACGATTAAAGGCACACAAGATAGAGCAAAGTTTACAACAACTTGCATAGAGATTTTGGTAAGCAGAATAATATTTATCCATAATATACTATGAGTCTAGCAGGCGTGGATAAAAGAGTCAAGTAATCTCAGATATAAGGGATGGGCATTACCTTGTAAAATCGCGCACGAACATTAATAACCGGGTGCTCTAATCATTCGGCCACACGCAAGTTCATCAACCTCTATGACTGCCTGGCTATGTACCCATCCATTTACAACTTGACCCTCATCATTTAGATACCGTATTGCCCACCATTTATCTATGTTGGGCCGACCACCATTATGTCCGGTAGCATAGGCTGTTTTTCCATCAGGCAGAACACCTATCTGGTTGGTACTTTCATCGTCAACTTTACGTGGATAGCTGCGAACGGCAGCCCCCATTTGATTGGCTGGCTTGAGTTCGCATAGGGAGGCTTCGGCTGTAGCCGTGATTAGAATTGCTGATTGTGTGGCTCATTGATCGAGAGTTGCAACCAACTCCTCATAAGGGAGATAACCACGCTCTCTTAAATCTTGAAGCTGAGCAACAGTTAAGCCCCATTTTAGATAATCCTCTAAAGTTAGATAACCTTTGCTTTCAAGGATTGCCTCAAGTTCTTTAATCTGAACATCGCTTAGCCTGAACTGAGCCGCAACTTCAGCCAAGCGATTTCGTTCTTGCTCGAACTGGATAGTTGGATCGAGTGTTAAAATTTCTTCTTGTGGAGGCGTATTGGGAAATTGACCGCCACTTTGAAAAAGAAACATAAGGACAATAACTGCAACAGAAGCCCCTGCCAGACCGAGCCATACTCGACTGCTATTTCCCGATTTGTTCTTTGGGGTAATTGATACACTTGTCGGTTTATCAGCAAGGTCACGGGGATCGGCATTGACACTGTGGGCAGATAGGTGCGGCGGCAACCGCATACCTTCTGACCACTGTAGATAATAATTTTTTGCCTCGTCTGCCTGCTGTTTCGCACCAATTGCATCAAGAAGTTTCCACGCTAGGAAAGCAGCCTCTATAGAATCATTCGGATGCTCATGAGCATTGTCATTTCCTATTTCAAGTAAAAGATGCACATAGCTTCTTGATTTCTTGCTGATTTTCCCTTTAAACGGGGCGGGGGTTCCATCTCTGATGATACGTAACCAACCCCGCGAATCTACATGGTTTAGAAGAAATTGTTCATTTGTGAGGGCTTCAGTGGGAAAAGGCTTGTAAGGGGTGTCCAGTATGTCCTGTAATGCTTTACCTGAGGCTGCAAAACTACCAAAATGTTGCTGGTAATTTCGCAACACAAACGGACCAAGTGCCTTTTTAAGGAGGTCAAAAACCTGCTGTGACCGCCCCATTATTGGTTGTTGCATAGCACTTACAACTCCTCATGGTGTAGTTATTATGCGACAATGGGAAGCAGCGACAGTTATATGATTGATTATACAGCTAATTACTCAAAATGAAGCTCCTAATTATAGGGTAACATTATCCATTTTCAATATACACCGTGCAATGGCCTGTCAAAACACGGATTGCACGGTGTATAGGTGGTTAGTGGCATAGGGTCGTTAGCGTTTATAAAAAAGCCGCCAACTCACTGCAAAAATGCTTATGCAGCACATTACGACCACATTCACCACAAGATTGGCGACTTGGATTTTTGGCATTGCTACCAATAAGCCAATAGCCAGCACAATACCCACTAATATCATAATGACAAGCGCGCACGCCGTTGCGCCTGCAAAAAAGTAACGGCGTCGCTCCTGAGCGCGGTCAAGGCTTGGGTACATGATAATCCCCTCTCTTGTAACTCTATGGACAAATCCTTGCCTGTCCGGTATCAGGCAAAAACTTGCCCACAAAGCAGAAGGGACTCAGCTTCTAAAGAGTGCTAAGGAAACTATGCAATAATAACATTAATATGAACAGTTGTCAAATGTTATAGGATGATGTCAACAGAGGTTAAAGCCAGAAGCCAATATAAGCAGCTTGGTTAAAAAAGCATCTCTAAAGTAAAAGGAACTCGCAGGTCAAGCTCGTAAATGAGTCTGAGCATTTCTCCGGCCAATCGTAAGGCTTCCTGCCCTTTGTCGGAGTCTATCGCTACAAGTCCATGCACCCATTTATTCCTAAACTGGCGTACAGAATTCAATTCTTCACAAAGTGAAGCAGGAATGACACCCGCTAAGCGAAGTTTCTTCGTTATAGCTGACGCAGAATAGGCTCGACCTTCAATAAGTATTTTATGAAGCTCTTTATTGGACTTCTGTTTTCCCGATGCCAGCATTCTGGCGCTGTCTAGGTGATCTAAATAGCCTTGCCAAAAAACGCCGAGCAATTTTTCTGTAACCGTCCAGGAAGTAGCAAGGCACAATCCAAAGTCATGATCCTCATATGCTTTACAGCTTCGGAGATAAAGGTTTACAAGATCAAGAGCGTCACTTGAAGGATGTCGCAAAATTTGATCCATAAGCTGACAGGAATTTTCCAGAACTTGGATAGATATAACTGCTGACCGCTTTTCTCGCCACCACTGAAATTCTGGTGGGATAGCGTCGGATGAGCGCACAAAATGGTACTGAGCATTGACTACAGACTCATGATGCATCACGCCCTTTTCATCTATCGAACGATAGGAGAGCATATTCGAGGGCGTAACAACCATTTTACGAAGATGCCGTGTTTCCTCTTGAGCTAATGCAGCATACAAACAGACAAGATGGGCGTTAAGAACTGAAATGCGAAAGTAAATCGCCTGTTGGATAGTCGGTGTACTTGCAACCCAATCAAGTTGAGGGTCAACGTAACCGCGAGATGGCGTGGAAAAATCAAAGATGAATACGCCCTGCGCCTCAACTATTAATGTGATGCCCTGCGGTAGACTTGTTCTAAAAACCTCTATGCTCCAAGCACTTGTATCATGGAGCGATGGAATTTGACCTACCCATATCGGAGGCCAATGAAAATATCCTGCCCCAGTAGAAAGCATAGGATTCATGTCGTTGGGATTACCCATTGCAGTGTCTCCTGCGAAAGGGAAGCGAAAAGTCCATTCCTCAAAATTTCTTCGTGAGCCAACCTTCAAGCTAACGCGGCGGTTCTTATACAGTAGAATGGCAAGCCAAGAGTGATTGCTGTCAGAGCAAAAAATAGGAATAAACCCAAAGCCTATCTGTTAGTAGTCAGAGCGGGTGTTTCCGAAGGTTTTCATAGGTCGTAGTTTCCACTAAGTACCTATCCGTAAAAAGGCAAAGGGGTTGAAAAAGGAGATGTATCGCGTTCAGATTGAAGTCGCCAAACACCAATCAGAACGGATACATCTTGAGCGAGAATCATACCCCAAAGCCGAACAAGGTGGATTATTTTCG
>JACRPS010000011.1:0-244545 GCA_016223085.1 Chloroflexota bacterium
GGTCGAGCGCACCCTCGGTTGGCTTGCCAAACGGCGCAGCCTGCGCACCCGCTGGTGCAAAAAGCCGGAAAATTGGCTCGCCTTCGTTCAGTTCGCTTGTGCCCATATCCTCATGAATTTTGCTATTTACGGATAGGTACTAAATGAAAACCGATACATGGATTTTTCGTAGGGGCGAACCGGCGGTTCGCCCCTACATCTGTTTTACACCGCCCGCACCGTCGTCCCGGCCAGCACGCGCTCAAAGTCCACCCGCGAGAACGAGCCGCCGCCAACCGTCAGGGCGTTGGCCGTGCCCGCTGCCACCGCCCGCCGCAGCGCCTCGTCCGGCGCGTGCCCCTGCGCGAACGCCAGCGCCATCCCGGCAAGGAACGAATCGCCGCTGCCCACGGGACTGACCACCTTCAACGGTGGCGGCTGCGCGTGCCAGCGTTGGCCGTTGCGGGCGAGAACCGCGCCCGCCGCACCAAGCGTCAACGTTACCATCCCCTGGCCGCGCGCCTGCAGATCGCCTGCCGCGTCTGCCGCGCTGCTGGCGTCCACTATCGTTCGCCCCAGCACTTCGCCGGCCTCATCGCCGTTCACTTTAATAGATGCTCCGGGGACGGTCAGCGCCGCCGTCAATGCTTTGCCGCTGGTATCCACCCACACGGCACGACCTGATTCGCACAGTGCTTGAATCAACCCTGCAAACGCCGTCGGGGGTGAGCCGGGCGGCAGGCTGCCGCTGAAGCATACCGCTTCTGCCCGCGCCGACTCGCGCGTGACATCATCTGCCAGCCGTTCCCAGTCGGCTGCTGTGACGACCGGGCCGTTTTCATTAACAACTGTAACATCTCCATCCGGGTCGGCTAAAATCGTGCAGATCCGGGTTTCTCCCTCAATCCACGTCCATACCCCAGGCAACCCTTCGCGCTCGGCCAGTTCCGCCAGCAGCCGCCCATTGTACCCGGCCAGGAATCCAGCGCACACGGCCTCGCCGCCCAGCCCGCGCAGCGCCCGCGCCACGTTAATCCCCTTGCCGCCAGCAGCCACCAGCAGGTTATCCGGTCGAAAGATACGACCGGTGGTAAAACCCGGTATGACCAGTGAGCGGTCGAGCGCGGGATTAGCTGTCACACACAGAATCACGATGCTCCCCCTTGTGACAAAAAGTACCGCCGAATTGTAGCCGATTCGGTCTGTATCTTGAAGGCGCTGGCCTGCACGGGTTACAATGACACGTCTTGTGAACCCCTGGCACCGCCATTTTAATAAGATTGGCTCAAGGAAAAAATGATGATGCGTCTGGTATCTGTTCTGGTAAACCGCGCGGTAGCCTGGCTCTGGCTACCCGTTTTTCTGCTGCTGACCGCCTGCGGCGGGCTGGCGGGCGAACCGCAAATCGTGGCGACGCTGCCTCCCGCCCCGCCGCAGCGTGTCTCCTTCCCCGCTGCCGCACCTGATCTGGCGCAGGGTGCGCGTATTTATGCCGAAAACTGCACGCGCTGTCACGGCGTCGGTGGGCAGGGTGACGGGCCGCTGGTTGGCACGGGCGAAGGCCAGATCAATCCCCCGCCGCCGGATTTCACTGATCCCGTCACCACCGCCGATCAAACGCCGCTGAACTGGTTTAACACCATCACCAATGGCCGGCTGGAACGGCTGATGCCCCCCTGGCGCGATGCGCTGAGTGAAGAAGAACGCTGGGCGGTGGCCCTGTACACCTGGGCGCTGCATTACCAGCCCGATCTGATCGCAACCGGGCAGCAGTTGTGGGAAGAACAGAACGTGGAACTCAACCTGCCATCGCAGCAGGAACTGGTGCAGCTCACCGATGACGCGCTGGTGACCACCACTGCCGAACGCGCCGGGATTGCAGACTTTGCCGCTGGATTGGATGAGAGCGGGCGCCGGGCGGTCGCTGCCTTCCTACGCACCCGCGCCGTGAACGGGGTGGATGTTATCGGCAGGCCGCTGGAAGAAGTCGCCCAGGTTGCCACACAGCAGCCAGCCCAAACGCCCCAACCGGTGCGCCCGCTGACAACGCCGGAAACCACCGATGCCGCGCCCGTGCTGGATAGCGCCGTTGGCACGATCAGCGGCACGGTGCAGAACGGGACGGCGGGAGCCGCCGTCCCGGCTGATATGCCGATCACGCTGCGGATATTCGACCTGACGACCGCCGAACAGAACGAGGTTGAAACCCGCGAGACCACTGTCAGCGCCGACGGCACCTACACGTTTGACAGCGTGAACCTGCAAGCCGGTTACGCCTATGATGCTTTCACCATCTATCAGGGCCGCGCCTTTGGTAACAGTACCATTCTGGAAGCGGTGTCTGAAACCAGCTTGAACCTGCCGATCACGATTTACGAAGTTACCAGCGACCCGACGGTTATCACAATCACCGGGCTGGTAACACAGATTGTGGCTGCCAGTGGTAATATTCAGGTGGCGCAGGTGTACAGTTTCACCAACACGTCTGACCGCGTCTTTAGCACGGACAGTAGCTTTGGCGAAAACAGTGCCGGCGAAACCCGTTATGGTTCGGTGAGCGTGGCCGTCCCCGCTGGTGCGCAGCTTCGCGGCTTTGCCGATTCGCAGGAACGCTACGTGATCGCGGACGATGGCTCGTCCGTAACCGACACCGCGCCGGTGCTGCCGGGGGAAGGCCACATCCTGCACCTGCTTTATACCATGCCCTATACCGGCGATTTGACCATTGAGCAGCCGGTGCGCTTCGCCGTTAACGGGCCAGTACGCCTGCTGGTCACGCCGGAATCGGTCGCTATTACCAGTTCGCAACTGCCCTCGATTGGCCCCCAGACACTGCGCAGCGTGACCTATCAGGGTTATGGCAGTACGCTGGCGCTGTCCCCTGGCGATGTCATCCGCTATCAACTGCGCGGCCTGCCCGCCACGTCAACCACCGGTGGCGGCAATATCCTCTCCGGCGGGGCGGTGGTGGCGATTGTGCTGGTCGCTGTCGGCGTGATGATCATCGGCGTCGGACTGTTTATCTACCTGCGCGGACGCAGGGTAGCGCCGGCCACAGTGGCTCCTACCCGTGATGAGCAATCGCTGATTGACGGTCTGGTACGCCAGATTGCTGAACTGGACGATGCCCACGACAAGGGCGAGGTTGATGAGGATACCTACCGCAAGCGCCGCAAGCGCCTGAAAACGCGGCTGGCGGAGCTGATGGACCGGGAATAAAGCGACTCACACCCGCAGGGCAACATTGTCCTGCGGGTGTTTTTTCAGCTATATATGCATATGTGTGAATAGATTAACAATGTCATCCGGTACATGTGACGTTAGTTATCTGCATTTTCGCTCAGGACTGCTTACAATATTATCTGGGTTGGTGCGCCCGTGTTTGGCATTTACAGAGGCTGGGGATAGGTAATGAACACACACTTTTTAGAACGAAAAACTGCCTATCTGTTGTTCTTCGGTTTCGGAATACTCGCGTTGGTAGCAGGTCTCGTTTTCCTGTTTGAGCAGGCGGTGACGCCGGTTCAGGCGCAGGATGAGGCGCCGGATACCAGCCGCAACCCGCGCGATTACGAAGGTTCGCGCGAGTGTTTCTCCTGCCATCGCGGTGACCTGCGCGACGTGCACGAAAACTCACCGCACGCGCTCACCCTGCGGGAGGCGGACGAGGATGGTGTTGTCCTGGCCGATTTCGCCAGTGAGGATGTGCCGGAATTCCTGTTCCCCGGCGAAGACACCGCCCGCAAAGTAACTGCCGAGGATATTCAATATGCGGTTGGCGCGGGGCGGCGCATCCAGCGGTACGTGTACGATGCCGGCGACGGCCAGTACATGGTGCTGCCGTTTGAGTGGAACGTTACGGAACAGGTATGGCAGCCTTATACCCCTGGCCATCCGTCGCCAGACGCGGGTTACGATTGGAACGCCGGTTGCGCCGGCTGCCATACCACCGGCTATGACGCCGACAACGGCGAATGGGCGGAAGAAGGCGTCCAGTGTGAAGCCTGTCACGGCCCCGGCAGGGAACATATTGAACTGGCGGACGAGGCCGGACGCCGGGCCAGTGAAGACGAGATTATGGAAATTCGCGCGGCCATCTACAACAGCCCCGACGCGCAGATGTGCGGCCAGTGCCATGCCGCCGGGGTAGACGCCAGCGGCCTGCCCTACCCGGCCACCTATCTGCCCGGCGCCAATCTGCTGGATAGCTTCACGCTGGCGGCGCCGGACGACAGCGCCCACTGGTGGCCGACCGGACACGCCAGCCAGATGAACATGCAGTTTAACGAATGGCTGGGTAATGCCCACGCCAATTCGCTCACCCAATTGAAAGATAGCGGCGAGCCGGTAGAAGAGCTGTGCCTCTCCTGCCACAGCGCGGACGCTGGCTTCCAGCAGCGTCGGCTGGCGCTGTACGAAGCGGGCGAACTGAGCGACCCCGCGCCACAGGCTGCGACCGCCGACAGCGCGCAGTTCGGCGTGACCTGTGTCACCTGCCATGCGCCGCACCAAGCCGACGAAAATGGCGAACGGGTTGCCTACCAGACCGGTAGCACCGATACCTATGCCCTGTGCACCCAGTGCCACAGCAACACCAACCTCGATTTTATCCATTACCCGGCACAGGAGATGTTTGAAGGCCGTGAAATTGTGCCCAATGTGGAAGCTGTACCGTCATCGCATTTCACCGAGGAAAACGGCCCGCGCTGCGCGACCTGCCACCTGACCACCGTCCCCACCGGCGACGCGGTCAGCGTCAGCAGCCACAGCCTGCAACCGGTCCTGCCCGGCCCGGCGCTCAACATCGAGGGGTTGCAGGATAGCTGCACCACCTGCCACCGGCGGCAGGTCAACGGGGCGCAGATGCAGGCGCTGATTGATGACGTGCAGGCCGATACCCGCGCCCGGCTGGATGCGGCAGCGGCAGCCGTTCAGGACACAACCGCCGCTTGGGTTCAAACGGCGCTGGCTTTTGTGGAGGGCGATGGTAGCCTCGGCATTCACAACTACGCTTACACCGATGCGCTGCTGGACGCGATTGAAGGCGAACTGGGGCTGGACCAGCCGGACACCGGCAGCGCGCCGGGGACGGGCAGCTAGGAGGGGAAAACCGAATGACTCACGTAAACCGCCGTCTCATTACATTCTGTCTCGGAACAGGTCTGACGTTCATTGCCGCCGGTCTTTTCCCGCTGGTTGCCGGTCAGCCTGCCGCCAATGCCCAGGATGCAACGCCGGAAGTTACGCCGGCAGCCGCGCTGGAAACCACGATGGAAGCTCTGGCCGAAACGACTGCCGAGGCGACCTCTGGTGGTGTTACGCCGACCGGAACGGGCGATAACGGTTACTGCACGGTATGTCATAACCAGCCCTGGCGCGCCGTTACCCTGCAGGATGGTTATATCCTGAACCTGTACGTAGACCCGCAAACGGTCGCCCGTTCCGTACACGGCGACAGCAACCCGCAGGGCGCGCTCGGCTGCGTGGACTGTCACGGCGAGAACTCGTTCCCGCACAACGGCCCAACCCCCGTGAACTCGCGTGTATATTCGATCAACGCCGTGCAGATGTGCAACACCTGCCACGAGCAGGAAGCGGCGGATTTGCAGCATGGCCTGCACGAAAAAGCGATCCAGGCGGGCAATCTGGAAGCGGCTGTCTGTACCGATTGTCACGGTGCACACGACGTACAGCCGGCGACCAATCACCCGCAGTTGGTGGCCGGGGTATGCGGCGACTGCCACAAGAGCACGTATGAGGAATGGCGCAACAGCCCCCATGTGGACATCGGTCCGCTGGGCTGCGCCAAGTGTCACTCACAGCACAGCCAGGAACTGCTCATCAGCGATGTGAACGAACTGTGCACCAACTGCCACAAGCAGCCTGGTGACATTTACATCCACAAGGAGCACATGGGCAGCACGCTGACTGAAGTAACATGCGCTGACTGCCACATGTACCGCGACAGTGACGTGGAGTTGGTATCGGTAGAGTTCCAGCCAACCGGCCATACCATGCGCATGGACACACGGCCCTGCAATAGCTGCCACGAACAGCTTGAAATCAGTGGGCAGTGGCCGGAAATCGCCGCTAACCAGGTCAACGAAACGATTCTGGCAGAGCGCGATGCCCTGCAAAAACGGGTGGCAGAACTGGAGGCTGAAGTAGACACGGCTCCTGCTGAAACCACCCCGAACACCGTTCAATTAACGCAAGGCCTGATTATTGGCCTTGGCCTTGGCCTTACCCTGGCGCTGGTTTTTATCCCACGCTTTGTCAGAAATGGTAGACGTAAAGAGGAAAGCGATAATGAGTAATCAATCGGAGCCGGCAACAGAGGTTAGTACGGCTAAAGAACGAACAACCATCCTGACCCGGCGCGAGTTCACCACCCTGCTGATTGGCTCAGGCGTGACAATGGCGATGGCCGCCTTCCTGTCCGAACCGCTTAACCCAGCGGTGGCGCGGATGCTGGAAGCGCAGAAGGCCACCGAAGGGCACGGCAAGCGCAAGCGCCATTGGGTCATGGTGATTGACCTGAGCAAGTGTGTCGGCTGTGACTACTGCGTGTACGCCTGCCAGGCGACCAACGACACCACCGACGACATGCGCTGGAATATCCGCATTGACGACGAAACCGAAACGGGCAAGGTGTTCCACCTCACGCGCCCGTGCCTGCACTGCCAGCACGCGCCGTGTGTCGAGGTCTGCCCGGTGGCAGCAACCTATCATCGGGAAGACGGCCTGGTGGTGATGGACTACAACAAGTGCATCGGCTGCCGCTACTGCCAGACGGCCTGCCCTTACGGCGCGCGTGTCTTTAACTGGATCGAACGCGGCGACGAACCCAACCCGCGTGCCGGTGATTGGGGCCGCCCGGAAGTGCCGCGCCGCCCGCGTGGTGTGGTTGAAAAATGTACGTTCTGCATCCACCGCATTGACGCCGGTTTGGCACGTGGACAGATGCCCGGCGTTGACCCGGAAGCGACCCCCGCCTGCGTCAACATCTGCCCGGTCAATGCGCGCCATTTCGGCGATCTGAACAACCCGGACAGTCGGGTAGCCCGTATCATCGCGTCGCAGCCCACGCTGCGCCTGCGCGAAGACCTGGGAACCGATCCCAGCGTCTACTATATTCCGCCGGAGGGCCTGGTCTAATGGCACAATTACTCCGTTCACGAAAACACACGACGCTGCTGTTTGTGCTGTGGCTGCTGCTGCTGGTAGCCGGGCTGGGTGTTGGGCTGGCGTCAGGCGTTCACGTCCTCGTCAACGGCCTGGGCGTAACCAATCTCACCAATCAGGCGCCCTGGGGCCTGTGGATCGTCGTTGACCTGTCCTCAATCGCGCTCGGCGCGGGCGCGTTCACGCTGTCGGCTGCTGTCTACGTCTTCCGGCTGAAACATCTGGAAGCGATTGCGCGCGCCGCTGTGTTTGTTGGTCTGTTGGGCTATACCTCGGCCATGCTGGCGCTGCTGATGGATATTGGCCGCCCGGACCGTTTCTACCATCCCATGATCTACTGGAACGTCCATTCCGTGTTGTGGGAAATCACGCTGGCGGTCATGCTGTACACAACCGTGCTGGTGCTGGAATTTGTGCCGATTGCGATTGAAAGCCTCGTGCCGCATCGGTTCCACTTCCTGCACCGGCTGGCTCACTTCCTGCACCGGGTGATGCCGGTGATCGCCCTGATTGGTATGAGCATCTCCATGATTCACCAGTCGTCGCTGGGTGCAACCTACGGGATTCTCACGGCGCGTCCGGTCTGGTATTCACCCAGTGCGCCGGTGATGTTCATCCTGTCTGCGATTGCGGGCGGCCCGGCGCTAACACTGTTCCTGGCGCTGCTGTCCGGCATCCTGCTCAATAAGGACATGCTGCCGCGCAGGGTCGTCAGGGATGTGGCGCGCCTGATCGGCTTCGCGGCGCTGGCCTACCTCTATCTCAAGCTGTGGAGCTGGGCATCTACGACGTACTACAGCCGCATCCCGGAGCGCGAAACGGGGCTGGAACTGCTGAACCTGAACACACCTTACGGCTTTACTTTCTGGTGGGGCGAGGTGTTGCTGGGCGCGGTTGTGCCGGCGATTATTATGCTGTGGTCGCGCCTGCGAAACAACCGCTATATCCTGATGTTTGGCTGCGCGCTGGTTATCTTCGGGCTGCTGATCTACCGCTGGAACATGACGCTCTCCGGCTTCACTGTACCGCTGAACTGGAATCCCGGTGTGCGGAACGTGGAACACATCAACATCTACACGCCGTCGCTGGTGGAATGGGGCGTGACGCTAGGCATCTTTTGTTATGGCTGTCTGGCCTTCACGTTGGGCGTGCGCTTCCTGAATCTGTTCCCGGAAGCGAAGCCCATGACACCCGACACCGAAACAGCGCCGGTAGCGGTCGAGCACACGCCGCCTGCGTCTGAACCGCCGATGCAGCCGCAGCCCTCCGGCGCGGACTAAGCACAACGACAAAATGTATCGCTAACGTAGGGGCGGGTTTATAAACCCGCCCCTACCGTTTACCCATTCCTCATCACTTACAGTGCCGAGCCATCCCCTTCTGCCGTTCCGATCAACTGCGCTTCCGCCAGCACATGGCCGTCCATCGCCGCGAACACCGCCGCGCGGTCAGCCGTCGCGGGCAGGTCAAGCCGCGTGTTCAGCGCGAACAGCCGGAAGAAATAATGGTGCGTCCCCCGAAAATACTTCATACACGGGCCTTCGTAGCCATGCGTGCCGCCGTTGGCAATACCTTCAGTCGCACCGTCCGGCAGACCGTTTTCCGGGCAGCGTGTCGCCGTCACGGGAATATTGAACACCAGCCAGTGAACCCAGGGGTTGGCGGGCGCGTCTACGTCCTCAAATGTCAGCACCAGACTTTCCGTGCCCGGTGGAATGTCGCGCCATTCCAGCGGCGGGTTGACGTTCGGACCGTAACAGGTGTACTTGATCGGAACGGGCTGCTGTTCCTGCAACGCGGGACTGCTGATCTGCATAAGACCTCTCTCAACAGTGAACCAGGCTCATGCAGACAGTGTACGCGCAAAAACATCAGTAAATTGTTGGCGAGGGAATGCGGCGGCGGTTAATGAGACCCGCCCCTAGATGGATTCGGCTAATCTCCCGCGTTGGCCGCCCGCACTGTCGGCGCAGGCGCGCGCGCCGTACCGCGCCGCGACCGCCAGCGCGTCCATGTGCCCACAATGCCCTGCGGGAACACCAGCACCACCACCACGAAGATAATGCCCAGAATCAGCGACCAGTTTTCGCCAATGTTAACGCTGGTCGTGCCGATGACAAATTCCCGGTTGAAAATACGCTCGCTCAGGTGCAGGCCAGCCGCGCCAATGATCGGCCCGCTGAACGTGCCCACGCCGCCAATGATCGTCATCAGCAGCGGGTCCACCGTGTAGGTCACGCTCAGGATTTCCGGCCCGACCTTCCTGTTGAGGATGACGTGCAGCATCCCCGCGCCGGCAGCTATCATACCAGCCAGCGCGATTGCAAGCAGCTTGTACGTCAGCGTATTATAGCCGATGGCCTGCGCCCGGTTTTCGTTCTCGCGGATGGCGAGTAGCACCTTGCCGGTTGGCGAATTCATCAGCCGCCGGATGAACAGGAACGTGATGATGACCAGCAGCAGCGCCAGATAATAATAGGTCAGGCGGTTGCGGGTGGGGTTAATCAATTCCGGCATGTTCGCCAACGGGAAGCCATCTTCCGCGTTCGTTACCGGCCAGCGCCCAATGTAAATGGCGACCATCTCCGCGATTGCCAGCGTGAAGATGGCAAAATACACCCCGCGCAGGCGCAGCGACACCAGCCCCATCAGGAAGCCCAGCACGCCGCACACAACGACACCAATCACTGCCCCCAGCAGCAGCGCCGCTTCCGCGCCCAGACCGCTGCGTTCCAGCGCCAGCCCCATGATGTACCCACCCAGGCCAAAAAACAGCGCGTGGCCGAACGAGATCACGCCGGTGAAGCCGAAGATGAGGTTGTAACTCATCGCCAGGATGGTCAGGATAAACACTTCGATAAACACGCTCTGCCAGAACACAGACTGCCCACGCGGGCGCCCATTGACGCCAAACGGGCTGTCGCCGGTCATCCAGCCGACGAGGTGCGGGAAAATAACGAGAAAAAACACAACGGCGAGATAGCCGATATTCGACTGTAGAGTACGCCGCCACAGCGGTTGAGTTTTCACGGCCTTCACCTGCTTTCCTTGCCAAACAAACCGCTGGGACGCAGCAGCAATATAAGGATGAGCAGCAGCATCGGCGTCATGCTTGACCACACCGTTTGATTGAGAAATTCGGCGGAAAACTTGGCGACAACCGCAACCGCCAGCCCAACCAGAAAGCTGCCGATAGCTGTGCCGGTGTAGCTGCCCAGCCCGCCCAGCACCACCACCGCGATACCAGGCAGCAGGAAGGCATTGCCCATGCCCAGGTTCGCACCAAGGAACGGCGCGGCGATTGCGCCGCCGAAGGCCGCTACCGCGCAGCCCAGCGTGAACACCATCGTAAACACGGCGCGCACGTTGATGCCCAACGCGGACACCATTTCGCTGTCTTCGACGCCCGCGCGGATGATGATGCCGATGCGCGTCCTTTGCAGCAGTAGGCCGATCAGCACGATCAGCAGCGCGCCAACGGCGATCACCACCAGCCGGTACGTGCCAAACTGCCGCCCAAAGATTTCAAACTGGCTCTGGTGGATGCCAAACGAGGTGTTCGGATTCCAGCTATAGGCTTCCGTGCCCCAGATGGCCTTCAGCGCCTCGCCAAACACAATCGCCACGCCGAACGTCAGCACCAGTTGAAACACCGGGCGGGCATACAGCGGACGCAGCAGCACCCGTTCCAGGATGACCCCGAACAAAGCGCCCACGCCAGTCGCAACAATTACGCCTAGCGGGAAGCGCAAATTAGCATCAATACCTTGAAACATGTTGGAATGGAACAGCGCGAACGTGACGTATGCGCCGATCATAAAATACGCGCCCTGGGCGAAATTCAGAATATCCATCAGCCCGAACACAATCGAGAGGCCGGACGCGACCAGAAAATACAGTGCGCCCAGAAACAGCCCCGACAGCACGGTTGTGCCAAAGCTGCCCAGATCACCTGCCGAGGTGAGGAAGCTGAAGACCAGCAGCGCAGCCGTGAGGCCGACAATTAGAAGATACGTGTTCCGCGTGCGCGTCATGGTCAGGCCACCCCCAGGTACTTGTGAACCAGCGCCTCGTCGTGGCGCAGGTCCTGCATCGCGCCGGTGGCGACGCTCTGCCCGTCGTCAATAATTACGTAGCGGTCGGCCAGCAGGCTGGCAACACGGAAGTTCTGCTCCACCAGCAGCACCGTCGCCTGCGCCGCCAGTTTGCGAATCGCCGCAATCAGGTGTTCGATGATGACCGGCGCTAACCCTTCGCTCGGCTCGTCAATCAGCAGCAGGCGGTTGTCCGGCACCAGTGCACGCGCGATTGCCAGCATCTGCTGCTGCCCGCCGGACAGGTTGCCGCCGGGCAGGTGGTAAAACCGTTCGAGGTCGGGGAACAGTTCAAAAATAAACTCTGTCCGCCGTTCCAGATCACCACGCTGGCGCTGTGCGATCACCAGATTTTCGCGCACGGACAGTTCCTTAAAAATGGCGCGGTGCTCCGGCACGTAACCGACGCCCATCTGCGCGATGGTGTATGGCCTGCGTCCTACCAGCGACTGACCATCCAGCAGGATACTGCCCTGGCTCGGCGGCGTCAGCCCCATGATGCTCCGCAGCGTCGTTGTTTTGCCCGCGCCGTTGCGCCCCAGCAGCACGGTGATGCTGCCCTTCGGCACGGCCACACTGACTCCTTCCAGAATGTGAAACTGGCCGATGAAGGTGTGAATGGCCTGGACTTCGAGCACGTTATTCCGGTCAGTCACGTCAGCCCTCCACGTTATACAGCTCACCCAGGTAAACGCTCTGCACCGTCTTGTTGGCGCTGATCTCCGCCGGCGTGCCTTCCGCCAGCAGCTTGCCCAGGTTCATCACGGTAATCACATCGGAGGCACTCATAACCACATTCATATTGTGCTCAACCAGAACGATAGTTTTACCGCCACGCTGGCGAATACTGGCAATCGTCGCCATCAGTTCCGGCACCTGCTCCGACGCCATGCCTGCCGTCGGTTCGTCCAGCAGCAGCACTTCCGGGTCAGGCGCCAGCAAAATGGCTAACTCCAGCTTGCGTTTGCCACCGTGCGGCAGGATGTTGGCGGGCAACGCGGCCATGTCACGCAGGCCAACCAGTTCCAGCACTTCCAGCGCGCGGTGGGTGAAATCGGTGTAGGACTCGGCGCGCCGCCACAGCCGGAAGTTGATGTTACTCATGGCCTGCGCCGCCAACCGGACGTTTTCCAGCACGGTCAGATTTGGAAAGATGTTGGTGATCTGGAATGATCGCCCAATACCCAAATGCGCCCGCCGGTACAGTGGGGCGTGGGTGATGTCCTGCCCTTTATAAAATACCTGCCCGTTGGTCGGCTTGTACAGCCCGGTGAGCAGATTAAAAAAGGTGGTTTTGCCCGCGCCGTTCGGGCCAATGATCGAATGAACGCTGCCCCGCGCCACCTTCAGGCTCACATCGTCAACGGCCACCAACCCGCCGAACTGCTTCCGCAGGCGGCGCGCTTCCAAAATCGTTTCAATCATAAATCAAGCCTATTTAACGGTAGGGGCACGGCATGCCGTGCCCCTGCAAAATTTGTCAACCAATCTAAGTTCTACTGCGCCGGTGGCGGCGTGCAGGTGACGGCATCGCTCGACCGGTCTTCCGGCGCGAGGCACGGCGGCGCGATGTCCTCCGCCGACGCTTCGCCTACCAGCTCGTACTGCGGCAGTTTCATCGTCGTGCCGTTGCCCAGGTCCACGTCCTCGATGCCCAGGTAACGAATCACGTACATCGGCGCGAGTGCCTGATGATCTTCTGGCCGAATCGTGTACGTGCCCTTCGGCCCTTCAAACGTCATGCCTTCCAGCACCGGAATCAGCGCCTCTGGCGACGTGTCGCCTTCAGTCTGCTCCAGCGCCTGGTAGATGGCCTGCGCGCTGGCGAAAGCGCATTCGGTGAACAGGTCGGGCACATCGTTAAAGGCAGCAATGTGCTTTTCGGTCAGCCAGTCGTTCGCTTCCGTCTTGGGCAGCGTGTACTGGTAGACGATGTAACCCACGCTGTTTTCCGGCAGCGGTGACGCCACAATCACATCATTGGAGTTCGTACCGCCGACGATGTTCATCTGTTCACCCACGCCCAGTTCCGCCGCCTGCTGATATAGCGTCGCGCCACCCGCGCCCGCCCAGATCATCAGTACTGAGTCCGCGCCGGAGTCCAGTACCTGCTGCAAATACGGCGTGAAGTCGGTCGTATCGCTCGGCACGTAGATCGTTTCGCGCGGGAACTCAACACCCTTCGCGCCCAACGCAGCTTCAAACGCTGCCGCTGTGCCCTTGCCGAAAGCCGTATCCACCGCCAGAGTGACGTATTTCTGGCCGAACTGATCAGCAATCGTGGCATAGGTCAGTGCGTCCTGAATGGTATTGCGGCAGACGCGGAAGGTGTTGACGTTAAATGTCCTGCCGGTCAGATCAGGCGTCGCCGCCGGACCGGCCAGCCACAGCACGTTGTAGTTGTCGGGCGCGATCAACGCCTGCACGGCGACTGCTGCGCCGGAGTTCGGCGTGCCGTAAAGGATTTCCACACCGTCGGACTCAATCGCTTCCCGCGCCATCGCCGTCGCGTTGTCGGCGTCATTGGCGGGGTTCTCGCTGCCGTAGTCCTTCACGATCACTTCCACCGGGCGGCCCGCTATCATCACATCCGCCAGCGCCGCGTCCACGCTGTCGTACTCGGCGGGGTCAATCCCGGCGGCATACAGCAGCCCCAGTTTGAAACCATTTTCAGACTCGATGCCATACAGCGTCAGCCAGCCGGACTTATCCAGCAGCAGGCCGATGCGAATGGGTTCTTCCTGTGCGCTCGCCACGCCAACGGTCAGGAACAGGCTGAGAAGCAGCAGCACAAAGATGGATTTCCGAAACATGTAACACTCCTTAATTCGATGAAACACAACTTATTAGCGGAAAACCCGCATACCTGCGGCCATTCTACCACGCTGGAATCAAACGCCCAATAAATTGGCGCTACCGGGCAGCAAATTGCTCACGCAGCTCGCGCTTGAGAATTTTGCCTGCCGCCGAAATCGGCAGTTCCGGCAATATCTCCACCGATTTAGGCACTTTGTACTTTGCCAGATTGGCCGCCAGATGCGCCAGCAGTTCATCGGGCGTTGCAGTCTGCCCCGGCTTCAGCACCACGCAGGCCTTACCCACTTCGCCCCAGGTAACGTCCGGCACGCCGATCACCGCGCACTGGTGCACGGCAGGGTGGCGATACAACACCTGCTCAATCTCCACCGGGTACACGTTTTCGCCGCCGCTGATGAACATGTCCTTCTTGCGATCAACGATGAAGAAATAGCCCTCGTCGTCACACTTCGCCAGATCGCCGGTGTGGAACCAACCGTCATCATCCATCACGTCCGCGCTGGCCTGCGGATTGTTGTAATAGCCGGACGCGCGTGATGGCCCTTTCAGCACCAGTTCGCCGACCGCGCCGGGCGGAAGTGGTTGGTTGTTGTCATCCACGATACGCGCGTCTACAAAGAAGTTCGGCCTGCCGATGCTGCCCGCCTTCCGAATCGCGTCCTCTGCCGGCAGCGCGAAAATGCCCGGCCCGAACTCCGTCATACCGAAGCCCTGTTTGAAGCGCATGCCCTTTTCATCGCGGAATTTCTCGACCAATGGCACGGGCAGCGCCGCGCCGCCGCTGGTGCAAAAGCGCAGGCTGGATAAATCCGCCTCGGTCCAGTTCGGCGCGGTGGTCAACATCTGGTACATCGTCGGCACGCCGCCGAAAAACGTGGCGCGGTAGGTTTGCAGCAGTTTCAGAACCTGCTCCGGGTCAAACCGGCGCGTCAGCACGACCGTCCCGCCCATAATGAGCAGCGGCAGCGTATACACAAACAGGCCGCCGGTGTGGAACATCGGGAACACGTTCACGGTTACGTCGCCGTGTGTGATGTCATGAATCACGGTATTGAGCGTGTTCCATGCGATCTGCCGATGGGTGATCTGCGCCGCTTTGGGCAGCCCGGTAGTGCCGCCAGTGAACAGCAGGCACACGATGTCTTCTTCGGTCACGCTCTCGGTTACGACCGGCGCGGCAGATGCGGCTTGCAGCGCCGTTTCATAGTGTGCGCTGCCACCAACGGCGTCGCCTTCCAGATGCAGCCAGCAGTTCACAAAGCGCGCGTCCGCCTGCACCCGCGCGATCTTGTCCGCAAACTCGTGTGAGAAGATCATCACCTTGGGCTGCGTATCTTGTAAAAGGTGTTGCAGTTCGACTGGATGCAAGCGCCAGTTGAAACAGGTCAGCGTCGCGCCTAGCTTGCCGCAGGCGAAGAGCGCGTCGAGAAATTCCACGCCGTCATAGGCGAAAATGCCCACGCGGTCGCCCTGGCTCACGTCAGCCTCGTCGCGCAGCCAGTTCGCCAGCTTATTGGCACGCTCGTTCATCTGCCGGTAGGTGAATTTCCAGTGCGGCGTTTTGCCCGCGTCCACCACCGCCAGCGCGTCCGGCGAATACAGACACCGCCGCCCCATATAATCGCCGATGTACATAGGCTTTCCTCCGCATTTGTAGGGACACGCAATTGCGTGTCCCTACCTTCCGCTTACACCCACTCCAACGCTGCCGCGCCAAAGGCCGCGCCGCCGCCGCTACCGACAAATACGACCAGTTCCCCTGGCTGCGGCCCTTTGCCCTGAGCAATCGCGTCATCCAGCGCCATCGGCATACAGGCCGAGCCGGTGTAGCCCCACTTGTCCATGATGGTGTGCGTGTGGCCCAGCGTCAGGCCGAGGTCGTTCAGAACAAATTTGATGGTGTTGAGGTTAAGCTGCGTGAAGTAGATTTTGTTTATATCGCTCACCGGGCGGTTGATCTTCGCCATCAGGTCGCGCACGAGTTGCGGCCACGCCTTGTTGTTGGTATCCGGCGGGAAACGCTTCTGGAACTTCACAAACTGGCGCGGCGACTCGTCCGCACCGCCGGTTGGCTTCGCCGTGCCGCCCGTGAACACACCCATGTAATCGTGAAAACTGCCGTCCGCGATCAGCTTCGCGCCCAGAAAGCCGGGTTTATCGCCCGCGCGCAGCAGCACCGCGCCCGCGCCATCGGCAAACAGCGTGGCCGTGCGTTTGTCCGTCCAGTCCACGTAGCGCGTCATGCCATACGCGCCGATCACCAGAATATGATTGTAAGCCGTGTCCGTCGCAATGTATTTACTGCCGATGTCCAGCCCTGTCACCCAGGCGGCGCAGGCACAGTTCACGTCAAACGTACCGGCGTTGCGTGTGCCCAGCTTGTGCTGTACCACCGACGACGTGCCCGGCGACAGGTAATCCGGGGTATCGGTGGCGACAATCAGCAGGTCAACGTCAGCCGGAGTCAGCCCGGCTTTGTCCAGCGCGGCACGGGCGGCGTTCACCGCCAGATCGGACGTCACCTGATCGTCCCCCATAATACGCCGTTCGCGGATGCCAACATTCTGCACCAGCCAATCACCAACGCGCTCACCCAACAAATGATCGAGTTCGTCGTTGGTCATCACCCGGTCGGGCGCATACGAGCCGGTGCTGATAATTTGTGCGTAGCGCATTCGGTGTTTATCATTTCTGTAGGGGCGAGTTTATAAACCCGCCCCTACAAATCCCTTACCCGCAAATGTGCGCGTGGAAGGCGCGGTTGAATTCGTCCGGCTTTTCGATATAGGGCACGTGCCCCGCGTCCTGAATCACCACTTCCTGATACGTGCCGCCTGCCGCCGCGTATTTGTCGAGCACGGCGCGTGTCTGATCAAGCATCGGCTGCGGCGGGAACACGTCGTCGCCCGGCCAGCCGGGGAACAAACCCATTTTACCAATCGTGCCCATGTCCGACGCGGCAGTGTTCGATACCAGCAAATCGTGGCTGCCACGCACCCACAGCACCGGCGGCTTGGGGTTAACCGTGTACAGCCTGTCAGGATGCGCCACGTACTTCGGCGACAGGGCATTGGCCGCGCCCCATACCCCCGGCGCGACAAACGGCCAGTTGGGTGAAGCCGTTTTATCACCGGGCAAGCCCTGCTCTCCCAGGTGCGTTGCCAGCATCCCGGACAGCAGTTCTTCCTCGTTCGGCGCGATAAACGGCGGCTTCACGATCAGCGTTCGCAGCGCGGCGCGCGGCGAGAAGCGGCTGTCGGTGCTGCGGTCGCCTGCAGCCATCCTTTGCAGTAATTCGGGATTAGTCAGGCCGCCGCCTGACCCGGCGTAATCGTCGTAACACGGTGTGCCGTTCACGTTCTTCGTGCCGCCAAAACCGTAAGGCGATCCCGGCGCAACCTGCGTCACTGTCAGGAGGCGGTCAGGATAATCCATCATCAGCCGCCAGACAACGATACCGCCCAGCGAATTGCCGACGACATGGGCCTTTTCGATGCCCAGCGCATCCAGCAGTGTGACCGCATCCGCTGCCAGGTCGCCCAGCCCTAATGTCGAGTCAATTTTGGCCGCCGGGTCGGCGTCACCGTAACCGCGCTGATCAGGCGCGATGCCGCGAAAGCCGGGCGGTAGCGCCAGCATCGTCGTTTCCCACCAGGTCGCGTTGCTGGTGTTGCCGTGCAGGAACAGCACCGGCGTACCATCCTCCGGCCCGCTGAACAACACGCGGGTTGTCAGCCGGGGCGAGGTGATCGTTTTCGCCGTAATACCGTCCATCGTCGGTATTGTCATGGTTTAAAACCCCCCGTTATTCTGTAGAGGCGAACCGCCGGTTCGGCCCTACGCCCATATTACCCACCATACTGCTGCGCCAGTAATTTTTTGTCAGTTTTGCCGATAGCCGTCTTGGGCATCCGGTCAATAATGACCACCGATTTCGGCAGCTTGTACTTCGCCAGCCGGTCGCGCAGAAAATTCAGGAAATCGGCTTCGCTCAACTGGCAGCCGGGTTTCAGTACGAGAATGGCGCGCCCGACTTCACCCCATTTCTCGTCCGGCACGCCGATCAGCGCCGCGTCGCTGACCGCCGGGTGCGCGTGCATCACGCTTTCGACCTCGGCGGGATACACGTTTTCGCCGCCGCTGATGAACATATCCTTGCTGCGCCCGATGATGGTGTAATACCCTTCGGCGTCGCGCCGCGCCAGATCACCGGTGTGTAGCCAGCCATCCACGAACGTTTCGGCAGTCGCTTCCGGGCGATTCCAGTAGCCGGGACTGACGTGCGGCCCGCGTATCAGCAGCTCGCCCGGTTCGTCCGCACCGCACTCTATCCCATCCGGCGTGACGATGCGCATATCCACATGGAACAGCGGGAAACCCGCCGACCCCGGCTTGCGGCGCACGTCTTCCGGCGGCAGCCAGAAGTTGTTGACCGGCGCTTCCGTCAGGCCGTAGCCGATTTTAAAATCCACACCGCGCGCCCAGAACTTTTCCGCAATCGGCTGCGGGCAGGGCGCACCGCCGCTGATGATGAGCTTCAGGCCGGAAAAGTCGGCCTGCTCCCATCGCGGATGCTGCTGCATCATCAGGAACATGGTCGGCACGCCGACAAACACCGTGACCCCGGCACTGGCGATCAGGTCAAACGTCTGCTCCACATCGAACGCCTTGCAGATGATCGTCGTGCCACCGACGTGAATCAGCGGCAGCGCGAAGATGTGCAGTCCGCCGGTATGGAACAGCGGCAGGTGCATCACCGACACATCGTCCGCCGTCAGCCCCCACGTCATGACGGTGTTGATGCTGTTCCAGGTGGCGTTGCCATGTGTGACCATTGCGCCTTTCGGCAAACCCGTCGTGCCGCCGGTGTAATAGATCGCCCATAGGTCGTCAGGATGCAGGTCAGGCGGCGCTGCCAGCGTGTCGGGATAGGTATCGCATTCGCTGAATGCGCGGTCATCCGGTGACGCGGGCGCATCCAGCGCGATAAAGTGCCGCGCGCTGGGGGTTTTCGCCCGCAGCAGATTCACGTTCGCCGACCACTCGCCGGAATACACCAGCGCCACCGGCGCGGCGTCGTTGATGATGCCTTCCAGTTCGGCCACCGTCAGCCGCCAGTTGAGGTTTTGCACGACTGCGCCGATTTTGCCGCAGGCGAACAGCACGTCCAGATATTCGACACGGTTATTGGAGTACACCGCCACGCGGTCGCCCTTGCCGATGCCCCACGCGCGCAAAAAGTTGGCAGCACGGTTGGCCTGGGCGTTCCACTCGGCATAGGTAATGTCACGGTTGGTGATCGTATCGCGCAGCGCGATTTTATCCCGCGAGAATTTGGCGCGTTTATCCAGCCAATCGGTCACGTAATAAGAATTTTGGGATGGCACGAAAAAACCTTTCTTTCGTAGGGACACGATCTATCGTGTCCCTACCCTGTGTCCACTACAAGCGCGGCAAGAAGCGCCCGGTGTGCTGGCGGTAGGCGGCGTAATCAGTGTAAACCTGCATCAGCCAGCGTTCCTCGAACATGGATTTGTAGGCGAAAAACGGGATAAACAGCAGCGCGAGAATCAGCGGCACGAGATGCCCGTGCATCAGCGCCGCGCCCAGGCCGCACAGAATAACACCCAGGTAGATCGGATGGCGGATGCGGGCGTACAGGCCGCGCTGAACCAACTGCGCCTTGCGGTCGGGTTCGGGTGAGACGTTCACCAGTGAACGGTTGACGCGGTAATACGTCCACAGCGCCAGAAAGATAACGGCCAGCCCGGCCACTGCCAGCACAAAACCCAGCACCTGTGACCACCCCGCCGCACTGATCGGCAGCAGGAACAGCGCCGCCGCCAGCGCCGCGAACAGCACGAATTGCAGGAACACGAGGAGTAACGCTTGCCTCTTGGGAGTCATGGATGCTCACTAATGTATGGCGTCCAGCGTGATTCTAGTGGGTTTTATTTTACAGATGATTCGGGTTTCGTGCCCCTGCTTTTCCGCTGGCATCACATGACCATAATACTGGGAGTGCGCTGTATACTGCCGGGTTATCTGATCGAGATGTTCCAGCGCGCTATCATACACAATTTCCACTTCCCCGCGTATTGCAATCCAGCGACCTGCGTTTGCCGGGTCAATCACTACCAGTGATACACGCGGGTCAGCCAGCATGTTCTTACCCTTTTGCCGTTCGCAGGTTGTATTCACCCGCACTACCGTTCCATCGGTATCACACCATACGATGCTGGACTGCGGTTGTCCGTCTGGCATAAGCGTGGTTAATATACCATGTACCGGCTGCACCAGCAGGTCAAGGTGCGATTCGGGTATCCCCTGCAAAACTGTCGGCGTCACACCCTGTTGTAGTGGTTCAGGCCGAAGGCCGGGGCAACTGCAATCGAGGGTTGTCACATGCATCGGCCTGATCTTACATAAAACGGGAATTTCCCGTTGCTTGAGTTCAGCAGGTACACAGGCGCCAAAGTAAGGACTTCTTCCGGTATAACGTGCTGATAGGTTATCGAGATGTTCCAGCGCGCCGACTTCCGTCATTTCCACCACGCAACCGCGCACTTCGATACTCCGCAGGGGGTTGTCGAGCGTATAGGCCAGCAGCGTGACTTTGGGATTCAGGCGCATGTTTTTCTCTTTACGAAACCCGCGCATCGTATTGATGTACAGGAACGTGCCATCGAAGTCCATCCAGACAACAGTAGACTGTGGAGAACCATCCGGCATAACCGTTGTGAAGACCCCGCACACCTTGCCTGTCAGCAGGTCACGAAACGAGTCCGGGATTGCGGTCGTCATAACTCCCCCTTGCGCCATACGTTCTGACTCTATACGAGTTCACAGCGCTATCTGTCGCAGGCTCATCCGCAAGAGAGCATACGGTGAAGCAGGTAAGCCCGCTCCCCGAATATCAACTCAGAACTCGGCACTTAGTACTCAGCACTGGCCTTCACCCCCACCGTACCGCCACCGCGCTCCAGGTATAGCCCGTGCCCGCGCCGGCCAGCACGATCAGGTCACCCGGCCTGATCTTGCCCTGCTCCAACCCAAGCTGTAAGGCCAATACCTGATCCACGCTCTGGATGTGGCCGTAGTCTTCCAGGTAAACCGACTGTTCCGGCGTGAGTCCCACTGCTTCAAGGATTTCCAGAAAGAACGATTTTTTCATATGGACGAGGCCGAGGAACTTCACATCCGCCAGCGTCGCGCCGCTTTTTTCGACCGCCTCGCGGATAACCTTCACAAAGTTCGGCAGCGACGTTTGCCCCAAACGCTCGCCCATGTAGTCCGCGTTGCGAACGTCCAGCCGTCCACGCACATCACCGAGATATTCCGGCCCATCGCCAATCATGTCGGTCGTCAGCATCACCGTTTCCGACAGGCTGCCATCGGTAAACGCGGACGCGCCCAGAATCACATTTCGGTTCAGGCCGCGCGCCAGCACCAGCGCACCAGCACCCGCGCCAAAATTGAACATAAACCGCGCCCGCTGGTTCTGATAGTTGATGAGGTCGTTTTCGCGGCTGGCGGCGACCAGCAGGCTGTAACGCAGCGAGGGGTCGGCCTGCATCATGCTTTTGACGGCGTTGATGGCAATCGGCGCGCCGGCACACAGCGCGTACATCTCGAAAGCATACGCATTCACCGCGCCAACGTTGTGCTGGATTTTACCCGCCGCGTTCCACACCACATGATCTTTGTACTCGCTGCCATGCGAAACAACCACGTTGATATCTTCCGGTGATATGCCCGCATTTTCAATCGCACACGACGCCGCTTTCGATGCCATCACGCTGATGCTGTCGTCATCACCAGCGACGTGCCGCTGCCGGATGCCCATCTTCTCCCGCAACACCGCTTCCGGGATGCCGGTGCGCTCGACCAAATCCGCCGCTGTTTCGATCTGCGGCGGGAAATACGTGCCAATGCCCAGAATACCTACCGGCGTTTCCAACCGTCCACCTCATGTTACACCGTTGCTAATGATTGAAGTATAGCTCTAAAGTGTGTACACGTCATATTCATGGTTCGTGACCTCTTGGCGCTCTTGGCGTCATGGCGGTTTAACTCCGCTTTTCAATCACTGCGCGCAGCCGCCCCTGCGCCGCTTTCAGCCGCGCCCGCGCTTCGTCCGGCGTCACGTCCAGCAGGCCAACCACAATGGCCGTTTTCACCTCGTTGTTTGTCAGCGCCAGCAGCCGCGTCGCCTCGTCCGCGTCTACGCCGGTCACTTCCATCACAATCCGCCGGGCGCGGTCGGCCAGCTTGCGGTTGGTGACTTTTACATCCACCATCAGATTACCGTAGACCTTGCCCAGTAGCACCATGCTGGCGGTGCTGAGCATGTTGAGAATCATTTTCTGTGCCGTCCCGGCCTTCAGCCGGGTGGAGCCGGTGATAACCTCCGGCCCTACCAGCGCTGCGATTTTAATCTGTGCCACTTGGAGCAAGGGCGCGGGGGCATTGCAGCTCACGCCAATCGTTGCCGCGCCGTGATCGTTGGCGGCTTCCAGCGCCGCGACCACGTAAGGCGTCCGACCGCTGGCAGCGATACCCACCACCACGTCCACATCGGTCAGTCCTAGTGCCAGCAGATCACGCTGTCCAGCGTCGCGGTCATCTTCCGCGCCTTCGACTGCCTGTGTCAGCGCCGTCACACCGCCAGCGATGACACCCTGGACTAGCGTCGGGTCGGTGCTGAAGGTGGGTACGCACTCCACCGCGTCCAGCACGGCCAACCGCCCGCTGGTGCCTGCGCCGACGTAGATCAGCCGGCCACCCTGCCGCAGCCGCGCGGCAATCGTCTCCACTGCCTCGGCAATCGCCGGCAGCGCCTCGCGCACGGCGGCAGCGACCGACAAATCTTCGGCATTCATCAACTGCACGATATGAAAGGCGGATAGCTGGTCAATATTGGCGGAACGAGGGTTACGTTGTTCGGTTAACATAAGCCTATGCCGTTAAAAGTGCAATTAAGATACTTAACGTAATAATGCTTACCAGCGTGCTGACCAGCGTCGTTGCTGAAGTAAACTCGGTATCGGCGTTAAACTGCGTCGCCAACGCATTTGCCAGCACCGCCGTCGGCATACTGGACTGTACGATAGCGACCTGAAACGTGACGCCGGTCAGCCCCAGCAGCATTGCTAACGGGAACGCGATCAGTGGCGCGATCACTAGCCGGATACCGGTTGCCAGCAGCACCGGACGCCAGCGAATATGCCGGATGTGGGTTTCCGCCAGCTTCAGCCCCAGCAGCGCCAGCATCCCTGGCACGGACGCCTGACCCAGAACCCCTATCGCACGCTCGACCGGCAGCGGCACGGTGATGTCCGCCAGGTTCACGGCCAGCCCGGCCAGCGCGGCAAAGGTGATTGGCACTTTCAGCACGTTCAGCACCGCTTCCTTAACCGTCGCCGTCCCGCGTGAGGCGAAGAAAACACCCAACGAGTTCCCGACCATCACCGACATCACATAATAGATGATCGCCTGCCGTTCGCCGTCCGGGCCAAAGGCAAAGCGGTTCAGGGGGATACCGTAGTTGGCCGCATTCACCAGCAGGATACTGATAACAAACGCGCTTTCCAGCCGGCGGTCGAAGCACAACAGCCGCGACACACCAAGACCAACGAGCGACATCACCAGCGACATCGTGACCGCGACGGCGGCCAGCCCCAGGACGTTACTCCCGCCGAGATCGGCCTGCGTGATGCCGGTAAACGCCAGCGACGGGATAAACAGGTAAATCAGAAAGGTGGACAGGCCGCGCGGGTCAGGATGAAAGCGCCGCGAAATCAGCACAACCACCCCGATGATGATAAAAATCGGGCTGATGACGTTGAGCATAATGCTCAGCAGTTCGGACATGATGCCCTCACCAGCCAGTGGTCTGGCGCAGCGCCAGAATGGCCGCGCCGATCACCGGCGGGTAACGTGGAGATGGCAGACCAGCCAGCCCCAGTAAATCACACAGCCGGCGGCTCAGGAGATTTGATTCTGCCAGCAGCCCACCGGCAAAGGCTACCGGCAGCGCTTCCATGCCCAACCGCAGCCGCACCGTCCGTGCTGCCAGCGCCAGTTCGCGCGCGCCGGTTTCGACAATCGCTTTTGCAGCGCGATCCCCTGCCGCTGCCTGTTCCAGCACGACTCCGGCCAGCGCGGCCACGTCCGCTGTGCGCGGCGTGCCGTATAGCCAGCCGATGATAGCGCGAGCATCCGGCAGCGCCAGCCGTTCCAGCAGTGCAGCGGTTAAGCCAGTCGCCAGGTCACGGCCATCGGCAGCGCGCGCTACCGCCCGCAGCGCCATACTGCCCAGCCAGTAACCGCTGCCCTCGTCGCCCAGCAGATACCCCCAGCCGCCCACCTTCACGTAGTCGCCCGCCGCATTCGCGCCGCAGGCCAGACTGCCTGTACCGGCCAGCACCAGAATGCCGCGCCGTTCGCCATGCGCGCCTGTCAGCGCGATTTCGTGGTCACTGCTCGGCACAATTCGCGCATCCGGCAGCACCTCGGCCACCACTTCCCGCAGCCACGCTTCGGAGTGTGCCATGTCCGCCCCGGCCACACCAATACCGACCGCGCTGATCTGCTCCGCCGCCAATCCTGCGCTTGCCAGTGCCGTTCGCACAGCAGTTTGAATCGTCTGCGCTGCCGTGTCTCGCCCAGCCACGTTCGGATTGGCCGCGCCACCCTGTGCCTGCCCCAATACAGCCAGCGTTTCATCTACAACCGCCGCGCGCACGGTGCTGCCACCACCGTCAATCCCGATGACGACGCTCATAGCCCTTCCGCCAGCAGGGTATGCACGTCGCGCCGGAACTCAAACGTGCCGGGGCGCAGCCGACCGGGATGCACGCTGTTGGTCAGCGCGGCAACAACTAACTGGCGCTCCGGGTCAATCCACAGCGATGTGCCGGTGAAGCCGGTATGCCCGAACGATGACAGGCTGAAGACATCCCCCGCCGACGACTCGCCCGCTTCCGGCGATTTCAGTACCCAGCCCAGCCCGCGCCGTTCACCGTTGGTCTGCTCCTGCCGGGCTTCGCGCAGCAGCTCGGGTTTGATGGACAATCGTGTGTCCTCGGTCAGCCACGCCTGCCCCAGCGCGGCCACATCCCGCGCCGCCGCAAACAGCCCGGCATGACCGGCCACGCCGCCCACGCCGCAAGCGTTTTCATCATGCACTTCGCCCCACACGCGGCGCTGCCGCCACGTCGCGTCATATTCGGTCGGCGCGATCCGCTCCCGTTCAACCCCGTTACGCACCGGATTAAACATTACAGTAGATAATCCCAGCGGGGCGGTTACCCACGCCCGTATCGCTGTGTCGAGCGCACCCGGCGTACCATTTAACCGTGATACCGCTTCGCCTAGCAGCATCAGCCCCAGATCGCTGTAATGCACGCGCTGGCCGGGTTCGTCCACAAACGGGTAATCCCACAGCACATTCAGCGCCTTTGACCAGCGTTCGGCGCGGCTAATCGGGTCGGGCACATCCGGTGGTGTCGGCGCTGAACCGGCAGCGTTGTACACGTCACGCCAGGGCGCTAACCCGGAGGTGTGCGCCAGCAGGTGGCGAAACGTCACCCGCGCCGGGTATACCGTTTTGCCCGCCAGATTATCCGGCGTCGGCAGGCGTTCCCTGCTGTGCGGGTCTTGCCCGCCGTCAATCGGTCGCGGGCTGATGCGGCCAAATTCCGGTAGCACCGTCACAATCGTATCATCTATGGCGACTTTGCCCGCGCTGACCAGCGACAGGAACGCCGTTACTGTGAACAGCTTGGTGACAGACGCAAGATCAAACCACGTATCCGGCTGTGTTGGCCGCTGGCGAGTATCCGGGTCAAGCCAGCCCCATGCCTGATTCAGTACCACCGCGCCCTGATGCACCACGCATAGCGCCGCCGCCGGGAACACCACGTCGAGATTGGCGCGCAGCAGGTCATGCAGGCGCGCGTCCGTTTCTGCCGGAAGCTGATTGACCGGCTGCGCGGGTGAAAGATCGTCTATCGTCAGCATCACACCAACTGCTCTACCGGCACGGGCAGTTTGCCCGCCGGTTTGAACTGCCCCAGCAGCGCGTCAACCGCCGCCAGCAGCGAGGGTTCGCCATCGCCGCAGGTGCATAGGACAGCCACCGCACCGGGCAACACCATCGCGTCATACGGATTGCGCAGGCAGACCAAAATCACCTGCTGCGCCCGCGCCGCCAGATCACGCGCCATATCAAGCTGTTCGGGGATCAGATGCGCATTGCGGGTCGCCAGCACCAGCACGTCACAGTCAGCGGCCATCTGCTGCGCCCGTTCCAGCGCCGCCGCATCGGTATCTGCCGACTTGAGCGACACACACACCGCCTGCGGCAGCCGTGCCGACAGCCGCGCCACAAACCCGGTTATGCCGCCGCGCTCGACCACGCCCGATTCCAGATATGACGCAAATTCTACGACGCCGGCGTTGGTATCCGGCTTCAGTGGAAAAACCGCCGGGTCGCTTTTCAGCAGCACCGTCCCGGCGCGCGCCGCCTGCTGCATCAGCGTCAGGCGCTCCGGCTGGCGAATGGCGCTGATGTCCGGCTGTGAATTAGCCGGGAAACGCGCCAGCAGCATTTGAATCCGGCCTACCGCTTCGTCTATGCGATTTTCTGACAGCCGCCCCGAACGCGCGGCTACCAGCAGCGCGTCGCAGGCTTCGGCCTGATAGGCGCGGGTGTGCGAAAAGAAGATGATGTCTTCCCCGGCTAGCGCCGCCAGCACCGCCGACTCGCCCGCGCCATAATGGTTGGAGATCGCTTTCATCTCCATACAGTCGGTGCAGGCCACGCCCGTAAAACCGATGTCGCGTCGCAGCAGATCGCCGATCACACGCGGCGACAGCGTGGCCGGATACTGCGCGTCGAGGCCATCAAAGCGCACATGATTGACCATCACCGCCGCTACGCCAGCCGCGACCGCCGCGCGGAACGGCACAAGATCGTACTGGTACAGATAGTCCGGCGCTTCGGTGATGACAGCAAGCGCCTCATGCGTATCTACCGGCGTATTGCCCACACCGGGAAAGTGTTTCGCCGTTGCCGCCACACCGGCGTTTTGAAAGCCACGCACCTCGGCGGCGGCCAGCGCGCTCACACGGCGAATATCGCGCCCCAGCGACCGCGCCCCCACGCTGGCATTGTGGATATTGTGCGTAATGTCCACCACCGGCGCCAGATTCCAGTTAATGCCCAGCGCCGCCAGTTCCGCCGCCAACGCCGCTGATACCCGTTCCGCCAGCATTTCATCGTCCGCCGCGCCCAGCGCCATCGCGCCGGGGCTTTCGGTAAACCCTTCACTGGCGCGCAATCGGGCGACCACGCCGCCTTCCTGGTCAATGGCGACCAGAATCGGGCGCGGCGCGGCCTCGCGGCACGCCTGCACCAGATCGGCCACCTGCGCCGGGCTGGCGACATTACGGGCAAACAGAATCACGCCGCCGATGCGCTCAGCCGCCAGCCATTCGAGAATGTAATCTGGCGGTGTCAGCCCGTCGAAGCCGACGACCAGCATTTGTCCGATTTTGGATTCAAGTGAGCGCATATCGTTATCCCGGTAGGGGCGGGTTTAGAAACCCGCCCCTACGATGTGCAATCTATCTATACGCGGCGCAGGCGGCCTCCATACGTCCGATGCTTTCCGCCAGCCCGCCGGGGCGGTTGCGCGCCAGCCAGATCGTGCGGTAGCGGATTTGCAGCTCTTCCAGTTCGGCGCACAGGTGGGCCTTGCTAATGCTCGTATCCCCGACGATTAGCAGCAGGCGTTTCGCCCCATGCCGCAGCAAATCCGCTGCCAGCCGGAACTCATCCTTCATCAGCGCCGCGTCAGGCCGCGCCATCTGCGCCTGCTCCAGCGGCTCCATCACGCGGTCAATGTAAGCCAGCGTATGCCGCAAATGATCGGGCAGGTTAACTGCGCCGATCAAATTCGCCCGGTGATAGGCAAAGCGCCCCGTGACGTCGGTCTGCGTCAGAATATCCAGTGGCAGATGATAGGCCCAGAACAGCGCACTACCGTTCACAACCGTCACGCCTGGCTGCTGATAGGTGTTGCCCAGATCGTAGGCCAGCTTGCCCATCACGCCGGCTTTGTCCTCAAAGGCAAACGTGTTCAGTGCCGCGCAGATATCCATCTCCACGTTCTGTTGATACGACCAGCTTAATGCCGCGCCGTAGGCAAAACCGAGGAAGCTGACCGGATACGGCTGCCAGTGCCCCCAGTCGCCCCAGTCGGTGTTCAGCACACCAATCGCACCGTATTTCAGGCCGTTTTCAACCGCATTGCGGATGTTGCCCATCGCGTTATCGGTGCGTCCGGCAATCGTCGTCCAGGAGGATGTACCGGGGCAGACGTAAAACGGGATGCCGGACTCGGCAAACACGCGGCACTCGTTTTCAAAATCGTGCCAGCTTTCGTAGCCCCAGTTCAGCGCGATCACATCCTTCGGCAGTTCCGGCACGAGTTCTGGATGATGCAGGATGATGTCGCCCCAGAACTGCATCGTCAGACCGCGCTTTTTCACCAGTTCGTAGATTTTGAGCAGGAAGTCGAGGTATACGCGCCCCTCGCCCTTTTCTTCCACCAATGCCCTGCTGCGCCCCTGCCCCAGATCAAACGTCTCGTCGCAGCCCACGTTAAACTGGCGGCTGCTGAAGTTCGGTAGCAGTTCATCGTACAGACCGTCGAGGAAGGGGATCGTATCCGGGTTAGTCGGCGTCAGGCTGAAGGGATAATCGTGCCAGTTGCCCCAGGGGTCGGTAAAACCGGTCTCCGTTTCCGCCAGCGGCATGTACTGCAGGTGTTCAAACCAGCGGTGCATGTGGCCGAAGCTATTCTGATTCGGCACCAGTTCGATAAACCGTTCGCGGCAGTAGGCGTCCAGCGCGCGGATTTCGTCGGCGGTTATGGGCGAGGCTTTCGCCCACACGTCGGGATGCTGCCTGTAAGCGAAAGTGTGCTCGGTATACAGTTGTAGCTGGTTCACTTTCCAGCTGGCCAGCCGGTCAACCAGATCGTACAGCGTGTCCATTGTCGGCACTTTGTCCCGGCTGATGTCCAGCATCACGCCGCGATTGGGGAAATTCGGCCAGTCCTCGATCACCAGCACCGGCAGGTCGGCACCGAACTGCTGCAACACCTGAATAAGCGTTATGATGCCGTAGAACGCCCCCGCTTCATCATGCGCCTGAAGCGTGATGCCACCAGGCGCGATAGTCAGCCGGTAGCCCTGCGGTTTGTCCACTTTATTATTGATGAGGATGGTCAATCCTTCATCGGTTGCGGTATCGCCAGCAACCACGTTCCAGTTTACTGCCGCATACCGGGCTAATGCCCGCTGCAAACGGGCAGCGGCCTGTCGCAGCCGCGCATCCGCGCTGTCAAGCGCGATGGTCTGCTGACCGGCCAGCGTGACTCTACCGACATTGAACGTAAGTTTTTGCGGATTGGGAAGCAAAATGAGGTTTTTCGCCATGCTGATTCTTCCTGCTGCGGGGTAAAAGTCTCAGTATAGTCCCCCTGATGCGCCGGTATTTTACCGGGTTCGGGCGCGGCCTGCCACGACCATTAGATGCGAGAGGGATTAAAACGTGTCACGTAGGGGCACGGCATGCCGTGCCCCTACAGCCTGCGACAAAAAGCGTAGGGGCGGGTTTCGAAACCCGCCCCTACCATGCCCGACCCTCTATCGGGGGAATAAGCAATTTGGGCGTAGGGACACGATATATCGTGTCCCTACACAGCATATTAGTTCTTCGCCAGCATCTGGTACTGGTTCCAGCGTTGCAGCACGTCCTTATGGATCAGCTCCGACAGCATCTGCGCGCGTTCCGGGTCGGACTTGCGCAGCACGTTGAAGCGCGTCTGTTTGTACAGGTACGACTCCAGTTCTTCAATGTTGATGCCCTTCGAGTCCAACGTGAAGGGGTTCTTGCCTTCTGCTGCGTCCGGGTTGTAGCGGTACAGCGGCCAGAAACCACTGTCTACCGCTTCCGACTGGAGCGCGTTGCCCTTCAGGATGTCAATGCCCTGCATGATGCAGTGGCTGTAGGTGATGATAAGCGACGGCCCGTTGTAGGCTTCGGCTTCCTTGATCGCGGTCACGGCCTGCGTCATATTCGCGCCCATCGCAATCTGCGCCACGTAGACATTGCCGTAAGAGATGGCGATCAGGCCGAGGTCTTTCTTCGGCAGCGGCTTGCCGGCAGCGGCAAACTTTGCTACCGCACCGCGCGGCGTCGCCTTCGACATCTGGCCGCCGGTGTTCGAGTACACGCCGGTGTCCAGCACCATCACGTTGACGTTCTGGCCGCTTGCCAGCACATGATCGAGGCCGCCGTAGCCGATGTCATAGGCCCAGCCGTCACCGCCGAAAATCCAGACCGACCGCTTGATGAGGTTGTCGGCCACCGCCAGCAGTTGCTTGCTGAACGAGTCTGTCCGGGTTTCCAACACGGTCTTCAACTGTGCGACGCGGGCGCGCTGTTCTTCGATGCCTTCCGGCGTGCTCTGGTCGCCATCACGCAGCGCCGTCAGCAGGACTTCATTGTCTGGCATCGTTTCAATCGCCCGGTCAAGCAGTTCAAAGGCGTACTCGGCCAGCTTGTTCAGCGTCAGCCGCATCCCCAGGCCGAACTCGGCATTGTCTTCAAACAGCGAGTTCGACCAGGCCGGGCCACGTCCGTCGCTGCGCGTGGTGTACGGCGTTGTCGGCAGGTTGCCGCCGTAGATGGACGAGCAGCCGGTGGCGTTGGCGATGACGGTGTGATCGCCGTAAAGCTGCGAGATCAGCTTGATGTACGGCGTTTCGCCGCAGCCGGAGCACGCGCCGGAGAACTCAAACAGCGGCGGGAGCAACTGCGACCCCTTGACCGTAAAGCGGTTGACCTTGTACTTCGCCAGGTCCAGATCGGGGATGGACAGGAAATGCTCCCAGTTCTTCGATTCCGGCTCGCGCAGCGGGGCCTGCGGCGCCATGTTGATGGCTTTCTTGTCGGTCTTCTGGCCGTTGATCTTCTCAAACGCCGGGCAGATTTCCACGCACACGCCGCAGCCGGTGCAGTCTTCCGGCGCAACCTGCACCGTGTAACGCATCCCGGTGAACTCGCGGCCTTTCGCCTCCGTGGACTTAAAGGTCGCCGGCGAACTGCCATTGGCGTAGTGTTCGTCGTAGATTTTCACACGGATCGCGGCATGCGGGCAGACATACGAACACTGGTTGCACTGAATGCAGATGTCCGATTCCCACACCGGGATTTCCGACGCGATGTTGCGTTTCTCGAACTTCGATGTGCCGGTGGGGAACGTGCCGTCAATCGGCAGCGCCGACACGGGCAGCAGATCACCCTGCTTGGCAACCATCGGCATCGTCACGTTCTTGACAAATTCGGGCGCATTTACTGGCGCGCTGACGCCGACACAGCGGGTGTTTGTGACCGTATTCGGCACGATAACTTCCTGCACGCGCTCGACGGCCAGCATCGCGGCGCGCACGTTCATGTCCACCACCGCCTGCCCCTTGTCGCCGTAAGTGTCTTCAATCGCCAGCTTAATCATCTCCAGCGCCTGTTCCTGCGGTAGCACGCCGGAAATGCTGAAGAACGCCGCCTGCATCGTGGTATTGATGCGCCCGCCCAGACCAAGCGACTTCGCCAACTTGAGCGCGTCAATGACGAAGAAACGCGCCCGCTTGTCAATCAACTGCTGCTGGACTTCGCCGGGCAGGTGCTGCCAGACTTCCTTCGCGTCATGCGGCGCGTTCAGCAGGAAGGTGCCGCCGGGTTTCAGCTTACTCAGCATATCAAACCGTTCGAGGAAGCTGAAGTTGTGGCAGGCGAGGAAATCGGCCTGCTTGACCAGATACACGCTGCGGATCGGCTGCCGGCTGAAGCGCAGGTGCGAAGTGGTCATCGAGCCGGATTTCTTCGAGTCGTAGACGAAGTAACCCTGCGTGTAGAAATCGGTCGCTTTGGCGATGATCTTGATCGTGTTTTTGTTCGCGCCCACCGTACCGTCCGCGCCCAGGCCGTAGAACATGGCGGTGTGAACGCCCGCGGGTTCGCTGGAGAAGGTAGGGTCATACGGCAGGCTGGTATTGGTCACATCGTCGTTGATACCGACGGTGAAGTTATTCTTCGGGCGGTCGTTAAGCAGGTTGTCAAACACGGCCTTCGCCATCGCGGCGTCAAATTCCTTCGACCCCAGACCATAGCGGCCACCGACGACCTGCGGCAGGCTGCTGATGCTGCCGGCTTCCAGCGCCTCGTACAGTGCGGTGCGGACATCCTGATACAGTGGTTCGCCCGCCGAGCCGGACTCTTTCGTGCGGTCGAGCACCGCGATCCTGCGGACGGTCTTCGGCAGCGCCGCGATAAACGCATCGGTGACAAACGGGCGGTACAGGCGCACCTTCAGCACACCCACCTTTTCACCGCGCGCGTTCAGATAATCGGCCACTTCCAGCAGTGTTTCACCCGCCGATCCCATCACGACGACCACGCGGTCGGCATCCGGCGCGCCGTAATAATCGAACAGGTGATACTGGCGGCCAACCAGCGCAGCCAGTCGGTTCATGTATTCCTGCACAATCGCGCCGGTCTGGCGATAGTACACATTCGCGGCCTCGCGTGACTGGAAGAACACGTCCGGGTCCTGCGCCGAACCGCGCATCACCGGGCGTTCCGGGTTCAGCCCGCGCATTCGGTGCGCCGCGACCAGATCGTCGTCAATCATCGTCCGCATGTCGTCAAACGTCAGTTCTTCGATTTTCTGGATTTCGCTCGAGGTGCGGAAACCGTCAAAGAAATGCACAAATGGCACGCGCGCCTTCAACGTGGCGGCGTGGGCAATCAGCGCCATATCCATCGCTTCCTGCACGTTGCTGGAATTGAGCATCGCCCAGCCGGTCTGCCGGACGGCCATCACGTCGGAGTGATCGCCGAAGATGGACAGCGCGTGCGCGGCAATCGCGCGGGCGGCAATGTGAAACACCGTCGGCGTCAGTTCGCCGGCGATCTTATACATGTTGGGGATCATCAGCATGAAGGTCGTCGCCAGCGCGCCGGTGGTCAGCGCACCGTGAACCGCGCCCGCCGCGCCGCCTTCGGACTGCATTTCCACCACGCGCGGGACGGTGCCCCAGATATTCTTTTCGTTCGCCGATGATTTTTCGTCGGCCAGCTCACCCATTAACGATGACGGGGTAATCGGGTAGATTGCGATAACCTCGCTCACGGCATGGGCCACATGGGCCGTCGCCGTGTTGGCATCCACTGTCACAAAATGTCGTTCAACCATTGCCTGTACCTTCCCAAAAAGCACGCTTGATACGACATGAGTCTAGTCCCCCAGCGCCGTGTCATAAAGTGAAGAACAGCATAAATTTCGTGCCAATCGTCACTTCTGCCATTAAGGATAGGACGGTAAAGTGAGAAAGACATTCGCTATAAGTCAGGAGTTTTGATTCATGGTTGATTTTTCGACGACGTATTTAGGCATTCCACTCAAAAACCCCCTGGTTGTCGCTGCCAGTTCGCTGTCCAGCCGCGTCGATTCGGTCAAGCAGGCTGAAGAAGCCGGCGCCGGCGCCCTCGTGATTCGCTCCTTGTTTGAAGAACAAATCCAGTTCGACGCGCTCCGCATGGAAAACGCCCTGAACGTGGCCGGTGACGGTTTTGCCGAAGCGCAGTCGTATTTCCCGAAGGTGGAACATGGCGGCCCGAAGGAACACCTGATGTGGGTGGAAAAAACACGCAAGGCCGTGAAAATGCCAGTGTTCGCCAGCCTCAATGCCGTTTCTCCTGGCGCGTGGACGAACTACGCCCGGCAGTTGGTGGATACCGGCGTGGATGGGCTGGAAGTGAACTTCTATGCCGTTGCCACCGACCCCACCCGCCCCGGCAGCGATCTGGAACGGGCGCTGTTTGACGTGGTGGAAAGCGTGCGGGCGGAGGTGAAGGTGCCGTTCGCCGTCAAACTCAGCCCGTTTTACACCTCGATTGTGAACATCGTCAGCGAGATCGAAAAACGCGGCGCGAACGGTGTGGTGCTGTTCAACCGCTTCCTGCAGCCAAACATTGACCCCGATACTGAATCGCTCTACAGCCAGATGACCTACAGCCAGCCGGACGAAATCAAAGCGCCGCTGCGCTGGATTGCCATCCTGTACGGACGCACCAAACTTGATCTCGCGCTCAGCACCGGCGTACACAGCGGCAAGGACGCCATCAAGGGGCTGCTGGCGGGCGCGACGGTTGTTCAGATGGCGGCCACGCTGCTGAAGAACGGGCCGCATTACCTGTCCACCATGCTGATTCAGATGCAGGGCTGGATGGAAGAACACAGCTACAGCCGGGTGTCCGAATTTCGGGGGAATGTCAGCCAGAAGAACTGCGACGACCCGTTTGCCTTTGAACGCGCCCAGTACGTCCGGCTGCTGCTTGACCAAAAATAAGGACAGGGTGAAAGGTATCCCCCTGTGGGGTGATTAACGTCACTAAGGTTCAGCGGCAAATACGAGTAACATTAGCCACAGTGTAGTGATGTGCCGGGATCGATTCTCCCGGCACTATGTTGAGAGGGAGTTCCAATGTCAAAGAAATGGGTGTATCTGTTCCGTGAAGGGAATGCCAGTATGCGCGACTTGCTGGGTGGCAAGGGCGCTGGCGTTGCCGAGATGACGCGCAGCGGCGTCCCGGTTCCGCCCGGCATGACCATCACGACTGAAGCCTGCAACGCTTATTATGAAGACGGCAAGCAGTTCCCCGACGGGCTGTGGGAACAGGTGCTTGAGGGCATGAAGGATATTGAACGGCAGACCGGCAAGGTGTTTGGCGACCCCAACTGCCCGCTGCTGGTATCGGTCCGCAGCGGCGCCAAGTTCTCGATGCCCGGCATGATGGACACCGTCCTCAATCTGGGCCTGAACAAGCAGACACTCGCCGGCCTGGCGCGGCTGACCAGTAACGAACGCTTCGCGCAGGATGCCTACCGCCGCTTCATTCAACTGTTTGGCAAGATCGTGCTGGGTGTAGACGGCGACAAGTTCGAACACGTCATGGACAAGGCCAAAAACGCCGGCAAACGCAACGAGCGTTTGGACACCGACCTGAGCGCCGACGAACTGGCGAAGATTGCCGAAGAATTTAAGAAGATCATCAAGAAGGAAGCAAAGGTAGACTTCCCCGAAGACCCCTACGAACAACTGCGGATGGCGATTGCCGCCGTATTTAATTCGTGGAATGGCCGCCGCGCGATTGACTACCGCCGCATCAACAAGATTTCCGACAAGCTCGGTACGGCGGTCAACGTGCAGGCAATGGTGTTCGGCAACATGGGTAACGACAGTGCCACTGGTGTGGCCTTCACCCGTAACCCCAGCACCGGCGAAAAGAAATTCTTCGGTGAATACCTCATCAACGCCCAGGGCGAAGACGTGGTGGCCGGTATCCGCACGCCGCAGCACATTGACAAGCTGGGCGAAGAAATGCCGGAAATCTACCAGCAGTTTGTAGACATCGCCAAAAAGCTGGAACAGCACTACCACGACATTCAGGACGTGGAATTCACGATTGAACAGGGCAAGCTGTGGATGCTCCAGACCCGTTCGGGCAAGCGCACTGGCGCGGCGGCGGTGAAGGCTGCCGTTGACATGGTGCATGAGGGCCTGATTGACAAGGCCACTGCCGTTCAGCGTGTTGAACCCACCCACCTTGACCAACTGCTGCACCCGATGCTGGCCCCGGAAGTGCGCGAGAAGAACAAACCACTGACCACCGGCCTGCCCGCCTCCCCCGGTGCGGCGACGGGTAAAGTGTCCTTCGACCCCGACGAAGCCGAAGAACTGGCCTTCACGGGCGAAAAGATCATCCTCGTCCGCGTGGAAACCACGCCGGAAGACCTGCACGGTATGGCCGTTGCCCAGGGTCTGCTGACGGCGCGCGGCGGTATGACCAGCCATGCGGCAGTCGTGGCGCGTGGTATGGGCAAACCCTGCGTCGCCGGCGCGGGCGAACTGCACATTGACTATGGCCGCCAGGTGGCGAAGGTCAATGGCACGACCGTCAAGCGCGGTGACTGGCTGACGATTGACGGCGGCACGGGCGAAGTATACGTAGGCCGCCAGCCTACTGTTGAACCGGAACTGGGGGGCGAATTTGGCGAACTCATGAGCTGGGTGGACGAGTTCCGTACGATGGGTGTGCGCGCCAACGCCGACATCCCGCGTGACGCGAAGGTTGCCCGCGCGTTCGGCGCGGAAGGTATCGGCCTGTGCCGCACCGAGCACATGTTTTTTGAAGGCGACCGCATTCAGGCGATGCGTGAGATGATCGTGGCGGACACAACCGAAGGCCGCCGCGCCGCCCTGGCGAAGATCGAACCCCTGCAGCAGAGCGACTTTGAAGGTCTGTTCCGCGAGATGGACGGCTACCCGGTTATCATCCGCACGCTTGACCCGCCGCTGCATGAGTTCCTGCCGCACGGCAACAACGAAATCCGCGTGCTGGCCGAAAAGCTGGGTATCAGCTTCCGCAAGGTGAAAAACCGCATCGAATCCCTGCACGAAGCCAACCCCATGCTCGGCTTCCGTGGCTGCCGCCTGGGCATCATCTACCCTGAAATCACGGAAATGCAGGCGCGCGCGATCTTCAAAGCCGCCGCTGCGGTCAAGAAAGAAGGCATCAAGGTCATCCCCGAAGTCATGATCCCGCTCGTCAGCGGCATCACCGAACTGCAACTCCAGGCTGACTTGGTGCACAAGGTGGCGAAGGAAGTTCAGAAGGAAACCGGCGTGAAGTTTGAATACTTCGTCGGCACGATGATCGAACTGCCGCGCGCTGCCCTGATGGCGGACGAAATCGCGCAGGTGGCGGAGTTCTTCAGCTTCGGCACGAACGACCTGACGCAGACAACGATGGGCCTCAGCCGCGACGACGCGGGGCGCTTCCTGCCGCTGTACGTAGACCGCAAGGTCATGCCGGAAGACCCGTTCCAGACGATTGACCAAGAAGGCGTCGGCCAACTGGTGCAGATGGGCGTGGAACGGGGCCGCAAGACGCGCAAGGACCTGGAAGTCGGCGTCTGCGGTGAGCACGGCGGCGACCCGGCCAGCGTCCACTTCTTCTTCAAGGCGGGCCTGAACTACGTCAGCTGCTCGCCGTACCGCGTGCCGATTGCCAAATTGGCGGCGGCTCATGCAGCCCTGCAAGCCAAGGGCAGCGAAATCCGCAAGGATAAATAAACTCCGGGTGACGCCAAATGGGGCAGGAACAGACCTGCCCCTGATCTCCGGCTGGTGGGGCGAACCGTTATGGTTCGCCCCGTGTTGTTTCTACCGTAAGGATAGAGAGAGCTACACCGTCTGATGCAACCCTCCCCTGCAAGTCTCAGCCCAAAACCGCCTTATAACCCACAGAACCGCTTCCGCTTTAATATCCCTCTGGCGGAACGCGGTAAATAGGTTAAATCGGTAGGGGCGGGTTTAGAAACCCGCCCCTACATTCAGTTCACTCCTGACTTGGCGACCTTGGCGTCTTGGCGGTTATTTCTTCTAACATATCCTTGGTAACTGCTCACCGCTCAGCATATCCACAATCCGGCTGGCGCCGATGCGGCTTTTCATTGTCACCCGCCCCGGCACGTCATCATACACCTGCCCGATGATGGCCGCACTGTCATCAAACTCACGCAGAATCGCCAGCGCGCGGTCGGCATCCTCTGGCGCGACAAAAGCGGCGAAGCGCCCCTCGTTCGCCACATACAGCGGGTCAAGGCCCAGCATCTCACACGCGCCGCGCACGTCCTCTCGTACCGGAATCGCGCTCTCGCGGATGTCAATCCGCGCCCGCGCCGCCTCCGCGATTTCGACCAGCGTCGAGGCCACACCGCCGCGCGTGCAGTCGCGCAGGCAGTGAACATCAACGCCCGCGTCCAGCAGCTTCAGCACCACGCCGTTCAGCGGCGCGGTGTCGCTTTCAATCGCGCTCTCAAATTCCAGCCCTTCGCGAACGGCCATGATCGCGATGCCATGCCGCCCGATGTCGCCATTCAGCAGCAGCACGTCGCCGGGGCGCACGCTGGCCGGCGCGATCACATGGTCATGTTCGATGATGCCAATACCCGCCGTGTTGATGAAAAGGCCGTCGCCCTTGCCCCGGTCAACCACTTTGGTATCGCCGGTGACAATCTGCACGCCCGCCGCGTCCGCCGCCGCCCGCATGGACTGCACGATCTGCCACAGCGTAGCCATCGGTAGCCCTTCTTCCAGAATGAACCCGGCGCTCAGGTACAGCGGCCTCGCGCCGCACATGGCGAGATCGTTGACTGTGCCATGTACTGCCAGCCTGCCGATGTCGCCGCCGGGAAAAAACAGCGGGTGCACGACGTAAGAGTCGGTCGTAAACGCCAGTTTGCCGTTCAGTGGGAACACCGCGCCGTCGTGCCGCGAATCCAGCAGCGGATTGCTGAAGGCCGGGCCAATCATCTTCTCGATCAGGTTGTGCATCAGCTTGCCGCCGCTGCCATGCGCCAGCAGCACCTGCGGATACTGCGCAATCGGTATCGGGCAGGTCAGGGTAAAGTCGGCCATGTTTATTTCTCACCCTCACCCACCACCAGTTGCTGACTGGCAACCTGTATTTCCCGACTGAAGACTGACGACTGAAGACCGACGACTTCTTCCCGCCGGTAACGATAATACGCCGCGCACGCGCCCTCGCTGGAAACCATCGTCGCGCCCAGTGGGTGTTCCGGCGTGCAAAGCGTACCAAATACCGGGCATTGATTTGGCTTCTTCACCCCTTGCAGCACCAGTCCACTGATGCATTCTGGCGGTTCTTCCACCGTCAGTTCGCCCAGACCAAAACGTTTTTCCGCGTCATACTCGGCATAAGCGGCGCGCAGCCCCAGACCGCTCTGCGGGATGCTGCCAATGCCGCGCCACTTACGCGGCACGACCTCAAACACCTCGCGGATAATCTGCTGCGCCGAAAGGTTGCCCTGCCGCCGCACGGCGCGCACGTACTGGTTTTCGACCTCGGCGCGGCCTTCCTCAAGCTGCCTGACCGCCATGTAAATGCCTTGCAGGATGTCCACCGGCTCGAAGCCTGTCACCACAAACGGCACGCCGTATTTTTTCGCCAGCGGCACGTATTCCTCGAAGCCAACCACCACACACACGTGACCTGCCGCCAGGAACGCCTGCACGCGGTTGGTGGACGACGACAGAATCGCCTCAACCGCCGGAGGTACAAGGACGTGTGACACGAGAATCGAGAAATTCTTAATGCCCTGCTGCGCCGCCTGGTACACCGCCATCGCGTTGGCGGGCGCGGTCGTTTCGAAACCGACCGCAAAAAACACCACCTGCTTGTCCGGGTTCTGCTGTGCCAGCTTGAGCGCGTCCAGCGGCGAATACACCATCCGCACGTCACCGCCGGCAGCCTTCACCGACAGCAGATCAGCGTTCGACCCCGGCACACGCAGCATGTCACCAAACGAGGTAAAAATCACGTCCGGGCGGGCGGCGATGTCCAGCGCCTTGTCAATCAGCTCCAGCGGTGTGACACACACCGGGCAGCCCGGCCCGTGCAGCAGCGTGATCTTGTCCGGCAGCAGTTCGTCAATGCCGAACTTCACAATCGCGTGGGTCTGCCCGCCGCAGATTTCCATGATCGTCCAGGGTTTGGTCGTGATGCGGGCAATCGCGTCGGCAAATTTGCGGGCAGCTTCGGCGTCGCGGTATTCGTCAATGTATTTCATGATGATGTCTCGTCCTCAAGTTCGGCCAGTTCGTCCATTTCCCGCAGATATTCAAATACACGGTTCGCTTCGTCCTCATCTACGATACTGATGGCGAAACCGACATGAACGATCACATAATTCCCAACTTCCGCCTCCGGCACGTAAGCGAGGTTGATTTCCTTGACGATGCCGCCGAAGTTCACCTTGCCCGTCCGCATCAGCGGGTCAGTCGCATCAATACTGATAATCTTGCCCGGTACTGCTAAACACATAGTTGGCTCCTCGGCTGTTGGCCGTTGGTAGGTGGCTTTTTCTGATATATGCTTCTGCCAATTGTCAAAAGTGATACGGACACGATGTATCGTGTCCCTACGTTTTTCTCCACAACTTCTTTACTCAGAACTCGGAACTCGGAACTTCTTTACACTCCGACTACCTGCCCCAGCGCGATTCCGCCATCGTTCGGCGGCACGCGCCGGTGCCAGTACGGCGTAAAGCCGCTTTCGCGCAGGCGGCTGATGGCGCGTTCCGTCAGGTACACGTTCTGGAAGCAGCCGCCGGTTAAAGCAACTCGCTCTATACCCGCCCGCTGAGCGACCGCGACGATGTTTTCCACCAGCGTATTGTGGAATTTCGCGCTCATCACACCGACCGGCACACCCGCCCCTGCGTCCGCAATCAACCCTTCGATGAACGGCTGATACTCTATTACGATAGGCGAATCGCCGCGCAATTCACAGTGATAGGTATCATTAATGCTGACGCCATTCAGCGTAAATTCCAGTTCCATTGCGGCCTGACCCTCGAAGCTGCACCGCTGTCGTAAACCGATGAGCGACGCCGCCGCATCGAACAGCCGCCCGGCGCTGGATGTTACCGGCGCGTTCAGTCCGCGCCGCAGCATCCCGCGCAAAACGTTCATTTCTGCCGACGTAAACGCCTTCACCGGCGCGAGGTCGTGGCGATCAAACACCGCGTCGCCGTAAATCTCGTACAGCAGACCCAGCGCAGCACGGCGCGGCTCTTTCACCGCCACGTCGCTCCCCGGCAGGCGGAACGTTCGCAGGTGCGCGAAGCGGTCAAAGCCACGTTCATCCACCCGCAGAAATTCTCCGCCCCAGATCGTGCCATCCGTGCCATAGCCTGTGCCATCCCACGACACGCCGAGTACAGGTGCGCCAAGCTCGTTATCCGCCATACATGCCAGCACATGCGCATAATGGTGCTGCACGCCGATCAGCGGCAGACCAGTGGCGCGGGCGTACTGCGTGGAGAGGTAATCGGGGTGCAGATCGTGCGCGATGGCCTCCGGCTGGAGTTCATACGCCTGCTGGAGGCTGGCGATCACCCGGCGGAAGGCGTCAAACGCAGGTTCGGTTTCCAGGTCGCCGATGTGCTGGCTGATAAACACGTCCTTTCCGCGCGCGACTGCCGCCGTGTTTTTGAGATGCGCGCCGACCGCCACCAGCGGCTTCACCGGCTCTCGCAGGCGAATCGGCAGCGGCGCATAACCCCGCGCCCGGCGCATGACCATCTCTCGCCCGCCGACCATGCGCACAATCGAGTCGTCTACGTGACGTTCAATCGGGCGGTTGTGTACCAGGAAGGCATCGGCCAGCCCGCGCAGCCGTTCGACCGCTTCGCGCTCGTCGGTGCAAATCGGCTCATCGGACAGGTTGCCGCTGGTCGCCACCACCGGGAAACCGAGTTCTGCCAGCAGAAGGTGATGCAGCGGCGTGTACGGCAGCATCACGCCGCGATAGGGGTTGTTTGGCGCGACATGTAGGGACACGATATATCGTGTCCCTACGTTGTGATTGCGTTGCAACAACACAATTGGCGCTTGCGGCGACGTAAGCAGCGCCGCTTCCAGTTCCGACACGTCGCAAACCGCGCGCACAATGTAAAGCGACGGAAACATCAGCGCGAACGGTTTTTCTTCGCGGCGTTTGCGCTCCCGCAGGCGTGTTACCGCGTCGTCGTTCCGCGCGTCGCACATCAGATGAAAACCGCCGAGTCCCTTCACCGCGACGATTTCCCCGCCACGAATCGCGGCAGCCGCGGCTAAGAGTGCTTCACGATGAGTCGCCAGCACCTTTCCATCCGCGCCCCACCATCCCAGATGCGGCCCGCACTTCGGGCAGGCATTCGGCTGCGCGTGGAAACGGCGATCCAGCGGATTTTCATATTCGGCGCGGCACTCGTCGCACATCTCGAACGCGGCCATTGTCGTATTCGGACGGTCATACGGCAGCGCCGTGATGATGCTGAAACGCGGGCCGCAGTTGGTACAGTTGGTGAACGGGTAGCGATAGCGGCGGTTGGCAGGGTCAAAAATCTCGCGCTGGCAGTCCGGGCAGGTGGCAAAATCGGGCAGGATGATGGCCGTTTTTTCGCCGGACGGGTCGCTCTCGTGAATGGTGAAATCAGTGTATCCGGCGGGGTCAAGCCACGTCACATCCAGCGATTGGATGAAGGACGCGGGCGGTTTGTCGGCTTCGATGCGGCGGATAAAGGTATGCAGCGCGGCGGCATCACCCTCAATTTCAACAGTCACACCCGCCGACGAATTGTTCACCCACCCGGTCAACTGCATGTCCGTCGCCAGCCGGTAGACGAAGGGGCGAAAGCCAACCCCCTGCACCGCGCCGGTGATAAACACCCGCGCGCGTCTGTACTCTCGATTGTCCATGATGTATCAGGCAATTAAGGCTAGAACCTGCCGAACGAGTGTGGGCAGCGCCGCCTGCACTGCATTGGACAGGTCTTCGGTCAGGTCAAACGACTCGGCGGCAATGGAGCATAACACAGCGCGGGGACAACTTCCATACAGCACTTGTGCGCAGGCCAGCAGCGCCGGAGTATCGAAGCGGTGGGTAAAATCTACGTGGGCGCGGCTGTCCGGCTGTATCTCCTCGCAGCGGAACGTGCCGGGTTCGCCGACGCAGGCCGCATCAATAAAGATCGCCAGATCAACTTGGCTCACCGCCTCGGCCAGTTCTGGCGTTAGCTGGTGGCACGTCACTATCGCCACATCGTCGCGCTCTATACGTTCGGCCAACTGCTGCGCGGCGTGCCAGCCCAGGCCATCGTCAGCCCGCAGCGGATTGCCATAACCCACGATCAGTGTTCGCGCCATGTTTATCGAGTCTCGAAAAACATCCCTTTACCCATTGCATCTCACCCGTAGGGACACGATATATCGTGTCCCTACAGTATGTGGTAACGCGATTGTTTCTATTATCGTGTCAGTTCGTCCACGACTCTGCCATCACGGTTGACCAGTTCCACGTGCAGCGGCATCTGACCGACGGCATGGGTCGAGCAGCTCAGGCACGGGTCGTAAGCGCGGATGACGGCCTCGACGCGGTTGAGCATCCCTTCCTGAAGCTGGTCACCTTTGACGAAGTGTTTGGCAACCTGCAACACGCCCCGGTTCATCGCCAGGTTGTTGTGACCGGTAGCGATAATCAGGTTGGCGTAGGTGATGATGCCATCCTCGTTGATGCGGTAGTGATGGATGAGCGTGCCGCGCGGCGCTTCCGAGATTCCCACGCCTTCCAGCCGGTTCGGGTCGGCGTAGGCACGCACGTTTTTATCCAGAATGTCGGATTTATTCAGGATGTGCTCTATACGCTCAATCCCGTTCAGGATTTCGATCAGCCGGGCACAGTGGTAGTGGAATGAACTCAACACCGCGCCGCGCCCCAGTTCGCGGAATTCCGCCCATTCGGCGTCCGCCAGCGGGGTGCCAACGAAGTTGATGAGGTTCAGCCGCGCCAGCGGCCCCACCCGGTAAATGCCTTCGGGATAGCCCATCGGCTTATAGTACGGGAACTTCAGGAACGAATAGGGTTCTACCGCCTCGCCGATGTACTTCTGGTAGTCTTCCGCCTCGATCTGGTCGGCGACGATCTTACCGGTCGCGTCCACGAAGCGCAGCCTGCCCTCATAGTGCACCAGTTCCCCCTTGTCATTGGTCAGCCCCATAAACAGCGAGGGGAAGTTGGCAAAGGTGCGAATTTCTTCCGGGTACTGGTCGAAGGTGCGCTTGAACCAGTCCAGCGTGCGCTGGATGGCGGCCATCGCTTCGGGGAGCATCGCCAGGATCGTGTCGCGTTTGTCCACTGACAGCGGTTCGCTGACACCGCCGGGGACAATCCACCCCGGGTGAATGCGCTTGCCGCCCAGCAGTTCGATGATCTGCTGGCCGAACTTCCGCAGCATAATGCCATCGCGGGCGATGTTCGGATGGGACTGCATCAGCCCGAAGATATTGCGCGTGGCCGGGTCGCTGTCCAGTCCCAGCAGAAAGTCCGGCGAGGCCAGATGAAAGAAACTCAGCGCGTGCGACTGGATCAACTGCGCCAGGTTCATCACGCGGCGCAGGTATTCCGCCGTTTCGGGAATCTGCACGGCCATCAGTTGGTCGCAGGCTTTGGCCGAGGCAACCAGATGGCTGACCGGGCAAATCCCGCAGATACGCGCCATCAACGACGGCATTTCGTAAAACGGGCGACCTTCACAGAACTTCTCGAAGCCGCGAATCTGCGTGACGTGGAACTGCGCGTCGCGCACGTAGCCATCGTCATCCAGAAAGATGGTGACTTTGCCGTGCCCTTCGGCGCGGGTCACAGGTTCAATGGTGATTTGGCGTGCCATGGCTTGCTCCTATACCCCGAACCGGGTGCGGCTGCTCAGGTCGGGAACTTCGCCGCGCAGCAGGGTCGTCAGCACGTAGTAAATGGTATCGGCGCTCGGCGGGCAGCCCGGCACGTACACGTCCACCTTCACCACCGTATGCACCGGGCGCACGCGCGGCAGCAGCGTCGGCACGGATACGTTCGGGATTTGCGGCTGGACGGTCGCGTTTTCGATGTAGGCCCGGTTCATCACCTCATCCACCTTAAACGGGTTGCGCATGGACGGCACATTGCCCGTCACCGAGCAGTCACCCAGCGCGATCAGATATTGGGTGTGTTCTCGAATATGGCGAATTTTTTCCAGGTCTTCATCGCTGCTGACCGCCCCTTCCACCAGCGTCACGTCCACCGAGTCAGGGAACTGCTTGGGGTCAACCAGCGGGCTATACACCACGTCTACCAGTTCGGCCAGTTCGATCAGCCGTTCGTCCATGTCGAGGAACGACATGTGACAGCCGGAACAGCCATCCAGCCAGACGGTTGCGAAACGTACTTTGCTCATTTCGACCGTTTCTCCCGCATCTGCGTCAGATAGGGCAGGAAGCCCCGCTTCTTGGACATTTCGGCCACCGCCTTGCCTTTTTCAAACAGCGCGCCGGTGGGACAGACGTTGACACACTTACCGCAACTGGTGCAGGTATCGGAGTCGCCCCAGGGTGTGTTCAGGTCGGTCACGACATGCGCCTGCACGCCGCGCCCACTGACGTCCCAGGTATGCGCGCCTTCGATTTCGTCGCACACCCGCACGCAGCGCGTGCACAGGATGCAGCGGTTGCGGTCGAGCGCAAAACGATCATGCGAGGCGTCTACTGACCGGCGTGGGTACAGGTACGGCACGCTGACGTGCGTCATGCCCAGCTTGGTCGCCAGCGCTTGCAGGTCGCAGCGGCCATTCACCACGCACACGGCGCAGATGTGGTTGCCCTCGGAGAAGATCAGTTCGAGGATGGTGCGTCGGTATTCCTGTAGCCGGGGTGAGTTGGTGAACACTTCCATACCTTCCTGCACATGAGTCACGCAAGCCGGCAGCAGCTTGTTCACACCCTTCACTTCCACCAGACACAGGCGGCAGCCGCCGTGCGGCGACAGCCCTTCAATTTCGCACAGCGTCGGGATATAAATCCCGTTCTCGCGCGCGACTTCCAGAATGGTTTCATCCTGGTTTGCGCCGACATCCTGGCCGTCAATCTGTAATGTTTTAATGTGAGACGAAGGCTGTTTCACGGTTGCCCTCCTGAATCCGAGCCAGGTATTCGTGACGGAAATAACGCAGCGTGCTCAACACCGGGTTCGGCGCGCCCTGCCCCAGCCCGCACAGGCTGGTGTTTTTCACCACGTCGCACAGCCGTTCCAGCAGCAGCAGGTCATCCATCGTGGCTTCGCACTTCACCACCTTGTCCAGCAGTTCGTACATTTGCGCCGTACCCACCCGGCACGGAACGCATTTGCCGCAGGATTCGGTTTTGGAAAACTCCATGAAGTACTGGGCGATTTCGACCATGTTCGAGGTTTCGTCCATGACGATCATGCCGCCCGACCCCATAAACGAGCCGATTTTGAGCAGCGATTCGTAGTCCACCGGCATATCGAGATATTCATCCGGGATGCAGCCGCCGCCCGGCCCGCCGGTCTGCACCGCTTTGAACTTGCGGCCTTCCGGGATGCCGCCACCGATGTCAAACACAATCTCGCGCAGCGTAATGCCCATCGGCACTTCGATCAGGCCGGTATTCACCACCTGCCCGGTCAGCGCGAACACTTTTGTGCCCTTGCTTTTTTCCGTGCCAATGGCGGAGAACCAGTCCGCGCCCTTGCGAATAATCGGCGCGACGTTGGCGTAGGTTTCGACGTTGTTAATCAGCGTCGGGTAGCCCCACAGACCGTATTCCGCCGGGAACGGCGGGCGCGGGCGGGGCTGGCCGCGCTTGCCTTCAATCGAGGCGATCAGCGCCGTTTCTTCGCCGCAGACAAACGCGCCCGCGCCGAGGCGAATATCCACGTTAAAGCTGAAGGTTGTGCCGCAGATGTTTTCGCCTAGCAGACCCAGCTTTTTTGCCTGCCGGATGGCTAGCTTCAGGCGTTCGACCGCCAGCGGATATTCCGCGCGCACGTATACGTAACCCTGGCTGGCGCCAACGGCGTAAGCAGCAATCGCCATGCCCTCCAGTACAGCATGAGGATCGCCTTCCAGCACGCTGCGATCCATAAACGCGCCAGGGTCACCTTCGTCGGCGTTGCAGATCACAAACTTGCGTTCGCCCTGGCTCTTGGCAACAGTTGTCCATTTCAGGCCGGTTGAAAAACCCGCCCCGCCCCGCCCGCGCAGCCCGCTTTTGGCGATCTGCGCGATCACCTCCGCCGGAGTCATGGTATTGAGGGCGGTATGCAGCGCCAGGTAGCCGTCCGCCGCGATATAATTTTCGATGCGTTCGGGGTCAATCAGGCCGGAGTTTTCCAGCACAATTTTAGTCTGGCGCTTGAAGAACGGTGTTTCGGTGTCACATTCCAGCCGGCTTACCGGGCTGTCGCCCAGTTTCGCCACGATTTCGGTGGCGTCTTCCGGCGTCACACCCTGGTACAGCACGCCCTCCGGCTCCACCTTTACCAGCGGCCCGGCGGAGCACAAACCCATGCAGCCCACGCCTTTCACGCGGCAGGGCTTGCCAGCAGCGGCTTCCGTCAGCGCCTGCTTGACGTGATCACTGCGCGAAGCGATGCAGGCGGTTTCCATACATACGTGAATATGATGCTGGAACCTGTTGTCTTCGTCGCGCTCAACTGCCGCGATCTTGTGCAGTTCCTCAATCATCATTTTGTCCACTCCCGGATGCGCTCGATGACCTGTTCCGGTTCCAGCTTCCCGGCCACATCTCCGTCCAGAACCGCTGCCGGAGCCAGCCCGCAGGAACCCAGGCAGCGCGCGGACAACAGCGAGAACTGGTTGTCTGGCGTGGTTTCGCCGGGCTTGATGCCGTACTCCTTTTCGATCCGTTCGACAATGCTGCCGCTGCCTTTGATGTAACAGGCCGTTCCCATACAAACGACGCAGCTATGTTTGCCCTGTGGTTTCAGGTTGAAGAAATGGTAGAAGGTCGCCACCCCGTACACGCGGCTGAGCGGCACGCTGAGCGCGGCGGCGACGAAGCGTAAGGAATCTTCGTCCAGGAAACCAAACGACTCCTGCACGGTATGCAGGACCTCAATGAGAGCATTGGGATGGTAGCCGTGACGACGCATGGCCGCCTCGACTATCCTCCAGCGCTTATCGTCTGAGGGGGGAGTTAATTTCTTCTGGTTTTTCAGCATAGTGGTGGATTTTTCCTTGGTTTCCCCCAATGAACACTGTGGAGATTGTACATTATTTCACAAACCGGTACAGCCGAGGTTCGTCAGCACAAAACCTGACAAACATCACGAGCATTTGAGTATTTTTTAATGTTTATAGACTGATCGCCGCCTTGCGACTCACGGGGTACAATCAGCCGGTATGGAAGACCAGCTCCGCCGCACCCTTGAAACCCTTCAGCCCGATATGGTGGCCTTCTGCCGCCGCCTGTTGCAAATTCCATCCGTGAACGGCGTCCACGACGAAATCGCGCTAGCCGAGGCTATTGCCGCCGAAGCGCGCCGGCTGGGACTTTACGCGCAGATTGCCGGCGAGAACCCGCGCCGCCCCAACGTAATCATCAGTACGACAGCTAGCGGCCCAACCGGCCTGCTGCTGCTCGGCCATCTGGACACCGTACCGCCGGGCGACGAGTCGCGCTGGACGTATCCCCCCTACTCCGGCGCAATCGTAGATGGACGCATCTACGGTCGCGGCGCGGTGGATACCAAAGGCGGCATGACCGCTGCCCTGTACGCGCTGGCGGCGCTGGCGCAAACCGGCGGGCTGGCCCGCGGGCGAGCGCAGTTCATCAGCGTGCCGGACGAGGAATCCGGCGCGACCGGCACGCTGGGCATCAAGTGGCTGCACGCCAACGGCCTGCTCTCCGGCCTGGGCGCGATCTACGCCTATTCCGGCGATGACATCATCCTCGGCCATCGCGGCCTGGTGCGCTACCGGCTGGTAAGCGAGGGAGAGATGGTGCATACCGGCGCGCAGGAATGGCAGGATGGAACGGCGGGCGCAAACGCGGTGACGGCGATGGCCGAACTGCTGCTCACACTGGAACGCCTGCAAACGCCTTACTCGACACGGCGCTATTTTGAACGCTTCCGCACGCTGTTCACGCCGGGTACGGTCATCAGCGGCGGCACAAGCATCAACGTCGTGCCGGATAGGTGCGAGGCGCTGATGGATGTTCGCATCACCCCGGAATACGATTTACAGCAGGTCGAAATGCTGCTGCAAGACTGCATCGGTAGGGTGAAGCGGCACGGGATACAGTTCCGTTACGAACTGCTCAACTATGCTCCGGCGGCCATATCCGACGAAAACGCGCCAATCTTCAGCATTCTTGAGGACGTGATCCGGCAGGTGAAAGGGTTTACGCCGCCGCGCGTGGTCGCCGGACCGGCCAACGAGGGCTATCTGCTGATCGAGCGTGGCATCCCGACCGTGTGCGGCCTGGGGCCAGCCGGCGCGAACGCCCATTCAGTAGACGAATACGTGGAAATTCAGGGATTATCGGACGCGGCGCTGATCTACAGCTTAACGGCGCAGCAGTTATCTGCACTGGTGAAAGGTTAATTATGCGGCTCATCATTGATACCGACGCCGGCATTGACGACGCCCAGGCCATTATGATGGCGCTGGCACACCCCGGCGTCACCGTCGAAGCGATCACCTGCGTGACCGGCAACGTTCACGTGGACAAGGTTGTGCCGAACGTGCTGACCGTGCTGGACGTGATGCGCGCCGACGTGCCGGTGTACCGGGGCGCGGCGCTGCCGCTGGTCGCTGACTGGTCGCCGGAGGTGCATGTTCACGGCGAGGACGGCCTGGGCGACTGGAAAGACCGCCCGCCCACACAGCGCCATGCGGAAAGCGAGCACGCCGTCAACGCGCTCATCCGGCTGGCGAACGCCGCACCGGGCGAATACACGCTGGTGGCGCTGGGGCCGCTGACCAATATCGCGCTGGCCTGCCAGCTTGACCCGTCGTTCCCGTCCAAAATCAGGCAGTTTGTGTTTATGGGCGGCACGACTCACGCGATGGGCAACACGCCCAACCTGACGGCGGAATTTAACATCTACTGCGACCCGGAAGCGGCGTATATGACGCTGCGGGCATTCCCATTGTCTACCATGCTGTCGTGGGAAACGACCTTGCAGCATCCGTTCGGCTGGCCGGAATGGAACGCTTTGTGTGACACCAATTCCCCGGCTGCACGGTTTATGAAGGGCACCAGCGGCGTGACGGTTGACCTCATCCAGTCGTACCGCTTTAACGGCTACCTGCTGCCCGACCCGCTGGCGATGGCCGTCGCGCTGAAACCTGATCTGGTTCGCGCCAGCGGCACGTATTACGTAACCGTTGAACTAAACGGTGCGTACACACGCGGTCAGACCGTAATTGATTACCGCGCCCGCAGCGGCCACGCGCCGAACGTCCACGTCGTACAGGAAGTGGACACCGCCGGCGTATACGCGCTGTATCAGCAAATGCTGGCATAGCTGCGTGGGGACACGATCTATCATGTCCCTACACCTATTCTCCTATTTCTTCCCCGCGCGGAAGGCTTCCAGCAGTTTGTCACGGTACGAAAAATCGCTGCCCGGCATTTCCGGCTGCACCTTCGCCGCGACGGTGAGGAAATGCTCATAATCGCGCCCCATCTCCTGCCCGCGCCGGGTGTGCATGTCAAGCGCGTAATCGGGGATTTCCGGCAGCCGTCCCTGTTCTTCAACCGCCATCTGCGCCCAGTTGAGCAGGTAATCACTGCCGCGCTCTTTCTCGCACTGGCACAGGTAGCGCACGGCATGAATGGCGTACATGTAGCGGTCGCCGCGCGGACGTGGAATACGAAAGTGCATCTGGTATAGCGTTTCAATCAGAACGGGCGCGTTCACGCTGCCAAAGCCAATGTCCTCCACCGAAATCACCTGCAAGCGTCCCCACAGGTATTCTTCCAGTTCCGGGCTGGTGACGAGCATTTCATACGCCAGCAAAACCGCGTTTTCGGTGTTGCCGCGCCGAATTTCCTTCTGGATGGATGAAATCACCTCATCGGCGGGCAGATCGTGCGCGGTACGAACGCGCGTCCAGGGGTCCTGCTGGTGAGGGGGAACGGCCATGATGGTATCTCCTTCGTATCAAAACGTAGGGGCGAACCGGCGGTTCGCCCCTACACGCATCTTACCAAGAAAAATCTAGTCCTGCCCGCCGACCAGCACACCCCGCCGCAGCTTGTCAAGTTCCTGCCCGAACTGCGCCGCGAAGTTGCGCCGCTTCATCAGTTCCGCCGCGCGAATCCGCAGCGCCACGACCACCAGCGCCAGCAGCGTGGCGATCTGCGGTAGAGCCAGCAGCAAATCCGGCGGGAGGTTCACTTCCGGTCGGCTTTGCAGATAGAACGACAGCGCCTCCGCCAGCCCAAAAAACAGCGAGGTGATAAACGCGCCGACCGGCTGCTCAAACGCAAACAGCGAAATCGTGATCGAAGTCCAGCCGCGCCCGTTCGTCATGCTCTCGACAAACTGGCTGAGGACGCCCAGCGACAGGAACGACCCGGCCATGCCTGCCAGCATCCCACTGAGCGTGAGCGCAAAAATCTGTACGCGGGTGACGTTGATGCCCAGGCTTTCCGCCGCCTCGCGGTTCTGGCCGACGGCGCGGATATGCCGCCCAAACTGGGTGCGGAACAGCAGTACCCACACGACAACGGCCATAATCCAGCTTAGATACACCACAAACTGGTAGCCGCTGAGCAGTGGCCCTAGAAACGGTATGTTGTGAATGATGGGAAGTTGAATGGTTGGCAGACTCCGGATGCTGGGGTCGGCCAGCGTGCCAAACGAGCCAAACGACACGCGCATAAAAAACACGGTAGCGTTGGCAACAAACAGGTTCACGGCCAGGGCCAGAATGACGAGATTGATCTTAATCCGCAGATATAGCACGGCGAAGATCAAACCGAGCAGGCCGCCGGACAGCGCCGCCGCCAGCACACCCAGCATCGGGTCGCGTCCCTGTGTCGCTGGCACGCCCGGCTGAAAGACTACGACCACCGCCACAAATGCGCCCAGCAGCATTTTGCCCTCAATCGCCAGGTTCAGCACCCCGGCGCGGCTTGCCAGCAGCGCCGCCAGCGAACCCAGCACGTATGGTGTCGCCAGCCGGATGCTGCTCTGCAGCAGCGTTATAGGCAGGCCAAACAGGATGAGCAGCACGATCAGAACGCCCGCCAGAATCAGGGCGACTCGTATCTGGCGGCGGTAGGTGTTGAGAAAGTGAATCATGATGGTCTGACCTCTGCCGCCGGGGCGCGCTGCGGGCGCAACCGCGTTTGGATACGGTTGATGAGATTGCGGAAGAATGTTTCCATCGAGCTAAACAGGATGATAAACGCGATGATGATGCTGCCAAGCTGGCGTGGCAGATCGCCAAATTGCAGGTTGGTCGCGCCCTGCTGCAGGCCGGCGAAGAACATCGCCACCACAATAATCGCCGGAATCGACTCGCGCGCCAGAATGGCAACCATCACACCGTCAAAGCCGATGCCAACGGCGGCGTAGCCATCCACCACCCGCCGTTCGATGCCGAGGATGGCGATGGCTCCGGCCAGGCCGCTTAACGCGCCGCTGATGAGCATCGCCCGCAGTGCCGCCTGTTCGCTGGGGATACCGCCGAAGCGGGCAAACAGCCGTGACCCGCCCGCCATGCGCTGCTCGTAACCGGCGGTTGTACGCCACAGGAAAAACCAGATGATGACGGCGGCCAGAATGGCGATCACGATGCCAATGCCCAGCCGCGAACCGGAGAACCATTCCACATCCTGGAACAGCCCGCGATTGAACGGGATGAGCCAGGCGGTATCATCAATCCGTGTTGTGCGCGCCGTGGAGTTAAAGTCCGAGCGCAGCGGATAACGCACCAGATAGTTGACAATCTGCACCGCAATCGCGTTCAGGATAATCGTGCTAATCAGTTCGTTGACGTTCAGCCGAACTTTGAGGAAACCGGCAATCCATGAATAGACCGCGCCAACCGCCATCGCAGCGGCGATACACAGCGGCGGCATCAGCAGGTGCATAACCGTCAGCAGCGTTTGCGGCGCGCTTTCCGGGTCGGCCACCCCCGCCAGCACGTACACCTGCCCCGGCAGCCAGTACCCCAGAAACGCAGCGGTGATCGCCCCGAGCACAAACTGCCCGTCCATGCCAATGCTGAACAGACCGGCCTTAAACGCCACCGTTGCCGACAGCGCCGTGAGAATCAACAGTGTGGCGCGCTCCAGCACCACCGCCAGCCGGTGGCCGCCCGCGCCATAAAACGGCGCAAACACGGTGCTGGTGCTGCCATCCTCATTTTCGGTCTGCGTCACCAGCAGGTCACCGAAGGTCTGGCAGCCCTTCGCGCCAAAGCCCTCGCAGAACATGCGTTGATAGGTCTGAACGGGGTCGGTACGGGCCATCAGCACAAACACGCTGCTGACGACCAACCCCAGCACCACCGCCAGGAGTGGGATTGCCAGATTATCCAGAGTCTGGCGCAGACGACGTGGCATGGTTTACTGCACTTTCTCCGGGATAGGCGTTTCAGCTTCCAGGCTGCCACCGGCCATCAGGATGCCGATGTCCTGTTCGGTGGCAATTGTTGCGTCCAGCACGCCCATAATGCGCCCGGCGAACATCACGGCGATGCGGTCGCTCAACGCCAGGATTTCGTCCAGTTCGACCGACACCAGCAGCACCGCCGCGCCGGAATCGCGCTCCTGAATCAGCGTTTTATGCACAAATTCGATACTGCCCACGTCCAGACCGCGTGTCGGCTGGTTGACGATAATTAGCCGGGGTTTGCCGTATAGTTCCCGCCCCAGCACCACTTTCTGCAAATTGCCGCCGGACAGTGTTTTGATTTCCTCGCCCACCCGCGCCGATTTGATCTGAAAAGCATCTATGATCTGCCGCGCCAGCTTGCGAATCGGGTTCGCACGCAGGAAGCCACGCTCGGAGTACGGCTCGTCATGGTAGTGCGTGACCACTACATTTTCATCCAGGTTGGTTTTGAGATTCAACCCCATCACCATCCGGTCTTCCGGCACGTGCGCCATCCCGGCCCGCCGGCGGTCGCGCACGCTGGCATGGGTGATGTCCTTACCAAGCAGCATGATTTTGCCGCCTTCAACCGGACGCAGGCCGGTCAGCGCCTCAACCAGTTCGGTCTGGCCGTTGCCGCTGACACCGGCGATACCCAGAATTTCACCAGCGCGCACTTCCAGACTGACACCAAACACGGCAGGGATGCCACCATGACCGGCTATCAGCAGGTTTTCCGCGCTTAAGACCACTTCGCCGGGTTTGGCCGGCTGCTTGTCCACCCGCAGGATGACCTCGCGCCCGACCATCAGGTTCGCCATCTGGCGGATGCTCACGTCGGCAACATTATGTGTCCCGACCATTCTGCCGCGCCGCATCACGCTCACCCGGTCGGCCACCTCTTTCACTTCCAGCAGCTTGTGGGTAATGAGAATAATCGTACGGCCATCGGCGGCCAGCTTGCGAATGACGATATACAGTTCGCGCACTTCCTGAGGCGTTAGCACGGCGGTTGGTTCGTCCAGAATCAGGATTTGCGCGTTGCGCTGGAGCGTTTTGAGAATTTCGACGCGCTGCTGCATCCCAACCGAAATATCGGCCACGCGCGCATTAGGGTCTACCGGCAGGCCGAAATCCTCCGATAGTTGACGCACTTTCTCGGCCTCGTCGGCGGCATCAATAAAACCGGCGCGGTTGGGTTCGATGCCCAGCATGATGTTCTGCGCGATGGTAAACGACGGCACCAGCTTGAAGTGCTGGTGCACCATGCCGATGCCGAGCCGGATGGCGTCGTTGGGATGGCTGATGTGTGCCGGTTGTTCGTTGATGAAAATTTGCCCCTCGTCCGGAGCAATCAGCCCGTAGAGGATATTCATCAGCGTGGTTTTGCCCGCGCCGTTTTCGCCGACCAGCGCATGGACTTCACCCCGGTTGACCGAAAAGCTGACATCATCACAGGCGAGGACATTGGACGTGGGGAAATACTTGCGGATGTGCCGCATGTCAACGGCGAGGGGCATACAACGCTCCGTAAAACAAATTTATCCGTAGGGGCGGGTCTAAGACCCGCCCCTACACCATCTCATATTTTATTACTGCGATGCCTGTTCCAGCGCGTTGGTCACGACCAGTTCGCCACTGAGAATTTTGGCGCGGGCCTCGTCAATCGCCTGGCGCACGGCGGGCAGCTTGGCGACCATATCTTCCGGGCCGGTTTCGTCAAACGTGCGCGAGCACACCCCTACGTCCCAGCTTAGACCGGCGAAGCCTTCCTTCAGACCGACGGTGGTCACGCCGGGGGTATAGGTGTCGTCCACCACGCTGTTAACGAAGTTAAACACAGCGTTGTCCACCCGCTTCATGGCGGACACGATGACCGTACCCGGATACAGATCATCCTGGTTACTGTCCACGCCGATGGCAAAGTTGCCGGTTTCAGCGGCTGCCTGAAGCACACCTTCGCCGCTGCGCCCGGCCACCTGGTACAGGATGTCCGCGCCGTCGGCAAACAGACCGAGCGCCTGTTCCTTCGCCGTCACCGGGTCGGAGAAGTCACCCACGTAGCTGCGCACCAGTTCGCAGTCTTCGCACACCGACTTCACGCCTTCTTCAAACCCGACGATAAACAGGTTGATACCGGGGGTGTCCATGCCGCCGACCGCGCCCACCTTCTTGGTACGGGTCAGCATACCGGCGGCGATACCGGCCAGATAGCTGTTTTCGTGCGTGAGGATGTTGTATAGCGCCAGATTATCCAGATCGGGCACACCCTCGAAGAAGAAGGTTTCCTGCGCGCCGAACTTCTGCTCCGGGAATTCCTCGGCAATTTCCTGAATAATCGGCGCATCCACCGCAATCGTAATCACGATATCGGGGCTGTCCTGCACAGCGCGGCGCACGGCAGCGTCATGTTCCTGTGGGCCGGCAGTCTCGATGATCGTGCCTTCCACACCCAGTTCCGCAATTGCGCGTTCTGCGCCAGCCGCCGCCGAGTCAATAAACGACCGGTCGCCGCGCGCGTTCGGCAGAATGATGGCGAAGCTGACGCCGGCGCTGCCCGGTTCGGGGGTCGCCATAGCGGTCGCTTCTGCCGCCTCGGTCGTGCACGGGTCAACGTAAGCGGCTTCTGGCGTAGCTTCCTGCGCGCTGGCAATGCCCAGCGCCGTCAACGAAAGAGCGACAATAACCAACAGCAACAGAAAACGGCGGGACATAAGCATCTATACTCCTTTACCAAGAATTCATGAGAGGCCGTTTGATGAAACGGCGGTGTGACAAACCTTAACGGTTCAATGTTACAGAACATAACTCATTCCCCTATGCTTGTCAACTTGGTCACTGGCGCTATCCTTAAGGTCAATTTCTGGTTATTTTTTACCAGGAAATCGTCGTTGGACTTTGCAGAATATGCTTTTACGAACGGGAAATAAATGGCCACTACCCTGCTGCACGACGCCCTGATTCTGTGCCTCGGCCCGTCCGACCGCATCCATGATCGGGGTTACATTCTGATCGAAAATGACCGCATCGCCGCCGTTGGTGACATGGCCGATTTGCCTGCGAACCGGCATTACGACGAGCGCGTGGACTGTGCTGGAAAACTCATCATGCCGGGGATGGTCAATGCCCACACGCACACGCCGATGACGCTGTTTCGCGGGCTGGCGGAAGGCGTGTCGCTGTTCACGCTGGACGGCTGGTACAACAGCATCCGCACACTGGAACTGGTCATGACCGCCGACATGGTGCCCGCCGCCGTTGAAGTCGCCTGCGCCGAGATGATCCGCACCGGCACAACCACCTTTGCCGACCAGTATTTTTACATGGATCAGGTGGTGCCGGTGGTCGCCAGAAGCGGCTTACGCGCGGCGCTGGCTTACGGGGTGGTTGAACTGGGCGACCCGGTGGCCCGCGCCCGTGAGTTAGCGCGGGTGGATGCCTTCCTCGAAGACATGGGGCAGCAGCCGGAGCGCTTGCAAGGGTGGGTCGGTCCTCATGCGTTTTTTGTGGATAACACGCCGGAGTCGATGCAGGCGGAGCGCATATTAGCGGAGAAGTACAACACAGGGCTGCACATCCATCTTTCGACCAACAACGAAGAAGATGATTACTGCCGGGAACACTTTGGAACAACAGCGGTCGCGCAGATGCAGCAGATGGGCCTGTTGCAGCGTCCGATTCTGGCGGCCCACAGCATCACGATTCCGCCGGAGGACTGGCCGGCGCTGGCGGCGAGTCCCTTCTCCGCCGTGACCTGCCCCAGCGCCAGTATGCGCGCTGGGGCGCAGGCCGCCCCAGTCGTGGGGATGCGCGCGGCAGGCATTAACATCGCGCTCGGCACGGACAACGTGTGCAACAACAACGATTACGATCTGTTCATCCAGATGCGGGTGCTGGCGCTGCTGGCGAGCTTCCGCGAAGGGCGTCCCGGCGCGCTGCCCGCCCGCGACGTGCTGGACATCGCCACCACCGGCGGCGCGCAGGCATTGGGGCTGGCGGACGAGATTGGCGACCTGACGCCGGGCAAGAAAGCCGATCTGATCGTGTTGGACCGGGGCGGCATCGGCTGGACTCCGCTGCCCTCGAACGACCCGTTCACGGCGCTGGTCTACAGCGTCAACGGCTTGCACGTGACAGACACGATGGTGGACGGCCAATGGCTGCTGCGCGAACGCCAGTGGACGACGCTCGACTACGCCGACGCGGTTCGACGACAGAACGAGGATGTAAAGCGGCTGCTGGCAAGACGGGTGGCAGAAAAGTAGGGACACGGCATGCCGTGTCCCTACACCTCGTCCTAATTCTTTGCGTCTTTGCTCCTCTGCGCCTTTGCGTTAAGTCTTTACTGCCCCACCGCCTGCTGCACGCCCAGCACACCGAGCGACACCAGCACTGTGAGCGTGATGCTCCATAGCAGGCCGCCCAGCGCCATCCACAGGAACAACCGGCGCGGCGGAGCGTTCAATGCCATCCCTATTGCCGCGCCGATCTGCGCGCCCACCGTCATCGGCGCGGCCAGCCCCAGCCCGATCATCCCAAAGCGTTCCCAGATGCGGTACAGGCGGCTGCCAGGATTGACTGTTGCCCGCTGGCCGATGCGTTTCATCAGCCACGCCCGCAGCGGCCCGCCCAGCAGGGTAATCACCGCCGCGCCGGACGCATAACTGAGCGATGTGGTGATAATCACGACCAGCGGCGACAGCCCCAGCGCCAGCCCTGCCGGAATCGACGGCCAGAAGTACAGCCACGCCAGCCCAAAGATGCTGATGATTTTGGGAAGGTCCGCGGCAATCGTGTCCAAAACCTATCACTCCCGGTCATAACTGGTAGGGGCGAACCGGCGGTTTGCCCCTACGGAACGTCTAATATGACCGATTTTACACACGCTCCGGCTCCAGGGCGATTTCGTGGCCGACGCGGGCGGATTCATACAGCGCCTCCAGCACACGGATGGCGGCCAGCCCCTGCGCTCCGTCAGTTGGCGTGGGCAGATCGTGTTTGATGCAGCGCGCCAGATCATGAATCAGCGCCTCGTGCCCCTGCGGCCCGCCGAAACGCGGCGACGGAATCACCGTGACCGGCTCGCCCTGCATTTCAGTATAAAACCGCAGCGTGTCGTCATTGCGGTAATTGCGGATGTGCAGCACCGCCGTCCCTTCCGTGCCCTGTAGTTCCACGCGGATATCGTCCTGCTGCGGCTGCGTATGTTCTGCCCAGGTCGCCTGCGCCAGCATGTGCGCGCCGTTTGCCAGCCGGATAAACCCAACCGCGCCGTCTTCCACGTCGAAGCTGTCACGCGCCCGGTCGCCGGGATGCCGCCCCCACGTTTTGAGGTTGCGCTGGCCGAACAGCATCCGCGTGTCCCCGCTAACGGTCGTAACATCCGGGAACCCCATCATCCACAGTGCCAGGTCAATCACGTGCACACCCAGGTCAATCAGCGCGCCGCCGCCGGATAGCCCCTTTTCGCCGAACCAGCCGGAGCCAGGGATGCCGGTTTCGCGCCGCCAGGACACCTGTGCCTGGAACACCGTGCCCAGCGCGCCGCTCTGCACCATATTTTTCATCCATTGGGTATCAGGCCGGTAGCGGAAGTTGTAGGCAATCATCAGCCGCCGATTCAAGCGCCGCGCCGCGTCGAGCATCTGGCGCGCTTCAGCCACCGTTGGCGCCATCGGCTTTTCGCAGACGACGTGCATCCCCGCTTTCAGCGCGGCCAGCGTGGCTTCGGCATGGAGCGCGTTGGGCAGGCAAATGCTGACCATATCCAGCGGCGTTTCTTCCAGCATCCGTTTATAGTCGGTGTACCGTACCGGCACATCCCATTCGGCGGCCAGCGTTTGTAGCCGTTCTTCATTGGTATCGCAGACCGCGACCAGTTCCACGTCCGGGCTGGTGCGGTAGCCTTTCGCGTGTGATTTTCCGATGCCGAGGCCGATCACCCCGCCCCGTAATACGGTTTCCACCATGATTGAATCGCTCCGAGTGGTTGAAGTCTTGAGGGAAACGGAACAAAAACCGTTCTACACTGACAATTATACGAACGAACGCTATGCCCTGACAGGCGCAGTTCCCGTTCCTTGCCGGGACGGACTGGCTGGTATACAATTCCGCAGTTTGGTGAAAAAAAGTACATTCAGGCCACTCATGCTGTATTATCAGCGCGCAGCATCTTATTTGTAGAACACTCCCAGAAAACGGTTTAATCAGTCACAAGGGACGGCATCTGCCATGAAAGCACTCTTTAGCCTGTTTACCCGACTCTCGCTCCGGTTTTATGTGTTAACGCTGGTACTGGTCATCGCCTTTCTGGCGCTGGGTGTGGTGGCTGTTACCCAGCTTCAGCAGGAACTGCTGCCTTCCATCGCCTTCCCGCAGACGGTGATTCTGGCGCAGGTCTCTGGCATGAGCAGCGACGAGGCGCTCAACGTTCTCACCAGGCGGCTGGAAGATGCACTGGCCGGCGTGCCGGACATCGTCAACCTCGAATCCACCACGACCGGCGCGATTGGCAGTGTCATCATCGCCCGAAACAATTTCGGCGAGAATCAGGCGCGCCTCCAGCAGAATATCCGCGCCGCGCTGGACAGTGTATGGCTGCCGCAGCGCCGGATTGAAGCACCCGCCGGCGAAAATCCGTCGGCCTTCGCGCAGCGGTTGATGGCCGACTTAACGCCGGATGTGCTGATCTGGCTGCATACCAAAGACCCGAACTTCCTGTTCCAGCTTGCGCCGGAAACGTGGAGCGCCCTCGGGCCAGACACGGCGCGGGTGGTGCTGGGTTATCTGGCATCCCAGGTAACAACCGATCAAGCCAGCGAGAACGCGCTGCAGGACCTGGTGGAACAGGAGATTGTGCCCCAACTTGAGAGTATGGACGTGGTCGCGCGGGTTTCGGTCAGCGGTGGCCAGGTGCTGCCCGGCGAGGAAAACGGTCAGGTGGCATCTGTGGACACGGCGCCAAAACAGCCGCAGTCCCTGCTGCTTCAGCTATCGCCGGAAGCATGGGCGGCAGCGTCGGCGCGCGCGGGTGTCTCCGGCGCACTGAACAGCCAGACGGTCGAAGCCCTGAAACCGGACCGCCTCGCTATTCCCAGAGTCGCCCCACCCCTACCCGCCAGTTGGCAGCAGGATGGTTTTAAGGATGCCAGCGATCTATGGGAAATGCGCTCGCTGACCCGTACGGTCGCGGCGACCCTCAACACGTTTGTGACCGAAGGCCGCATCGTCGGCGCGTTGGGTAAAACCGACGACCTGACGCCGGAAGTTATCCGGCAAATGCTGGCCATTCAGCCCTCGATGACAAACTACTTTAAGGCGGAACACCTCGCCGCCATGTCGCCAGAAGTATTCGCGGCGCTACCGCCCGATTATATCGCCGGGCTGGATGGCTTCACCCGCGACGAACTGGCCGCCAAATCGCTGGCAGCGAGCATCACTGGAGAGCAGGCCGACCCGCCGCCGGTTGAGCTGCCGTCCCCCTGGCGCATTGCGCCGCCACAGCTCATCAGCTTCAGCTTTGACGACATCCCGCTTGCCAGTTTCAGCGTGTTCAGCAGCCAGCCTGGCACTGACACAGCAGCCAACGCCCCGGCAGAAAACACGGAAGCGGCCAGCGCGGTCCAGGCCACACCCGAACCGCAGCCGACCGCTGCCCCGGAAAACATTCCAGAAGGGCCGGCGCTGCCGCCAGTGTTCACGCTGTTTGGCACGTTCCTCGGTGTCCAGATCAACACCGCCGACGATTTGCTGAACATCCAACTGCCGGAAGCGGCAGCGGCGCAGTTCGGCGGCGTCACCCATCTGCCCGCCGCGCAGTTGTTTAACTTCCTGATGCTGCTGCGCGACCCCGAATCGCTGCCTGCCGGCATGGAACTGCCACCGCTGGTCAGTACGATCAACCCGGATGCAATTATCGGCAGCCTCAGCCCGGAGGTGATCGCCTTCCTTGCCGAGTACGACCCGACGTTCCTGCCCACGCTGTCGGCGGACGTGTACGAGGCATTCTCCGACGAGGTGCTCAGTCTGCCGCAGGCTGCGCCGCCGCTGGCCGACGTGTGGGACACGCTGGCCGGGCAGCCGCAGTTTGATGACCGCCCGCTGAAAACAGCCGCCGACGTGCTGGCGATTGGCGCGGGTAAGGCTTCGACTGTCCTCAATACGATTAACGACTCAATTCCGGCGCAGTTTGCCGGTTACGAGGTGCGCCTGTTCGACAGCCTGACGCCGGCGACGGCGCGTTATTTCGCGCTGCAGGAGCCGGGCTTTTACAGCAACCTGGACGCCGAGGTGCTGCATAAACTGTCGCCGCCGGTGCTCGCCCTCCTGCCGGAAGAATCGCTGTCCCGGCTGGACGAGGCGACTGCAAATGATCTCCGGGCGATTGCCAGCGGCCAGCAGGAATCGGCAGCGCAGGCGCTGGCATCGCAGTACACCACCAACCTGCCGCCGGCAGACCCTGCCGCGCCGCCGGTCAACCCGCAGTGGAAACTGGTAGCGGACTTCTACGGCATCGAACTCGACACCGCCGACGACTTCTTCCGCTTCCCGGAGGATTTCACCTACCCAACGGCCAGCGCGTTTATGAACAGCATCTTCGCCAGCCCACAGGGGGTAGCGTTTGCGCCAAATCTGTTTGGCAACCTCAGCGTCGAAGCGGTTGAGTACATGCTCCAGCGCGACCCGGCAGTATTTGACGACCTGATACCGGACGCGCTGCGCCTGCTGCCGGACGACGTGCTGGCGGCGCTGCCCCAGCCGGTGCAGGACCGCGCCAGAGCCGGGGGCGAAGTCTTTACACCGACGCACGCCGTCACCCGCACTAACGGCAGTAACAGCCTGCTGGTCACAGTCTACAAAACCAGCGGCGCGAATACGGTGGCGGCCTTCCACACTGTTGCCGATGCGCTGAAAACGATTGATGCCCAGGACGATACCATCAGCACGTCCATCGTCTTCGAGCAGTCCAGCTTCATCGAAGAATCGATCAGCGGCGTGGCGCGCGAAGGCGGTCTGGGTGGCATCTTCGCCGTTATCATCATTCTGGTGTTCCTCAGCGCCGGGGTGTGGTCACGGGGTTCGCGGCGCATCACGGGTCTGGTGCTAGCAGCCATTTTCCTGGCACTACTGGTACTGGTGGTGCTGTCCGGCCTGGACGCCGCGAGCGGCGACTTCGGCCTCGCCTTCCAGCAGGCCGACCCGGTGGTGCGTGTGCTGCTGCTGCTGGGCGCGGTCGCCGGTGTGCTGATCTTCCTCTGGCCGGGGCGGCTGCCCTACCCCGCCTGGCGCAGCACGCTGGTTGTTGCCGTCAGTATCCCGCTGTCGCTGGCGATGGCGCTGGCGGTGATGAACTGGATTCCGCCGTTTGTGCATAACCTGCTGGAACCCGCCGCCGAAACCTCGCCCATCGTCGCCTTCCTCATCCGACTGTTCCCGGCGACGGTCACGCTGAACATCATGACACTGTCCGGCCTCACGGTGGCGATTGGCCGCGTCGTGGATGACTCTATCGTCGTGCTGGAAAACATCTTCCGCGAGATTCAGGCAGGCGGCGATAAGCGGCAGGCGATTATCACCGGCACGCGCGATGTGTCGGTTGCCATCTTCTCCGCAACTGTGATTACGGTGGTGGTTTTCCTGCCGCTGGGGCTGACCGGCGGCATCATCAGCGAATTTTTCCTCCCCTTCGGCCTGACCGTCACCTACGCGCTGATGTCATCATTTGTTGTCGCCATCACGGTGGTGCCGGTACTGGCTTACCTGTTTATCTCCCCGAAGGAAGCCGCCGCCGAAGGCCACGAGGGAACGCTGGAACGGCTGTACCTGCCGGTGCTGCGCTGGTCGCTTGCCAGCAGCCGCAACCGCTGGCTGGTGCTGGGCGCGGCAGCCGTCAGTTTTGTGCTCGGCATTCTGCTGTTTGCCACCCGCCCGACCACCTTCCTGCCGGAACTGGGCGAACCGCAAATCACGGTCAGCGTGAACCTGCCCGCCGGGACAAAAATCCTGGAAACCAACGAGAAGGTTCGAGCACTGGAAACCTTTATCGAAACAACCATCCCGCAGGAAGAACGGCGCAACATCCAGACGATCATCGGCAGCGGCGGCGCGAACCTGCAAACCCTGCTGGGCGGCAACAGCGGCGTGAGCGAGAATATCGCCAACCTCACGCTTGGCGTCGAATCGCGCGAGCAGCTGGATCATTGGGCGCAGCAAATCCGCGCACAGGCGGAAGCAATCTTCGGCAAGGAGAATGTCACGGTATCGGCGGCTTCGATCAGCGAACAGGGCTTTGGCGGCTTCGCGGTGGTGCTGTCCGGGCCGCAGGATAATCTGGCGGCCATCAACCAGAAGGTGATTGACACCCTGAACACGGTGCCGGGACTGACCAACGTTAGCAGCAATCTGGCGCAGGTCAGCGCGGCGGGTGGTGACGATGGCCCGACCACCTATATCCGTATTGACCGCGAATCGGCGGTGCGCTTCACCGGCGAACTGGAAACGGAAAACACCCTCGGAGTTACACGCGAAGCGATTGAGACAATCAAGGCGCTGCCAGATTTACCGCCGACGATCAAGGTCAGCCAGGGCTTTGAGAGCGAACTGCAAACCGAAGGCTTCCAGAGTCTGTTTGTGGCAATGGGCATCGCCATCGTCATTGTCGTGCTAATTCTGATGGTGACGTTCGGCTCGGTGGTGCACTGGCTGGACATCATCCTCAGTGTGGCGGTCGCGCCGGTGGGCGCGGCGGTACTGCTGGCGCTGACCAACCGGGTGCTGGGCATCTCCGCCATGATCGGCCTGCTGATGCTGATCGGCATCGTCGTAACCAACGCCGTCGTGCTGATTGACCGCGTGCAGGCCAACCGCCGTGAGCGCGGTATGCCCGTGCGCGACGCGCTGATTGAAGCGGGCGGACGGCGGCTTCGGCCTATCCTCATGACCGCGCTGGCGACGATCTTCGCGCTGATGCCACTGGCGATTGGCCTGTCAAAAGGCGCGATTATCGCTGCCGAACTGGGTACGGTCGTGATCGGCGGCCTGTTCAGCAGCACGCTGCTGACGCTGATCGTCGTGCCGGTGGCCTACAGCCTGCTCGCGCCAGTACATAAGCGCGTGATGGGCGTGTTCGGTCGGCGCGAAGAAGAAATCAGCCCGGAACCCGTGGCGCGGTAAACAAACAGGGCGAATCATCGGACTCGCCCCGCAAATTCTGTAGGGACACGATATATCGTGTCCCTACATCTTTATTCGTCTTGGCAGTTCTATTTCGCCACCGGCAGTTCCGGCTTGGTGGGAATTAAGTCCAGCCGTTCGCCGACGATCTTAAACGCTTCCAGCGCCCGGTCGAGGTGTTCCTGGCGGTGGGTGGCGGTGTAGCTCGTCCGCAGCAGGCCGCCGTTGGGCGGGGTCGCCGGGGGAACCACCGGGTTGGTATACACACCTTCCTGAACCAGCGCGTTCCAGGCCAGCGCCACGATAAAATCACTGCCCAGAATGACCGGGATAATCGGCGTGTTGCTCTTGCCGGTGTTGTAACCCAGTTCGCAGAAACCGCGCCGCATGTATTCGGCGTTGTTCCACAAATTCTGAACGTGCTGCGGTTCGTTCTCCATGATGTCCAGCGCCGCCAGCACCGCCGCCGCCTGGGGCGCGGGCAGCGCCGCCGAAAAGATGAGCGCGCGCGCCTTGTGCTGGATGTAGTAGATCACGTCAGCATCACCAGCAATCACGCCACCGATGGAAGCAAAGCTCTTGCTGAACGTGCCCATCGTCAGGTCAACCTGGTCATTCAGGCCAAAGTGTACCGCCGTGCCGCGCCCGCCACCCGTGACGCCGATACCATGCGCGTCGTCAACCATGATGCGCGCGCCATACTGCTTGCAGATGGCGACAATTTCAGGCAGCGGCGCGATATCCCCACCCATGCTGTATACGCCATCCACGATGACCAGCTTGCCGGCATCAGCGGGCAGCTTGCTCAGCACGTTTTCCAGGCTGCTTACGTCGTTGTGGCGGAAGCGTTTCATCTGCCCCTGGCTCATGATGCAGCCATCCACGATGCTGGCGTGGTCATCCTTGTCCACAATCACAAAGTCGTCCTTGCTGACCAGCGCCGAAATCGTGCCAACGTTCGTCTGGTAGCCGGTGCTAAAGACGCAGGCCGCTTCCTTACCCATGAACTTCGCCAGCCGGCGTTCCAGTTCCAGGTGCAGCTCCAGCGTGCCGTTCAGAAAGCGCGAGCCGGTAACGCTCGTGCCATAACGCTCGATGGCTTCAATCGCCGCCCGCCGGACACGGGGATCGGTCGTCAGCCCCAGATAGTTATTCGAACCCAGCATCACCACTTCGCGGCCTTCAAACGTGGCCGTCACCCCCTCGGAGTCGCTCAACGCGCGGAAATAGGGATAGACTCCAACTTCGGTCGCTTCTTTCGCGCGTTTGATCGTCTCGTCAGTTGCAATCTTATCGAACAAGTCAGCCATAAAAACTGGCCCCCTTTACCCTTACCCACTCAAAATGGAATGATCGCCCATGCTGGCGACCAGCACGCGCGGCTATGCCTCGACTTACCGGACACGTTGGTTATAACACTGGTCGGGGCCACAGGATATGACGGAACTTTAACTCGCTTTTGCAAGTTTAACAACCTCGTTAGATTGTGCCACTATTTTTCTGAAAAAAGAATGCAGGACTTGCATCCTGGCCCTGCCAGTGGTTAAAATCACTGAAGTATAAGCTTCTGATTGTGACCGGAGAGGGTTTGAATGTCTTCCCTGACTGTTCGCCGCCTGATTGTATGGGTTGTTTCGTTTGTCCTGGGGTTTGTCATCTCCCTGCTGATTATTAGCTCTTTCCCGATTATCCTGCCCAGCGCGCGCAGTGTCAGCATCCAGGAATACGGCACGACGTATTTCCTGGTGACGATGGTGCCGATCGCGCTGGTGTTTGTTATCTGGCTGGATGCGGTGATGGGCACGAAGATTCTGCCGGATTAACCCCCCACCTTCACTAAAAAATAACCTTCTTTTTATATGTTTATGTGTAGGGACACGATGTATCGTGTCCCTACTGATTCTCCCGCAGCAGCGCCGCTAGCCCGCCCGGCCCCGTACCGCCGTGAACCCGCAGACGAGGCACTTCCAGCCGGTTATCCGTCGTGTGCCATACGCCGCGCGCGGTGGTGACGGCGCGCCAGATAGGAAGCTGCCGCGCGACGGTCAGCGTCATCGTGTCGTAGTGACCGATGGGATACGACAGCATATGCGGCATCTGCCCGGTGTAGGCGTTCAGACTTTCCAGGCTGCCGAGCAATTGGTACACCAGGAAATTGTAGTCCCGCCCCCGTAAATCAACGTGATCTTTGGTATGCGATTCCATGCTCATTCCGGCGATGGCCATTTCGCGGATTTGCCCCCAGTTGAGATAATCGGAGCGGTTGGCATCCGCCAGCGCGGTAATAATGAAGAACGTCGCGGTGAAGCCGTAGGTTTGCAGCGCCGGAAACACATTCACGTAATGATCTATGTAGCCGTCGTCAAATGTGAGAATCACGGGCTTGGCCGGTAGCGGCGCGCCGTTCAACAGCGCCTCGTCCAGTTGGTACAGCGAAATCGTTTCGTAGCCCTGTTCCTTTAAATAGGCCAGATGCGCCAGGAATAAATCTGGCGTGATCGTCAGTTCGCGGCGGTACTGGTCGGCGTCCGGCGGCAGATCGCTGACGTAGTGGTACATCAGAATCGGCACGCGCATCCGCCGCAGCGTGCCATCCCACGCCGGCGCCTGCCGCTGGATGATCGTAGGGGCGGGCAGCGGAGAGGTGTTGTATGGGCGAACTGGCGTTTCGCCCCGACCGACAGCCACCCCCATCGACAGCACCCCAACACACAGCGCCACGATTGCGAAAAGGCCGATTCGCCGTATCATCATTGTCCCGAATGTCAACTGTAGGGGCGGGTTTAGAAACCCGCCCTTACACAGAATACTGGATGGTTACGATGCCCCAAGCATACGCAGCATCCCCCACCCCGTCAACCGATAGTGTGCCGCCGCGTCAGTGGCGGCAGGCGTTGGCGCTGCTGGCGCTGGTCATCGTGAGCGGCGCGGCGCTGGCAGTCGCGCTGGCGCTTGGTCTTGCTGACCCGCCGCGCGCCGGGTCGCTGGCGTGGGAAACGACCTCAATGGACGTGAGTTGGCCGCTGGACAAAGACCTGGGCGGGAATCCGCGCCTGTGGGTGCTTCGCGCCCCCGTTGAGGCTCACGCGCCGCCGTTTACGATTGAGATCGAAGCGACCGTTTTAAACCTGGAGTCGTCCGCATGGGGGTTATGGGTCGAAACGCGGCACGCTGAATATCTGTTCCTCGTCGGCTATGAGGATTACGTCAGCACGGGCACAATGCTCGACTGGCGTAACTTTATTCACATCCGACCTGATACCAACCAGCTTTATCTCCATATCGAACAAAACGGTATGACAACCTTCCGCGTCAACGGCGAAATCGCATGGCGTGGTCAACTGGATTTGCCCGATACGCCGTTATGGGGACTGGCGACGTTCACCAATACTCGATTTGACCTGCGTTCAGCCCGGCTGTATGCGCCGTGATTCATCAACCATTTATCCTTTGTGCCCTTTTTCACCATTCCTGATAGTTTTTGAAAGCATTCGCCTGCTAGATTAGGGCGCATGGCTCAAGAACACTCCTCACGTCTACCCGGATTTTATAAACGGACACTGGCAGAACGCGCGGCAATGGTCGGCCAGTGGGCCAACCTGACGCCGGAAGAACAGGCGGCGCTGCTCGGCGTCGGCGGTTTAAACGCGGTCCAGGCCGATCACATGATCGAAAACGCCATCGGCGTCTACGGGCTGCCGCTGGGTGTTGCCACCAATTTTCTGATTAACGGCAGGGATTACCTGATTCCGATGGTCGTTGAAGAACCATCGGTCGTGGCCGGTTTGAGCAACGCAGCACGCTTATTCCGCGAGGGCGGCGGCTTCATCACCTCCAGCGACGAGCCGGTGATGATCGGGCAGATTCAGGTGCTTGATCTGGCCGACGTGTATGTCGCGGCGGGCGCGGTTATGGCGCAGCGCCAGCAATTGCTGGCCGAGGCCGACAAGGTGAGCAGCAGCATCGTCCAGTACGGCGGTGGCGCGCGCGATTTGCAGGTGCGCCCCATCGTGGATACCCCGGTAGGCCCGATGCTGATTGTTCACCTGCTGATGGACACCCGCGACGCAATGGGCGCGAACACAATCAACACGGCGCTGGAACACATCGCGCCGTTTATCGAGCAGGCCACCGGCGGGCGCGTCAATTTACGCATTTTGAGTAATTTGGCTGACCATCGTAAAGCCCGCGCTGAAGGTACGATTCCCAAAGCGGAACTTACCACCGATAAACTCAGCGGCGAGGACGCGGTGCAGGCGATTGTGGAAGCCGGCGTGTTCGCCGAAGTTGATCCCTATCGCGCCGCCACGCACAACAAAGGCATTATGAACGGCATTGATGCGGTAGTGATCGCCACCGGCAACGACTGGCGCGCCATCGAAGCCGGGGCGCACGCCTTCGCGGCGCGCAGTGGGCGTTACACCAGCCTGACGGAGTGGTGGCAGGACGACGACGGCAACCTGCAAGGGTACATCGAACTGCCAATGGCGGTGGGTACGGTCGGTGGCGCGACCCGCGTGCATCCGGCGGCTGGCGCGGCGCTCAAGCTGCTGGGCGTGGAGTCGGCGCGGGAGCTGGCGGAGGTGTGCGCGGCGGTCGGGCTGGGGCAAAACCTGGCGGCCATGCGCGCGCTGGCGACGGAAGGCATCCAGCGCGGCCACATGCGCTTACACGCGCGGCAGATTGCGGTCGCGGCGGGCGCAAGCGGCGATCTGATTAACCGCGTGGTGCAGGCCATGATTACGGAGAACAATATCCGGCTGGAACGCGCGCGCCAGTTGGTGCAGGAAATGAGCAAATAAATGTAGGGACACAATATATCGTGTCCTTACTGATCGTTTAACGACAGGAACAGGCGTCGGGGCGGGTTTCTAAACCTGCCCCGACAGAATGAAATCAATCTGAGGACAACCACATGGCATTAAATGGAACGAATCCCCTCAACCAGAATTTTATGATGCACCCGGACCGGCAGGTGGGCATTGTCGGTTACGGCGCGTATGTGCCGCGTTACCGGCTGCCGGGCGCGGAAATCGCCCGCGTGTGGACAAACGGCCTGGGCGGCAGCCCGGTGAAAGAGAAGGCCGTCGCCGGATTGGACGAGGACGTGACCACCATGTCCATCGAAGCGGCGCGTAACGCCCTCGCCCGCGCTCGGATTGATCCGCAGGCTATCCGCGCCGTGTGGGTCGGCAGCGAAAGCCACCCCTACGCGGTCAAGCCCACCAGCACGATTGTGGCGGAAAGCATCGGCACGTCGCCCAATATTACTGCCGCCGACTGGGAATTCGCTTGCAAGGCGGGTACGGAAGCGGTGCAGGCTTCGATTGGTTTGATCGGCAGCGGCATGGTCGGTTACACATTGGCAATTGGCATGGACACGGCGCAGGGACGCCCCGGCGACGCGCTGGAATACACGGCGGCGTCCGGCGGCGCGGCTTACATCCTCGGCCCGGCGGATGAAGCCTGCGCGGTCTACCAGGGCAGCTACAGCTTTGTGACCGACACGCCTGATTTCTGGCGGCGTCCAGGGCAGGAATACCCCAGTCATGGCGACCGCTTCACCGGCGAACCAGCTTATTTCCACCACACGCTGTCAGCGGCAAACATGCTGCTGGAACAGATGGGCACAACGGCGGCAGATTACTCCTATGCCGTGTTCCACCAGCCGAACGTCAAGTTCCCCTCGCGCGCGGCGGAAATGCTCGGCTTTAAGCCGGAGCAAATCAAAACCGGCCTGCTGTGCAACGAAATCGGCAACGTGTACTCCGGCTCATCCATGCTCGGCCTGACCGCCGTGCTGGACGTGGCGCAGCCGGGCGACCGGATTTTGATGGTCAGCTATGGCAGCGGCGCGGGTTCAGATGCGTTTGACATTCGCGTGACGGAGCGCATCACCGAGATTCAGCACCTTGCGCCGACCACCCGCGATTACATCAACCGCCGCACGCCGGTGGATTACGCCACCTACGCCCGTTATCGCGGAAAACTGAAGGATTAACAATCATCTGTAGGTCGGGTTTCGAAACCCGCCCCTACCCCACACCATAGATCAACACACCCTCAAAAGGACAAACCCAACCATGCGAGATGTAGCGATTATTGGAATTGGACAGATTCCCGTTGGCGAACACTGGGACAGCAGCCTGCGCCAGTTGGCCGCCGAAGCCGCACAGGCGGCATTAAGGGACGCCGGCCTGAAAGCGGTAGACGCGCTGTACGTCGGCAACGCTTTTGGCGCAGCTTTCAGCGAACAGACGCATCTGGGCGCGCTGGTCGCGGACTATGCCGGGCTGAACGGCGTGGAGGCGTTCTCCGTCGAAGCGGCAGACGCTTCCGGCGGCGCGGCGCTGCGAACGGGTTATCTGGCGGTGGCGTCCGGTGCGGTGGATACGGCGCTGGTGCTGGGCGTGGAGAAGGCCACTGACACCGTCGGCGACGCGCGCACCCGTGCCCGCAACGTCAGTCTGGACGCTGATCTGGAAGCGATGCACGGCGCGACGCAGACGGCGCTGGCCGCACTGTTGATGCGGCGCTATATGCACGAATATGGTCTGGAACTGAGCGCGTTTGAAGGCTTCAGCATCAACGCCCACGCCAACGGCGCGCGCAACCCCAATGCCATGTTCCGCAACATGCTCAAGCCCGGCGGCTTTGCCCGCGCCCCGATGATCGCGGACCCGGTGAACCTGTTTGACAGCGCGCCGGATGCTGATGGCGCGGCGGCAGTTATCCTGACCAGCGCCGAACGCGCCGCCGATCTCGTGCCGCAGCCGGTTCGGATTACCGGCAGCGCCGTTGCCACCGACACACTGGCGCTGCACGACCGCCCCGATTTGCTCTACCTGGGCGCGGCCAATCGGTCGGCTTATAAGGCTTATGCTCAGGCAGACATTCAGCCAAACGACGTCAGCCTGTTTGAACTGCACGACGAATACACCGTGCTGGCGGCGCTCTCGCTGGAAGCGGCGGGTTTCGCCGAACGCGGCCAGGGCTGGAAACTGGCGCAGGACGGCGCGCTTGGCCTGAACGGGTCGCTGCCAGTCAGCACCTTCGGCGGGCTGAAAGCGCGCGGCAACCCGGTGGGCGCGACCGGCGTATATCAGGCGGTGGAAGCCTGCCTACAACTGCGCGGTCAGGCCGAGGACAATCAGGTGCCAAACGCGCGTATTGCGCTGATTCAGAACCTCGGCGGGTTGGGCGCAACGGCGGTTACCCATTTATTCCAAGTGTAATACTTGTAGGGACACGATATATCATGTCCCGGCATCAAGGCTAAATTCGCCTGTTACATGCTGTTTTTTGAGAGCCTGTGATAGCTCTCATCCTGTCCCTGATAGGTTTTGATAGCCCAATTCCGCTAGGATTACGAGCAGTTTCGTGCAGAAATGCACAATCTTAACGGTTGATGAGGAGTAATACGGAAATGCAAATCTCACGGCACTGGCGCTTGAACCCCCTGCGTTATCGCCTTCAGGGTGTCCGCTACGACAACGGCACAGTCAGCCTTCAGGCGCGGCCCCAGCCGGTCAGCGACCTGCGCGATACCCGCGAAACGGTCGCCGTCAAGGAAAAATCCGCGCTCATGACCGGGCGCTAGGAATTGCCGATGAACGAACCACGCAAGCAGGTTGAGGTCCAGCGCGAGCAGTATACGTTTGCCGGCACGGGCGAGGTTTACAGCTATACCACCTTGCAGCAAGCGCCCGAAGGCTTTGAAGATCAAGCCCCCTACGTGCTGGCGCTGGTCAAGCTGGACGAAGGCCCGATGGTCACAGCGCAGCTGACCGATCTCGACGGCCCGGTAGCAATTGGCGACCGGGTGGAAATGGTCACGCGCAAGCTAACGACCGAAGGCAGCCGGGGTGTGATCGTCTACGGCTACAAATTTCGCCCCATTTTGCCGCGTTCGTGAGCCATCGTTCAGGATGGCTCACATCCCTATCTAACGATAATCCGTTCCTGCATAAGCTGGCTTCGTGGCGAAGACCGGCTTTGTTTGTTTTGCTCCATCCGCATGATTTAAGCGTGTCAAAATTTTTCTTTCTTACCGAGAATTTTTTAATACGGTTTGCGGTAACTAATTTTGGGCAAAATCTTAAAATAATGTTATAGTTCTACCAGCCTCAACCGGGGCGAGTTTACCAATTTCACTGTTATGCAGGGAGAAGATCGGCATGAAAAAAGTTATTGTTTTGTTGTTAGTGGTGCTGTCGCTCGGCATCACCGTAACCAGCGCGCAGGATGCGCCTATGCAGTCCATCGGCGCGGGCGAAGGCCAGGTGGACATTGTGGCCTGGCCGGGATACATCGAACGCGGCGACACCGACCCCGCCTATGATTGGGTCACCAGCTTCGAGGAGGAAACCGGCTGCAAGGTCAACGTCAAAACCGCCGCGACCTCCGACGAGATGGTGGCGCTGATGAACGAAGGCACGTTCGACCTGGTGACGGCCTCCGGCGATGCCAGCCTGCGCCTGATCTATGGTGGCCGCGTCCAGCAGATTAACCCCGACCTGATTCCGAGCTGGAGCACCGTAGACGAACGGCTACAAAACGCACCCTGGCACACCGTTGATACCGACGGCGATGGCGAACTGGAACATTACGGCGTGCCGTACCAGTGGGGGCCAAACGTGCTGATGTACAACACCGAGGTGTTCCCGGAACCGCCGACCAGTTGGAGTGTCGTCTTTGAGGAACAAACACTACCGGACGGCCAGTCAAACAAAGGTCGCGTGCAGGCGTATGACGGCCCGATTCACATCGCCGACGCCGCTCAATACCTGATGTACCATCAGCCGGAACTGGGCATTACCGACCCCTACGCGCTCGACCGAGACCAGTTTAACGCCGCGCTCGACCTGCTGCGCCAGCAGCGCGAACTGGTCGCCCGTTACTGGCACGACGCCTTCGTCCAGATTGACGACTTCACCAACGAAGGCATTGTCGCGTCCGGTTCGTGGCCGTTCCAGGTCAACCTGCTGAAAGCCAACGGCCAGCCGGTGAGCAGTGTCGTGCCGGAAGAAGGCGCGACCGGCTGGGCGGATACGACCATGATGCACATCAACGCGCCGCACCCGAACTGCGCCTACCTGTGGCTGGAGCATTCGCTGAACCCGAAACTCCAGGGCGACCTGGCGGCGTGGTTTGGCTCGGTGCCGGCGGTGCCGGCAGCCTGCGAAGGCAATGAACTGCTGGGTGACGAGGGCTGCCAGACCAACGGTTTTGACGACTTCGAGAAGATCCGCTTCTGGAAGACGCCGACCGCTAACTGCGGCGATGATCGCGGCGAGGTCTGCGTGCCGTATTACGAGTGGGTGACGAGCTACATTGCTGTCATCGGCGGGCGTTAATTCCTGTAGGGGCACGGCGTGCCCCTACCTCCCCTTCTGTGAGGAATTAAGATGGACTACAAACTGTGGATAGATGGTCGGTGGACGGACAGCCAGGGCGGCAGCCGCATGGCGATTGAAAACCCGGCCACCGGCGAGAAAATTGCCGACGTGATTGACGCCAGCCGCGCCGACGTAGACACCGCCGTTCAGGCCGCCCACCGCGCCTTTTACGATGGCCGCTGGTCGCGTTTAACGCCTGCCGAACGGTCACTGGCAATCTGGCGGCTGGCGGAACTGCTGGAAGAACGCGCGGAGGAATTTGCGCGGCTTGAATCAGACAACACCGGCAAGCCGTTCCAGATGGTCAGCCTGGGCGCGGACCTGCCGTTCAGCGTAGACAACCTGCGCTTCTTCGCCGCCGCCGCGCGGGATACACATGGCCACAGCGCAGGCGAATACGCCAGGGGCTTCACCTCGATTTACCGCAAAGAGCCGGTTGGCGTGGTCGGGCAAATCACCCCCTGGAATTACCCGCTGATGATGGCAATCTGGAAGATCGGCCCGGCGCTGGCGGCAGGCTGCACCATTGTGCTGAAGCCTGCCCCCACCACCCCGCTGACAACCCTGCTGCTGGCTGAACTGATCGCCGAAGCGGGCATCCCGGATGGCGTGGTGAACATCGTCACCGGCGGCAACGATACCGGGCAGGCATTAGTTGAACATCCCGAGGTACGGATGGTCAGCCTGACCGGCTCCACCAACACGGGCAAGAAGATCATGAAGACGGCGGCGGACACCCTCAAACGGGTGCATCTCGAACTGGGTGGCAAAGCGCCGTTTATCGTGTTTGACGACGTAGACATCGAACAGGTGGCGGCCATCGCCACCCTGACCGGCACGTTCAACACCGGCCAGGACTGCACCGCCTCCACCCGCGTGTACGTCGAAACAAGCCGCTACAACGACGCCACCGAAGCGATTGTCGAAGCGATGCGGAACGTCAAAATCGGCCTGCCCTATGACGACGGCGTGCAGATGGGGCCGCTGATTTCCCGCGTCCAGCGCGAACGGGTGCAGGGTTTTGTCGAACGAGCCAAAGCATCCGGCGCGCAGGTGCTCACCGGCGGCAGCATCCCGTCTGACCACGTCGGAGGTTACTACTTCGAGCCAACCGTGATTGTCAACGCCGACCAGCGGTCGGAGATCATCCAGAGCGAAGTATTTGGGCCGGTGCTGACAATCAATACGTTTGACAGCGAAGCCGAAGCCGTGCGGCTGGGCAACGACGTGCAGTACGGGCTGGCGGCGTCGGTGTGGACGAAGGACATTGGCCGCGCCATGCGCGTGGCCGCGCAGTTGGAGTTTGGCACGGTGTGGGTCAACGATCACATTCCGCTGGCGTCAGAAACGCCGCACGGCGGCTTTAAGCAGTCGGGCTTTGGCAAAGACCTGTCCGCCGAAGCAGTGGCAGATTACAAAGTCACCAAACATGTGATGGTGAAGAACGCATGACCACCCCGGTAAAACCTTCCGTCGCCGTCCGGCTGGCTGACGTATGCCGGTATTTTGGCGAGGTCAAAGCCGTTGACCATGTGACTCTGGATATTTACGACGGCGAGTTTTTCTCCTTGCTCGGCCCTTCGGGGTCGGGCAAGACCACCTGTCTGCGCCTGATCGCCGGCTTCGAGCAGCCCACCTCGGGCAGCATCCAGCTCTACGGGCAGGAAGTCGCCAGCGTGCCGCCCTACGAGCGCGACGTAAACACGGTGTTTCAGGACTACGCGCTGTTCCCGCACATGACCGTCGGCCAGAACGTAGCCTACGGGTTAATGGTCAAAAAAGTACCAAAGGCCGAACGCGAGCGCCGCGTGCGCGAGATGCTGGATATGGTGCGGCTGCCGGGCATGGAAAACCGCAAGCCGTCGCAGCTTTCCGGCGGGCAGCGGCAGCGGGTGGCACTGGCGCGGGCGCTGGTGAATCAGCCGCGTGTGCTGCTGCTGGACGAGCCGTTGGGCGCGCTCGACCTCAAACTGCGCCAGCAGATGCAGATTGAACTGAAAGCGATCCAGGAACGTATCGGTATTACCTTCATTTTCGTCACCCACGATCAGGAAGAAGCCCTGACGATGAGCGACCGGCTGGCGGTGTTTAATCACGGCAAAATCGAGCAGGTAGGTACACCCGCCGATCTATACGAACGCCCGGCAACGGGCTTCGTCGCGGGTTTCGTCGGCACAACCAATCTGGTCAGCGGCGACGTGGCGTACAGACTGACCGGCTCACCGGAAATGTTCTCGATTCGACCGGAAAAAATCCGTCTTTGCCCGCCGGATACACCGATCACAGACGACCTGCATGGTGTTGGCGGCACAGTACGGGATGCGATCTACCTGGGCATGCACACCCGCTATCTGGTGGAAACCGATGCCGGCTGTGATTTGATTGTGGTGCAGCAAAACCTGGAGTCGTCCTCGGCGGACATTCACGCCACACGCGGCAGCCGGGTGAAACTGCTGTGGCAGAAGGCTAGCGCCCGCCATCTGACGGAGACAAACTAAGATGGCCGCGCCTTCGCTCACCCTGACTCCCCCGGCGGCCAAACCGCCCCCCTCGCTGCTGCGGCGGATTTCGACCTTCTTCTACCGCCGCCCGAACCTCAGCCTCGCGTTAACCCTGCTGCTGCCGCTGCTGTGGCTGGTGGTGTTTTACATCGGCTCGCTGTCGTCGCTGCTGGTTAATAGCTTCTTCCGGCTGGACGGTTTCACCGGCCTGATCGTGCGCCAGTTCTCGCTGCGCACATATCAGGAACTCGCGTCACCCTCCAACGTCGACATCTTCGTGCGGACGGCTGTCATGGCCGCCGCCGTCACCGTCACCTGCGCCCTGCTGGCCTTCCCGGTCGCGTATTACATGGCGCGGTATGCCAGCTACCGTGTCAAAGGGCTGCTTTACCTGGCGGTGCTGCTGCCGCTGTGGTCCAGCTACCTGGTGCGCGTGTATACCTGGAAGATCATCCTGGCGCAGGAAGGTATCATCACCTGGTTCGCTAATCTGCTCTGCCTGAACGGGCTGCTGAACGCGGTCCTCGCCATTCCCGGCATCGGCGGGCCGTCGCTGTCGTTTTCATTCCTCGGCATGTTCCTGGTGTTTGTCTACATCTGGCTGCCGTACATGATTCTGCCGATCAACGCCGCGCTGGAGCGCGTGCCAAAGTCCGTACTGGAAGCCTCTGCCGACCTGGGCGCGCGCCCCGGTTACACCTTCCGCAAGGTGATTCTGCCGCTGGCGTTCCCCGGCGTGGTGGCCGGTTCGATCTTCACCTTTTCGCTGACACTGGGCGATTACATCATCCCTGGAGTGATTGGCAATTCCAGCTTTTTTATCGGTCAGGCGGTGTTTTCGCAGCAGGGCACGGCGGGCAATATCCCACTGGCAGCGGCCATGACCGTCGTGCCGATTGCGATTATGTTTGTGTACCTCATGGTTGCCAGGAGGTTAGGCGCTTTTGAAGCCCTCTAATCCGACCGGACACGCTTCACTGGGGCTAAAAATCGCCGTCGGGCTGGTGCTGCTGTTCCTGCACTTCCCGCTGCTCATCATCCTCCTGTATGCTTTCACGACGGAAGAAGCCTCGTTCCAGTTCCCACCGCCGGGTTTGACCACACAATGGATTGGCGAACTCGTCAACCGGACTGATTTCTGGAACGCGCTCAGCCTGTCGCTGTCGGTCGCGGCGGTGGCAACGCTGCTGGCAATCGTGTTGGGCACGCTGCTGGCCGCTGCCATCTACCGGGGCAAATTCTTCGGACGGGAGGCGTTGACGCTGCTGGTCGTCCTGCCGATTGCGCTGCCCGGCATCGTCACCGGCATTTCGCTGCGTTCCGCTATCAGTCTGGTGGATTTGGACTTTACATTCTGGACGATTGTGATCGGCCATACCACCTTTTGTATTGTCACGGTGTACAACAATGTGATCGCCCGGCTGCGACGCACGGCGCACTCGCAAATCGAAGCCTCGATGGATTTGGGCGCTTCGACCTTCCAGACGTTCCGCTACGTGGTGCTGCCGAATATCGCCACCGCGCTGCTGGCGGGCGGGATGCTGGCCTTCGCGCTGTCGTTTGACGAGGTGATCGTGACGACCTTCACGGCAGGCCAGCAGCAAACGCTGCCGATCTGGATTCTCAGCCAGCTCACGCGCCCGCGCGACCGGCCCGTGACCAACGTCGCCGCGCTGTTTGTCATCCTTGCCACGTTTATCCCGATTTTGATCGCCTACCGCTTCACGCGGGAAACGAGCGAGTAATTTTGTAGGGACACGGCATGCCGTGTCCCTACGACCTGCGTACAACGAAACCTAGACCAGCGGTGACCCCGCCAGCAGCGGCGCGATCACCAGCGCCACTATCGCCAGCAGCTTGAGCAGGATGTTCAGCGACGGCCCGGCGGTATCCTTAAACGGATCGCCCACCGTATCACCGACCACTGCTGCCTTGTGCGCGTCTGACCCCTTGCCGCCGTGATTGCCCGCCTCGATGTGTTTCTTGGCGTTGTCCCACGCGCCGCCGGCGTTTGCCATCATCACCGCCAGCATGAAGGCCGATACCAGCGCGCCGATTAACATGCCGATCAACGTCGTCGTGCCCACAAACTGGCCGATGATGTTGCCGCGCCCCACAATCACCAGCAGCGCCAGCAGCACCGGCGTTAACACCGCAATCACGCCTGGCAAAATCATCTGCCGGATGGCACTGTCCGTGCTGATACCAACGCAGCGTTCGTAGTCGGGTTCTGCCGTACCGTCCATGATGCCCCTGATCTCGCGGAACTGGCGGCGCACCTCCTGGACGATCTCCTGCGCCGTGCGGCCAACCGCCAGCATCGCCAGGGCGCTGAACAGGTACGGTAGCACCGCACCCAGGAACAGGCCGGTGATAAAGCGCGCATCCAGCACATCAATCATGAGGATGCTCAGGCCGTTCCCGGTAGCGCCTTGCAGCGCCGTGATAAAGGCCGCGTTGAGTGCCAGCGCCGTCATGGCCGCGCTGCCGATGGCAAAGCCCTTGCCGGTCGCTGCCGTCGTGTTGCCCAGGCTATCCATCGCGTCGGTGCGCTGGCGCACGCTTTTGTCCAGATGCGCCATCTCCGCGATACCGCCGGCATTGTCCGCGACCGGGCCGTAAGCGTCGGTCGCCAGCGTGATGCCCAGCGTTGCCAGCATCCCAACGGCGGCAACCGCCACACCGTACAGGCCGCTGGCAGCCGTCGCCACCAGCGTCACCGCGACCACCACCAGCACCGGCGCGACCGTGCTGAACATGCCCAGCGCCATGCCGCGAATGACAACGATGCCCGCCCCACCCTGCGCGCTGATCGAGAGCGCCTGTGTCGGGCGGTAGCTATCCGCCGTGAAATACTCGGTGCAGTAGCCGATCAATACACCGCCCACCAAACCGCTGAGCGTGGCAGCGATTACGCCCCAGCCGAGGTCGAACATCAGCCCCAGCACGACAATCGCGGCAGCGACCAGGCCGCTAGCAGCGTATACGCCGCGCCGCAGTGCGCCGAGCAGCCTCTCCTGGGTCGCATCTTCTTTCGCGCTGACGAGAAAGGTGGACAACATACCGATGATCAGGCCGACTGCCGCGATCAGCATCGGGAAGACCTGCCCCGCCAGCGTTTTGTCCGGCGTGAGGCCAGAACCGAGCGCCGCCAGCGTGATGGCCGCGATAATCGAACTGGCGTAGCTCTCAAACAGGTCAGACCCCATCCCGGCCACATCGCCAACGTTGTCGCCCACGTTGTCGGCAATCGTTGCCGGGTTGCGCGGGTCATCTTCAGGGATTCCTGCTTCGGTCTTACCGACCAAATCCGCGCCGACGTCCGCTGCTTTGGTATAGATGCCGCCGCCGACACGGGCAAAGATCGCTATCGAAGTGCCACCGAAGCCAAACCCCGCCAGCGCGCTCACCGCTTCCAGCGGCGGTAGCAGCCGCGTGAACAGGATAAACAGGATGCTGATGCCCAGCAGCGCCAGCGAAACCACAATCGTGCCCATCACCGTGCCGCTGGCGAAAGCCACGCGCAGCCCGCCGTTCAGGCTTCTGGCTGCTGCCGCCGTCGTGCGGACGTTGGCGCGGACGGCAGTATACATGCCGATATACCCGGCCAGACCGGACGCGAACGCCCCCGTCACAAACGCTACCGCCGTCCAGAGGCTCATGCGTGAATTGGGAACAAAGCTCAGCAGCACCAGCACGGCGGTGACGACGATGACCAGGATAAACACGGCGCGGTATTCCCGGCGCATAAAGGCCTGAGCGCCGCGCTGGATAGCCGACGCAATCTGCCGCATCCGGTCGTTCCCGGCATCCTGTGCCAGTATCCAACGAAGCTGATAACCGGCAAACGCCAGCCCCAGCAGGCTGGCGATCAAGGCGATGATATTAGCATTATCCAGCAAAAACCCCATTCCCTACTCCTCGTTTTTAACTGTTATCCATTCTGCACAGTTCGCCAAAGTTAGCAGGAATGGATAACTAAAAGTAGGGGGAATACGCTGATCTTCCCCCTCAAACCTTCGTTGCATTTCACCAAATTTCGCCTTGAGGTAATGCCTTTTGGATGCTTTTTTTGTGCCATATGTAACCACCCCTGCCAGTAGCATGTCTCCTACAATATTGCGCAGAACGAATTGCACCACTCTCCTGACGCCACAGAGTGTGCACACTCCCCCACCTTACGCTGACGACACCCGGCTCAGGAGAGTCGCTTTTTGGTATGTCCTAGTAAGGATTAATCATCAATGCAAGCAATGCAAGGCATCCAACCGTTTGAGCAGGTCATGATCCTGATCGTGCTCGCAACCGCTTTTATCGCGCTGGCGTATGCCTACTGGCTGGCACGTCAGACGTTCGCCGCCGAAAAAGGCAGCGAAGCGATGCAGCGGGTGTGGGGCTTCATCCGTGACGGCGCGAATGCGTATCTCCGCACGCAGCTTCGCACCATCGCCATCCTCATCGTCGTCCTGACCGTTGCTATGTTCCTGAGCGTGGCACTGGTCAAACCCACCGGCGAAGCAAACGAACTGTTCTGCCAGACAGCGGTTGAAGACGCTTACGCGCAGGACATTTCCGCCAACAGCAGCCTGTCGGTGGAACAGGTTCATACGCTGCTGGCAGACCGCACCCAGACGGCCAAGCAGATTGCGGTCGCCAATGGTTATGCTGCCTTCAACCCGGAGCGCGTAGCGGGCGCGGTGTCGTGCCAGCCGGCAGTCACTGGTGTTGCCATCGGTCGCGCGCTGGCGTTTGCCATGGGCGCATCGTTCTCCGCGCTGGTGGGCTTCATCGGCATGAACATGGCCGTGCAGGGCAACGTGCGCGTTGCCGCTGCCGCGCGTACCAGCTTCAAGAAGGCGCTGACGATTGCCTATCGCTCCGGCACGATCACCGGTATGCTGACCGACGGCCTCGGCCTGCTCGGCGGCACGCTGATTTTTATCATCTTCGGCAAGGCTGCCCCGGACGTGCTACTGGGCTTCGGCTTCGGCGGCACACTGCTGGCGCTGTTCATGCGTGTGGGTGGCGGTATCTACACCAAAGCGGCAGACGTGGGCGCTGACCTCGTTGGCAAGGTTGAAGCCGGCATGGAAGAAGACGACCCGCGCAACGCGGCTGTTGTGGCCGACCTGGTAGGCGATAACGTGGGTGACTGCGCCGGTATGGCGGCGGACATCTTCGAAAGCTACGAAGTCACCATCGTGTCCAGCCTGATCCTCGGCCTGGCGCTGACCTCGCTCACCGGCCAACTGTTCTGGATCGTGCTGCCGCTGCTGGTGCGCGGCATTGGCGTGGTCAGTTCCATTGTCGGCACATACATGGTCTCGGTGTGGAAAGTGGACGATGCCGAAGAAGCCATGTACAAGAGCTACGAAATTTCGAGCGCCATCACCATCATCTCGACCTTCACACTGTCCGTCCTGTACGCGGGTGGGCGCGACCCAGGCGGCGATTTGCTGTCGCACCTGTCGCTGGGTGCGCTGGTTGCGGTTGGGGTGGCGCTGGCCGTGATCTTCAACCCGCTGACCTCTTACGCCACCTCGGCCAAGAGCAAGCGCGTGCATAACATCGCCAAGGCAACCGTGTTTGGCCCGGCACTGGTTATTCTGGAAGGCATATCGCTTGGCTATCTGTCCAGCGTGTGGTCGGTGCTGGTGATCGTCGCCAGCGTTGGCGCATCCATCCTCGTCTATAGCGTCACCTTCCCGTCAAACCTGTATCTGCCTGTGTTCCTGCTGGGAGTCGTGCTGTCGGTCTTGGCGATTGCGCGCGGCTATACCAAGAAAAACGTGATTGGCGGCATCTTCCAGGCGTTGTGGATTATGGTCGCGGCGCTGTTCCTCATCAGTATGCGCGAGGTTCCGGCGGCTGACCGCTTCGTTTACACGCTGTTCGGCGTGTCGCTGATCGGCGTTGGGATGCTGTCGCACACCGGCAACAACGTTTCGATGGACACCTTCGGTCCCATCTCCGACAACGCCAACGGTATTGCCGAACTGTCCGGCGTCGAAGATTTCTCGCTGGAAGCGCGGCAAATCCTGGCCGATCTCGACGCGGCGGGCAACACCACCAAAGCGATCACGAAGGGTATCGCCATTGGTTCGGCGGTCATCGCGGCGCTGTCGTTGTTTGGATCGTTCTTCATTGACATCGAGCGCGTCATGCCGGCAGAACGGCTGGAAACGTTCAACCGTTCGATCAACCTGGCTGACCCGACCGTGTTCATCGGCCTGTTGCTCGGCGGCGCGCTGCCGCTGCTGTTCGGCGGCCTGCTGATTAAGGCTGTAAACCGCGCGGCAGGTTACATCATGGCGGAGGTTCGCCGCCAACTGCGCATCCCCGAAATTCAGAACAAGCAGCGCCCACCGGATTATGCCCAGTGCGTGACGATCTCGACGCGCTCGGCGCAGGCGGAACTGATTCCGCTGGGTTTGATCGCCATCCTGTCGCCCATCGTCGTCGGCCTGCTGCTGAAGGAACAGGCGCTCGGCGGCTTCCTGGCGGGCGTCATCCTGTCGGGGCAGCTTCAGGCGGTCTTTATGGCGAACTCCGGTGGTGCCTGGGACAACGCCAAGAAATACATCGAAGATGGTAACATGGGTGGCAAGGGCACCGACAACCACAAAGCCAGCGTCGTCGGCGATACGGTGGGCGACCCCTTCAAGGATACGGCTGGCCCGGCGCTGAACCCGATGATTAAGGTGATGAACCTCGTCTCGCTCATCATGGCGCCCATCGTCGTGCAGACACAAACGCCGGAAGCGACCGTGCCGGTGCTGATCTTCATCGTCGTCGGCATTGCCCTGATTATCTGGTCGGTGCGCCGCAGCGACCGTGACGAAGAAGTGGCGACGCCGCAGCCGGTGAAGGCCGCCGAACCGAAGACACGGCACGCGGTCTAACGCACGCATCTCAAAACCCAGGTAGGGACACGATAGATCGTGTCCCTACCTGCAACCAACAGGTAGAGGAATCGTAGGGGCGCACGGCGGTGCGCCCTTACGTTTTCCATCCAACACGGTTTTACAGTCCCGCCTGTTTGCGTTATTGTCGTAGCGATCTCCGTTCTTCAAAGAGAGGAATTTTTACGGTGACTGTCGAACAACCCGATCAGCCGATGCGTGTGATTAACAGCGTGGCGCCGGTGCGCATCTGCGATAACGGCGGCTGGACCGATACCTGGTTTGCTGAAAAAGGCGAAGTGTTTAACATCGGCGTCTACCCGTATGTCGAAGTGCAGATCAAGGTGTATCCGGTGGAACACCGCGAACACCGCATCACGCTCTACGTCGAAAACTACGGCGAGATGTACGCCGTTGCTGGCGGCCAAACCGAATGGGAGCGCCATCCCCTGCTGGAAGCGGCGATACACTACATGGGCGTGCCGGACAATCTGGCGCTGCAAATTACGATCTTCTCAGAAGTACCCGCCGGCTGTTCTACGGGTACGTCGGCAGCGATCACCGTCGCGCTGATCGGCGCGCTTGATCGCCTCACGCCCGGCACGATGACGCCGCATCAGGTCGCCTATGCTGCACATCGCGTCGAAACGGAACTGCTGAAACTGCAAAGCGGGATTCAGGACCAGTTGTGCGCGGCTTACGGCGGTATCAACTACATCGAGATGTTTGAATACCCCCACGCCAGCGTCTCACAGATTCAGATTCCGAATTCCCTGTGGTGGGAGCTGGAACGGCGGCTGGTACTGTTTTTTCTGGGCAAGGCACACCAGTCCTCGTCGGTACATGAGCAGGTCATCCACCGGTTTGAAGCTGCCGGCTCCGACCACACCACCCTCGATAAACTCCGCAGGACGGCACAGCAGTCCCGCGACGCGGTGTATGCCGGGGACTGGAACGCCTTTGGCCGCGCCATGATCGCCAACACGGAAGCACAGGCCGAACTGCACCCGGCGCTGATCTGCGACGATGCGCACCTGCTGATTGACGTAGCGCGGCGCAACGGCGCGATTGGCTGGAAGGTCAACGGTGCGGGCGGCGACGGCGGTTCGATCACACTGCTGTGCGGCCCGACATCGAGCGATAAACGCCAGATAATCCGCGCCGTGCAGGAAGCTAACCCGCTGTTCCGTAACCTGCCGATTTACCTCAGCCGCTTCGGCCTGCGCGTGTGGGAATAGCAGTCTTTCGAGACTAACACGCTGCGGTGGGCGACCTCAAAAGAGTCGCCCTTTTTGTCGCGTCAACCAACTGCCCGGCTTTCTGCCATTCACACGGTCATCTTATACGAGGCCGCTATAATCAGCCGCTAGACAGCCCTAACTTCTCTGTTTTGCCGACTAAAGGGCCGTGTGCTGATTGCACAAAGTATGGGGTTTGGATTATAAAATATTTGCGCTACACTACTCCTCCGTGCGTTTTTACCAAAACAGGAGTTCGCTCGTTCAGCATAACTAACCTATCCGCCCCCTTACTCGTCTGTGTTTTACCTTAAATTGCACTACGGAGACTCGAATTGACATGCGTGAGTTGAATTCGACTGAGAATGTCTTAATCTTCATCGTGCTTGGAATCGCCATCGCCGGTTTACTGTATGCGGTGTTCCTGGCACGGCAAATCCTGGCGGAAAACAAAGGCTCCGCCAAAATGCAGCAGGTTTGGGGTTACATCCGGCAGGGCGCCAACGCCTACTTGGGTTCCCAGCTTCGCACCATTGCTATCCTGATCGTGGTGCTGGTCGTGGTGCTGTTTTTCAGCGTATACGTCGTGAACCCCACGCCTTACGCCATCGAACATTTCTGCCCGGAAATCGCGGAGCGGGTACGCACCGATGCTGCCGCCGCCAATCCCGATCTGGCTTCCCTGTCACTGGACGAACGTAACGCCATTATCTTCGACGAAGAAGCGCAGATTGTGCAGCTTGGGCGTGAAGGCTGTGAAGCCGCCCGCACCAACACTGCTTTTGGCCGCGCCGGCGCGTTCCTGATGGGCGCAGTTTTTTCGGCCTCGGTCGGTTTTATCGGCATGAACATGGCGGTGCAGGGCAGCGTCCGCACGGCAGCCGCCGCCGTTGACCCCCGTCGCGGTTACGCCGACGCGCTCCGCATCGCCTACCGTTCCGGCACGATCACCGGCATGTTAACCGATGGCCTCGGTCTGCTCGGCGGCACGATTATTTTTATTATCTTCGGCATCGCCTCGCCGGATGCGCTGTTGGGCTTCGGCTTCGGCGGCACGCTGCTGGCGCTGTTCATGCGCGTCGGCGGCGGCATCTACACCAAAGCGGCGGACGTGGGCGCGGACCTGGTCGGCAAGGTTGAAGCCAATCTGCCGGAAGACGACCCGCGCAACGCGGCGGTGATCGCCGACCTGGTGGGCGACAACGTTGGCGACTGCGCCGGCATGGCGGCGGACATTTTTGAGAGCTACGAAGTCACCATCGTGTCCGGTTTAATTCTCGGTCTGGCGCTGGCAACCGTTACCGGCAGCCCCATCTGGATTGTGTTCCCGCTGGTTGTGCGCGGTATTGGCGTGCTCAGTTCAATCATCAGCACGTACCTGGTACGCTCAACCAGCGGCAAGGATGCGCTGGCCGCCATTACACGCGGCTTCTACAGCGCGGCGGCCATCAGCATTGTGCTGTTTGGCATTTTTACCATCTTCTACATGCGCGAACCGAATATCATGGGCGGCGGCATCATCTGGCAGCCGTTCGCGACAGTGCTGGCGGGTATCGCGCTGGCGATTGTCATAGACAAGGTGACATCCTACTTCACCGATACCGAACATGGGCCGGTGAAGGAAATCGCCCAGAGCACCCAGACCGGTCCGGCGACCACGATTCTTAGCGGCCTGTCGTCCGGCATGGAAAGCAGCGTGTGGGCAATCATGGTCATCGCCTTCACCATTCTGGCGAGCGTGATTATCTTCGGTTTGTTCCCGATCACGGGCGCGGATGGCACCACCCCGATTGTGGACACGTTTACGGCGGTGCTGTACGGCGTGGCAATGACCGGTATCGGGATGCTAACACTCACCGGCAACAACGTTAGCATGGACACTTTTGGCCCGATCAGTGACAACGCGCAGGGGATCGCCGAACTGGCGGGTGAAAGCGGCGGACCCGGCGGCGAAACGCTGCAAAACCTCGACTCGGTTGGCAACACCACCAAGGCGATTACCAAAGGCATTGCTATCGGCTCGGCGGTGATCGCGGCGGTGGCGCTGTTTGGCTCGTTCCTGACCGACACCCGCGTGATCGAACTGGGCGTGGGCGTGCCGCTGACGGAAACGCTTTACCACGTTGGCATTAACATCGCCACGCCGATTGTGTTTATCGGCTTCCTGATCGGCGGCGGGTTGATCTTCCTGTTCAGCGCCCTGCTGATTCGCTCGGTCAACCGCGCCGCCTTCCAGATGATCGGCGTGGTGCGCCGTCAGCTTCGTATCCCCGGTGTGATGGAAGGCACGGTCACACCGGACTATGCGGAATGTGTGGAAGTCTCCACGCGCGCCGCGCAGCGCGAACTGCTGCCGCTGGGCGTAATCGCCGTGCTGACACCGATTGTAGTTGGCTTCACGCTGGGCGTGGCCGCGCTGGGTGGCTTCCTGGCGGGCATCATCCTGGCCGGCCAGTTGATGGCCGTATTTATGTCCAACGCCGGCGGCGCCTGGGACAACGCCAAGAAATACATCGAAGAAGGCCATTACGGCGGCAAGCGGTCGGACGCACACAAGGCGGCGGTCGTGGGCGACACGGTCGGTGACCCGTTTAAGGACACGGCTGGCCCGGCGCTCAACCCCATGATTAAAGTCGTAAATCTGGTCGCGCTGCTCGCCGCGCCGCTGGTGGTCACGGTGTCCGCCCCCAGCGCCGACCAGACCGTACGCACGGTGGTGTTTGTAGTCATGCTGGCGCTGTTTGCCCTCATCCTGTGGCTGGCAACCCGCAGCCGCTACACGGAACCCGCTGCGCAGCGTGTGATTGACGAGGTGGCCACGTCAGAGCCGGTACACCAGTAATTTATGGTCATTGGCGGGGCAGCGCTAGCCTATTCCCGCCGACCGATCAAAGGATAGGGGCGAACCGGCGGTTCGCCCCTACGGTTATATCCCTGCTGAAACCGTCTTTTCTCTACCTCTACCCATGCAGTCGGGGCTGATTTCGTCTATACTGAAAGTATTGTTTACCGGCAGTCATCCAGACAGGAACGCTATGGCAACGTTACATCTGTGGCACAGTTTGTCATCCGGGCCAAAAGCGCCGGACGTGATTTACGCGGTGGTGGAAGTCCCCAAGGGCAGCCAGAACAAATACGAATACAGCAAAAGCGCCGGCGTGATTAAACTGGACCGGGTGCTGTACAGCCCGCTGCACTACCCCGGCGATTACGGCTTTATCCCCCAGTCGTATTATGGCGATGGCGACCCGCTGGACGTGCTGGTGATGATGGAGGAGCCAACCTTCCCCGGCTGCGTCATCGAAGCGCGTCCGGTTGGAATGCTGCGACTGCTGGATCGCGGCGAAAACGACGACAAGATTCTGGCCGTGCCTTCGACTGACCCTCACTACGAGGACTATTACGACATGGACGACCTGCCCAAACACTTCCCGAAGGCGGTCGAACATTTCTTCATCACCTACAAGCATCTTCAGGGCGCGGAAGTCACCAGCCAGGGTTGGGTGGGCGCGGCAGCCGCCAAGGAAGCGATTCTGAAGTCCATGCAGTTCTACCGGGACAACTTCCCCCCGCAGCGCATTTAGAGGCAGTTGTGTCGCAGCCATTTGGCCAGCGGGGCGAACAACTGGCAACCCACTACCTGAAGCAGCAGGGTTACACCATCATCGGCACCAACTGGCACTGCCGCTTTGGGGAGATTGACATCATCGCCCGCCAGGGCGACACGCTGGTGTTTGTCGAAGTGCGCGCCCGCCACGCCGCCCTGCCCGAAGCGGCCTTCGCCAGCATCTCCAAGCGCAAGCGCGCCCGGCTGCTGCGCGCCGCCCACCTGTACCTGGCCGATCATCAACTGGAAAACGCAAACTGGCGCGTGGATGTGATCGCCATCGCCATTCCGCCATCCGGCAGGCCGATGATCGAACACGTGGCCGATGCGCTGGACTGGTGAAGCCAGAGGGCTGTACTTTTTATGATGTTACATGTTGGCAAAATGGCCGTCAAAAGTGTATGATGATGGTGTGACCGGGTTTACTGTAACTGGGCAACCGAGTGTATGCATCGTTTATTAAAATCCCCGCAACAGCTTGCGTCCGTGCTGAATGCAGTCGCTGACGCGATCACCGCCCAGGATAAAAATGGACAGCTCATCTACGCCAATGATGCCGCTGCCCGCATTCTCGGCTTTCCTTCGGCGGAAGCCCTCACCAATACACCGGTGGAAGAAATCGTCAGCCACTACGAGATGCTCACCGAACACGGCCAGCCATTTCCGCTTCAGGATTTACCCGGTCGCCGGGCGCTGTTGGGCCTCGACAGTCCCGACCAATTAATCCGCTTCCGCATCCGCCAGACTGGCGAGGAACAGTGGGCAATTGTGAAGGCGCGCCCGGTGCATAATCAGGACGGCGGCATCGAGTTCGTGGTGAATATCTTTCAGAATATTACCCGCCTGAAGCTGGCGGAACAATCGCTGGACGAGCAGCGTGAACGGCTGCGGGTGACGCTCTACAGCATCGGTGACGGGGTGATCGCCACTGACATTGGCGGGCGCGTGACCATGATGAATCCAGTCGCCGAACGGTTAACCGGCCACCGTCAGGCTGACGTGCTGGGAAAACCGATACAGGATGTGTTTTACGTCATCCACGAGCACACGCGGCAGCCCGTGGAAAACCCGGTACATACGGTGCTGGCCTGCGGTGAGGCCGTTGCGTTGGCGAATCACAGCCTGCTGGTAGCGCGTGGCGGCGCGGAAATCCCGATTGAGGATAGCAGCGCCCCGATCATCACGCGCGACGGCACGCTGGCCGGTGTGGTGCTGGTATTCCACGACGTGACCGAACGCCGCCGCGCCGAAGCTGATTTGCGCGAGCGCGAAGCCCGCTTCCGCACGATGGCGGATAACGCGCCGGTGCTGATCTGGATGGCCGGCCCGGACAAGCTGTGCCACTATTTCAACAAGCCCTGGCTGGACTTCACAGGGCGGGCGATGGAACAGGAACTGGGCATGGGCTGGGCGGAAGGCGTTCACCCGGACGATCATGACCGCTGCCTGGAGATGTATAGCAGCTCGTTTGATGCGCGCCAGCCATTTATGATGGAGTACCGCTTGCGAAACAACCAGGGTGAATACCGCTGGATGCTGGATAATGGTATACCACTGTATACCCCGGATGGCCGGTTTGAAGGCTATATCGGCTCGTGCATGGACATCACGGAGCGCAAGCAGCATGAAGAACGGACACAACTGTTACAGGATGTGACCGCCGCGCTGGCCGGGGCAGTGACAGTCGAACAGGTGGCGGACATCATGGCCGGCAAGGTGATTGACGCCCTGGGTGGTAGCATCGCCGTTGTCTACCTGCTCACCACCGACAGCCAGTTTCTGGAAATCGTTAATTCAGCCGGTATTCCGCCGGCGGTTGCCGGTCGTTTTCGACGACTCTCCCTGCTCACATCGTTGCCTATTACCGACGCGGTACGCAACTGCCAACCCGTATGGATTGAAACGCCGGAGGATTACAGCCGTCAGTATCCACAGTTGTATCAGACGCTTCAGGGTTTTACCAACAGCCAGGCCACCGTCTGTCTGCCGCTGATTGTACAGGACCGGGTTCTCGGTGGCCTCGGCGTCAGCTTTCTCCAGTCGCGCCGGGTGGATGAAGGCGAACGCGCCTTCATGCTGGCGCTGGCGCAGCAGTGCGCGCAGGCGATTGAGCGCGCCCGGCTGTACGCCGAAGCGCAGAACCTGGCCGCCATGAACGAACGTCAGCGGTTGGCGCGCGATCTGCACGACGCCGTGAGTCAAACACTTTTTTCCGCCAACGTCATCGCGGAGTCGCTACCACGCCTGTGGGAACAGAACCAGCCAGCGCGGACGCTGCACCTGCTGGAGCAACTACGCCTGCTCAACCGGGGCGCAATGGCGGAAATGCGCACGCTGCTGGTGGAACTGCGACCGGAAGCCCTGCTCAACACCCGGCTGGAAACGCTGCTGTCGCAGTTGATTGACACCGCTAAAGTGCGCAAGCAGATGGACATCACGCTGAAGATCAACCTGCACAACCGGCAGCCGTTGCCGCCAGAGGTGCATATCGCCTTTTACCGCATCGCCCAGGAAAGCCTGACCAACATCATCAAACATTCGGGAGCGACCGAGGCGACCATCGAGTTCACCGAAACCCGCCAGCAGGCCAAACTCCTGATTAGCGATAACGGCAAAGGTTTTAACCCCCGCACAGCCTCCAACGGCATTGGCCTGACCTCCATGCGCGAACGGGCCGACGATATTCAGGCACGGTTGCGGATTGTCAGTCAGAAAGGCAAAGGTACGCGGGTGTCACTGGTCTGGACACGGCCATGACCCCGCCGCTGCTGGTTATCCTCGGCCCGACCGCCGTTGGCAAAACCGGGTTCGCCATCGAACTGGCCCAGGCCGTCAGGGGTGAGATTATCAACGCCGACAGCCGCCAGATTTACCGCCTGATGGACATCGGCACGGCCAAGCCCACACCGGAGCAGCGGGCCCACGTACCGCATCATCTGCTGGACATCGTTTACCCGGACGAAAACCTGTCGCTGGCGCAGTACCAGCGCCTGGCTTACGACACAATAAACTCGCTCCACCAGCGCGGGCGCGTTCCACTGCTGGTCGGCGGCACAGGGCAGTATATTACCGCCGTTGTGGAAGGCTGGACCGTGCCGGAAGTGCCGCCCAACCCCATCCTGCGCGCCGAACTGGAAGCCTTCGCCGCCGCGCATGGTTCGGCGGCGCTGCACCACCGCCTGAGCGCCGCCGACCCCGTCGCAGCCGCCAGCATTGACCATCGCAACGTGCGCCGCGTCATCCGTGCGCTCGAAGTCTATCTGGAGTCCGGCCAGCCAATCAGCGTTCTCCAGCGTAAACAGCCCCCACCCTACACCATCCGGCAGTACGGGCTGACGCTCGACCGCGCCGACCTGTACGACCAGGCCGACCACCGAGTAGATGAGATGATGGCACAGGGGTTTCTGGACGAAGTGCGCCGCCTGCTGGACGCCGGTTACAGCCGCACGCTGCCGGCCATGAGCGGGCTGGGCTACCGCGAACTGGCCGCGCATCTGCTGGACGGCCTGCCGCTGGACGAGGCTGTTACCGCTACCAAAATCGCCACCCATGACTTCATCCGGCGGCAGTACACCTGGTTCAAGGGGCACGACAATGGTATTCTGTGGCACAATATAAAGGATATGGACAGAGCCGCCCTCATCCGGGAAGCTGCCGGATGGCTACAGAAGCAGGTCTGAACCTTGAGCATCTTTCGCCGGTCGAACAACACCAACCTGCTGGTTGGCATTTTTCTGCTGCTGCTGCTGGCGGTGTTTGCCGGCCCCGGCACGCTGCCCCGCCTGATCTCGTCGCTGGTACCCAACATTGATGAAAGTATCCCGTGCGCCTGGCTGCGGCAGGGGATTAACCGCGCCGAGCACCAGTCGCTGATTGGCCGCGCTGCCGCCAGCCCGCTGGCACTGCGGGTGCGCCCGTCGCCGGTGCCGAATACCCCGGATGGCATCCTGACAATCACCATCATCGTTACCAATACATCCATTGGCACCGTCGCCATCGTCTACGATCCCGACCAGGTGCGGATTGGCGACGACGGCGTGACCAGCGGCCTGGGTGTGGTGTTTAATTCGCCTGGCCCGCTGCCGGTCGGGGTATCGCAGGGGGCCGGCTCATACCCGGAAAGTGAAATCCGGCTGCTGGGGCCGCGCCAGAGCTGCGTCCACAAGCTCGAATTCCCGATCACGCAGCTTCCCGCTACCAACATCGCCACCGGCAGCGCGACGGTGAAGGCTTACTACCGCAACACCAATCGCGGCATTGTGCAGAACATCAACCCCCAGGCGACGCCGGTTTATACTGACCAGGGGTTATGGGTGGGCGTGGTTGAATCCGAGTCCGTACCCATTCCACTCTCGGCGGGGACGTGATATATAATAGTGGTTGTATTGAGGTTAAAGCATCCTTCACCAGAGGTAGCAGACCGTTATGCCCAGACCTGAAAACGAGCGCCCGATTTTGATGATACGGCGCGAAAACCAGCCCACCCAGCACGTGCCGGTGACCAAGGATGAAGTGCTGGTCGGGCGCGATGAAGCCTGCGATATTTCGCTGCCGGAGCGGCAGATTTCCCGGCAGCATATTCGCATCTACCGTAACGGCGACCGTTTTTTTGTGCAGGATTTGGACAGTAAAAATGGCACCTGGCTAAACGGCCAGCCGCTGAAAGGCAGCGTCGAACTGCATGATGGCGACGAGATTCAACTGGCCCTGACCACGCGCATCCGCTATGTCGGCATCGGCTCAACCACCCCGCTCACGTCGGAAGTACCGGCCTATGGCAACGCCCGCCTGCGGCTGGAACACGAATCGCGTCGCGTGTTTGTGGGCGACAAGGAACTGAACCCCCCGCTCAGCCTGCCGCAGTACCGCCTGCTGGAGATGCTGTATAACAACGCCGGCACGATCTGCACCCGTGACATGGTGATTGAAACCGTCTGGCCGGAGGCGATGGGCGAAGGGGTGAGCGAACAGGCGATTGACGCGCTGGTACGCCGCCTGCGCGACCGGCTGGCCGAACTCGACCCCGATCACCAGTATATCCAGACGGTGCGCGGGCACGGTTTTCGTCTGGAAAATCCGCCATTGAGCTGACATGAGATTAGCTGGATAGCGGTTTTCCCGCGCCAGCAGCCGGATAACCGACAGAAAGCCGCTGCCGTCCCTGAGACGGCAGAGTACATGCTATAAACCTTACGAGTGCGGACTTATGACCACTTCTCTCCTGTCTCGTTCCAATAACCGTTCGATCATGGATAGGGTGCTGGACGGTGGTGGCGGGATGGGCGCGCTCATCCGGTCGAAGGATTGGTCGCAGAACGGGCTTGGCCCGGTGGCAAACTGGCCGCAGAGTTTACAGACGGCGGTGGGCATCTGCCTGTCGTCGCGCTTCCCTATTCTGCTGTGGTGGGGCGCGGAATTAACCATGATCTACAACGATGCCTACCTCCCCATCCTGGGCCTCATGAAACACCCGGGCGCTATGGGACAGCCGGGGCGCGAGTGCTCGCTGGAAATTTGGCACATCATCGGCCCCATGCTGGAAAGTGTAATGCAGCGGGGCGAAGCCACCTGGTCGTATGACCAGATGCTGGCGCTGGAACGCAACGGCTTCCCGGAAGAATGTTTTTTTAACCTTTTCCTACAGTCCCATCTGGAACGAACTGGGCGAAATCGGCGGGCCGAAGAAATTGCTGCTACGCTCCACATTGAAAGCGCACCGGGGCGGGGAACAACGGTCAGCCTGGAATGGGCCGTGCCTTATGATTAAATGAAAACCGATACACATGACTTTTCGTAGGGGCGAACCGGCGGTTCGCCCCTGCATTCCATGAATCGGTTGTCGGTCATCCATTAGCAATAAACGCTTTCGCAACAATCCGGTTCAGGATATTTTCCGCGCGGCGCTGACCCACACCACCCGGATGGTCGTGCCCTGCCCACGCTGGCTGTAAACCTGCAGGTCCGCGCCGATGGACTCGGCGCGTTCGCGCATCATACCCAGCCCCAGGCCGGCTTTCGGATTGTGCAGGTCAAAACCGGCTCCATTGTCTTCAATGTCGAGAACAACCTGCTGGCCGTCACTGCGCAAATTGATGCGAACGCGCGACGCGCGGGAATGTTTAACAATGTTGTTGAGCGCTTCCTGAATAATTCGATACAGGCTGATGTGAACATCCATCGGCAGCGGCGCATCGTCCTCTACCGTGACATCTACCGCAATTCGCTTTTTGACCTGAATCGCGTTGCAAAGCTGCTGGATAAGCTGGCTCATCCTGCTGTTGACCAGTGCGGCGGGTCGCAGTTCCAGCAGCAGCGACCGCATTTCCGCCAGTGCGCCCCGTGTCAGCCGGCTGACTTCGGGAAGTTGCTGGATGGCCCGCTCCGGGTCGCGTTGCGCGATTCGCGGCAGGGTTTCCGCCAGGACGCTGGCCGAAAACAGGGTTTGGCTGACGGCATCGTGCAAATCCCGCGCCAACCGCTGCCGTTCTTCGATGGTGGCCGTCATCTGCACCCGTTCGTGCAGCAGCGCCCGGTGCAGCGCCTGAGCGCACTGATCGGCCAGGGTGAGGATAAAGCGCTGCTTCTCGCTGTCCAGTTCTTCAGCAGCGGCAAAGCCCAGACACAGCAGGCCGATACTCCGCAGGTTAAACCCCAGCGGGATCACGGCCCAGGTTTCTTCCTCGTCCGGTGGCCAGCCCACCTGCTGCGTATCAAACAGCAGAGCCGGGGCCACCCCCCAGGCTGTCTCCAGCGTCTGGATGCAGGTCTGAAAAGTTGGCGGCAGCTCGCCAGTCGGCACGTTAATCCAGGACTGCACCAGCCCTTCGGGATACCCTTTGGAATAGGTCAGCCGCAGCAGCTTGTGGTCTTCTGAGAGCAGCAGTACGCCGACGGACACCGCGTCGGCGGCTTCGCTGCCCTGCAGCACAATCGCGCGGGAAACCTCCTGCACGTTGAGCGCCGCTGACAGCGCGGTTGTCACCGCCTGAAGCCGAGCCAGCCGGTCGCCCACCCGGATGCGTTCGGCGATTTCCAGGTGCAACTGTTCGTTGGTCTGCATCAGTTCGGCAGTCCGCTCGCGTACCCGGTTTTCCAGTTCCTTCTGGAGCTGGATGATTTCCTGTTCGCGCTGGGTTTGAACCGTTAAATCGGTCACGACCAGGCACACGGCCTGCAGGTTCTCCAGCGGCAGCGGGCTGAAGGCCACTGACACCGGCACGGTTGTACCATCACCAGCGACCAGACAGAACTCCGCATGGTGGCTCGTTGTCCGGCTTTCGTTCAGCAGCGACTCAAACTTCTGCCGGTGTTCGGAAGCCAGGAAGGGATAAATGGATGCGCCCAGCACCTTTTGCAGTGGGGCATTTAACATGCTGGCAAAACGGGGGTTGCAGTACAGAATCTGGCCGCTCTCACCAATCGTAACCGCGCCTTCCTGCATCGACTCCACCAGCACGCGGTACGGCCAGTCCGCGCCGTGGAGTGTGAAGACCTGATACCCGCCGGCGTTGGTGACAACCAGCGCATCAACTTCGCCGCTGCGAATCGCCTCTAATGTCTGCTCCGCCTCATCAAGACGTGCCCGGAGGCTGTCAAGCTCATCCTGTACCTTCTGTTCAGTTACCTTCGACTCCATTCCAACCCTCGGTCAAACGTTGGTTTTGACCCGCAGCCCCAGCCCTGCAAGCACCCGGTCCTCATCTGACATATCCCCCACCAGCCGGCGCAGCGGCAGTGGCAGTGTTTTTATCAGCGTCGGCGCGGCGATAATCCCTTCTTTCTGGGCACGCTCCGGCTGCTGGTAAATATCTATCACCTCCAGCTCGTAGCGCCCCTGGAGGTAGCGGTCGCAGATGGCGATCAGATTTTTGACGGCTCTGGTTGATTTGGGCGTGGCTCCGGTGATAAACAGGGACAGGATATAGTGGGTGTCATCCGGGCGCGCGAAGAAGCCTTCCATAGCCCGCTGGAAATTCTCCGCCTGGTTGGTCATACTTGTCCCTCCTTAACGGGAGCGTAGTTCCAAACCGATGAGTACGCGCTCCTTGTTGGAGAGATCACCAATGATCTTTCGCATCGGTTCTGGTAGCTTCCGCACCAGCGTGGGAATGGCAACAATCTGGTCCCTCTGGGCCAAGTGCGGGTGTTCGAGCAAATCAATCACCTCCAGGCGATATTTGCCCGCCAGATATTCGTCACAGAACCGTTGTAAATTGGCGAAGGCCGTCAGCGATTTGGGAGTCTGCCCGGCCACGTAGAGGCGAAGTTCCCAGACATCATCGGTCATATCGGTACTGAAATTGGACTGCCATACCCCCGTCATATCCCGTTTCTCCTGCCGCTCTCACCCCCATCGGGTTCGGTACTATAGACCGTTCGGTGGCGCGCCATGTCTGCCCGGTCAGTCATGATCTGCTGCTCCCTCGCGGCCTGCTGGTCAATGATCCGGTAAAGTTCTTCCGCTTCGGCGTCAAAGTTGGCTCGTAAGGCCGCAATTTGCGCTTCCAGCGCCCTCCGTTTGCGCTCCAGGTTAAGCCGCAGCCGTTCAACCTCCTGTGCCTGAGCCAACGCAGCGGCGCGCTCCTGCGCCTCCTGCGCTGCCCGGGCCGAGCCGGTCAGCACGCCGCCAGCGCCAACGTAAACATCCACCAGACGGATACCGTTACTGGTCAGTAAGAACTCCCGGAGTTGGTTGGAGTGCGGCATCCCGCGGGACTTCAGCAGATACATCAGTCGGTTGCGTTCGCCGTTGGCTTCCATATCCCGCAGCAGAATCCAGGTGTCAATCAGCGAGGAAATACCCACTTCCGTCTGTTCCAGCGCATCGCCGCCGCCGGTCAGGCTGGTCATCATGGTGGTGATCTGGCACGATTTGAGGTTATCAATCAGGCGCATCAGCATCGCCTTCACCTCGTTCGGGTTTCCCATCAGGTTGAAGTTGGTGATCGGGTCAATGACCACCGCCTGCGGCTGGAACTCGTTGATGATGCGGTTGGTGATAGTCAGATACAGCTCCAGGCTGGACGCGGTCGGGCGCGCGTTGTGGAAGTGGAGCAGACCCGCCTCCACCCAGGGCTGCAAATCAATGCCAATCGAGCGCATGTTGCGGATGATCTGATGGCGCGATTCCTCCGACGCCAGATAGAGGCTGCGTTCCCCGCGCTGGCAGGCGGCATGGACAAAGTGGGCCGCCAGGCTGCTTTTGCCGCTGCCTGCCGTGCCGGATACCAGCACCGTGCTGCCCCGGTACAATCCCCGGCCTCCCATCAGATCATCCAGTTGGGGAACGCCGATCGAAACCCGCTCCTCGGTTACCTGGTGATCCAACCCGACTGACGTGATCGGCAGTACAGAGAAGCCATCCCGGTCAATCAGAAACGGGTATTCGTTGGTGCCGTGCGCCGTACCGCGATATTTGACGATCCGCAGCCGCCGGGTAGAAACCTGTTCCGTCACCCGGTGGTCCAGTAAAATCACGCAGTCGGACACGTATTCTTCCAGCCCATGCCGTGTCAGCGTGCCGTCGCCCCGCTCCGCCGTGATGACCGCCGTCACCCCTTTCTGCTTCAGCCAGTTAAACAGCCGGCGCAGTTCCGAGCGCAGAATATAAGTGTCAGACAGCGCGCCAAACAGCGCCTCGACCGTGTCCAGCACCACCCGTTTGGCGCCGATGGAGTCGATCAGATACCCCAGCCGGATGAACAGCCCTTCCAGATCGTACTCGCCGGTTTCCTCGATCTCGCTGCGGTCAATATAGATGTGATCAATCAGCAGCTTTTTGTCCGCAATCAACCGTTCCAGATCAAAACCGAGCGAGGCCACGTTCATGGTGAGTTCACCCGGGGTTTCTTCAAATGCCAGGAACAGGCCCGGTTCGTCGTATTCGGCTGCGCCGTGCACCAGAAACTCCACACCGAGCAGCGTCTTGCCAGAGCCAGCTCCGCCGCACACAATCGTCGGGCGTCCCTTGGGCAGGCCGCCACCCGTGATTTTATCCAGCCCGCTGATGCCCGTCGGCGCCTTGGGCAGAACCGATACAAAGGGATTGGTGCGTTCCCACTGACTGACCATGACCTGCCTCTATCACATCCCTGTAGCTTGATTTCAGTTCCTGATAGTAACTATACCTGATTATCGTGTTCCGGTCACTTCAACGACACCCCGAACACGGACAGCCATTTCAATTGTAAGATCGGATAGAACAAGCGAACTCATACGTTAGCCATGACAAATGTCATAAAGATACTGCCAACTTTACCACAAAAGCCCGAGAAAGGTAGCACTAAAAAACCTGCCGGGATTCCCAATCAAAATGGGACAATTGGGGACTTAAGGCCACCGGTTAGTTTTTATATACTACAGTAACGGAAACTGGTAAACGGTGATTTCATCATGGTAGGCCAGGATGTGATACGAGTCATGGTTGTGGACGATCAGGATATGGTCCGGCTCAGTTTGGGTGTTTTTCTGCAAACGCAGGAAGATATGCAACTGGTGGCCGAGGCGAGCAGCGGTTCGGAAGCGCTACACTTGTGCGCTGTGGTCTGCCCGGATGTGGTGCTGGTAGACCTGGTGATGCCGGAAATGGACGGCGCGACGCTCATCCGCCGCCTGCGGCGTCACCATCCAACCACACGCTGTATTGTCCTGACCAGCACCGTTGAAGCGCCGCTGATTCAGGCGGCTCAGGCAGCCGGCGCGGTTGATTGTGTCTATAAAACCGCCAGTATTGATACTATCGCAGATGCCATCCGTAGCGCCTGTACCAACTGATGGCGTGGCTGACTTCCATGCTGTCCATCCAACCATGCAGCGGGGATGACCACACTGGTCATCCCGGTCGCTTTTTTACCCAGAATCCAGGTACCTTTTAAGGCGCGTTAAGCGTATAACAAGTCCGTAAGGCATGTTCCCAGCGCCGTCAAAAATGTTACAGCCAAACCCGCTAATGTTTCAAAATTGTGACACCTGACCCCTTAAACGTTTAAAAGATCCGCTACCGTTCTTCAAAATCCTCTCGCCTGTTGGCGCTGATGTTTCGGATTTCTGGTACAACTGCATAGTATCGGTTATTAACTAAAATGCTAATAAATGAATTGCGGTTGAAAATTAGAAATCCATGAGCTAGAATTCAGTTAGAAAATCCTAATGTCCGGCGATACAGTTTGTTTTCTGAAAGCTGTTTCCGACCAGGGTTAAAGATAAAACATGCCCCAGGTGAAGCACATTTTTCTGAGCTATCGTAGCCTTGAGGCGGAGTTCGCGCTACGGCTGGCGACCGACCTGAAGAATCTAGGCGTGAATCTCTGGATGGATCGCCTGGACATTGCCCCCGGCGACGACTGGCCGAAAACGCTGCAAAAAGCGGTGAATAACAGCCTGGCCCTGATTGCCGTCATCAGCCCCGAATACATTTCATCGAAATACTGCCAGCGGGAACTGGGCCGCGCTGACCGGCTAGAACTGCCGGTCTTTCCGGTGCTGCTGAAAACCGTGCCAGACTCCGACTGGCCGATTCAGGTTGAAAACCACCAGTACATTGACTTCCGCGACTGGCAGGATGAAAACGTTTACCGAACCCAACTGAACAAACTGGTTACGATCTTGAAAGAGCGTTTTAGCGACCAGACCGGCCTGACCCCAAACCCGGAAATGCAGTACATCAACCGGCTGATCGCGGAACTGGAAGCGCAGCGGCTGGTGGTCGAACGGCTGGAACCGTTTTCCGGTTCTGACCGCAGCGGCGATACCCGCCCGCAGCCGCTGACCACCAAAGTCTGGTACATGCCGGGGCGCTTTGTGCGGGAAAGCGAGCCGGACGACCAGCCGCCGCAGCGGGCGGTCCCGCGCCGCGCCTTCGAAAGCATTCACGCGGTGGTGGCGAGCTATCCTCGCTTTGTCTTAACCGGCGCGCCCGGCACCGGCAAAACCGCCGTGCTGCGCTATCTGGTGCTTAGCGCGGCGCACGCCTACCGTGCCACCCCCACCGCCGCGCCGCTGCCGCTGTTCCTGCGGCTGACACAGTGGAAAAACGAACCGAGTTTTGAGGCCTTTGTCCGCGCCCACTGGCCGCTGCGGGGCGACCCGATCAGGCTGCTGGCCCAGGGCAAGGTGTCCCTGTTCCTCGAAGGGTTAAACGAGATCGAATACGACCGCGAGGCCAAAATCGCGCTGCTGCGGGAATGGCTGGTTGGCCCGAACACGCCGCAGCGGGTGGTCGTGACCTGCCGCGAAGCGGACTACACCCCCAGCACCGATCTGAATCTGCCGGTTGTCCAGACGGTTGACCTGAACACGGAGAACATCCGCGAGTTTGTTAAACATTACCTCGACGAACCGGAAGCCAGCGAATTTCTGGCGCAGGTGGTGCCAACCGACGACAACCGGCCTCAGCTTCATTACATCTACCAGATGGCGCGCAACCCGTTCCTGTTAAGCGCCCTCATCGCCGTGTATCTGCGCTCACCCGACCACATCCTGCCGCCGAACATGGGGCAGCTACTCAAACGGCTGGTGGACGAACTGTGGGCTTCCCGCCCGTCAACGGCCAGCGACGTGCCGTTTGTGATCGTGGAAACCGCGCTGGCGGACCTGGCTTTTAACATGATTGACGCCGACATGCCGGTGTACGTGCCCCAAACCTACGTCCTCCAGAATATCGGCCAGGAAATGATTCTGGAAGCGGCGCTGGCGGCCAATCTGCTTAAGTCCGACGACAACCAGATTCGCTTCTCGCACCAACTGCTCCAGGACTACTTCGCCTCGCTGAACCTTGACCGCGTCGGGCTGCCTACCCGCCTGAGCGCGCCGCAGTTTAACCAGAAAATCCAGCGCATCCCAACCAAGTGGGACAACGCCATCATCATTCTGGCGAGCAACGCGCCCAACCCGGACTCGGTTGTGCTGAACGTGGCCGAGGTGGACCCATATCTGGCGCTGCGCTGCGCCCTGAGCGCCGTGTACATCACCGAGCGCACCTACCGCGCCATCACCCGGCAGACGCTGGAAACGATGCAGGGCGACCGCCGTATCGCGCTGGCGCGGGTGTTTATGGGTATTGACGACGAAAAAGCGATGCTCATCCTGTTTGAAGTGATGCGCGACGCTGCCTGGCCGGTCCGCCAGTTCGCGGCGACCGTGCTGGGGGAAATCGAACTGCCGCTGCTGCCCGGTCTGGCGCAGGCGATTGAAGACCTGGAAGACCGCACCCGCGAAAGCACACTGGCCGCGCTGCGCCAGCTTGGCAAAACCGCGCTGCCGACGCTGCTGCGCCTGCTGCGCAGCGACAACTGGCACCAGCGGCGGGGCGCGGTCTGGGCGCTGGGTGAGATGAAAGACAAGGTGGCCGTTCCCCTGCTGGTAGACAGCCTGAGCGATGCCGACGAGCTGGTTGCCAGCGATGCTGCCTACGCGCTGGGACGCATCCGTGACAGCGCCGCGATCCCCGCCCTGCTGGATACGCTGGGACACCAGAACTGGCGCGTGGGCAAGGCCGCGTCAAAAGGGCTGGCGGGCATCGGCAAACCGGCAGTGCCGGCGCTCATCAAAATTCTGGATGGCAAGATCAGCAGCCCGACGCGGCAGGTGCGCGCCATCGAAGCCCTGGCGCTGATCGAAGACCCGGACTCTGCTGCCGCCCTGCTGGACGCGACTCACGCGCAAAATGTTGAGGTGCGCAGCGCCGCTGTCGAAGGGTTGCGCAACTTCCGGGGCGAAGCGATTAAACAGCGGCTGGTGGAATGCCTGTCGGACACGGCCAAACCGCGCTCCAGCAAGCAGCGGATCTGTGACATTGCCGCCGAAATTCTGGACGCTATGAGTGGAGTGGATGACGCCGTGCTGGAACAATGGCGTAAAGGGGAAGCCGAACCGAAGTCTCGCGCCGCTGATCTGCCCAGCAGCAAAAAGGCTAGAGTCCGGCTGGAACAGGGCAAGGACGGTTATATCCCGTTGGCCGGGAATCTGGCCGCCGCGCTGAAGGACCCGGACTGGGTGGCGCGGCGCAACGCCGTTGTGGAACTGGCGAATGTGCCGCCCACGACCGCGATTCCGCATCTGCGGCTGGCGCTCCGCGACGAAGACAGCCAGGTGCGGCTGGCGGCAGTCACCACGCTGGCGATTTTCCACGAGTTCCCCGGCGTGATCGAAGCGCTGGTAGAAGCGTTAAGCGACGAGGAATACGTTGTCTGCGACGCCGCCAAGGAAACGCTGAAGCAGGTGGCGCAGCCGCCGCTGCCGGCGCTGGTGGATATTCTGCGCGGCAACAATGTTAATATGCGTGGCGCGGCCATCGAAATCCTGGGCAGCATCCGTGATACGGACGCTGTTCCGGCGGTTGCAGAATGTCTGGCCGACCTGCGCCGCCCCTGGCTGTCCGATGAACGCATCTGTGATATTGCTGCGCGGGCGCTGATGGCGATCAACACGCCGGAAGCGGCAGAAGCCGTGCGCCAGTGGCAGACGCTCGTGCAGGCCAGCGCGCCGCCGGTGGTGGTCGAGCCGCCACCCGCGCCCCCGCCCGCCCAGCAGGATGTTCTATCCGACCTGTTAAATACCCTGCGCGTGAAGGACTGGAACACCCGGCAAAAAGCGGCCAAGGCGCTCAGTGACTATGCGCAAACGCTGCGCGGCGTGGCTGACCAGTCGGTTATTCAGCGGCTGGTGGCCGCCTTAAGCGACCCGGACTGGGTGGTGCGCTTTGCAACCGCCGAAGCCCTCGGTTGGTTCCGCGACCGTTCGACGGTGCAGCCGCTGACGACGCTGGTGCATGACCCCAAGTGGAAAGTCCGTGTAGCGACCATTCGGGCGCTGGCGGAAATCGGCGACCCGGCAGCGGCGGAGACCGTTCTCGAGGCCCTGGCTGACCCGCACAATCTGGTGCGCGAAGCCGCTGCCGAGGCGTTGGGCAATCTGGGCAATCCGGTGGCGATCAACCAACTGGTTGAAGCCATGTCCGACCCGGAACGGTTCGTGCGGCTGGCCGCCATTGATTCGGTGGGCAAAATGCGTAATCCTGCCACCGTTAATTCGCTCATCACCCTGCTGAACGACTCCGATGACGCCGTACGCTGTTATACCGTCTATGCCCTGGCGCGCATTGGACAGGTGCAGGTGATACCGGCGCTGATCGCCAGCCTGGACGACACGGCTGTCCCCTACTGGGAAGACCGCCGCATCTGCGACATCGCCGCCGAAGCTCTGCAAACCATCGGCACTCCCCAGGCCCGCCGGGCCGTGCAGGAGTGGCAGCAACAGCAAGCCAGTCAGAACGAGGATACTTAATCGCTTATACGGAATAGTGCCATGCGTCTTTTCGTCAGCTACGCGCGCGTAGACAAACCGTACTGCATCGAAATTATGGAAACGCTGGAAGCCCATGAAATCTGGTACGACCAGCGTCTCTACGCCGGCCAGCACTGGTGGAAGGAAATCCTGCGCCGGCTGGACTGGTGCGAAGGCTTCGTGTACCTGTTGTCACCGGATTCGGTGAACTCGCAGTACTGCAAGCAGGAATACGAGCTGGCCTGCAACCTGGGGCGGCATATCTTCCCGGTCATGATTCGGGAAGTTCCCAACCTGCCCCAGTTCCTCGGCGATCTGCAGTACGTGGACTTCACCAAAGGCATAAACTCCGAAGCGGTGAAGAACCTGCTGAACGCCATTTACCTGGCGGACCACGAACACCAGCCCAACGCGCGGGTATCCTCAATCAGGACCGAGATGGTCAAGCAGCAGCAGGTTAACCCGGCGACGGTGATTCGAATCGCCGCCAACGCAATGGAGAACGGCCAGTACGACCAGGCCGTCTTCCTGCTGCGCCAGGCCAAAGCCAACGGCTTTAAATCGCGTTTTATCAACCTCGACGCACTGCTGCAGGAGGCCGAAACGGCGCTGGAACGGCAGACCTATTTGATCGAAGCCGAGCGTGAGTACCGGCAGATCGCGGAACTGCTCAAACACAAACGTACCAACCGGCTGGGCTGGGAAGCGTTTGAAGCCTTCCGCCGCGATTTCCCCGACTACGACCCGGACAAGCTGGCGGAAAAATACGGTACAAAAGCGTTCGCCGCTGCCGCTGCGCCGGTTTCTCGTCCGCCTGCCATGACCTTAACGCTGCCAGAGCCGCCGGCGCTCGCGGACGTTTTCACCCTGCCGCTGCTGGAATGGTGCAATATCCCGGCGGGTGTGGTCGAACTGCTGGACGTGGACAAAAACGGCCAGCGCGTGTCCGCCAAAGTTACGGTTGAACCGTTCCAGATCAGCAGGTTTCCGGTCACCAACAAGCAGTTTCAGGCATTTCTGGACGATCCAATGGGCTACGCCAACCCGGCCTGGTGGCAGTATCATCCCCAGGCGTATGCCTGGCGCGAGAAAAACCCGGAAGCCAAAGCCTGCCGCTTCAAGGGTGACGAACGCCCACGCGAGATGGTGACATGGTATGAAGCGGTCGCCTTCTGCCAGTGGCTGACGGCGCGCATGGGCTGTTCGATTGCCCTGCCCACCACCGCCCAGTGGCAGCGCGCCTTCCAGGGCGATGACGCCCGCGCTTATCCCTGGGGTAACAACTTCGACAAGGCCAACTGCAATACGGCGGAAAGCAATCTGAAGATGACAACGCTGGTCACGCGCTACCCCGGCGGAGTCAGCCCGTATGGCGTGTTTGACATGGCCGGCAACGTGTGGGAATGGTGTCTGGACAGCCCGGTCAACGGTGGTGACAACGGCAGTAGCGCTGCGTCGCACAAGCGGTTCGTGCGCGGCGGCTCGTACATCAGCCCGTACCAGCGGGCGCACGTGGCTTTTAAGTATTCGCTGACGCCGGAAACCTTCCACAATTCCATCGGCTTCCGCATCGTCTGCAACCGTTAGAATCCTGGGCGACCACGCAGGGTCGCCCTACGGACCCTCAATCATTTCACACGGTGCTTAACGTTTGCGCAGGCGCGGGTCAAGAATATCGCGCAGGCCGTCGCCGATGAAGTTGAAGGCCATCACCAGACTGGCAATCGCCAGACCGGGGTACAACCACATCCACCATTGATCGAAGAAGTCAATGCCGATGGAGACCATGCGCCCCCACTCCGGTGAAGATGGGTCTGGCCCCAGGCCGAGGAAACTCAAACCGGCAAAGGTGAGGATGGCGCTGCCGATGTCCAGCGTTGCCACCACAATCGCGGTTGAAATGCAGTTGGGCAGAATCGTGCGGAACAGAATATAGGTGCCCGGCGCGCCGACCGCCCGCGCCCCTTCCACGTACTCTTTCGACTTCACTTCCAGCACCAGCCCTCGCGTGACGCGGGCATACGTCGGCCACCAGACAATCACCAGCGCCAGAATCGCGTTGCGGATGTCCGGCCCCAGCGCGGCGGTGATCGCCATCGCTAGGATGATGGTCGGAAAAGCCATAAACAGTTCTGCAATCCGCATCAGGATTTCATCCCAACGACCACCCACATACCCGGCTACCGCGCCGATGATGACTCCCAGGCTGCTGCCAACCACGATTACGGCGATGCCTGCGGGAATGGTGATGCGCGCGCCGTACAGCACGCGGCTGAACATATCACGCCCCAGTTCGTCTGTACCAAAGCGGTGGATTTCGCCGGGAGGTTGCAGGCGCTCCCGCACGTTCTGCTGCAGCGGGTTAAATGGCGCAATCACTGGTGCCAGCGGCGCGATCACCAGCCAGAACGCCACCACCACCGCGCCTACCGCCACCAGCACGTTCCGGCGCAGCCAGCGCAGCCCCAGATTAAACCGGGCGCTACGCGAGTCGGATACGGGGGTCAAGGAAATAGTAGAGGATGTCAACGAAAAAATTTACCCCAATGTAAATCGCCGCGATCAGGATGCTCACACCCATGATCGCCGGAAAATCCTGTGACGTGGAGGCGCGGAACATGTAGCGCCCGATGCCCGGCCAGGCGAAGATCGATTCCGTCAGCACCGCGCCGGAGAGCAGGTTGCCGTAGGACAGGCCAATGACCGTCACCACCGGAATCAGCGCGTTGCTCAGGCCGTGCCGCCGGATGACCACACGCTCGCTCAGCCCTTTCGACCGCGCTGTACGGATGTAGTCCATACCCAGCACTTCCAGGAGCGACGACCGGGTGACGCGGGCGATCATGCCGGAAACATAACTGCCGAGAATCAGACTCGGCAGGATTAAATGGGACAGCGCATCGCCTAACGTGGTCCATTGCCCGGCCAGAATGCTGTCAATTGTCATCCAGCCTGTGACCACCGGCGGTTCGCTGACACGCACACCCAACCGCCCCGGTCCGGCGACCAGCCCCAACTGGGCGTACAGCACCTGCAGGCCGATCAGCGCCAGCAGAAACACGGGAAAGCTGACGCCGATCAGGGCAAAGCCGCGTACCAGATAGTCAGCTAAACTATTGCGCCACACTGCTGAGATCGTACCGAAGCCGACACCCATCAGGATGCCGAAAATAATGCCAAAGGTTGCCAGTTCAAATGTCGCCGGCAAAAAGCGCCCGATGTCATCCGCCACCGGCTTTCGGGTTTTGATGGATGTACCCAGGTCGCCTTGCAGCAGGTTTCCCAGGTAGGTCAAATACTGCTCGTGCGGCGGTTTGTCCAGCCCCCACTTCTGGCGGAAAGCGGCGATGATTTCCGGGTCATTGAGGGCGCTCTGCGGCAGGTTGGCGTTGATCGGGTCAGCCGGCACGGCGTTGGCGATCAAAAACGCAAAAAACGTGATGCCGAACAACGTCGGAATGACAAACAGCAGCCGCCGCAAAAAATACAGGTGAAAAGGCATGAGGAAAACCTGTGTTTAACGTGGAACGGGTAGGGACATGGCGACGCCATGTCCCTACTGAAAAGGATGACTTACTCGCTGCGGCTCAACAGCGCCACATCCAGCAGCCATTGCGGATGCCAGACGTAGCCCTGAATGTCCGCGCGCAGCGCCGTCTGGATGTCTGGTTGGTTAAACGGCGCGAACGTACTGGTCTGCTGCGCGTACTGCTGAAGCTGGCGGTACAGATCGAGCCGCGCGGCCTGGTCGGTTTCCACCTTCGCCTGCTCGATCAGGTCAAGCAGCGACTGTTCGGCGCGTTCGGGTGTCCATAGGGCACGCTCGGTTGCCACCTTGCCGCCGGGCAGGAAGGACAGGAAGTCCACCGGGTCGAGCTTGTCCGGTCCCCAGAACCAGTAACCAAAGCCTTCTTTGCCGCTGCGGTATTCTTCCAGCGCCACCTGCAATTCGCCTGGATTTAGCGTGACCGTGATGCCCACTTCAGCCAGATCCGCCTGAATCTTCTGGGCGTTGGTGTTCATGTTCACACCCTGGAAAGAGAAGTCGGGGTAATCGAGCGTGACTTCAAAGCCATCGGGATAACCGGCTTCGGCCAGCAGTTGTTTGGCCTTCTCCACGTCACGCTTGATCGCCTCGTCCGGCCCCAGCGCGCCGGCAATGCCGACTGCCAGATTCGACCCTGGCTGCACGCCGCCCCACAGCGCTGCGTAACCGTCGTAGTCCAACGCATAGCGCACGGCCAATTGCACCTTCGGATCGGCCATCGGGCCGCCAACGTCAGGGTCGGCGTTCATCAGCAGGAAGTGGATGATGTTGGCCGGCCCGCGCACAATCTGAATATCCGGGTTGCCTTCCAATCCGCCGATTTCGTCGGCAGTCAGGTCAAGCGCGAGATCAATGTCGCCTGCTTCCAGCGCGATCTTCTGCGTGGCCGATTCCGGGATATTCGTGATAATCACCCGGTCGAAGTACGGCGCATCGCCCTGGTAATTCGGGTTCCGCACCAGCACTGTTTCCACCTGTGGCTCCCATTTTTCCAACTGGTACGGACCAGAGCCGACCGAATTATTGTTCAGAAATTCTTCCGCCGTATCAGCAGTGGCTGCATCTACTGCGTCCGTGCCGCCGTTTTCCTTGATAACCTGCGAGTCGGTCACTTGGAAAGCGGGATTTGGCAGCGTGGACAGGAAGGACGGGTCTGGCGAGGCCAATGTCACCACGACGGTCTGCGGGTCAGTCGCTTCCACGCTGGCAATATTATCCGCCAGGAAGGCCGGGCTGCCCTGGAGATTCTTCAGACGGTTGAACGAAAACACCACGTCATCCGCCGTGACCGGATTGCCACTGGCAAATTCTGCACCTTCACGAAGTTTAAATGTGTACGTCAGGCCATCATCTGACACTTCCCACGACTCGGCCAGCATTGGCTCGATGCTGCTGGCGTCGGCATCCGGGAAAGTGACCAGTGTTTCGTAAATGGCGCGGAAGATAAAACCGGATGTCTGGGTATACCCGCGCGCCGGGTCCAGCGAGTCGGTGCTTTCGGCATGGCCGATCACCAGTACCTTCTCGTCCTGCGCCAGACTGGTGATGCCGGAGAGCAGCGCCCCCACCACCAGCAGCGCAACCAGTATCCATAAACCAAAGCGTCGCATACCAAATCCTTTCTACAGCAAAAAAGTAACCCAATCCAACGGCGTATCGTAATCTTGGGTAATTCTAGTGAATTTAACTCCATTACGCAAAATTTCGCCTCTGGTTTTCTATACCATTTTTTCGTGTTATAGTTCGTGCGCTTTAGCTTAATCCACCAGAGAGTCCCATGATATGAACTACGATGACCGTGTAAGGCGTTTTCAGGCGGCTTTGGGCGGTGCTGCTGATGTAGTGTTTTTGCCTATCTCCGCCGATCTTCAATATTTAACCGGCGTCCCGCGAGACATTCCCAACTACGGCCTGACGATGCACCCCGGCGCGTGGCTGGAAGGCGCGTGGCTCTCGCCCAACACCGCGCCGGTGCTGCTGCTGCCGCGCATGACCGCCGAATTCGGCGGTTTAAATAAGCTGTCCGGCGTGGACATCCGCGTGCTGGGCGATTGGGATGACCCCGCCGCGCTGGTGCGGGACATCCTCAGGCAGATTAACCCACCCGCCAACCCCCGCGTCGCCATCAGCGATACCGCGACCGGCGAAACGGTCATCCACTTGCAGCAGCTCATCCCGGATGCGCGGTTTATTTCCGCTACATCCCTGCTGCGCCCGCTGCGGGTAATTAAATCCGAGGACGAAATCGCCGTCATGCGCCGCGCCGGTGCAATCACCGAAGCAGCCTTTGCCGACGTGGTGAAGCAGCTTAAACCTGGCATGACTGAACTGGAACTCATGTCCGAAGTGGATTACCAGTTGCGGCGGCACGGGTCGCTGGGGCCGTCCTTCACCACCTCGTTTTACAACTCCGGCCCGGACCACCCACTGCTGTTCGGCCAGCGGCTGGCAACCTGGCCGCGTGCCCTGACGCCGCCGGTATCGGTGCTGTTTGACTTCGGCGCGGTGCTGGACGGTTACTGCTATGACTATGGGCGCACCGTGTCGTTCGGCGCGCCCAGCGAAGAACAGGTGCGCGTGCACCGGCTGGTGATGGAATCGCAGGCCGCCGGTATCGCTGCGCTCAAGGTGGGCACGGCCACGACCAGCCAGGTTGACGCCGCCGCTCGCCAGGTGATCGCCGCCGCGGGTTACGGCGAAGCCTTCCGCCATCGGCTGGGACACGGCATCGGCATGGATGTGCATGAGCCACCATTCCTGACGGCAGGCGACGAAACGCCGCTGCGGGAAGGAATGCTGTTTACGATTGAGCCGAGCATCACCCAGTTCAACAGCTTTTCGGCGCGGGTGGAGGATGTCGTCGTAGCGCGTCCTGGCGGCGGTGAACCGCTGACGCGTCGCTATCAGGATTTGATCGTGATTGAGTAGGGGCGGGTTTCTAAACCCGCCTCTACACCGCAAGGTTGATATTCGCAGGGACACGGCGACGGCGTGTCCCTACAGCGAGGATAAAGGGGTTGATGATGTCCCAACGGCAGAATATCCCGTCCGGCACGAAATGGGAGGCTATCGCTGGTTACTCGCGGGCGGTGCGCCTCGGTAATATCGTTCATGTCTCCGGCACAACCGCTACCGACGAACACGGCAACGTCGTCGGCGCGGACGACCCCTACGCGCAGACCGTGTACATCATCCAGAAGATCGAACGCGCGCTGAAGCCAACCGGCGCGACGCTGCGGGATGTGGTGCGCACGCGCATCTACGTGACCGACATCAGCCGTTGGGAAGACGTGGCGCGGGCGCACGGCGAATACTTCGGCGCGATTCTACCGACGAATACACTGGTGGAAGTCAGCGCCCTGGTTGGCCCAGAGTATCTGGTCGAAATGGAAGCCGAGGCGATCATCCAGCCATGAAATTCAGCCTGCGCCTGAACAATGACCTAGGGGTGGTTGACTATGTAAAACTGGCGAAGCTGGCCGAGGCGGTCGGTTTTGACCAGTTCTGGGTCAGCAACGATCTGTTTCTCCGCAGCGCGCCGGTGATTTTAACGGCGGTGGCGCTGGCGACGGATCGCATTGAGATCGGGACGTGCATTCTCAACCCGTACACGATCAACCCGGCGGAAATCGCCATGATCGCCGCCACGCTGGACGATGTATCCGGCGGTCGCTTCAATCTGGGACTGTCGTCCGGCGCGGCGGATTTTCTCGCCTGGGTCGGCATCCCCGCCGACAAACCGCGCACCGCCGTTGTTGAAAGCGTCGCAGCGATCAACCGGCTGCTGTGCGGCGAACGCGCGTTCACTGATGGCGCATTCCTTCACTGGACAGATGAAACCTACCTGCGCTTTAAGCCGCAGCGGCGCGTTCCGATCTACATCGGCGCGATGAGTCCCAACATGCTGCGCGAAATTGGTCGCGTCGCTGACGGCGGCCTGCCGCTGCTGTTTCCACCGGAGCATTACCGCAACGTCGCGCCGCTGATTGCCGAGGGCGCCGCCCGCGCCGGGCGCAGCCTGGACGAGGTGGATGTGGCCGCCTGCATCTGGTGTTCGATTGACGATGATGGAACTGCGGCTGAGGACGCGCTGAAAGAAAAAGTTGCCTACTACGGCCATGCCCTGAGCGCGCTGATTCTGGAACAGTTGGGGCTAACACACATCGATTTCGAGGCCATCCAACAGGCGGTCATGGTCGAAAACGACGTGGCGAAAGCCAAATCGCTGGTGACGCCGGCCATGCTGCGTATCGGCATTGCTGGCACGACTCACGACCTGATCGCCCGGCTGGAAAGTCTGGTCGAATTGGGGGTGAAGCACATCAGCCTTGGCCCGCCGTTGGGGCCAGACCCCGCCGCCGCCGTTGCCGCCATCGGGCGCGACGTTATCCCTTATTTTCGGAACACCGCATGAGCCGCGACTTTGAGCTTTACGATCTGCGTGTGACGGTCGAACGCATCGAAGGGCGCTCGGTCTGCGGTCTGAACGTGGGCGACTATTTTGACCTGACCGAGAGCAGCCGCGTGCGCATCCCCGCCGGCAAACACTTCTGCATCTACGCGCTGGCGGCGGTCCTGCCGCTGCTGGCCGCCAAACAGCGCCAGCTCACAGCGAATGACTGGCTTGAATCGGACTCACTGGTCGCCTGTCCTGACCCGGACGAACGCCTGATTATGCGTATCACACGCCTTGACCGGCGCACGCTGAACGCCGACGAGTTAACCTGATGCCGCGCGAAGTCAGCATCGCCTTCCAGACCGACAAATCCGCCACGCAGTACATCGCCCTGGCGAAGCTGGTGAACCAGTATGCCTTCGATGCCGTAACGGTCTACTGCGACCTGCCCTACCACACCCCCTACGCGCCACTGATGCTGATGGCCCCTCACCTTGACCGCGCCCGCGTCGGCGTGGCGGCCAACGCGCCGTCCCGCATCCATCCAGTGGACATCGCCGCGCAGACCGCGCTGTTGGCCGACGTAGCGCGCGGCGGCGTCTACGTTGGGCTGGCGCGCGGCGCGTGGCTGGGCGATCATGGTATCCACGAACTGACTCCTCCCGCGCAGGTCATCCGTGAGGCGGTGGACGTAATCCGCTACCTGCTGGAAGGGCGCACCGGCGGTTACACCGGCCAGGTCTACTCGCTGGCCCCGCAAGTGCACGCGCCGTACCCGCTGCCAGCCGGTCGCGTCCCTGTACTGATCGGCACCTGGGGGGGGCAGTTGGCAGGTGTTGCCGGGGAAATCGCCGATGAGGTGAAGGTGGGCGGCTCGGCTAATCCCGACTTCGTACCACTGATGCAGTCCTACATTGCCGCCGGCGAAAGCCGCGCCGGTCGCTCGATGGGAACGGTGCGCGTGGTAATGGGCGCGGTCTGCGTGGCTGACGACGACCGCGAACGCGCCCGACACGCTGCGAAACGCTCGGTGGCGCAGTACCTGCCGGTCGTCGCGCCACTGGACCCCACCATCACGCTCGAACCGGAACTGGTCGCGCGCCTCAATGCTGCCTTCAACGCCGGTGATCTTGATGCCGCCGCCCACCTGATTTCCGACGATCTGCTTAACCGCTTTGCCTTCGCCGGCAATGCCGCCGACCTGATTCAGCAGGCGGAACGGCTGTTTGCAGCCGGTGCGGGCCGGGTCGAATTTGGCACGCCGCACGGTCTATCATCGGAACACGGTATCCGTATTCTAGGTGAACAGGTGCTGCCCGCCTTAAAACGTTAAGCCATGTGACCCGCAACGCCGTTGTTCTCCCGTAAACCTTTACAAACCGGGTGTCCCTGTCACTTTGCTAACCGCCGCTGCCCATCCCATCAACGTTGTTATAATCCCGTAACAAAATACAAATATTACTTTCAATTAAAGTCGTCTCGCATTAGGATGAGAAAGATTAATTACAGTGTGAATGAAGGGACGAGGTTTACTGTGAAACACATTCGCCTGTATATCATCGTGCCGGCGTTACTGATCGCGCTGGCATTGCTGCGGCTGTCCGTCGGTTCTGCCGCCTCGCTGGACCAGACCGGTACTGTCTGGTCGCCGTACCTGGAATGGAACCTGCCGAACCCCACCTACACCGGCAACCCGTTTGATCTGGCCGCCACCGTCACATTTGTTCACGGCGACAGCGGGGAAATCCGCCGCACCGGCATGTTCTACGCCGGGGATAACACCTGGAAGTTCCGCTTTACCGCTACGCGTACCGGCCTCTGGACGTTCACAACCCAGAGCGACGACCCCGACCTGAACGGCCACACCGGTACAGTGGTGGTTAACCCCAATCCTGACCCGAATATCACCGGCTTTTTAACGTCGGTTGGCAACAAATTCGCCCTGCAAACTGGCCCTGATGGACAGTTGCGCGGCTTTCTGCTGAATATCTACCAGAACCAGATTGACCCCAACGGCGCGCCGGGCAGCATTTTCCTGGAAGGCGTGCTGAGTTTCAAGGACCCGAACCGACTCAACACCTACTTGCAGGAGGCGCGCAGCCTCGGCTTCCGCACTGTCTTTTTTGCGCCGGTAGATGATCTGGTCTGGACGGATGGCACCAATCCGCGCCTGGACACCTTTGCCGCCCTCGACTTCATCATTTCCGAGTCCCATCGGCAGGGCATGGGCGTGCATCTGTGGCTGTGGGGGGACGCTGAACGTGGCTGGACACCGCCGGGCAGCATCAACAGCGCGGCAGACAAACGCCTGCAGCGGTACATCGCCGCGCGGCTGGGGCCGCTGCCGGGCTGGACGATGGGCTACGGCTTCGATCTGGGTGAATGGGTGACGGAGGCGCAGTTACAGGAATGGGCGAACACGCTGCACAGCAACATGGGCTGGGAGCACCTGCTGTCCGCGCGTGGGTTTCCGCTGCTGGAACAGGATATGCTGTCATATTCATCCAGCGGCACGGAGGCGGCTCGCGGCAAACTGTATACCTCCCCGAATGGCCCGGCCAGTTTTGAGGAAGTGGCCGCTGATCTGGACAGCAGCACCGGGCAGCCCCACCTGTACGAAGAACGCTTCTTCTACCAGCGCAGCGCCGACGGCGGCCCAACGTGGACGATGGAGCGCACCCGGCAAAGCCTGTGGTGGTACGCGATGGCGGGCGGTGTTGGTGCGATCTGGGGCTACCGCGGCGGCAACCGCTACCCCAACCCGGAGCAGATTCTCACCTTCAATCGCTTCTGGGAGAACCGCTTCCTGCTCGACCTGGAGCGCGTGAACAGCGGTAGCAGCACGCGCGTCCTCAGGGCCGACGACCGCTACGTATTCTATCAGGAAAATACCAACGCTATCCCGTTGGACCTGTCGGCGCTAACCGGCAGACAGCCGGCAGTCGCTGTTGACACGAAAAAAGCCTATGCCGAAATTGACCTCGGTGTGTTACAGCCTGGCAGCCAGACGTGGACGGCGCCGTATGTCTCCGACTGGGCAATTGCCGTTGGCTGGTTCGACGCGGGTGAGGCCCAGCCACCTACGTCCACCGAAGCGCCAACGACCACCCCAACCGGAACGCCCTCACCGACGGAAACAGCAACACCAACGCCCACCGAGACTCCAACGCTGCCTTTGCCAACCGAAACTGCCATACTAACCCAAACCGAGCTGCCGACCACCACGCCGGGTGGCGGTTCCAGCATTCCAACGACAACACCGCCTGCCGGCGCCGCCACGCTGCGGCTGATGCCGCAGCCACCTGCCGCGCGCACTGGCGAGACGGTGCTGGTTGCGCTGGAACTGGCAAACGTGACCGATCTCTACGGTCTGGAAGTGCGCTGTCAGATCAACCCTCAGGTACTAAATGGCATGACAGTCAGCGGCGGTGAGGGTTTCAGCAGCGCCAACAGCTTTATCGTGGACAAGGGGTTTAACCCGGCGGACGGCTCGTGGACGGTGGCTGCCAGCCGTACCCGCCCGAATCCAGCCATCACCGCCGGCGCCATCCCAGCATTCTATTTGAACTACACCGTTGTGGGCGCAGGCACAACGGACATTACCTGCAGCGCCACAGCGGTGAACAGCAGCGGCCAGTCAATTCCGCTAACGGTTGCCAACAGCCGCTTTGAGGCCACTGCGCCGGAAGCTACCGCGCCCCCAACCGCCACTCATGAACCGCCTACCCCAACGGCCACACCAACCGAAACACCCTCGCTAACCCTGACGCCGACAGTCGAACCGGTTGCTGGCAGCATCAGCGGCGTTGCCGCTTACCAGAGCGCGCCGGATAATGCCGGTATCACGATCCAACTGCTGGACGCCCAGCAGACGCCACTGGTCAGCGTTGTGACCGAGGGCAGCGGCGCGTACCGGTTTACCGATGTGCTGCCCGGCACATACACCCTCATCATCAGTGGCCCGCTGCATCTGTCTGCCACGCGAACCCTCACCGTTGCTGCGGGCGGTCTGCCGGTAGACCTGGGCACGGCTGTCCTGCCCGGCGGCGACGTGGACGGCAATCAGGCGATTGATCTGCTGGACGCCAGCCTTGTGGGCGGGAATTATGATGTAAGTGTCCCACCCGCGCCGGCGAGCACAGACATCAACCGGGATGGGCGGGTTGACCTGCGCGATCTGGTGATCGTCGCTGGCAATATTGGCTTATCGGGGCCGGTCACCCTGCCGTGAAAACACTCAAGGAGTCCGGGTACATGCCTTACCGGCTGGGTCTTTCACTCATCATGATGGTTGTTTCCCTGCTGGCGCTTGGCGCAGCGCTGATGCAGGCTGACCAGCCGACCGTGTGGCTGTCCACGCAGCAGTCCGGCACCCGGCTGGTCGTGGATGTCTCAGTATCAGGCGCCAGACAGGCCTACGGCTGGAGCTTCCGGCTGGCGTATGATACGGCGGTAGCGGAAGTCGTGGGCGATAATCCGGTGGAAGTTGGCAGTTTCACGCACCAGCAGCCCAACTTCGTTTTGAAGAACACCGTCGAGGCGAGTGTGATTGACTTCGCGCTCACGCTCACCCAGCCGGCGACACCTGTAGACGGGGACGGCATCCTCGGCACGGTTACATTTGAGGTACAGCCTCGCCAGAACGCCGGCGTGCGGCTGCTGGATGCCAGGCTGGTAACACCCCGGTTTGTGGAGGTTGACGGTCAGCAGATCGCGGAAGCAATGGAGGAAGTGCCGGTCACGCTCATCGGCAGCGATGGCAGCACTGTCGCTACTGTGCCGTCCACCGAGGAGGTACAGCGCCCGGTCAGGCGCGGGCCAGTTTCGACGGAAGTTAGCGAGCTAAGCCTACCGGAAACGGTTGTGCTCCCCCCGCGACGGCAGGATATCGCGCTGGTGGTCGTCGCAATCACGCTGTTCCTGGCTGGGCTGGCACTGTTCACAGTGTCAGTCAGCGCCTATGTCAGCCTGCGGCTGCGGCTGGCGGCGGATTAGCGCCAAGTATCGTTGCGTCAGGCGTAGGGACACGGCAATGCCGTGTCCCTTTTAAGTATATCTATTCCACCTACTGCCAGCGATCCGGGACGCTTTCCAGCCGTTCGCGGATGACGTAGGTCGGCCTGCCGCGCGGCTCGTGGTAGACCCGCATCACCAGTTCTGCCAACAGCCCGGTGCAAATCATCTGGATGCCGAGGATGACCAGCACCACCGCCAACAGCAGCAGCGGGCGGTCGCCAATCCCTTCACCAAGCACCAGTTTGACGTACACCAGATACAGGCCAAGGATGCCGCCTACGGTGGCGATGGCAACACCGATGCCACCGAAAATGTGCAGCGGCTTCGTAGCAAACCGCAGCAGAAAGCTGACGGTAATCAGGTCGAGGATCACGCGGAAGGTGCGCCAGATACCGTATTTACTTTTGCCAAAACGCCGCGCGCGGTCATTTACCGGCACTTCGGTTACGGTCACGCCCATCCAACTGGCGACCGCCGGGATAAAGCGGTGCAGTTCGCCGTACAGGCGCACGTTTTTGACCACGTCGCGCTGGTACGCCTTGAGCGTGCAGCCGTAATCGTGCAGCGCCACATGAGTGGTGCTGGAGATCAGGCGGTTTGCCAGTATCGAGGGCAGCCGGCGGCTGAAAAACGGCTCTTTACGCTCCACACGCCAGCCGCTGACAATATCGTACCCTTCCTCGATTTTCTCCAGCAGCCGGGGAATATCACGCGGGTCGTTCTGCAGGTCGGCGTCCATTGTCACTACAATCCGCCCCTGGGCAGCGTCAAACCCGGCGGACAGGCCAGCGGTCTGCCCGAAGTTGTGCCGGAAGCGAATAATGCGCCAGCGCGGGTCTCGCTGGTGAACGGCGCGCAGTTGGGCGAAACTGCCATCGCGGCTGCCATCGTCCACCACGATCACCTCGTAACTGTAACCGGTATCCGTGAGCGCGTTGGTAATCTCCTGGTATAACGCCGGGATACTCTCCTCCTCGTTATACAGGGGGATGACAATGGACAGGTCAGGATCGCTGGCGTCAAAAATAAACGAGTGGGTTTGATCGTTGAAATCAAGAACCTTGTGTTCCACCGGGGTACTCCCTTATCACCATCACCCTGCTTACATTACAACGGCATCCACGCAACGGGTTTTCCCGGTATCCCGTTTACAATTTTAATCTTTTAGGCGATTGGGCTTGCATCGAACTCAATTACCAATCCTTACAAAACACCTAAATATAAGCAAACTCAGCTAGAGATTTTGGTTTCGAATGTTAGAATCCCATCAAACTTTTGTATACGCCGTATCGCAAAATCCATGAACACAAACCCAAGACCAACCTAACAGGTGAAATAACGACATATTGATTGTAAGGTGAAGGCAAGCCGCAATTTTTATACTTGCGCCAGTGTAGAACGGGAGTTTGCGCAGGTAAATGTAATGGTGGCATTTCCCGAAACAGCCGACATTGAAACGGCTTCCGACGACTATGCGCGGCGCTTCGCCGGCAGCGTCGGGAAGTGGTTTCTCGACGTGCAAACAGCGGCCACGCTGCGGCTGCTGGCGCCCTACTCCGGCGCGCGCGTACTGGACGTAGGTGGCGGGCACGGCCAGATCGCCGGGGCGCTGGTGGAACAGGGCTTTGACGTGACCGTATTGGGCAGCGACGAGGTCTGCAAAGCCCGTATCCAGAAGCTGCTGGACGAACGGCGCGCCGCGTTTCAGATCGGCAACGTACTCGACCTGCCCTACCCCGACCGCCACGTTGATGTGGTCATCAGCTACAGGCTGCTGCCACATGTTGCCCAATGGCAGCGTTTTTTGGCCGAGTTATGCCGCGTGGCGCGACAGGCAGTAATCGTAGACTATCCCGAAGTGCGCAGCGTTAACGCCGTCGCGCCGCTGTTGTTCGGTTTGAAGAAGCAGTTGGAAGGCAACACCCGCACCTATATCAGCTTCAGGCAGGCCGATTTACTGGCGGAATTTCAGCGAAACGGGTTTGTCTACAGCGACCAGTATAAAGAGTTTTTCTTCCCGATGGTGCTGCACCGTAAGCTGGGCGCCCCTCGTCTTTCCGCCGCGTTGGAAAGCGGCGCGCGGGCCCTGCAACTCACCCGTCTGCTGGGGTCGCCGGTCATCCTCAAAGTCGTGCGGGAAGGACAGTAACCCCATGCGAATTCTGTTTTTGGCGCCGATGCCGGTGTATCAGGAACGCGGCTCTCCGATTGCCGTCAAAATGGCGCTGGAAGTGCTGTCCCGGCGTGGCTGCGCGGTGGACGCGCTGGTCTTCCACGAAGGTGAGGATTTTACGCTGCCGGGATTAACTCTGTACCGGATTCCGGCGCTGCCCGGCATAAAGAACGTTCGCCCCGGTTTTTCGTTCAAAAAACTGGTTTGTGACGTAGTTATGTTCCTTATGGCGCTGGGGTTTGCCCTGCGGCGGCGCTACGATCTGGTCTACGCGGTCGAGGAAGCGGCGTTTATGGCGCTGGCCTTCAGGGCGCTGTTCCGCCGGCCCTACGTGTACGACATGGACTCGTCGCTGGCGCAGCAGATGGTGGAAAAGTACCGCGCGCTCCGCTTCCTCGCCCCGGCGCTGAACGCTGCCGAAGGGCTGGCGGTTCGCCACGCCGAAGCGGTGGTGCCGGTGTGCGACGCACTGGCGGAGGTGAGCGCCAAGTACCACCCCCGTAAAGTTACAGTCCTGCACGACGTGCCGCAGGTGCACAACCAGCCGCCGACAACCTCGGAAAACCTGCGCGATACACTGGGAATCACCGGCCTGCTGGTGATGTACGTTGGCAACCTCGAACGGTACCAGGGGATTGACCTGCTGCTGGACAGTTTTGCGCGGGCGCGGCTGGATAACGCCCATCTGGTTATCATCGGCGGCGCGCCGGAGCATATCCGGCACTATCAGCACCGCGCGGCCCAGCTTGGCATCGCGTCCCGCGTTCACCTCATCGGTTCGCGTCCTGTTGCCGCGTTGCCCGCGTATCTGGCGCAGGCCGACATTCTGGTGTCGCCACGCATCAAGGGCGTGAACACGCCGATGAAGATTTATTCGTATCTTGCCAGTGGCAGGCCGGTGGTGGCAACCGACCTCAAAACGCATACGCAGGTGCTTAACCCGGATGTGGCACTGCTGGCACAACCTACGCCGCAAGCCTTTGCCGAAGGACTGGCGCGGCTGGCACATGATGCCGCGCTGCGCCAACGCCTCGGTGAAAACGGCCAGCGGCTGATCGCGGAAAAACACAATTACACAGCTTTTGTGAAGACGTTTAACGCCCTGCTGGATGGACTGGCGCCACAGGCGGTATAAGCGATGCAGCGAAACCTCCACGCGCTGACGGAAACGATTTACGATGTGCTGGTGATCGGCGGCGGCATCTACGGCGCGGCGGTCGCCTGGGAAGCGGCGCTGCGCGGCCTGTCGGTCGCGCTGATCGAAAAAGGCGATTTCTGCGGCGCAACCTCGGCCAACAGCCTCAAGACGATTCACGGCGGCCTCCGGTATTTGCAGCACGCCGATTTTAAACGGATGCGCGAGTCCATTCGCGAACGCACCACGCTGATGCGTATCGCGCCACATCTGGTGCACCCCCTGCCCGTCCTCGTCCCAACCTATGGACATGGGCTGAAGGGACGCGAAGTGCTGGCGCTGGCGCTGCAGCTGAACGACGCGCTGAGCTTTGACCGCCACCTGCCTGACCCGCAGAAACACCTGCCGCCAGGTTACACCATCTCCCGCCAGGAATGTTTACGCCGCCTACCCGGTATTCCCGATACCGGACTAACCGGCGGTGCGGTCTTTTACGACGCGCAGGCTTACAACACGGAACGGCTGGTCATTGCCCTGCTGCATTCCGCCACTACGAAGGGCGCGCAGATTGCGAACTATGTTGAGGCAACCGGCTTTCTGCGGCAGGGCAGCGCCGTGAGCGGCGTCACCGCCCGCGACCGGCTGACCGGCGACCGGCTGGACATCCACGCCAAGCTCGTTATCAATACCACCGGCCCCTGGGTCAATCGAGTGCTTGGCTGGCTCGGCAAGCCGCAGCCTGAAACCCGGCTGGCGCTGTCCATAAACGTTATCACGCGGCAGTTATTCGAGGGCTGCGCAGTTGGCTTACCCGTGCCGCGCACTTTCCATGATGCCGATACCATTCTGAACAAAGGCAGCCGCCTGCTGTTTTTCTCGCCCTGGCGCGGGCATACGATAACTGGCACCACCGCCGAACCCTACGCGGGCAAACCCGATGATTGTCTGGTCAGTGAGGAACATATTCAGCGTTTTCTGGATGACATAAATGCAGCTTATCCACCGGCGCATCTGACGCCGAACGACGTGACGCTGGTTCACGCTGGGCTGCTGCCCGCGTCGGGCGTGGATGCCAGCAGCGGCGAAGCGCGGATCGCCAAACACTACCGGATACACGATCACCGGCAGGATGGCGTGGATGGGCTGCTGACGGTCATCGGCGTCAAATACACGACCGCACGCCACGTCGCGGAGGAAACCATTAACCAGGTGTTTGGCCGTGTCAGCCAGCGGCCTCCACGCTCCCCATCGGCGACTACGCCGCTTTACGGTGGCAGCTTCGACCGCTTTAACGACCTGCTGCGAGAGCTTTTGCGTCAGAAACCGTGTGGGCTGGATGCCAACGCGCTGCATCATCTGGCCTACAACTATGGCAGCGCTTACCCGGACGTGCTGCGGTATTACGCCGAAAGTACCGCCGCCGCGCGCGGCCAGCACAAGGCGCTGCTGGAAGCGGAAACGCGCCACGCCATCCGCAGTGAAATGGCCCACACGCTGGCGGATGTGCTGCTGCGCCGCACGGATTACGGCAGCGCGGCCTATCCGGGTGAGGAAACGGTACGAACGTGCGCCGGGGTGATGGCCGCCGAACGGGGCTGGACGCCGGCGCGCGTCCGGCAGGAGATCGAAACCTTCAAGACACATTATCGGTTTGGGCGAGGGATTCATGCAGCAGTGGCCGGTACGCCTGTTTAACAAATCCGTCCTCAAGCAGCGGAAATTCCGCGAGATCACGGCCATGCTGGGGCCGACAGCCGGTCTGCGTTGTCTGGACATTGGCTCGGACAACGGCGTGATCAGCCTGCTGCTGCGGCAGCAGGGCGGCTCGTGGGCCAGCGCCGATCTGGAAGAAAAAACGGTGCGCTCGATCCGCGCTCTGGTGCAGACCGACGTACACCGGATTGACGGCAGGGGCACCCCGTTCGCCGATGACGAATTTGACTGCGTGGTGATCGTGGATTTCCTCGAACATATCCCGGACGACGAAGCGTTTATCCGCGAGCTGTTCCGCATCCTGAAGCCGGACGGGCTGCTGGTCGTCAACGTGCCGCATGTCAAACACTCCCTGCTGCGGCGCTTCCGCTTTGCCATCGGCCAGACGGACGAAAAACACGGCCACCTGCGCCCCGGCTACACCATCGAATCGCTGCGGCGGCTGCTGGGTGACCGGTTTACGCTGGAACAGCACCACACCTATTCGCGCTTCTTCTCGGAGTGGATAGACACGATGATCGTCTGGGCGGTTGGTCTGCTGAAGGGACGTAAAGGCGACGAGTCAAAAAAAGGGCTGGTCATCACGGGTGAGGACATGGCGGCTTATCAGAAGATGTTCAGGCTGTACGCGCTGGTCTATCCGGTGGTGTGGCTGATCGCAAAACTCGACCTGCTGCTGCCCTTCACCAGTGGCTACATGCTGATCGCCCGCGCCCGCAGCGCCAAAGTGCCTGTACTAACCCGCCCTACCGTTCCGGCGGAGGTGAACCATCATGGCTAAAACCGCACTCGTCACCGGAGCCAGCGGCTTCACCGGCAGCAACCTGGCGCGCAAGCTGGCCGCCTGCGGTTACAGCGTCCGTGCGCTGGTGCGGCGCAGCAGCAGGCTGGATGCGCTTCAGGGCGCGGCGGTGGAAGTGGTCTATGGCGACCTGGCCGACGAAACGCTGCCGGATGGGCTGATGCGCGGCGTGGACGTGGTCTACAATATCGCTGCCATGTACCGGCACGAGGGTGCGGCCAGCGACTTTTATGACGTGAATGCGCGCGCCGTTGAACGCCTGCTGTGCGCGGCGCTGGACGCCGGAGTCAGCCGCTTCGTGCATTGCAGCACTGTTGGCGTGCTGGGCAATATTGAGAATCCGCCTGCCAACGAAACCGCCCCTTATAGGCCGGGCGACTGGTATCAGAAGTCGAAACTGGAAGGCGAAAAAATCGTGCTGGCGTTCGGCCAGCAGCACGGGCTGCCGGTCAGCGTGGTTCGCCCCGCCGCCATTTATGGCCCCGGCGACACCCGCTTTCTCAAGCTGTTTAAGGGCATTGACCGGGGGCTGTTTGTCATCCTCGGCAGCGGCGAGGTGTATTATCACTACGTTTACATTGATGATCTGGTGCAGGGTTTTCTGCTGGCCGGCGAAAAAGAGGCAGCGGTCGGCGAGGTGTTTATCATCGCCGGCGAACAGTACGTGACCATCAACCAACTGACGGCCATGATCGCGGAGGCGCTGGGCCGCCCCACCCCCCGGCTACATATCCCCTTGGCGCCGGTGATGCTGGCGGCCAGAGTCTGCCGCGCCATGTGCAAACCGCTGGGTATCGAGCCACCGCTGTACCCGCGCCGGTTGGACTTCTTCCGCAAGCACCGCGCCTTTGACATCACCAAAGCCAGAACCGTGCTCGGCTACCACCCGATGGTGGATTTACGCACCGGGCTGCGGCAGACGGCGGACTGGTATCGGGCGCACAACTATCTGTAGGAGCGGGTTTATAAACCCGCCCCTACGATGGCACGAATAACGGTTCAGGATTTATGGTAAGGTTTGACGAGGAACTCCGATGACAGTAAAAAAACACCGGGTTTGTGTTTTAGGTAACTTTTCGGGCCGGAACGCGGGTGATAACGCCATCCTCGGCTGCCTGATGCACGACGTAGCCGCCCTGTATCCTGACGTGCGCTTTGTTGTGCCGACGTTTAACCCCGGCTTCGTCCGCAGCCATTACGCGCAATACGACGTTGAGCCGGTGTCGCTCAAACCCTGGGCATTGAGCCTCAAGATTTTTGGCCTGCCAATCTTCCGCGCCGTGCTCAGTTCCGATCTGGTGCTGATGACGGACAATATCCTGTTTGACATGAAGCTGTATAACCCGCTGTTTAACTACCTGTCTACCCTGTCGCTGGTGCTGCCGCTGGCCAAACAGCGCGGTATCCCGGTGGTGCTGTATAACATGAGCCTGGGACCGATCAAAACCCCGGCGGGCCGGCGTATGTTCGAGCGTGTCATCAAAAGCTGCGATCAGATCATCTTGCGTGACGAACAATCGCGTGAGCTGCTCGACCGGTTGGGACTGCCCCACCCTCGTTTAACCCAGGCGGCGGACTGCGCCGTGAATGCTCGTCCGGTTGGCCCAGACCGCCTGCGCGCCATCATGGATAAAACCGGCGCGTTCCGCAATCCAAAGGGCACGCTTGGCTTTAACATCAATGCCTATCTGGACGCCTACCTGCGCGGCGACCGCAGCGACCAGGACAAGCAGCTTTTTTCCGAGGTGATTGCCAGAGCCGTTGACCGGATTATTGATGCGACCGGCACGGACGTGCTGTTTTTTGTCACGCAGGTCATGGACATAAAGATCACGATGGAGGCCATCAACCGCGTCTGTCACCGCGATCAGGTGCATGTCGTCGGCAATAAGGATTACACCTACGAAGAACTCACGGCGCTGTTGAGCCAGGTGGAACTGCTGGTCGCTATGCGGACACATGCTATCATCCTGGCATCGTCGGTCTGTACGCCGGTGGTTGGCATCATCTCGTATCCCAAAACGGCGGGCTATCTCAAAACCATCGAGCAGGATCAATGGATGATCGCCTTCGACGAACTGACCGCTGACCGGCTGGCAGCGCTGACGCTGGAAGCCTATCGCTGGCGCGGGCAGACGCGCGAAGCGCTGCAACCGATCATCCAGCGCGAAAAAGCGAAGGCTAGCCACAGCGCCGCGCTGCTCAGCCCCTATCTCGGTCAGCCACAGCCAGTTGCCGAAGTTCAGGCAGGTTCAGTGTGATGGAATATTTTACGTACCTTGATGACGGTCGCGTTGATGAAACACAGCGCACCTCCCCGCTGTGGGTGATTCCCAAAGACCTGTGTACCCGCTGCGGCGCATGCCATGTCATCTGCCCACCGAACGTGATTCGGTTTGACGACCACGATTTTCCGCACATTGAGTCTGAAGGCTGCATTGACTGCGGCCTGTGCGTGAAGGTATGCCCTGGCATTGACTTCGACATGAAGGCGCTGCACGAGCAGATGTACGGCGCGGAGTACCAGCCGCAGAAGATGAGCGGCACGTTTCGCAAGGCGTATCTCGGCCACGCAACACGCCCCGGCGTACGCCAGGAAGGCGCGGCGGGCGGTGTGGTCACGCAACTGCTGATCGCGCTGGTCAAACAGGGGTTGGTAGACGGCGCGGTGGTAGTCGGGCCGAACCCGGATGACCCGGCGCTGCCCCGCCCCTACATCGCCCGTACCGAAGCAGAAATCCGCGCGGCGGCGCAGTCCAAATATACGACGGTCCCCAACACCAAGGTCCTGCGCGATCTGAAAGGTACAAACGAACGGTTCGCCTTTGTCGGCGTGGCCTGTCAGGTACACGGCCTGAGGAAGCTGGAACAGCTCAATAAACGCCTGCACGACCGCGCCTTCCTGACCATCGGCCTGGCCTGCCGGGGCACGCTGGAAAAAGAGGCGATTCAGGATTTGGTAGACGTAAACGGTATCCAGATGCAGGATTTAAAGCAGGTATCGCATCGTGGCGGGCCGTTCCCCGGCAAGTTCCAGGCGCACTTCAAAACCGGCGCGGTGCGGGATCTGCACCACTTCGAGTACAAGGACGGTGCGTACAACATGATGCTGCGCATGTACCTGCCCGACCGCTGCCACCTGTGCCCGGACTACTCCGCCGAGTTTTCGGACATCACCTGTTCTGATATGTGGCTGCGCGGCAGGGACGGCAAGTACCTGCATCCCAAAGGCAGCACGCTGATTCTGTGCCGTACGGAAAAAGGCGAGCAGGTCATCGAAGCCCTGCGGCAGGCCGGTGAACTGGCGCTGGAGCCGGTCGAGCCGCGTACGGTGGATAAAGCCTACGCTCACCTGCGCCGCGAACGCAAGATGATCTCCTACCTGCGGATTTCGCAGCGGCTGCGGCAGGGGCGGCGCGCACCGGATTACGGGGTGGACGCAGCGGCGCAGGTCACCCACATGTCGTGGAGTGACCGGCTGTATGAGTTCACCTACCGTATGTCGTTCCTGTTTGCCAATCGCCCACGCGCCCGCCGCATGATGCTGCGCTTTTTCTTCTCGCCGGTTGGCGTCGCCCTGATCTTCCTCAAGATCAAATCGAAGCAGTGGCGCGGCGCGCTCAAAGCCCGCGTCAAAGCGCGCCAGGGGGCTTAAACGGTGAAACGCTTGCGGTCGCTGGTTTTCCTGGCGATTACCCTGCTGCTGCTGGCGCTGGTGCTGCGTCAGGTTGGCATTAACGAACTGCTGGCAACACTGCGCCAGGCCGATCCGTTGCTGGTGATCGTCGCGGTGCTGCTGTCGCCGTTGCTCATTCTCATCAGCGTCATCAAATGGCAGCTACTACTGCGGTCACAAGGGGATGAGGTTTCGTTCTGGTTCCTGTTCAGGCTGTATTACGTCGGCTACTTCTTCAACAACTTCCTGCCCTCGACCGTTGGCGGGGACGTGGTGCGCGTGTACGAGCTGGGCAACCGTACCCGCGACCCCGCCGGTGCGCTGGCATCGGTGTTTATGGAACGGCTGACCGGCTTCGTCGTACTGCTGCTGCTTGCGATTCTGGCGCTACTGGGCAACCTGACGTTGATTCAGGACACGGCATTGACGCTGGCCGTGCTGGCGGTCGTCGTGATGTTCGCGGGGGTGCTGTGGGTGATCTTCGACCGGCGACTGCTGGACTGGATGGAGCGCGTGCTTCCATCGTCGCTGCTGAAGAAATATACAGCCAAGTTCCGCAAGTTCCAGACCAGCCTGTACGCCTATAAGGACCGGCGGCGCGTGCTGGCAGTCGCGTTTGCCTGGTCCGTCCTGTACCATGTGCTTTCAATTTTGAACGTATACGTTTGCGCCAGAGCCTTTTACCCGGCCACGCCGCTGCTCGGTATTGCCATCATCGCGCCGATTCTGAGCGTGGTGGGAATGCTGCCATTTTCGTTTAACGGCGTCGGCGTGCAGGAATGGGCGTTTGTGCTGCTGTTCCAGTGGTTGGGGCTGCCGCCGTCGGTGGGGTTGTCCGCCATCTTCCTGATTCGCGCCAAGACGCTGATTATCGTGCTGCTGGGCGGCCTCTTTTACCCTACGGTACGGCTGAAGGCGAAGAACACCGTAACGTCAAGCGCCGCCGATTAACCAGCGCACTGAACCGTTAAAATTAATAGTCGTCTAACGATTTTACGCTTGTAATCTGCTGTTTGCTTCGTATGATAAACAGGTTTCGTCATGCGGAGTTTAAGATTACATGCCAGAGTCGGGTTACTATCGCGCTTCCAGCAACGGTGTAGGACAGGCGGAAAAAGAACGTACCCCGCCGGGCAACCTGCCACGCCATGCCGAACCAACCGTTGAAAATCCGCGTCCGGCGCGGTCGGCTCATGCCGCGCCAACCATGTACACACGCCATGCCGGTTTCACGGCGGCGATTGACAGCATGTTCCTGCATGCCACCCGCGACCGTCAGCTTCATATCACCGTCGAACATCTGCTGGCCGTGCTGCTGATCGGCCTGATTTTTGCCGTCCGCGCCACCAATCTTAACTTCAATGCGCTGTATCTGGACGAGGCGATTTATACCACCGTTGGCGAGGATGTGCTGGCGGGTAACTTCAGCAAGGGTGCGACCAGTTGGATGTTTGGCTCGTACCTGTATCCGGTGATGGCGACTGCCGCCGACAAGTTGGCTGGGGTCGCCGGGCTGCGCCTGCTCAGTGCCGTGCTGACGACCGCCGCCGCCCTTGCGGTGTACGCGGTGGCATCCCGTCTGTTTGACCGCCGCGCCGGGCTGTGGGCGTTGTTTGTCTTTGGCTTGAGCGCCATCAGCATTAACCTGGGGCAGCACGCCGTGTACGACGCGCTCGGCGTGCCGCTGCTGGCGGTGGCGGGCTGGTGCATCGTCAACGCCATGCACGACGCCGACCGGCAAAAACGGTATCTGACCTGGGCGGGTGTCAGTTTCAGCCTGAGCGTCCTCGCCAAATACATTGGCCTGCTGTACCTGCCGGCTCTGATCGCTATCGCGCTGGTTCTGCACATTGTTCAGGGTCGTGGCCTGCGGTCGTTTATCATGGGTATCCCCTGGCTGTCGTTTGTCATTCCGATTGTCCTCATCCTCGGCATCTATGCCGCCTTTTACCACGAGGACTTGCCGGCAGTTTTCAGCGGGCAGTTTGCCTCGCAGCGGGCAGACCGGGGCGCGATTGTTGCCGAAATTCTTCAGGAAATCGGCGTCCCGCTGCTGCTGTTTGCGGTCGGGCTGCTGCTGGTGGCGCGCAAGGGTCTGCGCCGCCTGCAGGGCCGCCCCTGGCTGCGGCTACTGTTCGCGCTCAGTCTGCCCGTTCTGGCTGCCACGCTGCTGGTGTTGCCACTGTATCATCTGGCGACCGCCAATGCACGGTCACTCTGGAAACACAACGTCTATGCGCTCATTTTCATCGCACCGCTGGCGGGGTACGCGATTGCGGTGCTGGTGCGCGCCGTGATCGGGCTGCGGGGACGGCTGGCGTTGCCGGTCCGGCTTGTCAGCGCAGTCGTCACGGCCATCGCCGTGTTTGCCTTTGCCAGCGATACGTTTTATCAGAACCGCGTGTTTCACTATAGCTGGCCGGATAGCACCGGCGTCATTGAGTTTATGCGGGCACAGGGAATCACGCCGGAAAGCCGGGTACTGTCGTCCAGCTACGCCATCTACGAGTATTACTTCGACTTCGGCACCGCAGACCGCGACGTGTGGAACAACGTCTGGTACACCGAATACGGCAGCCTGACCGGCGAAGCAGCGGTCCGGCAGGCAATTGAGGAATGCAGCTACGATATGATTGTGCTGGAAAACTACTACGCGCCGGAATGGAGTGGCGAACTCGAAACCCTGCTGCGGCGGGCCGGGTATGCCATTGCCTACAGCCAGGCCGACCACCTGCTGACCGGCGCGGATATTGTGACCAACGTCCACATCCGGCCTGCCAATATGCCGTGTCAGGGAGGTCAATAAATCGTGCGCCGCCTTGTCCGGCTGTTATCCATCGTTCTGATCGCGTCGGCGCTGCTCGTCGCCGACATGGTGCTGCTGACCTACTTTAACACGCTGGTCTGGCCGCATTTCTGGCCAACATCGGCCATCGTCATTCTGACGATTGGCTTTGCCATCCTCATCTGGTTCCCTGAACTGGGTTACAGCGTGTGGATGCTGCGTATCATCGGCCTGCTGCTGATTTTCATCGGCCAATCGTACTGGCTGCACAGCTATCACATCACGCTGGAACAACCATCTGCCCTGGCCTTCATCCATCTGGTGGGTGTGTCTGGCATGTTTGTGGTGCTGGTCATCAACTACGTTAACCAGTTTAAACCACGCAGCCATACTGAACCGCCGCCGCTGCCCCATCCCCTGCCGGCGGTGGCCGTCGTCGTGCCGACTTATGGTGAACCCGTAAACGTGCTGGAACGTACCGTCGCCTCGTTGAAGAAGCTGCACTACCCTCGCCATTTGCTGGCTATCATTGTTTCTGACGACGGACGACGCGCCGACGTGCGCCGGATGGCGGAGCGTCACGACGTTTATTATCATCCCGGCCCACAGAAAGACGCGAAGGCGGGCAACCTGAACGCCGCGCTCCGCTATATCGAGCAGGTTTTCCCACAGGCAGAATTGATTCTGACGCAGGACGCGGACGAGGTCATTCATCCGACGTTTCTGGAAAAGACGGTGGGTTACTTTAGTGACCCGACCATCGCCTTTGTCCAGACCCCGAAAGAAGCGGTTGCCCCGCCTAGCGACCCGTTTGGCACGCGCGACCGCATGTTTTTCGACGTGTTCCAGGTGGGACGCAACGGCTATAACGCCGCCTTCGCCTGCGGCAGCGGCGTGCTGTGGCGACTTGACGCGATTCGTTCGATTGGCGGCTTTGTCACCTGGAACGTGGTCGAAGACCTGACCACTTCGTACTGGCTGCACAGCCGGGGGTGGCGCTCGGAATATCATAACGAAAAGCTGTCCATCGGCCTCGCGCCGGATGACATCCCCGGCCTGCTCAAACAGCGCGGCACCTGGGCGGTGGATACCTGGCGGCTGTTCCTGTTTGATAACCCCCTGTTCAAACCCGGTCTGACGCTGGCGCAGCGGTCACAGTATTTTGAACTCGGCCTCTTTTACGTGATGTCGTCGTTTTTTATGCCGCTGCTGATGCTCGTACCGGTCATCTCGCTGCTCACGGGCGAGTTTATCCCGATCAACGGTTCGGCCCTGTTCCCCTGGATTACCATCAACGTGCTGTATTACGTAGTGCTGTCACGTGGGCAAAGTCTGTTTATGCTGCGAATGTGGCAGTACTGGATCGGCCACTGGCCGACCTACTTCAAAGCCTTCTGGGTGGCGCTTGGTTCGCGCCGCCGGAAACCCAAATACGTCGTCACCCGCAAAACGCGCGACAACGGCTTTTACCCCCATCTGCTGTGGATGCAGTTCAGCTACATCCTCATTGGGCTAATCGCGGCGATTCATGGCTTATTCGGGCAGACGAGCAGCGACCTGGGCAGCCGGTTGACCAACGCCGCTATCGTGCTGTTTTTTATCTTCATGCTGTCGGCCATCTGCCGCGCTGCTTTTTATGGGGTGGAGTTCAGGGGATTGACCCGCGCCGCGCAGCCCTCGCCTGGCAGCGGCGAACGCCCGGTATAGGCGCATTACGCTGATCTAACACAAGCAGCCTAAAATTCGATTGCGCTAATTTTACAGTACGGGCAAACGTGTGAGCGTCCAAAATCTATCGGGGCAAATCCTCGGCCAATACGAACTGCGCGAACTCCTGGGCATCGGCGGCATGAGCGCCGTTTATCACGGCTACCAGCCGGAACTGGAACGGCACGTCGCCATCAAGGTGCTGTCGCCGCTGATCGCCCTGGAGCCGGGCTATGCTGAACGATTCATCCTCGAAGCCAAAACCATTGCCTCGCTCGAACATCCCAATATCGTGCCAGTCTATGATTACGGCACGCAGGACGGCATCAGCTATGTGGCCATGCGGCTACTCAACGGCGGCACGCTGGCGCAGCGGCTTGACCAGCGCCTGCTCGACGGTAAACCGCTGCCGTCGCTGGGCGAAATCGCCGCGTTGCTGCGGCAGCTTGCCAGCGCGCTCGATTACGCCCACGGCCGGGGTGTGATTCACCGCGATCTTAAGACCGGCAACGTGATGTTCGACCGGCAGGGGCACGCTTATCTGGTGGATTTTGGCATCGCCAAGTTGATGCACAGCAGTTCGGCGCTGACCAAAGAGGGTCTCATCATGGGCACGGCGGCCTACATGGCGCCGGAGCAATGGCGCAGCGAACCGCTGACCCCCGCGCTGGACCAGTACGCGCTTGGCGTATTGATGTATCTGCTTGTGACCGGGCGGCTGCCCTATGACGCGCCCACCTCACACGAATTGATGTACCAGCATCTGCACGAAATGCCTGTGCCGGCACATACGCTGCGCGAGGGTGTACCTCCCGCCGTGAGCCTCGTGCTCGACCGCGCCTTAGCCAAAAGCTCATCGGAACGGTATCCAAACGTGCTGGCCTTTGCCGATGCCTTCCGCGAAGCCGTGCGCGGTTCAGAAGGCGAGTCCACCGGATTTTTTACATTTGATCTGGCTCCCGGCACGATACCATCCATGCCGGTTGTTCCAGACAGCGCGCCCGCCGACCCGACTCCCCCACCTGCCGAGTCCGCGCCTACGCCGGCACAGCAGCCGGGCATAGCCGTACCACCCCCGCCGCGAGAGCCGCCGCAGCCGGTCGCCATGCCGTCGTTTACCAATACAGCGTCAACAGCCTACCCAGCCCGCCCCCGGCGCAAGGCCAACCCGATGCTGCCGCTGGTCGTTGGCGTTGGCTTCGGCCTGCTGGCGCTGGTAGTATTCGCGGCGCTGACGCTGTTTATCCTGTCCGCCCTCACCGGCGACCAGCCGTCGCGTCGGACAGCGGAACAGCCGACCGCGGCCCTTTCTTTCACGCCGCTGGACGTACCAACCGATGCGCTCTCGCCGACCTCCATCCTGACACCAGGCAACGTGATCGGCGCTGTTATCACCCCCATGCCGGTCGGCCAATCGGCGATCACGCCCGCCAATGCCGGTCAGGTGGCCGCGCTGGCGGAACTTCAGCAGGAACCCCTGCCGGTACGGAGCGTGGCCTTCAGCCCGGATAATACGCTGATGGCTTCGGCCAACGGCGACAACACGGTGCGGTTGTGGAACGTCCAGACGCGGCAGCAGCAGGCCGTCCTGTACGGGCATAATGGCATCGTGTATGCGGTGGACTTCTCGCCCGACGGTCGGCTGCTGGCGTCCGGCGGCGACGATGGCACAATTCGCCTGTGGGATCCAGCCAGCGGGCAGGCCGTGAACATCCTCGAAGGGCGCAGCAGCAGCGCGATTCGCAGCCTTGATTTCACCCCGGACGGGCGCTGGCTGGCGTCCGGTGGCGAAGACCACACCATTGCGCTGTGGGACGCGGCCAGCGGCACGTCACAAAATGTGCTGAATTTCCCTGGCGAACGGGTGCTTTCGGTCGCTTTCAGCCCCGATGGCCGCTTGATCGCCTCGGCTGGTGGGCTGGATGGGCGCATTATCCTCTGGAACGCGGCCACTGGCGCGCAGGAACGGGCGCTGCAAGGCCACACGGCAGAGGTACGCGCGGTGGTGTTTAGCCCTGATGGTACAAAGCTGGCGTCAGCCAGCGCCGATAACAGCGTCCGCGTGTGGGACGTGCAAACCGGCAGCGCCCTGCTGACACTGACCGAACATGGCCGCGATGTGTTCAGCGTGGCTTACAGCCCGGACGGCAGCGTGCTGGCTTCCGGCGGGCGCGACAACACAGCCCGGCTGTGGGACGCCAGCAGCGGCGGGTCGCTGGCGGTGTTGCAGCGGCACGTCGGCTGGGTGTTCAGCGTGGCCTTTAACCACGATGGCTCGCTGCTGGCAACCGGTGGTGGCGATGGCGCGGTCTGGTTGTGGGGACTGTAGTAGGGACACGATAATCGTGTCCCTACACGGATTGTGTACCCCGTCACCCCATCTACGACACCCGCTCTTGCTGCTGCGACATCTCGTGGTGGTGGTTAGCGTGCAGTTCCTCGAACTGGCGGCGGTAAAGCTGCGCGTATACCCCGTTGCGCGCCAATAACTGCTCGTGCGTGCCATCTTCGACCACCCGCCCACGCTGCATCACCAGGATGCGGTCGGCGTCCCGCACCGTACTCAGCCGATGGGCGATAATCAGGCTGGTGCGGTTTTTAAGCACCTGCGCCAGCCCTTCCTGAATCAGCGCCTCGGTTTCGGTGTCAATGCTGCTGGTCGCTTCGTCCAGCACCAGGATGCTGCCGGGACTGTGAATCAGGGCGCGCGCCAGCGCCAGCAGCTGCTTCTGCCCCTGCGACAGATTCGACGCACCGGGCAGCAGTTCGTAATCGTAACCGCCTGGCAGTCGTTCGATAAAGGCCGCCGCCCGCGCCGTGCGCGCCGCCGCGATCATTCGTTCGTTGGTCACGCTGTCATCAAACAGGCGCAGATTATCGGCAATCGTGCCGTTGAAGCAGTACGGATTCTGCGGCACGACCGTCACATAACGGCGTAAATCCGCCAGACTCAAATCCTGCACGTCCACGCCGTCAATCAGCACCCGCCCGGCATCAACATCGTAAAAGCGTGCTAGTAGCCCGGCCAGCGACGTTTTACCCGCGCCGGTCGCGCCCACAATCGCCACCCGCTGCCCGGCGGGAATCTGAATGTTCACGTCCCGCAGCACGGGTGTATCCGGCTCGTAACTGAAACGCACGTGATCGAGCGTGATCGCACCCCGGAACTGCTGGATGGTCTGCGGCTGCGCCGGGTCAACGATGCGCGGCTCAACTTTCAGCATTTTGGCGATGCGTTCGCCCGCCGCCAGCGCCTGCTGAATCTGCGCGAACTGCTCCGTAAGCTGCAAGATTGGCTCAAAGCTGCGCTGTGTGTACTGGATAAACGCGATCAGCATCCCCAGCGTTGCCCACCCGGCCAGCACGCCATGCCCGCCGCCGTAGAGCACAATCGCCAGCCCGGCGGAGGTGAGCAGTTGCAGCACCGACGAATAGACCGTATACACGTCACGCAGGTGGGAGTGGATGTTTTTGTATTCCTGGTTGATTGCATCGAACTCGTTCCGGCTGAGGGGCTGACGGCCAAAAAGCTGGACGATCAACATACCGTTAAACTGCTCGTTGATGAACGCCAGGTATTCCGCCACCAGCTTGTGAAACGCGCTCGACAGCGCCCGGATTTTGCGGCGAAAGTAGATGGTCAGGCCGGTCATCACCGGTATCAGGCACAGGCCCAGCAGCGCCAGCCGCCAGTTGATCGCAAACATCACGGTGATGATGCCGACCAGCGTCACCAGATTGCTGGCGACGACGACGATGCTGGTCGAAACCAGTTCGGTCAGCGCATCCACGTCATTGGACAGGCGCGATACCAGTTGGCCGACCGGCGTGGTGTTGAAGAAACGCATATCCTGCCTGAGGATGTGCTCAAACAACGTCTGCCGCAGCCCGACCAACGCATTCTGGCCGACCGTTTGCAGCAGATAGGTGTGCCCGAAGCGCAGCGCGAACAGCAGCAGAATCGAGCCGAAGTAGACGAGGCCGTAAGGGATGAGGCCGTTCAGGTCGCCGCTGCTGATCGGCCCATCCACCGCCCGCTGAATCAGATACGGTGGCAGCAGCGACAGCACCGTGACGGCGACCAGCATCCCAAACACCAGCAGCAGGCCGCGCCAGTACGGTTTGACAAACCGCCCCAGCATCACAATCAGGTAACGGTCGCTGAATTTGTCCTGGCGCAGATCGGCTTCGCTTTGCAGCGTGTCTGGCAGGGACACGGCATGCCGTGCCCCTGCCGTGTCGTTTTGAGGTTGCGCCTTATCCTTCGACATCAGCAGTTTCCCTGTCTTCGCTCAATTCGCGTTCGACCATCCGGGCGTACAGACCATCGCGCGCGATCAGTTCGTCGTGCGTTCCCTGTTCGACAATCTGCCCCTCGGACATGACCACGATAAAATCGGCGTCCTTCACGGTGGCAATCCGGTGGGCGATAATCAGGCTGGTGCGGGAACGCAGCACAGTACGCAGATCGCCCAGAATATCGGCAGCGGTCTGCGTATCCACGCTCGACAGCGCGTCGTCCAGCACCAGAATCGCGGGATCGCGCACCAGCGCCCGCGCGATAGCGACCCGCTGCTTTTGCCCGCCGGAGAGCATCACGCCCTTTTCGCCCACCAGCGTATCCAGCCCGCGCGGAAGCTGGGGCAGATCGTTGCTCAGTCGGGAGATATGTATCGCCTGCTTGAAATCATCGTCGCTGATGCCGTCCATGCCCATCCGTACATTCTGGTGCAGCGGCTGGCTGAACAAAAACGTGGACTGCGGCACGTAGGCTATCGCCCGGCGCAGGTCTTCCAGCGCCAGGTCGCGCACGTCCACACCGTCCACTAGCACCCGGCCCTCGGTCGGGTCGTGTACCCGCGCCAGCAGGTTCACCAGTAACGTTTTGCCGCACCCGGTTGGCCCAACCAGCGCCACCACCGAACCGGCGGGAATGTGCAGCGATACATTGCGCAGCAGCCAGGTATCGTCCACGTACACGCCCACGTTCTCAAACGTGATCTCGCCACGCGGTGTGGGCAGCGGTTTAGCATCGTCGTCGGTGCGGATGTGCGCCTGTTGCAGCAGCGGCGTCAGCCGGAACAGCGCGCCCCGCGTCTGCTGGTATCGCTGGTAAATTGTTCCCAGTTGCAGCAGCACGTTGCCGATCAGCGCCAGATAGACCAGGAACTGCACGAAGTTACCCAGCGTCAGCGCGCCGTTGAGCGCCAGCACCCCACCGAACAGCACCACGACGGCGGCGGTCAGCTCGCTAATCATGTTCGGCAGCATCCCAACCGGCTCGTTGCGCCGCCGGAAGTACAGCCAGCGGCGGCGGTATTCCACATTTTCGTCGTGGTATTTTTTTGCCACGCCGGCTTCCTTGCCAAATGTTTTGATCGTCTGGATGCCGCTAATGCTGTCCTGCACCAGCGCCGCCAGCACCCCGGCCTGATCCTGCACCTTCTCAAACACCGGCGCCAGCGCCCGACCGGCGCGCAGTTGGAAGAAGGTCGAAATGCTGAGGACCACAAACACGACGATGGTCAGGGGCAGGTTAATCGTGCCCAGCAGGATAAACGTCACAATAACGGTAAAAATGGCGCTGCCAAAGCGGGTGAAGGCAATCGCCAGCAGACGCCAGATCATCTCGGTATCGGCGTGCATCCGGGAGATCAGGTCGCCAGTGGGGTAATGCTGGTAGAAGCTCTGGTCGAGCGTCAGCAGGTTATCAAACAGCGTGCGCCGGATGTCGTAGTTGACCGAATAGGCCACCACCCCGCTGTAATACCGCTGGCCGAAAAACGCGGCGACCGTCACGACCGACAGCGCGATCAACGCCAGCGCGTCCGCGCCAATCTGCTCAATCGGCACCTGGCGACGGATGTGGTCAACGATGATACCCATCAGGTACGGTGTAGCCGCTGACGTAATGCCGGCAACCGTACCGGCCAGGAGCGATCCCACCGCCGCACCCCGATGCGCCAGGATGAATCCCAGCAGCCAGCGCGTATTCGCCTGGGGATGCTCCGAACTGACTGACGACACAACAACGCCCTCCGTAATACGACCGGACTTTGTATCGTATCAGCCAGAAGAAAGACGGTAAAGTACCAATTGGAGGTAATTGGTATTGAGGAATTAACCTGTAGGGGCGCAAGGTCCTGCGCCCCTATACCTACGGTGTCGCTTCCATCTCCAGATATTCCTCGCGGATGATGTCCGAGGGGGCAATGCCAAGTATCTTCAGCATCTCCTGGATGCGGTCGGCCTTGATTTCCGAATCGGACTTCGACCAGGTGCGGCTCTTGAGTTCGATGAAGGTCTGTGGCAGGCGCGGCGTCAGCACCGTGTCCACGTTGACGTAGAACAGCACACCCTGGAACAGGATGTGCCAGCGGCGGCGGTCCTTGTGCAGTTCACGCTCGCTCACCGGCTGGAAATACTCGCGGTAGAAACGCAGCGGTCGGTCCGCATCGGAGATAAAACGCGAGTGCGACAGCAGAATAGCGGAGTTAAATTCGCGCTCCTTGGTGGGCAGCGTGTACGTCAGGCGGGTGCGAACCGACTCCACTTCGTCCTGATCGTCAATTTTGTCGTCTTCACGGTAGCGCACGCGGCCTTTAGCGGGGTCGTCAAACAGGAAATACGTATCATACTGACGGTAGCGTTTGAAATCAATCACCTGCACGTCCGGGTGTCTGATGAGCTTTTCCACTGCTGCCTCATTTGGCAGCACCGCCTTCACCTGCACTTCAAAACTTTCGCTTTGCTGCAACCCGCCGATTGCCAGCAGCTTACTGAGGATGTCTTCTTCGCGCGCCGCCAGAAAACGGTCAATCTTACGCGCATACTCCTCCGCCGCTTGCAGCAGTTCCGCTTCATTGATCGTCAGCAGTTGGCGGTCGCGCATCAACCAGCGCCCGTTGCAGATCACATGGCGCACGTCGGTGCTCTTGCCGGCGTACACAATCCGCGAATACACGGCGTTGGGGTCGCGGCTGAACTGCGGCACATTATGCACCGGATTGGCATCTACCGTGATGATGTCAGCCAGCTTGCCCGCTTCCAGGCTGCCGGTCACGTCACCCAGGAACAGCGCCGCCGCCCCCTGCCGCGTCGCCATCAGCAGCGCCTCGCGCGCCGGGAGCGCGGTCGGGTCATTGGCGGCAGTCTTGGCAAGAATCGCCGCCAGCCGCACTTCCTCGAACATGTCCAGATCGTTGTTGCTGGCCGTACCGTCCGTGCCGATACCGACGATCAAATCGTGCTCCAGCATTTGCGTCACAGGCGCGATGCCCGATGCCAGCTTCAGGTTACTCGTCGGGCAATGCGCAACGGTCGTATGGTGGTCACGCAGGATACGCATTTCGCCGTGATTGATATGAACGCAGTGGGCGGCTAACACCTTTGCATCCAGCAGGCCAACCGACTGCACGTAGGGCACAACCGGCGCGCCGTACCACTCGATGTTGTTATCCACTTCCAGCCTGGCTTCCGAGATGTGAATCAGGATGGGCACGTCATAGGCTTTCGCCAGGTCGGCACACTCGCGCAGAATTTCCGGCGTGGTGGTGTAGACGGCGTGGGGCGCAATCGCGGGGGTGATGAGGGGGTGGCCGCGCCACTTCTCGATGAACTGCGCTGCGTAATCCAGGCTGAACTCATAGGTTTCCGCGTCCGGCGATGGGAACTTGAGGATGGACTGCCCCAGCACGCCGCGCAGACCGGCGGCAGCCGTCGCTGCCGCTACGTCTGATTCGTAATAATACATATCGGCAAAGCTGGTCACGCCGCTGCGGATCATCTCCGCGCAGGCCAGCCCGGTCCCGATACGGCAGAATTCCGGGTTCACAAATTCGCGCTCGGTCGGCATCATGTAACCCATCAGCCACACATCCAGCCGCCGGTCATCGGCCAGCCCGCGCAGCAGCGTCATCGGTACATGCGTATGCGCATTGACCAATCCAGGCATGATGTACTGCCCGGCGCACTCCACCACGTTGTCGGACTCGTACTGCGCCGCGATGTCGGCGCTCGCGCCGACCGCAATGATTTTGTTTTCCCGAACGGCCACTGCCCCGTCACGGATAATGTCAAACTGTGGGTTCATCGTAACGACAGTGCCGCCGGTGAGGATGGTGTCTACCCGTTCCACATCCGCCTCCCCTAACATCCCGGTCGAAATTTGCGGGATTATATCGCTGTTAGGCGCTTTGCACAGTACCCCTTTCATCAAGATGGACAGGTATGGATGGTTACACAAACGCCTGTCAAACCAACCGCGCGGCGGTCAGCCGGACATCGTGGTATACTCCGCAGTGTCATTCTCCTGACCATGTTCGGCTGACACGTGTCGCCGTGTGAAGATTCGATTTACAGCGTCCCTGCCACACAGGAGCCGATAATGCGTAATCGCCTGCGCTTATCCTATGCCCATCTTGCCGAAGCCGTCCTGATCGGCGTTTTTTTCGTCCAGGCGCTCCGTTACCTCATCGGCATGGTGTACAGCCGGGTCGGTGGTTTGTCGGTCATCAGCGCACTCGACCCGGCGGCCATCCCCGCCGGCACTCCCGGCGCGGTTAGTCTGGCGGTCGTCAGCAGTGAAATATCCTTCCTGGTTTACATGCTGGCGCTGCCGCTGCTGGGACTGGTCTTTGGGCGCTTCCGCTGGCTGTTGATCGTGGCAGCGGCGCTGACGGCGGCAGGCCGGGCGCTGATGCTGGCCGACACGACGTTTACGCCCACGATGGGCGCAGCGCTGGCCGTTGGCGGCGGGCTGCTATACACGGTGCTGCTCATCCGCCACCGCGCCTCGCTGCTGCCGTATATGTTTGTGCTGGCGCTTGGCATTGACCAGCTATTCCGCGCCGCCGGCAACACGCTTGACCCATCCTGGTCGCCCCGCTATCTGCAAGTGCAGATCATTCTGTCGCTGGTCGCGGTTGCCCTCAGCATCCTGGGCTTTATCGGCGGGCTGCAGCGACGTGGCGAGGATGAAACGCCCGTATCGCCAGACTGCGGCCTGATGCCGTTCTGGGGCGGCGTCGGCTTTGGCGGGCTGCTGTTTCTCGAACTGTCGCTGCTGAGTCTGCCAAACGCCGTCGCCCGGCGCGCCGACACTGACTATACGATATTCGCGCCGTTTGTGGCGCTGGCTACCGTGCTGCCCCTGCTGCCCTGGGTGCGGCGGCAGGCGCGCAGCTTCATCACCGTGTTCGACGGCGGCGTGCGCGGCTGGCTGTGGCTGCTGCTGCTGGCACTGCTGGTCATGATCGGCACGCGCTTCCAGGGCGTGATTGCCGGCGCGGCGCTGTTGGTGGCAGCGTTCCTGGCGAGTATGCTGTGGTGGTGGCTGGCGCGTCCCCAGGCGGAAAAAGAGCGCAACCTCAGCGGCCTGTGGCTGACGCTGGGGATGCTGCTGTTCCTGCTGCTGGTGGCGGGTGACAACTTCACCTACGAGTACGCCTACGTCCGCAACCTTGCGCCTGATTTCGCTTTCCTCAATTCGGTCATTCCGCCATTTTTGCGCGGCTTTCGTGGCATGGGCTTGGGTTTGCTGCTGCTGGGAGTATTCCTGGCGGCGCTGCCAATGGTGCAGACGACGCGGCGCATCCCCTGGACAGGCGGCACAACGTTTCAATCACTGGCCGGGCTGGTAGCCGTCGTGGGCGTCACCGGCGGCGTGGCGTATCTGGTGCGTCCGCCGATCATCCAGGCCACGCGCAACGTGGACAGCCTGCGGGTAGGCACGTACAACATTCACGGCGGCTTCAACGAATTTTATCATTATGACCTGGAAGCCCTCGCCCGCACGATTCAGCAAAGCGGCGCGAACACCGTGCTGCTCCAGCAGGTCGAAGTCGGGCGGCTGACCAGCTTCGGTGTTGACCAGGCGTTATGGCTGGCGCGGCGGCTGGGCATGGACACGCGCTTCTATCCGACCAACGAGGGCTTGCAGGGGCTGGCGGTGCTGTCCAACGTCGAAATAGTCTACGACGATGGCGCGCCATTAACCAGCATTGGCAGCCAGCAGACCGGCTTGCAGCGCGTCCAGATTCGACCCGACGCCGGCGTAATTACGCTTTACAATACCTGGCTGGCATTTTTGCTGGAAACGGGCGATGGACGCAGCATTGAAGAACAGGAGCAGGACCAGCAGCGCCAGTTGAACGAGGTGTTTACCATCATCAGCGCGCACCATCCGGACGGCAACCTGGGGCGCATGATAATCGGCGGGACGTTTAACAACGTGCCGGACTCGCCGCTGATCGCCGAGATGCGGCGCGCCGGCTTCCGTGACCCGTTTGAAGGGCAGCCGAAAGAAACAACGGCGACGTTGTGGCGCACCGGGCTGCCCCGCGTGCAGATTGATTACCTCTGGCTGCGGTCGCTCGGGGCGCTGGGCGCGGTTGTGATGGACAGCGCCGCGTCCGATCACCGCATGGCGGTGGTTGAGGTGCAGATCACACGGGGGGGATAGCACCATGCCAGTGCTCTATCATTTTCTAAATATGCTGCTGTTCAGTTGTTCAGCAGCCGTTGTTGTGACACTTATCTTTGTTGTGCTAACGCGCAAGAAAAAGTTTGAAACACTTACGCCGATTTTGGGCGTGCTGCAACTTACGTTCGTCATCGCACTTATTCTGTTTTATTTTCTTGCGCCACGTTTACAGATAAGCATTGCCTTACCTTATATTCAGCAGGCATTGAATGAACAATGTGAGACAGAAGGCATTGTGGCTGATGAAGATGGGTTTGAGGCTGATAGTGGCTTTCGATGGAAATCAGAAGAAATAGAATGTTATTTCAACTATAAAGTGTGGAGATGCTACTGCTAAACGTTCTTATGCGTCCCGATCTTCCCGGAGCAGTTCCAACGACGACTTGGAACCGGGCGGTGGTGTCCATCGGTGTCTGCGAATCGACTCATTAATCTCCTTTACAGTGCGCGTAGTTTTTGGCAATGAAAGAGATTGCAGGCGTTGGTCAATCTCCTGATTAATTAACACCTTGAGTTCATCCAGCGTCATATCACCAACACGTTCGACGGCCATCTGTGCTTACTCCTTCTCTCAATCCCTATTCTACACCCATCTTTAGGCCGTCAGTTCCCCGCGCTCAACCAGGCGCATGGCATCGCGGGCGGCGGCCTGCGCCGCGATCTGCTTGCTGCGCCCCACTCCGCGACCGACCACTTTGTCGCCGATCAACACTTCAACCACAAACTCCTTTTCGTGGTCGGGGCCGGTGGCGGACACGGTTCGATAGGCCGGCGTTTTATTCAGGGTGGCCTGGCTCCACTCCTGCAAGCGGCTGCGGGCATCCTTGTCAATCGCTTCTTCCAGCACCTGATCTATCAACGATTCCAGGCGCGGTAGAATAAACGCCCGCACCGCGTCCAGCCCCTGGTCAAGATACAGCGCGCCTGTCACCGCCTCAAACGCGCCGCACAGGTTGTTGATACGTTCGCGCCCGCCGCTGACTTCTTCACCCTTGCCCATGCGCAGGCTTTCCCCCAGCCGCATCTGCCGCGCCAACTGCGCCAGCGATTCGGTGCGTACCAGTGCCGCGCGCAGCCGCGTAAGCTGGCCTTCCGGCATATTGGGGAAACGCTGGAACAGGATTTCACCCACCAGGAAATCCAGCACGGCATCACCCAGAAATTCCAGCCGTTCGTTATCGCCTTCAGCCTCGCCGTGCTCGTTGATGTAAGAGCGATGCGTCAGCGCCTGCTGGAGCAGGTTGGGATTCCCAAATTCGACCCCCATCTGCTCCTGAAATTCATCCATGTATGTCATGCGTATTTACCAGCAAATAGCCTTTGACAACGGACAATTGGCCGACACAACCAAAAGCCAACTGCCAACAGCCTAATTAAACGCCTTGAAGATCAGAGAAACGTTGTGACCGCCAAAGCCGAACGAATTGCTCATTGCCGTTTTGATCATCATCTCGCGCGCGGTGTTGGGCACGTAATTCAGATCGCACTCCGGGTCGGGTTCCGTCAGGTTGATCGTCGGCGGCGCGATCTGGTCGCGGATTGCCAGCACGGCGAACCCGGCTTCCATCGCGGCAGTTGCGCCCATCCCGTGCCCGGTCATGCTTTTGGTTGAACTCATTGGCACGTTGTAAGCGTGTTCGCCCAGCACCATCTTCACCGCTTTGGTTTCCATCACGTCATTAAGCGCGGTCGCCGTCCCGTGTGCGTTGATATAATGGATGCCGGTCGCGTCCATCCGCGCGTCGTCCATCGCCATGCGGATAGCCCGCGCCGCGCCTCTGGCCTCCGGGTCGGGCGCGGTGATGTGGAACGCATCTGACGTGGCGCCATAACCGACCATCTCCGCCAGAATATGAGCGCCGCGCGCCTTCGCAAATTCCAGTTCTTCCAGCGCCAGCACCGCCGCGCCCTCGCTGAACACCAGACCGAGGCGGTTTTTGTCAAACGGACGTGAGGCGTGTTCCGGGTCGTCGTTCAGGCGCGAACATGCCCCCACCCGGTCGAAGGCAGCGATGCCCAACGGGAAAATCGGCGCTTCCCCCCCACCGGCCAGCGCCTGGTCAATCCGCCCCAGCCGGATCAAATCAAAGGCATGGCCGATGCATTCTGCGCCGGTGGCGCAGGCCGAGATCGGCGTGGCGGTTGGGCCGGTCGCACCGATTTCCAGGCTGACCAGATTGCTGCCCGCGTTCACGACCAGCATCGGAATCCCAAACGGGGTGATGCGGCGCGGGTCGTTGGTTTCGTAATAATCCCGCGCCTGGTCATAATAGCTTTCGACGCCGCCGACCGCCGAACCGATCACCACGCCCGTCCGGTCACGGTTCTCGTCCGTGACTTCCATCCCAGAGTCTTTCACCGCTTCTGCCGCCGCTGCCAGCACAAAATGCTGGTAACGGTCGCGGCGGCGCACTTCCTTCGCCGGCATGTACTGCGCCGGGTCGAAGTTCTTAACCTCGGCGGCAATTTTGACCAGATGATTCGAAGCGTCAAAGCGGGTGATCGGCCCGATGCCGCTTTTGCCGGCTTTGATCGCCTCCCAGGTTTCGTCAACGGTGTGCCCCAGCGGGGACATAAAGCCCATGCCGGTTACCACCACTCGTCGTGTCATGCTGAACTCCTGCGCGTTAAAAAAGCCATTTTAGAAGGAGGTTCGGACGGTAGGGGCAGATAGATCGTGTCCCTACAACGTGGTTTTAGCACAGCCGACCGCCAATTGCCAGTCTGCGTTACGACCGGGATTGCCGGTCGTCCGGCGTCGGCAGGTAGTGGCCTTCAACCCAGGCCGCGCTGCCTGGGCGTACCTCTTTTTTCCACACCGGCACGATCTCTTTCAGCCGGTCAATGCCGTAGCGCGCCGCCTCAAAACAGCCCTGATCACGGTGGCCGGACGAACAGGCGATCAAAATTGTCGGCTGCCCCACTTCCAGCCGGCCCACCCGCTGAACGATGGCGATACCCTGCACCAGCGGCCAGCGTTCCCGGATTTCCGCCGCCACCTGCCGCATTTTTGCCAGCGCCATCGGCTCGTACGCTTCGTATTCCAGATGTTCCGTTTCCAGCAGTTCGCCGGTCCGGCTGGTTTCGCCGCGCACCATACCGCTGAAGACACACACTGCCCCGGTCGCCGGGATGGTGATCGCCTGAATCAATTCGTCGGCGCTGTACGGTTCGCTCGCCAGCCGGAAAATTTCAGGATATTCGCTGCCGCCGCCGCTGACCGGTGGGAAAAAGGCGACCGTATCCCCGTCGTGAACCGCTTCCTCCGCAAAGGCATAGTCCTCGTTCACCGCCGCGATGGCCGCTTCAACGTGCGCTTCCATCGTCGGGTACAGCGCCGCCAGCGCCCGTTTGACATCGGCGACTGTCGCGCTGTCCGGCACGGTCACGGCCAGCCGGTTTTGCCCGGCCAGGTCTTTTAAGGTTGCAAACAGCAAAACGTTAACCCGCATCACTCCTCCGCCCGGTAATCGCTATGCACCCCACCGCGTTTTTCCAACAGCCGTATATCGCTTAGACGCATCCCCCGGTCAACCGCTTTCGCCATGTCGTACACGGTTAACGCCGCGACGGTGACGGCGGTCAGCGCCTCCATCTCCACACCGGTTTTGCCAACCGTGCGCGCCGTCGCTGTGATGTGCACTGCGCTGGTGTTATCATCCAGCATCAGATCAACATCAATCTGTGTCAGCGGCAACGGGTGGCACAGCGGAATCAGATCGGCGGTTTTTTTCGCCGCCATGATGCCCGCCAGCCGCGCCACCAGCAGCACATCGCCCTTTTTGAGCGCGCCTTCACGGATGAGCCGCAGCGTTTCCGGCTGCATGTAAACCGAGCCGCCCGCAACCGCCACGCGCTCGGTATCCGGCTTCGCGCCCACATCCACCATGCGCGCCGCGCCGTGTTCGTCCAGGTGTGTTAAACGATTTTCCACCAGCTAAATCCCCGCCTAAACTCGCTTCCGTCAGGTCACGACAGCGCCGTGCTCCAACCATTATAACCGATGCCAAAGCGAACCGATGCGAAACAGGCAGGCTTGTTTTACACCCTTCGCACATGTATACTGCAATCTATTCCACCCGCGCTGATATGGGAGATACAATGGGCATTTTCCGCAGTGGTTTAGCCAAAACCCGGCAGTCCTTTTTTGGACGGATTTCGCAGCTACTGGGCAGCACCGACATCACTGACGAAACCTGGGATGACATCGAAGCAATTCTGATTCAGGCCGACGTGGGCGTTGCTACTACGGAAAAGGTAATGGAAGAACTGCGGGCGCGCGTCCGGCGGGAAGGTATCACCCAGGCCGAGCAACTGAACGCGGCGCTGAAAGAAACGCTGCGCGGCCTGCTGACCACCCCACCGCCGATGAACATCAGCGGACGCCCGCTTTCGATCATCCTGATCGTCGGCGTCAACGGCAGCGGCAAAACCACCTCCATTGCCAAGCTCGCCAACCGGCTCAACCGCGCCGGTCGTAAAGTGATGCTGGCCGCCGGCGACACCTTCCGCGCCGCCGCGATTGAGCAGCTTCAGGTGTGGGGGCAGCGTGTCGGCGTGCCGGTTATCGCCGGCAAGCCCGGCTCTGACCCTGCCGCCGTCGTTCACGATGCGACCGCCGCCGCCCACGCGCGCGGCCATGATATTCTGATTGTGGATACAGCGGGACGGCTGCACACCAATTACAACCTGATGGAAGAACTTGCCAAAATCCGCTCGGTATCCGGCAAAGTCGTGCCGGATGCCCCGCACGAAACACTGCTGGTGCTGGACGGCACGACCGGCCAGAACGCGCTCCAGCAGGCGCAGAAGTTCCGCGAGCTGGTAGACGTAACCGGCGTCATCGTCACCAAGCTGGACGGCACGGCGAAGGGCGGCATGGTCTTTTCGGTGTTTAACGATCTCAAGCTGCCGGTGCATTACGTTGGCCTGGGCGAAGGCATCAACGATCTGGTGCTGTTCAGCCCGGAGAATTTTGTCAACAGCCTGTTTGATGAGAATTAAACCGTAGGGGCGGGTCTGGGACCCGCCCCTACCTTGCCACGACAAGGAGGAAACCGTAAAAATTCGATGGAAAGTTTAATCAGCCTGTTGAACAGCATGAAACACCGGGTAGATGGGCTGATGGCGCAGCTAGATATAAAGGGCAAAGCTGCCCGCATCCAGCAGCTTGAGGAAACCTCCGGCGCGCCCGACTTCTGGAATGACCCCGACGCCGCCCAAAAAACGATGCAGGAAATCGCCCGCCTCAAGGAAGAGGTTGACCGTTGGCAGAGCCTTGCCACGCGGGTAAACGACGCGCTGGAACTGGCGCAGTTGGACGACCGCAGCCTGCTGGATGACCTGACAGCCGAGGTGAACGCGCTGTCGGAAACGGTCGAACGCATGGGGCTGCAAACGCTGCTCTCCGGCCCGTATGACCGCGAGAACGCGATTCTCGCCGTCCACGCTGGAGCGGGCGGCACGGATTCGCAGGATTGGGCGCAGATGCTGGAACGGATGTACCTGCGCTGGGCGGAAGACAACGGCTACAAGGTGGAAATTATCGAACGCAGCGAAGGCGAAGAAGCCGGTATTAAAAGCGTGACGATGAGCGTGAAGGGCGAATACGCCTACGGCTACCTGCAAAGCGAACAGGGTGTGCACCGGCTGGTGCGTCTCAGCCCGTTTGACGCCGCGCACCGCCGCCATACATCGTTTGCCAAAGTGGAACTGTGGCCGGATATTCAGGGCCAGATTGATATTGAAATTAACGAAAACGATTTAAAAATTGACACCTACCGCGCCGGCGGCGCAGGTGGCCAGCACGTCCAGAAGAACGATACGGCGGTGCGGATCACACATATCCCTACCGGCATCGTCGTCCAGTGCCAGAACCAGCGCAGCCAGATGCAGAACCGCGAACGCGCCCTGCAAATCCTGAAGGCGCGGCTGTTTGAAATCGAGCGCCGCAAGCAGGAAGCGCAGTTGGCGGCGCTGAAGGGCGAAAACGTCAGCGCCGAGTGGGGCAGCCAGATTCGTTCCTACGTGTTGCACCCCTACCAGATGGTAAAAGACCACCGCACCGACTACGAAACCGGCAACACCACCGCTGTGCTCGATGGCCGCCTCAATGAATTTATGGACGCCTATCTGCGCGCCAAGGTGGTGCCGCAGGCCGGGTAACAACATCTCGTTTCTGGCACTTGTGTAGCCATTTCGATGACGATCATAAGCAATTTTTGACACGGCGCACGCCGGTGTTATAATCCCTGCCTGTCACGCTCAACGGAACATCATTTTTATGTCATTGGTTAAGTTCGCTGTGTGTTGTTGTGCCTTCCGCGCTCATTCTGGACGTGGCAGGTACGGGCACGCATAGCGACAGACCGATTCTCGGTTGTGTAAGAAAGCCCCGGCTGCACGTCGGGGCTTTTTTATTGCCTGTTTAATGGACGATTGGAGTGAAGCCAAATGAGTACCATTCTAAACGAAGTTCTGTCTGCCAATGAAGCCTACGCCGCCTCGTTCGGCGATAAGGCCGAGCTGCCTCTACCGCCGGGAAGGCGCTTTGCCATCCTGACATGTATGGATGCTCGTCTCGACCCGGCCAAATATGCTGGTCTGAGCGAAGGCGATGCCCATGTCATCCGCAATGCTGGCGGTCGCGCCAGCGACGATGCCATCCGGTCGCTGGTGATCTCACACAAGCTGCTCGGCACGCGGGAATGGTTTGTCATCCACCATTCCGACTGCGGCATGGAGTATTTTACGGACGAGATCATGCGCGATCTGCTCTCGAAGAGTCTGGAAACGGCAGTTGTTGACGAACACGGCTGGCACGACGTGGGCAATGGCCCCGGTTCCCCCGAAGGGCGTTATATTGACTGGCTGACCATACACGATCAGCGGCAGAGTGTGGTGGACGATGTGCTGCGCATCCGCAACCATCCGCTGGTTCCTCGGTCAATCCCGATCTACGGCTATATTTACGATGTCAAAAGCGGTCGGCTGATCGAAATCCCGGAAGCGACAGCAGCCGGGAAAGCCGTTTGACAAAACAAACCAGGTGGGGTGGGCACGCGTGCCCACCCCGTTACAAACCGGAACGGCCCCGATTTAACACCAAACGAATAACTTGATTTGACTGTCAGTGCCGGTTAAGATTAGTTAGGTCAGGTTTGCGTTTTTGCCAAACTTGCTGCTTGACACCATGTAGTGTTCTCCATATAATTTTTCCTACAAATGGTCACGAATTGGTTCACCCGGTAAGAATGGCAGCGGTGGAAAGGTTTTCCATTCGCCGTTTTATCGTTGGTGGCGGATGCTTTACTCCACGTTCAGCCGTTGTGTCAACATCTTGTCTGTACGGACACCCACAGGTTCAATAGCTCGTTAGCGCAGAGGAGGACACGCCTTGGAAGCGAAGGATTTCAGCGCACTGCGCATCAGTCTGGCGTCGCCGGAACAAATTCGTTCCTGGTCATACGGGGAAGTGACCAAGCCGGAAACCATCAACTACCGCCGCCTGCGCCCGGAGAAGGATGGTCTGTTCTGCGAAGCCATCTTTGGTCCTACCCGTGACTGGCAGTGCTACTGCGGTAAATATAAAAACGTCCGTTATCGCGGCATCGTCTGCGATAAGTGCGGCGTTGAAGTCACCCGTGCCTCCGTGCGCCGCGAACGTATGGGGCATATCGAACTGGCCGCGCCCGTTGCCCACGTCTGGTATACCCGGCGCGTGCCCAGCTACCTGGGGCTGCTGCTCGACGTGAGCCGCCGCAATCTCGACCGAGTGCTGTACTTCGCCCAGTACGTCGTCACGCACGTGGATGAAGAAGCCCGCAACAAGGCGCTGGCCCGTATCGAGCGCGAAGTCGCCCAGAAAGAAACGATGATCGGCGGCGACATTGAAGACCAGCATGCCGTCATCCGCAGCGAACGGGATACCGCCCTGGGTGAACTGGAAAGCCGCGCCCAGGCGATCAACAGCCATTATGACAGCGAACTCAGCCGCCTGAGCGACGAAGTGATGCAGGAAGCGCAGTCGGTGCAGAACCGCGTTGAATCCCTGCTGGGACAGGTCGCCCCGGCGGACATCAACTTCAGCAAGACCAATACGGTGATTGTTGCCAAAGGCGAAGTTGTCGAAAGCGACAGTATTTCCCGCATCCAGTCGGTTGTCAATAATTATCTGAGCGATCTCCAGTCCGAAATTGAAGACCTGCGCCAGAACGACCTGAAAAATCTCGACCAGGAAGCGGACTCGATCTCCAGCGAAGCCGCCACCACGATGGAAGGCCAGCGGTCAGAACTGGACACGCGCCTCCAGCAGATTCGCCAGGCCGCCGAGAAAGCCCGCTCCGAATTGCAGGATTTGCACGTCCTCCAGTTCCTGTCGGAAACGCGCTACCGCGAACTCAAGAGCCGCTACGGACAGGTGTTCCAGGCGGATATGGGCGCGGAAGCGTTTTATAAAATTCTGCAAAACATGGAGCTGGAACGGCTGGCGAAAGAACTGTGGCACGAAGTCCGCACCACCCGTTCCAAGCAGCGCAAGAAAAAAGCGACCAAGCGCCTGCGTGTGGTTGAAAGTCTGCGCAAGAGCAACAACCGGCCAGAATGGATGATTCTGACGGTGCTGCCGGTCATCCCGCCTGACCTGCGCCCAATGGTGCAGTTGGACGGCGGTCGGTTCGCCACCAGCGACCTGAACGACCTGTACCGCCGCGTCATCAACCGGAATAACCGTCTTAAGCACCTGCTGGAACTGGGCGCGCCGGATGTGATCGTGCGCAACGAGAAGCGAATGCTGCAGGAAGCGGTGGACAGCCTGATTGACAACAGCCAGCGCGGCAAGGCGCTCAGCCGCCGGGGCCGCCGCGAACTGAAGTCGTTGAGCGATATGCTCAAGGGCAAGAAGGGACGCTTCCGCCGTAACCTGCTTGGCAAGCGTGTGGACTACTCCGGTCGTTCGGTGATTGTGATCGGGCCAAAGCTGAAGCTGCACCAGTGTGGTCTGCCGAAGACGATGGCGCTGGAACTGTACCGCCCGTTTGTTATCAGCCGGCTCGTGCGCCACAACTACGCCAGCAACGTGAAGGGTGCCAAGCGCATCATCGAGCGTGAAAAGCCGGAAGTGTGGGAAGTTCTGGAAGAAGTCATCAAGGAACGCCCGGTCCTGCTAAACCGCGCCCCTACCCTGCACCGCCTGGGTATTCAGGCGTTCGAGCCGCAGTTGGTGGAAGGCAAGGCAATTCAGATTCACCCACTGGTGTGCGCGGCCTTTAACGCTGACTTCGACGGCGACCAGATGGCCGTTCACGTGCCGCTGAGCGACAAGGCCGTGCAGGAAGCGCGCGAACTGATGCTGAGCACCCGCAACCTGCTTAAGCCCGCCGACGGCCAGCCAATTGTCGGCCCGTCGAAGGACATGGTGCTGGGCAACTACTACCTGACCATGGACCCGACGGTCGAGATCATCTCGCGCCAGGACCGCGCCGACGACTTCCGCACCATGAGCGTGCTGAACGAAGGCCGCTTTCGCGTGGGTATCGCGTACCGCACGCCCGGTTACTACTACGTGCAGAACCACGAGGTTCCCGGCGTTGTCCTGTTTGAGGATGTGACCGAAACCGACGCCAACGGCCGCGTGAAGGTTGTGGAAAAGGCGATTGACCGTACCATCCGCGCCGTCGTCGAAGGCGAAGTGGACTGCATGATCGCCAACGCTTACGAGATGAAGAAACTCATGAAGAAGCGTAAGCTGGACGACGTGCTGGAAATCGCCAACCTGCACGAACGCCGCCACGTGGTGGATATGGACGAGGTGGAATACCTGTACAACCTGGGCATGGTCGGCCTGCACACGCCAATTCTGCTGGGCAATGTGTACGACACGCGCAGCCCGCAGGCCGAACCGGAGATCACTACTGTCGGGCGGGCAATCTTCAACCGCATCCTGCCGGATGAAATGCGCTTCGTGCAGGACACGATGGGCAAGAAGCCGCTGCAGGACCTGGTTGCCAAGTGCTACCAGAAGCTGGGCGCGGACCGCACCACCGACGTGGTGGACGCGATCAAGAACCTCGGCTTCCACTATGCCACCATCTCCGGCACGACGATTGCCGTCGCCGACCTCACCATCCCGGAGGAACGCAAGGACATCCTGGCAGAGGCCGAAGGTGTGGTCGAACGCGCCGAACGTGACTTCCGGCGCGGTCTGCTGACCGAGGAAGAACGCTACCAGATCACGATTGACGAATGGAACCGCGCCAAGGACCTGCTGCAGGACAAAATCAGGGGCGCGCTCGACCCGTTCGGGCCGATTGCTATCATGGCGATCTCTGGCTCAACCAAGGGCGGTTTCGGCCCGATCACCCAGTTGGCCGGTATGCGCGGCCTGATGGCCGACCCGTCCGGACGCATCATTGACCTGCCGATTCGCAGCCACTTCCGCGAAGGGCTGACGGCGCTGGAATACTTCATCTCCACGCACGGCGCGCGTAAAGGTCTGGCGGATACGGCGCTGCGTACTGCCGACGCGGGTTACCTCACCCGCCGTCTGGTGGATGTGGCGCAGGACGTGATCGTAAACCGTACCGACTGCGGTACGGAAGGTGGGATGTGGATTCGCCGCGCCGACGACGTGGCCGGCCAGACGCTCTACGAACGGGTGATTGGCCGCTGCGCTGCCAGCGATACCTATGACCCGGAAACGGGTCACTTGATCGTGGCGCGCAACGAGATGATTGACGAAGATGTGGCTGATGCGCTGCAAAACAGCAAGATCGAAGCCGTTCACGTCCGCAGCCCGATGACCTGCGCCCTGATTCACGGCATCTGCGCCCTGTGCTACGGACGCGACCTGGGACGCGGCGAAATGGTCGAAATCGGCGCGGCGGTCGGTATCATCGCGGCGCAGTCCATCGGCGAACCCGGCACGCAGCTCACGCTGCGGACGTTCCACACTGGTGGTACGGCGCAGGCCAGCGGTGACATCACCACCGGTCTGCCGCGCGTGGAAGAACTGTTTGAAGCCCGCAAGAAGCCAAAGGGCGAAGCGGTCGTGACGGACATCGCCGGCGTGGTACGGCTGACCAAACGCGAGGGCGTGCGTATCGCCACCGTGATTGACAGCGAAGCCTTCAGCGAGAAGCATGAAATCCCGGTTGGCTGGGACCTTGACGTGGAAGACGAGCAGGAAGTTAAGGAAGGCGATACCGTTGCCCACGAAGTCGGCGGCGACGGCAAGATTGTCGCCAAGATGCACGGCCTCGTCCACCTGGAAGGCCACACCCTGTACATCCGCTACGAACGGCGGCAGGAAGTGGAATACGAAATCCCGTCCAGCGCCCGGCTGCTGCCGGACGTGTTCGACGGCGCGGAAGTGTATGCCGGCCAGCAGTTGACCGAAGGCTCGAAGAACCCGCACCGCATCCTGCGCATTCTGGGCGCGGAAGCCACGCAGCTTTACCTGTTGTCGGAAGTGCAGAAGGTGTACCGCAACCAGGGTGTGAACATCGCCGACAAGCATTTTGAGATCATGATTCGCAAGATGCTGTCGAAGGTGCAGATCACCCGCAGCGGCGACAGCCCGCTGCTGCCGGGCGAGTTGATTGATCGGCTGCAACTGCTGGACATCAACGAAAAACTGATTGCCCAGGGCAGGGAGCCAGCCTCCGGCGCGCCGGTGCTGCTTGGTATCACCAAGTGCGCCCTCAGCACGGACAGCTTCCTGTCGGCGGCCAGCTTCCAGCACACCATCAAGGTGCTGGCCGGCGCGGCCATCGAAGGCAAGATGGACAGCCTGTACGGCCTGAAGGAAAACGTCATCATCGGCAAGCTGATTCCAGCGGGCACGGGCTTCCACACCTATCAGGACCGCGAAATGGTCGCGCCGAATGTGACGCTGGAGGCGCAGGGCGCTTATGACGTGGCGACCGAAGGCTTCGACGACAGCGACGGCCTGGAAGAAATGGGCGTAGATCAATAACTCAAAAATGCAGGGGCACGATCTATCGTGTCCCTACAACCGCGTGAACAATACGTAGGGGCGGGTTTTGAAACCCGCCCCTACATGTTTACGCTATCTTCTGTAAGGGCGAACCGGCGGTTCGCCCCTCCGTTTGTCATTTGGCCTTACTACCCACTTCTGCCGCCGGGACACACCGCATAGGATTCAAGCTGTGGAATATCCGTGTGGATGGCGTCGTACAGCATCCAGTAGGCAGCGCGTTCCCGGGGTGCGCCGCGCGGGATGATGAGGCTGTAGGCAGCACGCTCGTCGCGGTTTTCGACCAGCCCGGCCAGCGTGGCAAAATTCAGATTCCACAGAATCATCGGCCCCATGTAATCCCGTTCCTGCGCCATCTCGAAGGCGCGGATGATGTAATTCCCCTGTTCGCACTCATCGGTGTACGTCATCCAGGGTTCCGGCGCTTCGCCTGCCAGCGCTGTCCACGACGCCCAGCCAAACTCGGTCGCCCACAACTGGGCGCTACTGTGGCCGCTCTCCACCATGATCTCGCGGTAATCCTCGATATTGTCGAGGAAGAAGAAATGCGGGTCATCATCCCACCCCGGCTCCGGGTCCGGCTGGCAGCAGCGCGCATCCGGCGGGTTGCCCCAGCCATAAGGATGGATACCTACCGCCACATCGCGGTAGTTCGCCAGACCGGCGGCGTACATCTGCCGCAGGTAAGCGCGGTCATCCACCGAGCCAGGATTATCGCCGGTCGGCGCGAGTCCGGCGGTTATCACGGTCATGGTTGGTGAATAGCGTCGGATGGCCTGATACGCGGGCGCAAACAGACGCATGTATTCACCGCCGTTGATTGGTTTGCCCTGCCACTCGCGCTGCAAATTGGGTTCGTTCCAGACTTCAACTGCCGCGATGGACGGCCCCATTTCGTTCAGGATGATGCCGATAAACGTTGCCAGCATGGCCGGGTCGTCCGGCGGGCCGTCTTCGGTCTGGTTGGAACGTGCCCAGTTCGGCGCTTTGGCGACACTGATGAGAACGTTCAACCCCTGGTTGCGAGCCGTTTCCAGATAGATTTCCAGCCGGCGGAAGTCTTCCGTGATGTCCTGCGGGCCGTTTGGCTGGTAAATCTCCCACGCTACCTGCACCTTCACCCACTTCACGCCCAGCCGCGCGATGTCCGCCAGCGCCTGATTCCAGTCATTCTGATCGAGCGTCGGGTCAAGCTGAATCCCCATCCGGCTGGGGTCGAGCGTTGGAAGCGGGGTCGGCGTTGGACCGCTTGGCGTTGGGCTGGGGCCGGTGGTGGCGGTAGCTGTTGGCGTCGGGGTGCTGGTCGCGCGCGGCGTTGAAGTTGGTGGCAGGGTATAACCTGGCTCAATCACCGAACCCACCGGCGTCACCGTTGGCCCGGTCGGTGTTGCAGTCGGCGTCAGTGTCGCCGTCGGTGATGCCGTTGCCGTGCCGGTATCCGCTGTGGCTTCCGCCGTCACCGCCAGCGTCGGAACGGCAGCGAGCGCCGGTTCGGTCTGCGGCGTGGGGGTGATGTAGATGTAAATCGGCTCCTGCGGTTTGCAGGCCGCCAGCAGTACCAGCAGCGTTACGATACAGAGCAGTGATCGCGTGTGTCTGTTTGTTTTCATAGGGGCGAGATACTACCACAGCCCACCGGAACAGACCAGACACAGGCATGGAAAAGGCGGGCAACCGTAGGGCAAGGCACCCACCGGTTTGTACGGATATGCTGTTCCGCCTCCGTGCCCGGATTCCCCCGATTTACCTGCCAGCGCAGTTGTGGTATAATAGAACACACGTTCAAATTTGACAGCATACTCACCTACCCCTAGAATGAGCAGCGTAAGGTATGGCTAATCACAAAAATGGTGCTTCCAAGGAACTTCCCATGAGCAATAGCTCGGTCCGCCAGGTGAACATCGGGCAGGAAATGCGTGATGCTTATCTGGATTACGCGATGAGCGTGATTGTCTCCCGTGCCCTGCCCGACGCCCGCGACGGCCTCAAGCCCGTCCACCGGCGTATTCTGTATGCCATGTATGATATGGGGATTCGCTCTGACACGCCTTACAAAAAGAGCGCCCGTATCGTCGGTGAAGTCCTCGGTAAATACCATCCGCATGGCGATGCCGCCGTGTACGAGGCAATGGTGCGGCTGGCGCAGGACTTCTCCATGCGCTACACGCTGGTGGACGGCCAGGGCAACTTCGGCAGTATTGACGGTGACGGCCCGGCAGCCATGCGTTATACCGAAGCGCGCATGGCCGAAATCGGCGATGAACTGCTGGCGGATATTAACAAAAACACGGTTGATTTTGTTGAAAACTTCGACGGCAGCCTGACCGAACCGGTGCTGCTGCCGTGCAGCATCCCGAACCTGCTGGTGAACGGCTCGTCCGGCATCGCCGTTGGTATGTCCACCAACATCCCGCCGCACAACCTGGGCGAAGTCTGCGACGCGCTGGTGTATATGCTCAACAACTGGGACAAGCTGGACGATGTGGGCGTGGAAGACCTGATGCGCTTTATCAAAGGGCCGGACTTCCCTACCGGCGGTCTGGTGTACCGCCACATTGACGGGCAGGAAAACGGCGAGGACACGCTGGTTTCGGCCTATGCGACCGGGCGCGGCAAGATCACGGTGCGGGCGAAAGTCCACATCGAAGACATGGGGCGCGGCAAGCAGCGCATTATCGTCAGCGAACTGCCCTACCAGACCAACAAAGCCTCGCTGGTCGAACGCGTGGCCGATCTGGTGCGCGATGGCAAACTGGAAGGTATCGCCGACCTGCGTGATGAGTCTGACCGGCAGGGGTTGCGGCTGGTGATCGAACTCCAGCGCGGCGCGGAAGCCAAGCCGATCCTCAACCGTCTATTCCAACTGACACAGCTACAGGAAACGTTCAGCATCATCATGCTGGCGCTGGTGGACAACGAGCCGCGCCTGCTGACACTCAAACAGGCGCTGAAGGTTTATCTCGATCACCGGCTGGTGGTTATCAGGCGCCGCAGCGAATTTGATCTGGCGCGCGCCAAAGAACGCGCGCACATCCTCGAAGGTTATCTCAAGGCGCTGGACGCGCTCGACCAGGTAATCGCCACCATTCGCAAATCGCAGACGGTAGAAACAGCGCGCACCAATCTGCAAAAGCTGCTCAAGATTGACGAAATCCAGGCGCAGGCCATCCTCGACATGCAGCTTCGCCGGCTGGCGGCGCTGGAACGCAAGAAGATCGAGGACGAATACAAGGAAAAGGTCAAGCTCATCAAGTATCTGGAAGGGCTGCTCAAGAGTCCGCAGAAGATGCGTGAGGTGATTGCGGAAGAACTGGGCGTGATTAAGTCGGCCTATGGCGACCGCCGCCGCACCATCATTGTTGAAGGTACAGCTACGACCGTGCTGACCAGCGAATCGCTGGTGCCCGCCGACGATACCTGGGTGACGCTGACGGTGGAAGGCAAACTGGGGCGCAGCGCGGAAAACGTGCCGCCGAAAGTGACTGCCGACGTGGCCGACCCGCCGCGCTTCATCATCGGCAGCAACACCAGCCATGCCCTGTACCTGTTCACGGCGGATGGCCGCTGCGCCACGATTCCGGTGCATCAACTGCCGCAGATTCACGACGACACCGAGGGCGCGCCGTTTGGCAGTCTGACTCCGTTGAAAGACCAGCCGGAAATCACTGCCGTTCTCAGCCTGCCCAACGATCTGCAAACTGGCTTCCTGATGCTGGTCACGGACTCTGGCGAGGTCAAACGGCTGCGGATGGAGGACGTGCCTGGTATCAGTTCCAACGCCTTTACCGTGATGGACGTGGAGCAGGAAGACCGGCTCGGCTGGGTGCTGCCGACCACCGGCCAGGACGACATCATTCTGGTCACGGCGCAGGCCCAGGCGATCCGCTTCAGCGAGGAGGACGTTCGCCCGACCGGCCTGCCCGCTGGCGGGATGCGTGGCATCAAACTGGCCGGGCAGCGTGACCGCGTGGTCGGGGCGATGGTCGCCAGAGAGGGCCGGCTGGTATGGTCCATCACCGACGACGGCGTTGCCAAATCGTCGCCTGTCTCCGATTACCCGGTGCAGGGGCGCGCCGGTCAGGGTGTCATTGCCATGCGCCTGCCGAAGCAGAGTACAGAACTGGCTGCCGCCACCATTGGCCGCCCGGACGACAACATCGTAGTGCTGACCAACCGCAATAAGGCGCTGTATATGCGGCTGGGACGCGCGCCGCAGGTGGCGCGGGGCAAACCCGGCGGAGATATTATCCTGTCGCTGCGGTCCAAGGAACGGGTGGTGGCAGTGGTGAATTACCAGCCGCGCCTGCTGGAAGCCCAGCCGCAGAACGGCACAAAATGACCTGGTAGGGACACGATAAATCGTGTCCCTGCATAAAATGGTCTACAGGACTCGTTCGGCTTCTGCCTGAATTTCTGCCAGCAGTTCCTGGAGGTTACGGGCGGGTGACACACCAAGCGAGTTCTCCAGTTCAGCTTCCAGCCGGCGGTAGGTGGCAATGGCGTCATCGCGCATCCCAAGCTGCCGGTACAGCAGCATGATGCTGCGCGCCAGGTCTTCCCGCTGCGGGTTGGTCGCGGAGGCGCGGACATACAGCCCCAGGGACTCTTCCAGCCTGCCGGACTGTTCCATCAGCTTGCCCAGGCCGATCAGGGCTTCGCCGTAATTCTGGGTGATTTCCTGACGGCGCTTCTCCGCCCAGTCCATGTCAATTGAACTCAGAAATTCACCCCGGTACAGCGTTGTGGCATACGTTAGCAAACGGGTGGCTTCCTCAGGTTCGGCAACCGCGCTGTCCTGCACCATCTCGTTAAACAGTGCCGAGTCGTACAGCAGGTCAATGTTGGGCGCGATGCGGTAGAAGCCTGACCAGTACACCGTCAGGTCAACACCCAGCACTTCGCTGATCTTGCGTTTGGTGACGTGGAACACGTTGGTAGCCTCCCGCGTGGGCAGGTTCGGCCAGAAGGTTTCAAAAATCTGGCTGCGTGTGGTCATACCCCGGTCCACCAGATAGAAAAACAGCGCGCGCGGCAGCGTGCCATCCCAGTTATCCACGTTGCGACCGTTGAGCATGACGCGGCCACTGCCCAGCGCCCGCACCTCCAGCAGATACGTATTGTCTTCCTGGTTGGCATAATCCGGTAGCATCAGCGCCTTGTCTACCGGCACAAAGACCGTCTGCGCGCGAATCTCCGGCCTGCGATAGATAAACTCCGGCATTCTTCGGGTGACCACCACGATACGCCCGGTACTGCGATTCAGCAGATCAGTTACGAATGCTTCGAGAGCCTCCGGCAGGGCGCGGTCGGCCTCGTCCAGCGCGATCACGGCAGCCCGCTTCAGGTCGCCCTGCTGCTGTTCCAGCGCGCTGTCCAACTGCTGGCGAAGCTGCTCCGCCGTCAGTTGGTCGCCCTCGCACCGGACGTAAACCGAACTGCTGTCCTGGAGAACCAGATGTAGTAGACGGTGCTGGTAGGTGTAATTGGGATGCGCAATGACCAGCCGGGCGGTCGAACTGATATTTTCCATCTGACGGGTAGCAAGTTCTTGTAACAGATCAATCATGTTTTTATCCTGTTTAGCAGCCTAAACGACCCCGGACGTGGCGCACAAGTTGTTATAAAACGAGTATTATAATCTCATCATTAGTATCTTGCAAATGAAAGGCGACATATAACGGAGCGCTTAGGGATAACTTTTGGCGGAAGATAGGACTAAGAACCCATGCATCAGCCGGCTTGGCAGTGCCAGAGCTTTATGGATGGCGGTGGTCAGGCCATGTTCCGCCGTGACCTGCACTTTGGTCATACTTACTTTTTCGTCGGCGATGACGGTGCTGATGTCCCGCATTAAGCCTTCACGATCATAGGCGATGATCTCCAGGGGCACACTGTAATGCTGCTCGACCGCCAGCGATCCCCAGTTGACCTGTATCAGCCGCTCCGGTTCCAGGGTGGACTGAATGTTGCTACAGTCCTGCCGGTGAACCTTCACTCCCTGCCCGCGCGTGACAAAACCGATAATGGGGTCGCCGTAGACCGGATTACAGCAGCTTGCCAGTTTGACCAGCATCCCGCCCATACCCATCACGTCTACGCCATCTGCTGGCGTTTTAGGAAGCTGCGACGGCGTTTCAACCAGCCGGTCGGCCTGCGCTTCCCGCGCCTGCTGCTGGCGGCGCTCGTTTTCCAGAATCCGGCCAGAAATCTGCGCGCCGGTTACATCACCAGAGCCAACCGCCGCCAGGAAATCTTCGGTCTTTTCATAACCAAACAGCGCCGATACCGTTTCAAACGCCATCTGGTCGAGTCCCAGCCGCTTCAGCTCACGTTCCAGCACGTCACGGCCATTGATGATATGTTTTTCGCGGTCGAGTTTGCGGAAGTACTGGCGGATTTTTTCACGGGCGCGGGCGGTTTTGACATAACCCAGGTCAGGGTTCAGCCAGTCCAGGCTGGGGCCGCCGCGCTTCGAGGTGAGGATTTCCACCTGGTCGCCGGTGTGCAGGTTATACGTCAGGTTGACCAGCCGCCCCTGCACCTTCGCGCCCCGGCAGCGGTGGCCGATGTCAGTGTGGATATGGTAGGCAAAATCAATCGGCGTTGCGCCGTGGGGCAAGTCCACAATGTCGCCCTTGGGCGTGAACACGTACACGCGGTCCTGAAAGACCTCGTTTTTCATCGTGTCCACAAACGTTTCGGCGTCCGCGTCCTTGTCCACTTCCGGGCCGAATTCCATCAGGCGGCGCAGGTAGCTCAGGCGCTTTTCAAACGACTCGTCGCGCAGGCCGCTTTTACCCTCTTTATAGCGCCAGTGAGCGGCGATGCCGTACTCCGCGTCCTCGTGCATCTCCCAGGTGCGGATTTGCACTTCGAGCGTTTTGCCCTGGTTGTCCAGCACGGCGGTGTGCAGGCTGCGGTAGAAGTTATCTTTCGGGGAAGCGATGTAGTCGTCAAATTCGCCGGGGATAGGCCGCCACAGGTTATGCACCACCCCCAGCACCTGGTAACATTGTATCTGCGTGTCCACAATCACCCGCAGGGCACGAATATCATAGATTTGCGACAGCGGGCGCTGTTTGCGCTCCATCTTGCGGTAAATGCCGTAGATGTGCTTCGGGCGGCCACTGATGAGCACCTTCTCGATGCCATAGGCTTTGAGCGCCTCGCGCAGCGTTTGCGCCACCTCGGCGATATAGGCTTCGCGGTCAGGGCGGCGTTCGTCCAGGCTCTTGGCAATCGCCTTGTAGGTTTCCGGCTGTAAGTAGCGGAAACTGAGGTCTTCCAGTTCCCACTTGATCTGCCAGATGCCCAGCCGGTTCGCCAGCGGCGCGAAGATGTCCAGCGTTTCCTGGGCTTTCTGGCGCTGCTTCTCCGGCGTCATATAGCCCAGCGTCCGCATGTTATGCAGCCGGTCGGCCAGCTTGACCAGCACTACTCGCACATCGTCGCCCATCGCCAGCAGCATTTTGCGGAAATATTCCAGTTCCTTGTCAGCAGTGCGGCTGCGTTTGTCCTTCTCGACCTTGATCGGCAGATTCTTCAATTTGCTCACGCCGTCCACAATTCGGGCGACGTTGGGGCCAAATTCGAGCCGCAGTTCTTCGATGGTGATGGAGGTGTCTTCGACGACATCATGCAGTAGCGCGGCGGCGACGGCTTCGGCGTCCAGCTTCATCTCCGCCAGAATATTCGCCACCGCCAGACAATGTGTGAAGTATGGCTCGCCCGACTGCCGGTACTGCCCCGCGTGGGCTGCCTCTGCCCGCCGGTAGGCGCGCTCAATCAGGAGCTGATCGTGGGGCGTCAGATCGGGCAGCAGCTCCAACAGCGATTGCAGATTCAGCGCAGCGACGGCCTGCATACGGCACCTCGGCATTCTCACACGCAACTATTATAAATCAGACCGGTCAGGTGTAACAGGCTGTTGACACACTTGCTATAATAGACGGCTGATACCAGTAGCGGACGATACATACGATGCCCAGTTTATTGAGCGTTGACGAGGCCCTGGAGCGTATCTTAAGCAGCCTGTCCCCTCTCCCTGCTGAGCGCGCCCCCCTGCTGCAATGTCTGGGGCGGGCACTGGCAGAGGATATTCGGGCGGAAACCAACTACCCTCCTTTCCCCAATTCGAGCATGGATGGCTACGCCGTCCGCGCCGAGGATGTCGCCACTGCCAGCGCCGGGACACCGGTGCACCTGCGCCTGAGTATGGACATCCCTGCCGGTGCTGCGCCGACCACCCCGCTGCGTTCGCACGAAGCTGCCCGCATCATGACCGGGGCGCCGCTACCACAGGGCGCCGACGCGGTGGTGCCGGTTGAGGCCACCGACGGCCAGTGGATACCTGGCAGTGAGGACAGCCTGCCGCCAGTGGTGACGATCTTCAAAAGCGTGCAGCCAGGGGATTACGTCCGGCAGTCCGGGGAAGACATCCGCGCCGGTCAGGTCGTGCTTACGGCAGGAACGACGGTGCGCGCGCCGGAGATCGGCGTGCTGGCGATGCTGGGCTGTGTTCATGCGCCGGTCACGCGGCAGCCGCGTGTTGCCATCCTGTCCACCGGCGACGAACTTGCCGACGTATACGAACCGCTGACGCCGGGCAAAATCCGCGACAGCAACAGCTATTCTCTGGCGGCGCTGGTTGCCACTTACGGCGGCATCCCGTTGCGGCTGCCAATCGCCCGCGACACGCTCGACGACGTGCGCCGCCGCTTCCGTGACGCCCTGGAACAGCGCCCCGATCTGATTCTGAGTTCTGCCGGGGTGTCGGTCGGCGCGTTTGATATTGTCCGAACGGTATTGAACGAGATGGGCCGGGTGGAATTCTGGCGCATCAACCTGCGCCCCGGCAAGCCACTGGCCTTCGGGGAGCTTCAGGGCGTGCCGTTTTTTGGCCTGCCCGGCAATCCCGTTTCCGCGATGGTCACGTTTGACATCTTCGTCCGGCCTGTCCTGTCCAAACTCGGCAACCGCGCCGACCAGACACCAACCGTGACCGTCCACACAGCGGAAGACATCCGTTCCGACGGGCGGCGCAGCTATCTGCGCGTCCGGCTGGCGGACGAAAACGGGCAACTGGTCGCCCGGCTGACCGGCTCACAGAGTTCCGGCGTACTCACTTCGATGGTAATGGCGGACGGCCTGCTGATCGTGCCGGAGGACGTAACCTTCGTCCCTGCCGGCACGCCGCTGCCCGTGCGCCTGCTGCGTTACAATGTTCAATGAGGTGACAATTATGACGTCCGTTCCCAAGACACAGGCCACCACCCAATCCGCCGCCGAACCGCGCGACTGGCTGCATACACTCTCACTCCTGCTGGTGGTGGTCGGCATTGTGATTTCCGGCTACCTGAGCTATACCAAACTGACCAACGTTTCCGTCATCTGCGCCGAAGGCGAATCGTTTAACTGTGATGCCGTCACCAGCAGCGTCTACGGCAAGGTCGCCGGCATCCCGGTAGCCTACCTGGGGCTAGCCGCCTACCTGTTCATCGGGGCGCTGCTGCTGCTGGAACGCCGCGTCACCTTCGTTCAGGAATACGGCATCATGCTGCTGTTCGGCGTGACGCTGTTTGGCTTTATCTACTCAATGTTCCTGGTGTACGTGCAGGCCGCGATTTTGAAGTCGTTCTGCGTGTGGTGTCTGGGGCACGAGGTGGTGATGACGCTGCTGTTTGTACTGTCCAGCCTACGCCTGTACCGCAGTTTGAAGGTCTAGTCCGTAAACAGGTAGGGACACGGCATGCCGTGTCCCTACAAACATTTATCCTACCGGTTTAGAGTCGTCGGCTATTTGCCGGAATGATGCCGCAGCGTGCGGGCGAAGATTTCTTCGCGTTCCTCGTAGCGGCGCTGTTTGTCGCGCTTGCGGTCCTTGCGGTCGCGGCGGCGCGGCAGTTCACCTTCCATCGCCTGCCGCAGCGCCAGTTCCATCGCCGTCGGCACGTCGCTGTCATCATCGTCGTCGGCAGCCGCCATCTGGGCAGCCGTGGGCGCTTCGGCGGCTTTCAGGCTCATGTCAATCTGGCGCTTCTTGCGGTTGACCTTAATCACGCGGCCTTCCACCACGTCACCCACCTTCACCACGTCCGACGGAGAATTCACAAAGCCGCTGGACAGTTCGGACACATGCACCATCGCGTCACGCTCCGCGCCCACGTCCAGGAACGCGCCGTAGCTTTCCAGCCGTGTCACCGTGCCGCGCAGGGTCATGCCTTCGCGGATGTCCTCCCAGGTGACCGCCGGCGGTTTCACCAGCGACAGCGCCACGCGCCCGGCGTCCTTGTCCACCTTCAGCACGTAAGCGGTGATTTCGTCGCCCGGCTTCACCACGTCTTCGACGTTGCGAACGTTGGGTTTGCCCAGTTGGGAGATGTGTAGCAAGGCATCCTGTCCAATGCCAATGTCTACAAAAGCGCCGTATAACTCCAGGCGCTTCACGGTGCCTTTGACCTCCTGCCGAGGCACCAGATCGCCCAAAGACTTGGGCGCGTTTGTACCCATCTGTTCACTCATATCCTTGCCTTGCTCCTTTTAAGCTCTGCTATTGCTCTCAACTGCCGACACGTCAGCAGCATGGTTGACTCGATTATCCGTTCGGTGTTGGCGTTAGCGTGACTTCTGGCGTGACTTCAAATTCTGCCTCCGGCGCGTCCGCACGATAGGTTTCAAACGGCGCGTAACCCTCCCAGGCATGGAGTTTGCTGGTTTTGATCGTTAAATCCATGTCCTTTGCAGTAGCATACAGCGCGCCGATGACTTCGCTCTCCGGCTTCAGTTCCGCCTGCGCCCCCGCCACAAACGACACGACGATGAAGTTTTGCTCCGGGTAGAACAGGTAAACGACCGCCTGATCGTCCGTCACGGTTGTGCCCAGCGCGTACTTCGGCTCGCCATGCGCTTCCAGCACCTGCTCAACGGTCATGTCCGGCGCGAAACTGAGCGAGATGAAGCTGACGGTCTGGCCGTCCTCGCTCACCATCTGGCAGCACGGGTCACCATCAGTCTTGCTCCACTGCGCGCCAATCGCCGTGCCTTCCTGCGCGTTCTGCACCTGCGGGTCGCTCAGACGCGCGTCGTCCTCGACAATCGTCAGCGCCTCGCTCCAACTGGTTTCGCCCGGCGTGATGCCGTTCCAGCACGGGGCTTCGCAAGGTTCGTTAGTGATTAAGCTGGTATCGTTCAGGAGTTTGTCGTTGCGTAGGACAGGGGGCGGAGCGCACGCGGCAACAAAAAGAACCAGGAGAATCAAACCTGGGACGAGCAAACGAAAATTCATCGGGTGGTCGCTTTCAATTGATTTTGCGGCTGCCAATCTACAGGGGCAAACCGTTACGGCTTGCCCCTTATTCTAACGCTTTTTCGGCCTAATTCAACCGTAGGGTTAACCGATAGTCGCCGGCGGTCACACCATAGCGTGCGCCAAAATGCGTGGCTATGATAATGTATCGCCCGTCTTCTGGCAAGGTAAACTCGTTGATGAGCGAGTTGGTGGTATCGCGGTTGGCATCGTCGTTTTCGGCGATCTGCACATTGTTCGGGTCAATCAGGAACAGCACCGGGTCCAGCGTACCGTTCAGCCCTTCCAGGCTGATCGTCACCACGTCGCCGGTCTCGCCATCAAACAGATACACGTCAAACTTCTTATTCAGGCGGATGCTGCCTGTGACGGTTTCGCCGCTGGTCAGCACGCGAGCCGTTTCCAGCAGCGGCGCGTAATCCTGCGCCAGCGAACTCGAATCCAGGCGCAGGCTGGTGCCGATGATGCCGCCCTCACCCGCCGTGATCGTGCCGTCGGTGTTGATGAAGAAGCTGGTCAGGTAGCGTTCAGTCGGCTGAAGTGCCTGGGTGACGGAATGCACCAACTGTTCGTTGGCGACCACGTTCAGCACAAACTGCACGGTCGCGGTCGGATCGTTGCACTGGTTCTGATACCACACCTCAACCTCATATGCGCCGGGCGCAGGCAGGCGTCCCTGCGGCCAGTAGATGTACGATACCGGGCTGCCGTCCGAAGCGCGGCAGTTCACATTGCCGTCGGCAGCCAGTTGACCGCCGGTGGCGGCCACTCGCGGATTATCGTCAAAGATGGCGTTGCCCTGCGGGTCGCGCACCAGCAGTTGCAGGTCGGCAGCGGTTGCCCATTGCAGGCTGACTTCAACCGAACCGGCGGGTAGATCGGGGAAGTTCGGTGCAACCCCCTGTGTGACCGCGCCGGACAGGGTGATCGAGTACTCGCCTTCCGTGCCACCGATGTCCTGCCCGTAGCGCGTGGCGATCACTGTGTACTGCCCGTTGAGGATGAGCGACAGGTTCGCCACCAGCGAATCCGTCACGCCCTCGGCAGCGTCGTCGTTAAAAGCCACCAGATTGCCGTTCGGGTCGAGGATTAACACCTGCGGGTCGAGGTTGCCGGAACTGGCATTCATGGCGATGGAGATGATATCGCCGGCCTGCCCGGCAAAGGTGTAGCCCTGGTACGGCTGCGCGCTGGTGATCGCGCCGGTCACGGCAGTGCCAAAGGTCAGCGGCTGGCGCGGCACCTGGAGCGCGGCGGGCTGGACCACCGGCGGGTCTACCTTCACGCCGCTGCTGCCAGCATTAACTGTGCCGTCAGCGTTCACGCGGAAGCTGGCAATAAACACCTGGTTCGGGCGCAGCGTGCCCTCAAACGCCGGTACTGCCACCCCGTCTACCGTCGCATTCAGCGTAAACGATACGGGGTCGGTCGTCGGGCAGTTATCCAGCGGCTGGTAATACACCAGCAGTTCATAGCTGCCGGTCGGAACCACACCTGCGGGCCACGTCGCCGTTTCCGTCGGCGTGTCGGCGGTGACGTTGGCGCACACACTGTTAACGTTAACGCCAAACTGACCACCACTCTCAACCGTCGGCGTGTTAAAGAACAGGCTGCCGCCCACCGGGTCGCGCACTTCCAGATCGAGATTAGCGGTCGCGTTCCACGTCAGCGACACCTGCAACCCGGTTGCTGTCAGCAGTTCACCCGGCGGCGTAAACCCAACCGCAGCGGCAGTCGCTTCTGGCGTGGCTTCTGGCGCTGTGGTGGCTTCTGCTGTCGCTTCTGCTGTTACGTCCGGCGTCGCCGCAGCAGTTGCCTCTGCCGTTACGCCGGCTGCCGGTGGCACGACCGCCAGCGACAGTTCAAACGAAGCCGCGCCGCTGACCGCGCCGGTGCGCAGTACAGTTATGTAATAGGTGTCGTCCTTCGGCAGAATCACATCCGACAGCGTTACCGTATCGCCGGCTGCTGCGCCCTGGCTGATCGCATTGCCGTTGGAATCGGTCAGCACCAGCGCCAGTCCGTCCGCGCCGGTGGCCGTCAGCTTCACCGATTGCCCGGCAGTCCCGACGAAGGTGTAAACCTGCGTCAGATTATTGGCGTCCAGCGTTCCTTCCGTCACCACGCCCGGCGTCAGGTTGCGGGCTGTCTGCGCCAGCACCAGCGAGGCCGACAGCGCCACGATCACAAGCAGCGGTAGCAATACCCGCAGACCATTCTTATGCAGTTGAGAGAACATGTTAATGGTCGCTCCTGGTTAAGGTTACGAAAACCGTTGAGGGCAAAGTGTAGCCCATTCGCCGCCTGACCGCCATACGCTTGTGCGACGGTTCACCGACGTTAGGGGTTGGCCGGTTGCGGCGTGGCAGGCTGAACCGGCGAGAGTTCAACAAAGCTGGTGGTGCCCTCAACCACGTCAATGATCTTCGACACACGCTGGCCGTCCACGTTGGCGATCACCTCGTAGCGGCCAACCGGCACGTCCGCTACCACGAAGTTTTCCTGCCACAGCGGGTCAGCATTAACATCGGTCGGCGTGTCATCGTAGATGTAGGTTGTGGTGGAATCGGTGACGAGGCCGGTGCGCCAGTCGCGCACGGTCACCAGTTCGTCGTCCAGCAGGTTGCCGCGTGCGTCCACCACCCGCCCGGCGATTACGCCCGTGCCGACGTAGGGCACCATCCACAGCAGCGGATTATAGGTATCGCCGTATCGCTGGCCGCCCAGGCGCACTTCAAAATGGACGTGCGGCCCACTGACACGCCCGGTATTGCCCACCAGGCCAATCGGGTCGCCCGCGTTGACAACCTGCCCCGGCGTCACCAGCACCGCCGACAGGTGCGCGTACAGGGTGTTTAACGGCTGGCCGCGATAGCCAAAATCGTGCTCGATAAACACCGCGTTGCCATAGCTGAAGGTGTTCTGGAAGCCGCCCCCCGCCCATACTACTGTGCCGGAACCGGCGGCGCGCACCGTCTGCCCGACCGGATTGGGCATGTCAATCCCGTTATGAATCCGGTAAGGATTATCCTTAAGTGGCCCGCGTGAGCCGTAGGGATAGGAGAACAGCGCGAAGTTGGTGGCGTTGGAATCCACCGGACGGATAAACCAGTAATGGTCGCGCCCCAGCGGGTCGCGCGAAATCGGCGGAATCAGCGGCGGCGGCTGCCACACCGACGGCGGTCGCGTAACCGACTGCGCCGTGATCGCCAGTTCTTCCGTGCCTGCCGGCGAGGGCGTCGGGCCGGGGCGCGTCGGCGTTACGATGGCGTTGATCGTTGGTCGCAGATCGGCGCTCACATCGGCGGGCGGAATCGGAATTAGATTGGTGTCGCCCGCCGGGGGCAGTGTTGGCGGCACAAACGGTGTGCCAATGGGCGGAATCGTCGGTAGTGGCGTGCTGTTGCTGCCAAATCCGGCCCGCAAAATTGCCTGCCAGCCGCCTGCGTCCGCCGTCGGCTGCTGCTCGGTCGGGATAATCGTGCGCAGCGCCGGCACCGGCTGTGCGTTGCGCCAGACCACGAAGCCAAAGCCGCCCATCGCCACCAGTACCAGCAGTATTGCCGGTAAACCACCCTGTCTGCGCATCCTACTCCAACCTATCCTGATTTAATAACCTCACCCCCACTCGCTGCGTTCGTTTGCCCTCTCCATTTGATGGAAAGGGGTCAGGGGGTGAGATTGTGCTTACGATTCGTCTGTTGTCTCGGCCTGCGGCGCGGTGGTCGTCGGTGTGGGCGCAAAGCCGCCCAACTGCCCATCGGTGTACAGTTCGCGCATCGCGGGATACCAGGTCAGGCCGTCGGTCTTACGGAACAGCCAGTAGTTGATGCTGTTCACGTTGGCGCGCCAGTCGGTGCCCGCCGGTACGCGCTGCCAGCCGTAATCCGCCGCAAGCTGCGTGAAGTCTATGTAATAGCCGGTGGGAACTTCCGGCTTCAGCCGCCCGCCCTGATCGTACGCCTCAACGTCGCCCAGGTTGCGGCTGGCGAGGTCCCAGGGTATCTGGCGCAACGGTTCGCCCAACTGCCCGGACTGCGCTTCGTCGGTCACACGCACGTACACCCGCCAGTAGGTATTGATGTCCAGGTCTTCCCGCACGATTTCCATACGCGCCGGGAAGCCAACCACCAGATTCCGGTTCACGCCGAACTGCCGCCCGGTCATGTACCAGTTGCGCCGTTCCTCGCCCGGCTGCGGCAGGCGGTCGAGCGCCCAGAAGGCGTCTTCCAGTTCACCCAGGAAATCCCATCCGGCGGCCTCCAGGGCGCGTTCACGCAGCGCATTAAACGAATCGTTAACACGCTCGTTAAGATAGGCGCTGGGCGCGGTCACACCCAGCAGCGTATCCAGCTTGTAGAGACCATCCGCGTCCGGCGGGTTCTGCTGCTCAACAAACAATGGCTGCGCCACACCCACCGGCAAACCGCCGGAATTTACCAGCGCGGCGGGCAGTGGTGCGCTCGTCCAGGTGGGGCGCGACGAACCAAGTGGCACTTGCAGCACCAGTGTCGAAATGCCGGACTCGGTGAACGGCGAGACAATCAACTGCGTGCTGTCAAACGAATCCACCGCAAATACCAGACTCGCCCCGTTGGGCGCCCACGCGGGCGTACGCCCGCGTTCCAGCACCTGCGCTTCGGTCTGCGGCTCATCGGCGGGTTTAACAAAAACTTTGTACGCGCCTTCGTCGAGGGCGCTGAAGGCCAGCAGCTTGCCGTCGGGACTCCATACCGGGCGGTCTTCCTGCCGGGTGGGTGAAGCCGTCAGGTTCACGGCGGCTTCGTCGTCCGGGTTATCCAGCGAGAACACGTACATGTCGGCGTTACCATCCCGCAACGAGATATAGGCGATGCGCCGCCCATCCGGTGACCACGCCGGCGAGAAATCCGGCGCGGGGTTCGACGTTACCCGCAGCGCCGGCTGTGAGCCATCAATTGGCACAACGTAGATGTCGAGATTGTTGCCCTGGTAGCTTTCGTAGGCCAGCCACAGGCCGTCAGGACTCCAGCTAGGCGCGCCCTGGAACGAGAGTTCATAGGTCAGGCGCGTAGTGGTGCCGGTCGCCGGTTCGTACAGGTAAATTTCCCAGTTGCCGTCCTGATTCGAGGCGTACGCCAGCCGCCGCCCATCCGGCGACCAGGCCGGGTCGCGTTCGTCCTGCGGGCTGTTGGTCAGGCGCAGTGGAGCGCGGCTGCCAACGTTGACCACCCAAATGTCACTCTGCCCGCGTTCCCGCACGGTGTAAGCCAGACTCCCACGTACTTCCAGCACGGCAGGCAGCGGTGTCGCCGTCGGCACGGCGGTCGCGGGCAAATTCGGCGCGGTGGGTACGGGCGTGCCGGGCGTGGTATCCTCAAAGTTTAACAAAGCTACCCCGGACGGCGGCGTGACCGGCGCACGATTGCCGGGATTGGTCGCCCACCAGACCACAAACAGCAGGACTGCCAGCAGCACCACCATCATGCCGCTGAGGACGCGGTTCTGCGCCCGTAGCGGGTCTTCCGTCAGCGTGGCTTCCAGTTCGGCGCGGGCGGCCCGGCGCGCCATCGTACCGGATACGGACGACCCGGCGGACTGCGCCGTGCGCCGCCCCAGCCCCAGCATCGCCAGCGCGCCACCGCCAATCGTCCCAAACAGGAAACGAAAGACCGGCCAGAATATTCCAGCCACCCGGCGCAGCAGCGCAAACACCAGGCGGCCAACACCTAGCACAAGCATAAACAGGCCGCCAAACACGGTGAAGACAGCCCGACGCGTCGAACGGGTGGCAATCGTCACGCCATCAAGCGTGACATTCACCAGCGCCACACTGCTTTTTAACACAACAACGCCGACTTTATCCGTCAGGCGATAAGCACGTACCAGCATTCTCAAACATCTCGTTGGTCAAAAACACACCCGTTCATTGTACTGGCAAACGGCAAGTCCGGCAATTTGCCCCGTCGCTGCCAACCCATAAATTGTCGTGAGGCCAGGCAGTGACCTGTCCCGCCCCGAATAAAAAAGCTCGCCACCAGCTAAATTGACCGGCTATAAATAATGGTGTAACTTTATAGACATCGCTCGTAGTTCAGGAGTCGCTGCATGTCGCCCAGGAAAATCATCACCCTCCTTTTTGCACTCATCAGCTTGTGCTTCATCGTTGCCCCGGCAGCCGCGCAGCAGACGGTTCATACCGTCCAGCCGGGCGAAAACCTGTTCCGCATCGGCCTGCGCTACGGCGTCGGCATGGATGCCATCGCCCAGGCAAACGGCATTACCGACCCGCGCCGCATCTTCGCTGGTCAGCAGTTGATTATCCCGAACTACGACCCGGCGCCGGCAGTCGTCGAAAACCCGATGGTTGCCATCGAGCCGAGCTACCACATCGTCCAGCGCGGCGAAAGCCTCAACATGATCGCCCAGCGGTACGGCCTGACCGTGCAGCAGTTGTTGCAGAGCAATAACATCAGCAATCCTAACGTGATTTATCCCGGCCAGCAGTTGATGGTCTGGAACGCGCCGGTGGAAACCGTTCCGGCTGACCCCGCTGCCCAGTCCGCGCCAGTTGAGGCCGTGCCGCCAGACACCGCACCGGTTGAAAACAGCCCGCCGGTCACGCAGCAGACCTACGTGGTGCAGCCCGGCGAACATCTGTCGCAGATTGCGCGGCGCTTTGGCATTTCGTGGACAGTGATCGCCCAGGCGAACAACATCGCCAACGCCAACACGATCTATTCCGGACAGACACTGATTATCCCGACTGGCAACACGCCCACCGACGCCAGTGCCCCCGCCGACCCCGGCCTGAACTTCTCCGTGACCGATCATATCCCCGCCCCGCCAACGATTTATACCGGCAAGCAGGTGGTGGTGGACTTGAGCGATTCGCGGGTTTACGCCTATCAGGACGGGATGCTGCTGCGTGATGTGCTGGTTTCGACCGGTCTACCGGCCACTCCGACCGTCACCGGCGATTTTAAAGTTTACGTAAAATACGGCGCGCAAACGATGAGCGGCCCCGGCTATTACCTGCCCGATGTACCGTATGTGATGTATTTCTATCAGGGATACGCGCTGCACGGTACGTACTGGCACAGCAACTGGGGCAACCCGATGAGTCACGGCTGCGTCAACATGCCTACGCCAGAAGCCGAGTGGTTCTACAGTTTTGTGGATGTGGGCACGCCGGTTCGCGTCCAGTACTAATAGATGACCAAAAACAGATTCATGCAATGTATGGGCGAACTGGCAGTTCGCCCATACGAAAAATCATATCTATCGCTTTTCATTTAACTATGAGAACACAACCCAGAGACAAGCGGCACAGAGATAAACCCTTACTATTCTCTGTGCCCTCTGTGTCTTTGTGCCTCTGCATTACGCTTTTTTCATCAAACACTACCCTGTCGGCCTTTGCCACAATTGACTATCATTGGCCAGTCTTGAAGTCCGGCTTGTTGCATTTGGCTTGCCTTGCTCCGGAGGTAATTTGGCCTGGCTGTACCAGCGTAAGACAACCGTCACCGCGCTTGGCATTACCGTAGCCGTTTCGCTCGTGCTGAATCTGCGATCTCCAAGCGACGGTGAGTTTCTCGCCCGCTATGCGCTCTCTACCGTTTCCGTGCAGAGCCTTTACCTGGCACTGCTTGCCGCCCTGCTGCCGCTAATGATCTTTGAACCCGCTATCCGCCGTCTGGTCCGCCGACCTCCCTGCCAGTGGCTGATTGCGGGTGGGGCCAGCCTGATCGCCTTTTTCATTTTTCAGCTTCTGATCCCCGTTCAGGAAAAGCGGTTGTTTGATATGCCCTTCAGCCTGTGGCTGATTCTGGTTCATATCGTGGCCCTGTGCGTACTGGTGGTTATACTGGTCACGGATGAGCCGGAGTCTGCTCCAGACCGCCGTTTGACCAGAATTGCCTTTGTCATCTTCGTCACGCTCGGCCTGATAACCGCCACCCTGTCTATCGCCAGCGTAGGTGAATTTATGCGGATGGACACACCAGACGAACCCTGGACGGCGAGTATTGCTACCACGTTTGCCGAGGAGGGGCGGCTTACCTCAACCTACCTGGCCTCGGTCTACGGCGACCCCGATATTGTTTTTCCGCGTGGGTATTATCTCCTGATGGGACTGTGGAGTCGTATCGCGGGCAGTAGCGATCTCGCCACGCTGCGGCTGTTTCCACTGGCAGTGGGCGTGCTGGTAATTGCTGTTGTGCTGATCGCGTTAAGACACCAACCAGCGATCACCTCGCTTGGAAAAATGGCGGTCGTTCTCAGCCTTCTCGGCAGCCCCACGTTTTTGCGTACAACCCACAACTTACGCATGGACATTATGCTGGCGCTGTACGCCGCCTGCGTCCTGTGGGGAGTGCTGCGATTTTTCGACGCGCAGGAACGCAAACACTGGGCCGTAATGTTAGGGGCGTCGCTGTTGATCGGTACGCAGGGAATACCGCCGGTAGCCCTGTCTATGGGTATGGCTGTTGGTGTTATCCTGCTGGTATGGTCGGCGCAGGACTTCAAATCGAGATGGGTGGTGGTTGCCCTGTATGCCGGCAGCAGCGCCCTGGCATTACTGGTGTATTGTTTCACGCAACTACTGCCCGATCTTCCAACCAATCTGAACCTGTACCTGCAATTTACGACACATTACACCGGCGCTACCGGCCTCGGCAGTATTAAACTTCCGTTTGTGGCGCTCGGCAACATGGTCCGTTTCTCGCTGGCTTTATCGCCCGTCGCGCTGGGCTTTAGTCTGCTGGCGCTGCTGGTGCTGCTCTGGCGTGGCTTAGCCGGGGAACGCGCCATCATTCAGGTCATGGTGTTAACACTGGCGATTGTGTCGCTGTTTTTTAATGTCGCGTTTGCGTATTTTGTGGTATTTGCGCCGCTGGCGGCATATGCGGTTGGCCGCCTCCTCCGCTGGCGCATAACGGTGATGCTCAGCGCATTTGTCCTCTTTCCAGCGCTGCTGTCTCCACCCATTCATGATTTGTGGCGCTCGATTCACGACCGGCCTAACAGCCGGATGGTGGCAAACGATCAGGCGCTGATCAGCCTCATCCTGGAAGATACCGCACTGGTCGCCGATGATCGTCTGTGGTTCACGCTACACCAGCATCGAACGTTCATCGGCTGGAATGGGCTGTCCAGCATCCGCCGTGAGGAACAGCGAACCATGCGCGAGGCACTCCTGTCACGGGGCGTGGAGTTGGTGATCTGTTCAACCGAATATCAATCCCGCTGTGACGCAATCATCGAGACGGGTATGTTTATGTTATCTCAGGAACTGCCAACAGCGCAGGAAACGTACTACATCTACACGCGGCAATCGTCGTAAGCGGCTATAATCCCAGCGCTGGCGCGTTCGTTTTCATCGCGTCCAGCACAATCTGGATGTGTTCGTCCAGCGGCACACCCAACTGTTCCGCCGCGTGCTCGATCTCCTGCCGGTTGACAGGCGCGGCGAACAGGCGATCTTTCCATTTCTTTTTTACGCTTTTTAATTCCACGTCCGATATACTTTTCGATGGTCGTACCAGTGCGACGGCGATCAGAAAGCCGGTCAGTTCGTCCACCGCGACCAGCGTTTTTTCCATGTCGGTTTCCGGCTTCACACCGGTGATTTCCTCGGCGTGGGCCAGAATCCCCTTGATGATTTCCTCCGGCACGCCGCGCTCCCGCAGGATGCGCGACCCCACTACCGGGTGGCCCTCAACTGCCACGTCGGGGTAACGCTCGTAATCAAAATCATGCAGCAGGCCGGTAATACCCCACACCTCCGGATCGCCGCCAAAACGCAGCGCATAAGCCCGCATGGCCGCTTCGACGGCCAGCATGTGCCGCCGTAGCGATTCGCTCTGGGTAAACTCGGTGACAATCGCCCAGGCCTGTTCTCGGTTCATCCGCCGCCCTCGTAAACGGTTACGCTGATTTCCATTGGCTCGCCAATCCGTCGTTGATTATTCGGCGTCCGCAGTTCCCAGATGCCGCTATATTCTGCGCCGCGCGCCGGGGTTTTGCCGACAAAATCCAGTACCACCGTTTCTCCGACCGATACCGGTTTCTCAATGCGAATGAACGAGCCTGCACGGAAATTTTCGCCCCGGACAAAAAACAGGGACGTGTTGGGTTCCCAGGCGCAGGTGCCGGTATTCCGCAACGTGATTTTCCGCGCATAGTCCCGGTTCGCCGGAAACAACCCATTGTCTTCCGGGTTCTGTTCAACAATCTCATAGTTGAAGATACACGCGGTCGCGGTCGCGGTCTGGATCGCCGCCACCACCGCCGCCGTCGCGCTGGTGTTGGGCGTGGGCGTGTACGTTAGAGTCGGGGTGGGAGTCGCGGTTGGGGTTCGCGTCAGCGTGGCCGATGGCGTGCTGGTTGGCGTCCGGGTCGGTAGGGATGTCGGTGTATCGGTTGGCCGAGAGGTGCGTGATGGCATAACCGTCGGCGCTGCCGTGTCGCTGGGACGGTTGGTCGGCTGCCGGGTTGGTGACGGCGCCGGGGTAGTCGGTGTATCGCTGGGCGTTTGTGTCGGCGGAGGAACGACTACAACGCCCGCGCTTTCCGTCGCTTCTGCCGACGGGAGCGCCACCACGTTCTGCGCGGTTGGCGTCCGCGTTGCGCCGGGCCATACACCGGAAAACAGGCCGCCGGCAGCCCCGGCAAACGCCAGCGCCACCAGCACAACGGCTGCCGCGCCGGCCCACCCCAGCCAGGAGCGCCGCTTCCGTAACGGCGGGTTCACCACCGGCGTGAGATTCTGGGTGGGGGTATCGTCCAGCAGCGTCACCTTCACCGTGTCCTGGTCGCCGGTTTGCAACAGACCGCCCGTCCCGCCGTTGGCCGTATACACCGGCTCGCCCCGCTGCGCCCGTTCCAGGTCCTCGATCAGTTCGGTAGCGGACTGGTAGCGGTTCTGGACTTCCTTGGCAATCGCCTTGCTGATGATGCGGTCTACCGCCTCCGGCACCTGCGGGTTAAACGTCCGCGCCGATGGAGTCGGAGTTTGCAGGTGTTTGAGGACAATCGCCAGCGGCGTTTCGGCATCATACGGCAGTCTGCCGGTCACCAACTGGAACAGGATGATGCCAAGCGAGTACAGGTCGGAGCGTTCGTCGCCCGCCTCGCCCAACCCCTGCTCTGGCGCCATGTAGGCCGGTGTGCCTACCATGCCGCCACTGGCGGTGAACTGCGCGCCGGTAACGATCTTGGCAATCCCGAAGTCGGTTAGCACCACGCGCTCATCATGGTCGAGCATGAGGTTGGCTGGTTTGACATCACGGTGAATCATGTCGCGGCTGTGCGCGTAGGCCAGCGCCCCCGCTGCCTCCCGGATAATGCGCAGCGATTCGTCCAGCGGCAGCAGGCCGCCGCGCTCCGCCATCGCCTGCAGGCGCTCCTTGAGCGTGGGGCCTTCAACCAGCTCCATCACCATATAGTAACTTTCGCTCGGCTCATCGTAGTCGAAATCGTACACCTGGACGATGTTGGGGTGTTTCAGCCGGGCGACGTTGCGCGCTTCCCGTTCAAACCGCGTTTTAAATTCGGGGTCGTCTGCCAGAAAGGCGTGCAGCACCTTGATCGCCACGTACCGATCCAGGCTGGCATGGTAGGCGCGATAGACTTCCGCCATGCCACCACGCCCCAGGCGTTCGACAATATCGTATTTACCGATTTTTCGGGTTACCACAGATCGCTTAAAGCCTTTTGCTTGAGAGATTGGGGTTAAGTATACTTAATCCTAACCACATCCTCAACCATTCCTAACTGAAGACGCGGTTCTAGCTGCCGCCGCTGACGCCCTGCCGGATACCGCCCTCGGTCATCGCGCGCGCATCCAGCGCCGCCGCCGCTTCTTCTTCCGACATATAACCTAATTCAACCACAATATCGCGGATACTGCGATTTTCTGCCAGCGACTTCTTGGCAACTTCTGCGCCCTTCAGATAGCCAATGATCGGGTTGAGCGCCGTCACCAGAATCGGGTTCTTCGCCAGCCAGCCTTCGGCGCGGTCGCGGTTCGCCACCAGACCGACCACCAGCCGGTCGGTGAAGGTGTTCACCGAGCCGATCATCACCTGCATCGCTTCAAACAGGTTGTGAGCGATGATCGGCATCATCACGTTTAACTCAAGCTGCCCGGCCTGCGCGGCCAGCAGCACGGTCGTATCGTTACCGATGATATGGAACATCGCCATATCCAGCATTTCTGCCAGCACCGGATTCACCTTGCCCGGCATGATCGAAGACCCTGGCTGAACCGGCGGGCACGTCAGTTCCGCCAGGCCGGTGGTTGGCCCGCTGGACAGCAGGCGGATGTCATTGGCAATCCGAATCAGGTCCTGTGCCACCGTGCGAAGCGCGCCGGAGAAAAATACTGCGTCCTGCATGGACTGCATGGACTCAAACAGGTCGTCGGATTCGTACAGTTTCAGGCCGCTGAGTTCGCTCAGTTTGGCGACCATACGCCGGTGATATTCGGGGTGCGCATTCAACCCGGTGCCGACTGCCGTCCCGCCGATACCCAGGCGGCGCAACCCTTCGGCGGCATATTCAATCTTCTCTATGCCACGTTCCACGGCTTTCGCCCATGCGCCAACTTCCTGCCCCAGCCGCACCGGCACCGCGTCCTGCAAATGGGTACGTCCGCTCTTGACAATATCGTCCCACTCAGCCGCCTTGGCCCGCAGCGCCTGCTCCAGCGACCGCAGCCTGTTCAGCAGTTCATCCACGCGCCACAGCGCGCCAAGCCGAATCGCCGTCGGAATCGTATCGTTGGTGCTCTGCGCCATGTTGACATGATCGTTCGGGCTGACCGGTTTCTTGGGGTCGTCCAGCTTAAAACCGAGGATTTCATTGGCGCGGTTGGCGATCACTTCATTGGTGTTCATGTTGTGGCTGGTGCCCGCGCCCGCCTGGAACGGGTCCACCACAAACTGGTCGTTCCACTTGCCCGCCAGCACCTCGTCCCCCGCCTGCATGATGGCGCGCGCCATCGTTTCTTCCATCAGCCCCAGATCAAGATGCACTTCCGCCGCCGCCCGCTTGATGAGCGCCATGGACCAGATAAACGCCGGCCAGGGTTTTAAGCCGCTGACCGGGAAGTTTTCCACCGCGCGCTGTGTCTGCGCGCCATAATAGGCATTGGCCGGCACATTCACCGGGCCAAGCGAATCCTTTTCAACCCGAAATTCCGCCATGACCGTTTGCACTCCTGCTGTAGTCAACCAAAAAGGCGGTACTCATTGTACCGCCTTTTGTTGGCTGTGGCGATGAAATTGTTGTGTACGGACACGACATATCGTGTCCGTACAGGATTTACGATGGGATTACTTCGCCGCAGCGTAGCGCCGGGCAACTTCCGGCCAGTTGACCACGTTCCACCAGGCCGCGATGTAATCGGCACGGCGGTTCTGGTAGTTCAAATAGTAGGCATGCTCCCACACGTCCAGGCCGAGAATCGGCGTTTTGCCTTCCATCAGCGGCGTGTCCTGGTTCGGCGTCGAGGTGATGCTCAGGCCGCCGCCCCTGTCCGCGACCAGCCACGCCCAGCCAGAGCCGAAACGCCCCATCGCCGCCGCCGCGAATTGCTCCTTAAATGCCGCGAAACTGCCAAAGGCGCGGTTGATCGCGTCCGCCAGTTCGCCAGTTGGTTCGCCGCCCGCGTTCGGAGCCATGATCTGCCAGAACATCGTGTGGTTGGCATGACCGCCGCCGTTGTTGCGAACGGCAGTGCGGATGTTTTCCGGCAGCGAATTCAGATTGGCGAGGATGTCTTCGATGCTGCGGTTCTGCCAGTCAGCCTGGCCTTCCAGCGCCTTGTTTAAGTTGGTGACATAGGCATTGTGGTGTTTGCCATGATGAATCTCCATCGTGCGGGCGTCAATGTGGGGTTCAAGCGCGTTCGACGGATATGGCAGAGGGGGAAGTTCAAAAGCCATTATACCGCTTCTCCTTGAGTACGATACCAGTAGAACAGGCTATATCGTAGCATAATCACAACAGTCTGTCGAAGAAAACTGGACAAAAGGACAGGCGTTTTAACCGATTTCTGATATAGCCAATCCCTATGGATTTTGACCACCGCCGCGTTCAATGTTACCATTCGTAACAATGGTTGTAGGGACATGGCGGCGCCATGTCCCTACCTAATTCTATGAAGGTGTCCCATGTCCGACGCGCCGGCCATCCCCCAGTCCCGCCCGGAAACGCCGCTGCAAGCCTACCTGGTGGTGCTGCTCGGCGTGGCCGCCATTTCGCTGGGGTCAATTCTCATCCGGCTGGCGCAACAGGACGGCGTGCCGTCGCTGGTCATCGCTGCCGCCCGACTGGCGATTGCCGCGCTCATCCTGACGCCAATCACGCTGCGCCGGCACACTGCTGAAATCCGCCGCATCAGCCGGGGCGATCTGATGTTCGCGGGCGTGTCCGGCGCGTTCCTGGCGGTACACTTCGCCACCTGGGTCGCGTCGCTGGAATACACCAGCGTCCTCATCAGCGTGGTGCTGGTAAACACACATCCGCTGTGGGTCGCTCTGCTGGAAGTGTTTTTCCTGAAGGCACGCCTGGCCCGCGCGGTCATCCTGGGACTGATAATCGGCCTCGCCGGCAGCGTAGTGGTTGCCCTGCCCTCCGGCGGCGAATTTTCGGTCGGCACCAATCCGCTTCTCGGCAGCACGCTGGCATTGATCGGCGCGATTACCGTTGCCGTCTATTTCACCATTGGCCGCAAGCTGCGTGGCGGCCTGTCGCTGCTGACCTACATCTGGCTGGTGTACAGCTGCGCCGCGCTGGTGCTACTGCTGGCCGTCGTCGTGACCGGCGCGCCCGTACTGGATTACGCGCCGCAGGCTTATCTGTGGCTGGTCAGCATGGCGCTCATCCCGCAGTTGGTCGGGCACAGTTCGTTTAACTACGTGCTGAAATTCCTCCCGGCCACCTACGTCAGCATCGCCACCCAGCTTGAACCGGCGACCAGCGCGGCTATCGCCTATTTCCTGTTTACCGAAGTGCCGTCCACGCTTCAGATCATTGGCAGCGTCGTCATCCTGACGGGCATCATTCTGGCAACCCTGGGGCAAAGCCGTTCCGCCAGTTCGTGACCGACACCGCTTTTGGATACACTCGGAACACTACTTTTTGCGGAGGAATCTTGTGGAATACAGACCTTTGTTTAAGGACGGTCCAAACGTCCCGGTGCTGGGTTTTGGCGCGTGGCCGATTGGCGGCGGCATGGGACCGGTAGACCGGCAGGCGGCCATCAACACAGTGCGCGCCGCGATTGACAGCGGCATCAGCCTGATTGACACGGCACAGTATTATCTCAGCAGCGAGGCCATTATTGGCGAGGCGCTCCGCGACGGCTACCGCGACCGCTGCTTTCTGGCGACCAAAGTCAGTGGCGACTTTTCCCGCGTGGGGATTGAGAAGGCGTTGGACAACAGCCTGCGCGCCCTGGACGTGGACTACGTGGATTTGTATCAGGTTCACTGGTGGGAGTCGCGCTATCCGATTGACGAAACGATGGAGGCGATGGCGAAACTCCAGCGCGCGGGCAAAACCCGCTACATCGGCGTCTCCAATTTTGATGCGAGCCAGATGCAGCAGGCGTTGCAGATCGCGCCGTTCCAGACCAACCAGATCGTTTACAACCTGTTTGACCGCCAGATTGAAGCCGAGGACATCCCGTTTTGTGAGCAGCACGGCATTGGCATTCTGGCGCACAGTGTACTGGCGAAAGGGCTTCTGACCGGCAAATACACGCCGGATTACCGCTTCCCACCGGACGACGAACGATCAACGTTCCCACGCTTCCAGGGCGAACCGTTCGCACGTTACCTTGCGGTGGCGGAGCAGCTTCGAGCTGTTGCCGCCGACCTGGGACTGACGCTGGTGCAGCTCTCGCTGGCATGGGTGCTGCGGCTGCCGGCTGTCGTCTGCGCGCTGGTTGGCGCCAAAACGCCACAGCAGGTCGAAGACTACCTGGGCGCTGCTGGTGTGATGCTGGACGACGATGTGCTGGCGCGGATAGATACGATTCTCAAATCCGCGCCGTAAGCACGAGTTCTCGCTCTACCCGCCTAACACCTCGTCCAGATTAAAGCCAAACGCTGCCGCCGGCCCCGGCCAGATTTCCATCGGCGGCAAGTCGTCCGGCAGCATGACGGGTGTCATGAGATTGCGCCACACGCCATCGCGCACCAGTTCCTGCAGCGTGTAATCCACCAGCAGACGAAAGTCAAGATCGTTGCGCGGCACGGCCACCGCCGCGTAAATACGGCTGTACCAGGGGTCGGGCGCGTCGCCGCGTGTGGTGATGCGCAGCGCGCCAGGGTTAGTCTCGACGTGCGGCAGCAGCTTCAGAATGTCGCCATAGATTACATCCACGTTATCGTCAACCAGAATCGTCAGGGCGGCGTCCTGCTCGCGCAGAATCGTAAAAATGTTCACGCCGGTGTTGACTTCATCGGCCAGCGCGTTTACACGGTCAGCCGCGCCGGGTTCGGTGGCAAAGATGCCGACGGTGCGCCCGCGCAGGTTATTGAAGGTCTCATAGGGGGAGTTCTCCTCGACCAGCAGCCGGTCGCCGTGCAGAAAATATGCGCCGCTGAAGTCCACCCGTTCGGCCAGTGACCAGTCCGGCGCCAGGCCAACGGCCATGTCCGCCTGCCCACCCGCGATCAGATCAGCCGCGTTTTCGACGCTGTTCGGGATAAACTGCACCGTCGAACCCCAGCGCGCCGCCAATGCCTCCGCCAGCGCGCGGTTAAGCGCATCCAGCCGTTTGGCGCTTTCCGGCGCGTCCGGCGGCAGATCAGCCACGCCCGCTACCCGCACCACGCGTCCGGTCTGGATACGTGGCACCACGTACTGCGCCGGATAGGGAACATCCGTGCCGTACTGAGCCGGTTTTGGCGCTTCATCGCCCAGATTCGCCCAGACCACAAGAGTATCTGCCGGGTAATTCGCGCCGTTGAAGTTCTTCTGGTGGATTTCGTTCAGCCTGCCCGTCCGGGCCAGGTATTGCAGCGTGCGGTTCACCAGATTGCGGAAGTGAACATCCTGGCGCGGCAGCACGACCGCATACGGCTCCTGCGCTACCGGTTCGCTCAGGAATTTCACCAGACTGGGGTCGGCAATCACCCGCGTGAGCTGCACGCTGTTTTCAACCACGCCGTCCACTTCGCTGGTCAGCAGTCCGGCAACCGCCCGGTCGAGCGTCAAATACTGCTGCACGCTGATGGCAACGCCGGTGCGCTGCTGCCAGACCAGCGCCGCCTGTTCGCCGGGATAACCGATTACCACGCCGATGCGCCGGTTTGCCATGTCGGCCAGCGAGGCCGCGCCGTCGTCGGCACGCACAGCCATCACCTGCTGCGTGGGATAATACGTCTGGCTGAATTCTACCTGCGCGTCCAGTTCGCGGCGGTGCACCTGCGCCGCCAGCAGCATATCCACCGTGCCGTTCCGCAGCAGTTCCAGCGCCGTCTGCCGTGTGACCTGCACCGGCTCCAGTTCCACACTCCAGGCTTCCGCCAGCGCACGCGCCAGGTCGGCGTCAAAACCGGCCACCTCGCCCCGAATGTTCAGTTCGCCAAACGGCGGAAAGTTGTACAGCAACCCCACCCGCACCTGATTATCCCGCTGAATCCGCGCCACCGCCGACTCCGACAGCAGCGCGTCGCTAACCGCCGCCGAATCCACCGTTGGCAGCAGCGTGGGCGGCACCAGTGTCGGCACCTGGGCTAACCGCGCATCCGCCGACAGCGACACCGCCGCCCCTGTCAGCAGCGCGGTGAACGCCACCAAAACAAATACTATCCGTAAGGGCGTACGGCGGTGCGCCCCTACCCGTTTATTCAGTGATTTCATGCTACTTCTGTCCGTATACGTTATGAGTCAGGATGTAGTTCAGCACGGCGTCCGGCACGAGATAACGCACACTCAGCCCCTTCCGCAGGCGGTTGACGATCTCGGTTGACGAAATGCCGATCAGCGGCGCGTCAATCATCACCACCCGCTCCGCCAGCCCTGGCAGCACGTCCTCGTGCATGTACGGCCTCGCGCCGTCGCTGGGGCGATGCATCACCGCCAGCTTGCACAGGCGTATTAGGTCCGCCGGGCGATGCCAGCGCGGCAGGTCGCGCAGCGAATCGCCGCCCATCACAAAATACAATTCCGAACCGGGGTACTGCTGCTGGATGATCTGTACCATGTCCAGCGAATAATGCGGGCCGGGACGGTCAACATCCACCCGCGACAGCGTAAAGCGGCTGTTGCTGCCAACGGCCAGCTTGAGCATCGCCAGCCGGTGTTCAACCGGCGTGTTGTGTTCGTGCTTTTTATGGGGAGGATTGCCCGCCGGAACAAACAGCAGGCAGCTTAAGTTCAACGCATCAACAGCGTATTCCGCCAGGATGAGATGTCCCAGGTGCGGCGGATCGAAAGTGCCGCCGAGGATGCCAACTCGGTCCATCAGTCTGACCATTCAAGTTCGTACTCGCCAATATAGACCGTATCACCGGGGCGAACCCCCGCCTGCTCCAGCGCGGCAGAAATGCCCAGCGTTTCCAGAATTTGCTGGAAGCGCATGACAGCTTCTTCGTTATCCCAGTAGGTCATGTTGGCTGCCCGTTCGATGCGCCGGCCACTGACGCGGAACGCGCCGCTGTCCTCGCGGGTGATCGTAAACGGCACTTCTTCGACAGGCAGTTCGTACACCGGCATCTGCTCGACCGGCACGCGCTCCTCCTCCGGCAGCGATTCAACCAGTTGGAACATACGCTGCACCAGTTCGCGCACGTTCTCCTGCGTCGCGGCGGAGATCGCCATCGGCTCAATCCCGCGCGCCTTCAGCGCCGCTTCCACCTGCGGCCAGCGTTCGCGCGCGTCGGGAATATCCATTTTGTTATAAACCACGATCTGCGGCTTCTGTCCCAGCTTTTCGTCATACAGCGCCAGTTCGCTGTTGATCTGGCTGTAGTCCGCCAGTACATTGTCGCTGGCACCATTCAGCAGGTGAATCAGGGCGCGAGTCCGCTGCACGTGCCGCAGAAAGGCGTGTCCCAGCCCAACCCCGGCGTGCGCGCCTTCGATCAGACCGGGAATATCGGCCACAACCAGATCGCGGTCGTCGTAAGTGACCACACCAAGGTTTGGCTCAAGCGTGGTAAACGGGTAATCGGCGATCTTCGGTTTGGCATTGCTGATGACCGACAGCAGCGTGGATTTGCCTGCGTTCGGCACACCGACGATGCCCACGTCGGCGATCAACCGCAGTTCGAGGATCAGCCAGCGTTCCTGGCCGGGTTCGCCTTTTTCCGAATACTGCGGCGCCTGATTGGCCGAGGTGGCAAAGCGGGCGTTGCCGCGCCCACCGCGCCCGCCAACGGCGACCACCACGCGGTCATCCGGCTTCACCAGGTCGGCGATCACCGCGCCGGTGTCCGCATCTTTCACGACTGTGCCGGGCGGCACTTCGATTTCCAGCGGGCTGGCGCTGGCGCCGGTCTGGTTTTTAGTGCCGCCACGCGCGCCGTGCCCCGCCTTAAAATGGGTGCGGTGCTGGAAGGCTGTCAGCGTGTTCATGCGGGGATTCACCCTCAGGACCACGTCACCGCCCCGGCCACCGTCGCCACCTGCCGGGCCACCGCGCGGCACGAACTTCTCGCGGTGCCAGGCAACCGCGCCATCCCCGCCGTTCCCGCTTTGCACGTAGATTTTCACTTCGTCTAACATTACGGCATATCCTTTGTAGGGACAAACCGGCGGTTCGCCCTACGGGCATCGCAACTCATCCCAATCGTCCGGCTGCCCGGCGCGATACCAGGCAATCGTGCGCCGCGCGCCCTCGCGGAACTCGGTCGGCACAAACCCAAGTTCGCGCCGCGCCTTTTCCGACGAAACCCGCCAGTTATTATACACATAGGAGCGCAAGTTGAGAGGCCAGAACGGTTCGCTGCGTGTGAAAACCGCAATTGCTTCCAGTATCCGCGCCGTGTTGATGCCCAGCCAGCCCGGAATCGGCAGGCGCGGCCAGCGGAGGCCCGCTTCCTGGCAGATGATGTCAAACGCCTCTTTGTGGGCAATCCAGTCGCCGCAGATATTATAAACCTCGCCCACGCGCCCACGTTCCAGCGCCTTCATCACCCCTTGCGCCACGTCCTTGATGTAGGCCGGGAAGATGATATAACGCCCGCCGTCTACCTGCATGATGATGCCGCGCATCGGGTCGGTAAAAAACAGCCGGTTGAAGGCATAGTGGCCGAGCGGCCCGTAATACGCGCCCGGACGCAGCACGATCACTGGCAGGCCGCGTTCCCGCTGGTAACGCATGGCGATCTGCTCCGCCTGCCATTTGCTGCGCTGGTAAGCATCGGCGGGCTGCGGTGGGTATGTTTCGTCAATCACGTTGGTGGGGTCAGGGTGGCCGATCACAGCGATAGTCGAGATGTGGATGAAGCGTTCGACACCGGCCTGCGCTGCCGCTTCCAGCACGTTTTCCGTGCCGCGGGTATTGGCCGCCTGGAAAACCTGCTCATCGCCCCAGAAGCGGAACATCCCCCCGGCGTGAATCACGTACCGGCAGCCCTGCGTTGCCTGCCGCAGCCGGTTGGCGTCGAGCAGATCACCCTGCACAATATCCAGTTGGGGATAACGTTTTAACCAGGGATGCCGGGCGGGATGGCGGGTCAGTACCCGCACCAACTGTCCTGACCGGCACAGTTCGGGAAGCAGGTGGCGTCCGAGGAAACCCGTACCGCCGGTGACGAAGATCACGCTGTTGACCGCCTCTAAGATCGGAAACTGTAGGGACACGGCATGCCGTGTCCCTACGTGTCTATTCGCCTAATTATCGCGTCCGCTGACGGCTGGCAGGTCGAGCGACAGCCGCACCAGGCGCGGCGACCGCGCCCCCACCCACCCCGCCGGCAATTCCTGAATAAACGCCTCGATTTTCCAGCGTTTGTCGCGGCTGTCGTAGGCCATCTGGTACACCACTGCGCCCTCACCCAAATCCTGGGTATGCAGGCGCACGTCACGGCGGCGGTCATAGGTTGCCATCCGCCGCTGCGTTTGCGCGTCAATCACCAGACAACGGCGGCCATCTTCGGAAAAATGCCGCACCTGCACTTCGTGGTCGGCGCGCATCACCCCAACAAAGCGCGGGCTGCGCCCGGTATAATACTGCTGGAACAGTGTCTGATACCGCCGCAGATATGCGCCATTCAGGTATCGGGCCGCCTGCGCCAACTGGCGCGCCGGGTCTTCCAGCACGCTGGTTTGCAGCCAGTCCAGCGCCGCCAGATAATCGGCGCGGACCTGTTCCACCACGTCATCCGGGGCCATCCACTCGGCTTTGTGTGCTACTCCGGCGTGAATCCGCCTGAGTTTCCCCAGCCAGGGGATATGTTCGGAATTGCTCAAGGCCATCACCACAATCACCATCAGCAAAACAAAAACGAGCGCCCATACCATCGCGCCGCTACCCTGAACCGTATGCCCGTTGTCACAACTCTACCAACAGGGGAGGTAAAACGCAACCGCGAACCGCCTAGCGCGTGTGCTGCTTTAGCGCCATCCAGATGTTCTGCCGCAGCCGCGCCATGCTGACCGGCCTGGTCAGATAGACATCCACTTTCGCTACCGACAGCGCAAATGACTGCTGGTTGGTCCCGGCCTGATCGGAAATGACGATAATCGGCAGATCGCGCAGGCTGGTGATCTCTTTCACTTTGCCCAGCATTTCCCAACCGTGCATATCGGGAAGCTGCAAATCCATGATGAGCAAATCCGGATGGGTGTCTTCCAGCAGTTCCAGCCCCTGCCCGGCATAACCGGACAGCAGCACGTTGATCCCCATCTCCTGGCACAGCTCATAAATAGCGGCCAGTTCGTCCTCGCGGCTACCCACCAGTACCACACACTTGCCCGTCGTCACGCTTGTATCGGTCTGGCTGGCGATGATCGTCGCCAGATCGTCCGGTTCGATGCCGTGTTCCTCGGAGGATGGCTGGCCTTCATGCCGTGAGGTTTCGACGAATGCCACGACGGTGCTGCCAAACGCCTCCGGCGCTTTGCTGACCAGTTTGCGCTGCACGCTCTCCACCTCGGACAGGTGGCGGAAGGTTTCGCCGTTTTTGCCCAGGATGGCGACCAGATCGCCGCGTTCCTCGGCAGATAAATCATGGTCCAGACCCAGCCGGGCCAGCAGCGTCCGCACCCCGCCCAGGTATGCTACCGGTAGCGTCGTGTTCAGGTAATACGAGCGCTCCCGGTCGCGCATCCGCTGCATGGTCTTCAGTTCAACGTCGTAACGCTTTCCTTCCGGCAGGGCATACAACCAGACGTAGCTGCGGTTAAAGTGTTCAACCCGGCCTGCCGCCTTCAACTGGTTCAGTTCATAATCGGTGATGTGATGTCCGAAGCGTTCACGCGAGTAGGGGCGGTAGCGCCCGGTCAGCAAATCCTGCACCCGCGACTCGTCCCACTGCACAACGAACGCTCCGTCAGCCATGATAAAAACGTACTGGCGCGGCACCGGTGAACTGCTATAGACCTTGCTCATGGAACCCTCCAGCGCCTGCCCCTACCTGGAGCCGGGGCGCTGCTGGTACGGACAACCCCGACATTTACAGCTTCACAAAATACGACGCTGCTGCCCGGTCAATCATCTCCTTGCTGAGCGCGGGCGGCTGGTTCAAGTAGCTGGCAATGTCAATCATCTGGTTGATCAGATCGCGCGGGTGAACCGCCCGCAGCGGACGGTCGTGGTTGATGTACCATTCCTTCAGCAGGTAAGCCAGGGCGCTTTCATCATATTTAATGCGCTTCGCCTCGCACACGCGCTTGAAAATCTCCCGGAACTGTTCGTAGGTCGGGTCGGTAATTTCGATCTTGTGGCGAATCCGGCGCAGGAACGCTTCGTCCACCAGATCGCGCGGGTCAAGGTTGGTGGAAAAGACGATCAGCACGAAGAAGGGGATTTCGATCTTGCGCCCGGTATGGAGCGTCAGGAAGTCCACACCCTTTTCCAGCGGCACAATCCAGCGGTTGAGCAGGTCACGCGGGCGCACCTGCTGGCGGCCAAAGTCGTCAATCAGGAACATGCCACCATTGGCCTTCATCTGGAACGGCGCTTCGTAGAACTTGTTGATGTCGTCGTATACCAGGTCCAACCCGGCCAGCGTCAGTTCGCCGCCGACCATAATCATCGGGCGGCGGATGCGAATCCAGCGTGGATCGGTGATTAAGCCGGTGCCGTGTTTCACCTTGCTGTCCTTGTCCGAAAGCTGGTGATTGACGTTATCAAACACACGCACCACCTGGCCGTCAATGTCCACCGCGTAGGGAATCCAGATGTCATCCCCCAGAATCATCCGCCCAATCGTTTCGGCAATGGTGGTTTTACCGTTGCCGGGTGGGCCATACAGGAAGATGGAGCGCCCGGAATTGACCGCCGGGCCAATCCGCCCCAGCATTTCCTCGGAAACAACCAGATGATTCAGCACTTCGATCAAATCATCTTCATGGACGACCAGCCGGTCGCGGTTCTGCGCGCGCATGGCCGCCAGATACTGATTGAGCGTGACCGGCGCCGGGCCGGCATACTGGGTGCGCTCCATCGCCTCGCGCGCTTTTTCCGAGCCTTTGCTGGAAATCACATACTGGTAAGATGATTCGCCAAAGCCGCCGGAGCCGCGCACTTCCACATATTTTTCGCGCTTTAAAAACTCCATAATGTTTTCAAGCACGCCCACGTACGGCAGCTTCACGATTTCGCTGATCTCATGACCGGCCATCACGCCGCCCAGGTACAGCACCTTCAGCACCAGATCAGCCACGTTCAGCAAATTCAGGCCGGTGTCTTCCAGCGTGTTCAGCGCCGGTGGTGCCCAGGCAAAAACCTCCGGCGTATCCGGCTGGCCGAGCGGTGAAGTCTGGCTGAGCTTCTTGATGGTTGGCTGCTGGCGTGGTAAATTACGAATCGGTTGATCGGACATAGGTTTTAATTCCTCGAAGTCGCTTGACAAAACTCATTATATAAGAGCCTTGTTCCTGAACACAAGCGGGATTGAGGCAGAATGGTTTTTACGGTATAGTAGTCGGTCACGCTAAAGCAGACCACAACAGATTGTTATGATAGATCGCATCCAATGGTTAGGGCATGGCAGTTTCTTTATCCAGGGGCCGCCGCTGATTTACATTAATCCCTGGCGGGTTGCCCGGCACACCTTCCACGCCGACGTAATTCTGGTCAGCCACAACCATTACGATCATTGCTCGTTGGCGGATATCGAAAAACTGCGCGGACCGGAAACAGTGGTGATCGGCAACGATCTGGTCGCGCGGGAAGTTCCGGGGTGCAAGGTACTGCGTCCCTGGCAGAGCTTCGCCATTGACCGCGCCAGCATCAAGGGCATCCCGGCCTATTCCCCCAAAAGCTGGCAGCATCCGCGCGAGGATGGCGGGCTGGGGTTTATCATCTCGCTCAATTACTATGATATCTATTACGCCGGCGACACCCAGCTCATCCCGGAAATGGACGGCATCCGCCCGGACATCGCCATCCTGCCGATTGATGGCAACGGCACGCTGACGGTTGGCGAAGCGGTTGAGGTGGTGAAGAAGCTGCGCCCGCGCTGGGTGATTCCAAGCAACTGGGGGCCACTGACCGAAGGCGCGTCGGAACTGGACGCGATGCAGTTTAAACGCGAGGTCGGCGAACGCGCCGAGGTGATTATCCCGTCTACCCCGATGCGGCTCACGCCATCCGAATTTGAGCCTTGATCCTAGCATAAGCGCTAGGAACACCTACCGTTTCTCCACAATTCCACCCCGTTTTCCGAATCGTGCAGCGTATCGCCTCATAGATCGTGAAACGCTGCGGTGTCTGCCAGGACTAATCAGCATCGTAGTATAGGCGGATGCAGCCAGAGAGGAAGGTAATACGATGTTGGGTCAGTTACTTTTACAGTGGGGCCGGCGCGGTGTACTTGGCGGTGTATTCTTTATTCTCGTGGTAGGCACGGCTGTAGCGGCGCCAGACTGTAAAACGGTGAATGGCTCATTTGTGCTCCAGACCGTAACCGGGCCAGCCTGCACCTCACCAGTCGGTATTTGCACCACAGGCGTTTACAAGGGTGGCATCAAGGGCAATTCCAGCTTCACCGGAACGAGCTTAATCCCGACGGCAGATACCCCAACCACCTCAGTCCTGATATTAACTGGCGACAACCTGATTGAAACGCCAAACGGAAATCTGTTGACCAAAGATGCGATTGTGTTTAAAACCAGCGGCAAGGGCGAATTTGCCGAGGTAGACACGATTGTCGGCGGCACGGGTGCCTGGGTGGGCATGACCGGAACGCTCACCGCAACCGGGACGTTCACCGAAAGCGGCGGCGAAGGGCGCTACACTGGCGAAATCTGCGCGCCTTAACACAAACACGTAGGGGCGAACCGGCGGTTCGCCCCTACCCGATTTCCAGACCATAAACTGACAACTGGCAGCTACCCTACGCCGCCGGATTCAGCTTGCCGTCCGCCGCCCAGGTTAGCTCCAGATTGTCGTCACCGAAGATACGCGGGCGCGCCTTGTTGTTAATCACGTCCGCGTCAATCACCACACGCTTGATGTCCTTGCGCCCCGGCACCTCGAACATCACGTCCAGTAGCCGGCTTTCGATGATCGAACGCAGGCCGCGCGCGCCCGTGCCGCGCTGCATCGCCAGGTCTGCCGCCGCCCCCAGCGCCGACTCCTCGAACTCCAGTTTAACGTCATCCAGTTCCAGCAGGTGTTCGTACTGCTTGGTGAGCGCGTTTTTCGGCTCGACCAGAATCCGCATCAACGCCTCGCGGTTCAGCGGCTCGACGTTAGCGATCACCGGCATCCGGCCCACAAATTCCGGTATCAGGCCGTAGGCCATCAGGTCTTCCGGGCTGACCTCACGCAGCAGCGCACCTTCATCGTGGTCAAGGTCGCGCGCGCTTTCGCTGTGGAAGCCCAGCCGCCCTTTCAGACCGATGCGGCGGCGCACGTGATCCTGAATCCCATCAAACATCCCGCCACAGATGAACAGGATGTCTCGCGTGTCAATCTGCAGAAACTCCTGGTGCGGGTGCTTGCGGCCACCCTGCGGCGGCACGTTCGCCAGCGTGCCTTCGACGATTTTCAGGAGGGCCTGCTGCACACCCTCGCCGGACACGTCGCGCGTGATCGAAGGGTTATCGTTCGACTTGCGGGCGATCTTGTCAATCTCGTCAATATAGATGATACCCTTTTCGGCGCGGGCAATATCGCCATCTGCCGCCTGAATCAGCCGCAGCAGGATGTTTTCGACATCCTCGCCCACGTAGCCGGCCTCGGTTAGCGAGGTGGCATCGGCGATGCAGAACGGCACATCCAGAATCCGCGCCAGCGTCTGCGCCAGCAGGGTTTTGCCGCTGCCGGTCGGCCCCATGATGAGGATATTGCTCTTTTCGAGTTCCACCTCATCGTCGCGCCTGCCCGACTGGATGCGTTTGTAGTGGTTGTAAACGGCGACGCTTAAGACACGCTTGGCGTGTTCCTGGCCAACCACGTATTCGTCCAGGTGCGCCATGATTTCACGCGGTGACAGCAGGCGCTCGACCTCAAACGCTTCAGAAGCGAAGCGGTAGGGCGAGTTCGACATGCCGTGTTCCAGCAGTTTAAGCTGGCAGCGTTCAACGCAGTAGTTGCAGATATAGACGCCGTCCGGGCCGCCGATGAGGTGTTCCACCTCCATCGCGCTGCGGCCACAGAACGAGCATCGCTGGCTGCTGCCGGACAGATAACTCACTTTTTCTGATCTCCGTTCGGTGACTTCAACACTGAGTCAATCAGGCCGTATTCCACTGCCTGCTGCGAACTCAGATAAATGTCACGGTCGGTATCGCGTTCAATCACTTCACGATCTTTGCCCGTGTGTCTCACGAAAATTTCCAGCAGGCGTTCCTTCAGGCGCATGATCTCATTGGCCGCGATCACGATGTCCGACGCCTGCCCCTGCGCGCCGCCCAGCGGCTGGTGCATGTGAATGGTCGCGTTGGGCAACGCGTACCGCATCCCGTGTTCGCCGGCGGCCAGCAGTACTGTGCCAAAGCTGGCAGTCAGGCCCAGCGCCACCGTACTGACGGGCGCGGAAATCTGCTGCATGGCGTCATAAATCGCCAGCCCGGCATAAACCACGCCGCCGGGAGAATTGATGTACATGTTGATCTGGCGGTCGGGGTCTTCCCGCTGGAGATACAGCAGTTGCGCGACAATCAGATTGGCGATCTGGTCATTAATCGGCGTGCCCAGTAAAACAATGCGGTCGCGCAGCAGCAGCGAATAAATGTCGTAGGCACGTTCGCCCCGGCTGCCCTGCTCGATCACCATCGGGATGACGTTGTAGAAATCCATTGATTAGCCCTCTCCTTGAGTTGATTCGGCTACAGTCTCATCAGCCTCCGGCTGCTCCGGCGCGGTGGGTTCGGGCGCTTCGCCCTTCGCAATCGCCACAATCCGGTCCAGCACGTGCTGCTCCAGTAAATCATTCCGTACGTTATTCCGCATACTCTCGTTCTGGAACATCGAACGCAGCCCTTCAGCCTGCGCCCCAAACTGCGACAGGATGCGTTCGATTTCTTCGTCAATCGCTTCTTCCGCTACGGTCAGCCCTTCGGCGCGCAGGACTTCCCGCAGCACTAGCGACCGCTTCAGGTTCATTACCGCCGTTTCGCGGTAATCGTTGTACAGGTCTTCGCGCGTTTTGCCGGTAATCCGCATGTAGTCATCCAGCGTCAGGCCACGCTGGCGCAGGTCGCGGTCCAGCCGTTCCAGATAATCCTCGATCTGGTCGTTCACCAGCGCATCGGGGAAGCTGACGGTCGCCTGTTCCACAATCCTGTCCAGCGCCTGCCCGGCGTACAACGACTTCGCACGCTGCTCGGCGGCTTTTTGCAGGTTTTCGCGCATCCGCATCCGCAGTTCCAGCAGGGTCAGCGGCTTTTCTTCTTCCGCCGTGATGCGCGCGGCAAAATCGTCGTTCAGCGCCGGCAGCGTGATCGTTTCGATCTTCTTGATTGTCACATAGAACTTGGCGCGTTTGCCGGCCAGGTCTTCGTATTCGTCTTTATCATCGGGGTAAATCAGTTCAAATTCGCGCCGCTCGCCCACGTTCGCGCCCATCAGCGCATCGCGAAAGCCGGGCGCGGGTTCGTCGTGCTCCTCGTCCAGAATCAGCACGGCGTCATGTTCGTGCAGCAGCGGCTCCGCGCCGGGGGTGTGGGGGGCGTGGTCGTCGTGGTCGTCGTGCTCCTCGTGTTCATCATGTTCGTCGGTTTCCGCTCCAGCTTCCACTGGTGTTTCCGGCAGCACCTCGGCGTGGATGTCCACCGTCACGCGGTTGCCGGGCGCCACCGGCTTGTGGCTTTCTTCCACCAGCGCGTGCTGCTCCTGCAGCATCTTCATCGAGCGATTCACGTCGTCGTCTTCGACCGTCGGCGGTGTAAATTCCAGCCGCACCGAACGATAATCGTTGAGCTGCACTTCCGGCTGCAGGGGCACAGTAAAAATAAAGGTCGGCGTTGGCTCCAGGTCGAATTTCTCCAGTTCGCCCGGCCCGTATGGTTCCACCCCGGACTTGTCCAGCGCCTCTTTGTACAGGTCGTTGCCCAGGATTTCGACGGCTTCTTCCAGCACTGCACCCTCGCCGATGTAGTTCACCAGAATGCGATATGGCGCCTTGCCCTTACGGAAACCGGGGATATTCACCCATTTCGCCAGCTTGCGGGCCGCTTCCTGCTTCGCCTGTTCCAGGCGGTTTACGTCAAGTTCTATGGTAAAACGGGCAGTATGGTTTTCGAGTCGTTCGGTTTGAATGTTCAAGAGTAGCAGTCCTTCGCAGAGGCAGTCTCAGCCTAATTATAGCATCGGGAAGGTGTGATCGTCATAAAAGTTTTCTCAGATGATAACGAAGGCGCATCGCTGCGCCCCGTTGGGATGGGGAAGGCGGGACTCGAACCCGCACGGATAAACCACATGATCCTAAGTCATGCGCGTCTGCCAGTTCCGCCACTCCCCCATTGATGAATAATTATAGGGGACGAGTAGATGTCACTCAAGGGCTAATCAGCCGAACGCAGTTTGGGCAGGTTTGACAGGTCAGTATTGCCAGCCTGCGACAGAATCGTCGTGATGATAAGCTGCGCGAAGCGGAACAGGCTTTGCATCTGCTGGATACGCTCTACGTACAGTTCCGCTAGCCGCTGATCTTCCGGGTTCATATCCGGCAGCGCGTTCGACAGCCGTTCGATGTTGTCATCCATCACGTGCAGGGCGCGTTCCACATCGCGCATTTCGCGCCCGGCCAGGATGTTGGAGATGATCGTCCAGAAGTCGGTTTCGGCCTCGTAATATTTGCGCCTGCCGCCGCGCCCGCGCACCCACACCTGCCGCACCATGCCCATGTGCTCCAGCGTGCGCAGGTTCATGCTGACGCTGGCTTTGGAGATGTCCAGCAGTTCCAGCAGGTCATCGAGGCTCAACGGCTCCGGGCTGAGGAGCAGCGCCCCGTAAAGCTGCCCCATCACCTTACTGAAGCCAAAGTAGTCCGAGAGTTGCCCCAGGCCGTCAAGCATACTGTCCTGTGCAGCCCGCAAATTTGCATCGGTTGGACGATGCCCATTATTCGGCCCGGCCTCTGACATAAGCTCACCTCAGCTGACAGCAGATGTACACATCGTGCTAAATTTTGTGAATTTCTTAATATGATCGTAGCACGAAGACCGCCTGAAAACAACATGGAGGTTACAGTGGCGTTTATTCATACCGCAGGGCGTCAATCGGGTTCAGCGAGGCCGCCCGGTTAGCGGGATAAATGCCAAAGAAAACGCCGATCATCACTGAAATCACGGTCGCCAGCAGCACGCTCGACGGCTGCACGCTGGCGGCCAGTTCCGGCAGCGCCAGCCGCAGCACCAGCATCCCGCCGGCGGCCAGCGTCACGCCAATCGTTCCGCCTACCAGCGCCAGCGTGGTCGCTTCGGTCAGGAACTGCATCAGGATATCCTGCTTCTGCGCGCCGACCGCTTTCCGCAGGCCGATCTCCCGCGTGCGCTCCGTCACCGTGACCAGCATGATATTCATGATGCCGATGCCGCCCACCACCAGCGAGATGCCGGCGATCACCGCCAGAAACGCCGTCAGCAGGCTGGTGATGTTGCCCAGGCTGTCGAGTAGTTCCGTCTGCGTGAAGACCTGGAAATTGTCCTCGTCACGGAAGCTGATGCCACGTTCCTCACGCAGCGTTTCCCGGATTTGCTGCGCCACGTCGTCCACCACGTCGGCGCTGCGCGCCTGTACGATGATGTTGCTGATCGGGCGGTCGCCGGACAGGACGCGTTCACCGCTGAGGCGAGTCTGTACGGTTGTCAGCGGCGCGATTATCACATCATCCTCATTCGGACCAAAGCCGGCGCCGCCCACACGGTTCAGTACCCCTTCGACGCGGAAGGTCAGCCCGTTGACGCGGATGGTCTGCCCAACCGGATAAACACCGGGCAGCAGCCGTTCGGCCATCTCCGGCCCCAGCACCGCCACCCGCGCCAGACTATCCATCTCTGCCGGCGTAAAAAAGCGGCCTGCGACAAGCTGCCGGTTGCGGACGGTCAGGTAATCCGGCGTCGCGCCCAGCACCCGCGCTGTGATCTCGCGCCCTTCAAAAGTAGCGGTGGTTGTCACGTTGCGTTGCGGCATGACGTACAGCGCGTCCGGCACGCGGAACGGGTCGGCCAGGGCGCGCGCCTCGTCCAGCGTCAGGCGCTGCGTCTCACCGTTTTCGTTCGGCTGCGCGAACACAATCAGCAGATTCGTGCCAATGCCCAAAAACTGGTCGCGCACGTAATTTTCGACCGCCTGCCCCAGCGATACCAGCACGATCACCGCCGCCACACCAATCGTAATGCCCAGCATTGTCAGCGCCGATCGCAGTTTGTTACTGCGCAGCCCGATCATCGCCACGCGGATGTTTTCGATCATCTCTCTGTGTCTCTGCGACTCTGTGTTATGCTTTTACTCAAACCGCAGCGCCTCAATCGGCTTCATCCGCGCGGCGCGGCTGGCGGGGTACAGCCCGAAGAACATGCCAATAAAGGTGCTGACCGCCGTCGCCAGCAGCACCGCATCCAGGCTGACCGACAGCGTAAGCTGCGGAATCAGCGCCGACCCCACCTGCGCCGCCAGCCAGCCCAACGCCACGCCGATTAATCCGCCGATGACGGACAGCACCACGCTTTCGATCAGGAATTGCAGCAGAATATCGCCCGCCCGCGCGCCGACCGCTTTCCGCAGGCCGATTTCCTGCGTGCGCTCCGTGACCGACACCAGCATGATATTCATAATGCCAATGCCGCCGACCAGCAGCGAAATTCCGGCGATCAGACCGAGAAACACGGTCAGGATGCCGGTCACCTGCGTCAGCGAATCGAGCAGATCGGCCTGGTTGATGATGCTAAAATCCTGCTCGCCCTGGAACTGCACGCCGTGCGCGCGGCTGAGATACACCTCAATTTCGCGGGCAGCTTCGTCCATCCGGTCTTCGGATACCGCTTCCACGTGGAACACGTCCACCTGATAGCCGCCATCACGGGTACGGGCACGCGCGAGCCGCGTCTGCGCCGTGCTGAGGGGGACAAACACCACGTTGTTTTCGTCGCCGAAGAAGCTGCTGGCGCGTTCTTCCATCACGCCGATCACGGTGAACGTCCGATCATTGATACGAACCGTTTTGCCAACCGGGTCAGCCGTTTTGTCGCCAAACAGCCGGTCTACGACTGTCGTGCCCAGTACGACCACCCGCGCGGCGCCGTCCACGTCCGACTGGCTGATAAAGGCGCTGCCCGCGCGCGGCTGCCAGTTGCGCACATCCTGGAAATTGGGCGTTACGCCGCTGACCGGCAGCACCACCCGTTCCGAACCATAGACCACGCTCCCCCGCACCTGATACTCCATCGCCAGTTGGCGGATGCTGGGCGCAACGACAGGGTTTGCCAGCGCCTCACCTTCGAGCGTTGTCAGCGGCTGGATCGTATCGCGCGTGCTGGCGGTTGGCGTGGAGGGAAACACAAACAGCACGTTCGAGCCTAACGCCTGGAACTCGCCGGCGATGTACCCCTCCACCCCGCGCCCCAGACTCACCAGTCCGATCACCGCGCTGACGCCGATGATGATACCCAGCGCGGTCAGAATCGCCCGCAGGCGGTTGGTGGACAGGCCAGTGAGAGCCAGCCGAAACGCTTCCAGCAGTGTCATCGTCACCACTTCCATACCGGGCGCAGATCGTCGCAGGTGTTATGGGTAAGCTGCGTCAGGTCGCCTGTGTTCAGATTCAGCACGTAGATGTCCGGGTCGCCGTCCCGGTCAGAGACAAACGCCAGCCGTCCATCCGGCAGCCAGGCGGGAGTATCGTCCCGCGCCGGGTCCTGCGTGACATTGGTTGCAACACCCGCTGCATCCATCACGTAAACATCGTAGTTGCCCTCGCGGTCGGAAACAAATGCCAGCCGATCATCTGACGACCACGCCGGCGCAAAATCGGCAGCCGGATTTTCGTCCACCGCTGACAGCGCGCCGTTTGTTTCCAGACGGTAGATATCCAGACTGGCGTCGCGGTTGGACAGAAACGTCAGCCGTCCGTCCCCCAGCCATGCTGGATAGCTGTCGCCGGTGAAGTGGCGGGAGACATTGGTTAACTTGCCCGACGGCTCCATCACGTAGATTTCCGGGTCGCCATCGCGGCTGGAGACAAACGCCAGCCGTCCATCTGGCGACCACGCCGGCAAATACTCGTTATCCGGGCTGCGAGTCAGATTGGTCAGCGCGCCCGACGCCAGGTCCAGCGCGTACAAGTCGTAATTGCTGCTGCGGTTGGAGGCAAATGTCAGCCGTCCATCGGGCGACCACGCCGGCGCGTAGTCGAAGGCGCGGTCACGGCTGGCGTTCCACGTCATGCCCCGTGCAGCATCCATCAGATACACCTCGGCGTTGCCGTCACGGTTGGACTCAAACGCCAGCAGACTGCCGCGCGCGGCCTGCCCCAGCGATACCGCCCCCGTAACGGCCAGTACCGCCGTGAACACCCCCACCGTCGCCGCGACCACTACCTGCCGCATCACCGCCACTACCCTGCTTTCTACCTACGTGTACTCCTCGGCTTTGCCACCATAATAGGTTTCGCGGAACAGCGATTCCATCTCCGCCGCTTCGGACGGGCGTTCGTGTTCCCCGGCCACCAGTGGTTCAGCCACCTGCCGGTCGGCGATAATGCTGCCATCGCGCAGCATAATCACACGCTGCGTGTGGCGGGCAATCCAGGGGTCATGCGTGACAAACACGGTTGTGATGCCCTGTTCGCGGTTGAGCCGCTGGAAGATTTGCATCACTTCCGTACCGCTGCGCGAGTCGAGATTACCGGTCGGCTCGTCGGCCAGAATCATGGCCGGTTCGTTGACCAGCGCCCGCGCAATCGCCACCCGCTGCTGCTGCCCGCCGGACAGTTCGCTCGGCAGATGGTGCAGCCGCTGCCCCAGGCCAACCGCTTCCAGCGCCGCTTTTGCCTTCTTCGCCCGACCGGACGCACCGGCGTAAATCAGCGGCAGTTCAACCTGTCGCAGCGCGGTTGTCCGCTTTAGCAGGTTAAAATTCTGGAACACAAAACCGATTTTTTTGTTGCGGATGCGCGCCAGTTCGCTTTCGTCAAGCTGGCTCACGTCCACGCCGTCCAGAAAGTACTGGCCGGAGGTCGGCTGGTCGAGACAGCCGAGGATGTTAATCAGCGTGCTTTTGCCGCTGCCGGATGGCCCCATTATCGAAACCACCTCGCCCTCGAAAATTCGCAGGCTGACGCCCCGCAGTGCGTGGACTTCGACATCGCCCATCCGGTACACTTTCGTGATATCGCGGATGTCAATCACCGCCCGCCGCCCCTGCTCATCGCGCGGGATGTCCGGCTGATGCCCGTTCCGCCTGAACCACTTCACCAAAATCTTTCCCCTCTTTGCGCTTTACTCATCCCTCGTCCCTCACACCTCTGTCGCTCACCCGCCCGGTATGGGGTTAAACGTCTCGCGCGGCAGCAGCACAATGGCCTGCCCCGCTTCCAGGCCGCTGACGATCTGGCTGTCGGTTTCGTTGCGCAGACCAAGCTGCACCGCCACCTCGGCGTACTGACCACCGCGTTCGACCGTGACATACGCCTGCTGCGTGGCACGGTCTAGCCGGATGAAACGGTTGGGCAGCACTAGCACATCGCGCAGTTCATTCACGACAATCGTGGCAGTCGCCGTCATGCCGGCGCGTAGCGGTTGCCGGGCCGCATCAAGCGTCACGCGAACGGTATACGTGACCAGTTGCCCGGCGCGCACCGGCCTTGCCGCGACGCGGGTCACAGTCCCGGTGATGGTTTCACCCGGCAGCGCGTCCAGCGCCAGCGTGACAGCCTGCCCGGGCTGAACGTCCACGATGTCGGTTTCGTCTACCGCCACATCCACGTAAAAGCCGGACGGGTCAATCAACTGCATGGCCGCGTCCTGCGGCGGCAGTTCGCCGATCACCAGATTGTTCTGCGCCACGACACCAGCAAACGGCGCGGTTAACACTCCCCGGCTCAGGTTCGTGGCAGCCTGCTCCACCGCCAGCCGCGCGATCTGAAGCTGTGCCCCGGCAATCTGCAAATCGGTTTCCGTCGGGCCATTCAGCAGCTTTTCAAGCTGCGCCTGCGCCGCCGCGATCTGTGCGCTGGCCGATGACAGCCCCGCCACATCCGGCCCCTGGTTCAGCAGCGCCGCGTAGTTTTCATCGGCAATCAGCACCTCATAGTCGGCGCTTTTAAGCTGTGTCGGCACAGTATCGCGCGCCATCTGGTCGGTGTCCGGCAGCGCGATGCCGTTGGCCTCGGCAAAGTCGCGCTGCGCCGGCGGAATCGCAAAGTTTAAATCGCGCTGAAGCTGCGCCTGCCACAATTGGTTACGCGCCAGTTCCGCTTGCAAACGCGTGATTTCAAGCTGGGTGGCATCTGCGCCCAGTGAAACCGACCCTGCCTGTGCCTGCGCGATGTTCAGCGCCGCCCGCGCCACCGCAATATCCACCTCACGCGGCGCGGTGGTCAGCGCGTCGTAGGCTACCTGCTGCGCGTCCAGGCTGATACGCGCGTTTTCCAGCGCCACTTCCAGATTACGGGTGTCCAGCCGCGCCAGCACATCACCGGCCTGCACCGCCTGCCCTTCCTCAACCAGAATCTCACGCACGGGCGCTGCCAGCTCAAACGCCAGGCCAACCTGACGCGCCGGCGCCATCGTTCCAGTCGCGCTCACGGTGACGGCCAGATCATCCACTCGCACCTCGGTTTGCTCCTGCACCGTCACGGCTGCCGCGCCGGTATCATCCGAACGAGTCGCCCGCAGCCCGACCAGCACCGCCGCCGCTGCCCCCACCAGCAGCAGGATTCGCAGCCCTCGTTTCATCGTTCAGCCTCCAAACAGGTCGAAGCGTTCCCCGGTCTGGTAAACCACCAGCGTTTGCCCGGCCTGCAGGCCGGAAACGACTTCGCTCTCGTCCTGCCCGCGCAGGCCGAGCGTAATCTCCACTTCGTTAAACGTGCCGTCCGGCTGCATGACATTGACAAAGGCGCGGTCGGCGCGGTCGAGCCGGATGTACAGGTTGGGCACCAGCAGCACGCCGCGCCGTTCGCCGGTGATGATCGCCGCTTCGGCGGTCATGCCCACGCGAATCCGGGGGTCGGGCGAATCGAGTGCCAGCCGCACGTCGTAGCTGATGATGCCGTCTTCGCTGTTGCCCACCAGCGCGATTTTTTCCAACGTGGCGGGAAAGGGAATACCCGGCAGCGCGTCCAGTTCAACCTGCGCCGCCATGTTTTCCCGAATTTGCCGGATGTCTATCTCGTCAACCTGCACCGTCAGCCACAGCGGCGCTGCGTCCACCAGTTCCACTGCCGGCACCCCTGGCGCCACCAGCGCCCCCTGCTCCACGTTCACTGCCGTCACTATACCGTCAAACGGCGCGGTCAGCGTCTTTTGCTGGAGCGCCAGCGCGGCCTCGTCAAGCTGTACCTGCGCCTGCTGAATCGCCACCTCGGCGCGGTCGAGTTCGGCCTGCGCCGGCCCGGCTTTCAGCCGTTCCAGTTCAGCCTGTGCCCGGGTGATGCGCGCCCCGGCAACGGCAAGCTGGCCGCTAACATCCGGGTTGCGCAGGGCTTCCAGTTGCAGCCGGGCGATTTCGACGTTAAAGGCCGCCGCACCGATCTGCGCGTCCAGAATTTGATAAAACGGTTCGGCCTTGCCGCCTTCCGCCTCCACTCGCGCCCGGCGGGCATCCTCCTCGGCAGTTTGCGCCTGCTGCAAACGCAGTTCCGCCGCGTGGATTTCTTCGGTAGATACACCGTCCGCAATCGCGCCGTAAGCGGCCTGCGCGCTGGCGACGTTAGCTTCGGCAGCGCGAATGTCGACCTCGCCCGGCGGCTCCAGCAGCGCGTCCCGCTGCATCTGCGCCAGTTCCAGCGACAGCGCGGCGCGGTCATAAGCGATGCGTTCGTTATCGTCAGCCAGCCGTGCCAGCACATCGCCTGTCTGCACCATGGCGCCGGGCTGCGCCAGCACTTCCACCACGCGCCCGGCAGTCGTGAAGCTGAGATTGGCGGCGGAGTCGGCTTCAATTGCGCCAATGGCTGCCACCGTCAGCGTCATGTCGCCACGCCGCACAGTATAAAATTGCAGGTTCCGGGTCGAAGTGTTCCGCTGCAACTGCCGGGTGCGGACGGTAAAGGTCACGGCTGGCAGCGCCAGCATGAGGATTGCCAGGATAAGCAGCGTGCGTCGAACTGTCATGGCCTTACCAACTTGTTCTGTCTGCGACCAGCGCCCCAATCTTATCACACGTTGCCATACCGATTCGTTCACGCCGGTTGGAATATATCGGAATCTCATCTAGCATTAAGAAGATGAAGATGTTAATATTAAAAATGCGTTCTTTTTCACAAGCTCGCACAAAGGAGATGGCGTCCATGCCTCCCACCATTCCTGATATTGTTATCGGGCGTTTGCCGCTTTACCTGCGCGCGCTCACCCGGCTGGCGCAGGAGGGACAACAGGTTACGTCGTCGCACGAATTGGGGCAGCGGTTAGGCATCAGTTCGGCGCAGATTCGCAAGGACTTATCGCATTTTGGTGGCTTTGGCAAACAGGGGACGGGCTACCAGATTCCCTATCTGGTGGAGCAGCTCAAGCAGGTACTGAAGGTCAATCGGGAATGGGAAGTGGCGCTGGTGGGCGCCGGCGACCTGGGTAGCGCACTGGCACACTATCGGGGCTTTGTCAATCGTGGTTTCCGCATCGCCTGTGTTTTTGATAATTCCCCTGACAAAATCGGCAAAACCATCGGCGAGTTTGTGGTGCAGCCAACCGAAAAGCTGGCCGAAGTCATCCGTGAGCACAACATCAAAATCGCCATGCTGGCTGTGCCCGCCGAACATGCCCAGGATGTAACCGACGAACTGGTTGCCGCCGGCATTCAGGGCATTCTCAACTACGCGCCGATCAACATCAACGTCCCGGAAAACGTGCGGGTGCAGTACATTGACCCGGTCGTTCAATTGCAGCGCATGACGTATTACATCCCCTAAACCTGGACGATCCGGCGCAGGATGGCCGGGTCTTCCAGCGCCCGGCCCGCGCCGACCGCCACTGCGATCATTGCATTGTCCGCGCGGTAACACGGCACGCCCGTTTCCCGCGTCAGGAATTGGTCCATGCCCCGCAGCAGCGCCCCGCCACCCGTCAGCACGATACCCCGGTCAATGATGTCGGATGCCAGTTCTGGCGGCGTCGTGCCCAGCACATCCTTCACCACCCCGGCGATCATCTCCAGCGGCTCCTGCAACGCTTCCACCACTTCACCGGTGCTGATCGCAATCGTTTTCGGCAGGCCGCTGACGTTATCACGCCCCTGCACTTCCATCGTCATTTCTTCCGGCAGGTTGACCGCCGCGCCCACCTGAATCTTGATGGACTCCGCCGTTGGCTGGCCGACCGTCAGGTTGTACTTACGGCGTACGTAAGCCTGAATCGCCTCATCCTGGCGCAGACCACCCACGCGCCCGCTTTCCGCCCGCACGACGTTGTTCATCGTAATCACCGCCGCCTCGGTAATGCCGCCACCGATGTTGACAACCATATCCCCGGCGGGCGTCCCCACCGGCAGCCCCGCGCCAATCGCCGCCGCCAGCGGCTCCCAGATCAGGTGCGCTTCCCGCGCGCCGGCAGCTAAAGCCGCCTCATGCACGGCACGCTTTTCGACGCTGGTCACACCAAAAGGCACCGACATCATCACCGTTGGCTTAAACAGCCGGATGCGCCCGGCGATTTTGTCAAAAAAGTAGCGCAGCATCGCTTCGGTCACTTCGTAGTCGGCGATCACGCCGTTTTGCAGCGGACGCACGACCTGAATATCCTCGTCGTCCACGCGCCCCAGCATTTCCCGCGCCGGCTGGCCAATTTCGACGATGCGTTCATCTTCGGCGGTCAGCGCCACCAGCGACGGCTCCTGCAGCACAATCTGGCCGTGCTCGTAAATCAGGACGTTGATCGTTCCCAGATCAACGCCGAGTCGTCTGTCAAACAATCCCATAGCGTTCTACCGTTGGGCTGGCTCAATTAACGCGGGATAGTATACCATAGAACCGGGGGCGCCAACTCAAACGCGTTTGCATGGATAACTGTCAACCTCTATCAGTCCTTCACGCCGCGATAGTTGATAGGGGCTGTTCAACTGAAGTACCGTGATCACCCTCGTGTTTTTCCGCAATAATGTGATCTACTTCGTGCGGCACAAGCGTATCATCCCGGCTTACGAGGCAGTATTCGCAGCAGCCTTGCGCCCGATCAATCACCCGGCGGCGTAGCGCATCGGGGATACGGGTCATGACTCAGCCAGTTTCTTCTTTGCCCTGATCTTCAACATCGTCATGAAATAATCCAGCTCGATATAATTATCAAGTTCTATCTTTTCGTCCTCAGTGAGTTCGCCCCTGCGATTTTGTTCCAACAAGTAGCGAATACGCTCCTGTAACGATTCAGAAGCATGAAAAGCAATAATTTCTTCCGGCGTGGGGGTGGACGCCAGAAAGTCCAGAACTTCACTGAATAATGTGTTCGCTTGAAGCGGCGCTAACATGGCAGCTTCCTCATCAAATTCCGTCCGAATCTATTTTAGTCGGTGTCATATGCATATACCATTTCCCGGTCTTAAATCGCAGACAAAGTGGCAGAGCGAAACATCGAGAGAGGTGGAATCAGTAGGGGCGGGTTTGAAACCCGCCCCTGTGCTGCGTTTGTGAAAATTACTCGTCGTCCCGGTCGTCCACAATGCGCAGCACCGCGCCGCGCTGTTGCAGCTTGCTGCGTATCCGCACCGCCAGTTCGGCCCGGCGCAGCGCCAGCGCCGCCTCGCGGTTCAGTTCCGGCGGCACGCCTTCTTCCAGCATCTTCGCCGCGCGTTGGCGCGCCTGTTCAATCGCCTGCATGTCCAGATCAAACGACGACTCGGCCAGGTCAGCCAGCACCACCACTTTGTCCGGGCGCACGTCCACCACCCCGCCGTAGATTGCAAAACTCTCCTCGGCGTTGCCCTTGCGAACGATCAGTTCGCCAAAGCCAAGCGTCGTCAGCACCGGCGCGTGATGTGGCAGCACGCCCATAACGCCTTCCGTCGCCGGCACGATCACCATGTCCGCTTCCGGCTCGTCGAAGACCTTGCGTTCCTGCGTCACCACTTCTACGTGTATTGGCATCTGTTTTTCCTCCGTAGGGGCAGGTTTATAAACCCGCCCCTACATTATCGCCTACTGCTGCGACTGCTCGTAACGCTGCAACACGTCCTCAATCGGCCCGGCCATGTAGAACATCTGCTCCGGGATGTGGTCGAGTTCGCCGTCGAGAATCATGCGGAAGCCGCGCACGGTATCTTTCACCTTCACGTAGCGGCCTTCGCGCCCGGTAAACTGCGTCGCCACGAAGAACGGCTGGCTGAGGAACAGTTCGATCTTGCGGGCGCGCGCCACCAGCAGCTTGTCGTCATCGCTCAGTTCGTCAATGCCCAGGATGGCGATGATGTCCTGCAGGTCCTTGTACCGCTGAAGCACCTGCTGCACCTCGCGCGCCGTCCGGTAGTGTTCCTCGCCGATGATGTTTGGGTCGAGAATCTTGCTGGTGCTTGCCAGTGGGTCAACCGCCGGGAAAATGGCGCGCGCGGCAATCGAACGTTCCAGCGCAATCGTCCCGTCCAGGTGCGTGAACACCGCCACCGGTGCGGGGTCGGAATAGTCGTCAGCGGGCACGTAGACGGCCTGCATGGATGTGATCGAACCGCGATTGGTGGAGGTGATACGCTCCTGAAGCTGTCCCATCTCGTCCGCCAGTGTCGGCTGATAACCGACTGCCGAGGGCATCCGACCGAGCAGCGCCGACACCTCCGAACCAGCCAGGGAGTAGCGGAAGATGTTGTCAATAAACAGCAGCACGTCCTTGCCCTGATCGCGGAAGTATTCCGCCATCGTCAGGCCGGACAGCGCCACGCGCAGGCGCACGCCCGGCGGCTCGTTCATCTGGCCGAAGACCATCGCCAGCTTGTCCAGCACGCCGCCCTCTTTCATTTCGCCGTAAAGCTGCGTGCCTTCGCGGGTGCGTTCCCCCACGCCGGCGAACACGGACAGCCCCGCGTGTTGGGTGGCAATCGAGTTAATCAGTTCCATGATGGTCACCGTCTTGCCCACGCCCGCGCCGCCGAAGATGCCAACCTTGCCGCCCTTTGTCATCGGCGCGACCAGGTCAATCACCTTCATGCCGGTTTCAAACACTTCAATTTGGGTAGACTGTTCTTCAAACGTTGGCGCGCTGGCGTGAATCGGACGGCGCGGCGCGGTCGGCGGAATCGGCTGCAGGCCATCCACCGGCTTGCCCAGCACGTTAAAAATGCGCCCCAGCGAGGCATCGCCCACCGGCACGGTGATCGGCGAACCGGTTGCATAAGCCGGAACGCCGCGCTGCAAGCCGTCGGTGGTGTCCATCGCCACCGTGCGCACTTCGCCCTCGCCCAGCAGCGTCTGCACTTCCAGAATCAGGTCTTCCTGCCCGTCACGGGGCACGCGAATCGCTTCAAAAATATCCGGGAGCTGGCCCGCAGGGAAACCGACGTCCACCACCGCGCCCAGCACCTGGGTGATATGCCCTTGCACTTCTGCCATGCTTTACAACTCCTTCGTGGTTTACGGGGTCTTACGCCCACTCGTTAACTGCTTCTGAAACGCTTTTAACCCGTCCCAATCGCCCCGCAGCGCATAGGCGGCCTGCTGCGGCCAGGTCGGCAGACTCGGTGCAAACCGCATCCCGGCAGCTTCAATCGCCGCCACCAGTTGCGCCTCGGTCGCCTGTGCCAGTTTGTCGAACGTATCAATCCCCGCCGCCTTCAGCGCCGTCGCCATCTTCCTGCCGATGCCTTCGATGATGGTCAGATCATCCGGCTTCCCCGGCTGCTCCGTCACCGGCTTAACCGCTTCCACTTCGTCCTGCAAACTGGCTGGAGGAGTCACAACTTCCCCGGCCTGCGGCTGGCCCAGCACCGGTTCGTCTTTCGTTGCCGGCGGGTTCACTTCTTCTTCCGTCCGCGCGAAGCCGTCGTAAATGATCGGTTCGCTGACCGGCGCGGCTTTCAGAATCTCCGTTGCCAGTTCATCTATCGAGGTCTGGAGCGCGTTCGCACCGCCCACAATATCCAGGATTTCCGCCGTGATCGCCGCCTGGCGCGCCTTGTTGTAGACCAGCGTCAGGTCGGCAGTGAGCTGCGTGGCGTTGTCGGAGGCGTTGCGCATCGCCACCATCCGGGCAGCGTGTTCGCTCGCCTGGCTTTCCAGCACCGCCTGGTAAAGCTGTAGTTCGGTGAAGCGCGGCACAATTTCTTCCAGAATCGCGGCGGCACTCGGTTCGTATTCGTAGTCGGAACTGGTCTGGCTGACCTGCGGCACATCCTTCACCAGTTCCGCCATCACGCGGTCGTCCGGATGGTACGGCATCAACGGCAGCCAGCGCAGCACCACCGGGCGCTGCGTCAGCATGTTGATGAAGTCGGTATAGGCGATGAACACATCATCCACCGTACCGCCCAGGAATTCGTCTATCGCCAGCCGCGCAATCGGCGAAATATCGCTCATCCTCGGTTCGGATGACAGATCGCTGAACTCGGCAATGACGTTCGCGCCCATCCGCACCAGCGTATCACGTCCCTTGCGGCCTACCGTCACGTAGCGTACCGGCTTGCCGACCCGCATCGAGAACCGCTGCGCCACACGGATGATGTTGGAGTTAAAGGCCCCTGCCAGCCCACGATCAGACGTAATCAGGACCACCATGACCTGTTTCACGTCGTCGCGGGCCGCCAGGAGGGGATGCAGCGCCGGGCCACCCGCAGCCGCCGTGCGCTGCAAATTCAACAGGATTTCCCACGCCTTTTCGGCAAAGGCGCGGCTTGCCAGCACCCGCGCCTGCGCCTTCCGCACGCGCGAAGCGGACACAGCCTCCAGCGCGCGGGTGATCTGGGAGATGTTTTTGACGCTGCGAATGCGTTTTTTGACTTCACGTGCTGTCGCCATTGTTATCTCCTTTTGACGGTAGGGACACGATATATCGTGTCCCTACGCCGTTAGCTCCAGCTCGCGTTAAAGGTGGTAATGGCGTCTTTCAGCCGCGCTTCCAGATCATCCGGCAGCGCCTTCGTCTCGGCAATCGTGTTGGCGATGTCGGCGAACTGCGTGTTAAAGGCGCGCAGGAAAGCCGCCTGCCATTCCTTCACCCGTTCAACCGGCACGTTGTCCAGATGGCCCTTCGTACCGGCGTAAATGATCGCCACCTGGTCGGACAGCGACAGCGGCTGGTACTGCGGCTGCTTGAGCAGTTCGGTCAGGCGCAGACCACGATCAAGCTGTTGCTGCGTCGCTTTGTCCAGGTCAGAGCCGAACTGCGCGAACGCCGCCAGCGACCGGAACTGTGCCAGGTCGAGGCGCAGACCGCCGGCGACCTTCTTCATCGCCTTCGTCTGTGCGTCGCCACCGACGCGGCTGACGCTGATACCGACGTTGATGGCCGGGCGCGTGCCGGCGTAGAACAGGTCGGGTTCCAGGTAAATCTGGCCGTCGGTGATCGAAATCACGTTGGTCGGCACGTAGGCGGACACGTCACCCAGTAGCGTTTCGATGATGGGCAGCGCCGTCAGACTGCCGCCGCCGCGCGCCTCGCTCAACTGCGCGGCACGTTCCAGGAGGCGGCTGTGCAGGTAAAACACGTCACCGGGATACGCTTCGCGGCCCGGCGGTCGGCGCATCAGCAGCGATACCTGCCGGTACGCCCAGGCGTGTTTCGACAGGTCGTCGTAGACCACCAGCGCGTCCTTGCCGTTTTCCATGAACCACTCGCCCATCGCGCAGCCCGAATACGGAGCGATGTAGTTCATCGCTGCCGGGTCCGATGCGGACGCAACCACCACGATGGTGTAATCCATCGCGCCGTATTCTTCCAGCAGCGCCACCAGCCGTGCCACCTCGCCGCGCCGCTTGCCGATAGCGACATAGATACAGTACAGGTCTTTGCCCTTCTGGTTGAGAATGGTGTCAATCGCAATCGCCGTTTTGCCCGTCTGGCGGTCGCCGATGATTAACTCGCGCTGGCCGCGACCAATCGGGGTCATCGCGTCAATGGCGACGATGCCGGTCTGCACCGGGCGGAACACGTTGCGGCGTTCGATCACACCAGGGGCGATACGTTCAACGTTGTAAAACTCGGTGGCGTTGATCGCGCCCTTGCCGTCAATCGGCTCACCCAGCGCGTTCACCACGCGGCCCACCAGCCCCATGCCCACCGGCACGGATGCGATACGGCCCAGCGGACGCACTTCGTCGCCTTCCTGAATGTCGTCGTAGTCGCCGATAACAATGACGCCGACGTTGTCTTTTTCCAGGTTGAAGGCGATACCGACCGAACCGTTGCTGAACCGCACCAGTTCGCTCAGGCGGATATTATTCAGACCGGTGACGCGGGCGATACCGTCACCCACTTCCTCGACCAGGCCGACTTCATACGTTTCTACGGTTGGTTGGTATTCCTGTACCTGCTGTAACAACGATTGGAGAATATCGTTGGCGGCTTGAACCATCTGACGCTCCTTGTTAACGTTAATCGCTTACACGGCTGAAACCGAGAGAGGTTAAGGCGCTCAATATTGCAGTATGATATTGGCTGACGGAATTGTATCGTAAACGTAATCTTCTGTCCACTTTTTCACAAGCTGAAACACCCGTAGGGACACGGCGTACCGTGTCCTGCAAAAATATTCGAAGGCCTGCTGTAAACCCCGGAAATTTTGCCAAAATTTCATACGTTTTTCGGTCAAGGCGGCGGTACATCATGCGATAATGAAGGAAGTAAACGTACGTAACCAGCAGCACAGATAGGCGCAGCCGGATGTTCCAAGCCAACCCCTATGCTATCCCCCTGTTTATCGGGCTGATTCCGGTCCTCAGCTTCGCGCTGGTGGCCTGGCGCCAGCGCGCCAACCAGTCCGCCCGCTTCTTCCTGCTGTACGCGCTGGCATCCGCCGCGTTCATGTTCACCTATGCGATGGAGCTGCTGTCCGCCCGCCTGCCGCTGATGATGCTGTGGCTGAAGCTGGAGTACGTGTCCGTCCTCAGCGTGCCGGTGATCTGGCTGCTGTTTATCCTGTCGTACTTCGGATACGACGACTGGATAACGCGGCGGCGAATTCTGCTGCTGTCCCTTGTGCCGGCGGTTCATCTCCTGCTGGTGTGGACCAACGAATATCACGGCCTGAACTGGCGCACAACCGGCACGCAAGTGGTTAACTCGATGGTTCTGTTCGACCGGACGTATGGCGCCGCCCTCTACATCGGTACAGTGTACCTGTACCTGATCGCGCTCGCTGCCACGATCATCACCGTGATTTCGTTCATGCGCGCGCCGGAACGCTACCGGGGGCAGATCGCGCTGCTCCTGCTGCCGGTCGGTTTTATCTGGTCCGGCAATGTGCTGACGCTGCTCGACCTGACGTTGGTGCCCAAACTTGATCTCACGCCGTTTGGTTATGCGCTGGCCGCCATCCCGATGGCGTGGAGTCTGTTCCACTACCACCTGTTTGATTTAATGCCCGCCGCGCACCGGCAGGTGTTTAAAGGCATGAGCGACGCTGTGATCGTGATGGACGCACAGGATCGCCTGATCGAAGCCAACCCTGCGGCGACACAACTGCTACGCCTCAACTCAACGAAAGCGATTGGCAGGCCGCTGGCGGAACTGCTGCCAGACACGCCGGAACTGATTGAACGCTTCCGCAGCGTGACGGAAACGCGCGCCGACCTGCATTTTGGCGAAGGCGACAACGCGCGCGCTTTCGACCTGAATATCTCGCCGCTGCGGGACAAACAGGGGCTGCTGACTGGCCGTGTCGTTGTGCTGCGGGATGTGTCCCATCTCAAACGCGCGGAGGCGCTTATCCGGCAGTATGCTGTCGAACTGGAGGAACGCAACAGCCAGCTTGATGCTTTCGGCCATACCATCGCTCATGACCTCAAAGCGCCGCTCAGCGCGGTCATCGGCTATTCCGACATGCTGATGATGTTCGAGGGCGAATGGCTGTCACCGCAGGCGAAGGATTACGTGCGCAACATTCAGCAGTCGGCGCAGAAGATGGAACGGATGGTCACGGAACTGCTGCAATTTGCCAGCCTGCACGACATCGGCGGCGTGGTAACGCAAGTGGATATGAACCAGGTGGTGAAGGCAGCGTCCGAACGGTTCAAGATTGACATCGAACGACGCTGCGTCCGGCTGGACATCCCCCCGGACCTGCCTCCCGCCCTGGGCCATGCCCAGTGGCTGGAAGAAGTGTTTGCCAACCTTATTAGCAACGCCGTGAAGTACATCGGCAAAGACAACCACTCACCCTGTATCGCCGTTCGTGGTTCACGCCAGGGCGCTTTTGTCCGCTACGAAGTACAGGACAATGGCCTGGGGATTGAGCCGGAGAATCAAAAGCAGTTATTTGAAATGTTCGCCCGCTTTCACAAGGGCGAAGCCAGCGGCCTGGGTCTGGGGCTGTCCATCGTGCTGCAAATTGTCAAGCGGCTGGGCGGGCGGGTTGGCGTGGACAGCGAACCGGGCAAAGGCAGCACCTTCTGGTTTACGCTGCCCGCCGCGCCACAGCCCGACCCCGCGCCGCTACCGGTCGCCGTCTAGCTTATCCGGGTTGCGGCCTTTGTCCCCGCTGCCCAGCGCAATAGACCGCTGGAAGGCCGCCCATACTGCCCGCGACACCACCGTTCGCAGGCCGCCTTTTTCGAGATGGTAGATCGCTTCGGCTGATGTACCGCCGGGACTCGTCACCTGGTTGCGCAGTTCCGCCGGGTGCAGGCCAGACTGTTCGGCGTATTCAATTGAGCCGCGCATGGTTTGCAGTACCAGCTTTTGCGCGTCCCGCCGCGAAAAGCCGAGATGCACGCCGGCATCAATCAACGCTTCCATGAACAAAAACACATACGCTGGCCCCGTGCCGCTTAAGGCCGTCGCCATGTCGAGGTAGCGTTCATCCTCTACGTAAATCTGCTCGCCAAACGCACCAAGTAACGCTTCCGCCTGCTGGCGCTGCTGGTGCGGCACTTCCGGCGTGGCCGTCCAGACCGTAATCCCCTGCCCGATCTGCGCCGGTGTATTTGGCATGGCGCGGACGACACTGGCATTGGCAACGCCATCGGCAATCGTGCGGATTTTTGCGCCGGCGATGATGCTTAACACCAGCTTGGACGAGTGCGCGCCGCGCCGGATTTCCGGCATCACATCCTTGAGCACCTGCGGTTTGATCGAAAGCACCAGGATGTCAGCCGTTTCGGCGGCCTCGTGGTTATCGGTCGTGAAGCGCACGCCGTATTTTTCGCACAGGTCGCGCCCGCGCGCCTCGTAGGGGTCGGCGGCGATAATCTGCTCCGGCGGAATCAGCTTCTTGTTGAGCAGACCTTTAATCATGGCCTCGCCCATCACGCCGCTGCCGATAAAAGCAATCATCATGTCCTGAAATGGCATACGCTTCACCCTTTGATTTCAAACGAACCGCCAAGACGCCAAGGACGCCAAGAGATTTAAGATGAGACAATCCGGCGGATACCGTTCTTAAGAACTGGAACATTAAAGTTGACCAGTAAAGCTAACGGATAACCGGTTGCTTTGAGATACGAAATGACCTGGGCAGTATGGATAGGCGCGAGTTCCTCTACCGCTTTCAGTTCGACAATAACACAATTCTCGACCAGCACATCCAGGCGGCCTTCCCCAACTGGATGCCCTTTGTAGTCAACACTGATGCAAAGCTGGCGCGCAAACGACAGCCGTCGCAGTTGCAGTTCAATACATAGGGCTTCTTCATACACCGATTCCAGAAATCCCGGCCCAAGTGTTCGATGTACCTCGATTGCCGCGCCAATCACGTCGTGGGCAATCCGGTCAACGAATTTGTCAGGTTCTTTCATCTCTTTTTAACCGCCAAGACGCCAAGGACGCCAAGAAATTTATCGGATCACATCGAGCATGTTACCTGCAAGAGCAAAGCTATACATCTTACGGTCAACGCACGATCGAAAGCAGTAAATGTCTAATTCAGAGTCATACGTTACTTCACCATAAGCCCCATCCGTGTCAGGGTTTCTGATTTTGCCCAGCCACAAACGAAACGAGATACTGCTTCTCGTTGTGCATACAGGTCAATTAGAACAAAATCCAATACACATCTCATTGGCTTCAACCACGATAACTCCCACCAAGGCCTTCTGAACCCTTTCTTGGCGTTCTTGGCGTCTTGGCGGTTAATTTCTCTTTACTGCCGATACGGCAGCTCGTCCAGCCAGCGCCGCCACGCCGTTTCGACGCGCTCCATCTGCACCTCGACGCCGATGCCCGGCGCGGTCGGCACGGTTATCGTGCTGTTCGCGCCCAGCACAAACGGCGGCTCAGTGATGTCCGGGTTGTAGTAGCGGTCGGTGGCGGAAATATCACACGGCAGCGTCACGCCCGGCAGCGAGGCAAACGCCAGGTTCGCCGCCCGCCCGACGCCGGTTTCCAGCAGCCCGCCAATCCACAGCGGCAGATTGTTCTCCACGCAGATTTTGTAGATTTCCAGACTTTCGGTGTAACCGCTGACCCGCGCCGGTTTCAGGTTCAAAATCCGGCACGCGCCCAGTTCCAGCGCCAGCCGCAGGTCATTCGCGGAGTGGATGCTCTCGTCCAGGCAAATTGGCGTATTTAACTGCGGCTGCAATTTGCTGTGTTCGTAGATGTCATTGTAACCCAACGGCTGCTCGATCATCAGCAGATTAAACTCGTCCAACTGCTTCAGGTGTTCGGCGTCTGCCAGCGTATAGGCGCTGTTGGCGTCCAGCATCATCACGATATCCGGGTAGACCACCCGTACACCGCGCGCCAGTTCCACGTCCCAGCCGGGTCTGATCTTCAGCTTAATGCGCCCGTAGCCCTGTTTCAGCCGTTTCTCGATGATCGCCAGCGTAGCTTCGACACTCGGCTGGATGCCGATGCTGACGCCAACCGTCGCGCAACCGCGCGAGGCATGGCCGGGTGGCAGGTGCGCTGCGAACGCTTCCGCCAGCGATTGGCCGTTAGCCTTTGCCAGTGCGTCCCACACCGCTGCTTCAACCGCGTGTTTGGCTAACGGATGGCCGCGCGTTCCGGCCAGCAGCGCCGGGACTTCGGTCGCGTCGGTCAGCGATTTGCCCAGCAGCGCCGGCACAAGAAACTCGCTGAGGATGTGCAGCGCCGTGCCCACTGTTTCATAGCTGTAACCGGGTGCGATTTCCGCTGAACATTCGCCCCACCCGGTTATGCCGTCATCCGTGTCGAGTTTGACGAGGATACACGCCTTAAACGGCTCTTCACCAAAGCTGGTGCGCAGGCGTTCTACCAGCGTCATGGCGATGGGATACAGTTCAATGGACTTGATAGTGATTGATCGCATAAATCCTCTTGTGAAAACGTAGGGGCACAGCGTGCCGTGCCCCACCAACTGCATCTATCAGACTAATTCCGGCTAAAATCCACCTGCTCGAACTGGCGGGTGTTGGTCTGGCTCAATAGATAAAAGGCGCGTTCGCGGCCTTCAAACGGTTCGTGCAGGAAATCGGTGACGACAAAACCCAGGCTGAACAGCAGCTTAAATACGTCGCGGGTGTGGCTGCGCCAGGCCTGCGCCAGTTGCGGGTCGCGCTCCGCCAGCGCCTCGTACCGCGCCGGGATTTCCAGCAGTACCAGCGAACCGTTGGGGCGGGAAACAGCTACAATCGGATGGGGCAGATCATTCTCGAACAGCGCCGGGTTCACAATCGGCGTATAGGCATCCAAATACTGCTTCAGGCTCAGATCACCGCGCGTGCCGGTAATGCGTTCCTCAACGCGGCGATTGGTCACCCACCATTCCACGTGCAGCCGGTCCGACGACCCCAGTTTCGCCAGTCCGCCGTCATCGGTGGTGCCATAATAATCTTCCAGATAGCGATAGCTGATGCCGCCCAGCTTGCGAATGTTGAGATGCGCGTTGGCCGCCAGCAGTGGGTCGAAGGTCCATACCACCAGCCGCACGCCCTGCCGCATCGCCAGACTGCGCTGCGCCAGTTTCAGCTTATAGCCGATGCCCTGTCCGCGATACTCCGGCAGAATCACCATCCGCTTGGAGACAAAGTGCAGGTTTGCCATCGCCGGGCGGTCCTGTTCCTCCATATTGGTGCCCAGGAAGCCCACCAGCACGCCGACCATGTGCTCGCCGTCGAAGGCCGCCAGGACGTGACCGCCGTTGGTCGCCAGCGAAAACAGCATGTGCGCCGGGATAACCGACTCCACATCGTCACCCCAGTAAGTGCGCTGTAATTCAACAGCAGCTTTCATTTCAGGTAGGGCATACAACGGTTTGATCTCAATCGTCGCCATGTGTTAAATCCCTCTTGGACGGCGGCGCAGCATGTAGCGCACCATCGGCCACCAGTAGCGTCGCCCGCGCATGTAGGTCAGCAGCGTATCCTCAAAGCGCCGGGGGCGAATCCCAAAATAGTTAAACGTGTTGCCCAGTTGGGCGGTGCGGTTGGTCGCCAGGATGTCCAACCACTGGGAAGTGAGCAGCGAACGGGGGAAGACACGGCTGTAAACGGCGGCCAGCGCCCGCATCAGGTACGGCGGTACGGGGATAATCAGCCGCCGCGCCTGCGACACACGCATCACGGTGCGAATCAAATCCTCGACCGTGATGTATTCCGGGCCACCAATGTCCAGCGTCGCATCCAGCGTATCAATCAGCCGCAGGCTGCGGACGATGGCTTCCACCAGATCGTCAATGTAAATTGGGTGCAGTACCACTTCTCCCCGACCGGGCATGAGAAAGAATAACGGGTTCGCCCGCAGCATCATGGCGATGTGGTTGACGAAGGCGTCATCCTCGCCAAACACGATGCCGGAACGGATGATGGTATAGGCCAGCCCGCTGGAACGCACCTGCTCCTCGACCAACCCTTTGATGCGCAGCAGATTATAACCGGACGACGAGGATGCCCCCAGGTGGCTGACGAGGATCATCCGACCCACGCGCGCCGCCCGCGCTGCCGCGATCAGGTTGCGTGTGCCGACGATTTCGATGCGTTCCAGTTCGCGCGGTCGTCCCCACCACTGGCCGCTTTCCAGATGAATGATGGTATTCACGCCGGTTGCAGCGTGAAATAACACTTCTTCATCCAGTAAATTTCCTGTTATAATCTCCGGGGGTTCCGGCCAGGGCAGTTGTTTTTGCCGGTCTTCAGCCAGCAGGCAGCGCACGTGCTGGCCGTCGGCCATCAGCCGCGCGACCAGATGTCTGCCGATAAAGCCGGTTGCGCCGGTTACGAGAATCATGCCAGGCCCTCCATCGGGGAGCATTATATCATCCCACCACAGTGGTTAAAATACCTGTAACTCCCGGTGCATGGAGGGGTTATTCCTTGTTAGAATGGTGTCAGATTTTTCGTAGGGGCGCGGCTCGCCCCTATGAATTTCACATGGACTGAACGCGGCCTGCGATAACCGCCGCGACGTGGAGGATGTTGTGGACAAACGACGTGTTGTCGTGACCGGTATGGGTATCATCTGCCCGACGGGCAACGACCCTGAAGAAGCCTGGGCCAATGCTGCCGCCGGTAAAACCGGCATCGGCCCGATTCAACGCTTTGATACTTCGCATCTGGAGAATCACTTCGGCGGTGAAGTTAAGAACTTCGACCCGGAGGCCATTCTGGGCCGCCGCGAAGCCCGGCGCACCGACCGGGTGACACAGCTTGGATTGTATGCCGCCATACAGGCGGTGGACGATGCCGGGCTGGAGATCACCGACGACAACCGCTATGACATCGGCGTGGTCATGGGCAGCGGCATCGGCGGCATCGCGTCCATCTACGAGGGCATCAGGACGTTCATCGAAAAAGGCGCCCGCGCGGTCAGCCCGCTGCTGGTGCCGATGATGCTACCGGACAGCCCGTCCAGCAAGGTTTCGATGACTTACGGGATTCGTGGGCCGAACTTCGCCATCTCCACCGCCTGCGCCACCGGCAACAACTGCATTGGCGAAGCGACCGAGATCATCCGCCGGGGTGACGCCGACGTGATTCTGGCGGGCAGCACCGAAGCCGGTCTGGTGGACATCGCCATCGCCAGCTTCAATAACATGACGGCCATCTCCCGCCGCAACGACGCGCCGGAAAAGGCCTCCCGCCCGTTCGACATTGACCGCGACGGTTTTGTCGTGGCGGAAGGCGCAGCCATCCTGGTGCTGGAAGACCTGGAACACGCGCTGGCGCGCGGCGCGAAGATTTACGCCGAAATCCTGGGCTACGGCCATACGTCGGATGCTTACCACGTCACCGCGCCACTGGAAACCGGCGAAGGCGCGGCCAAAGCAATTGAACTGGCGCTGGCAGACGCCGGGCTGAAACCGGAAGACCTGGACTACATCAACGCGCACGGCACCAGCACGCCGCTGAACGATAAGAGCGAAACGCTGGCGATCAAGAAGGCCCTGGGCGAACAGGCTTACGAAATCCCGATCAGCTCCACCAAATCGGTGACCGGCCATCTGATGGGCGCGGCTGGCGCGGTTGAAGCGGTGTTCACCATCCAGGCGATTCGCCACAGTTTTGTGCCGCCAACCATCAATCTGGATAACCAGGACCCGGAATGTGACCTGAACTACACGCCGAACGTCGGCGTCCCGCGCGAAATCAACATTGCCATGAGCAACTCGTTTGGTTTCGGTGGGCATAATGCGGTGCTGATCTTTGGCAAATACCGGCAAAATGGACATTCGTAACGGTCCGAGTGCGGCCATTTACGCGCACATCGTCGGCTGGGGTATGGCCGTTCCTGATGGCGTGCTGTCAAACGCCGATCTGGAAGCCATCGTCGAAACCAGCGACGAGTGGATTCGCACGCGCACCGGCATCCGGGAACGCCGCATCGCCGGGGAACGCGATTCGACCGCCAGCCTGGGGCTGCGCGCAGCGCAGCGGGCGCTGGACGTGGCCGACCTGCACCCGACCGAAATTGACCTGATTATCGTCGCCACCTCCACGCCGGAAAATATCTTCCCCAGCACCGCCAGCCTGATTCAGCACTGGCTGGGCGCGACCAAAGCCGGAGCGTTTGACCTCAGCGCCGCCTGCTCCGGCTTCGTCTACGGCGTCGAGATGGCCGCGCAGGCCATCCGCGCCGGCGGGATTCAAACGGCGGTCATCATTGGCGCGGAAACGATGACGCGCGTCCTCGACTGGCAGGATCGCGGCACGTGCATCCTGTTTGGCGATGGCGCGGGAGCGGTTGTGCTGCGCGCCAGCCCTACGCCGGGTGGGGTGTTATCGTCGGTGCTGCGCTCGGATGGCTCTGGCAGCGACCTGCTTGGCATCCCCACCGTTGGCAGCGAAGACCTGCGTCATTCGGACTTCCACGTACAGAACGGACACCGGCTGGGTAAGATGTTTATGAACGGCGGCGAAGTGTTTAAATTCGCCACCCGCGTCATCGGCGAAAGCATCACCCAGGCGCTGGACAAAGCCGGCCTGACCCTGACGGACGTATCGCTGATCGTGCCGCATCAGGCGAACCTGCGGATTATTCAGGCTGCCGCCCGCGCCCTGAAAGTGGACAGCGACCTGTTTGTCAGCAATCTCGACCGCTACGGCAATACTTCCGCCGCGTCCATTCCCATCGCCCTGTGTGAGGCCATCGAACAGGGGCGGGTGAAGGATGACCAGCATATCGTCTTTGTTGGCTTTGGCGGTGGGCTGACCTGGGCCGCGATGGTCATCAAGTGGACCGGCGCCCGCCCGCCCGAACCCGGCGCCAGCACCCTCATCAAGCAGCAACGGCGGCAGGCCAGCTACCTGTGGGCGCGCTGGCAAACACAGCTCCGCCGCCTCAACCGCCGCATCAGCGATTTCCTCGCGCGGTTTCTCCCGATTCAGCGGCAAAAACCAGATCAGGACTAAAGTCCTAACAAACTCAGCGAAACTTTTCTCTCCGTTTCCAGTCGGTATTGGCGCAGTTAGTCAATAACGGCTGTATTCGTAGATGAAGGAGAGAAAACATGTACCGAAATTCGCATTCATTCACTTTTGCGCTGGTTATCGTGGTGATGGCGCTGCTGACCGCCTTCTTCGGGCAGACCGTGCTGGCGCAGTCCGACGACACAACGGCCAATGAAGTCGAGATCGTGGGCAAAGTGACCGACTTTGATGGCCTGACCATTACCATTGGCGGGATCACGTTCGACATCAGTCAGGCGGAACTGTACGGCAGTATCGTGGTTGGTGACGTGGTGGAGATCAAGGTGATTACGGCGGCAGACGGCACGCTGACCGTCCGCGAGGTGAAGCCCGTCGGCTTTGACGACAACAGTAACGACAACACCGACGACAACGCCAACGATAACAGCGACGACAATGGCAACGATAATGCCGATGACAACGGCAATGACAACGCCGACGATAACGGCAACGACAACCTGGACGATAACAGCAATGACAATGTTGACGACAACAGCAACGACAACCTGGACGACTTCGACGATGACGAGTTTAAGCTGACCGGCACGATTACGGAAGTGGGTAATGGATTTATCGTCGTGTCCGGCTTCCGTATTGCCATCAGCGGCGCGGAAATCGAAGGCGCTCTGACAGCCGGCGCGCTGGTCGAAGTTGAACTGCGTCTCGTGAATAACCAGTATCTCGCGTCGAAGATTGAGCCTGCCTCGGCGGACGACGATGACGCCCTCCCCGCCAACTGCGTGATGCGCGCGCCTGCCGGCTGGACGACCTACGCCATCCGGTTTGGCGATACGCTGTCCGGTATTGCGGTGGGCAGCGGCGCGCGGCTGGCTGACCTGGTGACAGTCAACTGCATCGCCAACCCCAACAGCATCGCCGTTGGCACCATCCTGTTTGTCCCGCGTGAACCGGCGCCGGTGTCCAGCAGTGACAACAGCAACGACAATACCGATGACAACGGCAATGACAGCGACGACGATAACGGCAACGACAAGGTTGACGACAGCAATGACAACAGCGACGACGATAACGGCAACGACAATGGCGATGACAGCAACGACAATGGCGACGATCACGGCGGTGACGACAGCAACAGCGGCAAAGGTGGTGACGACAGCGACGACAATGACTAATCGGCCATAACGTTTCGTTCGGGCATTTCGGGAACGCAGGCACCGTAGGGGCGGGTTTAGAAACCCGCCCCTACCTCAAACCAGATTGCCCATTATCTCACAAGCAGAGTTACAATGGATAGTAAGGGAACATGGTTATGATCGTACGATGGGCCGCAGCTTTTCCGCCCCGGCTTCAGGGCATCGTCCTGTACGGGCTGTGTTTTGCCGTCCTGACGGCGCTGGTCTTCGCCGCGCCAGGGTTCTTCGGGACGGACGATTATTACCACGCCCGGATTGCGACCGAGATTATCGGCCAGGGACGGCTGGCCGTGCAGTTCCCCTGGCTGCCCAAAACGATTCTTAGCCCTGAGCGTTTCACCGACCATCACCTGTTGTATCACCTGTACATCGCGCCCTGGACGGTCTGGTATGGCATGGCCGGGGCGAAGCTGGCGACCGTCAGCATCGCTGCCGGGGTGTTTGTGGCGATCTGGGCGCTGCTGCGGCAGATCGGCGCGCGTGGCGCGTTCCTGTGGGCGCTGGCGCTGTTTGGCGCATCCGCGCCATTCCTGTTCCGCCTGCTGATGATCCGCACTCAGGGCGCGTCGCTGCTGCTGCTCATCATCGCCCTGAGCCTGCTGTTCGCGCGGCGCTGGCGCTGGCTCGTCCCGCTGGCGTTCGCCTATGCCTGGCTGTATAACGGCTTTGTGTTGATTCTGGCCTTCGCCGCGCTGTACACCCTCGCCGCCTGGGTTGCCGACAAGCGGCTCGACTGGCAGCCGGTGGTGTATACCGCGCTCGGTCTGGCGCTTGGACTGGTCATCAATCCCTACTTCCCGCAGAATATCCTGTTTATCACCGATCACCTGGGGGCAAAGGTAGACCTGGCGGACAGTGTGCGCGTCGGCAACGAATGGTATCCCTATACCACCGGCGCGCTGCTGGCGAATTCCGGCGGGGCGCTGCTGGCGCTGGCGCTTGGCCTGCTCGCCCCCAGCTTTACCGACCGCAAACGCGACCGCGTGGACAATACGCTGCTGTTTGTCGCCCTGCTGACGCTGGTCATGGTCCTGCGGTCGCGGCGTTTCATCGAATATTACCCGGCGTTTGCGCTGCTGTTCGCCGCTGCCGCCTGGGGGCGCGGGCCGGTACGATTGACCGACTGGCTGCCGCAGCCCCTCCGTTTCCGCTGGCTGCTGCCGCTGGGGGCGGTGGCAGTCGCCGGCGGGTTTGCTTACGGCGTGCTGACCGAAGTTCACGGGGATGCGAAAGCCGCGCGCGCGCCAGAATATCTCGCCGGCGCGGCGGCCTGGCTGCGCGATAACACGCCAGAGGGCGCGATGGTCTTCCAGACCGACTGGGATGACTTCACCCGGCTGTTTTACCACAACACACGCAGCGTGTATCTCGTCGGGCTGGACCCCACCTATCTCGAAATTGCCGACCCGGCGCTGTGGGATGAATGGGTGGACATCACCCGGGGCGAGGTGCAGCATCCGGCACAGGTCATTCAAACGCGGTTCGGCGCGAATTACGTGGTGAGCGATAAACAGCACGACGACTTTATCCAGCGCGCCAATCAGGACCCGAATATGCAACTGGTCTATGAGGACCACTACAATTACGTCTGGCAGATAACCGGAGCCGTCACAGCATCAACCGGGGAATAAATATGATTTTGATCGTCCTTCCCGACCTACCGGCGGAAGATCGGCTGCTGGCGCAGGCGCGCCAGGGCAACCAGGAAGCCATCATGCAGATTTACGAGAGCTACTTTCCCCCGATCTACAACTTTATCCGCCTGCGGGTAGACGATCAGCAGGCCGCCGAAGACCTGGCAAGCGAGGTGTTTGTGAAGCTGGTGAGCGCCTTTCGTAGCCACACCGCCCCTCGGCACAGCCTGCGCGGCTGGTTATTCCGCGTGGCGCGCAATGGCCTGCACGACCACTATGGCCGCGCCCGGCAGTTCACCACCGAAGTCCTGGACGAATGGCTGCCATCGCCGGGTGACGACGACCCGGAAATCCACTTTATGCGGTCGCTGGACGTGGAACGCACCCGCCATGCCCTGCGAATGCTGGCGCCGGAGCAGCAGGAAGTGCTGATTTTACGCTTCGGCCAGATGTTGAGCTTGCAGGAAACGGCGGACATCCTGGGTAAAAACGTCGGCGCGGTGAAGTCGCTCCAGTTCCGCGCCGTGTCCACGCTGCGCCAGATTTTTGGCGAACTGCGCCTGGAGGCCGAAAATGGCTGACCGGGACTTCCTCACCGCCTTCAACGACTGTATTGACCGGCTGGCTGCCGGGCAGAGCCTGGACGACTGCCTGCGCCGCTATCCGCAGTACGCCCGGACGCTGCGCCCGCTGCTGGAAGCCGGTCTGACCGTGCGGCGCGCCCGTGTCCATCCGGCGGAAGTCAGCCTGGCGCAGGCACGGGTGCGCGACCGGGTTGCTCTGGCGGCGCGAACCCTGCCGGCGCAGCGCCGCGCCTATCCGCTGCGGGCGCTGGCAACCCTGGCCGCCAGTCTGGTGATCGTGTTTTTCCTGGCGACCGGCGGCGCGGCCATCGTGGCACAGTCCAGCCTGCCCGGCGACCCGCTGTACGGCCTCAAACGGCTGACCGAAACCGTCCGCCTCAGCTTTAGCAGCAACAGTCAATTGGCCGCCGAGTTCGCCGCGCGGCGGGTGGACGAAACCCGCCAGCTTCTGATGCTCAACCGCGCCGCCGACGTGAACTTCACCGGCGAGGTGAATGCCATCACCGAGGCGGCCTGGGTGGTGGCCGGCCTTCCGGTCAGCGTACCGTCCGGTACGCCGGGCGCAGCGGGCATCCGCGCCGGGGACATGATTGAAGTCCGAGGGTACACCACAACTGGGGGCGAATTGGTCGCGCGGGAGATCATCCTGTTGGAACCCGGTGAGCGCGAACCCGTACCAACGGCCACCCCCGTGCCCACCCGCCCACCGGCAACGGCCACGCTGCCGCCATCCAGCACACCCGCGCCAACGATCACGGCGCAGCCGTCCACCACGCTGACGCCAACCGGCACGCCCACACGAACACCCTCGCCAACGCTGACACCCACTGGTTGCATACCTGCCCCGCCAGGCGGCTGGACGCTGTACACTGTGCAGGCGGGCGATACGCTGTCGGCGCTGGCAGCAGCGCGGGGGGTGACACTGGCTGAGATGATGCGTGTCAACTGTATCACGAATCCGTCGCTGATCGTCGCCGGCCAGCGGTTTTATCTCCCGCCCGGTCCCGACCCGGTGCGCCCGACGACTGCGCCCGCGCTGCCGACGGTCAGCAGCGATACCCCCGGTGGCGATAATCCGCCGGTCGTTAATCCGCCGCCGGACGACAACAGCAACGATAATGACGACGACAGCGATAACTCCGGTAGTGACGATCACAGCGGCAGCGGTGGCGGCAACGACAATAACTGACGGTCGTTACCCGGCAAATCGAATGGAGATTGATGATGCTGTTTAAATCGGCAAATCTGGCACTCAGTTTCCTGCTGGAATTATCCGCGCTGGCGGCGTTGGGCTACTGGGGCTTCCAGACTGGCCCGTCCACGCTGCTCAAAATCCTCCTGGGCATTGGCGCGCCCTTACTGGCAGCCGTCATCTGGGGCCTGTTTGCCGCGCCAAAGGCATCGCGGCGGCTGAGGGGGTTTGCCCTGTACCTGTTGAAAGCGGCGGTTTTTGTAACCGCCATCCTCGCGCTGGCCGCCGCCGGACAGGGAACACTGGCGGGTATCTTCGCGGTAGCGGTTCTGGTGAATTTTATCCTGACGGCGCTCTGGCGGCAGAATGACGCGGTTGTGGTTTGACTCTCCTGAAGCAAAACGCCCGACCTGTTGATCGGGCGTTTTCACGAATTGTTCGCAGGGACACGGCGATGCCGTGTCTCTTCCCGCCGCTTTACCGCCGGCGGTTCGCCAGACTGATGTAATACAGCAGATTGAGGATGGCGGTCACTGCCGCCGCCACGTAAGTCAGCGCCGCCGCTGTCAGCACCGAACGCGCCCCACTGGCATCATCGGTTGTTTGCATCAGGCCAGTGTCGCGCAGCATCTTCAGCCCGCGCCGGCTGGCATCAAACTCGACCGGCAGCGTCAGCACCATAAACACCACCACTACGCCGTAGAAAATGATGCCCAGTTCGATCAGTCCTGCGATATTCAGCAGCAGCCCGGCCAGAATCAGCATGTACGAAACCGTTGGGCTGATCTGCATCGCCGGGACAAGGAAGTTGCGCATCGCAATTAGCACCGAACGTTCCTGGTGCTGCTGCGCGTGGCCGAGTTCGTGCGCCACCACCGCCATTGACGCGACCGAGGGCACGCTTGCCACATCCTGCGACATGCGCACCGTATGCGACGCCGGGTCGTAATGATCGGTGCGGACGCCGGGCGTGCCTTCCAGCCCTACGCCCTGCAAGCCAGCGTTGCGAATCAGATATTCCGCCACCTGCACGCCGGTCAGGCCCGCGCCGTTGCGGACGCGACTCCAGCGCGCAAACGCGGAACTCACCAGTCCTTGCGCCACCAGCGACAGCAAAATCGCCGGAATCAAAATCAGCATGTATAGTGGATCAAAGTACCCGAACATACAGGATGCTCCCCCGCAGTCTAAAACCTGCTCTTAAGGTATACGAACAGGCATAGGAGGAGTCTCAGAAATTTATCAACTATCCGTTAATCCGAACGGGAGCGTAGCGGCGCGCAACAATGTAGGGACACGATATATCGTGTCCCTACATAATCGAACCGGCAGCATTTACCTGCCCAGCACCGCCGTTAAGTCGGCGCGGTTATTAAGCGCCGGCGGCAGCAGCATGTTATCAATCAGTCGCGTTGTTCCCACGCGCACCGCCATAGACAGCAGCACCGGCGTTTCGCCCGGCAGAGTCAACTCCTGTAGCGTGCGGGCATCGGCGGCGGAGACGTATTCGGGCTGCGCCAGCGGCTCGGCTTGCAGCACCGCCAGCATGGCCGCCCGCAGCTTTTCGGGATGGCGCTCGCCGCCCTCGTAGGCTGCCCCGGCAGCCAGCAGCGCGCGGGACAACACTGCTGCTGCCCGACGCTGGTCGGCGTTAAGATACACGTTGCGCGAACTCAGCGCCAGTCCATCGGCTTCGCGCTGCGTCGGGCAGACGATGATCTCCAGCGGGAAGTTCAGGTCAAGTACCATCCGTTTGATGACCACCACCTGCTGCGCGTCCTTCTGACCGAAGTAGGCGGCATGGGGCTGGAACAGGTTAAACAGCTTGGCAACCACCGTTGCCACCCCGCGAAAATGCCCCGGTCGGCGCTCGCCCTCCAGCCCTTTGCTAACCTCGGCCACTTCGACCCACGTTTGAAAATCGGGCGGGTACATCAGCTCCGGCGTGGGCGTAAACACCACGTCCACGCCGGCCCGTTCCAGCAGCGACAGGTCGTGGGCCAGATCACGCGGGTAACGGCTGAGGTCTTCGTTTGGCCCAAACTGCGTCGGGTTCACGAAGATGCTGACCATCACCGCGTCACATTCCGCGCGCGCCTGCTCCACCAGCGACAGATGCCCGGCGTGGAGCGCGCCCATCGTGGGTACCAGACCGACGCGCCCGGTCAGCGCCGCCCGCGCTTCCCGCAGCGCCTCAATTGTTTCAACTACTTGCATGATTTCCCGTACCATCCGCCTGTACCGCCGCCAGCACCTCCTCTTTCATGGTGAAGGCCTGTTCCATCGTCGGGAACCGCCGCGCCTTCACATCTTCAACATATTGTGCCAGCGCCGTTTGCATCGCTGCTCCCGCGTCCGCATACTGCCGCGAATGGCGCGGCCCGAACGTAGGGAACAGCCCCAGTAAATCGTGGAAAACCTGCACCTGCCCATCGCAGTGTGGCCCCGAACCAATCCCAATCGTCGGGATGTCCAGCCGTTCGGTAATCATCTGCGCCAGGGGCGCCGCCACCAGTTCCAGCACCACCGCGAACGCCCCGGCTTCCTGCACCGCGTCGGCATCACGCAGCAGTTGCCGCGCCGATGCAATTTCGCGCCCCTGAACGCGGAAACCGCCGAACTGGTTCACGCCCTGCGGCGTCAGCCCGATGTGTGCCATCACGGGAATACCGGCCTGCACGATGGCCTTGATCGTTGGTCCCATGTATTCCCCGCCTTCCAGCTTGACCGCCTGCGCGCCGCCTTCCTGCATCAGCCGCCCGGCGCTCACCAATGCCTGCTCGATGCTGGCGTTATAGGTCATAAACGGCATATCCGCCACGATCAGCGCCCGCTGCGTCACGCGGCTGACGATCTGTGTGTGGTAGATAATATGCTCCAGCTTGACCGGGAGCGTCGAGTCATGCCCCTGAATCACCATACCCAGCGAGTCGCCAACCAGCAGCATGGGTACCCCTGCCGCTTCGCCCAGGTGGGCGCTGGTGGCGTCGTAGGCCGTCAGCATCGGGATCGGCTCCCCGGCGGCCTGCAGCTTCTGAATATCCCGAATCGTTAACCGCATGATTTACGCTTCCTGGTCTAACACCCGTTGCAGCAACTCGGTCGAAACGCCGCGTGCCCTGACCATCGGTAATGACAGGCGCGCCAGTTGAAGATATAAATCGGCCACTAACGGGTCAATCTGACGCAACACCTGCAAATGCCGGCGGATGGTCCCTGCGTCCGCCCGCGTCAGTGGCCCCGTCAATGCAGCCGGTATACCCGTTTCCCGCAGATTGTCCACCGTGCCCTGCACCAGCGTATTGAGCGCGCCCTCGGCGGCGTCGCGTTCCGCGCCAATGGCGGTGAGCAGCCGTTCGGCAATGGCGTACAGCGTCACGGTGTAGTTGCTGGCAATCACCAACGCGCTATGATAGACCGCTTTTTGTCCCGGCGGTATGACCATCACGCGCCCGTCTAAAGCCAATACCAGATCGCGCAGCCAGCCGCGCAGCGGAGGGGATTCCGCTTCCAGCGCGAAGGTTGCGCCCGGCAACCGTTGTACGGCTGTCTCCACATCGGCAAATGGGAACGCCGGGTGCAGGCTACCCGTCAGCGCGCCCCGCGCCGCCAGCACCGCCAGCACACTCGCATCCCGCGCGCCGGACGTGTGGATAACCCCTTTACCCATCAGCGACTCCCGTTGCAAGGATGCCGCCAGCGGTTCAATCGCATCATCCGGCACCGTCAGCAGGATTAAATCGGCGGCGGCAATCACCTCGTCCGCCGTCGCCACCACCCGCGCGTCGACCTGCTCCGCCAGCGTCTCGGCCTTCGCCCGGTTACGGCTGGAAATGGCTCGCACTGCGTAACCCGTCTGAAACCACAGACGTGCCAGCGTGCTGCCGACCTTACCCGCACCCACGAAGCCCAGCGTTGGCCGATTGTCCATCCCGTCCTACCTGCCCCTTACATATTTTGTAGGGGCACGGCATGCCGTGCCCCTACGCAGGGTTTATGAGTCTGGTTATGGCTGCTGCAACGGGGTCGGCGTGGGAATCGGTTCGCTGATCGTGATATTCACCATACATGTCGGCCCCAGCACATTGGTGCTGTCAAACACCGTCACACGGAACTCGTACTGCCCTGGTGGGTAAAACGACGGCACAAACTGTCCCAGCACGCCGGTTTCCGCCACCGGGCGATCATATGACCGAATCACCGAATAGTTGTTGAACGTGCCCGGCCCCTTGATTTCAAAGTTGTAGAAGGCGAAATTGTCCACATTTGCCGTGCCGATGACGTTAATCGGCTCAAACACCAGCATCCCGTTCGCCGGGACTTGCAGCGTCGCGCCGTTTGTATCGCAGCCTGCCACCGGCGGCGGATTCGGCAGCAGCGTGCCAACCGGTGTCGGCGTCATCGTCGGCGTGGCGATCACCTGCACCACTTCTTCCTCGCCAATTTGCACGTTGCTGACGTCAATTGGCGGGCCGCCAAACACGACCTGCGCCGGCGTGGGTGTGAGAAACGGCAGATCGGTGATCGGACTCGCCACGCCGCCGATGTCCATCGTGTCGCGGATGGTCGGCGCGACAATCCGCTGGACACCCAGCACTGCCAGCCCGAACTCTGCCAGAATCAGCAGCGCCGTGAGCGCGTTGGCGCGTTTGTAGCGGTAAATGTCGCGTTCCAGTTCAAAGTGCGTCGCGCGCAGTTCACCCTGTGCCTGGGTAAAGCGCCGCCAGGCGATCAGCAGGCCGACTCCAGCCAGGATGTATAACCCCAGCGCGATCTGCTCGATCAGAAACACAATCGCAATCATTGCAACGCTCTTAAAACCCCTCGCAGAATGGCCGTCAGCCGGGGGACCAGTACCTTGCCGGCGTCCAGCACTTCTTCGTGATTGGTTTCGGCGGTCGCGTCCACCACGTCAATCGCCTCGTTGGTGATGCCGGAGAAGGCCATCACGCGCATTCCGGCATGGCGCGCCACCAGCACTTCCGGCACGGTAGACATGCCTACCGCATCCGCGCCCCAGCCGCGCAGCATCCGCACTTCCGCCGGCGTTTCAAAGTTCGGCCCGGCCAGGCACAGGTAAACCCCCTCGTGCAGGGTGATTCCTGCTTCCGCCGCCACGTGCCGCGCCATCTCGCGCAGGCCAGCGTCATAGGTATGCCCCATGCCGACGAAGCGCGGCCCAAACCGTTCATCGTTTGGCCCGATCAGCGGGTTACCGCCCGCCATACCCAGCAGGTTGATGTGGTCGTTCAGGAGCATCAGGTCGCCAACACGGTATGCCCGGTTTAAGCCCCCGGCGGCGTTGGTCAGAATCAGCGTTTTAACGCCCAGCAGGTGCATGACTCGAATCGGGAACGTCACCTGCTGCATGGTGTACCCCTCATAGAAGTGCGCCCGTCCCTGCTGCGCCACCACCGGCTGCCCTTCCAGCCGCCCAACGACCAACTGCCCGTGATGTCCCGGCACGGTGGACTGCGGCCAGCCCGAAATCGTGTCGTAGGGGATGACCACGCGCTCGGTGATGGTATCCGCCAGCGCGCCCAGCCCTGACCCCAGAACCAGCCCGATTTCCGGCTGAACCGTGATTTTGCTCTGAATGACCGCAACCGCCTGCTGGTAATCGGCATAGGTGTAGATCATGACTTTTCTCTCATGTGAAGCTTATTCCAGCCCGCTATTATAGCGAAGGTCCGGGCATTGTTGAAATATAGTGGAAATACCACGTGTAATCGGTCCAGTGATGGCGTTTGATGTACAATAGAGATCATCCGGGGGAACAGAGAATGATGTTTCAAACTGAGGTAGCCACGATGGATGTCAGCCCTGAAACGGCGCTCGTGCGTTATTCAGAGGCGTACCAGCAGCTCTACAACCGCAAACCGAAGGATTTACGCACCCTCGAAAACGGCTGGGTGATCGTCAACGGCGCACGGATGCGGGCCACCGAACTGGAATACCTGACTGCCCAGTTACAGATTGAATACCGCCAGGGGTTGGAACAACGCCGGAGCATTGTCCACCGCCTGCTGAAGTTCTTTAAGCAGCAGTAATGGCCGTCGAGCAGGAACTCCAGTCCGCCCTGGCGGACCAGGACCGGTTTGAAGCCCTGGCGCTGCTTGACCTGAACCGGGACCGCTTGCTGTTCCTGGGCACGGCGGAAGGGGCCGACCCGGAATTAAAGCCGGCGCTGGAGGCGTTTCTGCTGCGTCTGGTGACGGACACCGACAACCACGACCAGTTCAAACAAACCGAGGAAGTTGTGTTTTACGACATAGCCGGTCGGCAGTTGGTCTGCCACTATTTTGAGCAGGGTGGCAGGCGCGGCATTCTGGTGGCGGTTGTCGCTCCGCAAAAGACTTACAAGCAGATCGTCAAGCGATTGGTGAAGACGCTGAAGCCGCTGTTATAATCCCCCTCGCAGATGTCCGTTCCACCCGACCGGCTGGCCGGAATACAGGATACTCATGGACTCGCTGAACACAACGCAGCGGCAGGTGCGCGCCGCGCTGGTTGCCATCGCGCTGGTGATCTTCATCGGCGTGATCGGCTTCACCATCATCGAAAGACTGACGTTTATGGACGCGCTGTGGGTGACGGTCGTCACGCTGGCGACCATCGGCTATGGTGACGTGGTGCCCCACACCCCACAGGGGCGCCTGTTTACGATTTTCCTGATTATCGTCGGCCTCAGCGTGTTCGCCTATGGTCTGCAGGCCACTGCCACGCTGATCGTCAGTCCCAACCTGCGCGAAGCCCGGCAGCGGCGGCGGATTCACCGCGCGGTCGGCCAGCTTCAGCATCATTATGTCATCCTCGGCGCGGGCGAACTGGTAGACAAAACCATCAATCTCCTGCTGGACAGCGCCCAGCGGCGGCAGGCGGCCCAGCTTGCCCGGCTGTACCAGCCGGTTGACCGCGCGCTGACACGCTTCCTGGGGGACGAACACCAGGGACGACTGCGCTTGGTCCGGCGCTGGCTGGCACGCGTCGCACATGGCGTCGTCCGGCAGATGCACCGGGGGGAAACGCTGCTGGATGTCGTGGTGGTGGTGACGCCCAGTCCCGATTTCGCCAACCACCTGCGTGAACACAGCCTGCTGGTGATCGAAGGCGACCCGTCCAGCGACAGCGTGCTGCGCAGCGCCGGCATTGAACGCGCACAGGCGCTGATGGTGCTGCTGGACAGCGACACCGAAACGCTGCTGGCTGTTCTCACCGCGCGGGCGCTTAACTCCAATCTGGACATTACCGCCGCCGCGCTGGAAGAAATGCTGGTGCCGAAGATGTTACGCGCCGGCGCCAACGCCATCATCGCGCCATACGACATCGCCGGGCAGTTCCTCAACAATGCCACGCTGCGCCCCGCCGTGAATGATTTCTTCGGGCAAATCCTGTTCAGTTCGCAGGCTGATGTTCAGACCACCGCCCTGCACTTGGGCGACGACTCACCCTGGATTGGCTATCCCCTCGGCAGTCTGGATTTGCGTGACCAGTTTCAGGCCGCCGTGCTTGGCCTGCGCCTTGAAAGCGGCGACTACCTGTACACACCCGATGAGAACCGGCGCCTGCAGGAAAACGAAGCCCTGATCGTGGTTGCGCCCGCGCCGCAAATTGCCCTGCTGCAAGCGGCCTGCCGGGGTGGCAGACCGCCCAAACCCCGCCAGTACCACTGGCAGCGGCTGCCGCAGCCAAGCGTTCATCAGTATGACCGGCACCCCACCCCGGACGCACATAAACCGGTCGAAGCCATGTCACGGCATTTTATCATTTGCGGCTCTGGCCGCGTTGCCCGCAATGCGATCAACAAGCTGAACCCGCAGCGTCCATTTGTTATCATCAGCGACAACGCGGCTTACGCCGACGAACTGCGCGAGCGCGGCTTCCGTGTCGTTTACGGCGACCCGACTGCCGAGCCGGTGCTGCGGCAGGCCGGTGTGGAGCGCGCCCTTGCCATCATGGTGGCGGTAGACGACCCTGCCGCCAGCGTCCTGACGGTGCTCAACTGCCGGGTCATGAGCAAGCGCCTGCTTATCACCGCCGCCGCGCCCAACGATGACATGATTACCCGGCTGCAACGCGCCGGTGCTGACCGTGTGGTTGGCTCGTTCCAGGCCGCCGCCGCTTACGTGCTGCTGGCCGCCACCCGCCCCGCCGTGAGCGAATTTTTGCAGCATATCCTCTTTAATCCACAGGTGGGGATTGAGACGACCGAACTGTATATGCAGGATAACTCGCCCTGGATTGGCTGGACGATCAACGCGCTGCACCTGCGCCAGCGTTACCGCGCCGGTGTCATTGGCCTCCGGCTGGCAGACGGTCGCTACCGCTACGCGCCGCCTGGCGACCATGTGCTGGGGGAAAATGAGGTGCTGATCGTCGTCACACCGATGGAATTTTCCGACGAACTGCGCGAGACGGCGCACGGCAGCGAAACCAAACGACCGGACACACTGCGGCGGCTGTAGGTCACGACCGGGCGAAGATTTTCTTCGTAAAGCCCCACACCGTATCGGCGACCAGCCCCATTCCTGCAAAAAAGCCAAAGGTCACAATGAACAGCGGGAAACTAAAAACAGTATCGCAGTACCAGTATCCTGAATAATCAACGGCGCACTCCTGTCCGTTCCCCCCGATAGCCAGCCCCAGCACCACGCCCAGCACCACGCCGATAATCTTGGCGCTGCACCCCACCCGCTTCTGGGCCGGTTCGGCTTGCGGGGGCGGCTGCCTCGTTGGTTCGGTCGCCGGGATATACACTGCCGGGCGGGCGGCGCTCTCCTGCAGCCGCTGCGCGCCTTCCGTAAAAACACGCTGTGCCTGGTCAACGATACTCTGCCCCGCAGCGCCCAGGCCCAACTGCCGTTTGACCTCCGGCGATAGATTTTTGAGCGTCAGGTCAATGTCGTCGGCGATGGACTTGCGCACATCGGCATGACTTTTTAATACCATCAGCAGCCGGTGCGCGTCCTTGGCTTCGTCGGGGATGGTCAGATAATACTTGAGTTTTTGCAGCAGGGCGGACTGCTGGTCAAAATCCAGCCGTTCCGCCAGCAGTTGGTGGCGGATGCCGGTCAGCGGCGAGATCGGTGCGGTGGGCGGCGGAGGCAGCGGGTCGGGCAGCGGCACAGGCGCGGGCAGTGACCGCAGCGCCTCCAGCAGCTTCTGAAACGCCAGCTTATCCTGCGACCGGTAATCCACAATCTGCCGCCGCTGGAGCGGCACGGGCAAATCGTCGGGGATGATTTCGCCCGCCACCCACACGGGCAGGATACGTTTGTTCAGGCTGTGGGCATAATTCCACTCCCGGTCGCAGGCATCGGAGACCAGCGAATTTGGCGACAGGGCAAAGATAAACAGGTCGCAGGTTTGCAGCGCGTTCAGGATGGTATCCCACCAGTCCTGCCCGCCGACCAGTTCCTGGTCGAACCACACCTTATATTCAGTGTCAGGCGAGAGCATCCGAACGGCGGTTTGAACGTCATTCGCCAGGGATTTCACAGCCTCCCGGTTTTTGCTGCTGTAGCTGATAAAGACCTTCATGATCCATTCCTCGCAGACTCCCTGGTTTATAAACGCACGGCGGCAGCGGTTATCACAGTCGCGTCTAAATCAGCATGGGTTATGTGATTATAATTGCAGTATAGGAAAATTTGATGGATTCAGCAACCCAGCCCGGCGCTGCGTCGTTCGTCGCGGTAATCATCCGGCGTGTCAATATCGCGCAGCACGCTGTCCGTATCCACGTTGACATAGCCGATGCGGTCCTTGTGCCGGTCAATCACATCGCGCGGCGCGCCGTCGGCGGGCAGATTGAGGATGTCCTGCCAGTAGCGGCGGTCAATCAGGATGGGATGCCCGCGTCGCATCCGGTAGCTGGGCGCGATGATGTCGCCCGCGCCCTCGGCATAGGCGGTCAGCACCTGCACGATCACGCGCGGCTGAATGCGCGGCTGGTCGCCCAGCACCACCAGCGCCGCCGAGATGTGCGGCGGCATCGCCTGCAAGCCCGCCTTGAGCGACGACAGCATTTCGCCGGTGGCATAATCCGGGTTGTGAACCACGCCCGCGCCAATCCGCGCCGCCAGCGGGCGCACCTCGTCCGCCCGGTGGCCGGTGACCACCGTGATGTGCTGCACCTTCGCCAGCAGCAGTTGGTCGAGGATGTGTTCGATGATCGTCTTGCGCTCTGTCCAGGGCAGCAGCACCTTCGGCTGTCCCATCCGGCGCGACAGCCCCGCCGCCAGCACGACCGCGCCGACGTGGCGCTGCACCTCGTGCACCGGCTCGCTGCCGCGCACCGAACCGAGCGCCACGCCGTACACGCGCGGCGACCGCAAAATCATCTGCGCCACCATCCGCGCCCGCCCGCGTAAGTAGCCGTGCGCCGGCACCTGATTCAGCAGCACAACCACCCGCGCCCCGTCCGGCACGGCCTTCAGCCCCAACTCCGGGTCGCGCACCACCTGCGCCACCCAGGGTGATTTTACGCGGTTGCCGATACCAAAACCATAGCGGTCGTCAATCGCCTGCGCGTTGTAGACGTGCTCCTCGTCCAACGGCTGCCCCAGCACGCTTAACGATGCCACCGGCACCACCAGCGTTGTTTCCGCCGGAATCACCGGCTCGTGTTCCTTCGGCGCTTTCAGCGGCAGCCCGCGCGAACCGTCAGCTTCGATCAGCAGCACGTCCGAATCAACCGAGTCCAGCAGGTGCGGAATTTGGTCTTTGCCCGCGCCGTAGACCTTGTTCTGCCGGATGTCGTCGTAGAGAAAAACAAAGCGGTGATCGTTTAACGCCAGCGACACGGCGGCCATCGAGGTATCGAGTCGCGCGGCGTAAGGCATCAGATCAAGCTGGTCAGCGCCAATGCGGGTAGTGGTGGTCGCCAGCACGCGCAGCCCGGCCTCGGCCAGTTCGTGACCTAGCGCGATCAGCGTCGAGGTTTTGCCGCCCGCGCCGACGAAGGCCACCACATCGCCGGGAACGATATCAAACGCGCGTTGCAGTTTCATAAACCGTCAAATAGGGCCGTACCTGGGGCGCGGCAAGCACGGCTTCCAGCACACCGCCGCCGACCGCCAGCGATTTGTCCGAAATGGTAAAGCAGTTGTCCCGGTTGGCGCGCGGGTCGAGATCGCCAATTTTCATGCCCGGTTCAACCCACACCCGTTCGTGAATCAGGCCACGCAAAACGCCGGAAAAAGCGGCGGTCACGCTCTGCCCGTTGACCGACGCGATCACCTCGCCCGCCTGAATCATATCGCCAATCGTCCAGGACGATTGCACGTAACCGGCAGCCGGAGCGCGCAGCACCCGCGACTGGCTGTACCCATGCATCACACCCGGCTCGCCGGTATCGGCTTCCGCCGTCCCGATGTAGATCACGCGCCCCAGATTGTGCCCGCGATTCGTTTCCACGACTGCATGGCAGTCCACATCGGCGGTAAAACCGGGGCCGAGTGCGATCACCAGCGGCGCGTCGGTCAGCCGCGTGCCCAGGTTGACCTTCGCCATTCGCGCGTCCACCATCACGACCGGCTGTAACGCGGGGATGCTCAAACCGTCCGGGTCAACCAGCACCGCCACCTCGCCCGCCGCCAGCAGCCGTTGCACATCGTCCACGCTGCCAGCGCGCCGGGCAGTAATGCCTTCCACGTTCACGGCGCCACTGTAAACGGCCTCGCCGTAACACACCGCCCGCCGTACGAACACCGGCAGTTCCAGTTCCGTGACCACCACCGGGAAACCGGCGCGGTGCAGGCGGTATATCGCGCCGCTGGCAAGGTCGCCGCCGCCGCGCACCAGTACCAGCGCGCGGCTAAAAAACGCCAATGCCATGTTCCCGCAGGGTCGCTACCACCCGGTCCGGCGTCAGCGGGATGCTGTCCATCCACAGACCGGTAGCATCCTTCACCGCCGCGACGATGGCCGGGGCCAGCGGCAGATACGGCATTTCCGCCATGCCGCGCGCGCCCCAGGGGCCAATCGGGTCGGGGTATTCCAGAATGACGGACTTCACTTCGTCAGGCACGTCCAGCACAGTCGGAATCAGATAGGTGGACAGGTACGGATTCAGGATGCGCCCGTCCACGCAAACGAGGTTCTCCATAATGGCGTACCCCTGCGCCTGCACGACCGCGCCTTCGATCTGCCCCTGAACCAACTGCGGGTTCACGGCGCGCCCCACATCATTGGCGGACACCACCCGTACCAACCGGATGTGGCCGGTTTCGATGTCCACTTCCACCTCGACCATCTGCGCCACGTAGCCGTAGGCGAAGTTGGGTTCGGAACGGCCTGTTTCCGGGTCGTAGGGCGTGGTCTTTGGCGGGCGATACTGGTAGGTCGCAACCGCCGGGCGCTCCTCGTTGTTCCACAGTTCCAGCGCCATCTCCGCCGCGCCCCGGATGGCATTACCCGCCATAAACGTCATGCGTGAGGCCGACACGCTGCCGGAGTTCTTTGTCTCTGCCGTGTCCTGCCCGATCAGCCGCACGCACTCCAGCGGCACGCCTACCGCCGCCGCCGCCATCTGCATCATGACGGTATGCGTGCCCTGCCCCACTTCCGCCCCGGCCAGGCGCAGGATGACGTGTTCAATTCGTCCGTCGCCGTGCAGTTCAATCGTCGCCCAGCATTGTTCGGGAAAGCCGAAGCTGAACCCGACGTTTTTAAACCCGGCGGCGAAACCGATACCCCGCCGCAGCGCCGGGTTATCCGGCTGTGATGGTTGTGGTCGCTGCCAGTGGCCGTCCGCGCCGCGCGTCCAGCCGCTTTCCAGCGCACACTGTTCGACCACCTGCGCGATGCTCACTCCCGGCGGCAGCGGCGTGCCGACGGAGAGCAGGCTGCCTTCCCGCAGCACGTTTTTCTCGCGGATTTCAACCGGGTCCATGCCCAGCGCCTCGGCCAGCTTGTTCATCTGCGCCTCGGCGGCAAACGCACCCTGCGGCCCGCCAAAACCCCGGAATGCGCCGGTCAGCGGGTTGTTGGTATGCACGCCGTAGGTGTCCACCTGAATGTTCGGGATTTCATAGGGCCCGGTGACACACAGGTTGGCGTTACCCATCACTTTGGCGGTCGTATAGTTATACGCGCCGGCGTCGCCGATCACGGTCGCCTCCGCCGCAACGATTTTGCCGTCTTTTGTGGCGCCCCACCTCGTGCGAATCACCGTCGGATGGCGTTTGTGGTGGTACAGAATCGACTCTTCCCGGCTCCAGATGGTTTTCACCGGGCGGCGCAGTTTCCAGGCGGCCAGCGCCAGCACGATCTGCACCGACATATCTTCGCGCCCGCCAAACGCCCCGCCGATAGCCGGGTAGATCACCCGCACATCATCTTCCGGCAGGTTGAGCGCATGGCTAATCTGCTCCTGATCCTTGTGCACCCACTGCCCGCCGACGATGACCGTCACACGCCCGGCCTCGTCAATGTAACCCAGCCCCGCTTCAGGCTGCAAGTAGGCATGTTCCTGATAGCCGGTGTGGTATTCTCCTTCCACCACCACGTCGGCCTGCGACCAGCCTGCTGCTATATCGCCCTTGCGTATTTTGTAATGGCACAGGATGTTGCCCGGGCGGTTGGCGTGTAGCTGCGGCGCGCCGGCCTGCATCGCTTCCACCGGGTCGAATACCGCCGGCAAATCCTCGTACGTGACTTCGATGAGCTTCACCGCCTGCGCCGCAATCGCTTCGGTTTCTGCCACCACGACGGCGATACAGTCGGCGTAGCAGCGCACCACGTCAGCATCCGGCACTTCGCTGTTGCTGCCGGGGCCAACCAGCACCGGCTGGTCCTTGGTGCCCAATCCGTACTCATTCTGCGGCACGTCCTTCGCGGTGAAGATCGCTACCACGCCGGGCAGCGCTGCCGCGCGGCTGGTATCCACCGCCAGCACGCGGGCGTGGGCGCGGTCGCTGAAGCGCAGTTTCATCCACAGTTGGCCGTCCAGGTTGATGTCGCCCGGATAGGGCGATTCGCCCGTAACCTTGCCCAGCGCATCAATCCGTTTAATGTTCTGTCCGATGATGACCGTCTGATCGGTTGACACGGTGATTTCTTCCTTGCTCGTATCGAAACGTTGTCTGTAGGGGCACGGCATACCGTGTCCCTACGGTTCTTTTTTCGTGTCTAACTTTTTCCCACCACCACGCCGTTGGTGGCGACCTTCACCCGGCTACGGCGGTTTTCGTGGCCGAGAATCTGGCACAGAATGGCAATCGCCGTCGCGTAGGTCGGGTCAATGCCGGCGTAGCTCAGGCTGCCGGCGCCTAGATTCTGCCCCTTGCTCATCGGCGTATCGGAGGCGTAATACAGAAAGCCCAGTTCAAACGGCACGCCGTACAGGTTCACGATCTCATTGGACGGGTGGCGCTGCGGGCGGAACGCCTCGTACACCGCCGACAGATACGGCCCGGCCTCCATCTCAACGATGGTATACCCCTCGTGGTAAAACACCCCCATGTAGCGCGGATTCTGCAAAAAGGTGCCTAACGCACTGATGGATTTCTGGTTGTCCAGCACGTTCCCGTAGCTCAGATATGGCGCGACATCCTGCGCGGCGAAGCAGTTGTTAAACAGGTACGTGTTCTGCGAGTGTTCGTCGTGGACGACGTTGGGAATCATTACATCGCCAACACGCCCGTTTAGCGACGCCGCCTTGCCCATTACGTACACACCCAGCAGGGCATCCACGCGCTCGGTCATGCGGCTGAGGATTTCGTAACCGGCCAATCCCAGCGGATAATCAATATTCAGGATGAGCGCGTCACTGCTCGCCAGACGGTCGGCGTTGATCGGGTTGCGCAGACGTGGGTCGAGCCAGTCCGGGCGCAACCTGTTGATCTCGATCACCTGCGCCTCGATGTCAAACCCGTGCCGGCTGGGGATGCGATGGATGCCGATGGACTGCTCGTCCGCCGCCAGCGCCCGCCGCGCGCTGTCGCCCCGGTCGGCCAGATACCTGCGCAGCACGTAATACAGGAAATTGTCGAGGCTTTTCAGGCCGTCGCTGTCCCGGATGGCGTGGTATTCCGCCACCAGCTCGCCCTGGTTAAAGTTCTGAATGTATTCGATCAGATTGCGTTCTTCGCGCTGGGCGAAGCCGGTCAGCAGGTTCACCAGTGAGTGGGTGTTGCTGGACACAAAATACACCGGGCGGCTTTCCAGATCAACCTGGTCGCGCAGTTGCTCCTGCAGTTCCGCCCACCAGTAGGCCGTGCCACGCCGGTAATCCGCCAGCGAACCCGCCAGATTGCGCAGGCTGATGTCTTTTAAGCCCGCCGCAATTTTATTGAGCGTTTCGATAAACCGGTCGCCCCACACCACTTGCAGCCGCAGCAGATCATCCCGGCTGATCTTGAGCGTGGCGGCCAGCTTGCCCGTTTCGGCTTCGGTCAGCGCGGCGCTGCCCGCTGCCTGCTGGCCCAGAATCTGGCGGGCGACCTCGCCCCGCAGCAGCAAATGCAGTTTGTTCCATTCAATCTGGTAGGCGGTCAGCGTTGGCACGAGATCGTCAATGTCCGACCGGCTGGCGATAAACACGGCCAGCGTGTTTTTACCGTCGAAGTGGACCCGGCGGCGGCGCCCCGGCGCGGATACCCGCACCCAGTCCTGGATGGTGTAACCGGCCTCGCTGAACGACCGTTCGACCTGCCCCAGCAGCACAAATTCCACATCCACCATCACATCCGGCAGCCGCAGCGCGGAGTACACCAGCGCGGAGATGTCTGGCTCCGGGTCGCCCGCCTTGATATGCAGCGACGACTCCATCGCCATGTGGCTTTCCGCCAGCGTTTCAATCTGGATGGAATGGGTTGATCGCAGCAGCGAATAATACGTGCGCATGTAAAGCTGGATTTCTTCGCTGCCGGTCTTGGGAACGGTGCGGTCCATAAACGCCTAACGATCCTTCATCTGGCGGTTGATCTCCCGTTGGAGTATCTTCTTGGCCTTCTGCTCGCGCACCATCCTGTCGCGCTCTTTCACCAGGTCCTTTTCCCGCACTTCACTCTTTTGCCTCGGTCGGGCCGCCGCGACCACCAGACTGGCGAACATCAGCATCACCACAAACAACACGCCCGTAATGATGAGTTCCCAGGTCGCGCGCGGATAGTTGCTGATGCTGAAGTTGATAATCCGGTTATCGCGCAGGAACTCGTACGCCGCCGGCCCCAGCGCCCAGGCCAGCACCCCCAGCGACACCGCCAGCACGAAACCGATGACCGGCCAGAAGGCCCGCGTTTTACTCTGGCTTTTATGGGACATGCGACACCTCGCTACTCTGTTTGACGGCGGCTTCCTTAAATGCCCGCACGATCTTGTAATAGCCGGTGCAGCGGCAGAGGTTGCCGGTGATACTTTGCTGAATCTGCTCGCGCGTCGGCTGCGGGTGTTCTTCCAGCAGCTTGGCGCCAGCCATCAAAAAGCCGGGCGTGCAGTAGCCACACTGCACCGCGCCCTGCTCGATAAACGCTTCCTGAATCGGGTGCAGGTGGCCGTTCTCGCGCAGTCCTTCGATGGTGACAATTTCTGCCCCGTGCGCGCGCGGGGCCGGCACCATGCAGGCCATCACCGCCACGCCATCGAGGAACACCGTACACGCGCCACATTCGCCTTCGGCGCAGCCTTCCTTCGTGCCGGGCAGGCCGGCGTCCTCGCGTAAAAAGCGCAGCAGCGTTTTCTCCTGCCCGGTGGCAATACTCATCCGCTGGCCGTTCACGGTCGTCTCAATCGGCGTTCCGGCCTCATGCGCCAGCGCCTGCGGCAGCCGCGCCGTGACGCGCGCCTGGTGTTCGCCCCACAGCATGGCCGGGTTCTGCGGCCAGTGATCGCGTTCCCGACCTTCCGCCAGCGCCCGCAGCGCCCTGGATACCAGCACGCGTACCATTTCGGTGCGGTAAGCGGCTGTCGAGCGCACGTCGTCAATTGGTGTGGGCGTTGCCGCTGCCAGCCGCGCCGCGTCGCCGATGACCTGCGGTGTCAGTCGCCGTCCGATCAGGGCTTCTTCCGCTACCGGCGCGTGAATGATCGTCGGCGCGACGCTACCCAGCGTGATAGCGGCTCTCGTCACACGATCCTCATCAAAATGCAGCACAACAGCAGCATTGACAACCGAGATGGCCTGCGCCCGCCGCAAACCCAGTTTGAGGAACATACCGCGCTCATTTTTGGCCAGCGCCGGGAACGTGATCGCCGTCAGCAGTTCGTCCGGGCGCATGACGGTGCGGCGCACGCCGGTGTAAAACTGCGCCAGCGGCACGGTGCGCTCGCCGTCCAGCGAAACCAGCGTCACTTCCGCGCCCAATGCCATCAGCGGCGTAATCGTATCATTCGCCGGGGAGGCGGTAATCAGGTTACCCGCGACCGTCCCGCGATTGCGAATCTGCGGTGCGCCCACTTCCCAGCAGGCCTGCGCCAGTGGCAGCGCACGTTCCACCAGCAGCCGGCTGCCGACCGCGTGGTTGTGTGTGACCAGCGCCCCCAGCCGAATCTGGTCGCCGCGCCGGGTGATCTCGTCCAGTCCGGGCACGCGGCTGATGTCAATCAGCACATCCACCCCGGGGCGGACGTGCCGTTCCAGTTCGATGATGATGTCCGTGCCACCGGCGACAATACGCGCTCGCTCGCGGTACTTCGCCAGCAGGTCCAGCGCCTCGGCGACAGTTGTAACGGTGTAGTAGTGGCTCCACATGATGTTTGGTGTCCTGATTTTTGGGCAGGGGCGAACCGGCGGTTCGTCCCTGCCTGATCGTTCAAGGTCTTGGGGACAACTCTATTTTAACATATGGCGACGATTCACCCCAACATTCAGTAGCGGAGTTGGCTGCATCGGCGGATTAAAACGGGGCGTTTCAGGATTGGACGGGGTCAATCTCAAGAACAGTAACCGGGTTAACATTTATGATTTGGGTACCGTTGCGGTCGGTGCGGGTGACGGTGCGGCGGTCGTAGGTATGCACGTGGCCGTGCAGCATATAGCGGGGGCGATACCAGTCCACAAAGTTCAGCAGCGCCTTAAAACCCCGGTGTGGCGGGTCGTCGGCGTCGTGGATACCCAGCGGCGGTGAGTGTGTTACCAGCACGTCCACACTGTACCCCTGCCGCCATCGGCGCAGCCGCATCCCAATGCCAGCGTTGAGCACCAGCCGCCCCATCTGGCTTTCGGTGTACTGAATCGGACTGTCACTGTAGCGCGGCGACCCTTCCAGGCCGAAGAACGTCAGGCCGCCATAGTCGACCAGCCGGTTGTGAAGGTCTTCGCCGCCGGGCGGGTACTCGGCGTAACTTTCGTCATGGTTGCCGCGCACGTACAGCAGCGGCACGTTCAGCACCGAAGTGATAAACTCCAGATACACTGAGGGCAAATCGCCGCAGCTCACAATCAGTTCGATATCACCGTACTGCCGCCGCAGGTTAACTGCGCTTTCCATCTGCGGCATGACGGTATCGCTCACGCAAAGGATTTTCAACGTAAACCCTGCAATAATCGATTCGATAAAGTGACTTAGTATCTATCCATAAACCCCTCGTAGGGGCACGGCATGCCGTGCCCCTACCGACAGCTAAAAGAGGTTTACGGATAGGTTCTTAACTATAATCCTCTTTGCCCGCGGTCCAGTAATCCTCTAATGTCACCCCCAGTCCATCTGCCAGACGATTGACGTAGGCGTAATAGGCGGTGATCTGCGCGATGTCAAGTATCGCCCGGTCGCTAAAGCCGGCGGCGCGCAATGTTTCCACATCAGCGCGAACCACCTCAGCCGGCGCGAGCGTCAGTTTGGCCACGTAATCCAGCATGGCCCGGTCTGGCGGAGACAACGGCGCTTGCGTGTAATCCTGTTCAAGCTGCGCGACCAGCGCGTTGTCCTTCGTCAACTGACGAAGATTCCGGGCATGGTGCTTGAGTCAGTAGACGCAGCGGTTAATGGCGGACACCACGACAGCGATCATCTCCCGCTGCGGGCGCGTCAGCAGCGATTTGCCGTACATCAGCGTTTTATAAAGCTGCTGATGGTCGAGCATGGACTGGGGGTGCAGGCTGTGCACCTTCATGATGTGGTCAACGTTGCCGCTGCGGCGGTCGCCACACTTTTCATAGGCAGCGGCTACGTCGCCGGTCGCATCCGCCTCATCTATCGTTTCAATCCATGCTGTCGGCTGTTCGCTCATTCGTCATCATCGCTGGTGGTGATTTCGCCCATCCAGGCCATCGGTTCGCCCGTGCCACCGCGCCGCACCATGATGATCTGCGCCATGATACTGATAGCAATTTCCTGCGGTGTTTCGGCGTTCAGTTCCAGCCCAATCGGCGCGAACACCCGGCCAAGCTGCTCGTCGGTCAGGCCGCGTTCGTCCTTCAATGCCTTCACCGTCAGCGCCCAGCGGCGGCGGCTGCCGATCAACCCGATGTACGCCGCTTCGGTGGTCAGCAGCGCCGGAATCAGGTCCACATCCACCGGCAGGCCGCGCGTCACGGCAGCGATATACGTATGCGGTGTGATCTCGATACACTCCGGGATTTTGCTGGGCTTACAGACCACATAGCCATCCATACCTGGCAGGTACTCAGGATTGCAGTAATCCTCACGGTCGTCGGAGATAATCACGCGGTAGCCGGCCCACTTGCCCAGTTCCGCCAGCGCCCTGCCGACGTGCCCGACACCGATCACGACCAGCACCGGCGCGAGGCCGACCGACTCGATAAACACCTGGATTGTCCCGCCGCATACGCCGGGATCGCCCGCGCCGATGTCGTTCAGGGTGTAACTCTTTAAACGTGTCTGGCCGTCGCGCAACGCCGCCAGCGCCTCCTGAATCACCATTGACTCCAGCTTGCCGCCACCGACGGTGCCAACAATCGAACCATCGGCGCGCACCAGCATCTTGCTGCCCTCGTGGCGCGGCACCGACCCCTGCACGCTGATGACCGTCGCCAGCGCGGCGGGGTCGCCTTTGGCCTGGACTTCGACGAGAGCCTGAAATACGGCTCGATCTTCACTCATTAGATCTCCACTTCCCCGATGAACAGCCGCCCCTCGGCGTCACCCCCCGAATCCGGCGCGAGTCGTTCAAATGTCGCCGGGTCGTAAAAGCCGATAGCGACTTTGTACTTTCCTTGTGGAACATTCTTTAAGTCTACCATAATTGTGTCACGAAGCACGCCCGGTAGCCAGTTTCCCGGCGGCAGCGTCCCTCCACCCGGTCGGATGTCCGTCTGCGCCACCGGCGGCTGGTTCACATCGTCGTACAGATGCACAAACGCGACGTAATCCCCCGTCGCGCTGCCGTCGGTGTACCACTCGAAATTCACGCCCACCTGTTCCGCGCCCGGCTGGTAATGGATGTCCGCCAATGCAAGCACTATCGCGCCGGATTGGTAGGTGGCGATTTCGGTTTCAGGGGGGGTTATATTCGAAGTATCCTGAGCATAATAGACTGCGTGATAATAAGGTGCATAGAACCCACTCGATAAATGAGGAACAATTTTAACCTGCAATAAACGGGTTTGTTTGTCATGTGGGATTCGCGTTGGAACTTCAACCCAATAACCCGGTATGTTTGGAATCCAACGTGTTGCTACGTACTCGTCATTTACAAATACATCAAAACTGCCGGGACTGACAGCTTGAAGACGAGTAACCAACATTAATGCATCAGTCGGAGTAAAATCGGGTTTAAGTGTTTGAAGTTCTAATTGTAGTTCAAATGCTTCTTCCCCGTTAATCCGCCTTCCCCCATCTATAAGTCGGCACGAATTGGCGGGATCGGGATGGCTGCAATCAATATAGTCAAACTCGTGAACCTCAGTCGGAAAACCTGCCTCATGCTGGCTATTAGACCACTGGTAATTCGCACTTCGTTCAGTCTGTACATCAGCCACATCCAGATATGCCACTGGAGTTAGGTTGGTAGTTCCATAATTCCAAATACTCGTCTGCAACCCTGCCCGCCAGAGTATGATTTTCTCCCACTCCGGCTTATAAATCCCCTGATACGCCGCCGCCAGCGCCACGTTGTAACGATCATCCAGCATCACCGGAAATTCCGCCAGCGGCTCGCCGTAGATGCTCGTATCGGCCACCATGCTCAGGCCAAAGCCGTGCCCCGGCCCGTAGGCGGCGATGTAATCCGGTTGTTTGTCCATCAAAAACTCCGCCACCGCGCCCGGCCCGTTGCGCCAGTAATCCGCCGCGCCTGGCGTGGTCAGCCCCACCATATCAATCGTCGTGCGCCCGCCTTCATAGCGCAGCAGCCCGGTGTCATGCACCGCAACGACGGCATCTTCTGGCGTGTTCGCTTGCAGCCAGCGCGCCATCTGCAACGGCTGCTGGTAGACGTATGAGACATTGAGCGCATAGGCATAGGAAAACGTTAGAGCAGTGAGCAGCGTTTCCAACACCAGATAAAAGAACACAGCCACCAGCGTTACATAAATGAGCAGACGGTTGTTCAGCCATCGGGTTCTGGCTGGCTGAAACAAAAAGCCTATAGTCCAACCCATCAACGGGAAGAACAGCGCCATGAACGGCATCTGATACCGTTTGAAATGCCAGAACGCCGTATCCAGCGTAGACACCGCCAGCGTCCCCCCCACCAACCAGCCGACGATGACAAGAGCGACCAGCACATGACCATTTCGTAAGAGCGCAACCAGGCGGCTGATTGAATTTCCACCAGCCCCTTTAGTGGGCTTTTCTTCCGGTTCAGCCAGGGGTTTTGAACCCCTGGCGACAGCCAGCGCGCCGTCACCGGCACCGTATTTTGAACCCCTGCCGACCACTATCCCCACCAATCCCACTACCGCTATCAGCGCCATCCCCGGCAGCAGGTACATCCCCTCGCGCGGGCTGACGCCGGTGAAAAACTCGCTCCACATGCGGGTGAAATTCTCAACAATCCGCCGTATAACCTCGCCCCACGCAAACGGTACGATGCCAAACACCGATTTCGCCGCGTTGCCCGACGCCACCGCCGAGCCAGTGACAAGCAGGTTCACCAGGGGTTGAACGCCAATTGCGACGACCGGCAGCAGTAGGGGCACGGCATGCCGTGCCCCTACACGTTTGCGCCAAATTTGAAACGCCACCGCCCCCACCGCCAGCAGCGTCAAAATCGCACCTTCAGGCCGTATCAGCGCCACTAAGGTGGCA
>JACRPS010000011.1:244580-304461 GCA_016223085.1 Chloroflexota bacterium
GCCCCTACACGTTTGCGCCAAATTTGAAACGCCACCGCCCCCACCGCCAGCAGCGTCAAAATCGCACCTTCAGGCCGTATCAGCGCCACTAAGGTGGCAGCGGCAACGAATTGCATGTAGGGGCGAACCGGCGGTTCGCCCCTACCTCTCGCGTCCAATACCTGAATCAGGGCATACACCATCCACAGGCTGAACAGCACCACCAGCCCGGTTTCCATGCCGCTCATGAAATGCCACGACACCACGCCATTAAGCGCAAAAATCGGGATGAGCGCGACGGCTACCCACTCCGGCACGCCGCCGATTTTCGCCAGCCGGTACACCAGCCATGCCGAACAGGCCAGCGCGACCGCGCCAACGGCCATCGCCCATAAGCCGAGGTTTAGCCCCTGAAAGCCGATGAGATAGCCCGCCGCGAGGATGAACGGGTAGAGGAAGCTGGTCGCACCGGAGGACGGCGGCAGACCGGGGTTGTAGATATAAGGCTGCCCGGCGGCCAGTTGCTTCGCGTACTGGAAGTGAATATATACATCATCCAGCGGCATCACGAGTTCGCCGCGCCCCGCCACGAGGCTGGCAAACACGTAAGCCAGGAAGATGCCACCCGCCAGCAGGCAGCACACCGTCCAGACAGCAAGCGGGCGTCCCCGTGAGACGCCCGACAATGGTGAATGAGTCATAAACGCAATACCGTAGGGGTGGGTTTAGAAACCCGCCCCTACATCGTTAACTCGAATACCCACCTGCAAAGGCGTCAATCATCAGCCGCACGTCGCCCAAAGGGTACAAAATTGGGCAGGTTGCGCCGCTGGCGATGTACTCGCGCACCTTCGCTTTCACTTCCTGCGGCGTGCCGGACGCGGTAATCATCTGCACCACGTCATCCGGCACCAGTTTCATCGCGGCTTCGATCTGTTCTTCGGTGGCCGGCCACGTCAGCACCTGACCGATTTCGTCCAGCAGTTCCTGGCTCACGCCGCTGGCCTTCATGATGTGCGGCTGCTGGCCGAGGTACTGCGTCACCAGCTTGCGGGCGGCGTCCAGCGCCTTCTTGCGGTTCTCCGGCGCGTCTACCGAACACACCACCAACTGCGGGCGGTCAATCTCATCCACCCTGCGCCCGACCAGCTTCGCACCTTCTTCCAGTTGTTCCAGCGCCGCCTCATTGTATTTGGGCGATACCAGGTAATTCAGCACCACACCATCGGCGATCTCGCCCGCCAGAGCCATCATCTTCGGCCCGGTCGCCCCGATGTAAATTGGCACGTTGCGCGGCTCCTTGCGGCCATGCACCACGTCGAGTTCCACATCGGTCAGGTGGACAAACTCACCGTGAAACGTCACACGCTTGCGCGCCAGCAGATCGCGCACGACGGTGATGACTTCACGCATCGCCAGCAGCGGCTTCGTCCGGTTGATGCCCACCTTCTGCGCCAGCGGGTCCCACCACGCGCCGATGCCGCAGATAATGCGGTCTGGCGCGAGGTCGTCCAGCGTCAGGAACGTCGCCGCAATCACCGCCGCGTTGCGTGTCCAGTTATTGATGACACCTGACCCAATCCTGATGCGTGACGTGGTGGCTGCAAACGCCGCCATCGGCACCACCGCATCGCGCACCAGCCGGCTTTCCGCCTGCCAGACCGCCTCAAACCCGCGCGACTCGGCATACTGGACATATTTGATCGCATCCTGAAGCGAATGCGCGTCCTGCAAATACAGGGCAACCCGGTCTGCCATATGCACTTTTCCCCTTGATGACAATAACGATGAAATTATTTTCTGCCGTTATGGAACCGCACCAGTTCCTGATAGGCTGCCAGATCATCCGGCATATCAATGTCCAGCATCAACCGCTGCGATTCATATAGTTTTACCTCAGCCCCCACCAACCGCGCCATATCCAGGTGGCGCTGGTAGCTGCCCGCACCATAAGCATAGCTGATCAGACCGGGTGGCCGGACAAACAGGGCGTTCGTGCCATCGTGGTGCTGGTCAGTGGCAATCACCACCGTGCGCTCCATCTGACCCATTTCGAGGATACAGGCGATGTCTTCCGGCGCCAGCAGCGGCAAATCAGCGGGCAGAATCAGCGCGGCGCTGCCCTTCCACCGGGCAACCACCTGCGTGGCCCGCATCAGCGCGTCGTTTAGCTCCGGCGCGCCGCTCTCAACCACCGTGCGCGCGCCGTACTCGCGGGCAATCGAAAGCGCCTTGCCATCACGGCTGATGACCAGCGTACCCATGACCTGCGGCACGTCCCGTATCGTTTGCAGAACGTGCCGCAGCATGGATTCGGCCAATTCCTGCCGTTCAGCCGGCGTCAGAACCGACGATAGCCGGCTCTTGGCGCGATTGAACGGCTTCACCGGGATAATCGCCCAGATGCTCATCATCGTTAGCGACCGGTCCGCACGGTAACGACGGACGGCGCTAGGCCTCCTTTCCGAACCGGGAAGAACGGGATAACTCGTCCAAATTGGATTAAGCCTGAATTGAATGCCAATCTTTAATCCACTGTAGCACAGTTTCTGCTAGAAATATCTTATCGTTTTCCGTTTTCATAATTGTTTCAAATCCGGCGGTATGCAGCAGCGGCATGGACAGTTGTCCGTCGGAACGATCATAAACAAAGCCGTTTATCACGCTGCCGTAGTGGTCAGCCACCGCCAGCGGTGACGGATTGTAACCCAGCTCTACCATCAGTTTAGCAGCCGGACCTTTCAACGCCCTACCCCCAACAATTGGGGTAACAGCAACACGCGGAATTGGGCGAGACTCAACCAATGTGCGCAAACCCGGAACGCTCAAAATCGGGTCAATCGAAAGCCAGGGGTTGGACGGCCCAATGAGGATTATGTCCGCCTGTTCGATGGCGTGGCATACCGCGTCCGTCATTCTGGCCTGCTCAATACCGTCCAGCCGCAGCGACTTAACCGTCGGCTGCCAGCGGTAGCGCACAAAGTATTCCTGGAACGTGATTTCGCCGTATTCAACGGTATTGACCATCGTCGCTACCGGCTCGTCGGTCATTGGGAGAATGGTGACCCGCACTCCTAAAGCCGCCGCCAGCCTTGCCGTAATGGCCGTTAAGGTCTGCTCCTCGCGCAGCCAGTGTGTCCGCAGCAGGTGCGTGGCAACATCCTGATCGCCCAGGCGGAACCAGGTATCCTCGCCATAACGCCGCAGCGCGTCAAGCAGGTGAACGGTATCGCCGCCCACGCCCCAGCCGTTGCTTTTATCCACCACCTCGGCCAGTGTGTACAGGATGGTGTCCAGATCAGGGCAGATACGCAGCCCGTAATGCCAGAAATCATCGCCGGTGTTGACAATCACGGTCAGGTCTTCCGGCGGCAGCACGCGTGCCAGCCCGTAAGCCAGCTTCGCGCCGCCGACGCCACCGACCAGCACCACCACCTTTACCGCCACAGCACGACCTCCTCCAATGGACGCCGGGTTTTCTCCCGTGTTTCCGCCGGGTAACCCAGGGTAATCAACGCCTGCGGCTGCCAGTCGTCCGGCAGGCACAGGACGCCGCGCACGACCTCCGACGCAAACAGCGGTGCGCACAGCCAGCACGCGCCCAACCCGGCGTCGTGCGCCGCCAACAGTAAATTCTGGCCGGCCAGCGCCGCGCTTTGCACGGCCATCAGATATTCATTCTGCATACGCCGTTCGTCCGGGTAAACGTCCATGTCGGCCAGCGTCAGGCACAGCACAACCAGCGCCGGCGCCGACGTGACGCGCGCGTAGGAGCGCGCTGCATCGGCTTCGATCATGGTTTCGGGCAGGCCATCCGCCTGCAAGTCCTGCCGCAGCCGCGCGCCCATCGCTTCCGCCAGCGCCACTTTCTGCGCCGGTGTTTCCACCACAGCAAACCGCCAGGGCTGGCGGTTGTGCGCGGAGGGCGCCCAGATAGCCGCTTCCAGCAGCGTCATAACGACATCACGCGGCACAGGGTCAGGCCGGTAGCGCCGGACAGAGCGCCGGCGCAGGATGGCTTGTTGCAGGTCTCCCACGCTGATCTTTCTTCCTCAGGCAGTTCGGCGTAGCTATTTTACATCGTCAGATCAGGGGCTAACAGGGACGAGAGTCTACTCTTACGCTAGGACAGCCACGCCGATTTTGTGGCCGAATTGTCACTGGCAGCGCGGTTAAACCATACCGGACAGTTTCGCCCCGATAACCACTCCAAGCACCGCACCCAGGATGCAGATCAGGTTGGTGCCGAGGATATTCCCTAACGCCCCGGCCCAGTTCCCGGCCTGGAGGAGCGCCACACTGTCGTTGGCAAACGTCGAAAACGTGGTATACGCCCCGAAGAAACCGACGGCGACGAACAACCTCAGGCGTGGGTCGAGCACTGCACGGCTGGTTGCCCAAGTCAGGAACACCGCCAGCAGGCACGAACCGGTGAAGTTAATCAGCATCGTTCCCCAGGGGAAATTCTGGCCGAAACGCCCTGCTGCCCAGGTTGATATAAGGTAACGGGCGTTTGCGCCGAAGAAGCCACCCAGACCGATCACCAGTAACGTTTCCAACTGTCGCATCGCTACCTGTACAAATCCTGTTCCGGTGGTCGAATCAAGTCCTTCGCGCGGCCATCCAGCGCCGGGAAGGTCAGCCCGCGCAGCAGGACGACCGGTCGGCCTTCGCCGGCTTCGCCCGACAGCAGATTGGCCGCCGCCGCCACTTCGTCGGCATAACCCTGGATGCTGATACGCAGTTCCCGACCGAATAAGTCCGTTCTGCCGCGCAGATCAAGCAGCGCCGGCATCCCGGCCACGCCGACCGCCACCGCGACGTTGCCCAGGCGAAACGGCCTGCCATGCGAGTCGCTGATGACGATTCCCACTTCCGCGCCGGTCGCTTCCAGCAGGCGGGCGCGAATGGCCTGCGCCGAAGCATCCGGGTCAAGCGGCAGCAGCAGCACGCGCTCCTCGCCGCCGTCCACGTTCGACTGGTCAATGCCGGCATTGGCGCTGATAAAACCTAGACGATGTTCAACCACCAAAACATTCGGCGCAATGCGCGACACGTGTTTGCTTTCGCGCAGCACCAGTTCGACGATGCGTGGATCCTTGCGCGTTTCCGATGCCAGCGCGTAGGCCGTTTCGCTCGGCTGCACCGCGCGCAAATCCACAAAGCGCCCTTCGGCCTTCGATACGATTTTGGACGTAATCACCAGCACGTCGCCGCTTTGCAGCGGGAGTTCGGCGCGTTCCAGCGCGTCGAGAATGATCTGCGCCAGATCGTCGCCGGGCTGGATGATGGGAATGCCCGGCAGGGCTGTTGCTGTAAAAGATGAAATTTCCGTATTCACGTCAGGGTATGCCGGTAATACGAATCCCCGACCCTTTAATGCCGTAAGCCTTGTTGATGTACAGCAGCACCGGCGTCAGCGATTCGACGGCGATGGAATTTGCCAGCGGGCCACCGTCAATAGCGCGCATCCCGGTCGCTTCCACCAGCTTCATCACGGTCGCTTTCGCGCTGGCGTCGTCGCCACACACCAGCACGTCACAGTCTACCTCGTGGTCCGGCTCGGCCAGTTGTTCGGCGCTCACGTTCTGGAACGCCGACACCACTTTCACAGAGTCGCCCAGGAGCGCCTGCGCTTCCAGCGCCGCCGCCTTGCCTTCCGGCAGATGCACTGTCCGCACCTTTGGCGGCTGCAACGGCACGGTGATGTCCACCAGCACCTTGCCCGCCACCTGCTCTTTAACACCTTCGAGCGTCGCCCTGTGCGCGCTGTACGGCACGCTCAACACAACCACATCAGCTTTTGCGGCGGCATCGGGATTCGCTGTGCCGGTCAGGTAATCGCCGCCCAACTGCGCGTTCATCTCGCCGGCACGGGACTGCGCCTTTTCCGCCTCGCGCGAGCCGATAATCACGCGGTAGCCGTTCAGCGCCCAGCGCATTGCCAGCCCTGACCCCTCTTTGCCCGTGCCGCCCAGCACCGCAATCGTCATCATCGTGTGTTCGTCAGCCATGAAACATCCTTCATTTAACGTCCGCACTTATTCTAGTATGTACGGACTCGCAACTGCGAGTCCCACATGCACCAACTTAACGTTTTGGTTCACGCAGCCAGACGTTGAAACGTCCGGCTACCGAAGTACAAAGCCCACTGAAGGGGCTGATTCAAGCTGATATGGATGTCTCAGTCCCTTTAGTGGACTTGGTTTTTTCCGTAGCCACAGGGCTTTAGCCTATGGCGGAAATGAACGAAGACCTTTGCTTGATGTCTATGAGCAACCCTGAGCAGTAGCCCCTACCCCATCGCCGCTTTCACATTCGCCGCGTAACGTTCCCACACCTTCGGCGCGAGTTCCAGCGCCTCCTGCGCGATTTCAGCCTCGTTCAGCGTCAGCAGTTGGCGGTCACGCATCAACACCTGCCCGGCGCAGATTGTTGTTGTCACCATCGAAGACTCGAAGCCAAACAGGATGTGCCAGGGCAGATTACCCTCGGTCAGCGGCGTGTACGGGTGGTAATCCACGACGATGATGTCCGCCGCCGCGCCTTCGGCCAGCACACCGAGCCGCATCCCAGGGAAGAAACACTCCGCCAGCCGGGCATTATTATAGGCCGCCGCCTGGAAAATATCAGCCCCGTTCGCTTTGCGGGGGTCGCGGTTCACAACCTTGTGCAGCAGGTAGGCCGCTTTCCAGTCCTCCCACATGGCATTGCTGAAACCGTCGTTGCCAATGCAGACCTTCATACCCTTCTGCATGAAGTGGTCAAATGCCATCGCGCCGACGCCGTTGTTCATGTTCGAGCGCGGCTGGTGGCTGACCCACGTGCCCGTTTCCTGTAAAATGCGGCGCTCATCCTCGTTGATGTGAATGCAGTGCGCGGCAATCGTCCGTTCGCCCCACACGCCATACTCGTGCAGCCGTTCGACGACGCGCCTGCCGCTTTTGCGTTGGCTGTCTTCCTCGTCGGCTTCATGCTCCGCCACGTGAACATGGAAACCCGCGCCTTCCGGTCGCGCATCGGCGCAGGCGCGCAGCGCATCGTCGTTGAGCGTTAAACTGGCGTGCAGGCCAAACGTCCCGGCGATGCGCGGGCTGCCGTTGTCGTGCATGAAGCGCACGTTTTCGGCGATCCCGGCGCCCATCCTCTCGTCGCCGTCGCGGTCGGTCACTTCGTAACACAGAACGGCACGCAGCCCGGCCCAGTCCACCATGTCGGCGATCACGTCCAGACTGCCATCAATGAAGTTCGGGCTGGCATGGTGGTCAATCAGCGTGGTTGTGCCGTGTTTGACCGCATCCACCAGGCACACCAGCGCGCTGGCGCGGACGGTTTCCTTGTCGAGCGCCCTGTCCAGCGGCCACCACAGCCGTTTCAGAATTTCCGGGAAGTCTTTCGGCGCGGGGCCGGGGATTGCCATCCCACGCGCGTAGGCGCCGTAAAAATGGGTGTGCGCGCAGATATTGCCCGGCATAATCAACTGCCCACGCGCATCTAGGCGTTCGGCCTGTGAGTACCGCGCCAGCAGTTCCGCCGTGCGCCCTACCGCCCGAATAATGCCATCCTCAATATACAACGCATAATTGGTTAAAACCCGGTTCGGCTGTTCATTCGTAATAATCGTTCCATTGGTAATCAGCATCACTTATCCCCTTATCCGTCTAATAATCAACCGGCAGTAGTTCCCCAGCGCGGGACTAATGCCGCAGCGCATAATAGACCCGATCCACGAAGTAATCCGCCTGACTGTACAGGTCGCTGATGGTTTGCGCGCAGGCGAAGCGATCCCAGGTGGTATAAATAAAACTGATCGCCCGCCGGGTTGGATTCAGTACCGGCGGGTTTTTCTCGATCAAATCGCCTAACTGCACCTTATAATACACATGATTGGCGCGCGGGTGGTCGGCCTCGTTGGGCAGCAGATCATGACGGTAGGCCAGTTCCAGTCCGCGCAGTTCCGCAAAGCAGTGAATACCGCCGTTGCGCTCTTTAAAGGCGCGACTGAAATAAAACGCGATGTATTCCACATCCACCCCGTTGGGCATCCGTTCCAGCGGAATGCGATACCAGCGGTCGCGCCGCGCGTGCTCCAGATCGCGCCTGCGATTGATGACGCCGACCAGCACGCGGTCTTCGGGGTACATTGCACACACCTTGTAGGGACACGATATATCGTGTCCCTACAGTTTTACGCCGTTTCCGTCTCTCGCACGGTCAGCAGCCGGGCATCAATGTCGCTCACCATGCGCTGGTGCTGTTCCCACCAGGCCGGGTCGCGCTGGGCGTCCAGTTCTTCCACCGACTTGCCCTGCTGCTCGACCCAGGTGTAATACTTCAGGTTGTGCCAGCGTGTGCGATTTTCCGGTGTGCCGGGTGAAATCCAGTCGGTGCGCTGCCCGTGAAAGATACGTTCGACGCGGCCAACGGCGCTGGCTTCGTCCAGCCGCCCATAACACTCGGCCATGCTCTCCATCACCGACGGATACCGATCCATGCCATCGGTGGCGACGGTGACAATCGTATCGTCCTTGCCGAAGCCGTAGTATTTGGCAGTTTTGATCGCGCCCAGGATGTTGCAGATACCGCTGATGCCCAGCCGTTCGCACACCCAGTTCACCCAACCTTCGTCCAGCCCGTAACGTTTGACCAGCGCCGCGCGCCCGGCTTCTTCGGCAAACACCTGCAAGCCCTGCTTGCACTCGATGTCGTCCAGACACATGATCGCGTCCATGTTCCAGACGTTATGAATCCACGTCACATGTTTGTCGCCGATGCCCTGAATGTCGTGCGCGCCGTAGCCGTTGTTGTACAGCGTCGGGCATTGAATCGGTTCTAACCCGACGATCTTATGGTCTGGCCACACCTGCTTCAAGCGGTCGCCGGCGGCAATCGTGCCGGCGCTGCCCATCGCGCTGACGTAAGCCGCGATTTTCCCGTTGCCGATGCCACGTCGCTGGAGTTCCGCCGCCAGTTCAACTACCGTGTTACCGGTCACGTGGTAATGGAAGCGGTAGTTGCCCATCACCTCGAACTGGTTGAGGATGCGAATGTCGCCGCTGCTGGCGCGCAGCCGGTGGGTTTCGTCGTAAATCTCCTTGACGTTGCTCTCCGACCCGACCGTTTTGATGATGTCCGCGCCGTAGCTGTGGATGCGGTCAAACCGTTCCTGACTCATGCCGGCGGGCAGCACGACGAGACTCTTGCAGCCCATCCGGCAGCCGACCCACGCGCCACCGATGCCATAATTGCCGGTAGACGGCCACACCAGCGTATGCACGTTGGGGTCAACCTCGCCGAACAGTTCTTTTTCCAGGAGCACGGAATAGGCTGCGCCAACCTTGTGGCTGCCGGACGGGAACTCGCGCCCATAGATGACGACGATGTTCGCGTCCACACCCGTCAGCGCCTTCGGCAGGACGAAGTGATAAACCTCGTTGTTGCCGTCGCGCCAGGTGATGTTAAACAGGTTAATCGGGTCAAGCGGGTCAATCTCGCGCATCTTCAGGGCGCGTTCCCGAACGGCGGGCGCAATCTTGTGCGGGTGCAGCATTTCTTCAAAGGTTGGGCCGGTAATCAAGATCGTGTTCTCCTGAACAGTCATTACGTAGGGGCGCACCGCGGTGCGCCCCTACCAACGTATTTTGTAGCGGATTCAAAGGCCGCCGTTATTCATCATCTTCCGTGATATTCAGCAGGTGTTCCAGCGTGCGCATCTCGTTCAGCAGATCGTCACGCTGGCGCGCCATCTGGCGGTAATGCGCCAGGTCGGCTTCGGTCATTTCATCCAGCCGGCCCCCCTGCGCCGCCAGAAAATTGTCAATTTCCTCGTCGAGCGCCTCGTAACGCAGCACAAGCTGCCGGTATTCTTCCACTTGCTGCCGTGCGTCGCGTTCCTGTTCGCTCATGCTGCTAACCTTACACTTCCGGTTCCGGCATCTTACGGGCCTCGCGGCTGCTCAATGCTCCTGGTTTTACACCATTCAGGTTCTTTTTGGTAGCGACAATATACAGGGGACGACCGCGCGCTTCGTCATAAATCCGCGCCACGTACTGCCCCATCACAAACAGGAAAAATAACTGGAAGGCGCTGACGATCAGCAGCAGCACAATTGTTGTCACCTGGCCACCCAGGAACTCGTAACCCAGGGCGAGGCGCAGCAGCGCGATTACCGGAATTGCCAGCACCGCCAGCAGGCCCAGGATAAACGCCACGTAGACCATGATTTGCAGCGGGAAATACGAGAAGCCGGTGATGGCGTCCATCGCAAACCGCACCATCTTCTTGAAGGGGTACTTGGTTTCGCCCCACTCGCGCGCCTCGCGGACGTAGGACACGCCGGTTTGTTTAAAGCCAATCCAACTGGTCATGCCGCGAATGAAACGGTTATGCTCTCGCATCGAGTTCAGCACATCCACCACCGCACGATCCATCAGCCGGAAGTCGCCGGTATCCAACGGGATGTTGACATCCGTGATGCGGTAGATGAGGCGGTAAAACACCTTCGCCGTCATCAGCTTGAACCAGCTTTCGCCCTTGCGCTCCTGCCGAATGGCATACACCACCTGATAGCCCGCCTTCCAGCGTTCGATCATCTCCAGGATGAGTTCCGGTGGGTCCTGCAGGTCGGCATCAATCACCACCACAGCATCACCCGATGTATGATCGAGGCCGGCGGTCACGGCGATCTGATGGCCGAAATTGCGCGCGAAGTTGATGATCTTGATGCGGTCATCCCGCGCGGCGATCTCTTCCAGCAGTTCCAGCGACCGGTCGCGGCTGCCGTCGTTAATCGTCACCAGCTCCCAGGGTTCGCCGGTGGAATCCATGACAGTACGAATACGCTCGTACAGCTTTTGAATATTGCCTTCTTCGTTGTAGATGGGCGCGACAATCGAATAACGTGGATGGTCGGTCATGTGTCCTCACAATTGCAATGCCTGCCGAACGGCGTCCAGAGTCGGCGCTACCCGCAGCCCGCCGGTGACGGACTCCTGTGCCCGCCGGACATCTTTCAGGCCGTTGCCTGTCCCCAGAAGCAGCACCGTTTCATCGGTGGCGATTAATCCTGATTGTACAGCAGCTTGTGCGCCAGCGAAAACGGCAGCCGACGCGGGTTCGGCAAAGACGCCGGTCAGCCGCGCCAGCGCGGGAATCGCGCCGATAATCTCCCTGTCCGATACCGTAACAAATGCGCCTTGCGTTTGCCGTACCGCCCGCAGCGCCTTCGCCCGGTCACGCGGCAGCCCGGCGGAAATGCTGTCCGCCACCGTGTTGGCATCAATCGGCTGCATGTCCTGGGCGCAAATACCGTTTTTCCAGGCATGGTAGAGCGCGGCGCTGCCCTCCGCCTGGACACCGATCAGGCGCGGCATCCGTTCTATCCAGCCCAGTTGATATAGGTCGTAAAACCCTTTATACACACCGGCGATGATATTGCCATCACCGACGCTGACCAGCACCACATCCGGCACGTTCCACGCCAACTGCTCAGCGATCTCAAACGATACCGTCTTTTTGCCTTCGGCGGTAAACGGATTCATACCCGTGTTGCGGCAGTACCAGCCTTCGCTCAGGCACATCTGCGTGCACAGGTCAAAGGCTACATCATAGGTGTCTTCAATCAGCAGCACCGTTGCGCCGTACACCAGCAGTTGCGCGATCTTCGCTTCCGGCGCGGCTGCCGGGACGAAGATAATTACCTTCATGCCGACCGATGCCGCCACCCCCGCCAGCGCCGCCGCCGCATTGCCGGTACTGGCCGTGCTGACGACTTCAGTCCCCTGCTCCAGCGCGCGGGCAACAACTAGGGCGCTGGCGCGGTCTTTCAACGAACCTGTCGGATTCGCGCCGTCGTCCTTCACCCATGCCTGCCGCACGCCGAGCGTTTGCGCCAGTCGCGGCGCATCGTACAGCGGCGTGAACCCAACCCGCAGCGGCGGCACAATCGCATCGGGCATAATCGGCATCAGCGGCTTGTAGCGCCACATGCTGTACTGCTGTTGATTACGCAGCGCGTCGCGGTCAAGTTGCGCCTTCAGCGCCCTGTAATCGTACAGCACTTCCAGCGTGCCGACTTCGCCACAGACCGGGCAGGTATATACAACCTCCTGAAGCTGGTATTTGCGACCACAAACCGGGCAAAGTAATTCCAGAATTTCGGCCATTGAAAAAGTCCTTTAACACAGAGGCTCAAAGACTCAAAGACACGGAGAGCTTTCTCTGTGCCTCTGTACCTCTGAGCCTCCGTGTTATGCTTTTAAGTTATCAAAATACCGCCGCAGCTTGTCGGCATACGGCAGCCGTTCCTCGCGTATCGTCAGCCGGTAGGCATGATGATCTTCATACAACCGGTCGCCGTGATAACGCGGGAACACATGCAGATGATAATGAAACACTTCCTGATACCCTGCCGGCTCGTTATGCTGGCGGGTAGAGGTGCCGTCGCTGCCGTAAACACGCTTGAACGCGACAGCAACCTGCCGCGCCGCCTCATGGATATGAACGGCAATGTCCGGCGTCAGATCATAAATGTTTTCTATATGCCGGTTCGGAATGATGATGGCATGGCCGGGTGTTCGGTTCCACCAGCGCGGGCTGATCAGCGCCGTGATCTGTTCCGTTCTCCAAAATATATCCGACGTATAATTCCAGCCTTCATTTTCCAGCCCTGCTGCCACCCGGCAGAACGGACACGAATATCCTTCTGGCGCATGATTGTACATGTTCTTGGCGTCCTTGGCGTCTTGGCGGTTCGTCTACTCTGGCACAACCCATGTGCCGGTTTCACCCCGCAGCGCCGGCACCAGATAATCCGGCCCGGTGATGATCGCCTTCGGCCCGCCGTTCTGCACGAAGTCCACCGCCGCTTCGATCTTCGGCAGCATACTGCCCACACCAAAGTGTCCCTCGGCGATGTACTGCCGCGCCTCGGCCAGCGTCATCCGGTCAACGAACCGTTGGTTGGGTTTGTTGAAGTTCAGCGCCACTTTCTCCACGCCGGTGGAAATCATCAACAGGTCGGCGCGCAGGGTGAGCGCCAGAAGCGCACTGGCGCGGTCCTTGTCAATCACGGCGTACACCCCGCGCAGGCTGCCATCCGCTTGTCGCACGACGGGAATCCCGCCGCCGCCGCAGGCGATGACCACGTAGCCACTGAGCATCAACGCCTGAATCGCATTAATTTCAATCACCGACTTGGGAATCGGCGACGCGACCACCCGCCGCCAGCCGCGCCCGGAATCTTCCATCACCTGCCAGCCTTCGGCCTCGAACCTGCGGGCTTCGGCTTCGGTCATGAAGCCGCCAATCGGTTTGGTCGGATTCTGGAATGCCGGGTCGTCGGCATCCACGCGCATCTGCGTGATGACAGTGGCACAGGTGCGGTTCATGCCCAGGCGGCGCAGCGCGTCGTCAAGCCCCTGTTGCAGCATGTAACCGATGCTGCCCTGTGTGTCCGCGACAATCAAATCCAGCGGCACGTCGTGGATACCCTCTTTCGATGCAATCTCGCCACGCCGCAGGATAAACCCCACCTGCGGCCCGTTGCCGTGTGTGACGACGACATGCCAGCCATCGGCCACCATGCGCGCGATATGGTTGCAGGTTCGGCGCGCCGCCTCCCACTGGCGGGCGATGCCGGGCTGCTTCGGGTCTTCAATGAGGGAGTTGCCACCAATGGCGACGATTGCCAGTTTTTCGATCATCATGAATAGACCTTTGGTGAAAATCGTTTATCCGCTAGATTTTGATCTTTGCGATTCGGGGACGAAGTGCTCTATCAAAACGAATCATCGCATCAATAAGTAGGTCTTGGAGTTGAGGCCAGGTTTCTGGTTCATTCAGGCTTCCACATCCATAATACAATTTGACTATACGACTGGCTCGCTTATCATCCAACCGTCGCCAATCCAATTGTTCCCCAAACTCTGCTTCGATAGCGTCCTTATCAGAAGAGAGAGTTTCAAAGAGGCTCTTGTTTTTCTCATAATAACCCAAGTCAATATAGGCATCAACACCAGCACCATCCTTTAAAATAAGGCAGTTGAAATTAATACCACTCCGTCCTGAACCAATTCCTAACCAATGATCTGTGCTTGGCGACCTATTTGCAAACAATCTTGTTTTACTCAGGCTTCGTTCGATTAATCCTGTCCAGAACTCCTTTCGATGATAATGACGGTCGGCCAGTTCCTTTGTTGTTTCAGCAATCTCTCGCGTCTGTTCATCGGGCGCGGCCAGCACAGTAAACAATGGCGCGTAGGGAGAGCCAGCAATTCTTACCGCTTCAACACGTACCAGATAAAACGAGAAATCGGCGCTTGTGGATTTGTTCAGCCAGTCAATCACACGCTGGTGTTCAGAGCGAACTTCCGGTGTTACCCAGATAGCGGTTTTCGCTTCCAGATTCACCAGATAAGTGAGCAACTTTCCAAGATGGTCATGGTCAGTACGTTCAAGCTGATTTTCAATAATGACATAAGTCCCGTTTCGATCTTCGCAAAAGAGATCAACATTAAATGAACCAACCGCTTTTTCCCGTTCTAACACTGTCAGTTCAAGGCCAATCCGTTGAGCAAGAGCATCAATATTGGATTCAAGCCATAACGTGAAACTATGTGCTTCATGCCGGAAAGCATCACGCACAGGAACAATTTCCAATTTGCTTATATTCATGAATACCTCTGGTCGCAAAGAAGGTGTGCAAGGATATGCTGCAAACAAACTAAATCATTCTCGTTCATATAGCAGCATCGCCGAATCAAGCACTTTTTGCCGGAAATACCGGCTTAATTCTTCCGGTTCGCGCAGATCAACCTTGCGCCCAAAAATAGTGCCAAGTTCGATTTCCATCGTCGCCATATCAAAGTAGCTGATGCGCGCGCCCGGCAAAAACTCCACCAGCACATCCACGTCGCTGTCCGGGCGAAAATCGTCGCGCAGCACCGAGCCAAACAATGACAGCCTGCGTATAGGATACTTCTCGCAAAAAGCGACTATCGCATCCATCGGCAGCGTGACATTCGGGTTCAGCATCGTGTTAACCTCCCCATCACTACCGCCCATTATAGACGATTACGCTTCGCCTAGTAGGTACTCCGCCAGTGCCCGCCACCACGACTCATCCCAGAATCCCCGCGCCGCGCCCGACGTGGACGGCAGCACCCACAGCCGTGTTTCGCCAATCGTCTCCGGCTGCAAGCCGTAGGGCACAGTCTGTGTGCCGCGCCCCAGCAGCACGGCGGCGGCTTTCTTGCCGTTGAAGGCTAACACGCGCGGCTGATAGATTAGCATCTTCTGCCGCAGCGCCTCCGGGTCAAAATCGGCCTTGCTCAAATCCTTGTCCAGCCCTATGACGTACTGCGCGATATTGGTTAACCCAATACCATATCGTGTCACTTCGCGGTACTGCTCCGGCTGCAAGCGATACGGCGTCAGCCCCACGCGGTACAGCGTCTCCCAGAACAGGTTGCCCGGCCCGGCATAGTACGCAATTTTCTGCGCCGAACGTGGCCCCGCAGCCGTCCCGCAGAACACCACCCGCAGCCCCGTTTCCAGCACATCCGGCAGAATCCATTCCCGCATACAGCAGCAGTAGAAACAAAAACGTTGCCAGTCTCCAGTCTTTCAACTGAAAACTGACAACTGACAACTGATGACTTCCCTAACGCATCGTCAGCGCCATCGCGGCCTTCTGCACGTGCAGCCGATTTTCCGCCTCGTCGTACACGATGCTCTGCGGGCCGTCAATCACCTCGTCGCTGACTTCGATGTTGCGGTCCGCCGGCAGGCAGTGCATGTAGACGGCGTCACGTTTCGCCAGCGACATGCGCCGCGCGTCGGTAATCCAGTCCTTGTACTGGTTGCCGATTTTGGCCGATTCCTGCTTGTCCTCGGTCGTCATCCAGCAGCCCCAGCTCTTGGGATACAGCACGTCGGCGTCCTTAAACCCGGCGTCGAAATCGTGCAGAATTTCCAGCGAACCGCCGCTCTTGCGGGCGTTATCCTGCGCCTGCCCTACGATGTCCGGCATCAGGCCGAACTCCGGCGGGTGCGTCAGGCGCACGTTCATGCCGTAGCGCGTCATCAGCAGAATCAGGCTTTGCGGCACGGACAGCGGCTTCTGGTAGCTGCTGGCATAGGCCCAACTGACGTTAATCGTCTTGCCACGCAGGTCACGCCCGAACTTCTCCATGACCGTCATCAGGTCGGCGAGCGCTTGGAACGGGTGGTACACATCGCACTGCATGTTCAGCACTGGCACGCGGCTGGCGGCGGCCACTTCGCGGATGTATTGGTTGCCGAAGTTCCAGTCACACTGGCGAATGGCAATCGCGTCGCTGTAGCGCCCGATGATCTCGCCGATTTCCTTGGCGGTATCGCCGTGTGAAATCTGCGTCGTTTCGCTGTCAATGAACATGCCGTGCCCGCCCAACTGGGCGATGCCAGCCTCGAAGCTGGCGCGGGTGCGCGTGCTGGTGAAGAAGAACAGCATCGCCAGCACTTTGTCACGCAGCAGCGCGTGCGACTCGCCGGTGGCGCGGCGGCGTTTTAAATCCCAGGCCACGTCGAGCAGCGTGTCCACTTCCTCGCGCGTCCATTCCTGATCCGTGATGAGGTCACGGCCTCGTAAATCCGTCTGCATAATAAAAAGGACTCCTCTGGCTTGATCTTGTCTGGAACATGGTGTGCGGCTTATTGTACCATAAGGGGACAAGGCTGTAACAAAAAGATATGCAAAGCGACCGTAGGGGCGGGTCTACAAACCCGCCCTTAGGCATCAGGTTCGCCGAGGGCTGGAAGCTCCTCGGCTGAATAGCTTCGGAAAGCCTGCTTTTAGCAGGCTTAACCTTGCTGACGGTATATTTCAGCCACCTTCAGGTGGCTTTTGTTGTTCAGCCGGACGGCTTTCAGCATCCGGCGACGCGAACCGGAAACCTTATCCTGCTACGCACTGAACCTTTAACTCTTGGGCATGTGTTTTGTTTTTCTTGCTGTAGCTGATAAAAACGTGGGACATAAACAGTTTTCCAAATTCACGGAGATTTATTAACCAATGTAACACAAGGGGCAAATTCACAAAGAAAAATCTCTCTGCGCCTTTGCCCCTGTGCGAAGCCTCCCGCTTGCGGGATTGCGTCTTTGCGTTACGTTTTTTCTTCTTTTTTTACGTGTACACTACCCGATCAGAATTGGCGAACTCGTGCAGAAAATTCTGCTGCTCGTCGGACAGCTTCGTAAAATCGCACAGCGGGCGGCGCTCCGTCACCCGTTCGCGCGTCTCCGCCAGGCTCCAGCCCTTTGACAGGTAATACCCGTGCAGCAGCGTGCCGGTGCGCCCCTGCCCCACCTTACAATGAATCAGAACCGGCCTGCCCTCCGCCTGCATCCGGTCAATGAACGCCACCACCTCGGCCACCTGCGCCTCGTCCGGCGCGCGTAAATCGTCAATCGGTACGTGCAGCGGCGTGATGTCCAGTTCCGCCAGCAGTTCCGGCGTCACGCCGCGCTGCGCCGTCAGCGGGCGCTCGGTCAGCGTGACGATGGCGCGGATGCCGCCTTCTGCCAGCGTTCGCACGTCATAGGCATTTTGCGGCAGCGGACTGGCCGCCAGCACGCCGTCTTCAATCCAGTCGAACGTCATGCGCGCTCCCCTTAAAACCGCTAAAACCCTTGCCCCTACAGCATAACCGATTTTCAGCATCGCGCGCCCTGCCAATCCGGGTAGGAAAAACATTCAACACAGAGACTCGGGGTCACAGAGACACAGAGAATTATGCTCTCTGAGCCTCTGTATCTCTGTGACTCTGTGTTACGCTTTTTTCTTATTTCTGAATGAGCGCCGGCAGCAGCGCGTACCACTCGGTCGAGCGCACCACGTCGTCCAGCGGCACCTGGTCAATCACCGTATGGGCGTGGATTTCGTCGCCCGGCCCAAAGCCAATACTGGGGATACCCGCTTTGCCCGCCCAGTACGTGCCGTTGGTGGAGAAGTCCCATTTGCCCGTTGGCAGTGGTTCGCCCCACAGCAGTTCCCCGGCTTTCACGCCCGCCTGCACGTAGGGATGATCGGCAGGTAGCGCCCACGCCGGGTAAATCTTGTCCACCGGGAAGACAAAGCCGGTGTAGCTCGGTTCTTCGTAGAACAGAATCGAGGCTTCAATATCCTTGCGGTCGCCGATCAGCCGTTGAATGCGTTCCAGTTCGGCCTGCGGCTCTTCGCCGAAGGTGATGCGGCGGTCAATGTAAATCAGCGCCTCGTCCGGCACGGCGTTGATACTCGGCGTTTTGACGTGCATGTCGGTCACGGTGATGCGTCCATGACCCAGGAACGGGTCATCGCCCAGTTCCGGTTCGAGCTTGCTGATCGCATCAATCACCGGTAGCAGCTTGTAAATCGCATTATCCCCCAGGAAGTTGCTGGCGGCGTGGGCGCTTTTGCCCTTCGCTACCACCTGCATCTCGACACGGCCTTTGTGCCCACGATACACCTGCATCTTGGTCGGCTCGCCGATAACCACAAAATCGGGGCGCAAACCTTCAGTCTCCACCAGCGAATTGGGTGCGATGCCGTCGCACCATTCTTCCATATTGCCGAAGTAGTAGCCGGTCACGCCGTCCAGCAGGCCGAGTTCCTTCGCTAGCGCCAGGCCATAGATCATGCCGGGCGTGCTGTTTTTCTCGTCACAGGCGCCACGCGCGAAGAAGATGCCGTTTTCGATTTTGCCCTGGAACGGGTCCCACTCCCATTCGTCCGGGTCGCCAATGCCGACGGTATCAATGTGGCTGTCGTACAGCAGCTTGACCGGGCCATCGCCAATCCTGCCGACGATGTTGCCCATTTTGTCCCACCACACCTCGTCAAAACCGAGTTTTTGCATCTCGGCGGCGGCGCGTTCCCCGACAGCGCGAATCTGGCTGTCATAACTGGGAATCGCGCACAATTCGCGCAGGAAGGTGATAATGTCCTCACGCTGTGCGGCGACACGGGCTTTAATCGTATCAATCATCTGTTGTTCAACCATGAATATCCTCTCTTTGCATAATTACCCGGTGGGCAGTCTGCCACTGGCAAAGGTGAAATACCACAGCAGGCCGCTGATGAGATGGAACACCAGCAACGCCCCTGTCGTCACAAACGCGGGAGATAACGTGACATTTGGCACGTCGCTGAATGACAGCAGCCGATTTTGCCGCAGCCAGAATACCAGCGCCGCCAGGAACAGGATGAACGCGCCGATCTGCCCGCTCCACGTCAGGTTGCCGTGTCCGGCGCGGTTGGCTTCCGCAAACAGATAGGTCAATGCTACGCCAAAGACAAACGACAGCCACGCCAGCAATAGCGGTGCGCTCCGGGCGGCTGCCCTAAAATGCGCGAGGGTGACGGCCAGCGGGAACAGGATGGACAGCAGTAACTTCAGCAGCAAACCATCCATGACACCCTGAAGGTAAAAGAATGCCAGCGGCGCGAACACAATGGCTGACGCATCAAACAGGAGTGCCTGCACCCCTAACATGAGCGCCCCTGGCAGGATCACCCCCAGAAACAGCAGTCGCCAGTCCATGCGTCGTCGCAACAGCCGATAATGGAGCATTAAAAGGAGCAGGGCCGGCAGCAGTATCAGGATATAACTGGGTTTCGCCAGCATGGACAGAATGGTTATCGCGGCCAGTCCCAGCGCCCGGTACCATACCACCGGAGATGGACGTGCATCAAACGCCAGCGCCGCGATACCAAACAGGAGCACAGCCAGCGGCTTCAACGCAGCAATGGTGGGGTTATGGTAAACATTGGTTGCGATATACCCGTGATACGGGTGGTCGGGCGTGAACAGGTTAATGGGCATCACCAGCATCGTCACCACCGTGACCAGCATATAAAACAGCGTCCGGTCGCGGGTGTCTGCCGGCCCCAACAGGCGACGCAGCACGTCGTAGAGCGCCAACGCCAGAGCAACGTACAACAGCAGCGCCACAATAAAACCGGCAGCGCCCAGATTCGGCAGCAACCGGTAAACGACCAGCACCAGCGCATGAAACAGGAAATGGGGCACCCGCGCCAGAAACAGTTGCCAGTCGCCCTGTACCAGCAGCCCACGGACAAAGCCGAGGTGCGCGCCGTAATCGTTATACTGGTTCACCACAACCAGCAGCGGCGGCGCGAACAGGACAATTACCAATCCGGCCAGTAGCAGCGGTGGCCCAATTTTCAACCGCGCAGTTACTGGCATGGCGGTTAACACTTGTTGCTTCGAGGACACACACTCCCCCATGTTCCAACGGCAGGTACCTCAATCATGGATACGTTGCCGTCTACACAAACAAATCCACAACCTTAAACTGCTCCACGTCCACCAGTCTGACATCGGTGAGCTTTAGCTTCGGAATCACTTTCAGCACCATGAAAACTCACTGTCGTGAACGGATCGGGGGCCGCGCTGCCCAGCTCGCGGGCAATCAGTGTATCATAATCGGCGCGCACCTGTTCCAGCGGACAAGCGATCATCAGCCCGGCCAGTGACGGTGGCAGTGTCACAGTGACCGAGAACTGCGTTACTGGCAGCCCGAGTCGAGATTCAGGTACAGCTTCCCTACCTGCGTTTCCAACAGGAACTGGATGTTCAATCGGCTTGACCATAGAGTTCCAGTTTCAGGACTCAAGAGCAGATATTTGGACTGGGGCGGCAACTGCTGACGCTCAGGACTCATAAAAAAGGATACCCCAATACCCGGTGGCAGCGCCATGATCTCAGGATAAAATTCGAGCGAGAAAGGTGGAACTTCCATTAGCAGTGTGTTACACCAGGAATTGGCTTCTCCAGGTGAATACTCGATCAGACCATTCGTTGCCGTGCGAAAGCCATCAATCCGTTCTTGCAGAACATGAAACTGACTGCTATCCCACGTGCGGTAAGCCGTCAGGAACGGCCGGGCGAGCAACAAATTGCTGGCGACAAACAGGCCAACCAGCCAGTATCGTTTGAAGGCAACCAGCAGCAGCACGCTGACCAGCAAATGAGCAGCCAGAACGCGAAAATCCCGCCAGTACTGCATATCGTAGAACGCCAGTTGAATCAGCAGCAGCAACCCTAAATTGAGCAGATGAAAACGAGCCTCGTTTCGAGTCCAACCTGAAAACCGCCGCCGCAGGACCAGTCCCCACACACTCAGACCTATCAGCACGATTATTTGGAGCCGCTGTCCGATTTCCAGCCAACTGCCGGCCACGATATCGCTTATATTTGCGCTTAAATGCTGGACAAATAATGTTGTACCCTCCGCGAGCGACCCTCTCATAGTTTGCAGCCACTGACTTACGAAGTTAATTGGATACGGTGCGGAAAAATAGAAGAAAATAACACCGGATGCAACTATCAAAATACCGGCCAGGAGCATACTCCGGATTGCACTCCGAATTGTCTGGTGGTGCGATAGTAAAAACAGCGGCAGCAGCAGAAACGACCAGGTAAAGCGGAACAGTGACGCCACCAGAAGCAGGGCAGCGAACGCCCACTTAACACGAGGAGTAATCGCCTCAACGGTCAGCACCCGGTAAAAGGCGTAAGCCACGAGTATCGCAATTGCATGTTGCAGGCTCTCCTGCATGTTACTCACCAGATAGTGATGCAGCGGCCAAAAAGTGGCAATCGCTGCACCCAAGATTATCAGTTGATCCCGGTTCGGCTTGAGCCAATACACCCAGAAGTAGAGGGTAAAAGTAACGAGCGCCAGATTAATAACAACGGCACTCTGCGGATACCAGCCAAACACCCGACCGATGCTACCGTATAGCGCTGGATAGGCTAAACCATGCACGTAATAATGGGAAAATGTTGCCAAGGCAGGCAGTTCGTAAATTGTATAGTAGCCGCCGTTAAAGCCCACTTGACTAAATGTAAAGGCCTGCCGCCAGTAATAGATAGCGTCATTGTACGTGGTATGGTAGGAAGGCACATACTGGTTCAAATCTCCTCGAAGCACAAATCGCAGTAGAACCAGTGTGATAAGCAGCGGTAGCGCAGGAACAATTAACGCCAACGCGAGACGGACTCTGTCTGATTTCATCGTTTTCCAGCAACCTGATAAGCCGCCTTGCAGGAACACTCTGAGCGGACGCTATAGCTAGCGATCGGCATCCGGCGGTTCCACAAACAGGTCCACGACCTTAAACTGCTCCACGTCCACCAGCCCGACATCGGTCAGTTTCAGCTTCGGAATCACTTCCAGCGCCATAAAACTCATCGTCATAAACGGGTCTGGTATCGTGCTGCCCAGTTCGCGGGCGCGGGCGAGGAGTGTATCATAATCAGCGCGAACCTGTTCCAGTGGGCGCTCGGTCATCAGCCCGGCCACTGGCAGTGGCAAGCGCCCCAGCACATTATCGCCATCCACGGCCACCAGCCCGCCGCCCATCTCCACAATGGCCTGAACGGCGCGGCGCATACTATGATCGTCCGCACCGATGACCACCAGATTGTGATGATCGTGTGCGACCGTCCCGGCAATCGCGCCGCGCTTCAGCCCGAAGCCAGTGATAAACGCCTTGCCGATATTGCCAGTAGCGCGGTGACGTTCCACCACTGCCATCTTGAGCAGATCGCGCTCGATATCGGCGACTGCTTTGCCACCGACGATCAGCGCGTCATCTACCAAATGCTCCGTTACCACCTGGTCGCCTATCCCGCCGATCACGCGCACCTGTGCGCCCTGCGCTGGAATCGTGAAATCGAGCGTATCCGGTCGGATATTCATCGAACTGCGCAGATCAATCGGGCGCAGCGGCGGCTTCTCCGCCAGCATTTTCCCATCCCGCGCGACCAGTTCGCCACCCCGAAACACCATCTCGGCGCGGATGTCGTTCAGATCGCTGAACACCACCATATCTGCCCATTTGCCGGGGGCGATCACGCCGTAGTCGTGCAGGCGGAAATACTGCGCCGTGTTGATTGTCCCCATGCGAATCGCCATGATTGGGTCTATTCCATTGGCAATCGCGGTGCGAATCATGAAGTCAATCGAGCCTTCATCCATCAGGCTGTTCGGTTGGCGATCATCGGTGCAGAAACACAGCCGGGTGTGGTTTTCCGGCGTAATCAGCGGCAGCAGCGGGCGCAGGTTGCGGGTGGTTGTACCCTCGCGGATGAAAATCGTCAGGCCCAGGCGCAGCTTTTCCCGCGCTTCTTCGACCGTCGTACACTCGTGTTCGCTGCTGATTCCCGACGCAACGTAGGCATTCAGCGCCTTGCCGGTCAGCGCCGGGCAGTGGCCGTCCAGCACCTTGTGTTTGAACATCACCAGCTTGTCCACCATGCCCTCGTCGCCGTAGACGACGCCAGGGTAGTTCATCACTTCGGCCAGCCCCAGTACCCAGTTATGGCTGAGCAGCGGTTCCAGGTCTTCGGCTTCCAGCCGCGCGCCGCTGGTTTCCATATGTGTTGCCGGGACACAGCTTGAGGCCATCACGTACATGTTCAGCGGGCCGTGTTTGGCGCGTTCCAGCATGAAGCGGATGCCTTCCAGCCCCAGCACGTTGGCGATCTCATGCGGGTCGGTGATGACCGTCGTCACGCCATGTACCAGCACCGCGCGCGCGAACTCCGGCGGCGTGCACAGGCTGCTTTCGATATGCACGTGGGCATCAATAAAGCCGGGACACAGGTAGCGCCCGCCCAGATCAATCTCGCGTTCGGCGCTGTAACCCGTGCCAATCGCCGCCACGTGTGACCCCTGTACGATTACATCCGTCGGGTAAATCTCGCCCGTCCAGACATTCACCAGTTGCGCGTTACGTAAGGCCAGCGTTGCCGGTTTGTCGCCCCGCGCCGCTGCCAGCCGATCCACCAGACTCATGTAAGCCTCGCTTTTTTAGTAATGGATGATATTTTCCGCATCCTGCATGATGGCCCAGACCAGGTCGCGGGCGTAACTTGGTTTCACGCGCTCGACATATTCCGCGTCCGGGCCGGTCAGCGCGGCGCTGCGGGCTACCGACCACTCCGCCACATCTGAAATTCCATCTTCAGCCACTGTCGCTGCAAAAATCAGTTCCACCATATCCCGCGCGGTATCCTGCCACACACCAACCCAGTGAAAGCCTGGTCTGTTATTTACCTGTATGCTATCCGCCAGTTCATCCCAGGGCGCGCGCGCACCGGAGCACGTCACGCGCGGCAGCGTCTGCCCGTGTTTGCCCGGCAGCGTCAGCACGTGTAGGTGCGCCTCATCCCAGATCACGCCAACTGCCCGCACATCGAAGCGGGGGTAGCGCGGCTCTGGTCGGGCCGCCAGCAGGTTTTTTACCCAGCGCCAGCGCAGTTGGCGTTTCACCCGCTTGAGTTCGTCCGGCGGCGTGTCAATCACACGCGGCAGCGGGCGTTCCTCGGCCAGCGCATCGAACAGCAGCCATTCCCAGATCACGTCGCCCGGCAAGTGCTTCAAGTCGAAATAAGCGTTGTCGCGGCTTTCGTCGGTGGTCTGCAAGCGTCCACCCAGCGGCCAACCCACGTACAGCACGTTCAGGCGATTCCAGCCGTTCAGATAGTATAACCCAACCGCGCGGTCTATGTGCGCAATGATCCCCGTTTCCTCGCGCACTTCCCGCGCTGCCGCGTCCACCAGTTTTTCGCCGGCATCCAGCCGACCACCCGGCAGATTCCAGACGTTCAGATCGCCGCGCCGTGACAGCAGTACGCGCCCTTCGTCATCAAATACCGCGCAGGCCACACCCAACCGTAACAACCGTATCGTCCTCAAATTCTGCGCAGGGGCGGGTTCCAAAACCCGCCCCTACCGGTACAATCGTTCTTGATAACCGAACACGCTGTAAAAATTATTCCTCATCAATCAGCCGCTTCGATAGCCTGTTATGCTGTTCGACCAGCACCGGCACGTCTGCTGTCAGCAGCGCACCGTCTTTCACCACCATGCGCCCGTTGATGATGCTCATATCCACGTCGGGCGACTGGCAGAACGCCAGCGCTGCCACCGGGTCATGGAGCGCGCCGGCAAAACCAACCGTGTCCAGCCGGAAGGCGATGATATCCGCTGCCATGCCGGGCGCAAGCGCGCCGATGTCGTCCCGCCCCAGCACCGCCGCGCCGCCGAGCGTCGCCAGTTCCAGCGCCTCCCGCGCCGATAGTCCTGCCGGGTTGCCCCCTACCCGCTGCAAGAGCATCGCCTGCCGCGCCTCGTTCAGCAGATGCCCGGCGTCGTTCGACGCTGAACCATCTACCCCCAGCCCGACCTTCACCCGCGCGTCCAGCATCTGCCGCACCGGCGCGATGCCCGACGCCAGCCGCATATTGCTGCTGGGACAGTGGCACACGCCTGTTCCCGTGCGGGCGAACAGGCCAATCTCGTTCTCGTCCAATTTCACGCAGTGAGCGTGCCACACGTCATCGCCCACCCAGCCCACGTCCGCCGCCCAATCCCCGGGGCGCTTCTGGAACACGGTCTGGCTGTAGCTCACGTCGTTGTCGTTTTCGGCCAGATGGGTATGCAGATGCACGCCGTAACTGCGCGCCAGCGCCGCCGCCTCGCGCATCAAATCCGGTGTCACGCTGAACGGCGAACACGGCGCAACGACTACACGAAGCGTGGCGTAGCGGTTCGCGTCGTGGTACTGCTCAATTGCCCGCTGCGTGTCACGCAGAATCGCCGCCTCGTCCTCCACCACGCGATCAGGCGGCAGACCGCCTTTGCTTTCGCCCAGGCTCATCGAACCGCGCGCGGCATGAAAGCGGATGCCGATTTCCTGCGCGGCGCGGATTTCATCGTCAATTTTCACGTCATTGGGATAGATGTACAGGTGATCGCTGGACGTGGTGCAGCCGGACAGCATCAGTTCGGCCATCGCCAGCTTGGCGGACACATACACCGCCTCGCCCGTCAGGCGGCTCCAGATCGGATACAACGTTTTCAGCCAGCCGAACAGTTCCAAATCCTGCGCGATCACCCGCGTGAGCGTCTGGTACATGTGGTGGTGGGTGTTCACCAGCCCCGGTAAAACGATGTGATGTCGCAGCTCAAGCACCTCGTCGGCGGTTTGCTGCGGCATTTCGGCCAGCGCGCCGACGGCTTCGATCACGCCATCGCGCACAAACACCGCCGCGTCGCGCAGTTCCCGGCGGAACGAGTCCATTGTTACTAAGGTATGGATGTTTTTGAGGAGAAGGGTGGGCATAAACTCTCTCGTCGTTGAGGCCGCCATCTGGTTATAGACACCGGCGTGAGCGCATTTACCGACGATTATAACACGCCTATCGAATCACAAAGGCGGGTTGCCCCGCCCTATATTGACTGATGACTGTAGACTGATGACTAAAGACTGAAAGCCCGCGCCGGATTGTCGTGCGTCAGGCGGCGCACGACAGACTCGTCCGCGCCGCGAGCGCGCAGCGCCGGCAGAAACTCGTCCACCAGCGCCGTGTAACCGCGCACGCCATCCGCCGGGCGACCTTCCGGCTGGCCGGGTTCGTACCAGCCGGCGTCGTGCGATAAGAGAATCTGCCCGCCGAAGCCCGCATCCAGCAGATTCACCGTAAAATCTACCAGCCGCGACTGTTCCGGGAACCAGTTGGCCGCGCCGATAGCGTCAAATTCGACCCACGCCCCGCGCCGCGCTGCTTCCAGATGAACCGTCATATCCGGCTCGGTATGGGCATGTACCCAGATAAACCGGCCCAGGTCCAGCCCTGCCGCTTCCAGGATGTCCATCTCGCGCCGTGCTGCTGCGCCGCCGATGGTATGGCTGGCGATAACCGCGCCGGTGCGCCGGCTGGCGAGCGCCGCCGCTTTCAGGCTGCGTTCTTCCAGCGGCGTGGGGCCGTTGTCGCTCATGGCGATTTTGATGAAACCCGCGCACACACCCGTGCCCTCGATGCCTTCAGTCAGTTCTTTCACCCACAGATCGGCCAGTGCCGCAACACTCAGGTCGCGCAGTTCCGCCGGGATGTAGGCTTCGCGGTAGACGCCGGTCGGCGCGATAATCCGTATCGGCGTCACCTGCGCCAGATGACGCAGTACGCGCACATTCCGCCCGACGCCAATCGTGCTGCATTCGACCAGCGCCGTCACGCCCGCCGCTTCCGCCGCTTGTAGCGCAGGCCGCAGCAGCCGCGCCACCGCCTCCGGTTCGCCCTGACCGTAACCGTCCACCTGCGGCCCGCGCAAATCCACAAACAGATGCTCGTGCGGCAGAATCAGACCGAGAGTATCCGACGTAACATCCCCGTTCACCGTGCGCAGGATATTTTTTGTCATAACCGTTTCCTGATAAGAGGGCAAGCAATAATAATAACCGCCAGGCCGCCAGGAGCGCCAAAAAAAAGAAAATTCCCTGGCGTCCTTCGCGTCCTGGCGGTTCAATTGTTTTGGCTTAAATCATCACACGCTCGGCGATGCGTGTGGCCGCTTTCATCGTGTTGTGCAGCAGCATGGTGATCGTCATCGGCCCGACGCCGCCCGGCACTTTCGTGATCGCGCTGGCGACTTCCTTCGCCTTCTCAAATTCCACGTCGCCTACCCAGCGATAGCCCTTCTCCGCCGCCGGGTCGTCAATCTGGTTAGTGCCCACGTCAATCACCACCGCGCCAGGTTTAATCCAGTCGCCCTTCACAAACTCGGCTTTGCCGATGGCCGCGATTACGATGTCCGCGCCGCGCACGATGTCGGCGATATTCCGGGTACGGCTGTGGCAAACCGTCAGCGTCGCGTTGGCTTTCATCAGCATCATTGCGACCGGCAGCCCGACGATGTTGCTGCGCCCGATCACCACCGCGTTTGCGCCTTCGATCTGCGCACCGACTTCTTTCAGCAGCACCATGCAGCCGGTCGGCGTGGCCGGGGTGAAGCTCGGTTCACGGCCTTTCATCGCCAGCCGCCCGATGTTCTCCGGGTGGAAGCCATCCACGTCCTTGTCCAGGCTTACCAGCCGCAGCACGCGCTCCTCGTCAATGTGCTTCGGCAGCGGCAGTTGAACGAGAATTCCGTGAATCGCCGGGTCGTCATTGAGCTGGCGCACCGCCGCTTCCACTTCTTCCTGAGTGCTGCTGGCGGTCATGGTGTGCGCCACCGAGGCGATGCCCACCTTCCCGCAGGCGCGGCGTTTCATGCGCACGTACTGCGCCGACGCTGGGTCGTCGCCTGCCAGCACCGCGCCCAAACCGGGCGGATAGCCAAACTGTTCCTTGAAGCGCGCCGCCTGCTCGGCGATTTCCGCCTGCATCCGGTTCGCAATCACCTGTCCGTCAATAATCGTAGCCGTCATGGTGTTTTCTCCTGAAGTTCTTTTTTGCGTAGGGGCACGGCATGCTGTGCCCCTACGACAATAGCGTTTGTACCTGCCCATCAGCATAACACACGCCCGAAGTATCAACGAGTGATGAAGATACCGATTCTCTATGGATGAATTGTCAACGCATTCGTACAACTCTTGGACAAAATAAGAATCGCCACTGGCCGTTTATCCGTTACCATAGAGAGAGGGGACATAGAGAACCCCATCATCCCGTTTGCTGCCAATCCTGACGATTGGATAAGGGGTCGAAGTTATGAATCGCAAAGCGAAATGGATCCCATCGCTTTTTCGGCGCGCTGACGCTGGCCAGGCCCTGATTGAGTACGCGCTCATTCTGGTGCTGGTCGCCATGGCGCTGCTGGCCGCGCTGATTGCCACCGGCCCGGCAATTGCCAACGTCTTCAGCAACACCGTGTGTAATCTGGTGGGGCTGGAAGACTGCTCGCCGGACAGCCTGGTAGACCAGGGCGGCGGGCCCAACAGCTTCTGGCTGACCGTGACGGCGGTGGCACAGAATCCGCCAAAGGAACAGCCGATTCCAACGAATCCGGGACTACCGCCAACACCCAAACCCACCGACGGCCCATCACCGACGCCAACCGACGTCACCCCTTCCCCTACCCCGGTGCCCACCAAGACCGACGCGCCGACGGCCACGCCGACCGACATCGGCCACCTGGCGCGGTTTGAAGACCCGATTGACCATCCCGAATGGTGGCGTGTGGACAGCAGCATCTACCTGGGTGGCGAGGACTGGTGGGGCGAGTACTTCCCTAACCGCGATCTCACCGGCTCGCCGGAACCGGCGCCGAAACCGCCACGCACCGAGGGCGGCGCCTGGAACTACGAAATTGACAAAAAGCACAAGTTCAACATCAACTTTGACTGGGGCGCAGGCGCGCCGCTGGCCGGCTGGGGCAAAACTGACGATTTCTCGGTGCGCTGGACGCGCTCGATCTTTGTCTACGGCACCGACCCGATCACGGTGTCATTTACGATTCAATCCATCGGCGGCGTGCGCTTCTGGGTCGATTCGACCAACCTGACCGGCAATACCTACTGGACGAACCGTACCCTCAATGATGCGCCGGTTGTGCTGACGCAAACGCTCACCCCCGGTTCGCACACCCTGAAGCTGGAATATTACAGCGGCACGGGTGACGCCGCCGTGTTTATGGACATTAGCTCGTATAAAGGCAACGTCCGCGACGACAAAAACCTGGCGTCCGGCGCGCCAAGCTGCCAGTGGTCGCGCATCACCGGCAGCCAGCCGAACACCGTCGCTTGGGCCTGGAAGGAAAGCCCGGCGGGCACCGGCGCCGGCTTCCCCGCCAACATGCGCTGCAACCTGGAACTGCGCGGCTGGGTGGACGTATCCACCAAAACCGCGCCCAAGCTGGCGTTCTGGGATGTTTGGGACTTAACCGGCGGCGGCACGGTCACGCTGCAAATCGCGGAATACCAGGCCTACAGCTATCTGCCTGATGGCACGGTTGACCCAGCCAGCGGCCCGAAGTGGTCGTCCGGCGTGTCTTACGCCATCCGCAGCGGCAGCAAAAACTACGCCTGGACGTATAACGTCGTGGACATCCCCAACGTGCCCTCGAAGAAAATCGCCTACCGCTTTGTGCTGGAAAGCGGCGCGGGCGCGGGCAACCGGCGCTACTACGTGGACGACCTGCTGGTGGACGATCTGGTTCACCCCAAGCGGACGTTCACCGTCTGCGACAACCTGTCGTCCTGCGGCAACTACTGGAACATGGACTCCACCACGCAGATGGCGGACTTCCTGTATTCGGCGCGCTGGGGGCTGACCAGCAACAACCCGGCAGGCAGCACCGGCACCAGTTGGGACATCAGTGGCAGGGCCACCGGCGGCAGCGACCCGTATGTGAAGTTCGGCGCCGAACAGCCGTCGGGCGATGCCCGCGTCCACTCGATTGAGTTTAACGGGCAGGTCGCCTTCCAGAACATCAGCCAGGACGGCACGGGCGGCATCCCGGACTTTGAGGGCAACGACGGCGTGCCGATGCTGCGCTTCAGCCAGGCGTACGACATTGACGCCGGCACGACACTGGCGATTCAGTACACCCGCGACGCCTACGACGCCACGCCGGACAACTGGCAGACGGTACAAACGCTGGCCACCGGCGCGGCCTCCAACCCCACCATGCAGCAGACCGAGGTTGACCTCAGCAGCATCCCGAACTGGTGGCAGCAGGCATTCCGCCTGCGCTTTGCCATGCTGGTGGATGGCAGCCGGACGCCCACCCGTACCGGCTGGCAGATTGACAACATCGTTTTTGTGCGCAAGGGCATCCCGCGCTACAGCGCCTACCCGTTCTGTGATGGCGCCGACCTGGGCAGCACCGGCACGGAGAACTGGCTGATGGCCGGCGGCTGGGGCGTGGCGCAGCCGGGCGCGTTTGGCAGCCCGCGCTCGTTCACCGACAGCCCCGGCGGCAACTACCGTCACGGCCAGGAAAGCTGGATGGAACTGAAGTACCCGCTGGACTTCAACAACGACACGCCGGAAAACCTGACGACCTGGGGCGGCAACAAGGACTGCGTCAGCGGCGCGAAGACTGGCGCGGCCATTGAACCTATCCTGGAGTTCTGGCACAAACGTAATCTGGCATCCAGCGAAGCGATCTATGTGGACATCGCCCGCCCGGCGCACCGAACCACCACCAACCCGGCCCACGATACGGTGCGGCTGGACTGGACGCCGGTGTGGAGCTATACCTACGTCACCCGCACCAGCACCAATCTGGCCTGGGAACGCGCGGAAATCAACCTGCGCGCGGCGATTCTGGAGGTCATCCGCGCCCGTACCGGCGTGACGATGGACTGGAATACGCTGAAGACCAATCCGAACCCCTACGACGACGACTTCTACGTCCGTATCCGGCTGGATGCGCGCACCAACCCCGCGGTTGCCGACGGCATCTACGTGGACAGTATTGACATCCGCAACTTCAGCGAAGTCTCGCATAAACTGTGGGATGTCACGACGGGCGGTAACGGCTCGTCCTATGGCGACAACATTGACACGCCAACCGAATGGTGGCTGCGCTGGCGCAACGGTGGCGATTGGTCGGCAACTTCCGGCGACAACTGGAAGATCGCGGACCCGCCGATGCCCTACTGGTGGAAGGCGCACAGCGGCAGCGCCGCCTTCTCTGACAGCCCGCCGCCGACGGTCAACGACAATTTCCGCACGCCCTACCGCCACGGCACACTGTCCATCCTGGAGATGGTGCGTATCATTGACATGACCAATGTGCTGGCATCAGACGAGCCAACCCTGTACTTCTGGAACCACTACGACACCGGCACGAAGGACGTGCTGCGGGTTCAGGTGGCGGTTCAGGATGCTGCCCGTACCCGGCAGGGTTATGACTACATCTTCGGTTGGGGATCGGATACCTCCTACGGCAATTCGTCCTCCTGGGAAGATATCGGCTGGAGCAAGCCGGAAAACCAGCGCGTGGACACCTGGGTGCGCGAACAGGTGAGCCTGAAAGCCTACGCCGGCAAGCGTATCCGCGTCCGCTTCGTCATTGACGCGCTGGAAAATGCTTCCAACCTGCGTGATGGCTGGTACGTTGACGATGTTCGGATCGAACAGTTGAACCAGCGTGTTATGCCCTTCCCGTTCACCGATCTGGCGAAGAATACGCAGAACTGGGTGACGGAAGGGTTGTGGGGACTCGCGCCCGATCTGTGGAAGGGTTCCGGCGGCGGCCCGGCCAACCTGGGACCAGACACGTGGAAAGCCTACTTCATGAAGTGCCTGGACACGAGCAAGGCGGTGGTGAACTGCACCGCCAGTCGAGCCAACGCCTTCCTGAACGGGCTGAAACCGACCGAAGCCGACATGGATGCCTACGTCAGCGCCAACCTGTCCAACGGCAAGGCACTGCCGAAGTACGTGTCGGACGAAATTGTGTACGACTTCGGTTCATCGGGCCGTCCGCCCGGCGCGCCGCTTGGCTCTGCCGGTAGCGCCTGGGACAACTACTTCGCCGGACGCTGGCTGCGCACCATCAGCGTGCTGGACGGCGAGTATACCTTCATCACCACCTCGGACGACGGCGTGCGCATGCGCTACGAACCGGCGGACAACCCGGCCACGTCCGCGCCGTACACCTGGAACCTCATCAACAACTGGAACGATCACGGGCGCGTGGTGGACATGAAATCCGTCACCCTCAGCGCCGGCGACTATAACGTGATCGTGGAATGGTACGAGGGCAGCGGCGACGCGGTGATTATCGTCCAGGCCGGTAACAACAACTTCTCGTTCAGCGACAGCCCGCGCGCCAGCGCCGCCGGTGATGTCGTCTACTCCGTGCCCTACGGCAACTCCTCGCTGCTGCTCAACGGCGTGCTGAACCTGAACAAGCCGACCGGCCTGCCCTCGTCGCTGTGGAAGCCGAGCCTGCGCTACTACACCTACTACGATCTGGACACCGGCTCATCGGCGAACGTCGAAGTCTCAATTGATGGCGGGTTGACCTGGACGAAGAACAACCTGTATGGCACCTGTCCGTCCGGGGCGTATTGCAGCCCGACCATCACCGGCGGGTCAGGCTCATCGAATGACTGGATGCCACCCAGCGACTGGCAGTGGCGCGTCCACGACCTGACGACCTATGGCAACCGCACCGCCTCGAATAACTTCCTGGTGGTACGGTTCCGGCTGAATACGCTTGGCAACCTGCACGACGGCTGGTGGATAACGGAAATCACCGTCAACAACTAAATCCATAAACCCCTCGTAGGGGCGCGGCATGCCGTGCCCCTGCACTATCCGTAAACCATCATCGGCAGCGGGCGGATGTCACCATCCGTCCGCTGCTTTTTTTCCGATTCCCTATAGGCGCAGGCCGGACATACTGCTACACTAATCGCTAAATGGACCGGCGAACACAGCGGGATTTGCGGAAACGTGACCACGCCACAACGACGACAGGGGCTGATTTTTGTCCTGGTTGGCCCGCCAGGGGTCGGCAAAAATGCGCTGATGAACGTTGTTCTGAACCGGGTGGACAACCTGCGCCAGCTTCCCACCGCTACCACCCGCGCCCCGCGCCCGAACGAGCAGCAGGGGCGTGAACATCTGTTTGTCACCCGCGACGAATTCCAGCAGTTGATTGACAGCAAAGCGTTGATCGAATGGCAGGTGGTGCATGGTGAACTGTACGGGATGCCACGCGCCACCGTCGAAGAAGCCATCGCCGGCGAGCATGACCTGATCGCCGATATTGACGTGCTGGGCGCGACCTACCTCCGGTCGCTGTACCCGGACAACGCCGTGCTGATTTTTATCCAGCCGCCCAGCCTGGACGAATTAAAAAAGCGCATGGAAACCCGCGGCGAAAGACCCGAAGAAATCGCCAAGCGCCTGCGCCGGGTGGACATGGAAATGCAGTACGCGCCGCTGTGTGATTACCTGATTACCAATGCGGTGCTGGAAGACGCCAGCGAAATTCTGTACGCAATTGTGCTGGCGGAGCGCAGCCGCAGCGCCCTGCTCAACCTGCGCGTTGAGCGTCACCTGCCGCGCCGCAAATTCACCTTCGCCACCACTGTCATCCCGGTACACGGGGGCGAAGTGCTGTGCCATGATGGCGACCCGCCGTTCCCCACCGCCCCCCTCACACACGGTGAATTCCCGCACGACGCGGCGCTGCGCGCTATCCAGCAGGAACTGGGCATCGCGGCGACGGAAGATTTGCTGGCCTTCGGCAAACAGCAGGCCATCCTGCCCGTCGCGCTGGACACCGCCGAGCAGTCCCATTTCCAGCAGTTTATCTTTGTCTACCTGTACCTGCTGCCGCAGCGCATCACCCCACCGGAACGCTGGCAGTGGATCCCGGGCCGGCAGGCAAAACTCCCCCCGGCGGTGCTGGACGTCATTCTGAACGACCATAACGCGCTGACGCCGGAGCGGTCGTAGACGATGAGTCTGGCTGACGTGCATCTGGCGCAGGGCGCGGCGCTGGCGGCGGACGGCATCCCGCTGCACTACGGCGACCAGTTGGCAGAATATCAGGCAGCGCTGGAACGTGCCGTGCTGATGGACCGGTCACACGAAGGCCGGCTGGAACTGCGCGGCAGGGATCGCTTTGACCTCGTGCAGCGCATGTCCACCAATGATGTGCTGAACCTGACCTCGAATGAAGGCTGCCCAACAATTTTCACCAACCCCAACGGGCGTATCCTTGACCGGGTGATGCTCTACAATCGGGCGGAAGCGGCGCTGCTGCTGGTGGAACCGGGGCGTGGGCCGGCGCTGCGTGCCTATCTCCAGCGCAATATCTTCTTTAACGACGATGTGCAGGTGAACGACCTTGCGCCGGCCACGCGGCTGTTTGTCCTGCATGGGCCGCAGGCCGGCGCAGTGATGGCCGCCCTGTCGCCCGATACCGCTGCCGTTAGCGGACTGAACGGCCTTGAACTCACCCTTGCCGGCGCCCCGGTATTTGCCGCGCGCCGCAAACCCGTCAGCGGCGATCACTGGACGCTGCTGGTGCCGGACGAGCAGGCCGAGGCCGTGTGGAACACGATTTATACCACCGGCATGGCGCATGGTCTGGCGGTGGCCGGGTCACTGACCTACAACGTGCTGCGCATCCGCGCCGGGCGGCCTGCCGTCGGGCGGGAGTTGAGTGCCGATTACATCCCGCTGGAAGCCGGACTGTGGGACGAGGTCAGTTTCAGGAAGGGCTGTTACACCGGGCAGGAAATTATCGCGCGGATGGAGAGCCGGGGACGGCTGGCAAAAACGCTGGTGCGGCTGCGGCTGGAACAGCCTGTCGAAGCGCCCGCGCCGCTTATCCACGAGGGCAAATCCGCCGGCACGCTCACCAGCAGCGTCACCACACCGGATGGCGAACATCTGGGCCTGGGCTTTGTAAAACTGGCGCTGGCCGCGCCCGGACAATCCTTAACGGTTGGCGAAACGGGTGTCCCGGCAAGCATTATTGCTCTGGCCGGAACACAACCGCCTTCCCTCCTCGACGCTGAATCATAGAGGCGCAGGGCGCTGCGCCCTTACACCATTGCCAACCGCTAACCACCGATAGTCGGCGGCGGGCTGTCGAAGAATAACGCCCACCACAGCATCCAGGGCTGCGGTTCCGGCGGGGTGGTTTCGACGGCGATTTCTGGTTCGGGAATCGGCGTTGGCTGCATGTCAATGCCGGACGGCACTGGCACCACCAGCACTTCCCCCGGCTTCACCATCTTACCCTCGTTGCGCGCCCAGTTTTCGACATAAGCATCACTGCGCGCAAAGTCCCGTTCGATAATGAGGTTCGCCTGGTCGCGTTCCAGCCGCGTGATTTCGTCCGCCAGTTGCCGGTACTTGTCCTGCAGCGGGCGTGCCGAGTTAATCAGGCTGCTCAGATTGATCGCCAGCGCCAGGCCGACGGCCAGAATCGCCGCGAACATGATCTGCACCCCGGATAGCTGCCCGGTGCGCTTGCGTTTTTTTTCGATGTTTTCCGCCTGCTGCATAGGATCATTCCCGCGCGATCTAACACAAGCACCAACTGCCGCGTCTCACTCATGTATACCACAGCGCCGGGAAATATAAAACCGTGACACCCCAGCACCTCAAAATGGATGTAGGGGCGAACTGGCGGTTCGCCAAATGTGAATTTTTAAAAGGAGGTTTCGCAACATCCGGCAGTTGTATGATGCTGCCGCAGTTTCGAGTGTTTAATAGACTTCTTATACGTTTCATAAACTCCATATAGCGGGTTCCTGTGACAATAGAACCAGCCATATAACCTTTCGCTGGGATATGAACGCTCGCATATCTCTGCCCAGTGATGTAAAAATGTGTTTCGGAAATCTGTTTTCAGATGTCCGACTGAAGGACAGGAAGGTGAGTGGGTTGGAAAGCGCTGCTAGAACAGCCAAAAGCCGCCAGGCGCTGGTCATTGTGTTTATGCTTACGCTGATATACCTCGTTATTCAAATCATTGGCGGAATTATCACCAACAGTCTGGCACTGCTGGCGGACGCTGCCCATATGTTAACGGATGCGGGAGGAATTGCTCTGGCGTTGTTCGCCGCCTGGATAGCACAAAAGCCTGCTTCGCCCTCAAAAACCTACGGCTATTACCGTGTCGAAATTCTGGCAGCATTCATCCACGCGGTCGCGCTGCTGGGCAGCGCCGTTTTTATTCTCGCCGAAGCCTACCGTCGCTTCCAGCAACCCCCGGAAGTCACCAGCAGCCTGATGTTGGTTATCGCCGTTGTCGGGCTGATCGTTAATCTGATCGGCGCTCACCTTCGGCACAGTCATGAGCAGGAAAGTCTGAATCTGCAAGGGGCATTCCTTGAGGTCGTGAGTGACGCGCTTGGTTCGCTCGGCGTGATTGCGGCAGCGGTGGTGATGTGGTTCACTGGCTGGTACTACGCCGATCCAATCGCCAGCATCGCCGTTAGCCTGTTTATCTTCCCGCGAACGTGGAAACTGCTCCGCCAGGCGGTGGACATCCTGCTGGAAAGTACGCCGGCGCATATCAATCTCGCTGCTGTCCAGCAGCGCATTGAATCAGTGAATGGTGTTGCAGATGTACACGATCTTCATGTCTGGTCCATTACCTCAGGGTATGCACTGGTTGATGTTCGATCAACAATCGCTCAGCCATCGCAGACGGAAGACGTGTTCAAACAGGTGCTCAACGCCGTCAATCACCCTGGTGTCCACGTCATCCTGATAGCTGAAACCCAATCTTCGCCAGTGGCCCCCTGTCCAACGTTTAATGATCTGGACACAGCGCTTGATTACGCCCGGAAGCAAATCGCCACCTCAACTCCGGGCCAGCACTAGCGACAGGCAGGGATTTATGTTTGCGACGGGACCGCACGGGAGAATATACCTGTGAAAAACCGATTGATCGCCTTACAGGATCAACTCAGCTCCAGCTACTGGTTCATTCCGGCGACGATGGCTGTTCTGGCTGCTGGCCTGTCTATCCTGACCATTAAACTGGACGAGACGGTGGGCCGGGAACTGGCCTGGGTGATCGGCCTGATCTACGTGGACAGCCCGGAGGGGGCGCGCGCGGTGCTGTCCACCGTCGCCAGTTCGATGATAACGGTCGCCGGCGTGGTGTTCTCCTTGACGATGGTGGTGCTGTCGCTCACTTCGCAACAGTACGGGCCGCTAGTGCTTACCCACTTCATGCGTGACCGGGGCAACCAGTTTGTGCTGGGCATCTTCACGGCGACGTTTATCTACTGCCTGCTGGTGCTGCGAACCATCCGGGGGGTGGAGAACAGCATCTTCGTGCCGCACATCTCGGTGCTGGTCGGGCTGGGACTGGCGATTGCCAGCCTGGCGGTGCTGATCTATTTTATCCATCACGTTTCCAAATCCATCCAGTCCACCAACATTATCGCTCGCATCAGCGATGAGCTGCTGGACGCTATAGACGACCGCTTCCCGGCGAAGATCGGCAGCGAACCGGATAGGCCGATGACCGTCCCCAATCATCAGGATGTTTTGCAACGGTTTGAATATGCTGCCTCGGCCATCCAGACGCCCGTCGGCGGCTACCTGCAGATGGTTGACGATGAACGCCTGTTTGAGGTGGCCCAGGAACAGGATGTGATCGTGCAACTGATTGCCCGACCGGGACAGTTCCTGCACAAGGGGCAGCCGCTGGCGCGGGTGCTGCCCCGGCAGCCGAACGGCGACACCCGGCGCACGATTCAGGATGCCTTTATCTTCGGCAGCCGCCGCACCCGTACCCAGGATGTTGAGTTTGTTTTTATGCAGTTAAGCGCGGTGGCCGTTCGGGCGCTGTCACCGGCCATCAATGATCCGTACACGGCGCTGATGTGCATTGACCGGCTGGGTGAGGCGCTCTGCCGGCTGCTCAACCGCGAGCCACCCTCCATGTATCGCTACGATGATGAAGGCCGTCTGCGGCTGATCGCCAATCCGGTGACGTTTGCTGATGTTTTCCATGCCGCATTTGACTCGATTAGGCACTACGGGCACAGCGATCTGAACGTGGACTCGCGTCTGCTGTCGGTCATTACCGCACTGGTTAACTGCGCCGATGCTGAGGAACACCTGCAACTGCTCCAGCGATACGCGGAACTCATCCACCGTGAAAGCCGGGAATACCTGTCGTCAGAGGCTGATCGCCAGCAGATTGATGACGTGTATGCCACTACCCTGCGGGCGTTCCAGTTCCGCCAGGAGGAGAGAATCGCCTGAAGTTGTGGTATAGTTCCCTTTACGCTGTTCGTAATGATCCGGAGATTATGTCAAAGCACTGGTCGCATCATCTTCAACGCCTGTCCGACGTGCTGGAGCGGCCCCGCTTTGGCATCATCAGCGATTTTGATGGCACGCTCAGCCCGTTTGTTAGCCAGCCGGAACAGGCCGCCATCACGCCGGAGAACGCGGCGGCGCTCGATGCGCTGGCGGAGCACGTCACCGTCATCGCGCTCGTTTCAGGCCGGGGGGTAGCCGACCTGCGCCAGCGTTTTGTCCGGCCCTGGCTGGAATACTACGGTAATCACGGCATGGAGTTCTGGCGCGACGGTCAGCCACAGTTGGCGGCAGAAGCGGTGGCCTGGGTGCAGCCCCTGCAAGCCCTGCTGCGCGAACTTGACCATGCCAACACTGGCGGCGTGGTGATCGAAAACAAAGGGGCGACCGCCGCCGTCCACTACCGGAATGCACCGGATACCGCCAGGGCGCGGGAAGCGCTTTATCAACGGCTGAAGCCGCTGGCGGAGCAATACGGGCTGCGCCTGAGCGAAGGCCAGTTGGTCTGGGAGATCAAGCCGCCGGTTACGCTCCACAAAGGGACGGCGGCACAGGCAATTATCCAGGCGTACCGGCTTGAGAGCGTACTTTACCTGGGCGACGACGTGACCGACTTCAACGCGATGCGCCTGCTGCGCCAACTGGCGAGTGACCCGCGCCGCCACCTGCGCGCGCTGTCGGTCGGCGTGGTGCATCCCACCAGCTTCCCGGAACTGTACGAGGTCTGCGATCTGACCGCTGACGGGCCGGATGACGTTGCCCACCTGCTGAACTGGATTCGGCAACAGCGCCGCCATCTGCAACAGACAACAACGGATAAGTGAAAGGCAGCTTGTGACGATGACCACTTCCCCACAACGTATCATTGTGGTTTCCAATCGTGGTCCGTTTTCATTCTCGCTGCGTGACGGCGAACCGCGTGCTCTGCGTGGCGCCGGCGGCCTGGTCACGGCGATCAGCGCCGTTGCCCGGCAGCAGGATGTTCTGTGGATTTCCTGCGCACTTGGCAAGGGTGACCGGGACTGGCTGGCGCGTGTGGGCAACGGCGTCCACACCGTTGAGGATATGAAAATCCGGCTGGTGACACCCAACCCGGCGCAGTACCACGCCTACTACAATGTCATCAGCAATCCGCTGCTGTGGTTTGTCCAGCACCAGTTGTACGACACCCCGCGCGCACCGGTGCTGGACGAAACGGTCTGGAAAGCGTGGGAGGACGGTTACGCCAGCGTCAACCGCCAACTGGCGCAGGCCGTCGCCGATAGCCTGACGGAACTCGATGGCGAGGTCGTGGTGATGCCGCAGGATTATCATCTGTACCTGCTACCGCGTTACCTGCGCGAACGGGTTGGGGACAGCGTGCGGATTCAGTCCTTCCTGCACATCCCGTTCCCCGGACCAGGCGCGTGGCGCGTGCTGCCGCTGTCCCTCCGGCGCGACCTGCTGGACGCGATGTTACACGCCGACCGCCTCGGCTTCCAGACCGAACGCGACACGCGGCGGTTTCTGCAAACCTGTGTGGATACCCTGCCGGAGATACAGGTGATCGAACCCTGGCGGCGGCTGTCGTACCAGGGGCGCGAAATTGACGCCCGCGCCTACCCCATCTCGGTTGATGTGGATTATCTGGAACAGCGGCTGACCAGCGACGAAGTTCAGCAGTACGTCCAGCAGTTCCGCGCTCATTACCAGAACCGGAAGCTGATTCTGCGTACTGACCGGGTGGAACCGAGCAAAAACATCCTGCGCGGGCTGATCGCCTACCGCAACCTGCTGCTGCACTACCCGCAATACCAGCGGCAGGTTGAAATGCTGATGCTGCTTGTCCCCTCTCGCACCGAAGTGACCGAGTACCGTACCTATCTGCGCGACATTATGGCGCTGGCCGGGGAAATCAATGCCACGCTGGGCGATGGCAACTGGGAGCCGGTGCGCGTGCTGCTGGGCAACAATTACGACCGGGCAATCGCTGCTCTCAGCCTGTACGATGTGCTTCTGGTCAATCCACTGGCCGATGGCATGAATCTGGTTGCTAAAGAGGGCGCGGTGCTAAACCGTTGTGACGGGGTGCTGATTTTGTCCGAAGAAGCCGGAGCCGCGGAAGAACTGGGAGAGGATTCACTGCTGGTGTCCCCGTATGATGTGTACGGCACCCGCGAGGCACTCCGCGCTGCACTCGAAATGCCAGCTGCGGAGCGCCGCCGGCGCGCCCGGCGGTTGGCCGACCAGGTGCGCCAGAATGACATTCACCGCTGGTTCAGCCGTCAGCTAAACGATGTTCAGCCTGAGCCGTGACCATCGAGCGGACAGACCTCACTCGCCGGTGATGCCGGTCATTTCGACCGATTCCACAAACCAGCGCTGCAAAATGAAATACATCACCAGCAGCGGCAGGATGTTCAAAAACGTGCCGCTCATCTTCACCGCTTCGTTCAGACGGTCGAAGATGTTGACCACGCCCGGCGGGTAAAGGTTTTCGTAGGCCTGCGTGAATCGGGAAAGCTGCATGGGCAGCGTGGTCGTGCCCCCGCCGAGGAAGATGACGGTGAGGAAAGTTTCGTTCCAGTACCAGACGACGGAGAAGATAAACGAAACGATATAGGCCGGTATGGCGGATGGCACGGCAATGGTGAAGAAGATGCGCAGGTCGGAAGCCCCATCCAGCCGTGCCGATTCCTCCAGCACTTTAGGGAGAGAGAGAAAACTCTGGTAGAAAATCAGGATAAAAATGGCGCTTCTGAACCCCTGCCCCAGCAGCGCGGGGATGATGAGCGCCAGTGGATTGCCCAGCAGCCCCAGATTACGATATGTCAGCATTTGTGGGATGACGGTGTTCTGCGGCGGGATGATGAAGGTGGCAAGGATGAGCACCAGCACCAGCCGCTTGCCCCAGAAGCGATAGCGCGCCAGCCCATAGCCCACCAGCGAGGCGACGACGGTCTGAAGCAGGGAGGGAACAGCGCTGACGAGGATGGACGCCAGCAGGGTTTGAGGATAGTTCAGCACACGGAAGGCCTTGATGTAGTTGCCGAGGAAAAATTCCGTCGGCACCCACTGCACCATCGGGTTCAGCAGATCACCGGGGCTTTTGATGCTGGTGACAAACATAAACAGCAGTGGATGGAGATAGACGAAGCCGATGGCGATCAGCAGGGCGTACAGTACGGCGCTGAACACCCAGCCGCGATGGACGCGGTTGCCAAACAGGACGCCGCGCAGGCGGTCGGTGACGGGGTGATGGAGGATTTGGGTCATCTCGACTCCCGTTTCGCCCATTGCATCAGGAAGAAGTAGATGGCTGCCAGCAGGAGTATCATCAGGCCGAAGTAAATGAAGGCCATCGCGCTGGCGTAGCCAATGCCACCCTGAACGTTGTAGGTCTGGTTATAGATGTACTGGATAACCCTGTTTTCGGAGAAATGCGACAGGGTGACGATGGTATAAATCGCGTTGACCACCGTCGCCGTCGAGAGTGACGGCAGCGTGATCTTCCAGAATGCTTCCCAGCCCGACGCGCCATCAATGGCCGCCGCTTCATAGATACTCCGGTCCACTTTCTGCAAACTCGCCAGGTAAATCAGGATTTGCACGCCGGAAAACCACAGGATCAGGATGAACGAAGTGAGCAGGTATTGAACCGGCGTTCGCACCGCGCTCGGCAGTTCCGCCAGGAATTCAACCACCGCCGGGATGTCAGCGATACCCGGCGCAGAGGCCGCGCCCTGCGCAGTCAGTTCCTTGATGACCGGCCCGCTGGTAATGACAATTGGCAGAAAGAAGATGACGCGGAACAGCCCCTTCAGCTTAAACCTGACGTTCAGGAACAGCGCGATAATCATGGCAAAAATCAGCACAATCGGCACTGAGACAAGTGTCTCGATGGTGTAGCCGATCAGCAGTTCCACAAAGTTAGGGTCGGTGAGCAGAGCGCGGGTGTAGTTGGCCCATTCCACGAAGTTCAACGTGATGCCGGTGGCCGTCACCGTCACCTGATTGCGGCTGTACAGAAAGGTTTCCACCAGCGGCAGCAGCGTGAACAGCGCGAAGCCCACAACCCAGATCAGGATAAAGCCATAACCGTACAGGGCTTCGCGGGCGCGCAGACTGATCTCGCGGCGAGCGGTGCGGCGCACAGTCATAGTCCACCCTCCAGCAGCAGGGCGTTTCTGGCCTCGACGGTTGTCCCGTCACGGGTAAAGGGGCGGTCGGTATAGTTGACAACGATCTGGCGCCCGTTGGCGTAGGTTGTGGCAAAGACACCTTCCGCCAGTTTTACGTGCACCGTGATCTCCTGCCCGCGCACGGGAGCCAGCAGCGCGTTCATCCACTGGTAACTGCGCCGGATTTGCTCACCCCACTGGGCATAGGCCGAGGTGTAAATCCATGCCGAACGGGTATTTAGCATGTTGGCGGTAGGCTCGTAGGTGAGGAAGTACGACGGGTAGATGCCGTACTCCACGTGCCGCAGCAGATCATCCTGCAGGTTGGCCGAGAAATTGAGCGGCGGGCCGTAGTTCGGCAGATAACCGGCCAGCACCACCGGCAGGAAGGGCACGGCTTCGTCGGTGTAAATGTAGCCATTGTCGCCCAGCGGCATGTCGTAATACGCCTGCGCCAGCCCCCACAGATAATCGTTGGGGCGGTAGAAGCCCAACGGCAGCGGCGCTTCCGTCAGCACAGTCTGGTAAGCGCTGATGGCGGCCTCCCGGTTGAGTGGCGCGCTCTGCCGGAAGTCGCTGTAGAGTGTCCAGCCAATGCTGTCCAGTGCCAGCCCGACGTTCATTCGTGCGGCCACATCAGCGGTCAGGGCGACAAAACGCTGCTTCAGGACATCGAAGGTGAAGTAATAATTATACAGGCGGTTGTAACCTTCCAGATTGACGTTGGTGATCGCCATTGCCACGTCGTTGCGGACGGAGTAGCCGGCTTCCTCCCAGTAGGCTGCCTGTGGATCATAGTACAGGGAAAAGCGTCCGCCGTTCGCCACGATGGTATCCGCCAGTGCGCGCAGGTCATCCAGGCTGCCTAACGCCCCTTCCAGCGCCAGCGACGTGGGCGGCATATTCGACGCACCCAGCGGCTGCCAGCCATAGTAAATGACCTCCGGGTTCGGGAGTTGCAGCCCCTCGAGGATTTCGTGCATCTGGCTGAGCGTGGTCATCGGGACGAAGCGATACCAGAACAGCACTTTTTCCTTATCGCCGCCCAGAAATTCCAGCCGGATGCCAATGTTCGGGTTGGAAGTATCACTCCGGTGCAGGAGACCTTTTTCGAGCAGGTAACGCTGGTAGCTGCGCGCCAGGCCGACATAGTTGGCCGCGTCGCCGGTCAGGAAGCGGTAGTGTATCACAACGTCAAAGGCGTTCGTTTGCTTCTGAACAGTTGTCACCCCCGCGCCGGAGCGGTTGGTCGCCTGAAAGTAAGCCTCGTTGTAGATGAAGGCGTGGTGGAGGAAATTAAAGTTGGTGAGGATACCCGCCGGATGTACCTGCACTTCGCCATAGGCGCTGCCTTTTTCGACGACCGAGAGGAAAGCGTTTTGCCCCTCGCCATGCACCATACCAAACACCGGGAAAGAAATCGGCAGCGGCGGCACGACACGCGAATTAAAGGGCATGATTCCGATCATGCCGAGATCAGCGCCATAATAGCGCCCGTAAAACATATTTTTCGCTTTGGTCGAATCGGCGAAGCGGATTAAGCTGCCCGTGCCATCCGGCAGCAGCATGTAACCCGGCACGCTCCCGCCGCGCGTGGCGCCCAAAAAGGGATAGACATAGACTCGTCCCAGCCGGAACTTTGCATCGCCCTCGCGGATGGACTGGAACGGCACTTCAACACGCACGCCGTCCGCTTCAAGCTGAAGGACGAGGCCAACGGTGATGCCGTAATCCGAAAAGGTTATTTGTGCCGAGACACCCTGCTCGACCGGCGTAACCTTCAGCGCGTGATTGGTGTTGGCGATGGACACGCGCTTGTTGATCGCCTTCTCATCCAGATATTCAATACTGACACCGCTTTTGGCAAATGCCTGCCACGACTGGTTGAGCCGGTCGCCCTCCATCAGTTCATCAATACCGGAATGCCACAGGTAATTGCTGCCTTTATCCAGCAGCTTGAAGGCCAGCGTCGCGGAATCCACGTAAAGCTGGAACCGGTCGTTTTCGGCCACCGGCTGATAGGAAGCGGGAACCGCCGGCGGCGGTGTGTCAGCTTTGGATAGACGTGGGAAGCTGCCCGCCAGCAGCAGGAGCAGCAGCACCAGTGCCGCGCGAAGGGCAGCTTTGACCCCTCCCCAACCCCTCCCCATCAACGGAGAGGGGCTTAAAGCCGGAGCCAACAGGTTTTGCTCCCCCTTTCTCCGCTGGTGGCGACCAAAGGAGGAAGGGAGGATAGGGGTGCGGGGGTTGACGAGGTTAGCCACGCAGACTGACCTCCTGAATGATCGCCAGAATGAACTCGTACAACTGGTTAAACAGCACATACAGGATGTAGCCGGTCAGCAGGAACATCGCCATCGTGAACAGCGTGGTCAGGATGTTCTTCAGTGTTTCCGACGCTGAGTAGTTATGAATCTCCTTCACCATGATGACAAGCATGATCCCGCACCAGACCAGTACCAACTGCGTGGAAAAGGTGTAGATAAACACCTCGTTACGTGTCAGCAGGTTGGAGATCAGCGCAATCGGCAGGGCAAACAGGGCATAGGGGAACAGACTGTAGGCGCTGCCGATGATGACGTGGCGCAGGCGGCCTTCGCCGTCGCTGATGGTGGCAACCAGATAGTTGGCAGCATTCCACAAAACGATGGGCAAAACCGTGTTGACAATCTCCATCTCCACGTAAATCTGCCACGAACTGGCATAGGGATTGAAGACAAAGCCGGTCACGTAGAGCGATACAATCCGCACGAGCACCACCCACGCATACAGGAGCAACGCGAACAGGAGGCTGCCGCGCAGGTTTTGTTTGATGTAATAGAAGCTGTCGGCGGGCTGCCGGATGAAGCGGAACAGGAACACCAGATCATCCACCAGACGGATTTGTCGCGCGTTGTGTGCCAGCCGCCGCAGCGGTTCCAGCCAGCCGTGACGCCGTTCCAGCCGGGTGAAAACGCCCATGACGATCCACCCGCCGAACAGGACGCCGAGCGCGCTGCCCAGATACCGCTGTAACACGGCGTTGCGCAGTTCCCAGAAGGTTTCGGAATAGCCGTCGCGGTCTTCGGCATAACGGTAAAACTGGAGCGCGTTGGAATAATCCTGCTCCTTGTAATAAGCGTCAGCGATAGCCTGGTACGCCATGATAACCAGCCCGTCATAGGTCAGCACGTTCTCAAAGTGCGGTTTGGCTTCAGTGTAGAAGCCCTCCATGTACAGGCGCACGCCATCATGCACTTTTCGCGCAAAATCGGTGACACGGTAGGTAACGAGGGCGTTTTTATCCTTGTCCAGCACGTCCCGTCCAGATCGTATTCAAAAAGCCGCCCGTCGGCATCCACCGCCAGCATCAGCCCGTTGTCGCTGACATGAATGTCGCGGAACGTGGTCGAGCCGGTAACACTGTCAAACAGATTCTTGCCGGAGATGGTGAACTTGCGGATGCTTTTGTCCCGTTCAGTACCGGCGGTAATCGTGTACACCAGCGACTGGTTATCAATGGCGACGTTGGAGGGAGAAGCGGCTTCGTTTTTAATGAACTGCTCCAACTGCTCCTTCGTCAGGAACAGCCGCTGCAAAATCATCTTGAGTGACATTTCCGCCGCATTCGCCCCGAAGTAGCCGATGAAGTGGCCGTCGGTGTTCATCATCACCAGGCCATCCACCGCCCCCTCACTGACGATGTAAAGGTTTTTGCGCACATCCACAGCAATCTTGCGCGGCAGGAACTCGCGGCTCTTGCCAAACAGCGGCTCGGACGGGCGGCCAAATTCTTTAACCAGGTTGCCGTCAGCATCCAGAATCACGATGGTATTTTTACTGGCGTCGGCGATGTACAGCGTGCCGGTGTCGTCCACATACAGGCCGGTGGGTGATTGCAGCATCCCCTTGCCATACTCGGCGCTGATCTGGAAATCGGCATCCAGTCTGATGATGCGCCCATTGCCGGTATCCGCGATGTACAGCGTCCCATCCGGCGCGAGAAACATTTCCTCCGGGCCGGACACGGGCAGGTCAATTTCGTCGAGTGGGGTATAAGCGTCCTGCGTAGGATACAGAAAGCCGCCCGGCCCCGGCGTCCGCGTCGTGTAGGGCGTGATCGCCTGCGCCGGCGTGCCGGCCAGCAGTCCGATCAGAAGTAGCGCAACCGGCAGTACCCGTTTCATTTCAGCCCCGAATGTGACATCGTGCTCATCACCTGCCGTTGCAGGAAGATGAAAATAATCAGATTGGGCAGGAACATAATCAGCGCCGCCGCTGCCGCCACCCCCTGCCCCGCCACTGCATTGGCACCGGTGGCAGTGGTGGTCAGCGTGCTGAGGTAGAAGGCAAGATTCCGCAAACTCTCGTTATTGATGTACAGCGTGGAAATCTCGGCGTTGTTCCATGCCGCCTGAAAAGTGAGAATGGCAATCGTGGCGAGCGCCGGCTGAATCATCGGCAGGATAATGCGCCAGTAAATCCACCAGTCGGAAGCGCCGTCAATCTGCGCCGCCTCGATCACTTCGTCCGGGATGCCGTCTATGAACTGCTTGAGCAGGAACAGCCCGACCGGCATCGCCAGCACCGGCAGGATATGCACCCAGAAGGTGTTTAGCAGATTCAGCCGTTCGATTACCAGAAAGCGCGGGATGGTCACGGCCACCGGCACAAACATCAGCGCCACGTTGTTGACGGCAAACAGGATGCGTTTAAGTTTGAAACGTTTTTTGGACAGCGAATACGCCGCCGCGCTGGACACGAGGATGGATGCTGCCACTGTCACCAGCGTAATCAGGATGCTGTTGAACAGGTAGCGGCTGACTGGAATCCCCGCATTGGACATTTTGGAGAACAGGTCGCTGAAGTTCTTCAACGTGGGGTTGACCACCAGGAAACGCGGCGGGAAGGCGAACAGCTCATCCGGCGGTTTGAAGGCGCTGGAAAAGATAAAAAGGATCGGCAGCAGCATCAAAGCCGACAGCGGCAGCAGCAGCACGTAAAACTTGATCTGGCTGACGTGAAAGCCCTTCGGGTTGATGCCCCGGTTTCGAATTCCGGTATAGCGGCTGAACCAGTTCCGTTTCATAGTCCACTTATGTATCGCTGCCAAACAGCCGGGTTGCGATGCGGGTAAAGAACAGCACCATCAACAGCAGCACCACCGACACGGCGGCGGCATAACCCATCTCGTAGCGCAAAAAGCCGTAGTCCTCGATATGGTTGACGATCAACTGACCGGCATACTGCGGCGTGGGGTTGCTGCCGGACAGCGTGACGCCAATCGCCCCGGCCTGGAACGTGCCAACAATTGCCATCACCGCCCCAAACAGCATCTGCGGCTTCATCGAAGGGATGGTGATGTAAAAAATCTCCTGCCACCGGCTGCTCATCCCATCCATCGCGGCGGCCTCGTACAGTTCCGGGCTGATCTCCAGAATCCCCGCCAGCATCGCCAGAAAGCCAATCCCCATGCTGCTCCACAGGGTGACGACGATCATGATCGTCATCAGATACTGCGGCGATTGCAGCCATTGAATCGGCTCGTTGATAACCCCCAGCCCCATCAGAAAGCTGTTCAGGTAGCCGGTCTGGTCGCCGCTGAACAACGTCTTCCAGACCACCGCCATCGCCACGCCGGCAGTCATGGATGGCGAATAGAGAATCAGCGCGAAGATTGTGCGCGGCACGCGGGGAAGCTGCGCCAGCATCCATGCCAGCAGAAACGCCAGCGCGTAACCGCCCGGCCCAACCAGCACCGCAAACTGGATGGTGTTGGGCAGCACGTACTTCATGAAGGTATCGTCCTGTGTCAGCAGGGTGATGTAATTGCGCAGGCCGATGAAGTGGGGCGGCTGGATGGCGTCAAAAAACGTGAACGACAGCAGGAACGCCGCCACCACCGGCACGACGATAAAGATGATAAACAGCAGCCCGTACGGGGACAGGAAGGCATAGGCGCTGCCTTCCCGGTAGAGCCATTTTTGGAAAGACTGGCGTATCCCACCTTCGTGCGGTACTTCGACCACACGAACACGACTTGCGCTACTGACTTCCGTTTGCATGTTCCATCCACGCCTTCACCGTCTCAATCGTCGGGATTTTAAACGTCTTCACCCGCTGCCCAGCCTGTAAATAGCCAAATTCTTCCATTTTGCGGGTAATTTCACGGTTGATGATGATAACGGAACGGTCAATCGCCACGCGCGGGTTAACGCCATCAAACACAATGCGGTTCCAGACGTTGCTTAACTCGCGCTCCTGCATGTAGCTGCCGGGCAGCCGCACCGGCTCCTGCAGCCACTGCCACTGCTTCAGAATGACGGCTTTGTGTTCATCAGGAATATCGAGACGGCTGAACGCCTCCAGATTGGCGGAGAACCACAGATATTCACGTCCATAGTTCAACAACAACCGTTCCTGAAAATCCGCTTGCGTTTCGGTGGACATCCACCACTTCAGGAACTGCCAGCCTTCCTGCGGCTTATCGGTGTTTTTGAACATGATGCTGGTTTGTGCCGAGCCGGTAGCATAGCGGTTCTGCGTGCCGTCGGGCAGCACGGTCGCCGGGTACAGGTCAATGGCCCACAGGCCACCAACCTCCGGGGCAGCGGTCGTCAGTTTGACATAGGTATCAATAATGTTGGAAACGCCAATGGGCAGCGTGCCGTAGCGGAAATCCTGATAGAAACTCGCGGTAGTTAATGGCATACCGTAGATGGTGAAACTGTCGGCCATGAACTTGACGGCTGCGATGGCCTCCTCGCTTTGCAAACCCGTGGCAAAACCGCCGTCACTGTAGAGTTTTGCGCCATAATTAAACAGGTACGGGGCAGTAAAAATGTAGTTTTTCTGCCCGCTGCCACTCGACAGCGGCGTATTAAAATTCAGGCCGTAACGCTGCAACTCCGGCAGTATCCCGATGACTTCATTCCAGGTATGGGGCACGGGAATTCCAAGTGAATCGAGGATGTCCCTGCGGTAAAACGTCAGCCAGCAATCCTGCGTTTCCGGGATGGCGTACACCGAATCGTTGATGATGTATCCCAGCAGCGAACCGGGCGCGTAAATGTGGATGAAGGTATCGAAATCGGGGAAACTGCGCAGATCGTACAGCGCGTTGCGAATGGCAAGCTCATAGGGTCTGTCCGTACTGACACCCAGCGCCACGTCCGGCTGCATCCCGGCGGCATTTGCCAGGATAAGTTTCCCCTCGTCCGGCATGATCGAAAATTTAACGCGAATCCCGGTCTGCGGTGTGAATGACTCGTCTGCCATCAGTTGCAGCAGGTTCACATACTGGCGCGGGCGGTTCACCCATACTTCCAGTTCGTCGTCACTCGCGCCGATGGTTTGATACGGGTCGGGCTGGAAGGAATGCAGAAAACGTTTGATGTCCTCGCCCAGCGAGGTTGAGAAGGGAACAGACGGATTTTCGGGAACGTTGTCAGGGGAGTGAATGAAAATTTTGTCCAGCGCCAGCGGCTGGTTTTGCAGCAGCGGCAGCAGCGAACCCAGCAGTTGCGCCGCCGAGCCGGTGCCTTCCGAGAAGCGGCCCATGTAAACCGGAATCTTGTCCGGGTCGGCAGCGAGGAACAGCAGGTTATCAATCGCCATCTGGTAGGTGAGGATTTCAGGCGATGCGCCGCTCTGGTCGAGCGCCAGCAGCGTGTCCTTGTCGTCAATCAGATGTTGGGCGATGGTGTTCAGGCGTTCCTGAATATCGGGGATGTAGTCGGAAATGACCCATTCCTTAAACGGGTCGCGCTGGTTGCCGGTCAGTTTTTTGATTTCCAGCGCCAGCGTGTTGATGTCGAGCAGCGCCTGCTGAATGGTCTCGATGGCGGGCAGGTAGGGCGCGTTGGTCGCTTCGACGCCCAGCACGTTTATGCCCTGCCGCAGAAAAACGCGGTACGGCGTGTCGCCACCCGGCGTAACATTCACCCAGGTTGCCGAATAGGGGAAGGCAACCGCATTGAGCTGTGCGAACGGCACGTCACCATTGATCGTGATGCGGCGGAAAACGGTGAAGTTGCTGCGGGTGTTTTGCAGGGCGCGGAAGGTGATCGCGTACAGGCCATCTTCCGGGATACTCACTTCATAGTACACGGCGCTGCCGCTTTTGCGCCAGCTTTCACCCCCCAGCGTGTTCATCAGCAGAAGATAGGTGTCATACGGCGTCACCGTCAGGTTGCGATCACTGGCGGGAATCACCGACGTGTCATTTTTGTAGGACGGAGCTTCGGCTTCGAGGGTGAGCGAAAAACCGGATGTATCCGCCGCTGTTTGGCCCTCAAGATATTGAGTGTAGTCAGGATACGGCGCAAACGCCGCCAGATAGACGCTGCCCAGGTACAGCGCGCCTTCGGTCAGGGTAAATTCGAGATGGTGTTTCCCGGCAGCCAGGTTAAGCCGAAGCGGATACGGCTGGCTGAAATTAACATCCCGCACCGCGGCCTGCGTCCAGCGCACCTCCCGCACCTGCCGGATGAGCGCATCGTTGCCGTAGCGATCTTTTGGGAAGGTATTGGCGCTGTTGCGGTAGTAAATTGGGAAGATCACCCGCTGCAAATCGCTGATGGGAAAATCGCCATCCACGCGCAGTTGGCCTTCCGGCGCGTCCAGCGCCGACGGCGCGGCAGCGGCGTCAAATGTCAGGGTGTACTCGCCAGCGGCGGGAATCATGACCTCAAATTGGAGGCTGTCCCCCGCATCCAGCAGCACGCTGGGTTTGGCATACTGCTGCGCGGTGTCGTCCTGCGCCAGCGGCAGACCAAACGAATCGGCGCGGACCTCGATGAGCGGCGCAGTTTTTACTGCCAGGACGTTTGACCGGAGCGGCTGGCGGGATATGGGCGCGGGTGGCAGGCCGGACGATTCCGCTCGGCTGTCACCGGCAGGCAGAGGCGCGCGCGCCAGCAGTACAGCCACCGTAACGACTACCAGTAGCAGCACCACCGGCCTGAAAAAACGGATACGTTTCAAAAACATCGCCAGATTTCCGGTCGCCGTTCACACTTTATTTCGTGGGCAAAAGAAAACCCTGCTGTTGAAGCACTCCTGTGTGCCGTATCCAAACACCTGAATAGAGTATAACATGTTACAAAAGGGAACGTGGTCTTGCGCCACGTTCCCCCTTCCGCAGCCAGGAACTACTTGGGCAGTTCAGCGCGGGCATCATCCAGAATCTTGTTGGCGAATTCTTCCAGTTGCGCCGAGTAATCCTCGAACTTGAAGAGTCCAGCCGACGCATTCGAGAATATAAACGCGATATTGACATCCTTATTGTCACCGATGTCAATACCGGGTTTGCCCTCCCAGCGGGCGTTGATGTAACCAGGGACGATCTTCGCCAGCGATTCAACCAGGCTGTTGTCCAGGTTTTCCAGCGCCGTGCGCAGGCCGGGTCGTTCACCCACGAACGACATATACAGATCAATCGTTTCCGGGCTGACCGAAACCGGCATCCGGGTTGGCACAAGGCCGGCGGCTTCGGCGAGTTCGGCTTCCTTGATGTAGCCTTCCTTGGAGAACGTCATCCATTTGGCGAAGTCATAGGCCGCTTGCAGGTCAGGCGCAGTTTTGGAGACAACGATGATATCAACCACCATCGCTTGGTTGCCGCCTGGAATACCCACAAAGTCCCAATTGAAGGTGGACTTGGTGGTGTAGTCCGGCACAGCCCAGCCACCTTCCCACTTCGCGCCCACTTCCTGGTTCAGGAACAGTTCCCAGGGGCCTTGCGAAGTGAAGTTCGCCTTCTGTTCGTCCGAAAGCCCCTGCCAGGTGTAGGGCTTCAGTTCACTGGCTTTTGCCACCGCAGCCTTAAAGGCGGCGGAGTTGTAATTCATGTGCTGACCGTCGAAGCTGAACCACTTCAGGTTGCTGTCCTGTGTGCTGGGATACCAGCCCAGGATGGGTTCCATTTCATCAAGGCCGAGTACGCCCTGCTGGACATTGGCAACCGCAGTTACGGCAGACAGGAAATCGTCCACCGACACGCCATAAGCAGGGGTATCCAGGTTGGCCGCCTCGAACAGGTCCTGGTTGACAAAATAGCCCATGATAAACTGCGCGGCGGGCAGCCCCAGGACTCTGCCAGAGTACGTCACGGCGTCTTTTAACACTTGGGGCACGTCCTGCCAGTCCGGGTCATCCTGTACCAGTTCCGTCAGGTCAGCCGTCCAGTCGTTCTTGACGTATAGCGGCGTGTTGTTTGCCATAAACACATCCGGCAGCTCGCCTTTGGCGGCGTAGTTGGTCAGTTTTTCTTCCCACCCGCCTTCCCCGGACATGTCCACAAATTCAATTGTGACGTCCGGGTGGGCTTCCATATAGGCGGCCACCAGTTGGCGCTGGAGGTTGTTCTCCTCCTCCGTACCCAGGTTCCAGTTGGCATAACGCAGGGTGACGGACTGGGCCTGAGCGGGCACGACGACGAGGCCGATGGTCAGCATGAGAAGAAGGGTTACGCTGATGATTTTCGCTAAGGATTTCATTTCCTGTTCTCCTGGTAATGGTATTGTTGCCAGTACAATTCTTTGATCGGTGAGACGATTCACTGCTGCTCCTGGTAGCAAAACCGGGAAACGTCTGTTGTTGGTGCCGGCCACTTCCTTTCCGGGTTAAGTCCCCATGACGATCTGTATCAAGTGGATTTTACCGTCAGCAAAAACCGGGAGAAGGTTGCTGTCGTACGGCTGCCCGTCCACCATCACCGAACGAACCCCACCGTTGATGTGCTGCGGGTTGTGGACTTCGATCTGATAAACAGCATCACGGAACCGGCGCGTGACCTTAAAACCCGGCCAGCGTGCCGGGATGGACGGCTCGACCAGCAGGCCGTCTTTCTGTGGGCGAATGCCTAAAATCCAGTGCGTGGCAACGCGGTGCAGCCACTGTGCCGACCCGGTATACCAGGTCCAGCCGCCGCGCCCGTAGAATTCCGACAGCGGCCCATCAATGTTGCCGGGTGTAACGTATGGCTCGGCCTTGTAGGTGTCAATATCGCTGCTGCGGTTGGGTGGGCAGATGCGGCGGTACGCCTCGTAAGCCAGTTCGGGCTGCCCGGCCACCGCGTACGCCCAGACCGCCCAGGTGGCCGCATGGGTGTAAACACCGCCGTTTTCGCGCAGGCCGGGAGCGTAGCGGGTGACATAGCCGACATCCGGGCGCGGGCGGGTGAAGGCCGGGTAGTTGAGCAGCGTGCCATAATCCTTCAGCAGATAATTTGTCACCGCTGCCATCGCGGTTTGGGCGCGGTCTTCATCCGCCATGCCGCTCATCACCGCCCAGATGTTTGGCATCAGGAAGATTTTGCCTTCCTCGTTCTCGTGCGACCCCAGCGGCAGCCCATCGTCAGTCGTAGCCTGCAAATACCACTCGCCATCCCAACCATGCTGGTTAAGCGCCGCTTTCAGGCTGTCGCGCACGATTGCGCAGCGTTGGGCAAACCGGTCATCGCCGCGCTGCCGCGCCAGTGGGATGAAGTCGCCGAGAATCAGGTACAGGAACTCAGCCACCCAGAAGCTCTCGCCCTTGAGCAGCGTGCCGACGGCGCTCAGGCCGTCGTTCCAGTCGTGGTCGCCCATCAGGGGAATGCCGCGCGGCGAAAAGCGCGAGAAGGAACGTTCGATGGCCCGCTTGCAGTGGTCATAGAGCGGTTCGGCGGGGCCGTTGAGATACGGTATCTTCTCATCGAGAATCGTGTAATCCGCCGTTTCCAGCAGATATGCGTTCAGGATAAACGGCAGCCACAGCAGATCGTCGGAGCAGTTGGTGCGCGGGCCGCCGCCGCGTATCGAAAACCACCAGTGCAGCACATCCCCCTCGACGAACTGCTGCCCCGCGTGCAGGAGCAACTGATTGCGGGCAAAGTCCGGCTCACCTACCAGGAAAATCTGGCTGTCCTGCAACTGGTCACGGAAGCCGTAGCCGGCGGAAACTTGATAGAACGCTGATTTGCCCCACAGGCGGCAGGAAATGGCCTGATATTTCAGCCAGATGTTGGTCATGAAGTTCAGCGCGTCGTCGGGTGTTTCCACGCACTCGCCATCCACGAAGCGCGACCAGAACTGCCGCACCGCCCGGAATGCCTCCTCGCTCTGCTCCACCGAGGTGTAACGCCGGATCAGATCGCGGGCGTCCTCGCGGCCATCTTCAGCAGCGCCCAGCGTAAAAACAATGGTTTTGGATTGACCCGGTGGTAACGTTACGGCCACTTGCAGCCCGGCAATGGCATCGGTAAAACGTCCGGTTCTGCCTGCCAGCGTTGGCTCGATCATCGCCCTGGGACGGTCATCGTTGTTGTACAGACCGATGAAGGTTTCTTTATCACAGTCAAAGGATTTTAGCGGCTCGCTGACAGCCATGAAAGCGGTATACGGCCAATCCACGTTGTTGTGGCGGCCTTTGTCGTCCGGGAAACCCCACAGGCACTTGCGGGCAAAGACGGCCTGCATGTCCAGGTCGGCGGACGTTTCGATGAACAGCTTGTGGAACTCACGGTGTTCGTCAGGCGCGAAGCCCAGCAGCCATTCAGTGTAGGAGGTGATGTCGAGTTCGCGTGTGTCGCCGCTGTGGTTGTTCAGTGTCAGTTGGAAAACCTGCACCGGCGCGTCGGCGGCCACAAACACGGTGAGGAGGCTTTCAATATCGTCTATCTTCTGCAAAAAGCGGGAGTAGCCCAGGCCATGCACCACCTGATAAAGCTGGTATGGGTGCATTACCGGCTTGTAGGCCGCTGACCAGTACGTATTCCGCTTCAGGTCGCGGATGTAAAAGTACTGGCCCCAGTTATCCCGAACTAAGTCCTGGAACGACCGCGTGATTCGGTTCTGCCCGGCATTCCCCCGCCAGCTATAGCCGGAGCCGGTCTGCGAGATCATCATGCCGTAATCGCCGTTACTGATGACGTTGCCCCAGGGGCGTGGCGTGAACGGCGTGGTGATGACGTATTCGCGTCCGTCTTCTGAAAAATAACCGTAGCGGTTCTCGAACTTCCTGTTCATCTATCCTCAAATAAGCGGTAACTTTTCTTTTTGCCCAGTTTGCGCTACACTGTTTTCAGTGAAGTGAAACGTTTCACTTTTAACTGGAATTTAGCATACTTTTTTTGCTCTGTCAACAAATGGGCTTTGTGCAGAGTGGTGGATTTTGAGGGCATACCTAGTCCCGACACGACCGCGATTTCCCCTTTCCCGGATAGCGCAGCGCCACGCGCTTGCCGGTGATCGTTCTTCGCGGTCAGACTGCATCGCGCCGCAGCGTGAACGATGGAGTAGCCGGCCATGACAACGATTCGAGATGTAGCCGAACGCGCCGGGGTCAGCGTCACCACTGCCTCGTATGCCCTGAACGGCATTGGCAGTATCGGTGACGCGACCCGCAAGCGGGTGCTGGAGGCTGCCGAAGCGCTCAATTACCACCCGAACGCTTTCGCGCGGCACTTAAAAAAACGCAAAACCCATACCATCGGCGTTTTTATCTCCCGCTTTGGCGGCGCCTTTTACGAGGAGATTCTGGAAGGGATTCACAGCATCATTCTGGAGACCGACTATGAACTGCTCGTTTGCCCGGAAAGCCGCTCAACGCGCCGGATGCTGCTGCACCGGCAGGTGGACGGCGCGATTGTCTTTGACTCTAAAATCTCTGACGACGATGTGCTGAAACTGGCCTCCGGCCATTTCCCGATTGTGGTGTTGGATCGCTCCCTGCAAAGCGACTTCATTCTGCCCCTTCTGCTTGATAACGCCCAGGGTGTGCGGGAAGCCTTCGCCCATCTTTACGGTCAGGGCTGCCGAAAAATCGCCTTTGTCACCGGGGCGATGGATTCTTTTGACAACACCGAACGCATGGCAACCTTCCTGGCCGAAGCGGAAGGGCGCAACCTGCACGTCCCGGTCTATCCGGGCAATTTCACTGAGGTTTCCGGTTATGCAGCCGCTATGTCCATTCTCCAATCCGGCGACCTGCCTGATGCGGTCTTCTGCGCCAATGACCAGATGGCGATGGGTTTTCTGCGCGCCATGAAAGAACACGGACTCCACGCCCCTGCCGATATTGCCATCGTTGGCTTCGACGATATTCCCCTGTCCCGCTACCTGCAGCCCTCCATCTCCACCATTGGCACCTCCCGTTTCGAGTGGGGAGCAACCGCCGCCCGGCAACTGATTGACTTTCTGGACACGGAAAGTCCCTTCCAGCCGCATCGTATTCCCACCCGCTTTCTGCCGCGTGAATCGTCCACGCTGCGCCGTGAGTCGCCATCTGCCGCCGGATAAACGATCATGGATATAAACCCGCTGCTGCACCGTGAACTGCAAGGCTCTGTCGAATTCTTTCTGGATTTCACCAACCTCGACCCGCATAGTCGGGGATATGGTCTGACGGTGGATTCGACCAAAGACGTGGCGATGGCGTCCATCGCAGCCACCGGCTTCGCGCTGACGGCGTGGGTGATTGCCAGCGAACGGGGTTTACTGCCCCGACAACGGGCAGTGGACATCACGCGCGGCACGTTGCACACGCTGCTGCATCATGTTCCCCACCATCGCGGCTTCTTCGCCCACTTTCTGCACATGAACACCGCCCAACGCCGGGGCAAATGCGAGTACTCCACCATTGACACGGCGCTGTGCCTGAATGGCGTCATCGCGGCAGCCGCTTATTTTCAGGACGAACCGATTCGCCAGATGGCGGATGAACTGCTGGCACGGGTAGACTGGCGCTTTATCGTTTTTGAGCAGGATGGTCAGGCGCTGTTCCACATGGCCTACAACCCCGATGCGGACGGCGATTATGTGAGCGACCAGCCGGGTTTCATCAGCCAGTGGGATATGGCCGCCGAACAAAAGATGATGTACCTGCAAGCCGCCGGGCACATTGAGCCATCGCTGGCGCGCCGCTTGTATCAGGGCTTTCGCCGCGATAAAGGTACGTTTGACGGCCACGACATCATCATCAACCCCGGTGGCAACCTGTTTGCTTACCAGTTCAGCGAAGCCTGGCTGGATACCGCCAGCTATCTTGACCCTGATGGCGTGGATTGGTTCAACAACACCCGGCTGGCGACCTTAGCCAATCGCCAGTTTTGCATCGAACACGCCCATGAGTTCAAAACGTATCATGCCAACAGTTGGGGCATCAGCGCCGGCGACAGTCCCTGGGGCTACGATGTCTCCGGCGCGCCGCCGGCCCTGGGGAACGTCAAGCCGAATGGAACCGTATCCATTTACGGCGCGGTGGCGTCCCTGCCCTTTGTCCCCGACCTGGCGCTGGCGATGATCGAGTATCTTTACCGGGAACACCCCCAAACGTGGGGCAGGTACGGCTTTTTTGACTCTTACAACCTGGCTGTCGAGCCACCCTGGTACAGCCATTCGCTCTACAGCATTGACAAGGGCTGTTCGCTGCTCATGGTTGAGAATTACCTCAGCGGGCTGGTCTGGCACACCTACACCAACAGCGCCTATATTCAAAACGCCCTGTCTGTTCTGGGCTTTTACAAACGGCACGAAGGTGAATAGTAGAAAGGATACTGACTGGGATGCCCCATGATATTGGAGCGATAAAAAGCACGTTCATCCGGCTGCTGAACGACGACGCCAAGACAGCGATCATTGACTTACTGGTACCCCTGCTCGACGCTGAGACGCCCGTATCCGCCGATGACAGGGGATGGGCATTCTGGAATGTCTGCGATCAGTATGCCATGCTGCGGAACGCCAAAGATCAATATACCTATCAGGCTGAATTCTATAAATGGAGCCAGCGCGACCTCCCGTTGCTCCGGCGTCACTGGGTGGTATCGGATGGCACCCAGGCCATGACCCTCATTAACGGCGGTTTCCTCGAATTCTGGTGGGACTGCTACCAATCGGCCAATGAGAGCGCCCCCCAGGTGGCGGAAAACCGCGCCGCGCGTTTTGAATCGCACCGGGCGAATGCCGCCGCCTATACCCATTTTCGAGAATTCAGCCGCGCCGAAACCGCGTTACGGTCACTGGAAGCGCTGCTGTCCGAAGACCCCCTGTGGGTCAATCGTGATTTTGCGACTGCGACGGTGTCCACCCTGCGGGTGGAGTATTACGCGGCCCTGGGGCAGTATGAACAGGTCGCCATGGAGAGTGAGGCTCTGGATCGGTATCTGGACGACTGGCTTGGCCGCCTGCAAAGGCCGCTGGTGAAGACGTTTCGCCAATCGCTTTTGGGCAGTTGGGAGATGTTGAATGCCACCCGGCCACCGGAAGCCATCTTTATTGCGATCCACAATGCGGCCTGTGCGCTGGTCATCGGACGCCAGTTTGTGGAAGCAGAGCGGCTCTTTCGGTTGGTGCTTGATGAGCAGCGGGAGGGGATGACGGCCTACTCCACGGCATTGTATCTGTTGGCGTGCTGGCACAACCGGCACAGTAAGGATGAGATTCGTGATTTGCTGTCCAGTTTTCAAAACGTGACACTTCGGGATGTCCTGAAGTTTGCGCCGGAGCTGGCTGAGGCGCTGAGCGAATGAAGTTGGGCAAACCAGCGAATGGCCTTCTCAACGCGGAACTTTAGGGCATGTCGGCACAGATCAGTCCTGAAAGAGAGAAAAGATGAACACATTTGACGTAAAAGACGGTCATTTCTGGCTGAACGATCAGCCACAGTTCATTCACGCGGGGGAGTTTCATTATTTCCGCACCCCTGCCGACCAGTGGGCACATCGCCTGGGGCTGCTGCAAGCCGCCGGATTTAACACAGTCGCGGCTTATATCCCCTGGCTGTGGCACCAGCCGCAGCCGGACGTTTCCGATGTGGACGGCCATACCCACCCGATGCGCAACCTCGCCGGCTTCCTGGATTTGGCCGCCGACATGGGCTTCTATATCATCGCCCGCCCCGGCCCCTACATCATGGCTGAAACGATCAACGAGGGCATCCCGCCCTGGGTGTTCAGCCGGTATCCGCAGGCGGCGTTCATCGCGCAGGATGGCAACGTCCAAAACGTCGCCAGCTATCTGCATCCCGATTTTCTTGCGTGCGTTGAGGGATGGTACCAGGCCGTGTTCGAGGTGTTGTCACCTCGCCAGATCACACGCGGCGGCAAAATCCTGCTGATTCAACTGGATAACGAGATGGGCATGATCCAGTGGGTCAGGAACATCGTGGACATCAAT
>JACRPS010000011.1:304510-363434 GCA_016223085.1 Chloroflexota bacterium
TCCCGATACGCTGGCCCGTTTCGCAGATTACCTGCGCGAAACTTACGGCGAGAATCTCTCGGCGCGCTACCCCGCCGCCAGCCTGACCGACTTCCTGCGCGAGCAAATCACGCAGCCGCAGCCGCCGCACGCCGTTCCCGTGATTGAGGACTACCGCCGTTTTTATCGCACCTATCTGCGCGATTATGCGGCACACCTGTGGGACCGAGCCAAAGCGCATGGCATGGAAGTCCCGCCCGTTGCCAACATTCATGGCTTCACCAACAGCAGCGGCGGCAGAACCTTTCCCATTGGTCTGTCGCAACTGGTCGAAGTCATGGAGATGGACGGCATGGTGAGCGCCACCGATGTTTACCCCCTGTTTATCGGCGAGGGCAATTTCCACCAGCTTGTTATGGTCAACGAGATGACCAGTGCCTTGCAAAACCCGCAGCAGCCGCTGTTCTCCATCGAGTTTCAGTCCGGCGGCAACCAGGATTTTAGTGGCGTGCAGTCCTCGTTCTACGATTTACACAGTCGCCTGTGTATTTCCTGTGGGATGCGCGCCATCAACCACTACCTGTTTTTTGCTGGCGAAAATGACCCGATCCTCAGTCCGGTGAAACGCCACGACTGGGGGCCACCGGTGCGCAAGGACGGCACACTGCGGCGGCATTATCATCGCTACGCCAAACTATCCCGCGTGCTGACCGCCTACGGCGTTGATCTGGTGCGTTCGCGCCCCAAAACGGTTGCCACGATTGGCTTTTTGCTGGATGACTTTATGACCGAAGTGAACAACACCTTTACCCGCCCCGCCACCGACATCCTGACTCATCAGCGCGAGGTGGTTCTGTTCGACTTTCTGGCGCGCGGCCTGGCGCTGACGCACCGCCCCTTCGACGCGCTCGAACTTACGCGCGCCCCGCTGGATGTAACACAAACGCCCGTGCTGTTTGTAATGATGGACAAGCAGTGTGATGCCGCCACGCAGCAAAAGCTGGCCGAGTATGTCCGGCAGGGCGGCAGCCTGATTCTCGCTGGGCGCATGTGTGAGGAGACGTTCGACCACACCCCCTGCACGATTTTGCGGGACGCCATCGGTATCCAAGGCATCATCAGCCAACCGCCCTTTACGCCCGCCAGCATCCGGGCTTTCGCTTACCACGACGTTCCGGTATCGTTCCTCGAAACCTATTCCGGCGATTTGGACGAGGTGTTTGCTACTTCCGACGATGGGCAGCCGGTCGGTTTCATCAACCAGGTCGGCCAGGGCCGGGTACTGGTATTCGGCGCGGAGCTGCCGGCGGACACGCTCGACGATCTGGACATTCTGCACCAGATGGCAAACCGGATGGGCTGTCCGCCCCTGTTCACGCTCAGTGGTTGGGCCGATGTACGACTGTCGGAGGGTGACAACGGCAGTTTCCTGTTTATCAATAATTATCAGGATGACCCGATTGAAACAATCGTCACCTCTGCCGGTGTTCCCTTGTTTGGCGGCCATGCGCTCTCGCTGCCGGCGCGGCGCGGTTTCATCCTGCCGCTGGAATGGCAGCCCAGACCGGGAATATTGATTCATTATGTCACGTCCGAAATCATCGAAGTGCATGAGGAGGGGGCGCGGCTGACAATCAAAACCGAGCCGGCGGAATTCTTCGCCGAAGTGAGCCTCACCGGCTATCGCTGCGACGACTCGCTTATCGTTCAGCAGGCTGACAGGCAGCGTCTGAAGTTATACGGGCGAAATGGTTTTATCGAACTGACAGGGATTAAATAAAAAACCCGGCTGGGATACCGGGTTTGTGCCGAAGGTGGGAGTCGAACCCACACCCTCTTGGGAGGACTACGCCCTGAACGTAGCGCGTCTGCCAATTCCGCCACTTCGGCTTGGAGTGTCGTTATTGTAGCAAAGCGCAGCCGATTGTCAATGGCCGATTCCGGGAAATTCCAACCTTCCTCTGATATGTTATAATGCCCGGCGGCTCAAAGCGTAGGGGAGGGTCTAAGACCCTCCCCTACTGTCGTCAGGAATGGAGGCGCAGCAGCATCCGGTATGCAACGTCTGAAGGCTTACGGGTTATTGATTTTGCTGGCGGCGATTCTGCTGCCGGTACGGGCGCAGCAGCCAACCGGCGTCACGGCGGAAGCGATTGGGCAGGCCAACCTGCGCGCCGTACCGGACGTTAACGCGGCGCTGGTCGGTCAGATTCAGGCCGGCACCCGCTACCCGGTCGTCGGTCGCAGCGAGTTTTTCCCCTGGCTGCTCCTGGGTGACCCCGCCACCAGTCAGCCCATCGGCTGGGTGTTTGACCAGCTTGTCACGGTATTCGGCAACGTTGGCGCGGTCCCCTTCTCCACGCTGGAAGTTGGCGCGTCTGCCGTTCCAACGCAGGCCGCCAATACCACTCCAACGGCTACGTTCGAAGTGTTTGGCGTGGCGCTGCCAACGGCGACACCGTCGGCAGCCAGCGGCGTCACCGGGCGCGTTACCGGTGAAATCAACGTGCGCTACGGGCCGGGCGTGGATTTTCCGCGCGTGGGGGTGGCGCGCGAAGGTGAAACGTTTGAAATCACCGGCTGGCATACTCAACTCCCGTGGCTGCAAATCCGCTATCCCACCGCCCCCAACGGGTTTGGCTGGGTGGCGAAAGACCTGCTGGAAATTCAGGGGGACGTGTTCAGCCTGCCGTCCATCAGCCAGACACGCTTCGATCTGCCGACGCTGACACCAACGCTGCCGGTGGTGCAGGCCAGCACGATCTTCAGCAGCACGCCCGTGGCGGTCAGCCCGGAATTCCGTGCGCTGGGCGATCAACTGTGGGCGATGATGCTGGAAGCTGGCTTCGAGCCGGAAACCAGCCGTCTGGGGGCGCTGTTCCTGCTTGACCTGCAAACCGGCGAGGCGATCACCTTCGGCAACCATATCGCGTTCAGCGGCATGAGTCTGAACAAAATCGCTATCCTGACGGAACTCTACGCCATGATGGACACGCCGCCGGATAACACCGAGGCCAATATCATCGCCAGCGCCATGATTTGCAGCGAGAACACCTCGACCAACCAGATGCTGCAACTGATCGGCGGTGATGAATATCAGGGGGCGCGTGAGGTAACGGCATTTTTGCAGAAGATGGGTTTTACCAATACCTTTCTGGTCGCGCCCTACCTGATAGACCCGAACAACATCCCAACACCGCCCTTCCCCATCGTCGCGCCGACCACCACCGCCGATAAAAGTGTGACCCAGCCCGACCCCTGGAATCAGGCGACGGTGGATGAACTGGGCTGGCTGCTCGGCAGCGTCTACCAGTGCGCCTACAATGAAAGCGGCCCGCTGCTGGCGATCTTCCCGGACGCCTTCACGCCGACTGAATGTCGCCAGATGCTTCATGCCATGAGTAACAATAAAATCGGCGCGCTGATCGAAGCGGGCGTGCCGGAAGGCACGCGCGTGGCGCATAAACACGGCTGGATTGACGACACGCACGGCGACGCGGGCATTGTTTTTACGCCGGGCGGTAACTTCGCGCTGGTCGTCATCCTGCACAACCCGACCTGGCTGGACTTCTCCGAGTCGTTCCCGCTGATCGCCGAAATCACCCGCGCGGTTTACAACTACTACAACCCGACCGCGCCGCTGGCGGAAATCCGGCAGAACGACGTGCCGGAATGTAACCTGCTTGGCAATCCGCTGGTGGACGATCTGATGTCAGCGACATTTGATGGATGAAGTTGCCAGTGAAGAATAACAAAATAGCCTGTATATACAAACGGGCAGATCGCTTAGCCTGCCCGTTTGTATTGCTTTACTGAAAACTGGAAACTGACAACTGATAACTGTTCTTAACTCTTCACGCTGCCCAGCGTCAGCCCGGAAATCAGGTATTTCGACTGCCACATAAACAGCAGCAGCACGGGCACCGTCACCAGCACCGACCCGGCAGCATACTTGCCCCAGTCGGTCTGGAACGTGCCGATCAGCTCGTTTAAGCCCAGCGGCCAGGTGGAAACGGTCTGTGCCTGCAAGATCACTTTGGCGACGATAAATTCTGACCACGACGCCAGGAAGTTAAACAGGAACACGATGGACAGCGCTGGCGTGGACAGCGGCAGGATGATACGCCAGAAGGCTTCCATGCGGTTGCAGCCGTCCACCATCGCCGCTTCTTCCAGGTCCGGCGGGATAGTGTCGTAGTAGCCTTTCAAAATCCAGATGCTGAACGGTACGGCGGTCGAGATATACGCCAGAATCAGACCGATGACCTGGTTTGTCAGCCCCAACTGCGCCACGATCACAAAGATGGGAATGACCAGCATCCCGGCGGGAATCATCTGCGTTGTCAGCAGGAAGATCAGCGCCGGACGCCGCCCAAGGAAGCGCCACCGGCTGAAGGCATAGGCACCGGTTGCCGCGACCGCCACGCCGATCACCGACACGGTGACGGTGATGGACAGGCTGTTCCAGATCCACTGGAGGAACGGCTCTTCGTTAAACAGGTTAACGTAACTCTGGAAAGTCGCCCCCGGTGGAATGATCTCCAGCGAGCGGGACAGCAGGCCGGTGCTGGGCCGTAGCGAAATGCTGATGATTCGAAGCACCGGGTAGACCGAGATGACCGAGTACGACAGCAGAATGCCGTGAAACGGCTTCCAGACAAACAGCCCGGCCAGCGCGCCCAGCGCCAGATAACTCCAGTTCATTCCATTCAGAAGCGCAAGAATCAGACCGAGTACCACCAACCCGATAGCGATGATCTGGCGAATCTGAGTCCAGTTCAGGCCAGCCGGTGGGCGGCTGACGGCAGTGGTTGGAGTTTGCGTCAGGGTGCTCATCGGTCGTAAATCTCCTTCAAACCGCCGCTGGTCGTAATCCAGGCAATGGCGAAGATGAACAGGATGACGAAAATCACGATGGAGAAGGCCGCCGCGAAACCGAGTTCCTGCGTCGCTGCCGTGCCAAAGGCTGCGTTGTACAGCGCCGACACCAGAATGTTGGTTTTCTCCTCCGGCCCACCCCCGGTCATGATGACGATCAGATCGAGTTTGTTAAACGTCCAGATCACGTCGAGCGTCACCGCCGGGATGAGAATCGGCTTCAGCAGCGGCATGGTGATAAAGCGGAAGCGATCCCACGCGCCCGCGCCGTCCATCTGCGCCGCCTCATAATACTCAGCGGAAATGCTTTGCAGGCCGCCCAGGAGCATCACCATGTAGAACGGGATGCCCAGCCAGATGTTGACAAACGTCACCGCGACAAAGGCCGCCACCGGGTCGCGCAGCCAGCTAACCGGCTGCAAACCGATGCTCTCCAGCAGCGTGTTCACAAAGCCGTATTCGGCGTGGAATTCCTGCTTCCAGGTCAGCGCGGTAATCACGCCGGGCAGCGCCCAGGGGATGACGATCAGCGCCCGGTAAATCCCTTTGAAGCGAATGCGCTGGTTCATAATCAGCGCCAGCGCCAGACCGCCGGAAAAATGGAAGATGACGTTCACCACCGTCCAGATGATCGTCCGTCCCAGCAGCACCGGGAACGTAGACTCTTCCGTCCGCAGCAGCCGTCCCCAGCCGACGATTTCGCCGTTCCGCACCCGGAAAAACACGTCGCTGAAATTATTGATGGCGTAGTCCAGGCCGTACAGGTGATCGAGTTTGCAGTTGCCCCGCGCAATCGGACTGTAACAGCTAAAAGTATCCCGTTTTAAATCCGAAAAAGCCAGCAGTACGTTAAAAAAGAGCGGGTAAATCATAAAGGCCAGGATGGCAATCGCCGCCGGCGCCAGCAGCGTATACGCCAGCGCGTTCCGAACCTTCAGCACTTTTGCCAGCAGGTTATACAGCGCAAATTCCAGCGCCACCACGCCAACGATGACGCCAATAATCAGCGGGATGATTTGACGCAGCGTGTTCAGAACGAGGTCACCCGTTAAACCACTTAGTCCTTCCATACCAATCGCTCCTGTAAATAAACGCGGGGTGGGGCTGTTGCTGCCCCACCCAACGTTTACGGTACGATCAAATTCACTGGCGACTTCGGCGTTAGCCTTCGATGCACTCCTCAGCCGAAATCTGCGCCTCCGCTGCCGCATCCGCCGGGGTAACGCTGTTGCTCATCACACCTTCAAGCTGCGGACGGACCGAGTCCCACATGCAGCGCAGGGTCGGGTCAGCCGGCATACCCACGCCGGTCGTCAGGGCTTCCGCCGAGGCGGCCAGAATCGGGTTGGTTTCCGGGTCAACCGTCACTTCGGCAATCGCCGGCAGGCGGCTGGTGCCCAGCGCGTAGGCTTCCACCGCGCCGGGGTCGGTTGTCAGCCAGGTGACAAACGACTTGACGGCTTCCAGCTTGTCACCTTCCACCCCCACCGGGACGCTGATGAACTTACCGGCAGTGAAGGGCTTCGGACGCTCACCGTTGGGCAGCGCCGGCCAGGGGGCCAGACCCAGATTTTCTTCGCCAAGCGCGGGCGACTTCTCGGTGTCAAGGTACTCGGCAATCGCCCAATCGCCGTTGAGAATCATAGCCACGCTGCCTTCTTTAAACAGGCCATCGGCGCAGGCATAATCGCATTCTTCGGGAACGATGCCTTCCTTGAACTTCAGGTCCTGCACGAACTGGTAGGCGTCAATCCACGCCTGCGAGTCCAGCACCATGTTGCCGTCGGCGTCGTATGTGCCACCGCCGAAGCCATGCACGAAGGGCAGGAACCAGAATGGCTCGTTGAGGTTATAGGCAAAGCCCTGCACGTCCGGGTTAGCTTCTTCCACCGCCTTGGCGGTTTCGATCAGTTCTTCCCACGTTTCCGGCGCTGTTTCCACCAGGCTCTTGTTGTACATCAGCATCAGGTGGTTGCCGGCGTTGGTCGGAACGCCATAGGTTTCGCCGCCGACCTGCGCCGCCGCCAGGTTGAAGGGGTACTTTTCCAGATCAAACATCTCGTCCAGCGGCTGGAGCAGCCCGGCATCCACAAACACGCCGATGGCGTCGTTCGGGCCGAGCACCATATCCGGCAGGCCAGAGCCGGCCAGACCGGCGGTCAGCAGGTCATTCCGCAGGACTTCGGTTTCCTTCTGGACGATTTCCAGCGTTGAGCCGGGGGCAAACTGGTCCGCCCATACCTGGAACTGCTCGGCCAGGAACACGTTATTGCTATCGCCATCCTGGCTCCAGATCACCAGATCAACCGCCGGTAGCTGATCCTGCGCCAGGGCAAAGCCAAAACTGCCCAGCGCCAGCAGAACCACCAGCAACCCAAATAACATCTTGCTGTGCTTCATGGAACTCTATCCTCCTAAGACTGCCTAAATTCTTTCTCGCGGTACGGCGCCGGTTCGACATCCCGCCAGAGCGCGTCTGTCCCCCGCACCAGAACCGGGACAGTGGGGCTTGCCCCGGTTGCAAATCTTGATAGTAATGATAGCGCGGGACGCAATCACGCGCTACTAAACCGTGTTAGTTCATTTGGAGATTTTGCACGAGAGTTTAGAGAATAGTAGGGGCGGGTCTGAGACCCGCCCCTACATAACCGTTGGTGCTGGTTTTTGCTATCGCTCACCGATCATGATCTTGCTTGACCCCCTCCCGGCCTCCCCGCCGCAGGAGAGGTGCTCGCCCAATGCGCGATTGCCCCCTCCCCGTTGACGGGGAGGGATGGGGAAGAGGTTAAAAAAGGCAAAAAGGGAACTGATACCACGAGTTACATAGTCCAGCAGGATTGATTCGCTCCTAATCAGGCACAGGGTGTCCTGCCATACAGGTCGCGCACCTGCTGGACCGCCGCCACCAACTGCTCTGCCGGGTCGCCCTTGTAGACGAAGGCATCGGCACCGGCGTCCAGCGCCACCTGCCGCGATTCAGCCCGCAGACTGAGGACGATAATCCGCAGCCGGGGATACAGGGAACGCAGATAGGCGATACTCCGCAGGCCGGGCAGCTTCCAGTCCAGCAGCAGCACGTCCGGCTGGTGCGCTTCGATTGCCGCCAGCAGACTGCCGCCGTCGGCCACTTCCCCCACAACTGTTACCCCTAGCCCCGGCGCAAGCTCAAGCAGCGTCCGCAGGGCATAACGCACGTCGGCCTGATCGTCCGCTACCAGGACGCGCAGTTGATCGGTCATGAGGGGAAGCCGGCCTTTCCGCATAGGTTCATGACCAACCATAGATCAGAATCGCCTCACCGTTATCCGCCAGATGAGGAGACTCGGAACTGGTCAAGTGACCAGGATTTGAGTGGGAGAAGCAGTTACGGGGGACTTGCCGGGGGAGATCGGCAGATTAGTGGATAACCGTTTCGTCCGCGCGCGGGTCAAACCAGTCTTCACCCCAGAAGCGGCGGGCAATCGTCGCGCTCAGGCCATCGGCCCAATCCAGCACGCAATAGAACAGTTCCTGCGTCATCACCACATCCCGGTGAAGCTGTTCGGCCATTTCGAGCGAGGCTTCCACCATCTTCCGCAGCAGGGTGCGTTCCTTGCGCGACAGCCGGGGATTCTGATCGTGCAGGAAGCGCATCACATGTTCCAGTTCCAGCAGGTGATACCGTTCCAGGGCGTTGGCTGGTGTCAGCGGCGTCAGATCAATCTGGAAGTCATCGCGCAGCGTCCGAAGCGTGCGTTCGCGCACGTCAAAATGATACTCGCGCAGCCCCAGCAGCCGCTGGTGCAGGTCTTCCGCCAGTTCGCGCAGCACGTCCACGCGCGGCGGGTCCTGTGTGATCTGCTCCTCAATGAAGTTCATCAGATGGTCCGGGCTGCCTTCCGTCAGGCAGCGTTCAAACAGATCCATCGCTTCGGAGCGCAGATAACTCAGTTCCGCCAGCAGGAATAACCCTTCCAACCGGGAGTTTTCGATCATGGCTTATCTCTTTTCACCGGGACACAGACGGCGCAGGTAATCCCAGGTATACAGGCCGGTATGGTGGCCGTCATCCCATGTAGGCTGGAGGGCATAATTGCCCACCAGTTCCAGCGACTCGATCTGGTATGACCGTTTGGGCTTCAGTGTCAGAATATCGGTGGGGTCATACTCGCGCCCCATAAACTCATGCCCGCCCCGGCACTCCACACATGGGCACGCCTCCCGCAGTTCGGACAGCGGATAGCGGCAGACCACCTCATCCTGCCACGTAATTTCCAGGTACGACTCCGGTTTATTCAGTGTGATGCCTTTTGGTCTTAATCCATTCATGCTGCTCTCAATTACCAGGGTGTGCCCTATGTCCCTATTTTACCACAGGCAAACGGTTATCCACCGATAATTCTACGATAACCCCGTCCGGTCTTGCAGACAATAGGGTGTTTGATACAATCGGACAGGCGAAGATTAACCACCGGAGTCCTTCATGCGTTATCGTCTGTTTCTGTGTCTGGCTTTGCTGTCTGTCCTGCTGGTCAGTGGATGCCAGGGGCCGCCGCCTACTCAGTATGTCCTCGTTGTGACGGCCACTCCCCTCCCGGCAGGCGGTGCAGCCACATCCGAAACGCCGGCAGAAACGCAACAGGTAGCTGCTGCCGTCACCGGAACAGCGACAACTTCCCCCACTCCATCATCTAGCGCCACGCCGGATAGCCGCCCCACCGCTACCGTCGGCCAGATTCAGGTCGCGGAGCAGGTGTTTGAACACGGGCGCATGTTGTGGATTCAGCCGCGCCGCCAGATATGGGTGATGATTGACAGCGGCGAGGGGCGTGGCAAGTGGCTGATTTTTGACGACACCTTTACCGAGGGCGAACCGGAATCCGACCCGGACCTGACACCCCCACCGGGTAAATATCAGCCGGAGCGTGGCTTTGGCAAGCTGTGGCGCACCAACCAGGAAGTGAATGATGCGCTGGGCTGGGGCGTGACGCCGGAATTTGGCTACGTCAGCAATTACGAGTATCATCCTGGCGGAACGGTTGATGCGCTCGCGCCCGGCTATCACATCCTGTTCAGTCTGTACCAGGAACGCTTCCGCTTTAACGAAGCTGACGGCACTTGGCAGAAGGAGTGACCGCGCGGCGCTCTACAAGGTGGGGATTTCATGACCAAGCTACGCCGCTGGCAGTTGAATGCTACTGACCCGCTTTCGCTGCAACTGGCCGCCGATGCGCGGCTGTGCCCCACCGATTACACCGACGATCAGGCCTGGGAACTGACACTCGGTACGCTGGACTCGCCCGCGCTGGTGCTGGCGACCCGCTATGGCGGGCGCGCCGGGCTGGTCAGCCTGCTGCCGATGTGGAATCACGATGGCCGCGCCTTTTACCAGGCGCAGGCTTACGCCAAACCACCCTACGTTACCGGCTTCGCCCCCGGCTATCTGCGCGTGCAGGCCACGCTCACGTCGCAACTGGCACTGCAAGCCGAATACTGGGTGATGGAATCCCACGCGGTCGGCGCGCGGTTTACCGTCGCCAACGCCCATGTCGAACCGACGACCGTGCGGCTCGACCTGTTCGCGCACATCGGCATGAGCGGCAAGGAAATGCCGCCCCGTCTGCTGCCGCTGCCCGGTGGAGAAAGCGCGCTGCACCTCGGCAAAATCGGCAACCTGCATCCGGTCGTCGCGCTGGCCGGCGCATCGGCCACCGACGCTGACAACCCCCTGGTCACACCCAAAATCGGGCGCACGGTCACGATAGAAGGCCGGCAGAAAGCCGTTTTCCAGTGGGTCCACGCCGGGCTGCACAGCCCGAACGAATCCCTGACGCTGGCGCAACACTGGCTGAAACAGGACTGGGACAAATATTTTAAACGTATCGAGCAGGCGGCGGAAGCCCTGCCGGACATCGAAACCGGCGACGCTGACCTGGATGCCACGATTGCGTTTTCCACGCAGCAGTTGGTACACAGCGCGCTCAAGCCCGCGCGCAGCCTGCCGTATCATTCGTTTGTAGCCGTGCGTGGGCCGGGACGCGGCTTCAGCCCGCGCGGCGACGGCAGCGACCATGACCGCGCCTGGAGCGGCCAGACACCGACGCTGGCGTATCTGGCGGCGCTGGGGCTGGCTTCGATTGACGCGACAATCGCGCAGGGCATCGTCCGCAACTATCTGGCGGTCCAGCAGCCGGACGGCTGGATTGACTGGAAACCCGGCCTCGCCGGGCAGCAGCAGGGCAGCCTGTGCCTGCCGATTCTGGCGCGGCTGGCATGGGGTATCTTCCAGTACACGGAAGATACACCGTTCCTGCACGAAGTTTTCCCTGGCCTGCTGAAGTTCTTTGATCGCTGGCTGAAGCTCGACGCCGACGGTGATGGCCTGCCCGAATGGCAGAACGAGCCGCAGACCGGCTACGTCTTTTTTCCAACGTTCGCCGTGTGGCAGCCCTGGGGACAGAAAGCCGACATCCGCCTGGTTGAAACACCCGATCTGTTGGCGTACCTGTTGTCGGAAGCCAAGAGCCTGAAGGAAATCGCCTATTTTCTACGGAACGACGAGGCTGAAAAACAGCTTAACGAAGCAGTCACGCGGCTGCAAACGGCGCTGGACAGCCTGTGGCACGAAGGCCGTTATGCCTACCGCGACCGGGACAGCCATCTCACGACAACCGGCAGACCGATCATCACCGACGCGCGAGGCGAAGAATTCTTCCCCGCCGAAGACCTGACGCCGCCCAACCGCGTCATCATCGAAATCTCCGGTGGCGTGAACCTGACCCCCCGTGTGACTCTCAAACTCGATGGCGTAGACGCAAACGGCCAGCCGATCAGCGAAACGGCGACGCAAGCTGATTTCATCTGGGTGCACAGTCGGGGCGCGTACACCAGCCGCACCGTCTTTGCCCGCCTTGACCGCGTGACGCTGGAAGGGCTAAGCCGTGTCTACCGTGTGGACATCAGCAGCGTTGATACGACTCGGCTGGACATCAACGCGCTGCTGCCGCTGTGGTCAGCGGGGATTCCGCCGGAACGGGCGACCGCGCTGGCTGCGCTGCTGACCGACCCGGCACACTTCTGGCGACCGACCGGCGTGACGATGTGCTCCGCCACCGACCCCAATTTTGACCCCTCCAACGCCGATGGCTGCGGCGGCGTGTGGCCGTTCTGGCTGACCCTGCTGGGTGAAGGGCTGATCGAATACAACCAGCCGGACGTGGCCGCCGACATGCTCAAGCGACTGCTGGCCGCCCAGACTGCCAGTCTTAAGGAACAGAAAACCCTGTCCGAGTTTTACCATAGTGATGAGAGTCACGGGCTGGGCGAACCGGGGAATATCGGCGGATTCGTTCCGTTACACCTGCTGCTGCGGGTGATCGGCGTGCGGGTGATTTCGGCGCGGAAGGTCTGGACCGGCGGCCCGTTTGTCTGGGGGGCGCCGGTGGCGGTACGGCAGCACGGTGTAGTTGTCCGGCGCAGCCCGGACGGCACGCGCGTGGAATTCCCAACCGGGCACGTGGTCGAACTGGCAAACGATAGCTGGCAGGAAGTGATTGACCCCAAACTCGCCTGAGCTGCACCCGGACGGATGCCAAAATGCCCGACAACAATTATGCTCCGGCTTATGAGTTTTTGTTCCGCAGCACGCTCGACGGCATTCTGGTAGCCGATCAAACGCAGCTTATCCGGCAAATTAATCCGGCGGCGGCGGCGATGCTGGCGGTGACGGTGGACGAGGTGATCGGCCAATCGCCGGAGCAGATTTTCCGCCATAATCCGGCGCTGGTGAACCTGTTCACCCGTAGCGGCGACCAGATGCTCAACGTGCGCCTGCCCAAGCGCCGCATCGCGGTGGGCATCGCTACCTCCCTGCCGGATGGCAGCCGCATGGTGCTGCTGCAGGATATCACCGAAAAGCAGGAACTGGAATCGCGGCGCGAGGCGCTGGTTTCGACCATCGCCCATGACCTGCGCAACCCGATTTCCGCGCTGACCGGCTTTGCCGACCTGATAGATAAATTTGGTGACCTGAATCCGCAGCAGGACAAATTCCTGACCCGCATCCGGCAAACCGCGTCCAAGCTGTACGACGTGGTGGGGTCATTGGTTGATCTGGCCTGGATTGAAGCCGGGATGCCGCTGGGACACCGTCCGATTGAGCTGGGCGAGATTATCAGCCGCACGGTCAGCGAATTAAGTTCGCTGGCGCTGGAACGCCGGATGAGCATCGCCGTCTCGGTGCAGGACCCAATGCCGGTGGTGATGGGCGACCCGGAACGCATGAAAACTGTCATTTACAACCTGCTGCACAACGCGCTGATCTACTCCGAGCCGGAACAGGCCGTCGCCATTCATGCCTGGGGTGACGAGCACGAGGCTTACGTTAGCGTGGCCGACCGGGGTATTGGCATCGCTGACGACGAACTGGAACTGATCTTCGACCGGCTCTACCGTTCCCGCGACGAGCGCGTGCGGGCTACGTCCGGCGGCGGGCTGGGACTCACAGTCGCCAAAACGATCATCACCCGGCTGGGCGGCGCGATCTGGGCATCGAGCAACCTGGGCGCGGGCAGCACCTTCACCTTCGTGCTTCCGGCAGTTCACTCCGGCGCATATGAGAAAGATTAAGATCACCCTTCCCGCCACCGCCACCAGCCTGGGGCCAGGCTTAAACAGCCTGGGTCTGGCGCTTGGCCTGTACTGCACCGTCGAAGTCAGCGAACGGCGCGACGAAACGCTGCTGGTCGAAACCGAGGGCGAAGGCGCGGGGCATTACCCGGTCGGGCTGCGCCATCCGGTTGTGCTGGGCATGATGCGCGTGTTTCAGCAGCAGGAACGCGCGCCGCTGGGTCTGACCGTGCGCATCAACAGCCGCATCCCGCCGGACAGCGGCCTGGGGGCGGAAGCGGCATTTTGGGTAGCCGGCATCATCGCCGCCAATAATATACTGAATAATCCTTACGCCCGCCCTCAGGTGCTGGAGATGGCTGCCCGCTACAGCCGCCAGCCGGACAGCGCCGTGACGACCATTCTCGGCGGGTTGACCGCCAGCCTGCTTGATGGTGATACGCTGATCTACCGCGCCTTTTCCGCCGCGCCCCTGACCGTCGCCGTCGTCCTGCCGGAACTCCACGACTACGCGGCGGAAGTGCGCCGGGGCAGGCCGGAACGCATCCCTATGGCGGATGCGCTGTACAACCTCAGCCGCGCGCCCCTGCTGGCCGAGGCGCTGCGCGCAGGCGACCTGAGCCTGATCGCCCAGGTGCTCCACGATAAACTGCGGCTGCCGCACCTCAAGCCCCATATCCCCGGCTACGACCGCGCCGTTGACGTGGCGCTGCGCACCGGCGCGGCTGCCGTCACATTAAGCGGCGACGGCCCGGCCATAATCGCCTTTGCCGACAGCGACCACCGCCGCGTTGCTACCACAATGGAGGTGGCGTTTGAAAATGTGGGTGTCAAGGCGCGCTCCTGGGTGCTGCCGGTGGATACGCAGGGTGTCGTCGTCAGCGTGGCCGGGTCGTAAGACTCATCTTTCGCTCATGCAACCGGAGGATAATAAATACGGTTTGTCGTTGTAGGGGCGGGTTTCTAAACCTGCCCCTACGGTTATGTAAGGACTACAGCAATGTTCAGGGTTAGACGTGTTCGCCGTGACCCCGCCGTCGAGGCCGAAACACCGGATGTGCCGGTGAAGTGGCGGCGCTTGATAAGCTATCTTCGCCCGTACCGCGCCCGGATGGCGCTGGCGATTCTGGCGTCGGCGGCCAGCGCCGGGTTAAGCCTGGTGTTCCCGGCGGTTATCAGCAATGTCGTGGACTCGGTGCTCAGGCACGGTGACGCCGGGCAGCTAGACCGCGTGACCGGGCTGCTACTGGTAGTGTTTCTGCTGCGGTCGGTCACGTCGCTGCTGGAAAACTACAACCTGAACTACGTCGGTGAGCGCATCGTGGTTGACCTGGGCGTGCAGCTTTACCGCCACCTGCAAAGCCTGTCGCTTGGCTTTTTTGCCACCCGGCGCGTTGGGGAACTGGTGTCCCGCATCAGTCGCGACGTGACGGTGATGCGCGGCGTGCTGACCAACAACGTCAACGTGCTGCTGCAGCAAAGCCTGATTATGGCCGGGTCGGTCGTCGTCATGCTGGCGCTGAACTGGCGGCTGACGCTGTTTATTCTGGCGCTGACGCCGGTCATTATCGCCATCGGCGCGATCTTCGGTTTCTGGTTGCAGCGCAACACCACCAAAATCCAGGACGAACTGGCCGGTTCGACCGTCGTCGTCGAAGAATCGCTGCAAAACGTGCGCGAAGTGAAAAGTTTCGTGCGCGAACCATACGAGATTGAACGCTACGAAGGCGCGATCACGCGGGCATTCCGCGCCACGCTCAGGCAGCTTCGCATCCGTTCCATCTTCGGGCCGCTGATCGCCTTCCTCGGCTTTGGCGGGCTGGCGCTGGTGCTGTGGTTCGGCGGGCGCGAAGTACTGGCAGGCCGGCTGACCGGCGGCGAACTGGTCGGCTTTTTGATCTACGGCCTGACGGTCGCCGGGGCGCTCGGTTCGATGGTCGGGCTGTACACGCAATTTCAGGAAGCATTAGGCGCGACCAAGCGAGTCTTTCAAATCCTCGATACGCCCCCTGATGTGACCGACGCGCCGGACGCGAAGCCGCTGGGCCGTGTCCAGGGGCGTATCACGTTTGATAAGGTGAGCTTCAGTTACGAGGCGCGGCAGGAAGTGCTGCACAGCATCAACCTCGACATCGCGCCCGGCGAAATCCTGGCACTGGTTGGTCCCAGCGGCGCAGGTAAAAGCACGATTTTTAACCTGATTCCCCGCTTCTACGACCCAACCGAGGGCATGGTCTGCGTGGACGGCGTGGACGTGCGCGCGGTGACGCAGGCCAGCCTGCGCGAACAAATCGGCATCGTGCCGCAGGAAACGCTGCTGTTCGGCGGCACAATCCGCGAGAACATCCGCTACGGGCGGCTGGATGCGACCGAAGATGAGATCATCGCTGCCGCCAGAGCCGCCAACGCGCACGACTTCATCCTGGAACTGCCTGACCAGTACGAAACGATGGTGGGCGAACGCGGCATCCGTCTCAGCGGCGGCCAGCGCCAGCGGGTGGCGATTGCCCGCGCCATCCTCAAGGACCCGCGCATCCTGCTGCTGGACGAAGCCACCTCCAGCCTGGACAGCGAGAGCGAACATCTGGTGCAGGAAGCGTTAGGCCGGCTGATGCAGAACCGCACGACCGTCATTATCGCGCACCGCCTGAGCACGACGAAAGTCGCCGACCGAATTGCCGTGCTGGATAAAGGCCAGATCATCGAACTGGGCACGCATGACGAACTGATGGCGCAGGACGGCCTGTACGCCAAACTGTACACTATGCAGTTCCGCGAGGACTGGCTCGAAGAAATGAGTTAAAGACGTAACCCAGAGGTTCAGAGACACAGGGATTGATGGCTTTATAATCTCTGTGCCTCTGCATCTCCGTGTCTCGGGGTTATCTTCTGAATACTTCGTCGTTTTTGCGCTTGCGAACCGGCGGGCGCGGACGCAGGATGAAACCGACGAATAGCCCCATGCCGATCAGCACCGCAGCCAGCGGCAAACCGATCTGCGTTCGGGTGATTGCCTCCGGCGAAGACAGCGCGGCAGCTACCGTTGGTGTGAAGGTGGGCGGCAGAACGCTGACAACCGGCGCAGCGCTCCATGAAGCGCCCAGTCCTAGCGCCGCGTCTGGCGGCAGACTGCCCGGCGGAAGCACCGTCAGCGGCGCGGCGATGCCCTGTTTTTGAACCCGCGTCGTCAGCGCCGCCAGCTCGTCGCTAATCAGCCGCAGCACCAGTTCGTCCAGCCGTTCGACTGTATAATCCCCCTGCCGTCCGGCAGCCGGGTCAGCCGCCTCGCCAACATGCAGGTCAGGCCGCGCGTCGCCGGGCGCGCCGGGAACGCCCTGCTGGTACGTCAGGAAGATGAAGTGCCCCTGCGTCACCTGCGCGATCTGCCGGAAGATAAACTCGCCGATGGGCGACAGGCTGCTGGAGGCAATCGGGTGAATCTTGATACCGCGCTGCGCCGCGACCAGCATTTCCTGCGCGTAATCGTAGTCGCCGGGATAATCCAGGTGCGGCGGCGCGTCGGCCACCAGGAACACCAGCTTGATGGTATCGTCGCCGCGCCAGCTTACGCCCTGCATCGCCTGATGCAGTGCCTCATTCAGCGACTCCGGCTCGTCGCCGCCGCCATCCGCGTATTCACCCCGCAGGCTGGCCTGGAACGTCGCCACGTCCGGCACAAAATCGTAATTGCGCGTCACGTAGGCGTCGCCCCGGTCGCGATACGTCACCAGCCCGTAGCGCACGTCCACGTCCAGCGCGTCAATCTGCGCCGATATGCCGAGGATGTTGTTCTGCAACTGCGCCAGTTCGTCGCCCATGCTGCCAGTGGTATCCAGCAGAAACAGCACGTCCAGCCTGGTCTGCTGCTGCACACCAGCCTGCGGTAGCGTCACGTCCCAGGCCGCGCCCCGGTTGGCGTCCAGCATAAACTGCCCGGCGGCATCGCCCTTGCTGACCACCACGCGGAAAGCCGTTACGCCGCGCGACTCTGGCCACGCGTTGGGGAAAAACAGCGTTTGCCCGTTGGCTGCCGTGCGGGTTTCACTCACCAGCGTTTGGTCAGCGTAAACCTGCACCCGCGCCCCCGCTACCGGCAGGCCCTGCCCGTCGCTGACGGTGATAATCTGCCGCCCGGATACGTCCACATCATGCACCAACGGGGCGTAATCCCGCAGAAAATTCTGCCGGTACAGCAGGTAATTGTCCCAGCGGGCGTTATCGTTGATCTCGCCCGCGCTTAGCGGGATGATGTCTACCGCTTGCGCTGGCGGCGGCAGCGGTGTGGGCGACGCCGTGAGTCCAGGCTGCGATTGTATCAGACCGGCAGTTGGCATGGCAGTTAGGTCGAACGGCAGGCTTGTCCTGGTGGGTGCCGGTGAAGCCGTAGCTGTCATTGCTGCTGCAACAGCAGTAGAAAGTTGTGAACCATCGTAAAGCGGAGTAATAGCAACCACAGTTCCAGGAACAGGCGACATCAGCACCACCGACGTTGCCACTGGCGGAACAGGCGACGAGTCAGCAGGAGGGGTCGCTGTGATACGTGGCGCAAGTACAACCGTTGCAGAGAGCGCAGTTGGACTCATCACGGGCGTCACGCCTGTCGCTTGGACAGCGACGGCGGCAGGATTATAGGGATTTACAATGTTGCTGAAGATATTGCCGATGGGCGGCCCCACCAGCGCCAACAGCAGCACAGATGTGCCAGCCAGCACCAGCAGCGCCGCCGCCAGCGAACCGCCTAATCGTATCCAGCGCCGCCGGGCGACGCGGTCGCTTTGAGCGCGTTTGCGCAGCGTGCTCTCAAGCCGGCGGCGAACCTGCACCTGTTCGTCGGCCACGTCTGTAGAGAGGTCATCCTGCGCCGCCCGCGTGACCAATGCCGCCGTTTTTAACAGGTCACGCAAACGCGGCGCATGTTCGGGATAATCCCGCAGGCAGTCGTCCAGACTTTCGCCCGCCTGCATCCGGTCGAGACAGTCCGCTAGCGCGTCATGCAGCTTGTAATCAGCCATTGGTCGCCTCCGGTTCAGTCAGAATCAGGCGCAGCGTGTCCAGCGCGCGGAATTGCAGCGATTTGATGGCGCTGACACTTTTGCCCATGATGTCGGCGGTTTCTTTCATGCTTAGTCGCTGGCCGAAGCGCAGAATCAGCACTTCCTGATGGTCGGCAGTCAGCATCCGCAGCGCGTGCCGGACGCGCTCCAGCGGGATGGTTTCGCTTAAAAACAGTTCGGGATTGCTGTCAGTTGCGGACATCCAGTCCTCCACATCGTCCAGCGGCAGTTGCGGGCGCTCGCCATAGGTGCGGCTGATCTGATGGCGAGCGACGCTGAACAACCAGCCGCGCAGGTTCTCGCGTGGGGCGCTTGGCCTGCCGAGGGACTCGATTAACTTCACAAACACCTCGCTCACGATGTCCTGCGCCTGGTCGCGGTTGCCCAGTTTTAAATGGGCATAGTGGTACAGCGGGGAGAAGTAACGTTCGTAGGTTTCGATCACAGCAGCCTCCTCACCCTGCCGTAGCCGCCGCAGCAACGCATTTTCATCCACGATGTCCGGCAGAACCATCAGGAACATACCTACCCCCTAACCGTGAGCGCCCTTCTGTGATTCATGAGTAGTATGGCACGCAAAAGGTTTCGGTGACTTTTGGCGCAGCGGCGCCGCTACGTTAAACTCTGGGATTTAACGCAAAGTCATGGCGAAGCAAAGGCGCAAAGTTTGATCTTTCTTCGCGTTAAGTGTCTATCCATAAACCCTTGGTAGGGGCACGGCATGCCGTGCCCCTACTGGCAAATAAAAGAGGTTTACGCATAGGTTCTAAATGAGGCATCTCATGACCTTAACTGATAAAACGGTGCTTGTAACCGGCGCCACCGGCTTCCTGGGTGGCGCGGTGGCGCGGCGGCTGGCAGGCGAAGGCGCGCGGGTGCGGGCGCTGGTGCGGCGTCCGGGACGCGACCGTTACATCCGCGACGTACCCGGCATCGAACTGGTTGCGGGCGACATCACCGACCCTGACCGTATGAAAACGGTCGCACAGGGCTGCGACTACGTGTTCCACGTCGCGGCAGCCACCGGCGGCACGCTGGATTACCAGCGTAAGCTGAACGTAGACGGTACGCGCTACGTGATGCTGGCAGCGGCAGCAGCGCGGGTACAGCGTGTGGTACATGTCAGCACGATTGCCGTGTACGGCTATGGTTACGCGGGTGACATCACCGAGGACATCCCGCACCAGCCGGGGCGCGTGCCGTATAATATCACCAAGTCGCAAGCCGAAGCGGTGGTGCGCGACATCGGCGCGCACCACAACGTGCCGTACAGCATCATCCGACCCGGCATGATTTACGGCCCGCGTTCCGGCATGTGGACGCGGACGATGTTCAACCTGAGCAAACGCAAACCGACAATTTTTATCGGCGATGGCAGCGGCAGCGTCCCCTGCATTTACGTAGATGATGTGGTGGATTTGATGCTGACGCTGGCCGTTCACCCGGCGGCAGCCGGTGAAGCCTTTAACTGCGTGTCCGACCCCGCGCCCACGTGGCGCGACTTCCTCGGCGGCTATGCTCGGCTGGCCGGGCATCAAAGCTGGCTGGCGCTGCCTGCCCTGCCGCTGAAACTGGTCGCGCCGCTGGTTGAACTCATCCTCGTGCTGCGCGGCGAACCGCAGGCTGTGCCCGCGCTGCTTCCCTACATTCAGGCGTGCAAAACCTGCACAATGGACAAGGCCCGCCGGCTGTTGGGCTGGCAGCCGCAGGTGTGTCTCGATGAAGGGCTGCGCCGCTGTGAACCCTGGCTGCGGGAAGAAGGGCTGTTGCCATGAAACGGGTGCTGCCGGAATCATAAGATGGAAATCCTGCTGGCCGAGGTTCTGAAACTGGCTCTGCTGGGCCTGCTGATCGCCGGGCTGATCGCGCTCGGCTGGTGGCTGCTGATCGCCAGTGAGGGCGTCTACCTGGGACGGCGCGTCGTGGTGTGGCTGTACGATCTGTACGCCCACCGCTACGACCGCGTGAAAAACTACCTGCGCGAATACGAGCATATGTACCTGGCGCAGCCAATCATGGACCGAATCGCGCCGCATCGTTCGCCGCTGGTGCTGGATGTGGCGACCGGCACGGGACGTATGCCGCTGGCGCTGCTGCGCCATGCCCATTTCCAGGGGCGGGTGATCGGCGTTGACCTCAGTCGCCGGATGCTGCGCTTCGCCGTCCGCAATCTGTATGTCTATGACGACCGCGCCACGTTCATCTGGGCATCGGCGGAAAAGCTGCCGTTCCCGGATAACACCTTTGACGTGGTAACGTGTCTGGAGGCGCTGGAGTTTATGACCAGCCCGCGCGCTGCGCTGGCGGAACAGGTGCGGGTGCTGCGCCCCGGTGGGCTGCTGCTGGTGACGCAGCGCATCAACACCCGTTACATGCCCGGCAAAACCTGGACGGCGGGACAGTTCCAGCAGATATTGACCGAGTTAGGCGTGCCGGATGCCGAGGCACAAATCTGGCAGGTGGACTACCGCAAAATCTGGGGACGCAAGGCGGGCGACTCCCTTGTAACCGGCGCCCGCCCGCTGGCCGAAATCCTGCGCTGCCCCCGCTGCCGGCAGGCGCTGCTGCAACAGCAGGCCAGCGCCTGGGTCTGCCCGAACTGCGGCGCGCGAGCGACAGTCGGCGCGGACGGCGTGATTGAGTTATTTCCGGTGGAATAGTTGTGCAAACCGGTTGCGTTTCTGCTCACCCTGCTATAAGCTGAAGGAAGCAGAAACAGCCGGGGAAGAACGATGTCCCACCAGACCCATGACAGCGACGACCGCACCATCCCATCGCGCCGGTTTCCGGTTCTGTCTGACCTGCCGGAAGACCACGTTGAGGACAGCCCATCGGAACCGCTGTATCCTACCGAAGTGATTACGCGCCCGCTGCCACCCAGCGCACCCTGGCTGGTTCAGCAGCATTTTACCCAGCAGATAGACCTGGGCGCGGAACTGGCTTTCCGCTACCCGGCTCTGCCGCTGCTGTCGGTCACCCGCTTCCGCCCGTTGGACGCGCGGCACGGCGTCGCGCTGCTGGCGACCGCCGACGGCGTCGCCTCGCTGGTGGTGGACGCGGACGGCGCGAGCGGCAGCGTGGACCTCGCGTTTTCCTTCGCCTCGGCACTGGCGCTCCACTTCCGGCTCGACCACTTGAGTACAATTGATCGCTCTGCCTGGCTGGAACGGATGCGGCGCGATAAGGACGGCGTGGCCTTCCTGTGGAGCCAATCGCGCTGGGAGCAGGATTACCTGATCTCCGTGCTGCAAAGACGGTTTGTTAACCTGTACGCTTTTTCACAGCAGCAGTTTACCGCCGCCGCCCGCCTGACGCCGGAGGCTGCCGGGAAGCTGTTTGACTGGCTGGAAACCCTCTGGACGCCGGGCAGCGGCGACACGCAGCCGCCGCAGTTGTTGACCTGGTAGCTGCTCTACTACAACCGATCTGTCGCCCCTTCGGGCTGCTGTAGGGACGAGGTAGTCCCTCGTCCCTACAGGTTTGTTACGCCTTTTTCACCCCGCGCAGGTAGACCGCGCGCGGGTCGCGCCCGTAGGCCAGCCGCTTCGCCCATGTCGTCGGCAGTGAGCGCAGTTCACGCGCCGTCAGTGTGATAGGTGGCCGCATGTGAAACCCGTTTGCGGCCAGCACTTCCCACACTCGCTCACCGCCGGCTGCCAGCGACCAGCCGGCTTCGGCCAGCGCCCCGCCGTTGAACCGAACTTCCAGACTGGCGTTCGGGCAGGTAATCGCCTCCAAACTGGACAGCAGCGCCGGGTCGTCGGTCAGCAGCCCATCCAGCAGACTACCCCAGGGAAAGTTGATCGTCACCTGCGCCGCCAGTCCACACAGTTCAGGTGGCAGCGTCCGCGCGTTGCTGATGACAAATAGGCTGTTTGCCGGCGCGCGGCGCGAAACGTCGTGCAGGTTTTCACGGCAGGCGTCAACGCCGATGGCGAAGGCGTCCGGGCACGTCTGCGCCACGTGTCGGACGAAGCGCCCATCGCCCGTGCCAATGTCCATGTGGATGGTGTTATAACCGGCCAGCCGTTCGGCCAGCGCCGATGCGTCCATAAACGAGGCGTGTTTGCCTCGGATGATCTCCATGCTCTCCTCCTGTTTTGTCGCGTCGTGCTGAGGGACGAAAACAAAACAGGCCGGAGGCGCGCGGGCACGGCTGCCGATAGATAGAGTACAGCAGCGTCAGGCACCGTCCAGGTCGTCGGGAGTCGGTTTTTGTCGGAATCGGGGAACAGTTAACCAGGCCCAGCGGGGCGGAGCGTTAACCGCAAAGCGAACGAGGATTAAGGATCAACAGGGTGGCCGGGTGAGATACTTCCAGTTATGCATGTAACACCGCCGGTTGAGATGCTTATGTATGGTGATTGTATTGTAGCAGAAGCGCCGTAACGATTTCCATATAGACTGTACGCATGGCGGTGCAATTTGGTTGCTTTTTGGTTTTGTTTCTGCCATCATTAAAAAGATGACCTTCATCGTAATAAGGAGCGCCGCTTGAACCGCCTCCAGTACGAAACCAGCCCCTATCTGCGCCAGCACGCCGACAACCCGGTGGACTGGTACGCTTGGGGTGATGAAGCCTTCGCCCGCGCCAGAGCCGAAGACAAACCCATCCTCCTCAGCATCGGCTACAGTGCCTGTCACTGGTGCCACGTCATGGCCCACGAGAGTTTTGAACACGAACCCACTGCACAGATGATGAACGATCTGTTTATCAATATCAAGGTGGACCGCGAAGAACGCCCCGACGTGGACGACATTTACATGCAGGCTGTTCAGGCCATGACCGGACATGGCGGCTGGCCGATGACGGTGTTTCTGCTGCCGGATGGCCGCCCGTTTTACGGCGGTACGTACTTCCCGCGTGAGCCGCGTCAGGGAATGCCGGCCTTCCGGCAGGTGCTGGCGGGGGTGGCTGATGCTTACCGCCAGCGCCGCGCCCAGGTCGAACAGGCTGCCTCTGAATTGACGGACGCGCTCCGGCGTGATTTTCTGGGTATTGGCGGCGACTCTGGCGCGATTAACGCTGAACTGCTGAACGAAGCGGCGCAGGGCATAGGGCGTAATTCCGATAAACGCAACGGCGGCTTTGGCGGCGCGCCGAAGTTCCCGCAGCCAATGAATCTGGAATTTCTGCTACGGTCCTATGCCCGCACCGGCGACGCTAACCTGCTGCATATGGTCACGTTCACGCTGCAAAAAATGGCGCGCGGCGGCATTTACGACCAGCTTGGCGGCGGTTTCCACCGCTACAGCGTGGACGCCATCTGGTTGGTACCGCATTTTGAGAAGATGCTGTACGACAACGCCCAGCTCAGCCGCGTCTATCTCCACATCTGGCAGATCACCCGTGACGTATTTTTCCGGCGTATCGCCGAAGAAGTTTACGATTACATCCTGCGCGAGATGACAGCGCCGGAAGGCGGCTTCTACAGCACCACCGACGCCGACAGCGAAGGCGAAGAGGGCCGGTTCTTCGTCTGGAGCGCCGACGAACTGCGCGACATACTGGGCGATGACGCCAGCGTAGCGATTGAATACTGGGGGGTGACGCCGCGCGGCAACTTTGAAGGGCACAACATCCTCTACGTGGCCAACGATGACGCAGTGGTGGCGGAACGATTAAACCTGTCAGTTGATGACCTGCGGGCGAAAATCGCCACGATCAGGGATAAGCTGTTTGCCGTCCGGTCGCAGCGCGTCCCGCCCGGACTGGACGACAAAATCCTGACCGCCTGGAATGGTATGATACTGGCAAGCCTGGCCGAAGCCGCCCGCGTCCTCAAGCGCCCGGATTACCGTGAGGCCGCCGTGAAAAATGCCGAGTTCCTGCTGGCTGAACTGCAAAGGGATGGGCGGCTGCTCCGCACCCATAAAGACGGCGTGAGTAAAATTGACGCCTATCTGGAAGACTATGCGAATTTGATTGACGGCCTGCTGGAACTGTACCAGACGACCTTTGACGAACGCTGGTTCATCGAAGCACGGCGGCTGGCCGATCACGTTCTGGAACACTTCCCCGCGCCGGACGGCGGTTTCTACGACACCGGCGACGAACACGAAACGCTGATCGTCCGCCCGCGCAATTTGCAGGATAACGCCACGCCTTCCGGCAATTCGATGATGGCGAAGCAGTTAATCCGGCTGGCAGCTTACACCGGCGACGCCCGTTACGACGAAGCGGCGCGTAAGGCGCTCGGCCTGCTGGTGGAGGCGCTGCGCCAGGTGCCGCAGGCATTTGGCGAAGCCCTCAACGCCGCCGATATGCTGGCGAACGGGCTGGCGGAAGTGGCGGTCGTCGGCAGCCCTGCCGACCCTCGCACACTGGAACTGCTCGACGTGGTGCAGACACCCTACCGCCCCAATCTCATCACAGCCTTAGCGGCGGCCAGCGTTGAGGATGAGCATCCGATTCCGCTGCTGGCCTACCGCACGATGAAAAACGGCCAGCCGACCGTGTACGTCTGCCGGAACTTCGTCTGCCAGATGCCGGTGACCACACCCGATGAGGTGCGCAACCTACTTGATAAGGCAGGATGATTTTTTCAACCGCCATGACGCCAGGGACGCTAAGATTTTTCTTTTCTTGGCGCTCTCGGCGACTTGGCGGTTCACAGGACTTGAATAGAAAGGGGGATGGTCATGTTTGATCTGATCGTACTCGGCGGCGGCCCGGCAGGCGTGACAGCGGCGCTGCGGGCGCGGGAACTGGGCGCGCGCACGGCGCTGGTGGAACGCGATAACCTGGGCGGCACCTGCACCAATGACGGCTGTGTGCCCACCCGCGTGCTGGCGCGGGCAGCGCGCTTCATGCGTGACGCGCGCAGGTTCGCCGATTATGGTCTGGTGCTGGAAAGCCAGCCGGAAGTGGATTTTGAGCAGATCATCCGGCGCACGCAGCATATCGTCTACCAGATTCACGAAAAGAAACAACTGCTGGACCACCTGCGCGGCGTTCAGGTGGAAGTCTACGATGACGTTGGTCCGGCGCATTTCCTAGACCCGCACCGTATCCAGCTTGAGGACGGCACAGTACTGGAAAGCCAGCGTTTTGTTCTATGTGTGGGCGGCCATCCCCGCCGTCTGCCGGTTCCCGGCGCGGAATACACCCTCACCCACAGTGACGTGTGGACGTTAAACAAGCTGCCCACCTCGGCAGTGATCGTCGGCAGCGGCGCGACCGGCTGTCAGTTCGCCTCGATCCTGAACGCCTTCGGCACACAGGTAACGCTGATGGACATCGCTCCGCGCATTCTGATCGCGGAAGATGAACTGGTGTCGCAGACGATGGCCGCCGAGTTCCGGCAGAATGGCATCGAAATTATCACCGGCATTGACGGCATCAACCGGATTGACCGCCGCGACTCATCGCTTGATCTGTTCTGCCAGCACAACGGCGTGGAACGGATGGTAACAGCGGAAGCGGTTATTCTATCGGTAGGCTGGCCGGGAAATATCGAAGGGCTGCACCTGGAAGCCGCCGGCGTCGAGGTTGAACGCAGCTACATCAAGGTCAACGACGCGCTGCAAACGACCGCGCCACACATCTACGCCGCCGGCGACATCACCGGCAGGATGATGCTGGTACAGAGCGCCAGCCGCGAGGCGCGCATCGCCGTTGAAAATGCGCTGCTGGATGGCGAACGCCGGGTGGCGCACAGTCTCGTCCCACACGGCGGCTTCACCGACCCCGAATACGGCAGTGTTGGCCCGACCGAGCAGCAGGCGCGGGAACGATATGATGTGATGACTGCCGTGATCCCTTATGCTGATCTCGACCGCGCCGTGATTGACGGCGTGCCGGAAGGCTTCTGTAAGCTGCTGATAGACCGGCAGACGCGCCTGATTATCGGGGCGCATGTGGTCGGCGAACAGGCACTGGAGATCGTGCAGATGGTGGCGACCGGTATGGCGGGCGGGCTGCGCGTCGAGCAGTTGGCGGAACTGGAAATCGCCTACCCCACGCTGGCGGCGATTGTCGGGCTGGCGGCGCGGCAAATCGTGCGCGAACTGGGCATCGTGCCGGTGGTGCAGGAGTGGCGAACGCTCAAGCTGCTGCGCGGCGCGGAATGGGAACGGCAGACGGAGGGGTGAGGGACGAGTGAAAAGTTGTCGGTTTTCAGTATTCAGTGATCGGCTAAAAGTAGGTTCTCGAAAGAAATCAACGAAAAAATGTGCAACCCGTAGGGGCACGGCCTGCCGTGCCCCTACTTTAAGCAAGTGATAGGCATTATGGCGGGCTATGTTGTCTCTGTGTCTCCGCGCCTCTGTATCTCTGTGTTATGCTTTTCCCCCGCGCCTTTGCCCCTTCGCAACTTTGCGTTACATTCTCCCCTATGAATCAATCCCAATCCCCACAGGAATATTTCCGCCTCATCCTGCTCACTGTCATCGGCCAGGCCTTGCACGCGGCAGGCTACGAACTCCAGGACCGTCCGGTGCAGTGGGCGGGCGGCCTGTTCCGGTTCGCCAAACGTTTTGACGGTGGGTTGTACGGCTTCATCGAGTTCCAGCTATTAAGTTATATCGACACGCTGTGGGCCTCTGGCAATCCCTCGCGCTTCCATGTCACGTTCGTTCGCAGCGACCAACCGACCCCGGACGCGCCATCGCGCCACCCGCGTTTTGCCCGCCGCAGCCTAAGCGCCCTGGTCGTGGAGGACTTTGGCGTGGCGATTCTGCCGGACGCCGATCACTGGTGGGAGTTCCGCACCACGCAGCAGCTTGGCAGCGCGCTGGCCGAGGCCGGCCACCTCATCGTCGGCTATGGACTGCCCTGGCTGGCCGGCGATCTCGCGCCGCCGTCGGGTTAACGTGGGGGATGCGTCATTGACAGGGGCGTAGCCCGCCGCGATAATGCTTGCCCATGACAACCAACCTGAAATCCTTCCTTCCCTTCCTGCTCGTCATATCGCTGGCTGCCGGCTGCTCGTTTGGCGTGCAGCCCACGCCGATTTACGTCACCGCCACGCCGGACGCGACGGCTGGCCCAACCGCCACGCCGACTCTCACCCCTACCCCGACATTTCCGCCCACACCCACGGTTGTGCCGGAAGTGGCGCTGCGGCTGGCCGACCGCTATCTGGTCAACGGCTACTATGAAAACGCCGTGTATACCTACCAGACGATTCTGGCGCAGGGCGACGGCATTTCGCCGGCAACCGGCGCGGCAGCCGCCTTCGGCCTGGGGCGCGCCGCCCTGCGCGAAGGGCTGTTTGCCGATTCGGTTAACGCCCTGACGACCTTCATCAACCAGTACGGGCAGGACGGGCGCATCGCCCAGGCATATTTCCTGCGCGGCGATGCCTATATGGGTTTATCCCAATGGGCGGAAGCGCTGGCCGATTTCCAGCAGTACCTTGCCATGCGCCCCGGTATGATTGACAGTTACGTTCACGAGCGTATGGGCGACGCGCATCTGGCATTGGAACAGACACAACCGGCGCTGGATGCTTACGCCAAAGCCACCGGCGAAGGCCGCAGCCTGGTACCGGAACTGGCGCTGCGGGAGAAGGTGGCGCAGGTCTACATTCAGGCCGGGCAGCCGCAGGCTGCGCTGGCGCAGTACGACGCCATTCTGGCGGAAGCCCGTAACGTGCCTTATCGCGCCCTGATCGAATTGAACGCTGCCCAACTGCTGCTGGACAGCGGCAGCGAGGAAAACGCCCTCGCGCGGTTGCAAGCCATTTTTGAGAACTACCCGGATACGCCGCAGGCATATCAGGCCATGCAGCTACTGACCGAAAACGGCGTCGAACTTGACGACTACGCGAAAGGGCGTGTCAGTTACCTGTACGGGGATTATCAGACCGCGATTGACGCCTTCAACGCCTACACTTCGTCACACATTCTATCGGAAGTACCGGCGGAACTCTACCTGCTGCTTGGGCGCGCTTATCGGGAAATCGGCAACACAGCAGCAGCCATTACCGCTTTCCAAACGGTGATTGACCAGTACCCGACTGACCCCGCTTTTGGCGAAGCCCTGCTGGAACAGGGGCGCACCCGGTTTTTATCGAACGACATCGAAGGCGCGATTGCCCAGTATTTGCGGATTGCCGACACTTACGGCGATATTCCCCAGGCTGCCGAAGCGTTGTGGCGGGCCGGTTATCTGTACGGCACCAATGACAAGCCCGCCGAGTCACGGCAGATTTTTGAACGGCTGGCGGATAAATACCCTGATACCGAACAGGCGCGCAGCGGCCTGTTTCTGGCGGCGTCGGCGGCCTACAATCTGGATGATCTGGCTGGCGCCGAACGGCTGTATGCCCGGCTGGCCGTGACCACGACCGGCGACGATCAGGCGGCGGCGTACCTGTGGGTCGGGCGGCTGGCGCTCCAGCGCGGCGATGAGCAGACCGCGCAGCAGGCATTCCAGCAGGCGGTCGCTGCCGCGCCGGACAGCTACTTCGCGGCGCGTGCGCAGGATATTCAACTGGGGCGCGAGCCGTTTGCGCCGCCGGCGCAGGTACAGTTTGAATTCGACGAGGCGGCACAGTTGGCCGAGGCGGAAAACTGGCTGCGCCAGAAGTTCGCGGTCGAGCAGGAAGGCAGCCTGTGGCAGCTTTCACCGCCGCTGCAGGCCGACCCGCGCCTGATTCGTGGCAACGAATTGTGGGCCGTCGGCGCGAACGAAGAAGCCGAGGTCGAATTTGGCGACGTGATTGAGGCCAATAAGGACAACGCCCTCACCTCGTTCCAGCTTGCCGTTTTCCTGCGGGGCATCGGCGCGTACCAGCCATCTATCCTGGCGGGTGCAAACGTGATTCGCGCGGCACAGGTCGGCACGCTGGAAGCGCCGCCGTTTATCGCCCGGCTGCGCTACCCGGTTTATTATCTGGACGTGGTGCTGGACGCGGCGCAGCGCCAGGACATAGACCCGCTGCTGCTGTTTTCGCTCATCCGGCACGAGAGCCTGTTTGATACCTACGCGACAGCCGCCGCCGGCGAAAAAGGGCTGACGCAGGTCATCCCCAGCACCGGCGAATACATCGCGCAGCAGCTTGAGTGGCCGAATTACCAGCACAGCGATCTGTTCCGGCCTTACGCCGGGGTGGAATTTGGGGCGTATTTTCTGGCAGAGAACCTGCGGCGGTTTGACAACAACGTGATCGCGGCGCTGGCCGGTTACAATGCCGGGCCGGGACGGGCAGCAAGCTGGCTGGAACTGTCCGGCGGTGACCCTGACCTGTTTATGACGACCATCACCATTGCCAGCACCCGTACCTACGTGGAACGCATCTACGGTTTTTATAACATTTACCGCGCCCTGTACGGCGTGGCGTAAACCGATTACAAGCAAAAAAAGCGCACCTCCACGGTGCGCTCAACCGTTCCGGTCGCAGGCGGTTAAACTTCGGCGCCGTTCTGCCCCAGCATGGAGCGAACTTTGGCAACCAGGTCGTGATGCAGAATCGGCTTGGGCAGATAGTCGTTCGCGCCGGCTTCAATCCCGCGCATGATGCTTTCGGCATCCCCCCGCGCGGACAGAATCAGAATCGGCGTCCCGCCCGTGTCCTGCCGGTCGCGGATGACCTTGCACAACTCGATACCATCCATACCCGGCATCATCACATCCAGGATAATCATATCGGGCGTGTTTTGATCGAGCACGGTCAGCGCCGATTTCGCATCCTTGGCTTTTAAGACCCCAAAACCACCACGTTCAAGCATAATTCCGATCAGCGTTAAAGCGCCAATCTCGTCGTCCACGACCAGAATATGCTTTTTCATGCATTCCTCCACAGGGTATTTGACGGCTTCCTGGGCACCGTTGGCGTTCAGTCCATTTTAGACACAGAATGATTAAGACAAACCCCTAAATTCATTACTGCTTTATTTTACCATTAGGTGTAAAGCCTGTGCAATAAAGATTTCTCACGTTTCCTCAATTCACGGCATTGTAACACGCGCAAGCAGGCAGGACAAATGTCACCAGCGGTTAATTCATCATGCTACTTTTCTCCCACCTCTGCGTATATTATATGGGCGCAGTCGCTAAACAAGTCAGGAGATTTGAATTATGCAGCCCGATACCGCCATTTGTGTCGAGCATGTCTCGAAAAGCTACGGCAGCTTTCGTGCGGTGAGCGATCTCAGTTTCGAAGTGTACCGGGGCGAAATCTTTGCCATGTTAGGGCCAAACGGCTCCGGCAAAACTACCACGATGCGTATGATTCTGGACATCCTGAAGCCGGATACCGGCACAATCACCGTGCTGGGCGGCCCGCTGACGGACGCAACCAAGGACAAAATCGGCTACCTGCCGGAAGAGCGCGGCCTGTACCGCAATGTTCGTGTGCTGGAGATGATGGAATACCTGGGCACGCTCAAGGGCCTTTCGACCGCGGAAGCCCGCCGCCGCAGCCAGGCCATGCTGGAACGGCTTGATCTGGCCGAACATGCCAAAAAGAAGGTGAACGAACTGAGTAAGGGTATGCAGCAGAAAATCCAGTTCGCCGTCACCGTGCTGCACGACCCGGAACTGATTATCATTGACGAGCCGTTTTCCGGCCTTGACCCGGTGAACACGCTGGCGCTGAAGGACCTGCTGCTGGAGTTCCGCCAGAAGGGCGGCACGGTTGTGATGAGCACCCACCAGATGTGGCAGGTCGAGGAAATGGCCGACCGGCTGCTGATGATTCACCAGGGCCAGCAGAAGCTATACGGGGCGGTAGACGCCATCCGTCAGCAGTATGCCCTGCATGCGATTGTGGTCGAAGGTCAGGGTGACTGGAAGACGCTGCCCGGTGTGGAGCGCGTCGAACTGACTGAAAACGGGCGTAAAGCTGCCCTGCTCCACCTCGCGCCGCAAACAACGACCGACGAGGTGCTGGCGGCAATTGCCCTGAACAAAAACATGAGCATCGAACGGTTTGAGCTGGCGGTGCCGAGCCTGAACGACATCTTCATCCGCGTCGTGGAGGACGAACGATGAACAAGGTTCTGACCGTCGCCCGGCGCGAATACCTCTACAATCTCAGGCGCCCGGCCTTCCTGTTTGCCGTCTTCGGCGTGCCGCTGTTCACACTGGTCCTGTGGGTGGTCATCTTCGCGCTGACCGCCTCCAGCGAGGACAACGCGCGGCAGCTTGGTCAGGTCGGCTACGTTGACCGGTCCGGCGTGCTGGCGAACCCGGTGTACCCGGAAGAGGCTGCCGACCTGTTTGTTCCCTATTCAGACGAAACTGCCGCCCGGCAGGCGCTGGACGACAAAACGATTGGCGCGTATTTTGTCGTGCCGGACAACTACCTGCCAACCGGCGAAATTACGATCTACAGCTACTCCGGTATCCCTGAGGCGCTAAACGATACGATTGACACGCTGATGGTACAGAATATCAGCCGGCAGGTTGGCGCGAACGTGTCGCTGGAGCGCATTCAGGACCCGGTTGACATGACTGTTCACGTCGTGGATAGTGGTCGTGATCTGACCGAAGCCAATATCCCCGCGCTGATCCTGATGCCGCTGGCGTTCGCCCTGCTGTTTATGATGTCGTCCGGCGTGACCAGTGGCTTCCTGATGAACGGAGTGGTTGAAGAAAAGACCAACCGCATTATGGAAATCCTCATAACCAGCATCACCCCCATGCAAATGCTGCTGGGCAAGGTGATTGGCCTGGGGCTGCTGGGGCTGACACAGATGGTTGTCTGGGGCGCAGGTATCGTGCTGCTGATTACCTTCGGCCAGACCGTTCCAGCACTGAAGGGCATTGTTGTGCCCACCGACCTGATGCTGGTGTTCTTCGTCTACTTTGTCCTCAGCTACTTCCTGCTGTCGAGTCTGATGGCTGGCATCGGCGCGGTGGTGGGGTCGGAACAGGAAAGCCGCCAGATTTCGTCCATCGTATCGCTGCTGTGGGTGCTGCCGTTTTTCTTCTTCGCCAGCTTCCTCAGCGATCCCAATGGCACGGTGCCGCTGATTTTAACGCTGGTGCCATTCACCGCGCCGACGACCGTCCTCATGCGCATGGGTTTCGCTGCCGTGCCTACGTGGCAGCTTGTACTCAGTCTGGCGATTCTGCTGGTGACCGCGATTGTCACCGTCTGGGCATCGGCGCGGCTGTTCCGCTGGGGGTTGCTGCGCTACGGCAAGCGCATCAGTTTGCGTGATCTGCTGCGCGTCATTCGCCGCTCACCGGAAGCCGACATCAGTGTGGCGCACAGCGCCCAGGAGGCAGCACGATGACCCGCCATATCCTCCAGGTCTTTGTCTACGAACTGCGGCGCAATCTGCGGCGCAAGGGTTTCCTGTTCACCACCTTTGGCATCCCGCTGCTGGGCTTTATCCTGTTCTACGGCTACCAGGCGGTTAACAACCTGACCAGCCAGAACGCGGACAGCGATCCGGCAGCGGAGATCATCGGCAGCGACCAGTTCCAGAATATCAACAGGGCCGGCTACGTGGATTTATCCGGCCTGTTCCCCGAACCCGGCACTGACCTGAAAGCCATCCTCACGCCTTATCCGGACGAAGCCAGCGCGAAAGCGGCGCTGGAAGCGGGTGAAGTGGATGTGTATTACGTCATCCCGCCGGATTATCTCGAAACCGGTGACGTGACACTCGTGATGCCGAAGTTTTCGCTTGGACAGGCGACGGACGCGCCGATTCGGCAGTTGATCCTCAGCCATCTGGCCGAAGATGTAAATCAGGATGTGTTCTACCGATTGGTAGACCCAACCAACATCCGCGAGATTAACCTCCAGCGCGATGCCACCGGCGAAACCGCCTCCAACTTCGACGCGGATTTTATCGTCGTGTACGTGTTCGCGCTGGCGCTGATGATGAGCGTGTTTGTCACCAACGGCTACCTGATGCAGACCATCATCGAGGAGAAGGAAACGCGGCTGATCGAAATCCTGATCTCCGATATGCCCCCAACGCAGCTTCTCGCCGGGAAAATCCTGGCGCTGGGCCTGCTGGGGCTGCTGCAAATCGTGGTGTGGGTGACCGCGCTGACGCTGCTGGCGAATGTCGCTACCGGCAACGCCATTCCGACGCTGGCGGCCATCGCCAACATCTCGCTGCCGCCTGATCGCGTGCTGCTGCTGTTGGTGTACTTCATCTTCGGCTACCTGTTCTTCGCGGCGGCCTACGGTATGGTCAGCGCGATTTCCACCACGATGCAGGAAGGGCCGCAGTACGCGGTCATCTTCACGCTGCCGGCGGTGATTCCGCTGTACTTCCTGGGGCTGTTTATCGAATCGCCGGATGCGGCGCTGCCGACGTTCCTGAGCATCTTCCCGGTCACCTCGCCTATGGGTATGGTGATGCGCATTTCGATCACCACCGTTCCGGCGTGGCAAATCCTGCTCAGTCTGGCGCTGCTGGTTACGCTGGACGTGGTGATGATCTGGCTGGCGGGGCGGATGTTCCGCGTCAATACACTACTCGCCGGGCAAACGCCGAAGCTGCGCGACATTCCGAAGCTACTGGGGGGGTAGTTAGTTGCCAGTTGCCGGTTTCCAGTTGCCAGAAGAAAAGCCGGTTGGAAACGGAAGCAGTCAATGGGGCGGGGATTAAACTACTCGCCCTGTTTGTTCTGCGGCAAGTATGTTTGATAAGAGATTCTTTCGCTGAAAGGCTTAAGACAAGGGAATATACGATACCTTATCTTTCCATTCGGCTGGATTACTGGCCTCTATGATAAGGATGAGTTCATCAATAGCTACTCCTATCGGTACTGTGTCGCGAATTTCAAAGACTCCCGGCACTGGCAATCCAGCTTTGACCCGTTCGTAAGCAAAACCAACCCTCGTCTCCACATCGTGAGTGAGTAATATTCGTTCTTCTTTCGCCGCCCATTCAAGTAGAATCGGGTCTTCTGCTCCGCTGATTTCCGTGTCCTGTGCCCGCACAACATCCAGATCAGGCTTTACACGCAACAGCCCACGCAAAATACGATTATCAAAATTCTCGTCAGCAAGGAAGCGCATCATTCCGACTTTCGCTGTTGTGCTTCCCGCCGCGCCAGCAACCGGGCGCGTATACCTGCCATCTCCGGGTGTCGTGCTTCCACCGCGCGCCTCACGGTTTCAGCCCGTTTTTCACGCTCGCGGATATAAGCAGCCACTTCGTCCTGATGACGTAAATAATAGGCAATCACATCATAGACATCAGCCAACGAAACTGCCGGATAAGCGATTACGATCTCCTCGGCTGACATACCACGATTGAACGCATGAACAATGGTGTCCAGCGTGACGCGCGTACCACCTACCCGAATAACCCCCTCGGCGCTTAACGCGATAGGCACAGTTTCAATCTGAGGAGTCGTAATCATAGGCGAGCCTCCGGCAGAAATACCAGGGGCAGGTGGGTATCCCCTGCCCCATTCATCACTAAACAGTTACGTCGCCCAGGTAATCAGCCCCGGCATAAACGGTGAGCGCAGGTAGGGATGGTACGGCAGCACCCGCACTGACAGGCCGCGTTCGCCGCTGGTATTGTACGCCAGCTTGGAAGTGAACTTGTAAGCGCCATCCTCACCTTTGCCAACCGGCTGCATGTCAATCACGCCGCCGTTCTGCCCGTTGATCTCGCCACGCGTGGTCAGGTCGCCCCAGTACAACTGTACGCGCACGTCCTCCGGCTTGAGCTGCCCCAGGTCAACCAGCGCGTTCACCTCGATCTCCGTCCCTACCTTCACCAGCCGGGGCGGGATGTCCACGCTGCGGATTTTCACCTGCTTCCAGGCGTTTTCGATCTTTTCACGCCACTCGGCGTATTCCAATCCGTTTTCGAGGTGGTCTTCAAACAGCTTCAGGCTGTTTTCGTAGTTGGGCATATACATGCGCTGCGTGTACTCCTGCACCATGCGCTGGGTATTGAAGTACGGCGCGAGCGTCCGCATACTGGTTTTCATCTTGGCAATCCACTCGCGCGGCAGGCCGTCGCGCCCGCGATTGTAAAACAGCGGGATGATGTCCTGCTCCAGAATGTTGTACAGCGCCTGGCTTTCGATATAGTTCTGGTGCTCCCATTCCTCGTCCGGGTACTCCTCGCCCCGGCCAATCGCCCAGCCGACTTCCGGCGAGTACCCTTCCGCCCACCAGCCGTCGAGGATGCTGCAATTCAGACCGCCGTTGTAGATGACCTTCATGCCGCTGGTGCCGCTGGCTTCCTTCGGGCGCTGCGGTGTGTTCAGCCATACATCCACGCCCTGGATTAGATGCCGCGCGATGTTCATGTCGTAATTTTCGAGGAACACAATCGCGTGGCGGAAATCCGGGCCGCGCGCGATGTTCACGATCTGGCGAATCAGTTCCTTGCCGCCGGTGTCGTGCGGGTGCGCCTTGCCGGCGAAGATGACCTGCACCGGGCGATCCGGGTCATTCAGAATCCGTTTCAGGCGTTCCAGGTCACGGAACAGCAGCGTGGCGCGTTTGTAGGTGGCGAACCGCCGCGCAAAGCCGATGGTCAGCGCATCGGGATTCAGCACTTCCTCGGCATCTTCAATCGCGCTCTGCGACGCGCCCCGGTTGCTTAACTGCTGGCGCAGCCGCTGCCGCGTAAAGGCCACCAGCCGCTCGCGGCGGCGTTCGTGGGTGCGCCACAGTTCGGCATCCGGCACACCATCAATCCCCTGCCAGACTTCGGGCCGCGCTTCTTCGGTGCGCCACGACGGGTCAAGATAGCGATCAAGCAGCGTACCCATTTCGCGGCTGGTCCACGTCTGCACGTGCACGCCGTTGGTGATCGCTTCTACCGGCACTTCACGCTCCGGCACGCCGGGATACAGCCACTGCCACATCCGCCGCGACACCTCGCCGTGCAGCTTGGCGACGCCGTTGGCCTGCGCTGCCGTGTTCAGCGCCAGCACCGCCATCGAAAACAGTTCATATGTACCCATATTTTCGCGCCCCAGATCAAGGAACTGGTCGCGCGAGAGGCCCAGGCTGCGGTAGTAATCGGTGAAGTGTTCGTCCATCAGGTCGAAGCCGAAGCGTTCCAGCCCTGCCGGTACGGGGGTGTGGGTGGTGAAGATGTTGCCCGCCGCCGTGATTTCCCGTGCCTGCTGGAAGGTCAGCTTGTTTTCGCCCATCAACTGCCGGATACGTTCCAGCGCCAGGAACGCCGAATGTGGCTCGTTGATATGGCAGATTTGTGGGCGCAGCCCCAGCACGTCCAGCGCGCGGATACCGCCGATACCCATCAGGATTTCCTGCCGGATGCGGGTGCGGCGGTCGCCGCCGTACAGCCGGTCGGTCAGGTTGCGGTCTTCCTCACGCGGGTTGTCGGGGATATTGGTATCGAGCAGGAACAGCGGCACGCGGCCAACCTGCACTTTCCAGATTTGCGCGAACAGCTCCCGCCCCGGCAGCGGCACGCTGATTTTGATCGGCGTGCCATCGGCTTTCATTTGCAGTGTCACCGGCAGATTGGCGTAGTCGTTGATCGGGTACAGTTCCTGCTGGTAGCCATCGGCGTTCAGGTACTGCTGGAAATAACCTTCCTGATACAGAATGCCCACACCCACCAGCGGCAGCCCCAGGTCGCTGGCGCTTTTCAGGTGGTCGCCGCTGAGGACACCCAGACCACCAGAGTAGTTCTGCAAACATTCGGTGATGCCAAACTCCATCGAGAAGTAGGCGATGATCGGCTTTGGCAGGTGGCCGTAGTGCGTCTCATACCACGTATTTTCCCGTTTGTTCATGTACGTGTCGAACGCATCGCACACGGCGCGGTAGTGCGCCATGTAGGCCGGGTCGTTACACACGGCTTCCAGCCGCTCCTGGCTCACCCGCCCCAGCAGCCAGACCGGGTTATGGTTGGTTTCTTCCCACAGGTCGCGGTCGAGGCGGCGAAACAGGGCAATGGTTTCATGGTCCCACGCCCACCGCAGATTCATGGCCAGTTCTTGCAGCCGCCGCAGCGGTCCCGGCAAGTTCGGGACAACGTTAATTCGGGCGACAGGTTTAATCATCCAGTGATCTCCTGATAAATGCGTGTAGTAGCGCGATTATGCCTCGCAAAGTTTGAAGCATAGCCATTTCAGGCTAATTTGGCAAACTTGCTCAAACATAAACGATTAAATTTTATTAAATGTAGCTGTTTTCCGGCATGGGGCTATGCTACAATCGGCGCAAGCTGAATCTGAGCCGGGCAAAAGGAGAACAGCCGGTATGCTGAAGAAGCAGGTATTAAAGAGTAAACCCGTCTGCAAAGTGACGTTCACGTTGCCGGAAGCCGTCAAAGCTGAATCCGCGTATCTGGTGGGTGATTTTAACAACTGGGACGAAAAAGCCACCCCGATGAAGAAACTCAAGAACGGGCACTTCAGCGTGACGCTGGAGTTGGACAAAAACCGCGAGTACCAGTTTCGTTATCTGGTGAACGGCACGGAATGGCACAACGATTGGCACGCCGACAAGTACGTGCCCAACCCCTTCAGCGGCGACAATTCCGTTGTGACAACCTAGCTATTCTAGCCCGCTTCAACGTTCAATCAGGATGCAAACGCCCGGCAGTTAACACCGGGCGTTTGATTTTCACCGTTTTAGCAGGTCAAGCTGAAATTCTTCCAGCACGCTGTGCAGGATGTCGGTGCCGCTCACCGGGCTGTTGGCGGAGCGCACCACCGCCATATCCAGCGGGAAGCGGTCGTTTAAGTCCTGCCCGCTGGCCTGCTGCGCCAGTGTCAGCGCCGCCGCCGCGCAGGCCACCGCGTAACGCGGCTGGCGGCTGTCCAGCCGGTTATCGGTGAAGGTGTAACTGTTGTACATGCGCTGCGCCAGCCGTTCCGCCAGGAACAACTGCTTCAACTGTTGGCGATGCCCGATGCTGATCTTCGGGATGTGTTCGCTGATGAAGTCGTCGGCATCCACCGTACCGACGATCACCGGCGCGTACCGGTCGCGCAGTTCCCAGGGGTCCACGCCATACGAACGCACCAGTTCTTCATACACCCGGTCCACTTCGCTGGCGGCGTTATCCAGCGCGCGCCGCAGCGCCCCTTTCCAGGTGGTGTCCTGATGCGCATCGGCAAAGCCGGTCAGCCACTGCGTCAGCCCTTCGTAGTTGCCCCAGCTTGTTAATTCCCTGATCTGTACCGTTTGTGTCGGCGGATGCTGGACAAAATACTGGTCGAGCGTGGTGATCTGGTAGCCGGCGCGGGACGCTTCGTATTTCACCAGCCAGTACAAAAATTCTTCCTCACCGGCGAAGTGGTGGCCGAAGGTTTCACCCGCCGTCGCCAGCAGTACCAGCGGCCCGATGTTTTTCCGCGCCGGGCCAAGTACCTGGTCTACCCAGCGGCCCGCGCCGCCCAGGTTGTGAATGTTAAACGAGATTTGCGCCGATAGTTCATCGTTGCGCACAAACACGGCCATGGTCGCGCCGTTACCCAGCGCCACGTTAAACGGCCCCGCCCCCGCGCCGGGTGACCAGTCCTGAATCTGCTTGGCCGCCAGCACCGTATACTGGATGCCCGCCTCGCGCAGCAGGCGCAGCGTTTCCAGGTCTACCGCCAGCTCCGGCAGCCAGAAGCCAAGCGGCTGGCGACCAAATCGCTCCTCGAACGCCGACACGCCCCAGAAAACCTGCGTTCGTTTATCGCGCTTGCGCGCCAGTGGCAGGATGATGTGATTGTACGCCGTCGCCAGCGCATTCCCCGCCGGCGCTTGGGTAGCATAGGCTTCCCTGTCGGCATTCACAATCGTTTCGTATACGTCGTGGGCGTTCACTTCCAGCCACTTCACCAGTGCTTCGGAGAAGCTGTAACTGATGAAGCTGAAGTTGCCGCGTTCGGCGTTCGGGCGGTAGGAAGTCGCCGTGATGCGCTCGTTCCAGTTCTGGAACGGCGCCGCTTCCGGTTCGACCACCTGGCCGGGGGGACTCTCCAACGGGTTGCCACGCGGCGGCTGGCTGAAATGCCCGTGCACGCACAGGCAGCTTCGTTCAAATTTGGACATCGTCCCCTCCTCGTTAAATATAGTTTCCAGACCGAGGCGTCTGTGCCCGATTTGCATCTAGCTTAATCACCTGCGCGCCCCACCGCGCAGTGACAAAATGCCGGGAAACGCAGCGGGACATCATCACTTTTTCTTGTAACCGATGGTTGTATTGCTCGGCACGATCTTGTTGGTGTACGCCGCAAAATCCTCCAGCCGCAAATCCGTGCCCAGCACTGCACTGTGACCAATGGTGTACCCTGCCGGCACGTGCGTATTTTTGCCGACACAGGTGATGCCCAGTTCGCCCATTTCCAGGATTTTGCCAACGTGAGCGTTGTGGCCGATCACCACGATTTTGTCGAGGATGCAGCGTTCCACCACCGCGCCGGCCTCGATGTACGTGTCCGTCAGCACGATGGACTCGCGCACGACGGCGTTTGGTCCCACGTACACCCCCGGCGACAGCACCGAGTTTTCCACCAGTGCGCCTTCCGATATCACCGACCCGTCGGTGATGAGGCTGTTTTTGACGGTCGCGCCGGTATGGATATGCACGGGCGGACGTTCCTCGCTGCGGGTGTGAATGACCCACGTCCGGTCATTCAGGTTGAGCGACGGCGGCGACGCAATCAAATCCATGTGCGCTTCCCAGTAGGCATCAATCGTCCCCACGTCTACCCAGTACCCGCCGTAGGGATAGGCGTAGACGTTCATGCCCTCGATCACCATGCGTGGGATAATGTCCTTGCCGAAGTCGTGATTCGACGCCCTGCGCTTCTGGTCTTCCTGTATCTGCTGCTCCAGCACGGCATAGTTAAACACGTACACGCCCATACTGGCCAGGTTACCGGGTGGGTTGGCCGGTTTTTCAACAAACTCGCGCACGCGGTAATCATCGTCCACGTCGAGGATACCATACCGGCTGGCCTCGTCCATCGGCACGCGGATGGTGCAAACCGTCGCGTCGGCCTTCCGCTCGCGGTGGAACTGAATCAGCACGTCGTAGTCCATCTCGTAGATGTGATCGCCTGAGAGAATGAGCACGTAATCAGGCCGCCCGCGCCGCACGAAGTTTAAGTTCTGCGCCACCGCATCCGCCGTGCCGGCATACCAGTCAGTATCCGCCCGCCCCTTGTACGGCTGCAAAATCTGCACGCCGCCGGTGAATGAACGATCCAGATCCCAGGGACGCCCGCGCCCAATGTGGTCGTTAAGGCTGTGCGGGCGATACTGCGTCAGAATCAGCACGTCAAAAATGTTGGAGTTGACGCAGTTGCTTAACGTGAAATCAATAATGCGGTACTTCCCGGCAAACGGCACCGCCGGTTTGGCGCGTTTGGCAGTTAACGTCACCAGACGTGTGCCTTCGCCGCCGGCCAGAATGACAGCTTTTACTTTTGCCATGAAAATCCACCTCGTCTTTTGATAAGCGCCTTGCGATAAACTTCAATATACTGCCGGGCACTGTTGTCCCAGCTAAAGTCGCGCTGCATCGCCCGGCGCTGCATCCGCTGCCACGCGTCACGCCGGCTGTGGAAGGTGTCCAGCGCCCACAGCACCGTGTTATACAGCGCTTCGGCCTCCTCCCACTGGAAGACAAAGCCCGTGCCGCGCTCCGCCGGGCCGTTGTCGTAATTTTCAACCGTATCGGCCAGTCCGCCGGTTTCCCGCACCACCGGCAGCGCACCGTAGCGCATCGCCAGCATCTGGCCGATACCGCACGGCTCGTAATGGCTGGGCATCAGAAACAGATCACAGCCAGCATAAATCCGCTGCGCCAGCGCAGCGTTATAACCGATGTATGTGCGCGCCCGCCACCAGTAATCCTGCCCCAGCCGGGAGAACTGGCGGTCGTACTCCGGTTCGCCTGACCCCAGGCCGATGAACTGCACGTCGGTGCTGCCCAGCAGCCGCCGCAACGCCGGAATCAGCAGGTCAATGCCCTTCTGCTGCACTAGCCGGGTTACGATGCCCAGCACGGCCACATCGTCGCGCACTTCCAGCCCGAAGTCGGTTTGAAGCTGGCGCTTGTTCGGCGGGCGATTTTCCACGAAGTTATCGGCGTTGAAGTTTGAGACAATCAGCGGGTCAGTGGCTGGGTTCATCGCCTCGGTATCAATGCCATTCAGGATACCCACCAGATCGTTCACGCGTGTGCGAATCAGGCCATCGAGGCCGTAACCCATGTACGGGTACTGGATTTCGACGGCGTAGCGCGGGCTGACCGTCGTCAGCATGTCCGAATAGGCGATGGCAATCGCCATCAGGTTATTGGTTAAATCCTGGTACACCAGATCGGGCTGGTGGCGACCGGGCACGCCGAGTTCCCACAGCCAGCCGCCGGCATGGTCGCCCTGATACGCCAGGTTGTGGATGCTGAGGATGGAGGCCACCTGCGCCCAGGTCGGGTAATGGCGGCTTTCGTGCAGCAGGAACGGCACCAGACCGGTATGCCAATCGTTGACGTGGAACACATCCGGGAACCAGTCTTCGCGCCCGCGCAGTTCCCAGGCAACCGCCATCGTCGCCTGGCTGAAGAAGATAAAACGTGGTACGTCCCATTCCCACGTGCTGTAGACCTGATTTTCGTCACCAAAGAACGGCCAGCCCTGAATGAAATAATACGGCACACCCTGGTAGACGGTTGAATACACCTGCACGTTCACCGTGCCGGTGCGGCGCGGGAATGGAAACGAAAACAGCGGCGTGATGTGATAGCGTTCGGAGTCAATGTAGCCGTAGTACGGCAGCATCACGCGGGCATCTACCCCCAGCTGGCGCAGCGCCGCCGGCAGACTCCCGACCACATCGGCCATGCCGCCTACCTTCGCAAACGGCGCGGCTTCCGCGCTGACAAACAGGACATTCATGTTCAACGGGTTTGCCCCCTTGTGTTTTTGCGCGCAGGGCGCACGGCTGTGCGCCCCTACGGTAGCTCTGCAAACCAGTGATAATCCACGTCCGGGAACACCTTATCCAGTTCCCAGTATTCATCGGCCAGTGCTCGGTTCGGCGCGCCGCGCTCCAGGCTGGCCGCCAGCTTCTCGAAGCGTTCGACATGCTGGTTAAAGCGCCCGATGGCGTATTCCCGCGCCTGCCCGGTTGTGACCAGAAACGGCCAGTCGGAACTTTGCAGCAGCAGCAGTTCGCGCGCGGTCTGGTTTAAGACAGCCAGCGCATCACCCGGCGCGTCAGGAAAGGCAGCCACCAGCCGTTCCATCCGGCGTTCGGCTTCGTGAATCGGCGGCCACATCCAGTGGGTATCGGCATTGTCCCAGGTGAAATGATTGCCCCCCGCGCCCCATGAACTTTCCGGCAGGTCCAGCACTTCCGCCGGCGGGTGGCTGGCAATGTGCTGGCTGGCGGTTGTCAGTTCGATGTCAGGATTGCTTGCCAGCAGGCGCAGCACCTTGCCCAGCCAGTCCACCCCCTCGAACCACCAGTGACCAAACAGCTCCGTATCGTAAGCTGAGGCGATCAGACCATACTGCCCGGTCTGCCGCTGATAATCGCGCAGCAGATCGCCCACCAGATGGGCGAAATGTTCGGCGTGCTGGTCAACCTTCTCGGCAGCCCAATCAGGACGGTACAAATCCTTGGCCGCCAGGTCAATTTTCGTCCCCGTTACCCGCCAGTATTGCAGGCCGCTGCTGCCGGCGCGTTTGTGAAATTCGCGGTAATCAAAATCGCCAGGGTAGCCCCAGTCCGCGCTCCACACCTGCATACCGGTGCGGTGGTCGCGCCCGATCACGGCCACGCCGGAATGGTGTTGTGCGTCCGGCCCGGCGGCAGTTTCGCTGACGTAATACGGTTGGAAGGTGGTCGCCGGACGCTCCGGCGGTGGCTGCTGTCGCGCCGGAATCACGTAGCGCCGTGTGATCGCTCCATACGGCCCCAGCACATCACCCGCCGCCACGCCCACCGGCAGGCCGCCGGTGATAGTGTGCGTTTCGCTGAAAAAGACTTTCAGGCCATAACGCGCCAGCCACGTTTCCAGTCCGGGACGAACGCGACCATCGGCGGACACGTAAGCCGGACGGTAGGCGCACTCCGGCAGCCAGATCGCCGTCGGCGGGCGGCCAAAGCAGCGTTCGTAACTCTGCGCCGCCGTTTTAAGTTGCGCGGCAATCGAACTGTCGCGGCTGAGCAGCGGCAGGTACCCGTGTGTGGCCGCGCTGGTGATGATTTCGAGATACCCGTCATCCTGCAGCCGCCGGAACGCGCCGATAATGTCACGGCTGAAGCGGTCACGGAAGGCGCGCTGCACCGCCTCATACCGGCGCTGGTACCACTCCGCCAGATAACGCAGATGCAGGTCAGGCGAATCCGGTGCAGCGCCATCGCTGAAGAAGGAGATATCCTGCCGCGCGGCTTCAACACGGTCATTCAGATACTGGTCAAAATGATCGAGGACGATCGGGTCGGTTAGCTGTTCCGCCAGCACGGGGGTGATGCTCAGTGTCAGGCGGAAGGGCACGCCGTCGTCTTTCAGATCGTAGAGCGTTTGCAGCAGGGGGATATAGGTTTCGCTGGTGGCTTCGTGAATCCACTCCTCACCATGCGGCCAGCGCCCCGCCAGACGCGCATAGGGCAGATGGGTGTGTAAGACAAACGTGAAAGCTCCAATCGCACCCAAACCGTTTCGCTCCACGAAATTCGTAAAGACACATGGGGGATTGTAACGTTTTGCTCGCTAAAGGCCAAATCACGCCGGCGGATTAATCGGCAGCACCATCGTGAAGATGCTGCCCTGCCCCTGCTCGCTGCGCACCGTCAAATACCCCCCGTGCGCTTCTGTCACTGACCGCGCTACAAACAGGCCCTGCCCCAGCCCGCGCGGGTCGAGCAGCTTACCGCTGGACGTGCGCGGTTCGCCCCGGTAAAACCGCTCGAAGATGTGCGGCAGGTCTTTCTTGGAAATACCCACGCCGGTGTCCACCACCTGAATCGTCACCCGCTTGGCATCGCTGCCGCTTGCCATGACGATGATGTGCCCGCCCGGTTCGGTATAGCGAATTGCGTTCTGTAACAGGTGCCCCAGCGCCCAGCGCAGCCGCTGGTCATCCCCCACCACCTGCAATCGTTCCACGTCGCGCAGCATCACCGCCACGTCCAACTGCGCCCGCTTCACCTCCGGCGTCACGCCGTTGACCACGTTCCAGATCAGTTCTTCCAGATTGACCGGGTCGTGGCGGATGCTGAACGCCTGCGCGCTCATCTCGCTGATGTCCAGCAGTTCCACAATCATCCGGTCGAGAATGTCTACGTTGCGGCTGAGCGTTTCGAGGAAGCGGCGGTTCGGCGGGCGGTCGCCGGGCTGGTTCATAATCACGTCGCTCATGCCCTTGATGACCGCCATCGGCGTCCGCAGTTCGTGCGAAATCGCCGTCACAAACTCGTTTTTGAGCCGGTCGGAGAGCGCGTCACGGGTGACGTCGCGCAGCACGATCAACGTGCCCAACCGCTGCCCCCGGCTGTCAGCAACGGCGGCCACCTGCGCGCCCAGAATCATGTTGTTGACCTGAATGCGCGTTGGTTCGCCCAGCGGCGCGAGTTCAGACTCCACCTGTGTCACGTCGCGGTAAGCGTTAAACAGTGTGCCCAGTTCGCTCTCCCAGATGTCCTTGCGGCTGCCGATCAGCCGTTTGGCGGCGGCATTCACCAGCACGATGCGCCCATCCAAGTCCTGCATGATGATACCTTCGCTGATGGTGGCGAGGATGCTGTTCAGGCGCTCAATCTCCAGGTCGCGCCGTTTAATGGCGCGCTGCAACTGCCGGTTGCGCTCAGCCAGATCAGGCACGGCGGGTTTACCGGGCGTGTTTGACCGCAGCCGCAGCCCCTGATACAGCCGGCTGAATAACCGCTCGGTGGCCGTCCCCAGGCTGTTCACCCGGTTGATCGCCCCACTGACTTCACGTGCATCGTTGGTCATAACGCTACCTGTGTCACCGTCAGAACATGGTGTTATGTTCCGACAACGTAAAATTTTCGATATATCCACCGGCCTTTATGCTGTCGGTGTTCTTCATTTCAGTATACTAGACATAGCCGCTGCGGCGAAAGTTGCCGAAATCGGCGCATAAAATTATGATTGGGTTATGACTCGGTTTGCAGCGTGACAAGGAGTCGAATTTGTCTACGTGGATGGTGGTGGAAGACGAGCCGGATATTTACGAAGTGCTGCTCGCCATGTTTGAAATGTGGGGGATCGAGGGGGTGGCCTTCGTGGATGGTGAGGAAGCAGTTGCCTGGATTGACGATGTAAACAACAAACGCTTCCAGGGCGAACTGCCGGAGCTGGCACTGCTGGACATCCGCCTGCCCGGCGCGTTCAGCGGCCCGATGGTGGGCGAAAAACTGCGCCAGAGTCCCATCCTGAACAATATCGCCATCGTGCTGACGACGGCCTACCGGCTGACACCGGACGAGGAGAAGGAAGCCATCGAACAGGCCGGCGCGGACAAGCTGATGTACAAACCGCTGCCCCGTTTTAACGAACTCCAGCACGTGCTGGAAGAAGTGATCGCGCTGCGCCGCGCCAAGGTTCCCCAGCCGCCGAACGGGCAGAAGTAGGCGGTTATGGACAACGTTGCGCCTGCGCGGGCACTGGCTCGCCGTTCGTACAATCTGCTGCAACTGGCGTTTGTGGTCGTCGCCATCGGTATCTTTATCAGCATTGTCGCGCTGCTGGGTTTTGCCATCCCGCCGATTCCGCCGAGTCATCCTCAGTTTGGTCTGTTCAGCTTTGGCCGCACTGCCCTGCTTATCATCGGTATCGCCGTTGGCCTGCTTGGTCTGGGCATGGCGGTCCGCGCCTTCACCCGCCGTCAGGATAACAATCTGGCGCTGATCGCGGGGGATTATCTGGCACCGCTGTTTGACAACCAGTACAGTTTTGTCCGTAACATCAACCGCCCCGGCCTGGGTTACATTGATGCCGTCATGATCGGGCCGCCGGGTGCGCTGGTGTTCCGTATCGTGGACAATACCGGCAATCTCGCCAACGAAGCCGCCGAGTGGATGAAACAGAACGCCGCCGGCGAATGGGTACCGCTCGGTTTCAGCCCGACGCGGCAGGCCGTTGAGGATGTGGACCATCTGCGCACTTACCTCGAAAAACGCGGTCTGGATGTGCCCGTGTTTGGCGTCGTGGTATTTATCGGCGACGAATCCACCGTCACCATCGCGGAGCGCGCGCCGGTAGTGCCGGTCAGCCACCTCAACACCCTCGTTCGCAACCTGCAACCCAACTATCTCGCCAACCCGAACCGCATCCCCCACAGCGTGGTCAGCCGGGTGCGCCGGCTGCTGCTTGATGAGGCCTGAACGTTACATGAGAACGCAACTGCTGCTGATGCCGGTGGGGGCTGGCAAAACGGCGTTTGCGCTGGACGCGCTGCTGGATACGCTGCACCCCCAGCCGTTCGCCCGCGCCTGGGTGCTGCTGCCCAATACCCGTCAGGAAGACTCCTTCCGCCAGCGGCTCGTCAGCCATCCCGATGCCCGCCGTGTCTACTTTAACGTCGAGTTTTTCAGTTTCTACACGCTGTACCAACGCCTGCTGGACATGGCTGGCAACCCGCAGCGCCAGCTTGACCCGACTGCCCGTTTCCGCCTGCTGCGGAACATTCTGGCGCAGCTTCAGCGCGAGAACCGCCTGCGCGTCTATGGGCAGATTGCCCATACGCCCGGCTTTGTTGAAATCGTGGCGGAGTTTATTTACGAACTCAAATACAACCTCATCTATCCTGACGCTTTCGCCGCCAGTGCCGGGACGGACAAGGACCGTGACCTGGCGCTGATTTACGACACGTATCAGAACCAGCTTCAACAGCACGAACTGGTAGACCGCGAGGGGGAAGGCTGGCTGGCGCTGGAAGCGCTGGAAGACAATCCGTACCTCGCCGCTAACGTGGCGCTGCTGCTGGCGGACGGCTTCGACCAGTTTAACCCGCTGCAGGCCCGGCTGCTGGCGCTGCTGGCGGCGCAGGCCGGGCGCACCATCATCACCCTGCCGACCGCGCCGGACGATACCGTAGGCCGCCGTTTCCATCAGGCGATTGAACATCTGCGCGCCGCGTTTGACGAATACGAAGTGCCGCTGCGCGTGGAACCGGTTGAGCCGGGTTACACCCACGACCGTCACCCGGCGCTGAACCATCTGCTCGCCGCCAGCTTTACGCCCGACATCACGCCGCGCCCATCGGACGGCTGCCTGACGCTGATCGAAGCGCCCAACCCGGCGCAGGAGGCCGGCGCGGTGCTACGGCGTGTCAAGCGCCTGCTGCTGTCCGGCAGCCAGCCCGATGACATCATACTCGCGGTGCGCGACTGGGACCGCTACGGGCCGCATCTGGCGCAGGCCGCGCGTGGTTACGGCGTGCCGGTCGCGTTGCATTACGGCGAACCGCTGGCGGATAACCCCGCCATGATCGCCCTGCTGAACCTGCTCGAACTGTCCACCTTCGATTTCCGGCGGCGCAGCCTGATTGATGTGCTGCGGTCGCCCTACTTTACGATTCCCGGTCTGGACAGTACCGAAGTTGATCTGTTGGAACGCCTGAGCCGGGCGCAGCGTGTCACTGGCGGCAGAGCCATGTGGCTGGAAGCGATTCGGCTGGCGGCTACCGTGACACCGGAGGATGATGAAACCGAACCGTTCACGCTCGACCCCGCCGCCGCCGAAGCCATAACGGCTGCGCTCACCACTTTTTTTGCTGGCGTGACGCCGCCGCCAGAAAGTTCGCTGGTGGACTACGTGGCATGGCTGGAACGGCTGATCGGCCCGGACACCGCGCCTGACCCGGATGATGACCCGGTAGCCAGCAGCGGCGGTTATACGGTAAACCTGCTGCGCGGTATTCGGAGCGCCGCGAACGGCGATGTCGTCGGTCGCGACCTGACCGCGATGGCCGAACTGAAACGTATTTTGCGCAGTCTGCTGTCGGCGCAGCTATTGTTGCAGGCGCTTGGGGAAGACCCCCGCCTGGACTGGCGGGCGTTTCTGGACGAACTGAAGCGGAGCATCAACCGCGCCCGCATCGAACGCCGCCACAACCGCGCCGGGCGGGTGCTGGTGACAACCGTCGAAAACGCGCGCGGCCTGCCGCACCTGCACGTGTTTATTCTCGGCCTGTCGGAAGGTATCTTCCCCGCGCCCACGCCGGAAGACCCGCTGTACCTGGACAGCGAACGTCGGGCGCTGGCGGCGAAGGGCATCCCGCTGGAAACCCGTGCCGAACGCGCCGCCGATGACGGCCTGTTTTACGAACTGCTTGGTCTGGCGCGGGTTTCGCTCACCCTCTCGCGCCCAACGGTGCAGGACGGCGCGCCCTGGCCGGAAAGCCACCTGTGGCGGCGCGTCAAACGGGTGTTCAGCGACGCCGACGACCTGGTGCAGCAGAGTCGCATTGGTTTGGGTGGCGTGGTTCCGGCGGGGGATGTGGCCTCACCGGTTGAGGCCGCGCTGGCGGTGGCCGCCGGCCTCAACCAGTCGCCGCCGGATAATGGTGTGATCGGCCTGTACAACTGGCTGGCAGCCGCGCATGATGCTCACTGGCGGCACATCTGCGCCGGGCGAAACATCGAACTGGCGCGTATGTCCCGCGCTCCCCACGACCGCTACACCGGGCGGCTGCGCGACCCGCGGCTGCTGGCGTGGGCAGCCGACGAACTTGGCCCGCGCCGCGTGTGGAGCGCCAGCCAGTTCAACGACTACGGCACCTGCGGCTTCCGCTTCTTCGCCAAACGGCTGCTAAAGCTGGAGGCGATGGAAGAGCCTGAAGAAGGTACCGACCGACTGCAATGGGGACTCATCAACCACAAAATCCTCGAAGAGACCTACGGCCACCTTGCCCGCCTCAGCGTCACGATCATGCCGGAAAACACCGATCTGGCGATTGAAATTCTGCACGACGTGGCCGCCGGCGTGCTGCGCGCCGCGCCGGCACGTTACGGCTTTCGCGCGTCCGCCCTGTGGCAGCAGGAACAGGCTGCGCTGGTGCGGAAACTGGAAGCCTTCGTCCGGCTTGACTTTTCCGACGATGCACCGATTTCGAAGAAGTTCGACAGCCCGCTGCCGCGCCAGCCTTATCGTCAGGAAGTACCGTTTGGCACGAACGGGCAGGAAACGATCACCCTGACACTCGGCGGGGAACGGCTGCGCCTGCGTGGGCAGATTGACCGCATGGACCGCGTGGGTGATACCGTGATTCTGGTGGATTACAAAACCGGCAGCACGCCAATTCCACGCTCGGAAATGGAACGCGGGCGCAACTTCCAGATGATGCTGTACCTGCGGGTGGCGCAGGAATTGCTGCGAGTTGACCCCGACCCGGACAAACCGACAGCCGTAACTGGCGGCGCGTTTTATCACCTCGGCACCCGTAAACTCAGCGGCGATATGCGCCTGGCCGATGAAGACGATGCCGCCGCGCTCGAAGCGGCACAGGAACTTCTGGCGCGTTACATCCGCCAGGCGCGCCGGGGCAATTTTGCCGTCCATCCCAACAAGGCAGACGGAAGCTGCGTCCATTACTGTGACTTCAGCCGCATGTGCCGCGTCGGGATGGTTAACCGCTTCAAACGCGAGGGCTAGCCTGTGGAACTGACCGCCGAACAACGCACCGCTATTTACACCCATGACCGCAATCTCATCGTCGTCGCTGGCGCGGGTTCGGGCAAAACGCACGTCCTGGTGGAACGTTATCTCTCACTGCTGGATGCGAACCGCAACTGGCCGCTGACTGCGCTGGTGGCGATCACCTTCACCCGCAAGGCGGCGCAGGAAATGCGCGACCGTGTGCGCCGCGAACTGGAACGCCGCCGCGACAGCGCGCCGGACGAGCCGTGCTGGTCGGACTGGCTTGCCAGCGTGGACAGCGCCCGGATTGATACGATTCATGGCTTGTGCGCCAGTATCCTGCGCGCCAATGCCGCCGAAGCCGGGGTTGACCCCAAATTTGAGGTGCTGGAAGAAGTTGAAGCATGGCTGCTGCTGGAAGACGCAATCGAGCAGGTGTTGCAAACCGTCGTCAGTGAGGATGACGCCTGCGCCGCGCTGCTGCTGGAATACGGCGCAGACACTGTTCGGAAGGCGCTGGAACACCTGATAACCGCCGACATCACCGACCCGCCGCCTGACCCGTTCGCGGAATGGCAGCGCCGGTGGGACGCCGGTTTCGCCCGCGCCCTGGACAACCTCACTGCCGATGCGGCCTTCTGGAACGCCGCCAACTGGTCACCGGAACGGTGGCCGGATGAGGACTGCGGCGACCGGCTGCTGGCTGTCTGGCGCGCCTGCTGGGACGCGCTGGCCGTTCTCGACCAGCGGGCGGACGGCGCTGCCTGTCTGGAAGCGTTAAAAACACTGAAAGCGATTAAAACCAACATCGGCAGCGCTGTCAACTGGGGCTGTAAAGACACGCTGGATGAGGCCAAAGCCGCGCTGCAATCATTACGCCAGACTGCCTGCGCGCTGCTGGATGTCATCGGCGACCCGCCGGGCGACCTTGATCGCCGCGCTGCCGGGTTTATGCCGCTGTGGTGTACGCTCATCCGGCGGACGCAGCAGACCTACCGGGATATGAAGCAGGCAAACGGGGTGCTGGATTTTGACGACCTCGAACGCCTGACCTGCCGCCTGCTGGCAGAGCATCCGGCGGTGTGCGCCCGCTACCGGAACGCCGAGTTTAAACATCTGCTGGTGGACGAGTTTCAGGATACCAACGCGGCGCAGTGGGAGATCGTGCGGCATCTGGCCGACCCGGCGCAGCCCGGTAGCCTGTTTGTCGTGGGTGACGAAAAGCAGTCCATTTACCAGTTCCGGGGTGCGGATGTGAGTGTGTTCGGCCATGTGCGCCAGGTAATTGTGGACACGGGCGGCAGCGCCGTGCCGCTGGCACAGTCGTTCCGTGCGCACCGCCGGCTGGTGGAGTGTTTCAACCACGTGTTCGCCCACGTGCTGCAAAAAGACCCGGCCAGCCCGGTCGCCGACTACGAAGTGGAATTCGGTAACGGCATGACCGCCTTCCGCGCCGAAGCCCCTGCCGACACGCCCGCGCTGGAACTGCTGCTGCTCAACAAAAGCCTGCTGGACGGCGACGATAAAGCCGATACCTGCCGCCGCTGGGAGGCGTATGAGATCGCCGCTTATCTGCGCTGCGCTGTTGGTGCGGATGGTCAGCCGCCGCGCCGGGTGTACGACAAACAGACCCGCTCGCACCGCGCTATGCACTACGGTGACGCCGCCATCCTGTTCCAGTCTACGACCCATATTACCCTGTACGAAGACGCGCTGAAGGCTGCCGGCGTGCCGTATGTCACCGTCGCCGGGCGCGGCTATTACAGCCGTCAGGAAGTCTGGGACGTGCTCAACCTGCTGACGGCGTTGCACAACCCTGCCGACAGTCTGGCGCTGGCGGCGGCGCTGCGGTCGCCGCTGTTTAACCTCAGCGATGACGCGCTGCTGGCGCTGCGGCTGTGCCGTGATGACAGCGGCCAGCGGCTGTTGTGGGATGCGCTGGACAGCGCCGACCACGTGCCCGATGACGAGTTGCCACTGGTCGCGTTTGCGCGGGACACGCTGCGAAGTCTGCGCGGGCTGGCCGGTCGCATCACGATTGCCGAACTGCTGCGCGAAATCCTGGCGCAAACCGGCTACCTTGCCACGCTCACCGCCCTGCCGGACGGCGCGCGGCGGCGCGGCAACGTCGAAAAGCTGCTGGAAAAGGCGCAGGCCAGCGGCCAGGTGATGCTGGGCGCGTTCTCGCAGTATTTGCGCGATTTAAGCGAACGCGAAGCGCGCGAGGGCGAAGCGTTGGTAGACACCCAGGGCGCGGTCACGCTGATGACCGTCCACGCCAGCAAGGGGCTGGAATTCCCGCTGGTTGTGCTGGCGAACGCCGACTGGGAACGCTCGTTTTATGGCGGCGCAGCAGTGCTGCACCATCCGGATCACGGCCTGACGTGTAAGGTTTACAACCCCGTTAAAGAAAAACTGGAAGGCGGCTTTGCCCACACACAGGCGGAAACGCTGCTGCGCCGGCGCGAGGAAACCGAACGCAAGCGCCTGCTGTACGTCGCGGCCACGCGAGCGCAGGATTATCTGCTGGTCAGCGGCCAGATCGCGCAGTACCAGAATGGCAATTGGAAGCTGGGCGGCTGGCTGAACTGGCTGTGGCAGGGGCTTGGCCTGGATGGAGTCGCACCGCAGACAAGCACCTTGAATCACTACGCCTGGGGCGCGGTCAGCCTGACCGTTCCGCAGCAGGTTCCCCCACCCGAAGCCCTACTGCGTGGCGATGAACCGGCGGACACCGCCTGGAACCACGATGCAGTGCAGCAGGGCAAACCGCTGTCGGACACGATCCAGCCGCCGCTGCTGCTCCAGCCCGTGCCCGTTGTAGCGGACGCCCCGGCCCGTCACCTGACGGCCACGCAGCTTGCCGACTTGGGCAGCGCACCCTACGACACCTACTTCCGCGACCGCTTCCGGCGCGGCGTCCTGCACGATGCCCCGGCGCGCATTGATACGGTCAGCGCGCCGAAGGGGGATGTTTCGCTCCGGCTGGTCGGTGACATCGTGCATAAGGTGCTGGGCATGGACAGGCCGCCGGGCTGGTGGCAGGCGCCGGACGAGCGCGACAACCTGAACCGGATTTTGCGCAGTTATGCCTGGCAGCTTGGCGTGGTGGTGCCCCGGCAACAGCAAATCGCCATCATGGAAGCGCGCCGCTTGCTGGACCGGTTTATCGAGAGTGATGTCTACCATCGGCTCAGCGCGGCGCAAACGCTGTTCCGCGAACTTCCGTTTGTGTATCGCAGTGATAAACGTATCATTCATGGCGTTTTGGATGTATTATTCCATTCTAACGATTCGTGGACTATCATTGATTATAAAACCAGCTATGTGCGCGATTACCTGGGTGACTCGACTGCCATCTACCACCACGCCCGGCGCTATCACCTGCAAGTGGGTGTGTACGCCGCAGCCGCGCGCCAGCAACTGGACGGCATTACCCCGAACGTGTATATTCATTACATTCGTTACGGTCAGACAGTCCGGGTCGAAACCAACGAATGGGAATCTGCCCTCGCTAGACTAGAGGTTTATATCGGGGATTTACTGTTGAGTCGGGAATAAGGGTATGCTGTCACGTCTAACCGGTCAATTACCAGCCTGGGCGCGTTACGACCACCCCGTGACGCGCTACGAACTGGGCAAAACGCGGCTGCTGCCGCGCCGCGCCCAACTGCTCCGCGCCGCCGGGGTTATCCTGCTCGGCGTGTTGTTATTTGGTGGCGGTTATATCATCGCCACCGGCTTCTTCCAGAACCCGCCAGGTCAGAACCTGACCGAAGCCGCCATGTCCATTCTGTTCTGGCCGCTGCTGGTGATTCAGATCGTCATGCAGATCGCGGCCCTGGCGCTCACGGTGAACACCGTCGCCGAACAGAAGCGCCGCCAGGCGTGGGACAACCTGCGCTCGACGGCGGGCGGCGTCAACCTGACGCTGCGCATCCGCTGGGCGTCGGTTTATTACCGGCTGCGCGGCCTGCTGGCGGTGGTCGTGGTGGTGCGCCTGCTGTTGATCTTCGGGATTCTCTACGATCTGACAGCGTTCCAGGGCAAATACATTGACCTGCTGGTGAACGGCATCACGCCGGAAATATCGCCGCTGGTGGGCGCGCTGCTGCTGGCCTTCCTGATGACCGCCTCGCTGCTGCTGCCGCTGACCAGCCTGGGTCTGAGCGCCGCTATCGGCCTGCTGTTTTCGGTCTGGATTCAGCAGCGCACCTACAGCACGCTCGCGCTGATCGTCGGCATCTTTGCCCGCACGGCGCTGGCGGTCGCGCTACTCATTGGCGCGACGCAGTTTATCCAGGGCCGGCTTACCATCCCTGACCCCGCCGCCTGGCTGCTGATGGGCGGCTTCGCTGCCTTCAGCGACTGGGGTATGTCCTTCCTCAACCTGGGTTTCTTCAGCGAAATCTGGGCGTCCATCCCCTTTGGCATCTTCCTCGGTGTCGCGCTGCTGCTGTTTGCCATCCTGCAATCGGCCCTGACCGAGTGGGTGCTGACGCTGGCAGTGCGGCTGGCCGAGCGCAACGGCTGATTTGCCGTACAATATCCTGTAGGGGCAAACCGGCGGTTCGCCCCTGCACAGGTCTGCAAAAAACTTCGGGAGCAACGGTTATGAGAATACGTTATACCGCCGCGCTGCTGCTGGCGCTGGTGATGTTATGCCTGCCGGTCAGCAGCCGCGCGCAGGATACTGTTTCGACTGTATCCCAGCCGGCGACCGAGCAGGACCCGGCGCTGGCCGTTCAGTGGATGCAGTTCCTCTACGACCGCATTCAGGCAGAAGGCTGGACGCCGCCGGCAGCCTCCCGGCTGTATGCCTATGCTGGCATTGCGCTGTACGAGGCGGTTCACCCTGGTATCCCGGACTCCTTTACCATGAGCCGACAGCTCAATTCCATGCCGGATATGCCCGCCATTGACCCCAACACCGTTTATGATTGGCCAACGGTCGCCAACGGCGCGCTGTCCACGCTGCTCACCGGCCTGCTTAAGCCGGAGTCGGCGCAGCCAATCAGTCTGCTGCGGCAGACGCAGCGCAACGACCGTGCCCGCACCGTTGAGGCGGAGGTGATCGAACGGTCGCTGGCATTTGGCAACAGCATCGGCGACCGGCTGCTGGTCTGGGCCAGCGGCGACAATTACGACGCCACCCGCGATCTGCCCTACGAGCCGATGACTGGCGACTCATCCTACTGGGTGTATACCGAAGCAAACATGAAAGCCAGCGAACCACACTGGGGCATGATCCGTCCATTTGCGCTCTATACGCCGGATAGCTGCGCCGTGCCCCTGAAGATGCCGTTTGCTACCGACCCGGATTCCACTTTTTACCGGCAGGCGCTGGAAGTGATGACCGTCGGCAAAAACCTGACGCCGGAGCAGAAAGACATCGCCCGGCGCTGGGTGGATACGCCGAAAGGCAGCGGCACGCCCGCCGGTCACTGGGTGCTGATCGAAAACCAGCTTGTGGACGTGCTTGATCTTGACCTGGGCATGGCATCCATGATGTATGGGCTGGTGGGCATCAGCCTGGGGGATGCGTTTATCGCTGCCTGGTCGTGGAAGTACCAGCACCCGCTGCTGCGCCCGGTCACGTATATCCAGGAGTACATTGACCCAACCTGGACCTCGTTTGTCGAAACGCCGGGTTTTCCCGAATACCCGTCCGGCCATTCGGTCGTATCGGCGGCGGCGGCGGAAGTCCTGACAACCATGTTTGGAACGGTCGCCTTTACCGACCGTTCCAGCCGGCGGCTCGGCTTTGACGACCGGTCGTATACGTCCATTGAAGCAGCGGCTTACGAAGCAGCCATCTCACGGCTGTACGGGGGGATTCACTTCCGCGCCGGCATCGAAAACGGCCTGAAGATGGGCCGCTGCGTAGGACAAAATGTGCTTAGATTCGTGCGACTGCGCCCCATCCCACAGGGGGAATAATCCCCAAATAACGTACGGACACGCAATTGCGTGTCCGTACCGGGTTAGCTGGTTTACGCTGCCCTGGTAAAGGTCAGCACGCCGCCATCGTAGGTGATCTGAAGCTGGTCACCCGTGATCTGGAACGCGGACGCCGTGTTCAGCGCGTTGAAAAACGCCGTTTCCTGGTCCATGACCGGCTGCTCACAGGCGATCAGGGTGGTAGCAACATCGCGGAACGAGATCACGTTGGCGTTGTACTCAAACGAGCCGCCAAACGTGTTGCAGCCTCCACTGCCCGTGACGCCGGTTGTAGCAAACGTCAGCGTGACCGGCGCGTTGGGCAGCGCCGCCGTCGGCGCATCCACCGGCCCCCACGATACCAGCGTCCACGTCCCCGCCAGACCGCCCAGCGTCGGGTCGGTGGTAGTATCAGTCGGCGTGGCTTCCGGCGTGGCGGCGGGATTTGCCATATCCAGGAAGGTCAGCGACAGCAGCACCGGCTCCAGCGCCGACGGCGCCGGCGTGAACGCTTCCTCGCCGGCCTCGTTCAACTGCTGAACGCTCTGGTTGTAGTATTCCGCCGCGTTGAAGGTCGTTGGGTCGAAGGCCTCCAGTTCCGCCGGGAACAGGGTGGTGTCAATGTTCAGGATGGCCGAGACGTAATACTGCCCATCCTGGCTAAGGCCCTGGAAGGTGTAGATGAACTCACCGCCGGTGAAGGGACTCACGTCCTGGCGGTAAACCGTGATGTAGGAAATGCCGCTCATCGCCGGGGTGTCCACGTACTGGACACGGGCGCGGATGACCTGCCCGGCAGCGATGGCAGGCAGAAACGGCAGCGTCTGGCCGCTGCCATCGTCGGCCACCGTCATGTATGGCGTCAGGTCAGGCCGGTCATTGAGCAGGGTTTGAAGCTGCTGGAGCGCGGCTTCGGCTTCGGCATTTCCGGCTAGATCCGCCGTCCGGTAGACTGTCAGCACCGCGCCCTGGTCAAACAGACTCTGCGGCGCGGCGGGGAAGCCGTTATACAGATAAAAGCGCGTGTGCGGCGCTTCCGGCGGGAACGTCGTTTCATCACCCCCTGCGTACTGGACGATGTTAACATTAGTTGCCAGCGCGGACGGCAGGCTAAACGTGACACCATCGAATGTGACCTGCGTCAGCCCCGTGTCCTGGGCCAGCGCCGGGAATGCGAACGCCAGTAGCAGCAGGGCGAGAATGAGCCACTTGAACCGCATACGATAAACCTCCTCATGTGGAAATCCAGCCACCAGACAGCATACATTATTTATTTCTTTATTTCAACATACGCTAATTACACGTCTGCCTGATGCTCGCCTGACGCATTACCGACGCACCTGCTTTGCTTTCCAGGCACAGCCTGACGAGGCGACCTGGCAGGTCACCCCTACAGGGAGCGCAGCAAATTAGTTTCGGCTTGGTTGCAAATGGAAACAGGGGTATTGCCAGTCGGGACATGGGGACACCATGTCCCGACGACCTCAGCGGAGATTACTGTTTGGTGACGTTCACCAGAATGCTGCCCATGTTGTTCACTTCGCTGACCTCGGTCACATTATTGTTGCTGTCTGTCGTGACACGCAGCTCATACGTGCCTGCCGCGTTAAACGTCACGTTGACCGTCAGCACAATGGTGACTCCGGGGTCGAGGTTGGAGACTACCCCCAGATCAGCATCTAGTCCGCCCGGCAGGACAATCCGGTTGCTGAACGAGCCGGATGGCCCGGTGCCCAGATTGCTGATCGTCACGGCGTACTGCTTCACCACCTCAGTTGAGCCGGACGGAATCGTGACGTTGGTATCGCCGCTAATGGTGGTCACAATCAGGTCGGCGCGCCCCGGTGTCGCCGTCGCTGGCGGTGTGAACGTGGGTGGCGGCGTGAAGGTCGGGAACGGCGTCGGCGGTATAAAGGTCGTCGGTGTGGCGGTCGGCACAAACACCGGTACGTTGAAGCAGTTCCCATACAGCGCAACGTATTTCTCGCTGGTGTTGGCCGGATTGTGGGCCGCCACCCAGCCGATACGTCCGCCATACTGCACCTGGAACCAGTCATTCGCGCCGGTCCGCCCGATAATCGGCGCGACGGTGCCGGCGTTCAGCAGCAGGATTTGCTGCGTGTTGACGCTGGGGCCGCTGCGCAGCCGCAGGCCGACGTTCGTCAGCAGGCGGCAAGTGGGGTCGTTCGGGTCAATGATCGGCACGCTTGTCTGGCGCGGCACGGTGGCCGTGACCTGCGCCTGGTTGCGGCGTACGTTAATCGTCACCGACACGGGGTCGCTGGCAATCGCGCCGCGATAGGCGATCAGTTGCAGCGTGACCTGGCCTTCGCTACGCGGCGTGTAATCCAGCAGCACGTCGAAGTTCGTTTGCCCGGATGGCGACTCCGACGAAATGGTTTTGACGATTTGATCGTTGGCAAGCAGTTGGACGCGTGTCACACCGACGGCATCGCGGGCGTTGGCCGTAACAAACATCTGGGTGCCAACTACCACTTCATCACCCTGTTTCGGCGCGGTGATGGACACAACCGGTTTGCCGCCGGGGTTGATGGTGGGTACGATGATCGGTTCGTCGGTCTGCGGCTGGGCTGTCAGGTTGCAGGCGCTTAACATCAGGAGCAGGAGGACTACCAGTAAACGAGGGCGCATGGGAATCTCCCAGTGTTGGTTTTCATCGAGACTTACCATCATTCTAGCATCGGCGGGCAAACCGGGGCAATGCACGTTCGCCGGACGCCTGCCCACCTGCTTCCCAACGATTCCTCACCCCGAACAAACAAGCCCCACGAGAGCGGGGCTTATCAGACCAAAGCGCTGCTGGCGGCCCGCCTTAATCAATCGGTTCCTTGTAGATGATGTAGCGGCCCATGTCGTCGCCCTTGCCGATGCAGGTGCCCAAATCCACCTTGAACTCGCGCCCGCCCGACACCCAGCGCAAGCCCTCCTGCAGCAAGCCCTGCCCGACGAAACACACCGCCCGA
>JACRPS010000032.1 GCA_016223085.1 Chloroflexota bacterium
CGGTTCGCCCCGCTCCTGCCAGGTTAAAACGCAATCGCTCTCATGTCGTACCTTTGCCCCCTCTCCCCGTTACCCGAGTAGTCGGCTACGGCCGCCCCCTCCCCCGCTGGCGGGGGAGGCTGGAGGGGGTCAAAATCCACAACCTATCCGTAAACCTCTCTTATCGGTTGGTAGGGGCACGGCATGCCGTGCCCCAATGAAAACCGATACATGGATTTTTCGTAGGGGCGAACCGGCGGTTCGCCCCTGCCCGATGGTATATTGTTATTCGCCTGCCAGCAGCGCATCAATTTCCTCGGCGGCGGCGTCCAGCGCTTCCTGGGCCGTCGCTTCACCGCGCAGGATGAGCTGTCCGGCGTCCGTCAGCACGGCTTCGATTTCCGTCCAGGCCGGATGCGGTAGCCGCGCCTTCGCGGTCTTGAGCTGCTCCAGGAAAATGCCATAGTAGGGGTGATTCTTGAAGTAGTCGGTTTCCAGCAGCGCCGGCTTGACGGTGAGCTGGCCGGTTTCCGACATCTTCTGCTGGTATTCGTCCGACTGCGTGAAGCGCAGGAAGGTCAGCGCCGCTTCGCCGCGCGCTTCGTCCTGCATCGTGTGGGCGAACACCGCGATGTTCTCGCCGCCCACGACTGACACCGAACCGCCGTCGCCCGCAGGCATCAGCGCCGTCTGGATTTCAAAGTCGGGGTACTGCGCCTCGGCCAGCGGGAACCACCAGGGACCTTCCAGAATGGTCGCAACCTGATTAGTGAAGAAACCGGCTGCCGAGTCAAAGCCGCTGCCGATCATGCCGTCGGAGAAGCAGCCACTCTGTACCATTTCCGCCAGGAATTCATAGGCCGCGACGGTCTTTTCGCCATTGAGGAAGCCGGTCGCCTGCGTCATTTCCGGGTTGGCAATGTCGCCGCCAAAGCTCCAGACCCAGGGCAGCGTTGCCCAGCCATACGTGCCACCATCGCTGAAGACGAAGAAATCATCACCCAGTACCTTCACCTTGTCGCACATGGCCTTCACGTCGTCAATCGTCTTGGGTGCTTCGGCAATGCCGGCCTGTTCCAGCACGTCGGCATTGTAGAACAGCACGCGGGTGTTGGTATCCAGCGGCAGGCCGTAGTAGCTGCCTTCGTACAGGTTGGTAGACAGTGGTCCGGGGAACACCGCGTCGGCGTATTCCTGGAAGTCCGGCATGACTTCGCTCAGGTTCGCCAGCACGCCCTGCGCCGCGAACTCCGGTGACCAGATGATGTCCAGCCGCGCCAGATCGGGGCCTTCTTCGCCAGCCAGCGCCGTCAGCATCGTCTGGCGGAACTCGCTGTAGGGGAACGGCACGGACTCCACCTTGATGCCGGGGTTCTGCTCCTCAAACGCCGGGATTAGTGTGTTTACCAGCATTTCATTTTCCGGCGAGGTTTCGTTATAGGTGTGCCAGAACTTGAGGGTGATGGTGTCCTGCGCCTGGGCAACGGTGAAAGCCGCCAGCAGCAGAACGACGACAACAAACAGGGCAAACTTACGGGTCATGATCTTAATCTCCTTATTACGGCTGTAAACGGCAGCAAACGGCTGTAAACGGCAGCACTTGACATGCATTTGGCAGTCGTTTTACATCCTGTTTTCGAAATCATCTGTAATCTTCTTGCGTCGTAACCTCCTGTTTTTTCGCATCTTTATTCACTCAGTAAACAAAGTCCGGCGAAAATTTTTACCGGACGGGTATCGGCTGCTCGTTGAGGCTCGGGGCGAAAATCCGCCCCAGTACTAGGCTGGCCGCGCCCCGCGCCCAGGTATCGTCGCTTAACGGTTCGATACGCATCTCTACGTCTTCGATCAGTTGGCCGAAGGTGTGCCGCTGCATCGCCTCGCGCATGGCCGGGAACAGGTAATCCCCTGCGCGCACGCCTTCCCCGCTGACGATAATCAGCGCCGGGTTAAATAGGTTAATCAGGTTGGCGATGCTCTGTCCAAATACTCGCCCCGCGTCCTGGAACACGTGCCGCGCTACCGGGTTACCGGCCTGCGCTGCTTCTAGCAGCGCTTCCGGCGTAGCTACGTCCAGCCCGTTGATGGTCGCCCGCCGCACCAGCCAGGGGTCAGCGACGAACGTTTCCAGGCAGCCCCGATTGCCGCAGGCGCACAGAAAACCATCCGTATCTACCACCACGTGGCCGAACTCGCCACCGCTGCCCCGTGTGCCCCGGTAGACCTGCCCGTTGGCGACCATGCCCATGCCCACGCCGCGCCCGATGGTCAGCACCAGAAAATCGCGCACGTGCTGGCCAGGGCCGTACAGCCGTTCAACCAGCGTCAGCGTATTTACGTCGTTGTCCAGGTACACCGGGGAATTGAGCCGTTCGGCCAGCAGGTCCGCCAGCGGCACGTCGCGCCAGCCGTTATACGGCGACAGGCGGCAGATGCCGGCAGCCGAGTCCACGATACCCGCCAGCCCCACCCCCACGCCCAGGATATGACGCTGTTCAACCTGGGCTAGCCGCAGCAGCGCCTGGATGCCATCGGCTAGTTCGTCGCACACCGTCGCCGGGTCGAGCGCGGTCAGTTGAATCCGGTGCCGCGCCAGAATATCAGCGTTGAGATCGGTTAGCGCCAGTGTGGCCTGCGTTTCCGCCAGCTTGACGCCCACGACGTAGGTATCGGTATCGTTCAGCGCCAGCAGAATCGGGCGCCGTCCCCCGCGTGAGTCGCCTTCCTGCTTCTCAAAAATCAGGCCATCTTGAATCAGCCCTTCGGTAAGCTGCGTCACCGCCGCCGGACTGAGCCGCGTCACCCGCGCGATGTCGGCGCGGGCAATCGGGCCATACGCCTTAATCGCATTAAGTATCGAAGACCGATTAAGCGCCTTTAACAGTTGCCGGCTCGCCATACTTCATTCACTAAATAAACTAAGTTGCTTAAACTCTACTGCTGAATCCGCCTTTTGTCAAGCAGTTGGAGCATGTGAGCGAGGGTTCTGAAGAGTTTCTGTAGGGAAAAGGTGGGTCATGTCCCTATACCCTATTCTCGTGAAACTTTTCACGCACACAATACGTAATAGGTGTAGATCAACGCCCACCAAGATTCGGCCCAGTGCCGCAAAGAGAGGAATCCCATGAGTATCACCGCGATTATCGCCATCATTATGGTGCTGGCCGCAATTATCACGCTGCTGCCGCGCACATCGGCGCGCCGGCGCTGCGCCCTGGGTTACAAAGCGTTATGTACCTTTGCGCCCATCAGTACGATCATGCTGCTGGTGATCGCAGCGTTTGTGTGGCTGATCAGCAGCGCCGGGTAGCCAACGCACCGAGCAATGCCGGAGGTAGATACCTCCGGCACAAGAACAAGCCTGCTGACACAGCCAGCAGCTGCCACACATCAAATAAAATGATGGGCTACTTTCGCTGCTTGTCATCCCTCGTTATAATACCCCGCAGAGATTATTATTGGCCTTGTAATATAGAGCAGTAGAATGAAGCTGATTATCACTGTTGTGGACGATCAGGATGCCGAGAAGCTGATGACCGCGCTTACCAACCAGCATATCGGAGTCACACGCATCAACAGCACCGGCGGGATACTCGGTCCAGGTAATTCCACCCTACTCATTGGACTGGAGGACGCGCAGGTGCAGCAGGCTATTCACGTGATTACCGAAACGGCCTCCCCGCACCCCGGTATTTTTCCCTATGCCCATACCTCTGGCGTCCCGGCCACCAGTTTTATTGAAGTGAACGTGGGCGGTTTTGTCGCTTTTGTCCTAGATATGGATCATTTTGAACAGGTTTAAGCCATGTCAAAACTCATCCTTGCCGTTATTTTTAATGCCGATGCGGTTGAGCCGCTGTCCCGCGCGCTGATCGAAAACGACTACACAGTGACCAAGATTAGCAGCACGGGCGGATTCCTGCGTCGCCAGAACACCACGTTTATGATTGGGGTTGAGGAGGAGCGACTGCCCGGTGCGATGGCGATCATACGCGACGTGTGCCGCCCCTACAGCCGGCCCGAAGGCCATGCCGCCACGCTGTTTGTGCTGGATGTAGCGGAATTTGCACAGGCATGATTACGAATCTTACCCCAACCCCCTCTCCGTTGAAGGATTGAGGAGAGGACATCTTTTCAAGTGAACCTTTTGTCGGGATGAAGCGCAAGTCCACACTGGTTCGTCAAGCTATTTAAGACAAACGTGCGCAACACCCATTCTGTCCAACTTATAGCGGTGACGCAGCACCGTGGAGCGCATAGCCGCTTACGACTTTCGCTGTTCTGCCTGTCGCCAAAACGGCGACAGACGTTCGGCGCGAGAACACGGCCCCAACAGGGTCAGCCATCCAGGCTGTAGGGTGCTGTATCCCCGCTGTCGCCAACGAACGCTGGCGGTCTAGTGTGATCGTCCGTAGGATGAACAGCCTTGCCCCTCGATCTGATACCAATGCTAATGGGTAGTATTGCGACGGCGCGTGCCGATGCGCTCTGTCTGTAGTTGTCTTGATCCATTCTAGCGGAGGTCGAATGAGAGATACTTTCAGAATAAGGGGGCGGCTTCAAACACCAGTAGCCTGTAACTCGAGAACTAAAGCAACCAGTGACGATTATAGAACCTGCCGGCAAACTCGAAGACCACCAGAGGCGATGAAGGCTGGTTATCTCGGTTACTCTTGCTTATCTGCTGTAAGATGCTGAGGTATAATTCTGGCGAAACAGAAACGATTCACGATGAATCAGCAGTAGCAGCCAAGAAAGAGAGCACGATGTTATTCCGGATATGCGTGATTATTATCCAGATTCTTCTCCCGTTTTTAGTAGTAGAACAGGACGATACTGGCTGGGCGTTGACATCAGCAACGCCGCTGCCCATCCCCAACGATGCCAGCCCACGCGTGTTCCCGTCGCCGGACGGAACCCATGTGGCCTACGAACGGGCCGTGCGGCTGAACGGCCACCGCGATTATTACCTGTGTGTGCTGGAGGGCGTTTCAACGGCAGAACCGGCCTGCGCGCTCGCGCCGCTGCCGCTGCCCAGCGGTTTCGAACCCGACCCGCTGTCGCCGCTGGTGCCGTTCCGCTGGTCGCCAGATGGCACACAGATCGCCGCTGTCGGACAGCCGCTTGGCACGCAGGCCGATACCGATCTGTGGCTGCTGAACGTGGCTTCCGGGGAGTGGCGCAACCTGACGGATGATAGCTACGACGGTGCGTTAACAGCGAAGGATGGCAACCCCGCACCGCCTGCCGGGGTGTCTATCGAATTGCAGCCGGCATGGTCGCCGGATGGTACGATGATCGCGGTGGAACACACCGTGATAAACGACGCCGGTGGCTTCGCGCCGTCCACGCTGGCGGTGGTTAACGTGTCGAATGGCGAGGTGCGCGATCTGGGTGTACTGCCCGGCAGTGCCGATGGTGCAGTAGATGCCGGGTCAGTGACAGGGATGGACTGGTCGCGGGATGGCGCAACGCTGGCGCTGACCTTACGCCACCGTGACCCGCAGCCGGACGTAGACGGCCTATGGTTGGTGCAGGTGGACAGTGGCGAGAGCGAACGCATACTCAGTATGAAGGACGCCGAAAGCGCGTTACAGGGTGTCATCACCGGGCTGGCTCTGGAAAGTCTTGGCCCGGTGGTCTGGTCGCCGGATGGGACGCGGCTGCTGTTCTGGGCAGGCAATCCGAGTAAACGTCCGGCGGTGGTCTGGCCGTTTGTGCTGGAGGTGGCCGAACACACAGTAACAGCCGTAACGGTTCCGGCACATCCCAGCGACAAAGCCGACCGCCGAGTGATTCGCCCATTACAGGCAGCATGGTCGCCCGATGGCGCGGCGCTGCTGGTGCTGACATTTGGTTTTCCAACGAACGAAACGGTGAACGCGCTCGACCCACAGGGCGACAGCCCGCGCCTGAGCGTGCGCGTGGTAGACGTGGAATCAGGCAGCGATACGGCGCTCGGCCATTTGCCGCTCGGCCCATCGAATGCGCTGTACTTTGCCGTATGGGGCGCGGGCGGCGCGATCACCAACGGGTATTATCTGGCGGTGGCATCTCGATAGTATGAACGAAGGGCGGGTTTCGAAACCCGCCCCTACCAAACCTGCTGTCTACAGCGTGTTAATCCACGCCTGATAATCGCGGAACACCTGCATATTGTTATCTGCCGGGACGCCAGCAACGTTGGGCGACACAAAAATGCGCTCCGGGCCGCAGCCGCGTTTCACCAGTTCGCCCGTTGTTTCGGCCATCAACGCCTGCGTGACAATCATGGCGATTATCGTGGACGTGCCACCGACGTGTTCCGGGCGGCCTTCCACCGGCACAAGCGCGTCTTCCGGCGCGCAGCAGTTGTCAATCACGATGTCGGCCACGTCCTGCAACGCCTTGCCTGATGAGTGCGTTGGTTGGTTGATCGCGCGGTTCGCCAGCGACGACACGGCGATCACCGTTAACCCCTTCTCTTTCGCCAGCAGCGCCATCTCGACCGGCGCGGCATTCAGCCCGCCGTGCGAGTAGATGAGGAACGAATCGCGCGCGTCGAGATTGTAGGACAGCATCACCTGTTTGACATAGCCCTCGGTGCGTTCCAGCCACAGCAATTCGCGCGCGCCGCCCGGCCCGGTCACGTTGAACCACATCAAGCGTGGGTCCATGATCGGATGCCAGCCGACGTATGAACCATAACGCGGGAATAGGTCCATCACCGGAATCACCGAATGACCGGAGCCAAATGCATGAACGGCGCGCCCCGCCGCAATCGAATCGGCGCAGGCCAACGCCGCCGCGCGTATCTTGTCGCCCTGCGTGTTCAGGACTTTTTCGATGATCTGACCAATCCCTTGCATATAGTACGAAGCAGACATGTTATTCTCCTGATTGAAGGCGTAACGAGGCTGCGTAAGCCGCGCCCAGCAGCCCGGCTTCTTCGCCCAAGGCCGAACTCACAATCGGTAATTCACGTCCGGAAATTGGCTGCGCCCAGCGCCGCGCAATTTCGCGCACGGTTGGCAGCAGCACATCCCCCTGTTGACCGACGCTACCCCCCAGCACCACAATCTCCGGGTTCGCCAGACTGATAATGCCGGCGACACCCTGTCCGATTAGAACAGTAGCTTCTTCAACAACCCGTGCTGCCAGCGCATCACCCTGTCGGGCAGCGTCAAACACGTCTTTGGCTGTGAGCGTACTTGCGCTCAAGGTTGATGACTGCCCCGTCTCGATCAACTGCCGCGCGCGGCGGGCAATAGCCGGACCGGACGCAAGGTTTTCCCAATGGTCAAGGCCAGCCGGTCCGTAGACTGGAAACCAGTCAACCGCGCCCGCCAGTCGGTCGCGCCCACGCCACAGCCGCCCGCCGATGACGAAGCCGCCGCCGATGCCGGTGCCAATGATGACGGACGCCACGCTGCGGTAGCCCCTGCCCGCCCCCTGCCACCACTCACCCAGTACAGCGGCGTGGCCGTCGTATTCAATAAACGTGGGGCAGCCGAGACGGTCTTGCAGTAAATCGCGCAGTGGCACGTCCTGCCAGCCGGCCAGATTCGGCGTCCACAGGATGCGGTCGGTGTCGGGTTCCAGCACGGCGGGTACACACACCCCGATAGCCTGAAACGAGTAGCCAGCGGCGAACGCAGCAATAGTCTCCACTAACGAAGCCGGGCCAGCCGGGTCACTGGGCTGCTGGTGTTTGGCGAGAATCTGCCCGTCGTCTGACACCAGCGCCAGAGCGACTTTCGTGCCGCCGATATCCACCGCCAGAAAGGTCATGTTATTCGACCAGTGTCCCCGGCTGCCGCGTGAAACCCAACAGACTACGCGGGCGCATCAGCGTGACGGCCTTGCCGTACCCGCCCAGTGCGCCGCGCATCTGGCCGAGCGCCTCGTAATAATCGTAATAACGGAAGCTGGAATACCGTTCGCGCATTAGCGCGTGGGTTTTCAGCAGTTTCAGGTAGTCGTCAAACACGTCAGTTACATCCAGATAGATGTCCGCCGAATACCCCTCCATGTCCTCCCAGTTTTCCGAATACAGCACGGCGCGCGGGTAATGCGCCGGATATTCGCGGCGGAAGGCGGGCAGCCCGGCTTTAAACAGCGCCGCCTTTACAATGTCGTGCGTGTAGTTGTGATCCTGATGGAAGCTGCCGCGCCAGTGGGTAATCAGCACGGTCGGTTTGTACTTGCGGATCAGGTCGGCCACCTTCCACACCGCTTCTTCCGTGACCTGAAGCTCGCCATCCAGATATGGCAGAATTTCCACGTTCGCACCGATGAACTCCGCCGAAGCGTGCGCGTCAGCGTGGCGCATCTTGATGTATTCTTCCGGCGGCAGCGTGGGATGACCTTTTTCACCCGCCGTCACATGCACAATTGTGATATCCCACCCGGCGCGTTTGTGTTTGAGCATGACCGCGCCCGCCATGTTTTCGGCGTCGGAGATATGCGCGCCGACGACCATGAGATGCCCTGCCATATCGTGCTGCTCCTTTAGAATGATTTCCGCAAAACGGCGAACACGCGCCGCCGCTTGAACCCGGCCAGCGAATACAGCCGCGCCGCGTCCTCACCCGTCCACAAGAAGTAGGCATAAAAGACGTGGCGCGCGCTCATTGCTTCCAGGCAGCGGAACAGCAGCACGCGCCCTATTCCCAGGTTACGGCGGTCAGGATTCACGCCGAACGGCCCGAAGCGTTCCCGGCGCTGCTGGCAGTAACCGATGATTTCGCCGTGCTGCCGCGCCACCAGAAAACACGTCTGGTTGGGCGTGTCACCGTAGATTTCCAGCAGGTAATCCTGCGCGTGGCGATACCAGTCCCAGCCGAAATGCTGCACGATGAACGGCATCAGCTCGGGCAGATCGGCGGACGTGACCGGCTGCACTGTTACGCCCTGCTCGTGTTCCAGCCGCGCCTGTAAATCGACAATTTCCGGCGGCACCTGAAAGCCGGTTAAATCCGCGCCCATGCTGATCGCCTGATACAGCGTCTTAAAGCCGAGCGCGTTTTCCAGAAACATGATCGTGCCGGGGTAGGCGGCCACGTCCACGCCCGGCACAAAGTAATTCGGCACGTAGGGCGACAGATCAATCGTCTTACGCCCCTGCGCCTGGAAGCGCTCAAACAGGTAGGCAAACAACGCCCGTCCGATACCCCGGCGCTGGTAATCCGGGTGCACGCCGAAGGCTGTCACCCACGTTTTGTCCGGTTCCAAGCCCTGCAAAAACAGCGGCGTCTGCCGTGTCAGCCCCAGCACAAAGCCGACGACGCGGCCATCTTCGACGGCAACCGGAAGATTTTCCGGCTGGAAGTTTGGGTCGAGCAAAACTTTGGTGCGGAACAGATCGTCGCTCAGACGATCATGGGTCATCGCGGCGCGCCACACGGCCAGCAGGTCGGCCTCGTCGTGCCCCTGGTACGGTCGAATGTCCATGTTAGCCCTTCAATCCGGTCAGAGCGATGCCTCGGATAAAGTAACGCTGCAAGAAAATAAACAGGATGAGCGTCGGCAGCACCGATAACGTCGTCCCGGCCATCAGCAGATCGAGATTGCGCGCTTCCGCCGCGAACAGCCGCAGCGAGTTTAAGCCCAGCGGCACGGTCATCAGGTCGCGGCTGTTTGTCACCAGCAGCGGCCACAGGAACGAGTTCCACGAGCCGATGAACGTGAATGTGCCCAGCGTTGCCAGTGCCGGGCGAATCAGCGGCAGCACGATACGGAAGTAAATTTTCGGTTCGGATGCGCCATCTATGCGCGCGGCATCGAATAGTTCATCCGGCAGTGTACCGATGAACTGGCGCATCAGAAAGATGCCGTAGGCTGACGTAAGGCCGGGCACAATGATGCCCTGATAGCTGTCAATCCACCCCAACTGACGGATGATGTAAAACACCGGAATCAGCGTCACAAAAAACGGAATCATCATCGTCGCTAGGATGCAGTAAAACAGGATGTTCTTGCCGGGAAACTCGTATTTGGCGAAAGCGAAGCCCGCCAGCGAACTGGTGAACAGCACACCGACGACAGTCGAACAGGTAATAATCAGACTGTTGAGGTACTGCCGTCCCAGTGGCACGGTGTCCAGCAGTTTGGTGTAGTTGCTGAACTGCGGTTCAGCAGGCAACCACACCGGCGGCTGTGCCTGGATTTCGCCCGCCGTCATCAGGGAGGCGTTGACCATCCAGAAGAACGGCAACAGCATAATGACCGCGCCCACAATCAGGATAGTGTACTTCGTGCCACCGCCCAGCGCGTTCCAGAATAATCGGTCGTCGTACATGGCGCGTTAGTCTTTCACTCGTTGGTGCGGTCGCGCAGAAAGCGAAGCTGGAGGATGGTGATCGTCAGAATAATGGCGAACAGAATAAACGCCATCGCCGAGGCGCGTCCCATGCGCGAGAACTTAAATGCCGTGTTGTACATGTGCAGCACGACCGTGATCGTGCTGTTGGCCGGGCCGCCGTTAGTGGTGGCGAACACCAGATCAAACACCTGTAGCGCGCCGATGGTGTTCGTCACGACGACAAACAGTGTCACAGGACGCAGCAGCGGCAGCGTGATGTGACGGAAGCTCTGCCATTTGTTCGCGCCGTCCACGCTGGCGGCGTCGTAATAATCCTGCGGGATGCCCTGCAGCCCGGCGAGATAGATGACAATGTAGTAGCCAACGTACTGGTAGACGGCGATAATAATGACCACCAGCAGCGCCTGGCTGGGATGACCCAGGAACGGCTGGCGGGGGATGCTTAGAGCCACAAGCAGATTGTTCACCACGCCGTAGTTGCGGTTGAACATAAAACCGAAAATCACGCCCAGCGCTAGCGGCGCGGTCATCACCGGCAGGAAGTAGATCACCCGCCAGAGCGTCTTGCCGCGAATTTTGCCGTTGAGCAGCAGCGCAAACCCAAGTCCCAGCACAACGTTGCTGCCCACACCGCCAATCGCAAACAGGAAGGTGTTCAGCAGTGCTTTCGGAAAGACGGTGTCCTGTGTCAGCAGATAGATGTAGTTGTCCAGTCCCGCCCAGGCCATGTCAGCCACTGGCGTAATCATGTTCCAGTCGTGCAGGCTGACCCACCCACTGAACACGATAGGCCCCAGGAAGAACACCAGCAACCCCACCAGCGGCGCGGCAACAAACACGTATGCCCAGATGGTGCGCTGGCGCATGAGGCTGCCACGCCGTAAGTGGGGAGGGCTGGCCGGAGCGTGTAATACGCCTGCGCTCGTTGACCGGCGCGTTTGAGTCATACCGCGACCTTTATAAAGACTTAAACCGTGCATGATGGGGTAGGGGCGCACGGCGGTGCGCCCCTACGAGTGAATGACTATTGATTCGCCATCTCTTGCAGCACGGCATCACCTTCCAACGCGGCGGTTTCCAGCGCCAGCGCCGGGTCCTGCAGGCCGTTCAGTACGGCTTCGATTTCCGTCTGTAGTTTGGTTTTCACTTCCTGCCCGCCGGCGACGACGGGTTCAGGCCGTGCGGTTTTGGTGGACTCGACATAGGCTGACAGGAAGAAGTCGCCCAGGTCTTCCGCAAAGGCTTCCTGATCGGGGATCAGGCTGGGAATCGCGCCCAGTTCGTTGACGAGGAAGTTGCCCATCGGCGAACCTTCGCCTTCAGCGCGCGGGGTGTTCATCCACTGGATTAGCTTCCATGCGGCTTCCTGATTAGGCGAACCAGTGTCCACTGACCACAGCCAGTTGTAGGACAGTGTAGCACTGGATTCGCCACTAGGGCCAACCGGTACCGGAGCGACGCCGACTTCGGTATCATAGTCAATCGCTTCTGAGGCCTGAAGCGTGGCGCGCCACCAGTTCGCCATGACGGTCATGCCGACCTTGCCGTTCGGGAAATCCCAGCCCGCCACGCTCATGTCCATGCCGCCGTTTTCCAGCAGGTCAACGTACAGTTGCAGCGTTTCGAGGCCCTGCTCGCTGTTGAAAGCGGTTGCGGTGTGATCAGCGTTCAGGTATTCGCCGCCATTGGACAGCAGGTATGATGCCCAGGGATGGACGATGCCGGAGTCCCAACCGGGCAGCACGCCGTAGCCAACCTGTGTCACCGCGCCGGTTTCATCTTTCTTGGTGATGGCGGCAGCGATTTCCTTCAGTTCGTCCCAGGTCGTGGGCGGGTTGTCATAACCGGCTTCTTTCAGCAGGCGCTTGTTGTACAGGAGCAGGTAGGTATTGACCTCGGTCGGGTAGCCCCAGATTTGATCGTTGACGGTGATGCCGTCAATCACGGCCTGCGGTGAGTTGGCGACAATCTCATCTACGATTTCCTGCGGAGGGGCCGCCAGCATCCCATTCGCGCCGATGAAGTCCGGCAGCCACAGGTTGTACAGGTGGTAAATGTCGGGGTTGGTGCCGGCGGTGCGCCCGGTGACGATCTTCGTCAGCAGGTCGTTAAACGGTACAGTCTGGAGTTCGATGGTGACGCCAGGATTGGCCGCCATGTATTCATCAAACATCGCCTGCTGTGCTGCCAGCAGCCGTTCCTCGCCCCAGTGCGTTAGGACGGTCAGCTTGATCGGGTCTTGCGCCGCTGCTGATGTGATTCCCAGCACCAGAGCAGCTATGGTAAGGACAAAAACGGTTAAAACCTTGCGTGACATCTTTCCTCCCAAACAATCAACTAATTCGACACTTTCAACGGGTTAGTTGGTATAGAGCAGGTATTGTGCTCGCTGCGCCAGAAAGGCGTTGCCTCCCTCCTCCCATGCGTTGACCAAATCTGACACTGGTAGACCACCTTCCAGGTGTTGTCGCACCTGGTCGCCGCCGCTGAGTAAATCAATGGGATAGTGTCCCCCGTCAGTCCAGGGCACGCGCCAGGCGAACCTTTCGGGATACATCGCCCTGACGAGCGCCAGCAGATGAAGCGCGGTTTCCACCGGGCGGAACACGTCCCGGTCGGTGACGTACAGGTGCACGCCCGCGCACAACTCGCCCTGATACTTGCTGAAGGTCGGGACAAAGTACACCGGGCGAAAACGCGCGCCGGGCAAATCGAGCGCATTCAGCCGCCGGGCTACGGCTTCAGCCTCGATCCAGGGAGCGCCGGTGTATTCAAACGGTTTGGTGGTGCCCCGGCCTTCAGAGAGTGTCGTGCCTTCGATCAGGCACATGCCGGGGTACACGGTGAGCGCCGAGAGGGTGGGCAGGTTGGGTGATGGCGGCACAAACGGCAGGCCGGTCTGGTCGAACCACATACTTCGCTGCCAGCCATCCATCTCCACAACGGTGAGATCGCAGCCGACGGCAAAGACCTCGTTAAACAGCCGCGCCAGTTCACCAGCCGTCATACCGTAGCGAATCGGGATGGGGTAGATGCCGATAAACGATGTATACACGGGGTCAAGCACTGGTCCTTCGACGGTCACGCCATTGATCGGGGCGGGGCGGTCGAGCACGATCAGCGGCAGGTGGTTGGCGGCCGCGGCCTGCATCACGTGCGCCAGCGTGGAGAGGTAGGTGTAAAAGCGCACGCCGCCGTCCTGCAGGTCGAAGATCAGCACGTCCACGTTGCGTAGCATGTCGGTCGTCGGCTGGTAGGTGTCGCCGTACAGGCTGTAGACCGGCAGGCCGGTGAGGGAGTCAATGTCGGTGGTGACGTGCTGCCCGGCCTGGGCCGCGCCGCGTAGGCCATGTTCTGGCCCGAACAGCGCGGTAAGCTGCACCTCGGGGCAGGCAAACAGCCGTTCGACGCTGCTGATAAGCTGGCTGTCCACGCTGCTGGGCGAGGCCACCAGCCCGACCCGCTTGCCCGCAATCAGGTCCAGCCGCTGATTCAGCAAAATGTCCAACCCAATGCGAACGGTCACGGCAGCCTCCCGGTTGAGTCACGCACAATCAGTTCCGGCGGCAGGATGATGGACGTGGTTTCCGGCTGCCGTCCGTCCAGCAAATCCAGCAGCAGGCGGAAGGCGTTGCCGGCAATCTGGTCCAGTGGCTGACGGATGGTCGTCAGCGGTGGGATGGTGAACTGTGCTGCTTCGATGTCGTCAAAGCCAATCACGGACATATCATCCGGCACACGTAGGCCGGCTTCGGCCAGTGCCCGGTACGCCCCAATCGCCATTTGGTCGCCAGCGGCAAAAATGGCGGTCGGGCGCGGGCTGCCTTCCAACAGCTTGCGCGTGGCGTAATAGCCGGAATGGTAATCCCAGCGGTCATTCAGCGGCGTAACAAGCTGTGGTTCGTGCAGGCCGTAATCGGCCAACGCCTGCCGGTAGCCGTCGGCGCGCTGCCGCGCAACTTCCAGCGTTAGGGCGCCACACAAGTGAGCGATCTGGCGATGGCCGAGTTCAATCGCATGCTGGGTTGCCAGATACGCGCCACGAAAATTGTTCACCGCCACCGAGGGGAGAGCTGGCGTTTCCACGCAGTCCACCAGCACCGTCGGAATTGTGCTTTCTTCCAGAAGCGCGAAGGTATGCTGCCGATCAACGGCATTGACGATAATCATGCCGTCGGCGCGGCGTTCGGCCACCGCTTCCAGAAACGCCTGCTCGCGCCGCACGTCCTGACTGACGTTGTACAGCAGCACGTTGTAATCTTCGGCATAGGCAGCGGCTTCCACGTTACTGGCAATGACGGATAGCACGGGGTTGGTGATATCCAACACCAGCAGCGCGATCAGCCGCGTTTGCCGCGTCCGCATACTGCGGGCAATCGGGTCGCGCCGGTAGTTCAGTTGTTCAATGGCTTGCAGGACACGCTGGCGGGTTTCGGGGGAGATGCTTCCGGTATCATTCACGACACATGAAACGGTCTGGACGGATACGCCCGCGAGGTGAGCGACATCTTTCATGGTCGGCGTTCGAACGGCCATGCCACGTTCACTCCGGTTAGTTGAACGTTCAAGTGATCGTTCAACTTATCATAAGGAACTTTTAAACCATTGTCAACAGCATCTCATTTTTCGATCAGAGTGATCGCTTCAAGTCCGAGTATCCTGCTTCACCAAATTCAGGGCAGCGGCCCGTAAGACCGCCAAATATCCTCGTTAACTCGTTCGTCCGAGCTATAAGATACTCGTGTTAACCTTTCCAGATTGGCTATGACTCCATCGGACTTCGCGCTATACCCACGCCTTTCCCCTGCCAGCGGCCAAACATCTCAACCGGGACTCTCTGACTACTATCTCGATTACATCGTCCCTGATCCGGAAAAAGGACAGAAGGGATTGTCGAATATCCTGACGGGAAAGGAGCAAGATCATGGAAAAACAACGGTATCAATATAGTGCCGAATTTCGAGAGGCACCTTCTTGTACAGGTATAGAACCGGAATAGACCGTCAGGGGTTGCACTGGCATTGTTCTGTTTTTGAGGTCTGTTGATCGATCTGCAATGAGGGGACGAGATCGCTGACTATTTGGAGATTTTCGCCTAGAACCCCTGTGTTTTCACCGACATAGGCAAGCTGTCTTCCGTCTGGACTCCAATCCACGTCGTTGACACGTCCCACTTTGCTCTGAATAACAGCCAACTCCTCACCTGTTGATGTATCCCAAACTCGAACCGTATCATCACTGCGTAAAGCCGCAGCTATAATATTGCCTGACGGATGCCAAGCAATATCACGAGCATCGGCTGGAATGACCTGTAAAGTTTGTTCAGAAGCTGCATCCCATATACGAATAGAGTTATCCCTGCTGGCACTTGCTATTTTGCTCCCATCTAGACTCCAATCTACAGAACGAACATAATCGGTATGTCCGGCAAAGGTCGTTACAAGCTCTCCAGTGACCGCATCCCAAATCCGAAGTATGCTGTCATCGCCCCCGTCACTAACAATTTTCGTCCCGTCAGGACTCCATGCAATCGTTAGTATTACACCCCCGCTCGGCACTCCGACTATTCGAATACTTTGTCCAGTAGCCGCATCCCATATTTCGAACCGGACATCCTCTACCCATACGTCAGCAATCTTCGTTCCATCGGGACTCCAGACCAATTCACCTCTACCGAGCGTCGGCGTGGAAGTTGTACTGATTATTTCTCCAGAGGTCACATCCCAGACCTTTGCCGTACCATCAAGACTGCTACTTGCTATTCGGCTACCGTCAGGACTCCACGCTACAGAGGTTAAGCGACAATGATGCCCTGAAAGCCTTTTAATGACTTGCCGAGTGGCAACATCCAAAATGGTCACTGCAAACTGTTCTTCTATCTGCTTACTACAACCCGGTTCTCCACCCCCCAAAGCAATTTTTGTCCCATCTGGACTCCAATCCACTGTTTCAACAGGAATCGCATCCTGGGCAGCAGCAATATCGGAGTTGAATAGTCGAGGGGCAAGGAGCATAAAAACAAGGATGAGGAACCAATAGGATAATTTCGCCATGTTCACTGCTCCTACCGTCAAAAATTATCAAACAAATAGTTGTGAAACTATACACATTGTAACACTGTTTATTGACGCTCCAATTTGGGCAAGTGATAAGTAACAAAAAGGGGCGCAGCATGTGCGCCCTAATGGAAAAACGGGTTCGACAGCCGCGTTATTTCACATCCTGCCACGCTGTGTAAACCTCGCGCTGGCCGGAACGAATGGCACGCAGCAGCGCGTCCTGGTCAACCGGCGTGGCATAGATACGCACACCGACGGCGTTGTAAATCGCGTTGCAGATGGCGGGCGTCGTGTTGATGGAAGGAATTTCCCCAACCCCCTTCGCCCCGTATGGACCATCGGCGGTGCGGTGTTCCACCAGATGCGACACAATCTCCGGCGCGTGTTTGATGCTTGGCATCTTGTACCGCGACAGCAGCCGCGTCCACGGCACGCCGTCTTCGATGATAAACGCTTCGCTCAGGCAGTGTCCCATCGCCATCACAATACCGCCCTCGATCTGGCCTTGCAGCATCAACGGATTGATGGCGCGGCCAATGTCCGTACTGGATAGCACTTTCACCACCTTGACCTCGCCGGTATCAGTATCCACCTCCACCAGCGCAGCCTGCGTGGCGTAGCTGAAACCGACGTGCATATCGCCACCCGTGCCCAATGGCTGCGTTTTCGGCGCCCAATATTCCTGCCGGGCACGGGGATTGAGGCCGTTCTGCTTCATCCAGCCGACCACCTCGCCGAGTTTCACGCTCTTGCCGTTGTGGCGTAGCAGCCCTTCTTCGTACCGGATCGTATCCGGCGGCACGTCCATCATCTCTGCCGCTGATTGCGTAATCGCCTCGCGTAGCGCCGCCGCCGCCAGCCGCGCCGCGTTGCCGCTGACATAGGTCTGGCGTGAAGCAGTGGTTGGACCGCCATTTGGGGTCAGGTCGGTATCGCACAGCAGTACTTTAACGTTCTCGTAGGCGACATGCATTTCCTCAGCAGCTACCTGCGCGACCACATGCGCTATGCCCTGCCCCATGTCGGCGGCAGCGGTACGAACCTGAATCGTGCCGTCCTCGTAGGCCTCCACTTCCGCCTCGGATTTGTCGGGGGCCCCGCCACCCAGTCCAGTGTTTTTGTAAGCGCAGGCGAAACCCCAGGCGTAGGCTTTGTGACCCTCTTTCCATGACCAGCGGAAACCCTCGCCGTTATGGTGCGCTTGCATGTCGCGCTGCACGTCGTCAATCGTTTCCAGCAGGCCGACCGATTCGCGCAAAAGCTGGCCGGTGGCAGTGGTCACGCCCACTTTCTGCGCGTTGATGCGACGGAATTCGATAGGGTCCATACCCAACTGCTCTGCCAGCAAGTCCATGTTCTGCTCGACCGCAAACGCCGACTGCGTGACGCCGAAGCCCCGGAACGCGCCAGACGGCACGTTGTTGGTATACATGGCATAACAGTCAATTTTGGCGTTGGGCACGTCATACGGGCCGGTGGCGTGGGTGGTGGCGCGGGTCATCACCTTGTCAGACAGCGAGGCATACGCGCCGCCGTCGCCGTAAAGTTCGGCCTGAATCGCGGTCAGACGGCCATCGCGCTTCGCGCCGGTTTTGATGCGGATGATGGTCGCGTGGCGCTTGGGATGGAAAATCAGCGATTCCTGGCGCGTGTACAGCATTTTAACGGGCCTGCCGGTGACGGTTGCCAGCATGGCGCTGTGAATCTGCCCGGCGATGTCCTCCTTGCCGCCAAAACCGCCGCCAATGAGTGTGCCGATCACGCGCACGCTTTCCTCCGGCAGCGCCACCGCCAGCGCGATCTGGTTACGATCCTGGTACGGAATCTGCGAACCGACGTACACAGTCAGCTTATCATGGCCAGGATACCCCGCCGGGACGCCGATGGAACATTCCGGCTCAAGGAAGGCGTGTTCGGTGGTCGGCGTGTGGTACTCGCGTTCGACAATCACATCGGCATCAGCAAAGCCCTGTTCAATATCACCGTGCCGCACTTTGATGTGTTTGAGCAGGTTCCCGGTGGGATGGTCGGGATGCAAAACCGGCGCTTCCGGCGAATGGGCGTACTTCGGGTCGGCCACGACCGGCAGTGGCTCATATTCCACTTCGATCAGTTCCAACGCCTGCGCCGCCAGGTCTTCCGAGTCGGCAGCGACGATGGCAACGGCGTCACCGACGTAACGCACGACGGTATCACACAGCACCGGCCAGTCGCGGTAGACCAGACCGTGACGGTTTTCGCCGGGCACGTCGGTGTGAGTCAATACGGCGCGAACACCGGGCAGCGCCCTTGCTTTGTCCACGTTAATGCTGACAATGCGGGCGTGGGGATAGGGCGAACGCAGCGTGCGTCCGTAGAGCGTGTCAGGAAAGGTGTAGTCGTCGGTGTATTTGGCGCGCCCGGTGACTTTGGCGACGACTTCCTGCGGCGGCACGGAACGGCTGACAACGCGCATCGGCTCGTCCACTTCCGGGTCGTTAACCAGCAGGGGGTCGAGGCCGCGTTTCTGGCGTGCGGCGGATTGGATGGCGCGAATGACACTGGTATAGCCAGTGCAGCGGCAGTAGGTATCTTTGAGCGCCACTTTAATGTCGTGTTCGTCCGGGTCGGGGTTTTCGTCCAGCAGGGCAGCAGAGGTCATAATCAGGCCGGGCGTGCAAAACCCGCACTGCACCGCGCCGTGATGGATAAACTCCTGTTGCAGCGGGTGCAGTTCGTCGCCGTGCGCCAGCCCTTCAATCGTCGTGACGGCGCGCCCGTAAGCCTTAAACACCGGGTAGATGCAGGAATCGACCGGAACGCCATCTACCAGCACGGTACAGATGCCACACTCGGCTTCCTCGCAGCCGATCTTCGTGCCGGTCAGGCCGAGGTCGTAGCGCAGGAAGTGCGCCAGCGTGCGCGATTCGGATACGTCTCGGTCGTGGTACTGGCCGTTTACAGTAATCTCTAGTCTTGTCATCGTCTCATACCCTCAAATGCTTGATTAACCGCCAAGTCGCCAAGGACGCCAAGATTTTTTCCTATTTTCTTGGCGTCTTGGCGGTTCAATTTCTTTTACGCGCCGACGCCTTCAGGCACGATATCACCCGTTTGCGCGCGGTAGATGGCTAAGGTTAACGTACGGCGAACCAGCACACCGATCATTTCGCGGCGGTAGTCGGCGGTGGCACGATATTTGCTGGTGCGCGGGTGCAGCGTGGACTGTGCCAGTTCCGCCATACGTTCAACTGTCTCTATTGTAGCCGGCTGGCCGATCAGCGCGTGTTCCACCTCGTCGGCGCGTCCCGGCGTCGGGCCAATCGGCGCGATGGCGATACGGGCAGCTTCAAATAATGCTCCTGTTTCGTCCAACCGCACCCATACGGCACAGCCGAGAATCGGCAGCGCCACACCCTGTGGACGCATGATACGCTTGAAGGCGGTTGCCTCGCGGTCGGCAGCGCGGCGGAAGCGGAACGACACCAGCAGATCGCGGTGGGAGTCGAGCAGCGACTTGCCGGGGCCGAGGTACATGTCCCGAATCGGGACGCGCTTGCGTTCGCCCATGTAGATCACGTCCGCTTCGGCGTCGAGCGCGACCAGCGAGGTCGTGCCATCACCGGCGGGCAGCGCATGGGCGACGTTGCCACCCAGCGTGCCGACGTTACGCACCTGCGGCCCACCCACGACGCCGCAGCTTTCGACCAGGCAGGTGGCATAATGGGCGATGAGCGCCGATTTTACGATCTGCGTATGAGTCACGCCCGCGCCGATGGTGATGAAGTCGCCATCCTCTTCAATTTTGCATAATTCAGGGATGTGGGTGATGTCCACCAAGGCTTCGTGCGGGTTGTAGCCGCCTTCGGCGCGTTTATCCACGAGCAGGTCAGTGCCGCCCGCGATCACCTGTGCCTGCCCGGCATATTGCGCCAGCAGCGACACCGCTTCGTCGGCTGTCGCAGGGGTGTGATAGTGATTCCAGAGTTTCATGATGTGATTTACCTCGTGTATTGTAGGGACACGATATATCGTGTCCCTACGATTCGATTTTGGGTAAACCACAAGGTACTTTTCGAGGGGACTCGCTCCCCACGCCGCCGGAATAGCCGACGACCTGTGGCCGTTCGAGTTGTAAAGAAGTGCTAATCCAGAGCGAACCCGTTGTTCGCTACAACATATCGTTATTATAACTTGAATTCACAATAAGTATCTATTGACAACTCCGACAGTAGACCTAAGTCCACTATTCAAAAACAAGATTAGGCTTGAGAGATTGTCACATGGAATAAGACCCCCACTTCTACCAGCTCTTCAATTTCCCCTGCAAAAAAGATTGAAAATACCTTGAAGGAACATTCACCGTTTTCTCGGCATTAAAAACCCAATCGTGTATCTCGCAGTAATAAGAACTATCCCACAGTTCATAAGCAAGGTTAATAGCAGCAGCCTTTTTCGGCGCTTTTAGCTTAGCCTTCCTGCGTCGAGCAAACTCTTTGGGAAGCCGAAGGATTGCAAACACTACCACTGCCAGAACAATAAAACCCAATATATGCCCTGAAGTGAATATGATATACAGCCCAAAAAAGGCCCAAAAACCGATGATTAATAAATAAAAAGCGAGTCCACAAAAGAAAAGGAAATCAATTGAATCCAGTGGTGGGATATAAACCTGTGAGGGTGGTCGGAGACTTTCACCAAGTGGAGTTTGCTTCTTAACGCGCCAACCCTCACTATCGCGCTCCTCCCACCAACTCGCCGCGTAAACCCCACTGACCTTTTTATGGTTTAAATCCCCGCCCTTAACAGGAATTTTACATTGAGGACATCTTAGCTCCCTCTCACTCATAGTCTATCACTCCCTTTAACCACCTTAATTATGCCCCTAGGCATCAAGGGAAGCCCCCGCCATCATTGCGCCGAGGTGGCGCACGTCCACCTTGCCGCCGGGCACTTCGCCGACGATACGGCCTTCGTACATCACCAGAATCCGGTCAGACAGCGCCATAATTTCGTCCAGGTCTTCCGAAATCAGCAGAATGGCCGTGCCTTTGGCGCGCTCGTCCAGCAGGCGGCGGTGAATGTACTCGGTCGCCCCGATGTCCACGCCGCGCGTCGGCTGCGATGCGATCAGCACCTTCGGGCGGCGCGACAGTTCGCGCGCCAGCACCAGCTTTTGTATGTTGCCGCCGGAAAGATTCTTGACGGGTGTATCCGGACCCGGCGTCTTGATCGCGTAAGCGCGGATGGCGTCCTTGCAGGTCCGGGCAATGGTGCGAAAGTTTAAGAAGATTTTGCCCCAGGTATACGGCGGGCGGCCATGATCCTGCAGCACCAGATTTTCCGACACGGAAAATTCCTTTATCACGCCGTCTACCATTCGTTCTTCCGGGATGTACGACAGACCGAGCGTGTTCAGGACGGACGGCGGCCTGCCGGTCACATCCCTGCCGCCGACCTGGATGCTGCCGCCCGATGGCGCGCGCAGCCCGGAGATCACCTGCGCCAGTTCGCGCTGGCCGTTGCCGGACACCCCCGCCACGCCGACGATCTCGCCGGCGCATACCTTGAGCGACACGTCTTTCAGCCCCAGGTCGCCCCGGTCGCTGATGGCGCTGACGCCGGACAGCACCAGGCTTTCCGCGCCGGCCTGGCACGGCGGGCGCTCGTACTCCAGCACGACAGGGCGGCCAACCATCATCTGCGCCAGTTTGAGCTTGGTCGCTTCCGACGTGGGAATTGTGTCCACGCGCTGCCCATCACGCAAGACGGTGATGCGGTTGCTGATCGCCAGCACTTCGTGCAGCTTGTGGGAGATAAAAATCAGCGCGTGACCTTCGCTTGTCATCTTGCGCAGGATGCGGAACAGGTCTTCCACTTCCTGTGGCGTCAGCACGGCGGTCGGCTCGTCCAGAATCAGCAGCGCCGCGCCTTTGTACAACGCACGCAGGATTTCCACACGCTGCTGCTCGCCGACGGCAAGCTGCCAGATGGGAATGTTGGGGTCAACCTTGAGGTTATACTGTTCGGACAGTTCGCGCAGCCGCTTGCTGACCACATCCAGATCAAGCACCAGCCCGCGCGACGACTTCATGCCCAGCGCGACATTTTCCGCGACAGTGAGCGACGGCACGAGCATAAAATGCTGGTGAATCATGCCGATGCCCTGCATGATCGCGTCATGGGGGGAGCGAATTCTGACTTCCGCGCCGTCAATCAGGATACGGCCTTCGTCCGGGTGATACAGGCCGTAGAGCAGCTTCATCAGCGTGGATTTTCCCGCGCCGTTTTCCCCCAGCAGAGCGTGAATTTCCCCGGCCTGCACGTCAAAATCCACATGGTTAACGGCCAGCACGCCGGGAAAGCGTTTGACGATACCCTGCATGTGCAGGTGTTGGATGCGGCGCATGGTCGGTGAGTCAGTCATAAACGGTTTTCCAAACAGACGGGAACTGCCGCCAACTCGAATATTGCGATATAGGGGCGCAAGGCCTTGCGCCCCTATGGATTATCGTTCCAAGAGTGGCTACAGGCCACCCCGACGCAAATCAACAGCTTATTGCTGCCCCGGCTCCATCACTAGGCCGCCGTTTGCCAGTGTCAGGGTGTAGGATTCCCCACCGAGCGTGCCTTCCTGAACCTTGGCGATGATGTCACGCAGGACCACTTCCCAACGGTAAATCTGGAACATCACGCCGGATTCAGCCGCGAGTTCGGCCTGGCTGGACTGCGTGCCAAACCACTTCAGTCCCTTTTCCTTCGCCACCGCAATCGGGCCGACAACCATCTGCGCTGTGCCGGTCAGGATGTCCGCGCCGTTGGCGACGTGGGCATTGGCGGCTTCAGTTGCCAGCGGCACATCACTGAACGACTGGATGTAAGTCACCAGCACCTGGGCGTCCGGGTTCGACGCAGCGACGCCGGCCTTAAAGCCATCCACATACAGCTTGGCATCACCGACTTCAATCGGGCCGATCACGCCAATCACGCCGCTCTGGGTCATGAAGCCAGCCATCGCGCCGTTGACAAAACCGCCCTGGTCGGCAGCGGGGGTATAAGCAAAGACGTTATCCAGCCCGAAGGTGTTCACGTCCGTGCCCCAGGCGAACGACACTTCCGGGAATTCCGGCGCGAGTTCTTCGATAATGCTGCCGTACTGCGACCCATGCGCGATCACCAGATCATATTCACCGGATGCGGCCCAGTCGCGCAGCGCAACGGCGGCATCATCCACCACGAACGTACCTTCCTGGAAATCAAACTGGAACTGGTCCTCGCCCATTTCTTCCTGAATCTTCACCAGCGCGTCGTACATACTCTGGCTGAAGGCCAGGTCATTGGTGGCGCTCGGCGCGACCGCCGCAACGCGGAAGACATCATCCTGCGCGCGGGCGACCGGCAGCAGGCTGACCAGCGCCAGCACGACGACGAGAAAGAGGGTAAAACGTGTCTTCATTGTGGTGCGCTCCTTCTATCAAAAAACCTATACCTTTTAGAATGTGTCCGTAAGTTCGCCTGTAGGGACACAATATATCGTGTCCCTACGTGCAATTTACGGATTACTCCCCGCGATCAAATGGTTTCGTCAGCGCGGTGGGCTTCTCCGTCTGTTTGGAAGCAAACACCAGCGCGATAATCGTAATCACGTAGGGCGCCATCACCGCAAATTCGGAAGGAATGTTTAAATTGAGCGAGCTGACCTGCAATTGCAGCGCATTAACGAAACTGAACAGCAGCGCGCCGCCCATGACGCCGAACGGCTTCCAGCGCCCAAAATAGACCAGCGCGACTGCGATAAAACCGAGGCCGGACGTCAGGTTTTGCTGGAAGACGTTGAGCAGGGCAATTGAAAGCGACGCCCCGGCCAGCCCGGACAGCATACCGCCGATGGCAACCGTCATATAGCGGACGCGAGCGACATTGATACCCATTGCGTCGGCGGCTTCCGGGTTCTGGCCGACGGCGCGAATCATCAACCCAAACGTCGTGCGGTTCAGGATGAAGGCCGAGATCGGCACCAGCGCGAAAGCGACATATACCAGCAGATTGTGGTTGAAAAAAATCTGGCCGATGCCTAAAAACTGGATGTCCGACAGCACCGGGATGTGAATGGGCGGGAAACCGGATACCGATTTGGGCGTGCCGATCAACCTCTGGAATAGCAGTTCACTCATGCCCAGGCCAAACAGGTAGACGCCGATGCCGCTGATGCCCTGCTCCGCCTTGAGCGTGACGCTGACAAAGGCGGTCGCCAGACCGAGCAGCAGGCCGATCAGAAGCGCAGCGGCTACACCCAGGACAAGGCTGCCGGTGATGTAAACGGCGTAAAAGCCAAAAAACGCGCCCATGAGCATGATGCCATCCACACCCAGGTTGAGGACGCCAGAACGCTGGCCGAAGGTTTCGCCCAGCGCCGCAAAAATATAGGGTGTGGCGAGCCGGATCATGGAAGCAAAGACGCTGGCGGTGAAGATTTGTTCGATCATGCAGTTTGTTCCTGTACCGGCGCGGGCGCAGCAGCCGGCGCGGTTGCCGGCGGGGTCGGTGCGGCCAGGCGGCGTCGGGCGCGGCGTTTGCTAAAAATCTGACTGCTGACGACAAACACCACGATCAGGCCATTGATGGCGGTGATGAGCGCGGCGGGCACAGCCAGATCACGCTGCATCTTCTGCGCCCCGACCAGCAACCCGCCAAAAAACACGGATGCGGGTATCGCGCCAATCGGATTAAGGCCGCCAAACAGCGCGGCGACAATACCGTTAAAACCGGCGTTGGCAGTAAAACCCAGCGGCGAACCGTCGGTTTGCAGGCGGTACTGCAAGCCTAACACCTGCACGACGCCGGCCAGGCCCGCAAACCCGCCGGCCAGCAGCATCGCCAGCACCATCTGGCGTCTGACGTTCAAACCGGCGTAACGGGCGGCGCGTTCGTTCTGGCCGACGGCGCGGATACGGTAGCCAATCGTCGTCCGCCAGAGCAGGATGTACATCACAATCGCCAGCACAATTGCCAGCAATAGACCGTAATGCAGGCGGGTACGGGCAAATAACTCGGCATTTTCCCAGCCAAACAGGTTGGCGACAAACTGCGGCACAGTCAGCGCCAGCCGGGGCAGTTCGGCGGATTCGACAATACGTGCCGTTTTGGGGATATGGTTGAGACCGGCTTCGGAGGGGTCGAGCAGCGGGCCGTTCAGCAGATAGTTCATCAACTGCACAGCAACCTGATTCAGCATAATCGTGCTGAGGATTTCGTTGACGTTAAAGTAGGCTTTGAGGAAACCGGCCAGTCCGCCATATAACGCCCCGGCAGCAAAGCCCACCAGGATAGACGCGAGGATAATCACGAAACCGGGCGCATCCTTCAGCAGCAGCGCGGTCGTTACCCCGGCCAGCGCGCCCATAATCATCTGGCCTTCGCCGCCGATATTAGTCACGCCGCCGCGAAACGCGACGCAGATGCCGATAGCCACAAACAGGATGGGGATGGCCTTCACCAGCGTTTCGGCAGTGGCATTCTCTGTGCCAAAAGCGCCTTGCAGCATCGAAGCAAAAGCCTGACCGGGCGCAGCATTCAACGCCAGCAGTAGAAGCGAAGCAACGGCAAATGCGGCCAGCAGCGCAACCGGTAGCGGCGCGATGTCCAGAAGGCGGTTCCACAACGGCTTCAATGAAAATTCGCGCATGAAAAAAGTCCCGGACTCTTTTAAAAACGAATATAGCGCGAATTATGACACATAATTGCGAATTACACACATAAGCTATGGCAGGGTTCTTGGGTGAGCATTGACATATCCCCCTGTCGTCAGGTGTGCTGGCAGCGACTCAAACAGAGATTACTTACACCCGGCGCCGGCGAATAATGACACTCTCCGCCAGTCCCACCCCGGCCAGAATTGATAGCAGCGATGTGCCGCCGGAACTGATAAACGGTAGTGTCAGGCCAGTGACAGGTAAGAGATTGAGGTTCATGCCGATAGACACGGTTGTCTGGAAGAAGATAATCGCCGCTACGCCGTAACAGATCATGCTGCCCAGTGGGTCAACTGCCATGCGCGCACCGTAGAGGATGCGTAGGATGACCACGCCGATCAGCGCCATAACCGCGATGCCACCGACGAAGCCAAATTCTTCACCGATGACGCTGAAAATAAAATCAGTATGGCGCACGCGCAAAAAGCGGAGCTGGCTCTGCGTGCCGTTGGCATAGCCCTTGCCAACCAGCCCGCCCGACCCAACCGCGATACGCGACTGCTGGATGTTGTAATAGGCGTCCGGGTCGCCTTCGGGATTGATAAAGGTGGTAATACGCGACTTCTGATAATCTTCCATCCGCGACCACATCAGCGGCGCGGCAATCAGCAGCACCACCAGAAACAGTCCGATGTGCTTGAGGCGCAGCCCTGCCGCCCACACCAGCGCGAACCAGATCACACCAAAGACAATCGTCGTGCCCAGGTTCGGCTGGATAAAGATCAGCCCTGCCGGCAGGGCGATGTGCAGCAGTGAGCCAAACACCGTTTTCAGGCGGTCCATCTCGTGATAGCGCGACGACAGATAGTGCCCCAGCGTGATAATGATGATAATTTTGCCGATTTCCGACGGCTGGATGCGAATCCCCAGGTTAATCCACCGCTGCGAGCCGGCATCGCCAACCACACCGAGCAACTGCACCAGCACGAGCAGGCCGACCATCAGCAGGTACAGCCATAGGTGCAGCCCGCCCAGCAGCCGGTAATCCACCGCTGCCAGCACAAATACGACCACGATGCCGATGATTGCGTATTGTATCTGGTCCGGAACACGGCTTTGCAGCTCCGGATCAATCGCGCCGCGTGTAGCACTGGCAATCATCAAAATGCCGAAGATAATCAGCAGCAGCGTTGTACCAAACAAAATCCAATCAAACTGCCGCCAGAAATTCAGGCTTCGTCCCATAAAGGTTTAACAGCACTCCTTCGATCACTGGCGGCATTATAGCCCCCACTTTTGATGATGGAAAGGCGTTTCTTTCTCATCTTTCACTCATCTAAATAGAACACATATTCTATATAATGAGTAATGTCGGTTTTGGGAAAAGAGGGATTTGCATGATTAAGCGTATAACACATGGTGGGATTTACGTGCGGGACGTAGACGAGGCGATGCGCTGGTATACGGATAAATTGGGGTTCGTCGTTCGGCAGGACGCGCCGATGGGCGACAATGCGCGGTGGGTAACAGTCGGCCCGAAAGAGCAGCCCGATTTTGAGTTAATTCTGCAGCAAACACATTGGGGGCCAGATAATACGACGCCGGAAGAACGCGCGGCGCTGGTAGGCAAAACCAGCGGCTTCGTGATGGAGACGGACAATATCCGCGCCCTGGTAGACGATCTCAAGCGGAAAGGTGTCGAGTTCACGCTGGAGATTACCGACTATCCCTGGGGCACGCAGGCCGCGTTTAAAGACCTGTACGGCCACATTCACGTACTGTCCCAACCGCCGGGTTAAAAATCATCGGCCTCGTCCACTGTGCCGGACTGGTCACTCCGAGGCGTGTCCATATCCTGGCCGAGGCGGCGCTTGGCTTCGTCGGTGCTGTCCTTGCTCTGCGAGAACGGGATTTCCGCCACAATCAGGCTGTCCCGGTTCCGCTGCTGGAGCGCGATGTCCACGTTGTCCTGGTCAACTGCAACGTATTTGGAAATCACCGCCAGGATTTCGGCCTTCATCGCTTCCATACGTTCAGGTGGCAGGTTAATCCGGTCATGGACGAGAATAAATTGCAGGCGCTCCTTCGCAAGCGAACTGCTGCTCTTGGAGGAGGAGCGCCCAAACATCCGGTCGAAAAACCCTGACATGGTCACCTCCCCTGTCTCACTCGCCCTGGCCGCTGAACAGCCGGGCGAGGCGCTGGAAGAATCCGCCGGATTCCTGCAGCGTCATAAACGGGACGTTTTCGCCGGTCAGCCGGCGGGCAATATTACGAAAGGCCTGGCCGGCTTTTGAGTTTTCGTTCAGCGTGACCGGCACGCCACTGTTTGACGCCGGGATGACATGCTCATCTTCCGGCACGATGCCAATCAGTTTAATCGCGAGGATGTCGGTCACATCGTCTGCCGACATCATTTCGCCGCGCTTGACCATATCCGGGTTCACCCGGTTCAAAATCAGCTTGGCCGGACCTTTGTTATTGGCTTCCAGCAGGCCGATAATGCGATCGGCGTCCCGTACGGCGGAAACTTCAGGATTGGTGACAATCAGCACTTCGTCAGCCGAGGCAACCGCGTTGCGGAAGCCGCGCTCGATGCCGGCGGGTGAATCGATCAAAATAAAATCAAATTCAGGCCGCAGTTTATCGGTAATCTGGATCATGTCCGCCGGGCTGACAGCGGTTTTATCGCGGGTTTGGGCAGCGGGGATGAGGAACAAATCCGGGAACTGTTTGTGTTTAATCATCGCCTGGCGAAGCTGGCAGCGCCCTTCGATCACATCCACCAGATCGTAGACAATCCGGTTTTCCAGCCCCATCACGATATCGAGGTTGCGCAGCCCCACGTCGGCATCAATCAAAACCACCTTCTTGCCCAGGCGCGCCAGGGCAACGCCCAGGTTGGCGGTAGCGGTTGTTTTGCCAACTCCACCCTTTCCACTCGTGACGGTGACGACCTTTGCGGCCATATTTCCCCTTTCAGTACTGCCAGGCTTCCACGACAATCTGGTTTTCCCGAACCAGCGCCACTTCGGGCTTGGGTTTACGATGTTTGTCGGGCGGTGATGTCACAATATAACCGGCGATCCGAAGCTGCGTTGGTGTCATGTCCAGCGCGCACACGACGGCACTCTCATCACCGTGAGCGCCGGCGTGGACGAGGCCGCGCAGCCGCCCCCAGACAATGATGTCCCCTGCCGCCACAATCGTCGCGCCAGGATTCACATCGCCAAACACCACCACGTGCCCGTCACTGTGCACGATACGCCCGGAGCGGAGCGTGCGTTTAATCATCACGCCCGCTGTGCCGTCCTCCTCCGGGCTGACCTCCGACCCCTCGCTGGTATCGCGGCCCGGAATAACGTTCCGGGTGCTGGTTTTCAGATCAAGCGCCTGCGCTGCCTCAATCGTGGTATCGCTGTCGCTTAAGACCGACCACAGCGACAGGCCGCGCCGTTCCAGCAGCGCCTTCAGCGACATCAACTCATGTTTGGATACGGGACGCGACCCCACATCAACCGTAATACGGGCGCCGTTAAAAAACGCGCTCTGCTGGTCAATACGGGCAGCCAGGTCAGCCGTGACGGCCTGCCACTCCTCAGTCTGGCTGAGGGCGATCAGCAAACCTTCCTTAATCCCCTTGATGGCAACCGTCTGGTGATCCTGCATGTTGTGCCTGCCGGAATGCAATGATACTCAAATAACTATACACGTTCTTGTTTTTGCGCGCTAACCGCACTGGTTGAGCAGCCAGTTCAGTGTTCTCTGACGCCGGGACATGGTGGCGCCACGTCGCGACAGCGTTACTCACCGATAATGCGCGCCAGCATCAGCAGCGGCAGCAGCGTAAACGCCGCCGGCGCCAGCCAGCGTACCGCGCCCCAGGCCGGGCGCGCGCTCTTTTGCAGCCACTGGCTGAAGGCATACACGGCGTAGGTCATCCAGATGATCTGAATCATGAGCAGCGGCAGCAGCAGCACGGAGCTGTCCGCGCCAAAATACACCAGACCGAACAGCGCATAGGCGGCATAAGCCAGCATTGTCACTTCGCCTACCGCCGGATACCAGCGCGCCAGCCGCGCCAGCCCGATGCCCCCCAGCAGCACGCCGACGGGGCCAAACTGACCGACAATGATGTTCATCACGTACAGCCAGCGCGACGCTTCGCGCCAGCCATCCGCCAGCAGAAACGGCACACGAAGTCCCCGCTCCACCGCCTGCCGGGCCGGATAGTTCCACCAGTACACATCCACATACTGGACGATCACGCCTCGAATACCGATCACCACCACAACGGCAAGCAGCGCCCAGAACCAGCGCGGCAGTCTGACCTTCAGCAGCAGCAGACCCAGCGCGATTGCGGGGGACATCAGCATAAACAGCGGTTCGTTCAAAACACCCAGTGTGAACAGCAGCAGCAGGCCATACGGATGGTGCGCGCCGAGCCGGCGTATTTCCGGCACGTCTGGGCGGGCGTGGACGATCAGCAGCCCGTCCAGCAGCAGCACCAGTGACCAGGCTGCCAGCAGGGTCGTCAGCCGTAGACTGCGCGGCGTGCCGGTCAACGACCAGAACAGCACCACAAACACCACCACGCCAATGGCCAGCCCGATAATCGGACGTTTGCTGACCACCAGCAGCAGACCGGTGAGAACCACTGCCAGCACCAGCAGCGCCAGAATCAACGTCAGCAGCGGCTGTTCACCGCCGCCGGTTTGCGCCCAGAAGACCGGGCTGAACGCCAGCGCTAACCCACCGATCACCGCCAGCGCGCCGCCAAAACGCTGCAACGCCACCGTCACACCCGCGACAGCCAGCGCCAGCCCCAGGGCGCGCGCCAGCGGCGTGCTGCCCAGCAGCACAAACGCGGCGGTCGCCAGCAGGCCGGCAACCAACGCCGGCAGGTAGTCCGGCAGCAACTGATGCAGCCGGGATTGCAGATCACGCAAGTTTAGCCTCCGCTGGCGGGCGCTTCGGCGGTGGCTTCGCTGGGCAGCGGAATGGACGACTGTCCATCGGCGCCGGGCAGCGGCCCGCGTCCTTCGCGCTCATTCTTCAGGCGATAGTAGGCTTCCAGCGTTTCCACTACCATCGGCACGGCCCACCTGGAGCCTTCCTGCCCGTTGTAGATGAAACCGATGACGATGATCTCCGGGTTTTCATACGGCGCGTAGGCGGTGAACCAGGCGTGAGCCGGCCAGTTGCCGGGACGGCACAAACCCAAGCGCTGGGCAATGTTGTCACAGTACTCCGCCGTGCCGGTTTTGCCGGCTACTGTGACGTAAGGCAGATTGGCGGACTGCGCCGTACCCACCGTGACCGTACCGCGCATCCCTTCCCGGATGAGCTGAATATTGCTGGCGTCCACAAACGGCGGCTGGTATTCCGGGTCGAAGCGGTTGGGGTCACACACGCTGCCGTTAAAGACGTAGTTCATCGGGATGTGCACGGTGTAGTCGCGTTCGTCGGTGACAAACGGGTCAGGGTTGATGTCCACCTTATTTCGATAAGTCTCCGGGCTGCACAGGTTGGCATTATAAAACGGGCTGTCCGGTTCGCAGGTACAGGCCAGACTGCTTTCGCCCTTCAAAATCATGTCTTCGATTAGCAGCAGCCGGAGGGGATCGTTCGCATTATCTAGCGTGACGTTCCGCAGCACATGGGGCGTGAACGGCTCCACCACCCGGCCTTCGGCGTCCAGAAAGCTCTCGATGATGGTCGGCTGGTACAACGTGCCGCCGCTGGCAACTGCCGAAACCGCGCTGATAAGCTGTAACGGTGTCACCTGTACGTAACCCTGCCCCAGCGCCGCGTTGTAGGTGTCACCGGTAGACCAGTTCTGGCCGTAGTTGATACGCTTCCAGTCCCGGTCCGGCATCCGCCCCTGATTTTCACCGGGCAGTTCAATCCCCAGTTCCGAGCCAATGCCTAGCATGGTGGCATAACGGAACAGGTCTTCGATACCCAGCCCGCCGGGTCGCAGCACCCCCGGCGACAATTCCGTGTTGCCACCGCCAACCTGGTAGAAATAGACATTGCAGCTTTGCGCAATCGCCCGCGTCAGCCAGACCGCGCCGTGTCCCTCACGATTCCAGCAATAGAAAGTCTGCGCGGCTGCCGGGTCGTTGGGCGCATAGCGATTTTCAACCTGGAGCGTGCCTTTATCAAACAGCCGGGTTTCCGGGCGAATCACGTCCTCCTGCAGCACGCCGGTTGACGTAATAATCTTAAAAACCGAGCCTGGCTGGTACAGTGACCGGATGGCGTTATTAAACAGGGGCTTTAGCGGGTCGGCCAGCACATCCTCGTAATATTCCACGTCAATGGCGCGCGCAAAGCGGCTGTTGTCATAGCTGGGGTAGCTGACCAGCGCCAGGATTTGCCCGTTCTGCGGGTTCATGGCGATGATAACCCCCTGCTGGCTGACAATCCGGTTGGACTCGGTATTGAGGATGGACAGGCGGTTTTTCAGCGCCTGTTCCGCGAATTTTTGCAGTTCGACATCAATCGTCAGGCGGATATTCTGCCCCGGCTCCGGCGGCGTATAGCGAATCTGGCGGAGTTCCTCGCCGGCCACGTCCACTTCACGCAGGATGCTGCCCCGCTTGCCCGCCAGGATCGATTCCAGAAACATTTCGATGCCGTCGTAGCCCACGCGGTCGAAGGCCGGGTTGTAACCCTGCTCGATCAACGCTTCGGCCTCGTCTGCCGAAATCGGTCCCATGTAGCCGATGATGTGCGACGTTAATGCGCCGGTCGGGTATTCACGCACCGAGGCCGGCTCAACGGCCACGCCGGGCAGGCTTTGCGCCTCCTCCTTGATTTGCAGCGCCACATGGAACTCCACATCCTGCGCCACAACTACCGGGCGGAACGGCGCGATACCGCGTCCCTCGGCCACCAGTTCTTCGATGCTGCGCACCTGCCGCCCGGAAGCGCGGGCAATCGCCGCTGTTGGCGGCACATCCACCAGCGCCGAAAGGCGGTTGTAGATTTCCAGCGTTTCGGCTTCGCCATCCGGCAGCGCCGCGGGAATCACGGTGACGTTAAAGGCGGGCGCGTTGATCGCCAGCGGCTGGCCATAGCGGTCGAAAATCACCCCGCGCTTGGAAGCAATGGGCAGTTCGCTCAGGCGGTTCTCGTCAGCGGCGGCCTGGAATTCCGAATAGCGAGCGACCTGGAAGTCATACATGCGGACGGCAAAAAACAGGAATACGCCAAACATAATGCCCTGGAACAGAGTCAGCCGCCAGCCCTGGAAGGGGAACAGACGATTTTGCATGAGTGATAAACCCCTTGTACGGACACACAATTGCGTGTCCGTACGCACCTCCTTGACTACGTGAAAAACCGTTCGCGCCCCGCCACGCGCTTCTGAAGCCGGCGGGTGACAAAATAAACCGGAAATACCAGCAGGAAATTATAAAACACGGTGGGAAGAACGACATAGCCGATGTTGCTGATAATCGGCACGTCGAAGCCGGAAACCAGTAGAACGATGGTCACGATGGCCTGCTGGAGCAGCGTACCGGCCAGCACGACCCACATGATCGTGACGAAGCCGACACGGTACACCTGCTGGCGGAAAGCGTCCAGCGCGAACACGATCACAACCAACCCGATAACCGATGTGCCCGTTGGGGCGGCGGACAGTAAATCCTGCATGATGCCGCCGACAAATGCCCAGACCACACCCTGCGCCAGCGGCGCGTTGAGTGCCCAGGAAATCACCAGCAGAAACACCAGATCGGGGCGACCGCCCAGGATGCTGAACTGCGGCACGATGCTGGCCTGCAATGCTGCCGCCAGCGCCAGAATTGGCAGGCTGATATAACTGCCCATCTAGCCACCGCTTCCGGCCTCGTCTTCAAACACGGACAGGTCAATCGGCTGGAAGCTGGTCACCACCAGCACGATTTCCAGCGTGTTAAAGTCAATCAGGCTGCGGACTTCCGCGCTCTGGAACAGCTCAAACTCCTGCCGGAGGCTGCTGACGACCTGTCCGATGACGATATTGGGTGGGAAGTTGCCCCCCAGACCGGACGTAATCACCAGATCGCCCACCTGCACCTGGGCATCCAGCGGGATAAACGTCATCCGCAGGTTGCCGGTAAGCTGGCCGACGACGCTGCCTTCCGCACGGGTAGTTTGCAACCGGGCGCTGATGGCACTGGTCGGGTCGGTGATGAGCAGCACGCGGGCAGCATCGGCGCTGACCTGCAGGACGCGCCCAACCAGCCCTTGCCGCGTCACAACCGGCATCCCGACGGCGATACCGTCGCGCGTGCCTTTGTTAATGACAATCGAATCAATCTGCGGATTCCCATCGAGGCTGATAACGTCTGCCGCGACGACCTGCTGGTTTTGCGCGGTAGTGGTGTATTCCAGCAGATCGGCCAGCCGTTGATAATCGCTGGCGATTTCACGCAGGTCTACCAACTCGCTCTGGAACCGGGCCAGTGCTTCTTCCAAATCGGCGTTGCGCTGGCGCAGCGTTTCCATCTCTGCCCAGTCGGTTACGCCCCGGTTAACGCCCAGGCCGATGCGATTCAGGATGCCGGAAACAAAATTCAGCGGCACAGCGGCGACCCCCTCGACCGGCGCCAGCAGACCGGCGCGGCTGGACACAATTAACGCCACGCCAATGAGCAGGCACACAACCAGAAACACAACCCGGTTTGAACGCCACGTTCGCAAATCGCCTTACCTCATAACCATCCGTCGAACGGACACGATATATCGTGTCCGTACAGCATCAAATCAGTGCCTTGTGCTGCCACGTTCCAAACCGACCAGCAGCCGCCGCAGGTTGTTGTAATCTTCCAGCACGCGCCCCGCCCCGCGCGCCACACACGTCATCGGGTCTTCAGCCAGCCAGGCGCGGATGTTGAGTTCGTCAGTCATGCGGTCGGTCAGCCCTTTGAGCTGGCTCGTCCCGCCCGCCATGCAGATGCCGCTTTCCATCAGGTCGGCCACCAGTTCCGGCGGCGTATCGTCCAGCGCATCCTTAACCGTATCAATGATGATCTCCACCGACCCCGAAATCGCCTCGCGGATTTCGATTGAACTCACCTCGACCGCCGCCGGCAGGCCGCTGACCAGATTGCGTCCCTTCACCATCATCGTACGTTCCTGCGGCAGCGGATAGGCCGAACCGATCTCGATCTTCACTTTTTCGGCGGTCGGTTCGCCGATCAGTAGGTTATGTTTCGTCCGCATGTACTGCACGATGTCTTCGTCAATTTCGTCACCGGCAACGCGAATTGACCGGCTGATGACGATGCCGCCCAGCGAGAAGATGGCGACCTCAGTCGTACCGCCGCCGATGTCAATCACCATACTGCCGCGCGTTTCCTGCACCGGCAGCCCGGCACCAATGGCCGCCGCGACCGGCTCCTCGATCAGATAGGCTTCGCGCGCCCCGGCGCTGATGGCCGCGTCAAACACGGCGCGTTTTTCCACTTCCGTCACGCCGCTGGGAATGCCCACTACCACACGCGGGCGGGGAATCGGCACCCAGGTCTGCTCGTGGGCTTTGGAGATCAGGTGGTGCAACATCGCTTCGGTCACTTCAAATTCGCTGATGACACCATCCCGCAGTGGGCGGACAACCAGTATATCTTTCGGGTTTTTGCTCCACATTTCTTTCGCGCGTGAACCCACCTCAATCGGGCGGCGCGTTTTCTTTTCCAGCGCCACAAACGACGGTTCGTTGATGACAATCCCTTTACCGCGCACGCTCACCAGCGTGTAGGCCGTGCCGAGGTCTATGCCGACATCCAGCGAAAACAGGCCGAATAAAAAGTCCAGCGGACTGAGCACATCCTACTCCTGAATGGTGACGATTCGCGGCGGCATTATAACACCTTCAAGATAAACTTGAAATATGCGTAACTTGGCGTCTCGCCAACGGTTATAATAAACTTACGCATAGGATTACGGTACTATCCATGCAGGAACACATTCTACACGCTATCCGCAAAAATGCCTTAATCCCGGCTGAGAGTCTGGTGCTGGTCGGCGTTTCCGGCGGCGCGGACTCGCTGGCACTGCTGCACGTCCTGCAGCAACTGGCGCCCGTACTGAACTGCCGGCTGCACGCCGCCAGCTTCGACCACCGCCTGCGTGGGGAAGCTGGCGCGGACGACGTGCGCTTTGTCCAGCACACTGCTGAAGCCTGGGGCATCCCGGTTACGATTGGCGCGGCAGACGTACGCGCGCTGGCCCAACACGAGAAACTGAGCCTTGAAGCGGCAGCGCGGCGGGCGCGGTATGACTTTCTGGCTGCTGTGGCACGGCAGGTCGGCGCGGCGCGGGTGGCCGTCGCCCACCATGCTGACGACCAGGCCGAAACGGTGCTGCTGCATCTGCTGCGGGGTACGGGGATCGCCGGCCTGGCGGGTATGGCGATGCAGTCGCCGCTACCGGGGCATCCCGATCTGACGCTGATCCGCCCGCTGCTGACCATCACCCGAGCTGAAATCGAAGCCTACTGCCGCGCCCACAATTTGCATCCACGCGAAGACCTGACCAACGCCGATGTCACTTACCTGCGCAACCGCCTGCGGCACGAAACGCTGCCCCACCTGCAAAGACTTAACCCGCAGATCACCGGCGTGCTGGCGCAGTTGGCGGACATCGCCGCCGTTGAAAACGACTACGTGGACAGCCAACTGGAGCCGATTTTACGCCGCACCACCCGGGTGGATGGCGAACGGGTCAGCCTGGAACGGGATCAATTCAACCGGCTGCACCCGGCGCTGGCGCGGCGGTTCGTCGCATGGGCAGCGGCGCAGATCGCCGGTTCAAAGCAGGATATTGAGTACGTTCATATTGTTGCCGCGGTTGAGGTCGCGCGGCGCGGGCGGCTGGGCGCAGTGGCCGAACTGCCGGGCGGCCTGCGCCTGCGCGTGGATTACGAGGCGATTGTCGTCGAACGCGCCGCCGCGCCGCTGCCGGAAGCAGACATTCCCCTGTTAGACGAAGGCGCAGAAATCCCGGTGACCATCCCCGGCGTGACGCCGGTATCGGCGCGTTGGGCACTTGTCGCCGCGCCTGAAGCACCTGGCATTACTCCCCCGCTCCAGGCAAATGCGGGAGGTGAGGTCGCCCGACTTGCCATCCCCCCCGGTAGCGACGTCACGCTGCGCACCCGGCGCGAGGGCGACCGCTTCGCGCCGTTGGGCATGGGCGGCCATACACAGAAAGTCAGCCGCTGGCTGGTTAACCGGAAAGTGCCGCTGCGCAACCGTGACCGTCTGCCGCTGCTGATCGTCAACGGCGACATTGCGGCAATTGCCGTTGGTCAGCGCTGGTACATTGGGGAAAAATTTACTCCTTCGGCAAACCATTCATACAGTGTCTATTTTCACTTTCGTCAATTTTCATGAATTTCCCCGGAAACGTAAGAAAAACCTTACTCTATAAGGCGTTTTGAGTTGCGAAAATAGAATAATCTGAGTATCCTTAAGATAAGATAAGGGAACGCTTGAACAAACCCACAGGCAGGTTGAGTGAGTATGGATAACAACAACGAAACTGCCCGCATCCTGGTGGTAGACGACGAAGGCGCGATTCGATACTCCGTCAGCAAAACGCTCCAACGCATCGGCTACGAAGTAGATGAGGCATCCAGCGGCGAAGAAGCCCTGGAAACGATGGGCAAACGCGAGTATGACGTGGTGCTCACCGATATTCGGATGCCAGGCCTGACCGGCGTGGAACTGCTGAAACGCATCAAGGAAGTCTCGCCGGACGCGATTGTCATCCTGATGACCGGTTATGCCAGCCTGGGAACGGCGGTGGAAAGCCTGCGCCTGGGCGCGCACGATTACCTGATTAAACCGAGTTCCAGCCAGGACATCCGGCAGAGCGTCGCGCGGGGTGTCGAACGGGCGCGCAACCTCAAACGCCGCCGCGCCCTGCTGGATGCCATCCGCAGCAACGTGTTCGAGCTGACCCACGCCGATGTCGAAAATGCCAGCGCCGTGTATCACGACGACGACGACCAGCCGATGCCCGGCGTGCCGGCCTACGAACCCCCACCAACCGAGCCGGTGAATGCCAACATGACGCTCGGCCCGCTGACAATCTACCCCGGTCGCTACCAGATTTCGGTCGGCGACCAGCCGATTGACCTGACGCCAACCGAATTTGATCTGCTGCTGTATCTGGCGGCGCATCGGGGGCGGGTGGTGTCGTGCCATGAACTGGTGCGCGAGGTGCGGACGAAGCCGAAGCGCGCGAGGTGATCCGCCCGCACGTCAGCAACCTGCGCCGCAAGCTGAAACAGACCGGACAGGACGCCGACCTGATCGTGAACGTGCGCGGTATCGGCTACCGCCTGAGCGAACAGGGCCAGTAACATTCAGGACAGAATTCAACGCAAAGGCGCAAGGAAGCAAAGGCGCAAAGTTTCTTTATTTCTGTTTTCCCTTTGCGTCTTTGCCTCTTTGCATCTTTGCGTTACGCCTTCTGCCGCGCGGGATGAGATACTGGCGCGGCTGACGCTGGAACAGCGGGTTGCCCAAATGTTTATGGTCAACCTGTACGGCGCGGCGCTAAACGCTGACGACCGCGATTTTCTGGCACGATATCAACCGGGCGGCGTGGTGCTGATGGACGGCAACGCCAGCACACCGGACGCCGTGACGCGCCTGACCAATAGCTACCAGCAAACCATCACTGACGCGGGCGGCCTGCCGCTGCTGATCGCGGTTGACCAGGAAGGTGGCCCGATTGCCGGGCTGGAACAGGGTTTCACTCCGTTCCCCACCCCGGCGCTGCTGACCGCCGCCAGCGACCCTGATCTGGCAGCGCAAGCGGGCGCGGCGATTGCCGAAGAACTGCGCGCCGTCGGTGTCAACATGAATCTTGCCCCCGTCGCCGATCTCGAAAATCCCGACAACATCGTGTTAGCGCGGCGCTCATTCGGCAGCGACCCGGCCATGACCGGCCCGGTTATCGCTGGTTTTGTGCATGGCAGTCAGGCAGCGGGCGTGCTGGCGACCGCCAAACATTTCCCCGGTCACGGCGGCACCAGCGGCGATTCACACACGCTACTACCTGTAATAAACTTCTCCCGCGAACGGCTGGAAATGGTCGAAATTGTGCCGTTCCGCGCGGCCATCGAAGCCAGCGTGGAAGCGGTCATGGCTGCGCATATCATCTATCCGGCCTATGACGAGACGCTGCCCGCCAGCCTGTCGCCGGTGATCCTGACGGACGTGCTGCGCGAACAGTTGGGCTTTGACGGTCTGATTCTGACCGACGCGCTGGACATGGACGCGATTGATACGAATTTCAGCTATCCTGAAGCGGCGGTGCGGGCGATTCAGGCCGGGGCGGACCTGCTGCTGAGCGCGCATATCGGCTGGAAAGACCACGTCGCCGCGATTGAAGCGATTGCCGACGCGGTGAAGGTTGGCACAATCTCCGAAGCGCGGATTAATGAGTCGGTTCACCGGATTCTGGACGTGAAGCAGCGGTACGGCCTGCTGGATTGGCAGCCACTGGAACCGGCCACCGCCACCGACCGGGTGAATCTGGCCGCGCACGAGGCGCTGTTAAACGAATTGTTTCTGGCGGGTGTAACCGTTGCGCTCGACCGCCACAATCTGATACCCATTCCGCTGGAACGCCCCACCGCGCTGATTTATCCGGCCACGCGGGTGCAGGTTGCCAACGAGTGTAAGCCGTATCACCCCGACCTGAAGCTGGTTGGCGTATCGGACGCGCCCTCGGCGGAAGAAATCGGCTGGGCGCAGGATGCTGCCAGACGCAGCGACATGGTGATCGTGTTCACGCAGAACGCCATCACCACTACCGAACAACAGACACTTGTCAACGCGCTGCCGCCGGACAAAACGGCTGTTGTCGCGCTGTGGTCGCCATACGACTTTACCACGTTCCCCGGTGTTGCTGCCTATCTGGTGACATACAGCCCGGCGCGGCCTGCCGTGCCCGCCGCCTGCCGCATCCTGTTTGGCGATGCCCCGGCAACGGGACGCCTGTCCCTCACCCTCGCCGACGCGCTACCCGCTGGCAGCCGGGGCTGATGGAATAACTCTAGCGCATGTCAGCAAAATCCGTGTATCATACTATCGAGGAGAAGCCAAAAAACGAACCCCTGGACAGTCCATCCTGTTAGCCGAGGCACGCTATGACTAACCTATGGGGAGAATTTGCCGGGCTGATTGCCGAGCGCATGTCGTCACCGTTTGTTATTCTGGACGACACGTTTCGTGTCAAGGTTGCCAACCGCGCCTTTTACAAAATGTTCCACACCACCCCGGAGCAAACCGAGTCGCAGCCGCTGCTGGAGGTGGCCGGCGGCGTATGGAACATCCCCGGCCTGGCGGGGCTGTTGGAAAAGATGCTGGCGGGCGGCACCGAACGGGTGCAGGTAGCTCATACTTTCCCCGGCATCGGACGCAAACTGTTGATCTTCGATCTAAATCGGACCGATCACCAGCGGGTGATCTTCCTCACGGTTGAAGACGTATCCACTTATGACCGGCTGGAAGAAGTGCTGACAGAAGCCTATACCGAACTGGAAAAACAGATCACCGAACGTACTGCCGATCTGCTGGAAGCCAACCGCGATCTGCGGCAGCAGCTTCAGCAGCATCGCCAGATGGAAGAAGCCCTCAAACGCAGCCAGGAACGCTTCGCGGGAATCCTCGACATCGCGGTTGATGCCATCATTTCGGTAGATCAGCGTCAGACCATCCAGTTTTTTAACCAGGGGGCGGAATACATCTTTGGCTACCGTGCCGACGAGGTGATCGGTAAACCACTGGCGTTGCTCCTGCCGCCGCGCTTCCGCCAGTCGCACGGCCACCACATCCAACGGTTTGCCGGGATGGCGCATACCGCCCAGCATATGCACGAACGCAGTCCGATCTCCGGCTTGCGGAAAGATGGCACCGAGTTCCCCGCCGAAGCCTCGATTTCCAAGCTGGAACACAACGGCGACTGGACCTTCACCGTCATCCTGCGCGATATCACCGAACGCCGCCGTATGGAGGAAAATCTGCGTCGGGCGCTGGCGGAAGCCCGCGAATTAAGTGACCTGCGCTCACGCTTTATCTCGATGGTTTCCCACGAACTGCGCACGCCGCTGGCGGTCATCCTTAGCTCCAGTCAGGTGCTGGAAAATTACAGCCACCGGATGACGCCGCAGCAGAAGCAGGAATATCACGACAGCATCAAGCAGCAGGTGCAGCATTTAACCGAACTGCTGGAAGACACGCTGGCGATCAGCCGCGCCGAGACGGTCGGGCTGGACTTTAATCCGGAACCGGGCAATCTGACGGCTTTCTGCCGGAGCCTGGCGGAAAAGATCGAACTGGCAACCGACCACAGCCACCGGATTAATTTCAGCGGCGGAGGTGGGTGTCAGAACGCGCGGTTTGACGAGCATCTGCTATGGCTGATTCTAAATAACCTGCTGTCCAATGCCGTCAAATATTCACCCAACGGCAGCGCGGTTGAACTGCTGCTCACCTGCGCGGATGGACAGGCCACGATTCAGGTCAGCGATGAGGGCATTGGCATTCCGGCGCACGATCAGGCGCGGCTGTTCGAGAGCTTCCACCGGGGCAGCAACGTCGGCGTGATTCCCGGCACCGGGTTGGGACTCGCTATCGTCAAGCAGGCGGTCAAAGCGCACGGCGGCAGCATTGCCTTCGAGACTCAGGAGGGACTCGGCACGACGTTTACGGTGACGCTGCCGATTAGCAAAGGTTAGATAGGCTTGAATACGCAGATTATAGCCAACGGCAAAACGTATACGTTTAGCAATCATGGCGTGGAACGAGCATTAGAGCGCGGCATTAAGGAATCCTGGGTTATAGAAGCTATTGAAAGCCCGGACAAAGTGACGGTTGATCGAGGCGGCAATGATTTATATCATCGGGTAATCACAACAGTAGAAGGTTGGGTTTATCCCCTGATTATCGTCGTGAAAGAGGCTGACGGTATAATCGTTACCGTGATGGAAGATGATCTATTTGGTTAGAGATGCGAGGAAGTATGGTAATCAGTTACGACAAATCAGCCGATGCCATGTACATCAAATTAAACGACAGAACGTATGCAAAAAACAAACGCATGATGGATGGCGTTGTTTTCGATCTCGACGCTGACGGTGAAATTATAGGAATTGAAATCCTATACGTCTCGCAACGGGTCAATAATCCTTATGAGATCATTAGCCGCTACACGGCTGAAGCCGCACGAGAATAAGGCTTAATATCCGCCCTGCGTATTCAACATAAACGCCAGAAAGTTAAATTCCTCCTCAGCGGTCATCGGGCGCGGGCGGGCGAGATCGTCAATGATGCCCGTGAACAGCTCAATGCCTAGCAAGCGCCCCTCGTAGACAAAGACCTGATCCATAAAAAAACGCATGTTGCCCCAGAACGGCTGGTCAAAAAACAGGTTGCCCAGGCCGTAGTGTAAAAACGCCTGCTCCCCCTGCGCCCGGTTGTAAAACTCGAACACCTGCGGTTTGTGCGCCTGCGTGCCGATTACCACGTCCGCGCCCAGGTCGGCCATGCCGCGAAAATCAGCACGCTGCTGATCGGTCGGCACGTATTCCTCGTATTCCCAGTGCTGCATCGTCACAATCAGCAGGTCGCTGGTCGCCGCCAGATCGGGCAGCGTGGTGCGCAGCCAGTCCCAGTCACAGGCGGCAGCGCCGGGGCGAATATCACTGGTGACGGCATAATACGGCCCGGCCCAGTTGCAGGCCACCATTGCTATCGTGTTGCCGTTGTGTTCGATAATAAGCGGCTGCCGCGCCGTTTCCGGCGTTTCCCCGCCGCCGACGGTGCGAATCCCGTTGTCCTGATAAAACCTGAGCGTTTCACGGTAGGCGTCATAACCGTAATCGTTGTTGTGGTTGCCGGTCAGTTCCACAATGTCCAGCCCGATATACGGGAACAGTGCAAAGTGTTCCGGCTTCGAGCAGAACGCGCCCAGTGGCGTTTCGTTGCTGAAAGGACAGGTGGGGTAAATCGAAACTTCGTTGCTGGTGTGGAAGAAATCGGCGCGGTCTACATAGGGCTTGATCGCCTCGCCCGCCCACTCCACGCCATGAGTATCCAGCGCATCGGTGGTGTTGCGTGTCAGCGCCGTGACGCCGGACAGCACCAGCCGCGTCAGCCGGTCGCGGTAAAAGTTTGGCGTGCTGCTGTCGAACGCGAACGGATACAATTCCATATCAAACGGGTGCAGACCATAGACATCCCCGGCATCCGTCACCCGCAGCGCCCGGTAGCGCGGCGACAGCCGTTCGACCGGCAGCAGCGTGTACCGCGTCCGGTCGCGCCACAGCACATTATAGAGCGCATCCAGCGGCACGATCTGGATAGCAGGACTGAGCGCAACGCCATAGCCTTGCAGCGCCGCCGCTGCCGATTCGTCCAGCACCAGCTTATCCGCCGCGCCACCTGCCGCAATCAAACGCAGCGTGTCAGCCGGAATGGTCGTTTGCAGGCTGGGGAACACCACCACCGGCAGGAACAGGTAGACGCCCCCCGGTTGAGGGGTGGGTAGGAGCGACGCGCGCGTTGCCCCTACGGATACATTCGGCGTATTGGTCGCCAGCAACGGCAGCGCGGGCCGCGTTTGCCCCTGCCAGTCTTCGACGTAAAACCGGAGGTAGTCGGCGACGTGCTGTTTCCAGTAGGTCAGGTAGTGGTGGCCTTCGGGATACACCGTGTACTGGTATGGCACACCGCGTTCTTTCAGCCGTTCGTCCATCAAATCCAGCCCCGGCGCGGCGTAGTCGTCCTTGCCCCGGTCGAGCCAGATGCGCAGCCTATCAATGCCGGGCGCGCTGGTCGCCAGCCGCAGCGGGTTAAACTCCGGCGGCGCGTGGTAATCGTCCAGAAAGGCGCTGTGCCCACCGACCGCGCTAAACAGGTCGGGATGGCGGAAGGCCAGTTGCAGCGCCCAGAAGCCGCCCCGCGAAATGCCGCCGATAGCGCGGGTTTCCCGCCGGGTGTCAATCCGGTACGATTGCTCTGCCAGCGGCATCAGTTCTTCCAGAAACACGTTCGCCCACGACACGCGGTCGAACCGGTTTTCGTTGGCAATCCACTCCCCAAACGGCATTATGGCGATCACCGGCGGCATGGTACCATCGGCAACGCCTGCGTCCAGCACTTCCGGCAGCCCCAGCCGCACCCACTGGCCGTCGTCCTCGTTCGAGCCGTGCATCAGGTAGATGACCGGGTAGCGCGTGCTCGTCTGGTCGTAACACGGGGGCAGGTAAACCGAATAATACATATTGGTTTCGGCAATCTGGCTGCGGTAGGAATTACGCTCCACCCGCCCCGCCGTTTCCGCGCAGACCGGCACCGACAGCGACGGCGCGGCCATGACACAGGCGGTTGTGATTGCAAGCAATAAGGCCAGGAATTTACGCATCGGTTTTATTGTCACATGGTTATACGGGTTGAACGGCGGCTATCATAATCCCGCCTACCGTTAACCGCCACAAGTTAACTGAAAACGGACAACTGATAACTGACGACTAACAACTGTTATCCCGTCCCATTTTCCGGTAAACTTATCTCGTAAACACGAACCACAGGACACATGCCAACATGGGATCCCTCAACCCCGATCTACTCTCAAAAGACCTGGACGCCGTGATGAACGACGCGGTGGCGCTCAAAGACCAGTACCGCAAGCCGGTCATCATGCCGGAGATGATGCTGCTGGCGCTGCTGCGCCGCCCGGATACCGCCGCCGCCCGGCTGCTGAACGCCTTCGCTACCACGCGCGGCGTTGACCTGAAAAAGCTCGACCGGCAGGTACACCTGGCGGTGGAAAGCCGGGGCGACCAGAACGGCAACCTCGATTTTGTGGCGAAGGGCAACCGTTCCGTCCCGCTGTCCCGGCAGGCTATCATCCTGATTGACGACGCCCTCAGCCTCGCCAATTCGCTGGAAGAAATGCGCGTGGATACCGACCACATTCTGTCGGTCATGGCCGAAAGCGCGATGAGCACCAGCGGCCTGCTGCGCGGGCAGGGCATCACACCCAAAGCGATTCAGGACATTCTGTCGGAAAACAGCCAGATTCGGCGCGTCAGCGGCGGCACGACCCAGGATTACGTCGCGGCGGCGAAGGCGGGACAACTGCGCGCCGTGTACTTCCGCGAGAACCTGCTGCGCGACATCATCAATATCCTGTCGCAGGCCGTCAACCGCCACGTCATTCTACTGGGGCCGGACGGCGTCGGCAAACGCACGCTGGCGTACAGCCTCGGCCTGCTGATGTCCGAAGGCAAGGGGCCGAAGGGCTTAAGCGCGCTGGTGCAGATTGACGAAACCGCGCTGCTGGACAACGACCAGAAAGCGGTGCGCGCCGGTTTGAGCAAAGCCGCCGGCGGCATCCTGTTTGTGCCGCACCTGCACCGCTTCTTCGGCGGGCCGATCAGGGCCGAGTTTACGAAGGCCACGCCGCTGCTGCAAAAAGCCTTCCTGGCCGACGACCCGGTGATTATCGGCACGACCACCGAGCAGGAGTACAACCAGCGCCTAGCCAGCGTCAGCGCGATTGCCGAAAACGCGCAGATCATCCGCGTGCCGGAACCCTCGGTGGATGAAACGATTGAAATCCTGAAAATCGTCAAGCCGCACTTGGAAGCGGATTACAAGCTGGAGATCAAAGAGGACGCTCTGGCGCTGGCGGCGCGGCTCGCCAAACGCTACCTGACCACCATGCCCCTGCCCCGCAGCGCCGAACAGTTGGTACACCGCACGGCGGCGATGGTGACGATGAGCCAGCAGAGCCACTTGGCATTTAAGCCGGAACTGGCCGACGCCACACTGGATGCGGAGGACGTGACGCTGACCGCCAGCCAGATGACCGGCATCCCGGTGAACAAGCTGGGCGAGGACGAACGTCTGCGCTATGCCAGCATGGTCGAACACCTCAAGGAGCGCATCGTCGGCCAGGACAACGCCGTGCTGGCGGTCAGCCGCGCCATCAAAACCGCGCGCGTTGGCCTGAAAGACCCGAAGCGCCCCATCGGCGCGTTCCTGTTCCTGGGACCGACGGGCGTCGGCAAGACCGAACTGGCGAAGGCGCTGGCGGAGTTTATGTTCGGCAGCGAGGACGCGATTCTGCCGCTGGACATGAGCGAATTCAAGGACGAATCCAGCCTGAACCGCCTGATCGGCTCGCCGTCCGGTTACGTGGACAGCGAAGCGGGCGGCCAGCTCACGGAGCGCGTGCGCCAGCAGCCGTACATCATCGTGCTGTTTGACGAGGTGGAAAAAGCGCACCCGCGTATCCTGGACATCCTGCTGCAAATGATCGAAGAAGGCCGCCTGACCGACGGGCGCGGCAATACCACCAACTTCAGCGAGTCGGTGATTATCCTGACCAGCAACCTGGGGTCGCAGGTGTTGGCCGTGCCGGTCATCACCGACGAAATCCGCGAGGAAGCGATGGACGAGGTGCGTGAATTCTTCCGCCCGGAATTTCTCAACCGGCTGGACGAAGTGATTATGTTTAACGCGCTGTCGGACGACGACCTGAGCAGCATCCTTAAGCTGCTGTTGAAGAAAGAAACCAAAATGGCGAGCGAACGCGGCCTGTCGCTGGAATTCACCGATGCCGCCAACCAGTGGATGCTGGCGCAGAACGACGAGCCGCAATACGGCGCGCGCCCGCTGAAACGCATTATCCGGCGCTCGGTGCGCGAACCGCTGGCGGACTTCCTGCTGAAGGTCAACCCGGCGCCGGGCACAGTCGTGCGGGTGGACGCCAACGGCGACGGTCTGACGTTTATAGCGATGGTGGACGGCAAGGAAGTCACGGTCGGGCAATAACTTTACTGGGGCGTCCTGGTCTAGGTCGCCCATGCACATCAATGTAGGACTGTAAAACCCCTTACCCTTACCCCCTCTCCCCCGAATTCAGGGGCGAGGGGAGCAAATGCCAGATGCAACACCCCTCCCCGAATTCAGGGAGGGGATGGGGGAGGGGTCAAAAAATGTTGAGCAGCGAACGGAATAAACCATGCCAAACGACGATACCCTGTTTACCCGTCCCATGCCCAAACGCCCGGAGAACGGTCTGCTGGCGTGGCAGGCGACCATTGGTTATATCAGCAGCCAGTACAGCCTGGACGCGCTGCTGACGCTGCAAGCCTATCCGCTGGAAACCGGCGAGGTGGCCTGGGCGGGAACGGCTTCCTGGGGGCAGAATCAGGAAAGCGTTCGGGGCTGCCCGTCGCTGCCGGTCGCGCTGCGCAACCTGTGGCAGGAAGTGAACCGCAACCACATTATTTTTGAAACGCGCGAGGCGTTTCTGAAAAGCCCCGCCTACTATGATGAGGACCGCTGGCTGGACGGGGATACTGCCGCCAGCCTCAAGCGCCTGCTGCACGCCACTGCGTCCGTGTATGCCAACCTGTGGCAACTGGTGTTTATTTACCAGCCGGTAGAAAGCCCGGCGGTGCGCTTCCAGGCGCGGCTGCTGGTCGCCAGCGAATCGGGTGAACTGAACGTCAGCGGCCAAGGGGCGAACCTGCGCGACGCCTGCCATGCCCTCTACCGCAACGCCGCGCCGTTTTACGTCGCCCATTCCGGCAGAAGCATGACCGACTTTGATTAGGCGATTCAGAAGGGGCGCGCGGACCTGCGAGCGAAGCATCGCCGGGGGTTAAAACCGCCCGGCTGAGTGAAAAAGCCCACTAAAGGGGCTGAAAAGACCTGCTACTTCGCCGGTTTCGTGCTTACGGTGACAAAGATCGTAACTAGCTTTTAAACAGCTACACTCTAACGACTAACGACCAATGACTAACGACTATTGACTGAAGACTGACAACTACATTTAAGGAGCTGACTTTCATGGTACAGGTTGACACTTCCATTTTCCGCAAGTACGACATTCGCGGCACCGTTACGGGCGATAAGCCGCAGCTCACGCCTGAGCTGGCGCGGCTGGTGGGAAAGGCGCTTGGGACATACCTGCCGAAACAGTTCCAGACCGAGCGCGTATTTGTCGGCACGGACAACCGCCCCACCTCGGAGCCGTTGAAGCAGGCCATCATCGAAGGGCTGACGTCAACCGGCATGGATGTGACCGACATCGGCCCGGTGCTGACGCCGACGCTCTACTACGCCTCCGCCAGCTACAGCGGCGGCGCGGCTGCCGGCGTGATGATTACCGGCAGCCACCTCGACACGCGCTACAACGGCATCAAGATGGCCTATGGCCGGCTGGCGCTGGCTGACCAGCAGATTCAGGACCTGCTCAAAATCATCCAAACCGATGCTTTTGCCAGCGGCCAGGGCAGCGTATCACAAGATTACGACATGATTCACCGGCACATGGACACGATTTCGAAGAAGGTCAACATTGTCAGGCCGCTGACGGTCGTGCTGGACGCGGGCAACGGCCTGTCAGGAACGTACGTCCCGCCGGTACTGGAAAAACTCGGCCTCACGGTTCACTGCCTGTACTGCGAATCGGATGGCACGTATCCCAATCACCTGCCGAATCCTGAAGACCCGGAAATGACGAAGGATTTGGAAAAGAAGGTGGTCGAGGTCGGCGCGGACTTGGGGCTGGCCTTCGACGGCGACGCCGACCGCTGCGGCTTCATTGACAATCACGGCCATCATATCGCCGCTGACCGGCTGCTGGCGCTGCTGGCGCGGGATGTGCTGTCGCGCCATCCCGGCGCGCCGGTGGTCTTCGATGTGAAGTCGTCGCGGGCGCTGCCGGAGGAAATCAAGAAATACGGCGGCGTGCCGGTCATGTGGAAAACCGGCCACAGCCTGATGAAGATGAAGATGGCAGAAATCAACGCGCCCGTCGGCGGCGAAGTCAGCGGCCACCTGTTTTATGGCGACGACTATTACGGCTTCGACGACGCGCCGCTGATCGCGCTCAAGACGCTGGAAATCATCGCCAAGTCCGGCAAAACCATCTCCGAACTGTTTGACGAGATTCCGAAGCTGGCCGCCACGCCGGAAATCATTCTATCCGCGCCGGACAACATGAAGTTCCAGATCATTGACGAAATCCGCGACGAACTGTCGAAGCAGTACGAGGTGATCGCGCTCGATGGCGTGCGCGCCGAATTCGAGAATGGCTGGGGGCTGGTGCGCGCCAGCAACACGCAGCCGGCGATCACGCTGCGCTTTGAGGCGTATACGCGGGAACAGCTTGTTGAATACATGAAACGGTTTAAGGCGCTGCTGGACAAACACCCGGAAATTGACATGACCAAGTTCAACGCGCAGATGGCCGCCTTCAGCACGCCGGAAGCCACGCATTAGGATATTCTCTTTGTAGGGACACGATATATCGTGTCCCTACACCTTTGCTCCTTTGCGTCTTTGCGTTGAGTCTTAAAACGAATGACCGACCACTTTCAAAACATCTACGCCAATCATGCCGACCAGTACGAAGCGCTCGTCGCCCGCGAGGATTACCAGGGCAATATCCTGGCCGCGCTGCAAACGATTCGCTCGCTGGCCGGGCTGGACGTGGTGGAGTTCGGCGCGGGCACGGGGCGGCTGACGTGCCTGCTCGCGCCGCTGGTGAAGTCCATCCGCGCCTACGATGCTTCCGCGCACATGCTGGAAGTCGCTACCGCCAGACTGCAATCGCTGAACCAGTCCAACTTGCAGACGACCGTCGCCGATAACAAACACCTGCCGGCAGAGTCAAGCAGCGCCGATCTCGCCATCGAAGGCTGGAGTTTCGGCCATTGTGTCGGCTGGTATCCTGACACATGGCGCGAGGAAGTCAGCGCGGCGCTGGCGGAAATGCGCCGCGTGTTACGGCCTGGCGGCATGATGGTGCTGCTGGAAACGATGGGCACAGGCCGCGAAACGCCGCAGCCACCCAACGAAGGGTTGGCCGCCCTGTACGGCTGGCTGGAAAACGAACACGGCTTTTCGTTCACCACGATTCGCACGGATTACCGTTTCGAGTCACTAAACGAAGCCGAACGCCTGTCGCGGTTCTTCTTCGGTGACGAACTGGCGGAGATGGTTGTACAGAATAACTGGGTTATTCTGCCGGAATGTACCGGCGTGTGGTGGAAAACGATATGACCGTAGGGACACGATATATCGTATCCCTACATTCCCTGATACAGCGCCCGCAGTTCCGCCACTGCGCGTTCCAGCGAGAACCTTTCAACAACCGTCGCCCGCGCCGCCTGCCCCAACGCCTCCCGCCGCGCCGGGTTGCCCAGCAAGCCGCAAATAGCGGCTGCCAGCGCCGCATCGTCGCCGACCGGTACGGTTACACCCAATGCCGGAGCGTCCGGCAGCAGCCCAACACCAGTGCTTACGCTGGGCACTCCGCAGGCCGCCGCTTCCAATGTCACCATCGCCAGTGATTCGTGCCGCGAACTGAGGACATGCAGCGCCGCGCGCCGGTAATACGCGGGCAAATCCGTATACGCCACCGCGCCGAGAAAGCGCACGCGCCCGGCCACACCCAGTTCCGCCGCCAGCAATGTTAACCGCACCTGTTCCGGGCCCGTGCCAATGATGTCCAGCGTCACCCGTGTATCCAGCCGCGCCAGTGCCCGCAGCAGCGTTGCCTGATCTTTCACCGGCACGAGCGACGCCACATGGATCAGGCGGTATGGGTGGGCTGGTGTATCATCCGGCGCGAACAATTGCGTATCTATGCCAAACACGCCCGTACATAGACACTGCTCCGGCACCACGTAGCCGGCCTGTACGATCAAGCGCTGTATGTACTCACTGGGGACGATTACGCGATCAGCCGTAAGCGCCTGCCCGACCACCCACCGGCTGAAGGCACTCAACTGCAAGCCGTAACCGATGTCCCGCAGCCCCACCAGTTCACCACCGAGGATGGAAACGACGGTGGGAAGGTTCAGCCAGCGCCCCGCCCACACGGTAATCAGGCCGGTTTCGTCCGCCCACATGCCATGCAGCACGTCAAACGGCTGCTCATCGTGCAGCCGCCGCAGCCTTCGCAGCGCGTCCACCCACAGGCGCAGCCGCCGCACACCACGAACCTGTCCCATGCCCAACGGATACACCCGCGCCCCAAACGCGGTATATGGCTGCCGGTGGTGCGGGTAGCGCAGCGCCAGCACACGCACGTCGTCGGTTTGCGCCAGCGTCCGCACCAGATTGGCCTGCACCGGCAGCGCCCAATCGCTGTCACTGGCGCTGAAGCCTGGCAGCAAAATTCCGATGTTCATGGCCGCACCTCGCGTCCGGCCCCCAGCAGCGCCAGCGCCGCCACTTCCACTAGCAGACTAGCGATTGCCGCGCCCGCCGCACCATAACGTGGAATGAGCGCCAGCCCCAGCGCGACCTGCAGGCCAAGCGCCGCTGCATTAACTTGATTAGCAAAGCGTTCCTGCCCGACGGCAAAGCAGTACAGTGTAAGACCACCACGCAGCAGACCCGGCAGCAGCGACCACATGGCGATATGCAGCGCGGGCAGGGCGGCGTCGAAGGCCGCGCCATACGTCAGCCGGAGGATAGCCGCACCAAACAGCGCGAACAACCCACCCAGCACCGCGCCAAACGCCGCCAGTCCAAACATGACGCGCTGAAACGTGCGGCGCAGTTGCACCGGCTGGAGCGCCAGCGCCACCAGCGCCGGCAGCAGCGCCCCGAACAGCGCGTTCGGCGCAACCCGCCCGGCCTCAACAAAGCGCGCTGCCGCGGCGTAATAACCAACTTCCGCCGTTGTCGTCAGCCGTTCCAGCAGCATAGTGTTCAGCCGCAGTTGCAGCGCCGCCAGCACCGCCGCCGCTGCAAACGGCCAGGCACGCTGGCTAAGTTCTCGGAGGGACACGACATGTCGTGTCCCTCCGGTTGGCGACGAGGAAAACCACCGCCGCCATACCCACCAGGCCGCCACGACCTGTCCCGCCAACGTGAAGGTATTCACCGCCAGCGCCGCCAGCACATCCCCACCGCGCCGGAAGACAAGCGCCGTGAGCGCCACCTGCGCCACCAACATACCGATGTTTAACCAGGGAATCGGCCACATGGCCTGCCGGGCGCGGAACACCGCAGTAAACGTGCTGAACAGCGGCAGCAGCAGCACTAGCGGCGCGGAAAGCTGCAAACCCCGTGTCACCAGTGGATGATCGCTGAGGAACGGCGCGGCCACCAGCAGCGCCAGCATCAGCCCGCCGCCCATGACCAGCCGCGCCGCTATCACCGAACGCAGATAGTGAAACGTGTCGCCTGTACTCTGCGCGAGATCGCGCGTCATCAACGTGGCGATGCCAAACTCTGCCGCCAGTGACAGCGGGAATACCCATGCCAGTGCTGCCGCGTACACTCCCAGCCCATCCTGCCCCAGCGTCCGGCCAATCAGCACCGACAGCAGAAACGCCAGCGCCGCGCTGCCGATGTTGCTCACCAGCAGCGACAGTGTGTTGCGCGATAAACGCGACGGTAGGGGCGACCGGTCGGGTCGCCCGCTTTCCATCATCAGCTACGGCCTGACAACAATATCAAATGTGCCACGCAGCGTGTCACCGTCCTGTTCCAGCGGAATCGTCAGTGCATCCGGGGCACCGCTGACGCTGCCCTCAAAGTACAACTGCGTAATCAATTCGCCCGTGTCGGGATGGTACACGCGGAAATGAATGTGGCGCGGGCGCGGTTCGTACTCGCCGGGCAGCACCGTTTCGAACGTATAGCGCCCATTCTCGTCGGTGAGCACCCTGCCCCGCCCCAGGAACTGGTCGGAGAAATCGTACTCACCGTTGGCGTCGGCCTGCCATACGTCTACTTCCGCGCCCGCCAGCACGTCCGCGCAGCCCGCCGTGTAGACCGTGCCTGAGATCATGAGCCGCTGCCCCGGCGTGCCTTCGGGATACAACGAGTCCTTCAGCGGCGCGCCGGCGATGTAATATGGACCCAGCGCATCCGACGGCGTGAGGAAACAGGCTTCGCCGGTCAAACTATCCGGCGCGGGTACGGTGAAGGCTTCCAGCAGACCGCAGCCGCCCACTGCCAGCGCCAGAAACCCCATACAGATCCATCCGAACCGCTTATACGTCAATCGCATCTTTATATCCTTCATCCAAACCAAAAAACTCCTGCAACCCTCTCCGAGTATACCGGATTGTGGGCGAAGGAGCTGTCCGACTGCCAGACGCCGGCAATCTTTATGGACGGAAGTCCGGGTTAAGGCGAACCTGGATTTCGCGCATCCCGTAGGCGTACTTCGACTGGAACGGCAGGCCACTGCGGCGCACGATGCCCAACAGTTGCTCGTTGGACGGGTGGACAAGGGCATTAAAGACTTCGATACCCTGTTCCCAGGCCACCGCGCTTAGAATGTCCAGCAGCGCGCGCCCCAGGCCGCGCCCCTGGAACCGGTCTTCAACCAGCACCGCCGGCTCAGCCGTAGTTTGATCGTCAGTCTCAACGATATAGTAGGCGTGGCCGACGATGGTTTCTACCGGTGTTTCGATGGTAGCAACGATACCGAGACCCACATCAGGCGTCATCTGCGTAAGTTTTGCCAACTGCTCCAGTGTGGGGATACGGTAGCGCAGATAGCGAAAATAGATGCTGGACTCCGACAGCCGATGGTGCATATCGAGCAGCAGCGGCGCATCATCAGGCCGCATCAGACGCAGCGTGACCGGCGTCCGGTCGCGCAGGCGGATGGTTTTCAGCAGCATGGCTCACCTTCTTCGGCCCGGTTACCGTATGAGCCTCACTGTACAGCACACCGGGGTAGGCCCGGAAGAGTCTAAAGACCGAGATTTTGTCCTCATTCTGTCGGGGAATCAGCGGTTGGTACGCTCAAACTCCATCCAGTAATGGTCGGCCAGGAGCGCCAGTATCCGATACTTCCCGAACCGTTCTTCCAGACTCATCAGCAACTTGAACAATCGTGGCCGCTTTTCCACCGCGCCATATACGTCGCTCGGCGGCAGAAACAAGCCCAGCGGCTCAACGTGCATCCGCCGGAAATACGGGGCAAAGTCCCGTGTCAGCCGCTGAATAGTGGGGTAATGTATGACCATCGCTTCCGAAAGCGGCGTCTCCTCCAGAACACTCCCCCTCCCTGCTGGCGGGGAGGGGGTCGAGGGGAGGGCTTGAAACGTCACACCCTGCCGCCACCGCCGGAACGCCGTCCTGAAATCCCCGTGCGCCCCGTGCCATGCCATTTCCCACAGGCACAGCGGACTCATGACGCCAAACGCCGCCACGCCCCCTGGCTTCACCCGCGCCGCCAGCCACACCGCCAGCGTTCGCCACTCGTCCAGGCAGTTCAACGGCCCGAAGCTGGCAAACACACCGTCAAAAGAAAGTGCTGAGTACTGAGTGCTGGGTGCTGGGTGAAGTTCCGAGTTCCGAGTTCCGAGTTCCCAGTGATCCGTTTTCAGTTCTGCCATATTGGACTGACGATTGACGACTGACGACTGATGACTACCCTCTGGCATCTGGCAACTGGCAACTGGTAACTCCCGTAAATCCAGCCGCGCCACCCGCACCAGTGGATAACCTGCCGCCTTCGCCAGCGTGATGTCCAGCATGGCCGCGCTGGTATCCGTCGCCAGCACCGACACGCCGCGCCCGGCCAGCCACAGCGCATCCTCGCCCGTGCCACAGCCGAGTTCCAGCACGTGATCGCCCGCCTTGAAATGCTGCGTCAGCCGCGCCTGCACTCGCCCGCGCAGGTAGCGGCCTATCGCCGTATCCGTGAAATCCGAGTCGTAGGTGGGCGCGAGAGGGTCAAAAGGATGAAAAGAGTTCATTTACTTCAGGATTGTAACTGGAGTTCCTGTAACAGCCATAAGAAGAAAAATAAGCCCACCCGCGATCACCGCTACTCCCACCATTGTTAAGTTAAAACCCCACTCCCTGGTTTGTTCTGAGCCAGTGATACCGCGACTCCGGTTTGTCCATTCTTGAATGTACCAAAAGAAGTTCCTCACCCTTGAGCTAAATAACATCAGGAATCCGATAATAATCAATGGTAAAGAACAGAAGAGTACAACATTCCATCCAGTTAGCAGCATAAATTACCCCTACATCAATTGCTTTCCTTGCAACTGTCCCGCTCTTTCCCGCTGACCCTGCGTCAGCAGCATCCCGGCGCGCCCGATCTTCGCGTTCGCCAGCAGCTTGAGGCGGCGTTTCAGCGGCACGCCGCCGTTTTTGCGCGCCCGGTTCAGCGCCACTTCGCTGACCATCCAGCGCGTGGCGAAGCCGTAAAAACGCCGCGAGTAGCGCCCGGCCACCGTCAAATCGCGGTCGTTGCGGTCAGCCCAGGCTTTATCCGTCAGGATGCGGCTTTCAACCTCGTGATAATACGGCGTGCCTTTGATCGGATAAGCGACGGTCGTCAGGAAGATGTCGGGGTTCGAGGTTTTGAGATGTTCGACGGTTGCTTCCAGATCGTGCACCGTTTCGCCCTCGTAACCGAGCATGATGAACATGCCCGTTTCGATGCCGTACCTTTGCAGCAAATGTGTTTTTGCCTGCACGTCCTTGACGTTCACCTTCCGGTCCATCGCGTCCAGCACCCGCTGCGACCCGCTTTCCGAGCCGTTCCACAGCCGAAAGCAGCCCATATCTGCCAGCGTTTTGACCACTTCCTCATTCAGCCGGTCGGCGCGCGAAATACACTCAAACGGGATGCACACGCCGCGCTGTTTCAATGCTTCGGCATACCGGAACAGCCAGCGGTGATTGATGGCAAACACGTCATCGGCGTACCAGATCAGATCGGGGTTGTAACGTTCCTTAATCCACAGCAGTTCGTCGGCGGCGTCCTCCGGCGTGCGGCGGCGGTGGGTGTTGCCGTAGACCGAATGGCTGCACCACTTACACGTATACGGACAGCCGCGCGCGTGGATAACGGATACCGAACCCTGGCCGTGATGCTGTTTCCACACCTGCATGTAGCGTGGAATGGCAATCGCCTCACGGTCAGGCCAGGGGTAGGCGCTTAAGTCCGTGATGAACGGGCGTGGCGGCGTTTCAATCACCTGCCCATCGCTGTTCAAATACGCAATACCGTTGATCCGTTCCAGCCCGTTCAAGCCGTGCCGCGCCAGATGCGGCAGCAGTTCCGCCAGCGTCAGTTCACCTTCACCCTTCACGATGATGTCCGCGCCGTGTTGCAGATAGTTCGCAGCGTAATACGGCGGCTCCGGCCCGCCAAGGATGACCATCGCGCCGTGCTGTTTCGCTATCCGCGCCATCGTCAGTACGTTGCGTTTGGTCATCATATTGGTGTAGAGGCCAACCACCGCCGGACGTTCCGCCGCCATTTTTGCGCGAAAATCATCCATGCGGCTGAACGTTGCATCAAACACGCCCACATCAAAGCCCTGCCGTTTGAGGTACGACGCGATAAACAGTATTCCCAGCGGGGGATACGGCTTCATGATCTTCAGTTCGTGCGGGTCTTCGTACAAAAAGTACCCATGCGCGAGGAGGATGTCCATCTCAACCTTTGCTTACAATAAATCATGCCCTGTTGTTTGTTTGATATAATTCAAAATGTCCTTATAAGCCGTTCTATTATCTTTCTCATTTATGCAGAAGACCTGTTCATCATAAAAAATATTAATCTCCTTGATGCCAAGTATCCTGGAAGCCAACTTGAAAGCTATCGCCCGATCAAGATTAATAACACAAGGAGATTTATCCATGTTTGATGCTACAACTTTAACCCACGTCGCCATACACTTTACTCCTCATACACCTCGCGCCGGTGGCCGATTTTTTCGGCGAATATCATGCGTTGTTCATGTTCAATTCGGTAAATAACCCGGTAAACACCCACCCGAAGGCTGAAATAGCCCTGCCAATTCCCCTTCAACGCCTTGTGCCGCTCCTGTTGGACGTTGCCGGCCATTCGTTCAAGTCGTTTAACGATCTGTGCAGCATCTTCTTTATCCAGACGACTCAGACTGCGAAGGGCGCGTTTGCTAAATCGTAGTTCGTAAGGAGAGTCATTCATTCACGTCCAAACCCAGGGTGCGTTTGATTTCTTCCAACAAGTGATAGGAGTCGCCTGCTTCAATGCCTTCAAGTTCTGCCTCGATTTCCGGCCTGATGGTTTTGCCCTGGTCAGGGTCAGGCAGAGACCCCATAAAATCCTGCAACGCCGATTCCATCATCTCGCGCAGTAACCCTTTCAAATCGCCAATCGTCAGATCGGCCAACTTTGTTTCATCCGTAATCGGCGCTTTATTCATTCCGGTTTTCCTTCACCTTCATCGGTTTTATGGCGGATAAAAGCACGAACCTGCGCCCACACTTCGGGCTGAACCGTCCACCCGGTTTCTGCGTCAGGCAGATAATTCTCGAAATCGCGCAGAAGTTCGAGCATCTGCTCAAACATGAGCGCGCGTACAATCGCTTTCAATTCACCGACCGTCAATTCCGCCAGTTGTGTGCTATCCTTAACCAGCATTTTTTCGTTCGCAGCCATTTTCAACACTCCTTTGCGCCTTTGCCCCCTTGCATCTTTGCGTTAAATCTTCCTTTGTGCCTCCGAATCTCTGCGCCTCTGTGTTAGGCTTTTAAGGCAGTTTTATCCCCTGCGTACGCGCCTCGATGTAACGCATCGCCGTGTCATAGGCTTTCGCGTCCTGCTGCTGCTGGATCGTGTATGCTTTGCCTTCGATGAACACCGTTACCGTGCCGGCGTTCTGCACCGCAAAACACGTCGCTGCGTCCAGATTAATCACCGCCGATTGAAACATCATAAAGCCGCTGGTCATTTCGACATTGGGCCGTGTGATTTTGAGCCAGTTTGCCATTGTCTGCCCTTTTGTACAAGCCACGCTGTGGGAACACGATAGATCGTGTCCTTACGCCCTATTTTACCCTAGCTGATCGCTGAATGCTGATCGCTGACGGCCAGCCGCATGGGCTGATGTGGCAGCGCCGCCAGCCGGTCCAGCCTGGCAACCGCGCCGGGCAGGGTCAGGCGGTGATAAATCATGGCGGCTGTCTGCCGCAGGTGGCCGGGGCGAAGGTTGACCGGATTCCACAGCAGCGCCCGCAGATCGCGCGCCGTCTTGCGCGAACGGTAATCCTTGTGCACGACGGTGTGCAACTGGCGGTAAAACTCGGTGCGAAACGGCCCCTGGTACAGCATCGCCAGGTCGGCGCTGTCCAGCCAGTTCGCCCGTTCGCCCAGTTCGTGTTTTACATTCTCGTAGAAGGTTGTGCCCGGCAGCGGATAACTCACGCTGATGCCGATGTCGTCCGGCAGCAGATCGCGCACCATCCTCAGCGTCAGTTCGATGTCCGCGCGCGTTTCGCCGGGGTAGCCAAATTGCAGGAAAAACGCGACCTGTACGCCTTGCGCGCGAAGCTGCCGCGTTGCTTCGTAAATCTGCTCGACGCGCGTGCCCTTGTCCATCGCATCCAGAATCTTTTGTGACCCACTCTCCGCGCCAACCCACACGATCTTCGCGCCCGCTCGCGCCAGTGCCGGAATCGTCAGCCCCCGAAGCAGCAAATCCACGCGGTTCAGACTCTTGAAGGGGATATGCACCCCTGCCGTGTCCAGTTCGTCCGCGAACTCCTCTATCCAGCGATCCTGAATCCCCATGATGTCGTCCATAAACCAGATGTGATCGGGCTGGAAATGCTGTTGCAGCCACTTCATTTCCGCGACGACGTTCTGCGGGCTGCGAACGTTGTACTTCTGCCCCCAGATCGGCTTGGCGCACCAGTTGCAGTGGAACGGGCAGCCGCGCGTCGTGACCAGATTCATCGAATAATACCCGTGCCGTTCCAGCCACACCCGGCGGTATTTGTCTCGATCCACCAAATCCCACGCCGGAAACGGCAGCGCATCCAGATTGCGTATCACCGGGCGCGGCGGCGACTTAACCACCTTCCCCTCGTGCCGGTAGGCCAACCCTTGGATTTTATATAGATCGGAATCATTCTGTAGGGGCACGGCGCGCCGTGCCCCTACGGTTTCCAGATAAGCAATAAGTTCCCCCAGCGTCTCCTCGCCTTCGCCGACCAGCACAAAATCCGCGCCGCGTTCGAGATACATCTCGGCGTGGTCGGTCATGTCTGCGCCGCAGGCGATGACCGCGCAGCCACGCGCCTTCGCCATGCCGATCATGTCAAACGCGGCTTCGCGCATCCGCAGCAGCGACATCTTGCTGAGATAATTAAAGTTGTCCTCAAATAAGACCGCATATTTCGGCTGGTGCTGATCGAGCGCCGCCGCCCATTCGTGCGTGCCTTCGCTCAGCATGGCGTCGAACAGCGCGACACTGTAGCCGCGTTCGCGCAGATAGGCCGCCGCATACAGCGTCCCCAGCGGCGGATACGGCTGCATCGCATCCCATAGCTTGGGGTCAAAGCGCAGGTAATACGACTGTCCAAATAAGATTTCCGTCATTACGATAAACTCCGTGCGTTTTTAGTAATGAGGTATGAGGGATGAGTGCTGAGTAAAATGCAATACTCATCCCTCGTACCTCATCCCTTTCTACTCCAGAACTTGCGACCTTGCGGCAAAGTATCCACTTCCAGCCCAGGCTCTTTCAGGCTACATTGGTGTATACGCCGCGCCAGATCAAGATGGATGCGTTTGGGCACACCGTCAAGTGTGGCATCTACCGTTTCGATGTGCGGAAACTTCGCCATCACGTCCGGGTCGCCAATCTGGGGGATGCCACCTTTGACAACAAGGTGTATTTGAGTACGTCTAAAGAGATCAAAATCAACAAGAAACCAATCTGCTTTTGCATTAGTTTTTAGATTTCCTAGAGATCGACATCCAAGTATAGTCGCTGCTTGCCATGTAAGAGGCTCATCAATCTCTTCTAAAATCGGAACTGGAGAAAAATCGAGGATGTCATATACTTCGTTCTCTGGTGCGCTCTCTTGCATTAAATCACCGTCTGCTGTTAGACGAGAGTCACTTCCAAAGGCAAATCTTCCTCCGTATTCAACCCATAAATCTATTCTCGCGGTTTTCTTGAGCAAATAGGCATTGGTTGACGGACACCACACTAATCCTCGAATACGCGGCGCAGCATGGGCTATATCTTCTTCCGTCATCGCTACTCCATGCACGATGACCGTATTCGGCCCCACGCAGCCGAGCGTCTTCAATCGCTGGTATTCGCCCGCCGCTACCTCATCCGTACCTTCAGCCAGATGGATAAACCAGGGCCAGTCCTTCGGCGTGGCGCGGTAGGAGCGTATAACTTCTTCGTCCGTGTTAAAGTGCAGTGAGTGTGCCCAGCCGTAGTTTTTCAGCACATGCACCGGGAAATCCTTGCGCCACAGTTCCTTATGCGGCGGATTGTGATGGGCTACTGTCGTCGCGCCACACAGTAGATTCTTAAGGCCACCGATGAACAGCCGGTCCCACAGCGGATAGGTACGCAGCGATTTGTACGGCTCGGTGTCCAGCCGCGCGTTCATGTCCTCGCCCCACTGGTGAGCGTTGTCGTACCGTTCGCGGAATTTTGAGCGCGGATAGTGGTTCAGTTCCAGGTGATCGTGGGCGTTAATCAGACCGGGGAAAATCGTGTAACCGTCGAGATCAACCGTCAGCGCGCCGTTGGCCGGTGTGTCCAGCACCACGTCGGAGGTGTACAGGTCGCGCTGTTGATGTCCGTAAATAAACGCGCCTCTGATCGTTAACGGCTGTACCGCCATAATCGCCTGATTTCTTTTAATACGGACACGGCGACGCCGTGTCCCTACCTGCCTGTTTTCTTTCGGGACTATTGACTAACGACTAAAGACTGATGATTGAAAACTGACGACTGACGACTAAAAACTGTTCGCTGGCAGATAGGCCCGCGCTACGAAGGTCGTCGTCAACCGCAGCGGCTGGCCCGGCTGCGGATACTCGCGCTCAATCGCCGCCTGCATCGCCGCAACGCCGCGTTCCAGTTCGTCATCAGTCAGCCGCCAGGTAGATGACCACAACCGCGCCCGTGCCCCCTTCAACACGTCCAGAGCAGACTGCTCCATGACGAAGTTGTGTGTCTGTTCCGGACCAACCGGCTGCCAGCCTTCATCTTCCAGAAACGTGCTGTTGTTCTTCCAGTGAACGCCTACGTCCTCGTTGCGCTCCGGCGGAATGACGGCTTTAAACGCATCCCACAGGCTTTGATAGCGGTTGTCGGAGCGCGTCCAGGCATGAACCAGCGGTGCGCCGGTATTCAGCACCCGTTCCAGCTCGCGCAGCACGTCGCGCCAGCCGGCAATCAGGTGAAAGACGTGGACGGCTACCGCACCGTCAAACGCATTATCCGGGAACGGCAGGCGGGTAGCGTCGCCTTCCACCACATAAATCGGCTCACCGTTGCGCTTGGTTCTCAGCCGTTCCATCATCCCGCGCGATAGATCAATCCCATAATACGCGCTAACATGTGGCGCGACCGGCAGCGCAATCCGCCCCGTGCCGACACCGATTTCCAGCACGCGGCTGGAGGTGGACAGGCTGCCCACGCGGGCGATCAGCGCGCCAATCGCCGCCTCTTCCCCCGGCGGAAACCCCCGCGTCTGGTCGTAGTAGTCAACAGCGCGGTCGAATTTCACGGACTCACTTGCCATAGTCTCCAGTCTCCAGTCGTCAGGCTTCAGTTCTCAGTTGCCAGTTATCGGTTTGATTAGCGACTTAGCGCATGAGTGTTTTATTACTCGGAACTTTTCCATTCATCACTCATACCGCTTGTTCAGCGTCGGCGCATAGCGATTCACCGTATCCTCACCCAGCTTGTCCACCAGCTTCTTGCGCAGCTTCGGCGTTTCTTCCGCCCATTTGTCCTGAAGCTGTTCCTTGGTCGCGCCCCGGCTATCACCGGCCAGCGTCACCATCCCCTGCGCCAGCGTCGGCGCGCTCAGAATCACACGCTTCACTTCGGCTGCGGCGCAGTTGGGGCAGCCCGGCGCGGGATCGTCAAAACGGTGCCGCGCCTCAAACCGATGGCCGCACGACTCGCAGCGGTAGTCATAGAGAGGCATTGTTCCACTTCCTATTCTATAGGGTAGGGGCGGGTTTAGAAACCCGCCCCTACGTCGTTCATATGAATTGTAGCATATCCTGATCGCCGTCAAGGTTCGCTACCTTTTGTGTTAAAATTCGCAATATGTTGTCATCACAAGAGATCATTCTCCTTATCATCATCCTGGCGGCGCTGGCGTTGATCATTTCGAGTCGCCTGCGGGCCGACCTGGTGGCGCTGCTGGTGCTGCTGGCGCTGGCCTTCAGCGGTCTGGTGTCGGCACCGGAAGCGGTTTCCGGTTTCAGCCGGTCAGCAGTCGTTACGATCATCGGCCTGTTCGTCATCACGCAGGGGTTGGAAAATACCGGCCTGGTACAGTGGGTTGCCAACCACCTGCGGCGCATCGGCGGCGGGTCAGAAGCGCGGCTGGTGGTGCTGTTTATGGCGGCGGGCGCGCTGCTGTCGCTCATCATGAACAACATCGCAGCGGGCGCGGTGCTGCTGCCGGCGGCGATTCAGGTCAGCCGCGACTCCGATGTACGCGCCTCAAAAGTGCTGATTCCGCTGTCGTTTGGCACGCTGGTTGGCGGCATGGCAACCTATTTTACGACCGCCAACATCATCCTCAGCAGCATTCTGATTGACCAGCAGCAGCAGGGACTTAACATGATGGACTTCCTTCCGGTTGGCGGCCTCATCACCCTGCTGGCGCTCATGTATATGGCGACGCTGGGACGGCGGCTGTTGCCCGCCCGCGATTCCGTCGGTCAGAACGTTACCCCACGCAGCCTGTCGCGCAGCTTATCGGAAACCTACCACCTGGACGAGCGCCTGTGGGAAATTGAAGTTCCCCGTAACGCGCGCCTGGTGAATATCCCGCTGCGGGATAGTCATATCGGGGAACTGCTGGGCATCACGGTCGTCGCCATCTGGCGCGGCGGCCACGCCATCCTGGCGCCGTCCCCGACGGAAGTCATCCGCGCCGGCGATTACCTGCTGGTGCTGGGACGGGAAGACCGCGTGACTCGGCTGGCGGAGTGGGGGCTGATCGTTGGTCGGCAGAACCACAACGGGCGTCACAGCTACGCGGTTGATCTGACGGAAGTGGTCATCCCGCCGCGTTCGGCAGCCATTGGCAAAACGTTAAAAGACCTGCGCTTCCGCAACAAATACGGCTTAACCAGCGTCGCCCTGTGGCGGGAAGGGCAAAGCTACCGCACCGATGTGGGCACGTTCCCGCTGGAAGTGGGCGACGCGCTGCTGATGGTTGGCGCGACCAACCGCATCAAATCGCTGGCGCAGGACCGCGATTATCTCGTCCTGCAAAGCAGCCACATCCACCAACCGCCGCACCCGGAAAAAGCGCGGTGGGCACTGCTGGTGACGGCGCTGGTGCTGGCGGTCGCCATCCTCAGCCCGCTGCCGCTGCCGCTGGTGATGCTGGCCGGCGCGGCGGCCATGATCCTCAGCGGCAGCGTGAATCTGGATGAAGCCTACCGGGGTATCGAGTGGCGCGTGGTGTTCCTCATCGCCGGGATGCTGCCGCTCAGCATCGCCATGACCAACACCGGACTCGCGGCGCGGCTAGGGGATATGATCGGCAGCCTGGCACCGTTCGGCCCGGTTATCCTGATCGCTACGCTGTTCACGCTGACCACGCTGGTCACGCAGGTGATCGGCGGGCAGGTCAGCGCGCTGCTGATCGGCCCCATCGCCATCAGCGCGGCGCTGCAAGCCGGGGTGAACCCGCAGGCCGCCGCCGTCGCGGTCGCAATCGCCTGCTCTACCGCTTTCCTCACGCCAATTGCCCACCCGGTCAACGTGCTGATGATGGGGCCGGGCGGCTACACGTTCACCGACTTCTTTAAGGTCGGCCTGGGCATGACCGTTGTCACCTTCGCCGGCCTCTTGCTGGGGCTAGCGATCTTCTGGGGCGTGTAGCCGTTAACCCGACCAGTTGACCGCCCAAATTCCGCCAGATGGCTCATTCCAGCCATGCGGTTTTCCTCTACGATGAAGACGTGTACCAAGATGAGAAGTCTATCCGCCCATCTGCTTTATCACGTTTGGGAGGTTGGTTTGAGTGCAGCAGCGGCCTTACTTTCGGGACTGGCCTCGACGGTCGTCATGACATTCGTAATGTATGCCCCTTCTGCTATCGGCGGACCGAAGGTTGAGATTGTGCGCATCCTGGGGAAGTTATTTACGCCGGTAGATCGGACGGCGGTGGCAGTAGGAGCACTCCTGCACTTCGTTATGGGTGGCGTGTTTGCCGTAAGTTATGTGTCGCTGTGGCACATGGGCGTAGGCAGCGTGAACCGGCACTGGGGACTGATTTTTGGCGGCATTCACGGTCTTATCGCCGCTGTCCTGATGAACTTTCTCCTGATGGCACATCCCCGCCGCCCCCAACGATGGACATCGGCCAATGCAGCGGTATATGTGCTGTCCCATCTTGCTTTTGGGTCGCTGGTCGCGGCCTTTTATAAGGCAATACGCCCGACCGGAGATCAGCAGTAACCGAAATCCACACGCGCCGGGAATGGGCTTAGGACCTATCCGTAAACCTCTTTTATCTGTCGGTAGGGGCACGGCATGCCGTGCCCCTACGAAGGGTTTATGGATAGATACTTAGTGAACCTCCGGCCAGATGCTCTGTTCTGGCTGCCAGCCCAGCACCCGGCGCGCCAGCCCATTACTGCACCGGAACGACGGCGGGCACGGCTGCCCCGGTCGGCGCGGCGGCGCCGGCACACCGAGCCACTGCGCCAGTCCATCCAGATAATCCGCCTGCCGGATCGGTTCGTCGGTAATGTTGAATATCTGCTCGGCCGGCAATTGATGTAAAACGGCGACGACCGCCCGCGCCATGTCGGTCACATGAACCGGCGAGATAAAATACTGGCCGTCACAATCTACCGTTTCCCGCCCTGCCCGCAGTCGCTCAATCGTCTGTTCCTGTCCCGTGCCCGCGCCGACAAATTGCCCACCGCGCAGAATATACGTTTGCATCTGCGATGGCGGCACGGCCTGCACCATCGTTTCCATCTCAATCACCGGCGCGCACACGGCTGCCCGTTCCGGCGAAGTATCCAGCGGCGTGGTTTCGTCCAGCCACTCGTCGCCGCCGTCCACATAGGCCATGACGATACTCTGCTGAATATAGAGTTTGACGCCCGACTGCAAGGCCACGTCCAGCAGCCGCCGAGTGCCTTCGGTTCTCAGCCGGGTATTGGCGTCCCACGCGCCGGGCGCGGCAAAATCACGCGGAATCGCGGTAGCGATGTGGCACACGGCGTCGCAGCCGGCTAACGCGCGGTGGAGCGTGGCATCCGCCGCCGCGTCCAGCAGATCATGGGCTACAAAGTGAATACCCGGCCCCGTGACCGGCTGCGACCGCGCCAGCGCGATCACGGTATGCCCCTGCTCCGCCAGCAGCGGCAGCAGTGCCCTTCCCAACACGCCACTCGCGCCTACGACGCCAATTCGCATGTGTTGCTCCTTTTTGGCACATTGTGACCCTGGGGACACGATATATCGTGTCCCTACAGAGGTTAGCGCGAAACCAGTTACGAATCCAGCGTCCCGGCCAGCAAGCCGAGGGGCAGCGGCGCGGGGCGTTCCACCGTGCTTTGCAGCAGGACATGCGTGCCGCTGTCCGACGCATCGTACAGGCTCTCCATCACGTCCAGCACGTGATGAGCGAGTTGGCCGCTGGCGCGGTGCGGTCGCCCGCACAGCAGCGCGTAAGCCAGGTCCGCCGCGCCAATGCCACGCCCGACGGCAGCACTGTGCGTCAGCGGCACCTCGTTCCACTCATCCGATCCGGCGCGATGAACTTTGACCGGCCCGCCAAAGGTATTCGGATCGGGCACGCTCAATGTGCCTTCCGAGCCGTAAATTTCGATGCGCGGAAGCTGCGCTGCCCAGACATCGAAACTCATCACCAGCGTCGCCACTGGCCCGGCCTCAAAATCCAGCACGCCGGCGACGTGCGTTGGCACGTCCACGCTGATACGGTGGCCAAACAGCGCCTGACTGGTGGCAATCCGTTCCGGGAATGAAGCGCGGGCCGAACCCGTCACGCGGCGCACCGGCCCCAACAGGCTGACCAGCGCCGTGATGTAATACGGCCCCATGTCAAACAGCGGGCCGCCGCCAAATTTGTAAAAGAAATCGGGGTTGGGGTGCCAGGACTCCGGTCCATGCCCCATCATAAACGCGGTCGCCGCCACCGGCTCGCCAATCCAGCCGTCGTCAATCAGCTTGCGGCAGGTCTGCAAGCCACCACCCAGGAAGGTATCCGGCGCGCAGCCAACCAGCACTCCTCTGGCCGCCGCCGCGTCCAGAATACGCCGGCCGTCCTCCCGCTTGAGCGCAAACGGCTTTTCAGCGTGGACGTTTTTACCAGCAGCGATGGCGTCCAGGTTGGTCTGCACGTGCGCCTGCGGTACGGTCAGGTTAACAACAAGCTGCACTTCCGGGTCGTTCAGCAGTTCGTCCGGCGTACAGGCCTTTGGAACGGCATATTCTTCAGCCCGGTCGCGGGCGCGGTTGAGGTCGATATCGGCGCAGGCGACCACTTCCAGCACCTGAAACGACCGGCAGCCCTTGACGTACTGCGGAAAAATATTGCCGCAGCCCAGAATTCCAACTTTTACCTTAGCGTCCACGCGCAAACCCCTTTCCGGTCAGATAGGTATAGCTTTGCCGCACAGCCTGCAGCATATCCGTATCGCAGCGGTCAAGTTCCACAATCGCCCACTCCATCGTGCCTTCCGCTGCTGTAAACAGGGACGACCAGTCCATGTACCCCTCGCCGACCGCCACCATCGCCTCATTGCGATCGCCCGGGCCATCCTTGATGTGCAGCAGCGGGGCGCGGCTGCCGAGTTCCCTCACGACCGCTGCCGGGTCAAGCCCGCCCACCTTCACCCAGTAAGTGTCAATCTCAAACAACACTGTCGGGTTCAGGTATTCCTGCATGATCTGGTAAGCCGGTTTACCCTCTACCGGCTGCGGCTCAAACCAGTGGTTATGGTAGAGCAGCGTCAGCCCATTATCGCGGCAGACAGCATCAGCCTCGTTGAGCTTGTCGCACACCCGTTTAATGCTGTCGCGGCTGTGGAATTCCTCCGGTGGCATCCAGGGGCAGACCACGCGCTTGCAGTTCAGCGCGGCCATCGTGTCCAGCACGGCGTTCCGGTTCTCGCCCAGCGGCAGGTCGCTGTGCGCGGCGACCACTTCCAGGCGCAGGTCACGGAACAACGGCACAGCTTCTGTCGTCGGCACGCCGCCGAAGGTTTCCACGCCCAGAAAGCCCATGTCAGCCACCTGATGAATTACGTCCGCGAACCGGCCACCCGACCATATGTCGCGCAGTGAATAGAGTTGGATTGCAATTGGAGCAGTCATAAAAAATCCTTGTATCAACTGGTGAGGCACTTGCGGCAGCGGCAAACCATGTCCCGCTGCCCATTCCAGTGTAGCGCGTTCTGGGAGCGTTCCCAAGCGACGAATGATACCATTTTTCCTGAGGGTCATCGCCATTTCCGGCGGCGCTTGCCGGATAGCGTCACTTCTGTTAAAAAGGCGGCATATATTGGAGCCGAGATAGTAGGACACGGCATACCGTGCCCCTACACTAATAGATTTAGAGGAGCAACGACCATGCCTATCCCCCCGCTTGCCGGTGTTTGTACGTATGAGGAAGCCGCCCGAATCGCCCTGGGTATTGAAGAAACGGTGTCGCGGCTGGTGCGGTACGCCTGGATTGAGAAGCGGATTATGGAAACGGCGCTGTACTGGCTCAACCCAACGCCGGAGTGGGAAGTAAAAGAGGCGCTCAGCCTGCACGCTTATCTGGCCGCTGACCACGCCCGGCTGTTCCGCCAGCGCGTGAGCGAGATGCGCAATCCGCCGCCCAACATGAATGTGTCGCCGGATGACCGGCTCGACCGCTTCACGAATGAAGTGCTGGCTTCAACCTCGACACTCGACAAGCTGACCGCGCTTTACGGCGTGGTGAAACCGGCGCTTCTGGCAGCCTATCGGAATCACTATGAGGAGGTCAATCCACTGGTGGATTATCCGACGCGCCGGATTCTGCGGATGCTCATCGTGGAGGAGGAAGAAGCGGTGGCCTGGGGTCAGCAGGCGTTAGCTGCGGTGGCCGATTCGCCGGAAGCGCAGGCGCAGGTAAAAGCATGGACGGCGCATCTGAACGCTTATCTGGCGGCAGCGGGCGGTATCGCGGGCGACGTGGAGTTTGACGGCACATTGCCCGCGCCAAAAGCGAAACCGGATTTTCAGCCCGATTATTTCCCGCGCCGCGATGCGCGATTTGTCCACCAGTGGAATTTTGTATTCCCGCCGCACGAAGTCGCCCGTACTGAAGGTGTGCCCGCCGACGAAAAAGTGCTGGCGCTGATGTGCAAGCGCACACTGGAAATGGACGTGCCGGAAGCGATGGCGCGGATGATCGCGGAAGCGAAGGGGCAGCCCTGGGAATTTTATGTGGACATGTGCCGCCAGTTATGGGATGAAGCCCGTCATGCCATGATGGGGTCGGTCTATTTTGAGGCGCACGGCATTAACTGGAAAGGCGAAATCCCGCTGCATCCCGGTTTTGCCATCCGGCTTAACCAGCACATGAGTCCGATTGAAGCCCATGCGGTGCTGTACGCCATCGAGCAAAGCCTGATGCCGGCCACGACGGGCAAAAAATACGAGTGGGTTACAGCAGATGAAGCCGGCGACTCGCTGGCGAAACTGTTCCAGGATTTTGACTGGGCGGACGAGGTATTACACGTCAATATTGGGCGGAAGTGGGGACTAGCAACGTCCGGCATGAACCGGGAAACCTTCCAGAATCTCGGCCATCAAAAAGCGATGGAGTCCGAGCAGGCGCTGGCGGCCTATACCGACCGCGCACCGCAGGTGAACTGGTGGCCGGAGTTCGTACAGCGCACGCTGGGCAAACCGTCGGCAGTGGCGGACAGGTTATTTGACACCAGCGACCCGGTGTACAAGAAAGTGTCGTATTAGAGTTTATCTACGAAATACCGTCAGGGCGGTTCGATGAGCCGCTCAGGCTTAGACAGCAAACACTTACAGACCCATAATCTTATCGCGCAGGTTTTCCAAAAGGGGAATCAAAAAGGAAGCGAAGGAGAGAGGCGGTTGGCAGCGACGTACTCTCCCACCCCGTTGCCAGGGCAGTACCATCCGCGCTGGCGGGCTTAACGGCCGGGTTCGGGATGGTTCCGGGTGGACCCCCGCCGCCTGTGCCACCAACACACACGCTCTCTCGCTGCGCTTCCTGCGCTGCCGTCTGAGGCCAAAGTGACGCTTCGGTGTCGCGCTCGTACCGCGCGGGAAAGTGCCTA
>JACRPS010000030.1 GCA_016223085.1 Chloroflexota bacterium
TAGGGCAAACGCATATTCTTCAGGAACACAGTACCTTGAGGAGATAATCGTTATCCCACCCCGCCATTTTGCGCTTGGCAGCCATTCCAACCTTGACCGAACGGTCTTGTTTGAGCAGACTGAGCGCGATATGACGCAGGGTCGCCAAGTTCTGTGGGGCATGATCCTTGCGGACGCGCGACTCGTCCTCTCGGAAGGCAATATCCAGCACCCAGTGTAAGCCATTCTCGATTTGCCAATGCTCACGGATCGCCTGCAAGAAGTCGCGGGCGCTGGCACGCCAACTGCTGATGAAATAGCGCATCTCGACGCTGGTTTTGCCCTCGACGCTGCGTACCGTCATGAGTTTGACCAAAGAGGTGAGCTGCGACCAGTCGTCCGACCGGCGCAGATAGGCACGATACTCGGGCTGCGTGACCACCCAACACTGCCGTAACTCACGACGATGATGCCCTTCGCTCACCTGTTTGGCGGTGTCAAAGACCACCTGCTGATAGTTGTCCGCCTCCAATCCATTGAATAAGTCCTGTACATCCTCGTACAAGGTGCCTTGATTCGCTTTGACCGGGAGCACGTAGTCCGCCCCACGCCGGAGAATGGCAGCGACGGTGTCCGTTTGCGTATTCAGTGCATCCAGCGTGACAATGCAACCTTCGATATCGAGCGCCGACAACAACTGCGGCATCACCGTGATTTCATTCGACTTGTCATCGACTTTGCGCTGTCCCAAGACCATCCGGTTTTCACTTGCCCACGCACTCACCATCCAGATTCCATCCCGCTCATGCGCGCTGTCTTGTGACCGCCGCAGTTTCTTTCCATCCGCTGCCACCACCTGACCGCGCGTGAGGGTACACACTTGCTGCGTCCACGCGACAAACTGCGCTTGAAACGCCTCGCTGTCCAGCCAGCGAAACACCCGCCCAAACGTGTCATGCGAGGGGATTCCGTTGCTCAAATCAAGAAATGTTCCTAACCACGCCTGCTTCGACTTCCCGTAACGCTCCACGTCTACCCACGTATCCGCGCCCCCAAGCACACCCAAAATCGCAATCGTGATCACGTTGATGAGCGGATGTTTTCGGTTGCGTTCATCGCGTGGGTCTTCCAGTTGAGCAAAATGGCTGAGAATACTCGTCTCTGGAAACATGTCTGTCCCTTTTTAGAGACAATTATCCTCCATTGAGATTTCATATGCGATTGCCCTAGAAAAACGTCGCGCTTACGCGGCTTTAACCTTTTTTCGGTCACAATGAAACCGAATCCTGTGATCGGAATGAAACCAATCCATGACATCTGAAATCGGCCTCCTGCTGCTCATCATTGCGGTCTCGCTGGTGCTGTTTGCCTTCGAGTGGGTGTCCGCCGACGTGGTCGCGCTCGGCGTGCTGCTGTCGCTCATCCTTACCGGACTGCTGCCCACCGACATGGCCTTTGCCGGCTTCGGCAGCGACGCGGTGATGATGATTCTCGGTCTGCTGATTCTGACCGCCTCGCTCACCCGTACCGGCGTGGTGGACATGGCCGGGCGAGCGATCATCCGCCAGACCGGCGATAACCCGAACCGGCTGCTGATGATTGTGGTGATCGCTTCCGCCGTGCTGGGCGCGTTTATGAGCAATACCGCTTCGACCGCCTTCTTCGTGCCGGTAGTGATCGGACTGGCAAACCGGCTGCGTGTCAGCCCGTCGAAGCTGCTGATGCCGCTGGCATTTGCCTCGATTCTTACCAGTTCGGTCACGCTCATCAGCACCTCCACCAACATCATCGTCAGCAACCTGATGACCCGTTCCGGTCAGCGTCCAATGGGTATGTTTGAACTGGCGCCGGTTGGGATTCCCATCGCCATCGTCGGCTTGATTTATATGCTGACGTTGGGGCGGCGGCTTATTCCTGACCGCACCAGGCCGGTAGATACCGACGACGGCAACTTCGGGATGCGCCAGTACCTGACGGAAGTGGTGGTGCTGCCGGAGTCGCCGCTGGTTGGCAAAACACTGGCTGAATCGGCATTAGGCAAGGAACTGGACCTGAACGTTGTCCGGGTAGTGCGGGATAAAAAACGGTATATCATCCCGCAGGCCAGCACGGTACTGCAGGAGGGTGACGTGCTGATGGTGGAAGGGCAGCGCGAGGAAATCCTGCGGATTAAGGAAACCGCCGGCATTGACATCAAGGCGGACTTCAAACTGGCCGACCCCGAACTGTCCGAAGAAGACATCCGCCTGATCGAAGCCATTATCCTGCCACGTTCGCCGCTGATTGGCCGCACCCTGAAGGGCTTCCGCTTCCGCGAACGCTACGGCGTGCAGGTGCTGGCGATCAACCGTCACAGCGAAACCATCCGGCGCAAGATCAGCCAGGTGCGGCTGCAAATTGGCGATGTGCTGCTGCTACAGGGCCACCGCGCCAACATCGCCGCGCTGGACGATGGCTACACGCTGAACATCCTTAACGCTGTGACCGAACCGCGCCCGAACCGGCAGCGGGCGGCGCTGGCGACCATCATTTTTGTGGGCGCGCTGCTGGCAGCCACGTTTAACCTTCTGCCGCTGGCGGTGGCGGTGCTGGTGGGCGCGCTGCTGGCGTTTGTCACCCGCTGTATTACGCCGGAGGAAGCCTACCGCGAGATCGAGTGGAAGGCGCTCATCCTGATCGGCAGTATGCTGGCGCTGGGCGCGGCGATGGAATACACCGGCACGGCGGAATTCCTGGCGCAGCAGATGGTAAACTTCGCCGGACATCTCAATCCGCTGTGGCTGCTGGCGGCCTTTTTTGTGCTCACGGTCGTGCTGACGCAGCCGATGTCCAACCAGGCCGCCGCTATCGTGGTGGTGCCGATTGCCCTGCAAACGGCGGCGCAGTTGGGGCTGAACCCGCGCAGTTTTGCCATGATGATCGCGGTCGCGGCCAGTTGTTCCTACCTCACGCCGCTGGAACCGTCGTGCCTGATGGTGTACGCGCCGGGCAACTACCGCTTCTTCGACTTCATGAAGGTCGGTTCGTTTTTAACGGTGCTGATTTTTGCGCTGGCGCTCGTGCTCGTGCCGATTGTCTGGCCGCTGTGAAGTCAATTGCCAGTTACCGGTTACCAGTTGCCAGATTCATAATTTATGCCAGGGGCGAGGGGACTGAATGCAGCAGGAATTCCTGAAGCTGGTATCGGCCCGCGAGGGACATTTCCGGTACGAGTCCGGCTATCACGGCAGCCTGTGGTTTGATCTTGACCGGCTGTTTGTGCGACCCAACGCCGTTCGTCCGTTGGCGGCGGCGCTGGCGGCCAGACTGGCGCGCTACAACCTGGATGCCGTTTGCGGGCCGCTGGTGGGCGGCGCGCTGGTCGCGCAAATGGTAGCCACTGAACTGGACATTGACCTGTTTTACACGGAGCGCGTGGCTGTCTCCCAGCCGGACAGGTTGTATCCGGTCGAGTATCGTCTGCCTGGCGGTGTCCGGCAGCAGATACACGGCAAAAACGTTGCCATTGTGGACGATGTGATTAGCGCGGGTTCGGCGGTGCGCGGCACGCTGGCCGAGTTGCGAACCTGGGGCGCCCGCCCGGTGGTCGTCGGGGCGCTGCTGATTCTGGGCGATTCGGCGGCAGCCTTTTTTGCCGGGCAGCAGATTCCTCTCGAAAGTGTCGCCACCCTCCCCGGTGATCTCTGGCTGCCGGCTGACTGCCCGCTGTGCCGCGCCGGTATTCCGCTGGAGGACATCACGGCGGACGCCAGCCGGTTTCCGCCCAAAAGCCTCACCGGCAGCGCCAGCTCCTAGTCCGGGCATGGCACGTCATCAGCCAAAATCCGTTACAAACGGCGTGAACCGGAGCGGCCAAATCGTCCTATAATGGGGGTAGGAGGTGGATTATGCTGTCGAAGAATGTCCAGACTGCCGCCCTGATGGTTGTCCTGGCCTGCGCAGCAGCGGTCTTCGTCCTCAACCTCGCTGCCAATCCGCAGTTGTTTGACCTGGTGCTGCCCGCGATTATCGCCATCGCCGCCGTCATCTGGATTGTAGGAGAGATGCAGCAGCAACGGCAGTAGCACAGTTGCCAGATTTATAACTCGCAACTCGGAACTCGCCAACTCGGAACTGTGCTCACGCCAGGCCGTACTTCAGCGCTGGGTTCGGCTCGCGCTCAACCTCGTCCAGATTACACACGGACAGGCTGCCGTGCTGGTAGAGATATTCGACGTGTGCCCCGACTTCTTCCAGCGCCAGCAGCACCTCGTAACCATGCCGGTCAGGATACATGCTCTTGGAAATCTGGCTGATCGTCAGCGGCTCGCCGGCAGTTTGCAGCGTGTCGCAGATGCGTTCCAGCTTGCGCTGGTGGCTGGCGCGGATGTCACTGATGCGTCCATACAGGTCGTGAATCGGTTCTTCATGTCCGGCCAGCGCCAGCCGGATACCGTCCAGCGCCTGCACCTTGCGCAGCGATTCGAGATAGTGCCCCAGGCCGGTGTAATGTGTGATGCTCTCCGGCGCCTGATGCGGCGTGGTGCGCGCCAGCACATGATCGGCGCTGAGCAGCACATCGCCGATGACGATACACACCTGCCCCGGACAGTGCCCGGGCGCATGGATGAAGCGCATCCCGTCCAGCGGCGTGTCTTCGTCCAGCGCAAAATCCACCGTCACCGACCGTACGTGTTTTTTAGCGAAGCCGTACATCTCCATCAGGCTGTCGCGCAGTTTCTCGCTGACGCCGGCGCGCTCTAAATAAACGCGCAGGTCTTTGGTGGCGATAATCACCCGTTCCTCGTAGGCCGTCAGCACCCGGCGGTCTATTTCATGGATGCCGACCGCCGCGCCGGTCTGCTCCACCATAAACGCCACGCCGCCGAAGTGGTCAATGTGCCCGTGCGATACCAGAATGCGCCGGATGTCCGTCAGGCGCAGCGGTTCGCCGAAGTCGTCGGCAAGTGCCGCGATGCCCGCCAGCAGGTGATCGTTACTGCTGCCGAAGCCGGAGCCGGTATCCACCAGGGTGGGCACGCCCATCCCCAGCACCACGTAACAAAACGCGATGAACTGTGGGAACGCTTCAACCGGGATACGGTAGATGCGCGCGCCGCTGCTGGACTCAAACCGTTCAATCGTGGGCAGGGAGGACATTCGGACAGCCTTTCGTTGGATCACAATTATGCCAATCATAGCAGAAGAAGCCCCAATTTCTGGGGGCTAATTTCTGTTGACTTCACTTGATTTTGGACGTACCATTTGACCAGAATTACTTATCTGGTCAATCGGTCAAAGGGGGCGTGTGGACGACCCGGACAGTCAGAACGAACTCGAACGCCCGGTGAACGTGGACCGGGAGCAGCGGCTGCTCGATGCCGCCGCGCGGCTGATCGCCCACTACGGCTACGACAAGACGACGGTGAGCGACATCGCGCAGGAAGCCGGGGTTTCCAAAGGCGCGGTCTACCTGCACTGGTCGAGCAAGGAAGCCCTGTTTGAAGCGCTGCTGCTGCGGGAGATACAGGCATTTACAACCGAGTGGCTGGAACTGATCGAGGCCGACCCCGACGGTGGCAAACTCCATGCCATGTACCTGCACTCGCTGGCGGTGATCGAACGCCGCCCGCTGCTCAAAGCGTTAATCACGCGGGATAAACGGGTGATCGGTGACTTTCTCCGCCACCAGAGCGCGGCGTTGTTCAGCCGCCGGAATACGATGAGCCAGGAGTTCGTGCGGTTGATGCAGCAGGCCGGCGTGGTCCGGGCCGATGTTGACCCTAAACAGGTCGCTTACGTGCTCAGTTGTATCCGGGCAGGGATGATCTTCGTAGAGGAGTTAATGACGCCAGAGGAGATTCCGCCGCTGGAAGAAGCGATTGCCGGGCTGGCGGATTTTATCGAACGCGCCTTCGCGCCGGAAGGTGGCGGCGACAGCCAGGCCGGCAAGCAGGTTATCCGGGCGCTGGCTGCCGCTCTGCAAGACCGCTGGGCGCGAGGCAAGCTGGCGTAACAGCGATTGGCAAAGGTATGCGTCGGTAGGGACACGGCATGCCGTGTCCTTATGTTTTTGAATAGAGCTATTCTGTTTAGGCCAACTGCGGCCAGTTTTTAGGGTCAGTGGGAGGGGAACATGACAAACCACAGCACCCCCGTCATTCAGACGGACAACCTGAGCAAAGTCTACCGTTCCGGCAATAAAGAGGTGCAGGCGCTCAATAACCTGAACCTGAGCGTGCGCCAGGGGGAAATCTTCGGCTACCTGGGTCCAAACGGGGCGGGCAAAACAACGACCATCCGGCTGCTGCTGGACCTGATTCGCCCGACTGGCGGTAGCGCCAGCCTGTTCGGGCTGGACGCGCAGCGGGACAGCGTGGCGATTCACCGCCGCATTGGCTTCCTGCCGGGCGAACTCAACCTGTGGAAGAACCTGACCGGTACGCAGGTGATTGACTACGTGGCGCGGGTGCGCGGCGGCGTAGACCGGAAGCTCGTGAACCAGTTGAGCGAACGTCTGGACTTCGATGCCAGCAAACGCGTGCGCGATTATTCGTCCGGCAACCGGCGCAAGCTCGGCCTGATTCTGGCGCTGATGAACCAGCCGGAACTGCTCATCCTCGACGAGCCAACTAACGGGCTGGACCCGCTGGTGCAGCAGACCTTCAACGACCTGATGCGGGAAATCCGCGCGGAAGGGCGGACGGTATTCCTGTCGTCGCACATGCTGGGCGAAGTGCAAAGCATCTGTGACCGGGTGGGCATCCTGCGCGGCGGGCAGCTTCAGGCGGTGGAGAGCGTGGCGGCACTGCGCCGGGTGGACTTCGAATACGTGACCATCCGCTTCCGTGACCCGGTGCGGGTGGACGTGCTGGCCGGGCTGCCGGGTGTGACCAATGTGACGGTAGACGGGAACACGGTGCGACTGTGCCTGCACGGGGATTACAACCCGCTGCTGGTGGCGCTCCGCGACCAGTACATCGTGGACATTGATACGGAAGAGCCGTCGCTGGAAGACATTTTCCTGTCCTACTATGGCAATGGCACCAACGCGCATAAGCCGGCTGAAACGGTGAAGGAGATGGCATCATGACCGGGACAATCTTCGTGGAAACCCTGCGCCGCAACTGGCGGCAGATTCTTTACTGGGGCATCAGCCTCGCGCTACTGGGCTGGATGATCGCTGCCATTGTGCAGGACGTTGACATCCTGAAGCAGTACGAGCAGATCGCCAAGAACTTCCCGCCGGCGCTGCTGCAACTGTTCGGGGCGGAAGACGCCGCTACACTGACAACACCCGAAGGGTTTATCACCTACGGCTTCTTCGGCTACTCGCTGCTGATTCTGGCGGTCTATGCCGTGATCGCCGGGCTAGGGGTGACAGCGAACGAGGAAGACGCGGGCATCATGGACATCGTGCTCAGCCTGCCCGTGCCGCGCTGGCGCGTGGTGCTGGAAAAACTGGCTGCCTATATGCTGATTATGGTCGCCATCATCGCGGTCAGCTTCCTGGGGCTGCTGATCGGCGCGCAGATGTCGCCGGTGATGCGGGAAGTGAACCTGATGCGGCTGGTGGAAGGCACGCTGAACATGATCCCCAGCAGCCTGCTGATGATCGCCATCACAACGTTTGCCGCCGCCATCGTGCGTCGCAAAAATACAGCCACCGGCATCGCCGCCGCCGTTATCGTCGGCAGCTACTTCGTGGACTTCCTGGGTAAATCGGCCAGCCAATCCGCCCTGGGCGGCGTCCGCGCTGTCTCCTTCTTCAGCTACTACGACCCGCAGGCCGTGCTGGTTAATGGCTTAAACGTGGGCCATGTCGCGCTGCTGCTGGCGATTACCGGGCTGCTGGTGGCCGGGACGGTGTGGGCCTTCCAGCGCCGTGACGTGGGGGTGTAGGCTATCCAAACGCGGTCAGGGAGGAACTGTAGGGGCGCACCGCGGTGCGCCCTTTTTCTTGTCAGCCTTCCAGCAGCAGCGTCGTGCCCGCCGTCAGGTTTTCCAGGCTCACCGCACCACCACGTATCGTAAAATCAGCACCGGTAAAAAAGTCGGTCAGCCGCGTGCCGTCGGCATAACCGGCATGTCGCAGCGGCAGTTCCACATACGGCAGCGCCTCCGGCCCGCGATAGCCGACCAGCAGCAATCGCTGCTGCGGCGACTGGCGCAGGTAGGCGAGCAGCCCGTCCGACGCGGCCACCATCTGGAAGCCGCCCTGCCGCAGCGCGGACGATTGGCGGCGCAGGGCGATCAGCCGCTGGTAGTGGCCGCGCACGTCGTTGTCCCAGGTGTTTTCATCCCAGCGCATACAGCGGCGGTTGTCGGGGTCAAACAGCCCTTCCATACCGATTTCGTCACCATAATAGACACATGGCACGCCGGGGAAGGTCAGCAGCAGCGCTGCGCCCAGTTTCAGCAGCGCCGTGTCACCGCCGACGATGGACAGGATGCGCGGTGTATCGTGACTGCCAAGCTGGTTAAACTGCTGGCGGGCGACGGCCCAGGGCACGGCAGCGCGGAAGCGCGTCCACTGCTCGCTGACCGCTTCGGCAGGCAGTGGGTGCGGGTCCAGCCACTCCCGCCCGTGCACAAAGTCGTCCGGCAGGTCCCGCCCACGCAGCCAGTGCCAAAGCGGAATCGTGAAGCCCTGATAGTTCATCACGGCGTCCAGTTCGTCACCCTGCAAATGGGGCGTGCCGTCAAAGAAGTTTTCGCCAAACAGGTAGACCTCCGGGTTATCGGCCTTCACCGCCCGGCGGATACCGCGCCAGATTTTATGGTCAAGCTGCTGCATTCCCTGCCGCGCCGTCATATTCGCCACGTCCAGCCGCCAGCCGTCAATCCGGTACGGGTCGCGCAGCCAGCGCCGCAACACCGAGTCCGGCGCGCCGTACATCGCTTCGCGCAGGCGTTCGCTGCGGTAATTCAGCTTCGCCAGCGACCTGTGTCCCAGCCAGCTTTCGTAGTCATCGGGATGGCGGTAGAACGTAAAGTAATCGGCGGTCGGGGCGTGGGGGTCGGCCTGTGCCGCCGTGAACCAGGTGTGCTTATAGCCGGTATGGTTGGGCGTTACGTCCAGCACCAGCCGCATTCCGGCGCGGTCAAGCGCCTGCCGCAGTTCCACCAGCGCCTCGTTGCCGCCCAGGTACGGATCAACGGTGTCGTAGTCGGCAGTATCGTAGCGGTGGTTGCTGTAAGCGGTAAAAATTGGATTGAGATACAGCGCGGTCACGCCCAGGTCGTGCAGATAATCCAGCTTGTGCGTGATGCCCTGCAAATCGCCGCCGTAGAAGTCCAGCCCGCCGCCTTCGTTCCAGTGCAGCGGCGGCGCGCCCCACTCCCGCAGCGTGGTCGCAAAGCCGCGCTGGTTCGTCCACGCGCCCGGCGGCACGTCGTTGGAGGGGTCGCCGTTATAAAAGCGATCAGGAAAAATCTGGTAAAACACGGCGTCTTCCAGCCACGACGGCGCGGCGAAATCCGCCAGCAGCTTAAAATCGAACCAGTCAGGGCTGTCGGCGCGGCTGGCGCCCAGCGCGTTATACCAGTACGCCCCTTCACTCGACATCACCTTAAAACGATAGGTCGTGCGCGGCATCCTGATCGTTAGTCCGGTTTCCCACCAGGCGGCAACGCTGTCCTCGCGGACGCGGCGCATGGCCGTCAAATTTTCCTCGCCGTCCGGCGCTGTCCGCAGGAAGACGTGGCGCACTGGCGCTTCCATCGGCACGCGCAGGCGGATCGTGACCGTTTCGCCGGAACGTGGCAGCGGGTTCGAGACATACAGTTCCGAGCCATCATGATGCAGCCCGGCAGTCCAATGCAGTTGAGCCAACATGCTCTTATTGAAACCTCGCGTTGTGCTGTCAGGCCGCCATGTTACTGGAACTCAGCCGCGAATACCATGCGCGGTTGGCGTAAATCCGGCAGCGCCGTTTTACGGGAGTCCCGTTGGGAGCAGTGGGCAGGCTGAAGGTCGCCGGGATGATGGGGAGATATGGGGAAGTTACGGTAGGGGCGCACGGCTGTGCGCCCCTACCGGGATGTCTCACCCCTCCGCTTTGGTCTGGTCGTTTTCGCCTTCTTCATCCTCGTCGCTCTCCGGCCAGCGGCCAAACACTTCCGTCAGCCGCGCCAGCCGGTCTTTGGCCGGGTGTTCCAGCCACTCCGCCGAGAAGCGCCAGCCCCAGTTGCCGGACTCGCGCCCCGGTGTGTTCATGCGGGTATCCGCGCCGAAGCCCCATACGTCCTGCAGCGGCGCAATAAACGTGTGCGCGACCGACATCATCCCCAGACGAATCAAATCCCAGTGCGGCTCAGTGATGGTGTGGCCGACGTAGTCGGTCAGGTATTCCTTGATGTCCGGCGTCGCTTCGCCGCCCATCCACCAGCCGAGTGTAGTGTTATTATCATGGGTGCCAGTATAGACGATGCTGTTTTGTTCGTGGTTGTGTGGCAGGAAGCGATTTTCCCCACCAGACCCACCAAAGGCAAATTGCAGGATGCGCATCCCCGGCAGCCCCAGCCGGTCGCGCAGTTCTTCCACGTCCGGCGTAATCACGCCCAGGTCTTCGGCGATAATCGGCAGGTTTTCGCCCAGTTCCCGCTTCAGCACTTCAAACAGATCAAACGCCGGCCCCGGCACCCACTGGCCTTTCACGGCAGTTGGTTCGCTGGCCGGGATTTCCCAGTAAGCCGCGAAGCCCCGGAAGTGGTCAATCCGCACCAGATCAACCGTCGCCAGCGCCGCCTTCACCCGTTCCACCCACCAGCGATAGCCGTCCTCGGCCAGCCGGTCCCAGCGATACAGCGGGTTGCCCCACCGCTGGCCGGTCGGGCTGAAATAATCCGGTGGTACGCCGGCGATCAACGTGGGCAGGCCGGTTTCGTTGAGCGTAAAATACTGCCGGTTGGCCCATACGTCGGCGCTGTCATGCGCAACGAAGATGGGAATGTCGCCCACCAGCCGGATGCCTTTGTCATTGGCGTAGTTTTTGAGCGCCGTCCACTGGCGGTAAAACAGCCACTGGCGGAACGCCTGCTCGCCAATCTCGTGTGCCAGCCGCTTCCGGGCGGCTTCCAGCGCCTCCGGCTGGCGCAGCGCCTCGCCTTCCGGCCACTCCGACCAGGGACGCCCACCATGTTCGTTCTTGAGCGCGACAAACAGGGCAAAATCTGGCAGCCAGCCCGCGTTTTCGGCGCGCCAGGCGTCAAAGGCGCGCCACTGCTCCGGCGAGGCCGCCGCTTCAAAACGCTCATAGGCCTTCTTCAAAATGGCGTTGTGGTATGTGATGACACTGCCAAAATCCACCAGATAAGGCGAATACTCCGGCACGTCGGCCACGTCCGCTTCGGTCAGCCAGCCTTCTTCCACCAGCGTATCGAAGCTGATGAGCAGCGGATTGCCGGCAAACGCGGACAGCGATTGATAGGGCGAATCGCCGTAGCTGGTTGGCCCCAGCGGCAGCACCTGCCACACGGTCTGCCCGGCTTCTTCCAGCCAGTCCACAAAGCGATAAGCCCACTCGCCGAGGTCGCCGATGCCGTAGCGCCCCGGCAGCGAGGTGGGATGTAACAGGATGCCACTCGAACGGGGGAAATTGGGGTTGTTCGCGGCCATAACCTCTTCCAGTTGGTAAGCATTTAAGCGCAATTGACGCGGGTTGTCGTCGCACAACTACGACAGACTGGCGAGCGACAGGACAGGGTTCGGACGATTGTTCATCAACCGCCCGAACCCCGCTCTGTAACAAGCAATAATGCTATTATCCCTCAAAACTTCTCCGGGTACACCTCTCGCGCCAACTGCTCTTCCTGCTCGACCAGCGACCGCAGCGCCGCCAGCCCTTCGTTCCAGAAATTCAGATCAGTCAAATCCACGCCGACCTTCGCCAGGATTTGTTCCGGCCAGTCGGAGTCGCCCGCCGCCAGTACGTCAATAAACTGCGGCACAAACGACGCGCCGCGCTCGCGGTACAGGTTAAACAGCGCCATCACCAGCAGTTCGCCGAAGGCGTAAGCGTAGACGTAACCCGGCGTGGCTAAAAAGTGCGGGATGTAGCTCCACCAGATGCGATACTTCTCGCTCAGGTTCACGCTGTCCTGGAACATGGCCTGCTGCGTCTGCATCCAGATGTCGCCGATACGGTCGGTTGGCAGTTCGCCCTCGCTGCGGCGCGCGGTGTGGAAGCCGTCCTCGAAGCGGTTCATCGCCACCTGCCGGAAGATCGTGGCGAAGCTGTCCTCGATCTTCTTCGCCAGCATCCCCAGCCGCGCTTCCGGGTCGGGTTCGCGGTTCATCAGGTTGTTAAACACCAGCATTTCACCGAAGGTCGAGGCCATCTCGGCGGTGGTCAGCGGCGTGTGCATCCCGAAGATACCCTGCGCTTCGGCGGCCAGATAGGCGTGAATCCCGTGACCCAGTTCGTGCGCCAGCGTCATCACGTCGTTGGATTTGCCTTCGTAGTTCACAAACACATACGGATGCGCCGACGGCACAGTGCCGCTGCAAAACGCGCCGCCGCGTTTGTTCGGCAGCACCGGCGCGTGAATCCAGTTCTCGCTGAAGAACCGTCCAGCGATCTCGGCAAAGCGCGGGCTAAAGGCTTCAAACGCCGTCAGCACGATGCCGCGTGCGTCCTCCCAGGTGTAAAACGAATCGGCCTCTTTCATCGGCAGCGGGGCATAGCGGTCGTATTCCGTCAGCTCATCCACGCCCAGCAGTACGCGCTTGAGGCGGTAGTGCCGCGCCACGATGTCATAGGCCGATGTGACTGCCTTGATGAGCGCCTCAACCACCTGATCGGGCGCTTTGTTGGACAGGTTGCGTGACGAAATCCACGACGGATACCCGCGCCGCTTGTCGTCGGAGGCTTTGTCCGCCGCCAGCACGTTAAAGATATAGGTCAGTTCCATCGCCTTGTCCCGCAGCGCGGCGGTGATGGCCTCGTTGGCGCGGCGGCGCACCTCGCGGTCGGCATCGTGCAGCCTGGTCAGAACCTGCGTTAGCGTCAGCTTTTCGCCGTCGTAATCCACGCGGATGGCGCTGGTCAACTGCGTGAAGAAACGCACCCAGGCGGAGCGCCCCGTCACCGATTTTTCGACCAGTAGCTGTTCCTCGATCTCGCTCAACTGGAACGGCTTGTAGCGGCGTTCCGCTTCCAGGTAGTGCCGGTACTGGCCCAGCGTGGGGTCAGCCAGCAGATTGGCAGCGGCTTCGTCGTCGGTCTGGTTCCACTCCAGGTCGAAGAACAGCAGCTTTTGATTCAACTGCGCGCCGTATTCGGTCACTTTCTGGATAAAAGCGCCGTACTGCGGATTGTTGGTGTCCGTGCTGAACAGCAGCGACGCAAACGAGCCAATCCGCCCGCTGCGGTCGTAAATGACTTCCAGTTCCTTCAGCGCGTCCACCATCGTCTCGGCGTCAAGCTGCGCCACCCGCCCGCGATACTTCGCGGCGAAGTCGTCCACCTGAGCGCTCAGGCTGTCCATGTCGCGCTGGATGGCCGGGTCATCCACGCTGCTGTAAAACACCGATAAATCCCAGATTACATTTTCCGCGCCGGTGGTTCGGACTGCTTCAACCATCGTTTTAGTCAACTTTCTCTCTTTAGGCGTTTCGATGGGTAAATCCTAACGGATTCTGTGGCGGGATTCAACGCTGTTTATATATTTCCTCACATCCTGCCGCTATAATCGTACTCAAGGATATGGACGATGGTTCAACGGAATGGTGGAGGAAACCAGATGGCGCGCACACCCCTGACCGACAGCGAAATTACCGAACGGCTGGCACAGCTTCCCGGCTGGCAGCGCAGCGGTGATACCATTACCAAGACCTACAAACTAAACAGTTACCTGGCCGGGTTGGCGTTTGCCAGCGCCGTTGGCACGATTGCCGAGGGCATGAACCATCACCCGGATATTCATATCGGCTGGAAAAAAGTGACCGTCAGCTACAGCACCCACGACGCCGGCAACAAAATCACCGACGCCGATTTTAACGCCGCCGCCGCGATTGAGGCGCTGCCGTTTAAACCGGAATTTTAGTCATCAGTTGTCAGTTATCAGTCCGCAGTCATCAATCGTCGGCCAATCGGTTGATATGACGAAGAGACTGAACTGCCTTAAACTGAAAACTGAGAACTGAAAACTTTATGCTCATCCTCACCCGTATCTTCGGCCCGCCGCATGAAGCCCTGCATCTGCTGGCGCTGTGGCTGATCGGACGGCGCGCCGTTGCCGTAAGCTGGACACACGTGGACATCCCCGACGACCTGACCACGCGCCAGTATGTCTTTGTTGCCGGGCTGCCGGCGCTGGTGTTCTGGAGCATGACGGTGCTGGCGCTGCTGGCGGCAGTTAACGCGCCAGATGGGGGGCGGCTGGCGCTGGCGCTGGCGGCCACGCTGGTGTTTGGCCTTGCCGCTTACGGCACACTCGGCGACCTGCACCTGATTCTGCTGCGCCTGACTGAAGACCGTACCGACGCCTCATAGGCGATTGGCGGCGATAATTCCCCGTGACTTTAATAAAGTCCGTAATTTAGGTTATGAGAAATCAATGATAAAATGATGTGCATTCGGTTAGTTAGTTGAACCGAAATCACATCTTTCCAGTATACAAGTTTTTCAAAAGGGGTTTTTAGGGTATGAAACGGCTTGTGGTAATCGTGCTGCTTCTGGTTATTTTGCTGGGGGTGCTGCCGGCGGTGTCGGCGCAGCGTGTGGTGTTGCCCGAAGGTGTGCCGTCGCACATCGTCGTGTTTAAGTCAGGTGTATCGGTAGATACCACCTCACGCGGGATGGCGCAGGCTTTGGGGCTGCGGGTGGCAAACACCTATCGCTATGCGCTGAACGGCTTCGCTGCCACGCTGTCGCCCACGCAACTGGCAGCGCTGCGGAACGACCCACGCGTGGCCTACATCGAGCCGAATCAGGTATGGACGATCCAGCAGGGGCAGACCATCCCCACCGGCATCCGGCGCATTTTTGCCACCAGCAACGCCAACCTTGATATTGATGGCCGGGACGACTGGCGCGTGGATGTGGACGTAGCCGTGATTGACACCGGCATCGCCACCCATTCCGATCTGAACGTGGTGCGGCGCGTGAACTGCGTCAGTTGGCTGCCCTGGGTGGCAAGCTGCTCGAACGGCGGCACGGACGGCAACGGACACGGCACACATGTTGCCGGCACGATTGCGGCGCTGGATAACGGCATCGGGCCGGTTGGCGTCGCGCCGGGGGCGCGGTTGTGGGCGGTGCGGGTGCTCAATAACCAGGGCAGCGGCTACACCAACCAGATTATCGCCGGCATTGACTTTGTGACGGCCAACGCCGCCAGCATCGAAGTGGCGAACATGAGCCTCGGCTGTGAATGCACCAGCCAGGCGCAGGCTGACGCGATCTCCCGTTCGATCAACGCCGGCGTGGTGTACGTCGTCGCTGCCGGCAACAGCGACAAAAACGCCAGCACCTTCAGCCCGGCCAACCACCCGGACGTGGTGACGGTGTCGGCACTGGCTGACTTTAACGGTCTTCCAGGCGGTGGGGCCGCTTCAACCTGCCGTGCCGATCAGGATGATACGCTGGCCGACTTCAGCAACTGGGGCAGCCTGGTGGAAATCGCCGCGCCGGGGGTATGCATCTACTCGACCTGGCTGAATGGCGGGTACAACACGATCAGCGGCACAAGCATGGCCTCGCCTCACGCGGCGGGCGCGGCAGCGCTGCTGGCAAGCGTGAATAACCCGGCCAACAAAACTGACGTGCTGAACATTCGTGCGACGCTGGTAAACACAGGCAATTTTAACTGGATGGACGACTCCGGCGACGGTATTAAAGAGCCGCTGCTGGATGTGAGCAACACGGGCGTGTTCGCGCCGCGTCTGGTGGCGGGTTCAACACCATAAAACCTTGTTTTGTAGGGGCGCAGGTTTGCTGCGCCCTTACGGTAAGCATCATATTTGGATAGGCGAACTGGCGGTTCGCCCCTTACGATTCTCACCCGGTTTTTCTGACAAAAATCATGCCTTTTTGCGGAAATTGTGGATGGATTCGCAACCCCATTGCCACTAAAATAATGCCCCGCTAACCCGGAACCGATTTTTCCCAAAAATACAATTTCATCCAAAACACTTGTCTCAGGATGTCCCAGCATCACCCCGGTGTTCGTCCGCGCATGGGGCGCGGGTTGCAGCAGTCAAAACGAGGATTTGACAGAGGCGATGACACCAACGGTCTACACGATTGACCAGGCCGAGGACAAGGATATTCCTGAAATTGCCGGCATTCTCCAGCAGGCCGATCTGCTGCCGTATGATCTGCTTTCCCCCCAATCACGCTACTGGGTCATTCGCGACGACCGGCAGCAGATTGTAGCAACGGCAGGGCTGGAATTTGGCTCCAAAGCGGCGCTGCTGCGGAGCGTGGCCGTCCTGCCGGAAGCCCGCAGCCAGGGGCTGGCGCGCGCCCTGGCGGATTATGCGTTTCAGGAAGCCGCCTCCAACGGCTACCACGACGTGTATCTGTTCAGCGTCCACGCCGGCGGCTACTGGCAGCGGTTAGGCTTCGAAGAAGTGCCGGTAGCGGAAATGGTCGAGGTGCTGCCGGATGTGCCGCAGGTCAACCGCTTCGCCCAGATTCACAAGCTGGAAACCGAAATCGCCTGGCGCAAACGGCTGGCGTGAACCAATAGATCACCAACCAACCCAACGCCGGACGTTGCAAACGTCCGGCTGGTATCCTCAAACCCGCTGAATGGGTTCGTTCCCGCCGTTCCGCCGGTCAGTCCCTTCAGCCGTGACTTTTGTCCCCGGCAATTCTACAAATCTCATAATAGGGCATGAAACCATCGCCTTGCTACCGCCTCTGCAGCCGGATTATACTGGAGGGACTTTCACACATAACCGCATTAATATGCCTTTTGGAGTATCCCTTATGTTGACCAAGACCACCACCCGTCCCGGCCCGCAGGGGCAGGCCATTATCGCGCGCGACTCCGCCATCATGACTGGCGCGCTAACGCCCCGCTATCCGTTTGTGATCGAGCGCGGCTCCGGGTCACGGGTCTGGGATGTGGATGGTAATGAATACGTGGACTTCGCAGCAGGCATTGCTGTCACCGCTACCGGCCACTGCCACCCGAAAGTGGTGCAGGCCATCACCGAACAGGCGCAGAAGTTCATTCATATCGCTGGCACCGATTATTATTACGATGTCCAGGTGCGCGTGGCCGAAAAACTGGCCGAGATCGCGCCGTTTGACGAACCCGCCAAGGTGTTTCTTACCAATTCTGGCACGGAAGCGGTCGAAGGCGCGATCAAAGTAGCGCGCTGGTACACCGACCGCAAGCACATCATCGCCTTCTACGGTGCGTTTCATGGCCGAACGCTGGGGTCGCTGTCGCTGACGGCCAGTAAAGTTGTCCAGCGCGATGGCTTTTTCCCACTGCTTCCGGGCGTCCATCACGTGCCGTATAACAACCCCTATCGCTGTATGCACGGGCGGCGCGAAGCCGACTGCCGCGATCACTGCATCTGCGCCGACTACATCACCGATGTGCTGTTTAAGCGGGTGGTACCGGCGGACAGCGTGGCGGCGATCATCCTCGAACCGATGCAGGGCGAAGGCGGCTACCTCGTGCCGGACAAACGCTTTGTGCAGCAGTTGCGCGACATCTGCGACCAGCACGGTATTCTGATGATTGTGGACGAAATCCAGTCCGGCATCGGGCGCACCGGCAAATGGTGGGCCATCGAACACTTTGGCGTGCAGCCCGACATCGTATGTTCTGCCAAAGGCTTAGCCAGCGGCATGCCGCTGGGCGCGGTCATCGCTCGCAGCCACGTGATGAGCTGGCCGCCCGGCGCGCACGGCTCCACGTTTGGCGGCAATCCGATCTCGTGCGCCGCCGCGCTGGCGACGCTGGAACTGGTCGAAACCGGCTACATGCAGAACGCCGCCGAACAGGGGCAGTATATTAAGGACGCGCTGGAAGAAATGATGGATTACCATCCGGCACTGAAGTATGGCCGCGTGGACGGCCTGGGGCTAATGGTTGGCGCGGAACTGGTGCTGGACGAAAAACGCACCCCGGCGAAGGAACTCCGTAATCGCGTCGAGCGGATCTGCCTGGAAAACGGCCTGCTGCTGCTGGGCTGCGGCGAAAACACACTGCGCTTCTGCCCGGCGCTGATGATCGAGCGCGAGACGGTGCAGCAGGGGCTTGAGTTATTTGATCTATCGCTGTCACAGGCCGAACGCGAGGCCGGGCTGACGTAAACTATGGTTAATCTGCCTGTCCTGTAGGGACGAGGCATGCCCCGTCCCTATGGCTAGTTTCCCTACACCGCCAGCATGTACCGTAACAGCTTGCGTCGCTCATTCCGGTTCTTTGGGGAGGGATTGAAGGTCGCGTCGAGCATCGGCAGCACTGCATCCCGTGCCTGCCGGGTACGCATGGCGCGTTGCCACAGCCACAGGTTAAAGCGATAACGCAGCCGGGACTGCCGCGTTAGACCGAGGATACTGCGCACATTCAGATTCACCTGATCGTCCATATCGGCAATGTGTCCAGGTATGTCGTCTTCGGTGAGCATTCTTTCCGGCAGTGTTCCCATGCCGTGTTCGAGCATAAAGACCAGGTCGGTTCGCCAGGCTGCCGCGCCGAGGAAGTCCACCATCCGAATCCACCCGATCAGGAAATCCAGCTCGCTGCGAGACGCCCGCTGCCTGCCTAACGTGCGAATGCCGGCTTCAGCAGCCGTCAGACTGCGGTGGTGCGCCTGCCACAGTTCGAACCTCAGCGGTTCAAGATCGTCACCCGGTTCAATCCGCTGCATCAACGCAAAAAACGCCTGCCATGCTTGTACTGCTTCCCGCAAGTCTGCCGGAATCTGGAAGGAGTCATCCTGGCTGCTACAAGGATATTCAACGGCACTGCTGGAATAGGGCGGCAGAATTTCCATCGCTGGAACGAGGCCAGCTTGCATGGCGGCGATGAGCGGAATCACGCTTAGCGTATAATTGCCATAGCCCCACATACTGCTGGGGTCAATCCGTCCGTCTGGCGTGTTTGCCAGTCGTAGCCGCCCCGAACGCCACTGCCAGTGATACTGGAACACATATCCCCAGAAGACGTTCAGTTCGTTCTCCTGGCCGCAGATGCCGCGTGGGTTCGTCACCTCAATCAGCCGTTTGTACACGGCCAGCCGCTGCTGGTAATCGAAGGGGTCAACCATCCCGGTCAACTCTGGCAGCGCCGACCACTGTGGATAAAATTCCAGTTTGACCAGCCGTTCGGAGTAGGTCGTGTCCATGTGCCTGCTTCCTCACCCTGTCAGTAACCTGAATGGATTACGCTCAGGAAGCGTTTTTGGATTTTGTTTGTGGCATATAAGCGCAGTCCAGCACCTAACCGGCGCTTACAACTGGCTGGGACACGCCTGTTGCCCGTCGCTGCCACAGGCGCGTACGATGGTCAAACAGCAGATAATACACTCCGACCAGACTGCCGCTGACGAGCACAAACACAAAGATGGTGAGACTGGTGCGGTGTTCGGGGCGAACCGTCTCAAATAAAGCGACATAGGGGAAGAACAGCACCAGGGCGTAGATGATAAAACCGAGCAACTGACCGGCGGCATACGGCCACCTGGGGTTCAAAAAACCGTACAGGAAATAAGCTGCGGCCCCCCAGAAGGCCCACCCATACATCACTGATGTCTGCGGCGTAAGCCGCCAGGGGAAGATGGTTGGCGCTTTGGTCAGCAATGCATAGCCGGCGACCAGCAGCGCGATCACAAACAGGCCCATTGTGAGTCGCACGACTCTCGGCATCGGTTGATTATTTTTGAAGGGGAACTTTCTGCTGAACCATAACACGGCCAGTGCCGCCGGGAGTGACAGGAAACAGATAATTGCCCCGACCAGCGGGCGCGGATTGCGACTGCTGATGGTGTAGCTCTGAAGCATAAACAAGCCCCACCCCAGTAGCGTCACGATCACATCCAGCGTGATCGGCACGGCGGCGCAGATTTCACCGGTTACGCCCATCCAGATCAAGGGCACGGCAAACGCTGCAAGGACGGATGAAATGAACAGATTCGACAGGCCGGACAAACTGCTGCTGTATCCGGACCAGGGCCACAGCGCGGCAGCCGGCGGCCAACGAAAATAAAAGGCGGCAGCAAGAATCATAAAACCGATACCAGTTATCACCTGAGCAACACGAATCACGTTCACATACCGGGTTATCATCACCATCTCCTGACACACCACTAACAACCACCTGCACAACCAGTTCAGGTATAACGACAAGATTGTGTTCAAGGACGCTCAACCACAGACGACGATGCTGGTTTTGGCGCTCACACAAAATGAAACAAAAATCGTATTCAACAGTATAGGAAAAAGTTTAAAATGAGTCATCATCTGTAAGAAGGAAAGACAGAATATTGCTAAACTGTTTTTACAGGTTGGCTACCAGGAAGTACTGAACGTTGATGAATTATTCCCCAGGTGTGTGGATTCGCGCCGCTTTCCGTTACAATGTATCTGTCACCCCGAATTGATAACATGAGAACGGGATTAAAAACCCTGCATGGTGCGGGCACAAATCCTGGTCAAGTGGCTAGTGTGACCGGGGATAAGGTGGAGGATAATAACGGCATCCAGTAACTTCCCGGACAACAGCAGCGCCATAATCGGTGCTGGGAAATGGGCAGCCACCCATGAGCGCAATGATCGGTGTGATGAACAGCAACTTTGCGGCTTACCCTGCGTATACCAGGGTAAGCACCAGATCAGCCGATTTCTGGCCTGGGGCCATAGACGATGTTGGGAACGTAAGCATGTCTGATCCGACAAACTTGGACTGGGTGAACGCCGCGCTGGCGGGCGATCAGGATGCCTTCGCCGAGATTGTGTACGCCCACCAGGACGCCGTTTACAACCTGTGTTACCGGATGCTGGGGGAACGCACCGAGGCTGAAGACGCCGCCCAGGAAGCCTTCCTCCGCGCCTACATGAATCTCCAACGCTATGACCCCGCCCGTTCGTTTAAGACCTGGCTGTTGAGCATTGCGTCCAACTACTGCATTGACCGGCTGCGCCGCCGCCGCTTGCAGTGGCTGTCGCTGGACGACGAGCCAACCGAAGACAGCCTGGCCTTAAGCAGCGACGAGCCGGAACCGGAAGATGTGGCGCTGCTGCGCGAACACAGCAAGGCCGTCCAGGCGCTGCTGCACGAACTCAGCCCGGAATATCGGGCGGTCGTGGTGCTGCGCTACTGGTACGACTATTCCTATGCCGAAATCGCGGACATCATGGACACCACCGAAAGCGCCGTCAAGAGCCGCCTGTTCCGCGCCCGGCAGACGCTGGCTGATCGGCTGAATTCCCGCAGCAGCAAATCCACCGCTCGACCGATCAATCCGTTACTGGAGAGTTATTGATGGCGAACGAACAGCACCGGCGGCTGATGCAGGACGCGCTGGACGAACAACTGACGCCGGAAGCGCAGCATGAACTGCACCAGCAGTTGAGCGCCGAACCCGATGCCGCCGCCGAGTTTGACCGGCTGCGCCGCGTGGAACAACTGCTGCGCAGCGCACCGATGGAGCGCGCGCCGCAGCGGCTGGCGCTCAGCATCATGGCGCGGCTGGCGGAAACGCTGCAATCGAAGGAGCAGTTGGCGCACACGTCCGGGCTGGCGCTGGCGCTGGCTTTGGCGCTGGTAGTGGTCGTGGCGCTGCCATTGCTGGTCGCCTCGGCCTGGCTGTTCCTCAGCGCCGTCAGCAGCGCCGCCGCGTTGAGCAGCCTGATTCAGAGCATCGTCACCCTGCTGACGCTGCTGATGGGTATGATGGAAGCCTTCATTCAGCAGGCGCAGACGGTTGTTGCCGATTATCCGCAGGCGCCGGCGCTGCTGATCGTGCTGGTGCCGGTGGCGCTGGTGGGTCTGATGCGCTACCTGACGACTCAACCGCCGGACGACTCCGATGCAGAAGTGTAGGGACACGATAGATCGTGTCCCTACAGAGGAATGATGACGATGGTACACCGTCGCAACCTGTTGCTTTTTGGTCTGCTGATCGCCGCCATCCTGCTGCTGGCCGGGGTTGCCCGGCGGCAAACCCTGCCCGCGAGCGTCACTCCTCCGCAAAATATCATTATCACGCAGAGCTATGAGCTTACTACCACCGTAGCTGACTCGCTGGTGGTGATCGCCGACAGCATCCGTCTCAACGAGGGCAGCCGCGTCCGGGGTGATGCGGCGCTGGTCGGGCGTGGACTCGTGCGGCTGGAGGGGCAGATTGACGGCAATTTAACGGTGATGAGCGATGTGCTGGAGATCGGCAAAAGCAGCCGCGTCACTGGCGATGTGGCATTTATGGGCAATCGCATGATCGTCGAGGGCAGGGTGTCCGGTGACATCAGCGCCTTCGGGCAGGCGCTGGCGCTATCGCCGGCGGCGCCAGTCGGCGGGCGGATTACTGCCTGCGTTGGTGTGCTGGATACAGCCAACATCAGCGCCGACCAGCTTCGCCCGTGCCGGGAACAGGAAATGATGGACACGTTCGCACCGCTACGGGCGCTGCGGAACAGCGTTGGCGGCACGGGTATCCCTGCAGCATCACTGCTGCGAACCCTGCCGGTCGCGCTGGCGCTGGCGGCAGTCGCTGCGCTGGTGGTCGCAGCGTTTCCGGGCCGCTTCAGCCGGATTGAGGAAGCCGTGCGGGTGGTGCCGCACGGGCTGGCCCGCACCGGCTGCCTGCTGCTGCTGGTCGCCATCGGCCTTGCTGCCGCGCTGGTCACGGCGCTGGCGGTCGCGCCGCCGCTAGGACTGGTGCTGCTGCCGGTGGGCGCGCTGCTGGGGCTGGTGCTGCTGGTAATGGGGCTGGTCGGCTGGATTACGCTGGCGCTGGTCCTGGGACGCCGGCTGCCGCGCGTGCGCGTGCTGCCGCCGCTGATCGCGGTCATTCCGGGCAGTCTGGCGCTGTGCCTGCTGGCCTACGCGTTGGCACTGCTGCCGTTCGGTATGCTGTTCCTGCTGGCAGGCGGGGCGGCGCTGGCGGCACTCGGCTTGGGCGGGGCTTTCATCACCCGGTTTGGCGCGGCCCGCGCCCGGCGTTACGTCGCTTCCGGTTAGGCCATTCACGGGGAACGATCCCGTTAGTATCTCTCTGGGGGGAAAATGAATACCAACGCTTCCAACAGCAGCCATCTGATTCCGGCGGTGCTGGGCATCCTGGCCGCCATCCTCATCTTTTTTGTCCTGACTAACCGCCCGCTTCCGTTGATAACCAGCGACCGCGCGGCATTAATCGCGCTGGTGGTCATCGGCTTCGCCATGTGCGCGATCGGCGGCAGTGGCAGGGCAATCAGCACCTTTGGAATGACCAGCCCGGTGACGATCATCGGCAGCGCACTCGGCCTGCTGGTGCTGCTGGTTGCCGGGGCGCGGCTGGCCGGCGTCAATCTGCCTGTCATCGTGGATGATCGCGCCGCCTTTGTTGCCGTTGCCGTGATCGGCGTGGTGAAAGTCGCCGTGAATCTCGCGGCGCTGGGGTTGGGGCGTGGAGGTTAAAACGTACTGTATAATGGGCGAGAAGTAGTGGAGTCATGGCGATGGTGTTACAGCAGGAAAAGCTCTATACAGCCGAAGAATTCTGGGAGATCGCGGGACTGCCAGAAAACGAAAACCGCCGGCTGGAACTCGAAGACGGAGTGCTTGTCGAAATGGCTGCCTCAGGCCCGATCAATACGGTGACTGCCGGACGGATTCTGTATTTTCTGAATGGGTTTGTGATACCGCGCGACCTGGGCTACGTCACCGGCGCGGATGGCGGCTTCAAACTCGCGCCGAAGCGGGTGCGCCTGCCCGATGCAGGTTTTATCTCGAAGGAACGGCTGGCGGCGCTCCCCCGGCGATTTGATCTGGCGCCTGATCTGGCAGTCGAGGTGGTGTCCCCCGACGAGGATATTCTCAAGAAAGCGCGGGAGTATTTACACGTCGGCACGCGCATGGTATGGGCAGTCTATACCGAAGATCGCATTGTCTACGTGATGACACTTGGCGACGGGGACGCCATCGTGAGCATACCCTACGGTGAAGGTGATACCCTCGACGGCGGTGACGTGCTGCCCGGTTTCACGCTGGCTGTAAAAGACATTTTCCCCCGATAACGCCTTGAAGATATCACAGGCCATCAAAAACTAAAACAGGCGGGCTGATCGGTTGACCAGCCCGCCGTCTTGTCTTATGCGGTTGTGCCGTTAGCGCAGCTTACGGCTGTTCCACGCTTTCGGCCAGGTTGATTGTCTGTGTGATGACCCGGAACGTGCCATCGGCTACGGAACCAACCGCAAACTGAATCGTCACTGTCTCCGGCGCGCTGGCGCTCTGGGCAGCCGCCGCGCCCTCCGCTCCGGCCAGACCACTGGCGCTGCCCGGCGCGACCATCAGGTGTGCCGACTGGCCGCTGCCCAGTGTGGCTTCGCTGCCGGCCACATCCAGCGCCGGCGCATCGGACGCATTAACGACGATAAGCTGGCTCTGCCCGGCAGGTGCCAGATCAAGCCGGTAGACTGACAGCGCCGGTACGCCGCCCGGCCCCTGATATGACACGACCAGCACGGTGCTGCCTGGCTCAAATGCCAGCGTGCTGAACAGCAGCGGCTGCGAGACCACACCGGCGGGGAATAGCATAAACGTGGTCGCCGTGCCATCCAGCAGCAGGAACGGCCCAGCCATGCTGCCCGTCTCCAGCGCGCCGGCAATCTGCACGCCGTTGGCATACACGTCGGCGCTCAGGTCCGGCAGCCCCTGGAAGAAGAACATCCGCGTGACGCCGGTGGGCACAAACAGCGTCGGCGTCAGCGATGGAGTGACGGTTAGCGTTGGCGTTTCAGTCAGCGTGGCGATGGCGGTTGCTGTCGCCGAAGCTGTCGCCGTCTCGGTTGGCGTTTCCGTTACATCCGTTGCAGTGGCGGTAACATCCGTCGGCGTTTCGGTTGGTGTTTCGGTGGCTGTCTCCGTCGGTGTTTCAGTTGGTGTTTCGGTCGCCGTTTCGGTAGCGGTGGCGGTTTCAGTTGGGGTGCTGGTGGGTGTTTCAGTCGGCGTGGTGGTGGGTGTGTCGGTCGGGGTGCTGGTCGGGGAAGGTGTGGCGGTTGGATCCTGCCCGACTACGACACCCCCCGTCATCAGGCCAAGTGCCACGATGAACAGGGCGGTCGGGATTAACAGTAACTTTCTTCGCATGGTCCTCACTCCATCACAACTTACATCCCAGCGTGAGCCAGAATTGGCATTATTAGACGATAGGTAAGAGGGCGTTGGAAAATCGTAAGGAAAACCTTAACGCACGGTGAGTTAGTAAGCCCATTATTCATATCGCAAACGTCTACCTTTCTTTATGTTATTTCATAAAATATTGTTGGCGCATTTTCCGCTTACCCGAATCCAACATCTTCTGCTCTATGCTGAGGCCAAAAGGAAACTCAACAGGAGAGCACTTATGCGGAGAGTCCGTTTGCGGGGAGTGTTCCTGCTGGCGCTGGTGATGGCCGCCAATCTGCTGCTCGCGCTGGCTTCGTTTTCCCTGATCGCCTCGCCCGTTACCGCGCAGGACAGCGGGCAGCCGGTCGAAGGCACACGCTACGACAGCTACCCGCACCCCCGTTCGCCGGGGGCGCTGGCGTATAAGCTGGCGGATCGCTGGGATCGCACCGATCTCACTTTTTATTTTCACAACTGTCCCAGCACGGTAGACTGCAACGCAGCCTGGGACGCCGTGCGCGCCGGTTTCCAGGAATGGGCGCGGTTTTCGACCCTGACCTTTACTGAAGTGGATAACCCCCGTAACGCCGATATCGAACTGGCGTGGTCCAACCGGGGGCCGGAATTGGGACATGTGGGAGACGTGCTGGCCTACGCCACACTGCCACGCGATGGTGGCGACGTGTTTTTTGACGACAGCGAACCCTGGGGTATCTTCGACGGCACGGAATTTGACCTGTTTCTGGTCGCCACCCACGAGATCGGCCATGCGCTGGGACTCGACCACAGTTCCATCCCCAATGCGCTGATGTACCCGGTCATCAACCGTCTGACCAGCGGTATCACCGAAGACGATGCCGCCGCGATTCAGGCGTTGTACGGTCTGCCGCAGCCCAACCGCCCGCCGCAGGAAGTTCCCCAGCAGCAGCCCGGCGGTGCTGAGCAGGTTAGCGGCGAAATCAGTGACTGGAATCCGTATGAGATGTGGGAATTTGACGCCTATGCCGGCGAAACCGTGACCGTCACCATGCAAACCACCGGCGGCGATCTGATCCCCTACGTCGGTATTCTGACCAATGATGAGCAGACGGTGCTGGCCGAAAACGGCGCGGGGGATGATGATTATGTAGTGCGGGTGTCCTATACCTTCGAACAGGACGGCACCTATGTCGTGGTTGCCACCCGGCGCGGCGTGGACGAAGGTTACACCAGCGGCACGTATAGCCTGACGCTGGAATGGTCAGAAGCGGCGGCCCCGTCATCACTGCCGCCGGCGCAGCAGGTGCCGGTCGGCGATGCGGCGGTGCTGGTAGACCTGCGCAGCTATACGCCGGTAGACCTGTGCGAAGCCTACATCGTCCCCGCCGGCAGCAGCCAGGGGCCAAATCTGCTGGCGGGCCGCCTGACCAACGGCAACAGCCGGTCGTTTGAACTGCCTGCTGGTGTCTATGATGTGCAGGTGGTCGGCTGCAACGGGCTGGTGCTGGAGGAGCGCGGCGTGCCGATCAGCCAGGATTTGGCGATTGAAGTTTACGACGACGACATCAATGTATATGTGTACGGGAGTTAGGAGACAGCAAACTGCCAACTCTGGGGTCATTCCATAGGGGCGCGCGGCGGTGCGCCCCTATCGCTGTATAACAAAAAACGCCCGTTGCCGGGCGCCTGCTGTTCGGGAATGCTGCGTTACCGGGTGTAGGTGGCAGCCGCAATCCGCACGTTTTTGAAGTCAATCACCGCCGGCAGATAATCGCCGGACTTCGGCTCGATGCGCACCCGCAGTGTGTACTTTCCGTCTGCCGGAATGTTCCAGTTGCAGCCGTAACCGTAATCATACAGCCAGGGATGCCAGACAAACGGCTGCTCCCGCGTGCCGATCTCCTGGCCGCCGGCATCCAGCAGCGTCACCCGCACCCTGACCGACGGCAGGAAGCGCCCATCGAGTGCGTCGCGCACCGAAATGACAATGTGAATATTTTCGTCTTTGGCGCTCTGCCACACCAGTTCACCGTCAGCCAGGTGGTACACCCCTTCAGCCGACTGAATGGCATAGCCGACGAGGTAATCGCCAATGGCGCGTTCGTCACGCGGGGTCGCGCGCTGCATCAAAAGGTCAATCGTTTGGGTCAAACTGTCGCGTGACGTTTCCGCTGGTTCACGGTCGAAAAGGCGACCGGAACGAATTGGATTGCGAGTAGCCCCAGTCGGTTGAATCATTGTTAAATCCCATCACTGCTAACGGTGTAAAAAATGTGCCCGGAACACACCAGTCGCTCACTTTAATTACACGTCACTTTACGGTTTTTTGATACCACCGATAGAAGCATTTTCGGATAGGACAGGTGGCCGGTTTTCCCGCCTACAACAGTAGGGCAATCGTCAGTTAAACGCTTACCGCGCGCCTTCAGCCGGTACTCGCCTGTGGTATAATTAAACAGATGGAGACCAATAAAATGACAGCACGAGTACCCAATCATCTCCCTTTAACGACACACCGTAAGGCTGCTGCCCGTTATCAGCGCTGGCTGCCCTGGCTGGTAGTGGGCGGTGTGGCAGTTACCGGTTTTGTCCTGTTCCTGGGCATGATCGGTTTTGTGGCGCTGCTGGCGCTGTCGGCTGACCGTGTCCCGGCGGGCGTGCAGGTGGCCGGTATTCCGCTGGGCGGTGACTCGCTGGACGAAGCGGCGGCACGTCTACGGGCGGATTTTGCCGACCCGCTGATTACCTTCACGGATGGTAGCCAGCAGTGGCAGTTGCGGCTGTCGCAAATTGGCGGGCGGGTGGACGTGGATGGCACGCTGGAAGCGGCGCAGGCCGCCGAGTCTGGCACTAATGTGCCGTTGCAGTACACGATTGATCTGGGACAGGCGCAGTTTGGGCTGCTGGGGTTAAGCGAGCAGGTGAACGTTGCGGCGACCACTGATCGGGCTGGTCGCTCGATGGATATTCCCGTATCGCTCGACCGGCTGCGCGCCAACCCAACCGGCGAACTGGCCGATGGTGTGTTTGAACTCGACCTGTTCACAGTAGACCCGCTGCCGAAAGCCTCCGGCAGCAACTACACCGGCGCGACGACCACGCATGTGGTGGAGCGTGGGCAGGAACTGGGCCTGATCGCCAAAATGTACAATGTGTCCATGCAGGACATCATCAGCCTGAACGACATCACCAATCCTGACCTGCTGTACGTCGGGCAGGAACTGACTATCCCGGCAGCCGGGCTGTACGAACCAACCGCCGAGGAAGCGCCCGCCCCGCCGACCACCGTCGGCAAGGCGATTGTGGTTTCGACCGACAGCCAGCGCATTTATGCCTACGAAAACGGCAGGCTGATTCGCTCTCATATCACCTCGACCGGTTTACCGGCCACGCCGACGGTGAAGGGCGATTACAACATCTACGTCAAGTATCTGGCGGATGACATGCAGGGCGCGGATTATTTCCTGCCGCAGGTGCCGTACACGATGTACTTTTACAAAGGTTATGGGATTCACGGCACGTACTGGCACAACAGCTTTGGCCGCCCGATGAGTCATGGCTGTGTCAACCTGCCGGTAGACGAAGCTGAGTGGTTCTTTAACTGGGCAGAAGTGGGCACGCCGGTGCGGGTGATCTGACAATGGCGACGGGCTGTAGGGACACGATATATCGTGTCCCTACGTTTATATAAACTGCCCGATACAATCCCTATTTCAGTTGGGTAATTTTCACAAATCAACCTGTCGAGTTATTGCCTCCTTCCGGCCATTTGTGCCATAATTTCACAAACGACAGCACCGACGTTTCCGCCGGCAGGAGGCTCTTGATGGTGAACTGGAACGACAAATTCGCCGCCCGCACCGCCTACATGCGGCGTTCAACCATCCGCGAAATTCTCAAGCTCACGCAGCGCCCGGAGGTGATTTCGTTTGCCGGCGGCCTGCCCGCGCCGGAACTGTTCCCACTGGAACGCATCCGGGAGGCAATGCGCGTTGCGCTGGACAATCGCGGCGCGGAAGCCCTGCAATACAGCACGACCGAAGGCTGCAACGATCTGCGCGACTGGCTGGCGGCGCGGCTGTCAAGGAATGGGCTGCGGGTCACGCGGGAGAACATTCTGATTGTCAGCGGCGCGCAGCAGGCGATTGACCTGGTCGGGCGGGTGCTGCTGAACGACGGCGATCATCTGGTGCTCGAAAACCCAACCTACCTGGGTATGCTGGTGGCGTGGCGGCCTTATAACCTGCGCTTCTCCGTGATACCGACGGATGCCGACGGCCTGGTGGTGGACCGGCTGGAAACGGTGCTGCGCCAGAACCCCAAGCTGCTGTATCTGGTGCCGAACTTTCAGAACCCGCAGGGTGTCACCCTCAGTTACGAACGGCGGCTGCAACTGGTGAAGCTGCTGCATGAGTACGACGCGGTGGTGGTGGAAGACAACCCCTACGGCGAACTCCGCTACAGTGGCGAACCGATTCCATCGCTGCTGGAACTGGATGCGCGTCACCGGGGCAGCACGGCGCTGGACGGGCATGTGATCTATGCCGGGACGTTCTCGAAGATTCTCGCGCCCGGCCTGCGGTTGGGCTGGGTCGCGGCGCCCGCCGCCGTGATTGATAAGCTGGTGCAGGCCAAGCAGTCTGCCGATTTGCAGTCCAGCACCCTGTCGCAAATTCTGGCTTACGAGGTGTGCAGGGACGGCTTTATTGACGGCCACATCGAGCGGATTCGCCGCGTCTACCGTGAACGCCGCGACGTGATGCTGGCGGCGCTGGAGCGCCACTTTCCCGCCGAAGCGCGCTGGTCGAAGCCCGATGGCGGGCTGTTCCTGATGGTCAGCCTGCCGGAACACCTGGACTCAACCGAACTCTTAAAAGAGGCGCTCAACCACCAGGTCGCTTACGTGCCGGGCACGGACTTCCACATCGAAGGCGGCAACAACACCTTCCGGCTGAACTTCTCCAACGCGCAGCCGGACAACATCGAGGAAGGTATCCGGCGTTTGGGCGTGCTGCTGAAGACGGTGCTGGTGCATCAGCCGGCATAGGAGAGTTGCCGGTTTCCAGTTTCCAGTGAGATGCCTTCGATCGGTTGTGCTGGATTTCCCGCTACCCCAAGTGGTAAAGGCTACGTACCTCTCCATAGCACGACATGTCGTGTCCATATGCAGCACCTTGCGAAGAGCGGGACAGCTTCAAAAAGTAGGGAGTCGGTTCTCGAAGGACGGGTGATGAAAGACGCCGTCGTGGCAACGCATCGGGAGCAGTTCAGCATAGAGCCGATGTGCCGGCTGCTGGAGGTAGCGCGCAGCGGTTATTATGCCTGGTGCGAGCGGCAACCGAGCCAGCGCGCACAGGAACGGGCACACCTGATGACGGACATCACGACCAGCTACCGGATGAGCCGGGCGACCTGCGGCAGCCCGCGTGTTAGTGGAGGATGCCTTTTGCCTGGCGGTGAAGCAGCGTTATCCCAAAGCCGGTTTGCTGCATCATTCCGATCGCGGTAGCCGGTATGCGTCACTCATCGCTTGGCTAGCTCAGCCCCGGTGAATTCGAGCGCCTGCCTGGTTTCTGACTTCTCTCACGGTCCATTTTTCTATAGCAGGACCAGTCACCGCTGTTGGTTGTTCTCCGAAGCGGTCTGCATCCAGCCGATGCTCTTCCGGCTTCGCCTTTGTATAAGTCATACAGGGAACGGCTGGCTCCGGTTGCCATTTCCTACAGGCGTGGTATAGTCGGTTCATCGGGTGGCGCGCAGCGCCCGGTACCATGTTCGGAAGGAGTACGCCTCTGTCAGAATCCGTCCCGACTGATTCTATCTGTTCCAATATTGCAGCACACGAAGGAGATTTTTCATGAAGCGACTTTTGGCTGTTTTGTTGGTTCTCACGATTCTGGTGGGCGTTTTGCCCGCCGCCGCTCAGGATGGCCCGACCGGCACGTTCCTCGGCACGTGGCCCTACGTTTTGCCGCCCAACCATCACTTCAATGGCTTTGCCACCGGTGGCCCCGGCGACAACCTGGGCGCGGTCTATCGTTCGCTGGTGGAGCTGACACCGGCGTTTTACATGTGGGCAGACGGCAAGTACGAACCCCTGCTGGCCGAATCCTGGGGCTTCACCGACGACAACAAGGCCTATTTCATCACCCTGAACCCGGAAGCGAAGTGGAGCAACGGCACGCCTGTCACCAGCGACGACGTGATCGCCACCTATGCGCTGGGGCGTATCATGGGCTGGTCCCAGTTCACCTACATCAACGATGTTGTCAAGGTGGACGATCACACCGTCAATTTTGTGTTCAGCGGCGAACCGTCGCTGCTGGCGGAACGCCTGCTGCTGAAGGAATACATCGTCAGCAACGAAACCTACGGCGAACTGGCGCAGGAAGCGCTGGACCTCATCGCCAGCGGCGCGGCCAGCGACAGCGAAGAATGGACGGCGCTGCGCACCAAGATCACCGAGTTTCGCCCCGAACAGTATCTGGCAACCGGCCCGTACACCTACACGCTGGATGATGTGAACGATGCGTACCTGACGCTGAAGTGGCAACCGAACAGCCTGTTCTCCGACAAGGTAAAATTCGGCGAAATCCGGCTATGGGCCGGCGAAACCGAAACCACCGCGCCGCTGATTCTGAGCGGCGAACTGGCGCACTCGACCAACGTCTACCCGGCGTCGTCGGTCGAAGCGTTTGAAGCGCAGGGCATCCGCATGATTACGCTGCCGCGCGGCTATGGCGTGGCGCTGCTGATGAACCACGACGTGTATCCGTTTAACATCAAGGAAGTCCGGCAGGCGATGGCCCATGCCATCAACCGCGAGGAAAACGCCTTTATCACGGCAGGGTTTGGCGCCGAAGCGCCGAAATACATGGGCGGCATCTACGCGCTGACCGAAACGCTGCTGAATCAGGAAGACATTGACGCGCTGAACCCGTATGAGTATGACCTCGACAAGGCGGCGGCATTGATGGAGCAGGCCGGCTTCACCCGTAATGCCGATGGCAAGTGGGTGGACGCCGAAGGTAAAACCATCAGTGTCGAGTACAAGTTCCCCTCGGAATTTGTGGACTTCAGCGGCGCGGCGCAGAATGCCACCGAACAACTGAACAGTTTCGGCTTTGACATCAGCCTGCGCGGGATGCAGCCATTTGGCGAAGTGGTCACGGCGATTCGCTCCGGCGACTTCCAACTGTCGGTGTGGAGCTATGGCGCGGCCTCGCCGTTTGCCTCGCGTCACTTCTTCGGCCCGGTGCAGCGGTTTAACTATCCTGAAACCGTCAAAATTGACCCGAACTTCAAGGGCATGAACTTCCCGATGGAGTTCGAGTACAACGGCGAGCAGATTGACTTAAACACCATGATTAACGAAGCCAGCACGGGACTGGATGTTGAGGCGCAGAAGGAACGCGCCGGCGTCGTAGCCCGCATCATCAACGATCTGCTGCCATTTATCCCGCTGAACGACCTCATCGGCATCGAGCCAGTGAATGAGGAACTGCTGGGTGGCGCCCCGGCGGATGGCGACCCGATTCTGGCAAATCCGGCGGGCAGCGGCGACCATTACGTGATCTGGGGTATCCTCCAGGGCACGATGTTCCCGCAGGGCGCAGCGGCTGAGATGATGTCCGGCAGCTAGATGCCACCTCCAAGCTGTACTTGGAACCTATCCGTAAACCTCTTTTATTTGTCGGTAGGGGCACGGCATGCCGTGCCCCTACGAAGGGTTTATGGATAGACACTTGGTATAACTGTAGGGATGAGGTATACCTCGTCCCTACGCCCCTTTCCGTAAGAACTGGTTAACGGCTGAAAAACCTGTATGTCCGTCAAATCTACCGTTCCCCCCGCCGCGTCGCCGGTGCGGCAGATGCGTTATCTGAAACCGTTCCGCCAGCGGGTGGGGGAGGCGCTCTCCAGCTATACCGCGCGCGTGCTGCTGCAAGGTCTGTTCACCGTGTTCGCCGTGATGACGTTCACGTTCTTTCTGGTGCGGCTGATGCCGGGCAACCCGGTGGACATCAAGATTGACCAGTTGATGCAAACCCAGGGGCTGACCTACGAACAGGCGCGCAGCCAGGCCGCCGGGCTGTTTGATATGGACTTAAACGCGCCGGTCGGCCAGCAGTACCTGACCTACGTGCAGCGCGTGCTGCGAGGCGATCTCGGCAAAAGCATCCTCAGCGCCGGCACGCCAGTGGCAGACATCATCTGGCGGTTTCTGCCCTGGACGCTGTTTAGCGTTGGCCTCGGCCTGCTGGTCAGCTTCGCCCTGGGCGTGCTGATCGGCGCGGCGATGGCCTACTGGCGCGGCGGCATCCTCGATAACGTGATGACGGCGGTCGCCAGCATCCTCTACAGCATCCCGGAATACATCATCGCGCTGCTGATTATTCTGGTGGCGGGGGTGCAGCTTCAACTGTTCCAGGTGGGCGAACTGCGCGGCGGCTTTAACCCGGATGTCGCACCCGGTTTCACGCTGGAATTTATTGGCAGCATCCTTAAACACGCCACGCTGCCGGTCATCACCTATGTGCTGGCGACCATCGGCGGCTGGATTCTCGCCATGAAAAGCAGCACGATTTCCACGCTGGGTGAGGACTACATCACGGTGGCGAAGGCGCGCGGCCTGTCCGAACGGCGGGTGTTAACCGCCTACGTCGGGCGCAACGCCCTGCTGCCGCTGGTCACGCGCCTGTCGGTCAGCATCGGTCTGGTGGTTGGCGGCAGCGTCATCGTCGAAGAACTGTTCCAGTACCCCGGCCTGGGGCGGCAGCTTCTGCGGGCGATCAACGGGCGCGATTATACGGTGATGCAGGGAATTTTCCTGATTATCGCGATCAGCGTGGTTGCGTCCACGATCATCGCCGACCTGATGCTCGGCTGGCTCGACCCGCGCGTGCGCGTCGGTCAGAAGGCGACGAAAGGCTGAACCGCGATGATTGGCTTTGAGATTGGCGCGAGTCTCGCGGGGCTGGTGATCGGTATCGTCTGCGGCCTCGTGCCGCTGGTGTTTGGCATCCGCATGGGGCAGCTTCGGGCGGGCGTGCTTGGTTTTCTTGCCTGCGCCGGCAGCGGCTTCCTGTGCGGGTTTCTCGGCGGTCTGCCGATGATCGTGCTGTCCACCGCCGTTGTAATTTCCTACGCCTACGTGAACAAGCAGGACCCGTTTACCTCACTGCTGCGGATTGAGGACGTGAACTTTGAAGAAACGCGCGGCGAGTTTTTCCTGCGGCAGATGGCCGCGCTGGGCAACGCGGCGCGGGCATCGTGGCAGGCACTGGTGCGCAACAAGGCCGGCTTTCTGGGGTTCTGCGGTCTGGTCTTTTTTATCCTGCTGACGACGGTCGGGCCGCTGTTTGTGCCGTTGGAAACCTCGCCGCAGATGGACCGCCGCGCACCCGGCGCACGCACACTGTTCCAGGGGCCGTCGCAGGAATACCCGCTGGGGCTGGACTGGCAGGGGCGCAGCGTCCTGTCGCACATCGTTCACGGCGGCGGGGCGCTGATCGCTACTGCGATTGTCGCCGGTTTGATCGCTACCGCCATCGGCGTGGTGCTGGGGTCGCTGGCGGCGCTGCTGGGCGGCTGGCCGGATCAACTGCTGTCGGTGCTGGCGAATTTTATCCTCACCATCCCACAGTTCCCGCTGCTGCTGGTGCTGGCCTCCACCCTGTCGCTCAACAGCAACCTGGCGCTGGCGTTTTTGTTTGCGTCGCTCAACTGGCCGTCGCTGATGCGCGCCGTCCGCGCCCAGGTGTTGAGCCTGCGTGAACGCGATTACATCGAAGCGGCCTTCGCGCTTGATCTGGGGCTGTGGCACATCATCACCCGCGAAGTGTTCCCGAACATGGTCAGCTACGTGGCGGTGAACCTGATCTTCTCGATTCGCGCCGCCATGTACGGGATTGTCGGACTGGTCGTCCTGGGGCTGGTGCCCATCCGTGAACCCGACTGGGGTGTGATGATCTTTTTAGGCCGCCAGCAGGGGGCGCTGTTTAACCCCAACGCCGTCAGTATGCTGCTGTCGCCGATTCTGGCAATCGCCCTGTTCCAGCTTTCGCTGGTGTTATTTTCCCGTTCGCTGGAAGAAATTTTTAACCCGCGCCTGCGCACCGGGTTATGAACGGACTGTACGCTGATGCCAAATGATGTCGTTGTTTCCGTTCGTGATCTGTCCGTCAGCTATCTGGCGCGGCGTGGCCGCGTGCGCGCCGTCAACCGTGCTTCGTTTGATCTGCACGCCGGCGAAACGCTGGCGCTGATCGGCGAATCCGGCTGCGGCAAGTCCACGCTGAATCTGGCGCTGATTCGCCAGCTACCGAAAAACGCCACCATTGACAGCGGCAGCATCCTGTATACCAGGCGCGATAAAAGTGTGGTGGATGTGCTGAAGCTGAATAAAGCGGAACTGCGCCGCTTCCTGTGGTCTGAGTTTGCGATGGTGTTTCAGGGCGCGCTGAACTCGCTCAACCCGGTGATTCGCGTGTCCGACATGGTCTACGATACGGCGGCAGCGCACGGACTGAACAAAGCCGCCGCCGAAAAACGCGCCCTGCACCTGTTTGAAAAGGTGCGGCTGGACCCGTACCGGGTATTCCGCGCCTATCCGCACGAACTCAGCGGCGGGATGCGCCAGCGGGTGCTGCTGGCAATGAGCCTGCTGCTCCAGCCGCAGGTTGTGATTATGGATGAGCCAACGACGGCGGTGGATATCCTGACACAGCGTTCGATTCTGGACGTGCTGCAAACCCTGCGCGAAGAACTGAACTTCAGCGTGATCTTCATCAGCCACGATCTGGCCGTCGCGGCGGAAATCGCCGATACGATTGCCACGATGTACGCCGGCGACATTGTGGAAGTCGGCCCGGTGAACGAGGTGTTTTACAGGCCGCGCCACGCCTATACGCTGGCGCTGCTGAATGCCGCACCGCGCCTGAGCGCCGGCGCCGAGGAACTCTACAGCATCCCCGGCAGCCCGCCCGACCTGATTCACCCGCCGCCTGGCTGCAAGTTCCACCCGCGCTGCACCTTCGCCACCGAGGTATGCCGCACCGTCCTGCCGCCGCTGGTTGCAGCCGAAGCCGGTCATCAGGTGGCGTGCCACCACACTGACGATGTAGTGACGGCGTACCGGAAAGTGAGCCGCGCATGACGCCGCTGATCGAACTGAAACACGTGTACCGCCACTTCGAGGTGAACCGGCAGCGGCTGCCCGTCCTGCAGGACATCAACCTGAGTATTGCGGCCAACGAGATCGTCTGTCTGGTGGGGGAAAGCGGCTGCGGCAAAACCACCACCGGCAAAATCCTGGCCGGTTTGCTGGGACCATCGTCCGGCGAGGTGCTGATTGAAGGCCGCCCACGCGCGAGTTATACCGGGCGGGAGGCGGCGCTCCTGCGGCGGGCGCTGCAAATCGTGCATCAGGACCCGTTTGCGTCCATCAACCCGGCGCACACCATCGGGCAAATCCTCGGCTTCCCCCTCCAGCGGCACGGCATGGTCAGGAGTCGCGCCGAACTGCGCCGCCGTATCTGGGAACTGCTGACGCTGGTAGACCTGACTCCCCCTGGCGACATTGTAAACAAGTTCCCGCACCAGCTTAGCGGCGGGCAGCGCCAGCGCGTGAGCATCGCACGGGTGTTAACCGTCAACCCGCGCCTGATCGTGGCCGACGAAGCCGTGAGCATGGTGGATGTCAGCATCCGCATCGGTATTCTGAAGATGTTGCACCGCCTGCGTGAGCAGTTAAACCTGTCCATCGTGTTTATCACCCACGATCTGGCGCTGGCGAAATACTTCGCCTGGGATGGTCGTATCGCCGTGATGTACCTGGGGCGCATCGTCGAAATCGGCAGGACGCCGGACGTGATCGCCCACCCGGCGCACCCCTACACCCGCGCCCTGCTGGCCGCCGTGCCGGAAGCCGACCCCGAACTGACGCGCCACAAACAACACCTCGAACTGCGGTCGGAAGACATCCCCCGTCTGACCGAAATCCCGCCCGGCTGCGCCTTCCACCCGCGCTGCCCGTTCTTCGTGCCCGGCGTGTGTGACACGCGCGTACCACCGCTGGAACCGCCGCCGGATTACAACCAACTGGCCGCCTGCATCCCGCTGGTTGAAACCGGGCGGCTGATACCCTACACGGAACGGGTAAACCCGGATGGACGTTGAGGTTCTGAAAGGCTTCCTGCGGATTGGCGTGCTGGTTGGCGGCTGCGGCCTGCTGCTGGCGCTGACGCAGCCGCCCGGCACGGCGGAGTTTGTCTTAAGCGTGTGCAGTGCGCTGATCGGCCTGGCGCTGGTGGCGGGCGTGCTGCTGGTGAACCGCTTCGTCCAACACGTCGACAGCGACTCAGATTAAGGCTGCCTGTTTTGCTGCTCCACCAACCCCGTTAATACAGCCCGTCCGGCCAACATTACATATTTCCTATCCGGTTTTGGCAAAAATGCCCAAAAGGTCAATTCTTCAGGTGAAAATTTCTCGTATAATAAGTTTAACGCAGGCCGTAACACACCCTGCGGTAAATTTATTATGGGGAGGTTTGGGTTATGTACGCGCAAGTGACGTTTATTCGCGTCCCAATGAACAAGATAAGCGATCTGCGTGAGGCCATCGAAACCCATTATTTGCCCAACGTGCGCTGCCGCCCCGGTTTCCTGGCCGCCTACCTGCTGGAGCAGATTGACGACCCGGACAGCGCTCAACTGGTGCAGTTCTGGAACAGCCAGGCCGACGTGGAAAACTTCCACCGTACCGGCCTGCTGGAGGCCTCGATTCAGGGACTGGCCGCCTACGTGCCGGGCCTGCAAATCCGCCGTCAGGGTTATATGGTTCGCACTGCCGTGCGCGGCGCTGCCGTTGCCGAAGCCGTTGGTTAGCTTCCCACCCGTTCGCTGCTATCTGTTTCCTCGGCCATCGTTTGATCGTTTGTCTGGTCCAGCGCCAGCCACTTGATTCCCGTGCGGCAAGTTGCCACAATTACCATAAACTGGCATTGTTTTAGGGTAACTGTCGTACAGGGAACGATCATGGTGGATACACTGCTGAATCCGCAACGGGTACGCGCGCCCGCTTTCCCGCCGGGTGACTGGCTGAATACCGACACGCCGCTGCAACTGGCCGCCCTGCGTGGCCGCGCGGTGCTGGTGGATTTCTGGGAATACAGTTGTATCAACTGCCTGCGGACGCTGCCGTATCTCCGCCAATGGCACGCCCGTTACGCCCGCCTGGGCCTGACCATCATCGGCATCCACACGCCGGAGTTCGCCTTTGGCCGCGAACGCCGCCAGGTGGAAATGGCCGCGCGTGAGCTGGACATCCCGTATCCGATCTTTCTCGACAATGATTACCGGGTGTGGGATGCCTTCGCCAACCGCTTCTGGCCGGCCAAGTACCTGATTGACCAGCAGGGGTACATTCGCTATCAGACTGCCGGCGAAGGCCATTACGAAGCGACCGAACGGGCGATTCAGGCGGTGCTGCGTGAGGCCGCCCCCGACCTCGATCTGCCGCCGGTGATGGAGCCGCTGCGCCCGGAAGACCACCCCGGCGCGGTGTGTTACCGCCCGACGCCGGAGCTATACGCCGGCCTCGACCGGGGCGCGCTCGGCAACCCCGAAGGCTACGCTGGCGGTGTGCCAATGCTCTACCGGCTGCCGCAGGACCGCCCACGCGGCGCGTTTTATGTCGCCGGGGCATGGCAGGCCGGGCACAATACGCTGGCCTACCAGGGCCAGACCGAGGGCGTGCTCCAATTGCCCTATGAAGCGGTCGAGGTCAACGCCGTCATGACGCCCCACGTTGAAACGGTGGAACGGATGCTGCACCCCGAACCGGCGGCGGTGGAAATCTGGCAGGATGACGCGCCGCTGACTGACGCCAATCGCGGCGACGATGTATTGCCGGAAGGCCGCGTGCTGGTGGACAGGCCGCGTCTGTACAACCTCGTCCGCAACCCCGGCTTTGAACGCCACGAACTGACGCTGCGGGTGAAGGCACGCGGCTTCGCCGTGTACACCTTCTCGTTCACCGGCTGCGTCAAGCCGCGCTAACGGCTGGAGCAGCGGTCAGCTTGTTGTCACACCCCTTGATCTGATGGCTGACCGCTGACGGCCCCAGCTTTTTACCCCGGATTCCGCCACTTATCCCAACACAGTATGTTCCATTTTTCACAAACATAAATAATTCATAAGCATTTGCATGGATGAGGCCGCCGGGCAGTCCAATGCCGTTGAAGTCTGGGGGCGGTTCAGGTAAACTAACGGCGGTCTAATCTATTGAACTCCATAATAGCGTAAGCCGCTCTCACCGGCTACAGTGGCGCGAGGGAACCCCAATGGCCGAAATAGACAATGCTACCCTGCTGGAATGGTACCGCCAGATGTTCCTCATCCGGCAGTTTGAAAACCAGTGCGACGTGTTATACAAGGAGAAAAAAATCACCGGTGTGTACATGCACCTGTACAGCGGCCACGAGGCCACCGGTGTCGGCGCGGTCGCGGCGCTGCGCCCGTCCGATCACGTGATTACCGCCTACCGCGATCACGGCATCGCGCTGGCGCGCGGCGTGGACCCGAAGCCGCTGATGGCGGAGATGATGGGCAAACGTACCGGTGTCAGTGGCGGCAAGGGTGGCTCGATGCATCTTGCCTCGCGCGAGCATAACTTCTGGGGCGGTTATGCCATCGTCGGCGGCCATCTGCCGCTGGCGGCGGGCATCGCGCTGGAATGTCGTTACAACAATACGGACAATGTGGTGCTATGTTTCGTCGGCGACGGCGCGACCAACAACGGCTACTTCCACGAAGCGGTGAACCTGAGCGCGGTGTGGGATTTGCCGGTGGTGTGGCTGATCGAAAACAACGGTTATGGCATGGGCACGCCGGTAGACGTTGCCAGCGGCCAGACCGAACTGCACAAACGCGCGGTGGCCTACAATATCAAGGATATGGGGCGCGTGGACGGCCAGAACGTGATTGACGTGTACAACGTTACGAAGAAGGCCGTTGACTATGCGCGGAAAAAAGGCCCGGCGCTGATCGAGTCCATGACCTACCGCTATAAGGGGCACGGCGTCTCCGACCGCAGTTACGACAAGCTGGCTGAACTGGCCGAATGGCAGCAGAAAGACCCGATTCTTGTCCTGCAGCGTTACCTGTGCCAGAAGGACGAGTGCATCGAGGAAGAACTGAAGCCGATTGAGCGCAAGGTGATGGCGGAAGTTGCTGAAGCGGTTGAATTTGCTGAGAACAGCCCGGTTCCTGCCTACGAAGATTTGATTAGCAACGTCTACGTTGAGGGTTAAGAATGGCCGACAAGAATATCCCAATGCGTGAAGCCCTGCGGATGGCGCTGCGCGAGGAGATGATCCGCGACGAAAGCGTGTTTGTGATGGGTGAGGAAGTCGGCGCGTGGCAGGGCACGCACCGCGTCACGCGCGGCTTTTTGCAGGAGTTTGGCGAAAAGCGCGTGCGTGATACCCCGATCAGCGAAATGGCCATCGCGGGCGCGGCGGTCGGCGCGGCGATGGCCGGCCTGCGTCCGGTGGCCGAGATCATGACGATCAACTTCGCCTTCCTGTCGCTGGACGCCATCATCAACCACGCCGCCAAAATCCATTACATGTTTAACGGCCAGTTTAAAGTGCCGCTGGTGATTCGCGCCGCGTCCGGCTGGGGCGACCAGGCGACCGCTACCCACAGCCATACGCCGGAGCCAATCTTCGCGCATTTCCCCGGCCTGTACGTCGGCTGCCCGGCCACCCCGCGCGACGCCAAGGGGATGCTTAAGGCATCCATCCGCGACGATAACCCGGTGCTGTTCACCGAGAGTATCGCGCTCTATCCGAAGCCCGGCCCTGTGCCGGAAGACGAGGATTTCCTGCTGCCCATCGGCAAGGGCGACATCAAGCGCGAAGGCAAACACGTCACGCTGGTGACGTATGCGCGCGGGGTGGAATGGTCGCTGCAGGCGGCAGAGCAGCTTGCCAAGGAGGGTGTCGAGTGTGAGGTGGTAGACCTGCGCTGGCTGCGGCCACTGGACACCGACCTCATCTTTGAGAGCTTCAAAAAGACCAACCGCGCCGTCGTGGTCGAGGAGTCGCTGCCGCACTACAGCTTCGGCAGCGAGATCGCCGCGCAAATCCAGGAGAACATGTTTGATTATATGGACGCACCGGTCAAGCGTGTCAGCGCGATGGACGTGCCGCTGCCCTACGCCAAGGAGATCGAACTGATGGCGCTGCCGAACGCACAGAAGGTCGTGGATGCAGTGAGGGAGATTTTATAGTTATGGCGACCCCGATTACCCTGTCCATGGACGGGACGATGCTCAACTGGCTCAAAAAGGTAGGCGACGCGGTCAAGCAGGGCGAGGTGATCGCGGAGATCGAGTCCGATAAAGCGACGGTCGAGGTGGAAGCGCCTGCCGACGGGGTGCTGCTGCAAACCGACGCGCAGCCGGGCGATTCCCTGACCTCCGGCGCGGTGCTGGGCACGATTGGCGCGCCCAACGAACAGCCGATGCCGGTCGGCGAGCGCCAGGAACAGCAACCGCTGCCGCCACGCGGCGAACGGCTGGATACCCCGCCGCCGCAGGGCGTGACCGATCAGGAGCAGGCGTCGTCGGTCATCACCGGCGCGCAGCACACCCCAACGGCGACGCAACCCCTGCCGCCCGGCCAGCCTGCCGCCCAACCACAGGCCGCCGCGCAGGCTCCCTCGACGCAGCCGCCGCAGACCTCCGATATTCAGGCGCAGCGTGCCAGGCCGGTTGACCGTGACGCCGTGCCGGAAGGCAACGGCCACTTCCCCGGCGGTGTCAAGGCATCGCCGCTGGCGCGCCGCATCGCGGAAGAACGGGGCATTGATCTGCGCCAGGTGAAAGGCAGCGGGCCGGGCGGTCGCATTGTCAAAGAGGATGTGGAGAACTTCAAACCCGCCGCGCCCGCGCCGGCTGTTGCTCCTGCACCCGCTACCGCACCGACCGCCATTCCCGCCGGATTACCGGCGATACCGGCGCGGAAGCTGCCGGAAGGGCCGGACGTGGAAATTGTGGATGTTTCCACCATGCGCAGGCGCATCGCTGCCGGGACGATGGAAAGCAACCTGACCACGCCGACCTTCTTTGTCACGGTCGAAATGGACATGGCCGCGCTGCTGGCGCTGCGCAAGCAGCTCAACGACAGCCTGCCGGAAGGCGCGACCAAGATCAGCGTGAATGACCTGATTGTAAAAGCCGTCGCCCTGGCGCTGCGCCAGTTCCCGAACCTCAATTCGCACTACTACGGCGACAAACTGGCGCGGCACAAACGCATCAACATTGGCATCGCGGTGGCCGTGCCGCAGGGCGGCGTGATTTACGTCGTGGCGCGGGATGCCGACAAAATGGCGCTCGGCGCGCTGGCCGACCTGAACAAGCAGATGGTCGCCCGCGCCCGCGAGGGTAAACTCAAGCCGGACGACATCGGCGGCGCGACCTTCAGCATCAGCAATCTGGGGCCGTTCGACGTCGAACACTTCACCGCGATCATCAACCCGCCGGAAGCGGGCGTGCTGGCGGTCGGCGCGGCCAAGCCGGTGCCGGTGGTGCAGCCGGATGGCAGCCTGGGCGTGGGCAACCGGATGCGTGTGACGCTGAGCGTGGATCACCGTGTCAGCGACGGCGCGGAAGGCGCGCAGTTCCTGCAGGCCGTGCGCCAGTTGATCGAAAACCCGATGCGGCTGCTGATTTAGGTGTCAGTTATCAGTTTTCAGACATTGGCAGGGGTACGGCGTACCGTACCCCTGTTTTGTTTGTGCGGCTGTCCCGGATTGCCGCTGTGCAGCCCTGCGACAATTCCCCACCCCGCAAAGGCAAAATTAACACAGCGGCGGTAAGATGCCGGTCAGGAGGTGAAGCGTATGAGCAAGAAAATTGACCGGCGCGACGATGTAAACCCGGACGAAGGGCGGCGCAAATACGGCGATGTTGAATTTGCCGACCCGGTGAACCACAAATACCCGATTGACACCGAAGACCACGTGCGTGCGGCCTGGAGCTACATCAATCAGGAGGACAACGCCGCCAAGTATGACCCGGATGAGGTGAAGCTGATCAAGGACCGCATCAAACGGGCGGCGAAACGCTTTGACATCGAAATCCGCGCGGATTAGGCGTTGATTGCATAAGCTGCTGTAGGGACGAGGGGTACCTCGTCCCTGCGGTAGACCCACATGGTTTTGGGATAGGTTTCAGGTCATCCACCTGCCAGAAACGCGCTCACAGCATTTAAATACGCTTCCGGCTGCTCGGTCATCGGCACGTGGCCGCAGTTGTCCAGCAGCACCAGTTGCGCGCCGGGCACGCATCGCTGCACCAGATAAGCGTTTTCCAGCGGCACGGTTTTATCCTGTCTGCCAAACAGCACCAGCGTCGGCGTCTGGATACGCGGCAGCGCATCGGCCAGGTTCACAGCGCGAATCGCCTGCAAATCACGGTAAGCCGGGATTTCATTGCCGGGCATCAGCGCCATCTGGCGGTCTTCGGCGGACGCTGGCTCGAACGATTTGTACGGGTTCGCGTACAGCGCCCGGTCGTAGGTATAGGCATACCAGCGCCAGTTCATCGCCACCCGCGAGAAGGCCCAGATCGAAGGCAGCACCGCCCCCAGCGCGTAAATCGGCGTGAGCACGTAACGCACATAAGGCGAAAGCAGGCCGTTGGCGACGCCGGACACGTCCACCAGCCGCGTGATGCGCTCCGGCGCCAGTGTGGCTGCGAGGTACAGACCGATCATCCCGCCCATCGAATGACCGATGTAGGCGAAACGGTCCAGGCCAAGCGCGTCCGCCAGCTTCAGCACGCGGGCTGCCTGCGCTTGAATGCTGTAATCGCCGTCCTTCGGTTTGTCGCTGAATCCATGTCCAGGCAGGTCAACCGACACGCAGTAGTAGCGTTCCTGAAGCGCCTCCATCGTCTGGCGGAAGGTGCGCGCATGCGACAGCCAGCCGTGTACCAGCAGCAGCGGCGGCGCTGCCGGATTCCCGGCGCTGATGTAGCCCAGGCGGTGGCCGTCAATCGTCACAAACTGTCGCATGGCCGCGTAGTGATCGAGCATAAGTTCCCCCGGCGGTGTTCTGTTCCCGCTTTTGTTATACACCGGTTGGCCGAATCACCGCATATACCTTTGGCTAAAAAACAAACGGTTGGAGCGCATCCTGCTCCAACCCGCGTTTTTTTCCATCGGCTTGATTCTGTACCGCGTGTCAGCGTAGGGGCGAACTCGCCGGTTCGCCCCTGGAAAATTATTCCGCCAGCAGTTTATGTCCTACCGTGGCCAGGTGTAGCGCACGGTGTAGCGGATGACTTTCTCCTCGCCCGGCTGCACGATCACGCGGAACTCAATCGTTGACGAGTCCTTCTTGGTGTATTCGTCGGAAGCGTTCAGGATTTCCCAGTTGCTCCAGCGGAACAGGTGCTCCGGCACGCGGATTTCAACCGCCTGGTCGTCCTTACGGTTGCGCAGCCTGATCTCGTAGGTTTCTTCAATCACGTTCGAGCCGATGAAGCGGAAGTCCGTCTGCGACCGTTCGCCCACCAGATCAAAGGCGTTGCCCAGGAACAACTGCACCGACTCCCCCTTCGGCGTGTGGTCGAGTGTGTTTTCGCCGATCAGCAGCGCAGCGCCGTCCACGTCTTCCTGGTACACCCGCACGCGCCCGGCGGGCAAATCCGCGTTTGCGCCGCCATCCTCGCCGGTCGAAAATTCCAGCCAGTTCTGCACGTCGGTGATGCCGGTCTGCCCATAATACTGGTCGGTCACGGGGCCGTAGTAGCCGTAAAACGGGCCGCTGGCGTCGTAAACGTAAAACGTCTTGGCAGGCACGCTGGCCGCCGTCACAAACTCTACCTGCTTGGTCTCGTTGTTGGCGACCGTCACCGGGCGCTGGATTTCGTACAGCTTGTACTCGAAGAACTCGCGCTGCTCCACCTGCGGCGTGGGCGCGGCTGCTGGCATGGCTTCCATCGCCACGTCCGCCATCATCCTCTCCTCGTATTCCGGCAGGCGGTTCACGTCACCAGCGACCAGTTTCACCTGCGCCTCGCGGTAGCTCGTGCCGCTGGTGTTGGTCAGCGTCACCCAGCCGTTCAGGTCCAGGCTGGTGTTATCGTTCGCCAGCAGGAAGATGTAATCCGCCGACCAGTTCATGCCGCCCGCCAGATAGGTTAGTTCGACCTGCTGCGCGCCGCCCTCGCTCTGCACCAGCCAGCGCAGCGTGGGGCGCGTGATGAGGCCGTCTGGCAGCGCCGGGAAACGCACGTCGCGGGCGCTGTCCAGGCCAATGACGACTACCTGCCCATCGTCCTGGCGCAGGATGATTTCGCCGTTGCGCCCGCTGAGCAGTTGGCCGGTGTAGACCGTGCCGTCATCGGTGGTGACCTGGATTTGTTCGTCCAGATACCGCTGCAGCAGCGCCTCACTGCCCACCAGATCGTAGATGTAGTTCTGTTCCAGCACAATGGTACCGTCGGGGTCGGTCAGTGACCGGAAGCTGACGGAAGTCGGGTCAATCGTCGCGGCCACGTCAGTAAAATCCAGCGTGGTCACGCCCGATTGCAGTTCAAACGTGCGGCGATCCTGCACCAGCGCCGTGCCGGCGTTGTAAATCGTCAGGCTGACTCCCGGCTGCGGCTCGTCCTGCGCGCCGACGGCGGCTGTCGCCAGCAGCGTGAGGGCGACCAGAATGAGTAGGGACAATAGTTTCTTACGCATGGGTTGTGCTCTCTCCTGTGTTGGTGGTTAAATCCGGGCGCAGCACGCCGCGCCCCTCCAGATGGCCTTTGCGTCTTTGCGTTACGCTTTTACAACTTCACTTCAACAATCGTGCCGTTGACGTTGATCCGGTACTGGCCGCTTTCAAAACCGCCTTCCAGCCTGATCGTGCCCTGATAGGGAACAAGCTGCATGGTGCAAAACACCTCCGGCGGCATTTCGCGGTAAATATCCACGTAGACGGTGTTGCCCTCGCGGTGCTGCTCAACAATCACTGGCAGGTCGCAGCCATCCGGCTGGTAGCCGATCACGTTTAAGGTGATCTGGTAGGGGTAGGATTCAAGAATCAGCGTTTCCACCCGTTCGATCACCGTCAGACTGATGTTGCCACCGCCGCCCTGCCCCAGATCAGAAGGCGCTACTCCCATGCCGCCGCTTTCCGGCATTCGTGTCACGCTCATCGTGCCAAAGAAAAGCAGGAATAAAATCACCAGAATACGCACCAGAATGTCAATCGGGTTGGTGGGGTCTACCATAACGCCCTTTCTGTCTGCCACGCTCAACCATTACCATTCAGACGCTGCTGCGCAGCGTTTTGTTCCATCCATTATGACCCAAAAACGTAGGACGGCCTGACTGATGGATAACCGAAAAAAACGCCCGATGTAGGGACACGATATATCGTGTCCGCCGGGAAAATTAGGCGAAGTCGTTTAGGTTTATCCACGAGCCATTGGCAACAAAAGCGTAGGGGCGGCCACGTCGGGCCGCCCCTACACCAGATTATGGGGTTCGTAGGGACACGGCATGCCGTGCCCCCTACAGCCAGCCGCCCTACCGCGCCGTCTGGTTGACGGGCAGATTGAGGAAGAAGCCGCTGACCGTCACGCGGGCGCTGGTATCTTCCGCCGAAGTCAGCGTCAGGGTAAACCAGCCACTGAGAACCGTAACATCCACTTCCTGGTCCATCCGGGTGATTTCCAGGGTGCCAGCTTCCAGCACGGTGTAGCTGGTGCCGTCAGCGCCGCCTGCCGGTTCCAGCCGCGCCCCGATCACCGTCGTGGTCATGATTTCCGACGGTTCCGCCGGGCTGGCAGGGGTGGTTTGCAGGGGCTGCCCCGCGCCGGTTTCGCCCGTTGCTTCGGCGGTTGCCTCCGAGCTGCTGCCGGACGCTACGACTGTTGCCGACGCACCCGTTGCCGTCGCTACTGCTGCCTGCGCCGGAACGGCTTCCGCTGTCGCGTCGCCGCTGGTGCCGGTTTCCAGCGTGGCGGTAGCCACACCGGCCACCGCTGCGCCGCCCGCCGCGCTCTCCGTCGCTTCCGCCATCATGTCACCTGCCTCGGCGGTCGCTTCCATGCCGGCCTGGCGCATGGCGTCAGCGCAGACGCCCGTCAGCATCATCGGGCCGGTCGCGCCAGTCATATCGGTTCCGGTGGTGCTGCTAGCTGCACCCGCTTCGGCAGTCGCTTCAGCAGCGTTCGCGCCCGCGCTGGCGCTGCTGCCCGCGCCGCCCGCGCCGGTGTTGGTGTTGGGCGCGTTCTGGCCGGTGCTGGCATTGAAGTCAGCCGTACCTTCGGCGGTGGCTTCCGGCACACTGGCGCCTGCCGCCATATTCGCCAGTTGCGCCGTGCCGATGGGGAAGCTGCCGATGCCAATGTCATTCGAGAACGTCAGCACAAACTCAACCGTGCCATCGGCGTCCGTAAAGCGCAGGGTATGCATCCCGGTTGCCACCACGTTCGGCGCCGCGCCCGTGTCGGATTCCGCGCCCGCCGTGCCTTCAAACTCGTAGGTATACGTGCCGTCGTTCAGCCGCATGACCACATCACCCGCTTCCAGGCCGGTGATTTCGATGCAGTAATCGCCGGGCATCATGGCCGCCAGATCAGCAGTCGCCTCCGCTGTTGCCGCGCCTGTCACTGCTGACACTTCGGTGGCGCTGGCCGGTTCGCCGGTCACTTCCGCTCCGGCCATACCCGCTGCTTCGGTCGCTTCTACGCCCGCTTCTGCGGTTGCTTCCAGTCCTGATGTGTCTACCGCTTCGGTCGCTTCCACACCTGCTGCGCCAACTTCTTCAGTGGCTTCCGCGCCGGTGGTGTCGTTGCCGCCAGTCGGCAGTTCTGTCACCACTGCCGTTGGCAGGGTGGTCGGCGTGCTGGTGGTCGCTGGCTGGCAGGCTGCCGCCAGCAGCCCCAGAATCAATGTCAGAATTCCGAGTTGCTTCATACGGTAAAACCCCTTCACTTGGTTCAGATGTGAGCAATTCCGAGTCTTGATTAAAGCAGGCAGGCATAAAAAAGCTGTTGGAACATTATTGCGCCAACAGACTTCTTATGCAGTCTTGGTGCCGGATTAAGGGCGAAGCGGTAGTGGAAATGATGCCCGTTTTTCACCCTCTACTGCCACAGGACAGTCACAGCATACGTTACAATTGCTGCTAAGGGCTATCCGCAAACCTCTTTTATCTGCCGGTAGGGGCACGGCATGCCGTGCCCCTACGAAGGGTTTATGGATAGATACAAAGGTATTCCGGCTAGACCTGGGCGCCTGGTTCCAGAGCGCCCTGTTATGCCTCACCAGCACATGGTCTACGACATCCGTTTGAGGAACGAAAACGATGGACGACGAGAAAACGCATTTACTTAAACAACTCGATGAGGCGCGCGCTTACCTGTGGTCGGTGGTTGCTGCCCTTGAGCCGTCGGACAAGCTCAACCCGCAATGGAACAAACGCGACTTTTTCGCCCATATCGCCGGCTGGGAAGCGCTGGTGTTTCAGGTATTCCGAGACTATGTGGCGGGTATCTCCGACCAATCTTACCCTTTTACCAGCGTGGACGACGCAAATCGGAACTTTGTGCAGACCCGGCAGAGCCTGACAGCAGACGACGCCAGACTGGAGTGTGAAATTAACCGCTTTGCCATCAGGACGCTGCTGCAAAACATTCCCGCTGCGGATTACCACACGCCCATTCCATTCCCCTGGGGTTCAAATACCATCGCGGAGTTTATCCAGGGCGCGGTTGAGCATGAACTTGACCACGCCAGCAGCATCGTCAAAATGACCCGGACAAACCCGTTGTACTGATGGCCTCAGGTTCTTGTTAAACGCTGGCGATAAAACACTCAGGCCGCCCCGGAGACATCCTCCCCCGGCGTGGGGCGGGTGAGGCGTTCGAGTTCGTACAGGTAGGCCAGGGCTTCTTCGGCGCTGCTGCCGCACATCTCCTCCATCGGACGCAGCCGGTTGCACACCGCCGGGCGTTCCGGATGACCGTAGATGGCGCAGCGATTATCCGGCGTCAGTTGGACGCAGCGCACGCCGGATGGCTTGCCCTGCAGCATGCCGGGAATCGGGGATGAAATGGACAGGGCAATGCAGCACGCCCCACAACCAACGCGGCACTCCATCAGCAGCACTCCAGCACAATCACCCGTACGAGCCGTGATTGTACTGCGAACAGCGCCCAAAACTAGCCTCGACCGGTCCGCATACGGTATAACGTTAGATGGCAGCAGGGATGGATTGTTTCTCGTTCTTATGGACGATACTGGATACTGATTTCTCCCGATGTATCAGCGATGAGGTTTTATTTAATTTATAGTTATCGGCACATCAGAAAGGCGGCGGAAGATTGTGACGCACACCCATTATGATCTGGTTGTCATTGGCTCTGGCCCGGCGGGGGAAAAGGGTGCGGCCCAGGCCGCCTATTTTGGTAAAAAAGTGGCGCTGGTGGAGTGCAACCCGTATCCCGGTGGCACGGGCATCAACACCGGCACGGTGCCCTCCAAGACGCTGCGGGAAACGGCACTGTATTTTTCCGGACTGCGCCAGCGCGGCCTGTACAGCATTGATTATTCGCTGAAGGACAACCTGACAATTGCCGACTTCATGCACCGCGAACGGGTGGTGGTGGAGACCGAACGCGACATCGTCCAGCGCAATCTGGACCGCCACAACATCGAGGTCGTTTGGGGCAGGGGACAGGTTCGGGACGCGCACACGGTGCAGGTTCACCGCCACGACGGGTCGGAAGTGACTCTCGAAACCGACGTCATCCTGATTGCAACCGGCTCATCCCCCTTCCACCCCCCCGATGTGCCGTTTGACGGGCAGCGTGTGTTTGACTCCGACTCGATCCTGCGGATGGGCTTCATCCCGCGCACGATGGCCGTCATCGGCGGTGGCGTGATCGGCTCGGAGTATGCTTCGATGTTCGCCGCGCTGGATATTCAGGTGACGCTGATTGATCGGAATGACCGGATACTGCCGTTTGTGGACCGGGAAATTGTCGCCCGGCTGATGACGCATCTGGACGCGCTGGGGTTGCGGCTGCTGCTCAACGAGCAAATCCTGCGCACGGCGGTGGACGACCAGCACGTGCGGCTGGCGCTGAAGTCCGGTGAAGAACTGGTGGTGGACTGCGTGCTGTTTGCGTCAGGCCGGCAGGGCAACAGCGCCGGCCTGGGGCTGGAGGCGCTGGGGATTGAAGTCAACGAGCGCGGCTTAATTTCCGTCAACGAGAAGTACCAGACCAGCGTGCCGAATATCTATGCCGCCGGCGACGTGATTGGCTTCCCGGCGCTGGCGTCCACCTCGATGGAGCAGGCGCGGGTGGCGATGGTGCACGCCTTCGACCTGCATTACAAGGTGTACGTCTCGCCGGTCGTGCCGCTGGCGGTTTACACCGTGCCGGAGATTGCGATGGTGGGGTTATCGGAGGAAGACTGCCAGAAGCAGCAGATTCCGTACCTCGTCGGGCGGGCGGAAAGTGTCAATAACCCGCGCGGGCAGATCATCGGCGATAAGGGGATGCTCAAGCTGGTGTTTGCCAGCCAGGACAAACGGCTGCTGGGCGTGCATCACATCGGCGAAATGGCATCCGAACTGATTCACATCGGCGCGCGCGTGATGTCCGAAAACGGCACGATCAACGCCTTCATCCATTCGGTCTATAACTATCCCACGTTGTCCGACATGTACAAATACGCGGCCTATGATGGTCTGGGAAACTGGGACCGCTGGTGGCACGGGCAGCGCCGGCGGGAATAACACCTCCCGCCGCAGCAATCAAAAGGTATCGAGGCGCTCCCCCGGCGCGAATACGTCCAGCCAGCCGTTGGCGATCACCAGCCCGCCGGTGGTGCCCAGCGCCAGCGTCGCCTGGCGCAGATCGAAGCGGAACACGCCGTTATCGCCGATGACCCGCGCGCCGTCCGCCGTGATTTCCAGCGCCGCGCCGTCGTTCAGGCCCAACGCCAGCCGGTCAGGGTGGGCATAGACCAGCGACAGCAGCCGCCCCCAGCGGTTGTCGCCGGCAACGCGTGGTTCCACCAGCACATCCAGCAGCCCCAGTCCGGCGCGAATGTCGGTGCTGCCTTGAATCAGACTGCCCTGCGTGGCGGCTTCCAGCGCTACCTTGTCGCCCACCGGTAGCGGCGGATGTGCGGCGTAAACTGCGCCTGCCAGGGCAGCGGCGGCATCGTCCAGTAGCAGCGGCCTGCCGGACAGCCAGAACGCCTTTAAGAAGGCGAGTTGTTCCGGCTGAATCACGGCTTGATCGTCAAAGCGGACCACAATCGCATCCACCTCGTCGGTTAGCAGTTGCGACAGATTGCCACCCGCGCGAATCAGGTCTGGCCCGATCACCCACACGGTCGGATTAGCCTGGCCGGTCAGTTGGCGCAGCCGTTCGATAACAGGATTGGGCTGTGTTTCAAACGCATCGGGATTGAGTTTCCCACCCAGTATCAATGGTCCCGCGCCGTCCGGCAGTGCCAGCGATGCAAACTCGCGGGCGGCGCTGGCGGGCAGCGCGGCCAAACTGTGCTGGCGCAGGCGCAGGCTGTAGGAAAAGTCACCGGGTGCCAGCGTGTGGAACAGCACGTTCTGCACACTGAGTATGCCGTCGTGGTCGAAGGTCGCCGTTTCTGCCGCGCCGTATGTTTCCGCGTCCAGGATACCAATCGTGTACAGGCCAAACACGTCTTCCAGACAGTCGCCGCCGCGCAGCCGCGCGCCGGTGTAGCTGTCCACCCCAATGCCCACGCGCGGCACGCCCGGCTGTGCCAGCGCATTCAGCAGACGCGGCAGGCGCGACCGCTCCCAGAAGTGCTGCTCCAGCAGGGCGTCGGTAACGCCGAACGACAGCCCGCGCCGCCGCTGCTGCCACAGGTCCACCATGCCCGCCTGCAAGGCGGCAGCGGCCAGATGCTTCTCGGCGGCAAAATCGTCGCCTACCGGCGCGTCAAACCTGTCGGCGCTGTAGCCGCCGATCATCGTCCGCGACTGCACCGCCAGTCCGGCGCTCGTTCCGGCCACGATCACACCGCGCGCGTAGGCCGCCGCCAGCGCCGCTTCCAGCGGCGTGCCGTGAAGCGCCTGCATCGCAATCGCCTGATCGCCCCCCAGGATAAATACCGCGTCCAGATCGGCGCGCTCGTCAAACAGGGCGACATTAACCGGGTCTTCGGCATCGGCGCGGGTCAGCACCGGCGCCAGCGTGACGATGCATGGCAGCCCTGCCGACCATTCCTCGCACACCGCCTGTAGCTGCGCCCGGCGTTTGTCCGCGTCGCGCAGGTTCAGGGTGCGTTCCTCGTCGGAAATCCCGTCCGCGCTGGAAGCAAAGGTGACAGGCAGCACGGCGATATTGAGGCTGCCGTTACCGTTCCGTTCAAGCGCCGCCTCCACCACACCTTGCAGCGTATTGGCATAGCCGCCGCCGATGGGAATCAACAGAGGTTCAATGGACTGTGACAAGGTGTGATCTCCCGCAAGCGCCAGGAACAGAGCGAGGGCGACAATGGCCTGTTTCAGCCGCATGGTGCTCCCCACTGATTCGCGTCGGACATAAAAAGGCGACCGCGCCGGTCGCCTACTCATTGTACTCGATAGACAGATGTTAACACCGTTTAGATATGCCGTAATGCTGCTTCAACGGCTTCTTTAATGGCGAGGGCCACCGGATGCTCATGGCACGGATAGTTGACGATAATAGGATCGTGGGAACGTTCAACCAGATCAAACCGAAGCTGGCCGCGTTCCTCGAACCGGCATTCGTACAGGTGAACGGCAGCGATTTCGCCCATGTAGATGGTCTGGTCGCGTCGCAGCAGGTTGGAAAACAGATCGTGCCGGCGAATAACCACCCGGTCCGGGTAGAGTGCGACATCAGTGTTCAGGCCGGACAGGGTTCGTACCGGTTGTCCTGGTATGGCGTGGGTTGCCATGTGCCACCTCCCGTAACGATTCCTGCGCCTGTTTTGATTATAGCATAAGATCAGGCTTTCCGGTGATGCGGTTCCACACGTGCCAGCACAACAATTAGCGCCTTAGGCCGGGTAGGAACAAAGTTCTAGAACCGCTGCTCTTACTTGAGACAGAAAATGTCACAACCGTAAAAAATTCCAAAAATTGGGTTTGATTTCTGTTAGTGCCTTGTCGCATATCTTGACACATCCAAACAAAACCTCATATAATGCGAACATAATTAGAGCAATTGTTACAAATTTACCATCTTCGGTGGTCAGTTTCTGACCGTAAGCCGTGAGACACACCACCATGAGCTATGTCAGCAACCGGGTTCTTAAGATCAATGTCGGGTTTCTCCTCGCAGACGGCCCGGGACATAGCCACGAAACCGCCTTTGACATCCCGGAAGTGCGCGTTGCCGATGATCTGACCCTGGCCTATGTGCGCGGGCCGCTACGCCTGAGCCGTACCAAGGAAGGCATTCTGGTTCAGGGTAAGCTGGATGTGGGTATAACCGGCGAGTGTTACCGCTGCCTGGAACCTGTGACACAGAATGTCACACTTCAACTGGAAGAACTGTATATCTATCCCCCCCAGCCCGGGGCTGAACTGGTCGTTGACGAAACCGCCAACCTGGACCTGGCGCCGCTGCTGCGCGACGAGGTGCTGATTATCGCCTCGCGCGGGTTGCTGTGCCGCGAGGACTGCAAGGGGCTGTGTCCCACCTGTGGCACGAACTTAAACGAATCAACCTGTGACTGCGTTCAGACAGCAGTTGATCCGCGACTGGCGCAGTTGCGTAACCTGCTCAAGTAGTGGTTATTCAGCAAAAAGATGGGGGATCATCTTGATTAACTACGGTTCTGATTACGACACCGGCCTGGACATGATTCCCGACGTCGACTTCTTTGCCGACGACCTGGCGGAGATCGAGCCGTTTGACGACGTGCTCTTCGCCGCCGAGGACTTTGACGACGACTTCCCCGAAGACTTCGACGAAGAAGCCGAGTTTGACGACGACCTGGACGAAAATTATGAATTTGTGGATCTGTCGTCGAGCGACACGGTCGGCCTGTATCTGAAAGAAATGGCGCGCGTCCCGCTGCTCTCCACCGAGGAGGAAGTTGCCCTCGCCGTCAGGCTGGAAACCGGCCTGGACTGCCAGCGCAAGCTGGCGCAGCACCCCAACAGCCCGCACGCGCTGGAATGGAAGCTCCAGATCGAAGACGGCCTGTGCGCCCGCGAACACCTGATTAAAGCCAACACCCGGCTGGTGGTCTCCATCGCCAAGAAATACATGTGCCGGGGCGTGCCGTTCCTCGATCTGATTCAGGAAGGCAACCTGGGGCTGATGAAAGCGGTGGAGAAGTTTGACCACCGGCGCGGCTTCCGCTTCAGTACTTATGCGACGTGGTGGATCCGCCAGACGATCACCCGTGCCATTGCCGATCAGGGCCGTACCATCCGCGTGCCCGTCCACATGAGCGATCGCATCCGCCGGCTGTACCGCGTGGCGCGCCAGCTTGAGCAGGAATATGGCCGCAAGCCGACCCCCGACGAGATCGCGGCGGAAATGGACATCGAACCGCGCAAGGTGCAGTGGATGCTGCGCGTATCGTGGCAGCCGTTGAGCCTGGAACACCCGGTTGGCGACGACGAGGACAGCGAACTGGGCAACTTTATCGAAAACGATACCACACTGACGCCGACGCAGGTCGCTTATAACAACCTGCTGCGGGAGAAGATCGAGCAGGTGCTGGCGACGCTCACCCCCCGCGAGGCGCGGATTCTGCGGCTGCGCTTCGGCCTGCAAAACGGTCGCTGCTACACGCTGGAAGAAGTCGGCCAGAAGTTCGGCCTGACGCGCGAACGCATCCGCCAGATCGAAGGCCGCGCCCTGCGCCGCCTGCGCCACCCGCGCCGCGCCCGCCAACTGCGCGATTATCTGAGCTGATTACAGAACCACCATATAGGTTGATGAGTAAGGACACGGCGCGCCGTGTCCTTTTGTTTTGCAATCCATTCGATCAGAACGAACAACAAAACAGCGCCGCGAGTTCTCACCTCCGGCGCTGCTCATCCTCTAAGGGCACGACATTTTGTGTCCGATATGCGCCAAATTAAGACTCACTGTCGTGCCGCCCTGGGTTCAAACCCAAGGCTGACGGGAAAACCAGGTCCGCTAAAGGGACTGAAAGCCACTTGCTGAGACAGTATTAAGCCCCTTCAGTGGGCTTGGTTGGTTGGCAGCCGGACGTTTCAACGTCTGGCAGCAGTGGGCACAATCCTTGACCTGGTACACATAGGACACGATGTATCGTGTCCCTACAACTGGTAACTGAAAACTACTCAATCAGCGTCAGTTCCGCCCAGTTGCCCTGTTTGGCCGCTGCCGCGCTGATGGCCTCTATCGTCTTCAATTCTTCGTCATCTTCCGGTTTCTCGAACACCTTCAGCACGTCGTAATTGGTGTTGCGCTGCGCCGGGATAAAACCGGCCTCGCGGATTTGCCGGTGAATCTCGCGCGGCAGCATCACCGGGCTGACCTTCGTAATCGCGCCCGCCGACGACACCACGTTTTCCTCGATCATGGTGCTGCCAAAATCGTCGCAGCCGAAGTGCAGCGCCATCTGCCCGACCTTCGCGCCCTGCGTCGGCCAACTGGCGCTGATGTGCGGCAGGTTGTCGAGGAAGATACGGGCAATCGCTGTATGGCGCAGGTATTCGGTGCTGGTCGCGCCGTATTCGCTGGCGAAGCGACTGCGCGCCAGCGGTGTGTTTTCGATCTGCACCGACCAGCTAATGAAGGCGTTGAAGCCGTTGCCAAAGCGGTTCAGGCTGTCGTCCTGCTCGTCGCGCAGGCGTTGCAGGTGGTTCATCCGGTGGCGCAGTTCCTCGCGGAAGCCGATCACCATCGTCGCCGTTGTAATCAGGCCGAGTTCGTGCGCCACTTTCATCACACCGAACCAGTCGTCCGTCATGATCTTTTTGGGTGATACGCGCCTGCGAATCTCGTCGTCCAGGATTTCGCCACCGCCGCCGGGCAGCCCTTGCAGGCCAACCGCCTTCAACTGGCTCAACACCTCGCGCCAGCTTAAGCCGCTGATTTCGCCCATGTACTGGATTTCGCTGGGCGAGAAGGCGTTAATTTCGATGGCCGGGTAGGTGCGGTGAATCCAGTCCACCAGATCGAGATAGTAGTCGAACGGCAGATCAGGATTGTGGCCGCCCTGCATCAGGATGCGGGTCGCGCCCAGTTTTAACGCTTCTTCGATCTTCTGTCCCAGCACGTGTTTGCTGTTGACGTAGCCCTTCTTGGTGTCGCCCGGCAGCGCATAAAAATTGCAGAACTGGCAGTCCGTCACGCACACATTGGTGTAGTTGATGTTGCGGTCAATTAGGTACGTCACCCGGTCGCCGGGCACAAGCTGCTGGCGGCGGGCGTTGGCGGCTTCGCCCAGATCGAGCAAATCGGCGTGCCGGTACAGGAATAGGCCTTCGTCGTAGCTGATGCGCCCGCCATCGTGGACACGGGCAAGTATCTGGTCAATCTGCGCCTGTATGCTGGCACCGGTTGTCATAACAATTACTCCATTTCCCCTTTTGAACGATTATCATCTATTGTTGCCGCCTGCTGGACTTTCGTTTCAAGGTCAACCCGTTCTTTTGATTGTCCCAGATGTTCGGCCATTGGCGGCAGTCCCATCGCTGCCCGGCGTTTGTCCACCTGTTCCGGGTCATCAATTGTCCAGGGAATCAGTTGACCATTATCATCCCCGACCAGGATTGAGCCATAGATTTGCGGTTCGCCTTTTTGCATACGAACTCGATCGGTGAGCGTTGCCAGATGGCGACCGGGCACTTCGCCGGCTTTATAGGCTGCTTCTAATAACGGCAGACAGCGTTCTTGAAGTTCAGGGTCCAGGATGGCATGCTGCACAACCAGCCACGCGGCCTCGCCCCCATCATCGCCCACCAGACTCCGCCCCGGCCACCCGTACTGCTCAATAATCCCCCGCATCAGCGCATTGTTCCGGCTATGCACAGTGGCCATATCCGGGTGATAATGGTCTTTGGGTAAGTGCGGGCCATAGAGTTGTCCGGCGTCTATTAATCTCCGGCGCGTGTCCAGGTCGTCGGCCTGCATTCTCAGGAGCTGGTAACGGAGTTCCTCGTTCACTGTTTAATCCTAAGAATCATTACTCACCGGTGTTGAATGCTGCAACAGTTCCAGCCGCACGCCGAGCGCCTCTACGCTGTCCATGTAGCTGTACATCCCGCCCTCAAAATACCCCTGCTGCTCCAGCGGCACGTTCTGCTGGCCGAGGAAACGCACCGCGCCGTCCGTATCCTTCACCCAGAAGGCGA
>JACRPS010000033.1 GCA_016223085.1 Chloroflexota bacterium
GATTCAGGCCGGCGAACTGACCGGCACCGTCGAGCAGTTCCCCGGTGGGCAGGCGCGGACGGCGCTGAACCTGATGGTGGACTATCTGCGCAACGGCACCGAGCCGGAACAGCATGACAACTACCTCACGCCGATGATGATTACGCTGGACAACCTGATGGAAGCCGAACGTATCGGCGAAATCCAGCAATAATTTCCGTTTTCAGCAGGTGCGGGAAGCAATGCCCCGCACCTTTATGAACCCAGGGGTGAGAAGTTTTCACCCCCATAAAAAGAGTTGTTTTTATGCCGACAAATAGAGTTTCTTTTTGAAATCACCTTGAACCCAACCTGCCACTCAGTTATCTCGTTTGTTGTGCAAGGAGGACATGAAGCATGTTACTGCCAGAACTGCGCGCGGAAGTTTGCGCGGCGAATCTGGAATTACCGGCCAATAACCTCGTTGCCTGGACTTCGGGCAACGTTAGCGCCCGCGACCCGGAAAGCGGGCTGGTGGTGATAAAGCCCAGCGGCGTGAAATTCCGCGATCTGACGCCGGAAAATATGGTGGTGGTGGACGTGGATGGCAAGCTCGTGGAAGCCACCCACAAAGCCTCGTCGGATACGCTGTCGCACTGTTACATTTACCGCTGCCGCCCGGATGTGTTTGGCATCGTCCATACCCATTCGCGCCACGCAACGGCGTTTGCCGCGCTTGGGCGTTCGATTCCCTGTGTGTTGACGGCAATGGGCGACGAGTTTGGCGGGGATATTCCTTGTGGTGGTTTTGCGCTCATTGGCGGTGAGGAGATCGGCAGGGTTGTTGTTGAGACACTGGCAAATTCGAAAAGCCCGGCGGTGCTGCTGCAAAATCATGGCGTGTTTACCGTCGGCAAAAGTGCCGATGCGGCGGTGAAGGCGGCGGTCATGACAGAAGACATTGCTGCGACGGTGTGGCTGGCGCTGCAAATGGGGCAGCCGCTGCCGATTGCTCAGGAAGACATCGCCAAACTGCATTACCGCTATACCAATGTATACGGGCAGTAGATCATGAAATCCGTAGGATACGGCACGCCGTGTCCCTACATCATTTTGCAACAATTTCTGGAAAGGTTATTCCAACATGAACGAACAACAGGTGAAACAACTCACCACACAGGCGTTAGAGCAGGGTAACGGCGTTTTCCGGCTGATGCCAACCTGGGTGCCGCGCTCGTTCTGCGTGCCGGGCCGGCGGCTGCGCCTGCATCCAAAGGATTTGTACGCGCTGGGCGCGAACCGGGGCGGCATTGATGAACGGTGGTTTTCGTCCACCACGAAGGCCGATAATGGCCCGCTGACCGCGCCCGACGAGGGGTTGAGCTATATCTACGTGAGCGACGCGCAAAAGGTGACGCTGGCCGATGCGATGGACGAAATGGCCGCCGAACTGTTGGGCCAGGAAGCCGTCAGCAAATACGGCGGCTGGGTGATGTACAGCAAGTTCTTTGACAACATGTACCCACTGCCGCACCATCTGCACCAGAGCGACGAAGTGGCCGCGCGGGTTGGCCGCGTCGGCAAGCCGGAAGCGTATTATTTCCCGCCGCAGTACAACTTCGCCAACGACACCTTCCCCTATACCTTCTTCGGCCTCGAACCCGGCACGACCAAAGAGCAGGTGATTGACTGCCTGAAACGCTGGAATGAAGGCGACAATGGCATTCTGAATCTATCGAAAGCCTACCGCTTGCAGGTAGGGAGCCGCAGCGCGCCAGCGACGTGTTTTCGATGTGGCAGTCGCTCATCGCCGATTATCAACTGGTGGACTGGTCCATGGTCGTCAAGGACGTGCCGCCGGAATATCACCACGATTATGATTACCTTATCAGTATGCTGGACTGGGACGCCAATGTAGACCCGAACTTCGTGGACAACCATTTCTGCCCGCCAGAACCGGCAGGTGACACCGAAGCGATGCGCGCGCAGGGTTACGACGAAAAGTGGGTGGTCTATGGTGGTGACTACTTCAGCGCCAAGGAACTGACGGTCTATCCGGGCCGCACGGTGACGATTAAGGATGCCGGCGCTTATGGCCTGATCTGCGTTCAGGGCTACGGGCGCTTTGGCAGGTTCCCCATCTCCGCGCCGTCCATGATTCGCTTTGGCGAAATGACGGAAGACGAGTTCTTTGTCACGTGCAAGGCAGCGGCGGCTGGCGTGGAAATCACCAACCTGAGCAGCACCGAGCCGCTGGTCATTCTCAAGCACTTCAACCCCGGCAATCCTGAAATGCCGCGCCGTAACTAACGGGATTTGATCGGGGTGAACCCCCTCCGGGGTGGACTTCTAACGAGGTTCGCCCCACTTTTGAAAGGTCTGTAGGGGCACGGTACGCCGTGCCCCTGCGTGTATATGATTTGAGGGCGAACAATGGTTTATTTACTGGGCATTGATAACGGTAACACGGTTTCCAAAGCAGCCTTATTTGATGAAACTGGTCGGGAAATTGCAGTTGCCAGCGCGGGGGCCGAGACGTTTTACCCGCGTCCCGGCTGGACCGAACGGAGCATGGAATCGCTGTGGACGAGCACCGCGCAGGCGATTCGTGCCGTGATCGAAAAAGCAGGGGTGAAGCCGCAGGATATTGTTGGCATCGGCAATACCGGGCATGGCAACGGTTTGTATCTGCTGGATAAACACGGCCAGCCCGTCCGTAATGGCATCCAGTCGCTGGACACACGCGCTGATGACGTGCTCCAGGAGCGCGCCAGACGTGGCGTGCTGGACAAAGCCTTCCCCATGATTTTGCAGGAATTCTGGCCGGCGCAGCCCAACGCGCTGCTGCCCTGGCTGAAATATCATGAGCCGGATTGTTATGCCCGCATCGGCAAGATCGTGATGTGCAAGGATTACGTCAAGTTCCGGCTGACCGGGGAAGTTACGACCGATTACACCGACATCAGCGGGACGTGCCTGCTGGATAACGCCCACAAACGCTATTCGCGCGAGCTGCTGGAGTGGTACGACATCCCCGAAATGTGGGACGCGCTGCCCCGGCTGGCGGAAAGCACCGAGGTGATCGGGCGGGTGACGAAAGAAGCAGCCGAAGCCACCGGACTGGCCGAAGGAACGCCGGTCGTTGCCGGGCTGTTCGACGTGGATGCCGGCGCGCTCGGTTCGGGCGTGATCGCGCCCGGAACGTTATGTATCATCGCCGGGACGTGGAGCATCAACGAAGTGCTAATTGATTACCCGGCGGTGAATCCGGCGCTGGCGATGGTACACGTTGGTATGGTACCGGGGCGCTGGATGGTACTCGAAGGCAGTGCAACTTCGATGGCGAACCTGGAATGGTTCGTGAACACGTTGTGCGGGGAGGAAAAGCAGCAGGCGCAGGCGCGCGGCGTATCGGTATACGAGATTTGCAGCGAACTGGTCGGCAGCCTGCCACCGGGCAGTACTGACATCATCTTCCACCCGTTCCTGTTTGGGTCGAACGTGCAGGCGACGGCGCGGGCCGGGTTCTATGGCGTGGCGGGGTGGCATACCAAAGCCCATCTGCTGCGGGCGCTGTACGAGGGGGTGGTTTATGGTCACATGAACCACATTGATAAACTGCGCACACTTGGCCCGTTGAGCGTGGCGCGGCTGACCGGGGGCGGGTCGCGCAGCGTGGTCTGGACGCAGATGTTTGCCGACGCGCTGAATATGACAATGGAAGTGCCGGACGGCGGTGAGGTGAGCGCGCTCGGCGCGGCGATGAGCGCGGGTATTGGCGTGGGTGTTTACCACGACCACGCTGACGCCGTCCAAAAAGCAGTTCGGGTGGTGCGGCGGCAGGAACCTACCGCCGATAACACACTACATTACCAGGCGCGGTATCAAGCGTACAAACAGCTATTGGATGTGATGCGCCAGCCCTGGGAAACGCTGCACCGGTTGGGACAGTGAGAAGTAGGGACATGCGGCGGCATGTCCATGCCCACCAGTTACGTATTTTTCATCGTCAACGGCTGGAGACCCTTGACTGACACTTCATGGGAAGCCCGCTGGAAGCCGGTTGAAGAACACTGCTGGTTCGTTTTCCCAGCCACCTTCTAGGTGGCTTTTTTGTTCAGCCGGACGGCTTTCAGCGTTTGGCACATCCAGGGCCTTATCCCGAGACATGGCATCGCCGTATCTATTCAGACCACGAAAATATATCGTCGGGCTTTTGTTCAGGTTTTGACTTACATTTTCCTCATAAACGACTCCGCCATTACTCATGCAGCCGCCGCTATAATAAGATGCTCTGACCGGCACCGGTTGATGAAAGGGCTGCATGACCTACTTTGGCTTTCTTGGCGTGTTTTTGGTAATTCCGATCCTGCTGCTGTGGGGTCTGGCGCTTTACGATGCCCGGCGTGGCCGAACGCTGCCGCCGGCCCTCAAAACCTGGCCGACGTGGGTCATCATCCTCACGCACGTGCTGATCGCCGTCGTCTACACCACACCCTGGGATAATTACCTCGTCGCCACCCGAGTCTGGTGGTACAACCCTGAACTTGTGACCGGCCTGATTATCGGCTACGTCCCCATCGAGGAGTATACCTTTTTTGTCCTGCAGCCGATCTTAACCGGCTCGTGGCTGCTGCTGTTGGCGCGTCACTCACCCGTCAAAGCGGCTTCAATCGTCAACGGCGTCCGCCTGCGCCGTATCTCAACGGTGCTGGCTGGTGTTATCTGGCTGGCAGCGCTGGCCATTCTGCTTGCCGGCTGGCAGTCGGGCACATACCTGGGGCTGCTGCTGGTCTGGGCGCTGCCGCCGGTGATGCTGCAACTGGCGTTTGGGGCGGATATTCTGTGGCGGCACCGGCGGCTCGTCTTACTCAGCATCGTACCGATGACGCTGTATCTGGCGGCAGCGGACAAACTGGCGATTACCTCCGGGACGTGGACGATCAATCCCGAACAGTCAGTCAATATTTTGCTGCTGGGGCGGCTGCCGCTGGAAGAACTGATCTTCTTTCTGATGACCAATACCCTGATCGTGCTGGGCGTGACGCTGTTTACGGCGGCGGAAAGCAAAAGCCGCGCGCAACGTACGATCAAAGCCATCAGACGGTTGTTCGCGCGCAGCGAGCCGACCGTCGCGCGGCAGGATGGCTGACGTGCACATCTGGCAGTTTCAGGCGCCAGTAGCACGCGCTTGTCTTACCAGATACGCCACGCCGACATAAATGCCTGTGCCGCAGCCGCCACAATTCACACGCCGACACTGGTGGCGCAGGACAGCCGGGACGAACTGGTGCGGCCCGCTATCACTCGGCGTCTGGTGGACCGGCTGCGCGGGCCGGTGCAGTTGGTTGAAGTTCCGGCCAACCATGACCTGCTGGTAACACCAGCCTGGGAACAGATTGAATATCGTGTACTGGAATTTATGACTGGATTTAGCGGAAAGCAGGATTAGAAAATGACTTCGCTGGTTGTACGGATGCCGGTCCGCCTATCGCTGCGGCTGCGCGGGTATACCATGCTGCTCGTGCTGTGGACGCTGTCCATGATCGCGCTGCCGCTTCTGCGCTGGACGGTCGGGGACAGCCTTCTTGCGTTCGGCGTGACTATGACGGTGGTGTTGCAGGCAGCGGCGGTGCTAACGGCATTGGGCAGCGCGTGGGGTGTGCGCCGGGCAGCGGTTATGGCGGGCAGCATTATGGTGCTGGCGTGGCTGGTGGAATGGGCTGGTTCGTTTACCGGCGTCCCGTTTGGCGCCTATCGGTACACGGAACGCTTGCAGCCGCAGCTTGCCGGTGTGCCACTGCTTATCCCCCTGGCCTGGCTGATGATGCTGCCGTCCGCCTGGGCGCTGGCGGCGGTTGTTGTAGGGACACGGCGGCGCTGGCGTTTTGCGCTGGTCGCGGCGCTGGCGTTCACCGCCTGGGATTTGTTCCTCGACCCTCAGATGACTTCCTGGGGTATATGGGCCTGGGCAACCCCATCCGGCTATTTTGGGATTCCCTGGGTGAACTTCCTCGGCTGGATTGTGTCGTCTTTCCTGATGACGTTTATCCTTCGACCTACCCGGCTTCCCCTCCATCCTCTGCTGTTTATTTACGCGGTCACGTGGGTATTTATGACCATTGGCCTGGCAGCCTTCTGGGGGCTGCCGGGGCCGGCGCTGGGTGGGTTTGTAGGAATGGGCACGTTTGTGGCGCTGGCCTCGCTGGCGCTGTGGCGGGAAGAACGGGCATGATCGTCGTTGGATTTCTGGCGGCATTCTGGTGCGGCGCGCTGCCGTTCTCCTACTGGATTGGTCGGCTGACGCTGCGAACCGACATCCGGCGGGTTGGCGATGGCAATCCGGGCGCGACCAACGTGTTCCGCGCCGGGGGACGGCTGTGGGGTGTGGGGGCGGTGCTGCTGGATGTATTAAAAGGGGCTGTTCCGGTGGGACTGGCGAATTTTGCGGTCGGCTGGCACGGCTGGCAACTGGCGCTGGTGGCTGTCGCGCCGGTGCTCGGCCATGCCTTTTCGCCGTTTCTGCGCGGTCGAGGCGGCAAGGCGGTGGTGGTCACGTTTGGCATCTGGACCGGGCTGACCATCTGGGAAGCGCCGGTGGTGCTGGGATTAATGCTGCTGTTCTGGTTTAGGAATGTGGTTGTCAGTGGGTGGGCGGTTCTGTTGATGCTGGCGAGTCTGCTGGTCTACCTGCTGCTGGCGCGCCCGGACCCAACGCTGCTGCTGACGCTGCTGGGCAATACCCTGATACTGGCCTGGAAGCACCGGGCTGATCTGTCGCAGCCGCCAGTGTTGCGGTCACGGAAAGGATGGTTATGGCGGTCGCGGTCGTATTCGTAACGCTGGCACTGACCATCATGGCGCTGACAGCCATCGTCAATGCGCTGGTGTTCCCGCGTCTGCGTATCAGTCATCTGCCAACGGCTTACCCGCGCGTGTCGGTGCTGATTCCGGCGCGGAATGAAGTGGCGGTGATCGGGCAGACGGTGAGCCACCTGCTCAACCAGTCGTACCCTGACTTTGAGATCATCGTTCTGGACGACCATTCGACGGACGGTACACTGGACGCCGCGCGGCGGGCGGCGCAGGGGGAAGCGCGGGTGCGGGTTATTACTGGCCAGCCGCTGCCTCCAGGCTGGCTGGGCAAAAACTGGGCGTGCCAGCAACTCGCGGCAGCAGCGACCGGCGATTGGCTGGTCTTCACGGACGCCGACGTTCGCTGGCTGCCGGGTGCGCTGACGGCAGTGGCGGCCATGATGCAGACCAGCCGGGCGGATTTGCTGACCGTGTGGCCGACACAGCAGACGGAAAGCTGGGGCGAACGGCTGGTTGTGCCGCTGCTGGCGCTGGCGATTGTGGCCTATCTGCCGCTGCCACTGGTGCATCACACGTCCTGGCGCGCCTTCGCGGCGGCGAACGGCCAGTGTCTGGCCTTCCGGCGCGCGGCCTACGAACGGGTCGGGCGACATGCGGCGGTGAAGGGGCAGATTGTTGAAGATGTGGCGTTGGCCCGGCAGGTGAAGGCAAATGGCCTGCGGCTGCGCGTGGCCGATGGCGCCGGGCTGGTCGCCTGCCGGATGTACCGGGACTGGCCGTCGGTGCGCGACGGTTTTGCCAAAAATATTCTGGCAGGTCACGGGAACAGCATGCCATTGTTGCTGCTGTCCGCCGTGTTTCACTGGCTGGTATTTGTGCTGCCGTGGCTGTGGTTCATCTCCGGGCAACCGTCGGCGCTGCTCCTCGTTGGTCTGGGTGTGGCCGTGCGCGCGCTGGCGGCGGCGGTTAGCCGCCAGCGTATAGCTGATGCCATGTTGCTGCCGATCTCGGTACTGTTGATGACACTAATCGCGGGGCGTGCCATCTGGTGGCGCTCGCGCTACGGTGGCGCGCGCTGGAAAGACCGGATGATCACGCAATTGGGGAGCGCGGCGCGTGGATAAGCCGGTGGTAGTTATCGGCGCGGGAATCGGCGGCCTGAGCGCGGCGATACGGCTGGCGGCTGCCGGGCGGCGCGTGGTGATGTTTGAGCAGAACGCGACGGTAGGCGGCAAGATGGCCGAAATCTGCGCCGATGGCTTCCGCTGGGATACCGGCCCCTCGGTGATTACCATGTGCCACGTGTTTGAAGACCTGTTTGCGGCGGCGGGCCGGCAGATGGACGATTATCTGATGCTGCTGCCGGTTGAACCGCTGACCCGCTATTTTTATCCCGATGGCATGGTGCTGAACCTCTCGCGTGATTTGCCCGCTACGCTGCGGCAGCTCGCGGCGCTGGATGAGCGTGATGCCGAAGGGTATCTGGCGTTCCTGGCCTATGCTGCGCGGCTGCACCGCATTACCGGCAGCGTGTTTATCTATGATGACCCGCCCACCTGGCGCAGCCTGCTCCGTGTTGCGCCACTGGATATGCTACGGGTGGATGCCTGGAGGACAATGGAGCAGGCGATTCGCCGCTATGCCCATTCTCCCCATTTGCAGCAGCTTCTGGGGCGGTTTGCTACCTATGTTGGCGCCAGCCCTTACCGCGCCCCGGCGACTCTGAACGTGATCGCTGACGTGGAATTGAATGGCGGGGTGTGGTATCCGCAGGGTGGGGTATATGCGATTGCACGGGCGATGGCCCGGCTGGCGGCAGAACTCGGCGTCGAAATCCACGCCGGCTGTCGGGTGAACGCCATTCGAGAGGCCAACGGCGTGGTACGGAGTGTGCTGCTCGCTGACGGCACGGTGGTTGAAGCCGAGGCCGTCATTGCCAATGTAGACGTGGCGACCGTCTACGAACGGTTGCTAACGCCAACCCCGGCGCATATCCGCTATTTGAACCGTCTGAAACAGCAGGAGCCGTCGTGTTCCGGCTTTATTCTGCTGCTGGGTGTGGACGGTCAGCACCAGGAGCTGGCCCACCACAACATTTTCTTCTCGGCGGATTACGCGCGCGAGTTCGACGACATTTTCCGGCGCGGCGTTCCCCCGGCTGACCCGACGATTTACGTTGCCATCACATCCAGAACTGATGCCAGCCACGGCCCGGCAGGCTGCGAAAACTGGTTTGTGCTGGTCAACGTTCCGGCGCTCGGTTCGACTTACGATTGGTCGCGGTCGGATTATCGTGAGACGGTTCTATCCCGACTGGCCGCTTTCGGCTTTGACGTTCGCGGACGTATTCGCCACGAGCAAAGCCTCACGCCGGTTGATCTGGAGCGCCTGACCGGCGCGCGGGCGGGGGCGCTGTATGGCGCGTCATCGAATAATCCACTGGCCGCTTTTCGCCGGCATCACAATCGTGCGGCAGGAGTGCGCGGCCTGTATTTTGTGGGCGGTACGGCGCATCCCGGTGGTGGCGTGCCAATGGTGGTGCTATCCGGGCAGGCTGCCGCTCGGCTGCTGTTGTCAGAGGTTACCTAATGCCGTTAAAGTAGGGGATTGTCTGTTGGAGAAAACAGGCACGGGACTGCTGAACAGTCCCGTGCCAGAAGATACAGGTCTTGTGTTACGTGCCGGGTGTGGCTTCAGGTGTGGCCTCCAGCGTTGCCTCCGGCGTGGCAACCGGTTCGGTGCCGCCCTGGGTTGTCTGGTTGGTCGTTTGAGTCGTGTCAAACAGCGATGACACTTCCGCCTCCCCGAAGCTCACCACCAGCGTCTGCGGGTTGTCCGGCGTACCCACAACCGCTACAAAGTAATAGGTGTTGGGCGCCAGTTCGGTGCTGCCCGTGCTGCCCAGCCCATCAGCCGCTGCCCCAGCCGAGCCAGCCTGGAAATTATAGGTTCCGGCGGGCACATCAAACGTGAAGCCGCAGTTGCCGAAGCGGCTGCCGGTGAACGTCCCCATACGCTGCTGATCGGTGCCAGTCTGCTGGTTGTTGTCAGCGGCCTCGGTGGTGGCTTCCACTGTCGCTTCAGCCTGCGTATTACTGGCGACGTCCGCCATCACCAGCGTTGTGCACTGGAGCGCGCCATCCGGCGTTGTGTCCACTACCTGCGCGGCGTCCGTGCCCGCTTCAGGAGTAGCTTCGACGCCTACGCAGCCTGCGAAGCTGCTGCTGGCGCTGCCACCCGCATTACCCGCACCGGGAAAACCCAGACCCGCTATCAGGGTATTGCCCTGGTCATCGGTCAGGGTGACAGCAGGGCCACCTTCAATAGCGTGGAACACCGTGACGCGGGCGCAGCCCTCCGGGATAGCGGTAACATTTTCGTTCACGGACACCGCAGTGAGCGTACCCGCTTCCTTCGAACCGACTACCGCAACCGTCGTCCAGGTATTGCTTGGAACGGTGAAGGGGCCAACCAGCGCGTCATTCATGGATGTCGCCCCCGGTTCCGCCAGCATCAGGGACGGCGAACCAGTGAACTCAACCCAGCCTGACACCGACGGGAATGGTAGCTGCTGGACACTGGTGAGTTGCCCATCCGCATAGACCATCAGCGTGGGCGCGTCGGGGGACAGATTGGCAAAGCGCACGCGCGTGATGATGGTTTCCTGGTCAACCTGCTGATTCGTCTGGTTCGCGTCCTGCGTCGCTTCGGCGGTTGGTTCAGCCGTTGCTTCCTGTGCCAGCGTGCTGACGACCGCCGCCAGCAGTAGCAAAACGATCAAGAGTACACCTGCTTTACGCATACAAGACCTCCTTAACAGCTTTACACTAAAACTTTGGTGTCGCTGTTACACCAATTTTTTAGTATAAGCTGCCATATAAGTTGCTGGAACTGTCCGACTGTTGTATTTCCGGGTGCCAATTCAGGCACTGACCAGGTGGGAACGATGGCTCATGCCACTTTTACTGGTCGTCACCGTTGTCCCGGCTGACGAACTTAAAAAACCGGCTGGTTTCACCGTCGCGGGTTTCATCCTGATAGAGAAACGCCAGCCTGGCTTCATCAAATTTCTGGAAGAAATCCTCCCAGCTTATACGCTCCAGCGAAGCACCACCACTGTAACCAGGGAAGTCTACCCGCAGCACGCCGGCGTCATCCTTGCCTTTGGTTGACTTCACCGTCGCGGGAAACCCGCCCCGCTCCTCAATCCACTTGCGGATGGTTTTGTGATCGGTTGTCCGTTTGCTCTGACCGGCCATTGTTGTATCTCCGTAGCTACTTTCACCTAATGTCCCTGTGATTAGCATATTGGATGTCCTGGCCGGAAACATCACGCGGTTGGTGACTATTCTGTTAGGTCAACTGGCAGGCACGAGGCTGGGTTTGGTGGGTTAAGGTGTTCCTAGCGGTTATTGTAGGAACAGCTAGGCCAGGTGTCTCTCCGTAAACGGCTCAATCAGCTACTGTATCCGCTGGTTTAATTCCCGTAAACTTTTTTGTTATGCAGGGTATCTACCGATGCACTTGTGATTCACGTGGGTTGAGAATACAGAAGTAGGGAGAATTTATGCAGCAGACAACACATCAGATGATGAATCAGGAGCAGACCAGCAGTATCAACGTCGGCAATGAGGAACGGTTGGTCTCGCTGCTGGCCGGAGCGGCGCTGATGCTGGCCGGGCTGAAGCGGATTGTTCCGGGCGGCTTTCTCCAGACAGTGGGCGCGATTCTCGGTGGCTACTACCTGTTTAATCGCGGGCTGACCGGCCACTGCGAGATTTACCACGCGCTGGATATGAATACAGCGGTTGAAACCAACAAAAACGCGGTGAGCGTCCCGCACCAGCAGGGGGTTCACGTGCGTAAATCCATCACCATCAACGCTTCACCGGAAGAAGTGTACCGGTTCTGGCGCAACTTCGAGAATTTGCCGCGTTTTATGAACCATTTGGAATCGGTTCGGGTGATGGACGAACGCCGCTCCCACTGGGTTGCCAAAGCGCCTGCCGGAATGACGGTGGAGTGGGACGCGGAGATTATCAACGAAGTGCCCAACGAGGTGATCGGCTGGCGGTCGCTCCAGGACGCGCAAATCTCCAACGCCGGTTCAGTACGCTTCCGCCCGGCGCCGCGTGGTAACGGTACGGAAGTGCGGGTTGAACTGGAATACGTGCCGCCCGCCGGGCCGCTGGGCGCGGCGATTGCCCGGCTGTTTGGTGAAGAACCCTCGCAGCAGATTGGCGAGGATTTGCGCCGGCTGAAACAACTGCTGGAAACGGGTGAGATCGCCACCACTGAAGGACAGCCGTCCGGGCGTGGAGGCAGTCGGTGAGAGCATTGTGCTGGTACGGCAACAACGATGTTCGGGCCGTCACTGTATCTGACCCCTCGATCCTGAATCCGCATGATGCCATCATTCGCGTGCGGCTGTCGTCTGTCTGCGGGTCTGACCTGCATCTCTACGATGGCTTTGTGCCCAGCATGATGCCCGGTGATATTATCGGCCACGAGTTTATGGGCGAGGTGGTGGATACTGGCCGTGACGTGCAAAACCTGCAACGCGGCGACCGGGTGGTTGTCTGCTCGATCATCGCCTGTGGTAAATGTCTCTACTGCCAGCGCGGTTTGTTTTCCCTGTGCGAAAATTCCAATCCAAATGCCTGGGCGGAAGGCAGCCTGTTTGGTTATCATACCGCCGGTATTTTTGGGTATTCGCATCTGTTTGGCGGTTACGCTGGCAGCCACGCGGAATATATTCGCGTGCCGTTTGCGGATGTGAACGCCTTCAAAATCCCTGAAGGTGTGGCCGATGACGCCGCGCTGTTTGCGTCCGATGCCTTCCCAACCGGCTTCTTCGCAGCGGATAACTGTAATATTCAACTGGGCGATATTGTGGCGGTATGGGGCTGCGGCGCGGTTGGCCTGATGGCGCTTTGCAGCGCCTACCTGCTGGGCGCTGAACGGGTGATCGCCATTGACCGCTTCCCGGAACGCTTGCAGATGGCGCGTGAACATGTCGGCGCGGAAATTCTCAATTACATGGAAGTGGATGTGATCGAGGCGCTGAAGGACATTACCGCCGGTCGAGGCCCGGACGCCTGCATTGACGCGGTCGGTATGGAAGCCCATGCCGGTGGTCTGCCCGGCATGTATGACAAGGTAAAACAGACGCTGCGGCTGGAACTGGACCGCCCTCATGTGCTGCGCCACGCGATTCAGGCGTGCCGCCCCGGCGGAACGCTTTCGATTGTTGGCGTATATGCCGGGCTGCTGGACAAAATCCCGATGGGCGCGGCCATGAACAAGGCGCTGACATTTAAGATGGGGCAGCAGCCCGGTCACCGCTATATCCCCCGGCTGTTGGATTACATCGCCGCCGGCCAGGTTGACCCATCGTTTGTTATCACCCACCGCATGAGTCTCGATCACGGTCAGGAAGGCTACCAGCTTTTTAAAACCAAAGCGGAGGACTGCGTGCGCGTGGTGTTCACACCCTGACCCATCACCGCCCAGCAGGTGAGTTAGCTGCCTTATACGGGCTACACCTCCGGCGTGTAGCCCATGGACACCAGCTGCCGTTCTATTTCTTCCCAATCAGTAGCGTCGTTCCAGCGGAGGCTGACTTCTTTGGTTTCCGGTTCCAGTTCGACCTGCTCAACGCCGGGTATCTGCCGCAGCAGATTCTCCACCACTTCCACATCTTCACCGCCGTAGAGGCTGGGCAGCCGGAATTCCCGATAGGGCATTGTTGCTCTCCTGACTATCCTGATGCTCCTATCGTACCGGCACTGCGTAAATAATGCGTATTCGTAGCGTGAAGTCCTATCCGGTGCTGGCCAGCACGTTCCGGCGCAGTTCGTCCAGGGCTTGCAGCGTGAGCAGGTTGCGCAGCGTGCCGCCCAGTTCCTGTTCCGCGCCGTCGAAGGAACAGAATTCGCCCAGTCGGGCTTTTAAATGTGTGCGGTCTGGCCCGATGCCGTAATCCGGCAGGGATTGCACCGCCGCCCACAGATTAATCACCGGCACGCCGTACTGGTCGGCCATATCCAGCATGTGGTTATTGATACGAATCGAGTCGTCGAAGCTGAGGCGTTCCTGATCGGGCAGCACGATGATGGTTGTCAGCACCGGAATCACGCCGTGATCTATCGAGAGTTGAATCACTTTTTCGATGTTGGTGCGGAACGACTCGGCATGTTTATAGCGCACGTCCATCAGGCCGAGCATCATCACGGCGACGCCGGGTTTGATAAGGCGGTATTCGCAGGCCAGCGGCCCTTCGTTCGGTTCGCAGCCTTCGCCCGCCCAGAACGGGTCGAGCGCCGCTGCGCTGCTTAAACCTTCTTTCGCCGCCACGCTCTGTCGGACAAACGAGTTGGCTTCGTCCGGCGTAGGCGGGACTGAGAAGAAGTTAATCGTTTCCTGTAAGTCGGCGTAAGGCCCCAGTTCACAAAAATCGCCCTTCATGCCAAGCGGCTGAAGGAAGTCGCCGTTGGTGGTATTGCTGTCGCCCACCTTCGTAAACACATTGGCGCGGTTGCCGAACTGCTGGCCACGTGTGAAGATATCGTGGACGGCGGGGGTGTCCATGTTATACAGCACGGGCACGTCCAGCAGTCGTTCCATCATGGTCTGGATTTCCGGGTCAGCGGAGAGGGGTGTTGGTGTCGGTTGGGCAGCAGCCATGACGACCGGGCACAGGGTAAGGGTGACGGCCAGGAGCACACGAGTCAGCATCACGTAACATCCTCATTGACGTAACCGCCGCTATTGTACGGCATTGCCAACCGCTTTGCATGGATTTGTGTCGGGAGAAAATTAAACCTATAATTAAGTGGAAGCGAGCAGAAGTAATCTGTATGCGTCCGCAGGCGGCCTGAACCAATGCAAGCGTGCTGATGCATTTTATATACAGCCAACCTACAATCGGTTCAGGGCTATTTAACATACCGGCGTTGTGGTTCCACGTTTCTATTCTGTAGAAAAGGAGCGTTAACATGAATCGGAAAATCTCGTTATTGATGGTGATCGTTATCTTACTCACCAGCCTGCCTCTCCTCAACGTCACAGCGCAGGATGCAGGCATGAATACCGATATGGGCGTGGCGCTGAATCCGGAAGTGTCCGGTGAGGTGGAATTCTGGCACTTCTGGGCCTCGCCCGTCCGCCGCAACGCCATCCGCCGGGTCATCGCCATGTGCCAGCAGGCGCTGCCAAACATCACCGTCACGGATGTGGTGAAGCCGTTTGGCGACATCTGGACGGCGAACATCGCTGCCGTTGCTGCCGGTTCCGGGATGCCGGACGTGATCGTCGAGGATATGCCCAAGCTGCCGCAGGCCGCCGCTGACGGCATTGAGCAAAATCTCCAGCCGTTGATTGACCGTGACCAACTGGATACGTCGCGCTTCTGGCCGTTTGCCTGGAATCAGACGCTGTACGAAGGCGAGAGCTACGGTATTCCGTTTGAAACGGACGTGCGCGTGCTGTTCTACAACAAAACGCTGTTCCAGCAGGCCGGTCTGGACCCCAACAAGCCGCCAACAACCTGGGATGAACTGAAAGAATACGCTGACAAGCTGGATGTCGTTGCGGAAGATGGTACGCTGCAACGGATGGCATTTTTCCCGCTACAGGGCAATGTTGGGCCTGATCTGTGGGCGCAGGCGAACGGCCATACCTGGATTCAGGACGGCAAGCCGGTGATAAACGACCCCAAAGTGGTGGAAACGCTGAACTGGATTAAGGAATGGGTGGACCGTTACGGCGGCTGGCCAAAGGTACAGGAGTTCCGCTCGTCGTTTGGCGCTGCGCCAAATGACGCTTTTATGTCCGGCAAGGTCGCCATGCTGGTGGACATCGCCGGCTACAGTTCGTTCCTCAACTTCTACCGCCCCAGCATCACGCTGGACGATGGTTCGTCAACCCGGATTGACTGGGGCGTTGCGCCCATCCCGAACAACGGCACGCCGACCTCGATCAGCGGCGGCTTCGCGCTGTCCATCCCCACCGGCGCGGATAATCCGGAGGCGGCCTGGGAGTTTATCAAGTGCGCGACCAGCCCGGAAGCGCAGATTTCCTGGGCGCGGGATACCTATTCCATGCCCACCGACATGAATGCGGCCAGGGACCCGGTGCTCATGGCCGACCCCAACTGGCAGTTTTTTGTCGAGGCGATGGATACCAGCACCAGCGGCATCTTTGTCCCCGGCTACCCTAACTGGGGTGAGCAGCTTGGTCAGCGGTATGAATCGGTTTGGACCGGTGACGTGACGCCGGAGCAGGCGCTGGAAGAAGCGCAGCAGGCGGTAGACGACACCATTGCCACCAACGCCCCCTAGGCGTTCCCGCTAGACTGGACGGGCGGAGCATTTCCTCCGCCCGTCTGTTTTCCCGGAGGAAACATGGATAGGACGATCAACCGCGAGGCGAGTGGCGATCAGCTTGCCCGGCGGCTGCCGCGCCGTTACTCCCGGCTGGCGTTCCAGGAAGCCGTCGCTGGCTGGCTGTTTGCCTCCCCCTGGATTATCGGCTTTCTGGTGTTTACCGCCGTGCCGATGCTGTTTTCGCTGTATGCCAGTTTCACCCGCTACAACATCATCGCCGCGCCCAAATGGATTGGACTGCGGAATTACGAAACCATCTTCTTTAACGACAATTTTTTCTGGAAGGCGCTGGAAAATACCTTCTGGTTGGTTGGTTTCAAAGTGCCGATTGTGATGATCGTGGCGATTGCCATCGCCATGCTGCTGAACCTCGATCTGCCGGGGGAACGCTTTTTCCGCACCATCATCTATCTGCCGAACGTGCTGTCCGGTGTGGCGGCGGTGTTCCTGTGGCAATGGATTCTCGCGCCGGATGGCCTGCTCAATCGCGGGCTGGCGCTGGTTGGCATAGATGGCCCGGCGTGGTTTGTTGACCCGGCGTGGACCAAACCCGGCCTGATTGTGATGGGCATGTGGTGGATTGGCGGCAACGTGCTGATTTATCTGGCGGGGCTAAAAGGTATTCCGTCGCAGCTTTATGAGGCCGCCGCCATTGATGGCGCGAACTGGTGGGCCAAAACGCGCCATATCACCCTGCCGATGCTGTCGCCAACCATCTTCTTCCAGATTGTGACCACCATCATCGGTACGTTTCAGATATTTACAACCGTGTACATCATCGCCGGTTCGTCCGCCGGTGGCTCTGGCCGGGATGTAGCGTTCGGCGGGCCGGGGCAGTCGCTGCTGTTTTACGTGTTATATCTGTATAACCGCGCCTTTGGCAAGGTGGGCGTTGGCGGCTTGCAGATGGGCTATGCGTCGGCGCTGGCGTGGATTCTGTTTGTCATCATCCTGGTCATTACCCTGATTCAACTGCGGCTGGCAAAACGCTGGGTGTATTACGAAAGCGAGTAAGGCAGCCATGACTTCCACGTTTATTGAAAACCCGCCGGTACAGCCGGTTGAAGCCTTACCCCGCGAACAGCGCCGTGATACAAAACCGCGCAGGCCCTTGACCATCGGGCGGCTGCTGGCGCTGCTGTTGATGATCGGCATCACCATTCTATTTGTTGTGCCGCTGTTCTGGATGGTATCCACCTCGCTCAAAACCCCGCAGGGACTGCTGAAGCCCGACTGGATTCCCAACCCGATTGCCTGGGAGAACTACACCACCGCCTTCAGCTTTGGCCTGTGGCCGCGCTGGTTCCTCAACACGATCATCATTACGCTGGTCAGTCTGGTCGGTATGGTGCTGTCCACCTCGCTGGTGGCCTATTCGTTTGCGCTGCTGCGCTGGCCAGGGCGGGATTTCATGTTCGCGCTGGTGCTGGCGACGATGATGCTGCCGGAAGTGGTGACGTTGATTCCGCAGTTTATCCTGTTCTCCCGGCTGCCCGCCTTTGGCTTTCAGGGGTCGAAAGTGTGGGTGAACACGTTTCTGCCGTTGATCGTGCCGGCGTTTACCGGCAGCGCCTTTTACATCTTCCTGCTGCGGCAGTTTATGCGTGGCATCCCAACCGAACTGACCGAAGCGGCCAAGATTGACGGCGCGTCCCGGCTGGGCATCTGGTGGCATATCGTGCTGCCGCTGTCAAAGCCAGCGCTGGCAACAATTGCCATCTTTCATTTTCAGGGCGCCTGGCAGGATTTCATGAAACCTTTACTGTATTTGCAAAGTGAGGAGTTATATACTATCCAACTAGGACTGACGCAGTTCCAGGCCGCTGCTGGTGGCGCGCCCGCGTGGAACTGGCTGATGGCTGCCAGTCTGGTGGTCATGCTGCCGGTGCTGGTGGTGTTTGTCCTGTTCCAGCAGTATTTCATCGAAGGCATTTCCATTAGCGGCTTCGGAGGCCGTTAGAGAGCATCGTGCAACTCAGCCAAGAGAATCGTTCCTACACACTGACTACCCGGCTCTATACCCTCACCTGTGCGACCGACAGACCGTATATGTATCTGGACGACGCCGATGGCAACCGGCTGGCCGATCTGTTTGTCATGTCCAGCGTTAACCCGGCGCATGGCCGCGATGATACCGTCCGCAACAGTTCCTGGCAGGCCGAAGAACGACCGGACGAGGTAGTGTTGTCCATCCAGGCGGACAGTTCGTACTGGAAGTCCAAATCGTATCGTTTTCGCTGCTGGGAAGATGGTTTCCAGTACGAAATCGAGGTTGAAGGCCAGGGCGACCTGTATGAAGTGAATTACTTTGGTGGCTACTACTCCGCGCTCCCGCGCTGGGGGTCAGGGTTTTTCTGGTCGGGGCATCGGTTTGAGAAAGGGTTTAATCCCGAACCAACGACCGATGAAAATTACTATTTCCTGCCTGGCGGTGGCTCAGCGATTGACATCTCTGGCGTGCCGCTGCCCGGCAAGGCCGGCTGGTTCTTCACCCCGCCGCCCTACTGCTTTGGCCTCAAAACGCCGACCGGCTGGATGAGCATGGGTATCGAAGCCGAGGCGGGCCAGAACCGCTACACCGATTACTGGTATCGCGGCCAGCAGTCCGGCTTCTGCCTGCTGCTGTCGTATGAAGGTCACACCTCGGTTAAGGGGCGCTATCTGCTGCCGGCGGTCAGCGTGGATTTTGGGCAGGACGAATACGACGTGCTCCGGCAGCACGTGCAGACGCTCCAGCGGCGGGGCTACGTGCAGTCTGCTCCGGCGCGCCAGAAGCCGGAATGGTGGTACGAGCCGATTTTCTCCGGCTGGGGCGCGCAGTGTTATCTGTCCGCCGCGCGCGGCGAACCCGCACCCAAATACGCGCAGCAGTCGTTATACGAAGGTTTTATTCAGACGCTGACCGGCCACAACATCGCACCCGGCATCATCGTGATTGACGACAAATGGCAGGCCTGCTACGGTACGAACGAAGCCGACCCGGACAAGTGGCCGGACATGAAAGGGTTTGTGAAGGCGCAGCATGATGCCGGGCGCAAGGTGCTGCTGTGGCTAAAAGCCTGGGACCCGGAAGGTGTGCCGCTGTCTGAGTGCATCGTTAACGCGGGCGGTCTGCCGCTGGCCTTTGACCCGACCAACCCGGCGTTCGAACGGCGGCTGCGGGAACAGGTCCAGCGTATGTTGTGCCCGGATGGCTATGACGCTGATGGCTTCAAAATTGACTTCACGGCGCGGATTCCGACCGGCCCGCACATCCACACTTATGGTGACGTGTGGGGGCTGGAACTGATGAAACTGTACCTTAAGATCATCTACGAGGAAGCCAAACGCGCCAAGCCGGACGCGCTCATCATGGCACACACGCCGCACCCCTATCTGGCGGACGTGGTGGATATGATTCGCCTGAACGACATCAACACCGGCAAGGACGTGAACAACGCCATGCAGCACCGCGCCCGTGTCGCCCGCATCGCCTGTCCCAACGCCATCATTGATACGGACAATTGGCCGATCACCAACCGCGATGCCTGGCGCAAATACGTGCGTCTCCAGCCAGAGTTGGGCGTTCCGTCGCTGTATTATGCCAGCCACATTGACACGACCCAGGAGCCGCTGGATGAGGATGATTACCAGCTTATCCGCGATGCCTGGGCACGCCATCGCCGGCGTGGGTAGTTTGCGGCAGCATGAATACAGACACCGTTCCGTCGCCGTTTCCGATTCGCGGCGTGGCCGAAGCATTCTACGGCGTGTATTATACCCCGGTTGAACGTAACGACCTGATTCGCTTTATCGGCCAGCACGGCTTTAACACCTATCTGTACGGCCCCAAAAATGACCGCCAGCACCGCAACCGCTGGCGCGAGCCGTATCCGGCGAAAACCATGCAGCAGTTCGCGGATACCGTTGCCATTGCGCGCGACAGCGGTGTGACGTTCTGCTACGCCATCGGACCCGTCGTTTCGATGTGTTACTCCGACGAGGCTGATTATCACGCGATCATCACCAAGCTGGAAGCATTTTACCGGTTAGGCGTGCGCTCGTTCTGCGCCGTGCTGGACGATATGAAGCCGGAGTTCCTGCACGAAGCCGACCGGCGCTGTTACAACAGCTATGCTGAGGCGCACGTCCATCTGTGCAACCGGCTGTTCGAGTGGCTGCAAGCCCTTGACCCGGCCTGCACGTTCAGCCTGTGCCCGACACTATACTATGGCAGGCCGCCGTTTGACTCCTACGTGTATGAAATCGGCATGGGGCTGTACCCGGAAATAGACGTGTTTTACACCGGTGCCGACATTTGTTCGCCCCAGATCACGGCTGCCGATGCTGCCGCCTTTGCACAGGCGATCAAACGCCCACCGCTGATCTGGGACAATTATCCGGTGAACGACCTGGGGATGCAGCCGGAGATGCACATCGGCCCGGTGCGCGGACGCGGGGCCAGGTTGCCTACTCAGACGCGCGGTATCGTCGCCAATCTGATGCTCCAGGCGGAAGCGTCGAAGATCCCACTCCTGACCTATGCCGAGTACATGCGAAATCCAGACGGGTATGACCCGGACGCTGCCTGGGAACGGGCGCTGTACACCGTCGCCGGTGACGACAGCGCAGCGGCACTGCGGCTGTTTGCCGAAAACTCGCTGCAAAGCTGCCTGGATGTGCTCGAAGCGGCCAAACTGGACCGGCTGACCGAAGCGGCCTATGCGGCGCTGCGCGGCGGTGAACGCGCCAGTGATAGTCCCGCAGTAGCGGCGCTGGACGCATACCTCACAGCCGTAGACGAAGCCCTGTATCATCTGAAGTACCGGATGGATAATCTGGCGCTGCGGAATAACCTGCTGCCCTGGATCGAACTGCTGGAAGCCTGGGGTTGGTCGGTGCGGTATGGTTTCGGCGTGCTACGCAAGATCGAGCAGGGCGTGCCGTTTGATGATCCGCTGTGGCGCATGAAAGAATACTGGGCGCTGGCGAAAAATCATTACAAGCGAGTCGCCGGGAAAATAGTCGTCCCGTTGGTGGAATATATGCTCGATATCATTGCGCAAGCGGAGAAAGAAACACGTTAATCCATTTCGCCCCGCGCCCGTGTCCGGCGGGTGCGCGGCTGGTATCACGGACTGATTCAAGGGGAAAAAATAACCGTGCGGTCGCTGCTGGAGGTGAACATGGTGTTCATCGTCTTTTTGTTTGTGCTGCTGTTTAACGTTCAGGTACAAGCAACCCTGCCGTCGGGAATGTTTGTGAATCCGGTGCTGGACCGCGATTTCCCTGACCCGGATGTGCTTCAGGTTGGGGACTGGTATTATGCCTATGCGACCAACAGCGACGGTTATCACGTGCAGGTGGCGCGTTCGGACGATCTGGTTACGTGGGAATTCCTGGGCGACGCGCTGCCAGCGCTGCCGGAGTGGGCGGTGCAGGACTTCGGCTGGACGTGGGCGCCGGAGGTGACAACCTTCGACGGCGGCAACAGTTACCTGATGTACTACGTCACCCGTTTTGCTATTGACGTTGGTGGGACACAGTGTATTGGCCTCGCCACTGCTGATGAACCAGAAGGCCCGTTCCAGCCAATTGGCGATGAACCGTTGGTCTGCCAGATCGGGCAGGGCGGTTCGATTGATCCAGGCGTGTTTGTAGACGACGATGGCGCGGCTTATCTGCTGTGGAAAAACGATGGTAACTCGCAGGGCGGCCAGTCGTGGATTTATGTCCAGTCGCTTTCAAACGATGGGCGGACACTGGAAGGTGAGCCGACGAAACTCATCACCGCCGATCAGCCCTGGGAGGGGCTGCTGGTGGAAGCGCCGACCCTGTGGAAACACGATGACCGGTATTACCTGTTTTACTCCGCCAACGATTACGCCAGCCGCCGCTATGCCATCGGTTATGCGATTGCCGAGGCTGTGACCGGGCCGTACACGAAACCACAGCGCACGCCCATCTTTAAAACCAGTATCCCCGGCGGGGTAGTGGGACCGGGCGGGCAGGATATCGTGCTGGATGATGACGGGGATACGTGGATGCTGTATCACGCCTGGGCAGCGGGCGGTTATCGCAACCTGCGTCTGGCCGAGTTAATGTGGCAGGATGGCGTGCCGGTGCTGGCCGAACCAACGCGGGAAGCGCAGGCCGTGCCGTAAAAACGGGCGGTGACAAAATAATCAAGAGACTATGGTTTTGCCGGGCAAAATGGTAAAATACATTACGTTTTTCTTGACATTTTGCCGCAATCTTCATGCTTTTTTCCTCAGCTTTAGGTTTATGATGATACCGCGCGTTTCCGTTCAAAACGCCTGAAATGTCCGGTGCCGGCACAACCGGCGTAAAGGGTGTAACAACGCAGTCTTTCATCACTGAGGTAAGCGGGAGTAGCTGTAATCATGATCGTACCTCGTCCAGAGTATCCACGCCCGCAGTATGTCCGGTCGGCGTGGATGAATTTGAATGGCGCCTGGGAATTTGAGTTTGACGACGACAACCGGGGCCTGCGGGAAAAGTGGTTCGAGCGCCACGATTTCACTCGCACGATCATCGTTCCGTATGCGTTTCAAAGCCTGCTTAGCGGAATTCAGGATACCCGTTTTCACGATGTTGTCTGGTATCGGCGGTCGTTCGACGTGCCGGAAGCCTGGACTGGCAAGCGCGTGCTGCTGCACTTTGGCGCGGTGGATTATCGCGCCTGGGTGTGGGTCAACGGCCAGTTTGTGACCAGCCACGAAGGCGGCCATACGCCGTTTTACGCCGATGTGACCGGCGCCCTCCAGCCTACTGGCAACAGCGTCGTGGTGCGGGTGGAAGATAGTTCGACCGACCTGGCTCAGCCGCGTGGCAAGCAGTTCTGGGAAGAAGAACCGAAATCCATTTTCTATACCCGCACGACCGGCATCTGGCAAACTGTCTGGCTGGAGCCGGTCGAGTCGTCGTTCATCGAACGCGCCAGGCTGACGCCCAACATTGACGCCTGGGAGATCAAGGTTGAATACCGGGTAGACAACCCCTTGCCCAACCAGACGATTGAGATTGAAGTCTCGTTCGCAGGGGAAATCCTTGCTCACGACAGCAGCGGGGTGGAAAACTTGCAGTTTAAGGCTACGCGCGTTCTGCCGCTGCCGGACGTGAAAGACGACCGGCTGTGGAGTCCCGAAGCGCCGAATCTGTACGATATGGTGCTGCGCCTGTGGGACGGCAATTGCCTGCTTGATGAGGTGCAGCTTTACTTCGGGATGCGAAAAATTTCGGTCGAAGAAGGCCGCGTCCTGCTCAATAACCGCCCATATTATATGAAGCTGGTGCTCGACCAGGGGTATTTCCCGGAAGGTCTCATCACGCCGCCCTCAGATGAGGATGTGCGGTTGGACGTGGAAATGACCAAGAATATGGGCTTTAACGGCGTCCGTAAGCACCAGAAAATCGAGGACCCACGCTACCTCTACTGGGCTGACCGGATGGGGCTGCTGGTGTGGGGGGAGATGGCAAACGCGCAAACCTACGCGGACTGCGCGGTGCAGCGCATGATGGCCGAATGGCAGGCCGCTATCGAGCGCGACTACAATCATCCCTGTATTGTGGCTTGGGTGCCGCTGAATGAAAGCTGGGGTGTGCCGCGACTCGTGACTGATGGCCGCCAGCCGATGCACGCCATGTCGTTGTATTACCTGACCAAATCGCTTGACCCAACCCGGCTGGTGATTTCCAACGATGGCTGGGAACACACCAAATCTGACCTGTGTACCATTCATGACTACGAAAGTGACCCGGAAGTGCTGCGCGAACGGTACGCAACCGCCGAACATGCCGTCAGCGACGAACCGGCGCGGCGACCGATTTACGTTCCCGGCTTTCACTACCAGGGCGAGCCGATTATCATTTCGGAATTTGGCGGCATCGCCTGCCGCAAGAGCAGTTGGGCAGGGTGGGGGTACACGGTTGCCAGCAGCGACGACGAGTTTGTTGAAAGCTACCGTTCGATCATCACTACGGTGATGGACATGCCGGTGGTGCAGGGGTTCTGTTACACCCAGTTGGCGGATGTGGAGCAGGAGATCAATGGCTTGCTGACCTATGACCGGCGGCCAAAGGTAGACCCGGCCATTATCCGTGCCATCAACGAGGGGAAGGTTCACAAGCCGGTTCAAGGGACTTAGTGTAGGTCAGGAGCAACGCCGTGCTGTTTTTTACGTGCGAGAAGATTGCCAAACTGCTGTGGGAAATCCGTCCCACCGTCTACCGGGAAACGCTGGATATCCCCTGGTTTAAGTTCCATGAAGGGGATGTCGCCGGCGCGGAACAGCCCGACTTTGATGACTCCGGCTGGGACGACTTTTGTCTGATGGACTACTGGGGCGGCTACGATGTGACTGCCTGGTTCCGCGCTTATGTCCCGATCCCTGCTGGCTGGACAGATCACAAGCTGGCGCTGCGATTCCTGGTTGGTCCGCGCGACGGGGGCGGTTCGACGGCGGAGACGATGTTGTACGTCAACGGCGCGCGCGTACAGGCGATTGACGTGTGGCACGAAGAAGCCTGGCTGCCGCCGGAGCTACTCCAGACAGATTGCCTGGTGGTGGCGCTGCGGTCATGGAGTGGCGTGCTGGACGTGCCGGATCGTCGCCGGTTTAAGGTCGCGCAACTGAACCGGATTGACGACGGCGCAGAACGCTTTTACTACCTGGCAAACACGCTGCTGAAGGCGGTCAATGAAGTGAAGCCCGATGACTGGCGGCACGTGCGGCTGCTGGAAGTCCTCAACGAAGCGTTCCGGCTGGTGGACTTCACTCGCGTGCGGTCAGACTGCTACTATGACTCGCTGCATCAGGCACAGCAGTTTTTGTCGGAAGAACTGTGCAGTCTGCGGCAGATGGAGCCGGATAAGCCGCAGGTGACGGCGGTCGGCCATTCGCATATTGATCTGGCGTGGCTGTGGCGTGTCAAGGATACACGGCAGAAAGCCGGACGCACCTTTACCACTGTCCTGCATCTGATGCGGCAGTACCCGGAATACCGCTTCCTGCACTCGTCGCCGCAGCTTTACGAGTGGGTCAAACACGATTATCCCGACCTGTACCGGCAGGTGAAAGAGAAAATTGCTGCCGGGGAGTGGGAAATCACCGGCGGGATGTGGGTCGAGCCGGACACGAATCTGCCCGGCGGCGAGTCGCTGGTACGGCAATTATTGTACGGCAGGCGCTTCATCCGGCAGGAATTCGGCGTGGATACCAACATCGTCTGGCTACCGGATGTTTTTGGTTTTTCCTATGCGCTGCCGCAGATCATCAAAAAAAGCGGCATGAAGTACTTTCTCACCTCCAAAATCAGTTGGAGCCAGTTCAACCGCTTCCCTTACGATACCTTCCGCTGGCGCGGCCTGGACGGCTCGGAAGTGCTGGCGCATTTTGTGACGACGCCGGAGGAAGGGTCGCCGTTTTACACCTATAACGGCACGCTCCAACCCCGCGACGTGAAAGGTATCTGGGAGCAGTACCGTTCGAAGGCGACCAATGACGAACTGCTGCTGCTGTTCGGTTGGGGCGACGGCGGCGGCGGGCCAACGGCGGAAATGCTGGAATCGGCGCGGGTGATGCAGAATGTTCCCGGCTTCCCAAAGGTCACGATGGGTGGTGCGGAACCGTTTTTTGCCCGGCTGGATAAGCGGCTGACGGGGCAGGACGTGCCGGTATGGGATGGCGAACTGTACCTGGAATATCATCGCGGAACGTATACCTCGCAGGCGTACAACAAGCGGGCGAACCGCAAATCGGAAATCCTGTATCACGATGCCGAGTGGATGAGCGCGCTGGCCGATGAGCTAACCGGCCAGCAGCAATATCCCGACCTGGGCGAAGGCTGGAAACTGATTCTGCTGAACCAGTTCCACGACGTACTGCCGGGGTCATCCATCCGGCAGGTGTACGAAGACAGCACGAACGATTATGCCCGCGTGGCGGAAATTGGCGGTACTGCACTTCAGCGGGCGCAGCAGACCGTTCTTGACCGCATTCATGCCGAACGGGACAGTGTTGTTGTCTTTAATTCACTTTCCTGGCAGCGGGACAGCTTGATCGAACTGCCCTATACAGCGGAACTCGAAGGCAAAACCCTTGCCGATGACAGCGGCCAACCGCTGCCGATGCAGCTCGTTGAGGACGGTGGACGCGCGGTGCTGCTGGAAGCAACAACTATTCCATCCTGCGGCTATAAAACCTATTCGCTGGTGGAGGCTGTCCGCGCCGCCAGTGATCTCAGCATCAGTCCTGACCGGCTCGAAAACCGTTATTACCGCATTGAACTGAACGAGTGTGGACAAATCACGTCTCTGTTTGACAAGGAACACGGGCGCGAAGTGCTTGCCCCCGGCGCGCGCGCCAACGTCTTGCAGGCGTTTGAAGATAGGCCGATGGCGTTCGACGCCTGGGATATTGACCTGTTCTATCAGGAGAAAATGCGGGAAATTCATGAACTGGTTAGCGCCGAGGTGGAGGAAACTGGCCCGCTGCGCGGTACACTGCGGCTGACATGGCGCTTTTACGACTCAACCATTGTACAGCGTGTCACGCTCTACCGTTCATCCCGGCGCATTGACTTCTACACCGAAGCCGACTGGCACGAGCAGCAGATTTTGCTGAAGGCAGCGTTCCCGGTAGACGTGCGTGCCACACGGGCAACCTATGACATCCAGTTTGGGAACATCGAACGTCCAACGCACTGGAACACCAGTTGGGACTGGGCGCGGTTTGAAGTGCCGGCGCATAAGTGGATGGATTTGTCGGAAGGTAATTATGGCGTGGCGCTGCTCAACGACTGCAAGTATGGCTGCGACGTGAAAGAAAATGTGCTGCGCCTGACGCTGCTGAAATCAGCCGTCCGGCCTGACGCGCTGGCCGACAAAGGCCATCACGTTTTTACCTACAGTCTGCTGCCCCACGCCGGCGACTGGCGGCAGGCCAACGTCCCGCGCGAAGCCTATGCGCTGAATGTCCCGGTACATGCCGCTGCCCTCCATGCGCAGCCATCCGGCGATTTGCCACTGCAATATTCGCTGGCGGCGGTGAATGCCGATCACGTCGTTCTGGAAACGGTCAAGCGCGCCGAAGACGACGACAGTTGGATTATCCGCGTCTACGATTATAAGCAGTACCGCAACCAGGCTGTCTCCATCACGTTTGGGCGGCCAATCAAATCCGCCGTCGAATGTGATCTGATGGAAATGCCGCTAGGGGAAGCCTTCCACGAAGGAAACCGGCTGACGTTTGCCATCGCGCCCTACGAAATCAGGACGTACAAAATACGCTTTGGCGGGTGACGCCAGGCGATGGTTATTCGAAGATTGTTTTTCTGTAGGGGCAAACCGGCGGTTCGCCCCTACGCTTTATGTTGATTTCTGGTCGCCAGAGCTGTTAGGCTGCGGTCGTATGCCAAATGTCACCAGTCGTTCACGCACGGCGTGGTTTGCCAGCAGCGCGATCAAACATGGCCCGCCGAGAAAAATCAGTGCCACGAGGGCGAGACTGAGCGCGATAATCGCGCCGGAAAAAATCGCCAGAACCAGCGTGTACAAGGGGCTGGCAAGGCCGGTGAACAGGCCGTTGCGCAGGGCAACCAGCACGTTTCGCTGTTCCTGTTCCATCAGATAGGGCAGAGCATAAAACTGGACCACCAGCCAGCCGAGGCCAATGGCAACCACCAGCAGCAGCAAAAGCAGACTCCAGTCCGCGCCGAACTGCCCGTAGAACCGGATGCCCGACCACACCAGCACCGCCGCCATCACGTTTACCGCTGCCCAGGCGTAACTGAGCAGGAAGTACTGGCGGAAGCCACTGACAAAATCGCTCACGCTGACGCTGCGCCCCTGCGCCAGTTGGTTGGTCGCGTAAAAGGCGGCCAGTGTTGCCGGCGGCGCCAGGACGAGCGTTAGTACCGCCAGTGCCCACACCACGTTGATGAGCGCCAGACTCACCCAGTCGTACCACCAGTCGGCCAGCGCACGCCGGATCACATAGACCGAAGCGGAAAGTTGACCCATGATTGATCGCTTTGGGCAGACAGGACATTGGGAGAAGTATAGCGCCGCGCGGGGCCGTTGGCGATGAAGCGTAGTGGCAAAAATTTCCGGCGGAAGGAAGTGCTTCCGCCGGAAACAGATGAAGGTTTACTGCACCGGCGTGGTGGCCGGTTTGCCCGTCACTGTCCACTGCTTGCTGGTGACGGTCAGCGTATGTGGCGCACCGGCGTTGACGAAGTTGCTGGCAACCAGTGCCGGCACCGGACGGCGGCTGCGGCGCGGGCGGACCGCCGGGGCAGGCCGCTGCACCGTGACCGGGCGGGATACCGTGTGCGAGAAATCCTTCCAGGTGACTTCCGCTTCGCCCAGTAGCCAGTGGTTCACCAGTTCGACACCCTGCATCACCGAGTGATCCATGTTGCCGATTTCGTATTCCCACGCGCCAAAGCGCCCGCGACTGTAAATGCCATGTTCCATCAGGTACGGCTGGATAATCCCCAGCGCGGCGTTGCGGTCGAGCGTGGGGACGGGATAGCTGTATTCCACGTCAATCAGGTAGGTGCTGGCAATCCGGTCGAGATCGGCGGGTTCCAGCAGCTTGGTGTTCAGCAAACCCTGCACCACCCGGTCAACGATGTCTGCCTTGTTCTCCGGCTTGTGTGGGCTGTAGCTGGTTTCCGTCAGCAGCAGAAAGTGGTTTTCGTCCGGTACGATATACGGTGAGTAGTTGGACAGGTACGTCACGCGGTAGAACGGGCTGGAATCCTCCGGGAAGTACATCCAGCACTTGGTGCTGTCAACCGGACGTTTTACGCCCACGCCAACAAACAGGCCACTGGAATGGTGCAGGCCGTAGGTGGCTTCGCGCACGGTTTCCGGTGCATCGTCAATCCGGCGTACCAGCAGGTCGAGCGGCATGGTTGACAGCAGCAGATCATAATCCACCACTTCACCATCGCTGAAGTGAATCTGCCTGGCGTGAACGTCAATCGCCACCGCGTTTTTGTTCAGGTGGAGGTGGTCCTTGATGTACGGCACAAACGGCGTGTATAGTCCGCCCGTGCCGCCGTACAGCGGGAACTTAAACTTGTTGTTTGGCCCCCAGGCGGCGTCCACCCGTTCCATGATGACGTTGGTGAGGATGCGTTCGATGTTGGGCAGGGCAACCCGTTCGCCCAGCCAGTCGCGGCTCATCTGCCTGGCCGGGTGCGCCCAAACCTTGAAGTTGTACGGCTTCATGAAGTACTTGGCGATACCTGTCCCAAACTGCGCGTCAATCAGATCGTTAAAGTTGGTGGCGCGTTTGACCCCATCCGGGTCTTTCTGCGCTTCGATCAGGCCGAGCAGGCATTCCAGCACCACTTCTTTCGGCAGGAAGGTGATGTTGTTCTGGAACGGGTACGGCACAAACCGGTCCATGATCCAGACCCAGGCTTCCCGCACGATTTCCGTGTAGTTGTCGCCCAGCAGCTTGTTCACCAGATCATCAAAATACTTGTAGTGCGAGAACATGACGTGCCCGCCAATATCGTAGGTGAAACCCGCGCTGTCGGTGAAGCTGGCCGCTAACCCGCCGACATAGCCGTTGCGTTCGTAGATTTGCCAGTTGCGGTAGCCCAGTTCCTGAAGGCGGTAGGCTGCGCCCAGGCCGGTTGGCCCTGCTCCCAGAATAACAATCTTCTTTTCAACCTGATCGGTGTTCATGGTTTATACTCCTTCGTCGTCACGCTAATCGCTACAATCGGTAAAACGGCGCCGTCAGTCGAACAGGAACGGAAGTTGCGCCGTGGAAACTTTGCGCGGCAGCCGCCCGGTTGCCAGTTGGTTCCGCGCCAGTTCGCGGGAGATCAGCCGGTGCATGTTGCCGGCGATACTGTCCCAGGTATGCTGTGCCAGCAGCTTGTCTTCTTTCAGCCGTCGCAGGCTGGCCGGTTCGGTCAGGGCGGCCTCAATCTGAGCGACAAATTCCGCAGGGGTGTAACCCACGTGTACCACATCACCATAGAGTTCGATCACATCCTGTATCGGCGTGGCAACAATCGGCTTGTGGGCGGCCATGTATTCGAGTGTTTTGGTCGGGCTGAGGAAGAAGGTCGCTTCGTTCATCGCAAACGGCACCAGCGCCACGTCGAAGTGGGCCAGATACGCGGGAAGCTGCTGGTAGCTTTTCATGCCCAGACAGTGCACGTTGGGCGCGATGGGCAGGGCCGTCGGGTCTATCTTCACGACCGGCCCGATCAGAACCAGATTCCATTCAGGATGTGACTGCGCCACGTATTGCAGCAGGTCCAGATCCATCCGCTCATCAATTACCCCGAAATAGCCGATCACCGGCGCCTCGATGTGCTCCATATCCGCCGGACGCTCAAACGCATTGCGACGAGTCGCGCGGGCGAAGTGTTCCACCTCCACCCCGCTGGGGAACAGGTGGGTGTTGCTGTTATAGGGCAGTTTGGAACGGTACAGGCTGACACCCCCCGTAAAGACCAGATCAGCCTTTCGCAGCAGCGCCGGTTCGCGCACTTCCAGTTCCGCCGGTGCACCCTTAAAGGCTGAAAGCTGGTCCATCACGTCGCAGATGAGCAGCCGGTGTGGAATCGTGTCGGCAAACTCGGACGCCATCGGGGTGTACATCCATAGAATGGGGTTCACGTAGTTATGGGCGTACAGATAGTTGAGCAGCAGCGCTGTATAGTTGTCCTGCGCTTCCGGGTCGCCATGACCAATCCAGCGGGTAAACGCGGTCGGCTGTACCAGCCGGACAACGTTGATGTGTGCGCCGCCTGGTAGGGGACGGGTGAAGATTTCCAGGCGCGGATGGGTTTCGTTTTCAGTGCTGATCGGTTCTTCCACAAACAGCACGCGGTAATGTTTTGCCAGTCGGGACAGCAGATGCTGCGGTCGCTGCCAGACAAAATCCCAGCGCAAATGGCTGAATACTATCAGATCGCTCATACCCTCATCTCGCTTTTCAACCGTTACGTTCTGTAAATCGCCATTTGAGTGTGTGTCTTTGGCTGGGGCAGGTTCAAAAACCTGTTGCTGGCGGCGGAGTTCTTCCGCCAGTGGCTGATAAATCTCCCGGTTGCCTTCGTCATCAGCATAATCCCACAGGCCATTGGGACAGTGACGGTCATCGTCCCAGCCCGGATGATTCAGAATGGGATACCAGCAGATTCCGCCAACTGGCACGTCGTACCGGGCAGCGGCCAGCACCTCGTCGCACATATAGCGCAGCCAGGCAGGGCGGTTGTTACCTTCGGTGCCCGTTTCGGCCACAAAAACAGGCCGGTGATAGCGGTGATAAACCTCGCTCAAAAGTTCGCGGAATGGCCGGTACAACGGGTCGTGGCGGTTCATCGGCGGGCCGCCGTGCAGCCACTGGTTGTTCTCGTAATAATTTACGCCGACGATGTCCAGATATTTGTCGGCGCCGCCGACCTGCGGCCACAGCCGTCCCGCCAGTATGTCCCAGGTCTGGTACTGCGCCTGCCGGTGGCCTTCGACGATGTCGTAGTCTTCCGGATGGTCGGGATGGGCGGCGATGTGGATGACCGGTTCGGCGTGAATGAAACGTGTGCCCGGCAGCACAGCCCAGATGGCTTCCATCGCTTCGATGGCGGCGCGTGCCAATTGAATCTTCAGCTCAAACCCGCGCCCCTGCCGGAACGGATTCAGATAGGCCACATCACCGCCGGCCCAGGCCCAGAACGAGATTTCGTTCACCGGCACGATGAACGCCGGTTGGTTGGTTTCATCGCGCAGCAGCCCCGCAAACGCCCCGGCCAGCCCGGCCAGACGCTTCACAAACGCTGGTTTAAAGATGTCTATGTCATCCGGCCACCCAAAGTGGCACAGGTCCCAGATCACCTGCACGCCGGTTTCGCGGGCGGCGCGCACCTGCGGCAGCACCGATGAGAAATCATAGCGTCCGTCGGACGTCTCGATACGATGCCACGCCAGACCGCTGCGAGCCGCGCGAATGCCCTGTTCGCGCAGCCGGCGATAATCGCGCAGCGCAAAACGCTCGTGCTGCGATGACGCCAGCAAATCCAGCCGCCTGCCGTTCCGCAGCCGGTGGGTGGAACATTCAAAACCGCCTAAGAAAAAACTCTGGAACAGGCGGTTGGTGATTTGCGTTTGATTGTGTCCGTTACTTCCAAATTCAAACCGCTCAGGCGCATTCATATAGAAGCCGTCCTGAGGGGGTGGCACAAAAAACCCTATCAGCGTAGCAGGTTGACAGAAGCTTCATGGATGTTCAATTCTCTCAATCGTTCTCCTTCAGGTTACGGCTGAACTGCGTTTTATTCGAGTGGCGCTTGGCTCATTTTCTGGCGGGACTCCTGGATGAATTTCGTATAGGCAACCTAGCTCTTGACAGCCTATTTCTTGACCAGTCCATCCCGCACGGCGATTACGGCGGCCTCGGTACGGCTGGAGGTGTTGAGCTTGGCGAGAATGTTGCCGATGTGTTTCTTGACGGTGGAGGTGCTGATAAACATCCGCTGGCCGATTTCGACGTTGCTCAACCCTTCCACCATCAGCGACAGCACTTCGTACTCCCGCGACGTGAGCTGGTAGTCCGGCGGGGAAGGGCGGTGGTTAATGTTGATGAGCGCCTGGGTTGCTTCCTGTGACAGCGTGGATTTGCCGGAATAAGCTGCCCGAATCGCCGAGGCAACCGCTTCCATCGTCAGATTCTTGAGCAGGTAACTGATCGCGCCGGCCTGAATGGCGGCATAGACCCGTTCTTCATCTTCGAAACTGGTGAGGATAATGACCTGTGTTTCCGGGTGTTTGTCGCGGATAATCCGGGTCGCCGTCTGCCCATCCATCTCCGGCATTACCAGGTCCATCAGCACCACATCCGGCTTCAGCCGGTCGCAGAGTTCAACGGCTTCCTGCCCGTTGGCCGCCTCGCCCACCAGTTCGAGATCTTGGCAGGACTCCATGAAGGTAGCTAAGCCGTACCGCAGCAAATCGTGGTCATCGGCAATGAGAACACGAATCGGTTGGTGACTGGTCGCTTCTGCCATATGCAGCCCTTTGTTTTCGGCCTGTACCAGGTGAGCCATCACATTCTTCCCTCCTGCCTGTTTTGCTTCTGTGTGTCAGCGATCATGATGGTTGAACCTGACGTAGGTTGTTTTCTGCTGCTGTTTCGCGTTAAGGCTCACCTTACCAAATGAACCATAGAAGAAAATTAGAGCCAGCCATAACCGTATTCGTCCCCTCAAGTAGACACATGGCTACCCTCGGTTTTCTCCTTTCGTCCCGTGCAATCGGGCGCTGTTTGAGATAAATAAATTCACTACAGGTCGGGTTGCCAAATAACGACAGAGCGTTCTCTGACTGTGAGAACGCTCTGGTTCCTGTACAACCGTGTTGTAACAACGAATGAATCATCAACGCGCCGGTAAATGCCAGCGTTCGTCGCCGTTATCCTTGCGCTGGTTAAGCAGTACCACCTGCGCGCTGCACTGGGTGCTGACCAGCCGGTTTACCCAGGGATTGTCAACCACTTTCATTTTCACCAGATTGTTGCCGCGCCGCAGCGTGAAGTGATAGACCGGGATGCGCCGGACTCCAGCACGCCAGAAATCCTGCCGAAAGATAATCCCGTCAATAACCCAGCCGTTTTCCAGTGCGTTCAGCAGCGCGTCGCCGGTGGTGTATTTCTCGCTGTAGGGCGACCAGTGCCGTACCGGATCGTCCGGCTCGGTTTCGACATACAGCGCCCACTGGTCTGGCGGTGGCCTATCAATCTGCTCAAGGATGAACTGCAATCTACGGTTCATTAGTGTTTGTCGAGGGACGCAAAGACGTGATCTTTTAGCGGTCCCTGGTATAGGGTTTGTGTTCCGGGTCGGTTTTTGCCGGGTCTCGTTCACCTTCGGCCTGCCCAGGGGTGCGACCAACCTTCGTCGTGGTGGTGCGGTTACGTTCGCCTTCTGCCTGGTCGGCTGAGGTGTCGTACTGCCCGCCCTTATCCTGCTTGGCCGGTTGTTTCTTGTCGTCTGGCATGTTGCACTCCGGGAAACTGGTGTACGGATTGCATTAGCTTACAGTGATGTTAACGTCTTTACATCCACCAACTAACGCATTTCCAACCCGGCCATTCGGCCTAGCAGGGGGTAGCCATCGGATTACCGGAGTCAGGTCAAACGCTCCAGCAGCGCTACCGGGAAGCGTCCAAGAACGTCGGCCATTGGCAGTCCGGTCTGACCGTGCTCGGCCTGCACAGTGTAGTGTTCACCGGTCAGTATGTTGTGATACTGCTGTCCGGCCTCATCGTCGAGCAGCAGGCGGGTGTTGTGCCATACCTCGCCCCCCGTAGGAAGGCGCGCGCTACCATCGGTCAGGGCAATCACCAGCACCGGCGCCACCACAATCACGGCCTGATCCTGAAAGGAGCGCTGAAAAGCGCACACGTGCCGGGCTTTGTCGCCACTGGCGGGCAGAGGGTGATAAGCGCCGTTCTGGAATAACGACTGGTGCTGCTGCCGGAAGTTCAACGCCGTATGGGTGAGATACAGCTTGATATGGCTGTCCTGCGGCTGTTGCAGCAGGTCGGCCAACAGTGCAGCCCGATCTTCCTGAACGCAGCGTTGGAGATTGTCCAGCATCCGTTGTAGATCGGGATAGGCGATGGGGCGGCGGTTGTCCGGGTCAACCAGGCTGAAGTTCCAGACCTCGCAGCCCTGGTACGTGTCCGGTACGCCCGGAGAGGTGAACTTGAGTAAGGTCTGCGCCAACGAATTAAAGATGCCATAATACGCGGTGCGCCGCTGGAAGGCGCTGAAATCCCGGATGAAGTTGGCATCCGCCAGAATCCGCTCGATGAAGTGGCGCACGGCGTTATCGTAGTCGTGGTTGGCCGTCACCCAACTGGTATGGACTTTCGCCTCGTTGGTTGCCTTGTCCATATAGGTAACGATGCGTTCGACAAATTCCGGCGTGATGCCATCGTCGTCCGGCCACACCCCGACGAGCGTCTGGTAAATCAGATATTCGTCGTTGCGGTCGGGCGCCGGCTGGCCGTCCACCTCGGTTTTGGCAGAAGCATTCAGGTTCGTCCAGCGCCAGATGGCAGCTTCCCACTCCGACGGTAGTTCCGATAGTACGTTAATCCGTGCGCGGGTATCTTCGCCGCGTTTTGTATCGTGGGTCGAGAGCGCCAGCATGGTGTGCGGCCAGTGCTCCTGATGCCACAGATTATGCCGATGAAAGTCGTCCAGGCCGATGCCAAACTGTTCTGGATTGCCCCCGACTTCGTTGAGCGACACCAGCCGGTTGTAGATGTAGAAGGTGGTGTCTTCAACACTTTTTGCCATCACCGGCCCGGTGATCTGCTGGAACTGCATTACAAACTCAATCAGGTTGCCCCGGTCAGCCTCGTCAAAGTCGTAGATGTTGTCCAGCAGCAGCGTGTCGCGTACGAAGTCGAAAACGGCAACCGGATAACGCGGGTTGCGCCGTTTGGCTTCTTCGACCGCCTCCATGAGGTAGTGGCGGTCACGCTCCGAGACGGTGCCGGGGCCGGTGATATAGGTGCGGTAGATGGACAGGCAGGCCACCACTTCGCTGAGGGCGAACGTCAGGCCGTTGAGTGTAAAGCCCCGGAAGCAGCGGTTGCGCTCCACCAGCCGCGCCAACTGCTGGGCGCGGGCGTTCAGCTCACTTGCCAGCGACAGGCGCATAATCAGCTTTTTGTTGTGGTACACCAGTTCGCGGAAATCAAACCGCTGGCCGATAAAACGGCTGTACAGGTCATCAAAGGCGTGAACATGATCGCGGTTGACGAAGATACCGTTGACAGCGATCATAAAGTCATAGCCGGTTGTGCCGTAAACCGCCCAATCCTGGGGCAGCGGTTCGATCTCCGACAGGATTTTTTCTGCCACGATGTACAGCGGCCACTCGGTTTTTATCAGGTCATGCTGCTGGAACAGACTGCGTATGCGACCGACTGCCTCGGCAGCAGCCTCCGGCGACGAAGCGTATTCGCTGGCCAGCGCGTTGATGTGGCCTTCCTGAAGTTGCAGGAAGTAGCCGGGTGGGTCCCACAGCCCGTCGGGGTGGTCAATCCGCAAGCCGGTGACTTTGCCCTGTCGTAGCAGTTCAAACACCAACCGGTGCACCGTTTCAAACACGTGCTCGAACTCTGTTCGAACCGCCGCCATGTCGTTGATGTCAAAGAAGCGGCGGTAGTTAATCTCGTCGGCGGCCACGCGCCAGAATGCCAGCCGGTAGGGCTGATCGTTGATGATGCGGTCAAGCGAATCGAAGCTGCGGCGGTCGTCCGGGTTGCCATTTAGGAGCGAGAGCGCCTCAGCCAGCGCCCGGTGCACTGCCGGGTATGCCTGGTGCAGTGCTCCAAACCGGCGCTGGATAACGGCCTGCTCGCGCTGGCGTTCCCGGATGCGCTCAGCCGCCAGGTCGGCATAGTGGGGCAGGTGGCGCAGCGCGGTCAGGAGGCTATCCAGTTCCAGCACCGCTTCATGATCGTCCCCGGTCAGGTTCAGCAGCATATCACGGCAGGCGGATAATATCGGCGTCCACGTGCCGACGATGACCGGCCACCAGGACTGCCCGTAATGCAGCGCAAACGTGCCGTCCTGGTATTCCAGCCGGAGGTCACCCGCTTCCAGCACCCGGCCATAGTGGTCGCCCAGCACCGGCAGCAGCACCTTGTTTTCGAGTTCCCGTTTCGGCGGGCGCCAGTCAATGTCAAAAAAGTCCGCGTAGCGTGAGGCCGGACCGTTCGCCAGCACGTCCATCCACCAGGCGTTGTCCGCGCCGTTGCCCATGTGATTGGGCACGTGGTCCAGCAGCAATCCCATGCCGCGCTTCTGCAGCGCCGTCACGAGCGCGTCCAACTCCTCACGGCTGCCCAGCGCCGGATTTAACGTGTGATAATCCACCACGTCGTAGCCGTGCGTGCTGCCCGTTCGCGGTTGAAACAGTGGCGAGACGTAATAATCGCTGATGCCCAGTGCTTGCAGGTACGGCAGAACCGCCAGCGCATCACGGAAGGTAAACTCCGGGCGCAGTTGCAGCCGGTAGGTAGCGGTCGGGATGCGGCGCGCGCCGAGGATACGCTGTACCAGCGTTTCGATTTCAACTGGCGTTGTGAGGGTTTCCAAGCAGGTCTCCTACACTTTTTCGTAGACGGCGAAGGATTTGGGCGGCAGGGTGACTTCAACAGGTGTTTCGGAATCCAGCCGCTCCGGCAGAGTTGTTGGGTGCGGCTGCCCTTCCGGCTGCCAGCGGGCATCCAGCGTGTCGAACACCTTGCGCCAGCCTCCGGCGGGCAGTGGCGGCAGCAGTGTTGCCGGCTCGTTGGTGTGGACGTTGAAGGTCACAACCACTTCGCTGTTGTCGCTTCGGCGGTGCATAAACAGCACCCGTTCGCTGCTGTAAGCTGTGATCTGGATGTCAGCGCGGTGAGGATTGTGCAGTGCCGGGATGGTTTTACGCAGATGCAGCAGGGCTTTGTAAAACTCGTGCATCGTCCGGTGTTCGCCCTGCCGGCGCAAATCATGGTTGAGCTTGCATCGGTTGAACGTCTCTTCGGCAAAAGCGTCCGGCGGGTCGGTTTTCCAGTCAAACGACTTAAATTCTTCAGCGCGCCCGGTACGGATGGCTTCGACCAGCGCCGGGTCGGTATGGCTGACAAAGTACAGGAACGGCGCGGGTTCGCGGTATTCTTCCCCCATAAATACCATCGGCAGGTACGGCGACAGGATCACCACGCCCGCTGCCAGTTTCGCGCCCTCAAAATCCACCAGCGAACTCAGGCGTTCCCCCAGCAGGCGGTTACCAACCTGATCGTGATTCTGGGTGGACACCACAAACCGGTGTCCCGGTATGCTGGCGGACGACGTGCCGTGCCGCCGCTTGCGGAAAGGGGAGTAATCGCCCGAGAAAACAAAGCCTTCCCGTAATGCCTTTTCAAGCTGCTCGAAGCCAACGTAATCCTCGTAATACCCGTCCTGCTCGCCGGTGAGCAGCACATGCAGGCAGTGGTGCAGGTCGTCCAGCCACTGCGCATCCAGACCGTAGCCACCGGCCTCGATGGAGCGCAGCACACGCACGTCACTGCGGTCGTTTTCAGCGATCAGATAGACACGGCGGTTGTGACAGTCAGCCCAATCGTGGATGGCGGCGGTCAGTTCCTGCAGGACGGGAACGGCGGAGAAGTCCAGCAGCGCGTGGGTGGCGTCCAGGCGGAGCGCGTCAATCTGGAACACATCCAGCCAGTAAATTGCGTTTTCGATGAAGTAGCGGCGCACCTCATCGCTGTATTCGCCGTCGAAGTTCAGGCTGCTGCCCCAGCCGGAACGGTAGCGGTCGGTGAAATACGGCCCGTACTGTCCCAGATAGTTGCCTTCTGGCCCCAGGTGGTTGTAAACCACATCCAGCACCATCGCCAGTCCGCGCTCGTGGCAGGCTTTGACCAGCGTCTTCAGTCCCCAGGTGCCGCCGTAGGTGTTCTGCGCAGCGTAGGGATACACGCCGTCGTAACCCCAGTTGCGGCCACCGGGGAACTGAGCCACCGGCATGAGTTCGATGGCCGTGATGCCGAGGACTTTCAGCGTATCGAGATGCGGGATAATCGCCTCAAAGGTGCCTTCCGGCGTGAACGTGCCAACATGAATCTCATAAAAAATGTAATCCCGCAGCGGCAGGTTATACCACTGCTGGCGGACCCGCAGCAAGCGTTCATCCACCACTTCTGACGGACCATGAACACCTTCCGGCTGGAAGCGGGAGGCGGGGTCAGGGTATTCGCCCTGACCATCGAGCCGGAAGCAGTAGCGGCTGCCGGCCTGTGCCTCGCGCGTGACCAGCCGGTGATAGCCGCTGCCGGCTGGCTGCATCGGCAGATGCCGGTTGTCCCGCCCGACCAGCGCCAGTTCCACGCGCTGCGCGTTTGGCGCCCAGACGTTAAACAGGCATTCACCGCTGTCGAGTATCGTCGCGCCGAGCGGCGGTTGTTGCGGGTATGCCATGCCTTCTACCCGTTCACCACTTCACCGCCGTTGGGGTGCAGAATTTGGCCGGACATGTACGACGAATCGTCCGACGCCAGGAACACGTAACACGGCGCAACTTCTTCCGGCTGGCCAGGGCGTTTCATCGGCACGTCGGCACCGAAAGTTGCGACTTTGTCCGGCGGGAAGGTAGACGGAATCAGCGGCGTCCAGATTGGCCCCGGCGCAACGCCGTTCACACGGATTTTCTGCTCCGCCAGCGCCTGCGACAGCGACCGGGTGAAGGCGACAATCGCGCCTTTGGTGGACGAATAATCCAGCAACTGCGGGCTGCCCTTGTACGCCGTGACCGAGGTCGTGTTGATGATGGTGCTGCCTTCCTTCAGATGGGGCAGTGCGGCTTTGGTCAGATAGAAGAAGGAGAAGATGTTGGTGCGGAAGGTGCGCTCCAACTGCTCCTTTGTGATGTCGGTGATGCTCTTTTGCGGGTGCTGTTCGGCAGCATTGTTCACCAAGATGTCCAGCCGTCCAAATTCGCGGATGGTCTGGTCAACGATGCTGCGGCAGTGATTTTCGTCACCAATGTCGCCTGCGATCAGCAGGCAGCGGCGGCCTTCCTGCTCAACCTGCCGTTTTGTTTCCTCGGCGTCCCCGTGTTCGTTGAGATACGTCACGACCACGTGCGCGCCTTCCTTCGCATACAGGATGGCGACGGCCCGACCGATGCCGCTGTCCCCGCCCGTGATGATCGCCACTTTGTCCTGGAGTTTGCCGCTGCCCCGGTAGCTGTGATCTTCGGCGCGCGGCTGCGGTGTCATCTGCGATTCAATGCCCGGCTGCTGCTCCTGATGCTGGGGTGGCTGAAGCGGTTGTTGCTGTTGGCTCATGGTTTTCTCCTGTAATAATCCAACTGAACGATATGACAGCTATTTGCCAACGAGTATGGCAACCGAATACGAACGTAAGGAGAGTTTGGTCTGGTCAGGCAGCAGGACTTCGCTGCCCGGTGGCTGCACGCTGTGTTGCTCATCGCCAGTGTTGGCAAAGATGTGCCAGCGTTTGCCGCCTGGCGGCTTCGGCAGTTCAAAAATACAGTCCTCCCAGTGCATATTCGTGGCGATGTAGATATCATCGTCTTCGGCCAGGCCGCCTTTGGCGTAACGACCGCACAGCATAAACGCCAGCACGCGGCTCTCGTTCGAGAAATCCGGTTTGCCGGCCTTCGGTCCATGAAAGGTGATTTCCGGGCAGCCGAGCTTACGGTAATCGTCATGCCGGGGGAAATGGCCGTTCCGCAGCACCGGATGCGCCAGCCGGAACGCGATGCAGGCCTGGGCAAACTGGAACAGGTCGGCGTTTTGTTCCTTCAGTTCCCAGTTCATCCAGCTTATCTCGGTGTCCTGACAGTAGGTGTTGTTGTTGCCCTGCTGGGAGCGCCCGATTTCATCACCCATCAATACCATCGGCACGCCCTGGCTGGTCAGCAGAATCGCCAGCGCGTTTTTGATCCGGCGGCGGCGCAGCGCATTAATGGCGGGGTCATCGGTTGGGCCTTCCGCGCCAGAGTTCCAGCTATAGTTCTCGTCTGGGCCGCTTTCCTCCAGGTTGGCATCGTTGCACTTGACGTTGTAGGACACCAGGTCCATCAGCGTGAAGCCGTCGTGAGCGGTGACAAAGTTGATGGTGGCAATCGGGCCGCGCCCCGGATATAGGTCCGGCGATCCCTGAATCGCCTGCGCCATTGCCTCGGCCTGTCCGGCGTCGCCCCGCAGGAACTGCCGCACCGTATCGCGGTACTTGCCGTTCCATTCTGCCCAGCGGCCATACGCCGGAAAACTGCCCAGGTGATACAGGCCGTCGGCATCCCAGGGTTCGGCGATCAGCTTGGTTTTACCGAGAACGGGGTCAAACGCCATCATGCGCAGTACCGGCGGGTCGGGCAGGGGTGTGCCGTCCACATCACGTGTCATGATCGAAGCCAGGTCAAAGCGGAAGCCGTCCACGTGATATTCCGCCACCCAGTAGCGCAGACAGTCAATGATGAAACTACGGACGGTAGGATGATTGCAGTTGAAGGTGTTGCCCGTGCCGCTGAAGTTGTAATAGTAACCCTCCGGGGTGAGGATGTAGTAGGTTTCGTTGTCCACACCCTTAAACGAAATCCACGGCCCCTTCTCGTTACCTTCCGCCGTGTGGTTAAACACCACATCCAGAATGACTTCAATGCCGTTTTCGTGCAGGGTCTTGATGAGCGTTTTTAGCTCGTTAACCTCGCCACCCTGGCCAGCGCTGGCGGCATAGCCGATTTTCGGCGCAAAAAATGCCACCGGGCTGTAACCCCAGTAATTGAGCAGGCGTTCGCCGGTTTCAGGATTGATGCGTGAGTTTTCAAACTCGTCAAATTCAAAGATGGGCATCAGTTCGACCGCGTTCACGCCCAGTTCCTTGAGATAGGGTATCTTCTCGATGATCGCCTGGTACGTGCCGGGATGCTGGACGCCGGACGAGGGATGGTTGGTGAAACCGCGCACGTGCATCTCATAGATCACGATGTCTTCAATCGGCGTCTCCAGCGGGCGATCCAGCCCCCAGTCAAAAGCATCTGGCGGCAGAATCCGTGCCCGGTGCTGGTAGATGTTGTCGTAGTTCGGCGCCTCGCCCCAGATGTCGCGCCCGCCAACAATACGGGCATAGGGGTCAAGCAGCACCACATCAGGATTAAAGCGGTGTGCCGGATTATCATCCGGCCCCCACAGGCGGAAGCCGTACTCCATGTTTTTGTAGTCCAGGTCAAACATGATGATGGGAAACACCGAGCCGATGCGAAACTCATCCGGGATGGGGATTTCAACCATTGGCTCGGTTTCACCCTTGCGGAACAGTACCAGCGCGCAACGGGTAGCATGATAGGAATAGATCGAAAAATTGACTCCGCCGGGGACGAGACTGGCCCCAAACGGCAGGGGATTGCCGGGACGCAGGCGAAAACCCTCGTGCGTGTGAGTCGCCGGGAGGGCCAGCGTTGAATTCAATTGTTCCATGTATATCACTCGATTTGAGAGCTGATTAATCGTTTAAACCGCGTTCGTCGCGGGTGAGGCGCTAGTTCTCAGCTTAACGTGAAATGGGGCAAGGCAACACAACCCAGTGGGGGAAATCCCAATAGGTCAGGTGGAGGAATTTTGTTACTGATACCAAATATATCTACTGGAATAAATGGGGCAACTATGGCGGATCAAGCGTCCAGATACGCACGTCATCCACTCGCAGGCTGCCAATGCCGATCAGCGCAAACGAGACAGTGCCGGGGGGAAGCTTGGCATCGTCCTGAACGGCAATGCGCTCGACTTCATCCACCGTCACCCGCACGATGCCCTGTACGGCGGACAGGCGCATGGTGCGCCAGCGATTGATGGAGGAGGGTGCAGTATTGGCGGATTCAACCAGCACGCCACTGCGGTATAGGGCAACCTGGCCGGAACTATCCAGCACCGCCGTGTACGCGCCTTCAACGCTCTGGCGGATGCTCAGGCGGGCGCTGCCACCCTGCAGGAAAAAGCGCGCCTGCGCTGCCGAATCGAGCAGGTTGGTCTGGGCAAACACCACCGGTTCAACGCCGTTGCTGATTTCCAGCGCCTTGCCGTCTTCGACCGTCACCAACTGCCAGCCCGTGCCCAGTTTCCAGGCGGTCAGGTCGCCGGTGTCAAATGTGTCGCTGTAGATCAGATTCAGCGGCGGTTCAACACCCAGGTCAACCGTTGAGCCAACCGGCGTTGGTGTTGGCGGCAGCGGCGTCGCGCCAGGGACGGGTGTCGCCCCCATTACGATGGCGGGTGTCATCACGATGGGAGTTGGCAGATTGGCAAAGGCTTCGCCGGAAGCATGTTCGGAGGTGTGGATGCTGACGTCCATCACCAGAATGATGTTTTCAACATCCTGCTTCAGGCTCAGATTGCTGATATTGACCGTTGGCAGCGACGCTTCGCTGGCGCGAACGATGAAGTTCATCAACTGCGGGACCGTGCCCAGCACCTGCAGGCGGAACAGGCGCGCATCGTAAGCGCCGTTTATGACCTGCTGCGCTGGCTGCTGTGCCTGCAGGTTGCTGATCTCCGCGCCGGCGGCGCGCGCGTGGTCGTACAGCCGGTTGAGAAAACTGTCCACCTGTTCCGGCTGGGGGAATACCTCGGCGGCCTGCGCGACGCTGGTTTGCGCCCGTTCAACCTGCGCCTGTAACACCGCCAGCGTGTCATCTTCGGCCTGCTGCTGCGCGTTCTGAGTCACGATGGCTTCGGCAGTGGCGAGTTGCCCATTCAGCTTTTCGTGGAGCTGCCATTGTGGCACGATGGACGTTACCCCAAACAGGATGTTACCCATCAGCAGCGCCCCGACCAGCAGCACCGGCAGCAGAGTAACAATGCGGCTGATGATCGAACTGCCCGCGCCCTCGTTGTCGAAGTCAAAGTCGGTCACTGCGCTTTTAGCTCCACAAGAATGACAAACGCCGCCACCTTGACCGGCGGGGACGGGGTGGGGGGTGGCAGCGTTGGGATAGCCGGGTCAGGGGTTGTGGCCAGCGTTGGGGTCGGCGCCGGGGTACTGGTGGGCAGCGTTTGCAGCGTAATGGACTGCACCGTTACCTGGTTAAACTGTTCCGACTGGCGCAGGCTGTCCGCATAGGCGATGACCACCGCTTCGTCGTTGGCCTGTCCGTTAATGATGACCTGCGAATCAGTCTGTGTCAGGCCGGTCACGCTCATCTGCGCCGGGTCATAACTGGCAATCGCGGCCATCGCTGCCGGCCAGTTGATATGCTGGGCGGTCAGATTATCGCGTACGGATTCCAGAACCTGCTCCTGCCCCCGCAGATCGAGCAGGTTGGCCGTCAGCGTCTGCTGTTCGGGCGGAACGGGCGGTGTGCTTGCCAGTGTTTCCTGAACTTCTGCGAGGCGCGTTTCAAGCGCGGGGATGTCCTGTTTGATGGTGGTTGACACGAGAAACAGCGTCAGGAACAGAATGCCCAGACTGACGAGAATGAGCCATAATATCAGGCGCGACGACCGGCCCGGCGCGGCCTGCTCCGGCGCAGTGTCGGTTTCAACGGAACGAGCCAAACCCCTAGGCCTTCCTTTAACGAAGCATCAACAGAGGATTATACAATAGGGCAATCATTGCTCCCAGACAAAGGAAGGGGGCGTATGGCATGGTTGTCTGTAACGTGCCACGCCGGGACGCAATCAGCACCGCCGCAGCCAGACCCCCGCAGCCCGCGCCGACGATCAGCGCCCACAGGACGCCGGGAAAACCGAACACGAATCCGATAAGCGCCGCCAGCTTCACATCTCCCATTCCCAGTTGCCCCGGCTTCAGCCAGGCCGTGAGGAAGAAGATTGCAAAAGCCAGCACTCCCCCGACCAGAATACTGGCTATATTTTGCCGCAGCAACAGCAGATGCGCCAGCAGGACGAGGACAACCGCCGGATAGGTGATAATGTTCAGTACCAGACGGTACTTGATGTCAATGACGGTGATGAGCAGCAGCGCCAGATAGACCAGCAGCGCCAGCAGCAAATCCGGCGTGGAGGGGATGAGATACCCCAGCAGCGCAAAGCCAACGGCGCTGGTAGCCATAATCGCCAGATGCAGCCGGAACCAGCCCACACCGGGTGTAAACAGACGGCGCAGGCTGACCGGCGGCAGGGACGGCGGCTCGGCGGCAAAACGCGGCAGATAATCGGACGCCAGATTCAGGATGACGCCGGCCAGCAGCCCGGCCAGTATAGTGACGATCAACATCAGTTTCCCCCCCGCCTATTCAATGCGCAGCGTGTTTGGCAGTGTAATCACAAATTCCGCGCCCTGATCGTCGCCGTTGCGGACGCTGATCGTGCCCCGATGCGCTTCGACTGTTGTGCGTACCAGTTCAAGGCCCAGCCCCAGCCCGCCATCTTCTCCGCCCGATGGTTTGCTGCGGAAGTATTTGTCAAACAGGTACGGCAGGTCGGCCTGCGGAATCCCTGGCCCGGTATCACGCACGCGGATGATGATGTCGTTATACCCAAACACCAGCGCCGTGGACACCACCGCCCCCGGCGGCGAGTATTTCACAGCGTTATCCACCAGATTAAAGACGCTGCGGTACAGGTAGGGCGCATTGCCCTGAATGATGCAGGCTTCACCCATGACCTGGAAATCGAGTGTGATGCCTTTGGCGTCGGCAGCGGGCTGGAGATCGTAGACCCCGCGTGACACCACTTCCACCAGATCAAGCGGAGCCTGCGGCATGGACGGGTTCTCGCACAGGCGGGTGATCTCGGTCAGCTTTTCCAGCAGGTGCGCCAGGTAACGGCCTGCCTCGCTGATCTGATTCGCCATGTCGCGGGAGTCGTCATCCAGCGTATCGGCATCAACGAGCAAACCGGCGTAGCCGATGACCGGGTTCAGGGCGGCCTTCAGATCATAGGACAGCGCGTAGTTGAGCGCGGTTACGATTTTGATGCGCCGGGTGAGGGCGTGGTTGGTGGCTTCGTAGGTGCGCGCGTTCTGGATGGCGATGGCGGTGAAATCGGCAATCGCCATCATCAGTTTTTCGTCACGGGAGTTGAAGGTTTTACCCGCTTTGCGGTGGGCGGCGGACAGCACGCCGAACGTCACGCCCCCCAGTGCCAGCGGGACGTAAATCACCGCTTCCACCAGATAGCCCGTTTTTACTTTAATCTGCGACCCCTGATCGCTGCGGTTGGCGTGAACCGGTTTGCCGGTTTCCATCACTTTTCCGGCCAGCGAGTCCGACACCGACAAGCGGTTAAGCTGCTCGTCGTTCAGGCCGCGCCCCGCTTCGAGGAACAGCTCGCCGGTCTGGTCGTCTACCAGCCAGACCGAGACTTCATCGGTCTGGGTGTAGGTCATGACCATGTCCATCGCCTGCTTCAGTACTTCTTCCAGATTAAGCTGGGCCGTGATTGCGCGGGCAATGGTTGGCAGAATATCGGCCAGGTCGGCTTTGCTGTGCAGCGCGGCGGTGTGGCCAGTAGGGCGTTTAACGATGTTGACGATGCACTCCATCCGCCCCAGCACCAGCCGGTCACCGTTGGTGAGCGCGTAGGGTGTATTCACGCCTATCGAATGGCCGTTAATCCACGTGCCGTTGGTGCTGTTCAAATCAACAATGTACAGCTTGGTATCCGTCGGGCGCAGCAGCGCGTGGCGGCGCGACACCCCCAGCTTTTCCGACTCTTCCGCGCTGAACAGCGTGACGTATTCCGGTCCGTCCATGTTCCGTCCCAGAATCACCTCACCGTTGATGTCCAGCCCAACCGTATGGTTGGAACTGAAGGTTGGCTCGAAGCGCACGCGCCATGCCGGGCGACCGGCGAAATCGGCGTGTGGCACGGACTGGTAAACGATTTCATCTTTGGCAACAAACAGATCGCCGAGCATTTCCGCGCTCAGTTCGCTGGTGACTTTCCGAATGTGGTCATCTGAACGGCTGACCATGTTAACACTCCTTCACTACCATGCTGCTTTTCCTACCGTTCGCCCTGTAACTGATCGGATACCTGACGGCAAAGCGTTGTCAGTTGCGCGATTTCCACGTTCCCCAATCCTTCCAGCAGAACCGCATAACGCGCCGCCGACTCTTCATTGCTGAAGACGCTGGATAACAGGTCTTTCATGGCCGGGTCGGTCTGTGTTTCTGACGTGCTTTCCGCCTGCGCCGCCGGTTGGGCTGCGGGCACGGCTGGTTTAGTCGCCAGCTTGGCCGCCAGTCCGCTGCCAGGTGCAGCGGCTGCGGCGGTTGGCGCAGCCGGGCTGGCTGCTGGGGATGCCGCCGGAGGTGCTTGAGCGGCTGCCGGTTGACTGCCAGCCGGGGCCGGCGTGCGGACGGTAGGCGCAGCGGCTTGAACCTCGTCGGTAGCCTCAACTGCTTCCAGCTTGCGCTTTGGCCGGTTCGCGCGCCGCCGTTTGAGGGCGCCCACCAGCGCCAGTGTGATGGCGGCCAGGAAGATCAGCACCGCTGCGCCCAGACTGAGCAGGATGATTTTCTGGCCGAGGATCATTTCGATCAGGGATGACATGGCCGCACCTCGCTACATGGTCAGAATACCCGCCACCATCGGCGGCACCACGATAAAACTCACGCCGGACACAAACAGCATGATCGCCAGGAAAAACGCGAACTTCAGCTTGAAGCCGCCCGAACTGAGGATGACGGCGGACGCGCTGACGACCGCCAGCACCAGAATCATGATAACGGTAATGGTTGTCAGGAATTGCAGGTCGGCGGCGGAAAACTCCGCCATACCCAGGCTCATCGCCGGTCGTCCGGCCAGCGCGGCGTCATTTTGTGGCATCAGTTGGGTGACCATTGCTGCAAAGTTTTTGACAATGGACAGCACAAACACCATCAGCCCGGCGACCACCGACTGCATGACGGTGGTTAAGCCGGCGAACGTGCCGGATGTCAGGCGGCGCTTGGCGCGAAGCTGCGACGTTTTCGCGGTGAACAGCGAACACAGATACCCCACCCGTTCCGGGTCGCCGCCGATTTTGACCGCGCCGTAGAAAATGTCCGCCACTTCGCTGATGAGCCGGCTGCCTGTTTCCAGCCCAAAGCGGTGCCAGCAGATTTCCGGCTCGACCAGGGCCTGAAGGCGTGTGCTTAGCCGGTTGATGTCCGGTTCCAGCGTGGGGAAGGAACTCAGGTCAATTTTGGTCAGCGCCTGTTTCAGTGTCGTACCGCTGGCCGTTGCCATGCCGCCAACCGACCGCAGGAAAGTGCTGAATTCGACATCCTTTTTGTTGGTTTTACCGTCGCTCCGCAGGCTGGCGACCCCCACCGGCAGCAGCATGGCCGCGACCGCGATTAGGATATAGCCCAGATCAAGCTGAATCAGATACAGCACGGCAACCGCTGCCAGCGCCGACGGCCCAATCAGCTTAAACAGGCGCAGCGTGCGCCGTTGCTCGGTTGATCCCTGCGCCGCTTCGACCGTCATCGTTTCGCGCGGGGCGGAACGCCAGATAATCCAGGCGCTGAAGGCGCTGAACAGCACGCCGGTGGTGACCAGACCGGCCATCACCGTCACATCCATCGAATAGATCATGGACGAGATGACCTGAATGATGATGATGAGTGCCACCGAGATGATGATGGACGAAAAAGCGTTTGACCACTGCTTGAGCGATTCGAGATCGCGCTCATATTTGTTCTGGTAATCTTCACCCTGGATTTCCGCCTCGCGCGCCAGGAAATCGGCCAGCGGTTCGCCAGAACGGAGCGCGTCTGACAGGCGCAGCAGGAAGCTTTTCATGTTTTCCGACTTGGCTTTGATGCCAACCATCCGGCACGCTTCGGGATAGTCATAGCGCAGTTCGTCCACCAGGGTGTTCACGGCCACGAAGTAGGCCGAGGCTGACGATTTGGACTGCGCGGCGATCTCAAACGTCTTGCTGCGCGAGATGCCGGATGCCGCCATCGCCGACATGTACGTAAGCTGATAGAAAAGCTCGAAGGGCGAAACCGGCTTAAAAGAGTTTTTGTTTGCGCGCTTCCGCGAGGATTTGGAAGAGTTCTTCAAAATCCGTTACCCCCTTCTCCTTGTGCAGCTTTTCAAAAATGCGCGCCCGCCGCTTGACCTCGTTATAAACTTCCTTCCGGCGGTGGGGCGGGATGCCGCGTTTAATGGCGATGACCTGTTCCAGCAGATAGCTGTTCATGTAGCCGGGAAACTCAAACTTATCAATGGCCGGGTTCCAGCGGAAGGCTTCCAGAAACGAGAAGCTGTCCGATACCGGGTCATAACCGATGATCTCGTTGATGCTCATCACCCGCCGCGCCGATTTACCGTCGGCCAGCCGCACCGCCGACTGAATAACCACGACGTTGAGGTTATCTATGTAGGTTTTTGGGATGTTGATCGGGTCGCCGGTCAAACGCTGAATCAGCTTTTCCACCGATGCGGCGTGAAAGGTGGACATGACGCCGTGACCGGTCTGCATCGCCTGGAAGGCCACAACCGCTTCAATCGCGCGGATTTCGCCGACGATGATCCGGTCAGGGCGCTGGCGGAGGGCAGCTTTGAGCAGTTCAAACATGCCCACTTCCGAGCCTTTTTTGTCACCGCTGCCGTGCCGGGTGACTTCCTGTACCCAGTTTTTGTGTGGTACATAGACTTCCGGCGTGTCTTCAATCGTGACAATTTTGGCATCCGGCTTGATGAAGGTGTTGATGGCGTTGAGCAGCGTCGTTTTGCCGGAGGCGGTCGCGCCGACGACAAACAGGTTCATGCCTTCTTCCAGCATCAGCGACAGGTAGGCGGCCATCGTATAATCAAGGCTGCCAAACTCGATCAGTTCCAGCACGCTGGTCGGCGTGCCGCTGAATTTACGAATGGTGAAGTTGCTGCCCCGTTTGGAAATCTCACGTCCATAAACGATGTTGATACGCGAACCGTCCGGCAGCACGGCGTCCACCAGCGGGTTACGCACCGTGACCGGGCTTTTGATCCACTCGCCCAGCCAGACGGCAAAATCGTCCACGTCGTCGTGGTCAATGAAGGTGATGGACGACTGGACGCTCTTGAAGATTTTATGCTCGACAAAGATGTGGCCGACGCCGCTGCAACTGATGTCTTCGATGTTCGGGTCGAGCAGCAGCGGCTGCAGAATACCCAGGCCAACCTTGTCGCGCAGCACCCGGTAGCGGATCGCTTCCAGTTCCAGCGGCGCCACCACGATTTTGTCTGGCTTGCCGCCTTTGCCGTTGGGCGGGCGGCGCACGGTGGTGCAGACGGTGTCTATCAGCTTAAGGAGAAACGCTTTCTTCTCCTCTTTATCTTCGATCCGTCCGATGTCCTCCGCCCAGGCGAGCAGCCGTTCTTCCACCTTCGGCATCAGGTGATCAATGTTGACAACGATGGTCGGCTCAATCGAAATGTGATGGTCGCGCGCGCCGCTGGTATCGGGGTAGATGTGAACAAACAGGCCCTCTTTAATCGGATAAATCAGGTTGCGGACTTCCAACTGGCTCAGGCTGCGCGAGGGCTTCTGGTAAAACGCCGGTATGCCGATTTCCTCGATGGGCAGGAGCTGCACGTACTGCGCCAGAAACGGCGATTGTTCGCAGGCTTCCAGCAGCGGCTGGGGCAGCATCCCCCACAGTTCGTCGCCATGTGGCGTGCGGGATGCGATATCGAACGGTAAAACAGTCTGCGCCATGTTTCCTTAACCTCGCGCCTTGCTGATCGGGATAACGCGCATCCCCCAGCCCGGCTCGACATCGAAGCCAACCACAGCGCCGGTGACGCTGGCTGCGCCGCGCACCTTGGCGACTTCCAGCGTTTTGACAATCCGCTGCCCATCCTGTTCGGACCGCAGGTTCAGGTGAGCGTCACACATCGAACGAATCGGGCCGATCAGATCGCCGGCGACGGCCTGCGCGTGCAGCGTGATGATGACGGTTTTGCCGCTGCCGCACAGCCGCTTGCATTCTTCAAAAAAGCTCAGGATGATCTCGTCATCGGCGGCGTGGGCGATGGCTGCTGTGAACGAATCCACTACGATGATGTCAAACTTCCGTTCCTGCTTGATCGCCGCCAGTAGCGCCTGGGGCGCTTTCTGCTTCAGGCGGGACAGTTCCACCGGGTAGACTCTCAGCTTGCCGATCAGCAGAAAATCGAGGATGTCAAGGTCTATGCTCGCCATCTGCGTAACCAGACTCTTGACGGTGTTCTCGCTGGTGAACAGCGCGACCGTGAAGCCGTTGTTGAGCGACCCCTTGATGATCTGCTGTGACAAGACCGATTTGCCCGCGCCGGAGATTCCTTCGATTAACGTCAGCGAACCAGCAGGCAGACCGCCGCCCATTTTGCTGTCCAGTTCGGCGTTGCCGGAGGAGATGATTTTGTGTTTGCTGTCCGGTGCTTCAAGTTTACTCATGTCGTTCCCCCTCACTGGACGGTGATGTTAAACCAGTAGGAGCCGATGATCGCCTGACCGTCTGACACGGTAAACGCAAACGTGTCGTGTCCAGCGCCGGTGTGGGTGTAGGTCAGCAAGCCGCTGCTGATGTCAGCCTGGGTGAAGGTTGCCCCCAGACTTAATGTCCCCTGCGCCGGTGGGGTGGTCACGGTGTACACCAGTTGGTCCGGCGGGTTGTCAATGTCGGTGGCCTGCAACCGGCTCTCGTTTATCAGCCCACTGCTGTTGATCGGCAGTGTCAGGCCGATGTTGGTTGCCAGAACTGGCGGCGCGTTGTTGACCGTAATCACAAACGTGTACGGCCCGATGGTGTCTTCGCCATCGGTGACGGTGAAATTGAAGCTGTCGGAACCACTGTCGCTGCTGGTGTAGTTGAGCAGTCCCCGGTCAATGTCGGTCTGGGTGAAGGAATCGCCCAGATTCAGCAAACCGGCTGGGGTTGCCACAACGGTATACACCAGGTCGTCAGGCGATCCGTCGGCGTCGGTGGTCTGCAACCGGGTCGCGTGAATATCGCCCGTTTCGCCGCTGGTGATCGTCAAACCGGCGTTGGCGGCGAGGGTGGGCGGGATATTGCGAATGTCAAAGGCAGAGGCGCTGACACCATTCGTGACCGACAGAATCGCCTGGAGCGTCTGGCCGGGGCCAACGGATGGGCTGACTTTTATCTGGATATGCAGCGACTCGCCCGGATTAAGAATATCCGGTTCATAAACTTCAGGCGTATCCGCGTCCAGGAAGATGCCCGCTACTGTCCACTCGTTGTTGCCGGGTGCGCCGGACTGGTAGGGCAGGCGGAGTACGTGATAGTGCGCTTCCGGCGTGTGGCCGTCGTAATACTGGATAATCATGTCCCAGCGGTCAAAATCGGTCAGCCGGGTTGAACCGTCGTTGCGTAAGACCAGTTCGGTCAGCGTCCCCCCGCTGGTGATGTGAGTCTCCGTCGCAACCAGCCAGGTCCGGGCCTGTTCGCCCAGCCGGTCCTGCATATCCTGCACGCTGACCTGAAGCATGTCCTGCGTGGAGATCATCACGTTGGACAGCGTAAAGACGGCAAACAGCAGGATAAAGATGATAACAATCGCGGTAAGGACGGATTCCATCGGTTACATTCCCAGATAATAATCGCTGCTGACGCCGCTGGGGATAATGACCTTTGTGAAGTAGCGGCCAGAACTCAGCGCAAGCTGGTAATGAATGGTGATCTTCAGGGTCGCGGTTGGATTCCAGTCCGCCTCGTTCTCGACCTGGGCTGTCCAGTAGGGGTAGCTGCCCCCGGCAGTGCTTTGATGTGGGATGCGGGTGAAGTTGCCTTCCGCGCCGAAGAACACGTCCATCCGTTCCAGACCGATAATCCGCGCTGCGCCGACGTTTTTCACCCAGACAAACACGTCAAAATCACCGTTGCCGTTGGTGTCCTGCCACCAGCCGCTGCTGTCCAGCTCGCCCGCCGCGTGGATAATCACAATCTGGCTTTTCATCCGTTGGTCGGCGCGGTTGGCCATGCTGGCAATCGCGTCGCCGCCTTCGATGACCGCCGGGTACGCCACGTTAAACAGCATCAGCGCCATAACCATACTCACAACGATCAGCAGCGCGGTCGTGATGGTTTTATCCATTCTTCTTCCTCCGGTTATTGACACCGGCGTTGGCGACACCGGCAATCAGCCGCAGCACCAGGTTATGATTGCTATCCTCGTCCTCAACCGGCGCTGGCACCGGCGGCACGGTCTGGCGAACCGGCTGTGAGGCAGGCACGGCAGGCTGGGTACGTTTTTCGACTTTCGGGCGCGGCGTGCGTCCGGCGGATGGCATTTCGTCCGGTCGGCGCGGGCGGGTGGCTTCGTCGGTCGGCGCGGGCGCAACCCGGCGCGGCGCGTTCTCCCCCGCCTTCATTCGCTGCTGGTGCGCCGGTTCGTCAGCGTCTTCGCTCCAGTTGCTTGCGCGGGCAGCCCGGCTGCCGGGGCGGCCCGCCGGGTTAGGGCGTGGGCGCGGGTAGTTCTCTTCCTCTTCATCGTCGGCGCCAGCCAGTTCAGTCAGGGAGACGCGGCGGATATTTGGCGCCGGCGCTTCCCGTGAATTGTCCGAAGCCTGAAGATAGGCTGCCTGCGGGGCGGCTCCGTTGGGCCTGGCGCTTCTGGCTACCGGGGCATCTTCGGCGCGCAGGGTGGGGTACTTGTTGGTCAGCAGGTATTCCTGAATGTCCAGCAGGGTTGCCTGTATCTGATTTTTCAGGACCTGCATTTCCTGTTCGAGTGCCTGCACACGTTGTTCGAGTTCCACAGGACTCTCTCCTTGTCTGGCGCTGCCGTTCAGTCCCGGATATGCTCGGAATAAAGCAGCCCCACCGGCACGGCCATGTGGGTGGGGCTGCTTGTCTTTTGCCCAATATTGAGCGAATAAGACCGGGTAATAAAGTTCGGCTGGCCGTGCCTGTTGAATGATCGTGTTCGGTCAGAAGTTGGTAAGATGTGGGGCGGGCAGCCCGCCGGCTGCCCACCCGATTAACCAATCTTGGAGATGCTTACCGCAGTTCCATCACCTTCTCAATCGAGGCCGGGGTCGTGCGGGTCAGGCTCAGAACTGCACCGGTCGGCGGTTTCACTTCCAGCGTGAACTCGGTATTCTTCGCCAGCGTGGTTGCCAGGCCAGTCAGGTCCACTTCGATCTCGGCCAGTTCGCCTTCTTCGAGCATATCGTCCGCCGCCGCGCCATCATTGTGGACAACCCAGTTCACGGTCCAGTCAATGTTGTTTTCAAACTGCGCCGCGTCGCGGTAGCCGATGACCACAACCTTGTTCGTGGTGTTCAGGTCAACCGGGTCGCCACCGGAAACCAGTGACAGCGTGAACTTCACCGTGTCAACCGTTGCGCCGCCGGCTTGGGCAATCACGGCGCCCTTAACGTTCATGGAGGACTGCACACCTTCCAGACCGGAGTAAATGGCGGCCTCGCCCTTTTCGGTCGAAGCCGAACCGGCGGACAGGATGGTGAAGGCGAAGACCGATGCGACGACGATGAAGGCGATCAGAATAATCGCTGTTTCCAGCGCGGTCTGACCTTTTTCATTGCGATGAATATTGTTGGTGCTGAGCATTGTGACCTCTCCTTTTATTGTCTGTCAACTATTGTGAGTATAGGGTCAGAATAGATGTGGCAGCGTTAAGGTTTTATTTTTTCGGATTAAATTCACAATGTAACATTTCGTCTGGCTTCAAACGTCGGTTTTAGATTGGAGTGTTATAAGTTGGTGGAACGGTAAGCAGTGAACGGAGGAGATTGGCGTATGAATCCGCTGCTTGTTTTGTTGAGCGCCCTGGGTGGGGCCGGCCTGATGTATATGCTCGACCCCGATCGGGGCCGCCGACGCCGGGCGCTTCTCCGCGATCAGGTGGTGAAACTGACGAATCGCACCCAGGATCGGGTTGACGCCCTCGCGGAAGATACCCGCAATCGCGCTGAAGGACTGGCGGCGGAAGCTCGCCAGCACCTGGCGTCCGAGTCGGTCATTGATGAAACGCTGGTGGCGCGGGTGCGGTCCGCGATGGGACGTGTCGTGAGCAACGCTGGCGCCATCGAAATAACCGCCAACCAGGGGCGCGTCACCCTGTACGGCCCGGTTCTGGAGCGGGAAGTGGCGCCGCTGCTGGCCGCCGTGCGCGCCGTGCCCGGCGTGACCGATCTTGAAAACCGGCTTCAGGTCCACCAGCAGGCGGGCAACGAGCCGTCATTACAGGGAACCAGCCCGCAGTAGATTATGGTCCGCTGGAGGCCAATATGCTGGCTTCCAGCGCCTGTACCAAGGATAAAGTGCCCATGACGGACAGCCAGGGTAAGGATGTTCAAATCACTACGCCGTTTGTATCGCTGACCGGCCACTTGCGTATCCCGGAGAACAGTGCGGGAGTGGTGCTGTTTGCGCACGGCAGCGGCAGCAGCCGGCACAGTCCACGTAACCAGTACGTCGCGCGGACGCTGGCCGAAGGCGGGCTGGCAACGCTGCTGATGGATCTGCTGACGCCGGATGAGGAGCTGGCCGACCGCGATACCGGGCATTTACGGTTTGATCTCGATTTGCTGGCGAACCGGATTATCGCGGCGACCGACTGGCTGACTACACAGCCGGAAACCCGGCACCTGCGGCTTGGCTACTTTGGCGCCAGCACGGGTGCGGGCGCGGCCCTGGTTGCGGCAGCAGCGCGGCCTGAACAGGTCGGCGCGGTGGTATCACGCGGCGGGCGGCCTGACCTGGCTGCTGACGCGCTGGCGCGGGTGGAAGCGCCAACCCTGCTGATTGTCGGCGGTGCGGACGTGCCGGTTATCCGCATGAATCAGGAGGCGCTGGCGCTGCTGCGCTGCAAGAAACAGCTTGAGATCATTCCAGGAGCGTCACATCTGTTTGAAGAACCAGGGGCGCTGGAAGCAGTGGCCAACCTGGCGCTGAAGTGGTTCCGCAAATATCTGACGGGATGATGGAGTGGGGGCATGGTGCGGATTCAGTTTGCCGACCGGTCGGAGGCTGGACGGTATCTCGCCACCAAACTGGCCCGGTACGCCAATCGGCCTGACGTGCTGGTGCTGGCGCTGCCACGCGGTGGTGTGCCGGTCGCCTATGAAGTCGCCCGCGCCCTGCACGTACCGCTGGATATTTTTGTGGTGCGCAAGCTGGGCCTCCCCGGCCATGAGGAAATGGCGATGGGGGCGATTGCTTCCGGTGGGGTTCAGGTGCTGAACCCGGACGTGGTGCAGCAGTTCCAGATATCCACTGCCGAGATTGAACGGGCTGCCGCCGTGGAACAGGCTGAACTCGAACGGCGTGAGGCGCTGTACCGGGGTAATCGGCCCCGGCCAGCAATTCAGGGGAAGACGGTCATTCTTGTGGATGATGGGCTGGCAACCGGCGCCAGTATGCGTGCGGCGGTGACGGCGCTGAAGCGGCTCAACCCGGCGGAGATCGTTGTTGCTGTGCCGGCGGCGGCGCGTTCCACCTGCGAGGATTTTGAAGACGAGGTTGATGAAGTCGTCTGCGCCATCACGCCTGAACCCTTTTTTGCCGTCGGTTTGTGGTATGAGGATTTCTCACAGACAACCGATGAAGAAGTCCGGGAACTGCTGGAAAAGGCGGCGCTGGCACAGCGTAAGGGCGAAGGTTCAGCTTGAATCTGGAGTTGTGGCAGCATGGTTTTGCGGCTGGCGATATTCTGCCGGGACGTATGGCCGATACTGGCGAAAACCGCTCACCCTGGGCCTGGCGCAACCAGCCGGCTTTAGCCTCGCCTACCGTTCTACAACCGCATGATAGCGATAAGCGAAGGCGCTTCAGGGTCGGCTGTTGGTTCAAGCAGACGTGGCGACCTCTGACCCCTGGCTGATGGACGTTCCGGGCGGGCTGCGGTATAGTTAGCCCATGCCGCCACCTATCCCCACTACCGATCAATCGGTCTCCCTGCTTGCCCTGAAAGCGATGCTGCGGGACCGCACCGTTCTGTCCGCTCTGGAAGTATTTAACCACCAACTCGGTGACATTTTCCAGATCACGCTGCCGGGTTTTAAGCCGGTGATGCTGGCCGGGCCGGAAGCCGCCCGCTTTGTGCTGGTGACATCGCGGGATGACCTGCGCTGGCGCTCCGAAGGCGACCCGGTGACGGCGCTGCTGCGGCACGGCGTGCTGGTCGAAGATGGCGATCTGCACGACTGGCTGCGCCGCAGCATGAACCCCGCGCTGCACAAAAGCATGATGGCGAAGTACGTTGAAACCATGCGCTGCGCCATTGATCGGGTGTGTCGTGACTGGCAGGATGGCGACATCCGCGACATGCTGGTTGAGATGCGCCGCGCCGCGCTGCTGATTTTGATGGAAACGTTGTTTAAGGTGGATTTTGCGCCGGAGATGCGGCGGCTGTGGCAGCCTATCCTGAAATCAATCCAGTTTATTTCGCCGGGGTTATGGGTGCTCTGGCCGGACACGCCGCGTCCAGGGTATACGGCTGCGCTGCGACGGCTGAATCAATATCTCTATCAGATGATCGCGGCGCGGCGGGCAGCGCCCGGCGAACCGGACGACCTGCTGGGAGTGCTGATCGCCACGCCGGGAATGACCGACGATCTGATCCGCGACCAACTGCTGACGATGCTGATCGCCGGTCACGATACCAGCACGGCGCTGTTAAGCTGGTCGCTGTATCTGCTGGGCAAACATCCCGCTGCCATGCAGCGTGCCCGCGCTGAAGTGGATACCGTACTGGGCAGCGCCGCGCCGAGCATGGAAACGCTGCCGGATTTGCTTTTCCTCGACCGCGTGCTGCACGAGGTGCTGCGCCTGTACCCGCCTATTCACCTCGGTTCGCGCCGGGCGGCGGTTGATCTGGAATTTCAGGGGTATACCATTCCCGCCGGTACGCGCGTGATGTATTCGATCTACCTGACACACCGCCAGCCGGCGTACTGGCCTGACCCGAAGGGGTTTGACCCGGAACGCTTCACGCCCGAAAACAGCCGCAGTCGCCAACCCTATACCTATCTGCCGTTTGGTGGCGGGCCGCGCAACTGTATCGGTGCGCTGTTTGGGCAGGTGGAAACCAGAGTGGTGCTGGCGCGGGTGCTGCAGCAGTTTGATCTGGTTCTGACGCGCGATCACGTCCACGCGCACATGGGCGCAACGCTGGAGCCGCGCCCCGGTGTGTTCATGCGGGTGCGCCGCCGGCAATAAAAAAGCCCTGACCGACCAGCCAGAGCGATATGTGTTGCGGGAGCTGAAAGTTAGCGAACCTGCCGCCAGGCGGATGCCACCAGCCGCAGTTTTTCCCACTTGCTGGCCCCGGCGCGGCCAGCAAATACGTTGAAGCCTCTGCTGCGAATATCGGTCAGGATGGCGTGGTAGATTTCCAGCGCGCTCATCACGGCCCAGCGGCCTGACGCCAGCCGCCGGACTCCCTCACGCGCCTGTCGGTAGTAGCCTTCCGTGCGTTCAAACTCAAATTCCATCAGGGCAATCCAATTTGGTGTTATGCGTCCGGCAGCGATGTCATCCTCGGTCACGCCAAAACGCACCAGGTCTTCCTGTGGGAGATAAACTCGCCCGCGCGACCAGTCCTGGGCCACGTCGCGCCAGAAATTGCTAAGCTGCATGGCAATCGAAAGCGCGTCGGCCTGCTTGTATACGTCCCGGACGTGGCGGGTTTTTGCCCCCAGGATGTGCGCCATCGCCCGGCCCACCGGCAGTGCGCTGCCGTCCATGTAATGCAGCAGGTCGGCAAAGGTCGGAAAGCGGCTGATGCTCAGGTCTTCGCTCATGGCGCGGAAATACGGGCGCATCAGTTCCGGTGACAGGTGAAACTGGTGCGCGGTGTGCAGGTAGGCCCGCAGCACCGGGTGGCTGCTGCTGCCGGTGTCGAAGGCGCGCCAGTACAGTTCCTCGAACTGCTCGATGGCCGCGCGCGCCGCGGTCCCCCGGTACTGGACATCCACGATGTCATCACCCACGCGCATCAGGGCATACAGCGCCTCAACGTGCGGCAGCTTGTCGGCTGGCAGGAAGCGTGCCGCGAAGGAATAGTTCCGGCTGGCGCCGCGCATCACTTCGCGGCAGACCGCGTAATCCGCCGACAGCGTGTGGCTGGGCAGGACGCGCGGATGAAACGGCGGCGGTGCGGTCTGGACGTGCAGCAGGGTTTCGGGTTGTTTTAGCGCCACTCTTGAACAATCCTTTCCGTCACCAGCCGGGCCGAAATGAGTACCATCGGCATTCCGATACCGGGATACGTGCCCTGACCAACAAAATACAGTCCGTCAATATCGTGTGCTTTGTTGTGCGGTCGGAAGTAAGCGGACTGGAAGAACCCCTGCGACAGCGAACCGAACGCCGAGCCGTATACGGCGTTAATGTCCGACTGAAAATCGTTGGGCGTATACTCGCGTTCCCATACGATATGCTGCCGGATGTCCGCGTCAACGATGCGCTCAAGCTGCCGCACAAGCTGTTCCCGCACTACCGGCGCCGCCGAACGCCAATCCACCCATCCCGTCAGATTGGGCATGGGCGCCAGCAGGTACAGCAGGCTGTGCCCCTGCGGCGCAAGGCCGGGGTCGGTGATGGTCGGCACATTCAGATGAAACGAGGGTTCATCCGGCAGTGTTTTGATCGTAAAAATGGCGTCCAGGTTGGCGCGGTAATCCTCGGAGAAATACAGTGCCTGATGGCGCAGGTGTGAATAGGTTTTGTCCACACCCAAATACAGCAGGTAGCCGGAGCAGGAGTACTGCATCCGTTCAAGCCTCCGGTCAGGATAGTCATGGCGATGCTGCGGGTCAATCAAGCAGCGGTAGGTGTAGGGCAGGTCGGCATTTGAGACCACCAGATCAGCCGGAACAAACTCCCCCGTTTCCAGCCGGACACCGGTCACGCGCCTATTTTCTATTACGATTTTTTGTACGGCTGAGTTGCAGCGAATCTTCACGCCGAGGTCTGCCGCCAGCGCCAGCATGTCTTCGATGATGCTGTAAATGCCGCCTCTGGGATACCACATGCCCAGCGCGAGATCGGCATAGGTGATGAGGCTGTACATCGCCAGCGCATCCAGTGGCGACAGCCCCAGGAACATCGAGTGGAACGAGAACGCTTTTTGCAGCTTGTCGGACTTGAAGTAGCGCCCGACCTGCTTGTACAGGCGTTCGTAGGAACGGGTGGCTGCCAGTTTGATGCCGGCGGCAGGGTTCATCAGGTCCGTGATGTGGTCGTAATTGCGATCAACAAAATCCATGCCCAGCGCGTACTTCCGCCGGCTGGCGTCCATAAACCGGCGCAGCCCCGCTGCTGCGCCGGGTTCAACTTTTTCCACTTCAGGCGCCATCTGGTCGAGGTCAGCGTACAGGTCAATGAAGGTGTCATCATGGAAGTAGATGCGGTAATTCGGGTCAAGCCGGACAAAATCAAGCCGCTGGTTGATGTCCAGCCCCAGCGCCCGGTAGGTTTCGTCAAAGGTGGACTTCATCACCAGGATCGTCGGCCCACGATCCACGCGGAACCCCGATTCTTCGATCACGCTGCTGCGACCGCCGGGTCGCGCCTGCTTGTCCAGCACGGTGACATGGTAACCGTGGTGCGCCAGCCGCAGCGCCGCCGCCAGCCCGCCCATCCCTGCACCGATCACAACGATTGATTTCATAACCTGCGCTCAACTTTCAGTACGTGATGTACACCTAATGTAACATAAATGAACAGGTTTCGTCCACAATTTTAAGGCTCTTATACAGGTTTTCTTACCGCCGACTAAACTGACCTGAAAAACAAACGCCGCTGGTGGCGGCGTTTGGGGGTATCAGATTCACTAGGGGCGTTGTCGCCGTTCAAACATGCAGCGCTTCCAGCGCGGCGGCCTGCGCCCGCAAATTCGCGTGTGGCGTGCCATCCGGGATTTCACAGCCGGCGGCGCTAAAACTGCGCGCTCCCCCAAGTTCCATACAACGTTGGGCGGCCTGATAGACCTGCTCCGGCGTGCCACGCAGCATCACGGCCAGCGGGTCGAAATTGCCGCAGACCGCTTTGTCGCCAAACGCCTGCGCGGCGGCTGCCATATCCACCATCCAGTCAAGATCAATGATGTCCGCACCGCTTTCCGGCAGCCGGTGCAGGATTTTGCTGGTATTGCCGCAGATGTGCAGGCGGGCAAGCGCCCCCATCGCGTGTACTGCCGCGAAGATGCGCTGCTCGTAGGGCAGGGCGTACTGCTCGTACAGAACCGGCGACACCTGCGAAGCAATCGCGTCGCCCAGACCGATGATGTCCGCGCCGGCTTCCACCTGCATTCGCGCGAAGGCAATCGCCACTTCAGTGCATTGTTCGAGCAGATCGCACAGCCAGTCGGGCCGGTCGTAAAAGTCCAGCATCAGATTGCTGACGCCGCGCAGGTCGGCGGCTTCTGCCAGCGCACCTTCCACCCAGCCCATAATCGGGACTTCGCCGCCGGCGCGTTCCCGGAACAGGCGAATTGCTTCCAGCCGGTCCGTCATACGCCGTCCGGGTAGGCGGGGTGGGGTTAGCTGTTTCAGGTCGGTATCGTCGGCCAACGGCGGGTTTTCGCACACCGGCAGACCGTCGTCCGGGAAGATGATCTCCGCGCCCCAGTCCGCCGTTTCGCGGTACGGGTCGGAGATTGCCTGCAGGATGTCCAGCGCAAAATCCTGCTGGACGGCGAAGTTGGCGTCACACAGCACGCGGTAGTCCTGATAGTAGCGCGACAGCGGCTGGCCGATGTGATGCGCGGCAAACTGCATCATGATGTCAAAGTTCGGCGGGCGGTCAACCGCCTCGCCGTGCAGCCGCTTCATGACCCGTTCGTAGGAATTCATGGCGCTCACCCTGCCTATTTCCCGCCTCGGCTGAACCAGTGGGCAAAGCCGGTCGGTTTACCCTGGCGGCGCCGGAACCACTGGTCGAGCGTGATGGCCGCGATGATGATGATGCCCTGCGCCGATGGCAGCCAATAGGCTTCAACGCCGATCAGGTTCAGTCCGGTACGCAGCACGCCCATGATGGCCGCGCCGATGAGTGTGCCGAGGATACTGCCCTCGCCGCCGCTGGTGCTGGTACCGCCGACCACGACCGCCGCGATCACGTCCAGTTCGTATCCCTGCGCGGCGGTGGGTGCAGCCACGCCCAGACGTGCGGTCAGGAGGACACCACCGGCCCCGGCCAGCAGGCCGGAGATGGTGTAAATCATGATCTTGGTGCGGGTGACGCTGATGCCGGACAGGCGCGAGGCCTGCTCGTTGCCGCCAACGGCGAAGATGCGGTAGCCCCAGGCGGTGCGGGTCAGGAAAATCCAGGCGATAATGCCGACCACCAGCATGATGACGGTTGGCAGCGGGAAGTTGACTCCGGCGACCGGAATGTTCTGGCGGCCAATCGTCATGAAGTTGGGTGGCAGGTTCTGAATCGGCCAGCCCTGCGACAGCCCGTAAACGATGCCGCGCGCGATTTGCAGCATGCCGAGCGTGGCGATGAAGGGTGGCAGCTTGGCGAAGGTAATCAGCAGGCCGTTGATGAAACCCGCCAGCGCGCCGACCGCTAACCCGGCCAGAATCGCCAGCGGAATCGCCCACTCGGATACCGTGCCGTCGGCGGTAAGGAACGGTGATTTGTCGCGCGCGATGAGGAAGGCGGCAGCCAGCCCGGCCAGCGCCATAACCGAACCAACCGACAGGTCAATGCCGGCGGAGATAATCACAAACGTCATGCCGAAGGCAGCAATGGCCGTCCAGGAGAAGTTGAGCATGATGTTGGTGAGGTTGGTCGGCTTCAGGAAAGTGCCGGACGCGCCGCCGGTTGCCAGCGTAAAAAACGCGACCATACCCAGCAGCACCAGAAAGATGCCGATCTCCTGGCCGCGCAGCACGCGCCGCCAGGTGGAACGCGGGGCAGGGCGGGGCGGACTGACGGTTATATCGCTCATGCAGGGACTCCTTCTACAGCGTGCCGCGTGGCATACGACATGATGATTTCCTGCGCGGCTTCCTGGTTTTGCAGTTCGTCGCGGTTGAGAATGCCGGTTACGCGCCCCTCACACATCACCAGCACGCGGTCGCTCATCGCCAGAATTTCCGGCAGTTCGGACGAGATCATGATGATGCCCATGCCGCTGCGCGCAAGTTGGCTCATCAGGGCATAAATCTCGGATTTTGCGCCAACGTCAATGCCACGTGTGGGTTCGTCCAGAATCAGCACCTTCGGGTTGGACATCAGCCACTTGGCAAGCACCACTTTTTGCTGGTTGCCGCCGGAGAGATACATCACCTTTTGTTCCAGGCTGGGCGTGCGGATATTCAGTCGCTGAACATACTCCGCTGCCTGGCGTTCCAGTGTGGCGCCGTCCAGCAGTCCCAAACGGGAATGTGGGGACAGGTTTGGCAGCACTTCATTTTTAAAGACGCTGAGCAGCAGTACCAGCCCCTGGCTGCCACGATCTTCCGGCACCAGGCTGATACCGGCGCGGATAGCGTCCTCCGGTGAATGAATCTCAGGCTGGCGGCCATCAATCCAGATTTCACCTGCGTCCCTCGCGTCCGCGCCAAACAGCAGCCGGGCGGTTTCGGTGCGGCCCGCGCCGACCAGCCCGGCAAAACCGAGAATTTCGCCGCGCCGCAGTTGGAAGGAAACATCCTCAACCGCGCCTGCGCGCGCCAGCCCTTTCACGTCCAGCACGACGTCGCCGATCTGGGCCGGTTCTTTCTGGTACATCTGGCTGAGAGAGCGCCCGACCATCATGCCGATCACTTTATCAATGTCTACTGCGCCAATCGGGGCCGTGCCGACCAGTCGGCCATCCCGCAGCACCACCACCCGGTCGGCGATGCGGAACACTTCGTTCAGACGGTGGGTAATAAAAATAACGGCGCGTCCCTGCGCTTTCAGGTTTCGGATGATTTCAAATAACTTTTCGGTTTCGTCCTTGCCCAGCGCCGATGTTGGCTCATCCATGATGATGACGCGCGAGTCAAATGACAGCGCCTTTGCGATCTCAACCAACTGGCGTTCGGCCACCGGCAGGCTGCGAATCAGCGCGGTTGGCGAGACGTGCGCGCCGACGATATCCAGCAGCCTTTGCGCTTCCGCCTCCATGCGGCGGCGGTCCACCAGCTTCACCACGCGCCCAACACCGGGCTGAAGTGGCTCGCGGGCAGTGAAAATATTGGCGGCGACCGTCTGGGTAGGGACGAGGTTAAATTCCTGGTAGATAATCGAAATCCCCAGGGACTGCGCCTGATGCGGGCTGGTTAACTCCACTTCCTCGCCGCCGAGGTAAATGTGCCCGCTGTCCCTGGTATACGCCCCAGCCAGGATTTTCATCAACGTGGATTTACCGGCGCCGTTTTCACCCAGCAGCGCCACCACTTCGCCGGGGTAGGCTTCAAAATCAACGTCGGTCAGGGCCTGCACGCCGGGGAAGGCTTTTGACACCCCCTGCACGCGGAGGATTGGTTCGGTCTGCAAGCTGCACCTCTGGCGATGGATGGACGCTGGCGAAATGTTCATCCCGCCAGCGCCGCTTACTTTACAATCGAGCGATCAACGAAGTATTACTCTCCATCAGGGAACGGGGGCGGCAGCGGCTGGGTGAAGTCCTGCGTCTCCCAGGCCTGTGCCATCGCGTCCACGTTGTTGATCGTGACGATGTCCATGCCGGAGTTGGTGAAGTCTTCGAACGGTGTGCCGTAGATCACATGGTCATACAGCATATGCACCGTGTCGTAACCCCAGCCCCAGTACTTCTGCCCGACGAGGCCGTCCAGCAGGCCGTCCTTCAGCCATTCCAGTTCGACCGGCAGGGTATCAAACGCGACCGCCTTCATGTCGCCTTCAGGCCGCAGCGCGGCTTCTTCAAACAGTGGCATCGCGCCACGCCCGGCGAAGATCGGCCATAGGCCAACAAAGAACCAGCCGTCCAGATCAGGATAGGACTGCATCGTTTCCTCGACCACCTGCACGCCCAGGTTGATGTCGTCGTTGCAGGCCACCGTCGTCACAATTTCGATGCCGGGGTACTGCGCGACGTAATCCTTGAAGCCCTGGATGCGCTGTTCCAGATTGGGCGCGCCGGGGACGCCGGTCAGCAGCGCGACCTGGCCTTCTTCGCCCATTGCCCGCACCAGCAGTTCACCGGCGGCGCGGCCACCTTCGTAGTTACTCACCCCCAGGTAGGTCAGGCGCTGCGATTCGGGTGAGTCGCTGTCCCAGGTCATGGTGCTGACGCCGGCGGCAATCGCGCTGTTAATCGGCTCAACACAGCCGGCATCGCTGTTGCAGGACACACCCATCGCGTCCACGCCTTCCGCGACGGCATCGGCCATCACGCGCGCCTGTTCGGCCATGTCAGAAGCGACCGAACCACGATACAGACATTCCACTTCAAACGGCCCGGCTTCGGTCAGTTCGGCGGCAGCCGTTTCGCAGCCGACCTTGCCCAGTTCAAAAACAGGGTTATTCAGCGCCTTCGGAATCCAGGCGATGCTGAATTTGCCATCTTCCGGCGGGAAAGCGGGCGGCAGCGCCTGGGTGAAATCCTGCGTCTCCCACGCCTGCGCCATCGCGTCCACGTTAGCCGGAGTCACGATGTCCATGCCGGAGTTGGTGAACGACTCAAATTCGGCGCCGTTGACGATCTTGTCGTAGATCATGTAAACGGTGTCGTAGCCCCAGCCCCAGTACTTCTGCCCAACCAGGCCGTCCAGCAGCCCTTCCTGTAGCCATTCCAGTTCAACCGGCAGCGTATCAAACGCGACCGCTTTCAGGTCGCCTTCAGCGCGCAGGGCGGCTTCTTCAAACAGTGGCATCGCGCCGCGCCCGGCGAAGATCGGCCACAGGCCGACGAAGAACCAGCCGTTCAGGTCGGGGTTCGACTGCATCGTTTCCTCGACTACCTGAACGCTCAGGTTGATGTCGTCGTTGCCGGCCACTGTCGTCACGATTTCAATACCGGGGAACTTGGCAACGTAGTCCTTGAAGCCCTGGATACGCTGTTCCAGATTGGGTGCGCCGGGCACGCCGGTCAGCAGCGCAACTTTGCCTTCCGTCCCCATCTCGCGGATGAGCAGGTCAGCCGCCGCGCGGCCACCGAGGTAGTTGCTGACGCCCAGATACGTGAAGCGGTTCGATTCGGGCGAGTCGCTGTCCCAGGTCATGACCGGGATGCCGGCGTCAATTGCGCTGTTGATTGGCTCCACACAGCCCGCGTCGCTGTTGCAGGAGACACCAATCGCGTCCACGCCCTGCGCCACCGCGTCCGCCATGACACGGGCCTGTTCCGCCATGTCGGAGGCGACGGAACCCATGTACAGACATTCAACCTCGTAAGGTCCCTGTTCGGTCAGTTCCTTGGCAGCGGTTTCGCAGCCCACCTTGCCCAGTTCAAAAACGGGGTTGTTCAACGCCTTGGGTATCCAGGCGATGGTCAGTTTCCCGTCTTCCAGCCCCTTCGGGGTATCCTGAGCGACGGCGATGCTGGCAACTGGCGCCAGGGTCAGCGCCACCAGCACAGCGATGAACCATAAAACGGATACTTTCTTCATAGAAGCGGCCTCCTAAACTTTATACTATCGCAACCGGGAAGCCCGGTTACGGTCAAAACAAATGGATAGTAAAGGAATGGATTATCGCCTGGCAGTTCCTCATGGACATGTATACAGCTACCAGAACAGGCTGTTACCGAGGATAGGACTTGATGGCATTGCTACTCCGCTTTCCCATTGATTGTAGTCCATCAAAGCCAAGCGGTTAGTATCAATCGTACTGAAAATGGATGAGGTTTGGCAGTTCGCCGCATGCATCTGCCAGAATGGGCGTGATTGTAAAACCGATTCTACAATTGCGCAACTAACAGGCTGCTGCGATACACCCTATCCTCGGTAAAACAGAGGTGACCAGGCACAGGTATAATGAGGCGATCATGCCAACTCTGACACGCTACTTTATCAAGACCGGCCTGCTGTATTTCATTCTGGCGCTGTCGCTGGGGGTGGCCCTGCTGGCGCGGCCCCTGCTGCGGCTACCGGCAGCGTTTGTGACCTTCACCCCGGTGTACATTCACCTGCTGATGGTGGGCTGGGTGACACAGCTTATCATCGGCGTGGTGTACTGGATGTTCCCCAAATACTCCAAAGACCATCCGCGCGGCAGCGAAATGCTGGGCTGGATAACCTATGTGCTGCTTAACGCGGGCTTGGTGCTGCGGGCGATTGGTGAGCCGCTGGGGGCGAATCAGCCCGGCGGTGTGGCCGGATCGCTGCTGGCGCTGTCCGCGCTGTTCCAGTTGGTCGCCGGTTGGGCGTTTGTGATCAATACCTGGGGGCGGGTGAAGGAGCGTTGACGTGCCGCGATTAACCGTCTGGATGGTGCGCGCCGCGCTGCTGCATCTCGGAACTGCCTTTACCATTGGCGCGCTGATGCTGTTCCACAAGGGTAATCCACTGGATGCCGGTATCTGGCGGCTGCTGGCGGCGCACATGGATTTTGCCCTGTTGGGCTGGACCATGCAGTTGGCGATGGGAGTCGCCTTCTGGATTATGCCGCGCCTGTCCGGCGAACGAAAATACGGCGTGGTGTGGCTGGCCTGGCTGGCGTTTGGGCTGATAAACGCTGGCGTTCTGGCGGTGGCCGTCAGCCCCTGGTTTGGAACGGCAGGCAATGTGCTGGCGCTGGCGGGACGCGCCTCCGAACTGGGAGCCGCCGTCGTGTTTGCGATCCATATCTGGCCGCGCGTGAAAGCCTTTGGCGCTACGACTGGCAAAACCCCCTGAAACATTGTGAGAATTGGTACAATCCGGCGGCGATCAGTACAATCATGGCTGCGATGGCCGCTTCAGAAAGGGGTGTATCATGTGGAAGTGGTTCGTCATTGTGTCTCTCGCTTTGACGTTTTTGATGGTGCTGCCGGTTGCTGGTCAGATGGAAACGGTTGTTTATATCAGCAGTGCGTGGGTGCGGGCGACGGTCGCGGCGCCGGTGGCCGAAGCGACGGCGGAAACGGGCGGTATGGCGATGCATTCCGAAGCCACGCCGGAGATAGGGGGTATGAGTATGGGCGGCGTGAGCGCGGCCTATATGACGATTGAAAATCCCGGCACGAGCGCGCTGCGGCTGGTTGGGGCTGCCACCACTGCCGCTAACATCGTTGAAATCCATGAAGTGACGATGGAAAATGACGTGATGCGGATGCGTCCGCTGGAAAACGGGTTGGAAATCCCGGCAGGCGGCAGTGTTGAACTGAAGCTGGGCGGGTATCACGTGATGCTAATGGACCTGACGCGCGAGTTTGTGCCGGGCGAAGCCATCAGCCTCACGCTGACGTTCGAGGCGCTCAATGCCGAAGGAACACCGGGCGGCACGGTGCAGGAGGTGGTGATTGGCGCGCCGATTCGTGAGGAGGCGCCGGCGCCGAACAGCCTAATTTTTGTTAACGCGTGGGCGCGCCCGACGGTGGCGGCCACGATGGGGGAAGCAACCGCCGAACCCATGCACACGGGCGGAATGGAAACGACTGCCGAAGCGCCGATGGGCGGCATGAGCGCGGACAGCGTGAGCGCCGCCTATATGCAGATCATGAACCGGGGTGAAACGGCTGACCGGCTGGTGAGCGCGACGACCAGCGCCGCGAACCTGGTGGAAATCCATGAAGTGGTGATGGAAAACGATGTGATGAAGATGCGCCCACTGGAAAACGGGCTGGAAATTGCGGCGGGCGGCAGCGTGGAGTTGAAACCAGGCGGCTATCATATTATGCTGATGGAACTCACGCGCGAGTTTGTGCCGGGCGAGGCGATTACGCTCACGCTGAAGTTCGAGTCAGGCGCGGAAATCGAGATTGGCGTGCCAATTGAGGACCGGATGGCGATGGAATAGCCGTTTGAGGATGGGATGACGGTACAACCGAGCAAGGGGAAAACTACAACTTACGTTCTGCTGGCGCTGGTGCTGCTGACGATTGCTGCGATCATCTACGTGGTGTATCGTTCGGTATCGCGGCCTGCTGAGCCGGTCGTTCCGGCGATCAGCGAGACACAGTACACCGGCACGGAATACGACCCGCCCGTGCAGTTGAGCGCCTTTACCATGCCCGGCAGCCGGGGCGGACCGATAAGCCTGAGCGATCTCAACGGCAAATGGTCGCTGGTGTTTTTTGGTTACACCCACTGCCCGGATTTTTGCCCACTGACGCTGGCGGAATTTAAGCAGGTAAAACAGGCGCTGGGCGAACAGGCCGACGAGGTGCAGTTTGTGTTTATCAGCGTGGACGGGCAGCGCGACACGGCGGATGCGCTGCGCGACTATCTGGCGCGCTTCGACCCGGCGTTTATCGGCCTGTCCGGTGACGACGAAACGCTGGCGCGCATCGGGCCGGAGTACGGACTGTTCTACGAGCGCCGCGCGGATACCGGGTCGCAGGCCAATTATCTGGTAGACCACACGACGCGGACGTACCTGGTTGACCCCAACGGTCTGCTGCGCGTGACGTATGCCTATGGCACGGAGCCGGACATCATCGCCGAAAGCATCCGCCAGCAGATGGAAAAGGTGAAAACGTAATGCGGTAGGGACACGCCGCCGCCGTGTCCCTACCTACGATTTTAACGGTAACGGTTGATTTCGTCGCGCAGCGCTCGTGCCGCTGCGGCAGGGTCATCGGCAAACAGGATGCTGCGCGAAGCGTTGACGATGATGCCTTTACCGGCGTGGTTCAGCCCGGCGCGCACCGTCGCCTGCACGTCGCCGCCCTGTGCGCCGATGCCCGGCACCAGAAACGTCATGTCGCCCACGCTCTCGCGGATGCGGCGCATTTCGTCAGGGTAGGTCGCGCCCACCACCAGCATACAGTTGCCGTTACCGTTCCACTCGCGGCTAACCTGTTCCGCCACCACCAGCCATAACGGTCTGCCTCCGATCTGCAAATCCTGAAATTCGCCCGCACCGGGATTCGAGGTGCGGCACAGGATGATGCAGCCCTTGTCTGCCCGCGCCAGGAACGGCTGCAACGCTTCCCGCCCCAGATAGGGATGCAGCGTTACAGCGTCAAATCCCAGTTCGTCAAAAATCGCGCTGGCATAAGCCTCGTTGGTGCTGCCGATGTCGGCGCGTTTGGCGTCGCAGATCGTCAAAATATCAGGATGATGCTGACGCAGGTACTCCATCGTCAATTTAAGTTCGTGAAGTCCCCGCTCGCCGCGTGCTTCGTAGAACGCCATATTCGGCTTATAAGCGGCGGCGTAGGGGTGTGTCTGGTCAATGATGAAGCGGTTAAACGCAAATTGAGGAAATTCGTCAGTCTGATATGACGCCGGGATATGCCCATACTCGGTATCCAGACCAACGCACAGCAGCGAATTCACGGTGTCCGCGCGGGCATTAAACTTAGCTACCGCTCGCACGTGTGCCCCCAGGTGTACGGGTCCTTAAACCACTGATTCACGACGGCCATCTGCTCCTGATTCAGTTTACCCATCAGCAGGGCTTCTTCCATGATGACGGTGAAGTTGGTCAGCGTGTGCAGTTGGACGGCGGCCTGCGTGAAGGCGCGCGCCGCCTCGGCAAAGTTGTAACCAACAATCGCCAGCACGTGTTCGACCAACGCGCCTTCCGCCCGCAATGCCCCCACGCTGTCCAGGCTGCTGCCGCCGGTTGTGACCAAATCTTCCACCAGCAGAACACGCCTGCCGGTCACATCCCCGCCTTCGACCCGCTTTTGCTTGCCATGTTCCTTGGCTTCCTTGCGGACGAACACCGATGGGCGGCCCAGTGCGTAGGCCAGCGCCGAACTGTGAGGGATGCCACCGACCGCCACACCCGCCAGCGCATCAAATGCCAGTTGTTCGGCTTCGATAACGGTTTGAAAACCTTCGATAACCGTGTGCCACTGTGCTGGGTGAAACGGCAGCACGCGGTTGTCCACATAGATGGGCGAAAGGATGCCGGACTTAAACGTGATCGGCTTATCCGGTGAGAAGCCAACGGCGTTAACTTCCAGCAGGGTGCGGGCGACCCGCGCATGCAGTTCTTCCACGTTCCAGTTCCCTTTCGATGACTGCCGCTGCCAGCGGCCCACGATAAATGAGCGCCGACCAGTACTGAACGGCGGCTGCGCCACTCGATAGAAATGCCTGCGCCGTGTCGCCATCCAGCGCGCCGCCGCAGCCGATGATGTCAACGGCGTAACCATAATGTGCCTTTTCCTGTGCCAGACAGCGGGCTGCCTCCAGCGCATGTTGGTGCAGCCGTCCGCCGCCAACGCCGGCGGTTAGAACGGAGTCGGTGGGCGTGGGACGCGACAGGGTGTTGGTAGCGATCACGCCGCGCACGCCGACTTCGTGAAACACACGCATGAGGATGCCGTACTGCTCCGCTGCCAGTCCCGGGCTGATTTTCACCCACAGCGGCGTATTCACCTGCTTCGCTCGCAACAGGGTTACGACCGCGCCACACAGCCGGCGTGTCTGGTCTTCGGTCTGGCGTCCGGTTGGGTCATCTTCCGTGTTGGGGCAGCTTAGGTTGAGCGTAAACCAGGCCGGACGGATACCCTGCTCAATAAACGCGCCAAATGCTTCAAGGACTTCTGCCGTTTCCTGCTCCGGGTCGGTGACGCCAGGGCTGGCAGCGACGTTAATGCCAAACTGCGCCGGCAGATCATGACGATGACGCGCTAAAAAAGCGGCGGCAACGCGCGCCCCGGGGTTTTTGAGGCCAATGCGGTTCTGGGTCGAACGGGCTGCTTCGTCGCGCCAGACAACTTCACCGGGATTGCCGAGGCGGGGATGGCGTGTGAACGAGCCAAACTCGACCAGTCCGGCCAGCGCGGGCATCGAGCGCCAGCCCGGCATGATGTTCCTGCCGCCGGCGACGGCGACAAGCGCGTCCGTCTCATCGGCAAAGCCTTCGCCCTTCACCAGTCCGGCGGCGAGAATCAACGGTGACCGCAGGGTAACACCGCCGGTTCGGACATAATGGGATTTCGTGATGAGGCGGCGCAGGCGGACCAGCAGCCCGCACAGCAGCGGGGAACGGTCGAGCCACGTCAGCAGGCGCAGCATCCGGCGGTGTGCGTCCTGCGCCGAGGAGCGAAATATCAATGGGCGAATAATCTGCTCATAGAGGATTTGGTAGGCGGCAAAAAAGTAATCACTCATGCTGACTGCCCAAACAGGTTGCGCCCGAAGCCCGGTTCGACCAGCACACGCTCGCCGTCGTATACCTTGCAGCCGCGAATCCAGGTTTCGCGCACCTTGCCTTTAACGCGCATCCCTTCAAACGGCGACCAGCCACACTGTGTCAGCAGCCTGTCTCGTTCGATGACGTAGTCCGCGTTGGTGTCCACCAGCGTGTAAGTCTCTGGCGGACACGTCAAACGCCAGATACGGCGCGGATTGGTGGCTACCAGTTCCACCACTCGTTCCAGCGTCAGGCGGCCTTCGCTGACGGCCAGCAGCAGCAGGGGCAGCGTGGTTTCCAGCCCTGGCACGCCGTAAGGTGGGCGCGCGGACTGCTTTTCTTCCCGCGTGTGCGGCGCGTGGTCGGATTCCACCACGTCCACCACGCCGGATGTGATCGCCTGCCACAGCGCGTCGCGGTCGGCAGCGGTTTTAAGACCGGGTTTCATAAGGCCAAACGCGCCCAGCGTTCGCTCATCGTCTTCCGTCAGGTACAGATGGTGCGGGCAAACGCCCACCGTCACCGGCAGACCTTCTTCTTTCGCCGCTTGCAGGTAGCCGACTTCCCGCGCGGTGCAGATGTGCAAGAAATGGGTGCGCTTGCGGTATTGTCGCACCAGTGCCAGGATGTCCAGCACCGTATCTTCCTCGGCGTGGACGGCGATGATTTTGCTGTCCGGCCAGGCGGCGTAATGCCGGTCGCGTATGGATTGATCGTCCAGCAGCAGGTCTCCGGTGGTGGAGTTGTTGAAGATTTTCAGGCCGCAGACATCGCTGGCCATTGTTGCATATTCGGTGGTGTTATCCGCCTGCGACGCGCCGGCATAAACGCCCCAATCGCAGACTGCCTCGCGGCTGATGGCCGCCAGCTTGGTATCCAGCGCCGCGCGGCTGATCGTGGTGGGCGGCGTGTTGGGCATGTCGAACACGGCCCAGTAACCACCGGCGACCGCCGCTGCCGTTTCACTGGCAAAGGTCGCTTTGTGTGACCAGTCCAGATCACGCAGGTGCGTGTGGGGGTCTACCATGCCGGGAATGCGGACGAGCATCAGACGTATACTCCGCGCAGGACTTTTGCCAGCAGCGCCATGCGGACAAACATGCCGTTTTCCATCTGCTCGAAGTACACCGCGCGCGGGTCTTCATCCAGGATGTCGTGGTCTTCCCGTGTGCCCATCTCGTTTTTGCGGGGCAGGGGATGCATCAGGATCGCGTCCGCTTTGGCGCGGGCCAGCACCGGCGGTGTCATCACAAAATCGTCCTTGATGGCGGCATATTCCGCCGGGTTGGCGAACCGTTCTTCCTGCACGCGTGTCCAGTAGATCACGTCGCTCTGGCCGAGGACCTCCATGAGATCGGACGTTTCGCAGACGGTTATCTGGCGCTCTCGCAGCATGGCAAGGATGCTGTCGGGCATCTTCAGCGACGGTGGCGAGACAAAACACAGCGTCAACTGCTGCGGAGCATAGTGTGCCAGCAGCTTCGCCAGTGAATGTACCGTGCGCCCGTTGCGCAGATCGCCCACCATCGTGATTGTCAGGCTGTCGAACCCCTTTTTCAGATCATAGATGGTGTACATATCGAGCAGTGCCTGAGTGGGGTGTTCGCCGATGCCATCGCCACCGCTGATGATGACGGACGGGTTTTTGATACGCTGGTTGAGCTTGTCGAGATAATAGGCGGCCTCATAGGACGAGCCGACTTCCGGGTGGCGCAGCACGATCACATCGGCGTAACAGCCGGCAGCGCGGACGGTATCGGCCAGGTTTTCGCCTTTGTAGACCGATGAGAACTGCACGCCGTTGCTGGCAGCAATGACTTCGCCGCCGAGGCGGCGCATGGCCGCCTGGAAGGACATATCGGTACGGGTGCTGGCCTCGAAGAAGAGCGATGCCATCACCTTGCCGTCACACAGTTCGGTTAAACCTCTGTCGGACTGGCGAATCCGCTTGCGGATGGAGGTGGCTGCGTCGAACAGGATTTGCAGGTCTTTGCGTTCAAACTGGTCAACGGTGATAATGTGTTTTCCGGTGAAATTACCTTCAATTTTGGGCGGGTGGTAGCGTTGCAGATAGGGGTTGGTGTGGGCGGCCTGTGGCGCGTTTTCCCCGTTGGACATGGATGTTTCCCTTTGTGGACAAAACAGGGCGTTTCCCTATGGTTATATCATCTGTGACCGTCCGGTACAATAGTTAAGTGCCGCCGATGTACCATTGATTGGCTGGTTTCGGCTGCTTTCGCTAACATTCAGTGTCAGGCGGTTCGATTGCCGCTGCGGCCTCCAACAGAGAACGAATGAATCTCTGGTACAATGGGACGCAGGAAGGAAATTGAGTGATGATAAAACCGTTTTTGCTACAAAATGCGCGCCTGGTGACGCCAACCGGCGTCATTCCTTCTGGCTGGCTAGTCAGTGACGGGCGAATAATCCGCCTGATGGGGGCGGGCGCAGCGCCGGACATCGGTGGTGCGGCAGTCATTGACGCCAGCGGGATGACGCTCCTGCCCGGCTTTATTGATGTGCATGTTCATGGTGCGGTCGGTTACGATACAATGGATGCGTCACCGGAAGGACTGCGCTGCATGGCGCAGTTTTACGCGCGTCACGGCGTTACGGCCTTCCTGCCGACCACCTGGACGGACACCCGCGCACGGATTACGGTGGCGCTGGAAACGGTGGCCGCGCTGCAAGGCCCGCAGCCAAACGGCGCGACGATCCTGGGCGTGCATCTGGAAGGGCCATATCTGAACCCTGCCAAATGTGGCGCGCAAAAACTGGACTGTATCCGGCGTGCCGACCGGGACGAGGCGCTGGCGTTTCTCGATATCGGCGTGATTCGCCTGCTGGCGCTGGCACCGGAGTATGAAGAAAATCACTGGCTGGTTGAGGAATGTGTGCGGCGCGGCATAGCAGTGTCAGTCGCACATACCGGCGCGACATACCAACAGATTGTTGAAGCGGTGCGCCGGGGCTTGACCCATGCTACCCACACGTTTAATGCGATGACGCCCCTCGGCCACCGCGAACCGGGGGTCGTGGGCGCGGTGTTGTCCCAGCCGGAAATTTGTTGTGAACTGATTGCGGACACGATTCACGTGCATCCGGCAGTGATGCGGGTGCTGTACGCCGCCAAAGGGCGCGATGGGGTGGTGCTGATTACCGATGCGGTTCGTCCCGCCGGGCTGCCGGATGGGGACTACGCGATAGACGACCGCCCGGTGCAGGTGAAGGACGGCGCGGTGCGGTTGCCGGATGGTACGCTCGCCGGCAGCATTCTGACGATGGACGCCGCACTGCGGAACCTGATGCAGGCAACCGGGCAGTCGTTGGAAAGTGTCTGGCAGGCTACCAGCCTGAATGCCGCGCGCGCCATCCACGTTGCCGACCGCAAGGGCAGTCTGGAGGTGGGCAAGGACGCTGATCTGGTGCTGCTGGATGAGGATCGTCATGTGTGTCTGACAGTGGCGGAAGGGGTTGTGGTGTTTCGTGACGAGGTGAAACTGCCATGTACGTAAACCGGCAGCGTTTGGAGCAGAACGAAGCCGATACCCTGGCACCCTATGCAACGCTTAGCCGCGCCAGCCAGGGGCGCGAGTATCCCGACGATGAACCGGATTATCGTACCGCCTTTCAGCGTGACCGTGATCGGATTGTCCATTCGGAAGCGTTCCGGCGGCTGGAGTACAAAACGCAGGTGTTTGTTAACGATGAGGGCGATTATTACCGCACCCGCCTGACGCACACGCTGGAAGTGGCGCAGATTGGCCGGACGCTGGCGCGGGCGCTGGCCGTCAACGAGGATTTGGTGGAGGCCATCTGTCTGGCGCATGATCTGGGACATCCCCCGTTCGGCCACGCGGGCGAGGGCATCCTGAACCGGCTGACGGAAGCCTGCGGCGGGTTTAACCACAATCACCAGACCTACCGCGTCGTGACCGAACTGGAACAGCGTTATCCGGACTGGCCGGGGTTAAACCTGACGCATGAAACGCTGGAAGGCATCGCCAAACACGAAACCGAGTATGATCTAAGCCAGATCGCCGGTTTTGACCCGGCGTTGCGTGGCAGCGTCGAAGCGCAGATTGCCAATATCGCCGACGAACTGGCTTATAACGCGCATGATCTGGATGATGGCCTGCAGGCTGGGTTGATCCAGCCGGATGACCTGCGCGAAATTGAACTGTGGCGCGATGTCTGTGACCGTGCCGGCTGGTCGGGGCATACCATTGATGATGTGACGCGCCATTTGCTCATCCGCGAACTGATCGGTTTGCTGGTGGGGGATGTGATCGAGGCCAGCATGGAGCGATTGAAGGCCCTGCAGCCGCGTTCGGTTGAGGAGGTGCAGCGTCACACGCAGCCGGTGGTTTCGCATAGTGAAGAGACTATTGCCTTAAGCCGCCATCTGAAGGATTTCCTGTTCCAGAATATGTACCGCCACTTCCGCGTGGCGCGCATGGCAAAACGGGCCGAACGGTTTGTCGAGCAGATTTTCACCAGCTATGTGGAAGACCCGCGCCAGCTTCCCAGATCGTACCAGGCACGTATCGGCGAGAGTGACATCCGCCGGGTGGTGGCGGATTACATTGCCGCTATGACGGATCGCGGCGCTCTGTTAGAATACCGGCGGTTGTTCGATCCCCTGATGCGGCCCTGAGTGAATGAGACGGTTGGTATGTCGAATAACGAAACCCTTTTGAACGGACGTTACCGCCTGATTGCCCAGCAGGGTTCGGGCGGGATGGCCGTGATTTATAAGGCGCAGGATATGCTGCTGGGGCGGACGGTCGCCGTAAAGGTGCTGCGCCCCAGCCTGACGACCGACCCCGCCTTTATGACCCGCTTCCGCAACGAAGCGCGCAGTGTCGCCAACCTGAACCATCCCAACATCGTCACCGTTCATGACGTGGGCAACGACGGCTCGACCCAGTACATTGTAATGGAGTTTATTGAGGGACAGGATTTAAAGAGAATTATCAAGGCCGAAGGGGCGCTGAGTGTTGACCGTGCCCTAAAACTGGCGATTCAGATTTGCGCCGGCATCGGCTTTGCCCATCGTGCCGGTCTGGTTCACGCCGACGTGAAGCCGCAGAATATCCTCGTCACGCGGGGCGATCTGGTGAAAGTGACCGACTTCGGCATCGCTCAGGCGTTAAGCGACACGCAGCCGGGGGAACGGCAGTCGGTGGTGTGGGGAAGTCCCCATTACTTCGCGCCGGAGCAGGCGCGCGGCGAAAAGCCAACACCGGCGTCGGACGTGTATTCCATCGGCATTGTGATGTTTGAAGTGCTCACCGGGCGGCTGCCTTACGTCGGCACGAACCAGCAGGAACTGGCGCTGGCGCATATCCGCGAAGCCGTCCCGCGTGTTACTGATTTCAACCCGAACGTGCCGGAAACGCTGTCACAAATCGTTTATAAGGTGATGAGCAAGGAACCTTCGGCCCGCTACCGGATGGCTGACCAGCTTGGTCACGTGCTGGAAAGTTACCGCGATCGCGGACGCGAACAGACCTCGCCGAATGTGCCCGCTGCCGCGCCGCGTCCGGCGACACCACCGCCCGCCCAGCCGGTCTATCCGTCCCAGCAACAGCCCCCCGCGCCGGCGCCGCTGCCGTTTTCTCAGGTACAGCCACCGACGCCGGAAGCGCCGCGTCCGTCAACCGCCGCGCCTACGCAGCGGTACAGCGTCGCGCCAGAAGCACCGCAGCAGGGCGCGCCCTACAACCGCCCCACCGTTCCGTCTCCGTTTGAGCGCCAGCAGGCCGGCCAGTCGCCGCCACCGGCATCCCCCTACCAGCAGGGCGCGCCGCCACAGCAGCAGGGCTGGACCGGCAACACCAGCCAACTCTACCCGCGCCAGTTGAGTCCCAGTGACGATATACCGTCGGCGTTTGACGCGGTGACGATTGCGCTGGCGGTGCTGGCGTTTTTTGCGGTGCTGTGCCTCATCCCCCTGTATATCGCTGTCTTCCAGGCGCGGTTTGGCTAGTTAACGCTTTGTATTAAAACTCGAACCGCTTGCCAGCGCGCATGATCGAATGCTGCTATACTGACTCTGGAACGGGCAAGGTCAGTATAAAAGGCTGCGACGGCATGAATCGTGCGGAACGTTTGGCATTCATTGAACGGATGTTGTTTCGGAACAGCAGTACCGGGCTGCGCGCGGTAGAGATTGCCAGAGCGTGTGGGGTTGACCGCCGCACCATTTACCGCGATCTGGCGCTGCTGGACAAAATGGGCGTGCCGCTGCTGCAGGAGGACGGACGATTTTGTATCAATCGGGAGTATTATTCCGCCAATATCCGGCTGAACCTCAATGAAGCGGTCGCGCTGTTTATTGCGGCGCGGATGCTCTCCCGCCACGCGGAACAGCAGAATCCGCACGTCATTTCGGCGCTCTCCAAACTGGCGGCAAGCCTGCCGGAACCCCTTGCCACGCACGTGAACTATATCGCCGACTCGGTGCGTGCCCATCCCGTAGACCGCAACTTTGTGCTGGTGCTGGAGACGATCACGCGAGGTTGGCTGGAACGCCGCCGGGTCAAGCTGTGGGGCAGTCTGGTTAAAAGCGGCGAGATCAGCGTCCACGAGTTTTCGCCCTATTTTGTTGAGCCGACCGCCAACGGCGGGTTGTACGCCATTGGCTTTGATGACCTCAGCCAGAGCGTGCGCGCCTTTAAGGTGGTGGCGATCCGGCGCGCGCTGTTGCTGGACAGCGCCTACGAAATTCCACGCCAGTTTGACCGGCGGCATTATCTCGCCAACATGTGGGGCATCACTGGCGGCAGCGATGCCAGAACACAGGTGGTGCTGGCGTTTTCGCCGGATGTCACGCCGCTGATTAAGGAGCGTATCTGGCACAGTTCGCAGCGGATTGAAACGCTGGATGACAAACGCTGTACGCTGACGGTCCAGGTTAATGACTGGCACGATCTGCTGCCCTGGATTCGGTCGTGGGGAGCGCAGGTTGAAGTGCTGGAGCCACTGGCGCTCCGGCGCGAGCTGGCCGACGAAGCAGCGCGGGTGGCTGCGGTTTACAACACGGCTGCCGGAGTGCGTTAACCGGGCGAGCAACAGCTCTCGCCCGGCACGTTGGACGATAGGTTAACCGGCAGCGGTCGCTTCCGGCGTCACCTGTGGGATGATCGGCGCTGCCAGCGGCGTGGCTTCGGCGGTCACTTCCGGTTGGACGGTGGTTTCGCCGCCGGTACTCAAAAGCTGCTGCACGGCGCTAAACGCCGGACGCGGCGCTCCTTCCGGGCCGATCAGGCTGTAGTAGCAGGTTTCGGCGCTGGGTAGCTGCGGCAGGCAGCCGTTCAGGTTGTACAGGAACATCGGGCCGACGAAGCCCAGCCTTTCCCCGATTTCAAAACCGCGCGGGATATAAGCGGCCTGCTCCTCCAGTGACGTATAGGTGACAAAGACGTACGTTTCTGATGGCGGGTCGGTGTCCTCGCTCGTGCCCCAGCCAAATTCCGTCACCCAGATGGCCGTGTTGCCGTCATTGTTGGCCGTCATGATTTCCCGGTAGTCGTTGAGCGTGTTCAGGAAATAGAAGCTGGGGTCTTCGTAATGGGTCGTCACGCCGACCGATGGCGCGCAGCAGATGGCATCCGGCGGGTTGGCCCAGCCCTGCGGATGCGCACCAATTGCGTCACTGGATGCGGCCAGCCCGGCAGCATACAGCTCGCGCAGGTACAGCCGGTCGTTGATCGCGTTTACGCCGTCATTGTAGCCAGTTGGCGCCAGCCCGGCGCTAACCACCACCGCCTGCGGGTCGGCGGCCTTCACCGCCGCGTAACCCACGCGCAGCAGTTCGATATAGCTGGCCGCGCTGATGCTGTGGATGGTGCTGTTCCATTCGCGGCGCAGGTTCGGTTCATTCCAGATTTCATACGCCTGCACCCGCCCGGCGTACCGCTGCGCCAGCGTTGTCACAAACAGGCCGTAATCGGCAAAACTATCGGGCGGGCCGTCCTCATCGGTGCTGGCGCGCGCCCAGATGGGGGATGTACTGACGGTCAGGAGAATATTTTTGTTGGCGGCGCGCAGTGTATCAACGATAGTATCGAGCGCGGCAAACTCGATTTGTCCTTTCGCCGCTTCCAGATCGCGCCAGTACACCGGCACTTTCACCCAGCGCATGCCCAGCGTCTGGATGTCGCTTACAATCGCCCGGGTATCTTCATGCAGAAAAAACGCCTCGATACCGTAATCGAAACCATAGCCTGACGGGATAACTGCCGCTGTATCAGTCTGCTCAGGCAGGGAGGTCGGGATAACCACCGGCGGAGTTACACCACCCGGAAGCAGCAGTGTCTGGCCGACGTAAATAATGTTGGGGTTACGGATATTGTTCAGCCGGATGAGTTCCGCAATGCTGGTATTGGTTTTAACGGCGATTCGCTGCAACGTATCACCCCGAATAACCGTATAAGTAGTAGTGGTTTCTGCCGGCGGTACAACTGTTGGTGGGGCGGGCTGTACCGGCGCGGCCCCACCGGGGATACGAAGCCGCTGGCCGGCATAGATGAAGCCCGGGTTGACAATGCCATTCGCCTGCGCCAACTGCGGATACGTCAGGCCAAACCGCGTGGCAATCCGGTACAGGGTGTCGCCGGGCTGCACCACGTAAGTGAGATCGGTTGGGGGTGGGGTGGTCTGGGCAGAAACGTTGAGGGGGAGAATGGCTATCCACACCAGTATGAGTCCGAACAGCAGTCGGCTGCGGGGCATCGTTCAACCTCCTTAGCGGATAAAGCCATTTAACCTTTAGGATATTACACTGACACGTGTCCCCGCGCCAACCATCCACGCCGTGACCTGCCGGGCGTGTTATAATGCAGGCAGACGAATCGTATCAGGAGGAACATCATGCCCAAGCGCCTGGTTGTGGCTCTGGCGGTAGCGACTCTCCTGCTGGCGGCCTGGCCGCTGTCCGCGCAGTCCCGTTCGGTGTTCTGGGAACGCTGGGACGTGCTGATTGATAACGTGGATACCGCCGCAAACCGTTTCAACGTCACCGAGAGCTACAACATTTATTTCACAGGCACCTTCCGTTTTGGCTCGGTCGAAATCCCGCGGCAAAACCTGGAGCGCATTCACAGCGTCGAGGTGTATGAAGGCGGCCAGCCGCTGCGCGAAAGCTGCTCCGAAAGCCCCGGCACGTATTGCGTGCAAAATACAGCCAATGCGCTGTCCGTTGTCTATTATTTCACCCGTCCGGTCAGCGACGACCGGCAGCAGTTTGACATCCGGTACACGGTTGACGGGGCGCTGCGGATTTACGACGGCGGCGATCAACTGTGGTGGACGGCTGTCCCCAGCGAACACTTTGGGTTTTCGATTGGCAGCAGCACGATTACCGTGCAGATGCCATCCGGCTATGCCCCACGTGAAGGCATAGACCCGGTCGTAACTTATGGCGCGCCGGCGGACGTGAACGTGCGCGGTACGACCATCACGGCGCGGGCGACGCAGCCATTGGATGGCAACGACTATTTTGAGATTCGCGTGCAGTATCCGCACAATCCGGCGGCGCGCGTCCCGTCGTGGCAGGCTGATTTTGACCGGCAGCGGGCCTATGAGGAAACCACTAAGCCGCTGGTTGATCTCGGTTTGATCGCGCTGTCCCTGCTGCTGGCAATCGGCGGCGTGCTGGGCGTGTACGCGCTGTGGTACAACCGGGGGCGCGATCCTAGGATAGGGCCGGTGCCGGAGTACCTGACCGAACCGCCGTCTGAGCTGCCGCCGGCGGTGGTCGGCACGCTGCTGGACGAGCAGGCCGATCTGCGCGATGTCATTTCCACGATTATTGACCTGGCGCACCGGGGTTACATTGTGATGGAGGAGGAACAGACCGAGGGCTTGTTTGGCATCGGTCGCAGCCGCACCTTCACCTTCAAACGAACGGACAAATCACTGCAAGGTCTGCGCGTCTTTGAGCAGCGTATCATGAATGCGCTGTTTGGTTCCAACCGGATGGAACGGTCGCTTGACTCGCTGCGGAATAAGTTCTATACCGTCATCCCGAAGCTGCAAAACGACCTGTACGACGAGGTTGTCCGGGAAGGGCTGTTTACGGCCAAGCCCAGCACAACACGGGCGATGTGGTCAGGACTGGGCACCGGTCTGTTTGTACTGGCGCTGCTGGTCGGGTTTGGCGGTTTCTCGCTGGTGGAGGGTATTAGCCCGATGCTGCTGTGCGTCCCGGCGGCGCTGGCGCTGGTCGGACTGGCGGCCATGATCGCGGGGCAGCACATGCCTGCCAAAACACGGCAGGGCGCGGAGGATGCCGCCAAATGGCGCGCGTTCCGCGAGTATTTGCAGAATCTCGACCGCTATTCCAGTATCGAGGAAGCGGCGAAACACTTTGACGATTATCTGCCCTATGCGGTTGCCTTCGGGATTGATCGTTCCTGGGTGCGGCGCTTCAGCCAACTGGAGAGCGTGCCGATCCCGCCCTGGTATTTCCCGACCTACATGGGTGGGCCGTACCGCGGCGGCTACCGCGCTGGAACGCCGCTGCGCCCGTCCAGTTATAACGGCGGTGGTATCAATCCTGGCGAACTGGCGCGCGCCGGTGACGGCGGGTTCTCGCTGGACGATGTATCGCAGAATATCTCCGGCGGGCTGGAATCGATCTCCAGCGGTCTGACCGAAATGCTGGAGTCCGCCGGGCGCATTATGACCAGCCGCCCACAGTCGGCCAGCACCGGCAGCAGTGGAAGCTGGAGCAGCGGCGGTCGCAGTTGGAGCGGTGGCGGTTTCAGCGGGGGTGGCAGCAGTGGCGGTGGCAGCCGGGGCTTTGGCTAGGGGAGAAACATGAACACAGGTCGTCTGGTTGGCATCATTCTGATCGTCGTGGGCTTCGGCGTGGCGGTGATCGCCGGTTTGTGGCTGGCGTTGCAGGTCTCGGCCACGCAGCTCAGCGCGGGGGGCGCGCTCGTCGGCGCGGGGATTGCCTTTGTGCCGGTGGCACTGCTGGTCGGGTTTGGCATTTATATGGTCGTGCAGGGCGGCAGGGAAGCGGTAGCCGAGTCCAGTATGCAGCAGCAGCGCCGCCTGCTCGATATCGTTAAAAGTCGCGGCCAGGTGAGCGTGTCTGATCTGGCGTTGGAGATGCGCATCAGCATGGATACCGTGAAAGACCTGGTATATCAGTTGGTGGGCTTGCAGGTGTTCAGCGGCTATATCAACTGGCAGGATGGCATTCTGTATTCGGCTGAAGCCAGCAAACTCCGCGAACTGGATAAGTGCAAAAACTGCGGCGGCGAGATTAACCTGGTTGGCAAGGGCGTCGTGGTGTGCAAATACTGCGGCACTGAATATTTCCTGACCTGAAGCGCCGCAAATCACCAAGAATGAACAGGAGAAAAACGATGTCTGACCTGTATCAACGTATTTCTGGCGAACGCGGCTCGTTGGAACGGCTGCTGATGCGCCTGCCCGGCTTTGAAGGCTATCTCGACCAAAAAGCCCGCCGCTCGGCAGACCGCATGGTACGCGATTACATCGCCGCCCGGCTGGACGAACGGATTGACCGGCTGGCCGAAATTGAACGGAAGCTGCTGGACAGCGGTGGCCTGTCGTACATGAGCAAAACGAACGCTGTTAAAACGCGGATGCAGCTTTACCGTGACCGGGTCAAAACCGCCGCGCCGGGCTATTCGGGGTTTTTCGCTGATGTTGAGGTCGGGCCGGAACAGCTTGAAACAATCTACATGTTTGACGAACTCCAGATCAAATATGCTGACCAGTTCCAGACGGCGCTGGCCGCGCTGGAGCAGGCCGTGACCAACAATGCTGGCATTGACGAGGCGCTGGCCGCCGTTGACCGGGTGACGGCGGAAGCCAATGAAGCCTTTGCCAAACGTGATGACCTGCTGACGGGTCTAGGTAGCTCATTATAATTCGTATAGTCAACAACACCACAACAGGAGAAATGGCATGGCACGCATTATTGACGTTATTGACCACGTCAACGTCGGTGACGAAGAACTCGCATACCGCGAACCGCAGCAGGGCAGCGGCGACTGGCGCATGGGGTCGCAGGTCATCGTCGGGGAAAGTCAGGCCGCCGTGTTTGTACGGGGTGGGCAGGCGCTTGACGTGTTGGGGCCGGGACGGCATACCCTATCCACCGCCAACATCCCGCTGCTCGCCGGGCTGATCGGGATGGCGACCAGTGGGCGCACACCGTTCACCGCCGACCTGTATTTTGTCAATCTGAAGGATATGCCGCAGGTAGGGTGGGGGACTAATCCGCCAATTGTCATGGAAACGCCGGGGCGCGGCATGGGCGTGGTACTGCTCATCACGCACGGCGTAATTGACATTGGCGTGGACGACCCGCTGCTGTTTGTGAAACAGTACGCCGTTGGCAAGGCTATCGTCACCCTGCGCGACATAAAAGACCGTATCCAGAGCCTGCTGCTGGGAGAGATTGCTGAACTACTGTCCAAGAGCGGAGCGCAGAGCGTGCCGGATGCCAACCGCCTGCTCGGCGACCTGGAAGGCGCGATGCTGGCGAAGGTCAACGACAAGTTTGCCGCGCTGGGGCTGCGGATTAAGGCGTTTGAGGCCAAGCCATTCACCGCCAAGGATGTCAGCCTGGAAGAACTGCGGAATTACGTCAGCCTGGACATCTGGGAACGGGTGCAGCGGTTGAATATCGCCCAGAAAGCGGCGGAGAATCCTGGTTTGGGTGGCGCGTTGGCCGGCGCGGGGGTCGGCCTGGGCGTGGGGCAACAGATGGGCGCAGCGCTGAATCCGGAAGCGGCGGCGCTGCAACAGCAGATGGCACAGCAGCAGATGATGATGCAGCAAATGATGATGGACATGATGAAACGCAGCGGCGAGCAGCCTCCCGCACCTGCCGGCGGCGCGCCGGCGAATCCCCAGACAAAAGAGGAAATTCAGGCGCTGCTCGATAACTTGGATATACAGCTTGCCTCCGGCAAAATCTCGGAGACCGCTTATAACACGCTGGTCGCGAAGTGGCAAAAGCGGCTGGAAAGCCTGGGTTAAGGCAGGGTGATGGTCTGAAGGCGATAACTGTCCTCCCCGTTCGCCAGGCGGGCACGCTCTCCGGTGACGGGGTTATAGAAGCCAACGCGCACCTCATACTCACCTGGTAGAACGGTCGCGGTGGGTAGGACATACACATCACGGTAAATGGCCGCCAGCGCCCAATCAGTGGTGCTGACGCGGCCATTTTGTGGATAGCGGTCATCCTGCGACCACAGTGGCGTGCCGGTAGCTGGGTTGATCGCCCCGGTCAGATGGACAAAAACTTTATAGGGTGTCTCAGTGGTCCGGTCAGGTCTCCAGTAGAGCCAGACGGTGATTTCGCCGGTTGGTTCTGGCGGAAGCCAGACCTGCGCGCTGACTAATTCCGCGACTCCGGCGAATACCGCCCGTTCCGCCGGAACGACTTCATCGGCAGCCCAGCGCATATACTGCTGAACTCTCATGCCGGATAGCTGCGTGTCCCGCACCAGTTGCAGGTTATCCTGCAACCACCTTTCTACCACTCCATAATTCGGCCAATCCGGGAAGGTTTGCCCAACCAGCCAGATCGAACGATAGCGGCGGCTGTCAGTTTCGAGTTCCTGGTGAATCTCGCTGACTGGCTGTGACGGATTCGCGGGCAGGCCGATGTCACGGGCGGCGCCATCATAGTAGTAGCCAAAGGCGGGGTCGACGGATAGTTGGATAATCAAATCGTCCGGTTTCACGCGCGTTTCAAGATACTGCGTTAACGCTGGCCAGTTCTTGGCTTTCGCGTAGTCAATCCCCCAATATAAATTATAGACAGAATGTAAGGTAAAGACCAGCCCTGTACCGAGAAGTATGACCCCTATGAAACGCGGATAACAAAGTAAGGAGTCAACCAGAAAGGCGATGAGCAGAACAAATACAGGTACCACTGACAGAACATAACGAGGAGCAAAAATATCAAATCGAAGCGACGAAACACTTAACAATACCAGAGGAAAAAATCCTACCAGCAAAAAAAAGATAAACAAATACCGTTGTTCGCTTCGCCAGAGCCATATAAAAGCCAAGACAAACACTATCAGCAATCCTACTCCCAACACTGGCATATATAACGAAGGTAATGTTTCCCCCCATACCAGTACAGGGAGAAACCAGGTCAGCAGCCGAGGAAGGTTCAAACCGGTTCCTGTTGTCCCCCCATAACCTCCCGTAGTTATCAATTGCCCCTGAAGCACAACAAAGGAAAGTGCTGACGGTAGAACAACGACAGCCTGAACCAGCAGTAATCGAAGGATACGAGAGGGTGCTTTCCGATATACCACTAGCACAAACAGAAAAAAGCCAGTCTGATTGAACCATTCAAAATAGAAAACATTGGCTGCCAGCAAAGCACCTACCAAATACAGTGCCCAGTCCAACCAGTGATTTCGCTGGACAGCCCGCAACCCCAGCCACAGAGCGACAACACTCACACCCGACCAGATGGCATAGTTCCGCGCATCCTGTGAATGCCAGATCAGATACGGGTGACACGCCCAGAGCAAAGCTGCCAGAAGCCCTGCCCGATGGTTTAGTAAACGCCTACCAAGCCCATAGCAGGCAGCAATGCCCAGTACATTAACCAGTGCCGGCAGATAGCGAGCCGAAAACTCACTCGTTCCTGCCAGCAGACCCCAGATTCGAAACAGGACATAGTTTAGAAACGGATGCGGTTCAATCGTTGCAATCCGGGAGAGCGATTCAGCCAGGGGAAGGGACATCCAGTTCTGGACGGTGAATGCTTCGTCACCACGCAGCGGACTCACGTCCAGGCGATAAATTCGCAGTAAAAAGCCGGCTGTGACAAGTAACAGCATCACAACCGGCATGGTTTTTCTGGCAGTCATGTTTAACGGATCGCCTGTTCCAATGCCTCCGCAATCTCCTCAGGAGCTATGGTACCTGCCGTTTCCTCGATAACAGCAACTGCCCTGGAAGGCTTACCGTGTTTTTTCTTCACCGGAGTTACCTCCTGAGGAGATTGCTGGCGCGCGTGCTCGCGGAGGTAGTCGCGCAGGTTCGGCTCCCGCTTGCTGTCCGCGAATAGCACTGGCACGGTGGGATTGTTGATCTCCAGCCGGACACGCGGATCAACAAAGATAATCAGGGGCTGCACTTCGATATTCGGCGCGACCGCCGCGATCAAACTTTTGACGTGTGCCGCCGCCCGCAAGGCCTCCTCGGTCGGATTGCCAATATCATCGCGGCGGAAGATACGCGAGATCAAGCGGAACGCACCGCCCGGCGCTTTCCAGCGATCACCGTCTACCGTGAAAGACCCCTCCTGATAACGGGTTACCATCGCAAAGACACCATGTGGTGTCACCAGCACATGGCGAGCCGGAAAATGGTAGTAATTGTACAGCACGCTGCGTTTGCTAATCCCCTTGAGCGCCTCCCGAATCGCATCCTCCGGGCGCGGGCGGCGCATCCAGAGATTGGTCATCCGGACCGAGGCCAGGGTGCTGATAAAACCGAGTGGCAGCACCACCCAGGGCAGAATCAACGCCAGCAGCACTGACAGATTGTCGGGACTGGTTGTATTTGTCAACTGGGTGTTGGCGATAATAAAACCGCCGATCAACACCGCCATACTGAAGAAAAAGAGAAAGTTCGCCAGCCGGCGGTTGCGCCGTACCAGCTTCCAGTTGGTTTCAACCCGCATGAGCGCCGTTTTATCCTTAATCGCTATGGCTTGGGTGTAGCCGTCGGCGTGGGTGTCGCCGTTTCAACACCCGGAATAAAGTATGAGAGATTCCCCCCCTGGCGAACTTCAGCGCAGATCAAATCGCCGATCCGCAGCGTCGGCAGCAGCTCCCAGCGCCGGGGCGAACCATAGGCAGCGCCGATGACCGCCAGATCAATGTCCGCCGGGTTCGCACGAATACAGTGGGTAACGGGCGCCGGAAGCTGCCCGGTGATCGGCGCGCCGCGTGTGTTATAGAAGGTCACATCATACAGCAGTTGCCGCCGCGCGAAACCCAGCGGCGAGGGCGGCGCATACCCCGGCCATATCGCCGTACAGGTTGGACTCAAGCCGCCCCGGAAGGTCACGCCGACATCAGCTGTATCCCAGGAAAGTGTATCGCAGGCTGGCGCATAGGTACGTAACACACTGAGATCCGCACCAGCCGCCGCAATCTGGGTAATCACAGGCGCTGCTGTTGCCGGCGTACCGGACACGCTGATGGTCGGCAGCGGGGTAATGGTCAGCGTTCCCGGTGTAACCGAACCCGCCGCCGCGCTGCTGATTTCACCAGTAATCCGCGCAATGCCCTGCATATCAATATTAACCGGCGCTGTGCCGTCCGCCGGGCCGAGCACCTGCGCAGAGGCCAGATTCGCCAGATTAAAACGACCACCCGGCGTCCATGCCCAGTAGGTCAGGACCGACGTACCGGAAGTATCCGCCAGGAATTTAAAGTCTACTGGCAGGTAAAAACCAATCCAGACTACTGGCTGCGTCACCGTAACCGGCGTGGGGAAGGTGACGGTGACAACACCAGTCTGGTTAATCGTAACCTGTGTCTGCCCGGCCAGCACCGCATCCACCGGCGAACCACCGTTGGCATCCTGATACACCACCACATCCACCGGAGTGGTAGCCACCGGCGTATCCACCGCAATGCTCACCCGGTCAATCACCGCCGGGAGCTGCAAACCCAACGGCGTCAGATCAAACCCGTTCATCACCAGTGTGGGTTCACCGGTGATGAACCAGGAGGTGCTGGCATCACCCTGATTGTTCGACAGCACCCGATCACCCGCCTGCACTCCCAGCAGCGGAATCAAAACCAGCACCAGGATTGCCACTCCAGGGAGCAGCAGATATTGTCGCTTGAATCGAAACATCATGTTATCCTGACTGAGACAGCCAAACTCACCGACCATCCCACAACCTGTATCTATCAAAACTGCGGCTATTTTAGGTGGTATATGGCAAAGGGTCAAGCAAACCGAGAGTTGCCAGCCGAAAGAGCAGTGCTATAATTCTCTCCGTCTTCAGAAAAATCAGGAAACAACCATGCAGGAATTCGCGCTACTCGCGTTGGTAATGGTGCTGGCACTTGGCGCCTACTGGGCGATGATTATTTTCCCCAAACAGCGCGATTTTCAGAAACGGCAGCATTACGTCCGTAACCTGAATATAGGAGATGAAGTTGTCACTTATGGCGGCATCATCGGCAGGGTAGTAGCCATCGAACCCGATCAGGGTACCGCTCAGCTTGAAATTGCCTCCGGCGTTGTCATTCGTATTCTCACCGCCGCTCTGGTTCAGCCGTATGACCCCGAAGTGTTTGCCAGCGCCGCTCGCAAAGGCTTCGACGACCAGCCATCCGCTCACCCAGAACGTTAACAACACCCAACCAATCGGACCCAAGAAAGGTAGAGTTGAGGAATGAGCAGTCATGTCCGCTGGCTGATCTTGATTATCGTCCTGACCCTGTTTTGCATCTGGGTGGTACTGCCGGAAACACAGGGCATCCACCTTGATACCGACGGCGACGGCAAGGATGATATTAGCCTGAACGTCCAGCAAAGTCTTGGCCTCGATCTCGTCGGCGGCCTGCGTGTGCTGCTGCAATCTCAGCTTCCCCCCGGCAGTTTCTCCCCGGAAGACCTGCGAACCACTGCCAACAACGTTGAGCGCCGGGTGAATGCGCTCGGCGTTGGCGAAGCAACTGTACAGGTACAGGGCAATCATCGAATTCTGGTCGAGCTACCCGGCGTCCGTGACCCGCAGCAGGCGATTGAAACTATTCAACGCACCGCGCTGCTGGAGTTTGTCGACTTCAGCGGCCTGGCCGGGCAGGCGCAGCAGCTTGTCGGGCAAAAAATCCTGACCACCGAGCAGGTGCTCATCCAGCAGCAGCGCCAGTCCCCCACTGCTGAAACCACCCCCGAAGCGACCGCTGGCGCAGAACCCACCGCCGAAGCAACGGCCAGCGCCGGGGATACTTCCCAAATACCTACCGAGTCCCAGCCGCTTCTGAATCCAGCCACCGGGCAGCCGTTCCAGACTGTGATGACCGGCTCCGGGTTACAGGCGGCTGCCGCCCGACTATCACAGGGCGGACGCTGGGAAATCCAGTTTGAACTGACCCCCGAAGGCGGCAAAATCTTTGGCCCGTTCACCGGCGCGCGCATCGGCCAGCCACTGGCAATCGTGCTGGACGGCGTTGTTCTCTCCGCGCCGACTATCGAAGCGCAGTTGGACACCGGCGGCGTGATTACAGGCCAATTCACTGAAGAAGAAGCCAAAACACTGGCGCTGCAACTGCGCTCCGGCGCGCTGCCAATCCCGCTGGAAGTCATCAGCAGCGAAACCGTCGGCGCCACACTCGGCCAGCAGTCCGTTAACCTCAGCATCCGCGCCGGTGTTATCGGGGTAATGATCATTTTGGCGTTTATGACCATCAATTACCGCGTTCCCGGCATTGCCGCCAGCCTGGGGCTGCTGGTCTTTGTGCTGCTGAACATGGCCATCTTCAAATTCATCCCCGTCACGCTCACGCTGCCCGCCATCGTTGGTTTTCTGATTTCCATCGGTTCCGCTGTGGACGGTAATATTCTGATCTTCGAGCGGATGCGCGAGGAACTACGCGCCGGCAAGGACGTGGAGGCTGCCGTGCGGGAAGGCTTCTCCCGCGCCTGGAATTCCATCCGCGACTCGAACATTTCCACGATTCTCATCAGCGCCGTGCTGTTTTTGTTCGGGCAGACACCGGGCGCCAGTATTGTCAGCGGTTTCGCCGTTACGCTGGCCCTGGGTCTTACGCTGAATTTGTTTACTGCCATCATTGTGACACGAACGTTCCTGCATGTCCTGCTGACCTTCCTCAAGCGCCCGGCTGAAAACCGCCGCTGGTTGATGGGTGTCTAACCCAAGGAGAACGATACGATGTTTAACATCGTCGAAAAACGCCGCTGGTATTACACCTTTTCGGGTCTCATCATCATCCCCGGTCTGATTATCATGCTGTACTCGATTATCACGACCGGCCAGCCATTCCGCTTCAGCATTGATTTCCAGGGCGGCAGCATCTACGAACTGCAATTTACGGAAGCCGGTGCGACTGAAGAAAACATCCGGCAGGTGTTTGAACAGGTGGGCGACACCAACCCGCTCATCCAGCAGTTGGGCAACCCCGGCGACTACCGCTGGTCGGTGCGCACCGGCTTCCACAACGACGAGGAAACACGCCAGATTCAGGAACGGCTGAACGCTATTGCCCCGCTGAACCGCGACGCACTTCGTGTTGAAAATGTATCGGCCACCATCGGGCGCGAAGTGACCCAGGCGGCGTTTTTGGCTGTCGTGGTCGCCGCCCTCATCGTCACCGGCTTTATCGTGCTGGCCTTCCGGCAGGTGCCGGATGCCGTGCGCTACGGCGCATGCGCCATTCTGGCGATGATTCACGACGTGCTGATTGTCTCCGCCATTATGTCGCTGATGGGGCTGCTGTTTGGGTGGGAAGTGGACGCGCTGTTCCTGACCGCCGTGTTGATGGTCGTCGGCTTCTCCATTCAGGACACCATTGTGCTGTTCGACCGCATCCGCGAAAACATCCCAAAGTTCCTGGGCGAACCCTACGAAACCATCGTTAACCGCAGCATCCTGGAAACCATTCACCGGTCGCTGACCACCCAGATTAACGTGTTCTTCGTGATGATCGCCATCATGCTGTTTGGCGGCGAGAGCATCAAACATTTTGTATTTATTCTGTTTGTCGGCCTGCTCACCGGTTCGTACTCCTCCATCTTCATCGCCGTCCCGCTGCTGGTGTCGTGGGAGAAGGGTGAACTGCCACTGGTGAACCGGCGCCGCGATTTGCAGCCCGCCGAAGCTGAGGCCTAGCCCTCATGCGCGCACTCGTATTTGACGGCCAACTGCGCCTGGCAACCGTGCCTCCTCCGCAGCCGCAGACCGGCCAGGCGTTGTTAAAACTGCGGCGCGCCGGCATCTGCAATACCGACCTGGAACTGGTGGCCGGGCTATACCACTTCACTGGCATCCTGGGGCACGAGTTTGTCGCCGAAGTGGAGCAGGGGCCATCCCATCTGATCGGCCAGCGCGTGGTCGGGGAGATTAACATCGGCTGCGGCCAGTGCGACTTCTGTCAGCGTGGGATTTCCAGCCAGTGCCGCAACCGGAGCGCGGTTGGCATTCACCAGCATCCGGGCGCTTTTGCCGACTACCTGGCCCTCAGCGCGTCGAACCTCCATCACGTACCCGACAGTATCAGCGACGATACGGCGGTATTTGTTGAACCGCTGGCTGCGGCGCTGCAAATCATGGAAGGCGTGCACATTTCGCCGCGCGACCGGATCATCGTACTGGGCTTAGGTAAGTTGGGGATGCTGGCCGTTCAGGTGCTTCGCCTGACCGGCGCGGATGTGATCGGCGTGGTCCGGCACGAAAAACAGTCCCAACTGCTCAGCCGCTGGGGCATCACCGCCTGCACCTACCAGGATTTGGAGTCGGAACGGGCGCAGGTAGTGGTGGACTGCACCGGGCAGGCCAGCGGTTTCAGCGATGCTCTCCATCTGGTGGAAGCGCGCGGAACCATCGTCCTTAAAAGCACTTACGAAGGTTTGCCCCAGGTCAACCTGACCCAGGTAGCCGCGCGCGAAATACGGATTGTCGGCAGCCGCTGCGGGCCGTTTGAGGCCGCGCTGCGCCTGCTCCAGGCTGGGCTGGTGGATGTGGAATCGCTGATCGAGGCGCGTTACCCGTTTGCTGCCGCGCCGGACGCCATGCAGCACGCCGGGCAGCGCGGTACGCTCAAGGTGCTGCTGGATTTCTAGCGGGTTGCTACTGGCAGGGTAATGGCGAACGTCGAGCCAACACCCGGTTCGCTTTCCAGGGTGATCTGGCCGCCGTGCGCTTCGATGATATGCTTGGCAATTGCCAGCCCCAGTCCGGTGCCCTGCGTAAAGCCGGCAGTATCCGCCACGCGGAAGAACTTCTCAAACATGTGCTTCTGGTGCTCTTTGGAGATGCCGAAGCCGGTATCCTGCACCGCCACCTGAACAAACGGCTTGTCACCACTGCCCACCGCCTGCAGATGGACGGTAATCCGCCCGTGTTCGCGGTTGTACTTGATCGCATTGGTCAGCAGATTCAGCAGCACCTGTTTGACCTTGCCCCGGTCTGCCGTTACCGTGTATTTATTCCCGTCCACGCCAATCGAGACATCTTTGGCATGAGCCTGCGGTAACACCACGTCAATACTCTCCCGAATCAGGTCGCCCAGATCAAACCGGGTGAGATCAAGCCGGGTGCGCCCGGATTCCAGCCGCGCCAGGTCCAGAAATTCGCTGGTCAGGCGAATCAGTCGCTCGGTTTCGTTCTGCATCGTCTGGATAATATCCTGACTGCGGTTCGCCGGCAGATCGGGACGGAGCAGCAGCACGGTGCTGGCTTTCAGCGCCGCCAGCGGGGTGCGCAGTTCGTGCACCATCTCCGCAATGAAGTCGCTTTGCTGGAACAGCCGCGCGTTTTCAATCGCAATCGCTGCCTGGCTGGCAAGTACGGTCAGCGTGGTAATATCGTCTTCCTCAAACGTCGCGCCTTCCAGCTTGTTCACGGCCTGCAGGCAGCCGATCACCTTCGTGTGCGTGCGCATCGGCACACCGAGCAGATTACGGGTATGGAATTCAATTGTATCATCCACCCGGCGGCTCCAGCCCGGCTCTTTCGACACATCTTCAATCACGCGCGGTTCGCCGTGTGTCACAATCCAGCCGGCGATGCTGCCCTCCATCGGCACGACGATTTTTTCCATCTCGTGCGGGTTAATGTTCGACGCGATTTCAAAGCGCAGTTCACCTGATGCCGGGTCGAGCAGCATGATCGAGGCCGCTTCCGTGTTCGTCAGGTCTTTGGCTGCCGAAATGATCTTACGCAGCAGCGAGGCCAGATCGAGCGTGGAGTTTAACTGCATACTGATTTCCAGCAACTGCTGGTAGCGCGACAGCAGCGAACTGGTCCGGCTGGCATCCAGGCTTGAAGCAAGAGTCATACGCGTGTCTCCAGGCTGCTCACAATTTGCGGGAGTATCTCCGCTGCATCCGCGTGGATAACCAGTTCGGCCAGCGAATCCAGAGGGGTGGGTTCCAGGTTGACGATAATGAGCTTGCCGCCGTGGCGCCGCGTCAGCAGCGGAATATCGCTGGCCGGCGCGACTTCCAGCGACGACCCCACAATCAGCATCACGTCAGCTTTACGGGCAGCGTCCTGCGCGCCTAACAACTGCTGGATTGGCAACTGCTCCCCAAACAGGATGACGTTGGGTTTCAGCACACTGCCGCAGCCGGGGCAGTAGGGTACCCGCCGGTCTTCCAGATACCGGGTGATGATTGGTTCTGCCGGGTAGACGGCAAAACAGTGGATGCAGGTCGCTTCCCGCAGATGGCCGTGCAGTTCGTATACGGTGGTGCTGCCGGCGCGGCTGTGCAGCATATCAATGTTCTGGGTGATGACCGCGCCAAAGTTGCCAAACTTTTCCAGTTCAGCGACCGCATAATGCGCCGCGTTGGGTTTGGCGGCCAGCGTCACTTTTGCCAGCGGGTAAATCCAGTTGTAAAACGCAGCCGGATTCTGGCGAAAGCCGTAAATGCTGGCAACTTCCATCGGGTCGGCATTTGTCCACAGGCCGGAATGGGGACTGCGAAAATCCGGGATACCGGAAGGCGTGCTGATGCCGGCGCCGGTAAAGACAATCACTGACCTGGCCTGTTTCAGCAGCGCCGCCGCTGCCCGAATATCCTGTGAAACCATTTTTTGATTGCAAACAGATATCTATAACCGCATTAAGGGAGCATTTCGCCGCTGGGACCAGCCTTAACGCGCACGTTCAAATCTTCTGACAGCTTCATAATCTGGCTCGATACCACCGCGTTGGGCTGGTAGATCACCAGCGGCACCGCCGCTTTGGTCGCCTGGAACAACTGGTCGTGTGCCGCCGAGATAATCGCGCGGATTTCCTGCCCAATCGCCTGCTCGATCTCGTGCCAGGGCGTTTGTACGTTGGACGACGACCGGTTCACTACAACCACATGAGCGCGCCGGCTGCCATTGGCGTCAAGTTCGTGCAGGGCTTCCCGCGCCATTGCCAGCGCCACGTTGTTCGGTTCAACCACCAGGATGACCTGGTCCATCTCGCGCTGCAGGCGGCTCACAGTCTGGTTTAACTCGCTGCCCAGATCAAAGATCGCCGGACGCCCCATCGTTTTCAGACTGCGGACAACTGCCAGCGCCGCCTCAGCCGAATAGATCAACTGCGCTTCCTTCACCCGCGCTGACGACAGCAGCGCCCGCAGGCCGGATTGGTGTACCACCAGTTCGCCGTCAATCAGCGACGAGCGAATGTCGTTGACCGGCTTGCTTAACACATTCGCCATGCCGTGGGAATGACCAAAGCCGATGGAAAGCCCCAGACTGCCGCTGCCCAGCCGGAAATCGGCCACTATCGGATTTTCCCCCACCAGCGTTAACGCGGCGGCCACATTAAGCGCCAGTGTGGTTGTGCCAACGCCACCTTTCGCGCCGATGAACCCAATTGCCAGCCCTTTGCTTGGCTCCTGCCGGCGCTGGCTGGCGGTGCGGGCCAGCATCGCCTTAACGCGCGACGCCAGTTCCGCCGGGTGCGTCGGCTTGGTCAGATAATCGTCGGCGCCCGCTTCAAACCCGGCTACTTTGTCATCCACCAGCGTTTTGGCGGTGAACATGATGATCGGAATCGAGCGTGTATCGGCGTTGGCGCGCAGCCGTCGGCAGACTTCATAACCGTCCATGTCTGGCATCATGACATCGAGAATAATCAGGTCGGGATGTTCATTCATGGCTTTGGTTAACGCCTGATTACCGGCATTAGCGGCCATCACCTCGTAGCCATGCCGCTGTAACATCAGACCGATCAGCTTCAAACTGTCAATGTCGTCATCCACGATCAGGATTTTGTCAGACATGTTTCGACCGCGTTTACTGGGTTATTCGACGAATATGGTGACAGTCTAGCACGAAAGGATAGGCGGTGCAAGCGAAGCTCTTAATGATTGCCCTGTGCCGTGTAATGGAGGATTGACGGGCGAATCCGGTGTGTGCTATACTGCCACATAATTCCAGATATAGTAACGACGATGAGTGGGAGGATCGGCAAACTCCCGGCGCTAGAGAGTGTGGGTCACTGGCTGGAAGCCCACTCGCACAGGTTGCCGATGGTCGCCCAGGAGTTGCCCCGCTGAAAGCAGTAAGCGGGGCCGGGTTTGCCCGTTACAGCGTAATGAGTGCTCCGGCTGCTGCCGGGGAATCAAGGTGGTACCGCGAAAGAAGCCCTTTCGTCCTTGCAGGATGATGGGCTTTTTTGATTCAGCGTGTGGGAAAGGGAAAGCACATGTCGCAACCGATGCCAAAAACGTTTAACTTCGCCGAAGCCGAACCCCGGCTCTACCACTGGTGGGAGCAGCATGGCTGGTTTAAGCCAGAGGTTGCGCCGCCGGATGCCGAGCCGTTTGTGATTAGTATGCCCCCGCCGAACGTCACCGGCGCGCTGCATCTCGGTCACGCGCTGACCGCCTCGATTGAAGACCTGATGATCCGTTACGAACGGATGCGCGGCAAGGCCGTCCTGTGGGTGCCCGGCACCGACCACGCCGGCATCGCCACGCAGCTTCAGGTGGAGAAGATGCTACGAGACGAGGGCACCAGCCGCCAGGAGATCGGGCGCGAGGAGTTTCTGGCGCGCACCTGGGCCTGGAAGGAGAAATACGGCGGCACCATCCAGAACCAGCACCGTCGCCTGGGCGCAAGCTGCGACTGGGACCGCGAACGCTTTACCCTGGATGACGGCCTGTCCAATGCCGTTCAGGAAGTGTTTATCCACCTGTACGAGCAGGGCCTGATCTACCGCGGCCCGCGTCTGGTGAACTGGAGTCCCGGGCTGCAAACAGCGGTGTCAGACCTCGAAGTGGAACGCGAGGAGGAACAGGGTAAGCTGTATTATTTTAAGTACCCGGTGGAAGGTGGTGACTTTATCCCGGTGGCGACCACGCGCCCGGAAACCATCCTGGGGGATACAGCAGTGTGTGTCCACCCGGAAGACCCCCGCTACCAGCCGTTCATCGGGAAAACGGCTTACGTGCCCATCCTGAACCGTCCGATTCCGATCATTGCGGATGAATATGTTGACCGCGATTTTGGCACCGGCGCGCTGAAGATCACCCCGGGACACGACTTCAACGACTACGAAATCGGCCAGCGCCACCATCTGCCGATCATCAACATCATGAACCGCGACGCGACCCTCAACGAAGCCGCCGGCCCCTACGCCGGGTTGGACCGCTTCGTGGCCCGCGAAAAGCTGTGGCAGGACATGGAGGCCGCCGGCCTGACGATCAAAGTGGTGGAACATACCATGATCGTGCCGCGCAGCCAGCGGGGCGGGGAAGTGGTTGAACCGCTGATTAGCACGCAGTGGTTCGTGAAAATACAACCACTGGCGGAGAAGGCCATCGCTGCTGTGCGTGATGGGCGTATCAAAATCGTGCCGGAACGGTTCGAGAAGGTCTATTACCACTGGCTGGAAAACATCGAGGACTGGTGTGTCAGCCGCCAGTTGTGGTGGGGACACCGTATCCCCGCCTGGTATGGACCAAACGGCGAAATCCATGTGGGCAAACAACCGCCGCAGGGCGACGGCTGGACGCCGGAAGAAGATGTGCTGGATACGTGGTTCAGCAGCGGCTTGTGGCCGTTCAGTACGCTGGGCTGGCCGGAGCAAACGCCGGATTTAAAGCGGTTTTACCCAACCAGCGTCATGGAAACCGGCTATGACATCCTGTTCTTCTGGGTGGCGCGGATGATTATGCTGGGCCTGTGGTTCACCGGCGAAGTGCCGTTTACGACGGTGTATCTGCATGGCATGGTGCGGGATAAGTACGGACGCAAGTTCAGCAAGACCCTGGGCAATTCGACCGACCCGCTGGAGATCATGGATCAATACGGCACCGATCCGTTACGCTTCACGCTCGTGACCAGTGGTTCACCCGGCAACGATCTGAATCTGGACAACGACCGGGTGGAAGCGAACTGGCGCTTTGTCAACAAAATCTGGCAGATGGGCAACTTCATCACCGGCAATCTGGAGGGTGATCTGCCGCCCGGCCTGCCGCCCGCTTCCGAACTCGACCTGCCGTCGCGCTGGATTGTTAGCCGCCTGAACCGGCTGATTGGCAGCGTGCAGTATCTGTTCGACGCTTACCAGTACGGTGAAGCCGGTCGGCAAATCTACGAGTTCCTGTGGAACGAGTTCGCCGACTGGTACATCGAGATGAGCAAACACCCGCTGTACGAAGGTGACGCCGGGGCCAAAACGCACACCCGGCGGGTGCTGGTGACGGTGCTGGACACCTGCCTGCGCCTGCTGCACCCGTTTATGCCGTTTGTGACCGAAGAACTGTGGCAGTATCTGCCGCATCAGGGTGAGGCGCTCATGCTGGCGCGCTGGCCGGCGGTGAACGAAGCCTGCCTGGACGAACCGGCGGAAAACACCATGAACGTGCTGATGGACTTGGTGCGCGGCGTGCGCAACGTCCGCACCGAATACGGCGTGGACCCGGCGCGGCGCATTGAAGCGCTGGTGTCGCCCGGCAGCTACCGGGATGTGCTGCAGCAGTACAGCTACATCTTCGCGCGGCTGTGCAACGTCAGCCATCTGAAGCTGCTGGATGCCGGCGCCGGCGCGCCCGAACAGGCCGCTTCAGTGGTCGCCAGCGACGTGACACTGTATCTGCCGCTGGCCGGGATGGTGGATATTCAGGCCGAGTGCGACCGGTTGAATAAGGAACAGGCGCGGCTGGAGGAGCAGATCAAACGCTCCCAGGCGATGCTGGCGAACGAGCAGTTTGTCAGCCGGGCCAAACCGGAAGTGGTCGAACGGGAGCGTACCCGCCTGGCGGAATTGCAGGCATCCTCAACGCAGCTTGCCGAACGACTGGCGGCCCTGTGTAACGGGGCGAAATAAACGGAGCAACCATCAAAACGTAGTCCCCAGGGCGGGGACTACGTGCTTTTATTCGCTTCCTGATTCTGCTTCTGTTTCAAAAAAATCGCCCGACCGGCTTCCTGTGCCGCTTTCCGCACTTCCAGTTCCGCGTCCGTCTCAAACACCGTTCGCAGCGCGTCCAGCGCGTCCGCGTCCTCCAGCAGCATGAGTTCGTTGATCGCCTTCAACCGAACCTGCGGGTTTTTGTCCTGCAAACGCGAGATATGATAGGCAACCAGACGTTTACTCGCGGTGGTCATCATTGGCACCTTTTACGTCCACAGACTGAACGATTATGTGCCCTATTATAGCAGGAAACACGGTCCACCGCTTGCTCGTTTGGCGCGTCAGCAGCGTGGTATAATCCCCGCCATTCCCGGAACCTGTTAAGGAAATGGCTGTTATTTGAGTCCGCCGTCATCCTGGCTATCGGCCATCCCAGTCTCCACAGCCAGCTTGCCTATAACCGGCCCCCATGTTTCGGGCAGCGTTTTGCATCCCGGTGCGCGCCAGGTCTCGCCCTTGTTGGCTGTGTTATAATCACCCACTGTCTGATTAGAGAACCGCTACTCGAGGGATGGCTGTTTTGGCTCAGGCCTACAAGCTGTGTCCCATTTGCGACACGCCAAATCATCGTAACGCCACGGTCTGCACGACCTGCGGCGCGACGCTGGTTAGGGTGAAAGTTATCAGCACCGACGGTGAGGCCGGCGCTGCGTCGTCCTACAGCTACCATTACGGCGAAACCGATCTGGCCGAAGGCAATCTGCGCTGGAAGGGCAGCACCTACCTCATGGGTGGGCTGCTGGTGGTGGCGGCGCTGATTTGTGTTGGCGGGCTGGCGTTTGCCGGTTTGCGCCTGTTCAACTCGGTCAATTCTCCTGCCGCTGGCGCAACACCGATTCCCACCAACAGCAATTCGCTGGCGGTGATGACCAACACCCCACGCCCGACGCTGTTTTTGCCGACGGTCACACCCGCCCCACCCACGCCAACCCGAACCGCTACCCCGACCTTAACCCCGACTCAGGGGCCGTGTGTCCAGAAGGTGCAGCCGAACGACGACCTGTATTCGATTATCGCGCGCTGCGGCCACCGCGATTTTAACATCATGTTAAGCGTCGTGGCCGAGATCAACGAACTGGAAGACCCGTCGCGGATTCAGATCGGGCAGGAAATTGTTGTCCCCTGGCCGACGGCAACGCTCGACCCCAACGCCACCACTGCGCCGGAAAGTACCGAAGCCGCCAGCGCCGGAGAAGCGGTGGCAATGGTGGATGGCGAGCCGGCGCGGGCCGGCGGCATCGTTCCAACACCGACCGAAACGCTGCTGCCGGGCATCATGTGGCACGAAGTCCAGCCGGACGAAAATATCCTGTCCATTGCCTACCAGTATGCCGCCAATCTCAAGGTGCTGTCGGAACTGAACCCGGAAGTGACCTTCTCCCAGTGTGATTTTGGCTCCGGGTCCGGCGGGCCAAACTGCATCGTGCAGTTGTATATCGGCCAGCGCATCCGCGTGCCGGCGCCCACGCCCACGCCCACCCTGTCGCCCACGCCGTCCGGCAGCGAAACACCAACCCCCAGCGCGACCCCCACCTTTAACGCGCCCAGTCCGCTCAGCCCCAGCGACCGCGCTTTCTTCCGCAGCGAGGAGTTAATCACCCTGCGCTGGGTGACGTCTGGTTCGCTCAGCCCTGACCAGTCCTACCGCATCCGCATTGAAGACCGCACCGGCGGTGCGGTTTATACCGCCACCACGCGCGAATTGTATTTCATCGTGCCGGAGGAGTGGCATAGCCAGGACGCTGCCCGCCACGATTACGTCTGGACGGTGAGCGTCGTGGATAACGATAACCTCGAACAACCGTATTTCACCACCGAACCCCGCCTGTTTACCTGGCAGGGGCGGGGGGAGAGCAATCCCTGATGTTGATAAAACTGCGTTTCCTGATTCCAATCCTGCTGGCCGCGCTGCTGGCTGGCTGCAACTTCACGCTGGTGCCGCAGGCCACGCCGACGGTTCAGGCCATGACGCCCACCACCGAGCCAACCCTGACGGCTACACCCACCGCGACCCCCACTGTCGCGCCGCTGGTGGAAAGCCCGACGCCGACCGCAACGCTCGCGCCGCCGACGGAGACCCTCACGCCTTCGCCAACGCCCGGCCCGTACGAACACACGATAAAGGAAAACGAAACGCTGATTACCATCGTGCAGCAGTACGGCTACACCGATTTGAGCGTGGCGCCGGGCAGCATCATTGACCAGGTGGTGCGGATGAACGACAACATCCCCAACGCCGATACGCTGCCGGGGCCGGGGAACGTGATTCTCATCCCACGCCAGACCGCCACCCCCACGCCGGGCAACGAAGCGACTGCCGTTGTGGTCCAGGCGACCAGCGCCGCTGCCGGGCCGGTGGTGACACTGCCGGGCAATGCGACTATCAACGACTACATCGTCCAGCCAAATGACACCTTCGTTGGCATCGCCCAGGAATACAACACCACCATTGAAGTGCTGGCCGTGCTGAACCCGGATGTGAATATCTACGGCTGCAACTTCGAGATACCCAGCGGTGGGCCGGATTGTAATCCTTCGCTGCAAATTGGGCAGGTGCTGCGCGTGCCGGCGCCCACGCCCACGCCCACCCTGTCGCCCACGCCGTCTGGTAACGAAACCGCCACGCCCACGCCCACCTATCCGGCGCCGCTGTTAAGCTATCCACCGCAGGGTGCGATTGCGCCGCCCGGTGTCTTCAGCCTGCAGTGGGTTGGGGTTGGGGTACTGGCGGATAACGAGTATTATCTGGTGGAAGTGTCGGACATCACCAGCGGACAGGTGTACCGCCACGTGACCAAAGACACCTCCTGGCAGCTTCAGGAAGACATGATCCCCACCGACGGGCAGACCCACACAATTGAATGGACGGTGCGGCTGGCGACACCCAACGAGCAGGGGGTGTATCGCCCCATCGGCGGCGCGCCGGAAATTCGCAGCTTCCAGTGGCAGAGCCGGTAGTCGGGGCATGATTTTTCGTGTCCCGACATTCAACCTCATCCCATCCGCCCGAACTGCCGCGCCAGTTGGTCGGTTGTCATATGAATCATGGTGGGGCGGCCATGCGGGCAGGTGAGGGGTGTCTGGCAGCGTTCCAACTGGCGGATCAGCCCCTGCATTTCATCCACGCTCAGGATTTGCCCGGCTTTCACCGCCGCCTGCTTGCAGACCCGCGTGATGATCTTGTCCTCGATGGACGCCTGTCCAGGTGTTTCACCCAGTTCCAGATCTTCCAGGATTCCAACCAGGACATCCGCCGGCGCTTCGCTCGCCAGCATGGCCGGCACGGCGCGAACGACAAATGTGTTCGGGCCAAACGGCTCCAGATCAAACCCGACGTGGCGCAGCACGTCCAGGTGGGCTTCGATCAGGTGCGCTTCAGCCGGGGGCAGGTACAGCGTCTGCGCCGCCAGCGCGTACTGCGTCGGCGTTCCCTGCCGGGCGTGTTCTTCCATAAACTGCTCGTACAGGATGCGCTCGTGCGCGGCATGCTGGTCAATCAAATACATCCCCGCCGGTCCTTCAGCGATGATGTAGGTCGCGCCGATCTGGCCGACCACCCGCAGAATCGGCAGCGTGCGCGGTCGGGCGGGCGCGCCCGGTCCAGCCGGGATAGCGGTTGGGTCTACCGCTTCGTCACGGGATAAACCCGACCGCTGGCGGGCATACTGGCCGGCGCTGTCCAGTTCCAGGTTTAAGTCCATCTGCGACGCGACGTCGCCGGCGTGCCAGTCGCCCAGCTTGCCGTGTTCGGTGTAATACCCGCCGCGCATCGCCGGCGTTTGCGCCAGATCAATGATCGCGCGCCGCACCGCCCGCTGTACTGCCGTGAACACGCCGTCGCTATCCCGGAAGCGCACCTCCGCTTTGGTGGGATGCACGTTGACATCCACGTCCTCCGGCGGCAGATTGAGCATCAGCACGGAAACCGGGTAGCGTCCGGTCATCAGAAACGTGTGGTACGCCTGTGTGACGGCGTAGGCCAGCCGCGTGTCCTGTATCCAGCGCCCATTGATGAACAGCGTGATGTGCGTGCGGTCGGCGCGGTGCAAACTGGGAACAGACGTGTAACCATACACCTGAATCGGCCCGGCAGACGAATCCGCCCGTAGTTCCACCATATCGCGGAAGGTGTCCAGCCCCAGCGCGGCGACCAGCACATCCCCCAGGTAGCCGCTGCCGCTGGAACGGAACACCTCGCGGCCATCCTGCTCCAGCACAAACCGCACCTGCGGATAGGCCATCGCATAACGCGAGACAATCAGCGCGACATGGCGCTTCTCCGTGCCATCCTTTTTCATGAACTTGAGGCGCGCCGGGGTATTATAAAACAGGTTTTCGACCGTGATGACCGTCCCCAACGGCGCGCCGACCGGCTTCTGTTCCACCATCTGGCCGCCGGCCAGCCGCAGCAGCAGGCCGCCGGGAGCGCTCTCGTGGCGGGTGACCATCGTCAGATGGCTGACCGAGGCAATGCTTGCCAGCGCCTCGCCGCGAAAACCCAGCGTGGTAATGCGTGTCAGGTCGTCCGCCGTGCGCAGTTTGCTGGTCGCATGGCGGTAGAAGGCCAACGGCGCTTCGTCGGGCGCGATGCCACAACCGTTATCGCTGATGCGAATCCGCTGCCGTCCGCCGCCGGTCACTTCCACCCGAATGTGATCGGCGCCCGCGTCCAGCGCGTTTTCCAGCAGTTCCTTGACGACCGACGCCGGGCGTTCAACCACCTCGCCCGCTGCGATCTGCGCCACCACTTCTTCCGGCAGGATTTGAATCGGCATAGGCTTTATCCTGAATCAAATGCCCCGCATCGGCGGGGCTTTGATGATAGCGCAATTGTTCGAAAAAGTCACTCGCGCGCGGCGACGAGATTGGCGCCTTCCAGCGGCACGCTCAGATAGAAGGTGCTGCCCTGGCCTTCCCGGCTTTCCACCCAGGCATTGCCACCGTGACGTTGCGCCACGCTGCGCACGATAAACAGTCCCAGACCGCTGCCCTTGATCTTCTTGTGCTCCTGCCGTGGGATACGGACGTGGCGCTCGAATAGCTGCTTCTGGTGTTCCGGGCTGATGCCCAGTCCGCTGTCCTTTACCATCACCACCACCTGATTGTTCTGCCGCTGCACGCCCACTTCGACTGAACCGCCACCAGGGGTGTATTTAATGGCGTTGTCCACCAGATTGATGATCGCCCGTTCCAGCATATTGGCGTCGGCGTTAATCACCGGTACATCGCTGGCGACGTTGACGCGGATGGACAGTTCCTTTTCCGCCGGCACCAGATGGTTATCCACAATCTTCCTGACCATCTCGCCCAGTTCCACCGGCGAGCGATTCAATTCGTAGAAGCCGGTTTCCGGGTCATACCGGCCCGCGTCCTGGATGTTGTCCACCAGCGCCGTCATCTGGGTGATGCCCGACAGGATTTTGTCTACAAAATGGCGCTGCTTTTCGTTCAGTTCGCCGACCAGCCCCAACTGTAACATGCTGGCAAATCCCTGCATGGCTGTCAGCGGCGACCGCAGATCGTGCGCTACAATGCGTGTGAATTCGTTCTGATTGCGATTGAGCTTTTTAAAGTGGGTGATGTCCCGCAGGGATAAAATCCAGCCTTCTGTCTGGCCAACTTCATCAAGCACCGCTTCCAGACGCGGCACAAAGGTCCTGTTTTCCTGGCTCACCCACTCATTCAGACCTTTACCCGTCTCGATAAACGCGACCAGTGCCTCCGACTGAACGACATCCGTCACGGGCAGGCCGTTCACCTGCGCTTGCGTGCAGTTAAACACCGCTTCGGCGGCGGGGTTCATCAGACGAACCCGCCGCTGGTTATCCATCACCAGCAGGGGATCGGTAATACTGCGTAACAGGGAAAGTGTCAGCTTATCCGCCAGCAGTTCTGGCTGGGCAGCCTGGCCGTGTGTCACATTCGTCATGCTCATGCCTCGTTTGCCGGACACGGTGTGTTTGGCAGATCATTACGATTATATAATCCTTACAGAACCGGGGCAAGTTAAGCTACGGCTGCGACGTCTGCCGCTGGTTCTGCTGGTCGCGCAGCAGGCGCCGGATTCGGTCGGCGACCATATCAATGGCGACGGTGTTAAAACCGCCTTCGGGGATAATCACGTCGGCATAGCGGCGGCTGGGTTCAACAAACTGAAGATGCATCGGGCGCACGGTTGCCAGGTACTGCGTCACCACCGATTCAACCGTCCGGTTGCGCTCGGCGATATCCCGCTGCAAGCGGCGGATGAAGCGAATATCCGCGTCAATATCCACAAAAATCTTGATGTCAAACAGGTCGCGCAGGGCTGGTTCGGCAAAAATCAGGATGCCCTCCACCAGAATGATTGGCTGCGGTTCGACGCGCTGGAACTGCCCGGTGCGGCGGTGCTGGGTGAAGTCGTAGATGGGGATGTCCACCGCCTGCCACTGCTGAAGCTGCCGGATATGTTCGATCATCATGGCTGTATCCAGTGCGTCAGGATGGTCAAAATTCCGCACGCCAGGCTGTGCCAGCGGGATGTCCTGCAAGTCTTTGTAATAGGCATCGTGGGGGATGTAGGCGATGTGATGGCTGCCCACGCGGTCGAGAATGGCGTTGGAGATGGTGGTTTTACCGGCTCCCGTGCCGCCCACCACCGCGATTGTAACCGGATGCAGGCTGTCGCTCATGCAGCGCTCCTCAACACAAATGCCCGC
>JACRPS010000004.1 GCA_016223085.1 Chloroflexota bacterium
CGTGAGGTAGTTGTCATGCTGTTCCGGCTCGGTGCCGTTGCGCAGATAGTCCACCATCAGGTTCAGCGCCGTCCGCGCCTGCCCACCGGGGAACTGCTCGACGGTGCCGGTCAGTTCGCCGGCCTGAATCGACAGCAGCGCCTCCGGCAGCGCGTCGAAGCCCAGCACCACCACCTCACCGACCAGATCACGCGCCTTCAACGCCTCTACCGCGCCCAGCGCCATGTCGTCGTTGGCGGCGTTAATCACATCCGGCGGCGTGTCCTGCGCCGCCAGCCCGTTCTCGGTCACGTTCAGGCCGTCCGAACGGCTGAAGTTGGCCGTCTGCTCGAAGATGATCTGGTATTTCTCCGCTTCCGGGTCGAGCAGGTTGTGCAGACCGGCGTTGCGATCAATCGCCGGCGACGCCCCCGGCGTGCCCTGCAGGTTGAAGATGCGCGCGCCATCCGGGAACAGTTCCATAATCAGCGCGGCCTGCGCCTCGCCACCCTTCACGTTGTCCGCGCCGACGTGCGCCAGCGTGTTCTGCGCCGTCTCACCCGCCACGTTGCGGTCAATCGTGATGACCGGGATACCCGCGTCTATCACTTCCTGCACCGCTGGCGCCAGCGCATCCGCCGCCCGTGGCGACACGATCACGCCGTCCACCTGTTCGGCGATCATCTGCTCCAGGTCAGCGATCTGCTTCTCCGTCCGGTCCTGACCGTCCAGCACGATCAGTTCGATGTTGCCCAGCTTCGCCGCTTCGTCTTCCACCTGCTTGATCATGTGGACGAAAAACGGGAAGTTCAGCCCCGGCACTGAGAACGCAATCCGTAGCTGCTCGGCATCCTGCCCCGCCGCCGGGACAACTGCCAGCAGTACTGCGACCAGTACCACCAGCGCGAGTGTTGCTTTCTTCAACATTGGTATGAATCTCCTATTCTTAAAACAGTCGTCGGACTGAAGTCACAAGAGGCTTTCGCCGCGCCGCTTTGGTTTGTTCGATACACATCACCCCCTTTAATTGCGCCGCGCTTTGGTAAAGCGGTCGAAGAACACCGCGAACACAATCACCAGACCGATCAAAATCTGCTGCACGTAGGATGTAACGTTAAGCTGTGTCAGGCCGGCGGTCAGTACATTCACCAGCAGCGACCCTAACACCGTCCCGATCACGCCGCCCTCACCACCGACCAGACTCGTGCCGCCGATGACTACCGAGGCAATTACCGTCAGTTCCAGCCCCACGCCGGCAATCGCTTCAGCGGAGTTGAGCCGGGACGCCAGCAGAAAGCCGCCAAAGCCGGTCAACAGGCCCACGATCATGTACACACTCAGAATAATCAGGCCGGTATTCAGCCCGGACAGACGTGCCGCTTCGAGGTTGCCACCAACGGCATAGACATAACGCCCGTACTGGGTATAGCGCAGGACGATATGCGCCACGAGCGCCATCACCAGAAAGATGATGACCGGAATCGGCACCAGGTCGCCGATGCGCCCCTGCCCCAGCACCTTGAAGCTGTCGTCGAAGGCGCTGATCGGACCGCCGTTGCCAATCAGCAGCGTCAAGCCGCGAAACGCCGATAGACCGCCCAGGGTGGCGATAAACGGTGGAATCTTTAGCTTGGTGATTACCAGCCCCTGGATGAAGCCGCCGATGAGGCCAACCGCGCAGGCAACCAGTATCGCGCCACCGACACCGATGCCAGACGTATCACCAGCGCCGGTATCCAGCAGGCCCGTACCGCCTTTATAAAAGGCCGCCGCGACGATGCCCGCCAGCGCCAGCAGCGACCCCACCGACAGATCAATGCCGCCAGTCAGAATAACAAACGTCATGCCAATGGCGACGATGCCGGAAATGGACGCCTGCCGCGCGATGTTAAACAGGTTTAGCGGCGTCGGGAACGAATTGGGTTTTAAGATCGAAAAGAAGACCACCAGCGCAATCAAAAAGATCAGCGCGCCAAACCGACCCAGAAACGCGCGCAGGCTGAAGCCGCGTTTGCCGTCTCTTACCGTGATGTCCGCCGCAGCGGCTTCTGTAACTCGTGCCATAACGTTCCCTCTACCGTAACTCGTGAATGGAATGGGCTGCGGCGTGGTCGTGCTCGCCCGTCATCATCGCGCCGATGCGTTCGGCGCTGCCGGGCGACCGCGCTTCCGCACCGGAAAGCTGACCGACGATTTCCCCTTCGTGCATGACCAGCACCCGGTCGCTCATCGCCAGCACTTCCGGCAGTTCGGACGAGATCATCAGGATGGCAACACCTTCCTGCGCCAACTGGCGAATCAGGGCGTGGACCTCGGCTTTCGCGCCCACATCAATGCCGCGCGTTGGCTCATCCATGATGAGGATTTGCGGCTTCAGCGCCAGCCAGCGCGAAATGACCACTTTCTGCTGGTTGCCGCCGCTAAGATCAAGCGCGCGCTGGTCAAAGCGCGCCAGCCGGATGTTGAGCTTATTGACATACGCTCCGACCATCCGCCGTTCCAGCCGGCCATTAATGAAACCGAAGCGCGCTACGTCGCCGAGCGACCCGATACTGGCATTGGCTTCGACCGACATCGCCAGGAACAACGCTTGCAGCTTGCGGTCTTCCGGAACCATACCCATGCCGGCGCGGATTGCGTCACGCGGGGATTTCATCGCTACCGGCTGCCCGTTGATGATGATTTCGCCGCTGTCCCGCCGGTCAACGCCGAAGATGCAGCGCGCCAGATCAGTGCGGCCAGACCCGACCAGCCCCGCCAGCCCAACAATTTCGCCCTTCCGAATGCTGAAGCTGGCTCCCTTAACAACGCGCTTGTCGGGATCGTCCGCCGTGCCGGTTTTGCTCAGGTTGTGGACTTCGAGCACTACCTCGCCGGGGTGGCTTTCGCCATGCCCAAAGAATTCCGATACCGCGCGGCCTACCATCATACGAATGATTTCGTCCCGGTTGGTCTGCGCCGCATTGACCGTGCCGACATATTCGCCATCGCGCAGCACGGTGATGCGGTCGCAGATTTCAAACACCTCGTCCATCCGGTGCGAAATGAAGATGATGCCCAAGCCCTGCGTCCGCAGATCGCGCATGATCGAAAACAGGTGCATGACCTCGTTTTCGGTCAGCGCCGACGTGGGTTCATCCATGATGATGACCCGCGACTCCACCGACAGCGCCCGCGCGATTTCGACCATCTGCTGCTCGGCCACGCTCAGGTTGCGCACGAGCGCCGTTGGTGACAGGTTCATCCCTAAACGCCGCATCAGTTCGCGCGTCTGGCGGTGCAGCGCCCGCCACTGGACAAAAGTCGCGGTGTTGGGTTCGCGCCCGATAAAGACGTTCTCCGCGACGGTCAGGTTGGGCATCAGATTGAGTTCCTGGTGAATGATGGTGATGCCCAGGGTTTGCGCGTGGTGCGGATTGTTCACTTCGATGTCCTGACCGTCCAGCACAATCCGTCCGGTTTCGCGTTTGTACACGCCGGACAGGATTTTCATCAGCGTGGATTTACCCGCGCCGTTCTCGCCCAGCAAGCCGTGAATTTCGCCCGGCAGCACTTCCAGGTGGACGTTATTCAGCGCCTGCACACCTGGAAACCGCTTGCTGATGCCTTCCATCCTTAAAATCGGCTGCTGTCCGTTCATCGGCGCGTCGCTCCTACTTTATCGAATCTATTTCGGTGGAACCACGCCAATCGTCAGCAGAATATTGGCGTACAAACGTTGATCGCCGGACGCAATCACCAGTGACACGTCCCGTTCGCGGCTGGCGTCATAAAACGCAAACCGTTCCAGTTTTTGCAGTTCCAGTTCCGGCAAAATGCGGCGGAACTCGTTGAAAATCGGCGGTTCGCTGCCATCGGCGGGCTGCATCACATATGCCGCCTCAACCGGCATAGCCGATACCAGTGTTTCCAGCACGTCGGTGACGCTGACGAGACCGGGGCGAAGATTCAGAAAAACGTGTTCCGCCGCCGGGTTCGAGCCGGTATTAAACGGATAGTTCCCGTCAGCAATCAGGACTTTGCTTCCGTGCCCGGACTGGCCCAGCGCCTTGAGAATTTGGGGATGAAGCAGTTGACTTTTGAGCATGACGAATGTTCCTTTGTTAACACGAACGGTGCGACTTACACCGCCGCTTTGTACCCGGCTTCCAGAAAACGCGCCTCAATCCAGCGCCGCGCCGCCGCGCAGACCTCAACCGCGTCAGGCCGGTCGTCGTTCCACATCTCAATCATCACGGGGCCGGCAAAACCGCCCGCCTTCAGCCGGCGGAAGGCTTCGCCAAACGGCACGCTGCCTTCGCCAAACGGCACGCGCCGGGGCACACCGAGGCGCGCGTCCTTCACATGTATGCCCACCAGATGCCCCCGCGCAGCGGCGATTTCCGGCAGCGGGTCCAGTCCTTTGACGATGAGATTCCCAACATCCATGTACAGTTGGAGGTAGGGAGAGTTGACCTGTTCAATGATGTGAACCGCCGTTGTCGGCGAGTCCACATAACCGACTTCCTGGTTTTCCAGCCCCATCATCACAGCGCGTTCACTGGCCCACACGACTGCCTGCCGCAGCGCGTCCAGGTAGCGTTCGCGGCTGGCATCACCTGGCGTTTCGTCCGGCAGCGTGTCGTATCCGGCGAGCTGCACAATGCGAATCCCCACATCCGCTGCCAGATCAAGCGCCTGCCGCAGAAGCGCGAGGCCCTGCTCACGAACAGCCGCATCGCCGCAGCCAAGCGGCCAGTTGCGGTGCGCGCTCAGGCACATGGTTTTGACCGCTACGCCGGTTTCTTCAATCGCGCGACGCAGGTCGTTCCGCTGCGCCTTCGACCACGCCAGCCGTTCCAGCCGCTCCGGTGTGGGGTCAAGCGACATCTCAACAAAATCAAAGCCGGCCTGGGCAGCCAGAGTCAGACGTTCACGCCAGCTTACGCCGGAAGGCAGCGCCTTTTCATAGATACCGATGGATAGGCCGGAAAGACTGCTCATTTTTGTTTCAGGGTTTCCAAAAACCGTCTATTTCGTCGTACACCTGTTTAAGCTGATTTTCGTTCTTCGTGTTGTCGGCAACTTTCCCGTTCAACCAGCCGAACGGGCAGCAGCACTCGACGGGGCGGTAAATTCTCCTCACGCCGCTTAATGCGCTCCAGCAGCAGGGAAATGCTGATCTGTCCCATGTCCACTTTCGGTTGGGCAATCGTCGTCAGCGAAGGCCAGATGGCACTGGACAGGGGAATGTCATCATAGCCGATGATCGAAACATCATGTGGCACGCGCAGCCCGGCGCGGTGCAAAACGCTCAACGCACCGACGGCCATCCGGTCATTGGCCGCAAAAATCGCGGTCAGGCCCAGATCGCGCCGCAGCAGTTCGCGCATCCCGTCCGCCCCGCCGGAATAATAAAAATCGCCCTGGACACAGGCTTCATCTGGCAGTGCGACTCCGGCTTCATCCAGCGCCCGCCGGAAACCGGTCAGCCGCTGGGCGCTCAGGTTTAACTGGTTCGGCCCGGCAATGTAACCAATGTGGGTGTGTCCCAGTCGGGTCAGGTACTGCCCGGCCAAATAACCGCCCTGCTCATTGTCAATCAGGACCTGATCTACCGGCAGGCCGCCGAGTTCGCGGTCAACTACCACGCAGGGAACGTCCGCATCAAGAATCAGACGCAGCGGCGCGAAATTGTTACCGGACGAAATGAGGATAATGCCATCAATCTGTTTGGAGAGGAGGGTATCCACGTAGGCGGCTTCCTTGGCTTCCGAGCCATCGGAATTACACAGGATAACGCTGTAGCCTTCCGTGAAGCCGACATCTTCAATGGCGCGGGCGATTTCGCCAAAAAACGGGTTGGAATTGTCGGGAAGTAACATGCCAATGATGCTGGTTTCGTTGCGGCGCAGGCCGCGCGCCAGCGAGTTGGGGCGGTAACCCAGCAGTTCAATTGCATTCCGCACCCGGTCAACGGTCTGCGGGTCTACAAACCGCGTCCCGTTGATAACGTGCGATACCGTCGCAACTGATACCCTGGCCTGGGCTGCCACATCCCGCATGGTCGGCATGACGTATCTGAACCCCCTGCGAAAACGTTTACGGTAAACGTTTACCTACTACTATACCCCCTCTCAGCCGGTTGTCAAGCGATCCGAGTTGTCGAAAAGACACAAATCTATAGCTCGACGATCACCCCTTCGTTGGCGCGCAGCCGCAATTCCTGGACTGTCTCATTCTCGCGGTCGAGGTGGGTGGAAAGCTGAATCGTGCCCGCTTCGGGCAGCCTGAACGTACGATCTTCCGCCGTGAAGTTCAGCGCCACCAGCACCCGACGATCGGCCAGCGCGCGCAGATACACAAAGCAATCGGTTGGGATGCCCACGCCGGTGATGGACTGATACCGCCCCACCCGCATTACGGGGTTTTCCCGCCGGTAGGCGATCAGCCGTCGGTACAGCGCCAGCATGGATTGTGAGTCGTTCTGCTGGCGGGCAACGTTGACGGTCCCGTAATTGGCTGCGACCGGCAGCCAGGTTGGCGCGCCGGCGTTAAAGCCGGCATTCACGCTGCTGTCCCACTGCATCGGCGTGCGTTCCGGGTCGCGGGTCATGCCCGGCACGTTGATGCCATACGGGTCCTGCACCTGTTCCGGCGAAATCGGCACGTTCTCCATGCCGATTTCCTCGCCGTAGTAGATAAACGGCGTGCCGCGCAGCGTTAGCAGCAGTATGGCCGCCACCCGCGCCTCGTCGCGCCCGATGCGGCTGGCGACGCGGTGCTGGTCGTGGTTGCCCAGCACATAGTTCGGCCAGCCGTGTTCCGGGATGGCGCGATCATATTCGTCTACCATCGTCCGCACGTCTGTCGCGCTCCAGGGCGTGAGAATCATGCGGAAGTTGAATGGCAGATGAATCAGGTCGCCGCCCTCTCCCACCGCCTGCCCATACAATCCGGCGATGTATTCATACGTGCCCAGGTAATTAATCTCACCGACCATCACCCGGTCAGGGTATTCGTTAAACACCTTGCGGAACTGCCGGATCACGTCCTGCACTTCGGGCTGAAAGGCGCTGTACACGCGGCTGTAGGGGTCGGGTTCGTCACGGAATTCTGCATCCTTAATCATCCAGTCAATCACGTCCACGCGGAAGCCATCCAGGCCGCGTTCCAGCCAGAAGCGGATAACATCCTGCATGGCAGCGATCACGTCCGGGTTGCGGTAGTTCAAATCCGGCTGTTCCTTGAGGAAGCTGTGCAGGTAATACTGCCCGGTGGTTTCGTCCCACTCCCAGGCCGAACCGCCAAAGGCGCTCACCCAATTGTTCGGCGGGCTGCCATCCGCCCTGGCGTCGCGCCAGATGTACCAGTTCCGCTTAGGGTTCGCGCGCGACGAACGCGACTCCTTAAACCAGGGGTGTTCGCTGGAGGTGTGATTCGGTACGAGATCGAGCAGGAGTTTGATGCCGCGCGCGTGGGCTTCGGCCAGCAGCGTATCAAAATCGGCCAGCGTGCCGAACATCGGATGCACGTCGCGGTAGTCGGCCACGTCATAACCGAAATCGGCCATCGGCGAGGGAAAGGTGGGCGACAGCCAGATCGCGTCAATGCCCAGCCACTTCAGATAATCGAGCCGGGAGGTAATGCCCGGCAAATCACCGATGCCGTCATTGTTGCTGTCCTGAAAGCTACGCGGGTAAATCTGATAAATAATGCCGTGTTTCCACCAGGGCGCCGTGATATTACTTTTTATTGCGTCGGTCATAGTTGCCTCATCGTGGATAAAAACGTTTCTAGCCTAACGCGGACGCAATAGATTGGCTAGACCTTATTTTTGCGCTCTACACGCTCCATGAACCGCGCCACGTCAATCACGAAGCGGGTATGTGTCCCCTCCCCGATTAACTCCTGTTCGTCCCACGCCTGTACGGTGAATGTCACCTGCCGACCGTCTACGCCGGTCACTTCCGCCCGCGCCCGTACCATCTGACTGAGAGGCGTCGCCGCCAGGTGTTTCACATTCAGCGCCGTGCCAACGCTGGCCTGCCCTTCTGGCAGCAGATGGTCAATGGCCGTGACTGCCGCCGCTTCCATCAGCGCGATCATCGCCGGCGTGGCGTACACCAGCAGTCCACCACTGCCGAGGTATTGTGCCGTCAGCGCCTCCGTTACTGTCGTCGTCTTTTCACCTGTCAATCCCGGTCGAATAGTTTCCATCTTCTATCCTTTTTTCTTGGCGTCCTTGGCGTCTTGGCGGTTAGTCGTATTGTCTGACAAATCTCATACATTTTAGCCAATTGCGCTTTTGAAAGATTCAGGCGCATAATTGTAACCAGTATAACAAAGGCAAAAAGCAGATGTTTGTTCTCGTTGGCGACAAGAAAGCGAAGAAGTGCAACCCAGACGACTAGTCCGGGCTTTTTCGTTTTCCCACCGCAAACGATGAACCCGCCCGGACGCGGGTTTTTTGTTTATAAGGCCAGTTGACGATGAATACGCTGACAATCTTCCAGCCGTTCGATAGCAAGAAGAAGCAGAGCAAGAAGCCGGACACCCGATCTGGATAGCTGCGCTGCGCCAAAACCGTGAGCCTACCGCCGTCCAGATCGAAACTGGGCGGCGGTTTTTATTTGTCCGTGTGAACAGTGAAAGGATATCCAACCATGTCTGAGTCCACCTGTCCCGAATGTGGCGGCAGCGTCAGCATCCCCGCCAACGCCATGCAGAACGAACTCCTGCCCTGCCCTGACTGCGGTACAGAACTGGAAATTGTGCGTCTAAACCCGCCGCTGCTGGAACGCGCGCCGGAAGTTGAAGAGGATTGGGGGGAATAATGCGCGTTGGCATCCTCGTCACACACATCCGCGCCGAAGAAAAGCTGCTCATCGCCGCGTTTCAGGCGCGCGGCGTCGAACCGGACATCCTCCTCGACCGCGATGTGAACCTTGATCTGATCGCCGGAGCAAGCCAGCCTGCGCCGTCCGGCGTTGCGTGGGGCGAATACAGCGTGGTGCTGGAACGCTGCGTCAGCACATCGCGCGGCATGTACCTTCAAGCCATACTGAATTCCTGGGGCATTCCCACAATCAACAGTTACGCGACGGCTTCCGTCTGCGCCGACAAGCTGCTCACGACTCTGGCACTCTCGCGGGCAGGCGTGCCGCAGCCAGCGGCGCGGGTTGCGTTCGAGGATGAGAGCGCAGTCACCGCGATTGAACAGATTGGTTATCCGGCTGTGCTGAAACCGGTCACCGGTTCATGGGGGCGTTTGTTAGCGCGAGTGAATGATCGTGACAGCGCCGAGGCCATCATCGAACACCGCCAGATACTGGGCAATTATCAGCACCACGTTTTTTACGTGCAGCCCTACGTCAACAAACCGGGGCGTGACATCCGCGCTTTCGTCGTCGGCGACGAAACCATCTGCGCCATCTACCGCACCTCGCCGCACTGGATTACCAACACGGCGCGCGGCGGGAAGGCCAGCAACTGCCCGGTCACGCCGGAACTGGACGCGCTCTGCCGGCGCGCGGCGGCAGCCGTTGGCGGTGGCGTGCTGGCGCTTGACCTGTTTGAAGACCCGGAGCACGGCCTGATTCTGAACGAGATCAACCACACGATGGAGTTTCGCAACAGTAGCGCCCCAACCGGCGTGGACATCGCCGCCCGCGTGGTGGACTACGCGCTGCGGCAGGCGGAGGTAGTCGTATGACGACGGTAGGCATCGTCGCCGCGTCCGGTTACGCCGGGGGTGAACTGCTTAGGCTGCTGCTGGCGCACCCGTTTGTCGAGGTGGTGCAGGCCACGTCCGAAAGCAACGTGGGCAAGTTTCTGCAACAGGTTCACCCGCATCTGCGCGGGCGAACCAGCCTGCGTTTCATCCCGCAGGACGCGCTGCAAGCCTGCGACGTGTTGTTTCTGGCGCAGCCGCACGGAGAAGCGCAAACCCGCATCGAGCGCTACGCCGCTCTCGCGGGCACGATCATTGACCTGAGCGCCGATTTCCGCCTACGTGACCCCGCGACTCACGCCACCGTTTACGGTGCGCACGCCGCGCCCGACTGGCTGGCGCGTTTTGTCTACGGCCTGCCGGAGATCAACCGCGCCGCGCTGCGCGAGAGCCGCTATGCCAGCGGCGTGGGCTGCAACGCAACGGCTACGATTCTGGCGCTGGTGGCCGTCGTGCGCACGGGGCTGCTCAACCTGAACCAGCCGATCATCGCGGACATTAAGGTGGGCAGCAGCGAAGCCGGCAGCAAACCCAGCGAGTCCAGCCATCACCCGGCGCGTACCGGTGTCGTGCGCCCGTTCCAGCTCACCGGCCACCGCCACGAGGCCGAAGTCCGACAGGCGTTTGCCGATTGCGGCAGTCTGGACGTGCGTCTAGCCGTCACCAGCGTTGAGATGGTGCGCGGGGTATCGGCGGCAGTTCACGTCACGCTGCCCGCCGGGCTGGCCGAAAAAGACCTGTGGAGCGCCTATCGTGCGGCGTGGTCGAACGAGCCGTTTGTCCGCATCGTCCACGATAAAACCGGCATCCATCGCCATCCCGAACCGCGCCTGCTGGCCGGCACGAACTATGCCGACGTGGGCTGGGAATATGACGCGGCCACCGGGCGCGCTGTTCTGCTATGCGCGATTGACAACCTGGGCAAAGGCGCGGCAGGCAGCGCCGTGCAGTGTATGAACCTGATGTGCGGCTTTGAGGAAACCGCCGGTCTGAGCTTTGGAGGCTACTACCCATGACCATAATTTTGAAACTCGGCGGGGGCGCGGGCAACGACCATAGCGCCGCGCTGACCAACCTCGCGGCACGCATCCGGCAGGGCGAACGCTGGGTACTGGTACACGGTGCGAGCGACGCAGCCAACACGCTGGCGGAACAGGTCGGCTATCCGGTACAAACGCTGGTCACACCCGGCGGCCACACCAGCCGTTACACCGATGCGCGCACGCTCGATCTGTACTGCATGGCGGCAGCTTCGGTCAACCAGCACATGACCGCGCACCTCATTCAGCTTGGCGTCCGCGCTGTCGGGCTGGCCGGGCCGAACGTGATTCGCGCCACGCGCAAGACGGCAATTCGCGCGCTGCGGAATGGCCGTCCGATCATCGTGCGGGATGATTATACCGGCACGATCACCGGTGCGGACGCTGATTTGTTGGCGGCGCTGCTGGACAGCGGCATGACGCCAGTGGTCGCACCAGTCGCGCTGGGTGAGCAAGGCGAACGCCTGAACGTGGACGGCGATCTTGCCGCCGCGACGATTGCGCGCGCGCTCCACGCCGATACCATGCTCATCCTCAGCAACGTGCCCGGCCTGCTGCGTGATGTACAGAACCCCGCCTCGCTAATTCCGTCTTTTAATCTGAACGAACTCGAACGCTACGAAACCTATGCCAGTGGCCGCATGAAAAAGAAGCTGCTGGCAGCGGAACGCGCGGGCGTTGCCCGTTTCATTCTGGCGGATTCACGCCAGCCTTCTCCGATTGACGCAGCGTTGGCCGGTGCCGGCACGCATATTCAAGCGGGGGTCGCCAATGGTCACGTCGCCCGTTGATCTCTCAACGCTGGAAGACAGCCGCAGCAGCGGTGCGTACCTCAAGCGCGATCTGACCATCGTGCGCGGCGAAGGCGCGATTCTGTACGACACGGACGGTAATCGTTACATTGACTGCGTGGGCGGTCAGGGCGCGGCCAACCTCGGCCACTGTCACCCGGCGGTCGTCGCTGCCGTCCAGCGCCAGATGGCTGAGCTGATGGTTTGCCCGGAACTGTTTCATAACCCGGTGCGCGCGCAGTATCAGGCGGCGTTGTGCCGCGCCGCGAACATGCCGCGTGTCTTCCTGTGCAACAGCGGCGCGGAAGCCAACGAAGCCGCGCTGAAGATCGCCCGCCTGACCACCGGACGGCGCAACTTTGTCTCCACCATGCGTGGCTTTCATGGCCGGACCATGGGCGCGCTGAGTGTGACGTGGGAGAAAACCTACCGGGAGCCGTTTGAACCGCTGATTGGTGAGGTGCGCCACGTCCCGTACAACAACGTCGAACGGCTGGCCGCCGTGCTGGATGATACGATTGCTGCCGTAATCGTTGAAGTGGTGCAGGGGGAGGGCGGCTTGCATCCGGCACAACCGGGCTATCTGGCGGAAGTCCAGCGCCTGTGCCACGAACGCGGCGCGCTGCTGATCGTAGACGAGGTGCAAACGGGCTTCGGACGCACCGGCACACTGTTCGCGCACCAGCATGACGGCATACAGCCGGATTTGCTGACTCTGGCGAAAAGCATCGCGGGCGGTTTGCCGATGGGCGCGGTACTGCTTGGGGAGCGCGTTGGCGCGCTGCCGCCCGCGTCACACGGCAGCACCTTCGGCGGCAATCCGTTGGCCTGCGCCGCCGGGTGGGCTGTACTCGATGTGCTGCAAAATACCGAATTGATCGAACGCGCGCGAACACTGGGCGACAGCGTTCTGGAACACTGGCGCACCAATCTACCAAACGGTGCTCGTGAGGTGCGCGGGCGCGGCCTGATGATCGGCCTCGAACTGCGCGGCAAGGTTGCGCCTGTTCTAAAAACGTTACAGGCGCGCGGCGTACTGGCGCTGCCAGCCGGGACGATGGTGCTGCGACTGCTGCCGCCGCTGGTCATCGAAGAAAATGATTTATGGCACGCTGTCCACGTCATTGAGGAGGTGTTGAACGATGCCTTTTGACAGTTACAGCATTATTGAAAGCACTTTGCGCGAGGGCGAACAATTCAGCACCGCTGCCTTTACCACCGCGCAGAAACAGATGATTGCCGAACGGCTGGATGCTTTCGGCGTTGAGATGATCGAAATGACTTCACCCTGCGCCTCGCCGCAGAGCGCCGCCGATATTCGCGCCGTCGTCGGCATGGGGTTGAACGCCCGTATCCTGACACACATCCGCTGCAACAAGGACGACGCGCAGCGGGCGTTGGACACCGGCGCGCACGGCATTGATATGGTCATCGGCACGTCGCCGCAGTTGATGAAACACAGTCACGGCAAGAGTATTAACCAGATCATTGACCTCGCCGCCGATGTGCTGAGTTTCATCCGGGAACAGGCCTCCGATGTGATTCTGCGCTTCAGCACCGAAGACAGCTTCCGCAGCCGTGAATCTGACCTGCTGCGAATTTACCTCTCAATCGCCGACCTCGGTCTGGTGCAGCGCCTCGGCGTGGCGGATACCGTCGGCGTGGCGACGCCGACACAGGTCGGAGCGCTGGTGCATCATCTGGTGCGGCTAACCGGTCTGCACATCGAGTTTCACGGCCACAACGACAGCGGCTGCGCGATTGCCAACGCCTGCGCCGCGCTCGAAGCCGGGGCAACCCACATTGATACGACCATCCTCGGCATCGGCGAACGCAACGGCATCACCCCACTGGGCGGCCTGATCGCCCGGCTGTATACGCTCAACCGCCGCTACGTGGAAAAATACAACCTGACGCTGCTGCCGCAGTTAGATTTGCTGATTGCCGACATTTGCGGCATCGAAATCCCGTTCAGCAATTACATCACCGGGTCGAGCGCCTTCATCCATAAGGCCGGCATTCATGCCAAAGCTGTGTTAGCCGATCCCACCACCTACGAAATCCTCAAGCCGGAGGACTTCGGCCTGACGCGGGAAATCGCTATCGGCCACCGGCTGACGGGCTGGAACGCGATTCACAACCGCGCGTTGACGCTTGGTCTCAGCCTGGACGAAGCCACGATCAAAACAATCACCCTGACCGTAAAAGAACGCGCTGACCAGCGTCCACTGTCGTTAAGTGAAGTAGACGCATTACTGCTGGAGGCCGCAGTCGGACTATGACCGGATATACTTTTGCCGAAAAAGCACTTGCTCGCGCTGCTGGCGTTTCGTCCGCCCGCGCTGGGAATGTGCTGGATGTGAAACCGGATTTGATCTTCAGCCACGATAATTCGGCGGCCATCCAACGCATCTTTGAGAAAACCGGCGCGCCCCGCATCGTCCATCCGGAACGGGTGGCGATCACGCTCGATCACGCCGTACCCGCGCCAACCACCCAGCACGCCCAGAACCACGCTGAAATCCGCCAGTGGGTACAGCAGCAGGGCATCAAGCATTTTTTCGAGGTCGGGCGCGGCATCTGCCATCAGGTCATCAGCGAGGAGGCTCTGATTCTGCCGGGTGAAACCATCTTTGGCGCGGACAGCCACAGCACGCATTACGGCTGGCTGGGCGCGTTTGGTATGGGCGTTGGCCGCACTGAACTGGCGGCGTTGTGGGCCACCGGCGAACTATGGCTGCGCGTGCCGGAGTCCATGAAGATTACGCTGACAGGGCAGTTCCGGCGCGGCGTGACGATCAAGGACGCCAGCCTGCGGATTCTGGGCGATTTGTCGGTGGACGGCGGCCAGTACCGCGCTATCGAGTTTGCGGGCGATACCCTCTCGACGCTGACGCTGGACGAGCGCCCCGTGCTACCGAACATGATGGCGGAGTTCGGCGCGATGAGCGCCTACCTGCCACCCGATCAGGCGGTATTTGATTGTCTGGAGGACAAACGCACCCGCGATTACACACCGCTATATCCTGATGCGGATGCGGTTTATGCCGAAGAATACGCGCTGGACGTGTGCCAGCTTGAGCCGCAGATCGCCCTGCCCCACCAGCCGGATAACGTGGTGCCGCTATCGCAGGTGATCGGCCAGCCGGTGCAGCAGGCGTTTCTGGGCACGTGCACCAACGGGCGCTACGAGGATTTACAGGCCGCCGCCGCCGTGCTGCGCGGGCAAAAGGTGCGCTGCCGTTTGATTGTCATCCCGGCCAGTTCGGAAGTATACCGGCAGGCCGCATTGTCCGGTGTGCTGGCAACGCTGGCGGAAGCGGGCGCAGCCATCGGCACGCCCGGATGCGGGCCGTGTATGGGCAACCACATGGGCATTCCCGCGCCGGACGAAGCGACTGTCAGCAGCGCTAACCGCAATTTTCGCGGACGCATGGGCACGCCGGAAGCGCCGGTTTACCTTGCCAGTCCCTATGTCGTCGCTGCCAGCGCCATCTGCGGCCACCTGGCCGACCCGCGCGAGTTTTTAAAAGCATAACCCCGGGTTTCAAAGGCCCAGAGGCACAAAGAATTTTCCTCTGTGTTGCATCTTTATTGGAGGACATATGACAACGCATCGAGTCTGGGTATACGGTGACAGCGTAAACACCGACGTGATTTTCCCCGGCAAGTATACTTATACCCTGAAAACACCGGAGGACATCGCCGCCCACGCGCTGGAAGACCTCGACCCCACCTTCGCCGTCAGCGTCCACCCCGGTGATGTGATTGTGGCCGGGCGCAACTGGGGCAACGGCAGCAGTCGCGAGCAGGCGGTAACGGCGCTCAAGTACGCGGGTATAGCGGCGATTATTGCCGCGTCGTTCGGCGGGCTGTACTTCCGCAACTGCATCAATCAGGGGTTGTGGCCTATCGTTTGCCCGGAACTGCACCACCATGTGCGGACTGGCGACACCATCATGCTTGACCGCGCTGCTATGCAGATTACTGCTAATGGACACACGTTTGCCATTCCGCCGCTGTCGCCCTCTGTGCAGGCGATACTCGACGGCGGCGGCCTGCTGCCGATGCTGCAAAGGCGATTTGGACAGGTGTAGGGGCGGGTTTCGAAACCCGCCCCTACCCAAAAGGATAAAACATGACTCACACCATCACCATCATTCCCGGAGACGGTATCGGGCAGGAAGTGATTCCCGCTACCGTCCGCGTGCTGGAATCGCTCGGCCTGCCGCTGACGATACAGTGTGCCGACGCCGGATTCCGTACCTTTGAGCAAACCGGCCAGGCGCTGCCCACCGAAACACTCGGACTATGCGAAGGCAGTGACGCCGTACTGTTCGGCGCAACGCAGTCGCCGGTGACGAAAGTAGAGGGATACAGCAGCCCGATTCTCACGCTGCGCCGCCGCTTTAATCTGTTCGCCAACCTGCGCCCCGCTATCAAAGACAATATTGATCTGTTGATTGTGCGCGAAAACACCGAAGGGCTATACAGCCGCCGCGAACGTGTGGAAGACGGCGGACAGACCGCGATTGCCGAACGAGTCATCACGGCACGCGCGTCAGAGCGTATCGTTCACGCCGCCTGCGAGCAGGCCGTGCAGCGCCGCCGCAAGCTGACGATTGTTCACAAGGCCAACGTGTTAAAAGAGACGTGCGGCCTGTTCCGCCGCGTCGCGCTGGAAGTCACGGCGCAGTATCCCACGCTCGCAGTAGACGAGGTGCTGGTAGACACCGCCGCCATGCTGCTGGTGCAGAATCCAGCGCGGTTTGATGTGATCGTGACGACCAATCTGTTTGGCGACATCCTGAGCGACTTGGCCGCTGGTGTAACAGGTGGGCTTGGTATCGCGCCGTCCGCCAATATCGGCACAGGACGCCCAGCGGTGTTTGAGCCGGTACACGGCAGCGCGCCGGACATCGCCGGGCAGGGCATAGCCGACCCGCGCGCGGCGATTCTATCCGCTGCGATGATGCTCGATTGGCTAGGTTACAGCGAGATCGCGGCTACGCTCACGCGCATCACCTATACCACACCGCACAGCGACGATACTAACGACACAACTGACGCTATCATCCGGCAACTCCAACAGGTGGCCAGTCATGCCCACTGAACTGCTAATTGAACTGGTGCGGCATTACAGCCCATCCATGCAGGAGCGCCCCGCCATTGACTATCTCGTTGGCTGGATGGCGGCACACGGCTTTCAGGCTTATGTGGATGACATCGGCAACGCTGTGGGCATACGTGGCGAGGCAGATGCAACGCACACGCTGGTGCTGCTTAGCCACATTGATACCTACCCTGGTGAAATCCCGGTGCGAATTGAAAACGGCTGTCTCTACGGGCGCGGCAGTGTGGACGCCAAAGGCTCGCTGGCCGCGTTTGCCGAGGCCGCCGCGCTGGCTGCGATTCCGTCCGGTTGGCGCGTCGTGGTGATCGCCGCGCTGGAAGAGGAAATTGCCACCAGCAAAGGCGCGTATTACGCCCGCGATTGTTTTTCGCCGACCATGTGTGTCATCGGTGAACCGAGCGGTGCGGAACGGATTACGCTGGGTTACAAGGGAAGGCTGGTGCTGGACTACACGCTCACGCGCCCGGTGGCCCATACCGCGCTGCCTACCCCCAGCATCGGCGAGTTAGGCGCGGCTTTCTGGCAGAAAATTGCAGACTGGGCGGACGGTTTCAACCAGGGCATCGCCTCGCACTTTGACCGCGTGCTGCCGCACCTTCGCAGCATCAACACCAGCAGCGATTATTTTAACGATACCGTGAAGTTGTCCATCAGTCTGCGCCTGCCGCCCGCCCTGCCGCCAGAAGCGGCGCTGGCCGCCGTGCAGCCCTTTGCCGAACCGGACGCAGTTCTGACAGCCACCGGCCTGGAACATGCTTACCAGACCGACCGTCACAATGCGCTGGTGCGTGGCATGTTAGCCGCCATTCGTGCCAACGGCGGGCAGCCGGGTTTTGTGCTGAAAACGGGAACGTGTGACATGAACGTGGTTGGGCGGAAGTGGACATGTCCGATTATCGCTTATGGCCCGGGTGACAGCAGCCTTGACCACACCCCGAATGAACACCTGCCGTTAGCCGAATACGATCAGGCCATGCGCGTGTTGCAAACGCTGATTGAAAATCTGTCGCCTGTTTCGTGACTACACAAAGCCGCAGGGGCGGGTTTTTAAACCCGCCCCTACCCACGCATTCAATGTTTGAAGGTCTCAGCCTAAGGCCCTGGCACAATAATGTGTTCTTCGGTGTACAGGTGAATCCGCACCTCGGCGAATTCATCCGCATCTTTGCCCGCTCGAAGCCCAATCTCGGTGTTAAACGCGGCTTCCATCTCCTCGACGCTGTTCCACCACAGTTCGGCGGTGCCGTCATAAAGCGGTTCGTCAATGATACCGCCGGGCTGGTACGGCGTGGCGATATTAATCCGATAGCCGAGCAGTCCCGGTAGCTGTGTCGAGAGTTTGGTATGTTCGTGGACCCAGCGGCGCGCAAATTCCTACTTGCTGATGCCGGGTTTACGCTTCAAAAAGGCGATGAGTTTAACCATGTTGTTCCCCCTGCTTAATATTTAAGCGCGCCCATCGTCAGGCCGCGCACAATATACCGCTGCAAAAAGATCACCAGCAAAATGCCGGGGATAATCGCAATCACACCGGAAGCCGCGATTTGTGCCCACAGGATTTCGTGCCCGCCCGCCAGCGATTGAATCATCACGGTCAGCGGTCGCACGGCACGGCGCGTCATCAGCAGCGCGAACATAAATTCATTCCAGGTAAAGACAAACGTGAACAGCAGCGCCGTCACCAGTCCAGGGCTAATCAGCGGCAGTGTAATCCGCCAGAACGCGCCAAATACACTCGTGCCATCAATCAGCGCCGATTCTTCCAGTTCCACCGGCAGGTCTTCGATAAAGCCTTTCAGCAGCCAGATGGCAAATGGCAGGTTGAAGATCGTATTACACAGAATCAAGGCCCAGTATGTGTCAATCCATTTCAACTGCCGGAAGATCAGGAACAGCGGAATAGCCGATGCCACCGGCGGGAACATGCGCGTTGAGAGAATCCAGAACGAAAACTGATCGCCACCCAGCCGGTAACGCGCGAGACTATAGGCAGCCAGCGATCCCACCCCCACGCTGATGAGCGCCGTTGAGATGGACACGATCAGGCTATCACGGACCGCTTGCAGCCCGCCGCTGCCCGTCAGCGCGCCGATGTAATTGTCCAGATTCCACTGGTCGCGCGGCGGGATAATCACGGGCGGCGAGGCGAAAATCTGATCCTGCGTCTTAAATGAGGTCAGGAACATCCACAGCACCGGAAACAGAAAAAATACCAGCGCCACCGTCAAAAACAAACCGATCACGATGCGGAGCGTCGTTCGATTCGATTTCATTCGTCCGCCCCCCGCTGCCGTTTCTGGATGCTCAGGAACACCCGTGAAATGATGATAATTACGATCAACTGGATGAAAGCCATCGCGGCGGTGTAGCCCATCGAGAAGAACTGGAAGCCGTTGAGGTAGGTGTAATACGCAATCGTCTCACTGGAGTCGCCCGGCCCGCCGTTGGTCAGCAGCACCACCAGATCGAACGTCTTAAACGTATCCATCATACGAATCAGCAGGCCGATGATAATCACAGACATCAGCAGCGGCAGCTTGATACGCCAGAACAACTGCCAGGCGTTCGCGCCGTCAACCTTTGCTGCTTCCAGCAGTTCCGGCGAAATGGATTCCAGCCCCGCCAGAATCAGCAGCATCATAAACGGGGCCCACTGCCATACGTCCGTCATCATAATTGTCAGCAGCGAGGTATCCGGGTTGGCCGTCCACGCCGGTGGCTGAATCACACCGTTGGTCAGCTTCTCGATGATGTAATTCAGCGGCCCAAAGGTATCGTTAAAAATCACGCGGAACTGAAAGCCGGATACCACCGGCGCGATCATGATGGGAATAAGAAACAGCGTCACCCAGATGGTTCGTCCCCGCCCCATCTGCTGTGCCATCAGCGCCAGCGTCATACCGAGCACCAGTTGTATCGCCACACCAACCACGACCAGAACCGCCGTGTTGCCCATTGCGTTCCAGAAGCGCGAATCGCCGGTCAGCACCTTGATGAAGTTGGTCAGGCCGACAAACTTTTCATTGGGCGAGACAGAGAGTTCCAGTTGAACCACCGACAGCGCCAGGGTGCGAATCAGCGGATAGATGGTGAGGGACAGCAGCAGCAGCACGGCAGGCAGGACAAACAGCAGTGCCACCCGCCGCCGACGATTCTCCACGCCAAGTGACCGTGCTACCCGATGAGAAAATGCAAATCGTTGTGTGGTTGCCACAATGAAGCCTATCGGTGGATAGGGACACGGCGGTCCCGTGTCCCTATGATTGTGTGGACTGGTTACTCAATCAACCCCAGCGCCCGGTAGCTTTCCAGCGCCTGCTGCCAGACAGCCACCTGATTTTCGCGTCCCAACGTGTCCGTGATTTCGTTCCACTTGGCGGCCACATTGTCCAGCGCCTCCTGCGCCGTGATTTCGCCTGAAAGCGCCCGGTTCACTTCCAGATCGAGCGCGTCCTGATACTGCGCCGAGCCAGGGATGAAGATGTCCGGGAAGCCGTCTGCCAGTGCCTGATTCAACCCGGCCAGATACGCCGCTGCATTCTCCTCACCCATCAGGGCCGCAAAGGCCTCCGGGTGATCCAGATGTGACTGGCGGTACGGGTCGAGGCCGGTCAGCGAAGTAGATACATCTTCGAGGCTGCGGTTGTAGGCAATATGCTTGGCGACGCAGTAGGCTGCTTCGGGCACGTCCGAATCTGCCGCTACCGCCACGACACGGCCTACCGGCATCATCGAACGATGGACAACTTCGCCATTCACTTCCGTGCCGGGTACGCGACCAACGCCCACCTTACCAGCAATCTTGGATTGTGTCGGGTCGGCGGCCTTCTTCGGCACGTCCGTCCACTGGACAACCATCGCGGTGCGCCCCTGAATGAACAGGTCGCGCAGTTCGTCGTAGCCGCTGTTGAGCACGTCCGGCGGCGCGAACTTCAGTGTATCCATCATATTTTGCAGCCCGGCGACCGCGCCCGGTTCGTTAATGCGCGGGTTCATGTTCTCGTCAAAATAAACTACGCCGGCGCTGGCCGCCCGATTCATAAACCAGGCATAGCTGAAGCTGCGCTTGGCAAATTCCGACGCGCCGTAAAAATCTTCGGTCAGGGTCTCACCCGCCAGTGTATCGCCCGCCTTGCGGGTGAAGAATTCGGCCACTTGCAGCCAGTCATCCCACGTTTCCGGCGGCATGAGGTCTTTGCCATATTTTTCCTTAAAGGCAGCCTGCTCATCAGCATTATCGAACAAATCCTGGCGGTACATCAGCACCAGCACGTCGCCGTCAATCGTCAGCGCGTAGGTTTGCCCGCCGAACTTGTTGTACAGTTCGCGGAACGGCGCCAGGACATCATCCTGGTGCGGATCCCAGACAGCAGCCGGTTCTCGCGCCATGAACTCATCCAGCGGCAACAGATAGCCGTTGCTGGCAAAATCGCCGATGTACGCCGGGTAGAACGTCACCACGTCAAACGCGCCGGTCTGACCGACAAATTCGGTTTTAAGTTTCTGGTACACATCGGCGAACGGCACTTCCACGATTTCGATGGTAATGCCCATCGCCGCAAAGTCGTCTTTCCAGAAATCGTATGGCGCGAGGTTGTGGCCGGCGTCGCCAACGACGGTCACGGTTACATTGTCAAACGGTTGACAAGGCTCGAATTCGGTGATACCCAGTGGTTGGGGAGCATCCTGGGCGAGTACAACCGCGCCCAGCAGCAGAACAAAAGTGGTAAACAACACGAAGGAAAACCGGATGCGAAACATGACTTCCTCCATTTGTATTTTGTTCCAAAAACACTATTTACAGACCTACCAGCGGCAATGTAACCATTAACCTCCTTTACCCCGGGTCATAGCTTCTGTTTTGATACTATCACCGTTCCCATCTTCAGGCAAATGATGGTCTGACAGACCATATAATCGTACTGCGTAAAGAGTCGTTATAAAATCTGTGACAGAAACAGCTTGGTACGGTCGTGCCGGGGGTTCACAAAGAAGTGCTCTGGCGTGCCGATCTCGACGATACGCCCGCTATCCATAAAGATGATGCGGTCAGCGACCTCGCGCGCGAAGCCCATTTCGTGCGTCACGCACAACATGGTCATGCCGCTGCGCGCCAGTTCCTTCATCACATCCAGCACTTCCTTAATCATCTCCGGGTCAAGCGCGGAGGTTGGTTCGTCAAACAGCATGATCTTGGGATTCATCGCCAGCGCGCGGGCGATGGCGACGCGCTGCTGCTGCCCGCCGGAAAGCTGCCCCGGATATTTGCGTGCCTGTTCCGGGATGCCTACCCGCTCCAGCAGACTCAGGGCGATTTCTTCCGCCTGGACACGTGGACGCTGCCGTACATACCGCTGTGCCAGCGTGATGTTTTCCAGTACGGTCAGGTGCGGGAACAGGTTAAACTGCTGGAATACCATGCCGATCTCGCGCCGAATGGCGCTGATGTTGCTCACGTCGTTGGTGAGTTCAATGCCATCAACGATGATCTGCCCTTCCTGATGCTGCTCCAGCCGATTGATGCAGCGAATCAGCGTGGATTTGCCCGACCCGGACGGGCCGCAGATCACCACCACTTCGCGTTCGCGCACCTTCATATTGATGTCTTTAAGGACGTGGAACTCGCCGAACCATTTGTTGACATTCCGGCATTCAATGATCGTATCGCCCAGGAAATGCTGCGGATGCTGTTCGTTCATCGTTTGTTAGCGGCGGGCTGCGCCGACCCCCGTTGCTTCAATCCACCGGCTGACGGTAGACATACCGAAACTGATAACAAAATAGATAACACCGACAAACAGATACGCTTCGCGCTGCAAGCCGCGATACTGCTGCTGGCCGTTGACAATAAAATCAATGATGCCAAGCAGTTCAAACAGCCCGACGACCGAAACCAGCGTGGTATCCTTAAACAGGCTGACAAACTGGCTCATGATCGCGGGGATGACCGCTCGCAGCGCCTGCGGCAGCACGATCAGACGCGTGGTGTACAGCGCGTTTAAGCCCAGCGCGTGGGCTGCTTCGATCTGGCCGTGCGGCACGATTTGCAGGCCACCGCGTACGATCTCCGCGATGTAAGCGGCTGTGAACAGGGTCAGGCCGATCATCATGCGAATCACCTGGTCCACGTCCGCGCTGGCGGACAGGAAAAACGGCACGACCAGCTTGGCGAAAAACAGGATGGTAATCAGTGGCACGCCGCGCACAACCTCGATAAACAGCGTGCAGGCACCGCTGACCACGCTTAGATTGCTCCACCGCCCCAGCGCCAGCAGTACGCCCAGCGGGAACGACAGCACAATGGCGACTGCCGTCAGCACCAGCGTCAGCAGCAGGCCGCCCCAGGTCGCTGTCGGCACAACTGGCAGCGTAGCCGCACCTTCAATACCGCGCAGTACAAACCAGCTTACCGGCAGCAGCGCCACCCACGCCAGAACCACCCAGCGCGACACCGTCTTTTTTACGACGCTGTTGCGCCGTTTCACCTCGTAGCCCAGCCAGCTTCCACCGAGGGCAATCAGCGCCCCCACGATCACCGGCAGGATGACCGCGTTCAGAAATGGCACCAGTTGCACCGACAGGTACGTTGCGAGATTACGCGACCCCTCGAAACGCAAATCCCGTTCGGCCACCTGGCGGCAGCGAACGCCAACCGGGCAGATCGTATCCGGGATTAGTCCATACCGCTCAATTCGTTCAGCCTCGTCGCCGGACTGAGTGGTAAACGTCTGCACGCCATCCAGCCGCACCCAGGCATAACCGGCGCTGCCGTCTGTTTTTTCCGCGATGACGCCGTACCAGCCATCCGCCGGCAGCGCCGCGTCCAACCGGACGCGCGGATTCTCCGGCGTCGCCTCAGCTGAGGCAATCGTTTCACCCGCAGTATCTACCAGTTTGATCGTGAAGGCGAGATCATACTGGCTTAAATCCAGCGCACCGCTGGCGGCTTTGGCCTTGACATCGTTCCAGATCGAACGGGAATTGCTTAAGCCCGCCGTGTTCTCGATAAAACCGACAAACACGGGACTGGCGGCAGTGGCATCGGCACTGCTGATCGGCTCAACCAGCACCGAGACCGGCTCACCTGCGTTGCCGACAAACACCAATGGCGCCGGTTCGCTGTCCGGCGGAACGATGAAGCGAATGCTCGGCGGTGGAAGCTGACCCGCACCAAGCGGAATCACAATCATGACCAGCACCACGACGATCAGCGTCAGCAGCACGGCACGAGTCACCTTTGCCCACAAACTGATGCTGATGCCACACAGGAACAGCAGCGCCAGCGCCAGCAGGTTCACCCGCCATAACTGGCTCGGCTCGTACTGCCCCACCAGCAACAGGCGCAGGTTGCTGGTAATCACCGTCCATTCGGCATCGCGCAGCGCCCACAGCCCGGTGCTGACCAGTAACCAGCCGACGATCAGCAGCGTGATGATCGTCAGCAGCGTGTTCGTCCGCGAACTGAACAGGTTTGCCCGCAGCCATCCCAGCGGGCCCACCATCAGCGCCGGCGGACGGCGCGGCGGCGGCGCTTCGGTCGGGGCGACGTAAACGAGTTCATCCTGGCGCAAGATGTCGCTCATCGTCCCTCCCCTACCGTGTCTTAAACTGGAGCCGGCTGTTAAACAGGTTCATCACCAGCGAAATCAGCAGACTCAGCGACAGATATACCACCATCAGGATAGCGAACAGCGCCACCGACTGCCCGGTCTGGTTATAGGTGATCGTGGCGACGTTGTAGATGTCGGTGAACCCGATGGCAATACCCAGGCTGGAGTTCTTGGTCAGATTGAGATACTGGTTGGTCAGGGGCGGCACAGCCAGCCGCAGCGCCTGCGGCAGAATGATCTTGCTTAAGGTCTGCACGTTGGACAGACCCAGCGCGTGGGCCGCTTCGATCTGCCCCTTGGCCACGGATTGAATCCCCGCCCGGACGATATCGGCCACAAACGCCGACGTGTACAGCGTCAGCCCCAGGAACAGCGCCAGATATTCCGCCGAAAAGCTGGCCCCCCCAATGAAGTTGAAGTTGCCGACCTGCGGCATATCCAGCACAAACGGCATGCCATTGCCCAGCAACGACAGTGCCAGACCAACACCGCCCAGCCCCAGGACAGCCAGCAGAAAATAACGCACCGCGTAAGCCGGTTTGCCGGTACGCTCATTCAGGCGCAGCCGCCAGCGCCACAGACCAACGCCCAGGATGACACCCAGCAGCAGAGACAGGAAGAAAATGTCCGCCGCGTCGGTGGCGATGACCGCCGGATAATACAGCCCGCGCCCGGTGACAAAAATCGAACCGGGCAGTTCCATCGCCTCGCGCGGACGGGACGGCAGCGCCTTAATCACGCCGCCGTAGATAAAGAACAACTGCACCAGCAGCGGCGTATTGCGGAAGATTTCCACATAGGCCGCCGACACCGTTCGCACCAGCCAGTTCACCGACAGCAGGCCAATACCGACCAGAACACCTAAGACGGTGGTCGCCACCAGCGACAGCGCCACCACCCGCAGCGTATTGATAAACCCCACCAGTAGTGCCCGGAACACCGTATCCGGCTGCAATACGGTAGCCTGTGCCAGCGACTGCCCAACAACCGGGATGGCAGCCAGAAACTCCAGCGGCTGGCGCGGGTCCGGCCCTTCGGTGACTTCCGTACCAAACTTGCGCTCGATTACACCAAAATTGATGGACAGCCCACTGGCCGCGAGGTTATCAAACAGGTTGGCCGCCAGCGTGAAGGCTACCACAAAGATCACAAACAGAAACACAGCCTGCACAAAATCGCGCAGGAACACCACGTTGCGGAAAAAGGGGATGCCCGTCCGACCCTGGGCACGCAAACCGCTGATGAGCACCACCGCTACAAACGGCAGCGCCACCGCAGCCCCAAAGATCAGGCTTTGCACGGGGCGCGGCAGCGACGGGTCAGGCCGGACAAACAACACCACAAACACCGTTGAACTGGCGGACGGCTCGCAGCGAGATCATCGGTGGTTACAAAAAAGTCGTAATCTGAGGGGGATGGTTGTTCAGGCATGGACTATAATAATTTCGGTAGGTCGCCGCTAACGGCGACCATCGTTCCAGAAGGTTCCGCGCCGGGCTTTCCGGGCGGAACCCTCGTGACCAGCAAAAGACCGATTACCGCCAGGCCGGCGCGAAGATCAGACCGCCGTCACGCCACTGCGCATTGGCCGTACCTTCGCGGGCAATACCCACCGGCGTGATGTGCCGCTCATAGATTTCGCCGTAGTTGCCAACGGCCTTGATGACATTCACCGCAAAATCGGGGCTGAGGCCGAGGAAGCCGCCCAGCGCGCCTTCGGCTTCCGCGCCGACAAACCGCTCGATTTCCGGGTTGGGCGGATTGGCGGCCATTTCAGCCGCGTTGGCCTGCGTGATGCCAAATTCTTCCGCCTGGAAGGTGGCATACACCACCCAGCGCACGACGTTGCCCCACTGCGCATCGCCTTCCAGCCAGGACGGCGCGAGTGGCTCCTTTGAGAGTGTATCATTCAGGATCACGTACTGGCTGGGGTCATTCGCGGCGGAGCGCAGACCAGCAAGCTGGCTTTTGTCGCTCGTCAGCACGTCACACCGCCCCGCTTCGAACCCGCTCATACTGTCCGCCGACGTTTCAAATGGAATGAGTTCAAACTCAAACCCCCGGCTGGTCATGGCGTCGGTGATGTTCACTTCCGTCGTCGTGCCTGCCAGCGTGCAGATACTGGACCCGTTCAGGTCTTCGATGGACGATACGCCCAGGTCCGTCCGTACCATCAAACCCTGACCATCATAGAAGATAACCGGGCCAAAATCGGCCTTCAGATCGGCCTCACCGAAGATGGCAGCCGCCAGAGCACGGCAGAAGTCGGCATCGAAGCCAACCATCTCACCCGTATCCGGGTTCAGAAACGAGAAGCCAGGCACGGTGCCGTTAACGCCACACAGCAGCTTGCCCCGGTCAAGCACTTCTTTCAGCTTGCCCGTCGCTTCCACCTGCGCGCCGGTCAGACCGCTTACACTGACCAACAACACCAGCACGACGAGAAGAACCCAGGCACGCCTCAAAACTTTCATGTCAAGAACTCCTTCGTTTAATTTAGTGCAGGATAAAACAGCCTCAAGCCCCGTATTATAGCCACTTAAGACTGTGACGCAAAATGTAAGACTACACAAGAATGGGCAGCGTAGGATTAGGCAGTTTTAATGCTGAGACAACTGAGCGGGTTACGGAGAAGCCAGGATGATCGCGACGGGCGCGCTATCGTTTACAGGTCTTCGTCGTAGAAGTCATCATAGCGGCTGCCATAGTAACAACTGTCGCAGATGGCATAAGGGTGATTCTTCGGCAGGCGGCGGCCACAGCGCGAACACCGCCGCGCCGACTCGATGCGACGCAGCAGCGCCTCGTCAATCGCCAGCGACCAGGCGGCGCGGGCGCTGCGCACCACGTTCTCGTCCGGCCCGCTGCGGCTGAACTCCTGCCGCCGCGCCAGCCACAAATAAATATCGGCGCAGTTGATGCTGGCCTCGTAATCTTCCAGATGGATGTGATCGAGGATTTGCCGGGGCGGTGACGGTGGCAGCGGCATCGGGCGTTCCGCCAGAATCGCCGTAGCGCACTCGCGCCAGTAACCGCGTGTGCTCTGCCGTGTTGGCGCATTGATGAGCCGCAGCGCCCTCTCCAGCCCCAACTGCTCCACCTCCTGCGGGCGCAAAAGCTGTGCCAGTTCAATCGGTTCGGTCAGGTTGGCGGTTTTGAGCACATCCCGCAGATGTTCCGGGATGGACGAAAGCTGCGCCCACTCGCGCAGGCGCTCCGCCAGCGTGCCCGGCAGCATCTCCAGCGCTTCGACCGTCGGCATCACCCGCGCATGGGTCAGCACCGCCGGCGCGGCGTAAAACAGCTTGCGCAGCCGTTCGTGGTCCTGAGGGTAGATTGCGCCTACCTCGCCGGCCTGTGACAGCCCAAAACGACCGGCACGCCCGCCGATCTGCTGCACCTCGCTCGGCGTCAGCAGGCGGTTGACCTGACCATCAAACTTTTCGATCTCGAAGAAACAGACATAATCGGCGGGCAGATTCAACCCCATCCCCACCGCGTCGGTCGCCACGCAGATTTCGGTTTCGCCCTCGGCGAACCGTTCCGACTGCTTGCGGCGCACTTCCGGCGGCAGATTACCGTAGATCACGGATACCGTCCGCCCCACGTTTTCCAGCCGCGTTTTCAGGTCCAGCACACCGGCACGGGAAAACGCGACCAGAATCGTGCGCGGCGGCAGCGTCCTCATGCGGAAGGGCCGGTCAGCCACGCGAATCTCGGCCAGCCGTTCGTGTTCAATCGTGGCAATTGGCAGCGATACGCCGCTTGCCAACCGTTCCACCAGCGGGCGGGCGATATAGGGCGCGATAATCTGGATTTCCGGGGCGCGCGCTTCCATCAGCGCCCGCGTCCAGGCCCAGCCGCGTTCCGGGTCGGCCAGCATCTGCGCCTCGTCAATCACGATACACTCGCCGCTGCGCAGCGGGTTAAACATCTCAATCGTGGCGGCGGTGATGGTCGCACCCGGCACCGGAATGTATTCCTCGCCGGTCAGCAGGCTGCACGGTACACCCCGCTCGTTCAGCCGGTCGAACACCTCAAACGCCAGCAGCCGCAGCGGCGCGAGATACCAGCCGCTCCCGGCCTCCACCAGTGCGTCCAAGGCGTGGTGCGTTTTGCCGCTGTTTGGCGGTCCTACGCGCAGGATAATCTGCTGCGCCTCGCGCCCTTCATATTCCCAGGTGGGGAACACCGTCAGTAAACGCGCGCGCAGTTCTGCCCGCCGCCGCCGTTCTTCCTCGCGCTGCTGGCGGTAAAGTTCGTCCTGGCGCTGCTGCTCATCCATGTAGGCCCTGTGGCGCGCGGCCTGCCATTCCAGCCGTCGAACCTTAAGTGTCTCGCGAAACTCACGCAGATGTTCCGGCAGTCCCCACTTGCCGCGTACCTGTTCCCAGCGCGGCTCGGTGCGGTTGATGTTCGCCCGCTGCAGGCGGTAGCGCATGGCGGAATAGCTTAATCCGGCCACCAGCGCCACGTCCCGCGCCGTCAGGATTTCACCGCCGACCAGATTCAGCGCGTAGTCGGGGTCGGTGTAAGCGCGTTCCACGTCGGCTGCTGACAGGCGCAGGCTGCCGGCGGGGTCGGTGAACGCAGCCACGCGGCCATCACGAATCGCACGTTCCAGCGTGCCCTGTTTTGCTCCCAGCCGCCGCGCTGCATTTGAGATGGTGTACGACCGCGCCAACACCCGCGCCCGAAAGGTGCGGCCATCCCTGGCGTCCGGGCGCAACATATCTCCTGCCGGCTGCAAAAACGGCTCCCATTCCTCATCGGGTATGCGGCTTTCTTCGGCAGCGATCTGGTGCGCCCGGCGTTCGTCCGCGCCTTTGACCATCACCCAGGCCAGCTTATGTGGCTTGCGCCGAAAGGTGACGTTAAACTGCGTCAGCGCGCCGCTGTTCACCAGCGCATCAATGTTTTCCCTGCCAAACGCTTCGTTGAGTGTTGGGCGTGACGCGGTTTTCCCCTTCTTCTGATTCAGGAACGCGACCACCTTTTCCCGCAGCGGCGCCAGTTGGCGCTGCCGGATAATTTCCTGAATTGTCCCCGTGCCCAGCCGCAGCGGGTCGTAGATCAGGTTGTCCTTTTGTTTCAGGACACCCCGTTCCAGCAGGCTGTGCAGCAGCGCATCATCCACGGCCAGCGTTTCCCGTTCGCCATAGCCCGTATCGCCCAGCGCGGCCAGCGCGCGCCGGCCGTCATCGGTAAGCTGCTGGTCACGGATCGCCCGTTGTTCCAGAATCGGGACATCCACGAAGCTGTTATCCTCCCGTAGTTTAGGGAGCTGCGGCCTGCACCACGTTTTGAGTGCCTGCGCCTGCTCCGCCGTCAGCCGCGCGGGGTCGTAAAACACATCCCCTACCCGGCCAAGCTGACCGCCGGTTGCCGCCTGACTGAGCTGGCGCGTTGTCCGGTTGTTAAACCGGAACCGCTCCGCCAGCTTGCCTTTGGTGATAAATCCTTCCGGAATCCGGGCGACCAGACCGGCAACCAGTTGAGGGGTAGGTTTCGAGAGAGGCATTTTCCACGCTTTCGCTGCTGTGCACCCTGTATTTATACGATTCCTACAGCCGCTTTGCAATCTTTTTAGGCGCTCGGTGCTACCTTCGGGCTGACCGGTATAGCGACAAGGACAGATGATGGAAGAATTCACCGATTTCCCGATTGAGTTTTACAACGAAGCCAACGACGACTCCTCGTTTTACGCCGAGATTGAAGCGCGTTTGCGGCGGCTGGCAAAAGGTCATACCGACATCACCGGCGCGTCCATTCAAATGACGCAACTGGCGGAAGGCCGCGCCACCCCCTACGCCTTCGAGACAACGCTGATCGTTTACGCCCGGCCAACGCAGATCGTCGCCACCGAACACAGCGATACCCTGATCGGGTCGGTGAAGGGCGCGCTGGACGCGGTGGAACGCCAGGTGCGCGAGAAACGGGAAAAACTGCGCAATTATTAACGGCCATCTTCGCGTGGGCGGTCGCCCAGCGTCGCCGTTAACGCCGCGATTTGCTGGCGCATAGCCGCGATCTCCTGCCGCAGGTCGGCGCCAGGAGCAGCGGCCTGTTCGTTGGCTTGCCGGTTTTGCTGGTCCTGCCCAACAAAATAACTGGCGACCGCCGCCGTAATATAGCCAAAGACGGCCAGCGCATAAATGGACAGCAGCCAGCACAGGATACGGCCTTCAATCGTCAGCGGCCAGTACGCCGAACCGATGGTCGTCAGGATCATCGCCGTCCACCAGACGGCCTCGCCGTAACTCTGGAAGCCCGCGCCCGCCGCGGCGGCATCGGTATGGCCGGCCTCCCGCAGTGCTGCCGGACTCTCAAACGCGGCCATACCCGCCGCGCCAACAAACAAAATCAGGAGGGTTAGCGCTACTACGTAACCAATGCTGCGTTTGCCGAGCGTGGTGGCCGTCGCCCGCATCCCGCGATTAACCGATGTCACCACCCGCAGCAGGCTGACCGTGCGCGCTGCCCGTACCGCCTGCAAGGCCCGCAGCGCCCGGAAAATGCGAACAATCCGAAACGCCGGCAGTACCAGCGAAACGGCAGTCAGCCAGTTGCGGCGCAGGTAACGGCGTTTGTCCGGCGCGATGATAAACTCGATCACAAAATCGAGCGCGAACAGCGCCCAGATGACGTAGCTGATGAACTGGAGCAGCGGGTTCAGCCCAACCGTGAAGTCCAACACCAGCAGCAGTACCCAGACAAAGGCCAGCGCGATCAGCGGCTTGTCAGTGATGGCATTGATATGTTCCAGCAGTTCCCAGCGTTCCTGGTGCAGTTCGTGACCTTCAACGGCTGTATCTTGCCCCACGCGCTTTACCTCGACAGAGACTCATTTCCGGCTGTCCTCTCACTTTAAAAGGGCCGCATAAAAATTATCACAGATTCGGCCTTGATCCCTCGCCTTCACCGGTTGCCAACCCTGCTCCAATATGGAATTAATGCTGTGCCCCTTACACTGGCGAAACGATAACAAACCGTACGAACTGATGGAACCTGACACGCAAACGATCAACTTACCCAACTTCATAGTAGGCCGCGCGGCCTGGCTGATTCCGGCGCGGGTAGATACGCCGGAGCTGCTCGACCAGGGCGGAGGGTCGCTGCGTGACGTGCAGGCCAGCCTGGCTGACCTGAGGCGGATTAACCGTTACCTCGGCGGCTTTACTGCCATCACGCGTCACCTCTATCCGCGCCTGCAGGCGCTGGAGAGCACGGCCACCATTGCCGACATGGGCACCGGGTCGGCGGACATCCCACAGGCGATTGCGTCCTGGGCACAGCGCCGGGACATCCGAGTGCGTGTGATTGGCGTTGATCTGGCTGGGCGGCATCTGGCTTTGGCGCAGCAGCGAACGCGGCAGACATCGAATATCAGTCTGGTGCAGGCCGATGCCAACCACCTGCCGTTTAAACCCAATGCGATTGATTACATCATTTCGTCCTTATTTCTGCACCATTTCACACCCGACCAGGCCGTTTATTTATTGCGCCAGATCTACGCACTGGCGCGGCGCGGCATCATCATCAGCGATCTGACACGCGGCTGGCTGCCCCTCGTTGGCTTTAAGCTCGGCCAGCCGGTGTTTGCCCGCAGCTACATCACCCGCTACGACGGCGCGGTTTCGGTGCGCCGCGCTTACACCCCGCGTGAACTGCTTGAACTCGCCCGCGCCGCTGGTATACCACATCCCTGCGTGTACCGCAGTTGGGCCTGGCGCATGACGCTGGTGGCCGACAAATGACCGACCGGCGTTGTGATGTGGCGATTATCGGCGGCGGCCTCGCCGGGTGCAGCGCGGCTATTTATCTGGCGCGGCAGGGCGCGCGCGTCGTGTTGCTGGAGGCAAAGAACTATCCGCATCACAAGGTTTGCGGTGAAGTCCTCTCGCCAGAATGTGGGGTCTTGCTGGATGGACTCGGACTGACCGAATGGCTGGGACAGCGCCAGCCGGCAGCGATAGACACCGTTGAAATCACTTCCCCTAGCGGAGCGCACTGGGAGGCGCGGCTGCCCGGCACGGCACTGGGCATCAGCCGCTACGCGCTCGATCACGCGCTGGCGGAACAGGCGGCGTGTCACGGCGTAGACCTGCAAACAGAAACCACCGTTACCGGTGTACAGGGCACGCTGGAGGATTCGCTCCGCCTGACAACCCGATCTCCCGCCGGCAGCAGCGCCATTACTGCCCGCGTCGTGATCGGTGCTTACGGAAAACACAGCCGCCTCGACCACACCCTTAACCGCGCCTTCACCCGACAGCCGCAACCGTTTGTCGGCCTGAAGGCGCACTTTGACGGCCCGCGCCTGCCCTGCCGCATCGAACTGCACACGTTCCCTGGTGGTTACTGTGGCCTGTCGGAGATTGAGAACGGCAAAATCAACGCCTGCCTGCTGGTTCAGAACGACGTGTTCCGGCAGGCGGGCAGCATTCCAGCTTTCCTCGCGTGGATGCAGCAGCAGAATCCCCGCCTTGCCGCCTGGTTCGCCAGTGCCCGCCTCATCAGCGACCGCTGGTACAGCATCAGCCAGATTCCGTTTGTGGATAAAACGGTCGTGGACCGCGACGTACTGATGACCGGTGACGCTGCCGGGTTGATCGCACCGCTGGCCGGTAACGGCATGGCAATGGCACTGCGTGGCGCCCACTTGGCAGCAGAACACGCCATCAGTTTCCTGCGCCACGAGCGGACTGCCGCTGATTTGCGCCGCCAGTATGCGGCAGACTGGCAGCGGGAATTCCGGCTGCGCCTGCGGTTGGGACGGCTGCTACAGGCGTTTCTGCTGCGCCCGCAGCCGCTGGCGCTGGGGCTGCATCTGGTTAAGGCCATGCCGCCGCTGGGGCATTTTTTTATCCACAATACCCGTGACACCCATTTGCGATAGCCCTGAAGGAGATACCGTGACCGCACCTGCTATCCTCGCCTTAAACACCGGCGTTCCAGCGCCCCGTTACAGCCAGTATGACATCGGCGAACACCTTATCAGCATCTCTAGCGAGTACCAGCGGCGGGCGCGGGCAGTGCGTACCATTTTTGAACGGTCGGGCGTGGGTTTCCGCCATTTTGTAGTGGGTGAGGGTTACTTTGCCACCGAGCGCACCACGCAGGAGCGCAACGACTTCTACATGGCCGAAGCGGTGCCGCTGGGCGAAAAGACTATTCTGGACGGCTTGCAGCGGTACGGCTACCAACCACAGGATATAGATGATCTGCTGGTGATTTCCTGCACCGGCTTCAACGTCCCCGGCCTCGATCTACTCCTGGCGGGGCGGCTGGGAATGCGCGCCGATCTCAACCGCACCTGCATCCTGGGCATGGGCTGTTACGGTGCATTCCCCGGTTTACGGCGCGCGCGGGAGGCAACCCAGAGCCGCCCCGGACGGCTGGCGCTGGTGCTGGCGCTGGAACTGTGTTCGCCACACATGCAGCTCGATGGTTCGGCAGAGAGCGTGGTGTCCTCGGCGCTGTTTTCGGACGGCGCGGCGATGGCGCTGGTCGGCAGTCCTAACGGGAAAGCGCCAGCAAACCCACTGCCGCGAATCATGGACATGGCAACCCACTGCGACTACACCACACTTGAACATATGTCGTTCACCGTCACCGATCACGGCTTTCGCATGTACCTGTCCAGCTACGTGCCTGATCTGCTGGCGGCCAGCATCGAGCCGTTTGTAGATGGCTTGCTGCGGCGCAATGGTTTGACGCGCGAAGATGTGCGCTTCTGGGGCATCCATCCCGGCAGTACCAAAATCGTGGATTACGTGCAGACCCGACTGGGCTTAAGCGCGGAACAGGTTGAGTGCTCGCACCGTGTCCTGTATGACTACGGCAACATGTCCTCCGCAACCATCCTCTTTGTGCTGGAACACATCCAGCGCTGCAGCCAGCCGGCAGCCGGTGATTATGGTGTATTCCTCGCCTTTGGCCCCGGCCTGACGATGGAAAGCATGTTGGTTCAATGGTAAGCACCCGTTTTTACACAAAATTCACAAACCATTGAGCTACAGTAGTTTCGTATTGCTTCAATTAGGAGCATAATAAAGCTATAAGAGGGGAATCTGTCACGTCGCAGGTAATGCGGGCCGGTTGAATGCCTCGTGGCTTGCGCGAAACATGAAGGGTTGCTGCAAGTTGAGCAGTGCTATAATAAACGCTATAGATACGGCTTGTAATTTCGGAAAACCAGTCTTTGGTACAGCCTTCTAACCTATTCCACCGGCAGCAATTGTATTGTAATCGTCTATCAGGCAGTTAGGTCCGGCAGCATCTCCGCTATAACCCCGGAGGGTGCTGGACTGCTTATTTATAGACGTTTCATAACACCTGGAGGTCAGTGAACGTCATGCCGAAAGTACGCTGGCAAATTTATATGCTGTTGGCGTGCCTGCTTGCGCTGGTCGGAACGCAGGTTATGGCACAGGAAACGACCCCTGCGCCCGAAGAAACGCTGGTCGTCGTCCCGATTGAAGAAACTGTGATCCCAACGGACGTTCCGACGGAAGCGCCGACGGCCACTCCGGTGATCGAAACGACGCCCGAAGTGACGGTTGAGCCGCCGCCGGAACAGACTGTCGAGCCGCCCATTCCCCCCACTGTGACGCCGGTCGTGCCCGGCCTGCCGCCCGAACCCGTGCTGGCGCTGCTGGTGCGCGAGATGTTCGACACCGGTGACCTGTCGAACTGGTTCTACGGCCCGGCCTGGTCGCTGGCAGCCAACGACACCGGACTGAACCTGCAAACGGCGGCTGGTGATGTATTACAACTGAATCGCGGACCATTTATCAACGCCGCCGCGCAAATCAGCCTGAAACTGACCGGCGGCAGCGTGCATCTGGCGCTGCGGCAGAGCGCGGTCGGCAGCTACAGCGCCGCGCTGGACGCCACCGGACTGCTCACACTCTACCGCGCCGGCGTGCCGGTACAGTCGGTGGTCGTGCCGCTGCTGCCGGAAGGGTGGCAGACGCTGCGCCTGTCGGTGATGGATGGCGTGCTACGCGTGGCGGTCAACGGCGTTGAGGCGCTGGCATGGCAGGACAGCGCGCCGCTGCCGCCCGGCATGATGGCCGTGCTGGCCTATCCACCTGCCGACGGGCAGCCGTTCAGCGTCCAGGTGGACGATGCCTTTGTCTGGGTGCCGGAAGCCGACGTGCCGCTATATCCCCCGCCCACCCTGACGCCGGTTCCACTGACCCCCGAACCCACCGCCATTGTCACCGCTGAACCGACGGCGGACGTGACGGTTGTGCCGACTGCCGAGGTGACGGCAGAACCGACGGCGGAAATTACGCCCATCGTGGAACCGACCGAGGAAGGAACACCGGAAGCGACCATCGAACCGACGAAGGAAGCCACACCGGTGATTGACCCGGTAACCGGCAAGTCGCTGACCGCCGTTCAGTACATCCCGCCGCCGGGAGCGCAGATAACGGCATCAGATAATCCCGGCGATGTCAGTACGCCGATTTCATCGCTGCCTTACTTTGAAGGCGGCGATACAAGTGGCAACGCTCCTAATGCGGGTAACCCCACCGCCGAAAGCAATTTCACGATCACCTGCGGCTTCAACATCACCGCCACGACGTGGTTCAAGTTCACGCCGGCACTGACGAAGCAGTATGTGTTAACCAGTGTGGGGAGCAGTTTTGACACCATTCTGGTGGTCTATCCCGATAATGGCAGCGGCACCACGCTGGCAAATAATCCAATCACGGGCGGCTGCAACGACGACGTTTCCACTACGAACCTCACTTCCAAGCTATCCCTGACGCTCACGGGTGGCCAAACCTACTGGATACGGCTCGGCGGTTATAATGGTGTCGCTGGTCAATATGAATTCAGATTGCAGGAAGCAAATCTACCCGTCCCGCGCCCGCCGACGCTGCTCAGTCCGGCCAACGGTTTCCTCACGGATACCCGCGCTTTTGAGCTGACTTGGGCCGCGCCTGCGCCGGTAACTGGCCTTCCAACCCCCACCGCTTATGAAGTTCAGGTGGCCCGCTCCACAACCTTCGCCAGCCCGCTGGCGTTTACCGCCATCGTCAATCACCCGACTATGGCGGTCTTCCTGCCCACAGACCCACCCGAGGCCATCTTAACCGATGGGAAATACTACTGGCGCGTACGCTCCATCAACGTCAACGGTGTCGGTGGCTCGTGGACGACGTATCGGAGTTTCACAATTGACAGCACCGCCCCGCTGCCGCCTGTGCTGACGTTGCCGGTGAATGACGGTACGTCGTCATCCCCACGCCCTACCCTCACCTGGAAAGCCGTGACCGGGGCAAACAAATACCGCGTGACACTCACAGACGTTAGCGCCGATCCTGATGTTATATTGGTGCCGAATCGCATCGTCACGACTCCCTCGCTCGCCTTGAGTACCGCTGTCCTGCTACAACCCTTACAGCATGGCAAGACTTACGAATGGTACGTGGCGGCAGGTGATGCGGCGGGCAACTGGAGCCCGAACAGTGTAACGTGGAATTTCACCGTCAACCTGATGAACGCCCCAGTAAACGGCGCGGCGGTGGTCGCTCCCGACGGCAGACCGACGTTCACCTGGTACGCGGCAGGGTTCACGGGCGCGCAGTACGTGCTGGAAGTGAACATCACCAATGACTTCTCAGGCGCGGTGATGTACACCTCACCCGTTCTGACTACGGCCAGTCACAAAATCACGACCGCGCTACCGGCAGCCACGCCGCGTTATTACTGGCGGTTACGTGTCCTCAACCATATGGGAACACTGCCGACGACGCTGCCAGTACGCTCCTTCGTGCTGACGACTGCCATTCCACCCACCGTCACGCTGCTGACGCCGACCAATGCGAAAGTGTTGAAGGACCAGCCGGTCCCCTTCACCTGGCGCGCAGTCGCCGCCACCGCGCCGAACCAACCGTTTACCTACCAGCTTCAGGTTGGCACAGATCGCACCTTTGCGGTTGGCATTGTGAATGACCAGACAACTGGTGAAGGCGTTGTGAACGCCACTGCTACCCTTGATCCGGGCGTCTACTTCTGGCGCGTGCGCGCGCTGAACAACGTTGGCGCGCCGGGCCTATGGAGTAGCGTTTGGAGCTTCACGGTTGATCGCACCGGGCCAACTGTACCCCCTACACTCAAGTCGCCCACCGATCTCAGCATCACCAACCTTGTCCGTCCGACGCTGATGTGGAACGCTGTCACCGGCGCGGTGCGCTATCGCGTCCACCTGCAGGAGCAGGGCACTGCCACGCAACTGCTGCTGCCAAACAAGGACATGGTAACCACGACCTCGCTGGCGCTGTCTACGCTGGTGATGCAGAATCCGCTGCAACACGGCAAAACCTACGAGTGGTACGTGTTCGCGCAGGACGTGGCCGGGAACGAAAGCGCTGCCAGCGATACCTGGGAGTTCACCGTCAACCTGATGAATGCCCCTGCCGACAACATAGGCATCCGGGTGCTGGCTTTCCCCGGCAGCCCCAGCTTCACCTGGTACAGCGCGGGCGTGACCGGCGCGACGTACAGGGTTGAAGTCTCAACCAGTGAGTCAGACTTCACCGGGGCGAAATCCTGTACCTCGGCTGCGTTAAGCTGCTTGCTGGCTGGCGATCAACGGCTGACCGGCCCCAATACCTACTACTGGCGGCTGCTGGTGCTCGTGGCTGGAACGCCCCAGACGACGGATGTTCCGGTTCGTAGCTTCGTGGCTTCCACCACGCTGCCAGGTACACCAGTGCTAACCAGCCCGACTACCGGCACGGCCTTCAACACTGCGCCTAAGCTGAAATGGAGTGGTCCGACAGGCGGCCCGTTCAGCTATCAGGTGCAGTTGGCGAACAACAGTACCTTCACCCTCAACCCCACGATTGAGGATGTACCTACTGGCTTTGAGTTCACCCCTGCCGGCCTGACCGACGGCCTCACCTACTGGTGGCGCGTGCGCGCGGTCAACGGTGATGGCGCGGCTGGCACGTGGAGCGCGTATCGCACCTTCATCTACGATACAACCGCGCCAACCAACGTTCCGACGCTGCTCACCCCGGCCAATCGCTCGTCGTTCACCGGCCCGCTGCCGCGCTTCACCTGGCGCGCGGTCACCGGCTTCACGCGCTACGAAATCCAGCTGGTGACAACGGGTGACTGCCTCGAAGATCCCGCTCTGAGCTTCAGGGTCGCCACGACCAGCTTCACCCCGCCCGGTCCGCTGCTGTACACCAGCTACCGCTGGTGCGTCCGCGTGCTGGATGCCGCCGGCAACGGCGGGCCGTGGAGCGATTCGTTTGAGGTCAAGATCGTGTCGGCTTCAACTGCCGTCCCCGTGCTCAATCGCTTCCAGGACAACACGCCGACTCTGATCTGGACGCCGATCAGTTGGGCCGACCAGTACGAGGTGCAGATCAGCTACAACAGCAGTTTCACCAGTCTGGTGCCCGGCTACCCGGCTTTTGTACCCGGCACACCAGGGCCGGAACCGCCGACGAGCTTTACAGTGCCAACCGCCCTACCGGACGGCACCTACTACTGGCGCGTCCGCGCCCATGACCCTGGCAGCGTCGTTGCCCCGGTCAGAGCGGCTCGTTGGGGCGCCTGGTCTACCGGTGGCACGGGTTCGTTCCAGGTGGACACCACGCCATAACTTCCCATTTTAACCGCCTGCTGTAGGGGAGGGTCTGAGACCCTCCCCTACAATTTTCCCTGCTCAGCAGCTTAACGGATATAATCTCCGGCAATCCAGACGATGGTGTTAGAGGGGGAAAGAATATGACCTGTAAGACAATCCACCTGTTTGCCACGCTCCGTGACCTGACCAGCGCAAAGCAGATTGAGGTGCCATTCCGCGACGGCCAGACCGTGCGGGAGCTAATTCAGTCTGTGAGCCAGATCAGCCCGGCGCTGGCCGACAAAATGGTCAACGAACGCGGCGAACTGACCGGGCTGGTGCACGTGCTGGTAGATGGCCGCAACGTGGAATGGCTGGACGGACTGGACACCACGATTCGGGAAAGCGACATGCTGGTGTTCCTGCCCCCGGCGGCGGGCGGCTAAATGCGCGTGGAGCTGGACTTACGCAACCTGCCCTCAGCAGCGATCATGGCCTATCTGGTCGAAGCAGGCGGCACAGTCACGGGAGAATGGTCGGCGGCAGGCGCGGGCTGGTCGGCGCAACTGCTGCCGCTGCCCCCGGCGCGTATCGGCGTCATCACCGTCCCACGCGACCTGCTGGTGATCGAAGGCGACGACCGCGCGGTGGAGCAGGTTCACATTTTCCTGCGCCGCAAAACGATGCGCGGCGGCGGCTGAATCAAAAAACGAGGGGCAGACCTTCCGGCCTGTCCCCCGTTCCCCCTGAACGTTCAGAGAATACCCAGTTCCTTCAGCTTGGCTTCCGGCACAACGCCGTTGTCCCAGCCGCGACAGGCATAATACTCTTCCAGCATCCTGTCCAGCTCGCACACATGGCCGAGCGAACCGGGCTTGGTGCTGGGTTCTTCCAGGAAGCGCTTCGGTAGCGTATCGCTGCCGGGTTTTTCGCCCGCCAGCATGTTGTAGTAACGCTCCAGGTTATAGATACGCTCGCCGGTCTTCAGCACATCGTCCGCTGTGAAGTTTTCGATGCCGACGATAGCCGCGTACTGGGCGGCATAGTCGTCTGCACCCTCGGCGAAGGCGCTGAACTTGCACAGGTCGAGCGAGTCGCTGAAGGCGTGGATGTCCTGCAGCAGCTTGAGCAGTTCGCCCTTACCCTTCCAGGCCAGCGGGTCGGTCTTGAGGCCGATCACGCCCAGTTCGCTGGCGGGCGAGTAGCCGCGCAAATGGCACGCGCCGCGATTGCTGGTCGCGTAACCCAGGCCCATGCCTTTCAGGCCTCGTGGGTCATAGGCGGGGATGGCTTGACCGCGCACCTGCATCGCCACTTCGGGATGGCCGAAGTGCTGCGCCACCCGTAGCGTACCCTCGGCCAGCACACCGCCAACGCCCTGGCGCATGGCCGTTGCCTCCACGAGTTCGGTCATCTTCAGGTGATCGCCCCAGTTCAGCGGCACTTTGCCGTTCCAGCCGCACGCGCAGATTTCCATGTATGTGCTCAGGACGTTGCCCATCTCGATGGTGTCCATGCCATACTTATTGCACTGCATGATCAGATAGGCGACCGCCTCTTTGCTGTCCATACCGCAGTTCGGGCCAAACGCCCAGGCCGTCTCGTACTCAAAACTCTCGGTACGGATTTTTTCACCTTTGTATTCGACCTCAACTTCTTTCTTGCAGGCGACTGGGCAGGCGTGGCAGGTTGGCTCATCCACCAGGATGGTATCGCGGATATGTTCGCCGCTGACGAGTTCGGCGTTGGCAAACGCTGCTTCCCGGCTGTTATACGCCGGTAGCGCGCCGATGCTGTTGGTGACGTTCATCAGCATGTTCGTGCCGTACAGGCTGAGGCCGCCCTTCCGCGGCGCGGTGATGTTGGTTTCCTTCATAATCAGGCTCAACGCCTGGTCATGAGCCACCTTAAACGCATCAGGATGCACCGGCTTCGGCGGGTTCTTCACCGCCTTCACAACGATCGCTTTCAGCTTCTTGGAGCCGCCAACCGTGCCCGTGCCGCCACGCCCGGAGGCGCGATCATTTTCGTTAATCCAGCCGGCAAACCGCACCAGATTTTCGCCCGCCTGACCGATGGTAATCACCGTCAGGTCTTTCTCGCCGTATTTCGCTTTAAAATAGGCGATGGTGTCATGAGTGCTTTTACCCCAGACCTCGCTGGCGTCGTGCAGTTCCAGCCTGCCGTCCGCCACATAAGCGTACACCGGCCTGGGCGAAATGCCGTCAAATACCAGGCCGTCGAAACCGGCCCAGCGCAGCCGCGCCGCGGACCACCCGCCCTGATGGCTGTCGGTGATCGTGCCGGTCAGCGGACTTTTGGTAACTACCGCCATCCGGCCACTCATGTTCGCCAGCGTGCCAGTCAGCGGCCCGTTCATGAAGCACAGCCGGTTGGCCGGCCCCAACGGGTCGCAGGTCGGGTCCGCATCCAGACAATAGCGCACGCCCATGCCGCGCGCCCCGATATATTTCCGTTTCCAGTCGTCGGGAATCGTTTCGTAGCTAACGCTGCCCGTCGTCAGATTCACGCGGGCAATCCGGTCCGCATAACCGCCGAGCGCCATCAAAAACCCCCTTTTACTGAATATTTACCTTTTTCCTCATTGTAGGTAAGACAGTGCCCTATTCTTGAAAGAAATGATGGAATGTCATCTCATACAAATGATAAAAGTCACATGGACGAGTCAGGTCGGATTTGGCTCACGAGGCGAGATGTTCTATAATTAGATATAGAATTACGGAATTGCAACTACTATTATGCACAAGATTTCACCGGACGAAGTTGTCCTCGGACTCCTGGCCGAAAAACCCTGTCACGGCTACCAACTGCTGGCGCATTTCCGCGAGTCCGCGCTGGGACCGATCTGGAAACTCAGCACCAGCCACCTGTACACGATCCTGAAGCGGCTGGAACGGCGCGGCGAAATTGACGGGCGCGAGGTAGGCGGCGACAGCGCACCGATCCGCACCGAATACTGGCTAACCCCGGCGGGCGAAAAACGGCTGCGCCGCTGGTTAAACGAGCCGCAGCCACAGCCCGGTACCCGGCACATCCGCACCGCCTTTCTCAGCCGGCTGTACGTGGCGCAGCACCTCGACCTGCCGGTCGAACCGATCATTCAGGCGCAAAAGCAGTCATGCCAGAACTACCGGCAGGCGCTGCTGGCGATGCAGCCGCAGTCCGGTATCGAGTACCTTTCGATTGACCTGTTAGCCAGCGAACTGGACGCGATAATTGCCTGGTTTGATCGCTGCGAAACAAACCTCACCGACCGCGACATTCTTTCCACGAACGCCAGCCTATGAGTTCCACGCCCGAATTCTTTAACGTCCAGACGGTGCAGGTGGCGCTGGCGCTGCTGGCGGGCCATGCGGTGCTGCAACCGCGCGCCGTCGCCTGCCGCGTATACGATGCGTTGGGACGAGTGCTGGTCACGCCGCCGGTTTCGCCCACCGATCTGCCCACCTTTGTCCGCAGCACGGTGGATGGTTACGCCGTTCGCGCGGAAGATACGTTCGGCGCGTCCCAATCGCTGCCGGCGTACCTGACCTGCGTTGGCCGGGTGGCGATGGGCGCGGCAGCCGCCGTCGCAGTCCGGCCAGGGCAGACAGTTGAAATTTACACCGGCGCGATGCTGCCCGCCGGCGCCAATGCAGTTGTAATGGTTGAGCGCACGCAGGCGGTCACCGATACGGAAATTGAAGTGCTGGCGCCGGTTGCTCCCGGCGAAAACCTCGTCCAGATCGGCGAAGATGTGCGCCAGGGCGACGCCATCCTGCCCGCAGGACATCGCATCCGCCCGCAGGACATCGGCGGCCTGCTGAGTGTGGGGATTCTTGAGGTAGAGGTCGCCGCCGCGCCGCGTGTGGCGATTGTTGGCTCTGGCGACGAACTGGTGCTACCGGAGCAAAACCCTGCGCCGGGGCAAATCCGCGACATCAATTCCTACACGCTGGCGGCGCTGCTGGCCCAGGCGGGCGCGGAGCCAGTCATTATGGGAATCGCCGCCGATACACCCGAAGCCTTGTACCAACTGGCAAGCGCCGGCTTGTAGCAGGCCGACCTGCTGCTGATGACCGCCGGTAGTTCCGTCGGCACGCGCGACCTGACCCATGATACGATCAACCGGCTTGGCGCGCCCGGCCCGTTGCAGCACGGACTGGCGGTAAAACCCGGCAAACCCACGATCATCGCCGTCTGCGACGGCAAACCGGTTATCGGCCTGCCGGGAAATCCGGTATCGGCCTTCCTGGTCGCCCGCCAGATCGTGCTGCCGATCGTCAAACGCCTGCTGGGCGAGCGCGACCGGCATACCGCAACCATTCGAGCGACGCTGACAGCCAATATCTCATCCACCACCGGACGCGAGGATACCGTGCCCGTTCGGCTGCTGGAGCAGGAGGGCGAAACGCTGGCCAACCCGGTGTTTGGCAAGTCCAACCTAATCTACACACTGGTGAACGCGGATGGACTCGTGACCGTGCCCTTAAACAGCAATGGCCTGAAAGCGGGCACGTCGGTCGAGGTTTTCCCGTTTTAGTATGAACGACCGCAACACTTACCTGATTGACATCCCGCTGGACGAAGCGCGCGCCCGGCTGGCGCAGGCGCTCCAGGAAGCCGGACGTGATGCACCTTTGCCGGGCGAAACCATTCCGCTGACGGAAGCCTTAGGCCGAGTCACCGCCGAGCCGATCTGGGCGAAGTTGTCCGCGCCGCATTATCACGCAGCGGCAATGGATGGTTACGCCGTGCGCGCGGAGGATACCCGCACGGCCACCGAAACGCGTCCGCTGTCGCTCCAGTTGGAGGAGCAGGCAAAACCGGTCAACACCGGCGACCCCCTCCCCCCCGGCATGAACGCGGTCATCATGATTGAGGACGTACAGCAGCCAGAAGCTGGCAGCATCGTGATTTATCATCCGGTTGCGCCCTGGCAGCACGTCCGCATGGTGGGCGAGGATATGGTCGCCACGGAACTGGTCTTGCCCGCCAATCACAAAATCCGCCCGGTAGACATCGGCGCGATAGCCGGGTGCGGCCACCATCAGGTAAAGGTGCGCCGCAAGCCGCTGGCTGTTATTATCCCCACCGGCTCGGAACTGGTGCCCGCCGATCATCCCCCTGCCCCCGGCCAGATCATCGAATACAACAGCCTCGTCCTCACCGCGCAAATCCGTGATGCCGGCGGCGAAGCGCAGGTAACGGACATCATCCCGGACGACCGCCAGCGTTTGCTCGAAACGGTACAATTCGCTCTACAGCGCCAGCCGGATGTACTGCTGCTGCTGTCCGGCTCGTCGGCAGGAAGCCGGGACTTCACCGCGAATATCGTCCGGGAGTTGGGGCAGCTACTGGTGCATGGGGTCGCCGTTCGACCAGGCCACCCCGTCATAATGGGCATGATCGGTACAACGCCGGTCATCGGCGTGCCGGGCTACCCGGTCAGCGCGGCACTGACCGGCGAAATCTTCATCCAGCCGTTGATCGCCCGCTGGTTAGGGCAGCCCTCGCCACTGGAAGCGCGTCCGCGCGCCCAAGCCATTATGACGCGCAAGCTGGTTTCCCCAACCGGAGACGACGACTTTGTGCGCGTGAGTGTCGCCCAGGTCGGCGACCGGCTGCTGGCGGCCCCACTCAGCCGGGGCGCGGGTGTCATTACGTCGCTGGTGCGCGCCGATGGGCTGGCGCATATCCCGCGTTTCAGCGAAGGCGTGGACATGGGGCAGCCGGTGAATGTCATCCTGTACCGTGATCTAGAAGCCATCCGCAAGACCCTTCTGGCGCAGGGCAGCCACGACCCGATGCTCGACCTGCTGGCTCAGTTTGTGGCGGAGCAGTTTCCTGGCAGCCGCCTCGCCTCGGCTAACGTCGGCTCGCTGGGCGGGCTGGTCGCGCTTCGGCGCAAGGAAGCGCACTTCGCCGGGGTTCACCTGCTGGATGAGGCAACCGGTGAGTACAACATTGCTTATGTCGAGAAGTATCTGCCAAACGAAACGCTTCAGTTGATGACGTTCGCTCACCGCGAACAGGGACTGATTGTGCCGAAAGGGAATCCGCTAAACGTACAGGGGTTGGATGATTTGCCCCGCTTGCGCTACGTGAACCGCCAGCGTGGGGCCGGCACGCGGCTGCTGCTGGACTACGAACTGAAACAGCGCGGCATCGCCCCGGAACAGATCGCCGGTTATGAGCGCGAGGAATACACCCATCTCGGCGTCGCCGTCGCGGTCGCCACCGGCATCGCTGACTGCGGTCTGGGCGTTCGCAGCGCGGCGATTGCGCTTGGGCTGGATTTTGTGCCGGTCGGTTGGGAACGGTATGACTTTGTTTTTCCGACAGAGCATCTGGCCGTGCTACAGCCAGTGATAAGCGTTATCAACACTGATCGCTTCAAGGCAGCGCTGGCCACGCAACCTGGTTACAACACGCAGGACACTGGCAGGATTCAGTTTTCACGCTAGAATACTACTCGCATCTTATATAACCTATTTCTGATAATAATAGGAGTCCCTATGAAACGCCTGTGGTTCATGCCTGTTCTGGCAGCTTTGGTTTGTCTACCCGTGGTTGCTCAGGAGGCAACCCCCGAAGCGACACCGCACGACCCCGGACGCCTGATTCTGGCGACCACCACCAGCACGCAGGATTCCGGGCTGCTGGATTATCTGCTGCCTGTCTTTGAAGATGAATATGGCGTGGCTGTTGATGTGATCGCGGTCGGCACCGGGCAGGCGCTGGAACTGGGACGCAACGGTGACGCCGACGTTCTGCTGGTTCACGCCCGCGCCAGGGAAGATGAGTTTGTTGAGCAGGGTTTTGGCACAGCGCGGTACGATGTGATGTACAACGACTTTATCATTGTCGGGCCGGAGAGCGACCCGGCGGGCATCGGCGGGATAATGGACGCCGTTGCCGCGTTCCAGCAGATTGCCGCGTCAGAGAGCACGTTTGTGTCGCGCGGGGATGACAGCGGCACGCACACCAAGGAACTCGCCATCTGGAAGCAGGCCGGCAACACCCCCGAAGGCGACTGGTACATCTCCGCCGGCCAGGGCATGGGCGAAGTGCTGAACATGGCAAACGAACTGCAAGCCTACACCCTTGCCGACCGCGCCACCTTCGTTTCCATGCAGGACAAGCTGGCGCTCAGCATTATGGTGGAAGGCGACCCGCTGTTGTTTAACCCCTACGGCGTGATACCGGTGAATCCCGATGTGCATCCCCAGGTGAATGCCGATCTGGCGCAGCAGTTCGTGGACTGGCTTGTCTCCCTGCCCGCACAGGAATTGATCGCCAGCTATGAAGTGAACGGCCAGAAGTTGTTTGTGCCTGATTCGGACGCCTGGAAAGCGGCGCAGGCCGAAACAACCCCTGAAGCCACACCGGAGGCTACGCCCGTCAGCTAATATTGCTCTTTCTGTAGCGACGAGGCATGCCACGTCCCTACACTGGTAACGCGGAAAGGACCGACACCATTCAGGATTTTGTCGCCGCCATTCAGAAAGCCATCGAACTGCTGCTGACGCTCAACCCGCAGGTGACGGAAATTGTGCTGCGGTCGCTCCAGGTCACGGTCAGCGCCCTGGTTATCAGCCTGATCGTCGGCATCCCGTTGGGTGCGTGGCTGGCCCTGACGCGGTTCCCCGGCAAGCGAGTCGCCACGGCGCTGGTGTACACCGGTATGGGGCTGCCACCGGTCGTGGCCGGCTTGATCGTCTACCTGCTGCTGTCCCGCAGCGGACCGCTGGGTGATCTGGGGTGGCTGTTCACCATCGAAGCAATGGTGATCGCGCAAACGCTGATCGCCCTGCCGGTTATCGTCGGCATGACCATGAGCAGCATCCTCGCAGTTGACCCGCTGCTGCGCCCGCAGCTTCGCGCGCTAGGAGCAACTCACGCACAGGCCATTCGGGCACAGCTCTACGAAGCACGGTTGGGCGTAATTGTGGGCATTGTCGCCGGCTTTGGCTCGATTATCTCCGAGGTGGGCGCGGTGATGCTGGTGGGCGGCAACATCGAAGGCCGTACCCGCGTGCTGACGACTGCCGTCGTGCAGGAAACGCGTCAGGGCAACTTTGATCTGGCACTGGCGTTCGGGTTTATCCTGCTGGCGATTGCGTTTGTGACCAACTTCGCGGTGGTGCTGCTTCAGGGGCGGTTGAACCGGTGACGCTCTACACGCTCGAAAACGTGCGCCACGATTACGCGGGCCGCACTGTCCTCGATCTGCCCCAACTGGACATTCCGCACGGCGACATTCTGGCGCTGGTCGGCCCCAGCGGCGCGGGCAAAAGCACCCTGCTCCGGTTGCTGGCGCTGCTGGAAGCACCGACTGCCGGCAGGCTGAGTCTATCGCTTGATGGGCGGGTGGTGGATTTCCACACGGCCACCATTCAGGAGCGCCGCCGGCTGGCGATGGTGTTTCAACGTCCGGTGCTGCTGTCCGCCAGCGTGCGCGACAATACCGCCTACGGGCTGCGACTGCGCGGCCAGCGGGATAGGGCGCGCCGGGTGGATGAGATGCTGGCGCGGCTGTCGCTGGCACATCTGGCAAATGCCAGACCACGCACCCTCTCCGGTGGTGAGATGCAGCGGGTCGCCATCGCCCGCGCCCTGATTCTGGAGCCGGACGTGCTGCTGCTGGACGAGCCGACAGCGAACCTCGACCCCTACAACGTCCAGTTGATCGAGCAGTTTATTCTGGACGAACACCGCCGCTACACGCCAACGGTCGTGGTAGTGACGCACAACCTGTTCCAGGCGCGGCGCTTAGCCACACGGGTGGCGCTGCTGCTAGACGGTGAACTGGTGGAAACCGCGCCGCCCGCCGCCTTCTTCGACCACCCCCGCGACTCACGCACGCAGGCGTTTTTATCCGGCAAGCTGGTTTATTGAGCGCCGGCCCTGCGCTGGAACTCCATCACGGTATATTCCTTCGGCCACACTTTCGACTGCACCACCTCGTAATTCTCGTTCAAAACGTCCAGTATCGCGCCGCTGAACCGCGTGCCCCGGTCGCGGTCAACGTACCAGACTCGTTCCACGCTACCGATAAAACGTCGCAGCCGTTCCAGAGTGTTGTCGCTGGTATCCTGCATCAGGTTAATCGGTGAGTACGGCAAGAAATCGAGATACGGCTGGCGGGGTTCAAGCACCTGCCAGATACGGTCGGGCGGCGCCTGCGTCCGCTGCTGGACGTAGTACAACACGGCGACGTGCCGGGGGACAATCGGCACGTTCACAATGATGGGATCGCCAGCGTGATAGTCCTGGGCAATAAACGTGGCCACCTCCGCCTGCGGACCGGTGATTTCATAATCGAGAAAACCCAGCATCGGCGGGACGACCAGCACGATCAGCGCCAGTTGCGCCGGACGCGGCAGGGCGGCAAACCCGAACGCCAGGAAGATGGCAAGCGACGGGAGCACAATTACGCTCGTCCGCTGCGTGAGATTGGGGACCAGGCGGTTGACCGCAAACGCCAGCGCCATAATCAGCGCCGCCAGCAGTAGCGGATACCATTTACGCCAGCTTGCCAACCGAAAAATGGTTGGTCTGCCAGTCGCGCCGGGCCGCAGCGCAGGAACCGGCGTCAGGACGGCGACCAGCGCCAGCAGCGTTCCCAGCGGAAACGGTCTCAGCGCCAGCAACCGGTAGAGCGAACTGACGGTCTGCCAGTTTGAATCGAGTGCATACTCAATGCCGCCCGGATTGGTCACCAGAACCGCGTGCATAAATGGCAGCAGCCAGCCCAGGTAAGACAGAAGGATGGCGGCAAACAAGCCCAGCGCGCGCAGGTACAGGCCGCGCTGCCAGCGCACCAGCAGCACAAAGCAAACAGCCAGCGCCACCAGCACATAGACCGCAAAAAAGTGGACGTACAGCGCCGCCACGCCCACCAGCACAAACGCCAGCCCTCGCCAGAAGTCCGGCTGCCGCAGCCAGCGCAGGAAGGTGAACTGCAAGCCAATCGTGCCGGCCAGGAAGGCGGCGTAGGGGCGAAACTCGTGCGTGTAAAACTCAAAGATCGGGAAGGCAGCCAGCAGGAAAACCCCAGCCAGCCCAACCCGATAATCAAAGAGATCGCTGCCCAGGCGAAACACCAGTGCCAGCGTCAGCAGCGTCAGCAGCGTGGACAGCAGGCGCGTCATCGTCTCTGATGGACCGAACGCGTCCACCCACCCGTCGGCCAGCGCCACCCACAGCGGCGGGTGAATATTCACCGCCACCCAGCGGGTGATGTCCGTCAGCGAGTGTTTTTCCAGCGCGCCAAAGACAATCCACGCCTCATCCTGCCGGAACGGTCGCCCGGCGAAGTGCGCCGTATGCAACGCGGCAACCGCCACCGCCAGCAGCGCAAAGCCGATGTACGCCACCGTTCGACGCCCGCGTTTGGACATCGGCACGACCCTTAAGCAACCCAGCGCCAGTGGATAAACCGGTCCAGCAGGAACAGCAGCCATTGCACGGACAGCAGCAGGTAAATCAGCAGAGACAGGCGGCGGCGTAGCAGCATCGCTCCGGCGATAAAACAGGGGAACAGCAGCAGGACGTAGCGGAAAGCACTTTCAAACTGCGCACCTTCCAGATTCTGCCCATAATGGTAGCGCAGCAGGATCACCAGCAGACTCGACCACGTATACAGGGCGTAGGCCGGGCGCAGTTTCAGCGTGACAACCACCGCCAGCCCGGTCATCAGCAGCAGGATAACGGCGTTATTCAACTCGTGCTGCGGCGCGATGCCGGCCTGCCAGCGTTGGAAAAACGTGAGGATCGAATCCCAGGGCGGACGGGTGGTGAGCTTCCAGCCCACGTTATAAGCATGTTCCATGCTGCCGAGGTTGTTTAGCAGGACATAGCCTTCATAAATTGCCGTTCCCAACGGCGCGCCGGCTGCCACCGGCAGGCGCGTAAGCACGCCACGCAGACCGGTTGGCCGGTACTGGACGTAGGCAATCCATACCAGCGGGAGACACAACACAATCCCTTGCAGCCGCGTCAGCCCGGCCAGCAGTGCCAGCCCGCCAGCCAGCCACCAGCGGCGGTCAAAGGTCGCTAGAAATGCGCCCAGCGCCAGCGCCAGAAACACGGGTTCGGTGTACCCGGCCACCAGATAAAACGCCGTCGGGAACGCTGCCAGCAGAATCAGCGTGCGCGTCGCCAGCGCCTCGTCACCGAACTCGCGGCGCACCAGTTTGTGCAGCAGGAACAACGCCGCCACGCAGCCCACGTTAGCAACCAGCAGCGCGGCCAGCACGTAATTGCCGCCCGCGAACGGCACCACCGCACGAATCAGGATTGGATACAGCGGCGGAAACACGATGCCGGTATCGCGGCGGTAGCCCTGCATGGCGATCTTGATGTACCAGACGGTATCGTAGCGACGCCAGGGCGCGGTCAGTTCGGCCAGCGGCGACTCTGGCGGCAGGGCCGCTTCGTACACCGCACCACTGGGATTGCCACGCCCGGTAATGGGATCAAACCACAGCAGCGGCGGGCGGGTATCCGGCACGTCCCGCGCCATGATTGGCGCGACCAGCAGCGTGAGAAGACGCAGCGCCATGAACAGCGCGACAGCAGCGCGGACCGAGGAATCGTGCCACAGCCCGGCAAATCCATTCGCCGGAAATTTAAACCTGTTCCAAGCTCGGCTGACGATCATATCGTCCCTGTCCTTCGACGGTATTTGTCTCCGATACCCATTCCATTCGGAGCGCCAGCAGGAACAGCAGAAGATTCAGACAGGCGGTTGGCAGCGCCAGCACGTTAACGGCAAACCGCTGTCCCGGCCACTTGTTGGGGATAATCACGGCCAGCACGTTGTAACTGTAGGTCGCCGCCAGCCCCAGCGCCAGCCACCACACCCGGCTATCCTGTGCTACCGCGAACAAGGCCAGCACCGCCGCCGGATATAAATAGCGTTCGTGAACCTGCGTCGGGAACAGAAAAAACGCCAGATATAGCAGCGCCGCCCACACCAACTCCTTACGTTCATGAGCGGCGCGCCAGGCCATCACCAGCACGATCAGGGCCGCCACCGCAAACAACAGCAGTCCGGCCTCCTTGTAGGACACCGGACCAAGAAAGTTCAGCGCGTCGCGGAAGCGTTTCTCCTGAAAAACCATCGGCGCGCCTTTGGCAAACGTCGCCAGCGCGAACCAGAAGTTATAGGCGTTGTTGGATACATACGGGAAAGCATCACCCGCCTTCAGATAAGGCGACAGGGCAGATTTCCCCTCTTTAAGCACAAATGGTGTTAGCACCACAGCAAGGATGGTCGCGCCAACCAACATTCCCGTAAGCGTAGCGTTCCAGTCGTAACGGCGCAGCGTGATGACAAACAGAAGCGGTGTCAGAATCGCCGCCGGCTGCTTGAGCAGGGTGGCAACCGCCAGGAACACCCATGCCCAAACCGGTCGGTCACGGTTCAGCGCGATCAGTGCCAGCACCAGAAACAGCGTGAACGGCGCATCATACTGTCCCCACCACGCGGTGGTGGCGATCAAGCCGGGGCTGACCGCCAGCAGCGCCGGTATCAGCCCGCGCAGCACCGGGCGGTTGATGAGCCAGGCGTAGGCTGCCGCGATGATCGCCACTTCACTGGCGACCGGAATCAGCTTGAGCAGCAGCACGTAATCCTGATCGCGCAAAGCGACCAGTGGATGCGGCGCTGCACCATAGACCGCGCCAACCCCATCAAAAATCAGGGTTGCCAGCGGCGGATAGGTGCGATCCCATGTCCCCATCCGCAGCCGGTCATCGTAGAAGCGGAATACGCCATACTGCGAAATCAGCCGTACCCAGCGCGTAAAATGGGCCAGATCACCGCGATAGGCGACGTCCGGCACGTACAGCCAGCGCACAAACAGCGCCAGACAGATGATGGGCACCAGCAGTAGCCAGCGGCGGGCCGGCTGGGGAACGCGCACAACCAGAGTCTGAACCCCGACAGTAGAAGCATTCGCGGTCACGTTGGCAAACTTCCTGAAGTATCCCAATGGTTGGCCTCGGCACTGAACGCAGTGTATGTCAGGCAGTATTGGAAGCGAGTTAGAGATACTTAAGCCGCTGCTGACTGGCTGTCGCCGGGTTTCCAACATGACATATACAGCGTTATGATACGATCTGTGCCAATGAGAACCAGTGAGGAGAGGCCATGCGCTCCCCTGACATCCTGCGACTGATTGTGCTTGCCGCTGTCCTGGCGGGCTGCAACCTGACCACCGCACCGCCGACCCCGACCCTCGCGCCGACGCAGCCGCCGACGTTCGCGCCGATCATTACACCCCTGCCGGTGGATGTGACGCCGATTAACCCCGACTGCCCGCAAACGCCGAATAACTGGATACCGTACACTGTCGAAGAAGGCGATAACCTGAGTACGCTGGCCGAGCAGACCGGCAGCACCGTCACCGAACTGATGGCCAATAATTGTCTGGAGAACCCCGACCAACTCTTTGCCGGATTTGTGATCTACCTGCCACCAGTTATATCACCCTAGCGGCTGGCAGGCAGGCCGGTTGGCGGTAAAATGGTGAGGAGTCTCACCTTTTTGCCGAAAGAGTACGATAATGCCCTTCTTTGATTTTCCGCTGGAGCAGCTTCAGGTTTACTGCCCGCCGCGAACCGAACCGGCGGATTTTGATGCCTTCTGGCAGCGCACGCTGGCGGAAGCGCGCCAGTTTCCGCTAGCGGCACGCTTTGAGCCGGTGGATACGGGCCTGACCCTGGTCGAAACCTTCGACGTGACATTTAACGGCTACGGTGGCCAGCCGATCAAGGGCTGGCTGATTCTCCCGCGCCAGCGCACCGCACCGCTACCCTGCGTGGTTGAATACATCGGCTATGGCGGCGGGCGCGGCCACGCGCTGGACTGGCTGGTGTGGAGCAACGCCGGTTACGCACACTTCGTCATGGACACACGCGGTCAGGGTAGCGCCTGGCGAACCGGCGATACACCGGATATTGAAGCCGACGGCTCAAATCCGCAGTTTCCCGGCTTCATGACACGAGGCATCCTCAAACCGGAAACGTACTACTACCGCCGCCTGTTCACAGACGCAGTACGCGCAATTGAAGCCGCCCGGTCGCACCCGGCAGTAGATGCGGAACGAATCGCCGTGACCGGCGGCAGCCAGGGCGGCGGCATTTCGCTGGCCGTCGGCGGTCTGGACCCATCGCTGATCGCGGTCCTGCCGGATGTGCCGTTCCTGTGCCATTACCGCGCCGCAACCGAACTGGTAGATACCGCGCCCTACAACGAAATCGCCCGCTACTGCCAGACACACCGCGATAAGGTGGACATGGTATTCCAGACGCTGGCCTATTTCGACGGCCTGAACTTTGCCGCCCGCGCCGGCGCGTCGGCGCTGTTTTCGGTCGGGCTGATGGATGAGATTTGCCCGCCGCGCACGGTGTACGCCGCTTATAATCACTACGCGGGGCACAAGGACATACGAATCTGGCCGTACAACCACCACGAAGGTGGCGGCACATACCAGAACGTCGAAAAGCTGAAGTTCCTGGCGGAACTGATCTGAAAGTGGCGCGGACCGCCGACTACCCTTCAACCATCCCTTTAAACAGCCGTTCGTGTTCGGTGCGGATGCACAGGTTCGTGGCGATATTCAGCCCGGCAGCCAGCGCCTTCCGCACCGCCTCGTCATCATGGACGCCAAGCTGCGCCCAGACTGTCTTCGCGCCGGCGGCGATGGCTTCATCCACAATTTGTGACAGATAGCGCGAGTCGCGGAACACATCCACGATGTCAATTGGCTCCGGCACGTCCCGCAGCGACGGGTACGAGGGTTCACCGTCCACTTCTTCAATCGTTGGATTAACGGGGTAAACCGTGTAGCCGACCCGTTTCAGATACTCCCCAACATCGTAACTGGTATAGTAGTGGTCGTTCGACATCCCGACGACGGCGATCACCGGCGAATTCACCAGAATTTCGCGGCGCGCCTCCTCGTTTTCGTTCAGGTTGATACCCATCTTGAAGCCTGCTCCTCGGTCTATTCGGTAACAACATGCTGCTCGGCGGGCACCTGCGGATCGCCCGGCGGTTCGTGGTCACGGTAATGGGTGATGATCGTTTCGTACAGCCAGTTGTAGATGACCGGCTGCGACACCGCCTCTACGGGCAGTTCGGCAATCAGTCCGGCCAGAGCAGTACGCGCGGTTTCAAAATCCGCCTTCACCTGGTCGAGCGTCTGATTTCGCGCCAGCTCCACGGCGCGGGCGTTAAACGCATCCTCGCTGCTCCAGTCGCGGTGATACCGTTCCCCACGACTGAGCTGCGCAATGGCGCGGCGGGCTTCCTGCATCCAGGCGGTGAGATGCGCCAGCAGGTCTTTCAGGCTGTCATAGCCGTTCCTCCGGGCGTACTGCTGCCGGTCTTCCATGGTCAGGGCTTCCACCGTCGGCACGTAACGCCCCCACTGCGTCTCCAGCGCGTCCATAAATGCCTCCCGCGTCAGTAATTCCCGCTGTTCTGCCACTGTCACCTCCCTGTCTGTTGCTGCCTTCAACCGTTTCCAGCTACAGCAGCGACCGAAAAAACGCGATCAGCCGGTCGGCGTGCGCGTCGAACGTAAACTGCTGGCGCTGCTGCCATACATTCTGCCGGATACGCTGCAAGTTTTCCCGGTCGCGCAGCTTGCTGCCCAATGCTTCAATAGTCCTAAAACAGATGCCGATACCCATTGTTTCGGCCAGTGCCTGCGTCGCTGCGATGTGACCGGTATTGTCGCCCTGCAACATGGGCAATCCGGCTGCCGCCAGCGTGGCAATGCGCGCCGGGTAGTTCAGATCGTCCCAGATGGCGCGGCGCAGTTCGCCGCCATTGTCGCTGGGGAACACGTGCAGCCAGCCGGCGTCATACTGCGAAAACTCGCGCGTCCAGTACTGCTGGCCGACGTTGGGGTGCAAGTGCAGGTAGCCCGGCGCAAGCACCTTGACCTTATCAATCCACTCTTTCCACTGTCCCTGCGTATAATCGCCGTAGAAATGCACGTGAATCCGTTCCCGCGCCAGCGCCTCAACCACAGACGGGTGCAGGCCAATCGGACGTCCCGGCACAACAGTGTGAATCTCACCGTCCTGCTCTGACAGCAGCGGCAGGCAGTCATCAGTGAACCACTCCCGCTTGGGCAGGTCGCCATCCATGATCAACGTGCGCGTCGGGTCGAGCGCGCTGCCCAGAAACACCGCGAACCAGTCGCGCATTTCCGGGCTGCAATAAATCTGCCCATCCGACTTCGTATACAGGTCAACCAACTGCGGCCACGTGCCCCGGTCGAAGCAGATAAACGGGCTTTCCTTAAAATGCCAGACAAACGGAATGCCCGGATTGCGCATCAGCACGTCGTGGGCAAACGGCACGGCCTGCCAGTTCAGCAGCGCGTAGATCACGTCAGGCTGGATGGCCTTCACCGACTCAACCCAGTTGTCGTAGGGCACATCTTCGACATGCCCGAACGGCAGCGGCCCAACCGTGTTGTACCAGTGCGGCTGTTTCATCCACAGCCCATACAGTTTGTGGCCACGTTCTTCCAGCGCCAGCACCCGTTCCGCGTTGTAGGCCAGTTCGCCCACCAGCAGGATTTTCAGGCCATCGGGTGCAGCCGGGGTGTCCGGGCGTTCGCGGAACGGGCGGTAGTGTTCGTATTCGTCAATGAAGTTGCCGATGGTGCTGTGAAAGCGCAGCGGGTGTTTGACGTTAAAGTGACTGCGATAGGCATTGATACCGCCTTCCGGTTCGCGCAGCAGGCGGTGAAGCTGGTCACGGTGATGCACCCATTCACATGTCACACGCCGGCTATACACGATCTTTCCACGCTGTTCCAACGCGCCCCAGTACATGCGGTGCAGGTCGTCCGTCACCAGCTCGGTCCGTTCCAGCCAGCGATCAATCGTTTTGCGGTGCATGACCTGCACCAACTGCACCGGATAACCGCTGATCTGCCCGTCCGCCGAGCGATTGTAATGGTGACGGACGCCAGAAACGGCCATCACCGCATCCGGGTTGTTGCGCAGAATAGCCACCAGCGAGGCCAGATGATCGGCATAATAAATATCGTCTGACGGCAGGTAAGCAATCAATTCCCCCCGCGCCTCGGCCAGCGCGTCGTTCAGCGCCAGCCCCAGGCCCCCGTTTGCGGCACGGCGGTAATAGCGCACCCGCACATCTTCCAGAAACGATTCCACCGCGATCCGCGTTTCCACCGTTGAACCATCATCCATGATGACCAGTTCCCAATCGGTAAACGTCTGGGCGGTTAAACTTTCCAGCGCCCGCGTGATAAAAGCGTGCTGGTTATAGGTGGGCATCAGCACGGAGACCAGCGGCTTAGCCATTGCCGGTTTGCTCCCTCACGGGCAGCCGACGGTTAACAGGGCGATGGCCTTCGATGGCCTGACGGAACAGCGCCACCAGCGCATCCACATACGTGTCAAACGCGCCCTCCAGCCGCGCCGTCCGCATATTTGTGTTTAACTGCGCTACCCGTTGGCGGTCACGTAGCTGCTCGCCCAGATCGGTAAAGTTCTTAAAGAACACCCCCACATCATATTGCTGCGCCAGACTCTTAAGCGCCGTGCGCGAATCGCCGACGTCCTTCAGGATAAGCGGTAGTCCGGCGGCATAATACGCTCCCAGCCGCGCCGGCAGATTCAGATCATCCCAGTTCGCCCGGCGCAGGTCGCCGCCGTTGCGGCTGTCAAACACGTGCAGCCAGGCCGCGTCATACTGTGACAGTTCGCGCACCCACTCCCAGGGCTGCACCGTCGGGTGCAGGTGCATGTAGCCGGTAGGCATCCCTTCGCGGATCAGGTTCGGCATCATCTGGTGAAAGTGGTCGCCATAGAAATGCACGTGGACACCCGCCCGCACCAGGTCGGTAAACGGTTCGATGCCAATCACCCGCCCGGCGCACACCGTATGCACTTCGCCATCCGGATCGCCTAACCTGGGCGACCATTCATCGGTGAACCAGTCAGCCTTCGGCAGATCGCCATCCAGAATCAGCGTCCGGTCGGGGTCAAGCGCGTAATCCGTCGCCAGTTGGAACCACTCGTAACACTCGCTGTTGATAAACACCTGGCCGTCACTCTCGCGCAGCAGCCGTATCAGCAGCGGCCACGTCCCCTTTTCCTGGCAGATAAACGGCCCCTCCTTAAAGTGAAACACAAACGGCAACCCCACCCGGTGCTTCTGGACGGTAAACACGTCATGGATCAACGGCACGGCCTGCCAGTTCAGCAGCGCGTAAATCACATCCGGCTGTACCGTGCGCACGCGCTCTACCCAGTCGTGGTCAAACGGAATATCTTCAACGTTGCCAAATGACAGCGGCCCGGTCGTATCCCACCCTTCTGGCTGCGACATCCACGTGCCGTACAGCTTGTGCCCGCGCTCCTCCAACGCCATGATGCGGTCCGGGTTAAAACCCAGTTCCCCCACCAGCAGGATTTTTAACCCATCTCCCAGCGGCAGATCGCGCCTGACCCGGAACTTCGCATACCGCACCCGTTCGTCAGTGCGCGGGCCATACGAGGGCTGCCAGTTCAGCGGTTCATCCCGGCCAAGGCCATAATACTGGCGGAAGCGTGACAGCCCGCCCTGGCTGGAGGCGATGATTTTGTGGCGCTCGTCAGGATGATCCACCCATTCGCAGGTGATATCACCCGTATAGGCAAACGCCGCCCCGCGCCGAACAAGCGCCCGCCAGTAATCCGCTTCCAGCCGGTCGGATTCTTCCACCGCGCGCGGCGTCCACTGCACGGCGTTTTCGTGGCCGCGCCGGTGCATCACCTGTACCAGTGCCAGCAGATTGCCATTGTTGAGACGCCCGCCTTTCTTGATCGGCGGCGGATTTAAGAGCGCCTCGGCCTCCTGCCCCACTTTGTGGTCACCCTGGAGCGTGGCAGCATACGTGTCGTAGTTCCAGCGCAGGCCGCCATAAGCGAGGTATACGTTGGGGTGTGTGTCCAGCACTGTGACCAGTTTTTGCAGATGTTCCGGGTAATACACGTCATCGGAGGGCAGATAGGCGATGTAATCCCCGCGCGCCCGGCTGACCGCCTCGTTCAGGGCTACCCCCAGACCACGATTGCGCTCCAGCCGATAGTAGCCAACCCTTGCGTCGCTTAAATACGGCGCGACCACTTCGGCGGTGTCATCCGGCGAGCCATCGTCCACGATCACCAGTTCCCAATCCTGAAACGTCTGGGCGCACAGGCTTTCGATGGCGCGGCGGATGAACGTGGCATGTTTGAACGTTGGCATCAACACGGATACGCGGGGGCGATCTGGCATGATCATCGTCCTTCCAAAGCTGGTCACTGTCTAATACATATCCCGCCTTGCGTTAAAGGAACGTAAAACGGACGGTCGAGTCCGGTAGAAGCGGGTGGAGACGCGCCATCCCGGGACAAAAATAATCTTTCGCTAACAGGAACCACGCTACAATCTGCCAAAATCAGGAAAGGGATACACGATGGTTCACCGCCTGTTGCTGCTGCTGGCGCTGTGGTGCTCTGGCTTCGCTGAAGTCACCCCCGATACGGTTGTTTTTGCCGTCATTGGCGACTATGGCAGAGCCGGCGCGGATGCCGCCGCCGTTGCCACGATGGTTAAAAGCTGGGAACCGGACTTTATCATCACCACCGGCGATAATAACTACCCGGTCGGCGCGGCCAGCACGATAGATGAAAATATCGGCCAGTATTACCATGACTACATTTTTCCCTACAACGGCAGTTATGGTAACGGCGCGACGGTTAACCGCTTTTTCCCGACGTTGGGTAATCATGACTGGCAGACGGATGCTGCCCAACCGTATCTGGATTATTTCATGCTGCCGGGCAATGAACGGTATTACGACTTCGTGCGCGGGCCAGTGCATTTCTTCGCCCTCAGCGCCGACTTTAGTGAACCTGACGGCATCAGCGAAACCTCGGTGCAGGCCGAATGGTTGCGGGAGCAGCTTGCCGCATCTGCCGCACCCTGGCAGATCGTTTACATGCACCTGCCGCCCTACTCCTCCGGCCACCACGGATCGCACATAGTCGTGCGCTGGCCGTTTGAGGTATGGGGCGCGGATGCCGTAATTTCCGGCCACGATCACGTGTACGAGCGCATCATCAGGGATGGCTTCCCATATTTTGTCAACGGCGCGGGTGGCGGTGGGCTGTACCGCTTCCGCACACCAGTCGAGGGCAGCGCAGCGCGTTACAACCGCAATTACGGTGCGATGCGGGTAGACGCGACCGAAACCAGTCTCACCTTTGCGTTTTATTCCATCAACGACGGCGGCACGCTGATAGATCATTTTGTACTGTCGCGCTGACTCACAGCACGCTTACGGCAGCGGCTGCCGCTTCCTGCCGGATGGGTTCGCGGCGGTCGAGCCGGGCTGCCGTGTCGTGGTCGTGCGTCGGCAGGTACACCAGCGGCGCCTGCTGTGCGTAATCCAGAATTTTGCGGCGTGTTCTGTAGACTTCGTTGGAATTAAACGAGGGCGCGTCCCGCGTACCATCAAGCAGGCTAGCGAGATCAAACGACGTATCGCCGGCGAAGAAAAACGTCAGCCCATCCTGAAAAAGCAGCACCGATTGGTGGCCCATCGTGTGCCCCGGCGTTGGCACCATCCGCACATCACCAGCCTGTGTCAGCGGGTAACTTTGCTCGAACGGGCCAACTGCTTCCGGCACATAATCAATCAGGCGCGGCTTGAGCCAGCGCGGCCACTTCGACGGAAATGCGAAATGCGCTGAGCGAAAGCGTGTTACGTCGTTATATTCCTTGCGGGAGAAGATGATCTCCGAACGCGGGAATGTGTACAGCGCGCTGGTGTGGTCGAAATGAGCGTGAGTGATGATGACCGAGCGCACGTCTTCCGGTGCTATCCCCACCCCGCGAAGCTGCGCGCCGATTTCCTGCTGGGGCTGGATGTGCCAGCGGTACTGCGTCCGCCAGTAAGGCCGTTGCAGCAGCGGGAAGTAGCCGGGCTGGTTCACCCGCGCGGTCAGGCCGGTGTCAATGACGATCACGCCCTCCGGGTGTTCAATCGCCCACACGAAAATGGGAAGCTCACGGAACCGTCCGTCCAGCAGAACGCTGGTCAGGCGGGCCAGACGAGTACGACCATTCGCCGCATAATAGCGGTTTTTGACACCAAGACTGCCGGTACTGAAGGTGTGAATCCGCATCGGTAAACCCTTTCTTCATCTTTGTCAGAACTGTTATTCCATTAACCGACGCGCTTAGCGGGATGTTTCCACTTCCCACGTCCGCACCAACACCCACCCTGCCAGCAGCAGTACCATACCCAGCGCAAAAAACACCATGTCGTATAGCAGCACGGTTGGACCAGGCCGCAGGTGGTAAAGTTGCAGCAGCCAATAGTTGACCACGCTGTCGAACAGGTGGAAGATGCCAAAGCCGATCACAACCGCGCCAAACACGCCTCGCGGCGACAGCAAAGCGTCCGGCGCCGTAACAGCCCGCCAGAACAACAGCAGCCCCAGCGCCGTGATGCCGCAGGTGGTACTGTGAAAGATTCCGTTCCACAGGCTATTCTCATGTAATCCCTGTACGATAGCGTCGGGAATAATGCCGGACACAAAACGGTGCCACAGCAGCAGTTGGTGCAACATAATCCCATCAAAAAAGCCGCCCAGGCCGAAACCGAGCACGCTACCGGCAACCAGCAGATTTTTACGTCCCACGATTAAACCCCTGTTCAGCCCATGACTCTCCAGCCAGTCTAACCATCAGACATCGAAATGGTGTTAGAAAGATTGCGAAGATTACTTACGCGATTTCAACTTTCTGCTGTTACGATGCCAGTTAACCTGAAGTCGAGAGTTGAGGAAATCACGATGCCACGACCGATTAACGAGCAAGTGGTAGTCATCACCGGGGCGTCATCAGGTATTGGCCGCCAGACGGCGCTGAAATTGGGGCAGCTTGGCGCGTCGGTGGTGCTGGCAGCGCGGAACGGGGAAGCCCTGGTTGAAGTGGCCGATGAAATCCGGCGCTCCGGTGGTCAGGCGCTGGTTGTGCCAACCGATGTCAGCGACTGGAATCAGGTGCAGCAGTTGGCGCAGCAGGCGATCAGCACCTTTGGCCGAGTGGACACGTGGATCAACGATGCTGCCACCAGCGTCTATGCCACCGTTGAAGACACCACGCTGCAAGAGTATGAACAGTTGATACAGGTGAACTACCTGGGCACGGTCTATGGCGTAAAAGCGATTCTGCCACACATGAAGCAGCAGGGCGGCGGCACCATCATCAACCTCGGTTCGGTGGAGTCGCAGCGCGCGCTGCCCTATCATTCTGCCTATTCGGCGACAAAACACGCTGTGAAGGGGTTTACCGAAGCCCTGCGCATGGAACAGGAACGCGAGAAAAGCGGCGTGAATATCACCTTAATCATGCCGGCTGGCATCAACACCCCATTCTTTAACCACTCGCGTTCCAAAATCGGGGCGCAGCCGCAGCCGGCGCCTCCGGCCTACCCGCCGGAGCTGGTCGCCGATGCCATTATCTATGCGGCGCAGCACAAGGTGCGTGATATCTATGTCGGCGGCGCAAGCTGGCTGTTCACCCTGATGGAACGCATCAGCCCGAAGCTAACCGATAAACTCATGACAATGGGCGGCATGATGTTCCGTTTACAGAAGGCCAACCGACCGGACGATCAGGTGGATAACCTGTATCAACCCATGACCGGCCCGGGCCGCGTGCATGGGGATTATGCGCACCTAACCAAGCCGAGCCTCTACACCCGCCTCTTTGAGCTGACGCCCACCCTGCCGCGTCTGGTCATGATGGGCCTTGGCGCGCTGATCGGTATGACCCTGCTACGCCGCCGTAACGAGAAGCCGGAACTGACAGAGCGGATAAAGCCGCACCGGCTGCGCCGTAAGCTGGAAGAAGTGCTACCACTGCCGTAGGCAGCAATCCAGGTATCGTCTACTCAATATCCGTAGGGACACGGCACATCGTGTCCCTACAAAATGAATCTTGTTTGCCTCTCTGTCTATCCGTGTTGCAACTGGCAAATGCTTGACAAACTGCGTTTTTCAATATACCCTTCAGTTAGTAAGTAAATCTAACTAACTATCTCGCATCGGTCTGAAGTGACGATCAGACCCCTATCCGCAACCCTTATTTTTTAGGAGGCACTGTTCGTATGAAGAAGCATTTTGTTCTGGTGGCGGCTCTCGCCCTGCTGCTGACCGCTGTTCTGCCAGCGGTAGCACAGGATCAGACCCTCGAAATCTATATCACCGGCCTGACCGAAGACACCATCAAGTGGTTCAACGAAGTAGCTTTCCCCGCGTTTGAAGCTGACCACCCCGGCGTGCAGCTTGAAATCCTGACTGGCGGCTGGGGCGAATTTGACGCCACTGTCGCCGGCTGGATCACCACCGGGGACGGCCCGGAAATCGTCTATCTTGGCTCGGAATACGCTGCGACCTTCGGTGACCTGCTGGCCGACCTCGACCCGTACCTAAAGGACTGGGAGGAACTTGACCAGTTCCTGCCGGCGGCGCTAGAAGCTGTCACCTGGGACGGCCACCTGCGCGGCCTGCCCCTGCTCATGAGTCCCCGCCCAGTGTTTTACCGCACCGATCTGGCGGCAGACCCGTCGGTTATCCCGCCGCTGACCTTCGCCGATGCGCTGGAATTTGTGAAGGCCAACAGCGCGGTCGAAAACAACGCCATGACCAGGATGGGCTTCATGGACATCGGCAGTGGCCTGTTCGATGACCAGGAATTTATCGCCTACATCTGGAGCGCGGGCGGCGAACTGTACAACGAAGACGGCACGAGCGCCTTTGACAGCGAAGCGACCGCCGAAGCGTTGAAGTTCATGTACGACCGCCGCCGGATTATGATGCCGGATGAAACAACTGCCGGCCTGCCCCCATTTGAGGGTGTGCCGATTGCCTCCGGCAACGTCGTCAGCGGTATCTTCCCGATGTGGAACATGCCCGCCACAACCGACCCCTTGTGGGAAAACATTGTCGCTGCGCCCTATCCGGCGGGCGAAAACGGTGAACCGCTGATTCAGGTGTTTATTGACTGGCTGTCCGTCCCAGCTTACGTCGAAGACCCGGCACTGGCCGTCGAATTCCTGAAGTTCATCACCAGCAAGGAAAACGCGATTGAACTGAGCAAGGTTGCCGGCTTCACCCCGGTTCGCACCGACGCCTGGGAAGAACTGAAGGCCAGCAACCCGGTCTGGGCGAAGCTGCTAGACCTGGCCGTTGAATATGGCCGGCCATTCTCGGACATCCGTGCCAGCGCTGAACTACGCCCGCTGATCCGCGAACAGGTGGCGCTGTACATGTCTGACCAGCAGAGTCTGGAAGAAACCCAGCAAATGCTGAAGGAAGAATACGACGCCATCCTGGAAGACAACGGCTATCTGGACTAAACTCCTCTGCCATAAATATCTCGTAGGGGCGGGTTTAGAAACCCGCCCCTACCTCCCCATTCAACATTGTTTGAGAGGTATTAGCGATGGATGTAAGCGCACAGGCACGCCTGGAAAACCTGCTGTGGGCGATTGGAACGGCTGCCTTTATTGTGATCGGCAGCGTTCTGGTCGGGCAGGCAGCGAAGATGATTGCCCGATGGCGCGGTCTGTCCACCAGCGACCAGCGCAAGGTGTTCTGGGGGTTTCTATTTGCCGCCCCCTGGATTATCGGATTTGTGATCTTCGTGCTGGGGCCGGCGCTGGCGTCACTCTACTACAGCTTTACCGACTATAAACTGGGCAAGGAGATGAACTGGACCGGGCTGGAGAACTACCGCGAACTGCTGCTGGGGGCAGGCGCACAGGGGCGGCGGTTTTCGCAGGCGATGTTCAACTCCTTTTATTACATGGCCGTCGGCGTCCCGCTGCAAATTATTACTTCACTGGGCATGGCGATGCTGCTCAACAATCAACTGCGCGGCATTCGGCTGTTTCGCCTGATCTTCTACCTGCCAGTGATTCTGGCGGGCGGCCCGGCGGCGCTGCTGGCCTGGCGCTACATGCTGGCCGGCAATGGCGGTTTTATCAACGTCACGCTGCAAAATCTGGCGGATAGTTTCTTTTTATTTGACTGGCTGTATCGTGGCTTTATTTTTACGGTTGAAGCCTTTAACAGTTTTTACGCCGGCATTGCGGGTGGCGACCCGATTGGCCCATTTAAATACGCTGTCCCCGCACTGATCGGCGCGCTGGTACTGCTGTCCATCGCACGCGGCGAGTGGACACCCGCCAAACGTGCCCGCGCCTGGCTGGTGGCGGAACTGATCGGCGCAACCATCATTGTGCTGCTGGCGGCGCGCGCGCTGGTGGCCGACCCGCTTGACCCCGGCCTGCTGCTCGGCAGCGGCGCGCTGGCGGCGGCTGGCGCATTCATTGCCCACATGCGCGGCGAAACGCGCCGCTTCCACCTGTGGACACTAATCCCGCTGGCGCTGGCGGCGGTTGGAATCGTTATTCTGATGACGTTCGGCAGCGACGCGGAACGGTCGCTGTATGTTCTGGCGCTGCTGGCGGCGGCTGCCCCGCTGGTGCTGGTTTATATCACGCGCACGCCGATGAAAAAACGCCGGCTGCTGGGCGCTGGCGCGGCATTACTGACCGGCATCATTATCGTGCGTCTTATCCCCGGCCAGTTGGACGGCGGTCGGCTGGCGGTGCTGCCACAGTACCTGACACTGCAATCAGCCATCGCTCAACCGGATAATCTCGATTACCTGAACGAAGGTTTTGCCGCCACTACTCCCGCTGCCCTGTGGCTGTATGGCCTCGTCGCGCTGGTGCTGGGCGGTCTGTCTCTGGCGGATAATCGCTACCCACGCACGGCGCGAACGATAGCACTGGTGTCGCTGGCCGCGTTCGGCCTGATTGCCGTGAGCGCAGCGATAGACGGCGTACGCTACTTCCAGGCGTACAATCAGATCGCTGCCGCTACCGGCGAACAAAATTATCATTTCGCGCAGTTCAACGCCGCTACCGCCCAGTGGCCGGACAAAAACCGCGTGCCGCTGTGGATGACAAACGAGTTGTGGTCAAAACCGTCACTTATCCTGATTACCATGTGGAGTTCCGGCGCGGGTATGTTGATTTTCCTGGCGGCGCTTAAGGGCGTACCACGCGCATTCTACGAAGCCGCCGAAGTGGACGGCGCGAATCGCTGGCAGAAGTTCTGGAAGATCACCCTGCCGATGATCTCTCCAGCCATGTTCTACAACGTGGTTATCGGCGTGATCGCCGCGCTGCAAACCTTTGACACAATCTACATTCTACGCACGCCTCAGACGGAAGATGACCTGGCTTCAGCGGCCTTTTTCCTGTTCAACCGCACTTTCCGCCAGTTGGAAATCGGCCAGGGTGCGGCAGTATCGTGGATACTGGCGGGCATTATCGTCCTGCTAACCGTGCTGCAGTTCCGCTATAACAAGTGGGTTTATTACGAGGCATAATGATGGCGACTGTTACCACCAACGCCCAACTGTCTGCCCTGCCCCGGACGGCGCAGCCAAACCTGTTCCTGCGCATCGTGCGGGCGATTGACCCACGCGCGCTCATCCTGTATGCCATTCTGCTGGCGGCGTCGCTGTTTTTCCTGTTCCCGATGGCGTGGATGGCCGGTACGTCACTCAAAACCATCGAGGAAGTCGGCCAGCCGCAGTTGAACCTATTGCCCGCCAACCCCCAGTGGGACAACTACGCCAAGCTGCTGCGGGAAGAAACCTTCTACCGCGCCTACACCAACAGCGTCTTTGTGGTCACGCTGGTACTGGTTGGCACGGTCACTTCGATTGCGCTGGTAGCTTATACTTTCAGCCGATTGGAGTGGAAAGGGCGCGGCATCGTCTTTGCGCTGATGATGGGCACGCTGATGCTGCCCGCGCAGGCCACGCTCGTGCCACAGTACGTGCTGTTCCATAATCTCGGCTGGATTCGCACCTTCAATCCCATCACCATCCCCGGCTTTTTTGCCGGTGGCGCGGCGCTGGTGTTTCTGGTGCGGCAGTTTATGCTGAGTATTCCGCGCGAACTGGACGAGGCAGCCATGATTGACGGCGCGAACCCGCTGCAAATCTGGTGGTATGTCATCATGCCGCTGTCGCGCCCGGCGATTGCGACCATCACCGTCTTCCTGTTTGTCGGCCAGTGGAACAACCTCATCAACCCGCTGATTTACCTCCAGCGTGCCGAACTGTTCACCATGCCCATTTACGTCGCGCAGAAAAACAACCTGCAGGAGTCGCCTATCCCCTGGCAGGACATCATGGCTGCCAGCGTGTTGTTTGTTATCCCGGTACTGGTTGTCTTCATCCTGACACAGCGGTATTTCGTTGAAGGCATTACGATGACCGGCACGAAAGGCTAATTCAATCGTGACCCAGTTGATGCACAGCTTTCGGGGTTTCACGCCGCCACCCGCCGTCCTTGACGGAGTGCGGCGCGGGGAGATCGCTGCTTTCTGCCTGTTCGCTTACAACTTTGAATCGCTGGAACAGTTCCGCGACCTGACGGTGCAACTGCATCAGGCTGCGCGCGAGGGCGCCTGTCCCCCGCCGCTGATCGGCACCGATCAGGAAGGTGGGCAGTTGATGGCGCTGACCGGCGGCGCAACCGAACTGCCGGGCAATATGGCGCTGGGCGCGACTCGTTCGCCGGAACTGGCGCGACAGGCCGGGCGCGTGCTGGCGCGGGAACTGCTGGCCGTTGGCTGCAACCTGAACTTCGCGCCCGTGCTCGACCTGAACAACAACCCGGACAACATCGCTACCGGCATCCGTTCCTTCGGCGCAGACCCGGCGCTGGCGGCAGAACTGGGTAACGCCCTGATCGCCGGGATGCAGGCCGAAGGTGTGCTGGCGACGGCCAAACACTTCCCCGGTCACGGCGACACCTCAACCGACTCCCATTTTGACGTGCCGGTGATAGACAAATCGCTGGCGGAGATGGAAGCCCTCGAACTGCAACCGTTTGCGGCGGCGATTTCAGGCGGCGTGGCCGCCATTATGTCGGCGCACATCCGTTTCCCCGCACTCGATGCGGAGGCCGTTGCTACGGTGTCGCGCCCGATTCTCACCGGCCTGCTGCGGGAGAAGCTGGGTTTTAACGGCCTGATCTTAACCGACGCAATGGACATGCAGGCTGTTAACCGGCTGGGCACGCGCGAAAGCATCCGCGCCGCGCTGCTTGCCGGGGCTGATCTGGCGCTGCTCGGCCACCTGCCGGAACAAATCGAACTGACCGCTGAAATGCGCCCGCTGTTCAACGCGGCGTCGCTGGAACGCATCGCCCGCGCTCGCGCCGCCCTGCCGCAGACCTACCCCGCGCTGGACGTGATCGGCTGCGCCGAACATCAGCAAATCGCGCAGGCCATCGCCGACACTTCGATCACCCTGGTACGTGACGATGGCCGGCTGCCGCTGCGCCCCGGCGCGGACACGACGATTGCCGTCATCACCGTGCGCCCGGTTAACCTGACCCCCGCCGATACGTCATCATCGGTTCAGATTGGCCTCGTCACTGACGTTCAGGCGCGACACGCCCGCGTCACGGCGCTTGAACTGCCCTACGGCGCATCGGATGAAACGGTCGCGTCCATTGTGAATGCCGCCCTGTCCGCCGACGTAGTGATCGTTGGCACGTTGGCCGCCGACCGTGACCCGGCACAGGCCGCGCTGGTGAACGAACTCCACGCGCGTGGCGCTGCGCCCATCGTCGTGGCGCTGCGAACGCCATATGATCTGCGCGCCTTCCCGCAGATCGAAACCTACCTGTGCGCTTACGGCATCCGCCCGGTTACGACGGAAGCGGTCGCCCGCGTCCTGTTTGGTGAGATCCCCGCGCGCGGCGTGCTGCCCTGCCCCATTCCCGGTCTCGAACAGGTGCGCTCATGAAGGCCTTGCTGCTGGCGTTGGTATGGCTGGCGCTGTCTGGCACAGCCGTTGCTGCTCAGGATACGCCGCGCTCCTGGTGCGTGTCCGTGTGGCATCCTTCACCCGGCACCATCGGTGGCGATGAATCGATTCGCGCCAACACCGATGTCATTAACATCGTGCATCCCTTCTGGTACTCGCCGACCACCGATGGCACAATCTACGCGCACCCCGGCCTGGAAGACCCACAGCAGGTTGCCGAATGGCGCGACCTGGGGCTGACGATCATCCCATCCATTCCCAGCAGCGTGTTTGAAATGCTGTCGCCCGCTGAAACTCGCGCCTTCCACGTGCAGCAGATTGTGGAACTGGTCGAGCGATTCGATTACGACGGCATTGACGTTGACTACGAAGGCTTTCCGGTCAGCACCCGTGACGATTTTTCGGCCTTCATTGAAGAACTGGCGGCTGAACTCCACGCACGCGGCAAACTGCTGACGATTGCCGTCCACGCCAAAACCGACGACACCGGCACCGGGCCGGGCGCAGCCGCGCAGGATTGGGAGCGCATCGCCCCGGCGGTGGATGTGTTTTCGATCATGACTTACGACTACACCAATCGAAACGAAGCACCTGGCCCGATCAGCCCGACCGATTGGGCGCTGGACGTACTGGCCTACGCCGAGTCCGTCACCGATCTATCGAAAGTGCGGCTGGGGCTGCCGTTCTACGGCTATAGCTGGAAGCGCAATCGTCCACCAGCGATAACGGTAAGCTGGGAATCGATTCAACCGGTGATTCAGTCGTTTAAGCTGGAAGTTCAGCGCGACCCCGGCGGCGACGCTTACGCGGAACTGAACGCGCGCGGCCTGCCCCGGCAAACATTCTATTTCGCCGATTCTGCCGCGCTGGAGTATAAATTGGAGCAGGTGTTGGCCACTTACCCCGACATCGGCGGAGTCGCGATCTGGGGCATTGGCGGCGAAGACCCGGCTAACTGGGACGTATTACGGGCGGCCCGCCCGTCCAACTGTTATTTATCACCATGAAACCGTTGAAGGCCACCCGCGAAAACCTGCGCCGTCACAACCGCCAGCTCTTGCTGCGCGCGGTGTATACCGGGCTGGCGGACAACCGCGCCGCGCTGGCGCAGGAAACCGGGCTGGCGAAACCAACCGTTTCCGATCTGATCGGCGAACTTATCAGCGAAGGGCTGCTGGTGGAAGGCGGGCTAGGCGAATCCACCGAAAGCGGCGGCAAACGTCCGACGCTGATTAAGTTCGTGCCGGAGGCGCGGCAGGTGATCGGCGTATCACTGGACAACGGGCGCGCCTTTGGCGTGCTGTGCAATCTGGCAGGGCAGGTTGTCGCGCAGCACATGGCTGAACTGGATGGCGCTCAGGGCGATGAGGCGTTGGCTATCCTCACCGATGTGATGAACGGCCTGATCGCGCAGTTGGACGCGCCGCTGCTGTGTATCGGCGTGGGCGTTCCCGGCGCGGTGGACACGGCCAGCGGTGTGATTCTGGAGTCGTACCCACTGGGCTGGCGGCGTCTGGCGCTGGCGGAACGGCTATCCGCTCACTACGAAGTGCCGGTCTATACGGGCAGCAGCGCCGAACTCACGGCGCTGGCACAGTACGCCTTTGGCCTTAACGGTGACGATCAAACCCGTAATCTCGTCACCCTGCTGGTCACGAACAGCATCGAGGTTGGCATCACACTTAATGGTGTAACCTACCACCAGGGCGGTGACATCAGCGCCCTGCGTGCAGCTGACCGGCTGGATGCACTGCTCGGTTGGACGGCGGTGCAGCAGCGCGCCGCCGACCTGCGGCGGCAGCAGCCTAACTCCACCCTGCCGGAAACCGGCCTGACTTACATGCACATCCATTACAGCGCCATCAATGGCGACCCGGCAGCGCAGCAGTTGTGCGAAGAACTGGCGGAGCATCTGGCGCAGGTTATGGGCTGGATTATAGGTCTGCTCCGGCCCGACCACCTGTCGCTGGTCGGCCCAATTGTGAATCTGGGCGAGGGCTTTTTACAGCGCGTAGTGGCAAAAACTGAAGCCATGCTCTGGCCAGAAGTCGTGCGCCCGGTCGTATTTTCGCTGGCCTATTCCGGCAATCTCAGCGCCATTGGCGCGGCGGCGCTGGCACTGCACCGTGAACTGGACATCTTATGAGTACCCGGCGCCCTCTGGCGATTTTCACCAACAACCCCTACGAAGTCTTTCAGCGCGACGTGATTCAGGGCGTGCAGGACATCGCCGCGCAGCGCGGGTTTACGCTATCGGTTGTGCAGGTCAGCGCGCCACCCCACCGCCTGGACGATTTGCCGCTGGACTGGCAGCGGCTGGCGGGCGCGCTTGTAGTCGCCAACTGCCTGCCGGATGATCTGCTGCGCGCGCTACACGCGGGTGGCCTGCCGCTGTCGCTCATCAGCCACCAGGTACCCGGCGCGGTGATTCCCGGCGTCATGCCGAACAACCGTCAGGGGATTTCCGTGCTGATGGAGCATCTCGTTGTTGCCTGCGGCTGCACCAGGCCGGTATTTATCCGGGGGCACATGGGACAAACGGACGGCATCCAGCGCGAAATGGCCTTCCGCCAGGAAGTCATGCGCTATAATCTGTCCGTCCCGCCGGAACATTATTTACCCGGTGAGTTCACACCAGCTATTGCTGCCGAGTCTATTACGCGGTTTCTCCAGACCAGGCCAGATTTTGACTCGGTGCTGGCCGCCGATTACCTGATGGCCGAAGCCGCCATGCGCGCACTGCAAGCAAGGGGCTGGCGTGTGCCGGAGGACGTGGCAGTGGTCGGTTTTGGCGACGGGCCGGAAGCGGCGCAGGCCGGGTTAACTACTGTCGCCGCCGACGTAGTGGAACTGGGACGGCGGGGCGCACGCCAGTTGATCGGCCAGATCGAAGGCTTACGGATTCGCGGGCTGACATTGCTGAGCACAGAACTGGTAGAACGCGCCACCACCCAGCCAAAGAGGAAAACCGATGTCCTATCTGGAACGTGAGATCAACGAACAGCCGGAGGTGTTGCGCCGCCTGCTGGCGGAGGAATGGAGCAACGTCAGCGCGATTGCCCAGGCTATCCGGCACTTTCAGCCGACCTTTGTCTGCATCGCCGCGCGCGGCACGTCGGATAACGCCGCGCGTTATGCCCAGTATACGCTGGGCATCCATAACCGCCTGCCGGTGGCGCTGGCTGCGCCATCCATTCATACCCTGTACGAAGCCCCGCCCGATCTCTCACGCGCATTGGTGATCGGCATTTCGCAGTCGGGGCAGTCGCAGGATGTGCTGCGCGTGGTGACGGATGCGCAGCAGCAGGGAGCACTCACCGTCACGATCACCAATGACTCGGCCTCGCCGATGGCGCAGGCGGCGCAGCATCACCTTGCGCTGCTGGCCGGTGAGGAAGTGAGCATTGCCGCCACCAAGACGTATACGGCGCAGTTGATGGCGGTCGCCATGCTGGTGGCCGCGCTGGCCGACTCGGACTCGCTGCGTGCCGAACTGCAGGCGCTCCCGCAGCATGTCAGCGAAACGCTGCGCCAAGGAGAAGCGATTGCCCACTGGGCAGAACGTTACCGCTACATGACCAGCTTCGTCGCTATCGGGCGCGGCTATAATTACTGTACTGCCTTTGAAATCAGTCTGAAGATCAAGGAATTGTGTTACGTCACCGGCAGCGGCTACAGCGAAGCCGATTTCCTGCACGGGCCGATTGCCCAGGTGCAGCCCGGTTTCCCCGTCATCGTGATCGCGCCGACCGGCAAAACACTGCCGGTGATGCTTGACTTCTGCCCCCGGCTGAAAGAACGGCAGGCCGAAGCCATCGCCATTTCCGACGATGACCGGGTGCTGGCTGCCGCGCGGCAGCAGGTGCGTCTGCCGTCCGGCATCCCGGAATGGCTCTCGCCGCTGGTGGCGGTTGTGCCGGGGCAGATGTTTGCCATGTACCTGGCGCAGGCCAAGGACCACGAACTGGACCGACCACGAGGCCTGACAAAAGTCACCATTACGCGATGACTGCTTCCGATCTCGCACTCGGCATTGACATTGGCGGCACCAAAATCGCCTTCGCGCTGGTGAACCGAGCAGGCCGCGTGCTGGCCGAAAACCGGATTCCCACGCAGCCAGCCGACGGCGTCCGCGTCACCTTTGATCGCATCGCCGGTGCGGCGCGTCACCTGCTGGAACAGGCCGCGCAGCCATTTGCTGGCATCGGCGTGGGCAGCCCCGGCATCATTAACCCGGTCACCGGTGTATGCCAGCATGCGGTGAACCTCGGTTGGGCCGATGTGCCCATCCGTGACGAACTGCAACGCCGGCTGCCGCTGGACGTGCCGATTCTGGTTCACCACGATACCAACGCCGGAACGGTGGGCGAATGGGTATTTGGCGCGGCGCGCCAGGAAGCTAACTTTGTCTACCTCGCCATTGGTACAGGGTTGGGCATGGGCGCGGTCAGCGATAACCGGCTGCTGCTGGGGCGCGGCTTCACGGCGATGGAATTCGGCCATGTTTCGCTCGACCCAAACGGGCGTCTATGCACCTGTGGCACGCGCGGCTGCGGCGAGATCTACATCTCCGGCGTGGGACTGCTGGCGGGCTACCGCGAACACGCACCCCGTTTTCCGGATAGCTCACTGGCCCAGCAGGGCAACGTAACCGTCAACGACATCGTGACCGCGCTGTATGCGGGCGATCCGCTGGCGTTGGCGATTGGCGAGGAAGCGGCGGACAAACTTACGGCGATCACCGCGTACTGCGTTGGCACGCTGTCGCCCGGCCTGTTTGTAATCGGCGGCGGGCTGGGACTGGCACTCTACGACTGGCTGCTGCCCCGGCTGGAATCCGGCGTGCGCGCCCGCACTTTACCCGGCACGCACGCGCAGTTGCGCTTCGCCCGGTCACAGGTGACAGCCAGCGCTGCCGGGGCTGCCGCGCTGGTATGGCAGCAGTAAACCGTTTCTGGTAGGGACACGATATATCGTGTTCCTTCACCGTGTCTTTTTTACCCCGGACTCAGCGCCGTCTGTATTCTCGGCAGCACATTCTGGCGCACATCGGCGTCGTTTTGCGGCTCGGCCACGTCGCGGAACAGCCACCAGTGTTCGACATGTTCCACCGCCGCGCCGGGTTCGAGTATAACCACCGGCCCCAGCGTTTCCAGTTCCAGCATGTCGCTATTGGTGAACACTTCGACACTGCTGCCTTTGTCAGGGTAGACCGCGCCCGGCACGGTGCGGTGTGTCTTCACAAACAGGTGGCCGTGATTGGCATAGGCCAGCCAGCCCTCAGCACTGCCCAGGCCAATCTTCTGCGGCGCGCCGCCCGCCTGCTGTTGCAGCAGAATATACTGCCGCCCCCATGTCCAGCGCGGATCGCTCATATCCACATATGCCCACAGCACCAGGTTGCCTGTTGGCAGCAGGTCTTCGGGATGCGTGCCGCGTGGCGGCAGCGGAATGATCGCCCGCCCGCCACCGGCCATGACCGACAGCGACCAGGGCGCCAGTTCAACCGGCCACACACCGGTATTGCGCAGCCGGTGAACAAGCTGAACCTGGGTCGCATCTGCCGCCAGCGAGATGTCCATCTCTTTCTGAATGTGAATTGTCTCGTTTTCCGGTGTCTGAATGACTCGCGCAAAGCCATCGTGAGGCTCGAACTGCACCGGCACGTTGTCCGGCGCATTGGTACGACCATCAATCTCCGGCGCGTGCCACAGGCGGTGACCACCGTAAAGCTGCCACGTATCGCCGCCCATCAGCCCAAGCGCCCGCGGGTCTTCGTAAAACTCATTCGCCTCGCCGGGGAAACCAAACCGAATGATACGGGGCCCCACGTCGGTCATCACCACCAGCTCAACCTGACCGTTTGCCAGCCGGTAGCAGTTTGGCCAGCCGTGATAATGGATTTTTTCGATGTTCATCGGGTTGCCTTCCGGGTGAAAAAAGAACGCCGGAACGATCATACCACCGTCCCGGCGTTCGTGGATATAACCGGTCTGCTGTTACCGGAATGCCTGCGCATCGAGATAGGCCGCCACCCACACCAGCGGCGCGTTCCAGTTAATCGTGACCTCGTTGGTTGACCACGAGCCAATATCGTCCAGATAGCGGCGCGCCGGCGGTCGCTTCATCAGGTTCGCCTGCTGCGCCACCGGGTCGGTCGGATTGGCATTCGGCCCACCCGCGACCACTCCAGGGGGCGGCGGCGGAAAACCTGCTTCCGGCTGGTTAGCCCAGAAGCGGTGGTGCGGGTGCTGCACCACGTTTGTGCCGTAGCCGGTGATAAAGCTGAACGCAAGTGCGTTGCGCCCCAGCAGGTAATCCATGCTTTCAGCCACGCCATGCAGATAGCGCGCGTCACCCGTGAAGTCGTAAGCCAGCGCCAGGATAATCGCGTTATTGAGCACGTCCGAATTCGACCCCCAGTAATACACGTTGGGGCGCAGTGACACACGGTAGCCCTCACTGCCCATGATGGCGAGAGAACGGTCGGCAACCTCGACAATCTGCCCCTGCAGCGCGGCAATCTCATCATCGGACAAACAGTGGGACAGCAACGCCAGCGAGATCGTGCCCAGCGCCGCCGTGCTGCCCCAGTTCATCGGCGCGGCGTCCTGTGTCAGACCGCCAGGGAAATGCTGGAAGAACGGAGACGCTTTGACAAACTCGCGGTACTCATCCTCGCGCGTGGTGATAAACAGTTCCGCCGCCGCCCAGTAAAATTCGTCGTCCACGTTCGGGTCGTCGTAGTTGCCGCCGCCCTGGCCGGGGATGTTGCCGTACACGAAGATCGGGTTGTCGTTGGCCGCACGCCAGGCTGTTTTGGCCGCCTGCAAACACCGTTCTGCGAAGGCCGCGTCCATGTCCTGCCAGATGCGCGCGCACTGCGCCGCCGTCGCCGCCAGGTTCAGTGTGGCCGCCGTCGAAGGTGGCATCAGCGAGCGGCCTCGTCCCGGCGCATGGTTATCTACCATCGTCGGCGGCAGCAGGGGTATGCCTGACCAGCGTTCGTCATGCAGCTTGTGGTGAACCATGCCCGCCTGTAGCTGGCCGTCCGGCACCTGCATCGCCAGCAGGAAGTCCATCTCCCAGCGCGCTTCGTCGAGGATATCCGGTACGCCGTTACCGCTTTCCGGGATGGTCAGCGAACTATCGCCAAAGGCGTCCGGCAGCCGTTCGTACAGGTTGTGCAGCGTCCACACGGCAATCCCACCGTTAACCACGTATTTGCCATAGTCGCCGGCGTCATACCAGCCGCCGCGCGCGTTGAGTGTGTAGTCGCAGCCGTCCCACTGCGTCCCCTCGGCATCCCATCCCTGAAAGCAGGTCACAGCCCCGTCGCTCAGGTGTCCGGCAGGCCGCGACCAGCTACCCGCGTATTGCTCGTCCAGAGCGATTCCACTGCGGTTGAGATAAAAGTAGCGCAGCGCGTCCACTTTAAGCTGACGGTACAGGTCGCTGCCGATGCGGAATGGTACACTGCGAACCTCATCCATAACCAGAATATAGGCGCCGGGCGTGGTAACGCTGGAGAAATCAGCGGTTAATACCCAATCGCCGCTGGCCTCATCGAGCTTGCCTGATGCAGTCGTGCCTTCGGCAACAATGGTCTGCGTCACAGCATCCAGCAGCGACCAGCGCACGGCCTGATCGCCCGTACCCGCCAGCATCCCGTATTTAGGCGCATCCGGCAGGTAGCCCACCTGATTTATGCTCACGGTACGGCCTGCGCTCTGCGCGTGTGCAGTCCATTCACTCCCCATTGGATGCCCCCCTACCAGCACCAGCAGCGCCAATGACCACAGCCAACGTCGCATCAGGCTCCCTCGGTGTTCCGTTTACCTAGCGCAGCAGCACCACCACCTCGCAGGCTGGTTTATCCGTCACCGGTACCACGTTACCTGCGATTGGCTGCCCATCTACCGACAGCGCCACCGTGTTACCCGGCCCATCGCGTCGCACCGTGATGTCGTAGCGTGTCCCCCGGAACCGGCGTGTTACCTGAAATCCCGGCCACGAGGCAGACACAACCGGCGCGATGTACAGGCCGTCATAACCAGGTCGAACACCTAGAATCCAATGAGTGATGGCAACGTAATTCCAGGCGGCTGTCCCGGTCAGCCAGGAATTTTTGGCTTCACCGTGGGTAGCCGCGTCGCGTCCGGCGATCATCTGCGCGTAGACGTAGGGTTCGCAGCGGTGGACGTCGCTGATCGCCTCCCGCGCCGACGGATTGATGCGCGTGTAGTAGTCAAACGCCGCGTCACCCCGCCCGACCATCGCTTCCGCAATCATAATCCAGGGATTGGTATGGCAGAAGATGCCGGCATTTTCCTTGTAACCCGGTGGGTAGGACGAGATTTCACCGAGATGCAGATAATACCGGGAATAGGCCGGCTGCTGGAGAATGATGCCGTGCGGCGTTGCCAGCCGGTCATGCACCGCATCCAGCGCCTGCCGCGCGCGGCCATCATCCAGGCCGATGCCGGCCATCACGCAGATGCCCTGCGGTTCGATAAAAATCTGCCCTTCCTCACAGGCCGCCGACCCGATCACGTTACCATAATCGTCATAAGCGCGGCGGAACCACGCTCCATCCCAGCCCTGATCGCGGATGACCGCTTCCATAGTGCTGGCTTCGTCCAGGTACACCTGCCCGGCGGCTTCGCCGCCATAACAGCGCCGGGCGATCTCCGCCATCTCTTTGGCCGCCAGCACAAACAGCCCGGCGATCAATACCGACTCGGCGGTTTTTCCATCCTTATTCGTCGTTGTCTGGAAGGATTCACCCGGCTCATCGGAGAAGGTGTTGAGGTTCAGACAGTCGTTCCAGTCCGCGCGCCCGATCAACGGCAGGCCGTGCGGCCCAATCCGGTCAAGCGTGTAACCGATGCTGCGCCGCAAATGCTCGTACAGGGGCTGTTCCGTGCCCGGCTGGTTATCAAACGGCACGTCCTCGTCCAGAATCTGCCAGTCGCCTGTTTCCTTGAGGTACGCGGCAACCCCCAGCACCAGCCACAGTGGATCATCGTTAAAATTGCTGCCGACGGCGTGGTTGCCGCGTCTGGTCAGCGGCTGGTACTGGTGATACGCGCCACCATCCGCAAACTGGGTCGCTGCGATGTCGAGAATCCGTTCCCGCGCGCGGGCCGGAACCATGTGGACAAAGCCGAGTAAATCCTGATTCGAGTCGCGGAAGCCCATGCCCCGCCCTACCCCGGATTCGTAACCGGAGGCCGACCGCGACAGGTTAAACGTCACCATACATTGGTAAGCGTTCCAGATGTTCACCATCCGGTTGGTATGCTCATCCGGCGTCGTCGCCTGATACACCTCCAGCAGTCCGTTCCAGTACTGCCGCAGCACAGCCATCGCCTGCTCAATCACCTCGGATTGCAAATACCGGGCGATCACCGGCTTTACCGTTCGTTTGTTGATCGTCTGGGACTCCGGCGGGTCGAACTTCTGGTTGCGGGGGTTTTCGTGATAGCCCAGCACGAAATTGACGGTGCGGCACTCGCCATGCTGGAGGGTGAGGGCGACGTGGTGCGAACCAATCGGCGCCCAGCCGTGTGCTATCGAATTGCAGGACAAGCCCCGTTCGACCACTTCAGGATGGTCAAAGCCCCGGTACGGGCCGAGAAACGCATCGCGCGAGGTGTCAAACCCGGCCAATGGCTCTGAACAGGCGAAGTAAGCGAAGTGGTCACGCCGTTCGCGGTATTCGGTTTTGTGGTAAATCACACCGTCTTCCACCTCAACCTGACCAATACTGTAATTGCGCTGGAAGTTGGTCATATCGTCGTAGGCATCCCACAGGCAGAACTCTACCAGCGAAAACAGCGAAAGCTGTGCTGGCGTCTGGCGGCGGTTGGTGATGCTGATCTGCCATACTTCCAGCGTCTCGCCCAGCGGAACGAAGTAGCGCACACTGGTTTCAATGCCAGCATACAGCGAGGTGATGGTGGTGTAGCCCAGACCATGCCGGCAGGTATAGCTGTGCAGCTTGCGGCGCACCGGCTTCCAGGTCGGCGACCAGTATTCTCCACTCTCGGTGTCACGCAGGTACAGGTAGCGCCCGCCGTCATCCATCGGCACGTTGTTATACCGATAGCGGGTTAGCCGCCGCAGCCGCGCATCACGGTAAAAGGAGTAGCCGCCGGCGGTGTTACTGATGATTCCGAAGTAGGCCTCGCTGCCCAGATAATTCAGCCAGGGCAGCGGTGTATCCGGTTTGGTAATGACGTATTCGCGCCGCGCATCGTCAAAATAGCCATAACGCATGATGATTCTGTCCTTGTTCGCTCAATCCCCGATGTTCAGGCTGGTGTACCTGTCGGGTATCAGAACGAAGCATTGGCCGCCTACCCCGCTGCTTCGACACCGGCCAGCACTTAATTTGGGAGCGCTCCCAACCCTGATCTGAGTATAACACGAAAACCACAGCGACAACAAAACCCGGCCCTAAGCTATATACAGCCAATCAATCTTCTGCTTTGTGACGCGATGGTTGAAGTACAATGAAAACATGCGGCGCAGTTTGACAGGTGTTGCTGAATGCTGCCGGAACTGACTGCCCGGTTGGCGACTGCCTTTCGCTCACCATCGCTGCCGCACTCTTTTCCAGCAAACCGTTTCGAGTCTGTAACGTTGGCGCACGGATGACGGTATATCAAGCAAGACAACGGAACATCACGTGCGGCGGCGTCTGACGTTGTAAACGTACAACCGGAGAACTAGCCATCGTGTTGCAACCGCCGACCAGTCTGGAACGCACGATCCGAAAGGCACAGAGCGGAGATGAACAGGCGATCGCATCTCTTTATCAGGGATACGCGCAGAAAATCTACCGTTATATTGCCTATCGCGTGCCGCCAGAGGATGCGGAAGATTTAACCGGGGAAGTTTTTGTTAAAATGGTTGAAGGGCTTCCCACCTACCGCATCACGGAAGTTCCGTTTGAAGCCTGGCTGTATCGTATTGCGGCAGCGCGGATAGCCGACTATTACCGGCGCAAAAAGCGCCGGGTGGAAGTGGAACTGGACGAACAAACGCCGGAAGCCGAGGCGCAGCCGGAAGAACAGCTGCTGGAACAGCAGGAAATCGAGGCGCTGCGCGAGGCGCTCCAGCAGCTAACACCGGAGCAGCAGTCCATCTTGATCCTGCGGTTTGTCGAACGCAAAAGCCACGAGGAAGTGGCAGCGATGTTGCAGCGAAGTGTATCCGCCGTCAAAACCATCCAGCACCGCGCGCTGACGCATCTGGCGCAGGCCCTGGGCACCCGGAAGGAATCGCGTCACTACCTGCGAGGCAGCCATGATTGAGCACGAATCCGATGCAGGGCAACTCGCCGACCGTCTGGATGCTGCGCTGCCACCCCACCAGCACACGATCAATGACCTCAACGGTGACGAACGGGTGAATGCTGCCGCCCGGCTGGCTGCTGCCCCGCCGCCGGAACTGTCGCCGGAAGCGATGGCGCGGATGCAGCAGCGGGTTCTGGAGGCCGCCCGCCAGCAGCGTGCCCAGCAACGTATCATCCATTTTCATATGCCGCTGGCGTTGCGCTGGGCTGCCGTGTTCCTGCTGGTTTTCCTGGGCATGAGCGCCACGATACCCGCTGCCGCCGGCAGCCTGCCGGGTGATGTACTGTATCCGGTAAAGCGTGGTTATGAATCGGTGGAACGCCTGTTAGCCGTATCGCCCGATGCAAGAGCCGAAGTGTATCTAACGCAGGCCGGGCGCCGGCTGGACGAAGCGCAGGGGTTGCTGGCACGGAATCAGTTCGATGTACAACTGCTGCATGAAGCGCAGACCGGGATTGCCGAAGCGGCGCAGAACTTTGCTGCCACATCACCGGATGTGCAGGCCCAGATTGAGGTCCGCGCGGCGCAGCTTGCTCGCAGTGCGGCAGATGTAGCGCAAGCCGCCGCCGCTGCCGGTCTAGTTGCACCTGACGAAATTGGCGATCTGTTGCCAGCGCCGACCGCTGCGCCAACGGATGCGCCGCTGCCAACCGATATGCCAGCACCAACAACCAGCCCGACAGACCTACCGACAAACACACCCCCGGCAACGCAGACGGCGGTACCGACAGTTACGCCGCCATCTACCGCTTCCCCTACGCCGGATACTGTGCTGCCAACCGCCGAATCTGGCACTGTCATTGCGGGCAGCGCCGTGAATGTCCGCAAGGGGCCAGGGACAGAATTTGAGATCATTGCGGTTTTGCAGCCCGGCACGATTGTGCAGATCATCGGCAAAAGCGAAGCTGGCGATTGGGAGCATATCCGTCTGCCAGATAACCGCGCCGGATGGATTTCGGCAGCACTGATTGGTAACGACGCGGCAGCGGCGCAGCCGGGGAATCCCAACCAGGTGGGTGGCGGTCGGAATAACCAGAACTGCGACCATCCCGGCAATTACTGCAACGCGCCCGGGCAGGAGAAAAATAACATACCGGGCAATAACGGCTCGCAGCCGGGACAGGGTGGCAACCCCGGTAACGGGCCGCCGGAGAACCACCCGGGTGGGGGTAACCCATCGGACAAGCCACCAAAGGACAAGGACAAGTAACTGGCGCTTCCACCACCCTTCCAACCCGACGCGGGTAGTTTGTTTTTTAGCGCATGACACAAAAGAGCGGCGCCGGAAGCGGCGCCGCTCTCGTTATGTGATGATTTTGACCCAACTACTGTAGGGGCGAACCGGCGGTTCGCCCCTACGACCCTGTTACCGTCGGATAGCCCTGCGCCTGCCACTCCCGCAAGCCGCCAGACATACTCGTCACCTGGGTAAAACCAGCCTGCCGCAGGATGTCGCGCCCCTGCTGGCTGCGATTGCCGGAACGGCAGACAACCACCACTTGCCGGTCGCGCGGCACTTCGTTCACGCGGGCGCTCAGTTCACCCAGCGGAATCAGCGTCGAGTCGGGCACGTGGAATTCCGTCCATTCTTCCGGCTGACGCACGTCGAGGATAAATGCCCCTTCGTCGCGCATCGCTACCGCCTGCGCCACCGAAATTTCGGCCGGGAGATTGTTCACTTCCAGCACGGCTGTACCGCGATTGGTTAACTGCGACACTGCAAGCGCCGCGATAATCACTACCGCAACCACTGCCAGGCCAATCCACAGCCATTTTGTGTTTGTCTGCCGTTGGGCAGCCTGTTTTGATCTGGCTTTGCTCATGCTGTCTCCTTCGTGTGCTGCGTTCAATCGTAACACGTTATTGGTGCTGACACACGGTCAGCGGGAAGGCCGCGCCCCTCAGAGACCGGTCGAACAACTGCTGCCGGCGCTGGACGAACCGGACGAACTGCCTTTCATAGCAAAGGTGGACAGCTTCTTACGCGGGCGTGGGTTGCCGCAGTTCGGGCAAACCACGTCGTTCACCGCAGCGGCGCTGCGCACCAGTTTTTCAAACGGCTGCCCGCAGCCGGGGCAGTCAAACTCGTACAAAGGCATCTTCGATGTTACTCCTTTAGGCTGGCGGCAACCCGTTCCAGGCGCTCACGGGCTTCTCTGGCAACGGATTCCAGTTCCGGTTTATTGATGACGCCGAGCATACTCAGCGGGTCTACCAACGATACTTCGATCAATCCATCCTCTGCCTGCGCGACCGTCACGTTGCACGGCAGTAGCAGGCCCACTTCCGGCGCGGCGCTGAGAGCACGGTAGGCCAGTGGCGGATTGCACGCGCCGAGGACTTTGTATGGGCGGAAGTCCACGTCCAGCTTCTTTTTGAGCGTTTCCTTCACATCAATTTCGGTTAACACGCCGAAACCTTCCGTTTTCAGCGCCTCCGTTACCCGCGCAAGGGCCGCTTCGTAAGTAGTTTGCAACCGTACCGTGATGCCAAGTGTTGGTGTCATTGTGTCCATATCTTTCCTCCCCTGTTTAATTTCGATCCAGCGGCAGCCCGCTTTGCAGCCACCGTGACGTGCCGCCGCGCACGTTATACACGGTGGCAAAACCCTTCTGTCCCAGCAGCGCGGCAGCGGACTGGCTGCGGCTGCCGCTAGCGCAAATCACGGCCACCGGCTGCGATGGGTCAAGCTCATTTACACGCCCCATCAGTTCGCCCAGTGGTATCAATTCGGCGCCCGGCACATGCCCCTGCGCGTACTCCCAGGGTTCGCGCACGTCAATCACCAACGGGCGGCTGCCGTTGCCACGTTCGATCAGTTCGTACAGTTCACGCGGTTCGATGTCGCGCACGTCGCCACTGGTGACGGGCAGGCCCATCGCTTCCCACACATCGAGGCTGTCAGCCAGGTAGCCGATCACGTTATCAAAACCGACGCGCGCCAGACTGAAGACCACGCGGCGGTAATCCGCCGGGTCGGCCAGCAGCAGCACAAGCGGCACTTCCGGCGGCAGCACAAAGCCGACACGGTTGCTCAACTGGTCATCCAGTGTCAAATGAACCGAGCCGGGGATATGTTTTTCTACGTAGTCCGCCTTCGGGCGCAGGTCGAGCAGCGCCGCCCCGCGCCGGAAATGCGGCAGCGACTCGATGACGGTCAGCGGCTTCAGTTTCACTTCACCCAATGGCTTTGGGCCGCGCCGGTTGGCCGCCTTGATACGTTGATGATTACCCGGCTGCTCCGGCAGATCGCGCGTGGCGAAATCCACAAACTCGGCTTTATCACGAGGCTCCAGCGCCGGATTGTGCTGGCGCTCGTAGCCGATGGTACTGACGCGCACCGATCCAATGGATTTGCCACACAGCGACCCCGCGCCGTGTCCCGGATAAACCAGTACACCATCGTCCAGTGTCAGGTACTCATGGTTGAGCGTATCGTGCAGGTGGCCGGCCAGCTCGCGGGCGGCTTCCACGCCCACCAGATCAGGCCGTCCGGCATCGCCGACAAACAGCGTATCCCCAGTGAGCGCCATCCAGGGCTGGTCGCCACGTGTGGTATCGGCTATCAGCAGCGTCACGCTGTCCGGCGTATGGCCGGGGGTAAACCGAACGTGGAGCCGCACGTTGCCCAGTTCCAGCACTTCGCCGCCCCGCAGCGGCTGGTGCGGGAATTCTGCGCGTCCGGCTTCGTGCACGTAAATCGTCGCGCCGGTGCGCTGCGCCAGGTCGGTATTGCCGGATACATGATCGGCGTGCAGGTGCGTTTCGATAATATGTGTGATCGTTAGACTGCGCTCGGCAGCCGCATCCAGATACTTCTGCACGTCGCGGTCAGGGTCCATCACTGCCGCCACACCCTTCGCCTCGCACCCCACCAGATAGGAGGCACAACCCAGGCCGTCCACAAAAAACTGCTGGATATACATCGTCACCACCTCACCCTAACAACTTCGGTAGATTGTCAACCAGGAGAAAGAACGCCAGCGCCATCACAAACACGGCGAACGTGCGACGCAGCCGGTCAGCGTGCAGCCGGTTAGCCAGCCGCGCACCGGTGAACGTGCCCGCCAGCCCGGCGATCACAAACACGGCGATCAACCCCAGGTCCAGCGGCACGCCACCCAAATGTCCCAGGAAACCCGCCAGACTGTTCATGGCGATCACCACCAGCGATGTGCCGATGGCCTGCTGAATGGGTAGGCCGACCAGCATCACGAGCGCCGGGACGATCAAAAAGCCACCGCCAACCCCTAGCACACCCGTTAGCAGACCGACACCCGCGCCGCTGACCAGCAGCCTGACCAGATTCACCGGCTTCCCTTCTTCACAGTCGGCGTGCCGCCGTGTCAGCATCAACAAGCCGACAACCAGCATCAACCCGGCGAACACCACCAGCAGCAGCGTCGGCGGAAATAGCTTCGACAGCCCTGCTGCCAGATACGAAACTACCATACCCACCCCGCCAAACAGCAGCGCCACGCGCCAGTTGAGCGTCCCATGCGCCCGGTGGAACATCACCCCTAGCGCGCTGTTCGCGCCCACAATCGCCAGCGACGTAGTTACGGCCACCTGCGGCGTCTGCCCGATCAGGTACACCAGCGCCGGGACGGTCAGGATGGAACCACCGCCGCCGAGCATCCCCAGCAGCGCCCCGATGCCAAACCCCAGGCCAAGGCTTAAGGCCAGGGTTTCCATTATTTGCCCGGCTTCACTGGCAGACCGGCGCGCTGCCAGGCGATCATGCCGCCGCCCAGGTTGGCGCTGGTAAAGCCGGCGCTGGCAAGCTGACGCGCCGCCACGCCGCTGCGTGACCCCGACCGGCACACGCACAGAATTTCCCGGTCACGCGGCAGTTCGTGCAGGCGAGCGCTCAGTTGGTCAAGCGGAATCAGCTTCGCACCCGCGATATGTCCGGCGCGGAACTCCTCCGGCTGGCGCACGTCCAGTAAAAACGGTGGCTGGCTGCCCCGCAGCCGGGCCTGCGCTTCCGCCGGCGTGATGTTCACGGTGCTGCTGCCAAACATCTGCTTCAACAAGTTCACAATGCCTGCTCCTCACTTACCCGAGTTATGCCCATATTCTGGCATGATTTTGCTTGGCAATGCAGCGCCAACGACTTATAATCAGCTATAAGTCAACACTTATAACAGGACCGGCGATGCTTAATCTCTACAAACTTGAAATCTTCCGGATGGTGGTCGAAGCGGGCAGTTTCAGCCGCGCCGCCGACCGGCTGTACCTCTCGCAGTCGGCCATCAGCCAGCACATCCAGGACCTGGAAGCCAGCCTGGGCACTCGGCTGTTTGAACGTGGCCCGCGCGGCGTCCGGCTGACACCCGCAGGCGCCATCTTGCAGGAATACACCCGCTGTATCCTCAATCTGCTGGCAGAGGCGGAAAATGCGGTCATGAATGTCGAGGAAATCAGCAGCGGCCAGTTGCGCATTGGGGCGACGCCGGGCGTCGGTGGCTACCTGCTGCCGGAATGGATTCAGACGTTCCGCACCCGCTATCCCCATCTCGTGGTGTCGCTGCAAACCGATGTTACGGCGCGGATCACGGCGGCGCTGCTGAACCGCACGCTGGACATCGGCTTCATCGAGGGCGAACTGGACGAAGATGATACGCTGGCGGCGCTGGTGCTGGAAAGCGTGCCGCAGCGGGTAGTGGTCGGGCACAATCATCCCTGGTACGGCCAGACAAGCATTGCCGTCACGCAACTGCGCGGGCAGCCGTTCATCGTGCGCCCGCCCCACAGCCAGACGCGCATCTGGCTGGAGCAGATGTTGAACCGCTACAACATCGAACCGGTGATTGCCGCCGAACTGGACAGCCCGGAAGCGATCAAACAGGCGGTCATCGCCGGCATGGGTATCTCGATTTTGCCGGAGTACGTCATCCGTCGGGAACGCGAACTCCGGTTGCTGAACGCCATTGAAGTAGCGGACGCCGATCTCCGGCGCGACCTCAAGCTGGTGTGGGCGCAGCGCCAGCCGCTGAATCCGATTGTGCGCGCCTTTATGCTCCATCTGTCGAGTCAGTTCCCGCAGGTGTTAAAACCGCTGTCGGCGTTCCCGCCGCCGCGCGTCGATTCTGGCATCAGGCCGGTAACGGACACGTGTCCGCGCTGACACACTTCTGATGTGAAACGGGTACAGTGAACTGAGCCGATATTCATCAGGAGATGCTGCCATGCCCTATCAGAACGTCCGTGATCTACCGGAAGCCCTCCGTGAACACCTGCCGGAACACGCTCAGGAAATTTATATGGAAGCCTTCAACAGCGCGTGGGAGCAGTATGACGAGCCGGAAGAACGCCGGGGCGACGCCACGCGGGAAGAAACCGCGCATAAGGTTGCCTGGGCCGCTGTGAAGCGCAAATACGAAAAAGACGAGGCGACTGGTCGCTGGCGTGCCAAGGACACCCGGCCATAAATCAAGCCTGGAATGAGCGCCATTGTTCCGGGCACGATCGCCCCTGACATTCAACATCATCGGTAAGGTTTTTGCAGGGGCACAAGGCCTTGCGCCCCTACCGAACGTGATCGTCAAATGACATGAGCGTTAAGTGGCCGCCCGGACCGTCTGTTTCAGCGCCTCGCTGAAGGCCTGCACCTGTTCCAGCGGCATGTACGGGAACAGAAAGCGGTACTGGTTGATGCTGGTCTGGAACTCGACGACCGGCACGGCCACATCCGGCGACAGATTTTCCGTCGTCAGGTTCACATCGTGGATGTCGCCGGCATCCACAAACGCGCTGCGCTCCTCGACCGCCAGTTCGCTCAGCGGCGTCTGCTCAATCCGCCGTTCGCTCTTTTCGATCTCCGTCAGCCCGTTTTCGCTGGTGTGATTGGGCAGGTAGCCCGGCAAATCCTCCACGCTGCCGGTATGCAGCACGTACAGGCCAAAGTCGCGCAGCACCAGCGTGCAGACATGTTCGAAGCCATCCGGCAGTCGGCTGACCACACGATCAAGCTGCATGTCACTCCTCCTGATAGGCGCGGAGGGTTTTCAGCAGTTCCGCCCGCACACTCAAATACACCGTATCTTCTTCGATGTTACTCACCCACTCCATCGGGATGCGCTTGCGCTCGGTGAAGATCAAGCCCTGCGAGATGATAAACGAGGTGGCACGATCGCCTTCCGGCTCGGTCAAAACACGCTCGATATTGCCCACGTGTTCCCCGTCGGCGCTAATCACCTTCGCCCCTTCGGCCAGCGCCACCGTGTCGTCCGGGATATTCTGCTCCGTATCCACCACACGCGGCGGATAATACGAGGGGTAGTTCATGCTGTAGCCAATCCAGCCGGCCACCGGCGGATAGGGATACAGCGGCGGCGCGTAATCGGCAGGATAGGCTGCCGCGCTCGCTTCTTCATCGTTCAGCGGGATATAATGCACCTCCTGAAACGGGGGCAGCTTATCGAGATCACCCGCGTCTTCCCGCAGCGTCACCCGGTCTTGGGTCGCTGACGCGATCAGATTGATCGGCACAACCTTATCTTCCGCGAACAGAAACCCCTGACGCACGACGATATGAGTCACCTCTTTCGTCCGGGGTTCAATCACCACCCGGTCCACGCGCCCAACTTCCTGCCCATCGTGAGTGACCACACTCACGCCCTGTTTGAACTGCATCTCGGACTCCTTTCCAGCAATCCGTGTATGCCTTCAACCTAAGCACGAGGACATAAGAACGGCGTAAGTGTTCGGTAAATGAGTTGTCAGGCAGTTCTACTCAGGCGTGAGCGACATCCAGCGCATGCAGCGCCAGCAGCAGGTATTCCTGCCGTCCCACCCCACAGTCGGTCAGGCGGTCGGCGCACTCGTTGAGTACGGCGCGCGCGCTGACCGGCACTACCTCCGCCGGTAGCAGCCGGATAATCTGCACCAGGAGCGCCACACCCTGCTCAAAGTCTTCCCTCGCAAACACGTGCGCGTTTTCCTGCAATAGCGTCTGCACCTCCAACGGCACCACCCCATTCAGGTGTTTGTACGTCGCCATCAGGGCCTGCGAGATCGCCGTGCCCTTGTCCTGCCGCATGTGCCGCAGTAGCCGGATGAACGGGTGTTCCTGTCCAATGACTCGGGCGACGGCCAGCGCCAGTTCCAGGCGCGCGCCTTCATTTTCCGTCTTTTTCAGGATATCCAGCAGCGTGGGGATCGCCGCCTCCGCTTTCAGGTTGCCCAGCGCGGACGAATACGCGATGCGTAGCCCTTTGTCGGTTTCCGTTTGCAACCGTTCGATCAAAACCGGCACCACACTCTGGTCGCCCAGCGTCCCAAGTGCCCTGGCGCAGTGGGCGCGAATCGAGCGGTACTCGGAGTCCAGCCCATGCCGAAGCGAGGTGCGCGCCTGTTCATCACCCATCCGCCCCAACGCCCAGGCCGCCACGACGCTTAACGACAGTTCCGTCCCGTCCAGAATATGGCAGAGCGCATCTACCAGCCGGGGGTCGGAATCCATCCTGGCAATCGAGATAATCGCCTCGAAACGCACGTTGAAGCGTGGATCGCGCAGCGCCTCCAGCAGTTCGTCTACGGTCAGTGGGCTTTTGGTCTGCCCCATGCGCTCGGTCATCACGACCGTTGAGCGCTCATCCTTGGCGCGGTAGTAGCGGAAAACCGACTCCAGCGCCAGAATCGGATTGCCGTGAATAAACATACCGGCGAACTCACCAACACTGACCGGGCTGTCGGCCTGAACGCGGCGGAAAATCAGCGCGCTCACCGCAGTCAGGATGAGACCAAACACAAACAGTGGGAAAAACGGGTCAATCGTGAAGATCAGGAATTGGCCGGAGAGGCCAGCGGTAAGATCGAGTACGCTACCACCGGCAACCTGGCTCAAACCGCCGATTAAGCCCATCAGCGCGTAATACACTGACATATATTCGGTCTTTTTCTCGCCGGGCACGACCTTCACGTACAGCAGCCGACCGGAGCCAATCGCCCAGGCGATGTCGGCGCCGCCGTTCACGGCAGACACCGCCAGCGCCACCGGCAGGCTCAACGCCGATTCGCGCGGCATGAGCAGCCACGCCAGCGGCATCAGGATTTTAAGGTACAGGCCGGAAAGCAGCAGGGGCTTGCTGCCGTACCGGTCGGCTGCCCAGCCAACCAGATAGGTCGCGGCCAAACCGCCGAGGGTCGCTGCGATATTCAGCAGCACCACCTGGCTGTCGCTTAAACCGACCTCGCGGCTCATAAACAGCGGCAGGAACGACCCCATCGGCGTTGACCCGATCACCAGCACGCTTAAACCGATGACGTACATCAGGAAGTTCCGGTCACGCAGCACCTTCAGTAAGTTGCCATAGGACACCTGCACCGCGCGGGTGGGCGCGCCGCCGGGAATGTGGGTCGCCGACCAGACACCGATCAGGCCGAAGACCAGCCCGACCGCAAACAGCAGCAGAAAGCGGTCAATGCCCGCCGACAGTCCCAGCACGAAGCTGCCAAACGCCAGCGAAGCGATGCCGGTCAGCCGCATCATGATGTCGTTGAGCGCGGAATAGCGGCCTCGTACCGAATTCGGAATGAACTCGTGTGCCCAGGGATACATGCCGGTTTCGCCAATCGCACGGCACAACGCAAATCCACCGATAATAAACGCGATGTAAGCCGTCAACGCTGCCGGGCCAAACTGCGACAGCACCCAGGGCACCAGCAGCAGGCCAGCGGCAAAAATCTTCCGAACGCCCCAGAAGGTGACAAACGTCCGTTTATAGCCAAAGCGCGGCACAACCGGCGCGATCACCAGGGCGATCAGGCCGGTGAACGGCACCAGCGACAGCAGAAAACCGATCTCGGTATTGTTGAGCTTCAGCTCGCTGAGGAACAGGATAAACGCCGGACCAAAAAATGTCAGGACGCCAAAAACGTTGTTGGCCGCGTATAAGGCGATATACCAGGGTAAACGTCGGATTTTTTCCGCATTGGTCAGTTCTTGACTCATCGGGGAATCTGCTTTGTTTACTGAAGACCAATCACCACACACAAGGGTATTGTAACGCGCTGCGGCAGGCAATGGTACGAATGCCGGACTCTGTCCCACTGGACAGCACCGTTAGTGAAAGTCGTAAAAAACTTTCAGCGAGCGTAACGTTCACCGGTCAAACACGGTAGAATCTACATAGTTGGGGATAAATTCACAACTATCAGCCATGTTAAATGAAAAGTTAATGTTATAATCTATAATAGGAATCAATGGATCAAGAGTATACGGTCGGTAGCGCCGTTTCCAGCTACTGGCAAGAGTTGCAGGATGGGTCTTATGAAACACCTTCGCCTGTTCATCTGGATTGTTCTCCTGGGCCTCATGGTTTCACCCACGTTTGCCGCGCTTCTCAGCGAGGAGTGCCCGGCGTTGGTCCAGCAGGCTTTGCAAGCCACCGATCAACTGTGCGATGGTACAGGGCGCAACCAGGCCTGTTACGGCCACGCCCGGCTGGATGCGCAGTTTCACGCTGATGGACCGTCCTTGACCTTCGACCAGCCCGGCGATCTGGTGGACGTGACTGCGATTCAGTCGCTGCACCTATCGCCGATGGAGATCGCCACCGGCAACTGGGGCGTGGCACTGATGCGCCTCCAGGCGAATCTGCCGGCCTCGCAGCCCAACGATGTCACGCTGCTCACCTTCGGCGATGTCAAAATCCAGAACGCGGTAAAGCAGCCAACGCGGTTAACAGTTGTCACAGGCAGCGATTATGTGAATGTCCGGCTGCTGCCAACCGTGCGCGCCGGTGTGGTGGAATCACTCGCGCCCAACCAGACCGTGACGGCGGTCGAACGGGTGGCGGATAATTCCTGGCTGCGGGTGGAAGTCCCGGACAGCGACATTACCGGCTGGGTGAATGCCTCGCTGCTGGTGCCGCAGGGGGATATCAACACCCTGAACGTGGCCGAACCTCGCCAGCCGTATTACCGACCGATGCAGGCGTTTTACTTCGAAAGTCATGACGACCAATCGGCCTGCCCGGAAGTGCCAACCAGCGGGCTGCTCATCCAGACGCCGGAAGGTGTGGGGGAAGTCAAGTTGCTGATTAATGAGGTGAATATCCAGCTTGGCTCCACTGTCTTTTTTGAAACGCAGCCAGGTAACGTGCTGACTGTATCCACGCTGGAAGGCCATGCCCGCGTCGAGGCACTGGGTGTGGCGCACACGGCTGTCGCTGGTACGACTGTCCAGGTGCAGCTTGACGAAACCATGAAACCGGCATCGCCGCCCAGCCTGCCGGCCTCGTACGATGATACCCGGCTGAAGAATCTGCCGGTCGGCCATCTCGACCGTCCGGTAGCAGTGCATCCTCCGCTCACCGGGCAGGAACTGGCCGAGGTGATTCGCAGCGAGCAGGAAGCGATTTGCTGCGAGCAGAATGAAGGTAATGGCAATTCGCCAAATAACAACTGCCCCGGCAACAGTTGTGAAAACAATCCAAACCGCAGCGGTGATAACTGCCCCGGCAACAGTTGCGAAAACAACCCCAACCGCAGCGGTGACGACTGTCCCGGCAATAGCTGCGATAATGGCAACAAGGACAAAGATAAGGACAAAGACAAGGATAAGTAACGACTCTTTTGGGATGCCAGGAAAACAGCCGCCACCAGCATATGAACCGAGAGGGAAAAATCGGAATGCAGGAGAGTAAACTCTGCATTTTCTGCCTGCACGAAAATGCCTCTGACGCAACCGAGTGTTCCCAGTGTCATGCACCGTTCCAGACCGACATGCGCACGCCCGTGGTCCCCTCGGAAATCGCCGATCTACTGGCGCTGGATAACGCGGTGAAGGCTTACCAGAAAACGGTCAGCAAAACCGTCACGCTCCATGTCGTGAGCGAGAAAAACCCGCTCTTTGTCCCGTTTACCGGGCGGGTAATCCTGGGACGCAGTCCGAACGAAGATGACTCCCAGTTAATTGATCTGAAACCCTTCCGGGCGCATCTGCTGGGGGTATCCCGCCAGCACGCCGCCTTAATGATTACTGACGAGGAATGTCTGCTCGAAGACCTGAACAGCATGAACGGCACCTGGGTGAATGAAAACCGGCTGTCGCCACACCAGCCAACACCCGTACAGGATGGCGACCTCATCCGGCTGGGATTACTGCTGATGTTCCTGTCGCGCCGCGCCGGTTGATGCTTCGCAGCCGTCCGGGTACACTATCCCCCCCAGATAGGTGTCAACCTCTTGAGCAGTCAGCCGGCGGTTCGCCAGCGCGCAGGCGCGGTCCCGCCACGACTCCAGAGACACGTCCCAGGCGATTAGCGTCCGGTCGGTGCTGCCGGAAACAACCGTTTGCCCATCCGGGCTGAACGCCACACCGTTCACCCAATCCGCGTGCCCCACAAAACCCTCACCCAGCGGTCGTCCCGCCGCCAAATCCCACAGGATGACGCGATCATCCGCGCCGCCGGACACAAGCCGGCGGCCATCGCTGCTAATCGCCGCGTCCAGCACGGCAGCCGTATGCGCAACCAGCGGCTGCCCCACCGGCTGGCCGCTGTCCACCTGCCACCGCATGATCGTTCCGTCCCGGCTGGCGGACACCAGTATTTGCCCGTCGGGGGTGAACGCCAGACTGGTGACATAATCGGTATGCCCCACCAGCGGGCTGCCAAGTGGCTCACGCGTGGCGGCATCCCACAGCAGCACACGGTTATCTCGCCCGCCGGACGCCAGCAACTTCCCATCCGGGCTGAACGCCACAGTCAGAACACCATCCTCATGTCCAGTCAACGGCGCGCCGAGTGCTGTTCCTGCTTCCACGTCCCACACGATCACCGTGCCATCGTCCGAGCCGGACGCCAGCAGCCGCCCATCCAGGCTAAAAGCCACGCCAAACACGGCGTTGCTATGCCCGACCAGCGGTTCGCCGCGTGGTTGGCGGGTGTTTACATCCCATAGCCGCACCGTCTGGTCGGCGCTCGCTGACGCCAGCAAGCGCCCATCGGGGCTGAAAGCCACCTTCGCCACCGGCCCCAGATGGCCTTCCAGTACCGCTTCAAGGCTGTGCCGCTGTATATCCCACAGCCGCACGGCATTGTCACGGCCATTCCGGTCACCGTCCGCCGACGCTACCAGCGTACCGTCCGGGCTATAGGCCACGCTGGAAATCGGCTCACTGTAACCTTCAAAGACCTGCCCCAGCGTCCGGTAAGTCGGCGATACATCCCACAACAGCACCCTGCCATCGTCGGCGCCGGACACCAGTTGGCTGCCATCCGCGCTGAAGGCCACGCTCCACACCTTATCGGTGTTGCCCCCCAGCGCATCACCCACTGCCGCGCCGGTTGTCGCATCCCACAGCCGGATGCTGCGGTCGTTGCTGGCCGTTGCCAGCAGCAGCCCGGATGGGTCGAAGGCGAGACTCGTCACCCAATCCGTGTGATCGGTCGTAAAGCGGAACAGCGGCTGTCCGGTGGTAACTTCCCATAGGATTATTTCGCGGTCCGCGCCGGACGAGGCGAGGATGCTGCCATCAGGACTGAAGGCCAGCCCAAATACCCAATTACGATGTTCCGGCTGAAGTTCGGCAGCCGGCTCACCGGTGTCCACCTGCCACAACCGCACCTGGCTGTCCGCACCGCCGGAAGCGAGAAGCCTGCCATCCGGCGAAAACACCAGCCGGTAGACAATATCGGCGTGTGCCTGCGGCAGTTCACGCAGCAATTCGCCCGACGCCGCATCCCACAGCACAATCCCCCCATCGGCGCGCCCGGCGGCCAGCACACGTCCGTCAGGACTCACGGCCAGACTCCACACCGCCGCGCCCGCCTCAAGTGGTTGTCCAATGGCAGCGCCGGTGCTGGCATCCCACAACCGCACTGTGCCATCCTTGCTACCGGACGCCAACACGTCATTTGCGCCAAACGCAATGCTGTTCACAGCGTCCGTGTGGCCCTGTAGCGACGGGTAAGTCGGCTGGCCGCTGGCAACGTCCCAAACGATCACGCTGCGATCCCAACCGGCAGAGGCGATCAGATGGCTGTCCGGGCTGAAGGCTACCTCGCGCGCGCTGGCGCTGTGCCCGTGAAAAAAGCGGCTGAGGTGTGGCCGCGCCTGCAAGCCGGTCAGCAGGCTGTTGCGGGCTTCAAACGTGTCCGCCGCTGCCAGCGCCTGCACACTCAGCAGCAGCGACAGATCAAGCCGGTCAAGCTGTGTCAACGCGGTGACAGCCAGCGCCCGCGAACCCGATTCCTGTGCCTGAACATTCGCCCGATTACGTTCGACCAGCGCAAACAGGGCAAACGCCAGCGCAATCATCGAAAACACGGCCAGCGCCACCATTACGTACCGCGCCCGGCGCGCTGCGCGCTGCCTGGCCGCCAGACTGGCCGCAACATAGGCGTTTTCATCCGGCTTGAGCGCCAGCGACTTCCGCTGAACCAGCGCCTCGAACTGCGCCAGCCGTGCCCCGGATGCCAGATAGCTGGAGTCGCGCCCGGCCTTCAGCCACTCGTCGGTCACGGCGGCCAACCGCTGCTCCACGCGCAGATCATCACGGCTGGCCTCAATCCAGTCCTTCAACTGCTGCCATTCGCGGATGAGGGCTTCGTGCGCCAGTTCGACCGTCGGCGCGCGCGTGTTCGGTTCGTGGTCAAACGTCAGCAGGCGGAAGCGGGCGAAGGCTTCCATCACCCGCAGCATCACACCTTTGTCGCTGGCCAGCATCAGCACCTCCTCCTGGAGCGCCCGCCGCCGCGTGGCTTCCAGACTGTCGCTGATGTTCACCAGTCGCAAAAACAGTTGGCGCGCGGCCTCCTGCGCGGCTGCGTTAAGGCCAGCATAAATTTCGTCAGCCCGCCGCGCCAGCGCGCCGGAAATGCCACCGATAGCGCGATAGGCTTCAAGCGTGAGCGTGTTGTTCTGCTGCTTCTCGAACAGTTCGGTCAGGGCATATTGCAGCAGCGGCAAAGCGCCCGGCTCCTTATTGAGATCAGCGATAATGGCCGTGATCAACTCCTGCTCAACCGGAATCCCCACCCGTTCCGCCGGACCGCGAATGGCGTGAGCCAGTTCAATGGCGGACAGCGGCAGCACCACTTCCGTATAGCTTCGCATCAAATCGCCGAAACCGGGATACAGCAGCGGACGGTCGTAAAAATCGGCGCGCAGCGTGATAACCAGACGCAGGCGGCTATCCCGGCAGGTCACTGCCGTTTGCAGCGTCTGCAAAAAGTGTGCCCGTTCCGCCTCGGGGGTGAGCGTAAATACCTCCTCAAACTGGTCAATCAGCAGCAGCAGTTCGCCGTCGGCTTCCGGCAGCACCTGCTGCAAACAGCGGTGCAGGCCATCGTCGCCGGCGCGTAGCCGCGCGGGCAAATCCGGTAGCGGTTGCGCGGCAATTTTCAGCAGCACGGCCTGAAGCTCATCAAACGGGTGCGCGCCCGGCACGATCTGTCCAAAAAACCAGCGGTCACTGTCCTCAACAACGCCCTGCCGCAGTGCCGGGATCAAACCGGCGTTTGCCAGGCTGGATTTGCCGCTGCCGCTTGGCCCGACAATCGCTACAAACCGCCCGCCTACCCCTTCCTGCTCAAACCGCGCAGCCAACTGCTCGACCAGCTTTTCCCGGCCAAAGAAGTCACTGGCATCGGCTTCCTGAAACGGGCGCAAACCTTTATACGGATTAGTAGGCGGCTGGATATTCAGGTTCACCGTCGCCAGCCGTTCAGTCACAACCGGTGACCCCTGAACCTCCACTGCTGTCGGAAACAGAATGTTCGTCTCGGCCAGGCCGACCGACTGGCGGAAGTCCACCGCCAGTTCCAGCGGCGACAGATAACGCGCCCGGAACGATTTCGCCGTCGCCCGCCAGATCACACGGTTGATACTCTCAGGTAGATCGGGCCGTGCCAGTTGCAGCGGCGGCACGGGTTCCATCAGATGCAGCCGCATGATCTCGGTATCGTTCGCGCCGGTGAACGGCAGCCTACCGGTTAACAGTTCGTACAGGACGATGCCGAGGCTGTAAATGTCAGTCTGCGGGGTGATGGTCTGTCCGAGGATTTGCTCCGGCGGGGTATAAGGCGGCGACCCCAGCCGCAGTTCCTTCTGGTCAAGGCGGGACACGTCAATCAGCTTGATCGCAATGCCGAAGTCTGCCAGGTAGGCATTCCCCTCGTCATCCAGCAGGATGTTATCGGGCTTCAGATCGCGGTGGACGACGCCCTGCCGGTGCGCCACTGCCAGCGCCGCCGCGATCTGGTCGAGCACTCTCGCTGTTGTCACCGTATCCAATCCGCCCTGCTGGTTGAGCACCGCCCGCAGGCTGCCGCCGCGCAGCCAGCGCATCACCAGATAGGCGCCGTCAGGGTCGCGCCAGTAATCGTACAACGGCACGATATGGAAGTGTTCGAGGCGGGCGACCAGTTGGGCTTCCGCTTCAAACCGCCGGATAAACTCCGGCTGGCTGGCATACTGCGGCAGAATGATCTTAAAGGCGACCTCGCGCCCAACCAGCACCTGATTGGCGCGATAAACGGCGCCGAAACCGCCCATATTGATAAGCTCCAGCAGTTCGTAGCCCTTGATCGTTCGACCGCGCAGGTCTTGCATCGTTGCGTTTGCTCCGCCAGGAAAACTGTTATTCAGTATATGACAGCAACATCATTGCCGCTACTGCGCTTGACAAAGCATTGGACACGGTCTATTCTAAGACTAGTAGTCAGTTTTAAAACTACTATCGAGAGTTGAAGACGAATGGATCTGGCAGCCAGCCTGATGCAAATTGGCTTCACTGAGTACGAAGCCAAAATCTACCTTGAACTGCTGCGCGACAGCCCGGCCACCGGCTACCAGTTGAGCAAAAACGCCGGCATACCGCGTTCGATGGTCTATGAGGCGCTGGGCCGGCTGCACAATCGCGGCGCGGTGCTGGAAACCCGCGACGAACGCGCCACGCTCTACCGCCCCCTGCCGCCCGATGTGCTGCTGAACGAGCACGAGCGCGAATATCAGAGTCTGGTGCAAGGATTGCGCGATGGTCTGCGCCAACGGTACACCACCGAAGACGAAGATCATCTGTGGTCCATCAGCGGTCGGCGCGCGGTGCTGTCCTACGCCAACCAGATGATTAACGGCGCGGACAGCGAAGTGCTGCTGGTACTGGCCGATGCTGATCTGGATGACCTGCGCCCGGCCATTCTCAAAGCCTGCGACCGGAAGTTGGCTGTCAGTGCCCTGCTGACCGGCAGCGGCGAACTCAACTGCGGCCAGGTGGCCTATCATCCACCGCTGGAAAGCGAACTGCAAAACCTGACTCAGGCGCTGATGGTGATTGTTGACCAGCGTGAAGCCCTGATTGCCAACACGCAGCTTGAAACGCGGGCGACCATCACCCGCAATCCTAATCTGGTGTTGATCGCGCGCCAGTTCGTCTGGATGGAGCTGTTCACCCAGCGCATTTATCACCAGCTTGGCGATGAACTGCTGGCCCGCCTCAGCCTGGAAGACCAGCAGATTTTTACCAGCCTGCGTCGGTAATCCCGCCAGCAGAAAAGGAAAACAGCATGGCCGTGAACCTCGGTTCGATGAACCAACACTATGACGATCAGGTGATCTACCATACCCACACCGACCCCCACCCACGTTCGTCCAGCCTATCCGACATTATCCTGGGCGGGCAGGATGGCCTGGTCAATGTGCTGGGAGTGATTCTGGGTGTGGCAGCGGCAACCAGCGACCCACGCATTGTTCTCGTGGCCGGGCTGGCCGCCACCTTTGCCGAGTCGGTGTCAATGGGCGCGGTGGCGTATACGTCCACGCTGGCAGACGCTGATTATTACGAAAGCGAAAAAACCCGCGAATACCGCCACCTGCACCTGTCGCCGGAAGTTGAGCGCGAGGAAATCCGCGAGATTTACCGTCAGAAGGGGTTCGACGGCAACCTGCTTGACCAGATTGTGGACACGATCACGGCCAACAAGGATGTGTGGGTCAAGGTGATGATGGCTGAGGAACACCAGCTATCGCCGGTTGACCGTCGCCAGGCCGTCCGGTCGGCGGGCATCGTTGGCGTGGCGGCGGTGGTTGGTTCGCTCATCCCACTTGTTCCATTCATTGTGCTGCCGGTCGCGCTGGGCATCCCGGTTTCCATCGTGATTTCGGCGCTCGTGCTATTCCTCGTTGGCGCGTACAAAGCCCGCGTCACAGTCGGACATCCCGGCAAAAGCGGCCTGGAGATGGCGGTCATTGGCACGGTGAGCGCGTTGATCGGCTATGCCATCGGCCTGCTGCTGAAAGTGCCCACCGTCGGCTAACCTGTAGGGACACGGCATGCCGTGTCCCTACAACCAGCTAGCCCCAGCCGGCAGTACCCATTACTGCCGGTTTTGATTTGTCGCTGGGGCAGGTTGTCTATATAATCAGGAGGCAGGGGAATACAAAAGGTACATAACCATGTCAACCATGACTTCGCGACAGCGGCTGCTGACCGCCCTCACCGGCGGCGTGCCCGACCGGCTGCCCGTGACCACGCACCACGTCATGCTGTCCTTTCTCGATAAATACCTGAACGGCATCAGCTATCACGAATTTTTCGACCGCTTCGGCCTGGATGCGCTTGTCTGGACCGTGCCCTACAAACCGGACACGGCGAAGGGGGAATACTTCGACCCCAACCAGACATTTATCCACCCGCTTGACCACACACACCGCGTTGTCTCCGACTGCTGGCGCATCGAAACCGAAACGCTACCGGACACCGAATACCGCACCATACGCTACAACTTCGTCACCCCTAAAGGCACACTTTCGATGGTGCTGCAAGGCAACGAGTACACCGACTGGGTGGTTGAACCGCTGGTGAAGGAAAAACGGGATATTGACCTGATCGCGGCTTACGTCACCCATCCGAAAGTGGATGTAGACGCGGTGAACGCCACTGCCGAAGCCTTCGGTGAGCGCGGCCTCGTGCGCGGCCACATCTGCTATTTTGACGTGTACGGCCAGCCCGGCTGCTGGCAGGACGCGGTCGAACTGGTCGGCACGGAACGCCTCATTATGGAAACTTACGACGACCCGGCCTGGGTACACGAATTAATTCGCATCCTCCAGGCGCGCAAGAAGACATTCATTCAATCGCTCAAGGGGGCGCGCTATGACCTGCTGGAACTGGGCGGCGGCGCGGCGTCCTCGACCGTGATTTCCCCACGCATCTTTGACGAGTTTGTTGCCCCCTACGACAGCGAATTGATTCGCATGGCGCATGATGTGGGGCAGCGCATCGTGTACCACACCTGTGGAGGTATGATGCCGTTCCTCGAACGACTGGCAGGAATGAACCCTGACGCGATGGAAACCTTCACGCCGAAGGACATGGGCGGTGACATGCGGCTGGCGGAAGCCAAGCAGCGCATTGGTGACAAGGTGTGTATGATCGGCGGCTTCGACCAGTTCCATTACTTCGTCGGCAGCACGCCAGAGCAAACGCGCGCCGAAGTGCGCCGCTGCTTTGAAGAAGCCGGGCCGGGCGGCGGCTACATCCTCAGCCCGTCCGATCATTTCTTCGACGCTGACCTAACCCTGCTGGAAGCCTTTGCAGACGAGGCGAAACATTGTGTTTATGCATAAACCGGAAGTGATCGAGATCGCCGTGCCATATGAGGAAATCGAGGCGCGGCGCGAGCGGGTGACAAAAGCGAAACGCTTTGAAACGCCGGACCGTGTGCCGGTCATCCCGGCCATCGGCCACCGCCTGATGATTCCGCAGACCGGCGTAAGTTTCCGCGATTATTACCGCAACCCGGAAACGATGCTGCGCGCGCAAATCCTGGGGCAGAAGTGGCTGATGGAAAACGTTCGTACTGATGCTCACTCGATTACCGGCGCGTGGGTCGGCGCATGGACGGACTTCCAGAACACGTTTGAGGCCGGCAGCCTGGGTTGTGAAGTCGTGTTCCCGGATGATGACATCCCCTGGGTTGGGCCAGGCTGGGTCAAAACCGACGACGACCTGGGCCGCCTGGAAGCGATGGATTTTGTGCACAGCGGCATCAACCAGAAACAGCTTGACTACCGCCGCGCCATGATGGCCGTCGCCGAGAAGTACCCCGTGCGCTTTCAGGGTGGGCCAATCTTCTACCCCGGCGCGAACCCGGCGCTGACACATACATCCGATGGCCCGTTTGGCGTGGCGGGAGACGTGATGGGGCAAACGGAACTGTTCACCGCCGTTTACGAAAACCCCGACTTCGTGCGCGAACTGCTTCGCATTGTCACTGACAAGCTGATTGAGTGGCTGGACTTCTGCTGGGAAGAAGAACGCCTGCCCACACCGAAAGACTTCGCCTGGACGGATGATCTGGCCGTATCGTTATCAGCGAAATCCTTCCGCGAGCTGGTGCTGCCAGAAGAAAAGCGCCTGCGTTTCCACTTCGACGGCTGGCTCAGCCTGCACATGTGTGGCAAAACCGACCATCTGCTGGAGATTTTCGTAGACGAACTGAAGATCAACGAGTTCCAGGGCTATGGCTATCAGGTTAATCTCGACCGCGTGGCCGAGGTGATGGGCGGGCGCGTCGTGCTGGTGGGTAACGTCAACCCCATGCTGATCTACAGCGGCACACCGGAACAAGTCCGCGAAGCAACGCGCCTGGTGATCGAAAAGCTGGCGCATTTTCGCGGCCTGATTATTCAGGACGGCAGCAATATCCCGCCCGGCACGCCCATCGAAAATATCAACGCCATGACCGAAGCGGCGGAGATGTACGGGCGACATGCTTAAACTGTAGGGCGGGTTTCGAAACCCGCCCTATACCTTTCACTTCTCCAATTCACAGTCGGTACGCGCGAATGCGCTGCACAACAGCCGGTAGCCGTCGTCCAGTTCATAAGCGTCAATGTTGAGTTCGAGGACATAGTCCGGGTCATGCTCCACGCAGCCGGACAGCACCTTCGTGATACATGCCCGGCACGTCCCACTGCGGCAGCTATGAACCATGCCTATTCCGGCGCGTTCAGCCGCATCGAGGATCACTTCGTCCGGTTCGGCCTCAAACTCCTGCTGGCTTTGCTTCAGGCGAACGACAGGCAACGGCTATAACTCCTGCAGCACCGACTCGTCCGCCACCACCGGCGCCCAACGAATGTCCAGCCCGTCGTCGGGAATCTCAAACGTCATCGCCTCAACCACACCGTACAACCGTTCAAAAAACGGCGCGAGGGACGCTTCCGGGTCATCCTTGTGTACCGTCACAAAATCGGCCATGACAGCCCGTGCCTCGTCGGTCAGGCGCTTCAATTCGGCCTGCCCGGCGTTGTCATCGCCCAGCAGATGTTTCAGCCACTTAAAGCCATAGCTGACGTGGATTGCTTCGTCCGCCCAGTCGTAATCCATGTCATGCGTGCTGCCGTCATCGCCCGCCGACTCCAGAATTCTGATTTCCGTCTGCTTTGTGCCGGAGCGCAGCAGCCCTTCTTCATAGTAGTATAGCAGCGCCAACCGCTGCGCCGGCGGCAGCGGCGCCATCGCCAGATATTGCGACCGGCCATAGGGAATCAGGTCGGGCACGTTCCAGCCCCAGCCCTGCATGGCGCGGTAGCCCATCATGCTGTGGCGAGATTCATCCCAGGCCCAGCGCGCCAGATCAAGATAAAAATCCCAGGGCTGATCGTTGATTTCGTACAGCACGGAAGCCGGCACTTCCGCCGCCCAGATTTCGTTAAAGTGGCTGATGGCCGACCATACCTGCATCGCCACGCGCTTGTCCAGCGATTCAATGCGCTTCCAGGCCTGCGCCCCCGCCTTGTCGTACTTGTTCTCGTGCGGCAGGTGGTACAGGCTGGGACGGAAACGGTCGTCGCGCTGCGTCACGCGCGGAATTTCAAAGGCTGGCCGCCCGGCGCAGGGATGATCGCCGGGAGCAGGTGTTTTCTCTCCCATACCGTCGTAGCCGCCAATGCTGGCAAGGTACTGGCGCAGATAATCCCGCCACGCTTCCACCGACTCCGGCGCATCGAGCAGCGCCAGTTCCCGCATCCGTTCGATTTGCAGCCGCTTGTCCGCCACAATATGCCGCAGCGCGTAGGCGGTCGGCGCGTCGTTCAGCGGGTCGGCGCGGCGCAGATAATCTTCGTAAGCGTCCACCAGCGCGGGCAGCGCTATCTGGTACACACCGACGAGAAATTCGTTCAGGCTGGCCGCTTTCGGCAGTTCCGATGTGAAGGCCATTATATCCGGGTCGTACTTCTTATCCACGTCGCGGCGCGGGTAGCGCAGTTCCAGTACACGGGTACGGAGCGCGTCGGCGTTGCGCGAGGTCTGCCACAGGTCGCCAGCGATCTGAAACTTGATTTCCACCGGGCTGGTTTTGATGAGCCAGCCCGCCAGCGCCCGCATGACCTGACGCTCGGCCACGTAGAAGCGTTTCAGCACGCGCGACGCATCGTTGACGCGGGTATGCTCCGGCGTCGTGCGCGAGGCAGGAATGACCTTAGCCATGCCCGCCTCCCTGGTGCGACTCCAGCGCCATCTTGGCCTGCATCTTCACCGGCGTGTTTTCCATCAGCCAGGCTTCGGTACGCGCGGCGATTTCCTCCGGCGTTTCCTTGTAGCCATACGTCTCCAGCAGCACCGGCGTCCACTTCTTGCCCCAGCGGATATGGAAGTTCTCGTCGCTCCAGTCATAGCTGACCGCCGCCGCCGAAATCTCGTCCTCGATTTCCTCCCAGTGTTCGCGGTTGGTGCTTTTTTCCGGCATCCCGTTGGGTTCGATGACGGTGGTCAGCAGGGCGTACTGGTCAACGGCAGGCAGCGTCATCATCACATTGTAAATCTGCACCACCTGCGGCACGTCCTCAATCTTCAAACCCAACTGCTGCACCCGCACCTGCCCAAGCTGGCTATGGCGCACTTCATCCCACAGATGGCGCGACACATTGTACTGGTACTCCCAGGGCATTTCCGGCGTCATCCACAGAATGGAACCGAGCGTTTCCGCTGCCGTCATCTCGTTCAGATAGTGCTTGAAGCGCCACAGACGATGTGCTTCCGGCTCGGTTTTCCGGTCCGGCTCGACATCGGTAGACGGGTCAAAAATCGGCCAGCCCTTCATGCGCTGGCACTCCTTCCAGGGCAGCAGCAGCAGGTGATTTTCGGGCCGCTGCGGCGCGGACGCGGGTACTTCTGCGCCGGTCACGCCGCCATCTGCCGCCAGCAGCCCGGCGATGTAATCCCGCCATGCCTGCCAGCCGGGGTAATTCTGCTCAATTGTGGCGAAGAACCCTTCCGCCCAGGCCACCTGCCGTTCTATCGCCGGCAGCACCTTTTCTGTCGTCTTCACGGTTGGATTGTCGAACTCGCTCCACGTCACTTCGGGATGGCTGCGGTACGCTTCCAGCAGCGCCTTTTTCACGACCAGGTACACCGTCGCAATAAGTTCGGCGGTGTTCTGCGCGTGGTCCAGTTCGCGCGCCAGTGTTTTCAACCCTTCGCTGATATTGCGTTCCGGCTGATACGTGCGGAGTTCGCGCAGGCGTTGGTACAGCAGATCGGCGGAGGCGCCGCTTTCCCAGACGTGTAACCCCATCTGGTTCTTCGCTTCCCACTCCGGCACACCCGGCAGCCAGCCCGCCAGCGTCCGCATACAGGCTTTTTCGAGAAAGGCGTAACGCTTCAGATACTCGGTATTCTGCTCAATCGTGATGTGACTCTTCTCAACCACCATGTTGTTCGCTCCTAACATTTCCAATCCTTGACGGCATGGGCGAGGCAGTGCCCCGCCCCTACGTTACCACTGTGTTCTGAGCCTTTGCGTCTCCGTGTTACGTTTTGTCTTTCCCTCTGCCTCTTTGCCCCTTTGCAGCCTTGCGTTACGTTTTTCTCTTATCCCTTCAACGCGCCCCGCGACAGACCGGAAATAATCATCCGCTGCCCGAACAGGATAATCAGCAGCACCGGGATAATCATAAATACGCTCATCGCGCTCATCATATCCCAGGGTTTGGTATAGGTCGAGCCGGGGTCGGTTAGTTCGGTTAAACCGACGCTGAGCGTTTTGGTATCCACGTTATGCGTGAACACCAGCGGGTACAGCAGTTCGTTCCAGCTAATGATGAAGTTAATCAGGAACATCGTAAACAGCGCCGGGCGCACCAGCGGCAGCACCACCCGCAGGATAATCTGTGCCGTGTTCGCGCCATCAATGTAGGCTGCTTCTTCGATCTCTGCCGGAATCTGTTTGATGAACGAAACCAAAGTCATGATCGTATACGGCAGCACCAGGCTGCTCATCAGGATAATCAGCCCGTGATGCGTGCTAATCATCTTAAACGTCTTAAGCGTCTCAAACATCGGCACCAGCACCGCGATCTGCGGCAGCGCCACCGACAGAATCAGCACCAGATAGATGATGTTGCTGCCAGGGAATTTAATCCGCGCCAGCGCGTAGGCGGCCATGCCTGCCGCGATCACCGACAGCGCCGACGAACCAATGGCAAAGATCAGCGAATTGCGGAAATAGGTAAAAAACGGCACCGCGTCCATCATCCGGTTATAGCTGTCCGCCGTCGGCGCGCTCGGCCAGTAGCGGGGCGGCACCTCAAACAATTCATTCGACGGGGTGATGGACGACACAAAGATGAAATAAAACGGCGCCAGCACGACCACCGCAAAAATCGCAAAACAGACATACAGCAGAATGCTCTGGCCGTGACGCTGGAGGAAGTTCGGGCGCACGGCGGCGGTGGCGGTATATTCACACGGACGTGAGACAACATTGGTAGACACGAATACGCCCCTTTCATTCCGACACGTCAAAGCGGCGGAACAGCCACAGGCCAATTGCGCCAACGACGGCGACAATCCCCACCAGCACCATGCCGATGGAAGCGGCATAACCATAATTCAGGGAATTGCTTTCCAAATAGATTTTCTGCGCGATGACGGTGGTGGAAAACCCTGGCCCACCGCCGGTCATCAAAAACGGCAGGTCAAACACCGCCAACTGCCACACCACCATAAACATGCCGGTGGTGATAAGCAGCGGCATCAGCATCGGTATCGTGATAAACCGCAGCGACGTAAAGCGCGTAGCGCCGTCCACTTTCGCGGCTTCGTACAAATCCTGCGAGATACCTTGCAGCCCGGCCAGCAGCACCAGCGCCACAAACGGCGTGCTTTTCCATACCGCTACGGAAATTACGGCCAGCTTGGCGTTGTACGGGTCAATCAGCCATTTCATCTGTACGCCCAGCCCACGCCGGAGCAAGTCGGGTATCATGCCAAACTGGTCATCAAACATCCAGCGAAAGCCCAGCGCGGCGATCACCATTGGAATCGCCCAGGGGATGAGTACCAGCGTGCGTGATAGGGCCTTCAGGCGGAACGGCGCGTTCAGCAGATGCGCTACCGCCAGCCCCAGCGTAAGCTGTAAAAAAGTGGCAGCCACCACAAACAACAGCGTGTAGCCAATGCTGGCGCGAACTACCGGGTCATTGGCAATACGCTGGAAATTGTTTAAGCCGGTGAAGACCGGGCCGTTGTGGTCAAAGGCCGGGTTGTATTTATGCAGGCTGAGGTAAGCGGTCTGGATAAACGGATAAAACGCGGTAAACGTTCGTAAAGCCAGCGCCGGAATAAGCAGGATAATCGCAATCACATAAAATCGCTGGCGGAGAGTCAATCTGGCGAGTGGCGTTCGGAGTCGGCGCGGTAACGCAAGAGGGGTCATACCAAAATTCCAGTTGGCTAAAGGTTTATTTGGGGTGTGTAGGGGCGGGTTTAGAAACCCGCCCCTACGATGATACAAACACCTTACTCGCCCAGGGCAGCGATCTGCTCCTGGCCGTACTTCAGCGCATCCGCCAGCGACAGTTGCTTGGTCAGGAACTGCGACGCGGCATCGTCCACAATCGTCTGCGCTTCTGCCACCCTCGGATGGAACGGACGTGCCGCTGGCACACCGGCTTCCGCGTATACGCCCATCGCCGTCACAATCGGGTTGTCCTGGCCTTCAAACGCTGACAGAATGGATGTGCGCGGCATGATGAACCACGACTGCCCTTCGGCCAGCTTCGGCGCAATTTCGTTCGAGGTCAGGTACTTAATCAGTTCCTTCGCGCCATCCATATTCGGAGCAAAGGCCGGAATGGAGAAACCCCAGCCGCCCCACCAGGCTTTGCTGCCTGCTGGTCCCGCCGGCGGCAGTTCAATCGTCAACTTCTCCGGCTTGAACCATTCCTTGTCGCCTTCGGCTACGCCCTGGAAGAACGGCCACTGGCGCATAAACGCCACTTTATCGCCCATGTACAGTTGGTTCTGGGCCGTATAATCCTGGTTGAGCGCATCCTCCGGGAATATCTTGTGCGTGTAAATCATATCGTACAGGAATTGCAACGCCTCGCCGGTGGCTTCGTCGAAGGCGAACACATCCCCGCCGGACTGCGCCGTCAGGTACGCCACGTACACATACAGCAGCGCCGGTTTAATCAGGCCGTCAGTAGTGCCCCACACGCTGTTGGCGGGGTCGGCAAATTCCTTGCCAATCTCGACCATTTCCTCCCAGGTGGTGGGGGCTTTCAGATTCTTTTCGTCCAGCCAGTCCTTACGGGTGAAGAAGTAACCGATGGCAAACTCGTGTGGCACACGATACCGCTGGCCGTCGAAGCTGTGAAACTTCTCGATCTGCCCGCCCATGCTCTCCGGGAAATCATCCCAGGTTTCCTGCGGGATGACATCTTCCAGTGACAGCATGTACCCGGCGCGCATGAAGGTCGGCCCACTGTCGTCGGCATCGCTGACCACATCCACCGGGCTTTCGCCAGAGGCAAAGGCCGGAGCATACTTTGTCAGCATATCATTCCCGCTGACCGGTCCACCTTCAAGCGTCACCGTCAGGCCAGTGTCTTTCTCAAAGTCTGGCAGAACCGCCTTGATGGCATCGTGAGCAAATTCCTGGATGGCGAGGACAACGGTTTTGTTCTGGCGGATGACAGTCGGGGCGTAGATACCCTTTGCCAGTAACTGGCCGGGGCCGCTGGCGGCCAGCGCGGCGGCGATGCTGCCCGCCGTCCCCTTCAGGAACGTCCGGCGCGACATCCCTTTAACGGAAACTTCCTTTTTGCTGTTCATAGATTGTCCAATCCTTGTCTCAATAATTAGCCTATTTCCACCATCCACTTTCGGAAAAGTGGATGATATTGTATAAACAACTATACTGTCGCTAGGGACATTTTGTCAACTTATTCAGGAGTGTTTTTTTATGGTTCACTATCAGGCGACTCTGGTCAGCCATACCCACTGGGACCGGGCGTGGTACTGCACCTTTCAGGAATACCGTATCCGGCTGGTGAAGCTGGTGGACAAGCTGCTGGACATCCTGCGCGACCAGCCGGATTTCCGTGTGTTTATGCTGGACGGGCAGATGAGCGTGCTGGAAGATTACCTGGAAGCGCGCCCCGGTCAGGCCGCCGAACTAAAGGCGCTGTGCCGGTCAGGCCGGATTCAGGTCGGCCCCTGGTACGTGCTGGCGGATGAATTTCTGGTCAGCCCAGAGGCGTTGATTCGCAATTTGCAGGTCGGGCGACGCATGGGCGAGGAATTTGGCGGCGTGATGCCCATTGGCTACGTGCCAGATGGCTTCGGCCACATCGCGCAGCTACCCCAGATTCTGCGCGGCTTCGGGATTGATAACGCTTTCTTCTGGCGCGGTATGGGCCAGGAAGGTGACCGGCTGGGCACGGAATTTACCTGGTGCGCGCCAGATGGTTCTGGCGTGACAGCCATCCTCATGCCCTGGGGCTACCACAACGTCACCAACCTGGGTTACGGCATCCACTGGGGTGACGTGTCCGAGATGGTCTTTGACATGGAACTGGCGCAGGAAAAAATCGCCCGCGCAGTGGACAAACTGAAACCGATGGCAAATACCGACGCGCTGCTGCTGATGAATGGCATTGACCACGCCGAACCGGAGCCGCGCATTCCCCAGATTATCGCCGAAGCCAACCGGCGTTTGTCCAACGTGACCATTAGTCAGGGCACGCTGGCCGATCATCTGGAGCGCGTTCGCGCCTCTGGCGTGGCGCTGCCGGAGTTCGAGGGCGAATTCCGCTGGGGGCGCTACTCGGAGATTTTGCAGGGAGTCTATTCGACCCGGATTCACCTCAAACAGCAGAACCATGCCGGTGAAACGCTGCTGGAAAAATATGTCGAACCGATCACCGCGCTGGCGTGGCTGTCCGGCGCGGACGTGCTGGACGGGACATCCGACCTGGTGAATCTGGCGTGGCACTGGCTGCTGCTCAACCACCCACACGACGATATTTACGGCAGCGGCATTGACGAAGTGCATCACGAAATGCTGTACCGCTTCAGCCAATCCCGCCAGATTGGCGAGGCGCTGGTACGCGATAACCTCCGGCTGCTGGCGCGGCAAATAGGCTACACGAAGCAACCCGGCACACCGATCATCGCTTTCAATCCGCTTGGCTGGGAACGCCGCGAGATCGTCGAGGCCGAAATTGACTTTGAATTTGACGACCCTACCGCCGGAGCTTTCCGTCTGGTGAACGGCGCGGGCGAGGTTATTCCGCATCAGGTCATCGGCGACGAAACCCGCTTCTGGATGGAAGTATTGAAGCCCAACCGCAAGCGCCGTGTTACCGTTCTGTTCCCCGCCAGCGTGCCGGCCTGCGGCTATACCACCCTCTACGCCCAGCCTGCCGGCGCTGCCCCTGCTCCATCGCTGGATTTGACCGTCACCGAACGCGGCGCTGAAAACGCCTTCCTGGCGCTGCACATTGCTGACGACGGTGGGCTGACCATCACCGACAAAACGACCGGCGAGACCTACGCCAACCTCGGCCACTTTTACGATGTCGAAGACACGGGCGACGAATATACCTACTGCCCCTTCCCTAACGGCAGCCATGTTCTTAGCACAGCAGGCCATCCCGCTCGCATCACCCGCACCGAATCCGGCCCGTGCCGGGCCGCGTTCCGAATCGAATGGGAACTGTCCGTCCCGGCAGGGCTGACCGCAGACCGTCAGCGCCGCAGCGCCGAAACCGTGATACTGCCCATCGTATCGGAGGTACGAGTCTATGCCGGACAGCCGGGTGTGTATATCTTGACCCGTATCAACAATCAGGCTGGCAACCATAAGCTGACGGTGAACTTCCCCATTGGCATCCGGGCACAACAGGCGCATGTGGACGAATCGTTTATGGTCGCCGTCCGCGACCTCAAACTGCCGGACTCGACTGGCTGGGTGGAAGACCCCACGCCGCTGATGCACCAGCGCGCCTTCACCGATCTCAGCGACGGTCAGCGTGGTCTGGCGGTACTCAATCGCGGCCTGCCCTCGGTCGAGGTATACGAGGATGGCATGATTGCGCTGACGCTACTGCGGGCGGTGGATTGGCTCTCGCGCGATGATCTTTGGGTACGCCGCATCGCCGCCGGGCCGCTGGTGCCGACGCCGGGCGCACAGTGTTTCGGCGATTATCACTACAACTATGCCATCCTGCCGCATGCGGGCGACTGGCGCAACGTCTACGCCGCCGCTTATGGCTACAACGCGCCAGTGCTGTCCCGCCGCGCCGATACGCACGCCGGGCTGGAACTGCGCGAGATGAACATCACCCGCGACGACCCTGCCCGAGTCATCAAAGCCGAATGGCCGCGCGGCGGCGTGCTGCCGGATACCCATAGCTTTATCACCGTTGCTGCACCTGAACTGGTCCTGAGCGCAGTTTACCGCAGCGGCGACAGCCTGATTGTCCGATGTTACAACGTCAGCCGCGAACCGGTCAGCAGCAGCATCACCGCCGGTTTTCCGGTAAAAGCCGCCTATCGCGTGGACATGGCCGAAAAGTATCGGGCGACTCTGCCGGTGCAGGATAAGCACAATATTCCAATCTCGCTTCGCGGTGGCGAAGTTCTGACGCTCAAGCTGATGCCGGAAATCTAATCCGACATGCTTCACCACAGGGGCGCATTACCGCGCCCCTACCCTTCCCTTACTCAGCAGTTGACAGAATACCTGTTCCTCTTTTATAGTTAAAGGTATAGACCTTTAACTGATGCCCTGTACAAATCCGGGATTTTATTATGTCAATCCTGCTTGATAAAACCAGTCCTGACGCTCCTCCGCTGCACGTTCAGGTTGCCGCCATCCTGAAGGAGCGCATCCAAAGCGGCATCTGGCCGAACGGCAGCAGCCTGCCGTCCGAGAAAGAACTGTGCGCGGAGTTCGGCGTGGCGCGCGGCACGGTGCGCCAGGCGTTACAGACGCTGGAAAAAGAGGGCTACCTGCGCCGGGAACAGGGGCGCGGCACGTTTGTGAAGCTGAACGACTATGCCGGCGACAAACTGCAATCAAAGCGACTGGCCTTCGTCGTGCCCTATGTGCGTGATTCTTCGGTCCCGACCGTACTGATCGGCTTCCAGCAGGTGGCCGAGCAGGAAAACTTCTCCGTCATATTCAACCATGTCAACAATGACAGCCAGCAGCAGGAACGAGTCATCCGCAAGCTGATCGGCGAGAACGTCGCCGGTATCGCGCTCTATCCGGTTGATTCCGAGGACGTGCCGCTGGTTGACAGCCTGACACGCTCGCGTTTTCCACTCGTGCTGATTGACCGCTATCTGCGCGGCATCTCCAGTGATTACGTCATGACCGACCATTTTGGCGCGGCAATCCGGGGTACCCATTATCTGTTAAACCTGGGACACCGCCGGGTGGGCTTCGCCACCTGGCTGTCCCCGGCGGTCAGTATGGAGCATCGCTATCTGGGTTATATGCAGGCGCTGGCGGAGCGTGGTATCGCCTTCGACGAACGGTTAGTCTGCCGCGTGGAAGGTTATCCGATGATTGACCTGACGCCGCTGCGCGATTATCTTTCCGGCCCGGACCGGCCCACCGCTGTGTTTGCAGCCAATGACCAGATTGCGATTGCGCTTTACCGGGCAGCGGCCTCGGTTGGGCTGTCTATTCCGGACGATTTGTCGGTGCTGGGCTTCGATAACCTCGATGTTACGTCGCACTTGGAACCGCCGCTGACGACGCTGGCGCAGCCATTCCTGCGCATTGGGCAGACCGCCGCCCAACTGCTGCTGCGCCGAATTGCCGGTGAAAACGACTACTTCGACCAGATCACGCTGCCAGCGGAACTGATCGTGCGCAACTCCTGCCGCGCCTACGAGCCAGAATGGGCGGTAGCAGCAGCGCGTTAGACGGCTAAATCGTCTGCGGGCCGAAGATCGGCGTAGGCGTCGGGCACAGCGGCGGCACGCCGTACAACTCGCGTTCCGCACACGTCAAGTCGCGCACGTAACGGTTGGCGCGGATCCAGCTTGCCAAATCGTCCAGCGACAGCGAAACCTGCCACAGCCGCATTGTCCCATCGCCTGAGCCGGACAGCGCGTAACGCTCATCCGGGCTGAAGACGACGCTGCGAATGTCGTCGGTGTGCCCTGTCAGCCGCCGCAGTTCCACGCCGGTCGCTACATCCCACAGCACAACGGTTCCATCCGCCGAGCCGGACAGCACGTAACGGCCATCGGCATTAAACGCCACGCTGTACACCTGCGCGCTGTGTCCTTCATACTGGCGCAGGCGTTCGCCGGTTTCCACGTCCCACAGAATCAACGTATTGTCGGCAGAACCGGACAGAACATACCGTCCAGTCGGGCTGAAGGCCACGCCGCGAATCCAATCGCTGTGCCCTTCAAAACGACGGATTTCGTCGCCAGTTGCCACGTCCCACAGAATCAGTAGATTGTCGAAGGCGCTGGAAATCAGGCGCGTACCGTCGGGGCTAAAGGCCACACCGGTAACGCGGAAGGTATGGCCGAACAAACGGCGAACGGGTTCGCCGGTCGCTACATCCCACAGGAACAGCGTGTTATCGCGCGAGCCGGAAGCTGCCAGCTTGCCATCCGGGCTGAACGCGATCGCCCAGACACTATCACTGTGGCCGTTGCTCCGGTCGCCGAACCGCCTTACGATTTTGCCGGTTTCAACGTCCCACAGAATCAGCGTCAGATCGTCCGAGCCCGACAGCACAAAACGCCCATCAGGACTGAAAACGGCGGCGTTCACCGCCCCGCTATGTCCTTCCAGCCGCCGGACTTCCGTTCCGCTGGCAGCGTTCCAAAGTGTGAGCGTACCATCTTCAGATGCAGACAGCGTATAACGGCCATCGGGACTGAAGCCCACACTGAGGATAGTTCCCGTGTGTCCACCAAAGCGGCGCACCTCCGCCCCGTTGTCCAGGTCCCACAGGCGCACGGTAGCGTCCCACGATCCCGACAGGACCTGTTTGCCATCGGGGCTGAAGGCCACGCCATACACCAGGAAGGTATGCCCGATGAAGCGGCGGATAATACGCCCCGTTGCCACATCCCACACGATAATCGAGTTGTCCTCACTGCCGGATACAAACGTCTGTCCGTCAGGGCTAAATGCGGCGCTCGTGACCCGCGAGGCATGGCCCTCGTAGCGGCGGACCGGCTGTGGGCTTTCAAAGCTCCACAAAATCAGCGTGCCATCCTCCGAAGCTGACAGCAGCCCGCTGTCATCCGGTGTATACGCCACACTCCATACTTCATTGGTGTGGCCGCTGCCATCCGCGCCGAAGGTCAGCAACGGTTCGCCGGCCTGCACGTTCCACAGTGTGATAACCCCATCCCTGCCAGCCGACAGCGCCGTAACACTGCTTTTGCTGAAAGCCACGTCAAAGATTGGGGCATTACTCCGCATAGTGCGCAGCACATCACCCGTTTCAACGTCCCACAGCAGCAGCGCGCCATCTTCCGCGCCGGAAACAAGCTGTTCCCCGTCGGTGCTGAAGGCCGCGCTCCGCACCACGCTGTCGTGCCCTTCCAGCCGGCGCACCAGTTCGCCCGACTCAACGTCCCACAGCACCAGCGTTTTATCCGCCGACGCGGTGAGCGCCAGCCGGCCATCCGGGCTGAAGGCTACATCCCAAACCCAATCACTGTGCCCTTCCAGCCGATGCAGGATTTCGCCGGTTGCGACGTTCCACAGGATCGCGGTGCTGTCGCGCGAACCGGACAGCGCCGTTCGCCCATCCGGGCTGTAAGCCACGCTGGTTACGCGGTCGTTGTGCCCGACGAACACCTGGCGCGTACCTGGGGCGAAGGCCGCTTCCGCCAGCGCGCGCATGGTTTGCGGCGTCGGTTGTTCGCTCCGGCTGGCTTCCAGTGCTAACGCCAGCGCCAGATCGGTATTGCCGCCGCTGAGCGCCAACTGCGAGCCGGAGGTGAGCGCCAGACTGCGGGCGCTGGCCTCGTTGGCGGCGGCAACGGCGGCGGCGGTGGCGGCATTATCGGCTTGCAGCAGCGCCTCGCCCTGCGCAACCGTGGCTGTTGCCGCGTTTTCCTGTGCCGTGCGGCTCTGGTTCAGGGCAAACACCGTCAGGACAAACGCCACGACGGTGGCAACCGCCAGCACCGCTGCCAGCGCCCCCAGAAAACGGCGAGAACGCCGTTCCAGCGCGGCTTCTTTGGCACGACGGGCAGTTTCGGCGGCCTGCTGGCGCGCCCGTTCGTCCAGGCTGGCGCGCAGGTAATCCGCTTCGAGTTCCGCCAGCGCCAGATCGGTTTCCTTCGACCAGGCTTCAAACTGGTCCAGCCGCGCGCCGGACGCCAGAAAGCTGCTGTCCCGGTTGGCTTTGTGCCATTCTTCCGCCGCCGCCGCCAGCCGGCGCTGCGTGCGCAGCCCGTCGCGCGCGTCCTGCAACCAACCGCGCAGGCGCGGCCACTGGCGAATCAGCGCCTCGTGCGCTACCTCAACCGTCGGCGCGCGTGTCAGCGGGTCACGGTCAAACGTGAGCAGGCGGTATTTGCCAAATCGTTCGATCACCGCCTGCATTACTGCTGCATCACCTTCCAGCGACAGCAGTTCGTCCTGCCGGACGCGGCGGCGCGTGTCCTCTGCCCCATCGTTGAGCGTGACCAGCCGCAGAAAAAGCTGGCGCGCCGTTTGCTGTCCGGCGTCGTCCAGCCGGTTATACAGATCATCGGCCCGCTGCGCCAGCGCCCCGGCGATGCCGCCGATATCCCGGTAAGCGCGCACCGTCAGCCAGCGCCCGTCACGGCGCTCAAACAGCTCCGTCAGCGCATATTGCAGCAGCGGCAGCGCGCCCGGCTGTTCGCCCACATCCGCCACGATCTCCGGCACCAGCCCTCTTTCCAGTTGCAGTTGTGCGCGTTCCGCCGGTTCGACAATCGCCCGTTCCAGTTCATCGCGGTTCAGCGGCAGCACCACCTCGGTCGCTCCGCGTACCAGTTCGCCGAAGCCAGGGTACAGCAGCGGGCGGTCGTAAAAATCGGCGCGCAGGGTGACGATCACCCGCAGGCGGCCAGTCGCGTCGCAGGCCGCCGTTTCCAGGATTTTGAGGAAGTGGCTGCGTTCGGCTTCATCAGCGGCCTGCGTGAACGTTTCCTCAAACTGGTCAATCACCAGCGCCAGTTCGGTATCCGGCGGCAGGGCGCGTTTGACCGCCCGGGCCAGCCCGCGTTCGTCCTCGCGTAGCTGCGGCATCAGACTGGCAGGCGGATTCACCGCCACCCGCAGCAGCGCCGCTTCCAGTTCTTCCAAAGGGTGCGCGCCGGGGGTCATCTCCACGATGAACCAGTCTGCCGAACCGGGCAGCACGTTCTGCCGCAGCAGTGGCAGCAGCCCGGCCTTGACCACGCTCGATTTGCCGCTTCCGCTGGGGCCAACGACGGCCAGAAAACGCGCCGCGCCATCGTCGCCGCTTAAGCGTTCTACCAGCCGCCGCGTCAGTGCCTCCCGCCCGTAGAAATCACCCGCGTCGGCTTCCTGGAACGCCCGCAGCCCTTTGTACGGGTTGACCGGCTCAACCGTTTCGGTTTCCAGTTCGGTCGGGAAAACGTGTGTCTGCTGCCGAATGTCTAAATCCGCGTCGGTCGTTTCGCTTTCCAGCAGCGCGCGGCGGAAATCGGCGTACAGCGCCAGCACGCTGGGATAGCGGTCAACTGGCGCTTTTTCGGTCGCCCTGGCGATGACCAGATGCAGCGCGGCAGGCAAATCGGGCCGTTCCTCGTGCAGATGTGGCAGCGGCTCCTGCAGGTGGCGCGTGATGATGGTAGACAGTGGCAGCCCTTCATACGGCATCTTGCCGGTCAGGATTTCAAACAACATGATGCCCAGGCTGTAGATGTCGCTCTGCGGGCTGACCGACTGGTTGAGAATCTGCTCTGGCGACAGGTAGTAGGGCGACCCCATCAGCCGCCCCTGTTCGTCCTCGGCGGCATACAGCGTGCCCAGATTGGCGCGGTCGAGCAAATCCTTGGCGATGCCAAAATCGGCCAGATACGCATTGTGGTCGTCGTCCAGCAGGATGTTGTCCGGCTTCAGGTCGCGGTGGATGACACCGTGCCGGTGCGCCACCGCCAGCCCGAAAACGATCTGCTCCACCAGCCGCCCCACGTCATGCAGCGGCCACGCGCCAGCCCGCAGCGCCTCGCGCAGACTACCCCCGCGCAGCCAGCGCATCACCAGGAAGGCACCGTTGGCATCGCGCCAGTAGTCGTACAGCGGAACGATGTGCGGGTGTTCCAGGTGCGCCACCAACTGCGCTTCGGCTTCAAAGCGGCGGATGAACTCCGGCTCGTTGGCATACTCCGGCAGGATGACCTTGACCGCTACCTCGCGCCGCACCGCCGGCTGAAACGCCCGGTACACCGCGCCAAAGCCACCCTGCCCGATCACCTCTTGCAGTTCATAACCTTTGATGTTCTGTCCCGTCAGATTCGGCGGGGTCGCTAAAACTTCAGTCATAACCTTATCCTTAACGGATGACTGAAAACGATTTTGTGTAGGGACGAGACATCTCGTCCCAGCGTTCTGCGTATGTTTTTGTTTCTCTGTTAGCAGTCACCCCAGATACAAGGTTCTGGAGGTGGCGGAGCATTATTGTTACTGCCTACCAATTCGACTCTAGGCTCCAATGTGAGTGACGTAGCGCCGGTGGTGCAGGCCACCTGACCGTTAACCAGTGCATCCACGCCCCAGGAAAAAGTGGTTTCACCGCCTACTGTACTATTCAAGTCAATTACAAGGCTGGTATTCGTTCCGTTGGTGTTGAAGCTGGCGGCTAGCACATTCTGACTGTTGTAGATATTCACGCGGTAGTCCTGGATACCCTGCGCTGCATCCCAGTAAAACGGGATGCTTGCGGTTGCCACGCTGCCAAGCGGCGATGTTGGTTTGAAACGGCTGCAATCCACCCCGGCAATATTGCTACTGGTCGTCTGACTCGCGCCACGACCGATTTCGGCCAGTACCGCCGATACCGCTTCCGCCGACGGCACCGCCAGCGGGGCATATACAATGCCCTCCGGCAGCGCGCCGGCCACCAGCGTGAACGCCTGCCGTTCCTCATCCGTGATCGGTCGCACGCCGCTGGCCGTCCCTGCCGCCGCCCGGCCATCCGCCGTCAGCGGCACGTCGAGCGTGAACCCCGGCGGCAGCGGCAGCCGGGTGACGCTGGTCGAGCCGCCGAGCGCGGTCACACGCAGCCTGCCGTCCACCACGCGCAGCGCGATGGTTGAATCAAAGCGAATCTCGACCCCATTAACCACCACACGGGCAGCAACCCCGCCCGGCGCTTGCATCACCAGCATTGCCGGCAGCGTATCGGCACATTCTGGGCTGTCCGCGCCAGTGCTGAGGATAAACGACTGCATGGACGAGTGGGTATCCGCGCCGATAGTTGGCAGGGATTCAATATCGCCCTCGGTAGCGGTGACAATCTGGCGGCTGATCCAGGCTGTCTGGCCGTCCTTCAACACGCGCACCCAGGCACCGTCCGGCGTACGCCCATCGGCCATGAGTTCGGTGCCAACCGGCGCGTTGCCCAGCACCTGAGCGTCCGTGCTGGGGGCGCTGCGCAGGTTCGCCGGGACAACTGACGTAATCGCTATCGCCTCGACCGGCGTAAAGGCCGCGTCCGCCGCCACGCCGTTCTCAAGCTGCACCTCGCCGAGCATCAACAACTTCAAACCCTGTTCGGACAGGGCGCGCGGCACGTTGGCATGGACGTTGAGCAGCGCCAGTCCCCAACCATCGCCAGCAGAGTCCGGCAGCACGGTTTGAATGGTCTGCAAGTTCGTGAGTTCCAGCACATCGCCGGGTGAGGCAAACGAGGCCGGACTGCCATCCGCGAGCGTGGCCGCTGCTGACCGGCCAAAACAGGCACTGTTGCCGGGCGCGGCGGCGCAGGTCTCCGCCAGGCTGGAAAACGCTGCCTGCACTAGCGCCAGGCACTCCGATGGCTGCGCGCTGGTCAGCCCCGATGACAGCAGCAAAATGGTAACAACCGCCAACAACACTGGAAACAGGATTCGATAAATACGCATCACACCCACTCCCCACTCACGCCACCGACCCATCAAAGCCAAAAGGACGAGTTTGATCTCGTCCTACAGTTACAGATTACATGATATTGGATTTTCGCGCGATTAGTGGTTCAAATTCTCAAACTCGTGGCGCAGCAGCCCGTAGAGGTAATCGCCACTGTAGCTGCCGTCCGCCCGTAACACCAGCTTCCGCGTTTGCCGCAGATGCCCCTCGCGCACGAAGCCGCAGCGTTCGGCAACGCGCCAGCTCCGCACGTTCATCTCGTTGCAGGCCAGCCGTACCCGGTGCGTGCCCATACCCTCGAATAACCAGGCCAGCACGGCGCGGACGGCTTCCGTCACATAGCCCTGCCCTTCGTGATCCCTGTCCACGAAGTAGCCGATTTCGAACTCCGGCAGTTCCCAGTCCACCGGTCCGGCATAAATCTGCGCCGTGAAGGCTTCGGACGTTTTATCCCACGCCCCCCAGAAGAAGGCGTTCCGCGCTGCCCAGTCCGCCGCGAAGTTCCGCATCAGGATTTCTGCCTGGGCCGGCGTATTCACCGACAGCGCCGGATTGCCTGCTTCATACGGCAGCAGATGATCTTTGTTGCGCTGGCACACTTCGTAGTAGGCCGCGCCATCGCCGGCGCGGTACGGGCGCAGGATAAGCCGTTCCGTTTCCAGTTGGTCAGGCAGATCAATCAGCATTTTGTGCATGGCTGTCGCGCTCCCCTTAGACTCCGCCGGGCACGTTAAAATCCCGCGCCGCGTCATCCAGCACCAGCACCCAGTCCGGGCCGCTGTCCGGGCTGGTAAACGTCTGCGTTTCCGTACGCAAAAACGTCCCGGCGTCGTCCGCTTCGCCCGTGCGCGGGTCGTACCACCACACCTGAAGCGTTTCGCCGGACAGCAGTGCCGTGCGCAGGGTGACGGTCTGACCGGCTTGCGGAAGATAGGCCATCAGGTAACTGCCATCGGCATCGCGCGTCACTCGACGGTGGCTGGCGCGGTCGCCGGCATCTGAGAGCAGCGCCTCCTGCGCCGGAACGCGCGTCAGATATGGGCGGGACAGCATCAGGTTTTTCAGGTGCATCATCTGCGCTGCGCCGGGGCGAGTGATCGCATCCTGCCAGGAGCGGTCAGGGATGTTAATCGGCGTTCGTTCGGGCGTGTAAAACTGCCACACCGCATGATGGCCGTAGGTGTGCCCACACGCCCCGGCGAAGACCGCGCGGTAGGCCTGCCTGCGCACGTCATAGTCACGGAAATACCCATACTCCGGCAGCCACTGGCGCGTAAACGGATTGATCGGGTGATCTTCGTAGTTCGGCTCGCCGTCCAGCACCGGCTTGGTTGGTGTCCGATGATAATCCTGCGTGATGTATTCCCAGTTCGGCAAATCTGGCTCCAGATGACCGGACTGCCACATATTCACATCCAGCCAGTCATCATTATGGAAGGACATGGACGAACCGCGACCGCCGTTGGGGTGATAGGTGATGAGCGCGTCTGACCCCAGCCCGTCGCGGATACCCGCTGCCAGTGCCCGCCAGACCGGCGCGTAATCCACCCCGTTCGCCTGCTCCGGGCGGTCGCCGCCGTTAATCCACAGGATATTGGGCTGGTCGCGGTAGCGGTTGGCCAGCCAGTGACCGTAGGCGCGGGCGTTCTCCGCGTTAAAAATGGCCGGCCCTCTACCCCACATCAGGTTTACTTTATCGCCCCAGGTTGGCAGCAGCCCCACGTAGATATCCCGTTCTGCCGCCATCTGGATGAGCGCATCCATGTGCCGGAAATAGGCTTCGTTCGGCGTGGTCGGGTCATTATCGTGAAGGGGTAGCTCGCCGTAGACATTCGGCGTGTTTAGGCCATCCAGTTCCGCCAGCGCCACCGCCTGCACCACGTTAAAACCGCGCTCCTGCCGGTTGTCCAGATAGAGTTCGGCATCTTCCAGCGAGCAGCGGTGGAATAATTCCCAGGCGGTATCGCCCAGCCAGAAAAACGATTCGCCGCTGTCAGTGACCAGAAAGCGCCGGTTCTCGCTTACTCGGATTCGTTCGAGCATGATGTCTCCAGTTTGTGTGTCCGCCGTGCTGTCTGAATTGCGGCCTTATTGTACTCCGGCGCCGTCCATTCTTCGCAATTCCCGCCGTTCGTGACTATACTAGAATCGCATGGCGCTGGCGGGAAAAACCGCGCGCTGAAAGTTAGTTTTATATGGCAAAGGAGTTTCCGATGAAGCCCAAGAAGGTTATGTTACTGGCGGTCGTGGCGCTGCTGCTGGCGCTGTTTTCGACCGCCGCACTGGCGCAGGATGTCGTCGAACTGACGATGGGTTCCTGGCGCGTGGACGACGTGGCGCAGATGCAGGTCATTCTGGATGCGTTTACCGCCGAGCATCCCAACATCAAGATCACGTTCGACCCCACCAACCCACCGGACTACAACGCCACGCTGCGGACGCAGCTGGAAGGCGGCACCGCGCCCGATCTGTTCTACCTGCGCTCGTATGCCACGTCGCGCCAACTGTTTGAAGAAGGCTACCTCGAGCCGTTGAGCGACCTGCCCGGCCTGATGGAAAACTTCACGCCGGAAGCTCGCGCGCCCTGGTCAACCGAAGACGGCGTGCCCTACGGCGTGCCCTTTATCGCTGTGTCACATGGCGTATATTACAACGTTGACCTGTTTAACGAACTCGGTATCGAAATACCGACCACCTGGGAAGAACTGATTGCCGCGGCGCAGCAGATCAAGGACGCGGGTTACGTGCCGTTTGCCAACGCCAGCGGTGACGAGTGGACGATTGCCGAAATTGTGTTTATGAACCTCGCGCCGAACTTCATCGGCGGCTACGAAGGCCGCCAGGCATACCTGAATGGCGAACGCTGCTTCAACGACCCCAACGCCGTCGCCGCGTTCCAGGCCGTCGCCGACCTCGCCCCCTTCCTGCCGGAAGGCCAGGAAGCCCTGACCTACTACGACAGCCAGCAGTTGTTTCTGATGGGCGAAGCCGCCATGTGGCTGGGCGGCTCGTGGGACATCCCGTTCTTCGAGAGCGAAGAACCCGATTTTGAGTGGAGTGTTTTTGCCGTGCCCGCTAAGGAAGGCCAGGAAATGCAGTACGTGACCTTCCACATGGACGCCGGCATGGGACTGAACTCCGCTTCCGAACACAAGGAAGAAGCGAAGGTGTTCCTGGAATGGATGACCACGCCGGAATTTGCCAAGCTGATGGCCGATAACCTGCCCGGTTTCTTCCCCATCAGTAAGGAGCCGGTGACACTGGCGAACGAACACGCCAACACCTTCCTGGCGCTCAATGATGGGCGCGGGCTGGATGTGCGCTGGGCGTGGGAAGGCCTGCTGGACGGCCAGCCGGATGGTTACACGCTGATGCAGAACGGCGCGCTGGCCGTGATCGCGGGCGAACAGACACCGCAGGAAGCCGCCGACGCGCTCCAGGAAGGGCTGGCGCAGTGGTTTGAACCGGCCCAGAACTGCGCGCAGTAACCAGCTATCGTTCCGCGTGCAGGGGTGATCGGCAGCCGGTCGCCCCTGCCCTGTTGTTGGGCAAATCTCATGGCCGATACCGTGCTTCAACCCGTTCGCGTCCGTGAACAGCCTGCCGTCCGCTGGGACGTGCAGCGCCGCCGGACGTGGATCCTGTTCCTCGTCCCGGCGGTCGCCGTTTATACTGTCTTTATGGCGTTCCCCCTGTTTAACTCGATGCGCCTCAGCCTGTACCAGGGCACGGGGCTGACGCCGGAAACTTACGTCGGTCTTGCTAATTACACCGAGTTATTCACCAATCCACTATGGCGCGACCGCTTCCTGAATGCGCTGGGCAACACCTTTGTGTTTTTTGCCATCCACATGCTGGTGCAGAACACGTTAGGGCTGCTGTTCGCCACGCTCCTCAGCAACACCCGCCTGCGTGGGCGCAACCTCTACCGCGCGATTGTGTTCCTGCCAGCCACGCTGTCGGTGCTGGTGACGGGCTTCCTGTGGACGCTGATTCTCAATCCACGCTGGGGGATGCTCAACCAACTGCTGGAAGGCGTGGGGCTGGGCGCGCTGGCGCGTCCCTGGCTGGGTGACACGAATCTGGCGCTGCCGGTGATTTCGCTGGTCTCGTCATGGCAGTGGGTCGGCCTGCCGACCATGATGTTCCTCGCCGGGCTATTAACCATCTCTGATGAGCTGCTGGAAGCGGCACGGGTGGACGGCGCCAATCCCTGGCAGGTGTTCTGGAAGATCAAACTGCCGCTGCTGAAGCCGGTCATCGGCATTGTCTCGGTGCTGACGTTCGTCGGCAATTTCAATGCCTTCGACGTGATTTTTGCAATGGCCGGGGCGCGCGGCGAACCCGGTTATGCCACGGATCTGCTGGCGACCTTCTTCTACCGCACTGCCATCGCCGGCGAACACCCGGTCGCCGAACCGAATATGGGCATCGGCGCAGCGGTCGCCACCATCACGTTTCTCATCCTGCTGACCGGCGTCTCCCTGTGGCTGATCCTGGGCCGGGAACGTGACGAAGCTACCGCAGCCTAGGGGGCACACCATGAGCAGACGTTTTCAACCGGGTATACTGGCCGCGCATGGTATCCTCATCCTGTGGTCATTGGTGGTGCTGCTGCCGGTGTGGACGATGCTGATTAATTCGGTGAAGCCAAAGCGCGAAATCTTCCGCAATCCGTTTGGCCTTCCGTCAGAATTTAGCTTCGATGGCTACATTAACGCCTGGACGGCGGGCAAGTTTGACCTGTACTTCCGCAACAGCCTGATTGTCGCCATCGTATCGCTGCTGCTGGTGCTGTTCGTCGGCTCGCTGGCCGCCTACGCGCTGGCAAACTGGCGCTCACGCGTCTCCAGCTTCCTCTACCTGTACTTTATCGCCGGGCTGATGATTCCGATACGCCTCGGCACGATCAATTTGCTCCAGATCGTGCAGGCGATGGGCATGGCCGATAAACTCACCAGCCTGATTTTTGTCTACGTGGCGATGGGACTGCCGATTGCGACGTTTGTGCTGACCAGCTTCGTGCGCTCCGTACCGGTCGAACTGACAGAGGCGGCGCGAATTGATGGCGCCAGCGAGTGGCGCATTTATCGCTCAGTGACTCTGCCGCTGATTCGCCCGGCGCTGGCGACAGTGACAATCTTCAACCTGCTGCCGATCTGGAATGATCTGTGGTTTCCGCTGATCTTCATCCGCAATCAGGAAGCCCGTACCGTAACATTAGGGGTTTCGTTGCTTTTTGGTCAATATCAGACGGACTGGACACGCGCCTTAAGCGCCCTGTCAATGGCTGCCGTGCCGGTGCTGATCGTCTATCTGCTAATGTCGAGCCAGTTCATCAAGGGGCTGACCGCCGGGGCGTTGAAGGGTTAAAATCGTGAACAGCAAAGAACGCATGGCGCTTGCCATGCGCCACCAAACCCCGGACCGCGTGCCGGTGATGTGCCAGCTATCGCTGGGGCACTACTTCCTGAACCTGCGCGGTCAGTTGAAACCGTATGAAATCTGGTTCACCAGTGACGGCTTTGCCGAGGCGCTGCTGACGCTACGTGACCGCTACCGCTTCGATGGCATTCTCATCAACATTCCTGGACGCGACCCAAACTGGCTGCGGGACGTAGCCGCGCTGGACGAACGCGACGACGGCGGCGCGGTCATTCGCTGGCGCGACGGTGGACGCACCATCGTGCCGCCGGACGACAATGCCCTGTACGAATCGGCCAACGAACCGGCCCGACCCGACTTCACGAGCTTTGATCCCGACACCGATTTTGACCGGCTGGACGAATACCCCGCCTATACCTGGGGCGTGTACCACACGCCCTTCCTGCGAGCCAAAACGCCGGGGCTGCTGCTTCAGCCGCCGGAGTATTTTTTTAATACGATTGACCAGGTGCGCGCAGCAGCCGGTGATACTATATCGGTTCATGGCGAGGTGTTTTCGCCGTTCACGCACTTCCTGGAACTGTTTGGCTATCAGGAAGCCATGCTGGCGCTGGTGATGGACTCCGGCAGGGCTGAAGCGATTCTTGACCGGCTGGCCGATGCGTCTATCGCCTGGGGGGCGGCACAGGCACAGCGTGGCGCGGACGCGGTGCTGATCTCGTCCGCCTTCGCCGGCAGCGGCTTCATCTCCTCCGCCATGTACGCGCAGTTTGTGATGCCGTATGAGCGCAAGGTGGTGGACGCGCTGCACCACGAATTTCCCACTGTGCCGGTTTACACCCATACCTGTGGCCGCCTGGGCGACCGGCTGGAACTGCTGGCCGATTCGCGCACGGACGGCGTGGATACGCTCGACCCGCCGCCCCTCGGTGACACCGAGCTGGCCGACGCCAAGACGCGCATTGGCGACCGTCTGTTTATTAAGGGCAATATGAACGCCGTCGCGCTGCTGACCGACACCGAACAGCGGGTGATTGACCGCGCCTGCCGCGCGCTGGAAGCCGGCAAGCCGAACGGCGGGTACATCCTCAGCACGGCCTGCTCGGTTGCGCCGTGTGTTGAACCCTGGAAACTGGAACTGCTGGTTGATCTGGCAGACGAGCACGGACGCTACGACTAAATATCCACGAAGGTTATAAGGGTGAGCCTGTGTGCTCGCCCCAATTGGTGTTTCCAGACCACAACGGCAGCCCCCGCGCCCTGACAGTGACACCGCCATTTTTACGCAATTCCGTAAATCATCAAGCCTCGCTCTCAATCACCCGGTTTATAATGATAGCGTTGAGAGAGTAATTATAGTCTCTCGAGTGTTCATTTTTTCTTGATGAAGAGTGGTGGTTACGTCGGGCGCACATGGCATTCTCCATAGGTTTCAAACGGGTTGTGGTTGGCATTGCGCTGACTTTGCTGGCGGCAGGTGGTTTAAGTATCCACCTCTCCTGGCCAACTGACACGCCGGTTATCCCGACGCTGATGGTACTGCCGACGCAGCCGGAAGCCGGTGCGCCCGTTTCGACCGTTGCTGCCGCGCCGCCAGTGGTATATACTCCTGTAACGCAGCCGACGGCCACGCTGGGTGTCCCGTCACCAGAGGCTGCGCCTATCCTGGCGACCCCGAACACCCCGGCGACCGTTCCCAATCAGATTGTCATTACGTTTCAGGCGTCAGCCTCCGCCAGCGATAAAGCGGCATATGTTGCGGCGCTGGGCGGCACCATCGTGCAGGAGGTCACCGCGCTCAACAGCGTCGTTGTCAGCCTGCCAGCCGCGAACGCCGCGCTGCTCCCTGCCACTTCGATCATCGCCGCCAGCGAGCCGGATTATTACGCGGTTGCGCTGGGAGGCGAGGTGAACGATCCGCTTTACCCGCAGCAGTGGCACCTGCCGGTGATTGGCACGGCGGACGGCTGGGCTGCCGTAACGAGCGCAAGTCCTTCCGTCATTGTCGCCATCGTGGACAGTGGCATCTGCGCCGACCATCCGGATTTAGCCGGACGTATCCTGCCCGGTTATGACTTCGTTGATCGTGACGGCCAGCCGCAGGACGCTCTGGGACACGGCTGCGGCGTCGCGGGCATTGTCGCCGCCAATGCCAGCAATGGCGAAGGCATCGCCGGTATCGCGCCCAACGTTCAAGTTCTGCCGCTGCGTGCGCTCGACTCGCGCGGAATCGGCACATATTCCAACGTGGCGGCGGCCATCGTTTACGCCGCCGATCACGGCGCAGCAGTCATTAATCTCTCACTCGGCGGTACGACTCCATCAGAGCTGCTACAAAACGCGGTGGATTACGCCATCGCCAAAGGCGCTCTCGTGATCGCAGCGGCGGGCAACACCGGCGGCGCCGTGCTGTACCCGGCAGCCTATGCGCCAGTGATCGCAGTCGCGTCAGTTGATTCCAGTTTGCAGCGCAGCCGCTTCAGCAGTTATGGGCCAGAGATTGATCTGTTTGCGCCGGGCGAAAACATTCTGACCACCAGCCACGACGGCGGCTACCAGCCGATGACCGGCACCAGTTTTGCCGCGCCGCAGGCCGCCGGTATCGCCGCACTGGAACTGGCGCGCGGGCGGAACTTCATCCCAAACGGCGGTCTTCTCCGATTCACCGGCGAGGGTGCGCCCGTCGAGCCGACCGCAACTCTCCTTCCCACCACGCCCGCCGCGCCACCGTCTGCCCCGCTCATGCGCAACCCGGCAGCCGTTTATTGCCTCGATCTCGGCTACCGTTACGAAACCGTACCGGGCATCGGCGGCGGTGACGATGGCCTGTGTGTCTTCCCGGATGGCGACCGCTGCGAGCAGTGGGACTTTTACGCTGGCAAATGCGGGCAGGCCTATTCGTTCTGCGCCCGGCAGGGTTTGAACACCATCACGCTGAACCGCAGCGACAACTTCTCTCCGGCCTATGCCGCCTGCGCCGACGCTGCCGGCCACATCGTCGGCACGGTGAATGACCTGTCTGCGCTGGCCGACCGTGCCCAGGGCTGTTATGACGGCGTTTGCCCACAGACCGCCGCGCCCGCCAGTCTTGATGTGCCAGTGAACCCGGCGGAAGACCCGGTTTCCCTGGTGCCCGTACCAGCATCGCTCGACTGGCGTAATTATCAGGGCGGCAACTGGCTGACGGCAGTTCGCAATCAGGGCAGTTGCGGCAGTTGCTGGGCTTTCGCAGCAGTCGGTGTGCTGGAAGCCGCGCTCAAGATCGGCGCGATCAATGCTGCCTGGAGTCCCGAACCGAATCTCGCCGAACAGTATTTGATTACTTCGGGTTGCGGTGCAGATGCCGGCGACTGCGCCGGCGGCTGGAGCCACCGCGCCCTCAATTTCATCCGCGATCACGGCATCACCGATGAAGTCTGTATGCCATACCAAGGACAGAACAGTCTGACCTGCTCCCCCACCTGCTCCGGCCTCACCCGCGCCGACCAGATTGGTTACAGCTACTGGCCGTCGGCGCAGTACATCAAACAAAACCTGGTAGCACGCGGACCAGTCGTGGTTTACATGCACATCGGCGGCACTTCCGGCGGCTACTGGGATAGCGGCGGCGTCTTCCGCTGCCGCCACGATGCTGCTAGTGACGGCAGCTATAACATAGACCACGCCGTCGTCGCCGTTGGCTACAATGACGCAGGCCGCTACTGGATCATCCGCAACAGTTGGGGCGCGGGCTGGAACGGGGACGGTTATTTTAAGGTCGGCTACAACGAGTGCAACATTGACAATACGTTTGTCGCCTATGCTCGACAGAATTTGCCGGCGCCGGCATCGCTGGAAGCGGACACTACGACCACCGCAACCACCGCCCGCGTCACCTTTAGCTGGCAGGGAAGCCCGCTGCAGACCCGGTATAACTTCCGCATCACGACTGGCGCTGACCCGTCCAGTCCGCCGCTGGAGGATGCCTCCACCACCAACACCTACTACAGCTACACGTTCGACAGCCCCGGCACGTTTTACTGGCACGTCCGCAGCGCGGATGACAGCGGCGTGAGCAGCGCATGGCGCACCCTTCCGGTTCAGGTCGCGCCCGGCGATCCGCTGGACGCCGTTCCCGCGCGTAACTATGCCTCCACCGGCAGCGTGCGGCTGACATGGAGCGCCGTCACCTGGGCCACCGGCTATGAAATCCAGGTGGATGATGACCCCGCTTTTGGCTCGCCGGATAGTCAGCGCCTGCCGTCCGGCACACTCGCGGCTGACTTCACCCCCACCACTGGCGCGACCTATTACTGGCGCGTGCGGGCGTTTTCGGCAGAGGGCGCAGCAGGCGGGTGGAGTGCCGTAGACCAGTTTGTCGTCAGCACACCCTGAGCAGTTTAACCAACTTTGCGGCCTGTTTGCCGGGCACGCGATACAATCTGAGGACTGTCGTTAGCAGCGGGAGGCAGCCCGATGACAGACGTTCACGTCACACCAACTCATCATCATCACGACCATGACCATCACCACGATCACGGTCACGGCCACGATCATCACGACCACGATCACCATGAAACCCATGAGCATGACCACCATCGCAGCGGCCCGTGGGCGCAAATCGCGGCGGCGCTGCACCTGCCCGGCTACGGGCATAGCCACGATCACGGCAAGATCGTGCGTTCGGTCAGCCCTGAGGACAATGCTCTTGCCATCCGCACGGTCTGGCTGGCGCTGCTGGCGCTCGGTGTCACCACCATCCTTCAAATCGTTATCTTCGTGTCCAGCGGCAGCGTGGCACTGCTGGCCGACACGGTGCACAATCTGGGTGACGCGCTGAACTCTATTCCGCTGCTGATCGCCTTTTACCTCGCCCGCCGGCCCGCCAACCCGCGTTATACCTACGGTTACAACCGCGCGGAGGACGTGGCCGGCATCTTCATCGTCGTTTCGATTGCCTTCAGCGCGGCCTACATCCTGTGGGAATCGGTGCAAAAGCTCATCCACCCGCAGCCATTGGATAACCTGCCCTGGGTGGCGGCAGCGGCGGTGATCGGCTTCCTGGGCAACGAAATCGTGGCGCTGCTACAAATCCGTGTCGGGCGCAAAATCGGTTCGGAAGCGATGGTCGCCGATGGCCTGCATGCCCGCACAGACGGTCTGACCTCGCTGGCCGTCCTGATCGCTGCCGGGGGCGCGGCGCTTGGCTTTCCGATTCTTGACCCAATCATCGGCATTCTGATTGGCGTTGCCATCGTGTTTATCACCCGCGATGCGGCGCTGGCGATCTGGTATCGTCTGATGGATGCGGTTGACCCTCGGCTGACGGAAAAAGCGGAAGCCGCTATCCGCGAGCATCCTGAAGTGCGCGCGATTCACCGCCTGCAACTGCGCTGGCTGGGCCACGAACTGTATGCCGAAATGGTGCTGGAGCTGGACGCCAACCTGTCGCTGCTGGAAAGCGAAGCCATACTCGACCACGTGCGCCACCACCTTTATCACGACCTGCCGCACCTGTCGAAAGCGACGCTGTCCGCCCTGCCCTGGCATCCCGACCAGCGTATTCACAGCCAGGAATCGGAACATCACCGCGTGGCAGCCGAAACTGTCTGATACCGGAAAAGCGGTTCACGTTGTAGCCAGCGTTAAGGCCACACTTATTGGCGACTAAGCCGCCCAGGGTTACAATTGGCCGCAGTCAGGTTGGCCCCTGACATGCAGCCCACTAGGTAAACGGGGGAACTATGTCCACGATTCCGCGTTTAATCCGGTTACTGTTGTTCAGTCTCGTGTTACTGGCGCTGCTGGTCGGCCCGGCACTGGCGCAGGAACAGCCCAAAATCATCCTTCGCGTCGGTTCGGGCGACAGTGGCGAAGGTCTGGACCCGCACCAGCAGATCATCGAGATGTTCGAGGCCGAAAACCCGGACATTCTGGTCCAGCTTGAGGCGGTCGCCGGACGCGATTACTACGCCCGGCTGCTGACCCAGGTTGCCGCCAATGCTGCTCCGGACATCATGCAGATTGGCGATGACGCCGTGTCGCAGTTTGTGGACGCCGGCGCGATGCTGCCGCTGGATGATTTTATCAATGGCGATTCATATCCTCTTGATACCAGCATCTACCTGCCCGGCTTGCTGGAACCGGGACAATACGAAGGCAAACAGTATTTTCTGCCGAAAGATTACAGTCCTTTAGCGATCTATTACAACAAGAAAATCTTTGACCAGTTTGGCGTGGCCTACCCCAACGATGACTGGACCTGGAATGAGTTCCTGGATACGGCTCTGGCGCTGACAAAGGATACAAACGGCGACGGCCAGACCGACATCTGGGGCATCCAGCTTCCGGCCAATTGGACCAGCGGCTTTGAATACTGGGTGGCGGCTGCTGGTGGCAGTCTCATCAGCCCGGACGGCACGAGCTATGACGGTTTCATGAACTCGCCGGCAACGATCAGCGCCGTGAAGTTCTACGCCGACCTGTACAACGTCCACAAGGTCGCGCCCCCGCCTGCCGACTTCAGCCTGTTTGCCGGCGGCAACAGCGAATTTGACACCGGCCAGGCTGCCATGCGCATCTTTGGTCGCTGGCCGCAGTCCGGTCTGCTGCAAAACCCGAACATTGACCTGGGCGTGGTCAGCCCGCCGCGTGACGCGACGCGAGCGAACGTGCTGTTCTGGGGCGGCTTTGGTATTTCCAGCGCCAGCCAGAACCCGGAAGCGGCCTGGCGTTTCCTGCGCTTTTACACCGGCGAGAAGGCCGCCGAGGTGTGGAAGGACTGGGCGTTGCCCACCGTCAAGTCGGTCGCTGAAGCATCGGGCATGAGCGGCGATCCGCTTGAAGGCGTCTGGATTACCCAACTGGACAACCTCGCGCCCCGCGCCTACCGCTTTAACAAGCTGTGGGGACAGACGGGTGACAGCGCGCTGCGCAGCGCGCTGGAAACGGTGCTGATTGACCCGGCGGCGGACGTCAAAGCCGTCATGGATCAGGCCGCGCAGGAAGCGCAGGCGGCGCTCGACCAGCTTTCCGGCTCGTAACTCATGGATGATGCGGCAGAGGGGTACGGCTGTATCCCTCTCGCCGGCTGGCTGCGAGGACGGTTATGAGCCTGCCGCACCGATGGCGCAGGACAATCACAGCGGCACCCGCTGCGCCGCGTTGGTCGCCCCGGCGGCGCGAGGCAGTTGCCTTTTATATGTTTATCTCCCCCTGGCTGATCGGTTTTGTTTTCCTGACGCTCGGCCCGATGCTGGTTTCCTTCGGCATCAGCTTCACCGACTACAACCTGCTCACGCCGCCGCGTTTTGTTGGCCTCAAGAACTACGAGTTCATGCTAAAAGATCGCCTGTTCTGGAAGGCGCTGGAGGTCACGTCACTGTACACGCTGGCCTACGTACCGACCGAACTGGTCGGCGGCCTCAGTCTGGCGCTGCTGATGAACCAGCGCGTGCGCGGCATCAGCGTCTTTCGCACGATTTATTACCTGCCATCGGTGCTGTCCGGCATGGCGTTTGTAGTGGTGTGGATGTGGCTGCTGCACCCCAATGGCCTGTTTAACGGTCTGTTGGAATCGGTTGGTCTTCCCCGTCAACGCTGGCTGACGAACCCCAACACGGCGCTGCTGTCGCTGTGGCTGATGAGCCTGTGGGGGCTGGGGCGCACCGCCGTGATTTACCTGGCCGGACTCAAAAACGTGCCAAAAGAAATGCTGGAAGCGGCGGCGATAGATGGCGCGAACGTGGCACAAGCCTTCTTCCGCGTCACGCTGCCGCTGCTGACGCCGACGATTTTCTTTAATCTGGTGTTGAGCATCATTTCCACCTTCCAGACCTTCACCAGTGCCTTTGTCGCCACCAACGGCGGGCCGCTGAATTCAACGCTATTTTATGTCCTGTATCTGTACCGGGTGGCCTTCGAGCCGCCGTTCCGCATGGGTTACGCTTCCGCGCTGGCCTGGGTGCTGTTCCTGGCTGTGCTGGCGCAGACGCTCCTGGTCGTGCGCTCGGCCAGCCGGTGGGTGTTCTACGAAGGGGCGCGTGTCTAGATGGTCGGCAGCCGCGCTCCGTTCCGCCGCTTCGTTTCGCTATTGCTGCTGACACTCAGCGCCGCGCTGTTCCTGACGCCGCTGATCTGGATGGTGTCCTCGTCGCTGAAGCCGGAGTATCAGATTTTTGCCATGCCCCCCCGGCTGATCCCCAACCCGCCGCGCTGGGCAAATTACACCGAGGCACTTTCCTACGTACCGTTTGGCCGCTATGCCTTAAACACGTTGCTGATTGCCGTGCTGACGATCATCGGCCACCTGTTTTCCTGCACGTTGATTGCCTACGCCTTCGCCCGGCTGCGCGCACCAGGGCGCGATGCCCTGTTCCTGGTGGTGCTGGCAACCATGATGCTACCCTACCCGGTAACAATGGTACCAGTATTTATGCTGTTTAACACGCTGGGCTGGGTGAACACCTACCTGCCGTTGGTCGTGCCGGCCTTTTTTGGCAGCCCGTTTTACATCTTCCTGCTGCGGCAGTTTTTCCTGAACATCTCGCCGGAACTGGAAGATGCCGCCAGCATGGACGGCGCGAACCGGTTGCAAACGTTGTGGTACGTGATTCTGCCGCTGTCCCGCCCGGCGCTGGCGACCGTTGCCATCTTCAGCTTTCAGGCGTCGTGGAATGATTTTCTGGCGCCGCTGATTTACCTGCACGACCGTTCGCTTTACACCGTGACACTGGGGCTGGATTTCTTCCGTTCCAGCTACGACGTGAACTGGGCTTATCTGATGGCCGCGTCGCTGGTGACGATGCTGCCGGTCGTGTTGATCTTTTTCCTGGCGCAGCGGTATTTTATCGAAGGCATCAGCCTGGGCGCTGTAAAGGGTTAACCTCCGCCAGCAGTTCGGTAACGGCGGCGACAATATCCTTCGGAGTCGTATCTCTCACCGGCTGCGGGACAGTTTTTTGATAGGTATACGCCAGCAGGGGGCTTTTGCTGCGGATCGCTTCCGGCACATCAAAGTACAGCACTCGGTTGGGCACGTTCCAGGGGGTATGCTGCGGATTGGTGTGCGCGTACAGAACCACGACTGGCGTTCCCACCGCCGCCGCGATATGCACCGGGCCGGTATTGTTGGCAATCAGCAGAGGAGCAGCCTCGATCAGGCCGATCAATTCGCCAAGTGGGAACAGGCTGCCGAGCGACACCGCCCCCACGCCAATGTGTTCCGCCACTTCGTCGGTCAGCGCCTTTTCCGCCTTGCCACCCGTAACCGCGATTTGAAGCCCGCGCCGCACCAGTTCCCGCCCCGCCTCGGCGTACCGTTCCGGGGGATAGCGTCTGCGGGCTTCGCTCACGCCGGGATGCAGAACCAGCCAGGGCTGCTGCGGGTTGATTCCCGCACGGCACAACTTGTCCAACGACGCCTGTTTCGCCTCTGCCGGAACCGTCAGCGACAGGCGCAAATTGCTGGTGTTCGCGCCAACGAGACTCACCAGCTTCAACTGCCGCGCGACTTCGTGTTCAATGCCGGTCATTGGCTCGGTGTCCGGTAGCCAGTCGGTCAGCAGACCATACGGGTTTTCCCGGCAGGCCGCCAGCCGCAGCGGAATATCCGCCAGGTAACACAGCAGCGCCGCCGGCAGCGGGTTCTGGCTGAACACGGAGAAGATGGCCGCCGCGTCGAATTGTTCCTGCTTCAGCCGGTTAATCAGGTCGAACACCTGCTGGCTGCTGCCGGTTAATCCATCCAGGCGCATCCAGGGCACATCAAATTCAATGATGGAGTCTATTTGAGGAATAAAGCGGGCGATACCACTGCCCATGTGCGACGTGAGGAGCGTCAATTGGACGCCGGGATGCAGGGACTTCAAGGCACGCAAGGCAGGCGTGGTCATCAACACGTCGCCCAGGTTGTCCAGACGGATGCATAGAATTTTGTGGGCGTCCTGCCAGCGTGGAGGCAAGGGAACTTCTCCTTCGGAAATCCATAGGGGCACACGCGCCGTGCCCCTACCCTGCTACTCGACAGCAGCTAACCGGCCTTGTCCAGCGCGCGAATCTTCTCGATGACCGCCGTCGTCGAACGTTCGTTGATGTATGGCAGAATTTCGACCTTGCCGCCGAGGGCTTCGACAAACGGCGCTTCCGGCAAAGTGGCTTTGGTGTAATCGCCGCCTTTGGCGTAAACGTCCGGTTTGACGAGTCGAATCAGGTCAACCGGCGTGTCTTCCTCAAAGGCAACCACGTGGTCAACACAGTCCAGTGCCGCGAGGACATGCATCCGATCTTCCAGCAAATTGATCGGACGATCTGCGCCCTTCAAACGCCGCACCCCTTCGTCACTGTTGACCGCCACCACCAGGATGTCCCCCAGGGCTTTCGCCTGGGTAAGATAGGTGATGTGACCGCGATGCAGGATGTCAAAACACCCGTTGGTGAAAACGATCTTACGCCCCTGCTCGCGGTAGCCCTGGGCGCGGGAGGCCAGTTCGGCGCGGTCGGTGATGACTTTCTGCGGCGGTTTGAAGAAATCCATCAACTCTTTCGCCGAACAGGTAGACGTGCCGTCCTTGTGAACCACCACCGTCGCGGCAGCGGTCGCCAGTTCTGCCGCTTCCAGCGGTGACAGCCCAGACGACAGGCCCAGCGTCAGCGTGCCGATATAGGTGTCCCCCGCGCCGGCAGCTTTGGAGTTCGGCACGGGACGGGCATAGGTACGGTAGGGCGATTTTCCGCGCTCGAAGATAACCGCGCCTTCGCTGTCAATCGTGACGGCTGCCACCATCGCGCCGGTGATGTCCAGAATATCATGCCCATGTGCCAGAATTTGATCAACACGCCGCCCATGATCGGCTTTCGCCAGTCCTAACAGTTGAATCGCTTCGGCATAGTTGGGTTTTACTGCCGTTGGGTGCAGGTCGTGGAAGCGCGGCAGATTCTTGGAATCCACCACCAGCAGCTTTGGCTGCCGCTGCTGAAGCGATTGTAACGCGGCGATGACGCGATCGGTGATGACGCCGTAACCATAATCGGAGAGCAGCACCGCGTCCACCTCCGGGTAAAATGCCGTCAGCTTTTTAATCAGCTGCCGCTCGAAATAGGGCGAGGGCGTCCCGGTCGAGCCATCGTCATAACGTACAATCAGCTGCCCATCGGACAGCACCCGCCGCTTGGTGATGGTCTGCCGCGTCGGGTCGCAGACCACGCCCGATGTATGCACCCCCGCATGGCTCAACAGCCGGATGACGGTTTGGGAGTCGCGGTCCTGGCCGGTGATGCTCAGATAACGCACCTGCGCCCCCAGCGCCGCCAGATTAACGGCTGCATTTGCCGCCGCTCCTGGCACATCCTCGCGCGACTGCACGTTAACCACCGGCACCGGTGCTTCCCGGCAGATGCGGTTGGACGTGCCGTACAGGTACACGTCCAGCATCAGTTCGCCAATCACCAGGATTTTCTGCTGCCGGAACTGCGGGATGACGTTTTGATAGTCCATCGTGTTACCCTGCCGTTGACGACATAAACGGTCGTGACTGCGCTGCGCGTCTGGCGAGAATCACCCGTGTGGCTTCGTGCCAGCTACGCACGATAAAATCAGGCCGGTTCTGGTCGGTCAGGTGGATAACCGGGTCGTAAGGCTTTTCAATCAGGACAGTCCGACAGTCGGCGCGTTTGCCGGCCTCGGTATCTGCCAGGATGTCGCCGATCATCCACGAGCGTGACAGGTCTATGTTCAGGTCGCGGGCGGCAGCCAGCAGCATCCCGGCTTTTGGCTTACGGCACTCGCAGGCGATGGCATATCGCTCTACCGTTCCATGCGGCCAATGCGGGCAGTAGTAAAAGCCGTCAAGCTGGACACCGTATTCCGCCAGCAGTTTGTTTAACCGCTGCCGGACGGGCTGGAGCGCCGCCTCGTCAAACATACCCTTCGCCACACCGGACTGGTTCGAGACCACGACCAGCAGATAACCCGCGTCCTTAAACCGGCGCAGGGCTTCGCCTGCCCCCAGCGACAGGGTGATGAGTTCCGGGTCTACGTTGTACGGCACGTCTACGATCAGCGTGCCATCCTTGTCAATGAAGATTGCTCGGTTCATACGACCCTCCCTCCGGCGGGTAGTGGCTGGCGGGTGGCTTGTGGCAGGTTCCGCTGCTTGCCAACCGCCAACCGCCAACAGCGCACTAAGGCCACGACGTTTCGTTCAGCGGGACCACCATCACTTCCGGGATAATCGTTTCCGTCGGCTGCTGCAACAGGAACACAATCGTATCAGCGACGTGTTTTGGGTCCTGCAGGTTGGACAGCGGTGTATCCGGGAAGCGGTCGAGAATGAAGGGCGTCCGCATCCCGCCGGCGATGATGGTGCTAACTTTCACGCCGTGCTGGCGCGCTTCCGTAAACAGCGCGTGTGACAGGCCAACCAGCCCCCACTTCGAGGCGTGGTAGGCGGCGGCATTGGGCCACATCCGCCTGGCAGCAGTGGATGCGATGTTGACGATGTGCCCTTCGTTCTGCCGGTACATGATCGGGATAATGTGTCTGGCGGTCAGGAACGGGCCACGCAGGTTAACATCCAGCACCCGGTCAAACTGCTCAACGGTCAGTTCATCAAACGGCAGCGTGTAATCAATCCCAGCGTTGTTGACGAGGATGTCAATATGCCCATACTGCTGCATCACCTGCTCGACCGCCTGTTTCACACTGTCCTCGCGGCTTACGTCCATCATGACTGTGCTGCCGGCGCAGCCTTCCTGCTTGATGTTGTCGGCTACCTTCTGCGCTTTCTCTGCCTGAATATCCGCGACAACCACCGTCACACCAGCGCGGGAGAGCGCCCGGCAGATCGCCTCGCCAAGCCCCTGACCACCGCCGGTCACAATCGCTACCTTGTTTGTCAGTTCCATGTCATCATGCCTTTCTGTGAGAAGATACAAATCCGCCTACCCGCGAAAAGCCTGCCGCTTTTGGCAGCATCTCCGCCAGATTTCGTTCGGCGGGTTTACCCGCGAACAACTGTTTTTCGACCAGTTCGCACAGGAGATGCAGAATATGAATGTGCATTTCCTGGATCCGCTGTGTGTTATACGACGGGACGAGGATGGGAATGTCGGCTTTTTCCACCGCGTCGCCACCGCTCTTGCCCAGCAGGGCAATCGAGGTTAATCCTTTTTCACGTGCGTGTTTTAAGGCTTCGATGATGCTGGGCGAATTGCCGCTGGTGCTAATAGCCACCAGCACGTCGCCGGTCCTGCCGTAGGCCTCGACCTGCCGCGAAAATACGTGGTCGTAGCCTACGTCGTTAGCCCAGGCAGTGATGATGCCGCCATCCGCCGTTAAGGCCATGACGGGCAGGCCAGGGCGATCTTCATTCATGAAGCGGCCAACCAGCTCGCCCGCGAAGTGCTGCGCCTGCGTGGCACTGCCGCCGTTGCCACAGGCCAGCACCTTGCCACCGCTGGACAGGGACTGGACGATGGCGGCGGTAGCATCCATGATCGGCAGGCGCAGCAGGCGGCTGGATTTGCGTATCGTTTCGATGGCTGACGTAAACGACTGGTCAATGATGGTCAGCTTGCTCTCGTGGAAGGTGTCCTGCGTTTCGTAGGTGAAGGCCACCTTTTCATACAAATCGGACACCATGTGGGCAACCTTCGACCAGGTGAACAGCGAATTCACCCGGTGCAGGGCATTCTGCCGAAAATAGCTTTGCAACTTCTGGTTCGAGAACAGTTCGTGCAGGCGGTCGGCCAGTTCGACCGGGTTCTTCGGCGTCACCAGATAGCCGGTCTTGCCATCGGCCACGCTGAACTTGATGCCGCCCACGTTGGAGCCGATCACCGGCGTGCCACAGGCCATCGCCTCCAGCGGCGTCATGCCAAACGGCTCGTACCAGGGGGTGGAGACAAACACATCCGCTGCCGAGTAGTAATACTTTAGCGCTTCGCGCCCCTTGCGCCCGACAAACGTCACCTTCCGTTTGATGCCCAGCCGGGACGCCAGTTCCGACAGGCGGGCAATCTCTGGTGTGCGCTCCGGGTCTGGGTCATCGGACTCGCCGCCAACAACCAGCAGCCGCGCCGGGGTTTTGTGCTGTTTGTTCAGCCGCGCGACCGCCTCAATCACGTTATCCACGCCCTTGCGCGGCACCATCCGCCCCAGTTGCAGGATGATCCGTTCCTGCGGATTTAAATTCAGCACCATCCGCGCCAGCAGGCGGTCAATCGGGTAGAAGTCGTTGGTGTTCACGCCGCAGGGGACGATTGAGATGTTGGCCGGGTTGGCATCGTACAGTTCGACTAAATCATCCCGGTCCTGCGTACACTCGGCGATGATATGGTCGGCCTCGTCAATCACCCGTTCTTCGATACTGATACGCTCCGCCGGGAACTGATCGGCGTCGCCCTGGTGCTGCCGGCGCACCTTGCCCAGCGCGTGGAACGTCACCACGAAGGGCGTACCCAGCAGCTTTTTGATGTCCGCCGCCACCAGCGCCGACATAAAGAAGTTGGCGTGAAACAGCTTGTATGGGTTGCCCTGCTCTCTGGAGAAGGCCAGCACGCCACGTGTGAACTCCCCCATAAACGGCAGCAGTTCTTCCTTGCGGACAAACGTGATCGGCCCGGCCTTCACATGCACAACACGAACGTTGGTCGTCCACTGCACCACCTGCGGCAGGCGGGCGTCATCCCAGCGGGTGAACACGTCCACTTCATAGCCCAGCAGCCCCAGGTGGCGCGCCAGTTCGCCGACGTAAACATTCTGGCCGCCGCTGTCCACCCCGCCCAAGGCCGCCAGCGGCGAGGCATGTTCGCTGATGAGTCCGATTTTGCGTTTGTTCATCACAGGCCGCTTTCCACTGAAACCGTCGAAATTCCGTTGACCGCTGGTTCGACCGGCTGACCGGCACAAACGGAAGCCAGCAGCCGTTCCCACTCGCGCGCGAACCGGGTGATGCTGAAGCGCTCCAGCGCGTACTGCCGCCCGTTTTCGCCCACCCGGCGCGCCAGTTCCGGCGAAGCCAGCAGCCGCCGCATGTCGTCAATCAATGCGTCGGGGTCAAGTGAGAGAAAGCCATTGATGCCCGGTTTGATGACCGACACCAGTTCGGTTGTTGCAAAACCGACAATCGGCAGGCCGACCATCATCGCTTCGATGATGGACAGTCCCAGACTGGTGTAGCGGATGGGGTTGAAGAAAAAGCGGTACTGCGCAATGAACGCTGGCACTTCGTTATGTGGCACTTCGCCCAGCCCGCCGATTTCCTTCGATCCCATGCCGATCAGATCAATCGGCACGTGCTGCCGGACGTACTCAAACAGATCGTAGCCCAGCCGCCGTCCGCGCGGGCGAATGTTATTGATGACCACAATGCCGCGCGGCAGCGTGCCGTCGTAGCGCGCCACTGGCTCGACGACGCCATGATCTATTACTGCCGTTGGCACACCGTTGGAATCCCACATCAACCGGTTGAAACTGGTCACATGTACCAGGGTCACATCCGGGTCTTTGACCCAATGTCTGGTATCGGTGGGGTGTTCGCGCGGCGGGTCGTGTTCCAGGTACAGTTTCGGCAGGCGGCGCTGCGCCTCGGAGAAAATCTCGTACTGGTCAGCTTCGTAATGCCGCCGCGACTGGAACAGGATGACATCGAACTCGGTGTCCTTCACCCGGTCAACCGGCACTTCGATGATATTGTCGCCAAATGGGAACGGGCCAACCTTGCCACCGTAACCGTCGCTGCGGTCGGCAGTCACCGGCAGATAAAAGTCGCAGTCCGCCTGTGACAGGTAATACAGGTACGAACCGTGTACGTGCCAGGTAAAAACGCGCAGCCGTCCGCTGCGGCGGTTGTCCAGCCCTCGCCAGGTATGAATGCTGTTCATGGTGTTCTTCCTTTCGTCAGACCAACGCCGCAGCCAGCGGCAATGGCACTACCAGCGTCACCCGGCCCAACGGCAGGGTACGATCAAACATGGCTGCAAGTGGAAGATCAGGAAGCCAGGGGGTTCTAGAACCGGCGATCTTAGGATCGCATTTGAGAAGTAACAATTTTTAATGTCTGGCTGTTATGGTACGGCAGAACGGCCTTTTTGAGAATAGGTTGTGAGTGGTATTTCCTCGGTCGGCCTGCTGGCTAGATATGGTCTGCAAACGGCTACTGGAACACGGGGAAAACTGGCCGTCACCAACTGGCCCATTTGCCAGGATATGGGGGCATAACTGACCAAGGTTGTCTTATTGTGAGAGAGAATTATCAGAATTGCGTTTGAATTACACCTGTTTCTCTTACTGGTTTCCTACACTTGGCTGATTCCCTTCTTACACGCCCGCTCTACCATGAGCGCATCTGACCTGTACAGAGAAGGCTAAGTGCTGTGTACACGATGGAAACAAAAAAGAATGGTTTCTCAACCTTTGATAAATTTCCTGAAGTACAAAAAATAGCGATTCTGCGGGCAACCAACCTGGGCGATTTTATTGCAGCCATCCCGGCACTGGAAGCGATCCGCGACACCTATCCAGATGCGGAAATTGTCTACCTGGGCAAGCCATTCCACAAGGCGTTGATCGAAAGCCGCCCCGGCCCGGTTGACCGCGCCATCGTCATCCCGGTCACGCGTGGGATTCGTTACGAGCCGCACCTGCCCCACCTGGTGGAAAGTCAGGAGGAAGTAGACGCCTTCCTCGAAGCCATACGCCGCGAACGCTTTGACCTTGCTATCCAGATGCACGGTGGCGGGCAAAATACCAACCCGTTTGTTAAGCGCATGGGCGCGCGTTACACAGTGGGGATGCGGACGCCGGGAGCGCTGGAACTCGACCGCTGGATGCCCTACGTTTACTATCAGAATGAATTCCTGCGTCTGCTGGAACTGGTACGGCTGGTCGGGGCGCAGCCATCTCACTATGAGCCGCGACTGCCTATCACCGAAGCGGACCGGGCCGAAGTGCACCAGCGACTGCCGGAGTTACAGCCGTCGTATGCCGTACTGCACCCCGGCGCCTCTGACCAGCGCCGCCGCTGGCCGCCGGAACGGTTCGCGCAGGTGGCGGATACGCTGGCGCGGCAGGGGCTACAGATCGTTATTACCGGCACGCAGCATGAACGCGACGTGATAGCGGCAGTCGTCCGGGCGATGCAGTGCCCTGCCATTAATGCCTGCGACCGGCTTTCGATTGGTGGTCTGGCCGCCCTGCTGGAAGCCGCCACCATCATGATCTCCAACGATACCGGACCGATGCACGTTGCTAACGCCGTTGGCGCGCCGAATGTAGGTATCTTCTGGTTTGGCAACGCCTTTAACTGGGCACATCCAGGCCGCAGCAAACACCGTCCGTTGCTGTCCTGGACCAAACACTGTCCGCTGTGCGGGCAGGATATGAGCATCATGGACCCACCCCACGACCGCTGCCAGCACGACACCTGTTTTGTTGGTGATGTAACGGTAGAAGAAGTACTGGCAGCAGCGTTTGATCTGCTGGCGTATGCCGGCTACCAGCCAGCCTCGCAGTCGAGCGCCAATGGAGTCATGGCATGACTGCAACGATTGATGTGCTCATTCCGACCTATAACCGTCCGGCAGCACTGGCAGTGACGCTGGCAACCCTGATCGGCCAGTCCTTCCACGATTTCCGTGTGGTTGTCGCCGACCAGACCGAAGACTATGACGTGGAAAACTGCGGTGAAGTGCTGGCGGTCACAAGAGTGCTGCGATTTCATGGCCACCGCGTGGACCTTCACAAAAACCGGCCCCGGCGTGGCATGGCGCATCAACGCCAGTTCCTGCTTGACCAGGCCACCGCGCCCTACGCGCTGTTTATAGATGACGACCTGATTCTGGAGCCGGACGCACTGGAACGGCTGCACACCGCCATCATGGAAGAAGGCTGCGGTTTTGTCGGCTGCGCGGTGCCGGGCTTAAGCTACATCAATGATGTGCGCCCGCACCAGCAGGCGATTGAGTTCTGGGACGGGCCAGTGCAACCCGAAGTGCTGCGCCCGAACACGCCGGAGTGGGAGCGCCACAAGCTGCATAACGCGGCCAACATCCTGCACGTCGCGGCCCAACTGGGTTTAACGCCGCCAACCCAGCGGAAGTACAAGCTGGCCTGGGTAGGCGCCTGCGTGCTGTACGATACCGGCAAGCTGCGTGAGTGCGGCGGCTTTAGCTTCTGGGAGCAACTGCCAGTCGAGCACTGCGGGGAAGACGTGCTGGCCCAGGTGCGGGTGATGGAACGTTACGGCGGCTGCGGCATTATCCCCACGCGGGTGTATCACCAGGAACACCAGACGACCATCCCCAATCGTGAAGTGGACGCTCCCAAAGTGTTACTGTAAATGACCGAGGTTGTGATGCTGGACATTAAACCGATCAAACTGGTTATTGCCGACAAACATACCATGCTGCGGCGCGGGTTGGCCGCTTCAATCGAGAACTGCGCCGATATGGAATTGATCGGGGAAGCCGGGACGGCCAAGGAACTGACCGAGTTGTGTGCGCAGCTGCGACCGGACGTGGTGCTGATGGACATCTCCCTGCCGGATATGGACGGTGAGCAGGTGCTGCGGATCATTCGCCGTCACAGCCCCCGGTCGCGGGTGCTGGTACTGACCAGCTTTGTCAGCGAAGGCATGGTGAAGATGGCAGTCAGCGCCGGCGCGGTTGGCTATTTGCACAAAAGCATCGAGTGCGAAGCACTGGTGCAGGCCATCCGGGACGCCTACAACGGCAAAGCCACTCTGTCGCGGGACGCCGAGCAGGCATTGGTGCAGGCGCTCCAGCAGCCAATTCTCACGCCACAACTGCTCACGGGACGCGAACGCGAGGTGCTCAGCCTGATGGCGCGCGGCTTCACCAACGCCCAGATTGCTGAACACCTCACGATCAGCATTCTGACGGTGAAAAAACACGTCAGCAGCATCTTTACCAAGTTGCAGACCAGCAACCGCCGACAGGCCGTTGCCCTCGCCGTCCAGCACAGGCTGACGACAGACTGGTACGCGCAGAGATAAACTCATCCACCGGCGACGGGCGGCAGCAGCAGCACGTCATCAGTGGGGTGCAGCGGCGTATCCAACCCTTGCAGGAAATCAGCATGGCGTCCATTAATCAGCAGCAGCACGCCGGGCAGCAGTTCCCCGCGCGGATTTACAACGTGTTCCGCCAGTGCCGGATGGTCACACTGGACGGCGGCCAGTAGATCGCTGGCTGTCGCGCCGTTCATCAGGCTGACCGCGATACTTCTGGCTTTCGCCACCGTTCGCAGACTGGCAAGCAGCCGCACCTGAATCACAATGGTCTCACTCACGGCGCTTACCACGTGGTGTACGATGCGCTGTGCTTGCGGTACTCGATCATCTCCTCGTTTAACTGCCTGGCGTAGAAAATGATCTCGCAGGCTTCTTCCAGCGCGTCCGTCCACTGGAAGGCCTCATCCAGCGTCTGGCCGGTGGCGAAACTGCCGTGCCCACGCATCATGACGATCTTGTAGGACTTTAGAGCGTCGGCAATCGTGTTCGCCATCGTCGGCGAACCGGAAGCAAATTCAACCTCCACCACCGGGATTTTCTTCAACAGGTACGAACCTTCGTTGTCAATCGGAATGATCTCGTCCCGCGACAGTGACATGGCAATGGCACGGCGTGGGTGCCCGTGCACAACGGCCAGCGCCGGCGTTGCCTTGTAAATCGCCCGATGCACGATCAATTCGGTCGAGGCCAGCGCCACGCCGCTGTCGTTTTTGTCCAGCCCGGTTTCAATCAGGTCATGCGGCTTGAGGTTGCCCAGCATCGCACCGCGCCGCTTAATGATAATACGGTCGCCAAAACGCACGCTGATATTGCCGCCGTGCGAGGAGCACAGGTTATGCAGATACATGTCCCGCCCGATGTCGCGGAACATCTCATAAACGCGCTGGTCTATCATCGCGCCACCTCCACCAGTTCGGCCAATCCCAGTTCTTCCAGTTTCTTTGGCTTTGGCACGCCGTTTTCGTCCCAGCCGCGCGCCCGGTAATATTCCGCCAGCATTGGCTCCAGTTGGCTGACCTGCCCGGCGCTGGCACCGGTCGCCGGCTCGTTCAGCAGGCGCGGCGGCAGCATATCGTCCACCCGCGTAAAGCCTTCGCGCAGGTTGTACAGCCGTTCCAGATTATAGATGCGTTCGCCGGCCTGAATCAGCTCGCCGGTTGGGTATTCGACGCCGGTCAGCGCCGTGAGCGCGCGCGCGAAATATTCGTCAGCAACCGCGATATTGGCGAACTTGCACACCACCAGCGAGTCAATCACCGCCGAGCCGTTCTGGTGCAGGATGACGAAGCCCGCTTTACCGTGTACCTGCATCCGGTCAATCAGCTTCGGCAGTCCCAGAACTTCCATGCCCAGCATGTTGCCACGCATGTGGCAGCCGCCCCGGTTGCTGGTTGCATACAGCAGGCCCTGCCCCTGCATCCCGCGCGGGTCATAGGCCGGCATTTCCATCTTCTTGACACTCATCGAAAGCTCCGGCGCGCCATACCGTGCTGCCAACCGGGCACTGCCGTCCGCCAGTTTATCACCCAGACCGCGCCGGTAGCCGATGTCCTCAACCATGCGTTCCAGCAGGTCGGCGCGGCCAAAACGTAGATCGCTGTTGAGCAGGCCGCGCTCGGTCAGTTCCATTGCGCAGGCAATGGTTGAACCGGCGGTGATGGTATCCATACCCAGATCATTACACAGATAGTTGGCGTTGGTGATGGCTTCCAGATCGTCAACGCCACACGCCGCGCCAAACGCCCAGGAAGTCTCGTACTCCGGCCCTTCACCCTCGCCCTTGCCGGTTTTGGTGATGCGGGTGCAGGCAATCGGGCACGCCCAGCACGCCTGATTCTTTTCCAGCAGCGTTTCCGTAAGGGTTTCGCCGCTGATGGCCTCCGCATTCTCAAAATACGACTGCTGGAAGTTGCGCGTAGGCAGCGCGCCAATGGCGTTGACGATGTTCATGATGACCGCCGTGCCAAATTCCGGGAACGCCTGCGATGTGATCGGGTTGGCCTTCAGCATCTTGGTCGCTTCGTATTCGACAAATTTGAAGCGTTCCCTGTCGTCAACCTCGGTTTTTACCCGCCCCTGCACGACAACGGCTTTCAGGTTTTTGCTGCACATCACCGCGCCGGGGCCGCCCCGTGCCGCCGACCGGCTGACATCGTTCATGATCGCCGCGAACAGCACGCCGTTTTCGCCCGCCGGGCCGATGCACAGGACGCTGCGTTTATTTTTGTCCTGCCCCAAAGCAGCAGATGTTTCCGAAACGGTTTTACCCCACAGGTGCGCCGCGTCCTTGATTTCAACAGTGCTTTCGTTAATCTCCAGGTACACTGGAGATGAGGCTTTCCCCTTCACAATCAGCACGTCGTGGCCGGTGCGTTTGAAGTGCATCCCCCACCAGCCGCCGGAATTGGCATCGAGTACCGTGCCGGTCAGCGGCGATTTGGTGCTAACGGAAAAGCGGTTGCTGGTCTGAAACCCGGTCGCCGTCAGCGGGCCAACACAGAAGATCAGCGCGTTTTCGGGAGACAGCGGTTCAATCTCCGGCCCGACGAGATCCCACAGCAGCCGCGCGCCCAGCCCACGCCCGCCAATAAACTGCCGCGCCATATTGGGATCAAGTGGTCGAGTAGCGACCTCGCGGGTGGTCAGGTCCACCACCAGAACTTTCCCCATCCAACCTTTCATCGGCGTCACCCCTGGCCTAAGCCACCATAAGAAATATGATCAGGCTTTCGTTTGTTTTCGTTTTGAAGTCAAACATTTTAGAAAAACACAAAACGCTGTTAAACGGATTGTAAAACCAGCCAGGGGAAAACCACAGTGAAGGACATCACGTCTCCGGTACAACATTTGTCCTGCCACAGATGACGTTGGGCAGCACGCCAAGCCGGAGTTGCTGCCTTGTTTGCCACTGGCATCCCAGCCTATAATGTCCAAAGCAGTTTGTACATTCGTCACAAGGTCTTCCATGCCTCGGACATATCGCGTTTATACTTTCCTTGCCCCTGCCCTGCTGCCGGTGTACCAAGTTATCACCCGGTATCTGGCGCGGCAGTTAAACTACCCAATGGAGTTGCAGGTCGGGCAGTCCTATGATGATCTTGCGCACGCCGATTTTAGCTTTATTTGCGGTCTGCCTTACGTGCTGCGAACGTTGCCGCGCCGGTCACCGCCACAGTTTCATGCGCTGGCAGCGCCGGTGCTGATCGGCGAACGCTACCAGGAGCGCCCAATCTACTTTTCCGACGTGATCGTCCACCGTGACAGCCCGCATCAAACGTTTGCGGATTTGCGCGGCTGCACGTGGACTTACAACGAGCCAGAATCACAGTCCGGTTACGGCATCACGCGTTACCATCTGCTGCGGCTGGGCGAAACCAATGGTTATTTTGGACGGGTGCTGGAAGCCGGTTTTCACCAGCAGGCGATACGGTTGGTTGCCGAGCAGCAGGTAGACGCGGCAGCGATTGACTCCCACGTGCTGGAGATCGAACTGCGCGACCATCCCCGGCTGGCACAGCAGCTTCGGATAGTGGACAGCTTTGGCCCATCCACGATCCAGCCGTTTGTGGCAGCTGCCCATATTTCAGAGAGCGTGCAACGGGAGGTGCAGGACATTCTGACGGAGATGCACACCGATGACAAGGTACACACTTCCCTTACAAGCGGCCTCATCAGCCGCTTTGTAGCCGTCAAGGATGCCGATTATGATGATATACGGGGGATGCTCAGTGCCTGCGAACAGGCCGGTTTCTGGACGTTACGCTAGGTCATCACGGCGAAGACGATGAGTTTTCGATTTTGCGTCGCCGCGCCACCATCGGCAGTCCACCAGATGGCCGCAACGTAAACCGGAAATCGGGATGCATGATGTAACCGGGCGCGGGCGTCAGCCGGTAGTGCTGGAGAATCGTTGCCAGCGCCAGCCGCGCTTCCATCATGGCAAAGGCGTTCCCCAGGCAGATGCGCGGTCCGACTCCGAACGGTAGATAGGCATATCTGTCAATGTTGGCCTCGTTTTCCACGCTGAATCGCTCCGGCCTGAACCGTGCCGGCTCGTCGCAGAAACGCGGATCGTGGTGCAGCGTCCACTGCGACAATACCACCATCGTGCCGCGCGGAATCACGTATCCCCCAATTTCAACGTCCTCAACTGCATCGCGGGAAATCGCCACACTGGTGGGGTAACAGCGCATCGCCTCTTTTATCACCATCTCGGTATACGGCAGCCGCGCCAGATCATCCAGCGTTACCGGGCGGCCAGTCGGCAGCACGCGGTCAATCTCATCCAGCAGTTTCGCTTCCACCTCAGGATGCTGTGACAGCAGGTAAAACGTCCACGTCAGTGTGTTCGCAGTCGTCTCATAGCCCGCACCAAACAGGGTCATCACTTCATTGCGGAGCTGGTCGTCGCTCATGCCCCCGCCCTCCGATGCCATGACCAGCATCGAGAGCAGATCGCCGGTATCCCGCCCTGACTGGCGGCGCTCCTCGATGATCGGCTGCAATACCCGGTCAATCGCGGCGACTGATTGGCGCACAGCACGGTTTTCCCGGGTAGGCAGCCAGTACGGCAGGCGAACGCTGTTTTGACGCGCAATGCGATGGCCCACCACTTCAAACAACCTTGAGAAGGCCGCCCCTGCCGAATCATCGCGCAGGTCAGCATCAAACAGGGCTTTGGTGACAATGCCCATTGTCAGGTGCATCATTTCGCGGCTGACCGACAGCGTTTGCCCATCACGCCAGCCGTCCACGAGTTGGCGGGCGTGGCTGACCATAATATTGGCATACGCGCCAATGCGCCGGGTGTGGAAGGCGGGCTGCATCAAGTGGCGCTGGCGCTTCCAGAAGTCACCATCGCCGGTAAAGACGTTGTTGCCAACCGAATCTTCAAATACGCGCTTGAGCAGTTTCGACTTCTGGAACTGGGCCGCCTTCGTCACCATCACTTCACGCACCAGATCGGGATGGTTGATAAACACCATACGCCTCGGCCCCAGCGCCAGCAGCACCATGTCGCCGTACTGCGCCAGCAGTTCAAACGCTGCGAGCGGATCGGCGGAAAGTTGTCGCCCGTTGCGCAGCAGAAACCATAGTCCCGGCCCCGGCAGCTTTTTCTGGCTCACACCATACTCCTGACCCAACATTGCCGCCGCTAATTCCAGGCAAGCCGGCTGCGTGTCTCCCAGTAGACTTCCGGCGCTTCGGCCAACGTGCCGAGTTGTACAGCCACCTCATCGTCCCAGCGCACAGTAACAGCCTGCACATTCGAGCGCAGTTGATCCACTGTTGCCGCGCCGCTGAGAACCACGTCAGCCCAGGGCTGCGCCAGCGCGGCAGCGAGTGCCAGCGCATCTACTGTCGTTTCCAGACGTTCCGCCTCGCGCCGCAGCAGCGCCAGTTTAGCGGCAAATTCCGGCTGGTCGTTGCGCGGCGTCAGTCGGCCATTTGCCAGCGCCTCCTTGACGATCACACCCATGCCCGCCGTGTGCGCCGCCGCCAGCGCCGAACCTGCCGATGGTTCGAGCAGATTCCAGGTCGCCTGCACGGTGTCAAACAGGCGCGTGCCGTCTACCGTAACACCTAACGCTTTGTCCAATAACTCCGCCTGGTTCGCGCCGCTTAACGTCAGGCCGATGGCGATTCCCTGCCCTTTCAGCCGGGCGAGTTCCGCCAGCACTTCAGTATTGTCCAGCACGCCACTATCGAAAGTGGCGGAATGAATCTGGTACAGCCGCAAATAGCCGTTCAGATTCGCCTGCGTTTCGCCCCACTGGCGGCGCAGCACCGGCAGCGAATGCTCCTTGACTTCGTGTTTTTCGGCTTCGACCTGCCAGCCGGCAGTATAGGTGTAGCCCCACTTGGAGCCAACCACTACGTCCTCACGCGGCACACGGCGCGACTCCAGCCACGCGCCGAGGAACGGCTCCGCCCGACCATACGAGCGCGCGGCGTCAAAATAAGCCACGCCCAGCCGCCAGGCTTCATCCAGCACGTCATGGGCATGACGCTGCATCGCTTCGACGGAATAATCCTGCTTCAGATCATTGGCATGACCGAGGTTGATGTAACCGGGGCGACCGAGCGCCGCCAGCCCAAGTCCCAACGGCGAAACGAGTAGCGAAGTGGAGCCAAGCGAACGCCGATTCATAAGCTGTTGTTCACCATCCACTGCCAGATGAGCGCCAGCGCGTCCACGTCGGCGCGATTGTAAGCACAGGCGCGCGCCAGCCGCCGGGCGTTGCCATCCAGCAGCCAGGCGTTGTAATCGGCCCAGGCCGTGAAAGCGTCCGTGCCTTCCGGCCAGTGAAAACCGAGATATGGCGCTACTTTTTTGATACTTGTTCCGCGCACCGGCAGCGCCATGGTCTGGCGGAAGGTGCGGTTGAGATCGTGCAGCCGGTCATCGAGCGCCCGCACCACGTCCGTTGGCGCGGTGCTGCGCAGAACGCCCTTCTCAAAACTGCCCCAGTGATAAACCGGGCCGGGCAGTTCACTGGCAGCGTCGGCCACCAGGCGCCAGCCTTCGTCACTGTCTCGGATCATTATAATCACCTGTCCATCTGGCAGCGTCAGGCTGTCCGCGTCACAGTAGGCATCCACAATCGCCACACGGGTCTGGCCGTCCGCGCCCTGCCAGCCAAAACACCACACGCCGCCGTCGTCCATACGGGTTTCCAGGTCGAGCATGACACCCGGCAGGCGCGTTTTTTCCGGCAACGGGCAGCGCGGCACTGGCATTCCGCTGACAACCGCGCGCGCGTGCGCGTGCAGTTCCAGCGCCCGCGTTTTGCCCACACCCTTAAACCGGCTTAACTCCTGCGGCGGCAGCGCCAGTATATCATCCAGCGTGTGAACACCGTCGCGCTGCATATGCATCCACGTCTGCCGTGACAGACCGGGCAGCAGCGCTACCGAACGCCCATCAGCAGCGGCCTGGGTGCAGGCCGCCTTCCAGGGGCAGGTCTGGCAGTGGCTGCCCAGGAACACCGGCGGCGCGGCTGGCGCTGCCAGCAGGTCGGTAGCACGGCCCAACGCGGCCATCAAACGGTTCTTGTCGTAGCGGTGTTCGACCACGTTCAGCGGGCGGTTGTCGCTATCGCGCCCCATCCAGAACCAGCCGGAAGGTTCAACGCCCTGCGCCTCGTTTAGCAGCCACACGTAGAAATCCAACTGCAAGCGGTCTTCGGCACTGACCTCTTTGCGCAGTTTGATCTCCACCGGTTCGTAACACCACCCGCCTAACCGCGACGGCTGCGCCACGCGCCGCAGCCAGTCCACCCGCCCGCGCACCGTGACCGGCGGTTGTAATGACAGCGTGCGCTCAAAAGCCGCGCCGCGAATACCCGCGACTCCCTGTTCCATCAACGACCGGGTGATCTCCACCAAATCCCGCCAGTCCACCGCCACGACCGGCATTGCCTTGCCAAACATGGCCGCGCTGACAGCTTCCTCATGGCGGATACCTCCGGCAAAGGCTTCGACCGGCACGATTTCCCGCGCCAGCGGGTCGCCAGCATGGTCGAGCCAGATGCGGCGCTCGCAGATACTTAAATAACGAAGGGTATAAGCAGTGATGATCGGATTGCTCATGTTGTTTCCAGAATTTCCAGGCAGCATTCCACCGCATCCATCATGATTGCCAGTGGCAATCCATCGGAATGGTCGGCTGGTTCGGACAATGGCGGAACATGAATAAAGCCGCAGGCCGCGCCGCTGCCCATCCGTTCCAGTTCGCGCCGCGCGACGTAAAACACGTGGTTGCAGACGTAAGCGCCGGCATGGTTGGAAATCGCTGCGGGAATCCCGCGTGCCTGCAGCGCCGCCAGCATTGTATCCAACGGCAGGTTTGACCAGTAGGCGGGCGGCCCAGCCGGGTCAATCAGGCGACCGGTGGCTAAATCGCCGGCATTATCGGGAATTGCAGCATCGTTCAGGTTCAGCGCCACCCGTTCCAGATTGATGGCCTTCCGGTTCTGTGCGATGCCCAGGCATACGACCGCCTCCGGCTGGTAGCTGTGAATCAGGTCAACGATCCAGCGTCCGGCTGCCGCGTATTCCACCGGCAGCACGGCGGTCACCAGATGGGACACAGGATGACGCGCCGCAACTGCTTCAATGATAAGCTGGGAGGGATTCACCGCCACACTGCCGAAGCTGGTGAAACCCGTCAGGATCATCGTCAACGCCGCTGCTGCTCCTCGGTACTATAAGCTGGCCTGCCAAAAAATTCCCACGCCCAGGCAAAGCGCACACCGGCGGCCTCCGCCGTCTGCCGGTCAGACTCCATATCGCCGACGTACAGCGTATCGTCCGGCGGAAAACCCAGCGCGTCCATCAGGTATTGTATCATGCCCGGATTCGGTTTGCGGAAGCGGCTGTCGCGCTTCGCCCGCTTGACCGTGCCACGTGGATGGGTCACGCACAGCGCGTACAGATCAGCGCCGATGGCATCGGCCAGCGTTTTCACCAGCAGGGTTGCGGCGTGATGGTCAAAATGGCCGAAAGCCACGCCACCCTGATTGGTGGCAATCGCTAGTGTATGCCCTTCCGCGCGGAGCTGCGCACACCGCTCTACTACATCAGGGTACAGCACCTGTTCGGTCAGTGTGTTGGCCGGTCGCCCGGGCGCCGGATTTTGAACCAGCGTACCGTCCTTGTCAAAGATAATCAGCATAAGAACCTCATTCCAGTTTTTATTTTTGAGAACAGCGCGGTTCAACGAATACAGTAGACACAGCTCACCGGTTTACTTGCCCGCCGGTCTGGACTATCATTCTAGCCGAAACGCGCTCGAAGGAGTACCAAACATGAAACTGGTTGTCATCGGCGGCGCAGGCGTTCGCACCCCTCAGTTGATCGCCCCGCTGGTGCGCCGCGCCGGCAGTTTAGGGCTGCGTGAATTGTGGTTGATGGACATCAACGCCGACAAGCTGGACCTGATCGGACGGCTGTGCCAGACACTGGCCGAGCAGCAGGGCGCGCCGTTCCGCGTGCGGCTGACGACTGATGCCCGCGAAGCGATACAGAACGCGGACCACATCATCACCACGATTCGGCCTGGCTTTGAACAGGGGCGCGCCACCGACGAGCGTATCGCGTTCCGTCACCGTGTATTAGGCCAGGAAACGACCGGCGCGGGTGGTTTTGCGATGGCGATGCGCAGCATCCCGGCAATTCTTGACTATGCCCGGTTAGCCGCTGACCTGGCTCCGCGTGCCTGGATTTACAACTTCACCAACCCGGCAGGACTGGTCGTACAAGCGTTGCATGACGCTGGTTTCCGGCAGGTGGTTGGTATCTGCGACAGTGCCAACGGTGCGCAGCACGCCGCCAGCCGTTATCTGCATATCCCATCGGAGCGCATCCGGCACGAAGTATTTGGCCTGAATCACCTGTCGTGGACGCGCAGCGTACGGGTAGACCCCGACGAGGACGGCGGGGAAGAAGTGCTGCCTGCCCTGCTCAACGACCCGCGCTTCATTCAGTCCACCCACATGGCGATCTTTGCACCGGCGGTGCGGGAACTTCAGGGGATGTTCCTCAACGAATACCTGCACTATTTTTACCACCGCGACGAAGTCTTAAGCGCCTTACTGGCGAAGCCGGAAACACGCGGCGAGGAAGTGCTGCGCCTGACAACCGAACTGCTGCGCCGCCTGCGGGAAATAAACCCTGCTGAAAACCCCGACCGCGCATTAGCCGTTTATCACGGCCTGATGGGTCAGCGCAGCGCCAGCTATATGGTGCACGCGCGTCAGGACAACGTAGCGGTCGCCGAACTCCCTGAACTGCCGGAAGACGAAGGTTATGCCGGCGTTGCGCTGGACTGCATCCAGTCCATTGCCACTGGCAAAACCCTGTTCACGGGTCTCAATGTCCCGAACAACGGAGCAATTGACGGCCTGCGTGACGACGATGTAGTCGAAGTGACCTGCCGCGTGGACAGCACCGGCATCCATCCGCTGCCCATCGGCGCGATACCGGAAGGTGCTTATCTTCTGATTCGCACGGTCAAACGCTACGAACGACTGGCGACACAGGCCATTTTACAGCGTTCCAGGCTGCTGGCCGTGGAAGCCCTGGCGACCCACCCGCTGATCGGGTCGTATCCACTGGCGGTCAGGCTGGTGGATGAGTTTGTCGAAGCGCACCGCCCGCTGGTTGGTGACTGGCATTAAGCGCCGCCGTTGTTCGAGACCATGCCGGCGCGCTCGCGCACGTCACCCATGATCCGCGCGGGTACGCCAGCCACAATCGCGTAGTCCGGAACATCCTTCGTTACCACCGCGCCGGCGCCCACCAGTGCGCCTTTGCCGATGGTGATGCCACCCATGATCGTGGCGTTGCTACCAATCGAAGCGCCGGCGCAGATGCGGGTTTTGACCAGCGTCCAGTCGGTGGTGGACTTAAGCTGACCGTCAGCATTGACGGCGGCGGGGAACAGGTCGTTGATAAACATCACGCCGTGTCCAACAAACACGCCATCCTCAATCGTTACACCTTCGCAGATAAACGAATGGGACTGAATCTTGCAGCGTTTGCCGATGCTCACGCCGGCCTGAATTTCAATAAATGGGCCAATCTGGGTGTCATCACCAATCGTACAACCATAAAGGTTGACCAGATCGGGGTGGAAAATCCGCACGTTTTGCCCTAACTGCACGCTGTTGCTGACCGGCACCATCAACCTCCTCGTTAGAACGATTCCAATAAAAGCACCTCGTTTTGCTTACACAGCCATTATATAAGCATTTGATGTTTGTAAAGCGGCTAACCTATATCTATACCTGTAAGGTAATGAGACGCTTACAAACCGATCCTATGCGGTGTCCTATCCCATGTGTCCTATAAATAATCCTTCTGACTCATAACAGAAACATTCAGGTTTATTGCTGAGTTCGGAATAAAAATAACCCGTTTTCTTAATTCTTACACTATTTATACGCAACGGATTTTAGCCCGATGCTAGGCATGGATTTTACGATGCTGGCAACCTAAACACGGTTCGTAACGAACCGCGCCTGATCGTTTAGTGGGTTCGTTTCATGTGCTGTCGAGGTCGTAGATGTCAAGACTACCGTCGCTTGCTATTGTGAAGGGTGTAATCACAGCCATCGCGCTGTTGATGGTATCGCCGCTGATCGTTGAACCCAAAACCCTGGTTATGAGCAAGCCGCAGGCCAGGTCAGCCGCCCCCCGGACGGTTCGCCTAAGCCAGTCTTACCTCATCCTGAAACGGCTGTTTGACATGACGGTCGCGGCTGTTCTGCTGTTCGTCCTGTCGCCGCTGATGCTGGCGATCATCATCGCCATCCGGCTGGACTCCTCCGGCGGCGCGATCTTCGCCCAGGAACGAGTCGGTACCCGCGTACGGGTCAAAAACGGTCAGCGCCACTGGTACATCTACCCGTTTGTGGTTTACAAGTTCCGCACGATGCGTCAGGATGCAGACAGTGAACTGCACCGGGCTTTTGTGAAGGCGTTGATTGAGAAGGATACCAGCACCATTCAACAGATGCAGGGCGACGAAGTGCCGGAGGACACCCGGTACAAGCTGACCCGCGACCCACGCGTGACACGCGTCGGCCACTGGCTGCGCAAGACCAGCCTGGACGAACTGCCCCAGCTTTGGAATGTGCTGAAAGGCGACATGTCGCTGGTCGGGCCGCGTCCGCCGCTGCCCTACGAGGTTGAGCTGTACAGCCCGGAACACCTGCGCCGCCTGGAAGCGCAGCCGGGGCTGACCGGCCTGTGGCAGGTCAGCGCCCGTAGCGCAGTGGACTTCGACGGGATGGTGGCGCTGGACGTGCAGTACATCGAACACCAGTCATTCTGGGAGGACCTCAGAATCTTTTTTAAGACGCCGCTGGCCGTCTTAAAAGGTCGCGGCGCGGTCTAACCCAAACGCCAGTTACGCTGCATTGCAGCCTGAACCAGGTTTTACTGTAGTTGTGAGGAGTGAGAAGCATGAATCCAGTCAAAATCGGCGTCATCGGCTACGGCTACTGGGGGCCAAACCTGACACGTAATTTTGTTGAACTCCCAAAGTCGGAACTGGTGGCTGTCGCCGACATGAAGGAAGAACGACTGCAACAGGTAAAACGGCTTTACCCACAGGTGCAGACTGTCCGCGATTACCGCGACCTGTTTGCAATGGGGTTGGATGCCGTTGTCGTAGCGACCCCGCCAGCCACCCACTACGCCATCGCCCGGGATTGCCTGGAACACGGCCTGCACGTGCTGGTGGAAAAACCACTCACGATTCGTGCTCAGGATGCCGAAGACCTGATTGAAGTGGCGGAAACCAATGGGTTGACGCTGATGGTCGGCAATACGTTCGAGTATAACGCCGCTGTCCAGGCGCTGAAGCAGATCATTGACGCGGGCGAACTCGGCGAAATCTATTACATCAACGCGGTTCGCACCAACCTGGGGCTATATCAGCCGAACGTCAACGCCATGTGGGACCTTGCCCCGCACGATCTGTCCATCCTGTTTTATCTGCTGGGCAAAGAACCAACCAGCGTCAGCGCAATGGGCGGCGCTTCGGTCTTCAAACACATTCATGACGTGGTGTACATGCACCTGAAGTTCGGCGACAACCTGCTGGCACACATCCATGTTAGCTGGCTCGACCCGAACAAGGTACGCCGGATTACCGTCGTCGGCAGCAAGAAAATGGCGGTCTACGACGACGTGGAAAATCTGGAAAAGATCAAAATCTTCGACAAAGGCGTGGATGCCCCGCCCTATACCGATAGCTTCGGTGAATTCCAGTGCAGCTACCGCTACGGCAATATCGTCGTGCCGCACATCCAGTTTGTTGAGCCGCTGCGGGTGGAATGCGATCACTTCATCAACTGCATCCTCACCGGCGAAGTGCCGCGCAGCAACGGCCTGGTTGGCCTGCGGATTGTGAAGGTGCTGGAAGCCGCTTCGCAATCGCTGCACAACAACGGCCAGCCGTACCCGATCCAGCCGCCGCCCGCGCGTAGCTGGCGCATCGTGTCCCCCCGGCAGGGCGTCAGCGTTGTTAATCATACTTCCCAGACCGCACCGTTATCATAAGGAAGACAGGCATCATGCTCCAGAAAGTTCCGTTTGTTGATCTCGTCGCTCAGCACCAGCCGATTCAGGACGAGGTGAACCGCGCCGTGATGGCGGTTCTCACCAAAGCCAACTTTATCCTCGGCAGCGAGGTTGAGCAGTTCGAGCAGGAATTTGCTGCCTACTGCGGCACACCGCATGCGGTTGGCGTGGACAGCGGCCTGTCCGCGCTCAAGCTGGCGCTGGAAGCCTACGGTATTGGCCCTGGTGACGAGGTGATAGTCCCGGCCAACACGTTTATTGCGACGGCGGCGGCGGTCACGTTCACGGGCGCGAAAGTGGTTCTGGTGGACATCCGCCCTAACAGTTACAACCTCGACCCGGAGCGGGTGGAAGCCGCGATCACGCCGCGCACGAAAGCCATTATCCCGGTGCATCTGTACGGCACGCCGGCGCCGATGGACGAAATCATGGACATCGCCCGCCGGCATAACCTGATCGTAATCGAAGATGCCTGTCAGGCGCACGGTGCCTACTATCAGGACAAACGCGCCGGTTCCCTCGGCCACGCCGCCGCCTTCAGCTTCTACCCGGCCAAGAACCTGGGCGCGGCAGGCGACGGTGGCATTCTGGTCACCAATGACGAGCAGGTGGCGGAGAAAGTCCGCGCCATGCGGAACTGCGGGCAGAAAGAGAAATACCATCATATCACCACGCCGTACAACCACCGCCTGGATACCCTGCACGCAGCCGTCCTCAGCGTTAAACTGCGCCGACTGGATGGCTGGAATGAAGCGCGCGGCGAACGCGCCCGGCTGTATAACCGGCTGCTGGTCGGCAGCGGCGTGGTTACGCCGGAAGTGCCCGCCAATACCGTCCCGGTCTGGCACCTGTACGTCATCCGCGCCGCGAACCGGGATGGGCTGAAGGACTATCTGGCCGAACGCGGTATCAGCACGGCGCTGCACTACCCCATTCCGATTCACACGCAGCCTTTTTATCAGAACCTGGGCTATCGAGAGGGCGACTTCCCGATTACGGAGCAGTACGCGAAGCAAATCCTGTCGCTGCCGATGTACGCCGAACTGCCGCTGGAAGCAGTTGAGTACGTGGCCGACGCCATTCAGCACTATGTTTCGGAAAGACAGGTGGCGCTGCCGGTCTGAGCGGGCCGGCAGCGACCTGTTGCCGGTGGGCTGCCAGCGCAGTTCCACCGGTCATTGTTGGTTGAGCAGAGAGGTTTACAGTGGAAGCATCGAGCTACTTCAAGGTTGTTCGCAACCGCATTGGCATCATCTTTCTCACCATGCTGGTGACAGTGGTCGTGGTTGCGGTCGGAACACTGCAAACGCCGCGTCTGTACGAAGCCTCGACCAAGCTCCGCATCATGCCTTACGGTGTAAACTCGCCGGATTACGGGGCTTTTGTGTACTTTGACCGGCTGGTGAACACCTATACCAACATCCTGAACAGCGAAACCCTCACGAATGAGGCTGAGCAGCAGCTAGGTCTGGAGGAACTGCCAGATTACACGGTCGCGCTGATCCCGCAAACCGAGATCATGCAGATCACGGTGCAGGCGGACAGCGCGGAACGGGCAGCGCTGGTTGCCAATACGCTGGCGCAACTGCTGATTGAACACAACTCGACTTCTTACATTTCCGACGATAACGAACTGCGCACCCTGCTGCGTGGACGGCTGGAAGAACTGCGAGTGCAGATCGGCAACCTGATTTCCGAGCGCAACGCCGTGATTCAAAATCGGTGGCTGTTCAGCGAACGGCTGGCCGATATTGAGCAGGAACTCGCCAGTCTAGGACAGGCCTATAACAATGTACTGAACACGTATAACCAGGCTGTTGTTTCACAGTCAGTCATGGCAAGTGCGATCAGCATCATGGAACCTGCCACCGCGCCGAAAGAGCCGCTGCCGTCCTACACATCCCGGAATCTCATTCTGGCTGGGATTGCGGGGCTGACGGGAGGAATGCTGCTGGCGTTTATGGTGGAAAGCCGCAACCCACAGTTTTATTCGAACCGTCAAATTGAAGCGATTACCCGCATACCGATTATTGGCCGCATCCCCCATCTGGGCCGGCGCTTCCGTCGAAATGTCTTTGAAGGCGACCGGCTGGGGATGGAAGCCTTCCGTCGGCTGCGCACGCATGTCCTGACGCGCGCGAAAAACGAACCGCTGCGGTCGCTGGTCGTGACCAGCGCCGCGAAAGGCGAGGGCAAAACCACCATTGCCGCCAACCTGGCTGCCGCGATGGCCTACAGCGGCCTGCGCGTGCTGCTGGTGGACGCCAACCTGACGCCGGTCAAAGGCACGGCAGACAGCCGCACCGTGAAGATGCCCAAGCTGCCGCCTGTAGCCAACCGCCACAAGCCGCGCCCGACTGCTGAGCGCGTGGTACGCAGCGTTGCCAGCGCCACGCAGAAATCATCGCAGGCGGTGAAGGTGTACAACCGCACCGAACTGGAAAATCTGGAGCAGCAGCACCGCAGCACGGTCGGACAGCGCCAATCCACAGCGCGAAACAATGGCAACGGCCATCAACCTGGTCTCACGCAACTGCTTCAGGACAGGGTCACGGTGCGCGAGGCCATTCAGGATACCGAAATCCCTAATCTGCGTATGATGCTGTCTGGCGAAGGGGCAGTGAATTCTGCCGAACTGCTCAGTTCTGGTGACTTCCACGATCTAATCAAGCGGCTGCTGCCAGATTACGACCTGATCGTGTTTGATACCCCCGCCGTAATGACAACGGCAGACGCACAGATCATCGCGCGGCAGACCGACGGTGTGCTATGGGTTATCAACCCGGCGGTCAGCGGCCAGAAAGCTGCCGCCTATACCCGTGACCAGTTACAGGATGTTGGTGCCAACATGGTGGGCATCGTCGTGAACAATGTGGGCAGCAAGGATCTGTTTGAGGTGTCCAATCTGATCGAAACACTGCCGGTGACGCCGCGGTACTACCCCTCACCCTCGCTGTACGAGGGGAATCCCCCGCCGCGTTACCAGCCGGCCAATCCACAGGCTGTTACGCCCAACGGGACTGACAAACATCTTGTGGACTGATAGGAGGCAGCATCGTGCAGCAACGACGAGTTTGTTTTATCAGCCAGCGCGTTTATCCCGGTGATGCCCGTCTGGAAACCCAGATCAAGGCGCTGCAGGAAGCTGGCTACCGCGTAGATATGATCTGTATGAGAAGCGGCAGCCAACCACTGGCAGACACGGTTGAGGGCACACACATCTATCGTATTCCGTCGCTCACCCGGCAGCGGGCCGGCAAACTGCGTTACATCCTGGAGTACGCCAGCTTCTGGCTGCCAACGTTAGTGCTCATCACCCTCCTACAGCTGCTGCGGCGTTACGATCTGGTGCACGTCACTAACCTGCCGGATGCGCTGGTGTTCGCGGCAGTAGTACCGAAGCTGCTGGGCGCGAAGATCATATTTGATGTGCGCGAATGTACGCCGGAGATGTTTATTGACCGCTTCGGCGCACGACCAGGGGGCAAGGCCATCTGGCTGATGGCCGCCATCGAACAGGCGGCCATCCGGTTTGCCGATGCCACCGTCACCTGTACCGACCAAATGCGGCAGGCGCTGATTGGACGTGGTGGCAGCCCGGGAAAAATCTCGGTGATGCTAAATGTTGGGTCAGGCCGGTTACAGGCGCTCGCTCCGGTTTTGCCCGATCCCGCCGCGCTGGCCAGCCCGTTCCGCATTGTCACCCACGGCACGATCATCAAACGTTACGGGCACGAAACGTTAATCCGCGCCATGCCACTGGTCATTCAACGGCTGCCACAGGTGAAGCTGGAAATTATCGGGCGAGGACAGGCCGCGCCGGAGCTAAAACAGCTTGTCGCCCAGCTTGGGGTGCAGGATCACGTCACGTTCCTGGGCTTCCTGCCGGAAGACGAGCTGTTTTCACGGCTGCGCACGGCGCACTGTGGCGTGGTGCCGATTCTGCGCAACCCGGAAGCCGATCTGGTACACACGTATAAGATGTACGAGTACATTCACCTTGGCCTGCCCGTCATCATCAGTCGCACATCGGCGGTGGAAGCCTATTTCGATGACAGCAGCCTGTACTTCACGGAAGCCGGCAATCCCGAGTCGTTGGCACACGCGATTATTGATCTGGCGCTCCATCCGCAGAAGCGCTACGACCTCGCCCGCCGCGCGCGGGAAACGTATGACACGAGTTACGCGCCGCATAAACAACGGGCTGTTTACGCGCGGCTGGTGATTCAGGTACTGGATGTGCCAGTGGGCGGGGCGCCGCTGGCGACACGACACGAGAATGCACAGCCATGACACTGGTATTGCGTCGTACCCACCATTATATCTGGGCCGGACTGGCGGGACTCGGCCTCGGTCTGGTATCCCTGCTGTCGCCGCTGCTGGCGCTGGCTGTGATGGTCGCCGGGGTATTCCTTGTCACGGCGCTACGGCATCCTACCCTGCTGCTGTACGTGCTGGTGGCGGCAGTGGTCTTTCTGTCCGGGATGCCACGCGGCGATCTGATTCCGCTGTTTATCCCGAATGAGCCGATGCTGGCGCTGGCAGCGGGCCTCGGTGTGTTCATCGTATTGATGAAGCCACCCAAGACCTATGTGTCCCGGCTGGTGTTTGCCGCCTGTATCCTCCTCATCCTGGGCACAGCCGTGATTCCCCTGATTGCTTACCGCGTGCGGGGTTTCGGTTTAAGCACGTCGGATATGTTCAGTCTGATGGCGCCGACACAGTATCTCGTGCTGGCATGGCTGTTCGCCTACCTGCCGGATACTGACGCCGACCGGCATAACCTCGTCCAGTGGATGCTGTTCTGCGCCTCGATTGTGGCGTTTATTGGTCTGCTCCAGGCGGCGAAGGTCGGGCCGGTCGTCGAGTTGTTAAAACAGTGGTATCCCTCGCCGCACGAAGAAGATGCGCTGCAGCTAGGGCGTATCACCTCGCTGCTGGGCGCGTGGAACTCGCTGGGCAACTTCCTGATGATTAATCTGATCGTGATCCTGTCGTTACAGAACCAACCGCGCCGGCGGCTGCACAGCCTGAACATGCTGGCTGCGCTGGTGCTGTGCGGCGTGGCGCTGATCGCATCCGGTTCTTACGCCAGCATCCTCGGCCTGCTGGTCAGTCTGTTTATTATCAAGGTCTTTGACCGGCGCGGCTACAAGGTGGTGTTGCTTCTGCTGTTCGGGTTAGCCGTCGGCGCGGTGCTGCTGCAATCGCTGGTGATGGAACGGCTGGCATACCAGTACCGTGAAGGCGGGCTGGTCCCGGAAACGCTGCTGTATCGCTTCGAGGTGTGGCAGAAGGTATACCTGCCGATCATCCAGAAAAATATCATCTGGGGAGTCAGCCCCACCTTCACCGGCTATGTCACCTGGGGCTGGGCGGAAAGTCAGTACCTGTACCTGTTATTCCGTTCCGGGCTGGTGTCTCTGCTGGCTCACCTGACGTTCGTGGGAATCATGCTCGTCTGGGCCTACCGGCGCATCCGGTCGAGCGACGGTCTAAGCCGGAAACTGGCAACGGCAGTATTCACCATCCTGCTGGCGCTGACCATCATGGGTTTCACCAACGAGGTTTTCACCAGTTCGGGCGCGATTGATTACGTCTGGATGCTGATCGGTCTGGCGGCGGCGGAACCCCTGCGGCGTTACCGACTGGTCAAACTGGAACGCACCTATCTGCTTGTGCCAGAGGAAGCGGTTGTATCGGTATAAGGAAACAGTTTATGGCAACCCCCATTCTGACGATCGTCTGGGCGCCGCATGAAGGACGCACGGCCATGTTTGCCCGGCAGCTTAACGCGCCGCTGCACAACATTCACTATCTGCTGTACAAGCGTCCCTACGTTGCGCCCTTTAAATACATCGCGCAGGCGCTTAAAACCTGGTGGGTACTGGCGCGGCAGCGCCCGCGTTACGTCTATGTAACCAACCCGCCGGTGTTTGCGACGATGTGCGTGTTTGCCTTCTGTAAGCTCACCGGCACGCGCTTCATCATGGACACCCATCCGCCGGCGCTGTACTCGCGCAAGTGGGGCTGGTCGGTGCCATTGCAGCGGCTGATGGCACGCTTTGCCTATGTCAACGTGGTAGACCAGAACCGCTTTAAGACATTGTTTGAGTCGTGGGGCGCGCGGGCGGTTGTCCTGCAAAATCCGCCGAAGAACCCCCCGTTTACGGCAGTTACGGATATGTCATCCGGCTTCTTTGACATCACGGTGGTGAACACCTTCGCCGCCGATGAACCGCTGGACATCATCCTGCAAGCAGCAAAGCAACTGCCCGACGTGCGCTTTTTTGTGCTGGGTAACAAGCAGATGGCGCCGCCCGATGCCCTCATCAGTGCGCCGAAGAACGTCATTTTCACCGATTACCTGCTCGGGGATGCTTACTGGAGCCGACTGGCGAATTCGCGCGCGGTGATGGTGCTGACAACCTATCCGTATTCGCTGCTGGGCGGGGCGCAGGACGGCGTGGCACTGCGAAAGCCGCTGATTCTGTCCAACCAGCCGGCGCTGACTGAGTACTTCACCAAAGGCACGGTGTTTATCGAAAACACGGTTGAGGGGATTATCACCGGCGTGCAAACGTTGCAGGCACGCGAAGACACGCTGAAACAGGAGGTTCAGGAACTGGCTGATGAACAGTGTCGCCAATGGGAAGCCAACTTTCAGCAGTTTAAAGCGCTACTTGAGCAGTAGTAAATCCATGATTGAACGCCTGAGACACCGCGCCAACACGCTCGATCTGAGCCTCATCAAAACCTCAACGGTGCTCACCGTTGGCATCACGGTGGCGCGGCTGCTGGGATTCGGTTTTTCGCTCATCCTGGCGCGGCTGCTCACACCAGACGACTACGGCCTGATTCAGTACACCATCACGCTGGCAGGCATTGTCGCCATCGGTACGCAGCCATTCGCGCAGCATGTCCTGGCGCGGTTCACCAGCCAGCACCTACAGGATCAGGAGCAGTTATCGCGCTTTCTGAATACGGCGTGGTGGGTGCTGGCAGGTGTGTTTGGCGTAACCCTGTTCATCGCCGTGCCAGCGTTGGCACTATCGAATAGGTTGAGCCTCGGCGTTATGGCGGTGTTTATTGGCATCACCGCGTTTTACACCTACTACGGACTGGCGCGCGGCTTTATCGCGTCGTACCGGCTGCTGGCCGCTTACCTGGGCAGCAACTTTGTGCAGCTTGTGCTGATCTTCATCGTTTACGCGCTGCTGCGAAACCGTTCCACCCAGCCGGCGCTGCTGATTTACGGGCTGTCCTATTTCCTGCCACTGGCGGTGCTGCAGGCGGTCGCGCCGTTGCCCTTCCATTTCCGGCTGGCGCTGCCGGACCCAGCGATCTTTCGCCGCCTGCTCCGTTTTTCTGCCCCGATCTGGATTTCCCACGCCGCCTACATCATCTACGCGGCAATTGACGTGCTGCTGCTGGAACACTATTTGCAGACGGCAGCGGTAGGCATTTACGTCCTGACCAAAACGCTGACAACGCTGTTTGGCTTCGCGCCGATGGCAATTGCCACGATTCTGCTGCCGCGTATCACGGCTTCGCCGCGCCAGCAGCGCTTACAGCTCTTAAAAAACGCAATGGCGCTGGCATTGGCGGCCAATGCGGTACTACTGCTCGGATTTCTGCTCACCTACCGCTGGTTTATCACCCAGTTTTTCGGGCCAGATTACGTCCTGCCGCTGGTCGCCGTGACCATGCTGGCCGTTGCGGAAATTACGTTTGGCCTGCACGGTATTATCACGGCGGCGGTGGTGGGCGTTGACCAGGCCCATCTGGAAACTATCAGCCGGATTGTGATCGTCATCACGGCGGTCATCGTTGGCGCGGCGGCTGTGCCGGCGCTGGGCATCACCGGCGCAGCACTAACCGCGCTCACCAGCGCAGCAGTCGCCATGCTGACCTACGCGGTCGCCGGGCTGCGCTGGTATCGCCAGAAACAGGCCCTACAGGTAACCGAAACTGTCTGATTTCGTTCATCAAGCAGGTTTAGAGGTCGTCGTATGAGGCAATCTGTCAAACTGGTCGTCCTGATCCCGGTTGGCACGATCAGCAACAAAAACCGTTTTGAGTACATGGTAGATACCATCGAAAGCATTATTCACTATACCACCCCGAACCGGCGCATCATCATTCAGGACAATTCCAGCCCGCTGCATCTGGGCGAAAAGCTACGGCTGATTTTCCCGGAACTGATTGTCGTCCGCGCGCCGGAAAATTACCTGCTGGGCGGCGGCCTGTACAAGGCGGAGTCGCTGGCACTCCTGCACATCGCGGCGGCGTACCGCTTCCAGGTGCTGTTTAAGATGGACACCGACGCCATCATGCTCGGCTATGGTCTGGAAGACGACGCCATCCGCTTCTTTGAGGACCATCCCGATGTCGGAATCATGGGTAACTACTTCTACGACGGCGTTGGGGCGGCCTGGCCGCGCGAACGCCTGCTGTACGAAACCAGCCACCTGGGCTGGCTGGAAAATCGCAAACGCTGTGCCCGGCTGCGTTACTATCTTCAAATGGCAAACGCTAACGGTTACATCCCCGGCGAGCACGTTCTGGGCGGAATGGCGATTTATAACCCCCGCTTTATCGAAAAACTGGTGCAGGGGGATTTCCTGCTGCGCGAAGAACTGCGCCAGAGCAAACTTCAGGAAGACCATCTGTTTGGGCTACTGTGTAAGGCCAGTGGGATGCACCTGGCCTCATTCAGTTACCCGGATTACCCGTTTCAGGTCGCCTGGCAGGAACTGCCCGCCGCCCCTCACGAACTGATGGAACGGGGAGTCAAGGCGGTTCATTCCACTCGCCAGTGGAACGACCTGAACGAAGACCAGATTCGGGAGTACTTCCGTATGCAGCGGTCGGCCTATGCGATGGGGGCATAAATGGAACTGACGATTCTGCGCAGCCGACCGATAACACTGCCTCATGCCACTGCCCTGCTGGCGCTGCTGGCCGTCGTCCTGCTGGCAGCAGTGGTGCGTTTTGCCGATCTGGGGACGGAAAGCTACTGGCTGGACGAAATCATCATGGCCCGACTGACCAGCGGCGAACTGGAGCCAATGCTGCGCCATTTAGCGGAAGGCGACCGACCGCCGGTATTTGTGCTGCTGGGGTACACCTGGTCAAGTGTCTTTGGCACGAGCGAAGCAGCGACACGGTCGCTGTCAGCCACAGCGGGAGTCCTGTCGGTCGTGGTCTTTTACGCCATCACGCAGCGGCTGTTAAAGACGCCGGTTGCACTGATCGCCTGCTGGATTATGGCGCTGTCCGCGTTCCAGATTCATTACTCGCAGGAATACCGGTATTACATGGTATTCCAGCTTGCGCTGCTGCTGACGGTCTATTGTTACCTGCGGGTGCTGGATACCGGCCACTGGCTGGATATGCTCCTGTATGCAGTGTCCAGCATCATCAGCCTGTACGTACATACTTACGCGGTCTTTTTCCTGGCCGGGCTGGCGCTGCACTTTCTGCTCCACTGGCGGCGGTTTGCACCGCTGCGACGGCGCTGGGTTGTGGCCCAGGTCGTAATCGCCGTTGCGATTGCGCCGCGCCTGTGGTCAACCGTATCCGGCATGATGAGTGACGGCAGCAGCGAAGCCGAATTACTCAGCGGTGGCACGCCGGTCACGGACTGGGTGCCCGCACCGCCCCTGTACGCTCCACTCCGGTCGCTGGTGAATTTCCTGTTTATTGAACGCAGCATGGTAAGCTGGTGGTTGATCGGCGCTGCCGCGCTGGCCGTACTGCTTGGTACGCTGTTGTACCTCCGGCACACCGGGCTATCATACTGGCGTGGTGAAGCGACGATGTTTGTCCGCCGCGCGCGAGCTGCCGTCATCCGATTCGACTGGCGGCTGACGCTGCTGGCCGTGTGGCTGGTGGTGCCGATTGCCCTGCCATTTATCGTGTCGAAGGTGTTCGCGCCGATGTACCTTGACCGCTACGTGATCGCGGCGGCGCCGGCCTGGTATCTGGTGATCGCGGCTGGCCTGTACGCGGCGCGGCGACTCGTACCGGTGGCGCTAACGGTGAGCGTGCTGACCGTGCTGCTGCTTGGGTCGCTATATACGTATTACAGCGCGCCCCAAAAGGAACAGTGGCGTGAAACGGCAGCCTATGTCAGCCAGCACGCACGCCCCAGTGAACCCATCGCACTTGCCTACGGTCGCCTGCCGCGTGACGCCTACAATGTGCGCGACAGCTTCTACTGGTATTATCCAACGGCAGCGGTTTCCAACTGCTTTGTAGATGTTTGGCAGCCCGCTACAGCGGTCACACGTGAACTGGCGGACTGTTCCGCGGGACAGCGGCGACTGTGGCTAGTGGTGTACCAGGACCGGCAGAACACAGATACCAGTTGGCTACCCGGCGTGTTGGCTGCGGGACTTAAACTGCGCGATACCCGGTCATTCGTTGGCACATCGGTATATCTGCTGGAACTACCAGCAGGGCAATAAGCAGCCATGAGGGGAGCATCCGATTGGCCGAACCCCCGGTGGTTGCCAAGGGCGCTGGTCCACCTGTTTGAACTGGTCAGCGTCATCTATCTGGTGGCGCTGGCCGGGTTTATGGGGCTGCGGCTGGCGCTGCCAGAACGCTGGTGGGTACTGTTCCTCGCCAATTTTATGCCGTTTTATTTTCTGCCGGCCTTTGCGTTGCTGGCGCCGGCGCTGCTGCTGCGCCGGTACCGGCTGGTGCTGCCCCTACTGGTCATCGCTGTCGGTGGGCTGGCCCTGTTCGGGTCGTACTTTATGCCGCGCGCAGCAGCCGCATCATCCGGTTTTACACTTCGCCTGCTCACCTTCAACGTTTCACAATCCAATCGCGCTCCAGCACAGGTTGAAGATTGGCTGCGCGGCCAGTCCTACGATGTGGTGTTTCTCCAGGAACTGACACCAGCGTGGGCGCAGCGGCTGGCGCGATTGCGCGATCGGTATCCGTATCAGGTTACTACCCCCACGATGGCCGTCCTGTCCCGTTTTCCCCTGCAAACCGCTGCGGATGATTTGACCGCTGCCGCACCTTTTGTTAAGATGCGTCTTGCAGCGATCGGACATACTGTCACGCTGTATAACGTCAGCCTGCCTACACCGCTGCGAGCTGAACCACGCCAGCGGCTGCCCTATGTGGTGGAACCGGCAGTCACTGCCGTGTGGGATATGTCCCTGAGTTACGACGAAACGCGCCGTGACCGGGGTATCGAGCAGTTAATCAGACAGTTGGACGCGGAACAGGGGTATGTCATCGTGGCCGGAGATTTTAATATGAGCGATCAGACGGCGGCCTATAACCGGCTGGCCTCCCGGCTGCGCGACAGTTTCCGTCAGGCAGGCTGGGGGTTGGGCACAAGCTGGCCGGTGTTTCAGGTCTGGGGACTGCCCGCCGTACTGCCGCCGCTAGTGCGCCTGGACTATATCTGGACCAGCGACAATATACGGACCGTTCAGGCCTGGCAGGGGAAATATCTCGGCTCCGATCATCTGCCGCTGGGCGCCGCTATCGCACTCTCCCCGTCTTGACAAACACGGCTCGGACACGAGGTTAGGCAATGAGACATCATCGTTTTACAGGCTTGATTCTGGCCGTCCTGTTCCTTCCGATAATACTGGTGCCACTACAAACCAGCACCGCGCAGCAGGAGACAACCCCCACTCCGTATTATGTCAGTTCCCCCAACGGGATTAACGTGCGGATGAAAGCCAGCACCGACGCGCCAGTGTCTGTGACCTTGCAACCGGGTGCGATTGTGAGTGTCGTCGGGCAAACCGAGGGGGAAAGTATCAACGGCAATCCGACCTGGTTCATTGTGACCATCAACGGCGAAACCGGGTTTATTCACAGTTCGCTGCTGCGTCCGCGTTCACCGGATATGCCACCTCCCGCCACCATCGAACCGGCCAATTCCCGTGAGCCGGCCAACCCGAACGCCACGCCGGAAGCAGTGGCGATTCTGGCCTATCTGTATGAACTGCCGGAGCGCCGGAACAAACGGGTGATCGCCGGACAATTCGGCGCGTATGGCGATGGCACGAGCCGGGAAACGGCGGAAAAACAACTGCAAAAGGTTTACGATCAGTCCGGCCAGTGGCCGGCGTTGACCGGCATGGACTATGCCCGCTGGATGGACAATGCCAGCTTCGATGAACCGAATGGTTTCCTGATTGACCAGTGGCAGCAGGGCGCGCTGGTGAATATTAGCTGGCACGCCGCCAACCCCTGGACGGGTGGCAACTCGAATGACTGGGCCAACACGGCCACCAGCAACCCGTATGACACCCGCAGCGTGCGCGAACTGACCATTCCGGGCAACGCCGCCTATGATCGCTGGATAACCATGCTGGACAAGGTGGCGTCCGGTTTGCAGGACTTGCAGGATGCGGGTGTGGTGGTGCTGTGGCGTCCACTACACGAGATGAACGCAGGTTGGGCCTGGTGGCACCGCCAGAACCCGGAGGACTTTAAAGCGTTGTGGCGGCAGATGTTTGATTACCTGACGCACGAGAAAAAGCTGAACAATCTGCTGTGGGTCTACAGCCCGAACACCAACCACAGCGAATGGGACTTCGGCTCAACTTACTATTATCCGGGACCAGATTACGTAGACATTGTTGGACTGGACAAGTACATGGACCTGGACGAGGACCCGGTGCAACTCAACCGCTATGGCGAGTACGATGACCTGCTGAAAACTGGCAAGCCGATTGGCCTGTTTGAGTTCGGCCCACTGCCAGCCAGCGGCGAAGGCTGGGACACGGTGAAGTACAATTACGACAACCTCATCCGTGATATCAAGGAGTTGTACCCCCGCCTCGTGCTGTTCCAGGCGTGGGAATACGTGTGGCAGATGGGCAACCACAACAACGTAGATGAACTGATGAACGACCCCTGGGTGATCGTGCGCGGCGACCTGCCGGATTGGGAAGAAGAAGCCAGATAGGGACATAGCGGCGCTATGTCCCTACCGTATCCATTCGATAGACTCAACCTTCTAAATATTTTAGCAGGTGCGCTAGTAACCAGCGCCCGGCGGGACTGAACTTCAGACCGATCACCTGATCGCCCGCGCCACCGGCAAGCCGCAGCGTGGACAGCAGCAGTTTACCAGTGCCTAGCTGTGCTTCCACCAGATAGTCCATCACGGTGAACAGGCGCGCGTCCAGCCGACGAATGATCGGGGTGACAGCAGTTATGTCAGGCCATTGGTCTGCCAGCCGGTCGGTGTCCAGCGCAGAGTCGGTGGCGAGATGGTAAAACTGGAGATCGGCGTAACCCCGGTGCGGGAAACCCGCCAGCGCCGGATGGTCGTACAGCAGCTTGATCGCCTCCCGCCAGAACGGTTTCGGCGCGACTGGCAGCGTACCCGGGCCAGTTTGCAGCACGAGCGCCCGCCCCCCCCGCCGTACCCACTCGCCCACGTCGGGCGTAAACGCGCCGGTAATCAGCACGCGGCAGTGCAGGGTGGCGAAGTCCGGCTGGCGCGTGATGTCCCGCGCAGCGTCACGCAGATCGTCCAGCCCGCCCAGGCAACCCGCCGGGTCGTACAGGGCCAACCCATCCGCCCAGACCGCTACTGCCGGATATACCCAGAGCGGCCAGTGGTTGCGGACGTCGTTCAGTTCAACGAGCAGCGTGTATTCCACCGGCGCATCAACTGTCGGGGTTATCAACTCAACGGAGGCAATCTGCCGAGGCGCGCCGCCGGGCAGCGGACCGGGAACGTGGGTCTGCCCGGCCTGCACCGTCTGCCCATCTGCCGCCAGCAGCCGCCAGTAAAGGTCGCCCCCCGGTAGGTCCTCGCCGGCATGGGATAACACCACGCGGAAGCTGACCGGCGTATTTGCCGGATGGTTGAGGCGGTCAACCGGCGCGGGACGGTCGCCCCCGTGTTTCCAGATACGGGCGCGCCCCTGTTCCAGCACCAGCACCGCATCGGCATTAAACTCGCGGAAGGCGTCCGGTGCGTATTTTAGCCGTTCCAGATCATCAAACATGGACGAGGTCGCCAGCGGTGTATTGCGTATGCCTGTCACCACGTAGCCACCCATGCCGCTGCGCGCCCGCACTTTTTCCAGTATCGTTTTGCGCACCACAAACGACTGCTGGCGCGAAATCCGCTGGAGCGCCTGTCCGTCAAAACCGAGATCGAGCGCGGCCATCCGCTGCTTCTGCTCAGGATATGCCAGGATGCTGATCGGATGAATTGGGTTGCGTTCGGTCAGCCACCAGGGCAGCGACCCGCCATAGGCAGCGGCGATTTCATCCAGATCGCGGTAATCGTCGGCGTCGCAGAATTCGCCAAAAATCCAGGGGCGCGGCGGACGCCAGTCACGATGAAAGTGATCCACCAGCGGGTTAAAATAGTGCAGATCGGCGTAAAAGTGGTAGTCGTTAAAATCAGCGAAGTCAAATGCCAGCCCGCCGTAGGCTTCACCCGAACCGCTGTTATCACACAGCAGCGCCCCGCGCGTCCCATCGCGGGCAATGGTATTCAAGCGCGACAGCAGTTCGTCATCCACGCCTTCGCCCAGTTCGCAGCCCAGGCTGTACAGCACCAGCGACGGATGATGATGTACTGCCGCGAGGATGTCGGCATACTCGATGGGCGCCTGCGCACGCAGCCGGGGCGTGACCTGCGGCAGCCACATCGGCAGCTCCAGCCACAGGAACATACCTTCTTCGTCGGCGATCTCAAAATACAGCGGTGACGGCACGTACAGGCACAGCTTGACAAGGTTATAGCCCAGTTCGCGCACTCGCCGGAACTCGTCCCGAATCGTTGCTTCGTCCGGCGCGGGGCAGAGGATATCGGGATACCAGCCCCAGTTGAGGACTCCGCGCAGGGACACTGGCACGTCGTTAAACAGCAGTTGCTCACCCTGGTTCGACAGACTGCGGAAGCCAAACTGCCGCTGCAAGCGCGCCCGCACCTGCACGCCGTCTACCAGCGTGATTTCGGCGGTATACCGGTAGGGATGGTCGGGCTGCCAGAACTGAATATTGCTCACCGCCAGCGTAACATCCAGCGAGTCCGCGTGGGTAACGTGCTGTACGACCTCGCTGCCATCCGGGGACAGGATTCGTACCCTGGCCTGCATCCCTGCCGAACCGTGAAACGCCGCGCGAACGGATACTGTACCCGTTTCGGCGTCACTTAACACCCACACATCGCTGATTGCCGCGCCAGGGAAGACAACCAGCCGTGCGCGTTGCCAGATGCCGCCAAACGGGATTGCCACATCCGGCAGGAAGCCCGCCAGCGACTCGCGCATCGGGAAACGGTCGCCCGGCTTGTACACTGTCAGCCGGATGTCGTTTGTCTCTCCAGGGCGAATCACGTCCGCTACGTCAAACGCGAAGGGAGTCCACAGGCCGGTATGGCTACCAACTGGAACGCCGTTGACTTCCACCTCGGCGTAATAGCTCACGGCGTCGAATTGCAGTTGAACGCGCTGCCCCTGCCAGTCCGCCGGAACAATCACACGCCGCTGATACACCGCCGGCCCATCCACCCGGCGGGCATAACCCTGCGCTTCCCATACGCCGGGGGTCTGAATCGTCCCGCTTTGTCCTGCCAGCGAAAATTCCCATATGCCGTCAAGCGGCAGCACGGCGGCCAGTTCGTTGTGCCACTGGTTCATCATAACCTCGGCAGACGCGCTTCAACCGGCAGCAGCGGCGGGAACGGCGCGTGCGGTTCGGCCTGATACCAGTAGGCGGTTGAAGCGTAATCGTTGGTCAGCTTGTTGGCGTGACCGTGTTCGATGGTTACGCGAATGGACTTCTCAAAGAAAATCGGGTCTTCGATGTGGTAGCGGTAGACGCTGTTTTTGCCGCGCCAGGGCCAGTCCGGCGTACCCTGATTAAGGATAACACCGTGATACGGCGCGTTGTATTCCTGCGTCGGCGCGAAGGCCGTGTTGAAATAATCCTCCGTGCCCGTGCCGTGAATGCCCGGCCAAGGCGCGCCATCCACAAAAATCATATCATCACCCTCGCCGTACCAGTCGTTCGCCTGCCGCGAAAAGCAGTCAATGTCAAGGTGGCAGCCGACGTAATGCCCGCGCCCAACCGCATCCAGAATCACATAGTTGGTTTCGCCTGTGTTCGAGGTTCGCCACGCCAGCCGCATCGCGTCGGGGTTGTTTTCCCAGCGCACCGCCGGGTCAGCCCAGCCGGGTGTTGGATTCACCCGCCGCCACTGGGCGTGGAAGCGGCCATAATCGCTCAGGTCGGTATCGGGTGAGTACAATTCGTAATCCACATAGAAGTAGAAATTGAGTTTCTTACTGCACTCGTTCAGCACTTCCAGCCGCGCGCCGGTCTGGAACGGCATAGGAAACCAGCAGTTAAAGCCGCGCCCGTTTTCTGGACTCATTTGCAGCGGCAGGGAGACAAAATTTCTTGCCATCGCGTGCCCCATACCAAAAAAATCGCCAATCGGCGTTTCTACGCTTGGCCCGGTTTCGCTGTCCCAGAACATCCGCAGCAGCACCTTGCGCAGCGCGTATTTATCATCCGACCACAGCGTCACCCAGATGTGTTTGATACACCCAACTCCAGCGATAGCCGCGATATTGCGCGCCTGTCCCGGCTCAAATTCCCACCAGTCACTGTTGCCCCCCGCCGGGTCGTAGCTGGACAGGCGCAGCCGACGCACGCCGGGACGCAGGCGGGGCAGCCCGGCCAGCGTGCTCATGCCAAGAACCATAACGGTTTTCCTTTCCGCGTTGAAGAATGTAATGGTCTGTAACAGTTCACCAACTTGTCTGTACCTTTAGTGTAGAAACGAACGCGAGGCGTGTCAAGCCAGCTAGATTCCTTGACACCAGGAGACGAAATGACTAAACTACCCGTTGAAAAGCTCCGATGAAGGAACGCTTTTAGCCGACTGACCAATGATCAAACATCTGTAACTATAACCGCCGTTGATAACATTGGTCTAGACATGGTTAAGTGGCAAAAGTGATTATTTGGAGCTATAACAGTCACAACGTAAGTTGACGTGAAAGGACAATGCCTATACAACCTCTAGTAGCAGCCACCTTTCTTCAAACACTGGGTTTTGCCTTAACTGAAAGGATTGAGCATGTTACGTATTCCCCGTCCCATTACGCTGACCCTGTTAATCGCTGTATGCTGCCTGGTGCTGTCCACAACTGTGCTGGCACAGGACGCGGTTGAACTGAACGTCGTCGGCTTCGTTGTCCCCCTGGAAGAACAGGGCACACCACTGGATGAGGCCTATCAGAAGTTTATCGCGGATTTCGAAGCCGCCCACCCTGGCGTGACCGTCAATGCGCTGGAAACCCCGCCAGAATTTGACACCCAGCTTCTCGTTGACCTGGCCGCCGGCACCGCGCCGGACATCTGGAATCAGGATGCCTCAACACTGGCGCGGCTGGTGGACAGCGGCTACGTGCTGGACATGAACGAGTGCGTCAATCTCGTGCCGGAACTGAACCTCGACCGCTTCTTCCCCTCGGTGCTGGCGATTCATCAGCGTGAAGAAGGTGGCCCGATCTACGGCCTGCCAAACGACTTTACGCCGATGGTGATCTACTACAATACGGCTGCATTTGAACGCGCCGGCGTCGAACCACCACAGGCTGGCTGGACGTGGGAGGAGTTCCGCGACATCGCGCAGCGGCTGACGCTGGACGCCAATGGCAACAATGCCACCAGCCCGGACTTCGACCCGAACAACGTGACCCAGTGGGGCTTCCGCGTGCGTAAATTCGCGTTCGAGTGGCTCTACCGCGTCTGGCAGAACGGCAGCGACGTGATTTCGCCGGATGGCACGACCGCCAGCGGATACCTCGATTCGCCGGAAAGCATCGAAGCCATCACCTGGCTGCGCGATCTGGTGACGGAAGCGCAGGTTGCCCCGCCGCCCACCACGCTGGACCAGATGATTCAGCAGTTGGGTTTCCTCGACCGCTTCCTGCAGGGCGACTTCGCCATGTTTGATCGCGGCCACTGGGAACTGGTTGGCCTGCGCGCCAACGAGAAGTTCGAGCCGGGCATCTTCAAGGTTGTCGGCCAGCCGCAGAACAAGGAACGCGCGACTGTGCTGTACGAATCCGGTTTTGTGATCCGGGCGGACATCCCCGAAGAAAAGAAGCTGGCCGCCTGCCAGTTTGTGGAAGCCGCGACCAGCCGTGCCTACCAGGACACGAAGGTGCTGACCGGCATCGCCATCTCCGGCAACCAGGAAGCCGCCGAAGCCGCCATTGAACAAAGCCCGGACCCGGAAATCGAGCAGGCGTTCTTCGACGAAGTGCAGTATGGCCGTCCGCCGTATGGCTCAATTTACGCCAACTGGCCGACTGTCGAAGCGGCGCTGGACAGCATGATGGAACGTATCCTCGCCGGTGGTGAAGTGGAAACGGAAGTGGCCGCAGCGGTCGAAGAAATCAACCGCGAACTGAGCAAGTAAGTTTTACTGCCCTCCCGATAGGCCGCCCGCGCGGGCGGCCTATTCCTTTGCTTCTGGAGAACTGGTATATGCTACACAACCCTGCTGCGAGTGCCGCGCCGTCACCCGGCACGGGTGCGGGCGTGCTTGGCCGCCTGCTAACCCTGTGGCGGCGCTTCTGGAGCCGGTCGAACGAGAAGGTCGGCTATCTGTTCATTCTGCCATCGCTGATTCACCTCATCGCGTTTCTGTTTATCCCGCTGGTGTTCAGTTTCTTCCTGTCCTTCCGCGACTGGACCAAACCCAGTTTTGCCGACGCGCCTTACGTCGGGCTGGACAACTACCAATTCCTGCTGGGCGACCGGCGCTTCTGGCAGGCGATGGGCAATTCCGCCTACTATACGGCGCTGGCCGTGCCGCTGGGCATGGCCTTCAGTCTGGCGATTGCCATCGTCATGAACCAGAAGCTGAAGGGCAAAGCATTCTTCCGCACGCTCTTTTTTATGCCAGTGGTGTCGTCCTGGGTGGCCGTCTCGATCATCTGGCTGACGCTGCTCGACCCGAACGTCGGCATCGTCAACTATGTGCTGAAGCTGTTTGGCGTCACTGGTCCAAACTGGCTGGGCGACCCCCGTTCGGCCATGCCTTCGATTGCGCTGATCGCCATCTGGAAAAGCGCCGGCTTTAACATGGTGATCTGGCTGGCCGGGTTACAGGCCATCCCACAGGAACTGTATGAAGCGGCTGCGATTGACGGCGCGAATCGCTGGCAGTCGTTCTGGCGCATCACCCTGCCCCTGCTCGCGCCTACATCGTTTTTCCTGGCCGTGACCGGCGTGATCGGCGCGTTGCAGGTGTTTACGCCGGTGTACGTGCTGACCAAAGGCGGCCCGCTGGATTCAACCAACACGGCTGTGTTTCACATCTACCGCCGCGCCTTCCAGGAATTTGACTTCGGTTACGCCTCGGCACAGTCTTGGGTGCTGTTCGCCGTGATCTTCGTGATTACCGTGATTCAGGTTGGCCTGCGCCGCCGCAACGAAGAAATCCAGTATTAGGGGGCAGAGATGGTTGAGAAACTCACACCACAGATGGTTATAACCCGCATCGTTGGTTATGGAGTGCTGATTCTCGTCGCCGGCATGATGATCGTGCCGTTTATGTGGATGGTGTCCACGTCGCTGAAAACCCCCGGCACGGAATTCTCCTATCCGCCGGAAATCCTGCCGACGCAGCTGGACCTGACCAACTACCGCACGCTCTTTTTGAATCTGCCGTTTGGCCGCTATTTCCTCAACACCCTGTTTATTACGCTGGCAACGGTGGCCGGACAGCTCCTTATCTGTTCACTGGCGGCCTACGGCTTTGCCCGGCTGAACTTCATGGGGCGGGACACGATCTTTGTCCTGTACCTGACGACGATGATGATCCCCTTCCAGATCACGCTGATTCCGCTGTACCTCATCATCACCCAGTTGGGCTGGGTGAACACCTACCAGGGTTTGATCGTGCCCGGCATCTCCAGCGCGTTTGGCATCTTCCTGCTGCGCCAGTCGTTTTTGAACATCCCGCGTGATTATCAGGACGCGGCGCGGATTGATGGCGCGAACGAGTGGCAGATTTTCTCGCGCATCTTCCTGCCGCTGAATGGCCCGACGCTGGCAACTTTGGGCGTGTTTGCCTTCATGGGCACGTGGACCGACCTGATCTGGCCGTTGCTGATCGCCCGCAACGAACAGATGCGAACGCTGGAACTGGGCCTCGCCTACTTCAACGCCCGCCCCAACGCCTTTCTGCAACCGAACTGGCCGCTGCTGATGGCCGGTTCGGTCGTGGTGATGCTGCCGGTGCTGATCGTGTACATCGTGGCGCAGCGTTATTTCGTGCAGGGCATCGCCCTCAGCGGCGTGAAGGGCTGATATGCAGTTCTACAGCTTTGATAATCACGACCCGATCCTTGAAGTCAATGGCTGGAAGCTCAGTTTTCAGGTCATCTCGCTGGAAAACGTGTACGGCCTGTCGCCGGAACATACAACTATCAGCGAGGACGGCGCGCGCTGGCGACTCGATTGTTCGCAGTTGACATGGGGCGGCGGGCAGCACACAGCAGCGGGCAGCCTTACGGCAGAAGCGGACATTACGCTGAACCAACTACGGCTTACCGTTCGTGCAGGGGCGCAGGAGAAAATCAGCAGCGTAAAAATCCTGATCCGCGATCTGCCACCGGTACGTCCGCTGGACATGCTCGACCAGCCGCGCGACGTGCCGGTGGATGGCCTGCTTGACCGCTACCCTAATCCACTGCGCCTGCCTGTCTGGATGGCCGTCCTGCCGGATAATACGCTGCTCGGTTTCCGCTGCGAGGATGCGGCCTACCGCGTCAAACGCTTTTGCGCCTACCGCGAACGTATGGGGGTGCTGGCGGGTCAATACGCGATAGAGTGCATCCATGAGGAAGATGCGCGTTACTTTGATAGGCAGATCACCGTGCCGGAGTGGATTTTCGAGCGAGTGACTCAGCCGGCGGCGTTCCGGCAGGCGCAGCTACAATTCAACGAAGACTGCGCCGGCCTTATCCCGTGGGAGCAGCGCGGTGAGGTGCCCGGCTGGGCGCGTGAGCTGCGGCTGGTGCTGACGCTGCACGGGATGCACTGGTCGGGCTATATCTTCAACGATTACGCCCGAATGCTGGACACAATTCGGTTTGTGGCGGATCGCATCGAAGGCCGCCACGTGCTGGCGTATCTGCCTGGCTGGGAAGGCCGCTACTACTGGCAGTACGGCGACTTCCGCCCCGAACCACTGCTTGGTGGCGCGGACGGTTTTGCTCGATTGTGCGATGAGGCGCGGGCGCTTGGCGTGCATATCATGCCGATGTTTGGCGGCAACTGCGCCAACGCCTGGATGCCGAACTTCCACACTTTCGGCCCGTCATCGTATATGAAATCGGCCACACGTAATATCTTCCTGGGCAACCAGCCAGACTGGAACACCAGCCGCGCCCACGACACCGGCTGGCAGGCATGGCTAAACCCCGGTGCGCCTGCCTGGCAAATGGAACTCACACGGCAGATAGTGACGCTGGCCGACCGCTATGGCTTTGATGGGGTGTTTCTGGACACGGTCGAAGTGTTCACGAATGACCCCGACTTTAACATCCGGGAAGGGTATCACCAGATGGTCAGCCGCCTGCGTCATGGCAGGCCGGAAATGCTGGTCGCCGGTGAAGACTGGTACGACGGTCTGCTGCCGATCTTCCCACTATTCCAGCAAACTTCAAAGTGGCGGCAGGTACCGGATTGGGTAGGGCGTTATGCTCGCCTGATGGGGCACATCTGCGATGGTGAAGCCAGCCGGGGCAGCACCGGCGTGTTTGAGTCCGGCTACGCGCTCTACGAACGCCTGCCGGATAAGCCGTTTTACATCCCTACACTGGCGTTTGTAGACGGCACGCTGGAAAACGCGCGCGATGAGATTGAAGCGGTGATTGCGCTGACAAATACTCGTTTACCTTGACTATACGAATATAGGCAGCAAAGAGCCGCAATAAAGACTCTGCCCCAGACGCGGTGTCCGGGGCAGACACCTGGCATAACGAACCTAGCTCCCCCGCCGCGCCAGTGCGGTCAGGCTGCCGATCAGGTTGGCGAAGTCGCCGGTAGCCGCCGATTCGGGCAGTTCGACTGTATGCCGCCGGCCCTCGTCCTCAACCGTCAATGTGTACTGGAAGCGGTCGGCGCCACCCGTAACCGACGGAATCACCGACGGCAGCGCAAAAAAGTCCAGCTTGTTCACCAGGTCGGAGAGCGCCTGGGCTTCTTGCGGCGGCAGGGACTCCGTATCCACCGCCCCAGCGACCCGAATATTGGCGAAACCGCCACTGCGTTCAAACTCAATCCGCATGGGGTTACTTCTTTCTCGTCAGCGCGCGCTTCCCGACCAGACCAAGCAGCAGCACAGCCAGCCCGCCGACCAGGCGCGTGCAACCAGATAGATCAACCTTGTCGCCCTCGCTGGCGCTTACCGGCAGCCCAACTTCCTTCCAGCCGGTTTCGACCGCTTTCTGTTCCAGGCTGCCCTTGCCGTACAATTCTCCGGCAGCCTCGTGTGTCAGCCGGGCGGCATCCGTGAACTGGGAGACACGCGTCAGCTTGTCACACAGCGCGACATACCAGATTTTCCCGGCTTTCTCCCACGCCTTGCCGCCCAGTTCGCGGGAGACCACGTAAAAAGCGTGGTTCGGAATACCGGAATTGATATGCACGCCGCCCTGATCCTGCGAGGTGTTGACGTAATCGTTCATGTGGCCGGGCTGTGGGTCTTTGCCAATCAGGGGGTCATTATAGGCTGTGCCCGGCTCTTTCATGGAACGAATGCCGACGCCGTTTATGTTGGATGAAAATAACCCCTTGCCGATAATCCAGTCCGCTTCCGCCGCCGTCTGGTTCAGCTTGTACTGCCGCACCAGCGAGCCAAACACGTCCGCGAAACTTTCATTCAGCGCCCCGGCCTGCTGGAAATATACCAGACCGGCCTCGTACTGCACCACACCGTGTGTCAGTTCGTGGCCGATCACGCTGAGGTCAATCGTGAAGCGGTTGAACAGCCGCTCCGCCGGCGGCAACGCCTCGTGGCCACGACCGTAGGCCATCTGCGTGCCATCCCAGAACGCATTCTCGTAGTTGATACCAAAGTTGACACTGGACACCAGTGGCAGCCCCTGGCCGTCAATCGAATTGCGACCATAAATATCCTTGTAAAAATCGTAAGTCAGGGTAGCCCCATCGAAGGCTTCATCAATGTCCGGCAGATTGGGATCATTGCATGCCGGGTCGCCCTCCCCACGAACGCGCGTGCCGGGCAGATCGGTGCCGGTGCCACAGTCGAACACCGTACAGTCACGCGCCGGGGCTGCCATACGCTGACCGCGCTGGGTCATATCGGCTACTGCCTGCCGCTGGCCGCGAATCTGGGCCGACTGGAGGATGGTCCGCCGTGCCCACTCCTTCTGGGCAGGGGTACCGTTCTGTGCCACTTTCTCAACAACGTACGGGGGGATAATGCACTCGAGCGGATTATGGTGAGTCATCGTTCCTCCTACAGGTAATTTAGTACTACCGGAAAGTAAAGCGCCATTTTGATTTGACAAAGAGGCGGCCCAGGTGCTTTACTTAATTCAGAACTACATCTATAATTATAAACACAATTCATTTTTGCATATCTGATGTATGGGAATACCGTACTATATCCAACACACTTAATAGCACCGCTCACAGTACAACGTAATACAATCGGGTAGATGGCAGCACGTTTATTTGCCATCTTAAGACTTCCTGCGGTTTCCGGGGCGAATGATGTAACGAGCTGGACCTTTACTTTCTGTAACTACGGGCCGGGCTGTAGATCATGATCGAGCAAACCGATAAGCGACTGCGGGAGTGGGCTGAAAGCGTCCTCGACGGTACAACCGTGACGTTTGCGCCACCCGCTGCCGACCAATCGGGTCAGGCTGTCAGCCTGTACCTGATGGAATTTGATACCGCTCCGCCCCCACGCGGTATGACCCGCCCACCGCTGCAATTTACGCTCGTTTATCTGGTTACAGCACAGGGCTACGAACCGGACGAGGCGCACCGGTTGCTCGGTGAACTGATCTTCGCGGCGCTGGATTCCACTGAATTTGAAGTGGATTTAAAACCCCTGCCCTACGCAGCCTGGACGGCCTTCGGTGTACCGCCACAGCCGTCCTTCTTCCTGCGGGCGCTCGCTCGCCGCGACCGCCCCGAACCCGAAATCAAATACGTGCGCAGGCCGCTGGTCATTCACACCAGCCCGCTCGCCAGTCTGGAAGGAGTTGTCCTTGGACCAGGCGACATCCCCCTGGTTGGCGCACGAGTCGAAGTGCCCGGTATGCAGGCACGTACCCAGACCGACTCGCATGGACGGTTTACCTTTTCCAGTCTTCCAACCGACCCTCCTATCCAGCAGCTTCGAATCCGGGCAAAAGGACGGGAGCAGGTGGTTGCGATAGAACCCTCCACCGACCGACCACTCGTCATTCGTTTCGATCTGTTGAAGTGAAGAAAGGGGTAACATGCCAACCTATCTGGCACCGGGTATCTATGTCGAGGAGATTTCGGGGGGCGCGAGACCGATTGAACGGGTGCCCAGCAGCGTTGCGGCGTTTGTTGGGCGAGCACCGGATCCGCGAGCGCGCTTGAATCAGGCGGTTGCCATCACCAATCCAACGCAGTTCGCCCAGATTTACATCCCGGAAGGGGCGACCAGCACGCCGCTATCACATGCGGTCTTCGGGTTCTTTGACAACGGCGGTTCCTACTGCTATATCGTCAACACGGGCGATGGTGAGATTGTCGGCACAGGGCGGAAGAAAGCCGGGCTGGATTTACTGGAAGCGCGCGACGATGTGGCGATTGTCTGCATCCCCGGTCTTACCTTGCCCCAGCACCATGCGGCGGCCATCGCCCACTGTGAGAAGATGAAGGACCGCTTCGCCATTCTGGATGGCCCGGGGCCGGAGCCAGTGGACGATCTGGCGCGGCTGACCCAGCTAGGTACTGCCGGTGGTGAAGGCGAAAACACGGGTTATCGTCCGGCAGACACGTCTTATGCTGCCTTCTACTATCCTTGGATTACCGTGCCGGATAAGCTCGACCCCAAGACGCTGGTGGATGTTCCGCCCAGCGGGCACATCGCCGGCATTTACGCTCGCACCGACCGGACACCCGGCGTTCATAAAGCCCCGGCCAATGTCGTGATTCAGAATGCTGTAAACGTCACCGATGAAGTCACCCAGTCGGAGCAGGAACTGCTGAATCCGGCGGGTGTCAATGTGATACGAATGATCGGGCGTGGGATTCGTGTCTGGGGCGCGCGCACGCTGTCCGGTGATCCCGAATGGCGCTATATCAATGTACGCCGCCTGTTTAACCAGATTGAAGAATCCATTGAACAGGGCACGTACTGGGTGGTGTTTGAGCCAAACAATGTCACGCTGTGGAACAGCATCAAACGTGATGTCAGCAACTTCCTGCGGCAGTACTGGACTGAAGGGGCGCTGATGGGCCGCACCGAACAGGAGGCCTATTTTGTAAAGTGTGACGAGGAAACCAATCCCCCCGAATCCATTGACGCAGGCATGGTGATTACCGTCGTCGGCATCGCGCCGGTGAAGCCTGCTGAATTTGTCATCTTCCGTATCAGCCAGTCTACCGGTGGCGCACAAACCCAGGAGGGAGGAACGATAAATGCCTGAGCCTGCACAGCAAGTACCCGCCGCCCAACCAGCAGCGGTCTTTACCGACCCGTACCGGTCGTATAACTTCAAACTCGAAATTCAGGGCGTGGTCGAAGGGCACTTTACGGAAGTCAGCGGCATTGGGGCCAGGGTTCAAGCCATCAAATACTGGGAAGGGGGCGATAACCAGGTTGTTCACGTGATTCCGGGCCGTGTCGAATATGCCGACATCGAACTGCGCTATGGCCTGACCGCCTCGCGCGAGTTGTTTGACTGGTTTATGACCGCCGTCCGGGGGCAGGTGGAACGGAAGAACATCTCCATTCTGATGCTGGATTCGGCGGGTGCGACCGAAGTCATGCGCTGGAACCTGTTTGATACGTGGATTCGGGAATGGCGCGGCGCACCGCTGGACGCGGCCAAAGGTCAGCTTGCGCTGGAAGCGGTCGTTCTGGTTTACTCTCGACTTGAACGCGTGCCGTAAGCTATGTCTGCACCCAGCCGTCCGTCTGACCTGCTGCAGCAACTGACGCGGGAGTTCCGGGCATGGGCGGATAACCGGCAGCCATCCGCAGGCAGCGCAGCGTCTGTTACGCCCCTGGCGGCGATCGAACCCGGCAGCACGGGAGATTCGCCGCCGGCCCACTGGCCGCTGCGCTCCGGTAGCCCGCCCGCGCACTGGGTGGAACTGGTGCGCGCCAAAGCGCCGGGCTTGCTGGATGGCACGCTGCGCGGCGCGATTCGAACCCGGACAACGCCGCCTTCAGCCGTACCACCAGGGCCGCTGCACGTGGCAAATCCCGAACCGACGCCAGCGCCGCCTGAACTAACGGTGACAGAAATACCAGCCTCCGACGCGCGGCCAGTCCCCGAAGCGGGGGGCAACACCGCTCCAACCGACCAGCCGGATCCATCGCTCACCTTTTCGGCCAGCGAAGTGCCGCCAGCACAGCCGCCTAACTATCCGACCGGGCCAAAGCGACGCTCGCAGCCGCTGCTGGTTTTTACGTCGGCAGAAAACGCGCCACCGTCCGCGCCGCCTATCGAAACACCTGCCGCCTCGTTGGCCGCGCTGCCGGTTTATGAACCGCCGGGCGCAGCGATACCGACCATGCCACTGCAAGCCACGCGCGCCGAGGCTGTGCCGCCAGCGGAACTCAACGTCAGCCGGGCAGAAGCAGCGAGTGCAGGGGAATGGCGCGCCCCTGAACCGCCAACCGTGCCAGTGGTCACATTTCCCCGGTACGGCGAACTGTCGCCGCTGATACAGACGACAACGTTTCCGCCGACCGCCGGAGAACCAGCGCAGCGAACGACGAGTTTCCCGCCACCGGCAGCGAGTGAGTCTGTGGCGGAGCGAGCTGCCTACAGTGAAATGTTGGCTCCAGGGCGGAGTGTCATCCAATGGGAAACCCTGGAGGGGTACTGGCCGGAACTGCCACACCTGGACGAGCCGCCGGAAGCGGATGAGAGCAGCCTCCTGCGCGCCTGGACGCGCCAGGAACGGTTAGACCGCGAACAACGGGGGATAGGATGGAGCGAGCGTCTTTCTTAATTGAGGATACTAACCAGCGCGTTAGCTGCCTGCTCAACCCGGAGAGCCTTGTCATCCGGCGCACTGCTGGCGTGCGTCCGCGCCGGTTGGCGGGCGGGCATCTCACCGGCAGCGGCCTTAGCGATGACCCGGTGTTTTATACCGGCGGTGGCAGAACGGAACTCGATCTCGACCTGCTGTTTGACATCGGGCTGGCCGGTTCTTCGATTACAAGCGAGGACGTGCGCGATCTGACCGGCATTTTCTGGAGTCTGGCGGAAAACACCGCCGGCACCGATGGTTACCGCCAACCACGTGTTGTGCGGTTCGTCTGGGGCAAGGCGCCGACCTTCCCCGGCGTGGTGGTGGCAGTGGCGGAACGGCTGGAACGCTTCACCGTGTCCGGCGCGGCGCAGCGGTCCTGGTTGCGGATGCGGCTGCTGCGGGTGAGCGAAGCTTCCGCACTGCAAACGCCCGTAGCGCCGGAGATCAACGCCGAAGACATGTCGGTCGAAACACTGCCGGAAGACCTGCAGGTAGCCGATGAGGATGTCACCCTGCACGAATACATCGCTGGCGAACGGCTGGACGAAATTGCCTTCCGTTATTACGGCAACAGCGCCCTGTGGCGGGTTATCGCTGCGTTTAACCTCATCGCCGACCCGAACAATATCCCACCCGGCCAGATTCTCCGCATCCCGCCGCTAAGCGCGCTGGGGGCGATTGCATGAACGGCGTGTTTGGCTTTCCCACGCTGACAGTCGAGGCCGGGGGCAGCCCACTGTCCGCCGAGGACACGTTCGCGCTGGCGGAAGTCCGGGTGCAGCAGCGGCTGTCGCTGCCAACGATGTGTGAGCTGGTGTTCTACGATGCGCCCGACTCGCTGCGTGTGACCACCATGCTCGACCTCGGCACACCGTTCCGCGTGCTGGTCAGCGGCCACCCAACGCCGTTGTTTGTCGGCGAAGTGACAGCCATCGAATATGGCTATGGCGCAGCCAACGGGCAGGAAATCCGCGTGCGCGGCTATGATCTGCTCCACCGGCTGCGCAAGCGGCAGACAGTGCGGGCACACGTGCAGATCACCCCGGCAGACCTGGCGCGTGAACTGGTGGCCGATCTCGGCCTTAACGTAGCAGCGACGGACACTGGCCCGGTCTGGCAGCGGGTGATTCAGCACCGTCAGTCCGACCTGGAACTGCTGGTAAACCTGGCCGAACGCTGCGGGCTGTATCTGACCGTGTGGGAAAACACGTTGAATCTGGTGACGCTGGAAGGCACAGGTGACGCGGTCTCGCTGGAACTGGGTGATTCGCTGTTTGAAGCGCGGGTTGAGGTGAACGCTGACCCCGCCGTTCGCTCGGTCGCGGCAGCAGGCTGGAATCCGCTGCGGGTAGAAACGCATAACGGGCAGGCATCCAGCGCCAGAGTTGGCCGCAGCGTGAGCGCCGAAGCGCCGCCGGAGCGCGTGGGTGTTAACGGCACGCGCGATCTCGTCAACGAAGTGGCGCAGGACGACTCCCACGCGGAAGCCTTTGCCCAGGCGGAACTGGACGTGCGCGTCGCCCGCGAAGTGGTGCTGTCCGGCACGGCGGAAGGTAATCCACTGATTCGTGCCGGCGGGCAGGTATACGTCAGCGGTATCGCAGCGGAAGTCGCCGGGTTTTACGTGGTCACCTCGGTCAATCACCAGATCAACAAACGCGCCGGCTTTGTATCAGAGTTTTCGACCGCCCCACCGTCGCCCTTGAAGCCGGCACGCACCCCTATCGCCGCGCTCGGCGTGGTGACGCAGATAGACGACCCGGAAAACGTCGGACGGGTGCGGGTATCGCTGCCGACCTATGGCGGTGTGGAAACGGGCTGGATGAGTACGGTGTCGGTCGGCGCCGGCGCGGGCAAAGGGCTGATGGCCCAGCCAGACGTAGACGACCTGGTGCTGGTGCTGTTTGCCGACGACGACCCCGGCCAGGGAGTCATTATCGGCAGCCTGTACGGCGTGAACGGCCCGCCGGACGTGGGCATTGAGGGCGGCATCGTGCGGCGCTACACGCTGCTGACCCCCGGCGGCCAGCGTATTCGGCTGGATGATACTCACAATATCATCCGCGTTGAAAACAAGGACGGCAGCTACGTTGAACTCGCGCCGCAGAAGGTGCGCGTCCACGCGGCGACCGATCTGGACATCGAAGCGCCGGGGAAGACGGTGACGGTGCGGGCGCAGGCCATTAACTTCGAGAGGGGCTGATGAAGATACTCACGCAGGATGCGCTGGTGGTATGCGAACATGAACTGGGCGTGGTCAAAAACAACCCGACCCAGAGTCTAGTGACCATCGAACGGCGCAAGGTGCTGGTGGAGATTGACCCGGAAGGCCGTCAGATCGGCGGCTGCCCCAACTACGGCATCACGATCAAGCCGTGCCTGACGACCCTCAAGGTGCAGGTGGGCTACTCCGACCTGATCCGCATTGAGGGCCGCCGCGTTTGCCTGGACACGGTGACAGGTTTCACCGATGGTACGCCGCCCGGCCTGATTCACTACAAGGTGAACAACGCTGGTCAGCACTTTGTCTCGGAGGGCGGCTGATGGCGACTGTTCCGCGCTTCCGCGCCTGGCGCTTTTTATATCCGCAGCTTGACGCGCCGCCGGATTACGCCGGGCTGGCCCTTAACGCGCGCGGCGGGGTGGACATGGTGCAGGACAACGACTCGGTGCGGCAGGCGGTGCTGCTGCTGCTCTCCACCGAACCGGGCGAACGGGTGATGCGTCCGCGCTACGGCTGCCGGATTCACCAGCTTATCTTTATGCCCGCTGACAATACCACTTCCGGATTAGCCATCTTTTACGTGGAGCGCGCGCTGGAAGAATGGGAGCCGCGGGTCGAGATTGTCCGCCTGGACGCGAGAGTGAACGATTCCGAGCCGGGACGGCTGGATATCCTGTTGGAATACCGGGTACGGGCGACGCAGCGCACCGATGCGCTGACCATTTCGCTCAACCTGTCTGGAGGGAGAAGCTGATGCCGCTGCCGCTGCCCAACCTCGATGACCGCAGTTTTGAGCAACTGGTGGACGAAGCCCGCCGCCAGATCATCCGTTCCGGCGTGGACTGGACCGACCTGAGCGAAAGCGACCCCGGTATCGTCCTGCTCCAGTTGTTTGCGTACCTGACCGAAACGATGATTTACCGGCTGAACCTGCTGCCGGAAAAAGCCTATGTCGCTTTTCTGCGGCTGCTGGGAGTGAAGATTTATCCCCCGGCAGCGGCCAGTGTCGTGCTGCGCTTCAGCCGCGCCCGCGCCGGCACGCGCGCTATTGAAATCCCACGCGGGCGGCGGGTAACACTGAACCGCACCGATAGCAAGTCCGAGCCGCCGGTGTTTGTAACGGCGCACGATGCCGTGATTCCCGCAAATGAACCCTTTGTGGATGTGCTGGCACACCACTGCGACTGGATTGAGGCCGAACTGGTCGGCAAGGGAACGGGGTTGCCCGGCCTGTCAGTGACGGTGCGCCGCCCGCCTATCGTGGCCGAACTTGATCTGACAGTGGCAGTCGAGGCCGCACCGGGCGAACTGGACGAACGCGCCCCCGCCATCCAGTACGACGGCAGACCGTTCCGCATCTGGCGCGAGGTCGAAAACTTCACCAACATTGGCCCGGACCCATTTGTGTATCTGGTTGACCGCAACGATGGCATCATTACCTTCGCGCCGGCAGCCCGCGTGCAGAACCCCGACGCCACACTGGAAGAAACACCGCAGGCTTTGGCCGCCATCCCGCCCAACGGGCGCGAAATCCGCGTCTGGTACAAACGCGGCGGCGGCCCGGCGGGCAACCTCGCGCCGGACGTGCTGACCGTCCTCAAAGACCCGATTCCGGGTGTACAGGTGACGAACCCCAGTGCTGCTACTGGCGGGCGCGCGGCGGAATCGCTGGAAAACGCGCTGATACGCGGCCCGCAGGAACTCCACTCCTTGCAGCGCGCCGTTACCGCGCAGGATTTTGAACTGATCGCCCTCTACAGTTCCCGCGCCGTCGCCCGCGCCAAGGCCTTCACCCGCGCCGCGCTATGGACCTATGCCGCGCCGGGTACGGTGGAAGTGCTGCTGGTTCCCTATGTGCCGGAAGAAGAACGCGGCCAACTGACGGCGGAGGCACTCCACCAGCGGGAAACAGATGATGCGCGGCAGCAGATTCAGGCGGCGCTCGACGAACGGCGACCGCTGGGTACAACTTGCCTGGTCAACTGGGCACGGTATAAAACGGTGAAAGTGCGGGCGCGAATCGTCATCCGTCCCGAAGAAGACCGGGCCGCCGTGCGCCAGCGCGTGGTGGACCGGCTGTACCAGACTATCAACCCGCTGCCCACACGCTTCAGCCGCAACGGCTGGCCGTTCGGGCAGGCACTACGCGCATCGCACGTCTACGACATCGCGCTGGCCGAACCCAGCGTGCGCTGGGTAGACCGCGTGCGCCTGCTCGTCAGCGAAGTACCGGACGCCAACGTAAGAACCATCACGGCGGACTCCAACCAGCCGGACACCTGGTATATCGGCGCCGGCGATACCCTGTACCGGTCGTTGAACAACGGTGAAAGTTTTGAGCAGGTCAACCGCTTCCCGGACGAGCAGGTTGAGGTCATCCGGTCGCATCCAGACCGCCCCGGTTTTATCGCAGTCGCCACCACGCTTGCCAGCGGTAACGATTCGCGCGTCTACGTCTCGGAAAACTGCGGTGAAACCTGGGAATTCACACCGTACACCCTCAACGGCTTTGTCGCCCGTGATCTGGCATGGATGCCGCGCCGGACGCAGCCGGTGCTGCTACTGGCAGCGGACGTGGGACTGTTTGAACTGATTGTCGCCCCCGGCGGCGGCCTGAACCAACTTGTGGTAAACCCATCCGATCAGGATTTGGGTTTTTACACCATCGCGGTATCCACCTATGGCGCGGAGGGCGTGAACGTCGCCGTTGCCGCGCAGAATACCGGCGGCGTTTATCTGTCGAGCGATGGCGGAGTGACCAAATCATTCCGCAAAATTGGTCTAACCGGCGAGGACATCCGCGAACTGGCGGTGCAGGTCATCGGCACGCGCTCGTTCCTATGGGCTGGCGCTGCTGCGCCTGGCGGGGAAGACGTGGGCAAGGGCTGCTTCGTCTGGGAACTGCGCGGCGCGGAGGATGACCCCCTCGGCTTCCGCCCCATGAGCAAGGGCTGGAAAGGTGGTAGCTGCCGGTCGCTGGCGTTTCTGGGTACCTGGGTGCTGGCGGCGTCGCACCGCGGCGGCGTGCTGCGGCTGGACTTCAGCGTGAGCAACCCGGAATGGCAGATGCCGGATATTAACTGCGGCCTGCCGCTGCGCGACCCTGGCCGCTTCCAGCCGGTGGACGCGGTTGCGGCTGACCCGGAGGGAGAACTGCTACTGGCGGGTGGCATCGTCGGTGTGTTTCGCAGTGCTGATCAGGGCGTTCACTACGAGCCGGTATCCAACCGGGAATTCCTGGAGCGTGTGACGCTGCCGCAGACCTGGCTGTTTGTGTGTGATACGCCGGAGATTGAGGTGGTGCCGGAAGATGAAGCGAACTGACATCGAACGCCTGCTGCCCGCGATTTTCCAGCGTACGATCAGGCCAGGCGGCCTGCTGGCTGCGCTGCTGGACTCGATGGAAACGCTCCACGCGCCATCGGAGGCGGTACTGGCGAATCTCGCGGCCTACTTTGACCCGTACCACACGCCGGATGTGTTTGTTCCGTATCTCGCCGGTTGGGTAGACCTGGAAAGCCTGCTCATTGGCGTGTCGGACGAAGCCGAGGCGGTGTCGTTCCCCACCGGCATGGGACAGCTTCGGGAACTGGTAGCGGCGGCGGCGTTTCTGTCGAAGTGGCGTGGCACGCACAAAGGGCTGCTGCGCTTTCTGGAAACCGCTACCGGCGAGAAAGGCTTTGAGATCAATGAGCAAGTGCCAGGGCCGGACGGACAGCCGAAGCCGTACCACCTGCATATTCGCGCACCGCAGGCCACCGAAGCGCATCGGGGATTGATTGAGAGCGTGATTGAGCTGGAAAAACCGGCTTACGTCACTTATGAACTGGAGTTTTATTCGGAATGACCGGAAGGCTTTATCCCTATTGAACGCACTTCTAGAGTCAGGAGAACAAGATGAGAGCCAGCAGCAGTAACCCCCTTAACGATCTGGTGAACAGCCTGCTCGGTCGGATCCCAAACTGGGTCGGGTTTGGGATAATCATTATCATCGGTATCATTGCCATCGTCGCCGGCGCGACCAATAACCCGGTCACTGTCGGACTGATCGCGTTTGGCGTGTGGGCCATCGGCAGCTCAATTCTGGCCTGGGTGACGGGAGCCAGCAGCCGGCCTGATGGTTTTAACGGCAGCTTTGGTGCCACCATCACCAACCTGCAACCCTGGGTCTGGTGGATTGTCTTTGGCGGTCTGGTCGTGGTGGTGATTATTGCCATTGCGGCCCGTTAGCGGTTGCTGTAAATGTAATTTATAATGTGTAGTAGGCGGGAGCGCGAATATCGGGGGATAAACGCGTCCCGCCTCTGCGCCTATTCACCGACAGGAGCGCGCTATGCCCAGCCTGTTTGACATCACTGCCTCCCAGAGCCGGGTTAACCTGGACAGCCAGCGCCGCGGGGAAGTTTCCTTTACTGTCACCAATACCGGTGGGCGTCTCGTTCGGGGACGTGCGCGCATCGTACCGCAGGGTACGGCGGCGCCGGAATGGTTCACGCTCGAAGGCAACGCCGAACGGAACTTTGACGTGGCCGGCGTGCAAACCTACCTGGTCCAGATTGCTGTTGCCGCTGCTGCGCCCGCTGGTAATTACGTGTTCCGGCTGGACATGCTGGACGTTGCCAACCCGGACGAGTTTTACACGGAAGGCCCGGCAGTAGCCTTTGAAGTGAAAGGTGGGGAGATACCCCCTGACGACGAAGAACCGCCTCCCCCAAAAGGCTATGTAACGACCGTCGTTGGCGCGGTGGTTGGGATACTGGCTGGTTTGACCGCTGGCATCATCCTGGGCATTATTCTCGGCGTTATCGTCAATTCCATTAATAACGACCTGGCGGGCTTCGTTGCCGTGGGCACCATTGCGCTTGTGCCCTGGATTGGCTCGTCTCTCGGTGTGTATATCGCGTTGAATACCCGTAAGCTGGGCTGGCCGCGCGAAACCGCCGGTGTGTTTGCGGCAGTAATCTTTGTGTGGTCAGTTGTATCCGTCCTGGTGACGGTAGGTATGGTTAATGCCCTGACCAGCGGCACGCTGGAAGGTATCCTGTTCTTTTTTATCATTCTGCCGTTATGGCTGATCGCGCCTGGCCTGATCGCGCGCGCCATCGTGCTGCGCTGGAAAACCGGCAGCTTCTAGTTGCGTTTCTCTACACGTAAAGGTCGCACCTGAAATGAGTATATATCCTGAAGCCCAGGCCGTACTCTTTGACATCACCGCCGCTACCAACACGATTATACTGGACAACCAGACCCGCCGGGGCGAAGCGGCTTTCACCGTCACCAACCGCAGCGGTCGCAGCCTGCGCGGACGTGCTCTCGTCGTCCCACAGGATGAGGTTTCTGGCTCATGGCTGACGCTGATTGGTGAAGCAGAACGTCCGTTTAATATCGCCGGGGTGCAGCAGTACAGCGTACAAATCCTCGTCCCGATGGATGCTGCCGCCGGCAACTACGTTTTCCGGCTGAACATGGTGGACGTTGCCAACCCGGACGACACCCTGACGCAGGGGCCAACCGTAACCTTCACCGTGCCGGAACCACCTCCCCCGCCCCCGCCCCCTCCACCGAAGAAACCATTCCCCTGGTGGATTATTGCCGTTGTTATCGCAGTAATTGTGGTCATCGGCATCATTATTTTTCTGCTGACACGCCCAACCCGCCGGATTGCTTACACGTATAACGATGGCGCAAATTTTAACCTCGCTATCGTGGACGCCAATGGCAGCAACTTCCGGCAGTTGGCAACTAATGTGAACCAGTTTGCCTGGTCGAAAGACGGCAAACGCATTGTTTATACCGTGAGTGTCGGCGGCAATCTTGAAGTTTTTGTGATGAATGCCGACGGTTCCAACCAGACCAACGTTAGCAATAACGCGGCCAACGATTACAACCCGGTCTGGTCGCCAGACGGACAAAAGATTGTTTTTATCTCCTATAGGGATGGCAACTCTGAAATCTATGTGATGGACGCCAACGGGGCCAACCAGACTAACCTCACCCAGAACGCCAACGGCGACTTCAACCCGGTGTGGTCACCGGATGGAAGCAAAATCGCCTTTGTGACCAACCGGGACGGCAACAACGAAATCTATACCATGAACACCAATGGCACCGGTCAGGTTAACCGGTCATCCAATCCGGGACAGGATACAGTGCCGAACTGGTCGCCGGACAGCCGCAAACTGGTCTTCAGCACCAACCGGGACGGCAATAATGAGGTTTATTCCATGAATGCCGATGGCACCATCCAGACGCGGCTGACCAATCACCCGGCAGATGATTATTCACTCGGCGCCTGGTCGCCAGATGGGCGAAAGATTGCGTTTATGTCCAACCGGGATGGCAACTTTGAAATCTATACCATGAATGCGGACGGCAGCGAACAGACTAACGCCTCCGATAACACGGGTGATGATTATCTACCGCAGTGGTCGCCGGACAGCCGTCAAATCGCATTTATGAGCCGCCGCACCCCGGACCCGGATTTTGACATTTACGTCATGAACGCGGACGGTGGCAACCAGACCAAAATCACCGACGATACGTTTGACAATTACTTCCCGCAGTGGCAGCCCTAGCGGCTGCCACCGAGTAGTGAAGGTGCCGCGATGAATCAAAAAACCCTCATCATCATCGTGGTGGTTGTGGTGGTGCTGTTTTTCTGCGGCATGGGCACGGGGTTCATCCCCAAACAGGGTGAAGGCGAGGGTGAGCCGCTGAACCTGGACATCGGCTGGGTGAAAGGGATTGGCAACCTGTTTGGGCCGCGCATCGGGACGGGTGACGTGAACACCGGCTTTTCCACCTGCCCCGTTTCGGCGATTGAAAACAAGCAACTTACACTGGCACAGGCAGCTAGTTGCACCTTCGCCTTTCGCCCATCGAATACGCGGGCACGGATATTGAAGGTCGAACTGGCCGTCACCAATGCGCCGGTCGGGCGGGCACAGTATGCCCCGATTCCCGTAGATGATACGGACTTTGCAGTCAATGCCACGCTCGTCCCGGCGCGGACGGAAATCACCTTCAGCATCCGCCAGAACGGTGGTACGCTGACGTTCATCTGCCAGACCGGCAGCAGTTTTGGCAACTGTTTATTCCGGCTGAACCCGTAAGCCCATAAACGATGGGTCTGGCCGGATGATTTTCAGGATGGACATCACCGCGCCGATCAGCAGCAGAATCGCCCAGATGATGGCAATAATTCCCATGCAGATGGCGGCGATGGCATCCGTGATGCTGACCAGGATGATCGGCACCAGCCCGTGCAAAAAGCTGATGATGACGTTGCATACCAGCGACGTGATAATCAGCAGCACCAAACCTTTGTTCTGCAAAAACCGCTGCTGGGCGATGATAAGACTTGCCCCCATGCCCAGTTTGAGCAGCATCAGCAGGGCTAACATCGCACTGGCCCCGCCACGATTAAAGAAACCGTAGAGGGCCAGATACGCTATTGTTCCGAAGGGCACGGCCAGAAACAGCGACACCATCAAGATGAGCAGCCCCAGCGCCAGGAACACCAGACCGATAGTACCGAGAATCACCAGACAGGAAAACCCGCACGTCACAAATCCCTGAACACGCGCCTGCAAACGGGCCGGGACGATCAGCGACGCGCCGATGAGGCCGATGGTGAGCAGCACTTCGGCATCCACCAGCGCCATGTAGCTGATCCCCATCCCCGGCGGACGGTCATCGGCAGCATTGTTGGCCTGGGTAGCAACCTCCAGAAACGCCGCCAGCAGTTCGGGGTTATCGGCAAACTGTGCGGGCGACAGCGTTCCCGTGTTATCCGGCAGCGCCAGCGATCCCACTTCCAGCAGCACAATCACGACGCTAAGGATAACGGCCAGAATCAAAAAAGGCTTTCTAAGCGAGTCCATTCCGTGCCTGCCAACCAGAAACCTGCCGGTCAGGGAGGAGGGCGTCCGGCGGAATGATGAAGCCGTGCGCCAGGCTGCCACCAGCGCGGCTGTGCCATGCTGATGCCCGTTGTGCTGTTGTACCGGGTTCGACTATACTATTGTGGACTCGGACGGGATAGGAGTCAAATCGGGCGCGATATCCATTAGCCTACCCATAGAATCCGCAAGCCCAGGGCGACCACAACCAGATTGCCGATCACACTGGTCAGCACCTGCACGCGGGGTGACAGATGCCGGTGTGCCAGCGCCCCCAGCAGCGCCAGCAGCATCTGCCATGACAGCGACGCCAATCCCGCACCAACAACAAACAGCAGCCGGTCGTGGGCATCAAACGCCATGCCGCTGCCACGCCCTATGATGAGCGCCGCGAAATAGGCCACTGTCAGCGGATTGAGCAGCGTCAGGCCGAGGAACTGGGCATAGGTGCGCCAGCCGCCGCGCAGCGTGACCGCCGCCGGTAGCTGTGTCCGCGACTGGCGCAGTCGCCACAGACCGTAAGCCCCTAACCCAATGAGCACCGCCGCACTCACCCAGCGCAGCCCGCCGGCGAGAGGTTGCAGCAGCACAGCCAGCGCCGGCCCACCCAGTGCCGCCAGCGCGGCAAACAGCAGGTCCGCCGAGGCAGCGCCCGCCCCGGCCAAAAACCCCTCGTGAAAGCCATGCCGCATCCCGGCATTGACGATCAAAATTGCGATTGCGCCAACCGGAATGGCGATTCCATAGCCGGCTAACACTCCCTCCCAGAACGCATCCATTGGGATTCCCTTTTCCGCAGAGGCAACAAAAAACGGCTGCTGGAACAGCCGTTTTGATTGTGACCGATCTGGTCCGGTTTTGCAGTGGTTATTCGTACTGCAAGGCGCGAATGATATCGAGCCGGGCGGCGCTGCGGGCAGGAAGCACACTGGCAAACAGCGCCAGCACCACGCCGATAACGATGGCGGCGACTACACCCAACAGCGGGAACTGGTATGGCATCTCCCAGCCTGCCGTGGCAAAGGCCGCGATAAAGCCGTAGCTCATGGCTACCCCCGCCAGCACACCCATCGCCGCGCCGAACACCCCCAGCAGCAGCGCCTCCGCCGTCACGATGCGCCGCACCTGGGTCCGGCTGCCGCCGACCGCGCGTACGACGCCGATCTCACGGGTGCGTTCCAGGATATTGATCGTCAGCGTGTTCAGCAGCCCCAGGGCCGCCGGGATCAGGATGAGAAATGCCAGGGCATAGAACAAATACATGGCGCTCGCGCTGGTGCGAACGATTTCCTCGCGGTATTCGCCGGTCAACCGCGCTGTGAACTGCGGATAATCGGTCAGGATGTCCTGTACCTTCGCCAGCGCCGCTGCCTTGTCAGCATCCGGCGTCAGATTGACCATCAGCATGATGTCTTCCGTCTTATGGAAATCCGCCGCCAGATTGGCCTGCGAGATAAACATCACCGCCAACTTGAACGTAAACAGATCGTTGGCGACACCGACAATACGATAGGTTTGCGGTCCGTTGGCCGTCTGAAGCACGACATCGCTGCCGACCGGGACTCCCAATGAGGACAGTGCCAGCGACGTGACGATGGCGTTGCGCTCGCTGTCCAGCGCCGCAAATACCTTGTCCGGTTCGCCCTGGCTGAATTCAAAAGTCGCCACCTGGGGATATGCGTTCGGGTCAATACCCAGGACCTGCAACGATTGCCCGCCCGCAGCGGCGGAGGCGTAGCGCAGGCTGCCAACCGCTTCAACTTCTGGCAGCGCCCGCAGCCGGGCGGCCAGGTTTTCGTCCGCCCCGATCACGGTATCGTAGATGGAGATGGATGGTGGTAACAGAATCAGATCGCTGCCGAAGTTGGCGTCGGCCAGCGTGTTAATCAGCCCGCTAAAGGCGGAGACAATCGCGGCAATCGTCACCAGGGTAGCGAGGCCGATCATCAGGGTGCTGCCCGTGATCGCCGCGCGACCAGGCTGCCGCACCAGATTACTCCGCGCCAGGTCGCCTTCACGCGCATACCACAACGTGAGAATCGGGCTGAACAACCGCGCTGCCGGCATCACCAGTCCGGGTGCAGCCAGCACCATGCCGATCAGGAACAGCAGTGCCCCGCCAGCAGCGCCCTTGCTGCCAGTGAGCAGCAGCAGGACGGCCAGCGCCATCAAACCGGCGCCGATGATTAAACTCCAGCGGGCCGCGCGATGAATGCTGGCGGTTGTCGCCGGGCGCAGCGCATCCAGCGGCGACACCTTCCCGGCAGCGCGCGCCGGGAAATAGCCGGCAATCAGCGCCGTGACCAGCCCCAGCGCCACCGCGCCCAGAACGGCGGGCGCATTTAACCGCAGTTCCAGCGCGCCGCGATTGAGATACGTCGCCCAGAAGCGGCCCATAAAGCTGACCACGCCCTGCGCCATCAGATAGCCCAGCAGCAGCCCGATCAGCGTACCAAGCACACCTTGAATCAGGCTCTCGATCACGATCATCTGCGTGATCTGCCGCCGGGTCGCACCGACCGCGCGCAGCATCGCCAGATCATGACGGCGCTCGACAATGACGGTACGGAACGTGTTGAAGATCAGAAATGCACCCAGGAACAGCGCCAGCAGACCCAACAGGTCCATCATGGCGAAACCAATCTGCATCGCCGCCAGCGTATCGGTTGAACTGCTGCCAGTATTCAGGGTATAGGCATCACCAAGCGTCTGCTCAATCGCGGCGGTCACGGCTTCCCGGTCGGCGCGCGGGTCAAACGACACTTCAACCGCATTGATTAAGCCGGACTGGTTAAACGCGGCCTGCGCGTCGGTAAGTGTGACGTAGATTTGCGGCACACTAACGCTGCCCTGCTCCGCCAGCAGCCCAACGACCGTATACAGCTTCAAACCGCCGGCTGTCACCAGCGGAAACGTCGTGCCCACCTGTAACTGTGGGGACAGATCGGCCAGTCCGGCGGGCAGTACTGCCTTGCCGGTGTCGCTCGGCTCCAGGAAACGGCCTTCGCTGACGATAAACTCCCGCACCTGGCTGGCACTGGCCGGGTCAAGGCCGACCAGCTCAATCTGTGGCACGCTGCCGTTGTCATTTCTGATACCCAGCGTCGGCAGCTGGAACTGCCGCCGCAGCACGCCGGTTATGCCTCGCACGCCGTCTATTGCTTCCAGGCGCGGCAGGACGGCTTCCGGAGCGAAGGCCTCGCCCGTGACGCTGGTAATCGTCGCATCCGCACCGGCGATGCCACTCATCGTCTGGTTGAACGCATCTACCGCACTCGGCAGCACCAGATTAATTGCAAAGATCAGCGCCACGCCGAAGACAATCGCCAGCGTGGTCAGCGCCGTCCGCAGTCGGCGGCCACTCAAATAGCGCAGTCCCATCCGCGCCATTTGCCCGGCAGTTGAACCCAATCCTGACACCTGCGTAGTCATGGCTTCCTCACTTCCCTACTGGAGCGCGACCCGGCTTAGTTGTTCCCGAATCTGGTCAGCCGTACCCTGCCCTTTCAGGCGGTTCTCATCTACGATTTTGCCGTCCTTCAGGAACACAATCCGGTCGGCATAGGCGGCAATGCGCGGATCATGCGTCACCAGAATCAGCGTTTGTCCCCACTCGTCTACCGTGTGGCGGAGCATCTGCACCACTTCATCACTCGACCGCGAGTCGAGGTTGCCGGTTGGCTCATCGGCCAGGATGACCGCCGGTTTTGTGACCAGCGCCCGCGCCAGCGCCACCCGCTGCTGCTGGCCGCCGGAAATTTCTGACGGGCGGTGGGTGGCGCGGTCGGACAGGCCGACTTTCGCCAGCGCCTCATCCGCCTGCTTCAGCGCCTGAGCGCGCGGCATGCCGTCCAGAATCAGCGGTATAGCCACATTCTCCTGCGCCGTCAGCACCGGAATCAGGTTGAAGAACTGGAAGACAAAACCGATGGCAGTCCGCCGCAGCCGCGACAGATCGTTGTCATTCAGCTTGCTCAGGTCGTGGTCGCGCAGCCACACCTGGCCGCTGGTTGGCCGTTCCAGGCCACCAAGCAGGTACAGCAGCGTGCTCTTGCCGCTACCGCTTGGCCCCATAATTGCCAGGAATTCCCCCTCTTCAACAGCCAGGTTGACCGCGTTTAGCGCAGAAACCGGGTGCGCGGCATCGCCGTAGGTTTTGGTTAACGAGTCGGTACGCACGATTGGCATGGTTTTACCCTCACTTCATGCCGAACAGGACGAGTAGTCGAACCTGTTTTTAGCTCAGGATTCGACAGTTTCCGCCGCTTTACGCCGGGGACGGCCACGAGTTTTTGGCGCCGGCTGCGGCGGGGAATAATGTTTGAGATCAGGCAGGCGCGCTTCACACATTTCAATCCAGCGCAAATCTGCTTCCAGGTGCATGGTAGCGCTTTCCAGCAGCAGCACCCAGGGAAGCTGCTTGCGCGGGTCGGCCTGGCGCAGCAGCGTGGTGACGTAATGAAGCTGCTGGTACAGTTCGCGGCGCTGCGCCATCAATACCTGCTCGGCACTGACGGGCGCTCCGACCAAGCTAAGCACCAGCTTGATATAAAACGCATCCCCAAGCTGGTACTCCCGCACTTCCGGCGTTAAGTACCAGCCTTCCAGTTCGCGTTTTCCCTCGTCGGTGATGAAATACACCTTGCGGTCCGGTGCATCGTCGCTTTCCTCAATCTCGTAATCCACCAGATTCGCATCTTTCAGCCGTGCCAGCGTGCTGGCGATCTGACCCGGCTTCACATCCCACTCGGCATTCACCATCGTGTGAAGCTGTTTGCCCAGTTCGTAACCGTGCATGGGATGTTGGTAAAGCAGTGCGAGAAGGGTGTGTTTGACCGACATTGAACCTATACACTGAGAGTCTAGTTTCGACAAAATAAACTATACATCGGGTGTATAGTTTTGTCAACTGGAATCGCCGGCCTTCCAAAGGTACGAAGCAAACAAAAAAGCGGCGCGGTCCCGGGACCGCGCCGCCGAACAAGTAATGTCCTTACCGGGCGCGAACCGCTGCCCGCAGCTTTTCCACCTGATAGCCGGCTTTTGGCAGGGCCGCGAGCAGCCGTTCCACCGTCGCATAACGCCGTTTGAGCGCCTCAGGCGCGCCGTTCAACTGCGCCAGCAGCACCAGCCATAGCAGCAGTGTATCAAAGCCTTCCTGGTTAAACCACAGCACCCCCTGGAAGTGATTGACATTCAAAAGCTGTTGGGCATCGGTGTCATCCAGCAAGGTTTCCAGCAGCTTATCGGCGCGTTCATCCGGGCTGCCGGTGAACAGATCACGCTGGCCGGTCGCCAGCTTAACGGCTGTCACCGTACGCGCTGCGTCAGCGTCAGCCGCGCCTGCTTCCTGCAAGGCCGTCATGATGATGCGCCCCAGCAGCCACTCGTCTATCCAACTACGGCTCTGGTCGGCGTCGCCCAGTGCTTGCAGGACCAGCCAGCTATATAAGCCCCCCCAGACCGCCGGGTCGCTGTCCAGCTTTTCCAGCACGGGAGCAATGGATTCCGGTACAGCTTCAAGCGGCAACGCCAGCAGTTTTCCCAGCGTCCCCCGCACCGACAGCGCGAATTGCCCTGCCAGTGATGCCGCATCCTTTGCAGGAATTTCATCTTCGTCCACCGCTTCCGCGGCTTCTTCATCCGCCAGTTCGTCCGCAACCGCCTGCTGCGCCGGGGCTTCCACTTCAGCTTCACCCACAAACGCCTGCACCGCCTCGACCAGCCGGAGCGTCTTTTCCTGCACCTCGTCCAGCAGTGCCTCATCCGGCGTTTCGCGGGCTTCCAGCACCCGCTGCAGCGTATCAGTGTTGACCAGTTCGCGGAACGGCCCGCGCACCGATTTCAACGTGATCTCGCTCATCGCTTCGTCCATGCTGGGAACGCCCCGCCCACCGAGGTAAGCCGCCAGTTCGGCGTAAGGCCGCGCCGGGCTACTTGCCACAATGCGGAAGTCTAGCAGCACGATACACTGATAGGCGTTGAGTTCCGCGTAAAAACCCTGGTCACTCAGTTCGCGGCAGTTGCGGATGTATTCCAAGCCGGACCGGTGTTCGCGGAAGATCACATACTGGCTGTCGTCTGCCGGAATCCCCAGCCCTTCTGCCACCGTGCGCTGTATCAGCCGCCGGTTGTCGCCGTCACCCGTTTTGACCGAATAGGCCGCCGACACCTGAATCCAGCCGCGTGTGTTGTTGAAGGCGTTGTTATACAGCACCAGCGCGCGCTCATCGCCAACCCGGTTGGAGAAAGCGAATACGTTTTCATCCACCCCGCCACCGACCGCGTAGAAGTCGTACAGCAGGAAGTTTTCCACCCCGGCAAACAGGTAACGCCGGCGGCACAGCGGGAAAATCTCACGTTCGTGCCGCTGAATCAGATAGGTGTCCGGCTGCTCGTCCCAGTAGGCGCGGTAATACTCCATACCGTACTTTTCAGCAAAACCTTCGATTTGCCCGTGACCAATCATCGGCAGGCCGGGCATTGTCACCAGTAGCGTCGTCACGCCGAAGTATTTGTCATCCTTGCCAAACTGCTCCACTGCCGTTTTTTCGTCAGGGTTATTGAGGAAGTTGACGTAGCGGCGCAGCACTTCCGGGTCAAACTCAATCGTGTTTTTGATGACCGAGCGATATTTGGCGTTTTCCTCGTCGCGCAGCATATTCATGAAGGCGCTGTTATAGACCCGGTGCATCCCCAGCGTGCGCACGAAGTAGCCTTCCAGCAGCCAGAACGCCTCTGCCAGCAGCAGCGTGTCCGGCGCTTCGACAGCAGCGCGGTCTACCACCTCGCGCCAGAACTCTTCCGGCATCAGCCGGTCGAATTCGGCTTTTGTCAGGCCATGTTCGGCGCGCGATGGGATCGCCCCGCCTGTGCCCGGTTCGGGGAACCACAGCCGTTGAATGTGCCGCTTTACCAATGTCATAGCCGCGTCAAACCGGATGATGGGGAACTGCCGGGCGATGTGTAATATGGTCTGGATCATCGCCTCGCGCATTTCAGGATTGAGATAATTCAACTGCGCGGTATCATTCCAGGGCATGGACGTGCCATCGTTGCCGTGATAGATGTAGCGTGTGTCGCCGGTGTAATGGTCAACCCGCTTGAAGACAACGGCGGCGTCGCTGCGGTCGTAATAGTGATCTTCCAGATAAATGCCGACCCGCCCATCCCATGACAGGTTCGGGCCGTTGAAGGTGTAATTGGGATACGGGCTGTAATCCAGCGACAGGAACCAGTCGGGATGTTCGATCACCCAGCGGCCATCAATACCGACATGGTTGGGCACCATATCGCTGGCAAGCCGGACGCCGCGCTTCCAGGCGCGCTCGTGCAGGTTGTCGAGCGCCGCCTGTCCGCCCAGCCGCCCCGCGATCTGATAATCAAATAACGAGTAGGCCGACGCAACCGCATCGGGATTGCCGGTCATCTGTTTGATGCGCTGTGATGCCTGGCTGCGCTCCCACAGGCCGATCAGCCACAGGCCGGTGATCCCCCACGCTGCCAGCCGGTCAAGTTCTTCATCGGGTATCTGGTCAAGCGTGGTGATAATCCTGCCGTACTTTTTGGAAAGCTGGTCCAGCCAGACGTAAGCGTTCTTTGCCAGCATCACCAGATTGGGCATCCAATCGCGGTCGGGCGTATAGGCTTCAAACTCCAGGTCGGCGCGGTCGTAATACGGTACGGGCGTTGTGCCCTTCCCGCCAGGACCGCCGGGGCCGGGGATGGCGCGGAAATCCTCTTTCAGAATATCCATTGCCGTCAGCAGGCGGAAGGTATACGCCCCCACCACACTCCCCCATCGTTCTGCCAGATAACGAAGCTGGCCTTCCAGCGAGTACGGCGCGGCGCGCACAGGTTCAAGCAACAGGTCAATAATGCTCATCCCGCCGGGAAAACGCGCGTCGCCGGGGTCGTCCTTCGCCACCCCCCGGAAATAGCCGTTCAGTTCGGCGGTGATACGGCTGTAGGCAGTCTGCTGCTTAAGCGCATCGTCGCCGAACAGTTCCGCAAAAGCAGAATAAGCCGGGTTCGAGTTCGCCAGCCACAGCATCACCAGTTCTTCCAGCGCAACCTCCTGATTCGAGCGCGCCTCGCTGCTGCCAGCGAGGAACTCCTGCGGTTCCAGCACCCGGTTATACACGGGCTGCGGCGGGAATTCGTCCAGAAAACGGCGCAGTGTTTTATCCAAGTCGGGGCCAAATTCCGCCCGCAGTTGTTCCAGCGCAGTAGGCAGCAGTTGCGGCTGGCGCTGAAGATACAGGCGGAAGATGTAGTGCATGATGCCCTGGATGAGCGCCACTGCGTTCACCTGGCTGGCGGGCACGATCTGATTGGGGAAACTGCCAATGTTGCGCCGCTGGTTCATTCGATTGGCAAAGCCACGCGCAGCGTGAAAATTGGCGATAAAGGCTTTGCCCAGGTAGTTAAACAGCGTGTCGTCAAACTGATAGCGGTCGCGCGCCAGACGCGAAACGTGAAAGCCCTGCAATTTTTCGTCCATTGTCGCCCCGGTTCTGTATGTGCCAAGTTAAACGGTCTGCCGCATGAACAACTTTTGTAGGAACGAGGGGGCCTTGCCCCTACCGGAATTTATGGCTAGATACTAAGCGGAAAGCGGCGAACTGGCAAGCCGTTGGCCTGAAACTGCCAGCTTTTTACGCACATCAAAGACAGCACCGACCATTGGACTGATCGCTACCCGTTCACGAGTCTGGTACAATCGGGGCGAGTTTCTTCAGCAGAAAGCTAACGCGCATGTCCTCCCCGCTTAAATACCTGTCCCGCCGTCGGTTTCTTGGTATCAGCGCATCCGGCCTGCTGGCGCTGGCAAACGGCCATTGGCCGAACGCTTCTCGGTCAAAAGCGGATAAACACACCACCATCCACCTGTATACGTTTGACCCTGACGCAACCACGACGACTGACGCCATAAAAGCGGCGATGTTGTCGGCCACTGATTTAAGCTGGTTGCACTCAGGTGATTCAGTGTTTGTGAAGGTGGCGAGCAATTCCAATTACGCACCACCATCGGTCACGTCGCCTGCCGTATTGGAGGGTGTGGTCGAAACGTTAAAGGAAGCGGGCGCGGGCACGGTCTACGTTGGCGACATGAGTGGCGCGCAGTTTGTACGGCATCTGCCGGACGAGACAATCGGCTCCACCCGCGAGAACATGCGCCAAAACGGCCTGCTGGCCGCCGCTGAAGCCACGGGCGCGACCATCCACTGCTTTGAAGAAGTGCCGTTTGAGCAGGCGTATATTCTAGGCATTCCGCCGGGGGAACACCACTGGGGCGACGATTTGCGTGTGGCGGAAATTCTTGACCGGGTAGATCACATCGTCAATCTGCCGCGCTTGGGCAAACATGTATTGGCCGGGGCGTCGTTGGGATTAAAAAACGCGGTCGGCTGGATCAGCGATCACAGCCGCATGGTGCTGCACCGGGACGCGGCCACCTTCCAAGAGAAAATTGCAGAGATTAACGCGATCCCACAGTTGGCCGATAAAATGCGGCTGACGCTGACATTGGCCGATCAGGCTTTGACCACTTATGGCCCGGACGCGGGTTATCACTTCCCGCTGCGCCAGCCGGTGATAATCGCTTCGGAAGATGTGGTCAGCCACGATCAGGTGGCGCTGCTGGCCCTGCTGTGGGCGCGGGAACAAACGCCCGACGTGGCGCTGGCGGAAGACCCTTACCCTACCCAGTCGAATGGCTTAAACTGGTGGTTCGTGCGCGTGACGTGGGATAACGAAATCGCCGGCTATCAGGACCTGCCCACGTTTAATAACCCGGCTGCCGCCGATGCCCTGACGCACATCAACCTCGCCTTCGACCTGCTGCATGGTGGGCGGCCTGATAGCATTGACGTAGTTCCGGGCGGACTCCGGCTGGATGAAACGCTGGCAAGCGCATTGACAGTGGACCCCGATCTGCGTATCAATCTGCGCCAGAGCGCGCTGTGAGCAACGTCACCGGCAAGGCGTGTCAAATGTTATCTGTTGCCGCTTCCGGCTCACCCTCTCCCGCAGCCAGTACGGCGCGTGTTACACTTGCCCGATACGAACTTCGATGATCGCCTGCGCTGTACCACCATGCTGACGAGCAAATTCCGGGGAATTACCGGCTTTAGTCTGCTAACGGCGGGAATCCTTGTTACGATCCTGGTATCTCAATCAGGATGGCGTATTGTTCGCGGTGTAGTCCTGGATGATAAAACGCCAGTATCAGGAGCGATTGTTCGCATTCAGGGCAGCGCCACGTTTACGATGACCAATGGGCGCGGCGAATTTGAAATTGCCGCACCTCCTGCTGGTACGCCGCTAACCGCCTGGTCGCCCGGCTATTATGTGTCCGCTACCAGCGCCGAAAACCAGGTGATACAACTGCGCCGCCACACAACCCGCGATAATCCCAGCTACGACTTCATCAGCGCAACCGAGACCAATTCGGACAGAGCCTGTCGACAGTGCCACGCCGGACAGCCCGCGATGCCGGTAGATGAGTGGCAGCAGGATGCCCACGCGCAGGCGGCAGTTAATCCGCGCTTTCTATCGCTGTACAACGGAACGACGCTCGACGGGCGAACAGGTAAGCCGACGCAGTACCGATTCGATATGGACGCTGGCCTCAACGTGCCGGTTGCGCCATCGCTCGGTCAGGCTGGTGTCGGCGCGGGTTTCCGGCTCGATCTTCCCGATCAGGCCGGGCCATGCGCGGCCTGCCACGTGCCCATCCTGGCGCTGGAATCGCCGTACAACGCCAACCCGAACGCTGCAACGGGCGTGGCGCGGGAGGGCATCACCTGCGATTTCTGCCACAAGCTCTGGAACGTGCGTGTGAACGCTGACGGGCTGCCCTCACCGCATCTGCCGGGTGTGCTGTCGGTGCAGATGCTGCGCCCGCCGGAAGGCGAGCAGGTCTTTCTCGGCCCGTTTGACGACACCCCCGGCAGCGACATCTTCTCGCCGCTGCAAAACGAAAGCCGCTTCTGCGCGGCCTGTCATACCGGCACGTTCTGGGGTGTAACCATGTACAACAGTTTCGGTGAATGGCTGGACAGCCCGTACAGCGACCCGACGACCGGCCAGACCTGCCAGGACTGCCACATGCCGCATACGGGCGTTACCGGCTTTGTCAACCTGCCGCCAGACGTGACGCAGTTTGTGCCGCAGCGCGACCCGCAGACCATTTTTAGCCACCGGATGCCGGGCGCTTCCGATGTTGACCTGCTGCAAAACACGGCCACACTGGAACTTAACGCCCACGCCGATGGCAATGAACTGCTGGTCACGGCGCGGGTGACAAACACCAACGCCGGCCATCACATTCCAACCGACAATCCGCTGAGAAACATGCTGCTGTTAATTGACGCACGTGATATACAGGGCCAACGCCTCTCATTGCGCGAAGGGCCAATCCTGCCTGACTGGGCGGGAATGGGTGACGAAGCCAGTGGCCATTATGCCGGTCTGCCGGGCGTATTATACGCCAAAATCCTGGCCGATTTTTATACGGGCGAAATGCCGACAGCGGCCTACTGGCGGCAGACACGGCTAGCCAGCGATAACCGCATCCCGGCGCTGGCAACGGACGAATCCGTGTATCGCTTCGCGCTGCCAGGCGCTGCCGCGGTCACGGTCGAAGCGCGGTTGATCTTCCGGCGCGCGTTCATCGAACTGATGGAACAGAAAGCGTGGGATACGCCGGATATTCTGATGGAACAGGCGCGGGTGACAATCGAACCATGAGCCGTCACCTGCTTTTGATCGGGATAGTATTGCTATTGCTGGCAGCCTGCGGCGCTCCTCAGGTGACGCTGACATTCGTTCGCACGCCCACGCCGACAGTCGAAATCACGCCCGTGCCGCTGCTGCTGACGCCGGTGCAAACGCCCCAACCACTGCCCGGCCTGCCGCCGCTGACCAGCAGCATATCCAGCAAGCCGCTGGCGCTGCACGGCCAAACACTGGTCACAGCCAACGCCGACAGCGGCAGCATAACGCTGGTTGACACGGCCACGCTCGACGTGCTGGCGGAAATCCCGGTCGGCACAGACCCGCGTTCGGTTGCTATCACGCCGGACGGCCAGCTTGCCCTGGTCACGCTGCGGCAGGATAACGCGCTCGCGCTGGTACGGCTGGACAAGCGCCGCCGTGAAACACTGCTGCCAATCGGCCACATGCCCTATGGTGTCGTCACCGATGGCCGGCGCGCTTACGTCAGCCTGTTTGCGGACGATCAAATTGCCATACTTGATCTGCAATCAGGCGAAGTCCTGTACCGCGTCAACACGCCGGACGCGCCCGCTGGACTGGTGCTCAGCGGCGAGTGGCTGCTGGTCACACATTTTTACAGCGGACAGGTATCGCTGCTGAACGTGCAGCGCACGCCGTTTCTGGTCGGCAAGACCAACGTAGAACCCGACGGCAACCTGGCGCGCAGCATCATTGTTGCGCCCGATGGTCGTCGCGCCTACCTGCCATTGACGCGCACCGGCCTGGCGTTGATCTCGTTGCAGTACATGCAGGACTGGTTTCCGGTCGTCGGCGTGCTGGACATCGCCACCATGACCAGCGACCGCAGCGCCCGCCTCACGTTGTCATCGGTTGACCGCGCCGCCAATATGCCCTCCGACGCGGCCTTCTCGCCGGATGGCCGCACCCTGTACGTGACCCTCGCCGGCAGTGACGCGGTGCTGGCGTTGGATGCAGGGACACATGGTAGCCTGGCGCGTATTCCAGTTGGGGCGAATCCGGTCGGCATCGTGCAGGACGCCGACCACGCCTTTGTGTTAAACGCGCTGGATGGCACACTGTCGGTTATCAACACAGCCAATTTTTCCGTTACAGATACGATTCGCGTCACCACCATTCCCCTGAGTCCTGAACTCCTGCGCGGCAAAGTGCTGTTTCACCGCGCCGCGGACCCAGCATTAAGTGACGGTTCGATTAGCTGCGCAACCTGCCATTTTGATGGCGGCGCGGACGCGCGCACGTGGATTAACTTTCGCAGCGGACCACGTAATACGCCGGCGCTGGGCGGCGCAGCGGCACTGCCACCGTTTAACTGGGGCGGCGATATGGCCGAACTGCACGACACCATCGAAGACCAGATACGCAACGTGATGTTTGGTGACGGCCTGATTTCTGGCGCGTTTGACCCGACCACCGGCCAGGCTGATGCAGGGCACTCCACCGATCTGGACGCGCTTGCGGCTTACGTGGCTTCGCTCGAACCCTGGCCGAGTCCCTATCGAGTGCCGGACGGCACACTGAACGAAGCGGCGCGACGCGGGATGCGCCTGTTCCTCAGCGGATCGCCCGACTGTAGCTGCCATTCGCCACCTTTGTATACCGATCAACAGGCCCACAACCTGGCCGGGGCGGGTTTTTCGCTGGAAGAATATGTGGCGTTTGACACGCCAACCCTGCGCGGCCTTTGGGCGACCGCGCCATACATGCACGATGGTGTGGCGCAAACGCTGGAGGAAGTGCTGACGCGTACCGACCCGATTCACAGCGTGGCGGACGAGTTAACCAAGCAGCAGTTGAACGATCTGATCGCGTTTTTGTTATCGCTGTAACGCGGCCTGAACAGGCAGGTGTACCATGTCGAAGTATGTGTTTGTCCTGCGGCCTCTGGCCGTCGCCCTGCTGGTGATGGCGGCACTGGTTGCGCCACTCAACGCGCAGGTAGCACCCACGCCAACCGGCGGGCAGCCCTGGGACTTGACGTTCACCACGCAGGCAGGTGAATTTGCCTTTTACGACGCGCCTGCCGGAGCATCCACGACCGGCAAGCCGGTGGACGTTGGCGACTTTGACGGTGACGGCTGCGGTGACCTCGCCATCACCGGGCAGAACGCCACTCATCCAGTCGCAGGCGAGTGGCGTGGCAGTGTCGGCCACGTTCGCATCGTCATGAACCTGTGCCAGATCAGCGGGCAGATCGGCATGGACGCGCTGACGCCGATGCAGCGGGTCATCACCATTTATGGCGCTTACGCCGGCGATATGGCTGGAACTGAAACCTACGTGGCCGATTTCAACCGGGACGGGTTTGACGATCTGCTGTTCAGCGCCCAGAACAGCGATGGCCCGTATCAGGATCGCTCTAACGCGGGGGCGGTGTACCTGCTGCTCGGCGGCTCAACCTTTGCGCTGCTGCCCGACGTTGACCTGCGCCAACCGCCGTCGAACCTGCTGACGTTTTACGGGGCGACGGCGGAAGACCGCTTCGGGCTGTGGGTCGAAGGCGGGGACTTCGACGGAGACGGTATAAAGGACATGCTGATCGGCGCGAACCAGGCGGACGGCGAAGGCGACCACCGGATTAATGCGGGCGAGGCGTGGATTCTCTACGGCGATATGAACCTGACCAGCAAGTACCGCCCGGTAACAGACATGCAGCAGCCACCTGCCGACGCCACCCGGATTATCGGCGCGAACTACGACGACCTGCTTGGCTCAACCGTGTGGGGCGACGATCTGAACGGCGACGGCTACGATGACGCAATTGTAAACGCCGCGCTGTGGCGCGCCTCCAGCGGCATCGGCGGGCTGTCGTTCGGCGGCGGCGATGGCCCAGCTAACCGGCGGTATAATAGCGGCGAGGCATTTGTGATCTTCGGTCGCTCCGGCATTCGCGGCCAGACGGTTGATCTGGCGACAAAAATAGATGAAACAGGCAGGCCGATAGACACCTCTATCACGGTGATTTATGGCCGCAACGCCAATGACCTGCTGGGGGAAGAAATCGCCGTCGGCGATCTGGACGGCGACGGTCAGTACGATCTCATCCTGGGCACGCTGGTCGGCGATGGGCCGGAACTGGACATGGACGAAGCCGGCGAAGCATGGGTGATCTATACCGGCGCTTCGTTCGCCGGTCAGATGATTGACCTGGCCGACCCGCCGCTGGGACAAACGGTGGTTATCTATCCTGACCAGCCGGACAGCAAGGCCGGCGACACCCTCCGCGCTGCCGACCTGGACCGGGATGGCGTAGACGACCTGTTTTACGGCGCGCCGGACTACGACGCACGCGGTTATGATGGCCGCCTTCGCCACAACGCTGGCATGATGGCCGTTATCTTTGGTGAAAAAGGCGGCCTGCCCAACCGGGGCGGCCAGATTTTGCTGTTCCAGCCGCCCGCCAACCTGCGGGTCAAGTTCATCGTCGGCGCAGATGACAACGACATGATGCCCTACGCGCTGGCAATTGCCGATGTAAACCATGATGGGGTGGTAGACATCGTACCCAACGCGATGGGTGGCGACGGCCAGCGCAATGACCGCATCAACGCCGGCGAAATTTACGTGCTGGACGGCGCGGAATTCCTCTCAGCCGACCACGTTTACGTTGTGGAGACGGATACACCGGAAACTGCACCTGCCCCGCCCACCGCCGCCGTCGCCACCACTGCCACCCCCCTGCCCTCGGCAACTGTCGCAGCGGCGGTGGGCGATCTGGAACGCGGCCAGCAGCGGTTTGAAGAAACGTGCGCCGGCTGTCACGGCTTTAAGGGCGAGGGTGTTCCGGCGCTGGGGCTGCCACTGGTCACGTCGCCGCTGGTGCTGTTCGCCAGCGATGCCGATCTGCTGGCCTTCCTGCGCGAAGGTCGCCCTGCCGGGCATCCCGACAACGTGACCGGCGTGTCTATGCCACCCAGCGGCGGGCGGCCCGACTGGAGCGATGCCGAGTTTTTGGACATCATCGCTTACCTGCGCTGGCTGCGTGACAACACTGATAAATAGACCGTAGGGGCGCACGGCCATGCGCCCCTGCCTTCGAATTTTTTGCTTCCAACCCGTCCACCCTTCGCCATTTCTGGTAGATTTCTCCCAGGTGCCGCCGTGAATTTTCTCCCTACGCGACGGCCAGACGTTACAAAATGTTAGGTCTTTTATCACCGTTCCCGCATCTGATGAGACTCTCCGTCCGCTGCCGGTGAGCAACTAACGAAGTGTGAATCTTTCAGAAATTTTCACCACCCTTTAACCACTACTGATCCTTTAGTTAGAAAAAACTAATTTATGAATCCGATAGGAATAAATTCCTATAATGCTGATATGGCGGGTTAGACTATTGCGCCAGACATGCCTGCGGTCACAGGCAGGGAACCTATTTGCATTACATTTGCCGCGCAAGTTTACAAGGTCAGGGAGGGAGCATGTTGTACAGACAGTTCTCACGTTTTCGATGGGCACGCTGTTTTACCCTGTTGTTCGCGGCCATCATTGTCACCTTCTCCGGCAGGCCCGTACCCACACTGGCACAATCCACCACGCCATCATGCGCGGTTACCCCAGACAAGCTGGACGGCCAGGGGTTAAGCGTTACCGGCTTTGGCCTGTCCGTCACCCAACTTGGTCTGAACGTCACGCAGCTAGGTTTGAGTGTCACCGGCTTTGGCCTGTCCGTAACGCAGTTCGGGCTGAACGTGACCCAGTTTGGCACGCCGGAACAGATCATCACCGACATTACCAATAATATTGTCACGCCGGCCTGGCTCACCAATCTGCTGCCGGGGATTCAGGGCGGTACAGGCTACAACGGCACCAAGACGGCCCTGCTGATCGTGGATGACTTCAGCAGCCCGCAGGCGCACGGTTACGACGTGCGCAAAGTGGCGGAAGACCTGCGCAACGCCGCTGACAGCGCCGACGATGGTCAGCGGAATAACAGCCCCAACATCACGCTGTTTAACGTGGACATCAGCACCGAGGCGATTGGCTTTGTCTCCACCGCCATCGCGCAGACCATCCGCGATAACGTCAATAGCCTGATCGGACAGGGTTACCAGCACTTTGTTATCAATATGAGCTTCGGACTCGTGCCCTGCACCGACGTGTTTAACGGCACATTGACCGATGAGGAAACCGGCCAGACCCGGAGTTTCAACGTCACCTTCAACTACGACAGCTTCGAGGCTGCCCGCGACCAAACCCTGGCTGCCAAAACCAAGCAGGTCAGCCCGGTGCTGGAATGTGTTGCCAACAACGGCAACGGCTCGTACACCGCCTACTTTGGCTACGAAAACCGTAATCCGGTCGCCGTGACCATCCCGCGCGGCAACAATAACCGCTTCCATCCAGAACCGAAAGATCGCGGCCAGCCGACCGTGTTTGGGCCGGGACGCCAGCGATTTGTATTTAAGGTAGATTTCAACGGCAGGAATCTGGTGTGGCAGCTTAAAGGCCCCGATGGCAAGGGGCGCACCGCCACCGCCAGCTCCAACCCGACACAGGACTGCGCCCGACGGGGGATTACCCCACCGGCGCAGGGTAATCTGGTCATAGTTCCCACCGGCTATGGATTGTCGCAGTACGTGGTGGAACGCCTGGGAATCCCGACAGCTTTCGCAGATGAATACCTGTACCATCTTGTTTCAGTGGCACAGGACGACCCGATCAGCGGCCTGCGGCCTTTGATGCGTGGGTATCTGGAGCGCAGCTACCAGGAACAGCAGGACAGCAATCCTGCCACAATCTTCGCGGTTATCCCGGTCGCCTCGTCCGGCAACTTCCGCCACCTGTTCGGGGGAACGCCGCTCGCGCCTTCGATCTTCCCGGAGATCATCGCCACCGGCGCAACCCTGGGTGACTATGGCCCACGCTGGACGCTCTCCCACGATGGGAATACACTCGCCCCTGGCGCCGGCTATCCATTTGAATACGACGCCCAGGGCAAGATTTCACGCATCGGCGCGGGCACATCCTACGCTTCGCCCTACTTCAGTATGCTCTCGGCACTGTGGCTGACCTACCCAAGCGCCTGTACGTTTGGCAACGGCCTGCCACCGCTGACAGCCAATGCTACGCCCAAGAATACGAACGCCATCATCATCCCCAACGGGGCATCACCACTGGCCTGCGCCAAGCCACAGCTTACTGCCGACCTGAGTCTAACTAAAACGGACGTGGCTGACCCGGTTATCGCCGGCGACGACGTGTCGTACATGGTGACAGTTATGAACAGCGGCCCGGCCACCGCCGCCAATGTTGTTGTCACCGACAGCATCCCAACCGGGACGACCCTCAAATCGGCCACGCCATCCAGCGAGAGCGCCTCTTGTGAAGGGAGCGTCTGTAACCTGGGCGACATGACCAGCGGCCAGAGCATTTCCATCCTGTTTGTGGTGACGGCACCGGCGACGGGCACAACCATCACCAACACAGCCATCGTCGCTTCGGAAACACCTGACCCCAACACAACTAACAACCAGGATTCTGAAACGACGACGATAAAAGCGCTGGAAAAGGTCAGCCCGGTGCTGGAATGTGTCGCCGTTAACGGCGAAGGCAGCTATCACGCTTACTTCGGTTATAACAACCCGAACAGCATCGCCGTTACCATTCCGATTGGCCCGAACAACGAGTTTGTTCCCGCCCCACAGGATCGCGGCCAGGGGACAATCTTCCAGCCGGGGCGGCAGGTGGATGTCTTCTCCTTCAGCTTCAATGGCAGCAATCAGGTCTGGAAGCTGAACGGCATAACTGCCACTGCCAGCAGCGATTTCCGTCAGCGCTGCGGCGATGTCGGCGTTACCAAGAGCGCGCCGGAACAGGTCACGCTCGGCGAACATGTCGTTTATACCCTGACGGTCAGCAACAACAGCCCGCGCCAGGTAGATAACATCGTCCTGACCGACGCGCTGCCAGATAACGTGACCGTGAAATGGGCGTCGCCGGAGTGCAGCATCTACGGCAATACCGTCACCTGCAATCTGGGTACGCTGGCGGGCAGCAGCAGCAAAGCGGTGACGATCAAGGCCACGCCGACCAGCGCCGGCACCGTGACCAACACGGTGAATCTCACTTCGTCGGAAGGGGCGAAGGGTAATCCGGCCAACAACAGCGCCACCGTCTCGACCTATGTTGCTGAACCACCTCCCCCACCCGATTATGACGAAGATGGGTTGGCGGATACGGTTGATAACTGCCCGGAAGTCTATAGCCCAGACCAGACTGACACGGATGGAGACGGCATTGGCAACGCCTGCGACCCGACACCTAACGGTGACAGCGACAGCGACGGCGTGGATAATGCTGCCGATAACTGCCCGGTGATCCCCAACACTGACCAGCTTGATACGGATGGTGATCGTCTGGGCGATGCCTGCGACCCTACGCCCAACGGTGATACTGACGGGGACGGGGTAGATAACACCCTTGATAACTGTGCGGTCAACGCCAACCCCGATCAAACGGACACCGATGGAGATGGCATCGGCGATGCCTGCGACTCCACACCAACCGGAGATGTGGATGGTGACGGTCTGGACAACGCCCGTGATAACTGTCCGGCGGTGTCCAATCCTGATCAGAGTGACATGAATGGAAACGGCGTTGGTGATGTGTGCGAACCGGAAGCCACCGAAGAACCCGGTTCGTCGGCGTAAGGCAGACACGACAGGGACGGTAAGTGCCGTCCCTGTTTCTTCCAGACGAATCTACTCCGGCGTGCCGTTGTCCAGCACGTCGTCAACAACGCGATAGAGATCAAGCGATTTGCCCCGGTTAAGGCTGGCCTCGATGGACTGCGGGGGCAGCGTCTGTTGCAGCCGGTCCAGCACCGGCTGCGCCACTTTCCGTGTACCTTCGTAAGTGGCGGGGTGGTTTAAAACCAGCCCAAGCCATTCCAGACTACGGGTTGGGTCGGCTTGCAAGGCGGCCAGGCCGGCCAATCCTTCCAGCAGCGTGGGCACGGCTTCGATCTCCCGCGCGTGCCGCAGCCCATCGCGGTACAAGTCAGCCGCACGCGACTCATCCCCACAGGCGCGGGCGACATTGCCCAGGTTGACCAGAGTCGTCGCCACACCGCGCCGGTTGCCGATGGCACGCGCCAGCGCCAGGCTTTCTTCGTAGTAGTGCGTGGCACGGGGGTAATCGGACTGGAACTCGGCAATCACGCCCAGGTTATCCAGCGCCAGCGCCACCAACCGGCGCTCACCGATGGAACGCGCAATCTCCAATGACTGCTCAAAGCGGCGATTTGCCAGATCATAATCGCGTTGCTCGCCGGCGACGCTGCCCAGATTCAGCAGGGAGGCCGCCGCGCGCCGCCGTTCGCCACTGGCTTGGGTGATGGCAAAGGTTTCTTCAAAGTAGCGCGTGGCAGCAGCGTAATCTCCCTGGGCAAAGGCTGCCATCCCCAGATTATTAATCACGCTCGCAATCGTATTTTGATCGTTCTCCGCGCGGCTGATCGCCAGCCCCTGCTCGCACAATTCGATAGCGCCGGCATAATCGCCCAAGTGGAACAGCGCCAGGCCGATACGATCCAGCGCGCGGGCAATCCCTTCCCGGTGGTCCAGCGACCGGAAAATCGCCAGACTGGATTCGCACAGGCTTCGGGCGCGGTGGTAATCGCCCATATAGATGTACAAATCGCCCAGTTCCAGCGAAGCGAGGGCGATACCGGCCTGATCGTTTAAACCCTGCCACAGTTGCAGCGACTGCTCAAGCTGCTGGCTGGCCGCTGGATAGTCGCCGGTATATTTCAGCGCCTCGCCCAGCTTCAGGTGATCGTCCGCGCGCAGCGACCGGGCCTCCGTATCCGGCAGCGAAGCCGCATCGAGCAGTTCGAGCGCGCGCGTAAAGTGGTTAATTGCGTCGGCAAAGGCACTTACCTGTAGCGCATAAGCGCCGGCCTGCTGCCGATAGTGCCGTTCTTTCTCCGGTTCCTGGGCACTGCGCCAATGCTGCGCCAGCCGGGCGGACTGTTCCGGGCTGTCCGCGTACACCACCTCCAGCGCCTCGGCAACGCGGCGGTGGAGAGTGCGCATAACCTCCGCCGGTATCATGTTCAGCGCGCCCATCCGCAGCTTGTCGTGGGCAAAGCGCCAGTGTCCATCCTGCACTTCCAGCACGGCGCAGTTGTTACAGGTAATGAGCCAGCTTTCGAGATGGCGACCGTCCCGCACCTGTTCGAGCACTGCCAGATCCAGTTCGCGCCCGGCCACCGCCGCCAGCCACAGTAGTTCCAGGTCCGCTTCCGGCACGCGCGACAGGCGGCGCTGGACAAACCGTTCGATGCCGCCGGCCATGACTGACTGGGGCAGCGAAATACGTCCCACTCTGTCAAGGCTGCCGGCTTCTTCCGCCAGAGCACGTACGACTTCCACCAGGAAAAAGACGTTGCCCTCGGTTTCCCGTTCCAGAAACTGCAATATCTGCGGTTGCTGACCGGCCTCGCCCAGCATCGAGGTGGTCAACGCGGCGATGTGGTGTGACCCCAGCCGCGACAGCCGGAGCAGTTGCGCCCCTGGAAACATCTGGGGCAGATCAGGCCGTTCATCATCGCGGTAGCTGGCAAGGATGAGCAGCGGTAGATCGGTAGCCATGCCACAAAGCACCTTCAGCACATCCAGACTTTCGCGCGACCACTGCAAATCTTCCAGCAGCAGCATCGTCGGCTGGCTCTGCTGGCGGAACAGACTGGCAATCGTCCCCACCAGACGCTGCTGGTAGGCCACGCCTTCGATCACCGGCACATCGGGAATGACACGCTGCTGCAGCAGGTCCATATCGTGAACGAGGTCTTTCAGGATGCCGGCATCCAAATCGGAGAGGTCGGTCGTAAGGACCAGCCGGCGCACTGGTTCCGGCCAGAGCTGGTACGGCACGCCCCCCTCCGCCACCGCCTGACCACGCAGCACCTGGAAGCCCCGCACCAGCGCCCGAATCCGCACTTCATCCAGCAGCCGGGTTTTGCCCACGCCGCTTTCCCCCCCAATGAGCCACATGCTGCCCTTGCCCTCGCGGGCGGCTTCCAGCGCGGCTTCCAGACGGCGGAGTTCGGCTTCACGCCCGACAAAGCGCGCCGCCTGCAAGTAACTTTCCCGGATTGCTGCGCCTTCGCTCGGCAGCGAAAACGGGGTCGCCTGTGCCAGATCAGCGAGCACGATTTCGGCCTGGATGTAACGCGCGGCCACTTTCTTCGCCAGCAGCCGCGCTACGATGTGCGGCACGTCGAGGGGCGCTTCCGCGCCGGAGGGTGAGAGTTCCTGTACCGGCAGTGAGTTCAGATCAAACGGCAGCACGCGCTCCGCGTTCAGTTGCGTCGTAGATTCATCGAGCGCCTGCGCCAGATCGTCCAGCTCATTCAGCGGCTGGTACAGCGCCGTGATGTCCGGCGGCACATTCAGTACCTCGTTAATCAATAGGCTCACGTTGTCCACGTTGAAGGGATGCCGTCCGGCCAGCAGTTCGTAGGCCATCACTCCAATCGCGTACAGGTCGGCGCCCTGCCCGGCGCTGCCACCGATCAGCACTTCCGGCGCCATGTACGCCAGCGTCCCCACCACCCCTTCGCCAACCGGGTCACCTCGATCATGCACCAGCGACAGGCCGAAGTCCAGCACCCGCACCTGACCGTCCGTCACCAGCACATTACCCGGCTTCAGGTCACGGTGGATGATGCCACGCCGGTGCAGGTAAGCAACCGCCTGCAGCAGTTGCACCAGCAGATTGATCTTGTGTTCCAGGGGTTGATGTTGCCCGGCGGCAATCAGGTTTTGCGCGGCTTCGAGGTAATCCATCGTAAAAAACGGCTGGCGGTCATCGTCAAAACCGTAGTCCAGCACGCTGATGATATGCGGGTGGCGCAGCGACGCCAGCGTGTGAAACTCCTGCGCCAGCGCCAGCCGCAGGCCATCGGATTCCAGCATCACGGCAGAGGTATCAGGCGAGCCAGTGTCTTTGGGCAGACGAACGCGCTTAAACGCAACCGTTCGCTGGGTGAGGCCATCAAAGGCGCGGTAAACTTCTCCCATGCCGCCTTCACCTAGCTTTTCTAACAAGGCATAGCGGCGACCGACTAACGTCCCAAACACGCCGTTCATACGCTGTCCCCTCACCCGCTAACCAACGACCAACTCCCACCGTTTACGATTGTATCCCGAACGGTTTTACATTTCTACTCGCTACTCCATGTAATAAAGCGCCGCAACCGTGAAATATCCGGTAGCGGCGCACGCCAGTGTTATGAATTGGATTGGGAACCAGTGTTGTGCCGGGGCAAGCCGGTGTATCAACTGCCAACCGCAGCGGTGATGGCATTCATCAGGGTATTGTTATCATCGTCCTGGCTCAATTCCCAGATCATCACCCCGCCTAACCCCTTTTCCTGCACGTAGGCGATCTTAAACGCGAGGGACTCCGGGTCTTCGTAGCTGATCGCCACCCGTTCGATTTCGTCATATAACCAGGGGGTTTTGGTTTCATCGTCAAAAAACCGGACGTAGGCGGGGTTCGCCAGCAGCGGCGCCAGATCACGGAAATACAGGATGCCTCCCGGTCGCGTACCGTCTGGCACACCTCCTGCCGGGCTGTACAGACCAAAGCGGTCATTTGGCAGAACGTTGCGCCACGTTTGGGCGTAAAATGGCAGGCCAACCACGATTTTCTCTGCTGGCACACCTGCTGTTAGATACCCGTTCACCGCGCCGTCCACGTTGTACTCGGTTTGCACTTCCCTGCCACGTGGATCGCGGGAATTTTTGAACAACGGCGCGTGGTGGCTGGCAATCTCACTCCACTCCCCCTGAAAGCCGTAAGTCATCACGTTGAACCAGTCGGTATACTCCACCAGTTGCAGCAGGGGAAAGTGACTGTACAGCAGTTTGATCGCCGGCACAGTCATGGTGAGCAGGTACGGCCTGGTATCACGCTGGCTCCAGTATTCCAGTTGGCCGCGCAGTTCGGCCATCAGCAGAGGGAGGTTATCGGTATCCTCCGGTCTGCCATCCACCTGCCCGCCGCTAACCGGGTAGCGCCAGTCAATGTCAATGCCGTCAAAGCCGTACTGGCGCATGAAAGCGATGCAGGAATTGCCAAACCGGATGCGCGACTCGCGGGTGAGCGCCACGTCGCTGAAGCGGGTAGATTGCTCCCAGCCGCCGACCGACATCAGGATTTGCAACTGGGGGTGTTTTTCCTTCAGCAACTGAAGTTGCTTAAAATTGCCGCGCACCCGTTCGCCGGGTTTATCCCCTGGATAGGAATATTCAATATCGGCCCAACGGTCGGTAAACCCACACTGACCGTTGTCCGAAATATTGATGTAGGCATACACCAGATGCGTCAACTGCGAGGCAGGAATATCGGTCACCAGATAGTCATCGTACAGGCTGTAATAGGTGTAAAAACCCACCACCCGGTACGGCGACTCTTGCTGAGCCTTTCCGTCAGCAGCGGGGAACGCCAGCAGCAGCACGAATAAAACAGGTACAAAACGGTGAAACATGTTGGTCATGCTCCGAAACAACTTCTCACAAAACAGGCGCTACCGGATGGCAGCGCCTTAAGCCATGTCAGGATGGTGAACGAGTCTAGCTGCTGCGTTCACCTGATACCAGTTTACACCCGCTTTTGCTAACCTGCCGAATCTCGATATTCCAGCCGTTGTTGTCAAAACTCATCAACGGTCGGGACTGCTCCATCACCCGCCGCATCAAATCCAGATTGAAGGTCTGAATGTCGGCGGCAATCTGTGGCGTCGCCAGCACGTAGTCAATGGTGCAAACGTCGTCATTCAGTTGCAGGTATTTAACCGCCGGGTCGGTATCCACCCGCCAGTAATGGTGTGCGCCTGGAAACTTCTGCCGCAACTGGAGGAAGGCGTAATTATCAGTCACAATCACCGAATCACGCGCAACGTTGTTTTGCAGCCAGGCAATCGCCTCCCGCTGTCCGGCCACCTGGTCCAGCGTGAACCGTTCCAGACGGCTGGAATAATAGACTATAAACGGGTACATCAGGATGACGAGCGCGACTATACCCACCAGGAAGCGCAGCAGCGGCTGCGGGAAGATACGCGCCACCTGACCAACGGCGGCGGCCAGCAGGATGCTGATGAGCAGCGCCAAAAACGGCGCGATCATCAGAACGTCCGACACAACAATGCGCCCACCGGCAATCAGGAAAAAGGCGGCGCCCAGCGTCAGTGCCACGACCGAGCGCAGACGGCGGTTATCCAGCGCCATCACCAGCACAAACGGCAGGCTGACCAGACCACCGTAGATCAAAATCGGGTCAGCGATCATGGTCTGGACATCCACCCACGAGCGGAAGCTGTCTGCCAGGCCGCTGCCAATGTTTAAGAACGTACCCGTCGCCGGGCCGCGGTCAGCGATGGCTTCCAGCAGGCTCACGTGCGGGAAGTTGCCGCCCAGCCACCAGCCCATCGGGAACAGTTCCTCTTTCATCTGGGCGTACAGCGGATAGAAGGCAATCAGGAAAAAGGTCAGGATGATCCACAGCGTCGTCGCAAATCGCCAGTGATGTTTGTTGGCCTGGAGGCGAATGACGTACAGAAACGCTGGCAGCATAAAAATAGCCGATTCACGCACCAGCACGGCCAGCCCAAAACAGACCGCACTGAGCATGTAGCGCGTCAGCTTGCGGTAGTCGCCAACGATCAGGTAAAACGACAGCAGCAGCCAGACCAGCATGATGTTGTCCAGAATGACCCGCCGCTGCAGCGACCCGGTGAGCGGTGAGAAGGCAAAGATCAGTACTACCAGAATCGGCGCAACCATCCCATGCGTCAGTTTGTAGGCGATACCAAACAGCAGCGTCACCGTAAGCGCGTGGCAGATCAGCATCAGCACCCGCCCGGATTCCGGCGATAGTTCCACCGCCGCGAAGGTGCGGGTAAGCGCGCCCCACAGGCCGATCAGGATGGAACCTGCCGGCGGTTCTTCGTAGGCATAGGTGTAGGGGGAAAGCTGTCCCTGATTCAGCAGCGCCCAGCCGTTTGACAGATTCGTCCCTTCCACATCCTGAATATAGGGGAACTGAAACAGGTTTTGCGCCTGGCTGATCACTACCAGCATCACCAGGGCGATCAGCACAAACAGGACTTTGCGGTCAACCCGCGCCGGCGTTGGAGCAGGCATCATTGTTGTCATGGTACACCCCCATTAAATCGTCTGTGCCTGACGGTGCAGGTTGGCGTGCGCGGTTTTCTCCCAGGCGTTTTTACGCGCCAGGAAGCGGCCAATTGCGCGGAACGCTGCCGCCGACAGCAGCAGTTGGTACGGGTAATACACCAGCGCCAGCTTGAGCCGGAAACCCAACGGCAGCCGCATCCCATAGGCTTCCGTGAATTCGCGGATGCCAACCAGATTGATAAACAACTGGGTCAGCAACATAAACAGCGGGATGTAGGAAATCAGCGAGACAACGACCGGCAGTTTCTGCGTCAGGCCCACGTACAGGCCCAGCGGGATAATCAGCACCATTGCCGCCTGCAATACTGAATTCAGCAGAATGTACAGCGCGGTGATTTTTTGTCGCAGCGTAGGCAGTTTGCGCCAGTCGCCCTTGCGGAAAATCTCGTAGAAACCCTGGCTCCAGCGCGTGCGCTGCTTGATGAAGCTTTCGACCGTCGCCGGCGTTTCTTCCTGCGTGGCGTGTTTTTCATCGTATACAATCTGGATTTTGGCACCCTGCAGCGTCAGGCGAATACCGACATCCGCGTCTTCGGTCAGGCACTGCTCGTCCCAGCCGCCAATCCGTTCCAGCCAGTGGCGCTTGAAAAACACGGTGTTGCCCCCCAGCGGCGTCACCTGGAAGCGCCGCGTGAAGCAGTGCAGCCCGGACTTAAACCAGAAGAAATATTCCAGGCAGTTGAGCGCCGAGAACCAGGTAGACCTGAAGTTCATCAACTGTACCCCGGCCTGTACCACGTCAGCATTATCACGCAGCATGACCGTGTTAATGACGTTATAGAGTTCGTGATGCGGCTCGTCCTCAGCGTCAAACACACACACCACGTCGTTGGAAGCGACCTTCAGGGCACGGTTCAGGCCGTTGGGTTTATTCTTTGGCCCCTGGGTGAAGGTAATCAGCTTGATATTATCCTTGCCCAGTTCAGCAATCGCTTCCCGCGCCTGCTGAATGGTGGCATCATCGTCTTCGTCGCGGATTACGATCAGGATTTCCTTCAGGTGATCGGGGTAATCAATCCGATCAATGGATTTGATCGTCTGTTTAATCACATCTTCTTCGTGGCGCGCCGGCAGTATCGCCGTAAACGAATACTGTGGCGGAGCATACTCTTTGGGCGCGCGGTACTGGTCAGCGACTTCCGGGTTGTTCCAGGTGTACAGCATCCAGTAGATCGTAAACAGCCCCTGCGGCAGCAGCAGCACCGTCAATACCACCATCACCACCGACCACAGCGCGGGACGTTGGGCAACCACCGCCTCGCGCACCGGCGCGGGGATGGCATTCAGCGGACGCGACAGAATATCGCCGAGCGTGTCGTTCGGCTGGATGGGTGCCGGCTTCGGCACTACCACTACCAGACCATCGGTCAGGCTGAAGGTGAAGTTAAATGGAACAGGCTGCCCGTCAATTAGCGCCAGCCGCTGCACCACCGTTGGCTGAACCGGCAGGACAGCATCGCCCTCGGCGGGCGCTTCTTCCTGGCGCGAACTGGTCAGCATAAAGCCGTCCACCGCAAAGGGCCGGGTGTCACCGTCAATGCGCTGGAGCAAACCGGGCTTTTCCACCAGTTTCAGTTCAAAGCGCACGCTGTCGGTGCTTTCAATGCCCTGTTGCGTAACGACGGCAAAAGACAGATCGTACAGCCCCTGACTGAGCGGTTTGGTATCCAGGTTGTAGGAAAACGGCGGTGCGTCAAACGTTGCCAGCAGACGGCCATTGATTGCCAGTCTGGCGCTGCTAATGTGAATGTTATCGCTGATGGTGATCGAAATCGGCACAATGTCACTTGTTAGCGGCGAGGTCGGCCCCATTTCTGCCGGAGTCTCCGTTGGCCTAACGGGCGGCTCCACCGCAGCCGACGGCGCATCCAAATCACCGGTGATTTCCGGCCCCAACCGCGACGCCAGCGTATCCGATAGCGGCGGGACGGCAGCGGCAGGGTTAATCCCGGCCAACTGAGGGATCAGCACTGGATTGGCAGATGAGCCGGTTTCGCCCAGCGGCGAAATCGAGGTATTGTCCGCGCTCGCCGCGCTGCTCTCAACCCCAGCCACCGGCGCAGCCAGACGCAGCACCTGCCCCACTCGCAGTTCACGCGGGTTGATCGGCTCGTTCAGGGCGATCAGGGTTTCCAGCGGCACGCCGGTTGCCAGAGCGATGCCCGACAGCGTATCGCCAAGCTGTACGGTGTAGGTTTGCGTCCCTGTTGCTTCAACGGACGAGTTCACGGCCTGTGGCTCAGCACCGGTTGTTTCGGTCAGGTTCAGCACCTGTCCGGCGCGGAGTTCACGCGGGTTTAGGCCGGGGTTCAGCCGCAGCAGTTCGTCAACCGTTGTATTATGCTGAATGGCGATGGCCGACAGTGTATCGCCGGGCTGGATAGTGTAGCGCGCCGGTGACAAAGCTGGCGCTGGCGCGGCGCCGCTGCCAGTCGGCAGCCGCAGCGTTTGCCCGACAACCAGCGTGTTCGGGTTCACACCGGGATTCGCGGTCATCAGAGCTTCAATCGAAACGCCAAACTGGCGCGAAATACTCCAGAGGGAGTCGCCCAACTGCACGACATAACTATTTGCGCCGGTATTGTTCACCAGCGGCGAATCATTGGCCGCAGCCACCCCAACAGTCACCAGACAGATGAAAACCGATATTACTAATAATAATGAGCGTTTCATCGTGATGCTTACCTTCCCTCTATCACGCCTTACATCAGATACAAGGTAAAGCAACACGCCTTTAAATGACATAACAGGCGACATAAAGGATTTCACACCAGAGCGGCGGGTAGCAACTCAATCTTTACCTTACACAAACGTTACACTCATCCTTTGGCTGCTTCTTTACCCTATCCGCGCTTATCTCTGCCTATCATTTACATTTGATTCACAAATCTGCAAGGTAGGCATTTATTACAGGAATACTTACGTTATAAGAATCATATAAGTGCCGTAAAATACGCTGTTAGACCGCACTTTACTGCCAACTCTTTGCTTGTCTGGGCAGAATACTGGTGCTTCGATTTAGGCTGGGCCAGGGTGGTTTTCCAGCCACAGGCGGGCGCCGCGTTTGAGGATGCGCGTCCACGGCAGCCCAAACTGGCGATTGGCAACGGCCAGCAGTTGCAGCGCTTCACGCGGAGAGGCTGACAGATTTTTGAAGGCGGACGAAAGCAGCTTTGGCCCGATAGTCTGGCAGTAGACGGCGTCAGAGGCAAGAAAATCCCACAGCGATTGCAGCCGCCGGACATCACCGGGCTGCAAACTGCCCTGAACACCCCGTGTGCTGAGGAAAAACCGTTGATAGGCGGCTTCGTCCAGCGGTCTACCGGCCATGATTTCTTTAGCAATTTGCAGGGAAATCGTTTTGGACTCTTCAAGCTGTCGGGACGCTTTACCAACCGAAAGCCGGTGGCGGTCACCGGCATCGCTGCCATAGTCCACCAGCGGTTCCTGGATGGTGTGAATCTCGGCCAACCGGCTTAAACGCCACCACAAATCGTAATCATCGGTGGTCGCAAACGCCTGGTAGCCGTTGATCTTCCTGATAAGGTGATGCCGTATCATGCCAGTAGCGTGAATCAAGGGGTTTTGCAGCAGCAGCAGCGCCCGGATGGCACGTGGGTCATCCGGCACGTGTACGATGGATAAAAGCCGGCCTCTGGCATCCACCCGACGGGCGGCGCTGCCCACCGCCCCGGCTTCCGGGTGCCCATCCAGGTAGGCGACCTGCACGGCCAGACGATGCGGCACGGAAATATCGTCCGCATCGTGAACAGCAATGAATTCACCACGCGCGCGGGCCAAACCATTGTTGCGAGCAGCGGCTACACCCTGGTTGGTAGCGTTCCGATGAATCACAATGCGCGGGTCACTGGCAGCATACTTCGATAAAATGGCCCAGGTATGATCGGAGGAAGCGTCATCCACGATAACCAGTTCCAGATCGGTAAACGTCTGCTTCAAAATGCTGTCAATCGTTTTAGCGACGGTCCGCGCGCCGTTGTAAACCGGCATCACAACGCTTACTCTGGGGTTCATAACGTTCCTCCGCATCCCTGTAACAGCTCGACTTTTCCACCCGCTTACAGTAATACCTGCGTATAATGATGGAAACGGTTTTCAGCCGATTTAGGTTCGAGCAAGGCCTTGACCGTTACAGTCTTGGTGACAATGGCGATTATACCCGATTCGAAAGATTATGAACGCAAAAAGACCCCGCGTGAGTATTGGCCTGCCGGTCTACAATGCCGAACGCTTCCTCGAACAGGCGCTCGACGGTATTCTGGCACAAACATTCACTGATTTTGAACTGGTTATCTGCGACAATGCTTCAACCGACCGGACGCAGGAAATCTGCCGTCGGTATGCGGCCAACGACGCGCGCATCAAATATCACCGCAATAGCCATAACATCGGTGTGTCACGGAACTTCAACCGCACCTTTGAACTAGCGACCGGCGAATACTTTAAATGGTGCGCCCACGACGACATCCCCCGGCATGAATTTCTCGAAAAATGCGTTGAGGTGCTGGATAAACACCAGGACGTAGTGCTGTGTTATACGCGGGGCATTGGCATAGACGAAAACGGCGCGGAACTACGCCAACTGATTTATACCATGCGGACAGACTCCCCCAAACCCCACGAACGCTTCCGCGATCTGGTGATGATCGAACACCCAATGTTTATGCTGTTTGGGGTCGTCCGGGCGGATATGCTGCGGCGCACACCATTGCTGGAACACTATCCATCGTCCGATCGCGTCCTCATGGCGCGGCTGGGTTTGCTTGGTCCCATTTACCGGGTGCCCGATTTCCTGCATCTCAACCGCGAATACCCTGGCACTTCGGTCAAAAAATATGGCGACAACTACCGCCTGATGGCGATGTATAACCCGGACAAAGAGGGCAAAATATCCTTCCCCAGTTGGGCAATGTTCTTTGGCTATCTGAAAGCCATCTTTGCCTACCCGTTGAGCTTACAGGAACGCTACCGATGCCTGAAGGTGCTGTGGCAGTGGTCGTTCCGCCGCCGCCGGAAGTTTGTACGCGACATTACCCGCGCGGTAAAACATCCGCTACGACCGCTGGCCTACCGACTGCTGGGCAAACCCGCGCCGCCTTCGTATTACAGCCGTCGCTAAAGGCGGCAACCGACGGTTACGGAACGGGTCGCAGCAAATCGTGTTCGACCAGCAGCCTGGCGGCGTTCCGAATCAGTTCAAAGCGCAAGCCGGAGCGATTCGATATATCCAGCAGATCGTGATCGCCATCGGACAGATTTAACACCCACAGCAGCGCCATCTGATTGATTTCCTGATCGGAGCGCCCACCAATGGCACCATATAGGCCGCGCTTGCCTAACTGCGGCTCACCCTTCGGATTCTGGTTGACATAACGACGGTTGTTTTCCAGTACATCCACAATCGCCAGGCATTTGTCAAACGAGTCCGCCAGGTAAGCCGGCTGGACAAATTCGAGATTATCCGCCGAAGTGTGGTATTCGGGAAACGTCCCGTGCTGCGACCGCATGAAACAGCCAACCGGCAGGTTAAAGCCGGGCGAACAGTACTGGCGTTCGTCATAGCCATAGGGGAAGAAGTCCATGATCCGGTCGCCGTTGCCGGAAAAACGGAACACGTTCTCGACCGCGCGATCAATCCCGGCATTGCCCCGCCGGCTGCGTTTGTAGGTCGGCTGACCGGCATCGCCGACGCACGTGATAACCAGGCCGTGTTTGATGCGGTCAACCTGTGCCTCGTTCCGGCACAGCCATGTGATTGAACCGATGGTGCCGGGGATAAACAGGAAACGATACGAATACCGGCGCGAGACCGATTGCAGCGTTTTTGCCAGAAAGGTGGCTAACGCTACGCCCGACAGGTTATCGTTGCACAGTGACGGGTGGCAGGCATGACACGAAATTAAGACTTCCTCATCGCTGTCGCCCGGCAGATAACACTCCGCATACGTCAGGCTGCCATCCGCCAGCGAGGAGTCAATGCAGACCTCGTAGGTGTCTTCAGGCAAATTCAAAAGCTGGTTATGACTTAAACAGAATCCCCAGGTTTCCCTGTAATACGAGGTGCGGTAGGGAATCCAATCCGGGTATTCTGGCAGCGTGAACAGGTGCGGCTTCAGTTCATCCAGCGTCATCGTTGTCCGCACGGGTACGCTGTAGTTCACAACATGCAGATTCGACCGCTGGAAATCAATCACCCGTTCGCCCTTTGAATTCTTCACGTAGGCGTCAGTGATGTTCCACTCTTTCGGAACCGTCCAGTCAAACACAGGTGTTCCACTTGGCACTTCGTATACCGTCAATGGAATGTGCTGCCGGAGCGTGTCCAGCGTGGTGCGAAAGCCATTGCCGGTGATGCTGCGGCAGACCGGGTAAAGCTGGGCGATCAGTGCGTACATCGCCGCGCCGGCGCTGTTCAAATCAACCGTTGGTCGAAGTGCAGATACTGGGATAGATGGGGGTTGGGTCATGCTGATTCGCTCAAATAAGGCCAGGAGGCATCTTTCTCGGAAATAACCGACACCGGCAGCGGCCACTGAATCTTCAGCGCCGGGTCGTCGTAACGCATACCGCGCTCCTGACCGGGCGCGTAGAAGTCGCTCATCTGGTAAAACACCTCGGTATCATCGTCCAGAGTCTGGAAGCCATGCGCGAACAGCGGCGGCACGTACAGCGCGCGCCGGTTCCGCGCGGTCAGTTCTACCGCGATATGCTGACGGTACGTGGGCGAATCGGGGCGCAGGTCAACAATGACATCATAGATCGCGCCCCGGCAGACACGGACCAGTTTGGCTTCCTGTGACGGCGGCGCCAGGTAGTGCATTCCGCGCAGCGTACCTTTGCGGTAGCTGACCGACAGATTACACTGGGCAACCACAGTATGCAACCCATGTTCTTCAAATTCGTGGGCGCAGAACGTCCGTGCGAAGTAGCCTCGGTCATCGTGCCGGGTTTCCAGATCAATGAGGTAAGCCCCCTTCAGGACTGTTTCGGTAAACTGCACGTAACACCTCTTGCTGACAAACCACCTCGAAACCAAATCAGGCGCGGCAGGTCTCTGGCAGCACCTGCCCCTCCAGATACGGCTGTTCCTTTAAGACCACTTTCGTTAACAGGCGGGCATCCTCACAGCGCCCGACGGCGGCATAGGCCGTAATAAACGGTAGCCATTCCACCACATCTTCCGGTTGAAAGCCCTTCTCACGAACCTCATCTCCCAGCCTGGAGGCCGTTTCCCAATCGCCTCGCTGCTGGGCAAGTTCGGCCTTCTGAAAATAGTAGCACCAGCTATGCGGCGGTTCGTGCCCGAAGAATTCCCTGGGCATGGTCGGTGGGGCAACATCGTCCAGGATTTGCTCTGTGTTCGAGTAGACTCCGACCCAACTGAGGATGGCCGGCGCATCGTGAGGCAGTTCCTGCAGGTGGCGGCGGTCAACGATATGCAGGCAGGAAGTATCGCTCGGTGCAGACAGCAGCAAAACGTGACTGAAATCCATCGTAAACTGGACGTTCATTAGTACATTGTAGTCCAGTGATTCATCCCTCACGATGGAGTCGGCCACTTTTTCGGTCAGCCGCACGCCATAAATTGCCGGCTCACGAGTCTGGGGGGCATAGATTAAGTTCGCTGGCGCCCAGACCTCATAGGTATCGGCGGGGAAGAATGACTGTGGCGGAACGCTCATAGCCAGCACGGTTCCCGGCTTTAGGGCCGGCACGCGCCAGAACATCTGCCACCACAGGGCTTTCTGCTCGTTCCAGATATTCCGATAATAGTTGGCATTGTTCACATGGGTTACGGTCGCTATCCCGACAAGAAATGCTACCACCCAGGGACGCGCCATCGGCGTCAGGAGCGTATAGATAAGACCGACAACAGCGATCGCAACCGGCACAACTACGTGCAACGAAAAACGGTCCGTGAGTTGCAGCAGCCTGACCGACTGATCGGCCAACACGATTGGCAGCAAGCCCAGGGCGGTCGCAAGAACACCAACGAGGAGCGTATCCCGCCCCCAGGTCAACGACCAGGCCGGCGGGACATCGGTGAGCGGGGTGCGTTTACGAACCCAGCGGGCATACCCGATCACCACGCCGCCACCAATCAGCCCCAGCAGCACGGACGCAAAAAGGGCGGTTTGTGCGGCCTGATGCAACCGCGATTGCGCCGGTACAAACCAGGCGAAAACACTAGTCTCCAGAAAATTCCGGATGAGATCACCGGGTACACGAACCGCCTGCGAGAGAGGCTGCTGTATATACTGTTGCGCCAGCAGGTCAAGGTTCGTTTTATCGCGAAAACTGTCGTCATAAATAAAGACCCGCCAGATCAAAAACACGAGGATGATGGAAACATAGGGCAGCCACCGGCGCAGCAGATAAACAGCCAGCTTGCGCGGCGTTTTCCGCTTCTGCCGCCAGGCGATATACGCGATTAGCAGAAGGCGCAGCCCTTCGAAACTGATAAAGAGTTCATACATAAACAGATATACGAGGCCGCTGGCAAAGGCTATCAGAGTAAAAATTTCGTAGTTGCGGCGATTGCGCACATACTGCGCCCGAATGGTCGCTCCTAACGAAAACGCCCCAAGCAGGGTGACAAAAAAATGTACGTGATAAATGTGTCCCAGAGGAAAACCGAGGAAGCCGGGATAAATCACGTACAGCAGCGTGATGCTGGTGGTCGCCAGGCCCTGCTTCGGCCATAAACCGCGCAGTGCCCAGAGCAGTACCAGGGCGCTTAAGAACACGAGGCCAAAGATATACACGTGCCAGCGCAGCGGGTGATCGCCCAGGAGACTGTAAACAAATGCGGAATACACACCGTGAAAGGGCCGGTCCCAGCTCATCTGATAGGCCAGCGACCCCGGCCCCTGGGCATGACCGATCCAGACCATCAACCAGTCATCCCAGTAATACCCCAGCCCCGGCAGCAGCACCGCATGAGCCAGAACCGAGACGGTAAAAACAGTCAGCGCCGAGACGGCAAACTCGGCACTGACCATCAAATGTCGCTTTGTAGCAGATTGCGTTACGGAGACCGAACCGGCTTCGGTATCGGCATTTGGTTGAACAGGTTCAAACACAGCAGCCTGCCTCCGGCGATTGCTATGACGGAATTATTCGTACACCTCAACCTTCGGGATGGGAACGACAAACTGTCCGCCCCAATCACGGATGTGGGCCATCTGCGCCATGATCTCGGTTTTGATATTCCAGGGCAGGATGAGTAAATAATCCGGTCGGGTTTCCTTAATCCGGTCAGGATGGTAAATCGGGATGTGAGTCCCCGGCAGGAAGTGACCCTGTTTGTGCGGGCTACGATCAACCGTGTAATCGAGAAAATCGGTACGGATGCCGCAGTAGTTCAGCAGCGTATTCCCCTTGCCCGGCGCGCCGTAACCGACAACGGTTTTCCCGTTCTGCTTCGCTTCGATCAGGAAGGCCAGCAGCGCCCGCTTGGTCGCCTTGACCTGTTCGCCGAACGACCGGTAATGCTCCATGTCGAGGAGACCGGCTGTGATCTCCCGTTCGCGCAGCCCCCTAACCCGCTCGCTGACCGGTGGCGAGGCCTCGGTATGCTGCGCATAAATCCGCAGCGACCCGCCGTGTGTCGGCAGTTCTTCCACGTCAACCAGCGTCAGGCCGTGCGCCGCAAAAATCTTCTCCACCGTCAGGAACGAGAAGTACGAGAAATGCTCGTGGTAAATCGTATCGAACTGGTTTTCCGCCATCAGCCGCATCAGATGCGGGAATTCCATGGTGATGAGACCATCGGGCTTCAGCAGCATCTTCATGCCGCCGACAAAATCGTTAACATCCGGCACATGCGCCAGCACGTTGTTACCAACGATCAAATCCGCCTGTTTGCCTTCCTCCCGTAGATAGCGCGCGGTCTGCTGGCCGAAGAACTTCACCAGCGTTGGAATCCCTTTGGCGACTGCCGCCTCTGCCACATTGGCCGCCGGCTCGATGCCCAGCACCGGCACTCCCCGCGCCATGAAGTATTGCAGCAGATAGCCGTCGTTGCTGGCCAGTTCCACCACCTGACTGTTTGCATCCAGCCCACACCGGTCACAGATCATCTCGACGTATTGGCGGGCATGTTGCAGCCAGGAGTCGGAATAGGACGAGAAGTAGGAGTAGTTGTTAAAAATCTCGACCGGACTGACATATTCCTGAAGCTGCACCAGAAAACACCGCTTGCACACATACACATGCAGCGGGAAAAACGGCTCCATATTGTTTAGCTGGTCGGCACTAAGGATATTGTTACACAGGGGCGACATCCCCAGGTCAACCAAGGTACAGCTTAGTGGCGCACCACAAAACCGGCACGTCCCCTGCTTAACAGCAGCGCCGTTTTGCTGGGTTGTTGCGGACAAACTTGTTACCATGTGCTCACCTTTCACTGAACCGGAACACTCTGGTTGCGCCAGCGCAGCGTGTCATCCAGTTCGCCGCGACTCAGCAGTTGTTTGATGCGGTCAATCCGCTTGTAGCGCGGCCCTTCAAAATCCTCCAGCGTAACGCCGATGCGCTGGTAAGCCGCATACAATTCCTGCGCGCCTTTGCGAGCGTCCCACACCGGCTTAAAGTCCGGCAGCCGCCGCGCGATTTTGTCGAAGTTGACGCGGTAAGAACGTTTGTCCGGCTCACCACCCGGCGCGTAGTCTATCCGGCAATCCGGCACCGTTTCCCGCACGATTTCCGCCAGGTCACGCACCTGATAGTTTTCGCTGTTGCTGCCCACGTTGAAGGCCTGGTTATGCACTGCTTCGCGCGGGGCGCGCAGGGCGGCGATAAACGCCCGCGCAATATCTTCGATATGGATGATCGGACGCCACGGCGTGCCATCGCTTTTGATGTAAATGCGCCCGGTTGCCACCGCCCAGGCGACCAGATTGTTCAGCACCAGGTCAAACCGGATATAGGGGGAAACGCCATAGGCGGTCGCATTCCGCAGAAACACAGGGCTGAACTGCTCGTTCGCCAGCCGGGCGACATCCCGTTCCACCAATACTTTCGACTGCGCATAAGGCGTGACCGGGTTAAACTCCGCCGCCTCATCCAGGACGGCGTCGCCGGCTGCGCCGTAGGTGCTGCACGACGACGAAAAGATAAAGCGCGACACCCCCGCTTGGCACGCCAGTTCGGCCAACCGCACCGACGCCCGGTAATTGATGTCGTGCGTCAGTTCCGGGTTGAGATTGCCAAGCGGATCGTTGGACAGCGCCGCCAGATGCAGCACGGCGTCAAAGCCGCGCAAATCATCTACCGTCACATCACGTACGTCCTTGCGCATGGAGGGGATAGCCGGAGGCGCTTCGCCAAACAGGCATTCCAGATACAGGTCGCTATCCAGGCCAACAACGTCGTAACCTTCCTGGACCAGCAGGGGTACCAGCACGGCGCCGATATAACCGTTATGACCGGTGATTAACAAACGCATGTGTTTCATCCCATACTTTCCAGGGTGGGTTGCCGTTTTCCCACAGTTTTTCCAGCGTCAGTTTGTCACGCAGCGTATCCATACACTGCCAGAACGAATCGTGGCGGTACGCCATCAGTTGATTGTCACGGGACAGCCGCTCCAGCGGGTCGCGCTCCCAGAAGGTCATGTCGCCATCAATGTAATCGAGCACTTCCGGTTCCAGCACAAAGAAGCCGCCGTTAATCCAGCCTTCCTTGGTCTGCGACTTTTCGGTGAAGTTGGCAACGTGGTCGCCCTCCAGTTCGAGATGGCCGAACCGCGCAATGGGCCGGACGGCAGTTAGCGTCGCCAGCTTGCCATGCGCATAATGGAAACGTACCAGTTCGTCGAGATTGATGTCCGAGACGCCGTCACCGTAGGTCATCATGAAAGTTTCGTTGCCCAGGTAGGGCGCCAGCCGCTTGACGCGACCGCCGGTCATGGTCTGCGTGCCGGTATCCACCAGTTCAACCGTCCAATCAGGTTTATAACCGTCCATGATCGTGATCTGGCCGGTTTGCATGTTGACGGTTAAATTACTGTTCAGCGCGCAGTAATCCACCATGTATTTTTTAATCACTTCACCTTTATAGCCCAGGGCAATCACAAAGTGATTAAAGCCGTAGTGGGCATAATGCATCATGATGTGCCACAGAATGGGACGGCCCCCAATCTCAACCATCGGCTTGGGTTTCACTTCGGTTTCTTCCGCCATGCGCGTCCCCAAACCGCCTGCCAGAATCACGACCTTCATACCACCTCCGTTCACAAACACCGCTTCACGACCGTCCAATTTTATCCAGCAAGGGCTGCTGCCAGACCGTGCGGAACGTATCCCACAACACTTCCAGATCACGCGCCAGACTCACGTTCTGCACGTATTCCAGATCAATGGCGAGTTTCGCCGGCATGATCTGTTCCAGATAGCGGGTCTGCCAGTCGTCACCTGTGAGCAGGCTTTCCTCGTCCCGATAGTACACGGAAGCCGGGCTCGTAATCCCCGGCGCAACCTGGAGCACCTGCCGCTGCTCCGGCGAATAACACGCCACGTAACGTGGGTCTTCCGGTCGCGGGCCAACCAGGCTCATAGTGCCCTGCAGCACGTTAAACAACTGCGGCAGTTCGTCCAGCTTGTAACGCCGTAGCATCCGCCCGATCGGAGTCACCCGCCCGTCGCCAGAAACGGTGATTCCTGGACCGTGCGTGTCGGCATTCACCACCATCGAACGAAATTTGTAGACGGTGATCGGCTGACCGTTGCGACCTACCCGTGTCGCCCGATAAAAAATCGGCCCCGGCGACGAAAGCCGGACGGCGACCGCGATGATTACTAACACCGGTGACAATGCCAGCAGGGCGACCGCGCTCACTACAATGTCAAACAGGCGCTTCAGCGCCAGCGCCCGTTCCCGGTTCACCGCACCGGCCTGCCCGTTCCGTCCTGCGGACTGCACCAGCACATAGCGCAGCAGCCCTACTCCACCGGCCAGCAGCGCCGCGCTGACTAAAAGAACCGTAACGGTCAGCAGCCGCTTCAGCCCGGTGTTCATCGGCGGAACTCCTCGCAGATGTCAGTGACGGCGGCAATCACGTCCGCCACATCATTGTCGGTCAGACCGGGATACAACGGCAGCGAAATCGTCCGCTGGTATTCCTGATAGGCAACCGGAAAGTCATCCGGCTTCCAGCCGTATTTATCGCGGTAGTAAGGATGCAGATGTATGGGGATGAAGTGGACACTTGTGCCGATCTGCCGCGCCTTGAGCTGCTCGATGAACGCCGCCCGGTTAATCGTCAGGCGGTCAAGACTAAGTCGCAGCACGTAGAGGTGCCAGGCTGACTCGGCCTCCGGGCGTTCAACCGGCGTCTGGAGCGCATCAACCTGGCTGAAAGCCTGCTGGTACTGCGCCACGATTTCCCGCCGCCGCTGCTGCATCTCGGCCAGGCGTTCCAACTGAACCAGCCCAATCGCGGCCTGAATGTCCGTCATGTTATATTTAAAGCCCGGGGTGATGACTTCGTAATACCAGCTCCCCTCGGCGGAATACCGTTTCCAGGCGTCGCGGTTCATCCCGTGCAGGCTGATGACCCGCGCCCGGTCAATCGCGTCCGGCGAACCGACCAGCATCCCTCCTTCCGCTGTCGTCAGGTTTTTGGTGGCGTAAAAACTGAAGGAGGCAAAGTCGCCAATCGTGCCGACGCGCTGGCCCCGGTAGGACGCCGGCAGCGAGTGGGCTGCGTCTTCAATCACCAGCAGGTTGTGCTGCCGGGCCAGTTCCATAATCGGCGCCATGTCTGCCGGGTGCCCGGCGAAATGCACTGGCAAAATCGCTTTGGTGCGCGGCGTAATTGCCTCGGCCACGCGGGCTGGGTCAAGCGTCAGCGTGTCTGGCTCTACGTCAGCCAGTACTGGCGTCGCGTGAACGTGTTCGATCACATTCACCGACGAGCAGAACGTCATCGGCGTGGTGATTACCTCGTCACCCGGCCCAATGCCGCTGGCTACCAGCGCCACATGCAGACCGGCGGTACAGGAGTTAACTGCCAGTGCTGCCGGAGCCGAGAGATACGCCGCAAATTCGGTTTCAAAACGTTTAGTCTTGGGGCCGGTGGTAATCCAGTCAGAGCGCAGGGTATTCACGACCGCTTCAATCTCAGCTTCGGTAATGCTGGGGGGTGAAAATGACAGAAAAGTGGTGCGTCTCGGTCGGCTTACGGCAGGAGCAGTATTTGCAGACATGGGCCATCCAGTCCTGTAAAAATTCGTCTACTTCCCAACGGCTCTGCTATGGTCAGCGACGATACAACGACGCCTTGTTTTATAATCTAGAAAATTTCACCTTGCATTGTGCTTAAAGGTAACTCGTAATTCAGACTGCTCCAGCCATCATCGCCTGGAACATCAACCGCATAACCAGCCTTAATGGGTTCAGACAACCGGTCGTCAGTAGTGGAACAGCAGTAAGTTACCCGAATTTCTCTAACCGGGAACTTCCGCATATGGTTACAGACCCTCACCCTCTTGCCGACTACTCCTAACTCAATCCACACCTTTCGCAAACTTGTTATAAATATATTATTAAATTATTATTGAAAGGCGACATGAATTTGTAAGGCAACTGCAAGGTCAGTGCAACTATGATTTTGAGTTTTATAGTCAAACAAAAATTGCTTCGGGAACCAGGGTACGATTCCCGGAGCAATTTTCATTTGAACTGACTGGTATCGCTTCTAATCTTTCGTAGGTGGCGACTGTTCCGGCTGCAACTGCCGATGGTTATTCAACGACTGTAACACCTGCTCGGCGGGCAGCAGCGGTGTACCAGCACGTATATAGTTCGAAGTGTAACCGTGATCTATGTCGGCCTTCCGCACCTTATTCAGCACAATCCCCTGAATATTCACGCCAATATGCTCAAACTGGCGCAGCGCCCGCAGAATGGTGCTACGCTGCGTGCGGCCTGCCTGCGCCACGAGGATGCAGTCAGCTTTCACCCGCGCTGCCAGAATCGAGGCGTCCGCCACCAGCAAGCAGGGCGGCGTATCAAACAGAACGACCTGCGCTCCCAGCGCCGATTCCATCAGATCAACCCAATCCTGCAGCGAACTGGAATTCAGCAACTGCGTCAGATTGCCGACCATCGGGCCGCTGGTAATGACCCGCAGCCGGGGAATCGAAGTCTTTTGCACGCAGCCATTCAGCAGGGTAATAGCGCGTTCCTGGTTGCGGCTGTCGCTGACATCAAACGGGGCCGAAAGCAGCGTCGTTAACCCCGATTTGTTGCTCAGGTCAAAGACTTCGTGAACGCTTGGACGGAGTAAGTCAGCATCAATCAGCAGCACTTCGACACCGTTCTGCGCCATCATCGCCGCCAGGTTAACAGCCGTGACCGTCTTGCCTTCGTGTTCGCCGGGGCTGGTAATGATATAGACACCTCTCCCGCGTGACTCCGCCGCAAATAATAGATTGGTTTGCAGCGTGCGGTAGGCCTCCGAAATGTTGGAGCGCAAAGGCAGGTTTGTCACCAGTACATTGCCGTTCTTGCCCTGCCGGCCAAACTGCGGAATCGTACCCAGCACGGTCATGTCGGTCAGGTCACTAATGTCTTTGGACGTTCGAACCGTCGGGTCCAGATAGCCAATCGCCAGCACCGCCGCGATTGCCAGCACAGCGCCGACCAGCGCGCTTAGAAAAGCGGCTTCAATCCGACCAGGCCCGGTCCTGAACGGCAGCGCCTCGACGGCGGGGTCAACCACCGTCAGGGTGTTGGTTTGCTGTTCCAGGCTGGCAATGGTGGATGAATACTGCGCCATGTTGGCCGACGCCTGATTGACCTGCTCAATGAGGGCGTTACGCTGCAACGTTAGCGGATTGATCTCATTCTGGGACTGGGTGGCTGCCAGCCGCTCATCAATCGCCTTCACTTCATCCAGCGTCGCCTGTATCTGTTGGTTCAAAATGGCGATCTGCTCATTCGCCAGCGTAAGCTGGGCCTCCTGCGCCGGCGTCAGGTTGGACGGGCTTTTCAGAATCAACTGCTTGGCGACTTCATTGGCGATTTTTACCGCCATCTCCGGGTCAGAGTAATACACCTGAATGAGAATGAGCGGCGGGTCGTTGGGTTTCCCGGCCAGAACGCTCTTCTTTAGGTCCTGCGCGGTGATCGGCAGCTTCAGTTCGTCTACGACTCCCTGGAGAACCGGCAGCGTACTTGCCAACTGGACATACGTTTCCGCCAGACCGGCGCCGGTTTCAATATCGCCACGATTGGGATTGGGGCTGGTGATAAAACCGCCGATCAGCACACGGGTTTCCGCCAGATAGGTGGGCGTCTGGCTGCTGCTGGAGATCAGACTGATAGCTGCTCCCAGCACTGCGCCTAAAACCACCAGCCAACCCCATTTTCGGAAAAGTCGAAATAGCTTGCTTGCATCCATTGTTTATTTCCGTTCTTGAACGAACAAGCTGCCGTCAGGAAATGTGTAACCAATGTTAGTGTAAGCCACCCACGCTTGCAATTTCCCAAAAAAAGTAAATGTTTAGATCAATTGTAAGAACAATATAAGAGAACTGCGGTTATAAACTCCTAACACGGGCATTTTTCTAACCTAACAGTTAAATAAGCGTTTGTCTGCACTACCTGCCTGGGCTTACGCAGTTATTCCATGTTTCAAGCCAGTAAGACCGATTGCCATTGTATCTATATCAACCCCTATTACAACCAATACATTAGTCCTATTTTTTTACTTTTTTAGGCAGGAGAAAGCCCCTGCCGTTACAATCCGCGTAGTTTTAGCCGAGGTTAAATAATCACGCAATACATAAAGAGGCAATGTTATGGGTAAGGATCGTCGCACCCTGTTGCGGTATGCCCGGCACATTATTCTATCGGCTGTCATTGATGTCATTATCCTGTTCATTGCCTATCAGGCAGCTTTCTCGGTGCGTGGCGTACTCACGCCACTGGAGAAAAACGGGTTTCCCAAACTGATTCTGGTTGAAGCCCTGATCCTGCCGCTGGCTTTCTATCTGCTCGGCGTTTACCGCATCATCTGGTCGCGCACCAGCGGCCACGCCATCACCACGCTGATTATCCCGGTCGCTGTTTCGACCCTGGTCATCCTGTTTGTGAACGCGGTCTGGCGGCCCCAACCGCTGCCTTTCAGCGTTATCATTATCGCCAACGTGCTGATGCTGGGCGGCGCTGTCGCCGTACGCTACCGCTCCCGCCTGATTAGCGGGCTGTCGTGGCGCTGGCAGGCCGTCTGGAAGCAGAAATTTCCCCAGCAGGTGACGCGCGTCCTCATCGTTGGCACCGGCCAGCCGGCGCAGGAACTGGCGGTTCAATTGAAACACCGGGCTGCCGACAAGAGTAAATACCGCGTCGTTGGTTTCATTGATGACGACCTGCATACCCAGAAGATGTATATCGAAGGCTGCCCGATTCTGGGCACCCATGCCGACATTGCCAGCGTAGTGGAATCCCACAACATTGACCTGGTTATCCTGGCGATTCACAACATCTCCGGCCCGGCTTTCCGGGACATCCTGTCACAGTGTGAACAAACCAAGGCGCTTATTAAGGTGATCCCTGACCCCCTGGCAATCATGACCAGACGCGAGAATGTCTCCTTGCTCCGGGACGTGCAGCCGGAAGACCTGCTGGGGCGCAAAGCTGTCACCCGGCTGGATACGATTGACATGAGCGCCATTACCGGCAAGACCATTCTGGTTACCGGCGCAGCCGGTTCCATCGGCTCGGAGCTGGCGCGGCAGATCGTCCTGTACCAGCCGGTGAAGCTGATATTGCTGGACAGCAACGAAAGCGGGCTACACGATCTGACGGTTGAACTCAAAACAAAGTTCCCCAACGTCCATCTGGTGCAGGCGTTAAACAACATTACCAACCGGAAATCGCTGGAAACGATCTTCGTCAAACATCTGCCCCAGGTTGTCTTCCACGCGGCGGCCTACAAACACGTGCCGATTCTGGAAGACCACCCCAACGAAGCGATTCAGGTGAACATCGGCGGCACGCTGAACGTGGCCGAACTGGCGCAGCAGTTCAACGTGGAACGTTTTGTGCTGATCTCAACCGACAAGGCCGTTAATCCCAGCAGCGTGATGGGCGCGAGCAAGCGCATCTGCGAGATGCTACTGCGGGCGCTGTCCCAGAAGCCGGGGAACTGCACCCTGTTTACATCGGTTCGCTTTGGCAATGTGCTGGGCAGCCGGGGTAGCGTCGTCCCCACTTTCAACCAGCAGATTGATCGCGGCGGCCCGGTGACGATCACCGACAAAAACATGACGCGCTACTTTATGACCATCCCGGAAGCGGTTAATCTGGTGATTCATGCCGCCTGCCTCACACGTGGTCACGAAGTCTTCTTATTAAAGATGGGCGAGGAAGTCCGCATCCTCGATCTGGCAGAACGGATGATTCGGATGCGCGGGCTGCGCCCGTACAAGGACATTGACATCCAGACGATCGGCATCCGCGCGGGCGAAAAACTGAATGAGCAGCTTTACGATGGCTTGGCTGAAAGCGCCGTTGAAACGGCCCACCCCGGTATCATTCAGTTGAATACGCCGGCAAACAGCTTTGACCCGGCCAAGCTGCTGAACTGGGTGAACCATATCCTCGTAAACGGCATTGATCCCAATCAGAGTGCCCTGCGCCAACTGCTGTGGAACATGACCCCGAACGAAAAATATGCCATTCTGGGCGAGAACGGTGGTGACAAATCCTGGGCTGCGCTCTCCCCGGACGAAACGCCATCGGTCCAGCGCCCCCGGCAGGCCTTCGCCGACTAACACACCGAGGAAGGATTCATGGTTCAGAACACCGTTCAGCCGGCATCAGAGCAGCAATCATCGCTTCCAGCAACGGCCAACGGGGCAGGCACGTCCGTGCCTGACATAATCCGAAAGCCAAAACCTCTCGCCCGAGTACGGATTGAGCCGGAACGCGGTTGGGTCGCCCCGCGTCTCGGTGAACTGTGGGAATACCGCGAACTGCTGTTTTTTCTGACCTGGCGCGACATCAAGGTACGATATAAACAGACCATCTTCGGCGCATCCTGGGCAATCATCCAGCCGTTTTTTACGATGGTGGTTTTCAGCCTGTTTTTTGGTCGGCTGGCTGGTGTGCCGTCCGATAACATCCCCTACCCAATTTTCAGTTACGCTGCGCTGGTGCCCTGGACCTTTTTTTCCAATGGTCTGACACAGGCATCGGCCAGTCTGGTGAACAGTTCCAAACTCATCACCAAGGTGTATTTCCCGCGCCTCATTATCCCTGTTTCCAGTATTATTGCCGGACTGGTGGATTTCTGCCTGGCGTTTATCGTTTTGCTGGGCATGATGCTGTACTACGGCATCAGCCCGCTACAGCGCGAAGTTGCCCTGCTGTCCATACCGGCAGTCCCATTGCTCGAATCACTGACAACGGTGACGCTCCCATCCTACGCGATGATCTGGCTGCCTCTGCTGCTGCTGCTGGCCTTCATCACGTCACTGGCGGTCGGCTTGTGGCTGTCGGCCATGAACGTCCAGTACCGGGACATCCGGTATATCGTGCCGTTTCTGCTGCAACTGTGGATGTTCGCCACCCCAATTGCTTACCCCAGCAGCCTGCTGTCCGAACCCTGGCGCACGATCTACGGCATTAATCCGATGACCGGCGTAGTGGAAGGTTTTCGCTGGGCACTGCTGGGGACGGATACCCAGCCCGGCCCGACGATACTGGTCTCCGCGCTGGTGGCGCTGGCGCTGCTGGTCAGCGGCATGTATTACTTCCGCCGCATGGAAAAATCCTTTGCTGATGTTGTCTAGGAAGCAATGATGAGTGATCTCGCGGTTCAGGTGAAAGACCTGGGTAAACGCTATCGAATCGGCGGGACAAAAACCCGCTACAAAACGCTCCGCAGCAGCATCGCCGGGTCGTTAACCGCGCCGGTGAAGCGTCTGGGGCATGCCTTCCAGGGTGAGGACAGCGCAAACGGCGATCACAGCCAGTTCTGGGCGCTCCAGGATATCTCGTTCAGCGTCAACCGGGGAGAAGTGGTTGGCATCATCGGCCATAACGGCGCGGGCAAAAGCACACTGCTGAAAATCCTGTCCCGCATCACGTTGCCGACGCGCGGCTTTGCCGAAATCTACGGGCGCGTTGGCTCACTGCTGGAGGTGGGCACTGGCTTCCACCCGGAACTGACGGGACGCGAGAACATCTTCCTGAACGGCGCCATCCTGGGTATGACACGCGAGGAAATCACGCGCAAGCTGGATGAAATCATCGCCTTTGCCGAGGTGGAGCAGTTTATCAACACACCGGTCAAACATTATTCCAGCGGCATGGGGTTGCGGCTTGGCTTTGCGGTGGCGGCCCACCTTGAGCCGGAAATTCTGGTGGTGGATGAAGTGCTGGCCGTTGGCGACGCGGCTTTCCAGAAGAAGTGCCTGGGCAAAATGGGCGAGGTCGCCAAAGAGGGGCGAACGGTTCTGTTTGTCTCCCACAACATGGCGGCGGTTTCGGCCCTGTGTACGCGGGGCATTCTGCTGAAGAAGGGGCAAATCGTGGCTGATGGCCCGGTCAATGACGTTATCAGCCGCTACATGGAGATGAATGCCGCCAACGCCAGCATTCCGTTATCAGACCGCACCGACCGCCGGGGCAATGGACGCTTCCGTTTCACCAATGTCACCTTTCTCAACGAAAACGGTGAGGTTGTACCTGGTGGCGTGTCCGGCCAGCCTTTGACCATTGTTCTGGATTATGTCGCCGCCGATGGCAAAAAGGCGCGCGATGTGGATGCCTTCATCGCTTTCTTCGGCTCGTTCGGAGAACTGCTGTTTGCCCCCCATGTGCGGCTGGCGCGCGGCGCGTTTGATGAAATCCCACCGAAGGGGCAGATGATCTGCCGTATCCCCAAACTGCCGCTGACACCCGGCTACTACCGCTTTAGTCTGGAAATGGGCATCTCGCCAGATTATCTAATAGACAGCATCGAAGACGCCGGCACGTTATTTGTGGAGCCGGGCGATTTTTATGGCACGGGTTACCTGCCGCTGCGCCAGCATATGAAAGCAGTGATGGTCGAACACCAGTGGGAGATTGTTGACAGCGATCACACCATTGTCTGAAACCGAGCGTAGGGACGAGGCCACCTTGTCCCGACACAACCGGTGATGCTTGCTGGCGACAGATCAAGTACAAGAAGGGATGGCAGCCTTGTTCAACTGGAAAGCGTTTTTTGAGAAACGGGAACCTGTTTTTATCATCGCGGAAGTCGGCTCGGTGCACGATGGCAGCTTTGGCAACGCGCTTAAGCTGATTGAAGTGGCTGCCGAGTGTAAGGCCGACGCCGTGAAATTCCAGACGCATATTGCCGCCGCCGAAACACTCCGTGATGCGCCCATGCCACCCTATTTTAAGGGTGAACCCCGCTATGAATACTTCGAGCGTACTGGCTTTACACCCGACCAATGGCAGCAGCTTAAAGCACATTCCGAGCAGAACGGTGTGAAGTTCCTGTCCTCGCCATTTTCCGAGGCAGCGGTTGAACTGCTGGAATCGGTTGGCGTTGACCGCTACAAAGTTGGTTCGGGAGAAACCACCAATCTGCCGATGCTGGAACGGATCGCCCGAACCGGCAAACCCGTTCTGTTATCGTCCGGTATGAGTTCCTGGGACGAACTGGACGCGGCGGTGAACACCATCCGCCGTCATCATGACCACATCACCGTCCTGCAATGCACCTCGGAATATCCGTGCCCCTACGAGGAAGTGGGACTCAACATCATGGCCGAGATGCGGGCACGGTATGGCCTGCCGGTCGGCCTGTCCGACCATACCCTGACGAGCTATGCCTCGCTGGCGGCAGTAGTACTGGGGGCGTCGGTTATCGAAAAACATCTCACCTTCAGCCGCCGAATGTACGGCAGCGACGCGCGCCATTCGCTGGAGCCGGCAGAGTTCGCTGACCTGGTAGCGGGTATTCGGGCGGTGGAAACCATGTTGCGCTGCGCGGTTGATAAAGACCAGATGGCCGGGCAGATGCGCGAGATGAAACAGATTTTTGAAAAGAGCGTGGTGACGCTGGTGGACATCCCCGCCGGGACAGTCATCACGCGGGACATGATTGGTATCAAGAAACCGGGCACGGGGATTCCGGCGCGGCGCTTTGAGGAGCTGATCGGCAAGCGCGCCGCCCGTAATATTGGCAGGGATGCCGTACTTCAAGAGGAAGATTTACATGCGTAAGATTTGTGTTGTAATCGGTTCACGGGCAAATTACAGCAGCATCAAGTCCGCCATGCGCGCTATCCAGCAGCATCCTGATCTGGAACTTCAGGTGGTGGTGGGCGCGTCCGCCGTTCTTGACCGTTACGGTTCGGTTGTGGATTTGATCGAACGGGATGGTTTCAAACCCCTGGCGCGGGTGTTTATGCTGGTTGAAGGAGAAACGCCGTCAACGATGGCGAAGTCAACCGGGCTGGGGCTGCTGGAACTGCCGACCATTTTTGACCAGTTGCAGCCGGACATCGTGCTGACGGTAGGCGACCGGTTTGAGACAATGGCAACCACGCTGGCGGCAGCCTATATGAACATCCCGCTCGCCCACACAATGGGCGGCGAGGTGACCGGCACGATTGACGAGAGTATCCGCCATGCCGTCACCAAGTTCGCTCACATCCACTTCCCGGCCTGCTCCGACGCCCGCGACCGCATCATCAAACTGGGCGAACGACCGGAAGACGTCTATCTCGTCGGCTGCCCGCGCATTGATCTGGTAGCAGAAATTCTGGAACAGGAAGCGAACGGCATCGGGCCAGATTTATTTAAGGAAGGTGTTGGCGGCACATTTGACCTGAATAAGCCGTTTATCCTGCTGTCGCAGCACCCGGTCACCACTGAGTACGGCGAAGGTGAACGGCAGATCGGCGAAACACTGATGGCGCTGCGCCAGGTGGGTATCCCGACGATTGCGCTGTGGCCGAATGCCGACGCCGGCTCCGAAGACATCGCGCGCGGGATGCGTAAATTCCGCGAACATTTCGACGACTCGAACTTCCGCTTCATCAAAAACCTGCCTACCGAAACCTACATCCGCCTGATGCGCCGCACCGCCTGCCTGGTTGGCAATTCCAGTAGCGCCATCCGCGAAGGCGCGTTTATTGGCACGCCTGCGGTCAATATCGGTTCACGCCAGACCATGCGCCAGCGCGGTAAAAACGTGATAGATGTGGACCATAACTGTGAGGCGATTGCCGACGCGGTGATGCAGCAGGTCAAACACGGGCCGTATAAGATGGAACCGATCTACGGTGACGGCCACGCCGGAGAACGGATTGCCACTACGCTGTCCGAATGTTCGTGGCGGTTACAGAAGCAGATCACCTACTGATGATGCCTCCAGGCCAGAAGCCCATCGTTTCATGGACGTAGGTAGGTGGCCTGGATAAATGCAAGCGGAGGACTGAGTGACCGAGCAGCCCGTTCATCCGCCGTTGAAGGTGCTGGGTTTAATCCCGGCGCGCGGTGGCTCCAAAGGCATCCCGCACAAAAATATCGCGCCCGTCGCCGGTCGCCCGCTACTGGCGTATACCTGCGAGGCCGCGCTGGGCAGCCGCTGGCTGTCGCGTGTCATCCTCTCGACCGACGACCCCGCCATAGCGGAAGTCGGGCGGGCACACGGTGTTGCCGCTCCCTTCATACGCCCCACCGAACTCGCCGGCGACGACGCCACCAGTCTTGCTGTTGCCCAACATGCCCTGCGCTGGCTGGCTGAACATGACAATTGGCAGGCAGATATTCTGGTGCTGCTGCAACCCACGTCACCGCTGCGTCGGTCGCACCACATTGACGAGGCGCTGGACACCCTGATGAACAACAATGCCGACACGGTGGTGAGCGTCGTGCCGGTTCCGCACCACTTTAGCCCTTACAAGCTGATGCAGCTTGAGGATGGCTGCCTGCGCAACTTCTGGCGCGACCCGCTGCCGTTTGACCCATTCAACCGGCACAGCCTGCCAACATTGTACGCCCGCAACGGCCCGGCAGTGCTTGCCAGCCGGGCTGCCGTCATTCTTGACCAGAACACCTTTTATGGCGAGCGCGTGGCGCCTTACGTGATGAACGAAACCGACTCGATTGATATTGACACGGCCTTCGATCTGCTCCTGGCCGAATGGCTGATTACCCGGCGCGAGGCCGACCGGACACAGGGAAGTTAGCCGATGGCATCCTTACCTTCGCAGCCAGCAACACCACTCCCGCGTGTCGCCCACATCAGCCCGACTCGCGGCGGTGTGGCGAATGCCGCCCGGCGGCTGCATCAGGGGCTGCTCAAAATCGGGGTGGACAGCCGGCTGTTCCTGAGTGAAGCGGACGGCAACGACAGCGGGCAGCACATCTACCCGGTACCGAATGGGAAACGATGGCTGCGCTATGCCGATGTTCCTGCAAAACTGATGCACAAACATTTCGGCCTGACGGGCATGTTTCATGCCTCGTCGCTGGTCTGGTCGTTCCCCGATGTAGACGTTATTCACCTGCACGGAGCCGATACCGTCTGGTTTAATCTTCACGTCCTGCCCCGCTGGGGACGCGATCACGCGCTGGTGTGGACAATGCACGACCAGCATCTGGGCACCGGCCTGTGTGGTTTCCCGGAAATGTGGTCGTGCGACCGCTGGCGCACCGGCTGCGGCCAGTGTCCGAAGGTACGCAGCAAGGGACGGAAGGCCGATTTCACCCGCCTGACGTTTAGACGCAAGCAGGACATCGTGCGCCAAACGCAAATGGCAGTCGTAGCGCCGAATCAATGGATGCTGGAGTTTATCGCCGCCAGCCCGATCACATGCCGTCAACCCTTGCACCGTATCCCCTACGGTATTGATACCGAGGTGTTTACCCCCTCCCCTGCCGCTGACACCCGCCGCGAATTCAACCTGCCGCAGGACAAACACCTGCTGCTGGCGGTGGCAACCCGGTTAGGGGAAACACGAAAAGGCGTGCACTACCTGCCTTCCCTGCTGCAACATCTGAAAGCCAGTTTGTCCGATGAGGCTTATGGCCTTGTCCTGGTTGGCGACCAGCTACCCGATGCCATGCTGGCGGAACTACAGGCGATTCTGCCGGTTTACCCGCTTGGTCATATGAGCGACCAGATACGGTTGGCGAAGATCTACAGCGCCGCCGACTGCTTTATCATCCCATCCATGATTGATAATTTTCCGAATGTGGTGCTGGAAAGTCTGGCGTGTGGCACACCGGTTGCCGGTTTTAAGGTTGGGGGTATCCCCGATATGATCCAGCAAGGTCAAACCGGTATCCTCGTGGACATGGGGGATACCCGCCAGATGGCGGTCGCTGTCGGTCAGATGCTGGCCGACGCCGCGCATCATGAACAGATGCGACTGAACTGCCGCCAGCAGGCCGTCCGGGAATTTTCCCTGGAAATTCAGGCCAGCCGCTACTTAGAACTCTACCAGAAACTCATCCTTCAACCACAGGAGTTATGATTTTGAAAGTTTTGATCTGTGGGCTTGGCTCCATCGGCCAGCGTCATGTACGGAACTTACGGGCATTACTTGGTAACGAGGTAGACATACTCGCTTACCGCGAACGCAACCAAAGTCCGGTGCTGAACCCGGACATGACGGTTCGCTCCGGCGCTGAACTGACGGACACTTACGGTATCCGCCCATTCAGCGATCTGGATGCAGCCCTGGCCGAACAGCCGGACGCGGTTTTTATCACCAACCCCAACACCCGCCACCTGCCGGTGGCGCTGGCAGCGGCCAACGCCGGCTGCCACCTGTTCATCGAAAAGCCGATTTCGCACTCGCTGGATGGACTGGACGAACTGCTCGAATTGGTGGAACAAAAAGGATTAACCGCTTTTGTCGCTTACCAGTTCCGGTTTCACCCCGGCCTCCAATGGCTGAAATCCCGACTGGACGAAGGCCGGCTGGGACAGCTTGCTGCCGCGCATATCGTCAACGGCGAATACCTGCCGGGCTGGCATCCCTATGAGGACTACCGTCAGACACACCCGGCCCGCCGCGAACTGGGTGGCGGCTGCCTGCGGATTCAAACCCACGAACTGGATTATGCGCTCTGGCTGTTTGGGATGCCCCGGCGCGTGTTTGCGGTTGGCGGGCATCTCAGCCGGCTGGAAGTGAATGTTGAAGACTCCGTCAACCTGCTGCTCCAGTGTGACCATCACGGCAGGCCGCTGCCCGTTCATATCCATCTGGATTATCTCCAGCGCCCGCCGCAGCGGGTGTGCGAGGTGATCGGCGATGCTGGCAAGGCGCGTTACGACTATTACGCCGGCGAAGTAGTATTCCATGACACCGTCACCGGACAGGCGGAAACGTACTCGTTCCGCGACTTCGACCGCAACCAGATGTTTATCGAAGAACTCAGACATTTCCTGGCCTGTATGCGCGGTGAGGCGCAGCCACTGATTGACCTGCGTGAGGGCATCCGCAGCATGAAAATCGCCCTGGCCGCCGACCAGTCGCTCCAGTGTCAGCAGAGTGTCGAGGTGGAGTCACTATGACCGCGCGGGTGCTCGCTCTTATACCGGCGCGTGGTGGGTCAAAGGGTATCCCCCGCAAAAACGTCATGCCGCTGGCGGGCAAACCGCTGATTGCCTATTCCATCCTGCAGGCGCAGGCGTCACGACACATCACCCGCGTGATTGTCTCGACCGACGACGACGAAATCGCGGCGGTCGCCCGCGAGTGGGGCGCGGAAGTACCGTTTATGCGCCCGGCTGAATATGCCCAGGACCTATCACCGGATATTGACGCCTTCCGCCACGCGCTGCTGTGGCTGGAACAGCAGGAAAATTACCGCCCTGATCTGGTGGTGCATCTGCGTCCACCCGGCCCGGTGCGCCGCGTGGAGCTGATTGACGCGGCGATTGAACTGCTGCTGGCACATCCCGACGCCGACGCGGTGCGCTCGGTCAGCCTGGCGCGGCAAACCCCCTATAAGATGTGGCGCATCGCGGCAGACGGCAAACTCGAACCGCTGCTGCGCGTCGAAGGGATGCCGGACTGCCAGTCCGTGCCGCGCCAGCAGCTTCCGGTCGTGTACTGGCAAAACGGTTATGTGGACGTACTGCGCCCACGCGCGGTGCTGGAGAAAAATTCGATGTGGGGGGACTGCGCCCTACCCTTTATCGTCGAGGATGAGTTGTACGAACTGGATTACCCGGAGGACATCCCTGCCGTTGAAGCCGCGTTGCGCCGGCTGGAACAGGGGTTGCCTCTCGCAGATCACCGTCCGGCTAAAAGACATTCAGTGTAAAGGAAGGATAGAAGAAGATGGCGAATCAGGTCAAAATCGGCGAGCGACTGGTCGGCGACGGACAACCGGTTTTCATCGTGGCGGAGATCGGTATCAACCACAATGGTGACATCAACCTCGCCAAGAGACTCATTGACGCGGCAGTGCTGGCCGGTTGCGATGCCGTAAAATTTCAAAAGCGTACAGTGGATGTGGTGTATTCTCCGGAAGAACTGGCGCGCCCGCGCGAAAGCCCGTTTGGCACTACCAACGGTGATCTCAAGCGCGGGCTGGAACTGGGGCTGGCGCAGTACGAAGCGATTGACCGCTACTGCCGGGACAAGGGTGTGCTGTGGTATGTGTCGTGCTGGGATGAATACTCCGTCGCTTTCATGGAAGAACACTTCGACATGGCCTGCTACAAAATCGCCTCGGCCTCGCTCACGGATGATAATCTGCTGCGCTGCCACCGCGAGACAGGCCGCCCGATTATCATCTCAACCGGTATGAGCACCATCGAACAGATTGACCACGCGGTTGAGGTGCTGGGCAAGGATGACCTGATTATCCTGCACTGCACCAGCACCTACCCATCGAAGGTAGAAGAACTGAATCTGCGCGCGATCCACACGCTGAAGGAACGCTACGACGTGCCGATTGGCTACTCCGGCCATGAAGTTGGCCTGGCGACGACGCTGGCCGCAGCGACATTGGGCGCCTGCATGGTCGAACGGCACATCACGCTCGACCGCGCCATGTGGGGCAGCGACCAGGCCGCTTCGATTGAACCGCACGGCTTTGCCCGCCTGGTGAAGGACATCCGCGCTGTTGAAGCGGCGATGGGTGACGGGGTGAAGCGGGTCTATGACAGCGAAGTGCCGATTCTGGAAAAACTGCGCCGGGTGAAGTGAGCCGATGAGTGTACGAGATCAGTTTGACCTGACCGACCGGGTTGCCATTATCACCGGCGGCGCGGGGTTCCTGGGGGTTAAACACGGCGAAGCGATTGCCGAACTGGGCGGGACGCCGGTGCTGGTTGATATTGCCGAAGACCGGGCAATTGCCCGCGCGCGGGAGATCGCCGAAACCTACAACCGGCCCGCGCTGGGCCTGTGTACGGATATTACCCGTCCCGAACAGGTTGAGGCGCTGCTGGAACGGGTGCTTGCCGTCTATGGCCGGGTGGATATCCTTATCAACAACGCTGCCAATAACCCCAAGGTGGAGGGCAGCACCACCGGCAGCCACTGGTCACGGCTGGAGAGTTTCCCGCTACACGTCTGGGACCAGGATATTGCTATCGGTCTGACCGGCGCTTACCTGTGCAGCCAGATCATCGGTACCGAAATGGCACGGCGCAAACGTGGTGTTATCCTGAATGTTGCTTCCGATCTCAGCCTGATCGCGCCCGATCAGCGTATCTACCGCCAGCCCGGTCTGCCGGATGAACAGCAGCCGGTGAAGCCGGTCACGTACTCGGTGGTTAAAGCCGGGCTGGTTGGTCTCACCCGCTATCTGGCGACGTACTGGGCTGATCGGGGCGTGCGGGTGAACGCCATCTCCCCCGGCGGAGTCTATAACCAGCAGGACGAGGCGTTTGTCGCCCGCCTGACGAATCTGATCCCGCTGGGGCGGATGGCGCACCAGGACGAATACAAGGCAGCGGTGGCCTTTCTGGTATCGGATGCCTCATCCTATATGACTGGCACCAATCTGGTGATTGATGGCGGCAGAACCACCTGGTAAGGGATGGGGAGGATGACGACGCTGGCGATGAGCAGGCCTTCCCGATGGCCCAACCCGCAGCGGCTGCTGACAGGCATTCAGTTCCTGTGGGCGCTGGTTGCTGTTACGACTCTGATCGTAACAGTCTTGCTGTATCTGTGGCCTGATGAGCTGCTGGGTCTGTACCCATTTCGCGATCCTGCAGGGCGTCAGGCCGCGCTGGAACTGCTGCTGCGTTTCCGGTCGCTGGGGTGGGTGGCTGCCGCGGGCGCGGGCGCGGTTGCGGTTTACCTGTGGGACGCCCGGCGGCACGCCGTCGCTCTACCGGCGGCAGCCGGCTCCTTACCGCTGACGGTTAACCATCTGATCGCTATCGAGCCATCGGCGCTTGTGAAACGGCTGCTGCTGGTAGCGGTGGTGATGGCTCTCGTACTCTGGCTGCTACCCCTTAATGACAGCTTACAGGATGACGAAGCCGATAAGCTGCTGGTCAGCGTGGGAAGCTGGCAAAACTGGACTTCCAACTTCTTTAACACCCGCGTTAACATCCTGCCGATCACCCTCGCCCGCCTGGTGTATCTGGTGACGCAAACGCGGCAGGAATGGCTGCTACGTCTGCCGGTGTTCCTGACATTTGCCCTGCCCCTGCTCTATCTGTGGGCCGTGCCCTACCGCAAACGCTACGGCCTTGTTACCAGCCTGCTACTGCTGATCTTCTTCGGGCTGCATGGGGTGCTGGGAGAATACGCCACCAAGGTGCAGGGCTATCTGCCCATGCTCACTTTTGCAACCCTGCAATTCCTGCTCTGGACAGATATGCTGCGTTCCAGCGAACGTGGCCCGACTCTGGCACAGGGTTTGTTGTGGATTGCGCTCACTGTTAGTGGCTTCCTGTCCCACAATTTCGCACTGTTTTTTACGGTCGCCCAGGTTGCCGCTGCCTTCGTGATTGACGTAGGGCTACGGCTGTCACGGGGCAAGCGTACATCCTCAGCCCTGACGACAGCTTACGGTCTGGTCGCGCTGATTATCCTGGCCGCGCTGTCGGCGTTAGGTCTGCGCACGATTCTCGATCATCTTGGTACGGGTCAGCCAACGGTCATCTCGCTGTCAGCGTTTGCCCGCCAGTTGGCGACGGCCATGACCGGCAGCGCGGGGTTTGCTGCCATAATCGGCTTGGCCCTGTATGGTGCGGCGCTGGTATTGGTCTGGCGGCGGGCACGCGCGCAGTACCGCCCGGAACTCTATCTGGCGCTCGTGTCCATTGCTCTGCTCGGTGCCTTTTACTTTCTAACAACACCGCGCTACTTCTATGCCCGCTTTTTGCTCTGGCTGCCGCTGGTCTGGCTGGTGCTGCTCGGTATTGCCACGCGGGAGGTAACCGCGTGGCTTCCCGGCACAACAACGCGACGGGCGGCCATCGTCGGGTGCGCCGGCTTGCTGGCTGCCTTGCTGCTGCCATCCCAGTTGAACTGGCAGGCCGACCGGGCAAACGCGATCAACATGCGGACGGCTGCCGCCGCCGCACGCGATTTAGCATCGCGGTACACAGCGGAAGGTCAATCGGTCGGTTATTTGCTGGTTGATTCATACGGCAATTACTCCCATCGCATGTGGTTCTACCTGCCGGAAGCAGATGTCCTGTCAGACCGGAATCGGGATGCCGGGGAGTTTGCCAAACTGCGGCGGCAGATGCAGCGGGAAGTCTGGATTGTGCCGGCAGCCAGAAACGAGTTTAGCGATACCTACGCCTGGATACCGGACGCCGCCGATGAAGTTGTCCAGGCGGGAAACATGGGTGTTTATGCCGTTCAGAATGCAGCCTTTGACCGGCACATAAAGGGGCAATAGCTATCATGACAAACCTTATTGTAAGCAGGACAAGTGATGCTTATGGCAACTGATTTAAAACTGCTGGCGCTGGATATTGACGGTGTGCTCACCGATGGACGGACGACACTTTCCGCCTCTGGCGAGGAAGTGAAACAGCTTTATTTCCATGACCTCGACGGCATCACGGCGCTGACCCGCCGGGGGACGCCAGTGGTGCTGGTCACGGGCGAAACCGGCCCGCTGGTGAAAGCAATTGCCGGGCGGCTCAAGCTGCCGGTGCTGGAGGGGCGGAAGGACAAGCTGGCGGCCATTCAGCAGCTTGCGGCGGATTACGACCTGACGCTCGACCAAATCTGCTACGTCGGTGACAGCGACCGGGATGCGCCGGCGCTGCGCGTGGTGGGGCTGGGCCTGGCGCCTGCCAACGCCTCCAGTGCTGCCAAAGCCGCCGCTCACCGGGTGCTGTCTGGTTTCGGTGGTCATGGCGCTGTCGCTGAAGCGATTATCCTGGTTGAACAGTTGTCGTTGAACGGCAACAGCACGCATGGTGTCCATCTGCGGCGTATCGTCGAGGCCAGTATCGCCGCTCACCAGTGCCTGCTGGATGAATCGCTGCCGGTGCTGGGCGAAGTGGCACAGACGTTTGTCCGCGCCCTGCGCCGGGGCAATAAGATCATGCTGTTTGGCAACGGTGGCAGCGCCGCCGATGCTCAGCACGTCGCCGGGGAACTGGTGGGGCGCTTTCTGAAAGAGCGTAATCCCCTGCCGGCCATCGCCCTGACGACTGACTCTTCCATCCTGACGGCCATCGCCAATGACTGGGACTTCCACGACGTGTTTGCCCGCCAGATTCGGGCGCTGACGCGCCCGGGTGATGTGGCGGTTGGTATCAGCACCAGCGGCAAATCACCGAATGTGTTAAAAGCTCTGGCCGATGCGCGCGCCTGCGGCGCGACCACCATCGGTTTTACCGGCGCGGCTGGCGCGGCCATGCGGACGGCAGCCGATATTTGCTTCTGCGCGCCGGCGCATCTCACCCCGCGCATTCAGGAACTGCATCTGCTGGCCTGGCACGCCATCTGCGAGGTTGTTGAGGAAACGCTATTAACGGACAATAGGTAACGATGAGTATTGTTATTGGATGTGACAGTTTTCTGGCGCTGCGCAACGTTCGCAACGGCAATCTGGGCCAGCATCTGCGCGACAAGGGGCTGGTGGTGCTGGTGGACCCCAGCCAGTACGATGGTTCGCACAATGCCGCGCCGCCGGGTGTGGCAATCCGCAGCCTGCTGGAGTTTAACGCTGGCAAAGACCCCCGGTTAGCGCCGCTGATGAACCGGGCGTATGTCGCGCGCAAGTCGTTTTACGACCCGGCTACGATGTGGGAGAAGTTCCGCACCAGCAGCCACAAGTATCACCAGAACAATATGCTGCGGCGCGCGGTCAGTGTCGCGCGGGCGCGGATGCAGTTTTACCGCTACCGTCTCGCCGGTTTTATGGGCAAGGCCCAACCCTGGCGGCAGGACTTCGCCACAGCGTTACAGGCTCACCCTATCATGGACGAGTACTGCCGTTTGCTGAAAGAACTGGATGCCGAAGTGGTGGTGGCATTCTCACTGGAAGGCCCGCGCGAAATGGCGCTAATCGAAGCTGCCCGCAAAATGGGGCTGCCAACGGCGGTGATGATCCGGTCGCGTGACAATCTGGCAGCCAAAATCCAGCATCTGCCGGATGCGGATGCCTACTGCGTCTGGGCTGAAACCACCCGTAACATGCTGCTGCGCCTGTACCCGGAGCTTCCGGCGGAGCGGATTCACATCACCGGCTCACCGCAGTTTGACCACCATCTGAATCCGGCCTACCGCCTCACCCGTGAGGAATTCTTCCGGCGCATCGGCCTTGACCCGGCGCGCCCGCTGGTGGTTTACACCTGCGCCACGCCGGAACTGGTGCAGCACGAAATCAATATCACGCAGCACCTGGCCGATGTCGTGCGGCAGGGCCGGCTGGCAAACAATGCGCAGTTGCTGGTGCGCGGCCACCCGCGCAGCTTTGGCTCGAATTATCCCCTGCTGCGCCAGACTTACCCCGGTGTGGCCGTGTACCCCCCGCCGTGTAACCACCCGTACAAAAGCGCTGAACATGAGGCGGTGGTGGTGCAGTTGATTCTTGAAGACGAACCGATGCACCTGGCGACACTGGCCTATCAGGATGTGCAGGTGAACATCAGCGGCACGATGATTGTGGACTCCGCCATTTTCGACAAACCGACCGTTGGCGTGTATTACGACATCCCCTCAAACGTGCTGGCCGGGTTGTCGGTCAGACGGTTTTACAAACGCAGCGACATGCAGCCAATTCTGGCAAGCGGCGGGGTACGGCTGGCGCACTCACCGGATGAGTGTGTTGCGTGGATTAACCGTTATCTGGAAAACCCGGCGCTGGATGCCGACGGTCGCCGGCGTATCCGCGAACAGGAGGTCGGCCCGCTGGATGGTCGTGCGGGCGAACGGATGGCGGCGCTGTTCCGGCAGTTGAGTGAGCGAGGGTAAGCGGATGGCCTCGCTGGCACACCTTCCCACGCTTGATGAACGCTGGCTGGAGTTCGCCCGCTGCGCCCAGCCGGTGTTCGCCGTGCATCCTGAACTTGTGCCGCTGCGCCAGACGATCTTTAAGCAATTCGTTGAGCAGCAGACCACGTTTACCGCCCGGCAGCGGTTCAAACAATGGGCACGGCTGGCGCTGCGCCAGAAGCGCAGCCAGGGTGATCTATCGCCAGTGGAGGTGGTCTTCTGGCTGGACTCCTCGCGCGAGGTGCTGACCGAAGCGCTCCTGCCCGTCGTCCGCGAAGTGACTGCGGGAGGGGTACAGGTGGCGCTCATTACGTCGCCAACGGTACAACGGCAGATACAATTGACTCCACCACCGATCACCTTTTCCGTCCCGGCGCGCTGGCAGCCGTCCTCACGCTGGCGGGCAGGATGGCACGCGCTGCGGGAGATATTCCCGGACGCCCTGCATCCGGCGTCATTCGACGCATTTTGTGATCTGGCATCCGCTGCCGCCAACACCGTTGAGGAAGTCAAACGCCTGCTGTCACAGCTCCGCCCTCGCCTGCTGGTGCTGGCCGCCGATCACCTGCTGCCGGGGTCTGCCGCCGCTGCCGCCGCGCGCGACCTGGGCATTGAATCGCTGGTGCTGCTGCACGGTGCGGTCAGTCCCTACAATGCACCGCTGACCGCTGACCGGATGGGAGTGTGGGGAGAAGTCTCGTTCGATCAAATGGTGCAGCTTGGCGTGCCGCCGGAACAGCTGGTTGTTCTCGGTAGCCCGCGCCATGATTCCTTCCCGGCAGTTCCGGCTGATGCACGCCAGCGTTTTCGTGACACGCTGGGACTGCGCGACCTGCCCTGTCTGGTCTTTTTCTCCAACGGCAACGACCTCCGGCGCAATTCACGGGTGGCGGTTGAAGGCTGCGCCCGATGGTTAAACACGGCGGCGGCAGCCCTGCCTGACCGGATGGAAGTGGCCGTCCGGCTGCACCCGAATGAGGACGGCAGCCTGTATGCCAATTCCCCTCTGCTTCATGTCTTCAAGCACGAATGTGATCTGGCGACGACCTTAAGCGCCGCTGATGTGTGCGCCGCGCTCTGCTCTACCACGCTGGTGGATGCCCTGCTCTACAACAAACCCGTGCTTCAGTTTTATGCTGAGGGCTGGCCGAACCTGGCCGATAACTGGCGACGCGGTCTATCGCTCCGCATAGCGGACGAAACACAACTGGTGGACTTTCTCTCAGCCGGTATGGGCCGCTGGCAGACGCTGGCAGCAGAGCAGGCGCAGCAGGTGGACAGCGTTTTTGCTCACCGGGGTCGTGCCCGTCAGGCTGTCGCTGATTATCTGGTGGGGCGCGCACGGAGGATGGCATGAGCCTGCTGAAAGGGGTACTGAAGGGGCTTCGCGCCCCTATGACGATCACCGCACTGCTGGCCGATCAGTACGTCTGGCCGGCCTGGCTGCGCGCTCAGGGGGTCGAGTTTGGGCCGGGGTTGAAGCTGGTCGGTGGCCCGGATGTCCGTTTGACACCCGGCGGCAAAATCCACCTGGGGAGTAACGTCTCCCTGTATTCGCGCCGCGCCAGCAATCCGCTGCTGCTGCATCATCCCTGTGCCCTCCGGCTGCTGGCGTCCAACGCGTGCATTTCGATTGGCAGCGGTTCGGCGCTGTCAGGCACGGTGATCTGCGCTGCGACTTCGGTCGAAATCGGTGAACACGTCCTGATCGGCGCCAACTGCAAAATCAGCGATACAGACTTTCACCCGCTCTCGCCAGAAGCGCGACGTCACGATCGGAATCAGGGCGCGCAAACCGAACCGATTGTGATTGAAAATGATGTTTTTATCGGCGCGCACGCCTTCATTCTGAAAGGCAGCAGGCTGGGCGTGGGCTGCGTAGTTGGGGCGGGTGCGGTTGTCGCCGGCACGTTTCCACCGCGCAGCGTGATCGCGGGCAATCCGGCCAGAATCATCAGGCAGTTAAGCACGGAAGGAATGGCACCATGAAGAAGCTACTTGTCACCGGCTCCAGCGGACTGATCGGTTCGGAAGTTGTCACCTACTTCGACAGCGCCGGCTGGGACGTGCATGGGATTGATAACAATATGCGCGCCGATTTCTTTGGCCCGAACGGAGATACCCGCTGGAATCAGCGCCGCCTGGAAGCAAGCTGCCACAGCTTTCACCATCACGAACTTGACATCCGCGACCGCGCCGCCGTGATGGCCTGCATCAACCAGCTTCAACCCGATCTGGTTGTCCATACAGCAGCCCAGCCCAGCCATGATCTGGCCGCCAGTCGCCCGTTTGATGATTTTGATGTGAACGCCGGCGGCACGCTGAACCTGCTGGAAGCGGTACGCCAGCATGCACCGGAGGCAGTGTTTGTCCACATGTCCACCAACAAGGTGTACGGGGATGCTCCAAACCGGCTGCCCCTGACCGAACTGGCAACACGCTGGGATTATGCAAACGCCGCCGACTGCAACGGCATCCGCGAGGACATGTCCATTGACCAGTCCAAACACTCGATCTTTGGCGCGTCAAAGGTGGCGGCGGATGTGATGGTGCAGGAATACGGGCGCTACTTCGGCCTCAAGACCTGCTGCCTGCGCGGTGGCTGCCTGACCGGGCCGAACCACTCCGGCGTGGAACTGCACGGCTTTCTGAGTTATCTCGTTAAGGTCAATGTTAGTGGCGGGGTTTACCGTATTTACGGGTATAAAGGGAAGCAGGTGCGGGATAACATCCATGCCTACGATGTGGCCCGGTTTATCGAATGTTTTTACCAGTCGCCACGCTGCGGCGAAGTTTACAACCTCGGCGGCGGACGCGGCAACTCGTGTTCCATCTGGGAAGCCTTTACCCTTGCGGAGCAGTTGAGTGGCCGCAGGATGCAGTACGAGTATGTGGACAAAAACCGGGAGGGCGACCACATCTGTTACATTTCCGACCTCTCAAAAATCAAGTCCCATTACCCTGACTGGGAGATTACCCGCACGCTGCCTATGATTTTTGAGGAGATTCATCGAGCCTGGCAGGAGCGTATCGCCAATGCCGTCAACACTGCCTAAAATCCTGTATCTGTCGCGCAGCGTACCGCCAGGCGCCAGTGGCTCTAGCGTCATCACGGCGAACCTGGCACGGCAGTTTACACCGGGCGAAATGGTGATCATCGGCGCGTACTTCGTCGGGTCGCCGCCGGTGGAATGGCAGCCAGAGTGGCCCCGGCTGATTCATGCCACCATCCACCCGCCGGACGGCTGGCGCGGTGGGCGCTGGCTGCGCTGGCTGCAATGGCCCTGGCTGGTACTGCTCGGCCTGTGGGTTTGCCTGCGCCAACAGTGCCAGGTCATTCTGGGCACGTATCCCGACGAAGTTTACCTGCTGGCAGCCTACGTCATCAGCCTGCTGACCGGCAGGCCGCTGTTGTTGTATTTCCACAATACCTATCTGGAGCAGCCGCGTGGCAACATCATGGCTGGATGGCTGCAACCGCGTGTGTTTAAACGTGCCCGGCATATGTTTGTGATGAGCCGCGCGATGCAGGACCTGTACCGTCGCTACTATCCCGATCTCAGCTGTACGCCGCTGGTGCACAGCTTTAATGAACCACTGCCCAACTCCCAGGCTCTGCCTGCGACTGATACGGTGCAGCACCCGCTGCGGCTCGCGCTATCGGGCAGCGTGAATGCCTCCAACGAAGGCGCAGTGGCCCACCTGGCACAGGCACTGGCGGCGCTGCCTGATACCGAATTGTGGCTTTACTCGCGTACCAATCCGGCTTACCTCAGACAACTGGGTATTGACGGTCCCCGGTTCCGCCTGACCACCGTTTCCCGCGATCATCTGATTCAGGAACTGCAACAGGCGGATATTCTGTTTCTGCCGCATGGCTTCTCGGACCGGGAGTCGGTCGAAGAAATTGAGACGGTATTCCCATCCAGGACGATTGAGTACCTGATCTCAGGCCGTCCGATTCTGGCACATGTGCCGGAAAAATGTTACATTGCTGATTTCCTGCGCGAACATCAGTGCGCCCTGCTTGTGACCCAACCAGAGGCACTCGTTGAAGCCATCAACCGCCTGCGATCAGATAGAGGCCTGCGGCGGCAACTGGTTGCCAATGCGCTACGGGCAGCGCACCAGTTTCACGGGCCGGTGGTTGCCAGTCATTTACGAAATGTCATTCAGTCCAGTGAAGTCACGTTAGCCGCGAAGTTGCCATTATGAATGCTGTATCGTTTTCTCAACGCTGGCTTGTCCCTACAATTATCATCCTCGTCATGGTTGCGCTGACGATCTCGGTTGGCTGGAATTACGGCCAGGGAAACCCGGATAGCGCCAATCCAATTGTCGTCGGGGCGGCTGCCATTGCCCTGGTGGTCGTGATCTTCCGTCAGCCCTTCTGGGGGCTGGGGCTTGTCATCGCCACCCTGCCGATTGTGGATACCCTGCCCAAACTGCCGCTGGTCACGTCGCTGTTTCCAATCATTGGTCTGGCGACGCTGGCAGCTTTTATCTACCAGCGGCACCGCGCCGGGTTGTCCATCTTCCCGCAGCGATTTAACTCCAGCTATGCTTTCGGCGCAGCCTTTGTCCTGTGGATTTTTATCTCCAACCCGGAGGCAGCTCTGCGTGCTGGCAGAGGCGTGGCCCTGCTCACGTATTTTCAACTGCTGGTGCTGCTGTGGATGAGCGGTGAACTGCTGACGGATGTGTCAAGCAACCGCAAGATCATGTGGCTGTATGTGGCTTCGTGCCTGCTATCTGCCTATTACGCCATCCAGGACACTGCCCTGGGTGAAACGTTTAGCACTGAAGGTAAAAGCGGCCTGGGTGGTATCAGCAGCAGTGCGCGCCAGTTTGCGGTGGCGCTGATTGTCCTGTTCTTCCTGCGCAACGGTCTCAAGCGTTATATCCAGCGCGGCTTGATTATTATCACGTGGGCCGCCCAGATCATGCTGCTGTATGGCATCGCCACCACCGGCTCACGCACCGGCGTTTTGATCGTCGCCATCGGCGTGTTTGTGATCCTGCTGGCGCCGACCTCGAAGATACGTCCGCAGCGGATCATCATGCCGGGCATCGTCATTTTTACCATCTACTTCGCCGTACCTTCGAGCTACTGGGACAGTCTGTGGAACAGCATCTTTCCGGCGATTGAGGAAGGGTCGGATACGGTTGGCACCCGCTACGAACTGTGGGCAACCGCCATGCGCATGGTGGAGGATAAACCGATCACCGGCGTTGGCATCAACCAGTTTATTCCCAACGTGCTGCAATACAGTGACCCGCTATCCTCCACAGTGGTAGTCACCGGCGCACACAGCATCTACTTCTCCGTGATTGCCGAAACCGGGGTGATCGGCCTGGCGCTGTACGCCGGAATGTTGGTCTCCAGCCTGATTTACGCTTTGCGTGCCGCCTTTGTCCTGCGCGAAAACGAACAGGCGAGTCTGCTGGCGTTTACGTGGTTTACTGCGCTGGTTATCATTCTGGTAGGCGGGATCACCAAGCAGGACCAGTATGACAAACTGCTTTGGTTCGTGCTGGGCGCCTGCGCGGCAATGGAACAACTGCGGCATCAGGTGAACCAGAAACACCGTTCTCTGCCGGTCCAGTGGCGGCAGGTAACAGCGTCATGACCCGACTCGATCAACCCCGTGTGCTGTATATCGTCAGTCAGCTTGGTCAGGGCGGTGCGGAACAGCAGCTGTACTACCTGCTGAAGTACCTGAAGCCGAACGGGACCTTGCTGTCCCTGGCACCCGGTGGTTACTGGCTGAATCCGATTCGGGAGCTGGGCTATCCGGTGATTGAACTCCGGCGGTACGGCTCGTACGATGTGCGGCGTCTATGGGCGGTGATGCAGGTCATTCGGAAACAGCAGCCTGACATCGTACACCTGTTTATGGATGGTGTACCTGGCGCCTATGGGCGGATTGCCACCCTGCTGCTGCGTCACCCGCGTGTAGTCGTTGGCATTCGCAATCACCCTGCCCGTGATCCCTACTGGTATTCACTGCTCACCCGCGTCGGCCTGAATCACCATATTACCCTGTTTATCTCCAATGCCATTTCATCTCAAAAGTATCTGGTTGAACATGACCACGTGCCGGAGCATAAATCCTGCTTTGTGCCCAACGGTATCGAACTGGAGCGTTTTTTCCCTGCCCGGGATTCGATAGCCAGAAGCCTGCTGCCGGAGGACTGGGGCGATAAAGTGATCGTCGGCACAGTCGGCAGATTATCCAGTTCCAAATCGCCGGAAACCTTCCTTCAGGTTGCCCGACGGGTGCTGGATCGCAACCCGACCGTGCGGTTCCTTCATGCCGGAGACGGCCCGCTACGCGAGCAGGTCGAACACCTGCGTCATGCGCTGAATCTGGATGGCTGCGTGCAGTTTCTTGGCTCACGGTCAGATGTGCCGGAAATCCTGCGCACGCTGGACATTTTTGTTCTGACCAGCAGCAACGAAGGCACGCCGAATGTGGTGATGGAAGCAATGGCAACGGCGCTGCCATGTGTAGTGACCGATACCGGCGATTGCAAGGAGATCGTAACACATGGTCAGACTGGCTTTGTAGCGGCGGTGAACGATGTTGAAGCCCTGACCGAACACATCCTGTGCCTGGCAAACGACGCTCAACTCCGCCGGGCCTATGGTGCCGCCGGCTGCCAGCGGATTCAGGCCTTCGGAGTGCAGCAAATGGCGGAACAGTATCAGCAGTTATATCACGAAGTTATGACAGGGGTAAAACAGGCATGAGCCAGACAGTAGCGGCACAGACACCGGCAGCGACTTCGGGGACACAACCCATCAAAGTGCTGTTTATTACGTCGCAGTGGCCGACACCGCAGTTTCCTGCTGCTGCGCCGTTTGTCGAGCGCGAAGTGCGCGCGCTGCGGGAAGCCGGCGTGGAGGTGGACGTAATCGCCTATGAAGGCGGCTGGAGCATCAGCAAATACATACGGGCCGTGCGGGAGATGCGCCGCTGCCTGAAGCAGAACCGGTATGATCTTATCCATGCCTATTTCGGCCAGTGTGGCCTGGTTGCCCGCGCCCAGACACGCCTGCCGGTGGTTATCACGTATGGCGGCAGCGATGTGGAAGGCACGCCCGTTTTTAGCGGCTTTAACCGTTACAAAAATTACATTCTCATTGGCGTCAGCCGAACGCTCGCGCTGCTGGTCAACCAGGTGATCGTCGTTTCGGATAACCTGGGGCGGAAACTGCCGCGCAAGGATTATCATACCATTACCATCGCGCTGGATTTGGATTTGTTCCGGCCAATGGACAAACAGGAAGCGCGCCGGCAGCTTGGCCTGCCGCAGGACATCAAACTGGCGCTGTTTGCCGCCAACCCGGCCAATACACGCAAACGTTATGATCTGGCGCAGGAAGTATGCCGTATTGCCAGCCAGACTCTGCCCGTCCAACTGGTTGTTGCCAGCAAACGCCCGCCGGCAGAAGTACCGGTTTTTATGAGCGCCTGCGACGCGCTGCTGCTCACCTCCACCAACGAAGGCTCACCCAATGTCGTGCGGGAAGCCCTGGCGTGTAATCTGCCGGTGGTTTCAACCGACGTAGGCGATGTGCGCGAACGGATTGGGCATCTGCCTTCCTGCGCGGTGGTCGCCAGCGACAAAGCGGAAGACCTGGCTACCAGCTTAATCCGCGTTTTGCAGTACGGCGGCAGCCATGATCTGCGCCAGGAGGTACTCGATCAGGATTACCGGATTATTGGCCAGAAGGTGGTCAACGTCTACCATCAGCTACTGGGGCGCGACACGGCAGGCGTATCGCACCGGGCGTCGTGAATGCTGGCCAGCTAGACAGGAAAGGAGCGATTACCATGCGGGTTGTGTTTATCGGTCGTCAAAACTTCGCCAATCACTGCTTCGCCAACTGGATCGCGCAGCGCCATGAGCTATGCGCGTACTTCCGGGCAGATATGAACCGCTACACCGCCGCCTATCAAATGCAGTGGTTCAAGAAGCGTATCCGTCGGCGCGGCCTCATCCGCGCGCTGGACGAAATCGCCTACCAGCTTTATTACAGCGCCTTCAAGTTTAAAAAGGATCAGGAACTGTTGAGTCAGGCGTTTGAGGCTTATTTTGGCAGGGCTGCTTTTGATCCACCGCCCGGTGTGCCCTACTATGAATTTGAAGACCTCAACAGCCCGGAGGCCGTCCAGACTCTGAAGGATTTAAAGCCCGATCTGGTATTTGCATCGTGCGTGACTCAGTACTTCAAGAAACCCTATATGGAAATCCCCCGACTGGGCACCGTACTCTACCATGAGGGGCTAACGCCGGAATACAAAGGGCTGCACACCGCTTTCTGGGCGCTCTACAATGGTGAAAAACACCGTATCGGGTATACGCTGCTCCAGCTTGACGACAAAATAGATCATGGACAGCCATTGGCGCAGGGGGTGGGCAAACTGAACCCTAACCACGTCCATTACTTCGCCTATGCCGGTCACAAAACGCTGATGGATGGTCTACCGGATGTTGAAAAGGCACTGGCGGCGCTGGAACAGGGACAGCAGCCGCGCGTCCACCGGGAGCATGGCCCGGCGAAAATGTACAGTTATCCGGGATTATCAGACCAGATACGCTGCTGGTTAAGAACGTCCGGTAGCCAGAAGCAGGCAACAGCGCGATAGAGCTATCAGCCGCTTCCGGTTCATAATTGCAAGGAGAACCCGTGATACGACCCTTTGTTTCCGTGCTGATGCCCATTCGTAATGAAGCGGATTTTATCGCTCGCAGTCTGGCCGCCGTGCTGCGACAGGATTACCCGCATGATCGAATGGAAGTCCTGATCGCCGATGGCATGTCTACCGACGAGACGCGTGCCATCGTTGCGGAGACAGCCCGTTGTTATCCCGACGTGCCGGTCACGCTGGTAGATAACCCACAGAAAATCGTGCCAACCGGGCTGAATCGGCTGATGGCGCAGGCACGGGGCAGCATCATCATTCGGGTGGACGGTCACTGCGAAATTGAACCGGATTATGTGTCACGGTGTGTGCAGTATTTACAGCAGAGCGACATCGCTGGCGTGGGCGGCCCAATCGAAACCATCGGCAGCGACCGGATGAGCACGATCATTGCAGCGGCGATGAGTTCGGCCTTCGGCGTTGGTGGCTCTGCATTTCGCACTGTAAAGGACCGCGCCCTGCTGGTGGATACGATTGCATTCCCGGCGTACAAACGGGAAGTGATTGAAGCCGCCGGCCCATATGATGAAGAACTGGTGCGCAACCAGGACGATGAATACAACTACCGTCTGCGCTCAATGGGCTATCAAATCCTGCTGGCGCCGGACATCCGTTCCCGCTACTACAGCCGCAGTTCGTTACGGGCACTGTGGCGACAGTACTTCCAGTATGGCTACTGGAAAGTTCGCGTTCTGCAAAAGCACCCTCTCCAGATGAGTTTGCGCCAGTTTGTGCCGCCAGCCTTCGTGCTGGTGGCGCTGGGCGGGGCGCTGCTGGCGCCGTTCAGCCGAGTGTTCCGGGCGCTATGGCTGTCTGCGCTGACACTGTACGCGGCAGCAAACCTTGTTGCGTCGTGGCTCGTCGTCCGCAAGTCCGATGTGCGCCAGTTGCCTGCCCTGTCGCTGGTGTTTGCTATCCTGCACTTCAGCTATGGTCTGGGCTTCCTGCGCGGGACGGTACGATTCGCGCGCCGGTTTCGAGACATGGCGCGGTAATGATTCTGGAATTGGGTCGGTGTTCATTGAACTACTGGCAGGCTAATCGGTTTCATGCGGCACATAACCAACGCGTACCAGCCGTAGCACAACGTCGTATGCCTTCCAGGGTGATGTCAGTTCCCGGTAGTCGCCGCCGACCACCGGCCCTCCGGCCTGTGTAAGTCCGTCATAGGCCCGGTACCACTCAGTAGCGAACACACCTTCTACCTCGCGCAAATCAAGCCGGACGGCAGGTGTGATCGAAAAATCGAGATGGGCCGTTCGCTCGGCGCTGTAGGCATTGGGATGGTAGATCAGGAATTCATCATCCTCCCGACGCATCAACTCGGGCCGCCGTTTTACGTTCCGACCTGCCACGTCACTAACCAGACTGTCATCAGGCTGGAACTGGGACAGGTCTATACCACGCTGGCTGAAATAGGAAGCAATATAGGGCACCGAATCCAGACCGCTTAACCCGCCCCACCGGCGACCGTTAAACTCAAAGGGCTGCTGGCCGGCCTCGTTATACGGGTGGAGAACCGGGTAACGCCCGCCATAGTTGGCGGAGCCGCCGGAAAGTATCCACGACCAGAACAGCCACCGCTGAAAATAGCGGGGCGTGCGCGGATAACGGGTATCGTGGTCCTGCTCATAATAATCTTCCGCCAGGAACACGTGCAGCGGATAGTTCTGATACTGCTTGATACGCTCCGCACCCAGCGCAAACTGGTCCTGCAGGTGGATATAGCCGACCCAATCCGCATCTTCCTGCCCGAGGTAGCAGAAGGTCATTTCGCGGGTTGGGCTGACCGAAACAAGGTGCTGCCAGGGATCATGGGCAGCAAAGTACCGCCCCACCTCCCGCCCGAAGCGGCGGTTGTTCGGAAAATCCTCGGTACAGCTCATATCGTTGACCGTCAGCCAGAAAATCTGGGGATAGGCTGCCCACCGTGCGATCATATAACGCATCGTGTTTTCCCGCACGGCGGGCGGTATTTCCCTCCACGCCGTTCCAACCTCATCGGTCTGCCAGTCAACCTGACCGAAGATAATCATCTGGACGTAAAGCGACGGATAATGATTTAGCATCCACTGCAAACGTTCATCCGTTGCTTGGAATTTCTTCAGGTCATAGCGAGTGAGGTCATCCCCTTCCCAGGGGTAATTGCTGCTCTCTGCATCTTTGCCCCATGCCCAGCCGCCCAAAGCCCCACTGCGCACGGAGGTGATACCCAGCGCCACGACATCGTGGATATACGGCTGCCACTGCGATTCATCGGCGTTGAACAGACGATAGGCGGTATCGTTGATATTCAGAAACCACTGCTGATTATCGGTCATCCACTGGCGTGGATTCCGGGGGTGCGGCTTTAACATGCCGCGCAGGTCTGATGGGACAGCGGTAAAGGTGCCGCGCTGGCCGTTAAGCTGGGGGTCGTCGGTTGACTCGGAGAACCAGTTCCAGTCTCCAGTTTCCGTGATGTACACACGCGCGCGCCAGGTCGCGCCGCCATCATAAAACGCATCTATGGCTTTGGCAGCGCCGGATGGGGGCTGGAATGTTACCCGGACAACCGTCGTAAAGGGGTTTTCAGCCGGAGTGCCACCGGTGAGCGTGATTTCGTGAACGCCGAACAGGCGGGCAGTCTGGTTGCCGGTAGAAAAGTTGTTCTCGGACTGTGAAACGACAGGCTGGCTGCTAAAAGCCAAAGTCATAACGATCATCAAGACTACCAGCAGCCACCGACGCGGTATGCTTTCCATCTACACTCCACACTTCTCAGTTGACAGCAATTTACCTCCTCATCCCATGACACTGTCCCGGTTGAGATGATTGTTCTTGAGAGCGCAAATTATAGCAGCTTAACAGCAGCCACAAAACGCAGGTTGTAATACAGTCAGGAGGTTTTGTTGAGAATTGGATTAAGAATTGCTGAATCTGGTCAGGTGAGAGAGATTGTATCGGAATCAAAAAGGGGCAAGGCGTATGCCCTGCCCCTCTGCGGTACGGCTGGTGGGTTAGTTGTCTACCATGATGACGCCCTTCAGGCCATAGTTCATGCCAACCAGTACCAGGTCAAAAATATTAATCAGGCTATCCCGGTTCAGATCGGCAGGTGGGAAGAGTGTACCCTCCAGCCCGAAGTTGGCGCTGATGAGGCTGGCATCGGCCAGATCAATCGCGGTGTTACTGTCCAGATCACCGGCCAGCAGCATCATCGGGTTGAGGTTAATGGTCGTCCCCGTACCGTCCACCATCACAGCACGACCCAGCGGCAGATGCTGCGGCGCACTCGCCTTCAGCACGTACTGTCCCGGCGCAACATTGGTGAAGTTGTAGCTGCCGGTTTCAGACGTAACCTGCTCACTGACCACCTGATCGTTGGTGAGCAGTTGCACGATGATACCGAGGCCGCCGCTCTGCCCCTGATAGGACAACACGCCTGAAATCGTGCCAGCTATACTGGTCGGCATTGCCGTTGGCTGCGGTAGCGGCACCTCGGTTGGCAGCGGTGGCTCGGTCGGCAGCGGCACTTCCAGGCGCGGCGTCGCCGTCGGCTCCGGAACCTGTGGTGTTGTCACCGGCGTTACCGCGGCCGGGGCGCCGGGCGCAAACTGGGTATTCACCAGGTCAAACGACAGGTCGCTGCCGGCGCCGTCAACGGCAATCGCCGTACAGGTCACTGCGCTGGGGGCAACCGTGCGAACCCGGTAGTTCAGCTTGAGTGCGACACCATCGCCGGAGAACGGCGGTTCCGGGCGCAGCCGGGTTGCCGCCACCGTCCAGCTTCCGTCTGCCGCTGCATAGCCACGATCAGCAAACAGGCTGTTGGTTTTGGTGAAAATCGTGCCTTCAGTAGTGCTGACACCTTCCAGAACGGCTGGGTCAACCACACACCGTAGCTCAACCCCGTACAGGTTTTGAAAATGCGTGAGATTGACACTCAAACTCACCGTGCTGCCGACCGCAGCATTGGCAGTATCAAACTTGGTGTACAGGGTTGGGTTTGTAAACACAACCGGCGTCGGCGTGGGCGGAACCGCCTGGGTTGGCGGTACAGGTGTTGCCGTGACCGGGGGCGGCGCCGCGACACCCACAAACTCAAACGCGCCAATATCGAACCCACTCCCCTGGGGCCGCGCCACTTTGGCAAAGTCAAACGACACTTCGCTCACAACCACCCCTTTGTCAATCGCGGGACTGTTCATTTGCAGGGCAAAGTTTTTGGCGCCGGCGTTTACAAACCGGGGGTCCTGATTGACGAAGTTATTGCGGATGGTGGCGGTCCCACGCGGATCACCTTCAACGCGCGGATTTTGACCGTACGTCAGGTTGTTTTCGATGACCGTGTTGATGCCCCGCGCGTTTAGAATGGCGGGATAGGTATAGCCCTGGTAGACGATGTTGTTTTTGACGACAGCATTCTTCACGGTGTCGGTATCATTCGCGCCGGCGGCAATGACGATGCCATAGCCAGCCGTTGCCATCACGGTATTATTAAAGACTTTGGCATCGTTGCCATTGTAATTCACTTCGATTCCTGCCGCGTGGCTGCCCCACACGACGTTGTTGTACACCAGCGTCCCGGAACCGGCGTAAACGCCGATACCCCGGCCCTGCTTCTTCCGGCCATCCTCCCCTGGCGCAACATTGTTGTCGTAGATCACGTTGTTACGCACGATATTGTTGACGGCATTCTGCCCCCACCCGATCTTAATGCCGGTTCCCATGTTGCCATAAATGACATTACCTTCGATCAGGCTATAGCTGGAGGTGTGATAGATGCCGTGATCGAAGTCGGTCACGCCGTTGTTGAAGATCGTATTGCCGATGTACTCAATGTAGTTGGAGTTGCCGGTGCTCAGGATACCACCGCCGAAATACTGGTATAAACCATTCGAGAGGGTCGAAGCGCCAGCGTTCTGGATTTTGTTGCGCAGAATGCGAATGTAGCTGGGCGACGGGCGCCCGTCCGTCACACCGGCGAGTTTGATACACTCGTACTTGACATTGGTTCCATCCAGGGTAAAACCCTCGATGATAATATGGTGTTTGTCACCGTTCAGGCTGATAACCCGTTCCGCGCCTTGATTGGGCTTAATCACCACTTCTTCACCGGGATAGGCGCGCAGTGTCACCGGCTTTTCCCAGGAAAGGCCACTGGGAATCGTGTTCCGCAGTTCTTCCGCATACAGGCCCTTGCGGACCAGCAACGTATCGCCAGGTTGGAGCACGCTGACACCTTTTGCCAGCGTGCGGAACGGCTGAGCTTCCGTACCGGGATTTGCGTCATTGCCGGTCAGCGCCACATAAAAGGTACGGCCTGCCTGTGCCTGGCTGTTCGACACAACGCCGCTAAAGACCAGCAGCGCGCACAGGAACATGGATAGACGCAATATGATTCGTTTATTCACGATCAACTCCTTACAGCGTCTTACGTCTATTGCAGAATTCAATGAATTCTTAAGACATATTCACGCCTTGATTTTTACTTTTTTTATTTTTACCGGCTATCTCCACCTCATCAATAGTCCTATCGTCATACTAACGCAACTTGCCGTCCAATACCAGACACCTACAATAATAGTACACAATGACATGTTATCAGGCAGCTAAACAAAGTATGGATAATCTCGATAGTCAGGTGGTTCTGGTTACAGGCAGTGGTCGCGGCATTGGCCGGGCTATGGCTGAACGGTTAGCGGCTGCGGGGGCGGCGGTAGCAGTCGCAGCGCGCTCTGAAAACGAGGTGCGTGAAACAGCAAACCGTATTCAGGCACAGGGGGGACGGGCGCTGGCCGTCCCGTTCGACGTGACCGATACCGCCCAGGTTGGCAATGCCATCACGCTGGTTGAAACACGCCTTGGCCCGGTGGATGTCTTGGTCAACAATGCAGGCGCGTTTGGCCCAATCGGCCCACTGTGGGAAATCAATTCAGATGATTGGTGGCAAACGCTGACAGTCAACGTCTACGGTACGCTGCTATGTACGCGCCACGTTCTGCCGGGTATGATCGAGCGTAGACAGGGACGAATTATCACCCTCGCCAGCAGCGTGGCAACCCGCGCGCGCCCCTACGCCACCGCTTATTCCACCTCTAAAGCAGCCCTAGTCCATCTTATGGAATGCCTCGCCATTGAAACAAAAGACCGGGGTGTTGCGGTCTTTGCCATCCACCCCGGTACGGTTCTGACGGATATGACACGTATGATCATTGATACCGAACCCGGCCAGAAATGGCTGCCAACCACCCGCAGCACCTTTGCCGAAGGGCGGGATGTTCCGCCAGAACGCGCCGCCGAACTGGTTGTACGGCTTGCGTCTGGCCAGGCCGACCGCCTTTCTGGTCGCTTCATCAGCGTTTTTGACGACCTGACGGAACTGCTCCGCCAGACCAACAGCAGCTAAATGACCTCCCCTATCAGGAGCTATCCCGGACCGTCAATAACCGGCAGCAGGCTGGTATCATGATTGGCAATAATTAGCGTCGCAAATACCCAGCCCTGGTAAGCCCCGGACTCCACCCGAATCCAGTCGCCCGCCTCCGTCCGTCCGGTCGCACGCAGCGTTTGCCCGGCAGTGAGAACCCCCACCAGCGGGGCAGTCTGTGCCGGCTCCTGCCGCAAATTGGCATTACGAATGGATGACACCCGAACCGTTGGCCCGGGAGGGAATCGGAGGTCAACCGGATCCAATTTATCGGTCGCACTGATGGTGGGATTTTGCTCAAAGCAATCTGTCCCGGTCGTGGCAGCAGCGTCAGCATACAGACACAGCCGGCTGATGGTCGTTGCCTCCCCCACCACGCGCAGCGGCAGGCGCAGTTCAACGCCATCGCTAACTGCCACCTGGGCGTCGGGGATTGCAACTTCACCTTCATCAGTGTTTACAACAACGCCATCCGATGTGGCAGAAATCGTAACCACCCGGTCGTCGGGGTGCTGGAAATCCACCTCCAGTCGAACGCGGGCATCGGACGCCTCGGCTGTCTCCACCATCAGGTAAACAAACGCGTCATTTTTGAACGCCCGCGCCTGCTGGAGGTCCAACGCAGGCTGGTCAACGTCAGCTCCGTCGTTGGCTACCGGAACCGCCGCGTCCCAGTCATCACCACTGCCATCGAGCGCAATCCAGGTGTAAGCGGGTGGCAGGGCCGGCCATTGATCTTCGGGCAGCCCCAGCAGCCAGGCTGCCAGCCGTTCCACAAAAATCTGGTTGCCGGGGTGGCTGGGGAACACGCTGCCGGGGATTTTCGCCAGGCCGTAACCATTCCGCAGCATTTCCGAATCACCCAGAACAGCAATCCGTGAGCCAGCATAGGTATTTTCTGCCAGCCCCGCAATATTGACTCTCCCGCTGACATCGCCTTCGAGATTAAGTTCCAGCGGCGCGGAGTCAGCAGCAAAGGTGAATACGCTGGTATCTGTTTCACCGAAGGCACTGCTGGTTTGCAGCAGCGGCACGGCATAGCTATCTACTCCGACCGGCTCAATCCGTACCGGTCTGGCGCTCCATACTTCCACCGACAGTTGGTAGCGTATCAGCGGTTCAACAACCGGATGCGGCACAACATCGGCATAGGCATCGAGAAAGGTTGCGGACAGAACGGCAATCAAATCCTTCGTAAACCAGGGTTCCGCCATAAAGGCATCAATCACGGTGATTCCATAGGCGTCATTCAGCAGATTAATCAGGCCACTGCCCCAGCGGTCGCTGTTATTACCGGCGTAGCCCACCGGGTCAAGCGCCAGCAGCAGATCGTTGCCGCGCGCCAGATGCAGCCACAGACGCACCAGCGATAGAATACTCAACCGCTGACGCGGCCCGACCAGAACCACAACATCGGCACTGGCTGGCACCGAATCGATTAGATTCACGACCTGGGTTCGCGCTCCCAGGCTGCGAAAGATACCATCCAGCGTGCTGATACCATCCGGCCCGGCGTCAAAAGTGGATGCGACGTCAATCTCCGGGTTGAGCACAAACACAACCAGCGGACTTTGCTGCTCCTGCATGGCAGCAGGAGCAGCACCGACCAGAAGGCACGCCAGGAGAATGAGCGTTAACCAGCGTCGCATACCGCTATCCCTCTTCCCGGATAACTGCGGCAATGGTGATGTCGGCGCTGTCCATATTGTTGGCTTCGTTAACGTCGTTGGCATTGCTGTCCATGATTTCAGCCGTGCTGGTAATGGTCGTCCGCACCGTACCGTTCAGAACGCGCACGACAATTTTCAGGTTGGCCCCTTCATTGGGCGCCAGTTCCAGCACCAGCCATTCGCCGGTTTCCGAGTTAAACGTGCCGCCGTCGGCCAGAATGTATTCCAGCCCGGCAGGCAGTTCATATTTGACAATCACATTCTCAACCGGGTCCGGGCCGTTGTTAATCAGGTTCAGGTCATAGATAATGACTTCACCCTCACCCGGACGCATGTTGCTGACGGCAATGTTTACCCCCAGGTCGGCTCTCACGGTTGGCCCTTCTTCGATCACGGGTGTTGGCACCAACGTTGGCGTTGCCGTTGGCCCCGGCGTCGGGAAGGAAACTTCTACTGGCTCTGCCCCCAGCAGCCAGGCCACACTGTTCAGCATAAACTGGATGTTGCCTCGGTAGAGGAAGGACAGTGTATTCGGTGGCGAACTTTGGAAACCCCTGCCGTTGGTCGCAATATCGCGGTCCCCAATCACGATTAAGCGCATCTGCGACTCGGGGTTTTCAAACGCAACGGCCAGCGGCAGGAAACCGGATGGGACATCCTGGCCGATGTTGTAGAGCGCCACCCCATTGTCATAATACTGCGGGAAGTTGTTTTCCCCGTAAAATTCGCTCTCTGAAAAGACCAGCGGCTCAACCGGGAATTCACGGGTAGACAGATCAATCTCAATCGAACGCGCGCCAAAGAAAGCCAATGGCTCACTGATGTCACTGACAATCGGACTGTCGCTGGATTTTTCGCCGGTAGTGAACTGGTAACGCGGAGCCGGCATCTGGACTGGCGTGGCAGTCGGCAACGCGGTTTCCGGTTCGGCGGTTGCTTCCGCCGTCGCTTCGGCGCTGACCGCTGCGGCAGCCAGCGGTTCGATCTTCGGCACGATGCCTTCAGTCAACACGAGATCATTGCGGGCGCGCACCCCCAGATCAGACCACAGCAACTGGAACAGGCCAGACTCCAGGGCTACGCCCCGCGCCCGTCCCCGTTCCCACGCCAGCGGATCCACCATTAGCAGCATTTTGCCGCCGTTGTTCAGATACGTCCACAGCCGCGCAGTCTGGCTGGCATTGTAGTCATCCACTGGACCGGCAACGATCACCAGATCGGCATCGGTGGGAAAGTTGCTACGCCATTCGACCGTAGCTAGTTCGGCCCCAAGTTCCCGCAGCAGGCCGGCAAACCGTGACAGTCCGGCCTCGGATCGGTCGAAGCGGCTGGCTTCGCCATTCGCCTCGGTGAAATAAATCTTAAAGCCGTCCAGTCGCGGCGTACCCTGCAACAGTGGATCGGCAGACACGAACGAAACAGAGCTATAACCGGCGAGGATTAAAATGAACAAAAAACTGATACTGAGCAATTGAAACGTTTTATGACGCATGATCTACTCACCTCACGGAAGTCAAAGATGCGCACAGACTGACAACCAGTATAAATCACGGAGGCCGGTTCAGGCGAACCGTTGCCATGTCCAATGGACGTATCTGCATTAAAACATACCTTTCCTTTCGGATGCCTTGCAGCCCAGTATGGCTCAATCCGCCGATGTCTACCCCCGTGTTACAGATATGCCCGGAAAAACGCGATGGTGCGTTGCATCGCCAGGTCAAACGACGGCGCGCCGATGTTGTGCCCGCCACTGTCATACTCGTAGAACTCGTACACTTTTCCATGCGCCTGAAGTACGGCAGCCAGATCACGCGAGTAGCCGATATTGACGACATCATCATCAACAGCGTGGTGCAGTTGCAGCGGACTGTTCAGGTAGCCGATATTCTCTGTCAGCGATACGGCCTGCCAGAACGGAACCGAGGTGTTAGGCCGACCGTAGGTTTCAAAGATCGCACGGCTGCGCCGTAAACCTGGCGACTCCGGCACGCGGACAAAGGAGGTGTCCGTGATGGCGTACTTTTCAAAATCGTCATAGCTGTAAACCGCCCCGGCCCAGATCACCCCCGCCTGAATCGCTGGCTCAACCAGCATCGCCCGCAGCACCAGGTTGCCGGCCATGCTGTGCCCCCACATACCAATACCGTCCGGGTCAATGATGTTCATGCGTTGCAGGCTACGCAGGGCCGAAATCGCGTCAATCGTGTAGTTCGGCGAAAAATACGACCCAATCGCTTCGCCTTCAGAGTCGCCATGACCGCGCAGGTCAATCTTAAACACGATGAAGCCGCTCTGCGCCAGTGCGTCCACGTAGGCCACGTAGCGCTCCGTTGTGACATAGGTATCAGGCGGGATGTAGCCATGATTAAACACAATCGCCTTAAATCCACCTTCCGGCACGTCACCGAACGGAATCGTCAGCAGGCCGTAGATTTTGTAACCCTCTGACCGATAGCTGGCGATATAGCGGGAATAATTCGCACCATTGGGCAGCGCCTGCTCAACCAGGATGTCGCTCGCTTCGATCTCGCGCTGCTGAAGCGCGGCAATCGTCAGGTCACTGCCGACGGTGAAAGCGGATTCGGTGGATTCAGGTGTTACCTCCTGCGCAGCAGCCATACCCATGATCGTGAACAGGCAGGCAACAAGCATGAGCAGCACAAATCGCATACGATACCGATTTGAACAGGTTGTCATTGATTTCTCCCAAAACATTTCAAGAGGAGAATACTGTGATGGGACAGCAGCCGTCAACCGACACATAGCTCATCATCTGAAAAAAGAGAACGTACGCATCGCAATGCCGGCATTGGAGCAGCAGGCCGATGCCAAAGCGACAGTACTCTTACTGGTCGAATTGTCCGTCGCGCGCCTGCTGGATATACGATTCGAGTCTGCGGCGCACTGATTTTTTGATTTTGCCCTGCCGCAGCCCGTCTTCCAGGTAAGGAATTGCCTGCTGGCTGTCACACGTTAATAAATGTTCCGCCACGTACTCGATGTCCATGTCGTTCGTCTGTTCCTCAAACACGGCCTTAATAAACGCATAGGCGCGGGCGTCACCTTTTCCGGCGGCCCCCAGGATACTGGCAACCGTCACTCGCTGATTGGGAGACGCAGCAGCAAACTCTAACAGCGGCTCAATCGCTGCCGCGCCCATATCTTCCAGAGCGCGGCAGGCCTGGCCGGTTACAACCGCCTCCCAGTCTTCTTGGGCGACGATCTGGAGCAGACGTGGGATGGCTTCCACCACCTGCCATTTGCCCAGCAGATGAACCGCATTGATCGGCGCGAAGCCGCTGCCCAGGCTTTCCACCTGGTATAAATCGTCCGTGTCCAGAATCAGATAGATGAAGTCCAACACCGTGTCTTTTTGACTTTCCAGCACCTGAGCGGCGTAGTCCACGTTAAAATGTTCACTAAACAACAGCCAGGCCGCGCGGTGCAGGGGGTGCTGCGAATCGTGGATGGCCTGCCGCCAGATTGGCATTTCCTCGCTCATATTACTTTCCCTTTGCCTTACCCTGATCCAACCTGATCCTCGCCCGGTCTATGAAAGATAGCGTGAAATCGTCGGGTTGAAAACAGATTCTCCGCAGTCCCGCTCTACATATACCCCTCGCCCAGCGAGACTGGTACGTCCAGTAGTTGTCCGTTCCGAAAGATGGTCAGCGTTACCGTGTCACCTGGACGGAAGTTTTCGTCAAGATACAGCAGCATGGCATTCCGGCTGGTCATCGGCTGGCCGTTGATAGCGACGATGATATCCCCGCCAGCGACCACATAACGCCCGCGCCGGATACCCACTTCGGCTGCCTGCAAGCCCGCGTTCGAAGCCGGGCCGTCAGCATCCGTCTTCACGATGAGCAGCCCCTGTTGTGGCCCGCCGGCGGCGGGAGTAATCTCCGCCCCCAGCTCTATCACCTGAATCCCCAATGATGGATGAGCATAGCGCCCGGCGCTGACCAAATCCGGCACGACCCGCTTCACGACGTTCACCGGCACGGCAAAGCCAATACCAACCGACCCACCGGAGGGTGAGTTAATCGCAGTATTGATGCCAACGACTCGTCCGTGTGTATCCAGCAGCGGCCCGCCAGAATTGCCAGGATTGATCGCGGCGTCAGTCTGGATCACCTGCCCCAGCAGCGCACCGCTGTCCGTCTCCAACTGGCGACCAAGCGCGCTGACCACTCCCGTCGTCAGCGTGCGATCCAGCCCAAACGGGTTACCAATCGCTACCACCGTCTGGCCGACACGCAGCAGCGACGAATCGCCCAGTTCCAGCGGCGTCAGCACATCCGGCGGAGCGTCAATGTGGATCACCGCCAGATCGTAATAACGGTCCGTACCAACGACCTGCGCGGGCAGCGAGTCGCCGTTTGCCAGCAGCACGTTTAATTCCGCCGCATTTTCCACCACATGAAAGTTGGTGACAATATGCCCTACTGTGTCGTAGACAAAACCGGAACCGGTGCCTTCACGTGCGGTCACACCGTAAAACCAGTCCGTCGTCGTCTGCCGGGTAGTGATATGAACCACCGATGGACTGGCCCGTTCGTACACGTTAATCATGATTTGATCATACGCATTCAGTTCGTTATAGACCGACTCCGGCAGCGGCGTGGGGGTTGCTGCCAGCGCCAGTCGCTGCGGTGCGAAGGGGATTGCAGCGGTCATACGGGCAAAAACTGCCGCAGCCCCCAGCAGCAGGCCACTGGAAAATACAACCAGACCCATCAGGATAATCATCGGGCGTCGCATCGTCCCTCCTCTCTGCCCGTCTATCCGCTTTGTTGTACGGGCGACGAGCATTATCAGCCCGGCGATTGGCTTGGTATTTCTGTTGTGAATCATTCCTCGTTTGCCGAACTTTTGCCATAACCATCTCATCAGCCAGCGCGGTTTTGGCGCTTGCCTGTGGCGGAAGGAGGCACTATAGTACACACGGATTGGAAGGAACAAGGGACACCAGACACCATGTCGTCACCTGGCCGCTTCATCGTCCTCGAAGGGAATAATGGTCTGGGGAAAACCACGCAGGCCCATTTGCTCGACCAGTATTTGACACAGCAGGCCATCCCACACCGGCTGTACTGTTTTCCCCGTTACGACTCGTTTTTTGGACAGATGGCAGCGGCGTTTTTGCGCGGCGAGCACGGCAGCATTGACAGCACCAGCCCCTATTTTGTGGCGCTGGTGTTCGCCAATGACCGGATGCTGGTGCGGGACGAAATCCGCGCCGCGCTGGATGATGGCCTGATCGTGCTGGCCGACCGCTGGGTATCATCCAATCTGGCGGTGCAGGCCTCAAAGTTCAGCGACGACAGCAAACGCGAGGACTTCAACCGCTGGGTGCAGCAGTTGGAATACGAGGTTTTTCGGCAGCCGCAGCCAGACCTGACTATCTACCTGCGGGCCAGGCCGGACATCACGTTTCGCAATCTGCGAGGGCGCAAGCAGCAGGATTACCTGAAGGGCAAAACCGACATCGAGGAAGCCAACAGCCGGCTGGTGCAGGCCAGCTTCGAGCAGTACGAACGGCTGGCCACCGCACTGCCTGACTGGGTTACGCTTGATCTGGAAACCGGCGCGCCGCCGGGGAAAATCCTGCCGATTGACACGGTACACGCCGCCATCCTGGAACTGCTGCATCAGCACCGCATTTTACCCCGGAAAGAATAGGTTCATTCCGAATCAAGAAATCGCCAGATGGCGGCTGCCAGTCGTTCTGCCGCTTCGTCGTCGGTAGCTACTGGCAGGTTGATGATCGCCGCGCCGAGGCGGTCAGCGGTAGGCGTTGGCGGGGTATGCAGATCGGGGCAGAGCGCCGCCAGCATGGGGCGTAGCGACGGATACCAGCGTGTGACCTCGTGGAAACCCTGCTGCCACAGGTCGCGCAGCAGGCGGTCACGCTGCTCCGGCGGCGCCAGCAGCGGGTAGCGCCAGACCGCTGCGCCAGCCGGTCGCGGCAGGGTATGCAGCGGCGCGTGATTCAGCCGATCATCGTACAACGCGGCGATGGCTGCCCGGTGGCGCACTTTGGCTGGTAGTTCGCGCAAAGCGTCCGGCAGGTCAGACCACCATGACGGCGGCAGGCGGTAAACAATCAGATCGCGGTAGATGTCATACAGTCGGGGATACAGCCCCGGCAGCGCCGGGTTCTCCGTCTCAAACTGGTGCAGCGCCCAGTAGAGTTGATTCCACTGGTCAGTCAGGCCAACGAGCTGTTCGCTCCACCAGGGCGCACTGGCCAGTACCTGTTTGATGTCATGCGCCAGTCGCTCGTCGTCCGTCAACAGCGCGCCGCCGCCCTCAACGTCCGCGATTTTCCCCGGCCCAAAGCTGAACAGGGAAAAATCGCCCCACGAACCCGCCGGTCGGCCATCAGCCGTCAATCCTGCCGCCTGCGCCGCGTCTTCAATGACCAGCGTGTGAGTAGCACGCGCCCAATCACTGATGACCTGCATCGGCGCGGGTAAACCGTAGAGATGGGTGGGAATCACGGCGGCAAGGCGCGGTGCGCCGATCAGGCTGTCCAGACCCAGATTGCCGGTTGCCGGGTCTACATCCAGCAGCACCGGCGTGTTGCCACTGGCAATGATCGCCCACAGCATGATGTAACAGGTGTTGGCGGGAATGCCGATGGGTTGCTGCTGCCAGCCCAGCGCACGCAGCGCCGCCCACAATCCGGCGGCTGCCCTGCCGGTCAGCAGCACGTGGCGCCGGCCCGTCCAGTCACGCAAAACCTGCGCGGCCAGGAACGCGGAGGCGCTGCCTGAGGCGACGCGGCGCGGCATTGTTCCTCTAGGCGTCCCGCGCCCAAATGGCGATAATTTCCGTCCCCTGGCCGATTTCCGTCTTCAGTTCCAGCACCGCGCCAATGCTCCGGGCGCGTTCCTGCATGATGCTGAGGCCCATCGAACGCGACTGGACGTGCTGCGGATCAAAACCGCGCCCGTTGTCGCGCACGCGCAGCACGGTGCGTCCGGCCTCGCTGGTCAGCGCAATATCCACCTGCGTGGCGCGCGCGTGTTTGACAATGTTGTTCAGCGCCTCCTGGGCAATCCGGTACAGCGTCATATGCACATCCGGCGGGAAATTGGTCTGCCCATTGACGTGAACATCTATTCTGAGATTCGTGCGCGCGCTGGTCGCCAGGGCCAACTGGCGCAGCAGTTCGTGCATGTTGGTTTTGATGAGATTGGTCGGGCTAAGTTCCATCAGCAGGTTACGCAGTTCGGCGTGAGCGCCCCGGTTCAGGCGGGTGAGCTGTTCCAATTGCGGCTCGACCTTATCGGGATTCCGTTTCCACAGGCGCGGCAGCGACTCTGACAGCAGACTGGACGAGAACAGCATCTGGCTAACGGCGTCGTGCAGATCATAGGCCAGCCGCTGACGTTCCTCCATCGCCGCCAGCGTTTGCGCTTCCTCGTACAACTGCGCGTTCTGGATGGCAATCGCCGCCTGAGCAGCGAACGCCTGGAGATGATCAGCATGCACTGGCGTGAAAAAGTCAACGGTCGTACTGGTGAGGTTCAAAAAGCCGATGATTTCCGATTGCAGGATAATCGGAACCCCTACATACGAGCGCATCCAGTCCTGATTGTCCACCAGCACCCAGGCCGGGAACTGGCGCACGTCCGGTATCAACATCGGCTCGGCAGTTGCCATCATCTGGTTCAGCGTTGCCGTATCATTCACCGGAAAAACGAGGTTGGTGGTATCCACGCCCCACCGCTCGTACCCCTGACTGCGTACAATCCGGGCTTCGCCAGCCTCGATAAACATGATGTCCGCCGTGTCGTGCGGCACCACCCGGCCAACATTTGCCAGAATCCGGTCCAGCACCTCAGACAAATGCAGCGTGCCGGTCAGGGTCAGCGCCGTGTCCCGCAGGGCATCGCTCAGGGCGCGCTGTTCCTGCTCCGCCAGTTCCCGCCGCCGCCGTTCGGTAATATCGCGGAAGACGAGGATTGAGCCAATTATCCGCCGGTTTTCGTCCAGAATCGGCGCGCCGCTATCGTCAATCGGATACTGTGTCCCGTTCCGCGCCGTCAAAATCGTGTGGTTGTTTAAGCCGATGATCCGGCCTTCTGCCAGAGCCAGCAGCGCCGGGTTTTGTACCGGCTCACCCGTTGCCTCGCTACAAATCTGGAACACGTCGGACAGGTGCCTGCCAATCGCTTCTGCTTCCGTCCAGCCAGTCAGTCCCTGCGCGATGGCATTCATAAACGTGACACAGCCGTTCTCATCAGTGGCGACCACTCCATCGCCAATGCTGCCCAGCGTGACCAGCAGCCGTTCGCGGTGTTCGTAGACCTGTCGGTATAGCCGGGCATTATCCAGCGCCACTGCCACCCGCCGCGCCAGTTCATCCAACAGATTCGCGTATGGTGTCGGTTCAGAATTGCGCAGAACCCGCCCACACGAGATTGTCCCGACAGCCCGTCCCTGAATTTTGACCGGCACGCACTCGATAACCTGTTCATCCGTCTGAAACTGGCGGCGGTGGCGCGAGTCAATCACCTGTTCGGCCAACCCGGTTGGTATGCGATCAAGTGTGGGAGCAGCCGCAACCAGACGCAGGATGTGGTCATCGTCCAGCAGATGGATGGCACAGCCATCAGCAATATCCGGTACGACCAGTTCTGCCACCCGCTGTAACGTTTTACGGCTGTCGAGGTCTGACGCCAGAATCCGGCTGGCCTCCGACAGAAAGACCAGTTCGGCGGTGCGCTCATGGACGGTGATTTCCAGGCTATCACGCGCCGCCTGCAACTCGGCTTCAATCTTTTTGCGCTCGCTGATCTCAGCAGCCAGATTGAGATTGGATTGCTGCAAATCCCGCTGCCGCTGTTCCAGCGACTCCGCCATATGGTTGAAAGCCCTTGCCAGCGTCAGCAGTTCGTTGGTGTGTTCAACCTGACGTGTATCCACCCGCGCCGTCAGATCACCGGCGGCCAGCCGGTCCGTACTGGCAACTAACTGGCGCGTTGGCTGGACGACGAGTCGCCGCGCGCCCACAAAAGCAACCGCCAGCGATACAATGCCCACCAGTCCCAGCGCCACCAGATATTGCAGGAACAGTTCATTCGCATCGGCAAAAGCGTTGGCATAGCTCATGCCCACAATCACGTAAGCGCTGCCGTTGGTTTTATCCAGCGGCGTAAAACCAAACAGGCGGTAGGACCCGTCCAGCCCGGTGCCTTCTACCGTCCCGGACTGTTCCGCCAGCACCGTCTGAACCACCTGCGGATTCCAGTGCGGCTTGCCGATCAAATCGTCACGACTTGGATAGCGGTAAAGCACAATCCCTTTTCGGTCTATCGCCGTAATCGTTGCATCAGGCGGCAGCGCCGCGCTGGTGATTAAATCGCCCACCTTGCGTAAATCCAGACTTAAACCAAGCTGGTATTTCACCCGGTTGTTCTCGTCAAACACCGGATAAGACAGGGTGACAACCGGCCTTTTGGAAACAATGCCGATTTCAAAATCTCCCACGCTAAAACCCATTCGTTCCATCGCGCGCCGGAACCACAGCCGGTCAACGACGTTCACCGGGGGCGTAACCGGGATACCAGTGCATACGGTATCGCCGTTGGTATCCACCATAAAGACATTGGTATAGGTGGTAAACTGCTCTCGCAGGCTGACAAAGAGCGCGTCGCAGGCCGCCGCGTCACCGCTCTTGACGGCAGGGATTTGCGCCAGCGCCACCAGCAACTGCTGCGCGCTGGTGATAAACTGTTCCTGATTGCTGGCGGAAAGCTGGGCTAACCGCAAAGCATCCTGCCGCGCCTTACGAAGCGCAAACGCACTCTGCTGCGAAACGGTGTACCAAGTCAGAAGCAGCACCGGCACCAGGATAAATACAATCAACAGCAGCAGGCGCGCCTGCAAGCTGGACAGCACTGAGCGAAAGCCCAGCTTTGGATGTCGCATCACGGCAATTGTCACCTCTACTCAACGAGGTGATGCTGGAGCGCCAGTGCAACGGCCTCACTGCGACTGTCCACACTGAGTTTGGAAAAGATATTACTTACATGATTCTTGACGGTTGACCGGCTGATGTACAGGCGCTCGCCGATTTCACGGTTGTTATAGCCACGCACGATCAGGCCCAGCACTTCGCGTTCGCGTTCGCTCAGGTCAAACTGTGGCGACGGGCGTGACACGGATTCAATCAGCGCCTGCGTGGCCTCTGGCGACAGCGTTGTCTGCCCGGCGTGCGCCTTGCGGATTCCATCCGCCAGTTCGTCAATCGAGACATTTTTTAACAGGTAGCTGATCGCGCCCGCTTTTAACACTGCTGGTACCAGTTCGTCATTTTCAAAGCTGGTCAGCGCCACGACCTGCGTCTGGGGATGATTGCGCCGGATAACGCGGGTTGCTTCGATGCCATCCACTTCCGGCATCACCAGGTCCATCACCACCACATCCGGCTGAAGTTCGTCACACAAGCGGATGGCTTCAGCGCCGTTCGACGCTTCGCCTACAAGCTGTAAATCCTCACAGGTTTCCAGAAAAACCGATAAGCCATTACGCACAATCTCGTGATCGTCAACGATAATAATACGGATACGGCTTGATGCAGTCACAATCCGTTACTCCATTTGAACGACATACTTCCGTCACGCCTTCCATTATAGCGGAAAACTGACCAGGTGTTATAGTCATTGGAATAAACTGGTTCGGGAGATTGTGGCACATCCGTTAATGGGCAGCAGCGATAACCTGACCGGCAGAGTGGAGTCGGGCGGAAGTGCTGACAAAATACTGAAACCGGGGCTTCCGGCAGCGCGTCCCACTCACCGGAAACCCCACCTGTAACCTTCAACCGGTGGGCTGACCGGCGTGCAACTGAGTGTGCAGAAATTCGCTGACAACCCGTTCGCCACGAGGGGTCAGCCGCACCTGTTCATCCTCCAGTATGACCAGATTCAGCGTCCGCAGCCGGGCAATCGCCAGCCGGGTGTGGGTCGGAGTCCAGCCGAGGTGTTCGTGCAGCCGGTCAGCGGCAAGTTCCTCTGGCGCTTCAGGCCGGCCCTGATGGTGGTAGATGTGCCCCAGTATCATCTGATCGGCAAACTGCTGCCGTTGCATCCGGCGGCGTAGGGCGGCGGCTACCAGACCGTAGCGGGGCGACAGCACCCACGCGGCCAGGAAAAACAGGAACGCCATGATAACCATCGAGGCAGAAATGGACGAGTTCCACTGGGTATAACCGTCCAGCCCAACCGTACGGTCGAGAAAAACCAGTACGTCGCTGATGGGCAGGATGCCGAGGAGCTGCCCGCGCGCCAGTTCGTAGCCGGTCATGGCAGACAGTGCGCCAAAGACCGGGCTAATCAGCAGCATGATGGCCAGCCGGTCAGTCAGCAGATAGGCAGTAGCCGCCGGGATGATGAAGAAGGCCACCACCAGCACCGAGCCAACCGCGTCGAAGGCGCTGACGGCGGTGACGCTGACCAGCGTCATCAGCATATAATTGAGCGCAACGGGGCGGAAACCGAGCGCTGTCGCCAGCGCCGAGTCAAACGAGGTGAGCTTTAACTCCTTATAGAACAGCGCGATGAAACCAACGTTCAGCAGTGTCACCAGCCCCATCAGCGTGAGCGACCGGGGCCAGAACACCAGCGCGGGTGGTTCAGGAATCAGGCGCTCGCGCCACGCTTCGGCGGCACTGTACGTGCCGCAGTTGGCACAGACCTCTTCAAACACCGCTTTCGGGTCGCGCGGGGTGATGCCGCCGGACGAACAGTTGATGCACCGCCGCCCCATTTCGGCGCGGGGATGGTCGGGCGTAATCACTACATCGTCACAGTTGTCAAAGCAGTGGCTGTTGGTGTTGGCCCAGGCGACGCCAATCTCCCCCACCAGCACCGCGTCCGTGTCCAGATGAACGTCATCGGCATACCTTGAGATGATAATGATGGCGATGGCAAACAGCAGCGGAAACACCAGACCCAGCGCCGCATCCTGTTTGACCAGTCCCGACCGCTGCACCAGTTCAGTGAGGATAACGGTCAGGACGCCAGCAGCGGCAGCGCCGATGACCAGCAGCGGCGAACTAAGATCGGCTTCCGTACCCAGCAGCCCCACCATCACGAAGAAAGCGACCACAATCCCCAGTAGCACGGTGTGGCTGATCGCATCACTGGTCAGCGACATTTTCCGCAGCAGCAGGAATACTCCCAGGCAGGCAGTTGAGATGGACACCAGCGCGCCGATCAGGATGGCAACCGCGCGCGGGTCGCTGAGGGCAGCGTTGAGCTGCTCAATCGGGATGAACTTCACCAGAATAGTGATGATAATCTGTTCCAGCGCGTACATGTTACGGTTTCTCCTGAAGCCCCGCCAGCGCGGCGAACCGCTGCCGGTCACGCTGCTGCTGCCGCAGCGTCCAGATCACGCCGCGACCGGGCGCGATCGCCAGCGATACAGCCACCAGCACCGACGCCACCACAATAATCAGCGGGCCGGTTGGCAATCCCTGATCGAGCGCGCTCAGAATCGCGCCAGAAGCGCCAGAAACCGCGCCCAGCAGTGCAGACAGCACGACCATCTGGCCGAGATGGTGCGTCCACTGGCGGGCGGCGACCGCCGGCGCAATCAGTAGCCCGACCATCAGGATGACGCCCGCCAGTTGCAAGCCCAGTACGATGGCAACGACGATCAGCGTGGACAGCAGCATATCCAGCGTCCGCACCGGGTAGCCGTTGGCGCGTGCGAATTCGGCATTGAAGGTGATGAGCTTAAACTCCTTCCAGAACAGCGCCAGGCAGATGAAGACGACAACGCCAACGACACTGATCAGAATCACATCCTGCTGGACGATGGCGGCAGCCTGGCCGAAGATGAACGTATCCAGCCCGGCCTGGCTGGCGTCCGGCCTTTGCTGAATGTAGGCCAGCAGCGCGATACCGACGGCAAAAAACGCCGCCAGCGCCATGCCCATCGCCGTATCCGGCTTGATACGGGTCGTACGTGTCACCACCGTTACAAAATGCGCTGCCAGCCAACTGGCGATTCCCGCGCCCAGCAGCAGCCAGCCCAGGTCACGCCCGGCGATCAGGAACGCGACAGCCACGCCCGGCAGCGCCGCGTGCGAGAGTGTGTCGCCCATCAGGCTCTGCTGCCGCAGCACCGCAAACGCGCCTAACGCGCCGCTGACCGTACCGAGCATCGCCCCGCCGACGGCAACGGTCGCCAGCGTGTAGGTGTACCGGATGTTAAACAACCAGGCACTGACAGGCACAGCCAGTACAAATAGAATGGCAAGAGCGCCGATCCCCAGCCAGCCGCGTTTCTCCTGCTGTGTCATGGCCTAAACCTCCATCCGGTCGCGGCTGCTGGCCAGCGTTGAGATGCGCCCACCATAGGTCTTCATGAGGTTGTCCTCGGTGTAAACGACCTCGGTCGGACCGCTGGCGATCAGTTGCACGTTCAGCAGCGCCACCCAGTCGAAGTATTCTGGCACGGTTTGCAGATCGTGATGGACGACGATCACTGTCTTCCCCCGCGCGCGCAGTTCGTGCAGCAGGGTGACAATGGCGCGTTCGGTCACGGCGTCTACGGCGGCAAAGGGTTCATCCATGAAATAAAGCTGCGCATCCTGCACCAGCGCGCGCGCCAGGAAGGTGCGCTGCTGCTGCCCACCGGAAAGCTGGCTGATCTGCCGATGCGCCAGATCGGACAGGCTAACCTGTTCCAGCGCGGCCATCGCCAGCTCGCGTTCCCGTTTGCCCGGTCGCCTGAACCAACCCAGCTTGCCATACAACCCCATCATCACCACATCCAGCACCGATGTTGGGAAGTCCCAGTCCACACTGCTGCGCTGTGGCACGTAGCCCACCAGGTGGCGCGCTCTGGCATACGGCTGGCCGTAGAACCGGATGTCCCCGGTCGCACGGGGGATCAGGTCCAGTGCGGCTTTAATCAGCGTGCTTTTCCCCGCGCCATTTGGACCGACAACGGCCATCAGTACGCCCTCTGGCACCTGCAAATCCACATCCCACAGTGCCGGGCTACTGTTGTAGGCGACCGTCAGATCGTGGATGTCGAGCGCAAAATCATCATGGTTGGTATGGTTCACCATTGGATACCTCCTCAATGTGATGAAACCGCATCGAGCAGTTCCGCTGGCGGGACAGGTTCAAGCCCTTCAGGCCAGGGCGGAATGGGATAGCCATACGATTGTAAGATCGTGATGATGTTTAGTACAACTGGCGCACCCCCAGCCCAACCTGTCCGCCGCCCGCATTCACCGCTTCCCGCACTGCTTCGATGGCGTCCGGCGGCACGCTGCTTTCAACAAACATCACTGGAATCCCGTTGTCCATGACAAACCTCGCGATGTTCTGAATATCAGCCACGCCGGCTTCGTCTTCCGTGCTGATCCCCTGCAAGCCACGCACGTTCCAGCCAAAGGCCGCGCCGAAGTACTGGAACGCGTCGTGGGACGTGACCAGCGTGCGCTGCTGTTCCGGCACCTGGGACATCGCTTCTAGCGCCCAGGTGTAGAGGGTGTCCAGATCGGCAATATAGGCGTCGGCATTAGCGGCGTAAACGTCGGCATGTGCCGGGTCCACTTCGCTTAAAACTTCCACCAGCCCTTCCGCCGCAAGCTGCCAGTTACGAGGGTCAAACCAGAAGTGCGGGTCATCCACATTGGTTAGTTCTTCGGATAAGGTGAAACCGCCAATGACAAACCCTGCTGCTTTAACTGGGTCGGACAGCGCGTATACTCGCACATTGCGCTCGCCGAGGGCTTCAAACACGGTGTCAAACTGGCCTTCCAGATGCAACCCACTGTAGATCACCAGGTCAGCCTGACTCATGGCGGCGATATTCGCTTCAGTCGGCTGGTACAGGTGGGGGTCAACACCGGCGCCCATGAGCGGTGTAATTTGCACCCACTCGTCTGCCCCTTCCCCGGCCAGGATACGGGTCAGGTCGGTGGCCTGAGTAGTGGTCGTAACCACTTTCAATGCATGATCATTGTTGGCATGTACTCCGCCAACGAGAACGAGCAGCATCAGCAGGAGGCTGAAGAGTATTCGAGTGAAGGCAATCATGTAGAGACTCTCCCTTAGTAAACATCTACGGCAACTATGTTTAGCCAACCCTTTTTAGGCTAAGCTAACATCAAGCTGTTGTCAAGTGGTTTGTTGAAGCTGATGTTCTCATTCGAATTACATTTTTCTAATAATCGCCTTCGTAAAGTAGAGACATAAAAGCAACCCGGTGGGAACGGAGCAGCTATGACTGAACGTGTTGGAGACCTGGAAATTGGACAGGACCTGGAATTCCAGCGGCGTGCCTGGGCCGTTCAGCGGGTGGCGTGGATAGGGATGCTGCTGTTTATTATCGCTGCCCTGTTAGGACTGCTAGGCGATTCCGGCCCTCTGAGCAACGCAACTGCTGGCAGCGAAGCGGACGGGCTGCAAATCCAGTACCACCGGTTTATGCGGCAGGGCAAACCCATGTCACTGACAGTTCAGGCCGAGGTGCCAGCGGGACAAAACACTCTGCGCCTGCGGGTTAATCGCGCTTACCTCGACCGCTTTCAGCTTGACCAGATTACCCCCGACCCGGAATCGGTTGCTGCGCGTGACGGACAGCTTGTCTACGAGTTTGCGCTGGAAAATCCTGCCGGTCAGGTGACAATCAAGTTCAACATGCGCCCAGAGCAAGGTGGGTTCGTAACCGGAGAAATCGGCCTCGATGGTAGTGAAACGCTTTCCATCAACCAGTTTATCTATCCATGATTATCGGACAAGGACTAAATCCATGGAATCGGTGCTGCGCGGTATCGCTATTTACGTCATCATCATGATTATCTTTCGCTTCAGCGGCAAACGCTCGCTGGCGCAGATTACAACGTTTGATTTTGTGCTGCTGTTGATTATCAGCGAGACGACACAGCAGGCTCTGGTTGGCGAAGATTTTTCAATCACGAGCGCAACGACGTTGATCGTCACATTAATGGGGCTGGACATAGGTCTCTCGCTGTTAAAACAGCGCTCGAAACGGATTGAAAAGCTGGTGGACAGCGTGCCACTCATCATCGTGGAAAACGGCAAACCGTTAAAAGATCGCATGGAGAAGGCCCGGGTTGATGAGGAAGACGTGCTGACCGCCGCGCGGGAACTGCGCGGACTGGAGCGCATGGAACAGGTGAAATACGCGGTGCTGGAACGCAGCGGTGGGATTTCGATTGTGCCCTTCGAGCATGAAGTCGGCCATTGACAGGGTAAGCAAGGGCTGATATACTCGTCACCATTCATCCAAACTAGGGGGTGTGGTGTAGCGGCCTAACATACTGCCCTGTCAAGGCAGAGACCGCGGGTTCGAATCCCGTCATCCCCGACTAGAGTATCATAATTTATGATGTTCGACAATAGAACCCACAAAATCGGCGTGGGTTCTATTGCTTTTATTTCCCCCTCGTACACGTACACCTTGTTGTACATCAGCCTAAACCACGCCTCGCTTTCTTCGAGCGTGGCTGCATCCCAGATATTCCTGATATTGCCGAGCAGGTCGGCTGCCCGTTCCAAGTCAATCATTCGGCCTAGCGTTGGCAGTGGCGTGGCATTGATCTGCGCTTGAATCTCATCGCGCATTTGCCGATATTCGCCCTCGCTGATGTCTCCCAACAGAAACAACTGCTTGAGCCGTTCCAGCCGCCCCTGTAGTGAGGTCTGCTGATTCTTGACTGCCGCGTACTGCGGCTGGTCTTTGGTTATCAGCGCCAGCACTCTGTCCTTCCAATCTGTCGGAACATTCAGACTGAGCAGGATTTCAGCCGCCGTAGCTTCAAACACTTCAGCCGCCACTGACTTCAGATGAGATGAACATTCATGGCCCTTATCTTTTGCTGGGTCGCGGTAGCGGCGATCACCACGTAAATTCCATCCACGCCAGTTATTGCCACAACCAGCGCAGACCAGCAGCGATGCCAGCGGGTAGGTGGCGGTGTTTTTGGGCAAACCCCGGCTGAAGTTGGCCGCACGTCGCGCTCGAACTTCCTGACATTTCTCAAAGAGATCGCGGCTGATGAGGGGTTCATGCCGACCTGGTAGATACTCCTTCGGCTGACTTTTCTTGCCCTGGTAGCTGGTTTCGCCAATGTAGAAGCGATTTTGCAGGATGTAGATGGTTGTGTCCTTACCGAAGGGGTTGTTGCCAAACTGCCCACTGGTACGGTAGCCCGCTGCTGTGAGAATGTTGGCGATGTCGAGGTCGGAGTAGATGCCGAGGCTGTATTTCTCGAATGCCAGTACGACCCCCGGCCCATTGATCGGGCAGATCAACGCATCCGTTTCCCCGTAGCGCCCTTCAGCACTTTCCAGTGTTTCTTCAATGAGGGTCGCCAAGCGGCTGTAGTCCGCCTCAGCGATCTTTCCCGCCTGAAAGTCCTCGCCCAGTTGCGTGAGCATATCTTTCAACCGTCGTGGTGTCGTGTAGCCGAAAGCCAGCGTGCCGTTCCAGCCGCCTTTCCGCGCCCGCTCTTTCTTGCCCTTGATGGTCTCCTGGCTGAGGTTGTCGAGATACCACTCGGCAATCGCGGCCATGAGTACAAGCTGAACCTTCCCCGTTGGCGTGGTGAAGTCAAAGCTCTCATTGACCGAAACGAAGGACACATTACGATCTTTGAGATATTTGAGATAGAAGAGGACATCCTGAAGCGAACGGCTGAAGCGGTCAAGTTTGTGAACAATCAGCACGTCGAACAGTCCCGCTTCGGCGTGACGAAGCATCTGCTGGAACTCTGGACGCAGAGCATTCTTGCCACTGCGTCCCTTCTCCTCATAGACTTGAACGACATTCCAGCCGCGTTGGACGGCGAACTGTCTAGCGATCTCGGCTTGAGCAGAGAGGGAGTGGCCTTCGATTTGTTCTTCGCTGGAAACACGGGTATAGATGGCGGCACGCATGGTTTTTGCTCCTGATTTAGCTGGCTTTAGCCTGAACGATGCTGCTGGCTTCTTCAGCCATGATTCGTTTGGTGATACTGGCAAGCAGGATGAGAAAGGAATCAATCTCAACCGCTGATGCGGCTTGCGGTTCGCCCTTCATCTGGATGACACCTCCGTGATCGGCAATATGGTGATCGGGCTGTGCGCTGCTGGACAATTCAGACGTTGATGTTGAACACATAGCTGTTCCCCTGTCACTGTGTAAGCGAACAGGGAAGAAGGCGCGATGCCAGAAAAGGGGTTGTGGGCGGGGGATGGCTACGTGGGCAGTTGACATCGGTTTAAGGTTGACCCTTGCCTGAGCCAGGGTCATGAGGTATACTAATTAGGGTGCATCTATTATGCATAGACGCCCCATAATTGTCAAGGGTGAATATGAGCGAGAACCACGAAATCCTCTTTATTCAGGATAGCAGCCGTAAGCAGAAGGACGCTCGACAGCGCCTCACATACTACGCCGACTACCTCACCGAAACCGGCAACCCCTGGTATCTGCCTGATCTCAATGCGTACCGTGATTACCTCCTCAACGAACGTCACCTAATGCCTGCCAGTGTCGCGGCTCACGTTGGGACAATCCGTGTCCGTTACCGTGATCTTCTCCGGGATAAAAACCTTCCTTCTCGGATTGAAGCACATGCACCTGCCGGAACAGACAAAGCCGCTCTTGTAGCGGAAGCACTCACCCGGATGGAGCAGGCAACCTCTACGAGCGCGGGTCGTGTTGAGTTCCGCCGCACGCCTCAGGTCAGCCACCTCAATTGCCGACAGATTAACGAACTCCTAGCGCAACCGAACCTGGCACGGCGTCAAGGTCTACGCGACATAACAGGTATGGGACTAATCATCAGCGCCGGGGTCAATGAAGCGGAGCTGTGTGCATTACAGGTATCTGACCTATTCCTACGGCACAATGGCGTGCCAGCCATTCATATTGCTGCGGACGGGAAAGGCACAGAACGGACTATCCAGCTTTACGATGATGTATATTTCGACATGGCCTGGCTTGAAACCTATCTTCGTACTTACTTGGACGTTGCTGGAATCACTGTAGGGCCAGTATTCCGGGGATTTTTTCGGGGCGGCGATAGGATGGGGCAAAAACCGTTGACAATTCGTGGTGTTCAGAAAATGCTCAAAGGGTACGTTATTCACGACGATCTCGGAGCAGAAATGACAGCTACGGCGCTTGATTTACGCCGCACCTATGCCCGGATGTTATATAAAGCCGGGATACCCCTCGAAACGATTCAGGCCAATCTAGGCCACACGAGCAGCCTAACGACTTTAGAATACATTGGGCCACCGGACCTGTCGGGTGCGCCTTTTGCAAGCCGCGCATGTAACGGTCAGGTGTTGCTGAACAAGCTGCACCAGCACTGGGACAGTCACTAACCCCCGTCCTCAGCCCATCAATCGCGTAAGAGCAAGGAAAAATTCATGCCCATCTACTCCGAGATCACTACCCTGGTTGAAGCCGAGCAGTTTGCTGCTTCACAAGGCATCCGCATCACTGCTACAGATCGTGAAAATATCCGTAAGGCACAAGAAGCGGAAATGAAGCGGCTGGTCGCTCTGAGCACGAGTGAAATGCAGAGTGGCGTATCACGATGGGTCGAACGCTTCAACGTGTTCTACCCGCGTTTTCTGGAAACGCTAATGGGCATCGGCGATGTGCTAATGTCCTTCACCCAGACACTCATCACATCCTTCGGTGTGCCCGTTATTCTGGTTTTGCTGCTCATTGTGGAACAACAGCGAGTGGTTCACGGCATTCTGTTGTTCGAGGCTGACCCTGGACTGGCATCGTTTGCTGCTACCGCGCTCGTTCTGTTGAATTTGGTGCTCGAAGTCCTGATTCACCATGTTGAGCATCAAGAGAACTACCGTCCATCCTCCGGCCATCGTTTCAGCCTGCGTCTGTGGCTACAGAATATGGCCTATACTCTAGGCATTGGCAACAATTGGCAGTCGCAATCTGTGTCTCCGGCGCAACGTTACAAAAAGTTGCTACGTCTCGTCACCTTTAGTATTCTGGCCCTCGCTCTGGCCGGGAGTATGCGAACAGTGATTGCGAATTCGGACGGCGCTTGGTACTCTGCAATGGTAAGCATCGTGCTTCGGAGTGATCTATCCCTCATGTTCACCTGGCTCGGCGGTCTGTTGTTTGCATCAGCGGCGGTACTGGCAGCACAAGGATTAAGCCGATATGTGGCGCTGCGGACAGTTGAAGGACAGGTGAAGATGATGGCTCGTAGCGGAAAACAGCAAGACGAGTATCAGAACGCTTTGGATACAGTGGCCGCTCAGTACGTCCTGGCAAAGGTTGCAGCCGCTCAGGTGAGGCAGAACGGGAAGGACATCCCTGAGGTGGTGACTCCCGCTGCCCCTTTCTCGACAAACGGCGTTCAACTCTCGTTAACGGAGTAACCCGTTGGCAAGATAATCCGAATTTTCAGCCACAGATCGAGCATTATCTTTGTGCCTGTGGCTGTGAGGAACAGGTTCAATTTAGGGGAATTGGCCGCAGGCCACGCTATGTTAACGACGCACACCGAATGCGCCATAAGCGGCAATTGGCTCGAATTTCCGAACAGCCATAAGTAGCTGATTGAGTAACAAAGTCTGAAATCCCTGCCCACTGCATCTCAGTACATTTCGTACCATTGCAGGCTTATCACAAATACGAAGGACGAGTCGCAATTTGGAACGATAGAGGCATTTGTGAAAAACGTGTGAAGAATTAGTATCCCCCCTTGTGTTGCATGAAAATAGAATTATGATGAAAGGGGTGAGGTTGAATGCACACAACACCTCGCCAACACTCCCTCTCTACATCTAACTGAATCAGACCCTGTGTCTTCCACCGAGCGCGAATAGATTCATTCGCTGCTTACAAGCAACGATGCTGAAAAAAAGCCGCTGTTGCTTAAGTGGATTGCATGTGACAAAGGAGGCATCTCTTGTCATAGAAACGCAACCATTACCCCCCAATGCCCCATCCTGCCCGGTGCTGCCTGAAAACCCGGTAGCAATTCCCATAGTCCTAATCCGACAAAAATGTAACTCCTCGCAAGCGACAGAGAACTGTCGTAATGTACTTCCCCTTGAGAAGGAAACCTCGACCATGAATGACAATCGCAACACCTCCAATCTGCACAGTTGTGCATCTTCCGATGTAAGTCTTGTGTCCGAGCAAGGCTACACTCCCATCCAGGCTCAGGAAGCCCAGTGTATCCGGGACATGCTGTCTGGCTGTCTTGATTCAGCCAAAGAGCCGAACTGGGGGCAGTTCAACGGTCATGGATACATCATCAAGCAACTATATGATGTGTATAAGGAATCCGGGCCACGGAACGTCTGGTCAACGATGGGTTATCTGGTAAAGGTAAACCCGGCCTTATCGGATTTCGTGCTTAATCCGCCTCCTGTCCTTCTGCCAAGTGACCAAGCAGAACGGCATATTTTCACTGCTACAGAGTACATGGAGCGCCCGCCAGTAGCATACCTGGATTCGGAGAAGACGATTCAGAAGAACGGTATGACGATGATCTTTGGTATGCCTGGGAGCGGGAAAAGCCTGTGGGCATTGCGGAAATTAGCGGAAATCGCCGACTCCTATCCGGTAATGTTAGTATTGGCCGAAGGAAATAGCGGCACGCCAGAACGAATCCGTGCTGAGGTGATGGCGAGAAATGGTCGGTCCCTTAGTGAGCAATTCTACGTGTACGATCAGGGGGTCAATCTTACGAATCTCCAGGCAGTCCAGGATTTCATTAGCGAGATGAAATCCAAACGCATTAACCCACAGGTCATTGCCTTCGATACTTTGGCCGCCTGTATGCCCGGTGCAGATGAAAATGGATCGCGTGATGTGTCACTCGTGGTTGACAATCTGAAACTCGTCGGACGGGAGTGTGGCACTTCCGTCGTGGTTGTTCACCACTCTAAGAAAGACCGTTCCGGCTACCGAGGTCACAGCATCTTGCATGGTCACTTCGATGTGATCTTGGAGATTGTTCAAACCAAAGGTAACGTGTCGGTTAAGGGCTTCAAGTCAAAGGACAGCGCACTACCTGAGCTAAGAGCGTACAGGCTTCAACCGTACGTGACCCGTCAAGACCCTGTGACGGGGGCGGATGTAACTGGCGCAGCACTGATTCCCGCTCAGCGGGTTGACCAGGTAATTGCTCGTTGCAGCGGTAGCACTCTAAATGCGAGGCATCTCGAAGTGCTGAAATTGCTTCGACAGCACAAAGCCGATGGGTGTAGACACCAGGAGATATTGGAAGCCACGCAGATTCCAAGGAGCAGCCTCAAGGGGGTCATGGAATCCTTGACGGAAACCAAACTCATCACGCAGCCGGAAGCACGGGGGAAGTATTTAATCACGGACGATGGGATACAAGCACTTGAGAATCAGGTTCAGTAGTTCACACAGTTCAAAAACGGTTCACCGGAACTTGTGAACCGCTGGTTCAGAGGTTCTACAGGTTCACCCCCCTTAAGGGGTGAACCTGTGTACCTGACCCAAACCCAAAGGAGATAACACTCAAATGGATACTCGGCACATCAACATCCTGAACGTTATAGGTGGTAATCTGAAACGTGCTGCTGCTACGAATGGCGGCGAGTACGCTGGAACTTGCCCATTTTGCGGAGGACATGATCGCTTTCGTGTCTGGCCTATGCCAACTGTTGGCAGTCCGCGTTTTTGGTGTAGGCAATGTAATCGAACGGGGGACGTAATCCAGTTTATCATGGAGCGCGATGGTGTGGAATTCAAAACTGCGCTGGAAAGACTTGGATTAGGCGCTTCGCCATCGTATTCAGTTACGTATCAAAGGCCAAGAAGTGCTTCTAGTCCGAGAGTCTGGAAGGAAAACGCTCAGGCTATAGGTTTACAGGACACTGCGTGGCAACAGGCAGCGGCAGAATTCTGCCGTATATCCACTGACCAGTTATGGAGTGCTGATGGTCAGCCTGCCCGTAACTACCTGTATGAGCGTGGGCTTACTGATGGTGTGATTGAGGCCGCCCAACTTGGTTACAACCCTCACACTCAAACGCAGTACTGGGGAAGTGTTGCTGTCTGGTTATATAGCGGAATAGTCATTCCCTGGATTAATGGAGGGAATTACTGGAAGGTAAACATTCGGCGACGACCATCGCAATTGAAACCTAATGAGCAGCGATATATGCAGGCAAAAGGTGGGGGAAACGGGCTTTATCGAGCCAGTCAGGTAGCCCCTGGTTGTACTGTCGTTATCACCGAAGGTGAATTTGATGCGCTATGTATCTGCGCGGCATTGGAAAGCTCGAAGCTGGATTCTGTCGTTCCTGTTGCTACCGGGAGCACAGGTGGTAGTCGCCTGCTGAACTGGGTCGCAACGCTTGCGAAATCAGATCGCATGTTGGTTGCTTTCGATGCAGATGATGCCGGTGATAACGCTTCGAGGTGGTGGCAAGATGTATTTGATGATAAAGCTGCTCGCCTACGTCCTACTCGGCACGATGTGACAGATATGTTTAAGGCAGGCGACGATATTGTTGCCTGGATTTCTGATGCCCTGAGTTCTCCATAGCTGTTATGGAGGGTTAACCCCCCTCCACGCATTTTTGCTCCTGGCTTCCCTCAAACTCAAAGGTCAGTATAACCAATTCCTCAACGTAAAGGATACCTCATGTCGGTTCGCAGAATCCCCCTCACAAAAGGCCAATTCGCTATCGTAGATGAGTGCGATTGCGATGCACTTATCAGTATTGGCAATTGGTGCTATAGCAGCAGCGGCTATGCTGTACACTACCAAACGGACGAGAATGGAAAGCGAAAAACGCTTTTCATGCATCGCGTCATTATGCAGCGCAAACTTGGTCATCCCCTTCCAGCAAGCTATCAAGTAGATCACATTTCTGGTGCAATCCAGGGTAATCGAGCGCGGCTTGACAATCGCCGCTCGAATCTGCGCCTGGCAACACACAGCCAGAACCAAGCCGCAAAAGGTTCACAGAAGAACTCGACCAGCGGTCATAAGGGTATCAATTTTCGGCAGGGGAAATGGGATGTGCGACTACGGTACAAACGTCAGCGCATCAACCTGGGACGCCATGACGACTTTGAAAAGGCGAAAATGGTGTATCGCTGCGCCCATCACCTGCTTTGGGGCGAATTCTCGACGGAGCAGAATGTTGAGAATGTCCCTTCGGAGATCGAACAGTGGGTCTGCGCTGTCCTAAACCAGCACGGCATAGTTGTTTCTTCAGATGTAAATTCTACAGCAGCGTGAACTGCGCCCCCTTGTATTGCTTCGGGTTTGCGCCCTCTTATCTCGATGAATTCCCGGTAAGGACGATCTCATCGAACCACTTGAACATCTGCCGGAGAATGAGGACGACCAGATTGCGGCTGCTTTCGTAGCCCAGGTCGCTATCATTTGCCAGGACTTGCGCCCAATGGTTGATACCTTCCTGATCGGACGCGATGAAGTCCCCGGCGATGATGAGGCGCTTAATCCCGTGCCACATGGCCGTCAGCAGCACCAGCAGCAGGTACAGGGGCGAGAAGTCCGGCACTTCGATGTCGCTGATGATAATGGCGTCGTCGGCCTCGATTTCCTCATAGTCGAGGTATTGCCGCGACGGAGAGGCGGGGATGTCCACCTGCTCGAAGGCTTCCTTGAGATACAGGCGTTTGTAGTAACGGTGGTCGCGCAGCTTCCGCTCAAGCGATTGGGGCTTCATCCCATAGTCCACCGCCCGGAGCGCAATTGCTTCTGTGTCCCCGGCGTCATACAGCTTGAGCAGTTCCTCGCGTTCGGGGATGGTGATGTCTTTCCAGGCCATGTAGGTGTAGTCTCCTGGGGGCTGATTGTCAGAGAGCAGGGGGCGCTAATGTGGTTGTACGCCCCCATATCTGTTATGGAATGTTCGGTTTATTTCTACCGCTCGATTGACCTCACATAAAAGGAGACAGCACCATGAGGGTCAAAAAGATCAATCCGTTACCCGACCAACTCAGCGAGAATGAAATGATGGCGATGCAGTTTAAAGAGGGCTACGTCACCACAAAGCGAAGATCACCCACCACGCGGGAGATCAGCGCCGCGATACACCTTTCTGTCTCGGCCACACACGACCTAATACAGCGACTCATTGAGTACGGCTATCTGGCGCGGAAAAGCCGACGGCAGCGCCATCGTAACTATAGGGTGCTGCGCTCAACTGTCACTTCGTAATGGCAATTGCACCCTGAGATAGCACAATGCCCCTGGTTTTGGTTACAGGGGCGTTTTCACTTCCATATCCGTTATGGGGCTTTGGGTGACTGCCGCTGCTCCTTCGTTTGCACGGTACATGCGTTTCTGGCCGCGATGGTCGGTATGCCAGAGAGTGTACAGCACGCCGCCAAAAAATTTACTTTCGACATGGAGAGAGGGGGACAAGATATGTACCTGTCCCCTATTTTGGGGATGAATTTGCCTGAAACTGGCCTTTTTGTCCAGTTTTGCCTGGTTTTTCCCCAGAAGTGACTGGACTCTTTGGAAGGAGGAGTCCAGTTGTGAGCCTGGTCTGCACACTATGCCGCGCTCACTTACCCCATCTATAGATGTCACTGGGGTGAGGTGGCAGTGATTTCAGCCATCGTCGCCATTCTTTTCGTCCTTCTAGGGTATCGGCGCAGGGCATATCCTCTAACGGTTCACGATGACGTTTGAAGGAGTATCCCATTGCATTTAGGAGTGTGCGGAAACGCTTGTCGCTGATCTCGACTCCTGTTTTCTCCTCCATCAACGTATTAAGGGCTTTCGCGTCCATCAGATGCATATCCTGGGCGAACTCGGCCATCACAGTTTCAAGCAGTTTGCGATATTCCTCAGTAGCAAGAGGTGGTCGCCCCTGACGCGGCTGCTCTAACAGTCCCTCAATTCCTGCCGCCCGCCACCGTTTGAGCCAGGCATAAAGCGGCTTTCTCGTTTTGACGCCGACGGCATTGGCAACGGCAGCAAAGGTGTTGCCTTCGTCGAGCAGCAGAAGGGCTTTTGCTCGTTGCCGAACTTCTGGACGTTCATCATTCATCGCGGCCTGAAGCTGCTCTTTTTCGTTCGGGGTTAGGCGGAAGGAATGGGACATGGGGTTTTGCTCCTGGGGATTAAGGAAGGCGGAAGGATGACGACAGGCCGGTGCTGCCGCGCCATAAACCGAACATTCCATAACAGATATGGAGGCGGTTTATTGACAGAGGCGTGGAAAAGAGCAACGTAACCCACAGTAGCCGCCGCTCTATTTTTTTCTGGAACTCTGAATAAACGGAGAGATTGGATTTTGCGGTGAAACTATTATACCACAACGAGGCATCAGCTTGAAGGCTCACATAATGGCGATCATCCGCGCTGGTCAAATCGAAACTTCAAAAGGACTTGTTAGAGCCTGCTTGCGGTAAGGTGGCGGAAGTGAGATAATTTGCAGTATCCAAGTATTCAAGATAGTTATTACTTAGAAGTACGTTATGCCTCGCATCTTCATTTCCTACCGACGCGAAGACAGCCGAACCATCACTGGGCGGATTTATGATCGCTTGGTCACGGCCTTCGGTAGAGAAAATGTATTCAAAGATGTAGACAGCGTTCCCCCCGGCAAAGATTTTAGAGGCGTCATTAAAGAAGCGGTTAGTAACTGTGATGTGGTGCTGGTGATAATCGGGCCACGTTGGCTACATACTGCTGATAAACAGGGCAACAGGCGTCTTGATAATCCACAGGACTTTGTGCGTGTCGAGGTTGAAACAGGTCTTCAGCGACAGGGGGTAGATGTAATTCCACTCCTTGTAGAAGGTGCGTCCTTTCCAAGCGAGGACGAGTTGCCCACCGCGTTAAAGCAATTGGCCTTCCGAAACGCATGGCCCGTGCAGGACGACCCTTACTTCCACCGCGATATGGATAGGCTGATAGATCATTTAAGGCCGATGAGGTATTGGAAGAATGTTCCCTGCAAATGGATTGTGGGCGCTGTAGTGATTCCCATTTTAGCAGCACTTATAGCGGGTGTATTGCCAGCCGTCTTGAACCAAGATACGGTCACCCCCACAAATGCAGTAATACTTCATACAGTGACGCCATCAGCTACCTCGACGTTGACGCCATCTATTTCCCCAACCAGCACGCCGACAACGACATATAGTCCAACGGATTCTCCGACGCCAACGGTTACGACTTCACCGACGGATACTGCGACGAATACACCGACAAAAACTTCTACTCCGACGGACACAGCATCTCCTACGAGTGCGCCAATTCATACCCCCGAATCCTCGCTATCGAATGTGGAAATGATAACACCGACATCATTGGAAGTCTCTGCTCCTCGTTCGTATCCATGTGATGCTACCGTTATCTATAATCAGACTGCATTGCTGAACGTTATACGTGCTGGACCTTCTAGCAAATCGTCATTTAGACCTCCCATTCGGCAAGGTGCTACTATAAAAATTCTGTCGAAAGATCAAGAAGCAACAAATGAATTCTGGTATCACATTGCTGATAGTGAGGGCAACGTGCTGGGTTGGATACCTACAGATTATGTTATCCCAGGTGAGGACTGTCCTGTTTAGAAAGGTGTTATAGATTCAGGAAAAATAATATGTTGGCAATTCCCCAAACATAGATATGAAAGTTTGGACTATTGCCCAAAGTCCCGAATCATACCGTTTGAGGAGGCACGAAAATGTCAAATTCTGTAAAAATTCTCGGTACGATGATTATTTTTCTGTTTTCTTTCGTAGTCACCCAAGCTCAAATTGCAACTGAGCCACAACCCGGAGTAGACGTTCACTGCGGAGATATAGTTCAGGGTGAATTCACGGATGATTTTGAACGTCACGATTATTACATTAACCTTGTGCATGGCGATTCAATCATGGTAGAGGGACGTTCATTAGAGAGGGAGGGCCTTCTCCAGTTTATGTTAGCCATAGTTGATCCTGATGGCACTGATAACCTTAGAGCTGGTGCAGACTATGATCCAAGTGAGTCTCCAAGATCAACGTGGGAGCAATCACTTTCAAGAGGGCAGTTCAGTATTGTCGCAATGAACAGCAACGCAGATTGGAGTGGCATTAATGGAATACATTGGCAAAACAGGAAGGGCGGAGTGGGTAAATATGAGTTGCATATCAATTGCACTCTCCGAGATGGCACGGTAGTTCGTGCTGGCGATGTGGTCGCCGCTACTCCAACCTCGCCTGCTTCTGCTTCCTTAGTGGCCTTACCGCCAAATGTTCCTGGCTTTCCTGGCCTTGCACCCATTGATATGTCCAACGCTGTTAAGTTGCCGCTAATACTCGACACGCCAATGACGGGCATCGTGACACCTACGGGGAACGAGGTGTTGGGCTTTACACTAGATGCCAATGCTAACGACACCGTGGAATTGAGTTTCAAAAAGCTGTCCGGCAATTTGAACCTGGGCGTCGTTGTATTATCACCGGAGAACAAGGTTGTCTTTTATGGCGGTCTAGTCCTATCAGAATCATTATCCACACGTTTCAAACTGCCATTGGCAGGGCAGTATACCATTGGCGTTTTTCGCGTTGATTTACTGCCGCCAGATGTGCCAGAAGCGACAGCATTTCAAGTGCAGGGCACGATAGTTTCGTAAGTAATCCAGCATTCAGGGGGACCGATACCATGAGAATATTCCTAAAAACATCTTTCTTTGTCTTGGTGCTGATGCTTCTGTCTTCGATGGGCATTGTAGTAGCACAGATTGCACCAACATCTGTCCAATGTGGGCAGATTATTGAAGGCGAGTTTCTGAGAGCGGACAATGAGGGAGCGCAAGAGTATACCCTTAGTCTAGCTCCTGGTGATAGGATAACAGTCTCTGGAGACACTGTAGGAGCGTATCTAAAATATGCAATACGTGTCTTTGCACCCACAACAGGCGTAGTTGCTAGTGATGATTATGTTCACAGAGATGAGCCTCATGCTGAATCCAATGTATTGTCAGAGCGGGGTACTTATACCATCCGGGTTTGGTCCAATGGCCCTGGATTATATACTCTCTATATCGGCTGTACTCTACGTGATGGTACGGTTATTGCTCCTGGTGATGTGCCAGTTTCGCATCAGGTTACTACTTCCACATCTGCAAGTCTTACTCAAGATGTTCCTGAATTTGGTTTCGCTGGCCTTGCGCCTGTAGATTTTGCTAATGTTGCCCGGCTGACCATACCTGCGAATGTGCCAATGACTGGAGCAATTACGCCAAATGGGGGTGAGATACTTGGCTATTTGGTCAATGGCAGCGAAGGTGACGTTCTTGAACTGCGCTTTACGCGGCTTTCTGGCAACCTGAATCTTGGCCTTATTGTGCTGTCTCAGAATAACGAATTGGCATTCCAGGCGAGTCTTATCACGACCAATAGCCTGATAACACAGTTTACGCTGCCATCTACAGGTGAATATACAGTCGGGGTATTTCGTGTTGATTTATTGCCTGTAAGTCAGCCCGAACCAACCGCTTTCCAGATTCAGGCGACATTGAATCCCTGATTACGGCATCTAGTTAAAATAGCTGTCCAGGCAGCGGGAGTGGTGAAGGAGGAGTGCGATGGGGAACTCGTCAAAAGCCAAGTTGAGTCTGTTGACGGCACTTTTTACTCTCGGCCTGCTGCTCCCGGTCACCGCCCAAGATATGGCGACTTGCACTGTCCGTTCCCGACAAAACGTGAACCGGCGAATGGGGCCGGGTACGGGTTTCGGCGTGGTAGGTGTGCTGCTTGGCGGACAAAACACGGCGATCAATGGGCAGGCTACGGGTGATGATGGACTTGTCTGGTGGCAGTTGGCTGACGGTTCATGGGTGCGTTCAGATACTGTAGACGAAAGGGGCAACTGTGAGAACTTACCAGTGGTTTCTTTGTCACTCTTAGAAACGCCTTTTACACCAACTGCTTCTCCAACTACAGCTACTTTGGAAGCAACGGAAGAAGCGGATTCGAGTGCCCTATACCATACGGGTGATGAGGTCGTCGTTTACGGCCAGAACATGGTCTTTCTCATCTACTCTGAACCTTCTACCAGTGCATCGGTTGCAGAAGCCACAATCAGCGGCGTTAGCTTGGTTATCGTCGGTGGTCCGCAAATAGTTGATGGCGAAACATGGTGGCAAGTGCGCTCACCCAGCGGGTTGGAAGGTTGGGTTCTCGAAACGATTGATGGTCAAACGGCGCTTCTGTTACCCGGCACATCTTCACCACCAGCGGAGCTTGGTTTGAGGGTCGGTGAAGAAGCTATTGTAGCAGGGCAGGGGAAAGTGCTGCTGATTTATGCCGAACCCAGAACGGACGCAAGTGTCGTGGAAGCTACGGTGAGCGGGGTCACTTTAACTATTACAGACGGCCCAGAGGTTGTTGAAGGTGTGGTTTGGTGGCAAGTGCGCTCACCAAGTGGTACAGAAGGGTGGACACCTGAAACCATAGATGGAGAACCGGCTATATTGTCTCCTAGAGCGGTACTTGCCATAAATACTCCGACACCTGTACCTACAGCAGTAGTCTTGGTCACTGTTTCTGCAACAGTGGATACAGCGCGATTAAATGTTCGACGTGGGCCAGGGCCGGAATACGACGAAGTAAGACAGCTTTCGCGCGGCCAAGCTATTACAATAATTGGACGTAATGACGATGGCTCATGGGTTCAACTCGATTCAGCCGATCAACAATGGGTCAACGCTCAATATGTGATTATCAACGGTAATGTCAGTACCTTGCCTGTTACCTTTACTGAAGTCGGCGATTGGGGGCCGCCAGGCGAACCTACAGGCGCTAAAGCGAGAGCAACGACTACTCTTCGTCTAAGAGGGGGCCCTGGTACGAATTACCGTCAGTTAGAAAACCCCGATATTTTGAAGCCTGGGAGCGTTGTAGACATTGTTGGTCAGAGTGTGGATGGCATCTGGTATCAAGTGAACGTGAACAATCGGAGCGCATGGATTAGAGCCGAAGGCGTGACGCTTACAGGGAGTACAAATGCTTCCATTCCAGTTACCAGCCCGTAGTGGGTACATAGTACATGGACGGCCTAATTATTCTCATGTAAGGCGTTTTTCAGGTGTTTATGGGTTAATGGGTGTATTCAGCACAAAGACTTCCTGGTTTTGCCCGTGTCAGCATGGTGCAGTTTGGGGGCTGCTATGCTGTGGAAAATGCGTTATGTCACTTTTGTCGGTCTGACGATAGGTATTATCGTCATATTTGTAGTCGTCAGCAACCAGTCACCTAATCAGGGGAGTCTGCTGCCAACACTAATTTCTTCCCCTTCACTTCCTCCTACTTCACAACCAACCGCATCAATCCCAATCCTGAACGCAGCCAGTACCCCTTTGTCTCGGATAACATCCACTAGCTTTGTATCAGCAGTTGGGCAAGCGACTCCCACTCCTTTTGAAGCCAGCTTGCAAACGCCGAACACATCTCTAGTTGCTGGTGTCACACCTCCGATACCATCGGTTGAGCCTATAAACGTCTCTTTGCCGGAAAATCCTATTCCTAATCAGATTATTATGCCGACAAGTACTTCTGTGCAGTCGAAAATACATGAACGCAGAACTTTTCCTGCTGTGGGAATTGAAGTAGATATTCCGGACGGATGGCTCGTTAACGAATATCAAAATGTCGGTTTTGGCTTTAGTTTTTACACTCCCAACATATCACTACAAGAGCCTGATTTTGTTTTAACGGGTGCTTATATTGTTTTACAGATTTCTGACGAGGTTGAAAATCCTCGTAGCTTGACACCTCCTGAAATTTCCAGTGTCGCAACATCAGTTATTGTTGGAGGGTTGGAAGGGGTCGGGTATGAGTTGGTCAATTCTTTTGATACTGTGGAAAAGAATGTAGATATTTATGGAGATAAAAAGCTCTTTCGGTTCACAATGCAGTACGCACATGGTGATCCGGAAGCCAGAAAATATGAAACTGCTTTTGATACAATATTAAGATCGTTGACTTTTGTTCAACGGGAAGGTAGTTTGCCGATCTACAACATTCCTATCTCTATGCAAAATTTGGCATTCACAGCTTTAAGTTTTCCATTTGAAGCAGGGCAACAATGGAAAATAGCTAGTGGGGGCGGTTATAACAACGGAGCTAGACATGGAGGTAACAATTTTGGCTATGCTCTATATGCGCTTGATTTCCAACGATATGATGGCGCTGTAGATGGAGTAATGGCCTTATCGCCTACGAGCGGTTCTCTAGACCATCCACATACAGGATACGACAGTCAGGGGCAAAGTTATGCTCATTGCATAGACATTTCAATTGCTGAAGTTGATGCAACCAATAATCTTTGGCTAGAGGTATGCCACCTAAACTTTGAGTCTTACCAAAAGCAAGGAAGTAAGATCATAAAAGGAGAAGTTTTGGGAACATTTGCCCTGGACGGCTGTGGAGGGGCATGCACAACACGCCATATACACTTAGCTGCATTTATAGGAAAAAAAGGAAACCCCTGGACATCGCCTGAGACGCGCCAAGCATTGCCTTTTAGTTCTACTGAATACGGAAATCTTGCTCTTGATGGACAAGATTTCTCGCCAGACGGTAGCAAAAACCAATACCGAAATAAAAGTGGACTTTATTCTAGCCTTACACCGATATGCCTACCCGAAACTGCACCCACAAATTCACAAGATGTTTGCGGAGGGGGAATGGGCGTAACCATTTACGAAAATCCAAATTTTGGTGGAAAGTCGCTTGTATTACTAAGCAATGATGATGACTTGTGTAATAATCCCCTAAACCCCAATACCGACCCCTTAACATTTGTTTGCTTCTCGGCCCCAAGTTGGAATGACATTGCATCATCCATCCGTGTTGCGCCAGGTTGGCACGCGATACTCTACCTCCACAGCAAAGCTCAAGAGCAGGAACTAGGGGAATATCACATTGTGCGAAACTGTAATTCAGATATTACTGACTTTGGCGATCCATCTTGGAACTTTAGCAATGGCGCGTCCTTGAATGATAATGTTTCTCGCATAGTGGTAGAGCGATGTTCAAGCAGCAATACTCAAAGTCTACTATTTGACACTGCTGCCTCTGCAAGCACGCCTTGTAACGTTGATTTCGACAATCTTGTTACCAATTTGAATAATACCGGCCCTGGTTCATTGAGGCAGATCATTGCCGATACAAATGAAGGTGACACGGTTTACTTTGGCGTGACGGGGACAATTAAACTTGCGGACTACAGCAGCATTTACATTGACAAGAACCTGACGATAATTGGGCCAGGGGCGTCCAGTCTTACTATTCGTGGAAGTAGCACTGCACGAGTCATAATTGCTACTGGCGTGACAGTTACCCTCAATGGACTTGGTATTGCTGGTGGGGGAATTGAAAATAACGGCATACTGCTATTAACCGACAGTATGGTGTTTGAGAGTTCCAGCAGTGGTATTCTCAATACTGGAAATTTGTCCATCACAGAGTCTACAATTTCTGACAACTCCACTATCTGCTCTTCATGTCCTGGGGGCGGAATTTATAATACAGCTTCAGGGATAGCATCCCTCACAAACAGTACGATCTCAGACAACAGAGCACTTGGTGGTGGCGGTGCTATTTTCAACGGGGGTGGTATTCTTAGACTGAGCAACGTCACTATATCCAATAACGCCTCGGTTGGTGCAACAGGAGGCATTTGGAGCAGCGGTGGCACAGTTACTATCAAGAACAGTATCATTGCTGACTATACTGCCTGCACTTTGACAGATGGTGCGACGTTAGTAGCGCAGGATACAAATCTAGCGTTGGATGGCTCGTGTCCTGGCTTCACCCTAAACAACATGAACCCACTTTTAGATCGGTTGCGAGACTATGGTGGGCAAACATGGACGATGCGCCTGGCTGGACTGCCAAATAAGAGTCCCGCACTGGATACAGCGTCAGATTGCACAGACTTGAACGGTAAGGTACTGACAACTGACCAACGGGGTCGCCCACGTCCGGTGGATGGAGATGGAAGCGGCGGGGCACGCTGTGACATCGGCGCATTTGAGTTTGCTCCTACTGATGCTACACCACAGACATTCACCGTCACTAATCTGAATGAGAGTGGCCCAGGGTCTCTACGGCAGGCTATTGCTGATGCCTATCATAATGACACAATCAATATTGCCCTTTCAGGGACAATCATGTTGGATACAGCGTATAGTTATGGTGGTTCTACAACAGGCGGACGCCTATACATTGATAAGAACCTGACAATTAATGGGCCAGGAGCAGCCTTGCTAAAGGTAGAGGCTGGTGATCGTTGTGGAGTAGCAATCTGTGTCGGTGAACCAGCCTTCAGTATTCGGCAAGGTGTAACGGTCAAGCTAAACAGTCTAAGTATCACAAAAGCCGCTACAAGTAGTGGTTGGGGTATCCAAAATGAAGGCACACTCACTTTGACCAATATCTCAGTCTTCGGAAGTTCTGGCAATGGCATCATCAACAGTGGAAATTTGACTGTATTCAACAGCACGATAAATGACAATACTGTTACCTGCTCTTCCTGCGCGGGAGGTGGAATCTCTAACAATGGTGGAACCGTTAACTTGGTTAACAGCACTCTGGTCAATAATTCGGGGGCGAATGCGAGCGGAATCTATAATTCAGATGGGACACTACAGTTAAGCAACGTTACGCTCTCTAATACTGGCATTTGGAGCAATGGTGGCTCGGTCATTGTCAAGAACAGCGTCATTGACAATTATAACGACTGTTATTTGACAGAAGGGGCTTCACTAGTGGTACAGGGAGTAAACTTGTCACGTGGGAATGCCTGCCCTGGTTTCACCTTTACTAACACAAATCCTCTACTAGACCGCCTTCGGGATTATGGTGGGCAGACATGGACGATGCGCCTGGCTGGACTGCCAAATAAGAGTCCCGCACTGGATACAGCGTCAGATTGCACAGACTTGAACGGTAAGGTACTGACAACTGACCAACGGGGGAGGATACAGTACACGGGTTTTCATCATCGCCCCCGGCGTGAATGTTACCATTGACGGTCTTGGCATTGCAGGCACGGTAAGTAATACGCCAAGCGGAGGTATACAGAACGACGGGACGCTCGTGCTGACCAACAGTATGGTGTTCGATAGTTCCAGCAGCGGCATCATCAACACTGGGAATATAACTATCACCAGTAGCGCAATCTATAACAACAGTGTTACTTGCAGCGTGTGTTCAGGTGTAGGCATCTATAATGATGGGGGTAGCGTGACCCTGACAAATACAACCCTGTCAGGCAACTTAGGGGTAAACGCGAGTGCAATTTACAATTCTTATGGAACACTGAGGTTGAGCAATGTCACGCTTTCTGACAGTGGCATTTGGAGCAACGGCGGCTCGGTTCTTGCCAAGAACAGTATTATCAACAGCTATACAGGATGCTCTTTGACAGATGGTGCAGTTCTAACAGCACTTGGCGTCAACTTATCACTGGGAGATGATTGTCCGGGTTTTACGCTTAAAAATGCAAACCCTCTGCTTGGAGTGCTTCAGGACAATGGCGGTATAACGTTCACGCTTGCTCTAGAAGCCGCGAGTCCGGCATTAGACGCAGTTATAGACTGTTCTGATAGTACCAGCAAACCCATCATCACAGACCAACGGGGGCGTCCACGTCCTGTAGATGGAGATGGCAACGGACAGGCACGTTGTGACATCGGCGCATTTGAAGCACCTGTTGACTTTGGAATCAGCTTGAATGCAGCCCCGAAACGCAATTACTATACAACGAATACTGTGCTGCTTTCGTGGGGACATATTTCGTGGGCAACGGAATACGAGCTTCAAGTAGACACCGATGATACGTTCGCCAACCCGATATATTTTGTATCTATCGTTCCTTCCAACATATTATCGGTTTGGACGCCTGCATTTCCTGAAGGCCCATACTACTGGCGTGTCCGCGCTCGTCAGCCAAGTGGCAACTGGGGAATGTGGAGTATGACCGATACGTTTACTATTGATGTGCCATAGAAGCTTCCTTATTTAGGATGCGGTGTGGAGGAAAGGTTGTAATGCCACCTGCACCAACGGCAGTAAAGAATGAAAAATCGGCGACCAGTAGAAAGCGCAGCCGACTTTCAGAGCAGTGGCTGTTGCATTGCCAACTGCTCATCACAGTAATCTCGAAAACCACAGGTCGCGCACATCCGAGGATTGTTGTGGCTACGATGTACGTTAGAAATCTGCCGTTTTTGGCGCATCTCTGAGAGGATTTGAGCTAAGGTCGATTCCCGCTCTACTGTGAACTCCACTGTGAATTGCTGCTCAGGATACCGGATGACTCCGTAGGCTGGGCGAAATCCATAATTGTCTTCAACCAGCACACAGTACACGATTAACTGCATGACGTGACTGAGATAAGGATATGCAGGCGTTCGGCCTGTTTTGGCCTCAACTGGAATGATTTGCCCATTCTGTTCGAGAAGAAAATCAGGCCGTCCTTTGAGGCCGTAGCGATGCGAAATAAGCAGTTGCCCGCGCCGTTCTTGCACGTCCTCATAGATCACTTCGCCTTCTGGCATATGCAGCCGTCGTCGTTGCTGCTGGCTGAACCAGAATAGTGCAAGGCCGAGAACAATTAGAACGAGGGGTAGCAGCAGCCAGTTGTCGTTCACGCCATACCTGAAAGCAGCCGGAGTATGACCAAAATGAGCAGCAATACAGCGCCCGCTACTATCAGTTGCCACGCCAGACGTTTGACTCTGGCAATCCACTGAACTTGGCGGCCTAGCTGTTGATGCTGCTCTGCGCCAAGCTCCATCACCGCTTGCTGGCTGCTCTCGAAACCCCGTATGCGATACCACCAGGCGCGTTGGCAGTAAACGAATTCTGCAACTTCACTGGCGGAGATGTGATTGTTCTTCATTGCTGTTCCTATTTGACCAACTTTAGCAATATTGGTATAGTCTAGCCGAGAATTCAATGCAAACAGTAGGTTTTCTAAGGGGCAAAAAGGCTTTCTAGGGTTTCATTTTCGGGTCAAATCTGCTATAATTGAAGTCGTACAAGCCCACATATACGATGCCAATCCCCACAAAGGACACCCGATGAATCCCCTTCAAACCAGTCAAATCACGGTCTTCGATGACTGTACCACTGCGGCCATATCTGTTATGCTGAAACAGCAACATGCTCGATTGGCACAACTTGACCGCCCCAATTCGCAGTGTTCCATCTCCGCCCGTAATTATGATAGTTCAATCAAAGCTCTTGGTGACTACTTGGCACGAACAGGAGCGGTACTGCCTACCAAGAGCGTTCTCGCTCAATGGCGTGATGATATGCTGGTTGGACGTGCTGACGATAGTGGTAGAAGCTATGCCGTGAGGAGCGTGAATGCACGCCTCTCTGCTGCTCGAAAGCTATTACGTGCTGTAGCGGACGATGTGACGGACATCACCGTAAAACTCGTCCTTAATGACTGGGCCAAAGTGGAGGATGCGAAAGCAACTGTCGTTCAAGATAAGACCGAGATAGATTATGGTCGCCGCCTGACTTTAGAGAGTCTACGGGTATTGGTGCAGGCCATTGATACTCAAAGCCTTAAAGGACTGCGAGATCGGGCTATCATATCTGTTATGGCAGGGGCTGGATTGCGAGTGTCTGAAGTTGTAGCCTTAACCATGAAGGATGTGTTTTCAACCGTAAACGAAACCGGACAGCGTGGCATTCGGGTTCAGCGAGGCAAGCACAACAAGAGCCGTATTGTCGTTCTGAATGGATGGAACAGTTGGGTCTTGCAGGCAGTACGGGCATACACTGATGCACTTGGGCTAGACTCAGAAGCACATCCAAATGAAGTGGTTTTCCGAGGCGTTAAGCGCGAGAAGGGCAGTCGCTATTCCTCCCAGGGTGAACGGCTATCTGCACGCAAGGCCGAAGAAGCGGTTAACAGCTATAAGGCTGAGTATATGGGGCATATGATGGTAATTAATTGCCATGACCTGCGGCGTACCTACGCCAAGATTTGTAAGCAGTCAGGGATGTCGTGGGAGGCTCTACGTGCAAACATGGGCCACAGCAGCGTAACCGTCACCGAGAAGTATGTCGGTTTGGAGGTTGACTGGTCAGAGCGCGTTCCCAATTGGACAATTGAGTTGTGAAGCCGCCTTAAAGTGTCGAACGCTAATACCGAGAATGGCTTACGTAAAAGTCATTCGCTGAAAATTTGTCTTGCTGCGTAGAATGCCCGCAGAAAGTCCTCTAGGTTGCACCATGATTTTTCCGAAAGTTGCCGGGGCCAAATAATCATCCCCAAATTTTCCTTACGGACGCAATAGTGCCCTGACTGTTGAGTCAAGCATATTACGCCTACATTCGTGACAGCCCATGTGCCAAACTGTTTTAACAACTCAATTTGAGGAAAATCGTAGGTGAGGGCATCCTTTGCCTGTCCCCATAGTTTATCGCCCTTACCATCTATCTCGATCTGTGCGGGTAATTGGTTCTGAATGTCCTCGATAAGAGCGTTTAGCTCGGATTCCGGCAGTCGAGGCATACAACCTCCTGTGGTACTGAAAAATACAATGCATTCATTGTTGAACTGGAATAAACAGTCTACCTCAGACTTTCTACAATTGCAATATTCCTACCTGTTTCGGGGATATTGCGATTGGACTCACGACGCTTCGGTGAACGTATCCGTAAAGCCAGAGAGAGACTGGGCATAACCCAAGAAACTTTGGCCGAACGATCTGGTAAAGATCAGCGAGCTATCTCCGAGTACGAGAATGGAAAACGGAGATTATCGGCCATTGACCTTCCAGTATTTGCAAAGGCGTTGGATGTACCCATACTGTACTTTTTTGAGGGCGAAATTAATAGGAACGACTTTGACGCGGCGCTACTTCAGGAGTTTAATAAACTGCCTACTGAAGCAGCAAAGGCATCAGCTATAGAGCTAGTTCGTATTTTCTGTAACTCTATTAAATCTCATTATCCTCGGTAACGCTTATATCTACTCCGAAAACCATCCTGTTTCTCGAAACTTTCACCTGTGCAACCGCTGGCTTGGTGGTCAAACATTGACAAACCGAATTGATACATGAAATTCAAAAATTTTTAGCTTTTAGCATGGGATTCCGGTATAAAATTAATCTTAAACATATCAATGGTCTATTCATTCCCACTTACAGTGATTTGGATTACATAAAATGTCCAATAGGAGGCCACATAATACGAATGGAACGTTCAATGCACTTCGCGCATTTTTTGAGGATGTTGCCCAAATCCCTATTGTAGGCGGTAAAGAAGATTATTTGCCTTTAACTCGCCGTATCCGTCGAGATATATTTCTCCGAAAAGCAACCGGCGATACCCCAAAAGCAACCTTTCATAAGATACTACAAAGACAAGAGGCAGCAATAAAGCGGTTTGCTGAATATTGCCAGTTGCATGATCGCCCGCCTCTGGACTTGACGAAATTGGCAGTAGAGATTGAACCGTTTCTTGATAATCCTCGACAGGATATGCCACCATCCCTTGCCCATTCTTTTGGAGCTTTTGCTTATAACAAAAATGAGGACAGTGCCAAATTTGAGGAAGTAGGCTGGCGCTGTGTTTATTTGACATCGTTAATACCGCCAAATCTACGAGTTCTTGCGACTCCCCCTGTCTTAACTGAGGAAGTAACGGAGCATCTTCAGGAAATTCGTGCAGAAGCAAAACAGTCCAAACAACGTTTAGTGGAGGGCACACTTCGATACGTCATTAATATCGCTTGTTCTTACATTGGCAAGGGAGTCCCGTATCTTGACCTGGTTCAAGAAGGGGTATTTGGTTTAATGCGCGCTGCTGAGGGTTATGATGAGCAGCATGGAGCACACTTTCAGTTGTACGCTGCTCAGTGGATACGACAGAGAATTGCGCGCTGCATAGCCGATAGTTCACGAGTGATTCGCGTTCCCGTTCATTTGGGCGAAGAAATCGGAAAGATTGAAAAAATATACGCTCGGCACTTAGAGCAGTCAGGGAAGCTACCCAGTGACTATGAAATATATGCAGAGGTGGAATGGCTAACACGAGACGAGATTGCTTGGTGGCAAAAGAAGGTGAGTGCTACCCAATTACAGGTACGGCTGAAGAAATACCACGAATTACTGCGTTATCGAACCAACGCTGATGAAACAGCCCCCTGGTATATCTTGCCATCTACTTTGAAGGCACTGAATGAGACATACGAGAGGCTGAGTATTCAAAAAGGGGGTGAACTGTCACCTACTGAATTATTCTTGGCGATGAGATGGCTTTCAGAGCAAGACATTGATCTTCTCAACATGGATTTTGAAAGTCAGGCGGCTGAAAAACGGGCGTCGCAGATTGGGGCAAAACTGCATAAAGCTGAACGCCTTATGCAAAGATACCGTATTGCAAATGCTAATCACTATTCTTTGGAAAGCACACAATTCACGTTGGAAGATGAATTTTTGCTGATAGAGGATGTTCTTCCTGCTGCCGAGACAGTTGAAGAAGCCGCGAATAAAGCGATGCTCGCCTCTACGATAAATTCCGTTATGAACTGTTTGAGTGATCGGGAGCGACAAATTATTGAACTAAGGTTTGGCCTAAAAGATGGTACTGAACGAACCCTGGAAGAAATTGGTCAAATGTTGGGCTTAACTCGTGAGCGCATTCGTCAAATTGAGGCGAAGGCTCTAACAAAACTTCGACATCCTGTACGTTCGAGGCAATTGAGAGCCTACCTTTCAGACGCAGAAACCGAAATAGTCAGCCGAGAGGAAGTAGATGCAAATTTCTATAGTATAGAACTTCAACATAAACTTGATTTTATAGATTCTACAAATGATGGGGTTGAACTTGAGATTTACCAGGAACAGAAGCGTACTGATCGGATGATTCGACGCTATATCACAAAGGCGCGTGAAAGATTGTGGGATACTAAGAAACATGGCAGCATCGAGAGCTTATTGCGTGAAGTCCTTGAAGAATTCGGGCAACCGACACGTTACAGCCAAATTCATGCAAGGGCAATGGAACGAGTTGCTGATGGTTTCCAATTTTCAAAACAGCGGACTTATTCAACTTTGTTCTATCGCAGTGACATATTCCGCCCCTTCGGGAATGCTGTTTTCGGGTTGGCTTCCTGGACAGCACATACGACCAATAGTGGGGGAGAGACAGTTTTTCATCATTGTCCTGTGCCGCTGCTGCCATCAACCGGCTACACCAATGCTTTCTTTGAGTCGGTCATGGTAGGTCGCGACTTGCTCAAGAAGAAAAATTTAAGTGCGAGAGAATTCTGGTCCGAAATGCGTGCCTGGGCAAAGCGGAATGAAGGGAGTTCAGGCCAGGATGCACAGAATGCCCTTGATGCCTGGTATGCTGCCGGACTGTTTGACCGGGTTGAGTTCAATTCGGATGGAAAATCACCATTGAAGATGACCATTGGAGCGGATGCCAAACTGAGTGAGGTAAGGCAGCATTGTTTGCACAATCTGTGTCGGCGCATACTTAAAATGCCGGAACTGCTGCTCACACTTGATCGGGTGGCACGGCCTACCGTATCTGTTATTCAGAAAGTTTTGTTTGGTGGAGAGCGGGCAGGGTTTGACGTGCCGTTGCGTCTAGCTATTCTCGCTGCCTTTGGAGCGGTGCAGGCAGATGGCGAAGAATGGCAATTAACAGACTTAGGGCGAGGGCTGCTAAAAGATCATCCGCCGCAAGAATTGCCTGACTTTGGCGAGATTGAGGCTTTCAAGGAAAAGGATGAACTCAAATCAGAATTGGAATGGGAGGATGAATTGGCCTTACTTGATATATAAGCTGTAAGGCTAAAATTGTGCTTTGCCTCTCTGATATTATGAAGAAAAGAGAATCATGGAGAAGTCAAACAATTTGCAGTTTGTCGCTTCGGTGACTATTTGCCCAAGTGACATTCAAAAGGTACGAAAGCACGTTGAGATAGCAAAAACGGCTACTGATCCTCTTCACAGTGTGCTCATTACGCCGTTATTTGCCAACCCTCGCTCACTAATGATGGTACGAGACCTGGCAGAGAGCGGCAAGCAGGTGTATTTCGATAGCGGTGGCTACTATGTTCAAATCGGGCGGCTACGTTACGAAGAATTGTATATGCCACTATTGCAAGCCTACCGTGCAAACCCCTGGGCTTCAATTTTTACGCTGCCCGACCACGTACCCACTACCCAGGATGACCCTGATACGGTTGAGTGTAAAGTACATGACACAATTACTTATAGCACCTTATTTTTTCAGGAATTACCGGATAATTTGAAACCTCGCGCGATGCCCGTTGTTCAAGGACACACGGTACGACAGATTGATGCCTGTTTGCAGGCATATATCCGATTAGGCGCAAAACAGATTGGTTTTGGTAGTTTTGGAACATCGGGCAAGAAAAGCGAAATAAATGTTGCTACAAATGGCTCGGTTGGTTTGGCTAAATACGTAATACAAGTTGCTCATTCGCATGGCATGAAAGTTCATGTTTTTGGTCTTGGAGCACCTGCCCTCGTTGCAATGTTAAAGGGCATTAAGGCGGATTCATTCGATTCATCGTCTTGGCTAAAAGCGGCTGGTTTCGGGCAAGTCTTTCTTCCATTCATGCGTGCTTACAATATATCGCATAACTATACTGTCTCTGAGTTGCAGCGGGGCATCACCTTCAATCAGTTTGATGAATGGAAGACCTTGACAGGACATCACTGCAAACTGTGTGAGGAACTAGACAATCTTCAGAAACATAAGATGTACCGTGCAGCGCACAATCTGATTGTTCTAGCCGAGACTATTGCAATGGTCAATCAAGGTGATTTCAGCCGAATTAAACAGATTTACGTGAAAGGTTCTGGTAAATATCGGCAGGAGTTTGACCGATGGCTTCAACCAAATTAGCCATTCATATACCCCCAGACGCTAACCCTGTCAACATTACGGAGATGGTGGTTGCGATAGCCAGACAAGGGGCAGACACAGTTTTTGAAAGTGTGCGTGATCTATTGGAGTACACAGAATCGCAAGGAATTGGTTCAAGAACTGAAATGCAGTCAACAGCAGTCTACCTGGGATTGCTAGAAAAATCTTCCAGTGGATTGGGTCTGACACGAACAGGTTTTGCTTTGGCAAAAATACGGGAAGATGTGCGTTCCGATCTACTCCATTACTTAATGTATACAGGTTGGGAAGAATCCGATCCTGTGAATTTTCTCCCGTCATGGTCATACCGCATATGCTGTGATCGTTATTGGGAAGGTCAAGAGGTAACGCTAGATTCCGATTACCTTAACCGGCAGGTTGAGGAAACCATTAACCAAGCCCGCGAAGCATTTGCCCAACTGAACATCGGGGAAGTGGCAGAAGTTTCATTTAGTCGAAAGAGTTTAGAAGGCGCTCATAAGTGGCTAGGAGCTTTACAGCCACCCGTGATAGAGAACAAGGTTTTTACACGCCGTTCATTTTGCCCACCCGAATTACTGCTTCTTGCCATCGGGTACGTTATGAAAGATGAAACTGATGCGACTGACATAGACATATTACTGACGCGCGAGAAGCGGGACAGAATTTGTAAGGTCTGTTTGCTTGATCACAATGCGCTTGATCGAGCGTTGGATTGGATGCTCCCAATTTTTCCTGCTGTAATTTCGCCTGGCACTTCCGCCGGGTTCTATGGTCGCTTTGTGCGGTTACACAAGCTGCCCACATTAGAGGATGTCGTTCGGTGAGTACCTGGCTGAAGCTGGTTAATGACCTGAAGCAGCGTCCGCCAGAGAATTTTCTGACGGAAACACAGCGAATAGCGTTTGAGGCTATCTGCTCAATGACACGCTTTCCAGGTTGGATTAATTTGCACGGTATATATGGTACAGGAAAAACCTATCTGTCCTGGGCATTGGTGCGGGCAACAGGTGCAGTTTATGTAGCAGGGCCTGTACGGTTAGAAATAGCAGCCGACGAACAAGAAACATTCATTGTAGACAATTCACCCTATCGAGAAGATGATGCACGTCGGGTACTGGCGCGCTGTGGTCTACTGGGGGCAAACACAGTAGTTCTGGTGACACGTCGCCCAATTACAATGCCAATGCGCCGTGTTGAATTGAATCTACCATCACCCGACGATTTGAATACTGTTATCCGTTCGCTAGGGCGAATGGGTTATCCATGCGATCAACAACTCTTGCCAGCCAAACCAACTCTCTGGGATGTGCTGCAAGCCTGTATTTAATTGGGGGCTATCATGGGTCTTGAAGGACTGGATTACATACTGAACAAAAAAGAGGTTGTTCCAACGGTCAGTGCGCGTGATCTGTTGGAACGCGCCGAGCAAGTAGACATGGACTACAAGCGCCATGTACGCACCTATGTGCCTATAAGCCGCGCTGCCAATGGGCAGGATGGGCAACTCAACGTTGAGGAATTTGAACGTAAGGTTATCAAGCAGGTGAAGGAGGCGCGTGCGCCTCGTGGCTACCTGACTGCTGAATATGGTTACGGCAAAACCAGCACGGCTTTATACCTCTGGCTACGGGCAGAAGAAGACAATCTAATCGCCGTTCCTCCGTTCCAGATGCTTGAACTCCCTGATCTGGTCACAGCAACACATGGATGGACGCGCTATCGCCTTAGCCACCATCGCCCTGATTTGGTGACTTCTCTTGATACGTTGTATGAAACGACAATGGATCGCAGTATTGAGAAAGAGGCACACGAAAAGCATGTAAGCGTGTCTGTGATGCGGGAGTGGGTCAATCAAGGACGCTTCATTCTTGACCTGCAACCTACTGATTATATTCATTATTTTGAGGATGTTACCGAAATCGTCCTTCAAGCAGGTTTCGAGGGGCTAATTTTACTGCCTGACGAAATTCAGCAATATATCGAGCCGAAAATCGCATCGAAGAACGGCGATCCCATAGCACCGTTTTTCAATCTCATACAAGGTTTAGCGACACGCGCCGAACGTTTATGCTTCGGTTTCATTATGGTCATTCCCTTAAAAGAAATCGGGGTGATTCGTGAAGCGCGTGGACGAGATGATCTTTTGCATCGAATGCGTGAGTTGAGCCTTGATCTGTCCAGCGTATATGATCCCGATTTTGCGAAGCGGTTGTGGAAGCGGCTGGCCGAGGAATTCCATTTTGCTGAGGTTATGGATGACATTGTTCGGCCAGAAACCCTGAAAGCATTAGGGGAAATTGCCGCCAGGGAAGATATATCAAACGGTCCCCGGACTGTAATTAACGTCTTCCGCCGCATGGTACAGCGGTATCACGAAACTGGACATGCAAACAGCCAGCCGTATTCGCCTCTTGATCTGATTGACGATTTTATGAACGAGCAGGCGATACAATTTACTGGAAATGACAAGATTCGTAGTGTGACCCGGCGGGCGCTGCAAAGTGCCACCGTTCGCACTAACCCCGAACGTTATGAGCCTGCTATCAAATTAGCGGCTGCATTCCCTACGGAGGGCGTACCTCATGCGATTCAAGTGCAATATCACGTAGATCGGGCGCTTGATGAACTGATGCAGGTCGCACTTGGAGATTTGGTCATTGCAGTGGGGCCGCTGGATGAGGGTGGTGTTACCCTGTCCGGCCTAGACCGAGTGCAACTTCAAAGAGAGTGGTTGCCTCAGACCATTCGTGATTTTCGTCGTGCTTATGGCGAAAATCACGATAGCACCCGCAGCCGTGCGCTCGACGTTTTCACTGCACTGCTCAAGAGCCATGTTTTCAAGGGCTGGAAAGTTATAGAGGAGCGGCCAAGCAACTTCACCTCCAACCTTTCCATTATCTTTGAAGGCGATTTTCAGTCATTCGCATCACGTTTTCCACGCCGTAAAGTACAAGCACGCATTTTATGGGAAGACGAAGAGCGTAAGGATGACATAGCCTACGGAGATGTAGTTATTGAATATCGTTTGAGTCTACACCATGACCAGGAGGAACGCCGCCACCTGGCGCAGCCCGTCGAACTTGAAGTCAGTAACTATACGGCGGTCGTGCCGATCAATTTGTTATATGTCAGGCCAGAGGGCTTGCCTGTACAGATTCAGCAGGCACTACAAGGGGTATGGTCACCCTATGACCTGTCACCGTTGGTGCTGATGAATATCTACCAAATGCTTGAGGAGAAACGGGCTGATAACCTCATTCCAAAGCAGGACGATCAGTATATCAAGAGCGGCTTCCAGCCTGACCTACTTGAGACGGTCATGCGCGATTTGTTCAACGCTGAGGTGGGCGCACCTTTAGGTGCGGCGGGTGCTGGCATAACAGAACAAGCCATTTTGAGACTGCTCGATCTGCGCTACGGACGCAGTTATCGAACACTAATGGCGGTTAACACATGGCGTGATTCTTTACGTAAGTACGTGTCGGCTTTGGAACGCTTAAACAACCTCTATCAAAAACGAGGTGATGTTGAAGTCGAAGGAACAAAGAAACAAATAGCTGACCTGATGGTACTGTCGGTCACTGCTTTAGAAAGTTTTATGCGAACCTTCGATACCCTACTTAGACAGGAACGAGATTGGCCTACGCGAGCGCAGCAGGATGAAACCGGGTCGGTCAAGTTCACACTTCATCCCCTGGAAGAACAGATTGTGGGTTGGCTACGTGAGTCCAAACATATTGAACGGATTCAATCAGGGGGGTTGGCACACGAAGTTCACTGCATGAATATCAGCGACATATACACGCGAGCGCGCAGTCACGGCTACCAAAACGAGGAGATCGAAGCCCTGCTCAATCTCCTCAGTAAACGTGAACTTATAGATTTCCATCAACAGCACTTGATTCGTGAAGTGCCTTCGCAAGTTCCCGACTTAGATAGTGTTGCCGCGAATTTGCGGGCACTAGATCACGATGTGGAAGCGTTGCTAACAGGTTTTCCCAATAATCAACGGCTATTGAGCCTTCAAGATAATGTCAAGAAATGGCAGTCTGACCTTGAAAAAGAGCTTCAATTGGGGCGACCTGATCCTCAGAAAGCCTATAAACTGGGGCGTAATATACAACTACGGCACAATGAACTGCAAATGTTCGTGAGCGAAAAGCAAGCGGAACTGGCTAAGCAGCTTGTAGCTACCTTACGGGGTTTACGGCCAGTTCGTCCCGATTACATTAACTCCTTAAATGAGCCAATTGCCGGTAGCGTAAGTTATGTGGATCAGGTTAATGTACTGCGCCAAGCACTACGGCGACACGCCGATACAGTAAAAGCGGGGGTGGAACAACTGCGCTCTCACCTTGAACAGATACAACAGCTACTTTCCAATCCAGAACTTGGATGTGAAACGCTGGCGCAAGTTGCTCAGGACATGAGCAAGTACGAAGGCCAAATAACATCAGTGGGCAATCAAGTCGAACTGTTTGATAATCAGTATCAGCACCTCACTGCATGGCGGCGTTTGGTTACAGCAGGCTCGTCATTGTATGACAGTCTTCAACAGATGGAGGCAGCAACTCGACCTCAAGCAGTCTCTTTTGATCGGTTAGCTGGCGATATTCGCGCTGATATTTCCAGTAAACCCGCCTCACTGAAACTTGACTCGCTGCCAAATCACAGCATTTACGAGAGTCGTCTTGCTGAGATTAGTGAGCAAGTGAGAAGAATACGGACAGAGGCTCAGGACGCCTTTACTGATTTACAGAATCAGTATCGGCAAGCTCTCACAGGTCAGGGACTATTCAGACGCGAACAACTCGACAGACCATTTGAATTCAATTTTGCAAATCCCGGTGAATCGATACGTCTTTTGCACGAAGATGTACAGCGCCGAATGCTCGAACTTCACAGGCAGATGGTGAATATCGTTAAGCGCCAACGTCAAGATGTACTGATGTTACTCAATCCCAATCAATTGAAAGACCTGCTACCTGAAGATTGTCAAGCAGTCCAAAGTAGTGGTCAAGAAATATTGGAGCGGTCTGAACAAATCAGTAGTGTTCTCACAAAAATGGAAAGCCAAGCTCGTGATGTAACTGTTATTCGTGATTTCACATCCGCCAACGAGGGACAGTTTGCACAACTTGTCAGCGATTTTGTGGGTGTCAGGGATGCTTTACGAGACATTGATGGGCACTGTAAGCAGTTGCGAACTCGATTGGCCGATGCTGAGTTGTCCCCCCAGGAACAAATCGCTTTCGATCAACTCCAAGCGGACGACATTGAAAATGGCGAAGATTTGATCGAATGGCAACGGAGAGTCCCTCTTTCTGAAGATGAGTTCTGGGCTGCACTCAGAGGCTTGTATGAAAAACGCCGTATACGCCAGATAGTGAGCCGCGTGCGGAGGTAGCTATGAGCACTGGGGTGGCAACAACGTTTAACGAACTTGCCCAGTTGTTAGCGAAAATCCCAGTGATTGGGCATGTTCATCCATTGATTCCACTCTGCTTACCTCCCGGTACGCAAGTGGTGAATGACATACAAGGATTTGGTTACGAGATTGACTCTCCTGAGCTTCATGCTGCAAGGCCAACCCTGCTCATTCGACATGACAAGGCTTTAATGGCACGCTTTCCATTAGTAAATGTACTGAACCATCCACCGATAGAAGCCGTGAACAATAATATCGCTCATAACGTCAGATATGCACGAGAACATCTTTTAACACACGATAAAATCGCTCCTCACATTGAAAGGGATGTACATGCTTCGCCCCCTGATGTTGTGGTCTTGTTTCTCGTTGACGGCTTAAGTTACGCTGACGTGTTAAATTGGTGCTGGGATGAACTTCAACCCTGCTTTGTGGACGGCCCATCTGTCACTTTTCGCTTTCATAATGGCAGGTTGGTGGAGACGGTAGGTTTCGCCTCGATTATTAATCGGCCATCGGTATACGAGCGTTTGTATGGATTAGGGTATCATCAGGCTAGAGGTTACACTTATTGGGACAGGAACGAAAATCAAATCGCCGATTTCATGTTTGAGGCAATTCCTGTTGAGGGCATAACAAACTTTGAAGTGGCTTTGCAGTGGCTTAAAGACGAAAAATCTCTACGTAATTGTTATATTCAGATTGTCCGTGAAGGTTTGGATGGTTTAGCACATGGGAAACGTGAACTACGACCTTCAGAAGTAGATATTGCTGTGAAGGCTATACTGCAAGATATTGAGCGTTTGCTAAATCTATTGGAGAGCAAACATTTAAGTGTGAATCTCTATCTGACCGCAGATCATGGCGTACTCTGGAAAAACGAACATTCGTTTCGCACACTTCGAGGTATTCGTGATAGTAAACCTCGTTTTACTTCATCGTGTCCGGCTGAAGAGTTTAGAGAGTATACTGTGCGATTTGAAAATAGCTATGTACCCTATTATTTATATACCTACCCATATTTAGGCGTTCCAATACGCACTAATGACAGCGGTGTACATGGCGGTTTGTCGTATCAGGAGTCCATTGTGCCTTTTGGAAAGTTCAAGGTGTAAACAACTTGGAACTCATGCTTGGAAGAGACCTCAATACTCAGAAAAATGTCTATCTGGATGCTTCAGGGTCACGCGCGGTTCTTGTGTGTGGCAAGCGAGGCAGCGGTAAATCTTATACGTTAGGTGTATTGATCGAGGAGCTTGTTGCTGTTGGTGGTCGAAATGTTATTCCCATCGTCGTTGATCCGATGGGCATCTACCATACAATGGTCAAGCGAAATGAACGCCAAAGCTCAGAGTTGTTTCGTTGGGGACTGACCGCGCAGGGATTACGAGTTCGTTTGCTTATTCCAGGTATCCCTGAAGAACTATACGACCCGGATATTCTGGATGAACTTCGTCGTCGTGGTGTCGAATATACTTGTCTACGGCTAAATCCTGCCGATCTTACACCCGATGGTTGGTGTGACCTATTCGACGCAGATGTGAATAAGCCAATGGGAATTGTGCTGTTTAGAGCAGTGCAAAACTTATCTGAGGAGCAAGGGTTTTTCACTGTTCATGACATTGCAAGAAGTGTCGAGAAGGACAAGCGGGCACAGGATACTTCTAAAGAAGCTCTTCTGAACCGCCTAGAAGGTGCTGCGCGTTGGCATTTATTTAGCGAAGAGTCGTATCAACCTTTGGATAGCATTTTTGAACCGGGCGTCGTTAACGTTATTGATGTGAGTCGCTTAGAGAGTGGGCCACAAGGACGACGAAATCTGATTGTATCCGTAGTGGGCAGAAATCTATTCCGTGCTCGATCTGATGCGCGTCTTCGTGAGGAGTTTGGATTGGCAGCCGAACTCCCCCGCGTATGGTTGGCTTTGGATGAGGCACATCAATTTGCGCCAAGTTCGGGAAACTCCCTCGGAAAACAACAGCTTATTCGATGGGCTAAAGAAGGGAGACAACCAGGGCTATCATTGGTCGTAGCGACTCAACAGCCCTCTGCCATTGACCGTGAGATATTATCGCAGTGTGATGTGATTCTCAGCCATAAACTTACAACACGAGATGATGTAATGGCTTTGAACAGTTTGAGCCAGGATTATATGGGAAGTGAGTTGCGGAATTATATAACTGGACTTGAGCGTGTAGGGCAAGCTGTTTTAGTGGATGATGAACGTGAGTCTGTAAGCGTAATGCAGATACGGCCTCGGCAGAGTCAGCACGGCGGTGGTACTGTCGCCAGTGATGCCCAAAATGATTATGACATCTGGCAACAGTAACAATGTAACGGTTCGCAAGGCTACAATCGAAGATTTAGAAGCCATCAAACGGTTGTCTGACCAACACCGTGCCGAACTTGGTTTTGTCCTAAAGCCCGCTTTGGAAAAGGCCATTCTGGACGGTGAAGTTTTCGTAGCCGTTGCACCGCAAATTGTTGGATTTGTTCATTACCATCATCGGCGTGATTCACAGACCACTTTGTACCATATTGTAGTCAATATGGAGGAGCGAAGGCAGGGTATCGGACGAGCTTTGTTATCAAGGCTAAAAGTGGAAGCAACTGAAAGAGGTCAGTCGAGCATTCTTCTAAAATGCCCAACTGAATTGCCTGCAAATAAATTTTATGAACAGTGCGGCTACTCTCATATTGATGTAGAACCAGGCAAGCATCGTCGTCTTAATGTATGGCAAATAAGCCTGGATTAAAGGAAGTTCTAAACGTTACTTGGTGCAACTGGTTTGTGTGCGTATCACCGCCTTCTTGGGTAACACCTGATGGCCTGACCTGTATTGCATTTCGACCATACTGACAACTTCAACCAAGAATCCATAACAGATATGGAACGCCAGGGAGCTTTTGGAAAACGGCGGCATACTGAACTGAGTCCTTCGCCAAGTGGACATGATAGAATAGAGGGGAATAGTGGTTGTTGAGTAAAAAAGATGCCCCCAGTTCGTGCCGTCAAGAACCAGTATCGAGGTGTCAACGCCCACTTGCACAGCTACTTCCAGGCTGAGGGTGGTTGGGACGGTTTTCATGCCAATCACATTGCCGATCTCATGCGTCTGATGAGCGCCCAACTACTCCCAATGGGTTACGTTGCAGACATCCAGCAGTCGCTTCAAATCCGGCGCTTTGGTGAACCCGCAGGCAGACCCGAATCCGACGTAACCATCTACGACCCTGACCCCATGCGCCGTCAACGGCCACTGTCGTCACCGTTGGCGGGTGAAATGCTGGCGATCTCAGAAGTGATGAGTCTGGAACGCGAGTTAGCGGATTACCAAGCCATTGCCATTTACGAGTACGAACCAACCAAGCGCGAATTGGGAGAACCTGTGGCGTGGGTTGAACTGCTGTCCCCCTCGAACAAACCTGGCGGCCAGGATGCGAAATATTACCGCGATAAACGATGGAAACTGCTGCACAGCGGGATTGTTTTTGTTGAGCTTGACTACCTGCACGAGTCGCCGCCAACGTTTGATCGTGTGCCAAGCTATAGCACGGGGCAGAGGCGAGGGCAGCCGGAAGCCGGGTCGCAGCCGTATCACATTTTCGTCGTTGACCCACGTCCAGCCTTTGCAGAAGGCAAAGTCTATCCGTATGGCTTTGATGTAGATATGGTCATTCCGACAGTCAATATTCCCCTCAATGCCGGAGATGTGCTGTCGTTTGACTTCAACGCCGCCTACAACAAAACTTATGAGGAAACGCTGTATGGCGCACGGTTGGTGGATTACAGTCAACTACCTATAAACTTTGATCGCTACAGTCAATCAGACCAGGTGCGAATTCTCGCCCGCATGTTGGCCGTGCTAAAAGCTGTGCGCGATGGCGTGAGCCTGGAACAAGATGTCCCGCTTCCGACTGAGGACATCGGTTTTGACGAGGCGCTGACCCAAATCAAAACCTGGCACTAATTCATAGTCGCTATAGCAAACGACGTTACTCCGTTGGGGTTAGGGTCTATTCCATTTTGAGGCTCTGACAGTTGTTCAGTTTGCATCGTCACCAGACCCAATAACGACCCGTTCCTAGTCCATACTGACCGTAACATCTATAATTCAAATAACCAGTATTGCGGAGTTCAAAAAGTGCCGACCGAACTCTCCGTATTCATCAGTTCCAAAATGCAAGAGCTTGCCCCAGAGCGCAAGGCCCTACAGGAATTGCTCCCAACACTAGGGCGGGACATATTCAAATTCCAGACCTGGATTTTTGAGGGTGATGCTCCTGCCAGCAACAAATCCATCCGAGACATCTATTTGGAAGCATTACAGAACGCAGACCTCTATATTGGTATCTTCTGGAACGAATTTGGCGAATGGACGCTGGATGAGTTTGAACGCGCGACTGAGCGGGGTATAGAGCGTCACCTGTATGTCAAAAACCTGAACCCGGAGCAGCGTGACCCTCGACTGCAAGCCTTTCTGGATAAACAGAGTGATGTGCGTTTTGGCATTACTCCACGCTGGTTTACCAGCCTCGAAGACCTCAAACAGCAGGTTGGGAGATCGGTTGAGAAGTGGCTATTGGAACGTCAGGTTGCGTATCACAGCGCGATCAGCGCCGTTTTTGCCCAGATTCCTGATGATGTACCTGAACAACCCAAGCGGCTGGTTGGGCGCGATGATCTGGTGGCTGAGGTGCAGGCCTTGCTCGATGACCAGGAGCATATCCTACTGCGGGGTTTCGGCGGTATGGGTAAGACAGCACTGGCGGCTACCATTGCTGCTCAACATACTGCCACTGGTCGAGGCCCAGTTCTCTGGTTACGGGTAGGGGCCGCTGAACCGGATGCGGTGTTTGAAGCTGTTGGACGGGCCTTAGGTATGCAGCAGGCTATCGCCACTACTTCCGGTGATGAACGCTTACAAGTCATACGACATCTTCTGGCGGAAACAAAAGCACTGCTCGTACTGGACGACGTGTGGAATGGGGCTGCCTTAGCGCGAGTGGTCAAAGCTGTGCCTCGTGCGATGCCACTGTTAGTAACCTCGCGCCATCGCTTTCCACTGGATGAAATCATCGAAGTGGGTGAGTTGAAACCGGCTGAAGCGTTGAAGTTGCTCAATCTGTATGTGCGCGGGCGCGACATCAGCAGTGACCTCGATGCCAGGCGTCTGTGTGAGATACTGGGCTACCATGCCTTCGCCCTCGAAATCGCCAGCAAGACGCTCAAAGTCTACCAGCTCTCACCGGCTGAATTGTTGCAGCGGGTGGAACAAGCCCCTCATGACCTCAGTATGCCTGCCAACTATGGTGAAATGGGTCGTGCAGGTGTCAAGTCACTTCTGGACACGAGCGTCAGTGCCTTACACCGGGATTTGCTGGATGTGTTTATTGCTCTGGGAGGGATGTTTGAACCCAGTTCAACCCCGGAACTGCTTGCAAGGGTGATGGGACGTAATACCCAGACTGTAGGGGATGCACTCAGCCAGCTTGAAGAGCGTGGGTTGGTCAGTGCCAGAAAGCATCATCATGTTGAGTATTTCCGGCTTCACGACCTCGCCTACAGCTATGCCCGAACCATGTTCATGAACAAAGGACGGAGTCATCTACCCGTTGTCGAAGCCTGTCAGATGTATGCATCTGCTCACAAAGATGATCTGGATGCACTAGATGTCGAACAAAGCAACATTCTGGAGGCAGCCGAAACCGCTTATCATTCCAATCAGGCCGATGTGTTTATTGCCATCCTGAAATCATTGACCGTTGATGGGCCTTATTTTGCGGCGCGGGGACACACAGCAGTTTCATTAAAGCTTCTCAAAAATGCTATCCAGGCAGCCAGGGAAAGCAATGAACTGGAAACGGCCCATTATCTTCTGAGCAGGCTAGGGAATTCCTATGCCGATTTTATGGGGGATTACGACAATGCACTTATGGCCTATCAGGAGGCATTAGCTCTTGCGCGATCACTCGGCAATGTGCGCCGCGAAGCTATTCTTCTGACTGTTATTGGTAAGATGCGCTTACTTCAGAACGCTGATGACGCGAACGATTACTATGGCGAGGCTGAAACAATCGCGCGAAACCTGAGTGACGATTTTGTACTGGGTTTCGTGCTGCACCATCAGGGCTATCAATTCATTAATCAGCAGCCTCCCGATTATGAGCGAGGCAAAGAACTATCAGACGAAGCCGCGAAAATTGCGGCAGCACTCCGGCTTCCCGATATTCACTTCTGGTCGCTGCTGAATCGGGGTTCCTGTGAACATGAACTGGGGGAGCTAAGTCAGGCACTCGCCACGCATTATGAAGCATATGAGTTGGCGAAAGAGCAAAACAATCATTTCTGGTTAGCAGGGGTATTGCGCTCGATTGGCGAAGACTATCACCGAATGGATAATCGTGTTCAGGCACAAGCAGCGTTTGATGAGGCGCTTGCACTCTGGCGGGAGGTCAAAGCGAAGGCTCAAGCCGATGACCTCATTCAATACATGAACGAGAGAGCCTATACTGTTCAACCAGAATTATAAATATTAGGAGGCAACGAATGTCTGCCCTGTTCAAAAGAATCATCTTTGGGCTAATGGCTTTGACCTGTGCTTCTTTACTGAGTGTTACTCTGGTCTCCGCGCAGGGACGTAGGGCAACAGAGGTGAACTGTGCCCTCACACCCGATCAGATTCTGGGCCAAGCCTACAGTGGGACTGCTGGTGCGGCAGGTGAGACGGGCGACAATGGTCTGACACCCGAAGGTGAGGACATTGAAGCGGAGGGACTAGCCGCTGACTCTCAGTGGATTCTGGATAACCTGGCTTATGCGAGTCCAGGGACGGAAGCGGTAGCGGTTTTAATCGTTGACGATTTTTCGTCTGATGGAATAGGTGATACGCCTGTTTCGCATGGCTGGCTGGTCTGGCAGGTATTCCAGCAGTTGTATGATCGCTTGCCTTCGGATGCGGCCAGTCAGATCACCCTTCAACAAGTGAACATTGCTGACCAAGCTGGCTATCGGTCTGACCTTATCCTGCCGGAAATCCAGTCCGCCATCGAAGAACTGTCCGCGCAGGGTGTTGAACGGTTTGTGCTGAACATGAGTTTTGTATTTGTCCCCTGTGCCGACGACAGCATCCAATTCAACTTCGCGGATTTTATGGAGGCACGTCGTAACAACCCAGAACGTTCGCTGGTTGAACATTTGGGCGGTAATCCACGCAATGTTCAGGCCATTCTAAAAGACTCCCGAATAGGGTACATTGACGAAACAGGATTAACAGACACCGAAGGAGCAGCACCTCGTAGCCAGGCGCTCCCGTCTGCACCGGGACAAGCACTGGCAGGGGAGGTTCTTCCTGTACCACCTACGCCGAGTGGGGCGAAACCGGCATTTCGAGCACAAGACTTGCGGGTTCTGAGGCTCTTCAACAGTACAAAGTTGGAGTCAGACCCTTTACGCGATTTCCTGCGCCAATCCCGTGATCTGACGATCATTCCGGTTGCGTCGTCCGGTAATTTCAAACAGCGCAGACCCTTCTATCCCGCCCGCTGGCCGGAAGTCATCAGCGTGAGTGCTAACGAGGGCAATGATTTACGATTCTGGTTGCATTCAAATAATGGCGATGTCAGCGTACCAGGAGCGTGGTTCAGCTTTGACGACGATCAATACCGAGCGGGAACATCCTTTGCTGCGCCTGTCGTGAGTATGCTGATCGCCATTGACCTCACGCAGGCCGAACCAACCTGCCAAATTCGTGGCAACGCGCCTATGCTGGCGCGCGGTGCTTACGATAATGAACTATTCCTGGAAGCAGTTGGTCAATATTGTGGAAAATAGAAGGTTATGAAATTCACGCTGCACGCAACCCCAAAATTTGCTGAACTTCTTCAAAGGGTGTACCATAGGGAACTATAATGACCCCTAGATACCTCATTGGGGTCTGTTCCCCGTCATCCCCGTGCGTGTATAAAGATGGGTCAACTGAGATTTCGGTTGACCCATTTGCTTTATGCCCCAAAACAATGTGGTAATCCGCCTTCAGCGTCATTGCCACCACTGCTTGATCTTGAACATAGACTCGTTCAACAATAAGTTTGATCAGCCGATGCTGGGCTTCCGGGTCGTTATTGCAGGTGTCCCAATACTTACCAAAGTTCTCAAGCATATCGGCTGCCCGTTCAAGATCATCCTCAGGAATAGGGGTAAGTTGCTCTAGTTCCTGCTGAAGTTTGACGCGCTTTTCCAGGTAATCCAGCTTATCGGTGATAAAGCCCTGATCCCACCGAAAATCCATCCGCTCAATGGCGGCTTTGATTTCTCCAAGCCGCTGCTCAAGGTTTTGTTCTCCGAGAACATTACTCATAGCTTCCGTGATATGTTGCTGCCATGCTGCCGAAGGTTTCAAGGTCATAAGAATGGCAAGCACTTGTGCTTCAATTTGATCGCAGTGAACCGACTTTTGTTCACATTCCCGGTTAAAGTCTTTTGCCCGACAGAGGTAGTAACGGTAGCGTTTTCCCTGCACCTGAGCGCGCATTTTGCCATAGGCGGGGAAGGTGTAATCGGTAGGTGGATTCTGGCAGCAGCGGTAGCAGTAGACCAAGTTCCGTAAGAGATACGGATTGTATTTCGGTGTTGCCTGTCGATGTGACGCTCGTTCCCGCCGTACCTGCTGACACTTGTCAAAAAGCTCTTGTGAGATGAGCGGCTGATGCTGGCCGGGATACCAGCAGTCATCAGGAATGCGCGAACGGTTAAGCCGTGTTTTGTCCTTGCGGTATTCCTGATACCGGACTTTACCGAGATAGGTCTGGTTTTGTAGCATTTCGCGCACCGTCTCCTTTGAGAATGGCCGCCCGTTCTTGGTGCGATAGCCGGCATTCGTCAGTAACACGGCAATGTCCCCGTCGCTGTACTTACCGGTTGAAAATTCCGTATAGGCCATAATCAATCCCGGCGCTTCACGGGCATTTGGCACGAGTATTTTGTTCTCGTCTTTGTCGTACCCAAACGATGCCCGGTTGTTATGAAGTCCCTGCCGGGCACGCTCCCGCTTGCCTTTGGCAACTTCGGTGGCAAGGTTACGGCTGTACCAGTCCGCAACGCATTCTATAATGCCTTCGATGAGTGCGCCGATTGGGCCATCGCTATCTTCTGAGGGTTCAGTAACCGAGAATACTTTGATTTTGTAGTCATAGCGGAGAAGCGATTTGATCGCCAGCGAATCAAACCGATTGCGGGCGAAACGGTCAAATTTATGGACAACAACTGCATCAAATTTGCTGTTTCGGGCGTCCAGCCGCATCTTCTGAAAAGCGGTGCGGTCAGCCGTTCGTGCTGATTCACCCTCATCTGCGTACACTCTCACGACTGTTCCGCCTCGGCTGGCAACCCAATCGTGAATGAGACGCCGTTGAGCATCAAGGGAATAGCCGTTGACCTGTTCCTCATCACTGACCCGGATGTACGCTGCGTACCGCATGATATGTATCCCTTCTTCTGAATGCCTTATTCGTTCGGTTGACTGGACAAGGTATGCTTTAAGCTGTAAGTCAGCGGCGGTTGCTCCAAGTGTGGGAATAGTGAAGAAGCGGCGATCAGCAATGGGAGCAACCAATTGAACGGCTTGTCGGCTTGGTTCATGCATACATCCTTTCCGGGCAGATGCCCTGATAAATAAAAAAGTCGTCAACCACGAGATGCCGCAGTTGACGACTCGAAACGCAAAGAGAATAATTGCGTCTAGCCTGCCATGCTGCGTACTTCAGCGTGGTGGGTTAGCCCTCGGTGGGTGCTCACAACACCTACCGGGGGCGTCCCTGTTTCAGTTTGTATAACTGTAGGTTTTACTGGTTTTCGTTGTCAAGCGGTTAATACGGTACCGGGCGGCAGCACCGCGCGGGAAGAATCGAGGAGGGGAATGTATCGGGCAGGTGAGCCAATGAAATACGGTTGTGTACCGCGTTAAACGAGGATACTGAAGGCGATATCGAAGTAGCCGCACCTCAACATCTGACAATCTATTTTGATACAGTCTGAGTGGATGACGTAGCTTTTTGTATGTTGCCCACACAACCAACCGCTGAAGGTTCATCTGGTGGTTGAGGAGGGAAATTACGGACTGAAATATGTTCCACAACTGCCAGTATTTTTGCTGTGTGAAATAATCCTTTTTCATAACACTACGAGTCTATAGAATTATTCAAAAAGAGTCAAGCAGTAAGGAACTCATTTGGGACAACATATGCTTTCTTAACTGGAGTATCGGCTAATCGTAATCTGATTACGGAATCATAAGAAATCACAGTGTTATGCCCAGTATTTGATCATATATATAAATTTAATTTTTGATAATTACAGTTCTATCTGGCAATATACAAGTTGATGGGTGCATTTCAGATCGGGGGCAGGTAAGCTGCCGTTTGCCATAAATCAGAAAAGTCATTGCCCAAGACAGCAGCGCGGATGACCAACATGCGTTGGGCATTGTCGGCCTTCCAACGCATCCCGGCCCCGGTCAAACGCTGTTTGAACTGCTTAACCCCACTTTCGACTGTGCCAGAGCCAATGGGGAAGCTGTCTTCACGAAACTCAAGATACTGCATCCGGCGTTGGTGGGTTTCAAAATAACTGGTCAGATCAGCCTGTTCACACTTCTGTAAGGCGGCAATGATCTTGTGAGTGCGCCCCATGTAGAGGTGATCCTTGCGGATTTTAAATCAATGTTGGCGCTGCTGGGCATCGCTGTCATTGGGAAACAAGGCGGTGGCGGCATCGGCAAGATGCTGCACGGCATGAAACCAATCGACAATCTGACGTCCATCAGGACAGACATCCTCCGCCACATTCCAAATCCAGGCTGCCCCATCGCCAACCACCGCCCGCTCTGGTGAAATCAGCTTTCGAGCCGAACACAGCAGTGTAGTGCAGGTTCACGCCATGGGCCAACTCCTCCAACTGTTTGGTCTGCGGATTGCGTTCCAGACGGGTTTCCACGTCAAACACCGCCCCCACTTTTAACTCGCGCCAACCCTCACCTCGAAGATTGACCATGCCACCGTCCATTGACACGGCCTTGCGCTGGGCGTGGTCATGGCGGACGTCGGGCATCACCACCCGTTCAACACTCACCTGCTCCTGCTGCTGTTTGACATGCGCTTGTAAGCGTTCACCATGATATTGTGTTTGTCGCCAAATGCTGCTGGCAGGAATGAAGCGTTCACCAATTTCTTTAAATACGGCGGCACTCCGTTGATAGGGTAACAGCCCACTTAACCACACCATCTTGTGCGCCATCTGCTGGCTGTAAGCCGTCGTATTCAAGCCCAACTGCTTATCCAGGGGGGAAATAGCCGATGCCACATTGCTCACAGTGGTAATAATCGCGCTCCACCACCACCTCGTCACGCCCTGTGACCACGTGTTTGGACTTTTTGCCTTTGTAGCGTAACTTGCCACCACAGGGTTCACACAACCCCTGCTGAGTCACTTGGGCGTCAGCGACCATTTCCTGCATCAGCGATTGGCGAATCTCGCTCTCAAAATCGCCAACTAAATCTTCCATCGCACTCATGCTTAAGTCACGGCGACCGGCCTTCTGTTCAAGTAATTTCGCAACCGCTTCCTGCGCTCGCTTCCGGAGTCGCTTTTCCAGATCATCGCACGTTGTGGACATAGCAGAACCTGCTCCCTTTGTGCCTGCCATTCCCCTATTCTAACCCTTTGCCCCTCATTTGAAATGCGCCCTAGCCTAAAGCTGTGGATGCATATAGCTGTTTTTTCTGATTGATATTACCAGCTTGAACCAAATTGCTCATTTGTTATGCTAAAGCTCTAATAGACATACTCCACTCTGATGGCACTTTAGTCCAGTAAAATCTAATAAAATCTTTAATCTTGCTTGCAGAATTGTAGAATTTTCTGTATATTCTGTCTTGATGTTGATATTGTTGGAAAAATAGGAATTCTCAGATGTCATCGTCAAATCGCTTCATGCATATCCCCAACCACAGTAATTCCGATAAAGAACAACGGAGTAAAAGTTTAACCAAACGGCAGTACGTTCGTTTCGCCTTTTACCGTATTGACCCTGTGTGGCGGCGGCTCTCCGGTGACGAACAGGCCGAGCAGAAGTGTGAATTGCTGGATACTATCCAGACGTTTAACCGTCGTATGCTGCTGCGTCCATATAGTCTGATGGGCACGCGAGCTGATGCAGAATTGCTGCTGTGGCTAATCGCTGAAAGCCCGGTCGTATTCCAGGAATTAGCGGTAGCAATCATGCGGACACGAATGGGGGCCTATCTCCAGATGGCCTATTCGTACTTCTCACAAACAAAACGTTCCATCTACGAAATCCGCAGCAGCAACAATGGGCATGAAGAGCGCCTGGTCGTGCAGCCATCAGATGCCAGGTATTTATTCGTATATCCCTTTATCAAAACGCGCGACTGGTATCAGATGTCTCGGGCAGCGCGCCAGGGAATGATGGATGAACATATAGAAGTTGGGCGCAGGTATCCAGCGGTGAAGCTCAATACCACCTACTGCTTTGGCCTCGATGATTATGAATTTATTGTTGCTTTCGAAACTGATGAGCCATCGGATTTTCTCGATCTGGTGCAAGACCTGCGGGAAACCGAAGCCAGCCGTTATACCAAGCAGGACACACCTCTTTTCTCCTGTATCAACATGCGGCTGGCCGAAGCCCTGGATGCGTTGGGTGGCCCGGCTATTGCTGAGCCTTTGGATGAGACCGAACGACCAAGACAGGAGTTGTGGACGGAAGCGTGTAGGTTAGACGAAATTCCTCCCGGTGAAAGCCGCTTGGTTTATCACGATGGCAGACAGGTAGCCCTATTTAACGTAGATGGCCGCCTGTACGCTCTCAGCAATCGCTGCTCCCATGCGCGTGGGCCGTTAAGCGAAGGCCAAGTTGATACGGCTGAATGCACAGTGACCTGCCCATGGCATTATGCCAAGTATGACCTAGTAAGTGGCCGCGTTCTGGATGGCGTCGCCAGCGCGCCCGTAGAAAGTTTTGCTGTTGAGGTTCGGGACAGCATGATTTTCGTGGGAACGAAAATCGCCGCGCTGGTGAGCGAATAACTCTGATTATGGAAAACTTGGTCACAACCCATCGACAATCGCTCCGAACGGAAGTGCAGCCTTATGACGCCCTGCTGGTGGTGTCCTTTGGCGGGCCGGAAGGTATGGATGAGGTCATTCCTTTCCTCGAAAATGTGCTGCGTGGACGTAATGTTCCACGACATCGGCTGGAAGAAGTAGCTGAGCACTATCGGTTATTCGGCGGCGTCAGCCCGCTGAATGCCCAGAACAAGGCACTGATCGCGGCATTGCAGACAGAACTGGAAACGTATGGGCCGAATCTACCCATTTACTGGGGCAACCGCAACTGGCATCCCCTGCTAACGGATACACTTCGGCAGATGGCAGACGATGGCATTCAACGGGCGCTTGCCTTCTTCACGAGTGCCTATAGCAGTTATTCGGGCTGCCGCCAGTACCGTGAAGACATCAGCCGTGCTCGTGCCGAAGTTGGCCCGAACGCTCCGCAGGTGGACAGACTACGTGTTTTTTACAATCATCCAGGCTTTATCGAGCCGAATATCGAAAACACGCGCGCGGCCTTCGATCAATTACCGGTAGGACGGCGCGTATCAGCCGCCTTGCTTTTTACGGCTCATAGCATCCCAGTAAGCATGGCGCGCGCTAGCGACTACGAGGCGCAGCTTCGTGAGGTCTGCCAGTTGGTTGCCAGTGGATTGGGACGCGACACTTGGGAACTGGTCTTCCAGAGCCGCAGCGGACCGCCGCACCAGCCCTGGCTGGAACCGGATGTGTGCAAGCGCCTGGAACAGTTGAAAGCTTACGGTGTGGAAGACACGGTGATTGTACCGATTGGCTTTATCTCCGACCATATGGAGGTTATCTACGATCTGGACACGGAAGCGACGCAGGTGGCAAATCGTATAGGTCTTAACTTGATACGTGCGAAGACCGTTGGCACACATCCAGCCTTCATCACCATGATTCGGGAACTAATTACCGAGCGTATGACCGAGAATCCGGTAAGGCGTTACCTGGGAACGCGTGGCCCCAGGCAAGACTTTTGCGCCGTAGACTGCTGCTTACCGGGTTGATTGTCATAGGGCGAAATGTGAAAAGTGTGACAAATAACACTGTTGCTGTAACCATGATAGCCGTTATCCTTTTGGCATATTTGTGTAGATTTTCACACTTTTCTCGAAGCATTTAGAGATTTTATGAAGGATTTGGATAATGGACTATCCAGCGCCGCGCCTGATCTTCTGGGAAACCACCGCCGGATGCAACCTACACTGCATTCATTGTCGTAGGGTGACGGTTGCCGACCAACTAACTCCACAAGACCTGACCACTGAGGAAGCCTTTAAGCTGATTGACCAGATAGCCACTATCGGCAAGCCTGTGTTTGTGCTGTCCGGCGGTGAACCGCTGTTCCGCCCCGATATTTTTGAGATCGCTCGTTATGCATCGGATGCTAGGCTTCCGGTGGCGCTGGCAACCAATGGCACGCTGGTGGACGACGAAGTAGCCGCACGCGTGAAAGCCAGTGGAGTCAAACGGGTCAGTATCTCGTTTGATGGCGCGGATGCAACAACCCATGACGCTTTTCGTGGACTGGCAGGGTCGTTCGAGGCGACTATTCGTGGCTTTAAGGCGCTGCGGAGGGTTGGCCTGCCTGTGCAGATCAATACAACCGTTGCCCGGCACAATGAAGCGCAGCTTGAGGACATGCGGACGCTGGCGAAAGACTTGGGTGCTGTAGGACTCCACTTATTTCTGTTGGTTCCGGTTGGCTGCGGTGTGGAAATCGCCGACGAGCAGATGATTAATGCCCAGGAGTACGAGCGCGTTCTTAACTGGCTGTACGACGTAGAACAATCTGAACCGGATTTGCAATTAAAAGCGACGTGTGCCCCGCATTATTTCCGCGTGATGCGAGTTCGGCGGGCGGAAGAACGTCGGCAGGGCATTACGCGCGATCTGCCTGCCAGTCACGAACGACAAGTACACGGACACGGGCAGATGCACGCCGCGACCAAAGGCTGTCTGGCTGGTACAGGCGTATGTTTTGTATCCCATCGTGGCGAGGTTTTCCCGTGCGGATACCTGCCGCTTGAAGCCGGAAACGTGCGGCGTGAAGACTTTGGTTCAATCTGGCAGAGCAGTCCCTTGTTCACCGAACTTCGCAATCCCGATGTCCTTGAAGGCAAGTGCGGCATCTGCCAGTTTAAGACGCTGTGCAGCGGTTGCCGGGCGCGGGCGTATGGAGTCACTGGCAATTACCTTGCCGAAGAACCATTCTGCGCTTACCAACCGGAAACGCGCGAGGTTATTCTGTAAAGCCGGTGGCGGAGTAAAACATCGTGGCGATTATTCTCGTCGGACTCAACCATCGCACAGCACCTGTTGAACTGCGGGAGCAGCTTTCGCTATCAGGCTGCGGGCTGGGGATGGCGCTGGAAGAATTGCAAGTCTACCAACCACTTGACCAGGACAATGCGTCGGAAGCGGGCTTGCAGGAGGCCGTGATTTTATCGACCTGCAACCGGCTGGAAATTTATGCGGAGACGACCAACATAGAATATGGTCGGCCACTCATTCAGCGTTTTCTCGGCCAACTGCAAAACATTCCGCCAGATGTTCTTCTTCCTCATCTGTATTTTCTGGAGAATGAGGCTGCCATACACCACTTGATGCGTGTAGCCGGCGGGCTGGATTCAATGATTCTGGGTGAACCGCAAATCCTCGGACAGGTGGCTCAGGCATTTAACGATGCACAGGCTGGAGGGATGACCGGGCCTGTACTGTCTCATCTGTTCGCGCGGGCTGTCCACGCTGGCAAGCGGGCGCGTACCGAAACTGACATCAGCCGCTATACGACTTCTGTCAGCCATGCTGCCGCATTGCTGGCATTGGAAAGGATGGGAAGACTTGCCGATCGCCACGTCCTGATTGTCGGCGCTGGCGAAATGGCGGTGCTGGCAGCCCAAGCCATGCAGCGTAACAACGTGAGTGAAATCACTTTTATCAACCGCACGTATAGCCGTGCTGAAGCGCTGGTCAAAAAGATGGGCGGTCGGGCAATGAACTGGCATCAACTTAAAGAGGCACTGGCGTGGGCCGATATTGTTGTCAGTGCAACCAGCGCACCGCATACGGTCATTTACGCTACTGACGTGCAGTCCAGCCTCGCTCAACGTGAAGGCCGGCCATTGCTGTTAATTGACATCGCCGTTCCACGCGATATTGAGGAATCGGTGCAGGATTTGCCCGGCGTGCAACGGTACGATATTGATGACCTTCGTTCCATTGTTGATACTAACCTGTCACAGCGTGAAGCCGCAATTCCCTTGGTCGAAGCTATCATCCGGCAGGAGACGGATTTCTTCCTGGAATGGCTGAACAGCCGTCAGGTTATACCCGTCATCACCAATTTGCAGCGGTGGGCCAAGACGATTGCGGAAAACGAGGTTGAGCAAGCGCTCAATCGTCTGAACGCACACGATCCACATACTGAGCAGGTGATTAACCGTCTTGCCAATCGGTTGGTGAGTAAGCTACTGCACGAACCTACCATGCGGCTAAAGCTACACGCTGCCGAGGGTAACGGGAATGGTTATGCGTATGCTATGCGCGAACTGTTTGGACTGAACGAACTGGAACAGATTGAATGTAACCACCAAAGTCCGACCTGTGAACCGCCCACCTCTGATGGAACGCCTTCCATTTGCACTTTGAAATGTATTATCCAGCCGGGGGAATCGTTCGTATGACTGGTGTAAAGCCAATCTGGCTGGGTACACGAGGGTCTGAGCTGGCGCGGTGGCAAACGGACTACGTGTTAAACCTACTCAAAACTGCTTGGCCTAACCTGATCGCTGAAGTTGAGGTTATATCCACGCACGGTGACCGTGTGCTGGATACCCCACTTCCCCTCGTCGGTGGCAAGGGATTGTTTACGGCGGAACTTGAAACGGCGCTTCGCAGTGGAGAGATTGATCTGGCTGTTCACAGCCTGAAAGACCTGCCAACCGAATCACCTGAAGGTTTGACCGTCGGCGCTATCCCAATACGCACCAATCCCACTGATGTACTGGTCAGCCGGAACAACCATACGCTGGAAACCCTGCCCACTAGAGCAACGGTTGGGACGAGCAGTCACCGCCGCGCCGCGCAGCTTTTGCACCTGCGCCCGGACATACAAGTCATAGATATTCGTGGCAATGTGGATACCCGCGTTCGCAAGGCACTTGACCCCAATGGCTCGTATGATGCAATTCTGCTGGCATATGCAGGACTGGAACGCCTGGGACGGCTGGACATGGTGAGCGAGGTGCTTGGGTTTGAGAACATGCTGCCCGCGCCGGGGCAGGGCGCGCTTGCAGTCCAATGCCGCCGTGAAACTGCGTCGTTAGACCTGCTTGCCCCAATTCACAATGGACAGACAGCGGTCGCCGTCACTGCGGAAAGGGCTTTTCTGGCCGGGCTGGGCGGTGGCTGCACTGTGCCCGTCGGAGCATATGCCAGCGCCGATGATTCCGGCGTCTTTCGGCTGCGCGGGAGAGTGACCAGCATGGATGGTCGCCAGCAGATTGATGTTAGCGCGATATTAGAAGAGGCCAGCATGGAAGCGGCAGTTCGCGCCGGTACAGAACTGGCGCAACAAGCCCTTCAGCAAGGAGCAAACGTCCTGCTGGAGGCGGCGCAATGATCGGCGCACTGGCTGGAAAGCGAGTGGTCAATACCCGCGCGCAGCACCAGGCGGCGGCGCTTGACCGATTGTTGGAAGCGAGAGGTGCTATCCCGCTGCCATACCCCTGTATCGCCATTGTTCCGCCAGAGGATAGCCGTGTGCTGGATGCAGCGCTTCGTGACGCAGCAACCGGCGGCTGTGATTGGCTGATACTGACCAGCACCAATACTGTCCTGGTTCTGTCCCACCGGCTTGAAGCCCTGGGGTTGTCGCTTCAAAATGTGACTGGCTTATCGGTAGTGGCAGTTGGCCCTTCGACAGCATCGCTGGTGCAAACGTTGCTCGGTCTGGAAGCGCAGGATGTGCCGGATGAATATATGGCGGAGGCGCTAGCTGACAGACTCCAACTCGCTGGCGGAACGCGGGTTTTATTGCCCCAATCGGCAATTGCGCGTTCAATGTTGGCGGATGCGCTGGCAGCGAAAGGCGCTGTGGTTCAAACCGTAGAAGCCTATCAGACGGTGTGTGGCAGCGGCGGCGCGGACATCCCTCATCTAGCTGCCGACGGACAGGTGGATATCATCATCTTCACCAGTTCCTCGACGGTCAACTACTTTCTGGAACGTTTTGACGGTGAAGGCGGCAATCGGAACGACTTGACAGGGATTTGTATGGCCTGCATTGGCCCGCAGACCGAACGTACAGCGCTTGATAATGGACTGGCTGTTTCCGTTATGCCAGCCAGCCACACCCTCAGTGGGCTGGTAACAGAACTGGAAACCTTTTATGAGAAACATGGAGTATCCTGACCAATGGTTTTGACTAAAGAAACCAATCTCAACGGTGTGGTTACGACCTCCGCTGTGTTTCCGGCAGCCCGCCCCCGACGGTTGCGGCAAACCGATGCGCTACGCCGCATGATACGGGAGACAACGCTAGACCCGGCGGATTTTATTTTCCCGTTGTTTGTCCGCCCTGGAACGGATATTCAGCGACCGATTCTCTCGATGCCAGGGCAGTTCCAGTGGTCTGTCGACCGGCTGCCTGCCGAGGCGCGGAAGATTGCCAGCCTGGGAATACCGGGCGTCATCCTGTTTGGTATCCCTGAGACCAAAGACGCCTGTGGCAGCGAGAATTACAATCCTCGTGGCATTGTGCCTCAGGCGATACGAGCAATTAAGGATGCCGTCCCTGATCTCGTCGTCATCTCGGACATGTGCTTCTGTGAATATACCGATCACGGTCACTGTGGCATCATCAATCAGCCGGGGTACGACCACTATACACCGCTGCTGCCGGAAGGTTATCTGCTGAACGACCCCACGCTGAACCTGTTGGGGCGTGCATCTGTCGTCCATGCAGAAGCCGGGGCGGACATCATCGCACCATCCGGCATGATGGACGGTATGGTGCGAACGATTCGCTCCGCACTGGATAGCAATAACTACGACCACGTAACGATCATGAGCTACGCCGCCAAATATGCCAGCGGCTTTTACGGCCCGTTCCGTGACGCCGCTGAAAGCCCGCCGCAATTCGGAGACCGCAGCCAGTACCAGATGGATGTCGCAAACCGCCGCGAGGCGCTCAAGGAAGTGGCGCTTGATGTGGCCGAAGGCGCGGACATCCTGATGGTCAAGCCTGCGCTGCCCTATCTCGATATTCTAAGCGACGTTCGACAGGCGTATAACCTGCCGGTGGTAGCCTATCAGGTCAGTGGCGAATACGCGATGTTACAGGCGGCTGGTGCTAACGGCTGGCTTGATCTGCGTCGCTGCGCTCTCGAATCCCTTACTAGCATCAAACGGGCGGGCGCAGACATTATCCTGACCTACTTTGCACAGGACGCGGCCCGGTGGCTGAACGAGGGCTAAGCATGGAAAATGAGCAAATCCTGAACGAGGGTACAGGAACCCGCGCTAATAATCGTTTCCTGATGGCTTGCCAGCGTCAGCCTGTCGACGCAACCCCAATTTGGCTGATGCGCCAGGCTGGACGCTATATGGCCGAGTATCGCCAACTGCGTGAGAAATACAGCATTCTGGAGATCATCAAAACGCCAGAACTGGCCTACGAAGTTACTATGCAGCCGATCAACGCCTTTGATCTGGACGCGGCGATCATCTTTGCGGACATTCTGCCGCCCCTGGCAGGCATGGGGTTGGAATTGGATTTTGTAAAGGGCGAGGGGCCAGCCATCTACAACCCGATTCGCAGCACGAGCGATGTTGATCAATTGCACGTATCACCACCGGAAGAAACATTGTGGTTCACGCTGGAAGCGATCAAACTGGCGCGGAAAGAACTCGACAGCCGAGGCATACCGCTGATTGGCTTCAGCGGCGCGCCGTTTACGCTGGCAAGCTACGCAATTGAAGGCGGCAGCAGCCGCAATCATCTCCATGTCAAAGGGCTGATGATGAGCGACCCTGAAGCGTGGGATCGCCTGATGACCAAACTGAGTGATGTGGTTGGCAATTACCTGCTGGCGCAGGCGCGCGCCGGAGCACAGGCGCTCCAGCTTTTTGATAGCTGGGTCGGTGAACTCAGCCCTAGTGATTACGAGTGTTATGTTATGCCCTACAGTCGTCGCGCGATGGAGATTGCCCGCCCCGGAGGCGTGCCGATCATCCACTTTGGCACGAACACCAGTGGGATGCTGGAACTGATTCGGGATGCAGGCGGCGACATAATCGGGGTGGACTGGCGCATCAACCTGAATGATGCGTGGGAGCGGCTCGGCTCGGACGTAGCCGTGCAGGGCAATCTTGACCCAGTAGCTCTGTTCGCTCCCTGGCCTGCCTTGCAAAATCGCGCACGACAGGTGCTTGATCAAGCAGGCGGGCGATCCGGACATATCTTTAACCTCGGTCATGGCATCCTGCCGAATACGCCAGTGGATAACGTCAGGCGGCTGGTGGACTTTGTCCATGAATACACGGCCAAACATTGAGGACAAGATCATGCAAGTCACAGCCGACTCAAAACACGTTGTCATCATCGGTGGGGGTATCTCCGGCCTGAGTACCGCCTGGTATTTGCAGCAGACCCGTACAACGGGACTGAATATCCGGTACACCGTACTGGAACAATCGAACCGATGGGGCGGTAAGGTGCTGACTGAGCAGGTTGAGGGTGTGGATGGTGTGCCGTTTGTGGTGGAAGCGGGACCGGATTCGTTCCTCACACAGAAACCCTGGGCGCTGCAACTGGCACGTGAAGTCGGCCTCGCAGATCACCTGCTGGGAACAAACGATCACCAGCGCAACGTGTATGTACTCAACAAAGGCAAGCCGGTGGTTTTACCGGATGGCGTGCTGCTGATCGTGCCAACCAAATTCACGCCATTTGCTCTGTCGCCGCTGATTTCGCCTCTGGGCAAACTCCGTATGGGGCTTGACCTGTTGATTCCACCGAAAAAAGATGACGATGACGAAACGCTGGCTGATTTTGTGCGACGGCGGTTGGGGAGTGAGGCACTGGACAAGATTGCCGAGCCGCTGATGTCGGGTATCTATAACGCCGAGTCGGAGCGGCAGAGTATCCTGGCGACGTTTCCACGTTTCCGGCAGTTGGAACGCGATCACGGCAGCCTGATTCGTGGAATGCTGGCATCGCGACGAAATCACAGCAGCAACGGCCACGTGTCGAAGAAACGGCTTTCGGCTTTTATGTCATTACAGAACGGCACGCAAGAATTAATCACTGCGCTGGTTAACCACCTTGATGGTGCTTTGCGCTTGGGTGTTCAGGTGCGTCAGCTTGCACCTCGTTCAGACAGTGGCTATACGTTAACCCTCAATAACGGTGAAACGCTGAACGCCGACCTGGTGGTGATGACTACTCCTGCCTATACCTCCGCCGATCTCGTGCGATCTTTCGCGCCTGTTGCTGCCAATCAACTCGCGGCTATCCGGTATGTCAGTACGGGTACGGTTTCGCTGGCCTTCCATGAAGCGGACATTCAGCGCCCATTGAACGGCTTTGGCGTTGTCATCCCGCAGAGTGAAGGGCGTCCGATCAATGCCATCACGGTATCGTCCACCAAATTTGATCATCGCGCGCCGGAAGGTTATGCGCTGTTGCGCGTCTTTTTTGGTGGTTCGCGCAGCCCGGAGTCATTCGCCTTGGATGACGAAACGCTGCTGCGCGTGGTACAGGACGAACTGAGGACTATCCTGGGTATTGAAGCTGTCCCCCTGTTTCATCGTATTTTCCGCTGGCATCGTGCCAATCCCCAGTATGATCTCGACCATCTGGAACGAGTCAGCCAGATCGAGGCTTCCCTGCCAGAGGGGCTTTTTGTGACCGGCAGTGCCTATCGTGGCGTTGGTATGCCTGACTGCGTTTACCAAGCGCAGCAAACCGCACAGCAGGTAATGACCTACCTTAACGAACGAGTGATCGTATGAATACTTCCAAATCAGAAGCCTTGTTTGTCGAGGCTCAGCAGCTCATCCCTGGAGGCGTAAACAGCCCGGTGCGCGCTTTCCGCAGCGTTGGCGGCGTTCCGCGCTTTGTCGAACGCGGTGAAGGTTCGATGATCTGGGATGTCGATAGTAACCGTTACATAGACTACGTGCTGTCCTGGGGGCCGCTGGTGCTGGGACATGCTCATCCTCGTGTCGTGGCCGCGCTTCAGAAGGCGGTTATGCGCGGCACGAGCTATGGCGCGCCGACGGCACTGGAAAATGAGCTTGCAGAACTGGTTATTCAGACTGTTCCTTCCATCGAGATGATACGGTTTGTCAACAGTGGCACTGAAGCCACGATGAGTGCCTTAAGGCTGGCGCGCGCTTACACGGGACGCGAAAAAATCATCAAGTTTTCCGGCTGCTATCACGGCCATGCCGATATGCTGCTGGTGCAGGCGGGCAGCGGCGTTGCTACGCTGGGTCTCCCAGATTCGCCCGGCGTTCCCGGCTCGACGGCAGCCAATACCCTTGTTGCGCCGTACAATGATTTCGCTGCAGTAGCGGCGCTGTTTGACCAGTATCCGGACCAGATCGCCGGTATCATTGTCGAACCAATCGCCGCAAACATCGGCTTTGTGATGCCTGCACCAGGGTTTCTGCCGGGGCTACAGACATTATGCCGCGAGCAAGGCGCGCTGTTTATCCTGGACGAAGTAATGACCGGGTTTCGGGTTGCGCGTGGCGGCGCGCAGCAGTTCTGGCAGCTTGACCCGGACATCACATGTCTTGGAAAGGTCATCGGCGGTGGTCTGCCAGTGGGAGCGTATGCCGGTAAACGGGAAATCATGCAGAAAGTTGCGCCCGCCGGACCGATGTATCAGGCGGGAACGTTATCCGGCAATCCGCTGGCAATGACCGCAGGACTGGTGACGCTGCGCTCATTGTTAGAGCCGGATGTCTTTGAAGCCATTGAACGGGCGACCACGCGATTGGTGACAGGAATCGAAAAGTTGGCTGTGGAAGCCGGTGTTCCAATTCAGGCTGGACATGTTGGCAGCATGTTCGGCTTCTACTTCCTCAAGGAAGCCGGTAGCATCACCGACTACGCAAGCGCCAAGCGATACGCCGACCCGGAACGATATGCCTGTTTCTTCCACGCCATGCTGGAAAAAGGGGTGTATTTTGCGCCGAGTCAATTCGAGGCTGCCTTTATGAGCGCTGCTCACTCCGAAAGCGATCTGCAAGCAACCCTAGAAGCCGTTGAACGTGTATTTGTGACTTTGAAGCTTGCTAATTTACAGTAGTGCAACAAATAGTGAGGCCCAGCCTTTACACTTTTCTCTGTTTAGAGCAACAACTGTTGAGATGCTAACTGCTCGTCACAGTACTTACGAAAGCCGCAGGTAGCACACAGACGAGCATTGTTGTGACTGCGATGAACGTCATGTAACAGACTTTTCTGGCGCATATCTGTCAGGATTTGGGCTAAAGCTGCTTCCTGCTCTGGTGTGAAGTCTACAATAAACTGTTTCTCAGGATACCGAATGACACCATAAGGCGGGCGGACGCCGTAGTTGTCTTCAACCAGCACACAGTAGATGATCAACTGCATGACATGGTTAGGAAAAGGATGAGTAGGTGTGCGGCCTGTTTTAGCTTCAACCGGGATGATTTGCCCGTTCTGTTCGAACAAGAAATCGGGGTGTCCTTTGAGACCATAGCGATGGGAGATCAGCAGTTCCCCGCGCCGTTCTTGCACGTCCTCGTAGATGGTTGTACCTTCCGGCATGTGTATCCGGCGTCGTTGCTGCTGACCGAACCAGAATAGCGCAACTCCGATAACGATCAGCGCGAGAGGGAGAAGCAGCCAACTGTCGTTCACGCCGCACCGGAAAGCAGTCGCAGTATGACCAGAACGAGCAGCAATACAACTCCCGCTATCACAAGTTGCCCGGCCAGAAGTTTAACTCTGGTAAGCCTTTGAAGCTGACGCCCTAGCTGTTGATGTTGCTCTGTGCCACCTTCCATTGCCGCTTGCTGGCTGCTCTCAAAACCCCGTATGCGATACCACCAAGCTCGTTGGCAGTAGACAAATTCAGCGACCTTGTACTGCGGGCAGAATCTTGGACAGAATTAGCCGGTAGATAAGAGAGGGCTCAACCGTGCCAAAGCTGCCGCTTCAAATTCCGCCGGTGTCAGATAGTGCAGCGACGAATGAACCCGCTCGGTCATGTACTCCACCTCCAGCCAGTGCTTCAACTGCTGGTAGGCATCGTCAAAATCGTGGTAATCGGCATAATCCACCTGCTCCTCCTTGACGGTA
>JACRPS010000005.1 GCA_016223085.1 Chloroflexota bacterium
CTGGTAGACCACCAGCTGGATAGGCCGGGGGTGGACGCGTGGCAACACGTGCAGCCGACCGGTACTAATGGTCGTGGGCTGTTGTGAGTGTGTTACGGGGAAGTAGGCACTTTCCCGCGTGGTACGAGCGCGAAACCGAAGCGTCACTTTGGCCTCAGACGGCAGCGCAGGAAGCGCAGCGAGAGAGCGCGTGTGTGTTGGTGGCACAGGCGGCGGGGGTCCACCCGGAACCATCCCGAACCCGGTCGTTAAGCCCGCCAGCGCGGATGGTACTGCCCTGGCAACGGGGTGGGAGAGTACGTCGCTGCCAACCACCCTCTCTCCTTCGCTTCCTTTTTGATTCCCTTACTAATCACTTTCCGAATCTCAAGCCCCGCTTAATAAACCTGATGTTATACTTATGCTAGAAATAACTTTGCCGCCTGATTTTGGCGCTATCAAAGGCGCAATTTATGAAACAATACCACATACCTATTGCCAGTTTTCTTTGCCTAATCACTTTGACAGTTGTTGTGATCGGCCTGTTTTTCTTACCGACTTCTGCAAATAGCTATCTCCAGACTTCTGCTTCAAGTACGCCTACCAGTCAGATTATCCTGCAAACGACACTGCTACCGGCAGACCTGCGGCAGTCCAATGCTCGCTTCGGTTCATCGGTAGCTGTCAGCGCGGGTATGATTGTGGTTGGTCAACCAAATGCTGCTGTTGGCCTGCCCAACCAGGGAGCGGCTCAAGTGTATGCAAAGAATGGCTCTGTCTGGAATCAGGTTGCCGAACTGACTGCGCCGGATGCGATCACAGACCATTACTTTGGAACCGCAGTTGCGATTGATGGCAGCGTGATGGCCGTTGGCGCTTATGGTGATGATGATCGAGGCGCGGAAGCTGGCTCAGTTTATGTTTACACCCGCCAGGGGCAATCGTGGCAACTGGAAACCAAGTTGACCGCGCCGGATGGCGCTGCTGGCGACCGTTTTGGCTTTTCGGTTGCCATCAGCGGTGATACGATCATCGTCGGCGCACCCATGAGAGATGGGGAGGGCTACAATAACCTCGGTATGGTTTATGTCTTCGTTCAGGACGGAGACAATTGGATGTTGCAACAGAAGTTATTGCCTTTCCCGATTATGAATGACCAGTGGTTTGGTTATGCCGTAGACATCTGGGGGGACCAGGTGGTGGTCGGCGAACCACAAATATACGGCGGAAAGGGAAGAATCAATATTTTTTCCCGATCTGGGAACACATGGTATTTCTATCAGTTTGAAGATTGGTCGAATGGGGCATTTCCAGATGGGGGAGGTTTCGGCCATTCGGTCTCGATTTATCACGATACTCTTGTGGTGGGAGTACCAGGTAGCATAGCCGCTGACTATGACGGCGTCTTCTACATTTATAAATGGAATGGCAGTAGGTTTGATCGGGTATACGTTAGAACATATGGGGGGCATACGGGTCAATCAGTTGATCTCTATCGGGAGATCTCTCTCTTTGGCGCTCCTTATGCGACGGACATGCCCGACATAGAGAATAATCGGGGTGGTTTGGCAATTGTTGTTGTACCTCCCGATACCTTAGTGCTTATAGGATATGGGGAGTCAACCATCGAAGACGGCGCGCAGTTCGGATGGTCCGTTGCGCGTGATGGCAATGACATTGTTGTCGGCGCGCCGGGCGATGGCAGTACCAGCCTTGCCGGTGAAGGTGCTGTCTATGTCTATGAAATAAACGGGCCGCCGTGGGAGGCACCCTCACCCACGCCGGTCAATTTCTGGCCTACGGCAACCGTTTTCGTTGCATCTCTGACACCTGAACACATCCCATCCTATACGCCAACACAGTATGTTTCGCCAACGCCATCGTTAACGCCGACCGCTACCAATACCCCTGTCACTCCGACGACTTCGGCGGGTGCCCTCCCGCAGCGCAACTTCTTCACCGACCGCCGCCCGACCCTGACGTGGAATCCGGTCACATGGGCAGCCGGCTACGAAGTTGAAATTGACGATGCGATTGATTTCCGTACGCTGATAGATGAAAAATCGGACATCGCCGCCGACACGCCGTTTTACCAGACACGCGAACTGGCCGACGGAACCTATTACTGGCGCGTGAGGGCCAGGCGTAGTAACGGAACCTGGGGAGCCTGGAGCGCGGTCGAGATGTTTGTGGTGTCCGCGCCGTGAAGGTAGGGACACGATATATCGTGTCCCTACGGTTTTTGTTTATCCTTCTGCCTGCTGCGGCACCGGCACCACCGCGTGCCGCCGCGCCAGGCTGCTCAGGCGCACGTTCACCACGCCGATGCCAGCTAAAATCAGCAGCGACCCCAGCAGCATCCGCGCGTCAATGACTTCGCCCAGCACCAGCGCGCCCAGCGTCACAGCGACCACCGGCACGACATACGTCACCATCGTCGTGCGGGACGCGCCGAGGTGCGCGATGACGTAATAAAACAGCAGATAGGCGATAAAGGTGTTCAGGAAGCCCAGCATCAACCCGGACAGCAGCACGTCCGTGCTGAGCGCCGCATAACTGACCGGCGGGCGTTCGCCAAACAGCGGCAGGACAAACATCATCGCTATCGCGGCAACGGTTGCCGCCGTCATCGTCACGGTGGATACCACCACCGGCTCGATGTGGTACTTTTGCAGCGTCCGCCTGCTGTACGAGGCAAAGATGGCATAACACAGCGACGCCAGCACGATGGCGAGTTCGCCGGACAAATCCGCGCCCAGCAGATTGCCATCCTGAAAATCGCGGCTGGTCAGCACGATGATGCCGACAAACGCCAGCAGCACGCCCGTCACCTTCAGCGGTGTCATACGTTCGTCGGCGAAGGCAAAGTGCGCGATCACCAGCGCGAACATCGGCGTGATCGCCTGAATAACGCTGGTCACGCCGCTTTCCACCGTCTGTTCGCCCCAGGCCAGCAGCGTAAACGGCAGCGCCGTATTGCCCACGCCGATCACCGCCAGCGCCAGCAACGCCCGCCAGTCAGACGGGTAGCGCCGCCGCGTGAGCAGCAGCACCAGATTCATGCCCAGCGCGGCGATGCCCACGCGGGTGAACGTCACCTGTGCCGGGGGCATTTCCACCACGCCGACACGCATCAGCAAAAACGACGATCCCCAGATCAGACCCAGCAACCAGAAGAATATCCAAGCTCTCTGCTTGTTCACGGTAACACCTCAATTCTCACAGGGGGGCAGATACAATCACCAGCTTACCGGCAGGTACCGGCGCCAGCTACCGGATTCCTGCGGTCTTATTGCGAGGACTTCTCCCTGTCTCCGACATACCCGTTTAGCATAGGGGAAAGTTTGTTCGAGTGTCAATCCGCTCTGGACTGAATTGGATTTACGTGCCAACCGGAGCGAGGCCGGACCTCAAAAGCGGGGAATCGGTCAGCGGCGGCTACAATTCATATTCGCGGACCGCTTCGATTTCCTGCACGGCAGCGGGTCGCTGCGGCGGCAGGGCGCTGAAGGCCGCGCGGCGGGGCAAACGAATCTTCCGCAGCAGGCGGCAGATGTTCCCGCCGAGAATCAGGGCTTCCTGCGCCGGCGGCAGTTCCAGCGCGCGGATTTTGTACAGCTCGACGCCGGGATGAAGCCAAGGGCCGTCGCTGCCAAACAGCACCTTGCGCGCGCCCGCCCGTTCCACCGCCTGCACGATGTAATCAAAGCGGCGCACGCCGGACGTGTCGGCGTAGACGTTGGGATAGCGCACCAGTTGATCGCACACCATCTGCTGCGCTTTCCAGTCGTCGCCGAAGCTGCCCAGATGGGGGATGATAAAATCCACCTGCGGATAACGCGAGGCCAGCATTTCGACCACGTGCGCCCTGCCGATCACATCCACCAGCACCGGAATCCGAAAACGCGCCGCCACCTCGCAGATTTCGCGCCCCGGCAGGCCGTCCTTGCCATGAACCTTGATGCCCCGGAAGCGCCAGCGCAGCACCGCCCGTTCGACCATCGCCGCGATGCGACCGGCGTCGCGCTGCGCGTGGACAAAGGCGAAACCGATCAGTTCGCCGGGATGCCCGGCGACGATGCGCGCCACCTCGGCATTGGCGACCGCGTAATCGCTGTGGAACGGCGCAAACACAACCGTCCGCCGGATGCCCACCGCCCGCGCCCGCCGGAGGTGCTGCTCCAGCGGGGCGTCGGTGTTCCAGGGGTCGGTCATGAGATCGCCCGAACCGGCGTGGCAGTGACAGTCAACAATCACGGCCTATTCGCTTTCGCGGATGTGTTTGATACCCAGCCGCCGGGCAATACCGGGGCGGGCGCGATTGGTGCTGGCGTTTTCCAGCCGGAAGCGCCGGTGATCGTGGACGCCGGGCTGGCGGTGGCCGACATCAAAGCCGGGGATGCCACGCAGCCGGCGGCGGCTTCCGCCCGGCCCGCCGCCCCGTTTGCTGGCCGCCTGTTTGCCGCGCAGGATGCGTCGCAGCTTCTGTTCAAGCCACTGGCGCTGGTCGGCGCTCAGGCCGGGCCGGGCCAGCAGCGCCCGCAGCCGTTGTTCCCGCGGGCCCGGCTGCCGGACAGCCAGCAGCGGCGGTGCGGTCGGCTTGATGGTACGCTCCAGCCGCTTGAGTTCCTGACAAATCCAGCCCCGAACAAACGCAGGCTGCGACTTATCCTGCAGCAGCTTGCGCAGGAAAAGCTGGCGCTCGGTCTGGTAGCGACCGCCGTGCCCGCCGGTTTCCTGCAAAGCTGCCGGCGACACGTCCAGATAAAAGAACCGCAGCCGCAGCAGACGGCCATCCGGCGCGGCCAGGTGATAATGGCGCAGACCGAGCGGCTGATAGACGTGGTGGCGAACGCTGACCGGCGCTCCCCGGCGCCGGCTGAAGCGCCGCGCGGTGGCGTGGGCAGCCTGGCGTGCCGCCTGCCGCGAGACAAACCAGCGGTTGCGGCCCGGCGGCACTGCCCGGTTCAGCCGGCGAATGAGATGCCGCCGGCGCTGGCCGCTGGACAGCGTTTCAGCCAGCCATTCCTGATCGTGACAGGGGTCGTGCATGGCGTCTCTCCTTTTAACCGATGCCTGCTGCCTTCCTGATCGCGCCCGGTACGGCGAAACCAGGAAGGCGGCACGTTAGCCCAGTTCGCCCAACGCGGCGATCTCGGCCTCGCGGGCGCGGGCGGTGGGCGGAACGCGGTAGCCGACGCCGGGAATCACCCTCGGCTGTTCGGCCTGCAAGGATTGGGCGCTCATCAGCCATTCGTCGGCGTCGTCGGCGATCAGCGTCAGCAGCGCCTCGAACTCGGCGCGGCTGTTGTTCAGGATGTGATTCTGCCCCAGCCAGTGAATGACGGCGCGACCGCTGATCGCCATGCGGCTGCGCTCCGACGAGGGGATGTAAATCCGCCCCAGGTATCGCCGCTGCACTTCCTCGATCACGTCCCAGGCGTTGTCCGCCCCGAACAGGTCGCGGATGTCTTCCGCCCCCAGGATGTAAAACGCTTCGTCCAGCAGTTGCAGCAGTTCGACGCGCAGGACGTTGACGTGGCCGTAAGAGGCGTTCTTCAGGTTGTTGCGCAGGGCGAGACCGGCGCGCCGCACCTGGGCGATATTGGCGAAGCTGGGGTCGTTGGCATTGCTGCGCACAACCTCCGACACGCGCTTGTCGCGGAAGAACTTCGATACCTGCACCATGAAGTTGCTGAACAGCCCGTGAAACTTGCGGTTGGGCTGCGCGCCAGTCGGCGGCGGCGTCTGGGTGTAGCCGAACACACGGCGGTAAGCCTGCATCCGGTCGCGGGTGGTGTGGCGCAGCACTTCGCGGCGGTCGTACTGGTACAGGTGGTACGCGCCGTCACCGTCGGACAGGCGCACCGTGCCGGCCTTGAACAGTTCCTGTAACTTCAGCACGGCGGCGAACACACCCACCATCTCGTGCTGGTAGATGTAATACAGGTCGCCGGTGGACAGGATGCGCGGCGTGTTAACCGTTTCGTCGTAGGGGCGCACCTGGTACGGCAGGCGCGTTTCTTCCAGACCCCGCGCCGCCTCGTCGCCCACGCCGATGAGCTGCGCCAGGCCGCCATCCGCCGGGCGCGGTATCCGCGCGTTTTCCAGCATCGCCGCCTCGAAGCGCGTTTCCAGTTCGTTGACGATCTGCTCGGCCATCGCCGGGTTGGCGATCAGGCGCGGCCCCAGGCGGTCAACCAACTGCTGCGCCAGCGCGGCGAACTGCTGTTCCTGATTCTGGATTCGTTCTGTAGTGGACATTCCAATTCTCCTTCCCGTTTTCGCAGGTTACGGTGATGGCGCCTGTCAGGCCAACCGGGCAGCGACCGCGCTTAAGTACTGGTTGAGTTCGGAAATGGCTTTCCGAACGCGCGGATGACGCAGGGGCGACGAAGCAGGTATGCGCCCGGCGGCAACTTCGTTGACGAGCGTCGCCAACTGCTGCGCCTCGCCCCGAAGCACCGGCAAGGTATCACGCACGCCGTCCTTGAGGATACGCGGCGCTTTGCTGCTGGCGAACAGGCGTATCCAGTCGAACAGTTCCGCGACCGTGATCCGCTGGCCGTTGAGGGTCAGCGGCAGCACTTTCCGTTCGGCTTCGCCAACCGCGATGGCGTCCAGCGCGGCATACACCTCGTCAATGCTTTCGGTAACGACCGACAGCAGCCGTTCCAGGTGAGCCAGCCGGCCCCCCAGCGTGACTTCCTGCTGGTAGCTCAGCCACGCGCCCCGGATACCATCGAGGTACTGGCGCGCAATGCGGAAGTCGGTCAGCGCCCGTTCGTCTTCAATCGTCTGGACATTATTAGGCTTAAAGCCGAAGGCGTCCTCAATCGCTTGCAGATAGTCGTACAGGCGGCTGAAGCTGCCATCAATCCGCACCGGGCGCAGTTCGATACTGCTGCCCAGCGCGTGGAGCAGGTCATCGAGTTCGGTGAGAAAACTGGCGCGCGTGGAGTGGGTGAGGTCTTCGTCAGCATCCACGATGAGCGGGCGGAACGTACCTGCCCGCCGTTTTAGCTCACTGACTCCGCTATGCGCGTAGTGATAAAGGCTGGCCTGCCCGCCCGTGACCTCACCGCCCAGTTCAGTTTCAACCGAGTACGTCGGGGGTATCCAGCGCGGGATGCGGTTGCCTTCAACTTCCTCGAACGAAAACACCCGGTCAAGGGCGGATTGCAGGGAGCGCGCATCTTCGGTGCGGATACGCTTGCCAAGTACATCGCGGAAGGCATCGTCTACTGCCCCTTCGATGGCTGAGTCGGGTGAACGCCGCCCGCTGCCGTCGCCTTCGTATGCGGTCGGGGCATACGTGACCAGCGCGGCCAGCGAACCGCGTATGTCGTCATAGAACCGCCGCGTTTCGTCGTCAACCTGCGGCGGTTCGATCAGGTCTTCCGCTTTCACCTTGATGGTGACATTGAAGCTATTCGCCTCGCCCTCCTGCTCCCAGCGGCCCTTCGGCCAGTGCGGGATTTCCCGCTGGCCGTTAAAAACGCGGAAATACACATCCGGGATTTCCTGGTCGGCTGGTTCTACGTCCTGCCACCGCTGGCTGGCATCTATGGAAAAGGTTCCATCCCTGGCGACCAGCTCATCACCCAGACAATCATCCGGTTCAAAGTTGTCGCCGTCCCAGGCTTGCACACGCAGATTCAGTCCGCGAGGCTGGACTGGCACCTGTCCCAGTACCTCAACCGTTCCTGCTATCACCGTTTTCATGGTTATACCCCTCCACCTGCTTCCAGATGGTTGTCTATCGTTGAACGAGAGCGCGGTAGAAATGCCGCGCGATGACCTCCGGCGCGGCCAGCCGGCGGTCAAACGCCAGCCGCACCGCGCCGATCAAAAACCGCGCCGGGATGATGCCGGGGTCGGTGCCCTGCGCCAGCCGCGCCGCCGCTTCCTCCGCCATCCGGTGATGGTCGGGGCGGAAGCGGGACACGTCCGCCAGCGCCCTGCCGCCCAACTGCGGGTACGGCTGGAAGCAGATCGTATCCACCACCACTTCGCAGGCGCGGGGAAAGCTGGCCAGCATGGCCGGCGGTATCCCGCCCAGCGATGGGTCCGGGTACAGCCGCCGCCACAACTGCTCGAAGGCGGCAGCCTGCGCCGGGAAATCCATGCGCCGCAGCAGTTCCAGGTTGATGAGCACCCGCAGGTACGACGTGGGATGCACCCCGGCGGGGTTAAACGCGGTCGTCGAAAACGGCGTGCGCGCCACCACGTCGAGCAGTGAGGCCACCACCGCCGGGCCGCTGAGCAGCAGCCCGCACAGGTCGGCCCAGATTTCCTTGTGCCAGCGCGCCCAGGTCGCCGCCACCGGCGCGGCCAGGCCCGCTTCCAGTAGCCGCCGGGATAGCCGGCGCGGCACGTCGTCCCACAATCCCAGATCGTGCTGAAGGTTGTGGCTGACTTCGTGCGGCACCGCGCCCAGCGTCCAGGGGTTCACCAGCCGGTGATAGGGCAGGCTGATGATCGGAAACGGGTTCATCTGCCGCCCCAGCCGGGAGAGCGCGATGCCGCGCCGGAAGGTCGCCGGGGTGAAGCCGGTTTCCATGTAGGAAAACGGCGCCGGCGACGGAATCGAGCGCGGCACGCCCAGCCCGACATAGATACACTGGTAGGCATCAAGCGCGATGCGGTCGGCGGCCAGCAGCATGGGGGCGAACCGGGTTTGCCGCTGCCCGAACAGCTCCAGGTAAAACGCCCAGATTTTCTCGATCAGCTTCACCCGCCGTTCGGCGCGTTCGCTGTACAGCAGCAGCTTTTCCAGCGTTTGCGCCGTTGCCGGCAGGGACGCAGCCGCTACCGCCGCCAGCCGTTCGACCGTTCGCAGCAGCGGCGCTTGCAGCGTGTCCACCAGCCGGTTGGCCGCCGCGATATGCGCGGGCGAGGGGCTGCCGGCAGCCGTGCCAAACTCGTCGAGCCGGAACGGACGCAGGGCGTTGGCATTGCGGGCGGCATTGACCACCTGCGCCCGGATGAACCGGGCGGCAGCCGGCGCGTTTGCCTGGAGGGCGGGAGCAGTGGGCGCTTGATCGGACAGCAGCATGATTTTCATCCCGTCGTTGGTGCAGTACGGCAGCGTATGTGTGATTAGAACGCCCGGCGAATGACACGCCGGCGCGCGGGCCGCAGCGTCAGCGTGCCGCTGACACGGTAGCGGCGGGCGAGCGCGCGGTTGCGAACGACGGCGGCCTGCACGCGGGCCGGCGTTGCCAGCGTCTGCGCCATTGAACGCGCCACCGAACCGGTCACGGCGCGCGCCACCTGCGGCGGAGTCACCGGGCGGCGGGTCGTGGCTGCGCTGCGGGCAACGTTGGCGACTCGCTGCGCCGACCGCATGGCAATACGCGGCAGCGTCGGCATCAGCGTCCGGCGCACGCGGCGGGGACTGCGGCGGAACAGCCGGCCAATGGCGCGGACGCCCTTGCCGATCAGCGGCGCGCCAATCGAAGCGACCTTGCCGATCATCGGGGCTGCTGCTGCCAACAGGGGCAGGAACTGGTCGCCCTCGCCTTCACTTTCGTAGGTCAGTTCCTGATCGGTTTCACCCAGCAGCGACGGCAGAATCTGCCCGGCCAGGTTGGCAATCGCGCCGATGAAGTGGTCGGCCTCTTCTTCGTTGTCCGTCTCCGCTGCCTGCTGCGCGTAATAGGCCATCTCGGCCAGCACTTCCGGGTTGACACCCAGCGCCTGCAGTTCGCTTTCCGGGTCGCCTTCGGGGTCGAGTTCGTGGTCGCCTTCCGCCTCGGCTTCCCGCAGCACGTTGCGCGCGATCATGTTAGCGATGCTCGCGCCGCGCTGACCGGCCAGCTTGCCGCCGACCGCGGTTGCGATCTGCGGGACGACCTGGCGCAGCAGCGGCTTGGCGATTTTGAACAGGCCGCCGATGAACTGGTCGCCCTCCGGTTCGCCGGTTTCCCAGGTTTCCGGGTCTTCGTAGACCAGTTCCATGTCTTCCAGGCTGCTGTCTTCCTCTTCGCCCAGCAGCATCTCCATGTCCTCGAAATCACCACCTTCCGGGTCGAAGTGATCCGACTCCAGGTACTGGTTTTCGTAGGCCGCGTTGAAGTAGGCACCGTTTTTCATCGTCCTTTTCCCTTCTGCATCCGAACTCATCTTTCGGCATTCGAACGTGCACTTTCGAGGCTAGGGCATTTCGGGAAGGCTGAACAGTTCCCAATCCGGGGTCACTGGTCTGTGCGTCCCCGGCGGGTGTCATCCGGTTTGATGACACCGGACACGGCTGCGGATGTGAAAAACGTAAACAATCTGCCTTTATTCAAATGTAATGGATGACCGAAAACAGATTCATGGTAGGGGCGAACCGCCGGTTCGCCCCTACGAAAAATCCATGTATCGGTTTTCATTTAACCGTAAGCTGTTTTGTTCGTCCGGGATGGGAGGGAGAAACCGATGTTTTCAGCCACCAGACTCGAAGCGGCCATAAACGGGTACACGCCGGAACTGGAAAGCGTATTCCGCGATCTGCTGGGGCTGGCGTCCACCATCGCCAATACCGACGCCACCGGCGACGACAGCCTGCCGCCGCGCCTCAGCTTCGACATCCATCTGGACGGGTATCACTACACGGTCTGGATTGTGCAGTCGGAGCGCGACCCGCGCCCGCAGCTTAGCCCGCGCGAGTGGGAAATCGCTCACCTGATCTCCAAGGGGCTGCCGACGAAGGCGATTGCGTCGGCGCTGCGGCTGCGCCCGTGCACCGTCAGCACCTATACCAAGCGCATTTACCTGAAGCTGAACGTCAATTCCCGCGCGGAGATGGTGGCAAAAATCCTGAACGCGCATCTGCTGCTGGCGCCACCCCGGCAGGAAACCTTCGATTGATGCGCCATCGCCAGACGTCATAACATCGGGGCGAGCCATATGCTCGCCCCAACTTACGAAGGGTCACTGAACCCAGACCACATCTTCCTGTTCGTCGGTGGTATCCAGAGACAACCGTCTGAGGCTGCTGATCGCATCCACCGGGTTGTTCCCGCCGGCGCGGCGCGCGGCCAGCGCACCAGTGATGATCGGCGCGGCAAACGAAGTGCCCGACCAGTACGCCAGCCAGGTGGTGTTGGGCGACCCATCGCAGAAGTCGCCGATGTATAACCCCTGAATACTGTTCGTGGCATCCGCCGGCAGCTTGCCGCCAACGGCTGGACCAGCGCCAACCCCACCGCCGAAGGTGGCAAACCCGGCGCTGGCCGGTTCATCCGCCCGGTTGGAATAGGGCGCCAGTTTCGGTTTGCCGGGGCCGTGACTGCGTTCGTCCAGCGCGGCAACGCCGATGACGCTGCCAAACGCCGCCGGGTAACGGGCGACGGGCCGGCTGCTGGAAGCATGGCTGCCTGAGGTGTTATTCCATTCGTTGCCGGCGGCGGCCACGCAGACCACACCTTTCTGCTCCAGCAGATCAAAAATCGGCTCCAGCATCGCCCGCATCCGCGCCTCGCCGCCGCCCCGCAGCAGGGCGCGCAGGTTATCGCGGAAGCGGGCATCGTAGTGCAGGCGGCTGTCCCGTTCACATTCGGTTTCACCCGGTAACCGGTGTCCCACCCGTTTGTTATGCTCGGAACCGAGGCGCGGGATGAGGATGGCAAAGCTGCAATTCACGACGGCGCGGGTGCCGGGCTTCACCTGCTGGATAACCGCCATCAACCCGCGCGCGACCGTTTCCACCGTGCCGACCCCCCACTGGTTCAGGACTTCGTACAGATGGATGTGTGACAGATAATCGGTCGTCTGTCCCATGACGCCGCAGATAATATCGGCGACAAACAACCCGTGAGCCGACATATCGCAGCGATACTCACAGATTTCCACGCCCCAGACCGGATGATTGAGCCAATCCATCAGCCGGGCAGCTTCCGCCATGTTCCGGCGCAGTTCCGGCGGCAGAGGTGTATCGTCCGGGCGAATGGTCAGCTTATCCCCCGGCGCGCTGCCGGATGTGAGCCAGGCGACCAGCGGCGTTTGCGGTAATGACTGCGATAGTATCCAGCTTTTATCGTATCTGGGGATCGTATCCAGGACAAATACTTCAACCGGACGTAGCGCCTGCTGAGACTCCGGCAGGTTAGACACGGCGATCCCGTTGCCGGGGGTGCCGGTCCGATCTGCAACGGCGTAGGTGCCCGGTCCGCCGGTGGGCACGGCCTGCCCCTGCGCGCTGCTGCTCATCCAGTTGAAGGCCGCCGCGTGGAGTTCAAACACGGGCTGACTGGTAATCGCCCGGGCGAACCGCTTGACCGACGAAAGCGGTCGGGCGGCGTTACCTTCCGGTGGGCTGAAGCGCGGGCTGATGGGCCGACGCGGCCTGCGCCGGGCAATCCGGCTGTCAATCGGCAGCAGTTTGTCCAGCAGAGCGTTGTGCTGCTCCGCCGAAATCGGCAGTTCCCCCCGGTACCCGTACCGGTCGCCGGGCAGGGTGACAAACACCAGCGAGAAAAAGCGGGGCTGCCGGGAAAACACCAGCCCGACCCGACGCCAGAGGACGCCCTGAAAGCCGGCTGGCTCGCCCCGGTCAAACGTCAGAACGCGGACGGTATTTTCGGCGCTGTCCCGCAGGATGGACTGTAGTTCGCCATCCTCGCCCAGTTCCCGCTGCCCGGCCAACTGGCGGCGAATTCCGTCGGTATCCAGTTCCTCATCATGGTCTACACGAAACACAAGTTCGCCCGGCATAAAATGCAGGATGTTCTGAATGCCCGGACTGGCTGGTGAAGGACTAGCTGCTGCCATTGTCTGCCCCTTTCCTAAACCCCTTGTGATAACGGACCGGCATGACCAACAAGTTGAAACGCTCCCCAGAAGATCGGATGCGGCACGGGCATCTCGGCCAGCAGCGCCAGTTGCGCCTGGCGCAGCGCGGCGGCTTTGGATAACCCGGTTTGCAGCCCGCCGTACAGCCGCTGCATCCAGTCCAGCGTAAGCTGGTCTTCGACGCGCCACAGGCTGGCAACCAGCGCCCCCGCGCCAGCGTACAAAAAACCGCGCCCCAGGCCGATCAACTCATCGCCGGAAACGGCTCTGGCGCGCCCGGTTTCACAGGCGCTGAGCGTCACCAGTTCGTAACTCAAATCGTGCTGGAACAGGTCATCGCTCAGCATCTGGCCGTCGCTAAGCTGGATATAGGACAGGTCAGGGTTATCCAGCCGGTATTTGCCGTGCGCCGCGATGTGCAGCACCTGCGTTGGCGGCGCGCCCAGCATGTGCCGCCCGGCGTCCCGGTTGCAGCGCAGATCGCCGCCCAGCAGATCACGCACCATTTGCCCCTCGCGCAGCGTTTGCGGCAGTCTGCCGCTCCAGTCATCCGCCAGGATAAGCGCGCCCGGTGGCCGCTGCGGCGCGTCCGCCAGCAGCAGCCCGGCGGCGGGCAGCACCACCAGTTCACACTGCTCAATCCAATACTGCCCGCCGGAATGCAGCAGATGAAACGGCAGGTAATGCAGCGCGCCATACGGCACAACGACGACCCGCTGTCTGCCGCGCAGCAGTGGGGCCAGCGGCTCAACCAGGCCGGCGTACAGCCGCTGCAAGTCATCCAGAATGACCGGCAGATGGTCGCGGGCTTCCGCCGATGCGCTGCCCTTGTGGGCACAAATGACCTGCGCCGCTTCGCGGTCGAACTCAAATTCGCGCAGCGCCCGGCCAAACTCGCGCGGGCTGACCGGCAGCCGCTGCGCCTGGACGCCATGCCGGTCAACCACAAAGGCCCACAACGACTGCGAATCGGCGTAGTACTCGACCAGCGCCCAATCGTCCTGTAATCGCTGCTGGATGTCCGCCAGCGAGGGCGACGGAATCGCGCTCGTCCCCGCCTGTTCGTTCAGCAGATAAAGCTGCTCGGTGATGGCGCGCATCTGGCGCTCGCAGTCGGCCAGCCGCGCGCGGGCTTCCTCACGCGGGAAGTGGCTCAACGCCGGCTGGCCGTTCAGCGGCGTATCATGGGCGAGCTGGTCATACATGGCGTGATCCTGGCGCAGCCGTTGCAGCATTTCCAGCAGCGGTGCGGCGCGCGGGTTATCCGGCAGCCAGCGCAGGTTGTCCCGGTTCACCAGATGATTCAGCCAGATTTGCGATTTGGCGCGTTCCAGCGTCTGCCAGGCGCAGGCGGCGTTATCGTCGTCCAGATACAGGCCGATCAACCGGCGCAGGGCTTCTTCCCTGCTGCCCAGAAAGCCGGGGCGCAGCGTGATGGTTAATTCGCGCTGAATCCGTTCGACCGTACGCGCCGCCGCCCGGTAGTGGCGGGCCGCCTGCGGGCGTTGGCCCTCGGCTTCGGCCACCTGTCCCAGCAGCAGATGGCTGCTGTAGCGCAGCCAGGGGATGCCGTTCCGCCGGGCGGTGGTCAGCACGTCCCGCGCCATGCGGGCGGCAGCCTGCCAGTTTGCCCGCGCCGCCGCGACCTCCCCTTGCAGCAGCACGGCAGACGCCCGATTCACCTGTTCGCCAGCGGTCTGGAAATACTCGGCGACGCCTGCCGCTTCCTGCCCGGCGCGCTGCCAGTCCCCCTGCTTGAGCGCCACCTGTCCCCGCCGCAGCCGCACGCTGGCCGCCCACGACAGGGCATCGGTAAAGCGGAAAATGGCTTCGGCGTCATCCAGCGCCTGCAGCGCCGGCGCGAAGTGCCCCAGTTCCGCTTCCGCCGTCGCCAGCGCCAGCAGCACGTAGCCGGTTTCGTTCATGATACCCAGCGTGCGGCAGCGCGGAATCAGGTCCAGCGCCTGCGCCCGCGCTTCGGTATAGCGGCTGAGGGTGAGATAGCAGGCGATCAGCAGCCGCCGGGCGACAATATGCTCGACGGGAAAATCGTCGGTGGAGAGTGTGCCGGTGTCATGCAGCCAGTTCAGCGCGTGGCGGTAGCGCCCCTGGAGCATTGCCAGGTACGCCAGATTGGCTTTGGCCGTCGCCAGCCGCAGCGTATCGGCGCGCACCGAATAAACCGCCAGCGCCTGCTCATGGTAGGCTGCTGCCTGCCGCAGCTCGCCCAGTTCGGCCAGGGTGTAACCCAGGTTGGTGTACAGCATTCCCAGGTAATCCGTGCCGGATTCGCCCCACGACAGCGCCGTGTCCAGCGCCTGCTGAAAGCGCGCCAGCGCCTGCCGGTAGTCACCCAACTGCAAATAGCAGTAGGCGATGTTGATTTCCAGCCGCAGCGCGCGCACCGTTTCGCCGTGCCGTTCAAAGATCGCCCGCGCCGTTTCGGCATCAGCCAGCGCCTCGTCCACCCGGTTGAGATCGGCGCACAGCGACAGGCGGCCAATCCGCGTGCGCCCCCAGCCGACTTCATCACCGGTGGCGAGGTACAGTTCGCCGGCGAGTTCCAGCGTCTGCCACGCTTCTTCGACACGCCCCATCAGCTTGATGGCGTCGCCCCGCGCCATCATGCCCAGCGCAAGGGTGCCGGTGTCGGCGCGGATGCAGCCGATGCCGATGATCTGGTTGGCGCAGTCCAATGACACCGACGGATCGCTGCTCCAGTGGGCATCTGCCGCCGCCTTGAGACGCTCAACGTACACCTGCACTTCGTCGCCCGGCCAGCCGCGCAGCAGGTGCGCGTACCGGTCAAAGTGCGCCGACTCGTGGAGCAGGTGTGCCATCAGGTCGTCCAGGTTCATCGCGGCTCACCCGGTGGACAGGTCAATCGCTTCGACCACCAACTGCTGGCCGTGTTTGCCGGTGATGGTCAGGTGAATGGTTTCGGCGGTGTTGTTCAGCCGGCATTCAAACTTGGCGCGCTCGGTCACGACGGCCAGCGCCGGCGGCGCCTCGCCCTGGCGGGCTTTCACCAGTCCGCCTTTCCACTGCGCGGCCTGCGGTCCGACCAACTGCCCGACCAGACGCGGGCTGCCGTCTTCCTCGAAGCTGGAGAGAATGAGGGTGACGCCGTCAAACTCAATCGGCTGCGTCACCTCGCCGCGCAGGGCAAACGCGGCAGCGCCCATACTGGGCAGGCTGACGCGCGGGGTGGACCGCCGGGCAGGCCGGGGCGCGTAGCGCCGGGCGACACGCTGCTGGTCGTCAGCTTCCGTTTGTTCGACGATCTGCAAAAAACGCCGCAGTTGTTCCACTTCCCGCCGGCACAGCGGGCAGGTGTGTACGTGTTCCGCCACGCGCGTCTGGTCAGCTTCGTCCAGCAGGCGGAAGGCGAAGTTGCCCAGCAGCGCCGCGTCAGGGCAGTCCCAACGGTACAACCGCTGCTTCAGGCGGTTTTCCGCCCGCTGCAAACGCAGCAGCCGCGCCCGGCAGTCCGGGCATTGTTGCAGATGTTCCAGCGCGTCCCTATCAGCGACCTCGCTCATGGCTGCGATCAACTGGTCTTCGCTAAGGGGGGACGAAATGCACGCCATAAGATGCCTCGATTGATTGCCTCAGAGTCGTGTCCGACTCACCTACATAAACGCAGCCAACACCGGAATATCACCATCCCCGCGATCAGGCATGCGGGGCCGGGGAGTCAAACCAGTGTTTCAGCTCATCGTCGCCGCGCAGCGTCAGGCGGATGCGGTACAACATGACCGAAACCTCCCGTTCCCGCTGCCAGATATGGCTGTACTCCTGCACGATCTCACGCGGTTTCATATCCAGCACAAACACCAGCCGCGCCAGCAACTGGTGGGTGGGATCGGGCAGGCGCTGGCAGATGTGCGCCCACAGTTGGTCGTTCAGCAAATCGGTGTCCAGTGGCGTGGGGTCGGGCGGGTCCAGGTCTTCCGGCAGCAGCGCCGGCGGCGGTTTTCGCATATAGCCGGAAATGGTGTTGTGGGTGCATACCCGCATGTAGCGGATGGCGGCGGGCAGCGACGTAAATTTGCGGCGGAAGTTGTCGCCCGTCGAGGCGTTGATGAAGTTGGTGAAGGCCCAGTCAGCAAAAAACTCGGCGTCTTCGTCGGAGTCCGCAAACAGCGGGTGCAGGCTGGCCCACCGTTCCAGCCGGGGTTTGTAGATGGCGTAGATGTGTTCCAGCGCCAGCGGGTGCGAATCGGCCAGCGCCAGCCGCAGGAGTTCAAAGCAGGGGGCCGGGTCGCTGTGGCCTTCCCGCTGGTAGCGCGCGTTTTCCGCGATACAGTTGTCCGCCAAAGCCTGAATGTCACGCTCATCCACGCTCATGTGGCAGGGTCCTTATCTGGTAGAAAAACAGGCGCAGCCTAACAACCATCCATATACATTTGGTAATACATTACAATCATTTAATTTTCATCGGCCATTATAGCCAATCCTCCAGCTATTACGCAACGCGGATTGTTTTGGTTCACGTGGCGCATGTCACCTGTGCCGCAGGGTGATGGAAGAATTCGCAGCGGTCAGGTGGTTATACCGCTGCGAATCCAACGCGGCTCAGGTTTTTGGCACAATCCGTTACCGGATAATGGGGTTATTTGCCCATCAGGTGAGCGATGATGAGGTGGTCGAGTTCTTCATAATCCCGCGCTTCGATACACTGCTGCATGGCGCCGCGGTCCAGGCTGCGCACGCGCTCCACCAGCCACAGGAAAAATTGCAGGCTGTTGGCGAGGTGTTTTTCCGCCACGTCGGCCTGCTGCGTGCGCATGGCCTTCACGTCCAGACCGACCACGCCGCGTTCGTAGTAGCGGTGATCGTCCAGCACCAGCACCTGGTCAAACGCCCGCCGCAGGTTAACCGCGCCAAACGCCCGGTCCTGGTCATACTTCAGGCCGTTCTGGTCGTTCAGGTGGACGCTCCACAGCTTGTTGTACGCCAGCCCAAACGCCATCTCGTCGGCGGGGTCCAGCCCCGCCAGTACCGCGTGCGCCGACTCCACCAGCAGGCCGCAGCGTTCCGGCGCGCGGGTTTTGTAACCCAGCGCCACCGCATGGCCGGCGGTGGGGATATAAGCGATGTCCATCGGCTCGTTGGGTTTGGGTTCGACGGCGATGCGGATATTGGGGTTATAGGCCAGCATGTCGTCCATCGCTTCAGCCAGCCGGTCCACCGCGCGGGCGGCGTCCTTGGCCTCGCGCAGGTACGTGCCTTCCCGCGCCAGCCACAGCACGATCAGATTGCAGCCCAGCGCGTCGGCAATGTCAATCGTCCTGCGCGACCGTTCGCGCGCGTAAGCCCGCGCCTTCGGGTCGTTCGAGGTGTACGCGCCGTCAACCGTCAGCGGATGTTCCCACAGGCGCGGCGCGACAATCTCCGCCACCAGCCCCAGGCTGTCCAGCCGCTGCTTGAGCGCCCGCGCCGCCTGCACGATCTGCTCCGGCGTTTTGTCGTCCAGATTCGGCACGGCATCATCGTCGTGGAACTGTACGGCGTCGAAGCCCAGCCGCTGGTAGGCCTCCAGCTTTTTATCAAAGCTAAGACCGGGACGAACCGGCGGCCCGAACGGGTCCGCCCCTTCGTGAATGTTCCAGGGGCCGAAGGAGAAGCGATAACCATATTTGTTCATAAAGTGTCCCTCTTTTTTGCCGGGGGTGAACCCAAATAAAAAGCCTCCTGGCAGAGGCTTGATTATACCGTGTCGCGGCAGGTCGGGGCGACCAAATCTGGCCGCCCCTGCGGTTGGAAGCGCGATTACGCCAGTTTGCGCCTGAAGAAGTCGGCCATTTCGCGGAAGGCATCCTGCGCGGTGTCATCATCCCGCAGTTCGCCGTTCGCCAGCATGAAGCCGTGCGGTTCGCCCGAATACACCTTCAGTTCAAAGTCCGCGCTGGCGTTGTGCAGGTCGGTGGCGTAACGGTAGATGTCGGCAATCGGGCTGGGGTTATCCGCCGTACCATGAATAACCAGCATCGGCGCGGCCAGATCGCCGACCAGATCAGCCGGAGCCGGCTCGCCCTGATAGGGGAAACCGTACCAGGCCACACCCGCCCTGAGCGCATCCAATTGCGGCAGCAGCAGCATGGTGTAGCGCCCGCCAGCGCAGAAGCCGGTCAGGCCGATGCGTTCCGCGTCCACGTCGTCACGGTCACTGAGGAATGTCATGCCATCCTGCACCAGTTGTTTCACCGTATCGTCCGATGGGCTTTGTTCAAACGTTTGCCAGCCGAGCGCCAGCACAACAAAGCCTTCGGCGGCCAGTTGGTCCACCATCGTGCGGTAGCCCGGTTCCAGCCCGCGAAACGAGTGAATCAGGATGATACCGGGGTATGGCCCGCCGTCGCCGGGCGCGGCCAGATACGACTGGTAGACCTGCCCGCCGCTGGTCACTTCCACGTCCCCTGCTTCCACGTCCTGCGCCTGCGCCATCATTGGTATCACCAGCACTATGAGGAGAAACACGATCACAGCCAGTTTTGTTTTCATCGCTCCGGGTTCCTTTCACAACGACTAAACGATGTTACCCATTGGACTTTATGCTGAAGCTGTGCTCGCCTCCACTGGTATCATAACCGTCATGATGAGGTTGATGGTCAGCTTTTAAGTAACTTCTAATGGATGACCGAAAACAGATTCATGGAATGTAGGGGCGAACCGGCGGTTCGCCCCTCCGAAAAATCTGTGTATCGGTTTTCATTTAACCATAAGATTATTTACCGTGTTAGTCCCACGTGCGCGCGTCCACGACGGCGCGCTGTGCCGGGTCAATCTCTCCTGGCGGCACAATCGCCACCTCGTCAATGCGCAGCCGAATCGCCTGCTGCGCCAGATTCTTAATCATGTCCGGCAGCCCGTCGCCGCTTTCGCCCGGCTGCAGCTCCAGCTTGACCGTCACGTAATCGCTGTTGCCGGGCCGGGTGATGACCGCCTGAATCAGCTTGATCTGCGGGAAAAAGACTTTGGCGCGGTTGAGCTGATCGGGATGCAGGAACATGCCACGCACCTTGATCGCGCCGCCGCTGCGCCCGTACAGGCCAAGCAACTGCTGCCCGCCGTTACACTCCGGCGCGGGCTGCGCCGCCAGCGCCCCCAGGTCGCCCGTACCAAAGCGCACCAGTGGATAGCCCTTGTTAAACGTCGTTGCCACAATTTCGCCGGTGTTCCCCGGCTCAACCGGCTGCCCGGTCGCCGGATCCACGATTTCGAGATACACGCTGTCCAGCACGCAGAAGCCTTCCACGCCGTCCCGCGTATAGCCAACCAGCCCCAGGTCAGCCGTGCCGTAGGCCGATGTGGTTTTTATGCCATATTCGCCTTCAAAGCGCATCCGCTGCTGGAAGGTGTACGGCTCTGCCGAAAACAGCGCCTTTTTGATTGTGACCGCCTCTTTCGGGATGCCCAGTTCGGCCATACGGTCGAGAAGCGTCATCAGATAGCTGGGCTGGCCGACAAAGCCGGTGGCGTGCAGTTTGGTGGCGATCTCAATCTGGTAATCGGTATTGCCCGGCCCGGTCGGCAGCACGGTCGCGCCGCAGTGGCGCAGGCTTTCGTCCAGCAGCAGGCCGGCGGGCGTCAGGTGGTACATAAAGGTATTCAGCACCCGGTCGCCCCGGCCAAAACCGACATAGCGGAACGGCGCAAGCTGCGCGTCCACATTGTCCGGGTCGGGCGGCTGCGGGTCAAAGATCGGCCCCGGCGAGACGTAAATGCGCGGCAGCGTGTCCGGGTCCACTGTCAGGAAGCCGCCAAACGGCGGATTGTCGGCGTGGATTTTCACCAGTTCGTCCTTGCTGAGGACGGGAATTTTCGCCAGATCGGCAGCGCCCTGAATATCTGCCGGCGTTACGCCGGCGTTGTCCAGGATGCGGCGTATCGCGGGCGCGTGGGCGTAGGCGTGAGCGATCTGGTCGCGGATACGGGTATCGAGAGTCATCGGCTGTCCCCTCTGAAATTATGGGATATACAGGCAAGAAGCGAAATAGGTCATAAAATGCTAGAAAACGTAATATTTATACTTCTGCTCGCTCTGTATTATACACCTCATCCTGAGTCACGGTTGGCTGGGATTCGAGGGCATGGCATGCCATGCCCCTACGACTTATATCTCAGAGACTAACCAACACAATTAGCCATGCATTCATCTACACACTGCCTGCAAGCGGCACTCCACCAACGCCGGCACACGCCATCCCACAGACAACTTCCGCTACAAATTACAGAGCAAACACCACCACCAACGTAGTTAGGCTCTCCGGTTGGTGGCGGGCTGTGTCCGTCCCGGCCCTCGCCCCCATCCTCACCGGCATCACCGCCGCCTTCCCCACCTCCACCGTCAGACCCTTCACCGTGTTCAAACAGTGCCACATCAACCTGCGACACCAGTTCGGCATAGACCCAACCCTCGCCACCGCTGAAACGAATCCGATACCAGCCATCCACCGGGCCTTCAAGCACTTCAAAGCAGCTTCCGTCCACCGCCCGCGCCAGAGTCGGGTATTCGGTTCCAGAGCCGCTGCGAATGTTCGCCCCTTCGTCAATGGCAACACAAACGCTGTTCTCGGTGGCCTCACCTCCATAGTCCAGCTGGGGCACAGGCGTGCTGGTCGAAGGCTGCTGTGCGGCCCCGGTGGCAGGCGGCGGCTCTTGCGGCGCGTCCGTCGGTGGTGGCGCTTGCGGTGCATCCGTAGAAGGGGGTTGCTGCGGTTGTTCGGGTGGTGGCGGTGTGGTCGCTGGGGGTTCAGTCGGCGGCGGCGTGGTCGGCGGGGGCGGCTGAGCCGTCGGCGGTGGGGGTTCCTCCGTTTGCAGCCACAGCGACAGCGAGTTATCTTCTACCGCAGCCGTGTAAGCAATCGTACCGGAAAGCACAAAAAGGATCATTACCAACGCGGTGAGAACATACGATTTTCTCACATCCCATCCTTTCTACTCTCAACCGTCGGTAACCTTTTATTATAATTCACTTTATTATTAAAATCAATATATCATTGTATATTATTTTAGCTTAATCCCTTCCTTGCATAGTGACCTCAGCGGTCTTAGCAATAGATACAGCCACCCAATATATTCGTTATTACCGGGTAACCAGCGCCAGCGGTACGCGCTTCTCCGGCTTACCATCGAAGCCGATGACAGCCAACTGGTCGTCGGTACGCTCGTCGTAAACAGCCATCTCCAAGCGGTAGCGTCCCGGCGGCAGGTCTTCAATCGGGATTTCGGCCAGGTAGCAGCCCCTACCAGGGGCGGGAAGATCATAATTGTGCTGACCGCGCGGCGCTCCCCTGTCATCTACCATGTCGAGTGTGACGGAATACGTATCCGGCGGGATGTTCCTGTTGATCTCGAACCCCAACCACACCTGGAACACTCCTCCCAGTTTGCGCGGCGCGCCGATCAACTGGGCTTCGATCATGTCGCCAAATCGGGCAGCGGACGCCGGGTTCTCGACGCGCCCGAAAGCCAGTACGCGCATCTCGTCGTCGTCCGCCAGGGTTGCACACGGGAAAAGGTTCTGTTCGTTGAGCAGGTACACAAACAGCGACCACTCCGACGACGGCCAGCGCGGGGCATAAATCACCCATAGCCGCTGCGCGTCGCCCACTGCTTCCCGCACGCGCCGGGCATAAGCCTGTACCGAAGGTAAACTTCTCATGTCAACCATTTCCAGGCGCGCGGGGGTGCTGCCCAGGTATCGCTGCATGGAGTAAATGTGCAGGACTCTAATCATGTCGCTGCCCAGGTGATTAATGATTACGTCTCCCTCGCCTACGTGGGGAGCCAATACGGCAGCCATTTCGCGGATAGGCTGCGGCGGCAGGTTAAACAGGCCGTTCAGGCGGAAGTCGTCGTCTGCCAGCAGCGCGCCGGCGATCCAGATGCCGGCGAGAACCGGTAGTGGCACGCGCCGCGCTGCCAACGCCTGAAAACCCAATCCGGCGATGAGCGCCAGCAGGGGCAGCAGGCCAATGGCATAGCGGATGTCGCCAATGTGGAAAAGCTGGTACGCTGCCAGACTGCCCGCTAGGACGGTGATCGTGAGCAGCCATACACCCCGCGCTGCCCGGTGTCCCAGGCTGAAAATCGCCAGCAGCGCGAACAGCGCGACGCTCGTGCTGCTGAAGGCGTACACCATGTTTCCGGCAACGGTGAGCACTTCCGCCCCCTCGAAGGTGACACGCTGCGCTCTCTGTGCCATTCTTATGGCCGTGAAGGCATTGCTCAACCAGGGGAGCAGCATCAGGCCAGCCAATACCAGGCAGGCCAGCATTGTCCACCAGCGGCGGTCAGGCCGGCGGCGGAGCAGCCGCGCCACGTGCCACAGACCAACGGCGGCCACCAGGATAACGGCGAAATAATGGCAGTACAGCAGCGCCGCTGCCGTCAGCACCAGCGCAGCATAGAGTGGGAAACCCGGCGGGTTTTTTCGGTTCATGATGTGTCGGTAGAGCAGCAGGAGCAGCGCCGCCAGCAGAGCGTAAAGGGTATAAACGCGCATTTCGTGCAGGTAGTAGATGAACCACGCGCTGCCGCCGAACGCAACCGCCGCGCCGAACGCCACCCATCGCTGACTGCTGATCGCCCACCCCAACCGATAAACGACGACTACGGCCAGCACACCTGCCAGCAGCGATAACGCGCGCCCGGCGTACTCCGTCCAGCCAACCGTGTTGCCCCAGGCGGACAGCACCCAGAAGTAACCGGGAATCTGCCAGGGGTCTTCGGCGGCTACCCGCTTCCAGATGTCAATGGGTGACAGCGGCGGACCGAAGTCGCTTGCGCCCGCGTTGTACAGCGCCCACCATTCGTCATACCAGAAGCCCTCAGCGTTTAACCGACGCGCGCCCATCCAGGTGACGAACAGGAGCAGGGCAACTATCCAGGGTTTGAGCGGGAAGGGCTTCCCATCCCAGGCACCACTGGTCATGCGCCTTGGCCTTTAAACGGAACTGCTTTTACCCTAGCCACCGTTTGCGGCGCTTGTAGTGCTTCACGTCGCGGTAGCTCTTGCGCTGGCCGGAGGTGTTCAGCCCCAGGTAAAATTCCTTGATGTCTTCGTTTTCGCGCAACTGCGCCGCCGGGCCATCGAGCACGATGCGCCCCTGTTCCATCACGTAGCCGTGATGCGCCAGCGCCAGCGCCGCGCGCGCGTTCTGCTCCACCAGCAGCACCGACACCTGTTCTTTGTCGTTGATCTCGCGCACGATGTCAAAGATTTCCGCCACCAGCATTGGCGCCAGGCCGAGCGAGGGTTCGTCCAGCATGATGAGTTTGGGATGTCCCATCAGCGCCCGTCCGATCACCAGCATCTGCCCTTCGCCGCCGGAGAGATAGCCGCTGACATTTTTGCTCAGGGCCTTGAGGCGCGGGAAGTAGTTGTACACGCGCTCCAAATCCTGCCGGAAGAAGCGCCCGCCCTGATAGGCCATCGCGCCCAGGTTCAGGTTTTCTTCGACGGTCAGATGGCGGAACAGCGGGCGGCCTTCGATGACCTGGAGGATGCCCCGGCGCACGATGTCCTCGGCGCTCAGTTTCTCGATGCGGTCGCCGTTCCAGACGATGCTGCCGCGCGTGACCTCGCCCAGTTCGCTGCGCAGCAGGCCGCTGATGGCTTTCAGCGTGGTGCTTTTGCCGGCGCCGTTCGGCCCCAGCAGCGCCACGATCTGCCCCGGCTGGACTTCAAACGAGATGCCACGCAGCACCAGAATGACGCTGTTGTAAATCACTTCGATATTGTTGACGGTCAGCATAGGCGGCTTCCAATAAATCGTTTTTCGGGAAATTTCCTCACCCCAACCCCGCTCCACCTGGGAGTGGTGAAAATCGCGGTGACGTAGGGGCACGGCATGCCGTGCCCCTACGTCAGATGTCCGCTTCCCCCTCTCCATCTACCGGAGAGGGGGTGAGGTTTTTATGACGCCGGCACGTCCGCGCCACCGGGACGCAGGTCAGGCGCGGGGGCGAAATCCGTCAGCGGAATCAGAATCGGGATAAACGCCTTGGTGCCGTCCGGCAGATCAACCGTCATGGCGTCGTCGCCGGATGTGGCCGGGCCGTCGCCGGTGGCGTTGAGGAACGCCATCATGGCGATGCGGTTATCCGGCAGCGCGCGGGTGGCGCCGCCCTGATAGTTGAAGTGGTACAGCCCCAGCGGCGAGTAATCCATGCTGTCAATCGTTTCCTTGATGTCCGCGCCGGTCACGGCGTCCAGGCTGCCCACGCGGTTGACCGTCTGCGCGTAGATTTCAGCATAGGTGTCCACGATACCCCAACCCAGCAGGTAGGCGATGTTGCGGTCCTGCGGGCGGCGCTGGTTGGCGTCGGCCTGTTCGTTAATCAGGGCGATACCCGGTTGGTCGCGTTCCGACCACCAGCGGAAGGGCAGCGACCCGATTATCCCGTTGACGGCGGGCAGGCCGTCCGAGCCAAGCGCCGTGCGGCTGAGCAGACCGACCGACGTATCCAGCGCCCAGTTGACGCCGGCCAGCACCACTTCGTCTTCCACGCCCAGGTCAACCACCGTCTTGGCGACGATGACCGGGCCGCTGGCAAGTGAGTTGGTGTACAGGATGTTCGCGCCCGCGTCCAGCAGGTTCTGTACGTTGGTGGTGATGTCAGTGGCCGTTGGCAGGAAGTATTCCGGCGTGTCCACGATGGTCACGCCCTTCGAGGCACAGTAGGAGATCGTTTCCGGCGTGTAGGCCGCTTCGCCAAAGGCGCCCGGCCAGCTAATGTAACCGATGGTGGGATTGGCCGGGAAGCGGTCAGGGTTCTCCGACACGTAATTGCAGAACGCCCCCAACTGGTCGGCATACAGCGGATTGCTGGCGTAAATCCAGCCGGGTGTGGCGGCATCTTCGCCGTACAGGCCGGGGACCGAGCCGGCTGAGATCAGCACCGGGATTTCGTCTTCCGCCACCTGCGACCGCAGCAGTTCGGCATCCGGTGAGGCGTACAGCACCAGCAGGTCGGGCTTGTCATCCAGGCTGGAGAAAGCGTCGTAAGCGGCCTGTGCCTGGTCGCGCGCGCCGCCGGTATCGCGGTAGTGTTCGCCTTCGTTGGACACCAACTGCGCGCCACAGACGCCGCCGTGAGCGTTGTAATAGGCAATCGCGTCCGCCAGTCCGGCCAGCAGCGGCTGCGTGATGAAGGCATACGAGCCGCTAAGGTCGCCCAGGTGGTAGATCGGAATCGTCTCTCCTGTCAGGTCCACTTCGCAGGCGGTGTGCTGAATGAAGTCCGGCAGACCCATCGCGGCTTCCGGCGTGGCTTCCTGGGCGGTGGTGGGGAGAATGGCTACCAGCAGTGCCACCAGAATCAGAATAAACGACAGTTTACGCATCCTCTAAAATCCTTTCGCTAACTTCCCAATGCAATCCGGTTCACGAGCCTTCCCGATGTTTGTCGAATAGTTCCTCTCCTTTGCGCGAATTTCCCCCTCCCAAGGTCTATAGGGACACGATATATCGTGTCCCTACCGGGTAATCTAATGCGAATATGGCCTGATTTTCCAGGCGATTTTGAAAATTTCCCAGCGGTGTGCCAGCCCGCGCGGCGCGAGGATGAGGAACACCACCAGGATAAACCCGAACAGCAGCGGACTGAGCGCCGAGATGATGTTGATGCGGTCAATGAACGGCAAAAGCTGCGGCAGCACGCCGCCCAGCGCCGGAATCAGCCGGTTGGGGATGATCTCCTGATTGAGCAGGTTGACAAACGCCACGCCGAACAGCGGCCCCAGCGGGAAGCCCGCGCCGCCGATGACCAGCATCGCCAGAAATTCAATCGAAAGGCCAAGCGAAAATTTATCCAGCGACAGGCTGTTGTCGTTGAAGGCCAGCAGCACCCCGGCGATGCCGGCGTACAGGGCGCTCAGGAAAAACGCTTGCAGCTTGTAGGCAAAGACGTTGATGCCCAGCAGTTCGGCGGCGAGGTCGTTGTCACGAATGGAAATAAACGCGCGACCTGTGCGCGTCCGCATGATGTTGCGCGCCGCCAGCATCAGGAATACCGACAGCGGCACGGCGATGTAATAAAACGCCGATTCGTGCGCGAACGACAGCGGTCCCAGCGTCGGGATGGGCACTTCCAGCGGGCGCGAGCCATTGGTCAACGGCGTCAGCGGGTAGCGCAGCAGCCAGGGGATAATAAACTGCGCTGCCAGCGTCGCCATTGCCAGATAAAAGCCCTTCACCCGCAGCGAGGGCAGGCCAAACAGCAGCCCGACCAGCCCGGTGAACAGCGCCGCTGCCGGCAGAGCCACCCAGAACGGGAAGCCGAGATTGCGCGCGAAGATGGCGGCGCTGTACGCCCCAACCGCCATAAATGCCGCGTGGCCGAGCGAAATCTGCCCGGTGTAGCCGGTCAGGATATTCAGGCCCTGGACCGCGATCACGTAAATGGCGATGCGGACGATCAGGCCGATCCACGACTGCGGGATGAGGTTCACCCCCAGCGGCCCTTCCACCGTCAGCAGCGGAACCAGCAGCAGCAGGAGGAACAGGCCGTTCGCCAGCCACCGGTCGCCGCGCGTGCGGTTGAGCGAAATATCCTGCCCGTAGTTGACATCGAATACCCCGGCGGGGCGAATGTTAGCGGACATGGTATCGCTCCGCGAAGTTCCGAGTTCCGAGTTCCGAGTTCCGAGTTAAATACCAGTTTTGCATAGGCTACTTCTTTTCGTGTCGCTTACCGGCGATATAAGTTCTAAGTCCACTCACCACGCGCGCAACTTCTTCAGCCTGAGCAATTAAGTGGTCAAAATCATCCTTTGCCAAGTAACCAACGTCGAGTGCAATATAGAGTTGTGAGCGCACTTCGGCGCAAGATGCTCGCGCGATGACCAGAAATTGATGAAATTCAGCCGGGTTGTCCCGTTCAAATCCTTCTGCGATATTCGACATGATGGAAACAGCAGCCCGCTGAATCTGTCCTGATAATCCAAAATCCTTCGCAAATTCTCCTTTTCGTGTTGCCTGATAAATCGCGCTCGTAAGGCTTCTTGCCTTCTGCCACGCGATCAAATCCTCAAACTTCTCAACACCCAAAATCTTCTCCTGTCTTTTACTCAGCACTCAGCACTCAGTACTAAATCCGCTCAATCCGCTTCTGCCCGAACAGCCCGTCCGGACGCACGATCAGCACCACCATCAGCACCAGATACGGCGCCAGTTCCGTGCCCGCCTGCGTGCCGGGGAACAAGAGATTCGCCCACTCCTGCACCAGCCCGATGATGAGGCCGCCGACCAGCGCGCCGGTGATGGATTCCAGCCCGCCCAGCAGCACCGCCGGGAAGGCCAGCAGCGCCAGCAGCGGCATGTTCAGCGACAGGCTGGTTGCGCCGCCCTGCAGCACGCCGGCGGTCGTCGCCAGCAGCGCCGCAATCGCCCACGCCACTGCCAGAATCACGCGCACCCGCATCCCCAGCGCCTGCGCCAGCCGTTGATCTTCGGCCACGCCACGCATGGCAAGGCCGACGTTGGTATAGCGGAAGAACAGCACGAAGGCGACAAACGCCAGCAGCGCCAGCAGGAAGGCAAACAGCAGTTCGGTGCGAATGATGATGATGCCGCCCAGCGTGTCGCGCGCGTCGTAGCGAATCGGCTGCGGGAGGCCCAACTGCCCGACCCAGGCAAACACCTGCAGCGGGATTTCAACGCTGCCCCACACCAACTGCGTCACGCCGTTAAGCAGTTCGGCAATCGCCAGCGTCATCAGCACCATCGCAAACAGCGGCTGGCCGATCAGCGGGCGAATGGTGAAGCGTTCAATCGCCAGCCCGACCAGCACCCCGCCGGTGATCGCGCCGATGATGGCGCGCATGTACTGCCACTCGCGCCCCGGCAGCGCCATCAGTACCGTCAGCACGATAAAGGCCGCCACGCCGATGAGCGCCGTGCGCGGCTGTAACAGCGAGCGCCAGCCGGCCATTGTCAGCGCCATGATGACAGTCAGCAGCGCCAGCGCGCCCGCCGCCAGCAGCGACACGCCCGCCGCTGAAAAGAAGCTGTAAAACACCAGCCCGCCGAACAGCATCATCCAGCCATGCGCGAAGTTAAATACGCCCGACGCCTTGTTGATGATGACGATGCCCAGCGCGATCAGCGCGTAGACGCCGCCGACCAGCAGGCCGGTGACGGTGCTTTGAATCAGCCGCGCCGGCCTCTGCCCGCCGATGATCGGCACGAGCCAGAGCAGGAGAAGGAGCGCGACGAGGATATAGGCGGCGGTTGTAAGGTAGCGTTTGTTGGTTTCGAGAAAAGTGGTCATAAGAGTTTTCAGTTATCAGTTATCGGTTATCAGTTTTCAAGATACATGCACATTCTTGCTCGTTCACTCCGTGTAGAAGTGTGGCCTTAACTCATCTTCCGGGATATGTTGGCAACCGTCCCGATACACCGAATGCAGCGTGCCCTTCCGCAGCGGTTTCCGGCCATGTACCGGCACGTTAAGTACCTGTTTCTTGCCTTCAACAATCCGCCGCATAATATGATGGCTGCCCTTAACCCGAATAACGCTAAACCCAAACTGCTCGAAAATGGCGATCACCCCTTGACCGTTCAGACTACGCAGTTTTGGCATAGTCGTGGGGCAGTTCGACAGTCACAAGGATGCGTGGATTCGGCACGAGATTAAATTCTGCCACTGTGTCCGTATCCTCTAGATACAGTTCAATCATTTCCTGAATGTTTTTGAACAACTCGTCGAGCGTTTCACCATCAGTTGTAGCGGTGATTTCGACACAGGATGCGACAAAATAAGGATGTCCCACGTCATCCTTGTCCTGGCCGTCAAAGTACTCCACGTTTACGTGGATAGTGTCTCGGATTTCAGTCATTACGCTTCTCGTTTTGCTGTGCTGCTTCCTGTACCTGTAGGGGCACGGCGCGCCGTGCCCCTACGCTATTACACCGTACAAACGCGCACTGCCGTCTCGACCGTGCCGGTGCGCCCGTCGCGGTACTTGACTTCGGCGCTGACGCGCACCTCGTCGCGGTCGCCGTACATGGCGTCGAGCATCTGGCCGTACTTCTGCTCCAGCGCGCGGCGGCGCAGCTTGCGCGTGCGGGTTAGTTCGGCCTCGTCGGCGTCAAACGTCTTGTGCAGAATCACGAACTTTTTCACCCGCGCCGCTTCCGGCAGCGTCTCGTTCACGCGCTCCACTTCCTTTTTAATCAGCGCGTACACTTCCGGCTTTTGCGACAGGTCAACAAACGTGGTGAAGGCGATGCGGTTTTTCTCTGCCCAGCGCGCCACGCTCTCGAAGTTGATGTTGATGATCGCCGTCACAAAGTGCATGTCGAAGCCGCCAACGGCCATCACGTCCTGAATGTACGGGCTGAACTTGAGCCGCCCCTCGATGTACTGCGGGCTGAAGCTCTCGCCGTTCGCCAGTTCGATCATGTCCGATACACGGTCGAGGTAAATCAGGTGGCCGTCTTTGTCCACGTAGCCGGCGTCGCCGGTTTTGAAGAAACCGTCCTCGTCAAACGACTCGGCGGTCTTTTTCTCGTCGCCGTAGTAGCCGGCAAACACCGCCCGGCTGCGCACACGAATCTCGTTGTTCTCCGCGATTTTCACTTCCACGCCGGGCGCAGGCACGCCGACCGTCGCCAGCTTAACTTCGCCGGGGTAGTGCATCGTTACGACCTGCATTTCGGTCGAACCGTACAGGCTCTTGAGTTCCACGCCGACCGCGCGGAAGAAACGCAGCACGTCCGGGCTGAGCGCCGCGCCGGAGGTGATCGCGTCCCGCGCGTGCACCATGCCGATCTTGTCACGCAGCGGCTTAAACACGGCGTATTCGCCCAGCAGCCGCAGGAAACGCAGGTGCGGCGGGATCGGCTTGCCTTCGTCTTCCCGATCAATGATGCGGTAAGCCACCGGCAGGAACAGCGCGAACAGCGCGCGGTTGATCCAGGTGCTGTCGTTCAGGCGCACCTGCATCGTGCGCGCCAGCCCCTCCCAGATGCGGCTGGGGAACAGCAGCGTGCTGGGCGCGATTTCGCGGATGTCGTTCTGCACCGTTTCCGGCCCTTCCGGGAAGTTGACCTGAAAGCCATAGAGCAGGTGTGCCGTCAGCCCCAGACTCTGCTCGGTAATCCACGCCAGCGGGCTGAACGACACGTAGTTGTCGCTGGGGTAACGCGGCGCAACGTCTTCGATATTGGAGTTGGCGTACAGCAGGTTCTCGTGGCGGATCATCGCGCCTTTGGGCAGACTGGTGGTGCCGGACGTGTAGCTGAAAATCGCCACGTCCTCGCCCTTGCCCTCGGCCACCAGCTGTTCATACGCGCCGGGGTGTTTCGCGGCGTAATCCTGCCCCAGCTTTTCCACGACCGCGAAGCTCATCAGCCAGGGGTCGTTGTAGTTCCACAGGCCGCGCTCTTCCCAGTAGATCACTTTGCGCACGTTTGGCAGTTGGTCGCGCAGTTCCAGCGCCTTGTCACACTGCTCCTGATCGTGCGCCAGCAGGAACACCGACTCTGAGTTGTTGACGACGTAGGCCAGTTCCTGCGGACTCGCGTCGGTGAAAATAGCCGTCGTTGTACCGCCGGCGCTGTGGACGGCAATTTCCGCCCAGTAAAATTCGGGGTCATTCTCGCCGATAATCGCCACTTTGTCGCCGCGCTGCAGGCCCAGGCTGACCAGCCCCAGGCAAAAATCATGCACGTGCTGGTAACACTCCTGCCAGGTATACTCCTGCCAGATGCCAAAGCGTTTCTTGCGCATGGCAATCCGGTCGCGCCAGCGGGCGACGCCTTTCAGGAACACCTTTGGCAGCGTGTCCATGTCGGGCGGCAGGTCGTTGATGTGGGCGCGGCGGCTGGAACGGTAAATCGGATACGGCGTTTGGGTGGTCACTTGGTCGTCGGGGGAGAACACGTCCATTGTCCCTCGTTGTTCTGGCTGTTGGCTATTGGCTTTTAGCGGTTGGCGGTTGGCTAAATGCCAATTGCCAGCCGCCGCTTACGCTTCCTGTCCCAGATAGGCTTTAATCACGCGCTCGTCGTGTTTGATCTCGTCCGGTGTGCCTTCCGCGATTTTGCGGCCAAAGTCCAGCGCCACCACCCGGTCGGAGATGTCCATCACCAGCCCCATGTCGTGTTCGATCAGGACGATGGTCATCTGCTGCCGTTCGTGGATGTCGAGGATAAAGCGCGCCATGTCCTCTTTTTCCTCGACGTTCATGCCGGCCATCGGCTCGTCCAGCAGCAGCAGCGTCGGTTCGCAGGCCAGCGCCCGCCCCAGTTCGACGCGCTTGCGCAGGCCGTAGCTCAGGTTGCCGACAATGGTTTTGCGGATCGCTTCCATTTCGAGGAAGTCAATGATTTCCTCAACAAAGCGGCGGTGTTCGATTTCCTCGCGCCGCGCCGGCCCCCAGAACAGCGCGCCGGTCAGCAGGTTCGACCGCATATGGATGTGGCGCGCCGCCATCAGATTGTCGAGCGTGGTCATGTTGGTGTAGAGCGCGATGTTCTGAAACGTGCGCGAAATGCCGAGTTTGGCGCGCTGGTACGGTGGTAGGGCGGTGATGTCGCGGCCCTGGAAGATGATCGAGCCTTGCTGGGGGTGGTAGAAACCGGTGATGCTGTTCACCAGGCTCGTTTTGCCGGCGCCGTTGGGGCCGATGATCGCCAGGATTTCTCCCGGTCGAACCGAGAAGTTGATTTCCGAGAGCGCGCGGATACCTCCAAAACTCAGCGAAACGTTGTGAACGTGCAGCTTGGGCGGCCCATGTTCCATTACGTCTTTCCTAAAAATAATCTTCTGAAACCCATTATTCAGCCTGTAGAAAATTCTAAACGAAACGGGAACATTGTGCAAGAAGACTCATTAGGGGTTTATGAGGAAGTGATGGATGACCGAAAACAGATTCATAGAATGTAGGGGCGAACCGCCGGTTCGCCCCTACTATGTATCGGTTTTCATTTAACCATGAGCAAGCTCAGGAGTCGAGTCAATAACCATAGTCTATAAAAATATTGCCTATCCCCCACTATGTTTTGTGACTGGGGATAAACCTCCCGTCTGCCACCCGACTTTTTTCCTACCGCCGCCGGCAGGAAATCCCACACTTGAAACAGAATTGCTGTACCATAAAGTTTCCTGTATTTACGCCCTGTGTTATACTGGCAAATATGAACCGGGAACCGACACAGCCGCCGGAATGGATTCAGCAGGCGCGGGCGCGCGGATTGGGCCGCGCCCTGGCGCTGGCGCTGGATATTCTGGAGCCGCTGGGGCCGCTCGGCGCGCAGGTGGTGTGGGTGGCGCAGCCGGTCGCCGGGCTGTTTGTCCGGCACGACGCGCTGGGCGATCTGGCGCGGACGCTGGAACAGCCGGGCGGGGTGGAAACGCTGCGGGCGTATCTGGAAGCGGACCGGCCCGATCCCGGCACGGGCGAATGACAGGCGCGGGATGGGTGAGGCTGGCTGCCGGCGTCCTGTCCTGATCGGCTTTTGAACACAACTTCCAAAACCATTCGCGCGAAGCGAGGTTGAGACTTGGACAGTACAACGCAAGTCATCACCGTTTTAATTCTGCTGCTGGCGCTGGTCATCAGCCTGATTGCCACGCAGTTCATCCGGCGGCGGCGCGATCTGGTGGCGCTGCGCTCCATCCCGGCGTACCAATCGCTGCCGCTGCTGGTCGGCGAAGCGATTGAAGCCAACCGCCCGGTGCACCTCTCGTTCGGCAGCGCCACCCTGGGCGGGAGCAGCACCCTGCTGGCGCTGGCAAGCGCGGAACTCTTTTACCAGACGGCGCAGCGGGCCGCCATCGGCGCGGTGCCGCCCATCGTCACCGTCAGCGATACCACCGCCATTCCGCTGGGGCAGGACACCCTGCGCCGGGCTTACCGTTCGCGTGATTTGCTGGAGCGTTACCCGCGCGGCAGCGTGCGCTGGTATCCGGCGGGGCCGCGGTCGCTGGCGTTTGCCGCTGCGCTGACGGCCACGCTCGGCGATGACCGGGTGGCGAACAATGTGCTGGTGGGCAGTTTCGGCCCGGAACTGGCGCTGGTGACGGAAGCCGCCGCCCGCCGCAACCAGGGTGTGATCGCCGCCAGCGACCAGCTTGAAGGCCAGGCGGTCGCCTACGCCATGTCAGACCAGCCGCTGATTGGCGAGGAAATATTCACCGCCGGGGCCTATCTGGGCGAATCCGCCGCGCAGACTGCGTCGGTGGTGACACTGGACGTGCTGCGCTGGCTGCTGATTCTGGCGATCACCGTTCCCACCGCGATTGAAGTAGTCAACGCCATTACCGACGGGCGGCTGTGGCAAAATATCGGGAATCTGGCGCGGGCACTGGGGGGTCAATAAATGGGGCGTCTTGGGGCAGCCATTTCAACGGCCATCGCCATCGGCATCGGCCTGCTTACCCTGATCGGCCTGCTGGCCGGTGACAATGTTCCGTTGGTCAACGACATTGCCGATTTCCTGCTGCAACTGGTGGTGATTACCACCGCCATCACCGTCCTGATCGGCGTTGTCAACCTGTTTAGCGTACATGCGCGGCGCGTTGGTCGGCGTGATACCGGCTGGGGTTACAGCCTGCTGGTGATCGTCGCCACGCTGCTGGTGATTGTGCTGGTGCTGCTGGAACGCGCCGGCGCGCTGGGCGGGCGTCCCTCGACTATCCTGTTTGAAACCGTACAAATCAGCATCGAATCGGCGCTGGCGGGGCTGGTGCTGTTCGCGCTGGTTTACGGCGCGTACCGGCTGACCCGCCGCCGTCTGACCTGGCCGACCGTGCTGTTTGTGGTGGTGCTGCTGCTCCTGCTGCTGGGGGCGTTGCCGCTGGCCGGGCTGGGGCCGCTGGTAAGTATCCGTGACTGGCTGATGGCCGTGCCGGTCAGCGCCGGCGCGCGTGGCATTCTGCTGGGCATCGCCCTGGGGACGGTCGTCACCGGGGTGCGTGTGCTGGTCGGCCAGGACCGCTCGTACAGGGAATAAACCATGAGCGACGACTTTAACGAACTGCGGCCTCGCAACGAGGATGACGACGACCGTTTCGACTGGGAAGCGGATGACTCCGAGGACCAGCCAGCGGACGACAGCCTGGGTTTTACCGGCGAACTGTCGTGGCGTCAGGACGTGGAAAAGGCGTTTAACGACCAGTCTGACGACGCCGGTGACGAGAGCTATGACTGGCGGCGCGGCCAAGCGAACCCGCCCGGCAGCGGCGAACCCGATCTCGAAGCGCTGTTTGGCGGCTGGCAGGGTCAACCCGCCGCGCCGGAAGGTGACGATGCCGGGTCGCCGGACTGGCTGGCCGGTTTTACTGACGACGAAACCGGGGACGAGGCCGAGCCGGAAGTTAGCCTGCCGCCCTGGCTGCGCGAGGACGCCGGCGAACCGGCGCAAGCCTCGGCAGATGAACCGCTGCCCGGCGGTGATCTCCCGCCCTGGCTGGCCGACATGACCGAACCCGCCGCGCCGCAACCGCCGCTGGACGTGCCGCCCTGGCTGCGCGAGGACGCGCCAGTTGAGCCGCCTGCCGCCCAGACCGGCGATCTGCCCGCCTGGCTGGATAACCCTGACCTGCCCGCCGAGGAAGCCGAACCGATCCCTGGCGGCGACGTGCCACCCTGGCTGGCCGGGCTGGACGAACCATCCGAGCCGGAACCGGCCCTGACCGACGATGATCTGCTGGCCGGGCTGGACGAGGCGCTCGGTCTGGTGGAGCCGCCAGCGGCAGCCGCGCCGGACTGGGTGCCGTCGTTTGACCTGCCCGACGAAGCGCCGACCGAAGCCCAGCCGCCGACCGGGCTGGATGCCTATCTGGTTGACGAAGAAGTAGACGAGGAATTTTTTGCCGAAGCGCCGGCGGAGCGCGAGGAACTGCCCGACTGGCTGACTGCCGCCGCGCCGACGGCGGAGCAGCCGGCGGAGCCGGTCGCCGGCGATTTGTTCTCCGGTTGGACGGCAGCGCCCGATGATGAACCGGAAGAAGCCGCCGAAGCCGCCGACATGCCGGACTGGCTGGCCGCAGCCGCGCCCCGGGACGAAGAACCGGCTGAAGCTGAACCAGCCGCCTTTGACGACTGGCTGCCTGCCCCGGCAGAGTCCGCCGCGCCTGAGGAACAGCCTGCCGGTGATGAAATGTTCACCGATTGGGAAGCGGTGCAGGCCGCGTTTGAGGAGGACACCGAGGCGGAGAGCGAAGCCGCGCCAGCGGCAGACATGCCGGACTGGCTGGCGGCAACTGCGCCAACCACCGGGCAAACCGGGCCGACGGAAGCGAAGGATATTTTTGGCGAACTCGGCCTGCCCACGCCGGAAACGGGCTATGATTTCCTCGATCAGCCGACGCCGCAGGAGGACGTGGATTTGCCGGACTGGTTCGCCCAGCCGGAAGCCTCCGCCGAGCCAAACTGGCTGGACGAACTGGGCGAAGCTGACGTGTCGCAGACCGAAGCGGAAGAAGCCGCCGCGCCTGCCGATGCGGACATGCTGGCGGCGCTGCGCGATCTCACCGGCGCGTCGGAAAAGGAAGAAGTTGAGGCGCGCGCGCCCGCTTTTGATGACCTCGACAGCCTGCTGGCATCCTACGAAGCACCGGCGGCGACGCCCGAAGACCGGGCGCTGCTCGACACCCGCATGGACGACATTGACCGGCTGCTGTCTGACGAGGATTTGGAGCAGATCGCTGCCCGCCGCGCGCCGCGCCCGGCCACGCCGGAAATCACCCCGGAGACGCCGGACTGGCTGACCGAATCGGGTGTGTTTGTGGGCGGCACGTCAGCGGCTGCGATTTTGCGCAGGCAGGTGGAGAACGAACGACCGTTGGAGGAACTCGACGACCGGCTGCGGGCGCTGCACGAGCAGGGACTGGAACTGCCGGCCCCGGCGGAAGAAACGCCGTCCGGCGACCTGCAAACGCTGCTGCCAGGCGTCAACCAGCTCCTTCCGCCCGCGCCGATTAAAACCGGTCTGACCGGTATCGCCGGTGAAGTGGTACTGTTGCCGCAGCAGGCAGACAAAATCAGGCTGCTGCGGTCGCTGGTGGCGACCGAGGCCGTGCCCGCGCCCAGGCCGCCGTCTGCGCTTGACCTGACCTACGAATCCCCCAGTTTCGCCGATTTGCTGGAAGACGAGGGTGAACCCGCGCCGGAAGAACCCATACCGGCGCCCCGCCCCGCGCGCCGCCTGAAGCTGGGACGGCTGGTGATCGCGCTGCTGGTCGCGGCGGGCGTGGCGCTGCCATTTTTCGTCGGGCCGCTGCGGGTCGGCAACCTGCCGCCGGCGCAGTTCGGCATGGACAGCCGCCAGCAGGCCGCCTTCGCTCAGATGGACACCGTCCCGCCCGGCAGTTCGGTGCTGGTCGCGGCGGAATACGGCCCGACCGGCGCGGCGGAACTCGACAGTCTGACCGAGGCGCTGCTGCGCCACGTGCTGCTGAAGGGCGCGCGCCCGGTCATCGTCAGCACCAATCCGCTGGGGCTGCTGCACGTACAGAATATCATGGACCGGCTGGCGAGCGACGAGGACTTTGCGGCGCGGCTGAACCGCCGGCTGGTCGCCAACCGCGATTACACCATCGTCCGCTATCTGGCGGGCAGTGTCGTCGGCCTGCGCGCCTTCAGCGAGAACATCCCCGGCCTGCTGGCGACCGACATCAACGGCAACCCCACCCATTCGGCGCTGTCGTCGCTGCGCGATTTTGCGCTGATCGTGGTGATCGCCGAACGCGCCGATGATCTGCGCAGTTGGGCGGAACAGGTCGCGCCGCTGGCACGCAAGCCGCTGGTGGGGGCGGTTGGTTTTGCCGCCGCGCCGCTGGCCGAACCGTATTCGCTGACCGGCTTCCTGGGGGATCGCGCCGGAGTGCGCGGCCTGCTGGTGGGTTATGGCGACGCCTACACCTACCGCGCCCAGCTTGACGCGGTGGCGCCGGTGGCGCCGGACCGCCTCCCCACCCAGCCGCCCGCGACGCTGCCGCCGACCGAGCCGGTCAGTACGCCGCTGCCCAGCCTGACCCCGGCAGGCGCGGAGCAGCCGGTTGAAGCCACGCCGACCAGTCCGGCGCCCACGCTCACGGCAACGGTGGATATTCCGGTGGTCGCGCCGACAACAGCGGCAACGGCGACCGAGGTTCCGGCGGAGATCACCGCAGCGCCCGCCACGCCGGAAGCTACCGCCGGGGCGCAAGGCCTTGCGCCGGAAGCAACGGCAGAAATCCCTGCCACGCCAACGGCCCTGCCCGTGATTATCGGCGTGGTGGACGCCGGCCAGTCGGTGAACGTGCGGGAAGGGCCGGGGCGAACCTTCGCGCCGGTCGGGGCCGCCCGCCCCGGACAGCGCCTCCAGATTCTGGGGCGCAACGGCGCCGGCGACTGGCTGCAGGTCCGGCTGGAGGATGGCCGCGAGGGCTGGATTGCCGCCTCGCTGATACGGATTGAAGGCCCGGCCACGCCGACGCCGGAAACCGGCGCCGGAGTTGACCCGTATGCCGTCGTCGGACTGATTTCCGACGTGGACGTAATCGCGTTCCAGGCGACGGCCACGCCGGAAGCCACCGCCGCTGTAAGGGCGCAAGACCTTGCGCCGGAAGCAACGGCGGAAATTCCCGGCGCGCAGGATGTCAGCGTTGGCCCACCGATGCCCTACCGGGACGAACGCTGGTACGGGATGACACTCGGCCTGATCGTGATTATCGCCGTGATTGCCATCGGCACCGTCGTGAACGTCATCGGCAGCCTGTTCAGGAGGCGACAGCGTTGAGCGCGGAACAGATCGGCCTGTGGGCCGGCTTTATCTTCACCCTGATGATCTTCAGCTACCTGCTGGGCGATAACATCCTGTACCGGCTGGCGGTGTACGTTTTTGTCGGTCTGGCCGCCGGCTATGTGACGGTCGTAACGATTGAAAGTGTGCTGCTGCCCTGGCTGCGCGGCACGGTGTTCGCGCCGGAAGCGAACCTCGGCCAGCGCCTGCTGGGCCTCGTGCCGATCATCCTGGGGCTGCTGCTCCTGCTGAAGTCGTCACCGCGCCTGGGGCGGCTGGGCAACCTCGCCATCGCGTTTCTGGTCGGCGTGGGCACGGCGGTGGCGCTGGTCGGCGCGGTCGCGGGCACGCTGCTGCCGCTGGCGGCGGCGACCGGCAGCGGCGTCCGGGTGGACGTGCTGAACGGCTTCCTCGCCTTTCTCGGCGTCGCCAGCACACTGGTGTATTTCCACTATCTCGCCCGCCGCAAACCCGACGGCGGCACGACGCGCGGGCTGGTGGTCCGCGTCATCAGCGCGGTCGGGCAGGGGTTTATCGTGATTACGCTGGGCGCGCTGTACGCCGGCGCGATTTTGACCAGCCTGACGATTTTCAGCGAACGGGTCGGCTTTATCCTGGCGCGGATTACGGGGGGCTAACATATGGCGGAACAGCGTTCCGGCTCCATTCTGGCGGTTGATTTTGGCAACGTCAACACCCGCGCCGTGCTGCTTGATCTGGTGGAAGGTGTCTACCGGCTGATCGCCCGCGCCGAGACGCGCACGACGGTTGATTTTCCGGCGGGCGACGTGCGGGTTGGGCTGCGCCGCGCCGCCGAACGGCTGACCGATGTGACCGGGCGCCGGCTGCTCAACCCCGACGGCAGCATCATCACCCCGGAACGCCCCGACCGTTCCGGCGTGGATGTGTTTGTTGCCACCACCAGCACCGGACGACCGCTGCGAACGGCGGTGGTGGGCCTGGTGCCGGACGTGAGCATCGCCAGCAGCCTGCGGGCTGCCGCCGGCACTTACGTACAGATCGTGGAAACGGTCAGCCTGGCCGACCAGCGCACCGAAGAAGAACAGCTTAACGCGCTGCTTGCCAGCCGCCCCGACCTGATTTTTATCGCCGGCGGCACGGAAGACGGCGCGCGTGAGCCGGTGCTGCGGCTGGCGCGGCTGGCGTGTCTGGCCGTGACGCTGGTGCAGCGCGGCCACAAACCCTCGGTGTTGTATGCCGGCAACAGCGCCCTGATTCCGCGCATCCAGCAGATGTTTAAGGGGCTGACGACCGTTTTTACCGCGCCGAACGTGCGCCCATCGCTGGATGACGAAGAACTGGAAGGCGCGCAGTTGAAGCTGGCGCTGGCCTTCGACGAACGCCAGTCGCAGCGTGGCAGCGGCTTCGACGTGCTGGGCACGATGACCAGCATTGGCGTGCTGCCAACCGCGCAGAGTTATACCCTGATCGTGGACTATCTGGGCAAGGCGCTTGGCGGCAACGTGCTGGCGGTGGACGTGGGCAGCGCAGTCAGCACCCTGTCGGCGTCGGTCGCTGGACAGGTGACGACCGCCATCCGCACCGACATCGGCCTGGGGCACAGCGCCGCCACGCTGCTGGAACTGGTCGGCGAGAAGGCGATTCAGCAGTGGCTGCCGTTTGTCCCCGCGCCGGGACAGATTCAGCACTACGCCCTCAACAAGACCCTGCGCCCGGCTACCATCCCGGAAACGCTGCCCGGGCTGTACCTGGAACACGCCCTGCTGCGCGCCGGCATCCGCGCGCTGCTGGAGGCGGCACGGCCTACCTGGCTGGGCGATAAAACCGGCCTGCTGCCGGTCTTTGACCGCATCATCGGCGCGGGTTCCGGGCTGACGCGCACCGGCCACCCCGGCTTTAACGCGCTGCTGCTGCTGGACGCCTTACAGCCCACCGGCATGGCCGTCCTGCAGGCCGACCCGCACGGCCTGATCGCGGCGCTGGGGGCGCTGGCGCCGATCAACGCGGAAGCGGTGGTACAGGTGCTGGACGGCCTGAGCCTGGAACGGCTGGGCGTGTGTGTCAGCGTGTCCGGCCAGCCGGCTGCCGGTCGCACCGCGCTCAAAATTCGCATTACCACCGAAGGCGGCGAAGTGGTACGCCACGAAGTCGCCGGCGGTCACCTGTGGGTTTACCCGCTGGAAACCGGGCGCACCGTACGCGTGGATGTGTCCGCCGGACGCGGTCTGACCATCGGTGGCCGGACGCGGCTGCGCTTCGCGGCGGATGGCGGCAGCGCCGGGCTGATCTTTGACGCTCGCGGGCGGCCTTTGCCGCTGGCCGATACACCGGCGGGCCGGGCCGCGCAGATGCCGCTGTGGATTTCAGAAGTGACCGGCGACCCGGCGCGCCCGCTGGAAGCGCCGGGCCAGAGCGACGAACTGGCGCCGGCAGCGCGCAGCGAACCGCGCCGTGACCGGGTGTTCCCGGCCAAATCTGCTGCCAGAACCGTATCGCCGCGCGGACGGTTTGGCCGCCGCACCGCGCCGCCACCCGAACCGGAAGCCGGCGACGAACCGGAAGACGACACCCTGAGCGAACTGAACCAGTTGCGCGGGTAATCCGTAGGGACACGGCATGCCGTGCCCCTACAGGTAACGGAATTAGACAGGCAGCCCCATGGGACTGCCGCTTATAAAAACAGGACGCCGATTTATGCTCTTTTACCCCGATCAGCGCCACATGCTCGAACTGACCACGATTCGCCGGGAGCGCCTGCTGCCGGAAGAGGCGGTCGGCGGCGTGGAAGTGAGCGAAGGCGCGCTGGTGAACCTGCGCGACGTGGTTGCCAGCGGCACGATTCCGTCACGCTATGTCATCGTTGAGGCCGCCGAGTTTTTCAACCTGAAACAGCCGTCTGATCTGGACGAACTGCTGCAGGTTGAAGTCGGCAGCGCCGTTGACCGGGGGTCGCCGCTGGCGATTCGCCGCAACAAGCGGCTGCTGTCGCCCGTGTCCGGCGTGGTCGCGTACATCGGCGATGGCCGCATCATCGTGCAGGAAGCGCCGCAGGAAATCCCGCTGGAAGCCGGGCTGGAAGGGCAGGTCGTCAGTCTGGTGCAGGATCGCGGCGTGGTGATCGAAACGTCCGGCGCGCTGCTGCAAGGCGTTTGGGGCAACAACCGGCGCACGATTGGCGTGCTGCGGCTGGAGCCGGAAGCCGGTCTGGAGACGATTGAGGGCGACCAGCTCAACGTGGAGTACCGGGGCGCGATTGTGGTCACCCGGCGTCCGCTGCGGGAAACCGGCCTGCTGGTGATGGAAGACCAGGGCTTTACCGGCATCATCGCGCCCAGCATGGACGCCAGCCTGATCGCCCGCGCCCTGGAAGCCAGCGGCGCAGTGATGCTCACCGAAGGGTTTGGCGACATCCGCATGAGCAACGCCATCCTGAATATGCTGAACAGTTTCGCGGGCCGCCAGGCGACGCTGGACGCTTTTCTGCCCAATCGGTGGGAAGCGCGGCGGCCAGAGGTTATTATTAATGCGCCGCGTGGCAGCGCGCGCCCCGTGCGCCCGAACCCCGATCTGACCCTTCAGGTTGGGACGCAGGTTCGGCTGACGCGCCCGCCCAACGCCGGACAGGTAGGCAAAGTCATCCATTTGCCAAAAACCCCCTACCTGTTAGACAATGGATTGCGAGCGCGCTGCGCGCAAGTCGAGCTGGTGACCGGCGAGCGGGTGATGGTGCCGCTGGTGAACCTCGAAGTTTTTGGTCGGTAACGGCACACACCTCGAACCAGAGGAGAGACAATCATGGGATTCGACAGACGCGACCTGCAAGACGATGACGACGATTTTAACTTCGACGACTTCGACAACGATGCCGGGAAAACCGACGAAAACGACTTCACGTTTGAGGACGAACCCGGCGATATCGGTCTCGAAGACGACGATACCGGGTTCGGCTTTGAAGACGAAGACATGCCCGTCATCGAGGAAGAAGAAGTCACCGAAGGGCCGGGCATCAACCGCACCTTCATCATCATCGCGGCGTTGATGATCGGCGTGTTTGTCATCGGCCTGATCGTGCTGCTGGTGATTGTCTCCCGTCCCCAACCGCCAACGCCGACCGAACTAACGGCCACCTTCATCGTGCAGCAGAACGCGACCACGCAGGCGCTGCTGATCGCCACGCAGACCGCCGCCGTCGAGATCGCCAATGCGTCGGCCACCGCCGTTGAAATCGCCAATGCCACCGGCACCGCCGATGCCGTCCGCATCGCCCAGGCCGCGACCGAAGCCGCGCTTGCGACGCCGACGCCGTCAGATACGCCCACGCTTGACCCGACGCAGGAAGCCGCCAACGCGCTGCTGACGGCGACCGCCGCCGCGCAGACTCAGGTTGCGGTGGACCTGACCGCCACCGCCAACGCCCTGCTGGCGCAGCCGCCGACGCCGGAAGTCTTGCAGCCCAGCGACGTGGCGCTGACCGCGACCGCGCTGGCGATTCTGCTCCAGCCGCCCACGCCGGGACAGGGCGGCGGCATCATCCCGACGCAGGAAATCCTGGGGCCTGACCCGCGCCAGACACCCGGCGCGCTGCTGACCATCCAGGCGCAGCTTCCGCCGGACTCGCAGGCCAATGTCCCCGGCTTGCAGCAAACACTGTCCGCCTTGCTGACCCCAGTCGGACAGTTCCCCGGCGCGCAGCCTACACCAGCGGCGCTGCTGACACTGGAAGCCCAACTGCCACCCGGTTCGCAGGTCAATGTGCCTGGCATACAACAAACACTGGCGGCGCTGCTGACGCCGGTCGGTCAAATTCCTGGCGCGCAGCCCCCACCCGGCGTGGAACTCACACCGGCGGCGCTGCTGACGCTGGAAGCCCAACTGCCACCCGGTTCGCAGCAGACCGTACCCGGTTTGCAGCTCACGCTGGCGTCGCTGCTGACTCCCGTGCCTCGCTTCCCAACGGGGGCGGAACTCACACCCGGCGCGCTGCTGACGCTGGCCGTACAGCTTACGCCCGGCGCGCCCGGCATCTTCAGCACGCCCGGTGTGCAGCCGACCTTCGCCGCGCTGCTGACACCGGCGGCGCTGCTTGGCGGGCAGCAGGTGGTGGGCGTGCCAACCGCGCTGCCGGAAACCGGCTTCTTTGACGACCTGGCCGCCGGTGGCACCAATGTTGGCGCGTTTGCGCTGATGGCCGCCGGCCTGCTGGCGGTGATCGTGATTTCGCGCCGCCTGCGCGCCACCAACAGCCGCTAGTGCAGCAACAACCTTAGGTTGCAGGGTTGTAGGGGCACGGCATGCCGTGCCCCTACGGAAAATCCCCGTCATTCTCATCCTGTTAGGTACTAGCTCGAACAGATACGGATGTTGGGGCGAACCGCCGGTTCGTCCCAACCGCAACACCTGATCGCATCCCTGGGGCGAGGCACACCTTGCCCTTTTTCTGTCCCCGCTGGCAGGCGTTTCTATCGCTTTGCGTTAAGAATCGGTATGATTAGGTAGGGGCACGGCATGCCGCGCCCCTGCTTTAGATTTTTCGGAATCTGAGTGAGCGAGTATCCAGCCAGCGGCTAACAGCCAACCGCCAAAGGCTATTTATGAGCAAACCGTCAGTCATTGCCAATCGGTTTGAGGTTGAGGTCCTGATCGGTCACGGCGGCATGGGCGATGTCTACCGGGGGCGGGATACGCTGACCGGCCAGCCGGTGGCAATCAAGTTCCTCAAGCCGGAGATCATCGCGGAAAATCCGGAACTGGTCGCCCGCTTCGTGCGCGAAGGTGAGGCGCTGCGCGCGCTGAATCACCCCAACATCGTCAAGATGCTGGCCGCCGCTGACGACGACGGTCACCGCTGCCTGATTATGGAATACGTGGGCGGCGGTTCGCTGCGTGATCTGCTGACGCGCCAGCCGCGCCTGCCGGTTGACCGCGTGCTGAATATCGCGCTCGATCTGGCGGACGCGCTCACCCGCGCCCACCGGCTGAAGATCATCCACCGTGATATTAAACCGGCCAACGTGCTGCTGGCCGAGGACGGCACGCCGCGCCTGACCGATTTTGGCGTGGCGCACCTCTCCGACCGCACCCGCGTGACCGAAACCGGCATGTTGATCGGCACCTACGCCTACATCAGCCCGGAAGCCTGCATGGGTGACGAACTGGACGCCCGCACCGATATCTGGTCGTTTGGCGTGCTGCTGTTTGAGATGCTGGCCGGGCAGCGCCCGTTTGAAGCCACCCATCCGGCGGCGATTATCACCGCCATCCTGACCAAACCCGTGCCCGACCTGCTGGCGCTGCGCCCGGACGCGCCGCCCGCACTGGTGGGCCTGATTTACGCCATGCTGGAAAAAGACCGGGACAAACGCATCGCCAGCGTGCGGCTGGTCGGCGCGCAGTTGGAAGCGATCATCGGTGGCACGCCGACCGGCAGCCCGTTCGCGGCTACCCCGCCGCCGCTGCTGGTCACGCCGGTGACCCCCACGCCTACCGTCCCGCCCATTGAGGACGCGCCCACCATCGCGCCGACGCCCACGCCCCTGCGATCATCATCACACGGCCAGGCAGCAGATGCACCGCCGCGCCGGTCGCGCTGGCGCTGGCTGGCGGCGCTGGCGGCGCTGGCGCTGGCCGCCGTCCTGATCGCGCCGGGGCTGCTGCCGGGCGCAGTCCCGCCCCCGACTGCCGCGCCAGCGACCACGACTCCCGCTGGCGCACTACCAACGGATGACGCCGCCGGTAAGGTGTCCGTGCCGACCGCGCTGCCGGTGGTGATCGAGCCGGTGCAGCCGGGCGAATTTATGGTGCTGGTGGCCGACTTTGAGCCGATCAACACCCTGCGCCGGGACGTGACGCGCTTCATCGTCCGCGACCTGCGGCGGAAACTGGAAGAAGCAGTGCCGTTTTCGCAGGTGCGCGTGCGCGAACTGCCGCAGGTCATCCACACCGACGAGGAAGCCCAGGCCGCCGCCGAGGCCGCCGGCGCGACCGTCATCATCTGGGGCAACTATACCCGCAGCCAGATTGAAGCAGAAGTGCAGATTGGCTCAACGGTGGCGTTCCCGGCGCTTGCCTTCGACCGGCTGACGCTGGAGCGCACGGCCAACATCACCCTGCGCCTGACCGACCCACGCGACGAATCGCTGGTGAACCCGGCGCTGGGTGTTATCACCATCCTGCAACTGGCAGACGGCAACGGCTACGAAGTGATGCGGACACTGGCCGTGCTGGACCAGATCAACGCGGCTACGCCGGAGATGGACGGCGGCGGCATTGCCGCGCGGGCGCACCAGTTTATCGCTGCTTACGTGGACGATACGCCGGCGGCGGTGGACGCCATCAGCGCGGCCATCACGCTCGACCCGGCCAACGCGCTGCTGTACGCCGCCCGCGCCGCCGCCCGGCAGCGCCTGGGTCGGCTGGACGAATCGCGCCAGGATGTGCGCACGGCGGAACGCAGCGGCCCGGCGGACTGGGCGATTCCGCTGTTCCTGGAAGCAAATATCCCACTGATGCAGAATGACGTGGATGCTGCCATTCCGCTGTACGACCAGATCATCGCGCTGCGCCCGGATGACTGGTTCCCCTACAGTATGCGCGGCGCATTTTATTACCAGCAGGACGATCTGGCGCGGGCGAAACAGGACTATGCCCGTTCGATTGAACTTAAGCCGAACGCCAACTTCCCCTACGTGATCTCCGGCATGATCGCGCTGCGCGAGGGGCGCATGGCGGACGCGCGGCGGCACATGGAGACGATTCTGCGCGAGTTCACCGACCCGCTGTTTGCCTCGCGCATTTCGACCGTCGCCTTTGGCGACCAGTCGAAAAGCCCATTTGGCGCGGTGTTTGCCGCCTTTGGCTACCTCATCCTCGACCAGTACGACCAGATGTTACAGGCGGCGCAGACCGCCGTCCAGCTTGATGGCACGCTGTCCGACCTGTACGCGATTGAAGGCTACGCCTACTGCAACCTGGGCCGCTATCAAGAGGCAGAAGCCGCTTATACGCGCGGCATTGAGATGAAGCCCAACGCGCCGATTGGCTACGCGCTGCGGGCGGAGGTGCGCCTGAAGCAGTTGAACGTGCTCGGCGGCAACGCTGACGCCAGACGCGCCATGCAGCTCATCAACGAATCCGGGCGCGGTAAGGAATTGCAGCCCTACATCACCGCCGGGCTGCTGCAGCAGGTCGGCTGCACCAATTTCTGGGACTGGCAGCCGCCCCAGCCGTGACATTTAACCACTCCGGTATGAACTGAAAACTGACGGCTATCCAATGGACACCACTGAACAACTCATTGAACAACTGCGCCACACCAGCGCCAGCATCCGCAGCCAGGCTGTCTTAAGCCTGGGCAAACAGCGTGCCGCTGGCGCGGTGGACGCGCTGGTGCAGGTCCTATGCACCGACCCTGAACTGAACGTGCAGGAGGATGCCACCTGGGCGCTCGTCCGCATCGGCGGCGCGGCAGTCCCGCCGCTGCTTCAGGCACTGCACGACGCGCAGCCGCAGGTGCGCCATAACGCGGCGCACACACTGGGCAAAATCGCTGACCCACGCGCCGTAGACGCGCTGATCGCCGCGCTGGAGGACGACACCCCCGCCGTACGCCTCAAGGCTGCTTTCGCGCTGGGGCAGATCGGCGCGCCGGCAGCGATTGAGCCGCTGGTTCGCCTGCTGGATGATGGCAGTCAGGACGTCCGCTGGATGGCGCGGGACGTGCTCGAATCATTTGGCGCGGCGGCCATACCCGCGCTGACACGGATGTTAGGGGAGGGTTCGCCGGAGGCGCGGGAACTGGCGGCCAGCCTGCTGGGGGAAACCGGCAGCCGTGAGGCGGTCGAACCGCTGACCGGCCTACTGCGGGATAGCGACTGGCAGGTACGGTTTGCCGCTGCTACCGCCCTGGGGGAGATCGGCGGTCCGGCGGCTGTCAGCGCGCTGGAGTCGCTGCTGGACGACGACAGCCCGCCGGTGCGGGCGCTGGTTGCTAAACTGCTGCGCCGCTTCGGCACAGGATGACGACTGGTTAACGCCCGGTTATGGCTGCGCTTTCGCCCGCGCCAGCAGATCGCGCAGGCGGTCAAGCGTTACCCCGGCCAGCGACGGCAGCACCACATGCGCCGCGCCGACTACCCGCGCTGCGCCCAATCCGACCACCCGGAAGCCGCCCGCCAGCGCCGCCTGCACCCCCGCGCCGGAGTCCTCAAACACCACCCCCTCATGGGGCGGCAGATGGAGGCGGTCGGCTACCCACAGGTAAATGTCCGGGGCGGGTTTGGTGCGTTCGACCGTCAGGCCATCACCGATCACGTCGAAATACTCCAGCAGGCCTACTTTTTTCAGCACCAGCCGCGCGTTCTGGCTGGACGACCCCAGCGCGATTTTGAGTCCGGCAGCGCGCCCCTCCCGAATCAGATCGGCCACACCCGGCGCGGCGTCGGCAGGCGTAAGCCGGTCCAGCAGCTCGTGGAAATAGGCGTTTTTACGCGCCATCATCGTCTGCGCCAGGTCTTCGCTGACCGTACGGCCTTTCAGGAACAGGTCGAGGCAGGCGCGGCGCGGCAGGCCAAGCATCGGCTCGTAATCTTCCAGCGTGAACGGGATATTATAGTCCTGCCCCAGCCGCACCCAGGATTCGTAGTGCAGCGAAATCGTGTCGGCAATCACGCCGTCAAGGTCAAAAATCAGTGCGCGCAGGTGCATGTGTCAGCCTTGCCGTTTAAGAATCATCCGGTAGGCGCGTTGTAGCGTGCCAGGACATTATTGTACAGTCCTGTTAGCAAAATCACAGCGGCGGTTCACGATCTGAAACGGGGAGCAGTGAAAATCGTGGTCCCTACAGCAGTATCCCCACCGAATTCACCACTCCCTGAAACCCTGAAACGTTTCGTTTCGCTAATCGTCCACAATCTGCTACAATCAATATTGGCTCGAAATGCAAAATAGCAGTCCTTGTTTTCGCATGAACGATAACCATTCGATTTCTTCGGATTATGTGCGCCAGCTTGAAATCCTCCGGCAGGTAGACGACGAGCTAAGCCATCATCTCAACATCAGTCTGGTGCTGTCGCTGGGGCTGGACGCGGCGGTCCGGCTGGGTAATGCCGAAGCCGGCGCGATTCACCTGATCGAAGGTGATCAGCTTCAGGTGGCGCAAATGCTGGGGGCGTATCCGCGTTCGCTGCTGAACACAACCGTGCCGTTTGATCAGGGATTGATCGGGCGGGCACTGCGCCGCCAGCAGGCCGAACTGGTGCTGGGCGTACAGTCTGACCCCGATTATCTGCCACATGTGCCGGGAATGCGGGCGCAGATGTCCATTCCGCTGATTTCGCACGACCGCCCGATTGGCATCCTCAACATCCAGACCTCGCGCCCGGAACTGTTCACGCCGGAGGTGTTTGAGTTTGTACAGTTACTGGCGGCGCGCATCGCCGTTGCTGCCGATAATGCCCGGATGTACGAGCAGCTTCGCTCCTGGCTGATGGAACTGAAGGGGCTGTACGACAAGGTGAGCGAACTGGAAAAAGTGAAGACGGACATGATTCGTATGGCGGCCCACGACCTGCGTAATCCGCTGCACAACATCCAGTCCGCCGTTGAATTGATTCGCCACGACCTGCCGCCGGACATCCGCCAGGATAAAGAGCCGCTGTTTGACATCGTTCGCCAGTCCATTGACCGGATGCGCAAGATCACCACCGATATTCTGTCGCTGGAGCGCATCGAGCAGTCGGCGCAGGTGCCTGTCCGCCAACCGGTGAACCTGTGCGCCATCGCGCGGCAGGTGTGCGAGGAATACCAGCCGCAGGCGGCACAAAAACAGCTTCATCTGACCGTAACGACCTATCCTGACACGGTTCAGGTGCCCGGCGACGAAGCCCAGCTTTACGAAGTGATCGCCAATCTGGTCAGCAACGCCATCAAATACACGCCGGAACGCGGCCAGGTGGAGGTGACGCTGCTGGCCGAAGACGCGCAGGCCGTGCTGGAAGTGCGCGACTCCGGCTATGGTATTCCCGAAAGCGCCCAGGCGCGGCTGTTCCAGCCGTTTTTCCGCGCCAAAACCGACGAAACCAGCGAGGTGGAAGGTACGGGACTGGGGCTGTACATGGTTAAACGCATCGTCGAACGGCACGGCGGCAAAATGCGCTTCAGCAGTGTCTACGGTCAGGGCAGCATCTTCGGCTTTGAACTGCCGCTGACGGTCTAGCTTGTGCCGGAGCGCGCAATCGTTATAATCGTCACCCATGCGACACAACCCATTCAAACCCATAACGCTGTTCCTGCTGGCCGTCCTGTTCCTGACCGCCTGCGACCCGCTGGCCGCGCCACTGGCGACGCCGCAGGTCATCATCGTCACGCCGGTGCCCAGCAGCACGCCGCCGCCTACGCCCACGTCCGCGCCAACGCGCACGCCGATACCGACGCGCACGCCGGCGTTTACCCCTTCGCCGACCGCGCCGCCCTGCCCGGAAGAAGCCGGGCGTGTCGAACGGGTAGACCAGTTCCGCAGTGAAGTCGCGGGACAAAATCTGCGCTACCGGGTGTACATCCCGCCCTGTTATCTTGAAAGCCAGAAGCGGTATCCGCTGCTGATGCTGATTCACGGTGCGGCTGATACCGAAGAACAGTGGGAGCGCATCGGCCTGATTGACGCGCTCGATCAGGGCTTGCGGCTGGGGGCGCTGGCGCCGATGGTGGTGGTGATGCCGTATATGGGGTCCATCGGCGCGGAGAATACCTTCCCGCCGGACCCGTCGTACGAGACGGTGGTGCTGGATGAACTGCTGCCCGCCGTCGAACGCGACTTCTGCACCTGGAGCGACCGGGAACACCGCGCCATCGGTGGGATTTCACGCGGGGGGTTCTGGGCCTACAGCATCGCGCTGCGCCACCCGGATGTGTTTGGCATCGTCGGCGGCCACAGCGCCTTTTTCCCGGACGACCTGGGCGAAGTCCCACCGCCGTTTAACCCGCTGGAACTGGCGCTCAACTCGTCGTTTCTGCAAGACGCCGATTTACGGATGTATCTGGATAACGGCGCCAGCGATTTCGCCGGCATTAATCTGGAACTGTTTTCCAGCCGTCTCAGTTCACGTGGCATCGCCCACACGTACGTAATTAACCCGGTGGGCGATCACGATGATACTTACTGGTCGGCGCACGCCTCGGAATATCTGGCGTTTTACGGGCGCACCTGGCCGCGCACCGTCGCGGAACTGCCAAGCTGCCTGGAGCCGAGTCCCTGAGCCGTTTTTAGAACCTATCGGTAAACCTCTTTTATTTGTCGGTAGGGGCACGGCATGCCGTGCCCCTACGAAGGGTTTGTGGATAGACACTTAGCCCTTAGCTCACGGCTTTCCTGACGAGTTCGGCGATCCTGGCCTCTTCGGCAGGGGTCAACGCCTTCAGCGCGAAGGAGACCGGCCACATGGCACCGTCGTCGAGGTTCGCCGTGTCGTTGAAGCCGAACGTCGCGTAGCGCGAGTTGAACTTGTGCGCGCTCTGGAAGAAGCAGACGACCTTGCCGTCCCTATCGGCATACGCGGGCATCCCGTACCAGGTTTTCGGCGAGAGGTCGGGCGCGTTGGCTTTGACGATCTCATGGAGCCGCTGGGCCATGGCGCGCTCCGGTTCCGGCATTTCGGCGATCTTCGCCAGCACGTCGCTTTCCCCGGCTTCCCTGTCCTTCTTCGCGCGCGCTTCTGCCTTCAGCTCCCTGGCGCGCTCCTTCATCGCGGCGCGCTCCTCGTCCGTGAATCCCCTGGTGGTGTCTCTGGCAGATTTCTGCGTGTCGTTCTTTGAACTCATCGCAACCTCCTCCTTACACGGGATAAGATGCCAGACATGGACGGCTGTAAATACAGCCTGTATCTATCCATAAACGCTTTTGTAGGGCACGGCACGCCGTGCCCCTACCAACATATAAAAGAAGTTTACCGATGGTTCTTACGGCTTGTCCTGGGAAAGCACCATGATGTTGCCGCTGTTATCCCTGAAAATGGCTTCGATAATGCCGTAGGGTCGGTCTGTTGGTGGCTGCACGAATTCCACACCCTTCGCCTTCAAAACCTCATACGTCTTGTGACAATCGTCGGTTTTCCAGGGACCGATGCCAAGCTTGCCCGCTTCCACGAGTTTGGTCAGATGATCCACCTCCTCCTGAGTAAGCGCGTGGCTTGGTTTCAGCGCCGCCAGTTGAAATTCGAGGTCTGGCTGGCTCCTCAGGCCGACGGTTAGCCAGCGATAATCGCCGGCAGTCACATCGGCACGAATGTCGAAGCCGAGTTTTTCGGTATAGAAACTCAGCGCTTCGTTCTGATCCTTGACCCAAATGGTTACGACCGAAAGTCTGTTTATCATGTGTTGCCTCCTCAGTCAGGTTTGGTTCACATGATAAAACATTTGTGCTAAACCGGCTTCTCGAAAATTGCCCTGTTTCACGGTTCGTGTGTGTCATTAATCCCATGCAACAGGCAGACACACAGTGGGATGTAACCCGGTTTCCGGATTGGCTGGCTGCTCCGCCGGTAGGCGCTGGGTGAGATACCGACGAGTTTGCGAAACAGCGCGCTGAATGACCCCAGGCTTTCAAACCCAACGTCGGCGCAAATCTCGGTAACGCTGAGATCCGAGTTGCGCAATAGCTCTTTGGCTCTGGTAATCCGTAACTGGATGAGGTATTGATGGGGAGTCTGCTGATAGATGCGACGAAACAGCCGAATCAGATAGTACGGCGAAAGCGCGACTGCATGACTCAACTGCTCGATGGTGATGGGCGTTGCATAGTTTTGATCCAAAAGGCGGCGGGCAAGGTGAGCCTGTTTATGGTGATGCACAACAGCTCTCTCATAGCTTCGTGTGACCGCTTGGGCTACTATAACACGATTCCGGCCATAGATCAGACGAAGGGGCTGAACTGCTGCTTTGCTCGTTCTCAGCCGAAAACAGGGTAATGATCTTTTTAACAGGTACCCTCTTACTGAACACTGAAAACTAGGTCTCCGACGTGGCTTCCGGCGTCACTTCCGCGCCGGGCACAACCACGCTGCATTCGCGCAGGTTGTCCTCGGCGGCGGTGACGGCTTCGGTGTCGCCAATGTCCTGTCCCAGCGTGATACTTTGCTCCAGCAGGGGAATCGCGGACGGACAGTTGCCCAGCGCGATCTGCGTCCGCCCGGCCCACAGGTAATGACGCGGGTTGGTCGAACCCAGGTCAACGGCGCGTTGCAGCGCCTCGTCCGCCTGGGTGTACTGGTCGAGCGCCATATAGGTTCGCCCCAGCAAGCCCTGACAGGGGATGCTGTCCGGGTTGGCCTCGACGCAGCGCACCAGATAATCCAGCGCCTGATTGGGGTCGCCCAGGCCGGTGAAGTAGATGCGCCCCAGTTCAAACAGCGCCCGCGAATTCTGCGGATTTGAATCCAGCACTTCACGCAGGATGCCGATAGCCTCGTCCGTTTCCTCGGTCGCGTAGTTGATCTGCGCCAGATCAATCGCCAGGTACGGCATGTTCGGGGCAGCGTCAAATGCCTGCCCGAAATAATCGCGCGCCGTTTCGGTGTCGAAGTCCAGTTCCCAGGCAATCCAGCCGGCGACGCGCAGCGCCTCAAAACTGTCCGGGTTGACTTCCAGCGCCCGTTCGATGGTTTGCCGCGCCAGATCGGCCTGGCCCATATCCTTGTAGGCTTCCGCCAGAAAGGCATAGGCGCGGGCGTTGTCACCGTTGAGTTCAATTGCGCGCAGGGCGCTGGCAATTGCTTCGCCGTAGCGCCCGCTCCAGTCCAGCACCATCGCGCGAATCGCCCAGCCATCGGACGCAAACGGGTCGGCGGTGATGGTGCGTTCCGCCGCCGCCAGCGCCGCGTCCAGATCGCCTTCCATCGCCAGCCCCAGCGTCAGCCGGTAATGGGCTTCCAGATTATTGGGCACGGCGTCCACTACCGCCTCGTAGGTGTTCACCGCCGCCTCGATGCGGCCTTCGCGCCAGTCGCCGTCGGCGCGCGCCAACTGGTTGGTTGGGTCCTGAGTAGGCGCGGGCGGTGGGGCGGCGGCGGTCGCCAGCGACTGCTGCGCGTTGTCCAGCACGCCGTAAAGCGCCTGATGCACCGGCGGCCCCAGCGTATCACGGTGGTTGTAGATTTCAACACCCAGCACTACGACCACCGGCGTCAGTAGCCACAGCCACAGCCAGCGCAGCGAAATCGGGCTGCGCTTCTGGCCGCGCGTGTAGCGTTTGGGGGTGCGTAAATACATGGTTTAGCCCCCAATGCCGCCAATCGGCGTGGGTGGGATTGTCGTTGGTACGATGGTTGGAATCCCCTGCGACCGGTAGGCTTCACAGTTATCCGTTATCAGTTGGAAGCCGTTTTGAATGATGCTCATAATCTGGGGGTTGTCGCCAACCCGGTTCGCGGCCTCATTCAGATATTCCCAGGCTTTGTCACAGTCAGCGATGTAGAAATGCGCCAGACCGTTGATGTAATAACACTGGATGTCCGGCGGTCTGGTTTCCGTTCCCAGGGTAAGACAGGTGTTGAGGCTCTCAACCGCCCCTTCATAATTCCGGCGGTTGTAGCGCACCACGCCAAGCTGGCGCTGCGCTTCCATGTAATTGGGGTCGAGCCGGACCGCATCCTCGCAGTACCCTTCGGCCTGGCTGTCCTCGCGGATGCGCGAAAATGTCTCGCACAGGCGCAGCAGCGCCTTGGTGTTAAACGGGTCGAGCGACAGCACTTTTTCGTAGGTTGCCACCGCTAGTTCGTATTCGTCCCTGGCAACGTACTGCACTGCCAGTTCAAAGTAAGGGGTGGTCAGGTTTGGGTTGATCGTCACCGCGTCCTCAAGCTGGGTGATGGCTTCGTCGCGCTGCCCCACCCAGATCAGCGCATAGGCATAGGCGCGGCGGGCATCAATGTCCATCGAATCCAGTTGGACCGCTTTTTCGCCGTTGGCAAGCCCCTGCTGGTAACGCCCGATGTCGGTGTAGGCCCGCGCCAGCGCCGCATACAGCGGGGCGAAGTTCGGGTCTACTTCCAGACCGGTCAGCCCAACCGGCACCGCGTCCGCCGACTCGCCCGTCCACACCAGCGCCTTGGCCTTCAGCGCGTAGCCGCGCGGGTCGTTGGGCGCGGCCTGGATCGCCCGGTCGCCCAGTTCAACCGCCCGTTCGGGATAGCCTTCCTGGTTGATTTCGATCAGCAGGCGGCCATACTCGTACAGGTAGTTCACGTTGTTGGGCTGCTGGTTCACCGCCTGCTCGAAGGCGATCAGGGCATCATCCAGCTTGCCGGCCATAAAGTCCTCGTAGCCCTTGTTCGCCCACCAACTGGCGAACGGCGTGGGCGTGGGCGCCATGCCCACCGCGTCCAGCGCCATCAGTTGCAGGCGGTCGAACTGGCTGTTCACAAACAGCAGGAAGCCGCCCAGCAGCAGCCCGTACACCAGCAGAAAGCGCACGCCGGTGCGCCGGCGCCGGCGGCTGCTGAAAAATGGCTGCGAATAGTCGCGTTTGATCTGAATTAGACAACAAGCGGGGGCGCGTCAAGGTTGGCTGGCGACTGCCGCACTTAACAACACTCACCTTTTGCGGTATCATAGCGCGGATTTGTCACCCTTTTTGACCGGAGACGAACTTCATTATGAATTCAGGAACCAGGCGCCTGACTGTGATTCTGGGCGCGATCATGATTATTGCGATGGGCAGTAGCGTGATTCTGCCGATTTTAAATCCTGGGCGGAATCTCAATACCCAACCGACCGAAGCCGCGACCGACATCCCCACCCCGACCGTACCCGCGCCGCCGACCGACCTTAGCGTGATTGGTTTCGATCACACCATCGTGCATCCAACCGGCATGTTCAGTCTGGCGCAGCCGACCGGCTGGCTGCCGATGGCCGCCGTCACCACCAGCACGGGCGGCACACCAACCGCGCCGGAGATCAACCTCAACAACAGCGACCGCCTGAGCGTGATTCAGGCCGTCCTGCAGCCGGCCAACGACATGACCACGCTGGAGCAGGTGGACACTTATTACACGCCGGAAGTGCTCCAGAGTAGCTGGCAGGCGTACAGCACCTGGCGCGAAACCGCCCGGCGGCAGGAAGATAACAAGCTCATCATGGACTTCGAGCTGAAGAACCGCCGCGACCAGACCTTCATCGCCCGGCAGGAATCGTGGGTGGAAGATGGCTGGCTGTACCGGCTGCGCGTGATTACGCCGGAAAACGCGCCGGAAATGCTTAAGTATCTGATGGAGAATCTGATACCGTCGTTTAAGGTGAACCCGGTGCTGGCGGCGGTGCCGCTGGACTGGAAGGGGTACTTCGAGTCTGGCTCAAACATGGCAATCCGCTTCCCGGCGGACTGGACGCTGACCGACAGCGCGCTGGGACGCATGGCGAGTTTTAGTGGCAGCGGCGCAACGCTGCGGCTGGAAGCGCAGCCCAATACCGGCGCCGCCGATGAAGCCGCCGCCCGCCAGTGGGTGGAAGCCGCCCGCCCCGGCGCGGAAGTGGTGAGCGTGCAGCCGGCCACCCGCGGCGACCTGTCCGGGTTCTCGGTGGCGTATACCTACACCGATGCTGACGGCAACCCGCACAGTGGTTTCGCCGTGCTGCTGAACGGCACGGACGGCACGCTGTACAGCGCCAACCTGCGCTTCGACCAGGCCGGGGTGGACCTGAACGCGCCGGAAGGCCGCGACGCTGCCGGTGATCTGGCGACGGTGATGGACACATTCACCGTGCTGTCCGGGGTAGAGGTGCTGCTGCCAACGCCGACCCCCAGCCCGACGCCGCTGGCCAGCCCGACGCCGGCCCCGACCGCCGAAGCGACTGCCGACGCCACCGAGGCGGCAACCGCCGAAGCAACGGCAGGGTCATAAGCCGGCAACCAACCGATTGATTGCAACGGGCAGGCGGGCCGCTTGCCCGTTTTTTGTTCCTGACGGCCTGATCGCAGATTGGGATATTCCGGAGATTTTCCCCGGCGGGCAGCCAGATGGAGCGAAAAACATTGCCAAAGCTTCCATATTATCCGATAATGAGGGTAACGGAAGGTCGGTTTTACAGGAAGCTGGACATGACAACGGTATTTATCAGCTACGCGCCCCAGGACCGGGAGCGCGCGCAGCAGGTGTACGAGGCGCTCACCAGCGCGGGCATCAACGCCTGGATGTTTGATCGGTTCATCAAGCCGGGCGATGATTGGACGGACAAAGTGAAGCAGGCGCTTGACGAAGCGACCTACGGCGTGTTTCTGCTGTCGCCAACGTCGCTGCGGTCGCCCAGCGCCAAACGCGAATATCTGCATTTTCTGTCACAGAACAAGCCGCTGTATGTGACGATCATCCAGCCGGTGGACGATGACGACGTGCCCTATCCGCTGCGCGACCTGCCGGCGATTGACCTGACGGAAGATTTCGAGGGCGGCATGGGACGGTTAATCGAAGCCATCCGCAACAACCTGCCGGATTTTGCGGCCTCTGACCGGCGCGTCGCGCGGCAGAAAACGCTGCCGCGCCCGGTGACGGTGACGCTGGAAGTGGAAGAAGATACGGACACCCAGAAAGTCGTTGATCTCATCAGCCGGTTGAGCGAAATCGGCATCAAGGACATCAAGGTGGTTAATGGTGCCAGCCGGCGGTGATGTTCGTGTCACGCTGACTATTGCCCAATCGAACAAACAGGCCGCGCTGGATTTGCTCCGGCAGCATCTGGCGCTGTTTCAGGAAGTCCTGATCTCCGACCCCGCCGTACCGTTGTACCCTGACTTAAGCATCTTCATCAGCTATCGCCGCGACGACAGCGGCGATATCGTGGGCCGTATGTATGACCGGCTGGCGCAGACGTTTGGTGAAACCAGCATTTTCTGGGACATCCAGAATATGCCGGACGCGCTCGACTTCCGTGATGTGCTGCGCCGCGAGGTGAGCAACTGCGATCTGCTGCTGGTGGTGATGGGCAAGGCGTGGGACAGGAAAAAGTTCCGCGACCGCCTCAACGGCGGTGATGACTACGTACGGCTTGAAATCGAAACCGCTATCGAGCACAACATCCCGATCATTCCAGTGTGGGTGCAGCGGCGGCAGAAGATGCCGTCAGCGCGGGCGCTGCCGCCCAGCCTGCACCCGCTGGTGTACCGCACCGCGCGGCAGGTCCGCCCCGACCCCGACTTCCACACCGATATGGACGACCTCATCCGGCGCATCAAAGCCGTGCTGGGGCTGGACGCGCCCGCCTTCTGAAACAGTGTTATGGATGAGGGATGCCTTAAAAGCAACGGCGTTCGAGCAGCGTGCATTGAGCCGTCAGCGATCAACCTAAAAGCGTGAGTCAAAAAGCTGAGTGCTGATCGCTGACAGCCAACAGGGGTGAGCCGGTGTTGGTTCAATCCGCAGACAGGGTTAGAACTATCCGTAAACCTCTTTTATCTGTCGGTAGGGCACGGCATGCCGTGCCCCTACGAAGGGTTTATGGATAGATATTTAATCCTACAGTTTGATTGGAACATCATGAGTAGGTTGTTCAGCAAAAACATTTCATGCTAAAATAATCAAATCGTGATTTAATTAATTTTTGGAGTGTCTAAACGATGGTCGAGCAGTTGGGGATTTCGGGCGTTTCGTTTGAACTCACCAAGGAGCAGAAGATGCTCCAGAAGATGGCGCGGGACTTCACCGCGAAAGAGATTATTCCGGTCGCTGCCGAATACGACGAACACGCGATTTTCCCGGAAGAAATCTTCCACAAGGCGCGGGAAATCGGCCTGGTCAACACCAACATCCCGGCGGAATACGGTGGAGTCGGCGCGACCATTTTTGAAGAATGTCTGGTGGCGGAAGAACTGGGCTACGGCTGCACCGGCATCAGCACCAGCATCAGCACCAACGGCCTGGGCGCGCTGCCGATCATCCTGGCCGGCAGCGAGCAGCAGAAGCAGTACTGGCTGGGCGAACGGCTGGTGGAACAGGGGCAGTTTGTGTCCTACGGCGTGACCGAAGCCGCCGCCGGTTCCAACGTCGTCGGCATCGAAACCCGCGCCGAACGCAAAAACGGCTGTTACGTCATCAACGGCTCCAAGACGTTTATCACCAACGCCAGCCATGCCAACTTTTTTACGGTGTTTGCCAAGACCGACCCCGCCGCCGGGCATCGCGGCCTGTCGTGCTTTGTGGTGGACCGCCAGACGCCGGGGGTGCGGGTGGGCAGGAAGTTTGACAAGCTCGGCCAGCGCGCCAGCGACACCGCCGAAATCGTGTTTGAGAACGTGGAAGTCCCGGCGGAAAACCTGATCGGCAAGGAAGGTCAGGGCTTTTATATCGCCATGAATGTGTTTGACCACAGCCGCCCCGGTGTGGCTGCCGCCGCCGTCGGCCTGCAGCGCCGGGCGCTGGAAGAGAGCGTAAAGTATGCGAAGGAACGGCAGGCGTTCGGCGTGCCGATCTACCAGCACCAGGCTATCGGCCACAAAATCGCGGACATGGCGATGAACTACGAGGCGTCGCGCTTGCTGGTGTGGCAGGCTGCCTGGGCGGTGGACAACGGCGTGCAGAACCCCAAGTTCCCGGCGTTTGCCAAAGCCTTTGCCGCCGATATGGCGACCAAAGCGGCGGTGGACGCGGTGCAGGTCTTCGGCGGCTACGGCTTCATGAAGGAATACCCGGTGGAAAAGCTGCTGCGCGACGTGAAAATCTTCCAGATTTACGAAGGCACCAGCGAGATTCAGCGCAATATCATCGTGCGCGAACTGTTCCGGTAAGAAGTCGCCAGGGGGTGGAGGCCCCCTGGCTGAACCCCTCCGGTAAGCCTGCTGGAAGCAGGCTGAAAGTGACGAACATTGTCTTTCCAGCCCCCTGAAGGGGGCTTTTCCGTTCAGCCGGACGGCTGTCAGCGTCCGGCTTCAATCCCTCGCCCTGTTGGCCATTCCGTTATGATTGCGCTCCGACTGTAACATTTGTATGATGCGCCGCGCCGCGATACGTGATCTTTATCACTAAACGATGCGCCCCGGTCCGTGTAACATTTTCGTTACATCATCGCACCACATGGGGGGAGATCATGGAGGCGCATCATCAACGGGTGATTGACCGGCTGACGGCTTTGTTCCAGCCGGACCCGAACTACCTGGCGCTCATCATCGGTGGCTCGATTGCGCGGGGATGGGCCAAACCCGATTCGGATGTAGACATCGTGCTGGTCGTGACCGACGAGGAATACCGGCGCCGCGCCGCTGCCGACGCCTATCACTACTTCAACCGGGACATCTGTGATTACGAGGGCGGCTACGTAGACGGCAAGATCGTTAACCTGGACTTTTTGCGCGAGGCCGCCGACCACGGCAGCGAACCGGCGCGGGCGGCGTTTGTGGGCGCGTTTACAGCCTTCTCGCGCTGCGCCGAGGTGGACGACCTGTTGAAGCGCATCCCGGTTTACCCGGAACATGAACGTGACGAGAAGATCAGGGCTTTTTACAGCCAGGTGCTGATCCTCAACTGGTACGTGCCGGAAGCCGAAAAACGGCGCGACCCCTATCTGCTGACCCACGCCGCCAGCGAACTGGCGCTGTACGGCGGGCGGCTGATTCTGGCGCACAACCGCATTCTGTACCCGTATCACAAGTGGTTTATGCACGTGCTGCGCGAGGCGCCGGATAAACCCGCCGATTTTATGGAACGCATGGATGCGCTGCTGGTACGCCCCGGCGCAGACACGGCGCGGGCGTTTACGGAGTGCGTGGGCGGCTTCCGGGATTGGGGCGTGACGATGGGGCAGGCGGTCGTGCGCTTCATGCGCGACAGTGAATGGAACTGGCGCTACGGCGGGCGCACACCGCTGGCGGACTGGTAACATTAGGCTGGATTTACAGACTACGTAAAGCTGCTCAGACGTGGCGGATACTGTTCCAGCACCCAGCGCGCCAGGGTGTGGTCGGCGGCGAGGCCGGCAAACGGGCCGTAGCGGGCGAACGTTTCCGCCACCAGCGCCGCCGGAATTCGACCCTTGCCGCCGTAAAAGTAGCGGTTGACCGCCGCTTGCAGCGCCACGTCATTGTGGGCGACGCCGCGATAACCGCTGGCGCGCGCCAGCGTCACCACCGCCGTCCAGTGACCAATGCCCTTGATACGCAGCAGGTCGGCGTAGGCCGCTTCCGGTGACAGGTGTTTCAGGCGTTCGAGGTCAAGTTCCCCGGCGGCCTGCTGCCGGGCGATCTCGATCAGCAGGTTGATGCGCTTAAAGGTAATTTTCAGCGGCGTTAAGTCGTCCACGCTGGCGGCGGCAAGCTGCGGCGCGGTCGGGAACGTATAAAACGTCAGGCCGTTATGGACGATACGGTTGCCCGCCCACTCCACCAGCCAGCGTTGGGCGCGCTGCGCGGTCGTCCAGCTAATCTGCTGCTCGATGATCGTCTGCGCCAGCGCCTCGAACACGGTGGCCGAACGCACCTCCGGCAGGCCGACGACCGGCTCAATCACCTGCCACAACCGCGCATCCTGCCGGGCAAACTCGTAAAACGCTACCGCGCTGTCCAGCGGCAGCAGCGCCGCCAGACGGTCGCGCAGCGCCGGCAACTGCGGTTCGCCGTCGTGCGCCATCACATATACGTCCAGCGCCGGCGCGGTCACTGCCCCGCGTGCCGTGACCCGCAGCAGCGCCACCGCGCCGTTAACATTCAGCGCGCGCCAGTACGCGCCCCGGTGAACGATGTCCAGCGTCGGGTGTGCGTAGCGTTCCAGCAGGCGCAGCAGCAGGTCAAAGCGGTACGGCGGCGGGGGTGTGAGGGTGGTGAGCAGCATGGGTTAGAGCGGGAACGGCCCGTAGGCGCTGCCATCCACGACCAGCGCGAACACCAGCCCCGCGCCGCCGTCGAGGAACAGCAGGCCGCCATCGAACCGCTGCGACTGCATCGCCACTTCCTGCTCGTCGGTACGGGCGAAGCCAAGCGCGTCGCGCACGTCCGGCGTATTGCGCCACACACCGCCGAAGCCGCGCACCGGCACACGCAGCCCGCCCGGTGGCTGAATGTCCTCGTTCATGACTTCGGCGCTCTGCGTAACGTACCAGTAGCGCCCGGCAGCCGGGCCGCTGCTGGCAATCGCCCAGATTTCGCCGGTATCACCGCGCCAGTACATTACGCCGCGCTCGAATACCTGCGTCACTCCCCGGAACTGCGCCACACTTTGAACCGGGCAGCCCAGCGCGCCCGGCACTGCGGGGTCGGCGCTCCAGCCTGTGCCAAACACGGCGTCAGGCAGGGTCTGACAGGTGGGAAGCTGTGTCGCCACCCGGTTGGGTGTGGGCGGCGCCTGCAGCAGTTCCGGCCCCAGCGCCGGCCCCTCGTCGGCCTGGACTTCACCGAGGAAGATGCCGACGTAAGCGGTCGCCGTTGGCGTCGGCGTAGCCGGTATCGCGCTGGGCGTGGCGGTGAAGGCGCGCCGCGTGGCCTGGAGTTCGACCTCGCCCGGCGTCGGGGAGATGTACACCGTCGCCAACTGCTTCACTTCCAGCACAATTTCGGTTGGCGCGCTGGCCGCTGGAGTGCCCGGCTGACAGGCCACAAGGAGGAGGAGCAGGAGAGTACTGAGTACTGAGTACTGAGTGCTGAGTACAAAGCAAGTTCCGAGTTCCGAGTTCCGAGTTCCGAGTTTAAAGAACTGGCAACTGGCGACTGGCAACTGGCAACCAGGAAAAAATCGCCTTACAGCCCTCTTCACAGGGCTTTTGGGTTCAGCCGGAGGTCTTTCAGCCTCAGGCGGGCGCGCTGATTTTGCAGCTTCCCGCTGCGAGAACTGACAACTGACAACTGACAACTGACAACTACGGACAATCCACCGGCACTTCATACACAACCTCATTCACAAACTCCCCGTTCGCCGCCTGGATGTACAGTCCAAACCGCACCGATGCAGCCTCCTCGCGGCGCGGCAGGCGGTACACGTCGCGCACCCGTTCGCCCGCTGCCCAGCTAGTCAGCGGACGCCAGCCGTAGACCGGCGCGGCCTGGTCGCCCTGCGCGACCACGTTCCCGTCCGCGTCCAGCAGGTGCACAAAGACGCTTAAATCACGCTCCGGCACGCTGGCTGTGACCCAGGCCACGCGGAGGACGATTGCGTCCAAGCCGCATTCGATAGCCGGCTCATCGGCGATTATGCCCTCGTCTGGCGGCGACTCCGCCAGCTCCGGCTGCGTTTTGATCTGCACCAGTTGCGGCGCGGCAGCATTCAGGTACACCCGCGCGCCGAGTCGGCTTTCCCACCAGCTTACCGGCTGATTGTAAAACGTGTACTCCGGCGTGAGCAACTGCCGCCCTTGACTGAGAATCGCCGCGTAATCGGCGCGGTGGTCAACCAGTTCCACGTCTTGCAGCCGCCCCTGCACGTCCTGCGCGAAGCTGGCAGCGAAATAACGCGGCCCCCACGCCAGCATCACGGTCGAACCCGGCGGCGCGCTGTCCACCAGCGCAATCGTTTCCAGTCCGGTCGTATCGCTTGTAAGCTGGCGGATAAACGGCTGATTCCGAGCAATCAGCACCACGCCGAAAATGAGGACTGACAACAGTAGGATCATCATGCGCAGGGACACGATAGTTCGTGTCCCTACAACGGACCACTGACGACTGAAAACTGACGACTGAAAACTGACTGCTGCCAGCAAAAACCCCCACCCGAACGCCACGCTGAGCGTAATCGGTAGAATCAGCGCCGACAGAATATCGGTGTACAGGAGGATGTGAAAGCCGTAGGCGGTCATTGCGCTGATGAGCAGCGGGATCGCCGCCCGCGGCCAGGCAAGTTGGCGCGGCGCCAGCAGCAGCCCGGCCAGCCCCGCGACCAGCCCCGGCGCGGTCAGGTCGGTCAGCAGCACCGCGTTCACCGCGCCGATGTTTGCCAGCAGCGCGTTGAGCGAACCGGGCGCGCCGATGAAGCGTTCGGCTTCCCGCCCGAAAAACTGATCCCAGAACCCCGGCCACGTGTTCGGCTGGCCGTAAACCCATTCTGCGCCGGCGTTGGCCCGCAGCGGCAGGTAGACATACGGCAGGAAGCCGAGCAGGCCGAGCAGCAGGCAGCGGATAAGTACTGAGTACTGAGTACTGAGTGCTGAGTGCTGAGTAGAAAGTTCCGAGTTCCGAGTTCCAAGTTCCAAGTTATTGGTTATCAGTTTTCGGTTTTCGATTTTCGGTTTTTTCGTGTTCAACTGAGAACTGACAACTGACGACTGACGACTGACGACTATTTCCCGCCACACGGCGTACAGCAGCGCGGGCGCGGCCATCAGCAGCGCGCGGTGATGAAACACACCCACACCGCCAATCAGCGCCAGCCAGTAGATGCGCCCGCGAATAGGGCGCGGCCACAGCGCGACCGCCAGTAGCAGCACCAGCAGCAGCAGGCCGAAGCTGTAAATCTCCGCGATGACCAGATGCACCCATGCCGTGCGCGTCAGGCCAAACAGGAGCGTGGCGAGCAGGGCGGGAAGAAAGAAGTACTGAGTGCTGAGTACTGAGTGCTGAGTAAAGTTCCGAGTTCCGAGTTCCGAATTATTGGTTATCAGTTTTCGGTTTTCGGTTTTCGGTTTTGTCGTATTCAACTGAGAACTGAGAACTGACAACTGAGAACTAGCTTCTGACAACTGACGACTGACGAAGGACGACTGAAGACGGAAAACTATCGCCAGTGCCAGCAGCCCCCACAGCAGCGACACCAGCGCCGGCGCGGTTTCCGGTGGGACGCCGAGGGTGCGTAACAGGATGACGAGTATGTTGCCAGACATAACGTACAGCGGGTAGCCGGTGGCGTGCAGCGTGCCCCAGGTATTCAGCACGATCTGCGTTTCACCCACGTCAATCATGTAATAATGTTCCGCGCCGTTGGGTATCGTTTGCAGCGTCGAGAGATACAGCGGCAGCAGCGCGGCGAGGAGGATGAGAAAACCAGGCCACATTTTATGTCGTCGTAAGGGCACGGCATGCCGTGCCCCTACAGGCGCGGTTGGCTTACCCATCACCGCACCTCCACCGTTGCCAGCGGCACGGCGTCACCGATGGTGTTGCCGTCCGCGTCGGTCACCGGTGGGCGGTCGCCGTTGCCGCACTCTCCGGCGGGCCGTGTGTCACAGGTGTACAGCCCGACAAATACCTGATACGTGCCGGGCGGCATAGCCGACGGCAGGATGATGGTGTAGTCGTCGCGGATGTAGCCGTCCGGCGTCCATTCCTTCGTTGGGCGGTCGGCGGGGTTGAGCTTGTCGGCCTGTGCCAGCGGCGGCCCGCCGGTTGAGACATGCACGAAGCTGGAATAGCCGTAGGGAATGGCATCCTGGGCGTACCAGTACAGGCGGAGTTCGAGCCGGTCGCCGGGGCGGAAGGTCGTGCCGTTCAGATCGTAGCCGAGCAGTTGAATCCGGTCGCCTAATTGATATGCGGTTTGGTGCTGCGCGGCCTGCGCCGTGCCGGGCGGCGAATCGAACCACGCGATGCTGGGGCGCATAAACGCGGCCAGCAGCGCCAGCGTGAGCAGTCCGCCGAGAACCAGACCGGAAACAAGAGCCGATTGTAACGGCGGGGTGTAGGGGCGAACCGGCGGTTCGCCTCTACGCGATTGCCGTAGAATCAGCGTCCCCGCCGCCACTTCCAGCAGCGCCCCCAGGCTGATGGCGTTCCCCAACGCGCGCGGCGGCGTTGACCCCAGTTCCAGCCGGACGGTGTGTTCTCCCGCCGGAACGGGAAAAGTGATGAGGCCGTGCGGGTCAGACGGGGTGATGTCCACCGGCTGGCCGTCTACGGCTGCGGCCCAGCCCGCGAAATCGAACGTCAGCACTTCCAGCGTGAACGGCGCGGGCGCGGCGATGCGCCAGACATCATGCTGCGGCCCGTGTTCCAGCACGACGACGGTCACGCCATCGGGCAGCGCCTCCAGGTGCGCCTTGTTGACCGGGTAGCCGTCGGCATAATCTTCCAGCAGGCGCGGCGTTGGGCCGGGTTCGACCTTCACGGCGGCGGGCAGATATTCGTTGGAAAAGGTGGTGGCGCGCTGGCGTCCGGTTAGTTCTTCGCGGTGATAGGCCGCCACCGACGTATCTACGCTCGTGTTCGTCCATTCCGGCGCGTACAGCGCCGGCAGCGCCAGGCCGATGATCGCCAAGACCAGCAGCGCCGCAACCGCCGCGCCCGCCCGTTGCGGCAGGCGTTCGATCCAGCGCGCATTCAGGCCGGCCAGAAACGCCAGACAGAACGCCGCCGGGCCGAGGAAACGCCAGGGGAATTGCAGGAATGCCAGATAACGTGCCGCGCCCCAGACGTTACCCGCTTCCGGCAGCATCAGGAAGATGAAGGCCAGCGCCGCCAGCGCGAAAAAGAGGGCGTGAGAATGATATTGTCGCCCAGCGTCGCCAGAGGCTAAAGCCGGCTGGCTGCCGGAAAACCAAGCCCACTGAAGGGGCTGCAAAAACCGGCTCTGTGCCAACCCCTTTAGTGAGCTTACCATCTTTTGAGGATAGCCGAGGGTTTTGAACCCTCGGCGGACAGCCAGCGCGAGTATGGTGAAAACGGCACCTGCCAGTGCCAGCAGCCACTGCGCCACGCCCAGGTTAAAGCGGTGGAACAGGCCGTTGGCCGCGCCTTCGTCGTAACGCGGCGAGAAGGCCAGCAGATGATCGAGGGGGACAAAAAAATTGCGGTAGTCAAGCTGCGACACGGCGGTCAGGTTGTTCAGGTGCGCTTCGCCGCCTTCCAGCACGACCGGCAGCCAGAAGTAAGCCGCCAGCCCCACGCCGGACGCGGCGGCGACCAGGGCCAGCAGGTGCGGCATCATACCCGCGCGCCGATGTCTCCACCCGCACGCCAGCAGCGACCACAGCATCCAGCCGACCAGCAGCCCGGTCAGCACCAGCGCCATCAGATTGTGCGTGATGATAAGTGCCGCGCTCCCGAACGCCGCCGCGCCAAACGCCGCCGCGCCGCCGGTTTGCAACAGCCGCCCGTACAGCGCCATCACCCAGGGGAACAGCGCGAAGGCCGCCATTTCCGGGTACGCGCCGCGCGAATACGGCTCGGTGAACAGGATGTATGGGCTGTAAACGTAAGCCAGCGCCGCGATGACGCCGCCGAGTCTGCCGCTGGCGTGCCGCGCGAACCAGTACATGCCCGCCCCGCTGCCGAGCATCGCCAGGGCGATCAGCGCCCGCAGCGCGTTTAGCGCGTCCAGGTTGAGCAGGCGCATCAGCACGACCGTGACGTAATACGACAGGCTGGCGTAATAATGAAAGACCGGCGCGCCGTAGCCGGTGTAAAACGACTCCGCCCAGCGCGGGAACGGCACACCATGTTCCCACGACCGGCTCATCTCCGCCGCGCGGAAGGTGTGGTATAACACGTCGTTGCCGTTGGGCAGACCGAGGCGGTACAGCAGCGGCCACAGCGAAAAGGCGCACAGCGCCAGCGTCAGCAGCAGGGCGGCGTCCAAACGGGCGAACAGGCGGGTGAAACGGGGTTGGCTCATAGCAGCGCGGGATTGTAGCAGAAACCCGCGTCACACGCATCCGTTGTGCGGACACGATAGATCATGTCCCTATCGTCATGTTTCGATCAGCTTTCACGCCGCTCTCATCCCATGCTAAATCGCGCCGCCTACAATCAGCGCACTTGTGAACGCCAGAATAGACAGGAGACCGCCATGCCCCAGATTGGACAACCCGTGCCCGACTTTGAACTGCCGAATCAGGATGGCCAGCGCATCCGGTTAAGCGATTATCGCGGTCAGAAAGTGGTGGTGTTTGTGTTTCCAAAAGCCTACACCGGCGGCTGCAACGCCCAGGCGTGCGGCTTCCGCGACGAGTTCCCACGCTTCGAGGAAGCCAACGCGGTTGTACTGGGCATCAGCGCCGACAGCCCGGAGACGCTCAAACGCTGGAAGCAGGACAAAAAGTTGCCCTACGATCTGCTGTCTGACCCTGACTACCGCGTGCAGAAGGCGTGGCAGGCGCGCGGCCTGTCGCTGCTGAATATCGTTGATCTGCCGATCACGGTGCGCTCGTACTGGGTCATCAACGAGGACGGCATCGTGACCGACATGCAGGTTGGGACGCTGCCCACCGCCAGCGTGAAGAAGGCGCTGGCAGCGGTCGAAGGGTCAGCAGCGAAGGCGGGGTGAACGGCGCTTCGTCGCCATTTATCCGGTGCGTCGTCGGATGCTGAAAGCCATCCGGCTGAACTCCAAAGCCACCTTCCAGGTGGCTGAAAAGACGATGTTAGTCACTTTCAGCCTGCTTCCAGCAGGCTTCCCACAGCCGTTCAGCCAGGGGACTTCCAGCCCCTGGCGGTGCAAACCTTCCAGGTCGCCTGCTACACCGCCGCGTACAGTTCGCTCAATTTGCTTTCGATGACGCTCACCAGTTCATCCAGCGTGTCCGCATCCCAGGCGAATTTCGCCCCGGCAGCGGCGTAAAGCTGCGGCAGCGTGCGCGTCCCGCCGAGCGAGAGCGCGTGGCGATACTGCCGCACCGCTGCCTGCTGATCGTGCAGGGCGTTGCGCCACACCTGCGCCGCGCCCACCTGCGCCAGCCCGTAATCCACGTAATAGAACGGGTACTGGAAGATATGCTGCTTACGCTGCCAGCCGGTCTTGCGGGCGTCGTCCAGATCGCTCCAGTCCACGCCGGGGATGAAGCGCGTCCACAGTTCGTCCCATTTAGCGTCGCAGTTGGCCGGGTCGGCGGCCTCGCGGGCGTGGGTGTAGACCCAATGCTGGAAGGCATCCACGACGGCCATGAACGGCCAGAACAGCAGCAGATGTTCCAGGTGTTCGCGCCGGGCGTGGGCAGCGTCGGCCTCGGAGTAAAAACCGCCGTGTTTTGCCGCCAGGTACGGCGCGGCCAGCAGCTCCATACTCATGCTGGCGACTTCAGCCATCTCCGGCGTGTACCACCACTGGTGCAGATACGGCAGATGGCGCGATGTTTCCATCCAGTGGAAGGCGTGGCCGCCCTCGTGCAGCAGCGTTTGCACGTCGTCGTGGACGCCGACCGCGTTCATGAAGATAAACGGCGTGCCGATGGTGATGGTCGCCTGATAGCCGCCCGGCGCTTTGCCCTTGCGATTGTCCAGATCAAGCAGGCCGCGCTGCCGCATCGAGGCAAAGTCTGCGCCCAGTTCCGGGTCTACCTTCGTGAAGATCGCTTCGGCCCGGCTCACCAGTTCATCCACCGTCTGGAACGGCTTCAGCGGCGGGCGCGACGGTGGGTACACGTCGTCGCGGTCCAAATCCCAGGGGCGCAGCCGGTCCACGCCGAGCAGTTGGCGCTGGCGTTCGTAAATACGGCTGGCCGCTGGCACCACCACCTTTTCAATCGCGGCGTGGAATACTTCACAGTCCTGCGGTGTGTAGTCGAAGCGCCCCATCTGTTTCCAGCGGAAGGCGCGGTAATCGTCATAGCCGGCGTTTCTGGCAATTTTCAGCCGTAACTCCAGGAAGCGCCGCCACAGGTCATTGAGCTTGCCCCGGTCGGCCAGCCGCCGGTCGGAAATCGCCCGCCATGCCTTCTCGCGCAGGGCGCGGTCGTCGCTCTGAAAGATGGGCTTCAGTTGAATCAGCGTGCGTTCCTCGCCGTCCCAGATCACGGTTTGCGCGCCGAGGATGGCGTTAAACTCGTTTTGCAGCTTTTGTTCGGCGGTGAACAGCGGCACGTTGTCCTCGCGGAACAGTTCGGCTTCGGCGCGGAGGGCGCGCAGCGGCACGGCGTAACCGGGCGGCACGAGGCCGCTGTCCAGCAGCTTGCGTGTCAGGCGGTTGTTAGCGATTTCGGCGGGTTCCCACACGTCTTTCATAAACGCTTGCAGGCGTTCAACTGCCGCCTGGTCGCTGGTGTCCTGCGTGGTGGCGATCCGCAGCCGGGCGAAGGTCTGGTGCAGAAGATCACCCAGGCGTGTCCAGTCCGCCAGCCATTGTTCCACGCTGGCTTTGGTCAAGGGGCGTTCAGCAAGGTCGTCGAAATACGGCGCGTACTGCTCCCAGCGCCAGTCCTTAACCTGCTGAGCATCTTTCGGAAGCGAGTCAAACATTACAGTGTCCCTTTCGGTGGCTTCAAAGAACCTCTATCATACCGCTAAAACGGCCCGTGCGCCTTCCCATGTCGTGGGATGGGGAATTGTCAGGATATTTCGTGTAGGGGCACGGCATGCCGTGCCCCTACGTGCCTGCGATTCTCATCCGTTTTTGCTCCGACGGACAGTTTGTGCGTAAGATAGAGATTGTTCGATCAACAAGGCTGTGCCTGTGACACCCATCCAACTGCCGGTTTTCACGCGCAATCCGATCATGCAGGCGGAACTGCGCTTCCAGCGGCGAGCCGCGCGGGGGCGGCGCTGGTGGCGCTGGCTGACGCGCGGCGGGACGCTGCTCGCGGTTATGCTGGCGCTCATCCTGTATGGCGGCGAACTGGCGGGTGCGCTGCTCCAGCGCGACCCCTCGCCAATTGGCGAATTTTTTGGCGTTGGCGTGGCGCTGCTGCTGGTGTTCACGGTGGCGCTGCACTTCGCGCTGATGTTCCGTGCGCTGGCGCTGGCGGCCAACAGCATCGCCCGGGAACGGCAGGGCCAGACGTGGGATATGCTGGTGCTGACCGGCATTGATGCGCGGCAGATTGTGCTGGGCAAGTGGTGGGCGACGGTGCGGCAGTTGTGGCGGCAGTACGCGCTGCTGGCCGTGCTGCGCGCCGGGGTGATCGTATGGATGGCGGGTTCGACCAGCCGTGTGTTCACCTATATTTACGTGTCCGGCACCAGTTATTATCTGGGGACGGCGGATTTTACCCTGCCCGCGCCGCTTGATCTGCTGCTGGCCGGGGTCGTCGTTGGTGCGCTGACACTGGCGAATCTGGCGTTTACGGCGGCGGTCGGCGTGGCAGCGTCCGGCGAAGCGCGGTCCGGCGCGCTGGCGCTGGCGCGGGCGATCTTCATGCGCGCGGCGCTGCTGATCGTGGCGGCGTTTCTGCTGCTGTGGCTGGCCGGGATGCTGGCGCTGGCGTCGTTCCCGGCGGCGGAATTGCCCAGCCGTATCGCCGGGCTGCTGCTGGACAATGGCGCGGGTCTGGCGGGCGAACTGGCGATCTATCGTTCCGCCTACTACGGGTTAGCCTCTGCCGGCGTCGTCCTGCCAACGGCGCTGCTGGGGCTGATCGCCTACGCGCTGCTGACGTGGGCCGTGCTGATGCTGGCGCAGCGGCGGGCAGTGCGGCTGCGGGCGCTGCCGCCGGTGGACAATAACCGCCAGGCAGCCAGGAGCGCCAAGAACAAAATAGACGGTTAGCCTCGCCCATCGTTTCCGGTCGGCATCGGTGGTAAGATCACCAAATAAATTTTGTAGGGGCGGGTTTCTAAACCCGCCCCTACACCGTATAAAATCATGATGACAGAAACCATGTCTACCACCATCACGGGCGCGGAAGCCCGCCGTGCCGCCCGCAACGCCGGGGCGATTGCCGCCGCCAGCATCCTCAGCCGGGGCTTGCAGTTCGGCTGGCAATTGCTGTTGGCGTCGGCGCTGGGGCCGGCGCTGTATGGCGTGTATGGCGCGGTCGCGGCCTTCATTATGGTCGGCTCGGCCATCCCCAACTTCGGCATGGGGCCGATTGTCGTGCGCGACGTGGCGCGCTATCCCGACAAAGCCGGCAGGTACCTGACCGCCACGCTGTTTATGCAAACCATTCTGGCGCTGCTGGCCTACGTCGGTCTGAACGCGGCGGCAGGGCTGGGCGGCTACAGCGAAACGGTGCGCGCCTTCGTGGCGATTGCCAGCATCAGCCTGATCGTGGACATCCTCGGCAGCATGGGCAACGATATTCTGCTGGCGCAGGAACGGATGCTGGCATCGTCGGCGGTGTCGGTCGGTTACGTCGTGCTGCTGGTGGCGCTGGCCGGGCTGGGACTGGCCACCGGATACGGCCTGTTCGGCGTGTACGTGGGCACGATCATCGCCGGTGTCTGCCGGTCGGCGGCGCTGTGGGCGCTGCTGCTGCGCGGTGGCACGCGCCCGGTCTGGCCGTTTGACCGTTCGATTGCCTGGCCGCTGCTGGTCAACGGCGCGCCGCTGGCGCTGGCGGCGTTCCTGTCGCTGGCCTACCAGCAGGCCGATAAGCTGCTGACCAATCGCCTGATCGGCGACGCCGAAACCGGCTACCTGTCGGTCGCGTTTGTGCTGATCTTCGGCGTGGTCGAACTGTTAAACACGACGATTCTGCTGGCGACCTTCCCGCTGATGTCCCGCGCTTACGGCGACGGGCGCAATCCGCTGTTTGGCTTCATGGTGGAGAAACTGTCGTTTTTTACGCTGCTGGTCAGTCTGCCGATTTGCCTGCTGCTGTCGGTGTTCGCGGCGGAAATCACCGTGCCGCTGTTTGGCGAGGACTTTCGCCCGACGGCGGACGTGCTGCGCATCCTGATCTGGTACGCGCTGGTGACGATGTTCGCCAACGTGATGGCGCAGGGGCTGACGGTGCAGAACCGCCAGCGGCGCACGCTGCTGATTCGCGCCGCCGGGCTGGTCGTGAATGTTGTACTGCTGCTGGCGCTGCTGCCCGTGCTGGGCGTGCGCGGTGCGGCGGTCGCATCTGTGGGTGCGGAACTGCTGGTGCTGGCGCTGCTGCTGGCGACTTTCCACGCCGACGGCTGGGACGTGCGCCGGCTGCTGCCGCGTCTGCTGCGGCTGGCGGCGCTGGGCACGGGCGTGGCGCTGGTGATGCTGGCGCTGCGTGGTCTGTCACCGATTGTCGGCATGGTCACGGGCGTGGCGCTGTACGGCGCGGGCGCGCTGGCGCTGAACATCCTCGCCCCCGACGACTGGGATTTGCTCTACCGGCTGGTGGCGGCCATGCCCGGCAGCGCGCTCATCCGGCGCTACTGGCGGCGCGAGGTCAAGCTGAACTGGTGACACATTCTGATAAACGAGGCACAACGCCACAGGCTCAAGCCGACGGCTGAACGAAAAAGCCACCCGGAAGGTGGCTGGAAAGACAGTTTTATCCGCTTTCAGCCTGCTGGAGGCAGGCTTCTCCACTCGACTTATGGATGACCGAAAACAGATTCATAGGATGTAGGGGCGAACCGGCGGTTCGCCCCTACGAAAAATCTATGTATCGGTTTTCATTTAGAACCTATCCGTAAACCTCTTTTATTTGTCGGTAGGGGCACGGCATGCCGTGCCCCTACGAAGGGTTTACGGATAGACACTTAACCATTAGCCTGGGAGCCTCCAGCCGCAGGCGGCACATACCCGGCACCCTTCGAGACTGATTTTTACGAGGCGGCGTCGCACGCGCCGGTGCGGATGACCACCAGCTTGTCCACCGCCGACTCCGCGCCCCACACCTCGCCGGGTCGGCCCAGAATCTGGCGGACGGCGGCGGAAGCGGTGGGCAGCGGAAACGCGGTAAAGGTTTCATCTGCCGGGTCAAACCGGACCAGCGCATTGGCGGCAAAATCGGACAGCCACACGTTGTCACATTCATCCACATAAACCGCGTAGGCGCGCGGCGCTGCGCCGGGCAATTTCCATTCCTGCCACGCATCGGTCGCCGGGTCGTAAACGGCCACCTGCCCGGCGTTCCATTCGCTGACCCAGATGCGCCCCTCGGAGTCCGACCACACGCGCCGCGCGCCCTGGGATGGCGTGGGCGGGTTAAGCACCGTTGCCGCGCCGGTGTCGGTATCCACCCGCGCGATATGGCTGCTGGCAAGCGAGGCATAATAAATGTCGCCGCCCGGCGTGGCGGTAATACCATACGGGCCGGGCGGCGCTTCAAACACGTCAATCTCGCCGGTCGCCGGGTCCAGTCGCCCGTAATAGCCGGATTGTCCGGTGAACCACAGCACACCGCTACCGTCGAAGGCGGCGGTGTTCAGGTTGGTATAATCGTCTACCGGCAGCGGGAACACCTCAACCGCTTCCGTATCCGGGTCCACCCGCACAATCGCGTTCAGGCCGCTGTCGGTAATCCAGGGCGCGCCGTCCGGCCCGACGATCACGCCATGCGGGGATGAGCCTGCCCCCAGCGGAATGTGACGGGTTTCGCCGGTGTCGGGATTCAGCCGTCCCAGTTCGCCGGTGCGCTGCGCCGTGTACCAGACCGTCCCATCCGGCGCGGGCGCAACATCGTGCGGGTGGGAACCCGACGGGACGGGAAATTCTTCGATCATCGGACGGGCTTCCGGCGTCGTATCCTGCGCTGCAACGGGAACCGCCAGCAGCAGAACGATGAGCAGTAACAAACAGTATCGCATTGTTTATATACCCTCTTCAACTAACCCAGTAAAACTCATTGACTGCCGACCGACACACTCGGAGAGTGGGGATTGAGAGAATATTTTTTTGCAGGGACACGATCTATCGTGTCCCTACACGACCTCGTTTCCCCACTCCCCATACTCGAATCATCTTGAGAACGTGTTGTAATTATGGTAAACTACTTTCGATACGGTCACAAACGGGACAGCAACCGAACTTTAACGTAACCGAACGTGTTAGACGACGAATCCATCTACCCCCCTGAATACTGGCGAAACCGTATAGCACTGCTGCCAATCGCCCGGTCGGTTCTTATCCCGATTCTAAAAGGGTTTTAACGCCTGCGATGGTATAGTGCCGGGTAGCTGGACTGGGTAAAGGAAGACCAAACTTGGACGACGGCAGTAGTATATCTGGCTTTATCACCCTCCTGGTGCTGGTGGCGCTGCACGCGCTGCTGACGCTGGCCTATGCGGCGCTGTCCAACAGCCGGGAGGATTATCTGAAGGAGCAGGATGATACAGCCAGGGATATTCCTCCGCAGCTTCACATTACTTACCAACTGAGCCTGATCATCGTTCAGTTCTGCATCGCGGCGATTGCCGCCGTCACGCTGGCGGGGCCGCTGATCGCCAGCCTGAACGTGCCGGACCCGGTGGCGGCGCGGGCGCTGGCCTATGTCATCACCCTGATACCGACGGCGGTGGTGACGCTGGTGCTGGGCGATCTGGTGCCGGAGGCGGTTGGCAGCACGCAGGCGGATAAAATCGCGCCCTGGGTGATTCTGCCGATGCGGGCGCTGATCGTGATCCTCAGCCCGATGGTGAAGGTCATCATCTGGGTCAGCAAGGTGCTGGCGGCCATGTTTGGCAGCGCCGCGCTGGTGAACGTGTATACCGAAGAAGAGATCATGACGATGCTCGACGCCAGCGAGAAGGAAGGCGAAATCGAGAACGTCGAGAAGGAAATGATCTACTCGGTGCTGGAGTTTGATGACACGCTGGCGCGCGAGGTGATGGTGCCGCGCATTGACATCGTGGCGGTTGAAATTGACACGCCGGTTCAGGAGGCGCTGCAGGCGTTTATTGACACCGGCCACTCGCGCATCCCGGTGTATGAAGGCACGATAGACAACATCAAGGGGCTGCTGTACGCCAAGGATTTGCTAAACCTGTGGCGCACCGGCGAGCAGAAGCCCATCCGGGACATCATGCGCAAGGCGTTTTTTGTGCCGGAAAGCAAACGCTGCGACGTGCTGCTGAAGGAACTGCAAACCAGCAAAATTCACATGGCGGTCGTGGTGGATGAATACGGCGGCACGGCGGGGCTGGTCACGATTGAAGACCTGATCGAAGAAATCGTCGGCGACATCCAGGACGAATACGACGTGAACGAGGAAGCCGACTACGTCCAGAAGGGGCCGGATGAATACGTCGTGGACGCCAGCATGAATCTCGACGATTTCAGCGAACTGCTGGGTGTGGAACTGGCTGCCGAGGACAGCGACACGCTGGGTGGCTTCATCTTCGCCCAGCTAGGGCGCGTGCCGGAAGCGCGCGAAACGATTGACCTGCCGACGATGACGCTGCGCGTCGACTCCATCGAAGGCCGGCGCATTCGCAAGGTGCATGTCGTCCGCAAGCACGAAACGCCGCCCGACGACGCCGAGGCTTCTGGCGGTGTATCCAGCCTGCAGCCGCAGCCGGTGACGACGGAATAAGTCCGTAAGTCTCATCCGCACTCGTTTTGAACAGGGGTCAAAGCTGCCAGGTTAAGGGAGTAGGGAATTGTGAGGACATTTTTTGTAGGGACACGATATATCGTGTCCCTACACGGCCTCGTTTTCCCCCAACCCTGGTTTAAGCCAGATTGCCACCCCAAGAACACCCGTGCTATAGTTGGGTAGTAGGGGCGGGTTTATAAACCCGCCCCTACAAAGACAATAAGTATCAGGCCCAATCTTTTTCGGTTGTCCATGAGTAAGAGGGCGGTGCAGCATGCCTGAAAACAAAACCAAAGCGACGGACAAGAGCGTGCAGGCATTTCTGGAAAGCGTCGAGGATGAGCGTAAGCGCGAGGACAGCTTCACGCTGGTGAAGCTCATGCAGGAGGTCACCGGAGAAGACGCCCGCATGTGGGGCGATACGATGGTCGGCTTCGGCAGTTATCATTACAAATATGCCAGCGGGCGCGAGGGCGACTCCATGCTCGTCGGCTTCTCACCGCGCAAAGCCAATCTGACGCTGTACATCATGGGCGGATTCGATGAGGATGACCCGTTGTTGAGCCAACTGGGCAAATATAAGACCGGCAAAGTCTGTTTGTACGTCAAGACGCTCAAGGACGTGGATATGAATGTGCTGAGGCAAATGGTGGAGCGCTCGGTTAAGCATATGCGCGAAACCCATAGGTAGCGGTCAGCGATCAGCCTTCAGCTTAGAACACAAGCCAAAAAGCTGATTGCTGATGGCATCTCATTTTCGAGGCTGAGTCTCCGCTTTTGAGACGGAGACAGGAAAACAACATGACCATTCCACCCGACATCCAACAGCTTATCGAACAGGCTGCCGCCGCTGCCGACCGGGCCTACGTGCCTTATTCGCATTACCCGGTGGGTGCGGCGCTGCGGGCGACCGACGGCACGGTTTTTACCGGCTGCAACGTCGAAAATGCGTCGTATCCGGTGACGATCTGCGCCGAACGCACGGCGCTGGTGAAGGCTGTCAGCGAAGGGCGGCGCGCGTTTGATACGTTGGTCGTAACCACCCGCAACGGCGGTTCGCCCTGCGGGCTGTGCCGCCAGATGCTGTACGAGTTTGCGCCCGACCTGCGCGTGATTCTGACGGACGGCAGCGGCAAGGTCACGCTCGACTGCCGCCTGTCCGATCTGCTGCCGCACGGCTTCGGGCCGCAGCAGTTGGAGTAGACCACCATGCCCCGCCCGGACCGGGCTTTCCGCACCCCCGCGATCATCCTCAAACGGCGCGATTTTGGCGAGGCCGACCGGCTGCTGACGGTGCTGACGCCGGAACATGGCAAGCTGGACGTGATCGCCAAGGGCGCACGCAAGCCAACCAGCCATAAAACCGGCCACGTCGAATTGTTCACCCGCGCCGACATGCTGATTCATCGCGGGCGCGATCTGGACATCGCGGTGCAGGCGGAGATGACCGCGCCCTACGTGGGCATCCGCGAAAATCTCCAGCGCGGCGCGTATGCCAGCTACGTGGCGGAACTGCTCGACCGTTTCACCATCGAAGGCGACGACGATTACGGCACGCTGTTCCAACTGGTGGACGACACGCTGAACCGGCTGTGCCACGATGACGATCCGCGGCTGGCGGTGCGCTACTACGAAATGCACCTGCTTGATCTGGTGGGCTTCCGCCCCGAACTGAACGAGTGTGTCATCAGCCGGGAAACGGTGCTGCCGGAAGACCAGTTTTTCAGTTATGCGATGGGCGGCGTCATCAACCCGCGCTACGGCCACGAAGGCGCGGCGATCGTGCCGATTCCGGTGCTGACGCTCAAGCTGCTGCGCCACATGCAGCGCAGCCCCTACAGCCACGTGAAATCCTTAGCGATCTCCCCCGCGCTGCACGACGACCTGGAGCGCGTGCTGCTGGGTTACATCACCTTTTTATTGGAGCGCAAGCTCCAGAGCGTAGACTTCATCCGCCGGATTCGGACGTAATTGGGCGGGCGCCACCCTGGGTTCAAAACCCGGGGCTACCGGAAAAACCAGACCCATCCGTAAAGGGACTTCCTCCGGTCGCTGCAGGGGCTTCGGGCTACCAGGCGGCCTTCAGCCCCTTTAGTGTTCCGTCCGGTAATTGTTTCAAGTAACTCTTGGATGACTGAAAACAGATTCATGGAATGTAGGGGCGAACCGCCGGTTCGCCCCTACGGAAAACCATACAGGGATTTACCGGATGAAAGCATTTTAGTGGGCTTGCAGCAGCCTCTGGTTGCCGATTCAGCAGATGGTTTTAGTAGCCTATCCGTAAACCTCTTTTAGCTGTCGGTAGGGGCACGGCATGCCGTGCCCTTACGAAGGGTTGATGGATAGAGACTTATGGATGACCGAAAACAGATTCATAGAATGTAGGGCGAACCGCCGGTTCGCCCCTACGAAAAATCTGTGTATCGGTTTTCATTTAACCGTTAGCCTCTGGCGGGCAAACGGCGACTGAAACGTGGCGCTGCGGGACCGGCGGAATGAGCCACCTGTCCACAAAATCCGGCGCAGATTCCTACAGTCTTTGGATTGAGATGTGTTATGATTCGGTTGGGGCGGTTTAACCCGGTGGAGGATTCACTGGTGATTGAGCGGGATACGCTCGATATGCAGGTTCTGGCAGGGGAGCCGGTGCCGGCGGAGGCGCTGAAAGCGGCGCTAACGGCTTCAACGCCGCCGGAAGATGGCCTGCTCGACCTGTACGCGGAACGCCTGCTGCTGCACGCGCTCGATACCCGCGACACCGAGGCGGCAGGTATTGTCACGCGCCTGATGGACGCCCACCCCGCAGTGGACGAACGGCTGTCCCGCATCCTGACCGATACGCTGCATGTCCAGCCGGACGCGGTGTATGCGGTCATCCGCGCGCGGCTAAGCGATAACCCTGACCCGCGCTGGCTGCCCCGGTTGAAACTGGCCGCGCTGTTTTCGCTGCGGGTGGCGATCAACGACGGCACGCCGGAGACGATTGTAAACTGGCTGACGCTGGTCGCGCGCGAACCGGCCAATTACGAACTGAGCGATGTGCTGCATTATGGCATCCTGGCGGCGCAGCCCCGCGCCCACACCGACGGCGAACTGGGGCGCCAGTTGATCGTGCTGGCGGCCAAACGCGACCCGGCGGCGCTGGAAACGCTGCTGGCCGATGCCGACCTGCTGGCGGCGCTGCCAAATAACTTCGGCAGGGTGCTGCGGGAGATGGACGGTGATCCGCTGCAACTGCTGCAGGCGCGAGGAACGGAAGTGTTCCTGGTGGCGATGGCGCGGGCGGCGCGCACCGGTAACGGCGTCATGTTCACCCCGGCGGTGGTCAGCCAGGTGTGGGAGTTGTACATCAACAATAACCAGCCAACGGCGCTGCCCGCCGACTACCGCGCCGAAGCCATCGTGCAGGAGTGGGCCAAACACGGGATTCAATACCTCAGCCGCGAGGCGCTGGAGCGCCTGCTGGCGCTGATGATCGCCCACAAACGCGACGATCTGGTGATGCAGCTTATTCACCAGGCGGAAGGCGCGAAGACGCTGCTGCCCTTCCTGGCGAACGCGCTGGAAAGCAGCCAGCGGGCGATCAACGACATGCTTGACCTCATCAGCCGCATCATCGCCGCCGGCGACCTCACCCCGCAGCAGGCCGCCACCACCTACACCACCATGCTCAACGATCTGGAGTGGCGCAAGGAAGCGCTGCCGCTGGCGCAGCAACTGGCGCGCACGCTCCAGCAGCACCCGAGCATCCCGGTCAGCCGGGAGACGGCCTGGCATCTGCTGAATCTGGCGGCGGAAACGCGCGACGAACTGACGGCGCGGGTGGCGGTCAAGCGCCTGTTGGGCGATCAGGAAACGGTTGAAGACGATAACCAACTGGTCGAAGACATGCGCCGCGTCAACACGCAGGGCGGCTGGAGCGAAGCGACACGCCAGCTCCTGACGAACTGGTGGCGTGGTTTTGTTCGAGGGCTGCCGCTGGCCCGCCTGCAGCGGCTGGAACGGCTGCTGGACGGCAAACGCGGCCTGGACGACGAACGCAGCATCCTGCAAACGGTGCTGGCGGTGCGCCGGATGCTGGGGCAGCACTCCCTGCACGAGTTCGCGCAGCAGGTTAACGCGGCGTTTAGCGTGCTGGAAGCGCTGGCCGACTCGTTTGATCTATCATCCAAACGCACCTTTAACTTTGACGCGGCGGCAGTACGCACCGAACTGGATGCCCGCAACGACGAAATCTCCCCACAGGAACGGCAGGTGCTGGCAAATAACCTCAAGGAACTGGCGCAGCTCATCGCCACGATGGGCGACAACCGCACCAAAGCCGTGCTGATGCGACGCGGCGACGAACTCGACCGCGATCTGATGTCCGGCGAGCAGTTGCCACACAGCGCCGTTGACGCCATGAAGTGGCTGTCCGGCTACTGGGCCGGGATGCAGGACAGCGAAGAAGCCGAAACGTAGAACCTGATACACGGACAAGATGAGAATGATGAGGACTTCCGTAAGGGCGCAGGCCGTACGCCCCATACGTACCAGATTAAATATCTATCCATAAACCCTTCGTAGGGGCACGGCATGCCGTGCCCCTACCGACAGCCAAAAGCGGTTTACGGATAGGTCTTAAGTGTTATGTGCCGCCAGGGGGTGAAAACCTGCTGGAAGCGGGCTGAAGAACATCGCTCGCTCGTCTTTCCCAGCCACCTGGAAGGTGGCTTTTGCACACAGCCGGACGGCATCCAGCGTCCGGCGCGGCCAACCGTAACCTTATCCCGTTAGGTGGAGCGCACGCCAGCGGGGACCCTACGCGGCGGCCACCAGACACCGACTCCTAGTCTGAATTCACCCACCTGACCCATGCTCAGTTGCCTATTGTTGTCTATAATTGCCTATAGTCTTACAAACAAAAAACCGATTGAGCATGACCCTATCTGAACTCGTTACAATCGAAGAACTGGCAACACTGCTGAACGTCCACCGGGAAACCGCCCGCCGCCTGCTGCGGCAGCAGCGCGTGCCCGGTGGTATCCGGCTGGGCAAACGCTGGTATATCCGCCGGGAAAATCTCGAAGCCTGGCTGTCCCAGTTGCAGCGGACACCAATGGCCGACGAAATGCCACTGACGATTCCCAGCCTGCCGGACCCGGAGGACACGTCGCCGGTCGCTGCCGGCCTGGCCTGGTTCCGCGAACGGATGCTGCTGGCGGCAATTGTGGAGTGTTCGGACGACACGATTTTCAGCAAAACGCTGGATGGCATCATCCTGAGCTGGAATACCGGCGCGGAACGAATGTACGGCTATAGCGCCCATGAGATCGTCGGCAGGCCGGTGAACACGCTGGTGCCGCCCGATTATCCCGATGATGTACCAATGCTGATGGCGCGCATCCGGCGCGGTGAACGGATTGACCACTATGAAACCCGGCGCTGCCGCAAGGACGGGCGGGTGATTGATGTGTCGCTGAGTATCTCGCCGGTGCGTGACCATACCGGCAAAATTGTCGCCGCGGCGACGATTGCGCGCGATATCACGGAGCGTAAACACGCCGAGCAGCGGGCGCGCGAGCAGGGACAGGAGCGTGAGCGATTGCTGGAACGGGAACGGCAGGCGCGTGCGAAAGCAGAGAAAAACGCCCGCTGGTTGGCCCGCCTGCAAACGGTCACTGCCGCGCTGGTGGAAGGCCTGACCAGCAGCCAGATCGGTGAGCTGGTGGTGAAACACGGTGCCGAAGTCCTCGGCGCTGCCACCGGCGCTTTCCTGCGTGCTCTGGACGGCGGCGCCAGCTTTGAGATTGATTACCTGTTGAATTCCCGCATGTCCGCAGCGCAGCAGCAGCACTGGCGGCGGTTTCCGGCCAACCCCCGCTATCCTATCGCCTACGCGGTTCAAACCGGGCAGCCGCTGTGGTTTGACAGCGCCGACGAGATGGTACGGCAGTTTCCCGACATGGCGGAGTTTGCGTCCGGCTATCCCGGCTCATCCGCCATGCTGCCGCTGCTGGTGAATGGGCGCCCGCTGGGTGCGATCAGTTTCACCTTTGACGGTTCGCGCCGGTTCACCGAGGATGAGCAGCGGTTGATGCTGGCGCTGGCGCACCAGGGCGCGCAGGCGCTGGAACGGGCGCGGCTGATTGAGGAAGCCAAAGAGAAGGCCGCGCTGGAAGAACGCCAGCGGCTGGCGCGTGATCTGCACGACGCCGTCAGCCAGACGCTGTTTGCCGCGACGACGGTGGCAGAGTCCATTCCCCGCCTGTGGAAAAACAATCCTGAACGCGGCCTTGAGCAGCTCGATCAGGTCGTCCAGTTGAATCGGGTGGCGATGTCCGAAATGCGCATCCTGCTGCTGGAACTGCGCCCGGAAAACATTGTCAAGACCAAACTGAGCGACCTGTGCCGCCACCTGACGGAAGCCCTGAAAGGCCGCAAACGGATCGCGGTAGACTGCACGGTAGAGGGGGAAGAGGCAGCCATTCCGCCGGAAGCGCATCTGGCGCTGTACCGGATTGCGCAGGAAAGTGTCAACAATATCATCAAGCACAGTCAGGCGACGGCGGTCAATATCCGCCTGTCCTACCAGGCCGGGCGCTTGATCTTAACCATCGAGGACAATGGCCGGGGCTTTGACCCCGATCAGCCCTCCGGCGGGCTGGGGCTGCGCTCCATGCGTGAACGGGCCGAGGCGCTGGGCGCGACTTACCAGCTTACCAGCCGTCCCGGCAAGGGGACCCAAATCCGCGTGGAGTGGGCCAAGCCGGACGCGGAGTAGCCCCCGTAGGGACATGACCGCGTCATGTCCCTACCAACGCTCTGTGCCTCTGCTTCTCTGTTTCAGGCTTAGTATCTATCCATAAACCCTTCGTAGGGGCACGGCATGCCGTGCCCCTACCGACAGATAAAAGAGGTTTACGGATAGGTATTTAGGTATTTACCCCCCGGCGCACGGTCTGCGCCGCCAGCACCACAAACGCCGATGCAAAGGCGACCAGCGCCAGCACAAACGGTGCGATCTGAATCAGGTCGAACCCCTTAATCATCACGTCACGCAGGGCGCGGTTGGCATGGGTCAGCGGCATCAGCCATGCCACTGGCTGCAACCATGCCGGCATCTCTTCCACCGGCCACAGCGCGCCGGACAGCAAAATCTGCGTGACGACCACCAGCGGGATAAACTGTACCACCTGGAACTCGTTGCGGGCAAAAGTGCTGAAGAAAATGCCGAGGTTGACGGCCATCAGCGCCAGCAGGAATTCGACCACGAAGATCACCGCCAGGTTGCCGGTGTAATGCACGTTCAATCCAAAGATCGTATAGCCGAGGATGATAAGCGCCTGCGCCAGCGCAAACAGCGCGAAACCGAGCATATAGCCGGTGACGATCTCGATCCGGCGAATCGGTGTGGCTTGCAGCCGTTCCAGTGTCCCGGCGGCACGCTCGCGCAAAAACGCCACGCTGGTCAGGATGAACACAAACAGGAACACAAACAGGCCGATGAACACCGGCGCGAGGTAATCCATCGTGTCGAAGTGCGCGCCGCCGTAGCGGTACGTTTCCTGCAGGTGTACCGGCGGGGCGGTCACGGTCGCGCCGCCGATGACGCTCAGGCTGGCGAGGGTTTGCACCGCGCCGCGCGTGAGCAGGCCTGCCAGCAGTTGGGCGGCCATCGGGTTCGAGCCTTCGTATTCGACCGGAATGGTCAGTTCGCGGGCGGCCACCGTCCGCGCCGAAAAATCGGCGGGCAGGGTAATTACCGCGTCCAGTTCGCCCGCGTCCAGTCTGGCGCGTGCCTCGGCGGCGGGCATGACCTGTATCTGAATGACATCGCTGACGCTGCCCAGGCTCTCCGCCAATCGTTGGCCCAGGTTTACCTGCCGGTTGCCCAACGGAATGACCGCGCCCTCGTCTTCCAGCACCAGACCGATAGACAGAGGCGAAGATTGGCTGCGGACGAGGATGCCGGCGACGGTCATCACCGCCAGCGGCACAAACAGAATCAGCGCGATAGTGCGTTTATCCGCCGCCAGTTGTTGAATCACCCGGCGGGCGAGAGTCAGGATGCGGGTGGTGGACATGGGTGTTTCCTTTAGCTGGTAGCCAGTCGCTTTCAGGCTTTCAGGCTGAATAACTGAAAACTAACAACCGATAACTAAAGTGAGTTATCGAATGTTTTGGTAGGGGCACGGCATGCCGTGCCCCTACGGATTGCACGTTTTTTCGTTGATTTGTTTCGAGAACCGACTTTAAGAACTGGCAACTGGCGACTGGGAACTGGAAACTGCTGCGTCTGCAAAGCGCAGGAACGCCGCCTCCAGCGTAGCTGTCCCGGCGCGCTGGCGCAGCTCCGATGCGGTGCCTTCCGCCAGCAGCAGGCCGCCACGCAGGAAACCCAGCCGGTCGCAGCGTTCGGCCTCGTCCATGACGTGACTCGACACGATCAGCGTCACACCCTGCGCGTTCAGCTGCCGAAAGTGCTGCCAGAACTGCACGCGAAGCTGCGGGTCTACACCGACGGTTGGCTCGTCCAGCAGCAGCACGTCCGGGTGATGCACCAGCGCGACGGCCAGCGAACAGCGCTGCTTCATGCCGCCGGACAGTTCGCGCACACGGCTGTTGGCCCGGTCGGTCAGATCAACCAGCGCGATGGCTTCATCTACTGCGGCGCGCACGTCCCCGTTCAACCCGCCAACCACCGCGAAGAACTCGACGTTCTGGCGCACCGTCAGATCGTCGTACAGCGCCGTTTGCTGCGTCATGTAGCCGATGCGGCTGAGAATGGCTTTGTTTGGCATTTTCGTGCCAAGCACACGCACCTCGCCGCTGTCCGGCGTCAGCAGGCCGATGATGGCGCGGATCAGCGTGGTTTTGCCTGAGCCATTGGGCCCCAGCAACCCGTAGGTGATACCACGCTCGACATTCAGCGACAGGCCGCGCAGGGCGTGGACGTTCTTAAAGCGTTTGTGCACGTTGTTAATTTCGACAGCGTAGACCATCGTTGTGCCTTCTTCTGCCGGCGACGAGCAAAACCAAACCACAGGCGCGGCGGCGTAGCCGTGCCGATATAATTTCTGTTGTAGGGGCGAACCGCCGGTTCGCCCCTACGGGGTTAACCCCTGCAAAAAGATGCTTACGATTTCATCGGCATAAGTATCGGTATCCGGCAGGCCAACGCCTAGCGGTGGAATCACCTCCTTGCCGATGATGTACACCAGCAGCGTGCCGATGAACGCGCGCGCGCTGGCCTGGGGGTCGTGCGGGCGCAGCGTGCCGCGCTCGATCTGCCGCATGATGTAGGCCATCAGCAGGTCAAGCACGCCTCGCATTTTCGGCGCGACGATGCCGACCAGTTCCGAATCCTTCGCCGCTTCGGCCAGGAACACCCGCAGCACCCGACCGCCGTTGGGATTGCGGAAGACGCTGAAATAGCCGTCCGCAATCAGACGGAAAAACTGCTCCGGCGGCAGCTCCAGCAGGGCTTCGGGGTGGGTGACTTGCTGCATCAGCGGCGACAGCTTCTCCATCGCCGCGTACAGCAGTTCCTGTTTGTCCTTGAAGTACCAGTAAATCAGCGAGGGGGACTTCAACCCGGCTTCCGCCGCGATACTTTTGATGCTGGCCCTGTGGTAGCCCTGCGTCGCAAACACCCGCAGCGCCGCCTGGAGAATCTCGTCGCGTTTGTTGGCGTCCTGCTCTGTCATGACACCTCTTGATTGAACGTTCAATCAAGAGTATATGCCGTTTGGGATGGGGAGTCAAGTGGATTAAAAAACCTCTCATATGTTGAGAGGTCTTACAAAACTTGTGTTAAACCATTTGAAGTTACACAGTCTGGGTGGATACCTGACCCGCCGGCTCGCGTTTCGGAGCGGCGGCCATCAGGAAGCCGGCGTACATCAGCACCGCCGCAATCAGTTCCCCAAGATACAGCTACTGCCCATAACCAAGACGTGTCAGCCACCTTTGTGGATTCGGTTGCGGCTGAACTGGCGGCCTTTCTGAGAACCCGGCGAGAGGTTGTTCGCGAACTCGTCCGGCGGGCGGAACAATTGGCCGCCATCGTTCAAGCACGGCCCACGCCCTACGTGCTGTGCCATGTGGACATCCACGCCGCCAACGTCCTGATAGATACCAGCCAACACCTGTATATTGTGGATTGGGATACACTGATGTTGGCGCCAAAAGAGCGCGATCTGATGCTTGTCGGCGGCGGACAGTACGGCCAGCAGCGGTCACCGCAGGAAGAAGTAGCCCTGTTTGACCAGGGGTACGGAGCAACCGAGCCTGATCGAAACCTGCTGGCCTATTATGGCTACGAGCGCATCGTGCAGGATATTGACGCGTACTGCGAGCAGATACTTTTTACCGACGAAGGCGGCCCGGACCGCGCCGAAGGACTGCGGCGGTTAACCGGCCAGTTTCTTCCTGGTCAAGTCATAGACATCACCTTTCGGCTTGATGATAACTGGTACGAATCCCTCTAAAGTAGCTTCTCGGAACAAATCAACGAAAAAACGTGCAATCCGTGGGGGCACGGCATGCCGTGCCCCTACCAAAACATTCGATAACTCACTTTAGCAGATCGAGCGTGGCACGGTTCACCCATTCGACCGTTCCGGCGCGTTCCTCGGTCGCTGGTGTTTCAGGCGCAGCGCCTCGTTCAGATGGACGAAATTGTGCCGCGTGGCGGGCATCAGCAGCAGACCGGCAATGGTGCGCCGGCTCCAGTAATCCACGATTTCCCGCGCGGCCTCTGGCACTGTGCCATCCGCCAGTACCTGCCGCAGGCGGTCGGGATGGGGTTTCCGCTTCAAATCCGCCGCTTCAAGCTGGCGGACGATTTCCCGCGTGCGTCGGCCAACCGCCAGCCGGTACGCTCGCAGCGCCGCCAGGTCTAGCGCCGCGCTCAAGGCTGCCACCTGGTCGGCTTCCATTGCATTGCCGGTATCGTGGCAAGTGACGTTCAACCGTTCCTGCCAGTTGTCGGCCTGGAAAACCTGGGGGCCGCCGGACACCAGCCCGTTCATCGTCACATCCTCAATTCGGGCGATGTGCCAGATCGTCCAGGCAATCGAATGTTCGCCGTTTGGCGGGATGCGGCGGGCATCAGCCTCGGTCAGTCCCTGCCAGATTTCATCTTCAAACGACCACAGCCCTTCGTCAGAAATCGCCGCTGTGTGAACCATCGCGTGCTGGCGCAGAAAACAGTCTATGGCCGCTGCCGGGTCGTCCAGCCGCGTCAGCATCTGCTGGAGGCGCTGCTGCTGCTCGTTCCACGCTTTCCGGTTGGCGTCCATGCTGTTCCCCCCTCCGTTCAACCCCGCGCGCCGCTATTCGCCGCCGCCCTGTTCAAAGATGGCCTGCGCCGCGTCCAGCAGTTCCTGGCGGCGGTCCTCAGGAACTTCCTTGCTGATGAGATACCGTTCCAGCAGTTCGGCGGGTGTCAGACCTTCGGGACTCGCGCCGAGTCGAGCGCGTGCCGGTTGTTCCACCTGCTTGCGGATAACTGCCAGTTGGAAGATGCCGGCGTGTTTGAGATGGTCGCGGATGATGTTTTCATTCAGGCGCGCCTCGGTTTCCGGTGTCAGCTCGAGCAGCAGCCGCACTACGGCGTCGCGCAGGTCGTGCCGGTTGATGAGCTGCACCACCTGATCGGTTGGGTTGGCAACGCGCGTCAGGTCGGCGCGCAGTGTGACAAACGGGCGGGCGTTGAGTTCCACAAATTCCCAGCGCGCCTCGCCCCGCGCCAGTTCCACCCAGCAGAAGCCCTTCGAGTCGCCTTCCTCACCGAAGTCAATCCGTTCGATGCTACCGCTGTACACCACCGGCGGCACGCCGGCCTGCCCGTGCGTCAGGTTCTGATGTTTGTGGATGTGGCCGAGCGCGATGTAATCCCAGCGTGGGTCGGCCAGCGCCGAAAGCTGCACTGCCACGTCCCGCCCCAGCATGATGTTACGCTCGCTGCCCACCACCGCGCCAGATACCGTGAAATGCCCGGTCAGCAGGCGGGGCATGTCATGCTGGTCGGCCTTTACCGCCAGGTCTTCAATGGTGTCCGCCAGCACCTTTTGCAGCAGTTCATCAGTTTCGGCAATCGTCAGGCCAGCGGCGCGTTCGTCTTCCAGCAGACGGGAACGAATCGGGTACGGCGCGGTTCCCACCAGTACCGGCCCGCGTCTGGTTTCGACCACGCGCGTTTCGTACTCGGCAGCGACCCAGACGTTGGGCACTTCCAGCGTGTCGTAAATTTCGATGCTGGACGCCTTGAGCATTGTCGGCGGCAGATCGTGATTGCCAACCAGCAGCACCACCGGCGCGAGGCGCGACAGATCGCGGACGCGGTGGGCGAACTCGCGCTGGTAGGTGGGATTCGGCTGGCGCGTCTTAAAGGCATCGCCGGCGAAGATAACCAGATCAACGTCGTGCGCCCCGGCGTAGGCGCAGATGTCGTCCATCCGCCGCAGGAAGTCCACCACGCGGCTGCTGAGGCCGGTCTGCTGGTCGGTTTTGCCGTAGTTTTCCATGCCGACGTGGCTGTCGGCAAAGTGCAGGATGCGAATCGGTTCGGTCATTCCTCGGCGTCTTTCTGCTCCGGCGGCTGCTCCCCGGCATACGCCAGGACGATCTGCTCGCGTGAGCTGGACCCTATCCGCCAGAGGCGGTACGTTTTCCATTGCCTACTCAGCTCAAGTTCCAGATGATGATAACCCATTTTTGACGATTTTGGTTACAACACACTTCCGCCTTTCCGTCTGGCAGGCAGCCCCAATAAAACAAATCCCCAGGACCACCTGGCCTGGGGATGACAAACCGGTGAAGAAAATATCACTCGGATTACCGTTCAACCGACCGGTTTGTACGCCGTAATCCGTGCGCTGAAGATGCGCGGCATCCCCGTTTGGCGCTCGACAACCTCATCTGCGTTCACCTTGTCCACGATCTGCACGTCCACAAAACCGGCATCGCGCATCAGGCCGGTATAGGCCGCCGCGTCAATCGCGCCAGTTACACACTCCGCCCATTTTGCGGCGTCGGCGCGCATCGCCGGCGTAAAATCGCCTTCGGTCACGATGTCGCTGATGCTGACGCGCCCGCCCGGCTTCAGCACCCGGAACGCCTCGCTGAATACCGCGCGTTTGTCCGGCGACAGATTAATCACGCAGTTGGACATCACCACGTCCACCGTATTGCTGTCCACCGGCAGCGCCTCGATCTGTCCCTGGCGGAACTCGACGTTGGTCACGCCCATTCTGGCTTTGTTGGCGTTGGCCTTTTCCAGCATGGCGGGCGTCATATCCACGCCGATGACCAGCCCGGACGGTCCAACCTGGCGCGCGGCCAGAAAGGAGTCGATCCCGCCGCCGCTGCCCAGGTCGAGCACGGTTTCACCCGGCTTCAGACTGGCAATGGAGACAGGATCACCGCAGCCTAACGACAAGCCGGTCACGTCCACCGGCAGACCTTCCAGCAGAGCGGAATCGTATAACAGCGTGTTCGCCGAGCCGCAGCAGTCCGAGGCCGAGCCGCAGCACGAAGCCTGGCTGTTGGCAATCGCGCTGTAGTGTTCTTTGACGACTTCGTGAATCGGGTTCGTCATGATGGTTTGCTCCTGATTGTTTGTCAGCTTTCTATCTATTAGACGGAGCCAGCACGCCAAAGGACGCAACTTCCTTAAAATTCGTTTTCGTGGTACACGGGGATTTTGGGACGTGGCGGCAAAATGTTAAAAACAAGTGAACCGCCAAGAACGCCAAGTGTGCCAAGAAATGAGATGATCGAATCTTGGCGTTATGGCGGTTATGTTTCTGTCAGGACGGTGAACCTCTCACCCAGCAGCGTTTCCAGATAGGGCGTCACGTTCCAGAAGGCTTTCAGGTCACGGTACTCGCGCACGAAGGCCGGGTCGCCCGCTTCAACCCGTTTCACGGCGCGAATCATCAGGTTGCGGTCGGTATGCTCCGACGACACAAATTCCACGACGTCGGTTTTGTAGCCCATGATGCGCAGAATCAGCGCGCGGAACGAGTCCGTCAGGAGGTCTGCGAACCGCTTTTTGAGGATGCCGTGCCGCATGACCGGTTCAAACGGCGCGCGGCTGTCAAGCTGTTCGTGTAGATGGTGGTGGCAGCAGGGTACGGACAGGATGAGGCCGGCGTTGTGGCAGATGCCCAGCGCCAGGGCGTCGTCGGTGGCGGTGTCGCAGGCGTGCAGCGCCAGCACGATGTCCGGCGGCACATCCGGCTGGTAATCGGCAATCGGTGACCGGATGAAACACACGTCCGTCAGCCCCAGGTCGGCGCTGGCGGCGTTGCTTTTGTCAATCAGCCTGCCGTTGGTGTCCACACCCACCAGCCGCGCCGGGATGCCTTTAAGGTCGTTGACATAGTGGTAAGTGGCGAACGACAGGTAGGACGAACCGCAGCCGCAGTCGAGGATATGCAGCGGCGTGTGGTCGAACGTTTCCAGCGCGCCGGTGTGTTCCAGCAGCTTTAGAAACTCGTTGATCTGCGCGAACTTGCCGCGCATGTCGGCTTTGATTCTGCCGTCTGCCGTCTGGATGCCGGTCGCCTGCAAAAACGGGTCGGGCTTATCGGCAGGGATGGGCAGGTCCTTGGCAGCGTCGTGCGCCAGTTCCGGCGCGCGCGCTTCGGCTGGCCGTTCCCGGCGCAGGATGGCCTTGCCCGGCCTGTTGATCTGCACCTGCAAATCTTCATCGGTCGAGCGCACGACGATGCTGCTGAATGGCAGCGCCAGTATCTCGTCCAGATGCGCCACCGCTTCTGCGCCACTGTAGTTTTTGGTGAAATCCTGCTTCCCGGTGAAGTGCGAAAATTGCAGGTGGCGGCGGTTTTTGATGAGCACCGGGCGCACCGTCACCTTGCGCCAGGGTAAATCGCCCGCGCCCGGCTGTTTGCCTTTGAGCGTCATCTGCACGAACGTGGTTTCGTCCAGCACCCGGCGCCTGACAATCTCCCGGTAATCTTCCGCCATGTGCGTTTCCTTAGAATCTATCCGTAAACCTTTTTTATCTGTCGGTAGGGGCACGGCATGCCGTGCCCCTACGAAGGGTTTATGGATAGCTACTTAGCCTTCATCTGGCTGCATTATACAACGGCGAATGGACGGGACTGTAGGCTATTCTGATGGATGAAATGAAGCTCTTATGTTGGTGGCGCAGGCCATTCACCAACGTACCGGGCGCGCGGGCGTATCATCCGATCCAGCGCGTACTGCTCCAACGCCTGACCCATCCAGCCGACGGTGCGTCCCAGCGCGAACAGGGTCAGCGGGCTGCCGGCGGGTAAGGCTAACGCCCGGCTCAACGTGACCAGCGCCAGGTCTATTGTCGGCGGTTCGCCAATCAGCTCCTGCGCCGCTGCGACAGCCGCGTCGGCCATGACCAGCGCGGGCGAAGCCGGATCAGCCTCTGCGATCCACCGCAGCAGCGCCGCGCCGCGCGGGTCGCCTTCGGGATACAGGGGATGGCCGAAGCCGGGAATCGTTTCGCCCCGCCGCAGCCGGCCCGCCATCGTCTCGTACACTGCTTCCGGCCTCCCGGCTTCCCGCAGCAGCGCCTCCACGCGCTCGGTGTGGCCGCCATGCCGTGTGCCCTGCAACGCCGCCAGTCCGGCGATCACCGCCGCGTAGGGAGTTGAATTGGCGGACGCGACGCAGCGCGCCGTGAAGGATGACACATTGAGTTCGTGGTCGGCGCACAAAATGAGCGCCGCGTCGAGCAGGCGCGCGGCTTCCTCGTTATGCGGTATCCACGCGCGCTGCAGGGCGGCGGCGATGCCCGTATGGATGCCGGTCGTACCGGCAGCGATGGCGGCCAGCAGCCGCAGAATCCGCGCGCCGGTGCGAACGACAGCAGCCGGGCGCAGATCGTAGGCGGCCAGGTCGTCGGCAGCCGCCAGCGGCAGCATCACCTGGAACTGCTGGAACGCGGTCAGTTCGGGAACTGCGCCGGACGCCGCCTGCCAGCGCGCCGGCAGTTCGATGCTTTCCGTCAACGCGGGAAGCGGCCCGTGCAGATCGCCTGTCCAGATCAGCGCCGCCACCTCCTCAAGGCTGTGCCGCGCCGCCAGTTCAACAGCATCGTGCCCCCGGTAATACAGGTGGCCGTTCTCGATCAGGGTGATGGCCGATTCGAGCACCGGCGTGCCCAGGTGTAGCGCAGTTTCGGCCACGCGCTCCGGGTTGCGGCGGGACTCCTTGCGCGCTTTCAACTGGCGCACATCTTCGGCGTGGTAGCGCCGGGCGCGCGGGTCGCTATCGCTGACATCCGAGCGAATCAACCCCCGGCTGACGTAGGAATAGAGCGTCGGCAGGGTAATGCCCAGTTCTGTGGCGGCCTCCTGCGCCGTGAGAAAATGTCTCATGACAACTCCTGTATATTGATTTACCAATCAATATTGACAATATATTGTACCCTATCTACACTGGAGGTAAAGAGAGATCGTGGAAACAACGAAGATACACATGGTGTAGGGGCGAGGCATGCCTCGCCCCTACATATCGGAGGAGAGAACAATGTTAGCCGAGGCAGCCTTTAAACCGGGACTGGAAGGGGTGGTTGCCGCCGAAACGCGCCTGAGCAGCGTGGATGGACAGGCGGGCGAACTGGTGATCGCGGGCTTCCTGCTGGAAGAACTGGCCGGGAACGCCACATTTGAAGAAATGGTATATCTGCTGTGGCATGACCGGCTGCCGGCTGCAGGGGAACTGGCGGACTTTCGCGTGCGGCTGGCGGCGGAACATCACCTGCCACCGGCCACGCTGGCGCTGCTGGATGCCGCAGCCAGAGACAAAGCGGCGGCGATGGACGCGCTGCGGATGGCGGCCAGCACGTTAAGCCTGGGCCGTGAAGGGGACAACGCCGAGCGCGACGCGCTGAAACTGGTGGCATGTTTTCCGACGATTGTCGCGGCGTACTGGCGGCGGCTGAACGGCCAGATGCCGATTGAACCCCGCGCCGATCTTGGCCACGCGGCTAACTACCTGTATATGCTGACCGGCAGCGTGCCGGATGCGGCGCACGTTCGCGGACTGGAAACGTATCTGAATACCGTCGTAGATCATGGCCTGAACGCTTCGACCTTCACCGCGCGGGTGATTATCTCCACCGGCTCGGATATGATCTCCGCCGTCGTCGGGGCGCTGGGGGCGCTGAAGGGGCCGTTGCACGGCGGCGCGCCCGGCCCGGCGCTGGACATGGTGTTTGAGATTGGCGACCCGGCCAATGCAGAAGCGGTACTGCGGCGCAAGCTGGAAGCGGGCGAACGGCTGATGGGTTTCGGCCACCGCGTCTACAAGGTGCGCGACCCGCGCGCGGACGTGCTGGCGGCGGCTGCCGAGCGGATGTTCCACGACAGCGGCGATACCGCGCTGTATGACCTGTCGCGGCAGGTCGAACAGGTAGCGCTGCGGCTGCTGGAAGCATACAAGCCGGGGCGCAACCTGCAAACGAACGTGGAGTTTTACACCGCGCTGGTGCTGCACGGCCTCGGCCTGCCGGTGGAACTGTTCACGCCGACGTTCGCCATCAGCCGCGTTGGTGGCTGGACCGCGCACTGCTTCGAGCAGATCAGCGTCGGGCGTATCATCCGCCCGCAGTCGGCCTACACTGGCAGCAAAACGCGGCGCTGGTTACCGGTGGAGAGCCGCTGAGCGAGGCACATACGCACCAAAGCAGGGGCAACCCGATGCGGTCGCCCTAAGAACCTATCCGTAAACCTCTTTTATTTGCCATTAGGGGCACGCCATGCCGTGCCCCTACGAAGGCTTTATGGATAGACATTAAGTATTGTCCCTGCATGTCTGCCTGTTGATCGGGCAGGGAACCCTGGCTTATTAAACGGCTCCTGCCGACTGTCTGCGTTCGATGTCCTCCCACCACAAACCCATCCGCAGTAAGGTGTTGCAGTGTTCCAAGGTATGCTGGTAGGTTTTGGTCACCACCATTGACAGCGGTTTGTCGCCCCAGAGTGTCTCGTGTGGCTCGTCCCAATCCACCGCCGACAGTTGATCGAGCAGGTCAATCTGCTGCTGGCGAATTTCCTGAAAAGCGGCAGTCAGGGACTGACAGCCTGCATCCTGCGCCTGTGACCAGGCCGCATCATCATTCGGCCAGGCATTGCCGTCCGGCAGTGGGCCTCCAAGCCACTGGCACATGGAGGGTAATGCAATCCATCGTTCATATCCCGTGACATGCCATACATGGCGTGCAGGGGACCATTCCCCCAAAGACGGAGGCGCAGGCGGAAGGGACAGATGATAACGGGGATCAATGCGCGCAAACGCCCAGACCAGACCCTCACCGGAAGCCTGTAAATGGCTGCGAAACCAGTTCGCCCAATCAAACATATCGCCCACCTTCAGTCATTATAACGTTAAACCTGAGTCTAGTGATTGCGTTCAACTTCGCCAGCAGACAGAGTGACGGGAGCGGTGAACCGGGATTCTGCGTCCTTGAATCCGCCGAATCGCTGTGCTACAATGCCCCTCCGGTTGGCCGGACGGCCAGCCAAATGCCACACGCCTGGACCCGGCGGTGTTGCTCCGCGCAGCGGGGTTGCGGCTGGGGACGAAGGGTGTGATCGTCCTAAACACGGAAGCCAGGAGAACAACATATGCCTTCCAACGTTTCGATGAAGGCGCTGCTTGAAACCGGCGTCCACTTCGGCCACCGCACGCCGAAGTGGAATCCCAAGATGGCGCCCTTTATTTTTACCGAACGCAACGGTATCCACATCATTGATCTGCAGCAAACGCTGGCCAGCCTCAATACCTATTTCGACATGATTCGGGATATTGTTGCCAAAGGCGGCACGGTGCTGTTTGTGGGCACCAAGCGCCAGGCGCAGGAAGCGGTAGCGCAGGAAGCGACCCGCTGCCACATGCCCTACGTCAACCAGCGCTGGCTGGGCGGTACACTCACCAACTGGCGTACCATTCGTGAGCGGATTGACACGCTGAAGAAGCTGGAAAAGCGGCGTGACGCCGGTGAGTTTGAACTGCTGACCAAAAAAGAAGGGCTGATACTGGAACGCAAGATTCAAAAGCTCCAGCTACGCCTGGGCGGCATCCGCGAGATGAAGCGCCTGCCCGAACTGCTGATCGTGGTGGATACGGTGCGTGAGGCGACCGCCGTGAAGGAAGCCAATATCCTGAATATCCCGGTGCTGGCGCTGGCCGACACCAACAGTGACCCGGATGCGATTGACTACGTCCTGCCGGCCAATGACGATGCGGTGCGCGCGATCAAGCTGCTGATGGCGACGTTCGCGGACGCTGTGCTGGAAGGCCAGGCGATGCGCAAGGCGGAAGACGTAGACGAAGTGGAACAGATGCCGGAAGAAACCTCGCCCTATTACAACTTTGACGAACTGGCCGAGGAAGAAGAAGGCGACGAGCAGTACCTGGGCGCTTCGACGCTGGCAAAGCTGCGCGATGCCAATCTGTTCGCCGAAGATGACGAAGCAGCAGCAGAAGGATAGGATAAACTGATGGAAATCACAGCGCAAATGGTGAAAGACCTGCGCGAAATGACCGGCGCAGGCCCGCTGGACTGCAAGAAGGCGCTGGAAACCAGCGGCGGCGATATGCAGAGGGCCGCGGATTATCTGCGGGAGAAGGGGCTGGCGAAGGCCGCCAAGAAACTGGGCGCAGGCCGGACGATGAACGAAGGGCTGGTGATGACCTATGCCCACCACAACCGGCGGCTGGGCGTGCTGGTTGAGGTGAACTGCGAAACCGATTTTGTCGCCAATACCGAACGCTTCCAGACATTCGCGCACGACGTGGCGCTGCAAATCGCCAACCTCGCGCCGCAGTACGTCCGGCGGGAGGACGTGCCCGCCGCCGTTGTACAGGCGGAGCGCGAACTCCAGCGCCGCCGCGTGCTGGACGAAGGCAAGCCGGAAGCGGTCGCGGACAAAATCGTGGACGGACGCATGAACAAGTTCTATGAAGAAATTGTCCTGCTGGAGCAGCCGTTCATCAAGGATGACTCCAAGACGATTGGGCAGTATCTGTCGGAAGTGGTCGCGGATGTTGGCGAAAGCATTCAAATCCGCCGCTTTGCCCGCTTTGCGCTTGGCGAAGACGCCGATAACAATGGGGCTGAAGGCGCGTAGCCTCCCGGCTCGACCCGGGATGGACCGGCGCGGTAACCTGTTCAGAGGTGCAGGGGGATTAGCATTTGCTAATCCCCTTTTTGTTGCCAAATTCCGTAGGGGCGGATCGCCGGTTTGCCCCTACGGCAGCGAATACCCGTAGGGGCACGGTATGCCGTGCCTCTACAGCCAATTGGTGGAGGAGAAGCAGGATGACCAACAGCAGCGGCGCAGCCTACAATCGGATTGTGCTCAAACTTAGCGGCGAGGCGCTGGCCGGGCCGCAGGGGTTTGGCATTGACCCCGACCGGGCCGAGGTGATCGCGCGGAAGGTGAAACAGATTCATGAACTGGGGGTGCAGGTCGCCATTGTCATCGGCGCGGGCAACCTGTGGCGCGGCGCCATTGGCGTCAAACGGGGGATGGAGCAAAGCACCGCCGACCACATGGGCATGATCGGCACGGTGATGAACGGTCTGGCGCTGCAGGACGCGCTGGAACGCGAGGGCGTGACCACCCGCGTGCAGACCGCTGTCCAGATGAACGCCGTCGCCGAGCCGTACATCCGGCTGCGCGCCATCCGCCATCTGGAAAAGGGGCGCGTGGTGATTATCGCTGGCGGCACGGGCAACCCGTATTTCACGACCGACACGGCGGCGGCGCTGCGGGCGATGGAAATTAATGCGGACATCGTCATTAAGGCAACCAAAGTGAACGGCGTCTACTCTGCCGACCCCAAAAAGGACAGCACAGCCACCCGCTTTGTGGCGCTCAGTTATACGGAAGTGATTGCCGGCAAATACGAAGTGATGGACATGACTGCTTTTACGCTGTGCCAGGAAAATAATATGCCCATTCTGGTGGTGGATTTCTGGTCAGGCGACGACCTGCTCCAGGCCGTGATGGGCAACCACGATGTCGGTACGATCATCAGGCCATAATTGCGTGGGGGACATGGCGGCACCATGTCCCTCCAAAAAATATTCCCAAAATGGCCCGCTCCCCTGATTCGCCCTTAGTGCGGAGAATGGACTGAAGTTCATGAGGACTACCGGCTTGACAAAGCCTGATACCTCCGATACTATTCAATTAATCAATTGAATATTTGAAAACGGATGATGGATCACCGGACGTTCAAAACGGAAATCAACGAGCAGCTTGCCCGGATTGCCAAAGCGGTTGCCAACCCCCACCGGCTGGAGATCATTGACCTGCTGGCGCAAGGGGAACGCAGCGTGGACGCGCTGGCCCAGGAAACCGCTATGTCGGTTGCCAATGCTTCGCAGCATCTTCAGGCACTACGCGAGGCCCGTCTGATAACCGCGCGGAAGGAGGGGCTGCGCGTGTATTACCGCCTGGCCGATTATACGGTCTATCGGCTGGTGCAAACGCTGCGAGAGATTGCGCAACAGCAGCTTGCCGAAGTAGATCGTATCGTGAACACCTACCTGACCCAACGCGCCTCCATGGAGCCGGTCACGCTCAATGAACTGCTTACCCGGCTGCGTGAACCGGGGTTAGTCATCCTTGACGTGCGTCCGGCGTTGGAATATTCGCAGGGGCATATCGCCGGCGCGCGCTCGATTCCGATTGACGAGCTGGAGAGCCGTCTTCACGAACTGCCACAGGCGCAGGAAATTGTCGCCTACTGTCGTGGCGAGTACTGCGTCTTTGCCGATGAAGCGGTGGAAATCCTCACTGAGCATGGCTACCACGTCCGGCGGTTGCAGTTGGGCTACCCGGACTGGAAACTCGCTGACCTGCCGACCGAAACCGAGTGAGAGGAGCGCAGCATGATCTTTCGCCAGATTCTTCATTCGCAAACGGGTTGTGCGTCGTATGTCGTTGGTTGTACCGGCAAAGCCAAACTGGCGGTTGTTGATCCCCACATTGAGCATCTCAATGATTATCTCGCCGTATCCCAACAGGCGAACTCACCCATCGTCGCCATTTTTGAAACCCATGTGCAGGCTGACCATCGCTCCGGCGCGACCCGTTTAGCAGAAATCACGGGCGCGCCCATTTACCTGCACGAGTCGGCCAAAGTCAGGTTCCCGTTTCATCCCGTCCGCGATGGTGACACGATTGAACTCGGCAACGACTACGTGCGCGTACTGCACACGCCCGGCCATTCGCTGGACAGCATCAGCCTGCTCGTCGGCGACCGGACGCGGACGGCAGCGCCCTGGCTGGTATTCACCGGCGATACCCTGTTTGTCGGTGATGTTGGACGACCTGACCTGCATGGTGATGCACAAACGGTCACTTTTGCCGGTCAGTTGTACGACAGCCTGTTTAACAAGCTGCTGAAGCTGGACGACTTCGTTGAGGTGTATCCCGGCCACTTTGCCGGTTCCGCCTGTGGGCGCGCCATGAGTGGCAAGCCGAGTTCAACCATTGGCTTTGAGCGCCGCTATAACCCTGCGCTGCAACAACCCAGTCGGGAAGCCTTCATCGCCTTTGTCCAGCAGAATCAGACGCCGGCACCACCCGAATTTACAATTATCCGGCAGGCCAATAGCGAAGCACAAATCCGGCAGACGATATGACGTTAACCCGGCCCTTTCAGCTTGGACTGGCAGCAAACTGGCCCCAGTTCACGCTGCTGGTGATTGTTAATGCGTTTGTCGGCGCGATGCTCGGCCTGGAGCGCACCCTTGTTCCGTTGATCGCTGCCGATGAATTTGGACTCAAGTCGGTCAGCGTGACACTGACCTTCATCATCAGCTTCGGCATCATCAAGGCGCTGGCAAACCTGTTCGCCGGGCGCAGCGCCGATCACATTGGACGGAAGCCGCTGCTGGTGGCCGGCTGGCTCGTCGGTTTGCCCGTTCCGGTTATCATCATCCTCGCGCCGACCTGGGGCTGGATTGTTCTTGCCAATGTCCTGCTGGGGATCAATCAGGGCTTGTGCTGGTCGGCGGCGGTCATCATGAAGGTTGATCTGGTAGGCCCCCATGGGCGGGGACGGGCGACCGGCCTGAACGAGTTTGCCGGCTACCTGGCGATGGCGCTCTCCACCGCCGTCAGCGGTTGGATTGCCGCGCAAACCGCGCTGCGCCCTTTTCCGTTTTATCTTGGCATTATCTTTGCTGTCAGCGGGCTGGCACTGTCGGTGATTTTCGTCCGCGAGACACGCGGTTATGCCCTGCACGAGGCCGCGCAGCAGCACCAGCCAGGTGAACCACTCTCGTTCTGGCCGATCTTCCGCCGCGTGAGCTGGCAGGACAAAGCCTTCTTCAGCCTGTCGCAGGGCGGGTTGGTCAACAACCTGAACGATGTGGTGATCTGGGGGCTGCTGCCGCTGCTGGCGGCGAGCGCCGGTATCCCCGTCGGCGAAGCCGCCGCATTGGGCGGCGCTTATCTGGGCGTTTGGGGGATCAGCCAGCTTGTCACAGGGGCGTTGAGCGACCGCATCGGGCGCAAGCCGCTGATAACCGGCGGCCTGTGGGTGCAGGCTATCGGTATTGCTCTATTTGTGCTGGGTGCGGGCAAATCCGCATGGCTGCTGGCGGCGGTTGTGATGGGGCTGGGAACGGGTATGGTGTACCCAACCTTGCTGGCAGCGGTCAGCGACCTGGCACCGCCAGCCTGGCGCGCTTCGGCCCTGGGAGTGTACCGTCTGTGGCGCGACAGCGGCTACGCCTTCGGCGCGCTGGTCGGCGGTCTGCTGGCTGACCTGTTCAGCATCCAGACGGCGGTGCTGGCAATCGCCCTGCTGACGGCGCTTTCCGGCACTGTCACCCTGTTCCGGCTGCCGGAGACTGCGACCCCTATCCGCGATTTAGCCTAGCGATTGGCGATGGGTAAAAGCCAACGGCCAATAACGAACCATCATGCGCATAGGGTAATGTTAGATCGGCTTCGCTTTCAACTGCGGGCGGTTGAGCCAGACGATCAGCCCGATCAGTGCCAGCGTTAAAACAATGCCGGCGCTGCTGACGGCAGCATAACCGCCGGACGCAAACAGCGGCCCGGATGCCAGGCTGCCAAAGCCCGCCGCCAGGAACACCAGCGAATCGTTGACTCCCTGCACCCGCGCCCGTTCCTCACCCTGGAGCGTGTCGGCCAGCAGCGACGACGCCGCGACGTAGCCGAAGTTCCAGCCCAGGCCCAGCAAAAACAGCGCGGCAGACAGGATGTACTGGTTGGTGGATACCGGCGCCAGCAGCGCCGACACGATCAGGATGAGCGCGCCGGCCACCAGCATCGGCACACGCCCGAAGCGGTCAATCAGATACCCCGTTACGGCGGACAGTCCGAACATGCCAAGCGTGTGCATGGAAATCACCAGCGAAATCGCCTCTCTGCCGTGATGGTGGTGATCCATGTGCAGCGGTGTCATCACCATCAACACCACCATCACCGTCTGGCTGACCAGCGCGGCGGCCACCGCCAACTGCACCTTCGGCAGCAGCAGCAGCGTCCGCAGCGGGCGAACCGGCGCCGCCGGCCTATCCTGCCGGTTGGTTTCCACGTGTCCGGCAATCGTCCGCCCAACCGCCATCGGGTCGGGGCGCAGCGCCCAGAAGGTCAGCAGCGCCGCCAGGCTGCACAACAGCAGCATCACCGCCCAGGGACCAGTATCCGGGTGCAGGCCCAGCGCGCTCATCAACTGGCCGCCGGGAACAACCAGCACCGGCCCCACCACTGCGCCAATCGTGCCGGCAAATACCAGCCGTCCGATCATCCGGGCGCGCTCCGCCTCCGGGAACAATTCGCCGGCAGCGAACCGGCTCTGCTCCCCGCTGGCGCGGCTCATACCCATCAACGCCGCGCTGACCATTAGCAGAGGGAACGTCCCCTGCACAATCGCCATCAGCCCGACCAATCCTGCCAGCGCGCCAGCGGCGTAACCCAGCGTCAGGCCGAGCCGCCGCCCAAACCGGCCCATCAGCATGGCGAAGGGCAAGGCCAGCAGCGCCTGGCTGAAGGTCAGCACCGATGATGGCAGACCGGCGGTGCTTTCCGTGCCGCTGAGCCGGACCGTGACGATGGCCGCCAGGGTAAAGACGGCGATCTGCGCCGCGCTGGAGAGACTTTGGGTAATGAACAGGAGGGCTAACAGTCGGTTGCTGGTTGACCTGACGTACATGGCTGTCCGTTCCTGTTATGACCGGAGAATCACAATAGACGCGCCGGTACTGGCAGCGTCCGTAATTCAGACGGGAGTGGATCAGGGATTATTACCTTCTCGCAGGTCATTAAAACCCATTTCCACCATCCACGCGCAGATTACCATCTCGCCGGAGGTATCCGGCTGGGGGATACCGTCGTCCTGCGGCAGACCGTTGTAACCGCGCAGGTAGCCAAACGGGCCATCAATCTGGCCGCGCGCCGCTTCGGAGAGTTCGGCGTCGCCAATCGCTACGGCGTGGATGTGGATGGGCGAACCAGGGTAGAGTTCACCCGTGTCGCGCAGCCAGGCGGCGAACCCCGCCACCCGCAGCGCGCGAATCATCGGCCAGACGTCAGCGCTCAACACGCTCCAGTCACGGCGGCTGCGGACGGACAGATCAATCGCGCCGCCGCCGTCGTGCGTGCCAAAACTGGCGGAGACAGCGCCGGGGTTATAGCTGCCCTGCATGATCGCCAGCCGGAAATCCACCGTGCCGCCTTCCGCCTGGTACAGTGCCTGCGCGTGGTCGAGCATCGCCAGCGTGCGGGCATTTAGTGTCGCCGCACCGACCTGCACGCGGGTGTAATCGTCCGGCGGCTTCTGGCAGCCTTTCGGGTCGAGCGCCGCGCCGCTGGCCGATGTGACCGGCTGCCCGGCCAGTGGTTCCAGCCAGTAATCGCCAGAGGTGCTGCCTTCCGCTGTCCAGCCAGTGACGCCGCCGTAGCTCACCTGCCACCAGACGTAACCGTCGGCACAGCGCGGGCCGTCCAGCACGCGGAAGATATCGCCGCCGGGGATGCTGCCGATGCGCTCCGCGCGCGTCGTCGGTTCGCGGCGGATGTTGTTGGCCGAATCGTGCAGCACGCGCGCCCACAGTCCGGCGCTCAAACGCGGCGGCAGGCCGGCGGGGCAGCCGGATTCCTGCGCGTGGATAGCCGTGATGTTTAGCATAATCAGGCAAAGCAGCAGCACCTGTTTCATGGCATCGTTCCTTTCTGCCGCCGATTATGCCATCATTTGGCCGCGTCTACCTGTCGTTTGGGCTACGAATCAAAAACGGGGCTGCGCGCCCCATAGGAATGTCACGTGAACCGACTACAAGGGTCTGGTGGGTTGCGGTTTACGGCTGACCCGTTTGCAGGCGCGGCTGGCTGCTGTAATAGCGCAGGGCCACGCGACCAATCGCGCTGACGATGGCGTAGTTCACCGCGAAGCTGACTGCTGCGCCGACCACCGGAATCAGCTTCGAGAAGGATTTGCCCATCAGCCGCAGGGCATACTTCAGCACCACTTCAATTGCCGCGTCGCTCAGCCGCCCGCTGCCGGACATGATGAGATAGGTGCGGACACGGCTTTCCACGTCGTTAAGCTGGCTGTGCCCGTAAAGCTGGGCGATAAAATCCACCAGTCCGGCCTGCATTCGCAGCGACAGCACCGCGTCTACCGGCAGCGCCACCGGCAGCGTGACCAGCCCGCCCAGCCCGGTGATCGCGCCGACCACGCCGCTGCGGAACGCCTGCCGCCGGATGACCTGCGCGATCAACTGCTCTGTCGTGGCGCGTGGATTGCGGGCACGCTGCTGCTCGTAAAAGCGGTGGATGCCGGAGGTGTCCGGGTTGAGGAAGTTGGCGAGGAAGCGCCGGCCAAACACCCACACCGCCAGCGCCATGATGGCGATGATAAACAGCGGCAGGACACACAGCGCAATAAAACCGATGGCAAGCCAGTTGGGGTTATTCAGCCAATCCATGCGTTAGTCCCAGCTTAGATCATACGAGCCGTTAAAGCGATCGGTAAAGGCCAGCACCTCGTAATTGCCGCCGGTTTGCACCGTCACCTCGGCGCGGTCGGCTTCGCTGGCGGTGAAGGTTTTCTGCCACAGGATGCCCTCCGGCCCCTGGAACACCAGCGTGACCGTGCCGGCCAGCACCGTGACGGCATAATTGATGCCCACCGTTTCCCCAGGCCGCAGTGTGATCGGATAGCGGCTGGCCGCGCCAACCGCGCTGCGCGCCGGCAAAGCGGCAGGATTCGCGTTCTGCACCCCCAGCGGCAGCGGCGTCAGCAGCACCGGCGTTACCGGGCGCGGCGGCACGCCGTCCGGCGTGTTGGTCATCGGCAGCGGCGTGGGCAGCGCCCGCCCCGATGGGATGGGCGAGGCTTCCGTCGGCTGGACAATCGGCGTGACGGGCAGCGGCGTCCACGTTTCCAGAATGTTCGGGTCCATCGTTGGTGTGGGTCCGGCCTGCCCCAGGTTACAGGCTGCCAGCCCCAGCGTGGCAACGATCAGCAGGGCATATCGAGGGAGCATGGTGGGTTTCCTTAAATATTCCATGTAGGGGCACGGCATGCCGTGCCCTACACCATAAGCTAACCCTACAATAGCCACGAAATCATTAAATAACGTAAGCGCCAGCCGCCCCTCAACAGCCAAACGGCACGGTGATATTTGGTTCAACGCCGATGTCGTATAGATCGTAACGCAGAATCACCTGCCCCGTGACCGGAAGCTGGCGGTCAAAGATGATGGCGTTGCTCACGTCCAGGTTGACGTAAAAGCGCACGACCGCCTCATGCGCCGGCGCAAACCACAGTTCGCCGCCGGTCAGGCTGATCGAACCTTCGTCACTCAGGCGGATGGACGGCAGGTTGAGGTCGCCGGTGGCGAAGGTGTACAGCCAGGCATCTTCATCATTCAGCGTGGCGCGCCTGCCGCCAAAGATGGCGCGGTTCACGCCGCCGACCAGCATCCCGGCGCGCAGGTCCGCACCGGTCGCCGCGTCTACGCCGCCAACGCAGGTGTTGTTCCGCACCATAAACGCATCCTTGCCCAGCCGCACCGCCTCAAAAGCGTTGCCCTCCTTGCCCAGCAGTTCGCCCGACGTGCTGACGATCACCCGCCGTGCCGAACCAAGCTGCCGGTACCACACCTCGGCGTTGGCGGTGGCCGACGTTTCGCGCGGGGTGTTGGCGAACACGCCGTCAAACTCCAGATGCACGATGTAGCGCCAGCCGGGCAGGGCGTTGAGTCCGGCGTCCACTTCCGGGATGGACAGCGGCCCCTCGAAGCCGGGTGGGGGGGCGTTTTGCGTTAAAAACTGCGCTGTCGCCAGGCCGTCAATCGAAGCCGGCGTGGGCAGGTCTTCCAGGCGCTGCCCGCGCTGGCCGCTGCACGCTGCCAGCAGCAGGAGAACGATTAGCCATCGTTTCAAGCGAAAATGCTCCAGGTATTCAAGGCGATAAAACCGCCATGACGCCATCCCCTGCGTCTCGTAAACTCGACGCGGGGACACGGAGGACGCCAGGAAAAAAGAGGATCGAAACTTGGCGCTCTTGGCGACTTGGCGGTTCAGTCTTATTGTACCGGCATGAACGCGATATTGACAATCCACCCCCCGTCCACTACAATGTCTCTCGCTGCCGGGGTGGAATGCAACCTTGAAGCACGCCCGCCGAACGTGGTATAATGCGGCAACCTACGCCGCAGTAGCTCAATCGGCAGAGCGATACTCTTGTAAAGTATAGGTTATGGGTTCAATTCCCATCTGCGGCTCATGCTTCAGTAAAGAAGTGGTTAACAAAGTGATATGGGTCGGTGTCCCGAGCGGCAAAGGGGGGAGACTGTAAATCTCTTGGCGGAAGCCTTCGCAGGTTCGAGTCCTGCCCGGCCCACTTCAAGCCTGAATATAAAGGCTTGATAAGTAGATATTGCCTTTGTAGCTCAGTCGGCAGAGCACACCCTTGGTAAGGGTGAGGTCATGGGTTCAAATCCCATCAAAGGCTATAGATTAATAATAAATGTAAGTGTAAGACGGAGCAGCGATCATGGCGAAAAAGGGCAATCGGGTGTTGGTGAAGCTGCGCAGCACCGAAAGCGGCCATATGTATTACACGCAGAAGAACCGCCGCAACGATACCGGGCGGCTGGAATTAAAAAAGTACGACCCGCTGGTGCGGCGTCACGTGATTTACCGCGAAACCAAGTAGGGCGCGGTTCATAGGGGAATAGCTCAACTGGCAGAGCAACGGCCTCCAAATCCGTAGGTTGTGGGTTCAAGTCCTACTTCCCCTGCACCAATTGGCGAGACACCGTCGTTCCCGGCGGTGTCTTGCATACTAGGCCGATTTTATCAGGGAGAACCAGCGTTATGCCTGCTGACCAGAATACACTCGATGGCAGCTCGAAGCGCCGCCGGGGCCGGCTGCGCCGCGAGGCGCAGGAAACCACCGCCGTGCGGACGTATGAGGTAGACGACGAACTCGACAACGATGAGGATGAAGCCCCTGTAAAAGGGATTACCGAACGTAAAGGCCGCGCTACCCCCGGACGCCGTACCCAGGAAATCGAAGCCACCCAGAGCGAAGGCAATTTCATCACCCGCACCGTTCGCGGCCTGCGCGAGTACTTCCAGGGCGTGCGGTCAGAACTGCAAAAAGTCGTCTGGCCGACCCGCGAAGAAACCCGCCGCCTGACAACCATTGTGCTTACCGTTACGATTGCGTCTGCCATCGTCCTGGGCATCATCAGCCTGCTGTTTAACGAACTGTTCACGCTGGGGCTGCGGTCTCCGCTGGTTTTTGGCGTGGTCTTTGTCTTAATTCTGGGCGGTTTTGTTTATTACCTGCGCACCAATAACCGCCGCACCCCCTCGTATTGACGTTTACTGGAAGGTTAGCCGGGAGACGGCATGTTTGACGATTTTGAAGAGCGTGAAGACGCCGATTACGACCCCGAACCGGTTTATCTGGATGACCGCCGCGCCCCCGCAGCCGACACGGCTGACGAGGAGATTGGCCCGATTCTGGACGAGCTGGTTCCGAAAAAGGGCGACCCCGAAAAGCAGTGGTACGTCGTGCATTGTTACTCCGGTCAGGAGAATAAGGTGCGCCATGCCATCGAGCAGCGCATCGAAACGATGGGGATGCGCGACAAAATCTTTGACGTAATCGTCCCGACAGAAGAAGAGATCGAAGTCAAAGAGGGCAAACGCCGCACGGTCGAACGCCGCGTGTTCCCCGGTTACATCCTGGTTGAGATGAAGATGGATGAAGACTCGTGGTACGTTGTGCGGAACACGCCCGGCGTGACCGGCTTCGTCGGTATGGGCAACGACCCCACCCCACTGCGCCAGGAAGAAGTCAAGCAGATCATGGACCGCATGTCCGACGAAGCGCCCAAAGTGAAGGTGACGTTTAAGGTCGGGCAGAAGGTGCGTATCATTGACGGGCCGTTTAACGACTTTATCGGCACGGTGGCTGCGCTGGACGCCGACAAGTCCAAAGTGCGCGTGATGGTCAACTTCTTCGGGCGCGATACGCCGGTGGAACTCGATTTTCTGGAAGTTGAGAAGGTCTAACCGTAGGGGCGGGTTTAGAAACCCGCCCCTACAGCGTTATATTTCGAGGAGGCAAGAGTCATCTTGCCTCTATTCTTTTTTACGAACAACCATTACAATACAGCCACTTTTGCGCCAGTTCCGGCCAAAAGCTGATCGCCAATTGCGACCGAAGTGAGGACATAATGGCAAAGAAAATTAAAGCAATTGTCACGCTGCAAATCAACGCCGGCAAGGCGACCCCCGCGCCGCCCATTGGCCCGGCGCTGGCGCAGCATGGCATCAACCTGATGGCCTTCTGCAAGGAATACAACGCCCGCACGGCCAATCGCCTGGGCGAGGTTGTCCCGGCGGAAATCACCATTTTCAGCGACGGCTCGTTTAAGTTCAACCTGAAAAGCCCGCCGACCGGCTTCCTGATTAAACGCGCTGCCGGCATCGAGAAGGGGTCGTCCAACCCCAATTCGGTGAAGGTGGGGCGGCTGACCCGCAAGCAGGTGCGCGAGATCGCCGAAATGAAGCTGAAGGATACCAACGCGCTGGATATTGACGGCGCGATTCGCCAGATCGAAGGTACCGCCCGCAACATGGGCGTGGAAATCGTGGATTAGTTGTCAGTAATCAGTGGTCAGTTATCAGTAACATACGCGTCTTTCGACTGAAAACTGACGACTGATGACTTTTTAGATCGTGGGAGGGCGCGCCACGCCCGCAGACCACCAGGAGAAAACCCCAATGGCACAACATGGCAAGCGTTATCTCAACGCACTCAAACTCGTAGACGAGGACAAGGCTTATCCGCTGGCGGAAGCGGTGGCGCTGGCAAAACAGACGGCCACCGCCAAGTTCGACGAGACGATTGAACTGCACTTCCGCCTGGGCATTGACCCCCGCCACAGCGAACAGCAGGTCCGCAGCACGGTGCTGCTGCCGCACGGCCTCGGTAAAACGGTGCGCGTGCTGGTGTTCGCCGAAGGTGAAGATGCTCGCGCGGCGGAAGCCGCCGGTGCGGACATCGTAGGCAGCGACCAGATCATCGAACGCATCCAGAAAGAAAACTGGCTGGACTTCGACGCGACGCTGGCCGTCCCGGCGATGATGGGGCGCGTTGGTCGTATCGCGCGTGTTCTCGGCCCGCGCGGTCTGATGCCGAACCCGAAGGCCGGCACGGTGGTGCAGGCCGCCGATCTGGCCCGCGCCATCAATGAACTGAAGGCCGGGCGTGTCGAATTCCGCAACGACAAAACCGGCAACCTGCACGTTCCGGTGGGCAAGGCCAGCTTCGACCACCAGCGGCTGGTGGAGAACGCGCAGGCCGTGCTGGACTCGGTGCAGCGCCAGCGGCCCTCGTCGGTTAAGGGCGCGTACATCCGCCGCGCCGTGCTCACCTCGACAATGGGGCCGGGCATCCATCTCGACATCGGCGGTGGGGCCGTATAAACCAATAACTATCGGTACGGGCACGCAACAGCGTGTCCGTACTTTTTTATCTGTTTTTGTCTCTCCGTTCACCGCGTTACAGCCGCTGGAATCCCTGAACTGCACGAGTTACACAGGTAGACACACTCACGTTTGCATGGCGGCGTTTCCCTACGGTACACTGATCGCCTACCACCATCTCGCCGCGCAGCCACAGGAAGCCGCCATGTCCCCCACACCATTCACCAACAATGGTAAACACCGGTCAGACAACGCCGCCTTGCTCCCGGCGGCCTTTCAGGAATTTCGGGAACAGCGCCATATTCCGGGACTGGCCTACGGTCTGGTCACCGATGGAGAACTGGTCGCGGCGGGCGGTCTTGGCGTACAAAACATCCTCGACCAGTCGCCGGTGACGCCGGACAGCGTGTTCCGCATTGCCTCGATGACCAAAAGTTTTACAGCGATGGCGGTCGTCAGGCTGCGGGATGCCGGCAAGTTCCATCTGGACTGCCCGGCAGAACAGTTTGTGCCTGAACTGGCCGGGCTGCTGTATCCTACTCACGACTCGGCGCCGATCACCATTCGGCAACTGCTGACGATGAGCGCCGGTTTTCCGCAGGATGACCCCTGGGCCGACCGCCAGCTTGCCTGTGCCGACGCGGAACTCTCGGCCTGGCTGAGTCAGGGTGTGCCGTTCTCCAATCCGCCGGGGGTAACGTTTGAATACTCCAATTACGGTTACGCCATTTTAGGCCGCATCATCGCCAACGTTACCGGCGTGCCGTACCAGACCTATATCCAGGATGAACTGCTGACACCGTTGGGCATGATGGATACCACCTTTGACGTGCGCCGGGTCGCGCCGGAACGCCTGGTGATGGGCTATCGCCGCGAGGGTAGCCAGTGGGTGGCCGAGCCGCCGCTGGCCGATGGCGCGTTTGGCGCAATGGGCGGGCTGTTCACCACGATTGCCGATTTTGCCCGCTACATGGCGTTCCTGCTGTCGGCTTTCCCGCCGCGTGATGAGCCAGAAACCGGCCCGGTACGGCGCAGTTCGCTGCGGGAAATGCAGCAGATGTGGCGACACAACCTCACCCAATCCACCCGGCTGACACCCGATGCGCCGGCACTGGTGCAGACGATTGGCTACGGTTATGGGCTGGGGATTCAGTTTGATTCCGTGCTGGGTTATTCGGTGGCGCACGGCGGCGGGCTGCCGGGTTACGGCTCGTTTTATCGTCTGTTGCCGGACTACGGTGTTGGGCTGGTGGCGTTTGCCAACCTGACGTATGAGTCGCCGGCGGCACGGATCAACGACATCCTGTACTGCTTCCGTCAGGCCGGCGCGCTCCAGCCTCGGAAATGGCTGCCACCGGATGCCCTGCTGGCGGTTCAGTCGGTGCTGGCACAGGTGTACGAGCATTGGGACGACCAAACCATCACGGCGGTTGCTACCGCCTCGTTTTTCCAGGATTGCCCGCTGGAAAGGCGGCGGCAGCAGTTCGCGGACCTGCGTGCCCGCTTCGGCAGGTGCCGGGCGATCACGCCGCTGGAGCCAGAAAATGCTCTGCGGGGACGCTGGCGACTGCTGTGCCGGGGCGGATACATTGAGCTGTTTGCCACCCTCGCGCCAACGGTGCCACCGCAGCTTCAGTATTTGCAGATCACTGCCGCCCGGTCGTTGACTCCGGCCTTAAAACGAACCGCCGCGCAGGTGGTGAAGCTCATCAACCGGTGGGACGATGAGACGGCCCGCACCGTGTTGCACCGCAAGCTCAAGCGGGCGGCGCTGCGGTCGCAGTTGGCGGCGCTGCGCGTGCAGTATGGCAAACTGCGCCTGGGTGACGTGCTGGAAGGCGACGGCACGACCCGTGCGCGTCTGCGCCTGCCGGGGCAGCACGGCCAGGTGGATATGACGCTGACCGCCGATCCGACAACCGGAACGGTGTTGACGCTGGCTTTTACCCGACCGCGTGAAACCGCCTTTGTCCCTTAGGTCAATATATGCCCCTCACCTTTGTTTCCGGCGACCCGTTGCAGACAGCGGCGCAAACGCTGGCGTTCGGCCACAACGCCCGCGCTCGTGTCGAAGTGGACCCGCTGCAAATGCGCCTGCTGGATATTTACCCCGCCGCCTTCGCCAGCTTCCGCAAGCAGTGCCAGCACGGGCGCATCCGGCCCGGCGCTTTCTGGACGTGGCGCGAGTCGCAGCCTCATCTCCTGTTTCTGGTTATCCGGGAAACAGCGCAGGGCGCGACCCGGCTGCGTTACATCGAGTCCGCCCTGATGACGCTGGCGCGGGATTATCGCCTGTATGGAATTGACAGTCTGGCTATCGCGCCGGTGGGCAGCGCCGCCGAGTGGCCTCTGCTGAAGCCGGTGCTCGTACACTGGCTGGCCGCCTGCCCGCTGCCGGTAGAGGTGTATGAAGGGGATGAGGGAGGAAAGAGGGAGAACAGGTAACGACGTGGACGACACTTTAGAACAACTGGCGTGCCAGCCCATTCCAGTTTTGGACAATGGTTTTAACGCGAATGCCGTTATTCCTTACGGTTGCACGACAGAACATATTCGCCAGGCCATGATTGATTTTGTTGATTTTCTCGGTTTCATCAATCAGCAATTGTATACGAAGAATATTTCCCGGCTCGAAACAATGCTGATGCCGGCAAACTTCAGCAGCATCGTGGGCGAGTTTATCAGCGTGGCGATTCCGAAATACTGTTCTTCGCTTGCCCGCAATCAATTCCACAACGGCCACCCGGATTTGATTCCGGCAGGGCAATTTCCTGGCAATGCTGTTCAGTACACGCATGAAGGTATCGAAATCAAAGCATCGCGCTATTTACAGGGTTGGCAAGGGCATAATCCTGAAGAAAGCTGGCTGATGGCGTTTATTTTTGACAGCAACCGGCCATCTGATGCCGCAAAAGGTGTACGACCCAAACCATTTCGCTTTGTGATGGTGGCCGGCGCGTCATTGGCGCAATCAGATTGGACATTTTCCGGGCGATCAGCGACCAGCCGCCGAACCATCACCGCGAGTGTGAACCAGTCCGGTTATCAAAAGATAATAGCAAACTGGATTTACCGTGACCCCGGCTAGAACGGCAGCGATAGCTGTTGTCGGGCTTGATCTTGTTTAACCGTCAGGCTCGCCAGCAGGGGGACCGCCGTAATACTCATTTCGTAAAACGTCTTATTCCGTTCAACGCCAACGCCACAGACTCCAACCGCTTCGGCTGCCGCAATCGTTGAACCCGACCCCATAAATGGATCGGCAACGATTCCCACACCCAGTGGCAGCGCCGCGTAAACGATCTGCCGCAAGAAGGATTGTGGTTTCAAACTGGGATGGTTAGCGATTTGGCGTTCTTTTTGTGGCGTGCGTTCGCTGGCAATAACATCGTTAAACGGTTTGCCATCCGGCAGTCGTCGTAAGCCGCCGGTTTGATACTCGCGCAGGCAGTCACTCAGTTTCATGCCAGCGGGCAGCGGCTTACGAAGCAATCCCCAGGGTTCGTAGCCTCCACGCGGCATCGAAGCTACGCCCGGAAATTCTTGTTCGGCATTTTTGGGCCGGTCACCACCACGCAAAGTTTGCACCAGCCGGATGATTTCACCGCGAAATTCTAATCCGCCTTCAGCCAGCGCAGCAAACACGGTTTGCGACAGATAAGCGTTGCTGGCGATAAACACGTGCGCGCCAGGACGTAAGGCTTTCACAGTTAACTGTGCCCACTCAACGAAGAACTGTTTTAGAATCGAAAGTTCTTTTGAGGTAAGCGCGGTAAAACGGGGCAGCGGTGAACGTTGATGCCCATCGAACGAAGGCGGGATACGCCAGACGCCCCCACTGCCGTTTTTGCGCTTTTCAAGCTGGTCGAGTTGGTACTCTTTGACGCCATAGGGTGGGTCGGTCACAATGGCATGGAGACTGTTTTCAGGGACACGGCGCAGCCACTCGAAGCAGTCCGCTTGCACGACGAACGAATCACCGATTCGTTCTGAGGGATAATCAAACGCAAGCTGATAGAGGGCTGAACTACCTGTCATGCTAACGTGCCTTTTTGTCCGCTGCTAAAATCTATTTTACTGATGAGCGAACAAAAAAGCGAAAGGCGCGAAGGACACCCTCGCGCCTGCTAATTACAATCAGGTGGACGACAGTCGTCACGCCGTCGCCCGCGTGTCGTCCAGCGCGCCGACCATATAGCGCACGATTTCCTCGCTGTTGGTGTCGGCGGTACGTTTTTCCGTCACCTTACGGCCCCGGTGCATCACCACAATCCGGTCGGTCACGGCGAACACGTCCGGCAGCGTGTGGCTGATGAGGATCACCGGCACGTTCTGCGCTTTCAGGCGGCGAATCAGCTCCAGCACCTTGCGCTGTTCGACCACGCCGAGGTTGTTGGTTGGCTCGTCCATGATGATAAACCGGGCGTTCCAGTACATGGCGCGGGCAATCGCCACCGCCTGCCGCTGCCCGCCAGAGAGCTTGTCAATCTGCATGTGCAGGCTGGGGAAGCGGATTTCCAGGTCTTTCAGCAGTTTGTCGGACTCGCGCAGCATGGTGTCTTCGTCCAGCGTATGTACGACGCCACCCAGGTAAGCCTTTTTGATTTCGCGTCCCAGGAAGATATTGGCGGGTACGTTCAGGTTGCCGGCCAGCGCCAGGTCCTGATAGATGGTTTCAATGCCGGCTTTGCGCGCATCAATCGGGCGGGCGAAGTGGACGCGCTGCCCCTGGAAGTACACTTCGCCTTCTTCCGGCTGGTACACACCGGAGATACACTTGATGAGCGTGGACTTCCCGGCGGCATTGTCGCCAACAAGGCCGACCACTTCGCCGGGGTACACATCGAGGCTGACCTGATTCACGGCGGTCAGGCCGCCGAAGCGCTTGACGATGTTTCTGGCAGATAGAATCGGTTCCACGACGCGCCTCCTTAATGCGACTCGATACGCCCGATGATGAGGTCGCGCGCCTGGTCAATCAGCACGGCCAGGATGACGACGATGCCAACAACCACAAACTGGTAAAACGGCAGCACGTTCAGCATGACGAGGCCGGTGGTCAGTACGGCGATAATCAGCGCGCCGATCACCGTTCCGGCGACACTGCCGTGCCCGCCGAACATGCTTACGCCGCCGATGATGACCGCCGCGATGGACGACAGCATCAGCGGGTCGCCGGCAATGGATGAGCCGCCGTTAAAGCGCGCCGTGTGCAGCACGCCGGCAAAGCCGACGGTGATGCCGGACAGCGTATACAGCATAATCACGTGGCGATCTACTGGCACGCCCGCCCGCAGCGCCGCCTCGCGGTTGCCGCCGATGGCGTAGGTGTGCCGCCCGAACTGCGTCTTGTGCAGGACAAACAGCAGCACGGCGGTGACGATGGCCGCCACCACCACCGGCCAGGGCAGGATGCGGTCGAGCCGCTGCAAAACCTCGCCGGTTACATTCGGTCGGTTCAGGAAAAACAGGCCGCCCCCTTCGCCGCTAATCAGGTAGAACAGCGATTCATTGCCAAACGCTCGCACCCCCGGCGGCTGGCCGATCACCACGTTGCCGCCGGACAGCAGCAGCGAAATGCCGCGCGCGATGAACGACATGCCCAGCGTGACGATAAACGGCGGAATGCTCAGCTTGGCGATAATCAGGCCGTTGATAAAACCGGGAATGGCTGCTGACAGGATGCCGACGCCAAACCCTAACGGGATGGCGAGGGTTTCCGCCATCCCACGATTGTTGGTGAAATCGGCAATCACCAGCGCGGAAATAACCGACGCCAGGCCCATCACCCAGCCGACCGACAGATCAATGCCGCCGGCGATGATAACAAAGGTCTGCCCCAGCCCCATCAGCAGCACCGGCGTGATCGCCATCAGGATATTCTGGGAATTGCGGACGGTCAGGAAGTTCACGTCGCCGCCGCTGGTCGAAAACACCGTGATGGTAAAAAAAAGGATGAGGCCAACGAGGAACACCCAGGCCCATAACCGGCTGACGGCGAGGATAACCTGCTTCTGGCGATTGCTCTTTTCGGCGGGCACAGCGAGGGGTTGGCTTTCGGCTGCCATGAAAACTCCTTACAAACGGCGGGCAAGGAATGCCCTGTTTTACGTAGGGGCGACCTATTAGGTCGCCCCTACACCATACCTGTTCAAGAACTGAAGTCTGGTTACTGGCCGGGGACCTGGTAGATGAACTTCGCCACTTCGGGGTCGTCCACGTTTTCGGCGTTGATGACCGCGTAGCCGGTGGTCACGTGCTTCGGGATGCTGGTCACGCCGCGCCAGTCGGCCATCGCAAAGGCGACCGCCAGATAGCCCATGTCGTGCGGCTTCTGGGCGATCACCAGTGTCACCACGCCATCGCGCAGATTCTGAATCGCGTCCGCAGTGGCGTCGAAGGCGATAACCTGCACCTTGCCTTCCAGCCCGGCGGCTTTCACCGCGTTACCCGCGCCATAGGCGCTGAACACGTTGACGCCGAAAATACCGGCCAGGTCAGGCACAGCCTGAAGTTTGGCCGCCGTCTGCTCAACCGAGGTGTTCGCATCGTCCAGGTTGTAGTCTTCGCCAACCAGTTCCATATCCGGGAACTCGGCGATGCCTTCCTTAAAGCCCTGGCCGCGCTGCTCCGTCGTGCTGACGCCGACGTTGGTGTTCTGGATGTAAACCTTACCCTTACCGCCCAGCACTTCCGCCAGCGCGCGCGCCGCAATCCGGCCACCCTCAATGTTATCCGAGCCGATGTAGCTGATCGGGAACGTCACTGGGCCGTTTACATAGTCGCCATCACCCAGGAAGGTGTCAACCGTGATGATCTTCACGCCGGCGTCAAGCGCCGCCTGCAGCGGGGCAATCATCTGCTCCTTGTCAGTCGGGGCGGTGATGAGATAATCGAGGTCGCCGCGTGCGATCATGGCTTCCAGAATCGGGGTTTGCACCGATGGCCCCCAGGTCTGCGGGTACTGCGTGACCACTTCCAGGCCGAAGTCCGCGACGGCTTCGTTAACGCCGATTTCCATGACCTGATAGAACGGGTCTACCACGCCCGGTAGGAAACCGATCTTGGGTTTGGCCGGGGCATCCTGGGCCACCGCAAACGGCACGATGGACAGTAAAACGAGGCTTAATATCAGGAGGGTGACGAAACGTTTGGACATAGTGATCTCCTTGGCTGAAAAAATAACATTTCAGTTGAGCATGAAGGATGGCGCTGTAACGCTCCTCTTACTCGCTGGCTCTGGCCGACTCGTGCCGTTTCAGGCCCAGCATGGGGCGCGGTGGGCGGGACGACTCGGTTGGTTGGGAAGGGGGCGCGGCAGGTGGTTGAGGCGTGCTGGCTGCGGCGCGGCGATCAACCGTGCGCGGCGGGGTACACTGACCCCGTACTTGCAGGAAGTGGGGTTCGGTAGCGAACATAAAAAACCTTTTCCGGCAAATAACCTTCTTTGGTATCCAGTGTATCCCCTTTCAACGAATTGTCAAATAGCGCCACCGTCTGGCAGCAGGGACCTGGCGCCGCCATATCCCTGCCGAAATATCCTCAAAACACCGGTCTCGCCAGCCAGCAGCTTCTCAGGCAGGCTGTGCTATAATCAGGCACGTTACGTGCTTCATTACGATTGGGAATCAATACACAGGAGGAAGCGATGCGGCGTCTGGCGTTGGTAATCGGACTGGTACTGCTGGCGGTATTCCCGGCCTTCGGGCAGGCAGCGGCGTGGTCGGTCTATCTCTACAATGGGATGACGAAGGAGCTGCTGCGGGTGAACGAGGACGGCTCGACCGAGTCATTTAACCTGGGACTGGCCGAAAACGAGTATATCGGCAGCTTCGACATGGCTTTCAGCAGCGACGGGGGCCGGGTCGCTTTCTGCATTCCGGTGTTTGACGGCCAAAGTAACCAGGGCCGCGCCACGCTGGTCGTGCGTGACATTACCGCCGAAACCGACATCGTGCGGCAGGACCTGGGAGAAGCCATCGGCTGCCGTGTAGGGCGTGAAGGTTATAACGACGATGCGTCGCGGCTGGCCGTCAGCCTCGCCAACCCCTTCCCGCCGGATACCGGCAAGCCGCTCTGGCGTATCCTGCTGCTCGACGCAGCCACCGGCACAACCGTTGACGAACTGAACCCGACCTATCCGGCGCTGGCGGAATACCCGCTGCTGACACAAGGCCCGGTGCTGCCGTTTGTGCAGCGGTTCACTGCCGACGACCTGATTTTTGCCGAAGTACCCTATGGCATTGGCGGCGGGGCGGAGTGGCAGGCGTACCGCTGGTCGTTTGACAGCGGCGCGGTGGAACCGGTCGAAGGTTGGGGCAATATCGGCCTGGCCTGGCTGCCGACAACCGGGGAAATCGCCTATGTGGCGGCGGACGATGCGCTGCCGGCGGCGCAGCCGGTTGGCCCGTTCCCGCCGTTTAACGTCGTGCGCCTGCATGATGCGGATGGCGGCCCACGCACCATTTACCATAATGGCGACGAGTCGCCTGCCGGAACCGTGTTTATCAACGATGGGCGGGAACTGGCGATCCTGCTCATGGAAGGGTACGACGCGGCCCAGCCCGATCAGGCCACGCTGCAACGGTGGGTGGCGCTCAACCGGGATGGCAGCCGCCGCGATCTGACAGAGAACTCCATTTACGTGCAACTGATGGGCGCGCCGGGCGGCTACGTGACGCTGACACAGCAGCTCAACGACCAGACGATGGGCACGCAGCAGTTCACATTGGGGTATGGCGCGGAGGGCAACACGCGCGAGTTATGGACTTCGCCGCAGGGCACGGACCAGTCGTGGGAACTGGCGTGGGTGACGCCGGGAACACCTGCCGCCGATTTGCCGCCGTTCCCCTCTGCCGGGCAGTAGGAATAGCTGCCGATTCAGCCGGTTTTCGGTCGGGATACGGTAGCGCCGTGTCCCGACGTATCTTCTAGGACTCTGCGCCGAGGATGGCGGCCAGCAGATCATCCAGCGTCAGTTCATTCGCCAGCGTGTGCGCATCCACAATCACACGCGGGCAGACTTCGGCTTCCAGATTGTTATACATCGCTTCGGCGCGCAGCCGGGTTTCCGGGCGCAGCGGGTACTGCGCTACAAACACCAGGATTTCGACCGCGCGCTCCTTATCCTGCTTGCTGACCATCAGCTCGGCGATTTTCACCAGCGTGTCCATGACCATCAGCATGGCGTCGTTGCGCACGGCAATCCGCAGCGTTTTGTGGAAGCGTCCCATCAGATCATCGTCGTTCATCGGCAGACCTCAACCTACGTTGGCTGTACCGTACAACTGTTTACCTTACAGCCACCTTAACCGTTTGTACAAGTTTGTAAGCGAACACAACCCTAAACCCGGCAAACTGTCCGGTAGTGTACCCTGAAAAACGATTCTGCCAAATGGTGACGATAAGTGAGGCGGGGGCGGGGCAGCCAAAGCTGCCCCTGGGGATAAGTACCTAGATGAGAGCCACGATGTTGGAATACATGTTTCCAACGGTGGGGCCGATGATGACCACCAGCAGGATGACCACCAGAGCGACCAGCATGATAACCAACGCATACTCCAGCAGTCCCTGGCCCTCCTCTCGCAGATGGAAGAACCGCATAAAGGCCCCCTTGAATCATCAAGGACGGTAATAAATCCCTTCTAACAACGTAGCACACAATTAATACAGCGTCAATGAAAACGTGTTCATTTTTCACAAAAATTACGTTTTTAAGTTTTGGCGGTGGGCAGGGCTTCGAGGTGGTCGGCCAGCCGCTGCAGCGCCGCCGCGACCGGCGTCGCCTGCATTTCCGGCAGCGCCTGCAGGCGGGAAATCCAGTAGCGGTCGTTGATATTACTGGCGTGGATGCCGAGCAGGTTGCTGGCTAGGCCGCTGCGCAGCAGCGACGGATACTCATCGCGGGCGTGGAACCGCACGGTAGACAGCACCGTTTCCACCGTCATCACCCGGCCATCCAGCCGCAGCGTCAGCGTTTGCCGGCGCGCCCGGTCAAGCTGTGCCTCGTCTGCCGCCGCGTACACGGCGTCCATCAGCGCGGCCAACTGGCGCACCCATTCCAGGAGGTGCGGGTGCTGGAGCGCGGGCGGTGTCTGGCCGCGCAGCGTCAGCCGCAGCGCGTGCCAGAAAGCAGTCCAGAAACGCAAGGCGTCACCCTCCACAACTCATGACCGCTAGGAACGGCGGCGCACCCGGCGGATAAACTCGAACCCGGCGACCACCAGCACACCCACCTGCACCACCAGCGCGATTGCCAGCCAGGGCGACTGGCGGCTGCTCGGCGTGACCACACCCGCCCCTTTGATGATCTCCGGCGCTGCCCGCGTGGCAACCAGCGCGACGGTCTGCGCTGTGGGCGATGGCGTGGTGGTTTCCACAGCGACTGGTAAGGCCAACGCCTCCGGCAGCTTGTCCAGGGTGGCGATGCCCGGCAGAGTCGGCGTCGGTGAGATGTCCGGGGTGGCCGTGCCGGTGGCAGCGGCGGCAACTTCCAGGAAAGCTGTCGCAGTGGCGGTCGCGGTTTCCGCCGGGGCAGTGGGCGTGTAGGTGCCATCTTTCGGCGGCACCAGGAAGATTGAACCGATCTCCAGATCGCGGATGTCGGCCTGTGTCAGGCCGTTCAGCGTCAGCATGGCCGGAACGTCATCCCAGGTATAGCCGTAAATCAGAGCGTTGTCGCCAATCGTGTCGCCGGGCTGCACCTCGTGCATGATGTTGCCATGCGGGTCCAGGCCGGCCACGTAAGACGGCTGTCCCCCACCGGCGCTGCCACCCCCATTGCGGGTGTTCACCACCGGCGGCACGTACTCCGGCCCGCCGGGGTTGCCAAACACCAGCACGTAGGCCGCGCCCCAGGCGCTGCGGGCGATGCCAATGCCAACCTCTTTATAACGAACGTTGGTAAGGCCCAGGTAATGAATCCGCGAGTTAATCCAGAAGTTCCAGGCGGCATTCACGCTGGCGTTGCTGCCGCCGTAAATATTCTCGCTGACCTCGGTCGTGCCGTAACCGGCGTTCAGCGCCCGCTGGCGCGGCGTCGAGCCGTCCGGGCGGGTGTGGGACACCATGCCGGTGTCGGCCATCCACTGCGCCTGGCTTTGCGCCGCCGCCGCCAGCGCCCCGTTAAACGTGTAGCCCGGCAGCCCCAGTGACCCACGTAAGGCATTAATCCGCCCCAGCAGGTCGCCGGCTTCGTCCTGGGCGCGGGCGGGCAGTGCCGCCAGCAGCATTAAAATCAGGATGACGTAACGGTATCGCATTCGGCCAATTGTAGCACACAGGCAAGCTGCCACCAATGAAAACATGCGCCGTGCGACTTTTGCCACAGTTAAGTGTTCTTTAAAGTACCTGTCATTCGTTTATGGTACATTCAAGAAGTGGTATTCAGAATTTTTTCCCGGCGGAGGCTGCTGGCATGGAAGTATCGGCAACTATGATTGTGGTGATCGTCATCAGCTATCTGCTTGGCTCCATCCCCACAGCCTATCTGGTCGCCCGGCAAAAGGGCGTCAACATTTTTGAAGTAGGCAGCGGGAACATGGGCGCAACCAACGTCATCCGTGCGTTAGGTTTCTGGTGGGGTATTTTGGTCTGGTTTTTTGACAGCCTTAAAGGTGTTGTTGCCATTCTGCTGGCGAACCTGCTGATGCCGGACAATCACGGCGCAGCGACCGCGATTGCCGCGACCGTCGCCGTGATCGGGCACAACTGGTCGCTGTTTGCGGCGCTCGTCACCGGCACGCTGCGCGGCGGCAAGGGCGCGGCCATCTGGTTTGGCACGATGCTGATGATGGCGCCGCTGCAGGTGATTGTGGGCATGTGTGTGCTGGGCGGCTTTATCATTGCCGTCACCCGTTACGTGTCGCTGGCGGTGCTGGCGATGTTCGGCCTGTCTACCCTGTGGATGCTGGTGCTGATCGGCCAGCATCAGCGCCCCGGCGAGTATATCTTTTATTCGCTGCTGGTCACGGCCATGATGCTGTACCGCTTTCGTGACAATATCCAGCGGCTGCTGACCGGCACGGAACGGCGGCTGGGGGAACGCGCCTAAAGGTCTTTCCGCAGGCGCACGGCCACTGTCGCATCCGGCAGAAGTTCCGGCTCGCTGACAATGCGATAACCCTGGCGCTGCCAGAAGCGTATCGCACCGGGGTTATTCACCTGCACGCCGGACAAAATGATTGTCACACCCGGATCATGGCGAATTTCAGCTTCGACAGCAGCGACCACAGCCGCGCCCAACCCCTGCCCGCGATAGGGCGCGGCGATCATCAGCAGTTCGAGAAAGGCGTACTCCGGCTGGCGCTCAAACCCCTGCGGCAGATAATCCACCACACCCATCATCACACCCGCGCGGTTGAAGATGCCGCAGTACAGGCTGCCCTGTTCCGCCGCGTGGTTCATGTCGGCCTGCACCATAAAGAGCGAGGCGGTGGCGACCGGCCCCAGCGCCAGAAAATCCTCACACTGGCAGTACACGTCCAGCACTGCCGGCTCGTCATCGGCTGTCAGCCGGCGCAGCGAAAAAGCGGGCGGCACGCTCAACCCCCGTCGGCGGGCAGCCCCAGCACTTCGCGTACATTTTTCGCCAGTTCTTCCATCGAGAACGGCTTCGTCATGTAGCGGACGACGTGATGCTGGAGCTTGCCGATCAGGCGGTTGGCGGGGTCGGCCAGCGCGGTCAGCACGATGATCGGAAACGAAAAATCCGGATGCCGCTCCTTGATCGCATCCAGCACCTGCCAGCCGGACATGCCGGGCATGTTGATGTCCAGCAGCAGCACATCCGGCAGCCGGTCCTCCAGACACTTCAGCGCCGCGAAGCCGTTGCCGGCGTGCTGGCTTTCAATCCCCATGCGGGTCAATAACATCTGAATCATCCCGGCGATATCGGCACTATCTTCTACAATCAGCGCGTAACGATCTGCCACAGCCCTGCCCTCCACCCTCCGCCTGTGTCTGCATCTATTATATGCGGGTCAAAGGATTGGCGCAGCCCTTCCGCGAGGGATTTACAGGACAAGCGTCAGGAAAGCGGCTGGCTGGTGGTAGTCCTTGTGCAATCCGCCTAACCTGCGCCACAGCCGTTGCGCGTTTAAGGGAAGTGCGTTACACTCATCTTCATGAGAACGTTCACAAAAGATTATTGCTGTTTCTGCCCCAAAAGTTTTATGCAGGCAAGATTGTGAGCCACACTGATTTACCCAACGGCAGCCACGAACCGCTTTTACTGGAGATGCGCGCGATCACCAAGCGGTTTCCGGGCGTGCTGGCGCTGAACGAGGTCAATTTTGACGTGCGGCGCGGCGAGGTACACGCGCTGGTCGGTGAAAACGGCGCGGGCAAATCCACGCTGATGAAAATCCTGTCCGGTGTGTACATCCGCGACAGCGGCGACGTGATTTTTAAAGGGCAGCACGTCAACTTCACCACGCCGCGCCAGGCACAGGTGGCCGGCATCACCACCATCTACCAGGAACTTAACCAGGTCGCGCAGATGTCCGTGACCGAGAATATTTTCCTCGGCAGCGAGATCGAACGCGGCGTGCTGGTGGACTGGCCGCAGATGCACCGGCAGGCGCGCGCGCTGCTCGCCAAGCTGCATCTCGATATTGACCCTCGCCTGCCCCTCAGCAGCCTCGGCGTCGGGCAGCAGCAGATGGTGGAAGTCGCCAAGGCGCTGCACCACCGTTCCGACCTCATCATCATGGACGAACCAACCTCGGCCTTGAGCGTGCGCGAAATCGAAGACCTGTTTGCCATCATCCGCGAACTGAAGGCGCAGGGCGTGTCCATCGTCTACATCAGCCACCACCTCGACGAAGCGTTTGAAATCACCGACCGCATCACGGTGCTGCGCGACGGGCGGCACATCACCACACAGCCGACCGGCGCGCTGAACGTGGACAGCCTGATTCGCTATATGGTCGGGCGCGACGTGTCTGAACAGTTCCCGAAAGAAGTTGTGCCGCGTGGGCCGGAAGTGCTGCGCGTCGAAAATCTGACGCAGGGCGACCGGCTGCGGAATATCAGCTTTACGGCTTATGCCGGCGAAGTGCTGGGTATCGCCGGGCTGGTGGGCGCGGGGCGCACCGAGCTGATGCGGGCGATCTTCGGCGCTGACCCGATTGACAGCGGCAGATTTTACGTGGATGGCAGGCCGGTCACGATTCACAGCCCGCGTGATGCCATTCGGCACGGCATCGGCCTGCTGACAGAAGACCGCAAGCAGCAGGGCCTGGTCCTTAAGATGACGACCCGCGAGAATATCACCATGTCGGTGCTGCCCAGGCTGACGCGCGGCCTGCTGACCAGCCGCCGCAGGGAGGCGGCGCTGGCGCAGCGGTTCATTGATAATCTGGCGATCAAAACGCCCAGCCAGAACCAGTTGGTGATTAACCTGTCCGGCGGTACGCAGCAGAAAGTCGTGCTCAGTAAATGGATGGCGACCGAGCCGCGCGTGCTGATCTTCGACGAGCCGACGCGCGGGATTGACGTGGGCGCGAAGGTCGAAATTTACAAGCTGATGAACCAGCTTGCCCGGCAGGGGGTGGCGATTCTGATGGTCAGTTCCGAACTGCCGGAAATCATGGGCATGAGCGACCGGATTATGGTCATCCGCGAGGGGGAAGTCACGGGCTTCATCAACCGCGCCGATTATCCCGATACGCAGGCATTACAGGAAAAAATCATGGAATACGCGACCGGCAGCAACAAGATTGTGCCGGAAACGGCGTAAAGTGTAGGGTCACGGCGTGCCGTGACCCTACGGGAAACGCGGATAGGTTTGAAAGCATAGAGCGAGTCAAGTTATGAGCGATACTGCTGCTGTCAATGTCCCACCCCGCGCCGCCAACCGCACCGGCAATCTGGTTCGCCGGGTGCTGGTGGCGATGGGGCCGCTGATCGTGCTGCTGGTGATGGTGATCTTTTTGTGGATTACCGCGCCGGCGTTTCGCTCTCCGACCAGCCTGATGCTGATCGGCCTGGAAGCAGCGGCCATCGGCATCGTCGCTGCCGGGCAGACGTTTGTGATTCTCACCGGCGGCATTGATCTGTCGGTGGAAGCGATGGTATCTTTCAGCGGCGTGGTGGCGGCCATCCTGATCGCCGGCACCAGCGAGGCGGGCGGGCAGATCGCGCATGGCATCCCGGCAGCCGCCGCGATTTTGATCGCGCTGTCGGCGGGAGCGGGCGTCGGGCTGTTCCAGGGGTTAATTATCACCGCCTTTAACATGAACCCGTTTATCGTCACGCTGGGCTTTCGCAGCATTTTGCTGGGTGTGTCGCTGGTGTGGACGCGCGGCGCGGGCATCAACATCCAGAAGGACAGCCTGCTCAGCTTCCTCACCGCCTCGTTTGAAGTCGGTTCGCTCAAAGTCCCCATGCCGCTGGTGATCGCCATCATCATTTATGCGATTGTGTGGGTCATCCTGCGGCATACCAAGTTCGGGCGCTACACCTACGCCATCGGCGGCAACGAAACAGCGGCCAAGCTGTCTGGCATCAACGTGAACCTGACCAAGATATTTATCTACGGCATCAGCGGCCTGCTGGCTTCGATCAGCGGCGTGCTGGTCATGGGGCGGCTACAATCCGGCGCGTACCAGAACGGCACCAACATGACGCTGATTTCGGTCGCGGCAGTGGTCATTGGCGGCACGGCGCTGTCCGGTGGCACCGGCGGCATCTGGGGCACGCTGGTCGGCGTGTTTATCATCCGCGTGGTGGATGCCGGTCTGGTCTATCTCAACGTGCCGTCAAACGCCAAAGAGATTGTGATCGGCGCGATCATCGTGCTGGCCGTCGGGCTGGACGTGATCCGGCGCGGCGAAGTCAAGTGGCTGCGCTTTGGCCGCCGGGCGGGTACATAGTCGTTAGTCGAATATACGGACTGCTGACTAAAGACTATAGACTACAGACTACAAAGGCGATCCATCGGGGTGTTCCCCCGATTCGAAGAATGGTTGACCGACCGGGAGGGATCAGCCCGGACGGTCATTAGAGAACTGACAAGGAGAGATTCGTTATGCACCGGAATAAAGTTCTCGCTCTCGTTACCGTGCTGGCGTTGCTGCTGGTGGTTCTGGCCCCGGCAGCCGCCCAGGAAGGCGAAAAATATACCGTCGGCTTCGTGCCCCCCGCGCTGACCAGTCCCTTCCACGTAGCGATGGTGGACGGCGCGACGGCCCGCGCGGAAGAACTGGGCTGGGAGCTGATCGTGCAGGCCCCCGCCAGCGAAGGCGATTTCCAGGCGTTTGTGACCACCGTCCAGCAGTTGCTGGAACTGGGGGTGGACGCGATCAGCATCAACCCGATTGGCACGGATTCGGCCATCACCGCCGTGCAGGCCGCCAATGAGAAGGGTATCCCGATTCTGGCGCACAACTTCATCACCCCGTTTGATGACCCGGACGCAAAGGTGGAAACCTACATCGGTTACGACCAGTGGGGCGGCGCGGAAAAGCTGGCGCTGCACACCTGCGACCTGATTGCCGGGAAGTACGGCAGCACGCCGGAAGAAACCACCGGCAAGGTGTACATCCTGCTCGGCATTGACAGCATCTTCTCGCACCGCCGCACCGGCGGCTTCAAGGCCGGGCTGGAAAAGGGCTGCCCGAACGTGGAAGTTGTGGGCGAGCAGACGGCGGAATGGCTGCGGACGAAGGGGCAGGAAGTAGCGGGTATCGCGCTCCAGCAGACGCCGGACATTGACGTGTTCTACGGCAACAGCGACGAGATGGCGATTGGCGCCGCGCTGGCCGCCGAAGGGCTGGGACTGACCATCAACGAAGACTTCTTCGCGGTTGGGATTGACGGCAACCCGCCGACGCTTGACCTGCTGGGCGAGGGCAAGTTTAGCGCCACGCTGGGCGTGGACCCGTACCGCATGGGTGTGACCGTGATTGACCAGATGGCGAAGATTCTGGCGGGCGAAGAAGTGCCGCTCATCACCCTCACCCCGTCGGTGGTGGTGACGCCGGAAAACCTCGAAGCGTACCTGGCGGGCGAATTGTGGACGGAGCCGGTGGCGGGCTTCCCCGAAGTGGACAATGACCTGCCAACCGTCCCCGAAGAGGGTATGGAAGCAACTCCCGAAGTCACGCCGGAAATGACGCCGGGCAGCTAGAATTATGTTGTTTCCTGTAGGGACATGGCGGCGCCATGTCCCTACCGCTGAACGCCCCTGTTCCCGAAAGAACGGGGCGTTTTGCTGCTATGATAATAATAATCCCTGCTTCATTCCACCCGCGCGGCCACCGGCACGGAATAGTCGCAGCTTCCTTCGGCGGCGAACTGCCGCGCCGCGCGCACCACTTCCCGACCCAGTTGTTTGATCTGCTTGCCCAACTGCGGGTCACGCGGGTGGCCGGTGTCGTCAAACGCCTGCCATGCTTTTGAGATCGGCATGACCAGCGGCACGGCCCAGCCGCGCAGGGCGCGCACAACAAACTCCATCGAATTAATTGCCTGCAAGCCCTGCACGCCGCCCGCCGTGCTGATGAGGCCGATAATCTTGTCGGTCAGATAGGGGGCAGATGCAGCCGGGCCAGCGTGTTGTTGAACGCGCCGCTGATGCCGCCGTGATACATGGGGCTGCTCCAGATCAGGCCATCCGCCGCGTAGACGGTTTCACAAAACTGCCGCGCGGCCTCCGGCACGTGGCGCAGTTCCGGGTCGTAAATTGGCAGGTTCAGCCGGCGGATGTCCAGCAGGCGGGTGTCGGCGCCGGCCTCCGCCGCGCCTTCCAGCGCAATCGTGAGCGCCGCCAGGCTGCTGGACGTGCTCGCCATCGAGCCGCCGACGCCGACAATGGTTAGCGGTTGTATCATCGGTTCACCTCGTTTCCTCCCGCGTTAGGTTCAGCATAACAACCTTGTGCGGGAAAAACATTGGAAACGGTGATCACGCGCCTAACCCAACAGCGCCGTCAGACCAACGTGCGCCAGCGCCACGTCTTCGTCTTCCGACAGGCCGCTGACCCCCACACCGCCGATCACCTGCCCCTCGTAGACGACCGGCACGCCGCCGCCCCACGTTACGTAGCGCAGTTCGCCGAAGTTGGTCATGGGGAAGCCTTCTTCGCGCGCTTTGCGCCCGACTGCCGCCGACTCTTTCCGTTCCCGGCTGGCGGTGTACGCCTTGTTGATGGCGATGGTGATGGACGCCAGCGGGCAGCCATCGGTGCGCAGGAAGGCCAGCAGTTCGCCGTGTTCGTCCACGACGGCAATCGCGCCGCCCCGCTGCTGCTGTTCCAGCGCAGCACGGATGGCGTCCACGATGATGGCGGCGTCACGGTGCGACAGGTGGGTTGCCTGATACATGCTGCTTCTCCAGTGGTATCGTCAGCGCACGGTAAAGGTGCAGGTGCCGCTTTCGCTTGGCGTGTTGGTGCCCGGCCCAAACACATCGTAGCCGTCGGTGATCTGGTTGCGCCACGTCAGGCTGTAGGTGATGGTGTACTGCCCGGCGGGCAGCGGGCCGTAGGGCACAAACCAGTAAATCCAGTAGTTGCCGTCCGACTGCTGGCGCACGCGCGTGGCGTACTGCCGCCAGTTTTGCAGCGGTGTGCCGTTAATGCGCACGTCGTAGATAGCGTTCTCCACGTGCTGCTGGATGTACTCGCGGTCGCTGGCGAACCAGCTCCAGAAGATGTCAATCGTCGCGCCCGCCTGCAGGCCGGTGGGCGCGGGGTTGCCAAACACCGGGTTATCGCAGTAGGCCAGCACGTCAACGCCCTGCTGCGAACTGCTGCTGCCCTCGCCACCGACGCCGGAACCGCCGACGGCCACCGGCGTAAACGTCGGCGTGCCGCTGCCCGGTGTTTGGGCGGGTGTGGTCGCGCCGGATTGGGGCGGCGGGGGCAGCGTGCCCCCGGACAGCGCGACGGCGGTCTGCCGGACGGCGGTCAGGTCAATCACGGGCAGCGCCAGCAGCGTGCCGGTGGTTTCCGGCGCTTCCGGCGCGGCGGTTTCCGAATCGACCGGCGTGGGCGACACCACCGAACGCGGCGGCGTGGGCGTGATCGTGCCGCCGCCCAGCACTGCCGTTGGCAGCGGCGTGCCCAGCGCCAGCGCGGTTAAATCGGGCGAAGGGGTGGACGTGGGGAACGGCGTCGGCGTGGGGTTCACCCGCACCAGGCTGGTCGCAATCCAGCCCTCGGTGCCATCCTCCATTCTGATGTTGAGCCAGTTGCCATCTTCGTTCTGACCCAGGATTTCCACGCCGGTGCCCGGCACCAGCGCCCGTATCTGGCTGAAGTTCACGCCCGGCCCCTGGCGCACGTTCACCGTTTGCAGCGAGGCGACGATGCCGGTGATCGGCGGCGTCGGTGACGGCGTGAAGGTGTCGGAGGGCGTCGGCGTGATCGGCGTCGGTGACGGTGTATAGGTATCGGTCGGCAGCGGCGTCCGCGATGGGACGGGCGTGGCGGTGAAACGTGGCGTCATGCTGACCAGCGGCGCCAGCGTGGCCGTCGGCAGGCTGGAGACGGTGTCGCCACCACCGCCGCCGCAGGCCGCCAGAGCCAGGGCGAAGGCCGGTAATAAACAACGTCGAATGTTCACGGCAGTTCTCTCAATGTCAAAAATGTTTTGGTGTACGGACACGCAATTGTGTGTCCGTACCACACAGACCAGATTAGCAACGAATCGCCCGCCGCGCAAAAACCGTGCGGCAATCGTCGGGTTGCCGTACCGGGCGAAACGGGTTAAGAATGTGCTACCGACCGCCGTTTCTGGAAATTCGACCCAACCATGAAAGCCCGCAACCGCCGTCTGCCTTCCCCGCCGCGCCCACGTGTGCCGCTGGACATCCCGCCCATCAGCCTCATGTCTCCGACCGGACCTCCGGTTACCCCGGCGGCTGTCCCATCCAACTGGCCGGACGACCTGGGGTTGAACGAACTGGCGAACGCGCTGGCGCTGCACCGGCGTTACCTGCCGTTTGTGCGGCAAACGCTGTCCGCGCTGACGACGGACGCGGCGGTAATCGCCTGGCGGCAGGCGGTGCTGGCGGACTTCCGCCGCAGTCCGGCGCTGGTCGAACGGGTGGAAGCGCTGCTGCCGCGTCTGGCGGAACTGCGCGAAGGCCGCGCGCTGCTTGGTGGCCGCCAGCGCCACGTGCTGCTGCAAACCGCCGACCGGCTGGCCGAACTCGATTTATACACCGGCGTGGTGCAGGAACTGCACGATGCCTTGCAGGTGGCGCCGCTGGAATCCCCGGCGCTGGTGGCCCTGCGCGCCGGCGTTGCCACGCTGCTGGAGGACGCGGCGTTTCAGGAACTGCGGCGCGATCTGCCGCAACTGCGCGCCCCGCTGGAAAACATTCGCAGCATCACGGTGGGCATCAACCTCGACACACAGCTTTTACCGGCCTCGGCGGTGCTGCTGGCGGTGAACGACGTGAAACTGGGCGAAGCGGCGTCGCTGTTCAACCGTCTGATCGGCGCGCGGGACGGTGACGAGGACAGCGGCATCGCGCCGCTGCACACCGTGCCCGCTAACCCTGACGAGCGCCCGCTGTCGCCGCTGTTCCAAGATTTGGACCGGATTCTGGCACAGGTGGCACAGCCGGTCGCCCGCGCCCTGACGCGCTACGTCAAAACCGGCAGTAGCTGGCTGGCGAATCTGGAATACGAATGTGCCTTTTTTATCGGCGCGACGCGGCTGATGGAACGGCTGGCGGCGCAGGGGGTGCCGCTGTGCCAGCCGGACAGCGCGCCGGTTGAGGAACGAAACACGACGCTGGATGGACTGGTCAACGTGGCGCTGGCGCTGCGCGGCGGCCCGCCGCCGGTGCCAAGCGACGCGCGTCTGGATGCGGATGGACGGATCGCCATCCTGACCGGCCCCAACAGCGGCGGCAAAACCACCTATCTGCGCGGCGTGGGGCTGGCGCAGGTGCTGTTCCAGGCCGGGTTATGGGTGACGGCGCGAGCAGCGCGGTTAAGCCCGGCAGACTACATCCTGACCCATTTCCCCGCGCTGGAAACGCGCCAGCAGGGACGGCTGGCCGAGGAAGCGGGACGGCTGCGCCAGCTTTTCCAGCAGGCAACGGCGCACAGTCTGGTGCTGCTGAACGAAACGTTCTCCAGCACCGCGTCCGGCGAGGCGCTGTACCTGGCGCAGGATGTATTGGCGGCACTGCGAGTCATTGGCGCGCGGGCGGTGTTTGCCACACACCTGTCCGAACTGGCGGCGCGTATCCCGGACATCGAAGCCGCCGTCACCGGCGACAGCCGGCTGGTCAGCCTGGTAGCCGGCGTGCGGCTGGCCGATGACGGGCAGGCCGTGCCAACATTTGTGATTGCGCCGGGGATACCGCTGGGGCGAAGTTACGCCCAGGAGATCGCGCGGCGGCACGGCATCAGCCTGGAGCAAATTCTGGCGGCGCGCCGGGATAATGGCGACTGAAAGGGTTTCCCACTCCCGGCCAATTTCCCTGGTTGTGTAAATTCTTTAAATTGTGCATAATAGGAAGCAGTGGTGTTTGGTGCAAGTGACCAAACCACGGTTGAGCCTTGTAGAACGAGTGCTTGAGTTGTAGACCGTCCTGGGAAGGGCGGATAGAAACCGGTGCCGAACCTGAAACGTGGGTGGCGAGCGATCCGCTTTATTGACGTTATCCGCTCCTGCCCCGGTGTTCATCCAACGATGTGTTCGTCTGGATGGTTGAGCGATGTAGTACCTGTCCACCTGGACGCCCACAGCGTGCGGCGCAACTGCATACCCGTTCTCAACTGAGCAGGCAGGCCCAGCCGTGGTTGCATTGATCGAATCACGGCTGTTGCTATTTCGGTTAAAGCGCATGGGTATCGTAACCGCTATCGAAGTGCAAAAGCGCAACAAAGCGCGCGTCAACGTTTACATAGACGGTGAATATACCTTCAGCCTGAGCCTGATTGAAGCGGCGCGGCTGCATAAAGGCCAACAGCTTTCGGAAGCGGAAATCGCCGCCCTGCGTGACGAAGACGCTGTTCAGAAAGCGGTGGACAGCGCCGCCCGGTTTTTGGGTTACAGGCCGCGCAGTCTGGCCGAGGTTCGGCGGAATCTGGCGGAGAAAGAGATGCCGCCGGCGGTCATCGAGGCCGCGCTGAACCGGCTGACGGCAATGGGCTACCTGGATGATGAAGCCTTTGCCCGCTACTGGGTGCAGAGCCGGGGCGAATTTAAACCCCTCAGCCCGCGTGCCCTGCGCGTGGAGTTAAAGCAAAAAGGTGTCCCTGACGCCATCATCAGCGCCGTGCTGGATGAACTGGATGCCGATAGCCTGGCGTACCGCGCCGGGTTGGCCCAGGCGCGCAAACTGCGCCAGCCGACGCGACCGGAATTCCGCCGCAAAATCGGTGATCTGCTCCGACGCCGTGGTTTTAGCTACAGCACCATTCACGATGTGGTCGAACGTTTGCTGGACGAACTCGAAACGTCCGACCCGGACTACTTTAATCAGACTACGGAGTCGAATGAGGAATGAAACAACATGGAAATCGGTGCTGCCCTATTACTGCTGGTTGTTAGTCTGGTCGTCGGGGTAGCCATTGGGGTTGCCGGGCTGACCTACTACCAGAATTCACGCGGCCAAAACCGCCGGCTGCAGGCCGAAACCGAGGCCAAAACCCTGGTTGACCGGGCAACCGACCAGGCCCAGGTGGCGCTCAAGGAGGCCGAGGATAAGGTCAAAGCGATTCTGGACGAAGCGGAGCAGAACACCATCCGCCGCCGCCGCGAACTGGACAAGGAAGACGAGCGCCTGCAGCGCCGCCGCGAGGAACTCGACAAACGGCTGGAACGGCTGGAACAGCGCGAGCAGAACCTGAACAAGCGCCAGAGCCGGATGGACAAGCAGCAGAACGACCTGCTTAAACTCGAATCGCAGCGTATGGAAGAACTCCAGCGCATCGCCCAGATGACCACTGACGAAGCCAAAGCCGAACTGATGAAGGCGGTCGAAAACGAAGCCCGCGCCGACATGGCGCGTGTCATCCGCCAGGTGGAGGCCGAAGCCCGCGAGGAGGCTGACAACCGCGCCCGCGATGTGATTTCGCTGGCGGTGCAGCGGCTGGCATCAGAACACGTCAGCGAGATCGCCGTGAGTGTCGTGCCGCTGCCCAGCGACGAGATGAAAGGCCGCATCATTGGCCGCGCCGGGCGCAATATCCGCGCCTTTGAACTGGCGACCGGCGTGGATGTGGTGGTGGATGATACACCGGAAGCCGTCACGATCAGCAGCTTCGACCCGGTGCGGCGCGAGGTTGCCAAGCGGGCGCTGGCGAAACTGGTGCTGGATGGCCGGATTCACCCGGCGCGCATCGAAAAGCTGGTGTCGGACGCGAAGGCCGAAGTCGAAGCCGCCATCCGCGAGGAAGGCGAGCGCGCCGCTTACGAAACCGGCATCCCCGGCCTGCATCCCGAAGTGCTGAAGCTGGTGGGGCGGCTGAAGTTCCGCACCAGCTACGGCCAGAACCAGCACGCCCACGCGATTGAAACGGCGCACATCGCCGGCATGATCGCCGCCGAACTGGGCGCGGACGTGATGACCGCCAAAATGGGCGGCCTGCTGCATGATATCGGCAAGGCGATTGACCACGAGGTTGAAGGCACGCACGCCATGATCGGCGCGGACTACGCCAAACGCTACGGCGTTCCGGCCAAAGTGGTGAACTGCATCGCCAGCCACCACCACGAAGTTGAGCAGGAATGTGTCGAAGCCTATATCGTTGAAGCGGCGGACGCGATCTCCGGCGCGCGTCCCGGCGCGCGGCGTGAAAGCCTGGAAACCTACATCAAGCGGGTGAAGATGCTGGAAGACATTGCCAACTCGTTTGATGGCGTGGAGCAGAGCTACGCCCTGCAGGCCGGGCGCGAGGTGCGGATTCTGGTGCGGCCTGAAGTGGTGGACTACCTGTCGTCGCTGCGGCTGGCGCGGGACATCGCCCGCCAGATCGAGGAGACGATGCAGTATCCCGGCCAGATCAAGGTGCAGGTCATCCGCGAAACCCGCGCCGTGGATTACGCGAAGTAAATGTAGCGAGATCGTAGGGACACGATAGATTGTGTCCTGACCCGTTTACACTTGTTAAACAGGTTCTGGGGCGACCAGTTCGGTCGCCCCGACGATTCAGGACAGCGAACCAGCGTCAGCATTTGGGGTTACAACCTGGCTATCCCCCTGGATGCCACTGCCCAAAGCCCCACTTGCGGCGGTTGTCGTCCAGCTTCGGCTGCGCCAACCAGCGAATCGGTGGCGTCGTCCGCTGGTGCAGGGCTGCCGGCGTGACGCCTGACATCACACGCGAGGCGAGGTCCAGCGCCTGCCGCCATTCCTCATGCGCCACTTCGAGGATCAGCGCGTCGTGCATATCCAGCGCCACCCGCGACCGCATCCCCCGGTCACGGTACGCCTCCGACAGCAGCACAATTGCCCGCTTCAGTGTCTCGCCCACTCCCCCCTGGCACAGGTAATTCCAGGCCACAAACGGCGACGGCACGGCCACCGTGCGCCCGGTCCACAGTTGCAGCAGACCCGTTTCCCGCGCCTGGCGCTGTGCCGCCCGTCGCATCCGCGTCACACGGGCAAAGGCCGCATCCTTCGCCGCCATCAGCCGCCGCGCTTCTTCGGTGGAGACACCGATGCTTTCTCCCAGGCGTTCCGCGCCCATACCATAGGCCGTGCCATAGGTGATCTTCTTGGCAAAATTACGCAGCCGCTTGCGTTCATCGGCGTCGGCCTGCTCCCATGCCGCACCGAAATACTGCGCGGCCATCGTGGCGTGGAAGTCTTCTGCCGCGCAGGCCGCCGCCAGGTTGTTATCGCCGGAGATGAGCGCGGCCATGACGTTTTCGGCGTTGCTGTAGTCAATTTCCACCAGCGTAAACCCCTCATCGCCGGTTGCAACACCCGCCATCGCCGGCATCTTCCAGTTCTGCATGTGGGGATAGCTGGAGGCGCGCCGGCCTGATTCGGTCGCAATCGTCACCAGACTGTGCAGCCGGCCATCCACCACCGCATGTTCGACCAGTCCTTTCAGCGTGGAGATCAGCCAGTCCACTTCCATATAGGCGGCCAAATCCTTCAACGGCTCGCGGTAGGGGCTGTCCGCTTCCAGATACGACTCGATCACGCCGGAACGGGTGCTCAGGTCGGATAGCTGAACTTCTGCGCCGGGCTGGCTGCTCAGGCGGTGGCGACCGGCGCGGGTGAAGTAGCCGGATTTGGGATTCCAGGCGGGCAGGGGGATACCTTTGGTTTCGTACAGGTAGCGCGCCCGCGCCTGCGGGCTGCCCGGCGTCATCAGGCCATCGGCGCGCAGCCGCGCCGCCAGTTCGTCGCGCTGCCGGCTCAGTTCGTCCAGCCGCCGCTCAACCAGCGGCATGTTGAGGCGGATGCCGGTGACGGCCATGCGGCAGTATTCACGGATGGCACGGCATTCCCAGTCTATCAGCACGCTGTCACCGGGCAAAACACGCTGCTTCCGGTAAAGCTGGAGCGCCAGCCGCGCGTCATCCTGCGCGTATTGCAGCGCCAGCGTCAGCGGCAGCGTGTGCAGTTTGCCACGCTGCGCCTTCATGGCCTGCTGCCGTTCCGGGACGGCGATGTTCAGCGCCGCTGCGACCGACAGCAGGCTGTAGCTGGCGTTCACCGCCGGATGCAGTAGCCGCGCCATCGTCTGCGTGTCCCAGATGTGCTCTGGCATCACGCCGCCGGTAAGTTTGCTCAGTTGGCGGATGTCAAACACGGCGTTATGTGCGACGATCAGCCGCGACGGCTGGAACAGCGCCTGCAAGAACTGGCGGATGCGCTCCCCAAACGGGGCGGCGAGGACGGTGGTCTGGATGCCGGCATTTTCCTCCCACGCCAGCGCAATAATCGTTACGGCGGCGGGGTAGCTGAGGCCGTAGTCCACGCGCGGGCCGCTGCCCGGCCAGCGGGTTTCCGTCTCCACATCCACCGCGACAACTCCGGCCTGCAAACAGCGGTCGAGGGCGTGGGGATCGGGTTCGTGGGTTTCCTGAAACAGAGGAAGCTGCATTGAGAATCGCTCAAATCGAGTCGTGTGTATTTTTGTAGGGACATGGCAGCGCCATGTCCCTACTATTGTAGCCCACCTGTTCGAGCAGCAGAAGGGTGCAGGCCGCCGCCGCGAACCAGGCGCATTGTCGGGAAGCGCGATTCAGGCTACGATTCAGACACCGACGGAGTGCCCGGCCAATCGCTTAATGACCAACGCTGGCAGCCACGCCAGCGTTTTTTGCGCCTCGCGCCGTCTGTTAAGGTGATAAACACTCTGCGTGAGGAGTTGTGATGACCACTTTTCCCCCGAATTATCTGGAGCGCGTGTATGCCGGCGTGCTGGGAAAAATCATCGGCGTGTATCTGGGACGCCCGTTTGAAGGCTGGACGCACGAACGCATTCTGGAACGTTACGGCGAAATCCGCTATTACGTCAACGACGATCACACGCCGCTGGTAGTCACCGACGACGACATTTCCGGCACGTTTACGTTCCTGCGCGCCCTGCCGGATCACAACTGTGACCCGAACCTGACGCCGGAGCAGATCGGCCAGACGTGGCTGAATTACATCATTGAAAACCGCACCATTCTCTGGTGGGGCGGGCTGGGCAATTCGACCGAACACACGGCGTATCTGCGCCTCAAACACGGCATCCCCGCCCCGCGCAGCGGCTCGATGCAGCAGAACAGCCAGGTGGTCGCGGAACAGATCGGCGCGCAGATTTTTATTGACGGCTGGGGTTTGGTCTGCCCTGGCGACCCGGAACGGGCGGCGGATTTCGCCCGCCGCGCCGCCAGCGTCAGCCACGACGGCGAAGCGATTTACGGCGCGCAGGTGATCGCGGCGATGGAGGCGCTGGCATTTGTCGAGCGCGACCGGGATAAGCTGCTGGACGCGGCGCTGGCGCTGATTCCCACTGACTCGCTCATCTACCGGCTGATCGGCGACCTGCGCGACTGGCACACCGCCGAACCGGACTGGTACGCGGCGCGGGCGCGGATTGCGGCGGAGTACGGTTACGACCGCTACCCCGGCAACTGCCACATCATCCCGAATCACGCGCTGGTGGTGCTGGCGCTGCTGTACGGCGGTGGCGACTTCCAGCAGTCATTGATGATCGCCAACACCTGCGGCTGGGATACCGACTGCAATTCCGGCAACGTCGGCTGCCTGCTGGGCATCATGAACGGGCTGGACGGCATCAACACCGGGCCGGACTGGCGTGGGCCGGTGGCCGACCGGCTGTTTCTGTCGGCGGGCGACGGCGGGCGGGCGATCACCGACGCGGCGCGTGAGGCGGTATTTATCGTCAACACGGCGCGCGGGCTGGCGGGTCTGCCGCCGCTTGCGCCCAAAGACGGCGCGCGCTTTCACTTTGAGCTGCCGGGCAGCGTGCAGGGTTTCCGCCTCAACCCGGACAGCGCCGCATTCGCGCGAGTGGAGAACGTGGCCGGGCACAGCCAGCGCGGGCAGCGGTCGCTGGCCGTGCGCTGGCAGGAAGCGCGCGCAAGGACCATTCAGGCGAGAACGCCGACGTTTATCCAGCCAGATGAGATGACCATGCCCGGTTACGCGCTGATCGCGTCGCCGACGGTGTACGCCGGGCAGACGGTGCGCGCTGGCCTGAGCGCCGATGCCGCCAACGCCAGCGCCGTGAGCGTGCGGCTGGTGGCGCGGGCATACGACAGCGCCAGCCTGCGCGTAACCGTGACAGGCGAACCCGTTACCCTACCCCCCGGCGGCGATCAGGAATTATCGTGGCGCGTGCCGCAGGAACTGCAAAGCTGGCCGATTTTTGCGATTGGGCTACAGGTGGACACGCGGGAAGCTGCTGCCGGCGCGGTCTACCTCGATGACCTGACGTGGGACGGCGCGCCGGACGTGCTGCTGCAAAATCCCATACCGGCGGCGGGGCCGGTGGCGGCGTCGGCGGCCTGGCGGCGCGCCTGGGTGGACGGCGTGCAGCAATGGGAACTGTGGGGGGCGGAGTCCTTCCGGCTGACGCAGAACGAAGGGCGCGGCCTCATTTCACAGGGTACGGCAGACTGGCAGGATTACACCGTGAGCGCGGACGTGATGCCGTCACTGGCGCGGATGGTCGGGATCGGTGCGCGGGTGCAAGGGCTGCGGCGCTATTACGCGCTGGTGCTGTGCGACGACGGCAAGGCACGGCTGCTCAAAACGCGGCACGATGATACCGTGCTGGCGGAGGCCGATTTTGTGTGGTCAGGGTGGCAGACCTATGCGCTCCGGCTGGATGTTCAGGGCGCGCGGCTGCGCGGCTGGGTGGATGGCCGCCGGCTGTTCGATCTGGAGGACACGGACGACCCGCTGCCGGGCGGCGGCGTGGCGCTCATCGTGGACGAGGGACATCTACGCTGTCCGGCAGTGCGGGTGAGGCCGGTGGAAGCAGAAAACAAGGGTTGACCTCGTGGGAGACGCCACGACAGGGTGCGCCAGGGGATAATCTTACCGGAACTCCGGCGGGCGTTCCTTCCAGTAACCGCCGTGTGGTAGCAGATGGCGAGGCACCTTTTGCCCGTTTTCCTTCAGTTGATACCGCTGGCATTCCCAGTACGCGCACAGGCAGTACGTCCCCGCGAACACGTCTCGAAGCCGGGGGTCAGCGCCGTTGAAGAACGGGCAGCGAGTGATCTGCGGGCAAAACTTTTCCATTCTCAACCTCTTACAAACAACTGCTATTCCCCGGTAATCGAGGAATAAAAGTTTTTTAACCTAATACTTTTTTAAGGCTAAAAGTGGGGGTGATGACTTTACGTTAGGTAAATTTTTCATGAAATTCGTACATTTTTGCTGGCGGAAATCGCCAATAGCCTGCTGCCTGAATCAAAAAGAGAATGCCCTCACAGCGAGGACAGTCTCTTTTGAAATCCCTGGCGCCTATCTGGCGGCTCCGCTAAACAACGTCGGGACATGGCGCCGCCATGTCCCGACGCATTTTACGGATAGAGATATTCCGGCTGATCTTTATTCGTACAGCAGCGGCTTGATGGTTTCGTCGTCAATGTTGGTGGCGTCGTACCAGTGGAAGCCGGTGTCAATCGTCTTTTCCAGCTCTTCCCCGCGCAGCGCCTTCACTGCCGCTTCAACCGCCTTGTAGCCGATGCCGATGGGGTCCTGGGTGATCGCGCCGGCTTCAACGCCTTCGCGGATGGCGTCCATCTGCTGCTTGCCAGAGTCGTAACCGATGACTACGATCTCGCCTTCCTTGCCCAGTTCCACCACCGCGTTCAGCACGCCGATGATCGAGCCTTCGTTCGCGCCGAAGAAGCCCTTCAGGTTCGGATGCGCCAGCATGATGGCCTTCGCCAGGTCGGTGGACTTGAGCTGGTCGCCCGCGCCGTACTGGGTGTCAACAATCGTGATATTCGGATATTCTTCCGCGATGCGCTCGGTGAAACCGGCCACACGGTCAATGCCGGTGCGGCTGGTCTGGTCGTGGGCGATAATGGCAACTTCGCCTTCGCCGCCGATCAGTTCGGCCATCTTGTCAGCAGCCAGCGCCGCAGCCGCCACGTTGTCGGTCGCGGCGGTCGCCAGCGGGATGTCGCTGTCCACGCCGGAGTCAAACGCGATCACCGGGATGCCGGCTTCCTGCGCCTGCTCCAGCAGCGGGATGGCGGCCTTGCTGTCCAGCGCGGCGAACACCAGCGCGTCCGGCTGCTTGTCCAGCGCGGTCTGGAGCATTTCGATCTGCTTGTCCACCATCGCCTCGGTCTCCGGCCCTTCAAACGTCACGGTGACGCCGCAATCCTCGGCGGCCTGCTCCGCGCCGGCCTTCACGGCCTGCCAGAACTGGTGCTGGAAACCCTTCGAGATGATCGGGATGTAAATGTCCTGCCCGGCCATTTCCTCACGGATTTCTTCGGTGCAGTACGGCGGCGCCGCCGGTTCTTCGGTGGCTTCCATCGTCGCTTCCGGCGTCGCTTCCTGCGCCAGTGTGACTACCGCGCCCAGCAGCAGCACCGTTATCAGCAGCGCCAGAAGGAGGGCAAACTGTTTGGTGATTTTCATATCCTGCTCCTTGTATCAATCGTTATATCAAAAGCGTTAAGTTCCCAACGGGAACGCTTAACCCACGTTATTCCGTCGGGCGCACGGCGGTGCGCCCCGACGAGGTACATCATTACCCCTTACGCCGGCGCAGAATGTCCAGATACACGGCCACGATAATGATGCCGCCCGTCACCACCGTCTGCCACTCCTGCGGCACGGACAGGATGCGCAGACCGTTGACCAGCACGCTCATCACAAAGGCGCCGATGATCGTGCCCTGAATCGTGCCCTCGCCGCCGCTGAGCGACGTGCCGCCGATGACGACCGCCGCGATCGCGTCCAGTTCGTAACCCTGTCCCAGCGCCGGCTGCGCCGAGTTCAGACGCGAGGCCATCATCACGCCGCCCAGCCCGGCAAACGTACCGCACAGGGTGTACACGGCGATCTTCCAGCGGTCCACGTTGACGCCGGACAGCCGTGTGGCTTCTTCGTTGCTGCCGAGCGCGAAGGTGTACCGGCCTAAAATCGTCTTGGTCAAAATCAGGCTGGCGATGATCGCCGCGCCGAACAGGATAAACACCGCGTTTGGGATTTGCAGGAATTCCACGTTAGGGAACACCGACCCCAGCGCCGACCCCATTGTGATCGGGCGGAACTCCGGCGTATCGTTGAAATAAATCGGCTTGAGGCCGGAGATCACCAGCGACAGCCCCTTCGCCACGTACATCATACCTAGCGTGGAGATAAAAGGGGGGATTTTCATCTTGGCAATGATCGTGCCGTTGATAACCCCCGCCAGCGCGCCGGTTAAAATGCCGCCCACCAGTCCAACCGGCACGGGCAGCCCCCAGAAGGTGATAAACACGCCGGTCATCACTGCCGAAAACGTCATGACCGTGCCGATGGACAGGTCAATGCCACCGGTGATGATAACGAAGGTCACACCCAGCGCCAGCACGCCGTTGACGGCGGTCGCCAGCAGGATGCCGACAAGGTTGTTGAACTGGAGGAAGTTGGGCGACGCGGCAGAAAAGAAAATAATCAGGATAATCAGCGCGCCAAAGGCCAGCAGCCGCTGCGTTGCATCCGACCGGAACCATGACCGGGCCGGCGTCACTTTTTCTTTTGGGGCAACAGAAATGTCCATAGTTAGGCAGTCCCGACTTGACTAAGGGTTGGGGCGGATTCCGTCGTCTGGATGATACCGCCGCGCTGGGTGGCATAGGTCATAATTTTTTCCTGCGTGGCTTCCGCCGCGCTCAGTTCCCCCGTGATGCGGCCTTCACACATCACGATTATGCGGTGGCTCATGCGCAGGATTTCCGGCAGTTCGGACGAGATCATGATGATGGATTTACCCTGGTGGGCGAGATCGTTCAGCAGCTTGTAAATTTCGCTTTTTGCGCCCACGTCAATGCCGCGCGTTGGCTCATCGAAGATCAGGATGTCGGTATCGGCGGTCAGCCACTTGGCGATCACCAGCTTCTGCTGGTTGCCGCCCGACAGGTTTTTCACCTTCTGCTGCAAGCTGGGCGTGCGGATGGCCAGCATCTTCACAAAATGTTCCGCCGTCGCCCGGGTTTTGCTGCGTTTGACCACCCCCAGCGCACCGAGGAACTTGCGAAACGACGCCAGCACGATATTCGTTTCCACATCCATGCCCAGCGTCAGCCCATACCGTTTGCGGTCTTCGGACAGGTAGCCGATGCCGTAGCGCACCGCATCGCTGGGGGTGTGGATATGGGCGCGTTTGCCCTGCACATAGACTTCAATTGAATCTACCGGGTCAGCGGCGATGATGGCGCGCGCCACTTCGGTGCGCCCCGCGCCCATCAGCCCGGCGAAACCGAGGATTTCGCCGCGTTTCAGATAGAAGTTGACGTTCTTCAGTACCCGTCCCCGGTTGAGGTTTTTCACTTCCAGCACGATGTCCTGTTCCGGGCGCTCCAGGATGTCCGGCGCGGTTTCGTAGATGGTGCGGCCCACCATCATGCGAATGACTTCATCGCGGGTGGTGTCGCTGGTTTTCACCGTGCCGACGTACTGGCCATCACGCATGACCGTCACCCGGTCGGAGATGGTGAACAGTTCTTCCAGCCGGTGCGTGATGTAGACAATGCCCACACCCTGGTCGCGCAGTTTGCGGATAATGCGGAACAGCTCGTCAATTTCGGATTCGGTCAGCGCCGCCGTTGGCTCGTCCATAATCAGCACTTCGGCGTTAAACGACAGCGCCTTCGCAATTTCAACCATCTGCTGCTTGGCGACGGTTAAATCCGCCACCTTCGTGCGCGGGTCGAGATTGAGGTGCAGCATGTCCAGAAACTGCCGCGTCTGGGCGTTGATGGCTGCGTCGTCCAGGACGAACTTCACGCCTCGCCGGGGTTCGCGCCCGATAAAGATGTTCTGGGCAATCGTGAGGTGCGGCATCAGGTTGAGTTCCTGATGAATCATGCTGATGCCGAGGTGCTGCGCCGCGCGAGGATTGGGGATGTCCACTTCGCGCCCCTTGAGCAGGATGCGCCCGGCGTCCTTGGAATACACGCCGGCGAGGATTTTCATCATGGTGGATTTGCCGGCGCCGTTTTCGCCCACCAGGGCATGGACTTCGCCGGGGCGCAGTTCAAACCGGCTTTGCGACAGCGCGTGAACCCCTGGAAAGCTCTTTTCGATGCCTTCCATCACGACCAGCAGTTCGCTCATGAAAATCCTCGGTACCTATCAATAAAAACGACTTTTTGAACCTGCGCAAACCTGACTATAACGCCAATCAGGGCGGCAGCGCAAGCGAGCCGGGAGGGTCCTCCCGGTCAGGTTATGACAGCTATTATTCAACTGGTAACGGTAACATGTTATCCATAACATATCACATATTTAGAGGGCTGTCAAATGAGTGGTGTACGTCTCTCGTATACGTTCAGGCGTCATTAAAAGGCTGAGCACGCTGTAACCTTGCAAAATCTTGGATTTTGGCGCTTGTAAGGAAACGAGCCTTAACTTAGACTCAAGTCAACGCAAAAACCCAGTTGCAGGAACACGCGCGATGCCAAAAACAATGGTGGTGCTGCCGACCTATAACGAAATCGAAAATCTGCCGCTGATTGTCAAGGCGCTGTTTGAACTGCCGGTTGAAGACCTGAACATCCTCGTTGTGGACGATAGTTCGCCGGATGGCACCGGGCGGCTGGCCGATGATCTGGCAGCCAATACCTATCCCGGACGGCTGTTTGTCCTGCACCGCACCGAAAAAGCCGGACTGGGACCGGCCTACCGCGCCGGCTTTAAAGAGGCGCTGCGGCTGGGTGCGGATTACATCATCCAGATGGACGCCGACTTCTCCCACCAGCCGAAGTACATTCCCGAACTGCTCAAGGCGATTGAAACCAAGGACCTGGTGATCGCCTCCCGCTTCGTTAAAGGCGGCAGCGTGGACGAAAACTGGAGCTTCTACCGCAAGCTGTTGAGCTGGTTCGCCAACCGCGTTTACACGCCGCTGATTCTGGGCATCAAGGTTTACGACGCCACCGCCGGCTACCGTATCTGGCGGCGGCAGACGCTGATCGGTCTTGACCTCGACCGGATTCGGTCCAACGGCTACGTCTTTCAGGTGGAGATGGCTTACGTCGCCTGCCGCCTCGGCTTCCGCGTTGGTGAAATCCCCATTTACTTCCCGGACCGGCGTCTGGGTAAATCGAAGATGGACATTCGCATCCAGATCGAAGCCGCCATCCGCGTCTGGCAGGTGATGATGCGCCACCGCTCGCTGACGCCGCAGAGCCGCCGCACGAAGGCGTATACCGTGTAACTGCCACCGGGTTCAAATCTTTTCTCCTGCCCCGGTAGTATCTGGTCTTTCCAGCCACCTTCGCGGTGGCTTTTTCGTTCAGCCGTCCGGCTTTCAGCGTCCCGCGCCCCGGCGTTATCCCCATTTCAACAGATTGGGAATCGACCTCGTTCCCGTTTCGCCTATAATCAAACCGTATTGCAACGAAGCGCGATTTGAGGCGGTTCATGCGCCGTTTAGGGCTGGTGATCGGCGGGCTGCTGCTGGCGGCCTGCGCCGGGTGTTATACGCAGGGCTTTCAGGACTCGCCGCCGCTGGTCGCGGCGCTGCCGGTGCCGCCCGCGACGGCTGACGCTGCCGCTGCGGCCAGCCCAACCGGCGTGCCGCCTGGCGCGGAAACGCCCATCGCTTCCAGCGATCCGTCACCGTCGAGTCCGGTATCCCCGCCGGGCAGCCGCCTGCACGCGGTAAAACCGGGCGAAAACCTGTACCAGATCGCGCAGTTGTACGGTGTCAGTGTGGATGCGGTGATTGCTGCCAACGGCATCAGCACGCCGGACCGGATTCTGGTCGGGCAGACGCTGGTCATCCCCGGCGGTCAGGGTATCGTGCCGACGGTCGCCATGCCATCACCACAGATCGTCGCCGTACTGCCAACACAGCCGCTGCCAACGGTTGCGCCGCCAACGACGGTCGGTTCCCAGCCAACGCTGCCCTGGATGCCACCGCCGCCGACCACGCTGAACGGTATCCTGCTGGACCAGATCATCGTTGTGCCGGAACTCACGCGCCAGAACGTCGCCAATATTTTTATGATCGGGCAGGCGTTGGGCCGCAATCCGCGCGCCTTCTCCAAGCTAGGCGACAGCATCATCGAAAATCCGCACTTTCTGGCACGGTTCGACGGCGGACCATACAACCTGGGCGAGTATGCCTATTTGCAGCCGGTGGTGGAATATTACGCCGGCTCGTTCAGCCGGCAGGGGGTGGCGGTGCGGCGCGGGCTGCATTCGTGGTCGGTGTTTGACCCGATGTTTGCTACCACCGGCTGCGCGCCGGGGGAGCACATGGTCGCCTGCGAGTTCCGCCTGAATAATCCGAGCGTGCTGTTTATCCGTCTGGGCACCAACGACGTGGGCGTGCCGGAATCGTTTGACCGCAACCTGCGCCAACTGGTGGAATACTGCATCACCAGCGGCGTGATTCCGGTGCTGGGCACCAAGGCCGACCGCTTCCGCGACCCGGCGGATACCAACAACAGCCTGATTCGCCAGATCGCCGCCGACTACCACGTACCGCTGTGGGATTTTGACCGGATTGCCCAGACGCTGCCCAATCGCGGCCTCGACCGGGACAGCGTGCATCTGTCCACATTTTTCGCGCACGATTACACCCAGGCGAACGCGCTCCAGCGCGGACACGGCGTCAACAACCTGACGGCGCTGATGATGCTGGACGCCATCCTGCGCGTCACCACGCAGATCAATCGCTAACGGGAACATCATAAATGTCGGGACATGGCGCCGCCATGTCCCGATTTATACGATTGGCTATGATGATGCGTTCATCGGTGCGGGCTGCTCTGGTTCGCGCACTGGCGCGGCGGCCTGACCTTCCGGCAGAATCACTTCGGGCTGCGGAATTTGCTGCTGCGCCGGTTCAAGCGCCGCCGCCAGCACCTCATCCACATTCTCGACCAGCACAAACTTCAGTTCGCCGCGCACTTCTTCCGGCAGGTCTTCGAGATCGTTTTCGTTTTTCTTCGGCAGAATCACCGTATCCACGCCGAAGCGGTGCGCGGCCAGCACCTTGTCCTTGATGCCGCCGACCGGCAGCACCTGCCCGCGCAGTGTGATTTCGCCGGTCATGGCGACGTTCTTACGCACCGGGCGCGTCGTCAGCAGCGACGCCAGCGCCACCGCCATCGTAATGCCCGCCGACGGACCATCTTTGGGAACAGCGCCCGCCGGGACGTGCATATGAATGTCGCCGCGCTCGAAGAAGGCGGGGTCAATGCCCAGGTCAATCGCCTTCGAGCGAATGTAGCTGAAGGCGATCCGCGCGCTTTCCTGCATCACCTCGCCCAGTTGACCGGTGTACTGGAAACCTTTCGCGCCCGGCATCCGCGCCGCTTCGACAAACAGCACGTCGCCGCCGACCGGGGTCCACGCCAGGCCGGTCGCCACGCCGGGCAGATCGGTGCGCTCCTCGATCTCCTCGCGGTAGCCGTAGCGCGGGCGGCCCAGCAGGTCGCGCACCAGCTTGTCGTCAATTACCACGCGGTCGGTTGTGCCCTCCGCGATGCGCGTCACCACCTTGCGCGCCGCCCGCCCGATTTCACGTTCCAGCGTGCGGACGCCGGCCTCGCGGGTGTAATCGCGCACGATCAGTTGCAGCGCGTCGCGCGTGAATTCGATTTCTTCCGGCGTCAGGCCGTTTTCCCGAATCTGACGCGGCACCAGATACTGTTCCGCGATAGCGACTTTCTCCTGCTCGGTATAGCCTGACAGTTGGATGATCTCCATGCGGTCACGCAGCGGCCCCGGAATCGGTTCGAGTTCGTTGGCCGTCGTGATAAAAAACACCTCGCTCAGGTCAAATGCCACGTCCAGATAATGATCGCGGAACTCGGCGTTCTGTTCCGGGTCGAGTACTTCCAGCAGCGCCGAGGCCGGGTCGCCCCGGAAGTCGCGCCCCAGCTTGTCCACCTCGTCCAGCATAATCACTGGATTGCGCGACTCCACCCGGCGAATCGTCTGGATGATACGCCCCGGCATTGCGCCGATGTAGGTCCGGCGGAAGCCGCGAATTTCGGCCTCGTCACGCACGCCGCCCAGGCTCATGCGGATGAACCGGCGGCCCATGGCGCGGGCAATCGAAGCGCCAAGCGAGGTTTTACCGACGCCGGGCGGGCCGATGAAGCACAGAATCGCGCCGCGCCGTTCGCGCCGGATGGTATAGTCGCTGGCCTCTTTTTCGAGTTTGTCTATGTCCCGTTCCTGGCGCAGCTTGCGTACTGCCAGGTATTCGAGGATGCGTTCCTTGATGTCCTTCAGCCCATAGTGGTCTTCGTCCAGCACCTTACGGGCTTCGGCGATATTCAGATGATCGTCGGTGCGCTTCGACCAGGGCAGGCTGACCAGCCAGTCGAGGTAGGTGCGGATCACGCCGTATTCCGCCGCCGCCGTCGGTAGCTTCGACAGGCGGTCGAGTTCGCGCTCCGCCTCTTTCCGCGCTTCCTCGGTCATGCCGGCTTCGGCAATGCGCTGGCGGAAGTTTTCGATCTCGGCAGTCTGCTCGTCGCCTTCGCCCAGTTCGCGCTGGATGGCCTTCAACTGCTCGCGCAGGAAGTATTCACGCTGGACTTTTTCCATCTCCGACTGGGCTTCAGTCTGGATTTTGCGACCCAGTTCCAGCACTTCCAGTTCCTTGGTGAGGATACCCATCAGCCGCCGCAGCTTGGCGTCGGTGCTGTCCAGTTCCAGGATTTCCTGCGCGTCTTCCAGGTTGATGCGGATATAGGTCGCCACCGCGTACACCAGTTGCAGCGGGTCGTCCACGTTCAGCGCCGACGAGATGAGTTCGCCGGGGATGCTCGGCACCAGGTCGGCCAGCCGCGTGAACTGGTTGACGACGTTCCGCACCAGTGCCTCGACTTCCAGCGTATCTTCCGTGCGCTCTGGAATCGGGTGAATCTTCGCCCGCAGGTACGGTTCAGTCTCGGTATATTCGTCAATCTGGATGCGCGCCAGCCCCTGCACCAGCAGGCGGATCGTGCCGTCCGGCGCGCGGAACAGGCGGTGAATCGACGCCAGCGTGCCGATCTGGTACACATCACCCGGACCCGGCGTTTCCATGTTCGGGTCTTTGGCCGCGACCAGCCCGATCAGCCGGTCGCCGGACACCACATCATCCACCAGCTTGATGCTGCGCGGCTGTCCCACTGTCAGCGGAATCGCCGTTTGGGGGTAAACCACCAGCCCGCGCAGAGGCAGAATCGGCAGTTCAGTGGGGATTTCCGCTTCCGGTCGAGCGCCGTCTTCTTCCGGCTCGTCGCTTACGGTTACACCCAGCTCACGCTCCGGCATTGCCTCGTCGAAGGCATGATAGAGCTTTCCGAATTCGTCAGTCATGTTAGGGGTTATCCTGTTGCTCGGTTGTATTGAGGTCCACGACTGGAATCTGCCGCACGGGTTTGCGGGGCAGTTCCACCTTCAAAAATCCGTCGTCATAGTTGGCGACCACCGCATCCGAGTCCACCGGCCAGGGCAGCACTACGTCTACCCGGAATTCACCAAAGAAGATTTCAACCTGATGATAGGCCGAAGCGGCGTGCTGTGGCCGTTCCCGAACGCCGGTAATCACCAGGTGCTGATTGTTTAAGGTGATCTTCAGTTCCTCGGAGCGAATCCCGGCGATTTCCACCAGCACCAGAATCTTGTCCGCCAGTTCAATCACATCGGTCGGCGGATTAAACGGTCGGTAGGCATGTCTGGTGATGTAAACCATCGAAAGTCCTGGTTTGTTCATCATATGTTCCCGGCAAATATGAGAGAGGCAGGCGCGGGCCCCGGTATACCGTACCTTAGGCGAGAGTATAACACGGGCCGGTAAGAATTCTATTAGATGGGATAAGTTCGGGGTGAGCCTGGTACACTGTACAACTGTTAATCCTGGCTGCCATTGCGCTATCCTCCAAACAGCGCCTTCACCTCAACGAGTTTCCCGCCCAGCGCCGCCGATTCAAAGGTTTCGCCCGGCTCGTACACGCCTTGCGGCACGTAGCGCCCGTTTTCCAGCCGGTGCACTTCGATGTAACGTTCCAGCGGGTCCATCATCCAGTATTCCGGCACGCCGTATTTCTGGTAAAGCTGGAATTTCTGCCTTTTGTCCTTACGCACGGTTCCCGGCGAAAACACCTCGACGACCAGATCAGGCGGGCCTTCCAGCCGTTTTTCCCCGACGATACAGCGGCTGCCTTCCGCCACCCACATCACATCCGGCTGCGGCACGTTGTCCTCGTCCAGATACACATCCAGCGGCGCGATAAAAACTTCCCCGTTGGGAGCAAGCCGCTCAATCACTTTTGCAGTATGGAAAACCACACGCTGATGATTCGGGACCGGGGTGGGACTCATAATCAGCTCGCCTTCCAGCAGTTCAATTGGCTGTTTCGATTCCGGCAGTTCAAAAAACTCTGCCGCCGTCATCCGGGTTTCAACCTGTGCCGCCATCTGTCATATCCTCGCAACTCATCTTCCCTAATTATGCCACAAAGCGGGCGGAGAATTATCGGTATTGATTTGGAAACAGGTATAATCGGGGTAATCACAGGAATGGAGTGCGGGCATGGTTGCACAGGAAAGAGTATACACGGCAGAGGAATTTGAACGGTTTGCCAATCTGCCGGAGAATGCGGATAGGCTCTTTGAATTCATCGGGGGGGAGATTGTCGAAGTGCCGTCAAATGCGTTTGTCTCAGCCATTTCAATTACAATTGCATTCTTTATCAAACTGTTTATTCGAGAGCATAACATTGAGGGGTTCGTCACGGGCGAGGCCGGCGGGTACATGGTTTTTGGCGAACGCTACGCGCCAGACGTAGCGTTTATCTCAAAGGTTCGTCAGCCAGAACTGGCGCAGGAAGGCTATAACCCGAATCCCCCTGATTTGGCCGTCGAAGTTGATTTCCCCTCTACCCATGCTTCGCAAAGCAAATTGATGATTAAGCTGGCATATTATCTGGCTGCCGGCACGACGGTCCGGATTGTTTACCCCGAAACGAAACAGGTGCAGGTGTACGCGCCGGGTCAACCCCCAAAAATCCTCGGTATCAACGACACGCTCGACGGCGGCGACGTGCTGCCCGGCTTCACGCTGGCCGTGAAGGATATTTTCCCGGCGTAAGATCGGGACATTTGTCCAGCCCGCTGACGCCGTTTTTCCTTGACATGCGTCTGACAGAGGGGTTACAACCGTAGGGTGATTTGAGCAAATACGGTAGGGGCACGGCATGCCGTGCCCCTACACAGGCATAGCGAGAAAGGACTCGACAATGGCGAACTTTGAACTCATCAGCCGGCTGGCGCATGAAACCGGCGGCAAGATCATCCTGCTGGTGATGGACGGCGTGGGCGGCCTGCCAATGATCCCCAACGGCCCAACCGAACTGGAAGCGGCCAACACCCCCCACATGGACAGGCTGGCGCGCGAGGGTAGCACCGGCCTCAGCATCCCGGTGACGCGTGGTGTGGCCCCCGGCAGCGGCCCGGCGCATCTGGCGCTGTTTGGCTACGACCCGATTCAGTACGAGATCGGGCGCGGCGTGCTGGAAGCGACCGGCATCGGGCTGGAAGTGCTGCCGGGCGATGTGGCGATTCGTGGCAACTTCGCCACGGTGGATGCCAACGGTCTGATTACCGACCGCCGCGCCGGGCGCATCTCGACCGAAGAAGGTGCGAAGCGGGTCGAACTGCTCAAGCAGATCAGGCTGCCGGGCGTGGAAACGATTGTCGAGCCGGTACAGGATTACCGCTTCGCTCTGATTTTGCGTGGGCCGGGGCTGAACGGCGACATCGCCGATACCGACCCGCAGGTGACGGGCAAGCCCACGCTTCCCGCCGTCGCCCAGTCGCCGGAAGCCGAACACACGGCAAAACTGGTCAACCAGTGGCTGGACGAAGCACGCAAGGTGTTAAAAGGCCACGAACCGGCCAACATGGTCACGCTGCGGGGCTTTGCGATGGAGCCGGGGCTGCCGAAGTACAAGGACGTGTACAAGCTGAAAGCGGCCTGTGTCGCCGTGTACCCGATGTACAAGGGCGTGGCGCGGCTGGTTGGCATGGACGTGATCCAGACCGACTCGCACGATACCCCCGCCGACGAGTTCAACCACGTTGCGCGCGTCTACGACGACTACGATTTTATCTTCTGCCACATCAAATACACCGACAGCCGGGGCGAAGATGGCAACTTTGATGCCAAGGTGAAGGTGATCGAACAGGTGGACGAGGCGCTGCCGATTCTGCTGGGGCTGAATCCCGACGTGCTGATTATCACCGGCGATCACTCCACCCCGGCCAAGCTGAAATCGCATAGCTGGCATCCGGTGCCGACGCTGCTGTACGCGCCGGGCACGCATATGCCCGACCGGGCGCAGGTGTTTGGCGAGCGTGAATGTATGTGCGGCGCGCTGGGGCAGTTCCCGGCCACCGACCTGATGCCGCTGGCGCTGGCGCACGCGGGCCGGCTGGCGAAGTTCGGAGCGTAGGATAGTCGTCAGTCTTTAGTAGGGACACGATATATCGTGTCCCTACGCTGTATACAACTGCTTTAGCTGCTGGCGCAGGCGGATGTTTTCCAGCAGGTCGGTCGAGTCGGAGAACTGGTCAATCGAGCCGATCAGCGGCAGGCGGCGCAGGGTTTCATCTTCGATGGCAGCTTGCAGGGCGGCGGCGAAACGGTCGCCGTGAATGACCTGGAACGGACGGCCAAAAAACGGCGACACGGTTGTAGGCAGCGGTTCGGTAACGCCCAGCGCGTTGTGCATCTGTGCCAGCGTTTCGTAAGCGGGCGACAGGCACTCCTCGCGCTCGTGCCAGGTCTGAGCGAGCATTGCGCCACGCAGCAGCGGCAGCAGCCGGGGCGCGCAGTCCAGCCGGGCAAACGCCGTGCCGAGCCACTTTGAGTACGGCGCGTACTGGCGCTCCATCAGGAAGGCCAGCCGTATCACGTCTCGGCACAGGCGCGCCGCCAGCACCTGCGATCCCACGTCGTCGCCCACCGAGCCGGTGCGCCCAACAAAGGGTTCTTCCTGACCGATGCGCGCCCAGCCGGACGCCAGCAGATATAACCACAGGTCACGCGGATAAAAGGTAAAGCGGGCGCGGGCGGCTTCCAGCCCCACGTCGTCGTGATACACCGCGCCGCGCGTGATGCCGAGCAACCGCTGCTGCGGGAAGGTCAGCCAGTCGGCGGGTTCGATGTCGCTGTCCAGATCAAAATCGAGCGCGCTCTTAAAAAACTGGCGCAGCGTCAGCATTTCGACGCGGTGGTTGACCGGCCCGCTGCTAATGGTTTGCAACAACTGCGTCCCGTTGTCGTCGGGGTTGGGCGGCGTGAAGTGCGTCGAGTAGCCGCGAAAGGTGTAGGGAAGCTGCCAGGCCAGCACGTCATGGATGTTCTGGCGCAGCCGGTCGTAGTCAGCCTCATTCAGAAACAACAGCAGGCGCGGCCCCCAGTGGTGGTCGGTGGACATGGGGGTATCGTAACCCAGGACTTCCGAACCGGAGCCAACCAGCGCGGCGGCATATGGCAAGCCGGGGAAATGCCGGTCGAGGATGGGCATAACGGCTTCGCGGTAAAACAGTTCGCCCAGCACCAGGCCGGGAATGAAGTCAGGCATGGCGGCAACACCTGTGACATAGGGGTGAGGACGTCCCCTCACCCCAGCGCATGTTCGTACTATGGCATCTGTTCGCGGGCGCCGGTCAGCAGCCACCAGAACCAGCCCTGTGGATCCCACGCCCAGGCGCATGAGTAATTATCAACAATCGTCTGGAACGCCTCGCGCGCTGCGCTAGGCTGCCCTGCTGCTTTCAACCGCATCCCCAGATTGAAATAACCAATGGCGATGTCGGTCAGCGCCCAATTGTCTTTGAAATATGGCTCCAGTTGGTCAGGCATCGGCTGAATGTTACAGCTACCATTCTGCAAGCGGATGGCCTGCTGATCGGCGGCCTCGGCTTTCCAGCGCAGCAGGTGATTGAGACAGGATGCCGCGCCGATCACATCCGTCGTGCCCCACGACTGGCCGGAAATCGCCTCGCTGGTGGCGCCGGTACACAGGTCCGCGCGGACGCAACTGCCGAGCGTGCTGGATAGTGTAGTTGGGTCGCAAACCGTAATAGCCGTTGCTGGCGGCGCTTCAGTTGGCGTAGTCGGCGTTTCCACCACCACTGTTACCTGGGTGGTTGGCGCTACCACTACCGGCCCACTGCCGGTCAGACTTTTGTGAACCCAGCACAAGTTGTCGCCAACCTGAACCTGCAACCAGTCGGTCGTGCTGTCCAGGACGTTGACTTCCGTACCGCTGGGAATCGTGGTCATCAGACTGCTTTCCCGGTCGGCTTCGGCGCGGCAGTTGGCCGGGCTGCCGTCATCGGTGCGCACCATGATCGTTTCCACTTCAGCGGAAGCCGACAGCGCGTCCCAGGCCGGTTTCGGATTGCGATTCACGTCCACCAGCCCCCAGCGGCAGCCGTAAACCGGCTCGCCGCCGGTGTAACACTTCCAGGGTTCATCAGCAAATTCAAACAGGAACAGATCAAGCGATTGGCTCTGCGCGGCGGTCATCACATCGCGAACGAACTGCGCCTGGCTGGCATCGCTGCCACTCGTGTTTGGGTTATCATCGCATTTGGCGCCGGCGGTTGGCCAGCCGGTTTCAAAGATGGCGATCTTTTTATCCGTGTAGGCCGGGTTTTCGCGGAGCATCTGGACGTGCTTCAACGGGAAAGCGCCGGCCTCGCTGACCGGCTGGCAGCTAAAAAAGCCGTAGCTGTGCAGGCCAACAAAATCAACCACCTCCGCCAGTGACGGATTTTTATCCCACGAATCAAAGACATCGGCATAGCCTACCGGAATCCCCTCCGGCACATTCTGGCGGACGTAGCGCAGGTACAGCAGCAGTTCATCAATGGATACGTCCCTGCGCAGCAGCGCTTCGCTGCCGACCAGCACCGCCGCCACGTTCGGGGCGGTGTTTGCCAGTTCGATGGCTTTCCCGATTTCGACCGCATTATTGGCGCGGTCAGGGCCAATCCAGGCCTGAATGACAACCTGCAAATCCTGATCGTTGGCAAGCTGGATGACCTGTTCCGCAATTCCCAGCGAGCTGTACAGCCGCAGGGTAGAGAATTTTGCGGCGATCAGCGCCATATCCTGCGTGATGTCCGCTTCCGACGGCGCTGGCCCACCGGGGTACTGGCCGTCGCGGTACGGGCCGTAGTTGATGCCCAGCACCGGCGCGTCATCCTGCCCGGCCACCGGAGAAATGAACAGGCACACGACGATAATTAAAAGTGGTATTTTCAGCATCCGCAAAAACATTGTTGAACCTCCATGAATTATTTATGGCTGCGGCGTCAGCAGAATCAGCCGCTTTTGTGCTTCCTCTGCGGGACTCCACATTGTAACCCCATCGCCCACCCAGGCGCAGTGATACGCTTCAATAAGCGCGTTCCACACTGCCGCCGCGTGGGTTAAATCGTTCAGCGCGCGGTAGCTTTTGCCCGCCACGTACAGACTGTTGCCGACATTTGACAGCGCCATATAGTTATCCAGATACGGCTTGCCGCCCAGGCCACCGGGCATAGTTGGATTCTGGCACTGGCCGAGTTCGACCAGCCGCTGCTGGTCGTGGCTGGCCTGGTCGCCCTGCAACTCGTAAACCCGCCGCGCGCAGCCGAGCGCCCGATCATGCTGCTCCCGGTCAAAGTACAGGTTCACGTTCCCCCTGGCGGCATCGGCGTTACTCCCCGCCTCGACGCAGCCGGGCAACTCCGCCGGGAACAGGCGGCTTAATTCGGCGGTTAGCGTTCCCGGCGGCTGCGGGCTGGCTGCTGCTCCTGGAGCAGGGATGGCCGTAACGGGGAGATTTGAAATTGGCACTTGCGTCGTAACCTCGACACCGGGGGATGACGGAGGAGTAGCCAACAGCGCAAGCGTGTTTGTCGGCGCCAGAAGCGTCGGCGTGTTATTGGCATTGTTGAGCAGCGTAAATGCCCCCCCTATGACAGCTACGATCAGTGGCACGAGAATCGCACTGACAATAAAGCGCGAGTCCCGATACCAGGATATTTCCTGGCGGGGGTTTACGGGAACATGCAGATTTGGCGTGACCACATCAGGGGTGTTGGCAGGCCGGGACTGTTCTTTCGTCAGTACGGGTTTTGGCGTGCGCGGCTGCCACAAAGGGCGTTTTTTGCGCGCTTTGGAAAGCTGTAAACGGACTGCGCCCCCCAGCCGCGTCAGTACCTCCGGGTCGTCTACACCGGCTTTCATGTCCACATACTGAATATCATCCAGATCATCGGTCAGTTCGGTGCGGTCCCGTATCTGAACGGTAATCACGCGCTTTTGAAGCCGCCGCGCCTCTGTGAACTCCGCCTGACAGTAGGCGGACTGGACGGACTCGTTGGACAGCAGGTAGATAAACACGTCGCAGGCCGCGATCTGGTTGATGATTTCGTCCCACCACAGTTCACCGCCGTGTAACTCGTCGTCGTACCAGATTTCCACGTCCGGGAACAGACGGCGCAAACGCGCGATAAAATGTTCGGTGAATGATTTGTCTACCCGGCTGTAGCTGATGAAGATGTGCGGGGACATGTGTATTTTCCAGAAATCAATCTATTTTCTATCTGTTTATGTTACAGGACTTTGCATTACAGGCAAATAAAGTCGCAGGGGACAAAACCCTGCGGCCACCAACAAGTGTTATTCTTCACAAAAGGCGGTGTATAAAATCACGTCCGGCGGTCTGCGCCGGAAGCGGGGACACATCCTGCGCCTAATACACGTCGTCGCGGCGGTCGTCAAACACCGGGATGCGGCGGCGCACCTCGTCTACCACGTCCATTTCGATCTCGGCGGTCAGCAGCAGCGGCGCTTCGCCGCCTTCAACGACGGTTTTGCCCCAGGGGTCAATAATCATCGAGTGCCCGCCAAACACCGTTTCGCCGGTTTGGCCGGCAGCGTTGCAAGCGACGATGTAACACTGGTTTTCAATCGCCCGCGCCCGCAGCAGCGCCCGCCAGTGTTCCACCCGTTCCAGCGGCCATTCCGCCGGGATAACGATCAGCCGCGCACCTTCGACCGCGTAGCGGCGGAACAGCTCCGGGAAGCGCAGATCGTAGCAGATCGCCAGTGCGGTATTGCCCCAGGGCAAATCCATCGCCAGCGGCGACTGCCCCGGCTGCAACCACTTGTCTTCGTCCATCAGGCGGAACAGGTGCAGCTTGCGATAAATGCCGAGCATCCGGCCATTCGGCGCAAAAAACGGTGCGCTGTTGGAGACTTCCTGCCCGCGCTTTTCCAGTATCGAACCGACCAGCGCGATTTTGTTCTGCTGCGCGACCGTACCCATCTGCGTGAACATGCCGGTGTTCAGCACGGCGGCCAGTTCCCTGCTCTGGTCGAGCGCGTAGCCGGTTGACCAGAGTTCCGGCAGCACCAGCAGATGCGACCCGCGCCGCGCTGCTTCCACCGCCCAGCGTTCCATCACCAGCGCATTTTTGCGTTCGTCACCCAGCGCGATATTCATTTGCGCCAGACTGATAATCAGTTTTGCCACTCTGCAATCCCCTTGAACGTGAGCCGGTAGCCAATAGCCTTCAGCCTTCAGTCAAAACATTTTGCTTTAATAAAACGGCTACAGGCTGTTAAAGTACGTTCTCAAATAAAGGTTATCTAAAGGTGTGCCGGTAGGGACGAACCGCCGGTTCGCCCCTGCACGGATTTACCAGCAGTAAACGCGAACTGCCAGCCGCCAACCGCTAGACGCCAACCGCCACCTGCTGCCACAGACCGATCACCGCGTCCACGATCTCGCTGTCGGTCAGCGTGGTGGTATCCAGTTCGTGTACAAAATCGAGCTTGCGGACGGCCCATTCACGCTTCAGACTGCCGATGGCAAGGGCGCGTTCGTGCGGGTTATGATACCGCGCTCCCATGGCGACGTGCAACCGCCGCAGCACTGCGTCCAGCGCCGCCACCAGGCAGACGATGGGGCCGGTTTCCGCCAGCCGCCGGCTGTAATCGCCATGCAGCAGTGTCTGCCCGCTGATGCGGATGACCGCGCCGCGATACAGCAGTACGTCCTGCATCACGTCGGTTTCAACCGTTTTCAGCCGTGTTTCGCCGTAGCGCGCCCGCAGTTCGTCCGGCGACATCCCGGCACGCGCTTCGATCTGCCGTTCCACGTTGACGTAGCGCAGTTTCAGCCGGTCGGCCACCTGCTGGCCGATCAGCGGCGGGTTCGGGCCGATGTAGCCGGTGATAATCAGGTTCTGGTCGGCGGGCAGCAGCAGGGCGCTGGTCGCGCCATTGTCGTGCCTGCCGTTGGCACCATTACTGCCGTTACTGCCGTTGGTATAGGTCTTCAGGACACTGCTCATACACGCCAGCCTGGATACCACTCGTCGAGGATGCGGGGCAGTTCTTCCAGACTGTTGATGGCGGCGTCCGGTACGATCAGTCCGCTTAACATTGGCTGCATGGATTGGGTGACGCGCAGGATGCCACGCAGCCCGGCGGCCTGTGCCCCGGCGATGTCCGCCGTCGGGTTGTCGCCCACAAACACCGCTTCTTCCGGCTGGATGTCCAGCACCTTCAGCGCAGCCCTGAAGATGGCGGGATGCGGCTTGAGATAGCCCACGTCAGCGGCGGAAATGCGGCAGTCGGGGAAGTATTCCAGCAGGCCGTGCTGTTCGATCTCCACGTCCCGCATCCACATCGGCTGGTAAGCGTTAGTGACAATGCCAACCTTAATGCCGCTGTCACGCAGCAGCGACAGCACCGCCGGCACTTCCGGGAACAGCCGGCAGCCCGGCACTGCCTTCCAACCGTAAACTTCCAGGCAGCGGCGGTCGTCCAGGCAGCCGGTTGGCGCGCCGGAAGCTTCCGCCGCCTGTACCAGAATCCGGCCCAGATGCGGTGCGATAAACGTGCTGCGCCCGGCGCTCCAGCCTTCGCGCGTCAGGCGGTGGAATTCGTCTATAAACGCCTGCATATCCGGCAGGGGATGAACTTCCTGACAGATGTAATCAAACACGCGCTGCAAAAACTGCTGCTCGTAGGCCAGCCAGTCGGTCTGCTCATCGCTCCAGTCCAGCAGCGTATCGTCCAGATCAAACAGGACAGCTTTTAAGGTTTGGGTTGTTTCCAGTGTATCTGTCATTGCTAGCGGTACAATCACGTCTCACAGAGCTGCGGGGCGCGGCGTAACCGCGTCCCGTCGAACGGGGATGATGGTTTGTACAGACACGATATATCGTGTCTGTACAGGTGTTCCGTAATAATATTCACCCACGCACGGGTGCTTCCGCCCGCCACACCAGCAGGGTCTGGTCCAAACCGGCGCGATAGGTGGGATAGCGGGGAGTCCAACCGAGTGTCTGTTTGGCCCTGTTGTTACGCAGCCGCGCGGACGTGCCCAGCAGCGTATCTACCACGGTGTTGGTCAGGTTGCGCAGCAGCAGCGCCGGTGGCTTGCCCGGCTCTGGCAGGCCCAGGTTGTTTGCCAGATAGCGGATAAACTCCGCCGGCGCGACCGGCTCGTCATCGGCCACGTTGAACACCTGCCCGGCGGGCATCTGCTCCGCCGCCAGCGCCAGCGCCTCCGCCAGATCGGCGATATGCACCCAACTGGTTACGGCGTTCGCGTCGCCGGTGTAAACGGGGCGTCCGCGGCGCAGCGCCTCCACCAGCGCGGTTGTGCCGTCTTCGAAGCCGCCGTACACCCGCCCGGCGCGCAAGACAACTGCCGGGACGCTGCCACCGAGCACCGCGTCTTCGACTTTTGCAATCGGACGCAGCAGCGCGGGGGGCCTGCGCGGCGACTCCTCATCCACCCATTCGCCGTGATGATCGCCATAAACAAAGGCAAAACTGGGATAGACAAAAAACTTCACACCCGCTTCCGACGCGGCCTGCAGCAGCGCCGGGGTGCCTTCAGTAATGGCGCGGCTCAGGTCATCCCAGGCCAGGTCACGGCGCGGGAAACTGTTGGCAAGCTGGGGTGTCAGGTGCATGACAACAGCCGTCTGTGCCGCCCGGAGCAGGCTTCGCCACTCGCCGGCGCGGAACGGGTCGGTGATGAAAGCCGGGATGGCCCCGTCCTGGCGCGCCCTGGCCGCGTTGTTGGAGCCGTCCACAACGCCGGTCACCTGATGGCCGCGCGCCTTCAGCCGGCGCGTCACTTCGCGTCCCAGGGCGGTCGCCGCCCCGGTGATAAATACGTTCACGGGATTTGCTGTTTGCATGTCCGTTCTCTCATCTGGGCAGGCTGAACTCCGCTTATTATGCCATAGAAACCGGTACGGTGGTACGGTGCGTCACAAATTGAAAGATTGAACGTGAAGTGATGGATGAGGCGACCGCTGGATAAAAGCTACGCACTCCGGGCTGCTGTAGTGGTCGCCGTCACCGGCAGCGAGTCCACCCACAGCAGCACCGGCCTGCTGGGGTCAGGCAGCACGTATACCGGCTGCGCGCCGACCACCCAGCTAAAGTCATCCTGTGAGGAGTGCAAGCAGGAACAGCACAATGCCACACTCCAGAACCCCTATCCCCCCCCTTTCCCCGTACACGGAGAAAGGGGGAGAAAAACCTGCCTTAAGCCTCCTCTACGAGTTCGGGGACTGACAGAGGCACCTGTGGGAGGAGAGTGAGGGAAATCACGGTCACGTAGGAGCACGGCATGCCGTGCCCCATATGCAGAAACTTAGTGATACGGCCTGCGTCACCAGGCGTTCAAGCGTCCGGCTACCAAAGTGCCACGCCCGCTAAAGGGGTTGGAACCCGCAAACCAACGGCTAAGAAGCCCCTTCAGTGGGCTTTCAGCAGCCTTCAGGCTGCCGGGTTCAGCCAGGGGTTTGAACCTCCCATTTGGCTTTGGGAAGGAAAGGCAAAACAAGGCGAAACTTACGCATCCGGTTCACCGGGAATTACATAACCGTGCTGCTGGAGTTTCTGCTTTACTTCGTTTGCCATTGCGTGCAGAAAACCACTTGTCGCTGGCATCATAGCATTCTTGCCGCGCGCATAATGATCGAGACAATCGCCAATGCTGGTTATGCCCACTCGCTTCAATTCCTGTAGTGCGTCCTCTGATAAACCGAGCGTTTCTATCGGTACATCATACAAAGGGGAATTTTCGTCAAACATAGTCGCTAAATCCTAATCCCAAACAAGCCCAGGAATACCCGCCAGGCCGATTCGACGGGCAGCGCGAACCAGACCCAGCCGAGCAGCACAAAATGGAACGTCAGCAGCACACCCGCAAGCGTCCAGACGGTTTTCAGGCGCGGCTGCGCGTTCAGGCGGAGGAACCATTTGCGTGTGCGGTCGCTCCAGGTTTTATGCGCGAACAGTCCCAGCCCGTGCCACAGCCCCCACACGGCAAAGCCGAGCGTGACACCGTGCCACAGGCCGATGACCAGCATGGTCGTCATCTGCGCGAGGAACACCGCCGTCTGCGAGTCCACCTTACGTTTCAGCAGCGCCCGCGACAGCGGCGAAAACACGTAAAAACGCACCCAGTTGCTGAGGGTCATGTGCCAGCTTTGCCAGAACGCCGCCAGGTTGTTTTTGAGATAGGGGCGGTCAAAGTTTTTCGGCAGTTTGAAACCGCACAGGATGCCGATGCCGATAGCGATGTCGGTGTAGCCGCTGAAGTCGAAAAACAGCCGGAAGGCGTAAGCATACAGCAGCAGCCACAGCGCCCCGGTAGTCTGCGCCTGCCCGGCGTTGGTGCTGTTCAGCGCCACCAGCGCCAGGCTGTCCGCAATCACAAACTTCTTGAACAGCCCCAGGCTGATACGTCCACCCGCTTGCACCAGTCGCGGCGCGGTGAAGAGGCGCATCCTGTTGCAGGGGTGACCTACTAGGTCGCCCCTACCGGAAATATCCTGATACTCGGTTATCGCCCGTTCATCCTTCACAAACCGTTCGGCGCGGTCAATCGGCCCTGCTGTGATCGCCGGGAAAAAGATCACGTAGGTGACGTACTCGCGCAGCGACAGCGCCGGCAGTTTGCCCATCTGCCGTTCGCGCAGGGTGTGAATCAGCCGGAAGGCCACATACGAAAAACCAAGCCATTCCAGATCAACCGGGCTGGCGAGTTCGACCGGCTGTCCGCTGAGGCCGCGCAGGGCGGCGGCCATGCCGGCGCTGAACGGCGGCGTTTTGAGCAGCACAAACAGCACGACCATAAACAGGATCCCGCCGGTCAGCAGGCCGCGCCGTTGGCCGAACGTTCGCCATAGCGCCAGCAGCGCCGCGCCAACCAGCAGCAGCGCCAGCGCCACCGGCAGCACGTCCGGTGCGCGGGAGGCGGTCGGACGCAGTTCCGGCACGAGATAGCGCGTGGCCGCCAGCGCCAGCACCAGCGCGGTGATAACCAGCAGCGTTAGCCAATCATCACGATTGACCGTTCCCAGAAATGCCCATCGTTTCGACAGAGGTTGTAGGGGCACGGCATGCCGTGCCCCTACGGGTTCAACAGTATCGTTTGGCCTTGTTACCCACCACATGGCGACGGTTAAAACGAGCGTCGCCGTCGGCAGCGCGAAATCCAGGTAGCGGATCGTCAGCGTAGCTTGCAGCCAGTACAGCGCCACCACGCTCCCAACCAGCAGCAGCCAGCCCCGCCAGCGCGGCGGCGCAAAAGCCGCGTACAGCAGCGCGGCGACGATAAACACGGCGATGTGATGCAGTTGCATGGGTGTGTCATTTGTAGGGTACGGCACGCCGTGCCCCTACGCCCCTTTATCCCCTAAAACCCCTGGTAAATCCACGTCGGCGCGGAGTCGGTCGTGGCGATGACCAGCAGAAGCACCAGCAGGCACAGGCCGAGCGCGAACAGGTTTTCCCGCGTCAGCAGGCGCATGTTACCCGGCCTCCCCGCACCATTTCCACTCGCCGCCTTCCTGCACCACCTTGTACGCGCCCAGCGGGAAGTCCATGTTTTCCGTGCCATACACGGCGACGATCTTGCCGGCGCAGCGCACCACGTCGCTACTGCCGTCGCGCTGGCAGTCCATACCTTCCAGCGACGCGTCCACCGCCGCAAACGAATTGGCCTCGCGGTCGAGGTCCGCTTCCATCGCGCTGCACAACAGCGCCTTCACGCCGTCGGCGTCGCCGGCAACTTTCGACGTCAGGTACTTCTCGACTGCATCCGCCGGGTCGCCACCGCCGGCCTCACCGCCCGCGCAGGCCGCCAGCAATAGAACCAGAACCAGCATGAGGACTTGTAGGGACACGATATATCGTGTCCCTACAGCAAACCATTTTCTCATCCGTCCGTCTCCAGAATCACCGTATGCAAAATCTCGTCCAGCATCACCAGCGACAGCAGATTACGCAGGCTGGTGCCATACAAGGACTCGTGGCCGGTTGAATACTTGAGATACAGAAAACCGCTGTTTTTCATGTGCACGTGGTCAGCATCCAGCCCATAATCCGGCAGCGGGCGCGCCGCCGCCCACAGGTTAATCAACGGCACGTCATACTGCCAGGCCACGTCAACAATCGCCAGATTAAAGATCACCGCTTCGTCCCAGTAGCGGCGGTTCGGGTCGGCGCTGAAGGTGGACAGCACCGGGATAATGCCGCGCTGTTCGGTTTCCTCCACAATCTTCTGCATCTGGGTACGGAACTTGTCCACGTTGACGGCGCGCACGTCATTTGGCCCAAACAGGATGAAGGCCACGCCCGGCTGTTTTTGCCGGTATTCACACGCCAGCGGCGACTCGTTGGCGCGGCACTGCGCCTTTCGCTTCCAGCCAGGGTCAAATACCGAAAAGACGTTGAGGCCGATGCTGGCCGCCGCGCTTGGGGCTGCCGATGGGCCGAAGTATGTCAGCGCGTCCGCCAGATAATCATACGGCCCCAGGTCGTTGTCGTTCCGGCTCATCGGTTCAAGATACATCGGGTTAAACGACAGGCTGTCGCCAACTTTGGTGATGACGTAGCTGTGCATACCGAGCGTTTGCCCCAGCCGGTAGACCTGGCGCATCCGGTCGCTGACATCGGAGATGACCGGTACGGCGTACAACTGCTGGAGCAGCGCGTTATCCACGTTCGACGGGTCAGCGTCCGGCAGCGTGATGTTCACCGGCACCTGACTGAAACGCACTTCGGGGGGCAGCGTCAGGCTGCCGGTCATCACCCAGCCATCCAGCCTGACAAAGCCGTTGCGGTCGTTCTGCCGGATGTGGAGCCAGTTGCCGATGCGGTTACGTTCAACAAGTGCGACCGAATGTCCCGCCCGCAGCACGCCAAGCTGCCGGAAGGTGTCGCCCGGCCCGGCATAAACGATGGCAGTCCGGTTCATCACCGTCTGGCCGGTAGGGGATGCCGGGGCTGCTTCCTGGGCAATGATCGGCGCGATACCAATCACCATCAACAGCAGCAGACACAGACGGGGCAGTACACGCAGCATAGGTGTCCATAAGGCTGGCCGACCATTCAGCGCCGATTATAACACACTCCAACAGGTGTCCAGCGCGAGGAGGGGCACAGCCGACGCCGCGCCCCTCCGCTGGAGGCGGTTTTAGCAGCCGCCCTTTTCGAGCGTGAAGGTGATTTCCGAGCGGTTGTCGTTTTCGTTGGTTTCGGGAATCACGTTATTCGGGTCCACGATGGCAACGATCTTATGCTGTTCGGCAAAGTAGGTGCTGGACGTGATCGGGATATTGCCGGAGTTCACCGTCGCCCCGGCGGGGACGGCAGGGAAGCCCGCCGGCACGCTCTGCTGCACCGAGCCATCGCGCACGGCGATGTCCTGTATCGTCAGGCTGCCGCTGGGCGCTTCGGTGCTGCCCAGGTTAGCCACGTCCACCGTCACCTGATACGTTTCCTTGCAGCGTGGACTGCCAGGGTTCAACCGGATCGCGCCCGCCACCAGATTGATTGTCGTGACCGGCGTTGGCGTCACCGGCACCGGCGTGGCGGTTGGGATGGGCGTGGGCGGGCCGGGATCAACCGGCAGACTGGAGACATCGCCGGAGACGGTCACCAACTGCCCGAACACCCAGCCTTCGGCGTTGTAATACCGCACCTTGAACCACGTGCCGTCCGGCGATTTCGCCAGCACATCGGCGGTCTGATTGGCGGCAAACGCGCCGATAGGCGGGTTAAATATCGTTCCCGGCCCGCTGCGGACGTTTACACCCTGGTTGAAGGTCGCCACCGGCTTGCTGGGTGTGGGGGTGTTGGTGGGCGGCGGGGGATTGGTCGGCGGCGCGTTGGTAGCCGTCGCGGGCGGATTGGTCGGTGCGGCATTGTTGCTGCCGGCGCTCTGGCCTCCCGGTTCGTTGCCGATGCCACCCGGCGGATTGCCACTGCCGGCGGTGGTTGGCGCGGGCGATGGGGTGGTGCCCGGCGCGACGACGTTCACGTTAACGGTCGCCGGCGTGCTGCTGGAGCCGTCGGCGCGGAAAGCGGTCACGCTGATGCTGTGCTGGCCAACGCCTGCCGCCTTCCACGATTGTGACACGGTAAAAGCCGGCGCGCCGGAGGAATTCGGCTGCTGCTGGGTGGCGATAATCGAGCCGTCTACCACCACTTCCACGCGGTCAACGTCCGTACCGGCATTCGTCACCTGCGCCTGGATATTCACTGACACGCCTTCCAGATAGGTCGCATTGGGCAACGGCGACGCCAGCCGCACTACCGGCGGCCCGCTGATGACCGTCTGGCCGCCGCCCGGCTGATTCAGCAGATTACACGACGACAGCGCCAGCATCAGCCCGAAGGCGAAGGCTGTACGCCATACGCGATTAAACATAACCCAAACTCCTGTCAACAGCAGTGTGTCAAAGAGGTAAATTTAACGCATCCCTGCTGTTTGTGCGAACTTCCGGCGGCAAACCGGCGGGCAAGCGGCGAAAACAGGACGTTCGTCCGGGGTGTTTCTTTCATTTTTCTGATGTCGCTTTTTGGGTTACACTGGCGGCCTGAACCAGGGGAGGGATACGCATGTTACGGGACAAAATCGAACGCATTGGCAAACAGGTGGCGGCGGAAGTCGAGGCCGAGCACGACGACGTGCGGGTGAGCTTCTCCGTGACCGAATCAGTATCTGGCGACCTGAAGCTCTCGGTGTGGGTGTCATCGGTATCCGACGACCGCGAACAGGTGTATGATTTTGCGCCGCCCGCGCCGTTTTACAACTACGACGAGGCGCGCATGACCGCCGAAATCAAGGCCAAACTGACGGATTACGTGCGTAAGTTCGCACGCAGGCGGCGGTAACAGCGCCCAAATCGCGCCACAGGGACACAGCGTTGTCGTGTCCCTGCCCGGTGATCTGCCTCATCCTGTTTCCATTTCCTCCACAATCCCCCCTTGAGCCTCACGTGACGTGAGCCTTTACACTGGTCGCGTTCGAAAGCCGCTCACGGGCGGCGCAGCGTGAGGAGGAACACCATGCAATTCCAGATCGTAGATACCGAAAGCATTTACCGGCGGCTGCTGGATGAGCCGGACGCGGCGGCGCGCGAGGCCATCTTCACCAGCGAACTGGTTGAACCATTCCGGGGACTCGTCAGCGTTTTTGGCGGCGGTGATGGGCTGGCACTCTTTCGGATGTGGGGCCTGTCGCCGGACCACTTCGCGGGCGAGAAACGCGACTGGATGGCGGCGACCGTTAACGCGCTGGCGGCAGCCGATGCCTGGACGCAGGCGGCACAGGCGCTGGCAGACGGATACGCTGCCTTCGCGCCGCTGCATGACCGGATTGCCCTGGACAGCATTGTCTTTGGGCTGGTAATTGCGGACATGAGCAGCGCGCCGGGCCAGCGCCGCTATACCGGCTTCGGCGGTATTCCCGGCTGGATTATGACCGTCTACGGCGAAGCCAACGACTACACCCTGCCCCGGGTGAAAGCGGTCACCGCCCACGAACTGCACCACAATCTGGCCGCCGCGATTGGCATGGGCATGGGCGGAAACACAAACATCATGACCACCAGCGTCGGGGAGTATATGGTTGGCGAAGGGCTGGCGGAATCGTTCGCGGTGGAGCTGTACGGCGAGGACAAGGTCAGTTTCTTTGTCACCGAGTTTGAGCCGTCACGGCTGGAAGAAACCAAACGACTCATCCACGACGGGTTGGAGAAAACCGGCTTCAACGTGGTACGGGGTTACATCTTCGGCGACGACATCGCCGGAACGATGGGGCTGCCACAGGCCGGCGTTCCGGCATACGCCGGGTACGCCATCGGCTATCAGGTGGTACAGGCCTATCTGCGGCGCACGGGCAAAAGCGTGGTCGAAGCGACGCTGGTGCCGGCGCGGGAGATCATCGCAGAGTCGCACTTCTTCGCGTAAGCGCGACGTGACGCGATGTTTTACGGCTTCCCCGCCAGCGCCAGCCGCGTTCGCAGATGCCGGTAGAAAAACAGAATCCGCAGCGGTAGACCGTCAAACACCAGCCGCGTCAGCAGCCCCGGCAGGCCGGGCCTGTGCGCGTAGGTCACGCGGTCAGTCAGTTCCACGCCGCCAGGCACCTCGCGGAAGATGTGTTCATGCCGCCAGTAGGCCAGCGGGCCGGCCAGCATCTTATCAGCAAACGATGTGTCGCTGGGGCCGGGTTCGTGCCGCGCCACCCAGCGCACGCCCACCGGCCCGAACCACAGCATAAATTCGCGCTCGCCGCTGGTCAGTGAGCGCATGTCATCCCGCAGCGGACGCAGGAAGATCGGCGGCGGGGTCAGCCGGTACAGCGCCTGCGCGTCTTCGTGGAAGGCGATCATCCGGCTCATACTGGTCGGGATGACCGAACGCTGTTCAAACACTTTGGTGGTGGGCAAGGTGGTTGCTTCTCCAGGCAGTTAGGGGACAATTTGTAGGCGCACGGCAGGCCGTGCCCCTGCCGCCTCACATTATATTTCGCCAGCCTTAAGCCGCCCTCGAACAGGTATGAGGCATGGATGAATGTCTGTTCTGGCAGCACGGAAATGTTGGGGCGACCTGCCGGTTCGCTCCATCTACACCCTCATCACGTGCAGCGCGTCCCACACAGCGCGCAGCACATCGGCATTGGGTGTTTCCAACGGGATTTCGACGCTTTCTACCGCCTCACCACCCAGATCGAGTCGTATCCAGGATAGATCATCGGATTGGCGGAAGGCCACCTGACGCACCCGGTCGAGCGGCACGAAGCCGGTGATGATGCCGTAAGTGGTTTTGCGCCGGCGTTCCGGTTCTTCCAGCAGCAGCAGGAAGCGGTCGGTCACGGCAATGGTGCGATTGGGCGAGAGGTATGGCTGAAGCCAGCCGTCACCACGTTTGATTGCCGGCTGGTGCACCGCTGCCAGCACCGGCTCGCCGGGTAGCAGGCTGTATTTGAGGTAGTTGTTGAACTTAAACGGCAGGTGCGCGGTGCTCGCCAGCGGCGGCAGTGGAGCAGGCGGCAGGCGGTTGCTGATGGTCTGCCGCGCGCGGTTGACCTGCTGGCGGATAAGCTGTTCGCCAACCGCGTTGTATTCGATGAGCCGCTTTTCGATGTGCTGGCCGTCCAGCCACGCCAGTTCAAGGTAAGCGTACAGCAATATCGTGCCCAGCCGGACATACACCAGACAGTCCAGCGGGATGACGCGGGTGTTGATCGCGCCGTTATTGTCGGCTTCAACCAGCACGATCTGCCGGCTGCCAAAAGCCAGCGTGCGCTGCGGCGTCATGCGCCAGCCAAACGGCAGGTTCTTTTTCCAGCGGGCTTCGCGGTGGATGGCGTAATCCTGGGGCGGAATCACAATAATGGAACGGATGTCAGCTTCCGCCAGATGCCGGCGCAGCGCGTCACCGACGGGTGCTGGCAGATCGTCCAGCGCGCGAACCGGGTACAGGAAATAGTGAATCGCCTTGCGGAACATAAGCGCCGTCCTGTTACAAAATATATTTAGGCTTTAGATTATAACGCTGTCAGTGGCTGGAAGGGTGATGATGGCAGGGGTGACATTCATCCTTACCTTTGATGATATTGCTCACTGGCAGGCCGATATTACGATGATTGCGGTGAGACAATAGACAGGCCGATGACAGGCCGCGCCATGATGACAGCTACTGACAGCCTGCTGGCCGAATTTCAACGCCTCGAAGATGCGCTTCATTTCCGCCTGGAACTGGAAGCCGTCCTCGCACGCATATCCACCAGCTTTATCAACCTGCCGGAAGACGAGATTGACCGGGGAATCCTGCGCGCGCTGGAACAAATCGGGCGTTTTGCCGGCGCCGACCGCAGCTTTCTGGCACAGTACACCGACGATGGCCTGTGGCTGAATGGCACGCACGAATGGTGCGCCGACGGCATCCCGCCGCAGGCCGGACGGCTGCAAAAGGTTTCAATAGAAGCCTATCCCTGGTTTAACCTGCACATCCTGCGGCGCGAAACGGTCTTTTACGTGCCGGGCATCGTTGACCTGCCGCCCGAAGCCAATGCCGAACGGGGCGAGTTTGCAGCCGAAGGCATCCGGTCGCTGGTGGCCGTGCCGATGGAAAGCCGGGGGCAGATCGTGGGCTTCATCGGCTTCAGCTCCCACAGCAGCCCGAAAATCTGGCCTGATGATGCGGTTGACCTGCTGCGTATGATGAGCAGCGTGTTTGTCAACGTACTGGAACACCAGCGCGTGCAGGCGATCCAGACCGGGCAGCGCCGTTTTCTCGAACTGCTGGCGACCGAAGGCACGCTGTCGGAAACGCTGCGCGCGCTGGTGCAGATCATCGAGGAGCAGTCGCCGGGGATGCTGGGGCTGGTGCTGTTGCTGGATGGCACGAGGCTGCATCTCGGGGCGTCGGTCAGTCTGCCGCAGGACTATCTGGACACGATTGAAGGGCTGGAAATCGGGCCGCTGGTCGGTTCGTGCGGGACGGCGGCGTATCTCTGCCAGCCGGTCATCGTGGAGGACATCGCACAGGACCCGCGCTGGGACGGGCTGCGCTCGGTAGCACTCCAGTATGGCCTGCGGGCGTGCTGGTCAGAGCCGGTGTTGTCGTCGGCGGGTGACGTGCTGGGCACCTTCGCCATGTATTACCAGTCACCCCGGTCGCCAACCGACACCGAGCAGCGCACGATTCAAACCGCCGCGCATCTGGCGGGCGTCGCCATCGAACATAAGCGCGCCCAGGAGGCGCTGCAGCAGGCCAACCTCGATCTCGAACGGCGGGTACAGGAACGCACCCGCGAACTCCAGCGGCGGCGGCAGGTGGCGGAAAGCCTGCGCAGCACGATTGCCATCATCAATTCAAACCGGTCGCTGGCAGACATCCTCAACTTTATCGTCGCGCAGGCCAAAGACCTGCTGATGGCAGAGGCCTGCGTGCTGCACAGCGTTGATCTGGATAACGACAGCGTGACGCTGGAAGCCAGTTGCGGCTGGCCGGACGAACTGCGCCAGCCGGCGACGCTGCCGCTGGCCGCGCCGGAGAATGCCCGTGATACGCTGCTGCTACGGCAGATTCGCTTTGGCAACTATCCGCCGGATTATGCCGACCAGGCACTGCGTGACCCGGCGCTGGATCCCAAAACCCGGCAGCGTAAGGCGTTTATCCGCACGCGCTACGCGGCGTCGTTGTCCGTGCCGCTGGTGATCGCCGGGGAGCTGTTTGGCAGCCTGATTTTTTATTACACCGTGCCGCAGCAGTTTTTGGACGAACAGCTTGAAGTTGCGGCCACCTTCGCCGAACAGGCAGCGCTGGCGATAGAAAACGCCCGCCTGCGCGAACGGGTACAGCGCAGCGCGGCGGAAGCCGAACGCGGGCGGCTGGCGCGTGATCTGCACGACTCAGTCACGCAGACGCTGTTTTCCGCCAGTCTGATCGCGGAAGTGCTGCCGCGCGTGTGGCAGGATAACCCGGACGAGGGGCGCGGCCTGCTGGAAGACGTGCGCCTGCTGACGCGCGGCGCGCTGGCAGAGATGCGCACGCTGCTGCTGGAACTGCGCCCGGCGGCGCTGCTCCAGTCCGAGTTAAGCGACTCGCTGCGCCACCTGGCAGACGCGGCGACGGCGCGGGCGGGCATCCCGGTGAAACTGGAAGTCCGGGGGCGCGAACCACTGCCGCCAGACATGAAGCTGGCGCTGTACCGCATCGCGCAGGAGGCGCTCAACAACATCGCCAAACATGCCGACGCCGGTCACGCCGGCGTCGTGCTGGACAGCCAGCCCGGCTGCGGCGAACTGGTCATCAGCGACGATGGCTGCGGCTTCGACCGCGCGGCAGTCTCCCCCGATCATCTGGGCCTGGGGATTATGGCCGAACGCGCCCAGGCCGTCGGCGCGCGCACGATGATTGACAGCCGGCCCGGTCAGGGCACTTGCATCACCGTCCGCTGGTCAGAAAAGGAAATTTAAAGCGCATGGCAATCCGTGTTCTCATCGTAGACGATCACAAAGTGGTGCGGAAAGGCTTAAAGGCGTTTCTGCTGTCGTTCAGTGACCTGGAACTGGTGGGCGAGGCCGGCAGCGGCGACGAGGCCGTGTGGGCGTGCCAGCAGTTGAAACCTGACGTGGTGCTGATGGACCTGGTCATGCCGGGCATGGACGGCGCGGCGGCGACGGCGGCCATCCGCGCGGCGTGCCCGCACATCAAGGTGATCGCGCTGACCAGTTTCCCGGAGGAAGACCTGGTGCAGCAGGCGCTGAAGGCCGGGGCGATCAGCTATCTGCTGAAAAACGTCGAGGCGGACGAACTGGCGAACGCCATCCGCGCCGCCCACATCGGGCGTTCCACGCTGGCGCCGGAAGCGGCGCAGGCGCTGATTCACGCCACGACGCGCCCGCCGGAGATCGGCCACGACTTAACGCCGCGTGAACGCGAAGTGCTAAACCTGATGATCGAAGGGCTGAACAACAACGACATCGCCGGACGGCTGACGTTAAGCGATTCAACCATCAAATTCCACGTCAGCAATATCCTGTCGAAGCTGGGCGCGGACACCCGTACCGAGGCGGTCGCCATCGCCCTGCAGCACAACGTGGTCAGGTGAGGCCGTCCGTTTAGAAACACGTAGGGGCGGGTCTGAGACCTGCCCCTACATGGTTACATTGCGTCCGGTTACTGCGCCGGCGCGGCTTCCATCACCACGCCACAGGCCAGCCGGTCACCGCCGTCGCAAGCATCGAGCGTTTCTTCATCGGGCGTGCCGTAACGCTCCGGGATATGCGCCAGGTTATCCGGGTTGGCGTGGATCACCACTGCCGTGCCATCCGCGTCAAACAAGTCGCCAATGGTGAAGCGGTCGGTCTCAAACGCCAGCCGCGCGGTGCCATCCTGCCCGGTCAGCAGCGGCGGCATATCGCCGGTGTGGTTGGGATGCGCTTCGCCGCCCATCGTCCAGTGGCCGCCCGCCGATGCAAACGGCTGATCGCCGGCGGCGTCGCACGTGCCGGTTTCATGCAGATGGAACCCGTGCCAGCCCGGCGGCAGATTCGTTACCTGTATCTGAATCACGGTTTTGCCGTTGCCAGCATCCACCAGAATCATCTGGCCGATGGTGTTTCCATTCACATCCAGGATATCCGCCTGCCCGCCGGACATCACGGCGCTGGTAGTCGCTTCGGCGGTGGCCTCCGCGCCGGTTGTGGTCTCAGCGCCAGCAGTCGCTTCGGCGGTGGCGTCAGCGGTCGCCTCTGGTGTGGCTTCCTGCGCCACTACCACCAGGCCAGCCGTAATCAGCAATCCAACGATCAATACTGCCAGTATCGCCTGTCTCATCCACTCTACCTTTCACTGATTCTGTTGGGTAGCGATCTTCTTTTTCACTGTAAATTCAAGCCCATTGGAAATCTATAGGAGCAGAGCATAGATTTCCGGTAGGCAAGCGGGCACGTCCTTAATAGGTCAAATGGCCTAAAGGAGTTATCAGCGGCCAGTTTTCAGCTCAGTCAACGATTTGTGTGGCGGCATGATGGATAAACCGCCGGTGCATACTGACCGAGTGGCCAGGGGGCGGCCTGCCGCTTTATCCAGTCTGTAATCTGGCAGGTTGGGTGTTACGGCGGGCGTGCTTCGGGTCTATCGTAAGGGTGTCAGACGAAGCAAAGGCCAGTGGCCTTCGGAGGGGAAAATCATGAACGAGAAACCGGCATCTGAACATCCGTGCGCGGCCTGTCAGCTTCGTGCCCAGGCAGAAGCGCATCCCAAAACGTGGAAGGCGCGCCTCTGGCGCTTCCATACCCGGTTTTGCCCTGGCTGGAAGTCCTACCAGGTGGCGCTGGCGAAGCAAGCCATGAAGTAAGCCATCATCGAACGCTGGTCGGGCAAACGCTAGTGGGCGCTGTCCGCCGAATAACGTAGCTGGACATCGGGGAGTGATCTCAACGGTGGGGAGAACGCCATTTCAGGAGGCTTTGAACATGGCAAGGAAACTGCTGCTGATCGTCGTCGCGCTGTCGCTGCTGGCGCTGCCCGCGCTGGCACAGGACTCCGCTGAAACCGTCAGGCCGGAAAGCGTGGCGGAACTGTTCTACAACCTGTACGCGGCTTACACCCGCTTCGGCATCCAGAATGAAGCCGACTGGGACGCGCTGGTGGATTGGGGCGTGAAGTGGGATGAGTTTCTCAGCGACGACCTGCTGGCGTCCCTGACCGAACAGTATGCCAGTGACGATCTGATGGCTGACCCGGTGCTGTGCGCGCAGGACATTCCGACTCACATCACGGTCGAAATCGTCAACCCGGAACAGAGCAAGTCCGTCAGCGTGCTGGTGCGCGGGGACTTCCCCAGTGATGAGAACGAGTACATCATGTACGAGCTGGCGACGGTTGAACTGCTGCCGGCAGACGACGGCATGTGGCAGCTGGTGCGCATCACCTGCGCCGGACGGTAACGTCATTATCCTACGAACGGTGCAGGGGCGAACCGCCGGTTCGCCCCTAAAAATATCCATCCTATCTATTACCTGAGAATGTTGCCGGAAATGTGTTCACCGCGCTCCTGCCGGGGAGACAGAGGCACACCGCCAGCGGTCTCTCGCGGCGTTTTCCAGGTGCGAACAAAACAAAAGCCAGCGAAGGTGCTGGCTTGTGTTCGGATTGGATCCTGGATTGTGGGCAATATAGGACTCGAACCTATAACCCCTCCCACGTCAAAGGAGTGCTCTGCCAATTGAGCTAATTGCCCGTGTGAGTACCAGTATAGCGTATTCCTGGCCGTTTTCAAGAGGGCGTTTGGCACTTGGCGGCTGGCAGTTAGCAATTGGGACATGGCATGTGGGATACCCAGGGATGTGCCTGTCTGCGTACCCTCTTCGGGGAAGAGTCGTCAATACTAACGTTCAGTCACCGACCCTTAGCCAAAGCCAACCGCCATTAACCGCTAGGGTATCGTATCGCCTTCCCAGCCTGGACACGCCAGGTTGATTGTGATCTCGTCGCCGGCGCGAATCCTGCCGCGATTGGCGCCGATCTGCGGGTTGGTTTCCAGCAGGCACGACAGCGCGATGCCGAAGTCGCAGGCGATAAAGTCCAGCGTATCGCCGGCGCGAATCGTGTACACCCCGCCCGGCGCGACCCGTCCCGGATAGCGGTCGAACTGGCACTGGCCGCTGCCGGTGATGCCCGCGCTGGTGACGGTGGCGGTTGAGGTCGTCGGGGTGGTTTCACCGCCGCCCTGACCGGTGCAGTTAACTGGAATCAACAGCCGCTGGCCGATGAAAATGAGGTTGGGATTGACAATACGGTTGGCGCGCGCCAGACAGTCCAGTGAAACACCAAAGCGGTCGGCGATTTTGAGCAGCCGGTCGCCGCGAACGACGGTATAAGTCTGGTCGTGCAGCGGGCGGGATACCGTCTCGGCGGTGGCTTCGGGGGTCAGCAGGGGCAGCGGTTCGAGTGTGGCTTCTGCCGTCGCTTCGGTCGTCAGCCGCGTTTCAGCGGTGGGTGTCGGCTGAACGGCGGGCTGCGGTTCAGGCGTAGTCTGCGGCTGCTGCGCGCTCAGGAGGCCCGCGCCAGTCACGAGAAACGCCGCCAATCCAAGTACCAGCACAAATTGAGCAAACTGGCGCATCGCTGTCATCCCTCCGTTGATCGTGTTGAGGCCAGCAGAGCAGGGAAAGGCTGCCCGGCGGTTCCGGTTTTTATTATAAACCGAATTCAAACCATTGGCTGCAAACTGGCGAAGGTCATAAGCAGGGTGGCTTCAACTGACCGCCGGTAGACATTAACTGAAGCGTTTGCGCTAAGTGTCTATCCATAAACCCTTCGTAGGGGCACGGCATGCCGTGCCCCTACCGACAAATAAAAGAGGTTTACGGATAGGTTCTTAGCTCGACTTTGCACATCTTTATTCTGAGATTTGCGCTCAGGGAGAACCAATCAGATATTTTCTGCATATCATTGTGAAACAGCGATGTTCGAAAAGTCTGACAGCATTTGATAGCACTCCTTGAGCAGAGAGTATTCGTTAAATTTGATAGCACTCCTTGAGCAGAGAGTATTCGTTAACCATTGTCATGTGCAAAGTCGAGCTAAGGGAATATTCGTACCTGTTCGGCTCAGGCCCCTGGCTAACCCTTCACTGTAAGCCCGCTGAAAGAGGGCTGAAGAACACGGATTGTCCTGACTTGCCAGCCACCTTCCAGGTGGTTTTTTCCGTTCAGCCGGACGGTTTCCAGCGTCCGGCGAAGCCAACCGAAATGAAGACGAAGGGGCGACCCGATGCAGTCGCCCCGACTCATCCCTTGTTACTTCTTCCGGCTCTGCGCGTCCATCGCTGCCACCGCCGCGATAGCCACGATGTCTTCCACATCGTCACCCGCCTGCAGGACATGCACCGGCGCGCCCATGCCCAGCAGCACCGGTCCAATTGTTTCCGCACCGCCCAGCCGCGCCAGCAGCTTGTAAGCGATATTGGCCGCTTCCAGATCGGGGAAAACCAGAACGTTGGCGTCCTTCACCCGGCTGAACGGGAAACGCTGCTCCACGATGTCGCCGACGGTGGCGGTATCGGCCTGCATTTCGCCGTCAACCGGGATGTCCGGGCGCTTCTGGCGCACCAGCCCAACCGCACAGCGCACCTTGTCCGCCAGCGGGTGCGGCGTGCTGCCAAAGTTCGAAAACGACAGCATGGCAACGTGCGGGTCAATCTCCAGCGTCCGCGCGAAGTCCGCCGCCAGAATGGCGATCTCCGACAGGGTTTCCGCATCGGGGTCAATATTCACGGTGGCGTCAGTGAACAGGTAGACGCGCCCTTTGGCGATCATCAGGTAAACGCCGCTGGCGCGGGTGGCGCCGGGGCGGGTATGGAAGATTTGCAGCGCCGGGCGGATAACCTCCGGGTATTCGTGGGTCACGCCGTTCACGTAAGCATCGGCGTCGCCCATCTTCAGCATCATCAGGCCGAAGTGGGTACGGCTGCTCATCAGATTACGCGCCTGCGCGCGGTTCAGCCCCTTGCGCTGGCGCAGTTCAAACAGGGCCGCTTCGTAGCGCGGGCGGTAGGTTTCGTCGGAATACGGCTCGATGATGCGCGGATTAAACTGCAAGCCGAGTTCCTCAATCAGCCGGCGCACCTTCTCCACGCGCCCCAGCAGAATCGGCGTGCCGATACCTTCTTCTTCCACCCGTGCGGCGGCGCGAATGATCTTGGGGTCGTCGCCTTCGGGGAACACAATGCGCTGCTTCGCGCCCATCCGGGCTTTGTTGATAATCGTGCTGCGGATGCGCCGCCCGAAGCCCTGCCGCCGGATAAGCTGCTCGCGGTACTCGTTGATGTCAATCTGCCGCCGCGCCACACCGGACTGCATGGCGGCCTCGGCGACTGCCGGCGATACCCACAGCAGCACGCGCGGGTCCAGCGGCTTGGGAATCAGATAGTCGCGCCCGAACTTGATCGAAGTCTTGCCATAGGCGGTTAACACGCTGTCCGGCACATCCTCGTGCGCCAACTGTGCCAGCGCCTTCGAGGCGGCCATCTTCATCGCCTCGTTGATTTCGCTGGCATACACGTCCAGCGCGCCCCGGAAGATAAACGGGAAACCCAGCACGTTATTGATCTGGTTGGCGTAGTCGCTGCGCCCCGTGCCCACAATCGCGTCCGGACGGACATCCAGAGCGTCTTCCGGCCTGATCTCCGGGTCGGGGTTCGCCAGCGCGAAGATGATCGGGTCTTTCGCCATCAGCTTAACCACATGCGGCTTCAGCGCCCCGGCGACCGACAGCCCCAGGAACACATCGGCGCCTTCCATCGCGTCTTCCAGCGTGCGGGCGTCGGTAGCGGCGGCAAATTCCGCCTTGTATTTGTTAACCCCGTCACGGCCCTGGTAGATCACCCCTTTGGAGTCACACATGATGATGTTGTCGCGCCGGACGCCGAGACTGACATAAAACTTGGCGGTCGCAATCGCGCTGGCACCCGCGCCGGAGACAACCACTTTTAAATCGGCCAGTTTTTTGCCGGTGATCTCGCAGGCGTTTAGCAGCGCCGCGCCGGAAATGATCGCTGTGCCATGCTGGTCATCGTGGAACACCGGAATCGGCAGCATGGCTTTCAGCCGTTCTTCCACCTCAAAACATTCGGGCGCTTTGATGTCTTCCAGGTTGATACCGCCAAAGGTGGGCGCGATGGCCTGCACGGCGCAGACGATCTCATCCACTGTACGGGCATCAATCTCGATGTCAAACACGTCCACGTCAGCAAACCGTTTAAACAGCACGCCCTTGCCTTCCATCACCGGCTTGGACGCCAGCGGCCCCCGGTCGCCCAAACCGAGGATAGCCGTGCCGTTGGAAACCACCGCGACCAGATTCGATTTCGCCGTCAGTTCATAGGCGCTGAGTGGGTCAGCTTCAACTTCCAGCACCGCTTCGGCCACGCCGGGGGAATAGGCCAGCGACAGATCGCGCTGTGTGGTGAGCGGTTTGGTGGGGGTAACTTCGATTTTGCCGGGGCGGCCCATCTTATGATAGGCCAGCGCATCCTGTTTCGTAATTGCCATCTTGAAAAAACCCTTCTCTATACAATCGTGTATTCAGGCTGAAGGACAGCCGGCGGACATCTGCCCTGTTTGTATTGTAACGCGGCTGCGACCGAGTGGGGCGTTAACCTTCCCGTGAGGAATATCCGCTGAAAAAGTGACAGAAGTCCGCTCTTAGACGAGTCGGTTTTGCCTATTCTGTAGAAGTTCGCCGTTTCATCCTGCCGTGCAGGAAACAAAATTGTAACGCTGACAGTACTTTATTCATATTTCCCTTGAATAACCCAATTTTTTCCGAAAAAATAGGTTGGGCAATTGTCAAAATGATAAATTTAGTGTTATCATGGCTTCATGATTTTCATTAATCAACAATGGTTCATGAGGGTGGCGTCATGTCCTACTTTACGGTTCAGAATCACATGGCTTTGACCGCAGGTCACGGTCAGGCCGACGAGGCGTTCCAGGCGGCTTACAACAAGCTGCTCGAACTCCACAACGCCGTGTATCCCCGGCTGCGCAATCACGGTGTGGATTTACATCCCCGCTGGCAGAAGGCGTCGGTCGTGGTGCAGGAATCGGCGGCAGCGCTGGAACAGAGCAGCGCGCTGGTGCTGCCATATTTCCGGTCACGGGAACAGGCGGAGATGGTGGAACGGCTGATGGGCAAGGAAAATATCGCCCAGTCCGGTGGGGTGGATACTTTCCGCCATCCGGTGATTGAACTGCGGCTGACGCCTTATTCATTCGCCATCGAACTGATTCTGTCCCCGTATGCCTGGTGGGACCAGCAGAATTTCATCGGCAAGCTGGAACTGCCGCACCACCGCGCGACCTTCCGCCAGATTCTGATGGAGATGGACGGCGATTACTGCTTTGGCTTCTGGCAGGGGTTGGAACTGAGCGAGATGCACCTGTGCAATGCCCAACTCCGCCGGGGCAACATCCTCGACGAGTGGATGAACACTTTCGCCGATGGGCAGGACTGGCTGCGCGTGGGCCGGTGGTACGAACCGGAAGCATCGGCGCTGCATCCGTCGTACATCACCAGCGAAGTGCTGAATACCATCAAATCGCTGAACCGGCTGTACCACTTCCTGCTGTGGACGAGCAACAATAATTTCCAGGACTTTTACGAAAAACGCCAGCGTTACGCCAAGCGCCTGTACGCCTGACTCGACAGCGATGACGCGCTGGAAGACGACGACACACTCTTAAAAGAAACGTAGGGACGAGGTAAGCCTCGTCCCGATACGTGAATCTTACAGCAGCAAATCCAGCGCGGCCCACCACGCGCTCAGGCCGTACAGCACCAGAAACAGGCCGCTGGCAATCGAACCCCAGCGCAGCAGGCGCGGGTTGAGCAGCCGCCGCAGTGTGCTGAAGATCAGCGCCAGCAGCACCACCCACACCAGCGCGCCAACCAGCATCGCCGCCATCGCTATCAGCCCAACCGCCTCCATCGGCGGCCAGTGTTCCGGCCACGCCATAAAGAAATTGCCGGCGATGGCAATCCAGCTAATCACCGCCACCGGGTTAAACAGCGTCATCAGCAGGCCGGAACGCAGCGCCTGCCAGCTTTTTTCTTCCCGGACGCCGCCTTCCAGCCGCCGGACTTCCACGCGGGAGCGCATCGCTTCCAGCCCCAGGTAGATCAGCCAGCCGCCGCCCAGCGTCCACAAACCCAGCCGGAACAGCACGCTGTCCGCCAGCAGCGCCGCCAGCCCGAAGTAGACCATCAGCGCGTACAGTGCGTCCGCAAGCGTGGAACCCAGATTGAAGGTCAAGGCGTCCCGGAAACCCCGTGAGATGGCTCGCTGTCCGGTCGAAATCGTGACCGGCCCCGGCGGCATGGCAACCACCAATCCAACAACAAAAGCAGCAGTGATCATGGCGAGCATCAGAAAACCTCCATGTACAATGCAGACTGTAGAGACGAGACATGCCTCGTTCCTACACCGGCAACCAGATAAACAAAAAGCCCGGTATCCACATACTCGAATACCGGGCCGGCTGAACCAGATGTGATCGGACGTTATGCAGGATCAACGTGTCGCCCGACGCCGACGCCGGTGACACGCTGCTGGTTATTTGTGTCAATCAGAACCAGTAACCGTTTCATACCGGTGATGATAAAAAGGATGAGCGCGGCTGTCAAGAGTCCACTGACCGCCGCAGGCTCAACAAGCATCATTCAGGTTTGTCAGTCTGCTTCAGCGGGCTTTTTTGTTTAGCCGGATGCTTGAACATCTGGCGTCGGCTGCGCCAAAACGGTCAGCCCTGTGTATAGATGTTACTGATGCGGCTGTGATAGACTAGGCCGGATGGCAGCCAAAGGAGCCATGATGCAACTGGCCGTAAATTATTCGCCCCAGGCAGCAAAACTGCTGGACGCAGGCGCAATCGCGTTTGATCTGTACAAATGCCCGGACTGGCCGGAGATGATCGCAACCGCGCGGATACAGCGCCCGGTGTACGTGCATTTCCCGCTGATGGCCGGGCGCAGCAACATTGATGAGATCGGCTGGGATACGATTAGCCATCTGTTAGCGGATACGGGCACGCGGTTGGTGAACACGCACCTCGCGCCGCGCGCCGCGGATTTTGGCGTGGCGCTGGACAGCACCGATGTGAACGATGCCGATGCGTTAATCCGCGCCATGCTGGCGGACATCCAGCCGCTGGCGCGCCGGTTTGGCCGGGAACGGGTGATCCTCGAAAACGCCAACTGGGACCCCAACTATGACATTCCGCGTCTGGTGCTGGACGCGGATACGATCTGCCACGTCGTTGCGGAAAGCGGCTGCGGCTTCCTGCTTGATCTGGCGCACGCGCGTATGGCAGCGGCCTACCTGGGGCTGGATGTGCGTGACTATATCGCCAGCCTGCCGGTAGACCGCCTGCGCGAACTGCACATCACCGGCACGCGCTACGATGACAGCGAGGCGCGGCTGGTAGATCACTTCCCGATGACCGACCCCGATTGGGAACTGGCAGCGTGGGCATTCGAGCAGCTTCACCAGGGCGAGTGGCGTAAACCGGACATCGTGGCGCTGGAATACGGTGGGACCGGGCCAGCCTTCGGCTGGCGCAGCGATGCCGACGTGCTGGCGGCGGACGTACCGAGGCTGCTGGAGCTGGTGAAAAGTATCGTGCAGGGGCGGGTTTAGAAACCCGCCCCTGTACATCAATTTAACATTTCGGTGTGCGTCGCCGGACGCTGAAAGCCGTCCGGCTGACCGAAAAAAGCCGCCTTCAGGCGGCTGGCAAAACGTTTCTCACAGCTTTCAGCCTGCTTCAGCAGGCTTACCAAAACGATTCAGCCAGGGGACTTCTAGCCCCTGGCAGTGCAAACGCTTAACTTGATGCCTATGGGCTGGTTTCAAAACCTGCCCCTACAGACCAAAACCATGAACTACTCATCTGCCGTCTTTTTCGATCTCGATCACACCCTGATTAGCGGGCCGTTTGGCATTGGCGTGTGGCCGACCGTGTTAAGCGAACTGGCCGAAAAAACCGGCCTTGACCGCCAGGAGATTTACCGCCTGCTACTGGACGAAAACGAAACGCGCCAGCTTGACGATGCGATTCCGGCGGTGGTAGCGATGGACTGGGACGACATCACGCAGTCGGTGGCGCGCCGCCTGGGGGTGACGCTGGCCGCCAGCGTGCGCGAACTGGCAGCCGCCCACGCCGCGCAGTCTGCCGTGCTGGACGATGGCTGCGCCGTGCTGCGGGAATTGGCCGCGCCGCACCGGGCGCTGGTGGTGGCAACCAAAGGGCTGGCGAAGTACCAGCAGCCGGTGCTGGACGCGCTGGGGCTGACGCCACTGTTCGACGCCGTACTGACGCCGGACCGCTATGGCGCGCTTAAAAAAGACCGCGCCTTCTGGGGCGATTGGCCGGGGCGCGTTCGGTTAGGCATCATGGTTGGCGACCGCCACGACGATGACGTGGCCGGGCCGGCGGCTGTCGGCTTCAAAACGATCTGGAAAGTGGACGATCTGCCCGACCGCCTGCAGGCCAAAGACCCGTTCGCCCGCGCCCTGTTTTATCCCTATGCACCGGACCAGACACCGCCCGCCGATGCGATCATCACCACGCTGGCGGACGTGCCGGACGTGGTGCGCCGGCTGGAACTGGCCGTACTGGGATTCACCGATGGGTAGGGACACGGCGGCGCAGTGTCCTACGTGGCTTATGGTCGAAACCGCTTATCTCAACGCCCTTCGTTCCCTGTGCCAGCCGGTGCGCGCGGCAGATTTCCCGCGTTCGCTCGACCCGATGCGCGCGCTGCTGGCCGAACTGGACAATCCACAAACGCGCTTCCTGTCGGTCGTCGTGGCCGGGTCGGTTGGCAAGGGCACGACCTGCTGGAGAATCGCACAGGCGCTGAGGTCACCTCACCCCAACCCCTCTCCATCAGGTGGAGAGGGGCTTCAAACGCTTTCTTCTCCCCCTCTCCATACAATGGAGAGGGAGACGGGGGGTGAGGTTCGGATTGGTCTGTACACTGGCCCGCACCTGCACAGCTTCCGCGAACGGTTTGTCATCAACGGCGCGATGATCTCCCATACGGAATTCATCGAAGGGGCAAAAGCCGTCACCATAGCGGCGGCGCGGCTGGATTATCCCTACAGCACGTTTGAACGGGCGACAGCATTGGCGCTGTGGTGGTTCGCGCAGCAGCGGGTGAGCATTGCCGTGCTGGAAGTGGGCATGGGCGGGCGCTGGGACGCGGTGAACGCCGTGCCGAACGTGCTGGCCCTGATTACGCCCATCGAAAAAGAACATCTCGCCATGCTGGGCGGTTCGCTGCAAACGATTGCCTGGCATAAAGCGGGCATCATGCAGCCGGGCGGACAGGCAGTGACCGGTACGCAGGACGAAGTGGTGATGGACGTGCTGCGAATGGAAGCCGCGCGCGCGGGCGTTTACCTCAACGTGTCGCCGGACGTGGTGATGGCAGCCTGTCGCAACCTGCACGAGCGCAATCTTACCCAGTGTTATTCCGTATCAACCGAAGCGCCAACCCTGCCAGGCCGTCTGGAAGCTGTCACCGTCGGCAGACGAACGGTGCTGATTGACGGTGCGCATACACGGGAATCAGCCGAACGGTTGCGAGCGTGGATGAAACGATACGGAGGCGAAACCGACCCGGTGAGGGTGATTATCGGTATGTTGGGCGACAAAGCCGTAAACGACGTGCTGGCTGTGTTCGATCAACCGCACTTTCACGTCGTTCTGACGCAAGCGCCGAGCCACCGCGCGCTGTCGCCGGATGCGCTCAATGCACAGGCACGTCTGCAACACGCCAGCGTCGAAATCGTGCCCGAACTGAACGACGCGCTGGCGCAGGTTCACACTGCGCCCGAAAGCCTGTTTGCCGTCACCGGGTCGCTGCGGATGGCCGCCGCCGCGCGGGAGGTGTTTGGTTTACTGTCCCCGGACGAACTCGAAGAAGCGCGGGCGACACGGGCGATTTTTGAGGGTGAGGATTATCTTCGTAAACTGGTGTAGGGACATGGTGACGCCATGTCCCTACGATTAACCGCCACAAAAATCCAAGTGTCTATCCATACTTCGTAGGGGCACGACGGCATGCCGTGCCCCTACTGGCAAATAAAAGAGGTTTACGGATAGGTTCTAACCGAAACTTAAATGAACGTGATATGTTCCTGACCAAAAGTATGATACAGTGATAACGCTGTTGGACGCTGGGATAGTTTCCGTGAACGATTCAAGATTTTACTGGGCGCGCCTCATTTCCGATCTGATCAGCCCGCCGGTGGTGTGGGCGGTGCTGATTTTCCCGATTGCCTTCCGGGAAGCGCACTCGCAGGCGCAGGCACTACTGTGGGGCCTGACCTATGGCGTGCTGGTCTGCCTGCTGCCGGCGCTGTATATCGGCTGGATGGTGCGGCGCGGCAGCATCAGCGATATTCATATGCGGCTGCGGGAAGAACGCCTGCGCCCGTTCCTCGTATCCATCGGCTGCACCGGGCTGGCGTGGCTGGCACTGCGGCTGATGGGCGCGCCGTCGGTTGTGCCGCTGGTAGCGATCTCGACGCTGGTGCAGTTGGCGGCGATGGCGCTGATTACCCTCGTCTGGCAGATCAGCATCCACGCCATGAGCATCACCAGCGCGGTGGTGGCAACCGGCATCCTGTTCGGTATCGGTCCGGCGCTGCTGGTATCGCCCCTCGTCCCGCTGGTAGGCGCGGCGCGGCTGAAACTCAACCGCCATACCCCGGCGCAGGTGCTGGCCGGAATGCTGCTGGGGGCGGTGGTGACGGTGATGCTGTACGCGGTGGCGGTGGCGTAAGACACCATGCCGCTTCAACCGCCGGTATCACCCAGGCTGAAGTATTATCTGGATGCGTGGGCGCTGTCCGATCCCCTGCCGCTGGCTGAAACCGTCACCAGTCAGGTCTACTCCGTCCTCTGTGATGGCACGCGTGTTGTCCTGAAACTGCTGACTCCGATTGGCATCGAGGATGAACAAACCGGCGCGGTCGCCCTGCGCTATTTTAACGGTCAGGGTGCTGTGCATCTGCTGCGGCATGACGGGCAGGCGCACCTGCTCGAATACGCGGAAGGGGAAAACTTAACCGCGCTGGTCGAACGGGGTGAGGATGAACAGGCGACGATCATCATTGCCGGTATCCTCAACCAGCTTCACGCCGTGTCTGCCGATGTGCCCTCCATCGGCCTGACACCCTTACGCGTTCGTTTCGCTTCGCTGTTCCGAAAAGCGGAAACGGATAGAACCAATGGCACAAACTCCGTTTTTGTGAGAGCCGCGCGAGTCGCCGAAGATCTGCTGGCTCACCCCCGCGACGTGCGCGTGCTGCACGGCGACATCCATCACTACAACATCCGGTACAGTGACCGGCGCGGCTGGTTGGCCTATGACCCGAAGGGCTGCCTGATTGGCGAACGAACCTACGATGCCGCCAATACGCTGAGTAACCCAGACGGTGTGCCGGAGCTTGTCAGGAACGAGGCGCGCCTGCTGAAACATGCCGGGATTCTGGCAGAAGCGATGGGGTGCGATGTGTCGCGCCTGCTGGCGTTTTTTTATGCCTACGTCTGTCTGAACGCAAGCTGGTACATTGACAGCGGACCGTATCCTCACCACGATCTGACAATGGCGGCGCTGGTCGAACCGCACGTCCTGCGCTAAAAACCTGTCCGTAAACCTCTTAATCTGGCGGTAAGGGCACGGCATGCCGTGCCCCTGTGACGGGTTTATGGATAGATGCTAAGCCTACCAGAGTTGTGGATAAGTGGTTTGGAGAAAGCAGTCACCATTGCGTAACCAGCGTTTAGCCTTCAGCGTCAGCAAACAACAAAAAAGCTGACGGCTGACCGCTAATCCTGGATGTTAAGGCCGCCAGACCGGATTCACGTTGGACAGGCCGCGCAGCCGGAGAGGCCGGAATTCGCCGCTGACCGTATCCACCACGTACAGATCAGACCGCCCGCCCCGTGTCAGATCGGACTCAAACGCCAGATGGCGGCCATCGGGCGACCAGACCGGCAGATGCCCACCGATGCCCACGTCCGTCAGCCGGCGGATATGACCGGTTTGCGTTTCCATCAGGTACAGATCAGACCGTCCTTCCCGGTTGGAAATAAAGGCGATACGCTGGCCGTCCGGCGACCAGGCCGGGTAGCGGTTATTGGTATCGCGGTCGGTCAGGGCGCGCAACCCGCGCACGCAGTCGGCAGGCTGTTCGGTACAGATGATATCCGCCGCGTACAGCGCCGACTGGCCGCGCAGTAGCCGGATAAACACCAGCACCCGCCCATCCGGCGACCAGCTTACCGGCCAGCCGACGGACATGCTTGTAATCACCAGATCATCGTTGTAGCGGCAGCCACGCGGCAACGGCTGGCAGTTGGGATTAACGGCGTACAGGCGCGGATTGCCGTCACGGAAGGACACGTACAGGATCCAGTTGCCGTCCGGCGACCAGACCGCCGGGCTGTCGGCGGCGCCGGTGAGGTTGACAATATAGGCCGGCGAACCGTCGAGGCCAACAACGGCGATCTTCGGACTGCCCTTCACCATCACCCGGAAGGCAATCCGCCGGCCATCCGGCGACCAGGCTGGACGATCATCGGCCTGGAACTCCGGCGCGAGCGCGCGGCGGTGGCGGCCAGCCGCATCCATCACGTAAAGCTGGAATTCGCCGTTGGTGGCGGACAAAAACGCAATCTGGCGACCATCCGGCGACCAGACCGGGGAACTGTTGGTATCCTTGCCGGGGGTCAGGTTGTGCGTCAGGCCGCGCTCCACGTCCAGCCGGTAGATGTCGCTGCCGCCGGGACGCAGTGACGTGTACACCAGTTCGCTGCCGCGCGGGGCTGCTGCGCCCAGCGCGACGGCGCTGCCGATGGCGGCCACGTTTGCCAGCCAGATACCAATGATAAACGCGACAATTCTAACCATTGCTCACGCTAATTTGCCCCTCGACCACGTGCCAGATCACGGCTCGGTCCAAAAAAGTTTTGGGGAAAATGTCGAGTTCGGTGGTGGTCAGCAGCGTCTGGGTCGCGCCGGTGATGCGTTCCAGCAGATAGGCACGGCGGTGAACATCCAGTTCCGCGATCACCTCATCCAGCAGCAAAATCGGCCATTCGCCGATGCGGTCTTTCATCCATGCCAGTTCCGCCAGCTTGAGCGCCATCACGGCGGTGCGGGTCTGCCCCCGGCTGCCGTACAGCCCCACGTCGCGGTTGTTGATAAACAGCCGCAGTTCGTCGCGGTGTGGGCCGGTCAGCGTCACGCCCCGGCGAATCGACTCCGCCTGCGTTTCCTTCAACCGTTCGGCGAACTGCGGCGCAATCTGCTCCGGCGTTAGCTCCCGATGTAAGTCTAAACCGAGTGTGTTAAAGGAAAGTTGGCCGTCATTCTCAGCGGTCGGGGTGAAGTTCGGCAGATATTGCAGCGTCAGCGTTTCGCGCCGGCCCGTCAGCGCCAGATGTTCGGTCTGGGCGCTGGCTTCCAGTTCCCGCAAAAACCGCTGCCGCCCCGCGATCAGGATGCTGCCGGCCTGCACCAACTGTTCGTCCCAGTAAGCCAGTTCGTTCGGGCTGGCCTGCTTATCCGCGATGCGCCGCAGCAGGGCGTTACGCTGTGGCAGCACCTTATCGTAAACATGCAGCGCCCGCAGATACTCTTTTTCGACCTGCGTCAGGGTGTTGTCCATGAAGCGCCGCCGGTCGGCGGGTGGGCCTTCCACCAGCGCCAGTTCCTGCGGCAGGAACAGCACCACCGCCAGCAGACCGACCATATCCATCACGCGCTTATCCGCGCCGTTGAGCTTGATGTTCTTTTTGAAGCGCACCCCGCCATCAGGCAGGCGTTCGAGGAATAGCGTCATGTCAACCCGGTCGAGCATTCCGCGCTGCGTGGTGATTTCCGCCGACAGCCGCGCGAACGGAATCGGGTCATCCTCGGCGCGCCAGTGGATGAGCTGCCGGTCGCTCATCGTGTACGGCGAGCGCGAGGTGGCGAGGTAATAGATCGCTTCCAGCAGGTTGGTTTTACCCTGGGCGTTTTCACCGTGCAGCACAATCGGTCGCTCTGCCGGGAGGCTGACTTCCAGCCGCGCGTAGTTGCGGAAATTGGTGAGGGACAGGTATTCGAGGTGCATCAGGGCACGGCTTTTTGGGCAAGATTAATTGATTTATTGTACCAGACTTAGAACATAATTTCTATCTCTGAAGCTATCTGAACTATTATAGCTGATGAGGCCGAAAAGAACGGAGTGAAGCAAGGACACGATCAAAAAATGATGAAGCAACATGGAGGTGGAGTGATGGTATCACAACTGCTACGTACGATTTATCGTGAGGGTCAGCTTCGCCTGCTCGATCCGGTGGATTTATCGGAGGGTCAGGAAATTCAACTGATGATACTTTCCGATTAGGAACAGGCGCTGGCGCGAAATTGAGGAAGGCTTTAGAAGCCAGCCGCCGCAGGGTGTCTGGCTGCTGGCGGTTAAAGCAGCATGAGCCTATACTGAGATCATGGGCGGTGTATAGGAGGGCAGAATATATGGCGTTGAGTAAAGAACGGAGTTTTCTCGGTTCGCACTATGCCTTGCAGCTTGAAAACGTTACGTCCGGTTTTCTGCAATCGGTTGAGGGCGGCCATGCGACCGCCGACGTGGTGACGGAGCGCAGCGGGGCCGATTTTTTTGTCAGGAAACATCTTGGCCCGCTGAAATACGAGGACATCAACCTCCAGTGTGGGCTGGCGGCGGGACAGCCGTTTCTCGATTGGGTGAGCGCGTTCTGGAACAGGAACTTTCAACGCAAAAACGGCGCGATTGTCACGCTGGATTATAAACTCTCGGCGGTCAGCGCGCAGGAGTTTTTTAACGCGCTCATCACAGAAATAGGCTTTCCGGCGTGTGATGCGTCGAACAAAGAACCATCATTTCTGATGGTTAAAATCAAACCGGAATACACGCGCACCAAAAAAATCAGCGGCAGGTTGAAGATTCCGCCGCAGAATAACGGTAAGAAAGCCTGGCTAACCAGCAACTTTCGGCTGAATATCGCCGGTCTGGACTGTACCAAAGTGTTTCGCATTGATGCGTTCACCGTCAGGCACCTGACACCAGAATCGGAGACAGGCGACCACCGTGATTACGAGCAGTTGCGGCAAATTGTCGAGTTCCCGAATCTGAGAATCACATTCACCGCGTCAGTGGCGCAAAGCTGGCATGACTGGTTTGAAGATTTTGTCATCCAGGGGAACTGCGCCGAAGACCGGGAAAGAAGCGGCACGCTGGAACTGCTCTCGCCGGACTTACAGTCGGTGCTGATGCGCGTTCAGTTCGCCAACCTGGGTATTTTCCGGTTAGCCCCGAAGCCAGCAAAAGACCCGAATCAGAGTGAGCGCGTTACCGCTGATCTTTATTGCCAGCAGATGAGCCTGGAATTCCTGTAGCCTGCAAGCAGGGGCGAACCGGCGGTTTGCCCCTACGTGTGGGCGGCGGCGGCGTTACTTCGCGTACCGCTGCTCGATAGCGGCGATTTCCGCCTCGGTGTTCTTCAGCAGCTTCTGCGTCATCTCCAGGCCGAACTGCTGCCCGGCAGGTTTGGAAGCCAGCGTGGCAACCTTCTGCCGGTAGAGCGAGGCGGCGGCGTACAGTTCCGCCAGCTTCTGGTTGACCTCCGGCGGCGCGTTTGGCAGCAGGATTTGCGGTTCTGGCACCGGTTCGGGCGGTGGGGGCGGCAGGGGTTCCAGCGGCAGCGACGAGCGCGGCGTAAACGGCGGCGGGGCGTCCGCGCGTTCCGAGGCGGTGGCCGGCGGGGCAGCCTTCTGTCCCTCGCGTTTTTTCTGTTCCAGCTTCTTGCTGGTCACGCTCATGGCAAACACCGCTATACCCTGAATGTCCGGGTCATAGCTGGCCGTGCCTTCGATAATCAGCGTGTCGTCCGGGTCCTGCGCCGCATCTTCCACGCGCCGCCACTGCTTGGCCGCGATGTACACCGTGTACAGCGTCGGCGTCGGCGGTGGCATGGGTACGCCCTTGGGCAGCGTAGGCGATTTGGCGACGTGAGTCATGGTTGTGATAACCAGGTCTTTGCGCGTTTCGATTTTACCGGGGCGGCCAATCAAGGTGATTTTCACGGTACTGATCTCTCCTGACTCGGCAAGCAAGGGCTGGATGAGCGCGACCCGTTCCTTCCAGTTAAAGGCGGGGACCGGCGGCGGGGGCGGTGGTTTGGGCTTATCCGACTGCTGGACGCCAAAAATCTTGGTGCGCAGCCTGTGGGAAACTCGCCCGCGCGCCAGGTAAAAGAACACGCCGCCGGTCGTCCGGCGGCGCTGGCCGCTTTTGACCATCATGCCGCCCTGGGCTTCGATTTCCTGCGTTTCCTTCAGAAGCTGCCGGGCAAAGTCCACGCCGCAGTTTTCAACCACTGCCGTCAGCAGTTGAATCGGCTGCTCGTCGGTTTCGCCAAGTTGGGCGGCTAACTCCTGGACAAACGCCTGTAGTTCATCCTGCGCCACGTGGATTCCCCCTGATTACAATAAGGATAGGGCAAGTATAACGAAAAAGCCCCCCGGCGGCAATGTAGGGTACAATCCGTTGTCAGTTATCCGTTTTCAGTTGCCAGTGGAGCAGAGTTAACCGTGAGTGATGAAGCACAGCGATTACACGCCATCGTCAGCGGGCGGGTGCAGGGCGTGAACTTCCGCTATTATACAATGCTGACGGCCAACGAGATTGGCGTGACCGGCTGGGTGCGCAACCGCATCGAAGGCACGGTCGAAGTGACCGCCGAAGGCCCACGCGCGAAGCTGGAACGCCTGCTGCGCTTCCTGCACCGGGGGCCGGCCAATGCCCGCGTCGAGGACGTGGACATCGAATGGGGCGCGGCCACTGGCGAGTTTGAGGGCTTTCACATCCGCTGATTAAGCGTCGTGCCGCCGCCAGACCTTCGTGCCGGTTTCCATTGATTCTGATGGGAACGTCACCAGGTCCGCTGCTGGCGGTCAACCGTGGCCGCGCTCACCACACCATCGTGTGTATGCGCTCGATAAACTCGGCTTCGATGTCGGCAAAACGGGTCACTTCCATCCGAATTCACTCGTGTTTTCTGTCAACCGGTAAACCCTTTTTCATTTTATGGAATTTAGAGCATCAGACAATACGGTGCAGCCTGCCGCGTTGTCACTGCCGCGCATTGTCCTTATAATCGTTGGTGTGGAATAGAGTACTTTCAGGAGAATCATTCATTATGATGGAAGAAACCTTTGTCCCGGCAACAACGGAATGGTATTACCCCTCTGACGACGTGGTGAAAAATGCTTATGTGCCGGACTACGAAGCGACCTACGCCAAAGCCATGTCTGACATCGAAGCCTTCTGGGCGGAGCGCGCCAAAACCCTGCACTGGTTTGAACCCTGGCAGCAGGTGCTTGACCGCAGCAATCCGCCGTTTTACAAGTGGTTTGTTGGCGGCAAGATCAACATCGCCTACAACGCGCTCGACCGCCACGTCAAGACCTGGCGCAAAAACAAGGTGGCGCTGATCTGGGAAGGGGAAAACGGCGATCAGCGCAGTTTCTCCTACTGGCGGCTGTGGCAGGAAGTCAACAAGTTCGCCAACGTCCTCAAGAGCCTGGGCGTCAAAAAAGGCGACCGCGTGACCATCTACATGGGGCGCGTGCCGGAACTGCCAATTGCGATGCTGGCCTGCGCCAAAATTGGCGCCATTCACAGCGTCGTCTACGGCGGCTTCTCCGAACATTCGTTGGCCGACCGCATCGAAGACGCGCAGAGCCGCGTGCTGGTGACGTGTGATGGGGCATGGCTGCGCGGCAACATCATCGAACTGAAAAAGATCGCCGACGAAGCCGTACACCGGTCACCAGTAGTGGAGCATGTTGTTGTGGTCAAACGCACCGGCCATGAGGTGAACATGCAGCATGGCCGCGACTTCTGGTACCACGACCTGATGAGTTTGCCGGTCGCCAACCCTAATTGCGAAACCGAAGTGATGGATGCCGAAGACCCGCTGTTTATCCTCTACACCAGCGGCACAACCGGCAAGCCGAAGGGTATCCTGCATACGCAGGGCGGCTACCAGGTGTTCATCTCCACCACGCTGCAATGGGCGTTTGACCTGCGTGATGAAGACCGCTGGTGGTGCGCCGCCGACCCCGGCTGGATTACGGGCCACAGCTACATCGTCTATGCGCCGATGATTCTGGGCGCGACCAGCTTCATGTACGAAGGCGCGCCGAACTATCCTTACCCAAATCGCTGGTGGCGGATGGTTGAGGAGTACGGCATCACCCACCTGTACACCGCGCCGACGGCCATTCGCGGCCTGATGCGTTTTGGCGACGCCTGGCCGAACCGCCACAACCTCAGCAGCCTGCGGATGCTCGGCACGGTCGGCGAGCCGATTAACCCGGAAGCCTGGCGCTGGTACTATAATGTTATCGGCAAGGGCAAACTTCCTATTATCGACACGTTTTGGCAGACCGAGTCGGGAGGATTCTTGATTTGTCCATTACCGTCTGTAGGTCTAAAGCCCGGCAGCGCTACGCGCCCCTTCCCCGGTATTGATGCTGATGTCGTTGATGAAACAGGAAAACCTTGTCCACCCGGAGTCGAGGGATATTTGGTGATTAAAAATCCTTGGCCGGGAATGTTACGAACGATCTATGGCGATCCACAGCGGATGGTAAACCAGTATTTCAGCCAGTTTTCGCATCAGGGTTGGTATATGGCTGGGGATGCTGCGCGCAAAGACGAGGATGGCTATTTCTACATCATCGGCAGAATTGACGAGGTCATCAAAGTCAGCGGCTATCGTCTTGGTACGGCAGAAGTGGAGTCGGGTCTGGTCAGCCATCCAGCAGTCGCGGAAGCGGCGGTCATCGGCGTGCCGGATGACGTTCGCGGCAACGTCATCTATGCTTACTGCATCCTGCGCAGCGGCTTCCAGGCGAGTGACGATTTAGTTGATAAGCTCAAAGAACACGTCAAGCATGAGGTCGGGCCTATTGCCGTTCCTGCCAAAATCGAAATCGTCTCTTCGCTGCCGAAGACGAAATCGGGCAAGATCATGCGGCGCGTCCTGAAGGCGCGCGCCATGGGACAGCCGGAAGGGGACACGAGTACGTTGGAGGAATAAGCGGTATTGGCGACTATAACAGATCGCCCATGCTCATTAATTTACGGCTTTGGTATGCGCCGCCGGACGCTGTAAACCGCCCAGTCCAAACAGAGGGAGTGGTGAATTGCGTGGAGAAACCACGATTCTCACCACTCCCAAACAGAACAAGTGTGCGCAATGCGTGATATAATAGGAGGATGCCTGCCCCGTCTTAACAGTGAGGTATGAACATGGTGCTGACCTTTAAGCCAGAAGTTGACCGGAGCGCAAAGTCCGATGACATCAATCTGCCCTGTAAGGAAAGACGGTCGGACTCGCCTTTTGTAGAACTGGTCTGGCACAGCCGCAGCGACAAAGGCGGCGCGTTTATCTCGATGGCCGAGAGCCATTGGGAAATGGTCGTGACGAAATGCCAGGGTCGCACCACCCTGACGATACGCGGGCCAGAGACCAGAGCGACTCCGGCATTCTCTCCCCCAGAAGCAGAGTTTTGTGGCATTGTGTTTAAGGCTGGCGCGTTTATGCCGAATTTTCCCGCCAGCATGGTCATGGATCGGCGTGATCTGAACCTCCCTCTCGCGTCCGGTAAATCCTTCTGGCTAAATGGTTCGGCGTGGCAGTTTCCGAATTTCGAAAATGCAGACACCTTTATCAACCGTCTTGTGCGCGAAGGTCTGCTCGTCCATGACCCGGTGATAGAGGTCGCTTTACGAGAACAACCGCACACGTTGTCACGCCGCACCATACAGCGTCGGTTTTTACAGGCCACCGGATTGACATACAACGCAGTTTATCAAATCCAGCGGGCGCGGTATGCAATCACGTTATTGAAACAGGGGCTACCCATTCTCGATGTGGTTGAGATGGCGGGCTATTCCGATCAACCCCACATGACCCGTGCCCTGAAATATCTGATAGGACATACGCCCGCCCAGATCGTGAGTAAGAACACGGCTGCGCCGATGTCGTTTTTATTCAAGACGCTGCCCTTTTGATCGTTTATCCTGTAAATGTTGGTCGAAACAACAGGAGGGTTTAACGTGAGAAAGATAAACGCGGCACTATTCATCACCCTGGATGGCGTTGTCGAAGCACCGGGTGGAGAGACGACTCTCCCCGAAGCGGCCCGTAACTGGTCGAGGCCGTTTACGAATGATGAGGTTGAGGGGGTAATCGTCGCGGCGATGGCAAACAGTGATGCCATGTTACTGGGCCGCAAATCGTATCAGGACTTTGCTGCATTCTGGCCGAATGTGCCCGAAGATGACCCATTCGGTAGCTTCATGAACAACCAGACCAAGTACGTGGTGTCAACCACTCTGGATAAGGCGGAGTGGAAAAACTCCCATCTCATCAAAGGGAACGTAAGCGAGGAACTCAACAGGCTGAAGCGGCAGCCCGGTAAAGACATCACCACCGTTGGCAGCGGCACGCTGGTGCGTTCGCTGTTGAAGGCCAATCTCGTTGACGAACTTCAACTGATGCTCTGCCCGGTGGTGTTGGGTGTCGGCCAGCGTCTATTTGACGGCGCAGACTTCATGAAGTCAATGAAGGTGCTGGAAGTAAGGACATTCAGTTCGGGCATGATTTATCTACGTTTGCAGCCTGAGAAACAGGTCTAGTCGTCTCTCAAGCAGAGATATGAAACGAGGTTGGTGTACATAACTCCAACCTCATTTTTATTTCACGAACGGTGCTGGTTAACCCCCTCATACTCGTCCCTCAGGTCTGGACAGGTATTTTTAGCGTTGCTTACACCATTGCCGCGCGGCGGTGGCTTTCTACCACGCGCAGCGCCTCGCCGATCACCGCCATGCCCTCGTCAAGCTGCTCGTCGCTGATGTTCAGCGGCGGCAGGAAGCGAATGCCGTTGCTGTACAGCCCGGCGCGGATGGCGATCAGCCCGCGCTTGAACGCCTCCTGCGTCAGTTGCAGCGTTTCATCCGGCGCGGGGGTTTTGGTGCGGCGGTCTTTCACCAGTTCCATCAGCATCATGGCACCCAAGCCGCGCACGTCGCCAATCAGCGGGATTTCCGCCTGCAGGTCCAGCAAATGCTGGCGGATGCGCGTCCCCACTTCCTCGGCGCGTTTCAGAAACGCCGGGTCGCTGATGGTTTTGATCGCTTCAATCGCCGCCGCGCACGCCAGCGGATTGCCGCTGTACGTGCCGCCCAGTCCGCCAGGGTGCGGGCCGTCCATGATGTCCGCGCGCCCGGTCACGGCGGCCAGCGGCATCCCTGCCGCCAGCGACTTGGCCGTGACGATCAAATCCGGCACGATGCCGTAATGCTCCACCGCGAACAGCCTGCCGGTACGCCCGAAGCCGCACTGCACCTCGTCGGCCACATAGACGATGCCGTGCTGCGTACACAGGTCGCGCACGCGCTGCAAAAAACGCGGCGGGACGGGGATAAACCCGCCTTCTCCCTGCACCGTTTCCAGCACAATCGCAGCGACGGCGGTGGGGTCAACATAGGCCACAAACGCATTTTCCAGCCGCGCGATGCAATCATCAATGTAGGCGTCTTCGCTCATGCCCTCCGGTCGGCGGTAAAGGTTTGGGAACGGGAGGCGGTAAATCTCCGGCGCGAACGGTCCGAAGCCCTTTTTGAACAGGCCGTACTTGCTGGTCATTGCCAGCGTCAGGTTGGTGCGCCCGTGATACGCGCCCTCGAACACGATGATTGCTGGTCGTCCGGTGAAGGCGCGGGCGATCTTCACCGCTGTTTCGATGCCTTCCGCGCCGCTGTTGAGCAGCACCGTCTTTTTCGGGAAAGCGCCGGGGGTGATGGCGTTCAGCCGTTCAGCGGCTTCGACATACACCTCATAGGTGCCGACAATGGCGCACAGGTGAATCAGATTCTCGGCCTGATGCTGGATGGCGCTGACCACGTTTGGCGGGCAGTGGCCGACTGCCAGCGTGCCGATGCCGCCGGCGAAGTCCAGAAACGTGTTGCCGTCGGCGTCGGTGACGGATGCGCCTTCGGCTTTGACGATAGCGACGGGCGTGAGTTTGGCCGCGCCGCGCGGGGTAGCCGCTTCGCGGCGGGCGACGAGTTCGCGCGATTTCGGGCCGGGCAGTTCCGTAACTAGATTAATCGTTGTCATGTTATGTTGAGTCCTGCATTAGCGGGATTCCGGTTCCATTTTATTTTCAGCCATTGGCGTTGTCCAGTTGCCAGTGAGTAACGCTTCAATATCGAGGCCGTCATCCAGATCGGGCCAGTAGACACTTAAGGGGTGCAGCTCATAATGGGACTTTTTTTCTGGTGCTGCATTCGCCAACCAGGGGAACCAATCTAATGGCGCGCCAATGACTCGTGCATCGTTTAACGTAATCCATATCCGGTTATCCTCGAAGCGAAGGCTAACCGGGTGACTATTCTGTTTCGCTATTCTGGTGTTCATTGTACCCATCCTCTACCAAATTGGGTGATATTTATCCCACTCACTCAACAACATCATCTGCTCGATCAACTGCGTAATCTGCTTTAACTCTCGTTCAGTGAATCCCCAGTTGTCAACTATCTGGATTGGGTCAAGACCAACTTTCGCTTCATTTTCCCCGTCAAAAACATGAACATGCGCCGGCGGACGGTCTTTTGTATAAAGCCGAACATCGTAGCCATATGCATTCCGATGCAGGCGTGTGGGAGACATTGATAATAGCCCGTAAAATAGCTTCCTGATGATAAGCCATCCGGGATGCGCGATAATATGGCACAAAATGGGCAAAAGCGCACCCTGTCATAAACACATGGGCTTGGGTTGGAAACGAGGCTAATCGTGCTGCTTTTTTACAACGGTATTATCCATACGATGGACGCAGCTTATCCTCAGGCAGAAGCGGTGCTGGTGGAAGATACACATATCCGCGCGGTTGGCTCGCTGGCGGAAGTCGAGGCGGCAGCGCCCGCCGGGACGAAGCGATTTGATCTGGCCGGGCGAACGCTCGTCCCCGGCTTCAACGACGCCCACGTGCATATCTGGAAATTGGGCCTGCTGCTGACCCGGCAGGTCAACGCGCAGAAAGCGGCTGCGCCGGACATGGCTGCTATCGTGCGCGCCTTCCGCGATAAGGCGAACAGCGTTCCGCCCGGCACGTGGCTGACCGGGCGCGGTTACAACGAAGCCGAACTGCCGGAGCGCCGCCACCCGACGCGCCATGACCTTGACGCCGCCAGCGCCGAGCATCCGATTGCCCTGACACGCACCTGCGGCCACATGATCATCGCCAACAGCAGGGCGCTGGAACTGGCGGGCATCACGGCGGACACGCCGAACCCGCCCGGCGGCGTGATCGTGCGCGATGAACACGGCCAGCCGACCGGCCTGTTGCAGGAAACGGCGATGGGGCTGCTCAACCGCGCCCTGCCGGACCCATCGGAAGCCGATCTGGAAGACGCCATTGGCGCCGCCAACCGCCACCAACTGGCGCTCGGCATCACCAGCGCCACCGACCCCCTGCTGACGCCGCTGCACCTGAAGGTGTACCGCCAGATGGAAGCCGGGGGCAAGCTGCGGGTGCGTGTTAATGGCCTGCCGATTCGCCGCGCCGACGGTGGCACGGAAACGCTGCCCCTGCCGGAAAAGTGCGTCAGCGATTGGCTGCGGGTGGATACGGTCAAGTTTTTTGCCGATGGCGGCCTCAGCGGCGCGACCGCCGCGATCAGCCAGCCGTATAAAGTGACCGGCGAACGCGGCGTGCTGCGCTTTGAAACCGAAGAACTGCTCGAACTGGCGTGGGAGGCGCACGCCGCCGGCTGGCGTATCGGCACGCACGCCATCGGTGACGTGGCGCTGGAGCAGGTGATTGGGGTGTATGAGGAACTCTATAAACGATCCTCCACAGGGGCACGGCGCGCCGTGCCCCTACAACGCCACCGGATAGAACACCTCGGCCTGCCGACCGCTGACCACCTGCGGCGCTGTGCCGCCCTGAACGTCATCGCCGTACCGCAAACCGTGTTCCTGGCGGCGCTCGGCGGCAACTTCCGCCGCTATCTGCCGGACGATTTTCTGCCACGCTGCTATCCGGTGCGCGCCATGCTCGACGCGGGATTAACCGTCGCGCTCAGTTCGGACGCGCCAGTCGTGCCGGACGGCAATCCGCTGCTGGGCATGAAGGCCGCCGTTGACCGCCTTGACCCGTCCGGCGAACCCCTCGCGCCGGAGCAGGCCATCACGCCCTATGAGAGCCTTTACGCCTACACGATGGGCGGCGCGATTGCCAGCGGCGACGCGGCCAACCGGGGCAGCCTCACGCCGGGCAAATGGGCAGATATGGTCATTCTCAGCGGCGACCCGCTGACCACGCCGGCGGAACGACTCTTGGACTTACAGGCGCATCAGACCTGGATAGCCGGCGAACTTGCCTACGAAAAGTAAGGGGTTAACCGCCAAGAACGCCAAGCGCGCCAAGATAAAAAGGCATAAAGCGTACACGAAGACTCAGAGGCACAGCGAAGTTACCAGTCGCCATTTGCCAGAAAAGATGATAACTTCTTCTTGGTGTCCTTGGCGTCTTGGCGGTTTAATCATTCCCTGCATGAACTCGCGCCCTGCTTCAACACACCACAGATCAAAGGCTGCGCGGTATAATGCTGGCTGGCTTTCTGGAGAGGACAGCGCGCGTGGTTAAGTTTATGATTTTATTCCTCAAACCGGCCAACGTGGACGAATTTGAGAGCGCCTACACTCACTTCCTGGCGCTGGTCGAACAGATGCCGGACATCTCCCGGCGGCAGGTTGTCCACGTGCAGGGCAGCCCCACCGGCTTCGCGCCCTACTATCGCATTCTGGAAATTTATTACCCGGACATGGCAACGCTGGAAGCCTCGCTGCGGTCGAAGACCGGGCAGGGCGCCGGCGCCGTGCTGGGCAACCGCTTCCCGGCGCGCTCGTTCGAGGCGATCTTTGCCGAAGTGTACGAAGAAGCCGGGGGACAGACGGGATCATAGGTTAATATTTGTGGGGACGGGTTTCTAAACCCGCCCCTACACCGATGTAGGATAGGGGACAGAAATATCAACTATGCAAGCGCTAAAAGAACGGATTCTGGCCGAGGGGCAGAACCTCGGCAGCGGCATTCTCAAAATTGACAGCCTGCTCAATCACCAGCTTTACCCGGATTTGATGATGGAGATGGGGCGGGAAATGGCGCGGCGCTTCGCGGACGTGAAGATTGACCGCATTCTGACCGCCGAAATTTCTGGCATCGCGCCGGCGCTGACAACGGCGCTGGTGCTGGGTGTGCCGGTCGTTTACGCCCGCAAGCTGAAGCCGATCACGATGGCTGGGCCGGTGTATCTCGAAACCGCGCCCAGCCACACCAAAGGCGGCGAGGTGAATCTGCTGGTATCGGCGGAGTTTTTACACGCCGGCGAAAACGTGCTGATTATTGACGACTTTCTGGCGACGGGCAAAACGATCATGGCGCTGGCGCGTATGGTGAAAAGCGCGCGGTCGAATCTGGTCGGCGTGGGCGTGGTGGTTGAAAAGACGTTTGAAGGCGGGCGCGAACAATTGTGCAAGGCCGGCTATACCGGGCCGATTGAGGCGCTGGCGATCATCACCAGCATGGACAACGGCCAGATTGTGTTTGCGGAGTGACCATGACCGACCCGCGACGCGGCGGTATTGCCGTCCTCGATTATGGTTCGCAGTACACGCAGTTGATCGCCCGCCGTGTCCGCGAACAGGGTGTGTACGCCGAAGTCTTTCCATGTGACGCCGACTCCGCCACCGTTACCCGCCACGAACCGCGCGGTGTTATTCTCTCCGGCGGGCCGAACAGCATCTACGAACCCGGCGCGCCACAGTTGCCCAAATGGTTAATCGGCGGTAGGGACATGATATATCGTGTCCCTACAATGCCAATCTTGGGCATCTGCTATGGGATGCAGGCGCTGACGCACGCGCTGGGCGGCGTGGTTGCGCCGTCGCAGGCGCGGGAATACGGCGCGGCGCAGATCAGCGCGACCGGCGATAACCCGCTGTTTCATGGCCTGCCCGGAAGCCTCGACGTGTGGATGTCACACGGCGACCGCATCGAACAGCCGCCGCCGGGCTTCGCGCCGCTGGCACAGTCGGCCAACTCGCCCTACGCCGCGATGGGCGATGTGGAGCGCGGGTTGTACGGCGTGCAGTTCCATCCCGAAGTCAACCACACGCCCCAGGGTAAGGCCATCCTGCACAATTTCATCTTCGGCGTGTGCGGCTGCGAGGCCAACTGGTCGCCATCGGCCTTCATTGACGACGCGGTAGCGTCTATCCGCCAGCAGGTCGGGGACGAGCGCGTGATTCTCGGCCTCAGCGGCGGCGTGGATTCGGCGGTGGCCGGGGCGCTGCTGCACCGCGCCATTGGCGACCAGCTTACGGCGATCTTCGTCAATACCGGCCTGCTGCGCTTAAACGAGCCGGAAGACGTGGTGCGCGTGTTCCGCGACCAGCAGGGGATGAATCTGATCGCGGTGGACGCGACCGAAGATTTTCTGGACGCGCTGCGCGGCGTGACCGAGCCGGAAGCCAAACGCAAGCTGATCGGCAAACTGTTCATTGACACATTTGCGAACGCCGCCCACCGCTTTGAAAACGTCCAATTCCTGGCGCAGGGCACAATTTACCCGGACGTGATCGAAAGTGCCGCCGCCAGCCAGCAGGCGAAAACGATCAAGAGCCACCACAACGTCGGCGGCCTGCCGCCCGACTTGCAATTCGCGCTGGTCGAACCGCTGCGCGATCTGTTTAAGGACGAGGTGCGCAAGGTCGGCACGGCGCTTGGCCTGCCCGATCCGATTGTGTGGCGGCAACCGTTCCCCGGCCCCGGTCTGGCCGTGCGCTGCCTGGGCGACATCACCTGGGAGCGGCTGGAAACGCTGCGCGCGGCGGACGCAATTTTCACCCAGGAGCTTGACGCGGCTGGCCTGCTGCGGCGCGGCACGGCGCAGGCGTTTGCCGTGCTGCTGCCCGTGAAAAGCGTGGGCGTGATGGGCGACAACCGCACCTACGACGAGGTGATCGCCCTGCGCGCCGTGACCACCGACGATTTCATGACGGCAGACTGGGCGCGCCTGCCGTATGATCTGCTGGCGCGGGTCAGCAGCCGCATCGTGAACGAGGTCAAGGGTGTCAACCGCGTGGTCTACGACGTGACCAGCAAGCCGCCGGGCACGATTGAATGGGAGTGAGGGGGAAGGGATGAGGTACGAGGGAATAAAACGGCACTTCATTACGAATGATTATTGGGATTATCAGTTGTTAGCCCTTCAGCAACCGCAGCCGTAAGTAAATGAGTATCAGCAGAGACGAAAATCATTGCGGGGAGTCCGGCAGTTATAAGACGTGCATTGCTCTCAAGAGCCGAAGCTAACTGTACAGAGTCGTAAGCGCGTAACTGGTGAATTTCCAACAAGTCTTCAGCCCTCTGCATAACTTGCGCTGTCAGTCCAACTACACGGTATTCCCGACTGGAATGACGATCCATCAGCAAGCGAATCGCGCGGGCGGTTCGGGAGGTAATTAAACCTTCGCGCTTTCGACGCATAGCGCCAGAAACAACTTCTGCCTGAGTGATATGGGCGATGACGATAGTGTTGCTGGTATCAGGAGCGGTGATCGAACGAATCCACATCGTACCAGTCTCAACAATGTAGCGTTTTACAAGGGCGCTGCTGTCCAGAAAATAGTAGCTCATGGCCCCTCACGCCGCTCCTGAATAATTGTATCAGACAACGGCGCTTGTCCTCGAAAACCTTCCTCAATTTCCCGCGCCAGCGCATTTTCATCTATGTTTTCGCCTGATGGTTCGGGAATTGCCACCAGCAGATCGCGTAACGCATCTAGCACCCGTTCTTCCTCCGAAAGGATACGGAGTTGAATTTCCTGCCCTTCCGTTAAATCTACCGGGTCAAGTAAGTGAAGCTGTCCCTCACGATAAATCGCGCGTAACGGTTGCGATGCCATATTCCACCTCCAAACTTCCTCATCATTGTAGCAGTATTCGCTCCATCCAGGCAGTTTTGTCACCATTCTTTCGGTTGCCTCACCTTATAATAGGCAAATATACATGGTGAAGGGCGTCAACCGCGTGGTCTACGACATGACCAGCAAGCCACCGGGCAAAATTGATGCGACCGGTTAGACCATCCCTAATGAGGCACGCGCTGGAGAATTATTCCCCCACCACTTCCACCGCCAGCAGCCACACCCCTTGCGGCGGCAGCGGCGGGGCGCTTATGACCGCGCCGTGTAACCGACCGGCACGCTCGTTGCACGCGGCAAAATCGTATTCGATGACCGGCGCATTTTCCGGCAGCAGGCCGGACAGGTCCAACGAAAACGGCGCTGAACCGGTTTGAAACGCAACTGCCGCCAGCAGCCAGCCCGCTTCACCGGCGATCAGCCACCACGCCGCTTCGCCAGTGATCTGCCGCCGGACGATGCTGCCGCCAGCGAGCAGCAACCGGTGACGCTCGTACACGTCTTCGAGGAAGTGATAGCCCGCGTTATAGGCGTCGTCGCCGATCCAGATCAGGTTGGTTTCGGTCACGTTGGCCTCGTACAGGCCGTAAGACAAATCCTGCGACCCCATTGCCTCGTATTTCGGACGCCGCCCCAATCCGGCGCTGCTGAAGCGGGACAGGAAATGCCGCGCGCGCATCCCATCTGCGCCAGCCACCTGCACCAGCGGCCTGCCCCAGAAGGCCGGGTTGCCGGTGTCGTGTGTATCCACCGCGAAGGTGATGGCGCAGCGTGTTCCCCGCGCCGCATTGAGCGCGACCAACTCGTCGTACAGGCGGAAGCACTTCTCAATAAACCGGGCGTCGGCGGCCTGCTGCAACATGTCATCGCCCAGAATCAGGTCGAAGCCGAGCGCGGCATACGGGGCAATCTCGTTACCCATTCGCTCCGCCAGACTGCCAATGTACGGCCTGTCCGGCGTTTGTCTGCGTTCGATGCACGTGCCCAGCACCTGCGGCGTCGGGCGGTCGGACAGCGGCTGGCTGTCATCATCCAGCGAGTCGAAGATGTGATCGGCGGAATCGTACCGTACGAAGTCAAAACCAAACTGGTCGCGCCAGCGCGTGAAGCTGCTGGCGAAATACTCCACCGCCGGCGCGTATACCTGCGGCGCGATGGGCGGCTGGTTGGGGCGCATTCCGGTGTAGAACTTAAACGGCGTGAGGATGTGGAAGGCGGTCTGCCCCAGGTCTTCGCCGCCGCGCCCACGATAATCAAACAGGGGATGGTTGCCGGCGTGGTTGTAACCAGCGAAGGCCGGCACGCCGTCCGCCGCCCAGCTTTGCGCGGGGATGGTCCAGTAGCCGCGCTCGATCAGCGCGCCGATCAGGGCATAATACACCGCCCGCTTGTGGGCGCGGCTTTCCCGGCTGTCCGTTTCAACCGTTTCCAGATCGTCCAGCCCTTCGTCCCGCAGCGTTTGCGCCACCAGCGCGTGTATCTCGTTGGTAATCCGCTGCTGGTGAACTTCTTCCAGCATCGCCTCATTGGACAGCCCCCACGCCAGGCCGGTTCGGTCGGGCGACAGCTTCAACCAGCGGAACAGTTCCGGGCGCAGGATGACCGTTCTGGCGAACTGCGCCATGTGTGGTTCGCTGTCAAAGCCAACCGCCTTGCCCAGCAGGTGCGCGGCGGACACCAAAGCGCGCAGTTGGTCTTCCGGCGACAGCTTCAGCGTGGGATGCACCACCCGGTCGGAGATCGTTTGTACCGAGCGTACCGCATAAATCACGTGAAAATCATAATCGGTGAACGGGCCGAGGTGAATCGCGCTGGCGCGCAGCGCGGGCAGCAGCTTGGCCGCCTGGATAAAATTGCCCGGTGTGCTGCCCAGTCCGGTGGCGCGCACGTTGATAAAACAGAAGTCGGCGTCGGCCATCCAGCCGGAGTCCGCCGGCGGTGTCCAGCGGGCCGCGCCGTCGAGTTCCAGCGCGGCGTAAAACGCGATCATCACACCGTCGGGAATCACCAGCATGGCGCGGCAGGTGCGGCGCAGGTAGCCGCGTGCCCGGTAGTCGTCCAGCAACGCCACCGCCATCTGGCGCTCATCGTCGGTTGGCGGGTGCAGATTTGCCAGTTTTTGCCACAATGCCGGCATGATGCGCCTTTCACGTATTTGCATCTGGCACATGGCGTCCATTGCCATGTCCCGACCATAATCGTTTCATGGGATTTCCGTCCGCCCATAAGATACCAGACCGCGCGTAACTTTTCTCCGGTGAGTGCGTATATACTTGATAGAACACAGGTCAAACAATGCGGGGGAGACACTCACGATGAAAGAAAAAGTGATGACCTACGAACTGGCCGGACTGGGGGAACGCTTTGTTGCCCTGCTGATTGATGGCTTCATTCAGGGCGTCATCGCCGGTATCCTGTTCGGCGCGTTTCGCGGACCAGGGGCGGGCGCAAGTTTTCTCGTTGGTCTGATCTACTACTGGTATTTCTGGACGCGCCAGAACGGCCAGTCGCCGGGCAAACAACTGATGCGTATCCGGGTGGTGAAAGCCGACGGTAGCCCGCTGACGGACGTGGATGCCATTATCCGCTATATCGGCTACTACATCAACTCGGTGCTCTTTATGCTCGGCTGGCTGTGGGCGCTGGTGGACAGCAACCGTCAGGGCCTGCACGACAAGCTGGTAAACACCTACGTCGTCAAGGTATAACGCCGGCAGGCAGCACAACGCGGAGGGCAGCCTCCGCGTTTTTGATTCGGCAAATGGTGCCGGCTACACCGGGTCGCCCTTCCCCGTACTTACATCCTGAACACCCCGAATCGTGTCTCCTCAATCCCCCGGCCCAAGCACACGCTAAGTGCCAGCCCCAGCACGCGGCGGGTTTCTGGCGGGTCGAGGATGCCGTCGTCCCACAGGCGCGCCGTCGAATAATACGGGCTGCCCTCGCGTTCGTATTTGTCGAGAATCGGCTGCTTAAAGGCAGCCTGCTCCTCGTCGCTCATGTCCGGTTTGTGCTGCCGCGCCAGTTGGTCGCGTTTGATTGTCAGCAGCACGTTGGCCGCCTGCTCCCCACCCATCACGCTGATGCGCGCGTTCGGCCACATCCACAGGAAGCGTGGCGCATACGCCCGCCCGCACATGCCATAATTGCCCGCGCCAAAACTGCCGCCGATGATGACCGTCAGCTTCGGCACTTTCGCATTGGCGACGGCGTGAACCATCTTCGCGCCGTCCTTGGCGATGCCGCGCTGCTCGTACTCCCTGCCCACCATAAAGCCGGTGATGTTCTGCAGAAACAGCAGCGGAATCTGCCGCGCCGTACACAGTTCGATGAAGTGCGTGCCCTTCAGAGCGCTCTCGCTGAACAAGACGCCGTTGTTGGCGATGATGCCGACCGGATAGCCCTCGATGCGCGCAAAGCCCGTGACCAGCGTCGTGCCGTAGTCGGCCTTAAACTCGCGGAAGCGGCTGCCGTCCACCAATCGCGCGATCACTTCGCGGGCGTCATAACTCTCGCGGAAGGTGGCCGGGATGATGCCGTACAGTTCGGTGGGGTCGTAGAGGGGTTCTTCGGGTGTCTCCTGTAGGGACACGATATATCGTGTCCCTACACCCCGGTTCAACGTCTCCACAATCCCGCGCACGATCTCCAGCGCGTGGGTATCGTCCTCGGCGAAATGGTCGGCCACACCGGACTGGTGGGTATGAACGTAAGCGCCGCCCAGTTCTTCGGCGCTCACTTCCTCGCCGGTTGCGGCCTTCACCAGTGGTGGTCCGCCCAGGAAGATCGTGCCAGTACCCTTCACAATCACCGTTTCGTCCGACATGGCCGGCACATACGCCCCGCCCGCCGTGCAGCTACCCATCACGGCGCTGATCTGCGGAATGCCCGCCGCGCTCATGATCGCCTGGTTGTAGAAGATGCGCCCGAAATCGTCTGCATCGGGAAACACCTCGTCCTGCATCGGCAGGAACGCGCCGCCGCTATCCACCAGGTAGATACACGGCAGATGATTTTCCAGTGCGATCTGCTGCGCGCGCAGGTGTTTTTTAACGGTCAGCGGGAAGTACGTGCCACCCTTCACCGTCGCGTCGTTGGCGACAATCAGACACTCCTGCCCGCTGACCCGCCCGATGCCGGTGACGATGCCCGCCGCTGGCGCGTCGCCGTCGTACAGGTCCCACGCCGCCAGCGGCGACAGTTCAAGGAACGGCGAACCGGGGTCAAGCAGCGCATCAATCCGGTCACGCACAAACAGCTTACCCTGGTCGCGGTGGCGCTGCCGGTACTGCGGCCCGCCGCCCTGCCGCACCAGCGCCAGCCGGTCGCGCAGTTCAGCGGCCAGGGCGCGGTTGTGCTGGTCATTGGCGCGGAAACGTTCATCAGAGGTGGAAATGTGGGTGTCGAGCGTGTCCATAAGCGTTCCTGTTACAACCGGGTTCAGCCCTCGATTGTAGCGCAGATTGGGGATGGGCGGTCAGCAAAAAGTGGTTGATTCCCCAGCCCAACCTGTGTTATACTGCCTCCATCGGACGGAAAGGAATAACCGCCATGCGCGCCATCAGCATTCGTTGGGTTTGTGAGGTGACCCGCTCTTCTCTTATGCAGCGGTAATGAACCGCGCCCCCCCTCTGTTACGTCTTCCAAATCTGGTACAATTCCATCTCTTAACCGCCAACCAAGCGCATTTTTGGGCTTTTAGCTGAACGCTGACGGCTGACAGCTAATGGCTACTAGAGAAGACGTAAAACCATGACACCAACCGACAAGTACAACCCGCAGGACATTGAACCGAAGTGGCAGGAACGCTGGGAAGCTGACAGGCTGTACCGCGCCCGAGTGGACTGGAGCAGGCCAAAGCACTACGCGCTGACCATGCTGCCGTACCCCAGCGGCGATCTGCATATCGGCCACTGGTTCGCCATGACACCCAGCGACGCCCGCGCCCGCTACATGCGGATGAAGGGCTTTAACGTGCTGTTCCCGATGGGCTTCGACGCTTTCGGCCTGCCCGCCGAAAACGCCGCCATCCAGCGCAACATCCACCCCAAGAAGTGGACGTATGCCAACATCGAACGGATGCGCCGCCAGCTACGCAGCATGGGCGCGATGTTCGACTGGGAGCGCGAGGCCGTGAGCTGCGACCCCGACTACTACAAGTGGACGGAGTGGTTCTTCAAGCAGTTCTTCCTGAATGACCTGGCCTATCGTGGCGAGGCGCTGGTGAACTGGTCGCCCACGCTGCAAACGGTGCTGGCAAACGAGCAGGTCATTGACGGCAAGGACGAACGCACTGGCCAGCCGGTCGTGCAAAAGCTGATGACGCAGTGGTTCTTCCGCTACACCCGCTACGCCGACGAGATGCTGGACTTCAGCCACATTGACTGGCCGGAGCCGATCCGCGTGATGCAAACCAACTGGATTGGCCGCAGTGAAGGCGCGCGCGTCACGTTCCACACCGAGCAGGGCGACCCGATTGAAATCTATACCACCCGCCCGGATACGCTGTGGGGGGCAACCTTCATGGTGCTGGCGCCGGAATACCCGCTGGTGGAGAAAATCACCACATCGAAGCAGCGCAAGGCGGTGCAGGCGTATGTTGAACAGGCCGCCCGCAGCACCGAAATCGAGCGCACTGCCGAAGGCCGCGAGAAAACCGGCGTCTTTACCGGCGCCTATGCCATCAATCCGGTCAACGACGAGCGCATCCCGATCTGGATTGCCGACTACGTGATGATTAACTACGGCAGCGGCGCGATCATGGCCGTGCCCGCCCACGACGAGCGCGACTTCGCCTTTGCCCGCAAGTTCGGGCTGGAAGTGCGCCCGGTGATTCAGCCGGAAGGCATGGAACTGGACGGGAAAACCATGCCCGAAGCCTGGCCGCACGAAGGCGTGATGGTCAACAGCGGGCCGTTCAACGGCACGCCCGCCACCCGCGACAAAGGTCGCAAAAACCCGGCCATCAGCGCCGTGATTGACTGGCTGGAGGAGCGCGGCATCGGTCGAGAGGCCGTCAACTACCGCCTGCGCGACTGGCTGATCTCCCGCCAACGCTACTGGGGCGCGCCGATTCCGCTGATCTACACGCAGGATGGCACTATCGAAGCTGTGCCGGACGAGCAGCTACCCGTTGAACTGCCGGAAGACGTGGACTTCCTGCCCACCGGCCAGAGTCCACTGAAGTATCACGAAGCCTTCCAGAATACGACCGATAGCCGGGGACGCCCGGCCAAACGCGAAACGGACACGATGGACACCTTCATGTGCTCGTCGTGGTACTTCTACCGCTACCTGAGTCCGCACTTCGATAAAGGGCCGTTCGACCCGGAAGAAGCCGCTTACTGGCTGCCCGTGGACACCTATACCGGCGGCGCCGAACACGCCACCATGCACCTGCTGTATGCCCGCTGGTTCGCCAAGGCGATGCGTGACCTGGGTATGTTCGACGAGACGGTGCGTATCATGCGCGAGCATGGGCGCGACCCTGAATCGCTGCTGTGGGGCGAACCGATGCTGCAACTGCGCAATCAGGGGCAGGTGCTGGGTGAAGAACGCGAAGGCCATTTCATCCTGGCGACGGGGACGTGGCAGGCGGCCAAGCTGTTTGCCGACAGGGTACAGGTGATTGACCGCAAGGACGCTCCAGAGACGTTCGACGGCGTGATGGGTGAAATCATCAAGCGCACCGAGAACATCCTGACGGTGGATGTGGGCAACGGCGACACCCGCACGGTCGAAGTGATGCCCAACGCCGACATCACGATCCCCGGCATTGACGGCGTGGGGCGCGTCGAGCAGCTCCGGCATCACCTGGAAATCCAGCGCATGTCGAAGAGCAAGGGCAACGTCGTTAACCCCGATGAATGGGTCAGCCGTTACGGCGCGGACACGGTGCGCGCCTACCTGATGTTCGGCTTCGACTGGCAGAAGGGCGGCCCCTGGGATAGCAAGGGCATTCAGGGCGTGGTGCGCTGGATTAACGACGTGTGGGATATTGTTATCAATACCCAGCCGCCGGTGCAGGGCGACCCGGACGCCGAACGGCAGATCGAGCGCCGCGTGCATCAGACGATCAAAAAAGTGACGGACGCGCTGGAAAACTTCAGCTTTAACACCGGCGTGGCCGGGCTGATGGCGCTGCGTAACGATCTGCGCGCCGCCCAGCGTGCCGGCAGCGTGGGCGAAGAAGCGTGGCGTCAGGCGGTGCGGACGATGCTGCTGCTGATGGCGCCGTTCACGCCGCATATCGCGGAAGAACTATGGGCGCGCGAAGGTCACCCGTACAGCATCCACACGCAGGACTGGCCGCAGTACGACGCGGACAAGGCCGCCGAGGACCTGGTGACGCTGGTGGTGCAGGTCAACGGCAAGGTGCGCGACCGGCTGGAAGTCCCGGCGGGCGTGACCGCTGCCGAAGCCGAGCGCCTGGCGCTGGACAGCGACGCGGTGAAGAAGCTGATGAACGGCAGTCCGCCCCGGCGCGTGATCTTCGTCGAAGCCCGCAACGGGCAGGAGCCGAAGATCAACGTCGTCGTTTAGTCTTAAGTCGTCAGTCTTCAGTCAACAGTCATTGTAGGGGCGGGCCGGTGTGCCCGCCCTTTTATTTACGCTTTATGAATATTTTATAACAGTAACATTTGCTGATTGTTGATTGGCTGTGAAACGTTGAAAAAAGCAAATACTTTCCCTCTAAAATACATTGCATCACAATCGGTAATCCAAGCATGATTTATGCTGTTGCGACGAGGTATATCATCTTTGCCTTTTATTGCTTCGCCCTCATACTTTAAAGTTTCGTACATCAAGTGTCCATAAGGTATTGGAATATTTCGTGGCATCAGATATTTCGACTGCGGTGAACCAGCACTATAAATTACATATAATTGCTGCTGCCTCACTTTGTCATATGGAAATAGCATCGGTTGTAAGGCTTTATCGAGGGAAACTGATCGCAGTTCTGCGATAAACAGATAGCAGTCGTGGTGAGCAATATTTACCATTTGTAAACTAACGGCGATACTTGATGCTCTATAGCGTTCGCATAGCTCAGGGATAAGGGCAGTTGAAAATTCTTTCTCCTTTACCATTTTGTATACATTATCGGACGGCACTAAAAGTTCGGCTGCACCTGCATTACACAATCGCTCCATCGTTTCGTCTTGAGTGTTAGTGGGAATGTAAGCGTCGGCAAAAAGTGATAGTATCTCATCATTATGCTCGATGAGATGATGAGTTAACTCATGATAGAAAGTAAAATTCAGACGTTCTACATTGGTAATTTGGCTATTGAGAATGATTTTGCACTCATCCTTCACGTAATAGCCAAGTTTAGCTAACTCCATCTCTTGCCAACGAATCACTGCCCTATTTAGGCGGACTATGCCCTCAAAATCGTTAGCTTTGACACCCGCTTGCATGATTTCTCTGCTTATTTTTTGAGCGAGTTCTCGCACGAGTTGAGTAAGACGTTTCTCATTAACCCGCTGAATCATAACTATTACTCCAAAATGCGCTTCAGATGAAGGTACAGTTCTAACCATTCTCGTTTGGTTTGAGGGCGTTTGCCACGCATTTGGATTTTGCCTAGTGTCTCTATCCATTCGGACGTGATTTCGTGTCCATATTCCTCATCTGCCAATAATTCAGCTAATCCTGGAGGTAAACTTGCTTCTGTTCGTTCTCCCGCGAAATCCACTCCATGTAAAATATCAATAACACTCATTTCCAATGCTTCAGCGATAAGTTCTAAAGTATTAAATGATGGGGTAGTGCGTCCACGTTCAATGTCGGAAAGATAAGATACAGATAGCCCAGAACGTTCAGCTATCGCTTTTAACGTCATGTTTCTTAGAGTGCGCACTTCTTTCAATCTATCTTGTAGTTTCATAGTCTTAACCTTATGTACGCCGACAACATAATTAGAACATATTTTTCGGTTGACAACGTATGCGAACTCATATAGTATATACGTTGATAGCGTAATCATATAACATGATTACGTTCAGCGTCAACTAGCTGGGGGAGTTTTTCATGCAGTTTCAAGGGGCAGTCATTAAGGAACAGGGAGTGACTTTTGCAATTGTTATTGTGAAGTCACATATCCTTAATGACCAAGCGGAAGCAGATCAACTTATCGGCACTTTCCAGCAACTTGTTTTCGGAGGTATACCTGTAGTTCTGATGGCGCAGAATTCTAGGGGTACACCTACCTACTATGGCCGTCCTGACATCGCCGATTTCATGTCACGCGTTCCACTCCAGGTTATTCCCTGGAAGCAGTATAGTGTTGGATAGTCCCATAAACCCAGAGGTGTAAATATGGCCGATAGACAAAAACCGGGTGAATACCCTAACAAGCCGGGTGAGTATATTGAACGTGGTCCACGCGGTGGAGAGGTTTCTAATCCTCGCACTGTGACTATTGAACCGAGCGACAAACCATTACCCCCAACCCAAGAACCTGGTCGCACTTGGGAGCGAATTGGCCCGCCCAAGCCCGATAAAGGTTCGAAGTAGGACTATTTGTGGGGCGACTCTATATGGTGTTGCCCCAATCGCACTTTTGAGGTAGCCAGATGGCTTGAGCCTCTGGCGGCGCAAATCCAGCAGATTCTCTCGGCGCTGATCTATCCCCTTACCCCAATCGGCTCAGGAATTGGGTCGCCGTGTTCCAGCGATACTTCTAGCCACAGGCGCTTGGCGTCTTCAATCGCGGGTAGAATCTCATCCCATTCGTCCACTTCCGTCGTGCAGCCCGGCAGTTCTTTAATCTGGGCAAACCATGCCCCTTCGTCCGGCACAATTTCAATCGTGTACGGCAGGGACAGATAATAGTCAATCGTCTTGGCCATCGTCGGCTTCCTCATCGCTCACGGGTTCTTCGGGGAATATTTCATCCAGAATCTGAACAGCAGGCTGCACATAAATTGCTTTCACTTTGCGGCCATGCAGGGGCACAATCACCTAACGTACTTCTTCACCTTCGTAACGATAAATATGATGACAGCCGCTAACGCGCTCTAACCGAAAACCGAAACGTAACAGCAGCGTTTCGACTTCCTGCATTGTAGCACCCTGAGGATTATTTCGAAGTTTACGGCGCAGTTTCTCACGTTTGCTCATACAAACGCGATATCGTTTGTTATAACCACCTCAATACCCCTTCCCGCCGCCGGACACGCTCTCGCCGCGCTCCTCCTTCACAATCGCCACGCCGGCGCTGGCGCCGATGCGTGTTGCGCCGGCTTTCACCATCGCCGCCGCGTCCTGGTAATTGCGCACGCCGCCCGATGCCTTCACGCCGATGTCCGGCCCGACGACCTTCCGCATCAGCGCCACGTCGCTCGCTGTTGCGCCGCCCCCGCCAAAGCCGGTACTGGTCTTCACAAAATCCGCCCCGGCCATCTTCGCAATCTGGCAGGCAATCACCTTTTCCTCGTCGGTCAGCTTGGACGTTTCGAGGATGACCTTGCACAGCACGTTATGGGCGTGGCAGGTGGCGACTACCGTTTTGATGTCGTGGTACAGCCCCTTCAAATCGCGGCTCTTGAGCATCCCGATATTCAGCACCATGTCCACTTCGCGCGCGCCGTTCTGGATGGCAAGCTGCGCTTCGTAGGCTTTCACCTCGGCGGGTGACGCGCCCAGCGGGAAGCCGACCACCGTACACACGGCCACGTCGCTGCCCTTCAGCAGATCGGCGCACAGCGGCACGTAGGCGCTGTTGACACACACCGACGCAAAATGGTAATCCCGCGCTTCGCGGCACAACTGCGCGATTTCCGCCGCGCTGGCATCCGGCTTCAGCAGCGTATGGTCAATCAGCCGGGCGATGCCCAGATCACGCGGGATGTACCCCAGCCCCGCCGTGATGCGGCCCGCGCCGCTGGCGACCACCTGTTTCACGCGGTCGCCGCAGTCGCGCACGCAGCGGCCATCGGCGCAGGTACACTGCTCGCCGGGGGCGTGGCTGTGGCCTGCCGCGCCGCCCATTTTGGCAACCACCTGTCGGGTGATTTCGTCTACCAGGTGTTCAAATTCGGAGGGGTTCAGTCGTTTGGTCATGGAAGAGTCTCTCAGGTATGAGGGATGAGGGATGAGTAAAAGCAAAATCTGGAAGAAATCATAGTTTTTGGCGCTGCTTTTCGACGGAAGCCCTTAGACCGCCAATGATGCGGGCAACTTCTTCGGCCTGTGTGATTAATTTCTGGAAGTCTGCTTGAGTAAGATAGCCAGTATCAAGCGCGATGTAAAGCTGCGACCTTACTTCGGCGCACGAACCTTTGGCAATACTGAGAAAACAGTGGAAATCGCCGCGATTATCGCGCTCGAAACCTTCAGCGACATTGGACATAATCGAAACCGCAGCCCGTTGAATCTGTCCAGCTAAGCCGAAATCTTTCGCAAACTTTTCACAGCGAGTAGCTTCGTAAATGGCCTTTGTCAGATCACGCGCTTTCTGCCACGCGATCAACTCTTCAAACTTACCGATATGCCCCATCTTTACTGCCTTTCACTCATACCTCTTTCCTCATCACTCCCTGTACTTCCGCTCCACCGCCATGATCTTTTCCACCCGCTTGGCGTGCCGCCCGCCGGCGAAGTCGGTTTTCAGCCACGTTTCGACAATCTGTTTTGCCAGGTTGCTGCCGATCAGCCCTGCGCCCAACGTCAGCACATTTGCGTCGTTGTGTTCGCGGCTGTTGACCGCCGTCGCGTTGTCGTAACATAGCGCGGCGCGCACGCCCGGCACTTTGTTCGCTACCATGCACGAACCGATGCCCGCGCCGTCAATCATGATGCCGCGCCACGCCCGCCCGCTGCTGACCATCTGCGCCACTGCCAGCGCGAAGTCCGGGTAATCCACGCTGTCGCTGCTGCTCGTGCCGCAGTCTATCACCGTATACTGCGTTTGCAGCATGGCCTTCAGCGTTTCCTTCAGTGCGTAGCCGCCGTGATCGGCGCCAATCGCAATCGTGCGGCTCTCCGGCGCGGTCTGTTTCGCTTCGCTGGTGGAAATCAGCGTCACGTGGCGGTCAAGCGCCGCCTGCCGCGCCAGCGGTGTGACCAGCGCGCCGGGCGGGACTTCCAGCGTGCCGCCTTCCGGCACAGCATTCACAGTCTCGGCATCAATCATCGCGCGGGCACTGGGCGTCGGAGTGTTCAGATAGCGCCGCACCGCATCCTGCACGGCGCGGCGAATATCATCTTCCTGGGGCATGATGTTTCCTTTACATACGGCTCATGTAGGGGCACGGCATGTCGTGCCCCTACACAGGTTTTCCACCCTCGATTATACGTCACGCCGTCCTGAGTGTCAGCCACTGACCTCGATTTGGCCCAGCGGCAGGCGGCCATCGGGCGCATCCTCAACCGGCAGGCGTTCGAAGGTGCGCGCATCATACCAGCCGGTGTAGACCTGATACACGCCCGGCTGTTCCGGCAGCTTCAGCGAAATCTCGTCAATCAGGGGATAATCGGGCGGCCAGGTGGACGTGGGCAGCGTATTATTCCTCGGCTGCGCGTCCACCTGCGCAACCAGCTCGCCATCCGCATCCACCACATGCACAAACAGTGTGTAATCGTTGGGCGTATCGGCCAGCGCCGTCCAGTGCAGCGCGAGCGTGACCGTGTCGCCCGGCGTGGCAGTCGCGGGCAGCAGAACCTTGTGCAGCGCGAACAGGTCGCCGAACGTGGCACGCACCGCGCCAAAACCTTCCGGCCTCATCCCCTGATAGCCCAAGTCAAACACGGCCAGCCGTTGCAATGCCAGCGACTCCGCGTTCACCGCTTCCGCCTTCACGGGGATCACTTCACGGCTGGCTTCGTCCTTACCTTCCAGCCGGTACACACCCAGACGAATCTCGCCGACCCGTTCGCGGGGGCTGTCCTGTGGCAGCTTAAATCCGGCGATTTCGGTATAGATTTCGCCCGGCTGCCACTGTGACGTGCGTTTGGGGAAAAAACTGACCGCGCCGATAGCGCGGTCAAAAGCGGCGACGCGCTCGCCATCAACGATGTAAGCCAGGTAAAAGTTATAATTCTCGTCTACCGGCTCCAACACCCGCCAGTAAAGCTGCACCACGTAGGAACGCTGGAAGTGCGTCCAGCCACGTTCAGCAGCGGGCCAGTATGCAAGCTGCCGCCAGCCGATGAGTTCCAGCCTCCTGTCCCAGACCACGTTCAGCGGGCGTATATCGTCCGGCAGGGCAGTCACCGGGCGCGTTTGCGGCAGGTAATCCACCGACCAGCGCAGCCATGCCAGCACCAGCAGCAGACTGACCGCCGGCAGCAGGTAACGCCGTGCCATCGTTCGCCAGGCGCGCGCCCGAATCAGGTCAAACAGGGCAACGATAAAACAGGCCGAAGTCAGCACCAGCGGCACAACCGATGGCTGCTTGAGGCGGCCTTCTGCCCACAGCGGAATGACGATAACAAACAGCAGCAGGTGAACGGCAGCGAACCAAAAACTCAAACGCCGGTCAACATAAAAAACCGCGAGAACGCCCATCCAGCCCAGGAAGGACAGGACACGAAAATCAAGCGGGATGGCGCGCAGCAGCGGTGACACGGCTTCGCCGCTTTTCAGATAATCCAGGTTGTTGCCCGATTCGAGTTCCGTCCAGTACAACCCTGATTTACGGATTTGTAATTCGACAAACCGCAGCGGGTTCAGGCGGATGTCGTAGAGCAGGGCATCAAGGTGGTCGCCGTCTACGATGTAGGTTGCCGGATCGCGGCTGCCAACACCGGTTGCATCCCGGTTATTCGCCAGATAAATCTGATCGCTGCCGGATTGGCTAATCAGCGGGAACGAACCACCACGCGCGGCCTGCCGGTTATACAGGGCAACCGGCGCAATCATCAGCGCCATGAAGACCAGAGCTGTCGCGCTATGAACGATCACTGCACGCGCCCGCGCGCTCAACAGCAGCAGGAGAACATACGCCAGCCACAGAACTACAAGATTGACACGGGTGATTGCCAGCAGCCCCAGCGTTATACCCAGCAGCGCCGAGCGCCAGAGCTTCACGTTCTCCCGCTGCCACAGCGCCAGAAACACAAACAGCGCGATATACAGCGTTGCCATGTTCTCGGACAGAAACTCGGTTGAGAACAGCATCGTGACCGGATAGACGGCCAGCACCAGCCCGGCCAGATACCCACCCCAGTGGCGTCTGGTTGCCAGCCAGCCAGCAGCCACTACAAAACCGCAGGCGAGAGCACCGGCCACGCTGACGGCCAGGCGCATCACGGCAATGGCATCGCCCACCAGCGCGCGGATGCCAACGAGAAAATAAACGGTTCCCGGCTGCCAGAAAAAGACGCCGCGCGGCCACGTCCCGGCTTCATACTGCGCCGCGAGTTCCACGTAAACCTGCTGATCGGTGCCTTCCGGTGGGATGAAAGCGGTATCACCTGCCGCGCGGTCAAACACCACCACGACGCGCAGCGCAAATGCCAGCAGCACAATCAACACGCCGGCGAGGATATCCCGCCAGGTGAGGCGGTGAGGGAAAGCAGAAGTTGTCATCCGTGTGTAATAGGAGCGCACGGCCATGCGCCTTTATGTCGGATTCACCGAAAGTATCATCAATGGCAGCGCATCACCCAGCGGCGCGCCGCTGGCGTCGAAAACCGGCAGACGTGCGCCACTCTGGAAGTTGTACAGGCCGACCATCACCCGATATTCGCCTGGTGACAGGTCTGCCGGAACAGTTACGGTAAACGGTGGGCTGATGAGCGTTTCGCTCGGTTCGTTCCAGGTCAGCGTCGGACGTTCCGTCACAGCGGGCGCGCCGTCCGCCTGCGCCAGCACGGTGTACTCGTTCATCGGTACGAGATGGACAAACAGCGAATAATTATCCGCCGGCGTTTGCGATACGTTCCAGTAGAACCGCAGTGTCAGGCTGTCATCCGGCGCAACCGCCTCAGCACTGCGATCATAACCGACCAGTCGAATCGCATCGCCAAAACGCACGTCCGTCTCCACCTCCATCCGCCACAGGCGGTAAAAAACGGCTTCTGCCGCGCGCCGCACCGGTGGATGAACGAAATCCCGCAGGCGCAGCATCTGATGGAGATAGGCTTGCCCGGCTGCTGAACGCTCCATAGCCCGGTGCTGGGGAATGGGAATCAGGGCATAGGCCATACCCTGAGCGCGCCATTCTTCAAGCGAGTGTTCCATAATATCGGTCGTCGGCCACCAGTCGAACCAGTAGCGGTGAGGGATGCCGCCCCAGAAAGGGTTAAACGTACTGCCGTGTACCGGGTAGACAATAACTGTGTCTGGCGGAACATTCACGTCAGCCCACTGCCGGATAATCACGTGCCAGCTTACACCTGTAAAACTCCCCTGAAGCATTTCGGCAGCGGCCTGCGCCTGCGGAACCAGCAGGACAGCAGCCAGCAACAGCGCCAGCGCCGGTCTAAGCCACCGGCGGGGCGCAAGCCGTATGATTTGCGCGAAAGCGATGCCGAACAGGATCAATCCAACTTCGGAAGCAATCAGCACATTTTTGGAGCGCACGAGATCGCCGCTCCAGCGGATGGCGCTCATGACCCAGCACACGAGCAGAAACATGCCGATCAGGATTGCCAGCGGTGCAGGCGGAGGATGCGGCAGGCCACGCTGCCGGCTTATCCACCAGCCGACACCGCCTCCTGCCAGGACAGCGATTACCAGAATCGGAGGGCCGATGAACCTCAGCGCATCACCGAGATGGTCGCTCAGGCTGGTCAGGTTCCACAGATCAAACAACAGAATCCGAACCAGCCAGGTCTGGTAGCGGGGCAAAGCAAAAAACACCCCCGTAACCACCAGCGTTCCGGCAGCGAGGACAGCCGTCAGCAGCAGCAGCCACCGGCGCAGCGGAATATTACGCCCGCGCGCCGCGTACCACCCGAAAGTCAGGCCGCCAGGCACCAGCAGGACAAACATCCGATATTCCAGCAGGATGGTCAATGCCGCGACCAGCAGGCTGGCAAGCGACCAGCGCCAGCCGTCTGACCTGAGCCAGCCCTCGATTGCCAGCAGCAGGCACAACCCCACCAGCGGATATAAAAAGGGTTCGGGGATCGCGTACAGCGCGTGTTCAACAGCCACCGGCGCCAGCGCCCAGCCGGCAGCGGCCATCCAACCGGCGGCAGTTCCAGCCAGCCGATATGCTGCCATACCGATCAGGGCCGCCGTGATCGTGTTGGCAACTGCCGCCAACACCCGCAGTGCCTGAACCGTCGGTGCAAGTCCGGGTTGTCCCTGAGCCTCCAAGGTCTGCTGGATGGCAACATTCAGCCAGATGAAAGCCGGGGGGTAAATGCCCGTATAGCTGGCATCGTACAGGCCTCGGTAGGCCTGCCCGTGATAATACAGATGCGTTTCGTCAGGGTACTCCACATAGGGCAACCCCCAGCCGGTATAAGGCAGCCGCAGTAAACCGGCCAGCACCACAATCAGCAGCAGGCCAACCGGAAAAAGCGAAACCCGTTTGAACATTCACACTCCCCCAAACGTGAGCGCATCCTAGTGTACCAGCGAAGACCGCCGCTTGACAGGTTCGGGTGAGGAGGTTAGGCTTGGGCCGGTGTCAGCGGCAAGGAAACCGTCAGCGTCAGCTATGGATACGTCCTACCCCATCCTCGAATATGACCCGTCGCCCCAGGCGTTCATCGAGCCGGCGCGCACCGTCCGGCGGTTGGACGTGCCGGAGCACTGCGTACTGTGTTTTTTCCAGGACGTGATTACTGCCGCCTGCGCCGATGCCACCTGCGTCTATCGCCTGGGCAGCGAGATCGGTATGAATCCGGTCTACGCACTGACGCTGGACGGCCAGCGGTTGATTGTGCTGCATCCCGGCGTCGGCGCACCGCTGGCTGCCGCTTTTCTGGACGAGGTGATCGCGCTCGGCTGCCGCAAATTTATCGCCTGCGGCGGGTCGGGTGTGCTCAGACCGGAGATCGCCGTCGGCCATGTGGTCGTGCCCACCAGCGCCGTGCGTGATGAAGGCACGTCGTACCACTACCTGCCGCCGGCGCGGGAAGTCGCTGCCAGCGCGGCGGCGGTCGCCGCGATTGAGGCGACACTCCAGGGCCACCATGTCCCCTACGTGACGGGCAAGACGTGGACCACCGATGGCATCTACCGGGAGACGCCGGCCAGAATTGCGCGGCGGCGCGGCGAAGGCTGCCTGACAGTCGAGATGGAAGCAGCGGCGTTTTTTGCGGTGGCGCAGTTCCGGGGGGTGATATTCGGGCAGCTTTTATACGGTGGCGACGACCTGAGCGGCGACGTGTGGGACAGCCGTGACTGGCAGACGCGCACGCCAGCGCGCGAAAAGCTGTTCCGGCTGGCGGCGGAAGCGTGTTTGCAGCTATGAGGGATAAGGTACGAGAGATGCGTTTTTCTGTCATGCCCCTCAGGTGAGTAAAAGCGGTTTAGAAATCGGTTCTGGTTTCCCCGAATGCGTAAGGATACTGAATGCGAGTGACTATCCAAACCTCGCTTGCTGCTGCTCCCGCCAGGGTTTGGGAAGCGGTGAAGCAGGTGGACACGCTGTTGTATATCACACGAGGGCTGCTCGGTTTTAACCCAACCGCATCAAACACAACCCCGTTTCACGGCGCGCGCTGGCACACGGGCGATACCGTCGAAGCGCGGCTGTGGCTGTTCAACCGTATTCCACTATGGACTCACACCTTGCGAATTGTTCGAATTGACGAGGCAGCGTGGGAGATCGAAAGCCGTGAACGTGGCGGTGTGGTTACGCAGTGGAATCACCTCATCCGCGTCGAGCATTTGCCCGATGGCCGCGCTCGTTATACCGATCAACTGGATATTGATGCCGGTGTCCTGACCATTGGGGTGGTCTTGTTCGCACATCTTTTTTATCGTTACCGCCAGATGCGCTGGCACAAGCTGGTACGTCAGCTATAGGCCGATCAGCAGTGGCAGCAGGTGACAGACATGACACTCGATGACGACCTGAACCGCCTCCGAAACGCGGCGCGGCAGCGCGATTGGGGCGCGCTGCAGGACGCCCTGACGCGGCTATTTATGCAGTTGGAGTTTTTTACCGCGCTGGAAATTGCACTCACCCGGCTGCACGATCACGTGCCAGTCTTTGAGCGCGACCATCCCGAAGCGACCTGGGCGCGCAAGCTGCTGGTATCGGTCGTATCGTTTGGCGTAGCGCCCAACGAACTGCCGCCAGAAGCCGGACAGCCCTATGCCAGCCCCGGCGCGGCCAACTTTCTCGCCGGCCTGTTTGATCTGCTGCGCGGTGTGGAACGGCGCACGCCCATCGAGAACCGGGCGCGCTTCCTGGTCAGCGCCGTGAGCAACGTGATTCTGGCGGATTTGGCCGCCTTCTGGTACGGCCAGCACCCGGACGCCTGGGCGCTCCAGCAGCAGCGCGGCGACGAGATGGACGCGGATACCGGCCTGACGGTTCGGCAGCAGATTTACGCGCAGTTCTGGCTGGACGACACTGTTGCGCAGCGCGATACGGCGGCGTGGCTGGCGCTGGCCGACGACGTGGAGCAGAAGGCCAAACGACGGTAGGGCAAATCAGCCGGTTTGTCCCACGAGCTGATCAGGTCACACCCTTAAAAACGTCCTGCACGTTATAACCCGAATGTTTCACCCATCCGTTACAATAGAGACAAACTTCACGAGCAAGGATCGTTTTACGTTGGCACACAACGACGATGTTTTCCCGGTGGTGGTCATCGGCGCGGGGATTGCCGGGCTGGCCGCTGCTGCGCATTTAGCCGAACGCGGTTTGCCGCCGCTGGTGCTGGAAGCCGATCGCCTGTGGCCGGGCGGTCGGCTGTCTGGCGGCGCGCCGGATACGTTTACGTACAACGGGCGCGAGTGGTCGTTCAGTTCCGAAAGCGGGATGCACGCGCTGTGGGGCGGCTACGACAACATGCGCGCCATGCTGGCACGTTTTACCGACGTGCAGCTACAGGAATCGCCGGGCGAGGAATGGATTAACCGCTGGCGGCGCGAGGTGCGCTACGTCGAAGCGGGGCGACTGGTACGCTGGGGCGTGCTGCCGGCGCCGTTCCACTACCTGACGATGCTGCTCAACCCGGCCTTTTACCGCACCATCAACCCGCTGGATTTCCTGTCGCTGCCGGGATTCCTGTTCAGCATCCTGTGGACGGTCGGCCTCGACCCGCTGAAAGAGCAGATCGCGCTGGACGGCCTGACGATGAACGACTACTTTCGCGGCTGGACGCCCAACCTGCGCGCGACGTTTACCGGCGTGGGTATCAACCTGCTGGCCGCGCCGCCGGAGACGATCAGCCTGACGGCGTTCATCGCCGCCATGCGCTTTTACACCGTCATGCGGCGTGACTCGTGGCAACTGCAATACTTCCCGGCGAACGCCCACGACAGCATTCTCCAGCCGTTGATAAACCGCATTGGAGCCAATGGTATGGTTCTGACCGGCACGACGGCACAGCGCCTCGAACGCGAAGGGGACTGCTGGCGCGTGGTGGTTGAGGACGTGAAACGCGGCGGAACGCGCTCGCTGCTGGCGGAGCGTGTGATTCTGGCAGTGCAGGCGCCCGCCGCCGAACGGCTGCTGTGTGTGGGTGACACGGCGGAACAGGCAGCCACCCTCATTTTCCCGAAGGCGGTACAGAACGCGACCGTTCACCTGTGGTTTGACGCCAGCCCGCGCGCGGGCACACCCGGTGGCATGTTCACCGGCGACTTCCTGCCGGACAACTTCTTCTGGCTGCACCGGCTGTACCCCGATTTTAAGGCGTGGCACGAGGCGACCGGCGGCAGCGCTATCGAACTGCACCTGTACGCGGGCGAGGACGTACACCGGCAGGGTGATAACGTCATCGTCGTGCGCTGCGTGGACGAGGTGCAGCGGGCGTTCCCGGAACTGAAAGGTCATTTTGTACACGGTGCGCGGCGGCTGAATACGCTCGATCATACGATGTTCCGCGTGCCGACGAAAGACAGTCTCTGGGTGCAGACGCCCTGGGATAACGTGTACGCGTGTGGCGATTGGGTCGGCTACGATACACCCGCCTTCTGGATGGAGCGCGCCACCGTGACCGGCATCGCAGCGGCCAATCACGTCCTGCAGGCGAACGGCCTGGAAGTGTGGCCGATCATCCCGCCGCACCCGCCCGAACCTTTGGCGGCGGCGCTGGAAACAGCGGTGCGGCTGTTCCGGCGAACCGCAGGCCGCGCGATTTTGGGTGCAGCGCGTGGGGTGCGGGGCAAAGGATAAGGCGTAACGCAAAGGCGCAGAGGGGCAAAGGCGCGAAGGTGCAGTAAGGGAGCGTCTAAAACCCTTCCCTATGGCCAATGGTCAGTTTCATCCGGCTCGACATCCGGCACTTTCGCCACTATAAGCATGGATAGTGTTTAATCCGGCTTTACCTGAATGCAGGCGTGGAGCCAGTGCATTGGTTAGAATTTTACGAAATTCATCTCCTAACAATATTGAAGAACGTAAATTATATTTGTGTTTAGGGTTTCGTTAGAGTCTTCCTGCACAATGCTGGTTATATCGCAGTCGGGGAGCGCGGGCATACCGGCGACTTAATCAACCAGGAAGGACACAAACATGAACCGTCGGCTAAAATACTCCTTATTTACACTCGTCTTGTTGACCATTGCTCTGATTCTCGGCACCGGCATGGTCCTGGCGGATTCCACGCTGGTGGAACCTTTCAATTATCCAAACTTTGCCCAGGTATCCAGTTTTACCTTGCACAGCCCCTACATCGTTTATTCCGCCAATTCCTCGTTTAATGCCAATTCGACCGGAAGTGCTTTGCAGGTCAGGGGCAATAACACCACTGTCACCATCTCGACCAGCGTAGCAGCAAAATCGTTCAGCATGACCTTTGGCTCGTGTAATCGGTCACAAAACATCAGCATTCAGGTCAGGGTGAATGGTTCGCTCACGAACGTCGGCTCCTGTTCATCGAACGGGAGCCTGAGTTATTCAGCCAACAACTTTGATCGGATCGTTATCACCACCAATCATCCCTTCGCCAGCGTTAATATCAATCAACTCAGTGTCACTTTCGGTGATAGTGACAATGACGGCGTGAGCAACCATGTGGATCAGTGTCCCGGTACGCCAGCGGGGGCGACGGTGAACGCGCAGGGCTGCCCCTCCGACAGCGACGGTGACGGCGTGCTGGACGGGCTGGATCAGTGCCCGGCTACACCAGCGGGGGCGACGGTGAACGTGCAGGGCTGCCCCTCCGACAGCGACGGTGACGGCGTGCTGGACGGGCTGGACCAGTGTCCCGGCACACCAGCAGGGGCGACGGTGAACGTGCAGGGCTGCCCGTCGGACAGCGACGGCGACGGCGTGCTGGACGGGCTGGACCAGTGCCCGGGCACACCAGCAGGGGCGACGGTGAACGTGCAGGGCTGCCCGTCGGACAGCGACGGCGACGGCGTGCTG
>JACRPS010000034.1 GCA_016223085.1 Chloroflexota bacterium
AAACGGCTAAACCTGTTATACACGGGGCAAACCGCCGGTTCGCCCCTACATGCAGTATCTGATTGGCCCTTGAAGTGCCAACGAGTATATTGTGGAATTACCCACCGGACGCCAGGCGCGGATCGCCAGAGGCCACCTGTACCACCGCCGCCCAGGGCTGGTATTTGGTGTAGATGGTATCGCGGCGGATTTCCTGCCCGCTGCTGTCGAGGATGATGCGCGTCCAGGTTGTTTCCGCGCCTTCCTTCGCCCAATCCACCTGGAGCGATTGCCCCGGCGCGAGTTCGGGATTGGCCTCGTACACCGTCGGCGGCGGCGGCGTGACGTTACGGATGACCGGCCCTTCCATCACCACCTGCCGCCCCGGATTGGTACTGTACAGCCGGAACTGAATCGCGTCGCTGCCGGGGAACACCGAGGTTTCGATCAATAGATGATAAGGTGTGTCGTTCAGGAACTTAAAGTCGGCGTCCGGCTGGAAGATGGCCGCGTCCAGCCCCGGCGGCATATTGCCCTGTTCGTAAAAGCCGACGCGGTAGCCGTGTGAGTGGCGCTCCGTGATCGGGAAGCCAGCCAGCAGCGCCGCGCGGTAGACTGTCGTGCTGACCTGGCATACGCCGCCGCCCACGCCGTCTATCGTGCGCCCGCCATAGATAATCTTGCCCTGCACGAAGCCGGTTTCCGGGCTGATGTCACCCAGGTAGGTGTTAAACGAAAATTCGTCGCCGGGCGCGATGATTAACCCGTCAAAACGGGAAATCGCCTCAAAGATGTTTTCCTTGCGCGATTGGGTCGAACCGGCGTAGTAGGTGGTCGCTTCGCCGACCAGTTCGGTAATGCCCAGTTCGGCGGCGGTTTGCCCTTCGTGATACTTCGGCAGGGTATAGTTGAAGGCCATCGGCACGATACGGTTGCCGGGGTCAAAGATGGCGGCTTCCATACGCCGGAGCGTTTCATCCACGTCCAGCGACCGGCCATTCACGGCGGCCTCGATCACTTCCAGTTCGCGCGAGTCGTCGTTGAAGTGGAAGCGGGCGTTTTTCGGCACGGTAATCAAACCCTGCGCCAGCCCTTCGAGATAGCTGCGGAAGGCTTCCACGTTCAATCCCACGTCAAAGACGCGCGTGCCGTCGGCGTTGACCACCAGCCGCGATTCCAGCAGCGCCGCGATCTGCTCAACCGAGGCCGTCCAGGGGCCAAAGGTGCCGCCCTGGGGATTATCCGCCACCAGCGTCACCGGCCCGCTGAGCGCGGCGCGGGCTTTGGCCGCAGCGGCCTCAGCATCCCACACCAGCGGCGGTGTCTCGCTGATCGTCAGGGGGATTTCCGCGCCGGTCGTCAGTTGTAAAACGGCTTCTTCCAGCTTCGCCACTGTTGCGCCGATGTCCAGCGTCAGCCCCGTTTCGCCGGGGGTGGTGGTGACCATCGCGCCGGTTATCAGCAGCGTGGCGTCCCGCGGCGGTTTGTTGATTTCATTCGCAATCGCGGTTAGCTGCCGCACCGCCGCCTGCTGGTCGAAGCGCACGACCGGCGCGACGCTACGCCCGTTCAGCCACGCGCTGGCCTGCGCCACCAGATCAGCGGCGAAGTCTGAAGTATGGCCGATGGCAAAAGCGTCGTCCACCGTCGCTTCCACATCAAACGTCACGCCCAGATCGGCGGCGGACGTTTGCCAAAAGCGGTCGCCATAGCGGAAGGTGAAAACGGCCTCCCGGCCATAGGTGAAGCGCTGTTCCAGCGCGGCGGCAGCCTGGGCGCGAGTTAAACCGCCCAGGTTCACGCCCAACGCCGTCACGCCGGGAGTAATCCGGTCGCTGGTGAAGAACTGAAAGCCGATGACCAGCGCCACCAGCGCCGCGATCACCAGCACCACGCCGGAGACAAACAGCACCGGCAGCCGCACCAGCCAGGGGTTCAGCGCCGGTTGGTGGGCATAATATTCAGGGGATTGCATCAACCGCTACTCTCAAGCATCTCAGCCCATACCGGTGTTTGACGTTTAATAGAATTACCGTCCCTGGCAGGGGCACGGCACGCCGTGCCCCTACTTAGACGTTCTATTTTACCATAGGGCTGTATTGGAATTGAGCCGGAATTTTACGGGCGCGGTTTGGGTGGGGCGGGCGGGAACACCAGCGGATCGGGCAGTTGGTGCAGCGCATCCACGTCCATGCGCGTCCCGTTGACGGTGAGCGAACCGAGAAGCGCGGGCAGAATGCTGCGGATGCGCCCGGCCTCGCTGGCAGGGGAGGTAACGTTGCAGACCACCATCCGTTCCACGTCTGGCAGGGCGATGGCGATCAGCATGGTCATGTTACCGTCGCCGTTGTTGGAGAGGTAAAAGGCGGCGTCGTGGCGGCTCCACTCAAAGCCATAGGGCTTGTTGGCGCGGGCGCTGCCGATGTACTTCCGGTCGCGGGTGATCTGCTCCAGCACCGACCAGGCGATGTTTTTACCGGCCACAATCGTAAAGCCATCCAGCGTATGGACGAAGATATGCACCTGCACACCGCGCATGTCGCCACCGCTCGCCATCGAGCCGGAATGTTCCACCAGCAGGATGCCGTCCTCGGTGTGCTGTACCTGCCAGCCATCCGGCTTTTCCACACCCACCAACACGCCGTCCACCTCGTGTTCAATCCACTCTGCCGGCGTGGCTTCGGCAGTCGGTTCCGGCAGCGTGGTAGCGGTCGCCAGCGGCGTCGGCGTGATCGGCGCTGCCGGCGCGATCATCGAACAGGCGGCCAGAGTCGCAACCACGATAAACCACAATGCGCCGCGTGCGATCACCAATCTCAAACACCCATATACTTAGCATCCAATGGACAGGCGAATTCATCCTATCATGTACCGGGGGTTCGTGGTAGGAATGCTAAACAACCTCTCAGCAAATGGGGAGTTATCAGTTGTCAGTTGTCAGTTGTCAGTCAACTGAAATTGCCGGTAAAAATTCGGCGTGAACCGCGTGGTGGGAATGTAGGGACGAGATAGATCTCGTCCCTACAGGAGTAGACAGCACCGTTATCGCGCCAGGCGACGGCGCAGCAGCCCGACCAGCCAGCGCAGTTCTTCGATGCGCAGCAGCACGGCCACCGCGAGGAACACAACAATGCTGATGCCGCCCGCTGCGCCCACCAGTGCGACTTCCCGCAGCAGGCTGTCCGCGCCGATCAGGCGCTGCAACGGTGGCAGCGTCAGCGCCGCCAGCAGTCCCATGGCGCCAGAGGCAAAGCCGGTTTTGGCAATCGTGAGCAGCAGTCGTTGGTCGCCCAGCCCGCGCAGCCGTCGCGCCAGCAGCGCCGCCGATACAGTGGCGTGAATGACGTGTTTCACGCTGTCGGCGATCATCAGGCTGAACAGGCCGTAGCGGGGGAACAGCGCCACCGCGACGATCATGTAAATCACCAGACTCAGCAGCCCAACCAGCGCCGGCGTCAGCGTGTCCTGCCGGGCGTAGAAGGCGTAAACCAGCAGCAAATCCACCGCCGCAAACGGCAGCCCGACCAGATACAGCCGCAACGCCAATGATGTGATCGCCGTGTCGTGGGCGGTAAACGCGCCGTGCTGGAACAGCAGCGCCACAATCGGCGTCGCCAGCGCGAACAGCCCGACGGCAGCCGGCAGAATCAACGTGATCGCCAGCCGCAGCCCCAGGCCGAGCGTATCCTTAAAGGCGCGGTCGCCTTCCAGATTCACCAGCGCCGCCTGCCGCGCCAGCGTTGGCAGAATGGCGATGCTGATGGCCGTCGCCACCAGCCCCTGCGGGAATTGAATCAGCGTCGTCGCCCAGGTCATGTAGCCGATGCTGCCCTCGCCGGTCTGGCTGGCAAGGTTGTAGCTAAACGTTCTAATAACTAACGTATCGAGAATCAGGGAGAACATCACCGGCGCGTACAGCAGCGCGATTTGCCGGATGGCCGGATGCCGCCAGTGGAGCGTGAACCGCACCCGCGCCCCGCGCAGCCCCGGTAGTTGCAGCGCCAGTTGCGCCAGCGAGCCGATCAGCCAGCCGAGCGTCGCGGCAACGATACCATGCGCCGGGCGGGCGATCACCCATTCGATGTGCAGCGGAGGGGTAATCACCGGCTGGATATGCAGCGGCGGCGCGCCCAGGAGCATCACCACAACGATGCTGCCGTTAAACACGGCGACCGCAAACGCCGGCCAGGAAAATTCACGCAAGGCATACAGCGTGCCGCTGAGGACGGCAAACAGGCCGAGAAAAACCAGCGCCGGCGCGGACAGGCGCAGCAGTTCGGTGGCGAGACTGAGCGTGGACGCGTCAAAGCCGCTGCCAACAAGCTGGATGACCTGTGGCGCGAAGACTTCAATGACCAGCACGACCAGCGCCAGCGCCACCGCGACCAGACTGCACAGCACCGATACCAGCTTCCACAGCGCCTCGCGGCCTTCGCGGGCAGCCACCTCGCTCAACACCGGCACCAGCGCGCTGTTGACGTGCCCGCCAATCAGCAGATCGTAGAGCGCCTTCGGCACGATGATCGCCACGTTGAAAGCGTCCACCGCCCGTGACGCGCCAAACAGATTGGTCAGGGCGATTTCCCGCGCCAGTCCCAGCACGCGGCTGGTAATGTTGCCCAGCGCTACCACGCCAGTGGCGCGGGCCACGCCGGCGTTGGTTTCCGCCTGGGTTACTTCGGCGGGCAGAGAGTCGGTTGTCAACAGTTTTCCCTCGCGCGGCCAGCGAACCGCCGCTAAGGATAACACAGGCGGGGGAAGTCGTCAGTTCTCAGTTTTCAGTCGGCAGTCTACAGTCATCAGTCGTCAGAGGGTGTTAAAAAGTCAGGCTTAGTATCTATCCATAAACTTCGACAGTGGGCTTAAGCCCACTGTCTGCCAAGCGAGCTGCGTAAGTCCTAAAATGTTCAATAACCCTGGCGCTGCATCTGTCACGCCGTTATTAACCGTTGCATTGTTTCGATCTGTTCTGCTATCGTTAGCGCCAGTGAAGCAGGGGCGAAATGCGGTGTTCGCCCGGTGCGCCCCACGTCACCTTCATCGCGGAGCCTGCGTATGCACGCCGAAGCTGGCAATAATCCGGTTGTCCTGTTCCTCACGATCATGGCCGTTATCCTGATTACGCCGCTGCTGTCGGAACGGCTGCGGCTGCCGGGCATCGTTGGCATGATAATCGGCGGGATGCTGGTTGGGCCGCACGGCCTGCGGCTGCTGCAAACCGACGCGGTGGTAGACGCGCTGGCAACGATAGGCCTGATCTACCTGATGTTCAGCGCCGGGCTGGAAGTGAACATTCACCAGTTTGCCCGCGTGCGCAACAAGGGGGTGGTGTTCGGCCTGCTGACGTTCCTGATTCCGCTGGTGATGGGCACGGCCTATGGGCGGCTGACCGGCATAACCTGGCCGGGCGCGATTCTGTTTGGCTCGGCGCTGTCGTCGCATACGCTGATCGCGCTGCCGATTGCGGCGCGGCTGGGCATCGTCACCAACGAAGCGGTGTCGGTCACGGTCGGTGCGACGGTGTTCACCGATATTTCGGCGTTCCTGATTCTGGCAATTGTGGCGGGGCAGGCTGATGGCAATTTTTCCGGCGGCGACGTGGCGCTGCTGGTGGCACTCATCGTCGGGGTAGCGGCGGCGGTGCTGCTGGGACTGCCGCGTTTGGGCAAATGGTTCTTCCGGCGGTTCAGCGGGCAGACGATTGAATTCCAGTTCGTGCTGGTGGAACTGTTTATCGCAGCGCTGCTGGCGGAAGCCATCGGGATGCACGCCGTTGTCGGCGCGTTCCTGGCCGGGCTGGCGATCAACTCGACGCTGCCGCATCACAGCCCGGTCACAGCGCGGGTGCTGTTTATCGGCCAGTCGTTTTTTATCCCGGTGTTTCTGGTGTACAGCGGCATGATTACCGACCCGCTGGCGTTCATCGGCGGGACGGACGTGCTGATCACCGGGTTAGTGATTACGGCGATTGCCTATGTCGCTAAATGGCTGGCTGCGTGGCTGACGGCGCGGGTACTGCACTATTCGTTTGACGAGATGATGACCGCCTGGGGGTTATCGCAGGCGCAGGCGGCGGTAACACTGCCGACCATCCTGATCGGCGTCGAAATCGGCCTGTTTCCGCCGATGATTTTTAACGCCGTAATGCTGATGATTCTGTTTACGTCCATCACCTCCCCGCTGATCGTGCAGCGGTACGGCACACGGCTGAAAGCACCCCGACCACCGAGCGAGGACAGGCCGCTGTTTGACCGGGTGCTGGTGCCAATTGCCAATCCCGACACACAGGAACATCTGGTTACGCTGGCAAGTATCCTGGCGCGGGCCGGCGAGGGGATGCTGATACCCCTCAAGGTCATGCGGGAGGTCGAAGGCGAGGCCATCGAAGCGCGGCAGGAACTGCTGGAGGCGGAGATCATCAACGACCCGGAGATTGTGGCGAAGCCGGTGTACCGGATTGATACGCTGGTCAGCAAGGGTATCCTGCGGGCGGCAATTGAGCAGGATGCCACACTGATTGTGATGGGCTGGCGCGGCAAGCCGAACCTGAGCCAGAGCATCTTCGGCACCGTTCTGGACGAGGTGGTGTGGAAAGCGACCGTGCCGGTGCTGGTAGCGCGGCTGACAACGCCCGTGAACGCGCTGCAACGGCTGGTGCTGGTGGTCCCGCCGGACAGCTTCAACCTGGCGGCGGCACACCCGGTGCTGGTAACAGTGGCCGCCATCAGCGACGCGCTGAATCTGCCGCTGGTGGTGCTGACCGCGCCGGGGTACGAAGCGGCTTTTGATGCTGAACTCAAGCGGCTGAACCTGGAACGTCCCTACGACACGGCGCCATTAAACGGGCGGCGCGTGCCGGAGGTGGTGCGGTTCACCCGGCCTAACGATCTGCTGGTGGTGACAACCGCCGGGTCGCGGATGCGCTTCCGGTCCAGCCTGGGCGACTTCCCGGAAGACCTGGCAGCGGCCACGACGGAAAGTCTGATCGTGATTCACCAGCCGTGAAGCTGTAGGGACAGGATATATCGTGTCCTTATGGAGATAAGCCCTGGCTCTGGACGATGGCTGCCAGCCGGTCCCGTATTCGCGCCTGATCGGCGGGTGTATAGCGGTCGAAGTGCGGCGGCTCCTGCTCATAATCCACGACCATCTGAAAGAAGCGCGAACTGGCGAAGGTGCGGTTATAAACCTCGCCCAGATTGAGCAGCACCACATCCTCACCTGCCAGTGGTACGGGAATGATCGGCAGCGTATCGTCCACGCCGAACTCATACACATCGGTTTTACCCTGCTCAAACGTGGGGCGCGGGTCGCTTACCAGCACAGAATACGGGAAAGCACCCTCATCGCCATCGGCGTAACTGGGCAGATTCAGCATAATTGGCGGCGTCTGGTGCAGGTAATCAATCTCAACCAGTCGCAGACCGCTGCGCAGCGTTTCGCTCCGTTTGGCGGTATAGTGGGCATTGTGGCTGCCGCCGGGTTTGTTCGCCGGCGAGAGCAGCTCGATTCGGGTAACGGGTCGCCCCGGCAAATCGCCCTCGATAGTCTGGTAGATCATCACTCCCTGCAAAAAATCCTCGGCGGTCAGCCATTCTTCGATGGAAACCGTACGCGAAGGGGGTGTGGCCGCCATCGCCAAAGCCGCGCCTTCAGGCTGCGTTGACGACCGGGTTTGAAAGACGGTAACGTCCGGGATAACCTCTTTATTTCGAAGTCTTGGCCCGATCGGCGGAATGAGTTCGCTGATTTGCAGCGATTGTTCGCTGATCGCCAGATAGCCAGCCGGGAGAATAGAATCAATCGTTCGCGTTAAATCAGTAATATGCGAGCTGTGAAATGGACGCCATGCACCGCGCCGGTTCTGTAACGCGCTGTTGAGATGGGCGTTGATGCCCGGATACAGGTTCTGGTTTGATTGAATCGCCATCGCCGCTCTCCTGAAACCTAGTTACAGGATAGCATAAAACGTAGGGGCGAACCGCCGGTCCGCCCCTACAAAACGCCTGTCCCGTTTGGCAGCGTCTACCCGTCCGTCAAAATCCGGTCAACGGCGGCGGCCAGTTCGCGCAGGTTGCTCACCTTGAAAACGCCGTTGGACAGCGGCGCGTACAGGTGCATGTCGCTGTCGCCCGTGCCCCACATGTTTGACGGCTCCGGGCAGAACCACAGCAGCCGGCGCGCCTTACGCTGCATATCCTGGGCGATGTCCAGACGCGGGTCGTTGTAGTTGTTGCGCCCGTCGCCCAGGATGATGATCGTCGTTTTGCTGGTGACTTTGCCCATATGGTCCTGCCTGAAGGTGTTCAGGCTGTTGCCCAGATCGGTGTTGTAATAACCGGGGCGGTTGGCTTCCAGCACCTGACCGACCGCTTCCTGCGGCTGTTTCTCTTTAAACACCATACTGATGTCGGTCAGGTCACTGATGAAGATAAAGCTGTCCGTGCTGGCAACCTGATCCTGTAACTCGTAGATCAGCGTCAGCAGGAATTCGGCGCAGTAACGCATGGAGGTGCTGACATCGCAGATCAGCACCAGGCGCGGCTTGACATGGCGCGTGCGGTACTTGAGTTCAATCGGCACGCTACCGTAGCGCATGTTGTGGCGCATCACCCGGCGCGGGTCGAGATCACCCTGATTGTCGCGCTTCTGCCGCAGCGATGCCCGGCTGCGCAGCCGCGCCGCCAGCCGCCGGATTTCGTCGCGGATGGCGTCCACTTCGTTCTGCCCAAGCTGGTTAAACGGCACGTCCAGCAGATCGGGCCTGGGCTGCGGCTCCTGCTGCGCCATCTGCTGCGCCAGAGACGCGCCGACATAGTGCGAGATTTGCTCGCTCAGACCTTCGGCGTTCTGCTCCAGCATTTCGCGCAGTTCCTGCCGCGCCTGCTGGCTCATGCCCATCTGGCGAAGCTGTTCCATCAACTGCTCGATCAGGTCTTCAAGCTGCTGCAAGCCGGACTGGCGGTTCATACGGCGCTCGAACCACTGGCGCTGGTACATCTCGCTGCCCTGGTCCAACCCGGCCTGCTGCCCCATCTGGTTAAGCTGCTCCTGGCTGAAGGGCTGGCCCTGCATCAACTGCTGCAACAACTGCTTGAGCGCCTGCATATCACCCATCAGGGAGCGCAGGGCTTCCTGAAGTTTCTGCTGGTCGTCCGGCGAGAGATTATCCGGGATGTTTTGCATGGGCGGCGTGGCATTGCCAAAAAACAGCGGGAAGAAGTAGTCAAACGTTTCGTGATCGCGGCTCTCCTTCACCAGCGTCGTCCGCAGGGTGGAACGGAAGAAGTCGCGGTTGATGGCTCCGACCACATCCACGCCATAGGCCGCGTCCTGGCTTTCCGCCAGCGAAATCCGCACGCCCGCCGCCCGCAGCGCCCGAATAAATTCCACCATGCGTGTGTCCATACATTCACCTCATCTTAAACTTCCTTGCGATTGGCAACGACGCCAGAGGCTAAAGCCATCTGGCTGAACCTGGCAGCCTGAAGGCTGCTGGAAGCCCACTGAAGGGGCTTTTTTGTCTGCGGTTTGCTGCTCCCAGCCCCTTTAGCGGGCCTGGCATTTTGGCAGCCGGACGTTTGAACGTCTGGCGACGCTGGCCGAATCGTTAAGTTGGTGTACCGGGGACACGATAGGTCATGTCCCAGCGCATAACACCGCATTTTAGCCGGCCAACGTAAGATCACCGTACACAGCGGCTCACTGAACCGGCGCTTCTGCCCCGGTTGGAAGCGGCTCCGGCGTCTGACGTGGCAGCAGCGTAATTTCCTCGCCGTCACGGATAACCGATGGATCGGGCGTGTGCAGGCCGTACTGGTCGAAGAAGGCGCGCACGTCGTCCGCCAGCAGTTCTTCTTTTTCCAGCAGCAGGGCGACCAGCGCTTCAACGATGTGCGCGTGCTGGCGCAAGGCGGCGCGGGTTTCCAGCAGAATCTTCTGATAGGTTTCCTCAATCGCGCGCGCCTGATCGGGCGTGAAGCTGGTTTTCACGCGGCCTTCAAGGATGTCCATCACTAGGCCCATGCCCGCGCCCATCGAGTCAAACATGCCGGCGCTGACCATCGCGCCCAGCAGATTAACGATGTGCCGGAAATCCCCGGCCACGCCCAGCGTCTGGTTCTGCACGCCGCAGAATTCCATCTCCGCTGCCTTGCCCGCCACCGACACGCGCAGCCGGTTCATGTGCTGCTCTTTCGTCCGCAAACCCTGATAGGCTTCCCGCGCCGGATAGTGCGACACGTGGCCGAAGGCAAAGCCCTGCCGAATGATGGTGATGCGGGCGATGCGGTTTTCCGGCAGGAACAGCCGCACGGCGACGGCGTGCCCGGCCTCGTGGTAGGCGAGACGTTTTTTCGCTTCCGGCGAAATGTGCTTCAACGGCGCGCGCAGTCCCATTTCATGCTCCGGCTGCGCCAGCCGAAAGTCGCGGTAGGTGATATAGCGGCGCCCGTCAAACAGGGCGTAGCGCAGCGATTCGTTAAGCAGGTACTTGATGTCCGCCGGGGTATAGCCCGGGGTTTCCGTCGCCAGAATCGCCGGATCAACTGACTCATCGTGCGCCATCTTCGACAGGTAATACTCGAAGATGTCCCGCCGTCCCTGCATATCCGGCACGTCCACCCGAATTTTTTTATCAAAGCGTCCGGGGCGCAGCAGCGCCGCGTCTAACGCACTGATGCGATTGGTCGCGCCGATGACCAGCACGCGCTTTTCCGGTTTCGGCGGCTTGCGGCGCAGCACGTATTTGTACCAGCGGCTGCGCCAGCGCGCCCGCCACCCATCTTCACGGCTGAAACCATCCATCTCAATCAGCAGCGTACTGAGCAAACCCATGCCACCACCGCCGCTGAACATCCCGCCCATGCCCCCCTGGTCGCCCTGGCCACCCACACCGCTCACGCCGCCGCGCGCGCCAACCGAATCAATTTCGTCCAGGAAGATGATCGCCGCCCCATACTCCTTGGCTTTCTTCCGAGCCTTGGCGAACATACGAATCACCTTCAACGCGCCCGTTCCCATAAACATGCCTTGTAGTGACGATGTATCCACGTAGAAAAACGGGACGCCCGCCTCGGTGCTGATGGCCTTCGCCAGCCAGGTTTTGCCCGTGCCAGGTGGTCCTTCCAGCAGCAGGCCGGTGAGTGGTTCTCCGCCGGCTTTTTCAAACGCCTTCACGCCACGCAGCAGTAAGACGATCTGCTGCGCCTGTTCCAGCAGTTCCGGCTGGCCGCGATAGTCGGCAAAGCTGACACCCTCTGTGCCGGGATAAACTTCGTACTGGCGTGACCGCGACAGAAACCAGAAGATAGCGACGAACTGTAACAGTGTGATCGAAAGCAGGACGGCGATCTGCGCGATTACACCCAACGCCGCCAATAGAGACGTCATTAAACCGGCGTCGAACAGCGCAATGAGGAACACAACCAGCAGCAGTTTCCACCACCAGCCGGTGCGAAGAAAACGGAGGATGCGGTTGGGCAGGCGGTTACGGCGGTCAACGAGTGTTTCTTCGCTTTCCCAGTTCCAGCGTCCCGTGTCGAGATACGGTTGGTCGGCGGCATTTTTAATGTTGCTCATGGTGTCACCTACGCGGGAATAATCGTCTCAGCTTTTGATGCGGGCAGGTCAATCTTGGGTGTGTACAGGCCGTACTGGTCAAAGAACGCTTCGGCCTCGTTCGCCAGCAGTTCGTCCTTTTCCATCAACAGCTTGATGAGCGCCTCGCCCATCTCCCGGTGATAACGCAGCGCCAGCCGCACGTCGTGCAGCACGGTCAGGAAAGTTTCTTCCATCATGGCGACGACTTCTTTCGCTTCCGGCTGGTTGATGCCAACCGGCCCGAACATGCCGGCGTCGGCCATGCGGCGCAGCACGGCGCGGATATAGGCGAAGTCGCCGCCCACGCCGAGTGTTTGCGCGTCCTCGCCGCAGAATTCCATCTCCCCGGCTTTACCCGCCACCGCCATACGAAGCTGGTTCAACTGGTGGTTGTAGGTGCTCATGTAGTCGTATTCTTCAATCGCCGGTTGGTAGCTGACGTGTCCCAGCGCCTCACCCTGGCGGATAATCGTAATGCGCGAGATGCGGTAGTTGGGCATGTACAGACGGAGCGCGATGGCATGGCCGGCCTCGTGTGCAGCCAGCCGGTACTTGTCCTCTTTGCTCAGGCTCTTGATGGGGGAACGTAAGCCCATTTCGTGTTCCGGCTGGGCACGGCGGAAGTCTTCGTAGGTGATGTACATACGCCCGTTAAACAGGGCGTAACGCAGGGCTTCGTTCAGCAGGTGCTTGAGGTCTGCCGGGGTATAAAACTGGGTTTCCGCCGCCAGCACCAGGGGATCTATCGTCTCGTCGTGGGCGATCTTCGACAGGTAATATTCCAGGATATCGCGGCGGCCTTCCATGTCCGGCGCGTCCACCCGAATCTTCTTGTCAAAGCGCCCCGGTCGCAGCATGGCCGCATCAAGCGCGTGAACACGGTTGGTTGCGCCGATGGTCAGCACGCGGCGCTGCGGCTTCGGCGGTTTGCGGCGCAAAACCGTCTTGTAGAATGCGGTTCTTTTGCGCGCCCACCAACCATGTTCGGTGCTAAAACCATCCATCTCTGTCAGCAGCGTGCTCAACAGCATACTTCCCGCGCCCATGCCAAAAAAGATCGGCAGGCGGTGGCGGTTGTAGAGCGCGCCACCATCGGCGTTTTCCTGCTTCTGCGCGACGCCGCTGCGAGAGCCAATCGCGTCAATCTCATCCATGAAGATGATGGCCGCGCCATAGTCTTTCGCCGCGCTGCGCGCCTTACGATACAGGTTCATTACTTTCATCGGCCCAATGCCCATGAACATGGATTGCAGCGACGAGGCATCGAGATAGAAAAACGGCACACCCGCTTCGGTGCTGATGGCTTTCGCCAGCCAGGTTTTGCCGGTGCCGGGCGGGCCTTCGAGCAGCAGGCCGTTGAGCGGTTCGCCACCGGCTTCTTCAAAAACACGCACACCGCGCAGCAGCTTCACGATCTGGCGTGCCTGTTCCAGCAGTTCCGGTTGCCCGCGATAATCGTCAAAGCTGATGCCCTCGCTGCCCTGACCCGGCCAGATGGTGTACATACGTGCCCGGCCCAGAAACCAGAAAATCAGCACAAACTGGCCGATGGCAAAGGTAAGCACTGTAATAATACGGATAATGTATGGCAGGGCGCTGGTCAGCAGCCAGGTCATAAACTCGGCGCTGAACAGCGCGGCGAGGATAAACGCGATCAGCAGGATCCGCCGCAGCGAGAACAGCCGTAACAGGCGGTAGCGCAGCTTTTTGCGGCGGTCCACCAACGTTTCTTCCGACTGCCAAGCGTACTGCCGGGGAGTGGCTAAAGTGCGGGTGTCCTTGTCGGCTTCGACAATTGCCATAACGAGAATCCTGTAGAACTACATCAACAATGGGTATTGCAGGGACGAGGTATACCTCGTCCCTACGATATGACTACTGCCCGCTGCCGGAAGACTGGGCGCGCGCCTGGGCTTCCAGACTCGCCAGCATAAACATCGGATGGTTCGGCTGGCTTTCATAGAAGGCACGTTCGCCGCTGGCGGGCGTCTGGTAGGTGATCTCGCCATCCACAATCAGATTGGCGAAGTCCTGTAACGTGGTCGGGCGTTTGGCGAGGTAACTCAGCGCTTTTTCCCGCGAAATCTCAAAGGTCGCGGCAATCTGGGCGTAGAAAGCCAGCCCTTTGTCGAGCGTGGGCACAACGCCGGGCTGGAGCATATTCACCCGGATAATATCTGCCCCCTGGCTGGCGGACAACGTGCCCTGCCACGCCAGTTCGAGGGCGCGGCGCAGCGCGTCGTTCTGCTCCTGCGCGGTGGCGTTCTGGCCGAGATCGGGGTTAAACAGCATGTAGATGTTAAACACGTCGTTGGCGGGGTCTTCGCGGATTTCGATGATGTCAATCTGGCCGTTGGCAGCGGCCTCAATCCGGTCTGCCGCCGCGATAATCGAGGGGTCGGTATTGCCAGATTTATCCGCCATCACCAGGCCAGTGGTTTCTACCACCCGGTCGGCGACGGCATCCGGCGCATCCTGCCCGGTCAGCACCCGCAGCCCCGGCAGGGCGCTGCAGCCAGCCCCAAGCAGCGCCAACAAGACAAACAGGAGAGGGGAACGTGCCGCGTGTTTCATACCATTACACTTTCGAACGATCATGCACACTATACAAACGGGCTGGCAATAACGTTCAAACCGCTTCCCCTCATTGTAATGAGGATTGCCTTTCTTTAGATATTACCTTAAACACATCCTCAGCAAATCTTAACCTTTCACCTTATCTAACAATGGCTCCTGCTTCCATTTTCAGCAGATTGCACAAGAAAAGAATAAGATCGCCCAACTGCTGCTGCCCCTTGCGGCCTGAACGGGGCTGGCATACACTGGCAGCGCGTACCGATCATGTCCTTACCAACATGGTGTCGCCGTGTGCCTACCACAAAGGTAAAACCGTTGTTGAAACGACCGCTCGTCCTGCTCCTGCTCATCTGTCTGGGCGCGCTGCTGCTGCGGCTGGGGGTGATGGTGTTTGTCCGTCATCCCGGCATCGGCGACCCGAACCATTATTACAACCTGGGTGGCTTCCTGCTGGAAGGGCGCGGCTTCAACATTGACTATATCTGGCAGTACAACCACCCGCCGGAACGGCTGGAACATGCTGACGATTACTGGATGCCGCTGACCGGCGTGCTGGCTGCCGTGTCCATGCGGCTGTTCGGGCAGAGTGTGCCGGGGGCGCTGGCGCTGTTCGCGGTCATGGGCGCGCTCGTGCCTGTTATTGCTTACGCTGCCGCGCGGCAGTTTGGATGTTCGTTTGGCGGCAGTCTGTTCAGCGCCGCCGCTGCCGCTGTCCTGCCGGAACTGGTTTTGAACTCGGTGCGGACGGATACGACGATTCCGAATACCCTGCTGGCAGGCGTGAGCATCCTGCTGCTGACACGCGGCCTGCGCACCGGCGGCGTGCTGCCGTTTGTCCTCAGCGGACTGGGCGCGGGACTGGCGTATCTGGTACGCAGCGACAGTTCGCTGCTGCTGCCGATGCTGGCCGTGACGCTGGCCGCTTACGCCGTGTGGGGGCGGGAATGGCGCCGGCGGCACTGGATGTACGCGGCGCTGGTGCCGGTTGTCGCCGTGCTGGTGGCGCTGCCCTGGAGCCTGCGCAATGTGCAGTTGTTTGGCACGCCGACGACGCCAAAACTGGACGATATGTTCTTCCTGACCGACTTCCGCGAGCACTTTGTTTACGATACCGAGATCAGCCTGCAAACGCTGCTCGCCAGCCAGACGCCGGCGCAGTTGATCGGCAAGCGGCTGTTTGAGATGGCGGCCAGCGCCAAGATCATGTACACCACGCTCGACGTGTTTCTGCCAGTGGCGGTCGCCGGCGGGCTGCTGCTGCTGCTGGCCGCCCGCGACCGGGACCGGCTGCTGACGCTGGCGCCCACGCTAATTTTGCTGGGCGGCGTGTTTGTGTTTTATACCGTGCTGGTGCCGTTAAAAAGCCAGGGCGGGAGCTTCAAAAAAGCGTACATCTCGCTGATTCCGCTGCTGCTGCCGCTGGCCGCCTACGCGCTGGAACGCGCCATCACGGACAGGCGGCTGCGTTACGGGGCAATGGCGCTGGCAGTGATTTTCAGCGGGGCGAACGCGGTGGAACTGGTGCGGGCGGACGCACGTTTTGCCGCCGCCTACGTGGACGAAATGCGGCGCGTGGTGGCGGCGGCGCAGGCGCTGCCGGACACCAATGGCGACGGCGAAATCATCCTGATGGCGCAGGACCCGTTTATGCTGCGCTTCCTGGGGCTGCGGTCGGTGATGCTGCCGCTGGAAGACCGGGACACGATCCTGGATGTGGCGCGGCGCTACGGTGTGGATTACCTGATGATGCCACCTGATCGCCCGGCGCTGGACGCGATTTATAACGGTAGCGAAACCGACCCGCGTTTTCCGCTGGTTGCGCCGGTAGCAGGGACGAAGGTGGAACTGTACGGCTTCGATTTTGAGGCGGGGGTACAGACCCGTGACGAATAGGCGCGTAGGGGTGGGTCTCAGACCCGCCCCTGCACCTAACCTATTATGGCTGATTCTGGCGTTGGCGCTGGCGCTGCGGCTGGCCTACGGGCTGGCGCAGGACCCGCTGGCCGTATATGCGACCGGCGGCGACAGCGGCTGGTATCTGCTGAACGGCTACGCGCTGGTGACAGGTTTTGACGGCGGGGTGTTAACCATCCCCGGCGCGCCACACGCCGGCCTGCCGGTGGCGCTGGCGAACCTGCCAACGCCGCCGTTGTATCTGCTGCTGGTCGGCTGCTGGAGCGCGCTGCTGCCACCAGCGGCAGCGGTGATCGCCATTCGCATTATGCAGGCTATCATGGGCGCGGCGACGGTGTACTTTGCCTATGGGCTGGCGCGCGCGCTCGGCGGCGACCGGGCTGGACTGATCGCGGCGCTGGCGCTGGCGGTGTCGCCGGCATTTATCATCGAACCGGCGGCGGTGCTGTCGGAAACGCTGTACCTGTTTCTGGTCAGCGCGGCGCTGTGGCTGTATGTACGGTCGTTTGTAGGGACACGATATATCGTGTCCCTACAGATGGTTGGGGTTGCTGCGCTGCTGGGCCTCGCCACGCTGACACGCGCGCCGCTGCTGCTGTTCCCGGTCGGGCTGGCGCTGCATCTGCTGCTGGCGTGCGGCTGGCGGGAAGGCCTAAAACGCGCGGCGGTGCTGCTGGCCGCGTTTGCGCTGGTGGTTTCAACCTGGACGGTGTACAACCTGGCGCGCTGGAACCGGCTGGTGATCGCCGCGCCGGGGTTCGAGGCGTTCCTGTTTATTGCGGCGACCGACTGGCAAGGGCCGGATGCCACTGATCAGGCATTGGCCGACATCGCCGGAACGGAACTACCCGGCGATACCAGCCAGCAGCGTGACATTTACGCAGATGCCGCCGTCCGCAACATTCTAAGCGATCTGCCGGGGTTCATCCGGCGGCGGGCCAGCGATCTGGCGGATGCTTATCTACAGCCGCACGGCACGACCTATTTCGGCGGGGCCAGCCTGAAGGAACTGGCCGCGAACTGGCTGCGGCACGACCGCACCCCCGGCGGCCTGCTGCGGCTGATGCAAGGCGACTGGTTCTGGCCGAAGCTGGCGATCTACGTCTTTCACTATGCCGGGCTGGGGTTGGGGCTGGCAGGGATGTGGCTGGCGCGGCGGCAGTGGCGGCTGGCGCTGGCGCTGGTCGGGTTTATCGCCTATACCACGCTCATCCATTTTGTGCTGGACGCGCTGCCGCGATATCTGTTCCCAACAATGGCCGTCTGGTGGGTGTTCGCGGCGGTCGCGCTCAGCACGTGGCTGCCGCAGCGGGCAGCCGGACGGTAAAGATCGTACCCACGTCCGGCTGGCTGGTATAGTGGATGCTGCCGCCGTGCAGCAGCACGCTGTCCCTGACGACGGCTAATCCCAGGCCGGTGCCTTCAATCGCGTCGGCATTGCTGCCGCGCTGGAACGGCTCAAACAGGTGTTCCTGATCTTCCGGCGGGATGCCGATGCCCTGGTCGCTAACCTGAAACACAATCCCGTCGCCATCCGAAAACACGTCAAGGCGAACTTCGCCGCCATCAGGCGAATATTTCACCGCGTTGGAGAGCAGATTCATCAGAATGTGGGTCAGCAGGCGTTCATCCAGTTCCACTTCCCGATAATCGCGGTCGCTGCTGAACACGATCTGATGAGTCGGGCGGGCCGACTGGCGTACCAGCCCGATCAGGGTTTTGCAAAACTCATGCACGTTCATCGGCGCAGGCCGGAATTTGACCTTGCCGGCGCGCGCCTTGCTGAGCTTCAGCACATCTTCGATCATGTCCGCCATGCGCCGCACCTGCTTTTTAATCTCGTGCAGGTGTTCGATCTGCCGTCCAATGGGCAGCCGTTCACGGTAGTGTTCCAGCAGGTCACTGGACGACTGAATGACGGCCAGCGGCGTGCGGAATTCGTGCGAAATGGTGTTGATGAACTGCTCCCGCAGTTCCACCAGTTCGCGTTCCTTCTGGATTTGCAGATAGAGCATCTCGGCTTTCAGGCGTTCTTCTTCCAGCAGGCGGCGCTCGGTGGTGTCCCGCAGCGATACCAGCACTGCCTGTCCCTGTTCCCAGGGGATGAGAGTCGCCATCCAGTCCATCGGGCAGACGGTGCCGTTGGCGCGCAGGAAATCCAGCGTTCCCAAATGTGTTTCAACACTTTGCACACTGCGCAGCCAGGCTTGACAGGTGATATCGTTACCACCCGGCAGCAGGCGGGCGATAGGCTGGCCGATAACGTCGGTTTCGGCATAACCGAGCAGGGCGCTGACGGCGTAGTTCACGTTCCGTATCATCCCGTCTTCATCCATAATCAGGATGATGTCTGGCGATTCGCTGAAGATGGCGCGGAACTTCTGCTCCTCGGCGCGGGCGGCGGCTTCGGCGCGGCGGCGTTCCAGCAGCTCGGCCTGCACCTGCTGGTACAGCGCCGCGTTTTTGCTGGCGATGGCAACATGCGCGGCCAGGGACTCGACCAGCCACAGATCGGAGTCAGTGTAAGCGTCCTTGCGGGCGCTGAATACCTGGATCATACCGACCACTGCCGCTTCCAGCTTCATCGGCACGATGATCGCCGCCCCCGGAAGGTCGGCATTCTCTTCTTCCTGCCGGGAAAGATCGTCGAGCTTCACCACGCCGTCGTGGTTGTACCGGTAACGGTTGACCGACGTGCGGGAGTGGGCGCGAAAATCGTTCAGCAGCAGCGACTGGCCGGTGCGAATGGCAACGCTCTGTGTACCGCGCCCTTCCGGCCCCAACGGTACGGGCGGCAGCGTGTCAGGGTCCTGAACCCGGCCTTCATAACGCAGATGAACGCAGCGGATGAGGTTATCGTCTGGCGTAAAGCGGGACACGATCAGACTGTCACAATCCATAACGCCAGCGATCACCCGGTACAGTGTGTCATAAATCGCATCCAGATCAAGCGTTTGGCTCAACTGCTGACCGGCTTCGTGCAGCAGACGTAGTTCCTCGGTGCGCTTGCGCAGGGCGGCTTCCGCCAGGGTGCGTTCGGTGATGTCGTGGATGACGGAATAGAGCAGAACCTGACCGAGGATATGGATCGGCACGGAGTGGACTTCAACCGTACGAATGTCGCCGGAGGCGATCCGGTGGGGAAACACGAAGTAGTTTTGGTTCCTGGTGGCGGCAAAGGCCATATTCTGCCGGATTTGCTCCGGCGGCAGCGTGTTGAGATCGGTGATTTTAAGCGACCGGAATTGTTCCCGGCTGTAGCCATAGAAGCTACACGCTGCCGGATTGGCATCCACAATGCTGCCGTCAGCCGGGTCCAGCAGCAGCATCATGGCGGTATGTTCTTCGAACATCTGGCGATAACGCAGATCGCTGCCGGAAGACGATTCAACCATAACCATTTACGCATCTCTATCGGTTGGGCTACGTTCCAATTTTAATCGAATTCTTTCTTGCACAATATAACGATTTTCGCCAGTGGGTGAATCCCGCGTCCTGAATTCAACCTGCCCCATGCTATAATGCGTCTGGCAGGCAGAAAGGTGTTAACCCATGACGTACATCCTCGGTATTGAAACCTCGTGCGACGAAACCGCCGCCTCGGTGGTGCTGGATGGCAAAACCATTGTCTCGAACATCGTCGCTTCGCAGATTGATCTGCACGCCAGGTATGGCGGCGTGTTCCCGGAACTGGCATCGCGCGCGCATGTGGAAGCGATTGGCGCGGTGGTGGAGCAGGCGGTCCACGACGCCGGCATCGGCTTCGACAGGCTGGACGCCATCGCCGTGACGCGCGGCCCCGGTCTGGTGGGGTCGCTGCTGGTGGGTGTAAATTACGCCAAAGGGCTGGCGCTGGCGACCGGCAAACCGCTGCTGGGCGTCAACCATCTGGAAGGCCACGTGTATTCGCTGTGGCTGACCGAACCCAGCCGCGAGATCAAATTCCCGGTGGTGATTTTGATCGTGTCCGGCGGGCACACCGAACTGCTGCTGATGGAAGATCACGGCCAGTACGAACGGCTGGGCGGCACGCTGGACGACGCGGCGGGTGAGGCGTTTGACAAGGTGGGGCGGCTGCTGGGGCTGCCGTTCCCCGGCGGGCCGAACATCGAACGGGCGGCGCAGATGGGCAACGCGGTCGCCTTCAGGTTCCCGCGCGCCAAACGTGACGAGAGCTACGATTTTAGCTTCTCCGGCCTCAAAACGGCGGTGATGCGCGAGGTGATTGTGCCCTCCGCCAGCGGCGATACCCGCAGCCGCCGCGCCGACAAAGCGCCGCCGAAGCTGCGCTCGGACGTGTCCATCAGCGACGTGGCCGCCAGCTTCCAGGAGGCGCTGGCAAGCGCGCTGGTGGATAAAACCGTGCGCGCCGCCAAGTCCTACAACGCGACCGAAATCCTGATGGCGGGCGGCGTGAGCGCCAATCAGGCGCTGCGCCAGAAGATGCGCGCCGAGTCCAGCCTGCCGGTGCGTTACCCGCCGCTGCATCTGTGTACCGACAACGCCGCCATGATCGCCGCCGCCGGCCATTACCGCTTCCAGGCCGGGCTGCGGAACAAGCTCGACATGGACGTGAAGCCGATGTGGCCGCTGACGAGTGATGCTTATGAAAAATGAGACGAAACAGCTTGATTTTTCACAGGTTGGTTAAGAACTGGGGGTACAATGGGTGATCGTTTGCAAAAAAAGCTGCTTCTGGTCAAAATAGATAACGGGAAACATTGCTATCAGGCGATGTTTAAAAACGCAATCTTATATATTTTAGGAGCACGTACATCATGAGAAAATCCTTGACTTTGATTGGTCTTTTTATGGTGGCTATCGCACTTCTCAGTGCAGGCTTCGTAACGGCGCAAGATGAGGCCCTGGTTGCAGGCGTCTCTGATGCCTATGCAGGAACGGAAGTGCGTCTGATTTTCGCCAACCATCCCTGGAACAATGCCATTCAGCGGCTCCTGCCGCAGTTCGAGCAGGCCAGTGGTATCACGCTCCGTGTGGAAAGTTACTTTGAAGATCAACTCTCCCAGCGTCTTCAGATTGGTTTAACCAGCGGCAACACCCAGGCCGATGCTTTTATGTTCCGTCCTTTGCAGGAGGGTCGGTTATTTGCGTCGAATGGGTGGCTGGCCGATCTGAGCGAGTACGTTACTGCCGATGAAGATTGGAATTGGGAAGATTTCCAGGAAGCAGCGCGTGATACGGTGACGTTCGCCGACGTTGTGTACGGGATACCGATTGTCACCGAGCGCGAAATGCTTTACTACCGCCGGGATATTTTTGAGGAAAATGGTTTGCAGCCTCCGCAAACGCTCGACGAACTTGAGCAAATCGCAGCCCAACTCCACAATCCTGATGAGGAGTTTTATGGTGTGGTGGTTCGTGGACGGCGTAGCCCGGCGGTTACCCAGTTCAGTAGCTTCCTGTACAGCTTCGGTGGTGAGTGGATAACCGAGGAGGGTCAATCCGGCCTGGATTCTGAGGAAGCTTTACAGGCGTACACCTATTACGGCAATCTGCTCCGCAATTACGGCCCCCCTGGCGTAACCAATATGAGCTGGCCTGAAGCGCTGGCTCTGTTCCAGCAAGGGCGCGTTGCGATGTGGTTAGACGCGGACGTATTCTACGCGAATGTGATTGATCCAACCCAATCGGTTGTCGCGGATACTACTGGTTTTGCACCGTTCCCGGAAGGGCCAGCGGGCGCAAACAACTACAATGTAACTTCGTGGGGATTGGGCATGAACGCGGCTTCTGAAGTCAAGGACGCCGCCTGGGAATTCCTCAAGTGGGCTACGAGCAAGCCCGTAGTCCTGGCCCTCCAGCAACAGGGGACGCCGGGTGCGCGAGCTTCGGTCTGGGCAATGCCAGAAGGACTGGAGCACTTCCCTGAAGATTACGCTGAAGTTGTCCAGCTTCAGGCGGGACGAGGCGTCGGCCACGATCGTCCACTCGTGATTCGGGTAGGTGAGGCCCGTGACATCGTGGGTGCACCGATTGTAGTCGGTATCGAGGGTGGTGACGTGACAGCAGCAGTGCAAGAGGCGCACGACACCTTTAACGCTTTCCTTGAGGCAGGTGGTTAAGGTTCTGAGCCAGACAGCGGTGGGATGTGTAAGACCGCATCCCACCGCCTATCTAAAACTCCCTTCCACGCTGGACTGTTGCAGTCCCTTCAATAATCCTCCAGGATATGATGGTTATTAAGTTTCATGACCCCTTCATCACGTATTTCAGCCACCGACATCAATAAATGGGTGTGGTTATTATTTGTCCTGCCCGCCGTTGTGTTCGTCCTGCTCATGATTATATTCCCCATCGCTTATACGGTACATCTCAGTCTGCACGAATGGAGCGGGTCAGCGACGCGCCCACCGACCCCTGTACAGTTCGGCAATTACGAAAATCTGCTTACACGCGACCCGCGCTTTGGTGAGGCAGTTCTTCGTACATTTCAGTTTACGGGTATTGCCGTTGCGGTTGAACTGGGGCTGGGACTTGGTATTGCGCTGCTGATTAACGGCCCATTTCTGGGGCATGGGATCGTCCGAGCATTGGTATTGCTGCCGATGGTGGCTACCCCGGTGGCAATCGCAATGGCCTGGTTGTTGATGTTTCAGCCGACAATCGGCCTGTTTAACGGGATATTGAAAACACTGGGTCTGCCGCCCCAGATGTGGATTGGGTCACAAGACCAGGCGTTAGGTAGCTTAATCCTGGTAGATGTGTGGCAGTGGACGCCGATGATGGTGCTTATTCTGCTGGCAGGGCTGACGACATTACCCTCTGAGCCTTTTGAAGCTGCACGTGTAGATGGAGCGAGCGCGTGGCAGCGGTTTTTCTACATGACCTTACCACTATTATTTCCGACGATGATTGCAGCCGTCCTGTTACGCTCGATAGACGCGCTTAAAACTTTCGACATCATCTACACGATGACGCGAGGTGGCCCAGGCTTTGCGACAGAAACGATTAACATCTACGGTTATGTCCTGGCTTTTGAGTATTTTCGTCTAGGTAATGCGTCCAGTCTTTTGGTCGTGTTTTTTGCGATTGTGCTCGGCATCAGCCTGTTCTTTGTGCAGATTCGTAAGCGTTGGGGAGCGACCTACGAATGAGCGGTGTAAAATCACAACCCATCCAGGCTTCACTCGGTCAAGCTGAAAAACATGCCGCGCAGCGAAATCGCTCTGCGCTCATGATTTCGCTGGGTATCCTTCGTTATGTGCTCGTTATTGTGGTGGTTGTGGTACTCGTCTTTCCCTTCGCCTGGATGCTGTTAAGCTCGTTCAAAAATCAGATTGACATCACCACCAGCCGTAATCTGTTAAGTTTCACCCCAACGCTGAACAACTATCGCAACGTGTTCGAGCAGCAAAACTATCTGTTATTTTTGTTCAATAGTTTGCTGGTCGCATCGGCATCTACTTTTTTCTCACTGGTACTGGGGCTACCCGCTGCCTATGCTATCGCCCACAACAAACGGATGACCTGGTTCGGTGTCGTCCTTTTGACAGCGCGCATCATTCCTGGCATCACGTTTTTAATTCCCTGGTATATTATTTTCGGACAGTTGAAGCTGCTGGGTTCGTACTGGGCACTTATCCTCAGTCACATGCTTGTTGGGCTTCCGTTCATTGCCTGGGTGATGATTCCATTCTTCGAAAGTCTGCCGCGCGAACTCGATGAATCGGCGCTGATTGATGGCGCATCGCGGTTTGGGGCTTTCTTCCGCATTGCGTTGCCGCTGGCCGTGCCAGGCATCATTACCGCCGCTATCATGGCTTTCATTTTCTCCTGGAACAACTTTATGTTCTCGCTGGTGCTGGCGGGAGATGAGACCAAAACCCTGCCAATCGCCATTTTCAATTTCCTATCCTATTCGAGCGTTGATTGGGGCGGACTGATGGCAGCGGCGGTTGTCATTACCCTACCCGTACTGATTGTAACCCTCTTTGTGCAACGCTATATTGTTGCCGGATTAGTCGCCGGGGCGGTAAAAGGCTGAGCAGTCGTTATCGTGCCGGAACCCGCAGGAATTGTCATAGACCCTTTGACCGGCCACAAAGCGGATGGCCGCCGACCTCGAATTGGATTGCCTTAGGTCTATCCACAGCCCGCAAATTCCACGACACTCATACAATCAGTTTTGATCCTGTAGCGAAATCCGGTTAGAAAGGGGTCGTGATGATGCGGGAATTACTCCAATCGGCTGCCGCGCGGGCCAGCACCTACCTCGAAAATCTGGACAGCCGCAGCGTTGCGCCCTCGCCACAGGCGCTGGCACGGCTGGCGGAACTGGACGAAGTCCTGCCCGATCAGCCCTGTGATGCGGAAAGCGTTCTTGCGCTGCTGGACGAGACCGGCTCACCGGCCACCGTCGCTACCGCCGGCAGCCGGTTCTTTGGGTTCGTGGTTGGCGGCTCGCTCCCGGCAACCCTCGCGGCCAACTGGTTAGCCGGGGCGTGGGATCAGAATGCGGGGATAATCGCCCTATCGCCCACTGCGGCCAAACTGGAAGCCGTCGCCATGAGCTGGCTGCTGGCCGTGCTGGGGCTGCCAGCCGGCGCCGGCGTCGGGTTTGTCACCTGTGCGACGACCGCTAACTTTACCGCGCTGGCGGCGGCCCGCCATGCCCTGCTGCAACAGGCGGGCTGGGATGTTGAAGCACAGGGCCTGTTTGGCGCGCCGCCGATTACGGTCATTGTCGGCGACGAGGTGCATGTCAGCGTCCTGAAGGCGCTGATGCTGCTGGGGTTGGGGCGCGACCGGGTGGTGCGCGTGCCGGTGGATGGACAGGGGCGAATGCGGGCGGACGCGCTGCCAAAGATGGCCGGGCCGACCATCGTTTGTATTCAGGCGGGCAATGTTAATACGGGGGCGTTTGACCCGGCCAGTGAAATCTGTGCTGCTGCCCACGAAGCCGGCGCGTGGGTGCACGTGGATGGCGCATTCGGGCTGTGGGCAGCGGTGTCACCCAGGTACGACTATCTGACAGATGGCGTTGCCGATGCCGACTCCTGGGCAACCGACGCGCACAAGTGGCTAAACGTGCCTTATGACAGCGGGTTGGTCATCTGCCGCCATGCTAACATCTCCGGGCGGCGATGTCGGTCAGTGCCGCTTATCTGGTGCAGACCGCCAACCGCGAGCCGGACGATTATACGCCGGAGTTTTCGCGGCGGCCGCGTGGAGTCGAGGTATGGGCGGCTTTACGGTCGCTTGGCCGGGCAGGTTTGGCCGACCTGATCGAACGTACCTGCCGCCATGCCCGAAGGTTTGCGGAGGGCTTGCAGGGTGCGGGTTACACAGTTCTGAACGATGTTGTCCTGAATCAGGTGCTGGTCTCGTTTGGTGATGCGGACACCACGCGCCGGGTAATTGCTGCCCTGCAAGCCGAGGGAACGTGCTGGTGTGGGGGAACGGTGTGGCAGGGGCAGGCCGCCATGCGGATTAGCGTGTCATCTTGGGCCACGACGGAGGCAGATGTGGAGCGGAGTCTGGAGGCAATCATTCGTGTGGCTAGATCACAGTAAGGGGAATTCGTTGACGAAACCACCCCTACCGATTCCGCACGTGTCCGGTACAATTCCAGGCGTTTTGGACGAGGATAGGAAAGCGAAACGCCTGCATGGACCTATACATCATCCGGCATGGACAATCTACCAATAACGTCATTGGCGACTCCAGCGCCGATTATGAGGCCCGCCGCGAAGCTGACCCGCCGCTGACCGATCTGGGCAAGCAGCAGGCGGAAGCGGTGGCGCGCTACCTGGCAGAGGGTGAGAATCTGGAAGCGTGGGCGGAACTGCCACAGTCGCAGCGGCAGGACGTGCCGCGCGGCTTCGGTCTGACGCACCTATACGCCAGCCCGATGCTGCGGGCGCTGCAAACGGCACAGCCCATCGCCCGCGCTTTTGGTCTGCCGGTGGAAGTCTGGATTGAACTGCACGAACACGGCGGCATGTATATCGAATACCCGGACGAGCGCGGCGTGATCGGTCACAGCGGGCGGCGGCGGTCGGAAATCCAGCAGGATTTCCCCGATTACGTGCTGCCCGACGAGCTGACCGAGGAAGGCTGGTGGAATCCGGCCAACCTGCGCGAGGACATCACCGGCGCGTATGCCCGTGCCATGCGGGTGGCGGCGGCGCTGCGCCGGCGCGCCAGCACGCAGGAACGAATCGCGCTGGTGACACACGGCACGTTCGCCGAGTGTCTCATCAAGGCGCTGCTGAACATGCTACCGTCGCCGGATATACGGACATATCTGTACAACACCAGCGTGTCGCATATCCATTTTTACCCCAGCGGTAACCGCATCACCCTACGCTATATCAACCGGGTGCAGCACCTGCCGCCGGAGATGGTGTCATAGAATCTCGCTTTGTCACCCGAATCTCATGTAGATTCGCGTAGATTTTGCACGCCTGCCTGCGTTACAATCGAACGTGGCTCAGTTGCCGGTCACCCGTTTTTTGACTGACGACTGCTGACTGACGACTGTAGACTGAAAACGGATAACCAGAGGCTTCTATGCTATCCCTCCCCTTCATCCTGTCGGTCATCAGCACCGTGACCAGCGGCCTGTTCGCGGCGCTGGTGCTGCGGCGCTGGTGGCAGAAACGCCGCGACGGCCATCCCGCGCCGCACCTGCTGGCGTGGGGCATCGGTATGGTGATGTACTTCGTCGGTACGCTGGCACAGGTGGTGCTGACGCTGACGTGGAGTCCGCTGTTTTTTGCATTTTGGTACTGGTGCGGCGCGCTGATGACGGCGGCCTGGCTCGGTCAGGGCACGGTTTATCTGCTGTGGCGCAGGGGCAACGTCGCCCGCAACCTGCAAATGGCGCTGATTCTGGTCGGTGTGATGACGCTGCCCTGGACGCTGTTCCTGACTGAGTTCAACGAAGCGGCCTGGAAGCCCGGCGCGGACATGACCCAGCTTTACCGCGACCACGTGGACGAAAACGGCGTGGTTCAGCCGGGCATCATGGCAGGCGAATCGCGGGGGACGGTGCGCTTCTTCTCGCCAATTATGAATGTGTGGGGCACGATTGCGCTGGTTGGCGGCGCGATTTATTCGGCCTACCTGTTCCGCCGCAAGCAGATTTTACGTAACCGCATGATCGGTAACTGGCTGATCGCGCTGGGGGGGCTGATGCCGGCGCTGGGCGGCGCGCTGATTCGCCTGGGCGACCCGTCGTTTAAATACACGGGAGAGATGCTCGGCGCGGTTTTGCTTTTCGCCGGTTTCCTGCTGGCGACGCAGGCCGCCGACGAACTGCGCGAACAGCGCCGCGCGCCCGCCGTGAGTTAGTTACGAGCAACGAGGTATGAGGGATGAGTTTAATCTGTTCTTCACTCATCCCCCATACCTCATACCTCATCCCTAAAACATGAACCTCGGACAACTGTACCTGTTTCTCGAACCGATACACTACTGGCTCAGCCGGGTGGGGCTGGCAGCAGCGGTGCTGATGGCGCTGGTCGGCGTGTACATCGGCATCATCCGCAAACGCGACGTAACCCCCTGGTTCCGGCGCGCGACCTACACCATCGCCGGCGTGATGGCTGTGCAGGCGCTCATCGGCGCGATCCTGTACTTTCTCATCGGCGTGCGCCCGTATGAGGAAGTCCACCTGATTTACGGGCTGGCAGCAGTACTGGCGCTGCCGTTTTTTATCTTCGTGGAAGTGACTGCCAAAAAGCGCCCGGCGATGGGCAGCTACATCTGGGGCTTTGCCATCCTCGCGGGGGTGCTCATCCGCAGCATCATGACCGGAGCAGCAGGCTGATGATTTTCCGTCAGCGTGATAATACGATTCTTACTCATGTCCGCTACAGTCTGGGTGACGAACAGACTGACACGGGATGATGTAGCAATGCTGGCAACGAAGGTCGAAGAACGATTCGAGACTTTACCCTCCACCGAAAGGCTCGGTATCCGCGAGTACAACTTCACGCACTTTCAACGAAAGCACCTCGTCCGCGACGCGCAGCGCACGCTGCACAACCGGGGGATTCTGCCCGGCATGGTCGCGCCGGACTTTGAGCTGCCTACCACCGAGGGGCGCACGGTGCGTTTAAACGATCTGCGCGGCAAGCCGGTGCTGCTGCATTTTACGTCCCGCACCTGACCGGCGGCCAACGGCTCGGTCGAGCCGCTGAAAAAGCTGCACACCCGCTGGGGTGACCGCGTGCAGTTTGTTGAGGTGTTTATCCGTCAGGCGCATCCCGGACCGAACGCGCCGCCCTACCGCACGTTTGAGCAGAAACTGGCAGACGCGCGGCGCTTCAAACGGGAAGAAAATCTGCCCTGGCCGCTGCTGGTGGATGATCTGGCCGGCACAGTGCATCAGGTGTATGGCACGCTGGCTGACCCCACCTATCTGATTGACGCCAACGGGCGCGTGGCCTATTACAACATGTGGACGCTGGCGCCCGCGCTGCACAAAGCGATTGAGATGCTGCTCAAACAGCGCGGCTGGGGCATCGTAGAGGGTGGGATTAACCACACCCCGAACCTGCTGCCGACGATCATCGGCGGCTGGAAAGGGCTGCGGCGCGGCCTGCCGCAGAGTTACGTTGATCTGGAACTGGCGCTGCCCACGTCGGCAACCATGATCTGGCTGGGGAACAAACTCCGTCCGCTGCTGGGGCCGCTGGCGCTGCGCGCCGAACCGATTCCGACCGGTCTGAAACTGGCGGCGGGTGCGGGTCTGGCAGTTTCCGCCCTGATGGCGGCGCTAACGGTGCGGCAGCGGCAGGAAGATCAACGCCGCGCCGAACTGGAACGCGCTCTGAAGGTAGACGACCGTCTGAACGGGTTGTTGATCGCCGCGCGCGGCCTGGCGCGACGGGCGCTGCGGCGGTAGGGGCGCCGGCCATCACCCTTACGGGATTCTCCGCCAGCCGGAACGCAGCCTGACCTGTCCGGCCTCGCCCAGCGTCATCACGCCGTTCCATTCATAGGTCTTCGGCCACTGCTTAAAAAAACGCAGCAGCGAGAAAACCAGCCGCGCGCTCCGGTGCGGGTCGCCGGGCTGCCAGCCGCCGGAGGGATGCAGCCGCAGCCGCACTTCGTTCCCCGTGCGTTGGACTTCATATACGCCCGTCACCTGCCCGGCTGCCACATGGCTGGTGGCAACAAACGCGCCGGTTACAGCAGCGCCGTCTTTCAGCGCGGCGGCGTCAGGAAACGGCGGCGTGAAGGTGACGCCGGATGTGTGGTCATCACTGCGAACGGTCATGGACACCAGTTCAGGATGGCCGTTGTGGTGGCTTAACCGATACTCCACACCGTCCCGGCTGACCGTTTGCGACTGCCCGGCGCTGATCGGCGTCAACTGGCCGTCGAAGGCTTTATTCCAGAAGGTAATGACCGGCGCGCCGCAGTAGCGGGCGATGTACACCCACTCCCCGCCCAGCGGCAGCGGCACGGGAATCAGCCGGCAGGGTTCGCCGTCAATCGTGATCGTCAGTTCCGTGCTCCTGCGCCGCGCGAACGAAAAGTGGTACAGCCAGAACAGCGGCAGATATTCCGGCTGTTTTACCGCCACGCCCATCGGCGCCAGCAGCGCGAAGGCCGGCGCCGGCTTTTCGCGGTGTTCCAGCGCGCGAATCACCACGTGCCGCCCGGCCAGATCGTTAAAGGCCACGTCCACGTCTGCGCCTGCCGGGCCAATCTCAAACCGGGCGCGCTCGAACGTCGTCGGCGTCCACGCATTCAGACCGGCCCCGATGGAATAGGACTGGCGGTCGAGCGTCAGCGACGGCTCAAAATACACATCCACTTTGCCGTCCAGGTGCGCCAGCAGCACCAGCAACCCGCGCCCGTGTACGTCGTCGTCTATGAACTGAATCTCCAGCCCTTTGTAGACCTTGCCTTTGCGCCAGTCGGCCAGGAACAACCGCTTTTTGTAGTCGGCGGACAGGTTAAACGGGGAATAAAAAACGCCTTCTCCCGGTTCGGCGTAGAGGGCCTGTAACTGCATCAATCATGCTCCGTGTTGCTTTGGTTGAGTAGACGAAGCCGATTATACCAGACGAGGCGACTGGAAAGGCCGGTGGTTACGGACAGGGGGTTGGTGAATTGTAAGCAGGGACACGATATATCGTGTCCCTACGTGACCGCGATATATCCACCCCTCGGACAGGCGCTGGTGACAAAAACCGAACACGGCAGTGCCGTGTTTCTACACCATGCCTGCCTTACCGAACCTGCCTTATAGGTAAACGAAATCGGATTCGTAGAATATAGGGACACGGCGCTGCCATGTCCCTACCATATATGTACAGTACCGAACCGGTTTTAGCTGCCCGGCGTCGCTGTTGGGGTGGCTTCCACCGCTGAACCGCTGCCCGCGCCGGACGAGTCACCCGTTCCATCCGACCCCATCATGCCGCCAAACATCAACGCCATCGCCTGCTCGGCGGTAATCACCTGCGCGGCAGTGGGCGCTTCGATGGTGGGGGCGCTGTTGAAGTTGTCATAGTTGATGGTGAAGTCGAAGTTGATGACGGGTGCGCCCTGGCTGGTATCCTCGCCAGTGGCGCTCATCATGTTTTGCAGGTCCCAGTTGAAGGTGGTCTGCTGGCGACGCACGAAGTTATCATCCACATCAATGTACTGTGTGCTCTCAAAGGCCAGCCCTTCAAACATCTGCTGCATCATCTGCATGGCCTGCTCGCGGTCAGCGTCACTCATTGTCTCGCCGCCGGCGGCTTCCATCTGCTGCTGCATCAACTCCTGGAACGCTTCGCTGGACATCAGGCCAGCATAGTCTACACGGGTGCGGAATACCGCCACCGCTTCACCGCCAATGTCGTCGTCGTCCAGCCGTTCGACGGTGAGAAATTCGCCCAGTACGTCGGGATCGCTGAACCGGCTGAAGGTGGACAGGTCAAAGCCGGGTGGCAGCATGCCCTGAATGCCGCCCTGCGCGTCCATCTGCTCCAGCGACTCTTCCATCGCGCTCCGCAGCAGGCGCGACAGTTCCAGCCCGAACCAACCGTTGGGGATGTTTGCATCCGGCAGCGACTCCGCCAGCGACGACAGATCGAGATAGGCAACGCCGTTCACCAGCCGCAGTTCAACCGACAGCGTGTCGGGGATTTGCTGATCGCCCGCCGCCTGGCTGACCAGTTCTTCCGGCATTGTCAGCGTCAGATTGAGCTGTCCCTGGAACGAGTTCACCGCTTCTTCCAGCAGTTGCGGCAGTTCCTGCATGTTTTCCAGCAGCACATCCGGCGCACCCTGGAGGGATTGCAGGGTGGACATGGTCTCCGCGTCCACGCTGTACGCGCCGTCGCCATTTAGCTGGAACGCCAGCGAATCAAACGGCGTGTCCGGGATGTTGGAGATATTCAGGTTCGCCACCAGATTAACGGTCGCGCCGGTCAGCCCCGTCATGGCCTGCTGTGACGCCAGTAGAATCTGGCAGTCGGCATCGGCCAGCGTGCCACAAAAGACGGTTGGTAAATCGCCGCTGCCCGCTTCACCCTGGCCTTCCTGCGCCAGCGCCACGCCGCTGACCATGACCAGCAGCACGGCCAGGAGGATCAACAGTTTCTTCATAACGTTCTCCATAGCTGTAAAACGATGACCGCTATGCTAAACCAGCACCATTGGATTTTCGTTAAGCGCAGCATTACAAAGTGGCAAAAAGCGCAGGGGAGGGTCTCGGACCCTCCCCTACCCGTACGCTGCCTGAACCACAGGGACATGGCCGCCCCATGTGATGGTATTTAGAACCTATCGGTAAACCATTCTGATGCGAACATAGGGACGCGGCATGCCGCGTCCCTACAGCCGGTTTACGAGTCGATTTCTAGCTTTTCGGCGCAGCCTCCATGCCGCCCATAAACATCTGCATCGCTTCTTCCGCCGTCATGACGGTGGCGTCTGCCGGCGCGGTGATGGCCGGCGCGGCGTTAAAGTCGCTGTAGGTCGCGCTCAGATTCATGGTGATAACCGGCGCAGCAGCGGCGGACTCGCCAACCGCGTCCATCAGCGACGCCATGTCCCAGTTGAAGGTCATGTCCATGCCACGCATGGTGCTGTCATTCAGGTTGATGGTGTAGATGGCCTGCATGTCCAGCCCTTCGTACATCCGGGCGACCATTTCCAGCGCCGCGTCCACGTCAGCCTCGCTCATCGTCTGGCCGGTCGCTTCCATCTGCTGTTTCATCAGGTCACGGAAGGCCGGGTTTTCCATCAGCGCCGCCATGTCCATCGTCATCTGGAACACCGCCGCGCCGTCACTGTCCGCCAGCCGTTCGAGCTTCAGATAGCTTTCGAGGAATGCCGGGTCGTAAAACTGGCTGAAGGTCGAGGGGTCGAAGCCGGACATATCCAGGTCTTCAAGCTCAGACATAGACATTTCCATGACGTTGCCCAGCAGCTTCGCAATTTCCAGCCCATACCAGCCGCTGGGGATACCGGCTTCCGGTAGCGCTTCCGCCAGCGAACTGAGATTGATGTACCCCACGCCATCCACCAGCATCAGGTCTACCGCCAGCGTGGACGGGAGGGCAGTTTCCGATTGTTCGGCCAGCGCCACGAGTTCATCTGGCAGCGTCAGCACCAGGTTCATCTGGCCGTCGAAGCCGGCAAACAGGTCTTCCAGCAGTTTCGGTAGCTGGCTCAGGTTCTGAAACAGGGCCGCCGGGTCGCTCTGCATGGCAGCGTATTTCTCCATCAGCCCCGGTTCGACATGATACACGCCCTCGGCCCTGAGGTTAAACGCCAGCGAGTCAAACGGGGCGTCCGGGATATTGCTCACCGTTAGATCGAGACTGGCGTCCATCGAGGCGCTTTCCAGCTTTGCCATTGCCTCGGTAGAAGCGGTGAAAAGCTGGCAGTCCGCCTCGGACAGCCCGCCGCAAAAACCCGGCGGCAGTTGCGCGAAAGCCGATCCGCCGATGGTCAGCAGCAGAACGGTCAGCAGGACGATCATCTTCTTCATGCTCATTTCTCCTGAAGTGGTGCGCCGGACAACCCGGCGTAACTCCGCGACATTGAGGTGGGCGTTCAGCACTGGCAGGCAGCACTGAGCGCCTAATACTCATTATACGCAGGAGCAGCCACAGGAGTTGCCCGAAAAAATGGGGGATGGTTTCGACCGGGGCCTGTCCGCTGACTCCAGGGCAGGTAAATACTGAATAAAGTGTGAAAGTCGAAATTCACGCTTAAAAACATTACGATTCCGGTCTATATTATAAGCAACCCTTTTTAAGCCGCCCGTGTGATTTCAATACCAGCCAGTGGCAGAAGATCATCATGTACCCACAGAAGCAGTACACACTGGATTATATTGAAGATGGCAGCGTTCTCTATGTGCGCATCGGGGCGCTGAATAGCCACAGCCAGATCAGCGCGTTTTTTGACGAATACGAAGCCATTCTGAGCAGCCAGACACCCGGCACACGCTTTTCGACCCTGTTTGACGCGCTGGACAGCAGCAATGTCTGGTCGCCTAACCTCCGCCGGCGGATTGAGCAGCTCAACCGGGTGGCGTTCAGCCGCAACCTCTGGACGCGCGCCGCCGTTTTGCTGGCAGATTCGCCCACCAGCAACCTGATGAAAGATTTGCTGCTGCTGACGATACGCCTGCTGATTCACCGGCGGGTGGAGATAGGCATCTTCGCCGACCGCGATCAGGCGCTGGCGTGGTTGAGGCAGCCCTTGCCAAAACAGTAACTGCTCCGACCCATATGGCTTAAGCTGGCAATTGACCTGTTCCCCCGCCGGGGTATAATCGCCATTGTGTAAGTTATCACTTTGGAAAAGCGCACACAATGAGCAGACGACCTCCGGTTTATCCTTTTACTGCCATCGTTGGTCAGGAGCGCATGAAACGTGCCCTGATCCTAAACGCGATTGATATGCGCATTGGCGGCGTACTGATTCGCGGTGAACGCGGCACGGGCAAATCCACCGCTGCCCGCGCGCTGGCCGCCCTGCTGCCGGAAATTGATACGATTGCTGAATCCCCGTTTGGTGACGACCCGGCCCACCCGGAAACGTGGTCGGATGACGTGCGTGAGCGGAAGGAACGGGGGGAATCCCTGACGATTAAACGCCGCAAAATCCGCTTTGTGGACCTGCCCGTCAGCGCGACCGAAGACCGCGTGGTGGGCACGCTGGACATTGAAAAGGCGATTCAGAAGGGCGAACGGCACTTTGACCCGGGCGTGCTGGCGGCGGCCAACCGGGGCATCCTGTACGTGGACGAAGTGAACCTGCTGGACGACCACGTGGTGGACCTGCTGCTGGACAGCGCCGCGATGGGCGTGAATGTGGTGGAGCGCGAAGGCATCAGCTTTTCGCATCCGGCGCGGTTTATCCTCGTCGGCACGATGAACCCGGAAGAAGGTGATCTGCGCCCGCAACTGCTCGACCGCTTTGCGCTGTCGGTCGAGGTGCATGGCATCGCCGACGCGCAGGAACGCATGGAAATCCTGGAACGGCACATCGCCTATGAAGCCGACCCGGAGGGCTTCCGCCACGAATGGGCGACGGCAGAGCAGGAACTGGGCCAGCGCATTGCCGCGGCGCGGGAAATCGTGGACGAGGTTATGTATACCCGGCGCGATCTGTACACGATTGCCAACATCACCAGCGGCCTGCACATTGATGGTCACCGCGCCGATCTGGTCATCCTCAAGACCGCGCGCGCCCAGGCCGCCTTTGAAGGCCGGACCCACATCACCAACGACGACATTCTGCTGGCCGCCGAACTCGCCATCCCGCACCGGCTCAAACGCGGGCCGTTTGCCGACGCGCAGATGAGCGTCGCTGCCATCGAAGAACAGATGGAACAGATTGCGTCGGAATGGGGCGAAGGCGATGAGATCGAAGACGCCGCGCCCAGCGACGATCAAACGGCAGTGAAAAAAAAAGTCAGCAGCTAGCCGGTGAAGCCTCGGAAGAAATGCCGGACTTCGGCCAGACCACACCCACGCCGCAAAACGTGTTCGACAACAAGGATGCGTACTGGTGGGAGGGCGGCCAGAAGGTCGAGTCCGGCGCGGAATTTGCCCCGCGCAAGTTACAAACCACGCTCGATAGATTAACCCGCCAGCAGGCCGGGCGGCGTTCCCGCACGCGCACCGACCGCAAGCGCGGGCGGTATATCCAGGCGCGCCCCGCCAACGGCAAAACCAGCGACATCGCCTTCGATGCCACGCTGCGCGCCGCCGCGCCGTACCAGCGCCGCCGCACCCGGCAGTTGGCCGAAACTGGCATGGCCTTCGCCGTCCAGAAGGGAGATTTGCAGCGTAAAATCCGCGTGCGGCGCACGTCGAATTTGATCCTGTTTGTCGTAGATGCCTCCTGGAGCATGGCCGTTTCCGAACGGATGCAGGCGACCAAAGGCGCGATCATGTCGCTGCTGACCGACGCCTACCAGCGCCGTGATCGCGTGGGCCTGATCGTCTTCCAGAAAGACCGCGCCAGTATGGTGCTGCCGCCGACCAATTCCGTGCTGTTGGCAAAAAAGGCGCTGCAAGTCATCCCGGTTGGCGGGAAAACACCGCTGTCCGCCGGGCTGCTGCTGGCCTATGAAACGATCAGGCGCGAAAAGGCGTTGCACCCGGACGTGCTGCCGCTGCTGATTCTGCTGACCGATGGCGCCGGCAACGTGTCCATGAGCAGCCTACCGCCGCAGGAAGAAGCGCACCGCATCGCCGAACAGATTAAGGAAGAAGGTATCAAGACCGTCACCATCAACATGGAACATGTTGCCTTCGATCAGGGGCTGGCGGCGAAGCTGGCGGAGCGGATGGGCGGGCCGTGTTACGCGCTGGCGCAGCTCCGCGCCGACGTGCTGTACCAGACGGTCAGGAAAGAGATGGGGAACGGGTAGATAGACCGCCGATGGTTTAAACCATCGGCTAAACAGAAAACCAAGTCCACTAAAGGGACTGTTGTGAGCTTTCCTGAACCCCTATGGTGGGTTTGTCTTTACATGCAGTCCGGGGTTTAAACCCAGGGGATGTCGTTATGTGGAGAGGTCAACAGGAGCAGCATATTTTGACCCGCGAACAACAATTACACGGCTTTGTCGAATGGTGGCGCTCCTACTGTAAGGGCGACGAAAAAGGCGAGGCGCAGATGTTCCTTGACCGGCTGTTCCGCGCGTTGGGTTATGACGGCGCGCTCGAAGCCGGCGGCGTATTTGAGGAGCGAGTGAAACGCCAGCGCGACGGCAAAACCTCGGTGGCGTTTGCCGATTATGTCATCCCGCAGCGCGTGTTAATCGAAATGAAAAAGCGCGGCGAAGACCTGCGCCAGCATTATAACCAGGCGCTTGATTACTGGATTGACCTGGCCGACAAACGCCCGCAGTACGTCATCCTGTGCAATTTTGATGAATTCTGGGTCTACGATTTCAATTACCAGCCGCGTGACCCAATGGACAAGGTGCGCGTGGATGACCTGCCGGAACGGTGGGGGCCGCTGGCTTTCCTGTTCCCACGCCCGGAAACGCCGGTATTTGATTATGATCGCGTCGCCGTCACCCGTGACGCGGCCTTCAGCCTGTCGCGGGTGTTCCAATCGCTGCTGCGGCCCGTCGGCAGGCGCAGCCTCGACCGGGAAACGGCGCAGCGGTTCATCCTGCAATGTATGATGGCGCTGTTTGCCGAGGACATCGGCCTGCTGCCACGTTATGTCTTCACGCAGATCATCGAGGACTGCCAGCAGGGCGCGAGTTCCTACGACCTGATGACGCTGCTGTTCCATGCCATGAACCGCCCCGGCCAGGAACGCGCCGGGCGTTTTCACGGTGTGGATTATTTTAACGGCGGCCTGTTCGCGCGGATTGACCCGGTGGAACTGACCGCCGAAGAACTGCGACTGCTGCGCGAGGCGGTGCGCCAGGACTGGGCCAAAATCCACCCTGGCATCTTCGGCACGATCTTTGAACAGAGCATGGACGCGGCAGAACGCCACCAGATCGGCGGGCACTACACCAGCGAAACCGACATTTTACGCATCGTGCGCCCGGTCATCACCCGACCCTGGCGTGAACGCATCGCGGCGGCCAGCAGTGTGGCCGACCTGCGCGCCCTGCAGGAGGAACTGCGGCACTACCGCGTGCTGGACCCGGCCTGCGGCAGCGGCAACTTCCTCTACGTGGCCTACCGCGAAATGAAGGCGCTGGAACACGAAATCCTGCTGCGGTTGCAGGAGCGCAGCGGCAACGGCCAACTGGAAATGGGTTTTGTCACGGCGCGGCAGTTTTACGGCTTTGACATCAAACCGTTTGCCGTCGAACTGGCGAAGGTGACGCTGATGATCGCCCGCAAGCTGGCGGTGGACGAGGCGCACTCCCCGGAAAACCCGCTGCCGCTGGACAACCTCGACGCCAACATCCGCTGCGCCGACGCGCTGTTTGAACCCTGGCCGGAGTTTGACGCCTGCATCGGCAACCCGCCCTACCTGGGCGCGAAGCGGCTGAAACAGGAACACAGCGCCGAATACGTCAACCGCGTGCGCGCCGCCTTCCCAGACGTGCCGGGCAACGCCGATTACTGCGTCTACTGGATTCGCAAGGCGCACGAGGTGATGAAGCCGGGGGCGCGCGCCGGGCTGGTCGGCACGAACACCATCCGGCAGAACTATTCGCGCATCGGTGGGCTGGATTATGTGGTAGACAACGGCGGCCACATCTTCGAAGCGTTTTCGACGTTTCCCTGGTCGGGCGAGGCGAAGGTTCACGTTTCGATTGCCTGCTGGAGCAAAGGCGAACCGCCCTATAAACCTGCCCGGCTGTGGGTGGACGACGCCAGAACCGTGCTGGAACTGCCGGCCATCAGCAGCAGCCTGTCGGCCAAAACCGACGTAAGCGAGGCAAAAACACTGGACTGCAACACTAGGCCGAAGCGCGTGTTTCAGGGGCAGATTCCCGGCCACGAGGCATTTGTATTAACCCCCGACGAAGCGCGGGACATGATTAAACGCGACCCAACCAGCAAACAAGTGCTTTTCCCGTTTTTGATCGGGCGTGATTTAGTAGCCGAATCCGGCGGGAAACCGAGTCGTTATGTGATTGATCTAAATGCCTATGATGTCATAGAAGCACAGCAGTTCAAAGCGGCTTTCAACCATATCCAAGAACACATTTTGCCTATCCGACAGGCTAAAGCGCAAAAAGAAGCTGAACGAAATAAGAGGGCGCAGGCTGCCGATCCAAAAGCGAAAGTTAATCGTCATCATGAAATGTTTCTCCGTCAGTGGTGGAAACATTCCTATGGTCGGCAAGATATGTTAAGCGTAATTTTAAAGCTTCCGCGATTTATTGTATGTCCTGAAGTGGCAAAGCGTCCAATTTTCGATTTTGTATCACCCTACATACGACCAGATCACCGTCTATTTGCCTTTGCATTCGACGACGACTACAGTTTTGGCATTCTGCAATCGAACGCGCATTGGTTATGGTGGCTTGAGCGCGGCGCAACGTTGAAAAGTGACCCTGCATACACGCCGCACAGCGTGTTTGATACCTTCCCCTGGCCGCAGCAGCCAACGCCGGCGCAGGTGAAAGCCGTCGCCGAGGCAGGCCGCGCGCTGCACGAGTACCGCCGCGAGGCCATGCGCAAAAATCCGCGCCTGACGCTGCGTGACCTGTACCGGTCGCTGGAACAGCCGGGCGAGAATCCGCTGAAGGATTTACACGCCGCGTTGGATGAGGCCGTGCTGGCGGCGTATGGGTTCGACCCGCAGGGCGATTTGCTGCTACAATTGCTGGCACTCAACAAAACGGTGGCGGGGCGAATCGCGGCAGGCGAGCCGGTGACTGCGCCGGGCATTCCGGCGGATTATCCCAACCCGGCGGAACTGGTCAGCGCGGGGTGCATCACGCCGCCGGAACTGGTCTAACGATCGGCTCGTAGGGACACGATCGTTCGTGTCCCTTGCGTACCAGGATAAGATTGCGACAGGTTGTCGCCAGAGGCTTAAGCCATCTGGCTGAGAGAAAAAAGCGCACTAAAGGCGCTCTTTAAAACCCGAATGTTGCTTCCAGCCTCTTCAGTGGGCCTGGCTTTTCGGTAGCCAGCCGGTTTTAACCGCTGGCTGCCACTTTTGCCTGCAAACATTCACAAAGCGAGGGTGGTCTATGGACGTAAAAGTCTTCGAAGTCAAGGAATACATGATTATCTGGCGGCAGTTGGAGATGATGACCTTCAACGGTATCGCCGTGCCGGTGCGGGCAATTGTTCGCCTGACCGGCGGCGAGTACATGATGGACGTTCACTTCGTGGATGACGACGCCACCGTGCCGGACCCATTTTATGACGTGCCCAACAAAAAGGGGTACATGTTCCTCAATATCCGCAATATTCTGGCGTTTGTGGACATGCTGCGCAACGAGCGCCCGGTCTACGGCCACCTGCGCGGCGACCGCCCCGACTGGATGAGCGTCACCACCGCCAAAGAGCCGATTGGCGAGGGCGAGGGGTAATGGCAGGGATGAGGGGATGAGCAGCAGGCGCTTGCCTCGTCCCTCGTTGTCTGTCACTCAGAAAAGCAGGAGCAGCCGACCTGGGGATTGTTCCGGCTTTTTTAGATTGCTAACCGGGTTTTCACACATTTTTCCGTTATCCCAACCGCAATGTAAGGCAGAGGCAAAACAATTCTGTTTAAAGTGTCATTATCGAATATTTTTATGTGAGGAGGTGCGGTATGGCGATCTCCAACCGCGAGTGGGTTGGGCGGATTCTGGATGAATTAAAACCGGCGCTGGGAAACTATGTCGTTCAAAACTACTTTCAGCATCACCCCAACCGGGATTATATCACACAAATCAAGCAGGATTTAAAGGCGCACAGCCAGTCGCGCGATGTGCGTTTAAGCGCCATCCACGATGAGGAGTCGCTGCTGCGGGAAGTGGACGTGCAGGGGTGGCTGCGCTTAATCCGGCACGGGTCGGCCACCAACCCGGACAACAACCAGCGCGTCAATATTTTTAAGGGACGTTTTACGCCGCTGATGCGCAGCCACATGCGGGAACTGCTGGACTATCGCAACACCTGGGCGCACCAGAAACCAATCAGCACCGAGGACGCTTATTACGTCGCCGTGATCGCCGCCCGACTGCTGGACGACATCAACGCCAAAACGCAGGCGCAGGCGGTGCGGGAGATCGCCAACCGGCTGCTTCAAATGGGGCGGACGGCGGCATTTAGTCCGGTGGGCGCGCCCGTACTGTATATGGTCAACGAAGCCGAGGCCGAAGGCTGCACCGAACCGATCACGCTCTATCCCGGCGACTGGATTGAGTTCCGCTATCAGGGGGATGACATCCGGCAGCACCCGCTGCCCGCCCGCGATCAGCGGCTGATTATCGGACGCAGCCCCGCCACCAGCGATGTGGCGCTGCCGGACAAAAAAGTGTCGCGGGTGCACCTGCAAATTGCCCGCAATCAGGATGAAGAACTAACGCTCACCGATTTACGCAGCGCCAATGGCACCTGGCTCAACGGCAGCCGGATTCCGCCGAACACGCCGGTGAGCTGGCTGCACGGACAGGCGGTGATTATCGGCAGCACGGAACTGGTGCTGCGGCTGAACCACGATCAGGAACGCCGAACGGCCTGAGCGACAGTAACGACAGGGGATGAGAGGCAGCCCCGGCGGAAGGCACGCTGTACTCATCCCTCACACATACCCACGCGCCCGGTACCACTCGTAGGTATCGCGTACGCTCTGGCGCATGTCTATTTCCGGGCGGGCCAGTTCGGCCCAGGCCTTGGAAAAATCGAAGGTGATAAAGCGCCCGCCGAGCCGCACCTGATTGCTGTCTACGGGGGTGGACAGGCCGAAGCGCCGCGCCAGATCAACAGCGGCGGCCACCGGCGGCAGCGCCCAGTTCGGCGCGGGCAGGAAGGGGCGGCGCACCCCCACCACGTCCGCGATCAGCGCCAGCCAGTCGCGGTGAGTGTAGTTGGCTACGCCGAGGATGTAGCGTTCGCCGGTACGCCCCCGTTCGGCGGCGGCCAGGTGCATCCGCGCCACGTCGCGTACGTCAATCACGCTGATGCCGCCGGACGTGACCGGCACCAGCGGCCCGAAGCGCTTCACCTGCGTGATGTAACTGCCGGAAATCATGTTCAGGTCGCCTGGCCCCATCACGATCACCGGGTTAACGATCACGGCGTCCTGCCCGGTAGCGACTGCTTCCCGCACCTCCTGTTCCGCCAAAACCTTGCTGTAGCCATAGGGGAACCGTTTGGGCGGCAGGTTAAAGGGCACGCTTTCGTCGGCGGGTTGACCATCGGCGCGGATACCGACCGCTGCCGCGCTGCTGGTGAACACCACCCGTTTGACGCCCGCTACGTGCGCCGCGTGCAGCACCAGCCGCGTACCCTCCACATTGGCTTTCATCAGGCGGGCCACATCGGCCCGCCAGTAATCGGCTACCGCCGCTACGTGAAACACCCAGTCACAGCCGTCACAGGCCGCCCGCAGCGAGTTATCATCCAGAATGTCACCCAGAACTGATTCGTACCCCGCGCCTGCCAGCGCATCCAGCCGCGACGAGGGCCGGTGCAGCACGCGGACGCTGTGCCCGGCAGCGTTCAGCGCCCGGACAAGATGCGAACCAACAAAACCGGTACCGCCGGTGACGAGTGCTTTCACGCTGTAACCCCCTGTGTAACGCGCCGGAATTGTAGCCCGTTTGTGGCGGCATTCCCAGCCGGAGCGAGTGTCCAACAACTCAGCGCAGTATGACGCAGAAACCGGCGCAGGCTGTTCATCTTATCGCCCGTAACGTACGCGCCAGACGTGGCCGTAGATCGAATCCGCCACCACCAGCGAACCGTCCGGCGCGAGCGCCACATCCACCGGGCGAATCAGGCCGGTCACAAACGGCTCTGGGGTGTAATCGTCGCGCCCTAACCGCCAGTCGTTCGGGTCAATCCGCACCACACGCTGCGCGTCCGGCGTGCCGTTCCACAGCACCACAAACAGGCTGCCAAACATGCCCGCCGGGAACTGCGTGCCGGTGTAGGCCAGCAGCCCGCGCGGAATGCTTAAGTCGGGAAAGGTGTACAGGTCGGGCGTTATGACCTGCGCCGCGCGCGGTGGGCATTCGGCGCAGCCGCGCGCGCGGTAATACGGCCAGCCGTAAAACGCGCCCCGGTCAATCTTCAGCAGGCGGTCGCCCGGCCCGGCGATAAGCCCCTGATCGGTGGCGTAAAGCTGGCCGTCCGGGGCGAAGGCCAGATCAAACGGGTTGCGGATGCCGGTGGCGTACACTTCAATCTCGCCGGTATGGGGCTGAATCCGCAAAATCGCGGCTTCGTCTGGCCGGATGTCGGCGTAGGGCTTCGACTCCGGCTGCTGCGATTCGGCGTGGTCGGTCAGGCTGCCCACGCCCAGGTAGAGATAGCCGTCCGGCCCAAACACGATGCCATTGGGCTGGTTTTCGATCACCGACAGGCAGCAGGGTAAATCGGTCAGCACCGCCTGCGCCGGTTCGCCGGGGGGCAGGCGGTAGAGCGCGCCGCCCTGCAGCGGCGTCGCCCGCGCCGTGACATACAGCACGTCCGTCCCTGGCTGGAAGGCCAGCCCAACCGGCGAGATGAACGTGTCGCTGAAACGCTCGGCGCTGCCATCGGTGTTGAGGGCGTAGACCGCGCCATCGCGTGTGCCGTTTTCCAGCACCGTCGCGTACAGCCGGCCATCCGGCCCATAGGTGATCTGCACCGGTTGGCCGGGGAACTGCCCGGCGTGTTCCAGCGTGTAGCCCGCCGGGACGCGAATCCGCTGCAAAAAGCCGTTGATGTCGTCCTCGCACGGGAAGTCCTCGCATGACCAGCCCGCCGTCGGCGCGAATTCCGCCGGTTCGGGCAGGATTGCCGGGGGCGCACCGGTATTCGAGGCGGGCGTCAGCGTCCAGAGAGGCTGCGTCGGCGTGGGCGACAGCGTGGGGGTGAAGGTGGTGGTTGGCGTGAGTGTCGGGGTTGGCGTGGGGCTGGGTGTCCGGGTAAACGTGGCCGTCGGCGTCAGCGAGGGGGTGACGCTCGGCGTCGGGCTGTAGACCGGCGCGTTGAGCGCGGTCGGCGGCAGCGTGGCGCGGAAGGCCTGCGGCGTGGGGTTCGCGCCGCAGGCGGAGAAAAGGATTAACGCAAAGGCGCAAAGAAGCAAAGGCGCAGAGATAAATTTCTGATTCACGGGCACTCATCAGGGTGATATGGACACAGCGCCCGCCATTATACACAGGCGGAGCGGGATGTTGAGGGTTAGTGCGGTCGTCAGGCTTTCAGTCAAAACCGGGGCTGCTGGAATCGGCTGGTGAAGATATATAATCGGCGGCTGTCGTTTTCATCGTGGTCCGTGATCTCCATGTCGGTTGATACCCGCCTGCGTGTTTTGCTTGGCTGCCTGCTGCTCGGCGTTTACCTGCTGGTGTACACGCCGCGTCCAGACTCTGCCGACGGGCAGGCGATTCTGGCAGTAACGGCGGCCACGCTGCGGCACGGCGTGCCGGAGATTGGCGCCATCGGTGCGCTGGACGCGCTGCTGCCGCTGCAGATGGCGCGTATGGGCGCGTTTGGGGTAGACGGCGCGCCATATTCCAAAAAAGGTATCACGCCGTCGCTGGCGCTGCTGCCGCTGGTGCTGCTGTCCGACGCGCTGCCCTGGCTGGACACGCGGGCGACTGCGCTGCTGCTGAATCCGATGGTGACAACCGCTACCGCGCTGCTGCTGTATACGTTGGTACGGTGGCTGGACTATCGCCCACGCACAGCTTTTGTTATGGCGCTGCTGTACGGGCTGGCGACGACGGCGCTGGTATACGCCAAAACGCTCTACGGCGAACCGCTGGCCGCACTGCTGCTGCTGGGCGCGGTGATGGGGGGATACCGTTTTTATCACGCCGCTGTAGGGACACGATATATCGTGTCCCTACCGATACCATCAGACGCCGGGGCGACCATACCGGGTCGCCTCTACCTCTGGCTTATCCTGTCCGGCGCGTGTCTGGGGCTGCTGGCCGGGGTGAATCTGGTGTATGTGTTGGTTGCGCCGGTAGTAGGAGCGGTTCTGCTCTTAAGAATGCCTGTAGGAACCCGATCTATCGTGTCCCTACGTCAGATCGCTGCTTTCGTACTGCCGGTGCTAACGGCGCTGGCGCTGCTGGGCCTGTATAACTGGGTGCGGTTTGGCAGCCCGGCCAGCAGCGGCTATCACTTTGCGGCGGGGGAAGGGTTTACGCAGCCGGTGCTGGTCGGTTTATACGGCCTGACGATCAGCCCGTATCGCGGTCTGTTCTGGTACAGCCCGATACTGCTGCTGGCGCTGCCCGGCTGGCTGATGCTGCGCCGCCGCGCGCCCTGGCTGGCCTGGCTGGCGCTGGCGCTGGCCACGCTGCAACTGCTGGCGTTTGCTTCGTGGTGGAGCTGGCACGGCGGCATCGCCTGGGGGCCGCGTTTCCTCGTGCCTGCCCTGCCGCTGCTGGCGCTGCTGCTCGCCCCGCTGGTCGAAGCCGCCTGGCGCAGCCGCTTACTGGCGCTGGTGATCGCCGCTTTTGCCGGGCTGTCATCGGGTGTACAAATCCTCGGCGCGGCGTACAGCGTGTATCATCACATCGGCTACCTGTATGCGCATTATTACACTGGCGACGTCAACGCGCTGGTCGGAGCGCTGTCCGACGAAGTGCTGGTTCATCCCGGCCTGAGCGCGATCCTTGGCCACCTGGCATTGGCACGGGTCGGCTGGCCGCTTGAGCCGGCCTGGGCTGCCGCTGGTATAGATGGTGTGCAGCTGCTGGCGGTGGGGGCGCTGGTGGCGGCTGGCGTGATCGTTTACGTTGCAGGGGCGCACCGCCGTGCGCCCCTACGGCGGATGTTACGGGTTCTCCCCTTTATCGTCGCCTTTACTGTTCTGAACATCGTCGCGTCGCGCCATTCGGATGCAACCGCGCGTGACCTGGAAGCGGCGCTCCAGCCGCCGGGTACGGTGGTCGTAGCATCCACCCTGTTTGGGGATGCGCTGCTTGATCTGGATGGACGCTGGCGGACGTTCAGCACCAACGCGCCGACCGACACGGACGACCCGCTGACCCGAAGGCTGTGGAACTATGCGCTGCGGCAGGATAAGCGGCTGTGGCTGCTGACCTGGTTTCCCCCGGCAGACCGCGCCAACTGGCAGGAAGCGCAGTTGTGGCAGTCCGCCGCGTTTATCGCCGAAGGCCGCGCTGCCGACCACCGCACGCTGCTGTTCGACCTGTCGCCCGCGCCCGCCAATCGGGACGGCGGCCAACGGTTTGGCTCGATTCGACTGGCGCGGTACGGCGTTCTTAGGGAAACTGGCGCGATTAAAGCGACACTGGCCTGGTCAGCCGACGAAGCACCGACGGGCGATTATTACTGGTTTGTGCATGTGATTGACGCGGGCGGCAGCATTCTGGCGCAGCAGGACCGCACGCCGCTGGGGGGGTACGCGCCGACTTCCGACTGGGTAGAGGGGGCAACTGTCACCGACCGGCTGGCGTTCCTGGGTGAGTTTCCGGCAGACGCACGCCTGCGCATTGGCTGGACCGACCCAGCCACCGGCGACCGCCTGCCCGCTTTTGATGCGGACGGTACGCCGCAGCCGGACGGCTATGTCATCATCGAGGCGCGGTAGCGCCGGCGGATGCCGGAGATGGCCGTGCCTGCGCTATAATGTTGCCCGGTTGGCTCATGACGGGAGGGGATGGACATGGCTCAAGCAATCTCGCACGCGCTGGTGCTGCCGGACGCGGATTTTACGGCGTGGTACCGGGCTGCCGACGCCTACACCAAGGCGTTCGAGCGCGTGGCGGTGGTGCGCTCCCCGGCGGGCAACGATCTGAACCGCTTCCGTGACGTGAGCGCGGTGCAGGCTCCCGGCGTGTGGGTCAATAACGATGCTTTGGCGCACATCCGCCGTGTCTACCCGATGGTCGTCCGGGTGGACGTGATTCGCGCCAGCACGCCGGCGGAACTGGCGTCAATCCTGCAAGAACGTGTTAGCCGCCACGACCGCTATGGCGCGTTCCGCAACGACGGCCATATCAACGACCGGTTTGTGATTGGTTGGCCGTCCGAGGCGCGCCCGGCGCGGATCGTGCGTCCGTTTGATGCGCCGTTGCCGGATAATCGCAAACACGAGGGCATGGACGTGTACGCGCCGGCGGGCACAATCATTCGCTGTGCGGCGCCCGGCGTGGTGGCGACCGTGGCGCGGCAGCCGACGGCGGTGGGTTACGGGCAGTACGTGCAGATCAGCAGTGTGGTCGGCGGGCAGACATACCTCGTCACTTACGCCCTGCTGCGGGACATCACCGTGACAACTGGCCAACCGGTGAGCGAAGGCGACGAGCTAGGACGGTCGAGCCAGGATCAGGTCAAAATCGTGGTGCAGCAGCCGGGCAAGGGGTTAAAAGGCTATCTGCTGCCGGATGTGGTGGACCCAGTGCCGCTGCTGTACTGGCTGGAGATGCGTCTAAAGACTAACAGTGACGGCCTGCGTATCCGCGAGAAACCGGGGACACAGTTTAAGGCGCTGGGACTGCTGAAGCCGTATGACCGCGCCGAACCGCTGGAACCGCACGGGCGCACGCTGCTCAAGCTGGGCGTGGCCGGGGAGTGGGTAAAGCTGCGGTCGCCGCAGGCGGTGGAAGGTTTCGCTGCCGCCGAATATCTGGTCGCGGACGAAACTGACCCGACACGCGCGCTCAACCTGACCGGGATGAACCTGGACATCCTGCACCCATTAGGCCGTCCTGAACCGGCACGGTTGAAAGGGTTGGGCTGGGTGCGCTTCGCCTACAACGTTTCCATGGGGCGCGGCCTGACGGACCTGAACGCGGCCTACAATCTGTACGCGCCGCACATCGAACGTTACCGGCAGGCGGGCCTGAACGTGATTCTGGTGCTGTCGCACCAAACTTACGGCGAAGGCGCGGGTTATATCTGGCCGAACATGACCAGCGCCCAGTGGCGCGACCTGACGGCCAAGTATGCGGATTTTGCCCGCCGCATCGCCGGGCACTACGCCGGGCGCGGGCTGGTGTATCAAATCTGGAACGAGCAGGATACGCCGGGCATGAGCGATGCCGCCGTGCCGATTCCCCCGGCGGATTACGGCCACCTGCTCAGTGAAACGATCAAGGCGATTCGCAGCGCCGATTACCGCGCTACCATCATCACCGGCGGCCACGTCGGCGGGCCGGCGAAGGGGTCGGTGTACGCCAAAGCCACGCTGGCGGCCATGCCCGCCGGTGTCCGCCCGGACGGTATCGCCTGCCATTCCTACGGGCGCGGGCCGGTGGGGTCAAAGTACAGCCCGTTTGGCGCGATTGACGACGACGTGGACGCCTATGGCAAGGTGCTGTCCGGCGCGAAGGTGTGGATTACCGAATGGGGCGTGCTGGACTTCCCCAATGACCCCGCCGCGCAGGTGAGCGACTATGCCGCCGGCTTTGTCGAACGGCTGAAACGGCTGTACTCCGGCAAGGTGGCGGCGGCGGTCTGGTACGCCTGGGCCGATGGAATGCACAACGGCTACGGCCTGGTGAACGCGCTTGACCATCCCAAAGAGCCGCTGTTCAGCCGCTTTTTACGGCTATAATACGCACAGGAAGTGGAAAGGTAACACGATGGCTGCTGCTCCGCCAACGACTCTGGTAGATGAGATCACTGATTTCTTAATCACCAGTCCGACTCCAGAAGAAATTATCGCGTTCAAGACCTCAGAGGCCGCCAATCACCGGCTGCATGAATTACTCGATAAAAATCGGAACGAAGGTCTGTCGCCAGAAGAGCGCGAAGAATTAAATGACTTTCTGTCGCTCGGCCATCTCTTAACCATCCTAGTAGCGAAAGCGCGGCTGCAACTTGAAAGAAACGCATGACACATATTGACCCCGATCTACGTCGAGAGGTTATTAACCGCGCCGGCAACTGCTGTGAATACTGTTTACTCAGTCAGGAAGATTATCCTTTCACATTTCACATCGAACACATCATTGCGGAAAAGCATCGTGGGAAAACCGCTTTCGACAATCTGTGTGTGAGCTGTCCAGACTGTAATGTTTATAAGGGAAGCGACCTAAGCCCTGTTGACAAAAAATCAGGCGAAATTGTTACGCTGTTCAACCCCCGGAAACATCGCTGGCGTGACCATTTTCGTCTGAACGGCGCGGAGATCGAACTGCTGACCCCTGAAGGCCGCGTAACCGTGTTTCTGCTGCGGTTCAACAACCCGGAACGGCTGACCGAACGCAAGTTCCTGATGCAACTGGGGCGCTACCCGTGCCAGCCACAGGCGTGACCTTGCCCATCCTGAACCGTATTGACCGATTCAATTTTGAACAAAATGGCGGGCAAAACCGTAGTAACGAATGAAGGTAGGCAGCCTTCGCAGCTTTACTCCAGGGTGGGCCGGTTCTGCTATCCCACACGCGATCCCCGGAAAGCAGAGCCGGTCCACCCGCTGCTGCCTCTATCTTACAAATCCCTGCGCAAACTGCAAAATTTTCGCGGTCTGCCTGCCTGTCCTGCTACAATCCTCACCGTACACAGGGGATAACACCATGCCAGAACAACGGATTTTGTGCTGTGAGGATTCAATTCAGGTGGGTGAGGCGCTGGCGGGCACGGCACCGCGCAGCGAGGTATGGCTGCTGCTGGAATATGCCGCGCCCTGGGGCGCAAAAGCCCTGGACGAGAGCGCGCTGCCCGACGCCGTGAAAGACCGGCTGAACGGTTGGCTGAAGGCTATCCCCAGTTCTCGCCTGCAACTGGTGAAGCAGGACAAAGCGGGCGACACGCGCGCCTTCTACATCGCTCTGGCGCGGCAGGGGCGATTGTACCGCTTCGATCTGGCGGGCTACGAAACGCTGCTGGTGCTGGACATCCCGGCGCTGGTCGGCGGCACTGCCGACTACGAAGCGCACCGCAGCGGGGAAAAGCTGTTCCTGGCCTGCACCAACGGCAAACGGGATGTCTGCTGCGCCCGCTACGGCCTGCCGCTGTATCAACAACTGCGGGCCGCTGCCAGGGACAGCACCTGGCAGAGCAGCCATATCGGCGGCCACCGCTTCGCCCCGACGATGGTGTGTCTGCCGCATGGCCTGTACTATGGGCGGGTGGACGATCCCGCGCCGGTGGTAGATGCTTACCGCCGAGGTGAGTTTTATACCACCAACTGCCGGGGGCGCTGCGTCCTGCCGCCGGCGGCGCAGGCGGCGGAGATTTACTTGCGCGACCAGCTTGGCCTGCGCGCGCTGGATGCGCTGCAACTGCTGGAGGTGGAGCAGCACGACGACCGCTGGACGGCGCGGTTGGCGGCGGGTGACGTGGTTTACGCCGTTATGGGGCGCGCCTTGCCGCTGCTGGTGCTGGAAAGCACGGGCGAGGCCGAACGCGGGCGGGTGACGCAGCACGTTGCCGAGCGTTACGAAATCGTCACCGAATAGGCAGGCGCGGTGGGCGCGTTTTCGTGTACGATACGGGTAGACACTGCTGCGGAAATAAATTTTAGGAGGAGTGACTATGACCGTATACGTGACCGTTAATGCCAGCGATGGACTGAAACTGCGCGCCGGTCCGGGCGGCGAAGGCTTCTTCGCCAGCCTGGGGACGATTCCCAATGGCACGCAGGCCGAGATGATCGGCCAGAACGCGGAGGGAACCTGGCTGAATGTAAAGCTCCCTGATGGGCGCACCGGCTGGTGGAAGCGGGAGTACGTGACCGTCACCGGCAAGGAGCCGGAAACACCGTCCAGCCCGAATATCGCCACCACCCCCGGTGAAGTGCTGCTGAATGTGCCGTATCACTCGCAGGAAGACCTGGACGCGAAGGCCGCCTTTGCTGATTGCGGCCCGTGCAGCCTGCGCATGATTATTGGCTGGAATGCTATACGCCGAGGCCAGCCGGACCCCAACCTGACAGTAGATGCCGTTACCAAAGCGACCGGCATCGGGCCGAAGCAGTTCTCCAAATTCCCGCAGTTGATTCAGGCCGGGCGGCAGTACGGGCTGGAAATGCTCTACACCCGCCCGGCGACGCTCGACCGGATGCAGCACGAACTGGAGATGGGGCGGCCTGTTCTGGCGCTGCTGCATTACGGCAGCCTGAAAAAACGCCAGTTTATGAACTTTACTGGCGGGCACTTTGTGGTAGTGGTCGGTTATAACCCGGACGAATTTATCATCCACGACCCGTACTGGACAGGTGCGCGCCGGAGCGAGGGTGCGGCGCTGCGGGTGCCACGCGCGGAATTTGACACCGCCGTTGGCCCGGTTGGCGCGGGTAAGGCCGGCAACATGCCGTATCAGGCGCTGTTTGTGGATCCCCGGTGTCTGTAAAAACGTAGGGACACGATAGATCGTGTCCCTACATGAGTGTCCTTCATTCTAGTGGCTGACGGGGTTCATCTCGCTCAGGTAGTGGTCGAAGGTCAGCAGATCGCGCAGGGCGTACTGGGTCATCGTCCACAGGTCGCCGGTCGGGACAGTGGTAAGGTGGGTATCGGGGCGGGGCAGGTCATACACCAGGTTGCAAATGTCCTGCAGGCGGCGTTCCTGGTCGGTGCGCATCCGGCTAAAGCGCGCCAGCGCGCGGTCAATCGCGCGGCTGTCCTGCACCATGCGGCGGGTATCCAGCGATTCGTAATAAAACTGGTGGCGCCAGCGGCGGTGTTCTTCGTTCATAAGGTCTATCTGCTCGCGGACGTAAGCCAGCGCCGCTAACGTGTGTTCCTGGCGCGCGTCGCCCTGCATCAGCAGCAATTGTTCCAGCAGATTCAGCAGGGTTTGCGCCTGCGAGAGCCGTTTGCGGTACTCGTTGTTGATATTCCACAATACCTGATTGGCAACGGCCATAACGGTCCTTACCAGGTCTGCTACCACCTATGGCGATTGTACCATAGATTTTAAGCGATAAATGATTGGAATTAAAAAAGAAGCGTGTCTAAAAAATGCAGTACTGGCCCTGAAACGTTTGTAATAACCAGAACAAACGTGCTATTCTGACACAAATATGGTAAAATCATGGTATGATAGCCGCAGGGCTGTTTAATTGATGATTGATGGAGTGTGAAGACTGGCGGCAGCGTTCATGCTGCCGATTAAGTAGAGCAGGTACGAGACATGCGTGAATACGGCGACGAATACGACGATCTGCGGGACGATGACGAGTACCTCGACGAGTACGATGATCCCGATGAAGAAATTGATGAGGATGATGAAGACGAGGAGTCGGCTCCATCCACGTCGCGCGCCAATCCATTCACCAAGCCGGGCAGCACATCCGGTTTGCCTGGGCCGTCGCGCCCCGGCAGCTTTGGTAGCGGCAGTAGCGCATCACGCCTGCCGGGCAGCGTAGGGCCAAACCGTCCCGGTGGTTCGCCTTCCGGTGGCACGCCGGGCAGCGGGACAGGAAGCCCGTCGGGCGCGCGACCCTTCGGCAGCGGCACGCCGGGCAGTGGACAGGGCAGCCCTTCTGGCGCGCGCCCGTTCGGTAGCGGGTCGTCGGCGCCGGGCGGTGGACAGGGTAGTCCGTCCGGGGCACGCCCGTTTGGCAGCGGCACGTCGGGCAGTGGACAGGGCAGCCCTTCTGGCGCGCGCCCGTTTGGCAGCGGTTCGCCTTCAGGCAGCCCATCGGGCGGGTCAGGCAATCCCCCTGGCACGCGGCCCTTTGGCAGCGGTTCGCCGACCAGCAGCACACCGGGCAGCGGGCAGGGCAGCCCTTCCGGCGCGCGTCCGTTCGGTAGCGGGTCGTCGGCGCCAGGCGGCAGCACACCCGGCAGGCGCGATGAACCGAAAAAAGAGGATAAACCGGGCGGCGGGCTGGGTGGCAGACTCGGCGGTTTACCCGGTGGGCTGGGGTCTCGCCTAGGCGGCGACAAACCCGATAACAAACCGGCCAGCAAGCCGGCGGATTCCGGCAAGGGCGGCATCGGCGGGCTGTTTAACCGGAACAAGGATGCTGCTTCCAATAAGCCGGCCACGCCGAAAAATAAGACAGGCGGCGGGCTGGGTGGCGCGCTGGGTGGCCTGACTTCGCGTTTTGGCGGCGGCAAGAAGGATGACAAAAAACCGGGCATGGCCACCGGCGCCTCATCGTTTGGTCGCAGTTCTGCCCCGCCGTCATCCGCCACACCGGGCGCGAAACCGGGCAGCAGCACGTTTGGCAAGCCGTTTGGTGCGTCCGGCGGCACGTCCAGCATTGGCGGCGCCCGACCGGGCGCTGCGCCAGGCCGACCGGCAGAAAAGAAAGGGCTGTTCTCCTTCCTGCAACGCGGGAAAAAGGACGACAAAAAAGCGGCCAAACCGCGCCAGAGCAAAGCGCCGAAGGTGGAGACCGGTCAGGGGCTGACGCTCGATAACAAGCTGGACATCCTGGGCGTGGCGCTGGTGCTGGGATCGCTGGTGCTGTTTTTCAGTTCGATCTCTGTCACCAAAGGCGCGCTGACCGAACGGATCAACCTGGCACTCGCCAATCTGTTTGGCTGGGGCGCGATTGCCATTCCGCTGGCGATGCTGGCGGCGGGTGTCTGGCTAATCGCACGGCATTTTGGCGACGAAGCGCCGGTGATTGACCGCACGCGCCTGATCGGCGTGGTGGTGTTGTATCTGGGGCTGCTGATCTTCCTCCAGTTTGTGGAGTCGTTCAGCTACGCCGGTGTCACCAATCTGGCACAGCTTCGTGTCCAGCTGGAACTGTCGTCCGCGTTTGGTCGCGGCGGCGGCGGTATTGGCGCGCAGTTGTATTACCTGCTGGTCGCCAATGTGTCGGAAATTGGCGCGTTTTTTGTCACGGTTGGCTGGCTGCTGGTGGGGGTCATGCTGACCGCCAACCTCAGCTTCTACCAACTGGCCGTGTTTCTGATTAGCGCCGGGCGCAGCTTCCGCGATGCGCGCGCCCGCCGTGCCCAGGCGAGGGCAGCAGAACAGGCGGCGAAGGCGCTGGCCGCGCAGCAGACCGCCCCCGGTATCACAGTGACAACGCCGCCGCCGGAGCAACTGCCGATGCCGCAGACGCAGGCGCTGCCTGCCGCGTCGCAGACGGCAGCCCCCGCGCTGCCGGAACCGCCGCGACCGGCACGCGATATTCCGATCACCATCGGCGGGCGCACCATTACCAGCGCCTTCAACAGCGGCGAACTGGTCCCGGCGGAAACCGCGCCGGCAGCGCCAGCAACCGGTTCATCAGTACCGGCCAGGCCGGATGAAGGCGGGCGTGGCGGCCTCGGTTCGCGGCTGCGCGGCGCAGTGCCGTCGTTCAGCCTGCCGGGCAGCAAACCCGCTGACGCCAGCAAGCCGGTCAACGATAAACCCGCGAAGTCCGACGATAAACCAGACACAGCCAAACCCGCTGCGCCGGGGGTGCGCGAACGGCTGTTTGGCGCGAAACCGGCGACAGCCAGCGCCCCGACGGCGGAGACGCCAAAACCAGCAGTCACATCACCGGTAGCCGGAGGCAAACCAGAATCGGTACCCGCCACCGCGCCAACGACGGAAACGCCAGCATCAACGCCTGGCGGCAATCGCTGGATGCGCCCCGGCGGGCAGCCGCCAACCACCGCGCCGGAAACGGCAAAGGCAGTGGAAGAACCGGCGGCACGGCTGGGCGACCTGATGAAACCGGCGGCGAAAACGCCGGAAACAAAGTCTGGGGAAGAACCGGCAGCCCGGTTGGGTGATCTGGTGCGCCCGTCGTCAGCGCCGCCTGCCAAGAAGCAGACTGGCTCGTTCCCGGTGGCGAAACCCGCGGACAGCCCGGCCAAACCGGCTGAAAGTCATCCCTTTGGCGCTCCCCCACGCGCAGAGCCGGCAGCGAAACCCGCTGCGCAGCCGTTTGACGACGACATTGTGGATGACGATGACGACCAAATGACCGAATCGGAGGAACTGCGCAGCCTGCCGCCGGCCCGCCCGAAAGGGTTTATCGAACCTCCGCCGAAGCCGGAGGAACACAAAACCCGCTTTGGCGTCAGCGTCTTTGGCGCGCCCCGCCCCGGCGCGACTCCGCCCGGCAAACCCGAACCGGCGGACGACAAACCGCCGCTGACCGACCGCATGAACCGCCTGAACGCGATTCGCTCCGGCAGTCTAGCGCCGGAGAAGGATGGCGACAAAGCAGATGTGCCCGTCAGGAAACCATCCGGCGAGGAGAAAGCGGGTGGCGATCAGGCTGGAACGACCATCACGCCGGCAGCAGCAACAGTGAAGCCGGAGGATGACAAACCTGCCGCGCCGGTCCGCCCGTTTGGCGCGAAGCCGGACGATAAACCGGTGGCGCCGTTTGGGCCGCCGCGCTCGGGTGGGGACGGCACAAAAACAACAACACAGGAACCGGCCAAACCTGCCGCCAGACCTGAAGACGCCGCGCCGCGACCGTTTGGTTCAACCCCATTCAGCCAACCGCCAGCCGCCGCACCATCCGGTAAGGCCGGCGACGGCGAAAGGCCGAAAGAAGCAGCCAAACCGACTGAAGACAGCCGCCCCAAATCAACCAGTCCGGCAGCGCCTGCCGCTGCGGCGCAGACCACGCCGCAGCCGGGGCCAGAACGCCGCAGCGTGTTCACGCCGCCGTCCACGCCACCGGTCGCGCCACAGCGGGCGACGCCAGTCATCAACCCCGGCGCGCAGTCGGTGCCGCAGGCGGCCCAGCCCGCGCCGCTGCCGACGATCAGCAGCACCAAACGCCGCCGGGAGTGGAAGCTGCCGGATGCGTCCACGCTGCTGCGACCGGGGTCCGAGCAGGACTTCGACCGCGAGCAGCTTCTGGCGCGCGCGCGCACGATTGAGGACACGCTGAGCAGTTTCGGCGCGCCCGGCAAAGTGGTCGAAGTGAACACCGGCCCGGTTATCACGCAGTTCGCCGTCGAGCCGGATTACCTGATGTCGCGCGGCGGCAAAAAGAGCCGTGTCAAAGTGAGTGCCATCGCTCAACTGGACAAGGACCTCCAGCTTGCCCTGGGCGCGAAGTCCATCCGTATCGAAGCGCCGGTGCCCGGCAAGGGCTACGTCGGCATCGAAGTGCCTAACGAACAGCCGGCGCTGGTCAGCCTGCGCGACGTGATGGAGTCAGAGGAATTTAACAGGATCAAATCACCGCTGACGATCGCGCTGGGACAGAGCGTGGACGGCACGCCGGTGGCCGCCGACCTGGGCAACATGCCGCACCTGCTGATCGCGGGCACGACCGGCTCCGGTAAATCGGTGTGTGTCAACGCGATCATCGCCAGCCTGCTGCTGCGCAACCCACCCGACCGGCTGAAGTTCATCATGGTGGACCCCAAGCGCGTTGAACTCACCGGCTACAACGGCATCCCACATCTGGTTGCGCCGGTCGTGGTGGAACTGGAGCGCATCGTTGGCGTGCTGAAGTGGGTCACGCGCGAGATGGACGAACGCTACAAACGCTTCAGCAATGCCGGGGCGCGTAACATTGAAGATTTCAACAAACATCTGGCTCCTAACGACGAGTGGATGCCGTACATCGTCGTCATCATTGACGAGTTGGCCGACCTGATGATGCTCGCGCCGGACGAAACCGAGCGGGTCATCACCCGTATCGCGGCGCTGGCACGCGCGACCGGCATCCATCTGGTGATCGCCACGCAGCGCCCGTCGGTGGACGTGGTGACAGGTCTGATTAAAGCCAACTTCCCGGCGCGGATCGCCTTCGCCGTGGCGTCCAGCGTGGACAGCCGCGTGATCATTGACCAGCCTGGCGCCGACCGCCTGCTGGGACGTGGTGACATGCTGTACATGAGCGGCGACTCGCCCGCACCGTTGCGCTTGCAGGGCGTGTTTGTGAGCGATACGGAGATCGCCAACATCAACCGTTACTGGAAATCGCAGGTGGCCGAGGACGAGGTGGCAGCAAAGCCGATCACGCAGTTGGTGCTCGATCACACCATTGCTGAACCGCCGCGCCCGGTCATGCCCAGCAACGAACGCCAGCAGATTCAGCAGGCGTTCTGGGATGAGGAGGAGCGCGCCTCGTCACGCGGGGGGTTCATGGGGCTTGGCTCCGATAATGACGACGATGACGCGCCGGACGACGGCGAGGACGAACTGTACGACGAGGCAGTTGAGATGGTGCGCCGCCTGAACAAGGCGTCGGTGTCGCTGCTGCAGCGGCGGCTGCGCATCGGCTACACCCGCGCGGCGCGGCTGATTGACCTGATGGAAGAACGCGGCGTGGTTGGCCCGGCGGAAAGCGGCAGCAAGCCGCGTGAGGTGCTGCCGGTGAAGGGGTAACGGCAAGCCGCAGGCCGTTTGGAATAGTCAGGCATCCAGTAGGGACGTGGCGCCGCCATGTCCCTACTTTTCCCGCCGTGTCCCAAAGACCTCGTCCTTTCCGGCCAGGGTGCTGATCGCCCGCAGCCAACTATCACGTTCCACGCCCATCGGGTCGCCGGCGTAGCGATAGTCGTTTTTGGTGATAAACGTCTCCAGTTCCCGTTTTAACTGCTGCCAGATCGTGGTTTGCAGCGTCAGCAGGCGTTCGAGCGCGTCAGCATCGGCGACCTGACGCAGCGCAGCGCGGAAGTGCGGCAGGCACAGCCCCGCGGAGTCGCGGAAAGCCGACTGGAAACGCTCGTTGCCCAAGTACGTGTTCAGCGTGTCGAGGTACATCTTTTCCGTTTCGGCCACCGACTCGCACACCGGGCAGGGGCGTTCCGGTTCGAGCCGGTCGGCCAGCGCCGGGCGCGCGTTCGAGCCGAGCCAGCGCGACAGCGCCGACGACGCCTGCGCCGGGTTGGCCTCGATGAGTTTCAGCACTTCATCCAGTGCCGCGTCCTGCAAAATGGCGATGCCCAGCACCTGGCTGCCGAAGCGCGTTAGTTGCCAGTTATGGACGTTGCACAGGCCGCGCGCGGCGCGGAACGTGTCGTTGGTGCTGGGCTTGGTCACGTACTCGTACAGCAGCGAATCAATAAAGCGGTGGGCGTCGCGCAGCAGCAGGCTGCACACCGGGCAGCCGGGTTGGGCGCAGGCTTCGATCAGGTCGTAGTAACTGAAGGGCAGGGTCATAACAGCGTCCTAAGTGTAAGGGCGCAAGGCCGTGCGCCCCTACGGGTCAATTGTATGTAAGGGGCGATCACACGGGATTGCCCCTGCGATTACACGGAATTGTATCACGCGGCGCTGCCGGTTACGGCGTGGCAGTCGGCGTTGGGACGACGCCAGTCTCCTCCCGGATGTTCAGGGCAAACCGCGCGGGCTGGGTGGTATCGTCGTTCAGGCCGGAAACGGCGACGATCAGGAAGTCGTCCGCCGCCAGCGAGAATGGCCACGCGCCGCTGGTTGCCGCTTCGACCGGCGCGATCAGGCGGCGGACGCGGGCCGTTCCCTCACCAATGTGCGCGGTCTGGACGAGAAACTGCTGCGGTGTGCTGTTGCTCATCTGCCGCCAGCCGGCCAGCGTCCAGCCGGGCACATCGCCTTCGGCGTCATCACTGAAGTTGATTTCCGGTATGGCGATGTTATCCACCGCAAAACCGGGGTTGTCGCGCCCCGGCAGGCTGATCGTCTGGAAGCGCAGCAGAATTTCCTGCCCGGCGTAGGCGGACAGATCAACCGACTGCGGCAGCCACAGCGCGTCCGGCTGGAAAATGCGCGTTGGATGCGCGCCGAGTGTTACGGGCACATCAAAAAAGCGGTCGCCGCGCTGCATGTACAGGTTAACCGTATCGCCCGCCGCATGGGTCGCCAGCCAGCCGAGCAGATTCGGCTGTCCCGGCCAGGGCTGGCCGTCGAACCCGGCGATAACATCGCCCGCCTGCACCCCGGTTCCTGCCAGCGGGCCGTCCGGCACAATCGTCGTGATGGTGATACCGTCCGCACCCAGACCAACACCCAGATACGGGAACGGGCGCGGGCCGTCGGCATTACTGATGCCGGTGAAGGCCGGCCCATAGGCCATGCCATAAGGGTTCAATCCGCCCGTGCTGCTGGCGGGCAGAATTGTCCAGCTCGCGCCGCCATCGGTGGATACCTGCACGTAGGCGTAATTCCAGCCCTCGGCCAGCGCGTACCAGGCGTCAAATGTCAGGCTGGCCTGCCGCACGCCGCGCAGATCAACGGCACGGGTGAGCGCCGTTGTTCCGTTGGCCGCGCCGGTCCAGTAGAACTGGTTGCGGTCGTCCGGCGGCATTGGCAGGCGGTTGACGGTCGGCTGGCCGGAAAATGCCACCGTGATAGCTGCGGGCGTCGCGCTGGTCAGCACCAGATAGCGCGTGCCCAACTGGTTCACTGCGCCGTCGTCAATGGCGGCATTCAGATTATCGCGCAGCAGCAGGACGGTTGGCTGCCCATCGCCAAAATCCACGTTCCGGTACTGGAAGCGCCCATCGCCAACGCCCAGTCCGTTGAGGATGTTCGCCAGCACAAAGTCAGCAAAAACATCGCCTGCGGTCAGGGGTTCGCCTGTCACCAGATCGGTGATGCTGGCACGTTTTAGCGCCGCATCCAATGATTGCAAGCCCTTGCCCCCTCCGGTTACAAAATCGGTAAACACGTCGCCGCCGAACCGTTGCAGCACGTAGCGCAGGAATAACTGCTGCGCGGCTACTTCCTGCCCGGCGCTGCCGAGTGCCGGCGGCTGGAGCAGCCCGGTTTCGGGCGCGTCCAGGAACGGCGTCAGGGCTTCCGGTGTCAGGTCGGCCCGCTGAAGCTGGAGCAGCATGTGCCAGCTTACGGCAGTGGTGAGCCAGGCAGGCTGGTCGGGATAGTTGTAATAGGTCAGCAGGGCGACCATCTGCCGCGCCAGAATACCGGCATAGGCTGGGTCATGCAGCGGCACGCCGGGCAGCGTGGCCGTGTTTACCAGCAGCAGTTCGCGCTGGTTGCTGAAACCGCCGGGCGCGAGTTCCGCCATGACGCTATTCATTGGGTTAAAGCTGGCGTTGGCCGTATCACGTAGTTCAGCAGCGAACAGGATCGAGAGATGCGGGTCGTTGTCTACATCCGGCAGTGCCAGTTTCGCCCGCGCGTTGTAATCGGCCTGGGTGCGGGGGATGGTTCGCACCTGCCCGTAGTTGTCCCGCAGCAGCAGGAGATTGAAGATACCGTTTAGCTGCCCGGCCAGCGTCTGCATGGCGGCGGGGTCATATTCCAGCCCGTTTTCAACCCAGAGATAAATGTTGGGCGTGGCGGCGGCCAGTTCGGCGCTGACCTGCACCGGCGCGTCCTGACCGGCGCGGCTTACCCAGAATTGATCGCTGTCGCCGGGTTGGAACACCGGGGCGGGCGGCGGAACCGGTGGCTCACCGGCAAAGCCGAGCAGTTCCCGCGCCAGCGCCAGCGGGTCAAATGGCGGCTGATTCTGCGCCTGCACCGGCCAGGCCAGAACGGTTAACATCAGTAAAATTACCACGCGCTTGATGAACATGCTGTTTACTCGGTTGCGTTTAAACTTTGGATTTAGCTGCGGTAACGGTTGCTTTGCAGGGATGAGGCATGACTCGTCCCTACGTGACCGCCAGGTTTCGGCACAGTTGATCGGTTCGATTAGTTGTAGTGTAATCACGCTTGCCCGGCGCGCGAACGTTCTCTCATGCAGCCTTAACGCGCCTGCTTGTCGCTTTCCACCCCCGCCCCTATAATGATAAACATGTAGCAAGCTCGCTAAGGAAGCCGGGTATGGATGTTGGCGTCGAGTTCAGCCATTATCGAATCGTTGAACACGTTGGGCGCGGCGGTATGGCCGACGTGTGGTCGGCGCGGGACAAGCGGTTGCAGCGCACGGTGGCGATCAAGACCATCGCCCGTGACCTGTCACAGGATGTTGAGCCGGTCAAGCTGTTCGAGCGTGAAGCCCGCACCATCGCCCAACTGGAACACCCCCATATTCTGCCGATCTACGACTTTGGCGAATACGACAGCCAGCTTTACATTGTTATGCGCTATGTTACTGGCGGTTCGCTGGAAAGCCTGCTGGCGCAGGGGCCGCTGCCGATTCCCGAAGCGATGCGCTATGCCAGGGCGATTGCCGCCGCGCTGGATTATGCCCATTCCAGTAACGTTATCCACCTGGACCTAAAACCGTCGAATATCCTGATGGACAGCACCCAGTCACCGTACCTGGCGGACTTCGGGCTGGCGACTGTGCTGGGGCCGGAAGGCCGCGCCGCCAACCCCGGCTATGGCACGCTGCTGTACATGGCGCCGGAGCAGCTTACGTCGAGCCAGATTGACCACCGCGCCGACATTTACAGTTTTGCCATCTTGATGTTCCAGATGTTCACCGGCGAACTGCCGTTTGACGCGACTACCTCGCTGGCGCTGAAACAGATCCAGTGGCAGGAAGACCTGCCGGAACTGACCAAGCTGGGCGAGGAACTGGCAGAACTGCTGACGCCGGTGCTGCGGCGTGGCACGGCGCTGGACGTGAACAGCCGACCGAATCGTGTGATTGAACTGGTGGAGGCCATCGAAGCGGTGCTGGCGCAGAGCAGCGGAGTGGAACGGTTCAGCCTGCCGGCGGACGATCTGGACATCCGCATTGTTTCCGGCGCGGACGCCACCGTGAACCTGGGGCTGCGGGCGGATACCACGCAGGCCGGGCAGGAAGCGATGGCCCGGATGGAAGCGAAGGACATCTACAACAAGGCCCGCCGCGCCTGGATACAGGGACGCTTCCTGCTGGGTGTGACGCACTTCATGCTGATGAACGATTATTACATGCGCGCTGCCGAACACAATCTGGAACTGGATGACCAGGGCAAACAGATGCTGCTGCGCGGCGCACTGGAATATGATACCGAAATTGATTACTGGTGGAACCAACTGGATAACGACAACCGCCGCTGGGTAGCGCTGCACGCCGTCCGCAGCGAGAACGCGCCGGCGCGGGTGCGGGCAATTTACCGGCTGGAAACACTGCCGGACAGTGACCCGCCCAAAATCCCGATGCTGGTGGCGCAGGCACTGTCGGTTGAAACCAACGAGCAGGCCAAACGCGCCGCGATTCACGTGCTGGGCACGCGGGCGAAGCTGCACGCGGGCATCACCAGCGGGGTTTATCCGGTGGTGGCTGCACCGGCCAGCGGCGTCACCGCCCGCCTGCTAACGGCGACGGCGCGCGTGGGTATCCAACTCATCAAGCCGAACGGCTGGCGCGAGATCGTTTATACCGATGATATTGATGAACTGCTGGCGAATAATGCGCTCGATGCGTCCATGCCAGCGATTGCGGAACTGGCGGCGCGCACCATTGGGCGCATCCGGTCGCTGACGGCGCTAAAGGTGATCGCCGAAGCGCAGCGGGCCGGCGAAAAAGGCGCGCTGCGGGCGCTGGCGTTCGTGCGCGACGAAGCACCGTCGCTGCCGCCGGTGGTCAGCCCACAGGGGCGGCTGTACGCCTGGCTGGCAAATACCTGGCGGCGCATGACCGATGACCCGCTGCACAACGTGTGGCGGTTTGTGTTCGCGCTGCTCGGCGGGGCATTGGCGATGGGCGCACACGTCTTTATCACCTTCCGCAGCGAAGCGATTTTTAACGCCGACCGCTGGGGCAAAACCATCTCCATCGGCCTGACGTTTGGCATGTTTGTCGCCACGCTGGTGTTTGTCGCCGGGGAATTTTCGTCCAGGGTGCGCGGCTTCTGGCCCTGGTGGGCGCGGGTGGCGTTGAGTACGGTAGCCGGGTTCATCTGGGGTACGCTGTCGTGGGGCGCGTTTACGTGGTTCTTCTTTAACTACGTGCCGGACTGGGGCGCGATGGCCTTCGCCGGGCTGGGGCTGGCGCTGGGTTTTGTGCTGACGGCGGCGCTGAATCTGCGCAGTTGGGCGGCAGTGGTGGTAACAACCATCGCCATCTATCTTCCGATTTATGTCATGTTCCAGTTTTACTGGACGGGGGAACTAATGTTGCCCGTGCCGCTGTCGGCGGAGTCGCTGTTAAACCCGCTGGCAATTCTGTACTACGACAATCCTGACCAGATTTTTACGGTGGCGCTGCCGGTGGCGCTGCTGATCGCCATTGGCGGCCACGCCCAGGCGCTGTGGTACGATGGCCGCAACCTGATGCGGCGTCTACGCCTGCGAGTGAAAAGCCGGAAACCGGAGCTTGAGAATCCAGCGGCGGTGCGGGTCTAGCAGACGCCGGATGCTCACGCATCCGGCTGACAAAAAAAGCCGTCAAGAAACGGCTGAAGAATCGTAATCAATGTTCTGAACCTGCTTCAGCAGGCTTATTGGTTCAGCCTCAGGCTTGAGCCTGGGGCGGTATCCTTACACCTTCGCGTACAATCGCCCGCCAAATTCTTCAAACAGCTTGTTGTCCAGATCATCGGCATAGGCAGCGACCAGGCTGATGATGTTATTGGCTTCGTCGGCGTCCAGCCCGTCCAGCGGGCGTTCGCTGAACACGTACACCACATCCATGTACACGCCAAGCGCCGCGTTGGTCAGTTGCAGATTGAGTTCCAGCAGGCGGCGATACAGCGGCAGCAGCCCCTGCGCCGGCAGGTGCAGGATGGGCGCAAGCACCTGTAAGTAGCCGACGTTGTTCTGCACCGAGACAAACACTTCGATCACTGCCGAACCGCGCTGGAAGCTCCAGCCGAAGCCGGACTCGGTGTTCATGCGCGCCGTCACCGGGTTCACGCCGATTGCCGGCAGAATCTGCTCGACTGTCGCAGCATAGGTTTCCAGCGTCACCGCCGGTTGGGGTTTACGTCCTCGTCCGAAGACCATGTGTTTTCTCTCCTGAAGAACCTGGCTTGTAGCCTGTAGCTTTGTTGATGCTTCACGCTTCAGGTCTTTCAACAGCTAATGGCTACAAGCTAAAAGCTACGTCTGTTCCCGCCCGCAGCGCAAACACTTTCCCTGGTAAAAACCGGTGTGGGCGCTGCAATGACGGCAGGCGATACGGTTCTGCTCGTGATACAGGGTGTTGGTTGTGTCGTGCCAGTTGCGCCGCAGATTGCCGGCCTGAGGCATTAGGCCGCCGCAGGTTTCGCAGTAGTGGCCGCCATTAGCCGCCGCCTTGCTCAGATCGCCGCAGGTCGGGCAGTAAACCAGCTTGCCCTGGGCGATGTCCTGCTTGTAGGTTTCCACCGCCCGCATGATGCCGCTGATGTGGATGCCGTACAGGTTGGCCGACGAGGCGCTGGCGTTGCGCGTCAGCATCCCCACCAGATAGCGATTATCGTCAAACACCGGATTGCCCCCGGCGTCCGGCGGCTGAGTGATGGTCGTGGGGAACCAGTGCGGCGAGAGGATGCGCTTGGTCGTGCGCAGGCTGCCGCGTACGCTCTGCCCGTTGTAGGCCATCGCCATCAGCGGCGTTTCTTCCGGGATGCGCGGCAGCGGCGTGACCGGCAGGATGTCGCTGACCGGCTGCTGGACAACAATCAGCGCCAGATCGAGTTCCGGGAACGAGCGCACCACGCGCCCAGGTATTTGATAACCGGTTTCCAGTTCCACCGTCACCCGTTCCAGGCTGCCCACGACGTAGCGGGTGGTCACCAGAATGCCCTCATGCAGCACGAAGAAGGCTGTGCCCGCGCCGTTTGGCCCGCCAATCACGCCCGCGATGCGGTAATGCCCGATGTTCGATGGCGGCAGGGTGCCAAAGCCGGGAATGGTCGTCGGCGGGGTGCTGTAGGCTGGCTGCGCCGGCATTCCCGGCAGTGTGCCAGGGGGTGGTGGGGTGGTCGGCGGTGGGCTAAAGTCAACCTGCGGCGTTACCGTCACGGCGGGCTGCGGGGGCGGCGTGACCGTCGGCGCGCTGGTGGGCGGCGTGGGAAGCTGCGCGGCCAGCCAGCGTTCGACCCGGTGGCGGATTTCCGGGTCGTCCGGGGCGGCAGCCAGCGCCGCGTCATAATAGGCGCGCTTGGTGTTGGGGTCGGTCGTCGTTTCAGCCAGCCACAGGCAGGCGATGGCACGGATACCGCCGGTCAGTTCCGGGTCTTTGAGCGCGATGCGCAGCAGGCGTACGCCTTCATCCAGATTGCCCGCCTGGATCGCTCCAATTCCCTGTTCCACGTACCGAAATGACATAATTGACCGGTAAAGCACTCATTTGCTTATACCTCTATTATAGGCCGGAATGAGAAGTCGCGCCGCAAGCTGAGGCCGCTGGTAGCGAAATATAAGGTTGTAGGGACACGATCTATCGTGTCCCTACAGTGGGTTAATCTGTCAGCGCAGCCGTGTTTATTCCGTCACGGTGAGAAGCTGTACCATGCCCAGGTTGATGTGCGCGTGGCCGCTGGCGAAGTCCGGCAGGAAGCAGGCCACCACGTAAGTGCCGGGTTCAAGATTCAGGTTAAACCAGGCACGTTCGCCCTGCTGCATCGGCATCCAGAAGCCGACCTGTTCAATCGGCAGGGTAGCGGGGTCCGCTTCACCGGAGGCCATCGTCTGCATGATGTCACGCAGTTCGGCAACAGTGGTTCTGTCGTCAATCCGGGCGATGGCCATTTCGTGCCACTGGTCGCCCTTGTTTTCCAGCAGCCAGGTCTGCTCACCCGCGCTGATGCTGGTTGGCAGGCTGAAGGCGAAGTCCAGCAGCGATACCTGTACGTCGGCTTCCGGCGCGGCGGCATTGGTATCATCTTCGTCAGCGACGGTGAAGGTCTTCACGTCCGGCGCTTTACCCGCGAAGTTCAGGAGGACATGTTCGCCGGCCTTCAAATCAAAAGTAGCAACAAATGACGACTGCGGCGCGATTTCCGTCCCGCCCAACAGCGTAATCAGCGGCAGACCGGCTTCCGGCCCGGCGCTCATCGCTGCCATCAGCGCGTCCACCGTCACGCCATCGTTCAGGCGGGCGAGCAGCGGGGCAAACGGCGCATCCGTAATGTTTGTAAAGGTGACATCCACGATGCCGGCGTGCAGCTCGGCGGGTACCACCAAGCCTTCCGGCCCATTGACGATGGTTGCAGATGCTTCACCTTCGTGCGCAAAGACGGGCACCATGCCGACGAGCAGAGCCAGAACGAGCAAAACCAGACAACGAGCAGTGCGATTCATACGATAGTTTCCCTTCGGTTGAAAAGAGTGTCACTGGGTTTATCGGTCAACACGGCCAAGCATACGCGGCTTTCCGGCAGGGCGACACGGTTCAAAGACGGAATTTGCGCTCGGTCAAACGGCGTAGGGCGAAAGCGGCATGGACAGGGGCAAGGGAAAGGCGTAACGCAAAGGAGCAAAGGCGCGAAAAGGATGAAAGAGAAAAACATAACACGGAGGCACAAAGGCGCAGAGGCACAGAGAGGGATGAATAGCGCCTGTTTCAGCTTAAAATTGACCATATAATCAATACAAGCAGATTTTATGGTGGATTAGTCGGTGGGTGGAAAGATATGAACATCACCGACGCAGTGGCTTTCGTTGAAGAACTGCGGCGCAAACAACGGGAGCGACGTGGATGGTAGAGGCAGTCGTTGACACAAATGTCATTGTTGACCTGCTTCGCCGTTATGAACCTGCCGTAGCGTGGTATCAGACGCAGACCCAACCCAATTTAGGCATAATACCAATAATCTGTCCTTAGGCCGATCATATCCTCGAGCGACAGGTGCACCCAGCCGCCATTGTAGTGCGCCCGTCGCGGAACAGCACCGCGTCGCCCTCAACCCACCGAAGCGAAGCAGTCAGCAATCGAATACGAACCAGCAATACTGATTGCGCAACCTCTGGTCATCAAGCACGAGTTCTCGGATTTCGCCGGGAAGTTGGGCGCGCTGCCACTGGCACTCCAGACGACCAGCCTCCATCCGTTCCGTTTCAGGGGCCGCCGCGCGTGCAGCCCGGATCGCGTAGGCCGCTGCGCCCAGTTCGTGAGCGGCCACATGAGCCACCGCCGCAGCTTGTCCGGCAGCGTAAGCCGCTTCTCTTGCCGCGCCGTGCAACGCTCTGGCAGCACCCATGGCGTGTCCGGCGGCGGTACGGGCTTGAGTCATCGTAATCTCACCCCTTGCCCAGGCACGCGCCTGCTCAATCGCCCAGCGCGGACGGTCGTCACCGGGTTGGACTTGCTCGAAGAAATGCAGGACATGCTGCGCGCAATCCGCCGCCCACACGGCAAGAAGGTGATGGTCGGCGTCCTCCAAGGTGCCGCCGCGACGCACGGTAATCAACCTGGGGTCTCGGATCTTGCTGAAAATCACTGGTCTACCCAACCCATATTATGCGCCTCAGTTATCGTAGTGGCGAGGTACCTGCCTGTTCACCGAGTATCGCGTTTACTCCACCCGCAGCCACTCCTCGACCGGCTCCTGTTGCTCCGGCAGGCGCACGACCTGAAACCAGGTGTTGCCCGGCTTGAGATACAGCAGTTGCCCGTCCTTTGTCCGCAGGCCAAGCATATCCTCGCGGGTCGGGCGTACCCAGCGGCCTTCGTAGCGCCGCCCGTCACGGAATAGCACCGCGTCACCCTCGAACCACAGCCGGATTTCGATGCTGTAGCTCTTATTATCCCCGAACTGGCTTTCCACGATGTCGGTGAACTGGTGCTCGGCATAGAGCACAACAACGTTGGCGGCGCTCACCTGCTGCATCGTGTTAGCGTCGTAGTGGCCTTTGCCGTCGGAATAACGCCAGTAGCGCCCGTTGGCCGGGTCGTACAGCCACAGCAGGCGGGTGGCGCGGTAGCGCAGGTCAATCTGGGTCGCCGGGCCGCTGCTGCCGGGAGGTGGCGCGTTCAAAAAGGCCATGCCGTGCAGTCGCGGCCTCTGGTTGACACCCTGCTCGCTGGCAAGCTGCCAGATGGCATTGGGATTGACGAACAGGTTGTGCGGCACTTCGATGCTCTCGTCGCGCCAGTAATACGGCAGGCCGAAGGCGACGCCCTTAAACAGCCGGTTCGCAAACTCCGAAGTGTTCAGCCGTTCCTCGACGCCGGTACTCGCGCCGGAAAAGGCTAATAATGCCTGGTACATCGGCACGAGTTCGTAATCAATCAGGCGCGCGCTTCGGATTGACCCCACGCGGTCGGGTGCCTGGCTGTAAAAGATGGCGGAAAAGCGGGTCAGGCCGCCTTCGGCGTAGTGCTCGTAAACGATGTCTGCCGCGCCAATGCCGGCCTGCGGGCGCACCAGTGGCGGCGCGTTGGAGATTTTGACAACCATCGGACGGCGGTTGAGCGTGGCGGGGTCGGCAGGCAGCCCGGTCAACGGATTGATACCTGCCGGGAAAGAATCCGGTCCAAGCACGCCCGGCAGAACCGGGGAAGGATTCTCAATTTTTGTTACGGGTGTTTCGGTTGTAAGATGAGGGAGAGCATCGGATGGCGGGGCGACCGCGGGGGCGATACAGGCGCCGCAGCCGACCAGCAGGCCGATGAGTACCCGTTGAACGCGCATCATAGATCGTGACTTCCAAAACGGCTGTGAACCCGCATTATAAACCATGATGGAAACCTGCCAATGGCGTCTGGCTGACGGCCAGCCTACGCCGTGAATTGTGCGGGCCGGAAATTGCGATTAGAATGCCCGGTAAGTGCCTGGTTTGACGCGATTCCTGCCGTTGGCTATAATCCAGATTCAGGTTGCTGCGTGTTCATGCCGGGGCTACGTTTTTATCAGTACTGTAGGGGGCGTTAATGCCACTTAAGGGCGAACTCAGGGATTTCAGTACGACCCAACTTCTGAACCTCATCAACCTCGCCGGTAAAACCGGGACGCTGACGATCTTCAAGGCGACCAAAAGCGGCGAGACGGAGGAGGTGAACGGCAAGAAGCGCGAGAAAATCATCCCCGGCCCTGAACGTGCGAAGGTGTCGTTCCGCGCCGGCAAGCTGATTTACGCGGCGATGGACGGCCAGGACGGCAACCTCGTCTCCGTGTTAAATAAAGCCGGCAAGCTCACTGACGACCAGGCACGCATCATCCGTGAACGCGCCAAAAACACAACTGACAAAGCGCTGGCGCTGCTGCTCATCAACGCCAACTACGTCACCCAGAACGACGTGGTGAGCTGCATCCAGCAGCATACGCTGGATGTGGTGTATAACCTGATGTCGTGGAATCAGGAGCCGTTCCGGTTTGATGACAACGTGCTGCCGGACAGCAACCGCATCATGGTGCCGATTGACCTGGAAAACGTCATCATCGAAGGCGCGCGCCGCATCCGCGAGATTGAGGAACTGAACCAGCACCTGCCAAACCTGGACATGGCGCTGAAATTCCCTGATAACCCGAAAGAGAAATTTAAGGGTATTCACCTCAGCGTCGAAGAATGGCGCGTGGTGTCATTTGTGAATCCCAAAAACTCGATTCGCCAGATTGCGAAGGCGAACAATATGTCGGAGGTCGAAATCCGGCGCATTGTCTACGGTCTGGAACAGGCCGGTCTGGTGGAACTGGTGAAACCGCCGGGTATGGATCAGACCGTCGCCAACAAGGCCGCTGGTCGCCGCCAGATGCCCGCCAAGCCACAGGTTCAAAAAGTCGTGGTGAACCGATTGATTGACAAAATTCGGTCCATTTAACGTCCTGTAGTCGGACACATCCAACCGGAAGAGTAAGCACACTATGCAAACTGTCAAAATGGTTATCACAGGGCCGTTCAGCGCCGGGAAAACCGAATTTATCCGTTCGATCAGCGAGATCGAGGTAGTGTCCACCGAGCGCGAAATCACCACGCCCGCCGAGAAGCGCCAGAAAGACGTGACGACCGTTGCGATGGACTTCGGGCGTATCACGGTAGACGACGACCTGGTGCTGTACCTGTTTGGCACGCCCGGCCAGCGCCGCTTTGACTTCATGTGGGAAATCCTGGCGGAAGGCATGCTGGGTTTTGTGGTGATGGTGGACAGCGCCAAGCCGGAAACCTTCCGTGAGGCCAAGAGCATCCTGGAAACGTTCCGCGCCTACGCGCCCACGCCCTACGTCGTGGCCGCCAACAAGCAGGATCACCCCGACGCCTGGTCGCCAGACGACCTGCGGATTGCGCTGCGCATCGAAGAAGGCGTGAAGCTGCTGCCGTGCGTGGCGAAGGACAAGGAGAGCGTCAAGAACGTCCTGCTGGAGCTGTTGTATTCCATTCTTGAGGAAATGGATACCTAAGCGGCAAGTCCTTAGTCTTTAGTCAATAGTCCAGGGACAGGTATTGCGTTGATTGTACGAGTGACAGACGTGCCGCTCTATGAGACCAGTGGCTAACGATTAATGACTAGTGACTTAGTGTCTATCCATAAACCCTTCGTAGGGGCACGGCATGCCGTGCCCCTACCGACAAATAAAAGAGGTTTACGGATAGGTTCTTGGTAGGACGCTTCGGCTATCGGCTGCATTCACGAAAGCGACGACAACGTGGCGACTCGGGTAACGGAACAGGGTATCGTTCATTATGAAACGTATGGACTGGGACGCCCTGTTCTTTTATTGCATGGGTGGCTGGGGTCGTGGCGGCTGTGGCGGCGCACGATTGAGGAACTGGGCAAGGAGTTCCGCACCTACGCGCTCGACTTCTGGGGCTTTGGCGAGGCGGGCGACCAGGGTGAGGACTTCTCGGTAGACAACTTCGTGCTGCTGGTAAACCAGTTTATGGACCGGCTGGGCATCGTCAAAGCGCCGCTGGTCGGCCATTCGATGGGCGGCACGGTGTCGCTGACCGCCGCCATTCGCTACCCCGAAAAAGTGGTCAAGGTGATCGTGATCGGCTCGCCGATTGTGGGCACGTCACTGAATCCGCTGCTGCGGCTGGCAGGTTATCGCGGCTGGATTGGCCTGGCGGAAACCGCGCCATTCCTGTTTGACACGTTCATGACCGGGCTGAAAGGGTCGCTGCGGGTGGCGTCCTACGGGCTGGCAAAGGACGGCAAGGCGCTGGGCAATATGTTCGCGTCGGACCTGTCGAAGCTGACCGTCGGGCCGTTTTTTGAAAGCATCAGCACGCTGCGCGACACCGATCTGCGCCCGCGCGTTGGCGAACTGAAAATGCCCATCCTCGGCATTTACGGCAAAAAAGATCGCATCGTGAATCCCAATCAGGCGCAGGTGCTCAAAGAGCACGCGCCCAGCAGCAAAATCGCCATGTTTAACGACTCCGGCCATTTCCCCATGCTGGACGAATACAGCCGCTTCCACGAGACTGTACGCGATTTCCTCAACAACGGCTAATTTGAAATCCGTGTACAATGAATAGCAGTCAGCGATCAGTTATCCGCTTTTAGCTTTGCTGGTTGCTGACCGCTGAACGCTGTTCTTCCCAAAACAGCTTTTGTGGAGCAATTACATGTATCGCTACGTCATTGAAGACAACCGCCACGTGCTGCCGTTTAACGAACCGGCCAGCCAACTGACGATAGGCATTGAGCCGCTAAAAATTCATCAGGAAAACCTGTTTGCGACCGTGTTCGAAAAAGTGGACCTGGGCGGCACGTTCCACACGCCCGACCAGATACGCTACATTGCCCCCGGTGAGGCGGTTGTCTACCGCGATAATTTGTGGTTCGACCGCGAATTCCTGGAATATTTCCTGCTCAAGGCGCGGGCGACCAGACGCGCCTGCCGCGCCGCGTTCTACGCCGACGACGTGGCCTTCCGCACCTACACGCTGCCGCTGACCACCAGTTTTGAACGCGGCCACGATGCGAAGGGGCGCGAAATCTGCCTCGCCGACCTGTGGTTTTTCCCAAACGGGTATGCAGACGAGATCGTGCCCATCCCCGTACCGAGTGAGGCCGACGAAAAATCCTCCGAAAAGGGCTTTTACAACGTACCGCACTTCATGGTGCATGACCAGGGCGACCTGACGCATTACCTGCCGGCACGGGCTATCCTTTCGATTGAAAGCTGGGTGCATATCTACTACGCCAGCGTTATTTTCGGCGTGTTCACGCGCGGCAGCCGGTTTGAGCGATACGTCAAAGAGCATAACTTCTACGCGCTCAAACTGCTGTGGAAAGGGGTGATGGAGCAGAAACAGGTGTTAATGTCGTCCGAGGTCGTGCGCGTTGGGCGGGATACGGTAATTGACCCCTCCGCCATCATCACCGGCCCGACGACGATTGGCGACAACTGCTTTATCGGCCCCGGCGTGGTGATTGACAACTGCGCCATCGGCAACGATGTGAACATCTCCCAGGGCTGCCAGTTGATGCTGACGACCGTCGCCAACAACTGCTTCCTGCCCTTCCGCGCCTCGATGTTTATGAGCGCGATGATGGAAAGTACGATTCTGGCGCAAAACACCTGCGTGCAGATGTGTGTGATCGGGCGCAACAGCTTCCTGGGGGCAGGCACGACCTTCACCGACTTTAATCTGCTGGGCGAACTGGAACTCTCGGTGGACACACGCGGCAACCGGCGTGAGCGCATCGTACCGCGTCCGATCAAGGCGGCCAACATTCGCGGCGAACTGGAAAGCGTCGGACAGGCGGTGCTGGGCAGCGCCGTCGGCCACAACTGCCGTATCGGCGCGGGTATGATTATCTTTCCGGGGCGCATGATCGAGTCCGACGTGGTGCTGGTGGCATCACCGCAGCGGCGCATCATCACCCGCAACGTGACGTTTGAGGAGAGCGACCATCACGGGCTGGACATTCGCGGCGCGGTCCACCGCCGCATGTACCCCCGCGTAGACGAGCGCGAGCCGGAAGAGGATACGTGGAGTTCGTGGTGATGAGCGATATTCAAGTGAAGTATGATGCTCAGGTAGACATCCTGCGGATTCGGCTGGATGATACGCCGATTGAAGAAAGTGAGCAGGTTGAAACAGGGATTATCGTGGACTACGATGAGGCCGGGAATGTTGTTGGGCTGGAAATCCTGGACGCGTCCGAAATGGTGAGCCGCGCTAAAGCAGCGGCGCTGGTCAACCATCCATCGTCAGAATAAGTTTATCGTTTCGCTGAACTGCTGCTGGAAACCCGATGCCAGACGACACCTTTGCCTTTATCATCCATCCGATACAGATCAAAAAAGATGTGGCGCGGAAGTTCCCGCTGCTCGGCAAAATCCTGACCGAACGGCAGATTAACTTTTTCTCGCGCTTCTTTCCGCCGGTGTATCTATCGGAAATTGAAGGCATCCGTTCCGCCGCCACCGGGCGCGAACTGCGCGGCTGGCTGATCGCCTGCCCGTTCACGCCGCCAACCATGCTGTCGCTGCCGGTGGAAACGGTCTATAACAAGATTGTCGCCTGCGGCCACATGGCGGAAGAACTGGGCGCGCGAATTCTCGGCCTGGGCGCGTATACGTCGGTCGTCGGGGATGCCGGTAAAACGATTGCCGACCGGCTGGCGATTCCCGTGACGACCGGCGACAGTTACACGATTGCGATGGCGGTCGAAGCTATCCGCGAGGCGGCGCAAGTGATGGACATTCGCATGGACGCGGCGACGGTGGCCGTTGTCGGGGCGACCGGCGCGATTGGCAAAACCTGCGCCGAGATGCTGGCGGGGGAGAGCGCGCAACTGGTACTGGTGGGGCGGCGGCAGGACGCGCTGGACGCCGTGCGTGCGGTCTGCGAGGGACAGGCGGCGCAGGTCACAACCAGCACCGACATGAGCGCCGTCTACGGCGCTGACCTGATTTTAACCGTGACCAGCGCCGTTCATGCTGTCATCGAACCGCGCCACCTCAAACCGGGTGCGGTGGTGTGTGACGTGGCCCGCCCGCGCGATGTGTCCAGGCGCGTGGCCGAACAGCGCGACGACGTGCTGGTGATCGAAGGCGGCATGATCGAGGTGCCGGGGCCGGTGGATTTCCACTTCGACTTTGGCTTCCCGCCGCGTATGTCCTATGCCTGCATGGCGGAGACAATGGCGCTGGCGCTGGAAGGCCGCTACGAGGACTATACCATCGGCAAGGACATCACGGTGCGGCAGGCGCTCGAAATCCGTGATATCGCGGCCAGACACGGCTTTCGCCTCAGCGGCTTCCGCAGTTTTGAGGCGGAAGTCAGCCCGGAAACAATCGCGGCGGTGCGGGAACGGGCGGCGCGCAAGCGTAAAGTCTGGTCGCCGGCGGTGTGAGCGATGGTTCAACCGCTGCCCGCGCCCCTAGTGGATGCTGTTTTAGCCCATCTTGGCGTACCCGTAACCCAACCGGATATAGCAACGCTGGATCGCCTCGTCAGCGCCTATACGCGGCGCGTGCCCTGGGAGAGCGCCTCGCGGATTGCCCGCCGGGCAGCGGTGCAGGCCGCCGCCGACTGCCCGCGCTGGCCGGAGGAATTCTGGCAGACGGCGATGGAACAGGGTACGGGCGGGACATGTTACGAAAGCAACTACGCCTTTTTCAGCCTGCTGGTGGCGCTGGGCTACCGGGGCTATCTGACGATCAACGATATGGAAACGCTGATCGGCTGCCACTCTGCCATCATTGTTTATGGCGATGATAACCGCTGGCTGGTGGACGTGGGGCTGCCGCTGCACGCGCCGCTGCCACTGCCGGAATCAGACACCACCAGCCGCGCCACACCGTTCCTCCGTTACACGGTACGCCCGCTGAAACCGGCGCGCTACCAGATCGAACGTGAACCGCATCCCCGCCCATACTGCTTCATACTGGTTGACGAACCAATCCCCGACGCGCCCTACCGCGCTGTGACCGCCGCCGACTATGGGCCGGACGGTCAGTTTCTGGACCGCATCATCATCAATAAGGTGATTGATGAGCGTTTGTGGCGTTTTAACAGCGCCGAGCCGCCGTACCATCTGGAAATATTTGAAAACGGCGAGCGGATGGATATTCCTATCACCAGCGACGTACCAATATCCGTCGCGCAGCACTTCGGCATGGATGAGGCGGTGGTGACAGCCGCCTTCGGTACGCTGGGTCTGGAGCGTTGAATCTCAACCCACCGGAACAGCCTTTTGTTCTATACTGAAAGGGAGAGGAGTGCGCACCGCTACTCTCGCTGCATCTCCAAGCGAGCGAACCGTTGGGTTAGCTTATTCCAACCAAGACTTCCGGTGCGCTGGCGTTCTGGTTAGTAAACCTGTATGATTGGCACAGAATGCCAGTTCATTTTGAGCACCCTAGAGGGGGCAGTATGAGCAAAGGTCGAATCCTGGTCGTCGAAGATGACTTCGACATCTCCAATATGCTGCGCATCTATTTCACCGGGCAGCAGTATGAAGTGCAGATCGCCCCGCGCGGCGGCGAAGCCCTGCAGATGACCCGGAAGCAGCTTCCCAACCTGATTATCCTGGACATCATGCTGCCGGACATGAACGGCTATGATGTTTGCCGTGAACTGCGTACTACCACCCGCACCAGCCACATCCCGATCATCTTCCTGACGCAGAAGGACGAACGCAGCGACAAGATTGCCGGACTGGAACTGGGCGCGGACGATTACATCACCAAGCCGTTTGATATCGAAGAACTGAAGCTGCGCGTTCAGAATACCATCAACTCCACCCAGCGGCAGAACTACATGCACCCAAAGTCCGGGCTGCCAACCGGGCGGCTGATCGAAGAACACCTGCGCTCGCTCATGCATGGTGATAAGGACTGGGCCTACATTGACCTGAAAATCAATCACTTCGATGCGTTTACCGAAGTGTATGGTTTTCTCGCCGGGGACGAGGTGATGCGCTTCACGGCGCTGGTGATGGGCGAAGTGGTGGATGAACTGGGCACGCCGGACGATTACCTGGGGCATCCCGAACGCGAGAACTTTGTCATCATCACCCATGCTGACGATGCCGAGCGGCTCAAGCAGCGGTTGGTGGAACGGTTCAACGATGAGGTGAAACAGCATTACTCGTTTATTGACCGCGAGCGCGGTTACATCCTCGTGCCGGACAGCGCTCAGGGCGAACGCCAGGAAGCGTTGATGACGCTGGCCGCCGGGTCGGTGTCCACCCGCACGCACCAATTTTCCGATATACGCGAAATTACCGAATTGGCTGCCGAAGACCGCCGTCGGGGTATCAGCGGAGAAGAAAACGCCGGGCCGCGAATCCTGACCTCCTGGTAGCCTTAGTGTGCAGGTTGAGCGAGTATGGGTCTGGGTGTCATTTTATTACTGGGTGGGCTGGTTCTCACCGTCGGGTTAATCCTGTGGGCCTTGCAGCGGCAGCGCCTCGGTTATATCCCCGGCGAACAGGCCGCGCCTGCCGGAATTGACCTGCCGCTGGCCTCCAGCGAGGACGCGATTCTGGTCTCCAGGGAACACGGCCAACTGGTCTTTGTCAACGACCGCGCCCGCCGCTGGATCGGTCTAAACGGCGGCGAACCGAATCTCGAATGGATTGCCCAGCTCGCGCAGCCGGCGGACAACTTCCTTGACCTGTTTCAGCGTGAAGGGCAGGCGTCGTTCCAACTGGGGTCGCGCTGGGTGGAAGCCTCGTCGCATACCATCCCCGCCGGCGGCGAACGCCGCACCGTCGTGGTCATGCGCGAACTGAGCGCCGGCACGACCAACCCGGAGGCGCTCGATCTATCACTGGCGATGGCGACGATCAACGAGATCGGCGAAACGGTCAACGCCAGCATGAGCATGGAGCAGTTGTTACAGGCGCTGCTGGCGATTGTGCTAAAGGCGCTGCCGGCCTCGGCGGGCGAAATCTGCCTGTGGAACGCGGAACGCACCGTGTTACAGCCGCGCGGCTGGGTGGGTGATGCGCCGTATCTGCTGGCGCTGACCGAATCCGGTGGCGCATATACGCCGGGCGAGGGCGTCACCGGCTGGATTATTAAAAATCGCAAGCCGGTGCTGGTGGCGGACGTGGACGACATAACCGCCATCCAGCCCAAGTTGACCGGTTTCTATCACAGCTTTGTCGGCGTGCCGCTGATTCTGGGCGACCGGTTGATCGGCACGCTGGAACTGGCGCACGCCAACGCCCATCATTTTAACCAGGGCAATCTGGCGCTGCTGCAGGCGATCAGCAAACCGGTGGCGACCGCGATTTACAACGCCGAACTGTACAGCCAGCAGGCGCAGCGCATTCAGGATATGGCACTGCTGCAGGCCACCCGTCCGGCGGAAGCGGCTACCGGCGACCCCGCCCAGGTTTACGCCGCGCTGACCGAACGGATTGCCCATCTGGCCGATGCCAAAGTCTGCGGGGTGCTGCTGTACGACGAAAACCGGCAGGCGCTGCTGCCGGAACTGCCGTTTTATGGGCTGCCGGATTATGCCGCGCGCAGTTTTGTGATCGCGCTGCCGTTGGACAGCCCGCAGCGGGACATCTGGGAAAACCAGCCATACTGGGTGAGCAACGACGCGGCAGATGAGCCATTGATCGAGGCGCTGGGCCTGAAGCCGATTTTTGTGGCGGCGGGCATCCACAACATCGCCCTGATTCCGATGGAAATCGGCATCCAGCGCATCGGTCTGGTGCAGGTCGCCAACCGGCAGGCTGAGGGCGGCTTCACGTCGCAGGATATTCAGGACCTGCGGCTGCTGGTGACCCAGGCGGCAGTGGTGGTGGAAAACGTGCGGCTGTACCAGCGCGAACAGCAGCGGGATACCGAACTGGTCGGCCTGCAGGAGATGACCCACGCCATCGGCGCGTTGAGCCAGGAGGAGGAATTTTATTCCACGCTGACCGAGCGGATTGCCCGCCTGATGGATATTTCCATGTGCGGCATCCTGCTGTGGGACGAGACCAATGAACGGCTGGTGCCACAGCTTCCGTTTTATGGTGTGCCGGATGTGATGATTCAGAACTACATCGTGAATCTGCCCACCGGCAGCCCGCTGTACACCATCTGGCAGGAAGAAGATTACTGGTACACCAACCGGGTCCAGTCGGATGCGGTGGTGTACGCCGCCGGGCTGGCCGACTTCGCCAATGCGGTCGGCGTGACCAAAACGCTGTTCGCTGTGCTGACGGTCGGCGGTCGGCGATTGGGGGTAGTGCAGGTTTCCAACAAAATCAGCGGCGAGGACTTCACCGACAAGGACGCCCGCCTGCTGCTGATCTTCGCCTCGCAGGCCGCCGCGATTATCGAAAACGCGCGGCTGTACCAGGACATCCAGCAGCGCGCGAAGGAAGCGGAACGCCTGCGCGACATCGCGGAGATGGCCGGCAGCATCCTCACCGCTGAGGATTCGTTTACCGGCGTGCTGCAAGCCATCGCCGACCTGACCGGCAGCCCGCTGGCACTTGTCAGCGTGATTGACGAGCCAGGCGGCAATCTGGTGACGTACCCACGTCTGGTCTACGGTGGCAGCCTGACCGAGCCGGGCATTTACGATCAGGGCAGCCGGGAATTTCACCGGAGCGTGGCGCTGTCGCACCAGCCGTTTTTGAGTAATCACCTGAACGCCGAAACGATGCTGGACAGCCAGCGCCATGTGGCGGAACGCCTGGGGCTGACCAGCATCGTCACCGTACCGGTAATCGTCGGTGAACGCGGCGTTGGCGAATTAAGCATCGCTAACCGCACCAAACCCTACGACAGCAACGACCTGCGCCTGCTGGCGGCGATTGCGACCCAGATCGCGGCGACCATCGAGCGCATCCGCCTGTATGAAGCGGCGGGGCAGAACCTCCAGCGCCGTATCGAGGAACTGGACGCGATTGCCCGCATCAGCCACGAACTGACGCAGACGCTGGAACTCGACCCGGTGCTGGACGTAATTCGCCGGGAAGCGGCGCGCGCCACGCTGGCGCAGGGTGGCACAATCGTGCTGCTGAAAGCGCCCGACCGGTGGCAAAACCCCGCCATGCCGGAGATGGACAAACGCTTCGGCGTGGGGGACGGGCTGGCGGACATTGAGGTGGAGGCGGTGCTGCGCGGCGCGGATACGGTGCTGGTGCGCAATTATGCCGCTGACCCGCTGAAGCCCGCGCCGGACGACGCACAGTCTGCGATTGCCGCCGCGTTTTTCTACGAAGATCGTGTGGTTGGTGTCATCCACCTGTACCACAGCCGCGCCAAGCAGTTTGACGAGCGCACGGCGGCGTTTTTGCTGACCATCGCGGCGAAGGCGTCACTGGCTTACGGCAATTACAAACGTTATCAGGAACAGCTTGAACGCAGCACCCGCCTGCGGCGGCGCGTTGAGCAGTTGAACCAGATTTTTGAACTGGGACGCGTCCTGCAATCCAGCGCCGAGCCGGTCACCATGCTGGAGTCGATTCTTGACGGCATTCAGCAGAGCGTGGGCTTCGAGGTGGGTGTGGCGTCGCTGGTGGATGAGAGCGACGGTGTGCTGCGCCGCGTAGCCCAGGCTGGTATGCCGCTGGAAGCGTTTGAGCGCAGCCGTAAACACGCCCTGACGTTGGACGAGTTCCACCGGCTGATGCGCGACGACTACCGCCTCAGCGAGTCCTACTTTATCCCCGCCGAGGCGCGGCGCGGCTGGAAGCAGGCGGCGCTGCGCGCCTTCAGCACCGGCTTTGAGGGCAGCCGCGCGCTGCCGGAAGCCGCCAACGAGCGCGACTGGCGCGACGGTGATCTGCTGGTGCTGCCGCTGGTTGGTTCCGGCGGCAACCTGCTGGGCGCGATCACCCTGGACAGGCCGCTGGATAACGCCCGCCCGGACCGCCCGACCGTCGAAATTCTGGAAATCTTCGCCCATCAGGCGGCGGCCACGATTGAAAATAACCGCCTGTACCGCGCCACGCTGCACAACGCCGAGCAGGAAGCCCGGCTGAACGCCATTATGGAAGCCGTGACCAAAACGCTGGACACCGGCCAGATCGTCGAGGCGGTGGCTTACGGCGCGTCGCGGCTGCTGCCGGTGATGCAGATGACGGTGGCGCTGCTGGATGTGGAACAGCAGGGGTATGACATCCTGAAGGTGACGTTTACCCGTGATAACACGCCGGTGCTGGCAAAAGAACACCGGGCGCACATTGATGGCACGGCGCTGGCGCGGACGTTCCAGGATGGGCAGGATTACCTGTATTACGCCGGCGAACCGGATGCCGTCCATTATGACGATCTGCGCGCCTGGCATGGGCGCGGCGAGCGCACCAGCCTGATCGTGCCGCTGGTGGTCGGCGGTGTGATTCTGGGCGCGCTGCACCTGGGCAGCGCTGAGGAACGCGCTTTTAACTTCAGCGAACACCGCCCGCTGCTGAAGCGTATGGCGAACCTGTCGGCCGTGGCGATTGAAAACGCGCGGCTGTTCAACCGCGCGCTGAACCTGCAAACCTTCAACGAATCGGTTGTAGAGTCCATCCAGCAGGGCATCATCGTGCTGGACAAGTCCGGGCGTATCCTGTCGGTTAATGCTACCATGTCGCAGCGGTATGGCTGGGACGCGGACAGGGCCGTGCGCCAGGATTTGTTTGCCTATGACCCGGAACTGGCCGTGCTGGCCGACGACCTGCGGCTGGTGCTGGACATGGGCACACCGCGCGAGCGCATCTGGCAGCAGACGGTGGACGACGACCAGCTGGTGGTGCGGAACTTTTACCTGTACCCCCTCCGCAGTGCCGATGGCGTGCGCGGCGCGGTGCTGCTGGTTGAAGACGTGACCGAACGTGCCCAACTGGAACGCGATGTGGAAGCCCGCGCCAACCAGTTGGCTGTGCTGACGGAAGTCTCCAGCCGTATTACAGCCTCGCTCAACCGGCACGAAGTGATTGACCTGGCGCTGGGCGAACTGGGGCGCATCATCCATTATGATACCCTGACACTGTGGACGCGGCAGGCAGATTATCTGGTGCTGGAAGGCTTCCGGGGCTTCGATGAAGCAACGATTGAGCCGGGGGTGCAGGTGGCGATTCAGTCGCACGACCGGCTGCGGATTGTGGTCGAAACCCAGCGCCCGTATGCCATCAATAATTTGCAGCATCGGGATTACCTGCCCGGCGAAAAAGACGTATTAAGCTGGATGGGCGTGCCGCTGGTGAACCAGGGCACTGTCGTCGGCGTGATCGCGCTGGCGAAGTCGCAGCCGCGCTTTTACGGGCAGCAGCTTCAGCAGGCCGCCTTTGCCTTCGCCAACCAGATGGCGGTCGCGCTGGCAAACGCCGACCTGTACGCCGAATCGCAGCGCCGCACCGAACGCCTCAGCCTGCTTAACCGCGTGTCGGTGGCGCTGGCGCAGTCGCTGGACAGTGAAAACATCCTGGAAATCGCCCTGCGGGAAATCGCTGGCGTGATGGGCGTAGAGCAGGGGCGGGCGCTGCTGTTCGAGCGCGAACTCCAGATTGGCCGCGTGATCGTCAAACACCCGCGCGGTGACGCCCCGCCGGAAGAATTTGTGAACCTGATCGAAAGCGCCATCTACCAGCAGATGCGCCGCACTACCGAGCCGATTGTGTACGAGGATGTCAACGGCCTGACGCGCGACGACCCGGTGGTGATGGAACTAGGCCCGCGTGGCATCACGGCCTTTGTGGTTATTCCGATGACGGTTGGCGGTCAGGTGATCGGCACGTTTGAACTGGAAGTGCTGGACGGACCGCGCCGGTTTGCGTCGGAGCAGATGGAACTGGGGCAGATCATCGCCAACCAGGCGGCGATTGCCGTGCAGAACACCAACCTGCTGGAACAGACGCTGGTCCGCACCCGCGAACTGGAAACGCTGCTGGAAGCGGCGCAGGCTACTTCGCTCACGCTTAACCTGGACGAGGTGTTCCAGAGCGTAGTGGCGCTGATGCTCCACGCCCTGGACATGGACGACTGCGCGGTGATGCTGTGGGACAATGTGGAAAACGTGCTGGAAGTGGAAGTGGAAGTGAACCGCTTTGGCGACCCGCGCCGCACCGTGCCGCATGGCACGGTCTACAACCTGCGCGAGTACCCGGCGCGGCTGAAGGCGCTGCAGGAGCGCGAGGTGATCGTCATCCGTGCCGACAATCCAGGCGCGGACGCCACCGAACTGGACCTGCTGCGGCGCAACGGCGATCAACTCCGCGTGCTGATTCCGCTGATCGTGCGCGATCAGGCAATTGGTCTGGCGCAGGTTGAAACGCAGATGCAGCACCGCACCTTCGGCCATCGGGAAATCCGGCTGGCGCAGGCGCTGGGGTCGCAGGCGGCCATCGCCATCCAGAATGCGCGCCTGTCAACCGAGACGGCGGCGCTGGTGGAAGAAGGCTTCATTATCAACAACCTCAGCACGGCGATTTCGTCCACCCTGACGCTCGACGACATCATCACCATCGTGCGCGACCAGATACCGCGTGTCACCGATGCCGAGGAAATGTACCTGGCGCTGTACAATGCCGAAGCCCAGACGATTGACTTCCCGGTGGCCGTCCGGCGCGATGGCAGCGAGTTTTCGATCCCGTCGCGCCCGTTGGGGCGGGATGAGGTGTCGTTTGTGATTAAGCACCGCCGGTCGCTGCCGCTGGGTGGCGGCAACTGGTCGTCAGACGAGATGCGCCGCAACCTGGGCATTGATAACGGCGAGGGAGATGCCAAGAGCTATCTGGGTGTGCCGATTGTGGCTGGTGACCAGGTGCTGGGTGTTCTGGCTGTGCGCGACTCGACCACGCCACGCGCCTTTGGCATCAACGACGAACGCCTGCTGACAACGGTCGGGGCGCAGTTGGGCGCAGCTATTCAGAACGCACGTTTGTTCGAGCAGGTCAGCACCTTCGCCAGTGAACTGAACCAGCGCGTGCAGGAGCGCACGCAGGAATTGCAGGAACGCTCGCAGGAACTCCAGCGCGAGCGCGACCGGATTGACACGCTCTACCGCATCACGTCTGACCTGGCGACCACGCTCGATATGGACCGGGTGCTGCATCGCGCGCTCGAACTGGTCGCCGGGGCGGTCAGCGCCGACGATGGCGTGATTATGCTGGTTGACCCAATGACCGACAAGCTGTACAGCCGCGCCCTGCTGAATCAGGAGGACTCCAGCAGTATCCGGCAGCCGACGCACCCGGCGGAAGGGCTGGCGCGCTGGCTCATCCAGTACGGTGGGCAGCACGTGGTGGTGGACGAACTGCACGGCAGGGACTACTGGGACACGTCTATCGCCGGGGCGGACGTCTGGCACAGCGCGGTCGCCGTGCTGCTGGAAAATAACGACGACGTACATGGCGTGATGGTGCTGCTCAGCCGGACACCCGGCGTCTTCACCGACACGCAGATCAAGCTGATTATCGCGGCGGCCAACCAGGTGGCGGCGGCGATTTACAACGCCGAGCTGTACCACCTTATCCGCGACCAGGCCGAACGGCTGGGCGTGCTGGTGCGGCAGGAACGCGAAGAAACGGAAAAGAGCAATGCGATCGTCGAGGGGATTGCCGACGGCGTGATGCTGGCCGACGCCGACGGTGTGATTGTGCTGTTTAACAGCGCCGCCGAGCATATCCTTGATCTCCCCCGCGATAACGTCATTGGCCAGACGATCTTTAAGCTGTCCGGTCTGTTTGGCGAATCGGCGGCGCTGTGGACGCGTGCGATTGAAGAATGGGCGCGCGACCCGGAACGCCACCGCCCCGGCGATTTCCTGGCGGAAACGCTCGATCTGGGGCGGCGCGTGGTGAGCGTCCACCTGTCGCCGGTGCATATCAGCGACCGCTTCCTGGGTACGGTGTCGGTCTTCCGGGACATCACCAAGGAAGTGGAAGTGGACCGCATCAAAAGCGAGTTTGTATCGAACGTATCACACGAACTGCGCACGCCGATGACCAGCATCAAGGGTTTTGCCGATCTGCTGCTGCTGGGCGTGGCCGGGCAGATGACAGAACAGCAGCAGAACTTCCTGCAGAAGATCAAGAGCAACGCCGACCGCCTGAGCCAACTGGTGGACGACCTGCTGAACATCTCGAAGCTGGATGCGGGCGAACGGCTGAACCCGGAGCTGGTGGACGTGGGGCAGGTGATTACCAACGTGGTCGCCACGCTGCGCGGCAAGGCGCACCACGAACGCAAGGATTTGCAGGTCACGGTGGATACACCGCCGTCGCTGCCGATGATCCAGGCCGACCCGCACAAGCTGACGCAGATCGTCACCAACCTGGTGGACAATGCTTTTAATTACACCTATGACGGTGGTAGTATTGACATTACCGCCAGCGTGCAGCCAGACGGTGAGCATATCCTCATCAGTGTTAAGGATACCGGTATCGGCATACCGGAAGAATTCCGTTCCCGCATCTGGCAGCGGTTTGAACGGTATGACGATCATGCCCTGGTGATGGACGTAGCCGGCACCGGACTGGGACTGTCCATCGTCAGGGAACTGGTGGAAATGCACAACGGGGAAGTCTGGTTTGAGTCGGAAATTGGCAAGGGCACAACCTTCTTTGTCTCCCTGCCGGTAGACCAGCCGGGCGTTCATTAAATACCTGTCCGTCAATCCTGTGCAGGGGCAGGACGTGCCCCTGCAGACGGGTAAAATGAGGATTGCGGGTAGGTTCCAACAGCAAAAAGGGCAAGTGATGGCACATATTCTCGTAGCCGAAGACGAGCGCGACATTCGAGAGCTGATTAACTTTACGCTGATGTTCGCCGGCCACAAGGTGACGCAGGCGTCGAATGGGGCTGAGGCGTTGGAACTGGCGCTGCAGGTCAGGCCGGACCTGATTATGATGGATGTGCGGATGCCGAAGATGACAGGGTACGAAGCCTGCCGCCAGATGAAGCAGAACGACGACATCCGCCACATTCCGGTGGTGTTTTTATCCGCCAAGGGGCAGGACGAAGAAGTGCAAACCGGCATCGAGGCCGGGGCGGTCGCCTATATTTTGAAGCCGTTCGCGCCGGAGGAACTGACCCGCCGGATTGGCGAAATCCTTGCCCAGAATGGGCTGTCGTAGAGGAGTGCCCGGTTAAACGGCCTATATGAGTGCCATTACCATCGGCGGGAATCTGGTCCATTACGAAGTGCTGGGGCGCGGTCGTCCGGTGATCCTGCTGCACACCTGGGTCGGTAGCTGGCGCTACTGGATTCCAACCATGCAGCAGCTTCAACTGAAGTACCGCGTGTATGCGATTGACCTGTTTGGCTTTGGCGATTCCGGCAAGGACGCCAGCCGCTACTCGGTGGATCACCAGGTGCATCTGATCGTTGATTTTATGAACAACCTGGGCATCCCGAAGGCGGCGCTGGTCGGGCACGGCCTGGGCGCGCTGGTGGCGACGGAATTTGCCCGGCTGTACCCGGACAAAGCGCCGCGCGTGCTGCTGTCCGGCGCGCCGCTGTTTGACCCCGGTAATCTGGACAAGCGCGTGCCGGCGGGACGGCTGACGCCGCTGACGGATAACCGGCCTGCCGCGCCGGTGCTGCCGCAGTTGGAACCCGAAGCCACCATCATGAACGCCAGTTCCGCCATGCGGGCAGCGCTGCTGGAAGCGGCGCGGGCACGCAGTAATGGCGACCCGGAGCCGGAAGTGCCCGACCTGACGATTGAAACGGCCAGGCGCGTGCAGCGGCACAATCCGCTGCAAACCCTGATCGGCGACACCAATGCCGAGGCGCTGCTGGCGAAATGTTTTAAACGCTCCGAACCGGAATACGACAAGCTGGCGCTGGACCTGCCCAAGATTGACAATAACGCGCTCAAGGTCAGCGCGATGGCCTACGATTCCGGGCGGATGCTGGATACGCTGCGGCTGCTGCCGATGCCGATGGTGGTGCTGCACGGCAGCGACGACCCCATCATCCCCGTGCCCGATGAAAATGTCTGGCATTACATCACGGCGGAAAACACCAGTCTGCTGCCGATGCCGCTGCCCGGCGTCCGGCATTTCCCCATGCTGGAATACGAACGGTTTATCCGCCTTGTGAATGACTTTCTCGATGCGGCGGACGTCAGCAAACTGGAAATCAAAGAACGGTGGAAACGCCGAACCCGGTAAAATATCTCATCTTCGCCAACGGCGAAGTGGGCGACGGCCCGCTGGTGCGGCGGGTGCTGGCGGATGCTGCCGGCGCGGCAGTGGTCGCGGCGGACGGCGGCGCGCGGGTCGCGCAGTACTACGGCCTGCCCGTGCAGACGCTGATCGGCGATCTGGACTCGTTGACGGCGGCGGAACTGGCGGCGCTGGCGGCGCAGGGCGCGGACATCCGGCGCTATCCCGAAGAAAAGAACGAAACCGATCTGGAACTGGCGCTGCTGCTGGCGGCAGAGCAGGGCGCGATGTGGATTCGTGTCCTTGGCGCGGTCGGCGGGCGGCTTGACCAAACACTCGGCAACGTGTATCTTCTAGCTCTGCCGGAACTGGCAGGCCGCGATGTGCGGCTGGTCGCTGGCCGGCAGGAGACGTGGCTGCTGTATTCCGGCGAGTCGGTCATTCACGGCACTCCCGGTGATACCGTGTCACTGATGCCAATCAGCGGTCTGGTGCGGGGCGTGCGGACGGAAAACCTGTATTATCCGTTGCGGGACGAAACGCTGGCGTTTGGCCCGGCGCGCGGGATGAGCAACGTCATGCAGGCCGAGACCGCCCGCGTCTGGACTCAGGACGGCATCCTGCTGGTGGTCCACACGTTGGGGCGAGCGTAGGGAGCAGGCCTTGACCCGTATTACCGTGCATAAACACAACCATGTCGGCGAACACCTCCTCGCCTATGAGGGCGACGTGATCGAACGCGGGGCGACCTGGGTTTGCCTGCGGGCCGTGTTCCAGCGCCCGGAAGTTAACGTGGGGTTTGTCGTGTTCCGTCCGGGAGATGTGTTTATCGAGTGGTTTTACACCGACCGCTGGTACAACGTGTTTGAAGTGCATGATGGCGACAGCCCGCAGGTGAAAGGCTGGTACTGCAACATCACCCGCCCGGCGGTCATCACCGCTGACGCGGTGCGCGCCGATGATCTGGAACTGGACGTGTTTGTGATGCCTAATGGCACGATGCTGCTGCTGGACGAAAAGGAATTCAGCGCCATGAACCCGTCGGTTGACGAACGGATTGCCGCGCTGCGGGCGGTGGACATGATCCGGCGCGCAGTGGCCGAGCGTGAGCCGCCGTTTGCACGGGTGCGCTCCGACGCGGTAGTGTGACTGTTTCCCCGACGATCAATCGCCGGGTCCTGACGAACAACTTCGCCTTCTACTGCTCACCTCGCTTAACCCTCCCTGAGAATCTCATCTATGAGATGTTGACGGGCAGGTTGAAAACTGTATAATCTTCTCCGTAAACCTCATAAAATCTACAAAAAACGAGTAACCCGGTATGAGCGAACCGCACGAACAGAACCTCTCCATTGGCCGCAACCTCAAAATTGGCCTGTTTCACCTGGGATCGGGTATGGCGGATGTGGTCTCCACCGGCATCTGGAATCGGATTATGATCAGCGATCTGGGCTTTAGCGCCACGCCGATTGGCCTGCTGGTCAGCCTGCGTTATTTCCTCGCGCCGCTGGGGGTATGGGCCGGGCGCATGTCTGACCGATACACCGTTGCCGGCTACCGGCGGCTGTCCTGGGTGTGGCTGGGGCGTGCCATGATGGCGATCAGCATCGCGCTGCTGGGCCTGCTGACAGCCCATATCGCGCGTGGCAACGACGCCACACCATTGGCGTGGCTGCTCATCACCGTGTCGTTGCTGCTGTTCAGTCTGGGTAATGCGTTCTCCGGCAGCACCTTCCTCGCGCTGATCTACGACCGCGCAGGCGTGAACCAGCGCGGGCGGGCGGTGGGCATCGTCTGGACGTTCCTGCTGCTGGGTTTCACCGTCGGCGGTATGCTGTTTGGGATTCTGCTGCCGGGGAGCGCCGACGACGCGGGCGCGCACGTGTTGGGCTTCTCGCCGGATACGCTGCAAAACCTGTTCCTCGTCGGCGCGCTGGTGATGGGCGGACTGTGGTTCTTCTCGGTTGTGGGTGAGGAACGTCGGCACACGGCCACCGTCATTCAGGCTGGCGAGATCGAAACGACTTCGCTCCGGGATGATCTGAAGCTGGCCTGGGACAACCGCCGAACACGCTTTTTTTTCTGGTATCTGGCGCTTTCGATGATCTTTGCCTTCTCGCAGGACCTGATTCTGGAGCCATTCGCGGGTGACGTGTTTGGCATGGAGGCGCGCATCACCACCCGCTTCGCCGCTTACTGGGGCAGCATGGCGATTCTGGGCACGATTGTGTTCCTGGTGCTGTCACGGCGGTACAGGCGGCTGACCAACACGGCCATGTCGTACATCGGCGTGATCGTACTGGTGGCGACGTTCGCGCTGTTTGCGCTGTCGTCGTTGGCGCAGGTGCGCGGGCTGGTCACGCCGGGACTGATTTTGCTTGGGATCGGGCTGGGTATCTGGAACGTTGGCACGCTGGGCATGATGATGGAGATGAGTCCGTTTGGACGCGCCGGGACGTTCCTGGGCTTCTGGACACTGGTCGTAACGCTGGCGCGTGGTATTGGTGTGTCCGGTGGCGGGGTTGTGCGTGACGCTGTGCTGTCGCTGACTGGCGATTTTGCCACATCCTACGGGCTGGTGTTTGCGCTCGGCGCAATTGGATTAGGTGTCGCGCTGTGGGCACTCAGCCGCGTGGATGTCAAGGCGTTTCAGGCGGAAGTGGGCGAAACGACGGCAGCGACAGAGAAGGTGCTGGCGGCGGCGCTGGATTAGCGCTTGGCAACTGGCGGTTGGCGATTGGCGGTTGGCCAGTGGGCTGGCCGCTTTTGATTCCGGGCAAGTATGTTACAATGAGGCAAAGATAAGGATGGTAGGCGATGGAAACGATTGTCCTGAAAGGTATCATCACCGACGACGGCAACTTGCAGGTTGAGATACCGCCCGATTTACCGCCGGGACCAGTGGAAGTGGAAATCCGGCGGCAAGAAATCCGAGGGATTACGCTGGGCGAGATTTTGAAATCTGATCTTATTGGCATGTGGGCTGACCGTGAGGATATTACGGACAGTGTCGAATTTGCACGGGAACTACGTCGGCGTGCCTCAAGGCGTGGGGTCAAGTGAATGATTTAATCGGACTGCCTGATACCAACATTGTAGTTGACTTTTCAAGGAAATATAAACCTGCAATCGAGTGGCTGCGGAACAATGAGCAACTCGTGTTTGGCGTTCCTTCCCTTGTGCGAATGGTTCCTGGAGCGAGCAACAGAATCGAGCAGGATAAAGTTATTAGATTATTGCAACCTTATACAATTGTTTATCCTTCTGAACTAGACGCACAATGGGCAATGGAGCAGTTTGAAATTTACCATTTGAGCCACCGGATTGAAATTATTGACTGCTTTATCGCTGCGATGAGCGCGCGTTTGCAACTGCCAATTGACACTCGCAATGTCAGAAACCTGAATGTTTTTCCGGGCGTGCTGGTTCACGTTCCTTACTAGAGCATCCCATTCAGTCTATGTCAACAGCAAAAGCCTTATCCAACCGCCAGGTGGCCCGCGCCGCGCTGGTTGTCATCTTCGGCTTTCTCACCAGCGGCGTGCTCGGCTTTGTGCGGGTGTTGATCGTGTCGCGCCAGTTTGGCACGAGCGCCGCGCTGGATGCGTTCCTGGCCGCGCAGCAAATCCCGGAACTGATCTTCGTGCTGGTGGCCGGCGGCGCGCTGGGGTCGTCGTTCATTCCGATTTATGCCCGGCTGCGCGAAACCGACCAAGATGAGGCGTGGCGGCTTGCCAGCGCGGTCATGACGCTGGCGGCCCTGGCGGCGCTGGCGCTGGGGGCGCTGGTCATCGTACTTGCGCCCTGGCTGGTCGGCAATCTGCTGCTGCGCGACAAGCCGCCGGAAGCGCAGGCGCTCACGGTTGACCTGATGCGGCTCATGATGGTCACGCCGTTTATCTTCAGTATCAGCGGGCTGGTGATGGGCATCCTGCAATCACATGGGCTGTTCCTGCTGCCGTCGCTGGCGATCAGCATGAACAACATCGGCCTCATCCTCGGCGCGCTGCTGATCGCCCCGGTGCTGCCGCCCGCGTCCGGCGTGGCGCAGGTCGGCGGGGCGAACGTGTACGGGCTGGCTTACGGCGCGATCTTAAGCGCCATCCTGCATCTGCTTGTCCAGCTACCGGGGTTATGGCAGATTCGCGCCCGGCTGCGCCCGCTGCCCGACCCACGCCTGCCCGGCGTGCTGCGGGTGCTGGCGCTGATGGGGCCGCGCGTGCTGGGGCTGGGCGTGGTGCAGGTGAATTTTCTGGTAAACATCGCCCTGACCGCGCCGATGGTGGACGGCAGTTACACGGCGCTGCGGACGGCCTTCACACTGATGTTCTTCGTGCTGGGCGTGATCGCGCAGAGCGTCGGCTCGGCAGTGTTCCCCACGCTGGCGGCGCTGTCGGCGGCGGGCGACATGGCCGGGTTTAAGGACCGGCTGGCGGCAGCGCTGCGCGGCGTATTGTTCCTGTCGTTCCCGGCGATGGTCGGGCTGGTGGTACTGCGCGGGCCGCTGGTCGGACTGTTCCAGGGCGGTGAGTGGACGGCGACCAGCACGGCAGCGGCGGCGTGGGCGCTTGGTTTTTACGCGGTCGGCATCGCCGGCTTCAGCCTGCTGGAAGTGCTGTCGCGGGCGTTTTACGCGCTGGCCGATACCTGGACGCCGGTTAAAATCGGCGTCGCGGCGATGCTCTCCAACATTGTTTTGAGCCTGATTCTGGTGCGGCTGATTGGCAACCCCGCTAGCATGGAAAACGGCCCGTTCGCCGGGCTGGCGCTGGCAAACGCGCTGACGACGCTGCTGGAAGCGGCGGCGCTGTGGTGGCTGCTGCGGCGGCGCATCGGCGATATTCACGAAGCTGCCACACTGAACGGCGCGGCGCGGGCGCTGCTGGCGGCGCTGGGCATGGGCGCGGCGCTGGTTAGCATGATGGCCGTGATCGGGGACACCAGTCCGCTGGCGCTGATCGTGATCGGCGGTGTGGTTGGCGTCCTCGTCTTTCTGGGCTTGAGCCTTCTGGTGGGCGTGCCGGAAGCGCGCAGCGTGCCGCTGCGGCTGCTGCGCCGGGCGCGGGGTAGATGGTTTTTGTAAGGACACGATTTATCGTATCCCTACAGACAGGATGCGAAAGGGGTGGATGATGGTGGCAACCTATTCATTTCAAGTCGGGCGCTTGCAGTGCGCGGTGATTCAGGATGGCGGTGTCGTTGGCCCGGTTGAACGGATCGCCGGCATGTTCCCGGATATACCGCACGATTCCCTCGAACGGGAGCTGCTCCGTCACGGCTTCGACCTGAACGCGCTCCCGTTTTCGCTCAACGTGCTGCTCGTGGATACCGGCGCGCAGCGTGTCCTGATGGATACGGGCGAAGGTCTGCCTGACAGCCAACTGCTGGACGGTCTGCGCGCGCTTGGAGTTGCGCCGGAAGCCATAGACACTGTTATTTTGACACACGGCCACCGCGATCACATCGGCGGCATCGTGGACGGAGACGGAAAGCTCATTTACGCCAATGCGCGCTATGTGATGTGGCGCAGCGAATGGGAACACTGGCTGGCGGTCGGCCAGCAGCCCGACGAGCGCAGCCAGTATATCCGGCGCAACCTGATTCCGATACAGGACCGCGTGACGCTGATCGAAGCCGAAGCCGAAATCGTGCCGGGCATCTGCGTCCTGCCCGCGCCGGGGCATACCGTCGGCCATATCGCGCTGCTGCTGGAATCCGACGGTGAACGCCTGCTACACATCGTAGACGCGGCACACCAGCCGGTACAGGTGACAATTACCGAGTGGTCGCCCCGCTTTGATATGCAGCCCGACCGGGCGCAGCAAACGCGGCGGGCGCTGGTGGAACGCGCCGCGCGGGAAAAGCTGCTGGTCGCGGCCTATCACTTCGGTTTCCCCGGTCTTGGGAACGTGATGGAGCAGGATGGCGAACTGGTGTGGCAGGCGGCTGAGATTTAACCGCCATGACACCAAGCACACCAAGCTGATGACCGGAAGTTTTCGCTTTCACATCGGCGCGTTCACCTGTTATTCCGTCAGCGACGGGACGCGCACCTACCCGGCGAAGGCATTTTTTGCCAACGCGCCGGATGATGTACTGGCGGCGGCGCTGGCGCGGCACGGGCAAAGCGCGGAACTGGTTACGCCGTTTAGCAGCCTGCTGGTAGACACGGGTGTGAGCTGCCTGCTGGTGGATACTGGCACGGGGCCGGTGGTGGACACGGCAGGCAAGCTGCTCGACAGCCTGCGCGGGGCGGGTTACGCGCCGGAAGCTGTGGACACGGTGGTGCTGACACACGGCCACGCCGACCACATCGGCGGGGCGGTCCGTCGCAGCGGCCAGCCGGCGTTCCCCAACGCCCGCTATCTGCTGACGCGGGCGGAGTGGGAGTACTGGATGGCGCCGGCGATGTTGCTCCGAGCGGGCGAGTCGCGGCTGCAACCAACACGCGCCATTCTGGACGGGCTGAAAGATGGCCTGCGGTTGATCGAGGCGGACGCCGACATTGCACCGGGGATTCGTGCTCTGCCGGCGCCGGGGCATACGCCGGGCAACATCGCGCTGGAGATCGAGTCCGCCGGCGACCGGCTGGTGCTGATCCCCGACGTGTTCGCGCATCCCCTGCATCTCGAACATCCCGACTGGAACATCGTCGCCGATGCTGACGCGGCGCAGGCTGTCGCCACCCGGCGGCGCTTCCTCGAGCGGCTGGCGCTTGCCGGAACGCTCGTCCTGGTCTACCATTTTGCGCCGCCCGGGCTGGGGCGGGTTGTCCGCCAGGGTGATGTCTGGGGATGGGAACCAATCGAACGGCTGTGACGTCTGAAACGCCGGGAGGAGAAGATGAGCCAAAGCAAATCTATCGGTGAGCAGAATTACGAGCAGTTTGCGCGGCGCTATGCCGAATACGCGAAAACGAAACCCCACAACGCCCTGTACGAACGCCCGGCGACTCTCTCGCTGCTGCCAGACGTGGCGGGCAAGCGGGTACTGGACGTGGGCTGCGGGCCAGGCATCTACGCCGAATGGCTGGTGAATCACGGCGCTGAGGTAGTGGCCTTCGACGTGATGCCGGAATTTGTTGGTCTTACGCGGCAGCGCGTTGGCGACCGGGCGACGGTGCTGCGGGCGGATCTGAACCAGCCGCTTGCGTTCGCTGCCGATGCTTCGTTTGATCTGGTGCTGTGCCCGCTGGTATTCGACTATTTCCCTGATCTGCGCCCGCTGTACAATGAGTTTTACCGGGTGTTAAAGCCGGGTGGCGCGCTGGTATTTTCCTGCGGCCATCCGTTTGGCGATTGGCTGCTGGTGCATGAACGTCTGAAACAGGGCGAAGACTACTTTAACGTGGAACTGTTCGAAATGCCCTGGACAGGCTTTGGCGACCCCGCGCCGATCATGAAAGGCTACCGCCGCCCTCTGCAGGAGCTGATAAACCCCATGCTGGCAGCAGGTTTTATCCTCGACCGGCTGCTGGAGCCGCAGCCGGTCCCGGCCTTTCAGCAGGCTGATCCCGAACGGTACGACCGCCTCATGCGCCAGCCCGGTTTTATCTGCGTGCGGGCGTACAAGCACGAAACCTGACATACCACCGCGCCGCTGCTATATCCCAAATTTATCCAAATTGGGATAATGTGGGAATATGCGGGATTACGGTTCCACCCGGCCATCGGCGGTAAGCTGGCTAATGCGCAGTTCGGCCCTGTCCAGCAGCGTTTGACAATGTTCGGACAGTTTTCGTCCGCGTTCGAACAGGGCCACCGATTCATCGAGCGAGAGTTCGCCCGATTCGAGTTTGGCGACAATCGCTTCCAATTCGGCGTAGGCGGCTTCAAAAGAGAGTTCGTTTATAACGTTCATGGGTTTCCTTGTCTTCGACTCGCGCTTTCAGATCGCCGTCGTGGAACTGCACGGTGATGCCCGTTCCTGGCTTCACGTTCGCCGCGCCGGTTAACCGCTGGCCAGTTTCGCTGCGCGATACAATCGCATAGCCCCGTGACAGGATGGACTGCGGGCTGGCGGCGTTAAGCGCGGCGGCGCGGTTTGCCAGCCGTTCGCGCAGCAGGTTCAGATGCGCCATCTGCCGCGTGGCGAGCCGCGCATTCCAGTCATCCACCCGCTGGCGCAGGTTGCGAATCCGGCTGGCGGGGGACAGGTGGCCGAGCGACCGCTGCGCGATGGCCAGATTGGCCTGCAACGCCGCCAGATGGTCGGTGACGAGGCCCGTCATGAAGCTATCCAGGCTAAGCAGGTCGGCGCGTAAATCTTCGATACTCGGTGTGATCTGTTCGGCTGCCGCCGATGGCGTTGGCGCGCGCAGGTCGGATACAAAATCGCAGATGGTAAAATCCGTTTCGTGACCGACGCCGGTCACCACCGGGATGCGGCTGGCGGCGACTGCCCGCGCCACACGCTCGTCGTTAAACGCCCACAGGTCTTCGATGCTGCCGCCGCCGCGAATCAGCAGAATCACGTCCACGTTGGTGTAGACGTTCAGGCGTTCCAGCGCGGCCACGATTTGCGGCGGAGCGTCCGCGCCCTGTACCAGCGTCGGGCTGAGAATGAGGCGCGCCAGCGGGAAGCGGCGGCGCAGCACGTTCTGAATATCCTGAAAAGCGGCGGCTTCCGGTGACGTCACCACGCCAATCTGGTGGGGGAAGGGCGGAATCGGGCGTTTGCGCGCCTCGTCGAACAACCCCTCGGCTTCCAGCTTGCGTTTTAGCTGCTCGAACTGCTGGTACAGGTCGCCCGTTCCCACCGGGCGCAGCCGGTCAGCGTAAAGCTGGTATTCGCCGCGCGTTTCATAAACGCTGACGCGGCCATGCGCCTCAATTTGATCGCCGTTCTGGGGCACAAACGACTGGCGTTCGACGCTGGAACGCCACATCGCGCACCGAAGCTGCGCGCTGCCGTCCTTAAGCGTGAAGTACCAGTGGCCGGACGAGGCGCGGGTCATGTTGGAGACTTCGCCCTGCACCCACACGTCCTGCAAGGCCGGGTCGGTTTCAAACACCTGCCGGATGTAGGCCGTGAGTTCGGCAACGGAAAGGACATCGGGCATACATTTCCCCTTTGGCTGTAGGCGAGGGAGATTATACAATAGTGAGGTTGTTATCGAAACAGACGACAAGGGGCTTAAGCCCCTTGTCCCCGAAAAGGACTGGGTACGAATGGCTTACCTGAATGAGCAGCAGCGGTTGAAGCTGCTGGATGAGTTAAAAACGCTGAAGTTTAACCAGGCGAAGGGCAGACTGCGCCGCATGGACCCGAAAGCGCGGCTGGTGTTTTACCGCAACGCGCAGCAGGTAGGGCGCTGGATGACGCGCTACGACCTGCCAACGCTGGGCACAAGCGTGACGCTGGTCGAAAAAAACCGAGTCGCCGACGACGATGGTGATAAAAAGCTGGAAAACGAGTGGCAAATGGTGGAAGTCCAGGTGGAGCCGTTGCCCGATAATCACCTGTAGCGTTCAGCACTCCGCATTTGGCTTGGGGCTGATCGCTGAAAGCTGACCGTTAAACAGATCAGTCCGGTAAACGAAAAACTAACGTTCGCATCGTATTATGCAAGAGGATAGAGAACATCATGCTGCGTACACTGCCGCAAACCCGTCAGCAGCCGCTGGCCGTCCGGTTGGCCGCTATCGCCGTTTTTACGCTGCTCACCGCCCTGTCGGCGCGGGTGACGATTGACATCGGCATCGTGCCGTTCACGCTGCAAGTACTGGTGGTGCTGCTCAGTGGTCTGGTGCTGGGTAGCCGGGATGGGGCGTTGAGCCAGGCGGCTTACGTGGCGCTGATCGCGGCGGGGCTGCCGCTGGACGCGCGCGGCCTGGGCACGGCGGCGCTGTTTGGGCCAACCGGCGGCTACCTGCTCGGCTTTATCGCGGCGGCGGGCGTTGCCGGCCTGCTGGTCGAACGCGGCGCAACTCGGCTGGAATGGCGCTGGCTGGCCGGCGTGGCCGGTATTGGTGTGCTGTACGCCTTTGGCGTCACGCATCTGAAGCTGTATACCGGCATGGACTGGGTCGCAGCCTGGGGCGTGGGCGCGGCGCCGTTCCTGCTGGCCGATCTGGCAAAGGCCGTGATTGCCGCCGCGCTGGCGGAAGGTGGACGCGGGTTGCTGTCGCGCTAGGGTGGATAAGCGTATGGAAAGGTGAAAGGCGATGAACCAACCTGTAACGATTACGTTTGTGCCGGAGCAGGTCGTCACCTGGCTGATTATCGGCCTGATTGCCGGGTTGCTGGCAAGCGTCCTGGTGCGTGGACGGCGCTTCGGGCTGTGGGGCAGTATCATTGTTGGCCTGCTGGGGGCGCTGATCGGCGGGCTGATCTTCACCGTGCTGGGGATTCAGGTCTCGCCTGCGCTGGCCGACGGCATCATGATTCGTTACATTGACATCCTGGTCGCGTTCATCGGCGCAATTATCGTGCTTGTTCTGGTCGGCGCAATCTGGTGGCGGCGGTTCTGACGATTTGCCGCAGGGGCGAACCGCCGGTTCGCCCCTACACCAGCGCCTATTCCACCAAGCCCGCCAGTTCGTCCTCGGTAGCAGTCAGGCCGAGGATATTGTAGCCAGCGTCAACATGAATGGTTTCGCCGGTGACGTTACGGCTGAGATCGGACGCCAGGTACAGCGCCGTATCACCCACGTCTTCCTGGCTCACCAGGCGGCGCAGCGGCGCAGCTTTTTCCGAATACTTCAACATCATCCGAAAGCCCGGCACGCCCGCTGCCGCCAGTGTTTTGATCGGCCCGGCGCTGATGGCATTGACGCGAATTCCCTTCGGGCCAAGATCGTTGGCGAGATAGCGTGTGATCGTTTCGAGCGCGGCTTTGGCAACGGCCATGACATGATACTTTGGCATCACCTTCTCGGCAGCATAATACGTCAGGCTGATGATGCTGCCGCCGTCGGTCATCAGCGGTTCGGCACGCTTCGCCATCCCAATCAGGCTGTAGGCGCTGATATCCAGCGCCAGCTTAAAACCCTCGCGGGAAATGTCCACAAAACGCCCGCCCAGGTCTTCCCGGTTGGCGAAGGCAACGCAGTGGACCAGCGTGTCCAGCCTGCCATAACGGTCTTTCACCTTCGCAAAAATGGCGTCCAGTTGCTCGTCGCTGGTCACATCGCAGGGTTCAACAAAATCGCAGTTGATTTCGTTTGCCAGCGGGAACACGCGCTTTTCCATGATTTCGCCGGCATAGCTAAGGGCAATCGCCGCGCCTTCATCGTGCAGGCGCTTGGTGATGCCCCAGGCGATGGAATTTTTGTTGGCGAGGCCGAAGATCAGCGCCACCTTGCCATCCATTAAACCCATATCATTCCTCCCAGAGATTTAACGCAAAGGCGCCAAGGGGCAAAGACGCAAAGTTTCTTTTTTCCTGGCGTTCCCGGCGTCATGGCGGTCAATTGGTGCGATTACTGTAACACGGGACAGGGGGAGGCGCTACGGAATTGGCCTGCGCGAACATGGATAGCGACCAACAGCAAGAAACGCGGCGCGGCGCACCAGACGCGCGCCGCTGTTTAAGCGCAGCAGGAATACAGTTACTCGAGCTTCAGGGGTTAACGGTGTGATAACTGCGTCGTCCAATCGGAAATGATCGTTCCAGTACATCGTGCGCGGGTTATAAAGCGAAACGAAGGTTTCTGTTTCGATGTCGTAAGAACCAATGTCGCTGCCTTTGTAGCGGTTACAGTCAAAGCAGCTTAAACACAGATTGTCCAGGGTGGTATCGCCTCGGTGCTTGTTTGAAATAATATGATCTACTTCATGAGCAAGATATGAATCAGCCTCAGTCATCAGGCAACATTCACAGCAACCGCCAGCGCGGTCAATGACCAGGCGGCGCAGTTCAGCAGGAATATGCGTCATTTTTTGTTCGCTAACTGTTGCTGCGCATAAGCCTTTAACATGCTCACAAAATGGTTCACGCTTTCGAACTCATCCAGTTCTGCTTGTTCTTCCGGCGTCAGGTGGCCTTCCCGATTGATTTCCAACAGATGTCTAACCCGTTCCTGGGTAGCTGTCGAAGCGCGGAACGCGATAATTTCCTCTGGTGTGGGCGACTGAACCAGAAAACGGTAAACCTCATCGTAAACAGGCGACTGCGCGATTGCCATACCCTTGAACCCTTAAACCATTCCTCGCTTATTATAAGCCACTTTGCTTGCGCGCGCCCGGTAAACCGCCTATCATCGGCGCGGTGAATGGCGACTGAACAGGGGAAGATGAGCGATGCCCAGCGATACCATCCGCGTGATCGTAGCGATAAACTTTTCCGACGACATCATGGCGCAGCTTCGCGCTGTTTCGCCGCGTTACCATATCGAACGGCACTATCCGAACGTACCGGACTCGGCCATCGCTGAGGCCGAGGTGCTGTACACCCTGGGATATTTCCCGGACCCGGCGCGGGCGCCGCGTCTGCGCTGGATTCAAATGCACACCGCAGGGATTGACCATGCGCTTAACCAGCCAATCATGCAGGCAGAGGATGTCGAAATCACCACCATCAGTGGGATTCACGCCACGCCGATGGCGGAATACTGCCTGATGATGATGTTGGCCTTCGCGTACAAACTGCCGACGATGCTGCGCCTGCAGGCGCAGGCGGAATGGCCGGCCCGGCAGCACAGTCTGTTTGCGCCCCGTGAACTGCGCGGGCAGACGGTCGGCATTGTCGGCTACGGCAGCATCGGGCGGGAACTGGCGCGCTTGGCGGACAGTCTGGGCATGACGGTGCTGGCCGCCAAACGGGATGTGATGCACCCGGAACTGCCGGAAGACCGGTATCAGGAAGCTGGCATCGGCGACCCCAGCGGGGAAATCCCGGCGCGGCTGTACCCGCCGGAGGCGCTGTCGTCCATGGCGTCGGAGTGTGACTTCCTGGTGCTGATTACGCCGCTGACTGGCAGCACACGTCACCTGATCGGCGAGGACGTGCTGAACGCGATGAAAAAGACGGCAGTGCTGATTAACGTCGCGCGCGGCAGCGTGGTGGACGAGAAGGCGCTCATCTCCGCGCTGGCGGCGGGGCGCATCGGTGGGGCGGCGCTGGACGTGTTCGAGGAAGAACCTCTGCCGGCGACCAGCCCGTTGTGGAACATGGATAACGTGATTATCAGCCCCCACGTGGCCGGTAACAGCAGCCGCTATAACGAGAAGGCGGCGGCGCTGTTCGCGGAAAATCTCCAGCGGTACATCGAAAAGCGTCCGCTGCTGAACCGGCTGGAACGCAAGCGCGGGTATTAGGCGGTTGGCTTTTGGCGGTTGGATATACGGACAGAGAAGTGGCTGAGTGTACGAGCCACTTCTCAAGTTAGCTTGTGAAACAACTACGACTTCGTAACCTCAGCAAGTACAGCCGTCTCAGTAATGCCGTTTGCTTCTAGCAAACCATCAATCTTGTTTAGTGGCTTCTCTAGAGCAGTACGGCGCTTACCTACCAGGTCGTCGTAAGCTTCTCTCGCCTTTTCAAGTGCTCCACCGATTTTCTCCATCATTCCAGTATATTCAGTCCACTGTTTCTTGAACTCGTTCAGCAACTTCAGAACTTCTCGTGAGGATTGTTCCAGCTTGAAGTTTTCGGCTGCTTGGCGAATAACAGCGAGTACAATGTAAAGCGTGAGTGGGGAGCAGATAATCACTTTCTGTTTTAGTGCTTCTTCAATAATCGTATCATCTTCCTCATGGATAAAGCGATACACCTGCTCATTGGGAATGAAGACGAGCACACAATCAACTGTATCCGAATTGATATAATCTTTACTCCTTTCGCATCCGACTTCTCTCACCCGGCCACGAACATCCGCCAGGAATTTTTTCCGATAGTTGTCCTTATCAACCTCGGCTTGTGCCTTGAGATAGTGCATGTAGTTGTCTAATGGAAATTTGGAATCCATGTTGAGGCAGACATTATTCGGCAGTTTGAAACTGAAGTCAGGGCGGGTCTTTCTGCTTCCGTTAGTGTCAACTGTTGTTTGCTTGGTGTAGTTAACCCCCTCGATAAAGCCTGCCAATCGCAAAATATCATCCGCGATTCGTTCGCCCCATTGTCCCCGTGAACGATTGTTGGCTAAGGCATCATGCAACTGCGACGATGTACGAGTTAAATTCTCTAGTTCTTTACCGAGTGCCCCCAACCGTTCAGCACGACTATTTTCAAATTCAGATACCAAGTCAGCTACTTTGCCAAGTCTAGCATCAATAGTTTCTAGTCGCTGGTCAATCAGTTGCTTTTTACTTTCAAGCTCGGTTGTATGGTGCACAGTCTGAGATTTCAGTTTCTCTTCGGCCAATTTGAGTAAGTTATTTGTGGATTTATCCAAAGCATCTAGCGAGAGGGTGCTGAACGCATTTTTCATGGTGTCGGCTAAAGCTGATTCAGAAGTTCTACGCTTTTTCTCGCTTTGCTGTACGATAAAAAATGTAACGATAGCACCAATAATGGTGCCAGCACTAAAACTGATAAGAAGTGGTAGCCAATCCATAATTCCCCCTTCAGATTGCTTAGTCACTGCTAGTCATTATGTTAATTCATTATTTGTTATTTGAGCGTGAAAAAGTTAAGAATTCTTGTTGCAAAAATAAAACTTTGTACTGGCGTTCGGCTTTTTCCCATTTCAGAACATTTCCGCCCTTTCAAGCGTATTTATAGATGTTGTCTATTGAAAACTTTTTGAAAGGGGAACCTGTGAAAAAATACCGTTTCGAGCAGTTCGCGGCGACGCGGCTGTATTACCCGCTGGTGGGCTACTCACCGGATGGCAAACACATCGCCCACGTCAATAACATGACCGGTCAGTTTAACCTGTGGACGGTGTCCAGCGGCGGCGGGTATCCGCGCCAGTTAACCGCCTATACCGATAACACGGTGCGCAACTTCGCCTGGTCGCCGGACGGTCAGAAACTGCTGCTTCAGGCCGACCAGAACGGCGACGAGCAGCACCAGATTTACGTCGTCGGCGCGGCCGGCGGCTGGCCGGAGGCGCTGACCAGCAAGCTGGACGCACAGCATAACCTGGGCGACTGGTCGCCGGATGGCAAGTGGTTTGCATACTGCGCCAACGATCAGAACCCGGCCAACATGGACATCGTTCTCTACGAAGTCGAAACCGGCGACACCCGCCGCCCGCTGCCGCCCGGCAAGCTGTACTTCCCGGCAGACTGGTCGCGCGATGGGCATTACCTGCAAATCGTGGATATCCGTTCCAACACCGATCAGGATGTGCTGGTTCTGGACGTGCAGACGGGCGACTGCCTGAACGCGACTCCGCATGAAGGTGAAGTGATTTTTGTCCCCGGCCCCTGGGCACCGGACAGCAGCGGCTTTTATCTGCTGACCAACACCGGGCGCGAGTTCACCGGGCTGGCCTTTTTCCGGCTGGCCGACCAAACATGGGCGTGGGTGGAAACGCCTAACCACGACATCGAGCAGGTGGACATCTCCCGCAATGGCCGCGTGCTGGCCTGGGCGGTCAACGAGGGTGGCGCGTCGAAGCTGTACGGGCGCGATCTGCAAACGGGTGAAACGCTCCGTCTGCCGGAACTGCCGCTGGGGGTCATCAGCGCCATGAAGCTGAATCCGGATGGCACGAAGCTAGCGCTGATCTTCGGCAGGCCAACGGTGGCAAGCTGCCTGTACGAACTCGATCTGCGAACCGGCGATCTGCTGATGCTGGGGCAGAGTATGCTTGGCGGCATAGACCCGGCGGACATGATCGAACCGGAGCTGGTAGAGTATCCGACGTTTGACGGACGTATGATTCCGGCGTGGCTGTACCGCCCGCGCGGGGCAGGCCCGTTCCCGGTGGTTCTCTCGATTCACGGCGGGCCGGAGTCGCAGGAGCGCCCGACCTATGCCTATAACGGCCTGTACCAGTATTTGCTGAATCGTGGTTTTGGCATCCTCGCGCCCAACATTCGCGGTTCGACCGGCTACGGCATCAGTTATCAAAAGCTGATTCACCGCGACTGGGGCGGCGCGGAACTGAAGGACATCGAAGGCGCAGCGAAGTATCTGCAAAGCCTGGACTGGGTGGACAAAAACCGCATTGCCGTGTTCGGTGGCAGCTTCGGCGGCTTTGCAACACTCAGCGCCGTGACGCGCCTGCCGGATTACTGGGCGCTGGGGGTGGACATCGTGGGGCCGTCCAATCTGCTGACGTTTGTGAAGTCCGTGCCCCCGTTCTGGCAGCGATTCATGAAACAATGGGTGGGCGACCCGGAGGAAGACCGTGATTTGCTGGTGGAGCGTTCTCCCATCACCTACGTTGACCAGATTCGCGTGCCGCTGCTGGTGATCCAGGGTGCGAAAGACCCGCGCGTGGTGCAGGCCGAAAGCGACCAGATGGTGGAGCGTATCCGCCAGCGCGGCGGCGACGTGCGCTATTACGTGGACGAGGAAGAAGGACACGGCGCGACGCGGCGCGAGAATGCGATCAAGTGGATGAAACTGGTGAGTGAATACCTGGAAGAATACCTGCTTGATGAGCCGTCACCTGCATGAAACTTCTTACGGAAGCGTGCGTATAGTATCATTAGACGGACATCGTAGTGAGGAGTTTCAACCATGTCTGACAACGAAATGCCCAATACCGACGTGAACCCGGAAATTGTGGATAACGCGGCGGACGCCGAAAAATCGCCGCTGGAAGCGTTCATTTACCACCAGCGCCGCGCGCTGGAAGAAGCCGGCAAGGCGATTGACGCGCTGCTGCCCGACCGCTTCAAGGAACACGGCTCGGCGGCCAGCAAGGAATTTGTGAAGGGTTTCCAGGTGCTGATTGACGCTGCCATCACCGAGATCGAAAAGGCGACCAGCAAGGTCGAAGCCGAAGTGAGTGATGACGAAGACCGGCCTTCCACCACCGGCAAGGCGAAGGTCAAGGTGCAGGTGGAATAATCGTTTCACCTGATGAATGACACACTGTCGGGGAGGGTCTAAGACCCTCCCCTGTTTTTATCAGGGTTATTCTTTTACGAGGCATGGTCATTGTCAGTGGAAGGCTGGGCAGCGTTTGGCTTCAGCACGCTCAACATACCAAACCGAAAGACGATAGCGTTTCTTAAGTAAGTTAACGAATGTTTTTGTCGGGACACGTTTTTTCGTTGATTTGTTTCGAGAACCGACTTTAGTCTACCCCTTGTGGTGATCCAGTTGGCGAACAGCAGCAGCAATGTCGGATGCGAAGTTCCCTCGTGTCAGATATTTTGAAGCGCCGGCCTGGAGGACGTCCTGTTGTCTGACGTTATCCTCACGTTTAGGTTCCAAAGCGACAATTCTGATGGTGGGGTATTCCTGGAAGAGCGAACCAATGAATGAAACGAAGTCCGAGGGTTGCAGTTCCAGGTCAAGGAAGAGCACGTCCGGCTGCAATTGTTGACACAGGAGGCGTACTTCCGCGCTGTTCGCAACCTCGCCCACGACCTCAAACCCCTCCTGGACACTGAAAAAAACAGCGAGTGCTCTCCGTAAGTTTTCATCACTCTCGGCAATCAGAATACGGATAGTTGCTGCTGCCATACGTGACCGGTCCCTTCCTACCAGGGTCTTGTTAGTCCCGGCTTAACAACGTGCGAGATGGGTTTGACCGGGAATGTTGTTAATCAGGACGCCTTTCATTTTATGACTCAGAGTAGAGAAGGGTGTAAAGATAAATGCGATGTTACCAATAATGGAATTATCGTTACATCCAGGGTACAATGAGCTATCAACGCAATTATACCTGTTATGTACGGTAACGTACATAGCGGCGGTATCAATTTCGCGTAAGAAACTTCATACTGCCAGGTTTACGGAAGCAGGCGGGCTTAAGCCTTAACCCCTTGCCCCCACTTTCTCCTGTGACCCTCTCAAGTGAAGCACTGACTTTTGTTGGGGTAGTCGTACAGGAGAAAAGCATGTTTACCCTTCTAACGGATCCATCCAGATCGAATCGGCTACTGGCGGCACTGCCGCCTGAAGACTATCAACGTTTGTTACCTGCTCTCGAACCGGTCGCTTTTCAACCCACCGACGTGCTCTATGAGCCAAACAGACCGATTGAGTACGTATATTTCCCCCTTTATGGAGTAGCTTCCATCCTGGTTGTTATGAATGATGGGCTAACGGGTGAGGTGGCTACCGTAGGAAATGAAGGGATGGTCGGAATTACCCTGTTTCTCGGCATTGCCGAGACGACGACCAAAGCAATTTACCAGATCGCTGGGGAGGCGCTGCGGTTGCCCGCCGGGGTATTCATGGCGGAAATTAACCGAAACAGTGCCCTGGTAGCTATTCTCCAACGATATACCCAGGCCTGGATGACCATGCTGACCCAACATGCTGCCTGTAACAATCTGCACCCACTCAACGAACGCTGCGACCACTGGCTGCTGCTCACCCATGATCGCGTCAGCGGAGATCAGTTTAGCTTAACGCAAAAGTTTCTTGGTTTCATGCTGGGGGTGAGGCGAGCAGCCGTCAATAGTGTTATGCAAACCCTTCAGAAGGTTGGTTATATACGCTACAGCCGAGGGATCATCACCATTGTTGATCGTCCAGGATTAGAAAGTGTGGCCTGCGAGTGCTACGGCGTTGTCAGCGGTGAGTACAGGCGGATGCTCGACTAACCGAGGACCGTTAGCCAACCATTTGATCGGGATTGTCATCTCACCATCGTTTCTAACCTCCTGCAAACCTGCGCGTAGGGCGAACGTCCCCGGAAGATCGGTCAAAAGTTGGACAACTTTGGAGCGAGCCGGGCTTATAATGCGAATGGTGTCTGGAACAGAGCATCCCGAAAGGGGGATGGTATGCGGTACGTGGCGAAATTCGCGCTTCTCAGTCTGACAATCCTCGTGGTACTGGCGGCGGTTGTGCCGGCGCTGGCGGGTCATGCCGAGCAGTACAATAACTGTACCCAGCCGGCGCGGCTGTCGGTTGGCATGACCGGACGTGTGACCCTGTATCCGTATCTGCCGAATACGCTGCGGAACGCGCCCGGGTATGGCGCGAAGATCGGCAGCATCCCGGCAGGTGGGACCTTCACGGTCGTGGGTGGACCGCAGTGTGTCTCCGGCATTTACTGGTGGCAGGTGAATTATAACGGCCTCGTCGGCTGGACCGGCGAAGGCAACGGCTATACCACCTACTGGCTGGAGCCATATGGATGGACGCCGCCGCCCCCGATCTGCGCCCTGCAAAATCGTCTATACATCGGTGGTTATGGCCGCGTCACACCTGGTCTGCCCAATGTGCTGCGCAGTGCGCCGGGCACAAACAGCACCGGCTCCAACAGCGTCGTGATCGGCGAAATCCCCGGCGGCGGTATCTTCTCGGTGGTGGATGGGCCGCAGTGTGGCAGCGATGGCCGCTGGTGGTGGTACGTGAACTATAACGGCACACTGGGCTGGACGCCGGAAGGCGAAGGCAGCAGCACCTACTGGACCGAGCCGTACGTCCAGACAGGCACAACCTGCCCCGGCTTTGTCACCTCCCGGCTGGTTAAGGGTGGCTACGGGCGTGTGACGTTGTGGCCGAACCTGCCGAACCGCCTGCGCGAATTCCCGTCGTACCAGGGCTTCGTCATCGGCAGCGTCCCGGCGGGCGGTGGGTTCGCGGTGCTTGATGGCCCAAACTGCGCGCAGAACACCGCCTGGTGGCTGGTGAACTACAACGGCGTGGTGGGCTGGACGGCGGAAGGCAGCGGCAGCCAGTACTGGCTGGAGCCGACGTATTAACCCGGGAACGAGATTGAATGGGCATCGTGTAAGGACAAGGCGCGCCATGTCCCTACGGCAATCATGGATCTGTTGCAGGGACGAGATATATCTCGTCCCTACGCCGGTCACAACGTAGGGGCGAACCGCCGGTTCGCCCCTACGATTCCCCGCCAAAGAAACGACGCAGCACCACCTCGGCGGGCTTGTTGTGGAAGCTGTACCCCCGGTCGTTCGGGCCGCCCTGTTCCGGGTCGGTCGAAAGCGACCACCAGAAAATCCCCTGCCACCAGCTTTGCCCCTGGAAGGATTCGATCAAGGCTTGATAGGCATCGGCCTGTTCCTGCATGTCCAGTTCACCCTGGAGCGACCAATCACCCGGAAGAATGTTCGTGCCGTCCACGCTCATGTAACCGGCTTCGGTGATGATGATCGGCTTGTTCCAGCGTCCCGCCAGCCAGCCCAGATAGGCGACGGTTGGTTTCCAGCCCAGTTTCATCTGCGCCCACGTCGGGTTTTTGGTGAGCGTGACGGTGAAATAGGCGTCAATGCCAATCGCGTCCAGCGCGTCCCACCAGCTTATTTGCAGCGGCTCGAAGTAGGTCAGCGCGGCGTAGGTTAACGGTCCGTCGTACACGGCGCGCACCGCCCGGATGACGGCGCGCCAGTTGTCGGCGCGGTGAACTGTACCCCACAGTTCCGTACCGACGACAAAATAGTCCACGTCTGTTTCCTGCGCCAGTGCAGCGTAGTGAGTAATGAAGCGGGTGTAGCTGGCGAACCAAGCCGCCCAGGCGCTTTCGTCCACGCCAAAGCCGATTCTGAAGCGTCCATCAGACGAGTTTTGCAGATTGAGCAAATCCAGGTGCGGCTTGAACATCACCTTTAACCCCAGGCTGTGCGCCCGCCGGATGACGTGCCGCAGTTCATCGTCGCTGGCCGTTGCCCGGTCGGTCTGGCATTGGATGTTGGTTGAGGTGCGTGTCTCCTGGAAGCACTTCACCACCACCGCCAGCCAGTTCGCGCCGGAGGGCAGGACGATCTCGCCCAGCGTCCGGTCGGAGTTGGCGCTGGCGAATTCACCATTCCACCATGACTCGTAAGTGATGCCTTTCATAAAATCTTGGGGCAGCAGCGCGGGTGTATCCGAAGCCAGCGCCGGCGGCGACAGCACGGAAATAAATAACAAAAACACCCCGACGAGCGCGCACGGGATGCTCAGAATCAGGCATCCCCAGCGGCGGCAGGCGATGGTTGTACGCTGCGAAAGCGGATGAAGGCGAATGGGTGTTTGCACGTTCCCTGCCATCAACGGCGGTTCAAACTCTGGCCAAGTAGTCTGAACCATTGTTAATTTTAATTGTAATAACTACAGTCATTAGATTGCGATAGATAGTTCCTGAGGCCGCGATTAAAAATGATGGTTGCACAGCTTGACTCTGACACCGTGTCAGGGTTGATAATCAGGGACACAACGGCGGGAAAGAAGCGATGTTCAAAATCGGAGAGTTCGCGCAACTGGCAGGCATATCGGTGCGGATGCTGCATCACTACGATCAGCTTGGCCTGCTGCGCCCGCGTTACGTAGATCGCCAGACGGGCTATCGCTACTACGCGGCGGAGCAGTTGAACCGCCTGCATCGGATTCTGGCACTGAAAGACCTGGGGCTGACACTCGACGAAGTGGCCTATCTGCTGGATGAGGCTGTTACAGTCGAGGCGCTGCGGGGAATGCTGCTGCTGAAACGGGCGGAACTACACCGCCGGGTGCAGGAAGAACAGGCGCGGCTGGCGCGGGTGGAGGCCCGCTTGCAGCACCTAGAAAAAGCTGCCGGTTCGGCTGAGTACGACATAGTTATCAAAAGCACCGGCGCGCTTGACGTGGTGGTGCTGCGGCGGGCGCTGGCTATCGGCCAATCGCCGGCAGTTTTATTCCGCGAGGGGCTGGCGCTGCTGCGCGAACGCGGTCTGGAGCCATCTGGTTTCCTCTGCCTGTATTACTTCGCCTATATCCGCCAGCAGCATCCGGCGATTAAACCCCGGCGTAATCTGATCGAAGCCGCCTTCCAGGTAGACCTGAACGCTTTTCGCCAGAAATTCGGCACGAATGACCGGCGGCTGCGGCTGAAAACACTCAACGGCTTTCCGCTGGTTGCCAGCGCCATTCACTGCGGTCCTGACCAGACGCGCCATCTGGCGTTCCAGGGAGTGCGCCAGTGGATGGCACAGCATCATTACTGTATGGCTGCGCCCGCCCGCGAATTTTATCTGCGGCGCGACCCGGCGCAGCATCACATTACCGAGGTACAGATTCCGCTGCAAAAAATACAGACAGACGAGGCTTAGTTTAAGAGAGGTAAATCGGATGAACAGGATTGTTGCTTGGGTGATTATGGGGTTGCTGCTGCTTATAACCGTGCCACTGCTGGCGCAGGAAAACAGCCTGTTTGCGCTGGCGAGTAACGAGCCGGTTGTGACCAACGCTGGCGATTTCCGTTCCTGGGACGGCCAGTATACCGACCCCGGTGCAGTGCTGGTTCACGACGGTCAGTTCCACCTGTTCCGCAACGGCTTTATTGGCTGGCCGGCGAAGGTGCAGGTTGGCTACCTCACGTCGCCGGACGGTATCAAATGGACAGAGGCGAGCGAGTCGCCCGTGTTGGGAACGGACGACGTACCTTATGCTGGCGTGGCGGCGCTGGCATCCAGCGCGCTGGTGGAGGATGATGGTACATGGGTGCTGTATTTTTACACCTGGGAATCCCGTTCCGGCGGGCGCTCCGGCGGCGCGATTGGCCGCGCCACCGCACCATCGCCCGTCGGCCCCTGGACGGTTGACCCGGAGCCGATCCTGACCCCCGGCAGCGCCGGAAGTTGGGACGCGCTCCAGGTGAACGCGCCGAGTGTCGTCAAAACGGACGAGGGATACTGGATGTATTTCAGCGGCAATCGGGATGGACTGCCGACCAGTAAAATCGGGCTGGCAACCTCTGAGGACGGTATCACCTGGACAAAATACGACGACCCGGCTACGACCGATGCCGCCCATGCCGACAGCGACCCGATTTTGCAGACCGACGAGGCCGGCGCGTTTGTGCACCAGCCCAGGGTGGTGTACACGCCGGATGACGGCTGGGTGATGATCTACCGCCAGGTGCAGCGCTCAGGTATGGAACTGATGCTGGCGCGCAGCGAGGATGGGGTTCACTGGGAAACTGTCACCGACGAGCCAGTGTGGACGCGAACCAGCATTCCGGCATCCAACGGCTTCTGGTTCACGGCGCTGGCGCGGCATGAAGACACCTATTATCTGTACATCGAGGGAGGTCAGGACCGGCACACCAATATTTTTGTCGCCACCCACCAGGGGAAGCTGCCGGAGTGAACCAGAACAGCACGCTGTTGGCGAACTGATTTACCCCCATCCCCAGCCCCTTCTCTCAGGGGACGTTCGTCCCCATTCGAGTCGCCGTCAACAGGGGAAGGGGGAGGGGTTCCGGGTTCGCCAACAGCACCGAGCAGGGCTTTACCCCCTCGTTTCCGGGGGTTTGCCTGCACTTCTGGCTAGGTGATGCCCGATTTGTGATACCTACGAGGCGGCTTGCGCGTATACTGGTGTAGAACATGTGAGAAAGGGAAAAAAGATGCACGGTAATTGGCGACATTACGGGTATCACGGTCAACATTGGGGGCATCATGGCTGGCATCACCGGCACTACCGCCGGGGCGGGATGATGTGGATTGTGCCAATGATTCTGCTGTTTCTGCTGGTGTTCGGCGTGTTTAAGTTCTTCTGGCCGCTGCTGCTCATCGGCTTCATCATCCTGATGGCGAAGGCTGTATGCCCGTTGAAGCAGTGGCAGCGCCGGGACTGGAACGAAAAGCTGAAGAACGAGGAGAAGCCGAAACGCGACGACCCGCGCTACGTGCAGACCGAAGACGGCGAATGGCTGGAGATTATTTAGTCGCCAGTCGTCAGTCACCAGTCAAAGACAGGGGCGGCGCATGTCGCCCCTATTACATTACCATATCACTTGAATAGGATACACCCTCAAGCAAATATTTCATGCTTCGCCTAACCAGAAATCATCAGGTAATGGCTCATCAAAATCATCACTCACCGTCCAGCTACCTGCGTGCAATCCTAGAATGCGCTCTCCTTCAGCAATAGTCACAGGTGTCAGACGGGCGACAGGCGTTCCATGCTTAGTTAGAATCACTTCTCCGCCCTGCTGAACCAGCGTTAGAAGTTCTTTCCACTCGAAAAGAGCTTCTTTGACATCTATCATTTTCGCTACCATTTTTGGCTCCGCTCTACTCCCCGCCGAACCACAGACTAAGCATCATGATACCTGAAAACACGTAACCGGCGATGGCGGGCACGAGGTCGCCGTTGGTGTACAGCAGCGTTGAACTTACCAGCAGGCTGCCAAAGATCACAGCGCGGACGGTGCGTTTGCCCTGCGCTTCAAGGCGCTGCATCTGCTTGCGGTAGGTGGGGCTGGGCGAGACGCGCACGTTCACTTCGCCGCGTTCGATCTGGTTGAGGACGCGGTCCACCTGCTGTGGGAACACAACGGCGCGGTTGACGACGCTTTTCCCCACTTCCGACAGCACCTGGCCGGGATTACCGTTGAGCAGGCCCTGCAAAATCGGAATGCCGATTTCGCCGCTGACATTCGCGCCGTTTTTGAGCGTCCGCGCGATCAGCTTCTGCGCGTAGGGCTGGAGTTCCTGCCAGGGGTTAAACGTCGGGTCGAGGCTGGTCGCCATACCGCTGAGGATGCCCATACAGCGCCCCAGGTAGATAAAATCCTGCGGCACCTGGAACGGCATCGAGAAGATCAGATCGTTAAACTCGCTGGCAAGGTCGCGCGCTTCGGCATAGCTGACGTTTTTAATCTCCGTCATGCTCAGGCCCCATACCTGGTCGAAGGCCGCTTTGGTCGCTTCCTCGATGCGCTCCACGTCGGCTTCCGGCAGCAGGAAGCCGAGTTCCTGGTAGCTGCGTACCAGCTTATCGGCATCGCGGTTGACGATGGCCGCCAGCGTGTTCACCAGTCCGGCGGCGATTTTGGGGCTGAGCGAGCCGGTCATGCCGAAGTCCACGAAGATCAGGTAAAACGGGCGTCCGCTTTTGCCGTAGTGGCTGTTACCGTTTTCCTGCGGTAGCGGATACACAAACAGGTTGCCGGGGTGGGGGTCGGCGTGGAAAAACCGTTCCTCAAACACCTGCTTCATGTAACAGTCCATTAGCCGCTTGGCGACGGCATTACGGTTGATGCCGGCAGCTTCGATGGCCGCGTAATCGTTGATCTTGATCGTCGTCACGTCTTCCATCACCAGTACGGAATTGGTGCTCAGGTCGCCGTAGACCGCCGGGATGTAGATGCCGTGATCGTCCTTAAACATGCGGGCGAAGCGACGGGCATTATAGGCTTCGCGCTTGTAGGATATTTCTTCCAGCAGCACGCGCCCGAACTCGTGCGCCAGCGCCACCGTGTCGGCGCGGCGGCTGATGAAGCGGAAGCGGCGGGCGATGTGCGCCACAATGCGCAGCGCAGCCAGATCGGTGTAAACAATTTCCCGGATGCCGGGGCGCTGCACCTTAATCACCACGCGCTCGCCGTCTTTCAATCGGGCGCGGTACACCTGTCCCAGTGAGGCAGCGGCAATCGGCGTTTTGTCAATCTGCTCGAACGCATCCAGCAGCCTGCCGAGTTCGGCCTGCATTGCCGCCATGATCTGGTCATGCGGGACGGGCGGCACTTCGTCTTGCAGGCCGGCTAACTCGTTGGTGATTTCCGGCGGCAGCACGTCCACGCGGGACGACACAAACTGGCCGAGTTTTATCATCACCCCGCCCATTTTGATGGCGTAGGCGCGGAATTCGCGGGCGGTTTTCACCCAGCGCGCCAGGCTGCTCCGATCAACCCGCTCCTGGCCGATGAGGCGCGGCATGACATACTGCCACAGCAGCACGCGGGCGAACAGCCGCAGGGCGAACAGCAGCGTCCGCACGTAGCGGATTTGCAGCCGCAGGGAGCGCCGCCCCGCCGGAATGGGGGGAATCTCCGGCGGGGACTCGATGACAGTATCCGTGACACCGGCAAGGTGTGGCGGGTGCGTTCCGTTAACGTACCCGCTGCTTTTGTACCCGTTCGTCCTTTCGGAACTGGATACGGAGGGTAGCTTGTTCAAATCGGGCATCGGCGATTTCCAAATCCCACAGGGCATACGGTAAGACGATGTTCCGGCGATATGGCCCCACCCGCAGCGTGATTTCATCGCGGGAGCGATACAGGTCCATATCCTCTTTGCTGGCGAACGGCAGGGGAACAACCAGCGTGTGCGTGCCGTCGCTATCGGTTTCAATCCGGTGCGTGTGGCCGTCAAACAGCTTGTGCGCCGGATTTTTATCGCCGTAGAGCGTCGTGCCCAACTGGCGCAGGCTGTCCAGGCCGGTCACTTCCTGCCCGAACAGCGGGATTTTCAGGAGTGGCAGTTCGCCAAAGGCTTCGCCGATGAAGCCGATGTTCTCCTGCTGGTTGGCCTTCCACATGGCAAAGTACGGGTCGGTTACTTCCGGCGGGATGATACGGTTGCAGATGATGGCGTCGGTGGCGTAGCCGTACAGGTTGAGATAGGTGTAAGTGCGCTGTGTTTCCTTAATGACCATCTTCTCCGGGTTTACGACCAGCCGGATGCTGCTGATGTCCGGGTCGGTTAGCAGGGCGCGTACCTTGTCCAGCGTCTGGAACAGGCTTTCGACCTGATCCCAGGCGTTCGAGTCCGGTACAGCGTCCACGCGGTTGACCAGTCGCCCGATGGGTCGCAGGATTTTCGACGCACCGCGCGTCAGCGTCAGAATCTTCTCGAACCACCAGCGCGTCACGTCTGGCAGGCTGAGTAGCCGCAGCGTTTCGGCAGTTGGGGCGGCATCCACGATCAGCACGTCGAAGGCTTTATCCTCGACGTACTTGTTAATCCACAGCAGATGCGCGCCTTCTTCCAGCCCTGGCAGAATCGTGACTTCCTCTGCCACGATGTTTTCCACCCCCTGGCGGCTGAACAGCGCCACCATATACTTCTGGAACGCGCCCCAGTACTTGTCCATCGAGTAACGCGCGTCCACTTCCTGCGCCCACAGGTTGGGATACAATTCGACCGGCTCCGGGCCGATCTGTTTTTCCAGCGAGTCGGCCAGGCTGTGCGCCGTGTCGGTGCTGATGACAATCGTCTTGAGTCCCATTTCGGCGCAGCGCAGCGCGGTGGCCGCCGAAATGCTGGTTTTGCCGACGCCGCCTTTGCCGGTATGTACGATAATCCGCATGGTGTCCTTCTCTTATCCCTTACATGTGTCATTATACACGAACGGGAAGCAGTTCCCCGGTATATTCATGTACGTATAAGGTGGGGGCAAGGTGGCAGGCCGAGCGCGTAGGGGTGGGTTTTGTAGGGGCGGGTTTAGAAACCCGCCCCTACAGATGTTTTAAGAACTGAGCCGGGTTGTTCAAAACGTCGCGGGGGAAAGCTATTCTACCCAGCGTTACCCCCATTATCTGAGGCGTGTGCCGCCTCAATCGCAATTTCCGACAGATAATCCCACACACTGCGCCACGCCTGCTCGACCTCCGGCGTGAAGTCGCGTCCCAGGCCGGCCTTTAGCGTCCATACCAGCGCATCACCCATGATCGGATAGTGTTCTGGCTTCACGCCATAGCTGACATGCTCCCGACCCATCAGTTGAATCTGCGGCCTGTGGCTGTCCAGCTCGTTCAGGCCGTTGACGGCGAACAGGATCATGGTGATGAGCTTGCGCCCCTGTGCGCGCGCATCGCCACGAAACATCGGGATCAGCGTGGGGTCAATTTCAAACAGGCGGTCGTAAAACAGCCGGGCGGCCACGTCAATATCCACGATAAATTTCTCAAACGTGGTCTGCACCAGCCACACCTGGCGTTCGGTTAAAGTCATAACAAATCCTTCTGTCTGGTCAATGGCAGCCAGCCAATGTCCCGACAACTTCTGTTTTGTCTGGAAACTGGCAACCGGTAACTATGCCTATCGTACATCGGCAGGGGCATTTCCAACCTTAACGTCAGTTGATGTAGACTGGTCTACAGGAACAGCTTCAGCTTCTCAAAATCCTGCCGCAGCGTTTCCTTCTGGCTGGCGCTGTAGAGTACAACGGCGGGGTGATACAGCGGCACGACGTGGATTTCGCCGTAGGGCAGGCGCGTTTTTATCAGCTTGCCGTGGAGCTGGCTGATCTTGCCGCGTTTCTCCGGCAAATCCAGCTTTTTGAGCATATATGACATGGCAAAGCCGCCCAGCGTGGCGATCACCGCCGGCTGGATGATGTCAATGATGCGGTCAACAAATGGCGCGTAGAAGGCCAGTTCTTCCGGCAGCGGGTCGCGTTTGCCAGGAAAATCGAGCAGCACGTTGGTTACATATACGTCGTCGCGCTTCAGGCCGATGCCGCGTAGCATTTCCGCCAGCACGTCGCCGGATGGCCCGATGAACGGTCGCCCGGTGGCCGCTTCGTTTTTGCCCGGCGCTTCGCCGATGAACAGGATATTGGCATCCGGGTTGCCCTCGCCCAGCACCGGAAAGTGCCGGTTTTCGATACGGTATGTGTACAGCGGGGATGAGGTTGCGCCCACCAGATCGTCGCGCACGGCCTTCAGCGCCGCTTCCTTTTGGCGCAGCGTCTCGGAGTTGGCGCGGCCTTTGAACGAGGGATTGGCGGGAATGGCGCTTTTGATGGCAGTAGCCAGTTTTTCGACATCGCGTGAAAAATGCTGGTGGCTGAGTTCAACCGCGTTGCGGCGGCACAACGGGTGCAACTCATCCGGCAAATCGTTGGGGGAGGGCATCCGCGCCCGCCCGACCAGCACGGGAATCACCAGCTTGTTCTGCCGGAGCGCGCTGGCGATTTCAATCCGCACGAAGTCGTTCCACTGGTGCAGTCGCCGTTCGCCGGCATCGTCGGCGCAGTTCAGCCAGCCGGGGCCGATCACGGCGATCAGCACGTCACAGGATGCGACCGCATCTTCCAGCACCTGCACGAAGTCGGCGCCGGGCGGGATGCTGTCCACGTCCATAAACAGGTCGTCGCGCTGAAAGTGCTGCGCCAGATGATCGTAGAGGCGGCCAACGTACCCTTCGCTGTCCTGCCGGCGGTAGTTGATGAAGATGCGACTCATGGCTTCACCGATTCAATATTGGGTAGGGGCGGGTTTCTAAACCCCCCCCTACTATTGTAATACGAATCGAGCAGGTGACTGATAAGACTCACCCGTTGGCTTCCGGCGGCGCGCCGTAACATTCACCCTGCATCGTGCTGCCGAAGCAGACACGGTTGCGCTCGCCCGTCATTTCGATCACCTGCCGGTCGGGAAACAGCTTCAAAATCTGGTCACGCAGGCCAGGCGCGAGCGTATCCCAGGCGGCCACAATCTCGCTGTCGAGGTATGGGCTGGTGCCTGCCATCAGGCTGCCGTACGCCCGCCAGCGCACGTCCGCGCCGGCGATAATCACCAGCAGCGGACGGTCATCTTCACGGCGCGCTTTCACGGCTTCGATCAGCTCCGGACTGACCCAGTTGAAGCGGTACAGCGGCGTGATGCGCGGCGTGCTGTAGGCATACAGCGTGTACAGCAGCAGCGCCGCGAAGGCCGCGTACACTGGCCAGCGCCGCCAGCGCTGCGCCAGCCAGGCAATTGGCACGGCGGTGAGCACGGCCAGCCCCGTCAGCCCCTCGAAATAGTAGCGCGTGCTGTACAACTGCGAGCCAATCCAATAGGCGATGTACAGCCCGACCAGGCACAGCGGCACGGCCAGCAGTAGCCACGTCCAGGCGGCGCGCGGGTTCGGCTTATCCAGCAGCAGGAACGCAAACGGTAGCAGCATCCAGACCGCCCCCGCCCCCATCCAGGCGTAGGCAAACCTCGGGTTGCGCAGGTACGTTTCTACCGGCAGGGTAGTCGTCAGGAAAAACGCGGCCATACCGACCGCCAGCCAGATGGCCCACTTCCACCAGCGCCGCCCCAGGCCGAGGATGAGGCCGAATGGAAGCAGTATCCAGCTTACGCCGATCACCGGCCAGTACACGGCGCTCATTCGCAGCCGCAGCGATTCTTCCGGCATACCACCCAACTGCCAGCCGAACAAATCCGCCGCTGCCAGCGACAAATCCCATCGCGTCTGGCGGATGCCTTTTTCCAGCGTGTGGATATTGCGTCCATGCCCTTCGCCAAAGCCCACGTTGTCGTAGCTCCACACCAGTTCGTACAGGTTTTGCCGGGGGTCGCCAGTGGCGGCGTACTGGTACAGCGGAATCAGCAGGCTGACGAGCAGCGTGGCGGCGGCCAGCGCCAGCAAAGGGATGAGCACCGACATAAAACGTTGGCGTGGCTGTAGGGACACGATATATCGTGTCCCTACGGAGATTTCGTTCGAGTCTATGGAGGAGCGAACCGCCGGTTCGCCCCTACGGGTGTCTGCAAGCGTATTCTCATCCGTGTAGAGGAGCGTCTCAGACCCTCCCCTACGCAGGAACGGTTGAATTAATCGCACGCCGCTGTAGGCCACCAGTGGCGCGGCAACCCCTACCCCCGCCAGCGGACGGTTGGCGACCAGCAGCCCCAGCGCCAGCCCGCCCACCACGCCCCAGCGCAGCGCAGACGACCGTTGGCGGGCGCGTTCCATGCGCCAGTAGGCCCACAAAAACAGGGTGGCCGCAAACAGCGCCGAGGTGTGCCCCATCAGCGTGCCGTTGAGCAGCAGCGCCATCGGCGAAAAGGCCGTCAGCGCGGCGGCGAACACGCCCGTATCCGGGTTAAAGAGGTCGCGGCCCAACCGGTACACCAGCGCCACCGTCAATGCTGTCAGAAAGGCGTTGATAACCCAGGGCTGACCCATCACAACGCCACCGGCCAGCAGCAGCGGCCAGCCCAGCGGATATTTGCCGAAGCGTTTGCCGCCCCGGTCCACCACAAACGGCTGCCAGAAGGGACGCGCCGGGCTGGGCGATTCGATTACCATGTCCCCGCGCGCCAGCGTGCGCGCCTGAAATAGATAAGCCATCTCGTCTTCCAGGTGCGGCAGGCGTTCGTAGACGGTGCGGCTGACAAGCGCCGTCATGCAGAAGCTGAACAGCGCCAGCAATAAGGCAAGCAGGTGATGATAATTCAACGATGGCTTGACGACGCTCATTTCGGTTTGGGGTAAGGTGGATGACTGATTCATGGCGCGGAATTATACCCGCTGTTGAAGCGGTTGGCAGCGCAGGCTTAATGGTCTGCACCATCCTGAAACATGATATAATGGTTGAAACAATAATGTTATAGGGGGATTTATGCGCGCCTGCTTCGTCCGCTGCCTGCGTTCCGGTCTGGCGCTGGCGGCGCTCCTTCTGGCCGTTTATCCAACCACCGCTGAAGACACGGTACTGATTCCCGCCCAGTGTTTGACCGCCGTCGCCAATCCTCTGACCCATAAAGTTTACTGCGCGTCGAACGGAATTGTCGTGATTGACGGCGTGACCAATACCGTCATCAAAACGATTGAAGTCGGTGATGTTACGAATACTGGTATCGGGAACATGGCGATTAATCCGGCCAGGGAACGGCTGTACGGCATTGATAATAAGCTGCCGGCCAATGTGGTTGTCGTTGACACCGCGACCGATTCGCTGCTCACTACTATCCCCACTGTGGGAGGTGCTGGTCCCGGAATTGCGGTAAACAGTGTTTCAAACCGCATCTATGTAGGCTACATGCTTACGCGCGAACTGGCTGTCATTGACGGTAACACCAATACCGTTATACAAACGGTTGATTTAGGAAATAAAAGGCCGAACGAAGTCGCTGTGAATTCCACGACTAATCACATTTACGTATCGTTTGCGACGTTCGATGGGACTTACGATGTCCCGCCTTATGGCCTGCTGGTGCTGGACGGCACTTCGTTATCCGTGATCAAGACGCTGCCAATGGTATCCGCTGCCAACCGAATCAGCGTGAATGAAACGACCAGACAGGTATACCTATCCGTGACCGAGCCAGATTCCTTTAATGGGCATGTGATTCAGCTTGACGGATATACCAATACGGTGGTGGTGGATGTTCCGCTGCCTGACGCATTGAACAGCATAGCCGTCAACAGTTATAACGATCACATTTACCTTCCAGCGGTCAACAGCGATGTCAATTCAGGCAGGGTTTATATCCTGGACGCGCTCACCCTCACTATCGTGGATGTAAAACCGATTGGAACTGCTGTTTATGATGTGACCTTCGACCCCGTGACCAGTCTGGTTTACGCGGTCGCGTTGGATGATGTGGAAGCTATTGCAGTACAGCAGTTATCCCGCTCGCTTGCAGCAGGTAGCAGCGGCAATACCATCGCCGTTTTTCAGGATAGTCTGCCGCGTCCGGTTGGCCCCAAACGCAACGTCTATGATACCCATACCCCCACGCTCACCTGGGGTCCCATCACCTGGGCGGCAGGCTACCGGCTGGAGGTGGATAATAACAACAGTTTTTCCAGCCCGGAGTTTGTGTATGACGATGCCCATAACCCGACAGCATTTGCATTGACCGATTATCTCAACAACGGGCGTTATTTCTGGCGGGTGCAGGCAAAACGTGCCAACGGTCAACCGGGTGCCTGGAGCGCGGTAGACAGCTTTAGCATTGCCGCGCCGTAAAAGCCCACGCTTGTCACGCCCTCTTTCGGCGTTTATAATACGACTTTGCTTTCCGCAAGATACACAGCGCAGCGCCCGGCGGGGCCGTTGCCGATTTTGAGGGTGAAATTTCCATGAAAGTGATCCTGCTTGCAGATGTCTACAAACAAGGCGTGGCCGGGGAAGTTGTTGAAGTGGCGGACGGCTATGCGCGGAATTACCTGATTCCGAAGAAACTGGCCGCCAAAGCCACGCCGGCGGAACTGGCGAAGGCCGACAAACTGCGCGAAACCGCTGCGGCCCGCAAGGCGGAACTGGAAGGCCGCCTGAACGAAGTGGCACGCCAGATTGATGGTGTGGAACTGGTGTTTGGCCGCCGCGCCGCCAATACCGGCAAGCTGTTTGGGTCCGTCACCACGACCGAAATCACCGAGGCGCTGCGGGAAAAGACCGGGGTGGACATCAACCGCCGCCGCCTGAGTATGCAGGCGCTGCGCGAAGTGGGCACGTATGACATCCCGGTGCGGCTGGGCACGGATGTCTCGCCAACCCTGCGCGTGATCGTGATGCGCGAAGAAGAACTGCCCGCGTATCTGGCGGCCCAGGGTGGCGCGGCGGAAGCCGAGCAACCGCAGACCGTGGTCGAAGCGGTGCAGAACGCGGTTGAAAACGCGGTCGAAGCCGTGACCGGCGCGGTCGAGTCGGTGGCGGAACGCGTGGCCGACGCGCTGACGCCGGGCGACGAGCCGGCAGGCGGCGCTCAGTAACCTTCCTCTCGCTGATGTTGAAAAAATGGGACCCCGCCGGTATAACCGTTGTCGGGGTCGCTTTTTTAATGCAGGTGGGGGCTGGTACAATTACACGCTATGGATGCACAGTCACTAGGCCGCTATCTGCGCGAAACCCGTGAGGCCAGGGAACTGACACTCGACGACGCGGAGCAGTCCTTACGGATTCGCCGCCGCATCCTTGAGTCGTTTGAACTGGGTGATTTCACGGTCAGGGATGCTTCCGCTGTCCAGATTCGCGGTTTTATCCGCAATTACGCCCGCTACCTGGGGCTGGACGAAGACCGGGTGGTGGCACATTACGATGCCTCGCTGGTGGAAGCGCAGCGCCGCAACGGCAAACGACGCGGCAAACGCGACACGCAGCCGTTCGCGCCGGTTGGCCCGCGCTCGATCACCGACACCAACCCGGCGCTGCCGCCGGTGGTGGTCGCTCCGGTTCGGGAGCGTCGTGGTAGTTTCCTCAACACACTGGCGCTGCTGCTGGTCGCGCTGGCAGCGGTGGCCGTGATTGTGTTTGTGGCTGCCCAGTTGATTACCCAGCCGCCGGATACCACCGTGCCGCCGGGACCAGATGGGGACATCCTGGTTGAACTCCCATCGTCACCGACCTTTACGCCGATGCCCACCTTTGCCATCGGACCGACGCCCACGCCGCTGGCGATTGCCGGCGCGGCGCAGGTCTATGATGGGCGCGGTGTGCTGGTGACGATCAATATGGTGCAGCGAAGCTGGCTGCGGATTATCAGCGACGGCGTGGAGCAGTTTGCCGGCGTGGCGCGCCCCGGCCAGCCGCCGCTGGAATACCGCGCCAACGAGTCGGTCAGCATCACCGCCAGCAATGCCGAGGCGCTGGTAGTGACGTACAACGGCCAACCGCAGGGCGCGTTTGGCGGGCGCGGTCAGAAAGTGGACATCACCTTTACCATGAACGGTGTGCAGGTCAGTTCCGGGCCGGGCTTTGACCCAACTTCGGAATTTACACCGACGCCGCCGCCGACCTCCGCGATTGACGTGCAGGGGATGATTGCGGCGCTGACGCCCAGTAATACCCCCGGCCCCAGCCCAACCGCCAGCGATACACCGACGGCGTCGTTTACACCAACGATTACCCTCACACCTTCGATCACACCCACACCAAGCGATACGCCGACGATCACACCCACGCCGAGCAACACCGCGCCGCCCACCAATACGCTGCCACCGACACGCACGCCGCTGCCAACCAGCACGCCGACGGCGACGCGCACACCACTGCCGCCCACGCCGACGGCGGTGCTGCCACCGCGTGTGACGCAGGAGGGCCTCCCGCCGACGAAACCGGCGGGATAAGGTTGGGTACTGTAGGGACATGGCCGCCATGTCCCTGCATTTTTTACTTCAAATGCGTGTTTTGATTTTGCTGCCGCGAAAGGCTCATGTGTTTATGAAACTGTCCACTGCCGATCTCGTGCTTGCCCGCGATGCTGCGATTGACCTGCAAACGCATACGATTTACAGCGATGGTGTCTGGCTGCCAGACCAGCTTATTGACTATCTGGCAGGTGAAGGCTTTGGTCTGGCCGCCATCACTGACCATGACCGGGTGGATACGCTGGTGTCGCTGCAACGGCTGGCGCTGGAAAAAGGGTTTCCGCTGCTGGTTGCCGTAGAGATGACCACCACCTGGAAAGGTGAGCTGGTTGACATACTTTGTTACGGCTTTGACCCGGAGAACAACTATTTGGCTGAACTGGCGCAGGACGTGGCCCGCCGCCAGCGCGAGAACACCATGCAGGTCTGCAACTTCTTTCACCAGCAGGGATACACACTTGCCGAAGACGAAATAACGGCCATCCTCGATCTTCCAGGTTCAGGACAACCGTTCGCGCTGGCCGCCCTCCTTAAGAAAGGTGGCTATGAAACACCGGGCAAAATGCTGCGCGAGGCCGGCTGTGATTTTGCCACCAGCGACCCGGCGGCGGTCGTGGATGCGGCGCACCGCAGCAGCGCAGTGGCGCTGATTGCTCACCCTGGGCGAAGTGATGGCTTTGTGTGTTTTGACACGGATTTGCTGGACGAACTGCGCCGGGACGTGCCGGTAGACGGCCTTGAAGTTTATTACCCTGCCCATGCGCCGGAACAGATGGAGATGTATCGGGAATATGCGGAAAAACATGGCTTGCTGACCAGTTCCGGCTCGGATTCGCATGGCCCGGATAAAAAGCCGATCAAGTATCCGGCGCAGTTGAGCCGAAACCTGCTGGAGCGACTGGGTATCCAGGTGAAATAACCAATCTTTGTTGAACAGGATGGACAGCCTTTACCCATAGCATTGGCTTACCAGAAAGGACATCCGATGCAATTCACGCTGTCACTGCCCGATTGGGCCATTGAGGAAAACAATCGCCTGCCGGAACGCCTGCCGGCACTGGAAGACCGCATGGCGGCGGTTATCCGCTTTTCGCGGCTGAACTTCGAGAACGGTACGGGCGGACCGTTCGCTGCCGGCGTGTTTGAGCGCGATACGGGTAAGCCGGTCGTGATCGGCGTCAACCGCGTCATGGCGTCCAACTGCTCGTCGGCTCATGCCGAGGTGATGGCGCTGTCCCTGGCGCAGAAGAAACTGGGAACGTGGGATTTGGGCGGGCCGGGCCTGCCCGCGTACCAGTTCGTCGTCAACTGGCGGCCCTGCGCCATGTGCTTTGGCGCAACGCTGTGGTCGGGCATCCGGTCGCTGGTGATTCCCGGCAGCGGGCCAGAACTGGAGCAGATCACCGGCTTTGATGAGGGGCCGATTCATCCCGATTGGGAGCGCGAACTGGCGAAGCGCGGTATTGAGTTGGTCAACCACGTGCTGACCGACGAGGCGCTCAAGGTATACCGCGACTTTGCCGCCAGCGGCAGTTTTGTCTACAATGCGCGGCAAGGATAGTTCTCAGTCATCAGTTGTCAGTTTTCAGTAAAGTGCATAAGGGTATAATTCGGGTACTGTAGGGGCGACTCAGTGTGGTCGTCCCCGCGAAGTACAGGTAACGTAGGGGCGACCCTGTGTGGTCGCCTGTGAAAACACACGATAACCAAAGCAGTCGAACGAGGTTGGTGACATGGCGCTGCCGGCGGAAAAACTGTACACGGTGGATGAGTTCGAGGAGTTCATCGCCAGGCCGGAGAACCGCGACCGCCACTTTGAACTGATTGACGGCGTCATCGTGGAGAAAGCAATGCCAACCGAAGAACATGCGCTGATTGTGGGACTTTTTATCTGTTTCTTCACCGATTATGCCAGGCCGAGAGGGCTTGGTCTACCAGGTCCTGAAAGCCGCTTCCGTGTGCCGGGCAACTTCAAAAATACGCGCCAAGCGCACGTCTCTATGACGATTGACCCCGATGTTCCGATCACCGTCAAAGGCGCTGCGCGACGCGCGCCGGATGTGATTGTCGAGGTGCGCTCGCCAGACGAGAATTACGACGACCTGCGCGAGAAAGCCAGGTTTTACATCGCCAACGGTGTGCGGCTGGTGTTCCTGGTATTCCCGCGCCCCAAGATTGTGGAAGTGTACCGCCCCGGCGTGCCGTCGGAAATCCTGACGGTCGAAGACACCATCGAAGGTTACGACGTGCTGCCTGGCTTTACGCTGCCGGTGGCGAACCTGTTTATCACCAGACGGAGTGGCTAACACTGTGGCCTGGGAAGTGCCGCTGGTCCTGAAAGACACCGTTTCGATTGTCGCAATCGGTGACACCGGCCTCGAACCGATGGCGCTGCGGACGATGCTGGAAGCCTTTAACTTTCGCGTGGACATTCACTGGGTCGGTTCGCGTAAGGAAGCGGTCGAAATTCTCAGGGGCAGCATTCCCACCTTTTTCCCGTATATCATTCTCTCGTGTCATGGCGATCCCACTAACGGCGGTTGTATCCTCGTCCCTGATGAGCCGCCGCTGACCATCGCCGATCTTGCGTCCATTGTGCATCTGCCGGAGCGCGTCGTACTCAATCTCGGCTGCGCGACCGGCACGGAAGCGTTCGCGGCGGCGTTCTTCAAGGGTGGCTGTGTCGCTTATATCGCGCCGGCTGATTACGTGGAAGGCAACGCGGCCATCTTTTTTGCGATTCATCTGTTTTATTTTCTGGCGCAGAAAAAGTCCCTGCGCGAAGCGGTTGAACTGTCGCGGGCGCACGACGAATGTGGGTTGTTCCGGTTATATTTACCTAATGGAGCGTAAATAATGACACGCCAGTTGATTGATCTCAGCCACACCGTCGAGGACGGCCTCATCACCTACAAGGGGCTGCCCGCGCCCATCATCTGCGATTACCTCAGCCGCGAGGCGTCGCGCCGGGTATACGCGCCCGGCACGGAGTTCCACATCGGCAAAATCGAGATGGTCGCCAATACCGGGACATACCTCGATTCGCCCTTCCATCGCTTTGCCGATGGCCGCGATCTGGCGGCGCTGGAACTGGAACAACTGGCGCATCTCGACGGTGTATTAGTCCGCCTCTCGCCGGAGCACGGGCGCGTGATTGATGCCGACTGCTTCGCCGGGCTGGACGTGCGCGGCAAGGCGGTGCTGGTGCAAACCGGTTGGTCGCGCCACTGGAAGACCGACCAGTATTTTGAAGGCCACAGCTACTTGACTGAAGCCGCTGCCCATGCGCTCAAGGCAGGCGGCGCGGCGCTGGTGGGCATTGACTCGTACAACATTGACGATACGGCGGATGGCCGCCGCCCGGTTCACACCATCCTGCTCGGCGCGAATATTCTCATCGTCGAGCATATGAACAATCTGGAGGCGATCCCCGCCGGCGTGCCGTTTAAGTTCTACGCCGTGCCGGTAAAGGTAAAAAACTTTGGCACGTTCCCGGTGCGCGCCTTTGTCATGGTGGAGTGAGGGACTCCCTGACTGTGGAGAGATTACAATGTGGCCGCTCACAAAAGAGTTTTCGTTTGTTTCGCCTTATTCTTTGAAGGAGTGCAAAAAAGCACTCAAACATCTTGAATCTTGTCCTGAAATCACCATGTTAGAAGTTACCGAGAAGACTGCTGAAACCTATTTCCGGTTGGGATGTTATCAAAGCGACGGCCACAGAAGACTGGCCTATGCTGAGGCTGAGATGACTCTTTCCTTAAATGAAACAGGAGATGTAAAGGTTCGAGGAACAAGCAACGCCTCTGTCCTCCAGATTTTGTTCTATACGTATTTCGTTGTTATCGGGGCTATTTTAGCTTTCATATTTTACTCTCCTTTAATACTGTTTCTGTTCTTTTCGCTGTTTGCGATTATCTTTGTGAGAAGGCTTCGTCTGGTGTTTAACAATCAAGAAAGACTAATCTCAATTATCTATGACGCTCTGGGGGTGGATAAAACAGAGGTTCGTCTATAAAATTCTGCTGACATGGCATGTAGGGACACGGCATGCCGTGTCCCTACCGATTCAATTGTTGATGGATGATTGTAGGGGCGAACCGCCGGTTCGCCCCTACAAGGTATTGTATAACAGGGAACGGGATGGCGTCTCGTAAAAATAACTACTATCTCCTCAGCCTCGGCTGTTCCAAAAATACGGTCGATTCGGAAAGCATCGCGCAGGTGTTGAACCAGAACGGGATGCGCGGCGTCGGCAATCCGAATCAGGCGGAAGTGCTGATCGTCAACACCTGCGGCTTTATTGACACGGCCAAGCAGGAATCGATCAACGCGCTGCGTGAGCTGGCCGACGGCAAGCGCAAAAACCAGATGGTGATCGCGGCGGGCTGCCTGTCGCAGCGGTACGGCGCGAATCTGGTGCAGGAAGTGCCGGGGCTGGATGGCGTGATCGGCACGCGCCGCTGGATGGACATTTTTGACCTCATCCGCCGCCTGCGCGACCGCAAACATCCCGAACCGCTGTATCACCTGCCAACGGATGCCAACGTCGTCGGGCTGGACGAACGCGGCGTGTTGCGCGCAAGCGTCCAGGGCGCGAGTGCCTATCTCAAGATCGCCGACGGCTGCCGCCGCCCGTGCGCTTTCTGCGCCATCCCGAAAATCAAGGGGACAGCCGTCAGCCGCCCGGTGGAGTCTATCGTGCGCGAGGCGGAACGGCTGCAAAACATGGGCGTCAGGGAACTGATTCTGATCGCGCAGGATACAACCGATTACGGCCACGACCTGGGCCTGAAAGATGGACTGGCGCATCTGCTGGACAGCATCGTGCAGGCCGCGCCGGACATCCCCTGGATTCGCGTGATGTACGCCTATCCCGGCTACGTCACGCCACGCCTGATGGAAACGATGGCAAAACACCCGCAGATTTTGCCCTATCTCGATATGCCGCTTCAGCACGGCCACCGCGACACGCTGCTGCGCATGAAACGTCCGGCGAAAATCGAATGGGTGTACGAAACGGTCGGCAGGCTGCGTGAGATGATCCCGAACCTGTGCGTTCGGACAACCTTTATTGTCGGCTATCCCGGCGAAACCGAGGCCGAGTTTGAAGGGTTGATGCAGTTCGTGCGTGATTTGCAGTTCGACCGCGTCGGCGCGTTCCAGTACTCGTATGAAATCGGCACGCCGAGCGCGGCATTGCCTAACCACGTGGATGACGCCGTGAAGCAGGAGCGTTACGAACGGCTGATGGAACTCCAGCAGGGCATCAGTCTGGCGAAAAACCAGGCGCTGGTCGGCAGGACGCTGGACATCCTGGTCGAAGGGCACGGCGTCAGCGAGGATGACGACGGCCAGCCAACCGGTGACACGATCACGCTGGGGCGCAGCTACCGCGACGCGCCGGAGATTGACGGTTACGTGCTGGTCGAAGGGGAACTGCCGGTTGGCGAAATCGTACCGGTGCGCATCACTGGCGCGACCACCTACGACCTGATCGCCACGCCGGACACCCATGCGCCGGTTGTCATCGAGCCGGGCAAAGTCTACGGCGAGGGTATGATTACGCTGGACAGCGTGGGGTGATAACATCGAACCGATGCCGCCAGGGGCTGGAAGCCCTCTGGCTGACTCCTGAAGGTAAGCCCGCCAGAAGCGGGCTGACAGCCATGACTAATTCGTCTTTCCAGCCACCTTCCAGGTGGCTTTTTTCGTTCAGCCGGACGGCTTTCAGCGTCCGGCGTGGCTTATTTGCGGCATATCACCATATCCCTCTACCGTTTCCGTCCGCCGTTTTCTTGACTACAGCCAGTCGCGCCGCAAAAACAGCATCACGACGCTGAACGTCACAACCAGAGTGATGCCCATGATGATGACGAAGGAGTGCTCAAGTTCCATCAGCGGCAGCTTGATATTCATGCCGTAAATGCTGGCAATGACGGTTGGCAGCGACAGGATGATGGTGATGGACGCCAGGAACTTCATCACGACGTTCAGATTGTTGGAGATGATCGAGGCAAACGCATCCATCATCTGGCTGAGGATGCCGCTGGAGATGTTGGTCATTTCGATGGCCTGGCCGAGTTCGGTCAGCACGTCTTCCAACAGGTCCTGGTCTTCCTCATATTTGTTGAACAGGTGGCTCTTTTGCAGCCGCCCAATCATCAGTTCATTGGATTTCAGCGCGGTCGTGAACAGCGTCAGGCTTTTCTGGTACTTCAGCAGTTCCAGCACCTCTTTGTTTTTCAGCGAGGCTTGTAGCCGGTCTTCCAGCGCGTCCACCTTGCGGTTGATCTCCCGCAGGTACGCCAGATATTTATTGGCCGCCGCCAGCAGCAGATGCAGCACGAAGCGGTTTTTCTTGGCCGTGCTCAGGCCGCGAATCCGTCCCGCCGCCAGTTCCGGGATGACCGTGTTTTCCGCCTTATAGACGGTGATTATCACGCGCTCGGTCATCACAATGCCGATGGGCACGGTCGCGTAAGGAATATCGGCGTGTTCGCCCTGGAACACCGGCACGCGCAGCACGATCAGAATCGTGCCATTGTCGTTTTCGGTGCGCGGGCGTTCGTCTATGTCCAGCGGATAGGTCAGGTAATCTTCCGGGATATGGTATTCCCGGCACACACTGGCGATCTCCTGGGTGTCAGGATTCACCAGATTCATCCAGCAGCCATCAATCGGTTTGTCAAGCGTTATCAGGCCGGCCTCGGTATTACGCAGACAGGTAATCATGTTGCTCTCTCCACACGTTCCAGCGGGGGCGGATAAAAAAGTGGGGTGTGGAGACGCGCTTACTGGAAGGTGAGGAGGTGGCAGCGCACCTGAACGCCGAGAGCCGCCGGCAGCGTGCGGGTGTGGTAGGAATCCAGCGGGTGGATTGCGATGGCGGTGACAAAGATCATAGGCCAGCGTCCTTTCCGGGCAGATGCTCATTCGCAGGAGCATCCACCGCGCCGCCAGCCATAGCGGGGGTCAGCCGGGGAATGCTCCTGATGTCAGACAGGACAGGCTCACCGTGTAGGTAGCCCGGCTCTGTCTAAAACTGGGATAATCGTCCATTCGTCGGCAAACAGTCCTGTTCATGAACACCATCTTGATTATACGCCCGTTTCCGCCCAAACAAAAAGCCATTTCCGTGAAGAAATGGCCTGTTCCAGCACCTGAAAGGGAGAGGTTTCTACCCCTTCCTGATGCCCACTGCCATGCCGTCGCCGATGGCAAGAATCATGCTGTCCAACTGCGGGTGTTCGGCAATCGCGCGGTTGAACGCCAGCATGGCGCGGTCCTCGTCGCTCTCCGGCATCAGGATTCTGCCACCGCGAAACGCATTATGCGCGGCGACCACGCCACCGGGGCGCAAGTTGTCTATCGCCCACGCCAGATAATCGGGATAGCTGGCTTTGTCGGCGTCAATAAACACCAGGTCAAACGGCCCGTTTGTGCTCAATTGCCGCAGCGATTCGCGCGCGTCGCCTTCAATCACCTCCACCTTGTCCGCCAGTCCCGCCTGCCGGAAGCTGGCGCGGGCCACCTGCGCGTGTTTGCTGCTTCGTTCCAGTGTGTACAGCCTGCCGTCCGGCGGCAGGGCACGGGCGATCCACACGCCGCTGTAACCCGCCAGCGTGCCGATTTCCACCACTTTTTTTGCGCCCGCCAGCGATACGAGGAACTGCATCAGCCGCCCCTCAAACGGTTTGAGGCTGATCTGCGGCAGTTCGTGGCGGCTGGCCTCCTGCTGAATCCAGCGCAGCGTGTCGTCCTCTCGTGCGTACAGGTCGGTGATATAGCTGTCCAGTTGAGAGCGTGTATCGCCATCCATAGCTTACATCTTCCCTTCTCACTCCCTGCAAATTCCAGGCCACACCGTTCACAGTATATTACGACACGTCTTCTTCCGGTTCTCGTAGCTGTACTTTTTCTGCCGGCTGGTCACGCCGGATGGCGTAATGGTCGAGATCGCGCACGACGTAGCTGTTGGGGAAGACGCGCCGCGCTTCCTCGATAATATCACGCTCCCGGTAGCGGCGGGAAACGTGCGTCAGCAGCAGCGTTTTGACGCCGGTTTCCAGCGCCAGCGTGGCCGCCTGCTGCGCCGTGATGTGCCCGAAATCGCGGGCGGTATCTGCTTCCGACTGCAGGAAGGTGGCTTCGATCACCAGCGCGTCAGCCTCGGCCACGTAGTCGCGCACGTTATCCAGCCGCCCGATGTCGCCGATGTGCACCAGCTTGACGCCGCGAATCACCTCGCCCAACACCATGTCCGGCGTGATGATTCGCCCGTCCGCCAGTGTGATCGTTTCGCCGCGCACCAGTTGGCTGCGTTCTGGCCCGGCGGGCACGCCCAGTTCGGCGGCCTTATCCACCAGGAATGGGCGGCGCGACTTTTCCTGAAAAATATAGCCGAAGTTGCCCGACCCCCGGTGCGTGACCGGGAAGGCGCTAACAGTGAAATCCTTGCTATCCAGCAGCAGCCCCGGCTTGATGTCTATAAGATGCAGCTTGATTGGAATACGCTCGTAATCCAGCACGACGCCGTACAGCAGCGCCTGCACCCGGTCGAGCGTGGCCCTGCCGCCGTAGATTTCGATCTCGTCTATACTTTCCCAATGGACGAAGGTGGAAATCAGCCCGCCCAGGCCGAGGATGTGGTCGAGATGCGAGTGGGTCAGCAGGATACGGTTGAGCCGCTTAAAGCCCACCCCGCTGCGTAAAATCTGCCGCTGCGTGCCTTCGCCGCAGTCAATCAGGAAGCGGTATTCGCCGGCCAGCACAATCTGCGCCGGCATCCCCCGGTGAATGGACGGCGCGGCCGCCGACGTGCCCAGAAACACAATTTCAAACATGGGTTACCTGCGGGCGACGGAAATCTGCCCGACAAACAGGCGCGTGCCGCGCTGCTGGCTGTCCTCCAGCACGCCCATCCGCACACTGCTGGCCGAGTCATACGCGCCGATGGAGACATCATAGGTGCCGCCGGGAATGGATGCCGGCAGCGGCACAAACGTCACCTGGATAAATATATCGCGGCTGTGCAGCGACCCCACATTGACGCTAATCGTATCGGTCTGCGCGGCAATCGAAGCCGGGTCGGGCAGCACATGCGTGAACAGGCGCAGCGTCGGTGGGATCATACCATCCACGCGCCAGTAAGTGATAAACGTCAGGATACCACCCGCCGTATAGGTTGCGGCGGAATCGCTCTCATAACCCAGAAAGGTGATGTTGCCGCCAAAACGCACCGGCGGCGCGGCCAGATTGGTCGAGCCGCGCGCTTCTGGCGCAAAGGCGACCGGCGCGGTGGTGGTAAAGCGACCAATTGTATCCGCCAGCTGCTGTTCGACGTTGAGCATTACCACGCCATCCGGCGGCAGATTGTCGCGCGTCAGCACCGTGCCCTGCTGCACCCACTTCTGCAAATACGGGTGCATGTTATGCAGCATCCGCGTTTCCGGGAAGATAATCTGCTGGTCAGCGCCACCGTTCATCAGCACCAGTCCGGTGCCGCAGTCGGCAAAGCGCAGCGGCGCCTGCTTGCGGTTCATCATCAGCAGCAGCAGGTCGGTGCTGCTCAATTCCCGTCCTTTGGACGGTGGCGAGTCACAAACGAGCGTCGGCAGGCTGTTGGCTGTCATATCCAGATGATGCGCCAGTTGGCCGATGCGGCTGTGATAGGCCGCGGCGACGGCGGGCAGGCGCGGCCACACCCCGTACAGGTCGCGCCACAGCCAGCCGAGGTTAAACCCCAGCAGAACCAGCAGGCCGACAGCCATCAGGCGGCGGGCGCTGCGGGCGCGCAGGCTGTAATAAAGGGTGCTGACACCCAACCCGAAAAACAGGGCAATCAATGGTAGCAGGCTGGTCAGCGCCAGAAAGTTCGGGCTGTCCAGCGTCAGGAATGCGACGGGCAGCAGCGCCAGCGTGAAGATCAGCGGCAGGGCGTAGCGCCGCCGCCGGATGGCCCGCAGCGCCACCAGTAGACCGACCAGCAGCAGCACGCCGCTGACCAGATCAAGCAGCGGGCGGCCCGGCAGGTTACGCACCGGATTTTGATCGCCCAGGAAAAACAGACCGCTGATGCTGTTCCCGATAACGGTCAGTGGTGGGTTCTGGATGATGTTGTAACTGCCAAAGACCCGCATCGCGCCGCTAAGACGGGGCAGGCGCAGGCTGGAGATTAGGTACGGCATGGCGACAATCATCATCACCAGCAGGGCGAAACCCAGATAACCCAGGCGGCGGCGCGAGGTCGTACGCCGCGTCAGCACCATGTAGAAGATGAAGGCCATGCTCGCCAGCACAATCATGAAGTGCGCCGGGTGAACGTAGAAGCCCAGCCCCAGCAGCAGCCCCAGCGCGACAAACGGCGCGGTGGATGGCTGGCGTGGCGCGCCCCGGTGATAGACCGAAAAAATGCGCGCCAGCGACAGGATGACGCCGGTCACCAGCAGCGGCAGGAACGACTCGCGGGAGACTTCCCGCCCCAGCAGAATCGTCCACAGATTAACCGTCAGCAGCGCCAGCGCCGCCACTCCGGCCAGCGGGCCAAACAGCCGTGTTGCCAGCGCGTACACCAGTGCCAGTGTCAGCAGGCTGACCCAGATCGAGATAAGCTGATAGCTAACGAGTCCTCGACCGACAACGCTGCTGAGCGCGGCCAGCACGACGTGATATAGCCCTTCGCGTCCTTCACCGTCGCCCAGGTCGTAAAAGACTTCGACAGTACCCTGGCGCGCGGTTTCCGCCACGCGAATATCGGTGATTTCCTCCTGATGCAGTCCTGGCGGCAGACGCGTCAGATCACGCAGCCGCAGGAAGGCCGCCAGCAGCAGGAGCAGCACCGCCAGAGCGTAACTCACTCGGCTGGACAAAACCGTTTCCCTTCAGTAGTTCCGAGTTCCGAGTTCCGAGTTTTCAGTTTTCGGTTGTCAGTTTTCGGTAAAAGACCAACTGTATTCACGTCAATCATTGGCCCACCTGGGTAAGTGAACAGGGAAACGCCCCTGATTGGTCCTGTCTCTGGACTGATAACGGGCAGCTATTCAGATCGCTGTCGCCCAGGCGGTGAAACCCAGGACGGCGATCCCCAGCAGCAGATTGATCTGCGTCAGCCGGATTTCGCGGCGGCGCAGCCGTTCCCATTCCGCCGGGTCGCCCTTGCCGCGTTCCAGCAGCAGGCTGGCGCGTTCCAGCGCCGGGGTGACGCCGTATTGTAACACTACGCCGCACACAACCATACCGGCAATTGTCAGATGCTTGAGCAGCATCGCCCGCGACCAGTCGTTGTCAATCTGGAGGAAGCCATCATAGTTCGGGTTGGCGGTCATCTGCGCCAGGCCGGTGACAACCAGCACCACCAGACTGAAGTTGCTCCAGGGCACGAAGCGGCGGCGCAGCCGTGTCAGCAGCGCCAGCAGCGCCGGGCTGCTTTCCAGCGTACGGCGCATCTCCGGCCAGACCAGCAGCGTGATAATGACCAGACCACCAATCCAGATGACGGTAGCAACCAGATGGAAAAAGAAGCTAATCGCAAGGAGCAACGGGGACAAGGCCAAGCGCCTCCGGGCTGTCAGGTTGCCGCGCCGGGATGACCCGGCTGCCGCAATATTTTGCCATGTTTGCCAGATCAAGAAAAGCCTGCCGCGTAAAGCCTTCCGGCGTGGTGATGCTCCACCAGTATTCCTCATCGTCCGGCGTCCAGGAGGGGTCGGCAAAATAGATGGTGGTCATCAATCCCATCCAGGGACGCCAGTGGTCGGCGGCGTACTGGTAGGCTTCGACCAGATAGCGCGCCTGCGTCGCCTCGTCCACCGCGTACCAGGCGTAGCTGGGATCAAGGCCGGGGTTGGTGTGCCAGCCCATTTCGAGAATCGCCATCTGCCGCGCCGCATCGCCGTTGTTGACCATAATCTGGCGCAGGTCTTCCACCCGGCGGAACGTGAAAAATCGCTGGCTGCCGCTGGCTTCGGCTTCGTCCGGGCTGACATGCGGCGGGTTGTTGTAACCCGGCGCGTTCGCCCCGACGACATCCACGTACTGCTGGAAACCGGCGTCGTACATGGCTTGCAGGTAAACGTCATCCGGTATAGCCGTCGTGTCATACGTTCCGGTGGGCGCGAGTCCGGCGGAAATGATGATCGCAGCCGGGTCAGCGGCGCGAATCGCCCGGCTGCACGCCGCCAGCAGTTCGACGTAGGCGGCGGCGTCCGGTGGTCGGTTGCCCCATTCACGGGTGAGGTTCGGCTCGTTCCAGATTTGATAGGCGGCGATGCGACCATTGTAACGTTCCGCTACCGTGCCGCAAAACGTTGCCCAGTCGTTCAGGTCGTCCGGCGGCGCGTCCACAAAATCCTCGTCCTTGTGGCCTTCCAGACTGGGATGCGACCAGTCCGGCGCGTCGCTGAGGCGGGCGACCAGTTTCAACCCCTTCTGCTCAACTTCGCTCACAATCTCATCGGCGCGGGCAAAGTTCCACGCGCCACGCTGGTGTTCAAAATCCTCCCAGGCAAACACCTGCTTGACGTGGCTGAAGACCATCAGCCGCGCCCAGTCGAGATAGAGCGAGGCTTTGCTTTTGTCCCACCACAGGAAGGCGTGAATCCCGTAGGTCAGCGAGGTGAACGGCGGGTTTGTCACTGCCGCCGCCTGAAACGGGTCAACCGTGTAGACGCGGGCCAGCGCCAACGCAAAAAACAAGGTCAGACCGGCGAGCGTCGCGCCGATCCTGACCCTGTTCGTTCGGCTGGCGCGGGCCGGCGCTACTGGCCGGCCTGCTGTCGTTCCTGATGCCATGCCACCAGCGCGTCGTAGACCGGACGGAACTTCCAGTCCTTGCCGATAATCGAGTAAGGGACGTTATCGTTGTCGGTCGCCCAACCGGCCTGCGGGCCGTAGTTGAGATTCCACAGCGAGGCAATCCACACGATGTCCCAGTCTTCCATCAGTTGAATGGCTTCCATCGTCCATTCTTTTTGTTCTTCGAGTGTGTTGTCGTTGGCGAACTCGAAGCCCTCCGGGTAGCCGCCCAGGTCTTCGGTGGACGCCCAGCCAAATTCCGTCACGCACAGCTTTTGATCGCCACCCGCCAGCCTGATTTTGTTGGCGTAGGTGTTCAGCGTACTGTACAGACTCCAACTGTGGTGCGGATTATCAAACGGCCCGCGGAAGGTGGCGGTTGGGTCATTCGGCACGCTGTCCCAGGGCACGTTCGGGCCGATGTTGTAGCCGTTGTGGTGCGCGCCGATGCAGTCGGCGTAGTTGAGCAGGCCGGCGTTTATCATCTGCGTCAGGTAATCAAAATCATCAATCGCGCTGATGCGCCCGTCCGGCTCGGTCCAGCCGCCGGTTGGGGCCAGCGCCCCGCTGATGACGATGATGCCGGGGTCAATCGCCTTGATCGTGGTATAGGTATCGCGCAGCAGGGCGACGTAGTTGGCGGCGCTCAGCCCTTTGGTGGACATCCACTCGCGGTCAAGGTTCTGCTCGTTCCAGACCTCAATCGCGTGAACCTGCCCCGGATACCGCTTCAACAGTTCGGTCACGAAGTTGACGTAATCGGCGTTACTGGCGGGCGGGCCGTGTTTCTCCACGTTCACACCCTGCTCGCGCGCCCACTCCGGCGCGGTGACGATGGACAGCAGCGTTTTGACGCCAAATTTCGCCGCCGACGGCATGGTCAGGTCAAGCACCGACCAGTTCCACTGGTCGCGTTCCGGCTGGACTTCTTCCCAGCGCACCTGCTGCTTGTACCAGTCCAGGCCGAGCTTCTGCTTCACTTCGCGCATCCAGTTGTCCTGGTTGTCCGGGTTCATGTCCAGGCTGTACTGCACCTGAATCGCCAGATGAAAACCCTTGTCGTCAATCGGCAGCAGTGTCGGCGTCGGTCCAGCCTCGGTCGGTGCTTCCGTTGGCTGTGCCTGGGCGATGGCCTGTGCCTGCGCCTGTGTCGGCTGTGGTTGAGGTGTGGGACTGGCCGCGATGATCTGCCGGGTGGGTATCGGCGTGGCGTTAAAGGCCGCGCCCGCCCCTAACGGCGTGGCGGTAGCCAGGGCATAGTTGGACTGCCGCGGGCTAAGGCCCAACGCTGTGCTGGCGCTGGGATAGGTGATGTAGATCGCAAAGAAGGTGCACGCGCCCATCACGACGGTGATGCCCGTCCAGATCAGCACAAAATCGCGGATTTGTTTGCGTCGCCGCGCAAGGGATTGTGCGGTCATACGTGTCTCCTGCAAAATGATCGTTGTTGGGTGTAGGGGTATGGCGACGCCATGTCCCTACGGTCTTGCATTGTTGGCGTGTAGGGCAAGGCGCGCCTCGCCCCTACGTTTTTTTCGTGTCTGTAGGGACGGGTTTCTCAACCCGCCCCTACAGGCTTTTCGCGTTCTGTAGGGGCACGGCATGCCGTGCCCCTACGGTTATTTTCTTCACACAGGACACGAGATATCGCGTCCCTACCTGTTATTACACCACAACCGGCGGCGATTAACCGTATGATTTGCCGCCGTCCGGTCAACAGCTAACGGGCCGCCGCCATCGCGTCACAGGCCGGGCAGCCGCCGCCGGGGCGGATCATGGCATAACCGGCCTGCGGATCGCTGCCGTAGAGCGTAAAGTCCACGTTCCAGACGATCATCAGCCGTACCTTGCCACTTTGCGACGAGAGCGCCGCCGCTTGCGCCAGCCAGGCGGCCTGCTGCGCGACGGATACATTCTGCGCCCAGGAGAAGAAATCCGGCAGCGGGCCGAGTCCTTCCGGCGACAGGTAGCCCAGTTCAGTGAAGCAGATGGGCTTCTGGCCGCCGATCAGATTCCAGTAGGTATCCATCATGCCCCAGAAGTAGCGGGTGTAGTAGTTATCGCGCGGGTCGCCGTTGCGCTGGTTGGGGCCAACAATGCCTTCGTTATAGTGCGCGCCCACACAGTCCACGGCGTTCAGGCCGCCAGCAGCCACAAACTCAGCAATGAAACGGTCGTCATTAACGACCTGACCGGGGAACGCGCCTTCCGCGCCGGTCGGGGCGGGCGCGCCGCTGATGACCATCACGCTGCCGTTCGCGCCCTTGATCGCGGGGTAAGCGGCCTGCAACATCGTGGCGAAGGTCGCGCCGCTGATCTGCCCGGTCGGCCATTCGCGGTCAATGTTGGGTTCGTTCCAGACTTCAATGGCGTCCGGCCCCAGCGCCGCCACACCGCCGAGGAACTGCGCGAACTGCTGGATGTATCCCTGACCGCCCGCACCCAGTTCAGCGGGGTTGCCGACAACCGCCAGCAGGATTTTGAAGCCGCGCGCCTTCGCGCCGTTGATGTGTTCGGCAGCAGCGCCCGGCGACATGCCGCCGGAGTAGCGAATCTGCACCTTCATCCAGTTCATGCCGGCGCGGCGCATGGCATTGGCGGCCACATCGCTGGACGTACTGGTGACATGCCCGCCGTATTCAAAGTTGCCGACGGCGATACTGCCGGCCCCCGGCGCGGCAGGGGCAGCGCCGCCGGCTGGCTGCGCCGGCTGGGCCGGCTGCTGCACGACCGGCGCGGGGGAGGGAGTCGGGCTGGGGGTAGGCGTCGGGGTCGCAGTCGGGATGGGCGTTGGCGTGGGGGTCGGCGCAAACAGCGCCACCGCCGCGCCGCTGCGCGGTTTCTCGATGTTCGCGCCGACAACAGCCACGTTGATGGCATAGTTGCCCTCCGGCGCTTCGATGGTTGTGACCAGTGGTTCGTTTAGCCCCGTAGTGACTTCGCTGACCACGCCGCTGGCGCTTTCAATGCGCCAGCGCAGCGCCAGTTCACCCTGTCCGGGCTGGGTCGGCATCCCCAGCTTGTAATTGATGATCGTCTGGAATACCCCGTCAGCCACGCCGCTGGCGAGCAGGTCTTCAAACGCGACACCTGCCAGCCCAAACGCCGCCGCACGATCCATGCGGAAGCGCAGCGCTTCCGGTGTGGTCAGCCAGACGCGGGCGACCGGCTGTTCGTTATCGCCCATAAAATCAATAAACGGCGACTGCACGACCGTATCTGTTCCGGCCACCGCCTGGAAGCCGTCCAGACTGGCGCGGATTTCGCTGCCGGGCAGGATGCTGCCGCTGTCGCTGGTCTGCGCTTCTACCGTGACGTTGCCCAGCGCCGACAGCGCGTCCTGATAGCCAATTGGCGTGAACTGACCGTCCACCGACCGCACCGACAGCGCCGACAGGCCGAGCAACAGCTTGTAGCGGCTGATCTCGTCCACGCCCCAGCGCAGCATCGCTTCCACCGGTCGGTCGCTGCCGGGCGCGTAGGCTTCCGGGTCGAGACCGAGGTTAACCTGAACGTAATCCGCCGCCTGGCCGATAGCCTGCCAGTCATAAGCGCCGGTGTCCCAGTTGCCGTCCACGTTGCGGGCTGCCGGCACCACCACACCCAGCAACAAACCCTGCTGGTCGAAATTTTTGCCCAGTTCGGTGATAAATGCGCTGAAACTGTCGCGCTGGTCGGCGGGTACGTCGCGGTAATCAATCATCACACCGGCGAAACCGCCGCCGGCGGCGAAGGCCGTCAGTTGACCGACGTGCTGTGCGCGCAGCGCCCGGCTGCCGGTGATCGTCGTCACGGTATCAATGTCAATCGCGCGCGGGTCAGCGTAGTTGCGGATGACGGGCATCACCAGGTAGCCCCGGTTAAGTTCAAAGCCTGCCGCCAGACTGCCGGTCAGCTTGCCTTCCAGCGTCGGCTGCAAACCGCCGGGCGCGACAATCGTCGCCAGTTGCCCGGCTTCCGACGACAGCACCTGCGCCGCGTCTACGGCGACCAGCACGGTCGGCTGGTCCAGCGGGCGCGCCTGGAACAGCGCCAGCTTGTCCGGCACCTCACGCACGGTGGCCGTCAGCGTGCCTGGCACCGCTGCGTGTGCCGGCACAAAGCGCCACTGGGCGGTTTCTGCGTCCCAACCGTACAGGTCGAGTACGTCCGTGTTGGGGGTGGTTGGCGGCAAAGTCAGGCTAAGTGTCACGGTTTCCGGCGCGGTGCCGGTGGTCTGCACGTTATACACCGGACTCTGGAGCGTCAGGCTGGGCGGCGCGGCAGCGACTGCGCCAGCGTTTTCTGGCGTATCCCCACCTGCCGAGGCGAGCGCGACGCCAAAGCCGGTGCCGGGCTGCGCCGGGTCCACCAGCACGGTCAGACCGCCGTCGGTCGAACGAACGGCGTTGCTGTCGGCGCTGAGCGGCGTGTACTGGACGCCAAACAGGCGGTTGTACAGGTTTACGGGTGGCAGAAACAGGCCGACCGCCACCAGCGCCACCGCCACCAGCAGCGTCAAAATCGCCGGAATCCAGCAGCCACAGCCGCCCCGCGCGGAGGCTGGTTGGTCATCGTATTCAATAGCACGCTGCGGCTGGGTATCTTCTTGAACAAAAACGTCTTCGGACATGCCTTACCCTACATTCCATAGCCCATCAGGCGACCACAGCAGGCCGGGTGATGGAAGCGATAAAAACGAACGTTGAAAACCGTTGGTAGGGGCACACCGCCGTGCGCCCCTACGGATAAATATCCTGTCAGCTACCGGCCCAGCGCGTCGCAGGCCGGGCACGAGCCATCCGGGCGAATCATGGCGTAACCGGCCATCGGGTCACTGCCATAGTTGGAAAAGTCGACATTCCAGACAATCAGCAGCCGCACCTTGCCGCTGCTGCTCGCCAGTGACACCGCCGAATCGAGCCAGGCTGCCTGTTCCGCGACGCTGGTGCCGCCCGCCCAGGCGAAAGCGTCCGGCAGACCGCCGAAGCCTTCCGGCGACAGGTAGCCGAGTTCGGTAAAACACAGGGGGCGCGCGCCGCCGAAGGCGTTGTAATAGGTGTCCACCATGCCCCAGAAGTAGCGGCTGTAGTGGCCGCTGTTGCCACGCGGGTCGCCGCTGGTCTGGTTGGGCGGGATGATGCCTTCGTTGTAATGCACACCGATGCAGTCCATGTAATTGGCCGCGCCCGCCGCCGCCATCCCGGCAAGATAAGCGTTATCATCGCAGCCGCCTCCGGAACAGCCGCCAAAGTAGCCGGTCGGGGCCAGCGCGCCGCTGATGACCATGGTGTTCGGATTCACCGCTTTGATGGCGTTGTAGGACTGCCGCAGCAGTTCGGTATAGCTGGCCGGGCTGATACTGCCGCCGGCCCATTCACGGTCAATATTCTGCTCGTTCCAGATTTCGATGGCATCCGCGCCTTCTGCCGCTGCCCTGGCGACAAACTGGGCGTAACGGCCAAAGTAGCCCGGTTCGTTCACCGCGCCCGGCATCCCGACGATGCCCAGCAGGATGCGGTAACCCATGCTGTGTGCTTCGTTCACCATCCACGCCACCGACGCGTCGTCACCCTGCCAGCGCACCTGCCGTTTAATCCAGGTCATGCCCGACCGGTTGAGCGCGTTCACGGTACTCGATGACAGGGCGGCGATGTGCCCGCCCAGGTTAAAGCCGCGCACCGGCGCGACATGGGCAACCGGCGGTGGAGCAGGAGCACCGGCGGGGGCAGCCGGGGCGCCGCTAACCGACGCGCCGCCCTCAACAATGGGCAGTTTCATGATTTCACCCGGCGGCAGCGAGATATAAGCCGCACTGACCCAGCCCGTGCCGGTCGCAAATGACACGCGCACCCAGTCACCACGCGCGTTGCGGCCATTGGCCGATACTTCGGTAAGGTAAGTCAGCCGGCCAATTTTGGCGGCGCTCGTGCTGGCGTCACTGCGGACGTTGACGCCGTTGGTGATGGTGGCGGGAATACCGCCTTCGATGGGCGCAGCCGGGGCAGGGTTCTCGGCGGGGGCGTTGGCAGGCGGGGCGCTGCCGCCAAGCTGCGAGGGGGTATCCGGCGCGATGATCGGCAGGGCGACGACCTGTTCAATCGGAATATTCAGGTAGCTGGCGAACATCCAGCCGACAATGCCCTGCGGGCTGATACCCCGTACCCAATCGGCGCGCGCGTTGCGGCCATCCAGTACCACCGTCTGCCCGGCTTCGACCGTGCCCAGCCAGCGCCATTCAGTGCCGGGGCCGCTGCGGATATTCATCTTGCCGGTGGTGGTGGCGCTCACGCTGCCCTGCTGCGGCACATCCGCCAGGGTGAGCGATGGTGCTGTAACAATAATAAGTAACAAAAAACTGACAACAGTTGCCAATCTGCGCATGTCAAACTCGCCAAACTACTTGCGGACTGTCCAGCATAAAAACAGCGCACTACAAAACACACTCAGCCGTTTTGCCCGTGCGCCCCCACCTGTCATGTCCCGATTGTTATCCATACGGCGCGGCATTGTAGCAAACCGCATCCTGTTTGGCAAATGCCCTGCTTTCACGGGAATGGAAAAAAACAAGGTCATGTAGGGACACGATATATCGTGTCCCTACATTCTCCGCTGTAAAAAGTCACACTCCTGAAAAGCCTTTTAACTCGGTAAACTAAGGGTAAGCAAACTGAAAATCCGATGTTTTCCGTAGGGACACGATATGTCGTGTCCCTACATCTACGTATATCGGTCTGCGGGGAAGGCGGGGTTATGCCAGGGTTTTACGCGACGGTGGCGCGGTATTACGATGCCGAACACCGGGACAAAACCGACGATCTGGAACTGTACAGCGAGCTGGCTGCCGACACCGGCGGCCCGATCTTTGAAGTGGCCTGCGGCACGGGGCGCGTCATGCTGCATCTGGCGCAGGACGGTTACGAGGTGGACGGCATTGACATCGAGCCGGCCATGCTCGACCGTGCCCGCCGCAAGGCCAATGTCCTGCCGGACGACGTGCGTTCCCGACTGCGCTTTCATCAGGGGGACGTGCTGAAGTTCGACACCGACCGGCGCTATAAGCTGGTGATTCTGTCGTATAACGCGCTGCTGCACTTCCACGAACAGGACGACCAGTTGGCGCTGCTGCGCCGCCTGCATCGCTGGCTGGCCGACGACGGCCTGCTGGTGATTGACCAGGTGAACCCCGGCGATTCCTTCGGCGCGCAGGATACCGACGCGCTGCTGCTGGAAAAAACCTTCCTCGACCCGGACACCGGCCACCTGGTGATGCAGTCATCCGTCAGCAGCCTCGACCGCACCGAGCAGCTTCTGCGCGTCACCTGGATTTACGACGAGGTGGGCGACGATGGCACGGTTAAACGCACTTTCGCGCCGGTGGTCTACCGCTACATCTTCTACTACGAACTGCGCCTGCTGCTGCTGCTGGCCGGGTTTGCGGTTCAGGCCGTGTATGGCAGCACCGAACTCGACCCCTACGAAGACGGCTGCGACCGCATGGTCGTGCTGGCGCGGAAAGGAAGTGCCGAGGGATAAGGTTTGAGAGACGAGTAAAGAGGAATGAGGGATAAGAAAAAACGGGTTATCAGGCCACAACGGGTTGTTGATCAGATATTTTATCACGCAGGATCATGAAGCATAAACTTTCCCGACTCATACCTCGTACCTTATACCTTATCACGGTCTTTCTGGCCGCCTGCGCCGAGGCCGTGCCGACTCTCACGCCAACCCCGGCGCTGTCCGGGCCGACGCTCGAACCCAGCCCCACGTTTGAATTGAGCACGCGCGGTGATCAACCCGCCGAACCCGTTTTCGAAGGCCAGAACAACCCGACGGCGGCGGCGCTGGCTCCCGGCGCGGCCATGCCGCCGTTTGAAATCGGCCAGCCGCCATCGGATAATCCGGGGCGGGTGGTTGAAATCACCGCCGAGGATGGTACGCTGCTGCAAGGTGAACTGTACGTGAATGCCACGGTCCTGTCGCCGGGTGTATTGCTGCTGGCCGACGAGGGCGCAGGCTGGGGCGATTTTCCCGGCAAGCTGTACGAAGAGGGCTATACGGTGCTGGTGATGCCAGTGCGCCCGTCCAACGCCCTGTCCGATTTTCACGTGATGCTGCAAACGCTGATTAACGGTGTGGCTGACCCGGCGCGGCTGGGCGTGATCGGCGCGGGCGGCGGCGCCAACGTGGCGCTGCTGGGCTGCGCATCAGATAAGCTGTGTGATGCGGTCGCGCTGCTCAGTCCGCTGCCGGACCCGGCGCTGCTGGATGCCATGCCGCAGATCAATCCGCGCCCGATGCTGCTGACCGCCAGCCAGGAAGACAGCGAAGCGTTCAGCACGATTCAGGATTTACAGGCGGCGGCGACCGGTGAGGTGCTGTTCCAGCCGTTTAACCGCGCCGGCGCGGGAACGGGCCTGCTGCAAAATCGCCCTGACCTGGGCGACCTGATTGCCTCCTGGCTCAAACTGGTGCTGGTGTAGGGACAAGATATATCGTATCCCATATGCACCAAGCTAATACGTTGATCTGTGTCGCCAGACGTTGAAACGTCCGGCTGCCAAAGTGCCAGGCCCACTGAAGGGGCTAAATACAGGTTAACGAATGCCTTATCAGCCCCTTTATTGGGCTTCCAGCAACTGCAAGGCTGCCCATGTTTAGCCAGGGGTTTGAACCCCTGGCGGCGCAAGCCGCTTAACCTGGTACGCATGGGACACGATAGATTGTATCCTTACGCGCCGTTTCTGACCTTCTCCCGCAGCACGTCAATCGGCAGCAGTTCGCCGCCGTCGTCTTCGAAGTACCAGTGCTGCCAGCCGTTGCAGGGTGAACCGCCTAAGATGTATCGCCCAACCGCGTGAATTGAGCTTTCGTAGCCCTCGTAGCGCAGCGTCGCATCCGGCATGATTTCGGCGCGCGCGTTTTTGTCGCGCTGGAAGTATAGGCAGTCCCCAGCGGCCAGCAGGCCGCTTTCCAGCAGCCGCGCGAACGGAATACGCGGTTCGCCCCGCCGTCCGGTGGGGAACGCGGGCAGCGGCTCGGCCTCGGTCGCGTCCAGCCGCTTCTGCGCGATACCGATATAAAACGGGTCGCGCTCGATGCCGACGAAATGGCGCTGGAGCTTTTTCGCCACCGCGCCGGTCGTGCCCGTGCCAAAAAACGGGTCGAGCACCACGTCGCCGGGGTTGGACGACGACAGGATGACGCGGCGCAGCAGCGCCTCCGGCTTCTGCGTCGAGTGGACTTTTTCGCCGTTGATGCGGATTCGTTCCGCGCCGCCGCAGATCGGAATCAGCCAGTCGCTGCGCATCTGCTTGCCGCCGTTGAGATATTTCATAGCGTGGTAGTTAAAGGTATAACGCGCGTCCGGCGACTTCTTGGCCCAGATCAGCGTTTCATGCGCGTTGGCGAACCGAACACCTCTGAACTGAGGTGTTGGATTGCGCTTAACCCACACTACCTCGTTGAGAATCCAGTACCCCAAATCCTGCACAATCGCCCCGACGCGGTGAATGTTGTGGTAGCTGCCGATCACCCACAGCGTGCCGGTGTCTTTCAGCACGCGGCGGCAGGCGGCCAGCCAGTCGTGCGTGAAGGCGTCGTAAGCCGCGAACCCATCGAACTGATCCCAATCGTCGTCCACGGGATTGACCCGCGTCATGTTGGGGCGCCACAATTCGCCGCGCAGTTGCAGGTTGTACGGCGGGTCGGCGAAGATGAGGTCAACGCTCTTTTCCGGCAGCGCGTTCATGATCTCCACGCAGTCCCCGGACAGGATGGTGTCGAGGGGCAAATCTGGCACTCACTCTACCTCAACAATCACTCGGACGCTGCCGCCGAGTCGTTCCACGAAATCCGATAATTTTTCCCACGTCAGCGGGAAACCGCGCGAATCAGCCGCGCCCAGGTACATCAGTACATCCATTAGCAAATCCGCGTCCTCATCGTCGGGAATATCCGGTTCGATCAGGGCGTTTTCCGCCCAGTCTACCAGTTCGGCCAACGTGCGCTGGCGATTGAGGTAGGCGGTCGGATTACCCAGTATGGCTTTCGTGTTCAATTGAAGCAACCCACTAATTAAAAGGAAAACGTTTATTCTTCCATAGGATGGACAGGACTAAAATTAAAAGAGAATTCATTCAAGTAATGATCTAAATATATAATACAGAAAGGGATTCCATACTATGGGCAAAAATAAACTGAGGCTAATCTTAGCTGTCACAATTATTTTGTCAATAATCGTGGCGCTGTTAGACCCTCACTTTTCTTCAGGTACAGGTATTCCAGGAACCGTGTGCGTAAGTGCATTTATATTGCTGATAATACCATTAGAGCTTTTTGGGATTCACACAAAACCCAAAAAGACAAATCCTACATCAGTAACCAGATCATATACTCAGTATAAACCCCCCAGTTTGGAAGAGAGAATGGAAGAATTAGAGGATGAAATAGAAGAAATGCGTAATAATAACCCCTGGATGTACTGAATTGAAAATAGCTTAAGGTTTTAGCCCCTTGTTGGTCTACCGACACGCCGCGTTTCCACCGGCCAACCGGCGTCTTGTGCAGTCAGTCTCAGGGTGGGCAGGGCGAGCAGCAGGCCAAGCAGGGCAGCCACCAGGCGCGGGTGTCTCATCGTGGGTGTTCCTCCACTGATGATGATACACCGATTTTGAGGGATGAGGCACGAGGGATGAGAACTGAGTAAAGTTTCCAGTTAACGGTTTCCAGTTGCCAGAGAAAAGAAGGGCATGGCGCGGCCATACCCCTACAGAATTCTTCGTGTCTTTGCCTCTTTGCGCCGTTGCGTTACGGCTTTGTATTAAGGCCAGTTCGTGAACCGTTCGTACGAATCCCTGTCCAGTGGAATCCACTCGGCGTTGATCGGGCTGTCCGCCCAATCGAGGATGGTGGTCAGGGGCACTTGGTTATGCTCGGCGCGGGTGTAGAGAATCCGTAGGGGCACGACGTAATCGGTCGGTTTGCCCCAGGCGTTCATCGGGCGCTGGCGGACGTTCACGCTCGGCCACTCGTCTAGCTTCACCAATACCTGGTCTACGATTTCGCCCTCGGCCACGATTGCATTAACCGGCGCGCCCTTAAAAATCAGCACGCGCATCCCTTCGTGCAGGTCATCAAAGATTTCGTCTACGGTTTGCTGGCTCAGGCCAATCGGCGTGTCCACCGTCCAATCGGCGGGGACGGTCAAAATGGCGGCATGGTATTCGTCCACGTGGGAGTCCTTTCGCTAGGTTCATAATATGTGAACAGTATGGCGAAAGGACGTTAGACCCGCGTTGGCACAAAAAACACGTAGGGGAGGGTCTGAGACCCTCCCCTACATACCTCTGTGTCTTTGCTTCTTTGCGCCTTTGCGTTACGCTTTTCCTCTGTTCCTCTGAACCTTCGTGCCTCTGTGTTATGCTTTTTCCGCTTTTACGCTCTTAACTTCGCGCCCAGTTCGCGTTCCGCCGTCCGCACGATGCGCTGGTGTACCTTCGCCACTTCGCTGTCGGTGAGGGTACGGTCAGGCGCCTGGTACGTCAGGCTGTAGGCCAGGCTCTTGTGTCCCGCCGGAATCGACTCGCCCTGGTACACGTCGAACAGGCGCACCTCGCGCAGGAGATCGCCACCCGCTTTAACGATAACCGCCTCGACGCTGGCCGCCGGTACATCTTCCTTCACCACCAGCGCGATGTCCTGAAGCACGGGCGGAGTCGTCGGGAGCGATTCCGTCTTGTACAGGTCATCCACGTTCGCCAGCAGGGTTTCAAGGTCAAACTCGGCCACCAGTACCGGCGCGGCGGTGAGTTCAAACGCCTGCGCCACCAGTGGATGCAGTTCGCCGAATGTGCCAACCGGCTTGCCGTTGACGCTCAACTGCGCCGACCGCCCCGGATGGAAGCTGGGATGCTCGGCGCGGCTGTAACTCGCGCCGGAGATGTGCAGGCCGTCCAGCAGCCCTTCAACCACGCCTTTCAGGTCGAAGAAATCCACGTTGACGGCAGGTTCGTCCTGCTGCCAGCTTTCCACCCGGCGTGGCCCGGTCATCAGAATGCCCAGCCGGCGCGGTTCGTCCGGGAGCTGCTGGCCCTCGCGCGGCAGATACACGTTGCCGATCTCGAACACGGCCTGCCGTTCGGTGAAGCGCGCGTTCCAGTGGGCGTTATCCAGCAGGCTGATGAGGACGGTATGGCGCATGGAAGTCTGGTCAACCGTCAGCGGATTCGCCAGCGTGACGTATCTGGTGTTGTTTTCAACCGGATTCCCCGCCGGGAACAATTTCGCCTCATGCTCTGGCGTGACCAGCCGGTAGCTGATCTGTTCGCGCAGGCCGAGCGCCACCAGGATGTCACGGACACGTTCCTCGCGCACCAGCGCGACGTTGGTCCATTGGGGAGGCATTTCGTCGGCGATCAGCGTGTTGGGAATCTGGTCGTAGCCGTAAATGCGCGCGATTTCTTCCACCAGATCGGAGCGCCCGACAACACCCGTGCCGATGTCGGTGCGGTGGTCGGGGACGGTGACGTGCAGCGTGTCGCCGCTGATGTCCACCTCGAACTGCAAGCCGCGTAAAATGTTTGCTGCCGCCTCTGCCGTGAAGTCCATTCCCAGCAGCCGCCCGATTTCGCTTATCGGCAAATCCACTTCGACGGTCGGCGCGGGCAGCGGGTAGGCGTCGAGAATACCCTGCGCGACCGTGCCGCCAGCCGTCTGCCGCATCAGTTCGATGCCGCGCAGCACGCCCAGTTTCGCCTGGCTGGGATGCACGCCCCGGCTGAAGCGCAAGCCGGCGTCGGTCTGCACCTTCTGCGACTGCATCGTGCGCCGGATGTTGATGAAGTTCCAGTTCGCCGCTTCCAGCAGCACGTTTTTCGTTGAGTCGCTGATTTCGGTCTCCGCGCCGCCGATGATACCGCCCAGGCTCAGCACGCCCGCCGTATCGCAGACGAGGATATTGTGTGGCTCAAGCTGGCGCGTCTTTTCGTCAAGCGTTTCCAGCGTTTCGCCCGGTTCGGGCAGGCGCGTGATGATCGTCGGCGCTTTGCCACCGGCGCGTGCCACCAGCTTATCGTAGTCGAAGGCGTGCAGCGGTTGGCCGATCTCAAACGTCAGATAGTTGGTCACGTCCACGATGTTGTTGATCGGGCGCTGGCCGACCAGCAGCAGACGGCGCTGCATCCATTCCGGCGATGGTTTGATTTCCATATCGCGCAGCAGTGCCAGCGTGAAACGCGGGTTGAGTTCCGGCGCGCGGATTTCGATGTCAACCTGCCCCTCGATGGGCGCGCCTTCCATCAGCACCTCGTAGGACGGCGGGCGCAGCGGTTGGTTGAGCAGGGCAGCCACTTCCCGCGCCACGCCGTAGATGCTGTAGGCGCGGGCGAGGTTCGGCGTCAGTTCGACGTTGAGGATCACGTCGCCGAGCACGTCCTGAAGCGGCGTGCCGGGCGGCGCGAGTTCGCCCGTCACCTGATTGCGCGGCTGGTCGTGCATCAGGATGACGCCCTCGTGGGAGTCCGACAGGCCGAGTTCTTTTTCCGAACAGACCATGCTGCGATTCGGAATCCCGCGCAGCGGCTTTTCCTTCAAAATCATGCGCTTCGGCTCGTCGCTGTGGCCGTCCCACACTTCCGCGCCTTCCGCCGCCCACGCCGTCCACAACGGCCTGTCCAGCGGCCCCTGGCCTTTGTACTCAAACAGGTTGGGCGCGCCAGTGACACATTGCTCCAGTTCCGCGCCGCCGTAATCCACCATCGCCAGCACCAGCCGGTCGGCGTTGGGGTGCGGCTTCACCTCGCGTATGGCACCCAGCAGCAGCTTGCTTCGGTCCCACACCAGATGGTTGGACTCCGGCCAGCGCGCGCCTTCGACGTGCCCCTGCGGCACGCCCAGGTATTCGATGCCGCCGACTTCCAGCCCGGCCAGTGTCAGCCGTTCGGCCAGCAGTTCAATCGGAATGGTGATGTCGACAAAATCTTTCAGCCAGGATACAGGTACTTTCATAGTCGTCAGTCCTCAGTCTACAGTCTTCAGTAGGGGGCTAAGACCCTCCCCTACACCCTTACGTTTTGTGACCCCCTCCCAGCCTCCCCCGAATTCGGGGGAGAAGGCATACCGTGTGCATTTCCCCCTCTCTGAATTCGGGGAGGGGGATAGAGGGAGGGGTCGAAATTTACACCTTGCCCAGCCCCATCGTCCCAAAAATCACGCTGGCGACGACCAGCGCCAGCAGGGTGTTAAACACGGTCGCCCCCAGGTAGACCAGCACCGGCTTCCAGCCCATCTGTCGGACCGCGCCGGGAGCGAAGTCTATGCCGATGCAGACAAACGCCAGCGCAAACGCCCACTTGGTCAGCGTGTCCAGTTCCTTCGCCAGCGGCGCGGAAATCGCGCCTATCGAAACCAGCAGCGACACCAGTACGAAGCCGATCACAAATTTCGGGAAACGCTGCCAGATCAGCTTCGGGCTAGGCTTCTGGCCGGCGTTTTTCTCCACGACCAGCGCGAAGTACAGCGCCAGCGCGAAGGCCACGAAGCCGATAAACACGTTCTGCGACAGCTTAACCACCGAGGCGACCGTTTGCGCTTCCGCGCCGTAGATCGTGCCCGCGCCGACGACCGCCGCCGTCGTGTCAATGTTGCCGCCAAACCACGCGCCCGCGACGGTTGGCGGCAGACCCATCGCGCTTGCCAGCACCGGCAGGACGATCATCAGCGGCAGCGCGGTCAGAATCACCAGCGCGGTGATGTAGGTCACTTCCTCTTTTTTCGCCATCACCGACCCCGCCGCCGCGATAGCCGCCGATACTCCGCACACGGATACAGCGGATGCCATGACTGCCTTGAGTGTGGGCGAGAGTTTGAGCTTTCCAGCCAGCCACCACGTAAAGAAAAACACCGATATGACCATAATCACGGCCTGCACCAGCCCGCCCGCGCCGGTTTTCATCAGATCGCCCAGGCTGATCTTCGCGCCCAGCAGGACGAGGCCGATTTTCAGGAACAGTTCGGTACGAACGCCCGGTTTGACCGTGTTGTACAGGCCGGTCACACGCAGCAGGCCGTTGGCGATCAGGCCGATCAGCACGGCGGTGAGTGGGTATTCGAGTGGGTTGTTCGTCACGCCCTGCGTTCTGAAGAAGTTGGCGATGGCCTGGTCAATCTCCGCCACGAGCAGCGTGAGCGCGGCCACCAGGACGAGGCCGGCAAGCAGGCCGAGGCGCAAACGGGATTGAGCCGCCGGAAGCGCGGATGATGGTGCGGTTGTCGTTGTCATATTTGTTGTCCTGTCTAACCCCTCCCTAAATCCCTCCCCGTATACGGAGAGGGACTTTAGAACCGTCTTTCTCCCCCTCTCCATTGACGGGAAGGGGGACGGGAGGAGGGGTTTTCTTCCCTCTACTTAAAAATGCCGAACAACGGCCAACGTACAGCCGTGCTGGTGGTATAGGTGATGGTGGCTTCCGCAGCGCAGTTATTGGTCAGCACCAGATGCGCTCCGCTAGGAAAGCTGGCCGTAAGATCGCCGGCTTCGGCGGCAATTGTGCCATCGGCGCAGGTGAAGGGATATTGCTGGCCGTCCGACAGTTGCCTGGGCGCATCGGCAACGGTTATTTTCTCGCCACCGATGGTCGCGCTGGCCTTCCAGCCGCTTAGCGGTCTGGCGGTTTTTTCAACTGTTTCCCCCGGTTTGGCGGTGAGCGTCACCGACTGCGGCCCTGGGCCAAGCAGTCCCAAACCGACGATTGCCACGATAACCAGTCCAATGATCGTTGCCAGCCAGTCCTCGGAGAGCGAGAAGCGGCGCGGCGGGTTTGGTTGTGTCATATTGTTCTTCCCTTCCGTTGTACGGACACGATATTATCGTGCCCGTACGATTCCTTTGCACAACCCATTATCCCCCGATCACGGGGCGAATAACCTTGAGCATTGCGTCCGACACAGCCAGGTTGCCCCAGGGTGTCAGGTGGTTGAAGTCAATCCACACCGGATAGGGCTGGCGGTCCAGTACGCCGGTCAGGTCGTACAGGTAAGGCTCGGTTTCAGCCGCCGCCTGCCAACGTGGATACACCGCCTGGAACAGTTCCGGCAGACCGCCGGGCATGTCCCACAGGAACATCTGCTGTTCGGCGGTGGCTGGTTCACCTTCAAGCGGCAGCACCGGTTGCAGGAAGGCGAAGAACTGAAAACCGTATTCATTCGCCAGCGCCGATGCCGCGCGCAGATTTGCCAGATACGTATTCGCCACGCCATCCACCAGTGCCGGGTCAAACGGTGGTAGCGCCCACGCCGGCTCAACCGTCGGCGTTCCGGCCAGCAGGCGATAGGTGGCCGAATTGGTGAGCAGCGTTCGCAGCGGCGATGGTCGCGGCACGGTCGCGTTCAGCGCATTTTCCAGTGCCGGCGCAACCGCCTCCTCCGAGAAATGCGCGCCCGGCTGGCTGTTCCGGTGTGCGGCGGTCACATCGTTGCTGCCATCGTAAAAGATCACGATGTCCGGCACATCGCCCTTTTCCAGCAGCTTCACCAACTGAATCAGGCTTTGCGTGGAGTTAAAGCCCATCTCGCCATAGTTGACGACGCAGGCGTTGTCCAGCCCGGCCTGTAGGTACGCGGCAATCGTGCCCCAGTCCGGCGCGCCATAACCCCACATGGTTGAGCCGCCGAAAGCGTACACGCGGATTTTATTGTCGCAGTCGGCTTCGGGCGTGGTGCGCCGGCCGCTTCCGTCCACGTTGATGAGGTCGCCCGCAAACGGTCGCGTGCGCCACAGCGTATAGGGTTGGTACTGCCAGCGATCAACCGCCCGCATATGCTCGTCCCAGTAGGTCTTTGACCAGTCCTGCCCGGCGTAATATTCCAGCCGCAGCATCTTGTCCTTAAACGCCTGCACCTGCTGTTCCGGTGACGATTCGCGCCCGGCCATAATCAGCGCCGATACCCCTTCAATCAGCAGCAGCAGCACCAGTGTGTTCAGCGCCAGCAGCGCAACTGTCCGGTAAACCGCGCCGAAGCGCCGGGCTGCCGCCGCGACTCGCATTTAGAACTGCTCCAGAAAACGCAAATCGTTCTGCCAGAAGTATCGAATATCCTTGATGTCGTGTTTATTCATCGTCATGCGTTCCGGCCCCATGCCGAAGGCGAATCCGCTCCATTCGGTCGGGTCGTAGCCGCCGTTTTGTAACACGACCGGATGTACCATGCCAGCCCCCGCAATTTCTATCCAGCCGGCATATTTACACACCCGGCAGCCCTTGCCGCCACACAGGAAACATTCCACGTCCACTTCCATGCTCGGCTCGGTGAACGGGAAATACGAGGCGCGGTAACGCATGGCCGCGTTCGCGCCGTACATGCGCCGCGCGAAGGCGCTGATCGTGCCCTTGAGGTCGCTCATGCGGATGTTGCGGCCAATCGCCAGCCCTTCCAACTGGTGGAACTGCATCTCGCTGCGCGCCGTGACCTGTTCGTAGCGGTAGCACATGCCGGGCAGGATGACGCGAATCGGCTGCGTGCCGTTTTGTCCCAGGTCGCGCATGGCGTGAATCTGCCCCGGTGAGGTATGCGTTCGTAAAATCACGCCCGGCGTGGTGGTGTAAAACGTGTCCCACATGTCGCGCGCCGGGTGGTGCGGCGGGATGTTCAGCAGCGTGAAGTTGGTTTCGTCGGTTTCCACGTCGCGGCTGCGGTAGACCTGGAAGCCCATCTCCGCCCAGATGTCGTACAACTGGCGCAGCGTTTGGGTGGACGGATGCAGCCCGCCGGTCGGGCGCGCGCGTCCCGGCAGCGTCACATCAATCGCGCCTTCTTCCAGATCGCGCGCCAGTTCCTGCTCGTGAACCAGCTTTTCGCGTTCCGCCAGCGCCGCCGTGAGCGCCTCCTTGATTTCGTTGGCGCGCTTGCCAAAGGCGGCGCGTTCCTCTTTCGGGATTTGCCCGATGCCGCGCAAAATCTGCGTCAGCGCGCCTTTCTGCCCCAGGTACTGGCTCTCCCAGGCCTGGACGGCCTGGCTGCTGGTGGCAGCGGCCAGTTCGGCTAACGCATCGTGAAAAATGGTTTCGAGTTGTTCGTGCATGTGGGTAGTCCTCAGTCTTCAGTCTTCAGTCGTCAGTCATCAGTCATCAACGAGGATGGCTGAGTTTTTGCATTAGGGTAGCAAGCATTCTTTGACTTCCAGTGTTTGTTGGTCAAGTTCTTGATAACAATCCGAATTCAGAAAGCCAAGATCACGAGCAAGCAATAAGTGATATTCAAGTTCGTTTGCAGAACCAAGCGCAATTTGCAGAAAACGCACCAGTTCCTTATCCCCGCCTTTACCACAACCTTCTGCAATATTGGCTGGAATTGAAGCGGCTGCACGGCGCATCTGGCTTGTCAGTCCATAAAGCTCCTCTTTCGGAAAATCAGCACTGGCTCGATAAATACCCAGTGTTAGTTTGTGAGCTTTATCCCACACGGCCAATTTTTTGTACTCACCCAACTTTCGATAATCCTTTCGATATGTCGTCGCCGTCTCATGTCTTTTGACTGAAGACTGAAGACTGACGACTGTTGACTAAAAAACAAAAACGCCCTCGCCCCCAAAAAAAGTCAGGGACGAGAGCGTCGAAAACTCCCGCGGTACCACCCTGGTTGGCCGCACAACACGCGCAGCCCGCCTCGTTGGCCTCCTGTCACGCCGGAGAGGGCGGGGTCGGCTAATCAGAGTTTTCAGTTTTCAGTCATCAGTTATCAGTTTAAAAAGACCCGAAATACCTTTTGTCTTAAAACTGAAAACTGAGAACCGAAAACTGAGAACTGCTTTTCACTTCCCGGCTCTGGAGCGAATTCCGCGACGGCGGCCTGCCGAGGCTTACAGCCTGTGGCGCTCGGCTCTCTGGTGGCGCGGTGTGTCGCGCACGGTCTCCTTCATCGCCTGTGTTGGTAATGATAGGAGCGAACGAAGCCTCTTGTCAAGGGCAGTATGCTGGAAGTATCCGGTCTTGCCCCCACGTTCTGCTCCACTATGAACCCAAGCCGATTGTTAATATCCGTAAACAATGATTTTTACGCCTACTAACTGCTTGACGACTTTTAAAAACTGTGTTATGTTAGTTCTGTTGTGAAAGGGGTGTTTTCTGATGTCTCAAGTCGAGAAGTTGCGTATCGAGTCTGGGTCAGTGTACTCCCGGCAGGAAGCCGCGGAGGCGCTTGGCATCAGCCTCTCGACGCTTAAGAGACTGATCAAGAAGGGACACCTCAAGGTGAGTAAACCGGACGGTATGCGCCGGGTGTTTATAACCGGGGAAAGCATCCTGGGGATGCTGCACGATACCGTAGTGGAGCGAGGTGCTTAGAATGAGCGCGCGTCGGCTGTTCTGCTTGCTGTCAAGCGATCAACCGCATATTGCGCCTACGGGCGACCTCCGCCCGTCCATCTGGACGGGTCGGTTCGGCACGCCTGCCCGCCAGGCCGATGCGGTCAGCTTTGGCCTGCTGAACAGCGAAGCGCGAAGCGGTGCTCAGTCTCACGAAAGGGATACCGGCCCTTAAGCCCATGGGTCCCATTTCGACCACCGTCCCTTGGAGGGCGTGAGACTGAAGCGAAAAGCGAAGTCCACGCCCTTTTTATTTGGTTAACGCGGTCAGGGGTAAACATCATGGGACAAACTCACCAGCAACCGAATATCCACTATCTTCTGAACGATTCCCGGTTAGCGGCAGCCCTGGAAGCGATAGATGACCTGCACGACGCGGCGGCTGAGGGCACCCTGTCCAGCACCACCTCGCTGAGCAAACAGGAACTGGTGTGCTGGCTGCGCGATGTGGTGTATACCGCCCAGGAGACCATCAAGGAGATCGAAAGCGGCAGAAAAGTCTATGCCGTGCCGCCACTGCGGCTGATTAAATAGGGGCGATAAGCCGGAGGATGTTTCGTCGTGTCTACAGATGGTAATAACCCAACCTGTACGGCCTCGATCTGGCAAGGCCGTACCCCTTATCAAACAGTATCGGTTCGAGTCCTGAACGGCAATGGATTGGTAGCAGGGCAAACAGGATGGGCGGGAAAGGGTAATTGCGCGAAAATGGGTGTTGGCTCCCCTTTCCCGCCTTTGTTAAACTGAAACGGTGAATTGCTAAAACAATCTTAACGATTTTGCGGTATAATAAACGTTGTGAATTCTGGAGCAAAGCCAGTGGGTAGGTGATAAAGAGGTCAACTCCGTGTCCAGTAGTGTCGCCCTGAACAGCCGGGTTCTTCTGCTGAACGGCAGCAGTTGGGAACCGCTGGCCGTGATTACGGTCCCCCGCGCGATTAACCTCATCCTTGCCGGCAAAGCCATTGTTATCGAGCAGTCCGGCCAGTTCCTGAAGACCATCCGCGATCAGTATCCCGTCCCTTCAGTCATTGCGCTGCGGACGTATGTCAACGTGCCGCGCCGCCAGGCGCACTGGAGCCGCAAGGGCGTGCTGGTGCGGGATGGCTACACCTGCATCTACTGCGGCGTGCAGCCCGGTTCGATTGTCAAAAACAAGGTCGTGACCAAGAGCGATTTCACCGTTGACCACATCCTGCCCAAGTCGCGCGGCGGCAAAGACCAATGGACCAACACGGCCTGTGCCTGCTACACCTGCAACCACCGTAAAGGCGACAAGCTGCCCAACGAGATCGGTATGAAACTGCGTTGGGAGCCAAAAACGCCGCGCACCAGCTATCTGGTGATCGCGGTTGGCACCGGCCCGGATGCCTGGAAGCGGTATATCGAGTATTAGGCGCCGGTTTGATTCCTACTGAGGGCTGGCAAAAGTGGAGAAACGGATATGGCGACGATCAGGGATATGACTTATGAGGAATTGAAGCAGCTGATTGTAGAGGTGGTGGATGTGCGCCTGAATCATCGGCTGGGTAGTTCTGAATTGGACGAGGAATCGCTTCCTCAGGACGCACTCGATAATCGCACCTGGGATGAAGTCAAGCGTGATGTGGAGCGCCACCGATGGACGCCACCCCCTGGCACGCCATCCGTGACACAGCTTTTGCGAGAAGATCGGGACCGTTAACATGGCGGTCATGGTGGTAGATGCATCGGTTATCATGCACTATCTCATTAGTGACACTTTCACCTCTGCTGTGAAAGCCTTCTTTGACCAAGTTCCGAGCAAGACCGATTAATCATACCGGAGTTTGGCTTGCTGGAATGCACGAACGTCTTGTGGAAGCAGGTACGGTTTCATGGGTTGCCCTTGCATGACGCCGACGTGCTGTTGCGTGACCTGCACCGTCTGCCATTGCGGCGAGTACCAATCAAACAGCTTATGCACACGGCTCTACATATCGGCCTGCGACAGCAGTTAGCTGTGTATGATTCAGTTTATCTGGCGCTGGCAATACAAACGCAATCACCGCTGTTGACGGTAGACCAGCCGCAAAGCCGCGCCGCCGCTGCCGAAGGTGTTGTCCTTAAACCGATCACCGATTTCCTGACTTAACCCCCATCCTCTTAATTTCCCCACTTGCAGCAGAAATTCTCATTTTCGTCGGCGCATAGAGACTTCCGATAAAAATCGTGTTAGCCTTAGGGTGTATTTTTCCACGAACCTTTGGAGAGCGGGTATGGCAGCTTCGTTTGCAGAACTGGGCTTAAGCGAGTCTACACTCAAGGCCATTACAGAGTTAGGGTACGAAGAACCGACGCCGATTCAGGCGCGCACGATTCGGCTGATGCTGGACGGCGCGGATGTGATCGCGCAGGCGCAGACCGGCACCGGTAAAACGGCAGCGTTTGCCCTGCCGATCATCGAAAAGCTGAATGCCGGCCTGCGCACACCGCAGGCATTGGTGCTGACGCCCACCCGCGAACTGGCGGTGCAGGTTGCGGAAGCGTTCCATTCGTATAGCAAGTACCGGCAGGTGTCGGTGCTGCCGGTGTACGGCGGCCAGCCGATTGATCGCCAACTTCGCGCGCTAGACCGGGGCGTGCAGGTGGTGGTGGGCACGCCGGGGCGGCTGCTGGACCATATCCGGCGGGGAACGCTGGAACTGGGGCAGGTGCGGACGGTCATCCTGGATGAAGCCGACGAGATGCTGGACATGGG
>JACRPS010000006.1 GCA_016223085.1 Chloroflexota bacterium
CCCTGCGTCATATCGCGCTCAGTCTGCTCAAACAAGACCGTTCGGTCAAGGTTGGAATGGCTGCCAAGCGCAAAATGGCGGGGTGGGATAACGATTATCTCCTCAAGGTACTGTGTTCCTGAAGAATATGCGTTTGCCCTAACGTTTTTCAAACTCAGGTGACAGATTGTCATTATTGTTCTATAATCAGGCTAAATTTATTATTTGAATTAACACCTCGCAAATAGGGGGACTTTGTGCCATCACGAATACCACCTCTCCTGCTGTGCCTGCTGGGAATGCTTCTGGCGCCGGGTATGGCACTTCGCGCCCAACCCCCGACTCTGCTGCCCACCGCCGCCGAAGAACCAATCATGCCACCGCTGGCCGTATTTGAGAATGCCTTTGAGCCGGAGCCGACTATTTCAGACGATTTTGGCTTTGGCCAGCGCTTCGCCCTTGACGGCGACACGATGATTATAGCAGCGACCGGCGATAATGCCGGCAAGGGTGCGGCCTATATTTTTGTCCGGGAAGGCAGTGGCTGGGTCCAGCAGGCCCGGCTGACCGCTTCCGATGGCGTTTTCGGCGACCAGTTCGGAGCCAGCGTGGCCATCAGCGGTGATACGGCTGTGGTTGGCGCGCCCATGAAGCAGATCGGCGCGAAGCTGGAAGTGGGTCAGACCTATGTATTTACCCGTCAGGGAGGAACCTGGACACAACAGGCTATACTGTCGCTAACCGGCCCACAGTATTACAACCGTTTTGGCAGGGCGGTTGCCATTGATGGCGATACCATCGCCATCGCTGAAACGTACATGACCCAGGGGGTTAATATCTTCACCCGCAGCGGCACTTCCTGGACATTCCAGCGGCGGATTACTCCGCCAGTCACGTTTTCCACGTTCGCCAGTGGCCTGGTGCTGCGGGGCACGCTGCTGCTGTGGAGCGCGCTCAACGAATTTGGAACCGGTTGGATTTATGTTTACGAGGGCAGCGGCGCTTCCTGGACCGAACAGGTTGTCATCCCCATACCGACGGGTTCTGTGGGCGGCTGCCAGACATTCGACAACTTTGGCCTGTCGCTGGCGCTGGATGGAACGACGCTGGCAGTCGGCGCGACCGGCGCGGACTGTACGGTTGGCGGCCAGCTCGTCACCGATCATGGCGCGGTGCTATTGTATACGCTGCCGAATGCCGCGCCGCATACTGCTTTAACTTCCCCGGATGGCAGCATCAAAGGTATTGGCAGGTCCCTGGCGTTAGCAGGCGACCTGCTGGTGACCGGCGGCACAACCAGCACCGACTATCCAGGCATTTTATTCCAGCGGCAGGGCAGGGTGTGGACACGAGCGCGGGAGTTTGAGCCAGCGGGGGCGGACACTACGTTCAATTTCGCCGAGGCAGTCGGTATCCATAACGGTAAGATTCTGGCAAACGCTTACGTTCGCCTGCCCGGCAACGTGCAAAAGCGGCAGATACAAACGTTTTATCTGGTAGACAAGATTGATCTGGCCGTCCAGCAGAGTTTTAGCCCTGTTCAGGTTTACCAGTTGCAGTTCCTGAGCGTGAATATGCAGGTCATCAACCACAGCCCCGTCCCCGTTCCGGGCGTCATGTTCGCCGCTGCGTTTGCGCCCCAACTGGCTTTTGTGGGGGACGCTCATTCCCCTGGCATCACCTGCGCTCCCCCCGACTCCAACCCGGATCACCTGCTGTTGTGTAATTTAGGCACGATTCAGCCAAACACGACGCTCACTGTCACCGCCGACCTGCGGGCGCAAAACCCCGGCCCGATTTACAGCGTCCTCAGCGCCGCCGCCGACGCCGCCGAAACGGACACCGGCAACAACACCAGCACGATCACCGGTCAGGTTTACCTGCTGCTACCGGGTGATGCGCCGTACCGGAATTATGTTCCCGGCACCAACGCCAATCTCCACTGGAGCGCGGTGACATGGGCTACCGGCTACGAAATCCAGATTGATCGAACGGCGACGTTTCCGCAACCATTGCTGTATCAGACCTACAGCGGCAGCGAGACTGGGATAACCATCCCCTTTACGGATGCTGGCCTGTACTTCTGGCGGGTGCGGGCGCTGAAACCGGGCGGCGCGGGGCTCTGGAGCAGCGCCGAGAGTCTGGTGATTGGGGAAGGGCAGTAATAGAGTGGTGGGGCACAACGGCAATGCCCACCACTCATGTTACGGATGAATCTGCGCCGTCGCTGGCAGGAAGAAAAAGGCGATGGCAAGGATGATGTAAACGGCCAGCAGCATCGCGCCTTCCAGCCAGGTGGACTCGCCGTCCAGCGCGATCAGCGCCGCAATTAACGAGGCTGCCACCAGCGCGATCAGCTCAAAGTTGTTAAACACCAGCAGCATCGTTTCGCCACCCATCAGCAGGCTGATAAACACCAGCACCGGCGCGACAAACAGCGCGATTTGCAAACTGGAACCCAGCGATACCGCCATGCTCAGTTCCATCTTGTTTTTGATGGCGACCTGTACCGCTACCAGATGCTCCGCCACGTTACCGACCAGCGGGACGATGATGATGCCGATAAATAATTCGGTTAGACCGAGCGTTTCGGTCACATGCTCCACCGCGCCGACCAGTACTTCGCTCATGATGACGATGGCAATTGTGGACGCCGCCAGCACGGCCAGCGCCGTGCGAACGCTCCACTTGGCATGATGGATTTCCTCGGCTGCCGGTTCGCGGGTAACGGGTTCGCCCTGACGGAAGGCATACAGCACACTCAGACCGTAGATGATAATCATGATAACCGCCGTGCCTTCGCTCAGTCCCAGTTCGGCAGCACGGTTTTCCACCAGCGCCACGTCAAACAGGGATGGCACGAGCAGCGCCGCCACCGCCAGCATGAGCATCACGCCATTTAAACCGGCGGTGCGGCGGTCAAACGACTGGATACCGTTTTTCAGGCCGCCCAACAGGAGGCTGAGGCCCATCACCAGCAGCAGGTTGCCCAGAATCGAGCCAGTGATCGAGGCACGCACCAGTTCCACCAGCCCTTCCCGCAGAGCAAAGATGGTGATAATGAGTTCGGCGGCGTTGCCGAGCGTGGCGTTCAGCAGCCCACCGATCTTTGGGCCGGTATGCACCGCCAGTTCTTCGGTGGCTTCACCGATCAGGTCGGCCAGCGGGATGACGGCCAGCGCCGAGAAGATAAACACCAGCACCGGGCTAACGCCCGCGACCCGCTCGGCAATAAAAGCAATCGGCACAAAGATCAGCAGCAATTTCACAATTCGATCAAACGACATAGACGCTTTCCCCTGGTGGCAAACGATAATCGCGAGGGTCAGAGACCCCCCTACTACACGCTATTATATGACCTGCGACTAAAGCGCGCCACGCGACTCCCGATGGCGCTTGTCGGGCAGCCAGCGGCAAGTCTAGTGGTCGCGCCAGAACGCCAGCACGTCCTGCACGAACTGCGCCGACTGTGTTGGCAACATCATAAAGACGTGTCCGCCAGAATAACGTTTGATCTGCGCGCCGGGGATGAGCGTGGCGATTTCGTCCTGAAAGTGGGGCGGCACCAGCAGATCGTCGGGGCTGCTCATCACCAGCGTTGGCACGCTGATCTGCGGCAGGCGCGCGCGGATGTCATAGCGTTCCAGCGCGTATTTTTGCAGGTCGTACCCGGCCTGATTCATTTCCAGCGGGTCAGGCGGGGCGTTCACCCAGACATCCAGAAACGCTTCGTACCGGAAGACCGCCTCGCTTAACAGCAGAATGGCATTGTAGCGGTTGAGGATGTCACGCGGGACACCCCGATTCCGCATCATACGGCTGGTCTCCAGCATGAAGCCGGCTCGACCGGGGTATTCGGCGTGCGCCAGCGACACAGCGCTGACGAGGCTACGTACCTTATCAGGGTGGCGCAGCGCCAGCGTTTTGGCGATGCAGCCGCCCATCGAAATACCCAGGACATGCGCGGGAGTCATACCGTGATAATCGAGTATCGCGGCCACATCGTCGGCCATATCGTCTATGGTGGCGACCGTGCCCGCCGGAACACAGCTTTGGCCGGCGCCGCGATTGTCAACCGTCAGCAGCCGGTAGCGCTCGCTCAACACCGGGCGTAAGGCCAGCGCCAGCACATCGTTACTGTGCGCACCCAGGCCAGGGATATAAACGGCGGGTTCGCCCGCGCCGTCCAGTTCGTAATGAATTTCGACTCCGTTTCGTAAAAATCCGGGCATGAAAAAACCTTTCCCGTTCGCTTCCGGTTTCCAGTTGAATAAACTCAATTGTAGTTCGGAACGGGTGACTGGAACTCATTCCTCCCTCACTACCGCCGTCGTCGCACCGCCAGCGCAACCACCGCCATGACCGCCGTTCCCAGCAGCGGCAGGATGCGCAAGGTGTCCAGAAACAGGTCATCCAGGCCGAACATCCAGCGGACGCGCTGCTGCGCCACCCATTCCGGCACCACACCTTTCCACTGCACCATAAACGTTTCCGCACCGACCGGATGGCGCAGGCGCTTCGAACGTCCATCGGCAATCGCCAGGACAGTCTGCGCCACCGGCATGGGGTCGGGGCTGCCAGTGTACAGCCGTTCCCAGGCAGCATATACCCGGCGGCGGGCAGCGTCGTAATCGGCGATGGGGTGGGCGGGCTGGCGCATCCGGTTCCCGATTTCGCTGCGGAAGAAACCGGGTTCCACCAGTGCTACCCGAATGCCCAGCGGCTGCACTTCGTACAGCAGCGATTCGGTGTAGCCTTCCAGCGCGTTTTTGCTGGCGGCGTAAATCCCCTGGAATGGCCCGCCGCCCATGCCGGCCAGCGAACTGATGTTGATTATCACACCGCTCCCCTGGCGACGCATCTGTGGCAGCACCGCCTGCGTCACTCGCATGACACCGAAGAAGTTGGTTTCAAACAGCCATTTGGCTTCGTCCACGCTGGTTTCTTCGGCGCTGCCGAACATGTGCACGCCGGCGTTGTTCACCAGCACGTCCAGCCGCCCGGCGCGTTCGATCACCGCCGCCACACACGCCATTACGGACGAGTCGTCGGTCACGTCCAGCGGCAGCAGGTCATAGCCGTCTAATGTGTCACTGATTGGGTTGCGGCTGGTGCCAAACACGCGGTAGCCGTGCCGCACCAGCAGCGCCGCCGTCTGCCGACCGATGCCGGTTGAAGCGCCCGTGACGAGCGCGACTTTTACCATGCATTCCCCTTACGCTCAGGTGTAAAATCGTTTAAGAACACGGCAGATTGCCAGGCTGACCCACAGACCGACTTCCTTATCACCTGCTCGAACGACGGTTAGCTTCCAGCATCCGTCTGCCTGCTGCTGGGTTACGAACCATTCCAGGGCCCTGGCGATCAGCGGAGTATCCCGTGTAAACCCGATCAAAGACAGGGAGTCCAGCGCCGACACGAATTCGGTGAACCAGAACGGATATGAAAATGTTGTCCAGAAGCGCACGGCCTGCCGGTCCACACAGGTGTCGCGGGTAAAAAGCGGGAGGCCAGCCGTTCACCCGCAGCCCTGACCTCATTATAGGGGATAACCAGCCTCCCATCACTGAATCCCTACGTGACTTTCTGCCCGATCAGCGCCCGCGCCGTGAAATCTGCCAGGGCTTCGATCAGTTCCTGCGAGTAGGCTTCCTTAGCGTCCTGCGGCAGCGCCAGCACCGAGTCAACCCGCGCCGCCATGTCCGCGCTGTCGTCGGCGGAGGCCAGCGGCGCCAGATAATCGAACAGCAGGCGGTGCGCGCCCTTGCGCTCCATCACTTCCAGCCCGTCGAGGATTTGCCGGTGCGGCGGTCCTTCCCAGATGTCCACGATCATCGCTTCGCGCAGCCAGCGTTCCACGCCGTACTCCTGCAGCGTGCCCAGTCCGCCGTTGACCTCCATCGCCCACTTGGCAGTCTGCACCGCGACTTCGGCAGTGGTATATTTGGCGAGGTGAATCATCAACCGGCACAGGTGGAAGGTGTCGCTGTAGGGCGGCACGTGGTAGCGCACGGCGTCGGCCAGTTTGACCGATTCCCACGCCAGCGCGAAGGCGCGCCGCACCGCGTCCAGCCGTTTATCAAACTGGCGACGCAGCAGCGGGTGTTCGATGATCGGCTTGCCGAAGGCCACCCGCTGTTCCGCGAATGTCAGCGCCTCCGCCAGCGCGCGCTGCGCCAGCGCCACGCTGCCAATGCTGTTTGCCACGCGCGACAGATTCAGCACTTCGAGAATCAGATAGATGCCCCACTCCGGCCTGCCGAGCAAATAGGCTTCGCTGTCGCGCAGTTCGATCTCGCCGGTGGGCACGGAGCGGGTGGCGATTTTGTCCTTCAGCCGCCGGATGTGGTAATTCAGGCTGCCATCCTCACGCAGGCGCGGCAGCAGGAACAGCGCCAGCCCGCGCACGCCCGGTTTGCCGCCGTCCACCCGCGCGGCCACTACCGCCACGTCCGCGCCGGCGTTGCTGGTAAAATACTTGTCGCCGGTCAGCCGCCAGCGGTCGCCGTTGGGACAGGCCAGCGTCTCCACGTTTGCGCCCAGGTCGCTGCCGCCGCGAATCTCGGTCATCCAGGTCGCGCCCTGCCACACCGAGTCATCCCGGCGCAGCAGCGGAGTCAGAAAACGCGCTTTCAGGTCGGGCGAACCATATTTGTCCAGTGGCACAGCGGTTGACAGGGACACCGTGTAAGGGCAGTACAGGCCCGTGTCATAAAAGCCGGTGACATAGCCAACCAGAAACGACGGCGCGAGCGACTCGCCCTCGAAGGCGCGCCAGGTCGCCCCGGCTTTATACCCCTGCCGGAGCATCCGCCAGTAATCCGGCGGGAAGCCGATTTCGTCCACGCGGCGGCCAAAGCGGTCGTGCTGTGTCAGCCAGGGTGTGCCGGCGCGGTCAACGGCGGCGGAGATGGCGCGGCCTTCTGACTCCCACCACGCCTCATATGCCCGCAGGTCGTGCCCGAAAGGAAGGTCTCCCAACAGATTATCCAAAAGTTTCGTCGGCGATTTCAGTATTTCGAGTTGCATATATTTGTGTTCCCCCACAACTATTGAACCGGGATTGTAACCCTGTCGTGCAGCAACCTGCAACCGATGGCCGGGAATCAAAAGGGCGGCCCGGTCAGGCCGCCCCTGTGCCAGCATATCCATTTACCCGTTTTTGGGCTTTTCGTCGGTGTCGTCGGCCAGCGCCTCGTCAATCCTGCGCTGGAGTTCAGGGTCGGAATACCGCTGCGTGCTGTTACCGGTGTTCACCAGCCGTGCGCCGGTGAATACTGGCGCGTCGTCGTTCTTGGACTTGCGGCTGCTCAGGCGTGGCGCATTGCCCCGGAACAGCATCAGCGCGCCCAGGCCGATCAGCACCAGCGGCAGCGCCAGCCCACCGAGAAAACCGCCACCGCCGAAGATCATCAGTTCAAAGATGGCCGCCGCAATCAGGAACGCGGTGCCGCCAAAACGCACGAAGCCGCTGCCGGTGTTATACGTGCCCTCGTCACCCGTGCGCCGCCCCATAAACTGAAGCGCCAGCCCCAGAAACACCGGATACAGCAGCCAGGCATAGGCCCAGCTTTCCCAGTGGCCGGTCAGGTTCTGGTACAGCAAAATCGCGCCCGTGCCGCCGATAAGCGAACCCGGCACGGCCAGCCCGGCCTGATTCCTGCCGCCCGTAACCGCGAAGTACAGGAAGGCCGCACCGGGCAACAGGATAAACAGCGGCCACAGCGCGCCAAACAGGCTGAAGTTAAACGTTTGTCCGAACAGGAACAGCAGGCCGAGGCCGATTAACACAACGGCGGCTATCGTTCTGCCGGTGTCTGGTTGTGAGCGATTCATATGGGTGTTCTCCCTCTCTGGTGTTATCTATGTTCCTGTACGCACCATCCGAATGGAAAGTTGCGCGATGGGACAGGCGCGGTAGCATTAATTGACCAACGTGCAGGATAGGCCGATGGAAGCCAAAAATATTTACGAACAGCGCATCAACCGCGTCTTTGATTACATCCGTGAACATCTGACGGAAGACCTGTCGCTGGAGGCGCTGGCGCAGGTCGCGCATTTTTCGCCCTATCACTTCCACCGCCTGTTTAAAGCCATCACCGGCGAAACGGTGAAGCAGTGTACCAACCGGCTGCGGCTGGAGCGCGCTGCCGCCCTGCTCAAGACATCACCCACCCTGAGCGTGACGGATGCGGCCTTCGCCTGCGGCTTCCAGTCCGCGTCCAGCTTTTCACGGGCGTTCCACCAGCATTTTGGTATCACGGCGCGCGCCTGGGACCGGCTGAGTCCACTCAAAGAGAGCAAGAATCGTGAAGTACTGGACGGATTTCATCAGTATACTGTAGCTGAACTGCACGAGGTTGGCGAAACTGCCGGGTTCGGCGTGCGGGTGCGCGATCTGCCGGCGCGGTGGATGGCCTGCATCCGCGTGGTGAACTCGTACCAGCCGCACCGGGTCGCTGCGGCCTACGCCCAGTTGCTGGAGTGGTATCGCAGCCGGGGCGGCGACCCGCTGCGGGCGCAGCTTATCGGCATGTCGCAGGACGATCCGGACGTAACGCCACTGCGGCTGTGCCGCTACGACGTGTGCCTGACCATGCCGGGCGACTGGACGGCCAGCGGCGAGGTCAGCGCCCGCGAGTTCCCGGCCTGCCGCGCCGCGATCATCCACTGTGCCGGCGATATTTATCTGGTAGACCGCGCCTGGCAGTACCTGTACCGCTACTGGCTGCCGCGCAGCGGTTACGTGCCGGATAACCTGCCGGCGCTGGAAATCTTCCGGCGGCAGCCGGCGGATATCGGCTGGGAGTATTACGACCTCGAATGTGCGGTGCCGGTGGTCATGGTCGGGATGGAAACCAGTTTAGAGGAGGCCTGATGAATCTCGGAACGTTTTCGGTCAGTCTGGCAGTCAAAGATATTAAAGCATCGCGCGAGTTTTATGAAAAGCTGGGCTTTGAGGTGTTCGACGGCAAGGAAGAAGACAACTGGCTGATGCTGCGCAACGGCACGACCAAAATCGGGCTGTTTCAGGGCATGTTTGAGGATAACATCCTGACGTTTAACCCGACGGACGTGCGCGGCATCCAGAAGGCGCTGAAGGCGCAGGGCATCACCTTTACGCTGGAGGCCGACGAAAGCACCACCGGCCCCGCCCACGCCACGCTGCTCGATCCCGATGGCAACGCCATTCTGATTGACCAGTTTGTGTAATCAAACGGCGGTAACCGTAGGGACGTGGCGCCGCCATGTCCCTACAGACCCGTTTCAACGTTGAGCTATTGCAGCAGTATCCGCGTGTTTTCGCCGTTCCAGTACAGGTTAACTTCCTGACCATCGTCAAAAAACGTGTCCGAGCGCAGGCCGAAGTTCTGCACGCGGGCGACCACATCCTGATCGCCGGGGATACGGATGATGTACCGGGTGTCCGTGCCGATGTAAATCGCCTGCCGCACGCGCCCGCGAATCAGGTTCATGTTGGGCACTTTCAGCAGCGACCGCATGTATTCTTCGGTAGTTTCGGTTGAGCCTTCCTCGTACTCAACCACGCCCTTGACGGGGAACAGATTGATCTTCTCCGGTCGCAGCGCCAGCGTGACCTTTTGCCCCACGCTCACGCTCTGGTCGCCGGTCACGGCTTTCACGATGCAGTTCTCATCCAGCCGCACGTCAACCCATTCCCCGCTAACGCCGGCCACTTCCGCCTGAACGAAGTTGGTTTCGCCGATGAAGTCCGCCACAAACTTGGAGTTGGGGGATTCGTAAATCTCGTCCGGCGTGCCCACCTGCAGCACCTTGCCCTGGTCCATTACGGCGATGCGGTCGGCCATCGTCATGGCTTCTTCCTGGTCGTGCGTGACGAAGATGAAGGTGATGCCCAGGCTTTTCTGCATGGCTTTCAGTTCGTACTGCAACGCCTGTCGCAGCTTGAGGTCAAGCGCACCCAGCGGTTCGTCCAGCAGCAGCACCACCGGACGTTTGACCAGCGCGCGCGCCAGCGCCACCCGCTGCTGCTGCCCGCCCGAAAGCTGGCGCGGTTTGCGGTCTTCAACGTTCGGCAGGCGCACCAGTTGCAGGGCTTCCCGCGCGCGCTGCTCGGCTTCCCGGCGCGGCACGCCTTCCATTTCCAGGCCGAACATTACATTTTTCAGCACCGTCATATGCGGGAACAGGGCATAATCCTGAAAAACCGTGTTCACCGGGCGATGAAACGGCGGCACATGCTGCACGGCCTTGCCCCGAATCAGAATTTCGCCGGCGGTGCTGTCCTCAAACCCGGCGATCATCCGCAGCGTGGTGGTTTTGCCGCAGCCGCTAGGCCCCAGCAGCGCGAAAAACTCGCCCTGGTGGATTTGCAGCGACACGTTGTCTACCGCCCGCGTAATGCCTTCCCGGTTGCGGGCGGTGAATTCCTTCACCACGTTTTTCAGTTCAACATCAATCGCGGCCATTGCTCCTCTTATACAAAATGCACGTGTAGGGGCGGGTTTCAGACCCACCCCTACGGAAAAATCCTAGCGCCCGACCTGGATTTTCAGCATATCCCAAGCGTCGTTGTAATACTGCTGCACATCCGGGTCATCCGGGAAGGCATCAATCGTGAACAGCTTTTCCAGCGTTTCCTGCGAGGGATAGATAATCGGGCTGTTCAGCAGGGATTCGTCAATCAGGCCGGCATCAATCGCGGCCTGGTTCGGCGAGGCAAACGCGGTGTAGTTGCTGATGTCCGCGCCGACCTGCGGGTGCAGGATGTAGTCAATGAAGGCTTCTGCCAGTCGCTGGTTCTGCGCACCTACCGGAATCGCCAGGTTATCTACCCACAGATTCGAGCCTTCCTCCGGCAGCGCGTAGGCGTATTCCGTCGTGCAGTTCGGGTCTTCCTCGCAGGCCAGCGCCACCTGGAAAATGTCACCCATGTATTCCACCACCATATCGGCCTCGCCGCGCGCCAGCAGTTCCTGGCCGTCATCAGCAGCGATGCGCACGACGTTATTCCGTCCCTTCTCAATCAGGTAATCGGTGGCCTGCTGAATCTCATCAGGATTGGTGGAGTTGGGGTCAAAGCCATTCATGATGAGCGCCACGCCCAGCATCGAGCGCGGGTCATCCAGCCACGCCACACGCGGCTGTGGATAATCAAAGATTTGGTTCCAACTGGTGATTTCCACATCTTCGCCCAGCACCTGCTTGACAGCCTCCACGTTGTAACCAATACCAATCGTACCCCACTGGTACGGCACAGTGTAAACGTTGCCGGGGTCGTACTCACGGTCCATCAGCGCCGGGTTCAGGTTAACGATATTCGGGATGTTTTCCTTCGTCAGCGGCTCCAGCAGACCTTCCGCGATCATCTGCCCAACGGCGAAGTCGCTGGGCACAACAATATCAAAACCGGGGTTGCCGGCGCGCAGGCGCGACAACAGTTCTTCATTGCTGCCGAAGAAGTCGGTGGTCACCGTCACGCCGCAGGCGGCTTCAAAGTTCGGGATGGTATCTTCCGCAACATAGGTCGCCCAGTTGAGGACATTCAGCGCTTTGTTTTCCAGATTTAACACGTCTTCCGGGCAAACCCAGGGTTCGATGTCGGCGGCAGCAGTCGCTTCCGGCGTCGCCTCCTGCGCCAGCGCGGTGGTTCCCAGCAACAGCACGACACCCAGAATCAGCAGCAGGTAAAGCCGTTTCACCTTACAATCCTCCTTCATGAACAAAATACCGATACCACTTGCCGTTCTTACCCCTCCCCCGACTTCGATGAGCGGAGTTCAATGGGCGCTCTACTCCCCTCTCCCGGAATTCCGCGGAGAGGGGTTGGGGGTGAAGGGGTTAAACCCGATAACAACAACTGTCAATGCCATCACCGCCGCGCCGCGTTGCGCCCCTGCAACCCCAGGGAGATGGCAACCAGAACGGTCGAGGCGACCAGCATCAGCGTCGAGATGGCGTTGATCTCCGGTGGAACGCGCGTCTTGAGCATCCCGTAGACAAATAGCGGCAGTGTGGACGTGCCGATGCCCGACGTAAAGAAAGTGATGACAAAATCATCCAGCGACAGGGTGAAGGCCAGCAGCGCCCCGGCAATCACGCCCGGCAGAATCAGCGGGAAGGTGATGCGCCAGAAGGTGCGCCACTCGTTGGCGCCCAGATCGCGGGCGGCTTCTTCCAGGCGCGGATTCATATCGGCCAGCCGCGCCCGCACCACAATCGCCACGTAGGAAATCGAGAAGGCGACGTGGCCGATGATGATCGTGCCAAAGCCGGTGGTGGGGTTCAGGCCGGTCTGCAACTTCACAAAATCAAACACCACCTTAAAGAAGATCGCCAGCGAAATCGCCTGCGTGATCTCCGGGATGACCACCGGCAGGTACAGCAGGGAGTCAATGATTTTTTTGCCGGGGAAGCGCCCCCGCACCAGACTGAGCGCGACCATCGTGCCGATGATGGTGGACAGCAGCGTTGAACCCACGCCGACGATGACGCTGTTCCGCACCGCGCCCAGCATGTTTTCGGTCGTAAAGCGCGCCGCTTCCGTACCGCCGGCAATGGTGTTACTGAAGATGTTCTGATACCACTGGGTGCTGAAGCCTTCCCAGGTGGAAACCGACCGCCCGGCATTAAACGAAAACACAATCAGGACGATAATCGGCGCCCACAGGAAAAAGTAGGCAAACACGGGGTTCAGCAGCAATCCGATTTTGCCAATACGCCGTACCCACAGGTCCAGTTGAACCTGCCGCTGGTTGATTTCAAACGGCTGGCGCGCTGCCTGCCGCGAAACAAAGGCAGCCTGGTCGGCCATCGTCAACTCTCCCGGTCACCAAAACGAACGTAAATCAGCAGGGCGATCATCACCATCGCCATCAGCACCACCGACAGCGCCGAACCCAGCGGCTGGTTACCTGACCCCCGGAACTGCTGCTGAATCAGGTTGCCGATCATAATACCCCGCGTGCCACCCAGCAAGTCCGGCGTCACAAATGCGCCGATGGTGGGGATAAACACCAGAATAAACCCGGCGATCACGCCCGGCAGCGTCAGCGGCAGCACCACGCGCAGGAAAGCGCGCAGGTCGTTGGCGCCCAGATCGTGCGCGGCTTCCACATAGCGGAAGTCAAACCGCTCCACCGACGCGTAAATCGGCAGCACCATAAACGGCAGGTAGCCGTAGACCAGCCCCAGGATAACGGCTTCCGGCGTATTGAGCAGGGACAGCGGCTCGCCGATCAATCCCAGCCCGGACAGCACGCCGTTGATAATACCTTCGCGTCCCAGGATGGTTTGCAGGGCGTAGGTCCGCACCAGAAAGTTTGTCCAGAAGGGCAGGATAATCATAAACAGCGCCAGCGAGCGCATTCGTGGGTCGTGCCGGGTACTGATAAAAAACGCCAGCGGGTAGCCAACCAGCAGGCAGATCACCGTCGTCACAAACGCGATCCAGATGGAATCGGTGATGATGGGGCCAAAAACAGTGATAACGCGCTCGTAGTTCGCCAGCGTAAACGGCAGGTCGCCGACGCCACCGCGCCCGCGCGAGAGGAAGCTGACGACGAAGACGATCAAAACCGGCAGCAGGAAAAACAGGGTCAGCCAGAGGACAGCCGGCAGCGCCAGCAAAAACCCTCTCTGTTTTCTGCCGGTTGGCAGCCGGGCAATCGAAGCCATAACCCAACCCCCAAACGTTTTACCTTGCGAAATCCAACCTTCACCAAGCGGAGGCTCCGCCTGACTGGATTAGACCAGAACGGTATAAGATTGACGTACAAGTCAGGTGTTGTCCACGCCAACAGAGGCCAACCGGGTCGGGTGGATACGCCGCGATCTGGCATGATAGGGGCTGATTATACAAAGTGTGAACGAGTATTTCAACCTGTGGAGATAAAAAAAGCGTTAAATGCAGGCAGAACGAGAGAGGCGACCGCACCGGGCCGCCCCCACAAATACCCATCCTGACTGATGTTAGTTTGGGTACGAGCCGCCGATCTTCTTGATGAAGCCGTGTACCTTGTGGAAGAAGGCGGTTTCCGGCAGGAACATAAACGGGCAGAAGCCGGGCACCACGCCGATGCCGTTCTGCTGGCAGACGGCCAGCGCCGCGTCGCTCACCGCCCCAATGCCTTCGCCGCGATGCAGCCACACATGTTTCACACCGGCCTGCGCGCAGTCGCGCACGACCTGTTCGCTCATAGTCGGAGCAGTCATCACCAGCGCGCCGCTGACAGGCGGGGTGATGTCCTGTACGTGAGCGTAGCAGCGCTGCCCGGCGATTTCATCAGCGTTGGGATTCACGGGCACCACGTCGTAGCCGCGCTTCACAAATTCGTTGTATACGGCGCGGGTGAAGTCCTTCTCGTCGCGCGAAACGCCGACAACGGCGATGCGCTTCTGCGCCAGAAACGTGTCAATTTCGTGTCGGATGGTCATGGTATTGCCCCCTGGAGGTTGTGCGTTACTTCACTATACGTGCGCGGTTACACAAAAGTTGCGCGATGGGTGTTTACCTGCCAGCAGGTTGTACTGAGGCCAGCATTCGCTCGAAGATGGGCTGGAAGCGTGGCCAGTCCTGCACCGGCACGCGGGCGATGGCGTATACCTGCCCCCCTGCCAGCGACAGCGTGCGTGTTTCCACGCGGAAGGCCGGGTCCCGTTCCGGTTCCTCCAACGGTTCGACCTGGAGTGTGACGGTCGAAACCTCGTCCGCCGCGACAAATGTCACCGACGGCGGCGCGTCTGCCGCGCCGGTCACCACGCGCCAGCCGGCAGGATAACGCACGGTGAAGGCACTGTTGGTGAAGGTTTCGTCGGTGACAACGGCGGGCGCGCCGGGGGTGAAGGCCAACTGCGGCGGCGTCCGCGCCGGTATGCAGCCAGAAAGGAGCAAAACATAACACAGAGACACAGAGATACAGAGACACTGAGGTAAGAGTCTCAATATTTCCTCTGTGCCTCTGTGCCTCTGAAGCTCTGTGTTACGCTTTTTTGTGTTCATGGAGCGTGATTCGGGGCATCGGGGTTGGCGGCCATGCTGCGCGAGGCCGGGTCGCCGCAGGACACATAGCCGGCCCAGCGCGCCACGCGCCACGCGCCGGCAGTGTCAGCCTCCATACGCTGGTAGATACACACGCCGCTGAACCCCTTGTCTTTTTCGTAAGTGGCGATCAGGTCAACGTTCCAGTTCGGGCCGTCCGGCGCGGCGCGGCGGAACACTACGCCGAGGAACTTGCCCCACTCCGGCGGGATATAACCCTGAATACAGGCGGAAATGCGCCCATTGGGACAGTTGGCCGTGACGTACTGCTGCAAATCCGGCGTCAGTAGCGCAAACGCCGCCGCGTCGTCGCCCTGTCCGGCGGCTTCGGCAAATTCCAGCGCCGCCGCAAACGCCGGGTTCGTCTCCTGTGGCACCAGCGCCAGCGTCACCGCCACCACCACACCAACGGCGATCACGATCACCGCCAGCCCTAACCAGAACCGTTGTCGGAACATGCTACCATTCCTGATCTTGCGGGTCCCTCTCGCCTTCGGTTTTGAACCGAAGGTTGACGGGATTTGGAAACCCCGGAAGGGGTTCAGTAACTTTCTTTATAGGATGAAGGCCATTCTTCTATCTGACCGCCTGATACGTCTGGCAGCGCAAATACTCTAAGGCGGGACGAATCCCACATAGAATTTTACTCTGCGCCTTTGCCTCTTTGCGTTAAATCTTTTCTCTGTGCCTCCGCGCCTCTGTGTTAGGCTTTTATTGCATCCCGCGCGGTGCGCAGTTCGTCACGCAGGCGGGCGCTTTCGCGCGCGGTATTGACGGCCATCATACCGTGCCAGCCGGGCGTATTCATGTACTCAACGCACACCAGCCCATCGTATTCCGCCGCCTGCAAGTCCGCCACGAAGCGGTTTACGTCAACCTGCCCCTGCTCAAACGGTGTTTGCAGGCGCATGGGCGCGGCCTGCCGAAGCTGCACGTGCCGCGCGCGGGGCAGCAGCTTAACGATATCCTCGTGAGCGATTCCCTGATAGACGAAATGCGCCCAATCGAGAGTCAGCGCCAGTCCCGGCACGTCGTCCAGCAGCTTGAGCGCGGCCTCCGGCGTGTGCACCAGCGAGTCGAGATGCGGTTCGACGCTGACGGGCTGGCCGGCTTCCTTGCCCAGCTCGACCATCTGGTGCAGGGCATCGGCGGCGCGGTCATAGGCTTCGGTATCATCCGGCATTCCGGCCAGCCCCGGCGACAGCGTAATCCCCGGCGCGCCCAGTTCCACGGCAAACGGCACCAGCGCCCGGAACAGGTCGAGTTCGCGCTGGCGTTTGTCATCCGCCAGCGAAATGCGCGGCAGCATCAGGTATAAATCGCCAGGTTGCAGGTTGAACAGTTCCAGGTCGGCGCGGATTTCCTGCGCGGCTTTGTGCGGGTTCGCGGCAGCGCGGGCGGCATTGAGGTTCGTGCCGCTGCCGATGTCGGCATACCGGAAGCCGAGGCGGGCAATCGTGCCCAATGCTTCCGGCAGCGTCAGATCGGTAAACGCCCAGGTATGGCAGGAGAAGTCCAGCATTCTTCACTCTGCCTGCTCAGGATGCTGATTAGGGTTGTCAGTAATGAAGCCTTCCGATGCTGCGGCTCTGAGCAGATTTTCATCGGCGCTAACGAAATGAATTGATTCCTGTAAAGTCTGAACGCCACGAATCGCGCTGGCTAACTGAATGGCATTCAATGCCCTAATTCTGTGACGATGAACAAGATCGCGCGCTTGAACACAAAGATCACTATCCAGTTCCACGACCAGATAGTCGTTTTCGACGTGAACGAGAAAATCAGTCTGTAGCCGGGCAACCGACTCCGCAGTAAGCGTTCGTTCGTTTTGGCGGCGAATCAGCAGAGAAAACATCTCGACAGGTGTAATATCGCAAATGACAATAATGTGACCTGCTGCCGGTTCAGTCCAACTTTGCACCCAAGTGGAGCCTGCTTCGACCACATAACGTTTAGCCAGCGCGCTTGTATCAACAAAGAAGACCGTCAATATTCACCTCGATCTTCGTTGACCAAATCCTCGGAAGGTCGAGCGCCCGGTGGTAACGTACCGATTCGCATCCTCTCTTCAACTGTCAGTGGCACAGCCCCCTCCGGCGCGTGATGGGCAGTGCTCAACACACCCGCCGCCAGCAGCTTGGCGCGGGCAGCCTCGCGTGCCGGATTATAGTAAGGCTGTTGCTCCACCGCTTTGGTCGAACGCACGATCAGTTCAACCGGGCCGGTCGGCGCGTCCGGCGGAAGTTCGATCACCAACTTGCGGTCTTCACCCACCACTGCCGATAAAACCACTACATCTTTTTCTTGCGCAGCCATTGTTTCAGCCTTTCTACGGATACAGATACGGGTGTTCCGGCTGTGCGACGGTTTCGACGCTGGTTGCGCGCAGCACCGGCACGGTATCGCCCCGGAATTCGCCCACCTCAAACGCGCCCTGCACCCGCACCCAGGTGTCCTGCGGGAAGTCATCCGCCGCGTTCCATATGACCGGCAGCCCGATGGCGGATGCATCCGCCACGCAGCAGCTAACGGTGAAGCGCGCCACCATGAAGCTGTCATCCGGGAAGGTCGCCTCCCGGTAGACGAAGCCGATCACATCCGCTTGTTTGCCGTTGAATGTGGTCACATCTTCGGCGCTGTTAAAGGCGCGCAGCCAGTCCAGCACGTTCCACTTGAGCGGGTCACTGTTGAAGGCGGTGAAGTTGGCGTTGATGGCCGCGTTGGTGCTGATGTTGCCATCTACTGCCGCCGAACCCAGCGGGCGCGACGGAATCAGCGTGCCAAGCACCAGCGGAATCGCCACCACCGCCAGCGCGCGCCAGGTGATATGCTCGTGGTCGCAGCTACACGCGGCCTTGCCCCGGTTTCTCAGCAGTTCCCACACGCTGGCGAGGCCCAGCACCAGGAACAGCACGACGGCGACGTAGGACAGCCAGGCGAAGCGCTGGTTGATGTAGTTCGTCAGGTTGCCACTGACGATGTTGTAGGCGAAGTACGCGCCCAGCGCGAACAGAATCAGCGTTTTCAACCATGCCTGCGCGTTTTCACCGGCATGATTGTGAGTATGGTCGTGGTTGTGCGTGTGATGAATGGCTTCCATCGTTCCTGTTACCTCTACAACCGGCCCCTCTACTTTATACTTTTCCCGTTCGACTTTCCACTGTCGCTAATCTCCCGGCGTGATGACGTGTTCGCCTGTTGCCCGTTTGACTGCCGCGCTCTCGATGTCCTGCCGCAAACCGAACCAGGCTGGAAGCAGCGCCAGCCCGCAGATAACCGCGCCCAGCAAGCCCATCTCCGCCAGAACCTGCACCGTAATACGGGCGTAAACGTCCACGAACTGCTGCGGGTCAACTACCGTCGGCCCCAGTTCGAGTGCCGCCAACTGCGCCACGCGCTGCAAGGCCAGCGTCGTCAATGATGACACAGCAATGGTCATGCCGATCAGACGCAGGATAATCACCAGCGCCGAGGCCACGCCGCGGTGGTCTTCGTCCGCCGAATTGATGACGGCGGCGCTGATGGGCGAAAACGTCAGCCCCAGCCCGACACCGACGAGCAGCATTTCCAGCGCGATCACGGCATCCGGCAAATCGAGCCGCCACGTCTGCCAGATGAGCAGGAAACCAACTGCCGCCATGCCCAGGCCGATCACCGCCGCTTTCTGGTAGCCAATTCGGTCGCTCAGCCAACCGCCCGGCACCGCCGCCAGCGCCATCGGCACGGTCAGCGCGGACAGCAGCAAGCCGGCTTGCAGCGCGCCCTGCGAAAGCTGTGTCGCGTCCTGCAAACGAATGTTGACCAGAATCGGCACGCTCACCAGCCCAATCATCAGGCAGAAGCCGACAAATAAGTTGACCAGCGCGCCCGACGATAGATTGCGGCGGCGGAACATGTTCAGTTCGATCAGCGGGAACTTTACCCGCGCTTCGACCAATACGAAGCCGACGAACAGCAGCAGTGCCAGCAGCAGCGCCGGCCCGGCATACGCCGGAAGGCGCTGGAGTTCCTCAAACGAGGCGGTAGCGGTGGATACGTCCACGTTCGCCCCCAGGCCGACGATCAACGCGACCAGCGAACCGACAATCAGCAGCGCGCCCAGCAGGTCGAAGCGTCCGGGGGCGCGGTGCATCGGCACGCGGCGCAGTGCCCACAGCGTCAGCGCCAGGCCGACCAGCGTCACCGGCACGTTAAGCCAGAACAGCGTGCGCCAGTCTGGGGCGGGCCAATTCAGGCCGAGACTGGCGATCAACTGCGTGAAGCCTTCTTTATGCGTGGCGAAGAAGTTGACCAGCACCCCGCCGTACAGGTGGCCGAGCACCCAGCCGAGCGTATCCACCGCGCCGATCACGCCTAGCGGCTGGGCGCGGCGTTCTGGCGGGAACAGATCGCCCACCAGCGCCAGACTGACCGGCACGAGCGCCCCCGCGCCAAACGCCTGCACCACGCGCCCGATAATCACGGCCAGCAGCGTCACGCTTTCGCGGTCGGGGCGTTCGCCGGCGCGGCGCAGCAGTATGTACAGCGCGTCGGTCGGCCACTGGTGAGCGGTTGCCACCAGAATCGAGCCGATGATGAAGATGGCGAGGCAGGCAACATAGACTGCCCGCCGCCCCAGCAGGTCGCTGATGCGCCCCATAAACGTCATGCTGACGGCGTAGGCCAGCAGGTAGCCGCTGATGACCCAGGCGGCATCGTCCAGCGCCGTTTGCAGCGGCAGCCCCAGGCCAATGATGATCTCCGGCAGGAAGGCCGATACAATCGTTAAATCGAGCGACCCGATAAACACGGGCAGGCAGATGAGCGCCAGCACCAGCCAGGGATTGACCGGCAGCACGGTTGTGGCAGTGGGGGTTTTGGGTAGTGTCATGAGGCGGGCGTCACCTCTGGTGTGGTTTCGCTGGTGGCTTCGGGTAGGGGCACGGGTGGCGGCTCGTCTAGCTGCACCGGCTGGTCGAAATCGTAGACCTCAATCGTCCACGTCGTCGGGTCGGGTTCAGTTTCGCTGACCGACTCCGGCTGGACGATGACAAAGCGCACCGGCAGGCCGGTTTCGCGGTGAATGTACACATCGGCCAGCACCCGCCCGGTCACTTCGATCAACCCGGCCATAAACGCCTGCACCGCCTCGCCCGGCGCTTCCGCCTTCACATGGTACACGGGCGTACCATCCACCAACTGCTCGCGGCCAACCATCTGCAACGCGGTCAACGAATTGATCGCCGCCTGGAAGCCGGTATCTTCTGCCATCAGCGCGGCGGGGGTGAAGCCGGGCGCAAAATCAATCGGCACCCAGGTATTGTTCGTCCAGATGCCGCGCAGCCATTGATTCGTCGCGCGAAAGAAAAAGTCCAGGTCAACCGGCAAGCCTGCCGCGATCACGCGGACGCGCGCCTGGATCGTCTCCGGCGCGTGGTATTGCACGTCAGCGCGGCGGAACTCCGCGCCGCCGAAGTCGGTGTTGATGAAATATTCCGTGCCGGTGCGTTCGACCGTCATACGAAACGTCTGCGTCGCGCGGATGTTGGCGGCGGCATCGGTCAGCAGTTGTGCCGGGTCGGGTAGGGGTTCCTCGGTAGGAGTGGCGCTGCAAGCGGCCAGCAGCAGGCTCAACAGGATGAACACAACACGTTGCACAGCGGCTTCCTTCCTTACAGATGAACGCAGCACGCGCCTAGTATACAGCTATTTGTTGTACGTGAAACAGGGTGGCCGGTTGCGAGGATGGCGGGGGCAGAGGTGTGTGCCAAATTTCCCAGAATCAACCGTAGGGAGAGGAACAGGGCGAGCAGCAGTCGTGATACAATAATTTAAGGCAACAAGCATAGGAAAGCCTTGATGGTTACGAATATCACGATACTCGAAAATCAAATCAAAGCCTTTTGCCAGCGATGGGGCATCAGCGAACTGGCGCTGTTCGGCTCGGTGCTGCGGGATGATTTTTCGCCAGACAGTGATGTGGATGTGCTGGTAACGTTTAAGCCAGGACGGGAACCGCGCTTTGCTGACCTGTTAAAGATGGAAGCGGAACTTGAAATGATCTTCGGGCGCAAGGTGGATTTAGGCGAGCGTGAAGTTATCGAAAAAGACCCTAATTACGTTCGCAGAAAAGCGATTCTGAAATCGGCGCAGGTGATCTATGCGGAGCGATGAATCGTTCTTACTGGATATGATTATCGCTGCTCAGAATATTCGAGAGTTCACAGTCGGTCTAACCCAGGAGCAATTTGAGGCCAGCAAACTTCATAAAAGCGCCGTCATTCGTGAGATGCAGGTGATGGGTGAAGCGGCGCGTTCAATTTCGCAGGAAATGAAATGGCTCACCCTGAAATTGCATGGGCACAAATTGCTGGAATGCGAAACCGGGTAGTTCACGAATATTTTCGCATTAATGAAAAACAGGTTTGGGAAATTGTACAGGATGACATCAGTACTTTGATTGAACACCTTAAACCGCTTATTCCTCCAGACACCGATGAATAGCTGAAAGTGTAGGGGCAGCATACACCCGCCCCTACCTTGCTCTTTGTGCCTAATCCACTGCGACCGCCTCCACAGCGTCAACTACCGGCGCCTGGCCGCGCCGCAGCACGCGCGCGTACAGCGGCAGCACCGGCGTCAGAATCAGGCCGCTGGCGACCAGCGCCGCGCGAACACCAAAGGTATTGCCGACCAGCCCCACCGGCGGCCCGCCCGCGATCTGCCCCAGCGCGTCCACCTGGCTGCTCATCGAGATCACCGTCGCCCGCACGCTGGAGTCAATGTGCTGGTTGATCCAGGTGGACTGAATCGGCCCAATCAGCGACCGCATGACGCTGACCAGCCAGCTCATGACAACGGCCAGCGCGAAACTGCCCGCCAGCGCGAAGCCCAGCACCGCACCGACCAGCACGCCGCTGAAGGCAAACGCCGTCCGCGCCAGCGCCGCGCCGCTGTTCAGGTTCAGCCGCTTCATCAAAAGCTGCGTCGCGCCCGCCGACAGCAGGCCGCCGATCATGCCCAGAATCCCCATCCACGCCACCGGCTGCAACCCGGCGAAGTCCGGCAGGGTGAAACTTTCCAGCAGATGCGCCGTGCCCAGCCGGTCGAGTCCCTCGCTGTACAGGCCGAAGAAAAAACCGATACCCAGGATTGCCAGCAGTGTCGGGCGCAGCCGCACCAGTTTGAGGCCGGCGCGGAAGGTGTAACCCATGTGCTGGAAGGTGGTACGGTCTTCGCGCGGAGTGGGTTTGAAGCCCGTCTCAGGCATAAAGACCACCAGGAACAGCGCCAGCGCGATGTGCAGCGCGCCGCCCAGCACAATCGGCAGGTTGAGCTGCAGGCTGCCAAGCGTGATGGCGATCAGCGTGCCGACGATGCCCATCAGGCTGCCAATCTGCGAGGCGCGCATAAACGCGCGACCGACCTTTTCTTCACCGATTTCGTCGGTAATCCAGGCCTGGTGCGCCCCGCTGGTGAACGTGTAGCCAATGCCCCACAGCACCTGCGCCAGCAGTATCGCGCCAAAGGCCGGAATCGCGCCTTCGACGATGAAGCCCAACCCCATCAGTGTGTAGCCGATGATGACCGACAGGCGGCGGCTGTACACGTCAGCAACGATGCCGGTGGGCACTTCAAACAGGAACGCCGTGATCTCCAGTGTTGTGCCGACCAGCACCAGTTGCAGCGGTGACAGGCCAACCGTCTCCACCTGGTAGACCATGTTGACGGCAAAGACAAACGTGATAAACAGGGAGGACGCGCCGCTCATCAGCAGGTACAGGTGGTACGGATCCAGCTTGCGGGATGTCCGAGACAGCATGTGTGGTTTCTCTCACTCGTGTTTGAGCGATTAGCAATTAGCAGTTGGCAATTAGCCCTTCCAGATGAGGACTAACTCCTGAAAACTGCTAACGGCTAATAGCTGATTGTCAACAGCTAATACGGCGGCGGTGTTGCAGGGGAACATGCCACGAGTGAGCGCGCCAGACGGCGCCGGCGGAGGTCAAACGGGAAGCAGAACCAGCGGCAGTTTAACGCGCTCCAGCAACACCCTCATCAGCAGGCTGCGCAACGAAGCTGGAGAAGACTGACATAGACGTATACCTCCCATCAGGGGTTATCACACGAGTGTAAGCCTATCATCCTTGTTCAACGCCTGTCAATCCGTCGAAAGGCTGATTTTGCGGCGCATTTTAACTTAGGGTATGGTTTGAGGTAGCCGGGAACAAACCGGACGCGGCAGGCGTCTTAAGCGTAGGGACGACCTGATGTGGTCGCCCACAGTGCCTACGGCGATGCACCCTACTGCCTCGTTGGGAGGGAGATATGACCCTGAAACTGCACCGACTCGTTGTTAGCGGCGCGCTGCTGGCGGTACTGCTGGCGACAGTACCGGCGCTGGCGCAGCTTTCCGCTGTCACCGTGACGGTTGAGCGCGTGATGGCGAACGCCGACGGCAGCATCACCGTTTCCGGCAGGCTGCCCAATCCGTGTTACCGTCTGCTGCCTCCTGACCAAATCGTAACAGGCCGCACGATCACGATCACACTGCAGGCGCGGGCGGTGCAGGGTGTGATGTGCGCGCAGGTCATCAAGCCCTTCGAGACGACAATACCCATTGATACTACCGGATTAACCGCCGGGACGTACACCGCCGTTGTGAACGGCGTCAGCGCCACGCTGACCCTCACACCCGGCGCGGCAGCGCCTGACCAACCGAGGCCAACCGCAACCGCGCCGGACCAGCCAGCGGCGAGCGCGGCGGACTGCCTCACCCGTGTGACCCGCAACCGCAGCTATCAGGATAACCGCGCCGGCTTCTGCCTGCTGTATCCACTGACCTACTGGGTGATCGAACACGAGGACACCAAAAACGCCATCAGTATTGTCCCGGAGACAGACGCGGCGAGCAGAGCCACACTCAATATTAGCCACGAAGCGGTGGATGGCCGGACGCTGGACGACGTGGCCGAGGCCGTTCAGGCGGAGTATCCAAACCTGTCTATCCAGTTCAATCAGACTACCATTGGCGGGCAGCCCGCCGTCGTCACCGAGGATTTGCCCGGCAGACGCCCCACCCGACAGGCATTTGTGATCGCCAACGACCGGCTGTTCCGGCTGGTGCTTGAACCCGTCCGGGCCGGCGCGGATGTTCTGTGGGAAACGGTGACGGAGTCGCTCATCTTCTTTCCAGCAATAGACTCACCCCTGAAGGGCCGGTGCGAAGGATGATCGCTTGATGAGCAAACCGGCTGCCGCTACTGGACTCGCGCCCCAATTTTTGCTATAGTGAGGTCAGTACAAAGCAGGTCGCAGCGTACAAGGTGCTGTATGTCTACCCTCATCATTGGCGCAGGCATGGCGGGTTTAGCGGCGGCGCGGGAACTCCACGACGCCGGGGAAACCGTAATCATCCTGGAAGCGCGTGAGCGCATCGGCGGGCGCATCCATACGGATCGCACCTTTGCCGGCATCCCCGTTGAGTTGGGCGCGGAGTTCATTCACGGCGATAGCGCGCCCACGTGACTGCTGGTCCGAAAACTCGGACTCCGCACACTCCACTGGCAGAAGCTAACCGAATCGTTGGTCCGGCTGGCGGATGGGTCACTACGCCCAATGGCCGAGGCGCGCCGCCTCTACCCGGACTTTGACGTGACCCGTTCCTGGGCGCTGCCGGACATGCCGGTACTGCCCGGTGACGAAGCGCTGGACAGCTATCTGTGCCGCGTCGGTTTCACCACCACGCCGCTTGAGTACACGCGCCGCGCCTATGCCAATGCCGCCGGTGATGACATGCGTTATATCAGCGCGCAGGTTGCCCGTGAGGAATGGGCGGATACATCGGCAGGTATTGGCGATTTCCGCATCCTGGACGGCTACGATGCGCTGCTGCAAGACCTGGCGCGCGGCCTGCCCATTCGTCTCAACACGCCAGTCGAACGGCTGGAATGGGGCGTGGGCGGCGCGCGCGCTTATACAGCGAATGAGGTCTTTGAAGCCGACCGCGCCGTTATCACCCTGCCGCTGGGCGTGCTGCAGGCGGGCAGCGTCCGCTTTGTGCCGGAACTGCCACCGGACAAACTGACGGCCATCAACGGCCTGCGGATGGGGCCGGCCATCAAGCTGGTGTACCAGTTTGACCAGCCGGTACTGCCGCCGGGCATCCTGGCGCTGTACAGCGCCGGCGCGCCGCCGATGTGGTGGTCGCCGTCGTTCGGGCAGGACACCAGCAAAACGGTCGTGACCGCATTTGCCACCGGCAGCTACGCCCGCGATCTGCTAGCGCTGGGTGAGGCCGGGGCGCTCGACGCGGCGCTGGATACGCTACGTGGTGAACTCAAACGGCGTGATTTGCAGCCCATCCAGGCACACCTGGCAAACTGGGTAGACGACCCGTACTCGCGCGGCGGTTACAGCGTTGTTCCGCCGGGGCAGATCGGCGCACGCGCTATGCTGGCGCAGCCGGTGGATAACCGCCTGTTCTGGGCGGGCGAAGCGACGGCGAAAAATGCCTGGGGCGCGACCGTTCACGGCGCGTACGCCAGTGGCCAGCGCGCGGCGCGGGAGATCATCAGCACCTTTTGATTTCGGGTATTCCGTAGGGGCGCACGCCGTGCGCCCCTACAGACCAAACAGGTTATCGTCCACTATCACTGGAAAGGATAAAACGATGGACGCGAACAGCATTCGATACCGGCATAGACAGAGCGGGGATGCGACGATTGTCGTCATCCCGGCGCACTCACACTATGTCCACCAGATGGAACGGTGTCACCAGATGGCTTACGGCTACGCGCCGGGCAACGGTGACAGCGAAGATATGACCGCAGACAAGTACGCTCACCACTTACGTGTTTTCCCCGAAGGCCAGTTTATCGCGCTGGACACCCGCACCGACACGGTGGTTGGTGTGGCGACCAGTATGCGCCTTCATCTGCCTCATCATCCGTCCTACCTCGGCACCTGGGCTGAAATTACCGGCGATGGCTGACTGACCACACATGACCCGGACGGCGACTGGCTGTACGGCGTGGACTGCGTTGTGCGGCCTGATTATCAGGGCCGGGGCGTGGGTGGCAAATTGATCGAAGCCCGGTTTGAGCTGGTACGGGCGCTGAATCTGCGCGGCATGGTGGCGGGCAGTTTGATTACCGACTACCACAGGGTCGCGCGGGAGGTCAGCCCGGAGCAGTATGTCCAGGATGTCGTCGCGGGCAAACGCTTTGACAGCAACCTGAGCAAGCAGCTTCGCAAGGGTTTCCAGGTTCGCGGATTAATTCCCAACTACACCATCGCCGACTCGTCCTGTCATTACGGCGTGGAAATTGTGTGGGACAACCCGGACTACCGCCCGGCGCACAGGCTGCCGCTGCACGTGGTTCCGCGCCGCCCGGCGGCGCTGCGTTACCAGCGTGCCGTACCGCCTGCCTACCGGAGCGCCTGAGATGGTTTCGTGTCTGGCTCCAGGCCAAGAGCTACCAGCTACAAGCTGAATGACCGTCAGCCAATGCCGGGAGGTTCGCCCCTCCCGGCGCTAACCACCGAAGATGAGTGCCGAGGAACAGGCGCAGTCGCGCCGCCGTTATGAACAACGACTCTGAGCGTTCGATCAGCATTGTCCCCAGTTCTGCTGTCCAGCCGGAAGCCTTAGCCGCGCTGATGGGGGAAATCTTTGAGTGCGAACCAACCGCCGAGAATGAAATTTTCACCCCGGCGATGTTCCGCTATCACCAGCATGTGTTCCCGGAAGGCCAGTTTGCCGCCGTCGAACGAGCCACCGGGCGGGTGGTCGGATTCACCGTCAGTATGCGCACCAGCCACGACCCGCGCCAGCCACATCTGGAACGCTGGTGGCAGGCCATCGGCAACGGCTGGCTGACTACCCACGACCCGCGCGGCGAGTGGATGTACGGGGTGGAAACCGACGTGCTGGCCGAGTACCGCAGCCTGGGCATCGGCAGCCGCCTGATGGAAGCCCGCTTTAACGTGCTGCGCCGGCTGAACCTGCGTGGCATGATCGCCGGCAGCCTGATTATGGATTACGGCGCGGTGGCCGATGAACTGTCCGTCGAGGACTACGTGCAGGATGTGGTCGCCGGGCGGCGGTTTGACACCAACCTGAGCAAGCAGCTTCGCAAGGGGTTTCAGGTGCGTGGCTTCATCCCCAACTATGTGCTGGATGAAAGCTCGCGCCGCTGGGGTGTGCTGATCGTGTGGGAAAACCCGGATTACCGGCCCGACACGCGCGTGCCGCGTTATATACCGGAGCGCCGGCAGCCGGTGTACCGGTAATTCAATAATTTCGTCGGGGCCAACCGCCGGTTCGCCCCAACCATACCCCCTCCTACCCCGTCCAGCCCAGGCTGGGGTCAGGCGCGGCTTCCGGCACTTCCTGGCTGTTTTCCTGGCGCACACGGTTGGGGATGACCAGCACCGGGCAGGTGGTGTGTTCCAGCACTTCGCCGGTGACGCTGCCGTAAAGCAGCTTGCGCAGGCCGGAGCGCCCATGTGTGCACATAGCGATCAGGTCTACCCCCAGCTTCACGGCGCGGCTGACGATTACTTCCGCCGCGTCGCCTTCCTGAATCTCAATTTTGACCTGATACCGCTCCAGCCGCAGCCGCCCTGCCATCTGTTCGAGGTAATCCATCGCCGTTTTCACGTCGCTTTCGCCCTGCACGACGGTCAGCAGCGTGATCTGCCCTTCAGGCCGCAAAATGTGTTTGATCGGATAAATCGCCTGCTCGGCCAGTTTGGATCCGTCCAGGGGAATCAAAACATGGTTCAGCATAACAACGTCGCCCTTTGCAAAGGTCGGTTTTTTGTAGGGGCGGGTCTCAGACCCGCTCCTACGTGATGCCTTTAGTATTCAACGCTTACGAGTGTAAGCGAAACCCCTTGCCTACGCTATAATCGCCGTGCTCTTTTGCCAACCGAGGAGGAACAACCATGACACGCAAAATCCGCTGGGGCATCCTCAGCACCGCCCGTATTGGCCGTAACAGTGTGATTCCGGCTATCCGGCAGTCCGGCAACGGCGAAGTTGTGGCCGTCGCCAGCCGCAGCCTCGACCGGGCGCAGGCGTTTGCGAACGAGGTGAATATCCCGAAAGCCTATGGTAGTTACGAGGCCATGATTGCCGACCCGGATATAGATGCCATCTACAACCCGCTGCCCAACAGCGAACACGCGGCCTGGAGCATTCGCTGCGCCGAGGCGGGCAAACCGGTACTGTGCGAAAAACCATTCGCCAGTGACGCGCCGGAAGCCCAGCAGATGACCGACGCTTTTACAGCGCGCGGGGTGCTGCTGGCGGAGGCGTTTATGTACCGCTTCCACCCGCAGACCGTCAGGCTGATTGAACTGGTACGTTCCGGCACGATTGGCATGCTGACCACCATCACCTCGGCTTTCACGTTCACCATTCGGAATGAACAGGACATCCGGCTGGACAGGGCGCTGGCGGGCGGCGCGCTGATGGACGTGGGCTGCTACTGCGTCAACATCAGCCGCCTGCTGGCGGGCGAAGAGCCAGCGCGGGCGCAGGCTATCGCGCGTTGGGGGGAAGCGTCGGATGTGGACGAAACGCTGGCGGGGGTACTGGAATTCCCTTCCGGCGCAGTTGCCCATTTTGACTGCGGTTTCCGCACTTTCCGCACCAATTTTTGTGACATTCGCGGCACGACCGGACGCATTTTTGTCGAGCCGGTGTTTAACATGGAGCCGACGTTTGAGCCGGTGATTCGTCTGTGGCGTGGCGAGGAGTATGAGGAGATTCGCGTACCCGCTGCCAACCATTACACCCTGATGGTCGAGGATTTCGCCAGCGCGCTGCTAAACAGCCGTCCGCCGCGCTACCCCGCACAGGATGGCGTAAACACCATGCGCGCCATTGACATGCTGTACGCGGCGGCGCGGGGATAGACCGGCAAGAACCTAATGGAATGATGGTGGGCTTTTTCCCTGCCAGACCATTGATGATTTTGAACATCCAGGGTCAGTAAAGGCAAGAAGTGACAGCCTTTGCTGACCTCACTTATTCTGTGAAAAATGGTACGAACCTTCAGCCGATGGCTCTTGACAGGCTGACTATACGGCGCTACAATCGGTTTTAGATTAACCTAAATAGCGACTTCAGCCTACGCAACACGCCTGAGGCGGCAACAACCTCCCCTTGCAGACTGAGGCCCGTATCACACCACTCAAGGGAACACGATGGCGCACGGACAACTCACCACGCGGTTAAACAGCCGCGAAGCGGGCTGGCACTCCGAGCGCAGCGCACCATCGCTGCCGGAAGTGCATGGCTCAATCACGGTTCCGCACAAGGCCGGGTTCTGGCGCACGCTGCTGGCGTTTGTTGGGCCGGGCATGATGGTTGCCGTTGGCTACATGGACCCCGGCAACTGGGCAACCGACCTCGCCGGTGGAGCGCAGTTCGGCTACCTGCTGCTGTCGGTCACCCTGATCTCCGATCTGATGGCAATCCTGCTGCAACACCTGTCGCTCAAGCTCGGCATTGTCACCGGGCGCGACCTGGCGCAGGCCTGCCGCGATCACTACTCGCGCCCGGTGGCGCTGGCACTGTGGCTGCTGGCCGAAATTGCGATTGCGGCCACCGACCTGGCCGAAGTGATCGGCTCAGCGGTGGCGCTGCATCTGCTGTTTGGCATCCCGCTGTGGGCGGGCGTGCTGATTACCGCGCTGGACGTATTTGTGGTGCTGTTTTTGCAGCACAAGGGCTTTCGCTACGTCGAAGTACTGGTCGGCGCGCTGATTTTTGTCATCAGCGCGTGTTTTGCCTACGAACTGCTGCTGGCGCAGCCAGCGTTCAGCGCGATCCTCGGAGGGCTGCTCCCGACGCCGGAAATTGTGTACAACCCCTCGGCGCTGTACATCGCTATCGGCATCCTGGGCGCGACGGTTATGCCGCACAACCTGTACCTGCACTCCAGCATCGTGCAGACGCGAGCGATTGAACGCACCGATGCCGGCAAACGTACGGCGATCAAATTCGCCACTATTGACTCCACCGGCTCACTGATGATCGCTTTTGTCGTCAACGCGGCCATTCTCATTCTGTCGGCGGCAGCGTTTCACGGCACGGCGCATCAGGACGTTGCTGACATCAACGACGCTTACCAACTGCTGACGCCGATTCTGGGCGCGTCGTTTGCCAGTATCGCGTTTGGGATTGCGCTGCTGGCATCCGGGCAGAACTCGACACTGACCGGCACGCTGGCCGGGCAGATCGTGATGGAAGGCTTTCTCAATATTCGGCTGCGTCCCTGGGTGCGGCGGCTGGTCACACGACTGATCGCGGTCGTGCCGGCGGTGTTTGTGGCCGTTGTTTATGGTGAACGTGGCGAAGGTCAACTGCTGGTTCTCAGCCAGGTGATTCTATCGCTACAACTTAGTTTCGCCGTCGTGCCCCTGGTGCAGTTTACCAGTGACCCGGCCAAGATGGGGCCGTTTGTAAACCCGCGCTGGCTCAGACTGCTGGCGTGGACGGTAACGGCGCTCATCATCGGCATGAACAGCTACCTGCTGCTGCGGACGTTCACGGGGTAGAGGGTTCGTTATGCGTTATCCAGTTGACGCATTTTCCGCTTTCCGCTCCCCGCTTTAGTGGGGAGCATCCAGCAAGGTTTTCTGTGAAGGGGGAACGCGATGTCTAAAATAACTTATCTCCCAAACAATTGGCGCAGCGTATTACCCTCAGCCAATGTATCCGCATTATAGCACTCAACAAAAAAGCGGGGACGATGTGCAGTCCCCGCTAAACAATCATTCTGAGAGCGATAGCTTATTTGCTGAACGTGAACTCTGTCACACCTTCCTGGTAGCCATGCCGTACCTGGGCATTATCAAACGTGGCGACACCGAAGTAGTAACTTGCGTCCAGATCATCAAACTGCACGTCGAACTCCGAGTCTGTCACCAGGGCGCGGCCAAACTCAAGCGTCCAAACGCCATCTTCCCACTTCCAGCCGGCTGCAATGTCGCCGCGGTCGCCTTCAAATTCACTGATGACAATGCTTGGCAGAAGATCACCGGGTTCAAACAGCGAAGCATCAAACGGCACAGCCTCACTTGCCAGGATAAAACCGGGGCTGCCATCACGGGGGAAGTCATCACCGGAGAGCATAAAGGCAGGCGCCGTCTTGTCCTCGTTGATATTGTCTTTGTAGCCGCCGCCATCCGCCGGATCACTGTGGCGGCCAGCGTTTGGTGTGTCAGGCGAGTAACGAACATGATCCAGATATTGATCGTCAACCTGGTTGAGGTTGCGGACCGACTTCCAATGCCATATGTCGCCCAACTGCCCTTCTTCTTCGGTATATTTGTTGCCGTAGGGCTTCACCTCTTCGTCTTCGCCAGCATGGCAAACAGTACCGCAGCCGTCGGCTTCAAAGTCGGGAATACTGTCATTAATCGGCCAGATGAAGGACAACTTGTCTTCATACCACAGGTTGTTGTCGCCGCCCTTATCATTCGGGTCTTGTAACTGAATCCAGGTACCATCCTCCTGCATTTCCCAGGGTGAACGCAGGAAGCTCTGAGTTGGGTCTTCCCATTGAACCAGGAAATACACCATGTCTTCGGTATAAACCGACTGAATGCTGACGGTTGTTCTGCCTTCGTTCGCGCCCCTCCGGGTCCTGATTTCCACCGCTGGCGCATCCTGCCAGAAGGCTTCGTCCGCCATGCCGTCCAACGTGGGCGCATCTGTCACCGGCACCGAACTGAGATCAACTTCGTCCTGGAGGTAAGTCGCAATCGCAGGTTCAGGATTAGGGAACCAGGCTACGACTGCCAGCATCAGCACAACAGCCGCCAAGATCATCAAAAATCCTTTTTGCTTCATGAGCTTTATTGCCATCCTTTCAAAAAATAGAGGAAACGTAGGCGATATTACATCTCGAAGTATAAGGACGGCTGCGCTTGGGGCTAAGTGATATACATCACCTATTTGTATGCTGAAAGGCTTCCTTAAGAAGAAACGCTGATAAGCTGTAGCGTCTTCGTTATGCTTGTGGTGCTACGCGCTTATCCAGCCAGGCCGCGATTTCCGCGAAGATGGTAGCCTGCTCCGGTTCGTTATGGATTTCATGCAGCAGGTCGGGGTAAATCCGGAGCGTTTTGTCGCTGGAAGCCACACCCCGGTACAGTGTTTCGCTGCCGGCTGCCGGGCAAATCGGGTCGCTGCCGCCGTGCAGGATGAGCAGCGGCAGCGTGATTTCGTGCAGTCGCCGGCGCACGGCGCGGCTGACAGTGACGATGTAGTTGCCCATGCGGGCGCGCACGTTGCCCCGGTGCACCAGCGGGTCGTTGTCATACGCGGCCACCACCGCCGGGTTGTGCGATAATCCCTTTGAGTCCAGTGGCACCGTCGGCAGCGTAGGTACTACCCGGCTGAGCGCTGCGCCGACCGCCACCAGCGGCGCGGGCTGCGCGTCTTCCACGCCCAAAGTCACGCCGGAGATGATCGCTCCGGCAACTTCGTTCTGGTGGGTGAGCAGGAACGCCAGTCCGAGAAGCGCGCCCAGGCTGTGGCCGTACAGGAAGACGTTTTTGCCGGGATGCGCGGCTTTCACCCGGTCAAGATACTGTTTGAGGTCGGCGATGGGCTGGTTGAAGGATTCAAAATAAGCCCGCAGTCCGGGGCTTTTCCCATGCCCGCGATGGTCCAGCCCGTACACGCCGTAGCCGCGTTCGACCAGAAAAGCGGCGACATGCGCATAACGCCCGATGTGCTCCGCCAGCCCATGCACGATCAGCACGATGGCTTTGGGGTCGCCCTCCGGCAGCCAGCTTTCGGTGTGGAGGCTTATTCCATCAGGAGTCTGCAACGCGCCAGTCGTATGGTTCATGATCTTCGCTTTCAGGAATAAAAATATCCAACGCAAAGGAGCAAAGGTGCAAAGACGCAGAGGATAATTGTTGATTGTGCCTTTGCGCCTTCGCCTCCTGGCGTCTTTGCGTTACGTCTTTTCTTAAAACTCCGGCTCGTCGCCGAACGACAGCGGCACGTCCAGCCGCAGCCAGGTGCGCCCGACGCGGAACAGCGACCCTGGGCGCAGGTTCACCCGCCCAACAATCGGCACTTTTTCCCGTTCGAGGAACGTGCCGTTCCGGCTGCCGCCGTCTTCCAGCCAGAAGGCCAGCATAAACGGATTGTCCACCGATTCGGTCGCTGTGATCGGGACGGACACAATGCCCAGTTTGGCGTGCAGGCGCGACGCCTGATTGTCAAAATGGAGATGAATGTCGCAGCCCTCGCGCCGTCCGATAAGCAAAACGCGCTCCTCGCCCGTCTCCGGCTGCTCAAAATTAAGCGTTTTGCCGTCGTAAGGCCCACTCATGAACGTGATCGAAATGTCCCGGTTGGTCGCCATCCATCAGTCCTTTTTAGGACTGAGCCTTGAGGACTGAGGACTGAGATAGCTGCACCCAGCACTCAGCACTCAGCACTCAGCACTTAATCGTCGCCATCGTCGCCCATCGCTGCCGCTTTGTCCCGCGCGGCGCGAAGTTTCTGCTGTGTCAGTTCGTGTTCCGGGTCGAGCGCCGCCGCCCGTTCCAGCGCCTTCACCGCCTTGCTGTATTCGCCAACGGCGGCCAACGCCTCGCCGTAATTGTGCCAGAACCACAGGTCGTTTTCGTTGTAATGCACTGCCAGTTCGTAGGATGACAGCGCGGCCTCCCAGCGTTCCAGCGCGGCGAAGGCCAACCCCAGCCCGTTCCAGGCCCAGGCATAGGTTTTATCCAGTTCCAGCGCCTTCTGGTAGCTTTCGATAGCAGCTTCGTATTCGCCCAGCCGGCGCTGCACCTGCCCGCGCCGTGCCCAGGCGACCGGATTGTTTGGCAGGTGCGTCAGCGCCCGGTCAATCAGCGCCAGCGCTTCCTCTTTCTGGCCCATATCGAGCAGCAGATCAATCTGGTTGGTGTAATACCAGACAATGCGCGGGTCTTCGGTCGTGGCACGTTCATAGCTGGCGAGGGCTTCTTCCCGCCGCCCCAACGCCTCCAGCGCCAGCCCGCGCCCGTTCCAGGCCCAGGCATAATGCGGGTTGAGCGCCAGCGCCTGGTCGTAGGCGATCAACGCTTCAGCGTGCTGGTTCAGCCGTCGCAGCGCCTGGCCGCGTTTCGCCCAGCTTTCCATGTGGCGCGGGTTCAGCTTGAGCGCCTGATCGAGTGCCGCCAGCGCCTCGGAGAAGCGGTTGAGGATCACCAGTTCGTCACCCTGGTTGTACCAGTACCACACGTCCTGTTCGGACGATTCGGTTGCCTTGCGGAAACTGGTTAACGCTTCCTCGTGCCGGCCCAGCGCGCTTAGTGTCAGGCCGCGCCCATTCCACGCCCAGCCATAACCGGGATCGAGTTCAACGGCGCGGGTGTAGCTGCGCAACGCGTCGTCCATACGGTTCAGCCGGCGCAGCACCTGTCCGTGTTTGGCCCAGGTGCGGGCGCTGCCGCTGTCCAGCTTCAGCGACTGTTCCAGCAGATCAAGCGCCTCGCGGTACTGGTTCATCTGAATCAGCACATCGGCCTGCTGATACAGGTAGAAGGCGTCCCGCGGCTCAACACCACTGGCGCGTTTGTAGGCCTTATAGGCTTCATCCAACCGTCCCAGCGCTTCCAGCACGATGCCCTGCTCGTTCCACGCCCAGGCGTAGTTGGGGTCAATCCGCGTCGCCTGCCGGTAAGCGTTCAACGCCTCGTCGTACCGCTTCAGGTGGCGCAGCGCGTTGCCCATCCGTGCCCAGCTTTGCGCATGGTTCGGTACGGTGCGTGTTACCCGTTCCAGCATGGCAATCGCTTCCTTGTGCCGGCCCATCAGCACCAACACATTACCCTGGTTGTACCAGCAGTGCCAGACGTAGCTGTCCGCGAACTGGCTGGCCTGCTGGTAACAGGCCAACGCTTCCTCGTAGCGTCCGATGTGTTCCAGCACGATGCCCTTGCCGTTGATCGCCCAACTGTAATCCGGCTGTAAAGCTATCGCGCGGTCGTAAGCCTCCAGCGCTTCTTCGTTGCGGTTGACGTAGCGCAGCACCTGTCCCAGCTTTGCCCAGCTAAAAGCATGGTTTGGGTCCGTACGGGTGGCCTGCTGCGCGGGGATAACCGCATCCTGGTACTGGCGCATTTCCACCAGCATCTCCGTCAGGTTGTACCAGTGCCAGACTTCCTCCGGCTGAAGCTGCGTTGCCTTCTTAAAACAGGCCAGCGCCTCCTGCGGGCGGCCCAGCGCCTTCAGTGCCAGCCCTTTGCCGTTGTAGGCCCAGGCGTAATCCGGGTCGAGTTCGATAGCCTGAGTGTAGGCTTCCACCGCCTGCTCGTAATTCTCCATCATCCGGTGCACCTGGCCGAGCTTCGCCCAGCTATTCGGATGCAGCGGGTCCACTTCCAGCGCCTTTTGCAGCAGCGGCAGCGCGTCGTCGTAGCGGTTCAGATTTTGCAGCACGTCGGCCTGGTTGTACCAGTTCCACACGTCGCGGGGGTTAATCTGTGCCGCCGTCTGGTAACAGGCCAGCGCCTGCTCCTGCCGTCCCAATCGTTCCAGCACGATGCCCTTGCCTTTCCAGGCGAAGGCGTAGCGCGGCTGGATGGCGAGCGCCTGATCGTAGCAGGTCAACGCTTCCTCATAACGTCCCAGCAGGCGCAGCGCCCGCCCTTTGCGCGCCCACGCCAGCGGGTTCTCAGACTTGAGCGCAATTGCCCGGTCATAGGCGTCCAGCGCCTCGTCCATGCGCCCCAGTTCGGTCAGCGAATAACCTTTGTCAATCAGTTCGTGCACAGCCAGCGCCGGGCCGGTGATTTCCAGCACCGCTTTTTCGCCGGTCAGGTCTTCGTAGACGGCGGCCAGTTCGTCCACCACGACGCTCCATTTTTCCGGGCGCTTGCGCGGTGATTTTTGCAGACAGAACAGCGTCAGTTCCTGGAGGCGAAGCGGGATACGACCGGCGTACTCCGGCCCGAACTTCGGCTTGTCATGGATATGCGCGTGCCGCCACGCCTCGAACTTCTTCACGGGAAACACATGATGGCCGGTGAGCATTTCGTACAGGATGCAGCCGAAGGCGTAGATGTCGGAGCGAACATCCACGTCTTTCGACTGGCACTGCTCCGGCGACATATAGGGCGCGGTGCCGACGACCGCGCCCAAGCGGGTCAGGCGGGGGTTGGTGTCGCCGTGATGGATGTCGTAGTCGTTGCCGGGCAGGGGAACGTCGGTAAACTCAACTGACCGTACCAGACCAAAATCCGTGATCTTGGCAACGCCTTCATGTGTAACCAGAATATTGGCCGGTTTCAGGTCGCGGTGCACCATGCCCGGCACTTTTTGCGTGGCGTGCTGCATCCCCAGCGCGATGTGCAGGCCAAACTCGATGGACTGCTTTAAGTCCAGCCGCTTGTGGTCAATCCAGCTCCGCAGATCGGGGCCAAGTCCTTCCGGCCCGCTAATGTGTTCGAGGATGATGTGGGGCCGCCCGGCAATCGTTTCCACCAGCCGCGCCTGGACGATGTGGCGGTGTTTCTCCAGTCGAATCCAGGTGATCGCTTCCTGAATGAAGCGGCCAACGGCACGCTCGTTTTCCAGAAAGCGGCTCTGGAAGGTTTTGATCGCCACCGGCTCACGCTGCTGGAGATCGTAACACAGGTAAACCACGCCCATGCCGCCCCGGCGCACATCCGCGACCTCGTAACGCTCCTGAATCCGGTCGCCCACCTGGAACTCGTCACCGTCATCGCTGCCTGCCGATTGAGTCTTTTTTGACAAACGGGGCGCGTCGCCTTCAAAGCTGCGCGGCAGCTTATCCTCGATACGGGTTTCGCTGAGGATGGTGTAATCCACTTCCGGCGATACCGGCCCGTCAGAAGCCCCCAGATCGGCAACCGTTTCCAGCGAGTCGGCAATCAACGGCGCGTCCGAAAGCTGGGTGAAGTCCTCGTATTCGCTCAACAGGGATTCGGCGTCGGCGATAGCCGTCATTTCTTCCTGGGGCGGTGGTTGGAGGTAAGCGGCCATCAGGCTGCTCATCAGGTCTTCGCCGGCGGTATCCTGCCAGGTGATATCTTCTTCCGCTAGCGCCCACAGAGCGACAGCCACGTTGCGGCGGGTGGGGTTGTCCAATGCCGCGCGTGCCACCCACAGGCAGAATTCCCGAATCGCGGTTTGTGCGGTCTGGCGGTCGGCGGCAGTGCGGGCGGCCTGTTCCGCCTTCTGGTAGGCGATCAGCGCCTTGCCGACATAAAACACCAGCAGACGGCCATCGTCGGTCAGCGCCCGGCTAGCGCACAGATCGCCCAGCGCGAACAGGTCGTTGATGTCGTTCCGGCGCAGCGCCAGCCGCCCCAGCGTGCGGATTTCAACACTGGGGTCGGTGGCAAAATAATCCACCGCGTCCTGCGGATGCGGCTGTTGCAGCAGGCTTATCGTTTCCTGCGGGGAGAGCGCCGTGGGTTCGCGGCCAGTCTGGGGAACGTTCATGCGCGCGTTTACCAGTCCTTGTGCAGAAGCAGTTCATCATGTTTGATAATGAGTTCAAACAGATCGGTATGAATTACGCTTTCTCGTTGTTCTTCGTAAATGTCGAAGCCAATGACATCCGCCATTGTATCGCGCGGATCGTAATCATTCCCCATTGTATCCCACGTTAAATGTTGACAATTCTTGAAGATGAGTTGAAATCTGGTATTTTCCTCTTCATCAGGATTGTATACTCCGTGAACAACAATTTCTGTTCCCCACTTCAACACTTCGACCCGCCGTACTAACCAGGCACCACGATCAAGTTTCAGTGAATACACAGTTTCCGGTGTTCTGATTTGTGTTGCCATTATCTCACCACCCATTCCTGCTCAGAGCGCGGCAGTTCATGCCACTTTTGGGTTCTTATTATTTGCCCCGTATAAATATTGATGCGGTATCCCTTAATGCGTCGTCCGTCTAACTGGTATGTGCGAAGCGGTAGGCGTATTATCTCCCCGTTTGGTCTGATGTGAATTTCCGATTTATCCTTAAAAACGTACCAATAATACGCCCCACTGGTGATTTTTCGTTGTAGCAAATCGGGATGATTAGTCAGATAGGTATCAGCTTCCGCCAGCGTCCATCCATCCAGACTCCCAAATTCGGATGCCGTGCCATAGCCGCCCGGCCCAGGGCCGGGGCCGCGCCATTCGGTCAGATTACGCCTGCTTGCCTGCTGCTTCAAACCGCAGGCGGTCGTTGTCCGCGTGCGCGATGATCGTATCCCCCGGCTGGAAGGCGTCCTCGACAATGCGGGCGCTTAACGGGCGCGTCAGCAGGCGTTCGATGGCGCGGCGCAGCGGGCGCGCACCGTTCACCGGGTCGTAGCCCTTTGTCAGAATCAGGTCACGGGCGCTGTCGGAGAGTTCCAGTTTCAGCTTTTGCCCAGCCAGCCGGTCATGAACTTCCTGCAACTGCAAATCCAGAATTTTGCTCATGGCGTCCCGGTTCAGGGCGCGGAAGGTAATCACCTCGTCCACACGGTTCAAAAATTCCGGGCGGAAGAAGCGGTTGAGATGCGCCGAATAATCCGGCAGCGCCTGTTCGTCACGCGGGGTGAAACCGAGCGCCTTGCCGGTTTCTTCCGTGCCAATGTTGCTGGTCATGATGAACACGGAATGGCGCGCGTCCACATGGCGGCCATGCGCGTCGCTCAGGCGGCCTTCGTCAAATACCTGTAAAAAGATGTCAAACACTTCCGGCGCGGCCTTCTCTACCTCGTCCAGCAGCACCACACTGTACGGACGGCGGCGCAGGCTGTCGGTGAGCTGGCCGCCGCGCTGCGTGTCCTTGTAGCCGGGCGGCGAACCGATCAACCGGGCGACGGTGTGCGAGTCGTGAAATTCCGACATATCCAGCCGGATCATCGCCTCGTCGCTGCCAAACAGGAAGTTCGCCAGCGCCCGCGCCAGTTCGGTTTTGCCCACACCCGACGGCCCCAGGAACAGGAACACGCCCACCGGGCGGTCGGGGTCGCCCAGCCCGGCGCGCGCCGTTTTAACCGCTTCGGCCACCGTCCGCACCGCTTCGTCCTGGCCGACCACGCGCTTTGCCAGCGCCTCCTCGATGCCCGCCAGCCGGCGTTTTTCGTCCTTCGTTAACTCCGTAACGGGAATACCCGTCCAGTCCGACAGCACGCTGGCGATGTTTTCCACCCGCACCTCGGACACCGGCGCCAGGTCTTCGTCCGGCGAAATGGTGCGAATCGTGACGCGGGTGCAGGCTTCGTCCAGCAGGTCAAGCGCCTTGTCCGGAAGGCGGCGGTCCGGCAGGTAGCGCACCGACAGACGCACGGCGGCTTCCAGCGCGTCGGGCCGGATATTCACGCCATGATGGTCCTCCAGCTTTTTGCGCTGCCCGGCCAGAATCGCCAGCGTATCTTCCTCGCTTGGCTCTTCGATGTCAATCGTGCGGAAACGGCGGTCAAGCGCCGGGTCCTGCGCGATGGCGCGGCGGTATTCCTCGTGTGTGGTCGCGCCGATGCACATCAGTTCGCCCCGCGCCAGTGCCGGCTTGAGGATGTTGGCGGCGTCCAGATTGCTGTCAATCGTGTCGCCCGCGCCGACGATGGTGTGGATTTCGTCAATAAACAGGATGACGTTGCCGGCGTTTTTGAGTTCATCCACAATGCCAATCAGCCGTTCCTCGAACTGCCCGCGCAGACTCGTCCCGGCCACCAGCGTGCCGATTTCGATCTGCACGATGCGGCGGTTGAGCAGTGACCGGGGCGCCGTGCCTTCGTGGATAGCGTAGGCCAACCCTTCGACGACGGCGGTTTTGCCGACGCCAGCGTCGCCCAGCAGCAGCGGGTTATTTTTCTTGCGGCGGGCCAGCGTCCGCGCCAGCGCCCGGATTTCGCGTTCGCGGGCGATGGCCGGGCCAATCTTGCCGGCGGCGGCCTGCGCCGTCAGGTCACGCCCGTATTTGTCCAGCAGCGGCGTTGGTATCCGCACGCCGCTTTCCGACGACAGTTCGGACGAGAACGCATCCGACTCCATGAAGTGATCGAAGTTAAAATCGTCGTCAGGCTTGGGGAAGTTAAACGGATTCTCCGCCAGCGGGTCGGGCGGCTGTTCCTGAATTTGCGCTTCCAGCAGCAGCCGTTGCAGCCACAGGTTGAGGTCAAAGCCCATGTCCATCAGCTTGCGAATCGGGATGCTTTCACCTTCCTGCAAAATCGCCATCAGCAGGTGCGCTTCGTCAATCTCGTCACCGGCATCCTCGTCGCGTTCCGCCAGAAAGACCGCCAGCGCCAGAATCATTTCCGTGCGCGGCGTCAGTGGCAGCACCTGGTCAAATTTGCTGTCGCCGGTGCCGACCTCGCGGCGAATCTCCGTCCGCACCTGGCGCGGGCTGAAACCGGCGCGTTTCAGCAGCCGCGAGGTGGGGCCATCCTCGTTGCGGGTGCAGGCCATAAACAGATGCTCAACACCGATGTAGTTGTGTCCCTGCCGCCGCGATTCTTCCGCCGCCCGCGCCAGCAGACCGGCACAGCGTTCGCGCAGTTCGTTTTCAGGAATGTCCGGTGAGGGAGTCACGCTCACTGTCGTCCTTTGATACTGAACAGGTGTTTGGTACAGACAAGTATACCGCAAATGGACTGAACAACACGTAGCTGACCCGTTCCGAGTTTTCATGAAATTATTGAGAATTAATTGGGTAAAAATTCATTTTGGGTATATCATAAAGGTATCAACGATTGTTCCTGAGACCGGGGAACCGGGTTATGGCGACCACTAACGATCCGATCATTAGCAAGAAGCTGGGCAACTACAACATCGTCGAACTGCTGGGTAAGGGCGGGATGGCGCGGGTGTACCGGGGCTTTGATGCCAAGCTCAACCGTTACGCCGCCGTCAAGGTGTTTGAAGCGCACCTGATCCCCGAACAGGAGCAGGAGGAATACCGCCGCCGCTTTGAAAATGAAGCGCGCGCGATTGCCCGGCTGCGGCATCCCAACGTCGTTGGGGTATACCAGTTTGACCAGGTAGGCACGGTCTATTACATGGCGATGGAATACATCGAAGGCCGCGACCTGCGCCAAATCCTGCGCAACCATGCTAAAAACAACACCCGTATGGCCTATTCGGAAATCCTGCGGGTGATTCAGGATACCGGGACGGCGCTGGATTATGCCCATCAGGAAGCGGTGATTCACCGCGACGTAAAACCGTCCAACATCATGGTTACGTCCAGCGGCAAGGCCATCCTGACCGACTTCGGGCTGGCGCTCAGTTTGCCGGAAGGCACGCAGGGCATGACGTTTGGCAGCGCCCATTACATTGCGCCGGAACAGGCCGTGTCGTCGGCACAGGCCGTGCCGCAAAGCGATCTGTATTCGCTCGGTATCGTGCTGTTTGAAATGCTCACCAACCGCGTACCGTTTAATGACCCCTCGGCCATGTCGGTTGCCATGAAACACCTGTCCGAGCCACCGCCGCCGCCCAGCCAGTTTAACCCCAACCTGTCACAGGCGATTGACCATGTGGTACTGAAGGCGCTGGCGAAGGAGCCGGCCAACCGCTTTGCCTCTGGCGCGGAGATGGCGCAGGCGCTGGCGGTTGCCTTCACCGGCGTGAGCGAGCCGGACGCCGATGATACCAACGAAGCAGATCTGCTGGAATCGTGGGGCGCGCCGCTGGCGGCGCTGGCTGGTTCACGGCCATCCCAACCGGCAAGCACCGACAGCCGCAGCACCGTGCGTCCGCCGCAAACGCCGTCGCTGGTGCGGGCGGCAGACATCAGGCTGCCGATCAGCGAACCACTGTCGCAGGCGTCCCTCCCCCGGATTCTACCGCCGCCGCTGCCAGTACGTCCGGCGAAAAAGCGCCAGATGGCGCTGGTGATCGGCCTGGCCGTGCTGGGGCTGGTGTTTATCCTGGCGGCAGTGGCGCTGGTTGCGGCCAGTTCCGGCGGCAGTAACAGCCTGACGCCGACCCTATCCTCCACGCGACAGCCAGCCATCGCAGCGGCGGCGACCGCGTCACCAGCGCCGGAAGAAACGCCAGTTCCGACGGAGGCTACGGCAGAAGCCACCGCCGCTGTGATCGAACCGACTGCCGAAGCATCGCCAGCCGCTACGCCGGAAGCAGTGACGGTCACGACCGACGGCGTGGAGTCCCCCGTACTGCTGCGGTATGACGCCAAATCACTGGTACTGCTCAACCGCTCGAACCGCCGGGTGAATGTCAGCGGGCTGGAGTTTGTGCAGGTTCGGGCGGACGGTTCGAAGCTGGTGTTTGACTCGCAGCGGTGGGAAGGGGGGACGCGCTCAACCCGCGCGCTGCCTGCCAGGAACTGCTTCCAGGTCCAGCGCAACGATATCGCCCAGCTTGCCGAGCCGGATTACTGCGAGCTGCAATCGTGGGCGCGGGTATCCTTCCCGCGCTGGTTCTGGACCAGCGACGACCCGGACGCCGTGTTTGAAGTCCAGCGCGAGGGTGTGGTGCTGGCAACCTGCCCGGTCAGCGCCGGCGAATGCGCCCTGAAGCTGGAAGATTAAAAGCGCAACACAGAGACGCGGAGACTCAAAGATACGGAGATTTGGGGGAGTGGGAAATTGTGAGGACATTTTATGTAGGGACACGATATATCGTGTCCCTACGTGACCTCGTTTTCCCCACTTCCAGATTTGTGCGCGTGGCGCGGCGCCCTTTTGCATTGTCTTACTGACCACTGAAAACTGGTTACTGACAACTTCTCTCCGGCAACTGGCAACTCTCCTACGGCTGCGCCGGCGTTGTAACCAGCGTCACCGTTGGCTGCGGCGTGAACTGCGCCGCGCCCTGTGGCATCTGCACGATACTGAGGATGACCAGCACCACGATGGCCAGCACCACCAGCGCCGCTCCGATCAGCCACCAGGGGCGATGCGCGGTTGCGGCTGCGGTGGGCGCGCGGCGCGCCGGCTGCGACTGGCGCACGTTGTCCAGCAGCCAGGTCTGCATCAACCCGGACGTAACGTGAAGCGGCGTTCCGCCAATCAGTTCCCGGTATTCCAGGCTGCGCAGTGCAGCATGGATGGCGGTGCTATCCAGCGGGAATTCGGTTTCGACCAGCCACGCCTCGATATCTGCCGGAGAGATCGGCGTGAGTGGGTCGGCATACAGCAGGCCGATGATCGCCCGCAGCGCCAGCCGTTCATTTGGCGGCAGTGTTTCCCAACGCCGGGCGAGGTCGGCCTCGCTCTCGCGGTATATCGCCGGCGTAATCGCTTTCACGTCTTCGCTGGTGAGGGTTGTGCGCTGCGGCTCAGCTTCGTAGTGACGGAACAGGTGCTGGCCGAAGCGCTGCAGCAGGCGTGGGTCGCCGCCGGTCGCGCGGAAAATGACCGCCGCTGCCTCGTCCGACACAGTGTATAACTGAGCGACCGGCTGGCGCAGCAGATCGGCGCTTTCCTCCGCCGTCAGGTTGGTCAGCCGGAAGCTGTCGGTCACGGCTGCCAGCGGCGCTAACCGCGCGACCTCGGCTTCACGCTCTGCATCCATCGTCAGTGCCAGGCTCAACTGGCGGTGCTGTTCCTGCAGCCGGTGCCAGAAGTCAAACGTATCCGGTGGCAGCCGCCCGTCAGCCACCGCAGCCAGCAGATGTTCAACATCGTCAAACAGGTACACCAGCCGCCGGTAGCGCCGGATGGCAGCCAGGGCTTCCGGCAGGTACTCGGTTTCATACCAGTCGCGGCTGCTGCCCTGGTCCGGCTGGATTTCCGGCAGCCGTGACAGGGTAAAATTGCGTCCCACCAACGCTGCCGTTGTCCGCTGCGCCAGCGCCTTCAACCAGTCCGCTTCATGATTCAGCGGCGTGTACCCCAGCGGCACATACACGCCGACGTAAGTTTCTTCAAAAAAGGGGTGAAAGTGCAGGAAAAACGCCGTTTTCCCCACGTGCTGCCGACCCAGAAAGATCGTTGTGCGGGCCTGCACCGGATCGGTGATCTGCTGGTACAGCCGTTCGAAGGCTTTCTGCCGTCCAGCAAACGGCAGCAGCGGCAAAAGATCATCATCTGGTACGGGATGATACGGATTGACCGGCGGCGTGGCAACATCCATCGTGTGAAGCCCCTGCTGGTGCGGTTTGACTGCTTTCGATTATAACATCTGGCGCGGCAATAGGGTTGGGGATAGACTCCCGCAGTGTACCACACAGGTCCAGAGGGCACTTATGCCGCAGCGCACTTTTCGTCCCCCGCTGCCCGGCGGGCTGCTATTCAGCCGGAACGACGCAATCATCCTGCTCCTGGTGGGCACGCTGATCTATTTCGGCGTGCGGCTGGCGTTCAACGCGCCGGCAGTCATCCAGGGGCCGGACATCATCCTTGAACCGGCGGTACTGCCGTATTACGCGCTGCTGTCGCTGGGCCGGATGCTGGCGGCGTATGCGCTCTCCATCACATTTTCGATTCTGTATGGTTACACTGCCGCGCGGCGACCGGGCGCCAGCCGCTGGCTGATGCCGATTCTGGATGTGCTGCAATCAGTGCCGATTCTCTCGTTCCTGCCGGTCGTACTGCTCAGTCTGACCGCGATTCTGCCGCAGCGGCTGGCGGTGGAACTGGCGGCAATCATCCTGATTTTCACCAGCCAGGCCTGGAATCTCACCTTCAGCTTTTACCAGTCCATGATTACCCTGCCACGCGAACTGCGCGAAGCCGCCGCCATTTTCCGGCTCAGCGCGTGGCTGCGTTTCCGCGCGCTGGAACTGCCGTTTGCGGCGCTGGGCCTGATCTGGAACAGCGTCATGTCCTGGGCCGGCGGCTGGTTTTTCCTGATGGCCGCCGAGATTTTTACGCTGGGCAGCAGGGACTTCCGCCTGCCGGGGTTGGGCGCGTATCTGCAAACGGCAGCCAGCCAGGGCAATACGCCGGCGCTGCTGTACGGCATTGGCACGCTGGTGCTGATTATCGTGCTGCTCGACCAGTTGGTATGGCGTCCGCTACTGGCCTGGGCGGAACGGTTTAACGTATCGCAGGTCGAAAATGACCAGCCGGCAACCTCGTGGTTTCTGAATGTCCTGCGCCGGTCGCATCTGATGGATGGTTTCAGCCAGTGGCTGGTCGCGCCGGTCAGCCGGGCAATCAACACCGCCTTCAACCGCCCAGCGCAGATAATCCCCAGCCTTGAACCCGCCGAGAACATCATGCCGCGCCCGTTAGCCCGGCGTTTCCTGCGTGGGCTGGGGTTCGGGCTGCTGCTGCTTGGGCTGGGGCTGGGCGCGTATGAAGCCGCCCAACTGCTGCTGACGCTGCCGCTTCAATCGTGGCTGACCATCGCGGCTGGGGCGCTGGCGACCTTCCTGCGGGTGGCGCTGGCAGTAGTGATTGCCCTGCTGTGGACGATTCCGGTCGGCGTGCTGATCGGCACCAACGCCCGCGCCGCGCGGGTGTTACAGCCAGTCGTGCAAATCTTCGCGGCTATCCCGGCGACGGCGCTGTTCCCGGTGCTGCTGCTCGGTCTGCTCAGTCTGCCGGGCGGGGGGAATATTGCCGCCGTGCTGTTGATGCTGCTCGGCACGCAGTGGTATCTGCTGTTTAATGTGATCGCCGGGGCATCGGCCATCCCGCAGGATTTGAAGTACACCAGCGCCCTGCTCGGCCTGAAACGCTGGCGACGCTGGCGCATCCTGATTCTGCCGGCACTGTTTCCATATATCATCACCGGCCTGATTACCGCCAGCGGCGGCGCGTGGAACGCCAGTATCGTGGCTGAGTATACGCACTTTGCTGGCAAAACGCAGCAGGTCACGGGGCTGGGCGCGCTGATTACCGATTCCACCGCCAGCGGTAACTATGCCCTGCTGCTGGCATCCACCCTGACGATGATTCTGATAGTCGTGCTGGTCAACCGGCTGTTCTGGCGGCGGTTGTACCGTCTGGCGGAGTACCGCTACCGGATGGATCAGTGACAGCCATAATGGTACGCCGTGCCCCTAACAAAACCTGACGATCAGGTTGGGTATTGTAGGGGCGCGCGGCGGTGCACCTTACGAAAAACCATTACCAGCGTTGCGCGTCAAAGATCATCAGATACAGTCGAGGAGTTGCCCATGAGCGCCAACAACCGCGAAATCCTGGTCCGGCTCGATCACGTAACCCGTGCCTACGGGCAGGGCGAACGCCGCTTCATCGCGGTGAAGGACATCAACCTGGAAATTTACACGGGCGAGTTTGTGGCGCTGCTGGGGCCGTCCGGCTGTGGCAAAAGCACGCTGCTGCGGATGATTACCGGCTTAATCGCGCCGACCGAAGGCACGGTCTATTACCGGGGCAGGCCGGTGACGGGCGTGAACCCCTATGCCACGATGGTTTTCCAGAGTTTCGCGCTCTACCCCTGGTTGACCGTTCGTGACAACGTGGCGCTGGCGCTGGAAGCGCGCGGTGAACCGCCTGTCGTCCGGCGCGAACGAGCCGAAAAGCTGATTGACCTGGTGGGCATGGATGGCTTCGAGTCCGCCTACCCCCGTGAGCTGTCCGGCGGGATGCGGCAGAAAGTGGGGTTTGCGCGGGCGCTGGCGGTTGAGCCGGAACTGCTGTGCCTGGACGAGCCGTTTTCCGCGCTGGACGTGCTCAGTGCCGAAGCCCTGCGCGGCGAACTGCTGGAATTGTGGACAGGCGGCCAACTGCCGATCAGGGCGGTGCTGATGGTCAGCCACAATATCGAAGAGGCGATCAGCATGGCTGACCGGATTGTGGTGATGGGCACGCAGCCGGGCCACATCGTCGCGGAGTTTTCGATTGATCTGCCCCACCCACGCCAACGCAAGGACTTGGCGTTTGAGGCGCTGGTAGACCGGATTTACGGCGCGATTGCCGGCCACACCGAACCCGAAGCCAAAGAAGTGGGTACTGCGCCTGGCGCGCCGGGCCCAACCCGGATTCTGCCTGCCTCATCCGTCCCGGCGCTGGCGGGTATGCTCGAACACATCAACCAGGGCAAGGGCCGTCATGATCTGTACAAGCTGGACGACGAACTTGGCATTGAAATGGATGCGCTGCTGCAAACCGTCGAAATGGCGGAAATGCTGGGGTTCGCCCAGGTGGAGTCCGGCGATATTCAGATCACGCCGCTGGGTCAGACCTTCGCGGAAGCCTCCATCCTGACGCGCAAGGAAATCTTTGCCAGCCGGGTGAGGCGGCTGCCGATGATTCAGTGGTTGATGAACATGCTCAAGGCCGTGCCGGAACACACCCTGCCCTGGAAAGTGTTCCATGCCGCGCTGTCGCTCGAATTCCCGCCGGACCTGGCCGAACGGCAGTTGGATATCGCCATTGGCTGGGGACGCTACGCCGAACTGATTGACTACGATGACCGGGGCGAAACCCTCAGCCTCGACCCTTCGCAGGGGCGGGTGGCCGAACCAGTGCGCTAAGCGTCCCGCTTAAGCGCGCGCCCGGCGGCGCAGGGCGCGGAACATCAACCCCAGCGGCAGGCCGATAATCAGCGCCAGTGGCACGCCGACGATGACGACGGTGATAAGCACATCGGCCAGGACGCGCAGCGTATTGATGAGCGCCGCCAGCGCCTGTTCTGCCGTCCGACCGGGACTCCAGCCGGCGATCTGAATCGGCGCTTCAATCGCCGTTGGGATAACCTCCACCGTGATGGCGGAAAACGCGGCAGCCTGGTCGTAATACTGGATGCGCCCGCGTGTGGTTTCAATCTCGCCGCGCACGCGCACCAGTTCGTTGTAAACGGTTAACACGTCCTGGGTGGTTTGCGCGTTGTCCATGATTGTGCGAAGCTGTTTTTCGGCAGCTTCGAGATTGGTGAGCCGGCTGGTCAGGTCGGTGTAGTCCTGGGTCACGTCCTGCCCGGCCACGTTTTCCGAGTTCACGCTGACGACGCCCGATTTGATGCTGGCAAGGGCTTCGTCCAACCGTTCCGCCGGGACGCGCACGGTGATCGTGCCGCGCTGGACTTCGCCGCCGCTGGCAAGCGCCACGCGGCTGGTTTGGGAACTGACCACCCAGCCGCCCATTTCCTCAGCTAAAACCGTGATACGGGATAGCGTCGCCGTTGGGTCATCCACCACGATGCTGAGATTGGCTGTTTTAAGAATGATTCGTTTATCCTCTGGCGCGGACTGTCCGGCAGCGGGCGCAGGTATTTCAGCGGCGACACTTCTAGGCGCAAACTGGTTGATCGGCGCCGGTTGCCCGGCAGACGACGCGCAGGCCGCCAGCAGCAGTAACAGGATGATCCCGATAACCGTTCTGGATTGGATGTACTCGCGCATGGGGTTTTCCTTCCGGCGAGAGCGGTTCGTCTCCTATCCATTATAGACGTAAACGGAGCGACCATCGTTCCGCGCCGAAGTCGGTCATTTTTTATCGTGGCCCGCTCCGGTATAATGCGGCTATTCCGAACACAACCGTTAGGGGCTTCAAACAATGACCACCCAATCCCCTCGCGCGCTGGCCCTGGTCGGGATGCCGGGCGCGGGTAAAACCCTGTGTGCCCGGCATCTGGCCGCGCGCGGCTTTTATCAATTTCGTTTTGGCAGCATCGTGGTGGATGAGGTCGTGCGGCGCGGCTGGCCGATCACGCCGGAAAACGAGCGCCAGGTACGCGAACAGTTCCGCCGCGAGGACGGGATGGCCGCCATCGCCAAACGTGCGCTGCCCTACCTGCGCGCCGCGCTGGAACAGCATCAGAGTATTGTGATTGATGGTTTGTACAGCTTTAGCGAGTACAAGCTGCTGCGGGAGGAACTGGGCGCGGAGATGGTGGTGGTTGCCATTGTCAGTGCGCGCAACCTGCGCTACCAGCGCCTGACCGGACGCGCCGAACGCCCACTAACGGTGCAGGAAGCCGAGCAGCGCGACTATCAGGAAATCGAAACGCTGGAAAAGGGTGGGCCGATTGCGATTGCCGACTACACGCTGCTGAACAACGGCGACCCGGAAACCCTGCTGACGCAGCTTGACGCGCTGGTGGCCACGCTGGGTTTACAACCATAGCACGGACATTCAGAACTGAAAGGGGCAGGGTGAACGGCCTGCCTCACATGTTGCCGCTGTTAAACTGAACCAGTTTCGCCAGTTCCACATACTCCGGCAGCAGTTCAATGCCCAGGTAGTGCCGTCCCAGCATCCTGGCCGCGATGGCAGTTGTACCCGAACCAACAAACGGGTCCAGTACCAGATCACCTTCCTGGGTGAACAGCTTAATAAACCACTTGGGGAGTTCCAGTGGAAAGGCAGCACTGTGTTTGCGGTTGCTGCTTTCGGTCGCCAGATGCAGTACGTTGGTTGGGTAGACCAGTTCGCGTCCGACCCAGTTCGAAACATTTTTGCCAAAGCCGCTGCTGACCCGCGATTCATCCCGGCGCAAATCGGTCTGGCTCAACTTGCGCAGCCGTGTTTTGGCCCAATCGCCGGTTGGCACCATAACCGCATCCTGATACATGGCAAACTGCTTCTGTTTGTTCAATTGCAGGCAGCGTTCCCAGGCGTCCCGAAACCGGTTCGGCCATTTGCCCGGATAACAGTTTTTCTTGTGCCAGATAAACTCTTCGGTCCACAGCCAGCCCTGTTGGCGCATCGCCAGAATCAGTTCCAGGACATAGGTGTGGCGCTCCCCGTTTACTACCTTTTCCTTGATATTCAGGATGAAGGTGCCGGATGGCTTCAAAACACGCAGCAGTTGGGCGCTGATGGGCAGGAACCAGTCCACATAATCGTCCGGGTGTATCCCGCCATAGGTCTTTTTTCGGCTGTCGGCATAGGGAGGAGAGGTAACAATTAAATCAACCGACTCGTCCGGGATATTGGGCAGGAGAGCCAAACAATCGCCCTGGAGAATCCGGTCTGACCACTCACTCCGTTTGGCATCCCCATTCAGGTAAAGCGGTAGCTGCAAAGCTGACATTGCCAATCTTCCACACCAACGTTTTGATCCACCAACATTGTACCATCAGGCGCACCGAACCAAAAACGGGACACCGTGCTCCCGGCGTTGTCCTCTATAGGTGTAGTTCCCCTGGCGACTCATGTTATTCTCACCATAGTACGGTCAAATCAGCAGTGCCACGATAGGCTCATACATATCGTGGTAGCACGGTGGGTTATCGCTTCAGCAGGAACGAGCAAACCATGCAGGAATCGCACGCGGTCGGCGTGGACATCGGCGGCACGTTCACCGATCTGGTCCTCAGCGAGGATGGTCGCCTGACCATTCATAAACTGCTCAGCACGCCAGATAATCCCGCGCTGGCGATGTTAGCGGGACTGGAAGCAATTACGCCCGGCGGGCTGGCCGCGCTGCGGCGGGTGTCGCACGGCTCGACGGTAGCGACCAACGCGATTCTCGAACGCAAGGGCGCCAAAACGGCGCTCATCACCACGCAGGGCTTCCGCGATGTGCTGTTCATCGGGCGGCAGAACCGCCCGGCGCTGTACGCCCTGCAGCCGCAGCTCCCCCCGCCGCTGATTCCGCGCCGCTGGTGTTACGAAGTGCCCGAACGGTTGGACTACACCGGCGCGGTGCTGACGCCGCTGGACCTGACCGCGCTGGACGTCGTGCTGGACGACATCGCGGCGCAGGGCATTGAAGCCGTTGCCGTCTGTTTTCTGTACAGCTATGTCAACCCGGCGCACGAGCAGGCGGTGCAGGCGCGCATTCTGGAACGTGGGCTGCTGGCGGCGGAACAGATTGCGCTGTCCAGCGAGGTGCTGCCGGAATTCCGCGAGTACGAACGTGCCAGCACGGTGGCGCTGGACGCTTACGTGCGCCCGGTGATGAGCCACTATCTGCACACGCTGGAAGAATCGCTGCCGCGTGGCTGTTCGCTGCGGATGATGAAATCCGACGGCGGCGTGATGAGCGCGGCACGGGCGCGGCAGCAGGCGGTGCAAACCGCACTAAGCGGCCCGGCGGCGGGTGTGATCGGCGCGTTTCATCTGGCGAAGCTGGCCGGCTTCGACCATATCATCACACTCGATATCGGCGGCACGTCCACTGACGTGGCACTGTGTCCCGGCGTGCCCGCGCTGCGCCCGGAATCGGAGATTGACGGGCTGCCACTGCGTATCCGCCTGCTGGACATCGAAACGATTGGCGCGGGCGGCGGTTCGATTGCGCGGCTGGACGCGGGCGGCGCGCTGCGCGTCGGGCCGGAAAGCGCCGGCGCGGACCCCGGTCCAATCATCTACGGGCGCGGCGGGCAGCAGGTGACGGTCAGCGACGCCAACGCCGTATTAGGGCGGCTGGACGCACAGCATTTCCTCGGTGGTCATATGATGCTGGACGTTGACGCGGCGCGGGGAGCAATCGGTGAACTGGCACAGCGCATGGGCGTGAACGTCGAAGTGGCAGCGGCGGGCGTTCTTCAGGTCGCCAACGTCAACATTGACCGCGCCCTACGGCGGGTATCGGTGGCGCGCGGCCACGACCCGCGCGATTTTACACTGGTCGCCTTTGGCGGGGCGGGGCCGCTGCACGCCTGCGCGGTGGCCGAACGGCTGGAAATCCCGCGCGTGCTGGTGCCACGTTACCCTGGTGTGCTGTGCGCGTTTGGTCTGCTGGCGGCGGACGTGGTGCTGGATTACAGCCGGTCGCTACTCGGAGTAATGACCGACGAAACCCCCACGAGGCTGGCGTCCCTGCTGGATGGGATGATAAGGCAGGCGCGCGCCGATCTGTTGAACGAAGGTATCGCCGAGGCCGACATGGTTTTTACGCCGCTGCTGGACATGCGCTACCAGGGGCAGGCGTATGAGTTGACCATTCCTCTGGCTGCTCGCAGGGACACGATCTATCGTGTCCCTACAGACCTCACATCTCGCTTCCACGAAATCCATCGCCGTACCTACGGCCATGCCATGCCGCAGCGCGCCGTTGAGGTAGTGAATCTGCGGTTGCAAGCGGTCGGCGTAGTGGAGAAACCTATTTTGGAGCAGGAAGACGTAGGGGCGTACGGCGGTACGCCCCTGCATGACGCATTTCTCGGCCACAAGCGGACCGTTGACGGCCAGACGCTGGCGCTCTACGACCGCGAATCGCTGCCGCCCGGCGCGACCTTCGATGGGCCGGCACTGGTGTTCCAGTACGACAGCACCGTGTATCTCGCGCCAGGATGGTCAGCGCAGGTAGACGGGTATCGGAATCTAGTGATGAGGGATGAGGGATGAGTTCCGAGTTGGCGAGTTTTCGGTCATCGGTTGTCAGTTCTCAGTTCCACTATATTTTACTGACGACTGATAACTGAAGACTGAAAACCATGAACGGATGACTGGAGACTGTCATGTGGCGGCTAACCTGCGTGGGATTGGCAGTCAGCGGCCTGCTGTTTGCGCTGGTGATCGCAGTATTGACCGTCGCCGATCATCTGCCCGCTATTGGGCAGGTCGCCTATATCACCACACCAACGCGGGCGCGCGGCGGACAGGTCTACCTGCTGGACATCGAGCGCCAGTTCCGTCACCGGCTGTTCACGCTGCCTACCGGCGTCAACACCACTGTCTTTGCGCCGGATGGCCGCCGCCTGGCGTTTGTGGCTTCCCGCTTTGATGAACTCTCTCGTATTTACGTCACAGACATCAGCGGCCACAACCCGGTGAATGTCAGCGGTGATTGGGGTTTCAACGATTACCCGGCCTGGTCGCCGGATGGCCGCCGCCTGGCGTTCCTGTCCACGCGCGGCCAGGATGTCCCCCGACTGATGATTGCCAACGCTGACGGCACCGGCCTGCGCCAGCTATCTGACGAAACGATCAGTTTTCAGCCGCCGGCCTGGTCGCCGGATGGCAAGCGAATCGCCTTCGTCGCCGGCGCAATTCTGGTGGCCGATGCTCAAACGGGCGCGGTTCTACTGCGGCTGAATCCGTTCCAGGGCAGCTACAGCAATCTGGCCTGGTCGCCGGATGGTCGGGCGCTGGCTTTTACCGCCTTTGTTGGCAAAGAGCCGATGGCGGCGTATACGGTGAACGCCGATGGCAGCGACCTGCGCCGTCTCACGCCGCCTACGCTGGATGTGCGCCGTCTGAGCTGGTCGCCCGATGGAAGGCATCTGGCGGTGATGGCGTTCGAGAACGACAATGCCGACATTTACCGCGTAGACGCCTCGTGCCGCCTGTCGCCAGCGGGTGTGGCGCAGCAGCCCGGTTGTATGTCTCCGCTGCGGCTGACCAGCAACGCCGGCTTTGACTGGCTGCCGGTGTGGTCGCCGGATGGCCGCTGGCTGTCGTATGTCGCCTACCAGAACCGCCTGTCGCAGTTGAACCTGATGGCAGCAGACGGTACACAGCATCTCGGCCTGGTGGGCGGCTCGGTCGGCGACTTCCAGCCGGCGTGGCTGTCCTGGGGCGGGTGAGGAGGCGTATAATTAACGCAAAGGCGCAGAGAAAGCAAAGGCACAAAGGAAAGATGACAACACAATACGTGACGATTAAAGGTTATATTCGCGATGGCAAACTCAACGTTGAGTTGCCGGATAATGTCGTGGATGGTGAGGTAGAGGTAAAAATTCCCATACCTGCGGAAGAGGATAAACCTTTAACAGAAGCGGAAATTCGGGAATTAATGACACCCAATCCAAAAACGATAGGCGAAATTCTGGAAGAGTTAAAAGAGAACAATGTAAAAGCATTTGATTATGAATTAGATGGCGCGATTATTACTCGGATGATGCGTGTCAGCATATGGGATGTGTTTATGGATATTATGCGCGATGTAAAGGGTGATAAGGATTGGTGATGCTAATTGCTTGTTCAAACACTTCACGCAAATGCTCAGGCGTGCTGGCGCAAGCGCCGTACGAATAGAGATATTTATGGACAAAACGAGTATTGAAAGGCGTATTCGGCAGGCTGTGTACGAGGGACGATATGTTTTTACCGATCACGCGGTTGAAGAAGCTCAAGCTGATGGGTTGTGGCTGTCCGATGTGATTGATGTGCTGCTGCACGGGGAACTTGACTCGGTTTATACTGAAGATGAACGCGGCGCTCGTTACGTGGTTCGTGGGATGTGAACGAATTTGAGGTAGATGTAGTGTGCCGCTTTCGGTCTGATGGCGTATTGTTGATTATCATCACCGTTTACGTAGTGGATTAAGGTATATACATGAATAACCGCATCTATCCCTGCGAATTTTGTGATACGGAGCAGGAACAGGTCGAACAACGTGTGACGCTGACGATGCAGCGCAACGGGCGCTGGTATATCTTCGAGAACGTGCCTGCGAAGGTATGCCCCAACTGCGGCCACCGTTATTATGATGGCCCGACACTGCTGCGGTTGGAACAGATGATACGAGATAACTCTGATGACCTCCGCCCAGTGGAAGCATGGGCGTTTTCGCTGCCGACATAAATGGATACCTGCACCGATCCGCTGTCAGCATAGTAATCATATTGAGATTTGCGAGAATCGAAAATTGCTAAATGAAAGGAGTGTGGGCATGTGGAAATTGGCTACCGTAAGCCCCAACCTTGTCTCCATAAATAAACAAACCGGCTTAGTGACGATATACGAACCAACAGGCACACAGCGTCAAGAATATAAAACGTTTGAAGAGGCCGTATGTGCTATGCTGGCAGAGGGTTGGGAACCCTTTGAACGGAGTAATTCTCTAAAGTTTCGCAAGCGAATAAGCTAAAAGATGCCCGTAGACGCCATCTCGCTCGAAGTGTTCAAAAATCTGTTCGCGTCGGTGGCCGAAGAAATGGGCGTCACACTTCAGCGCGCCAGCTTCAGCCCCAATATCCGCGAACGGCTGGACTTTTCCTGCGCGGTGTTCGACGCGCGGGCACGCATGGTGGCGCAGGCGGCGCACATCCCGGTACACCTGGGCAGTATGCCCGCCTCGGTGGAATACGCCCTGCGCGAATTTAAGTCGTTCCAGCCGGGCGACGTGATTATCCTCAACGACCCCTATCACGGCGGCACGCATCTGCCGGACATCACAATGGTGTCGCCCGTGTTCGTGGGCGACGACGTGGCGTTTTTTGTCGCCAGCCGCGCCCACCACGCCGATGTAGGCGGCATGGCGCCGGGGTCGCTGCCTCTCAGCACCGAACTGTATCAGGAAGGCATCATTATCCCGCCAGTCAGATTGATCGAAGCGGGGCGGCGCAACGACAGTGTGCTGGCGCTCATCACCGCCAACAGCCGCGCGCCGGAGGAACGCCGGGGCGATCTTGAAGCGCAGTTGGCGGCGCAGCGCGTCGGGGAAAACCGGCTGCTGGCGCTGGTAAACCAACACGGTGCGCCGCGCGTGGCCGACCATGCCGCCGCGTTGCTGGACTACTCCCGCCGCATGACCGAGGCGGTGGTCGCCGCCATACCCAACGGCACGTACACCTTTGAAGACGCGCTGGAAGGGGATGGGCAGGCGGAATTTCGGATTCCGATCAAGGCCACCATCACGGTCAGAACTCCTCCCCCTGACCCTCTTCCCGGCAACGGAGAGGGAAAAAATCCAGATCGCCCCCGGATGATTGTGGACTTCACCGGCAGCGCGCCGCAGGTGGCGGGCAACGTCAACGCGGTTGAGGCGATTGTACGCTCCGCCGTGTGGTACTGCGTGCGGCTGCTGGCGCAGGACGATGTGCCGGTGAATCACGGCTGCTTCCAGCCGGTGACGGTGGTTACGCCGCCGCACAGCCTGCTGAACCCCAACTTTCCGGCGGCGGTCGCGGCTGGCAATACGGAAACCGGGCAGCGTATCGTGGATGTGGTGCTGGGCGCGCTGGCACAGGCGCTGCTGGGGCGTATCCCCGCCGCTAGCCAGGGCACGATGAACAATTTTACCTTTGGCGGCACACTCAACGGCAAAGCGTTTGTTTACTATGAAACCATCGGCGGTGGGCACGGCGCGGGCACGGCAGGGGATGGCCTGGGCGGGCGGCACAGCCACATGACCAACACCCGCAACACCCCGGTCGAGGCGCTGGAATACGCGCTGCCGGTGCGTGTGGTCGAATACGAGCTGCGCGAAGGGTCGGGTGGAGCGGGGCAGTGCCGGGGTGGAGATGGCATCCGGCGGGTGTATGAGTTCCTCGCGCCGGCGACGATCACCATCAACAGCGAACGGCGGGTGTATGCGCCGTTCGGGCTGGAAGGTGGCGAGCCGGGACAGGTGGGGTGGAACGGCGTGCAGTACGGGGCGGAAACGAAAGCCGTCGGCGGCAAATATACCGGGCGAGTCAACGCGGGCGACCGCGTGGTGATCGAAACGCCGGGCGGCGGAGGGTGGGGCAATGTCCTTACACGGTAACGCAGGGCTGTTCTGCGCCTGATCTCCGGCCACCAGCGGGTGGCGGCCTTGCCCCGACAGCCATCAAGCGCGCTACTCCACTCTGCATGTACCCCCTATTTAGTGGCTAGTGCCAACCTTACGAAAAAAAAGTATACTGGGAGGACACAGAGACCACTTCGACACCTGTGGACGATCAGCGTTTGAACTGAAAGTGAACCAACGTGGCGGCTGTAAATTACGAACTGGAGCATTTTTATTACGGCCAATTGGTGCGCGAGGGGAAGCCGGACGGTGAACTGCGGCTGCTGGCATCGTCTTCCGGCGTGAAATCGGAACACGTGGCCGAGGCGGTCAAGCAGGCGCTGCTGCCGCCGCAGCTTGGCGCGCCGCGCGGCGCGTGGGCGCTGGTGCGCGGCAAGCAGCACGTACCGTTTGTGCTGGTGCAGTCGGCGCTGGGGGAAGCCGGGCAGAGTATCCTGCATTATGTGATCGCGCCGCCGGAAATGCTGCGGGCGATGGGCGGCAATCTGATGGCGCTGATGCGGGTGGTGGACGACCGCCTGCCGGTGTATACCGAGCCGGGCAAAAAGCTGCTGCCGCTGGTGTTGCCGCCTGCCGACGCGCCCTCGGCAGAGACGCAGATTGACGACATCCTGAACCTGATGAGCTGCACGCGCAACCGGATTGATACCATCCAGTCGCTGCTGTCCGCGATTGTCCAGGGCGTGCCGCTGGTGGTACAGGGCGCGCCGCCGGAGCTGGAAACGCGCGTCCGGTTTGTGCAGGGACTGCTGGCGCTGCTGCCGCCATCGGCGCGGTTTGGTGTCACATTTGCCACTCACAGCCTGCCGACCACCAAACTGGACGCCCAGATTCGCTTTCTGCCTGACGAGATGGCGCTGGCGGACGCGCTTATCTACAACTGGGCGGATGGCACAATTTCCGGCAGCAACGTGGACGACGGTTACAGCCGTTTCATTTCCAGCCAGCTCCGGCTGGATGCCGACCTCGTCATTCAGCAGACGCGGCGGCTGACGGCGGTGGCGGCCTGGCGTATCAAACGCGGCGACCGGCTGGCCGACGCGCTGGGTTACGCCGCTTACCGCTTTAAGATTGACGAGGCGCTGCTCAATAACCAGCCGGTCGAAAGCGCGGAAGTTTCCAAGATTTTGGCGGAAGACCCAACGCTGCCCGACGATCTGCGTGTGGCCTATGCCCGGCACGTGCTGGCGTTTGCGCTGGCGCTGGGTGATATGCAGCCCGCCGAACCGGTGGCGATCATGCTGCGCCAGCATCCTGATCTGGACCGGGTACTGCGTACCCAGTTTAACGACGCCGTCAGTGAAGGCAAGGCCGGGTTGGTTTACGATACCCTGTCGCGCTGGCTGGCGAATCCGCTGGGACCGGTTGGCACGGGCTGGGTAGATGTGACGCACCGCGCCGCCATCGCCCACATGGAAACGCTGGTGCAGTCGCGCGACGTACGCGCCATCAACCGGTTTCTGGAAGAAATTCATCACGCCAGTCCTGGCGTTCAGGTCGGCGGGATGGTGCCCCGGCTGATTGAACTGGCGCTGCCCCTCAGCCTGACCGACGAAGACCTGAACCTGACCGTCTTCCTGCTGGCGATCAACTACTTGGACAGCGACCGCCTGCGGAATCTGCTGGCGTCGGAGCGATTCACGGCGCGCCTGCCGCTGAGTCTGTCGCGGCTGACGCCGTATCTCACCGGCAGCGACCCCGGCATGGCGCCGGCGGGCCTGTTGATGGACACGGCCAGCGCCTTTGGCGACGACTGGCGCGATCTGGTATTGATCCGGCTGGCGGAAGCGGCGGTTATGGCGCGCCGCCCCGATCTGGTGGACACGCCGGCGCTGGCCGGGTTGGTGCGCCTGCTGCCGCTGCCGCTCGGTTTGCAGTACAGTCAGGTTCTGGCGTGGATTGCCAAGAATCTGTCAACTGACGAGGCGCTGCCCCGGCTGGAAGACCCCGGCCCGACCTATCTGCTGCAAATCCTGCTGTCCACCGGCGCCTATGCTGAACTGGCGAGTGAGATGCTGCACCAGGCGCGCCTGCTGTACCCCGGCGATAAACAGGCGGATTATGTGGCGGTCGTGAGGCGTCTGTTTGCGGAAACGCCGATGAACACTGACCAGGTGCCGGTGGCGCTGGAAACGATCACCAACAGCGGTATCAAGGCGCTGCCGCTGACGATGGCTTATATCGGCGCACTGGAAGGCCACGAGTGGTCGTCGGCGCTTGACCCGGTGGCGGAAGCCGCAACCCGACTTTTGTTTGAGAATCAGGAAATCATCAGCGTGATTCAACCGACGGCGATGATCGCGCTGCTGAAATTTCACATTAAGCGCAAGGACGTGTCCAATACCATCCGGGTGGGCGGTCTGCTGGCGCAGGTGGCGTCCCGCGCTGGCAGCCAGGGGATTGGCATCGTCGGGCGCATGTACAAGCTGATGGATTGGGATGACAAGGTGAAGCTGGCAGGACTGGAACTGCTGCGCCGCTACGTGCGGCAGGCGAAGGAGGAAGACGCCCGCCGCGCGGTGAACACCTTTGGCCGCGAATTTGGCACGGTCATCCAGCAGCCACTGGAAGCGACCTTTGCCGTTCGCCGTATGATGGGCGGGGTTGACCTCCCCACTTATGCGGAATTTCTGCATATCACCGGCGATTTCCTCTACGACACGGCAGCGGCCTACAGCGACCCGAAACGCCTGCCCACGCTGGGATCGCTGATGAACGACCTCGACAGTATGCCCGGTGGCCTGACCGACGATGACCGCCGCGCCATTATGCGCGAACTGTTGGGGCTGGGGCGGGCGATTGTCGTGCTGGGTGATTTCCAGCTTGCCAACCGCCCACGCGACGGCAAACAGATTGAAAACCTGCTGGCAGGCAAGGCTGACCCGGTGAGCGCACTGGATGTGTTCTGGGTGATGGGCGGCTACCTGACAAAAGGCAAACGCTACCCACTGCGGCTCAAGCCGCCGTCAAGTGTCAGCACGCACACGCTCGGAGAACGGTCCGCGCCGACGTTAAAGGAACAGGTCGAAATTATCAATGGCCTGCTGCGCAGCCTGATTCGCGCTTTCCCGCCGGACCGCCGGGTGAGCGTGCGGGCAGCAGCCATCCGCAACGAACTGGAGAGCCTGTGGGGCGACCTGCCGCTGGCGAAACGGCGCGAAATCGTGCGCAATCTGGCGATCAACTTCCAGCGTGTGGCCGAACTGGTCGTTATCATCACCGAGCAGGGCAACGCGAAGGCGCTGGACGACAACACGCTGGGGCGCAAGCTGGACGAGAGCCGCCAGCAGCCGCGCAACACGCTGGAATTCTACCGCTTCGTTCACGGCTACTTCAAGCAGCGCACGCGGTAAGGCAGAAAAACACGATGATGGTGGACATGGCGTTGCCATGTTCCGGCGCATTTGTGGGATACGCTTTAAAATTGTCTGGCTTCCGGAAATTCACCGCCACGCTGGCAAGTACAACCCGCCCACCAGCAAGCGGGTGTGTAAATCATCCACAACCTGGTTGTCCCGGTACGCTAAAATTCGGCGTTGTATAGATAATGCAGTACAGCGGCCTTTGCCGCCAACCGGTTGACACCACTGCGTTTCTGTGATAAGTTATGGTTAACATGTTACCGTTAACACACGGCTCGTTGGTCATATAGTATGGGTTGCTGTCCGGGGTAGATAGCACCCGGTTGCACAGACATTTATTTGCGGGTGGGCTGTCCCTGTCCACTGAATTGAGGCTGCGGCATGAGCACCATTGGCGATGTGGCAAAACGCGCGGGTGTGTCGGCGATGACCGTGTCGCGGGTGATTAACAATTCCGGTTACATCAGCCAGGAAACGCGCGAACGGGTGGAACAGGCTATCGCCGAACTGGGTTACGTGCCGAATGCGCTCGCCCGCAGTTTACGCTTCAAACAGACCAAAACCCTGGCACTGGTGCTGACGGACATCACCAACCCTTTCTTCACCACCATCGCGCGCGGCGTGGAAGACACGGCCAGCGAACAGGGCTTCAGCGTTATTTTCTGCAACACCGACGAATCGAAGGACGACGAGTCCGAATACCTCAACGTGCTGGTGCAGAAGCAGGTGGACGGTGTGCTGCTGGTCCCGGCGGCATCATCACCGGCCTCGGTAGCCTTCCTGCACGAGCGCGGCGTGCCGTTTGTGGTGCTGGACCGGCGCATCCCGGGCGTGAGCGTGGACACCGTGCGCTGCGACACGGACCAGGGCGCCTATCAACTGGTCTGCCATTTGCTCGACCTGGGACACCGCCGGATTGCGATTTTAAGCGGGCCGGCTGCCGTGACCACCGCCGCCGACCGCGTATCCGGCTACCGGCGGGCGCTGGCAGAAGCGGGCATCCGCGAGGAAGCGGTTTACTACGGTGGCTTCACCGTCGAAGGCGGCTACCAGATGGCCCGCCAGGCGTTGGCGGTCACGCCCCGCCCCACCGCCCTGTTTGCCGCCAACAACTTCATCGCTATCGGCGCGCTGCGGGCGCTGCACGAGGCCGGGCTGCGCGTGCCGGAAGATATGTCGGTAGTCGCGTTTGACGATCTGCCGCCGGCGTTTGTGATTGCCCCGTTTCTCACGGTCGTCGGCCAGCCGGCGTATGATATGGGCTGCCAGGCCACGCTGCTGCTGCTCGACCGGCTGGCGGGTAAAGGCGACGGTGAGCCGCAGGAGATCATTCTACCGACCGAGTTGATCGTGCGCCGGTCGAGCGCGCCGCCCTGTGACCCCACCCCCTAACCTCCTCCCCGAATTCAGGGATGGGGAAAACTTCTGTCCTGCCCCTCCCCCGAATTCGGGGGAGGCTGGGAGGGGGTCATATTAACATTTCTGCGTTAAGAAGGAGCATACTGAATGGACTCGCATTCTCCTCGCCCGCTGGTAGCTGATGCTGTTAACCCCGCCCAGGTTCCCACTCGCACCCTATATACCGGCGCAAAAGTCCCTGCCGTTGGCCTGGGCACATTTGGCTCGGACCGTTTCTCCGGCGAAGCGATTGCCGAAGCGGTGAAAGGCGCGATTGAAGCCGGCTATCGCCACGTTGACTGCGCCGCCGTCTACAGCAACGAACACCTGATTGGCTATGCCCTGAAGGAAGCGATGGCAGGCGGCGTCCGGCGGGAAGACCTGTGGATTACGTCCAAGCTGTGGAACGACAAACACGACGAAAAGGACGTGATTCCGGCCTGCGAAAAGTCGCTGAAAGATTTGCAGTTGGATTATCTTGACCTGTACCTGATTCACTGGCCGTTCCCGAATTACCACGCGCCCGGTGTGGACGTCAGTTCGCGTGACCCGCGCGCGAAGCCGTACATCCACGAGAACTACATGAAAACCTGGCGGCAGTTGGAAAAACTGGTCAAGATGGGGCTGGTTCGGCACATCGGCACGTCAAACATGACCATCCCCAAGCTGAAGCTGGTGCTGCGTGACGCTGAGATCAAGCCCGCCGCCAACGAGATGGAACTGCATCCACACTTCCAGCAGCCGGAATTGTTCCGGTTTGTGGTGGATAACGGCATCGTGCCCATCGGCTTTTCGCCCATCGGTTCGCCGCAGCGGCCAGACCGTGACAAAACCCCGGACGATACGGTAGACATCGAAGACCCGGTGATCGTCCGCATTGCGCAACGGCTGAACGTGCATCCGGCGGTGGTATGCATCAAGTGGGCGGTGCAGCGCGGCCAGGTGCCGATTCCGTTTGCGGTCAAGCGTGAGCAGTACGTCAGCAACCTGCGCGCCGCCGTGACCGAGCCGCTGACCGATGACGACATGCAGGCCATCGCCAGCATTGATAAAAACTGCCGTCTCATCAAAGGGCAGGTCTTCCTGTGGAAGGACAATCAAAGCTGGGAAGACCTGTGGGACGTGAACGGCGAGATTACCCCGGCGTAAACCAATGGCGCACCGAACCATCATCACCGTAGACGTGGGCACGTCCAGCACCAAAACGGCGCTGTGGGACGACGCCGGCGCGCTGCTGGCGGAAGCGTCGGCGGCCTACACACTGCACCGGCCTGACCCGCTGCGGGCGGAAATTGACGGCGATGTGTGGTGGCAGGCGGTTTGCACAACGATCCGGCAGGTGATGGCACAAAGCGGCACGAACCCGCGCGACGTGGCCGGCATCGGCGTGGACGGCGTCGGCTGGACGCTGCTGCCGGTTGACCGCAGCGGCGACCCACTGCACCGGGCGCTGATCTGGCTCGACCGCCGCGCCGAAGATGAAACACGCTGGCTGCGGTCGCTGCCGGACGCCGAAAAGCTGGTCAATCTCGCCGCCAATCCGCTGGATGCGGCCTACATCACACCCAAGCTGCTGTGGCTGAAGAATCATCACCCGGAGGTATTCGAACCCACACACCAGTTTTTGACCGCCTCCGGCTTCATCGTGGGGCGGTTCACCGGCGAATTCACCTGTGATTACACCCAGGCGTATGGCTATCACTGCTTCGACATTCGCAATGAGTGCTGGGACGCGGACACGGCGGCGCGGCTGGGTATTCCACTGGACAAACTGCCGCGCCTGTACCCCTGTACCGAGATCGTGGGCACGGTGACGGAACACGCAGCAGCAGACTGCGGCCTGGTTACGGGAATCCCGGTGATTGCGGGCTGTCTGGACGCGGCGTCCGGCGCGCTCGGCGCGGGGGTGACACGCGTGCAGCAGACCAACGAGCAGGGCGGGCAGGCCGGCGGCATGGCCGTTAGCCTCGATCACGTCGTTGTTGAGCCGCAGTTGATCTTCTCGCATCACGTGCTGCCGGGGCAGTATTTGCTGCAAGGGGGGACGGTCGGGGGCGGGACGCTCGGCTGGTTCCGCGACGTGCTGGGACAGGTTGAAAGCAATGAGGCGGCGCTCACCGGGCAGAGCGTGTTTGAGTTGTTTAGCCGTCAGGCCACTTTATCCCCGCCCGGCGCGCATGGGCTGATCTTCATCGCGTATATGGCCGGCGAACGCACGCCGCTGTGGAACAGCGCGGCGCGCGGCGTGTTCTTCGGGCTATCGTATGCCACCACCCGCGCCGATTTACTGCGGGCGATCATGGAAGGCTGCGCCTTCGCCGTGTACGACAACGTGCAGATCGCCCGCGCGCACGGCGTGGTCATCACCGAATATCTGGGTTCTGGCGGGGCGACGCAAAGCGCCGTGTGGTGTCAGATCAAGGCGGATGTGTACGGCGCGCCGTTCATCGTCGCTCGCCGCGCCGACGGCGGCGAAGGCGGTCACAGTCTCGGCCTGTACGCGTTGGCGGCGTCGGCTGTTGGGTTATGCGACGACGCGGGCGCATGTGTCGAACGCCTGCTGCCGCAGCGCCAGGTGTTTGAACCGTCGCCGCAACGCCACGCGCTGTATCAGGATATTTTTCAGGTGTACCGGAACGTATCGCGCAAGCTGCTGGGTGATTTTGATGAGCTGGCCGCCGTGATGCAGCGGTATTCCCCGAACGGTTGAGGCTTCGGCTACCAGCATCTCCAAACCGCGCCGCAGAAGGGTTTGCAGGGGTGAGACGGTCGGGGTAAGACCAGCCTTACCCCGACGAGAATAGACCTTACTGCGCCAGGAAGGCGGCCATCTCCGCCAGCCGCGTGGCGTAGCCCATTTCGTTGTCGTACCAGGCAGCGACCGACACCAGCGTGCCGTCCTGCACCTGCACCAATGGCAGGTCAATGATCGAGGAGTGCGGGTCGCCCATAATACGGGACGATGCCCATTCGTCTTCCAGCACGTCCATCACGCCTTTCAGCGGTGCGTTGGCCGCTGCCTTGCGGAACACGTCACGCACTTCGTCGGCGGTGGTCGGACGTTCGACAACAGCGTTCACCTCGGCGATGCTGCCGGTGCGGACCGGCACGCGGTAAGACTTGCCGGTGACCTTGAGGTCTTTCCAGATGAACTGCAACGCCCGCGCCGCGCCTGACGACGACGGGATGACGTTTTCCGCCGCCGCCCACGAATCGCGCCGGTCTTTCATCGGCTGGTCGGTCAGCGACTGGGTGTTGGTATAAGCGTGAACGGTGGAGAACAATCCGGTCCTGATGCCGAAGTTCTCCAGCAGCACCTTAATCACCGGCGCCAGCGCGTTGGTGGTGCAGCTTGCCATGCTGATGATGCGCTGCGTTTGCGGGTCGTACTGTTCCAAGTTGATGCCCGGCAGCAGCACAGCGTCGCAGTCCTGGAGCGTTTTGCTGGCGGCGCTGACCAGCACCCGTTTCGCCCCGCAGTCCAGATGCGCCTGCGCGACGGCGCGCGTCGTCGCCCGCCCGGTGCAGTCCACTACCACGTCTACGCCCAGCGCGCCCCAATCCGGCAGCGCCTTGCTCGTATCGTAGAACCTGATGTCACGGCCACCGATGACAAAGCCGCCGTCAGCCGCTTTCACTTCCTCCGGCCAGATGCCGTAGTTGGTATCCACCTTAAACAGGGCAGCCAGCGTTGGCACGTCCTTGATATCGGAAATGGACACAGGCACAAACAGGTTGTCCTTCAGGCCGGCCCGCAGTGTAGAACGGCCAATCCGACCAAACCCGTGAATGGCGATGTTACCCATAATCCTTCTCCTCCTGTGCTTAATCCATACCGTAATTCAGTATAGGACGTTTCAGCGCGGGAGAGATCAGACCAATGATTCCAACGGGCTGCGGCTTTACGCGCTTACACGGTTGTAATACGGGTTCTCGCGCACGATCAGCGTCGCGCAGTTGTCGGCGCGCGGATCGGTGATGTGATCGTACAGAATGCCCTTGACCACGAAGCCATTTTTAAGCTGGACGGACAGGGTTGGGTCGCGCAGTTCGCCGGCGACAACACGCCGCACGTAGGCTTCGATGCTCAGGTGATGGCGATGGCGGTCGTAGCCCGGCAGCATTCCACCGGCGACCTCGCCGCGCAGATTCAGCCGGCGCACCAGGTCGCGGCGGGCATCGTAGAGCCGGCTGCCCAGCCCCAGGCCGCGAAAGTCGGGGTGGACGCTCAGATCGCCGCCGTATAACCACTCGCCGTCGGGGGTGTGATGGTCAAACCAGCCGCCGTCGGTAATTTCAAGAAACGTGTGCTGCTTGTGCAGGGCATCCCAGTGAATGCGGAAGGTGCTGGTTGAACCGGCCACCACCCACTTGTCATGGACGTGCGCCAGAGCGGTGAATTGCCCTTCCGGGAACAGGGTGAGGTGGCGGAGGAAATGTTCCGCGCTGAGGAGTTCTTCGTCAGTTAAAGTGGGGTAAATAACACGCTGCATCTGTGCCAGCCGTTTGACATGCTGGCGTTCCGTATTCACGACGCGAGTGGCTACCGGGCTGGTTATCATGGTATTCCTCCTAACAATACAGTTTTGGTTTCCAGATAATCTTCCAGTCCTTCCTGACCGCACTCCCGGCCCAGGCCGCTTTGTTTGATACCGCCAAACGGCGCTTCCGGGGTCGCGGGCAGCCAGTCATTCACGCACACCATGCCGAATTGCAATGCTTCTGACATTTTGACCGCCGTGTTCAGGTCGTTGGTCAGCACAAACGCCGTTAAACCGTAGTCCGTATCATTCGCCATCTGAAGCGCCTCCTCGGTGTCACTAAAGGGAATCACGGGTAAAACCGGGCCAAAAATCTCTTCGCGGTACAGCCGCATATCGGGCATCACGTTGGTGATGACAGTGGGAGCGTAAAAATAGCCGCGCGGCAAATCTGCCGGGCGCGCGCCGCCCACCAGCACTTCCGCGCCGGCGGTTACGGCGTCAGCGACCAGCGCCACCACGCGGTCGCGCTGGATAGCGTTAATCAGCGGGCCGACCTCCACGCCCTGCTGCAGGCCGTCGCCCAAGCGAAGACCGCCGGCAAGCTGCGTCACGCGCTCGATAAACTCCTCGGCAATCCGGCTGTGGACGTAAAACCGCTGCGGCGCCACACATACCTGCCCGCAGTTGCGGTACTTCCAGGCAACCGCGCTTCTGGCGGCCTGCTCCACGTTCACATCCGGGAAAATCAGCACCGGCGCGTTGCCGCCCAGTTCCAGCGCCAGCCGCTTGACCGTCTTCGACGCGCCATCCATCAGCAGCTTGCCCACGCGGGTGCTGCCGGTGAAGCTGATCTTGCGCAGGCGTGGGTCGTCCAGCATCACCTGCGCCATCGCCGCCGGTTCGCCATTGATGACGTTGACGACGCCGGGCAGCGCGCCGGACTCGTGCAGCGCCTGCGCCAGCAGCATGGCCGAACGCGGCGTGTACTCCGATGGCCGGCCCACGACGGTATTACCCGCCGCCAGCGCCGCCGCCCAGGAGCGCACGACGTTGTACACCGGGAAGTTCCAGGCGGTGATCGTACCGATCACGCCCATCGGCTGGTGGGTAACGGTGATGCGGCGGTTCGGCAGTCGCGCCGGGATGGTGCGCCCGTAGGCGCGTTTGCCTTCTTCGGCGAACCACGTCAGGTAGTTTGCCGCGCTGCGCCATTCCGCGAGCGATTCGCTGTAGGGCTTGCCGGACTCCTCGGTGGTTAGCACGGCCAGCCGTTCGGCGCGTTCCAGCACCCAGGCGGCGGCTTTCAGCAGCACCTCGGCACGCTGGTAGGGCGTCTGCCGTGACCAGGCCGGAAACGCAGCGGCGGCAGCATCAATCGCGGCGCCGGCATCGTCTGCGCTGCCAAAGGGCACGTCCATCAGGACGGCTTCGGTCGCCGGGTTCACCAGCGGCCAGGTCTGGCTATTGGCCGCGTCCACCCACGCCCCATTAATCAACTGCTTCAACGCAAAATCGCTCACGGTGGCTCCTGTGAATCGGTAAAGACGGCTGCACTGCCGGGCGCGAGGTAGAATCTACCCACGCCGACGCTGGTCAGCCCCAGGCTAAAGCTGGTCAGTCAAAAGAGTTTGGTCAGGTGAGAAGGTAAGATCGTCAGGCAGGGGAACAGGTGGGATTGGTGACAAACGAAGCGTTGGGTACAGGCAGGTTTTACATCGCGCATACAGCACCTGTGGAGGCGGTTGCATCCTCTAATCTGGGCGGGTGGGGAGAGACACATCTCTCCCCAAAAACGAATCTGCTGCTAATCGTATTTATAACAAGCCGCAATATTGACGCCGATGGCGTTCTTGCCAACGATTGTAACCAATTTTTGTCTATTCTAAACAAAGATTTCCATTTGTTAAATTTATCACATTGATACATCCTTAAGATTTGTGGCTTTTGTATAGGGACACGGCATGCCGTGTCCCTACAGGTATCCCATATGCGAAAACAGGGCAGCGCGTGTATTATTAAGCTGTTTTGTCCGCAGCAGGTGATAAAAGGATATGTCTATGGCATTCCCGGAAAATTTTGTGTGGGGGGCTGCCGCTGCCTCGTACCAGATCGAAGGCGCGGCATTTGAAGATGGCAAGGGCTGGTCGGTGTGGGATATGTTCTGCCGCAAGGAGGGGGCGGTGTGGCGCGGGCACACCGGCGACGTGGCCTGCGACCACTACCACCGCTATCAGGATGACGTGGCCGTGATGAAAAAGATTGGTTTGCAGGCGTACCGGCTGTCCATCTCCTGGCCGCGCGTGCTGCCGGAGGGGCGCGGCGAAGTTAACGCGAAAGGGCTGGAATTTTACGACCGGCTGATTGACGCGCTGCTGGCGGCAGAGATCACGCCCTACGTTACGCTGTTCCACTGGGATTACCCCTACGCGCTGTACCTGCGCGGCGGCTGGCTGCATCCCAACAGTTCGGACTGGTTCGCGGATTACACCCGTGTCATCGTGGACAAGCTCTCCGACCGGGTGCGCAACTGGATGACGCTCAACGAGCCGCAGTGTTTTGTTGGCCTGGGACATCAGGTAGGCATCCACGCGCCGGGTCTGAAACTGGGCTGGAAGGACGTGCTGCTGGCCGGGCATAACGCGCTGCTGGCGCATGGCAAGAGCGTACAGGCGATTCGCGCCGCCGCCAAAACGCCGCCGCTGGTCGGTTTCGCGCCGGTGGGCACGGTCGCCTACCCCATCAGCGACAGCCCGGCGGATGTGGAAGCGGCGCGGCTGGCGACGTTCAGCTTCCACGAAAAGACGCTGTTTTCCAACACTTGGTTCGCCGACCCGATCTTCTTCAAGCAGTACCCGACCGATGGTCTGGCGTTGTTTGGCGCTGACGTGCCGGAAGTTGGCGCGGACGACATGAACATCATCGCGCAGCCGCTGGATTTCTACGGCGTGAACATTTATCAGGGGATGCCGGTCAAGGCCGGCGACAACGGCCTGCCGGAAGTCGTGCCGTTTGATGTCGGCCATCCGATGACGGCCTTCCGCTGGTTTGTCACGCCGGAGTGCCTGTACTGGGGGCCGCGCTTCCTGTACGAACGGTACAAAACGCCGGTTTACATCACGGAAAACGGCATGTCCAATATTGACTGGGTGTCGGTGGACGGCGAGGTGCATGACCCGCAGCGGATTGATTACACCACGCGCCACCTGCGGACGCTGCACCGGGCTATCGAAGACGGGGTAGACGTGCGCGGCTATTTCCACTGGTCCATCCTGGACAATTTTGAGTGGGGCGAGGGCTACAAGGAACGGTTCGGTCTGGTGTTTGTGGATTACCCCACCCAGCAGCGGATTCCGAAAGACTCGGCGAAGTGGTATGAACACGTGATCGAAAGCAACGGCGAAAGCGTGCTTCCCGCCGTGACCGAAACGCCAGTGGCGTAACAATAACGGGGCGACCTTCTGTGGTCGCCCCTACCTCTCTGCCGCTTCTGCAACTTTTCCCTACAGGGGGCAAACCATCCATGTCATCACGGCCATATACCGACGGAACCGGCCTGCTGGAAAATCTGTTTGGTGCGGCGTTCATCGGTTTCATGCTGCTCGCGCGCCCCTTCCTCAAGGGATGGATGGCGCACTGGGGAGCCACCGACGAAGAAGCCAGCCGCCGTCTACCGGGGGATGGCCGGGTGCCGAATCCGCTTGTCCTGTCTACGCGAGCCGTTACCGTCCATGCGCCGGTTGCTGCCATCTGGCCCTGGATAGTTCAGATCGGCCAGGAACGCGGCGGCCTATACAGCTACGAAAGATTGGAGAACTTGGCACGCTGTCAGATGCGGAATGCAAACCGGGTGGCGCCGGAATGGGCGTTGCAGGTGGGCGATCGGGTACGGCTTGGCCCACAGGGTTATCCGGTACACCGGGTCGTGCAGCTTGAACCGGATTCGTATCTGGTGCTGGCCGGGGCCGACCCGAAAACGGAAGCAGTGGCTGAAATTGCCGACCCGCCGCCAGCCAGTTACTCCAATTATGTATGGTCAATTGTGCTTGAACCCCTTGACGAGCAGAACACCCGCCTGATCTTCCGCAACCGTCTCGATTACTGCCCGCGCAGTTTCGGCTGGTGGCTCATGTGGGAGGCGTTAACGGAACCCATCGGGTTTGTGATGATGCGGAAGATGCTACTCGGCATCAAGGCGCGGGCGGAGGCGACGCAGGCATAACATTTTATCATCGCTTCACGTATTCAGCACGCGGTCCAGTTCGGCGCGGCTCTGCGCCAGCCCGCGCCGCAGCAGCAGATAATCCGCCCCCAGACACAGCAACTGCGCCCCGCGATTGTACTGGAAGCGAATGTCGTCCGCCGTCAGCGCAAACGACCCCCACGCCTTGCCGTGTGCCCGGCAGGCGGCGGCCACCCGCGCTACCGTGTCCTCGAATGGCACGCGCTGCTCCGCCGGCAGATGTTCCATGCGGATGCTCAGATCAAACGGGCCGATGTACAGGCCGTCTACCCCGTCCACGGCGGCAATCGCGTCCACGTTCGCCAGTCCGTCCGGCGTTTCGATCTGCACGATCAGGAACGTTTCCCGGTTGGCGTGCTGCACCAGTTCCCGCGCCGACTGCTGAATATCCAGCCCAAAGCTGGTTTCCAGCCCGAACCCCTCAATGCCGCGATCACCGATTGGCGGAAACTTCACCTTGCTCACCAGCGCCCGCGCGGTTGCGGCGTCGCCCACATGGGGGATCATCAGGCCGGTCGCGCCATCTTCCAGATAGCGGTAGAGCGCGCCTTTTTCCCGCGTGGGCGGGCGAATCATCATGTCAACGTCGTACTGGTGACAGAACGCCAGCAGCGTCTGGATTTCGCGCCCGTCCATGACGTGATGTTCCAGGTCAAGCCACACACCGTCATAACCTTCGTGCGCCGCGTAGGCGATAAACGGCGGCAGAAAGTAGCCCATCAGCGCCAGACGGGCCGGCTGCCCGGCACGGAGGCGGGCGAGAATCTTACTGGTTCGCATGATGGTCCTTTCTGGTAGGTGTTGGCCGCCCGTATGGTTGTATAATACACACGACGTAATTGTATCCAATCAGGGGAAAGCTCATGACGCAAATCGCCAGCATTGTCTATAAACCCCAGGGACAGCGCGACCCGGAAGATGCGTACCTGCGCGTGGACACGGACGAGGCCGTGCTTGTGGCCGGTTATGGTATCGAAAACGATGCCAAAGGCGGCCATCCCAAACGTAACCTCAACGTCATGTCCTACGAAACGCTGACGAACCTGCGCAGCCAGGGATTTTATACCGAACCCGGCCAGATGGGCGAACAGCTTGTGATTCACCGGTTGGACGTGGATAACCTGCCACCCGGCACGCGCGTGCAGTTGGGCAGCAGCGCCGTGATCGAAGTGGTGGAACAGCGGCGCGGCTGCGCCCGGTTCTCGCATATCCAGGGCAAATCGCTTGACCTGGTGGACGGCAAAATGGGCGTGATGGCAGTCGTCATCAGCAGTGGGCCAATCCGCGTGGGCGACCCTGTACGAGTATTAAAACCGGAAACCCATGTCTGAATACGTCACGATTGACACGCGCGCGACCAGCAACCCGGACGTGATTGAGATCATCACCAACATGACACTGACCGACAGTGCCGAGGAGGTGTACCGCAGCTTCGAGGACGGCGATCAGGGATCGCCAATCGCCCAGATGCTGTTTAACGCCGTGCCGGGCCTGGCCGGGCTGGTGATTACGCCGAATACGCTGGCAGTGATCCGCAAGCCGGATGTCCCCTGGGAAACCATCGTGGACGACGTGCGCGATGCCCTGCGCGATTTTTTCCTGTAACAAACCGGTAGGGGCGAACCGCCGGTTCGCCCCTACGCCAGGAAGGTAAACCCTTGACTCCCGAAGACCGCGCCCTGCTGATCGCCCTGCTGACCCGCCAGCGCGTGCTGGCGCTGTCGGTGCTGGTGGACGGCGCGCCTTACACCGGGCTGCTGCCGTTTGCAGCGCTGCCCGACTTCACCGGCGTGCTGGTTCATGCCTCGAAGCTGGCGCGGCATAGCGCCGGGCTGGAGGAGGGCGCGCCTTTCAGCCTGCTGATTCACCAGCCGGACACGCCGGAGGCCGACCCACAGCAGCTCCCACGCGTGGCGCTGGAAGGCGCGGTGCGGCGGCTGGCGAAAGATACGCCCGCTTATACCGGGGCGCGCGCCGTCTATCTGGCAAAATTCCCCACCAGCGAGCCGACCTTCAACCTGGGCGATTTTGATCTGTACCGGCTGGAATGTCAGCGAGGCCGCTTTGTAGCGGCGTTTGGCCGCATCTACAATCTGGCAGCCGCCACGCTGCGCGGCCTCGAGTCATAACGCGCTCATCACTTTTTTAACCCCCGCTTCCGATTCTCTTAACTGGCTTTCGAGTGTATCTCATCTTCGAACAGCATTATCCTGAACGTAATCTATTCACTATCCATTCAAAACCTGGACAATAGGAGTACAGGAAATGCGTAAGCTGCTGTTGATCGTTTTTGCCCTGCTGGTTGCTGCTGTTCCGGTCTTGGCCCAAGAGGATACGCCCACTATTGCCGAACTGGTCGTGGCCTCCGCCGGGGGCGAAACGCCGGAATTCACGACCCTGCTGGCTGCCGTGCAGGCCGCTGACCCCACCATCCTGGAAGCCCTGTCGAACCCGGACGCCGAACTGACCGTATTCGCCCCGACCGACGCCGCCTTTGCCGCCGTGCGGGAAGCGCTGGGCGAGGAAGCCTTTAACGCCGTGCTGGCCGATCAGGCAGCGTTGAGTGACATTCTGCTGTTCCACGTCGTTGATGGCAAGGTGATGTCGTCGGACGTGGTGGCCGCGCTGACGACTTCCACTGAAGGTAAGGAAGAAGCCGTGTTGGGCGCCTTCGCCGTGCCGTCGCTGCAAGGCCAGTACATTGACATTGCCCAAGCCGAAGACGGCGCTATCACAATCAACGGCGCGAACCTGAATCTGGACACGGTGGACATCGAGGCCAGCAATGGCGTGGTCCACGTGATTGATGCAGTCATCATGCCGGAGAGCAGGACGATTGCCGAACTGGTGGTGGACGCTGCCAGCATGGAAGAAGGCGCAGAATTTACGGCGCTGCTGGCCGCCGTGCAGGCCGCTGACCCGGCAGTGCTGGAAACGCTGTCCAACCCCGACGCCGAACTGACCGTGTTTGCCCCGACCGATGCCGCCTTCGCCGCGCTGGGGGAAGATACGCTCAATGCCGTGCTGGCCGACCAGCTGATGCTGACCAGCATCCTGCTCTATCACGTTGTGCCCGGCGTGGTGCGCTCCGGCGACCTGAAGAAGCTGCTGGAGGAGAACATGAGCATGGACGGCCTGATGGTGGACACGGCGCTGGAAGGCCAGCAGGTGACGTTCACAGTGGCGGAAGATGGCAGCGTGACGATGAACAACGCCAAAATCATCATGACCGACATTGACGCCGCCAACGGGGTGATCCACGTGATTGATGCGGTTATCCTGCCGCCGACGGAGTAAATGACCGTACCCGTAGGGGCGCGCTGCCGTGCGCCCCTACCACCGTGTTTCATTGACGAGCCGCCGGTTGCTGCGGCTCGTTCTGCTTTTGGGCGGGTTTTGCCAGAGTGCTATAGCCCTGAAACAGCAATCGCGCTGGCATTCACCAGCGCGATTATTCGTACAACGGGTTTTACCCAAACTCCCTACCGGAAGTTTCCATCCTGGCTAGGCAGGATGCCCGTCCTGGCAGATATAAGGTTGTCCGTCAGTTTGCATCAAGTGCGCCCCTTTCTCCAACCTTATGTCTGATACTTTTATCGTAGTGAGACTTCCCGTTTCTGTCAATCACCCTAGTGTTAAGAATCCGTCCAAAATTCAGTTTCTCATATTTACGTAACTCATTTTGCAATAATGAACTCGGCAAAACATGTGAAACCGCTTATACTAGCGCCAGTCGGGTTGCACCTGCCCGGCGCGAAAGGCAGATACAGGTTCAACCGAGCGCTCCTATGATTCATTCGGTTCGGCGGGCCGATTGGCCGGTGCTGCTGCTGGTGATCGCCGTCGCGGCGGTCGTACGTTTTAATAACCTGGGCGTCAGTGAATACCATTACGACCATGCCACCTTGTCGCGTCTGGCGCAGCAGATGATCGAAACGCGGACGCTGGCGACGCTCGGCATGACCACCTCGGTCGGCTTACCCAACGCGCCCGCCAGCGTGTACGTGGTGGCGCTGCCGTACCTGTTCACCGATGACCTGCTGCTGGTGAACGCCTTTCTGGTGGCGCTCAACGTGGGCGGCGTGGCGCTGCTATGGCTGCTGGCGCACCGTTATTTTGGCTCATCCGTTGGGCTGGCGGCGGGCATGATCTACGCGCTGAATCCCTGGGCCGCGTTTTACAGCCGGGGTATCTGGGCGCAGAATTTTTTGACACCGTTTATCCTGCTGGCGTTCCTGCTGGGACTGCTGGGCTTCTTCGAGGGCAAACGGTGGGCGCAGGCGGCCTGTCTGCCGGTGCTGCTGTTTGGCGCGCAGATTCACTATGCCGCCTGGACGCTGCTGCCGGTGTATCTGTGGCTGCTGTGGCTGGGGCGGCGTCAGCTTTCATGGCGCGCGCTGGCGGTCAGCGCCGCCCTGGGGGCGCTCGTCGTCGCGCCGTTTGCGGTCGGCATTATCCAGTGGGCTGCCGGGCGCGAAGGAGCACAGACGCTTGGCGTGGTGTTTGGCAGCCGTCCGGTGGACATTCACCGACAAACGCTGCTGTTCCCGCTGTGGCTGGCAACCGGCCTGAGCATGGAACGGGTAGTCGCGCCGCAGAGCGATCTGCTGGCGCAACTGCCGCCGCCCTCGGCGCTGTGGGCGCTGGTCGGCCTGCTGGCGCTGCCCGGTCTGGCGCAGGTGGCGCGCCGCCAGCCGCGCCTGCTACCGCTGGTGGTACTGTGGCTGGGACTGCCGGTGCTGGCGTTTTTGCCGACCTTCGCGCCGGTGTATACCCACTATTTTATCGCGCTGATTCCGGCGCTGGCGCTGCTGTCCGGCATCGGGTTAGCCTGGCTGGCGGAGCAGTATGGTCTGGTCAGTCGGCTGGCCGCTGCGGGGGTGGCCGCCGCGATTCTGTTTTCGCAGGGCGTCTGGTGGAACAACCTGCTCCAGTACATCAACAGCACCGCCACGCCGCCCGGCTGGCCGTCGTCGGACGGCTTCAGCGTGCCGATGGGCTACCTGCTGGACATCCGCAGCCGCCTCAGCCCGGTGCAGGACGTACTGCTGCTGAACAGCCTGCCGCTGAAAAGCGACCTAACCATCTGGTCGCCGCTGCTCTACCACCGGGTGAGCTGCCTGCGTGAAGTGGTGTCCGCCGAAGGGGGCATCGCCGTTTTCCCGCACCACCCGTTCGCCGTGCTGACCGCGCCCGGCGGCAACCCGTATCCACTGCCGGCGCTGTACGCCAACCCGGCGCAGACCGTGCTGCCGCTGCGTCCCGGCGAGGGCGAATACACGCTGGCCGTGTTTGACCGCGCGCCGGCCTGGCCCGGCCCGGCGCTGGTCAGTATTCCCCCGGCGCGGTTTGACAACGACGTCCGGCTGATGGGCTATGCGCTTGAACCGGAACGCCTGTATCTGGATTGGGAACTGCCCGCCCGTCCGGCCCAGGACGAGCAGTATTTTTATTTCGCCCACTTCCTGAATGCGACCGGCAACCGCATCGCCCAGCGCGATTCGAACTTCTGGCCGTCCAAATACTGGTGCGAGGGCGACCGTGCCGTACTGTGGGTGGATACCGCCGTGCCGCTGACACAAACGGCGGCGTTGCGCGTCGGGCTGTACCGCGTGGTTAACGGCCTGTTTGTGAACAGCAGCGTGCTGGACGACAGCGGCAATTCGCTCGGCTTGTGGGTGGATGTGCCGCTGAAGGCAGTCATGAGTGATGAGCAAAAAGTGATGGGTCCATGAACCGTCTTTACTCATCCCTCATCCCTCGTTACTCATCGCTTAAAGGAATAATGATGCCCTCTATCTCCTACACCACCTCGCTCGACGCGATCACGCCGGACAAGCTGCGCGGCTTTTTTGTCGGCTGGCCGAACCCGCCCACGCCGGAAACCCATCTACGCATTTTGCAGGGCAGCAGCCATGTCATCCTGGCGCTGGATGATGCGACCGGCAGCGTCGTTGGCTTCATCACCGCCATCAGCGATGGCGTGTCGTCGGCCTACATCCCGCATCTGGAAGTGCTGCCGGCCTATCAGGGGCAGGGCATCGGCAGCGAACTGGTGCGGCAAATGCTGGAACGGCTGCGCCACCTGTACATGATTGATCTGGTGTGTGACGATGGCCTGAAAGCGTTTTACGGGCGGCTGGGCCTGAAGCCGCATCTGGCGATGATCGTCCGCAATTATGACCGGCAGGCCGGGGCGTGACCCAGCCAGTGATCGGACCAGCAGTACAGACCATATCGTATCCCCATCAACAATGCGGTACAATGGAGACAGTTTATTGCATTTTGAGAGCGCGTCATGACAGAATTGCAGGACCTGGTTTTCCCCGACGAAGGCCAGCCAAACCGCGCCAAAGCGGCGCTGGTGGGCATCTTTGGCGGGCTGGCCGGCGCCTATGCGCTCCGGCTGTACGCGCGCCACATCGCGCCGGCGCTGTTCCCGTACCAGGCGGACCCGGCCTATCACGACATCAACCCGGCGCACTCCATCGCGCTGAACGGGCGGCACTACCAGACCGGCGAGTCTGCTCCGGCGGCATTGGGGCGGTTGGGGTATAACCAGATTGTTGGCGAAGCGCCGGACGTCACCACGCGGGAAAAGCTGGAAGACTGGATGCCGGTTATTCTGGGAATAGGCGCGGGAGTGATGTACGGTGGCACGCGCACGACCACCCACGCCCGTGACATCGCCGGGGGCTTCTTTTACGGCATACGCCTGTGGCTGATGGACACGATTGGCGCGGCGCTGCTGGGGCTGCGTCCAGGGCCGGGCGCCTATTCGCGCCCACAGCACCTGTGGCGGCTGGTTGGGTTCTGGGTGTACAGCCTGACGACCACCGCCGTCACGCGCATTTTGTACCGGATGGTTTAAAATAGAGTCGTCCTGCTGGGGGACAGAATCATCAACGTGGCTGGAGGCGGGACGCCTGCGGCCAACTTGCCAACAACGAAGGAGCACAGAATGGCAGAAGCACTCGGCATGATTGAAACCAAATCCTTTGCGGCGCTGGTCGAAGCCGCCGACGCGATGGTGAAAGCCGCCCGCGTGGAATTGGTCAGCTACGAAAAGACCGGCGGCGGTTTTGTGACTGCCATCGTGCGCGGCGACGTAGCGGCGGTGAAGGCGGCGGTGGAAGCCGGCGTGCGCAACGCCGAGAAGGTGGGCGAGATCGTGGCGGTGCACGTCATTCCGCGCCCACACGTCAACGTGGATGCGGTCATGCCGCTGGGCCGCACCGAAGAAGGCCAGTCGGCCATGCAGAGCGCCAAAACCAGCTAACCGCGCGCCGGCTTCAGTTTGCGTTTGCGAGACAGGTCATGGGGCGAACTCATGGCCTATTCATGTTGGATGGAGAAGGTTTATGCTTCTAGCAATGGTCATCGGCACGGTCGTTGCCAGCGCCAAGAGCGAACGCACCGAAGGACTGAAGATGCTGGTCCTGCAGCCGCTGGACCTGGACGGCCAGCCTAAAGGCAGCTACGTGGTGGCATTTGACGCGGTGGGCGCGGGCGAGGGGGAAATTGTGCTGTATGCGTCCGGCAGCAGTGCCCGGCAGACCCCGGCCACCGAGAACCGCCCCGCTGACGCGACCATCTTCGCCATCGTGGATACCTGGGAGGTCGGCGGCCTCGTCAAATACGAGAAGGCGACGGGGGAATAAGCGGCACAGCACAAGCCAGGTATCCGGTTGCGCCAGCATCCGGCAAGCGCCATAATCCCCATACACCGTATCGCGCTGTGGGGGAGTTATGGCGCAGCTATTTTTCAGCTACAGCCGGGTTGATAGTGCTTTTGTCGAACGCCTGCTGCGGCGCGTGCAGCAGGCCTTTCCGCACCTCACCCTGTGGTATGACCGGAGTCCGCATGGACTGATCGGCGGTGATAACTGGTGGGATGAAATCCTCAAGGCGATTGCCGAATCGGACGTTTTTATCTACGTGCTGTCAAACGAATCGGTCAAGTCGCTTTACTGTCAGGCGGAGTTCACCGAAGCGCGCCGCCTGCAAAAGCGCATCATCACCATTCAGGCGCGCGACCGGACGGAACTGACCGACGATCTCGACGACATCCAGTTCATTGACATGAAGGACGGCCCCGACGACCCGGACGCGCTGCAACGTCTGAACGCCGCGATCTACAAACAGCTTTCGCTGGCGAAAAAGCTGCGCCCCCTGTGGAAACCGGCCACGCCCAAACCGCAGAAGGAAACCCAGCCGACACGCCGCGCGGATGCGCCAGAGGTGGTTACGCCGCCGTTACGTAATCCAGTGAACCCACACGAGGAAAAACCCTGGTATCGTGATTCGCGTTTTGTCGTGGGCGCCATTCTCGTTCCGTTGATCGTGGCCGTTGTCGGCGGTCTTTTTTCGCTTATCAACAATGCTGGCGGCACGAATGGCACACCTGCAGCACAACAGCCTACCAACGAGCCACTAACTTCAAGCGCCACACAACCCTCTTCACAAACGCCTACCGACGCGCCAACGCTCGAAATCGCCTTCATCGTGCAAACGCTGGAGGCGCAGGCGACACTTGACCAAGCTACCGCCACACTTTGGACAGATACACCTACACCGACCAGAATGCCAACGTTATCCCAGGTTGAACAACTAGCTCTCACTCCTATCACCCGCAACGCCGACTGGCAGCCCCACCAACGTGACTTCAACGGCGTACTAATGGTACTTGTCCCGGTAGGCTGCTTCATGATGGGCAGCGAGGAGTACGAGGACACGAAACCCGCGCACCAACAGTGTTTTGATGAACCCTTCTGGCTGGACAAAACCGAAGTGACCAATGCCCAGTTTGCCGCCTTTAACGGCATATCTGGGCGCGCCAGCAATTGGAGAGGAGGGAACCGTCCCCGTGAGCAAATTAACTGGTTCGAGGCACACGATTTCTGCACGTTACGTGACACACGCCTTCCCACAGAAGCCGAATGGGAATACGCGGCACGTGGGCCAGACGGACTGGTGTATCCCTGGGGTAACAATTGGAACGAAGATCATGCTGTATGGGGCGATAATTCCAACCATCAATCTGCCGATGTGGGCAGTCATGTGACAGGCACGTCGTGGGTGGGCGCACAGGATTTGAGCGGCAATGTGTGGGAGTGGGTGAGTTCCTTATTCCAACCTTACCCATATGATAAAAACGACGGGCGGGAGGACAAAACAGGAAATCGAACCAATGTTCAACGCGTGCTGCGTGGTGGCTCGTGGGGCAATTCCTCAGACTTCCTTCGCATAATGGGACGTCTAAAAACCAATCCTGATATGCGACTTAACCTCTTCGGCTTTCGCTGCGCCCGCGATTTTGAATAACGGCGGGGGTGCAAGGGAAATGGCCGCCATTGGCCGCCGCAGGCTACAAGCCTACGGCTGAGATAAAAAGCCGCCTTCAGGCGGCTGGCGAAAACCGATTCCCGCTTGATTCATCGTCCTGTAGCGACAGGATGGATATATCGTGTCCCATTTGTACCGCATTAAGCTCCGCTGTCATGCCGCCCTGGGTTCAAACCCAGGGCTGTCTCTAAAACCAAGTCCACTAAAGGGACTGGGAAGCATCGTGCTGCGTTGGAATTAGCCCCTTCAGCGGACTTGGCACTTCGGTAGCCGGACGTTTTAACGTCTGGCGGCGCGAACCAAAGCGTTAAGCTGGTGCATATGGGACACGATCTATCGTGTCCCTACATTTTCATCATGACCGCGAATGACGCGCCCCCGTTTTCGACTGAAAACTGACAACTGAAAACCGATAACCGACAACTACCCAAACCGTCCCGAAATGTAATCCGCCGTTTCCGCCTGTTCCGGTTGCGTGAAAATCTGCTGCGTGTCGCCAAATTCGACCAGTTCGCCCCAGCGCGTTTCGGCCTTGCCTTCGCCGGATTTGCGGATGCTGAAAAACGCCGTGTAATCGCTGACACGCAGCGCCTGCTGCATATTGTGGGTGACGATGATGATGGTGTACTGCGACACCAGTTCCTGCATCAGTTCTTCGATGCGCTGCGTCGAAATCGGGTCAAGCGCGGAACACGGCTCGTCCATCAGAATCACGTCCGGCTCAACCGCGATGGTACGGGCGATGCACAACCGCTGCTGCTGCCCGCCGGACAGCGCCAGCCCGGATTTGTTCAGGTCGTTTTTCACTTCGTCCCACAGCGCAGCCTGCTTCAGGCTGGATTCGGCGATCTGCCGCAGGGTGTCCCGGTCGCGCACGCCCAGTAGGCGCGGGCCATAAACCACGTTCTCAAAGATGCTCTTGGGGAACGGGTTCGGCTTCTGGAACACCATGCCGATGCGGCGGCGCACTTCCACCGGGTCTACCGATGGCTCGTAGAGATTCTGGCCGTGATACAGGATTTCCCCCTCGACGCGCGCGCCGGGGATCAGATCGTTCATCCGGTTGATGGCGCGCAGCACCGTACTTTTGCCACAGCCGGACGGGCCGATGAAAGCCGTAATCCGGTTGCGTTCAATCGGAATGGTCACATCCTTCACGGCGCGATAGCTGCCGTAATAGACGCTGACATTGTGAATATCAATGGCACGGTTCGAATGACCGTTCATGCTCATGCCTGCAATCTCCTGCGAGCCTGGCTCCGCAGCACGAAGGCCACCGCGTTGATGGCGATCAGCAGCACCAGCAGGATGATGATGGCGGCTGCGGCCAGTTCGCGGAAGCCCGCCTGCGGGCGCGCCGTCCAGTTGTAAATCTGAATCGGCAGCGCAGTAAAACGGGAAAAGAGCGTGGGGTCCTGGACAATATAGGTGGACGCGCCGACCACGACCAGCGGCGCGGTTTCGCCAACCGCCCGTGACAGCGACAGGATGATGCCGGTCAGGATGCCTGGCAGTGCCGATGGCAGTATCGAACGCCGAATGGTCTGCCACTTGGTCGCGCCCAGGCCATAGCTGGCCTCGCGGATGGACATCGGCACAGCGCGGATCGCTTCCTGTGCGTTGATGATAATCACCGGCAGCACCAGCAGCGCCAGCGTCAGTCCGGCGGTGATGATGTTACGCCCCGTGCCGTCGCTGACGCCAAACGCCTGCCCGCTGGTCAGCCCCAGCCCGCCGGTGCCGGGGTCACCCATAAAGCGCACCAGCAGTTGCAGGCCGAGCAAACCGTAGATAATGGACGGCACGCCGGCCAGATTGCGGATATTGGTTTCGATGATGCGGTTGTACCACTTGCGGTTGTCGGCGTATTCTTCCAGGTAAATCGCTGCCGCAATGCCGACCGGGAAGGCCGTCAGCACCACGATCACCAGCAGGTACAGCGTGCCGATCACGGCGGTGCGGACGCCGGAAATCAGCGGGTTGCTGTCCATCGGCTGCGTCAGCATCTCCAGCCGTAGCCAGGACTTGAATTGCAGTTCCGGGCGCGTCATTTCGTTCGGGTACAGTTCAACCAACCGCTGCTCGATGGCGGCGCGGTTTAACAGCCCTTCAAACAGCGGCCAGCTTTCATCCACCGTCGGCTGGAGGATGGCGGTTTCGATCAGGTGCAGCAGTTCCGGCTGTGTCAGGCTGGCAGCGAGGATTTCCCCCAGCACCGCCGGACGTTCATCCGCCGCGATGTCCACCGGAGCTAACAGGCGGTATGCTTCCGGCACGGCTTTGCCCGCCAGCGATTGGCCCAGTGGCAGCCGCGCAAACTGCTTGAGTTCCATGTGGGCGACCGACTCAGCCATCAGCTTCGGCAGTTGGTTGGGTTCGTGTTGAACCAGCACGTCGGCCAGTTCCGCCGCGCTCAGGTCGGCCAGCGGGCGCTCGGACAGCGTTTCCGGCTCGACCTGGTACACCAGCGTTACATAACCAAACGCCTCATTAGCGATGGTTAAACCCAGCAGCACCAGCGCCAGAATCGCCACGCCGAACGACGCGGCGTACAGGCGGCGCATGAGGTTGCCGCGCTGTTGACGTTCCTTGAGCCTGCTGCGAAAAACACCGACTTCGATCTGCGTCACTCGTACATCTCCCGGAAGCGCCGCGTGATGGTGGTGCTGATCTGGGTCAGCACGAAGGTTATCACAAACAGCGTTAAGCCGATTGAGAAAATGCTGTTGTAGTCCACCGACTGGTAGCTCAGGTCGCCGCCGCTGATGCGGGCGATGTGGCCGGTCATCGTCTCCGCGCCGACGGCGAAGTTGGGCGGGAACGTCCAGTTTGGTCCCGCACCCGCCGCGATGGCGACGATCATGGTTTCGCCCACCGCGCGCGAGATGCCGAGGATGACGGCGGCCATGATGCCGGACAGCGCCGCCGGCAGCACCACATGGGTGATCGTTTCCAGTTTGGTCGCGCCCAGGCCGTAGCTGGCTTCGCGCAGGCCGCGCGGCACCGCGCCCATCGCGTCCACGCTCATTGAAGCAATGGTGGGGATGACCATGATGCCTACCACGATACCCGCCGACAGCGTGTTATAGATGTCCACCCCGAACAGCGGGCGCAGCACGCCGAGCGTGACAAACTGGAGCGCGAAGAAACCGTAAACGACGGTCGGCACGCCGACCAGGATTTCCAGAATCGGGTTCAGAATGTTGCGCACCCGCAGCGAAGCGTATTCGCTGAGGTAAATGGCGGCGGCCAGCCCGACCGGCAGTGCCACCAGAATGGCAACAAAGGTTGTCATGAGCGTGGCTTCGATCAGCGGCAGCACGCCGAACTGGCCGGTTTGCGGCTGCCAGACCGTGCCGGTGAAATACGTCAGAATATCCGGACGGCGTTCGACTTCAATCACCGTGTCCGCCGCGTGATCGCGCGCCGTCGTGCCTTCGTAGCCGCGCTCGACGGTGAGCGTGTCGCCGTTGACGGCGGCCACGCGCAGCGTTTCGGTTTCCAGCCTGATCGTTTGTCCCGCCGTAAAATTCCGGCCCGCGCCCGCCGGCAGGCTAATCTGCGTTGTGCCGGTGGGCAGCGCGGCGTTGGTCCGAATCGGCGCTTCTGCCAGCGGCAGGATAGCCGTGCCCGGCGTATGGTTCTGCGCCTGCGTCCCAACCTGGCCGCGCTCGACCACAATGGAGCGTTCGCGGCGTTCAGTCACCCGCATTACTTCTTCGTCCACCTGAATCAGCGAACCGACGGTAAACGGCACGCGCTGGCCGTCGGCCAGGTCCAGCAACAGTACGTTTGTGTCTGTTGTAACCGCGCTGTCGCTGCCAGCGCGCAGCGTGGCGGTCGGCGCATCAGCGGCGACAACCGTCATCTTGGCCTGAATCCAGGCGCGCGACTGGAAAAACGCGACCGCTTCCGTGCCGAGGAAAATCACAATAAAGATCGTCGTGAAGATGGACAGAATGCCCGCGCCAAACAGCAGCATCGAGATTCCGCGTTCGCTCAGGCGGGGATGGCGGAAAATATCGGCGCGTTCAGCACGGCGGCCTGCTGCCCTGGAGAGCAGTCGGCTGCGTTCCGCGCTGTACGGATTGGATTCTATCGCTTGAACCATAGCTCTCCTTGAGCTGACTGCCTTAAGCCAGGCTGATGATAGCACGACGCTTTTAAGGCGGTGTTAAGAGTCGTGGGTATTTCGCTAACATACCGCCAGGGAAAATTTAACCATTGTGATGCTGCAAACGACAGGGGCACACGACGGCGTGCCCCTGCACAGGTGGAGACGGCTGCGCTGCTGAGCTACATCCCTGCCGGCAGCGCCGCCAGCAGATTGAGTTTCGCCAGATTCAGCGCGAAGGCGCTGGACGGGAAATAACCGACGTTGGCGGCTTCTTCGTCCGCGTGGGTCAGGTAGAAGTTGATAAACGCGCCAACCTGCGGCTTGGCCGCGAGGATGCCGGCATCGGAGTAGATGAACAGCGGGCGCGCCAGAGCATAATCGCCGCTTTCGACGCTCTCGGCGTTCGGCGTCACGCCTTCAATTGCCACCGCGCGCAGGCGGTCGCCCTCGGCCTGATAGTAAGCGTAGCCGAAGAAACCGACCGCGTAGGGGCTGCTTTCCACACCCTGCACCAGCACGTTGTCGTCCTCACTCAGTTGCAGGTTGCTGGAGGCCAGAATTGGGGCCTCATCTTCATCGAAGATTTCTTCGACGAAGTAATCAAACGTGCCACTGTCCGTGCCGGGGATGAAACGCTGAATCGGTTCGTTCGGCCACTCAGGGCGCACGTCCGACCAGTTCTGCACCGTGCTGAAGATGGCGCGCAGTTCGTCGGTCGTCACGTCCTGCACGAAGTCATTTTCGCCGCTGACGACGACGGCCAGCCCATCCGTGCCAACGCGGAATTCAATCGGCGTGCGTGGCGGATTGAGCGCGGCGCAGGCGTCCACTTCTTCCTGACGGATGGCGCGGCTGGCGTTGGAGATGTCGGTTTCACCGTTCACGCAGAAGCGTTCAAAACCAGCACCCGTGCCGATGCTGTCCACCGTGACCGTGCCAGTGTAACCTTCGTCGCCAAACCGGGCAGCCACCGCTTCGGTCAGCGGGAACACGGTCGAGCTGCCGGCAGTTACGATGTCACCTTCAACGGATAGCGGGTCAACGGCAGGCAGTTCGATGTCGGGTAGGATCACCGCGTCAATCACGTGAATCACGCCGTTGCTGGCTTCCACGTCTGCTGTCACGACATTAGCGTTTTCGACCTGCACGCCCGCGTCGCCAACCGTAATGCTGATCGGGTTGCCTTCAACCGAGGCCACCTCGCCGCTGGCAACGTCTGCCGACATCACTTTACCGGGGACAACGTGGTAGGTCAGGATGCGGGTCAGGGTGTCTTTACCGGCTTCGGAGGTCAGGTACTCCACGACCGGGGCAGGCAGCGCGGCGAAAGCGTCATTCGTCGGGGCGAAGACGGTGAACGGGCCGGCGCCCTTCAGCGTGTCCACCAGCCCGGCGGTTTCTACCAGTTGAACCAGCGTGGAGAAGTCGGCATTGCCGGCGGCCACCTCCACAATCGTCTGATCCTGCGCCACCGTGCCGAAGACCGGCACGACCAGCAGCAGCACGGCGACCAAAAGCACAAAACGTTTCATACGGCTGTTCTCTCCTGAAATATCGTTCATTCGCTGGAAATGCGCTTGGCATTTCTTCAGGCATGATACCGGCGGTGTTTTAACAAACGGGATTCGCTCTGTTATGGAAACCCACCAGTTCGGTTAATGGCGCACGAATCGTTGGTTAAGAATGTTAAGAAAGGGCTGACTGTTTTGGGACTAAAACCCTATGGGGAAAGGACGCTTGGGTATTGGATAATTGGCCTATATAATGACACCTGTGATTGGTGTTGCATGACCAACAACCGGGTGTTTTCACTCCCAGTACGCCTGTCTTCAGCGGTGGTTTTATCCTATGCACAGCGTCAATTCGTCCCGTGATCGTAGTCTGTTGGTAGTATCGTTAACCGTTTTAACCCTCCTCACCCTGGCCGTGATTGTGTTCGCGGCGGTTCGGCTGCTGGAACAGGCTGATTATCTGGGCAGCCTGCCGGAACCGTCGAACATGGCCGCGCTTCAGTTTAACAACGCGGCGGTGGTTGCGCTGGTGGCCGCCGCGCTGCTGTTTGCCGCTTCCGCCGCGCTGACCGTTATCGCCATGCGCCGCCTGCGCGCCGCCCAGGCCGAGCGTGTCCAGGCCGAGGTGGAACGCCAGTTGGCCGAAAACACGGCGCGGCTGACCGGCGAGGTCAAGCGGCTGAAAGCCGTACTGGACGGTATGAACGACGGCATTATCTATACTGAAAACAGCGTGATTCGGTACGCCAACCGGACTGTTGTGCGCATGATCGGCTATGACGGCAGCGAATCGGAAACCGACACCAGCAACCGGCTGGCCGGGCTGTACCAGTCGTTGTCGTCGCTGATCGGGCAAAATAGCAAAAGTCAGGGGGTGTTCACCATCCGGCGCAAGGATGGCACGGAATTTGACGCCCGCGTGACGCACACCCATCTGGACAGCGGCGGGGTTGTGACTGTGATCGAGGACAACAGCGCCGAAAAGACGCTGCAAAACCAGCGCCTGCGGTTTGTATCCAACGCCTCGCACGAACTGCGTACGCCGGTCGCCAATCTGAAAACGCGAGTGTACCTGATGCGCCGCCAGCCGGAAAAACTGAACGAACACCTGGACGTGGTGGAGCAGGTCATCGGCAAAATGCAGCAGTTGATGGAAGACCTGTTTGACTTCACCGAGATCGAACGGGGCAACCTGCTGCTGGAACGGGAAGACGTGGCGCTGCAAGACCTGATTACCGAGGTGGTCAAAAGCTATCAGGCCAAAGCCGACCGGCGTTCCGTCACGCTGGAATGTGATTTCGCGCCCAGGCCGCTGCTGGCGTTTATTGACCGGCGTCGCTTCGCCCAGGTGATGACCAGCCTGATCTCCAGCGCCCTCAGCCACACCCGCGAAGGCGGCACGGTGCAGGTGCGCGCCGTCCATGACCCCGACACCACCAGCCGCGCCATCATTCAGGTGCAGGACAACGGCGTCGGCATCGCGCGCGATTTGCTGGCGCAGGTGTTCCAGCCGTTTTCGCTCGCCAAACACGGTGACATGGGCGGCACGGCGCTGGGGCTGACGCTCTCCAAGGAGATCGTCGAAATGCACGGCGGCACCATCGTCGCCGACAGCGAGGAAGGCAAAGGTACGCTGTTCACCATCCGGCTGCCGCTGACAGGGTAAGCCGTTGAGGATGTGATTGACTGTGGCAATTTCTTGTAGGGACGACCTGACAGGTCGTCCCTACCCATTCCTCGCCCTTTACCCCTTCTTCCCCTGAGTCCGGCATGCCGGACTCGCCGTTTTATCAGCTCCTTTTTGTTGCCCGCTGCCGCCAACAGCTTAGACCATTCCAACGCGATTGGACTATACTAGGAATTGAACCAGGGAACGGGCAACGCGGCCCGGCGTTCCCTGCTCCCTGCTGGCTACAACAAGGAGGTGTACGGAATGATCGGACTTGACGACGTAAAACAGCTTTTAGCGCAGGCTGACGATCACACGCTGTCGCTTTATCTGGCCGTAGACCCGGCATTACAGGAAAATCAGGCGACTATCCCCGCCTGGCGTATCTGGCTTAAAAACGCGCTGAAGGGCGTTGAAAAAGATTTGGGTGATACGCAGCGGGACAACTGGAACACCATTCGTTCGCGGCTGGATACCTTTCTCGATACCTATGTGCCGGACAGCAAGGGGCTGGCGCTGTTTTACGGGCCGAAGCTGGACCAGGTCCATCCGCTGCCGGTGCCGGTAGAAAACCGCATCGCGTTTGGCAAACCGTTAATCGCCCCACTGGTGTGGGCAATTGACGAATACCAGCCGTACCTGGTGGTGATGGTGGATACGGAAAAAGCCAGCTTCATCAAGGCCTATCTGGGCCGCGCTGGCCAGCAGGACACCATGACACTGGAGATGGATACGTCCGACTGGCGCGAAAAGACGTTGATGCCGCCGTCCTTCCGGCGCAACGCTGCCGCCGGCGTGACACACGGCGACCAGCGCGAACGGTTTGAAGACCGCGTGGAAGAATGGGTGGGCCGGTTTTACAAGGACGTGGCGGAACGGATTGTCGAACTGGCGCAGGAGCAGGGCATTGAGCGGATTGTGATCGGAGGCAACGAGGAGTCCGCCCACGCCGTGCATAAGCTGCTGCCGGAAAAGCTGACCAAAGCGGTGGTTGACGTGCAGGGCATCCCCATGCGCTACACACCGCATGAAGTTCTCAGCCAGATACTGCCTACCGCGCTGGACCACGAACGCGAGCATGAAATGAACCTGGTTGAGCAGGTGGTAAATCTGGCGAAAGCTGGCGGACGTGGCGCACTGGGCAAGGAAGCCGTGCTGCACGCGATGGAACAGCAGCGGGTGGAACTGCTGATTGTGCCCTGGCCGCTGCCGGACGGTGACGGCCTGATGACAGAACTGCCAATGCGCGCGATGGAAAGTGGCTGCGCCATCGAAATGGTTCATGGCGAGGCTGCCGAGCGCGTTAAAGCGGAAGGGGGATTAGCCGCGCGGCTGTATTACGCGCTGTAATCAGAACAGTCTGTAGGGACACGTCGCCGCCGTGTCCCTACCCTCTTAAAACGGATAAACATTGATGCCAACCGCGCCGGCCAGCGCCACCAGCAGCGGCGCGATCACCAGCGCCGGCAGGAAGTTCGCCATACGCGGGCGTTTGAGGTCCAGTAGCACCAGCCCCAGCCCGATCAGCATCAGCCCGCCGACGGCGGTCATCTCATTCACCATCGGCTCGGACATAAAGTTGCCCAGCAGACTGCCCGCCAGCGCCAGCCCGCCCTGCACCACCAGCACCGTCAGAATGCTAAAACTGACGCCAACGCCGAAACTGGCGGCAAAGGCCATCCCTGCGAATCCGTCCAGCACGCTTTTGATGGCAAGCTGCTGGAAGCCAATCGCCAGCCCCATGCCATCCTGAATCGAGCCAACAAACGTCAGCGGCCCGATGCAAAACACCAGACTGGCGGTTACGAAGCCGGTCACGAAGCGGGCGCGGGCGTCTTCTTCCAGAGGGGGATCCGGTAGGGGCGTACCAGGGTGCGCCCCTATGCCTTCCCGCGACGCAAACCGCGTTTGCAGCCAGCCGGCCAGCCGTTCCAGCGCGCCGGCCAGGTCCAGCAGTTCACCGATGATGACACCAATGATGATACTCAACAGCGGGATAATGACATTGCCGGTTGTCCCAGCGTTGCTAAAGCCGACAAATAACGTCACCAATCCTAGGCCAGTGACAACCGACTCCTGGACTTTCTGGGGCAGCCGCCCGCCGATCAGCAGCCCCAGCGTGCTGCCGATGGCGACAGTAATCATGTTGAGGATTGTTCCACCCATCTACGCGTACATCAACTTTCCTTTGGGCTGCGGAATTTCACGACCTAGTTCCCGCGCAGTTTCAATCCATTCCTGGATCATGACTTCCGCACTGGTAAGCGCTTCCTGATAGCTAGCTCCATCTGCATGGCGGATGGGAAGCTCTGGTACTTCGGCGAGATAAGCCTTATCTTCGTCGCTCCTGTAGATAATGAACGAAGCCTATATTGTAACGGCTTTTTACGTGATGGAGGAAATGTTGAAACGGGTCGCCTGCGAGGATGACAGCCGCAGCCAGATCAGCGCCGCCGAAATCCTGCTGGTGGCGGTAGCGGCGAAGGATTTCGTCACCTCTGAGTGGTTTGTTTGCGGACGGTGAGGTGTTGGTGGTGGACAGTTTGCCGATGCCGGTGGGCTGTACCGGAATGAACAAGTCTCTGGCAGGTTTCAAAATGAAATTGATTGACAACCGAACGATTGTTCATCTATACTAGGATAGAACAATCATTCGCTTTGCAGCAAGGTATAGAACCATGAAAGACTTTAGCAAACTGTCGGAACGGCAGCGCAACATCCTGCGCTACATGGAAAAGTACATGAGTGAAAACGGCTTCCCCCCCACCATCCGCCAAATCGGGGAAGCAACCGGCATTAATTCCACGTCGGTGGTGAACTACAACCTGAACAAGCTGGTGCAGGCCGGCTACCTGTCGCGCTCGTCCCACGTGGCGCGCGGCCTGCGGCTGACGCAGCCCGTCCCCGGCGGCGATGGCAAAAAGTCGGGGCGGATGGCGGTGCAGGCTGCCTACAACAGCGTTCAGGTGCCGCTGTACGGCAACATTTACGCCAGCGAACCCGTGCCCGTGCCGGAAGACATCTATCCTGAAGATCAGGTGGAAGTTCCCCCAGCACTGCTCGGCGGTGTGGACCCGTCGGAAGCCTACGCGCTGCGCGTGAAGGGCGATTCGATGGTGGACGCCATGATCCGCGAAGGCGACGTGGTGATTCTGCGCAGCCAGCAGACTGCCAACAACGGTGACATGGTGGCAGTGTGGCTGGAAGACCGCAGCGAAACCACGCTGAAATACTTCTTCAAGGAAGGCAGCCGTATCCGCCTGCAGCCGGCGCACCCGCACATGCAGCCGATTTACGTTGACCCGGCGACCTGCCGCGTGCGGGGCAAGGTGCTTTCGATTATCCGCCAGGTATAAGCCGACGCCCTCACTTCCTACCCTGGAGTGAGGGCCGAAGCGGTGTTTTCGACAGGCAGGCGCTTCCGTGTTATGCTCGGACGGTGACGGTTCACCAGTCCGGTTAAGGCATGGAGTCTTCTACATCTCCCATACGTGTGGTTCACCTCATCGCCCGGCTGAACATTGGCGGCGCGGCAGTAGTGGTGTCGCTGCTGGTGTCGCGCCTGCGTCCCCCGGTGTTTGACAGCCGCCTGGTCTGTGGGCGCATCGGCGCAACAGAAGGCGACATGCAGTATTACGCCGAACAGCTTGGCCTTGAACCCATCCTCATCCCCGAACTGGGGCGCGAACTGCATCCCCTGCGCGATCTGGTCACAATCTGGAAAGTCTACCGTTTGCTGCGCCGGCTCAGGCCGGACGTTGTCCACACCCATACTGCCAAAGCGGGTTTTGTCGGGCGCATCGCGGCGCGGCTGGCCGGCGTGCCGGTCATCGTGCACACCTTTCACGGCCACGTGTTTTACGGCGTGTTCCGGGGGCCGCGCGCGCGGCTGATGGAACATGTTTCCGTCTGGCTGGAGCGATTCGCCGCGCGCTTCTGTGACCGGATTCTGACCTTGAGCAACCGGCTGCGACACGAACTGGCGGAGGATTTTCACATCGCACCTCCATCCCGCATCGCCGTCCTGCCGATTCCGGTTGACCTGACGGTCTTCGACCGGATGCCACGACACATTGGGACATTCCGGCAGGCGTGGAACATCCCGCCGGACGCGCCGCTGGTCGGGTTAATCGGACGGCTGGTGCCGATGAAGTACCCGGAGTTGTTTGTGCAGGCGGCGGCGCGGGTGAAAGCGCAGCAGCCGGACGCTCGCTTTGTGATCGTGGGGGATGGCGAACTGCGCGGGACGGTGGAAGCTCTGGTGGAGTCGCTCGACCTGCGGGAAGCGGTGACGTTCACCGGCTGGCAGCGCGACATGGCGGCGATTTACAGCGATCTCGATGTGCTGGCCGTGAGCAGCCAGAACGAAGGCACGCCGGTGACGCTGATCGAGGCGGTGACCGCACGCTGTCCAGTGGTTTCGACGGCGGTGGGTGGCGTGCCCGATTTGCTGGATGCGGGCGCGTTGGGGACACTGGTGCCGCCCGGCGACGCTGAGGCGCTGGCGGAGGGTATTCTCGCCGCGCTGCGAAACCCGCCAGACATGGCACAGGCCAGTCAGACGATACAAGCGCGCCACGATGCGGATAACGTAACGCAGCAGCTTGGCGCGCTCTACCGGCAACTGCTGGCGGAAAAACGGCGCTGATTATTCCTTTGGGAAGATGTCTTTTACGGGCAGCGAAAAGCCGGGCAGGATGTTGCCACCCTCCAGCGTGCCATTGATGTCCAGGGTTTGCGCGGGCTGCCCCGGACGAAAGACAATGCGGTTCTCTGGCCGCATCACAAAGGCGTCAAATTCTTCCGCGCTGACCAGTCGTTCCTGTACCGCCATCGCTTATCCTTCCCGCTCTGCTGCCCATTATAACACTGGCTTGCGGCGGCGCAGGCTTTCCGCCGCCGTGATACAGGCGATCAGCCATACCGTCCCGGCCACGTAGCCGCCCACCACGTCACTGAAATAATGCACGCCCAGGTACAGCCGGCTGATGCCAATCAGCACCACCAGCAGCACCGCCGCAAACACAATCAAAATCTGCGTGTAACGATTGGGAACGGACAGGATGAGCAGATAGGCCAGCATCCCGAACACCACCAGCGATACCATCGCGTGACCGCTGGGGAAGCTGTAGTAGCCCGCTGTCGCCAGAGGCGCGTCAAACACCGGGCGCGGGCGCATAAACACCGTTTTGAGCAGCCAGTTCAGCCCTTCCGCACCAACGTAGGCCGCTGTCAGCATGGCAGCCTGCGTGAACCGCCGACGCACCAGCAGTAGCAGGGCGACGATCACCACCAGCAGCACGCCGCCCGGCGATCCAATCCAACTGATAACCAGAAATGCCGTCGTGGTCAGCGGTGTTGCCCCCTGGTGGAGCGCGTTCGCCAGTTCAGTATCAAAGCGGACGAGCGTGCCCTGTTCGCCTACTTCTTCCGCCAGTTCCGCAAAGGCCCACAACCCCGCGCCGATTGCCAGCAGCGCCACCAGCAACCCAACCGATACCCGTAGTCGCAGCCGTTCCAGCCAGGTCATGCCTGCAACGCCTGCCGCAAATGCTCCAATGACGTATTCCCGCCGGAACACACCAGCCCGACCTTTTTACCGCGCAGGTCGGCCCGCAGCCGGAAGGCGGCGGCCAGCGGCGACGCACCTGCGCCTTCCGCCAGCGTGTGAGCACATTCGATCATCCAGACCATCGCCTGCCGGATGTCGTCGTCCGCCACCAGCACGAAGTCGTCCAACTGCTCCCACAGGATGGACTGTGGCAGCGCGAAGGCCGTGCCGGTCGCCAGCCCTTCGGCAAAGGTGCGGTTCGGCGCCTGGCACAACGACCGGCTGCGCCACGAGTCGTATCCCGCCCGCGACTCCTCCGACTGGACGGCGATCACCCGGATGGCCGGGTTGACGCCATGCGCCGCGATACACGCGCCCGCCGCGCCGCTGCCGCCGCCCAGCGGCACGATCACCACGTCCAGATCGGGCTGGACTTCCAGCATTTCCAGCACTTCCGTGCCCACGCCAGCGATCAACAATGGTTCGTCGCCGGAGTGGACATAGCGGTAGCCATGTTCCCGCGCCAGTGCTTCGCAGTGCTGGCGCGCTTCATCGAAGTTCACGCCGTGAACGATCACCTCCGCGCCCATGCCCTGCATCGCGGCCACCTTGCCGGGGTTCGCGCCCTCCGGCACGACGATGCGCGCCTTCACCCCGAACAGCCGCGCTGCGTAGGACACCGACTGCCCGTGATTGCCAGTCGAAGCGGCGATCAGACCACGCTGGCACTCCTCCGGTGAAAGCTGTGACACCAGATTGATGCCGCCGCGCACCTTAAACGCGCCCACTGGCTGGTAGTTTTCATGTTTGACGTAAACTTCTGTCCCGATCAGCGCGTCCATCGCCGGGTAGCGGTGCAGCGGCGTGGCTGGCAGATATGGGCGAATCTGGCGGCGCGCCAGCAGCACATCAACCAGTGTTGGTGGTTTCAGTTCGGTTGTCATCAGCCCCTCTGTGCGATTGTGTCCAGATATTCATGCACCAGTTGGATAACGATGCTGCCTTCACCCACCGCCGACGCCACCCGCTTCACCGACCGGTGGCGCACGTCGCCGACGGCAAACACCCCCGGCACACTCGTTTCCAGCAGCAGTGGCGGACGGACCAGCGGCCAACCCTCCGGCATCTGGCCGTCCCGGATGAGATCGTGCCCGGTCAGGATAAACCCCTGTTTGTTGCGGATGATTCCCGGCGGCAGCCAGTCCGTATGCGGCTGCGCGCCGATCAGGACAAACAGCGCGTCGGCTTCAACCGTTTCCGTTGTATCGGCGGCACTGTCGTGCAGCACCAGCGCTTCGAGGCTGCGTGTGCCCTGGCCGTCAACGATCCGGGTGTTCAACCGCACTTCAATGTCCTTACAGGCTTCAATCTCCTTGACCAGATAATCGGACATGCTGGCGGAGAGCGAACTGCCGCGCGCCAGAATCGTGACCTGCCCGGCATATTTGGACAGGTGAACGGCGGCCTGCCCGGCGGAATTGCCGGCGCCGGCGATAAACACCCGCCTGTTTTTCATCGCCTGCGCTTCCGTGACGACTCCGCCGTAGAACACGCCGGCGCCGGTCAGCGCTTCCAGAGCGGGAATGCCAAGATGCCGGTAGCTGGCGCCCATCGCCAGGATGACGGCGCGGCTGACAATCTCGATGCCATCGGACAGCACCACGACGTGTTTGCGCCCGTTGCTGAACAACCCGGCGGCATGGCGCAGCAGGTAAAACTGGGCGCCAAACAGCCAGGCCTGGCGATAGGCACGGTTCGCCAGTTCATTACCGCTGATGCCAATCGGGAAACCGAGGTAGTTGCGAATCAGCGAACTGGCGCCCGCCTGGCCACCAATGGCTTCGCGCTCGATCACCAGCGTGCGCAGCCCTTCTGACGCGCCATACACGGCGGCGGACAGTCCGGCAGGCCCGGCCCCGATAATGGTCAGATCGAACGTGCCGCCGACAAACGATTCGGGACCCTGAAAAGCGTCCGCCACTTCCTGATGCGACGGATCAGTCATCACCCGGCCATCAAACAGAATGACGACCGGGAACGGCCCATCCGGTTTACCGACCCGCCGCAGCAGAGATTGCCCGTCCTCGGAATCCGTCTCATAAAAGCCAAACGGGATGCCATAGCGGTTGAGCAGATCGCGCAGTTCGTGAGACTGCGCCGACCAGCGTTCGCCCACAATGCGGACGAACTCGATGCCTCGCTGGTGCTGGCGCGTCCAATCGTCCAGCAGTTCGGTCAGTAGCCGGTGGAATTGTTCATCCGGCGCGTTCACGGGTTTGGTGGCGTAACAGTCAATCAACCCCTGCGTCATGGCGTGCAGCAGCGGCTCGCCGGCAAGCCGGTCATTCCAGTTGATCAGCAGGGCGCGTTTGGCGGTGGGGTACAGCCGCTGCGCCTCATCCAGAAACGCGATGCCGCTGATTTCGAGCATCCACAGATCGGCGAGCAGAACCGCCACCGATCTTCCCTCCGCCTTCAGCTCCTGAAGTCGTCGCAGCGCCATTCGGGGTGAGCGTTCGCAGATCACCTCGTAGTCGGCCCCATACCGCTTGTCAAGTTCGTGCCGGACCGTTTTTAGGGCGTCTGTCTGCTCATCAACGGCCATCAAAACTGGCCTGTTCCGATCACTCACCACATCACCTCATCAATGTAACACCACATCCAGGTCTCACCCGGCTCAAACGACTGAATGATCGGATGTCCGGTTTCGTGAAAATGCCGGGTGGCGTGTTTGTTTTTGGAGTTGTCGCAGCAGCCAACGTGGCCGCAGCTTTTACAGATGCGCAGATGCACCCAGGTATCGCCGATCTTCAGACAGTCTTCGCACCCCTGCGCGCTCGGTGTCACCTCCTGTATCCAAGCCAGATGCCCGCACAGGTTCCCGCTGCGGTTGCGATACCGGAGGCGAAGGAAGGTTTCCTGCAATTTGCCCATGATAAACGTCCTTTAAGGATTCCGGTTTGCTCAGTATCTATCCATGAACCCTTCGTAGGGGCACGGCATGCCATGCCCCTACCGACAGATAAAAGAGGTTTACGGATAAGCCCTTAACCATATCCATTTGCACGGATTGAAGCAACCACAGCGGACCGGCGCTACAGAGGTTCAGACAGTGGTTTTACAGCGCGGACAGTGTAATGTGCAGCCCGGTCACGCCGACGCCAGGGCCGAAGTCGCGGCGCGGGTCGAGCTGCCAGCGTCCGGTCGCCATGTTGGTGACAATACACAGCGACGCATACGGGATGCCCAGTTCTGCCGCCAGCCACACTTCCGGCACCAGCGTCATGCCGACCACCGCCGCGCCGCCCCAGCCGTACATGGCAATTTCCGCCGCCGTTTCCAGGCGCGGGCCTTCGGTGCAGACATACGTGCCGTGCGTGGCATATGGCTTGCCGGACGCAGTGCAGGCTGCGATGAGGCGGGTGCGCAGATCGGCGGAGAAGGGGGCGTTGCATGCCCTCACACCCGTTCCTTCTCCCTCAGGGAGAGGGGAGAAAGACGAGGATGTATTTTCATCTATGGTCGTATCGTAGGGGCGACCTAATAGGTCACCTCTACCGGTTTCCAGAAACGATGCTGTTCTCGCCCGCGTCATGTCCAGCACGTCGTCCGGTACGACCAGTTGACCGACGCTTAATCCAGGCGCAATCGCGCCCACGCCGTTCCATGACAGGATGCCGGACGCGCCGAGTTCCCGCGCCGCCCAGATATTGGCGCGGTGATTGACAAACGCCGCCGACCGCTGCAAGCCGCCCTCGCCGTGCCGCGAACTGAACCAGCACGATTTGCCGCCCGCCGTCAACTGCACAAACGGCGCGGAGTCGCCGTAAGGCGTGGCGATGATGCGGCGTTCGCCCACCTGTGCGTGGTCGTCCAGCCTGAGGTGATAGGCCGCTGTGCCACCGAAAATCACAATCATGCCGTTTTCTCGTAAATGAACATCACACTCTTTTGTTTTCGAGTCCAGAAAATTGAGAGATGACCTACTCGAATACGCCAAGAGAAGCCTTCTCGACCAGCTCAAGCTCGTCACGAAAATATCTTCTGGTCGATTCTCGCTGGTTGAAGCGTAGATTATAGAACTCGCGTTGCTGTTTGTAATGCCACTCGATATGGTAGATTTTGCCGACGCGATCCGGGAAACCTTGTCTCGTACTACACTCCATAGAGAAACACAGGTTCAGGACGAACTAATGGATACCGAAAACAGATTCATAGAATGTAGGGGCGAACCGCCGGTTCGCCCCTACGAAAAATCTGTGTATCGGTTTTCATTTAACCATAAGATTTTCTCTTCTTGCTGGTATCCAACCATAAACTCCCCACGTATTCATGAGGTCAGGTGTCGTCATTTCCTCTTACTCTCCGTCCAGATACAGCCCCATCTGCTCTCTGGCGTGGTTGTACATCTGCGCTTCAATGTCGGCCAGAATCGCCGGCGTGACGTTTTCCCACAGCAGATGCATCTGCTCCGGCGAGTCGAGAATCAGGCGCAGTTCGTCCGGCGTTTTGTTAATGCGCGCGCCGAAGACCTGCAACGTCTGGCTTGCGCCGCCGGGTTTGATCTGCTCCGCGATGAAGTTGCGCCAGTCGGAAAGCGTGGAGTCCGGCAGAAACGGCAGCCACTCGTCCGGCTGCGCGGCGGCCAGCGCCGGGTGCTGCCAGGGTTCAAGCAGCATGAGGTCGCGCTCATCCATCGTTATCAGCAGCGCGTGCAGCATCAGGAAGCGGAACCCCCGCGTGCCCCACTCGCCCAGCGCGAAATGCGGCGCCAGCATGTGCCGTGTCCAGATTTCGTCCATCGCCAGATGTGCCACGTATCCCGCCAGGAAGGCGCGGTGCGCTGGACTGCGCGCCGGCTGTAACGTCGGATGCCGGCGCAACATAACGCGCCAGGGCGATTCGGTTAGTGGCCTGTCATACGTGTAAAAGTGCGTATCTTCGCGCCTGCCGCCCGGCGGGTGCGCATCCGCCGCAACGCTACCCAGCAGGAATGCCGGACGTTCGGTTTCCAGCAGTACGCGGAGCGACGGCGCAAGAGCATCATCCGCAAGCAGGCGCTGCGCGGCGGCAAGGTGAGTAAACGGTGTTGGCATGAGCGTATTGTAACCAGAGGCCGACGGAGACGCGAGACAAAGTTGTTCCCTGACCGATTTGTGTTATTATTCACAATCCAATCTCTGGCAACGTTTTAGAGGTTTCTTATGCCAATTAAAGTACGATGAACATGGACTCTAACCGGGTTGCAAAAGATTATAAACACATGTTAAAATCAGATTGGCTGATGCCATCTAATCGGAGTTAACAGAAGGTTATCCCATGAGTGCAATCACCCAATCCGGCGAACAGGCGCAGCCCGGCGGCACCCCGCAGTGGCTGTCACAGGCATGGCTGGAGCCGCGTTTTGTCGTTATTACGCTGGTGGCGCTGCTGGTCAGCCTGCTGGCGCAACGGCTGGGCTGGCCGGCGTGGACGCAGGCGGCGCTGGGTATCACGGCCTATTTCACCGGCGGGCTGTTCGGGTTGAAGGGCGCGCTGGAAAGCCTGCGCCAGCGTAAGCTGGACGTGGATTTGCTGATGGTGCTGGCGGCGCTGGGCGCGGCGCTGGTCGGCCAGTGGCGCGAAGGCGCGACGCTGCTGTTCCTGTTCTCCCTCAGCAACGTGCTGCAGGATTATGCCATTGGCCGCAGCCGGCAGGCGATTCGCAGCCTGATGAAGCTGTACCCGGCGGAAGCCAAAGTCCGGCGCGACGGCCACACCCAGACAGTCAAAATCGAAAAAATCCGCATTGGCGACGTGGTGCTGATCGAACCCGGCGAGCGTATTCCCGTAGATGGTCTGATCGCTGCCGGGCGCTCGGCGGTAGATCAGTCGCCGATCACGGGCGAGTCCATGCCGGTAGAGAAAGCCGTCGGCGATAAGGTGTTTGCCGGCACGCTGAACGGCCAGGGCGCGCTGGACGTACAGGCGACGCAGGCCGCGCATGATACCACCCTGGCGCGCATCATCAGGATGGTCGAGGAAGCGCAGGACTCGAAAGCGCCAACCGAGCGTTTTCTGGAAACTTTTGAGCAGCGGTACGCGATGCTGATTATCGTGGGCGTGGCGCTGTTTATCGTCATCCCGCCGGCGCTGGGGCTGGCCGATTTCCACAGCAATTTTTACCGCGCGATGGTGCTGATGACGGTCGCCTCGCCCTGCGCGCTGGTCATCAGCACGCCGGCATCCTTCATCTCGGCTATCGCTGCTGCCGCGCGCAACGGTGTGCTGTTTAAAGGTGGCGCATATCTGGAAGGGCTGGCCGGCATCAAGGCCATCACCTTCGATAAAACCGGCACGCTGACCACCGGCAGGCCGGTTGTCACCGACGTGGTATCGTGCTGCGACCTGTGTGAAGATGAACTGCTGGCAGTTGCCGCCTCGGTCGAAGCGCGCTCCGAGCATCCGTTAGCCAGAGCCATCGTGCAGGCAGCGCAGGCGAAGAATCTGCCGCTGCGTCCGGTCGAGGATTTTAAGGCCGAGATGGGGCTGGGGGTGATCGCCCGTGTGGACGACAGGCCAGTGCATCTGGGCAGTGTCAGGTTTCTGGAGCAGCGTGGCAGTATGCCGCCGGCGCTGGCCGCCCACTATGCCCGGCTGGAAGCCGAGGGCAAAACCGTGATCGGCGTGGTGCAGGAAGGCTTTGAGGGCTGCAACGGCGAGCGCGACTGGATGGGCGTGATTGCGATGGCCGACCAGATTCGCCCGGAAGCGGCGGGCATCGTGCGCGAACTGCACGCGCAGGGTATCCGCGTGGCGATGCTCACCGGCGATAACCCGCGTGTGGCGAACACGATTGCGTCCCAGTTGGGAATAGACGCGGTGTACGCCGAACTGATGCCGGAAGACAAGGTGCGCGTGTTGCAGCAAATCCAGACGGAAACCGGCCCGGTGGCAATGGTGGGCGACGGCGTCAACGACGCCCCTGCGCTGGCGATGGCGGCTATCGGCGTGGCGATGGGCGCGGCTGGCACGGACGTGGCGCTGGAAACCGCCGACGTGGTGCTGATGGGCGACAAGCTGGAACTGATCCCTTACGCCCTGCACCTCAGCCGCAAGGCGCGCCGCGTGGTGTGGCAGAACATCATCTTTTCCATCGGCGTGATACTCGTGCTGATCGCGGGCGCGTTCCTGGTAGACCTGCCACTGCCGCTGGGAGTGCTGGGCCACGAGGGCAGTACGGTGATCGTGGTGCTGAACGGGTTAATTTCGCTGCTGCTGTGGCCGGAGATTCAACGCAGACGAAGGCAAAAAGCCTAACACAGAGGCTCAGAGGTACAGAGGGGAAAACAGTACGGACACGCAGTTGCGACCGAAGGAAGTCCCGCAATCGCGTGTCCGTCGTGCTTCTGAGGAGGACGTAGGGACGAAGCAGGCCTCGTCCCTACAACGATTTGCTTTAGCCCAGCGGCGTTTCGCGCACGACTTCGATCTTCACGCGGGCGACCAGCGCGGCAATCGCGCCCAGCGCTGCCAGCCAGGGAGCCGCCAGCACGACGACGCCGGCGCCAACCGCGCCCAGCGTCAGTGAAATCTCAAACAGCTTGTCACCATCCGGGTTGCTGATGATGAGCTTGCGGACGTTGCCTTCCTTAATCAGTTCCTGAACGCGCTCGACCAACTGGTTGCCAGCGACTTCCAGTTCTTCGGTGATGGCACGCGCCTTCTGTTCCACCTGTTCCTTGATTTCCTGGCCCTGCTGGCCTTCCTGACCGGGCTGCTGGTTCTGGGGCATCTGTTCGCTCATGATCGTTGCTCTCCTTGTTTCACTGGACGATTGGATTGCACGCTACATGACACTATACGTACAACGACAGCGGCAAGTTGCACGATATAGTGTTATAGTTTATCGCAGCATGAACGTGTATCCAACGTACTGTACCGTAGATTCATACCCCACTCTATAATAGTGAGCATAAGAGTGGCGTTTGTATTTGCTCCAGGGAAAGACATCATGAGGCGATTTCGCAGCATCACACCGGTCTTCTTTATCCTGGCGCTGCTGCTGGCGCTGCTGGTCGTGCTGCCGGTGCGGGCAGATTTTGGCACCGGCTGGACGGCGACTTTTTTTAACACCAACAACCTGACCGGCACCAGCGTTCAGATTGCCGCGCCCAGCGGCGTCAACTATAACTGGGGCACCGGGCCGGTCAGCCAGAGTGGCGTCGCCCTGACCAACTGTGCCGACGCCCAGAACAACCCCAGCAATATCTCGGCAGATTGCAGCAACTTCTTCTCGGCGCGGTTTACATCCACCCAGGCGCTGGCGCTGGGTACGTACAACTTCATCGTATCGTCCGACGACGGCGTGCGGGTGTACATCAACGGCAATCTGCGGCTGGACAAATGGGTCGGCAGGCCGCCGACGACCGACCAGTTCACCGAGACGATCACCACCAGCCCGGTCAACATTACGGTTGAATATTTTGAGAACACCGAGGGCGCCAGTATTCAGGTGCAGTGGTTCCTGCAGGGTGGCGTAGGCACGCTGTTCCCCACGCCCTCGCCGGTGGCAACCTCCGTGCCGCTGACCGCGCAGGTCGTGAGCGTGCGTGGGCTGTCCATCCGTACCGGTCCGTATCTGGGGGCGTCGTTTGTCGGCGTGGCCGTGCCGGGAACGTCGTATGTCCCGACTGCCCGCAATAATGACGAGGGCGGCGGCTACACCTGGTATTACATTATGGCGGGTGATAAAAGCGGCTGGGTGTCCGGGCGTTATTTGCAGTTCACCGGCGACCCCAACATCCTGCCGGTGCAGGGTACGATCTTTGACCAGATTGACAATGCCCCGGCTGTCGGCGCTTATGCTTCACCGCGCGCGATCATGAACTTCCGCCGCCGGCCCAGCCAGCGCGCCGCGCGCATTGGGCAAATCCCCTGGGGCGCGAATCTGGAATTGATCGGACGCACCGTGCAGGGGGGTAAACTCCACTGGCTGCAAGTGCGCTACAACGGGCAGGTCGGCTGGATTTTCGCGCCGTTTGTCTCGGTCAGCGGCAATCTGGACGCCGTGCCCATCCGGTAAGCATATGCGCAAGAGTGTCATTCGGTCGGGGCGCGCGGCTGTACGCCCTGACAACCTCGTAGGGACACGATAGCTCGTGTCCCTACAGTATTTCCCCCGATTCCCGAAGCGTATCATACACCGACCGCGCCCACGCCTGTACGTTATCGCAGTAGCGGTCTGCGCCGCCGGCGACGACATCCGCCGCCGTCATCATCCAGCGCACCGGCTGCTGGTACGCGCCCCGTGAGTCCGGCCTGGCCGTAACTTTCCAGCTTCGCCTGCCGGAGTCCACCCGGTCGCGGTTGCGGCGGCGCATTTCCTCAGTAGATACACCTTCAGCGACAAATGCCACCAGCAGCTTTTTCCCTTCTGCCAGTCCTTCCGCCGAATACAGGGGCGGGTGCTGGAGGTGATAACACAGCACCATCAAATGATGGACAATTCCCAGAGCAGGGTTTTCCGCTTCCCAGAACAGCAGTTGATGAAAATGGTTGTCGCAGGTGACGCCGTCTGGCAAGTACGCGCCACAGCTTGGACAGTGCTGGTTCATTGGATTCATCGCAGTTACCTATGATTTAAAGCAATCATAACGGTTATGGATGGATCAGGCAAGACTGAGAGGGATAACAAACGATTAGTGTATGCGACCAGAGAGAACGGTCTGTTTAATTGAGCGTAGCTACCACCGTCCCCGACTACCCGATGTTGTTCCTCGGCGCGCTGCCGTAAAAACGAACAAATGTCCGTTTTATACAAGACCCTGCCTGCCAGTTGAGCTATGATAGGCGTGTTGACCGTGACCAACAAAAGGAGAACCCGATGAGAAAAATAATCGTCACCGAATTCCTGTCGCTGGATGGTGTCATGGAAAACCCGATGTGGACATTCCCCTACTGGAATGACGAGATCGCGCAGTTTAAAGCCGAGGAGACGACGCCCAACGATGTGCTGCTGCTGGGGCGGGTGACCTATCAGGGGTTTGCCGCTGCCTGGCCGCAGAGCGAGGACGAAGGGGCGCCTTACTTTAACAGCGCCCGCAAATATGTAGTCTCCAATACGCTGGACCGGGCCGAGTGGAATAACTCGCACATCATCCGGGGCGACATCGTAGCAGAACTCACCCAACTCAAGCAGCAGGACGGTGAGAACCTGGTGGTTCATGGCAGCGGCACGCTGGTACAAACGCTGATGCGGCATAATCTGGTGGACTGCTACCGGCTGCTGATCTACCCGGTCGTGCTGGGCAAAGGCCAGCGCCTGTTCCAGGAGGGCAGTACCGCGAAATTAAAGCTGGTGGAATCCAGACCGTTTAGCTCCGGCGTGGTCGGACTTATCTACGAGCCGGTTCGGCAATAACCCCTGCCGTAGGGACAACAAACCAGCGCAGATGCTTCACCGTAAGCCCCTGTAAAGCAGCCTGAAGAACCCCTCATATGTCTTTCCAGCCACCTTCCAGGTGGCTTTTTCCTTCAGCCGTCCGGCGCGATTTCCGTAACCGGCCTCTGCTGGCATTCTTTATAGAACAAATGTATAATATCGCTTGTTGATTGCACACGAGGGAGGTTTTAATGGGTAGTGTCCAGTTCCTCAATCCTGAAGGCCTGCACCGGAACCCCGCCTTCAGTAACGTTGCAGTTGTGACCGGCAACGCCCGCACGGTTTATATTGGCGGCCAGGATGCGGTGGATGCCGCCGGCAACATCGTCGGTAAAGATGACATTCGTGCCCAGGCCGAGCAAATCTTCAAAAATCTGGAAACAGCGCTGGGGGCGGCTGGTGCGAAGCTGGAACATGTCATCAAGTGGAACGTCTACGTCGTTCAGGGGCAGAACCCTGCACCCGCTTTTGCCGTGTTCCAGCAGGTGTGGGGCAATCGCCCCAATCCGCCGTTGATTACCCTGTTGTTTGTCGCCGCCCTGGCACACCCCGATTTTCTGTGTGAGATGGATGCCATCGCCGTCGTCCCGGATTAAACGCTCCGCTACGCTCTGCCGCCGCTTGCCCGCCGCCGCTTGTGGGGAATCCACGCTTAGGGTAACATCGTCTCCGAAAATACTCTGTAGGGACACGGCATGCCGTGTCCCTACCCAAATCCACGACGGAGACAGCATCTTGACCCATGCGCTTATCACGGGCGGGGCGGGCTTTATCGGCAGCCACCTGGCCGAACGGCTGCTGGAGGCCGGCCAGCAGGTGACGATCATTGATAACCTCAGCACCGGCCAGTTTAAAAATATCGCCCACCTGGAACGAAAACACGGCTTTCGTTATGCCATTGAGGATATTCGCAACATCCACGTCATGGACCGGCTGGTGAGCGAGTGTGATCTGATTTATCACCTGGCCGCCGCCGTGGGCGTGGAGCGGATTATCAGCGAGCCAATTGAAACGATTGAGGTCAACATCGGCGGGACGGAAGTGGTGCTCAAAACGGCACGCCGCTACCGCAAAAAGGTGCTGATCGCCTCCACCTCGGAAGTGTACGGCAAGGGCACGCGTTTCCCCTTCCACGAAGATGACGACCGCCTGATGGGTCCAACCACCCGCAGCCGGTGGAGCTACGCCGCCTCCAAGGCGATTGACGAATTTTTAGCCCTGGCATACCATAAGGAAGTTGGCCTGCCGGTGGTGATTATGCGCTTTTTTAACACCGTTGGCCCGCGCCAGACCGGGCAGTATGGTATGGTGCTGCCGCGCTTCGTCCGCTGGGCGCTGGCGGGCGAACCCATCAACGTGTACGGCGACGGTCAGCAGTCGCGCTGCTTCTGCAATGTGCGTGACGTGGTGGAAGCCGTGTTCGCCTTATCACAGTCACCGGCGGCAGTGGGACAGGTATTTAACATCGGCAGCCAGGAAGAAGTCACGATCCTGGAACTGGCGCAGCGAGTCAAACGGCGGGCGGGCAGCGGTTCCGATATTCGCTTTATCCCCTATGATGAAGCCTACGAGGCCGGCTTCGAGGATTTCCGCCGCCGTGTGCCCAGCCTGGAAAAAATCCGCGCGGCGGTCGAGTGGGAGCCAACCACCCCGCTTGACCAGACGATTGATGAAATTGTGGCGTATTACCGGGAGGAAACAAGCAATGGCCGAAATTAGCCGTAAGGAACTGGTCTTATCCCTCATTCAGGCCGGGCCGAACCCCCGGCTGGCCGGCGTGGATATGAGCGCGCTCGACATCACGCGCCTGAGTCTGGAAGGCGCCAACCTGCGTGGCGCCAACCTCCAGGCCGCCACCACGCGGGAAACGATTTTCCGGTCAACCAATATGACCGGCGTGGACGCAACCGCGGCGCAAATGCCGTTTGCCGATTTCTTCGGCGCGACGCTGCTGGGCGCGAACTTCACCGGCGCCAACCTGCAGGGCGTGCGGCTGGAAAACGCCAACCTGCAAAACGCAGTCTTTAACGGCGCCAACCTGCAGAACGCCAATATGAAGGGCGCGAATGTGAACGGCGTGCGGTTCGACGAAAAGACCACCTGGCCGGACGGCAAAAAAGGCAGCCAGAGCAACCCGGCGAATTATACCAAGTAGCCGTGAGACTGAACGAATTTGTTCAATTGCTCGCCGCCGGAGGCTGGAAGCGGTTTGTCCCGTCATTCGTCGCCGGACGCTAAAAGCCGTCCGGCTGACCCGAAAAAGCCGTCTGAAGGCGGCTGGCAAGCGATGTGCTTATTTTCCAGCCTGCTTCCAGCAGGCTTCCCAAAGCTGTTCAGCCAGGGGGTTTCCAACCCCTGGCGGCAAACTGGCGAAAAACACCGGACTGTCCGGCTGATGCGGTTACTCGTACTGCTCTGCCTTCTCTCGGCCTGCAATGCCGCGCTGCCGGTGGATACGCCGGAAGTTACGCCAGAGAGCACCCCCCGCATAGCGCTGCAAGCCAGCAATACGCCGTCGGCGCGCCTGAGCGCCACGCCGTTTATCTGGCCGACGCTGCCCCCCTCGCCAACGCCCGTCTGCCCGGACGCGCCGCGTACCCGCCTGATCGTGCAGGAGCGTGGCCGCGTGCTGCCGGACGACCCGCGCCCGGTGAACGTGCGCCAGCAGCCGGGCACTGACCAGCCGGTCAAGGCGCTACTGCCGGTGCGGGCCGTATTTTACGTGCTGGAAGGCCCGGTGTGTAAAAACAGCTATAGCTGGTTCAGAATTCGCTACGATGGAGCGGAAGGCTGGATTGCCGAGGGCGACCTTACCAGCTACTACGTTGAGCCTTACCTGCCCGGCTGATCGGCCTGATAGCCATACTGCGCAGTCAGATAGCCGATCACCGGCAGCCCCAGCGCCGGCGCCAGCAGCCAGCCGATACATGGAATCGCCAGCACCAGCGCGAACACCAGGCTGACACCGATCATCACCAACACCCACTGCACCGTCAAATTCTGCTGGCGGCGGACGGCGTTAAACAGATCACCGAACTGGAAAAATACCACGACGTTGTTTTCTTCGGCGTAGCGGGACAGGCCAAGCGCCAGCATCGGCCACGTGACCAGGTTGTACACCAGCAGCAGGGGCAGCAGGCAGCACAGTGTTACCAGCGACAGGCTGCTGCCCAGCACACCTTCGTTCCAGAAGTTCGAGGTAGTCAGTACGAGGCAGACCAGCGCGATATTGGGCAGGTTGTAGACCAGCAGCGCCACCAGCACGTGTCCGCCCTTGCTGATGCGTTCGCCGTAGTTCTCCCAGCGCGGCAGGGGGTAGCGGCGGCGGTCGTTCAGGTTGCGGATCAGGTCAACCAGATAACCGGCTAGCGCCGCCCAGGCTACCAGTCCCACCAGCAGCAGCGGCAGCGTGATTACGCCGACGAAGCCCAGCGCCGCCATGATGACCAGTTTGCCGCTGATTTCCGGGTCTTCAAAGGCATACGAAAACGCGCGACCAATGTTCACAGGCCTTCCCTCCACTGTTCGGCAGCATTATGCCTACAGGCACGCGTTTCGACAAGGTGAGGCCGCCCCTACCCATTTTCGGCCTCAGCCGTTATCATCCGTGCCATGAAAATTCTGTTCATTTCGCGCTGCCCGCCGTACCCGCTGCACCTGGGCGACCGCCTGATTCTGTACCATCTGGCGGAAGAACTGGAAGCCCGCCGCCATCGGCTGGATTTGCTGGCGTTTTACGACCGACCGACCGACCTGGTGGAGCAGCGTCACTACGATCACCGCTTTCAGCACGTCGAATTGATTCCCGAACCGCGCCGGTCGCTGTGGAGCTATGTGCAGCGCACTCTGCTTCCCGGCAGGCGTTTTCCCCGGCGTGCCGAACAGTCGTGGTCGCCGGCGATGTGGCAGGCGATTCAGGCGCGGCTGGACGCCGAGCATTACGATGTGGTGCACCTGTTTGGTGGCGTGCAGGTGTACGAGTACGCCCACGCGCTGCGCGGCCTGCCCGCGCTCATCACGCCGTATGAGAGTTACAGCCTGTACCTGCGGCGGCTGGTTGACATGGAACGTAGGGGCACGGCACGCCGTACCCTTACAAAAATCGTCCTACAATTACAACTTCACCTCGCCCGCCGCTTTGAAACGTTTATGTTCGCGCTGTACCGCCGCGTTGTTGTGGTATCGGAGCGCGACCGCGACGAACTGCTGGACCTCAACCCGGCGCTGCCGGTTGAGGTCATCCCCAACGGCGTGGATACGGTTTATTTCCGGCGGGCACGGGCGGGGCGCAGGGCGCGGGCGCTGCTGTTCGTGGGCAACTACGAATACGCGCCGAACGTGGACGCGGCGCTGCGGCTGGCGCGCGAGATTCTGCCGCAGGTGCAAAAGCGCATCCCCGATGTTAAACTCTGGCTGGTGGGCAACGCGCCGCCGCCGGAACTGCTGGCGCTGGCGGGCGAGTCCGTCAAAGTGACCGGGCGGGTGCCGGACGTGCGCCCGTACCTGGCGCGGGCGACGGCGTTTGTCTGCCCCTTGCGCCTGGGTGCGGGCATTAAAAATAAGCTACTGGAAGCCCTGGCTGTCGGCTGCCCGGTGGTCGCGACGCCGTTGAGCGTGGACGGAATCGCCGTGCGTGACGGTGACAGCGCGCTGGTTGCCGACGGCGACGCGCTGGTGGATGCCATCGTGCGCCTGGTGGACGACGCCGAGTTAGTGCGGCGGCTGGCCGACAACGGGCGCGCCCTGATTGAGTCGCAGTACAGCTGGAATCATGTAGCCGAAATGTACGAGGACGTGTATGCAGCCGTTAGCCGAAACGTTTGAACGGATTACCTATGCTCAGCAACCGCCGCCGGAGGAGGATGTCGTCCGCATCGTGGACGAGGGTTGGCCGCGTTTCATGCTGTTTGACCCGCTGGCTGACAAATACTGGACGCGGATGCATGCCTATTTCCCGCAGTTTCAGTTCGCCCTATACGATGACAGCCGGAAGGTCATCGCCGTGTGCAATAGCATCCCGGTCGTGTGGGACGGCAACCCGGACACGCTGCCACCGGAAGGCTGGGACTGGGCGATGGACAGCGGCATCACCGGCTACGAGGCCGGCGCGACGCCCAATACGCTATGCGCGATTTCGATCACGATTGCCCGGTCGCACATCGGCCAGGGCATCAGCCCGTATGCGGTGGAAGGGCTGCGGCAGGCCGCCCGCGAGAACGGCCTGGGGTATCTGATCGCGCCGGTGCGCCCCAGCCTGAAAAGCATGTATCCCCTGACGCCGATGGAACGCTACATGTGCTGGAAAACGGACGAGGGTTCGCCGTTTGACCCCTGGCTGCGCGTCCACTGGCGCGCCGGGGCGAAGATCGTTAAACCCTGCCCGCAATCTATGGTTATCACCGGCTCGGTGGACCAGTGGGAGGAATGGGCCAGCATGATGTTCCCCGAAAGCGGCACGTATATCGTACCGAAGGCGCTGACGCCGGTGAACATCAACGTTGAGGACGACATCGGGCGCTACGTTGAGCCGAATGTGTGGATGGTTCACAGTCTATAGTCATCAGTCGTCAGTCATCAGTCGTCCGTTCATGCGCTCGAAGAACGCTGTCCTTTGACTGTGGACTGGAGACTGTAGACTGAAGACCAAGAAAGGCAAATCATGAAACTCGTTCGTGTGTACGAATACGGCGGGCCGGAAGTGCTGAAATACGAGGACGCGCCCACGCCCGAACCTGCGCCCGGCATGGTGCGGGTGAAGATCGAAGCGATTGGCCTGAATTTCATTGACACCTACCAGCGCAGCGGCATCTACAAACTGCCGCTGCCGTTCACGCCCGGCATGGAAGCGGCGGGCGTGGTGGATGCGGTCGGGCAGGATGTGACCGAGTTCAGGCCGGGTGATCGCGTGGTGTACGGTATGGTCAACGGCGCGTATGCCGACTATACGATTGTTGCCGCCGAGAAACTGGTGCCTGTGCCGGAAGGCATGGACGCGCTGACCGCCGCCGCCGCCATGATTCAAGGCTTAACCGCGCACTACCTGACGCGCGACACCTTCCCGTTAAACGATAGCCACACGGCGCTGATTCACGCGGCGGCGGGCGGCACGGGGCAACTGGTGGTACAAATGGCGAAGCAGCGCGGCGCGCGGGTGATCGGCACGGCGGGCACGGAGCAGAAAGCGGCGCTGGCGCAGGCTGCCGGCGCGGACGAGGTGATTGTTTACACGCAGCAGGACTTTGAGGCCGAAGTCAAACGCCTGACGGATAACCGGGGCGTGGACGTGGTATACGACTCGGTTGGCCGGGATACATTCGACAAAAGCATTGCCTGCCTGCGCCCACGTGGCATGATGGTGCTGTTCGGCCATGCCAGCGGCACGGTGCCGCCGGTTGACCCGCTGGCCGTGCTCGGCAAGGCATCCCTGTTCCTGACGCGCCCGTACCTGTCGCACTACATCGCCACCCGCGAAGAACTGCGGCGGCGGGCGTCGGAAGTGTTCCACGCGGTGGAAACCGGCGCGCTGAAGGTGACAATTGGGCGCACCTTTACGCTGGAAAACGCGGCGGAAGCGCACCGGGCGCTGGCCGGACGGCTGACGACCGGAAAGGTGCTGTTGATTCCGTAATCGTTACAGAATAATCAGTCCCAGCCGCGTGGCCTTCACGACCGCGCGGCGTGGTTTGGCGCGTTAAAATTACCCACAACAGAGCTGGCAACACAGACTACGGTGCTCTTTTCGCGCGATAATATGGTTAATGAATGTCGAGGTCGTGAAGATGGCAGCCGTAAAATGGACACGGCATGCCACGCTCCTACCGACAGCTAAAAGAGGTTTACGGATAGGCCCTGAATCGTCCGTGCGATTATCGCCAAACTGTTTTAACTGGAAAACTGGTAACTGGCAGCTTCCTTAATGAGCGAAGAAGCCAAAGTCCACGTAATAACAGCGGCTGCCGTCTTCACACGGCACTTCGCCGTGTTCCTTAAAGATGAACACACGTGGGTTGTGCCGTTTCATCTTCTTTTTGAGCGAGTTCCATTGTGATTTGGAGGGCTGCGTCTGTCCCTCCGGCAGCACGAAGTAGGATGGCCGGAAGATGGCGCGGAAGTGCCCATCAGGGTAAGCAATCAGCCGGTCGAGATGGGTAATCCGGCGGTCCCCTTCCAGCGTAAAAATCTCCCTGGCATACGTCAGCACCAGTTCATGCGGGCGGTGTTGAAACTCTGGTAGTCCTTCCATCGTCGCTCCACTTGACTCCTGATTCGGAATGACCAATTGTTGGTAGGGGCGAAGTATGTCTCGTCCCTACATCCCGTTACAGGCACCGCGCCGCCCACAACATCCCGCGCCGCATCAATTCCAGCGTCTGCGGCATCTGCACGATGTTCGGCTGGTGGCCCAGACTGCAATAAAACACCCGCCCCTCGCCCCACAGTTTGGTGTACACCACCGGCATCACCACCTCGCCAAAACGGGTGGTCGCCAGCACCGTGATGGCGGGGTCAACATGCAGGTAATACTGTTCGCTGACCACCTCAAAATCGCCGATACCCTCGGTAATCGGACTCGGCGCGCCGTCCGTATAAACCGTGTATTTCACACCGTCGTTGCCCGGGTGTGCCACCCACTGGCTGCCGGTCATAAACTGGTCGTCCAGTTCGGCACGATCAGGTCAAATTTCGGCAGGGGCAGCGTTTTGTAGGCATCCAGCGTGTCGCTTAAGGTCACCTCAAAGGCCTCTCGCCGCAGGACATCGGCAAGGATACGAGCGACTTCGGTCGGCGCGTGGCCTTCCCACCCGCCATAGACAATCAGTGCTTTATTCAAGATCATGCTCCTTAAAAAGATTCATCATAAAGATACGGTATTGAAAGTCAAGCGACAAGGCAGTAGCTAGGGCCAAAATCGCAACCCCTGGTAGCAACAACCCAGGCGCGATGGACGAGTTTGCGAGCAACGGCACAAATCGCCACTTTTCTGAGTTTACCGTGTTGGCAGAGGCGTTGATAAGTTGTCAAAAGCGTCCCTGTTTCACTCCAGTTTTTTCAGAGTAAGTCTATACGGACTTTACGCCAAAAACGAGCTGTAATCATCCTACTCGCACTTCACGATTTAAGGGCACCGGTACGAGCGAAATCAGAAGATAATCCAATGAATAAAATGATAGTCTATTGCTCGTTGCAGACGGGTGGTGTATCTTTAGGCAAAATGAGTGAAGAAAACACATGTATTTATTAAAATTGCAGCTTTACCTACCCCCTCCAGCTACATCCACAAACTTCGAAAATCGGAAGATATTCCAACATGCTCCGTACTGAATCGCTTAGGAGGGGATTTTGAGTTTCCCGGTGCAGGTTATCGAAACGCTTCCGGACCAGCATCTGTGGGTGCTGGAAACCCGCACTACGGCTTATGCATTTTCGTGGAACCAGCACCATCGTCTGGAAAATGTGTACTGGGGGGCAAAGCTTGCCTGCCCTGCCGACTATGCTCCAAAAGCGTTAGGTTTCGACCCCCTGGGCAACTGGAACTTCGCGCGCAATACCCGTGAGGAATTTCCCACCTGGGGCGACTATAAGTTTAACGAACCGTGCCTGAAAGTCCGCTACAGTGATGGTGTGCGCGCCTGTCTTCTGGACTATGCTGATTCAACAACTGCCGGCAATGATACCGAAGCAACACTGACGATTCACCTCCAGGACCCGCATTATCCCCTGCGCGTGCGCCTTATCTACAAAGTATTTGTGGATCACGATCTGATCGTCCGCAGTGCCGAAATCGAAAACACGGGGGACGACCCCGTTGAAATCGAACAGATATTGTCCGCGGCGTGGCATTTGCCACAGCGCGACTCGTATCAGCTCACAACCCTCAGTGGCAAGTGGGGCGGCGAGTTCCAGATTCAACGGGCTGATCTGCCACAGGGTAAGCAGCTTGTCGAGCGGCGGCGCGGCAGCACCGGGTACGATTCAAACCCGTTCTTTGCGCTGGACGATGGAACAGCCGGGGAAACCAGGGGCGATGTCTGGTTCGGGGCGCTCGCCTTCAGCGGCAACTACAAGCTGGTGATCGAGCGTGATGCCTTCGAGCAGGTATATGTTACGGGCGGCATCCACGATTTCGATTTCTGCTGGCGGCTGGAAGCGGGCGAGGTATTCAGGACACCGGAGTTTGTCGCCGGGTTCACCAACCAGGGATACGGCGAGGCCAGCCGCCTGCTGCACGCCTATGAAACCGCGCAGGTTGTGCCACGTGTTTCCGCACGGCAGGCGCGTCCGGTGGTGTACAACTCCTGGTACGTGACCGAATTCGACGTCAGCTTTGAAAATCAGGAAAGGGCGGCGGAACTGGCTGCGAAAATAGGGGTTGAACTGTTCGTTATGGATGATGGCTGGTTTGGTCAGCGTAACAGCGACCGGGCCGGACTTGGCGACTGGTACGTGAACCCGGAGAAGTTCCCGAACGGGTTGGCACCACTGATCCGCCGCGTTAACGAGCTAGGCATGGAGTTTGGCATCTGGGTGGAGCCAGAAATGGTCAACCCGGACAGCGACCTGTACCGCGCGCACCCGGAATGGGTCTACCATTTCCCCAATCGCCCGCGCAGTCTGGGACGCAACCAGTATGTCCTTAATGTCTCACGTCCCGATGTGCAGCAGTTCATCCTCAACTTCATGAACGACCTGCTGTCGAACAACAACATTAAATTCATCAAGTGGGATATGAACCGCCATTTCAGCGAGCCGGGTTGGCCCGATGCGCCGGAAGGACGCGACCGCGAAATCTGGGTGCGTCATACGCGTGGTGTCTATGAAATTTTGCGCCAACTGCGCGAGAAATATCCGCAGGTGCTGTTTGAGTCCTGTTCCGGCGGTGGCGGGCGCGTTGATCTCGGTGTGATGCCGTATGTTGAACAATTCTGGATGAGCGATAACACCGACCCCTACGATGACCTGTTCATTCAGGAAGGGTTTTCGCTCGCCTATGCTCCGCTCACGCGCATGATGTGGGTCACGGACACCAACGGCATTAACGGACGGAGTTATTCGCTTGATTTCCGGTTTCATCTGGCGATGATGGGTGTGCTGGGTATGGGCGCTGACCTCACCCGGTGGTCACAGGCCGATTTGAGTCGGGCGGCGGAATTGATCGCGCTCTATAAAGACATTCGGGAAACGATGCAGTTCGGCGCATTCTACCGGCTGCGCTCCCCGCGCGAAAGCGCGCTCAGCGCGTTTCAGTTTATCCATCCTTCAGGCCGCGAGGCGGTCGTGATCATCTTCCTGAGTCAATCGCGGTTTGGTTATTTCTCTACTCCAGTTCACCTTCAGGGGCTTGATCCAAACGCGCGCTATGTGGCGGAGGGATGGGACGAACCCTGGAGTGGACAGGCATTGATGAAACGTGGTTTGCCGGTCGCGCTCAAAGGATCATTTGTCAGCCAGCTAATTCGGCTCTCACGAGTATAGTTCGTGGCAACAGTGCACGGCAGCCGTCGTGTGTCCTGACCCTGGTAAAAGAAAGGAGCAGACAACGGGTTTCAAGAATCACACCACTTTGAAAAACAGGTATCGCACCGATTTGAAGGTATAGGAGTGATTTCCAATGATGAAGCGTCTGTTATTGATTGCGCTGCTGGTACTCGCGCTCAGCAGCACCGTGATCGCCCAACAAACTTACAATGAAGCGCCTGCCCTGGCCGAAAAGGTGGCTGCTGGCGAACTGCCGCCAGTGGAAGAACGGCTGCCCCCCGAACCGCTGGTGATCGAGCCGGTGGAACAGGTCGGTGAATATGGCGGCACCTGGCGTATGCTTGACCAGAACAACGAGCTTGGCTTCACGCTGATGACGACGGGCGTCGAGGGTTTCCTCAAGTGGAACCGCGATGCTTCGGGCTTCCGCCCCAACGTGCTGGAGTCGTGGGAGTGGAACGACGACGCTACCGAGGTCACGGTGCATTTCCGTGAAGGCATCCGCTGGTCGGACGGCGAACCGCTGACCGTTGATGATTACCTGTTCTGGTGGAACGACATGGTGCTCGACGAGACCGTGCCGCTTGATCCCGCCTCTGGCACGGTTGTGGGCGGCGAGCTGATGACGCTGGAGAAGATTGACGATTACACGCTCAAGTTCACCTTCGCCGCGCCGAACCCGCTGTTCCTCGAAGCCCATTCACGTGGTCCGTGGAATTCGTCTCAATCGCTGGTGCCGGAACACTATATGCGTCAGTTCCATCCCCGCTACAACTCTGAAGTTACCGACACCACCGAGTTGATGAACCGCTATAATACCTCAACCCGTCTCCACTACCCGGATATGCCGACGATTGGCCCCTGGATGGTGACAAACTACGTCCCCGACCAACTGGCGACCTTCACGCGCAACCCGTATTACTGGAAGGTGGATACCGAGGGCAACCAACTGCCGTACATTGATAACATTCAGGTCGAGATCGCTTCGGGGCCAGTACCGGAACAGGTTGCGCTCAAGGCGATTGCCGGCGAACTGGACATGCAGGTTCGTGACGTCGCCCTGCAGGATGTCCCGCTCATTCTGGAAAACGCCGAGGCGGGCAACTACCGCGTCATCATGTGGGATCGCGGCGACTTTGCCTGGCCCTGGCTGATGCTGATGTACGACCTGGCCGACGATGGGCTGGAAGACCTGATGTACACGCAGGAATTCCGGCAGGCCCTGTCGGTAGCGATCAACCGCGACCGCATCAACGAAGTGACCGCGCTGGGTCTTGCCACGCCGCGCCAGTTCTCCATGCTCCCGCAGGCGGAAGAATTCCAGAGTCCGGAAGGCCAGGCGCTGTACGAGGAATGGGCAAATTCCTACATCGAGTACGACCCTGAACAGGCGGCCAGCCTGCTCGACTCCATTGGCGTGGTGGATACGGATGGTGATGGTTTCCGCGAACGCCCCGATGGCACGCCGCTGGAGCTGGTTGTCACCACCTTCCCCGATAATCCGAAGGTGGATCAGACCCTGGAACTGCTTCAGCAGGACTGGCAGGCGGTGGGCATCAAGACGGCTCTCAACCTCATGACGTGGGACGAATATACGACGGCCAATCAGGCCGGCGAGGTTCAAATCTTCGCATGGCCCAGCGCGGCGGGATGGGGTCTTCTGTCCGCGCCGACCGTATGGGCGCCCATCGAAGGTGTGCAGTGGTCAATGGCAGGTATGAACATCGGGCAGTATTATCAGACCGGCGGCGCCGAAGGTGTCCCGCCGCGCGAAGGCTCGATGCTCGAACGGCTGCAGGAGGCTTACAGCCGTGCGGTTTCGGCGACCACCGCCGAAGAACGGAACGCCGCGCTGCTGGCCGCCTATCGCATCCATATTGACGAAGGTCCGATCACTATCGGCACGATTGGTCAGCACCCCAGCCCGGTGGTAGTGCGGAACAACTTCCGCAACGTGCCGGAGACCGGTCTCGTCGCGTCATGGGACCTCGGTTATCCGGGAACTGCCGATCCCGAGCAGTTTTTCTTCGATCAGGAATAGCGGATAATTAGCCCATCCGCGTGAGGGGGCGACAGAACAGCCCCCTCACCGATCGTGGGAGGACCCAGCATGACCCGTTACATCGTCAGGAGGTTGCTCCAGTTTATTCCTTCGATGATTTTGATTGCCTTTGTCGGCTTTGTCATCATGGAGCTGCCCCCCGGCGACTACGTGAGCAACTACATTCGGGCGCAGGCGCTGGCGGGTAATCAGGATATGGTGGCTCAGGAGGCGGCGCTGCGCCAGCAGTTCGGGCTGGATCAGCCGTTCCTCATCCGCTTCGCCAACTGGACCATCAACCTGATTCGCGGCGACTTCGGCATTTCGCTGGCAACCCGTATGCCCGTCAGCGAGATCATAGGCAGCAAACTGGGCGCAACGGTGGCTGTCTCGCTGTGTGTGTTCATTCTCTCGTGGGCCATTGGGATCGCGCTGGGCGTCTACTCGGCAACTCATCAATACTCCAAAACCGATAATTTCCTGACAACCATTTCCTTTATTGGCCTGGGACTGCCCGACTTTTTGATCGCACTTGCTTTTCTGGTACTCGCCTGGCAGCTTACAGGCCAGGTGTTGACCGGGCTTCAGTCGCCGGAGTTCATCGGCAAGCCCTTCTCCATTCCGCTCCTCCTCGATTTTTTGAAACACCTGTGGATTCCCGTCACGGCAGTGGTTGTCACCGGCATGGCTTGGGTGATGCGCGTCATGCGCGGCAATCTGCTCAACGAGCTGGGTAAAAATTATGTCACCGCCCTGCGCGCGAAAGGGGTGCCGGAACGCACCGTCATCTGGAAGCACGCCTTCCGCAACGCGCTGCATCCGCTGATCGGAGCGCTGAGCCAGACGCTCGCCTTTCTGGTCAACGGTTTTGTGATTACAAGTGTCGTGCTTGACCTGCCGACCATTCAGGTGACGTATCTGGATGCAACCCAGGCACAGGACCTGTTCCTCGCCGGCACAATCCTGACGCTCATCGGCTTTCTGGTCCTGCTCGGTACGCTGGTGTCTGACCTGCTGCTGGCGTGGCTTGACCCACGTATCCGGTTCTCATAGGCGTGGGGGGCAGCCGTATGGAGATTTTACGCAAGACAGGCAATCAAACCGGCGCGAGGATAGCGCGCAAGGAAGACGAGGCGAAAGTTGTCTCCGTCCGCCGCCTGATGTGGCTGCGCTTCAAGCGCAATCGGCTGGCGGTCATCGGCGGAATCTTCCTGCTGCTGATGTACCTTGCCGCCATCTTCGCCGGGTTTATCGCCCCAAACGACCCGACGATGGTTCACAGCCAGTATGTCTCGATGGCGCCACACGGACTGAATTTTGTGGACACGGATGGCAACTTCCACCTGATACCGTTTGTCTACGGTGTTAAGTCGGCAGTTGATCCGGCAACCTTTCGGAAAACGTTCCAGATCATCCCGGAGGAAAAATACCCGCTTCAGTTCTTCGTGCGGGGGTCAGAATACACCATTCTCGGTATTTTCAGGACTGACATCCACCTGTTCGGCGTCGAGGAACCGGGGAAGCTGTTCCTCTTTGGGACAGACACACAGGGGCGGGACATCTTCAGCCGTGTCTGGTTTGGCGCTCAGGTATCCCTGTCGGTCGGCCTGCTGGGTGTGTTCCTGACGCTCGTGTTTGGCTCCATTATCGGCATCGCCAGCGGGTACATTGGAGGCCTGTTTGACGACATCATTCAGCGTGTCATTGAACTGCTGATGTCGTTTCCCCAACTGCCCCTGTGGCTGGCGCTGGCGGCGCTGGTGCCGGATAACTGGCCCTCCGACCGCATCTATTTTGCCATTACCATTGTGCTGGCGATTTTAAGCTGGGGCGCGCTGGCCCGTCAGACCCGCAGCATGGTCTACGCGCTGCGCGAGGCGGACTTCGTCACGGCGGCTCGTTATTCCAATTGCAGCGACTGGCGCATCATCACCCGTCACCTGCTGCCGAACACGATGAGCCACATCATCGTCATTGCGACGACCGCCATTCCGGGCATGATTTTAGGTGAAACCGCCCTCAGCTTCCTCGGCCTGGGGATTCGGTCGCCGCTGATTAGCTGGGGGCTGCTCTTAACCGACGCGCAGCACATTCGCGTCCTGGTGCAACAGCCCTGGATTCTCACACCCGCCATCTTCGTCATCGCCACGATCATCGCCTTCAACTTCCTGGGTGATGGTCTGCGTGATGCCGCTGACCCCTTTGCCAAGTAGTGCCGGTATGACAAACATGCTGCTTCAAATTAAAGATTTGCGGACACATTTTTTCACCGAAAGCGGGGTTGTCCGCGCCGTAGATGGCGTCAGCTTTGACATCGCGCCCGGTAAAACCCTGGGTGTGGTCGGCGAGAGTGGCTGCGGCAAGTCCGTTACCGGCTACTCCATTCTCCAGCTTATTAATCCGCCCGGTCGCATCGTCGGTGGGCAAATCCTGTTTGAACGGGAGAAAAACGGGCGCAAAGAGGTGGTTGATCTGCTCAAATATGGGGCGCGCAGCGAAGACATTCGCCAGATTCGCGGCAATGAGATCGCCATGATCTTTCAGGAACCGATGACCTCGCTCGACCCGCTGTTCACGGTTGGCGACCAGCTTGCCGAGGCGATTCTTGTCCATCAGAAAGTGTCGAAGCGGAGCGCCCTGGATCGCGCTACCGAACTGCTGGATAAAGTCCGCCTGCCGCAGGCGCGCGAACTGCTGAACAAGTATCCCCACCAGTTAAGTGGCGGGATGCGCCAGCGTGTCATGATCGCCATGGCGTTAAGCGGGCAGCCCAAACTGCTGATCGCGGACGAGCCCACAACCGCGCTCGATGTGACGACCGAAGGGCAAATCCTCGACCTGATGCAAAGCCTGCAGGAAGAATTTGGCATGGCGATGCTGTTCATCACCCATGACCTGGGGGTGATCGCCGAAATGGCAGAGGAGGTTGTGGTGATGTATCTGGGCCGGGTCGTTGAAAAGACGGATGTCCGCACCCTGTTTGACGCCCCAAAACATCCTTACACACGGGCGCTGCTCGAATCGATTCCCAAAGTAGGGCACAAACACGACGGGCCGCTGCAAACGATTGAAGGCATGGTGCCGTCACCGTTCAACATTCCGCAGGGTTGCCCCTTCCACCCGCGCTGCGCCCGGTTTATGCCCGGCATCTGTGACGAAGCCGTCCCCGCTGAAACACCGCTGGAGCGATCACATACCGTTCGGTGTTACCTCTATTCCGAACAGGCAGAAGGAGATCGTTATGGAAATCCAGCTTAACGCGGTGCCCCACGCAGATCGACCCCTGCTGGAAATTCTCCACCTCAAGAAGCACTATCCCGTCACGCGGGGTTTGCTGAAGCGAACGGTGGGCTACGTAAAAGCGGTGGATGACGTCAGCCTGACGATCTACCCCGGCCAGACCTTAGGGCTGGTGGGGGAAAGTGGCTCTGGCAAAACCACGCTGGCGCACAGTGTCATGCGAGGCATCACGCCGACGGCGGGATCGGTGATCTTTCATGACGACCACCTCGGCCCGGTGGATGTCGCCAGCGCTGACCCGGCGGCCCTGCGGCACGTGCGCCGCAACATGCAGATGGTGTTCCAGGATCCATTTTCATCGCTCAACCCGCGCATGACCGTACTCGACATCATCGCCGAACCCTTGCAGGTCAATCAGATTGCAAAGGGCAAAGCCGCGCAGGAGCGTGTCGCTGAACTGCTCCAGCTTGTCGGGCTGCGACCGGAGTACATGCGCCGGTTTCCACACGCCTTCAGCGGCGGGCAGCGCCAGCGCATTGTTGTTGCCCGCGCCCTGGCGCTAAATCCCCGGCTGGTGCTGCTGGATGAACCAACCTCCGCGCTGGACGTTTCGATTCAGGCGCAGACGCTCAACCTGCTTAAGGATTTGCAGTCCCGGCTTAACCTGTCGTACCTGTTCATCTCGCACGATCTCGGTGTGGTGGAGCATGTCAGCGATACTGTGGCGGTGATGTACGTCGGTCGGGTGGTGGAAGTTGCGCCTACCCGCAAACTGTATCAGCAGCCGAAGCACCCCTATACCGAAGCCCTGTTATCCAGCATTCCCAAACCGGACCCGACGCGCAAGAAGCGGCGCATTGCCATCGCGGGCGAGATACCCAACCCGGCGAACCCGCCGCCCGGTTGCCATTTTCACCCGCGCTGCCCGTATGCCCAGCCCATCTGCGCGCACGAAGCGCCACCGCTGCGCGAAGTCACACCGGGGCAGTTTGCCGCGTGCCATTTCAGCGACGAGCTGAATCTGAAAGGGGTGAACGACTTCTAATCCCACGAGCGCGCGGGACGTTCGAAACGCTCGCCAATCTCGCCACGCGGTCTGTTTCGATACTCGGTGGGAGAAATGCCAACCACCTTCTTAAACAGGCGCGAGAAATATGCCGGGTCTTCGTAACCCAGTTCATAGCCAATCTCGCGCACCGTCATACTGGTGAGGAATAGTAACTGGCAGGCATGTTGAACCTTGAGGTGAATAAAGTAGTCCATTGGTGAATAGCCCGTCTGTTCTTTAAACAGACGCGAGAAGTGGGACAGCGACAGAGCCGCATGACGCGCCATGTCGGCAAGGGTCAGGGGTTTGCGAACATGATGATGCAGATATGCCAGTGTCGAGTCGAGATTATGGAAACGACTGGTTTGCAGCGTGGGCGAGAAAGCCCGATTGTTAAAAAACAGGCAGCCAAGCAGGTGATGCAGCGTCTGCGAGGCGTAAATCATACGCTCCAGCAGAAAGCCGGTCATCAAGGCCTTGCAGCACTCATCAAACAGGTGCGTCAGTGTTGACATGGCGTTCTCATCCACCGCCAGCGTCGGCTCTCCCTCCGCAAGCTGGTGGGCGAAGAAGTCCGCACTGCTGCCGGTGAAGTGAACCCAGTAAATTGACCAGGGCGTCGCCTCCGATGCCCAGTAGACGTGGGGGGTATTGCGCGGGATCAGCAGCGCCTGGTTGGTATGCAGCGTTCCCCGCTCACCATTCATGTCGTACCAGCCAGAACCTCGGACACAGAGGATCAGGATATGCTCGTTCGCGCCGTTTTCGCGTTCGCAGTAGTGGAACCGTGCCTCAGGATACCAGCCTACGTCGGTGGGCATGAGGGGATGAATGAGTGGATGTTCGGAGAAGCGGGGCAGCATGGGCCGGGGGATAACATAAAGGATCTGGTTTTCAAAACCTTCCCGGATTCTGATTTGCGCCATAAACCGAATACCTGAGCTACCAGCCATTTTTGAACCATTATAGCAGACGCGCTCTTTCGAGCGGGAGCTGTCGTTGTACAAGGAGCCGTTTTATGGAAACAACAGCCAGCGGTGTGCAGATGTGGGAAGAACGGGTTAACATCCCGACCTACCCGGTGGGCAAACCCGATAAAAACCCGATGTTTCTGGAGAAGCGGGTTTACCAGGGGAGCAGCGGCGTTGTCTATCCCCATCCGATCATCGAACAGGTTTTCGACGAGAAAGTAGACCGCGAGTACACTGCCATCTTTCTGGAAAACCGTTACCTCAAAATCATGCTCCTGCCCGAACTCGGCGGGCGCGTGCAGATGGCGCTGGACAAGACCAACGGTTACCACTTCATCTACTACAACCGCGTCATCAAGCCCGCGCTGGTTGGGCTGACTGGCCCCTGGATTTCCGGCGGTATTGAATTCAACTGGCCGCAGCACCACCGCCCCAGCACTTTTGAGCCGGTAGACTACCGCCTGCAGGACAACGCGGATGGGAGCAAAACGGTCTGGTTTAGCGAGATCGAGCGGATGTTCCGCACCAAAGGGATGGCCGGGTTCACGCTCTACCCGGAGCGCGCCTATTTGGAGATCAACGTGCAGCTTTATAATCGCACGGACTTCCCGCAGACGTTCCTCTGGTGGGCGAACCCGGCTGTTCACGTGAACGACACCTACCAGTCGGTCTTTCCGCCGGATGTGTTCGCCGTGATGGATCACGGCAAGCGCGCCGTGTCGAGCTTCCCGATTGCGACCGGTACGTACTATAAAGTGGATTACTCCCCCGGCACCGACATCTCCCGCTATAAGAACATCCCGGTGCCGACATCCTACATGGCGTATCATTCGGATTTCGACTTCATCGGCTGCTATGACGAGGGGCAACAGGCGGGGATGCTCCACGTCGCCAACCATCACGTCGTCCCCGGCAAGAAACAGTGGACGTGGGGCAATGGCGACTTCGGGCGGGCGTGGGATCGCCATTTGACCGATGAGGACGGCCCCTATATCGAGTTGATGTGCGGCGCGTACACCGATAACCAGCCTGATTTCAGTTGGCTGCAACCGGGCGAAGAAAAGCGCTTCACCCAGGTCTTTATGCCCTACAAGCGCATTGGAGCGCCCAAGAACGCTTCCAGGGACGTTGTGCTCAACCTCGAAACTTCTCCCGGATACGCCCGAATCGGCGTGTACTGCTCATCGCGGCACGTGGTTCGCGTCACGCTGCACGCGCGCGGCCAGCAAATTTACGAGTCTACCTGTGAACTCGACCCTGAAACGGTGCTGGATACGTCGGTCGCGCTGCCCGGTGACATACCCAGTACCGATTTGACGCTCACCGTTTGGGACGGCGATCAGGCGCTCCTGTCCTATACCCCGGTCGCGCGTCGGGACGATGACATTCCCGCGCCGGCAACACCTGCACCGCCGCCCGCCGAACTTGACTCCAACGAGGCGCTGTACCTTAATGGCCTGCACCTCGAACAGTATCGGCACGCCACTTACCAACCAGAGCCATACTACGAGGAAGCCCTGAGGCGTGACCCCCTGGACAGCCGCTGCAATAATGCGCTGGGGCTACTGCTGCTGCGGCGGGGCAAATTCGCGGATGCTGAAGGCTTCTTCCGCACCGCGATCAGGAGCCTGACGCGCCGCAATCCCAACCCCTATGACGGCGAACCGTTCTACAACCTCGGCCTGTCCCTGTACTTTCAGGGGCGATACGACGAAGCGTTCAGCGCCTTTTACAAAGCCGCCTGGAACGCTGCCTGGCAGGACAGCGCCTACTTCGCCCTCGCGCGTATCGCCTGTCGCCGGCGCGATTGGCCTGACGCGCTCGATCTGGTCGAACGGTCGCTGTCACGAAACAGTCGTCACATGAGAGCTTTTACGCTCAAAATCGCCGTCCTGCGCCACCTTGGGCAAACCGAGGCCGCGCTGGCAGCAGCGGACACGGCGCTGCAACTCGACCCGCTTGACTTTGGCGCGCTGATCGAACGGAAGTGGCTGGCGGCGGACAATGCCTATCAGGACTTCATGTGCGGCAACGCCCACTCCTACGTTGAAATGGCGCTCGACTATGCCCACGCGGGTTTTTATGAGGAAGCGGTCGAACTGCTGCGGGAAGCGCTGCCGACCGACCCGATGGTCAATTACTTTGCGGGGTGGATACTGCTCCAGGCGGGCGACAGCGCCGCCGCCGACGTTTGTTTTACGGCAGCACGAACCCTGTCACCCGACTACTGCTTCCCGAACACCATTGAATCGGTGCTGGCGCTCGAAGCTGCCATCCAGCGGCATCCCGACGATGCGCGCGCGCCCTACTACCTGGGCAATTTCTGGTACGCGCACCGGCGCTACGAGGAAGCCATTGCGTGCTGGGAGCGCGCGGCGGTTCTCGACCCCGCGTTCCCAACTGTCCAGCGCAACCTCGGTCTCGCCTATATGAACAAGCGGCACGACCCCGCGCAGGCGCGGGCCTGCTACGAGCGGGCGTTCAGCATCAATCCGACCGATGCGCGGGTACTGTTCGAACTGGATCAACTGGATAAACATCTCCAGCGCCCACCGGCGGAACGACTGATGCGACTGGAACGGCATGCGGAACTGGTCGAGCAGCGCGACGACCTGACGGTTGAGCGAGTGACGCTGCTCAACCTGTCAGGACGACATGACGAGGCGCTCGCCATCCTGCTTCAGCGCACTTTTCACCCCTGGGAAGGCGGCGAAGGCAAAGTGACCGCGCAGTACGTCGTCTCGCGGCTTGAACGGGCGAAGCGCTATCTGAAGGCGCAGGACTATAAGGCAGCGATTGGCGAACTCGAAGCGGCGCTGGTGTACCCCTTCAACCTGGGTGAAGGCAAACTGGCCGGTGCGCGAGACAACCACATTCATTTCTTCCTGGCCGAAGCCTACGCGGGACTGGGCGACCGCGACCAGGCGCGCGCTCACTACGAGCAGGCATCCGTTGGCTCGATTGACCCGGCCTCACCCCTGTATTACAACGATCAACCACCCGATATGATCTTTTATCAGGGCATGGCTCACCTGGCGCTTGGCGCTGATGAACAGGCACAAGCGATTTTTGAGCGGTTGATCGGCTATGGACAGGAACACCTGGATGACGATGTGAAAATGGATTACTTCGCTGTCTCGCTGCCAGATTTTGTCGTCTTTGACGCCGATCTCAACCAGCGGAACCGGATTCACTGCCATTACCTGATAGCGCTGGGCGCGCTCGGCATGGGCGACGACGACAGGGCGGCGCGGGAATTCGACCGGGTTCTGGCGGAGCAGCCCGATCATATTGGCGCCACCGTTCACCGGGCATGGATAGACGACCGCCGCAGATACCCATCGCTGCAACTGGGAGCAGTAAAAACCAAATGAGCGACACCGTGCGCACCTACGAAACCCAGTGGCTTGGACAGCCGGCGCTGGCAATAGAGACATCGTCGCTGCGGTTTGTCACCGTGCCGGGGATGGGGGCGAAAATTGTCTCCCTGTTTGACAGCCGGGCGAGCCGAGAATGGCTGCTGCCGCCCATCCACCGCAGCTTTCAGCCCGTGCCCTACGGCGCGCCGTTTGTCGAGCAGGACATGAGTGGTTGGGACGAGATGTTCCCAACCATTGGCGCTTGCCCGTACCCGCTTGCTGGCCGCTACCGGAACAGCCCACTGCCCGATCATGGCGAGGTCTGGGCCATCCCGTGGGACGTTGAGGCGGTGATGACCGATTCCATCTGCCTGTCGGTCATGGGACGCGCGCTGCCCTACCGGCTTGTGAGAACCACTCAGGTATTCAGCGATCAACGAGTGAGACTTGCGTTCGAGGTCGTCAACACAGGTTCCGAACCCATCGTCGCGCTGTGGGCAGCGCATCCGCAGTTTGTGGTTGACGACAACACGCGGATCCGGTTGCCAGAGTCGGTAAAGCGGGTTATCAACGTGCATCAGACGCGGGATTGGGGAACAGTAGGTCAGTCATATCCCTGGTCAGAAGCCCAGGCAGAGGATGGTCATTGGCATCGGTTGGATTGTATCGGGACTGCTGACCGGCACAACTGCCGTAAATTCTATCTGCCCCCGGACGAACCGGTGAGTTGGGCCGCCCTACAGCAGGGCGATGACGGCGATTGGATACGGCTGTCGTGGGATGCGCGCAGCGTGCCGTATCTGGGAATCTGGGTGGACGAGGGAACGTACAACGCCGCCCCCACCGCCGCGCTTGAACCGGCAACCGGCTTTTACGATAGTCTTGATTGGGCGTGGCAGAACAACCGCGTCATGCACCTGCCGCCCAACGAACCCATTCGCTGGTATCTCAACATCGAAGTCGGCAACGGAATGATCGAGTAACCCAGGCACGAATCACAAGACACCGGGCTGGCTGCTCATCCAACCCGGTGTTACATGTTACTATCACTTTTGTGCCAGCTTGCTTATTCAACCATTCGCAGCGCAAGGCGGGGGTTGAGCAGATATGGCACCAGGTAAGCCGGGATATTGCTGAATGGCAGGACTTCCGGTTTGAGGCAAATACCCAGCACATCCTGCATGAAACGCCGCCGCGCCTGAATCCGCCCCCACGCTTCCGGGTACTTCTGCTCAAATTCGGCGCGCAGCGCTTCGTCTGCCAGCGCAATGCCATCCTCAATATTGGTGCTGATATAAGGTGTTCCGGTCGCTGGAATGATGTCAATTTGCAGCGCCATCCCCGACCGGAGCGGAATCTCCGACCCCTCAAAGACCGGCGAATTAACCCATTCATCCAGGTGGATGTAATGACCGGGGTTCAGTGCCACGCCGAAAAATGGGTCGCCGATCCGCTCATGTACCAGGCGGTAAAGTTCGCCGCCCGTTACACCGATACCAACCGTCTCGTACCAGGCGGCAGCGGTGGCAAAGTAAGGCGCGACGAGTTTGTCCACGTAATCCCGAATCGCCGCCGGGAGTTCTTCAGTCCCTCCGACCAGAAAACCGGCGCGGGAAGTGAGCGCGCCCCACAGGCCGACGGCAGTCGTTAGATACTCGCCGCGTTGAATCACTCTCATGCTTGGACTGGGCAGCCCGTAGGCAGCGCGGGGACCGGCGGACAGCATGGTATGGACGGCCAGCGGCAGCGCCGGCAGATTCATGCGCTGCGATAGTTCCAGTTCTGTCATACCGGGTTGGACGGAAAACAGTACGTTACGAACCGCCTGTGAAGCCCACGTCGCCGCGAATTCGAACGCCGCCAACTGATCGACTTCGTTGATAATCCGCAGCCCATCGGTTGCATTCATCAGGATTGAGGTCGCGTTGACGACGTTTGAAGCGTCCCCCGACACTTCCCGCAGCACATCCGTGATAAAGGCAGGGACTTCGATCCACGTCTGGGGGGACGCTGTTTCACGCCGATCAAAATACTTCCACCCGATCAAACCGATTCGCTGGCCGGACCGAATACCTGCGTTTCGAAAAATCTCAGCCAGACTCGGATTGCCAGCACGTGGCATACCCATCAGGCTAAAACTACGGTAGAGTACGCGCCGGATGGGTGCAGGGGAGAGTTCAGCATAACCCCAGCCTTCCAGTCCAATGACCAACGTTGGCTCGTTTCCGGGAGCCAGTATCAGCAGGGCTTCCTCAAAGCGCGGGTCGTAGCCAGTCAGATAGGCGAGGTTGGCAAAGTGCTCCCGATCTCCATACACAACCAGCGCGTCCAGGTTGACTGCCGCTGCGCGCTCCCGCGCTGTGGCGATTCGGTTCGCGTAAATGTCGCCCGACACCGTCGGTTGAACGGTGGGCAGCCCAAACTCAGGCAGATCTATTGGTGTAAGTTCAACACGTGACATCCCATAACCTTTCATGTAGCTGCAATGAACGTGTGCAGCGGTCAGGAAACCCAGCATCCAAATTATTCTCCAGGTTCCGCGCTCCATTATAGTGGAATTACTCCGGGAAAGGGACAGAAAGGATTAGCTTGTATCCAATGGCAGTGATGGCATTAACGCAAGCTTATCCCAAAAGCACAACTGCTCTGGCGCAAAGGTGACGAGTTTATTATAACGTGAGTTAGGGTTAACAAACGGCCTCCAACTGTGTAAAGCCAGGTGAAGCGACGGTTTGCTGGGCTGATGGCAGTAGTGATCTATCCCGCATAAAACTGTACCAAAGCGAGTGAGACGATCTGGATACCATGATGGGGCGGGAGGATAGTTTCATGGCCAGCAAGGGAACGCACTAGAGCGAAGCACAGCTCATCCGCATTCTCAAAGATGTCGAGAGCGGAACGAGTGTAGCGGAGGGGTGCCGGCAGTATGGCGTGGCCGAACAGACGGTGTATCGCTGGCGGAACAAGTATGGCGGGCTGGAGACGAGCGAACTGCAACGGCTGCGGGAGTTGGAGGCAGAAAACAGCCGGTTGAAGAAAATCGTGGCGCAGCAGGCGCTGGACATTGACGCGCTGAAAGAGCGGGTGGCAAAAAAGGGTAAGCCCTCGCAGCCGGCGACAGGCGGCGGAACACATGATGACAGGGCGAGGGCTGTCGCAACCTCATGCCTGTGAGCTGGTGGGTGTCCACCGTTCGACGGCGCGATACCAGTCTCATCCACGCGCTGACGAAGCCGAGACGGTGGCGTTGATCCGCGACTATGCCGAGGAACAACCGATGTATGGCTACCGGATTAGTGCCGCCATGCTGCAACACGACGGCTATCGCCTCAACCGGAAGCGGGTGTATCGCCTCTGGCGGCAGGAAGGGCTGCAATTACCGCGCCGCAAAGTGGCAAAACGTCGCTAGGGCGACGCGACGAACACGCTCCAACACGCCAGCCTGCGCATCCTAACCGTGCTGGATGAGTACACGCGAGAATGCCTGGCGCTTCACATCACCCGCTCGATCTCGTCGCGCCAGGTCATCCAGGTGCTGGAATGGTTATTCCTGCTACGTGGTGCGCCGGACTATTTGCGCAGCGACAATGGCCCGGAATTCGTTGCCTACGCCCTGCAGCAGTGGTTGCAGGAGCGGCACTGCCACACGCTGTATATCACGCCCGGCAGTCCGTGGGAGAACCCCTTCATCGAGAGCTTCAACGGGACGTTTCGCACTGAATGTCTGGATCGCTGGCCGTTCACCAACGGCGCGGCGGCACAAATCATTATCGAGCAGCGTCGTCCACACAGCAGCCTGGGCTACCGGCCATCGGCTGCCTTTGCCGAGGTTCGACTCTCACTCCAACTGGTCGTTGGGGGCAGGTCACCCGCCATCGCAGTCCCGTCAACTTCTGCGTCAACCTGGTGTGTGGCCTGATTGCCTACTGCCATCAGCCCAGCAAACCGTCGCTTCGCCTGGCTTTACACAGTTGGAGGCCGTTTGTTAACCCTAACTCACGTTAAAAGTAGATGGGGCCAATCAACATCCCTCCAATCGGCGGTGGTGAAACAGGACACAGGCTGATGACACGACTCTTCGGATCCTGTAGAATATATGTTCTATTCTAACTGGGAGTTGGTGATCTGTCAAGGCGGTCAAATTGCGGGTTGAAAAGTCGGGGCTGGTCGGTATAATGACTCTTACGCTGGCCCCGTAGTTCAGTGGCAGAACAGGAGCCTTTTAAGCTCTGTGTCGTAGGTTCGAGTCCTACCGGGGTCACAAAAGCCGACCTGAAGTGAACGTCCAGTCCCATTGCGGCTGGATGTTTGTTTTCCAGCGCTGCGCGAGGATTTACTCTTCACTTGCTTGCCGCTATCACCCCCTGCTAACTGATGCAGGTAGACAAACGGCGATTTCAACTCCAGCCTCAACACCTGACCTCGAAGGTCAATGACAACCCTATCGACGACCTGCCGCAGGATGTCGCGCTGCCGCGCTGCCTCCTGCTGTCCGTATCGCTCCCCAATCTGCGCGATGATTGCCAGCGCTGCATCAAGATTTGCGATAGTTTCTCTATTTTCCTGTTGAATCGCTTTTAATGCAAATGTGATGCGATCCTGCTCATCCTGGTACTCACGCGCCAGCTTTTGGAATGTCTCGGCACGCATCCCGTGTTCGGTGAAGGCGCGCCACAGATTGAGTTCCCGTTCCTTTACCCGCTCTAATGCCTGTTCAAGGGCTTGGATTTCTTTGGCGCGAGAGGATGAATGGCTGTGTATATCCGCCAGATAGGTCTGTCGAATTTGCGGGAGAATTGCCGGGCTCACCTGGATATGGCGCAGGAACTGCCCGATTTGCTGGTCAACAGCGCTGCATAGGAAATTGAGGGAGCTGCTGGGTACGCAGTAGTAGGAAACCCCCTCCGGTGTGCGGGTGGCATTCGGTCGCGCACAGGTGAGCTTCACCAGTTCCCCGCCCGGCATCTGAAGGTAGATCAAGCCTTGCAGCAGATAGAAATGCTTCTTCTGCGGCACCGGTTTTCGATTGCGCCGGGCGAGGATGGCGAGACCCAACTCAAATTCCTCGGTCGATACCACAGGCTGCCAGTTGCCACGCAGCGTCTTGGGTGGGATATGCGCCCACTCATTCTCCGCGACCACCCAGCCAGCGTAAAACCAGTTGTGGAAAACCCGCGAGAGCGCCTGTTTGTTGGGGACTCGCTTCCCCCGCTGGTTCACGCGCACAAACGGACGACCATCGCGCAAGCGATAGCCACGCGCGAACAAAGCCTCGCAAATGTCCTCCAGCGTTGGCGCATCTTGTAGCAGCAAGTCCCAGGCATAGCGCCAGACCTGCGCCTGTTCCGGGTCAATCTCGACCCAACGCTTGTAGCGGGCATGGTGCAGCTGCTCTTCTCGCCCTAGTTCTCCAATCTTAACCTCTTTGTTGACGTAGCCATCAGGCGCGCGCCATGCCCATTCACCTCTGAGCAGCTTGGAGAGCATCCCGCCGGTGGTGCGCTTGCCGGTGATAGCCGACTCGCGCTTTGCCATGCCGAAGAGGATGTTGAAGTAGAGGCGGTCATCCGGGTCGGAAGGATCCAGATCGGGATGGGAAGCGAAACGCACTTTGATGCCCAGACCGGTCATCTCGTCAATGGCGCGCAACGCCTCGACATCATCCCGTCCGAAGCGATCCGGAGTGCTGGCGAAGACATGGGAGAACTTGCCCTGACGCGAGTCGGATAGCATCTGCTGGTAGTGTTTGCGGTCGGCGGATGTGCCGGTGTAATTGTCGATGTATTCGCCGAGGTCTGGAAGCGAGAGATAGCTGACCAGCCGTTGGAAAATATCCCGGCGCTGGGCAGCCTGTGAGCGTTCCGGTGACTGCACTTCTTCGTCGCTGGTACGCAGATATTTGACGAAGCCGGAATCCGGCGTTAGACGTGGTCGTTTGCGCGCCATAAGCCTATGATCAAAACGTGGTTGAACATCTCTACTTTACCGGAAAATGACGTTTCACAGGTTTCGCAGTATCATCCGACTCCATTTCTACTGCCGGTATCATGGAATCAGATGGGTTGCCAGATAGCTCCTTTTCAGTGTTCGGCTCTGCCGGAGCGGTCAGCAGGCCGGCGACGCGCAGCACCCGTTCCAGCAGCTTTTCGGGCGGTGGGGGTGGTTGGCTAGGGGTCATCCTTCCTCCGGCTGAGTGCCTGCTGAACGTCTCATCTGTTCCACCCGCATGGCGTTGTCCAAGCCGAGGCGGAATTTCCAGGCGTTGAACGACTGCTGCGTGATCCCCAAGGCCTGCGCTGCTGCCCGTTCTGTGCCATATTCGCAGTAGGCATCCAGCAGGATTTGCTCGATGGATTGGCCGGGATGATCGCGTTCGATGAGCTGCATCAGGAAGGTCTTGGCCTTGCGTCGGGTCACAGCACACCTCTATCACACTAATCTAATCATATACCCATAAATCTAATATACGCCATTTTGCCCGTTTGACAACCCAATCTATTAGATTGTCAGGTCTCGAATCAGAAACTACAATATCATTGTCATAGTCAAGGTGATGGGGGATGGTTCACATGAGCAGCGAAGCGAAGAAAAAACTGGGAGAACGCATTCGGCGCGCTCGCCTGGATGCCGATCTGAAACAGTCCGACCTGGCAGAGAAGCTGGGGATCAGCCAGGGGGTCATCTCGAATGTGGAAACGGGCGTCTCGACGATTGACGCGCCCGATCTGCCACGCTGGGCGGCGGCGCTGGGCAAGCCCATCATGTTCTTCTTCATCGATGAGGACATGACCCGGCATGAGCGCGTAGCGGCGGTGTTAAGCATGTTCCCGGAAGAGCGGGTCGATTTCGTCCTGCAAATGCTCGAAACACTGGCGCTGACCCTGCGCGAACAGAATGGATCGTGAGGCATGTGGAAACATTCACCAACCCAATCTAAACCTTAACTGAACGTTAATGCGCCCCCGCAGTATAATGAAAAGACAACAAAGTTTAATCTGACTGTTTTGCGCTGCTTCCAATCGGGGAGGTGTGCTGTTCACTGGGTCGTCGGTCTGAAAGACCCTCGCCCACGCTGAACCTTTGAAGTGATCAGGAACGAGCCACGGCAACAGCGGCGTGCAGGTACGGGTATGGCAAATACCAATGATCTCGACACCAGTAGTAACCGTTACACCGTCTTCGCCACCAAAATCCAGCCCCCGCGTCTGCGCTCGCCCCTGGTTGTCCGTCCCCGGCTGCTTGACCGCCTGAAACCCCTTGCCCAAGCCAAACTCAATATCATCTCAGCGCCCGCCGGCTTTGGCAAGACCACGCTGGTCGGGCAGGCGATCCAACAGTTGAAATGGGATGCCGCCTGGCTGTCACTGGACGAAAGTGACAACCACCCGGTGCGCTTCTGGTTCTGCATCCTGCAAGCGCTGCGCGTGGTTCGACCTATCCTCACTTTTCCCAGTTCAGACATCCCGCACATAGATGCACCACGCCGCTTTGACCGCTGGTTGGCTGGTTTTCTGTCGGAGCTGGATCGCAGCATCAGTCCGCTGTTCCTGGTCCTCGACGATTATCATGTGATCAGCCATACCCCCATTCACGACGGGCTGTTCCGGCTGTTGGAGCGGTTGCCGCAGCACTTCCACATAATCGTGACCACGCGAGTGGATCCGCCCTTTCCACTGGCACGCCTGCGCGCCAATCGCGAGTTAATCGAATTAAACGCAGAAGAACTGCGCTTTCAGCCGGATGAAGCGGCTGCCTTTCTCCACCAGACGGATGCCCTCGAGATGAAGGAGGCGGACATCGATTTCTTCACCAGGCAAACCGAGGGTTGGGCTGCCGGGCTGCAGATGGCCTCGTTGTACTGCCGTGAAGTCGGCGAAGATGTCCGTAAGTTGCGCCGTTTCAATGGCAGTCAGACCTTTGTCGCCGATTACCTGACCGAAGAAGTAATGCAGCACCTGTCAAATGAGACCCAGCGGTTTCTGATGCAGACTTCGATCCTGGAGTCTCTGAACGCCAGCCTGTGCGACGCTGTCACGGGTCGCCAGGACAGCCGGCAGGTGCTGGAGCGGCTCGAGCGAAATAACATCTTCCTTATCCACCTTCAAGGGGAACCCGGTTGGTATCGCTACTATGGGTTGTTCGCCGATTTTCTTGTTCAGCGCCTCGAAGGCTTACAGCGTGAACAGGTGCCGGAGCTGCATCGCCGAGCAGCGGAGTGGTACGCCGACCATCAACAGTATGAACGCGCCGTTGTTCATCACCTGGCAGTAGCCGATTACACACAAGCGGCGGATTTCCTGGCGGCGGCAGCCAAAACACTACTGCTGCGCAGTGAGATGGTCGCGGCGCGCCAGTGGCTGCGGGCGCTGCCTGGGGATCAGCTCAAGACGCGCCCCACGCTGCTGCTGCTGGATGCCTGGGTGCATCTTTTTTCCGGGCAGGTTGAAGTCGCCGAGCAGCTCGTGCAACGGGTTGAGAACAATCTTGACCTACCGGCAGACGGGACGTTCCAGGGCGATATCCTGACGCTGCGTTCGGAAATCGCCCGGCTGCGCGGTGAGATGCTCCTGGCTGTTCAGTACGCGCAGCAGGCGGTGACCCTGCTCCCGCCAGAGGATGCTTTCAGACGGGGGATACTGCATATCAACCTGGGCTACGTTCACTGGACGAGCGGCGACCTGGACGCTGTTGACCGTATCTTCAAGGGTATACGCTCCCAAGCATCTAATGAGGATGAACGCCTGTTGAACTGGATTGCCCACCACAATCTGGCGCGGCTGCAAGCCGTCAGAGGCCACTTGCGCCAGGCGGGCACAATCTACCGTGAGACGCTCGTTCAGATCGAACCAGCGTCCTCTGCCCTTGAGCCGATTGCCGGCATGACACATTTAGGGCTGGCCGAACTCGATTATCAATGGAACCGGCTCGACAGCGCTGCCCGGCATGCCCGGGACGGTTTGCGTCTGGGACAGGGGTGGATATATGTCAAATGCCTGCTTTCTGGCTACTTTCTCCTGTCGGCCATCTACAGCGCCCAACAAAGCAGCCTGGATCCGAATGACCCGCTTGACGACGTTGAAGGCCTCATAGAGCAGGCCAGGTTGATGCCGATGCGCCGCCGGTGGTGGGCAGGCAAAGCCAGAATTGCACTCATTGAACCCGACCTCCCTCAAGCGGAGTATTGGCTGCAACACCTGGGGTTACACACAGCCGCACAGCCGGGCTACGAGGAGGAATTCGAATACTTCACGCTCGTTCAGCTCCGTATCGCCCAGGGACGGGCCGGTGAAATCATACCGCTTCTCGACCATCTGATCGCCCTGGCAGAACGCCAGGGGCGGGTGTGCAGTCAAATAGACGGGCTCGCATGGTCGGCGGTGGCGTGGCATACGCGGCGTGATCCGGAACGGGCATTGCAGATGCTGTACCATGCCCTGAAGCTCGGCCAGCGCGAAGGGTTCATGCGTGTTTTCCTGGATAAAGGGGAGCGCATGGCGGATTTGCTTCGAATGGCATACGGCCGCGAGAAGGAGCAGGCCTATATTGAACGTCTGCTCAAGGCGTCTTCCGAGCCTGCGCTTCCCCAAACTCAAGCTGGGCAGTTAACCCACCAATTCGACCCGCTCACCGGACGGGAACGAGAAATCCTGCTGCTGCTGGCGGATGGCTTAACTAACGAAGCCATCGCCGCCCGTCTGTTCCTGTCGGAAGCAACCGTCAAAACGCACAATCGAAGCATCTTACGTAAACTGGATGCCCGCAATCGCACCGAAGCGGTGGCTAAGGCGCGCCAGGCCGGGCTGTTGATAACCCCCTGACTGAGCGAAAATACGCCTTTGGGATGAGGGCATGAATGCCGTCTCATCCTTTGGAGTGACGAACCGCCAACGAGACCGCATTATCGTCTCTGTATCCGCACGATTTATGGGTGGAGCAGACACGATGGAGGACTCGGATCGCCGAACAGAGATTAAGGAACGCATAACGAAGATTTTGCAGGATTTACCCGATGAAATGGTGGAAGTCTTGTTGGACGGTTGGCTGTGGGAAATGGATGTCCTGTTGAAAAATGACCCGGAACTGCTGCGCCGGATCGCGCGTGTTCTGGAGGAGGTTCATTCAGACACAGACTCATCACTGCCGTAAAATCGTAGCGTGAGGTGGAGGGCGCTGCGCGCCTACATTGGAGTCCCACCACCCACCCCCGGAGCGCCGCGCCGCTGGCATACCTCGCATGAGCAGCACCCACTCTTACGCCCATGAAATTGGCGGCGAAATGCGAACGTCGCAGCGGATCGCGCACCTTTACCAGTGTGCTGTTGAACTGGTGCCCGCTGTCGTCAGCTGTCCGGGCTACCTGCGTCAATGCACGCCGTGGTCAGTCAGCCCGCACCACCTACCTGTCGCCCAACTTGAACTGTCGCCGCCATTTTGCCACACGCTGCCCTGCCCCTGCTGTTGCGCTCGGTGCGACCACTCCGGAAAGCTGTATACTGCCCTGCCTCATGCCTTCTGGTCTCCAGATGGGTTGCTCTCATTGTTGTGGTTTACCATGTGGACAAATTGTTCCCCGTTGGCGCTGAAGGCGGCCCGCTGCGTCCCCGATCCAGACTGTGCGCGGAGTCTTGCCACTGTGGCACGTTCCGCCGTCGTGTCAAGGCGCTCGCTCCTGGCTTGCGCCGTTGCACTCACCGCGAGCGCCCTTCGGGTGCCCTTGACACGAACGGCTGAGGGAACGTGCCGAGGGCGTGGCAACTCCGGCACAGGGTCGGAGCGCAAGTAGCAGGCGCACAGCGCCGGGAGGTAACGCATCATGTCCTACCAAATCCACATCATTGTCGGCAACCTGGGGGAGACCCCCGAACTGCGTGAGGCCAGCGGACAGCCGGTCACCAGCTTCTCAGTAGCGGTGAATACCCGCCGCGGCGATAAGCAGACAACGCAGTGGTATCGTGTGACGGCCTGGAATGGGCTGGCGGAGACCGTCGTCAAGTACCTGGAGAAGGGGCGGCGGGTGCTGGTGGAAGGCAGCAGCCTGCGACCGAGCGCCTACATCGACCGCGAGGGCAACCCGCGTGCCAGCCTGGAACTGACGGCCAACCGCGTGCAGTTCATGGACAGCGCGCCGGATGATGAGGAAGGCGCGGAAGAGCCAGCAGGCAGCGACATTCCGTTCTAGCCTTCGCCTGCATCACCGGGCGGTCATCCGAATGGGTGGCCGCCCATTTTGCGTGCTGGCGGCGCGGCGCATTTTCCACCCGCCAGATTCGATAAACCAATGCTTTCGTTTCAAAGCTTGTTCTCCTCACGCAAAACCTCGGACTACCGCCGCCAAGCTGCTCTCGCCCTTCAGCAGCTTGTGTGATCGAGCAGTCGTTCGCGTTGACGGAGTTGTCTGCGGCGGCGGAGTAGCGGGCTAAACGCCCGCCCCTCACGCGCCGGGGGGCTTGGCGGAGCGCGCCTGCGCTCCGCCGCTGACAAGCGTCTTGCGCCGCTTGCCAGCGCGTGGGCGTGCGACAGCACGCCCACGTTCCGCACACGCAGCTCTGTCGCTCTTCAGAGTCTCCTCTCGACAGGTTGCTGGTTTCACACAACTTTCTGAGCCGCCCATCTCAGGGATTGGCGTTGCATCTCCAGTTGTACATCTCCCACAATGAGAAACAGAAGTTGTGCAACACGGAGAGGACATGTCTCAGAATTTCCCGCATCATGTCGGCATTCGACTGACACCAGCCGAATATGAAGGGCTGCAAAAGCTGGTCGCCGCAGCCGGATACAACCAATCCGATGTGATCCGCTTTCTGGTGCGAACCGCCGCCCAGCGCCCGGACATGGTGGCCTCTGGTCTGCGTCGTGAGAAGGTGAAACCGCGTGAGCCGCAAAGTTAATCCGCCGCAGTCGGTACGGGTGTATGCGCGAATCACGCCCGAACTGTATACCCTCTTGCAGCAGGTGCGCGTCGCCAAACGCTTCGAGAACGATGCCGATCTCGTGCGCGCCGCGCTGCGCGCCTTTCTCGACGAGCAGTCTGATCAGGTTGCCAGCAAACGCCATTTCAACACCACCTTCCAGCGCCGCATGAACCGCCTTGACTGGCATCTGACGGTACTCACCTATCTACTGGCGCAGGCGCTTGGAATGCTCATTGCCCACGCCACCGGACAGAAGCTGCCGGGTGATGCCCTGCTGGAACAGGCCATTCGTATGGCAGCGCAGAATCATCGGGTGCTGGCAGATCGCTTGGACGAGAGCCGCACCAGGCTGGAAGAAGCGGAACGTAAACCCCGATGAAGAAACACGCCCTCGTCTGCAATCTGATGTACAAGCAGGACTCCTACGAGCATCGCGGTGATCTGATTGGTCTATTGAAGTATATTCAGTATCGCGACGATAAGGACAGCCACATCCCCCAGGACGACGGCATGGAACGCTGGCATGATCGCGGACTGGGGAACTATTACCGCGTGATTGCCAGCAACCTGATGCAGATCGCCAACGACAAGACCAACACCGACTCGGTGCTGGTGCGGATGATGGTCGTCTCCCCGCATCCTGATCTGTTGGCGGCGCTGCCGAGTTATCAGCGCGAACACGCTCTGCGTGACCTCACCGAAACGATGATGGAGCGTTACTTTGAGGCGTGTGACCTGCCGGTGCCGGAGTACGCCTTTGTCATCCACGATCCGCAGACCGAGAACGGTGTGCAGCGGTTGCATAGCCATGTCTTGTTTCCGGCGACGGTGCCTGATATTGAAGGCAGGCGGCATTACGACCTGCGTCGGGGGCAGATGCCGCTGTTTCACGAGGTGCGCGACCAGGCGATCACCGAGGTCTGGACGCGGCTGCTTGGCGCAGAGTGGGTCGCTGAGCTGGATGCCCGTCTGCTGACGGATGCTGAAAAACAGCAGTTGGCAGAACGCGCGGCGCAGACTGCCGAGCAGCCGCATGAGCGCGGCCTCAAAGATGAGTTGAACGAGCTTGACCGCTGGTTCGGTCCGAGACGGTAGGAACGGCAATGTTCTACTGGTTGTTTACCGAAGGACGCAGCCTCGCCATTGTCACCGTTTTGCCGCTGATCTGTCTTGGGCTGGCATTCCCCATTGTCTATGCAGTGACCGCCGGAGTAGGGGTGCGTCGAACCGATGAAACGTTGCCGATCAAACGCGGCAGGCTGCTCCGTGTGTTGGCGCATCTGGCATTGAGCGCAGCACTCTGTTCGCTCTTTGTGCTTGGATTGGGTGAAACAGCCGTCCAGCGCGGGCGGAATACCGTCAGCCAACCGCTGCTCCGCCTGCTGGTGGGAGCGCCGACCAGCATGGATGCGCAGCGGATACTGTGGTTCAGCATCGGCATGGCTGGATTGATTCTGGTCGCTAACCTCCTGTTGTCCGGGCAGCTTAAGCCGGGTTCGGCTTTCCGCGAGTGGATCGACAGCTTACGCAGCCCCAAGCGGCGGCGCGGCGAAGCGGGATCATCCCACTTCTGCACGCCCCGCGAATACAAGCGCTACCGGCGCCCCGACAAAGAGGGGGTGATCTTCCTCGGCGCATTCTGGGGCGAGCGCAGCGTCCGCCTTGATGCGGGACAGGGGCAGTTCTGCCTGAGCGGGGAGGACTCTGCGCGGGGCATTCTGACACTGGGTGGGCCGGGTTCGGGTAAAAGTCAGGCGGTCATTCTGCCGGTGATCGCTGATCGGATGCAGGCGGGGCATTCGCTCATCATTGCCGATCCTCAGGGGGAATTGACCGCCCACATCCTGCGTTTCGGCGCCGTCACCAGACATACCGTTGCCATCCATGATCCGACGCGCGGCGACATGCCGCGCTTCAACCTGGCGCAGGATATTGAGACGGTTTCCGATGCTAGGGCAATCGCCGAAGTGCTGGTGCCAGCCGCGCGCGGTGACAACAAATTCTGGAGCGACTCGGCGGCGGCGTTGCTTTCTGCCTGCCTGCTGCGCTTCGACACGCTCGGCGATGTCTATGCCGCGCTCTCCGATTTGCAAGGACTGGCAAACAAACTCAGCGCAAAACCCGATGATGCCTACCTGCTCGCCAACAGCTTCATCGCCAGCGTCAAGAGCGACGGCAAAGTTGCTTCCAACACGGTGGCGACACTGGCAACGGCGCTCACCGGCTGGGCGGCGCAGACCGTGCGCGAGACGACCTCTGGTTCGGATTTTGATGCCAGGATATTGGTGCAGCGCCCGACGGTGGCGGTGCTGACCTGTCCGGGACGGATGCGCCAGGTGTACGCGCCGTACCTCGGTGCGGTACTGCGAAAGCTGATGCTCGACCTCGATACGATTGGCGAGACCAACGGCGGCCCACTGCCTGTACCCGTCGCGGTGGTGATGGACGAATTCCCGGCACTGGGCAAGCTCGACTCGCTGGTGGCGGATGTCAACCTGGTGCGCAAGCGGCGCATTTCGATTGTCGTGGCGGCACAGACGAAGGGGCAGTTTCATCTGCTGTATGGCGAGGCGGGGACGGAGGCATTATTCACGGGGTTGGCGACACAAATCGTTTTTGGTGGCTGCGATGCCGACACCGCTGCTTACTACAGCCGAGCCAGCGGGCAGACAACCGAGAAGAGCAGCCGCAAGCGCGCCGACGGCACGAGCGATGAGTACCCCCGTCAGCGCCCGCTGCTGACCTCCGACGAGGTGCAGAGTCCGCCGCGTGGCAACAGCCTGATCTTTGCGCGTTACGTCGATGAGAACTACGCCGCGCAGGTGGTGCTTGCTGCCCGGCTGACCCGATTCTACGAACGCCTGGACTGGAAGCAGCGCTTGACAGTCGCAAAAGGCAAAGCGCCCGAACTGCTCAAACGGCGTGAATCAATACCAACGATGGCAGTGGCGAAACCGCCGACCATCATTCCAACCGTCAAACCACCGCGCGCATGGAGCATCAGCCGTGAACAAGACTGAACTGGTGAAGCGCATCGCCCGCGAGAGCAAGGTTACGCACTCCCCGCTGACTCAGGCACAGGTGCAGCAGGTGTTGGATGCACTCTTTGCCACGCTGACCGAGGAACTCTCCCAACCCGGCGGACGTGTGGAGATTGAGCATTTCGGCGTGCTGGAAAGCCGTCTCATGAGGAACAGCCCACACGGGCAGCTGATTGGACGGGATGGGGTAGTAAGGCAACCGCCAAGTGAACGACTGGTGATCACGTTTCGCTGCGCGAAACGAGTACGCCAACTGAACAACCGTTGATAAAGTCAAGCTAATATTTAGGCCGATGCCGAAAGCCCTCATCCAAGGGTGTCGCGTACATTGTCGGTCTAATTCCACTATCAGAAGCTGCGAGTTTCTGCTCTTCCAATTCCACAAACAACACGAGATACATCACAGCTGCACGGGCTATTTTGGTGGCAAAAATAACCTGGTTGGTAAAAGTGTCTTCCTGAGCGCGCGGTATATCTGGATTGGCTTGTTGGTCGCCTAAATTCATATCATGTAGAACCAAAAAGCGATGTGTCAAAGCATTGCGATGTTCATAGATAAAGCTCCAATCACCTGCTTTGGATACATCACGCGCAAGATAAAATAGGGCAAGAAGGTATGGATTCTCGAACGCTCTAAGGTGCTTTGGAAGGGTATCACCACCACCCCAAATCTGTAGAAAACTTACTTTATCAGGGGCAGGTGTCTTCATAACGATGTAACTCAATCGAATTTCAAAAGCTTTCATCCGGGCGATGTTATGAACACTTTATCGCGTGTCTCGCCCCTTGATTTAGGTGGTTCTTCAGCCGCATCTACCGATGAGGAGTAGATGGGCTGTTTTTGTTTTATGGAGGCAGATCGAATGAACAGGCGCAAGAACCAGAACACAACAGCAGAGTCGCAAGGGGTGTCGGGCGGCATTCTCACGGTGGGGTTAGACATCGGCTACGGTGTCACCAAAGTCGTGACGGATCAAACCGCGATTGCTTTTCTCTCGGTGGCGGGTCATGCCCGTGAAATCAAGTTCCATCAGGAGCACTGGCAGCAAAATATCCCGGCGACCAGTTGACCGATGAAGACGGCTCCACCTGGTTTGTCAGCGATCTGGCACTGGCACAGCTTCCACCCGGTGAACTGCTGAGATTGCGAGGTCGCACCGCCAATGAAAAGACAATGGGCAACACCTTCCGCCTGCAGCTTCCGCCTGCCGCTGGCAAAAGCCGCGATTGGCAAGCTGGCGCAGGGTGTGTCTGGGCGCGATGTGGCGGAGGTGCTGGAAGTCATGGCGGAACTGTGGCTGCAAGTACTGGCACAGCCCGGTCAGACAGTGACAGTTGCCGATCTGGGCAAGCTGCTGGTCGAGGTGCAGACCTTTCGCAGCGGTGGCGCGGTAGGACGGCGAACCGTCAAGCGTGTGTACGTGCGTTTTCGTCCAACCGGGAAATTTCGCCAGCATGTGTTAAATGCCTATATACTGGAACAGCAGGCGAACACCGGGCGTATCGTATAGAACTGGGCGGTGCTGGTCACAACCTACCAGATGCTCCGACAGTTTATGACGGAACTGGATTGCGACAATTTTTTACCCTCATGGCAGGACAGTATCGTGGAAATGGTGAAAGCAGTGCAGCAGGAACGAGCCGGGCAGGTCTTCATCGACACACTGGGGCAGCTTCTCGCCAGCGGTGAACTTATGCTGGCACGCGATATGCGTGAATCGGAAGAACCCTGACCCGGAACTACCATTGTCGGTTATCTCGACGAGCATTACGTGTATCTGCTGCCCGATGTCGCGCATCGCGCCGTTCTGCAGGTGCAACCACTCAAGTTCAATACCCCAGCGATTGGAGCGCAGTTGAAGGAAAATGGCTGGCTGATTCCCGGAACGAATAACCTGACCGTGCAGCGATGCATCCGGGGCATCCCCACACGACTCTGGCAGTTGAAGGCTGATTTTCTGGGCTGTGAAGACTGTGACGGTGGTTCAGTGATAGCATAGCTGTGCGAATCAGCGCAGTGAAGAAGCATAAAAGTGCCTGTTTCAGGTGTGACACTGGTTCACTTGAGAGAGGCACTCTCTTTTTGTACCACAGCTTAACTGACAATGAGTGTTGCTCTGGTTACATTGACAGCCATCTCTTCACGCCATATAATTTTACCAAAATGTAAGTAAATCAACGATGCCGACCAACCAGACGCACCACCACATTCTGGATATCGCCGAAGGCCTGTTCTTTCAACGAGGCTATGCTTCGGTGCGCCTGCGGGATATTGCCGACGAGATCGGCATCAAACATGCGGCACTCTATTACTATGCGCCAGGGGGCAAGGAGGACTTATTCGTGCAGGTGCTGGAACGTAGTTTTAAGCGTCATCAGGAGGGGATGGAAGAGGCGATCCAGGCGGCAGGCGAAGATGTGCGCGCCCAGATGCAGGCAGTAGCGGATTGGCTGATGTCCCAAGCGCCCGTCAATATCGCTCGCATGAGTGAGTCAGACTTTCACGCCATCAGTCCGGCGAACGCCGACCGACTCTCACAAATGATCTTTGATGCCCTGCGTCTGCCATTAACCGAAGCGCTGGAACGCGCACAGCAGGCCGGTATCGTGAACCTGGATAACCCCGGACTGGCCGCGATCACTTTCGTATCTCTGGTAGAGATGATTCACGGCGACAACGCACCCTATATGACGGGTATGAAAAGCATGATTATTGACCAGTTGATTAATATGCAGTTATATGGATGGCTGAGGCGTTAGTTTTTTTGCCTGTAAATTTTACCGACTTGTAAGTAAATTAGCTCAATAGAAAGGTCTTGTTGTGCAGCATAACGGAAAAATTGTAGTCGAGGGCTTGGTGAAGCGATTTGGTGATTTTGCCGCCGTGGACGACATCTCGTTTGCGGTAGAAGCCGGTGAGATTTACGGCTTCTTGGGGCCAAACGGCGCAGGCAAAAGTACAACCATCAGTATCCTGACTACGCTCAGCCTGCCCACCAGCGGATGCGCCACCATCGGCGGGTACGATGTGGTGACACAGGCCAATCAGGTGCGGCGCGTCAGCGGGGTGGCTTTGCAGGAAGTAGGGCTTGACCCGACCATGAAGCCGCTGGAACTGCTGACTCTGCAAGGCCGCACTTTTGGCAAGTCGTATAAACAGGCATTAGCCCGCGCCCATGATTTGCTGGCACTGGTCAAGCTAACGCAATTTGTGGATCGTCAGGTCGGCAAGTTCAGTGGTGGGATGCGGCGCAGACTCGACCTGGCGCTGGCGCTGGTACATCAGCCCAGAGTGCTGTTTCTGGATGAACCCACCACCGGTTTAGACCCTTCCAGCCGCCGCGACATTTGGGCGGAAGTGCGCCGTTTAAACACTGAGTCAGGCATGACCATCTTCCTGACGACGCAATATCTGGAAGAAGCCGACCAACTGGCGGGCCGCATCGCCATCATCAATATGGGCAAACTGGCCGTGGAAGGCAAGCCCGCCGCACTGAAAGCACAGATCGGTGGCGGGGCGATTAATGTGGATTTGCGCGATAGCGATGCTGTTGCCCAGGCGCGGGAGGCGTTCAGCGACATGATGATACAGGCTCAGTCGGATGGTCACATCTTACGCCTGTATCTGCCGAATGCCGCCGAGTCTGTCGCTATAGTGGTTAATCGCCTGCAAGCCATCGGGCTGACTCCTGGTGCATTGACTGTCACACAGCCGACCCTTGATGATGTCTTTCTTCAGGTGACAGGTCAACGCTTCAACCCGCAGTCCGAAGCGGCTATTGCTTAACTTAACAGGAGATTGCAATGCAAGTTTCAAATGCAGGTCTTATGGTAGATAAGGATGATAACCCCTCACGACAACCGTTTTTGAGCGCCGTCTGGATGATGACGCGCCGCAGTTTAATGGCACTTCTGCGGGAGCCTGCGGAAGTCATCCTGCCGATATTTCTGGGCATATTTTTCCTGATTGTGTACGAAAGTTCGCTACGGGGGGCAGCAGCGCTTTTTTTGGAAGGACAAAGCTATCTGGGCTTTATTCTACCTGTGTCGCTTATCAGCGCTGGCTTAAGTGGCGCCGGTGTTGGTGGGCAGGCGATTATACGGGATGTGCAAAGCGGCTATTTTGACAAACTGCTGCTTACCCCGCTTCATCGTTCATCTATTTTGTTGGGTCCGATGATTGCCAGCGCTTTAGCCCAGGTCTTTCAGGCAGGAGTGATTATTGTGCTTGGATTACTGTTGGGTTTGCGTCCGTCCACCGGTATAGTGGGGTTGCTGATAATCCTCGGAATATCGCTTCTGTTGGGACTGGGCTTAGGTGGTTTCGTGATTGGCATTGCGCTGCGTACCAAAAGTGCCAGTCTCACGGGCGCATCGACGTTTCTGGTCTTTCCTTTAACGTTTCTCGCGCCGATCTTCACACCACTGGAACTACTGGAAGGCTGGATACGCACTGCGGCTGAGATTAACCCGCTGACATACATTCTAGAGGTGGGACGCACACTGATTAACACCGGCTGGGATGCGGAAATCATCCTGCGAGGAATCACTGCACCCACCTTACTGGGATTGGCAGGGTTTGCATTCGCTTATTTAAGCCTGAGGGCAGGCTCACGTCGCCGCTAAGCGACACTTTAGATTTGGAGACAATGGTATGTCAATAGAAGGTAAGATCACACTGGTTACAGGCGCAAATTCTGGACTTGGCAAAGCCACAACTGTGGGGCTGGCACAAATGGGGGCACACGTCGTTATGGTATGCCGTGATCAGGTGCGCGGCGAAGCAGCACGCCAGGAAATTATAGAGCGTAGTGGAAACACTCATGTCGATTTGCTGATGGCGGATTTATCGTCACAACAATCGATCCGTCAGTTAGTCAATACATTTCGGGCAAAGCATGCGCATTTACACCTGCTGATCAATAATGCTGGTGCTGTATTCATGCGGCGCACGCTCAGTGCCGACGCTATTGAGATGTCACTGGCTGTCAATCATCTAGCACCATTTTTGCTCACTAATTTGCTGCTTGATACGCTCAAGTCCAGCGCCCCTGCCCGCATTATCAACGTTGGCACACGCATCGGCACCTCTTTGAATCTGGAGGATTTACAATTCGAGCAGCGTCCCTATCGAGGATTACAAGCCTATGCTCAGACTAAGCTGGGCAATATTCTTTTCACTTATTCATTGGCGCAGCGACTGGTGGAAACCGGAGTAACCGTAAATTGTGTCCATCCGGGCGTATTCAAATCAAATTTGGGGAGTAACAATACCGATGAGCCGTTCCTATTGAAAATAGCTGGATGGTTGGGAAAGTTCATACTGCCCGATGCCGATCATGCGGCACAACGTATCTTGTATCTGGCAGTTTCACCGGAGGTAGCAACCATCACGGGTCAGTATTTCGGCAATCGGAAGCCCCTTCAATCACCGTCCCAAACCTATGACATCACCACTCAAGAACAATTATGGGAAATCAGCACAGCACTGACCTTAGTGAACACCAGTAATACAATGGGTGGATCAACCACTACAAATTAGAGCAATAGTGACTATTAAGGGGTTCTGGATGTAGGTTCAGGTATTCGACGAGATCAACGACAGCCATGAAGCGACAGGCTATCCCGGACGGACTTAGCCGCGTTCCACATCTTCACTGTCATATATATCCGCATACCCGGCAGATAATGCTGCCCTATCGCTTCAACTTCTACCAGATCATCCTGCTGGAAAACTCCGGCGATGCCCTGTTGCACATGAATAGCCAGCCGCTGGATGATCTCAGTGACAGCTTGTTATTCGCTTCGCCGGAGCATGTGCTAGCGTCGGCGCACATCTAGCCACATGCGCTCGCGCTCTGCCTCCTGAGCTACATCTAGCCAATCCCCCTTATCTTTCATCAGGTCGATGTTTTCGGTGCGGACGAACGGCCACCGTAGCACGGCGCGCGCGCACGTCCAGCCACAAGTGGTTGCTGCTTCGGATTTGGCGCTCTGGTTGGTGCCGCTAACACAGGCACAGGTGCGGCAGGTGTTGGATGCGCTGTTCGCTGCCCTGACCGAAGAACTCTCGCAGCCCGGCGGGCGCGTGGAGATCGAGCATTTCGGTGTGCTGGAGAGCCACTTACTTCCTAACAGTGCTCAAGGAAAGTTGATAGGAACAGATGGCATATCACGTCAGCCTCCAAGCAGGCGATTAACCACCACTTTTCGTGCATCCAAATCCCTTAAACAGAGAAAGACGAATTAGGGTAGTGGTGGCAACCGGGGTTGTACGGGCGAAGACTGAATAATAGATGTTGTTGTTGAACCATATAACAGGAAACGATCCAAAAGTTGATCGAGTTGATCCATCGAAGGTATCAGAACTTTTAAGATGAAACAATCTTCTCCCGTTACACGATGACACTCAATGACTTCTGAAATCTGTTCAGCTAGCTCCGCAATTTTAGGTAGTTGTCCGGGGTTGGGTCGAACACGCACATAAGCTGAAATGGGTAAACCCAGTGCTGCCGGGTTGATCTCGATGCGATACCCCAGAATGATGCCAGCCTCCTCCATCCGGCGCACGCGTTCGGTTACTGCCGGCGAAGACATACCGATACGTCGTCCAAGCTCTACCATCGTTAACCGTGGGTCTTGCTGAAGTTCCCTAAGCAAACGCAGGTTAACCTCATCAAGAGATTTGTCTGTAGGTGTGTAGGTAAAGAGAGGATATCTTTTTAATTCTTGAGGCATTTTAGGTCTTTTGCCTTAATCTGTCCATGTTTCCAGACTTTCCACCATTGTATCATACAAGAGTTCTTCTCAAAGATGGGGTTCCAAGTTGACTTTGGACAAATTACTCGATCAAACAAGAGTTTCACCTATCTTTTACTTTATTATCAGCGCTGTTTTCCACTATCTCGGTCCGGCGTTTGCGGTACTGCTTTTTGCTCGTCTTGAGGTTCTGGGGGTTGCCTGGCTTCGAATTGCAAGCGCCGCAATTATTTTTGCGTTGTGGCGACATCCCTGGCATGTGTTAGCCAGAGCAACGTGGGAACAACGCAGAACACTTATCGCACTCGGCACTGTATTGGGATTAATGAACGCCAGTTTTTACCTTGCCATCGCTCGTCTCCCTTTAGGTACAGTCGGAGCAATCGAATTTCTGGGGCAGATTGCTATCGCAGCAGTAGGCGTTCGTACTCGCCGAAACTTCCTTGCTTTAAGTTTGGCAGTGGTGGGTGTTGCTTTGCTCACAAACGTTGAGCTAAGCGGCGAACCGGTTGGGCTACTTTTTGCTTTCGCTAACTGTGCCTTCTTTATGCTCTATGTCATCCTGGGACACCGCATCGCACAGGATGGTGGTAGTGCAGGTGTTGATCGTTTAGGTACAGCAATGCTAATCGCATTTTTCGTTATTTTCCCTCTCGGTTTTCAAGATGCCTTACCTGCATTGACAGATTGGCAATTGCTTTTTGCTGGAATAGGTGTTGGTATTTGTTCTTCCGTCATTCCCTACATTGCTGATCAACTTGCAATGGCGAGGTTACCCCGCGCTACGTTCGCGCTCATGTTGTCGCTATTGCCCGCCGTTGCTGTCGCTATCGGCATTATCGTGCTTGGACAAGTGCCTTCGTTCGTTGAAATCATCGCGATTGCGCTCATTATGGGAGGTATCGCTCTTCATCAACAGATCAAAATAACTGGTGAGTAACAGTCAGCGAGATCCGCTCTATAAACTTTGCTTCAATAGCCATAAAGTACAACCTTCTGTAAGAAGAAATTAGACAGATGAAACTTTCAATCCAATTACGAACCTGTAAATGATAACTGGATTTGCCCTTACAGTGTCGTTGTTGTGAATATCGTTCTCCTCAGAGCATCGCAGTCCCATAATACTGCGTTTCAAGTTGATAAGCTTGGGTCTGCATTTCAATCTGCCACGCTAGCTCGGCGTAGGTGGGCATCCAGCCGTTCGTGGCTGGTGCTTTACATCCTGAGCCACATCTAGCCAATCCCCCTATTGCTCATCAGGTCGATGTTTTCGGTGCGGACGAACAGCCACCGTAGCACGGCGCGCGCGCACGTCCAGCCGCAAGCGGCTGCTGCTCGGATTTTGCTCCTGGCTTGTGCCGCTGCGCTCACCGCAAAATCCGGCAGGGACAAGCCGACGTGCGCTGTTGCCGCGCCGTGCTGTTGGGGTGGCGTTCCGCACCTTAACAAATCATCGACCGAGCCTGATGCTGCTACGGGTGGATTGCAAAGCTCTGTGGCGCTGCGGATTATACGCAGCAGAAGCCCTAGCGAGCGGCAGCAGGCTCCAAGATGCAACCTCCTCCGAAGTCATCCAGTATCCCCGCTGGGTGATGGGCATGTTCGATGGTCGTGGACTGTGAGTCATCGATAGATGGCTTACGTCGGAAAGACCTCTGCATGTGGATCGAATCCTCTGGTGTACTGGCACTACACCGTCGATCTGCCACGTCCGGGCCGCAACCGAGCATGATAGAGGAGTTTTCTTCGTTTCAGTCAATTTGACGAAGGAGGCATCCATGCACCAACACACCTGCCGTGTAGGAACTGCGCGGATTGACTATCACGGTGAAAAACACCAAACCGTTCTCAACACCACCGTGAAGAGCGGTTCCGGCTTGGGTAAAGCCTTCGCGCCGACGTGGGACATGGTGATGGCGTTCAAGCGCGGCGACATCGACTGGCAAACCTACACGGTGCGCTATCAGGCGCTCATGCGTGAGCGTTATCGCCAGAACCCGGCGGCCTTTCTCGAAGCGTTGAGCGGTGAGGAACTGATCGTGTGCTGTTACTGCAAAGACACACACGCCACGACGCGCCACTGCCATCGCTATCTGCTGGTCGATATGCTCGAAAAGGTGGCACATCATCACGGAATCAGATTCGAGCGTATCGGTGAAGTGTGCAACAGCCGTTGAGGGAGCGGCTGTTTTTATTTTCAACCCGACCTTACAAAACTTATTGCGGAGGCAAGCATGAATCCAATCATCATCCACACCGACGGAAGCTGTGAAACGCAGACTCGACTGGGCGGCTGGGCGGCCATCCTGCAATGCGGCGATCACTCCCGCGAACTGAGCGGCAGCGCTGTTGATACGACCGTCAATATCATGGAACTCACCGCCGTGATCGAGGCACTGTCCGCCCTCAAGCACAACGGCGCGGCAGTGCAGATCATCACGGACTCGAATTATGTCGTCAAGGGGGTCAACGAGTGGCTGCCGGACTGGATCGCGCGCGGCTGGAAGACCGCAGGCAAGAAGTCCGTCGCCAACCGTGAGTTGTGGGAGCAGCTTCAGGGACTGCTTGCTCAGCACAACGTGATCTTCACCTGGGTGCCGCGTGAGCAGAACGCCGACGCGGACAAACTGGCGCAGGCAGCGCGCATCGCTCAGACCACCACTACCCAACCGCCTACTCTCCCTACACCCGTTCCAACAACGACACAGATCATGATCGCGGGCAGCCGCTACGCCACGCGGGAGATGCTCGACTACACCCGGAAGGTGGTTCGTCGCGCCCATGCGAAAGGCTTCACCATCGTCGTCGGTGATAACCCAAAGGGTGTGGACATGGCTGTTGTGCAGGAATGTCGTCGGCTGAAGGCGAAGGTGCTGGTGGTAGGTGTTACCAATCGTCCGCGCAACGGCGGCTGCGGTCACGGCGGCTACGTCAAAGTCGAGCGTGATACCTACCGTGCGATGGGCGGCGACCTGCTCGACAAATACACCGTGCGAGATCGCTGGATGGTGGACAACGCCACGATGGGCATCTTCATCTGGAACGGCGACAGTCGCGGGACGAAGCAGGGGCACGATTACATGGTCAGCCGGGGCAAAGAAGCGCACCTGCTTACCTTCGAGAAAGGAGCGCGCCGTGGATAACATCCTTGCCATTGCCACGTATGGGGCGCAGCGCGTCAAGCATCCCCAGACCCAAAAGATGATCTCGGCGTACAAAATGGGCTACAGCAGCGCTGCCAGCGCGGTGCTGCTGGGACTTTACGGCGATAAAGCGCGGGACGTGTCATCAAAACAAGCCTCGTATCATTACATCCAGGTGGATGGCGACGTGGTCGTCCGGCATGGTTACATCCTGCTCAAGGTGAGCAGTGAACTCCTCCGACAGGCAGAAACCATCACCCGCCGGTTTCATCGCGCCGCTGTCTTCCTGTGGCGGGATAACAAATGGCGCGAACTGCCCACCAGCCGCCAACCGGAATACACTGAACCACTCCCGCGCTCCGGTCCTGACTTCAATCCGAGCAGCCTGCGCCTAGTGGATGCCGCCAGCGGCGAGAAAGACGCGGCTGTGGAAGGCATCAGCATCGAAAAGAGCCAGCGCGATCCCAATGAAAAGGCGTGGTTCTGGATTATGGGCGATACCTATCCCCACCGCGAACTGCTCAAACGCTGGGGCTGCCGCTGGAGCAAGAAGCGGCGCTGCTGGTACTATATCGGGTGGGCGCTACCGTCGGCAATTGAACAACTCGTCGAAGAATGTCAAATCCTCGATACTCCTGAAGCGCCTGACAGCGAAGTAGTTTCCGACGATGATCCCTGCACGCTAGAAGAAGCGGCAGACATCCTCGGCATGATCGTGAAACCCGAAGCGGATACAGTCGTTGAACCACCGCGATTGTATGCGCTCAACACTGTCGTCTACGCCCGCCACGACCTCGAAACCCCGGACGGTAAACGTATCCCCACTGGCACACGCGGCATCGTTACACGCCTCTACAACCGCAATGCCAGACACGGCTGGAGTTATGCTGTTCAGTTTGACGGCATCGGCGAAGGCTGGTACTTCCAGCGGGAACTGACTGACCTCGAATCCATTCCCGGCATCCGTATCACGCGCGGCGCAGTCGTGCCGCCTGGTGCGGAACTGCCACCCACCGATGCGGACATCAAGCGCGCCCTAATCGAAACGGGTCAGCAGCCAGAAACGCTTCCAACTGGGGTAGAAGCTGGTCACTCAGACCACACTGAAGCGACTCCTGCTGATATAGACGAGGCACCCAAGATCGCAGCCAGCATCCGTGTGCTGAAACCGCAGTCACAGCCAGCCGACGGGGCTGAACCCGACGCGGTGCAAACGGCGATCCAGCAGGTCAAAGCCGCCCCGATGACACAGACACTGTCTGTTCAACCCTCCGACGGCAAGAAGTCGCTGATTCCGATCCCACATCAGCCCGTTGGCGAACTAACCGGCAGCATCAGCGGGAATGTCTGGTGCTACGGGTATTCGGTTCATGAAGGTATTGCTATTTACATCAACCTCGGCGGCCCGCGCATGGCCGTCGAGGCAATCCGCGCCCGGCTTGCCAAAGGCGAGATTGTGAACTGCGTCCCGTGGGATGCTCCCGCTGTCGAACTCACCGCTGGCGAAGGGAACACGGGAAGGTACACCGCGTTTCTCCAGAACATCCCCGAAGCCAAGTTCACCAGCCTGATCCTGCTGCACGAGCAGGTAATGCAGCCCAATTACGGCGGCAAATCGACCACGTTCATCCTGCATGTGTCGGACGAACAGGCGACCCTACAACTCAAGCAGCATGTCACCGAGCTGGTCAAAGTGCCTGTGTTCGATGCCTGGGCGGATTACCTCTACTACGCCGGACAAACGGCGATGCTGGTACGAAAGACGCGCAGTGCAGGTGGATTAGATGTCCTCGCGGTTGATCTTGATGTGGATGCCTGGACACGGTTGCTGACCGGTGGGCTGGAACAAAGCATCATTAACCTTCCCGCAAACTCCTGAAAACTATTTGATCGCCCTAATGACAGCCGTCTGCCTCGTATGAGGTGGGCGGCGGTTTTTTGATTCCTGAAAGGACGACCACATGAGTCAGCGTAAACGCATTCCACACGTCTGTCCTGCCTGTGGACGGATTCGTTATCTGCAACCCTCGGATGCTGCAAAAACCAAACACTGCCAGCGCTGCCATTGCCAGCAGATCGCCAGTCTTGGCTTTCAGGCAACCGCCGCGAAGCGAGGGCGCGACTTTGCCATCCGCGCTGCCGCCAACAAGCGCAGGCAGCACCCCACCACCCTTGAGGCGCAGGTCGAAGCGGCATTGTGCGAGATTCCAAGTATCGCCTGGGAACGAGAATATGCCATCGAGCGCGAAGGGCGCAATCCGTACTACGTCGATTTTGCGATCCAGATCGGGCATTCGTTCATCGCCCTGGAAGTCAACGGGAGATTCGCCCATCGCCAGAGCAGCGACGCAGACAGCCTCCGCATCGACACCTTATTTCTATATTTCGACGATGTGATTGTACTGACTGAAGAAGAAATCACATCCGCTGTTTTACTGCCCCAATACATCCGGCAGCAGCTATTTCAGACGAGTTCATAAGGAGAACACCGCCATGTCCAGGATGGAAAACCGCGAGGTCATGGGCTTCTACCCCATCGAGCCTCGCCATTACCCTGCAATCCTGTCCCTGGTCGCACCCGCCGCCTCCGCCACGAAAATTCTTGACCCTTTCGCCGGAGAAGGCGAATTTCTTGAAGCGGCGACAGTCCCATGGAACGTTACCCCCTACGCCAATGAACTGGATGGCGAACGGGCTGCAAAATGCATTCAGCGCTTCGGCCCCAAACAGGCGGTGCGCTGCGATGCAGAACGGCTGATCGCCAGCAACAACGCTTTTGGACTGCTGTGGTGTAATCCACCCTATGACCATGACGGCGCGGGCACACCCGGCAACAAGCGGATCGAACTACGCTACCTGCGCCACAGTTGGAAGTGGGCGGCTGTGGGTGGTTTAGTCCTGTGGGTGGTGTATCAGCAGCATCTCACCGAGTCCGCCGCTGAATTCCTCGCCCGCAACGTCAGCCGCATCGATGTCTGGGCGCTGCCGGGCAAACACCTGAATGAATATCAGCAGATCATCGTTGCTGCCATCAAGGGGATGTCGCCAAATCCTGAAGCGCTTTACGAACAGATCATGGCGCAGAAAGCGGAGCCGCATCTCCTGGAGGTGCAGCCCGAACCTGTCTACAGACTGCCCCCACCACGTCCCATCAGCCGTTTTGTGTTCGCGCCGGACACGATTGACGAGCAGCAGGGCTTACGCCTGATCGAGGAAAACGGGGCATGGAAGACACAAGGCTTTCAGGCGCTGCTGCACATTCCCCAGCCACCGCCGCAGATCGAGCCTGTCGTCGCGCCGCGTCCCGGTCACATGGCGCTGGTGCTGGCCGCCGGGGTTGCCAACGGCGCGGTCATCGAAACTGAGGATTATGGACAGGTCGCCATCCGCGGCAAGACGCAGCACGTCGAGCAAATCGCGCGGGTGGAAGTAGAATCTGACCCCAATGACCCGGAACGACAGGTGAAGAAGACCACCGTTCGCCTGAAGCCCACCACCACGCTCACGCTGCTGGCGGGGGATGGCACAGTGGTCGAGATGGATGGTGATGAGGCACTATTGGGGTTTATCACCGCCAACAAAAAAGCCCTCGCGGATTACCTCAACCACAAGTTCAAGCCGATGTACACCTTCGACATGAACGGTATCGGCGGCTGGCTGGATCGCATCCGCCTGAAGGGCAAGTATCCGATGTATGCCGCCCAAAAGCATGTCGTCGCGGCAGTGACACGCGGCTTCCAGGATCGGGACAGCATCCTGCTCGTCGGTTCCATGGGTACAGGCAAGACGCTAATGGGCGGCTCCACTGCGACTGCGATTGCCTCCGGCGTGGTCAAGGCGCTTCAAGGGCAGATGCGCCCGGATCAGATCTGTCTAATTGTCGCACCGCCGCACTTGATCGAGAAATGGAAGCGAGAACTCTACAGCATCAACCCCAACATTATTGCCGAGCGCCTGGATCGGCATGAAGATGTGAAAGTCTTTTTGCAGCGGGCGGAAACCATCGGCGGGAACATCCCCAAAATCGGGTTAATCAAGCGCGACATGACCAAGCTGGGCTGCGCCTGGGAACCTGCTGTCCTCTGGCGGGGCGAACCAATGGCGCTCTGGCGGCACGGTCAGCCAACCCCGGAAGGGTATGAGCCACAGCAGCGTATCGTCAAACAGCGCGTACCGAAGTGTCCACACTGCGGCTGCACGGTGATGCAGGAAAAGAAGGGCACGACTGCGCCTGCATCGGAAAGCTGGCTCAGAAGCGGCAAACGGCAGTGCGCGGTCTGCCTGAGTCCACTGTGGCGGGAAGCGCGGGATCGCGGTTCGCAGCTCAAAACGGGGGAGAAATACGCGACGAAAAACCCGCGCTATCGGCTGGATGAATACTTCAAACGGGTCTATCCTGACCGGCTGTTTCTGCTGATTTGGGATGAGGCGCATGAGGCCGCGCATGGCGACACCGGCAACGGCGAGTCGTTTGGGCGTTTCGCTGGGCTGGCGCACAAGGTGCTGGCGATGACCGGCACACCGTTCAACGGCAAGGCATCGTCGCTGTTCAACCTGCAATATCACCTCAATCCCCGCGTGCGCCAACGTTACAATTGGGGTGGCGCGCCGCGCCTGAGCCGGAAAGTGCGCGGTGAACGGGGATATCAAGCGGTCATTGACGACACGGGCAAGCAGCGCGGGCGCGCCGAGTCGCAGTGGGTCAGCGCGATGGGCGTGCGTGAACAGGTCATCGAGGAGCGCCCCAGCTACGACAGCGAAACCGGGGCTTTCACCGGAACGTCCACGTACCAGCGTCCTTACGAGGAAGCGCCCGGCATCTCACCGCTGTTGGTGGCGGAGATGCTGGACCACACCATCTATTTTTCACTGGGCGACCTGGGCAAGTGGCTGCCGCAGTACGAAGAAATCGCGCTGCCGGTGGAAATGGACAGCGACACCTACGAGCAGTATGACCGCACGCGCCAGCAGTTGAAGGATTACCTGATCCAGCGCAAGTGGGAGGGCGACGTGAGTTTTCGCGGCGCGTACCTGCAATGGGCGATGGGCTGGGTCAATGCGCCTTTTCGTCCCTGCGAAGTCATTCATAACCTCAAGCACCCGATCACCGGCGAGAAGCAGCCGCACACGGTGGCGCAGGTGCCGTCTTATGGCGAAGACCGGGTGTACCCCAAAGAACAGGCGCTCATCGATCTGGTGCGCGAGGAACTGGCGCAAAATCGCCCCTGTGTCATCTACATTCGTCAGACCGACACCCGCGACATCCAACCGCGCATCGAGGCGCTCATCCGCCAGCATGTCCCGACGGCGAAACCCTTCATCCTCAAGAACACGGTGCAGGCGGAACGGCGTGAAGCGGTCATCGAAAAGGAAATCGCGGCAGGCACGAATGTCCTCATCACCAATCCCATCCTGGTGCAGACCGGACTCGACTTGATCCACTTCCCCACGCTGGTGTTCTACGAAATCACGTTCAACCTCTCGACGATGATGCAGGCGGCGGCGCGCTCGTACCGCTTAAATCAGACGCACGAACACTGCAAGGTGGTGTACCTGTTCTACGAAGCCACGATGGAACACACTGCTGTGCAGCTCATGAGCCGCAAGCAGCGCGCCGCCAAACTGCTGACGGGTGATGTGGGACTGACCGGGCTGGACGCGCTCACCGAAGGCGAGACGGGGTTCGAGGAGGCGCTGCTGGATGCGCTCGCCCGCGAGGAACAGCTGCTCGATCCGGCGGCGTTGTTCAAAACAGATCGCGTAGCGGGCGAACTGGACACCGAAGATGCCGGATACTGGAATATCGAGATGGCAGCGGAGGGCATTCCCGTAGAAGCCGGGTTGCTCGATCCAGATCCGCTCATCGAAACCGCACTGACGCTTGGTGGAACGATCATCACCGAAGAGCGACCACGTACGCCCTTCATCCTGCCCAAACCTGAAAAGACGAATGGCAGCGCTCATGGCATTGAACGTGGTTGGACTGAAGCTGTGGCCGCCTATCTGGAGACGGTTCACCTGGTCGCTGACGAGGCGCGTTTCGTCAAACTTCACGCACAACTCTTCGAGGTGCTGACGCACGGAGTCAATAAAGACGACAGTACATCGCCTATCATTGGGGTATGCCACGAAGATTGGCTGCCACAGCATCAGCCACCATTGACGAACTGGATCAGTGCGTGGCTCAGGCGCGAACGGATGGTGTTCGCGGGCTGCGAGGATGAGGTCGCTGCCCAACTCGTTCAACGGGCGCTGACCGCGTTGGAACAGACGGCCATCAAGCCGATCAAACCGCTGCTGGTCAAACGCCCCAGGCGCGATCTGCTCAGGCTGCCCGATGATGTGGGCGAGGTCGCGCCGACACCCGCCTCGTTTCGCCCCCGCCAGTCCCAAACCGAAGGCAGCGCTGTGCAACTGGCGCTCTTCTGAGGTTTTATCAGAAACCCGCAACTTCCTTGCCGCACTTTTCGGACGCTGTGAGGCTTACCGGACAACCGCCTGCCTGACGCTCACCGCTATTCATCCCAGTGGCAGCGAACCGACACCATCACGGCATATCCCGCTCAACCAACCTGACCAACTTCACGAAGCACTCCAGCGATTGCACGCAGCAAACGGGCTTGGCTGGGGCGCATACTTCGCCGTCGGACTGCGACAGAAAGGGATGGGACGCTGGCGGCGCGGCGGCAAGAATGACATCCTCGCGCTGCCCGCGCTGTTCGTTGATTTGGATGATCACACCCAGTCGGCGTTGACAAACTTGAGAGCTTTTCCCTTGCCGCCATCGTGCATCGTGGACAGCGGGGGTGGCGGCTTTCATGCGTACTGGTGGCTCTGTCAGCCCACAATTGAATTGGATCGAGCAAGGTGTATGCTGCAAGGGCTAACGGTCTACTTTTCCAGCGATACGCTCTCCGTCGCGCAGAGTTTGCGCCTGCCCAACACGCACAACACGAAACCCAATCGAGGAGGATTGTGCCATGTGCTTGATTTAGCCGACCAGCATTACACCCTTGCCGACTTTGAGGCACTGCTGCCAATGAGCGATGGGCAGCGACGAAAACCTGAAAAACCGTACATAACCCCACAAACCGTACATACCGTGCATCCCGGTCGCCCACTCAACCCGACACTGATTGAAGTTGTTATACACAGGCTGTGCCGAGAGTACGGCGGCTATCGCAAGGAAAACGGCTATGTCGCTGCCCTGTGCCCCTGTGGTCACACACACGATGCGCCCGGCAAACACTTCAACTTTGACCCGACGCACGGTATCGGCATCTGTTTCGGCAGACACGGACGCATCCTACTCAAGGATTTATGCACCATCTTAGGTATCCAGCCCACTGATTACGGTGGGCTTTTTGAATCTGAAAGGAAAGATACATGACTCAACCGAAAGAAACACCCAATACTGTTCTCACGCTGACGCTGCCAACCCCCGAAGGCGGCGGCATCGCACCGGAACGGGCAACCGCAACGCTGCTCATTCAGCGCGGCGACCTCGCCCATGTTCGGCAGTTTCACTACAGCGGGCAGTTGGCGGATCTCATCATCGCCATCCGCGAAGCCACCATTGAACTCGGTTTGCTGGAAGACAATCCGCCCATCATTCCCGAAACGCCAAAAGCCCTACCCAAAGCAGAAGCGAAGCCGAAGCCCACGACGAAGAAAGCCGCACCCGCTCCGCCTGTCGAGGAAGAGCCGACCATCGACATCCCGCTCAGGAAAGGGACAAAGACGGTCAGGATCAGCCATCTCAAAATTGTTGGTGGCGAAACGGATGCGGCAGCCTACAAACAGGCGGTGCTGATCGCCGCGAAGCTCATCGACGGCGGGTTGTGGGACGGTCAATCGCCAATCCGTATCGACGATGTGTATGCAACCCTGCGGAAGATGAAGCATCTCACCAACGCCGAGATGGGGCTGTTTAGCTTGACCGATTTTGTCCAGCTTGGCGAGGGCGGTCTGCCGCAGGATGCAGCCGGTGTTGTGGCGAGCGCGCCAGAGGAAGACGACCAGGACATTCTTGAAGTCGCGTCCGTCACCATCCCCGCATCGCTCGACGGTTTTCACCCGGATGACGAGTCCGAATAGCCCATCCCTCATTCGATTTCAGTCAGTGTATCTCATGAAAGGAAACCCAATCATGTCCGAACAGACAACTCAGAAATCACGTGTCTTCAAGACTGGCACGGTTCGCATTGTGGAGAATGCCAGCATGTCGGGGCTGTCAAACGAAGAGGTTCGTTCGTTGCTCAAGTCCAGCTACCCGGAAGTCGCCAACGCCACCATCCGCGAGAGCCAGCTTGAGGATGGCACGCCGCTGATCGAATTTCTCCCGCAGCCTGGGCGGAAAGGATAGTCACGATGTTCGGCGCAGGCTTGACTGTGACTTAAAGCATAAAATGTCCGTTTGGACACGTTATGCTTTCAAATCGCAGCGGACAGGTTATGGTTTCATCCGCGTCTCAATCGTAAACCCCATGCCCTAACGCGCAATTTACCGTTTTGCATCCTGCCAAGTATGCTCCATGCAGGCAGCCTCACCGCTGCTTCATAACCGTTTGGAGTAAAGGATTGGCAAGATGACCTTCAAGGATGAAGCCGCTTTCGAGATGTGGTGCCGAAGTGCAGGATATGACACACGAACGACTGCACTCATTCGACGCATTCGCACATCACCCCCATCGAGAAATGTAGGAGGCGGGCGTGGCAATGTTCGCGCTCGTCTTCCAAGCCACAAAATGGGGATGACCATCCAAAGTGAGAGCCGTACCGCCGAGAAACCGGGCATTCGCATCTTCTACGAGTACGACCACCTGCGGGAAACAGAGGTTGAGGCACAGGTACTGGAATTCTACGACCAGCCTGACGCCATCGCTTTGCGGTATGTGACTGCTGCCGGACGGACGGTAAGTACCTGGCATACACCGGATTTCTTCGTCATTCGAGAAAACACCGCCGGATGGGAAGAATGGAAAACCGAAGATGAGTTGGTCAAGTTGGCGCACAAACAGCCTGTTCGCTACCACAAAGATGAAACTGGACAGTGGCGCTGTCTACCCGGAGAGGCGTATGCTGCCGGGTTCGGTCTGTACTACCGGTTACGCTCCAATGCGGAAGTCAACTGGACGCTGTTCAGCAATCTGGAGTTTCTGCATGAGTATCTCACCAGAGGATGTGAACTCGTGTCCGTCAACCGTCTCGCGCTGCTTGACCGGGTTCGCAACCAGGAGGGGATAACACTGGCAGATCTGCTGCATGAACAGTCTGCGGATGAGGTGTATCTGCTCATTGCCCAACGTCAGCTTTACGTAGACCTTCAGAGCGAGCGTCTGGCGGAACCAGCGCGAGTTCGGGTCCACAGCAGCCGAGCTGCTGCCGAAGCCTACCAGCACGTCAACGCCACAAAGCCCCTGTATATGGCTGCCACAGCGTCTGCCTCAGATGCCTACTCTGCCCACTGGGTCACTGCCAGCGAACAGGACTACGCTGTTGCCAATGCCCGCTTACGGGTTTTGCAAGCACTGGATGCAGGCATGACGCTGGAACAGGCGTGGCAGGCGGATGATGTCCTCTCCGTGTTGGGCGAGGTGAAACATATTCGTACCGTGCGTCGCTGGCGTCGCGCCTTTCGAGAGTCCCAGTTGTCTGCAGGCAGTGGTTATGTCGGACTGCTACCCTATGTCCATCAGCGAGGCAACCGGGAGCGCAAACTCTCTGACGCTGCTTGGAAGCTGCTGCAAGACTTCATTGAGAATCACTACGAAACCGCACGTCAGCCATATACCGCGTCCGTCTGGGCAGCCTACTGTCAGGCGTGCGAACGTGAAGGCATTACACCTGCCAGTTTAACGACGTTTGGGAAGGCCGTCAAGCAGCGTCCACAGGAAGTACAGACGCGCAAGCGACAGGGCAAGCGGGCGGCCTACCAAATCCAGAAGCGGTACTGGTATCTGGAGGCGACTACCCCCAAACACGGGGAACGTATCTGGCATGTCGTGCATCTCGACCACACGCTGCTGGATATCCAACTCCGTCACACCCAAACCGGGCAGGTGCTGGGGCGTCCCTGGGCGACGTTCGCGGTAGATGCCTACAGTCGTCGTCTGCTGGCGGTCATGTTGACGCTGGATGACCAACCCAGCTACCGCACCTGTATGCTGGTTTTGCGCGAGATGGTGTCCCGGTTCGGACGTTTACCGCAAACGCTGGTGGTGGACAATGGCAAAGAATTCCACAGCACTTACTTTCAGGCGCTGCTGGCACATTACGGAGTGGAGGTTGCCTACCGTCCACCAGGGCAGCCCCGCTTTGGCGATGTGGTCGAGCGTCTGTTTCGCACCGCCAACACCCAGTTCATCTACAACCTGACAGGCAACACCCAGCTCACCCGTCAGGTTCGTCTCGTGACCACCTCGCATGACCCACGCCAGCTCGCACTGTGGACGCTGGAGACCCTGTATGGCGTGCTGCGGGAATGGGCGTATGAAGTCTACGACCAAGCAGTGCATTTCTCGCTTGGTCAGTCACCGCGTCAGCTCTACCAGGACAGTCTTACCCAGCATGGTGAGAGAGCGTTCCAGCAGTTGGATTACAGCACATTCATCCTGCAAGCGCTGCCCGCGCCCACCCACGGGCACTCCCGCAAAGTCCAACCCAGTGGAGTCAAGATTGAGCATATCTACTACTGGCATGACCTGATGTACCGACCGGATATTCTGGGAACGCAGGTGCCTGTTCGTTACGACCCATTCAATGTCGGGATTGCTTACGCTTACCTCGACAAAACATGGGTGCGCTGCACGTCAGAACATTACGCGACCTTCCACAACCGTACCGAGCAGGAACTCCAGATTGCGCGTGAAGAAATGGTTGCCAGCTACCGTGAGCGCGGGCGAGCAATTGGCACGCTCAATGCGAGATTGTTGGCAGACTTTCTGGAGCGAACCACTTCTTCCGAACGCCTGCTGAGACAACAGCAGTGCGACGATGCCATGCAGTCCATCCGGTCAAGTGTAACCCAGTTAGCGCCTGTGACAGTGTCCAATGCTGAGACAGAGATATGTTCCTCTGCGGATGGAGTAGACGGTGAGACTGCACTCAAACCGTCCTTTACCCATCTTCTGCTCCCGGACGACTTTTAGCCATGAAAGGGACACAGCTCATGGATACGCCTCAGTTCCCGCTGGAGCTACTGCAAGCATCCCCGGAAGCACGCAAAGCCTACTTCAACAGCAAAGTCGTTGCTCATCCCAGCATTGTTCATGCCCATACACTGCTCATGTCCGCGCTGCGTAATCCCACAGATGGGCAGATTGTCATGGTCATTGGTGCACCGGGCGTGGGCAAGACAACGGTTCGCAAAGCCATGGTACGCGACCTGACGGCGCAGTTTCTCGCTCAGGCTGAGCGTCATCCGGGTCATCTTCCGGTCGCAGGGATTGAACTGGAAGCATTTGGAGGCGGGAATTTCAAGTGGAAACAGACTCGTCAGGCACTGCTGCACGCACTTCAGGAACCCATGGTGGACAAAAAAGTAGGGTATTCCACGACCATGCACGGTGAACATGCCGTTTTACAGCGCAGTACCCGCCTGTCGTCCGACGATTTAGGCGAGCTGCTGCTGGCTGTGCTGGCGCAGCGCGTGCCTCAGGCGTTGTGGTTCGACGAAGGGCAGCATCTCATTAAAGTAGCAGGTGCCAGAGGACTGCTCGACCAACTGGATGTCCTCAAATCTCTGGCAAACCGCTCACGTATCCCAACGGTGTTGTTTGGCACCTACGAGATGAATGTGCTGCTCGGATTGAGTCCGCAGCTCGACCGACGCATTTTCCGCATTCACATTCCCCGCTACAAAGCCACCGACCCGGTAGACATTGCTGCCTTCCAACAGGTTTTGTTTGGACTGCAAAAACATCTCCCTTTCCCGGAAGAACCGCATCTGGTCGAGGATTGGGAGTATTTCTTCACCGGGTCACTGGGCTGTGTGGGTATCCTGAAGGACTGGCTGTACCAGGCAGCAGGTGCAGCCTTCGACCGGGATGAACGAACGCTCACGCGAAGCATGTGTGAGACGTGGGCGAGAGAAACGGACGTGTTGGTGGACATGCTCCAGCGCATAACCAGCGGAGAGACGCAGTTCATACAGGAACACAGCGCAACCGAGCTGCGAACGCTGCTCGGACTGTCGGTGACCGACAAAGCTGCATCGTCTTCGACCAGACCGAAAACCTCCACCCAAAAATCCCAACCGGGGACTCGTAACCCGGTACGCGACAAGGTGGTCGGTTATGGTTGAGATGGAAACGACTGTCTGGGAGATGCTCACTCCAGCATACCCATCCACCAGCGTCCTGTACCCGCTTGCACCGGTTGGCGTTGGAACGCCATTTGTCGAGAGCCTGACGGGCTATCTCAAGCGCCTGGCACAGGCGCACCATCTCAAGGTTGTGGATCTGGTGACGTTTTGCAGCACGCAAACCGACACGCACGTTTTACCCTCAACACTGCAAAAGCTGTCACGCATAGATGGCATGACCGACAGCGGACAAGCCTGGTCTGCACTGCTGGGAAAACTCACCTGCCAGGAGATGGTGGATTGCCTGACCATGAACTACTGGCGGGCGCGGCTCAACCCGTACCGGATGCTGCGCCAACACCATGCCTGGTGTCCGCAGTGTTTTGCGGATGCAGCTCGTCGTGAAACGCCTCTTTACGAACCGCTGACGTGGCGCTTGCAGTGCGTTGGAGTCTGTACCGCTCACCAATGCTCACTCGTCGAAAGATGTCCGACCTGCGGCAGCCAGTTCACCACGCTCTCGAATTGGGCAGTGGTGAGCTATTGCCCGAAGTGTCAGAGTTGGCTTGGCGATTCAACACTCCAAGACCCACTACACCCCTGTAGTGAGGAGAACTACAAGCGAGCAGAGGCTGTTGGACGGCTCTTGTCGCTCGCTCCCTGGACGAACCCTGCACAGTGCAACCGTATGGCATATGTCGTTCCACACCTCGGACAGCAGCACCGAACGACCTATACCTATCTGGCACAGGTTATGCACACCACAGCCAGCTCAGTCAGTACGCTGCTGGCAGACCGTCGCCACCCCAGTCTGGACATGGTTGCACGTTTAGCAGCCTATTCAGGGGAACCGTTTTGGCGGGCGCTAATCCAACCGGCTGCTCTGGCAGTGGGTTGCCCAACACAACCCAAAACCAGCGATCCGCTGGCTTACCCCGACCAGTTGCTCAAGTCGCCACAGCGGTTACCGTCGCTCCGTACCATTGCCCGACAGTGTGGCTTTGGCACGGTCATGGCCTTCCGCAAAGCGTTTCCTGCACACCATGATGCACTTTGGCAGCGTATTTACGCGGAACAGCGCCAGATTCTGGAAGCAGCGCTGCACCAGGACCCACCCGTGGTGCTGTCCAAATGGGCAGAGCAGCATGGGTACCGAGCAGGCGATCTTTACTACCATTTTTACGACTTGTGTCTGCAAGTAACGCAGCGCTTTCTTACCGACAAGCACGAACGCTGTCGTCGCTACCTGAAAACTGTGCTGCAAAACCAGATGTTTCCCACCTTCAGTGAAATACGTACCAGCTTAAGCGTGGGTGACCATTATCTGCAACAGCATTTCGCGCACGAGCTTCAGGTTATTGAAACCAGGCGACAGGACCAACTTGAACATTTGCAAACGTCTGTCAAAGCGTACCTCGACCGGATTTTAGAGGAGGATGAAGGTGCTGTCTCCCTGGAGCAGATTGCCCAGACAGTTGGGAAAAGCACCCGCTATCTCAAAGACAATTTCCCCTCGCAGTCACAAACGCTCTTGAGTCGGCGGCGCGACTACATTGCCAGACAAGTACAGGCGACCTGTGACCGCATTCGCCAGACAGTTTTCGACTTGCACCAGCAGGGCATTTATCCCAGTGTTGACCGTATCCATGCGGTCATTGACAGTTGGATGGTACACGGGAAAGCCTACCGTCACGCCTACACTGAGGCGATGACGCGGTGCGGTTATCTTTCACCCGCTACACAGTAACCTATATGTGTTTTGCCAGAGCAGCGGTATGCCCACTGCTCTGTTTTTGTTCGCGTCGTGAATTTCGCAACGTTAGGACGTTTTATGCTTGAAATTTCACGACTTTGGAAAGGATATGCTTCAAGATCCATGACTCAACGACCACAAAACCGCACCAATATCGCCCGATTAGGACAGGATATGCTTCAAAATGAGGACATCTTATGCACCAAGTCACATTGACATTAACGAGCCTGCGGGAGTGCCTGGCACAGGTTGAACCGGTCAAGCTCCTGGGGATGGAACTGCTCAAGCAGGGCAGCACCCAGCCCCAGGGCAGCTGGTTCCCAACCGACATTCCTCGCAGTCAGATGGTCGAGGCGGTCACGGAACTGGTGGGCTACACCCGCCGCTGCGCTTACGCCGCCTCACAGATCAGCCAGCTTGCTTCTGTGCCGCTGACATCCCTGCAACTGATGGAGTATGGCTTATGAGCGATTTGCTTCAGGCTCAACACCTGCTTGTCCTGGGCATGAATGCCGATCCACTGCTGTGCCTGGCGAATGCTGTGGCCTGGTTGGATCCATTCTGGGACGAGTTTGCCGATGAAGACGATTATGGGGAGGACGGCGATACCCTCAGCCTGGCGCTGCGCGTGGTGCGCGACTCCTTTCCGGACATCTACGTGCAGGTGATTGAACGGCTGCGTTCCGGCAGTTCGTGGGCTGAGGTTGAACGCCTGGTGTGCGGCGAAATCGAGAAGCAGGGTATCCCGCTCGACAACCTCGAATTCATGCCCTACGGCATTCCGATGCCCGCTTATGGCGTCACCCTCGAAGACCCGGAGTTCTATCAAAGCCATGCGGATGTTGTCCCCGTTGTGCAGGCGTTTGGGATTGATCCAACCACGCATCCCTACCAGGTTGAAGTTCCAGAATGCGCTCACATCGCCGGGCAGATCATCGCCGCCAGCCTGGAAGATCACCCGGATGAAGGCTATCGCAACCTGTCATGGTTAATGCAGTGGTTGTTCTCGTGTTCCGGCAACTCCACCATCGACTTCGATTATGAAACGATGTGCGAATTCCAACCGCTGTCCTGGGAGCGTGAGAACATCGATTTCGCCGCTGCCATCATCCACGAGGCAGATGAAATCATCGGTCATGCCCTCAATGGGCTGAAATTTCTGCAAACGCATCCCATCGTTCTAAACGCGCTGCGCGACAACGTGCAGCATATTTATAAAGCGATCAGCAAATTACCGAAGGAGAAACGCCATGACAACCCTCGCGTTCGATGTGTCTGGCCGAGCGTTGGATCGGGTATTGACCGAACAGCCCTCGCTTGTGCTTAGATTTTACAGCTATGGGGTGATGCTCGAAAAATGGGACGGTGACCGGGTGGCTGAATACCCGGTGGATCCGGCGCAGATCGCGCTGGCGCTCTCAGCAAAAGTCGGGTTCGACACCGGATTGATGATCGGGAATACATTGCTGGTGCGGTACGAAGGTGTAAAGAAAACCGTCGTCGAGTATCGTCCGCCGGGTAAAACCGGATTGTATTTTGAAGGCTCGGAAACCCCGCTGCGCGTGCCGCTGCCCGGAATGCTGATGATCCGCGTGACGGCAGACGACAAAACACCGCAGTATCAGGTCTACGCGGTGAAGCAGCGCCCCGACAAGCTGGACGTTCCCTTGTTTCACCTGCCGCTGCCGAATGTGTTTACCAGCGGCAGCATCTGCTGGGGCAGCGTACCAGTGGTCTCCGAGGCGGCCCTGAAAGGCAGTTCGCTGGCCGACGATTGGGCGATTTTCCTGGGCAGTCGCTTCGGCGATCACGGCTGTAATGGCAAGTCGAAATCACACCCGCAGGACATCCGGCAGAAGCTCATCCATCTCGAAGGGCGTAAAGCGCGCGTGTATCCGAAGGCCGATTTGATTCCGGTGAAGAAAACCCTTGCCCAAGTGCTGGGTGATGATCGTCAGTAGAGGAGAGCAAACGATGGGCTACGATTGTTACGCGATCTTGCAGGCACAGATACCGAATGCAGCCATCGGACAAGCTGTTCTCGATGTGTTGGAAGCCGATGAGAACTGGGGCGTATTCCCGGTATCCGAGGTTGGGGACGACCATCTTTACTTTCAATGGGAAGGGCGCAACCGGGATGAAGAGAGCGTATATGCCCTACTCGAGCCAGTCGCGCTGCGCCATGCCATCACGTTTGAGGTGGAATACAGCAGCGATTACGACAGCGGGCTGCGGTTCTTCGTCGGGGTGGATGCTCAACGACTCAATACACTGCATCAGCTCGACCAGGTAATGGACGCGCTTCAAAATCTGTTGTCGCCGCCTCAGCAGCGGATCGCGGTATTGAAAGCATGGCCGCGGCGCGTTGACCTTGAAACGCTCCTGAACGCACTTCACCAATTGCTCGCCGAGGCAGGAGAAACATCATCATGAATGTCTTTGACCCTTTCATGCATCTCCAGACCGTGACTGTCGTGGGTCTGGGCGGTACAGGGTCGCAGGTGGCGCGCAGTCTGGCGCGGATGATCTATGACATGCGCCGCGCACGTCTGCATACGCCATCAGTCGTTCTCATTGACCCAGATGTTGTCGAAGAGAAAAATGTCGGCAGACAGATGTTTGCTGCAGGCGACATCGGACAGAACAAGAGTCGGGTGCTGGCGCGCCGCTTTAACCAGGCGCTCGGACTTGAGATCGCCGCTGTGGATCAACCACTCGATGCCCGGCGGCATATTGAACGGCATGGCAACCTCGTGATTGGCTGCGTAGATAATCATCTCGCCCGCCGCGAATTAGCGAAAGTCGAAGGCATCTGGCTGGATGCAGGCAATCACTTTGACAGCGGCCAAGTGTGTATCGGCAATTCCACAGATCGGGATACGCTAATGCGGCACATCAACGGCGACCAGGGCAAGTATCGCTATCTGCCCAGCCCGGCGCTGCTGTTTCCCCAACTACTCGAACCTGAGCCGCAGCCCACACCGCAACCAACTCTATCCTGTGCTGATCTAGTCGCACGCGGCGAGCAGCACCTGCTCATCAATGATCTCGTCGCCTGCGTCGTGTCGGGTTACGTTTACAAACTGCTGCACCGCCAGCCCGTGACGGCCTTCGTCAGCTATATCAGCGTGGATGGGTTGTCCGTCCGCAGCCTGCCCATCTGCCGCGACGAACTCCTCCCTTATCTTCACGCCTAATTTCTTCGATTTTTCTTGCACAACCGAATACGCAGAAAGGATGCACATCATGCGTTTCTGGCAAGACATGCAGAGTAAATGGGGCTTCTCCGATGGCGATGCCGTACCTGACGGTATTGAAGTTTACAGGACGATCTACATCCGCGCCGTGAATCAACTTGCAGAGCAGCTTGGCAGCAGCGTCCGCGCCGCTGCCTATGACCGCTTTGGCGTTCATAACTGGTGTCTCATCCTGATATACAAACTCGCTGATTTACAGGCGCATGGTATCGAGAATTTCACAGCACACACCGATATCAACGCTGAAATTGCTGCTGCCGATGAGGCGATGGAAGAAGCCATCCGTCAGGCATATGAACTCGATCTGGACACCTTTGCTGAAGTCACCGTCACGCTGGCTGATGATTTTGAAGGCTTTATGATGCAACTTCGCCCAATCAAAGAGGGCGACCCATTGATCGCCCAGGTGAATGATGAGGCACAGCATTTCTATCCGGGTGGTCGAATTCGCCTGGTACAGGCTGTGACCGCCTTTGACCGCTCCGTGCTGCCGATAGGGAGCGAGTATGTCATCATCTGGATTGAACACCGGGCGGAGCTAATCGGCGTTGCCCTGGCAGCAGGTGAAAACCCCATCGCTTTTGCATCCGCCGCGTCCGCCATTGTTCTCGAAATCCCGGCTGAAGCTCGCGCCAAGAGTGAAGATTGTGCCGCCATCCCGCCTTATCACCTGCGAGACATGGAAGATGAAATCCTCGATCAGTTCGGTCAGTTTTACAGCCTACCGGAGGCGCTGGAGGGCGTGCAGCGCGCGGCCAATGTGTTGGGTACAGGCGTTCACTTGGTCAATGGCTATGGCAACAGCGTATTGTCCTGTGAACCAGATTAGGAAGAGGTGTAGTCATGCTTCAATGCCAGCGTCAAAACTTCCATCATTCAAAACTGCCCAAACCCGGCGCAGTCGGGTGCATTATCGGACTGTCTACAGTCAATCCACGTCGGAAGTGCATCGTTGTTGCCTATCCGCTGTGCGACAGCGCCGACTACCGCTACAGCATCGGCATTCATACGATGTTCGTCAGGTTTCTCGACAACGGTGAAATCGCGCGCTTCAGCAGTATCTGGTTCGAGGCGCTTCAGTAACGGATTGCCAGTTTCCATTGGCAGTCCGTCATTTTCCTCAATACGCTCCGCTGGCACATCACGCGATCACCTGACCATGTCCACCAAAACTCGTCCGCCGATCCGTGCATAGCATCAGTTTCAATCAAATCTTTTAGCCATTTGAAGGGATAATCTCATGACTCAAGACCCAAACACCGCTGCTATGCAGCAGTATCATGACCGCTTTGACAACGCCCACTACACCGCGATTGCCGAATTCGTTGCTTCCAATCTGAACGCAGACCGGGACGATGAGCGGGTAATCGATCTATTGGTCGCTGTCCAGAATGCCGCGTTCGAGCTGTGCGGTCACTCGCTGCACGCCGGCGCATGGCACACGCTTGCTGTCCGCTGTGGGCAGCACTTTCTCTCGTCTCACACCGTCGATGCCATCCGCGACTTCCTGCGCTTGTTCGCGCCGGATGATGTGCGGATCGACGATTTCGAGGCGACGGCAAAAGCCATGCTGCGGGCATACAGCGGACTGGATGATCTCAAGACCGCGACGGCACACGCAAATGGTGTTCACTCGTGGCAGGGTCGCATGGCATATGAACTGCTTGCCGCTGTCGATTACCTGACTCACGCCGCGATCCTGCTCCTGGCGCATGAGGACGATGGGTATATTCGGGAGAAGCTGCACAAAGGCTTGAACCGTGTCACGGGCGGACTGTACGAGGGTATCCGTCACAGTCCCCAGCCAGAGCAGTTTAGCTTCAGAAGCATCTACTTCCCGACGGAAAAGGATCGCTTCTAGCGCCTATTCCAGATCAAGATCAAGCGAGTTTATGGGCGTAAAATCATCGGAGGTTAGCACCCGCTGCACCACTTCCGGGCGACGGCGCAGGCTGTCGAGCAGGTGGGAGTCAACCGGATAAGGGCCTTGTGTCAGGTTGGCACCCTCGCGATGCAGCTTTTGCACCGTTAGCATCCGCGCGGCAATCGCCGCCTGATCGCGCAGATTGTAATTGCGCTCCACCGCTTCGGGCGCAGCCGCATAATTCACCGCCATGCCAAAGGCTGGCTGCGCCCGGAAGGTCTGGTGATAGATCGCGTTGAAATCAAACGTGAGATGGTCGCCCTGGTTCAGCGGGATACTAAGCGCCGGAATTGGCTGGTCAACATCAAACGCCGCAATCGCCGCGCTTTCCGGTTCATCTGGCGGTTGGCGCGGGTCAATCAGCCAGAGGTGATAGGGATGGGCTTCGTCACGGGGCTTCTGGTCGCGTCCCGGCGGGCGATAATCAGGGACGGTTTCCAACGTGGTTGAAACGCCATGCAGATAATCCAGCTCGACAAACACCAGCCAGTTCGCCAGTAACGCTTCGCGCTTGGCAACATAATTCGTATAACCCGAGCCGGACTTGTTGGATGGCGAGAGCAGTTCAATCCAGGCGACGGGCTTTTCGCGCTGACTACCGCCCGGTTCCGCTTGTAGTTCGTAAATCTTGATGGCCGTCGGGCGCTTCACGTCCACTGGCTCACGTTCCAGCAGGGTTGAGGCAGGCACGTTGAAGGCGGTCTGAGCCTGGGGCGTGGTGAAAGTACGGACAGCAGCGCGCTCACCGACACGGGGCAGGTCGCTAATTAGAACATCCGAAATCGGAGAGAGAGATTCGTCAAAGTGGCGGATTTGCAAAGAGCGTTCCTGCCGCGCGATGTAGCCCATTGCCGGCAGATGAGTATTCATCGCCCGCGTCAGGTCAGTAATGTGGCTGCTGTGAAACTCTTCCCAGCCTTCGGTTTCCGAATGCAGGAAATGGCTGTGCAGATGGGCGTTGATGCCAAGATACTGATTGACGGTTGAGATTAATCGCTGCTCTTCCCTTGCCATAGGCTGAACTCACATCTCCTATTTCATCTATTATATGCCTTTCCGAGTGAAACACCGCCAATCTGAGATCCGATTGTAACCAATTTTAACGGTAATCGACTGTGAAATGCGGTACTATGGTAAAATGAGGGGTTCGCCCCGCCACGCTTGCTCACGTTCAATCGGACAGCATGATATGAATAATTTTAGCGAAAAAGTCAATTTTCTCTGGTCAATTGCCGAACTTATCCGAGATGTAGTAAAACGTGGCAAGTATCAGGATGTCATTCTACCGTTTACTGTCCTGCGCCGCATCGACAGTGTGCTTGCCCCAACGCGCCAGCAGGTGCGGGAGGTTTACGCCAGCATTGATGACCGGCTGAAAAATCGCGACGCGCTACTGACAAAAGCATCTGGATTCGCCTTTTACAACACCTCCAACTACGACTTTGATTCCCTGCTGGGCGATTCCAGGCAGCTTGCGCGCAACCTCCGCAATTACATCAACGGCTTCAGTCCGAACATGCGTGAGGTGCTGGAAAAGTTCGACCTATACAACACGATTGCCAAGCTCGATGAAGCCGGGCTGCTGTTCAAAGTCATGGAGCAGTTCCGCAAAATCGACCTGCATCCAGATCGCGTCTCCAACCTCGAAATGGGTTACATCTTCGAGGAACTGATTCGCCGCTTCAACGAGGCTTTGAACGAGAACCCCGGCGAACACTTCACCCCGCGTGAAGTCATCCAACTGATGGTAGAACTGTTGCTCTTGCACGAAGCCGAACGGCTGGCACAGCCTGCTTACGTGGCGCTGGTGTATGACCCGTGCTGCGGCACCGGCGGCATGTTGACCGTTGCCAAAGATCGCATCATGGGCATCAATAGTGCTACCAATGTTGCGCTCTATGGGCAGGAAGTGAACCCGGAAACCTTCGCTGTTTGCAAATCTGACCTGTACATGAAAAGCGCCGACGGGCGCGATGCCGAGAACATTATGTTCGGCAGTACGCTGCGCCGCGACCAACATGACAAACGCCGCTTCGACTACATGATCGCCAACCCGCCCTACGGCAAGGACTGGAAGCAGGATGAAGAAGCCGTATTAGAGGAAGCGGGGAAAGGCGCTAATGGGCGTTTCCCGGCAGGAACACCACGCATCAGCGACGGGCAAATGCTCTTCTTGCAGCACATGCTCACCAAGATGCGCGACCCACAGGAAGGCGGCAGTCGGGTCGCCATCGTCATGAACGGCTCGCCCTTGTTCACGGGCGACGCGGGCAGCGGTGAGAGCGAAATCCGACGCTGGATACTGGAAAACGACTGGCTGGAAGCGCTCATCGCCCTGCCTGAGCAGCTTTTCTATAACACAGGCATCTCCACGTATATTTGGATTCTCAGCAACCGCAAGCCACAACACCGCGCCGGGAAAGTGCAGTTGATCGATGCTTCGGGGTTCTGGTCGCCGATGCGGAAAAGCCTGGGGCAGAAACGGCGCGAAGTCTCGCCGGACAATATCCGCCAGATTCAGGCGCTTTACCGCCAATTTGACCAGGCTGACCCTGCCGTGTCGAAGGTGTTTGACACCATCGACTTTGGCTACCGCAAGGTGACGATTGACCGTCCGCTGAAGCTGAACTTCCACGCCAGCCCGGAGCGCATCGAACGGCTGCGCGAGCAAACCGCTTTCCAGAACCTCGCCAAGAGCAAAAAACGCGACCCAGAAGAACGCGAGGCTGAAGAAGCTGCCGGACGCGCCGAGCAGGAACGCATCCTGACCATGCTGGCCGACCTGCCCGGCGACCTCTTCAGGAGTCGTTCGGCGTTTGAGAGGGTACTGAAACAGGCGGTGGCAAAGCATGATCTGAAACTATCCGCCCCAATTCACAAAGCAATTCTGGCGGCGCTGAGCGAGCGCGACGAAAGTGCCGAAATCTGCCGCGACAAACAGGGCAGACCGGAAGCCGACTCCGACCTGCGCGGCTATGAATACATTCCGCTGCCGGTGGTCGAGGCAATGGAAGGCTACACCACCACCTATATTGAAGACCCCATCGCGGTAGAGCGTGTGCCGCTGCGCGAGTCGATCTACGACTATTTCAGCCGCGAGGTGCAGCCCTATTTTGCTCAGGGCGAAGTGTGGATCAACACTGACATCCGGGATGACCGGGATGGCGAGGTCGGCAAGGTCGGCTATGAAATCAACTTCAACCGTTACTTCTATCAGTACCAGCCGCCGCGCCCGCTGACCGAGATCGAAGCGGACATCAAACGGCTGGAACGCGACATCCTCGACATGCTGCGGGAGGTGACGGAATGACCCAGGTACGCCAGCGCGAAGCCCAGCGTATCTTTGAAGCGGCAGTCGCCCGCTATCAGATGTATCCGGAATACCGTGACAGCGGGGTTGAGTGGTTGGGCGAGATTCCAGCACATTGGGAAACACGCCGCCTAAAATTTCTGGCAAACGACATCAATCAGCAGAGAGTTGAAGTTGATGAAAACGAAGTGTATTTACAGCTTGAAAATATAGAAAGCTGGACAGGAAGATATACTATTCCTGAAAACGCGATTTCCAACTTTGAGAGTTCAGTAAAAGCCTTTCAATCCGAAGATGTGTTGTTCGGTAAGCTGCGTCCCTATTTGGCAAAGGTGGTCGTATCAAGGCATTACGGTGTGTGTGTGGGCGAACTTTTGGTGCTGCGTGTACGTGAAAACACAATATTGCCGAAGTTTTTGGCTCTCCGCTTGCTCACAAAGGAATTTATCGACGTTATTGATGCCTCAACCTATGGGGCAAAAATGCCGCGAGCCAATTGGGGATTTATTGGCAATCTGGAAATTCCCTTTCCCCCCGATCCTGACGAACAACGCGCCATCACCACCTTCCTTGATCGCCAGACGGCGAAGATTGACGCGCTGATCGCCAAAAAGCGCGGACTGATCGCCGCTCTGCACGAGCAGCGCAGCGCCATCATCAGCCACGCCGTCACGAAGGGGCTGAATCCCGACGCGCCGATGAAGGACAGTGGGATTGAGTGGGTAGACAGCATTCCTGCTCACTGGCAGGTTCAACGTCTGAAGTTTGTCTCAGATGTTCGGAGTGGCGTTGCAAAAGGTCGCAAGTTTGAAGGCGTAAAAACGGTAGAACTGCCTTATCTGCGTGTTGCAAACGTGCAGACAGGACACATAGACCTGTCAGAAGTTGCTGAAATTGAGGTCACAGTAAGCGAAATTGAGCGTTACTCCTTGAAAGTTGGCGATGTTCTGATGAACGAGGGTGGCGATTATGATAAGTTAGGGCGCGGCGCGGTCTGGCAGGGGCAGATTGAACCCTGTCTGCATCAAAACCATGTATTCGCAGTCCGTCCCTATCAACAAAGTCTCTCACTCTGGATCACCACGCTGACGCTTGCCCAATATGCACGATTCTACTTTATGATAAATTCAAAGCAGAGTACCAATCTGGCTTCGATCTCGTCACGTAACCTCAGTGAGTTCCCGGTGATTATGCCGCCCCAAAGCGAACGTGAGCAGATACTTGGTTATATTGAAGATGAAACCAGGCATATTGACCGTTTAACTGCCAAAGCTGAAGAAACTATCGAGCGCCTGCAAGAGTACCGGGCGGCGCTCATCTCGGCGGCAGTCACAGGCAAGATCGATGTGAGAACCGGATAAACGTAGTGCCCATATCAGGGCGCTTTTTCGCCTACAATTGATCCTCTTCTACGTCAACTAGAAAGTATTTGGTTGTTGTTTCATCGGTTGCAATCTTCCGAGTGACCACTTGACGAAGCTGTAGAATATAACGCTTTCCAAGCTGGGCATTATTGATGATGTCAGATGCTTCGACCGTCAATGCCTGATTATCTAATCTTCCTCTATAAACTTGGTCACGAGTCTCGACCTCAAATTCTCGATCTGTAAACGCCCCTGTCAGCTTGCCCGTTACGCGAATAAAATTTGTTTCGGTGACAACCATTTGCTCGATGGTATCAATAGTAGAAATGACGGTTGGCGAGGTCAATACGGATTCTCCCACACGTTGACCGTTGGCTGAAGCCCATCGAAGATTGGCTCGATCAATGCGTGAATTACGGATAGATTTCAGAAGTTTCAAATAATCTTTAGGTACACTTGATTTCAGTTCTGTAAATGCAGACTGGAGTTCTTCCTCGTTGCTGCCGATGGCGATGATACGTGCCAGTTCCTGTAACGCATCACCGAGCAGGGTATCCCCGAACATATCAGATTGTTCGATGGAAGCCATTTCAAGTTTGAATGAACCCGCGCTGACATCCAATAGGGCAAGTTCCATTTTTTCGACTAAATCTCGCGTTGGAGACTTGCTATCTTTATGAAAATCACTGATAGTATGCCCAATCGAAATTAAGGTGTCTTGTAAATACCGCATAATGTCGCTTAACACGGAAATAGGAGCTTCAGTGCGTCTTTGCCCCGGAAACTCCAAAGCCATTTCTACATATTCACGATACAGTTGGGCAGCGCGCCGTTGAACCGAAATTTCTTTCTTTTCAAGCGTCGCTGTTTCTAAATTTAAAGCCTCGCCACTTTCAGGCAGTTGCTCATCCTGCAATTGGTCTGTTGGCACCTTTGTAATTACAGATGGAATTTGGCGATCACGATAGAGCTTCACTAAAAAGACGAAGCCATCTTCAGCATTTTTGAAGGCGTTATATAAATCTATGCCCCCGGAGCGAACCTGAGCAAAACGTGCAGGGGACATGCTGGCATAAAGCCAATTTTCGAACTCATCTTCTTCATCTTCCAGTACAACAAGATAGAGATTATCCGAGGCATTTCGACATGCAAAAAGTAACGGCTGATCGTAATGCTCATATATTTCAATTATTTCTAGTTTTCCCAATAGGGTATTTGTCGGAAGCACGCTCATGATGTTCTGTCTTCCGGCAATTCAATTAAGCGAAACACTTTCCATGGTTCTTCACCAACCGGTATCCACCATGTGTGATGCGATTTATGAGTGGTACTGGGTGTATTTTTCATCTTGCCGTGTTTTGGTGTCAGCTTGCCTTCAATCACCTTCTTTACTTTATGTGATTTACTACGTTTTTTGCCCGGCACACGTCGTAAAAGGCGCTCAATCCCGGCAATTTCAGTAAATACAGATAACCCACATGCTATACATTCTGGTACGCCATCCCAATGTCCGTCTGGATACATTTCTCGATACGAAAGAAAATCGGTTTCGTCAAAGTTTTTTCGGCTAGCCAACCGATAAACGACTCCATTAGTTGGAATGGCATCGTCAGGCGGACATTCATTCGGTAGGTGGTCTCTCCACTTCATGTAATGATATACTTCCTGTCAAATGTGATGAAGCGCTTTAATGAGATCGATTGTAAGGTTAATTATCGTTTTGCGAAAATCTTCATGTGAAGACTTGAATTTTGCTTGGTTCGCCGACACCGTCAGCCTCTGTAAAACTCATTGTGCAGATATGCGAAGGAAAGTCAATTTTAACGCACATGGTCGATACAAGTGAAAAGAACTTTGAAGCCACGATAGAAGCGCATCTGCTCAACGTCAATGGCTATGAGCGCCGCACCGCTGCCGATTACGACGCGGAGTTGTGCCTCATCCCGGACGATGTAATCCGCTTTGTGCAATCCACCCAACCGACGGAGTGGGCAAAGCTCAGGCAGCAGTATGGCGAAGCCGCCCGCAGCAAGTTTTTGTACCGCCTGTGCGAGCAGATCGAAAAGCGCAGCACGCTCGATGTGCTGCGGAAGGGCTTCAAGGATGTCGGCGCGCGCTTCCAACTGGTGTTCTTTCGCCCCGCCAGCGGCTTGAATGCCGAGACGCAGCGGCTCTACGCGGCGAACATCTTCAGCGTTGTGCGCCAGCTTTATTTCAGCCAGAAAGACCGCAAAAGCCTCGACCTGGCGATCTTCATCAATGGACTGCCCGTATTTACCGCCGAGTTGAAGAACCCCTTCACCGCGCAGACGGTGCAGAATGCCATGCGCCAGTATAGGCGAGACCGCGACCCCCGCGAGCCGCTGTTCGCGTTTGGGCGCTGCCTGATTCACTTCGCGGTTGACCCCGATCTGATCTACATGACCTCGCGTCTGGACGGCGAGAAGACCTTCTTCCTCCCGTTCAATCGCGGGCGCAGTAACGGCGCAGGCAACCCGCCGCGTCATGATACCTTCGCCACCGCTTATCTGTGGGAGGACATCTGGACGAAAGACAGCGTACTAAATCTGCTCGATCAGTTCGTACAGGTGGTCGAGGTCGAAGATGACAAAGGCAAGAAAACGGGCGAAAAGCGCCTTATCATTCCGCGCTATCACCAGTTGGATGCGGTGCGGCGGTTGATTGTGGATGCGCGTGAACGCGGGCCGGGTCAGCGTTATCTGATCCAGCACAGCGCGGGCAGCGGCAAGAGCTTCTCCATCGCGTGGCTGGCGCACCAGCTTTCCACCCTGCACAATGACCACGACGAGCGAGTGTTTGATTCGGTCATCGTCATCACAGATCGGCGCATCCTTGACCGCCAGTTGCAGCACACCATGCGCCAGTTCGAGCAGGTGATGGGAACGGTCGAAAACATCGATGCGACCTCGCGCCAGCTTCGGCAGGCGCTGGAGGATGGCAAGCAGATCATCGTCACGACGCTGCAAAAGTTTCCGATGATCGTGGCGGAAGTCGGTCAGCTTCAGGGTAAACGCTTCGCCATTATTATCGACGAAGCGCACTCCTCGCAAAGCGGCGAGAGCGTCAAGAGCCTGAAAGCGGTGCTGCAAACGTCCGATCTGGACGAGGCAGAAGCCGAGGAAGGCGACGCTGACCCGCCAGACTATGAAGATGTAATTGTCGAGGAAATGCGGAAGCGCAAGCATCAGCCCAATACCAGCACGTTTGCCTTCACCGCGACTCCGAAATCCAAGACGCTGGAACTGTTCGGGACGAAACGCCCTGACGGCAAGTACGAGGCGTTCAGTCTGTACAGTATGCGTCAGGCGATTGAAGAGGGTTTCATCCTCGATGTGCTGGAGAGCTATATCACCTATAAAGCCTACTGGCGTTTGCTCAAAACCATCGAAGATGATCCGCAGTACGAGAGTGGCAAAGCCAAATCGCTGCTGCGCCGCTTCGTCGATTTGCACCGCCATACGATTGACAAGAAGATCGAGATCATGGTGGAGCATTTCCATAACCACATCGCTCACCAGATCGGTGGCAAAGCCAAAGCGATGATCGTCACGCGGTCGCGCCTGCACGCGGTGCGCTATTTTCTGGCGCTGCGGAGCTACCTGGCGAAAAGTGGGCATCCCTATCAGGCGATGGTCGCCTTTTCCGGTGCCGTCAAAGACGGCGCTGGCAGTTACACCGAGTCGGGACTGAACGGCTTTCCCGAAACGCAAACGGCGGAGATGTTCAAGCGGGATGAGTATCGCTTCCTCGTCGTCGCCAACAAGTTTCAGACCGGCTTTGACCAACCGCTGCTGCACACGATGTATGTGGACAAGCTGTTGAGCAGCGTCCACGCCGTGCAAACGTTGTCCCGGCTCAACCGCACCCATCCGGGCAAGAGCAGCACCTGTGTGCTGGACTTCGCCAACGACGCCGATCATATTCAGGCGGCTTTCGCGCCCTATTATGAACGCACGCTCTTAAGCGAAAGCACCGATCCCAATCTGCTTTATGATCGTGAGACCGAACTCAAGAGCTTTGAACTCTTCACGGATGCCGAAGTCGATCACTTTGCCCGGCTTTATTTCACGCCCGGCACGACACAAGACCGCCTGCACACACCGCTTGATCCGGTTGTAGAACGTTTCAATGACTTGAGCGAAGAGGCTCAGGGGGATTTTCGCAGCAAGCTAATGGACTATATCCGGCAGTATGCATTCCTGTCGCAAATCCTGCCGTTTGAAGACGCTGACCTCGAAAAGCTGTACGTATTCGCCAAATTCCTCCGCCGCAAGCTGCCTATTGAGCGCGATGAACTCCCGCTCGAAGTGCTGCAAAGCATCGACATCGAGTCTTACCGCATCCGGCAAACTGGCAGCGGCAATTATACGCCCGATCATGGTGATCCCAACCTCGATCCGCTGTCGGGTGTAACGGGTCGATTCCGAAATGACGATCCGCGTGAGGCGTTGTCGCGCATTCTTCAGGAACTCAACGAACGTTTTGGCGTGGAACTCACCGAAGCAGACCGGGTGACGATTGAATATGTGCAGGAGCAAATTGCCCAGAGTGGAGCTGTGAGTGACAGCCTCAGAGTCAACCCCATTGACAAAGTGCGGTTGACGTTTGAGCATGTCGCGGGCGATGTTATTCAGGATGTGTACAAATCGAACTTCAATTTCTATCGTCTCGTGAGCGACAACGAGTCGTTTCGTGATGCGCTGTTTACTTGGCTTTTCGAGCGATATTTAGAAAGCAAGGCATCCTGATCTCACTCTATTTCATGATCATAGAACTTCGGCGGTTGAGCGCGCTCCGGCAACAGGTCATCTTCGCTGATTTCCCGCCAATCCTGGATATGCGCGCCGTGTAATCGTCCCCAGGTTTTGGCTGCGCGTTCTGTTCGTTCGGGTCCTGCCTCTGCCAGCATCCGATTGAATTTTTCGGTAGCATCCCCCATGTAGACGCGGCCATCTTCCCCCTGCATCCGCATCAGTTCGAGATGTTCAAATCGCAAGGAACCATCGGTATTTTCGTGATAGCGCACCACATCCAGGCTGTAGGTATCGGGCGCAGTGTCAGTGATGTGGGGTGGATTCAAGACCGGGCCTGCGCGAAAGCAGTAGTTTTCACTGCGTCCGCCCAGATCAGGTAAAATCGTCGTCGTCATCGCGTTTTCCTCCGTTTAGAAGATGAACGGTGAATGGTGTTAGCAGTTTCCAGCGGACGGGTGTAGCGGCAGTCAGGATAGCCTGAGCAGCCGAGGAAGGTGCCGTTTTTGCCTGTGCGTCGCATCAACGATTGACCACATTCGGGACAGACTTCACCCGTCGCTGACGGCTGCTTTGGGGATGTTGTGGAGACTGCCTCAACCATCTGAAGCTGTGACTGAAGGGTCTGCCAGAAGCGGCGCAGCACTGCCACCCAATCGGCGCTGCCAGCGGCAATGGCATCCAAATCACTTTCGAGCCGCGCCGTAAAGTCATAGGCGAACAGGTCGGCGAATTGTTCGGTCAAATACTTGCAAATCGCCATCCCGCGCGCGGTGGGTATCAATTTGCGTTCTTTGCCAATCTCCACATAGCCGCGTACTTTGAGGGTAGCGAGGGTGCTGGCATAGGTCGAAGGTCGCCCGATGCCTTGCTTTTCCAATGCCTGAATCAACGCCGCTTCGGTGCAGCGTCCCGGCGGACGGGTAAAGCGCTCCACCGGACTCCAGCCCGTGAGCAGCAGCCCTTCACCCTGTCGTATTTCGGGCAGCGGCTTGATGTCAGGGTTGTCATCCGAGTCAGCCTTTTCCTCCTCATGGGCGTAGACGCGCAAAAACCCATCGAACAACGGTGTTCGCCCTCTGGCACGAAACACGGCATCATCGGCACCGACCATAACCGTCGTTTCGGCAAACTGCGTTGCTGCCATCTGACTGGCGACGAAGCGGCTCCAGATCAGGGCGTACAGCGCGTAGAGGTCATCGGACAATACCCCTTTCAACTTATCTGGCACGTGCGTGACCGCGGTCGGGCGAATGGCTTCATGCGCCTCCTGCGCGGACTCCTTCGCCTGGTAGCTGGGTGGCTTGGCGGGCAAATAAGCATCGCCATAGGCAGCGCGGATGAAGTCGGCGGCGGCGCGCTGCGCCTCTGGCGCGACCTGAACCGCATCGGTTCGCATATAGGTGATGAGACCGAGATGCCTGCCATCCAGGTCAACCCCCTCGTAAAGTTCCTGTGCCAGCCGCATGGTTTTTTCAGGGGAGAAGTCCAACAGGCTCGAGGCGGCCTGCTGCAAGGTGCTGGTGGTAAAGGGCGGCTGTGGGCGACGTTCTTTCTCCTGATGCATGATGGATTGCACCGACCAATGGGCAGCGCCCAGCGCCGTCATGATCGCGCGGGTCATCCCCTCGTCCTTGAGCGCGATGTCCGTTCCGTGCCAGCGCACCAATCGGGCAGTGAACGTCCCATCGCGCGCTTCAAAATCCGCATCCAGCGTCCAGTAGGCTTCTGATGTAAACGCCTGAATCTCCTGTTCGCGTTCGACCACCAGCCGCAGCCCAACCGTCTGCACCCGCCCGGCAGACAACCTCTCGCCCTCAAAGCGTCCCCACAGCAGCGGCGAAAGCTCATACCCGACCAGCCGATCCACGATGCGGCGTGCCTGCTGTGCATTGACCAACGCGCTGTCAATACGTCGTGGCGACAGGATCGCCGCTTTGACCGCCGCTTCGGTGATGGTGTTGAAGGCGACGCGGTAGACCGGACAACGGGGCTTGAGGACTTCGACCAGATGCCAGGCAATCGCCTCGCCCTCCCGATCCGGGTCGGTGGCGAGGTACAGCACAGCCGCCCCCTTCACCAGTCCCTTGAGCCGCCTGACGATCTCGCTTTTGCCCGGCAGCACTTCATAGTGCGGGCGAAAGCTGTCCGGCTCAACCCCCAGTTCACGGTCAGGCAAATCACGGATATGTCCCAGCGAAGCGGCAACGATAAAGTCGTCGCCCAGGAAGCCGCGAATCGTTTTGACCTTCGCCGGGCTTTCGACGATCAGCAGTTTCTTAGCCATCGGGGATGCGCTCCGGCACGAACAGCCCATATGCTTTAAGCAGGGCGATGTCTTCCGCCACCGAATCAGGCACGGATTCCGGCGGCGCTGCGTCTTCACGGCGTGATGACAGGCTGGCAAAGGCCGCTGCGGGAAGATGCTGGCGCAGCTGCCGCAGCCGCAGTTTGAGGAACAGCGGCCACTCGCGGTAAGCGTGATAGGCCTGCTCTTCCAGTTCCTGCCAGGGACTGAGGGGAGATGAATTGCGGCGTGCCATCCTCACAACTCCAGCTCATCGCGGGTGACAGCCGGGAGCGGCTGCGTATCCATCTCCATCGTCGGCGTGGTCGGCTGATGCTGACGGTCCAGCTGTGCCGCGTCCACCTCCTGCCATTCCAGCGCCGGTTGTGCGCCGTGTTCGCGTGTCCAGGTGTTAGCGGCGGACACTGCCGGTCCGACCCCGTGATCGTCCATTAGACGGTTGAATTTGCCCGCCGCGTCGTCGATATACCCGGCATCTTGCACGTCCACCCGCAGGTATTCGACCTGAGAGAAGCGATAGTCTAGACCCTCACGCTCAATATTGACCAAATTGAGGCTATACGCCTTAACCGTCTCGCCCTGATCGAGCGCCGGACCCGCGCGGAAGTAGTAGCCCATGTTGGCTTCCAGTGCCTCTTGCCGTTCGGTCTTGAATGGATCGGGCGGCCCTTCGGTAAACAGACGCGGATCGGCGCGCCGGTCGTCGAGGACACCGTTTTCAACGGCGAGACGCTCCACCTCGCGCATCTCAGCCACCAATCCCTGTTCTTTGCCCAGCGTCTGCAGCATTTCCTGTTCGGCACGGGCATCGCTGGAACGGTCGTACTCGCCCAAGGCGATGGCTTGCAGTCCGCGTTCGCCATCGACTTCCCAGGTCTTGATGCTTTGCAGTTCCACCGTCCCCTGCGGCTGGGCGACGATGTCGTAGGTATAGGTCAAGCCCTGAAGTTCCTGCTCACGCAGGGTGGTGAAGGGGTCGGGCGGCCCTTCGGTGAACAGCCGCCCATCGGCGCGCGTTGGGTCGAGTTCGCCCGCCTCCACCGCGCGTCGTTCTGCCTCGCGCATCGCCGGTTCCAGCCCCTGATCGGCTTTCAGCTCAACCAGTTCCATCTCAGCATCCAGCGCCTCCTGGAACTGGTCATAATGCCCGACGATCAGCGTCTGCTGTCCTTGCGGCCACGACTTGGTGAGTTCGACCAGCGGTCCCTCGCCGGGGTTGATGCCGCTGGCAAAGTAGTAAATGGTACTCTGGTCGTCCAGTTCAGGATGAACTGGGGAAATCTCGCTCATGGGAATACTCCTTTCATGGGTCACGTCATGCGAAAACGGTGAAACTCGCCTTCTGAAGGTCGGTTGTAGAGATACCAGATGCCCTCTTCCTGCACGTCAAGCAGGAAGTGAAAACGGGGCAGATTGGCGATGATCTCACGGTGCTGAGCGTTGAAGTGTTGAAACGCGGCATCCTCGTGGAAAACGTTCAAGCCCTGCCGCTGGTTGAAAATCACACGGATCGGACAGTTCTCGAACACCAGCCGCGCTTTCTGTTCGAGGAACACACTCATCTGCTGATCGATCACCACCAATTTTTTTCTGCGGGTGCGGAACGTTTTGGCTGCTTCAATCAGAAAGTCGAGCAGCGAAGGATGGCGCATCAGGCGGTAGACCTCATCGACAGCGATGATGCGCGGCTGTTCATCGGACAGGCTGTCGCGGCGAATCGCGCTCAGGACCTGGGTGTAGGCAATCGCCAGCATGATCGGATCCTGTTCCATCTCGTGGAAGGAAAAGACCTGCGGCTGTGCCTTGAAGCGCGACGAGAGGTCGAGATTGGTCGTCCCGTTGACAAAGCCCGCCCACGGACCCTTGCCCGTACACAAGCCCGCGATTTCGTCAGACAGGTCGCGGGCGATCTGCTGGATGTGCGGCTTGTCGCCCAGCCCGCTCAGGACATCACAGACCGTCTCGGTTAAGGGAGCGATGTCGGGCGTGACCGCCATCAGATCGGCGAAGCCGCTGTAGAGCGTTTCCAGCGCCTCGCCGAGCAGCGCGCGTTCCTGGTTCGCCTTCTGAGTGCCCGAAAGCTGCCGCCCCAACAGGGTTTCGTAGAGCCGGATGGTGTGCGCCTTCTGCTCGACCAGCGTCGGGAACATCACATCCTGCGGATTGAGGCAGGTGTGCTGGGCACTCATCACGTACCAGGGCAGTCCGAAGGCTTCGGCGACGTGCCGCCCGTGTCCCATCGGTTCGAGCAGGGTAAAGGGCACCCCTTCCTCGGCGTATTGGCGGGTCAGCAGGCAGTTGAGGGCAAACGTCTTCCCGTACCCGCTCACGCCGACCCAAACCTCATGGGTTGCCCGTCGATCGCGCCACGAGTTATGGAAAACCGGGTAGCGCCCGCCTGCCGCCTCCCCGCGCAGCGTCCCTTCCAGGCTTGCCAGTTTGCGATAGCCCAGCGGCGCAAACAGCAGCGCCAGTTCGCGCGAAACCAGCGGCCACGTCGTGTGGGGAATCAGGATGTCCTTTGATGGGGTTGTGGTGAAGCACTTCGCCGCTTCCGACTGCGCCTCGCCAATCTCCGCCCGCAGCAGAAACCAGGGCTTGACGAGATGAACCACCTCATCCACGCGCTTCCTGAGCGTCCTGCGATCCGGGGCGGCCACCGCGATCACGATCTGCGCGTCGTGCAGGGCATCGCCCAGGTTGAGTTCTTCCAGCGCCTGACGGCAGTCGATCACCTTCTTGACCGAGCGGCTGTCCTCGCCGCGCGTCGTCGCCAGATGCACCGAATAGGCCTGCACAACGCTTTCGATCTCGTTGATGGCATCGTTGCGATCCCAGGTTTTGGGGATGTCCACGCACAGCGCGAGCGGAAAATCCGTTCGTAAAAGCTGCGCCAGTGGACGACCAAAATCCCAGATCGTCGGCTGGAACTGGTAGCTGGAAAGGAAGGCAAAGTAGAACCGTCCACCCGGACGACCGGTCGGCGCAAGATGCCAACCGCGATAGCCGCCCCCCGGTTCGCACAGTTCATAGTCGCCTTGAAACAACGCCGGCCAAGGCGACTCCACCGCCGTCGTATCAAATGACCCGGACACCGAGCGGGCGAGTGTCCGACCACTTTCGTTGACATCCAGCCACACCGCCAGTCCGCAAATGGCGCGCTGATAATCGGCCTCCTGCTGGAGCAGTTCGTAGTGGCGGCGGTATTCCATCAGCAGGGCTGCCCGCTGCGGTTCAAGTGCCGTCTGCGCCATCGTCTTCACCGACTCGATGCGCGGCGAGAGATCGGCGGGCAGCTGCCAGGTGACGAAACGGGCAGGTCCCTGTAACCCGCGCAGCCACAGGCTGAAGCGATTTTGCAGCGCCTGTAACCCTTCCGGTGTGCCATGCAGCACGATGTCGAAGGGTTCGATCAGGACGGTGCGCGGGACGCGCTGTTCACCGCGCCGCAGCCGTGCCACCATCGTGCCCCCCTTCCCATTCCACCAGCCGCAGCCCGCCCGCGCCTTCCAACTCGTCGAGGCTGGCAAACAAGGTCCATTCACCCGGATCGCCATCGACGGACTGCATCGAAGCGGCAAACAGGCGTTCGCCGCGCAGGTAGGCAGCTGCCGGGTTCAGGCTCAACACCTGCGCCAGCTGCACGGCGAACCCGTCACGCCGTTTGGCAGCGCTCAGGACAATCCCGCCGCGCCAGCCCAGCAGCACCCGCTGCCACAGTGGCAGACCTCCACGCGCCCCTGACAGGATCAGCAGCCCGGCAAAAACCGCGATCAACGCCGGCAGCGACAGTCCAGCCAGCGGGGTCAGGCGCAGCAGCATGAACATCAGCACCGCGCCCACGCCGCAGAAGATCAGGCGTTTCATCGAGATGCTGCCGAAGCCTTTTTCCTCGCGCAGGCGGACATTGGACTTAAAGTGCGCTGCCATCGGTATGGATAACCTCCTTTCTGGGAGGACACTGGTAATTGCAATGCCCTCTCACCGGCAGACCTTCATCCGCCAATCCCCAGCGTCGCCAGCCCGCCGCCGCCGACGAAGATCAGCAGCAGCAGGCCAATTGTCACCTGACTGGCGGCTTTGGGATTGTCGCGCTTCCAGTCAGAGATCAGGGGCCATGACGAGCCGAGATACAGAATCGCCAACCCGATCACGCCGATGACCGCCAGACTGCCGCTGACCAGCAGCAGCAGCGCCTCGAATTCGGTGAAAAAACCTTCAATCGTTGTCCCTAAGTCACCCATCTGTCGTCTCCTTCATGTGTCTGATTCATCGGTGCCCCAGAAAAAAAGTGGAAGTAGACATCACCCCCCTTCGTTGATATGCAGGGCGTATTCGCGTCCCAGCAGGAACAGCCGCCCATAGGGTTCCCCGCTGTAGGCGAAGGTCAGCGCCAGGTCAAAAGCCGCATTGGCACCGACGGAGTCGGGCAGTTCTCCCGCGATGGGCGGTGACTGCGGACCGAGCGGCAGCGGCGCGTAGCCCAGCACCAGCCAGTTTTCCAGCGCCTCCAGCGCGACCGGACTGGCTTGTGGATTGAACACGCGCGCCTCAACGTAGACCGCCGTCGCGTCCGTGCTGACTCGCCGCATCTGTACATCCAGCCCTTCAACGGTTGGGGGTTCAGGCGGTAGAGTGAACCCGACGGCGAACACCGTTACGTCACTGCCGACACCGACCAGCAGTCGGGCATCGGTCAGGTCTCGCTGCGCCAGGAAGCCGAGGGTCACGGTCAGTACGGTGTTCGGTGGAATGTTCCCCGGCAGTGCCCCAAATGCGCCCTGTGCCGAAGCCAGGGCATCGGGGTTGAAGCGGCTGCCAGCGGCATCCTCCAGCGTCCAGTTCACGCCGCTGGTTTGCAGACCCACCGTGTCCGTAACGATTTCCAGATCGACCAGCGCATAAGCCAGGTCAGCGGGCAGCGTTTCCGGGGTCGCTAGCATCGTGCCGACAACCATAAGACGTACATCATCCAACCCGATGATTGCGCTACTCTCACCCGGCGCGATGATTGCCGCCAGTTCACCCGCGCGCAGACGCTCGACTTCCTGCTCCACCGGATAGGCTGCTGTCACGACCCAGCGCGTTTCGGTCAGCGCCCCTTCCGGGTCGGTCTCGCCAATCAGCACCAGCGCCAGCCCCGGTTCGACCTGGGTAAAAATCGCTGCGTCCTGTCGCGCCACCTGGCTTGTGTCGCGATAGGTGAAGTCCAGGACAGCCCCGGTGTTCATTTGCAGTGCAAAGCGTGCACCCGGCGCGAGCGTCGTCAGCAGGTCGCGGTTCTCCGGGCTGAAGGGCAGCCCCAGCACCGGGCGCACCAGCAGACCCGACACCCAGGAAACGACATCGGGATTGGGATCGAAATGCCAATCGGCGGTCTGCACGGCGCGTTCCTGCACCACGAACACACGCGGGGCGCTGCCGTCTGCCGGGTAGACCTGCAGCAGCACCGGGTAGTAATTGCGACGGCGGCTGTCCCCGGCGCGAATAACCGGATCGGACTGCTCCAATGCCAGCGGCGTCGGCGTGGGGCTGATTTCCGGCGTTGGCGTGAGGGTTTCGGTTGGGGTGGTCAGGGCCGCGAGCGCGTCCGCTTCATCACGGCTTCCTCCAATCAGCGCGAACAGGCCAAAGAGCAAGAGTCCAGCCAGCGGCAGGAGCAGCAGCGCCAGCGCTTTCGGCGGACCTGAAGGACGAGTGACATCACTGTGTGCCTCCGGTGCATCCAGCGGCTTGCCCTGCCGGGCAGCCGCGCGCACCCGCTCCGGCACACTCGCCCAGCGCGACCCGACCGGCACCAGCGCCTGTTGGCGGTAGGCATCGATCAACCGGCGCAGTACGTCCAGTTCGGCGGCATCGTCGGTGCTGGCTCCGGCGGCGCGGACTTCCCGCTGATACACGCGGCGGTAGTAGTCCTGGCGTTCGGTGGGAACGGCATCCCACTGCGCCAGCAGTTTGTCGCCCTCGCTGCGCGTCATACATCGCCTTCCATTTCCAGTGCGGTCATCACCGCGCCCGGCTGAATCTCAGGGCGAATGGATATCGGCTGAACTCCCGGAACGGGTGCTGGCTGGACGCTGCCCGTGACGACTCCACGCGGCAGGGCGCGCGCAGCCGCTTCCAGCGCACGCAGCGCGCCGTTGAGTTCATCGGGCGAGCTGCCCCGCTGCGCCGGGCTAGACCGCAGCGACTCCCACAGCCCGTCGGGGAGCTGTCCGCCCTGGCGCACCTCGACCACCACCTGCGCCGCCTGTTGTGGGGTGAGGTTGAGCGCCACCGCCTGCGAGACGAAATGCCCGACGGCGGCGGTGTGGCTGCCGAAGGGATAGGGCTGATTCGGTGGCAGCCCCGCGCTTTGCGCGACAGTGGATGCGGCCTGCTCAAAGGACAGCGGCGCAGCCCCGTTGGTCTGACGATAGCCGCCCACGGCTGCGCCAATCGCCTGTGCCAGCGACGGCAGGTCAATCACCTGCTGCCCCGGATCGGCAATCAAGCCCCGTGTCAGCGTCCGCAGTGTGTCCGTACTCAGCGGGGCAGAAGTCGTCCCGACCACCTGCGTTTTGAGGGCGCGCAGGAACTCGTCTGAGTTGGGGTTCAGGTTGGGCTGTGTGGTCTGCAAGTTACGGATGGCCGCGGCGACCTCCGCCATATCGTCTTCGGTGTGGGCATCCAGAACGCGGGCAACCTCCGGTGCGGCGACGGGACCGACGGCATTCTGCAATCCAGCATAAGCGGTTGCCCGATCTGGCGCGGCGTAGTAATCGCGCACCGCGCGCTCCGTGGCGGGCGGTTCATGGGCAGCCTCACGTCCCAGACGCTCACGCTCGGCGGGCAGCGCGCCGGAGGCGGTGATGACCAGCCGCAGGTCTTCTGCTGAAAACGCGCGGGTAGTTTCATCAGGCAAGCGCTGCGCTACGGCTGATTGAAAAGCCGGGCTGCTGGCGGGCAGCGCTGGGTTGGCGGCGCGAACGGCTTTCACCGCTGAAACGATCTCCAGCAGTTCATCTTCGCTGTGCGAGTCCATGATGTGCGCCATCTGCGGCGCAGCCGTGCCAAATGCCCGCTCCATACGGATTTCGCGCGCCTTTTCCGAACGTGGATGGTAATAGTCGCTGACCGCTTCTGCCGGGTCACTAGCTGCCGCGCGCTGGGCATCGGCGCGACGGCGTGGAACAACAACGCCGCCAACGATAGGGCCTAATGCCGAACGCGCAATTGCCCCTTCGGTGAACTCACCCGCGAACTGCCCGATGCGGGTTTCCCGCAGACCCGGCAGCATCGAGGTCATATAGGCGGCGCGCGACAGCGTGGGGTTGTTGCCAAGCGCGATGCCCGCCGCCTGCGTCAGGTTGCTGCCTGTTGCCAGCGCCATCGCGCCACCGGCGGCCCCCAACGCCGCACCAGTCGCCATTCCGGCTGCGCCTGCGGCGACACCGCCGGGGGACAGCATCGTCCCACCCGTCACCTGTCCCATCGCCCCGAACAGCCGGTTGATACCGTTCCAGATGGCTTTGAACGCCGCCAGCAGCAGGATGAAGACCAGCACCAGCCCGACCAGCACCGTGCCCAGCGTGACGACGGCGTTGCCTGTCACCGCCCCCACCAGCACAAAGCTGATGATGAGCGACAGGAACAGCGACATCAGCACCGACTGGACCAACAACTCGATCACCAGGTTCAGCACACTCCACACCAGCACCTCGGTGTGTTTGAAGAAGGCAAACAGAATGGCGATGAAGGCGGAGGCAAACGCCAGCCCCATGGCAATCGCCAGCGCCAAGTGGATGATCTGCTCCAGCACCCCGAAAACGGAAATGAAGCCGCCCATGAACAGCCGGGCGATGCCCTGTACAGCGCGCGCCAGCGATGCTTCACGGGCCTCACGGGACAGATCACCGAAGAACGCCCCACTGGTGGCAAAATCGAAGTAACCGTCTAGCGCAAGATACGACCAGGGCAGACGGTCAATCGGGTGCGGCGGGTTGGGCGGCGCAATCACGTCATAGGCATCCGCGCCGAGGTAGCTCATCGCCACATCCAGGCCATCCACGTACTGGTCGCTGGGCAGAAACGCCCCAAACTGATTGGTCGGCGCGGTGATATCGGCTTCCGCGCCGCTGCCGACCTGATCCAGCGCCGCCAGCGCGCCGCCGCCTTCGCTGAGCAGGTTCAGCCCTTCCTCGTAGAACGCGCCAGCAATGCCGCGCCGCATCTCCTCGACACCCTGATAGAGCTGCGGGCCGCCCTGAAATAGCAGCAGCGCCACCAGGAACCAGACCACCGCGCTCTTGAACTCGACCACGCGAATCCGCAGGAACACGCCCATCAGGTAAGTGCCCGCCAGCACCAGCAGCGCAATGGTGAACACCGGGCCGAGAAACACCTCGGTCTGTGCCCCCAGCGAACTGAGCAGCGGCGTGAAGGCCTGGTTGATCAGCCAATCGGTGATCGCCATCACGACATAGCCGGTCAGCAGCACCGCCCGCTGCAAGCCCCACAGCACGGCAGCGATCTCATAGAGAAAGCTGTAGAGCATCTGCATTACCGGGACGACAATCGCGCCATCGAGCATGTGAGCCTCTCCTGCCTACTGACCGCACCAGGTACACCAGGGCGGGTACTGCGGGGTCCGTGAAGGGGTTGGGGTGGGAGCCAGCCCGCTCGGTGTCGGCACGATCACGCCCGAACCAGGATTGATCGTGCACTCGGCGCTGACATCGCTGGCCCAGTAAGCAACGTTGCCGCCCACTAGGTCGCCATCACGTCCATCCGCCAGCGGATCCAGCACCCAGCCAAAACGGACGGGTTCGCCAACGGGTGTGAACGCGGTCAGGGTCAGGCGGTAGACCTGTCCCGGCTGCACCTCCAGCGCGTCCAGCGCCTCCGGCTCTAAGGCGATCCCGACGGCCTGCGCCGCTTCCGCCGATGCCCACCACTGCCCGGTACGCGGCATCCCCTCCGCGCTCACTTCGGCGACGAACACTTGTCCGCCGGGGATGGTGGCGTATACCACCTGCCCGACATTTTCAATTTCAATCTGCCAGGCGACCACCTGACGTGCGGCATCCAACGGATAGACCTGCACACCTTCGATCCGCAGGCGCAGGCTGATTTCCGACTCGAAACCACCGGTATAAACGTCTGCGCCGAGGAAGAAACGTCCGGTCAGGACATAAGGGGTTGGAGTCGGCCACGGGGTATGGGTCGGACGTGGCGTGCTGGTCGCGCCGGGGACGTAGTAGCCCGGTGTGCTGTAGCTCCCGCCGGGACGCGGCGTATTGGTCGCGCAGACGGAGCCGTTCCAGATGCAGCCCGGCACCGGGGTATAGGTGGCATAACCGGAAGGGGGTCTGTAAATGGGCGGTTGCGCCTGCGTCGGTGCTTGCGTATGGGTCGCCAGCGGCGTACTGGTGGCGCAGATGAACTGCGGCAGGTCGCGGATGCGGATATTACCCGCTGCCGCCGCCCCGCAGGCGAGTATCGCTGCCAGCAGCATGAGTCCGGCGAGAACCATCGAGAGGGTGGGATGTTTCGTGTCGGTCATGGGATCAACCCCGGCTGTGTGCCCGCGTCCAACAGCAGCGTCCAGCGCGCCGTTTGTGCGCGCCCGCGCGCTGACCGCACGTTGAAGGTCTCGCCCAGGTACGGCACGACGACGGTTACGGCGTTCGTGGTCAGCGCTTGCAGCGTGACAAACCCCCGCGCATCGGTCAGCGCGGCAGCCAGCGGCTGATTGGTCGCCGCATCCAGCAGCCGCACCGACATCCCCTGCACGCCTTCATTGGCATCCGCGCTGTCATTGCGGTTCAGGTCATAGGCGATGACGACCTCAACACTAATGAGCGACTGCGGGATAGCGGTTGGTGTGGGCTGCGGTGTGGGTGGCGCGGAGATCAGGTCAACGCGGATGGCATCTCGGCGCGTCTCACCCTGGGAGGTGCTTTCAGCGAGCGGCACATCCGTCGGAGCAGGACGTGTGGGCATGAGCGGGCCGTAGAATACGTCCAGCGCATCAATGTTGATCAATGTCACGCCGGAACGATCCGCCAGCGCGACCACATCCACGACGTGATAGCCGGAAGGGAAGAAGAACGGCCCGGCGTAGTAAAAACCTTCCTCGTCAGTGCGCGTGTCGTAGACCCCTTGTGCTACCCCATCCAGCAGCAGGGCAAAGCGTCCACCCTGCGGATGCGCCCGGTAGATCAGGCGCACGCCGTCCCCGGTAAAGGGAAAGCGCAGCGTCGCCCCCGCCGAGGCCGATTCGTGATACGCGCCATCCGATGCGGCGCGGTGGCGGGTGAGCGCCCACGAGCCGATCACCTGGATCATCTCAATGCTCTCATGCCGCGACCAGCCATAGGCGCGGGTTGCCGTCATGAGGGGTGTCGGTTGGATGGGAATGGCAGACGGCAGGGGCAGCAGCGTGGGTGGTAAAGGTGTCGCCGGAACGATGACCGTTGCCGGGATGATAATGGTGGCAGGTACGATAATCGTCGCCGGAACGACCACTGTCTGGACCAACGGTGTCCAGGTCGGTGAAGGCGGCGTGACGGTTGCGGTTGCGCTTGCAGTGGGTGTTTCCGTCAGCACAGCGATTGCTGTTGACGTTTCGGTTAGGGTTGCCGTCGGCGAGGACGTTGCCGAAGCCGTCGGGTTCAGGGTTGCCGTCGGTGACGGTGTGTCCGTCAGCACGAACGTCGGTTCCTGCGTGACCTCCTGCGCGTCAAGCGGGTGCGCTAATGGCGCTGCGCTCAGGCTGGCGACCACCACCGCCGCCGTCACGATGAGCGCTGAGCGCAGCAGGTGAGTTTTGTGGTGACGGAAACTGCCGAATCGCATGAACACCTCAGGAGGAAGGACGGAAACGTGACCTCCTTCACGGTATCATGCGGGCTATGTACAACCGTAACAGAACCCTGAGAGCGGCGGCTCAGGAAAATGAGGGGGACGGCTCAGATAAATGAGCGGGAGGTTCTAGGCGGAGATGCGGCGCGTATCTGGCAGGATGCCAAGCTGCACGGCACTGTCCAGCAGTTCGCCGTTGGTCTCGACTTCAAATAGGTCACGGAGAAAGCGCTGCACCTGATAAATGGCGGTGGTGCTTCGCCCTAACTGCGCCGCGATGCGCCCGCCTGACCAGTGCTGCCCCATCAGCCGCAGCACTTCCAATTGATAGGGTGTGATGCGAGGTCGGATATTTTGGGTGTAGTGGTCGTTTTGAGCCATCGCCGCAGCAGCAGTTGGTGAAAGGTAGGTGCCACCCTCAAGGATGTCGCGGATGGCGTGGGGAATGCGTTCGATCAGGCTGTCTTCCAGACAAAGACAGCCCTTCACACCCTGCTGCATCAGAGAACAAATATGAACTGGATTACAATAGGGCGTTACGATGAGAGGAATAATATCAGGAAATCGCTCGCGGATGCGTGGAAGCACCTCTTCAATTCGATGTCCGTAAGCCACCAGGATTAGTATTTCCGGTTGAATACGGTTGCTTGTCACGGCAGCGAGGGCATCTGTTAGGTCTGTCTCAGCAAAAGTGCTGTAGGGTTTGATTACCTCTTGGATACCCTTGACCAACAAGTCGCACTTTCCAATGACCAGGATCGATGGTGATGCGAATAACGCTCTTTCGGATGCCATGACCTCATCTCAAGAAACTAATCTGATTTCTGAGAATTGTATCATGTTTTTAGGTTTTTTGTGTCGAGCAATAGCAAAAGTGCCTGTTGAGTAATGGGCTGTTACGGTTTACGAAATGCCTTCGCTGTCTCAATTCTATCAGCAAACAAGCGGATAATATTGAGAATGCAGCGTCCCCAGCAGAGAATCAGCATCACGATGAGCGAAGCGATTGCCACAGTAATTGCCGTCTGTGCGCCAAAAATCGGAGCAATCAAAAGGCCGATAAATGGTAGCGCGCAGATCCACACGGCCAATACCAACCCCATAGTATCCAGACCTGGCATCTGAACCGACTTCGACCATTTCATAGTAAGTTCTCCCGTCTCTCTACTTGCCTACTTTATTTGAATGTCTCTCTATATACTCCTAAGGCAGGCGCTCTATTCACCTGCCTGCACAGTTTACTCAACAACAAGTTTGCCCCGGAACATCCCCATCTGGCATTGGAATTCGTATTCACCAAGTTTGTCCGGCATCAACTCAACGGCCACAGTCTCACCTTCCGGCAGTTTAGTGCTCTTTTTGAAGTCTGGGAAGACGACCATTTCGGAGCAGGATGCCGACTCGGTTCGCAGGAAGTTAAGCCTTACGGGTTTGCCGTGATCGACGATAATAATGTCTGGTGTATAGCCGCCTTTGACCAGCACCACTGCTTCTTGATAGCCGCTGCTGCCCATCGTGGCCTTCACCCCAGGATGCTTGACCAGCCAGAAGAACCAGATGATAAAGGCAATTAGCCCAAGCCCAGCGATAGTCACAATGATTTTGTCGGGGGTCATAAACGTCACTCCTTACCTTCTCACATGGTATTTCACGGAATTCCCTCCAAAACCGACTTCAATCGGTTGCCGGTTCCGCAATCGGCACCGCCTCAGGCACTAGAACGCCCTGACGTTTCATCCAGGGTGTTCCAAGTCGAGGGAGAAGCCAACGATCTGCGCCATACCATCCTGCGGTTTTCCACGCCAGAATCAGGAACAGCGCCGCTAATCCGAACAGGGCGTTACTGCTCGCCGTGCCGGCCATGATAAAGTTCCAGTTCATGAACGCCCCGAAAAAGGCGGCAATCCCGACGAACGCCCCGATGATTAGGGCGACACCGACTAAGGTTTCGCCAAAGGCGATCAGCGGGCCAAACCACGTGTAGGCTTGCCCATCCAACAGTCCCTGGATGAAACCGCGATACCAATCGAACGTGATCGGCGGGCGGCCTGCTTCAGGTATCTGAATAGCGCGTTCCCAGAAACCTTGTAGGGCGATCCCACCCTGCATCCAATCTGGATTCTGCAATTTGCCCCAGCCTGAACTGAGCCACTGCCAGCCCAGCAGCACGCGGACGATTAGCCAAAACCATGCGAACCGAGTATCGGCAAACAGAAAGCGGCCAATAGGCGGATCCTGAACGACAACTCCCCGCAGCGTTTTCACATTGTGCTCAGACATTATGCTTCTCCTGTGTTCTACACTCATTTGCGTGCCTGTAAGCGAGTTTGATTTACTCCACCGATGACACTCAGGTGTCGCCAAGGTAGGTGATATTTCAGTGGGCTGGTTTCCACCCTTTCAGGCGATTGGCGTTGCTAATCACCGTTACGCTGCTGAAAGACATCGCAAGGGCAGCGAGCAAGGGCGATAACAGAACACCCAAGAAGGGATAGAGAACACCGATTGCCATGCCTACATCAGCTTGTGCTAAGGCGGGAGCATCGTTGATGCCGTCACCGACCATTGCCACCTTCTTGCCCGCAAGCTGCAATGTCTGCACGTTGAAGGCTTTGTCCTGTGGTAGCACTTCAGCAAGGACACGATCTACCCCTACTTGTCGCGCAATGGCATTGGCAGTGCGTTCGTTATCCCCGGTGATCATAACCACTTCCAGCCCCATCTTTTTCAGCGCAGCAATGGCGACTTTAGAGTCTTCTTTGACAGTATCGGCGACCGCGATAATGCCAGCCAATTCTCCATCGAGGGCAATAAACATCGGGGTTTTGCCGTCGTCAGCCAGCGCCTTCGATCTTTCCTCCAACCCATTCAGACATATACCTTCGCGGCTCATCAGTTTCAGGTTGCCAATCAAAATCCGGTGTCCTTCAACAGCCGCCGAAACCCCATGGCCTGGAATAGCCTCGAATTCGCTGGGTTCGCTCACTGCTAAACCACGCGCCTGTACCCCTTCGACTATTGCCAGCGCGAGGGGATGCTCAGACGACCTTTCGACAGAGGCCGCCAAACGCAGTATCCTATTTTCATCCTGTCCGGGAGCGAGTATGACATCCGTCAGAACAGGTTTGCCGTGCGTGATGGTCCCAGTTTTGTCAAGGATGATGGTATTCAGTCGTTCAGCCGTTTGGAGGGCATCCCCAGACCGAATGAGAATGCCATTTTGCGCCCCCAGACCAATCCCTGTGGTCAGGCTCATGGGTGTCGCCATCCCAAGCGCACATGGGCAGGCGATAATTAACGTGGTCACAGCGATAATCAGCGCATAGGCTAGAGACGGTGCCGGCCCGAAGTTATACCAGACGATGAATCCCAGAATGGCGAGGATCATCACCGCAGGGGTGAAATAGCCCGAAACGCGGTCAACAATGCGCTGGATCGGCACTTTGCTTCCCTGCGCGTCCTGTACCAGCCGAATAATGTTTGCCAGTGCCGTATCTTTGCCGACCTTGGTCGCGCGGAATTTGAAACTGCCGGTTTTGTTGATTGTCGCGCCGATCACCTCATCACCGAGCTTCTTGGACAGAGGTAGCGACTCACCAGTAATCATCGACTCGTCCACTGCTGACTGACCTTCGATCACTTCGCCATCTACCGGGATTTTTTCACCGGGTCGAACAATAACGATGTCGTTAACCAGCACTTCTTCGACAGGAATGTCTAGTTCTGTGCCTGCTCGCACCACCCGGGCCGTTTTTGCTTGCAGCCCGATCAGCTTCTTAATTGCTTCAGAGGTGCGTCCTTTCGCCTTTAGCTCCATTGCCAGGCCGAGTACAACCAATGCGGTCACCACCACCGTCACATCGTAGTAGACATCGGTAAACTCCTCGGATGGGAAAATACTGGGGAAAAGCAGGGCGATGGTCGAGTACAGCCAAGCCGTCCCCGTTCCGATGGCAATCAGCGTGTGCATATTTGCCGAGCGATGTTTTAGCCCCTCCCACATGCCGACAAAAAACTGGCTGCCGGAGTAGACCAATACTGCAAGGCTGGCAACTCCCATTGCGTACCAGATGTAACGTAAACTGTCGCTGCCGCGCGGGAACCAGTCGCGCAAAATTGGGAAAATCCAGGGGTAGGAGAGGATCATCGTCGGAACACCGACAGCGGCAGCAAACCACCATTTACGCATTAGCATCCGATATTCCTTCTCGGTTGCCTGCGCTTCTTTATCAATTTCTGGTTCCGACGCTTCCACGGCGCGCGTCGCTTTATAGGGGCCAGCGTTTTCAATCGCTTGTGTCAAGCGGCTCAGATCGCCTATGCTGGGAGCATACTCCACGCGGACTTCATCAGTGGCCGCATTCATAGTGCTATCCAGCACACCCGGAACTGCTTTCAGGGCAGTTTCAATTCTTCCAACACATTCAGCGCAGTACAGACCTTTGACCCTGAGCCTGAGATGCTGAATACCGGGCGTAAAGCCAGCGCTTCGCACTGCCTCCAGCAAGTCAGACACATTGGCACTTTCAGGATCATAGTCAATGAAAACACGGCTCTCTTTGGTGTTCACAATAGCTCGGCTGACACCAGGAATAACGGTAATAGCGCGTTCCAACGCCGGGCCACCTGATCGTTGAAGCCCGATAACGGCCAATTCGATTCGGATGGGCGCACCTGCGCCATTGCGGCTACTCTGAACATAGTCATGGTGCGCCGTATCGACTGGATTAACGTTACTTGCATGGTTATTGTGATGTGAGCGATGCCCGTATTGATGTGGGTTGCGATCAAAGGTGTCGACGCATTGTTGAGAGCAGAAGAAGAAATCCTGCCCCACGTGTTCACGGGTTGCAAATACAGACTGTGGCTCAACATCCATACCACACACGGGATCTTTCGCCATGATTTCACCTCCTTGCTGACACCTACTCACATTCTAGGGCTTAAGCCAGAGCCGGATAAGCGCTATCCAACTCGTTTATCCCCCCGCTAAATGGCGTATCTGAGGTAAGCAACTTAGCGCTTATGTCGAGTTCCCATGCGTAGTATGCTCAGGGTATGGAGAAAGAGGTGGACATGATGCTGACCAAGGGAAATGTTGAACTAGACAAAGCCATTGAACCAGTAGAAAGCCAAAACGATCAAGCAGTCTTTTTCACGGCGACGGTGGCCTTTTTGGACGTGCTAAACATGGATTGTTCAAAGTGCGCCGCGTTGGTTCGTAAGGAGCTTTCGCAGTTAGACGGCGTTCTCGCCGTTGAGGTTTTCCTTGAAAAAGGTGTCGTTGTAGTCACCTATGATCCCAATCGGGTTACGACCGATGGACTGCTGGCGAGTATCGCGAAAGCTGGGTTAAGTGAATGCCGTTACTATGCGGCAACCTTAATCGGAAATGAACCCGCTCGATAAATGTGCTATATACGATGGGCGGGATAAGAGCCATCGCTCGCAAAGTGACAACGTGCAGCCAGTATCCACAACCCACTGGCTGAATTAACCAAGAGGTTGAAAATGTCGGATCGAAAAGTAAGAGTGGCAGTCAATGGCTACGGTGTTATCGGTAAACGGATCGCCGATGCAGTGGTGGCACAGGACGATATGCAGTTGGTTGGAATCGCCGATGTAGTCACCGATTGGCGTATTAAGGTGGCAGTTGAAAAAGGATATCCACTCTTCGCTTCAACGCCAGAGGCTGCTGATCACATGCAGAGTGCGGGTATCCCGGTTGCCGGTGATCTAACGGATTTGCTGTCACAGGTAGATGTGATCGCCGATGCGACTCCCAAAAAAGTTGCTGCAAGCAACTTGGAAAAGTATCGCGCCGCTGGCGTGAAATCAATTTTCCAGGGCGGTGAAAAGCACAGCCTGACTGGACATTCCTTTGTCGCCCAGGCAAACTATGCTTCCGCCTTAGGTCTAGACACCACCCGTGTGGTGTCGTGCAATACGACCAGCATTGTCCGAACATTGGGTGTGCTCAAGAACGCGGGACTGCTCAAAAGAGCGCGGGGCGTGCTGATCCGTCGCGCAACCGACCCCTGGGAATCAGATCATACAGGCGTAATGAACACCGTTGTACCGGAGAAGGACATTCCATCCCATCAGGGGCCTGACGCGCAAACCGTTATTCCCGATCTGGATGTTGTGACCATTGCGGTTGTAGCGGCACATACCACCAGTCACCTCCATGCCTGGAGCGTTGAACTCACTCGCGCCGTAACGAAAGAAGAAGTGCTTGATGTTTTTCGTTCTGCGCCGCGTATTGCCTTCCTGAAAATGTCGGATGGCGTTGTGGCCCTCAATAGCACACTGGAAATGATGTCCGACTTGGGTCGGCCACGTGGTGACATGTGGGAAGTTGGATTGTGGGAAGACGGTTTGACCGTTAGCGGGCATGAAGTGTTTTACAACTATCAGGTCTACAACCAGGCCATTGTTGTGCCTGAAACCATTGACGCCATTCGTGCCTTGACAGGTATTGAAGCAGACGGCATGAAATCAATCGCCAAAACCGATCAGGCATTGGGATTGGTGCGTCAGTTTACCTCGTGACCGATAACGTACGTTTTGCCTTTGGCGATAATTTTTCGAAAGCAGCGCAACACTGATGGAAGAGAAATCACAGAAGTACATCCCCGCCTTGCGCTACGACTGGCTAACGGCGGTGTACGATCCAATTCTCCGGTTGACACTGCGCGAGTTCGAGTTCAAGAACACCTTGGTCAAAGCTGCCCAGGTTCAGCTCGGTCACCGCGTTCTTGATCTTGGCTGTGGTACGGCCACACTGACGCTATTGATTAAGCAGGCACAACCCAATGCTGAAGTTGTCGGCATTGATGGTGACGAAAAGGTGTTAACGCTCGCTCGACAGAAAGTCTCACAAACCGGGATGGTAGTTGCACTCGATCATGGGATGGTCTACAACTTGCCTTACCCGGACAACAGCTTTGATCACGTATTTTCAAGTCTGTTGTTCCATCACCTCTCCAGGGAAAACAAACTCCGTGCTATACATGAAGTGTTTCGTGTGCTTCGCCCAGGTGGGCAACTTCACGTGGCAGATTGGGGAAAAGCAGCGAACCCGCTCATGCGAGCACTCTTTCTTCTGGTGCAACTTCTCGATGGTTTCTCAACAACAGCGGATAATGTCAATGGACTACTGCCGTCGTTTTTTAGTCAGGTTGGTTTTGAAGGTGTGGTATTGGTGCGCCAGTACGTAACCGTTTTCGGAACCCTGTGCCTCTATAACGGACAAAGACCAGTTCAGGGTTTAGCTTCCCAGCGCTAACCTCCCCAAATCGCTCTGTGGCGCAAACTCGCTGGAGATGATCTCGACAATTGTGCCGTCCTCGGCCCACTCATACAAACGCTGTGCATCCTCATTACGAGACATCACACAGCCAAGCGTGTATGGAGCACCTACATTTCCATCGCCTAGATAGGTGTTGTCAGGCAGCAAAACGGCTCCATGAAACCCATTCATCAAACCTGGCACCACTTCATAAAGCCCCATGAACCATTCCATCTCCCATTGCCCGCACCCTGAATCATCACACAACAAATAACTGCTTCCATAGGCGTTCTGTTCATGACTCAGGATTTGGAATATACCGGGTGATGTTGGCGCACGTTCAATGCCGGATGAGATCGCCCAACTAAACACTTGCTGCCCATTTTCATAGGCGACAAGCCATTGTGTGTCCAGATTCACAACAATGCGCTTCGAGGGAATCGGTTCGAGGGGTATAGTGACATCCTGTGGCGGTAGATTGAGTTCATCCCCCGGTGAAAGCACACTCAAATCGACTTGAGGGTTTGCCTGCTCAATCAGGTAAAAAGGAATGCCTTTTTTGCGAGCGATGCGATAGCCTGTGTCACCAGAAACGACTGTATAAGTTGTCGGGTAGTAGCGGATACGCAGCGACACTGAAGACTGAGCGCTGCGAATAACTGTCGTGATGCGTTCCAGGCTTTCCTCGCTATCAAAATATCGAGAGGTATCCTCAAGGTTGATCGCTGTGCTTTGGGCTTCGAGAAATGACAGCACCGCAGACTCTCGAATACCCAACCCGCTGGTGGTTGCCTCTAGCCAGGCGGTAAAATCTTCCCTATCGACTGTCCAGTTCAGCATTTCATTAGTGAAAGGATCGTAGGCGGTGATGGTAAATGGCTGCCCTGCAAGCAAGTGCGCTTCCTCCAGATAGGGAGCGGGATCGACAACTTCTGGCAGCAGAGGATTGAAGATGAGTTCGAGTCGCTGGCGGCTGACCACTGAACCGGGGTCTTCAAGAAGATTTGACAGCGTGTCGGAGATGTTTAAGGCTCGCCCATCTCGACCAGGTACACCCACGAACTGCTCACCCTGCCAGGCATAGTCAGCATTGTACGGGGGGATATCCACCTCATCTATAAGCGACTCAAAGTACGCCTGTGCGACTTCAGAATCGAGGCTTACACTTGGTTCAACCGAATAACCAAAAGGAATGCCTGCCAAACCTGCGGCTCGTGCTGCCTCAGCGGTGCGGCGCGCATCCAATCGGAGTCCAAGCTGCGAGGGAGCAACCATCCATGTGCGCTCTCCATCAGTCAGTTCGATTTGAAACTCGCCATGCCAGGCTTCGAGAAGCCGTGTACTTGCATCCTCTAACGACATGTTGCCGAGAAATACTCCCAGAGACCAGACGTTTGGGAAAATACGACCCGACAGCAACTGTAGCTCAATCAACACTATCAGCAGAACAACAAGGCTGAGTGTAGTTACGGGTCCGAAACGCAAAAAAGATTGTTTCAGCCATCGAACGATCCCGTTCCGGCTGTCAATGGATGTGGCAGTTTCTGATGCCATCGGCACAGCATGGCGTACATGAGGCTGGCGCATTCGACCCTGGCGCATCAAATGGCGCTGCCGAGCGTTTCCAGTTTTGGACGAGGTAGGCTTATCAGTCTCCATAGCATTTCCCCTTAAACGCCTGAATCAGATGGTCTTGGCTCCTATTTCATCGTCTCACGCCACACTCAATGGACTTCATGATTTAGCTATTGGCTCACCAATCCCGCCCGAACAGCGTGCCCCAGGCTCAGGGGATTGCGGCCCTTGCTCATAGTTACTGATGAAGTCGATCAGGCGGCTATCGTAGGCATCTTCAATCTGCAACTGATACCCCCATGCCGTTACCACAATCGGACTCGCCAATCCAGGGTATGGGCTGAGCAATCGGTGGCTGCCACCACGTGTGATCTCATGCAGTCTTTCTATTTGTTCGGTTGGAAGTTCGGGACGGTAAGTGATCCAGACAGCGCCATGTTCCAGTGAATGCACAGCCAGATCATTTTGAATCGGGGTATCGTAAACACCGCAGTTTTGCCAGGTTGGATTGTGAAGACCGCCTATAGGGGGTAGTTCATCGTTCGGGTAAGTGGTGAACTCTTCATGTCCACGCGGGAGTCCGAACACACGCTCAATGCCGTCAATATTAACAATTCGATTTTGCCAGGCGTTAAAAGCCACCACTGCGATGATTCCAAGAATAAACAGAATCGTTCCGCCGATGATGCCGCGCTCAACGGTGAGGAGATGGCTATATCGGGTCAATAGCCCTTGTTGAACCTTCGTCGTGCGTTTTGTGGGTGCAGCTTTTTTACGCATAAACGAACCTCAGAGATGGGATGCGGATAGTGGAGCAGATCACAGCGTGCCAGAAATCATGTGAGATGTCATCTATGGATTGTTGCCTGCTGTCGCCAGCTCTTCATCAATCATGGCGGCAAACGTCGCATAGGGTTGCGCCCCAATGAGCGGACGACCATTGATGAAAAATGTCGGTGTGCCAGTAGCGCCTAAGCGCTGCGCTTCTGTTGTATCTGCCAACACCTCGTCCCGTATGACAGTGTTATCCAAACATGCTGAAAATTCCTCAACATTGATTTCTGCCTGCTGAGCGTAACTTAACAGCCTCTCGCGCCCAAAACTGCCCTGGTTCGCAAATAACAGATCGTGATAAGCCCAGAAGGCAGATTGTTCATTCGCGCATTCGCTGGCGACAGCGGCATCAACAGAGGTTGGACCGAGGATGGCAAAATCTCGGTACACGAAGCGAAGCTGATCACCATAGTTTTCACGCAGAAGCGGCAGTGTGTCTCGAACAAATCGAGCACAGTAAGGACAGTTGAAGTCGCTGAACTCGACAATGGTCACTGGCGCGTCGGCAGGCCCATGTGAGGGGTCATCATCAGGGCTGACTTCAAGGCGCGTGCCAGGATTGTTCAGACTCGGTACAGGGCGATCTCCCTGTGTATCTGCAAAGCTCTCGATGGCCGTCGCTACCGCCTGACTGATGACCTGCTCAGTAGAACGTGCTGAATTGTTCATCAACAAGACAGCAGCCAATCCGCCAAGAATGAAAAAGACGGTGGCAATCACGACATTGTTAAAGATTGTACGTGGGATAACAAAGACCTCTGACTGAGCGGTCGCTTCATGCTGTGAGGGCACCGGTTCTTGTTGCATATTCTGAATAGTGTCACTCATCTTTATCACTCACCTTGACTCATGATCTCGGCGATATATCCATCAACTTCATCACTGACAAGCGCCCCAAGTACGACGCGCTTCACAATACCGTTCCGATCTACGAAGACGCTCATCGGCAGTCCCATCATGCCATAGGCATCGTTGCTGACATGACCAGCTTCGTCCAGCAGAACAGGAAACGGAACATCAAACTCCTCAACAAATGCGGTGACGGCTTCGAGGCTGTCTTGTTCTGTGACGTTCAGCCCCAGTATGACAAGACTTTCACTCTGATAACGCTGATAGACGTTGATAAGCAGCGGCATCTCGAGGCGGCAAGGTGGACACCAACTCGCCCACAAATTAATCAATATCGGCTGACCGCGCAGTTTCGACAGTGTGATTAAGTCTCCTTCAAGCGTCGGCAATGTGAAGTCAGGAGCGAGTTGTCCAACAAACGCGCCGCCAAACCCTCCGGTTGAGGCAGCCCCAATAATGACTGGGGTGGGTGTCATTTCATCAACAATTGTCGCTGTCTCTATCGGCACTTGGGAGCTTCTGAGTCTGGCGGCAGCTGTGGCCGAGGAGTCCAGGGCATCAATGCGCGCTGCTGTAACTGTGGGAACGCCTGAAATGAAGGTCAGCAGGTTGGTGTCCTCCTGCCCGGCTGCGCGCAGCCATATCTTGCTTAACAAAACAGCCACCAGGCAGATGACGACAACCAGGAAAATCCACTCCAAGAACATATTGATGCGAGAAGGTCGCCTGCTGTCATATATTGGGTGCCGTTTCATGCCGACATTCTCCATCTAGCCTGAGTTCAATGTTGAAAGTGCTTCTTGGGCAGCAGCAAAATTGGGATTGATACGCAGCGCCTGTTCAAAGGCGGTTTCAGCTTCAGCAAACTGCCCCTGAGCTGCATAGAGCTGCCCCTGCCAATAGAAAGTCTCCTCAATATATTGACCTCCATTGTTGAGGTTAGCGGCGATCAAGGCCATCAGGTCGTCGTAACGTCCGACATTGAAGTAAGCCTCGTAAGGGCCGAACTGATACCACATCATGCGCCAGGGCAAACTAAACCGTCGTGATTGGTCGTAAGCAACCGCCGCCTCATCATAGCGACCAAGTGCCACAAGCGACGTTCCCATATTGAACCAGGCAAAGCCATCCTGAGGATTTGCTCGTGCTTCATCTCGTGCAGTTTGCAGCGCAAATTCCCCAGCGCGTGCGGGATCAGCCCAATCACCGAGCAACAATCTCAGCCATTGCTCTTCCTCCGGGCGGTACAGAACAATGAATTTCCGATTGAACTGCCTCCAATCGGAGTCGACTTCATCGTAAGGAATTGCGATGCCGTTTCCATGGTCGCCCGTGCCGATGTAGCTGTCGTAGGCGAAGAAAACGCCCTGGTAATCATCGTAGCCCACAAGCAAGCGATAATGTCCTAACCAGTCGTAGCCTTCAGGCATAAAGCCAATCGCGATGATGACCGGATAACCATTGGCAATAAACGCTTTGATCAGATCAAGTGTGCCGCCCATACGTGAAATGGCCCGTACCCCTGAGCGCTCATTAACAAAAGATGTCATCTCCAGCGAGGTAACATTTTTGTCTTCGTCATCGGGTTTAAGAACCGAAGCCGCAAATTCCTGTCCTTCTTGCCAGCCGAAATAACTGAGACCCATCGTAATTGTTGCTGGGCCGCAGTTGTTCCAGGTCTGTCGAACATAGCGAAACCCATTGAGGTAAGCTGTCGGCGGTAATGGAGTTGAAGCAGGTTGCAGCGTCGTGGATGCTTCAGGTAAAGTGGATGTTGGTGTAGGTGTCTCTGTAGCCGTGAGGGTTGGCGTTGGGGTTGCAGTCGATAATATGACCGAGATGGTTGGGCTTGGCGATGGGATACTAACGGTTACTTCAGGTGTCGGCGTCACAAGCGCCACACTCAAAAGATCATCCGGTGACACCCCGTTACTATAAGTGGGGAGCGGTGTCGGCAGCGCCAGCCCCGCACCAGGATTTGGCGGCAGAAAAGCTTCCATGAAAGGTGCCATATTGATAACGCGCTGCTGCTGACCGGGGCGTAAGACATCTCTGAAGACAAAGATGCTTCCTAAAGTGCCTACAATCAGCAGCAAAAATCCCCCGCCCACCAGTACCATGAGCCAACGAGGTGGAGGTTGTATTTCAGTCACGCTGGGCTGCGTGTTATCCGGGCTGTTCAATATGTGCATCCAATGAACGCAAGAGCCAACTCAGAGGAATTGTAAAGATGCTCTGCAATCGTTGAATGCGTTGTTTAGCGGGGTGACACTAGGCAATTTAGCGTATTGCCGTTTATTGAAGCATGGTTTCAAAGCGGGTCAGATTAGTTAAGTTTGGCGAGGTAGGTTTCCGGGTTCTGCTGGAAAGCGCCCTGGCAGACTGGGCAGCAGAAGTAATACTTCTCCCCTTCGTAGCGGACACTGCCATACGCCTGCTGGGGTTGTATCCGTGCGCCGCAGACCGGGTCTTTGACCGTTTCGGTAGGTTGATCAGGTTTGCCCAGCGGTAACTCCACAACAAGGTTCGTCCCGCTATCCGGCGCGCTCATAATCTGGATTGTCCCATAGAGATGCTGAATGCGCTCCTGCATTCCAAGCAGCCCATAATGACCAGTCCTAGCGAGCTGATCGAAATTTTCTGGAGGACGGAAGCCTACCCCATTGTCGCATATGCTGAGGCGTACCCTTTGTGGCTGATAATCGATTTCAACTGAAATCCAGGTTGCTTGACCATGTCGCTGTGCATTGTGGATCGCTTCCTGCGCCACTCGGAACAGCGAAAGCTCATGCCCGGCTTGCAGGCGGCGTTCGATGCCCGTCGTTCGCACTTTCACTTCTGCGCCCGATTCGCTCTCAGCCAACATTCGCAGAGCAGGAACTAAACCCAGCTCTTCCAAGGCGGGAGGACGGAGATTGGCGATAAGACGTCGTAATCCCTCAATGGTTTCGACAGCTTGCAAGCGCGTTGTTTTGAGCATCCCGCTGGCTCGCACCGGGTCTTTTTCTAACCAGCTTGAGGCAAAATCAAGGCTTTGAGCGATTGCCACGAGTGACTGGATGGTATCATCGTGGAGTTCATGCGCGATCCGCGCCCGCTCCGCTTCCTGACCATCGGTCAGGGCATGGCGATAGGCAATACCATCGTCGTGACTGCGGCGGACATGTGCCGCCATGCTCGCCATGGTGCGCCGCAAAATGCCAATTTCAGGAATACCGCCGCATGGCTGCTGGAGTGCCGCAAGATTGCCGCGTGACAGATCTGCTGTCTGTAAAGCCAGCTTTCGCAGCGGCCTCAGAACGCGATAAACGAGCCAGAAGTTTGTGACCGCGAATAACACCAAAACCGTGAGCGCAACGTGAAACCAGTCCGTCAACTCTGACCTCCTTCGACAAGACTAATCAGTCCGCGTGCCAGCCCTGCGGTTACCGCTTCGGTGCGTGTTGTCACACTGAGCTTTTGATAGATATTCTGCAAGTGTCCCTGCACCGTGCGATCCGAGATGAACAACGTTTTTCCGATCTGTTTATTTGTCAACCCACGAGCAGCGCAGGTCAGGATTTCAAGCTCACGGTCAGTCAGACCTTCGACCAGAGTAGTTGTACTGGGAATATGTTGAGCCGCCTTTGCCATCACGCCTGCATCAAATGCCGGGCGGCCAACCGCAACATCTTGCAGCGCCTGGTATAACTGCGAAAGTTCTGCCGTTTTTAACACAAAGCCATCTGCGCCGGCATCGAGCAAAGCATGAACATAAACGGGATCATCGTATGCAGTCAGCACCAGGACACGCACATCAGCATTATCGTCCAGGATGCGGCGGGTAGCCTCGACTCCGGTCAGTTCTGGCATGTGAATATCCATCACCACCACCTCAGGATGAAGTTCACGCGCCAGTCTGACGGCCTCTGCGCCGGTTGCCGCTTCGCCAACGATCTCGACTCCCAGGCTTTCCAGGTACATACGTGTTCCTTGACGCACAATTTTGTGGTCTTCCGCTAAAAGCACGCGCATCAGCTTGTTTCCTCTTCTTGCTTTGGAGGACATGGAACGCTACCGTAGGAGCAGAATACGCAGCAGTCGCCAAGTTTCGGACGCAGCATAACCCCGCAATTGACACACTGATAAAGTACTCGACAGCTATCGATTGGCATTGTTTCTGCTTTGGCGAAACTGCACTCAGGGCAGACTATGATGGATTCCAATTGCATCGCACACACTCCTTAATTTCATGATAAACGCACTCATGATTGTCAAACACCGCCAAATGGCGCATATCAAATACCTGAATAACGATTAAGCTCAATCATGAATGGCAACTATCCACGTTTATCAGGAGTTGTTCTTTATGGAAACCAAAACCTTCAAGGTCCCGAATATGACCTGCAATGGCTGTGTCAGCACCGTCAGGGGCGAGATCGAGCAAATTACGGGCGTCGTTCATGTTGATGTGAACAAACCGGCACAACTGGTTACAGTGGAATGGCAGACGCCTGCTTCATGGCCGTTGATCGAACAGAAGCTGATTGAAATCGCGTATCCGCCTGTCGAAGCGTAAACAAAACACCAGAGAGAAAGAGAAACGACCCCGCATTTCGCTGGGGTCGTTTCGATTACCCATTCTAATGGTAGTCAGGAACTATGCCACAGCAGGCGAGGTGGTTTTTTCTGGGGTTTGGATGATGCCTTTTTCCAACACTGAAGCATCCAGGATACGGGCATTGCGAAGCCGCAGACTATTACTCACCACGAAGATCGAGGAAAAGGCCATCGCTGCCCCGGCAAGGATAGGTACAAGCGCCCCGGCCATTGCAACTGGAATGAGCAGGATGTTATAGATGAACGCCCAGAATAGATTCTGGTAAATCGTCCGCATAGTGGCGCGGCTGAGTGTGATGGCGCGCGCAACGCCACGCAGATCGCCGCTCACCAATGTCACATCCGAGGCTTCCATCGCAATGTCCGTGCCGGTGCCGATGGCGATGCCAACATCCGCCTGCGCCAGCGCGGGTGCATCATTGATACCGTCACCGACCATTGCCTCGCGCTTGCCTTCAGCCTGCAACTGCTTAACGGCCTCGACTTTCTGATTGGGTAACACTTCAGCCAGGACTCGTTCAATTCCTACCTCGTGTGCAATGGCCTGAGCCGTTTTTTCGTTGTCCCCAGTGACCATGACCACTTCCAGTCCCAGTTGGTGCAGTGCCGCAATCGCTTCTCGCGAACCATCTTTCACAGTGTCGGCAATGCCGATCAAGCCACCCATAACGCCGTCTATAGTGACGATGACTACCGTGCGCGCTTTGGCTTGGAGCGCCTCAATTTGCGCTTGTGTCTGTTCCAAGATATGTCCCTGCTCGCGGATGAAGCGTGGGCTACCCACCAATACGATTTTACCCTCGACAACAGCGCGAATGCCCCGCCCGGACTCGGACTCAAACGATTGAGGCTGTGTAAGAGCAATACTGCGTTCCTGCGCCGCTTTAACCACCGCCTGCCCCAGTGGATGCTCGCTGCCACGTTCGGCGGTAGCTGCCAGCCGCAGCAGCTCAATGAGATCGAATCCATTTAAGGAGACAATATCGGTGACGCTCGGTTCGCCCTTGGTGATCGTGCCGGTTTTGTCCAGTGCTACTACCCGCACCCGCTTGGCGTTTTCCAGCGCTTCACTGCTCTTGAACAGAATTCCCATCTCCGCGCCACGTCCCGTACCGACCATAATCGCTGTTGGGGTTGCCAGTCCTAGGGCACACGGGCAGGCAATGACCAGGACAGCAATGGCGGGGACGAGCGCGCCCACAAACGAAGTTTGCCCGATAATGAGCCACCCAATGAAAGTGAGCGCCGCCAGCACCAGGACGATAGGCACAAACACGCTCGATACACGATCAGCAACCCGTTGTATTGGCGCCTTTGACCCCTGTGCCTGTTCGACCAGGCGGATGATTTGCGCCAGGGCAGTTTGCGCGCCTACTTTCTGCGCTTCGATAATCAACCGTCCCTGTTTGTTGATGGTTGCGCCAATGACTTCGCTGCCAGTTTCTTTGTTCACTGGCAGGCTCTCGCCAGTGAGCATCGATTCGTCTACCGATGAGCGGCCTTCCACTACGATGCCGTCTACCGGGATACGCTCACCGGGTTTGACGACCAGCACATCGCCGAGCAGCACGTCGTCAATCGCAATTTCGATTTCCTGATTGTCGCGCAGCACGATCGCTGTTTTGGGAGCCAGCCCCATCAGCTTCTTGATGGCCTCACTGGTGCGCCCTTTTGCCCGCGCTTCCAGCAGTTTGCCCAGTGTGATCAACACCAGAATCACGGCACCGGTCTCAAAGTAAACATGATCGCCGATAACATCTGTAAAACCAAAGACGATGCCTGCCAGCACGGCTACGCTGTAGATATAAGCGGCCATCGTACCGATGGCGATTAGAGTATCCATGTTGGTGTAGCCGTTGCGTGCAGCCTTGTATGCGCCAACCACGTACTGTTTACCAACGATAATCTGCACGGGAGTCGCCAGCAATCCAAAAATGAACGGCCAACCCGACCACAACAGCCAATCCAGGATGGGAGTGGGACCAGTCATTGTGCCGTTCATAATATGGGTTGCCATCGGATTGGAACCCATAAAACTTGCCATATACAAATCGCGTGCCATGCTCAACAGGAATAAAGGCAGCGCAAAGATTGTGCCGATGATCACCATTCTCTTCTGCCTGTCAATCTCGGCTTGGCGCACAGCACGTTCAGCATCTTCTGGAGCATCCATATTCGACAGGTCGAGAACCCCGTAGCCTGCTGCTTCCACCGCTTTGATCAGATCGCCGCGCCGTACAGCGTTGGGCAAATAAGTCACGGTCGCTATTTCGGTTGCCAAATTGACATTGACCGACAGCACACCCGATTGTTTGGCGACTGCCCGTTCAACATTGCGAACACAGCTCGCACACGTCATTCCGGTAATCGGCAAATCAATAGAAGCAATAGCGACACCGTAACCCGCATTTTTTACCTGCTGGGCAATTTGATTGACGTCTGTTACTGCCGGATCAAAGCTCACTGAAGCACGTTCAGTTGCCAGATTGACTGAGGCCGCTTGTACTCCTACAGTTTTTTCTAACGCCCGCTCAACGTTACGTACACATCCTGCACAGGTCATCCCTGTGATGGGAATCTCGATCTTGATGTCCTCACGCACCATAACAAATTTCTCCTCGTGTCCATTTCTGAATTTATGGTAATTACTTTGGCCTGAGCAGAAACGCGCTAATTGGCGGGTTCTAATCCCTGCAGCACCCACACTCCCCTGACCAACAGTTCGGCTCCGATGTACTCCCTGAGCGCTTCAAGGCAAGAACACAGCGCCAGCAGGGAGCAACGGTATGGATCATTGCAGGGTGCAGTATTTTGACACCCAGTAACAATGCGTCTTCTAGTGCGCTGAATGAACCGTTACTAATTAACCCGACGCCACGCTCATGTTTCAAAAAAGAGAGTTTGCCAACAGGTTGGAAACCTGCCTTCATAATTCCACGACCTGAAGCGTGATTTTCTGGGGCACGAATAATCCAAAATCGATCCGTGTTTAGAATTTCCGTTTTGAGAATTCGCTGAAGCAGATGAGGATATATTCCCAATCCGCGCCAAGGAGTGAGGGTGACAAAATCCCACAGATAGAGATGTCTGGATGGCAACTGAAAGGAGAGATCGAGTTCACCCACATGGGCGCTTCTCGTGGCTACCCAACCGTAGGCTGTAGGAACACCTTTCAGCCAGGCAACGTAAGAATGATGACCATTCTCGCGACGCCTGGCAATCTCAAGTTTGCTCATTTGGGTCAAATTTGCGAGTACGGTATCGTCCATCTCTCTCAGGACAGTAAGATCGACAAATTCCGGTAAGGTAGGCAGTGAATCATTACAACCCCAACTAGCCAGCACTTGGTTTGCCACCTCCACTTATAGGATAGTGACTACTGTAAAAAACTAGCCGTAAGGACGGATGCGCCAAATGGCGTATTGCTCGATGAAGAAGCTCTGGGATAAGCTAAGAAAAGCATCATTTAGAGTATTCAGAGGCTTTTTAGGCAAAGGAATGCCTTTAAACAGTGGATGAAAAATGGCGCATATCTTGCTGTGGACTGCCGTTGATCTTCACGATGTGCGTTTGTTCCACACTGATTTTGATCGCTGCCGCACGTTCTACGTCTGAGAGGCAGCAGACTCAAATGGTGGATGGGCGTTCGAATTCTGCACAGATGCAGCATTCATCGGGTGACGCACAAATTCAAATACTCGGCAGACGATTTTATGAAATCGAGCTTACGCAGGGACAAGCTAGTTACACACAGTATTGTGCTGCCTGTCATGGTATTGACGGTCAGGGGCAGTTCCCCGAAGCGCCGCTTGAACCCGATGCCACCGGACGGATCGGCGCGCCGCCGCATAACGAAACCGGGCATAGCTGGCACCACAGCGATGTGCTGCTCATCCGCTATGTCACCGAAGGCGGTTTCAGTGACCCAGCCCGTTTTTACATCATGCCGCCCTTTGGTGACATCCTGACTGATGAACAAATCTTGCTCGTCATTGCCTACATCAAAACGATGTGGACAGACGAACAGCGCGCATCGCAGCGACAGTTGACTGAAGACGAGCAAAGCATGTTCTCTGGTTAAAGCGGGCGACGTGCATAGCAGAATATTTTATCTGAGTGTCAAAGGAGGATCTCTTGAGCAAATCGAAAAAGCCACAACCTACGAAGTCATCACAGCGACCCACATGGCTGCTTCCGGCAGTTATTGTTGGCGCAATTGTGGTTGTACTCGCCATCGTTGCCGCTATGACCGGCAGCCGCCGTGAACCGTTCGAACCAGAGGTTGCGGGAGCGCCGCGCGCGGAAGTTGACCAGACCAGCATTGATCACGGTGCTGTGCGCTTTGAACAGCCGGTTGAGAGTGTGTTCCGGGTTCGCAATGTGGGCGATCAACCGCTGACAATCCTGGGCGAACCACGTGTCGAACTGCTGCAAGGGTGCTGACCGCCCCGCGCCGTCGTCAGTTCGACGACTATACAGCCCGGAGAAGAAGCAACGATTACGCTGCGCTACACCATGCATGAAGGCATGGGCGGCCAGCATGAGTTCCGCGTGCATGTCCTGACCAACGACCCGACTCAGGCAGAGATTCCCTTAACTGTTCGTTCCATGTGGGGTGCGTGAAAACGATTCAAACTCGAAACGAAAGGTGATTCGCTAGAGGGCTAACCAGCTTTTCAGTTTCAGGAACATGGCACACGGTCGATACAGGTGTGCCATGTTTTTTCGTTGGGATGACCGAAATCCCCCCAATTACTTCGAATCCTACGGTTCATCGGTTGTAGCCATGCTATTTAGAGCATTTTCAACAGCAGCACGCAGCGATTCGGCTTCGACGATGCCAAAAGAACGATAGACCTCAACACCATCCGGGGTGAACAGCATAAAACTGGGATGCCCTGGCAGGTTAAGCGCTTCGAACGTGCGCTGCCCTTCTGCATCGTCCAGCGCATTCAAGGACACAAATATCACTTGATCGTGAAATTCATTTTCAAGCCCATGCACGATGGGCGTCATTTGCGCTCAGGGCGGTCAGCCGTCGGTGAAAAAGTAGATAAAGGTAAGCCGATCTTGTGCCAAAGGCAGCGTAACGCTGGATTGCAGCGGGGAACTCGCGCAGTCCGTCAGGAGAAACAGCAGCCCCGCCAGCCAATGGAGTTTTTTCATAGTCTTCCACAAAGAGTGAGTGAGGCGAACCTGATGTTCACCTCACTCTACATCGAACAAGACGACCTACGCACGAGTCAGGTCGAGTCCGCGCAGGAGCTGCGCGTTGAGCGACACGATGATGGTACTCACCGACATGAAGACCGCGCCAATCGCCGGGTCGAGCAGAATACCGACGGGCGCGAGAATGCCCATCGCCAATGGGATGGCAACCACGTTGTAGCCCGTCGCCCAGATGAGGTTCTGAATCATCTTGCGATATGTTGCCCGGCTTAGACGGATGATTTTGACAATATCCATCGGATTCGAGCGCACCAGAATAATCCCGGCGCTTTCAATCGCCACATCGGTGCCCGCGCCGATGGCAATGCCGACATCGGCGGTGACCAGCGCCGGCGCATCGTTGACACCGTCTCCAACCATTGCCACTTTGTTGCCGCCGCGTTGAAGTTCCTGTACTTTGCTGGCTTTGTGCTCCGGCAGCACCTGAGCGAAGTAGGTGTCGATCTGCAATTCCTGGGCGACTGCCCGCGCCACCGCTTCACTATCGCCCGTCAGCATGGCAACTTTCAGTCCCAGTTCGTGCAATTCACGAACCGCTTGGCGGCTTTCCTCGCGGATGACATCGGCAATGGCGAACAGCGCGACAATCTCGCTGTCGTTTGCCAGGTAGATGACCGACTGCCCGGCATTTTCCGCTTGCTGCTGGGCAGCTTCCAGCGCTGCTGGCACGGTCAAACCCTGCTGCTCAAGCAAGCGTGGGCCGCCGATATAATACGCTGCTCCATTGACAGATGCCTTGACACCGCGCCCGGCCAGACTCTCGAAGCTGCTGACCGCCGCCGGGCGCACGTTTTGCGCCTGCGCATACTGACGGATGGCCTCCGCTATCATATGTTCGCTGTCGCCTTCCAGTCCGGCAGCTATACTGAGAACCTCCTCTGCGCTTAAACCATTGGTTGCAAAGTGAACAACACCCTGTTCTCCTTTGGTCAGCGTGCCGGTCTTGTCGAAGATGATATAGTTCAGGTCTTTTGCGCTTTCCAGCGCGATCCGTTTCCGAACCAGCAGGCCGTTGCGCGCGGAAAGCGTTGTCGAGATAGCGACCACCAGCGGCACGGCCAGACCCAGCGCGTGAGGGCAGGCGATGACCAGCACCGTCACTGTGTTACGCACCGCACTGGGAACACTACCCGTAAAAACGAGCCAGCCGAGCAGGGTGAGCACACCGGCAATGATGGCAATGATTGTCAGGTAGAAGGCGGCACGCTGCGCCAGCGTTTGCGCGCGCGACTGGCTTTTCTGGGCTTCTTCCACCAGCCGCATGATGCCCGCCAACGCCGTTTGTTCGCCCACCTGCTGAATGTCAACCCGCAGCGAACCGGAGCCGTTGACGGTACCGCCGATAACCGTGTCGCCGGGTTTCTTGTCCAGCGGGCGGCTTTCCCCCGTAATCATTGACTCATTGACACTGCTCTCACCCTCCACTACCAGGCCATCGGCAGGGATACTCGCCCCAGGGCGAATCAGCACACGATCTCCCGCCCGTAACTGACTGACCTCGACAGTCTCGGTTTCGCCCGATGGCAGCAGGCGTTCAGCCGTATCCGGCAGCAGTTTTGCCAGTTCGCGCAGCGCGCCCTGCGCCTGTCCAACGCTGCGTAACTCGATCCAGTGACCGAGCAGCATCACCGTGATCAGGGTTGCCAGTTCCCAGAAGAAGTCCATTGGCATTCCCATCGCATCCTGCGGCGGGAAGAAGAACACGCTAACACTGTACAGGTAGGCGGTGGTGATCGCCAGGGAAATCAGCGTCATCATGCCGGGCTGACGCAGAGCCAGTTCCTGCCGCCCCATGCTGAGAAACGGTAGGCCGCCGTAAAAGAAGATGACCGAACCCAAGATAGGGACGATCCACTGGCTGCCGGGGAATTCCGGCATGGTGAACCCAAGCCACTGCTGCACCATCGGCGAGTAGAGGACAACGATGATTGTCAGCGGCAGGTTGACGAAAAAGCGATTACGCATCATGGTGATGTGGCCTTCATGCATCACCCCATGACCGCTGTGGGCATCGTGGGCAGTGTGACCACCATGAGCTTTGTCGGGTTCCAGCATTTCATTGGCCCGGTAATCCGGGCTATGAGCAGCATGATGAGCCGTCTGATCGAGGGACATCCTATGGTGGTCATGTCCCCCGCTAGAGGCCTGATTCATAGGGTGTTGAGTATCATGATGATGATGATTGTGCTGTTGATCTGGTGTGGTTACATCTGGTTTTTTTGGAGAAGTATCCATTCTAGCCTTCCCCTCCCTTCATGACCTGTTTAACGATCTCACCGCATCATAGTCTCCCAGGGCGGCGCTTGATATGCGCCATCTAGCCCGTTTCTTGTCAAGACGATGTATTTTTGTAGAAGCTACTCACTGGCCTCGGCCTCAGTCACTTGCTGCTGGCGTACTCGCTGTTCATCTGTCCACATCGTTTTGATGTAGGCAATGATATTCATGACATCGGTTTCAGAGAGCTGATCTCCAAATGCTGGCATGGGATAGAAATTTTCTGGATCAGTGAGACTGACACCACCTTCAAGAACATAACGAATGAGCAGTCCATCCCCGTGATGCCAGGTGTGACCGATTTCGTTGTGGGGCGGCGCGCCCAGCCGCCCGGTTACATCAGGCTGGAGGGGAGCGTTTGGAAACTGCCCTTCGCCGTTCATACCATGACACGAGGCGCAGTTCTGAACATAGAGCTGCTCTCCAAGAGCCAGTTGCTCGTCACTGAAGCGCTCACCTCGTACCATTATCTCCGGCTCACCCGTACACGCGGCTAGCAGTGTCACAGCTACAACCGCTAACCACACCATAATTCTCATCATTGGCACGCCTCATCAATTGTTTTACTGTTCACTGTTTAACAATTCACGCCCGCTGGACTCCCAGGCGATCATACCGCCGGGAACATCCCAAAGCTGGGTATAACCGAGGTCAATCAGCGCCCGGCTGGCTTCCTCGCTCATCCGTCCGCTGCGACAGTACAAAATAATAGGCGCGTTTGGGTCAGGTAACGCGCGGGTCAGCGCTTCTATGTCATTGTACGGAATACTCAGGTCGGTTTCGGCGACTTCCCCTTCGTAGGGAATGTGAACATTGACAATCGTATATTGATCGGACTCATTAGCGACAATACTGGCAAATTCGTCGATGGTTAGAGTTTGATAACTGTTCGCCGAGAGATTGGAAGCGACCGTTGATTCGGATATTTCTGGAACAGGTGTGCCGGATGTACTGCAAGCTGTCACGGTAGTTGCCAACACCATCATGATGAAACCGACGAGAGTAGACTGAGGCAGTAGCTTCATGAAAAACTCCTTGAACACAGGCTAAAGCGACTTACTGCTGTACCGCTCGCGCTACGAACTCAAATTCCAGATTGACTGCTTCAGCGACCCCATGATAGTCAAACATATTCTCGGCATCGTTCAAGATGCCAAAGTCGCTCCGATTGACAACGGTATGGCCCATCCCCCGTAATTCGTTTGCACTCACGACGGTGAGCGATACATCGAACGTTACGGAGCGTGTGGTGCCGCGCAATGTCAGATCGCCAGTGACCCGAAACACAATTGTCTGACCCATTTGGACTTGTCTAGGCAATCCACTGATTGAGGTCGGGACGAAATCGGTAAATTCATAAGCATCCTGGGCCGAAAGCAAGACACAGCAGCGGATAGAGCGATCCCGATCAGCATCATCCGTTTGCAGTGTTCGTAGATTGATGCGAATCACCCCAATCCGAGAATTTGAAGGTGTATTAAAATCTACAATGATGTCACCCGCGACTTGATTGGTTCTTCCAACGGCTGTCCCAAGAGGCACGGTTTCACTCACAGCAAAACGCGCTTCGGACTCGTCAGAAACGATGCGGAATAACTGAGGGGCTAACACAGTAGATGTAGCTGCTATCGCCGCCTGTGGGGATACAACACTTGCAGCAGTGGGCGCAAACTGAGTTACCCCGTCGTTAACGAGCGTCGGCACCTCAGTAGACGAACCAGAGCCTAACGCTCCCGTCGGCGCTGTAGGTGTACCAAGCATCTCGAGTGACAAAGTTGGAGCGCTGATGGGTGCGCTTGGAGCAGCAGTTCCTCCGGTAATGCGAATGAAGAGAAACACGCCGCCCACACCACCAACCACTGCCCCAATACCTAACATCACCAGACCAAACAAGACCATTTTCCAACCGTTGTTCCGCACTTGTACATTAGAGGCATATCGAGAATATCCCACGCTGATTGTCCTCAGGTTCGTTTGCTAATTGTTGAATACCGATTCCACGCTTATGAAGAATAGCAAGCACAGTGCGAGTCTGGTCATACGCCAAATGGCGTATTTTGCAGCACAGAAAAACAGGCAATTTAGCGGGTTAAGTAAACCGATCAGAGTCTCTATACTCTCAACAGTGAGGAGAACGGAGAAACCAATGGGTGAACAAGTTCAGCACCCAGCGAACCACGGAAAACGCTTGCGCTTGGTGCGCGCCACCTATTGGTTCACCAAACACTGGTTATCTCTGTTTGTTGTAATCTTCGGACTTTACAACCTCCTGCCTTTTGCAGCACCCGTGATGATGCGCTTGGGATGGTCATCGCTTGGCAGCGTGATTTATGACCTCTATGGAACACAATGTCACCAAATGGCGCAGCGTTCTTTTTTCTTGTTCGGTGAGCAGCCCATGTATAACCTGAATGAGCTGCCACTTATCCTCACGGGAAACTCTCTGAACGATACATTGGCATTACGCAATTTCCGGGGCAACGAAACGCTGGGGTGGAAGGTTGCCTGGTCGGATCGCATGGTCTATATGTACGGTGGCCTATGGGTTGTCAGTGTCATTTATGGTTTGGCATCACGCAAGTGCGCTACGAAACCTATCCGCATCTGGATTTTTATTGCACTTCTGCTGCCATTAGGAATCGATGGATTAACCCATCTGGTCAGCGATACCGGCGGATTGGCAGCAGGGTTCCGCTACGATAACCGTTGGCTGGCAGCGGCGACGAACAACAGCTTTCCGGCAAGCTTCTATCAAGGCGATGATCTGGGTTCATTCAATTCGATCATGCGGTTTGTCACGGGTGTCCTGTTCGCTATCGGCATAGGTGGGCTGCTGCTGCCTTTGTTGGATCAGGAGATGCGCCGAATTGAAACCACCTGATACGAAAACTGACGCGCTATGAAACGAGAATCGGGTCGGCGGTAGAGGCCGGTTTGTGAAGGGATGTTACGTAGGCTTAGCTGTTATGGGAGATAGATTGTGGAGCAACTGCCGCCCGGCCAATCAGGAGGTGGAAGAAATGTAAAAATGGGTTGGGTCATCGCAGTTGTGTTGATAGTATTCATCATTTGGGCGATTTACTTGTCAACCCAAATGGCCGTCATCGAATCAGGTTCGCGCACAATGCCCGGTATGACCCACGAAGCATCGCCAACACAGATGCCAGCAGACATGCCGGGCATGGATCATTGATCGTTAATCAAATCGGAAACAAGGAGAATCGTATGAAAAGGTTGTGGCTCATCTTCGGACTGATCATGTTGACCTTCTCCGCCTTCGCGGCTCCTGCTGTATGGGCTGACGGGCCGAGCGAAGCCCGCATTGGCCGGGCTGAAATGCGCTTCATGCAGGGCATGATTGACCACCACCAGATGGCACTGGATATGGCAAATGATTGTCTTGCCAAAGCCGTCACCGAGAGTGTTCGCACGCTATGTCAGAACGTGGTTGATGCCCAGAGCGCAGAAATTGCACAGATGCAGTCCTGGCTGCAAACCTGGTACAGCATTGACTATGTGCCGATGTCGATGATGTCCATGATGGATATGATGGGCATGATGAGTGGCGACCGGATGCCCGGCGGCATGATGATGGGCAACATGCCCGGCATGGATCACAGTATGATGGTTGATCCTCCGATGATGATGGGCATGATGGCCGGGCTGTCACAGCTCGAAGGGGTTGAGTACGAGATTGCCTGGTTGGAGTCCATGATTGACCATCATGAGCACGCCACCAATATGTCGGAACGCCTGCTGCTGCGGCTGGGGGAAAGTGGACACACCGAACTGCGCGAACTGGCACAGAACATCATCGACGCACAGACTGCTGAAATCGAATCGATGGAGCAGTTGATCGCTGAGTTGGCGGCCTAATTTCCGGTGTAAAGTCTTAAAGCAGGGGATGGGGGATAAATTCTCCATCCCTTTTTGTGTTCGATACACTTGCTCTCATATCTGTTTTGTCGCCATGCAAAAACAGTCCGAGAATATTTATACTGAATGCGAAACGATTTTATTTGAGAATCAATGCTCGCTTTATTGAGTAGGTTGAGTTTCTATGTCATCCATTCGCGTTATTCTGGCTGATGACCATGCGGTTGTGCGTAAGGGAATTCGCGATTTTCTCGAAGAGGACGAGGAGATCGAGGTCATTGCCGAAGCTGGCGATGGCGAGAAGGCCAAAGAACTGATCCTGGCTTTGTCACCCGATGTGGCTGTCCTCGATGTGCGGATGCCCAACGCAACGGGCATTGATGTCACTCGTTGGATCCATGAGCAGAATCTCGCTGTTCGTGTCCTGATTCTGACGGCATACGATGATGATCCGTTCATCATTGCGGCACTGCAAGCTGGCGCTAATGGCTACATGTTGAAAACCGCCGAAGCCGATGAGATGACCGCCGCGATTCGCGCCGTGCATTCAGGACAGCCGGCGCTGGCACCGGACATCGCCCAAAAACTGATGACCCATATGGCGGGTGGTGGACCGACGGAGCAAATTGCGGAACCCATCACGGAGCGCGAACGCGAGGTGCTGCAACTGGCCGCAGCAGGTCTGACGAATCGCGGCATCGGCTTGAAGCTGTCGATCAGTGACCGCACCGTGCAGGGACACCTTGCCAGTATGTATGCCAAGCTCCAAGTCAACAGTCGAACCGAGGCTGTGACGAAGGCGTTGCAACTCGGTTTGATCCACCTGCCGGAGCAAAACCCATGAGCCGGTTTTCACATACAATGGCTTTCAGTTTGCATGGTCTGCGCGCTCAGGTCATTCTGTGGACAGTGCTACCTTTAACGATTCTGCTGATCGTTTTTTCTATCAGTGGTGTCAACAGCCACCAACAATCCATGCAGGCGTTGGCGACAGAAGAGAATACCCGGTTGGTGCTTGCCCTCACTGAACTCATTTCCGTCCAGTTGGATAATTATGCCCTCCGTAATCAGGTATCCAGGGAGCAGGTGCCTTTGGAAGCGCTGGATCTGGAACGGATGTTAAACATCAATCATCCAAACGCTGTGAATACTATCGTGCTGTTTGACCAGGATGGCGAGATCTTGTTCGGAAGGGGCGACTTTCCAGATGCCGCTGCCCTGCATGATTGGCCGGGCATAGCAGAGGTTATGACGGGCAACAGCGGCGTGTTGTTCACCTCACACACCATGCATGGCGATGTCGTTGCTTATGCTCCAGTACCAGATAGCGATTGGGGGTTGATTATCCGTGAACCCTGGCACTCGCTCACCGATCCCCTGATCCGCTTCGAGCAGGTCATGCCCTTTATCCTGTTTATTGCCACCGCCACATCTTTTTTGACGCTGTTTTTCGGGCTGCGTTATGTGGTGCAGCCGCTGCGTGAACTGGGTCAACGTGCCAGTTTGATCGGACAAAACGAGTTCCAATCGATTGCGCGACCTATTGGCGGCGTGAAAGAGATTGAAGACCTGCGCGTCATGCTGCATGCAATGGTGCAGCGTGTTAAAGGCTACCAGGCTGCGCTGGAAGATTATGCCCGCGCGCTGACGCAGGCACAGGAAGAAGAACGCGCACGCCTGGCGCGAGAACTGCACGACGAGACGGTGCAAACCCTGATCGCCCTGGGGCATAAAACACAAATGGTACAGCGTCATTTGTCCCGCGACCCCGACCAAGTTGAACAGCGAGTGAGTGAACTGCGAGAGATGATCGCGCACTCCATTGACGAAGTGCGCCGCTTTAGCCGAGCCTTACATCCCCACTACCTCGATGAACTGGGTTTGGTGCCAGCCCTGGAAACGCTCACACACGAAGCTGAGGCGGTGTTTAATGTCACCGGCACCCCTGGTCGTTTGGAAGCCGAAAAAGAACTGACGTTGTACCGTATCGCGCAGGAAGCCTTAAACAACGCCCGCCGTCATGCCCAAGCCCACAGTATTAAGGTCGAGCTTCAGTTTGAACCCGCAGCTGTTCAACTACGGGTGTGCGATGATGGTCAGGGATTTGAAGTGCCTTCATATCTCAATCTGAACGATCTGACACGCACCGGACATTTTGGTCTGATCGGGATGCGCGAACGCGCTCAACTGGTGAACGGACAGTTGAAGATTGTGTCGTCCAAAGGCAAAGGCACAACAGTGACCTTGTCTATTGCCAAAACATAGCGTTTTGTCGTCGAACTGCTGCTGTCAGAGGTTTCGTTTGGCTTTCTCTTCGGCGAAGTCCAGGATTTCACTCTCGTCATCCAGTTCATAGGACTCATCCTGCGACAGTAAGTCTTCGTTCTTGCGCTTCGCTTGAAACTCAGACGCACGCTGGCTGCTGCTGCCCCAGCGTGCGAGAACAACGACCACTAACAGCCCCAACACCATGAACACACCCATTCCGCCCATCATCGCGCTATGCCTTTCTACACGCAGAGGAAGAGGAATCCTCCTTCCCCTGCGCTAACTTGTTGTAGGAACTAGCGTTCGCCGTCCGGCCAGACCAGGATCGGCATGTTGACGATGACACCAGGCTGTTCGATAACCACTTGGCCCGCTTCTTCGGCGGCCAGGATTTCGTCCACGCTGGTCAGTTCACGCGCTTCAACGTTTTCCTGCCAGGTCACGAGACTGACGGCGCGCAGTGGCGTATAATTCTCGTCGCCTGGCACGCTGTCGAACACATCAGGCTGATAGCCGAGCGGCCCCATCGCCTCAATCCCGTTGGTGAACACATACACGTTGCTCAGCAGTTCTTCCGGGATTTCTGCCAGACTGGGGACAGTGATCACATCCGGCCCCATCATTTCTGTCAGGACAGCGGCAACCCCTTCGTCAGAGGCTTCCGGGTGGATGAAATACACTTCTCCACCCTCGTAGTAGGCTAAAGCCAGCGGAGCGAGATCGTCCACGGAATAGCCCGTATCCATCTCCATGTCCATCCCGCCCCCCGGTTCGGGTGTGGCCTCTTGCGCGCGGGAGACCAGCACGCCGACCAAGATAAGGTTGAAAATAGCAATTAAAGTGAACAGCTTCTTGTACATCGAGATTCTCCTATGTGGTGTAGCGGAGTACAGACACCCATCGGCCTGTACTCCGAAAATTCCCTATTCTACTACGTTGATGACCAGCGCCAAACCGCCAGGCTCGACACCATCATTGGTGACGTGATGCAAGATGTGGCAGTGGAACATCCAGGTGCCCAATTCCGTTGCGACAAATTCAATGTCGTAGCGCTCACCTGGCGCGACACTCAACGTATCGCGCATCTGCCGCGCGCTTTCCGGCACGGGATAACCGTCGATAGCCACGACCTCAAATGGCATTCCGTGTAAGTGCATGGGGTGAATGAACTGGCCGATGCCGATGAGACGTAAGCGGACTCGCTGTCCGCGCTGCACGGTGATAGTCTCCGTTGCCGGGAAGGCATGGCCGTTGATCGTGAAATAATTCGGCTCAGCCTCCGCCATCGGCATAGCCGGGTAGGTTTGCCCGTTTATCACCCGCCACTCCGAAAACATCAGGGTCACATCGACATCGGGTGTAGGCTCTTCCGGTTGGGCAGGGTCAATGATAAACGGTGCATACAGCCCGACGCTCACCTGTACGTCACTGTCAAAATGCGAATGATACATGAACGTGCCGGCAGGCCGCGCCTCAAACTCATAGACAAATGTTTCGCCCGGCTGGACGGCTTCCTGGGTAACACCAGGAACACCATCCATGACATTAGGAACATTCAGCCCATGCCAGTGTATGGTGGTCGGTTCTGGCAGGTTGTTCGTGAAGTTGATGCGGACACGATCTCCTTCGGTCACACGGATCATCGGCCCTGGTACTGTGCCATTATACGTCCAAGCGGTTACGGCCACATCGTCGAGAATATTCCACAGAACCGGCTCGGCGCGCAGATCAAAGACCTTAACACCGTCTTCTAGTCGATACTCAAGCGGTTGTCCACCCAGATTTTCCGTCGCCGCAGGCACGCCTACATTGCTAATGGGTTCCATGCTATGGCCGCCACCCATGTCCATGCCCGCCATCGCCTCCGGGGTGGCAGTGGGACTCATCATGCCCATCTCCGGCATCATGTCGCCGGTCATCATACCCATCATGCCCCGCATGGCTTCCATCTCGGCGCGCATGTCATCGGACATCTCCATACTCATCATGCTGTCCATCATGGCGTGCATATTTTGCAACATCGTCATCATGTCCATGCCGGGCATCACTTCGCCGGACATCATCATGTTCATCATGCCTCGCATGACTTCCATCATGGCGCGCATGTTATCGGACATCTCCATATTCATCATGCTGTCCATCATGGCGCGCATGTTCTGCATCATCGTCATCATGTCCATGCCGCCAGAACCCATCCCATCCATCGTCCCCGTGCCTGCTGAAACAGGGGTGGGGGTTGGTGTGACCTCTGCTGATGGATGATGGGCATTATGGTCATCACCTTCACCGGACGCTTGAGCAATCTCAAGTGCGATTTCCTGAGCGGAAGGCACAACCGCAGGTACTGAAGAGAAGCTAATGCCATTAGGACCGGAACCTACAGGGATGGAGGCAATGACTTCTTGGGTCGTGAGATCAAGGACAGCGACATTGTCCGCATAGATATTTGTAATGTAAGCGTAGTTTCCCGCTGGCTCAACAACAACACCGTGAGCGCCCTGGCCGGTTTCCAGTGTGTTCACGACCGTAAAGGTCTCTGTGTCCACAAGCGAAACTGTTGTACCTGGATCACTCTCTGTTCCTTGATTAGCCACAAGTACGTACCGGTTATCCGGTGTCACAAATACCTGGATAGGCCCAACTCCGACCTCAACCGTACCAACGAGTGTGCGGGTCGCCACATCCACTTTTCCAAGGGCATTGTCCCCATTCAATGAAACATAAACGAAAGCGCCATCCGGGGAAAATGCGACCTGGACAGGACGCTCGCCAACTTCGATATCGGCCGCTCGAGTGTTCGCTGCTGTTTCAATGACACTTAACGTCGTGCCGTTCGCGTTGGCAACGTAGATCCATTGCCCGTCAGGGCTAGGACGTGCCCCGTGGGGAGATTCTCCAACGGGTACAGTTGCGACTACAGCCATTGTCTCTGCGTCGATAGCGGTAACTGTGTTTTCACCCCCGTTAGTCACATAGACTGTACTTCCATCAGGAGTCAGGATGACATGTGCAGGATGCTCGCCGGTGGGAACGGTGCCCATCAGAGCATACGATGTGGCATCAATCTTGATCGCTATTGAGTCCGCCCCACTGACAGCCCAGACGGTTCTACCGTCCGGCGCAACTTGGAGATTGTGCGGGCCGGCAATTCCCGTAAGGGTCGTAATCACCTCGTTCGTCCTGGTATCAATTACGGAGATACTGTTGCCATATTCATTGGCTACCCAAACTGTCCCCGAAATTTGGCTATCTTGGGCGAAAACGGAGGACAAATTTGGAACAAGTCCTACTCCTAAAGTCAGAAAAAGCGCAATGCCGAGCAGGATCATTGTTCGGCGGGCGCGTTGGTTGATTTTACCGTTTCTCACGGTTCAGTCTCCTTTGAGAAATGAGTGTCCGACAGGAGTACAGCGTGTTTGTACTCAAAACTACGTTTACCCTCTTAAAGGATATGCCCGAGCCGGGGATTGGACACGCGCTCTTTGACGCACTGCGGAGTAGGCTATTTGGCGGGTGTATGCGGCGATTCAGTCAGGGGTAACTTGCAATACGCCATTTTGCCTACTGGCTTACAGGCTGAACAGCGATGTTCAAGTGAGGCACAGAGCAGTATGCTGGAATCGAGGTCAAATATCTGGAGCATAAGTCATGGAAACGTTGAAGAACACAGCAATGGGTCAGTGGGTCTCATCCCATGTGGGTCTGACAATTTTCGGACTGATCGCCGCTACGCTCTTTGTGATGATAATCGCGGCCTCAGCATCCCTTTCGGCTGTCCTGCCCTATTTCCTGCTGCTGCTGTGCCCACTCGCACACCTCTTCCTGCATAGTGGACATGGTGGACACGCCGAACACGGTGCGAAACAAGTGCAAGACAACATACAACATCATGCGGCATTTGATCCGAGGGTAACGAAGCAGGACGAAGCGTGATGAGGAGAAAGCCATGCAGGCTGTCAACAGTGAGCATTGGCGGCGAAATACGCCTAATCCATTGAATTCATACTGGCTGAAAGACAAAATCTCGTCCAGAGCAGGACGGCAAACGCGGCTGTCGGCGTCGGACAAACCTCGGTTCTTGACCGATACGCTCCCTCAGTACCTGACTCAGCCTGAATACGATGAGGATTACCGACACTGGTCGCCAACATCTCAACCGTTCACATCTGCCGAGGTTTTGCTTCAACACCTACGAGATGGTTGGCAGCTTCAAGATCGGGTAATTGTGCGGACTTTCCACTGCTTTAGCCGTCGTTGTGTACGGCTTTACTACTTTTCGGTTCTGCTTGATAGCAGGCATTTCGCCATTCCTGTCTTAGAAAACCCAGTAGTTCTACGTCTGGTATACCAACATGGCCTGAAACTGGTGAATTTCTCTGCCGACTGCGACACCAACATCTTACCCTGAGAGGAAGCACCATGAATCTCTTGACGGTCTTGCGGCTCCTATCCACACTGCGCCCACTTCGCACACACGAGCGTTGGACACGCCCACAGCTTGAAGCCTATCAACAACAGCAGATTAACCTTCTGCGGGCTTTTGCCTATAAGCACTCCCCGTTTTATCGGCAGTTTCACCAAGGGCTGTTCGATAGACCCTTGTCTGAACTGCCTGTCCTGACAAAGCAAGTCATGATGGCAAGTTTCGATGAACTGGTGACTGACCCAAAGATTCACCTGGCGGACATTCGTAAACCACACGAAGAAGCACCAGATGCGCGTTATCTCGGAAAGTACTGGGTCAATGCCACCTCTGGCAGCACAGGTAGCCCCGGAATTTTCTTGTTTAACGATCACGAATGGGCAACGGTGCTGGCGTCCTTCACGCGCGGTTACGAATGGGCGGGTATTCGCATTAACCTGACACGCCGTCGCAAGATTGCCATCGTTTCCTCGGTCACACCGTGGCATATGTCCTATATCGTCGGCCAAACGCTCCGCAGCCCTTGGGCCACCACCTTGCGTCTGGCGGCGACAGAACCGATTGAACACATCGTTCAGCAGCTCAATGATTGGCAACCTGAAGTTCTCATCGCCTATGCTTCGATGATGCGCATCCTGGCAGTGGAGCAGTTGGAAAACCGTCTTCACATCACTCCGCAGGTCGTGTTCACCAGTTCTGAGGTGCTGACTGATGAAACACGACGGTTAGTCGAAACGGCCTGGGGCAAGCGTCTGTTCAACCAGTATGCTGCGACGGAAACCGCTGGGATTGCCGCCGAATGTGAGCATCATATGGGGCTGCATCTCTATGAAGATCTCGTTATCGTCGAGAATGTGGATGAACACAATCGCCCTGTGCCGGCAGGCGTTTACGGGGACAAAGTGTTGGTGACGGTGCTGTTCAACCGCACGCAGCCGCTCATCCGCTACGAAATCGGCGATAGTATTCGTCTCTCCGATAGTGCTGATGCCTGTGGTCGCCCTTTTAGTGTGGTAGACGGCATCCAGGGGCGGCAGGAGGACACACTGCATTTTCCATCCACTGATGGGAAGCAGGTGGCTATTCATCCCAACCTCTTCCACCAGGTGATGGACACCGTTTCTGTCAGCGGCTGGCAGATTATTCATCGTAATGATGGCTTGCATGTGCTTCTAAGCGGCTCAAACTCAACGAACGACGAAGCAAAACTTGTCGAAGATATGAGTCGCTCGCTTGCCAAACAATGGGCAGTCGTCCCCAAGATATACGTCGAGCATGTTGACGCAATACCGCGCACCGCCAACGGCAAAGCGCCGCTGATCAAATCAGAGTTGCATAACCAGCAGCATTCTCTATGAAAATCGTAGTGGATCGCCATTTTGCGATCAAAATCTTCAATAGCAGGCCAAGGAGTCTATCATCTTAAAGTTGCATTATGAGAATGTTGCTGGATCCAATCACGGAGAGCATGATTCCCAAGACCGCACATGGCCGTTAGATCGAAGGCTATGTACGGTCTGCACGGTTATGTAGGTTTTTCAGCCCATTCCGTTTTCAATTGGCGACACATCATAGCGGCGCATCATGTCTCGCACCTCAGCAGGCTGAACCCCATAGGTCATGCCTTCAGGAGTGCGCTTACGCCGACCATCGTCCAGCAGATGTAGCCGCTTGAGGATGTGACCAATCCACTGCGCGTCGCCGAATTTTTCGCTGGGCTGTCCCAACAGTCGGGCAACTTCCTCACGAACAACCCCCGCTTTTAGCCAGACGGTTTCCGTCTGATTGCGGGTCATAATTTCCAACGCTTGCAGCACCGCTTCCTTCTTCTCGGTCACTCAGCGCCTTCCCCTCGCTGACCTGCTCATCCCATTCAGCAGCATCCGAAATGGCTTGCAGCAATCCTGCCACTGTCCCCTTTTCTTCAAAGAACGCCGCCAACGCGACCAGCGGCGACCAGAGTTCCCCGGATCGGTTGTGCCGCCCGAATGCGCCCCGGCACGACCCAAACGAGTTGAGTTGTGACCACGAGACGTTGACCTTTCCGGTAAGCAGCTTCTTGTTTTCGCTGCTCCATCCGCGACGATCTGCGCTCGACGTTCTGTGTGTGGTTTAGCAAAACACATCTTAAATCTCCTATGGAGATGATATGTCCCACATCACAGGATCGAGAGCGGTTGGTACTGCGGGACATCGCGATCAGCTGTAGGAGTTCGTCGGGGCACAGTGGCTCCGGGATAACTTACAGCGCCCTTTCGAGCTAACGCGGCCTGGCTAACGATGCATCCGTCTGATCGATAACCCGCATGTACTTTTGTTAAGGTGCATTTCTGCACAGGTCTTACCACGTCGGGGTTCGCCGCTGCTCACCCGAAGGGTGGCACGGGCTTGCTATGAGAGAAGCGGCGCAAGCCAGAAGCAAACCCGTAGCCGTACCTGCTTGCAGGTATGAGGCAGCGGGGTGGTGTGGTACTGTGCAATGAGAAATGCACCGAAAGTCATGCAGGAGAGATCAGATCGTGTGATGAAGTAAGGACAAGGAAGAAATGAAAGAAGGGTGCCAAAGTATCCCTGACACCCTTGCTGGTATTACCTGTTGTCGCGTTTGAGATTACCGACCCCAGCCGCCATGATGCTGCCCATCATCCCAGCCATCGTGCATTCCGTTCCATCCGTAGCCGCCCATCATCCCGCCGTGCATCCCGTTTCCCATCATGCCCGGCCCGTAGCTGTCCATCATTCCACCCATCGGGCAAGGACCAAAACCAGAAGCGGAGAACATGGGCATCTGGGCTATGTTATCGCGCATCCAGGTAAGCTGCGTGTCCGCCTGTGCCTGCGTAATGTAGCCCGCCTCGACCATCGCAGTCATGTGATCGGTCATCGCTGTCAACGTCGCATCGTAAACGGTCTGGACATCGACATCCCGTTCTTCGGCAATTTGAGCAAGTGTCCTGCCGGATTGCAGCTCCGTGAAGAGGGTGTTCACATCAATTCCCAGCGCGTCCGCAACCGCTGTCCAAGTCGTATCGCCCTGCCAGTTACCTCCCATCATGCCATGCATGTTCCAGCCATACCCTGGTGTGCCAGGTGGGTACGGGGTAGGGGACGTATTGCCGTCACTCTGCGCCAACGCGCCCGATGCGCCAATACCAATTGCAGCAATTACAATAAGGGTCAACGTCAGTCCGAGGAATTTCTCTTTGATTGTCATGAGATTTTCTCCTGTAGCCAGTTTCATTCATTACCTACAGGATGCAGCCGTTTCATGTACTGATTATGCTGCTCATGTGAGATTTTTGTGAAGTTGCGCACCACTTGCAGGGCAAAGTGAAATGGACTGCGAGGAGTTTGCTGGGATTTCTCATGGATGAACATTTAAGCAACGGGAAGGCGAATCGTGAAGCGTGTGCCGCTCCCTGTCTGGCTTTCCACCTGCACTTCGCCATGATGGGCTTCAATCAGTTGTTTGACAATGGCAAGTCCCAATCCTGATCCACCTGTCGCCCGATTGCGAGACTTCTCCGCCCGCCAGAAACGCTCGAAGAGATGGGGAATATCTTCGGGTGGAATACCTGGTCCATTGTCACTCACCGAGAGTTCAATACGCCCTTTAGTGCGGTGTGCCGCGACGATCACCCGACTGCCATTCGTGTTGTAGCGAATCGCATTATCGACCAGGTTGGTCATCACCTGCATGAGTCGCTCCGGGTCGACTTGAACCGGTGGCAGGTCAGACGCAATATCTGTTTCGAGGATAATATTTTTCTCCTGAGCGCTCAGATGCATCCGGTCAGAGACCTGTTGGACCAATGACCCCGGCTCAACCGTCTGCTTTTGCAAATGAAGCTGCCCGGACTCCGCCAATGACAGGGTGCGCAGATCGGTGATGAGCCGGTTGAGGTGCAGGGTTTCCTGATGCAGTGAGGTCAGCTCTTCAGGGGTCGTAGGCAGCACACCATCCAGCATAGCTTCGAGGTTACTCTGGATGATGGACAATGGAGTACGCAGATCGTGCGCGATGTCACCGATCATATTGCGGCGTTCAGCAGCGAATCGTTGCAGGGTTTCTGCCATGTGGTTGAACGTCGCTGCGACCTGGCTGATTTCATCGTGACCGTTTAACTGAACGCGCTGACTCAAATCACCCGCCGCAATGCCCTGCGCCGCAGTGGACAACCTGCGGAGAGGACAAATGATCTGAACGAACAGCACCGACCCCAGGATGAGCGCAAGGCTGCCAGCCGCAATACCAGCTAACAAAGCAGAACGGTTCACCGCGCTGAGGAAATCGCCCGCCGGGGTAGCCGGTATATCCAGCGGCGTAATGATAAGCGTACCGATTTGTTGTCCACTAGCGATGATGGGCGCTCCTTTTGCCAGATCATCAGTTTGTAAGTAACTGCCGATTAATGTACCCGCAGTATCCACCACCACAGTTCCATTGGCTTGTACCAGAATGATGCGGTCGCTGAAGACCATCGCCATGTCATCCATCATGTGGGGTTCGTTCATGTCGTGTCCCGACCACCCACCCATGTCACCCATCATGTCGCCGTCCATCATTCCATTGTCCATGCCATTGGAGGTTATCCTGTAACCCCAGGGATTACGCAGCGCGACATCTATGCCATTCCAACTACCGGAGCGGGTATAGTAATCGGCAGCAACGGGGGCGAGTTGAACTGCCTGCTGTTGTCCCGTCTGGGTAATGTAGAGTTCAAACTGGTTGGTTGTAGTCTGGCTCATGAGGAAGACGACCATACCAGTGCCCACCAGAATCACCAGCACAAAAGCCCCCATTAATTTGGTCCACAGACTGTGCATTTGGGCTAACCCTCGGTGAACTTGTAACCGATACTCCGCACGGTGAGGATGTAGCGCGGGTCATGGGTATCTGGTTCGATTTTCTGTCGCAAATTTTTCACATGCTGGTCAATAGTGCGTTCATAGCCTTCATAGCTTGTGCCCTGCGTCGCTTCCAGCAGTTGAGCACGGGTATACACGCGACCTGGATAACGCATCATGGTAATCAGCAAATCGAATTCATTGGCGGTAAGTTCAACAGGTACACCAGCAACCATTACACTACGCCGCTGTAAGTCCGCCCGGATGTCGGCGGCTTCGACGACCTCTGGCGTGATTTCGGTCTGCTCAGTCCGCCGGAGTACCGCCCGCACTCGTGCGACCACTTCGCGGGGTGAGAAGGGCTTGGTAATGTAGTCGTCTGCGCCTAACTCAAGTCCAATCAGGCGATCTGTTTCTTCCGTGCGGGCTGTCAACATAATGACAGGCACATTGGAATCGCGCCGTAACGCACGGCAAACATCCAGTCCATCCAGTTGGCCGGGTAAGTTCAAATCAAGGATAATCAACACGGGTTTCTCGTGACGGAAAGCGGCCAATCCCTGCGTGCCATCTGATGCCCAAACGACTTCGTACCCGGCTTGTTCCAAATAAAGCCGAACCGTCCGCATGATTTTGGCTTCGTCTTCAATAATGAGAATCTTTTTCCCCATCGTCTGTCTTCCTATAGGTTTCGCCCATCACGTCTCGACGACACAGTGCCTCTACGTGGAAGTATAAGCGCGTATTGTGTAGGCTGCGTGTAGCAGAGGTGATTTATGCGTGTGGGACAGGTAAAAGCCTGCTGTACAGCCCTATGCAAATCACATCCGCAAGTTCTCGCTTGTCAACCGATTGATACTATTATATCATTGAGTGCTGATATAGTGATACGATAAACAGGTGACGAGATGCTGTTAACCTCTGAAAAACTCGAACTCGAACTGAAAGCCAAGTTATTTCGCGGGTTTTCTGACACCTCTCGGCTGTCCATCCTGGAGGCACTGCGGGGTAAACCGCTGAATGTTGGCGAAATCGTCGCGGCAACCGGACTCAGCCAGTCCAACATTTCAAACCATCTTGGATGTTTGCGCGACTGCGGACTCGTCATAAGTGAGCAGCGAGGTCGCTACACCTACTATCGCCTCGCCGATGACCGGATTGACAGCCTGCTTCGGCTGGTTGAAGAAGTGCTGGCTGATGTTGCCAAAGGGGTTTACCAGTGTACCCGTTATGAATTTCCAGAAGGAGCCAACAATGGCGAGTGAAAAGACAGTAGAAGTTCCGGTTAAAGGGATGGACTGCGCGGAGTGCGTGGCGCACGTACAACATGCTATTGCTCAGTTACCGGGGGTTCAATCCGTTGAAGTATTTCTGTCATCCGAAAAAGCGGTCTTGCGCCTCGATCCAGCACGGGTCAGCCTTACCGATATTCGTGCGGCAGTTGCGGGCGCAGGGTACTCCGTTCCTGAGCCTGCTGAAACAGCCTCCACCGAAACGATGAGCGCAGGTTTTAATCGCTCAATCCTGAGTCTGTTTGGCGTTGTTTTTGGAGCGGTTTTACTGATTGTCATCGCTGGTGAGGGATTGGGGTTATTTGAGTCCATTACAGATATAATCCCCGCGCCACTGGGTTATGTGCTGGTCTTGATTGCAGGTTATCCCACGTTTCTCAACGTGGTTCGCGCGGCAATGAAGCGCCAGGTGATTTCGCATACCTTGATGAGTATTGGTGTGATCGCCGCCCTGGTTGTAGGGCAGTGGGTGACAGCGGCGATTGTCGTCTTTTTCATGCGTGTGGGGGATTATGCCGAACGCTTCACGACTGAGCGCAGCCGCCGGGCGCTCAAGAATTTAACGGCAATGGCACCGCAGACTGCCCGCGTCGAACGGAACGGGCAGGAACAGGAAGTGCCGCTTGCCGAGGTCCAGATCGGTGAAACCGTCATTGTCCGCCCTGGCGAGAAAATACCGGTGGATGGCGAAGTAATTGCAGGACAGGCAACCATCAATCAAGCCGCGATTACGGGTGAATCCATGCCTGTTGAGGCGGGGATCGGCTCCAAAGTTTTCGCTGCCACCCTTGCCGAACTGGGCAGCCTGCGTATTCGTACCACCCATATTGGTGCAGATACAACTTTCGGGCGGGTCATTCGTCTGGTCGAAGAAGCGGAAGCGCATCGCGCTGATGTGCAGCGCATCGCAGATAAGTTCTCGGCTTATTTCCTGCCAGTGGTGGCATTTATTGCTTTACTGACATTTCTCATCAGCCGTAACCCGCTTTCAACGGCTGCGGTGCTGGTGGTGGCCTGTTCTTGCTCACTCGCTCTCGCTACCCCTATCGCTATGCTTGCCTCAATCGGGGCCGCCGCAAAAATAGGTCTGCTGATCAAGGGTGGCAAATATATCGAAGCACTGGCGCGTGCCGATGTCGTGCTGATTGATAAAACCGGCACACTCACATTAGGTCGCCCACAGTTGACTGACGTAATTACCCTCAATGGTATACCGGAAAACGAAATTCTCGCGCTGGCGGCTTCGGCAGAACGTTACTCTGAACATCCGCTGGCAGAGGCAGTACGGGCCGAAGCCCGCCGCCGCAATATCGCGCTTTACGAACCACAAGCATTCGAGGCTGTTCCCGGCTCTGGTGTACGGGCACAGATTAATGGCAGCAGCATTAGTGTCGGGAGTCGTCGTCTATTGACACAACCTCTAGCAGTCTCAGTTGATTTGGAGGCCCAGGGAAAGACCGCCTTATTCGTGCAGCAAGATGGCGAAGTTGTTGGTGTTATGGGCGCGTCGGACACGGTGCGTTCAGAAATTCCGCAGGCTATCGCCGCTTTACGCGCATTGGGTATCCAGGAGATTAGCATACTCACGGGCGACAACGAGCGAGTTGCTTCCGCTTTAGCGCAGAAATTAGGCGTGAACTATCGGGCAAACCTGCTGCCAGAGGAAAAAATAGCGATAGTGAAGGAATACCAGGCACAAGGGCATATCGTAGTGATGGTGGGCGATGGTGTGAACGACGCTCCTGCCCTGGCACAGGCAAATATTGGGATCGCTATGGGTGCAGCCGGGACCGATGTTGCTTTAGAGGCAGCCCACATCGCGCTGATGCGTGAGGATTGGACACTGGTGCCAGAAGCCATCCACATCGCACGCCGCACAATGCGCGTCGTCAAGACCAATATTGCCTTTACCGCCATTTACAATCTGCTGGGGCTGACACTGGCTGCCTTTGGTATTCTGCCGCCCATCCTGGCTGCGGCTGCTCAGTCGCTTCCTGATCTGGGTATTCTCGCCAATTCGTCACGGTTACTTCGGTTGAAGAGAAACGACCATCTCACACGCTAAACCTTACTTTTGAACTTTGGGTGAAGAAAGGATCTGAAATATGTGTTTGTTTTGTACTGCTGTCCCTATGACGTTTGCGCTAGGGGCGCGCGCTCATGCCAAGCATATCGAAAGGCGTAAAACGGCTGAGGCACGCGGTGAGCCACCACCAAAGTTTGTTACAGTCCGTACTATTCAGCACGCCACTACGGTTGCTTCTGTAACGTTGGTTGTCGGTGCTGTGATATATCACGGGGTGATCAGTCCACAGGTCGGGATGGGAACGTAGCAGTATTCCCAAAGGATAGTGATAGATGAATAACACAAAATTGGATGTCTATGTCGGCAATATGGACTGCGAACACGATGCAGCAAATTTAGAGCGAGGACTGCAAGATTTTCAGGGTATTGTTGACCTGAAAGTCTACCCTAAAGCCGCTAAGGTTTCGCTGACCTATAATCCCGAAACCACTTCGCCACTGGCGCTGCGCGAGAAGTTGAACGAACTGGGCTTCCCCCCGCAGGCTGGCCGCGCTGTACCGGAACAGCCCAAGCTCTGGCGCAATCCAAAGGTGATTACAGCGGTAATCTCCGGTGTGCTGCTATTGGTCGGCTGGCTGTTAGGGCAGGCTACTTTACCACAAGTCGTCACTTATGGCATCTATATCGCTGCGGTTGTGATTGGCGGCTATTATTTTGGACGGGAAGCGATTGAAGAACTAATCCTGGAGCGGGAAATCGGCATCGAACTGCTGATGTTGGTGGCAGCGGTTGCCGCGCTGCTGTTGGGTGAACCTGCCGAAGCAGCCATGCTCGTTTTCCTGTATTCCATTTCAGAAGCTGCCGAAGGCTATACCGAAGAGAAGACGCGCTCGGCGGTACGCGCATTAATGGATTTAACACCCAAAATGGCGCTTGTCCGACGGGAGGGGCGTGAGATCGAAATCCCAGTCGAAGAACTGGCGGTGGGGGATGTCTTCATCGTCAAACCGGGGCAGTCCATTGCCACAGATGGAGTGGTTCTCACCGGAATGTCGAATGTCAATCAAGCGCCGGTGACGGGCGAAAGTGTGCCTGTTGAAAAGCAACCGGAGGATAGCGTATTCGCAGGCAGCATCAATGGCGAAGGCGCATTAGAAGTACGGGCGACCAGAACCTTCGCCGACAACACCATTGCGCGGATTATTCATATGGTTGAAGAAGCTCAGGAGAAGAAAGGCAATAGCCAGCGATTCATCGAGCGCTTCGGCAAGCTGTACAGCCCGGCGGTGCTGCTGGGCGGCATTCTGTTTGCGCTGGTGCCGCCGCTGCTGTTCAATGGCGCTTGGGAAACCTGGCTGACACGGGCCGTGGTGTTTATCGTTGCGGCTGCCCCTTGCGCGCTCGTTATCTCCATTCCGATTACGATGGTTGCCACACTGGGAACGGGCGCGCGCAAAGGCGTGCTGATTAAGGGCGGCAAGTACGTCGAGCAGCTTGCCAAAATCACTGTCGTCGCCTTGGATAAGACCGGAACGCTTACACGAGGAGAACCCGAAGTCACGGATGTCATCCTCCTACGCGACGGACAGATGCATGGCATCACATCATCAGAGCAGATGTTAGCGGTAGCCGCCGGGGTTGAACGCCTCAGCCAGCATCCTTTGGCGCGGGCAGTGACGCAGCACGCGGAAACACACGGAATTGTTCCGGCAGTCGTGGCTGATTTTCGTTCCCTGACGGGCGCTGGGGTGACAGCACGGTTGAATGGTTCCACGATTTACGCAGGCAGCCCCGATCTGTTCGAGAAGCAGTTAAACATTTCCTTAACGGGCGGTGTCGCCGAGATCAGAGCTTTGCAGAGCGAAGGCAAAACCGTGGTGGTCGTGGGAGACGCACAAGCACCCTGGGGTTTAATCGCCATCCGCGACACGATTCGCCCGAATGCACGGCAGGCGCTTGAAGGGCTGCATCGGGCCGGTGTGCGCGTGGTCATGCTCACGGGCGACAACGAGCGCACCGCGCAGGCCATTGCGCGAGAAGTTGGTGTAGATGAGTTCTATGCCGATCTTAAACCTGAGGACAAGGTAACGCGCGTTCGTGAACTCGCGCAGAAGCACGGCTATGTAGCAATGGTCGGCGATGGCGTCAATGACGCACCTGCGCTGGCCGAAGCGACCGTTGGTGTGGCAATGGGCGCAGCAGGGACGGATGTAGCGCTGGAAACCGCCGACGTTGCACTGATGGCCGATGATCTGGAAAAGCTCGTCTATGCCCTCCAACTTGCCAAACGCAGCAAATCCGTCGTGAACCAGAACCTGGCGCTGTCTGGAGTTGTAATCGGTGTGCTGGTCCTAGGCGCACTGTCAGGAGCATTTACTCTGCCAATTGCAGTGCTGGGACACGAAATCAGCGAGTTCGTCGTCATCGGCAGTGGTTTGCGTATGTTACGCGCATAGATAATCCCATCTTGTAGCAGGGCATGTCTCTCTAATTGAGAGATATGCCACATGTTGTTAAAACTTCTGATACAACGTGATCTTGTATCCGAAACGACCGTAAGTGGCAGGTACTTCGTAAAGGAATTTGAGTGGTGCGGCAGCAGCAATTGGCTCCAGCTTCCGATTGATGTCCGAAAAAGCAAAATTGGCGAGCAAATTCGCCAATCGCCTTAGCAAAGAAGGCTGCTCTTTTTCTGGCAGGAACTTGTCAAATACCACAGCGCGTCCGCCTGGCTTCAGAACACGCGCCGACTCCCGAATACAGGCGATGGGATCGGGAATGACTGCAAGGATGAGATGCAGCACAACCGCGTCGAAACTTTCGGAAGCCAATTCTAATGCTTGACCATCCATCGTCGCTGCTTGCACTGGACGTTTCAATGCCTCTGCTTTGCGGCGAATATGCCCCACCATGGCTGGGGTAATGTCAACCGCAGTAATCTCTACGCCTTCTGGAATATACTGAATATCTTCCCCTGTTCCCGCGCCAACCAATAACACCCGCTCACCCGCTTTGAGTTCCAACAGTTGAATGGACCGTTTACGCGAAGTGTTGAAGGATCGCACAATCCGATCATAAATAGGGGCATAAAGCGTGTAACGGATGCGATTCCATCCATTGGTATTCACTTTGAAGCTTCTCCGGTCACTAGCGTGCCAATTCCTCTTCAATCATGGCGATAATGGCATCCGCGCTTAGTTCTTCAACCAGGCGACCATTGATAAAAAATGTCGGCGTTCCGGTAACGCCTAGCGCTTCGCCATCCGCTTGATCCCGCTCGATTCTTGCCAGATAATCCGGGTTTTGAAGGTCGGCAGTAAACTGCTCAATGTTCAGTCCTAGTTCAGTTGCATAGCTCATAAAAAGATCAATCTGCGGCGTTCGCTGTTCCCCCCACTCTGGCTGGCGTGCGAACAACATCTCCTGCATTTCCCAGTACATACCCTGTGCGCCTGCAGCTTCGGTTACAGTTGCAGCCAATACGGAGTTGTTATGAAGCGGGAAGTAGCGCACAACCAGTCGCACACGTTCATCGTATTCCTCTAACAACTGTTTCACGAAAGGAAACGCAGCCCGACAGGACTCGCATTCAGGATCAAGGAACTCCACGATTGTGACTGGTGCGGTTGCAGACCCAAGCGTAGGACTGTCTGATCTGATGAGCCGTGTATCATCAACAGATACAGCAGTGGATTGTCCGCTATCGTACAAAGTAGCCAGCAAAATTCCGACGATCACAACAGGAATACCGATCATGAGCAGGATAAGTGCTTCACGATTCTCACCTTTACCGCGCTTGGATGACCCGGGTTTAGCGGTTGTTTGTGTTTTGGATGATTGAGGCATATTGTTTTCTCCGTTCAATAGGTGTTTGAGTATTTAATAGAAGCAGCGATCAAGCTGCCTGTTCTTATCACTTCAAGGAGTGAGTGAACGCAAATAGGCAATTACCGCGAGGACTTCGGTATCCGTAAGCGCAGGATTGCCACCACTACCCGGCATCATCATCCCGGTTTGGCTCTGTGGATCAGATGGATGTCGCCCAGCTCGAATGAACTCCAGTAGATCATTATCTGAGCGTTCCTGCATAAATTCGGTATTGACCAGCGGAAGTCCTAAGTTTGTAACCCCCTGAGCATTCTGACCGTGACAGGCACTGCATTGACTCAGATAAACCCGTTGACCGGTAAGAATGAAGTTTTCTGGATACGGGGTAGTGGAAAGGGCAACCGGCGCAACTGTTGTTGCAATCGTGAACTCGTCGGCAGTGGTTTCACTGGAGGTCTCAGTCAGGCGTGCATTCTCGCTTATACGACTGGCAAGACCAACGACAACGATGCCTACATACACAGCAATAAGGGCTGCCGATGCCCACTTCAGCCACCTTTGATTGCTTACCTGAGACGAGGTTTCGGTTTGATTCATCTCCTCATCATCGGAGGGTTTATGCCAGATGACAGCCAGCGTAATGACGGTGAAGGCAGTAAAAGCAGCGAAGGGTATCCCCACAAATCCAAACCATTCAATCCAGCGCGTGCTACATGGCACACCGGCGGTACAGGGCTGAAGAGTCTCAGGAATTAGCCCGTAGTAAAGGAGGCTGTGATACAGTCCAATACCCAGCCCGAATAAACTCAATGGCAAAACATAATACTGAACTCTCCTATCGCGCAGCAGAATACCGATGCCTATAATGACCACCAGCGGGTACATCAAAATACGTTGATACCAGCAGAGGTTACACGGGATAAACCCCATCACCTCGCTGAGAAACAGACTGCCTAGCGTGGCAATGAGCGCCTGCGACCACGCAACGTAAATCAGGTATTCACGCAGACGGTCTACCCGCGACAGTGTTGCATAACGCAGATAATCTGAAATCTCGTTAATCTGCTCCGTCATGGCTCATTCCTTTCGATATCCAAGCAGGCGTAGTGCATTCCCAACGACAACCAGTGTGCTGCCTTCATGTAAGACAACTGCAAAACCAAGCTGAACAATACCCAGCACAGAAGTAAAAATCAGCAGCACAATCACCCCTAGAGAGATATAGAGATTTTGCTGGATGATCTGGCGGCTGGTGCGGCTCAACCCTACTGCGAACGGCAATTTCCCTAAATCGTCACCCATCAACGCAACGTCAGCCGTTTCCAATGCGACTGCCGTTCCAGCGCCGCCCATCGCAATCCCAACCGTTGCCGTTGCCAGCGCTGGCGCATCGTTCACACCATCACCGATCATTGCAATCGCCTGATACTTCTGCTCAAGCTGCTTGATGATGTTGAGCTTGTCTTCTGGCATCAGTTCTGACTGCACTTCCGTCAGCCCCACCTGAGTAGCAACATTCTTTGCCACATCATTGTTGTCACCCGTGAGCATGACAAGATGCTCAATCCCTAGTCCGCGCAGGTTATCCATAACCGCCTTAATGTTGGAACGGGGGGTATCGGCTAAACCCAAAATACCGAGGATTTTGGTTCCTTTACTGACAATCATCGTTGAACGTCCGGTTTTTTCCAGTTCCTCTACCCTGCCAGTTAAGCTCCCATCCAGCGACATGCCTGCCGTTTCGGTAAACAATTTCACCGATCCCACCAGAACGGGTTCGCCCCCGATAGCGCTGCGAACGCCGCGACCCGGCACATTTTCCAGTCCTTCCGCTTTAGGCAGTTGCAGCTTTTTCTCCTGCGCTGCACGAACGACAGCCTGTGCCAACGGGTGATTCGACTGCTGTTCCACCGCACCCGCAATACTCAATAGTTCATCTGGGGATGCACCATCCAGAGAGACAACATCGGTGACGTTGAAAGTGCCGCTGGTAATCGTGCCAGTTTTATCGAAGGCGATGGCTTTGAGCCTGCCAAGATTTTCCAGATGCACACCGCCCTTAATCAATACGCCGTTACGGGCTGCCTGCGCGATGCCTGCCAGTACCGCTGCCGGAGTGCCAATTGCCAGCGCACAGGGCGAGGCAGCGACTAGCAGCAACATCCCACGATAGAAGCTGTCTTGCAGCGGAAGCAAATTCAGCAGCGGTGGGATAACAATCAGCAACGCTGTAGCGATGAAAACAGCGGGCACAAAGCGGCTGGTGAAACGGTCCGCAAACTGCTGCGTTGGGCTTTGCTGACTCTGGGCTTCGGCGACCAGTTTCATGACACGACTCAGGGTATTGTCGGCTGCAACTCGTGTAACACGAATTTCCAGTGCATTGTCCTTATTGACGGTTCCGGCGAAAACTTCATCGTCAACAGCTTTCGTGACAGGTACGCTTTCGCCAGTGATCGGACTCTGGTCAATCGTACTGCTGCCTACAGCAATCTCACCATCTACTGGAATGCGATCCCCGGGTCGGGCAATCACGATATCACCCACTTGAAGCCCCTCAACGGGTTCTTCGACAATCTGACCATTGCGTTTAACCTGGGCAGTCTTAGGCATCAAAGCCCCCAGTGCGTTAATGGCATTGCGCGCACGATCCAACGCATAATGTTCACCAGCGTGACCGATAGAAAACAGCAGCAGCAAGAATGCGCCTTCGCCGAGTTCGCCGAGCACGGCTGCTCCTGCTGCTGCCGCCAGCATCAGAATGTCCGTATCCAACTTGCCTTTGAACAGCGCAGGAATAGCGTGGGTCGCAACGTCGAAGCCGCCTGCAATATAGGCAAGGATGTAAAACACATTCACAGTCAGAGGTGTGAACCCTAAAAAGCGCTCGCCTAACCAGCCAGTTAGGAAAAACACAGCCGCCAAACCGACCAAGATCAGCGTCCAACGCTCCTGCATCCAATGCGGTAGAAAGACGGGTGCGCTGCCGTGATCGTGTCCATGTCCGCCTGCTTCATCCTCATGGTCGTGTTCACCTTCATGCGCGATGCGCTGTTGTGATGGCCCTGTGGAGGCGATCAAATCAACTCCCATACCACGAATGGTGCGCTCAATGTTTGCGCGTTGAAGCACTTCGCTGTCATAAGCCACAAAAATCACTCCGGCGGCATAATTGACACTGGCATGGATCATCCCTCTCAACTGCTTTAGTTGTCTTTCCAGATTGGGTGTTGCATCGCCACTGTGCATTCCTGTAAAGGGAATTTGCTCATGTCGATAGCGCTGATTGATTTCTGCACCCGCATCGTGAGCCAACCGCTGAACAGTCGCTAACGAGATCAGGTTGGGGTTATAGTGCAGGCAAAGACGCGCCTCACCGTTTTCATGGACGATGTGCGCCTTTTCAATGCCACGCTGCTGATTTAAGCGTGTGGTCAGAATGTCCACGCATTCATCCTGTGAGTCCAATTCAGGCAGGATCAGTTTGAGTTCAAGTTGTGTTGTACTTTCCATGCTGTTTTCGCCCTTTCTCGCGCTTACGAAACAAATTCTTGAGAGACTTGATCGGCGCGAGAAATGTCCCACGTTTGTAAAATGTGTTTTGTGAGGTAAAGCGCATCTTCGCCAACGCCTGCTATCAAAGCTGATCCGCGCGTCCGCTGCCAGGAACGCCCAATAAAGTACAGATTTTTGACTGGCGAAATCCCTGCTTCATGGATGAAATTTCCTTCTCCATCCTTCACTTCGGGGATTGCCATCCAATCACTATTGTCTTGATACCCGGTTGCCCAGATCACGCTGTCCACCTGAGCCGTATCACCACTGCTGAAACGAACGGTTTTTCCGTTGACCTCGATCAGTGATTTCTGAACCTGAACGCCTTTGCGTTGCAGGTCACTCAAATGATTTCCTCTCTCGGGAAAGGGATCTACTCGACGCATATACTGACCCAGCGCAGACTGCGCTGATACGCGCATCATGCCAAGCTTGTCCAGCCACCACCAGACACTTTTGCCCAATACCTTTTCAGGAAGCAGTCGGCGAGAGCGACCCGTTGCCAGCAGAACAGGATGCGTTCGCGCCAGTTCCTCAGCAATATCGCGTCCGCTTGCGCCGTCTCCCACCACAAGAACTGTACCCATTGGGATTTGCGCCGCGTTCTTGTAGGTTTCGGGGGTAAATTGCCCAATCTCAGGCGCGAAATTCTTTGCAATAGACGGTATTTTGGGCTTCTGAAAAGGTCCTGTTGCTAGAACGACAATCTGGCTCGAAAATTTGTCGCCCGCTTGAGTCGTCGTTTGAAAACCACCCTCTACCTGCTCAAGCAAGCAGATTTCTTGATTTAGATGAATTGGAAATCCAAAATGGTTGGCGTAGTGATCCAGATAATCTGCGAATTCGTCCCGGGTTGCGTAGCCCTTTGGATAGCCTTGAAGCGCCAATCCGGGGAGTGCGCTGAACGAGCGAGGCGTGAAAAGGGTTAATCCATCATAGCGATTGCGCCAGCTATCCCCGATTTGAGCGTTTCGCTCGACCAGTTGATAACGCAAAGTTGTTGACTTGAGATGATAGGCAAGCGCAAGTCCGGCTTGCCCTGCTCCAATAATGAGAATATCCGTTTCGTAGTGCATGTTTTCTTCTCTGCTCGTGAACCTGATGAAATCGTGTTGGTCGCTGCTATTGAAATTCAGTATCAATGTATGAACACTTATTCATGTGTTTAGTGAAAAAAGAGAGCCAGCAGTTTGCTGACTATCTATCCATGCTCAACGTGTAACAGCCCCTGCTTGAATAAACCTCGCACATGGTCGTCATCGAGGGCATAGTAGACGTGCCGCCCTTCTTTGCGGAAACGCACCAGATTCAACTGACGCAGATGGCGGAGTTGATGCGAGATGGCGGATTGCGTCATTCCTAGTGTCGCTTCAAGGGTATGAACGCAAACTTCGTTCTCCAGCAGGAGCGAAATGAGCCGCAAGCGGTTGGGATCGCTCAGTGCCTTAAAGACTTCGGCGAGGCGGTTTGCAGTGGATGGGTCAATCAAATGCTCATTCAGGATCGCAATCTGCTCGGCATCTTCATCCTGGCAAATGGTCGCAGTAGTGTGTGGGTCGAGAGGCATCCGTTACACCATCAATACATGAACAAGTTTTCATGTATTTTACGCCTTTGGCTAAATTTGTCAAGCAACTCTTATTCTGTCACCCTTCACACCAAGATGAACACTCCCAGACTGATGAGTACAGCAAGGCTGCAAAAAGTACTTTGAAATGAAAGTTGATCTAACGATGAACGGTCTCCCAGTAGGGCAGCAACACGCTCGGAACTCACCGTAAATCCGACAACTGCTGTTTTACTCAGAAGCGCTGCTGTGGATGGTGGCATCGTGAGCAGTCGGTGTAATGCGCCCGCCAACACTGCTTTGCCAACCTGCTGAATGGCGTACTGATCGGCTTTCATTTCCAGGTCAGTTGTGAAGCGGTCATAAAGGCGCTGCGAGATAGGCAAAAAGAAAAATGTTCTGCTCAACACCGACCCAATGAGGATACGCAGCGGATCAAATTGACGACGGTGATACTCCTCATGCGATAGTGCAGCCTTCAACTGTTCCTGCGAGAGCAAATCCATTAACCCCATACTCAAGCAAATACGAGGTTTGAAAAAGCCAAAGCAGAGCGCAAACGGCTCCTCGGTAGGAAGAAAGATAACTCTGGAGGAGTCGATCTCAAGTTCATCGACGACGGTTTGAACTCGTGAAGGCAGCTTGACTGACGCAAAGTAGAACATCCGCCTCGTGAACTGTATTGTGCGCCAAAGCTGGAGAAAAAACGCCATCAGGGTATTGACAGCGAGAAGCGTTATAACAGCAAGCAATTTTAGGGTTACATATTCAGGATGATACAGCGGCAGCATCAAACAAAGCATAATACATGGGGCGGAAAGGATTAGCAGGATTGGCAGTAAGTTAGGCGGGAACTCAGCTTTGTTCATCGGTGTTCGACCCCGTATCACGCGCTAACTCTGCCAATCGCGCAAGCTGTTCTGGGTCAATTTCATCCAACTCTTTGAGAAATTGAGCGACAGCAACATCTCCAAAATCCCGAAGCAGGGTTCGTACCGCCTCACCTACAGCAGCGGCTTCCGCTTCTTCGCGTGAATGGACAGCGCGATACAGATAGGCTTTACCCGGCCTCTCAGTTATTAGCCATCCCTTTTCAGTCAGGCGGTTCATCACGGTCATCACCGAAGTATAAGCCAATGCGCGTCCTTGTTCGTTGAGTGCTGCCACGATGTCTGAAACATTGGCTTGTTCACGCATCCAAATAACTTCCATGACAGCCAGTTCCAATTCACCCAGAAACTTACGTAAGCCGTCACCCGCTTTTTGGTTTACAGGATAAGGTTTCGGTGGCATTTCATATCCTTCCACTTATGCCAAGTATAGCCTTAAACCACTCAACTTCAAGTCACTTGACATTATTTTTAGAATAGCCTAAACTACTACACAACTGTAGTAAAACATCAAAATTTGGAGGGGCGAATATTATGAATCAACGATTGCAGCAGCTTGTATCGAGGCGGGGCTTTCTTGGCCTCAGCATCGGTGGCGCTGCCAGTGTGATTGGCGCGAGTCTGTTAGGTCGGGGAGCGCAGGCACAAGACGCAACCCCTGAACCCACCGCCATGCCCGGCATGACCCACAGCGGTGAAGGGAACGGACACAACGCCATGATGCGTGAAATGCTGGTTGGCGCAGTTGACCACGAGCGCAATGGGTTTGACCCCATGCAGATGCTGGTGGATTGGGATTATGGCACGATCTCAGGTGAGACCAATGAAGGTCGTCCCATCCGCGAGTATGATATTTCGGCGGGAGACATCGAGATTGAAATCGCGCCGGGCATTTTCTTTCCTGCCTGGGCATACAATGGGCGTGTGCCAGGTCCGAGTATTCGCTGTACGGAAGGTGATCACCTTCGCATCAACTTTGCGAACTTCGGCGCTCATCCTCACACGATGCACTTTCACGGCTTTCATCCAGCAGAGATGGACGGTGTAGATGGGGAATATCGCGGGGCAATCGCACCGGGCGAAAGTTTTACTTACGAATTTGATGCCGATCCCTTCGGCTGCCACCTGTATCACTGCCATGCCGCTCCGCTGAAGCGACATATTCACAAAGGCATGTATGGCGCATTCATTGTCGACCCGCCTGGAGGTCGTCCTCCTGCCCGTGAATTTATGATGATGATGAATGCCTTCGATACCAACTTCGACGCAGGCAATGAGATTTACGCGGTCAATACGGTTGGACATGAGTTTATGCGCCGCCCAATTCCCATCAAGGTCGGAGAACTGGTTCGCATCTATCTTATCAACATTATTGAGTTCGATCTCATCAACAGTTTTCACCTCCACGCCCATTTCTTCGATTACTACGACACAGGCACGACGCTGCAACCCACACTGAGAATGGTGGACACGATCATGCAAGCGCAGGGGCAGCGCGGTATTCTGGAATTTCGCCCGCGCTATCCGGGTCGCTATATGTTTCATGCACATGTCAGCGAGTTTGCGGAACTCGGCTGGATGGGCTTTTTCAACGCCGTCAATGAAGCCGATTACGGGGCAGCGTTAGCCGAAATCGGCTTGAATGATGAGTGGGACTTCAAAAGTATGAACGGCAGCACTGTGCGCCAACCGGAGGTGAGCTAAGATGACAACCCAAACCACGCCACAAACGCCCTCTGAATCTGAGCCACAGGGTCTATCCGGCGCAGCGTGGCTGCTGGCGCTCGTGCCGCTGATCTTGCTGGGTGTCGTGCTGACCTATCTCGTCGCCACCGGCGGCGGGCTGACTGAACTGGCGGGTCCGCCCGTTGAGCAAGTGTCCATTCAACGAGTGATGCTACCAGAACCGGGCATTATTCAAGTCGAAGTCGTCAACGACGGTCCCCAAACGGTGACTATTCCGCAGGTGCAGGTGGACGATGCCTACTTCATGTTTGAGGCTAATCCTTCCACCACCATCCACCGCTTTGGTCGAGCCACCTTTACAATTTACTACCCCTGGGTCGAGGAAGAAACCCATTTGATCGTGCTGGTCTCGTCTCTCGGAACGCTGTTTGAGGGCGAAGTTCCGGTTGCTGTCGAAACCCCACAGATTTCAACCAATCTCTTCCTGCAATTTGGATTGGTCGGCTTGTATGTCGGGATCATTCCGGTTGGATTGGGCATGTTGTGGTTTCCCTTCATGCGCCGCCTGAGCCGACAGGCGATGAACTTCATCCTCGCCTTGACCGTCGGACTGCTGGTTTATCTGGCAATTGGCACATGGCTGGATGCCAATGAATTTGCGGCGGAACTGCCTGCGTTCTGGCAGGGTGTACCGATGGTGCTGCTCATCGCGCTGATTACGCTCGGTGTTCTCCTAGCCGTCGGGAGCGTCCGCCGGGGGACAGAAAGCACCCCGCTTGGGATTGCCTATCGAATCGCTTTTGGGATTGGCTTGCATAACCTAGGTGAAGGATTGGCGATTGGCGCAGCATTTGCTTCCGGCGAAGCGGCGCTCGGCACATTCCTCATTCTGGGCTTCACCCTGCACAACATTACCGAAGGCGTGGGTATCGCCGCCCCGATTGTGCGGAATAATCCCGGACTCAGACACTTTGCACTACTGCTGTTGATCGCGGGTGGTCCTGCCGTTCTGGGGACATGGATCGGCGGTTTCGCCTTTAACCCGGTGCTGGCGACGATCTTCCTGGCGATAGGCGTGGGCGCAATCCTGCAAGTGGTCTGGGAAGTGGGCAAACTGGTGGCGCGGGATACCGAACGACTAGGTTTGCCACTGGTCAATTGGGTCAATCTGAGTGGGTTGGTCGCGGGTTTGGCGCTGATGTACTTCACCGCCTTTATGGTCAAGTTCTAGACGGATGAGATCAAGAAATATGGGACAGATGAACACTTTAAAAACGGATCTCCCGCAGGTGACTGAACCTGTGGGAGCGAAGAAACAACCGGTTGCAAAGCCGACCCGACGAAAAGGATGGTGGGTAATTGCCATCACTGTCATTAGCGCGATTGGGATAGTGGCAGCAGGCGCTGTCTATATCTGGTTTTCCGGCGGATCGGGGCAGCCCAGTAGTACAACTGCTGCGCCTGCTCTGACAGTCCAATTGGGTGATACCCGTACCCTATTTCACATTACGCCCGAAGAATCAGAAGTGCGTTTCATCATTGATGAGACCCTGCTGGGTAATCGCAAAACCGTCGTCGGCAACACCGATGAAGTCACCGGGGATTTATTGGTAGACTTTCAAAATCCAGCCAACTCGCAGCTCGGCACGATACGGATCAACGTCAGGACACTGGAAACAGACAATGAATTTCGCACACGCGCTTTGCGTGGGCAAATTTTGCAGGCTGATCAGGCGGAGTTTGAATTTGCGGAATTTGTCCCGTCAGCTTTAACAGGTTTACCGGATACCGTGATATTGGGCGACTCGTTTGATTTCCAGATCACGGGCAATCTGACGGTGCATGGGGTAACACATGAAGTCACCTTTAACGCAGTCATTACGCCGATCAGTGAAACCCGACTTGAAGGCAGTGCCTCTACCATCGTGTTGTATCGGGATTTCGGGATGACAATCCCCGAAGCACCCGGTGTTGCGGATGTGTCCGAAGAAGTAACGTTGCAAATCGACTTTGTGGCACTGGTAGCCGAAGGCGAAACGTTGCCCTGAGGCGGGGATAGGATAGGCTATGGTGACGATGCGCCCTGCAACCGCTGATTCGCAGTCCGTGCAGGATTTCCTGAAAGCGGTCTACACGCTCCAACAAAAGATGGAGCGTGTCTCCACTAACGCGCTTGCGGAGATGTTGTCCATTTCAGCCCCATCCGTCACCGATATGGCGCATCGCATGATGCTGGCTGAACTGGTGAACTACGAAAAGTATCATGGTGTGCGGTTGACGGAAACAGGCGAACGTGAAGCGCTGCGTGTGATTCGACGGCATCGGCTGATTGAATTATATCTGGTCACGGATTTAGGTTACGCGCTGCATGAAGTTCATGATGAAGCCGAACAACTCGAACATGCAGTTTCAGATCGCTTTATCGCCGCGCTTGCTGAAAAACTCGATCATCCAACCCTTGATTCGCATGGGGAAGTCATTCCAGGAATTGATGGGACTTGTCACTATCGAGAACTGCACACCCCGTCTCAATTCCCAATCGGTATCAAGGCGAAAGTCGCCTGTCTTAACTCAAACAACCCGGAAATCCTTCAGCATCTTATGGGTAAAGGCTTTACATTAGGATCGCAGGTCGAGATCATCACACGAGAACCTTTTGAGGGTCCGCTTACGGTTCTGATTGACGGCAAAACGGTGATGGTGGGTTATACCGTCGCCACTTATATCTCAGTCGAACAAGATAAAGGAGCAGGTAAATGAAGCAAGTTCGCGGTCTGTTTATGTTTATGTTGATACTCGCGGCGCTGGTCTATTCGCCAGTCTACGCCCATGAGGGACGCGAAGTTGGAGAGTATACCCTTGAAATTGGCTGGCGTGAGGAGCCTGCCTATACGGGTTTGATGAACGGTCCAGAAATTACCGTTAATCGGCACGGGGGTGAAGACGAGCATGATGAGGGAGAAGCGACTCCTGAAGCCGAAGGCGAACATACCAATACAGGCGAGGAAGATCATGCCGAGGAAAGCACAGGGGTCACGGGGTTAGAAGACACACTGCAAATCGAAGTCACCTTCGGACCCGCATCCAAAACCTTGTCTCTGCGTCCGGTGCGTAATGAACCGGGTCACTATACTGCTGACCTGATCCCTATGCGCCCCGGCGATTACACGTTCCGGGTATTTGGCACGATTGAAGGGATCGAGATTGACGAGACCTTTTCTGCATCTGACGGGCAGTTCAGCACAGTTGAGCCGATTGAGGACATTCAGTTCCCCTAAATTACCTCATCTACATACGAAATTTGCGAAATGCTGAGGACAACTCAGCATTTCGTGTGTAGTGACCCCAAAAAGTTGGACACGAAAAGAGTGTTGCTTAACTGACCATCGCCCGCTGGTGTTGTTCACGCCAGTGCGCCTCTTCGGCAGGCGTGAGATAATCCAACGGTGAGTGGATGCGCTTGCGGGTGTACACATCCTCCAGAAAGTGCCGATCCGCTGGTAAGCGTCGTGAAAGTCGGCATACTCGCTCAGATCGACTTCCTCTTCCTTAATCGTGCGCATGAGACGCTCCGCATAGCCATTGTCCTCCGGTTTGCCGACCGCCGCCATGCTAATCTGGACGTGTGCTTCCTTCAACTGGTCGGTGTAGTCCTTGCAGGCATACTGAAGCCCCTGGTCGCTGTGGTGGATCAGCGGGGAGTGACCGCCCGCCAGCACCCGCTCCAGTGCCTTGAGCGTCAGGTGATGATCCAGAGAGCGGCTCAGATGCCAGCCGCGCACGGCACAGGTGAACACATCCATCAGCACCGCCAGATAGACAAAGCCATGCTCCAGCCGCACGTAGGTGATATCCGCCACCCAGATGTCGTCCGGGCGCGCAGTAGTCTCCCCCTTGACCAGGTTGGGATAACGCGGGAAGGGATGGTCGCTGTTGGTCGTGCGCGTCTTGCGCTTTTTCACCGGGCGCTGCAAGCCCAACTGCTACATCAGCCGCTGGATGCGCTTGTGATTGACCGTCCAGCCCGCTCGGCGCAGCAGCGCGGTCAGACGGCGATAGCCATAGGTGGGGTACTCACCCGCCAGTGTCAGCAGCGCTTGGCGCAGTCCTTCGGTTTCGGTCTCCTCAGCAGCGTGGTAAAACGTGCTGCGCGCCAGCCCGACGACCGCACAGATCTCTGCCAGCGGATAGGCTTCTACTTGCAGCCTCATGACCCCTTGCCGTTTCTGCGCGATGTCCCATCCAGCAAGCGCGAGGCTTTTTTTGCGATCTCCAACTGCATTGTCAGCTTCCCGACCATCTGCTCCAGCTCCGCGATCCGCTCCGCTTCTCTGCTTCTAAACGCGCCTTTCTCAAACGCCTTCGGCGCGGCTGCCAGAAACTGCGCTTTCCAGTCGTTGACCATCTGCGCCGTCAGCTCATACTCCCGACACGCCTCGGCGACCGTCTTTTCCCCGCTCAGCAGTTCCAGCACCACCCGGCTCTTGAACATAGGATACTTCATTTAGCCCTGTGTCCAATCTGTGGGGGTCAGTACAGGGCCTTAAACACATTCATCTTCATGTTACACCGCGATCACCCTTACACCTACCGGCCATAATCCCATTCATATGGTTAAGTGTCTTAACGGGTATGTTGGAAAGCCTAAAATTGCGACGACCAGTTTCAGATATCTCAGTTGAAGCTGTTGCGGTGCCATTGAAAGCCGCATCTGAACAGATGAGGCAAATACTAGTAATTATTTTTTATAATGTGCTGTCAAATACAAATTACCGTACATAGTCGTTGCATCGAAGACCATGTACGGCATATAGGGTTTAAACGGTTTTTCAGCGTATTCCATTTTCAATTGGTAGTACATCGTAGCGGCGCATCATGTCGCGTACCTCAGCGGGCCGAACCCCATAGGTCATGCCTTCGGGAGTGCGTTTACGTCGCCCATCATCCAGCAGGTGCAGCCGCTTGAGGATGTGACCAATCCACTGCGCGTCGCCGAATTTTTCGCTGGGTTGTCCCATCAGTCGGGCAACTTCCTCTCGCACTGCCCCCGCCTTCAGCCAGACGATTTCCGTCTGATTGCGGGTCATGATTTCCAGCGCCTGTAAGACAGCTTCCTCTCGGTCACTAAGGGCTTTCCCCTCGCTGACCTGCTCATCCCACTCCGCCGCGTCCGAAATGGCTTGCAGCAACCCCGTCACTGCGCCACGCTCTTCAAAAAAGGCAGCCAATGCGACCAGCGGCGACCACAGTTCTCCAGAGCGGTTGTGCAACCGGTGCAAATCGGGGCGTTCAAAGTAGTTGCGGTGTACATGCGCGAAATCACTCAACGCGAGATTGTAGAGTTGGTGACGGATGGCAGCCGCATCAAAGTCTGCTGGAAACGCCTGCATTTTGCGATCCGTGCGGCGCATGGGAATAGCGATGCAGCGACTGGCGAGAATGTCCTCCAGCCCGGCAATTGCCGCCAGGATTTTTGGTGAGTAAACATCGAATGCCTGAGGTTTCATGTCATCACCCATCAGCCTGATCGCGGGCATCCCGGCTTTATAGCCGCTGTTGAGCAGCTGGCGAATCTGCTGCATTCCCGGATCACGCGGATTGTGATAGCGTTCGGCTTCATCAATCCCGACCGTGCAGCTCGTGGTGTGAATCAGACGGAACATGCTTGGTCCCGTGGGGTCAGAAGTGTTGACCATGTTGAACGCCAACGGTTGCGCGACCCGCAACACAGTACTTTTGCCGCTGTTCTTAGGTCCGTTCAACGCCAGATACGGATAGGCCGGAAACATGGTATAGAAGTACGTGCCGATGACCCACAGCGTCAAAATGCGGCTTTCCACCGGCGAACGGAAATCGACATAGCGGGTGAAAACATCATGCACGGCGTTAAACACCGCGCCCGGTTCAACTGCCTCTCCATTCAGAAAACGCTGCACATCCCGATAGCGCCAGCGCATCAGAAATTCGCAGGCATCCGGCAGCGTCCGCAGCGCCACTTCCTGCCCATTCAACTGAATGATCTGCTGCTCGGTTAAACGCCGCAGCTCGCGGGTGCTGGTGACGAGGTATGGCTGCGTGTTGAGACGATTGTCCTTCGTCCGTTCGATAATGGTCACGGTCAGCATCGCTACGTCGCGGTGGAAACCCAGCGCGGGCGAGAGCAATGGTATGTCATCGTTGAGAATTTCGGGCATTCCCTCCTCCTGTACACTCCGATTCGGTTGAACCTGCTGCGCTGCCTTGAGCAAGTCGTTGAACATGCGTGCCTTGATGCCGATTTTCGCCATCTGACTTTTGAAGTTCGCCATGCCGAACTCGTCCAGTTGAACGGCATACTGAAACAGATGACGGACCGAATCCTCTCGTGCCAGTCCCATCAAACTGCCGACCCTCTGCACTTCCGCTTCGAGCCAGGGGATAGCGAGATTGAGCAGGTTCGCCGCCTGCTCCGGTGTGGCATTTGCCTTGGCTAACCACTCATTCGCATCCTTCACTTCACTTGGAAAACGCGGGATATGTGCCGCTACACCGATGCTCTGGCATAGCATCCGTACTTTTTCCGCTGTTTCCGGTACATTGTCCAGCGCGACGAATACACGGCGATGCTGCTTCAACCTGGCGAGTAAATCCTCTGAGAGGCTCATCCCGCACAGCCCGACAGCCGCGATGCCCCACTCCGCAAACGTGATCGCATCGGCCTGCCCCTCGACAATCACTACTTGTTCAGCATCCTCTGCATACAGGGGATTGAAATACGGCTGCCGCTCGCCGATGACCTCGCGGGGCGGGTTATAGTGTCGCTTGGCAGCGATGGATCGTCCGCTGACATAGACCAATCGCCCTTGATGCAAGTGGACGTAGACCAGCATCTCCGCAGGAAAATCCTGAATGACCTTGCGCCAGGAGTCGGAGAGATTGAGGTCAGCCAGCAGAGAGCGCTTATCGACAGGCATGTACCCCAATCGTGCTGTGCGAATAGTCGGAAGCTGCCAGCCACGTGTCTTTGTCACGTACTCCAGCGCGGGTTGATGTTTCAGCAGCGCATCATGGAGTCGTGCTACTAACTGGCGTTCTGCCCAACTGTGTGAGCGTCGAAACGTCGGATCCGCCTCAATCGTGATACCTGCCCGCTCGGCGAGATACTTCACCACTTCTATAAACTGATTGGCATCCCGGTTGTTCCAGCCTGAGCCGTAACCGAGGTAGTAACGCCCGACAAAATCGAACACATCCCCGTGTTCGCCTTTCGAGTTCCAAAAGTAGAACCCGGTGCGCGGTGTCACCACCAGGCTGTCGTGTTCGATGCTGACAAAACGGTTGCCCTGTTTCTTCAAACTGTACTTTTCATTCACCACCTCCTCAATCGGGTTGCGACTGCGGATGTGTTCCAGATCAATGCTCATCGTCCTATCTCCAGGCGTGTTGAACAGAAGTCGTGTGAAAAACATGACGGAAGTTGCTCAAATTCACTTGCGCGGAGAGTCGGGACGTGATACATTGTTGAGTGTCTAGGTCAACAATTATCTTGTCAGCCGCGTCTCCAGCGCCCGCCCACCGTTCCAGCCGGTGGGTTTTGGCTTTATAGGCTAGGTGGTGCGCGTGTCAATTGTTTCACGAGATACGCCCCATCTTGTAACCACGTGGTTACAATCTCATTGATCGAGTAAATGCTGTTCAGCTTCATCCAGCAATCGTCTCAAACCGTGAATGTAGGCTCGTGCCAAATCAGGATTGTTTTCCTGCCCAAGCAGCGCCCGTGCAACATCCTGGGCTGAAGTGTTGGTTGTGCTGCGTGCTAACTTGGCAAGCTGAAGTGCGTTTCGTGATAAGGATTTTGTGTTCTCCTCGTCGTCACTACTCTCAGCATCTACTCCACCAGCCTCACAAATCTCTTTGACCTGTTTGCTCGTCAGGTTCAGATCAATGATTTGGCGGAGAAGTTCTGCATGGTATTGGCTGGATAATGTGATGACGTGACGCAGCTTTCCTTCCTCAATGTTGTAACGATCCGCCATTTCCAGCGCTTCATCGCTCAGTTTGAGCAGCGCCTTATAGCGACTCAAGTGCATTCGGCTGATGCCACCCATCGCGGTCAGGATTTCGCCTGTGAATTCCTGCTTGCTACGCAAATCCAGATCAAGTGCCTGACGGTAAAAATCATTTGTGACAGAACTCGCAGGCAGCTCGTAACCGTGAACCGTGAGCAAGAGGAGCGCTGCCTGCCGTGCCATCGCTATCGCAGATAAGCCTGTCCGTGCCGTGTTTTCTTTCGCCTGTCGAAAAGGGGAATAGGACTCAGCCGGAATGACAATACACGGGATCATCCCATCGCCAGTGTAACCAGCGATGAAGTCACGTAACAGCCACGTTGCCCAGTAGCGCCGCTCGCCCGTCTCTATCCGAAACTGCTGCATCACGCCCTGTGACACATCAACGACGGTCAGCGGATTGACCTGCCCATCATCGCGGATCGTGGTCGCCAGATTAACCAAATCGCGCAGCAGGTTTTCTTCGGGTGATAGAGGTGATTTGTGTTCGTCATCGCCTTCATCATCGGGATTCGGCAGCAGGTCGAGTAAACCATCGAACGGTCTTCCCTTTTGCCGTGCCGCCAACTGCGCCATCTGCACTAACTCGCGCAGTGCCTGTGTAGGCGTGAGCCGGTTGTCGTGGAAGGCGTGATAGATGCGTTCCGGCAGCACGCGCCGGGGTTGAATGGGATCGGGGCGCACCAGCTCAAGCAGGATACGCTCAACGCGCAGCCCATGTTCCTGAAATTCCGCCAGCGCCTCGCCACCAAGGATGTCCTCGGTGACGGAAGCAAGCAGGGCATCGAGCTTAGCGGTGTTATCGCGTTTGCCGCTCATGCTGCGCTGCCTTTCAGCCGTTTCACCAACGTCCCGATAAGTTGGGCATAGGCACGGCTGGCTGGGGCTTTGGGATCATGCGAGAAAATACTAAGGTGTTCGCGGTGAGCATATGACACCGCTTCATTCGCCGGGATCACCCCACACAGCAGCCGTCCGAGGATATTGTGCCCCTTGAGTTCATCGAGCAGGTGATTGTGTCCCTTCACGCGGCTGTCCATCTTGGTCACGAGGATACCGCTCACACGGAGGTCGGGCCGTCGCCAGCCTTCGCGCACATCATTGATCTTGCTCATCACACTGAGCAGTCCAACAGTTTCCAGATAGCGCGGCTCAACAGGAATAATCGCATCAGTAGCGGCGACTAAAGCCATCTCCGTCATCAGCGAGAAGGATGGACGTGTGTCAATCACCACCGCTGCGTAATGTCCGGCGATACGTGAGAGCGGATCAGCGAGGCGATACGGCGCACCCGCTACCCCCATGAGTTCCCGCTCGCCGCCTTCGAGCAGGGGCGAAGCGGGCAGCACATGGAGATCAGCATCCCAGTGACTCTGGATAATCACACTTGCCATCACCTGTGGGGCAGCTTGGCGATCTGCCATCAGCACCGAATACAGGCTGTCATCCGTGCCGAAGTCATTGCGCCCAGTGGTGACGAGCGTGGCATGGCTCTGGCTGTCAGTGTCGATCAACAGCACTCGGCAGTTTGCTGCCCCAGCGCGCCGAAGCAACCCAGTCAGCCCGAAAGCGATGTTGGTGGCGGATGTCGATTTCCCGACACCCCCTTTGTGGTTGGTTAAGACGAAAACGCGGGTCATGGAAAACCTCCTATACGTTTGACGAACGGTTCGCCGAGAGGCTGCCGACCCTGTTACACTTGTTTGCAGGGTCGCGCTGCCAGCGCCAGCGAGACTTCATGGTGGCTGGGGGAGGGGAAGGTCTCTCCCTGTCCACCGCAAAGCACAAGCTCAGTTGCTACTGTTCGTCGATCAGGAGTTGTTCGAGGGTCAAGCGCTGAGGATAGCGAGTGAGTTCTAGGTATTCCATGAAATCAGAGGCAAGTGAGAGAGCAGTCTGTTCATTTTGGGTCGGGGTGTGGTCACATTTACGATACTCTGCCTCAGTTCCCTGACCTATCCTTACAAAAGGATACATTCCCCCTTCAGGTTTCGGATAAATTCGGGCGACCTGATTTCATTTAGAGAGGACGAGCCGCTTTTCAACCCGCCCTCTCCGGTTTTTACGGTGGCCGATCACCTGACCGGACGGAAGCGCACGTACCTTGCCCTCAGATTCGGCGAACGTGCCGCCTCTGCCGACGGCATACCTAGCGGCACGCCGAAAAACTGCTCATACCGCTTGGGCTGTTCGCGCTTGTAGATGTCCAGCACCTGCGCGACTTCATCCACATCGTTGATGGGTTCGGCGTGCGCTGGAATCGGCTTCCCCTGAATGGTGAGCGTCACTTCCGGGTTCTGCTGGATATTTTTGTACCACTGCGACGTGCCGCCCAGAGTAAACGCCAGGATGCTGTCGCCTTCGCGCACGTAGCCGATGGGCGTGGAATACTGTCTGCCGCTTTTACGGCCTGTGTGCGTGATGATCATCAGCTCTTTGCTTAATGGGCCGATGTTGCGGCGCACGAGAAAGCCAATGATCGGATTGGCGGCGCGCATGATCGCGGGTGGGGTCGGAGGAGCAGTTTGTGTCATAAACGTTTCTCCTGAAAGACTCTTTTATTCCGGACAGGCGAAAGTATAACACGGTGTATCTCTGCGGTCGTGCCTTTCGATTGCGCTAAAGATACCTCTTTCGAGAATAAAGCGAATGTTGCCTGCTCCGATTTCGCCATGCTTCTCAGGGATGGACGCCAACCAATCGCCAACAATCGCTCAATAAACAAGATGTCGCCTAAAATAATTCATTTAGGAGTACGTTAGGCTAATAACCCATCATGTACCGCATACCACAACGCGAGAGGGTCAGGCCATCCCATGAATATTCTGTCTATTGTCATCCCGGCATATAACGAAGAGGAGAGTGTCGGGGCGTGCATCGAGCGCGCGCTATCCATCGAACCCGAACTCCAGCGACTTGGGCTGGAGGGACTGGAAATCATTGTCGTGGACGACTGCTCCAAAGACCGCACTGCCGAGATTGTCAAGAGTTATGTGGATCGCGGCGTGGTGCTGGTGCAGCACAAGGTCAATCGGAACTATGGCGGCGCGCTGAAGACCGGCTTCCGCCACGCGCGCGGGCGCTACCTGGCATTTATGGATGCCGACGGCACCTATCCGCCCGAATATTATCCCCGCATGATGCAGGCCATGCTGGAACAGGACGCCGATCTGGTGATCGGCTCACGCATGGCGGGCGCGGAGAGCGAAATGCCGCTGACGCGCCGCGTCGGCAACTTCCTGTTCGCCACACTGGTGACGATGATCGGCAACGTGCGGATTACCGACAGCGCCAGCGGCCAGCGCATCCTCAAGCGCGAATGCCTGGAAAAGCTGTATCCGCTGCCGGACGGACTGAACTTCACGCCCGTGATGAGTACACGCGCCCTGCACGAAGACCTCAAGATGATCGAAGTGCCGATCAAATACGAAGAACGCGCCGGCGAAAGCAAGTTAAGCGTGGTGCGTGATGGCCTGCGCTTCCTGTTCACTATCCTCGGCACGGCAGCGACCTATAACCCGGTGCGGCTGCTGGGCACGCTGTCGGTTGTCGCCGTTATCCTGGCGGCGCTGGCAATCCTGCCCTGGCTGCTGGCCTATACCGGCGGCGTGCAGGACCGTTCGCCCTACGCGCCACTGCTGTTTATAGCGATGACGATGACGATTGCTGCCGTCAATCTGTTCAGCATTGGTGCGGCTTTTGGCTGGGTGGTCAGCCTGTTCCACCGCCGCCCGATTCGGCAGGGGTTGTTTGGCCGCCCAATCTTCAACAAGCCGATGGAGTTTAAGTTCGGACGCATCGGACTGGGGCTGCTCATCTTCGGCGTGGCGCTGTTTGTGGCGTCGCTGTTTGTGCGAGGGAACGAGCCGGCCTGGTTCCTGCTCGTGCCCAGCGCCATGTTTGTCATGACCGGCATCCAGTTTGGCACCACCTGGATGCTGATAAAGACGCTGGCAACGCTGAGCGTGCGCGACCTGAAGGCAGCGTCTGACCTGGGCACAGCGGGCGACAGCGCCGACAATGCGATTGTGTTCCGCCGTGACCGCAAAGTGACCGCTGAAATCAACAAGGCTTTGGTCTAAAACCTGTAGGGACACGATAGATCGTGTCCCTACACACCAAAACACAAATGATGGATAGGGGCGACATGCGAGGTCTCCCCTACCGGCAAAAGCACACTGTAATCAGACACGATCACAACGATCACACGGGGAAAACGAGGGGTTATGTCCAAATACCAGATTAACTACGATGAACTGCGCGCGAAATATCCCAGGTCGCCTGAACCCTGGTCTGGCGGCGAAATGTCCGGTCGCCGTGACCTGCCCGACCCCATCCGCGAGAATCTCGGTTCGCGCCGCGTGCCGAAGCTGTCCAACGTCCGCTTCCCGGATGCCGACCCGATTGTGGCGAAGTTCACGGAAGAGTATCGCAAGCACAACGTGGACATCCTGTTTGTGAACCCGCCCGCGCCGGACGGCGGTATCTGGATTCGCAGCCAGCACCGCGTGGGCCGCCGCAGCCGCGAAAACATGATCTGGGGGCAGGTGTCACTGGCGCAGATGGCCGCCGTCATGTATCCCGATTATAAGGTTGCGATTATTGACGCGATTGCGGAACGTATGTCCTGGCCGGTCTTTGAGCAAAAGCTGCGCGAGTATTCGCCGCGCTTCTACGTTACGCAGATGACCGCGCCAACGCTGACCAACGACAACTATGGCTGCTTCCTAGCGAAGACCATCGGCGCGTACACGATTGCGTTTGGCACGCACGTCACGCCGCTGGCCGTCGAAACGATGCGCCCGCACCCGTCGCTGGATTTCTGCCTGCGTGGCGAGCCAGAAGTGACGCTGCGCGAACTGGTGGATACCATCACCGGGCGCACCGAGTTCAGCGAGGAAACGCTGCGCCTGTACCAGACGACCGACCCGGACTGGACGCCAAAAGTCGCGCAGCGGCTGCCCAACAGTGACCAGTACGACTTGAGTCACGTTAAGGGGCTGGTGTGGCGCTGCGGCGGGGAAATCATCCGCAACCCCGACCGCAATTTCATCCCGAATCTGGACGATCTGCCGCTGCCGATGCACCACCTGCTGCCTTTGGACAAGTACCGTACGCCGGTGCTGTCCGGCTCGTATCAATTCATCGTCACCAGTCGTGGCTGCACCGCCGGCTGCATCTACTGCATCAAACACGTCAGCTACCAGGCCGGCCTGCGCCTGCGCAGCCCGGAAAACATCATGGCCGAGATCAAGATGCTGTACGATCTGGGCGTGCGCTACATCCACATGTACGCCGACCTGTTCACAGCGAACCGCGATCAGGTGATGGGCATCTGCAAGCTGATTATTGACAGCGGCCTGAAGATCGGCTTCACCTGCAACAGCCGCGTGGACTACGTGGACAGGGAAATGCTGGAGATGATGGCGAAAGCCGGCTGCGACGTGATCTCGTGGGGCATCGAAAGCGCCAATGAAGACATCCTCAAGAAAGCGCGCAAGGGCACGACCGCCGACCGCGCCCGCCAGAGCGTGAACTGGGCCAAGTCGTTTGGCATCCGCAACCTGGGTTACTTCATCGTCGGTCTGCCCGGTGAAACGCGGGAGACGATCCAGGAAACGATTGATTTCAGCAAGACGCTGCCGCTCGACCTGGCGATTTTCCACATCGCCGCGCCATACCCCGGCACGCCGTTTTTCTTCATGGTGATGGAGAACAACTGGTTCAAACCCGGTACGCGCTGGGAGCAGGTGGATATGGACCAGTCTACGGTGCTGCAATACAGTAACCTGAGCGCCGAAGACCTGGTGAGCGAAGCCCGCCGCGCCATGCGCGAGTGGATGTTCCGCCCTGGCCCGGTCATCACCTATCTGAAGTCCATGCGGAATATCGGCGCGCTGCGTTCTGCCATCAACGTTGGGATGCAGCAGATCAAGTGGACGCTGTTCCCGGATACGGCACATTGATCGTTCGCTGCCAACTTTGTTTCTCGCAGGGGACATTCTTTGTCCCCTGTTTTGTTTTCTGCTAATATTTTAACACTGGACTGATCGCACACCAGAAGGTGCTGTGCCATTGGTCGGCACTATTACACCTGTCTCAGGAGAGTACGGCTATTCCTGCAACGTGTGGTTCGCGTTGGAAATGCGGAAAGCTGCTAATGCCCACCAGCAACCGAAAAGCGAATAAGCTGATCGAGCGAGCAGGATCGGTTTGCGCTGCTTGAGCACAGTTTCGCCGAGGTCAAGGACACTGATATTGATGGAACGCTCTATGACCCGATTCGCCAGGACTTTGCTGCGGCTGCCGCGCTGCGGTGGGAGTTTGAGCAGGGGCAGCCGTTAAGCAGGGACTGGTTGAAGTAGGTGGATAAACTCCGCGTCGGGTCGCCTCTTGTCTGATTTCCCCGCACGTCAAGATACGTTTTGCCCTGTCCACGTGCTGATGCGCCTGAGGATGTCGAGTTCCTCGTCCTCGTTGTCCGTGCCAATCCAGAGGAAAATGCCTTCCGGTTTGACCGCTGCCATAAAATCGTCGAGTTCGTGTTTGTTGATGTCCACGATCACCGGACGCCGCGCCTGCATTCGTTGAATGGTGGGCACCCATTGCATAATCGGCTGATCGCTGCCCACGCCCTGCACCCACTGCAAGGCATGGACTTCCGGCACGCTCAGAATCCGGTCGAGGTGTTTCAGCACGCCTTTGCCGTCCACGTGGAAGATATTGTGTGTCATCGTCTTCACCTCGCGCTGGAGCACCGGCAGGCAAAAACGCTCGAACAGCGCCGGCGAAATCAGCGCGGAAAAGTCGCAGCTTGGGATGTGCATCCGTCCAAACGACGGAATCCCCATCCATGAAACCGAAAGCTGGCCGTGCGCTTTCAGGATGTTGTCGAAATGGTCGTAAATGCACTCAAAGTCCCGAATCGCAATTTCGATCAACTGCGCGGCTTCGTCAGGACATTCGATCAGATCAATGCAGAACTGCTGCGGGTCACGCCAGGAGGCGGCGCAGTCCACGCCGGGGTGCATATCCGTATAGCCGACGAGGAACTGCCCCGTGCAGCGTTCCAGCGCGCAGCGCGTCAGCTCGTCCAGCTTGCGCCAGTAGCTGTTGTCGGTATCCAGCCGCAGCCGCTGCATGTCGTCCCAGTCGTGCACCAGCGGCTTCGACCAGGCCGTCACTTCGCCGTACTCCACCTCGCTGCCGTAGAACGCGGCGTACACTTCCGGCCCCAGATTGGGGAAAAACACGGGGAACGTCTCGCCATGAAAGCGTTTGCCCTGAAGCGAACGGGCGAAGGTATCCACCTGGAATTCCACGTCGAACCAGCGATCTTTCAGGCTGGGTGAGGGATAGTCCGCCAGCGCCTGATTGACAAACGCATTGTGTGCCATAAAGCGTACCGGCGGGCGATCCAGCACGGCGCCCGCGTACCAGGCGTAGACGCGCTGCATCGCCCTGTCGAAATCTGGCATCCCCTCAAGTTCCAGATTCCACCACGTTGTTGTATCGGGCATGATGTGTCCTTACGATTTATGAGTGTAGAGCCACCCCGCGCAGTTCCAGCGTTTCCGCGTAGTGGCACGCCACCTGCCGCCCTGGCTCCAGTTCGCGCAGGGGCGGCGCTTCGACCTTGCATTTGTCCGTTGCGTACTTGCAGCGCGGGTGGAAATAACAGCCGCTCGGCGGTTTGACCGGGCTGGGCGTCTCGCCGGATAAAAACACTTCGGTGCTGCGACGGCGCGGGTCTGGCGCGGGGATGGACAGCAGCAGCGCCTCGGTATACGGGTGCAGCGGGCGGGCGAACAGGCTGTCGGTCGGCGCGACTTCCACTATCCGCCCGACGTACATGACCACGACGCGGTTGGAAATGTGCTGGATGACGCTCAGATCGTGGCTGATGAACAGGTACGTCAGGCCAAAATCACGCTGCAAATCGCTGAGCAGATTCAACACCTGCGCCCGTACCGACACATCCAGCGCGCTCACGGCTTCGTCCGCTACCACCAGCGACGGGTTGGTTATCAGCGCCCGCGCGATGCCGATACGCTGCCGCTGCCCACCGGAAAAGGCGTGGGGGTAGCGGTTCAGATGTTTAACTTCCAGCCCGACCTTGCCCATCAGGAATTTGACGCGCTCGACCAGTTCGTCGCCGCGCGCCAGCCGGTTGGCTACCAGCGGCTCGCTCACGATGTCCAGCACGGTCATACGCGGGTTCAGCGACGACTGCGGGTCCTGGAAGATCATTTGGATTTGCGGGCGCACGGCGCGCAGCGCGTCACCTTCCAACTGCGCCAGATCAACCACCGCACCGTCGGTTTTGCGGAACAGGATTTCGCCTTCGGTCGGGCGATGCGTCCGCAGGATGGTGCGGCCTAAGGTGGTTTTGCCACAGCCGGATTCACCCACCAGCCCCACGGTTTCGCCCTTGCAGATGGACAGGTTTGCGCCGTCTACCGCGCGCAGTTGGGCAACCGTGCGCCGCAGCAGCCCCTTTTTAACCGGATAGTATTTCTTCAGGTCGCGAACTTCGAGCAGGAATTCATCGGCCATGCTCGACCTCCTGATGATGCAAAAAACAGCGCACCGCATGGCCGTTATCCACCAGGCGCAGCGCCGGGGCAGCAATGGAACATTCCGGTTTCACAAACTGGCAGCGGTCGGCAAAGCGACAGCGCACCGGCAGATTGATCGGCACGGGCACGGTGCCGCCAATCGCTTCAAGCCGCTGGCGCGACTGCGCGCCGACTTTCGGAATGGACTTCAACAGGCTTTGCGTGTACGGGTGCAGCGGGCGCTCAAAGATAGTGAACACGTCCGCCGTTTCGACAATCTGCCCCAGGTACATCACCGCCACTGTGTCGGCAATCTGTGCCACTACGCCCAGATCGTGCGTGATGTACAGAATCGCCATGCCGAGATCGTTTCGCAGCGCGTCCATCAGGCGCAAAATCTGCCACTGCACCGTTACATCGAGGGCGGTCGTCGGCTCGTCAGCGATCAGCAGTTGTGGCCGGCACGCCAGCGCCATTGCAATCATAATGCGCTGCCGCAGTCCGCCGGAGAGTTCGTGCGGATATGAGAGAAAGGCGCGTTCCGGGTTGGGGATGCCCACGCGCTGGATCGCGTCCAGCGTGATCGCGCGGGCTTCCGTTTTATCTCTCGTCACGTGCAGTAGCACGGCTTCCAAAATCTGATCGCCCACGCGATGCACGGGCGACAGGCTGGTCATCGGCTCCTGAAAGATCATTGAAATGGACTTGCCGCGTATCTGTCGCAGCGCGTCGCCGTCATACGGCAGTTGCGCGATGTCCACCGGCTCACCGTCATTGGTATTCAGCAGGATTTGCGACCCGGCTTCGACGCGCCCCGGTGGCGCGATCAGCCGCATGACGGAGCGCGCCATCACGCTTTTGCCGCTGCCGCTTTCGCCGATGATGCCCAGCGTCTGCCCGGTCTGCATCTCCAGATCAACGCCGTCAACGGCCTTCAATACCCCTTCGTCGAGGTGAAAGTAGGTGCGCAGGTTTTTGATGGACAACAACGGAGTTTGCATCCGATCACCTCTACTGCCGGTACGGGTCAACCGAGTCGCGCAGGCCGTCGCCCAGGAAGTTAAACGCCAGCACGATCACGATCAGGAACACAGCGGGGATGAGCAGCCAGGGATATAGCGCCACGACGCGCACGTTCTGGGCATCCTGCAGCAGCGTGCCGATGCTGACCGCCGGGGCGCGAATCCCCAGGCTGAGGAAACTGAGCGCCGTTTCCCCCAGAATCATCCCCGGAATGGACAGCGTCAACTGCACAATCAGGTAGCTGGAGAAGGCCGGCACCAGATGGCGGAAGATGATACGCCGGCTGGTCGCTCCGGCGACGACCGCCGCCGTTACGTAATCTTCTTCGCGCAGTTCAAGGAATTTGCCGCGCACGATACGCGCCACGCCGCCCCAGCCGATCAGCGACAGAATCAGCGTGATGCCAAAGAACACCAGCGTGGACGGCCAGTGCGGCGGCAGTGCCGCACTGAGCGCCATCCATAAGGGAATGGTTGGGATCGACAGGATGAAGTCAATCAGACGCTGCACGATGATGTCCGCCCAGCCGCCGAAATAGCCGGAGATGCCGCCCAGCACCACGCCGATGACGAAGCTCAGCAGGACGCCGATCAGGCCGATGAACAGCGAAATCCGCAGAGCGATAAACACGCGCGAGAATACATCGCGTCCCAGTTCATCCGTGCCAAACAGGAAGACGCGGCCTTCTTCCACGCCAAACAGGTGAATGTCGGTGGGGATAATGCCTAGCAGTTGGTACGGGTAGCCGCGCACGAAGAACTTCACCGGCACCGGCCTGGACTCGTCCACGCGGTACATAAAGCGCAGTGTCTTGGGGTCGTTGTACCGTTCGAAGCCAAACACGTGCAGGCCGGTGTACGACGGGCTGACCAGAAACAACTGCTGCGGCTGGGTGTAACGGAAGTCGGTGCGCTCGGACACGTCGTACGGCGCGATAAAATCGGCAAAGATGGCCGAGAGATACAGCACCAGCAGCAGCGCCCCGCTGAAGGTTGCCAGCCGGTGGCGGCGAAATTTGCGCCACACCAACTGCCACTGTGAGGCGACATAATATTTCTCGATGGCCGATTCATCCAGCAGATCGGGGATTGCCGGGGCGCGTTTGCCGAACCATCCACGAGGTTGTAACCACTTGGGCAGAATCATGGCTCACTCCTCGATGCGGATGCGCGGGTCAACGATGGCGAGCAGGATGTCCGACAGCAGCGTGCCGATCACCGTGAAGAACGACAAAATCATGACGATGCTGCCCGCCAGATAGGTGTCCTGCCCGCGCAGGGCTTCGTACAGCAGCGGCCCGACGGTCGGCAGATTGAGCACGATGGACACGATTACCTGGCCGGAAAACACCGACGGCAGCAGCCAGCCAATCGTGCTGATGAGGGGGTTAATCGCAATTCGCACCGGATAGCGGTACAGCAGCACCCGTTCTTTCAGCCCTTTGGCGCGCGCCGTGTCTACATAGGGTTTGCGGATTTCATCCAGCAGCGTGCCGCGCAGCACGCGGATAAGACCCGCTGTGCCGGACAGGCTAATGATCAGAATCGGGATTGGCAGATGCGCCAGCATATCGCTGAATTTCGCCCAGCTCATCGGTTCACCGATGAATTCCGGCGAGTTCAGGCCACCGATGCTGAGGCCAAAGTACTTGTATCCAACAAACATCAAAATCAGCGCCAGCAGAAAGCTGGGCATGGACAGGCCGATAAAGCCTAAAAATGAGAACGTATAATCCAATGGCGAATACTGGTGCGTGGCGGAATAAATGCCGATGGGGATGGCAATCGCGTAAGTGACGATAATTGTCAGGACGGAAATACCAATGGTCGCCGGCAGCCGTTCCGCCAGCAGATCGGCCACCGGACGGCTGTAGGAGAACGAGAAACCGAAGTCCCCTTGCAGCAGGCCCGTCACCCAGCGAAAGTATTGCTGCACCGGCGGCAGTTCCAGCCCGTACTGGATTTTCAGCCCTTCGATAATTTCTTCGTTGATCTGCGCGCCCTGCACTTTCAGCGCCGTGACGTAGGCCGACAGCCAGTCGCCCGGCGGAAGCTGGATGGTGATAAACGAGACGATGGACACCAGCACCAGCAGAATGGCGATAAAGACAAAGCGGCGAATAATGAAGTTCAGCAATTTTTACCGTCCAGAAACAACCTGTTTTTCGGATGGGTGACACCGCCTGTTTTGAAAAGCGGCGTCACCCCAACCCTGTCATTTTACCGTACAGATTCGGTAAGGACATGGCACCGCCATGTCCCTACGGCGATTACGGAACTACTGCGGCGTATCCCAGTAGAACTGGTAGTGCCGGTTAAACGTGCCGATGCCCACGTCCGCATTGTCGGTGTAGGTGTTGGTATCCACATTGTGCAGACCCTTGCGGTACATACCGGGCTTCGGCACCATGCCAATCGTGCCGATGCGCCACAGACCTTCTTCCCAGATATCAAAGATTTCGGTGAGCGCGGCCCGCTGTTCTTCCACCGACATGATTGGCACGTTGCGGTACAGTTCGAACATCCGCTTGACGTTCTCCGGCGGTTCTTCACCTTCCGCGCCCCGGCTGGTGTACCAGGCGTTCCACTCCGGTGCCCACTGCCAGCCTTGCAGGTAACCGTTCACGCCAATGCTCACTGCTGATTCGGCTGCACCGTCCATAGCCCAGCCGGCGACCATGTATTCACCTGACGTAAACTGCTGGCCCATCAGGGTACGGTCGGTAGCGGTGACGATAGTACGAATGCCGACGGCGTCCCAGTATTCCTTGATGAGTTCGCTCATCTTTTCCGGGATAGCGTCGTTTACGTCGGAGATGATGAGCGAGAACGGCTGGCCGTCCGGGCGCAGGCGGAAGTTTTCACCGTCGCGCTCGGTCATGCCCATCTCGTCCAGCAGTTGGTTGGCGAGGTCAGGATTATACTCGATGTAGGCGTTGCCCCATTCTTCCTTGTAGAAGCTGGCCGAAGGGTGGATGGTCGCCTGGAACGGTGTGCCCTGGCCGAGTGCAACGACGTCGTTAATCTCGTTGCGGTCAATGGCATACGAAAGCGCCTGGCGGAAACGCACATCGCGCAGGATTTCGGCCACCGCTTCATCACCCACGTACTGCTGGTTGACCGAGTAGGCGGCAATCGAAGTCCACAGGCTGGGGGCCATAAAGACTTCGTAATTGCCCTGTTCCGCGCCATCCACCAGCGCCGGGTAATCGGCCACCGAGGTTGACCAGTCCTGATAATCGTACTCGCCAGCGACCATCTTCAGCGCCAGCGTGCCGGCATCGTTGAAGATTGTAGCGACGACCGTATCAATGTACGGAAGCTGCTGCCCTGCCGTGTCCACCTTGTAGTAGTACGGGTTGCGTTCCAGCACCGTGCCTTCCGGCACCATTTCCTTCACGCGCCAGGGTCCCATCGTCGGCACGTCTGGCCGTGACGCCCACCAGTAATAGCGCTTGGCGTTAAACAACTGCACCCAGGTTTCAAAGCCGGCGGCCTTGGCGTCTTCCTCAGCCTTGTCGTTGTACTTGATGTGGAACTGCTTCATGAAGTGTTCAGCTTCGAAGATGTCACCCTGGCAGCCGGTGAAGACCACGCTGGCGAGGTTTGGCAGAATCGCATAATACGGCACGGCAAAGGTGAAGCGCACCGTATACTGATCTACCTTTTCGACCTGCATCGGCTCGCCGCCCGGCGAGAAGCGCGACGGCACATTGGGAGTGATGTCCGTATTCAGGATGATGTCGTTCCAGAAGAACATGATGTCGTCGGCATCAAACGGGTCGCCGTCACTCCAGCGGTGGCCTTCACGCAGGAAGATGGTGAAGCTCGTGCCGTCCTCGTTAAACTCCCAGCCCTTGGCGATGTTGGGCACAATCGTCGCGCCATCCCGCGCCAGGCTGAACAGCGACTCGAACGTGGTGAAATTCGAGGCTGGGTAGCCGATACCGGCAGACACCTGGCCCAGTGTCAGACGGCCACCATACTTACCGACCGATTCAAACGGGTTGTCCACCAGCGGCTCTTTTGGCAGCCGTTCGGCCACCGGCGGCAGTGTCCCCGCGCTGACCTGTTCGGCCAGCATCGGCGCTTCGCTGAAAGCAGGCAGTGTCTGGCCGCTGTCGGCCTCGTAATCGGCAACCGTTGCCCAGCCCCACAGCGGCTTTTCGCCGTCCTGCCCCATGACGGTGACGACGCCGGACAGCAGCGTCAGCACCAGCAACAATACGACCGATCTAAAAAGCCCCTTCACTGTTTTTCCTCCTTCAAATAACAAATTTCTCAGGCCTGCGCCTGGCACAGCCGGATTCTTTTCCGAGTGTTCGATTCTCATTTTATGTTAAGCAAATGAGCATCATAAGGCCGCTGCTGCTCATTTGCTCACTCGTAGGAACACGGCGGCACCATGTCCTTCAGACGCAATGCCGGTTGATAAATGAGCAATACGCCGCTTGCGCTGCCCATTCCAGCCGTCTACCATCAGTCAATAAAAACGTTGAGCAAACCATCATGATTGAAACCACCTTAGGCCCACTCCCTGCCGAGCAACTTGGCTGGATTAACGCGCACGATCACGTCATTATGGACGGCGGGTATACGGTCGTGAAAACGCCAGACTTTAAGTTGGACAGCGTGGAGAAAGCCGTTGAGGAACTCACCTGCTGGAAAAACGCTGGCGGCGGCGCGATTGTGGACGCGCAGCCGTTTGGCTGTGGGCGTAACGTACTGAAGCTGATTCAGGTCAGCGAAGCGACCGGCCTGCCGATCATCGTGCCGACCGGCTTCCAATCAAAAGAGTTTTATCTGCCCGACCACTGGCAGTACAAGTATGACGAGGACACCATCGCCGAACTGCTGTACGCCGAATGTGCCGATGGCGTGGACGCGAACGGCTACGAAAGTCCGGTGGTCAACCGCAGCCGCGTGAAAGCCGGGTTTATCAAAGTGGCAGGCGATTATCAGTTTGTCAGCCCGCACACCAAAAAGCAGATTCGCGCCATCGCGCAGGTGCAGCAGCGCATCGCCATGCCGGTACTCGTCCATACCGAAACCGGGACGGCGGCGGACGAACTGCTGGACGAATTCGAGCGCGCGGGCATCCCCCTCGACCGCGTGATGCTGTGCCACATGGATCGCAACTACGATTTTTACGTCCACCGGCGGCTGGCGCAGCGCGGCGCGTTTTTGCAGTACGACACGCCCAGCCGCATCAAGTATCAGCCGGAACGCTTCGTGGTGGAACTGATGCGGGACATGTTCGACGCCGGGCTGGGCCATCGGATTCTGCTGGGTGGCGATATGGCGCGGCGCTCGTACTGGAAGGCCTACGGCGGCGGGCCGGGCTTTGACTATCTGCTGGTGAAGTTCACGCCCCGGCTGCGGGCGGAAGGTTTTACCGACGCTGAACTGGAGCAAATCTGGCACACCAACCCCGCCTGCTGGCTGACGCTGGGACAAATGTAATCAGAGCGCGTAGGGACACGGCATGCCGTGTCCCTACAATGATCGTATACGGGTTTACTGCGCCAGCCAGCCGCCATCCACCGGCAGCACCACGCCGGTGATAAACCGCGCTTCGTCGGAAGCCAGGAACGCCGCCGCAGCGGCAATATCCTCTGGCTGTCCAAGCGCGCCGGTGAGGGGCTGCAAGCCGGGGATTAGCGCCACAATGCGTTCGTTTTGCTGCGCGCGCTGGCTCATGGCGGTGTCTATCAGCCCCGGCGCAAGCACGTTGACGCGGATGTGATAGGGTGCGTAATACACGGCCATCGCCCGCGACAGGCTGATGATCGCGCCTTTACTGGCGGCATAGGCGTGGGTCGCAAACTCGGCGTGACCGGCCAGACCCAGTACGGATGACAGGTTGATAATCACGCCGCTGCGCTGCTGCATCATGGTTTCCAGCGCGAATTTACAGACCAAAAAGGCGCTGGTCAGGTTCAGTTGCAGGGTGTTCAGCCAGCCGTCGGGCGTACATTCGTGCGCCGGGCCGTCGCCAAATTTGCGCCCGCTGCCGCCGGCGACGTTCAACACGCCGTCTATCCGGTCAAAATCCTGCTGAACCTGCAACACGCTGGCAGCCACTGCGCCGGCGTCGGTTACGTCCACCACGTAAGGACGCACCTGCCCGCCTGCCGTCTGTATCTGCTGTACCGTCGCGGCGAGCGTTTCGGCGTTAATGTCAAAGGCGGCGACCTGCGCGCCTTCCACCGCAAACCTGATCGCCGACGCGCGACCAATGCCGCTGCCGGCACCGGTGACGATCATCACTTTGTTGGTCAGCCGTTGTGTCACTTCAACACCAGCGGCTTCCCCGCCTGGATTTCGCCAAACTTCGCGCCCATCTGCACCAGCCGTTCCTGTAATGGCGGCACGCCTAATTCGTGCGGTAGCGTATCACACTGCACGCTGAGTGCCGCGGCTGTGCCTGCCGCCTGGCCCATCGCCATCGTCTGCGCCATGGACCGGCACGAAGCGTGCGCGTCGTGCGTGGCGCAGAAGCAGCGCCCGGCGACCAGCAGACTGTCCACCTGCTGCGGCAGCAGCGTGCGGTAGGGGATGTCGTAGGTCATGCCGTCGGGCAGGTAGACCCAGGTCGTATCCGCGCCGGCGTGATGATCTTCAATCGGCGCGCCGCACGCCCCGACCGCGTCCTCGAACTTACGCGCGCTCAGGCAGTCATCCCGGGTCAGCCGGTAGCGCCCGTAAACGCGGCGCGTCTCGCGCACGCCAATCGGCGCGGACAGCCACGACAGTTCGGCCTTCTCAAAACCGGGCACGTAGTCTTTCAGGAAGCGGGCATACTCCAGCGCCTGCCGCCGCCCTTCGATTTCCGCGCCGGTCAGCGCCACCGGGTCGGTCGCGTCCACGTCGGCTACGCGCGTCATGATCGTATGAATCACCCCTGCCTGCGTGGTGATGTGCCAGCTTCCTTCCTTGCGCGGCAGGTTGTAACGCCCGGTCGCGGTTGCTTCTTCCATCTTCTCCCACATCGCTTTTTTGCCGAAGGATTTGGCGCGGTCAATGTCCACGTTTATCATGCGGAACGTCGTCGTCAGCGTTTGCGCCGGGTCAATGTCGCCGGCCCGTTCATACGGCGCGCCGGCGCGGGCGCATACGTCGGCGTCGCCAGTGCAGTCCACCACGACCGGCGCGGCCAGTCGCATCAGCCCACGTTTGCCGTCCACGATCACGCCCGTGATGCGGCTGCCATCCATCGTCACATCGGTGCAAAAGCTGTGGAACAGCAGCGTTACACCGGCTTCCAACGCCAGCGTTTCCCACACCACGCGCAAAATCATCGGGTCATAGGTGACACCTGTGCCCGCGCTATACGTATTCGGGCGCTCGAAGGCCGCGCCGTAGCTTTTTAAGCGACTCACGACATCATCCGGGATGCCGCCGACAACTTTATAGGCCACGCTGCCCGGCGTGTAGAAGCCGTAGAAGGTATCGAGCACCTGCGTGCTGGTGCCGCCCAGAAAGCCGAACCGTTCGACCAGCACCGTTTTCGCGCCCGCGCGCGCCGCCGTAATTGCCGCCGTCGCCCCTGCCGACCCCGACCCGACCACGATCACATCTGCTTCCAACAGCAGGGGAATCGTCTTTGAATAGATTTCCATCCGAAACCGCCTTTACCGTTCCTGATACAGCATGTTTAATACAGTTGACCCCTCCCCTAGCCCCTCCCCGAATTCGGGGAGGGGCTGTACCCGGCATTGGCTCCCCTCTCCCTTAAATTCGGGGGAGAGAGGGTGGGAGGTGTTACGTTGAAATTGATATACATGGGGCCGGTTTAGAAACCCGCCCCTACATTGATTTTGGCAAATTACCCGCCCGCCATCTGCCGGTACAGGTCAGCATCGAAGTCCTGCAATTCGAGGATGCCCTGCAGGTTGCTGCACGTCACCCAGGGCAGCCAGCCGCGATGCATCCCCTTCCCGCGTGAGGGCGCTATGCCCCAGTGTTCCTGCTGGAAACCGTACTGTGGCAGATCATACGGATGATCGGGCAGGCACGTCATGATTTTGGTGTTGTGCAGCAGGATGCGGGCGACATGCGCGTAGTGTTCGTCGCGGGTGTAGGCATACAGTTTGGCGTATGAGGCTACGTCGAACGCCATGTAATCGTCCACCAGCGAGTGACCGGTAGCGATGAGCTGCAAACCGATGGTCGGTACGCCTTTTTTCCAGTGCAGCTCGGCGTTGTCGGCATCGTCCGGCATGGGCACGTTCCAGCAGTAAATCCAGGTTTCGGCGAAATCGGCGGCCTGCCGCGCGCGTTCCAGCCACAGGGTATCCCGCGTCTGTTCGTACAACGCCATATAGGCTTCCAGCGACAGCGTGCCGGCCTCCTTATCAATCACGTCCGGGTTGTCAATTGTGCCGCCGACAAAGCACCACTGCTGATGCCCGTCGCCCCAGCAGAAGTTGCCCGCCCGCAGCGCCGCGTCCAGATACTTCTGCTCGCCTGTAACCTGATACGTCAGGACCCACAGCGCGATGGCGTTATAGGTCGAGCGCGGCGAGTCCTTGTACACCTTACCCGTTTTGGCTTCATAAATGCGCGGCACGCCGCCATCCGGCTGCTGGTGCGCCAGCAGGAAATCGGCAATTTGCAGCCCCCATTCGCGCCAGCGTGGATGCTCGCGCCCTTCCCGCTGTTCAAAGCGCCACGCCCGCAGCGCGAACTTGCCGCCTTCACTCAGCGACCGCAGGTACAGCGTATCCGCGCCGCCCTCAACGAACTTGCTGGTATGCAGCGCGCCGGTCATCAGGTTAAACCCTTCAGCCTGCGGTGGATTCATCGGGATCGAAGCGTAGGAGTCCAGCACCGCCGCGCCGCGTTCGTAAAACTGCTGGCGTTTGTCGTCCGGGGTATCGGGGCGCGCGGCTTCGCGCAGCAGGTGATAACCAACATCTGGCCCGCGCCCGACAAAACCAATCGTACTGATGTGCGAGAACAGGTATTGAATCAGCCCGCGCGCCGTCGGTGTGGCTTCCACCCAGATGTACGGCCCGGTCATGCCGTTGCTGGCGCGGTGCGTCAGATCGTACAAAAGCTGCGCCGACGAGCGCCGCACCATCTCCAAATCCTGCACGCATACTTGCGGCTGGTGGACGTTCCACGCCCAGCGCCACGTTTCGCGGCAGTAGTCGGCAAAGCTGGCCGTGCTGCCCAGCCGGATGATGAGCTGATACTGCTGCGTTTCGCCGTCCTGAATCGGATGGTAGGCACGCCGCCAGTGGCGAAGCTGCCCGAAGGGAAACTCGCGCCCGCGATAAGTGATTTCGCCCTCCGTGCCGGGGAACCAGTAGCCGATGCTCAAAGCCTGATCGCGTTCCACACAACCCAGCGCGCCAAAGCGCAGCCGCGTATCCACCCGCGTGATCGGCTGCAAAATGTCGCCTTCTTCGGCCACGGTGCGCGCGTCCGGCGCCGGGTTGAGCAGGCTGACGGTCGAGCCACCGTTGAAATGCAGGCCAAACATGGGCGCCGGCAGCCGGTCTTCGCGGATAATCACGTGCCGCACGCCATCGGCATAGTTTTCGCGGCTGCCAATGGCGCGCGGATTGATCCGTCCCTCGCGCCCGTAGATCATGCCCGGCGCGAAGGCGTCCACGTCCAGCCACGTCAGTGGTCGTTCGATATCCAGCAGAATCGCCGTCAGAAAGCCACCCTCGGCCTGCCCTTCGATTCTGACCGAACGGGTCAGGCACAGTTGGCTGTCGGCCAACTGCCATTGGTCGCTGACGGTACAGCGCGCTTCCGGTGACAGCGATACCGACGCGCTGGCCGTCACGGTATCGCCGGCGGCCTCCACCGCGTCATAAGCTGCCGCCCAGTGGGTGATGTCGTCTTCGCTGCGGTAATGCTGCACCATTACCGGCTTTGCCTGCCGCAGCGTTGCGCCGCGCGGCTGGACGATCTCGATGCCCCAACCGTCATGGTGGAAAAAGCGAACGGCAGCGCCCGATTCCAGGCGGCCCAGCGAAAAATCCTGTGTCATTTTCAAACCTCAATGCTGCTAGCCAGAATCTTTGGTCAAATTTTAATCCATGTTAGAGTGTATAATTGAGCAAAACAATCAGGCGGCTGCCCATCTGCCGCGCTGATGTTCAATCAGGGAGGCCACGCTCATGTCCAATACCCGTTCCCTGGTGCGACAGGAAAAAATCGTTCATCTGTTGATGGAACTGGAGCGCGCTTCGATTCAGGAATTGGCCGCGCAGCTTGGCGTTTCCAGTTGGACGGTACGTCGTGAACTGACACAGCTCGAAGACCGCTGCATCGTGCGCCGTTTTCATGGCGGCGTCGAACTGGTGGACGCCTCCGTTGCCGAACCGAACGACTTCGACCGCAGCGTGACCCGCGAACAGGCGGCCAAACAGCGCATCGGGCAGGCGGCGGCCCGGCTGCTGCTGGCCGACCAGAGCATCGTGCTGGGTGGGGGCACGACGACGACGGAAGTCGCACGTTATCTTAAACACCGCAAGCACCTGTGTATTATGACCAATTCGCTCAATATCGCGCTGGAACTGTCGCGCAATCCCGACATTCAGGTGACGTGTACCGGTGGCGACGCCAGCAGCACCTTTTATTCGCTGATCGGCCACGTGGCCGAACGCACGTTACAGGCGCACTATTTTGACGTAGCCGTGATTGGCGTCAGCGGCATCAGCGTGGACGCGGGGCTGACGGTCAGCAGCCAGGCCAACGCGGCCCTGCTGCGAATTATGATCGAACATTCGCGCAAGTGTATCGTGGTGGCCGACCACTCCAAGTTCGATAAAGTCTGTTTCGCCCACCTCGCGCCGCTGGACTGTATCACGACGCTGGTCACGGACTGCCACCCTGCCCCGGCGCTGGCGGAAAAACTTGCCAGCTTACCGGTGCGCGTGCTGGTGGCGGACAACAACTGTCACTGACTCCATCAATTGAGCAGCCGCCGGGTTGGACTGCTCATATGAGCACGGTAAAGTCGTAAAGACACGGCGTTGCCGTTCCCACTACAACGTATCCAAAAACCATCCGTGTCCGTAGGGACGTGGCATACCTCGTCCCTACAGGATGGACGTTTCTCGATGATTACACCGGAGATTCCCCTTATGACTGAGGCAGCAGCCTGGACCTATTTTGCCAAGATTCAGGAGATTCTGGAGAAGATTTCCACCACGCAGCGTGAAGCGATTGAGCAGGCGGCAACGATTTGCGCCGACTCGATCTGTAACGACGGCCTGGTTTTCTGCTGGGGCGGCGGCCACAGCCGCATGTCAGTCGAGGAGATGTTCCCGCGCATCGGCTCGTACCCCGGCTTTTACCCGATGGTCGAACTGGCGCTGACGTATTACACCGATTTCGTCGGCGCGAACGGGATGCCGCAGTCGTTCTTTCTGGAACGGCAGGAAGGATATGTCGCGCCCATCCTCGCCAACTACGAATTTGGCCCGCACGACAGTATGATCTGTTTTTCCAGCACCGGCATCAATGAACTGGTGATCGAGATGGCAATCCAGGCCAAACAGCGCGGCCTGCCGGTGATCGCCGTCACGTCGGTTGCCCACGCGGATTCTACGGTGTCGCGCCACTCGTCCGGCAGGAAGCTGAAAGACGTAGCCGACGTGGTGCTGGACAACTGCACCCCGCCCGGTGACGCCGTGCTGGACATCCCCGGCGTGCCGTACAAAGTGAGTCCCACCAGCAGCATCGGCGCGTTTATCATCGTCAATACGCTGAAGGCGCGGACGGCGGAAATGATGGCGGCGCGCGGCGTTGAGCCGGTGGTGCTGACCAGCCCGCACTTCGCGCACCGACCGGGTGAAGCGCAGGAGCAGTTGCAGCGCGTGTACAAGGAGTTTAAGCGCCGCAAGCGCATGATCTATGGCCGTGACTGATCCCCTGCTGCTGGGCATTGATATTGGCACCAGCAACATCAAGGCGGCGCTGGTCACACCAGCGGGCCGGGTGGTCGTGCAGGCCCAGCAGCCGTATCCGACGCAGCATCTCCGGCGGGGCTGGGTGGAGCAGAACCCCGACGACTGGTGGCAGGGTACGGCGGCGGTCGTACGGCAGGTGATGGCCGGCTTCAGGCCGGAACAGGTAGCCGGTATCGGAGTCAGCGGGCAGGGCTGTGCCGCCACGCTGGTAGACGAGCGCGGCGCGGTCGTGCGCCCGGCGCTAATCTGGATGGATTCCCGCGCGGAAACCCAGTGTGACATACTGCGCCAGTGCTGCGCCGACGCGATTTTGCGCATCAACGGCAAGCAGCCCGCGCCCTATAACGCCGACCCCAAGCTGATGTGGCTGGCGCAGCACGAACCGGAGTCGATTCGGCGCGCGCGCTACAGCCTGACGGCAACGGCCTATATCAATTTCCGGCTGACGGGCGAAACCGTGATGAACACATCTGACGCCAGCATCCTGTTCGCGTTTGATCTGCGGCGGGAAACATGGTCGTCGGACCTGATCGCTGCGTTTGGCCTGCCCACATCGCTCTATCCGCCGGTGCGTGCCTGCCAGGACGTAATCGGCGGCCTGACGCCGGCAGCGGCGGACGCGCTTGGACTCAAGGCAGGCACGCCGGTCATCGCGGGTGGCGAGGATACGTCGTCAGCCGGGCTGGCGCTGGGCATCGCGGCAGCCGGGGAAACGTTCCTGTCGCTGGGAACGGCGGGCACGGTCTACGTGGCTGATGATACGGTGCTGGTGCATCCCGATCTGCTGACGTTTCTGCACGTGCTGCCCGGCACGTCGCTCATCGGCGGCTCGCTGATCGCGGCGGGCGCGGCGCTGGACTGGTGCCGCCGCCTGCTGCCCGGCGACTGGCCGTTTGAGCAGTTGACCGGCCTCGCCAGCACCAGCGAAATCGGGTCCGGCGGCGTGATCTTCCTGCCGTACCTGAACGGCGAACTCCAGCCGATCAACGACGGTTACGCGCGCGGCGTGTTCTTCGGGCTGAACTTCAGCACCGGCACGGCGCAGCTTGTCCGCGCCACGATGGAAGGCGTGGCCTACGCGATTGAACACAATTTACACATCGCCCGCCAGTTGGGCATCACCATTGACCGGATTCGTGTCGTCGGCAAACCGGCGCGCAATCCGTTCTGGTGCCAGTTGATCGCCGACGTGACCGGGCGTGTCGTCGAAAGCGAGCCAGAGAACGCGGGCGCACCGCTGGGCAATGCGCTGCTGGGCGCCGCGGGGCTGGGTCTGCGCGCTGACCCGGTGGCGCAGGAACTGCACCGCAACCTGCGCGCCTTCGAACCGGATGCCAGCGCGCATGAACAATACACCCGCCTGTTTGACATCTACCGCGCGCTGTACCCGGCGCTGAAACCGCAGTTCGCGCGGCTGTACGCGGCAGCGCATCCCAATGACACCCCACGGCTTTAAGGAGCAAACCTCATGCCAGACCTGTACCGGCAGACGTATTCCAAACGCGATCTGTTACGAAAAATCGGGCGCTTGCAGCAGGTGGCCGGCGTGCGGCTGGTCACACTGGACGACGGAGCGGAGCGCGGCGTGCGTGTGCTGGAATTTCGCGCCGGTAGTGGTCTCTCCTTTGATGTGCTGGTTGACCGCGCCTTCGATATTGGCAGGTGCGAGTACAACGGCTATGCCGTCGGCTGGCAATCGCCGGTCGGTTTCGTCGGGCCGTGGTACGCCGAACCGGACGGTTTCGGTTTCCTCCGTACCTTTGGCGGCGGCCTGCTGACGACCTGCGGCCTCGACCACACGCTGTTCCAGACCGAGGACACCGCCGCGCAGTATTATTACCCGCCGAAGCCGACCGAACACTACGGCCTGCACGGGCGTATCTCCAACCGTCCGGCGCGGCTGGTGAGTTACGGCGAACGCTGGGACGGCGACGAGTGTGTCTTATGGGCGGAAGGCGAGGTGTTGCAGGCATCGGCGCTGGGTGAAACGCTCCTGCTGCGCCGCCGGATCGAAACCCGCGTCGGCGCTGTCGCGCTGCATATCCACGATACGGTGACCAACATCGGCCCGTACCAGACGCCGCATATGTATCTCTATCATGTCAATTACGGCTTTCCGGTGGTGGACGCCGGAACGGAAATCCTCGTCCCGGCGACGCAGTTTTCGCCCTGTGGCAATTATCCGGTGGAAGGTTTCACACAGCTTGATGAACCGGAGGTTATATACACCGAACGGGTCTACGAATACGAACCGCTGGCCGAAGCAGCCGGCAGTGTGCCGGTGGCGCTGGTCAACCGGGCGCTGAACTTTGGCGCATATCAGGTGTACAACCGCTACCAGCTACCGCACCCGTTCATCTGGCGGATGCTGGGCGAACAGAATTACGTCGTTGCGCTCGAACCCAGCACCAACCGCGTGGCCGGGCGGCTGGACGCACGTGAACGCAGGGAGCTGATTCTGCTGGAAGCGGGCGACGAACGCGCCTATGATCTGGAATTAGGCGTGCTGCCGAACGCCAGCGCGATTCAGCAGTTCGAGCAGCGCGTGCAGGCGGCGATGTCCGGCTAATCCGAGTCCGTAAGCTATGCTGAGCAGCACGTGTCACCCCTATGCCAGGTTAGTCGCTGCCTACGACGGCAGGAACATTATCAATATCAGTTCCCCGGATGGGCTGTGCGCAACTGTCCGGTTTACCCTACACCTGACCTGTCAAGGTTACGTGGCATAACCTTGTTCCCGAACGCTGCGCATTAGAAAATTATCAACCGAATCGCAGAGGGCGCAGCGTGCCTGTGCCCTTTGTTTTCCCGGTTTACGCCGATTTTTTATGCCTGCCGCGACAGAAAATCCAGCACAGCCCGATTAAATGCTTGCGGCTGTTCCAGATTAGGGAAATGCGCCGCGCCAGGGATGATGACCTTCTCCGAGTTGGGAATGTACTCCGCCAGAATGCCTGCCATCGCTACCTGTTCTGGCCAGTCCTGGTCGCCTACCAGCAGCAGCGTTGGTACGCGCAATGCGCCCAGGCGTTCACGTTCGCTGGTGGGTGGGGCGCTCTCAACCGGCGGTGTGCTATCGGCTTCTGCTCCTGGCAGCGACTCAGGCTGCGGCCATGGTTTATGATGTATGAAGGTATGCCCCTGCATCAACTGTCGAGTGTACGCCCGCACCGCTTCGCTCGCCGTGCGCAGCGGCCCGTCTACCCATATCTTCACGACTTGGTTGATTGCGCCGGTATAATCGTCGGCTTCAATCGCGCCGGCGAAGCGCGTCCACTCCTGGTTGAACTGTTCTGACCATTCGTACTCATCCAGCGAAGCGCCGCTGACAACCAGCGCCTTCACGCGCTCCGGGTATTGGAGTGTGAACCGAAGCGCGATCTCCGCGCCCATCGAAAGGCCGAGTAGATACGCCTGCTGCAAGCCGAGATGGTCGAACAGGCGCAGCAGGTCGTCCACGTCTGAGTACGGAATTAACTCCATTTCCGATTGGCCGAAGCCACGCACGTCATATCGCACAACCTGATATTGCTGCGAAAAGACCCGCACCTGTTCATCCCACAACCCGCTGTGCATCCAGCGCGAATGCACTAGCACCAGCGGAAAACCCCTGCCCATAACGTCGTAATACAGCTTCGCACCCTTCACAGCTATATATCCACTTGCTGCTTGCTCGCTCATCTCACCCACCGCCTTTCAAAGTTTTTCGATAATATGCCTTCGTTTTAAGAATAGAACATATAATCTAAACATGCAAATAATCGGTTATAATAACCCTTCATCCCGGTAGATAATTGATACCCTGTCTCGTTTTGTAATCTTCTGCAACACTCCATATAATCTGTTGTGATGTAGAGGGCTGCTCTGCACAACGTAATCAAATAGTGGACGGTTGATAAAAACAGGAGTGTTGTTATGTGCTCGCCAGAAGTTGCAAAAGTGGTCAGCGAACGGATCGCGCGGGAAGGTCGCCCACAGTTCAGTCGCCGCAATTTCCTGCGTCTGGGGGGTGTGGCGGCAGCAGGGTTGGCCGTCGCATCATCGGTGCCGGTACGTGTCACCCGTGCGCAGGAGGTAACACAGCTTGTTGACCTGACGCACGTGTTCGGAACGAATGTGCCGACTTACGTTCCAACGGATACCCCCAGCCGCGAAACGACGGTCACCGTCAAGGATAACGGTTTCTACATTCAACGCTGGTCGTTCGGCGAACACACCAGCACGCACGTAGACATTCCGGCCCATTTTGTCGAGGGCGCAGAAACGGTGGATCAATATGCCCCTGAGCTGCTGGTCAGCCCGGCAGTCGTGATTGACATCAGCGCGAAGGCCGCGGAAGACCCGAACGCCATGCTGACGGCGGACGATATTGCTGCCTGGGAAAGCGCCAATGGCGAAATCCCGGCAGGGGCGTTAGTCTGCATGTACTCCGGCTGGGAGTCGAAGTGGAATGACGTGGCCGCCTTCCGGGGGGATGCCGGCGACGGCAAGTTGAACTTCCCCGGCTTCGGACCGGACGCGGCGCAGTTCCTGCTGGAAGAGCGCGACATTCACGGCATCGCGGTGGACACGCTCAGTATTGACCCCGGCAATTCAACCACGTTTGACGTGCATGTTGCCGTGTTAAGCGCCGGCAAATACGGCGTCGAAGGGGTTGCCAATCTGTCCCAGTTGATTGGCAAGCAGGCGACGGTGGTGGTCGGCGTGCCGCGTTGGGAAGAAGGCTCCGGCGGCCCGTGTCGGATGCTGGCAATGGTCAGCTAAATAAACGTGCAGGGGCGAACCGCCGGTTCGCCCCATTATTATTCCCCCTCGCCGTCCACCCGTTCCAGATGCAGCGCCGCCAGCCTGCCCCAGGCTAGGAGGCTGTATTTTTCACCTTCGTGAGCTTGTTTAGCGTTTGGACGCTGCCGCCCACACGACAACCAGCAACGTCATTCGAATTGCCTGCTTTTATGTTGCTGGATGGGTTTCTTTGGGTGACTGCGCCAAGTATAGAGTAACGGCGGCGATCAGACGATCTGCGTGTTGATACAGATCGTCGAGCGTTTCGATATTTACGCGCTCTTCCTGTTTCTGCGCATTTATGATGCCGATACGTTTTTTACCGCCGTTGAAGTGCAGCCGCACAATCGGCTTTCGGTTGTTATCATCGAGCAGAATCGCGCAGTAGGACTGAGCATCCCGCATACAAACTCGTTTCACGTCCACCGCGCTACGCAAGATGGCGCGAATGATACGAAAGGCTTCCTGTTCCTCTTCAGTTGTGACAACTTTGGTTTCCGTATTAGGCACTTCGACCACCGGTGCAGCTTCCATCTTCTGATCGTCGGCCTGTGCCGCTTTGGTAAATGTCTCTTTCATGCGGTCGGTAATCACTTCGCGCCAGGCACGCTTCACTAGCTCCGTAAACTGCGCCAATGTCGCTGCCGTCATCCGACCTGAATAGACCTGTGAAGCGAAGAAACGAACAAAGTCCTCGGTCGGCTGTGCCAACTGCGCCGTGACGATCTTCTTGATCGCACTGGTGTATTTTAGTTCGCTGGCCGTTGACATGATCTGATCGAGATCAAAGGCCGATTTCGTAAACTTCTTGAGTTCTTCGACTAGCGGCTCTTTAATGTCCAGCATGTCAAACACAAGAAAAGGCTTAGAGTCCATCTTATTAGGTGCTTCCAGATCGGTGTAGAACTGATAAACTACGCCGTCCGTCAAAATGCCGAACCGAGCCGCTGTGACGGAGAAATATCGGTAAAGCTGCGAGGCGTGGACTTCTCCAAGATCAGTGCCACAGCACTTGCACTCAAACAGCATGATAGGCTGGCCGTCTTTCAAAATGGCGTAATCAACCTTCTCGCCTTTCTTTGTGCCAACGTCCGCTACCAGTTCGGGCGTGACTTCAGTCGGGTCGAAAACGTTATATCCCAGCGCATTGATGAAGGGCATGACCAGCGCGTTCTTCGTGCCCTCTTCTGTTTTGATAAGGCCGTCCGCCTTCAGTTTCGGAATTCGTGCCGACAACTCGCGTAGACGATCAATCAAGTCCATGATGCCCCCTTAAAGCTATACCGAAATGCCACATTCGCTCCAAAATTTCTTCTTGCGTCTGACGCAACAACTTGCGATCTTAGCGATGTGGTCACTAAGAGCGTCCACATTCTTCCGATACGTACCTTTATATAAGTGTACAGCACTTTTAACAAGTTTCAATTAATATATTCGATACTTTGACGGCTCATCCTGAGCATCAACAGCAAACACCAGCAGGGCAAACAAAACAATCAGCAGCGCGGCGCGGGTTTTCATGGCGTCAACCCTTCTTGAATCAAAAACGGGGCGTACTTCTATTATGCCCCGTTTGTCCCTGCCGTTGGTTGACGATTGGCCTATGCTTATACCGGACTCAACAACGGCGGCTGCACCGCCGCTCCTACTGTATTCACTCAGCACTCAGTACTCAGAACTCAGTACTCACGTGATGGGAACCATGTGAATGATCGTCACGCCGCCGCCACCTTCCTGCGGCATCGCCTCGGATACTTTCGAGATCAGCGAATGGTTTTCCACGCGCTCGCGTACGGCCTTCTTCAGCGCACCCGTACCCTTGCCGTGAATGATACGCGCGAACGGCAGCCCGGCCATGTAGGCCGCGTCAATGTAGGTTTCCAGCCGCTTGAGCGCCTCGTCCACGCGTTCGCCGCGCAGGTCGAGTTCCAGCCCCGGTGACTGGCCCTTGGGCACAATCGGGTCGGGCGATTTTTCGTACTCGCGTTTGTGGCCGCGTTTCATCTGGCGCTTCTGGCTCGGCGGGCGCTGCGCCAGTTCGTCACGCCCGGCGCGCACGCGCAACGTGCCCACCTGCACCACCGCCTCGTCCCTGTCCAGCTCGGTGATCGTGCCTTCAGCGTTCAGTTTGGGCAGCCACACGTTATCGCCCAGGCGCGGCGTCCATTCGGTCGTGACGACGATCTCGCCCTGGTTTTCCACCGGCTTGTCCACGCTGGCGGCCAGCGCGTCCGCCTGCTCCTGCACCTCGCGCAGCGCATCCAGCGGCAGCGACGCGGTACGCATGTCGCCGCGCAGCCGCTTGACTTCACGCTGGAAGCTGCGGATTTCTTCCTCTGCCTGCCGCCGCGCCGCCGCGATGATGTCCCGGCGCTCGTCTTCGATCTTGTCCAGCCGCGCCTGTAGTTCGGCGCGCTGTTCTTCCATCTCCTCGCGCATGGACGTGATCGCCAGTTGGTTACGGCGGATGTCCTCGCGCGTGCGCTGGATTTCGTCCAGTAGATCGTCCGCGACCAGTTCTTCCGTCGCCACCATCGAACGCGCGTCCGCGATAATGTTTTCGTCCAGCCCCAGCCGCTGCGCGATTGCCAGCGCATTGGAGCGCCCGGGCAGGCCGATGATGAGGCGATAGGTTGGGCGCAGCGTCGCCAGGTCAAATTCGACGCTGGCATTGCGGACACCCGGTGTTTCCACGCTGTAGATTTTCAGTTCCGGGTGGTGCGTGGTGACGATAGTCGTCACGCGCCGGTTGACCAGGTGCGTCAGAATCGCCCGCGCCAGTGCCGAACCTTCCGCCGGGTCGGTGCCCGCACCGAGTTCGTCCAGCAGCACCAGCGATTTGTCGTCACACTCGCGCAAAATCTGAATCGTGTTGGTCATATGCGACGAAAACGTACTGAGCGACTGCTCGATGCTCTGTTCGTCGCCGATGTCGGCATAAATGCCATCAAACACGCTGATCTTGGCTTCCTCGCACGGTAGTTGCAGCCCGGCCTGCGCCATCAGCGCCATCAGGCCAACCGTCTTCAGCGACACCGTTTTACCGCCGGTGTTTGGCCCGGTCACAACCAGCACCCACGTGTTTTCATCCAGTTCCACGTCAATCGGCACGACGTTGCCGGTCAGCAGCGGGTGACGCGCGCCGCGCAGGTACATCGTGCTGCCAGGGTGGTTGGCGTTGTTCGGACGCGGGCGGAACGGCAGCAGCACCGGCTCGACCGCGTTTAATTCTTCCGCATAGCGTGCCTTCGCCAATGTCAGATCAAGATACGCCATGACTTCGACGGTGCGGACGATGTATTCCGACTGCCGCCCCACCTCGTCGGTGAGCGCCTGCAAGATGCGCCGGATTTCCTTCTCTTCCTCAAGCTGAAGTTCGCGGTACTCGTTGTTGAGTTCGACTGTCGCCAGCGGTTCGATAAACAGCGTGGCGCCGCTGGACGACGAATCGTGCACGATGCCGGGGATGCGACCCTTGAAGTCGGCCTTGATCGGGATGACGTAGCGCCCGTTGCGGGTGGTGATGATCGCTTCCTGCAAGTAGGGCGCGTTGCTGCCGCTGCCGATGATGCGCATCAGCCGCGTTTGCAGCCGGTCGTAGGCCACTTTCAGGTCGCGCCGGATGATGGCAAGCTGCGGGCTGGCGGAGTCCAGCACTTCGCCCTTTTCGTTCAGCACCCGGCCAATTTCTTCCTGCAACGCGGCGCATTCCTCCGCCTCACTCACCAGATCAGCCAGCAGGGGGTACTGCCCCTTCATACGGCCCAGCGTGCGGCGCAGGGTGGTGGCGCGGCGCAGCGTCTGGCGGATATCCAGCAGCGTTTGTGGCTCGATCAGCACGCCGCGCGTGGCCTGTACCGCCGCGTCGCGCACGTCGCGCACGCCGCCGAGCGAGATATTCACCTGGTTTTCAAACAACTGGCGCGCTTCTGCCGTTTCGCGCTGCCATGCCTGCGCTTCTTCCAGGTCGGTCGTCGGTGTCAGTTCGCGCGCCAACTGCGTCCCGCCGGAAAAAGTGCAGTGTTTCGCCAGTTGCTCCAGGATTTTGTGCAGTTCAAGTGTCTGGATGGATTTGTCGTTGATCACGATTAAATCTCAAGTGTCATAAAACGGCAGAAGTATAGGGGACGCGGGGCAAAAAGTCAATCGGCGGTTGGAAAGGGGTAAAAGAGGGTTATAAAGGGTCAAATCAGATTGTATAGACGAGCATAGCCGTCGCTTCTACATCCTTCCGAAAATAATCACTCAGCGAGTCTGGTATCCGCAAGTCCGCAGCCCAACCCAGAATCTCTGATAATTCAAGTCGCATCCGGCTCAAGCGGATAAAACCGGGCACATGTCCTGGCTCGAACTCGACCAGCAAGTCCACGTCAATGTCCGAGCGAAAGTCGTCACGGAGACCGAGCCAAACAGCGACAGCTTACGAATGTGATGGCGCTGGTAGAAAGCGGCGATCTTGTCCTGCGGAATAGCGATACGAGCAATTATCGTTACCTCCTTGCGCTCAGTTATACAGCGCAAGTGACCCAAGTGAGTCAATCTTACAGCTATGTGAACGGCGGATATGGTATTTTTTTTCTTCTTGAACCCGGTCAAGCGCCTCTCTATGCCGAGGATATTAGATTTTAAAACCTACTTCCTTAATTCCTCCAGTTCCCCGTAAAACACGGCGGCGCCGGAGAAACGTTTGACCGCTTCCGGGTCGCGCCGGTCGCCGACGACTTTCGCCGGCACGCCGACGGCGATGCTGTACGTCGGGATGCTTTTGGTCACGACCGCACCCGCCCCGACGATGCTGCCCCTGCCGATGGTCACGCCGTCCACGACGGTCACGTTCGAGCCAAGCCACACGTCATCTTCAATCGTGATGCCGTCCGCCGTGATGCCCTGCTCGCGGATGAAACGGTCAGGGTCGGCAAAGACGTGGTTCACGGCGGCGATGTTCACCTGCGTGCCGGTGTACACCCCGTCGCCGATGTGGACGCCGCCCTGCCCGCGAATGCAGGTGTACTCGCCAAAAAAGCAGTTTTTGCCGACGGTGATGCCGGCGTGGGGCAGATCGCGGTAGTTAAAGACGTGGAAGGTTGTGCCGTGCATCAGGTTCGTACCGGCGCCGATACGAATCCCACCCGGCAGCGCGTGGAGATACACCTGGCTGTCCAGATACACACCTTTGCCGAGGTGAATGTTGGCCGGGCACAGCAGCCGGACGTTATGCTCGATCAGCGGCACGCCATCGGTGTGGAGCAGCGCCTTGTAGGCAAGACCGCGCAAGCCGACGCCAACGATGCTCGGAATCCCGCCCAGCAGCGTCATGACCGTTTGCTCGACAAGGTAGCGCGGCAGGCTGGTAGACTGGCTTTTGAGATAGTAGCGGAGTTCCTGCACAAGTCCCATCGTTAATGTCCTGTAGCGGAAGGCTGTGTTCGTTCAGCGATCAGCCGGCGGGCTTCTTCCACAGAGCGGGCATAACAGGTGGCTTGCGCGATTTGCGGCGACATCTGGCGCGCCACTTCAATAAACAGTTGCAGCAGGCGGTTGGCACGGACAAAAACGATCAGCCCCTGATTCGGCGGCAGCCGCTTCAGGGCATACTGGATGCCGGTAAACATCTGCCGGGGTGCCAGCGGCGACTGCGAACCATCCAGAATCAGATGAACGGGATGGGACACCTGGGCCATCAGCGCCGCTTCGTCATCAATCAGCCGGTAATACTCCTCAATCGTCCAGGGACTGATGAAGCGTTCCAGCAGTATGGTTTTGTCGTCATTATCCCAGTCCAGCGTAATTGGCATAATGCCGCTCTGGCCTTTTGATTACCAGGGGGCTTCACGCCCCCTCGATTCGAAGAAAAACGGGCGAATGATTTTATAACACCAGCGAGGTTTCCGGGTGCAGCCCCATATGAAAGGCGCCGCGCAGGCGGGCGGTGGACGGCATCGGGTTGCCACGCAGCGATTCCTTAATCATGGTGACGGCGTCTTCAAGATCACACGCCGCCGAGAAATCCAGCCCAAAGCGGTGCCAGCTTGACACAAAATTCCAGCGCCCGCGCCCGGACAGCACCAGAATACCATGCGCCTGTACGGCGACCGCCGCCGCTACGTCCGTCCAGGCATCCCCGACCAGAAAACTCTGCTTCAGGTCAAGGTTGTACTCCTCTGCTGCCTGTAGCAGCATCCCGGCTGCCGGTTTGCGGCAGGTGCATTCCTCATTGCTGTCATGCGGGCAGTAATATACCCTGGTGATATGCCCGCCGGCGCGCTCTACTTCCGCCAGCATCCGGCTGTGGATTTCGTTGAGCGCCTCCACCGTGACCAGCCCCCGGTTGATGACTGCCTGGTTGGTGACAACAAAAATCGGCAGGCCGGTTTCCGTCAGCGCCCGGATGCTCTCCAGCGCGCCCGGCACAAATTCAAATTCGTCCCAGCTTTTTACATGGTCAATACGGTTCTGATTGATAACCCCGTCCCGATCTAAGAATATCGCTCCCGCCTTGCCGACCATGACTCCCCCTTTGGGCAATAGCCTAAACCGTTACCCCTAAAGCCGCTTCCTGATTCAGCGCCAGCAGCCGTTCGCAGATGGCGTGTTCCAGCATCAGGTGGACATCCTCCACCATTGCCATCACGTTCGATGGCACGTGTACGGGAATATCCACCGCCAGCTTAAGCCTGCCACCGTCGTAGCCACAAAAGCCGATGGTGACAGCGCCGGCATCCTTCGCCACCCGGATGGCGTTCAGGACGTTCGGGCTGTTGCCGCTGCCGCTGATGCCAATGACCACATCGCCCGGACGCACGAGTGGCAGCAACTGTTCGGCGAATACCGCGTCGTAACCGATGTCATTGCCCAGCGCAGTTAACAGGGCGTTGTTGTCGGTCAGCGCAACCACGCGGAAGCGCGGCTGCCCCGGCACAATCGGACGCTTCGCCAGATCGCAGCCAAAGTGGGTGGCGGTGGCGGCGCTGCCGCCGTTGCCGCAGATAAAAACCGTCTGCCCGGCGCGATTGGCCTGCATCAGTATGTCAACCACACGGTCCACTGCCGCAAACGGTATATCGTTCAGCAGCGATTGAACCGCGCCAAAATAATGACGAATCTCCACAAAAAACTCCCCCGGTTGGATTGGATGAGCCGGATATACACATTTTAGGAACAGAGACCTTGCGAAGGCCAAAAAATTACGGCAGGTCTGCCCCGGCCTTACACCCGGCTGAACCGTAAGGCATCCTGAGGTGGTGCGTCAGGGGAAAGGGCGCAGGGCCGTGATTAGCGGGGTTCGCAGGCGATCAGTCGGCCCAATTCGTGGGCAATGTTCTCCAGCGGTTCACGGCTGCGGCGCGTCCGGCACAGGATGATGCCGCCTTCGATGGACGCCAGGATGAGCGTCGCCAGGCTGCGGGCGCGGTCGTCGGCAAAGCCGCCGGCAGCCAGCGTGTCATAAAAGGCGGCCTGCCAGCCGTCGTAGATGTACTGGCAGGCCGCGCGCAGGCGGTCGCTGGACGCGGCCATTTCCAGCGCGACGGTGGTGATTGGGCCGCCAGTGCGATAGCCGGACTCCTCCACGTAACGCGCGACGTTGAGGATAAATTCCCGCACGGCAGCAGCAGGGTCAGCGATCTCGGCCAGATTGGCGCGGATGCGCTCCAGCATCACCTGACCGACACGGTTGATCGCTTCCGTCACCAGTTCTTCCTTGCCGCCGGGGAAATAATAATACAGCGACCCCTTTGGGCTGCCGCTTTCCTTGATGATCTGATTCAGTCCAGTGGCGTGATAGCCCTGGAATTCCAGCAGTTCACACGTTGTTTCGATAATCTGATCGCGCGCGGTTGTCATAGGCTGTCATCCATGAAGGGTTATCAAATCGGCAAAAAACAAACAAGGGACACGATGGTCGTGTCCCTGTAGGATTAACGCTTGCGTCTGGATTCCCCGGCGGATTACGTCAGCCGCGTGTAGAACTCAACCACCATCGATTCGTCTACCGGCACCTGGATTTCGCCGCGTTCCGGGATGCGGGTCAGCGTCGCTGACACCGTGTTCTGATCAACGGTCAGAAACGGCGGCGAGTACGGAGTCGATTCCATCGATTCCACGACATGTACATTCCGTCGCATTTTTTCCGCGACGCTGATCGTCTGCCCCGGCAGCACCGAGTAGGACGGGATATTCAGCCGCTGTCCGTCCACCAGAATGTGGCCGTGACTGACCATCTGCCGCGCTGCCCAGATTGTCGCCGCGAACCCGGCGCGGTATACCAGATTATCGAGGCGGCGTTCCAGCAGCGCCAGCAGGTTTTCGCCGGTGTTACCGGGCTGCTTGCGCGCTTTCATAAAATAACGGCGAAGCTGCTTCTCACGCACGTTGTAGCTAAACGCCAGTTTTTGCTTTTCGTTTAACTGCAAGCCATAGTCGCTGCGGCGGCCAGAGCGGAACTGCTTTTCCTTGCCATGATCGCCGGGCGGGTACGCGCGCTTTTCCAGAATCTTTTGATATTTGGGTCGCGGAATCAGCACTTCGCCAAAACGCCGCTGCACCTTTGCTTTCGGGCCGTGATAGGATGCCATGTACTCGTTTCCTCTTGCGTATTCATGCACGTTGCTGCTGGCGGTTCCGTTTGGCTTGATGCAAGTTCTGATGGGCGTTTTGGTCAAATCCCCGAAACAGCCAAACACTACACGCCAGTTGCCAACCTGCGTTCGGAAGTCCGTCTATTCTACAAAATTTGACTCACATTGCCAGAGTCACTTTTTGGCTTCCCATCCGGGGGGCGCACCGATCACTACCGGCTGGGTATTCGGCTCGTCACCGGGACGCGGCAGGACATGGAAAGTCGCGCCTGCTGCCTGCAATTCGCTCAGGATGACCGGCAGCACCCGTCCGGTCCCCTTTGCCCTTGATCTGCCAGCCATTCACAAAGAACGTCGCTTTGGCGTCGTATTCGGTCAGGATTTCCGGCGTATAAGCGTGGGTTGGCCCATCTTCAAAGGTGAAGTACACACAAAAGGGTTCGGTTATATCCTGTGCGTAGGCGAACGGAAGGGCAATAAACACAAACAGCGCGGCAGCCAGGCAGGCTACGCGCTGAAATAGGATGTGAGACATCGGTTTCCCTCTGATCTAGCTCAATCGTATTTCAAGCATATGCCAGATCAGAGGAAATTGTCTGACGCCAGCACAATGAACTGGCAATGGTGCAGGGACATGGCATGCCGTGTCCCTACAAACACTCGGGTTTACTGTGCAGCCATCGCCGCGCCCAGTGTGGCGCAGGCGCTGCACGTGTTGTTCGGGCGGATGATGGCATAACCGGCCTGCGGATCGGCGCGGTATTCGGTCGCGTCCATGTTCCACACGATCAGCAGACGGACACGGCCCGACCGCTTCGCCAGCGTGACGGCTTCCGCCAGCCACACAGCCTGATCCTGCGCCGTCACGTTGGCCGCCCACTCAAAGCCGGCGGGCAGCGGGCCGTAACCTTCCGGCGACAGGTAGCCGAGTTCAGTGAAGCACAGCGGCTTGTTCGGGAAGATCGAACTGTACGTGCTGACCATTGTCTGGTAGTAGCGCGTATAGTGGTTCGGGTTCTGGCGCGGGTCGCCGCTGGTACGGGTGGGCGAAATGATGCCTTCGTTGTAGTGGATGCCCAGGCAGTCCATAAACTGCCCTGCCCCGGCCTGCGCCATCTGCCGCAGATAGGGCGCGTCGTCGCAGCCGGCGCCGGTGCAGCCGCCGCCAAAGAAGCCGGTCGGCGCGGGCGCGCCGCTGATAACCAGCACGTTCGGGTTGGCGCGTTTGATCGCCTGATAGGCCGCGCTTAACATCTGCGCGTAGCCCGTGCCGTTGATCTGTCCGGCAGGCCATTCGCGGTCAATGTTCTGCTCGTTCCAGACCTCAATACCGTCCGGGTTCAGCGCCGCCACGCCTGCCAGGAAGTTAGCGAAGTTCTGGTAATACTGCGTCGGGTTCGCGGCAAGCTGTCCCCTGTCGCCCACGATACCCAGCAGCACCTTAAAGCCATTGCTACGGGCGGCGTCAATCGCGCCCTGGGCGATGCTCGGCGGCGCGCTGCCATCCCAGCGAATCTGCGTCTTGGCCCAGGTCATACCGGCAGCCTTCATCTGCGCCGGGTAGGAGAAGCTGAAGACGTGGCCGCCCAGTTCAAAGCCACTGGTGACCGGCGGTGCGGACGTTGGCACCGGCCCTCCCGGCGTCGGCACCGGGCCGGTCGTGCCGCCGGAGATAATCAGCACCTGTCCGGGATAGATCAGGTTCGGGTTAGCGATGCCGTTACGCTGGGCAATCGCCTGGACGGTGGTATTAAAGCGCCGCGCAATCGCACCCAGGGTGTCACCCCGCACCACCGTATACCGGACTTCCTGCGACGGCTGCTGCGTAGCCGGGGGCTGCTGGGTGGCCGGTGGTGGGGTGGTGCCACCCGCCGGAATGACCAGCCGCTGCCCGGCATAAATCAGGTTCCAATTGGCGATGCCGTTGCGCTGGGCAATGGCCGCCATCGGCACATTGTAGCGCAGCGAGATGCGGAACAGGTTTTCGCCACGCTGCACAACATGGATAGTTTCGGTCTGCGCGCTGACCAGCGACACACCCAAGACCAGCAGCAGCGCCAGCAGGCTCACGACCAGAATGACTCGACGCATAGGGACTCCTTTTCTGGGGTTTGATAATAATTCATTTTGTGTGCTTAATCGGCAAGTGTAACACGATCTGCGAAAACGCGCAGCCGGACTTTTCCGCCAGCAAATATAGCGTAGGCAACAAAACGGCGAACCGTCGGGTTCGCCAGCTTCTTACTGCTCCAAGTAGTCGGGACGAGGCATGACCTTGTCCCGACGTCCGACCAACAGTGCCGGCCAATCAGGGGAGCCGGCGCAGGTTGTTGAAATCAGCAGGGGCGAATTATCAGTTCGCCCCTCCGCTGTTATTGTAGACCGCTAATCCTTGCTGCGGCCAAAGCCGCCCCGGCTGCGGATGTTGGGGCTGTTGATCCGCCCCGAACCACGCGAGCCGAAGAAACCCCCGCCTCCACGCGGTCGCCCAAAGAAGCCACGACTGCTGATGTTTGGGTCATCGTAGCGGCGCGAGATACGCGGGCGGCCAAAGAACCCCCGGCTGCGGATGTTTGGATCGTCATACTCCGGTCGCTCGCCGCCGTAGCCGGTGCCACCGGCATACGGGCCCCCAAAACCACGCAGCAACCGGGGGAGCAGCATCAACCCCACGAGCAGGAAAATACCAAGCAGACACAGTGTTACCAGATCGTTCATCAGTCGGCCTTTCTATCGAATCTGGAACTGGACAGAGTTAACCGGGTTGCCGTTGACGATAAATTCGGCTTCGTATTGCCCCGGTTCGAAGCGGGCGCCGGTTTCGGGTTCAAACACGAAGTTGACGCACGAATTGTTGTAATCCTGATCGGCGGTGATTTCCGGCGCATCTTCAATCGGCTGACCGTTCTGGTACAGGCGCACAAACACCGATGTTCCGGCAGGTACATAGCTGTTTTCGGCGACGATGTAAACCTGCTCGACCGGCTCAAACGTATTGGTCGCGTCTACCGGGCAGCCGTCCCGGTCAACGCTGGCTGCCGCGACCACCGGCCCAAGCTGTACGTTGCTGGTGTTGGTGGTGCCGCTGCTGCCGGTATTCCCGCTTCTGTCCAATGTCGGCAGCACCGGATTGGTATCCTGTACCCCGCCTGACTGATCGCCGGCAACACCGGAACCAAGCCGGGGGATGATAAACAAGGCGCCGACAATCACGATCAACCCCACGATCAGCAGCATTCGCATGTTCGGTCTGGATGCATTCATGGCAGATCACTCACACTCCACTCATAGAGATGATAATGCGTTTACCATAAGCAGAACGCGTATGAGTGACCTACACAGGCTGTAAAAAGATTGTCAGAAAATGGAAGGGCAGGGAAACCCGAGTACGGATAAACAGTATTACGTTTGCCAGCGCCATGTATTCTGCAACCTGATATAATCAGAGTCTACCAAGCCCGGGAAGGTGCTGGATGCCACAGGAAATCTTTCTCAGTTATAGCCGGAAGGACAGTGCCATCATGCACCGCCTGCGCAATGATTTGCGCGCTGCCGGCTTTACGGTCTGGACAGATGAAGGCATCGAGCCAGGTACCCCTTCGTGGAAAAGTGAGATCGAAAACGCTATTCGTGCCTGCGACTGCCTGGTGATTATCTTCTCGCCAGACGCGAATAACTCGCGCTGGGTGCGGGCGGAGATTGATTTCGCCGAAACACTGAACAAGCCAATGTTCCCCCTGCTGGCACGGGGCGACCGGACCACCTCGATTCCGTTTGGCTTCAGCACCTACCAATGGATTGACATTCGTAGACCGTCCGATTACGACAGCGGTTTTCAACTGCTGGCGGATGCCATTCAAAACCGGTTGAGCCGTCTGCAGCCAGGGCAGTTAACCGAAACCATCAAGGTAGCCGAGCCGATCGCACAACGTTCCTGGCGGCGCGGTGGCCTGTGGGTCAGTGCGGTGGTGATAGCGGTGCTTCTGGTACTGTTAGCGGCTGTGCTGCGCCCGAACCTTCCATCGTCCAGTCCGGTATCCACCGACGACGCAGAGACGCAGCCTACCGCAGCAGCCAGCTTAACCACACAGGCCACGTCCCCTGAACCATCCCCACGCGCTGTCCTGGCTCCAGGAATGCCCGCCAACTGCAATCTACTTTCCGAACCGCCGGCTTATGAACGAGTTGAGCCGCCAACCATCTCAATTCCCGCAGGTTGGGTACAACTCAGGTCCGGTGCTGTGACCCTGGCCGTTCCTGAGGAATATTATCGTCCAGCAGACAGCGAGGCGTTGAGGGTCATTCTGTCGTCAATTATCGGAAATGTGTTACCAGATTTCATGGAATTTGGGTGTGAGTGGAATCTGGAAATTTTCTTTCTTCAAATGTCCGGCATACGTGGGGGAGCGGTAATGAGCCGTCGCATCGGCGTACAGCTCCCGCTGGACGCGCAGCAGCTTTATTTTGAAGAGGCTTTAGAAGGGGCGGCGGTTGTGGAAACCGAATTCGTGACCCTTCCTGCTGGCGACATGCTTCGTATTGAGGTGACACTCAATACAGAAAGCTTAGAGACAAAAATGATCGGCTATTCAATCTCGCATGGCCCAACGCTTTATGCGCTTTCATTTGCTTTCGCCGCCGATACCTTGGATGAACATCTGGTGGTCATTGACCAGATCGCGCAAACCTTTCAATTTGTGGACGAGTAAGGGCGAAATGTCGGCCTGGTTTTAGGGTTTGCGCTGCAACTGGCGCGCCTCGCTCAGCACAAAATCAACAGCGGCGGTGATGGTGGGGTCGGGCAGCGCCGTAGGGGGAAGGTCGTAAACCGTGTGGTGAATCAGCGCCGGTTCGTTGCTCACCTGGACGACGCCAACCTGTCCGGCCTTCACGGCGGCCAGGCTGAGCGTTCCCCCGTCAAGACGGGTTTCAGCAGCAGGGGACAGTACGATATGCAGTGCGTAGGGGCGACCTAGCAGGTCGCCCCTGCCGTTTGATGTCAACAGGATGGCATTTTCCTGCCAGGGATGGTCGTCGTCCACCAGCGCCATTGCCAGCAAATTCGCGCGCAGCCGGTCGTGGGCGGCGGCATCAAGGTTCACGCGGGCCGCGTGATAGCCCATCGCGTCCAGCACGATCAGCGCCGAACGCCCGCCGGTGACGGCACAATGCCACACCTCCGGCGCGCACGAGTCGCCCAGGTCAAGCAGTAAAAAGCGGCTGTCATCCCGGGTATCGTAGGGACGACCTGGTAGCTCGTCCCTACTCCGTAACGCTTTGATAAACGTATACAGCCGGGGCATTAATTCCAGATCACCCCGAAGGTTGGCAGTATAAATAATCTCGTACATCGAGTGTGTAAAGGTAGGGAGATGGCGGCGCCATGTCCCTACACGTCCCTTATTTATGTTTCCATACCGCCGGGCGTTTTTCGACAAAGGCGGTCATCCCCTCGCGTTTGTCCTCGGTGCCAAACAGGAGGTAGAAGTTGCGCTTCTCAAATGCCAGCCCTTCCGCCAGGCTAAGTTCTTCCGCTTTGTTGATCGCTTCCTTCACCAACTGCTCGGCGACGCCCGGCATCGCGGCCACTTTCTCAGCCAGCCTGATCGCTTCCTGCAGATAGGTTTCAACCGGATACACGTGGTTGACCAGCCCGTAATGTTTCGCTTCCTCGGCAGTCAGGTGGCGGTTGGTCAGGCAGATTTCCATCGCCAGCGCCTTGCCGACGGCGCGCGTCAGCCGCTGCGTGCCGCCCGCGCCGGGCATGATGCCGATGGTGATCTCCGGCTGGCCGAACTTCGCCGTGTCCGATGCCAC
>JACRPS010000007.1 GCA_016223085.1 Chloroflexota bacterium
AATTCCGCCGGTGTCAGATAGTGCAGCGACGAATGAACCCGCTCGGTCATGTACTCCACCTCCAGCCAGTGCTTCAACTGCTGGTAGGCATCGTCAAAATCGTGGTAATCGGCATAATCCACCTGCTCCTCCTTGACGGTACGGATAAAGCGTTCAGCTAAGGCATTCTCGGTCGGGCTGGCTTTGTCGACCATGCTGATGTGTACCCCAGCGTCCAGCAGCAGGCTGGTATGGGCAAAGGAGGCATACTGCGACCCCTGGTCGGAATGGAAGATGAAGGGAACGGCTTTGGTCAACGCCTGTGTCAGTGCCGCTACCGTGAGGGCTTGTTCCAGCGAACGGCTTAACGCCCAACCGCGCACGGCGCGGGTGAAGGCATCCAGGATTACTGCCAGATAGATAAAGCGTTTGCCCAGCCGAATATAGGTGATGTCTCCCACCCACACCTGATCCGGCGCGGTCAGCTTCAGACCGCGAATCTGGTTGGGATAACGGGGATGCGAGTGGTTACTAGCGGTGGTGACCACCCGCACGCGCCCGACCTGCCGCGTCATGCCCAGCCAGCGCAACACACCTCGCACAGCGCGTTCACCCACTGGTACGCCTTGCCGCTTCAGTTGGGCCAGCACCCGACGGTAGCCGTAGAACGGCCAGCGCATCAGAATCGCCTCCACTGCTTCCACCAGCCCCTTCGCCGGTTGCTTCTCCTGCCGAGGCGCATAGTAGCTGCTGCGCGGGCAGTCCAGCACGGCACACAACTGCCGGATGGGATACTCACCTTTCATCTGCTCAATTACTCCCCGCTTCGTCACCGGTGCGCTGCCAGTAAGCTGCTGGCTTTTTTTAAGATGTCATTCTCCATCGTCAGCCGGCCCACCATCCGCTCCAACTCGGCGATCCGTGCTGCATTCGGGTCGGCAACCGGCGCGCCACGCTTATCCTCGAATAGCCGCATCGCCTGGCTGAGAAACTGGTCACGCCATTTGTAGTACTACGTGTCCTTGATACCCCGCTCCCGACAAATCTGCGCAATGCTTTTCTCACCCCGGATGCCTTCCAGCACCGTTTCTAGTTTGAACTGTGCACTGTATACCCGTTGCCCGGTTGTCGTAAACAACAACCGCTTCTGCCTATCTACTACAAGAACCACGCAAAAACTGAGCGGCGCACAGGTATTACTTCCTTACCCCTGCTCCCTCAGAAACATTTTTGACCGCTAAAGGTGAATTCAATGACTACTTACACACTCCCACAACTCCAACAACCGCAGTCTATTGACGCAAACGAAGCCATCCTCGTCGCCAGCGGCGACCTGCGGTTGGCCGCCAACCAGACCTGCTGGGCCGCCCAGCATGATATGGAACAACGGGTCATCACCGCCTTCGCCAGAGAGGGCATCACCGTCCGGCGCGGCCACCCGTATCATCCTGAAGAAAAACATGGTTTTATCTCCAGCCAGCGGATGGGAATGGATGTGTTCAGCAACATCCCTCCCGATGCCAAGCTGATCGTAGCCGAGGCCGTCTGGCAGTACAGCCACCATGTGCTGGCCGGTCTGCGCAGCCATCGTGGCCCTATCCTGACGGTCGCCAACTGGAGCGGCCAGTGGCCGGGACTGGTCGGCCTGCTGAATTTGAATGGGTCGCTGACCAAGATGGGCGTTCAGTACAGCTCCATCTGGAGTGAGAACTTCACTGACGAGTTTTTCCTCAACGGCATCCGCCAGTGGATTCGGGAAGGCTGCATCACCCATGACACCAGCCACATACGCGATCTGGAACCGGGTCGGATTCCGGCAGCGGAAGCCGAACTGGGCACGGCGCTGGCCGCACAGCTCAGACGGGAAAAAGCCATCATGGGCGTCTTCGATGAAGGCTGCATGGGCATGTACAATGCCATCATTGACGATGAACTGTTGAATCCCGGCGGTGTGTATAAGGAACGCCTTAGCCAGTCGGCGCTGGTCGCCAAGATGCGGACCGTCAGCGATGCCGAGGCGCGCCAGGTGCGGGAATGGCTAGATGCGCGCGGCGTGAAGTTTATCACCGGCAAGGACGAAGCCACCGAACTCACCGACAATCAAATTCACGAACAATGTAAGATGTACATCGCGGTGGTGCGCATCGCTTACGAGTTTGGCTGCGACGCCATCGGCATCCAGTATCAGCAGGGACTGAAGGACATGACGCCCGCCTCCGACTTGGTGGAAGGGCTGCTGAACAACGTCGAGCGCCCACCAGTCTATCACGAGGAAACGGGCGAGGAACTATACGCTGGTCGCGCGCTGCCCCACTTTAATGAGGTAGACGAGTGCGCCGGTCTGGACGCGCTGGTGACAAACCGCGTATGGACAGCAATGGGCTTCGACCCGGCGACAACCCTGCACGATCTGCGCTATGGCGAACACTATTCCGGCGCTGGCGTGGACGATTTTGTCTGGGTATTCCTGATCTCCGGCGCGGCGCCAGCCTCGCATTTTATCGGCGGGTATGCCGGCGCGTGCAGCGAACGCCAGCCGCCGATGTATTTCCGTCTGGGCGGCGGTACGCTGAAGGGCGTGAGCAAACCGGGTGAAATTGTATGGAGCCGTGTATTTGTGATGGATGGCGCGCTGCACTGTGACCTGGGCCGCGCTACAGTGGTGAAGCTGCCGGACGCCGAAACCCAGCGCCGCTGGCAGATGACGACACCCCAGTGGCCGATCATGCACGCTGTTACACACGGTGTTAGCCGTGACCAGATGATGGCGCGGCATAGGGCTAACCATCTTAACGTCGTTTACGCCCCCTCTGCCGCTGATGCCGACCGCGCGTTGGCCGCCAAGGCAGCCATGTTGAATGCAATGGGCATACAGGTCCACCTGTGCGGTGATGTAAAGTTATAAGACTGGCTCGCAGGGGCAATCCGGTTGGGTTGTCCCTGCCCTTTTTATGGGAGGAAACATGGACTGGTTCAACGAACCGCCGTCATGGAAAGAATATGGCAACGCCATTGACGTAACTACCGGCACCAAAACCGACTTCTGGCGCAAGACCCACTACGGCTTTATCCGTGATAACGGTCACTTTTACTACCGGCGTGTGTCCGGCAACTTCGTCGCCGAGGTGAAGTTTACCGGCAAGTACCAGGACCTGTACGATCAGGCCGGAATGATGGTACGTCTGGACGAATACCACTGGCTTAAGTGCGGTGTGGAATACGTACATGGCGTGCAGCAGGCCAGTGTGGTCGTTACCCGTGATTATTCCGACTGGTCGGTCATGCCGCTGCACCAGAATCCGCTGTCGCTCTGTCTACGGGTAGCGCGGCACGGTGATGCCTTCGAGGTCCATTACTCGCTGGATGGTCAGGCTTATACCCTGCTGCGGCTGGCCTATCTCACGCTGGAAGAAACGCTCCAGGTCGGCCTGATGGCCTGCTCACCGGATGGGAACGGGTTCGAGGTGTCGTTCGAGAATTTTAAGATTCGCACCGATTCCAACGAGATTTGATGTACGTCCCGGGCCGCTAGGTTTGTCCTTACCCGCCTTGCCTTCCGCTGTCGAAAAATCCGCACAGCGGTGGACTGCGTTTAAGGATTGCAACCTGAAAAACGCAATCATCGGTTAATAGGCCACCTGTCCCCCTCCTCCAAGTCATCTTTCCCAACAAAAAATCAAGCCATCTAGCCGATGTTTTGAGTGCCCTTTTGGCATAAGCTAAGGGTGTTAACATCCAGATGAGGTTGGCAGTGACAGACGCGACCATTCAGACAACCACTGGCGCAGCATTCGCGCATTCCGTTGATGAAACCCTGGCGGCACAGGCAGTGAATCCGACAACTGGCTTAAGTGCCGCCGAAGTGCAACGCCGCCGCGAACGATACGGCCCCAACGCCCTGCGTCAGGTGGAGCAGCGTAGCGCGCTCCAAATTCTGCTCACGCAGTTTAAAAGCATTATCGTCTACCTGCTGCTGTTTGCGGCAGGGCTAGCGTTTGTCTTTGGTGATGTCATCGAGGGTGTGGCCGTCCTAATCGTCATCCTCATTAACGCCGGGATTGGTTTTTTCATCGAACTCCAGGCGGTACGCTCGATGGAATCGCTGCGCCAGTTGGGGCAGACGACCTCGAAGGTGCGGCGCGATGGCCGCGTTCAGGAAATCCCTGCCGAAGACCTCGTGCCCGGCGACATTGTGTTGCTCGAAGGCGGCGATATTATTTCTGCTGACATGCGTCTGATCGAAGAATCGCGCTTGCAGATTGACGAATCCCCACTCACGGGTGAATCAGTACCCGTCAACAAGCAGATTGCCCCGCTGCCACTCGACACCGAACTGGCCGAACGTACCAACATGGCGTACAAGGGCACGGCTGTAACGCGCGGCTCCGGCGTAGGTGTGGTCATCGGTACTGGCATGAACACCGAACTGGGGCGTATCTCCGCGCTGGTGGCCGAAGCCGAAGATGAAACCACACCGCTGGAAGAACGGCTCGATCAGCTTGGGCAGCGGTTGGTCTGGGTGACGGTCGTTATTGCCATCATCGTCATCATTGGTGGCGTGCTCACTGGCAAAGACCTGATTTTGATGATCGAAACCGCGATTGCGCTGGCGGTGGCCAGTATCCCGGAAGGGCTGCCTATTGTTGCTACGATTGCGCTGGCGCGGGGCATGTACCGCATGGCGCAGCACCGGGCGCTGGTCAACCGGCTGTCCGCCGTCGAAACGCTGGGCGCAACCACGATCATTGCCACCGACAAAACCGGCACGCTGACGGAAAACCGCATGACGGTGGACCAGATCGTCACGCTCCACCGCCAGGTGGACTTCAGTGCCGATGGCCGCGCGGCGGCTGATGACCCGATTCTACGCGACGCGCTAAAAATCGGCGTGCTGTGCAACAATGCCTCGCTGCCGGCCAGCGACGATGCCCCGCCGGTTGGTGACCCGCTGGAAGTGGCGCTGCTGCTGGCGGGCGCCAAAGTTGGTCTGCGCCAGGAGGAGCTGCTGCGGGAGTTGCCGGAAGTACGCGAGAGCGCGTTTGACCCACAGCACAATATGATGGCGACCGTCCACCGTCAGCCGGATGGCCGGTATTACGTAGCTGTCAAGGGCGCGCCGGAGTCCGTCATCCATGCTTCATCGTTCTTTAAGAGCGAAACCGGTATTGTGCCACTAACGGAAGACCAGCATCACCAGTGGGTTACCCGCAACGATGAACTGGCAGCCACCGGGCTGCGAATGCTCGGCGTGGCTGAAAAAATCGTGGACTCGCCCGATGTTGACCCTTACACTGATCTCGTACTGGTCGGCCTGGTCGCTCTGCTTGACCCACCGCGCGCCGATGTACGCGATGCGATACTGGCTGCGCGCCGTGCTGGTATTCGCCTGGTGATGGTCACAGGCGATCAGCCCGCCACCGCCCTGACGATTGCCCGTGAAATCGGACTGGTCGAAGATGAGCGTGCGGAAGTTATTCGAGGGCGCGACCTCAAGCCTGTCGAACAGCTCAACGACGCCGAGTGCGACCGTATCGCCAACACCTCGGTCTTTGCGCGCGTCAGCCCAGAACAGAAGCTCGATCTGATCGGTATTCACCAGAGCCGGGGTGAACGGGTGGCGATGACCGGTGACGGCGTCAACGATGCGCCTGCGCTCAAGAAGGCGGACATCGGCATTGCGATGGGACAACGCGGGACACAGGTCGCCCGCGAGGCAGCAGACATGGTGCTGCAGGACGACGCGCTGTCCACCATCGTCTACGCCATCGAGCAGGGTCGCGTCATCTTTGATAATATCCGCCGCTTTGTCATCTTTCTGCTGTCGTGCAACATGAGCGAGATTTTTGTGGTCGGGCTGGCGTCGCTGGTCAGCGAAACGCTGCCGATTCTGCCGCTGCAAATTCTGTTCCTTAACCTGGTGACAGATGTATTCCCCGCGCTAGCATTGGGCGTAGGCGAAGGCGACAAGGCCGTGATGACCCGCCCGCCGCGTGACCCCGCCGAACCGATTGTCACTCGCCAACGCTGGCTGGAGGTAATTGGCTACAGTGCGCTGATTAGCGCCGGCACGCTGGGCGCGTTTGCGCTGGCGACGGTTGGACTGCATGCCAGCACCGAACAGGCCGTTACGATCGCGTTCCTCACGCTGGCGTTTGCCCAGTTGTGGCACGTCTTTAACATGCGCGATAACCGCGCCTCGATCATCAACAACGATGTGACGCGCAACCCGTATATCTGGGCGGCGCTGGCATTCTGTACCCTGCTGCTGCTGGCGGCAGTTTATGTACCTGTGCTGAACCGGGTGCTGGAAACCACCAATCCGGGTTCGGTGGGCTGGGCGCTGGTGCTGCTGATGAGCCTGCTGCCCATGTTTATCACGCAGATCGCCAAACAACTTCTGTCGCGTTCCTAGCTTGCACTGGCAAACAACCGAGGTCGAATGACAGCTCAACAGGTTTTTCGCAATACGGTCATCGTTCTGGCAACGCTGGCGCTGGCCTACGTACTGGCGCTCAGCGTCCGCATCTTCGTGGTGGTACTGATTGCGATTCTGATCGCGTCGGCGCTCAGACCGTCCATCATCCGGCTAACGCGCTGGCGCGTACCGCAGGGGTTGGCGATTCTGCTGGTCTACAGCCTGCTGCTGGCGCTGATTATCACGCTGCTGATCGGTGTGCTGCCGCCGGTGTTCAGCCAGATCAGCCGGTATATCGAAAACGACTGGCAGTTGAGCAGCCGTATTATTGCCGCCCAGAACTGGTTTATGAACTTCGCCAATAACAATCTGAGGGCCAATATCCAGCCAATTGACCCGGAGGAAATCCGAACCAGCATTTCCTCGCTGGTGGAACAATTCACCCTGTCGGTTCCTGGGTTAGTGGCTGAATTAAGCGGCGTCGTTGGCGAAGCTATCCTGGCGTTTGTGATCGGCGTCTACTGGTTGACCTCGCGCGATAGCGCCGTGAACTTTGTGCTACAACTGTTCCCCATCCGCTACCGGGAAGAAATCAACGCGACTATCCTGGAAATTGAAACGTCGCTGGGTAATTACGTCCGGGGCGTGGTGATGGTCGCCAGTTTTGTTGGTATCGCCAATTTTGCAATTTTAACGATGCTGCGTGTTCCCAATGCTGCTACCCTCGGCTTCATCATCGGCGTCACCACCATGCTACCGGTGATTGGTGGCTTCCTCGGCGGCGGGCTGGCAACTCTGCTGGCGCTGCTGGTCAATCCCCTGCATGCCGTTATCACGTTTGGCACCTTCGTTGGTGTGCAGCAGATCGAAACCCACTACCTGACGCCGCGGGTGATGTCCCGCAGCGTTGGCATTGATCCCATTCTGGTGATTGTAGCCGTGTTTGTCGGCTTCGCGCTGGGGGGCGTGATCGGCGCGATTCTGGCCGTGCCCATCGTTGGCCTCATTTACATTGTTGTCCGCCGCTGGATCATTGAGCCGCGCAAGGCTAGCGTGACTCCCTACACCATTCAGGAAGGTTTGATTGTTCTCAACAATGTCAGCGATGAAACTGAAGCCGTGCCGCAGCAGCAGCCTTGAGACACCGCAACGTGCCATCAGCGGGGCGAACCACCCCATTCCGCTTGCGCATCAGTGATACTTGAGTCAAGATTAAAATAACATCTTCTTAGTATTAATTACTGTGATGGAGCGCGGTGTGTACCAGATTCTCGCTTTACTGGAAGATCAGGCGCTGCTGAACCAGCTTCAGGTATGGCTCAATGGCAGTTACACGGTGATTCAACCCCATCGTGATAGACCGGTGGATGTCTTGTTTGATGTCGGAATTGTTGATGAAACAACCATGGCGCGCCTGCAACCGGAGATTCAGAGCCGGAAACAGGCCGAACATCCGGTGGCATTGCCGTTTCTGCTGCTGACCAGCCGCGAATCCATCCGCAATGGAAGCTGGCAGCAGTGGCCGCTGGTTGATGACTTCATGACGCTGCCGTTTGATCCCGCCGAACTGCAAACCCGTCTGGGGCTGCTGCTGAAAAACCGCCGCGCTTCGATGACAGCAGATGCCGAACGCCAGCAGACGCTGGCGTTTTTGCGCCGCAACGAAGAACTGATGGGCTATGTTGCCCAGAATATGCCGGTGATGTTAAACGCCTGGGGGGAAAACCGGTCATTTGTTTTCTGGAATCAGGAGTGTGAACGAGTCACTGGTTATAGCGCCGAGGAAATCGTTAACAATCCCTGCGCGATGGAACTGCTGTACCCGGACCGCGCTTACCGGGAAGCCATGATGGCCGAGTGGGAAGCCAGGAACGGCGAATACCGAGACTGGGAATGGCAGCTTACCACCCGGGACGGCACGGTAAAAACGATAGCCTGGTCCAGTCTGGCCAGTCAATTCCCTATCCTCGGTTGGGCGACCTGGGGAGTTGGGGTAGATGTCACTGAGCGCAAGGCGGCGCAGGCCGCCGAACACAACGCCCGCACGCTGGCGGAAGCGCTGCGCAATACAGCGACCACATTGACCAGCACGCTCAAGCTGGATGACGTGTTTGATCGCATTCTGGAAAACGTGGGCCGGGTTGTCCCGCACGATGCCGCCAACGTGATGCTGCTGGACGGGGATACCGCGTTTGTCGTTCGTGGTCGGGGTTATGAGAGGCTAGGCATGGAGCAGTACGCGCGGAACTGGCGCGTTCCCCTCGACCAGACATTCGCGCTCCGGCAGATCGTCAAAACCCGCCAGCCCATGATCGTGCCGGATATGCGGCACACCCTTTGGAAGGGCGTGCAGGATATGGAGAGCATCCGCTCCATTGTCAGCGCGCCAATCTGCTGGCAGGATGAGGTGATCGGCTTTATCACCCTCAACAGCACTACGCCCGACTTTTTTACACCGGTTGATGCCGACACCTTGCAGGCCTTTGCCGAGCAATCTGCCATCGCCATCCAGAACGCGCGGCTGTACGAAAAAGCGCACCTGCTGGCCGCCTATGAAGAACGCCAGCGGCTGGCGCGTGATCTGCACGACGCGGTCAGCCAGTCACTGTTTTCTGCCAGCATCATCACGGAAGCCCTGCCTCGGCAGATGGACTCGCATCCTGATCTGGTGAAAGAACGCCTGACCACCCTGCACCGGCTGATGCGTGGCGCGTTGGCGGAGACCCGTACCCTGCTGCTCGAACTCCGCCCCAACGATATGGCAAAAATGGACATCGGTCCGCTGCTAACTCAATTTGTTGAGGGTGTCCAAAGTCGGAAAAATATATGGGTCGAAACGGTAATTGAAAATCAGCCACAATTGGGTTTAAATGTAAAAAAGGCGCTTTACCGCATCGCACAGGAAGCGCTTAATAATGTCCTGAAACATGCTCATGCTACCCAGGCCAGTGTGTCACTGAAAAAACAGGATCGTCAGATCGTCCTGACTATCGCCGATAATGGACGCGGCTTCAACAGCGCGCAGGTGGCGCCATCGAGCATGGGTTTGGAAATTATGCGGGAACGTGCCCGCGAGATTGGCGCTGAATTGTCCGTTCACAGCCAGCTCGGACAAGGGACCGAAGTCACCGTTATTTGGACAGAATCATAGGAAGCGCACTTTATGAACGACTTAAAACCGATTCGGATTGTCATTGTTGACGATCATGACGTGGTCCGTCAGGGGTTGGCTGTACTGATCGAATCCTTCCCTGATCTGGCACTGGTGGGTCAGGCCGCGAATGGTGAGGAGGGCATCCGCCTGTGTCTGGAGCAGCAGCCGGACATCCTGTTAACCGATCTGTCGATGCCGGGCATCAACGGCGTCACCGTCATTGAGACCGTTCACCAGCACTGCCCGGATACCCAGATCGTCGCGCTGACCAATTTCAAGGAGGAGGAGATGGTTTACGCGGCGCTGCAGGCTGGCGCGACCAGCTACCTGCTCAAGAATGTTACGGTAGATGAACTGGCGACCGCACTGCGCTCCGCCTATCGGGGGCGTTCGACGCTGGCGCCAGAAGCGGCTCAGGTGCTGGTTAAGGTGACAACCCGTCCGCCCACCCTGGGCTTTGACCTGACTGACCGTGAACGCGAAGTTCTGGGGCTGATTACCCAGGGCATGAATAACCGCGAAATCGCTGACCATTTAACCATCAGCCGGTCAACCGTGAAAAACCATGTCAGCAATATCTTCTCCAAGCTCAACGTCTCCAATCGGGCCGAAGCGGTGGCGCTGGCCGTTCAACACCGTTTAGTCAACTGACCCAGACCAGAATCCCCCCGTTGTCCTACTGAAAAATCCGCTGAAATAATCATAAATCCGGCGGATTTTTGCTTTACTCTGGATAGAGAGAGGTCAGAACACCTGTCGAATTGTACACAATGTAATGGTCGTATGTTTCAATCTGTAGTGCCGACCGTATTACCTCGTTCGCTGAGACCTAAACGCGCGCCGATGCTCAAAGGTAATGACTTGATCGGCAAATCTGTGTATCTGTATGGCAAGAGCACGCCGCTGACCACCGTCGCCGATCTGATTTTTGATTATCTTACGAATCAAGTCCTGGCCTTCGTGATTGATAAGCCTGGCTGGCGCAGCCAGGCACGGATTATCCCCTGGAGCGGCATTCAGTCCGTCAACGCCAGTGGGGTAACGGCCTGGTCAAAAAACATGGTGGTGCTGGCAGAGCACCTCTATCGGGTCAAGCAGGTGCTGGAGCGCCCCAACCTGACCAAAGGGATGCCGATTATTACCGAAACCGGTTGGCATCTGGGGGTGATGACCGATGTTTACTTCAGCGAAATGACTGGCACGTTGCTGGGTTACGAGGTCAAAGGGGGCATCTTCGCCACCGATGAAGGCTACAGTTATGTTCCGGCGCCGGCCACACTACGGATTCACGGCAACGCGGCTTATGTCCCCAGCCAGATCGTCCGCCAGATGGAAGAACGACCATTGCCCGGTCAGCGGGGACTGTCGCCGCTCGAACGGACCCTGGGCCGCTGTGTGCGGCATGCCGTCCGCGCCGGTGATGGCAGCCTGATCGCTGCCGCCGGGCAGATTGTTACTGAAGCCATCATCAACCAGGCGCGCGCTGCCGGCAAGGAAACCGAACTGCTGCGGGCTGTCGGTATCACACCGAACGGCAAAGGTTAACTTCACCGCTGACGAAGTGACATTCAAACCGGACGAAAGTTCTTATATGATGCGTTCGCTTGTTGCGCCTGCCGTTCCTGCCGAGGGTGAAGACCTGACTCTCCGCCGCAATCTTTCAGAGGCCGATCTGGAAGCAGCCCTGGAGTGCGGAGATTTGTTATGGCTGGATTTCAGCGATGCTACCGAAGCCGAAATCACCTGGCTGGAGCGGGTGTTTAAGCTGCATCCAGCCGTGGTAACCGACCTCAAACGCGAAGACCGCCGCCCCACCCTGCTGGCTTATCCTGATTACCTGTTCCTGTCCCTGTTCCAGCCGCGCATCCGGCTAAATAAGGTGATGGGCGAGGAAATCCACTGCATCATCGGGGAGCAGTTTTTTATCACTGTTCGTAAAGACGGCAAAAGCGCGGTAGACAGCGCCTATGAACGTGCCGCGCAAATTCCTGATAACTGGCGCGGTGGCACTGCTTACCTGCTCTACCTCACCGCGCAGTTTGTCGTAGACGCTTATTACCCCCTGCTGGACCGCATCAGCAACCAGCTTAACGAGATGGAAGAAGCCATACTGATGAATGGCCGCAGTACAACGCAGAAATCGGTATTTCGCATCAAGCAGCAGTTGATCGAACTGCGCCAGATGGTGGCTCCCCAGCGTGAAGTCCTGTCGAATGTGATCGGCGAGGAACGGGTTGCCCGGACCGGCGAAAGCCGCGATCTGTTCCGCCACCTGTACGAACGCCTGCTGCGGATATACGATGTGATTGACGCCCAGCGTGACCTGACCAGCAACATCCTGGACCTGATCGAAAGCCAGGAAGCCGCCAAGCTGGGCAACGCGGTTAACCGCCTGACCATCCTCTCAATGATCTTCCTGCCGCTGACGTTTATCACCGGCCTATTTGGTTTGAACTTCGTGACCACCGACCCGGAGTTTCGCATCCCGCTCAGCGGCGCGCTGGTGATGCTCTTTATCATCATGATTACCCTGTTTTTCGGCGCCGTATTGATCTACATGTTTCGCCGCCGAGGCTGGCTCTAACCGTATCGAAAGGACAATACACCCATGAAACTACCTGACCGCGTGGCGCTGGTAACGGGGGCAGGCTCCGGCATAGGTGCGGCGGCAGCCCACGCGCTGGCGCACGAAGGCGCGAAAGTGGCGGCGCTGGGCCGCACTGAAGATGAACTCCGGCAGACCGTCGAGGCGATCAACCGGAACGGCGGTGAAGCCATCAGCGTTATCGCCGACGTGTCCCAGCCGAACGCGATGCAGCAGGCAGTAGAACAGGTTATCAACCGCTGGGGGCGGCTGGACATCGTGCTGGCAAACGCGGGAATCAATGGCAAGTGGGCGCCGCTGGAAGACCTGACGCCAGATGACTGGGACAAAACGCTGAACGTGAACCTGAAAGGTACGTTTCTGACCGTCAAATATGCCGTACCGCATCTCAAACGCCAGGGCGGCTCGGTGATTATCACCTCGTCCATCAATGGCACGCGCGTGTTCAGCAATACCGGCGCGTCGGCCTACTCTACCTCCAAAGCCGGCCAGGTCGCTTTTGCCAAGATGGTTGCGCTGGAATTGGCACCGCATCACGTCCGGGTTAACGTCATTTGCCCCGGCGCCATCAAAACCAACATTGACCAGTCCACCGAGAAGGTTAATGTTGAGAAGGTTGCGCGGGTTGAGTTCCCCGAAGGCGAAGTGCCACTGACCGAAGGCCAACCGGGCACAGCCGAACAGGTCGCGCAGTTAATCGTTTTCCTCGCTTCCGACGATTCAAGTCACATCACGGGCACGGAAATCTGGATTGACGGCGGCGAATCGCTGCTGCGGGGATAAAACATCGGTAGAAAATCGCGGTTTGCCCGTAGGGACATAGCGTTGCCATATCCCTGCATTTACCTCTAAAAACACGACGAGTCCGGTGGAGTGCCGGACTCGTTGTCCATCTGCCGCTTGAACGACCTTAGCCGATGACGCGGCGGCCAAAGATCAGTGCGACCACGAACAGCACCAGGAACAGGAAAAACAGAATCTGCGCAATGGACGACGCTGTGCCTGCGATGCCGCCAAAGCCAAACAGCGCAGCGACAATCGCAATAATCAGGAAAAGTACCGCTAGACGTAACATCTGACGCTGTCCTCTCTTCTACCTCGACCGATCATCTCCTGCATTTCATTGATAGTGTATGGTAAAAGCCGGGCAGTTTCATGAGGTGCGTAGCGGGTTTTTATCTAGGAAACATGGGCGGTTTGGAGGTGGGTCGGAGTGGCGCTGTTAAACACGTAACTGGCCTATAGCTAAACCCGCCGCCTGCATCATGACTTTGACGGGCAACTATCGTAGCATAAATATGACGCAGGTTGTACCGTAAAAGGAGCAGTACAATGGCGAGTGGAATTTGGGATCAGATCGAAGGCCAGTGGAAGCAGCTTAAAGGTCAGGTTCGCACCCAATGGGGTAAGCTGACCGACGATGACCTGGAACAAATCGCCGGTCGCCGGGACACGTTGGCGGGCAAATTGCAGGAACGGTATGGCATCGCCAAGGAAGAAGCCAACCGCCAGATTGACCGCTGGGCGCAGAACCTTCGCTTCTAACATCATCCAGCGTTCAGCAACAAAGCCGCCGGCATGTAGCCGGCGGCTTTTTGTTTGGAATGTTGCTGCCCGGTTGCAGCGGCGGATGTTACTGCTTCATCGCCTCGACATTTACCCGCCCGGCGATCTGTGTCAGCTTCTTGTCAGTCATTTCTTCTTCGTCCAGCGTCTGCTGCAGCAGTTGCGCCGCGTCCTGGTAGCCAAGCTGGTAGGCATACGTCCGCGCCGAGCCGTAAGCGGCCACCTCATAGTGTTCCACCTTCTGCGCCGAGGCGATCAAGCCGGCATCCAGCACCTGTCCCTTGGGCTGCTCCTTCATCAGTTCGCTGCCCTCCTCGATCAGTCCCTGCATTCCCTTGCAGGGTACGCGCTGGGCCCGCTTGTTCAGCATCTGAAACACCTGTTTAAGACGGTTAATCTGTTCTTCCGTCTGGTTCAGGTGCTCCTGGAACGCCGCTTTTAACTCCTCAGATGACGCTGCTTCCACCATCTGTGGCAGCGCCTCGGTGATCTGGTGTTCCGCATCGTACAAATCCTGGAGCTGATGCAGTAGCAGATCGTTTAGCTCTTTCATCTTCTTCATGCTTACAATACCTCCATCTCCGGTTAACGATTGGTGTCAGCCAATGGCATGACAAAACGAGCGACCATCACCGGCAGGTCTGCATAGTTGTCCAGCAGACTCCGGTCAAAATCCGGGTACACTGTACCCAGGTCGTTCTCAAAATCAGCATCACCCTGCTGGCGCAGCACGCCAAATACCTGCACCCGCTGCCCATCAGTGATGTTGGCGTCCAGTTCGGCAGGATTAAACACGATTAGGACACGGGCGTTGTCCACCAGTGCGCCTTCGGACAGGACAAACGTGCCGCCGGTGTTCAGTTCTTCGACCACTCCCTGCAGCAGCATTTCACGGCCTGCATACGATTCAGGCGTACGGGTGACATCATCCAGATTACCGACAAAGACGATATTGTTGGTCGAGGTCAGTTCGAGAATGGTGTGGTTTTCATAGCCGGCCAGGGTCGTTTGTGCCAGCAGTTCTGCCAGATCAAGCGGCTGACCCGCCAGACCGGCAGCGGTCGCTTCGGCGGTGGGTTCAGCAGCAGGGATTTCCGCTTCAACCGTTGCTTCAGCAGTCGCTTCGACACCAATTGCGCCTGCTGCCGCTGTCGCCTCAGCGTTCACGTCAACTCTGTCATTCATCTCCGCCCAGGATGGATGCACCACACCTGTGATTTGTACCCGCTGCCCTTCTGTCACCGACAGATCGAAATCCTGGCCGCTGGTATTCACCACCAGCACCTGATCGTTATCAATCACAGCACCTTCGCCCAGCACCAGCATCTTGACGTTGATGATCGTCTCGATCACCCCTTCCAGGGTGATGGTCTGCCCGTAGAAGGCTTCCGAGTCGGCGGTCACGTCTTCCAGTGACGTGCTTAACTCCCAGGGGCCAGCTATCCGGTTAAACGGCTCCACTGTCGCTTCGGGCGTGGCTTCCTGCGCCAGCGTGAAGCCGGAACCGGTCGCCAGCAGCGTCAGCACCAGCGCCGCGCCCAATAACAACTTCACTCGCATTGTTTACCCTCTCCTCATGCGCCTTCTGTTAAACCACCTTCTGTTTTAAGGGTAAAGCAAACGCAGGCGTAAAACATCAGACGGGTAGTCTGATTCACAATGGGATAATCGGATACTCTTTTCCCCGCCAATTGGCCTAGCAGGGACAGCCAGACAAAAAGAGCGACCGGCTGGTCGCTCCTGTCTGATTAGTCTTTGATTAGCTCGTCATCAGTGACACGCAGCCGCACGCCGTCTCCATCCACACCGGCGATCTGATCCGGCAGCGCAAAACGATCTAGCGCCAGCAGCCCGGCATCAATGCGAATAAAACCGTGCCGCAGCAGTCGGTCACGCAGCGTTTCCGGCAGGTCGTCGTCATTAAACACTTCCGCGATTTCCTCCACCAGTGATGAGCCGTAGTTATCCACCCGCGAGCCGGTGACAGTTTCCGGGCCAGGCTGGTGTGGGTTTTCGTCGCCGAAGCGCACAAACGACACTTTGCCAATCGCCGCGCCGGTGCGGTCATAGACCGTCATCCCTTCACGAATCTGCGCCATTACATTCTGAATCATTCCCACTTCTCCATCGAACCGCTTACCACTGATACCACTCTATCGGGAAATTAACGTTTTTACATCCCCATGCTGGCGCATTTCCGCATAGGAGAGGTGGATAGTACATCTGGGGGGCGTGTTTTATCAAAATACGAACATCGCATAAGATAGACTTAAGGTATACTGAAAGGAGGAGTCTGCTTAAACGGACAAGGGGAACGACGCCATGCGCCTTCTGCGAACCCTATTGCTTCTTGTATTCTGCCTGGCCGTCCTGCTCGCGCCCGGCCAGGTTTTGCGCGCCGCCACGTTTGTGATCACTACGGATGAAGATACGGATGATGGCTTGTGCGACACGAATCACTGTACCTTACGGGAGGCGGTCGCGGCAGCCGAAAGCAGCCCCGGCCCAGACACAATCTCATTTAATATAGATAGCGCCGAAGCGCCGTTTGTCATTCAACTGACCAGTACATTAACTATTGACAGTCCTGTGACAATTGATGGCAGCACCCAGACAGGTTGGGTCAATGACCCGATCATCCTCATTGATGGCAGCCTGACCACTGCAACAGACGGGCTGGTACTTACTGGCGGCAGCACCATCTCAAACCTGATTATCGGCGGTTTTGACGGCGCGGGCATTAAAATCCATACTGGCGGCGGCAACCTCATCGAAAACAACTTTATTGGTTTTGGTGTTGACACTGTTACACCGCTGGCAAACGGCGATGGCATTAATGTGCAAAGTGATAGCAACCAGATTCGAGCTAACCACATCGCCAATAACACCGGCGCTGGTGTTTACGTAGCCGGAACGGCAGCCAACAACAGCATTCTGAACAATTTTATTTTCGATAACGGCGGTCTGGGCATTGATCTCGACCCCGCCGGCGTCACCCCGAATGATGCTGGCGACGCCGACACCGGCCCGAACGGCCTCCAGAATTTTCCGGTCATCACGGATGCCACGCCTACGATGGTGATGGGCACGTTTAATAGCACGACGGGCAGCGCGTTCCGCCTTCAGTTTTTCAGCAGCACCACCTGCGCTGCGCCGGATGCTGAAGGCGAGGCCTTCGTGGACGAAATCATCATCACTACCGACAGCAACGGGAACGCGAGCTTCAGCGCGCCGCTGTCAGTTAGCGTTGGTCAATTCGTGACTGCCACCGCCACCGGCGACCCGCTTCCCGGCAGCACATCGGAATTTTCGGCTTGCGTGCAGGTGGTGGACGCGCCGATTTACAGTTCCAACCCGGCGCCGGAGCCTGACCCAGCCAGCGCCCTCACCCTGACGACGACCGAGGGCACATCGGCAAACGCTACTATTACAGTATCCAACCTCGGCAGCGCAGCGCTGGACATAACCGATGTTGTTCTCAGCAACACCACCGACTTTACGCTGCTTTCGTCGCCCACGTTCAGCATTGCGCCGGGCGGCAGCGCGGTAGACCTTGACATCCAGTGTGACGCTGATCTGGGCACGTCCGGGACGTTCACGACCGACATCACGGTTACACACAATGACAGCGCCCGCAGCCCGGCGCGCTACACCTTAAGCTGCACCGTAAACGCTTTGCCTGTGCCCCAGTTTGAGTCCAGCCCTCCCCCCTCACCACCTGGTGTCACCTGGGATGCGCCATTTGGCGGCTCGGCCATTTTTACCTTGAATCTTCGAAATGTGGGGGATGTTGGCTCAACCCTCACGGTTGATGGCACACTGACCGACACCAACAATCCGCGCATCTTCGATGTGGTCGGCGGCGACACCTTTAACTTTGGCATCAGCGGCGGCGGCAGCCGCGATGTGCAGCTTCGCTGCCAGCCGCGCGCGCTCATCACCTACACGGCTACGCTGACCCTGACCACCAATGACCCGGACACTGCCGATCAGACTGTTACCTACAACCTGAGCTGTACCGGCACGCAGCCGCCGGGCACAGACTACGTTTCGACGCCGGCGCCCGGCAACCCGATCAACTTCGCCACCACCGTCGTTGGCACCGCTGTCACAGCTGATCTGGAGATACAAAACGCCGGGACGGCTATTCTGTTCGTCAGCGAACCGACCGGCGGTTATTTCAGCGGCGCGCACGCGGCAGATTTCAGCTTCGTTAACGGGACCCAGCCGCCAATCCCCGTAGCGCCAAGCGACTCGTGGACAATCCGCATCCAGTGTTTGCCCTCGGCGGCAGGGACGCGCACCGCCACGCTCACCCTGCAAACCAACGACCCGGTTGAACCGACGCCATCCTATCCACTGAACTGCCCGGCCACGCTGCTGCTCAACCCGGCAACCCTGCCCGATGGTACAGTAAGCGTCGTCTACCCGAACCAGACCATCACGGCGACCGGCGGCTCTGGCACGTACACGTTTGCCGTCACCACCGGCGCGCTGCCGCCCGGCCTGAATCTGGCAGCCGACGGCGTACTGTCCGGCACACCGACACAGGAAGGCACGTACCCATTTACGGTCACGGCGACCGATACCAGCGACGGCACGATCACCGGCAGGCGCGATTATACGATTGTGATTAACCCGCCCGCGCCGATCTATACATCTGTCCCCGCCCCCGCACCTGATCCGGCCAGCACCATTTCGCTGACGACCACCCGGGGAACGCCAGTTTCGACCTCAATTGTGGTTACAAACACCGGCACCGCCCAGCTTGACATCACAGACATTGCGTTGAGTGATACCACGAACTTTACCGTCATCACTTCACCGCCGATCAACATCGCGCCGAACAATGGCACGGGCACGATCACTGTCCAGTGCAACGCCACCACCGCCGGCCCGCAGACAACCACGATTACGGTCACGCATAACGCATCCGGCAGTCCGGGGGTTTACACCTTCAACTGTACGGTTAATGCTCCCGTTTACACATCCAGCCCCGCGCCCGCGCCCGACTCCGCCAGCACGATTTCACTGCCAACCACCCAGGGCACACCCGTTTCAACCTTGATTGTGGTCACAAACACCGGCACCGCCCAGCTTGACATCACGGCGATCACCCTGACGGATAGCAGCAATTTCACCGTCACGACCCCGCCGCCGATCAACATCGCGCCGAACAATGGCACGGGCACGATTACCGTCCAGTGTAATGCCACGACCGCCAGCGGGACACCTTTCACCACCAACATCACCGTCGCTCACAACGCGGCAGGCAGTCCGGCAGTTTACACCCTCAACTGTACCGTCAACGCGCCGCCGTCCCAACCGGGTTATGACTCCGTCCCCCCGCCCGGAGGTACGATTGACTTTGGTTCATCACAAGTTGGCACGCCTATAACAAACAATACCCTCACCATCAGTGAAACGGGTAACGCTGCCCTCACGATCAGCAATCCGTCCATAACAGGAGCAAATGCGACAGATTTCAGTGTCACTGCTCCAAGTTTTCCGATCACAATCAACGATGGCGGCGCGACTCAGGCGGTAACACTTCGGTGCAACCCAAGCGCTACCGGATTGCGCACGGCTAACCTAACCTTTACCACTAACGATCCTGCCCGCCCCAATCCTAGTTATACGCTGCAATGCACGGGAACAGCCGCGCCAGCGCCAAGTTATCAATCCGTTCCAGCACCTGGCTCAACGATTGACCTGGGTTCAAGCACTGTCGGCACATCGATTACGGTTGATGCTTTGACCATCAGCGAAACCGGCACATTGCCACTGACGGTCAGCAATCCGACGATAACAGGTGCAAATGCGGCAGAATTTAGTATCACTGCCCCAGCATCCTTCCCCTTCACAATCAATGACGGTGGCGCGCCCCAAGTGGTTAGCATTCGTTGTACGCCGGGCGGAGCTGGGCTGCGACAAGCAACACTCACCCTAACAACCAATGACCCAACACAGACAGCCGTTTCGTACACCTTGCAATGCACCGGCACAACTGCCCCTACGATTAACCTCTCTCCGCCCTCACTGCCTAGTGGTACAGTTGGCGTACGCTACAACCAGACCGTTACGGCCACTGGAGGTACTGGGCCATATACACTCACTCAAACTGGCACCCTACCCCCCGGCATAAGTTTCATTCCCAGCACTCCATCAGCGACTCTCTCAGGTACACCAACCAGTGCCGGGTCATTTACATTCACGGTAACAGCGACAGATGCGATCGGTGCGACTGGTAGCCAAAACTACACACTGGTGATTGCCCCGTCAACCCCGCCTAGCCAGCCAATTTACACGTCGTTCCCCACGCCAGGCGGCTTCATCACCCTCAATACCACGCCCAACGCGCAGGTGAACGGCAACATCATCATTTCCAATACAGGTACGGCGGTGCTGCGGATTAGCTCGATTGCCCTGAGCAACCCGGTCAACTTCGCCCTGCTGACACCCGCCGCGTTTGACGTGGCAGCGGGCACGTCGCAGACGGCAACCATTCGCTGTCTGTCGCCGGTGGTTGGTACGTTTTTGACCGCCGTCGTCGTCAGCCACAACGCCAGCGGTAGCCCGGCCAGCTACACTATTGTCTGCAACGTCACGACGACGCTGCTGCCGACAGCCACGCCGATTGGCACGCTGCCCGGCACACTGGCGCCAACCGCCATTCCACCGACGCCCACACCTGCCGCCCCCAGCACCGGCGCGGTGAATAACGAGGTGAAAGGCCAGGCGCTGCGCACCGGGCCGTACCTGGGCGCAACGCTGATTGGCGAGGTGCTGTCCGGCCAGCAGTACCCCATCCTGGCGCGCAGCCGCGACGAAGGCGGCGAATTCGCCTGGTACCTGATTCGCGTTGGTAACGTCACCGGCTGGACGTCGGGACGGTTCTTCAAATTCACCGGCAACCCCGATCTGCTGCCGACCGCCGGCTCGATCTTCGACCAGATTGACAACGCGCCGGACACGGGCATGACCACGACTCTGCCGGCCATGACCGACATGCGCCGACGACCCAGCGGGCGCGCTGCGATTATCCGCACGCTGCCGCAGGGTGCGGTGGTATCCGTCATTGGCCGCACGCGCCAGAACGGGGGCAACTACTGGCTGCATGTGCGTTATGAAGGTCAGGTGGGTTGGATTCCGGCCTATGTGGAGAACTCGCGTGGGAACTGGGAGAACGTGCCGATACGATAATACCGTGTAGGGGAGGGTCTCAGACCCTCCCCTACCTCGACTCTCGCGCCTGTAATTCGGCCATCACCTGCTCAAGGCTCGGCATGGTCTGCGAACCGCCAACGCCGGTCACGGTGAACCCGGCGGCGATGCCGGCGAACAGCGCCCGCCGTTCCAGTGACCAGTCGTGCAGCGTGCCGTACAGGAAGCCCGCGTCAAACGCATCGCCCGCACCAATCGTATCTACCACCCCGCCCAGCGCGACCGCCGGTTGGTGCAGCCGCGTGCCTTCGCGGTATATCGTCGCGCCCTCCCCCCCCTGCTTGATAACCACAACTCCCGCGCCGGCGCGCAGCAGGCAGCGGGCAGCGTCATCCAGGCTGCTTTTCGCCGTCAGGCTGCGGGCTTCCGTTTCGTCACAAAACAGAACATCCACGTTCGGCAGCACATCTTCCAGCGCCGGCAGCCAGGGTCGCGGCAGGTCAAACAGCGGAAACTGCGGGTCAAGCGAGGTAACGAGTCCCCGTTCCCGCGCCTGCCGATACAGGCCAACCAGATCGCCATGCCATGCCGCCTCAAAATGCAGATAGCCGCCCGTGTGCAGCAGGCGCGCGTCCAGCAGCCTTTCGACCTCGTCCGGGGTGAAGTACAGCGGCCAGAAGTCATGCGTCGGCAGGCGGTAGGTCAGCGGACGTTTGCGGCTGCCAAACAGCAGCATGTACACGCCGATTGCTCCCACCGTATCCTGCACCACGCGCACCAGTTCGGTATCCACACTGGCGCGCTGTAACGCCGCCTGGATGAACGTACCCAGCGGATCATCCGGCAGGCAGGAACAGACCTGCACCGACAGCCCCAGCTTTGCCAAATCCTGCGCGGTGTAACCGACCGACCCCGCCGCCGTCATCTCCACATTCGACGGTCCGTCCCAGGTGGTGATGGCCTCCCAGTTGGCTGGCCCCTGCCCGGTTATCAACAGGTCTACGTTCAGCGGCCCGATGGCCGATACGTCGCGCGGCATACTCCCCCTCTGTACGGACACGATAGATCGTGTCCCTACCAGTTAATGTGTATCTTTCGGGAACAGCCAGTTCCAGACCTTCGCGTGGCGGGCGATATTGGCCCGCTGGGTATCCGGGTTGATGTCCCCCTGCGCCACGGCACCCCAGTACGGCAGCAGTTGCCCCGGCAAAATCGCCAGAATCGAGAACAGAATCGGGTCGGTTTCCGGCAGGCGGAACACGTCGTCCACCTGCTCCGCTACCGCCTCGTCGTCCTCGCTGATGATGCCGATGGACGGTGACTTAAGCATATACGTCACCTGGGCGATGTCCCGCAGTTCCTGATAGGCTGGGTCCTCCAGTGGCGCGACAACAATAGTGAGAATATCCGGCTGCGTCAGTCCCAGCGCGCCGTGAATGTGCCGCCCCGGGCACATCCCTTTCGTCGGGATATGGCTCATCTCGTCGTACTTCAGCGCGATTTCTTCGGCAGTCCCTTCGTTTGCGCCGCTGCCGACGACAAGAATACTGCGCACGCCTTTGTAACGCGCAGACAGAATACGAGCACGTTCGCTCACCCAATCAAACATCTGCTCCATTTTGTCGGCGGTGGCAAACAGGCGGCTCCGCAGATCGTCCCAGTCGCGGGCATCAGGCCGCGTCAGTGCGCCGATTTCCAGCGCCAGCCAGATCGAAACGGCCAGCCGCGTCGTGTAGTGGAAAGTATCCGAGCCGCCGGTGTCAAAGCCGCCGGCGCATACAATCGTTTCGTCACACTTCTGCGTGATCGGGCTGCCGGCGATGCTGGTGAACGCGACCTGATATGCGCCCAGTTCCTTGGCCTTGGCGGCGGCGCGGTTGCTGTCTACCGTGCTGCCGCTGCCGGAATACGAAAAAAACACGGTTTTGGTGAAGTCAATCGGATGGCCGTGAACGACGTACTCCAGCGAATCGAGGTCACGCGCGTCCCATCCGGCATACGTCCAGAAGGCCGCTGACGCAGTATGGGCCACAAACTGCGACGTGCCCAGGCCGTGCCCCGCCATGCCGGTGAAGCCCCGTTCCACCAGCCGCCGGGCAATGGCCGGTACGTTCTCGCGGTTATTGTTGAACGTATCCCGCAGCGCCTTCGGCTGGCTTCGGATGTCGCCGTAGAGGTTAAACGGGTGCTGCGTCTGCGGCTGCGTGCCAAGCGCGCGGTACATAATGGGGTATTCGCCGGTTGCTTCGATGTGCCGCCGGATATCCCCGTCTATCCCCCACTGTTTGATGCGCTTCCCGGCCTCGCGTTGAACCCTGTCATCCATGATTGCCTTCCTGTCTATTCTTGGCGCTCTTGGCGTCTTGGCGGTTCAACCGTTCCGACCGCGCCAAGCGCATGTCGCAAAATTTCTTCCTGGCTGGTCTGCGCGGCGTCCAGTTCGGCGGTGATACGTCCTTCCCGCATCACCAGAATCCGGTGAGCCAGTCCCAGGATTTCTGCCAGTTCCGACGAGATCAGCAGCACCGACCGCCCTGCTGCCGCCTGCGCCGCGATGAACTGGTACACTTCGAACTTCACGCCAACGTCAATCCCCTGCGTTGGCTCCATCAGAATCAGCACGTCCGGCTGCGCCGCCAGGCACTTCGCTAGCGCAACCTTTTGCTGGTTGCCGCCGGACAGGTTCAACACCAGTTGTTCCATTGTCGGCGTTTTGATCGCCAGCGCCTTGATCTGCTCCGCCGCCACCCGGCGTTCCTCAGCGGCCTTGATAAAACCGATCCCGTTCGCCACACGCTCCAGGCTCGCCATAGCGATGTTGCGCCGGACGCTGAGTTCGGGCATCACCCCTTCCGTCTTACGGTCTTCCGGCAAATACATCAGCCCATGTCGAATCGCCCGCCCCGGTGTTGGCGTAAAGGGTTTGCCCTGAAAGATGATTTGCCCTCGGTCCAGCGGCAGATCCCCAAACAACGCCTTGCCCAGTTCGGTCTTGCCGCTGCCGGACAGCCCGGCGACCGCCAGCACCTCTCCCCGGCGCAGGCTGAAACTTACGTCATGCAGCAGGCGGTTGACGGTCAAGCCTTCGACGCGCAGCACCGTTTCGCTTCCTGGCTGTGCCTTGTTCGGGAACACGCCTGTCAGCTTACGCCCGATCATATCCTGAATCAGCGAGTCGCGGGTCATGGCGGCTAACGGCTGCGTGCTGATGTGCCGTCCATCGCGCAGCACGGTAACGGCGTCAGCCAGTTGGAAAATCTCATCCAGCCGGTGCGACACGTACAGCACGGTGACACCCTCGGCCTTCAGCCGTGCGATCATCTCAAACAGCGCGGCGGCTTCATTCTGGTTCAGCGCGGAGGTTGGCTCATCCATGATAACCAGGCGGCTGCGGTTCAGCAGCGCTCGGGCAATTTCGAGAATTTGTTTGTCGCTGACTTTCAGCCCACCCACCAGCGCATCCGGTGGCAAATGCGACGCGCCCAGCCGGTTCAGAATATCCCGCGTCTGCGCGCGCATCGCGTTCCGGTCAAGAAAGCCCAGGCGCGTGTGTGGTTCCTTGCCGAGCAGCACGTTCTGGGCAACGGTGCGGTCGGGCATCAGGTTAAACATCTGGTAAATGGTGCTAATGTTCGCCGCCAGCGCGTCTTTTGGCTGGCGCGGGCGATACGGCTGGCCGTCCAGCCATAGATGGCCGGCGTCCGGCTGTTCCGCGCCGGACAGGATTTTGATGAGCGTGGACTTGCCGGCGCCGTTTTCCCCTACCAGCGCATGAACGCAGCCGGCCTGAATCTCGAACGACACGGTTCGCAGCGCCTGCACGCCCGGATAAGCCTTGCTGATGTTTTCCAGCCGCAGCAGGCTCATAGCCGTACCGTCCGCAGGCGATCTAATGACAGCGCGACAATCAATATCGCGCCGGAAACGACGCGCTGCGTGTAAATACTGATGCCCAGCAGCACCATACCGTTAGTGATGGTGGTCAGGAAAATGGCCGCGATCAGCGTATGGATGATCTTGCCGCGCCCGCCGGTCAGACTCGCGCCGCCCAAAACCACTGCCGTCAGGATGGGAAACAGGAAATCCGACCCCATGCCGCCGGTTGCCGTGCCCTGGCGCGCCACCTGCATCACGCCGCCGAACGCTGCCAGCATCCCGGCCACCGCGTATGTGAGCAGTTTGACCCGATCTACGTTGATGCCGGACAGCCATGCCGCCTTGGTGTTGTTGCCAACGGCATACACCCGCGCGCCGTAGGTCGTTCGCGCCAGAACGATGTAGGCCACCGCATAGAAGGCGAACAGGATGATAACCGGCAGCGGCAGTGATAGTGGCGGCAGCAGCGGCAAGGATAGATATAGTGTAGCGCGCGACAAAAACTCAATGGACTCCAGCTCATCACCAAAAATCGTCTTGCCCTGCGTGATGATAAACGCCAGTCCTTCCAGGATGCTTAACATACCGAGCGTGGTGATGATGGCGTTGATCTTCAGACGTGTAATCACCAGCCCATTCACCAGACCGATGAATGCTCCCAGTGCCAGCGCGATCACCACCGCTGGCAGCGGTGGCACAGCCTGGTTCACCATCAGCGCGGCCATGACCACACCGGACAGCGTCAGATTCGACGCCAGCGACAAATCCATATCGCCCATCAGAATGATGAGGTGCGCGCCGATGGCGACGATGCCGATAATGGCGGCCTGCCGCAGGATGGTGAATAAGTTCTGCGTCGTCGCAAAGTTATCGGTACTAGCCGCCAGGTACAGCGCCCACAGCACAAAAATGACGATAAACCCCTGCTCGCCCAGGAAATTCACGGCGCGGCGCGCGCTATACTGCCGTTCCGGCGGCACGGGCGTCGCCTTGTCAGGAGCAGCCATAAACGGCCTCGCAATCACGCAACATGCTTACAAACATTTTCTTTGCAGGGGCACAGTCCGCCATGCCCCTACACCGATGGTTTCAATTTGTCTGTATACACCAGATAACCAAATTCATTTCGCCGGGTTCGACAGTAGGCTAAAGTCCACTGTCACCAGAGCAGAATCAGAATGTAACCGCTAACCGCCAGTTACGACCCCGGCGTCGCCTCCGGCGTGGCTTCCACCAGATACTCGTTCACGTTGTCCGCCGTAATCAGCGTCACCGGCACGGCGATATTCTGTGGGAATTGGCTCCCGGCCAGCAGCTTGACGGCGGCGTTGATCGTCATCTCGCCGGTTTTGGCCGGGGAGGTATCCACCGTGCCCCGGTACATGCCGCCCGCCTGAATCAATTCCTTTGCCTGCTGTTCGGCGTCAATGCCGACGATGATGGCATCCTCCACGCCCGCGTTTTGCAGCGCCTGCATCGCGCCATACGCGCCGGCATCGTTGATACTGACCACGACGTTGATGTCAGGGTGTTCGACCAGCGCCGCTTCCATCGAAGCCAGGCCGTTTTCGGTTGTACCACCCAGGTAACTGCCAACGATGGTCGCATCCGGCGCGCCCTCGCTGATGGCGCTGCGAATCGCGTCCGCTCGCACCACCACGTTGGCGATGTCAGGATAATCCAGTACAGCGACATTCGCCGCGCCGCCCAGTTCGTCGTTAATCAACTGTGCTGCGTATTCGCCCGCCGCCCGGCCCAGGTCAGCGTCTTCAATGCTGATGGTCACGCCGCCCAGGTCGGCCAACTGCCGCCCGGCGAACTGGACAATCTTCACCCCCTGCGCGGCGGCTTCTTCCAGCGCAGACAGCACGCTCGGCGGGTCAAACAGGCAGATGATAATCACATCTGCGCCGCTGGCGGTCAGGTTTTCAATCGCGCTGATCTGCTTTTCGACGTTGATCTCTGAATCGACCAGTTCGACCCTTAACCCCAGTTCCTCGGCGCGCTGGCGGGCGCTGTCCGCCACTGTGAAGTGATACTCGGTTGAAAAGGTGCAGGCGATCACGCCGATAAAGCCGTCGTCGCCCAGCGCCGCCTTCGCCGCCTCCACTTCCTCGTCGGTCACTTCCAGGTCTGCCGCCGTGCCCAGTTCGGTCATATCTGGCGTCGCTTCCGGCGTGGCGTCCTGTGCCAGAACAACCATACCGGACAGCACGATGAGACAAAACAGGAGTCCAATGAACCCAATCTTTTTCATGATTTTGCTCCTTAATCAACTGAAATCCCTGAATTCTTTGTATCATCCAACTCCAGAATACGCTGGATGGTTTTTTCGTCGCTGACCAGTACGTTGATGATGCCGCCCCGCAGCGCGCCCAGTAGCGGCGCAACTTTATCCGCCCCGCCGGCTACCCCGACCGCAAACGCCGCGCCGCGCAAATCGTCCAGTTCAACACCCACAATCCGGTCAGCAAAAGCCGATGGCTGCTCCTGCCCATGAATGTCAATAAATCTTCCGCAAATATCGCCAACCGCCCGCGTTTTCAGATCGTCCAATTCGTCCTGCCCGATCAAGCCGCTGCGGACGTACAACTGGTCGCTTTCCAGCGAACCGATGCCCACGACATAGACATTGGCCTGCCGTGCCAGCGACAGGGCATAGTCCAGTGGCGGATTGGCGCGGATTAAATCCGCCGCCCGGCCTGACCCCTTGCCCAGAATCGCCGGGGCGCTCAGGTAATACACCTTGCCGCCCAGCGCCTCCGCTGCGTGGCGGGCGATCTCGTTGTAATCAATTTTGTGGGCTTCGTGGCCGATGTTGCCCATTGCCTGGACAACCTGCACGCCGGGAACGGTTTTGGCTTGCAGCGCCTCCACCATCGCCCGCAGGGTGCGCCCACAGCCAAGCGCCAGCGTTTGACCAGGCTGCAAAATGGACGTGAGCGCGTTGGCAGCGAAGCGGCCAATCAGGGTTTGCACGGCGTTGGCGTCATCACTGAAGGTCGGTACAACCACTACGTCCTTCAGACGCGGGAAGCGCTGGCCCAACGCCTGCCCGACGACATGCGTGCTTTCTTCCGGTGCGATGATGCGGATTTCGACGATGCCCAGTTTGCGGGCGGCGGAGAGCTGGCGTGAGACCAGGCTGCGGGATATGCCCAGGATGCGGGCAATATTAGCCTGCGTCTGGTGTTAACCATAACGCGGATTGGGGTATGAGTCAAGCCAACGAGGCCGGTGATTGTGGCACCGCGCCACGAGTGGATATAATCGCTGGCGCACATCTACCGATAGCAAGGATCGCTTCATGACTCCGCCCCTGCCTCTCTATAAGGACACACTGCAACAACCAGAAACACGCGCCGCCGATCTCGTTTCGCGCATGACGCTGGAAGAAAAAGTCTCGCAAACGCTGCACGACGCGCCAGCGATTGAACGGCTGGGCGTGCCCGCTTATAACTGGTGGAACGAGTGTCTGCACGGCGTCGGGCGCGCCGGTATCGCTACTGTGTTTCCGCAGGCCATTGGTCTGGCTGCGATGTGGAACGATAAATTACTGGCGGAGATCGCAGCGGCCATCAGCGACGAGGCCCGCGCCAAACACCACGATGCGCTGCGGCGCGGCATCCACGAGATTTATTACGGCCTCACCTTCTGGACGCCAAACATCAATATTTTCCGTGACCCGCGCTGGGGGCGCGGCCAGGAAACCTATGGCGAAGACCCGTATCTAACTGCGCGGTTGGGTGTGACGTTCGTCAAGGGCTTACAGGGCGACGACCCGCGTTATTTGAAGCTGGTTGCCACGCCCAAACATTATGCCGTCCACAGCGGCCCGGAAGCCGACCGTCACCGCTTCAACGCCGAAACTGGCCCGCGCGATTTGTGGGACACGTACCTGCCGGCATTTGAAGCGTGTGTCAGGGAAGGTCAGGCTGCTTCGATCATGGGCGCTTACAACCGCACCAACGGCGAACCGTGCTGCGCTAGTCCCACGCTGCTGCAAACGATTTTGCGCGACCGTTGGGGCTTTGCCGGTTTCGTCGTCTCTGACTGCGGCGCGATTGACGACATTTACCGTGACCACAAAGTCGTTGACACGCCGGAGGAAGCGGCGGCGCTGGCACTCAAAAACGGCTGCGACCTCAACTGCGGCTGCACTTACGAGGCGTTGGTGGATGCGGTCAAACAGGGCTTGCTGGACGAAGCCACGCTTGATCGCGCCGTTGTCCGGCTGTTTACGGCGCGCTTCCGGCTGGGCATGTTCGACGCACCGGAACAGGTCGCTTACGCGCAGATTCCGATCAGTGTCAACGACTGTGATGCACACCGGGCGCTGGCTTTGCGCGCCGCCCGCGAGTCCATCGTGCTGCTGAAAAACGCGGACAACATGCTGCCGCTGCCAAAAACGTTAAAAATCATCGCCGTGATTGGCCCGAACGCCGACGACGAAAAAGTACTGTGGGGCAACTACAACGGCACGCCCTCGTTTACCGTCACGCCGCTGGCCGGTATCCGCGCTGCCGTTAGCCCGCAGACAACCGTCCTGTACGCGCGCGGCTGTTCGGTGCTGCGTAATGATACCAGTGGCTATCCTGAAGCGTTGACCGCCGCTGCCCGCGCCGACGTGGTGATCTTTGTTGGTGGGCTGTCGCAGGCCATCGAAGGCGAGGAAGGCCAGGAAGAAGGTGTGACCGACGGCAAGAGCCAGGGCGACCGGACGGACATCGCCCTGCCCCGCGTGCAGGAAAATCTGTTAAAGGAACTGCACACCCTCGGCAAGCCGGTTGTGCTGGTGCTGGTCGGCGGCAGCGCGGTAGCAATCAACTGGGCGGACGCACATCTGCCGGCCATTCTTGAAACCTGGTACGGTGGTCAGAGCGCTGGTACTGCCCTTGCCGACGTGCTGTTTGGTGATTGTAACCCGGCTGGACGGCTGCCGATTACATTCTATAAATCGGTAAATGATCTGCCGCCGTTTGAGGATTACAACATGGAAGGCCGCACCTATCGCTATTTCCGGGGCGAACCGCTGTACCCCTTCGGCTACGGGCTAAGCTATACGACTTTCTCCTACTCCAACCTGCGCCTGAATCAAGACAGCGTAACCACCGCCGATACGATTACGGTCAGCGCCGATGTGCAAAATACCGGCGCGCGCGCAGGTGATGAAGTTGTACAGCTTTACATCAGTGATCTGGAAGCGTCTGCCCCCGTGCCTATCCGCAAGCTGCAAGGGTTTCACCGGATACACCTTAAGCCGGGTGAAACGACTACAGTCAGTTTCACACTTACGCCGGAGGCGCTATCGTTTGTGGACGAGCGCGGCCAGCGGGTGATTGAACCCGGCGCGTTCCAGATCACCATCGGCGGAGGGCAGCCGGGCGCGCGGGCTGCCACTGGCGCCACGCTGAGGGTGAAGGTTAGCGGCAAAAAACGTATTCTGGGTTAAGATTTCCGCAGGGAAATGTTCGTCCCATCACGGCAACTTTTGCGGTACAATCGAAAAAAACGACGCTGGAACGGGGTTAACGTCCGTTATGGGTATCCGAATCGAATGGGGCGATGCCGGCAAAACAATTATCCATCATGTTTATGACGGCAACTGGACCATCGAAGATTACTACAACCTCATCAGCGAACATCATAAACTGCTGACCGCGCTTGATCACGGGGTAGCGGTGGTGAATGACCTTCGGCTGTCTGGCGCGATACCCGCCGGAATCGGGGCGGCGGTCAAATATGCTGCCCGCAAAGCGCCGGCCAACGAAGAAATCAAGATACTGGTGGGCGGCGACCGTTCTATCAAGACGCTGATTGACCTCATCAACATGACGGCAGGCGCTGATGTCACCGAACTGATTTATGTGGCGACGATGGAAGAAGCCTACGCGATTATTCGGGAAAATCGGGCGCGGCTGAAGGCGGCGCACAACAACCCGGACGTTCCGGTAACGGAATAGCAGGTGATTTTCAGGCAACGGAAAGACAGGCACATCATGGACTACATGACTCCCTTCACCCGCAGGGTGAACTTTGACGAAGGCACGATTCCTGACGCGGTAGCGGTGCAGGAACGGCGGCTGGCTGACCTTCAGGGCATGTTCGCCGATGCGGCGGCGGAAGCAGCGCTGCTGCCCACTAATCCCCTGATTTACCGGGTGTACGAAGCGACGCAGAACCCGGCCATCCCCGGCCAGCTTCGTTATTCGACCACTGTCATTTACCCCGGCACCGTTGGTGGTGAGTATTTTATGACCAAAGGCCATTACCACGCCCAGGGCGATCGCGCCGAACTGTACCTGGGGCTGGTCGGCGAAGGTTACCTGATCCTGCAAACGCCCGAAGGCGAGATCAACGTTCAGCGCATGACCCCCGGCGCGGCAGCGTATGTCCCGCCCTACTGGGGACACCGCACCATTAACGTCGGCAAGGGCAATTTTGCCTTTTTCGCCTGCTATCCCGCCGATGCCGGTTACGATTACGGCAGCATTGCGCAAACCGGCTTCGCTTCAATTGTCGTGGAACGGGACGGCCAGCCACAGGTAGTGTCAAACCCCCGTTTTCGGAAGTAACCTCAGCAGAGGCGCTTGAAGTTGTCGCCTCTTGCGAGGCACTGGAACCGACCGATGATCGGATGGCCGAGGACCAGGGATGAAGCTGTTGACGGTGACGGGGGAAGTACCGGTTGAAGCCGTAACACTGGCTGACGCACACGCGCATGTCTGGATTAAGCCGCCGCCCAGCGTGCTGGATGATGACGCGCCGGTGCTCGACGATTACGACGCGATAGTGGATGAACTGCTGGAATTTCGGGATGCTGGCGGCACAACCATTATTGACTGTCAGCCGGGTGGCTGCGGGCGGGATGCACGTATGCTCGCCAACCTGGCGGAAGTTACCGGGCTGCATATCACCGCCACCACCGGCTTCCACCTCAAACGCTATTACCCGATGGAAAGCTGGCTGTGGACGGCGACCGAAACGCAGGCGGCGGCGTATTTTGTGGAAGAGCTGACTGCCGGCATCAGCGAAAGCAGCCGTACCGTCCGTGCGACCACCATCAAAATTGGCTACGACGGGACATTCGACGGCCAGAACCGGGTGCTGCTGGAAGCGGCTGCGGCTGCCGCCCGGCAGACCGGAGCAGCGGTTCTGGTTCACACCGAACGCGGGCAGAATGCCGAGCAGCTCCCGATTTTCTTTGCGGATCGCGGCATTCCCCCAACCCGGCTGTACCTGTGCCACATGGACAAACGCACCGATACTGGCCTGCATACTGACCTCGCAAAAGCCGGGGTGCTGCTCGGCTACGATACATTTTTGCGCCCCCAATACGCCCCTGACGAAAACGTGTGGCCGCTGCTGAAGACAATGGTAGACGCCGGTTACAGCGACTGCATCGCGCTTGGCCTGGACATGGCCTTACCACGCCTGTGGGCGCATCAGGGCGGTGAATGGGGTCTGCTGGCGCTGCCGCAGTTGATTATCCCGCGACTGCGCAGCGAAGGCCTGGACGGCACGGCAATTGCCAACCTCACCGGCCAGAATATCGCCCGGCGGCTGGTCTGGCAGCCGGTGTAGCGCCAATTCCGCACCGACATCCCTTCCTTACTACGCAACATGCCGGAAAGCTGCATGTTTACGAGCTGTTCCCCTGCCCGATTCACGGAATGAATGGAAGAATCAGGCTGCTGGGGTATACTGTTTGCCATGAAAATGAACTGATTCTTCATCGGCAAAGGACACCTCATGACGGCAAAAATTGTGATTGTTGGCAGCTTTAATATGGACCTTACAGCCTACATGGAACGGATGCCACGCCCTGGCGAAACCGTCAACGGGCGTAAATTTGTGACCGGGCCAGGGGGCAAAGGTTCGAATCAGGCAGTAGCAGCGGCCCGGCTGGGAGCGGACGTCACCTTCATCGGGCGTGTTGGACACGACACTTTTGGCGATCAGGCAGTCAGCACCTGGCAGCGCGAACACATTAGTACCCGTTACGTCGTGCGTGACCCTGACCATGCCACCGGCGTTGCGCCTATCTTTGTGGATGACACCGGCGAAAACAGCATTGTTGTCGTGCTGGGGGCAAACCTCAACCTTCAGGCGGCGGACATTGATGCGGCAGCAGACGTGATCGCCGGGGCAGATGTGCTGGTGGTGCAGCTTGAAATCAACTACGACATGGTGGCCTATGCGCTGAAGGTCGCCAAGCAAAAAGGTATCCGCACAATTTTAAATCCGGCGCCGGCGGGGCACCTGCCGGCAGAGGTAGTGGCGCTGGCCGACTTTATCACGCCGAATGAAACGGAACTGGAAGTGCTGGCCGGCAAAACCGGGCTGGCGGTGGAAGAAGCGGTGCGGTCGCTGCTCACTACAGCGGAGCAGACAGTGATCGTGACGATGGGGGCGCAGGGTGCGCGTTACGTGCGGCGCGACAGCAGCGAGTTAATCCCGACCTTCAAGGTGGAAGTGGTGGATACCACTGGCGCAGGTGATGCCTTCAACGGCGGGCTGGCGGTGGCGCTGGCCGAGGGTAAAGACCTGCGATCCGCCATCGCCTTCGCTAACGCAACGGCGGCACTGTGCGTAACACGCCCCGGCACTGCACCGAGTATGCCTGCACGTGTGGAAGTGGACCGGTTATTGGCCGCGCAACGGTAATCACGGGGGTAGGGGCGAAGCGGCGGTCGCCCCTACCCGTTACACCATCATTTGTTTGCGTACTGTGCGTTACGGTTTTTCTCTCTGTGCCTCTGTGTTACACCTTTAGGGCCTGCTCGGCAGCATCCAGTGCCGCCTGCACCTGCTCAGCGCTGGCCTGCACACCCCCACCCTGCGCCAGTGCCGGCGGGCCTCCACCCCGCGCCTGTCCCAGCAGCGGCAGCGCCTGCCGGATGATTGCGTTCATGTCGAAGGGTAAATCGGCGCTGCGTCCCAACACCAGTTGAGCTTTGTCGCCACTGCTCCCCAGCAAAGCCACCACCTTCGGCTGTTCCACCAGCCGGCTAGCGAGCAGTTTTAAGTCACTCGCCTCTCGTCCGTCATAGCTTCTCCTGACTATACGAATACCTTTCTCCTGTGATGCTTCATGCAGTAGACGGTCCGCTTCATACTCGATCAACTGCGCGTTGGCAGCCTTCAGGCTGCGCGACAGGTTCCGAATCTCATCCTGCAACCGAAGCACCGCCGGCTCGATTTCGTCGGCTTTGCAGGTCAATGTGGCGACAACAGCATTCACAATCGCATTTTTTTGCTGGTAATCGCGCAGCGCCCTCCCGCCGCAGCGAAACTCAACCCGCGTCTTGTCGCCGCGTCGTTCCAGCTTCAGCACCTTAATTACACCGATTTCGCCGGTGCGCGCCACGTGTGTGCCGCCGCAGGCCGTTTTATCGAAGCCTTCGATTTCGATCACCCGCAGGCCACCGGTCAGCAGATGGCCGGGTTTCTTCCGCATCCGCACATCGGCTGCCTCGTCCTCGGCCACCAGTTGCGCTGTCACAGGGCGATTGTCCCAGACAATCCGATTTGCCAGGTCTTCCGCTTGAGCGACGATTTCTGCTGAAAGATTCGTTTTGTTCAGGTCAATCGTCACGCTGTCCGGGCTGAGGTGAAAGCCGACGGTATGCGCGTCCGCCACTTGCACAAACGCCTGCGTCAGAATGTGCTGGCCTGTATGGTGCTGCATGTGGTCAAAGCGCCGCCCCCAGTCTACGCAGCAGTTCACCGTTTCGCCCAGCACGTCCTGCGCCAGCAGATGCAGCACCGCGCCATCCTCGTCCCGCGTTCGTAAATCCACCACTGGTGTGCCGTTAATCGTGCCGCTATCGGCGGGCTGGCCGCCACTGGCCGGGTAAAAATACGTTCCGTCGAGCACCAGCGCCGGCTGACCGTCCACGTTCAGCCGTTCCAATACGCGGGCGTTGAACTCGGAGGTGTAGGAATCGTTGTAGTACAGTCTGGCGGCCATCAGTAAATAAACTCCCGTATATCGTAGCGGCTGATCTGCGGCGACTCGCCCGCGAACCGCAGCCCGTGCTCGATCAATTCACCCTGCACGAGCCGCTCTGCCGGAGACAGCGGCTTCAATCCGGCGTGGTACGCATCCCTGGCGTAGGGCAGATCATCGTCTACTACCAGTTCGGAAAAATAGAGGATGTCCTCTCCATCCAGCCCCATCGCGTTAATCGCGCGAATCGTATCACGTACATGCGCTTCAGCATACGTCTGGCCGCCGGCGCCCAGCAGTACAATCACGCCAACAGCAATTCCGGCTGCTTTCATCGCCCGCACCGCCTGCACGCTGTCGTCCGCCTGACCGGGCTTTTTCAGGAATGCCAGCAGGTCCTCATTCCCGCTTTCCAGCCCGACATAAACCCGCGTTAACCCTTGCTGCGCCAACCGGCGGTAATCGCTGGCCGTCTTTTTCTCACCGCTGAAACCGTCGAGAAAGGCATACAGGCCGCCCAGTGCCGCAACGTTGTAAACCTCGTGCACCACATCCAGCAGCGGCAGCAGCCGGGGCATTGGCACCACTAGCGCATTAGCATCGCCCAGGAAAATGGTGCGGCGCAGGCTTAACCCGTCGCCCAGGAAGTCCTTAACCGCACAGGCATGGGCGCGGAACTCGTCCGGTTGTTTGATGCGGAACGGGCGATTCTTGTAGAAACTGCAAAAGGTGCAGGTGTTAAACGAACAGCCTTCGGTTGCCTGCAGCACAACCGCCATATACTGGTCGGGGGGTAAGATGCCGACCGGCTGGTAGACCTGATGGTAAGCAGCGACATCGGCCTGCGACCGCGCCATATCAAACGCGATGGCGCGCTCAAAACCGGTACAGCCCCGCGGCGGTAGCGGCGTATTTAACTGCGCTACACCGGACTGGATGGCGGCGTATAACCCGGCCACCTGCTGGCGGGCACGTTCCTCAATGGACAGCGCCTCGTCCCGGTCGAGCCAGCGGCGTTCGCGCGCTTCGCCTGCCTCGCGGCGCTTGGCGACCATTTTGCCATCCAGCCCGCGCCGGTAGGCGATGCCACCCAGAAACGCCGTCCACAGCCGCCCGGCATAATCGTAGCTGAAAACGTCAGCCTCTTTTGGGTTATCCAGGCTGATGGTGATGCAATTCAGTTTGACGCTGATTGTCACCGGGCGCGCATCCCAGCGACCGAGGGTAATCATCGAAGTGTGACCTCAGTTATACCTGTACTGCCGTTTGGAGCGGCGGACAGTATTGTATGCCCTCAGTCGGTCTACGCAAAGGCCTTTATTCGCCTGCGATAAGGGATATGTTCCGGCCAACGCGCCTTCAGTTCAAAACCGAAGGCTAACAGGAAAACGGGAAGCCGCTAAAGCGGTTACTGCTGGACCACTTCAGCGGTTTTTTCTCTAAATCGGTAGCTGGATGTTTTGAACGTCCAGCGTGGCTGTTGGCTTTAGAACCAGCCGCGCCAGGCGTTCCAGCACCACTAACTGCCCGGTGTAGTGTCCAGCACCCTGTTTGTGGCAATGTCCACCAGCGCGTAAAACAGCCGCTGGCCGTCCGCCTCAAACGACACGCTCCAGCGCGTGCCACCCTGATTTTCGACATAGGTTTTCCAGTTATCGTATCCCTCCAGCGCCGCGTCAATCCCCTCTGCCGAATAAGCCAGATTAACCGCCTGGTCGCGTTTCGCCTGTGCTGCCTGCTCTTCCGCCAGCTCGTTTGGATCAGTGATGGATGAAATCGAGAAGTAGTCGTTTTCGTCCAGCGAGGCTTTCACCAGCAGCGCCTGCTGCCCCCGGTACAGGTACACCTCCCACACCGCCTCCCAGCGATTGTAATCGGTGTACACATCCCATAGCGCCGGGTCAATCAGGCGCGCCTGTACTTCCGGGTCGGCCAGCACCAGCGTTTGAATACGCGGCTGCTGTTCAGCATAGACCTCGGTTGGCAGCGGGCGCGGCGCAAAGGCTTCGATAATCTCGCCCGTTTCGGCGTGAATGACGCCATACCCCAGCCATTCGGTTTCCGACGAGTCGTAAAACTCCACGTACCAGAAAGTCGGGGCATCCTCACCGGGATACCCGTGCCCGATCCAGCCCGGATGCTCGTCCAGCCAGCCAGCGATTTCGTCTGACTGGGCAACAATCTGAATTAGCGCCTGCTCGGTCTCCTCCTGCGACTGCGCCAGCGCCGGAACAAGGCTGAACGCGACCAGCAGCGCCAGCAGGCAGGTTGCTATGACAAACCGTGTAAAGCGTACCATTACGATTTCCTCCTGTAGACGGGGTCGAGTGATGGCGATTAACGCGGCAGCACCAGCCCTAAATCGGTGGTCTGAAAATTAGGAAACACCTTATCGAGCGCCGGGTTCAGCAGCCGCTTGCTGACAACTTCCGCCAGCACGTCGCGGTAATCGGTAGTAATCGGTAAATCACCGTCGTTCAGCGCGTCCGGCGCGAGAGTTGGCCACCGACTGTAGACACCCCCTTTCACTCCGCCGCCCAGTAGCAGCATGAAGTTGCCGTGTCCGTGATCTGTGCCCTGGCTGGCGTTTTCGGTCACACGACGTCCAAACTCGCTCATCGTGACAACGCTGACGCTGCCCATCCGGTCGTCCAGATCGGTGTAGAATGCGCCGAGTCCGCTGCCCAGCACGCCCAGCAGATTGCTGAAGTAGCCACCGGTCGTGCCCTGGTTTTCGTGGGTGTCCCAGCCGCCCAGATCAAGGCAGGCCACTTCCAGCCCCACGTCCGCTTTAATGAGTTGAGCGATCTGCCGCAAACCCATGCCGAAACCGTATTCATCAGTTGGGTAGGTTACGCCGTTCGCCGGTTGATAATCGGCGGCGCTCAACGATTGCAGCAAATCCACCGTTTCGAACACCAATCCGGCCTGTGCGCTCAGGGCATCGGCGGGTGCTTCAACCGTGTACAACTGCGCCAGCGCCTGCCGCGCGCGGATCAGTTCGCTCTCCCGCCCGCGCAGGTGGAAATCAGCGATGGACCGCAGCGACAGCGGCGCGATCCCCCCGCGCAGCGAATTGGGTACCATCGCGCCCATGCCCACTGCCCGGAATGGTGAGTCGTTCTGCCACGCGGCAGATTGCAAATGGCGGCCAATCCAACCCGTGCCGGTGGTTTTGTTGCCGGGCGTGCCATATTCCATAAACTGCATGGCGTCGAAGTGCGACCGGCTAGGGTCAATTGAGCCGGTGGCATGGACGATGGTCAGTCCGCCCTCATCGTAAATATCTTTCAGCGGTGCGAGCGACGGGTGCAGACCGAAATAGCCGTCCAGATCAAGCGTGGCGCCGGTCCCCGCGCCCGGTTCGGGTACCGCCAGAGTCGGGCGGGCGTCGTAATAGTGCGCGCCGTCACCGTAGGGCACGACCGCGCTCAGGCCATCAATGCCACCGCGCAGGAAGATCGTCACCAGTACGTCGCCAGGGCCGGGCTGGAGCGCCGGGCGGAAGGCCAAACGTGGCATCCACGCCGGAAACAGCGCCCTGCTCACCCCGACCGCGCCCGATGCAGTCATCTGCTGTAAAAAGTTACGCCGTGTTTGAATCATCGGTTACATCCTTCCGTTCGCCATTGTGCCAACAACTACTGGGCCAGAACGTTCTACACCCGCAGGGGCACGGCATGTCGTGCCCCTACACATAGACAGAGACTACAGCATTGTTTACCGCCACTGATACAGCGGCGAGGCCAACATCAGCCCGTACAGTGTGCCGAGCTTGCGCGACAGCAGCAGCGGCGTGACCGGCGTGACCGATTCACCGCCATCTGCGGCGAACGCGATAAAGGCGGCGCGTGCCGCGTCCGGTATCCGGCCCCCGAACACCCGCGCCGCTGCCCTATCCACCAGCTCGCCGACGGTCGCCGCGCTACCGACGTATTCGTGCAAGTGAGCGGTCATCGTCTTTTGCAGTTCAAGGTCACTGTACGCGCCATGCGTTAGCATCATCGCTACGTTCCAGCGCGCCAGCAGCCCGGCGGAACTCATCCACGCTCCGGCTTTATCCGGGTAGCCATCCGGCGGATGCCAGCCAAATGGCGGCTGCGCCAGTTCCAGCAGCAGATTCTCCATCGTGTAAAAGTCGTGAATCTCGGTACCCGTTGCCCGCAGCACACCGATGAAGAAGTCCAGCGGGCGGCGCAGCTTTTGTCCGGCAGACGTCTGAAATTCTGCTGATAGCAGGATATGGCGTAGCACGGGTTTGATCGCGCCCCGGTTCGCCGTCCAGATCGCTGCCGCGCTGTCTACCAGCGACGAGGGTGGGTCGTCGCTGACAAAGCGCACGCATAGCTTGTAACAGAGATACCGCGCCGTGGCCGGGTGGTTCGTCAAGATGCTCAGGACATGCAGCCCGTCTTCAATGCCCCGGTCGGCGGGCAGGGGATGCCCTAGCACGTTTTTTTTGCCGGTATCGTGAGTGGAGGGGTCGAAGTAGAAGCCGGTATCCGTGCCGTCGTGTACCGTCCAGCCGGTAAAGGCGCGCGCCACCTCCTTCACGTCCCGTTCGGTGTAGCCGCCGTCCACGCCCAGCGTGTGCAGTTCCATCAGTTCACGGGCATAGTTCTCGTTGGGATGTTCGGCATTGTTAAGGTAGTTATCCAGATAGTACAGCACGGCCGGGGACTGCGCGGACGCAAACAGCAGATCGCGGAAATTGCCCAGCGCGTGCTGGCGTATCTGCCGCTGGAATGTCACCAGTTCCACGCCCAGTTCGTCGCTGGGGATGTTAAAGTGATCGGTCCAGAACTCAGCCATACGCTCCAGCAACTGCCGTTCGCTGTACACTGCCCGCCAGACCATGCCCGCCATCAGTGCCTTGTAGGTGCGGTATTCGCGCTCCGGCAACAGCGACGCCGCGTAGCGATCCATATTCAGAATCGGCAGTTCCAGCAGCCGCGCATCCATCGCCGAATCGTCAATCCGTTCCGGGTTCAATTGCTCGTCGAGATATGCTTCGATGCCCAGCGCCGCCGCGCGTTCGCTATCCTGTGGCCTGACACCGTAGGTGATGCGATTGAGCAGATGCAGCGCCAGGTTACTGGCTACCAGCGGCGCGTCGAACTGCTCCCAAGCCAGCAGCGATTGGCCGCCAATGGCTACTGCTGCGCTGGTCAGCCCCATCAGCCGTAAAAAGTCTCGTCGTGATGTCTGCATAAGACCATCCTGCGTTTTGCAGTTTGAACTGGATGATTGGCACAGAAACATCGTGCCGTTTCTGCACGTTGCCGCTATCGTACTGATGAAGGTTGAAAAGGTTATGACGGAGATGTGACGGATTCGTCACAAATTGAGGGAATAATGGTTTAGAATCTGATCATAAATTGCGTTTGATCTTATGTAGGGGCAAGGGCATGTTGTGGCCCTATGGATAGTGCTTATTCGTCACCCCTCTCTGCCGCTGCGGTCGCAGTGGCGTCAACCTTGACGGCATCCAGCCATGCCTGAAGCGGTTCGGCCTGGGGCAAACCACGATTGTTGAACTCGCCAACGACATACTCGGCGTAGTCGGTAGCGTTCCAGTACACGGAGAATTGCGCTGCCGTGAACAGGCCGCCAATCCAGTCACCGATCTGGTTCTGAAGCTGGTTCGCCTGGTTCAGCCAGTAATCACCCTCCTCTGACCGTCCCGCCCAGATTAGCACCGTTCCTAGATTGTGCAGCGAATGTGCCACGCCGACCGCATCGTCTTCCGCCTGCCACAGATTCAACGCCTCGCGGAAGTTGCGGGCGGCGATGTTCCACTGGCTGTTGACAGCGGCCAGCATCCCCAACTGACCGCGCACCGTCGCCAGAATGCGGGGGTTCTGTTCCGCGTCCAGCGTTTGTTGCAGGTTGACCGCCGCCGCGTTCAGGTCGCCCGCTTCAACCGACAGACAGGCGGCGTCCAGCAGGCGGGTGACAGTTTCGTTATCGGTTGTCACCGCGCACGGCCCGAACGCCCAGCCGCGCCAGTCCGGGAACAGTCCCTGACTTTCTAGATCGCCAAAGGTCGGCACAAAATATTCATTGGAGGATGGAATTCCCTCCGGCGGCACGCTCAGCACCAGCAACTGTGTTTCAAAGATTGCCTGACTACCGCGTTCGCCCACGTTCTCAATCCACGTATGGACCTCCACCATTGCCCGTACCCGGTATAATCCCGGCGTGTCCAGCCACAGCGTTGAGTCCAGCAGTTCGTTTTGGAAGTCCGGCCCCCAGGCCTCGCGGTCTTCGGTCGAAACCCAATCCCACGATTCGTAGTCGCTGCTCCAGGGCGGCTGCACAAACGTTTCCATCGTCACCCGTCCTGTCCCGTGTACGTCCTGCAACCACAACATGCGCCAGTCTACCCGCAGGCGAAAACCGTAGCCACTATTGGCGGAGATGTACTCCTGCGGCAGCAGCGTTTGCTCAAACGGTTCGATCTCCGCGCCATTCCTGCCCAGGACGATGTGCGGATAAGCGACCGTCCGCACCACCATGCTGTCGTCGTCCTCGGCGCCATAGCTCAACGCGCCGCCGCTGGCGCTTGCCTGCCGGAAGGGTGTGGCAGTTGGCTGCGGCACAGGCGTTAACGTTTCCTCGACGCGCACGTCAACCAGCCCGCAGGCCGCCAGCAGCACCGCCGCACTCCATAGGGCAACCAGAGAACGAATACGCCGTTGACCTCGAATCACCTGTCCACCTCGCCCGGCTTTGGTAGTCGCACGGTCATGGTTGTACCCACGCCCACCTTACTTTGCACGCTGATGCTACCGCTATGCATTTCCACGATCTTTTTGGAGATGGATAGGCCTAACCCGCTGCCCATTTTCTGCGACCGCGCCCGCACCAGCGGCTCAAAAATCCGGTCAGGCAGATACTCTGGCGGGATGCCAATGCCGTTGTCCACAAACGATATAACGTAACAGCCGGGCTGCTGTTCCAGCCGAACCTGCACCCGCGCACCTGTCTCGGAATATTTCAGGCTGTTGTCAATCAGGTTTTCGAAGGCGCGTGCCAGCAGATCACGGTCGCCTTCGGCCCGCATGGGTTCTGGCGGCGCTTCGATCTCCAGCGTTTTGCCTTCCTGCTGCGCCATCTCATCCCGCGAGTAAACCGCTTCTTCCAGCACGTCCACCAGATCAAGCATCGTCGGTTCGAGCGGCACGTAGGCCAGGCGTGCATCAAACAGCATACTGTCCACCAGCCGCGCCAGCCGCTGCGCCTCGTTCTCAATTGTTCCGGCGGCTTTGTGCCACGCTGCCGGGTCTACCAGCGGTGCCTGCCGAATGTTCGCGGCGTGGCCGATGATCGCCGCCAGCGGATTTCGCATGTCGTGGACGATGCGCCGGATGAAGTTTTCGTAGAAGGCGCTGCGGGTGCCGTCCACGCCGAGCGGCTTGCAGATCAGTGCATACATTCCCCGGTTGAGCGGCACCGCCTGCACCGACAGCCGCAGCCCTTCGCCCAGCGCCACGTTCTGGATCGCAATCCGCCGCGTTGTCCGCGCCCGCTCCAGCACCGCCCGCGCCGAATCCAGCACGAATTTGCCGTTCACCAGTTCGGCGGCGGCCTCGTTCGCCCACTGCACCCGCCCGCGCGCGTTGCAAATGATAACACCCTCGCTGAGATACGCCGCAATTGCGGCGTAGTGCTCGGCCCGGCCCAGCCGCGCCGAGCGCCGCCCAAAAGCGATCAGAAGCAGCGCCGCGAGTCCCAGCCCCCACCCAAACCAGATCAGCCCAAAATCGGATGCAAACCGGATGCTGACCAGATTCAGCGGCGATAGCAGCAGGAACAGTGTCACCACCAGCCACGAAATGAGGACAAAAGCAAACAGCACGCGGTACCGGAACATCATCAGTCCTGCGTAAGCTGGTAGCCGATGCCGTGAATCGTTTCGATCAACTCGTCCCGCTCCAGACCCAGCTTGCGCCGCAGCGCCGCGATGTGCCGGTCAACCGTGCGTTCGTACCCCGCCCAGGCATCGTCCCACACGTGGTTCAGCAGTTCCTCGCGCGTCCAGCGGCGGTTGGGATGCCGCGCCAGGAACGCCAGCAGCGCAAATTCCATCGGCGTCAGGTCAATCTGTCGCCCGCGCCGGGTGATACGAAAGTGTTCGAGGTCAATCTGAAGATCAGGCTGAATATGTATGACATTCCCGCGCTGGTCCTCCGCCGGCACGATCTCCCGCCGGATGTGCTGCACCGCCCCCAGCGTAGCGCGTATCTGACTCGCCAGCGCGTTGTTGTCCCAGGGTTTGGTGACAAACGCAATCGCGCCCTGCCCCAGGCTTTCGACCTGCCACTCCGGGTACGAGGTGAGCATGATGATCGGGATAAAACGTTCCCGCTTGCGAAGCTGCTGGCATACTTCCAGACCGCTCATGTGGTCGGGCTGGCTTTCGTCCAGCACTACGTCCAGCAGTACCAGATCAGGCTCGACCGCTTCAACCAGCGCCAACGCCTCGGGCCCGCTGGCCGCTGTCTGCACCCGGTAGCCGATACGCCCCAGCAGCGTGCTCAGCGCCGAACGAATGGATTCTTCGTCATCTATAACCAGAATGCGCGGTTTCTCGTCCATATCGGAACACTATACAGCAGAATATCTTTCCGACGCCATAAATGTGGGATTGCGCAAGGGCGGATGGTGACACAGCTTGATAAAAATAACCTCATCCTGACAGAAGATGAGGTTATTCCAGCACTGAGGGTAAGCGGGACGGATATAACGTGCGGCAGATGTTACCGGTCAAGGCTTGTACCCTTTCAGGTGTTTTGCCCACGCCGACTGTCTGCCCACGAAGGCGCATCGCTGGCCGGGAAGGATTCTTCCGAGGCTTGCTGCACCACGTCCTTTTGCCCGCTGATGACATCCCAGCGCGAACACAAATCATCCGTGCGCGACGCCATGATAAAATCGTTGCGGTGCAGCCCGCCAATTACCGGCGACCCCCACTCCACGATCACCTTTTTTGGCAGAATCGTCAGGCGCGGATAATGTCCCTGCGTGTTTGCCAGTTCGGCCACTTTATCGGCAAACAGCATCGCCTCCTTAAAATCGGCAAAGGTAAATTCCCGCCGCAGTAGCTTCAAACCGCCGGTCGTGGTCGGCTGCCAGCGGTCAAGCTGCCGCAGCAGCACGCTGATTTCCCGCCCGGACAGCGGTCGCTCCCGGTTGGTCAGCAGTGTGCAGCGTTGTTCCAGCAATGTCGTCGTTGCCATTGTATGCATCACCTCGCTTGGTTTTCTCACAGCTTAAACCAAAAGCGTTGGAGGTACATCAGACACACGAGACTACGGGATTCACGAAGCTGCCGGACGATGCCCGCCGGTGATCTGCCGGATGCGATGATACAGCGGCTGAAGCTGGCCGTACAGCTTTTGATAAACCCCCTGATACAAATCCTCGTAGATCGTCCGCGTCTGCCGGTTGGGTTCAAACGCCTGTCCCATGCGCGTCATTTCCCGCACCGCTGTCGCAAAATCCGGGTGCAGTTTGAGACCGACTGCCGCGTCAATCGCCGCGCCCAGCCCCGACGTTTCATAAGTATGTGGGCGCGCGGTCGGCAGGCCGAAGATGTCCGCCGTAAGCTGCAAAGCGGCGTCACTCTGCGACCCGCCGCCGGATACGCGCAGTTCCGTGACCGGCACGTGGCTGCGCGCCTCGCTGCGCTCCTTGCCCTCGCGCAGCGCGAAGGCCAGCCCTTCCAGAATCGCCCGGTACAGGTGCGCCCGCGTGTGCCAGTCGCCAAAGCCAATAATCGCGCCGCGCGCCTCCGGCCCCGGCACCTTCAGTCCGGGCGTCCAGTACGGCTGCAACACCAGCCCATCCGATCCCGGCGGGACCTGCTTCACCAGTTCGTCAAACAATACCTCCGGCTCGATGCCGCGTTCTTCCGCGAGCGTCATCTCACGCTGGCCGAATTCGCGCTTGAACCAGCTTACCAGCCAGAAGCCGCGATAAATCTGGATTTCCAGGCTGTACGCGCCGGGAATGGCCGACGGATACGGCGGTATCAGGGGGATGGGTTCGATGTACTTCTGGTGCGTGGTATTAAACGTCGCGGTCGTGCCATAGCTGATACAGCCGATATGCGGTTCCAGGCAGCCGGAACCGATGACCTCGCAGGCCTTGTCAGCCGCCGCCGCCACCAGTGGCAGCCCAGCAGGGATGCCGGTTGCCTCGCAGGCTTCCGGCGTGACCTGGCCGATAATCTGCGCCGGCGGCACCAGATCAACCAGTTTCGCCGGGTCAATCGGGACCGCCTGCCATTTCCAGTCGCTCGGTTTTGCCCAGGTATGGGCCTTATAATCAAACGGCAGGTACGATACCTGACAGCCAACCGAATCGGCCAGCCGCCCGGTGAGGTGGTACGTCAGGTAACCGGACAGCAACAGGAACTTATGCGTTTTCTCCCAGATGTCCGGTTGGTGGGTTCGTATCCAGTTGCCTTCCGCTTCGGCCTGCAGGTACGCAACCGTCTCCGACATCCTGACCAGCCGGAACGCCAGTCCCCACAACCCTCCCACTGGCGGCAGCCCTTCGGTACGGCGCTGGTCCAGCCAGACAATCGCCGGGCGCAGCGGCTTTCCATCTTTACCGAGATTGATAACCGTGCCGCGCTGCGTGGTCAAGGCCACACCCGCCACCGCCGTTTTTGGCACTGGCGAGGTTTGCCATAACTGCTGGCACGCCCGGCAGGTCGCGTCCCAGTACACCGACGGTTCCTGCTCTGCCCAGCCGGGATGGCGCGAAAAATACGGTTCAATCGGCACGCGCGCTTTGGTAACCAGATTGCCCTTGAGATCAAACAGCAGCGCCCGAACACTCTGCGTACCGTTGTCAATCGCCAGAATATACGACATAAGCCTCCCCCGTAACAACCCATATTTCGCCCATAAATGCACCGTAGGGGAAGGTCTGAGACCCTCCCCTACGTATGATTATCGCTTATTTTGCGCCATCTTCGCCCGCGCCGTTACAACATTTCCGGCGAACGGCGACTCCGTCGCCACAGCAGGAGCACAATCACCAGTAACGCCAGAAACACAACCAGCCGTGTCCGACTGCGGTGTTCTTTGGACGCACGTGGTTTTTCCGCCGCTGCACGCAGTATGGCGTTCCAATCCGGGATGCGGTCGCGTTCTGGCAGGCTGTAGCGCGCCCGCCGTAGAGCCAGGTAAGCCGCGGCTTCCGCCTCCCATTGGCGATCATCCCAACCCAGTTCGGACTGGCAGATGGTACGAATGCGGGGCAGCAGCGACTCGCCGCCATCCGGCAGCAACAGCCCCAGCCGGACACGGCGCAGCAGCAGGTCGTCCAGATGAACCACGCCTTCGGCGCGCGCCGCCCAGCGCAGTTCTGCCCACAGCGTCACCGTGCCCGGAATCACGTCCAGTTCGCCGGGCTGCGCGGCGGACACCAGCGCCGGCGCAGCCGCGCCGTAGCGCCCTAGCAGACGGCGGCGCGTTAATTCATCCAGGTTGCCCGGCAGTTCCACATCCACCGCGTTTAAGACCGGCACTTTGTCGGTCACGGCGGCCACTTCCGGCAGCCGATCGCGCACCGATTTCAGCGCATCCAGCGCAATTGAGCGAAAGGTGGTCAGTTTGCCACCGGTGACAGTCAGCAGGCCATTTTCCTGCCACACCACATGTTCGCGTGACTCTTTGGACGGGTCGGCTTTGCCCGTACCGATCACCGGGCGCACCCCGGCATAAGTCGCTATCACATCGTCCAGCGTCAGCGCCCGCGCCGGGAACTGATAGGCAACCGCCGCCATCAGGTAGGCCACTTCCTCCGGCGTGATTCCCGGTTCGTCCCGCAGTGGCGCATCGTGGTCAACATCAGTCGTGCCGACCAGCGTCACCCCTTCCCAGGGGAAGGCAAACACCGGACGGCGGTCAAGCGGGTGCAGGAACGACACCGCCTGCGCCAGCGGCAGCCGCCAGGCCGGAAACACGAGATGGCTACCGCGCAGCGGGCGAATCCGCGCCGCCGCGCCGACCTGCCCGCGCAGGCCATCGGCAAACGCGCCGGTCGCATTGATGATAACCCTGGCGCGGACCTCGGCGGTTTGCCCGCTGACCTGATCGCACAGCCGCGCCCCAACCACCTGCCCTTCTTCCAGCAGCAGTTCATCGGCGCTGACGTAATTGATCGCCGCGCCGCCGTCGGCCACCGCTTCCTGAATCACCCGCAGCACCAGCCGCGCGTCGTCGGTCTGCGCGTCCTCATAGCGGAAGCCGCCGCGCAGATTCTCCCGGCTGATGTACGGCATCAGCAGGCGAAATTCTTCCGCGCTGTAATAACGATGTGACCATTGCAGCGCCATCAGGTCATACACCGCCAGCCCCGCGCCATAGGTGAAGCGCCCCGGCCTGTCGCCCTTGTGGGTCGCCACCAGAAAGCCCAGCGGGTCAATCAGCCCCGGCCCATCCTCGATCAGATTTTCGCGCTCCCGCACCGAGGTCAGCGTTACGCCCACCTGTCCCGTCGCCAGGTAACGCAGCCCGCCATGCACCAGCTTGGATGACCGGCTGGACGTTCCCCAGGCAAAATCGCGCTGCTCGACCAGCAACACGCGCAGTTTCATCCGCGCCGCCTCGCGCAGGATGCCCGCGCCGGTGATGCCTCCGCCCATCACCAGCACGTCCCAGGGCTGGCCGATTTGCGACCACAGGTTCTCGCGCCAGTTTTTGTCCCACATAAAACCACCCCTTGCCATGTAGAGACACGATAGATCGTGTCCCTACTCAACATCTATCCAATCAATTTCCCCGGATTCATCAAACCTGCCGGGTCAAACGTCTTCAGCACGTCCTCAATCGCTTTCATCCCCAGGCCGCCTTTTTCACCCGCCAGGTACGGCATGTGGTCAAGGCCAACGCCGTGCTGGTGGCTGATCGTGCCGCCGTGGGCCATCACCGCCGCGCTGGCGGCCTGTTTAAGAAGCTGCCAGCGGTGCAGCGTTTCATCCGGGTCAGGCGCGAGGCGAAATGCATAGGTGGTGTACACGCTCGTGCCGTGTGGGTAAACATGCGACAGGTGCGTAAAAGCGTGGATGCGCTCACCCTGCTCTGCTATCACCCCACGCAGCGCGCCTTCAATCGCGGCGATCATCGCCGGCGTGGTCGTCCAGTTGGTCGCCGTTTCCAGCGTGTCTACGGCGTAGCCGTTATCCCAGAGCGTATTGCGCAGGTACGGCGTGCGGAAGCGGTTCTTCTGCCACTGGCGACCAAAGGTTTTGCCGACGTGAACGCCACCCCGCGACCGGGCGATACGCAGCGTTTCCTTCACTGCCGCGCTGCTGAGCGTCTTCTGCCCGGTGAAGCCGAACACCAGCATACACTTTTGATCTTTGACACCACGCAGCGCCAGATACTGTTCCAGCGCGCCGATCACGCGCTCATGACCGGCCAGTTTCAGCGTTGTTTCGGTTTCAACCGGCGTGCTCAGGCGCAGCATGGACAGCGGCAGCCGCGCCTGCACCATCTGGCGCACGGCAGCCATCCCGCTGTCGAAATCGGCGAAAAACACGGCGCGGAATTCCTCGCGCTCCGGCAGCGGCGATATTTTAACCGTCGCCTCGGTAATCAGCCCTAACCGCCCTTCCGACCCCAACACCAGTTCACGGAGATTTGGCCCGGCGGCGGAGGCGGGCAGCGCCGGCAGCACCAAAGCGCCGGCGGGTGTTTCCACTCTACCCCCAACAAACAGCCCCTCAATACGCCCGTAATGGAGCGACTGCTGCCCGCTGGAACGTGCTGCAATCCAGCCGCCCAGCGTGGAATATTCAAACGACTGCGGGTAATGGCCGAGCGTGTACCCGCGCGCGCGAAGCTGCGCTTCCAAATCCGGGCCGGTTACGCCCGCGCCGAAGGTCGCCAGCAGCGTGTTTTCGTCCAGTTTGTGCAGGCGGTTCATCCGGCTCATGTCCACCGTCAGCACCGGCGCGTCGCCGGGTATCGGGTTAATGTGCCCGACGACACTGGTCCCACCACCATAGGGGATTAACCGCGCCCCAATCTCTGCCGCGTAGCGAATCAGGCTGCATACGTCCTCGGCGCTCATCGGATACGCTACGCCATCTGGGAAAACGCCGATACGCCCACTGCGCAGCGCAATCCAGTCCGGCATACTTTGACCGCGCGCGTGCCGGACTCGCTCTGCCGCGTCGGTTGTCACCAGCGGATGCCGGGGCAAGCGCGAGTTTGAAACGCTCGCCACCACGTCCTTAAACGCGGCGTCCGTTGGCGGCATTCCAGCCCCCAGCCGCCCACGCAAAAACGCCTCCGCGCTGGCCGGCAGCGGATACCGCACCGAGTCATCGCCCCAACCGTTCCATCGCCGCATGAAGACCCCTTTCACTCGCTGCCCAGGTGCGACCGCGCCCACAGGTTGATGCTCTCCAGCATCACGGCACGCACCACATTTTCCGCTGCGTCACCATCGCCTGCCCGTGCCGCTTCCAACAGCGCCGCGTAAAACGCGCGCGATGTATCCCGCGCTTCCGCCAGACTAAAGTATTCACGGGCCAGCGGTTCGTAAAAGCCGTTGAACCCGTTTAAGATCATGGCGTAAACCGGATTGCCGGAGGCCACCGCCAGCCGACGCTGTAGCAGCCAGTCAAATGCGGCGTAAGCCGGCGGCGTATCGGGCAGGTCAGCCGCCCGCGACAGCAGGTCCACCACTGATTCGGCGGCGCGTTCCACCGCCAGCCGCGTGTACGACGGCGCGATGTCCAGCCGGACACGCAGCAGGTTCGGCACAAAGTCCGGCGGCAGGATACGGCTGCACCGGACGATGCCGCTGAGAACATTCAACCCGCCATCCCACCAGAAATCGTTGACGACGGTTGATTTACCCTGCCGGATGGTAATCCAGCCGTCGCGCTCCAACCGCCCCAGCACCTCCCGCAGTGTCGGACGGGTAACGCCCAGCATGTCCGCCAGATCGCGTTCCCCCGGCAGGGTTGAATCGGGTGGAAACTGCCCTTCGACGATAGCAGTAATAAGAGCATGTTCGGCGTAATCAACGGGACGTTCAGGCTTCGACCAGTTCATGCTATTTCCATTTATAACAGTCCTTACTGGTCAGTGGTCTGACCAGTTAATGTTAGTATGCACTTGTTTTTGCGTGGTGTCAAGTCGTATGGCGAAAGAGAGGTTCGGAAAACTTAACCGAAAGAGCAGAGCAAAGGGTTAGCAAAACTATCGCACACCGGTATAACTAAAGCCTTGACGGTGTCTGAAACCAGCCGCCTTCCAGGCGGCTTTAAGGTTCAGCCGGGCGGCTTCCGGCGTCCGGCGCGGCTTAGGCAACGAATGAGGTCAGGAACTGGACGAGGGAATCAACCGCCGCATCCACCGACGCCGACAGCGGTGTATCAAAATCGCACTGCGCTGGCTGAATCAGCACCAGCCAGACGGCGCAGTTCAGTTCATCACTCAAATATTTTGCCAGCATATGCAATGGAAAGGTGTGGGTACTCGCTTCCAAGCCGACGACCTCCTGCCACGACAGGCAGCGGATTGCGCCCGGCTCGGCGTTCATCAGCGCGGCGTCCACCAGCAGCACCGTATCCGGCGCAAACCGCCGGAGCGCGCCGGTACAGTTCTCCGGCACGTTGCCGGCATCCAGCACCAGCACATCAACGCGCTTTGCGGTGGCTTGCAGCCGCCGGGCGATCATTACCCCAGTGGCATCATCGCCGTATAACTCGTTACCAATCCCCAGTAGCGCTAACCGGGAGTGGCCGTCAGGGCATATCAACCGCTGGCGGAGGGGCTTTTCCCAGGAGGGGTTCAAGATCGGCTTCGTTTCCATAATAGACGGTAAACGGCTCGGTGCTGGTTGACGCCAGTTCCCACTCGCCGCTTGCCATGCTGATGCAGCTAAAACGGCAGTTCTGCACGCACTGCGCGCAGTAGGTACAGCGGTCAGCGTGGTAGCGCATCACAAACTTTTTGGCTTTCTTGTCAATCGTGATAACCTCAATCGCATCCGATGGGCAGTCCTTCGCGCACAGGCAGCAGCCGGTGCAGTTGTCGGGATTCCAGTGCAGCTTGCCGCGCAGCCGTTCCGGACTGGCGTTACGTTCAAACGGGTACAGGCGGGTGACGGGCTTCTGGAAAAACGAGCGCAGCGTATCCACCAGCATGGAACCGATTCTCATAGCACCATCCCTTTCAGCAGCAGCGTAACCAGCCATTGCAGCAGCACCAGCAGCGTCCCGTAGCGCCACCACAGGCCAACGATCTGATCAATCCGCAGCCGGGTCATCAGTGTTTGCACCCCGGCCAGCGCCAGCAGCAGCACGAGTGTTTTGACAATATAATCCAGCTGATTGTGAATCCCACCCAGGTAGAACGCCGACATCAGCGTTAACCCGGCGATCAGTTCCGCATAGCGCCCCAGGTAAAACAGCGCCAGCCCGCGCCCGCTGTATTCGGTCAGCGCCCCGGCCACGATCTCGGTTTCGGCTTCCGGCGCGTCGAACGGGCGCATTTCCAGCTTGCCCATCAGGCCGATCAGCGCGATCACAAACCCGACCGGCTGGAGCAGAATTACGGGATGCGTGCTGGAGTAGGCCATGATGTCGCTGATCTTCCAGCTTCCAGCGGCCACTGCCGGCCCCAGCATCGCCAGCAGGAACGGCGCTTCGTAGGAGAACAACTGCGTCAGGGTGCGGGTCGCGCCCACCAGCGAAAAGCGGTTATTGGTATTCGCGCCCGCGATGCCGGTACACAGCGTCAGCATACTGAACAGATAAACCGCGACGATCAGATCGCCGGAAAAGCTGTACGATGGCTGCAAGCCCGCAATCGGCAGGTACAAAGCACCGGTTAACACCCCGGCCAGCGCCACAATTGGCAGCCACACAAACAGGCGGGCATTCACGCTTTCCGGCACAACTTCTTCTTTTGCCAGCAGCTTCAGCAGGTCGGCCAGGGGTTGAAACCAGCGCGGCCCAACCCGGTTTTGCAACCGGGCAACCAGCTTGCGGTCGGCCCACTCGTACACCATACCGTTTGCCAGCACAAACAGCCCGCCGGGGAAAATCAGCAGGATAAACAGGGTTTTCAGGACATCCATCTCACTTGTTCTCCTGATGCGCCAGCCGGCGCTGCCGCAGCGATTCCCAGGTGACCAGCGCCCCCGCCGCGTCCCGTACCGCTACCGTCCGGTCGTTGCAGGAGAAACACGGGTCAATCCCGGCCAGAATCATCGGCATATCCGCCAGTTGGTGGCCGACCGCCGTCGCCACCACCGACCCCATGTTACATAGCGTCGGCGTCCGCACCTTAATCCGTTCCGGGTTATCGCTGCCGTTGCTTTTGATGAAATAAAACGCCTCACCGCGCGGCGCTTCCACCCGGCTGATGGTTTCCCCCGCCTTGATTTTGCGCGGCATTCTTGTTTGTAGTTCGCCCGGCGGCAGCTTATCAATTACTTCGTGGATGAGGCGGTAGCTTTCAAACAGTTCCTTAATCCGCACCACAAACCGCGCCTCCAGATCGCCCGCCTCCGCCAGCACGATTTGCACCGGGAAATCGGCGTAGGCCGCGTATGGCGCTTCGATACGAATATCCCGCGCCACGCCGGACGCCCGCGCCGTCGGCCCGACCACGCCCAGCCGTTCAGCTACCTCCTTGCTCATCGTGCCCACGCCGCGTGTGCGCTGTAAAAACACCTCGTCAGTCGTGACAACGTTCAGGTAGTGGCGCGACCGTTCTTCCAGAAAATCCACACCTTTGAGGATGGCGCTGGCGAGATCGGGTGTCACGTCACACTTGACGCCGCCGAGGATATTGGCGGAATAATTCACGCGGTTGCCGGTGAAACTTTCCAGCAGGTCCATCACGGTTTCGCGGTCGCGCCAGCTATACATAAACAGCGTATCAAACCCGGCTTCGTGCGCGGCCACGCCCAGCCACAGCAGATGGCTGTGAACCCGTTCCAGTTCCGCCACCAGCACACGGATCGCCTGCGCGCGCGGCGGGACTTCCGCCCCGGCCAGTTTTTCCACCCCCAGACAGTACGTCATCGCGTGGACGTGCGAGCAAATGCCGCAGATGCGTTCCAGCAGATACAGGCTTTGCGTCCAGTTGCGGCTCTCGACGGCCTTCTCAATCCCGCGATGTGCGTAGCCTAGCCGCACCGTCGCGCCGGTCACGATCTCGCCATCCACGGTAAATTCAAAGTGTCCCGGCTCCTTGAGCGCCGGGTGCTGCGGGCCAATCGGGACGACAAATCGTTTTTTATCCTGCACGACCGCTTCACTCATTACCCTGCTCCTTCACGCCGCGTTCCAGTACCGCATCCTTCCGCAGCGGATATACGTCATCCGGCCAGTCATCTGCCAGAAACAGGCGGCTGTTATCCGGCGTCCCGACGACCTGAATCCCCATCATTTCCACCAGTTCGCGCTCGAACACGCTGGCCGAGGGGATAAGCGGGCAAACACTCGGTACGGACGCCGAAGCGCGCGGCGTGGCGACCCGCAGTGTCAGCACCGCCGCGCCTTCGCAGAAGTGATACAGCACTTCAATCTGACCCGCCTCGACACCCAGATCAAGGCCGGTGATGGCGGACAGATAACCCCAGCGCGCGCCGATCAACGCCTCAATGGCGGCGATTAAATTCTGGGCGGCCACGCCAACATCCAGCCGGTTCGGTTCGGGTGACTGGGTGTCGCCCGCCCAGGACGCTAACACCTGCTGCGCCGCTTGCAGCCGTTCTTCCGGCGATGTCATACAATTTCCTCCTGCGGCGGCTGTTTGGCCGGTTGCAGTTTGCCCAGCAGCTTCACCACGCCGTCAATAATCGCTTCCGGGCGCGGCGGACAGCCCGGCACGTAAACATCTACCGGAATGACCTCATCCACATGGCCGACCACGTTGTAGCAGCCCTGGAATGCCCCGCCGGAAATGGCACACGAGCCAACCGCGATCACAAACTTGGGTTCGGGCATCTGCTCATACACGCGCAGCAAACGGTCGCGTGCCTGGAGTGTCACCGGCCCGGTGCAGATCAATACATCCGCATGGCGCGGGCTGCCTTGCAACTTGATGCCAAATCGCTCCACGTCATAACGCGGCGTCAATGTCGCCAGGATTTCGATATCACAGCCGTTGCACGAGCCACTATTGAAGTGAATCACCCAGGGCGAATTCAGCCTTGCCCAGGTTTTCACCCGGTCTAATACTTCGTTCCATGTCTTACCGAAGTCCATTATGGTTCACCCTTATCCTTAACCCCTCCCCCGTCCCCTCCCCGAATTCGGAGAGGGGTGCAAGTGCTGTGTTTTCTCCCCTCTCCGAATTCAGGGGTGAGGGGGTCGCTTCACCCCAGAATCAGCGCCAGCAGCGCCGCGCCCAATCCTGCCAGATACACCCCCTCGATGCCCGTCAGGCTGCCGCTGCCCAGCACCAGCACGCCCAGATGCAGCACCGCAAAAAACAGCGCCACGCGGAAAAACGGTTTGTAACCCGGCGCGGCCAGATGCTGCGCCGCTTCCTCACCGCTGCCGTAGGTGCTGCGCTTCAGCGGCGAATCAGGCGCGTTCGGCGCGAGCGATTTGCCGAACCGGGACAATATTCCGACCAGCACGAGGTAGATCAGGAACGCAATCGGAGGCGCGAGTAAAATCTCCATGTTTATCCTCCTATCCACCAAACGCGGCCAGCAGACCGGCGCTGGCCGGCTGCGTCAGCCACGTCAGCGCGTCCGGCCACAGGCCGACCAGCAGCAGCGCCGCCGCCAGAACAATGATGGGTATGATGATCGCCAATGGCAGCGTCCGCCCACGTTCGATCAGCGCCGACGGCGTTTCGCGGAACAGAACGTTGATGACCGGCAGGTAATACGCCAGCGACAGCACACTGTTGAGCGCCGCGACGATCACCAGCAGCGTAATCAGGCTTTCGCCCGTGCCCACCCCGGCGACAAAGATTTGCCACTTCGACATAAACCCGGCCAGGGGCGGCACGCCCCCCAGGCTGAGGAGCGCCAGCGTCAGCGCCAGCGCCAGCAGCGGGTAACGCCGCGCCGCGCCGGAAAGATCGTCAATTTTGAGCGCATGTTCGTTGCCGTTGATGCGCCCCGCCGCGTACAGCAGCGCCCCGGCACAGAAGAACGCCAGCCCTTTCATCAGGCCGTGATTCAGCAGATGGAACAGGCCGCCCTGCAGGCCGGAACTTTCACCGACGTACAATCCCACGCCCAGGCCAAACAGGATGTAACCGATCTGGCTCATGCTGGAATACGCCAGCAGCCGTTTCAACTCCCGCTGGCGCAGCGCCAGCAGATTGCCCGTGAAGATATTAAGGACGCCGAACAGCATCAGTGCCGCGCTCCACGACAGCGTAAACCCGGCCAGCGCCGCCAGTGCCCGCAGCAGCGCGATCAGCCCCGCTTTGGTGACGACGCCGGACAGCACCGCGCTGACCGGGCTGGGTGACTGGCTGTAGGCATCCGGCAGCCAGGTATGCAGCGGCACGATGGCGATTTTGACGCCGAAGCCGATCAGGAACAGCACGCCGGCCACCAGCAGCAGCGGCGACGTTCCTGCCGCGCGGATTGCGTCCAGATCAAGCGCGCCGGTCTGCGCCAGCACCAGCGCGATGCCCAGCACGACCAGCACCGAGCCAACCGCGCTCTGCACCAGATACTTGACGGCGGCTTCCAGCGATGCGCTTTTTTCACGGTAGAACACCACCAGCAGATACGACGCGACCACCATCGCCTCGAACCACACCCACAGGTTAAACAGATCGGCGGCGCAGGCCAGGCCGATCATCGTGCCGGTCAGCGCCAGTAGCAGCGCATAATATTTTTCCTCGCCTGTCTTCCCGGCCATGTATGGCCCGGAGAAAATCACCGCCAGCGTGCCCAGCGCCAGCGCCAGCGCCGCGAACAGCAGGCTCAGTCCGTCTACGCGGAAGACGATGCCCTCCAGCCGAAACTCGACCGGCGCGGTGTAGTCCCGCACGACCAGCGCGAACACCAGCCACGCGCCGAGCAGCGCCAGCAGGCTGATGGTGCGCGCCAGCGCCGTCTGGCGCGGCAGCAGCCGCCCGGCGAAATACGTCAGCGGCGACGATACCAGGGGCAGAACGATCAAACTAACGGGTATCACGGTGTTCATACACCCCTCCCGATAGCGACGATAAGCAGTAGAATCGCCAGCCCGGCTACAATTCCGGCCACGTTCCAGTTGAGTTGGCCGGTCTGCGTCCGGCGTACCGCTTCCGCCACCCGTTCGGTCGCCCGCCCTAGCGCCAGGCCCGCGCCGTCCACCGCCGTTTTGTCGAAAGTGGCGATCAGGCGCGAAAGTGTGTTATACGGGCCGATAAACAGCCGTTCGTACAGTTCATCTACCCACCAGCGGCGGTTGAGCGCGGTAAACAGCGCGCTTTGCAGTGGGTCGCGTTCGCCCGCCGGCTGCCGACCGTACCGCCAGTACGCCAGCAGAATGCCCAGCAGCGCCAGCACCGTTGAAATTCCGGCGACGGTCGCGTTAAACACGCCTGCTTCGGCTTCGTGCGTGGTATGTTCCAGCCAGCCGCCCAGCGTGTGCTGCCCCGGCAGATTCAACGCGCCACCGACAACCGACAGCGCCGCCAGCACGATCAGCGGCACGAGCATGATTCGCCCGCTGTCATGCGCGTGATGGGCAGCATCGCTGCGACCACGCCCGAAAAACACCAGGAACGCCTGCCGCGCGATGTAGAACGCGGTCAAAAAGGCCGTGATCGTCAGCAAAACGTAGATGACAGGCCGGTGTTCAAACGCTGCCGTCAGAATTTCGTCTTTGGAGAAAAACCCGGCCAGCGGCGGTAGTCCCGCCAGCGCCAGCGCCCCGGCCAGATACGTCCAGAATGTGACCGGCATTCTGCCGCGCAGACCGCCCATGTGACGCATATCCTGCGCGTCGAATTTCGCCGTGTGCGCGCCGTGCGCGACGCCGTGAATGACGGACCCGGCGGCCATAAACAGCAGCGCCTTAAAAAACGCATGAGTAACCAGGTGGAACATGCCGGCGGTGTACGCACCCAGGCCAACCGCCGCCACCATAAAACCAAGCTGGCTGATGGTCGAATAGGCCAGCACGCGCTTGATGTCAAACTGCCCAACCGCGATGCTCGCCGCCAGCAGCGCGGTGCACGTGCCGACGACGGCCACCACGTCCTGCGTGAACGGCGCCAGCGTGAACAGCGGCGCGGCACGGACGATCAGGTACACACCTGCTGTGACCATCGTCGCAGCGTGGATGAGCGCCGATGCTGGCGTTGGGCCGGCCATCGCATCCGGCAACCACACAAACAGCGGAATCTGCGCGCTCTTGCCGGTGACGCCCAACAGCAGCAGCAGCGTTATCAGCGTTGCCAGCGGCGCGCCGACGGCCAGCGACTTTTCCGCCGTGCCAAACACGTCAGCGAAGTTGAGCGAACCAAACGCCCAGAACAGCGCAAACATCGCCAGCAGCAGACCGGCATCGCCAATCCGGTTGGCGATCATGGCTTTACGGGCAGCGTTACTGTTGCGCCAGCCTTCGCCGCCGCTTTTATCAAACCAGAAGCCAATCAGCAGGAACGAACACAGCCCCACGCCTTCCCAGCCGACAAACAGCAGCAGGAAGTTATCCGCCGTCACCAGCAGCAGCATCGCCGCCAGGAACAGGTTGAGATAGACAAAAAAACGCGCAAACCGCGCATCGCCCTGCATATAACCAATCGAATAGGCGTGGATGAGCGTGCCCACGCCGGTGACAACCAGCATCATCGTGACCGAGAGCGTATCTACCCGGAAGGCCCATGCGACTTGGAAGCTGCCAATCGTTATCCAGTTACCCAGGCTAACAACCGCGCCTTCCGGTTCAGCTTGAAGCGCGATCAACAGCAGCACCGCGACGGCAAAGGCCAGCCCCGCCGCAAGGGTGGCGACGATACCGGCCTGCGGTCCGCGCAGGCGTTTGCCCAGCGCCAGATTGACCAGCAGTCCCGCGATGGGTAACGCGATCACCAACGGAACGAGATTAAACATCAGGCTCCCTCTTTTACAAAAATTTCTCTACTGAAGGACACGATCAATAGGGTTTTCGCGGGTAGGGGCGACCGGTGTGGTCGCCCCTACGTCATTTACGTTAAACTCTGCCGTGTCCGTCCACCATTAACCCCGCAGGGTCGAAAGTTCGTTTACGTCCAGCGAACCGAAGCGCCGCCGCACCTGCACCGCCAGCGCCAGCCCAACCACCGCCACCACCGTGTCGGCGACGATCAGCGTGACGGCCACGCTCTGCCCCAGGTTGGTCTGGCCGCTGATCGCGCCTGCCGCCACCAGCGCCAGAATCGCGCCCTTGCCCAGGATTTGCAGCGCGATGACGATCTTGATGAGATTGCGCATGATAAGCAGGCCGTACAACCCGACGCCGAGCAGCACCAGCGCCCCGGCGATGGCGATATTTAACGAGGTCATGCCAGCTCCTTCTCCGGTTCGACAATCTCCGTAACAAGTTCCGGCGTTACATCTTCAACCATATCGGCGGTCTGAACGCCGGGTGTCGCGGGGCGTTTTTCGTCTGCCAGTATGCCCAGCACACCCAGCACCCCGGCGAAGATCAACACAATCTGCACCAGAACGTCCGCGCCGCGATTCTGCCACAGCAGTGTCCCGAACGGTGACTCACCCGTTACCGGTTGCTCGATGAGCGGCAGCGCCAGCCATGCAATAGCGACCACCGACACACCGACCAGCGCCAGCGCCAGCGGTCGCGAGATGAGCGATTTCAGCGGAGTCAGGTCTTCGCCCGCCATGCTGATCGCAAACACAAACAGCACGGTGACGAGTCCCGCGCCAACGCTGAGTTCGATAACCGCAACTTCATGAGCGCCCAGCCAGTAGAGGAGAAGCGCCACCAGCGCGCTCACACCCGCCAGCCAGATCGCGGAAACAAGTAGCCGCGCGGCGCGAACAGCCTGAACAGCGCACAGGACAGCGACGATCAATAAAGCCAGTGGTAACATCTTAAAATAATCACTCCTTTATCTAAACTGACTGTACCCCCTGTACCCCCCATCAAACAGTGAAAAACAGCATATGACAGGATGATGTTTATCATTACTTGTGACATATTTCACAATTTATCCTGTAGTTTAGCAGATGTTTGGAAAAGGGCATGGCTCATACAATCGAGTGTAGGAGGAATAGACATTATGGCCTTACAGTCTTTTTTTCGTGACTCTCCCCCTCTCGTCCTCGAACAGCAGCATTTTCAGGCCCTGCTGGACGCCCTCCGCGCGCGCGGCTACCGCCTGATCGGGCCAACGGTGCAGGATGACGCGGTGGTTTACGACGACGTGGAGTCCGTAGACGACTTCCCCACCGGCTGGATGGACACGCAGTCCGGCGGCACGTACCGCCTGGAAAGCGGCGGGGGTGAAACCCTGTTCGGGTACACCGCCAGCCCGCAGTCGTGGAAGCGCTACCTGCACCCGCCGGTGCTGGAACTGTGGAAGGCGCTTCGCACCAACGGCACCTACCGCGTTGCTTCCGCCGACCCCCCGCCCCGCCTCGCCTTCATCGGCGTCCGCCCCTGTGAACTTCATGCCATCGCCATTCAGGATAAAGTGTTTCTGCACAGCGAGTTTGTTGACCCCCACTACCAGGCCCGCCGCGACAACGTGTTTATCGTCGCCGTGAATTGCGGGCAGGCAGGTGGCACCTGTTTTTGTGTCTCGATGAACACCGGCCCGAAGGCCGCCGCCGGCTTTGACCTGGCGCTAACAGAAGTAGTAGATGGCGATCTGCACTATTTTCTGGTCGAAGTCGGTTCGGAACGCGGCGCGGACGTGATGCGCGACCTGCCCCACCGGCCTGCCGGCGAAGGGGAAATCGAAGCCGCTGACGCAATCCTGACCAATACTGCCGCCAGCATGGGGCGCGAACTGGACACCAACGGCCTGAAAGAACTGCTGTACCGCAGCTACGAAAGCCCGCGCTGGGACGAAGTGGCGGCGCGCTGCCTGACCTGTGGCAACTGTACCCAGGTCTGCCCGACCTGCTTCTGTACCACCATCGAAGACGTAACCGACCTGACTGGCTCGGAGGCTACTCGCGTTCGCAAGTGGGATTCGTGTTTCACGATGGATTTCTCCTACATTCACGGCGGCAGCATCCGGTACTCGGCCAAATCGCGCTACCGCCAGTGGATGACTCACAAGCTGGCAACCTGGGTAGATCAGTTTGGTTCGTTTGGTTGTGTGGGTTGCGGACGGTGCATTACCTGGTGCCCGGTGGGGATTGACATCACCGAAGAAGCGCAGGCGATCCGTGACGGCAGCGGCGCAGCGAAATGAGGTGAAACATGCAGACCTTTGCCGAAATACTGAAAGAAACCCGGTTCTTCAAAGACCTCAACCCTGAATACATCGAACTCCTGGCCGGGTGCGGTAGCAATGCGCGGTTTGACCCCGGTGACTACATTTTTAAGGAAGGCGGCGACGCTGATACGTTCTACCTCATCCGGCACGGGCAGGTGGCGCTGGAAGTCCACGACCCGCGGCGCGGGCAGATCGTGGTGGACACTCTGCATGAGGACGACATCCTCGGCTGGTCGTGGCTGTTTCCACCCTACAAGTGGCACTACAGCGCCCGCGCCATGAGCCTGACACGCGGCGTGGCGATGGATGGCAAATGCCTGCGCGGCAAGTGCGACATGGACACCGCCCTCGGCTATGAACTGATGAAACGTTTTGCCGTCATCATGGTGGACCGCTTGCAGGCCACCCGACTACAGGTGTTAAACATTTATGGTTGAACAACTTCTCACCCAACCCCGGACGACAACCGACCCGATGCTGCCGAATCTGTTCCGCATCCATCGGGTGCTCAAAGAATCGTACGACACCTTCACGGTTGAACTCGTCTCGCTCGAAGGTTATCAGACGTTCCCGTTCGCGCCAGGGCAGTTTAACATGCTCTACGTCTTCGGCGTCGGGGAGATTCCCATCTCCATCAGCGGCGACCCGCTGCACCCGGAAACGCTGGTGCATACTACCCGCGCCGTTGGCACGGTCACGAAGGCCATGCGTGAGCTGAAACCGGGCGACGTGATCGGCGTGCGCGGCCCGTTTGGCAGTGCCTGGCCGGTGAAGGAAGCGCGGGGCGCGGACGTGGTGTTTGTGGCGGGCGGCATCGGCCTCGCCCCGCTACGCTCGTCGCTCTATCACATCCTGTCCCAGCGCGAGAAATACGGCAAGATCGTGCTGCTGTACGGCTGCCGCAGCCCGGAGGACATCCTGTTCCGCAAGGAACTGGAGAAATGGCGTGCCCGCTTCGACCTCGAAATCTTCGTTACGGTGGACTATGCCAACAGCCGCTGGCATGGCAACGTCGGCGTCGTCACCAAACTGATTCCGAAAGCGCCGTTTGACCCGCTGAACACGGTGGCGATGGTGTGCGGGCCGGAAGTGATGATGCGCTTCACCGCCATCGAACTGGTCAAGCGCGGCGTCAACCCGGAAAACGTCTACCTCTCGATGGAGCGCAACATGAAGTGCGCCGTCGGCTTCTGCGGCCACTGCCAGTTCGGGCCAACGTTTATCTGCAAAAACGGCCCGGTTTATCCCTACAGCCAGATTCAAAGCTGGCTCTCGATGTGGGAGGTCTAACGATGCAGCGCGATCATAAACCCAAACTCGCCGTCTGGAAATTTGCCTCCTGCGATGGCTGCCAGCTCAGCATACTGGACTGTGAAGATGAACTTCTGGCTGTCGCCGGGGAAGTGGACATCGCCTATTTCCCTGAAGCGACCCGCGCCGTCGCGCGCGGCCCGTATGACGTGTCGCTGGTGGAAGGTTCGATCACCACCGAACACGACGCCGAACGGATTCACCAAATTCGCAAACAGTCGAAATTCCTGGTCACGATTGGCGCGTGCGCTACATCCGGCGGAATTCAGGCGCTCCGCAACTTCAGGGACGTAGACCAGTTGGTCAAGGCTGTTTACGCCACGCCCGGTTACATTGATACGCTGGATAAGTCCACGCCGATTGCCGACCACGTGTTTGTGGACTTCCAACTGCGCGGCTGCCCGGTCAATAAATACCAGTTGGTGGAAGTCCTTAGCGCCTATCTGAACGGGCGCAAACCGAACACCCCCTCGTACAGCGTGTGTGTCGAATGCAAGCAGCGCGGCACAACCTGCGTCATGGTGGCGCAGGGCACGCCCTGTATGGGGCCGGTCACACACGCCGGCTGCAACGCGCTCTGCCCGGCTTACAATCGGGGCTGCTTCGGCTGCTTCGGCCCGATGGAAACACCGAATACCGCCGCGCTCAGCGCGTGGTGGCAAAAACTGGGCATGAACGCCCCGGACATCGTGCGTGCTTTCCGTACCTTCAACGCCTATGCCGATGCGTTCCGAAAGGAGAGCGAGGTCTATGAACATCCGCACCATCAAGGTTGATATGCTCGCCCGCGTCGAAGGCGAAGGCGGCCTGCACGTCAAAATCAAAAATGACCGCGTGGCCGATGTGAAGCTGAAAATCTTCGAGCCGCCGCGTTTCTTCGAGGGCTTCCTGCGCGGGCGTAAGTTCACCGAAGCGCCGGACATCACCGCCCGCATCTGCGGCATCTGTCCCGTCGCCTACCAGATGAGCAGCGTCCACGCGATGGAGCGTGCGCTCGGCGTTGTTGTGGACGGCCAACTCCGCGCGCTGCGGCGGTTGCTGTACTGCGGCGAGTGGATTGAAAGCCACGCGCTGCACGTTTACCTGCTGCATACGCCGGACTTCCTGGGCTACCCGGACGCTATTCAACTGGCGAAGGTGTATCCCGACGTGGTCAAAAACGGGCTGGAACTGAAGAAGCTCGGCAATGACATTGTGAACCTGGTCGGCGGGCGCGAGATTCACCCGATTAACGTGCGCGTCGGCGGCTTCTACAAAGCTCCGACTCCACGGCAGGTGCGCGAATTGGGCCAACGGCTGACTGCTGCCCGAACGCTGGCGCAGGAGATGGTGCGGTTTACCGCCGGTCTGCCCTTCCCGGAATTCGAGCAGAACTACGAGTTTGTCGCGCTGCGCCATCCCGACGAATACGCCATCAACGAGGGGCGGCTGGTGTCGAATCGCGGGCTGGATATTGACATCGCCGAGTACGAGGCCAATTTCGCCGAGGAACACGTCCAGCATACAACCGCGCTGCAATCAGTCATCAAAGCGCGCGGCGCGTACTTCGTCGGCCCGATGGCACGCTATAACCTGAACTTTGACCAGCTTGACCCGGACATCCGGGCGTTGGCCTGCGAAGTCGGTTTAGAGCCGCCGGTGAACAATCCGTTTAAGAGCATCGTCATCCGCAGCCTGGAAACGCTGTACGCGGTCGAAGAAGCGTTACGCATCATCGAAGCCTACGAGATACCGGTCAGACCGTTTGTTGATGTGACCCCCGGCGTGGGTGTGGGCTGGGGCTGCACCGAGGCGCCGCGCGGCATCCTCTATCACCGCTACACCCTGGACAAAGACGGCCTGATCGTGGACGCGAAGATCGTGCCGCCCACATCGCAGAACCAAAAGACGATTGAGGGTGATCTATGGCATTTCGTCGAAAAAGCGGTTGACCTGCCCGACGACCGCCTGACCTGGCAGTGCGAGCAGGCCATCCGCAACTATGACCCGTGTATCTCCTGTTCCGTTCACTTCATTAAACTGGACATCGAACGGGAATAGAATAAAACCGTAGGGGCGGGTTTAGAAACCCGCCCTACACGTCAATATGACTCCTTTACCCCTCATCATCATCGGTATCGGCAACGACTGGCGCGGCGACGATGCTGCCGGGCTGCTGGCCGCGCGCGCGCTGCGCAAACTAAATCTACCCAACGTCACCATCACCGAGCACGGTGGCGACGGCGCGAGTTTGATGCAGACATGGGCAGGTGCGGCGGTGGTCATCCTGATTGATGCGGTATCAGCCGGTGGCAATCCTGGCACGATTTACCGGATAGACGCGAACCATGAAACCACTGCCCCGGATTCGTTTAGTACGTCCAGCCACCTGCTCGGCGTGGGGGAGGCGGTCGAACTGGCGCGGGCGCTGGGCCAACTCCCGCCGCGTCTGGTCATCTTTGGCATCGAAGGCCGTGATTTTGCGGTCAATGCGGCGCTGTCCCCGGCGGTTGCCGCGAACCTGCCCGTCCTGGTCGAACGCATCGTTCAGGAAATATTGAATGGGACAAATGACAGGCTAAGTCTGTGACATCCCCCCGTTGTTAGCCTCTTACCCACGCCGTACAATAAATTCATCAGCATCAGTAAAAATCACCATGCACGAACTCGCCATTACGCAGCACGTCCTGGACATCACCTTAAACCACGCTGAAGGCCGGCGCGTGACCGACATTTACCTCGTCGTCGGCCAGCTATCATCCTACGTGGATGACTCGGTGCAGTTCTTCTGGGACTTCATCAGCAAGGGAACGCCCGCTGAAGCCGCGCGGCTGCACTTCCGCCGCGAACCGGCGCTGCTGGGCTGCCACGGCTGCGGCGGCAGCGCCCCGCTGACGAAAGACTTTACCTGCCCTAACTGCGGCAGCGAAGCAGTGACGATTGAATCCGGCGAGGAATTTTACATTGAAGCAATTGAAATCGAGATGGAAGAAGTATCCACATGACCACCAAACGGATTGCCGTTGTTGAAAATGTCCTCAGCGCCAACGACCGGCTGGCGGAAGACAACCGCCGCCTGCTGGACAGCGCCCGCGTGTTCGCGCTGAATATCATGGCCTCGCCCGGCGCGGGTAAAACCTCGCTGATCGAACAGACGGTGCAGCGGCTTGCCGCCGAACTGCGCGTCGGCGTGATCGAGGGCGACCTGGCGACCAGCATTGACGCCGAACGCGCCGAAGCCGCCGGCGCGGTGTCGGTACAGATCAATACCGGCGGCAACTGCCATCTGGAAGCGCCGATGGTGCGCGACGCGCTGGCACAGCTCCCGTTGAACGAAATGGATCTGCTGATTATCGAAAACGTCGGCAATTTAGTCTGCCCGGCGGGCTGGAAGCTCGGCACGCACTTAAACGTGCTGGTCGCCTCTGTCCCGGAAGGTGCGGACAAGCCGTACAAGTATCCGAGCATGTACAACGACGTGGATATTCTGGTGGTCAACAAGATTGACCTGCTGCCCTACGTCACGTTCGACATGGACTTCTTTAAGCGCGGCGTAGAGATTCTCAATCCGGGCGTGACCACCTTCCCGCTGTCATGCCGCACGGGTGAAGGGCTGGATGCATGGCTGAACTGGCTCAAAACCAGCGTCGCCGATTTCCGCAGCACCCGCTAAAAACCGATCTGATGTAGGGACACGGCATGCCGTGTCCCGGCTGATTTTGCCTCTGCTGTGGACTGCTCAGGCGCTTGCCTCATGCCGGTCGTCGTGCTAACCTCGTCATAAAATATTCCCGACGAGGCCCCTTATGAAACTTCGCCAAGGCGACCCGTGGATGCCCGGCCACCAGTATGCCGCGCTGATGCCGCCGCTGTCGCTCAATCTGCTGGTGAACGACGTCACCCGCGCCGTTCAGTTTTACCAGCAGGTGTTGGGCGCGCAGGTGCATTATCACGACCCCGATTTTGCCGCCATTCGCGTCGGCCCGGCGGAGATCATGCTCCATGCCGACCACACCCACGAGCATCACCCCTGGCATCCCGCGCTCGCGTCCGGCTCGGCGCGCGGACTCGGCGCGCAAATCCGGTTGCTGGGACTCAACCCCGACGAGGTAGAACGCTGCGCCCGCGACTTTGGCGCGGTCATCGTGGAGAGCGCGACCGACAAGGCGCACGGCTGGCGCGAAACGCTGGTGCGCGACCCCGATGGTTACGAGTGGGCGGTCGGTGTGTTATCTGGCGCAGCGATGATGACTCAGCATCCCAAAGAAAAGTGAGTTATGGCTTATTTGCTTGGTATTGATCTTGGCACCGGCAGCGTCAAAACAATTGTGTTTGAGGCCGCCAGCGGGCGGACACTTGCCAGCGCCAGCCGCGAATATCCGATTTTGCAGCCCAAACCCGGTTATGCCGAACAGAACCCCGATGACTGGTGGGAAGCCACCGCCACGACGGTACGCGAAGCCATCCAGCGGGCAGCGATTGACCCATCAGCGGTAAAAGGCATCGGCGTGGATGGGCACATGCACAGCGGCGCGTTCCTGGGTGATAATCTGCGCCCGGTACGCCCGGCCATCACCTGGGCAGACACACGCAGCAAGCCGCAGGTGGATGACCTGCGCGCCCGCCTGAATCCGGGCGACATGGCGCGTTATGCGCCGGGGCTGCCTGCCGCTGGCTTTTTTGGCCCGAACCTCCTGTGGTTGGCGCAGCACGAACCGGAAACCCTGCGCCGGACGCGCGTCATCCTGCTGCCAAAGGACTACGTGCGGCTGCGGCTGACCGGCGTACCGGCCACTGACCCCACCGACGCCGCCGCAACCTGGCTATTTGACGTGGCCACCGGCGATTGGTCAGACTGGCTGCTCGAACAGTGTCATGCCGACCGGCGTATCATGCCCGACGTGCTGCTCTCGGCGCAGATTGCCGGCGAACTGCTGCCCTCGGCGGCGGCGGCGCTGGGACTGCCCGCTGGTATCCCGGTCGTGACCGGCAGCGCCGATCTCCCCGCGCAGGGCATCGGGCATGGCCTGTATGCGCCGGGACGCGCTATCGCGCCCATCGGCACCGGCGGCCAGGTGTTCGCCCTGCTCGACCAGCCGCGCACCGACCCGCAGCTTCGCTATTACATTTTTAACTACCCGATACCGGGCTTCTGGTACGTGCAGACCGCGATTCTTTCGGCGGGGCTGTCGCTGCGCTGGCTGCGGGACATCCTCGACCTGACAGACCGCCCCGACGCCTACGATTACCTGTCGTATCTGGCGGCAGACGTCCCACCCGGCGCGGACGGTCTGGTGTTCCTGCCCTATCTGGCCGGGGAGCGCACCCCGCACATGGACGCAGCGGCATCTGGTGTCTTTCTGGGGCTGCGGCTGCACCACACGCTCGGCCACCTCGCCCGCGCTGTCATGGAAGGTGTGACGCTGGCAATGGAAGAATGTTTGTCGCTGGTTATCATGGCGACCGGTGACGCCGATCTGGAAATCACGATTACGGGCGGCGCGGCCACGTCGCCGGTTTGGCGGCAGATTCAGGCGGATATTTACGGCAGGCCGCTGGCACTGGCGGCGGGCGCAAATCATGGCGCGGTCGGCACGGCGTTGATCGCGGGCGTTGGCTGCGGCCTGTATGAGTCGTTCGCCGATGCCTGCTCCCGCCTGCCACAGTCAAACACCTGGGTTGAGCCGAACGCCGCCCACAGCGAGTTTTACGCCGCCCGCCGCGATCTGTATCGCGGCTTGTATGCTCGCCTGAAGGACGACATGCACGCGCTGGCACAGGGCTAACTGGTAGGGGCACGCCATGCCATGTCCCTACCGCTTGCAATCTTACGGCAGTTTCGTTAATCTTGTGTGCGATAATGAATTAAATTGCCCTTCCTTCTTAATGGCACACACAGAAAGACCTACCCCATGTTCGACTTCAAAAATGTGACGCGCGCCGAACTGGAACGTCACAGCGTGGATATGCGGCAGTTCATTCACTTCCAGCGATCAACTCTGCCCAGCGGGATGCGCATTGTCGAAGCGTGGAACAGCAGCGGCCTGACCTTCACCGTGATGTTGGATCGCGGTCTGGACATCTGGACGGCGCAGTATAAAGGAATCCCGCTGACGTGGATCAGCCAGGGGTCGCCGCAGCTGCCGGACTTCGGCCTTAACTTTTTGCAGCAGTTTAACGGCGGCCTGCTGACCACCTGCGGCCTGACGCATGTCGGCCCGCCGGAACGCGATGAGCAAACTGGCGAAGTCCGCGATTTGCATGGGCGTTTCAGCCGCCTGCGCGCCGATAACGTGCAAATCCTGCCGGTGTGGATGAAAGATAAGGTCAACGAAAAAGAGTATTACACACTTGAACTCAGCGGCTTTGTCTCGGAATCGGGTCTGTTTAAGGAACAGCTTCGGCTGGAGCGCACCTACTTCATGACGCTCGGCAGGCCAGAGATTGACATCTTCGATAAAGTGACCAACCTGGGCGACACCCCCACGCCGCTGATGCTGCTGTATCACTTCAATATTGGCTTCCCGCTGGTGTCGAAGGGCGCGCGGCTTTACACTCCGCACCAAGCCGTTTACCCGCGTGAGGATGTTGCCCGCGCCGGATTAAGCACGTGGGCAGAGTACGAGGCTCCCTCGCCGGGTTACAGCGAGCAGGTTTTCTTCCACCACGTCAAAACCGCCAGCAACGGCAGCACGTCGGAAGCGGCGCTGCTGCACGATGACTTTGGCCTGTCCATTAGCTGGGACACACATACCCTACCCTATCTGACCCAGTGGAAAAACACCCGGCAGGGAATTTACGTGTCTGGCATCGAACCGGGCAATTGCATCCCGGAAGGCCAGACCGCTGCACGCAGGAGTGGCCGGCTGGTGATGATCGAGCCAGGGCGCGACAACGCCCATCGCTTCCACTGCCGGGTCAGCGTGCTGGACGGCGTTGAAGCCGTCAATGACTGCAAATGCCGCATTGAAGCGATGCAGAACGAGGGCACGCCTGTTCCCGGTGTGAAACTGGACGACTACGCCGTTTCCTGAATTGCTGCCGGGCGAACCGCTGGTTCGCCCTCGTGTAAAATAGACGCTTGCTGCTTTATTGAGGAGATTATTTGATGTCCATTACCCCCCGCCTGAACCGGCTGTTCGCACCGGATGGCAAATGTTTTGATGTTGCGGTCGATCACGGCTTTTTTGGCGAACGCAGCTTTCTGACCGACATCGAAGATATGCACGCGGTCATCGCCACGCTGGTAGATGCGAATCCCGACGCGATTCAACTGAGCATCGGCCAGGCGCCGCTTCTGCAAGTCATCCCCGGCAAAACTAAACCCGCGCTGGTGCTGCGCACCGACATCGCCAATGTGTACGGCAGGAAGCTGCCCGCCCGGCTCTACAGCCAGCGCATCGGCGCGCCGCTGGAACAGGCACTCCGGCTAGACGCAGCCTGCGTCGTTGTTAACCTGTTTAACCTACCAGAACAGCCGGAGGTGTACGCCCAGTGTGTGGACAACATCTGCGCGCTGAAGCCGGAGTGCGAACGGTACGGAATGCCGCTAATGATTGAGCCGCTGGTGATGAAGGATAACGCTCAGGCCGGCGGTTACATGGTGGATGGTGATATTGACAAGATTCTGCCGCTGGTGCGGCAGGCGATTGAACTGGGCGCGGACATCATCAAAGCCGACCCGACCGACGACGTGAGCGAGTATCACCGCGTCATCGAAGTCGCCGCCGGCAAACCGGTGCTGGTGCGCGGTGGCGGCAAAGTTTCCGACGCCGAAATTCTCCAGCGGACGTATGACCTGATGCAGCAGGGCGCGAAGGGCATTGTTTACGGGCGCAACGTCATCCAGCACCGCAGCCCTGCCGGGATGACCCACGCGCTGATGGCAATCGTCCACGACGGCGCGACGCCGCAGGAGGCTACGCGCTATTTGGAGGACTAAAAAATGGCCGAAGAAAAACGAACCCGACGCCCGCAGTCGAAAGGTAAATGTGTTTACTGCGACGCAACCTATGCCAAAGCAGGCATGAGCAAACATCTGCAAAGCTGTAATCAACGCCTGCAAGTCATCCGGCAGGCCGAAGCCGGCAGCAAGGCCAGGCCCAAAAAGTGGCTGCACCTCATGGCAAGCTGCGAATACGCGCCGGACTACTGGCTGCACCTGGAAATGGACGCCGCCAAACAACTCCGCGATCTCGATCAATTTTTGCGTGACATCTGGCTGGAATGCTGCGGCCATCTCAGCGCGTTTCGCATTGAAGGCCAAACCTACTCCATCAGCCCAATGAGTGAATATGGCGACCGCAGCATGGCGGTCGCACTGGGCAAGGTGCTTCAACCGGAGATGATGTTCCGCCATGAATATGACTTCGGCACAACCACCGAACTGGTCTTAAAAGTTGTGGGCGAACGCGAAGGTATGAGCGCGGACAAAAATCGCTGGTTCACGATTATGGCGCGCAACGACCCGCCGCAGATCGTGTGTGAAAACTGCGGCCAAAAACCTGCCACCCAGGTTTGTACCGTGTGCCTCTGGAATGAAGCAGGCGCGTGGGTCTGCGACGATTGCAAAATTAAGCATCGGTGTTACGTTGAAGAGCAGGACGATTATATGTTCCTGCCGGTGGTCAACTCACCCCGCGTGGGCATGTGCGGCTACACTGGCTCGGAGATTTTCCCGTGAGTAACCGTCGTCAGGAAATCCGTTTCGGCGTCATCGGCCTCGGCCTGATGGGGCGCGAGTTCGCCAGCGCCGCCGCCCGCTGGTGTCACCTGCTTGACCTTGACTTTGTGCCGCGTATCACCGCCATCTGCGACACGAACACGAAGTTGTTTGGCTGGTTCGAATCCAACTTTGACTCGATCAACCTCAAGACGACCGACTACCACGACCTGCTGAACAGCAGCAGCGTGGACGCCATCTACTGCGCCGTGCCGCACAATCTGCACGAACAGTTTTATACCGACATCATCCGCGCCGGCAAGCACCTGTTGGGCGAAAAACCGTTTGGCATAGACCTGGCCGCCAACGAACGCATCCTCAACGTCATCGAGGCCAACCCCAACGTGTTGGTCGCCTGCTCGTCGGAGTTCCCGTTTTACCCCGGCGCGCGGCGGGTCATCCAGTACATCAACGAAGCGCGGTTTGGCAAAATTATCGAAGTTTCGGCGGGTCTTTTGCACAGCAGCGATCTTGACCCGAACAAGAAGATCAACTGGAAGCGGATGGTGGACATCAACGGCGAATACGGCTGCATGGGCGACCTGGGACTGCACCCGCTGCATATCCCCCTGCGCGCCGGTTGGATGCCGTCCCGTGTTTATGCCGCGTTGAGTAAGATCGTCACGCAGCGCCCGAACGCCAGCGGCGAACTCGTTCCCTGCAACACCTGGGACAACGCCACCCTGAGCTGTGACGTACAAATCGGCGACCAGCACTTCCCACTGACGATTCAGACCTACCGCATCGCACCGGGCGAAACCAATACCTGGTATATCCGCATTCTGGGCACGGCTTTCAGCGTCGAATATTCGACCAAGTACCCCAAAACGCTGCGGACAATGGCTTATCAGTCCAGCAGGGAACAGGCGTGGCAGACCGTTGATCTGGGTTATGAAACAGCCTATCCGACCATCACTGGCAGCATTTTTGAATTTGGCTTCCCGGATAGTATTTTGCAGATGTGGGCCGCCTTCTGCGACGAACTGGCGCACGGGCGTTCCGGGATGCAGCAGCCGTTTTACTGCGCCACCCCGGAGGAAACACACCGGCATCACCGCATCCTGACAGCGGCGCTGGAATCGCATACGCAGCAGCAGGTGGTTACGCTCAGTTAGGAGTTTCGTATCGTGGCGTTGGTAGATGTCATTGTCAGCGGCCATCTCTGCCTGGACCTGCTGCCGCAGATGGCGCACGTTCCGCTATCCAGCCTCAGCGCGCCGGGGCAGTTATCCGAAGTTGGCCCGCTGGACATGAGCACCGGCGGGGTGGTGTCGAATACCGGCCTGGCGCTGCACCGGCTGGGTGTGGGCGTTCGGCTGATGGCGACGGTCGGCGACGATCTGATTGGGCAGACTATCCTGCGTATCATCGCCGCCCGTGACGCGGCCTTAACGCAGCACATCACTGTCGCTCCCGGCCAACCGGGGTCGTATACCATCATTCTGTCACCGGAACGGGTAGACCGTATCTTCCTCCACTGCCCCAGCGTTCACAACCATTTTGGCATCGATAATATTGACTTTGCGCTGGTGGAAACCGCGCGGCTGTTCCACTTCGGCTATCCGCCTGTTATGCCGCGTCTGACGGCCAACCGCGGCGCCGGACTGCGCGAACTGTACCGGCGCGCACAGGTAGCGGGCGCGGTCACGTCGCTGGACATGACGCTGCCGGAAGTCGGCGGCCCCAGTGGCCGGGTGGACTGGGTTGGCGTCCTGTACAACACCCTGCCCCACGTGGATATTTTCCTGCCCAGTATCGAAGAAACCGTATTTGCGCTGCGCCGTGCCGATTTTGACGCCTGGGGCGGCAGGGACATTCACCGCCACCTGACGGCGGATTACCTGCGCGCGCTGGCCGATGAAATTCTGAAGCTCGGTCCTGCCGTCGCCGGTTTTAAGATCGGCAAACTGGGCATCTACGTTAAAACTGGCAGCGCTGGCCGTATCCGCCGGCTGGCACGCCTGCCGCTAAATGCTGATGAGTGGGCCAACCGCGAGGTTTACGCGCCCGCTTTTGAGGTAAATGTCGCTGGCACCACCGGCGCGGGCGACTCGGCTTACGCTGGCTTTCTGGCGGCGCTGCTGCGCGGCCTGCCGCCGGACACAGCCGCCCGCTTGGCCTGCGCTGTCGGCGCATGTAATGTCGAAGCGGCGGACGCGACCAGCGGCGTTCGCACCTGGGACGAGACGCAGGCGCGCCTGAACGCCGGTTGGCCGCTGCGACCTGAGCGAGTGCCGGGCTTCTAACGATGCGTTACATCCCGTAAATCGCCGTCTCCGGCTGGAACGCTGCCCACGCAAACCAGAAGTGTGGTGCGGCCAGCAGTTGCCGGAGCTGGCTGCCCGCTAGTTCGCCCGCTGTCGCCATGCCAAATACGTTCCATATGCTGCCGGTCTGCTCATCGTGGATTGTGCCATCGTCATCCAACGCAAACGTCAGCACCTGCCCATCCAGTTCGCGGCTGTAGAGCGCCGCCATGCCCACGTCACGCGACTCGTCAATCACCCTGCCATCCAGGGCGCTGGTTGCGCCCGGCTGCCAGAAAGCAACCACTGCTTCACCGCCAACTGTATCGTTAATGACCCGCTGCTCACTCAGCACGATAAACGGATAGGCGATTGGCTCTCCACCAACGATGCCTGCCAGCACGCGCTCGGTGGCAAACAGACGATCATCAACTTCGCCCAGAAACAGAAACGGCTGTGAGCTGCTGTCGTAATCGGTATACGGATTGCTCCCGTACACGTCGCCAAAGCCGCTGTCGCGTGACAGTACCACACCCTCAGGGTACTGCGCCGCGAACTGGCCAAACCCAACCATCAACGACGGCAGCAGTTCAAGCTGCGCGCCGGTGTACGCCCCAACTATCCCCTCCCCCGTGAACTGCTGCCACCAGCTTTGGGTCTGGTCATCCCACATGATCAGGTCGCTGTTGCGTAACAGACCGGATACGCCAAAGCGCAGCGTTTGGCCGTCCACTGTGCGCTTGAACACGATGGCGCTGTTGCACAGCGGGCAGAACGTCACCGCGACCGGTATCCCGGCGATGGTATCGTTGACGATCTCATGCCGCGTCAAGATCGCCAGCGGGTAGGCCCGCGCTTCTTCATCCAACTCAAATGCGATCACCGGTGACTGCGGCTGAAGCCACTGACCTGCGTCCTCCAGCGATTCAAAAATCGGCGCATCAATCGGCGGGATACCGTCACGTGGCACGCCGCCTGAAATAATCTCTTCGTACACACCATCCTGATACCGGCAGAAGTCCGTTTTGTCCCACACGCGCCGCGAAAATACCTGGCTTTCCGGCGGTGGATTAGCACAGTCCGCCTGCACCGCACCATTCACCGACATCAGCAGCACCCCAACTGTCAGTACCCACAGACGCCACATCATTAACCACTTTCTACTCGCTTGTAACAAAAATAGCACAGCCTGGGACAAAAACATGTTTTCCAGCCAACATATATCTGGCATTTCTGCGCTTATACTCATCTTACGGCGGACGGTTTGAGAGCATAGGAGAAAATCAACGGTGCGATACGATGCAATTATCATTGGCTCCGGGCAGGCGGGAACGCCGCTGGCGAAAGCGCTGGCTGACAAAGGCTGGACCGTTGCGATTGCAGAAGGCCGGCAGGTCGGCGGCTCGTGTATCAACTACGGCTGCACCCCCACCAAGACGCTTATTGCCAGCGCGCGCGTGGCCCACCTGGCGCGGCGTGGCGCGGATTACGGCGTGAACACCGGCGTGGTGTCAGTGGATTTTGCCCGTGTGATGGAACGGCAGAAAAACGTTGTGCGGCAGTTCCGCAGCGGCAGCGAACGGCGGCTTTCCCACAACAACATTACCCTTTATCGTGACTATGCGCAGTTTGAAGCGCCCAAGCGCGTGCGCGTTGGCGGCGACGTGATCGAAGCGGAACGGATTTACATCAACACCGGCGCGCGTCCGGCTGCGCTATCCCTCCCCGGTCTGGATACCGTCCCTTACCTCGACAACCGGAGCATCCTTGATCTGGACGTGCTGCCGGAGCATCTCCTCATCATTGGCGGCGGTTACATCGGTCTGGAATATGCCCAGGCGTTCCGGCGGTTTGGCAGCGCCGTGACCATCATCGAGCGCAGCGAACAGATCATGGGGCGCGAAGATGAAGATATCGCCCAAGCCGCCGCCTGCATCCTCGAAAACGAGGGGATTCAGATATACACCCGGACGGCGATACGGCAGGTCGAGCAGCGCGGCGGTAGCATTGCCGTGACGGTCGAGCGCAATGGACAGCAACAGGTCGTAACCGGCTCGCATCTACTGGTCGCCGTCGGGCGCAGACCCAATTCTGACCGGCTGAATCTGGATAAGGCCGGGGTACGCACGGACGACAAAGGTTACATCACGGTAGACGATCACCTCCAGACCAACGTCCCCGGCATCTGGGCACTGGGCGATGTAAACGGGCGCGGCGCGTTTACGCACACCTCGTACAACGACTTTGAAATCGTGCTGGATAACCTGAGCGGTGGCACGCGCAAAGTCTCTGACCGCATCCCCACTTACGCCGTCTATCTCGATCCGCCGCTGGGGCGCGTGGGGATGAGCGAGCACGAGGTACGTCGGTCCGGGCGGAAGGCGCTGAAAGCAGTCATGCCCATGGAGAACGTTTCCCGCGCCATCGAACGCGGCGAGACCCAGGGCCTGATGAAAGTGCTGGTGGATGCCGAAACCGAACGATTTCTGGGGGCGGCCATCTTTGGCATTGAAGGCGACGAGGCCATCCACACCTTTACTGACCTGATGTATGCGGACGCGCCGTACACTGTGATGAAAAACGCAGTCCATATCCACCCAACCGTGACCGAACTGCTGCCCACCCTCCTCGGTAAGCTGACACCTCTCGAATAAAAACACCGCGAGGGGACACCCCTCGCGGCACACCTGTTTTATAGGCAGCGGGATGTCTTAGATTTTCTTCTCGCCGTCTTTGTCTTCGATTTTCACGCGCTCGATGGCGGCCACGATTTCATCAATGGCCGAATTAAACAGGGCGCGGTAGCCCTCCACCATCTCTTTGAGCGCCTTTTCACCGTGTTTCTTGAAGCCTTCCGGGATCAGGCTTTCAACCGCTTTGGTGGCTTCAGTAATGGCCTTTTTCTGGTGATCCACAAACTCGTCGAAGAACTTTTCCGTTTCAACCGTTTCCAGTTCCGTTTTTAAGGTTTCTACCATTTTGGAAGTCTCCTCCTTCTTCGCCTTTCTGGCCTGAATCTTCACTCCATTGGTGACTGCCATAGTCGTTTGACGCGACAACTGCGCCAGCCCTCCTTTCGCAGCAGAAAGAAGTATTTATTCTCACATTAACGATCTTCTGCTACGAAAGATAGTGTGGGAAATCAGGCAAACCATGTGACAAATTTCACAAGACAGAATATCGTAATCCCGATATACTTTTTTACCCGGTATGTCCCCACTACCTGCTGCTGCAACGGTCACGAAATCGCCTGCGCGCTGTGAATCAGCTCCTGCGCCGACTGCGTAAACGGCAGCAGCCGGGTGATTGAACCCTTCTTCAGCCGCAGCTTGCCGCGCATAATCATCACCAGCGGCTGCGCCCGCCCACCCAGCACATCCATCCAGGTGGCATAATCGCCCTCGATTACAAACGCCGACAGCCTGTCCGCCTCGTGCGGCTGGATGCTTTTTGCCGCCCGGCACACGCCTTTGTGCAAATCAAGCCAGACCGCCGAATCACGCGGGAAGCCGTGACGAGGCGATGCCTTCATGATAAACGACAGCGCGCCCGCTTCCCACCGGGTTGAAGCGTTGTGATAGCCTTTATTATTATTGATCGCCTCGTGGTAGGCCTGCGCCCACTCCTCGGAAAACAGCTTCGGTTTTTCTGGCGGGTTTGAGGTAGCAGGCGGTGCTTCCACTGCCGGCGCAGCTACCGCCGGAACGGGCTGACCGACAGCGCCGTTGGCGGACGATGCTTCACCCGCCGGGTCGGCAGCAGGCATAGCCGCCAGTTCCGGTTGCGGCGCAAAACCGTTTGACCGTTCCTCACTCACAGGAGACACAGTGACCGGCGTGACTTGCGGCGACTCAACAGGCATAATGTCAGCAGCACGCTCAACCAACTCGGTCGCTGCGACCGGCGTAAGGGCAGGCCGGGTCGCGTCGTTATCATTGGTTGTCACAGCGGGTTGGGACACTGCGTCTGCCACGACTGCCGGCGCTGCGACCGGCTCGGTCATCGTCTCACCCTCTGCTGGCTGCGCCTCGGCGGTGGGAGCAGGTTTTGGCTCAACCGGCTGTGCTTCAACCACCGGCGCGGCTTTGGCCTCCCCTGGTGGCGTTACCTTGCTCTCGGCAGCGATTGGCTCCATTTGCGGCACTTTGGCGGCGGTGCGCAGCGCGTAATAGGAATCTTTCAGGTTTTTGGCGAGTTCGGTCACGTCCGGCACGATACCCGCGTCCGCCACCAGCGTCATGCTGATCTTCTGGTTATAACTGGTAATGACACACGCCAATCCCATGGATGGATTCAGCGGGAAATAACCGTAGGAGTGCAGCATCTGATGCCCCAGCAGATAAATGGGAATCTGCGGCCCGGTGACATTGGTACACCAGGTATGCGCCAGCAGTGAAAACGCCACCGGCGCGGCCTGCCAGATCAGCGGCTGGGCCAGCGATGGCATCAGCGACGGAAACGTCAGTACCAGGTCCAGCCCTTTGGACAGCGACGAGTTTTTCATCACGCTGGTATACTCCGCCACCCGCCGCAACCGTTCCAGGGGGTCGCTCACGCCAAAGGGGATGTCAATCGGCAGCACGGAGATGCGGTTGCCAAAATCGCCTTTTTCTTCCTCCTGGCGCATACTCACCGGCACCAGCGCGCGCAGGAACGTCTGGCTGGTCTTTTCGCCCAGGTCGCGGATGTAGCGTTCGACCGCCATGCCGAGGAGCGTCAGCATCACGTCGTTCACCGAGGCGTTCGCAGCAGCCCGAATCGCGCGCACTTCTGCCAGCGAAAACTCGGCCCAGCCCAGCGTCATCCTGCCGGTATTTTTGCCGTTGATCGGCAGCTTGCTGATCGGCTTCAGGTTGTCGTTCAGCAGGTAGGCCATCCCGATAAAGGCTTTGCGCCGTTTCTCTTTGTCGGCCAGCACCGAACCGAGAGACAGGACATCCGAGCCAACCTTTCGTAGCATATTAAATTTGTGCGGAATGTCGCGCTTGACTGACTCGACGATCAACTGGCCGGTGCTGGGCAGGTACGGCGGGTCATAGACCGGCTTTTTCGGGTTGGCAACCGCTTCCGGTGACACGTCCAGCAGCAGCGTAAACAGTTCAACGGCGGCCAGGCCATCCACCATGCAGTGGTGAATCTTAAAAAAGACGCCGGTGCGGTCGCCCTCCAGCCCTTCGATCAGGTAAATTTCCCACAGCGGCTTGCTGCGGTCGAGTTTGCCAGATACCAGATGCCCGGCCAGTTCGCGAAGCTGTTCGTCCGTCCCCGGCTGCTCTAGCGTCATCCGAAAGACGTGGTTGCCGACGTAGAAATCCGGGTCAAAGGCCCACATCGGCTGGCCGAGATTCAGCGGCGCTTGAATCACCTTCTGCTGGTACAGTGGAATCTGGTAGATGCGCGCCTCGATCAGTTTCAGGAATGCATCAAACGCGATTTTGCCTTCAAAAACGGTCATCGCACCGATATTCATGGGCGTTTCCGGCGTATCCACCATGTAAAAAGCGGTGTCCACCGGACCAAGAAACTGCATGTGTTTTCCCTGTTTCATCGCGTTTAACCTTCCCTACCATTAAACGGGCGTTTTATTCAGTGCCTTAAACGCGGCAATCTCGCCGCAGTGGATGATTCGTTTCTGCACATCGGGGCTGAAGGAAAATTCCGGCGCGCTGAAGAATTCGCTGTCCTCCGGGTCTGGCTGAATCCAGATAATCTCTTTCTCCGGGTTCTGCTGTTCGTAGATGCGCCGCCAGATGGCAATCCGTTCGCTGAAGATAACCGACGTGGACTGTTTGACGATGTTCAGCCAGCCCATATCGCGCACGCTGCCTTCGTCGCCCAGATACAGCGGCTGGTAGGTGTGTGACACCACCACCTTATCCGCCAGTTGCACGCCGATGTCTGCCGACAGCGTCTGTTTGATTTCGCCATCCACGAAATATTTACCGTTGATGCGCACCGGCTCAAACATACCGGGAATGCAGGTTGAAGCCCGCACCGCCTTGTGAATCGGCACGTTGGTCATAAACCAGTTTTCGCCGTCCTCAAACTCATACCGTCCGTTAAACACGCCGCGCATCCGGCAGTCCAGACAGGTTGCCACGACATACAGGTCAATGTCGGTGTGGGCAAAATCGGCAGATGGCAGCAGCGATTTAAACAGGTTTTCCAGCGCAATCGCGTCGAAGAAGCCGGTCACGTGGGACTGGCTGTCAATCAGGCGGTCAATCGCCTCTGCTACCAGATCGCGGTTGTATAGTACTGGCAGCGACGCCAGAAACCGCAGACCGGCATATCCCGTTAAAATGGCCTGCCAGGCGATGTCCTGGTACTTGGGTTTAAACAGCATGGTTGAGGTCAGCGTCCGTACCCAGGTGTCAAACTTCGGCAGGTACACCTGTTTCTGGTACAGTGACGCCAGCAGGTTATCCACCGTCGCGCCGGAGGCCACAAACGCGCCGATCACCGCGCCGGCGCTGGTGCCGACAATTGAGGAGATGTTTTCCGGCTGTAAAACTTTTAATACACCCAGATGAAAGTAAAAGGCTTTGGTCGCGCCGCCGCTGAGCACCAGTGACACGCCCGGCTTTTTTTGAAGCTGCGGAATCTCGCGCATGGTCGCTCCCCAAATTTATTCATATCCCAATTTTATCCTGTTATTGTAACATGCGTTTAGGGCTATGCGGCACACCATTTCCAGCCACATATCCTGTTTTCAGGACGGACTTCATCAGCAACCGCCCAAAACGGGTTGTCTACCGGATACTCGTCGGGCAGCAACCGGCAAAATCCGATATGATTAACGTAAGGCAAGTGTTGGTTGCGTGTTTGGTCTGCTATGGTTGCTGACTGCATAGCATCAAAAGGCAGGTGAATCATGAAGGTCCTGCGCGGCATCGTCCTGATCGTTGCGCTCCTGCTGGCGCTGGTCTACCGGCTGCGCCGCCAGTTTCTTGCGCTGGCGCTGCGGCTGCCACCGGTTCACTATAAGGTGCGCATGGAAGAAGCTCTGCGCATTCCCATGCCGGACGGATTGACGCTGGCCGCCGACCATTATTACCCTACCATCCCCGGCAACTTCCCCACCGTGTTAATTCGCTCCCCTTACGGGCGCGGCAAAAAGGCCGGCGCCTTTGGGCTGCTGCTCACCTTTTCCGCCCACCGCTTTGCCGAACGCGGTTATCACGTACTGGTGCAGGACACACGCGGACGCTTTGACTCCGATGGCGACTTCGACCCCTACTTCAACGAACGCGCCGACGGGCTGGCGACGTTGGACTGGCTGAAAACGCAGCCCTGGTTTAACGGCGTGGTTGGTCTGTGGGGCGGCAGTTACCTGGGCATCGTCCAGTGGGTGATCGCCGACGCACCGGAAGTTAGGGCCATGGTGCCCGCGATCACCGGCTCGCAGTTGCAGATGGTGGTCTACCCCGATGGCGCGGTGGACCTCAGTCTGGCGATGCGCTGGATGGCCTACTTCCAGGCGCTCGACAACGGTAAAAATCTGCTGCACGGAATGCGGCTGCTATCCCAGGTGGAACGCACCATCGCGCCGGCCTTCACCGCACTGCCCATCGTTGAAGGCGATGCGCTGGCGTTGGGCGAGCCAGTTGAGTTCTATCGGAAGTGGCTGGAACACGCCAGCCCGGACGATGCCCTGTGGCTGGACGTTCACCAGACCACCCACCCGGAACGTGTCACCGCGCCGGTGCATTTCATCGGCGGCTGGTATGATTTCTTCCTGCGCGCCCTGCTGGAAGATTACCGCGTCCTGCGTGCTGCCGGGCGAACACCCTACTTAACCATCGGCCCCTGGCATCACTTCAGCGAGATCATCAGCCTGCAGGAGTTGCGGGAAGGCATTCCCTGGTTTGATGCTCATCTGAAGGGTGATGCGCGGCGGCTGCGCCCCAACCCGGTACGCATTTACGTGATGGGCGCCAACGAATGGCGCGACCTGGACGACTGGCCCCTGCCGGCCCAGCCCACCCTGTATTACCTGCACGCCCGCCAGCGGCTTGACGTGCTGCCACCGAAGGCTGCCGAAGGCGTGGACAACTACATTTACAACCCGGCCAACCCCACCCAGGCGCTGGGTGGCACGCAGTTCAGCCCGTTTGCCGGCCCGCGTGACAACCGCCGGCTGGAAGCCCGCCCTGACGTGCTGACGTATACCTCGCCGCCGCTGGTCGAACCACTGGAGATCATCGGCGCAGTGCAGATGCAGCTTTACGCCAAATCCAGCCTCGACCATACCGATTTTTTCGCCCGGCTGTGCGATGTGTACCCGGACGGGCGCTCGATTAACGTCTGCGACGGCCTGTTCCGCGTTGAACCTGGCAAGGGCGCGCCCCAGCCGGATGGCAGCCTGTGTATCGAGATAGATATGTGGGCGACAGCATATCACTTCCGCCCAGGCCACCGGCTGCGGGTGCAGGTGTCCAGCGGGGCACATCCACGCTGGAATCGCAACCTGGGCACCGGTGAGGATTTTATCAGCGGCGCAACCCTGAAAACGGCAATCCAGACCATCTACCATGACGCCGATCACCCCTCGGCGCTGGTGATGCCAGTTGTTTAGCCAGGACGCAGGGATATGGCGGCGCCATGTCCCTCCGTTGGTGTTCGCTCCCTCTCGGCAGTATAATCAGCCGTAGCTTCCTACCCGATCACCCAAAGCGAGGTCTTATATGGCGGTTGAATTTGGTCTGGTGCTGGTGGAACGTCAGCCCCGGGGGCCACAAAACGCCTGGTTGGAGAATCTGGAACGAGTCCTGCCGCCGCTGGGCGGCCACTTCCGCAGCCTATGGATGACCGATCATCTGTTCTGGGAGGACTGGTACACGCTCGAAGTCTGGACCGTCCTCAGCTATCTTGCGGCGCGCTGGTCGAACTTCCAGGTGGGTTCGATGGTGATGTGCCAGAGCTACCGCAACCCGGCGCTGCTGGCGAAGATGGCGGCATCGCTGCAAGTTCTGAGCAACGGGCGGCTGCTGCTGGGCGTGGGCGCAGGCTGGAAGGAAGACGAATATCGCAGCTACGGCTATCCCTTCCCTTCCCCCGCCACACGCATCGAGCAGCTTGAAGACACGCTGGAAATCATCAACCGGTTGTGGAAAGAACCGGGTAAAGTCACCTATCACGGCAAACATTACCGAGTCGAAAACGCCTACTGTGAACCCAAGCCCGATCCCCTGCCTCCGCTGATCGTCGGTGGCGGTGGTAACAAGACGATGATGCTGGCCGCGCGGTACGCCGACTGGTGGAACGTCTCTGATAAAAACTACCCCACCTACAGCGGTATGGTCAGCACCCTCAAACAGCATTGTGAAACGATTGGCCGCGACCCCCTCAGCATCCGGCTGACGTGGTTTGGTCGCATTGCGCTGGGCAAGACCGAAGCCGAAGCGCAGGCACTAGGCGCAACCGACCTGATGAAGTGGACGCGCGATAATGCCTTTGTCGGCACACCGCAGCAGGTGGTGGAGCAAATGCTGCCGTTTGTGGATTTGGGTGTAGACTATTTTATGCTCGACGTGCTAGGTATTGCCAACCCCGACATTCAGGGGATGCTGCTGGAAGACGTATTGCCCTACGTGAAAGGCAAGCCGGTTGGCATCAACTAGCCGCCGCGCACGGCTCTAGGCATCCCGCGTGATGCGGGCGTATAATAGCAACATCGTCATCTGTAGGGGCGACCTGTTGGTCGCCCCTAACCCTCTCCTTAAATTTTGCTATGCAATCCTTCATCCGCACCCGCTTCACCTGGCTGGCATATTTCACGCTCGGCTACTATTCGTTTTTGCAGGCGACGCTCGGCCCCATGATCCCCTTCCTGCGCGCCGAACTCGAACTCAACTACACGCTGGCCGGGCTGCATCTCAGCGCCTTTGCGCTGGGCATGTTTATCGCCGGCGCGACGGGCGACCGGGTGGTGCGCCGCTGGAGACGCACGCCGGTGTTCTGGTTTGCCGGTACAGGCATGGCCGCCGGCGCGCTGCTGCTGGCGCTGTCGCGCCAGGTCGGGCTGACCATCGGCAGCAGTTTTGTGATGGGCGTGATCGGCACCTACCTGCTGGTGATTATCCAGGCGGCGCTGTCCGACCAGTACGGCAACCGCCGCGCCATCGCGCTGACCGAATCCAACGTGTTTGCCAGCGCCGGGGCAACACTGGCGCCGCTGCTGATCGGCCTCGGTTTTGCGCTTGGCCGGGGCTGGCGGGCGGCACTATACGCGGGCGTGGTGGTCTGGGGGCTGATGTGGCTCATCTCGCGCCATGTGACCGCGCCGGAAGGCAGCACCCCAATCACCGTGTCCAACGCGCCAAAAACCCCCCTTCCCCGCGCCTACTGGGCGTACTGGGTGGTGCTGTTCCTGGGTGTTTCGATTGAATGGTGCGTGGTGTTCTGGGCGGCAGATTATCTGGAAAAGGTGGTCGGTTTGAACAAGGATACCGCCGCCACTGCCAGCAGCGTGGTTTTTATCGCCGCCGTGCTGGCGCGCGCCGCCTTCAGCCGCCTGACCTGGCGTTTCCCCAGCCGCTGGCTGCTGCTGGTGGCGATGGCTTTCGCCGCCGTTGGCTTCCCGCTGTTCTGGCTGGGACAGCTTCCGGCACTCAATCTGGCGGGGTTGTTTATCTGCGGGCTGGGAACTTCCAACCTGTTTCCGCTGTCACTCTCGAGCGCCACCAGCACCGCCGCCAGCCAGATCAACCGCGCCAGTTCGCGCATTTCGATGGGGTCGGGGCTGGCGATGCTGCTTACGCCGCAGTTGCTCGGTATGATGGCCGACCAGATCGGCATTCAGAATGCTTTCGCGCTGGTACTGCCGCTGCTGGCGGTCGCCGCCACTGTTACCTTTGTCACCAACCGGCGCACCTCTCCACAACTGCTACCCTCGGAATCGTAGGGGCGGGTTTAGAAACCCGCCCCTACTACCAGCCAAAGACCACTGCTAACCCGCCGTTCCGGTGCGGTTTTTGCCATCCCATACGTAAGGCTCGTTATGGATAAACGCCTCCACCATATCCCGCGCCACGTCGTCGGGCGGCTGAATCGGCGGCGATTTAAAGAAGTAGGCGCTTGGCCCTTCCAGCGCGCCGCTGATCTTGCGGTCGAGCGCCAGCTTGGCGCAGCGCACGGCATCAATCACCACGCCGGCGCTGTTGGGGCTGTCCCACACTTCGAGTTTCAGTTCCACGTTCAGCGGCACGTTGCCAAACGTTTTACCTTCCAGCCGGATGTATGCCCACTTGCGGTCGGTCAGCCAGGGCACGTAATCGCTGGGGCCGATATAGACGTTACCCTCGCCCATGTCATACGGAAGCTGGCTGGTGACGGCGTTGGTTTTGCTGATCTTCTTGCTTTCCAGTCGGCTGCGGTCCAGCATGTTGTAGAAGTCCATGTTACCGCCCACGTTAAGCTGGCTGGTGCGCTCCAAAACGACGCCGCGATCCTTAAACAGATTCGTCAGCACCCGATGGACGATGGTCGCGCCGACCTGGCTCTTGATGTCGTCGCCGATTACCGGCAGGCCACGTTCCTTAAAGCGCGTCTGCCAGTACGGTTCGCGGGCGATAAAAACCGGGATGCAGTTCACAAAGGCGCAGCCGGCGTTCAGCACCTGCTCGACGTACCACTTGGTCGCCTGTTCGCTGCCCACCGGCAGGTAATTCACCACCACATCCGTTTTGGTATCGCGCAGAATCTGCGTGATGTTGTCGGTTGAACCCGGCGCTTTGGTGATCTTCTGCGATAGGTACGGGCCAAGGCCGTCGTGGGTCATACCCCGCGCGACCGTGACGCCGGTCATCGCCGGCACTTCGGCAAACCGGATGGTGTTGTTCTGTCCGGCCCAGATCGCCTGGCCCAGGTCCTTGCCAACTTTCTCTACATCAATGTCAATTGCGGCGGAGAATTCGATGTCACCGACATGATACCCACCCAGATTGGTGTGCATGATGCCGGGGATAATCTCGTCCTCGCGGGCATCGCGGTAGTAATAAACTCCCTGAACCAGCGAGGACGCGCAGTTGCCCACGCCGATAATGGCTACACGAACTTTACCCACTGTGGAATGCTCCTTAAGCCTTAAGTTGGAGAGTGAAGCAGACCCTACTATAGACGGCGCCTATGGCAAAAACAAGGGTTGCGCCCCCTGCCGAGTCCGTCTATCATGCCTCTTTCAATGACAACACCATCACGCCTCAAAAGACCCTGTTTGCCGCCGTTTTTGTGGGAGAATAGTCGTGAATCCACTTCTGCTGACCCTGCCGCTGCTCCTGCTGGCCGGGCTGATGATTGTGCTGCCGCGCGGTACGGGCTGTCTGGTCAGCCTGGCGCGCACCGGGGCGCTGCTGGTCGGGGCGCTGGCGCCGCTGCTGCTGGTCTGGCATCTGGCCGGCTGGCCGCGCGCCTCGGTAATCTCGGTTGCGCTGACGGTTGTCGCGCTGGCGCTGAACGTCGCCGCGCTGACGCTCATCAGTCTGGGCTGGCAGACCCTCACCAGCGGTTCGCAGGATGTTGTGGATGCGATGCCTGCTTCCCTGTTCGACCCCAATACCTATATCAGCAATATCGGCGGCAGCAGCACCAGCGCCGATGATCTCGGTTGTATGCTGGCCGGTTTCGTGCTCGGCGGGCTGTTTCTGCTGGGGTTTATCATCGGCGGCTTTGCCGAAAAATATCTGATGCCGCCGGCGCTTTCCGGCTTCAGCCGCTTCAGCCGTCTGGCGCTCAGCCTGGGGTATGGCATTGCCCTGCACGTTGGTCTGGTGCTGGTGCTACACCGCATCCTCACATCTGGATAAGTAAAGTGGGAGCTTGAGCTTGACAACCCGATACGATCAAAAAATCGCCGCGCTGTTGAAGCTGCGTCCGGCGCAGGTCGGTGCGACGATTGAGCTGCTCGATACCGGCAACACCCTGCCGTTTATCGCCCGCTACCGCAAGGAAATCACCGGCGGGCTGGACGAAGACCAAATACGCCGAATTCTGGAATCGGCCACGCGGCTGCGTGCAGTGGACGAACGCCGCGACACAATTATCGCCTCGATTGAGGAACAGGGCTTGCTAACGCCCGAACTTCAGGGACAAATCGCAGCCGCCGACACGCTGACGGAACTCGAAGACCTGTACCAGCCGTTCAAACCTAAACGCCGCACCCGCGCCAGCATCGCTCGAGACAGGGGCTTGCAACCACTGGCCGACTTGATTGTGGCACAGGCGCGTGTCAACCAGACGGCGGAACAGCTTGCTGTGCCGTTTGTCAGCGAAGCCGTGCCGACGGTCGAAGACGCGCTGGCCGGGGCACGTGACATTGTGGCCGAAACGATCAGCGAGCACGCCGACGTGCGCGGCCAGACGCGCCTGAAAGCGATGCGCTTTGGCCTGCTGCGGGCGCATAAAACCAAAGACGCGAAAGACGACAAAGGCGTTTACCAACTGTATTACGAGTTTGAATACCGCGTAGACCGCATCAAACCCTATCAGGTGATGGCGATCAACCGGGGCGAGGCCGAAAAGGTACTGCGCGTCAGTCTCGACGTGGCCGAACGCGACTGGCGGCAGGCAATTGAAACGGTATTCCGGCCTGATCGCCGGTCGCCGCTGGTGGAACAACTGGAACTGGCAATCGAGGACGCCGCCAAACGGCTGCTGCTCCCTGCCATCGAACGCGACGTGCGCGCCGCGCTGACGGAACAGGCTGAAGACCATGCCATCGCCGTGTTTGCAACCAATCTCCGTAATCTGCTCAACCAGCCGCCGCTGACCGGCCATACCGTGCTGGGCATTGACCCCGGCTTCCGCACCGGCTGCAAAGTGGCCGTGATTGACCCGACCGGCAGGGTGCTGGCGACCGAAACAATCTACCCGCATGAACCGCAACGCCGCTGGAACGACACGCTGCGGACACTGGCCGCGCTGGTCGAACGCTTCGGCGTGACGCTGATCGCCATCGGCAACGGCACCGCCTCCCGCGAAACGGAGCAGCTTGCCGCCGAACTGACGCGCAACCGCGAAGGCCTGCATTACCTGATGGTGAGCGAGGCCGGCGCCAGCGTCTACAGCGCCAGCCCGCTGGCCCGCGCCGAACTGCCCGATCTGGACGTGACGCTGCGTGGCGCGGTTTCGATTGCCCGCCGCGTGATGGACCCGCTGGCCGAACTGGTCAAGATCGAACCAAAGGCCATCGGCGTGGGCATGTACCAGCACGATGTCAACCAGAAACGCTTATCGGAAGCACTTGACAGCGTGGTGGAAACAGTAGTCAACCGCGTCGGCGTGGACGTGAACACCGCTTCGCCGGCCCTGCTGACGCACGTCGCCGGCATCGGCCCAAAGTTGGCGGAGCGAATCGTCAGCTACCGAAATGAAAACGGCGCGTTCCGCAGCCGCAAGGCGTTGCAGCAGGTGCCCGGACTTGGCCCGAAAGCGTATGAACAGGCCGCCGGCTTTTTGCGTATCCGTGAAGGGGATGAGCTGCTGGACGCCAGCGCCATCCACCCGGAAAGTTACCACGTGGCGAGGGCGCTGCTGCAACGCGCCGGGCTGACCAGAACCGCATCACTGGCGGAACGTGAAGCGGCGCTGGACGACCTGCAAAGCCGCGTTCCGCTGGACGTACTGGCTGCCGAACTCGGCACAGGTATTCCGACGCTGACTGACATTCTTGAGCAGCTTATTCGTCCGGGGCGTGACCCTCGCGCCGACCTGCCCGCGCCGATTCTGCGCAGCGATGTGCTGTCAATGGACGACCTGCTGCCGGGGATGCGCCTGTATGGCACGGTGCGCAACGTAGTGGATTTTGGCGCGTTTGTGGACATCGGCGTGAAGCAGGATGGGCTGCTGCACCGCAGCCAGCTTCCGCCCGGCTACGTCCTCAATCTGGGCGACGTGATTCAGGTGGAAATCCTCAATGTCGAAAAGGAGCGCGGGCGTATCAGCCTCGGCTGGCCGATGGTCTAATGGTTAAGTACCTATCCGTAAAAAGGCAAAGGGGTTGAAAAAGGAGATGTATCGCGTTCAGATTGAAGTCGCCAAACACCAATCAGAACGGATACATCTTGAGCGAGAATCATACCCCAAAGCCGAACAAGGTGGATTATTT
>JACRPS010000036.1 GCA_016223085.1 Chloroflexota bacterium
GTTAGGATAACGCGCCGAGTTAAATGGAATATAAACGGCGCACTATTGTTATATTATGCCCTGCTGGAGCGCCATTGTGACGGCTTCGGTGCGGTTGCCCGCGCCCAGCTTGCTCAGAATCGAACTGACATAAAACTTGACGGTGCGCTCAGTAATGACCAGTTCGGCAGCGATTTCCTTGTTCTGCAACCCCTGTGCCAACCGCTGAAGCACATCCTGCTCGCGCGGAGTCAGCGGTTCGGCAGCCGGATGGGTGACCTGCCGCAGCAGCTTGGAGGCAACGACCGGCTGAAGCAGCGATCCACCAGCGTAGACCACCCGCACCGCGTTAAAAATCTCCTCGCGTGGCGCGCCTTTAAGCAGATAACCCTGCGCCCCGGCCTGCACCGCCGCCACAATGCGTTCGTCGGTATCAAACGCCGTGAAGACAATCGCGCGCAGGCGCGGATTCAACTGGCGCAGGCGGCGCAGAGCTTCCACGCCGTCCAGTTCCGGCATTTCCAGATCAAGCAGAATCACATCCGGTTCCAGCCGCCGCACCTGCTCGATCACCTCGACGCCAGTAGCCGCCTTGCCGACAACCGCAAAATCCGGCTGCGTGCCGAGGATGGCGATCAGCCCATCCCGCACGACCGGATGATCGTCCGCTACCAGGATGCGGATGATGCGCTCCATGATTATTGTGCCTCCAACGGAATCACCACGTCCAACCGTGTGCCCTGGCCCGGTGCGCTGCTGATTTCGAGGCTTCCGGACAGCAGCTTTGCCCGTTCGTTCATGCCGACCAGGCCGTAGCGGTTGTCGCTCACCTGTTCCGGGTCAAACCCCCGGCCATCGTCTTCCACCCTTAACCGGACATGGTCTGGTTGTATTACCAATTCGACGGTGACATGTTTGGCATAGGCGTGGCGGCCAATGTTGGTAAGTGCCTCCTGCAAAATGCGGAACAGCCCCACCTCCACCCGCACGGGCAGCGGGCGTGGGCTGCCCATCACCTCGAAGCTCGCTTCCGCCCTACGCCGCGCCGCCCAATCCTTCACCAGTGCGGCCATCGCCTCCACCAGCGGGCGGCCTTCCAGCGGCGCGGCGCGCAAATCCAGCACCGACCGCCGCGCTTCTTCCAGATTGTCACGGGTCAGTTGCAGCGCATGGGCGACCACCTGTCGGACGCGGGTCGGGTTGGCGCCAGTTTCCAGCAGGACGTCAGCCGTTTCGAGTTGCAGCGCAATGCCTGCCAATCCCTGCGCCAGCGTATCGTGAATTTCCCGCGCCAGCCGGTTACGTTCTTCAATCGCGCCCAGTTCAACACTTTTGTTAAACAGCCGCCCGCGTTCGATGGCGATGCCCAGCAGATCGCCGACCAGATACAGCAGTTGCAGATCGTCCCCGGAGAGATCGTCCCAGTCGGTACTGGCGACGTTGAGCACGCCCAGCGGCTTGCCCTGCGCCCGCAGCGGGATGCTGGCGTGCTGCCGCAGCCCCGCCGTGCCCACTACGAGGTTTTCCAACCGGCTGCACGTGATATTCTCCGGAGCGACCATCTCGCCTTCTTCAAACGCCCACAGGCAGTCACATTCCCCGCTCATCCGGCGCGGATGGTCAGCCAGCGCCGGCGGCAGATTTTGCGCGGCAGCCAGGTAAAAATCACCATTCTCATTGAGGAGAAAAATCCAGCTTGTTTTCAGATCGAACAACGCCGCCACATGAGTCAGCGCTGCGTTCAGCGCCCGCCCCAGGTCAACTTCCTGATTCATCGCTTTGGCGATAGTATTCAGGATGGAGAGTTCCCGGTTGCGCCGCCGCAGCTTTTCGGTATCGGTTTCCGGTTTAACTCGCGCGGCCATGCTGGTTCTCTCCCTCGTCTGTTTTGCCGCATTATAACATCACCCTGTCCAGTCTGACTCTGTACAGGTGTACAGGATATAAACAGACCTCCGGCGGAGGTGCTGCCGGAGGCCTGGTTGACGTTTCCTGTGAACGAGCGTGCCGCTACCCGAACACGGGCTATTGGTAGCTGATGACCAGCCGCACTGCCTGCGCCGGGTTTGCCTCAAAGCTGCTGGCGAATTTACGCCCCCACGCTCCACCAGTTCCCTGGAGAATGATCGTCAGGCTATTGCCGCTCTGCCAGCCAGAACGATTAATCACTTCCTGTATCACCACACGCATGTCATCGAGTGGATACCACTGGTTTGGTAGCCAACGGGTGCTGGAACTGTGGTTGATACGCGCCGTTGTGCGCGTGCGCTGCGATGGCCGACTCGCGCTTGCAAACGGCAGGCTGTTATCAACCGCTTCAGCGGCGATTTGTAAGCTGATCTGAATCCACTGATTACTGGTTGAGTAAAATTCCAGCCGCGCGTTGGTGATCGTTGCGCCACGTGGAATGGTGATATTGGTGAAACGAAGACCGGTATAACTGCTGCTGGTTGAAGCCCCATTCCCAATCCAGACCGTTGTCCCACCCATCTGGAACGTAGTACCGTCCTGATTAACATCGTCGCCCGGAGCTACGATCTGCCTTGTTAACGTTCCTGATCCTGGCGTCGGTGTAATGGACGGCTGCGGCGTGCTTGTGTTGGTCGCCGTCAGCGTGCTGGTCGGGGTTCGTGAAGGCGTTACGGTCGGCGTGTTGGTTAGGGTGTTGGTCGGTGTACTGGACGGAAGCGGTGTATTGGTTGCTGTGGGTGTATGGGTCGGGGTACTGGATGGCAGCGGCGTGTTGGTCGCGGTAGCTGGTGGCAGCCCGCCGACAGTATAGCTGATCGTGAGACGTGGAGCAAATGACGGACTGCCTTCGCTGCTGGCGGCGAACTTGCGCGCCCAGGCGCTGCCTGTGCCACGATAGATCAGTGCCAGGCTACTTCCGGGAGTCCAGTTGGTCCGGTTCACAATCTCTTGAATCAGGGGCGTTACCGGGCTGAGCGTATACCAGGTGCTGGCCTGCCACTGCACATTAGAGGTATGGGTAACCCGCGCCTGAGTTAGGGGACGCTGCGATGGGCGCGTAGCGTTAAAGGCCTGCGCGTTATCGCTTGCTTCTCCCGCGATTTCCAGGCTGACACTCTGCCACTGTGTGAAGGCAGAATAAAACTCCACATTTGCCGCTGTGATAATCGCGCCCTTCGGAATCGTAATGTTGTTAAAGCGCAATCCGAGGTAGCTAGCGGTAGTACTACTGCCATTCCCAATCCATAGCGAACTATCGTTCCCGCTGACGCTGCCGTTCACCTCATTGGCATCATCCCATGAACTGCTCACCTGCACGGTTATCTGCTGGGCACCAGTGACCGGCGTGGGTGTGTTGGTTGGAGTATTAACCGGCGTGTTGGTACTGGTAGGCGGCGCGACCGTCGTACTGGTGTTGGTTGGCGTTGCGCTTGGCGTTGGTCCACCACCGCCGGTATCAATGCGACCATAATACACATTCGTATTGTTGTAGTTGTGATTGATGGCTGCAAAGAACAGGAACTCGATGGTATTCGGGCGGTTCCAGCCCACTACCGACCACTTGACTGATGCACTGCTGTCGAATGTTTCAGAGCCGGATGCGGGGATGATAAGCTGTGGTGTACCCCACGAGCCATTGGCATTTTTGACCATGTAATACAGATTGTCGTTCTGCCCGGTGCTCACCGCGCCATGCCCGATAATATAGAGCTGATCGCTGGAAGTGGTGGCTAAAGCCGGATTATGGGTATAAAACGCAATCGGCTGATCTACCCAACTGCCCGCGCCAGCCTTGCTTACATAATGCAGGCGGCCATACTGCCCCGTGTTGTCCCAGTTTTCGATGTACAGCAAGTGACGGCTGCCATCGCTTGTGATGAGCATGTTTGGCCCTTGGTCAATGTTGACGCCGGAGTTGCGGCTGGTCCACACAGGCGAGGTGCTGGCCGTTTCTTCCGGCCCCCAGGTTGTACCTGTGCGCGTCCGGGCTAGTATCCGTGCCGGCATCGTCGCTTCCGACACCCACGCCACGGTTATCGAACCATCTACCGGCGAAATTGCCAGCGCCGGATGATTGGCGCTGCCACTGCTATCCACCTGGAACGGACTGCCAACAGCCGTCAGCGTGTTGTTAGCCGCGTTGTAGGTATATGTCGCAAAGATAATGTGGTTGTTGGCCGACCAATAGGCGATGTTCAACCGTCCAGAGCGGTCAAACAGACTCGAAACCCCAACGGTGCCAATATATTCGCCCGAAACGGTCGGCAAGCCGGTAGCAACGGTAATTGGCGCGCGAAAGGTGTTGCTGCCGGTATCAAATGGATAATCCAACAGTGTACCGGCCTGGGTGTTCACCAGAACGTGCACGGTGCTGTCACCGTCGTAAGCCGCATCCAGTGATAACGGTATGCTGGCAGCGGTGACGGCGGTCTGGCCGGGAAAAGCGGTGGGCAGACCGGGAGTTGTTGACCAGTAAGCTCTGATCTGGGCGCTGTACTGCGCCTGAATAGTGAAGGCGTATACCCGGTCATCCCTCGTGCGGACGATCTGCCGGGGAATGCCATCCACAAAGCCGGGGCCAATGGCGACGGTGGCCGTCACTGGCTGTTGCGCCAGAATTGAAATCATCGGCACAAATAAAAACAGGATGAGCAGGATGAGAAATGAAAGGTAGCGGCGATTCAACAGCATTGTATAGCCCTTCTCCAACCGGAATTTCTGCAATCGCCACCAGAATAGGTGTAGAAACATTTCAATTACATAAAAAATAGCGACACGAACCGTAATATAATTCTATATAAACGGTATTGTAATGATTTTTCCTGCTTTTACTGTCAGCTGGAAAAAGCGGCGTAGGCCCGTTGAATTGAGGCAAAAAGAACTGGCTTAAGAACCTGGAGAAGATAGGAATGGGGCGGCCATCGTGGCTCGCCCCTGGTTCACCGGACTATCGCCGGATTTTGACATCCCGGCGTGGGGCTTTTGCCAGACTGGGAGTGATTTTACGGTTGCGGATCGAGGTGCGCTTGAGGGCTTCCAGCACATGCTGTGCCTGGTTGCTGGGCACATCCACCAGCGAGAAGTGGTCAAACAGTTCAATCGCGCCAATCGAACGCCCGGGTATATCGGCTTCGTTGGCAATCGCGCCGACAATATCGCCAGGTCGGACGCCTTCCTCTTTGCCAACGTTGATGTACAGGCGCGTCATACCGCGTTCCGGTTCAATCGTTCGCTGACGTTCGCGCCGCTTCGGCGCGGGCTGCCTGCGGTCACGGTCGCGCGCCGGTTCAGTTTCTTCCGCTTCGGCGAGCGTATCTTCCATCTCGTCCGGTGGCGTGCCGAGCAGCAGCTTGAAAGCGGCAGCAGCCAGATCGGTCGGGCTATATTCCTCGCCCAGGTCTTCCGCCATCACGATGTATGGCTCTAACCCACCCTGGCTGATGGTTTCCCGCAGCGTTTCCTTAAACGCCTCCCGGCGCCGCCCGATTACATCGGCAATCGTTGGCAGCCGCTGGCGTGGCACAGTCGTGCGGATGGTGCGCTGGATAAACTGCCACAGCCGTCGTTCGCGTGGTGTCACCAGCGTGATGGCACTGCCGGCGCGTCCGGCGCGCCCGGTACGACCGATGCGGTGAACGTAGCTTTCCGGGTCCAGCGGAATGTCGTAGTTAATGACGTGTGACACGTGTTCGATATCCAGCCCGCGCGCGGCGACATCGGTCGCAATTAACAGTTCCACCTGACCGCTGCGAAACCGCGCCATCACCCGGTCGCGCTGCACCTGGTTCAGGTCGCCGTGCAGTGTTTCCGCCGGGTAGGCGCGGGCAGTCAGCCGCTGCCCCAGCGTGTCCACTTCCTGCTTGGTGCGGCAGAACACAATCGCTGACGAGGGCCGCTCGTAATCCAGAATCCGCGCCAGCACTTCAAACTTATCGCGTCCGCCGACTTCGTAATAAATCTGGCGAATCTGCGGCACGGTCATCTGTTCCGCTTCAACCGTGATGCGTTGCGGCTGGTGCATATACCGCTTTGCCAGGTTGGCAACCGGGTCAGGCATGGTAGCGGAAAACAGCGCCGTCTGCCGTTCGGTGGGGGTTTCGTTCAGGATGGCTTCAATATCCTCGATGAA
>JACRPS010000035.1 GCA_016223085.1 Chloroflexota bacterium
CCAGGATCAAACTCTCCGTTTGGTCGCTGACTTGAGCTGACAGACCTTTCTTTACCCAGGCGTCCATCCCTCCTGCTCTCTTCCGTCTGCACTCCCCTGTTGTTAAGCTGCGTCCCCGCCGCGTCCCCGCGTTGGAATACGGTTTATCTTACCAGCCCGTCCGCCGCTCGTCAATCACGACTTGCGTCGTTTCCTCAGACAAAAACCGTCCGGTTTGCACCGAACGGCGGCGGCTTCCCTTGTTAATCCCTGCGGGAGATGTATATTACCCCTCCCCCATCCCCCTGTCAATACTTATTTCTGGCTTTTTTCGCAACTTGTGCCGCTTACCGTCCATTCGTCTGCCGGCCTGCGGAACTCCGGCGGGGATACCGGTTGTCCAATCACCGGCCTGATATAGACGCTGCCGGCGCCCCGGTTCTTACCTGGTGCGCCGGTTATTTATACGACTGCCGGTTCTGGCGCTAACCCGGCTTCGGTGACGATGCGCGGGACGATTTCTTCCCAGTTGACCGCCATCAGGTGGATGCCATGCACGCCCTGTTTCTGCTTTACGGCCTCGATCAGTTCCAGCGCAATCGTCACGCCTTCTTCCGCCGCGCCGTCACCCGCCGCTTCCAGCCGCTTCATGATCGGCGTTGGAATGGTGATGCCCGGCACGTGTTCGTTCATGTGCTGCGCCATCTTCAGGCTTTTGATCGGCGCGATGCCGACGAGGATAAACACCTTGTCCAGCACGTTGCGTTTCGCCAGTTCGTTCAGCCAGATTTCCAGCCCATCGGCGTCATACACGCAGTTGGTCTGGAAGAACTGCGCGCCCGCGTTGATCTTCTTGTGTTCGCGGATGGCCTGGAACTGCGGCTCGGACGCAAACGGTGAGGCCGCCGCGCCGAGGAACAGCTTCGGCGGGTTCTTCATGCTGCGCTGGTCGAGGAATTTGCCCTCGTCGCGCATCCGGCGCAGAATCCACAACATCTGCACCGAGTCGAGATCGTTTACATCCGACCGGCCATACGGCGCTGCACCCATGCGGCTGTGGTCGCCGGACAGGCACAGGGCGTTGCGGATACCGAGCGCGCTCGCGCCGATGACTTCCGACTGCAAGCCCATGCGCGTGCGGTCGCGGGCAGCAATCTGCATGACCGGCTCGACGCCCTGCTGCACCGCAATCACGCTGCACGCCAGGCTGGACATGCGCGGCATGGCCGAAGCGTTGTCGGTAAAATTGACGGCGGCCACGTAGGGTTGCAACATCTGGATATTGCGAATCAGTTTGTCCGTCGCCGTACTCAGCGGCGGAGCGATTTCAGCCGTGACGGTGAACGCGCCGGAACGCAGCCGGCGTTCCAGTTCGGACAGCGGCTTGGTATAGGCCGGCGCGTGGTACTTCGCGTCGCCTTCCCACCAGTTCGGCTGCCGAATCGGCGTGAAGATCGAGTCCCACGTCTGCGCCCGTTTGGCCGGTTCGCGGGCCGTCAGCCCGGCAGCGACCGTCTTAAAGCCCAGCGTTTTCACCTGCCGGTACACGTCGCCCCAGGTTTCCGTGCCCACCTTGTCCCAGTCCAGCGGCGGCAGCACTTCCAGCAGCTTTTCCTCGCGCCCCAGCTTAAACGACCGGTCGTAGATTTTGTACCAGATGCACGGGCGCGTTTCGTCCACGTAGCAGTGTTCGGCCATCGAACCACCACATGGGCCGTTGCGCAGCCCCTTGGGGCACTCCATCGGGCAGATAAACGCCGTTTCCTGCAGCAGGCAGTTGCCGCACATGCGACAGCCAAACAGCGGCCCTTTCACGGCGCGTTCCAACCGCGCCAGCAGCCGGCGGCCTAACGGTTCGCGTTTAAACGGGTAAAACGGCGGCTGCCAGCGGCGGCCTGGCGTAAAGATGGGCATACGTTAAATCCTTCACACCTGCGACACACATTACTATTCCGTTATTTAGTGTAAGCTAGGTTGCCGCTTCTTGCATGGACGAAAGTGTGCGATACGCCTGGATATATGTCATGGCCCACTCGTCGCGGCCCAGCATCAGGTCGGCAGCGCGCACTGCCAGCGCGTTTTTCACCGGGTTGCAGATCGGCGCGTTGACGCCGACGGTAATCAACTGCGCCAGGAACACGGTGTTGAGCAGCTCGCGGTTGGGCATCCCGTGTGACGAGTTGCTGGCGCCGACGGTCATGTTGCAGCCCAGTTTTTCCCGCAGCAGCCGCGCCGTCTCCAGTGTGACCAGACCGGCGCGATGATCGGAACCAATCGTCAGCACCAGCGGGTCAAATACCAGACTCTCCACCCCGATGCCCAGTTTGGCGGCGCGTTCGAGTATCTTTTCCGCCACGCGCAGGCGGTCTTCCGGCGTGGTCGGGATGCCGTCGTCGTCCATGCACAGCGCAATCACCGCCGCGCCGTGTTCGGCCACCACCGGCAGCACCGACGACAGCCGCGCTTCTTCGCCGTTGACCGAGTTCACCAGCGCGCGCCCCTGCGTGACTTTCAGCGCGGCAGCCAGCGCCTGCGGGTTGGGCGAGTCAATACACACCGGCACGTCCGCCGTTTCCTGCACCAGTTTGACCGCTTCCGGCAGCCACTTCACTTCGTCCACGCCCGCCGCGCCGACGTTCACGTCCAGCACGCCCGCGCCGGCCATCACCTGCGCCTGCACGTCACGCGGGATGCGGCTTAAATCGCCGGCCTGCAGTTCGGCGCTGAACACCTTGCGCCCGGTGGGGTTAATCCGTTCGCCGATCATCACGGTCGGCAGGTCCGGGCCAATTGTCACAACGGCAGTCGGCCCGCGCAGTTCGGTTTGCATCGTTCAATCACCTTTATATAAACGTAAAGTGCTTTCCATCAAGGCGAGTGCGCCTCGCCCTATAGATAACCAGTTAAACATTTTGCGCCGCCAGGCGTTTGCACCCAGAGGATATTTGTCCTCGCCCGGCTCAAGCCCGCTGGAAGCAGGCTGAAAAAACACCGCTTATTCGTCTTGCCGGCCACCTTCCAGTTGGCTTTTGCCGTTCAGCCGGAGGGCTTCCAGCTTCCGGCGGCGCCATGTCCCGCCGCCATAAACGCTCTTTATCTTGCCTACCGCACCCCCAGCAGCAGTTCGACGGTAAGCTGGTCCAGCCGTTCGTAAGGCAGGCGGCGCGCGCCCAATGTCGCCCGGTCAAACGGCGTGGCGCGCAGTTGGGCCGCCGCGTCCCGGCTGTAGCCCTGCGCCAGAAAGGCATACACGCCATCGTCGGCGGTGATTTCCCGCAGCAGCGCCTGAATTTCAGCGTCGTTATTAAAACGCTGCGCTTTCTCTTTCAAAATCAGATAGGTTCGCATACAGCCGCGCGCAAATTCCTTCACGTCCTCATAATCGGCGCTGCGGTAGGCGTGAGCGTCGAAGTGGCGGCTGCCAGTGTACCCCACATCTTCAAGGAATTTGACCAGGAAAAACGCCTGCTTGAGCATCACCGACCCGAAGCGTAAGTCCTGATCGTAACGCCCGAAAAGCTGGTCGTTCAGATCAATGTGGAACAGCTTGCCCGCGTCCCACGCCTGCGCGACCGCGTGCATGAAGTTCAGCCCGGCCATGTGTTCGTGCGCGACTTCCGGGTTCAGGCCAACCAGGTCGGGATGGTCCAGCGTGGTGATAAAGCCCAGCATCGCGCCCACCGACGGCAGATACAGGTCGCTGCGCGGTTCGTTCGGTTTTGGCTCCAGCGCAAACTTCAGGTCATAGCCGTTGTCCAGCACGTACTCGCACAGGAAGTTGAGCGCGTCGCGGAACCACTTCGCCGCGTCCAGCGGGTTTTTGCTGGCGTCGGTTTCCGTCCCCTCGCGGCCACCCCAGAAGACATACACCTTCGCGCCCAGTTCCACGCCCAGATCAATCGCGTTCATCGTTTTTTGCAGGGCATAGGCGCGCACGGCGGGATCATTGGACGTAAACGCGCCGTCCTTAAACACCGGGTCGGTGAACAGGTTCGTCGTCGCCATTGGCACGACCAGACCGGTATCCGCCAGCGCCTGCTTAAACTCCCGCACAATCCGGTCGCGTTCGGCGGCGGTGGCGTCAATCGGCACCAGATCGTTGTCGTGGAAGTTGACGCCATACGCGCCGGCCTCGGCCAGCAGCCGCACCAGTTCGACCGGCGACAGCCGCGAACGGGTGGGTTCGCCGAACGGGTCGCGCCCCAGGTTGCCGACTGTCCACAGGCCAAAGGTAAATTTATGTTCGGGTTTTGGGGTGTAGCTGTCCATCGCAGAACTCCTTATGTAGCGTGATGTATGGTCGTCAGGCCACACCCAGTATAAACCGTCAGCACCGCGACCACGAGTACCCTTGCCCGATTGGTATCAACTAGTATGCAGGTTTCATCATACCGCCTTTTGGTAGCGGGCTAATCTGTCAAATATTACGTGGTCGGGGTGGCAGTTATCACGTCCTGCCTGCGCCATTCCCCTGCCGGGCATCTGCCGCTACAATCAACCGCATGATTACCGTCATTGCCACCGTCTTAAACGAAGGCGAGAGCATCCACCGGCTGATGCGCTCGCTGGCCGCGCAAACCCGCCCGCCGGATGAAGTTGTGATCGTGGACGGCGGCAGCCGCGACCAGACCGCCGCCATTATCACCAGTTACGCCGACCGCCTCCCGCTGCGGCTGCTGGTTGAACCCGGCTGCAACATCAGCGCCGGGCGCAACCGCGCCATCGCCGCCGCCCGTGGAGACATCATCGCCGCCACCGATGCCGGCGTTGAACTGCATCCTGACTGGCTGGAACAGCTCACCCGCCCGCTGCTGGACAATCCGGCGCTAAACGCGGTCGGCGGCTGGTTTGACGCCGACCCGCGCACCGTCTTTGAAGCGGCGATGGGCGCGACCGTCCTGCCGCTGCTGGACGAGATCAACCCGGCGACGTTTCTGCCGAGCAGCCGCAGTGTGGCCTTCCGCAAAAGCGCCTGGGCGGCAGCAGGCGGCTATCCCGAATGGCTGGATTACTGCGAAGACCTGATTTTTGACTTCCGGCTGCAAGCGGTGGCAGGGGGTTTTGCCTTCGCGCCGAACGCGCGGGTGGACTTCCGTCCGCGTGGCTCGCTGCGCGCCTTTTTCAACCAGTATTACCGCTACGCGCGCGGCGATGGCAAAGCCGACCTGTGGCGCAAACGCCACGCCATCCGCTACGCCACCTATCTCCTCGCCGCGCCGCTGATCGCGCTGGCGGGGCTGAAACGGCACCGCCTGTTCTGGCTGCTGTTCCTGCCGGGCGCGTACATTTACCTGCGCCAGCCGTACCGCCGCCTGCCGGTGATGCTGCGCCGCCTGCCACACGCCGGCGCGCTCGACTGGCTGCGCGCCCTCGCGCTCGTCCCCGTGATCCGCGTCGTCGGCGACGTGGCGAAGATGCTTGGCTATCCGGTCGGCTGGCTGTGGCGGCTGAAGCACCGACCGCCGGCGTGGAAGTGATCGCCGTAGGGTTAAAGCTAAGCTAGACTTTGCACATTCAAGCAGCATAACACAACAAGTCGTTGAAGCGTTCGAGTAAGGGACGGGGGACTTTTACCATGTCCGGTTCATCAGCCGACAGGTGAAAAGTCCAGAATGCCCATAAATGATGACGGACAAGA
>JACRPS010000010.1 GCA_016223085.1 Chloroflexota bacterium
AAGGGCAGGCACAAACTCATCCCCACCCTGCTGCGTTTTGACCGCTTCCGTAAACTGCTTGTTCGTGCCATTGAGACCCTTTTTCCGCCCTTGCGAACGGTTCTGGTTTATGCCTTACCTAATTCGTGATTCACTGAATTTTAAGTTGCTGACGCACCGACATCGCTTTGCGAGTTGCATCCAATATCAGTTTTTTTCGGACTGAACTCATGCGCTTTACTCGACTTTACTAACCTTATATGGAGAGGTGCTTGACGCCAGGATTATTGAGTAGCTTCGCTACGAAGTGTCACGAGGATTCTTCTGAGCCGTTCCAAATCCTCGGGTTTGAGCTTAGAGAGTTCGCGTGCCACAAGTTGAACTCGATCTTCAAATTCGTCGGGCTGATCGTCCATTCCCGCTAACCACTCAATGCCCACGTCATAAATGCGAGAAAACTCTTTGATTTCTTCTGCTGAAACCTTCCTTCGTCCAGCTTCAATCTCCGAGATAGTGGGACGGTGAACGCCTAGCATCTTTGCGACCTGGCCTTGTGAGAGTCCTGCTTGTTCACGCGCAAGCCGCAGGCGTGAATTCATCGTTGTGCCTTTGCCCTCGTTTGAGTTCATGTTCAGTCTCCTTCTGCACCAATCATCTGACAAACATCTTCGACCACTTCATCAAGGGTGCGAGGCTGCCCGTTTACAGCAAATAACCCTACATCTTTGGTTATATTGCACCCCAGGTAACTCGAAATTTGACAGCTAATTTCAACACAATTCAAACTATCAAACCCTTCCAAATCACCGAAGGGTTTTGTACCACCATGTAATTTGGGCACAGTTCGTCCGCAAGCGGACTGAATTTCACTCACAGCACGATATACCGTAGCACGCACCTGGGACTTCTTCATATTATGCTCATGCACTTTCCTTACCAGCGGTAAGAATATCTTACCACACAATTCGATAATGTCAATAGAATTGTCTGAGTAGCCTCTTCCAATTCGAGGAATGATGTGGCTTGGAGCCTCCTATAAGGTATATCGTCACGTGGCCCTTCAATAACCGCGCCGCGTTCAACTGATTAATCGCATACTGTTATGACATTTGAGTAGAATACAAGCATAAGCTGACTGCTTCGATCAGTTGTGGGAGGTAAGATTTTGACAGGGGAGATCATCTTTCAAGCAAGAAATCGGCACGGCGTTTCTGCTGGCAATCCACCTCAGATTGATAGCACTTCGGCGGGCAAGTATTACGGCTATTTTGAAAACGAGCATGGTGAACAGGCGATATTTATATATGACCGTGAGACGAAAACAGGCGCGCTTTGGATGGGGGATGCAGGGTGGGAAAGACCATACAAGGTCATTGATGGTTTGGCTCCTGAACTGATCTTGAGCCAGGAAGAAGAAATGTGGCTACAGGCTTGTTGGAATGCGGCAACCGCGTTTGAAACAAAATAAATCCGAGCGGAAAAACCGCTCGGATGATAGAAAAGCCGACCTTAGAGGGTGATTTACACAAACAATGTCGGGTGAGACGGCTTATTCCGGTTGGTGGGACGAAGGTACGGGGGGATAAGTTGGACTGTGTACACGCGCGTGTCCAAGTCCCTGTGCGCCCATGGGAATAAAGAAGGTCTGCGTTGAACGCGGGCCTTTTTTGTTGATTTGTGCCTGTCCCCGTTACATTTAAACCATTTGATCGGTATTTAATAAGCGCAATAATCCTTGTTGCTTCGTTTGCGCCGCCTGGCACAATCTTGACTTGAACGAACTCTGGGAGCGTGGTACTTTAGTAATTGACGTTCAATGAGTGATGTTTACGGCAAAGGTACGCCACATGAGCGATACCCCAAAGACGGCAAACTGGCAGGACTGGAGCCTGCTGGGTTTGCGCGTTGTGTTTCTGGCGCTGGTGGGCATCTGGATGTGGAACGCGCAGACGCCGCAGGGTGCGCCGCAGTACGCCAGCAACGACATCACCATCGCGCTGCTGGTCGGCGTGGTGGCGGCGGTTCTCTTTGGCGTTCTGTCGCTGTTCCCCGCCGCGCACAAGGCGCTCCCGCTGGCGCTGATCGCCGGTGACTGGGCGACCGCCCTTGCCCTGATCTACTTCAGCCGGGGGGACGCCTCGCTGATGATCGCGGCAGGGGGTATTTTAATCGTCACTGGGATGCTGCGCCTGGGTGCGGTCTGGGGCGCGGTGCAGGCCATCGGCGTGATGGTGGCAGCGGGTATCGCGCTGTCGCTGGTGTTTGGCGCCGATCAGTTTGCGCTGGTGCTGCCAACTTATACGCAGCCCTTCCTCATCCTGGGGATGCTGGCCGTCGCTACCGGCGTGTCCGGTTATGCCCTCACGCAGCAGCTTCATAAGCGGGATGTGGAACTGGCGGAACTGCACAAGAGCCGAACTGCCCAGTTAACCGACATGCGCGAACGCACGCGCGCGATCTACGAGATGGCGGCCACCCTCAGCCAGACACTGGAATACGAAAAAATCCTGCTGGCCGCGCTGAACGCTGGCGCGCTCGGTCTGCGCGAATCGTCACGGCGCGGCAAGGAACGGCTGGTCAGCGTGGTGCTGCTGGTGCGGGCGAAGGATAACGCGCTGTACGTCGTCACCGGGCGCGGCCTGGTTGACCGGGACAAATATCTGGTTATCCCGGGCCAGTCCGGTATCATCGGTCAGGCGCTGACGCAGGGGATTCCCGTATTTGGTAACGACGCGAAGAAAGACCCTGAACTGCAATATTTCCTGGCGTTTCAGGATATTCGTTCGGTATTGTGTATTCCCCTGCGCGCCGGCTTTGACAGCTTTGGCGTGCTATTGTACGGCAGCGACCAGCCCAACGCCTTCAGCGACGAACACACGGAAATGCTGACAGCTATCGGGATTCAGGCGACGGTGGCGCTGCAAAACGCCATGCTGTACCGCAATTTGCTGGAAGAGCGCGACCGCATCGTGGAAGTGGAGGAAGACGCCCGCAAGAAGCTGGCGCGTGATCTGCATGATGGCCCGACGCAGAGCATCGCCGCGATTGCGATGCGCATGGGCATCATCTACAAGATGCTGGAACGCACGCCGGCAGAAGTGCCCGCCGAACTGAAAAAGGTGGAAGAGCTGGCGCGCCGCACCACCAAGGAAATCCGCCACATGCTGTTCACGCTGCGCCCGCTGGTGCTGGAAAACCAGGGCCTTAACGCCGCGCTGGAACAACTGGCCGAGAAGATGAAGGAAACCCACAACCAGAATGTCGCCATCCGTATGGGGCGCGATGTGGAAAAAGTGCTCGACGGTCACCAGCAGGGCGTGCTTTTCTATATCATCGAGGAAGCGGTGGGCAACGCCCGCAAACATGCAGAGGCCGAACTCATCAGCGTTGGCCTGTACCGGCAGGAAGATGTGGTTGTGGTGAAGATCGCCGACAACGGCAAGGGCTTCGACCTCAGCAAAGTTACAAACAATTACGATCAGCGCGGTAGTCTGGGGATGGTCAACATGCGCGAACGGGCGCAGCTTCTCGACGCCACGCTCAATATTGACAGCGCGCCGGGGCAGGGGACTACCATCACCATCATCGTGCCGATTAAGGACGCGGCGGCAGTGAGCGCCGGCATTGAACGCTCGGTCCCCCGCCGCCCGCTGGCGACGACCTCCAAGCTAGCGGTCGCGGTGCGCGAACGGCTGGACAATCTGTAAATGCCGCCCTCGCAACTCGCCGCCCTGCGTGGAGAACCGAGCTACGTCTGGCGGGCGGGGCAGGAGCGCCGCTTGCAGATGATCGCGCGCTGGGCGAAGCTGGACGGCGCGTGTGTCCTCGATCACGGCGGCGGTAACGGTATGTACGCCGCGCAAATCCGCCAGCGTTATACCCCCCACGTTGAAGTGTTTGACATCGAATCACCCCGCGTGCGTGAAGCGCAGCTAGCCGTACCGCACGCGCTGGTGGCGGCGGCGGAATTTTTGCCGTATCGCTCGCATCTGTTTGACACGATTGTGTCCAATGAAGTCATTGAACACGTTACCAGTGATCGCGCCGCCGCCGCCGAGATAGTCCGCGTGTTAAAACCCGGTGGGCGCGCCGTCATCTTCGCGCCCAACCGCTGGTATCCGTTTGAAACACATGGTCATTACTGGCGTGGGCAGTATCAATTTGGCAATACACCGCTGATTAACTATCTGCCGGATGCGCTGCGGAATCGGCTTGCGCCGCACGTGCGCGCCTACACCAAACACGGTCTGCACCGCCTGTTCGACGGCCTGCCGGTAACGGTTGTGCATCACCGCCGCATTTACGGCGGCTACGACAACATCATCACCCGTTTTGGCGCGCCGGGGCGGCTGGTGCGGAATATCCTGCATGGCTTCGAAGGCACGCCGCTGGATACCTTTGGCCTGTCGCATTTGCTGGTGATTGAAAAACTGTAGGGGCTGCCCTACGCCTTGATTTGGGGAAAGCTATTGAACACCGCCGCCGATCTCCGCGCCCGGTTTCTGCTCGATCCCGACGTGATTTTCCTCAACCACGGTTCGTTCGGCGCCTGTCCGATCCCGGTCTTTGACGCCTATCAACGCTGGCAGCGCGAACTGGAACGCCAGCCGGTCGAATTTCTGGGCCGCCGCGTGGATGCGCTGCTGGACGATGCCCGCGCACAGTTAGGCGTTTATCTGAACGCCGGCCCTGCCGACCTGATTTTTGTGTCCAACGCCACTGTCGGTGTGAATACTGTCGCCCGGTCGCTGGCGCTCCAGCCCGGTGATGAAATCCTGGCGACCGATCACGAATACGGCGCGTGTGATTACACCTGGGACTTCATCTGCCGCAGGACCGGCGCGTGTTACGTTCGCCATCCGATTCCGCTGCCGGTGTCATCAGCTGAAGCAATCGTGGAATTTTTGTGGTCGGCAGTCACGCCGCGCACGCGGGTCATCTTTATGAGCCACATCACCTCGCCCATGTCGCTGATTCTGCCCGTCGCCGAAATCTGCCGCCGTGCCCGTGCTGCCGGAATCCTGACGATTATTGACGGCGCGCACGCCCCCGGCCAGATTCCGGTAGACCTTGCCGCGCTGGATGCCGATTTTTACACCGGCAACTGCCACAAGTGGTTATGCGCGCCCAAAGGCTCGGCGTTCCTGTATGCTCGCCGTGAACATCATCGCTGGCTCGAACCGCTGGTGATTAGCTGGGGCTGGCTGCCGGACTCGACCTTCGTCAGCCGCCATCAATGGCAGGGTACGCGCGACATCGCCGCGTTTTTGTCCGTCCCGGCAGCCATCGAGTTCCAGCAGGCGCACGATTGGGACGCCGTACGCGCCCGCTGCCACACCCTCGCCAGCCAGTGCCGCCAGCAGCTGGCTGACCTGTTTGGCCTCGCGCCCATCACGCCGGACTCGCCGGACTGGTTCGCGCAGATGGTGACGGTGCCGCTGCCGCCCTGCGACGTAACCGCCCTCAAGACTCGCCTCTACGACGACTATCACATCGAAGTGCCGTTCGTGACGTGGAACGGCAGCCATTACATCCGCGTGTCCTTCCAGGGCTATAACGACGAGCGCGATTTAGAGGCGCTGGTGGGGGCGCTAGGCGAAATGCTTTAACGCCAAGGCGCAAAGAAGCAAAGGCGCGAAGATTTCCGCCCCTTCTTACCCAGACTTCACAGTTCAGGTCTTATTTCAAATGCCCCTTTCGAGCGGAAGAAGCGGACATCGAACTCCGCGAAGAAGTTCAATTTGTCCCAGAATGAGGGGGATATTCCCCCTTCAAGTCCATGCGAAAGCCAGCGTTACAGGCTCAAAACCTGTAATAATTCCTGTGATGATAAAAGCCCTCTTGCCTCAATACTGGCGAGATTGCCTGTAGCATGACTGAGTTCTTCTGCTCATCCCAATCGGCTCCGAGTGTAAGGCCTATTTCATACGGCAGCATGTTTACGTCCGCGCCGGAATCAACCAGTCCAATACATCGTATACCGCTCCCGGTTTCAGCAGCGATTCTTCCTCTGCCGCCAGGTCATTGACCAGCAGTTGTACGGCGCGCAGTTTTTCCGCCCGGTTCAGCCTGTGCAGTTGTTCCACCAGTTGTTCGGATAACATCACGCGATACCTCCTCCCGCTATTTTGACACACTTCGCAAACGAAAGAAAAGGGCAGCCACTATCTATTTCGGCTGCCCCTCTATGGCTCTGAGTCTCTGCGCCTCCGTGTTACGCTTTTCTCTTCTTTCTCTTCGCGCCTTTGCCCCTTTGCGTCTTTGCGTTACGCTTTTCGTTTTGCACTTTTTACTCGGCACTCGGAACTCGCCAACTCGGAACCGTCTTTTATGCCACTCCCTCAAGCGCCAGATCATGCAGGGCGATCACCGCGCGTTCCAGGTCGCTCTCCGCCACCACAAACGAGATGCTGCACTCGCTCGACCCCTGCGCGATGGAAATGACGTTGATACCCTGGTTGCCCATCGCGCTGAACACGCGCCCGGCCACGCCGGGCGTCCCGCGCATCCCCGACCCGACCGCCGTCAGAATCACCACGTCTTCCTGTACCTCCACGCGGTCAATATCGCGCCGCGCCAGTTCCGCCGCCAGTTTGGTTTCAATCGCCTGTTTGACGTGTTCAGCCGTGTGTTCCGTCACCAGAAAGCAGAAACTTTGCTCCGACGACGACTGCGAAATCATCAGGATACTGGCGCCCGCCTGCGCGCTCGCAAGGAACGTCCGCCCGGCAATGCCCGGCACGCCGATCATACCCTTGCCGCTCACCGTCAGCAGGCTGACATTTTTAATGCTGGTCACAGCCTTGATGACCGTTTTGGTCTGCTCGCCGTTTTCGCGGATGAGCGTGCCGGGGTGACCGGGATTAAACGTATTCCGCACCCGAATCGGAATACCCTTGTCCAGAATCGGCTGGACGGTCTTGGGATGCAGCACCTTCGCGCCGTAAAACGCCAGTTCACCGACTTCCTGATACGACACCAGTGGCAGGACGCGGGCGCGTCTGTCCAGGCGTGGGTCGGTGGTCATCACACCATCCACGTCCGTCCAGATAATCAGTTCGTCGCTGTTGGTACAGGCCGCGAAGATCGCGCCGCTGTAATCGCTGCCGCCGCGCCCCAGCGTCGTGATGCTGCCATCCCGCGTTGCGCCGAGGAAGCCGGTAATCACCGGCGTCACGCCGCGCTGGAGCAGGGGGAGCAGTGTGTTATCTATCCGCGCCTGCGTTTCATCCCACAAAGGAACGGCCTGCTGGAATTGGTCGTCGGTGATGAGGAACTCACCTGCATCATAGGCGCACGAGTCCACCCCACGCTGGCGCAGCACCGCCGCCACCAGCCGGGCGCTCATACGCTCGCCAAACGCGACGACCGCGTCCCAGATGCGCGGCGTCGCTTCGCCCAGGATATTCACCGCCTGGCAGATTTCGACATATTCATCCATCAGCGCTGCGATGTCGGCCTGCGTGGATTCGCGGTTTTTGCCGGGGGGAAGCAGGATGTTGAGCGTATCGTCGTGGCGGTCGCGCAGCTTACGCGCCGTTTCCAGATACGCCCACTTGTTGCCGGCAATCGCCTGCTTGACCGAACCAAGCAGCGCGTCGGTGACGCCGGACATGGCCGACACAACCACGATCACACGATGACCCATGCCTGTTTCACGGGTGACAATATCAACGACGTTGCTGATGGCTTCCGGGCTGCCGACGGACGTGCCGCCGAATTTCATGGTGATGAGTTTGCTCATGGTCGGTCGCTCCCTGTATGGACAACAAAAAAGCGTGTGGGGGATTTCCCACACGCTTTCGTTCGCGTTCTTGCCCTGGCTGGCTACGGCAAGCGGAAACTCCCCCGCATCTTTCGATGGGAGCTAGTACCCATGCCCATAGTCATCATACAAGCTGCCAAGTTCATCATGACGGTTGGCAATTAGCTCTTGGCTCTTGGCCAGTTTCACTAGGTGTTAGGATAACGAGACTCGCCTGTTATGTCAAGCAGGCAATTGAAACAAATGACGATTGTCACCCGCTCGTCAGCCGGTAGACCAGAAAGGCGACTGCGCCAACGTTGGCCGCGATGGCGATCACGAAGCCCAGCAGCACCAGAATCGGATAGCGTTCGCGCGTACCGGGCAGCCGGGTTGCCTTGATCTCCTTCGGGATGTGGTGGAACATCTCCGTTGGGTCCGGCGCTTCCAGCGTCACCTCGTCAAACTCGTCAAACTCGGAGATAAACTCCTCGTCTTCCATTGCATCCAGCAGGCTATCGGCCCTGGCTGGCGCTGCCGGTCGGGCAGGCGTGGGTTTTGGCGCCGGCGGCGGTTTTTTCTCCTCACGCGGTTTGGGAGCGGGGGGGACGGCAGTCTCCGGCGCGCTGAAGGGGCCGCTGTTAAACAGATCGTCCGGTATCCGCGCGTCGGCATCAATCCCAAACAGGTCGTCTTCGTCCTCATCATCGAAGGCGGGCGCGGTCATAAACTTCTGGACATCTTCCAGATTGGTTTTGGCCGGCGTTGGTTCCGGCACGTCCGGCTCATCAAACAGGGCCGGGGGGCTTTTTCCACCCAGATTCAGCCCGCTCACCCAGTCATCATATTCGGCGGGCGATGGTTCGTTCACCTTGCGTGTGGTGCTAGCGCTGCTGGTTGCCGTTGCCGGTTCATCCCACTCGATGGTGCTCGGCAGTTCTTCCGGTTCGGCCTCAGCCTTAAACGGAGATACCGGGGCTGGCGCAGGTTTTGGTGGCGCGGGCGGCGGGGTAAAACTCACGCTCGCCAGCACATCTTCCGCGCGCGCCGGTGATGGTGACGGCGGTAATGATTTCTGCTTCAGCATCTGGATGCCCTGCCGGGCGCGCTCATTGTTCGGGTTGATCGCCAGTACGTTCTCCAGACAGATTTGCTGTTCTTCTGCCGAATCGACGACGGCGCTTAACCACAGCCAGGCCTGCTCGTTACGTTCGTCAATTTCAACCGCTTTGAGCAGAAAAGCGCGCGCCTCGTCTTTTTTACCGGCGCGATAGGCGCTGATGCCCTCGCGCACCATGCCGTCTACGTTCGCGGGCATGACCGTTTTCTCCAGAATGATACGAGTGTTTCCTGTATCATAGCATAGCTTCAGGGCCGGGAAAAATTGTACCCGCGTGGATTATAGGATAGGATTCGTGGTGCGGGAGGCAAATGATGCGGGCGACCTTAACCAATGATCGTTTCTGCCTGGAAGTGGCCGTCGCCGGGTACGAATTCCCGGATGTGCTGGATGATGTTGAAGACGCTAACTGGCTGGTGATTCGGGTTTCCCTGCAATCGGTTCATGGCGCGTGGCGCTGGCAGGTAGAAGACGCCGGAGCGCTGACCTGGGAACTCGCGGACTGCATTCGCTGGCTGCAAGACCTGAGCAACGGGCAGTCGGTAGCCGATGAGACGTTCAGTTTTTCGGAGCCGGACATCCGCTTCGAGGCGATTCGGCACGAGGGTGGCCATGTGGTCGGGCTGGCGGTGCATCTGATGGATGAATTCCAGCCGCCCACCAAGGTACTCGTCCCGCGCGAGAATAACGAGGTTACGCTGCGCTTCCACACCCCGCCGGATGTGCTGCGCGCCTTTGCCGGTGGCCTGTCGGCAAGTCTGGCACAGTTCCCTCAACGTGGCGCGCTGCCGGAAGTGTAAAGCATGAACTGAAACAAAAATCTCCGAGTCAGTGGGTTGCTCGGAGATTATACTGCTGCGGGAGGGACAGGATTCGAACCTGCGATCCGCTTTAAAGGCGGATAACCGCTTAGCAGGCGGCCCCATTCGACCACTCTGGCACCCCCCCAGGGGTATTCTGCTAGTTCCAGGCGGAGGGAGTGGGATTCGAACCCACGGTGACCCGGAGGCCACACAGGTTTTCAAGACCAGCGCCTTAAACCACTCGGCCATCCCTCCTGGCGAGGCGCATTTTAGCATGTCCTCCTGTCACGGTCAATACTTAAAACCCGGCCTGCCTGTGTTATGATAGGGTGTTATTTATCAACCCATCAGGCACACCCTATGGATTTTTCCCTGCTTCTGCTAACCATCCTGGCGCTGTCGTACATTGGTGTGGTGCTGTACTTGGCGAACCTGCGCGAACTGCGGCGCGTCACCGTCGTAACGCACCCGGCAGTGTCACTGCCCGATTTTGAGGCGCAGCGGAGTGATGCCCGCCTGCGCTGGCTGCTGTACGGCATCGCAGCGGTAAATTTCGTGCTCAGTCTGTTTATCCTGCAAACGGCGCTGTTCAGCGGCATGACGACCACGCTGCCGGACGACATGCAGCTTCCGCCGGTAGACCTGCCGGCGGCGCTGGCGAACTTCGCCCTGGGCGGGGCCGTGACCTGGCTCTCCGTCCGGCTGATCGCGTCGCCCGCCGCGCGGGAACGGCTGCGCCGCTGGATCGGTGAACGGGGCACGTACGACCCGGATTCCAGCGTGCATACGGCGGGGGTGGTGCTGTCACTTACGCTGCTGTCCATCACCATCGGGCAGCTTGTTCTCAGCGGCGGGCTAAGCGGCCTGGCCCAGAACGTGGAACTGGAAGGGGTCTCACCCGGCGCGCTGGTTTTGCAGGGCGTGCTGATGGTGGCGGCGGCCTTTCTGGGGGTGGGACTCGCCATCCGTCGCACGCTGGCGCAAAGTCTGGAACGTCTCGGTCTGCGGTTGCCGACGGTGGCTGACGTGACCTGGGGGATCGGGATGGGCGTGCTGCTGTACATGGCGCTGCTGGTCATGGCAACGCTGTGGGCGCTGGTGGTTCCAGCGGAACAGATTCAGCAGCAAAACGCCGCCGCCGAGCAGATTGCCCAAGCGTTTGACACGCTGCCGCTGGCGCTTCTGCTCTCGGCAACGGCAGCGGTGAGTGAAGAAATCCTGTTTCGCGGCGCGCTGCAGCCGGTGTTTGGGCTGGGACTCACCAGCGTCTTCTTCGCGCTGGTGCACATGCAGTACACCCTGACGCCCGCGACCATCATCATCTTTGTTGTGGCGCTGGGGCTGGGCTGGCTGCGCCGCCGTCAAAGCACAACGGCGGCGATCATCGCCCACTTTGTTTACAATTTTATCCAGTTGGCAACGGCTATTTTGCTGGCAGGGGCAGCGGGTTGACACGCTATGCTGCGTACATTTCTGGTAACAATCATCTGTCTGGTAGGGCTGGCGGGTTCCGCGCGGGCGCAGGAAACAACACCGCAGCCGGAGCAAAATTACATTCTCAGTTGGACGAGTGAGGTCATTTTTCCTCAGGCCATTCGTTTCTCCGTCGTGCTGTCCCGCCCGGTGGCGGAACTGGCGGCGGTGAGTCTCACCGTCCGTCCGCAGGGGCAAACGCCAGCGGTGGTTGATCTGACGCTCGCGCAGGCGCTGGTTAGCCAACCCTATTCGGAACTGGCGTATATCTGGGACATCCCATCCGCCGCACCGCCGCGTCTGTTCAGTGAGATTCGGTTTGAATGGCAGGCGACCACCCGCGACGGCGAACGGGCGCGCGCTGAGGACAGGCTAATGTTCAGCGATAAGCGCGTGACCTGGATTCAGCGTGAAGCCGACCCGATCAACCTCACGATTCCGGCGGACGGACTGGCAGCGCCAAACAACGTACTCGGTCGCCTGCAGCGGGAACTTCAGCCGGTCTACGATTTACTGGCTGAAAATACAGGCCGCAGCCCGACGTTTAACCTGATGGTCTACCCGGGTGTGCCAGCCGGCTGCGTATCGGATGAACGGGGCGAGCCGGTGGCGATTGGCCCGATCAGCGGCACAGTCGTGGCCTGCGACCGGGAACTGGCCGGGCGCATCTATGCCAGCAGCGGCTATCAGGTTGTGCAGAGTGGATCACCCGGTTACGCTGCGATGCAGGCAGCCCTGGTTGATGCGCTGGTGCGCGGGTTTTACGACTGGCCGTCAGTGCCGGACTGGTTCGCTGCAGGGCTGGCAACGTTCCACGAACCCGCCCCACTTCCCGGCGCTTTACCGCGCCTGATGGCAGCCGCGCGGAGCGACCGCCTGTATCCACTGGAGATCATGACGCGCCAGCCGGGTGGGGTGGATGACGATCTGTGGCGGGCGCAGAGCTACGGCATGGTGATCTATATCGCCAGTCGGGCAGGAGTGCCGGGGTTGTTCCGGCTGGCAGAGCAGGCCAGCGCGGTGGAAGGATTTGACGCAGCCTACCGGTCGTTGATGAATCGGTCAGTCGAGAACCTGCTCACCGACTGGCAGCAGTGGTTGTTCTCGGCGGAGGCCACTAACGCCTTCACTATTACGCCGTATCTGGCGGCGACGCCTACGCCGACACCGAGCCGCACCCCAACGGCCACTGCGACGCCGCCGCCGAGCGATACCCCGACACCGTTTCCCCCGACGTTGACGCCAACGCTGCTCGGTTTCGCGCCGACGCTGACGCCGCTACCATCCGCCACTGCCAGCCGCACGCCGCTGCCGGCGGCGCCGACCGTGACACCGCGCCCGCCCGGCAGCCTGTTCACCCCGACGCCGGCGGTGATGCCGGAACTGGCCGCTCCGCCGGCGATGATGGTGGGAATCGCAGCTGTTGTTCTGATCGTCATTGCAATTCTTGCGCTGGTGTTTACGGGTTTCCGACGACGATAACGTAAATTACTATGGTAGGGGAGGGTCTTCGACCCCCCTACAGATAGGGTGAGACAATGATTGACCTGTATACGCTGACGCAGCCGCAGTTGGACGATCTGTTTGCTTCCTGGGATGAACCACGCTTCCGCGCCAGACAGGTGTGGGAGTGGCTGTACGACAAACGCGCCGCTTCGTTTGATGAGATGACCAACCTGCCCAGGGAACTGCGCCAGCGGTTAAAAGCGGAAACGACGCTCGGCAGTCTGGAAATCGCGGCAGAACAGTCCAGTACCGATGGCACAGTCAAACGCCTGTACCGGTTGCCGGACGGCCAGATGATCGAGTCGGTGCTGATGCCTTATGACGATGACCGGCGCACCGCCTGTATTTCCACCCAGGCCGGCTGTGCGATGGGCTGCGTCTTCTGCGCCACCGGGCAGATGGGTTTTGCCCGCCACCTCACACCAGACGAAATCTTCGAGCAGGCCATGCGCTTCGCGCGTGATCTGGAAGCCGAGGGCGAACGCCTGAGCAACGTCGTGCTGATGGGCATGGGCGAGCCGTTCCATAACTATGACGCGACGATTGCTGCCGTGCGCCGCCTGATGGAAGACCTCGGAATCGGCGCGCGCCATATCACCGTTAGCACGGTTGGCCTGGTGCCGATGATTCGCCGGTTTGCCGACGAAGGCTTGCAGGTCAAACTGGCGATCAGCCTGCACGCCGCTACTGACGTAGAACGGTCCGCGCTGCTGCCCGTTAACCGGCGTTATCCCCTGAACGAATTGATGGAGGCCTGCCGCTATTACGTCGAGAAAACCGGACGGCGCGTCACCTTTGAATGGACGGCCATCCAGGGACAGAACGACACTCCCGAACAGGCACATGCCCTGGGCAAGCTGCTGAAGGGGCTGCTGTGCCACGTCAATATCATCCCATTAAACCCGACTGGCGGGTATGCCTATGGGCCGTCCGGGGCAGAGCGGGTGAACCGGTTTGTAGCAATCCTGGGGGAATACCGTATTCCGGCGACGGTGCGCGTCCGTCGTGGCATTGACATTAACGCGGGCTGCGGCCAGCTTAAAGCGGAAGTGCTGCGCCGCCAGCGCCGTTTGAAGGAGGCTGAACCCGGTGGATAATAACTACGAAGTTCTGGTGATCGGCGGCGGCCCGGCAGGGCTGTCGGCGGCGCTGTATCTCGCACGGTACAAACGCCGTACAGCACTGTTCGACACCCGGCAGGGGCGCGCTTACTGGTACCAGACCAACCACAACGTCCTCGGTTTTCCGGGTGGGATTGCCGCGCGCAGGTTGTGTGAGCTGGGCCGCCGGCAGTTGGCCGATTATCCCCATGTCACCATCCACGAGCAGCGAGTAAATGACATACGGATGGTCGGTGATACCTTTGTGGCGATTGGGCCGGATGAGGAGTGGTGTGGCCGGGCGGTCATCTTCTGCACCGGCGTCGTTGACCACTACCCCGAGTTTGAGGGCTGGCAGCAGTACGTTGGCCGCAGCATGTTCTGGTGCATCACCTGCGACGGTTATGATAGCCAGGGCAGGCGCGTGGTGGTGGTCGGCAATACCAACGCCGCCGCCGCCGAGGCGTTACAATTGCAGCGGTTCACCGACCAGCTTACAGTATTAACCAACAGCCGCGAGAACCACATCACCCTGGAATTCCAGGAACGGCTGCGCCGGGCGCGGATTCCGCTGTTGCACGACCGAATTGCTACCGTACGCGGTCGGAACGGGCAGTTTGAAGCCCTTCTGACCGTAGATGGCCGCTGCCTTGAACTGGACTGGCTGTTTAACCAGCAGGGCGCGACGCCGCGCTCCGAACTGGCGGCGCGGCTGGGGGTAGCGCTGGACGCGCATGGTTACATCCTGACCGACACCGAACAGAAAACCACCGTACCCGGCGTATATGCGGCAGGCGACGTGACACGTCTGTATTCGCACCAGATTGTCACGGCAGCGCACGAGGGCGGCCAGGCGGCCTCGGCGGCGAATTATTATCTATATCCGCCGGAGTTGAAGGACGATTAGGCGAAGGTATCATTTTATTTGTTATAAGGGGGTTAAATAATGCAATACGTCAATCTCGGCAAAACCGGCCTGAAGGTTTCGCGCCTGTGTCTGGGCATGATGACTTACGGCTCGTCCAAGTGGCGCGACTGGGTGCTGGACGAAGAAGACAGCCGCCCGTTTATCCGGCGGGCGCTGGAAGCGGGAATCAACTTCTTCGACACGGCGGACATGTACTCGCTGGGCGTGAGCGAGGAAGTGACCGGGCGGGCGCTGAAGGACTTCGCCCGGCGCGACGAAGTGGTGATTGCGACAAAGGTCTACAACCCGATGGGCGACAAGCCGAACCAGGCTGGCCTGTCACGCAAGCACATCCAACATGCGATAGATGATTCGCTGCGCCGCCTGGGCACGGATTACGTTGATCTGTACCAGATTCACCGCTGGGACGCCGAAACGCCGATTGAGGAAACGCTTGAAGCCCTGAACGATGTCGTGCGCGCCGGCAAGGCGCTGTACATCGGCGCGTCCAGTATGTACGCCTGGCAGTTCGCGCAGGCGCTGTATCTGGCCGACCTGCACGGCTGGACCCGCTTTGTCTCGATGCAGAACCATTACAACCTCGTCTACCGGGAAGAAGAACGCGAAATGATTCCCCTGTGCGTGGATCAGGGAATCGCGGTCATCCCCTGGAGTCCGCTGGCACGCGGTTTCCTGGCGGGCAACCGCAGCCGTGACAAGGGCGGCGAAACCACCCGGTCGCGCAGCGACAGCTACGCGCATAACATGTATTATCAGGATAACGATTTTGCCACGCTGGACCGGGTGATCGAACTGGCGAAGCGGCGCGGCTGCTCCCCGGCGCAGATCGCGCTGGCGTGGATGCTGCACAAGCCGGGCGTCACCAGCCCGATCATTGGCGCGAGTAAAATGCCGCACCTGGACGAAGCCATCGCCGCGCTCGACATCCAGCTCTCGCCGGAAGATATGGGGTATCTGGAAGCGCCGTACCAGCCGCACCCGGTACTGGGGCATACTTAAACGTTTCGTAACTCCATCATGGCAGCGTTGTTCTATTTACACAGAGGTTGATGGTAAAAGTGCCACACGTCGTCCGTATTGCGCCGTCTATTCTGTCGGCGGATTTCACCCGACTTGGCGAACAGGTCCGCGAGGCGGAGGCCGCCGGGGCGGATTGGATTCACGTTGATGTGATGGATGGCCGCTTCGTGCCCAACATCACGATGGGGCCGCTGGTGGTGAAGGCGGTACGGCGCGTCACCCGGCTGCCGCTGGACGTTCATTTGATGATCGTTGAGCCAGAACGTCATCTTCAGGCATTCGCGGATGCTGGAGCCGATCACATCAGTGTGCACGGCGAAATCAGCCCGAATCTGCACCGCACGCTACAAACGATTGGTGAACTCGGCTGCCGCGTGGGGGTAGCGATCAACCCGCATACTCCGGTCAGTTCGATCAGCGAAGTGGTTCACCTGCTCGATGTGATTCTGGTGATGACGGTCAATCCGGGTTTTGGCGGGCAAACGTTTCTGCCGGAAACGCTGCCGAAGATTCGCCAGCTTCGGACGATGGCGGAGAACAGCGGGCGCAACATAGACATTGCGGTGGACGGGGGCATTTATGCGGAAACCGCGCCATCAGCCGTGTCGGCTGGGGCTAATGTGCTGGTCGCCGGAAGCGCCATCTTCAGTGAACAGCACAGCGTTCAGGAAGGGATTGATGCGCTGCGGCGGTCGCTCGGAAACTAAAAAGCCGGTGTCTCCGGCTTTTGTTTCGTCGGGCGAACGGTTAGACCTTCGCCAGGGTCTTGATGCACTTGGTGCACAGGGTCTTGCGAACGAACACACCGTTTTCAAACACCCGAATTTTTTGCAGATTCGGTTTAAATTTGTGCCGGGTCGCGCGCATGGAGTGGCTGCGACGGTTGCCGAACATCGGCCCCTTGCCACACATTTCACACTTCGCCATGATGAGTCGCCTCGATTATGTTCAGTTGCGGAAGAATGATAACGGCGATGCTACCATAACGCCCGGCAGGTTTCAAGGGCGGTCATGGCAGCCGGAAGGCGCGATCAACGATAGGAGCAGGGACGAAAGATGGTCGCCAACGCGAATATTACCGCCTGTGATGGGCATTTGCTGAAACGGCTGGCCGAAGCCGGCCTGATCTGGCTGGAAAGCAACCAGGAGAAAGTTAATCAGCTCAATGTCTTTCCCGTGCCGGATGGCGACACCGGCACCAACATGTACCTGACCATGCGGAAAGCCTACGAAGAAATCGCCCAGCTTGACGATGCCCATGTCGGCAACATCAGCAGCGCAATTGCGCGCGGGGCGCTGATGGGCGCGCGCGGCAACTCCGGCGTGATCCTGTCTCAATGGTGGCGCGGTTTCGCCCATGCCCTGCAGGAACAGCCGGTGTTTGACGCCCGGCTGTTCGCCCACGCCTGTAAAAACGCGGTGGAAACGGCTTACAAAGGCGTGGTGAAGCCAGTAGAAGGCACGATGCTGACGGTCAGCCGGCAGGCGATGGAAGCGGTCGCCGAGCGCGCCCAGGTGGAAACCAACCTGCAATCCCTGTTTGAGACGAAGGTCGAAGCCGCCTATGCCTCGCTACGCCGCACGCCGGAGCTACTGCCGGTCTTAAAAGATGCCGGTGTGGTGGACTCTGGCGGTCAGGGCTGGACGTTTATCATCGAAGGGATGCTGCGGCTGCTGCGCGGCGAGGACATTCACATGCGATCGGTGAAGGCGGTGGCCGTGCAGCGCCCCGGCTGGCAGGACGCACTGGTGCCGGAGGACGAAGCCGGGTACGGCTACGACGTGCAGTTTTTGATGAAGCGGCAGGAGAAACCTTTTGACGTGGACGCGGTGCGCGCCGCCATCTCCGAGATCGGCTGGTCAACGCTGGTGGTGGGCGACGAAAACCTGATTAAAGTGCATGTCCATGTCCACGACCCCGGCGTGCCGATCAGCTATGCCATTCGCGCCGGCGCGGCGCTGGACGACGTGGTGGTGGAAAACATGCAGTTACAGTACGTCCACTACGTCGAGGAACGCCACAAACGCGAAGACACGCCGGTTGAAGGCGTGGCTGTCGTTACGGTTGCCAGCGGCGACGGGCTGCGCCACCTGTTCGCGCAGGAGCTTCAGGCCGCATCGGTGATCTCCGGCGGGCAGACGATGAACCCCAGCACGGAAGATTTTCTGGCGGCCATCGAACGGCTGCCCAACGATGAGATTATCCTGCTGCCGAACAACCCGAACGTTATCATGGCGGCGCAGCAGGCGGCGGCGCTGGCGCAGGACAAACAGGTGCGGGTGGTACCCAGCCGTACCATCCCACAGGGCATCAGCGCCATGTTCACCTATATCAATTCCCGTGAGGAACTGGCGCACGACGCCCTGGCCGACGAGATGAACGCGGCGATGACCGATGTGATAAGCTGCGAAGTGACCACCGCCACCCGTGCGGCGTCGCTGAACGGTGTTTCGGTGCGGGCGGGGCAGGTCATCGGCCTGATTAACGACGTGCTGGCGGTAGCAGGTGACGACATTCAAACTGTCGCCCGCGACGTTCTGTTCAAAGCCGGGGCGGACAAACGGGAACTGGTTACGTTATACTATGGACAGGACGTAACCCAGGCGGAGGCCGAAACGCTGGCAGACAGGCTGCGGGCAACGTTTGCCAACCAGGAGTTTGAACTGGTCTACGGCGGCCAGCCGCTTTACCAGTACATTATTGGCGTGGAATAGATGCCCACCATCCAGATTGTAACCGACAGCGCGGCCAATTTTGCGACCCCACACTTTTTGCAGCAGCACCCGGTTACGGTTGTTCCGAATAAAATCAGCATCGCCGGCAGAACCTACCGGGAAGGGGTGGATTTAAGCGCCGAGGAGGCGCTGCGCCTCCTCGCGCATCAACCGTTTGCCCCGCTGGTGACTTCCCCCAGTGAAACCGAGTTCGCTGAGGTGTATAATCGTTTAGCACGGACGTGCGACGCGATCATCTCGATTCACCCCTCGCGGGAGATTTTCCCCAGTTGGGTAAACGCGATGAAGGCCGCACGTCAGGTGGCTGGGCAATGCCAGATTGTGGTGCTTGACTCGCAGTCCATCTGCGCCGGGCAGGGGATGCTGGTGAAGGTGGCGGCGAAGGCCATCGAGCGCGAGAGCAGCCTGGATGACATTGTGCGGGCCGTGCGCGGCGCGGTTGAACGCATCTACACGGTTTATTACGTGGAGTCGGTCAACTATCTGCTGCAAAACAAGATCATGGCGTCATCCCATGCCGTGCTGGGGCTGATGCTGGGTATCAAGCCCTTTCTGGGTATCGAGCATGGCCGGCTGCAGTTGATCGAAAAAGTGAAAACGCGCTTGCAGGCGGTTGATCGGCTGGTGGAATTTGTGGTCGAGTTTGCCGACATCGAAGACGTGGTGATTGTTCAGCACAAATCGTACATTAGTGAACAGACGCGCCTGGTGCAGGACCGGCTGGCGGTGGAATTTCCGGCACAGTTTTTCCCCTACACGCTGTATAATCCATCGCTGGCCGCGTTGATCGGCCCGGACGCTACCGGCATCGTGGTTCTGGAAAGCGAGATTGAAGCTACCGACGATGACTTCTAAAAAAATCCGGTTTGTTACGGACAGCACCTGTGATCTTCCGGCGGAACTCGTCGCCCGCTGGGGCATCGGGGTCGTGCCGTGTTTTGTCAACTATGGCAGCGCCAGCTATGCCGATGATGGCCGCGAACTGAACCGCACCACTTTTTACGAACGCCTGCCGGAAATCCGCCCGCACCCGACTACTGCCGCGCCGCCGCCAGCGCTGGCGGAGCAGATCATCGGAGAAGCAGCGCGGGATGCCGACCATGTGGTCATCATCACCGCCCCGGCCAAGCTGAGCGCCATCCACAATACCATGCGACTGGCGGTGGAAAGCCTGGACTTGCAGCACCGCGCCACGCTGATTGACTCCGGTTCAGTTACGATTGGCCTGGGCTGGCAGGTGCTGGCGGGCGCGGCAGAAGCGGAACGCAGCGGCGACGTGCAGCGCGTCGTAGACGTGATTCACCGGATTCGACCTCACGTTCGGGTTTATGCCGGGCTATCCACGATGGAATACCTGCGCCGCAGCGGGCGTGTCAACTGGGCGAAGGCCGGGGTAGGGGCGCTGCTGCAAATCAAGCCGGTCATCGGCGTGTTGGACGGCGAAGTGCCGCAGGTGGCGCTTGTGCGCACCTTTGCCCGCGCAGTGGATAAGCTGATCGAACTGGCGCGCGCCGAAGCGCCGCTGGATAAACTGGCGCTGCTCCATGCCAATAACGTGGCTGGGGCACAGGAATTGAAAGAACGTTTGTCCGATATTACTCCGCCGGATACAATGATACTCAGCGTAACGCCGGTTATCGGGGTGCACATCGGCCCGGAATCGCTTGGTGTTGCCTTCGTAAGTGACAAGTGGAAACAGTAAACCCGTATGCCTTCAGCTTTAGAAACTCTGGTCAAAATTCTCAAACTCGAACGCGAACAGGGATGCAAGGATTCCGCCGTGATCGGTGGACTCGCTTCGTTCGGTGAAAAATGGGCATCAGATGCCCACGCCCAGGCGCGTAAACCCGAACATCATCTGCTGGTGGATGAACTGCTGTCCATCATGCGAAACTACACCACGCTGGAGAGCAAGGGCGAACGCCTGAAAACCGTGTCCTATATGCTCGACCGCATTGTTGGGCGCGTGCCACCGCCGCCGGAATATCAGGTGAAGGATGCCCCGCCGACTGAACTGCCGCCAGTTGAAGCGCCAAAACCACCGGCGGCAGTGGAAGCCCGCCCGCCGGCAGTACCCCGGCCAGAGCCGCCCCGGCAGGAAAAGCCGGAGCGCTCGGAGCTGATGGCCCGACCACCGCAGCGCGACAGGCCAAAGCGCGACCAACCACCGCGACCGCAGCAGCCCCAGGCGCGCCCCGCGCCGGTGGCCGAAGTGGACGACGAAGACCGCGACCTGCCAGTGGTAGACGAAGTGCTGGGCGAGCGCGAAGCCAGCTATGACAGCTACGACGCGCCGGCGCGCCCGCGTGGTGATCGCGGACGGCACGCGACCGAACCGGACATCAAGCCGCTGCCCCGGCTGGCGCGTCCGCCGCGCCGCCCGCGACCGCAGTTGAGTCCTGACGAGGCAATGGACATTCTGCGCGGCCTCAGCCAGCCGGTGACGGTAGTGAAGGGTGTTGGGCCAGGCATGGCGAAGCTGCTGGAAAGGCTGGGCGTGTACACGGTCAACGACCTGCTGCTGCTCCTGCCGCGCCGCCACGACGACTACACCAGCCAGGTGATGATCAGCCGGGTGGTTCCCGGCCAAACCTACACCATTATCGGTACGGTCATCCACACGGACGTTCGAGCCGGTAAAAATGGTCGCAAGGATTTCTTCCTGGTGCTGGATGATGGCTCGGCTCGAATGCGAGTGACGTTCTTCGGCCAGCATTATCTGAGTCGCCAAGTTCGTGTCGGTCAGCAGCTTGTGTTGCGCGGCGAGACCGGCATCTTCGGCAATCAGATTCAGATGACCAACCCCGAATGGGAACATCTGGACGCCGAAAACCTCCATACCAACCGCATCGTGCCGGTCTACCCGCTGACCGAGGGCTTAAGCGCCCGCGCCCTGCGGAAGCTGATGCGGAAGACGGTTGAATACTGGGCGGATCGTCTGCCGGATTATGTGCCGGAAGCGACGCTGGAACGGGCCGACCTGGCCGATCTGGGCTGGACACTCAAGAACCTGCACTTCCCGGAAGGCTGGGATCACCTTGACCACGCCCGAAACCGCTACATATTCGACCAACTGCTGCTGCTGCAACTGGCGGTGCTGAAGAACCGGCGCGAGTGGCAGTCCGTGCCGGGGCAGCCCATCTTCGTGAGCGACGAATTTTTGCAGTCGTTCATCGAAGCCGTGTTCCCGTATCCCCTGACCGGCGCGCAGATACGGGCGATTGACGACATCCGCCGCGACGTAGGCCGTGCTATACCAATGAACCGTCTGCTGCAAGGCGATGTCGGTTCCGGCAAGACGGCGGTGGCGATGGTGGCGCTCGGTATGGCGCTGGCGAACGGCAAGCAGGCCGCGCTGATGGTGCCTACCAGCATCCTCGCGGAGCAGCATTACCAGAACATCAGCGCCGCGCTGGACAACATGCCCGGCGACCGCAGGCCGGTGGTGGCGCTGCTGACCAGCGCGATCAGCGAAACGGAGCGCGAGTCCATCTACCGGGGTATGGCCGACGGCTCGATTGACGTGGTGATCGGCACGCACGCGCTGATTCAGCCCGGCGTCGAGTTTAAGGATTTGGCGGTAGCGATCATTGACGAGCAGCACCGCTTTGGCGTGGAGCAGCGCGGGGCGCTGCGCGGCAAGGGCAGCAATCCGCACCTGCTGGTGATGACCGCCACGCCCATCCCGCGCACACTGGCGCTGACCATGTATGCCGATCTCGACCTGACGATTATTGACGAGATGCCGCCTGGTCGCATCCCGATCAAAACGCGCGTGGTCGAACCCGTCCAGCGCGAGCGCGTCTGGCAGTTTGTTGAAGCCGAACTGGACAAGGGGCGGCAGGCGTTTGTGGTGCATCCACTGGTGGAAGCGTCGGACAAGATCGAAGCGCCGGCTGCTGTGGAAGCCTACGAGCGGTTGAAGCAGGTGTTTTTCCGCTACAAGGTTGGCCTGCTGCATGGCCGGATGCGTCCCGCTGAAAAAGAGCAGGTGATGGCTGATTTTGCCACCAACAAATTTCACGTGCTGGTGACAACCTCGGTCGCCGAAGTGGGTGTCAACATCCCCAACGCCAGCGTGATGGTGATCGAAGGCGCGAACCGCTTTGGTCTGGCGCAACTTCACCAGTTCCGGGGGCGTGTTGGGCGCGGGGAACATCCTTCCTACTGCCTGCTGCTGACTGATACTGCGTCCGATGAAGCCCGCGAACGCCTGCACGCGCTGGAGGAAACCAACGACGGCTTCCGGCTGGCGGAAATGGACTGGAAACTGCGCGGTGCCGGTGATCTGGTCGGGCTGCGGCAGAGCGGCAGCAGCCGCCTGCAACTGGCGCAGGAGATGACGCCGCAGTTGGTCGAACTGGCGCAGCGCGAAGCCCGCACTATCTACGAAGAGGATGCTGACCTTAGCCAGCCGCAGCATCACCTGCTGGCGCAGCGGGTGGCGATGCTGCATAATGACAGCGCCGACGTGAGTTAGTGCATTTGCAGGGGCACGGCATGCCGTGCCCCTACATAAATACAACCTTTGGAGAAAACCCGAATGATCCGCCGCGCCGTATACCCTGCCACGCTTGACCCAATTCACAACGGACATATTGACATCGCCTTACGCGCCTCCAAAATCTTCGACGAGGTGGTGGTGGCGATTTACGATATGCCCAAAAAGAAGCTGCTGTTCAGCACCGAGGAACGGGTGGCGCTGGCCGAACAGGCATTTGCGGACTTTGGTAATATACGAGTTGCGCAATATTCCGGTTTGACTGTAAACTATGCTCAGGAAGTCGGCGCGATGGCGATTATTCGGGGGCTGCGCGTGTTTTCGGACTTCGAGTTTGAGTTTCGGATGGGACTGGCGAACAAGAAGCTGGCTCCCAATATTGAAACGATCTCGATCATGACCGACGAGAAACACCTGCACATCAGTTCCAGCACCATCCGCGAGATCGCGGAACTGGGCGGTGATGTTTCCAGCATGGTGCCCCCGTTTGTGGATGCAGCGCTGAAACGGCGGTTTGCTGAACTCCATGCCAATCACAATAGCCCCGGCTACATGATTAGCATTCGGGACTGACCAAACGGAGGACGGGGAATGGACATCCAGCATTTAGTAGATCGGCTTGAAGACCTGATTGACGAAGGGCGGCACATGCCCTTCAGCAAGTTTACGATGATTGACGAGGAGCGCGCGCTGGAGATCATTGACCAGATGCGCATTTCGATTCCTGAGGAGATCGAAAAAGCCTCGCGCGTGCTGGCGCAGCGCGACCGGATTCTGGCTGCTGCCAACGAGGAGGCCGCCCGCCTCATCCAGCAGGCGCGGGAGCAGGGTGTACAGCTCCTCGACCGGGAGGCGACGGTGCAGGCAGCGCAGAGCCGTGCCGCCAACATCATTGAACAGGCGCGGCAGGAAGCGGAAAGCATTACCGCCGAGGCCGATCGCTACGTGCTGGAAACGCTGGCGAAGCTGGAACAGCAGCTTTCGCGCGCGCTGTCCCAGGTACGCAACGGCATCAACGAGGTCGCAGCGAACCCTAGCGCGCCGACCGAACAACCAACGGCCACTATGCCGGCGCAGTTCCCTGGGCAGCGCCAGCCGGTCGAGGCATTTGCCGGTCGCTCAGCCGACAGCCGTAACGATAACGCTTAATTGTTTTTATCCTGCTGTTTTTGAGGGTATCCGGCGATACCCTTTTTTCGTTTCAACTCCCCGATGGTACGTAAGGACGAACGAGTGGTTCGCCCCTACCATAATACCGAATAGCCGCTTATCGTCCAACCGCTAAAACACTACCGGAAGCGCCTTCATGCCGTGCAGCAGCAGCGATTCCGTCCACTCGATCTGCTCCGGCAGCACGGCCAGCCGCAGGTTGGGCAGGCGGCGCAGCAGCGTATCCAGCGCAATCGAACCCTCCAGCCGGGCCAGTGGGGCGCCGAGGCAGTAATGAATCCCATGTCCGAAGGCGATGTGGCGGTTCGGCGCGCGGGTGATGTCAAATATATCGGGGTTGTCAAATTCCTGCGGGTCGCGGTTGGCAGCCAGCAGTACCGCAGCCACCTGTTCGCCCCTGTGTATTGTCTGCCCGCGAATAGTCAGGGTTTCCCTGGCCCAGCGCGGCGTGGACATACCAACCGGTCCGTTGTAGCGCAGCATTTCTTCGATGGCGGTTTTCATCAGTGACGGGTCCGCTTTCAGCTTCGCCAACTGGTCAGGGTGTTCCAGCAGCGCCAGCGTACCGTTGCCAATCAGGTTGACGGTCGTTTCGTGCCCGGCCACCAGCAGCAGGAACACCATACTCAATAGTTCCTGCTGGTCGAGTTTGTCGCCGGCTTCTTCAGCCATCACCAGTCCGGTCAGCAGATCATCCTGCGGCTCGGCACGGCGGCGGTCAAACATCTCGTGAAAATACATGATAAATTCGAGCGCCGCAGCGCCTACCGCGTCCAGATTATCGCCCCGCAGACCGCCGAGGACGATGGTCTGTGACCAGTGACGGAAGCGGTCACGGTCAGCAGCCGGGATGCCCAGCAGTTCGGCGATGACGGTGATCGGCAGCGGCAAGGCGTATTCCGCGATTAAATCCATCTGCCCCTTCGCCTCGACCGCGTTCAGCAGATTATCGGCAATTTCCTGGATACGCGGGCGCAGGTTTTCGATTACGCGGGGCGTAAACGCCTTGCTTACCAGCGCCCGCAGCCGGGTATGGTCGGGCGGGTCGGCCATCAACATGTGTTTGTTGATTGCAGCAGCCGCGTCGTTCAACATATAGTTGCCGTCATTGCCGGGCGGCATCTGTTTGCTCATGTCCTTGCTAAAACGTGGGTCTTTCAGAAATTCAATGCTGTCGTCGTACCGGGTTAGCAGCCAGACCGGGACTTTCATCTCCGGGTCATAGGTATAATACACCGGCGCTTCTTCCCGCAGTTGCGCGTAAATCGGGTGTGGATTACGCAGCGCCGCCGGGGACAGCAGATCATAAACCAGACGATCAACCATAAACCTTGCTCCTGACCATTACACTTGTGAACTGTTTCACAGATTACCGTTCCAACATTAATTCCACATTGGTCTTTGCCGACTTCTAGCGGATTGCTCAGGGGTTTCTCATCCAGCAAAGGCTGAAGAACGTGATGCCTGTTTGTGATATTTGTCACAGGTGTGGCAACTGGCCCCGACGTTACAATCGTTGGAAAAGCCGCTTGTGGAGAAGAAAACTGATGACCGACCAAATTATTCGCGTGGATGCGCTGCTGCCATCCGAAATTGCCCACCGCGCGGAGGAAGTAGGCGTTAAAAAGGCCAGTTTGGATACTCTGAGTATGTTCGCGCTGGCGGTGCTGGCCGGCGCCTTTATCGCCCTCGGCGCGGTTATGGCAACCGTCATTACCGCCGGAACGAGTGGCGTACTGCCCTACGGCATTACCCGGCTGCTAGCCGGACTGGTGTTTTGCCTCGGCCTGATTCTGGTGGTCATCGGCGGCGCGGAGTTATTCACCGGCAATAACCTCATCACGATGGCCTGGGCCAGCCGCAAGATCAGCACGGCGGCGCTGGTGCGGAACTGGGTAATTGTTTACGCCGGTAATTTTGTCGGCGCGGTGGCGACCGCTATCCTCATGTTCCTGACCAAACAATATACGTTTGGGGGTGGGGCAGTAGGGCAGGCGGCGCTGGCGATTGCCAATACCAAGGTGAACCTCGATTTTGTGCAGGCGCTGGCGCTGGGTGTGATGTGCAACGCGCTGGTGTGCCTGGCCGTCTGGCTGACGCTGGGCGCGCGCACCACGTCCGACAAAATCCTGGCGATCATCTTCCCGATCACAGCCTTCGTCGCCGCCGGGTTTGAACACAGTATCGCCAACATGTATTTCATCCCGGTCGGCTGGCTGATTAAGCAGTTTGACCCGACCTTCGCGGCCAGCACCAATCTCGACTTCAGCCGGCTTGACTTCGGTGGCCTGCTGGCGAATCTCGTGCCGGTGACGATTGGCAACATCATCGGCGGCGTGGTGATGGTCGCCGGGGTATACTGGTTTGTCTATCTGCGGCACACGCGGGGGAAGGTTTCGTAGGGAGTGGCGAAGGGACATGGCCACGCCATGTCCCTACGGTTTTACTGGGGATTACCGAGCGGGCACAGCCGCTGCTTCAACCATGTCGCGCAGCACGCGTGGGTTCGCGCCGACCTGGCGCTGCGCCACCTTGCCATCGCGGAACAGGATGAAGGTGGGAATGGACTGCACCTGGTACTGGTATGACGTGGCCTGATTTTCGTCTACATTCAGCTTAACCACTTTCACCCGGCCCGCGTATTCCTGCGCCAGCCGGTCAATCTCCGGCGCGATCATCCGGCATGGCCCACACCAGGGTGCCCAGAAATCCACCAGCACCGGCACTTTGCTGTTGAGCACCAGCGACCGGAAGTTGGCGTCGGTTGCGGTCTGCGGTTTGGTGTCGCCGCCAGCCGGCGCAGCCTGCGGTGCTGCCGCCGGTTTGGACGCCGGCAGCGGGCCTTTATCCAGCAGGTAATTTACGTGCGCCCGCGCATCACCGGGGCGGATGCTCCCCGCCTGGGATTTCACCTGCTTGCCGGAGGGAGTGTGAGCGAGCGTAACCACCGCCGGTGCGGGCAGGCTGCCGTACTCGGCCCGTGTGCGGGGATTGTTTGCTACGTCTATCCGCGCAACCAACAGGCTGCCGGCGTTCTTTTTGGCAATCGTGTTGATCGCGTCTTCCAGCGGCGTATCGGCCTTCTGGCGGCTGTCGTACAGGTACAGCACAACCGGAAGCGGCTGTGCCAGCACCTTGTTCAGATTGTTGTCATCGGTATGAATCGGGGTATCAAAAACAGGCATCGCAAATCCCTCGGTCGAACGATTTTGTCACACTCTATAGACGTGAGATCAGTTTGATCCCTTTCCAAATTCGCGCAGCTTTACAGCATAAAGCGGCGCTCCAAAATCAACGTATCGCCGTCGTAAAAGCCTTCGCTGTCGGCTTGCAGCAGGCCGGGATAGTGTGCAAACAGCCAGTCCCACAGGACATCCAGTTTCGCCAGCACTGGCTCGGCGTCCGTGCCCGGCCAGAACGCTTCGACCGCAACCATCGTCTGCGCGCTGTGCAGTACGTCCCGCACGCGCTGCTGTTCCAGCGTATCCCCCGCGCCGACCATATCCTGAAACTCCGCCAGATCATCGTCAAAGATGTCGTCACCGGGGCGGTTAATTTCAACGATGCCCAGCCGCGTGTCGCCGTGCATCAGGTCGCCGATGGTAGGAACGTCGGTATTCGTGATAGCATAGGCCGTGTCTATCTGCCGCAGCGCCGCCTCAATCATCACCAACGTGATTTCCCGCTCGTCGGTTGTGATGTAGCGCATGGTGTAACCCATTGCCTGCGGCCTCGTCAGATAAAAACATGAACCGCCAAGACGCCAAGCCAGAGAAGTAAAGAATAAAGCACAACACGGCGACGCACAGTACTGGGAAGTTCCAGTTACCAGTCGCCAGAAAATAACTGAAAACTGATGACTGACAACTGATAACTTCTTCTTGGCGTCCTTTGCGTCGTGGCGGTTCGAAATCTTACGGCTTCAGCGTCTTCTTAAAGAAGTCGGTGATTGCGTTGTAACAGGTAACGCGGTTCTGGAACTTCAGCACGTCGTGGCCTTCGTCCTCGAACACCAGTAGTTCCGCCGTTTTGCCCGCTACCTGAAGCTGCTCCACCACGTCGCGTGATTCGCGTTCGACCACGCGCGGGTCGTTCGCGCCCTGGATAACCAGCATCGGGCATTGAATCTGCTCGATGTAACTGCGCGGCGACCGTTCCACCAGAAAATGATGGTCTGTCGCCGGGTCGCCGACGGCAATCGCAAAGTACGGTTTCCACGTTTCGGGAATGCGATCCATGAACGTCAACAGGTCATACGGCCCGAACATATCCACCGCCGCCGACCACAGTTCAGAATGGCGGGCCGCCAGCGTCAGCGTCATGTAGCCGCCATACGACCGGCCTACCACACCCGCCCGCTTCACGTCAATGCGGTTGTCCTGCGGCAGCACCTTCGTCATGGCGTGAACGTGGTCGAGCCGGTCCTGCCCGCCCCAGTCGCGGTCAACGTGTTTGGTATAGCGCAGGCCGTAGCCGGTGCTGCCGCGCGCGTTTGGCACAAACACGGCGAAACCGTTGAGCGTCAAAAACTGAATCAGCGGCATCGAGAACCAGGCGAAATCGGGGCGCTCCTGGCTCTGCGGCCCGCCGTGTATGTAATACACCAGCGGGCGCGGCCCCGTATAGCCGAGCGACTCCGCCGGCAGGTACAGCCGCGCCGACACGCGCAGGCCGTCGAACGAGGTGAACGACGCATCTTCACCCGGCGACAGCAGTTCTGCCGGTATGCCGAGGATTCGTTCGCGGGTGTGCTGCCTGACCGTTCCGTTTTCAACCGTATAAATCTGGGTGGGGGAGGTGGCCGTCGAATACGACAGGCTATGGCGGTTGCAATCCTTGTTGTAATAGTGTGATTCGAGTACGCCATCGCTGATGTCGCCCTGGCCGCAGATCACGCTGTCCAGCGCCAGCGTTAGCCCATCCTCATCAAATGTGCCTTCGTACAGCCAGGAAATACCATCAATGTTGTAACCGACAACATACCGGCTGCCTTCCAGATGATCGAAACGGTCGAGTTCGCCAATGCCGCTGTGCATGGTGCCGGTGATCGCTACGGGCTTCACATGCTGTGGTGACTCCAGTTCAGAATAACCGAGGCCGCCAGTGTCTTCGAACAGCGTCGTCGTAAACACCAGCCCGCGATCACCGGGCGTGAAGAAACACACGCCGATACCGTTCAGCGGCACGTCCTGCCCCGGCTGGCGATCTTCCAGCGGCACGCCGTAGAGCAGGCGCATCTGGCCGTTTTCCGACAGGTACAGCACGTTATCGGCGACGGTGTAGCCATCAAGCAGGATGGCTCGGGTGTGCGCCTCGTTCACACCGGATACATACGCGCCCCATTTACTTTCGCCCAGTTTGGTGATGTCGCCCGTCTCCAGATTGCAGCGGAACGATACCTGTACCGGCTCGGTGCGCGACTCCGACGTGAGGTAGACCAGATTGCGGTCGGCGTCACACTTCATTGCGTGCGAACGGTAGCTGGCGAAGAAATCGCCAAACGCTGGTTCGGGCAGGCCGCCGTCCATCGGAATCAGCATCGGGCGGTAATTTTCGTCGCCGTTGTTGTCCAGCATCACCAGAATTTTGCCAAGTTTGGGGAAGACGTAATACAGGTAGCCACCCATCAGATGCGGGTTTTGCAGCACCACATCCGGCGGCAGCAGTGGTTCGGGGATGCTGCCACCGTAGTCCATGACGTACAGGCTCATGAAGCCGGCCAGATTGCTGACAAAATAGATCCGCTCCCCAACCGTCAGTGGAGCGACAAACTGACGGGCCGATAACAGGGCTTCGATACGATACATAATGTGGCCTCCTCTGCAACAATGCCGCCGATTGTAACACGGCACTGGCTGAGGCCACAGGCAGGCCAGCGTTAGCCGCCGCGCTGCGAGATGAACCAGAACATGAAGAAGTACACCCCTCCGAGGACTCCGGCGATCACTGCCAGCGGCTGCGACTTCTTGGCTTTGGTGATGCCGGCTATGATGATTGGGAAAACAAAGATGCCGGCGTTGACGACCAGCGCACCGAAGGCCAGCGGATCAAACACGTTCAGCTTGGCGATCACCGCCAGCGCGCCGACCAGCCCGGCCAGCATCGTTGGCACAAGCTGCTTGTCCGACTGCATAAACATCACGACGAGCGCGAGGATAAACACGATGTACAGGATAATGTCGTACACCAGATACACGCCGTTAGTGCGCGGCGCCAACCGCGCCAGAATATCCTGTGGGTTCAAATTGATTTGCTGCGCGAGAATCAACATAAACGCTTACCCCCTGAATGATGACGGATAAAAACGAGTTTAGCACAGTCTGCACGGGTTCACAGGCTGTCCAGCAGGGGTTCCAGCACCGCCCGTAAATCCATGCCGGCAGTGTAGACAATGCCCTGCATACCAACGGCCCGTGCGCCCTCGACGTTATCCGGACGGTCGTCTATAAAGATGGCCTCTCCCGGCGTGCGCTGGATTCGCTCCAGGACGGCGTGGTAGGCACGCGCATCCGGCTTCATCACGCCGATCTCACACGACGGCACGATCACGTCAAACAGATCGGTCATGCCAAACATGTCCAGTTCGCTGCGCAGCGCCGGGCTGGCGTTGCTTAACAACCCGACCGGATAGCCACGTCCGCGCAGCTCCCGAATGTACGCCAGCAGGTCGGCGTCCGGCTGGTCGCCGCTGTAGAAGTCGGCGGCAAACCGGGTCGCGTCAGCCTCGCCCAGCCCAAGCTGCCGCGCCACGTCCGCCCAGTGGTCGGCCAAGGGTAGCTGCCCGATCTGCGCCAGCCGCCAGCTTTCACTGCCATGCGTAATACGCTCGATGCTGCCACGCCCCAGCCTCAGCCGGTCGTCCCAGGCGTGGCGCGGGGTATAGTCCATTGTCCTGACCAGCACACCGCCATAGTCAAAGATTACCGCACGTTTTACCGGTCTGTTGCTCTCGGTTCTGCCCATAATTCCCTTCCATCGGTCCAGAGATGAATCGTCCCGCCCTGATCGGTGCGATATACCGGCGTAGCTCCCAGCAGCGCCAGTGTATCGGCGTCCGGGTCGCCCAGGCGGTTGGCCCGGTCGCTCTGTAGAACGATCAACTGCGGCTGCACGGCCTGCAAAAACGCCTCGTCCAGCGACCGCAGGCCGCCGTGTTTGGGGAGCTGCATGACCGTCGCCAGCGGCCATTGTCCGGCGTCGAGCAGTACCTGCTGTCCCTCGCGGCTCAGGTCGCCGGTCAGCAGGAACGACACGTCGCCGTAGCGCAGGCGCGCCACCAGCGCGTGGTCGTCGAGCGAGTCGTCCAGTCCCGGCTGCGTCTGGGGATGCAGCACCTCCAGCCGCGTGCCGTCGTCCAGTTCCAGCATGTAACCGGCGCGCGCTATGACCACCTTGCGCTGCGCCAGCCGGTCCTGCAGCGCCAGAAAGGCCGCGCTCTGGTTGGGCTGGCCGCTGTACAGCGTCACGCCAATCTCATAGCGGTCGAGCACGGCGGTCAGCGCCGCGTAGTCGTTTTCGTCCGGCTGGGTGATAACCAGTACTTCGATGGCGCGATCGTTAAACGGCAGACGGTCGCCGATGGCCGTCAGCAGGCGCGACGGGAAGCGCCCGCCGTCTACCAGCAGGTGCGCGCCACCGGGGGTCTGCGCCAGCACGGCGTTGCTGTGCCCCACGTCCAAAAGCCAGACGTGCAGCCTGCCATCCGGGCGGCTCAAGCCCGATGCAACAATCAGCACGGCCAGTCCTACCCCGGCAAAAACGGTGGATGTTAACACGGCGCGCGCCCGGATGAACCGCCCCAGGTGCAGCGCCCAGGCGGGTTGTGTGGCCTGCATCAGCGCCCCTCCCAACACAATCAGGTAAAACAGCGCGATCAAACGCGGGTCGGCGTGGAATTCGGCGTCGGCGAACGGCAGCCTGCCGACCAGCCGCACCACGCCCAGCGTCCAGGCCAGTGGCAGCAGGTCGAGCCAGAACAGCACCTGGGCGACTGTGGGAATCGCAAATGCCACCAGCACCGCCAGCAGGCCCATAATCAGCAAATGTCCCTGTACCGGGATGATGAGCAGGTTAACCAGCAGCGCCACCGGCGACAGTCGTCCGAAGTACAGCACGATCAGCGGCAGCGTGGTGATTTGCGCCGCCAGCGACACAATCAGCGGTTCGGCCAGGAAGTCGCCAACCATCCGCGCCGTGCGGCGGGGGAGCAGCCGGGCGAGCAGCGCATCAAAGCGACGCGACAGCGGCGCGGCGTACAGCGCCAGCCCCAGCGTGGCAAAAAAGCTCAACTGGAAGCTGATGTCCCAGATGACGGTCGGGTTTTGCAGGCTGAGCAGCAGTGCCACCAGCGCCAGCGAGGCCGGTACATAGGTTTTGCGCCTGATGATCGCGCCAATCACCAGCAGGCTGCTCATCATCGCTGCCCGCACCACCGCCGCGCTGGCGCCGACTAGGAGCGTGTAGGCGGCGATGATGCCAATGCCGAGGACGGCTGCCCGCCAGCGCCGGATGCCGAAGCGCGTGAGCAAACCCAGCACCACGCCGCTGAGCAGCGCCATATTAAAGCCGCTGATGGCGATCACGTGCGCCGCGCCCGCTGCGTTGAAGGCCTCGCGTACGTCCGGCGCGATGCCGCTTTCATTGCCCAGCAGGATGCCGCCCAGCAGACCGGCGGCGGGTTCGGGCAGGCTGCGGGAAATTAGCGCGTAGGCGCGCGCTTTTAGATCAAGCAGCGCCGCGTAGAGTGGGCTGCCGTGCCCACCCGAAAGCACCTCAACCGACGTGTCCTGCATGATGCTGAACACGCCACCCCGCGCCAGGTAATCAGCATAGGAGAAAGTATCGGCTTCGCCGGGTGTGACTAAAACACCGGTGGCGCGGATGCGGTCACCATAGCTGGTGGTGGTCGTTGGTGGCGCGTAAACCAGTACCGCACCTCCGGTCGCCACTGTCTGACCGGCGCGGGTAACGCTCTCGGCTTCCAGCCGCAGCAGCAGGCGGTCGTCGCGGTGGTCGGGTTCGGCGCTGATGACACCTTCCAGCGTCAGGCCGCCGGCGTGGTTGTACTGCGCTACGTCGCTGGTCAGCGGCACCAGCGCCATTCGCAGCCCGCCCAGGGTGAACGCGAGCAGCGCCAGCCCGGCCCAGCGGCGTGCTGAGTCGCGCCACCACAGAGCTACCACGAGGAGCGCCAGCACCGCCAGAATCGCCCAGACGGGCGCAGCCGCATTGTTTGGGGCATTGGCCGCCAGCAGGATACCGGCAGCCCAGCCTAGGGTGAGGTACACGAGGCGCATGGTATTACGTCAGCAGGTTGGCTTTCACCTGGTCAAAAATGGCATCGTCCACGCCGGCCCGGTCGCGCAGGTAAGCGCGCACCGAGCCATATTTGGTTATCAGATAGTCTAACGCCGCTTTCAGCGTTTTAGGGTCGGCGGTCAGCATCGGGTGCATATCGGCGGCGGAAATGCCGAGAATAGCCAGCCGTTGCACGGCCTGCTGCGCGTAGCGGTAAAAGTGGTCGTAGTAGCGATTGCTGAGCGTGTAATCCGCAATCACGGTTTCTTCCGGCACACCCAGCGCCAGCAGCAGGATGGCCGCTGCCAGACCGGCGCGATCCTTGCCCGCCGTGCAGTGGATTAAAGCCGGCAGGTTGTTCTCATCGGCCAGCCGCCGGATCACGTCCCCAAAGACCGCCGCGTGCTCGTCTATAATGCGCCGGTAAATCTCCAGCAGCATGGTGTTAAACCGGCTTTTGTCAAACAGCAGCGCCCGCAGTCGCTGGCGTGAGTCGCCGTCGCGGTCGGCATTAATTGGAATACGCGCATAGTCCGCATCCGGCAGCCGGCGGTCAGGCGCGGTACTCACTTCATCGTCGCTGCGCAGGTCGCACACCAGTTTAATCCCCAGTGCTGCCAGTGTATTCAGATCGCTGTCGGTCAGCGCCGCCAGCGTGCCGGAACGGTACACCCGCCCCCAGCGCACGTAGCGCCCGCTGGTGGTGCGGTAGCCGCCGATGTCGCGCAGGTTGGCCGCGCCTTCCAGCAGGATAGTGCGGTCGTGCCTGCTGTCCTCGTGCGGCAGCAACTCAGTATCCAGTTCGATGATGAGCGATTCCGGAGCAGGGTAGGCCGGTTTCTCGCGGCGCACCAGCCGTCGGGTCGTCAGCGCCACGCCCCCCAGCGCCAGCAGCGACAACAACGCGCGTGTTTTCAAACGTGTTTCCTATTCAATCTGTTCGACAATGAGATTCACTGTAGCAAACAACCGGGCTTTTCGCTACTTGTGCATTCTATCCAAGACGTGTTGACAGACGCAGAATAACGATTTATTGTGAAAGTAACTCGCGTTACTAACCCGTGTCAGTCAAAAAATATGGTTAAGAAAAGACGAGTTACAATGGCTGATGTTGCCAGGGAAGCGGGCGTTTCGCGCACAACCGTTTCGTTTGTTTTAAACAATGTTGCTGACTCCAATATTCCCGAAGCGACGCGCGAACGGATTCTCCAGGTTGCCCGTGAACTGAATTACGTGCCGAATGTGCAGGCGCTGAATCTCGTCACCGGTCAGACGATGATGATCGCGCTGATCGTGCGCCAGACCTCGGAACAGATGTCCATAGATACGTTCACCGGCGAGTTCATTCGCGGGGTGACGACGGTCATTGAGGCGCAGAATTACCATCTGCTGGTTCATGCCGCGGAACCGGACGCGCCGGAAAGCACCTATGGCAAGCTGGTGCGCACGCGCAAGGTGGACGGACTGCTGGTGACGTCGCCGTTAGTGAACGACCCGGAAGTGCGCCTGCTGCACGACGAGGGCACGCCGATTGTCCTCAATGGTTCGACCGATGCCGACGACATCCCCAGCGTGGATGTGGACAACCGGCAGGGCGCGTACACGGCGGTGCGCCATCTGATTAATATCGGCCACCGGCGCATCGGCCACATCAGCAACGCGCCGTTTTCCTACCGTTCCAGTTCCGACCGGCTGGAAGGCTACCGGCAGGCGCTGGCGGAAGCCGGCATTCTGTACGATCTGAACCTGGTGATGCAGGGGGAGTTTACACCCTCCAGCGGCTTCCGTCCGATGTTGGCCCTGCTGGACAGCCCCGAACCGCCGACTGCCGTATTTGTCGGCAGCGATACAGTCGCCTTTGGCGCGCTGGAAGCGGTACGCCATCGGGGCTACCGCGTGCCGGAAGACGTGTCCATCATCGGCTTTGACGACATCGTGTTTTCGCAGTACACGCTGCCGCCGCTAACAACCATTCGCGTCCCGGCCTACCGGCTGGGCTACAGCGCCGGTGAGCTGATCCTGAAAATTATCCAGGGCGAGAAGCTGCCCGATTACCGCGTGGTGTTACCTACCGAGCTGGTGATTCGCCGCTCGACGGTAAAACGACCGTAGGCCAAGCCTACCGGTCGGCCTATACATCGTTTCGCTATGAGGAGGAGCTATGTTAAAACGTCTTTCCCTTTTAGTCGTCGTCCTGCTGCTGATCGCTGGCAGCGCCTACGCCCAGGATGCCAGCAACATTGACTGCATGGGCAGCGAAGGGTCAACGCTGTCTATCATGGCGTCGTGGGCGGGCGAGGAAGAAGAAACCTTCCGCAGCATCATCGGCCCGCTGCTGGAAGCCTGCAATATCACCCTGAGCTACGAGGGCACGCGCGATATGAACACGCTGCTGCCGACCCGCGTGGAAGGCGGCAACCCGCCGGACGTGGCGATCTTTGCCAATCCCGGCGCGCTTAAATCGTTTGCGGACAACCTGGTGCCGCTGACTGACCTCGGCGTGAACGCGGACAGCTATTCCGAGAGCTGGCAGACATTGGGCACGGCCAACGGCAACTGGCTCGGCCTGCCGCTGAAGACCGACGTTAAGTCGCTGGTGTGGTATAGCCCGGTGGCGTTTGAAGCCGCTGGCTACGAAGTGCCGACCACCTGGGACGAGTTTGTGGCACTGATGGACCAGATGGTCGCCGATGGCGGCCCGGCGCCGCTGGCGATGGGTTTTGAAAGCGGCGGCGCGACCGGCTGGACGGCCACCGACTTCGTGCAGGACATCCTGCTGCGGACGCAGGGCGCGGATTACACTAATGGCCTGGCTACCGGCGAAACGGCCTGGAACGACCAGGGTGTGATTGATGCCTGGACGACGTATGTGGACTGGGTCAACAAGTACAACGTGGGCGGCGCGGACAATGCTACCACCACCCCGTTTGCCGACGCCATTCTGATGCCGTTCCAGGACCCGCCGCAGGCGTGGATGGTAAAGCAGTCCGGCTTCGCGGGCAGCGCGGTTATCCAGCCGAACTTCCCGGATTACGTCTATGGCGAGGACTTCGCCTTCTTCGTGCTGCCCGGTCAGGGTGAAGAAGCCCCACCGATGCAGGTGAGCGGCGACATCCTTGGCGTGTTTAACAATACACCGGCCACGCAGGCGCTGGTGGCGTACCTGTCGAGCGCCGAAGGCGCGACGGCCTGGGCGGCCAGCGGCTTTGACCTGACGCCCAGCAGCGCAGTGGATATGTCGGCCTATGAAAATCCGATCTCGGCAGACAAAGCGGCAACATTGGCCGAAGCCAGCGGCGTCAGTTACGACGTGGGCGACCTCGTGTCCCCGGCGGTCGGCCAGGCGGAATTTGACGGCATTACGGCGGCGGTTGGCGGTGGGGATGTGACGGAAATTCTCAACAACATCCAATCGTTGATGGAACAGAACATGGAAGCTACCCCGGAAGCATCGGGCTAACGCTTCACCGCATCTGAAACGTAGGGGCACGGCATACCGTGCCCCTACACCTATTCGTTTGTAACTTTCTTTTGGGTGGCAGCATCTTCTCCGGGAGGGCTGCCGCCCGGTCACAAAAATCCTTCTTTTGGGAACAGGGGATTATTCGATGCGAACCCCGATGATTATGCGGCAGGGGCGCTGGACGCCCTGGCTGTATCTTGCCCCTGCCATTGTGATTTTGACGATTTACGTACTGTATCCCGCCCTGCGCACGGCGCTGTTCAGCTTCCAGAACGCCAACAGCACGGCGCTGGCGACTGTGAACTGCCGCGCCGGCGAACCCTGCTGGGGGCTGCTGGAAAACTACCGTCAGGCGCTGTCGTCGCAGCAGGGGCAGGTGGCGCTGCGAAATACCGCCCTGTGGCTGCTGGTGATCGTGCCCGGCACGGCGCTGCTGGGGCTGCTGTTCGCCGTGCTGACCGACCGTGTGAGTTACGAGCCGCTGGCAAAGGCGATCATCTTTATGCCGATGGCGATCTCGTTTGTCGGTGCGGCGATCATCTGGCGCTTTGTGTACAACCCCGACCCCAACCTGGGCATCCTGAACGCGCTGGTGGTCGCGTTAGGCGGCGAACCCCGCGCCTGGCTGGCAAGTCCGCCGCCGGTCAATACGCTCCTGCTGACCATCGTCGGCCTGTGGATGTGGACCGGCTTTACCATGACGCTGCTGTCCGCCGCGCTCAAGGCGATCCCGACGGACATCATCGAAGCGGCGCGGGTGGACGGCGCGAACGAGTGGCAGTTGTTCGTGCGGATCATGCTGCCGCTACTGGCGCCGACGATTGCCGTTGTCATGACCACGATGACGATTAACACGCTCAAGATGTTTGACATTGTGTGGGTGATGAAGGGCATCCAGACGGACGTGATCGCCACCCGCATGGTGTCGGAACTGTACCTGAACCGTAACAACGGATTGGCCTCCGCCTATGCGGTGATTTTGATCGTCCTGATTATCCCTGTCACCATCTACAACATCCGGCGGTTCAGCGCGGAGGAGGCCGAAAAATGAACCGAGATCGTTTGGCCCAGTTTTTTAACCGTTTCCCGGTCAATCTGGCCGTCATCCTGCTGTGCGCGCTGTGGCTGTTGCCGACCTTCGGCCTGTTCATTACGTCCTTCCGCCCGCAGGAGGCGGTGAATAGCACCGGCTGGTGGACGGCGCTGGCTTCGACCCGCCCCGGTCGCGGGGCATACCAGCAGTTTTGCGCGGAGTGTCATGGCGACTCGTATAATGCGCTGCCCAACGCCGACCTGACCAACCCGGACCTGATCGGTACCTTCCGCCGGTCTCTGAATCTGGCGGCCACCTTCAACCGCGAATATAACGGTGTAATCCACATCCCGGAAGATAAACGTCCGAACCCGCAGGAAACAGCCGATATTCTCGACCACCTGCGCATTGTCTCCGGCCTGCAGGCGCCGCCGGCACAATTTACCATTGCCAACTACAAGGACGTACTGGTGGGTTACGATGCTCGCGGCGGTACGTATGATGAAGCCTGCGCCGCAGATGGCGCGACCGGCACACGTACCTGTGATTTCCTGACGGATGCCACCGCACCGAACGCTGTCTTCCGGGGGATGCTCAACAGCTTCGCAGTAGCCGTGCCGTCCACGATCATCCCCATTCTGATCGCCGGTTTTGCCGCCTACGCGCTGTCGTGGATGGACTTCAATGGGCGGCGGGTGATGTTCGCGCTGCTGGTCGGGCTGCAAATTATCCCGCTGCAAATGGTGCTGGTGCCCATTTATCGCATGTATACGGACCTCGGCCTCAACGGTACGTTCCTGGGGGTGTGGCTGTTCCATACCGGCTTCGGCCTGCCGTATGCCATCTATTTAATTCGCAACTTCGTCGGGCGGCTGCCGTCCGAACTGTTTGAGTCGGCCTATCTCGATGGCGCGAATCATTTTACTGTTTTCCGCCGGATTGTGCTGCCGCTGGCGCTGCCGGCGATTGGCGCGCTGGCGATTTTCCAGTTTTTGTGGATCTGGAACGATCTGCTGGTAGCGCTTATCTTCCTGGGCAACAGCGCGCCGGTACTGACCTACCAGCTCAGCCAGATGGTGGACTCGCTCGGCGGCGGTTGGCATCGGATGACGGCAGCGGCATTTGTCAGTATCATCGTGCCGCTGATTATCTTTTTCGCATTCCAGCGGTTCTTCGTGCGGGGACTGCTGGCCGGTTCAGTCAAAGGATAAAGACAGGACATGCAGCCCTGGTACATTAACGCGGTTTTCTATCAGCTTTACCTGCGCGCTTTTAACGACTCCGATAACGATGGGCATGGGGACTTCACCGGACTGCGCCAGCGCCTCGATTATCTGGAATGGCTGGGGGTGGACTGCGTCTGGATTATGCCGATGTACCGTTCGCCGCTGCGCGATGACGGCTACGATATTTCCAGCTTCTACGGCATCCACCCCACTTACGGCGTTCTCGAAGATTTCCAGATGACAGTCGAGGAGATGCACCGGCGCGGCCTGCGTGTGATTGTGGACATGGTGGTGAACCATACTTCCGATCAACACCCCTGGTTTCAGGAGGCGCGCCGGTCGAAGGACTCGCCCATGCGTGATTTCTACGTGTGGAGCGATACCGACGAGAAGTACAGGGAGGCGCGTATCATCTTCCTCGATACTGAGCCGTCCAACTGGACCTTTGACCCGCTGACCGGGCAATATTACTGGCATCGCTTCTTCAGCCACCAGCCGGATTTAAACTATGATAATCCGAAGGTGCGTCAGGCGATGCTGGACATCTTTAAGTTCTGGCTGGAGATGGGGATAGACGGTTTCCGCGTGGATGCCGTGCCATATCTGTACGAGCGCGAAGGGACGGACTGTGAAAACCTGCCGGAGACACACGAGTTCCTGAAGGAGCTGCGTCGCTTTGTGGACGAGCATTATCCGGGGCGGCTGCTGCTGGCAGAAGCCAACCAGTGGCCGCACGATCTGCTGCCGTACTTCGGCAACGGCGACGAATTTCAAATGTGTTTCCACTTCCCGGTAATGCCCCGACTGTACATGGCGCTGGCACGGCAGGATCGGTCCAGCGTGGTGCAGATCATGGCCGACACGCCACCGATCCCGGAGAGCTGCCAGTGGGCAACCTTCCTGCGCAACCACGACGAACTGACGCTGGAAATGGTGACCCCAGAAGACCGCGAGTATATGTGGGATACCTATGCCGCTGACCGCCGCTACCGGATTAACCTCGGCATCCGCCGCCGCCTGGCGCCGCTGATGGACAACGACCGGCGTAAAATCGAGCTGATGAATTCGCTGCTGTTTACGCTGCCGGGCGCGCCGGTGCTGTATTACGGTGACGAAATCGGCATGGGCGACGACGTAACGCTGCCCGACCGGAACGGCGTGCGGACGCCGATGCAATGGATTGACGACCCGAGTGCCGGTTTTTCGACTTCCGCCTCGCCGTACAGCCCGATCATCAGTGACGCGGTCTACGGCTATCATCAGGTCAACGTCCAGTCGCAGCAGCTTGACCCCAACTCGCTGCTGCACACCATCCACCGTATGATCGCCACCCGTAAGACGCTGCCGGTCCTAGCAAAAGCGCCGCTGGACTGGCTGCACGAACTGCCGTTGAGTTCCATGTGCTTCTGGCGGCGGTCGTCGGAGGGCGCGGTGCTGGCGCTGCATAATCTGTCGGAAGAACCGCTGGCGGTGCGGCTGCCAGACGGCACAACTTTCACCGATGCGCTGAACCCCGACGGTGGCCCCTGTCAGGGTGAGATTACGCTTGGCGCGTATGGCTATCGCTGGCTCGTGCCATCATCTTAAATATTGGCTCCAAACAGCAGGAATCGTAGGGGCGAACCGCCGGTTCGCCCCTGTCTGTTATGCCTTCGTGGACATCTTACGGTGTAGCCGCCAAGGCTGCATCAGCAAGCACCAGGCCGGAGCCGGTGGCGTCCACGTTCCAGCTAAACGTCGTCCACACGGTGTTATCAAGCACAGTCGCGCTTCCCGGCGGAATATGGAGCGCGGTTGATTCCAGAATAGTCTCAACCCGTGCCTGCTTTAGAGACGGACTCTTCTCCAGCATTAGCGCGGCAACGCTGGCGACGTGCGGGGTCGCCATGCTCGTACCGCCGACATAGTAGAAATTGCCGGGGTTGTTGCTGACCAGATCGCCAATACCCTTTGACCACCAGGGCAGATGGGCGTAGCCGGGGTCACCGGGGAACGGCCCGCGCACCCAGGAACCGGGGGCAAGTACGTCCAGGTCCTGCCAGGCAGCTTTGCTGCGGCTGCTGAAATCGGTGACATACACCTCGCTGACCTGCGTCGGGTCGGTCACGTCAATGAACGGATAGAAGTTCGATTGCAGCCACCACAGGCGGTAGCGTTGCCCGGTGTTCGGGTGCAGCCATTCCTTCGTCCAGCCCGCCGCGCCTGCCGAGATCACCGGCGCATACGAACCGGGCGCGTCCATACCTGCCTCACCATCGTTTCCTGCCGCCGCCACGACGATCACGCCGGCGGCAATGGCGCGGTCAATCGCCGCCTTTTCTACCGGGTCAATCGGCACGCCGGGATCCCCGCCCAGACTCATGTTGATGACCATTGGCCGGTAGCCGGACAGCGCCAGCTTGGTTACGTAGTCAATCCCGGCGGCGACCATCGCGCTGGTACCGAAGACGGCACTCGTTGCTGGCTGGGGTGGGCTGCATTTTGGCAGCGCCGGAATCTGGTAATCGGCCAGCACCTTCACCGGAATAATCGTTACGTCCGGTGCGATCCCCCGTATCATAATCGGCGGCAGCGGGAAACCGGCGGCAGCATCAAAATTCGAGCGATAGAAGTACCCCAGGATAGTGCTGGCGACGTGGGTCCCATGTGAGGAGCCGGTCGAGCCAACCCACGTCGTTTGGCGCAGCGCGCCGATCTCCACGCCCAGGCCGCAGCGATCATTGTGCGCTTTAAACGATACGGACTGGTCAAAGCCTGTACCCAGGTGCGTGGCGACCCGTGCTTCCGGGAAGTAGTCGCGCCAGTTCGGCACCAGGCCAGTGTCCAGCACGGCCACGTAGACGCCTCTGCCAGTCTGCGATACCTGCTCGATGTTAATCAGATCGGAGTCCCAGGTAGGATAGCCCCCGGCGGTGGATGACACCCCTTTGAACGTATTGCCCTGAGCGACCACCGCGCTTACCGACAGGGTGGCTACCAGCATGGCCGCCAGAATAAGAAACAAAGAAAAACGTTTCATAACTTTATCCCTCAAACATAAATGTTGAAAGCAAACGGATATTCATTTGCTGACACGATTTTAGAACCCCTGTCTTACATCTGCCAAAAAAATCCGCGCTGGCAGCATAAGGTTGGATTGAGCTTTATCTACATGGTCGCGCCTGCCTTAATGGATGGCTGTCCAGCGACAAAAGCCGGGCAGTTGGTGTTGTGGTGTGGCGTGAAAACGGTCCGGGTTGGTTATAATGGAAACTTCTTGAATAACCGATAATTCACCCGCACCGCGAGGAGCAATTTTTATGTTCAACGGTCTCAATTTAAGCCTGGGCACTCTATCGCGCCTGTCGAACGCAGAGACGCGCTCAATCAGCGCCGAAAACTTTACCGGCGAAAAAGGCAAAGGCGGCATGGCGACCGAGGGCACCGGCTCGCGGGTTTCGCGTGAACTCGGCCAAGGGTGGAAGGTGTCTCCCTCGATCAACATCAAGGGGCAGCAGGTGGTCACGCTGGCGGACATCGCCGGGCCGGGCGCGATTCAGCACATCTGGCTGACGGTCGCGCCGGAATGGTGGCGCAAGCTGGTCATACGTTTCTACTGGGACGGCGAGGACACCCCCTCGATTGAAACGCCGCTGGGCGATTTTTTCTGCAGTGGCTGGAGCGCGCGCTGTAACGTCACGTCGCTGGCGGTCTGCGTCAACCCGGCGGGCGGCTTTAACTGTTACTGGGAGATGCCCTTCCGCCAGCACGCCCGCATCACAATCGAAAATCTGGTGGACGCGGACATCAACGGCTTTTATTACCAGATCACCTATACCCTGACTGACGTTCCCGATGACGCGGCCTATCTTCATGCCCAGTGGCGGCGCAGCAATCCGCTGCCGTATCAGCAGGTGCATACCCTGCTGGATGGCGTCAAGGGGCAGGGGCACTACGTCGGCACGTATCTGGCGTGGGGGGTGAACAACAATGGCTGGTGGGGGGAGGGCGAAATCAAGTTTTACCTGGACGGGGACAGGGAGTTCCCGACCATCTGCGGCACGGGAACGGAAGATTACTTCGGCGGCGCGTGGAATTTTGAGTTTCCGCCGGGGCAGTACGGTGTGTTTTCCAGCCCGTATTCCGGCCTGCCACAGGTGATTAAGCCGGATGGCCTGTACCAGAGCCAGCAGCGGTTTGGTATGTATCGCTGGCACATCATGGACCCCATTCGGTTCAAGCAGGACTTGAGCGTGACGATTCAGGCGCTCGGCTGGCGGTCGGAAGGGCGCTACCTGCCGCTGCAGGACGATATCGCTTCGACCGCTCTCTGGTATCAGACCGAGCCGCACGTGCCGTTCCCGGCCCTGCCGGATAAAAACGCGCTGGAAGTGATTTGATTTTTGTAGGGATACGGCATCCCGTGTCCCTACAGTGAGCCACAAGGACAAGCAAGTATCATGACAACCTCTCCGACTCTATATCCGAATGCCGGCAAAACCATCCGCCTGGGGCGGGTGATTAACCCGCGCGACTGCCGCGCCGCTGTCGTGGCGTTCGATCACGGCGTCCATATCGGCACGATTCCCGGCAACGTCAACCCCGGCCAGATGCTGGAAGACCTGACCGAAGCCGGTGCGGACGCCTTTCTCGTCGGGCCGGGCGTAGCCCGCACCTACGCCAGAATCTTTACCGGACGTGGCGCGCCGGGGCTGATTCTGCGCCTGGACTGGACCGACCGTTGGCGCAACCCCGATATGCTGGGTTATCCCGAAGGGCGCGGGCGGCTGATTGCGTCGGTCGAGGACGCGGCGCGGCTGGGCGCGGACGCCGTGCTGGTGTACATGTTTATCGGTTACGAAGACCCGGACGCCGAAGCGCAGCAGGTGGAAAGCGTGGCGCGGGTGGCGCAGGACTGCGAAGCCTACGGCATGGGCTGCATCATCGAGCCGATGCCGCGCGGGCTGCGGGTAGGCGACAACCCGTATAACGCTGAATATATCGCGCTGGGAGCGCGCATGGCCTGCGAACTGGGGGCGGACGTTCTGAAGACTGATTACAGCGGCAGTGCTGACACCTTCCGTACCGTCGTTGAATCCTCATTTCGACCGATTCTGATCGCCGGCGGCCCAAAGACCGCCACCAACCGCGAGGCGCTGGAGATGGTGCGCGGCGCGCTGGATGCCGGCGCGTGGGGCATGTTCATCGGGCGCAACGTGTTTCAGGCGCCCAACCCGCCGCTGATGATGCGGGTACTGCGCAGCCTGATTCACGACGACGTGAGCGTGGATGACGCCCTGCGCACATTAGGAGAGTAGGGCATGGCGATCATCATCCGGCCAGAAACGGTGGCCGACTATGCCACGATTGCAGCCGTGAATGCCCGCGCCTTTGGCTTTAAGGGCAGCGAGCCGCTGATGGTCAGCTTTGCCCGCCACCGCGCCGGCTTCGACCCGGAACTGTCGCTGGTGGTGGAAGTGGATAACTGCGTCGTCGGCCATGCGCTGTTCACGCGGCAGGTGATTCGCCTGCTGGGCGAGGACGTGCCTGCTGTGCTGCTCGGTCCGATTGCCGTGGACCCGGCGCACCAGGATCAGGGACTGGGCGGCGCGCTGATCGTCGAAGGCCACAACGTCGCTCGTGCAAAGGGGTATACCCTCAGCTTTCTGGTCGGCCATCCGACGTATTACCCGCGCTTTGGCTACCGCACCCACGTCTTTGGCGATGCTCACGTCACGGTAGTTTCCACCGACGAACCGGCACCGCTGGCAACCCGCTTCCCCACCGAGGCCGATGTGCCGGCGCTGGGTAACCTGTGGCTGCGCGAGGAAGGCGGCGTGGATTTTGCCATCCACCCCGGCGGCGAGTTCATGGATTGGAGTTTCACCAATCCACTGATTTTGCCGGCAGTGTACGTTCGGGAGGGTGAAATCGTCGGTTATACCCGGATTCACCGCAACGAACCGCTGAAGCCGCGCCTGTTCCTCGCGCGCGATGCCGACGTTGCCCGCGCGATGGTGAACATCATTGCCGGCGCTGCCGGGCGCGAGGTGACGCTGCCGCTGCATCCGTATTCGGCATCTGCGGCGGTGTTTGACACGAAGCCAACCGTGCGCGCCTGGGATGCGGCGATGGCGCACCGGCTGGCGGAAGGGCTGCTGGATGAGTTTATCGCGCGGCTGGAATTTAAGCAGCGCCTGCCGGGGCGACCGGTCTGGCCGGTAATGTTCGACGTGGAAAACGCGCCATAAACCGTGACAACGTGTAGGGGCGCAGCACGCTGCGCCCCTATGTTAATGCCATTTCCGGTCGTACTACTTTGCTATGCCGCGCCAACCAGGCTCTTTGCCAGCCGGGTGGCGCTGCTGGCATCCGGGCTGTAGCCGTCCGCGCCGATCTCGTCGGCATACGCCTGCGTCACCGGCGCGCCGCCGATCATCACCTTCACCCGGTCGCGCAGCCCAGCAGCCTTGAGCGCCTCCAGCGTGGTTTTCATGCTGGGCATGGTTGTGGTCAGCAGCGCCGACATCGCCACGATCTGCGCGCCTTCGTTGACGGCCTGCACGAACTTCTCCGGCGGCGCGTTTACACCCAGGTCCTTGATCGCAAAACCCGCGCCTTCCAGCATGATGGCGACCAGGTTTTTGCCGATGTCGTGCAGATCACCTTTAACTGTGCCGATGGCGACGGTAGCAATCGGTTCAACGCCACCCTGTGCCAGCAGCGGCTTGAGCAAATCCAGCCCGGCCTGCATGGCGCGGGCAGCGATGAGCATTTCCGGCACGAAGTATTCACCGTTTTCGAAGCGCAACCCGACTTCGGCCATCGCGGGGATTAATCCCTCGTTCAGAATCTTGCCGGGTTCAATTCCCTCGTTGAGGGCCTGCTGCACACCGGCAACCGCGCCCGGCTTGTTGCCGCTGATGACGGCTTCCTTGATGCTATCCAGAACTGCCATGTTTGGTTCTCCTCAACCATGATAAATATATTTAGACGGGCACGGCATTCGTGCGGCCTGTCCCTGTGAGAGTCCAGCGCCAACCTGATCGTCAGAAGCTAATGGTTAAATGAAAACCGATACATAGATTTTTCGTAGGGGCGAACCGGCGGTTCGCCCCTACATTCTATGAATCTGTTTTCGGTCATCCATAAGCATACCGCGCCTGGACAAATGGGGCGAGTCCAGCCCGAACCGCGCCGATAAGTCCAACTTCGCCGGCCTTGCGTTCCAATCCTGCAATAAAGATATATAATGTTGGGGCTATACCATAGAGCAAAGTGTCATGTCCAATCACGCGCATCATCACCGCCTCATCCTCATGCCGTCTGGCCGTAAGGGGGATATCCCCACCGGCACTACCGTTCTGGAAGCTGCCCGTACCTTGGGCGTTGGCATCGAATCGATCTGTAACGGTCGGTTAACCTGCGGCAAGTGCCAGGTGATTCCCGAAACCGGCAGCTTCGTCAAACACAATATCACCTCGTCTGCCGATCACCTCTCGCCGCCGAGCGAGGACGAACGCGCCTTTGCTGCCGCGCACGGGATTGACCTGACGCAGCGTCGCCTGTCATGTGTGGCGCATATCACCGGCGATGCGCTCATCACCGTACCGGAGGAAAGCCAGGCGCGAAAGCAGGTCATCCGTAAGGAAGCGGGCGAGCTGGTGGTGGAGGTTGCGCCCGCCGTGCGGTTGTATTACGTCGAGGTGGAACCGGCTTACCTGGGCAGCCCCGGCGATTGGGAGCGCCTGCAGGCGGCGCTGGCGGCCAGCCACCACCTGCATGATATGACGATTGACCCGCTGCTGCTGCGAACGCTGCAAAAGACGCTGCGCGACGGCCAGTGGGCGGTGACGGTGACGATCTGGCAGGGGCGGCAGGTGATTCGCATCGAACCGGGTTATGTCGAAAGCCTGTACGGACTGGCGGTAGACGTGGGTTCGACCACCGTCGCCGCGCACCTGTGTGATCTACGTAGCGGCGCAGTGGTGGCGACGGAAGCGATGATGAACCCGCAGGTGCGGTATGGCGAAGACCTGCTCAGCCGCGTGTCGTATGCCATGAGCGAAGCGCAAGGGGTGCAGCGCCTGAACCGCGCTGTCATCCGCGCCCTGAACGAGCTGGCGACGAAAGCCGCTGAAACGGCTGGCATCCAGCCGGTAGAGATCACCGACGTGGTGCTGGTCGGCAATACCGTCATGCACCATCTGCTGCTGGGCATTGACCCGTCCGAACTCGGCCAACTGCCGTTCGCCCTGGCGACCTACGACCCGGTGGACGTAAAAGCCCGCGAACTGGGCATCAAGGCGATCCACCCCGGCGCGATGGCGCATGTGCTGCCGTGTATCGCCGGTTACGTCGGCGCGGATAACGTCGGCGTGCTGCTGGCAGAGCAGGGACGGCTGGATGATCAGATCACGCTGATCGTGGACATCGGCACCAACGCGGAAATCCTGCTGGGCACGAAGGATTGGATGCTGTCAGCGTCCAGCCCGACCGGCCCGGCTTTCGAGGGCGCGCACATCTCGCACGGCCAGCGCGCCGCCGCCGGCGCGATTGAGCGCGTGCGCATCAGCAGCCCGGCGGGGGAAGTGCGCTACAAAGTGATCGGTGACCCGCGTTGGAGCGACGAACTGCCGGAAGGTGAAGCTCTGCGCCCGACCGGCATTTGTGGCAGCGGTATCATCGAAGTGGTGGCGGAACTGTTCACCGTCGGTCTGATTGATGGCGGCGGGCGTTTTGTTCAGGATGCTGCCAACCGCAGCGCGCGAGTCCGTTGGGCGGGGCGGGTGGCGGAACTGGTGCTGGCCCCCGCCGACGAAAGCGCCACCGGCAGGGAAATCGTCGTGACACAGGGAGACATTCGCGCCATTCAACTGGCGAAGGCCGCGCTGTACGCCGGCGTGAAGATCATGATGAACCACCAGGGCATCGAACGGGTAGACCGTATCCGGCTGGCGGGCGCGTTTGGCAGCTACATTGATCCGGTTCATGCCATGACGCTGGGCCTGATTCCCGACTGTGACCTGGCTCGTGTCACGGCCATCGGCAACGCCGCCGGCGATGGCGCGCGGCTGGCGCTGCTGAATGTGGAGCAGCGGGAACGGGCGCGGCAGGCCGCCCGCAGCGTAACCTATGTTGAAACGGCGGCCAATCTCATCTTTCAGGATACGTTTGTGGACGCGCTGGGCATCCCCCATTCAACCGATGCCTTTCCGCATCTTGAGAATGTGGTCAGGCAGTAAATACCCTCACCTTCACTCGCTTTGCACGTTCCCCCTCTCCAATTATTGGAGAGGGGCAGGGGGTGAGGTAAATCAGATTTCTTTGCGTCTTTGCTTCTTTGCACCTTTGCGTTAGGTCTTGAAGGATTTTTGTCATGAAAGCCTCTTTACACACGCTTCTCGCCTCCGGCCAAACCTTAATCGCCGACGGCGGCATGGGGACGCTGCTGTTCGCGCGCGGGCTGGCGCGGGGCAACGCTCCGGAATTGTGGAACGTCGAACGCGCGGACGACATCCGCGCCGTCCACCAGGACTATATTCAGGCGGGGGCGCAGATCATCCTGACCAACTCGTTTGGCGGCACGCGCTTCCGGCTCGATCTACACGGTCTGGGCGACCGCACCGCCGAACTGAATCGGGCTGCTGCCCAACTGGCCCGCGCCGCAGCCGATGCCGCGCCGCAGCCGGTGGTCGTGGCCGGTTCCATCGGCCCAACGGGGCAGATGCTACTGCCCTACGGCACGCTGGAGTTTGACGAGGCGGTGAATGCCTTCTGCGAGCAGGCGGCGGCGCTGGTAAATGGCGGCGTGGATGTGCTGTGGATTGAAACGATGTCCGATCTGGAAGAAGTCCGCGCCGCCGTTGAAGGCTGCCGCTGCGTCGCGCCCGGCTTCCCGATTGTGACCACGCTCACCTTTGATACCAACGGACGCACGATGATGGGTGTGACGCCGGAACAGGCGCTTCATACCCTGAACGAGTTTGGCGTGCTGGCCCTGGGCGGCAACTGTGGTAACGGCCCGGCGGAGATCGAAGGCGTGATTGAACGGATGCACGCGGCCAACCCGGATACAGTGCTGGTCGCCAAAGCCAACGCCGGCCTGCCGCACATGGAGGGCGACCGCGCCGTTTACGACGCGACACCGGAAGTGATGGCGGACTATGCCCAACGGGTGCGGCAGTTGGGCGCGCGGATCATCGGCGCGTGCTGCGGCAGCACGCCCGACCACATTCGCGCGATTGCCGCCGCTGTTACCGAATCCTCGTAGGGACGAGCTACAGCTCGTCCCTGCTTCACAATTATGGCCGTGTTGTCGCGGCACAAGGGGCTGACCATGCAAAAATTAATCGCGCTGACCTGTTCCGCGCTGGCCCGCAGCATCTACGCGGCGGCGGCCCATTCACCGAATACGGTGATGGTGCGCCTGTTTGACCAGGGTTTACACAATACGCCGAAGAACCTGCGGGCGACATTGCAGGCCGGCATAGACACGGTACAGCCGGGGGAATGTGACGCCATTCTGCTGGCCTATGGCATTTGTGGTACGTCGGCGCTGGGGCTGACCGCGCGCCATGTGCCGCTGGTGATGCCGCGCGCTCACGACTGCATCACACTCTATCTCGGTTCGCGCCAGCGCTACCAGCAGGAATTTGACGCTCATCCCGGCACGTACTGGTACAGTATGGATTATCTCGAACACAACAAGCCGGGTTCCAATGCTGGCCTGGGTGCGGCCAATCTCGGCGTGATGCAGGAGCTGTACGCCGAATATGTTGAGAAGTATGGCCAGGACAACGCCGATTACCTGATGGAAGTGATGGGCGAGTGGGGCAAACATTACGACCGCGCTGCCTTTATTGACATGGGTCTGGGCGACGCCAGCGCCTTCGAGCAGATCGCCCGCGACCAGGCCGAACGGCGCGGCTGGCTGTTCGAGCGCAGGCAGGGCAACCGCCGCCTGATTGAAATGCTGGTGCGCGGTGACTGGCCGGACGATGAATTTCTGGTGGTGCCCCCCGGTTACAGCATCCAGCAGTCCGGCAGCGAGGGGTTAATCCAGGCCGTCAGGTAGGGGCGCAACTCATCGTATCTGACTACCGATAGGCAAAGGTACAAATCTGTTGTAAACTCGGGGTGTTTTTATCGGACAGCTAGTGGTTGAGGCATGTCGTGTCGGATTTCCCGGATATCGAACCGGATGAGGTAGAACTCACCGAGGTTATTGAACATAACGAGGAAGCGCCAACCGAACGCAGTGCCGCCCGGCGTGTGGCCTTGCAGGTGCTTTATGAAGTAGATGCCGCCCACCATCAGGTTGGAGACGTGATCGCTGCCCGGTTGCAGGACCAGCCGCAGTTGAGCAAACGCACCGTTCGCTATCTGCGGCGGCTGGTGATGGGCGTGATGGAAAACCGCGACCGGCTGGACGGTATCATCCGGGAGTACGCGCCGGAATGGCCGCTGGAACAGGTCGCCATCGTGGATCGCAATATCCTGCGTATGGCGATTTACGAGCTGGGGGTGCAGGTATCCACGCCGGTTGGGGTGGTGATCGCCGAAGCGGTGGAACTGGCGGGATTGTTTGGCGCCGAAGGTACACCCCGGTTTGTAAACGGTGTTCTGGGGGCGCTGGCCGAAAATCTGGAGCCGATTCGCAAGCTGTTTACGCCGGAACCGCCGGATACGGGAGAGTAAGATCATGCCGCCCCGGTTACACCTGCCCCGTCCGCGCCGTGCCGAACCGGAACCCCCTGTGGTCGAGGCCACCCTGGAAACGCCGGAGGAAGAAGCCGGCGGCCCGCGCATGGGGTTCTTTGAACATCTCGATGAACTGCGCCAGCGCCTGTTTAAAGGGTTTATCGCGCTGGTGATCGGCACGCTGATCGGCATCGCGGTGGCAACGCCGGTGCTGCAATATCTCGTCTCGCCCTACGGCGAGCGCCTGCAAACGCTTGGCCCAACCGAGTCGGTGGTGTCGTATTTCCGCGTGGCGCTGCTGATCGGCGGGATCATCGCTATTCCGGTGATGACGTATCAGGTGCTGATGTTTGTGGTGCCCGGCCTCACCCGCAGGGAACGGCGGATGCTGCTGCTGTCGCTGCCGGCGATTACGCTGCTATTCCTGATTGGCGTGGTATTTGCCTGGTTTCTCCTCATTCCGCCGGCGCTCGACTTCCTGCAAAACTTCCAGACGCAGATTTACGCGCCGGAATGGACTGCCGACCAGTACCTGGGCTTTGTGACCGCGCTCCTGTTCTGGATGGGCGTCGCCTTTGAAACGCCGCTGGTGTTCTTCGTGCTGGCGCTGCTGGGCCTCGTCAGCGCGGGTAATCTCATCCGCAACTGGCGTATCGCCATTGTCGGCTCGGCGGTGGCTGCTGCAATGATTACGCCGACGATTGACCCGGTGAACATGTTCCTGGTGATGGGGCCGCTGCTTACCCTGTACCTGTTAAGCATCTTCCTCGTCATCGTCGGACGGCGTATCGCCAGAGTTGACTGAGGCATGGCGCGTTCGCTCGAACTGCCGCGCAAACCGTCCGTCCGGTCACGCGCCTACTGGCTGCGCCTGCTGCGGTTTTTCCTGGTTGCGCTGCTGGTGGCGCTGTTCGCTGTACCGTTTTGCCTGGGTGTGGTCAGTATGTGGGGGCTGACGCGCGTCCCCTGTGCACCAGGCGGTATACCGGACGATCTGCCATATGAAGACGTGAGCTTTCCCGCGCCGAATGGTGTAACGCAGCAGGGGTATTTTTTCCCTGGCACCAACGGCGCCACCATCATCCAGATTCCCGCCTACAACCTGGGGCGTGGGGCGGAACTGCATTACGTCCGGGTTTTCCACAACGCCGGTTTTAACGTCCTCACTTTCAATTCCCGCGTCTGCACACCCCAGGGCTGGATGTCGCTGGGGTATCAGGAGGTGGAGGACGTGCAGGCGGCTTACGAGTATCTCAAAACGCGGGATGAGGTTGACCCGGCCCGCGTCGGGCTGCATGGTTTTTCCTCGGCAGGCTCAACCGGATTGATGGCGCTGGCGCGGCTGCCGGAACTGCGCTCGGCATCGGCGGAAGGCGGCTACCACGATTATGCCGACCTGCTCGGCCTGGGCGGTTCGGCCACCTATTTTGACACGTTGTACCAGTTGGGCGCGGCGCTGGCTTATCGCGTTTTTACCGGCGCTGAGATCGAAAATCTCAGCCCGTATGACACGATTGGCACGATTGGTCCCCGCGCGGTGCTGCTGGTCTACGGCAGCCGCGAAGTCACGCTGCCCGGCGCGCGGCTGATGCTGGAGCGCGCCTTGCAGAACGGCGTTCAGGCCGAACTCTGGGTGGTCGAAGGGGCAGGACATGGCGATTACCTTTCGGTTGCGCCGGATGAATTTGTGCGCCAGGTGGTTGGTTTTCATCAGGCGGCTTTGCTGAGTGAGGAATCAGAATGAGCATAAACCCAACGCCGCTGCGAATCTACGGCGTGCCAATGGACCTGGGCCAGCAGCGGCGCGGCGTGGACATGGGGCCAAGTGCTATCCGCTACGCTGGGCTGCAAAAACGGCTGGAGCAGATCGGGCTGACGGTCAGCGACGGAGGGAATATCAGCGCGCCCGGCATCGAAGAAGTGCCGGACATGCCAACCGATGGCCGGATGCGCCACGCGCGGGCGATTGCCGCCGTCTGCCAGAACATTCACAACACGATGCTCGACACGATACGCGCCAGGGAACGCGCCATTTTCCTCGGCGGCGATCACAGCATCGCGCTTGGCTCGATTTCGGCGGCCCTGTGCCGCGCCGAAAAAGTGGGCGTGATCTGGGTAGACACACATGGCGACTTCAACACACCGGAAACGACGCCCTCCGGCAACGTGCATGGCATGGTGGTCGCGGCGCTGATGGGACGCTGCCCGCCGCCGCTGCAAATCGGCGAACGGCAGCTGCGCCCGGACCAGATCGTGATGATCGGCATCCGCGATCTGGACGCGGAAGAACGAATCGCGCTGCGTGACAGCGGTATCAAGGTGATGACCATGCGCGACGTTGACGAAGCCGGCATGGCGAACGTGGTGCGCGCCGCGCTGCGTATCCTCGGCAACGTGGATTCGATTCACGTCAGCTTCGACATGGACTCGCTTGACCCGTCGGTGGCTCCCGGCGTTGGCACGCCCGTGTCCGGTGGCCTGACCATCCGCGAGGCGCACCTGCTGATGGAGATGCTGGCCGATGATGGCCGTGTCTGTTCGCTTGATCTGGTCGAAGTGAACCCGATTCTGGATGACCGCAACCGCACCGCCGAAGTGGCGGTCGAACTGGCGGCCAGCCTGTTCGGCCAGCGAATACTGTAACGAAAAGCGTCGCGCGTATGTTTTTCCGCCGCAGGAAGCCCGCCCGTGTGCTGGTGCTTGGCCTTGACTGTGCCAGCCCCGATCTGGTGTTTAACCAGTTCAAGGCCGATCTGCCGAACCTCTCCCGGTTAGCCGCTTCCGGCACGTGGGGGGAACTGGAGTCCTGCATCCCCTGCATCACCATCCCCGCCTGGTCAAGCATGATGTCCAGCCGTGACCCCGGCGTGCTGGGCTGCTATGGCTTCCGCAACCGCGCCGATTATTCCTACAGCAACCTGGTCACGGCCAACGGCGCGGCGATCAAACATCCGCGCCTGTGGGACCTCGTGGGTGAGGCCGGGCGGCAGGTGGTGCTGATCGGCGTGCCGCAGACCTACCCGCCGCGCCCGGTGAACGGCTACCTCGTGACCGATTTCCTCACGCCCGGGCTTGACAGCGCCTTCACCTATCCGGCCATCTTCAGGCAGGAAGTGCTGACCCTCGCGCCGGATTACGCCTTCGACGTGAAAGGTTTCCGCACCGACAACAAAGCCGGCCTGCTGCGGCGCCTGGTGGATATGACGGAAGTCCAGTACAAGCTAGTCCGGCACGCGCTGACGTCCAAACCCTGGGACTTCTTCATGTTTGTGAACATCGGTGTTGACCGGCTGCATCATGGCTTCTGGCGCTTCCACGATCCCACGCACCGCCTGTACCAACCGGGTAACCCGTTTGAGAATGCCATCCGTGATTACTACAAAATGGCCGATGCGTTCATTGGTGAACTGGTATCGCTGGCAGGCGACGACGTGACCGTGCTGGTCGTGAGCGATCACGGCGTAACGCGCATGGATGGCGGCATCTGTGTCAACGAATGGCTGTGGCGCAACGGCTGGCTGGCGCTCAAAACGCCACCACCGGACGGCCAACTGCTGAAGTTCGAGGATGCCGACGTGGATTGGCCGCGTACCAAAGCCTGGGCCAGCGGCGGCTATTACGGACGCGTCTTCCTGAATGTCGCCGGGCGCGAACCGCAGGGGGTCGTGCCGCGCGCTGCCTACCAGCAGGTGCGCGACGAACTGGCGGCGGCGCTGATGGGGATCACCGGTCCATCGGGTGAATCGCTGGCAACCCAGGTGTTTAAGCCGGAAGCGATCTACCAGCAGGTGAACAACGTTGCGCCAGATTTGCTGGTGTATTTCGGCGGCCTGCACTGGCGCGCGGTGGGCAGCCTGGGGCACGGCGGCTATGCCACGCTGGAGAACGATACCGGCCCGGACGAGGCCAACCACGCCACTCATGGCCTGTTTATCCTCAGCGAACCGAACCGGCGCGGGGCGGGACGTGTGGCCGGCCACCAACTGATGGACATCGCGCCGACGCTGCTCGACCGCATGGGGCTATCCCTGCCTGCCGCCATGCAGGGGCGGGTGATTCTGTAGAAAGAGGAAAGTAAAAAGTGATGAGTGAAGTATGTAACTCTTAATCTGAATCGAAGGGGCGGCCCCACGGGGCCGCCCCTTCTGTTTTCCGCTGTGGGCCTTTGTGTTACGCTTGTCCCGTTACACTGTCGCCACGCGCACCCGGCGTTTGTCATTGCTGCGCCGGATGACTTTTTCCACTTCCACCCCAATGAGGATAAACGAGGCCAGCACCAGCGTGATTGCCAGTTCGCCCAACGTTAATGCTTCGGTTTCAAACGTCGCTTGCAGGAACGGCAGGTAGATGACAGCCAGTTGCAGCAGGAAGGTCGAAAGCACGGCCAGCAGCAGTATCCAGTTCTTGCTGAACCCGATGCGGAAGAACGACTCGCGGTCACCGCCATGTATTGCCATCACGTGGAAAATCTGCCCCAGTGCCAGCACGGTAAAGGCCATCGTGCGGGGCAGGCGTTCCGCCTCGCCCAGCAGCCCGCCGCTGACTTCTTCCCGTGATGCCTCGTCATTTTCGTGGCCCAGCAGTTCGGCGCGGCGTTCGTCAACTGTCAGCGCGTCCCAGTTGGTCGGCACGTGTTCCGCGCCGACGGTCTGCGTCAGTTGCTCGGCAGTCCGGTATTCCAGAGCCAGCGTTGGGCTGAACGGGTCCATGCCATGTGCGGCGTAACCGAAGACGTACGCGCCGAGCGTGATCGTCGTCAGCAAAATCGAGACCCAGATAATGTGTCGTCCCATGCCGCCCGCGAAAATGCTCTCGGTGATCGGTCGCGGCTTGCGGCGCATGACGCCTTTCTCCGCTGGTTCAAAGCCGAGCGCAATGGCAGGCAGACCGTCCGTGACCAGATTAATCCACAGGATTTGAATCGCCAGCAGCGGTATCTTCAGCCCTACAATCAGCGCCACAAACATCACCAGAATTTCGCCGACGTTGGAACTGAGCAGATACTTGATGAACTTGCGGATATTATCGTAGATGGCGCGGCCTTCTTCGACGGCGGCGACAATTGAAGCGAAGTTGTCGTCCGTCAGCACCATTTCCGCCGCGCCCTTGCTCACGTCCGTGCCAGTGATGCCCATCGCCACGCCGATGTCGGCCTGCTTCAGCGCCGGTGCGTCGTTCACACCGTCGCCGGTCATGGCGACGATCTGGTTCTGCCCCTGCAGCACGCGCACCAGCCGCAGCTTGTGTTCCGGCGACACGCGCGCGAATGCCGAGGTCGTTTCCAGTGCCTTTAGCACGTCCGTGTCGGACATTGTATCCAACTGGTTGCCGGTGATTGCCTTCTGGTTCTGCTCCAGGATGCCCAGATCGCGGGCGATAGCCTCGGCTGTCAGCGCATGGTCGCCGGTAATCATGATCGTCCGGATGCCGGCCTCCTTCGCCACCCGCACCGCTTCTTTCGCTTCTGGCCGCGCCGGGTCAACGATACCCACCAGCCCCAGCATGTGCAGCTCGCGCTCTACCTGTTCCGGCCTGGGGTCTTCCGGCACGCTGTCCAGTGGACGGTAAGCCACGCCCAGCACGCGCAGACCCCTTGCCGCCATCCGGTTCACCTGATCCATCCATTTGTGGCGGCGTTCCGGGGTCAGCGGTTCCGACCCTTCCAGCGTGTGTTCGTGGCTGGCCCACTCAACCAGCCGGTCGGGCGCGCCTTTGGTGATGGCAATGTAACCGCTTTCGCAGAACACGTTCTGCGCTTCGAGGTTCTGCACTCGGTGGATGGTGGTCATCGCCTTGCGTTCGCTGCTGAACGGTATTTCCGCCACCCGCGGGAAGTCTTTCTCCAGATGCGTCCGCGCCCAGCCGACCTTTTGCGCCGCGATCAGCAGCGCGCCTTCGGTCGTGTCGCCGATGATGTTATAGCTGCCGTTGTTGCTGCCGTTTTCGAGGTTGGCGTTGGTGGACAGCGCCATCGCAATCAGGAAGCGCGCGACTGCTGGGTCCTGCTGCGCGTTCACCGGCGTATCATTGACAAAGAACTGACCTTCTGCCGTATAACCGATGCCGCTGACGCTCACATCGTCGTGGCCGGGCAGGGCGAGCAGCGTGGCCGTCATTTCGTTTTTAGTCAGCGTGCCGGTTTTATCGGAGCAGATCACTGTAACCGAGCCAAGCGCCTCTACCGCCGGCAGCCGCCGGATGAGCGCGTGCCGCCGCACCATCCGTGCCGCGCCCAGCGACAGGCTGATGGTGATGAGCGCCGGCAGACCTTCCGGCACGGCAGCAACTGCCAGGCTGATCGCGGTCAGGAACATATCCTGCACGGGAATGCCGCGAATGACGCCGGCAATAAAGACAATCGCCACGATGATACCGGCGCCAGTCGCCAAGATTTGCCCCAGCCGGTTGATGCGTCGCTGCAGTGGCGTAATGCCCTGTTCCACCTGGAGCAGCATGGCGGCGATGTTGCCGAGTTCGGTCTTTAGGCCGGTCTGCGTCACAACCATCGCGCCGCGCCCGTAGTTCACCGCGGTGCCCATAAACACCATGTTGTTGCGGTCGCCAACGGCAATCGGCTTGTCGCTGTTCAGGGTGCGGGTGTTTTTCTCAACCGGCACCGATTCGCCTGTGAGGGCGGATTCGTCAATTTGCAGATTGATGCTTTCGATCAGGCGGCCATCCGCCGGGATGCGGTCGCCTTCAGACAGGATTACCACATCACCCGGCACCAGGTCTTCCGCGCTGATCTGCTTAATCACACCGCCGCGCCGGACGCGCACCAGTGGCACTTGCAGCGCGCTCAGGGCGGCCAGCGCCTTTTCCGCCTGGTACTCCTGATAGGTGCCGAGGATGGCGTTCAAAATCACAATCGCCATGATGACGATCACATCGCGGGTATCGCCCAGGAAGGCGGAGATCACCGCTGCGACGATCAGGATAATCACCATCAGGTCGGTAAACTGGCCGATAAGGATTTTATACCAGGGTGTGCCGCCTTCGGTCGGCAGCACGTTTTTGCCATACTGCTCCTGGCGCTGGCTGACCTCGGCCTCGGTCAGACCATCATGATCGCTTTGAAGCTGTGCCAGCGATTCATCTATCCCCAGCTTATAGAATTCGGGCATGATGCGGACTCCCTCTGCGTTCGGTACCATCATTCCAGTGTGGCGAGGATGGAACCAGCCATGAGGACGCGGTGCATTATTCCGGTCAACTCGCCAATCATATTACCTGATTCATCTGATGAAAACCCCCAAGAATTAGGGGGAGAAACACAGGGAAATTGTCCACCAAAAACAGGTTATTCGCTACGGTTGACTTTGCCAATACTTGGAATTCTGTAGACTGGTTGCCGTCCATGAACCACTGCCGGGTATGGCGTGCAGGATGATAAGCACCCTTAGCCTAACGCTGTATAACGTCAGGCCAAGGAGTGGCGATTCTGGGTAGGATAGGGGAGTGGCAGGATTATTTGAGGACGCGGTAGCGGAGATGAGTGACGCCGGTGTCTGGGGTCACGCTGGTGATTTCCAGTTCAACCGGTTCGATGCCGAGGCACTCAAACAGGCGGACGCCACTTTCCAGCAGGACTGGCACCAGGTCAATGCCGATTTCGTCGAGCAGACCCGCCTTGAGACACTGGCGGGTGACATCCGCGCCGCCCACGCCGATCATTTTATCGCCGGCGATGGCTTTTGCGGTCGTCACCGCGCTTTCAATACCATCGGTGACGAAGGTGACGGCGAGCCGGGCTTATCAACCCATTCCTGCGGCGGATGGTGGGTAACGTGAGTCCGACGGTCTTTCTTCATAGCTCAGGCTCATGCTGGTTTCCCCTCAACTCTGACAGTAATCCATCCTCTCAACCCTGCTGGATGATAAGCACATCCGTTCTATTTAAGCAAGGCTTCGGAGAGGGATATAGAGGGGTCTTTAAAGCGTGATCGCGTCGTTCGGGCGGCGGTCGTCGTCCTCCGGTGGTTCGATCACTTCCAGCACCTCGCCATCGTCTCGGTGCAGGTACTCGGCATCCCGTTTGCGCTTCTCTCGGCTAAAACCACGCTTTGGCTTCTCGCCTTCGATCACCTCACCGTCCCATTCGCCTGGTGGCGCGCCGCGATTGAGCAGCGCGGGCAGCGCCAGCCACAGCAGCGCCACCACGATCATTGGCAGCAGCCAGCCGCCGTTAAAGTTGTCAAACAGGAAAAATGAACCGCACAGGAACAGCAGCGGCAGGAAGAAACAGCCGCCCCGCCGCATACCACCATCGCCAACACTGTACCATCCCCAGAACATCGGCGCTCCGCCTCATCTTATCCAGCGTTCAGGACTATCGTAGCCTATGGTTATCTGATGAGCGTCGGAATTGCAGGGGAGAATCGGTAGGGGCGAACCGCCGGTTCGCCCCTAAGTTGTCAACTTAATATTCTCTAGCGACTACTCGTATCCGTTGTTATGACTGTGGTTCGACTCCGATTTCATATTCCACAGTGGCTTCATCAAAATAGAAGTCCCAAAGAGCCTCCTTGAGAACTACTATTAGATTTTGTTTATTCTCAGGAACATTTACTCGCACAACGCTTAAGGCGTCTCCTCCTATGGTTATTAATTCCGATAATCCAAAGTCTTCGTTGATTTCGTTGATCGTTATTTCAGGAGTGAAGTCCCCTTCGCCTTTTATATATACAAGCTCAAGAGGCGACTCAGAGTCTTCGATCAAATAGTACTGATCCCGTTTTTCACTGCTGGCACTGCCTGCTATAAGTTGACTAGATGTCAGTGTTTCAGGCTTGATTACTTCTAACGTGTACTCACCTACACTGTCTCCTGAACGTCCATCAGAGCGTGTTGCCAGAACCGTAAAATCACCGTCATTCGGAAGCTGAGTAACGAGTACAGCACCACTTACACTGAATTGTCCACTCGTGTCCGCTATCACGTCATTATCCGAATTTAAGAGAATGATTTCAGGAGAATCCAAATCGCCTAATGAGTCTACAGGTTTCATCTCAATAACAATGACGTCGCCTGCCTTTCCCGAAATAAGATAAGGTACTTCAAATGCTCTGTCAGTAATCTCGCCATTTACTAGTTGACCATACTCAAGACGTACATCCTCTTGTGCTGGTGTAGTCATAAAATTAAACACAAACAGCAGGGAAACTAAAACAAGAGCCTTTCGTACAGACATTTTGCTCCTCCAATTTATATGTACTAATTATTACTTTAGCATTCCAATTTTGTTTCCGCAAGTACCATATAATACAACAGCGTAGCCATTTGACTACACTGTTGTAATACAGTTAATAATTTTACGCAGCTACATCATGCTCTGCATCAGCTTGTCGAGCGCCTCTTTCGGGGGGCGCAGTGTGTCACCCTGCAGGCGAGCCAGCGGCGTGTCCACCACATGGAGTGTATCCAGCAACGTTGGGCGCGGCTCTTCGTAGTAGATCAGCCCCGTCAGGAACAACTGCTCCATCCCGACTTTTTCCAGCAGCGCCAGCGCCTGTGCCTTGCTGCGCGGGTCGTGGTCTGGCCCAACCTTTTGCAGCCGGATGAACGTGCCGTCATGCATCCGTACCAGGATTTCCTGCCCGGCCTCGTAGCTTTCCATTTTGTCAGGGTCAATGCTGATTTCTTCCCGTTCCGGCACAAACCCTTCAGGAATCAGTTCGATTTCGTGCAGGGGGATTTCGTTGGCCTTGCCGTAGTCGTAGCTCTTGTTCGAGTTGGGATTGTTGTTAAACGTCACGCATGGGCTGATGATGTCAATCACCGCGGTGCCCCGGTGGGCAAGGGCGGCCTTCAGCAGCGCGCGCACCTGTTCCGCGTGGCCGCTGAAACTGCGCGCCACAAATGTCGCGCCGCCAACAATCGCTTCCATGCACAGGTCAATCGCCGGGTATTCGTTTTTGCCGTAGTATTTCAGTTCCTGCCCGGCGTCCGCTGTCGCCGAGAACTGCCCTTTGGTCAGGCCGTACACGCCGTTGTTTTCGATGATGTACACCATCGGTACATTGCGGCGCATCATGTGTTTGAACTGGCCGAGGCCGATGCTGCCGGTGTCGCCGTCGCCGCTGACGCCAATCGCCGTCAGTTCATGGTTCGCCAGCGTCGCGCCGGTGGCAATCGAAGGCATACGCCCATGTATCGCATTAAAAGCGTGCGAGCGCCCCAGAAAATACGCCGGTGTCTTGCTGGAGCAGCCGATGCCGCTGAGTTTAATCACGTTTTCCTGCTTCAGCCCGACGTCATAAGCGACGCTGATGATCTGGTTGGAGATCGAGTCGTGGCCGCAGCCAGGGCACAGCGTGCTTTTGTTGCCCTTGTAATCTTCGCGCGTCAGGCCGAGCGTGTTGGTTTTTCCGACCGTCTTATTGGTAGCCATCGTTATTTCCCCTCGTACCGCTTGATATTGTCGTAAATCCACCGGGGCGTCATCGGCAGGCCATCGCCCAGTGCCAGCGACCGGATGTGGCGGGTATCTCCCGGGATTTCCATTCGCAGCACCTGCGCCATCTGGCCGTCAAAGTTGTTTTCGATCACGTAGATGCGTTCATGGTTCAGCACGAAGTCATGCACGTTCGGCGTCAGGGGCAGGGCGCGCAGCCGCAGGTAGTTCGTTTCGATGCCTTCTGCCGCCAGCCGGTCGCGCACTTCCTGCACCGCCGGGTCGTTCGAGCCGAAGGAGATGAGGCCAATCTGCTTGCCCGCATCATAATCCACCACCGGCTGCGGCACGACTTTACGCGCGTTTTCAAACTTGCGGCGCAGCCGTTCCATATTCTGCACCCAGTCCGTGCTGCGTTCGCTGTAGATCGCCTGGTCGTTGTGGCCTGTACCGCGCGTGAAGTACGCCGCGCGCGGGTGGTCGGTGCCGGGCAGCGTCCGGTATGAAATGCCATCCTGGTCGTAATCGCGGTAGCGATACCATTCACCCTTTTCCGCGATAAACCGTTCCAGCGCCTCCTTGTCCAGCACCTTGCCCCGATTGATCGGTTCGGTCGGGTACTGGAATGGCTCGGCCATCCAGTTATTCATGCCCAGGTCGAGATCGCTAAGCACAAACACCGGCGTCTGGAACTGTTCGGCGAGATCAAACGCCCGCCAGCCAAATTCGAAACATTCCTCCACACTGCCCGGAATCAGGCAGATGTGGTGGGTGTCGCCGTGTCCCAGGAAGTAGGTGAACAGGATGTCGCCCTGGCTGGTACGTGTCGGTAGGCCGGTGCTTGGTCCCATGCGTGTTACGTCCCAGACGACAATCGGGATTTCGGCGAAGTAGGCCAGACCGGCAAACTCCGACATCAGGCTGATGCCGGGGCCGCTGGTGGCAGTCATCGCCCGCGCGCCGGCCCAGCCTGCGCCAACGATCATACCGATGGCCGCGATTTCATCTTCCGCCTGCACGATGGCGACGGTATCCTTGCCGGTCACGGGGTCGCGGCGCAGGTGTTTGTAGTCCAACATCGCATCCACGAGGCTGGTGGACGGGGTGATCGGATACCAGGCGGTCACTGTCACACCGCCGAACAGCGCACCCAGCGCCGCCGCTTCGTTACCGGTGATGATGATTTTGCCTTTGGTTTTATCCATCGGCTCGATATGGAAACGGTCAAGCTTTTGCAGGTTATCAGCCGCCCAGTGGTACGCTGCTTCCACCACCTGATAGTTCATCTGCACCGGCTTTGGCTTGCCGTTAAACTGGTCACTCAACGCCTGATGAATCGTCTCCAGCGGGATGTCGTACAGCTTCGCCACCACGCCGACGTAAACCATGTTGCTGACTTGTTCGCGGCGTTCGGTCGGGATGTCAAACTGCCGGACGGTATCCTTGACCGGTACTTCGTAATAAATGATGTCCGAACGCGATTTGGTCCAGTTCCATTCCTGCGGCAGAATACACACGCCGCCGGGCGGCAGGTTAACAATATCCTCAGCAGCGGTCATTTCGTTAAAGGTGACGACGATTTCCACCCGCGACCGCCGGGCCGTATACCCATCCTTGCTGACGCGAATGGTGTACCACGTGGGCAGCCCCTTGATGTTCGACGGGAACAGGTTCTTGCCGTTGACCGGGATACCCATCTTAAACAGCGCCCGTACGATGGTGCTGTTGGAAGTCTGGCTGCCGGAGCCGTTTTTGGTGGCAACCATAAACGAGAAGTCGTTCACAATCCGTTCGCCGGTCTGCTGCATCTGCGACTCGGCAGGTAGATCAATAACGCCCATTGTTTTCCCCTTGCGCGGCGTCCGCGCTGCACTCCATGAACCTATTCGGTGACTTCAGACGATAATGCAACCGCGCCGTTCTCCATGCCCTGCATTCGCGGCTGGTGACGAAGCAGGCGCGTGTGCTCCATGAACGCTGCCCTGGCCGCGTCGAAATCACCGGCACAAATCGCGTCGAGAATGCGTTCATGATAATCCCAGACGGTGGTATGGTAAGCGTAATCGGCATAGCGGTTCAGTTCGACCGCTTCATAAGCGTCCCAGTAGGCTTCCAGCAGCCCCAGGACAAACGGATTTTCCAGCCGCCTGAAGATGCCCAGGTGGAAGGCGCGGTGTTCTTCGGATGGTATGCGGATCCACTGGCTGCTTAGTTTCACCCGCGCTGCTACAATCGTCTGCCGCAGGTCGGCGAGGTCATCTGCTGTCAGCCGGGAACACGCTTCGTTCCAGAAGGACACTTCCAGGTGCGTCCGCAAGGCGCTGAACTGCTCAAAGAAGTGGAGATCGGTCGCCAACGCGTAAAACAGGCTCAGACGCACCGCCGGGGTAAAGCTGTATTCTTTCAGCCGGGTGCCGGTTTTCGAGCGTACTTCCACTAACCCTAACGCTCGTGCCACCTCCAGCTGTTCCCGGACCTTGCTCACACTGATGCCCAGGTTGTTCGGGTCCTGCAGTTCGCTGATGGTTGGCAGACGGTCACCCGGCTGAAAGCCATGTTTGATAATGTAATTCAGGAGATCAGACTCAAGTTCGATGTCGGCCATCCGGTTTCATTTCATCTGATGAATCATATTGATTGATGAATAGAGTTTAACACGGATTGGCGTTTCTGTCTATATCATGAGGCGCTGTTTTTATGAGAAATGCACGAACTTTAAGGACAGCGGTTAGTAGCAGTTGGGGAATAACCAATTAATTGCCCCCGCGCGGCGCTTCGTCGGCGCGGCGGCTTCGCACAACCAGTTAACTATGCACCGCCAGCGCAGCCTGTACGCTATCCGCGATTTGGACAAAATGCCCGTTGTTAAACTGGAAGTCCAGGTTATCCATGTCAATTCGCAGCACCGGGCAGGCCGTCCAGTCGTCTATCCAGCGGTTGTAGAGGCGGTTCAGGCGTTCCAGATATTCCGGCGAAATGTTGCGCTCGAACTCGCGCCCGCGCTTGTTGATGTGCGCCAGCAGTGTGTCTACGCTGGCCTGCAAATAGATGATGAGATCGGGCGGCGGCACAAACGCACGAATCGCATCGTACAGCCGGCGGTAAGCGTCGTAATCACGTTCGGCCATGTGCCCCTGCTCGTACAGGTTGCAGGCGAACACTTCCGCATCCTCATACACCGTCCGGTCCTGTACGACGCTGCCGGGATGCTGCAACAGTTGGTGATGGTGTTCCAGCCGCTTGCCGAGGAAAAACACCTGCGAATGAAAGCTCCACCGCGTCATATCGGCGTAGAAGTCGGCCAGATACGGGTTTTCGGCGTTGGCCTCGTAGAACGGCTGCCAGCCGAACACCTCTGCCAGCCTGCCGGTCAGCGTGCTTTTGCCCGCGCCGATATTGCCGGCGATGGCGACAAAATAGGTCGGTTGTGGGTTGTGCATGGATAATTCCTGTTTTTGAATAATTCATATGTAGGGACGGGTTTATAAACCCGCCCCTACGGACAATCGAGGTTACGAAGACTGCGAAAAGGGCATCACTGAAAGCTGATGGCTGATTGCCACTGACCAATCGCTAACAGCCAACCGCCACTTGCTGTTATACTTCTGCCCGGCTTATTTGACAAGTGGATTGGGACTATGACTCAAGACTATCACTTTGACACGCTCGCCATTCACGCGGGGCAGGAACCCGACCCGACCACCGGCGCGATCATGACGCCGATTTACCAGACTTCGACCTACGTGCAGGCCGCACCCGCCGAACACAAGGGCTACGAGTACAGCCGCACCGATAACCCCACTCGCGCCGCGCTGGAAAATTGTGTCGCGGTCATCGAAGGCGGGCGCTATGGTCTGGCCTTCAGCAGCGGCATGGCCGCGATTGACACCGTGCTGCGCCTGTTTAACCCCGGCGATCACATCCTCGTCGGCAGCGACGTGTATGGCGGCACGTATCGGCTGTTTGAGCGTGTTTACGCCCGCTACGGCCTGCGCTTTAGCTGGGTGGATTTATCGAACGTGGATGCCGTGCGCGCGGCTATCACACCCCAAACCAAACTGCTCTGGCTGGAAACGCCCACCAATCCGCTGATGTCCATCGCCGACATCGCGGCGCTGGCGGAACTGAAGGCGCAGCAGGTGCTGGTCGGCGTGGACAACACCTTCGCCAGCCCGGCCATTCAGCAACCGCTTTTGCTCGGCGCGGACATCGTGATGCACAGCAGCACCAAGTATCTCGGCGGCCACAGCGACGTGGTGGGCGGCGTGCTGGCGCTCAACGACGACAAACTGTACGCCGATCTCAAGTTCCTGCAAAATGCCGTCGGCGCGGTTCCCGCGCCGCTGGACTGCTTTCTGGTGCTGCGCGGCATCAAAACGCTGCACGTCCGTATGGAACGCCACAGCGCCAACGCCCTGCAAATTGCGCGCTTTCTGGACGATCATCCCGCCGTGCAAAAGGTGCTGTACCCCGGCCTCGAATCGCACCCGGGCTATGAGATTGCGAAGCGCCAGATGCGCGGCTTCGGCGGCATGATCTCGTTTATCCTGGACAGCCCCGAAGCCGCCAAACGGATGGTCAGTCGTACTAAAATCTTTGCGCTGGCGGAAAGCCTCGGCGGGGTGGAAAGCCTGATCGAACACCCCTACAGCATGACGCACGCCAGCACCGCCACCAGCCCGATTGCGGTACCGCCGGCGCTGGTGCGCCTCAGCGTCGGCATCGAACACGTGGATGACCTAATTGACGACTTGCGTCAGGCGTTGAGTTAATGAGTTTTGATACAATCAAATGACACGAAGTTAGGTGTTTTTTAGAGACAGGCTGATAAGGGCAGGGGATAAAGCTGGAACTTGTTCCCTAACTAACTTCTCAAATTCAGTATATCTCTTGCAGAGACGAAGGAGGTACCACGTCTGGAAAATCCCGATATTTTGTTACGTAACAAGTCCTGAAGTGTAAGATTTGTTCTTGGATCCAGTGTGAGGTAAAGATCGTCACCATCCATCAAGATAATGCACTTTGAGTCGTTTGCAGTGCGGATTGCTCCTTCGGTAAATCCGGTAATTGAGATCATAAGTCCCCTGGTCCCCTTCATGCGGCGCTCAATTTTAGTCTGAAACCAAGAAACTTCTTTAGGTTCTACCTTACTCTGTGTCCATTTGGCCTCAACTAAATAATGTACTTTGTCAAGTTCAAATGCTCCGTCTATTTGTTCGTCCTTTAGTGCAAACGCCTCTTGCGGATTCAGATTCTCAAATTCGAAAAAATCGTGCAACAGGTTTTCAAATTCATGACCTCTTCTGTGAGGATCAGACAACAAAACCAAGCCTGCATATCTATTACATAACGCTTCCCTTTTTTGAAATTGTAACACTGTTTCATTCTGAATCTGAACCTGCTTTGCGCGTGTTTCTATTTCGGTCTGTTTCTCCTTTTGCTTTTTATCATGTTCCTCTACCAGACGCGCCAATTCAATAACACATTGTCTTGCATCTTCAACAGAGTCAGCCGTACTAAAACTTGACCACTTAACTAACTGTTGGAGCATACGCCGAAGTGGACCAAAACCTTGACTATCCGGCAATATCAATAGATTTTCAATTAGCTCATCTACAGCAACACGCTTTGAATTCTCTCTCAGTGTACCTCGTGCTTTGTCAAGTAGTGGTTTTGGCACATCACAACTTTGCAAAAACTGTAAAAGCGCATCTTTATACCAAAATACTGTAATCAATGTCTTTTTTAGTTGAAACTGGATTTCAATAGGGAATTCATGTCTCATTTGATACAGCCTCGAAGAGTTAACAAACTAAGAAACATTATAATACTTTTATGGTCAACAACAACTTTGAAATTACAAGAGTACGGCGCGCCTTGCCTCTAAAACATATAGTCCTTCAATTCCCAGCCTTCTCATACCCATACAGCGGAAAGCCGTCGAGTTCATACGCCCGCACCTTCACGTAGCCGAACTTCTCGTAAAAGTGCTGGTTGCGGACAGCATACTGCGGCGTGTCCAGCGTCCATAGGCGGGCGGGATACGTTCGCTCAAGGAACTGCATCGCCTGCGAACCGATTCCGCGATTATGAAAAGCGGGGTCAACGAAAATCACGTCCAGGTGATAATGCCCCTGTCCCCTGTCAAACACGACAATTCCGCCGATACACTGTCCATCACAGACAATCTTGTATGTCTCGTCCTGCTCGATCTTCGCTCGCATCTCGTTAACCGAGTCGTAACCTGGCGGGCCGCCGATTTCGACCCCAGGGTAAATCTCAGCGTCACTATGGAACGCCGCGATCTGTGCCCTGACCAGGGCTTCCGCGTCAGCAGCAGTTGCCCGTTCAATAGAAAGGTTCATAACCGCTGTCTTTCGTGAAAATCAAAAAAAAACGAGAACAAATGTTCACCGCCGCTTCGCTTTTTTGGCTTACAATGAGGGTATGACCACACCTGTTTGCACCCCAAACCCCTTACCCAAACCCGCCGCCTTCCGCTGGCGCGGCGTGAATATCTTACCGGTTTCAACATTTTGCAGCAAACTCGGCAAAGTCAGCAGCAGCTACCCCTCCCCTCCGCCGCTGCTGAAATTGCAGATCATGAGTTGCCGCCGCAATCCCCCGGCGGCAGCAGCAAATCGTATTTCTGTTCTCTGTACCTCCGCGCCTCTGCGTCTCCGTGTTACGTTTTTTTTCTTTCCCTTCGCGCCTTTGCCCCTTTGCAGCTTTGCGTTACGTTTTTCTCCCCAACGCGCTGGCCCACAGCATATCGGCTTCGGGCTTCGTTAGTTCCCGCCATTCGCCCGGCTGCAAGCCTTCCAGCGTCACCGGCCCAACAGCCCAGCGCACCAGCCGCAGCGCGGGATGGCCGACCGCTGCCGTCATGCGCCGCACCTGTCGGTTGCGTCCTTCGGTAATGGTCATCTTCAGCCAGCAGTCCGGCACGTTCTTGCGAAAGCGAATCGGCACGGGGCGTTCCGGCAGATCAGGCGGGGTTTCCAAAAGTTCGACCTGCGCCGGGCGTGTCCGGCCATCGTTCAGGTCAACGCCGGTACGCAGTTTGTCGAGCGCCGCCTCGTTGGGAATCCGCTCGACCTGCACCAGATAGGTACGCGGGTGATGATATTCCGGGTTCAGCAGACGGGTTTTCAGCCGCGCCGAGTCGGTCAGAATCAACAGCCCTTCGCTGTCGAAGTCCAGCCGACCCGCCGCGTATACACCTTTCACCGTCACGAAATCGGCCAGCGTTGGGCGTCCCTGCGGGTCGGTGAACTGCGTCAGCACGCCATACGGCTTCCAGAATTTGATGATTTTGACAGGTTGCATGATGGATATAACAGGGGACATGGCACACCATGTCCCTACTGAAAACCGATAACTGAAAACTGATCACTATCTGCTTGCCAGAAAATCCAGCAAATCAATCTGCGTGATGATGCCGACCACGCGCCGGTCGTCGCTGTTGGGAATTGGCTCGGTCACGAGCGCCACTTTCTCGGTGGTAAACACACTCATCATGACTTCAACCGGCGTTTCCGGCGCAAGGGTCGGCACGTTACTGACCACCACGCCCGCGTCCTGAATCGCCACCTTCGACGCCTCGCCGCCCGGCTGGCGCAGCAGGTAATTGAGCAGGCCGACTTCCGTCACCACGCCGAGCAGTTGGTCGCGTTCGCCCACCACCGGCAGTTGCGAGACATCCGCCTGCTTCAGCTTGGCGATCACATCGCCTACCGACTCATCGCACCGCGCCACGATCAGTTCGTGCCGTGCCTTGCGCTCAAGCACCGCTTCGATGGGCGTTTCCACCCATTCGCTTTCGAGGAAGCGGTTTTCGCGCATCCAGTTGTCGTCAAAAACTTTACTCAAATAGCGCGAGCCGCTGTCCGGCAGGAGCACGATCACCAGCTTATCGGTTCCCAGGTTGCGGTCGCTGGCGTAGCGGAGCGCCCCGGCCACCGCGAAGCCACCGGACCCGCCGACGAACATGCCTTCTTCGCGCACCAGCCGCCGGGTCATCAGGAACGACTCTTTGTCGTTGACCTTCACCATGTCGTCAATCACGCTGAAGTCGTACACCGACGGGATAAAATCTTCGCCCACGCCTTCGACCTTGTAGGCGTGCGCCTCGGTCATTTTGCCGGTGTAGAAGTAGTCGTAAAGAATCGAGCCGATGGGGTCAACGCCGACGATCTGAATCTTGGGGTTCATCTGTTTCAGATAACGCCCCACGCCGGTAATCGTGCCACCCGTGCCCATGCCGGCCACAAATACGTCAATCTTGCCCGCCGTCTGCCGCCAGATTTCCGGCCCGGTGGTTTCGTAATGCGTCTGTGGATTAACCGGGTTATGGTACTGGTTGGCGAGGATGCTGTTGGGTGTATCTTCCACAATCTGCCGGGCGACACTGTAATAGCTGCGCGGGTCGTCCGGCTCGACGTTAGTCGGCGTGACCACGACTTTCGCGCCGTAAGCGCGCAGCACGCGGATTTTTTCCTCCGACATTTTGTCCGGCATCACAAACACACATTTGTAGCCTTTGATAGCTGCCGCGATTGCCAGCCCGACGCCGGTATTGCCGGACGTAGACTCAACAATCGTGCCGCCCGGTTTCAGCCTGTCCGCGCGTTCGGCATCTTCAATGATCGTAATGCCGATACGGTCTTTGACCGAGCCGCCCGGATTAAAATATTCAACCTTTGCCACAACCGAACAGCGTACGCCACGCGCCACGCGGTTCAGGCGCACCAGCGGAGTGTTGCCCATTGTGCCCAGGATATTGTCATAAATCTGCGGTTGAGTGGGAATATCCGTTGTTTGTTGGAGTCCATCGTTGATAACCATACCCGTTGCCCTTTATTCGCCAGACTGTTTTCACAGTTTAATCGGCTCTCCGTGTCGCCACAAGTGCTGACCAGGCCCAGGCATGGTACAATCAGCGCAGATTAAGGAGACTGCCGTGTCCTTCAACAACAATCCCCCTGGCTTTAAGCTGCCCGTGAACATCCCCGATGCTCCGGAACGAGTAACGTGGCCGGAGCTGGTCGCCACTGCTGTACCGCTGCTGCGCACCAGTTTTGACGCTTTCCGGCGCAAGCCGGGCGCTTACGAAACCGCATTGGGGCAGGCGACGTGGTGGCACTTCTGGGTGCTGGTGGGCGCGGCCAGCCTTATCAGTGGGGTCGCTACCGCCTTCACATTGCTGATTATCGAAGTGCAGCTTGCGGCCATATTTGCCGGCTATCAGGCCGATTTCCTGCGACCGATTCTCGGTCTCATCCTGGGCATCCCGGTCAGCTTCTTCGCGTTTTACGGCGGGAGTTATGCCTCGTACTGGTGGGCGATCAACCAGGCCGGCGGGCGCGCCCGGCTGATCGAACACAGCTACGCGCTGGCGGTCATTTGGGCGGCGGAAAACATCATCGCAGCGCTGGTCACGCTGGCGCTGTCCATGATCGGGCTGGCAGGAATCGCGCTACTGATTTCGGTCGGCGTGGTCATCTACGCGCTGGTGGTGATGACCGGCCACCTCAGCCGCCTGTACCAGTTCCCCAATCGCAGCCAGACCTGGATTACCGCCGGGGTGATGGTCGTCACCAGTTGGATGATTTCGGTACTGTTGCAGAGTTTTCTGCTGTAATTACTTGGCTGACTTGGCGTCTTGGCGGTTCAATTACTTCCGTAGACGCGCCAGCTTTTCGCCTGCCTGTTTCAGCAAATCGTCGCTCTTGCAAAAGGCGAAGCGCGCCTGCTTGCGCGCGATGTGCGCGTGCCTGGTGCTGTAAAACGGGGATGGCGGGATGCAGGCCACGCCGATTTCCTTAACCAGATACTGCGCAAATTCCACGTCGTCACCGTCGAACACGTCCGAGAAGTCGGCCATCACGAAGTACGTGCCCTCCGGCGGGCGCGCCTTCAACCCGGCGGCGGTTAACCCGTTCATGATAAGGTCGCGCTTGACCATGTACATCGCCTGCAATTCCTCGAAGTAGCTGCCCGGCAGGGTAAACGCAAACGCGCCGGCTGCCTGCGCCGGGTGGTTAACGGCAAAGGTGATAAACTGGTGCGCCCGCGCCACGCCCTGCACCAGTTCCGGGTGGCCGTACACCCAGCCGACCTTCCAGCCGGTGACGCTGTAACTTTTGCCCAGGCTGCCTATCGTCACGGTGCGTTCAAACATGCCGGGCAGAGTCGCAAGCGGGATATGGCGCGCCGTGTCGAATACCAGGTGTTCGTACACCTCGTCGGAAATCACCGTCACGTCGTGTTCGATGCACAGTTCCGCGATCAACCCTATTTCTTCCCGCGTGAAGACGCGCCCGGTCGGATTGTGCGGTGTGTTGAAGATCAGCGCCCGTGTTTTGGGCGTGAACGCCCGCCGCAGTTCGTCGGGGTCGAACGTCCACTCTGGAGGGTGCAGCGGGACGTAGACCGGCATCGCGTTCGCCATGATGATGTTCGGCACGTAGCTGTCAAAAAACGGCTCAATGACAATCACCTCGTCACCAGGATCCACCAGCCCCAGCACCGATGCAAACACGGCTTCGGTCGCGCCCGCCGTGACGACAACGCCCGCGTTGGGGTCAATGTCGAGGTTGTAATAGGCAGCCGCATGGGTAGCGATGCCCTGTTTGAGCGCGGGCAGTCCCGGCCCCGGTGCGTACTGGTTGTGCTGGCCGTCCTGCAAGGCACGTACTGCCGCCGCCACTACGTCCGCCGGGCCGTCAAAATCCGGCTTGCCCTGGCCGAGATTGATGGCGTTATGCTGCGTGGCCAGGGTGTTAATCTCGGTGAAAATCGTCGTGCCGAAGGTTGAGACACGGTTGGCGGCGGTGGACATGGGATAAACTCCGGGCAAACAGGGTAGGGACACGATATATCGTGTCCCTACGTGACGGTCAACGGGCACAAACTATACCACATTCAGTCGGAAGGGGGTTATGACCGGCGCAGCTTTTCCCGCGCCTCGGTCGCCAGTTCGTCCACGCGATTGTTGTAGGCGTTGGTGGAATGGCCGCGCACCCAGCGCCAGTGAATGGTGTGGCGCCTGGTGGCCGCGTACAGCCGTACCCACAAGTCCTGATTGGCGACCGGCTTTTTGTTGCTGGTGCGCCAGTCGTTGCGCACCCAGGTGGGCAACCACTGGGTAATGCCGTTGCGCAGGTAGGTGCTGTCCGTATAAAACTCAACTTCGCACGGCTGCTTGAGGGCTTCCAGCGCTTCGCAGGCGGCGGTAAGTTCCATGCGGTTGTTGGTCGTGGCCAGCGCGCCGCCGCTGAGTTCCTTCTGATGGTCGCCGTAGATGAGCAGCGCAGCCCAGCCGCCAGGCCCGTTGGGATTCGGCTTCGCGCCGCCGTCACTGTAGATTGTTACGCGGGGTTTTTCCATAGTGTTAACATTATCTTCGCAAATCTGCTTACCGGCAACCCCATTTTAGATTATGGGTGCATTTCAAGTTATTGGGTGCGTTGCTGCCGTTTATGCTCAAAATACCTTGATTCAGGCTGAATCCCCAAAATATTGAAATGCACCCTTAGATTATTAACGCAATTGACAAATCAGAAAATATGTTCTAATATAGAAGTATGGAACTTCGCCTGAGGGGGAAATATGACCAACAGCTTTGTACAGCAGCATTTTCCGGTTTTCACCAGCACTCAGAAAATGCGCGACCAGTTGATGAGCATCCTGAGGGATGATGATCTACGTTTTAGCCTTGGCGGTGACACCATGACGCTGGGCGAACTTTGCCGCGAGATGGGGGAGGTTGAATATTCATATCTCCAATCTTTTAAGACCGGTAAGCAGGACTGGTCGTACCGCAACACCGAACCCGGGCTGTATTCCAGTGTCGAAAAACTCCAGGCTTGGTTTAAGGCGCTGGATGAAGAGTTAAACGCCACTGTCAGCGGTTATTCCGAGGACGAGATCAACCAGACCATTGACCGAGGCGGCGGTTTTATCATTCCTCGGAGCGTTCAGGCCCATATTTACCGCGAGGCGCTGCTGATTTTCTACGGCAAAGCCAGCGTCTATCTGAGAGCGATGTGCAAGCCGCTGCCCGAGCAGTGGCGGGATTGGATTGGGTAGGCAATAGCATGGGGAGGGACATGGCGCCGCCATGTCCCTACAAAGATGCCGCCTACTGTTTGAGGAAGTTCCGCAGCACGGTATGCAGGATGCCGCCGTTGCGGTAGTACTGCATCTCCACCGGCGTGTTGATGCGGACTTCGACCTCAAACGACTTTATCGTGCCATCCTCGGCGGTCGCGTTAACTGTCACAGTCTGGCGTGGGCGTAGGTTATCGTCCAGCCCCACAATGTCAAACTTCTCGTGCCCGGTCAGCCCCAGTGTGTCCCAGCCTTCGCCTGCTTTAAATTGCAGCGGCAGCACGCCCATCATCACCAGGTTGCTGCGGTGGATGCGTTCGAAGCTCTTGGCGATGACGGCCTTCACACCAAGCTGCTGGGTGCCTTTGGCCGCCCAGTCACGGCTGGAACCCATGCCGTAATCGTGGCCGGCGAGGATAATCAGCGGGATGTTGGCCGCGATGTATCGCACCGAAGCGTCAAAGATGCTCATCTGCTCACCGGTCGGCAGATACTCCGTCACGCCGCCTTCGCTGCCGGGCAGCAGTTGGTTGCGCAGGCGGATATTGGCAAACGTGCCGCGGGTCATAATGCGGTCGTTGCCACGCCGCGCGCCATAGGTGTTGAAGTCCTTCTTCTCTACCCCGCGTTCCAGCAGATATTGTCCCGCCGGGCTGTTTTTAGCGATGTCGCCTGCCGGGGAAATGTGATCGGTGGTCACGGAGTCACCCAGCATCGCCAAGACACGTGCGCCGATGATCGGCTTGACTGGCTGCGCTTCAAGCGCCAGGTTGACGAAGAACGGCGGCTCTTGGATATAGGTGCTGCTTTCGTCCCACTGGTACACCGCTTCATCGGTGCTGGGGATGGCGTTCCACATCTCGTTGCCGGTGTAGACGTTGCTGTACTGCTTCTTAAACAGATCGGGCGAGAGGGAATTCTGCACCGTTTCCAGGATTTCTTCCTGCGTCGGCCAAATGTCTTTCAGGTAAACCGGCTGGCCGTCCCTGCCGATGCCAATAGGCTCCGTTTCGAAGTCAATATCCACCGTTCCGGCCAGAGCGTAAGCCACGACCAGCGGCGGCGACGCCAGATAATTGGCCCGCACAAACGGATTAATGCGGCCTTCAAAGTTGCGGTTGCCGCTTAACACGGCAGCGGCGACCAGATCACCTTCCTGAATGGCCGTTGCGACCGCTTCCGGCAGCGGGCCGCTGTTGCCGATGCAGGTGGTGCAGCCGTAGCCGACGGTGTGGAAGCCAATTTCTTCCAAGTATGGCGTCAAGCCGGCTTTGTTCAGATATTCCGTCACCACGCGCGAACCGGGCGCGAGGCTGGTCTTCACGAACGGCTTGCGCGCCAGTCCTTTCACAACCGCTTTTTTCGCCAGCAGCCCGGCGCCGACCATCACCGACGGGTTGCTGGTGTTGGTGCAACTGGTGATGGCGGCAATCACCACTACGCCGTGACCAACCTGGGCGCTGTGGCCGTTGTCGCGGATGGTCGCAGTGCGCTGCGTGCCCGTTTCCGGCAGTTCAAAGCCGCGCTCTTTCAGCGGTGCGCGCAAGGCCCTTTCAAAGCTGGATTTCATCTCGCGCAGCAGCACACGATCCTGCGGGCGCTTCGGTCCGGCCATGCTCGGTTCGACCGTCGCCAGGTCGAGTTCAATGGTGTCGGTGAATTCCGGGTCGGGCGTGGCATCGGTGCGGAACAACCCCTGTTCCTTGCTGTATCGCTCGACTAATTGGATGAGCGCTTCATCACGCCCGGTGCGGCGCAGGTATTGCAGCGTTTCGTTGTCCACCGGGAAAAAGCCCATCGTCGCGCCGTATTCGGGCGCCATGTTGGCAATGGTGGCGCGGTCGGGCAGGGACAGTTTGCTCAATCCGGGGCCGTAAAACTCCACGAACTTGTCCACCACGCCTTTCTTGCGTAGCATCTGTGTCACCACCAGCACCAGATCGGTGGCGGTCGCGCCCTCGCGGAGCTGGCCAGTCAGCTTGAAGCCGATGACACTGGGCATGAGCATGTAAATCGGCTGGCCAAGCATCGCCGCTTCTGCTTCGATGCCCCCGACACCCCAGCCGAGCACGCCCAGGCCGTTAACCATGGTGGTGTGGCTGTCCGTGCCGACCAGCGTATCCGGGTAAGCGATTGGTTGGCCGTCCTCCTGACCAAGCTGCACCACCTTCGCCAGATATTCCAGATTTACCTGATGGACGATGCCGGTGGCCGGCGGCACAACCCGAAAGTTGTCAAAGGCTTTTTGTCCCCAGTGCAGGAACTCGTACCGTTCCCGGTTGCGCTGAAATTCGTATTCTGCGTTAATTCGCAGCGCCTCGCGTATGGCGAAACTGTCCACCTGCACCGAGTGGTCAATCACCAGATCAACCGGGATGGTCGGGTTGATCTTCTGTGGGTCACCGCCCATCCGAACCATCGCGCTGCGCATGGCGGCCAGATCAACCACGCAGGGGACGCCGGTGAAGTCCTGCAAGATAACACGGGCAGGCTTAAACGGGATTTCCACGTCCTGAGGCTTAGCAGCGTTCCAACTGGCGATGTTTACCACCGCATCCGCATTGACCTGGAAATTGTCGAGATGGCGAAGGGCGTTTTCCAGCAGAATCCTGATGCTAAATGGCAGCCTGTCCACATGGCCGATGCCGCTTTCCGCCAGTTTGCTCAGGCGGTAAATGACGACCTCACCGCTACCGGTATTTAAAGTACCGCGCGTTCCGAAGCTATCCAGTGTGTTACCCATGATTCTGTCCTCGATAGGGGAAAAACTGCCTAAACCGGTCACATTCTACCTGAAACCGCTGAAGTTGTCAGGCTGACAATCCGTACAGGATAGGTGAGTAGGGATACGGCATGCCGTGTCCGTACAACGTCCGGTATACCCCCGTGAGAAGCGCGTGAAAAGCAGTTGCGCTTTGCCCGTGACGTTGTAAACTCGTCACCCGTAACCACCGCTGTCAATATGAGGAGTGAATCATCCATGAGTCGCAATCGAACCGTCGAGCGCCGCCGCGAACGTGAACGCGAAAAGCGCCGCCAGCAGCAGATTACCGGCGTGGTAATCCTGGTAGCGTTAGCCGTGATCGCGGCGCTGGCGCTCATTCTGGCGAACCAGCCGGCGGAAGCGCCGATTTCGGCAGAATCCGCCGAACGTTACGCCGGTATTCCCCTGGGGAAAACGGACGAGGGCTTTCCCCGCCTGGGCAACCCCGACGCGCCCGTGAAAGTGGTTGAGTATTCGAGTTTTTCGTGTACCGCCTGTAAATCCTTCCACGATGCGGTCACGCCGAGCATTATCGAACGGGTGCGCGCGGGTGAAGTGGTCTTTACCTACGTGCCGATGTACACGACCGGCAGTGTTCAGAACGGCCAGGGCGCGGCACTGGCCGCCGTGTGCGCCGGGGAACAGGACAAGTTCTGGGAGTTCCACGACGCGCTGTTTGACTGGCAGGGGCTGTATGCCAACCAGGCCTTCGCCAATAATCGGCTCGAAACTGGCATTGATAACCTGGGCATCAATCGCGGTCAATGGGATCAGTGCATGGGCAGCGAACTGCCCGGACGGGTGATTCGGGAAGCGGAGCAGTCGGCGCGCAATCTACCCGGTTTTGAAGGAACCCCGACGATTACGGTCAACGGCATCCTCGTAACGCCCGACCTTGCCAGCGTGACCCGCGCCATTGACGAAGAACTGGCTAAACTGGGCGGCGTCCCGGAAGCCACTGTTGAAGCCACCACAGAAGCGACCGCGCCGACGGTTGAGACAACGCCAGAAGCGACAGCGGAAGCCACTACCGCGCCGTAAATTTACGTGTGTAGGGACACGGTATACCGTGTCCCTACGGGTTAATCGCGCTTTGCCAGCATCGGCCCCAGCCGCCGTCCGCCGAGCAGGTGCATGTGCAGGTGGTAAATCTCCTGCCCGCCGTCGTGGTTGCAGTTGACAATCAGCCGGTAGCCGCTGCTGGCGATACCCATCTGTTCAGCAACCTTGCGGGCAACCGTAAACAGACGGCCAAGCATGGGTTCGTCTTCCGGCGTAACGTCGTTCACCGTCGGGATTTCCTTGTTGGGCACGATCAGAATATGCACCGGCGCGGCGGGATGGATGTCCTTAAACGCCGTCACCCATTCGTCCTGGTAGACAATCTCCGCCGGTGCCTGCCGGGCGATGATTTTGGAGAAAATCGTCGGCATGATTCCGCTTCCTGCTCAGTCTGATGAAGTAACGAGTAATGCGGTATGAGGGATGAGTTTGCCGCTGATTCGGCAGGAACGCCGCATTATTGATAACTTCCTTCTCAACTCATCCCTCATTACTCATCCCTCAGCACTACTCACTTACATCGCCATACCGCCGTCCACGTTCAGCACATGGCCGGTAATATAGGCGGCATCCTCGGACACGAGGAAGGCAACGGCCCTCGCAATATCTTCGACCGTGCCCCAGCGCCCCAGCGGGATAAGCTGGTTAAGCTGTTTGGTCAGTTCTTCCGGCAGGTCTTTGGTGAGATCGGTGAGTACAAAACCGGGCGCGACCGCGTTCACCGTGACGTTGCGCGAGGCGACTTCGCGCGCCAGCGCCTTGGTGAAGCCAATGATGCCAGCCTTGCTGGCGCTGTAGTTGGTCTGCCCGGCCTGTCCCAGAATACCGCTGACACTGGCGATATTCACGATTCGCCCGTAGCGTTTCCGCATCATGCTCCGCACCGCTGCCCGCGAACACAGCCAGGTGCTGCGGAGATTCACGTTAATCACGGCATCAAAGTCTTCCGGTTTCATCATCATAATCAGATTATCGCGGGTAATACCGGCGTTGTTCACCAGGATATCAATCCTGCCATAGGCGTCGGTCGCCGCCTTAATCAGGTTGGATGAGCCGTCTTCGGTGCTGACATCCCCCGGCACAAGCATACCGTTGGAGCCAGCGGCCTGAATCGCCGTCAGCGTCTCGTTGGCGTTGTCAAGCTGGCTCTCGTTCAGATAATTCACAACAATCGTAGCGCCGCGCCGGGCCAGTTCCAACCCAATCGCTCGTCCAATGCCCCGGCTGCCCCCCGTAACGACCGCAACCTGATCTGTGAGTTGTGACATACATCCCCTCCCGAAAGTGAAATCCGTTGCCAAAGCAGGAGCGACCGATCAGGTAGCCCCTACCATCCAACACCCAACTATACCGCGAGTTATGGCTTACTGCCCACCAACCCAGCCCAGTAGGGTGATCGTGCCCTTCAGGCTGCCGGTCAGGTTAGCGGCACTCTGACCGTTGAAGTTGCCGGCGTACACGTCTACCCGGCCATCTACGTTCGGGACGACGCCGGTAAAAGCGAGAAATTGGCCGTCCGGCGAATACATCGGTTCACACATGCTGGGGGGCGGCACGCGCCGACCGACAAACGTCAGCGTCCGGTCGAACACGGAAACACCGTTAGGGCACTGGCCGCCCGCGCCGCCAATCGCCACCCGCTGCCCATCGGGCGACCAGGCTGCCGCCATACCAAAGCGGGCGAACGTCAATTCGCTGGTGCGCCCCAGCAGCGCGCCATCGGCGCCGGCGGCGATGATTTCGGTGGTGGCGCCGGCGCTCTGGTATACCACCGCGCTGCCGTCCGGCGACCAGGCTTCTGACAGCCGTAGTGGGCTGTCCGTACCGTCGGCCAGTTTGACTTCACGCGCCTCTCCCGTTGCCAAGTCTGCAATCCATAGGGTGCGCTCCGGGTCGCCCAGTGTCGGGTCGCCGCTGGCGAATGTTACCTGGCGATTGTTCAGCCAGCGCGGCGGTTCTGTCACCCACTGGTCGGAAAGCTGGGTCAGCTCGCCGCTGGCAAGTTCCAGCACGAAGATGTTGCCGCCGGTCGGCGGTTCGGGCGTCAGCAGCGCATCACAGGCGCCAGGTTCGCCGGGAATCCAGCTTGGACAGCGGTTGCGGTCCGAAACAAACAGCAGGCGCGTGCCGTCCGGCGACCACGCCGGCCAAAACTCATACGCGCCGCTGTTGGTCAGGTTTTCCGGGTTCGTCCCGTCGCGCCCGATAGCAAAAATATCCATGTCATAGCCGGTTGCCAGCGCCAGTGCCAGCCGTTCGCCGTCCGGCGACCAGACCGGCTGGCTGATCTTGCCGCGCTGCACCAGCGACCCCAGCGGCAGAATCCGACCGCTGATACCGCTGGCAACGTCCAGCACGTACAGGCCGGTGGTTTGCGGGGTATCCGTATCCAGAAAATAAGCGACTGACAGGCCGTTGGTGGAAATAAAGACCTGCCGCCCGGTGGATGATGGCGTCTGTAACACGGCAATACGCCCGGCGGAGTTGGTCGGCGGTACGTAATACAGCGTTTGAATGTCGGTGGCGGGCTGCGGCGTGCGCGTGTCGCCCAAGCCGTCGCGGTCGTTGGTGTTGATAAATGCCAGCACCGGCGTTTGCAGCAGGGACAGAATGTTGGCGGGAAGCTGCACCAGCTTCCAGTTGTCAAACACAAACCCGGCGACCGGCTGCGGCGTGAGCGAAGGCGTCGGCGACAGCGTGGGCGTCGGCGTGATTGTCGGCGTATCCGTCACCGTTGGTGTGAGCGATGGGGTAGCGGTTGCCGGAATCGGCGTCGGCGTATCGGTCGGGGCCGAGGTTGGAGTCAAGCTGGGGGTCAAGGTTAGCGTTGCGGTGGGCGTAGGCGTGGGCGACGTCAGCGCCTGGCACGAAGCGCCCAACAGAACGAGAAAAAGCACAAAGCGTCGCATAAACGTCCTGAATCAATGGCAGTTAACGTTGATCGTGGCCGTCCGTGCCAATCCGACGGGCGGCAGTCAGCCGACAAGCATACCACGCCCGCCCCCGGCAAACTATGCGGAAACCCCACGCTTGCCCGCCATCCTACGGAATCGTGCTGCCCGGAACGTCGGTTGCTTTGGGCGGGTTGGTCGGCGGCACGCGCTTTGCCGGTTCAGTGGGCAGGGGTGTCCAGGTCGGGGTCGGGGTGAACGTCGCGCGCGGCAGCGTCGGCACGACGACCGTTGGCGCGGTTGGCTGAAGCACAAACGGCACACGGATGACCTGCCCCGGCAGTATCACGTTGGGGTTCAAAATGCAGTTGGCCTGCTGGAGTTCGGCCAGTGTGACGCGGAAGCGCTGCGCGATGCTGAACAGGGTGTCACCGCGCTGGATAGTGTAGGTGGCTGTCCAATCGGGGCGTGGCACACACGGCAGCGCCGTGGGCTGCGACGGGATAATCGGTCGGGCGATGGTTGCCGTTGGCAGCGGGGTACTGGTGACACGGGCAATCGGCGCGGGGATATTCACCGGGCGTTCCAGCAGCGACAGCGGCGCGCGCTGAATCGCGGCGGCGTCAAACGGCTGCGGCTCTGACGGTGGCCCGATCACCTGCAAGCCGTCGGTCGCGCCTAGTGGTAGCGTCACCTGTGCGCCGGGCAGCACCACCCGCGTGGTATTGAAGGCGCTGACAATGGCGCTGCCCTCGATGGTGGCAATCGTCAGCAGGCCGTTGGGGGTGGCCGTAAGATGCAGTGTTGAACCCAGCGTCAGACTCGCGCCGTTGAGATTGATCGTCACCGATGTACCCTGCGGCGATTGCAGCAGCATGGCGGAGGGCGGCGCTTCGGCGCAGGGCAGCGGCCCGATGCCGGTGCGCAGGCGGACGGCGTTCATCGGCGGTGAGATGCCATCCAGCGCCGTGTCACCGTAGAGTAGGAAGGTCACACCCTGACCGGGCAGCGTATCCGGGATGTTGACCAGCGCCTTGAGCAGGGCGATACCCCATGTCTGGGCAGTTTCGTCCAGCGGCGATGTTTCGAGGCGTTGCACCGCCAGCAGTTCGATCCGATCACCGGACACGCTGAACTGCGGGGCGCTGCCCGGCTGGAACGCGGCCTGAACCAGCCGGTTGCCGTAACACACGGTATCACGGCTGAGTTCGCTGCACACCGCGCCAACGGTTTGCACTGCCTGGCTGACAATCTGCGCGCACGCCAGACGCTGCGGGGTAAGGGCGGTCTGCTGCGTCGGCGGGACAGTTGAGAGATTGCAGCCTCCCAGAAGCACGATCACCAGCGCCAGCAGTCCCCAGCGGGCCATGTTATTCCTCTCGAACGGGTACGGCTTCGGGCTGGTTGAGGATGTAATACGAGCCACGCTTCTGGCCCATTTTCCGTAGAATGGCCTTTGTCACCAGATCGGCCAGATCGCGCCGGATGGTTTCCGGGTGCACGTCCGGGCACAGGCTTTGCAGGTCGCTGTTGGTGATGCGGGCGTTGTTTCTGGCATCATGCAGGTATGTTAGCGCCACTTCCTGGCGCGGGTTTAACTCCACGCCCTGATACAGGCTGCGAAAGGCGAAGGTGGGGGCGGCGGGTTTGGCTTCCGGCTGGATTTCCTCACCCTCGTTGTACAGCACCACGCGGAAGCTGCCAGCGCGTTCTTCAAACGACGGCGCGCGAAGCTGCTTCTGCCGCATCAGGTCAATCACGCGGTCTACGCCGTAACCCAGCCGTTCGATGAAGCCCATGTCCGACAGCACCTGCACGATCACCGGGTTGCGGGAGAACCGTTCGTCCTTGATGTTGTCAATTGTCACCGGGCCGGGCAATCCACCGGGGCTGGTGACTTCCATGCGGTTGTTAAACAGGAACAGGCGAATGCCGTCACCGGTAATCTGGTAATCGCGGTGGGCGACGGCGTTCACCACCAGTTCGCGGGCGGCTTCCAGCGGGTATTCAAACTGCTCGTCGCGCGCCATCGTCTGCCCAAGCTGGACACCTTTGCGCAGGTGGTCAATCAGAAACATCTCGGCGCGTTTGATCTGGTCGGGCAGCGTCCCCAGAATGTCCTGCCGGGTGAAGTGGTCGCTCATGGTGGAACCCGCAAAGCGGGCAGCGGTGATGTCCGCACCGCGCAGGTGGCGCTGTGGCTCCTTGCCAAACAGCAGGATACCGGCATTGGTCGGGCGCAGCGCGCCGTCATATTCAACCAGACAACCGCGTTTGAGCAGCGCCTTTTCCACGCTGATGTCGCCCATGCCGCTGAGGTTGGCGACGTACATCTTGGCTTTGTTCCAGTCAATATCGCCCAGTCCCGCCCCGCGCGCGATTTCGGTTTCAAAGCTGGTTTCGCTGCGGCGGACGATCAGCAGCCGCAGCTCGCGGGAGGGCAGCACGTCGTTGTCGGCGCTCTCGCGCCGCAGGTAGCGCCCACTGGCAGCGTAGACATGGGGCATTCCTGGCGGCACACGCGCCACGACGACCGTTTTCCCGTCCAGCGATACGGTTTCGGGCACGGGGATAATCAGCGGCGGGTCGAGCGCCAGCGCCGCCTGCAGCAGCCGGTCAACTGCGTCAGCAGGGTCGGCAACGCCTTCAACCGAACCATCAGGGTTCAGGCCAAGCAGCACCAGCCCGCCCCGGCTGTTGGCCATCGCGCCTAGGGTTGGCATCAACTGTCCAACGGTAGCCTCAGCGTTATACCAGTCCAGTTCCGCGCCGCGCCCGTTCTGAATCTGCCGGCGAATGTCGTCCGCATCGGTCATGGTTCGCTCGCTGTCTCCAGGGCTTCCTCGGTTTTGTCGTCTTCCATCTGTCGGTCGGCGTCGCGTTTGCGGCCTTCCGGCGGTGGCTCCAACAGTACCTTGTCAATCACCTGCTGCATATCATCCACAAAGTGGAACGTGAGATCGCGGAGCGCCTCGTGGGGGATGTCCACCAGGTCTTTTCTGTTGGGTATGGGCAGAATCACATTGCGGATACGCGCCCGCCGTGCCGCCAGCACCTTTTCCTTGATGCCGCCCACCGGCAGCACCTTGCCGCGCAGGGTGATTTCCCCGGTCATGGCGAAATTGCTGCGGATTTTGCGTTCGGTGAAGGCGGAGAGGATAGCCGCCGCCAGCGTGATACCGGCGGATGGCCCATCCTTCGGCACCGCGCCTTCCGGCAGGTGGATATGCACGTCATAGTTTTCAAAATCGTCGTGTGGCAGGTCGAAGTCGGCGGCGCGGGAGCGCACGTAACTGAGCGCCGTCTGCGCCGACTCCTGCATCACCTCGCCCAGTTGGCCAGTCATGGTCAGCGTGCCTTTGCCCGCCAGAATTGCCACTTCAATCACGGCGATGTCGCCGCCATCGTAGGACCAGACCAGACCGGTCGCCAGACCAACCGTGTCTTCCTGGTGCACCAGTTGGTGGGTGTACAGCGGCGGCCCCAGCAGTTCGATCACCTTCGCGGCGGTGATACGCTGCGGGATCGGCTTGCCTTCCGCGACCCGCCGCGCGATCTTACGGCACACGTTGGCGATTTCGCGGTTGAGATTGCGGACGCCGCCCTCATAAGTGTATTCCCGGATCAGCTCCTGCAGGGCGCGGTTGTCCAGCGTCAGTTTCACGTCCTTCAGGCCGTGCGCCTCAAGCTGGTTAGGAATCAGGAAGTGGCGGGCGATTTCCACTTTTTCTTCTTCGGTATAACCGGAGAACTCGATCACTTCCAGCCGGTCCAGTAACGCCGGTGGCAGGGGGTCAAGGTCGTTCGCGGTAGTGACAAACAGCACCTTCGACAGATCGTAAGGGACTTCGAGGTAGTGGTCGGAATAGGCGTTGTTTTGCTCCGGGTCGAGCACTTCCAGCAGCGCCGATGCCGGGTCGCCCCGGAAGTCCATGCCCAGCTTGTCAATCTCGTCGAGAATAAAAACCGGATTGATTGTCCCAGCGCGGCGCATCGTCTGGATGATGCGCCCCGGCATCGCGCCGATGTAGGTGCGCCGGTGGCCGCGTATTTCGGCTTCGTCGCGCACGCCGCCCAAGCTGACACGCACAAACTCCCGCCCCAGCGCCCGTGCGATGCTCTTGCCCAGCGAGGTTTTGCCTACACCGGGCGGCCCGACAAAACACAGAATCGGGCTTTTCATGTGGCTGCCGGCCAGCTTCCGCACCGCGATATATTCGAGGATGCGTTCCTTCACCTTCCGCAGGCCGTAGTGATCGGCATCCAGCACGCGCTGAGCGTGTGCCACATCCAGGTTGTCCTCGCTGATTTTCGTCCAGGGCAGGCCGGTGAGCCAGTCAATATAGGTGCGGATCATGCCAACTTCCGGCGCCATCGGCGGCATCATCATCAGCCGTGATAGCTCTTTCATCGCCTTGTCGTGAATTTCCGGCGGCAGTTTGGCGTTGAAGATTTGCTCACGGACTTCGTTTGCTTCCTGCTGGAAAAAATCCTGCTCGCCCAGTTCGGTCTGGATGACCCGCATCTGCTCGCGGAGGTAAACCTCGCGCTGGCTGCGGTCCATCTCCTGCTGCACCTGGCTGTTGATTTCATCCTTCAGTTCCAGCACCTTGAGTTCCTGACCGAGCAGCGTGGCAAGCTGCTGCAGGCGTTTGTTTTCGTCTACGGTTTCCAGCAGGCGCTGGCGTTCCTCAAAGGGCAAGGTCAGCGTGGAGGCGATCAGGTCGGCCAGGATACCAGGGTTCTGGACATTCAGGGCGTAGGCCAGTACCTCATCGGAAATCGAAGGATTGAGTTCGGCAGCGCGTTTGAAGCGGTCCAGCACCGTCCGCACCGCGCCGGTCGCTTCGTCCGCTGCTGGCGGAATTTCGATCAGTGCCCTGGCTTTCACCACCGGAAACGGCACCTTTTGCGTGATTTCGACAAGCTGAACCCGCCGCCGCCCCTGAACCAGCGCGTTACGGCGGTCATCCGGCAGCCGCATCAGATGGCCGACCGCAATCTCCGTACCGACCGGGTACAGGTCTTCCAGCGAAAGATCGGCCAGCGCCACCGGGTTACGCGGCGCGACCGCGATCAGCGTTTGTTGTTTGAGCAGGCCGTCCTGAATGGCGGACAGCACGGGGGGCGTGGGCACGTCTATTGGCGTGACAGTGTGGGGGAAAATCACCATGCCGCGTAGCAGAATCACCGGGCGCTCGAACAGACCATTTTCATCCGGTGTTGCATTCTGGACTTTGAAAAAATCGCTCGTTCTGGTCTGGTTTGCCATGTCCTAAGGTGACGCTCTCGCCCGTGTCTAGGTGGCACAGTTTACCGCACATCGGGGGTGGCGTAAAGATAGCGTCAGGCGGGCGGTGGGAACACACCGTTGGCGGAGGGTGGCTTCTGGGTTAGACTTCGCCTGTATGAAACGTAGGACACGGCACGCCGTGTCCCTACAAGTGTTACGAGGATGCAAAAACGAGAATGCGACTCTCAATCTGGCTGACGGGGCTGGTCGCGCTGCTGGCGTTGGGGATAGTGCTGGCCGCCGGGACGCTGCTCATCAACCCGGAACGCCCGCTCATTACCGAAGCGGCGCTGTCGCTCGATACCATCACCCCCAACGCCGATGGCAGCGACGATGTTACGGTTGTGTCATACGGCCTGTCGCGCAGCGCTCGTGTGTCCCTCCGGTTTGAAGATAATCAGGGGCGGCAGTTTGTGTTCCGTAACGAAGAACTGCGCGCGCCGGGAGATTATCAGGTGGAGTTTAGCGGTGTGGTGGATGGTTACACGCTGCCGGGCGAAGCCGTTCAGGGCGAGGTGCTGCGCCGCCTGCTGCCGGACGGTACGTATACCTGGCGGCTGACCGCCGAACCGATTGAAGGTGGCGAACCCGCCGAACAGTCCGGCACGCTGACGGTGAAGGACGCGGATACCACCCTGCCGGAGCTGGCGACCTTCACCGTTTCGCCGGACATCTTCACGCCGAATCAGGATGGTATCGCCGACCGGACGCGCGTCAACGTGTATCTCACCAAGCCGTCGCAGCTAACCGCCTGGCTGGAGGGCGCGGACGGCCTGCAAATTTATCTGGCGGAGCGCACGGAAGGCCGCGAACCGGGCGAACCCGGTCGTCACGATTTTGACTACGACGGCGGTGTTGATTTGGGCGCTGACCCGCCCCCTGACGGTACGTATACGGTGGTTGCGCTGGCGGAAGATACGGAAGGCCAGCAGGTGCGGCGTACCAGCACCCTGACGATTCAGGACGGCGGCGACCCGCAGGCGGAAATCGCGCCGCAGGCGGTCGGCGTGGACGTGGTGTTTGCTCATGTGCCGTATGACGCGCGTTATTTCGGCCCGGATGCAGCGTTGGTTGTGCCGCCGGATGACCCGCAGGACCTGAACTTCATGGCGGTCAACATCCCGCTGGGCGATTTGCTGGTGTTTAAGCTGACGGTGGACAACTACGGCGAAGTGCCGATCCGCACCAGCGGTCCGCCGCCGGGCACAGTCTACGAGCAGGAGCAGGTCGCGGCCACGCTGGGATGGATAGACGAATCGGGCGCGTGGCGTGTAGGCATTCACTGTGATACCTCCATTACGGACTTTCCCTGGCGTTGGGCAGTCGGTTCAGAAGATGATCTCGTGGCAATCGAAGACCCGGCCAGCGGCAACACCTATTATTATCTGCCGCCAGGTAAACAGGCGGTGGTGTGGGGGGCGGTGCGCATGACCGAACTGAACAGGTCGCGCAATCCGCAAAAGTGCTGGGCCGGGCTGATACACGAGGACGTGGAAGTTAGCGTCCGCAATTCCCGCGTTGGCGCGCGTGACATCGAATTGATTGACCCGTCCGGGCAGGCAGACGGCTCTTGATTCCGGCGGGTGACTGATCGGGGTTATAATAGTAGGGACATGGTATGCCGTGTCCCTACCCGGATTTGCCTTTTCGTGATGGGATAACGCCGTGTACACACCCGTGTATTTCCGACTCGTGCTTCTGATCGTCTGCCTGCTGGGGCTGGCGGCCTGCCGTGAACAGGCGGCGCAGGTCGCGCCGGTGATCGCGCCCACGCTGACCCCTACGCCGCGTTCGACGCCACTGCCCGCCGTACCGACCGCGATTCCGCCCGGCGACGAAGGCAACGCTATCCGCATGGTGATTCGCCCGCTAGGGCCGGCGGCGGACGCCCGCAGCGCCGCGTCGGATTTTGAGGCTGCCGTTCTCGAACGTTCCGGCGTGGTGATTGAGGTGGAGCTGGTGGACCGCTACGCCGAAGGGCTGGCCGCGTTGTGCGGTTCGGCAGGCGGGCAGGTGTCGATTGCCTGGCTCAACGGCCCGGCGTATATCGCGGCGCGGGCGCAGAACTGCGGCGTGCCGGCGCTGCAAGTGGAACGCGACGGCGCAACCGGCGAAGCCGGCAGTATCATCGTGAGCGCGGACAGCCGCCAGCAGGGTTTGCAGCAGCTACGGGGCAGCACCTTCTGCCGCCTGGGGAATGACGATTTTTACTCATGGTTCGTGCCATCATTGGTGATTCGCGCCAACGGCCTTGACGCGGCCAATACGCCTCAGGAAGTGGTTGAGCAGGACGATCTGCCCGCGCTCGTCCGCGCGGTGGGCGAGGGCGATTGTGACGCCGCCGGCGCTCCCGCCAGCGCCGTTAACGAGGACGACCCGGTGAAGGTGATCGAAACGACGATTCCGTTCCCCTATGCCGTGTTGATGATTCCAAGCGAAGTGCCGCTGGGCAAGCGGCTGGCGCTGGTGGACGCGCTGACCGAGACGGCCGCCGACCGCGGCGACGCGATTACGATGCGGCTGCTGCTAGCGCAGGACGCGCTGGTGCCCGCTTCCGTGGACGATTTCGCCGAACTGACGGACTATCTGAACAGCACCGGGCTGGACTTCGCCCAACTGGGGAATTGATGCCCGAGCTGGCTGTTATCATCGTCACGTGGAACGTGCGCGATCTGGCGCTGGACGCCCTGCGCAGCCTGTACGCCGATCTGGAGACCAGCGGCCTGTCGTATGAGGTAATCGTCGTGGACAGCGCCTCTTCCGACGGCACGCCGCAGGCGGTTGCCGCCGCTTTCCCCCAGGTCAAGCTGATTGCCAGCGCCGACAATCCGGGGTTTGGCCGCGCCAATAATCTGGCGCTACGGCAGCTTGGCTTCGGCCAGCCGGACGCCCTTGATCTGCCCAAAGCGGTTTATCTGCTGAATCCTGACACCATCACCCAGCCGGGCGCGACGCGCACGCTTTACGAGGCGCTGTTGGCGGATGACCGGGTCGGGCTGGTCGGCGCTCAACTGGCGTATGGCGACGGCAGCTTCCAGCATGGCGCGTTTGCCTTTCCGGGGCTGCGGCAGTTGTGGGTGGAGTTCTTCCCAGCACCGGGGCGTTTGATCGAAGGCCGCTTTAACGGACGGTATCCGCGCAGTTTATACACATCCGGCCAGCCGTTTTCGGTAGACTTCACGCTCGGCGCGACGATGATGCTGCGGCGCGAGGTTATCCAGCAGACCGGCCTGTTTGACGAGCAGTTTTTTATGTACTGCGAAGAAATTGACTGGGCGTGGCGCATCCACAAGGTCGGCTGGGACGTGCGCTGCGTACCCTCGGCGCGGGTGGTTCATCTGGGCGGGCAGAGCACCGGGCAGGTGCGCCCGCGCAGTCTGGTGGACCTGTGGACGAGCCGTATCAGGCTGTTCCGCAAGCATTATCCAGTCTGGAAGTTCGCGCTGGCGCGGCTGATGATCGCGCTTGGCATGTGGTTGAAACTGCGGCAGGCGCGGCATTCTTCCCCTGATGCTGCTGAAAAGAGCGCGCTGCTCGATGCTTACCGGACGATCTATCACCTGGCGCTGCGACCATGACGACCTTAGCCGCGATCATCCTCACTTATAACGAAGCCCGCCATATCACCGACTGCATCGAGAGCGTCCGCTTTGCCGATTTTGTGATCGTGTTTGATTCGTTCAGCACCGATGCGACGGTCAAACTGGCGCGGGCCGCCGGCGCGGAAGTGATCCAGCGGCGGTTTGACCATTACGCCGGGCAGCGCAACGCGGCGCTGGCGGCGGTGACGGGCCGCGCCGACTGGGTGCTGTTTGTGGATGCCGACGAGCGTGTGACGCCGGAACTGGCTGCTGAAGTGCGTGCCGTGATCGAGCGCGATGCCTGCGCCGGTTATCGCATCCCGCGTTACAACTACATCTTCGGCAGATTGACACGCGGCGCGGGCTGGTATCCCGATTATCAGACGCGGCTGCTGAAGGCCGGCGCGGCGCGGTATGACCCGGAACGCCAGGTGCATGAACTGGTGCTGCTTGACGGCGACGAGGGTACGCTATGCCAGCATTTCATCCACTATAACTACGACAAGCTGGAACAGTTCATCCGCAAGCAGCAGCGGTATACGGCCTACGACGCCCGCATCCTGTACGAGCAGGGTATCCGCCCGAAGCCACAAAATTATATTTTGCAGCCCTGGCGGCAGTTCTGGTGGCGCTTTGTCACGCTGAAAGGCTATCGGGATGGCTGGCACGGCGCGCGCCTCAGTTTGTTGATGGCGTGGTACGAGTTCCGCAAGTACGTGCTGCTGCGTGGTCTGTGGCGGAAACAATAGGGGCATGTCACCGACATGCCCCCTACAATGGCGGTAGGGACACGGCATGCCGTGTCCCTACGTAACGATTACTCCACGCGTGGCACCAGCACGCCATAGCCGCCGGAGGCACGTTTGTACAGCACGTTCACGCCGCCGGTAGCATCGTTGAAGAAAACAAAGAAGCTGTGGCCGAGCAGTTCCATCTGTTCAATCGCTTCGGCCTCGTTCATCGTCGTGACGGTGATTTCCTTGCGGCGGACAATCTCCGGTGTGGTTGCGGCCTCAACAGTTTCCGTGGTTTCAATCCCCGGCGTTTCCTCAATGTATTCCTCCACGTCCGGGATTTGTTCGGCCTGGCTCAGTTCTTCAATCGTGGCAGTAAAACGTTCACGGCCTTTGCGCTGGCGTTTGCCCTTAAAGCGTTGAATGCGGCGGTACATGTTATCAACGGCGGAGTTGATGGCGGCGTGCATGTCACCGGGGACGCGCTCCTCGGCGCGTAAGATGGCGCCGCGCTGGTGCCGGATGGTAATCTGGGCAATCGCCACATCCTCGCCCCGGCGGCTGCGCTGCTGCGACAGGTCCACACGCACGTCGCTGATGTTGGGCAGGTAGCGGTCGAGCTTGTCGAGCTTTTTCCGGGCGTAGGTTGCAAGAGCATCAGTGATCTTGATGTTATTGCCGTGAATGGTAACGTCCATGACCATGCTCCTTGTGTAAATAGGTTACTGTCGTGCTACAGATACGGTTAACCCGTAAACGGCTGTAGCGCCGGCCTGCAGCAGAGCCTCGGCGCATGTGCTAAGCGTCGCGCCGGTGGTGTACACATCGTCTACCAGGAGAACCGTCCGGTTTTGAACGAGCAGGGGATTGGCTTCAAACGCATCCCTGACGTTTTCCAGCCGTTCGGCGCGCCCCAGGCCGACCTGCGACGGCGTGAAGCGCCAGCGTCGGACGGCCTCCGGCGCGCAGGGCAGCCCCGCCTGCTGTGCCAGTTGTTCGGCCAGCAAGTGCGCCTGGTTGTAACCACGTTCGGCCAGTCGGCTGGCGTGCATCGGCACGGGGGCGATCAGGTCAACCGGCCACGTCAGTCCGGCGAAGTACGCGGCCAGTCGTTCGCCAAGTGGTTCGGCCAGCGCGCGCGCGTTTTCGTATTTCAGCGACCAGATGGCCTGCTGGATTTTGCCATCGTGAACGCCGGTTGACGCCATGCCGGACAGCGGCGGCAGCGGCTGTACGTGCCGGGGTGGGGGGATAAGCTCCAGCTCGCGCTGGCAGCGGTCGCACCAGATGGTATCAACCCGTCCGCAGCCAGTGCAGCGCGGGGGAAAGACCAGATCAAGGATGGCGGCCAGCGCCGTGTGTACCAGACGTTTGGGCGCAAAAAGCCCAGGATGCCCCCGGGCTTCGGTTTCAGTCTGGTCGAACGATAAACGTTGTACGATACCTGGCATGGTGACTGTCCCAGGCAGCGATAGAAAGATCAGTTGGGAGCGAAACGCGCGTGTTAAACCATTCCCAATGCGCCGCTGCCCAGCAGGAACACCAGCGCCGGCCCCAGCAGCACAATCCACAGCGACGGGAAAATCAGCAGTACCATCGGGATCATCATTTTCACCGGCGCCTGATGCGCTTTTTCCTGGGCGCGCTGGCGGCGTTTGACGCGCATCTGGTCAGACTGCACGCGCAGGATTTTGGTCATGCTCACGCCAAGCTGGTCGGCCTGGATGACGGCGGCGGTGAAGGCGGTTACGTCCGGCACATCCATGCGGTCGGCCATATCGCGCAGGGCTTCACGGCGCATCTTGCCAAGCTGGATTTCCCGCAGGACGCGGCCAAAAGCGACGGCCAGATCATTGTCCCACTTTTCGTAAACCTTACCCATCGCCTGATCGAAGCCCAGACCGGCTTCCACGCAGATGGTCAGCAGGTCGAGCGCATCCGGCAGCGCGCGGACGATGTTGTCCTGCCGCCGGCTGATCTTGCTTTTCAGCCACAGGACGGGGAAGTAGTAGCCCAGCACTGCGCCGCCGATGACGTAAAAGATGGCGTTGGAGTTTTTCGACAGCACGAAGAACACCATAAAGGCTGCCAGCCCCAGGCCGATGGTCGCGCCGATACGCATGGCAAAAAACGTTGTCGGCTCCATCGAACCGGCCAGGCCGGCCAGTTCGATCTGGTGGCGGGTTTCTTCAAGCTGCTTTTCCGGCGTGAACCGCACTACCACGTCCGCCAGCCGCCGCATCATTGGCAGCAGCACGCGGTCCTTAAACGGCAGCGACAGTTCGATTTCTTCCAGCGATTCCGGCAGTTCGCGCTCGCCAAACTGCGCCAGTCGTTCCTGCAGGGGATCGCGGTTGCGGTCGTCGCGCATCCCGACATAGACCAAGCCCGCAACGACGACCAGAACAACGATAACGAGTATACCGATCATGCTGCGTTCCTTCTAAATCTCAATGTTCACGATCTTCTGGATGGCAGCCATACCCAGCCCGATCAGCGCCAGGCCAATGCCGAGCATCGGCCAGCCGCACATCCGGTTTTCAAACATGGGGTTCATAAAGCCCGGCTGGATGACCGACAGGAACAGCGCTACGATGATAGGCAGCAGGCTGATGAGCCAGCCGGTGATGCGCCCCTGCGACGTCAACACGCGGATTTCGCCTTTCAGCTTCACGCGCTCACGGATGGTGTGGCTGATGACTTCCAGGATTTCCGCCAGATTGCCACCGACCTCACGCTGGATGTTCACTGCCGTCACCACCAGATCAAGGTCTTCACTTTCCACGCGCGCCAGCAGGTGTTCCAGGGCGTCTTCCACGTCAATACCAAGCTGGACTTCCTGCACCACGCGCTTGAACTCCGTCGAAGTGGGTTCCGGCGCATCGCGGGAGATGGCTTCCATCGCCTGCATGACGCTGAAGCCGGAGCGCAGCGCGTTCACCCACAGGCCCAGCGTGTCCGGCAACTGCTGCTCGAAGCGCAGCAGGCGCTTGCTGGTGGCACGCGCGACGTAAATGCGCGGGAAAAACAGGCCGATAAACCCGGCAACGATGGACATAATCAGGTCGCCGCGAAACAGGACAAAATACCCCGCCGCAAAAAAACCAATTACCGACACCACGTGCAGGGCAGCATATTCGGCTACCGTCAGCTTCATATCGGCGCGGGCAAGCTGCTGTTTCCATTTCTGGGCAAACGGGCGTTTGCCGATGGCCCGGTCAATGGCGTCCAGGGCTTTGCGCCGTTCCTGTTCGTCCTTTTCCTGGGCATCCTCGTCAATTTCGAGATAGGACTGGAAGCCCGATTCGTAGCGCCCCAGCCGTTCCTCGACCAGGTTACGCTCCGAACGGACGCTGATGACGCCGATGATGATTACCGCGATAGCGGCGATTCCTGCGATACCAATAATGATGGGTAGAAGGGCTTCAGGCACACTAACGTCCTCCGCTACTCAATCCTTATTTACATTCTATGGGCAATATGGAAAGCGCGTCAAGATGACGCACTTCCCACAAGTCTAAAGTTGTTGATTCGTAACTAATAGCCGCGCCCAATACCAAACACTGCCGGCGGCAGGTGGATACCAGCCTGCTCAATCCGGTCAATAAATTTGGGGCGCAGCCCGGTTGGGCGAATGCGGCCAATGATCTTGCCGCTTTCGATGCCCGTCTGCTCAAACTCGAAGATATCGGACATGGTGATGATTTCACCTTCCATGCCCTGCACTTCAGCGATTTTTTCGATCTTGCGCGAACCATCGCGCAGGCGGCTTTGCTGGCAGATGGCATCAATCGCGCTGGCAACCTGTTCGCGGATGGCGCGTACCGGCAAATCCATGCCGGACATCAGGCACATGACTTCCAGACGCGCCAGCGCATCGCGCGGGCTGTTGGCGTGCAGGGTTGTCAGCGAACCGTCGTGGCCGGTGTTCATCGCCTGGAGCATGTCCAGCGCCTCGCCCGCGCGGCACTCCCCAACCACAATCCGGTCGGGGCGCATACGCAGCGAGTTCACGACCAGGTCCTGGATGCTGATCGCGCCTTTGCCTTCGATGTTCGGTGGGCGCGATTCAAGCGTCACGACATGCTCCTGACGAAGTTGGAGTTCCGCCGCGTTTTCGATAGTGACGATGCGCTCGTTATTGGGGATGAAGCTGGATAGCACGTTCAGCAGCGTGGTTTTGCCGGAACCCGTGCCGCCGGACACGATGATGTTCAGCCGGGCGATGATGCAGGCGCGCAGAAATTCCGCGATTTCCTTCGTTAACGAACCGAAGCGAATCAGGTCATCTACCGTCAGCGGCTTCTTGGAGAATTTTCGGATGGTGATGGTCGGGCCGCACAGGGCAATCGGGCGGATAACGGCGTTCACGCGGGAGCCGTCCGGTAGACGGGCGTCCACCAGCGGTGAACTCTCGTCAATACGGCGGCCCAGCGGCGCGACGATGCGGTCAATGATACGCATCACATGTTCATCATTTTCGAACGTCGCGTTCGCGCGGGAGATATTACCCTTCTGCTCGATAAACACGTTTTTCGGGCCGTTAACCATGATTTCGGTGATGGTTTCGTCGGCCAGCAGGGGTTCCAGCGGGCCATAGCCCAGGATTTCCGCGACGATGGCTTCAAACAGGTTCTGGCGTTCGCTGCGGGCCAGCACCATGCTTTCGTCCGCCAGGATGGCGTTAAACAGTTCCTCGATGTGTTCCCGCACTTCGGCCTTGCGGGAAACGTCCATCGCCTGATGGTCGAGTTCGGACAGCAGCTTGTTCTGCACGCGGGCTTTCAGATCAAGGTAGTTGTTCCCCTTGCCGGGGCGGGCCGCGCCGGAGTCGCCAATGGACGTGCGGCGCATCCGTGCCAGTTTTGACTCTTCACTCTCCGGCGCCGGGTTATTCGGGTTGTCAGGCGTGCGGCCACCAGATTCACCACCACTGCCACTGCCGCGTTCGATACGACGTAATAAAGACATACCTCATTCCTCCGGTAAACTAGGCCTTACCCAAGCGCAAACCCAGTCCCGGCTTGCGTTGTTTGGCTTTGTCGGCGGGTGATTCCGCCAATTCTTCTTCCTGAGCGCCCTCCAGCCGGGTGTGGAGCATGTCGGCCAATCCCATGAGTTCCTTGATCGGCGACCGGCTTTTGTCGCGGCGCGCCACGATGGGAACGCCTTTGCTCATGGCTTCCAGCGCGGTCATTTCGTCGGCGGGAATTTCCAGTTCGATGGGGCGCTTCAGGAAACGGGCGATTTTTTCCGTTGGGATTAAAAACTTCTGCCGGTTGCGGTCGTCGGGGACGCGGTTCAGCACCAGCATGGTTTTATCAGGCGCGTAGTTGAGCTGGTCGAACAGGTCAAGCACAAACCGCATGTTTTTCACGCAGGCCAGCGTGGGCATACCGACCAGAACGATTTTGGCGGCGAGATCGAACAGCGACAGCACCGTTTCATCCAGCGCATGGCTGGTATCCACGACGATAAAATCATAATTGCCGCTGATTTTTTCCAGCATCTGCGCGACGGCGGTCGGGTTGTCCTGCTCGATCACTTCAGCAAATTCGGGTCGGGCCGGCCCCATCAGCACCTTCAGGCCGCTGTCGTGGGTGAACACGATGCTGTCAAACAGTTCGGTGTCCAGATCGTGGATGTTGTCCACCAGATCAACCATTGTGGACTGGGACTGGATGTTCAGCAGCACTCCCACGTCGCCGAACTGCAAATCGGAATCAACCAGCAGCACGCGGACGCCCTCTTTCATCAGAGCCGAGGCGACATTGGTGGCAATCGTCGTAACGCCGACGCCACCCTGCGGGCTGTAGACGACAATGACGTGGCCGGAACGGTTCTCCGTGCCTTCCGCCTGCACCACCGAGCGCACGTTTTCAACTACCGGCGTATCGCGGAAACGCTGCGCCACAACTTTGTGCTGTGCATAGACGGTGCGGATGGTGTTGTACAGTTCGTCCGGGGAAATCGGCTTGGTCAGGAAGTTGCGCGCGCCGGCCAGCATGGCGCGGCGCAGATAGTCGGGGTCGTTCTGCACGGACATCATGATGACGGCGGCGGTCGGCACCGACTCCGTAATGAGCGAAGTCGCCTGGATGCCGTCCATATCCGGCATGTTGATGTCCATGATGATGATGTTGGGCTTTAGCTCTTTCGCCATTGCCACGCCTTCGCGGCCCGTGCCGACCGACCCGACCACGCGCAGATCGGGTTCAAAGGCGAGTAGTTTCTTGATATTTTCGCGGGCTTCGGGGATGTCGTCTACCAGCAGGATGGTGATGACTTCACCCTCGGCCTGTGGGCTGCCCGGTCGATTCATTTAAACCTCCACCACTCCGTCACAGTACACGGGAATCGGGCGCTCCTTGCACAGCGCGGTCGCTACGCACCGTACGGAAGCGCAGCGGGCCGCTGCACGTTACTAACAGGTGGGCGAACAGGCCCACCTGTATTTCTATTATAGTCGAATTCATCCGCAACCGCTGAACCTCATCCTGCCGCGCTAGGGCGTAGTGGGCTGAGCGCTCCCAGCCGTCAGGCTGATCTCGTCACCGGCCAGCAACTGCCGGATGCTGCGGATTGCCGGTTCAATTGTATAGTCGCGTCTGCCGGGCAGGGTGATGCGGAATTCGTTCATGATGTAATCCAGCGTCACCGGCTCGGTTGTCGTGCGGGAAGCGTCGGTTGCAGAGCGCAGCGCCAGCGTCAGCGGCAGTTTCGCCTCAATCGCCCAGGTCAGGAAGACGGCATACTGCGGCGTCACACCGAGCGTCACGATGTCCGGTGGTGGTACGGGGGTCGGCGGCACGGGCGTCGCGCCACCGGCACCGGTATCCTGTGCCTGGTCCTGCTGCGGCACGGGCGTGGGTGTGGGCGCTACACCAATGTAGTCACCACGCAGCGGGAAGTCGCCCACCCAGACCACCAGCGCATCCTGAATCGTACGCTGCGTGACGAGGCGCGGGCGCTGCCGTTCGGACGGGCCGATGATGGCCGGGCCAAGCTGCGTCTGCTCCGGACGGCCCTCGATGCCCTCGATAAACTCAATCGTGCCGTCGTCCTTGATGCTGAACAGGGTAATGCGGTTGGGCGAAAGGCTCTGGAAGACTTCATCCACGTCTACAAACAGCATGGAGATGATAACATCCACCCGGTCGCCGGGACGGATACCATAGGCGACGCTGGTCTGCCGGTTGATCGGAATGGCGACCGCTACCCGGTCGCTGGGCAGGATGGCCGCGGCGTCCGAGCCAACATTGGCGATTTCGGACAGGTTATCCACCAGCAGGTTGGACAGCACCGGCTGCTCGCGGAACATATCCGTCCGCGCGATTTTACCCAGCACGGTTTCCAGGCCGCCGTCTTCTTCCTTCAGTGCGTTAAATGGCACGGCGTCTTCCGGCCAGGGGAAGTAAGCGACTACATTTTGCAGTTCCTCAATCGTGGTGGGGAAGCGATAACCGCGCGGCAGATTTTGCAGCGCCACCACGATGTTCACGAAGCGAATCGGCGTTGGTGTTGGGCCGGCAGTTGGCACCTGGGCCACGTTCTGCCCCACGCCGGGGGTGGTCGCCGGGGTGTTGGGCCGGGTTCCCGGCAGCCCGCCGCTCAAAAATACAACGGCAACAATAACAACCAGCAGGATGACTAATCCAACCAGGATTAGCAAGCGTCCGCGCATGGGTTCCTCCGTTGGTATTCAGGTATCTGCGTGCGAGTTGTGTTTGCCAGCAGACAACAAAGATTGAGTGAAGACACAATTCTAAGTGTAGTCGTTTGGCGACGACTGTCAAATAGGCTTATGGTTTGAAAATCCTTATCCCGTCGCATTACAGGCTGTCGTCGCTGGCCGGTAATTCGAGGTGAACGTTGGTGCCTTCGGTTTCGCTACTCGTGACAGCGACGCTGCCGCCGACCAGCTCAAATTTCTCCCTCAGCGTTATGATGGCCTGCCCGCGTGCTTCCAGATGCGGCGAGTCCTCACCCATGAAAATTGCCTCGGCGTCGAAGCCCCGGCCATTATCCTCCACATCAACCTTGATGCGGTCGGTGGACATGTCCATCCGCACACTGATCGTGGTCGCATTGGCATAATCGCGGGCGTGGCCGAGCAGGTCCTGGATGGCACGGAACAGCATCACTTCGCGGTGGTTTTGCAGGCGGCGCTCCTCGCCCAGAATGTCCAGCCGCGTATCAATGTCACTTTTGTCCTTAAACGAATCGATATAGCGGCGGACGGTGGGCACCACACCCAGATCATCCAGCATCATCGGACGCAGGTCAAAGATGAAATCGCGCACCTTCTGGAAGGTGACGCTGGCGGTGGTTTTGAGATTGTTCAGTTCCTCTGCCGCGCGGGCGGGGTCACGGTCAAACAAGCGCTGGCAGATTTCTGTCTGAAGGATGAAGTTGGTCAGCGATTGCGCCGGGCCATCGTGCATCAGGCGCGCCAGACGCAGCTTTTCTTCTTCCTGCGCCTGCACAATGCGCACGATATTCAGGCTGGCCTTGGGGTTCGTCGTTGTGGTTTCTTCCGCGCCGTTGCTTAAAACATCCACGCCCTGCACGATGTTCAGCAACTGGCCGAGCAGCGTCTGCTGCTTTTCCAGAATCTCGCGGTTGGACTGGAATTTTTCAAGCTGGCCGCGCATGGTAGTCAGGCGGAAGCGGGCGTCCAGCGCCTCGTCGTATTTCACGCGGATGTCCTGACGGGGCACGGTTTCGATATTATCCTGAATGGTGCGCAGTTCGGTGGCGATGTCGGCATTGCGCTGCTGTTCGCGGTCTACCACCAGTTGAAGCTGGTCAATCTGGTTTTTGATCTCGGCCAGCCGGTCCTTAACGCGCTTCATCTCCTGCGAGACAAAATCAACAAGCTGCTCTTTCGGGTCAACTTTTTCTCGATCCATAGCCTATACCTTGTTCGAACGCCCGTCCTCAAGCCGTACCCAACCCCGGCGCAGCGCATTCACAGCCGCCTGGGTGCGATCTTCAACATTGAGCTTTTTCAGGATAGAGGTCATGTGGTTTTTAACGGTCTGCTGGCTGATACGCAGTTTGAGCGCGATTTCCTTGTTGCTCAGACCATGCGTGACAAATTGCAGGATTTCCATCTCACGCGGGCTGAGGGGAACAAAATGCTCTTCGGCGTCAATCACGTAAGGCCCGCTCATGGCCTCGATGGTGGCCTGAATCCAGCTTTCCAGTGACCGGTGGTCCAGTTTCTCGCCGCCGACGATGTAATAGCCATGCACCACGTCGCGCACAATTTCGATCAGTTCGTCCGGGGTAACTTCTTTGGAGCAGTAAGCGGACGCCCCGGCACGCATGGCGTGAATCACCTGCTGCACATCGTGGTAGGCGGTTAACACGACCACTGCCAGGTCAGGCCGTTCGGCCTTGATCTGCCGGGCGACCTGGAAACCGTTCATGCCGGGCAGGTTGATGTCCAGCAGAATCACATCCGGTTGCAGTTGGCGTGCTTTTTTGATCGCATCTTCGCCTTCATCACTGTAACCAACAACATGGATGTCATCTTCCAGTTCTAGCGCCTGCTTGAGACCGTCCCGGAACAGGGGATGGTCGTCCACAATTAATACCGAAATACCTGCCGGGCGCTGTCTGCTATCATTCATCTCGACCCTCGTGCTCGGATGTCCTCCTCATTGCGGGGAGGCAGAAGAAACCTGACCAGCATGGTGAATAACCGGTGAGCGCCGCCCCCGGCCCTGCATAATCCTGCCTGCGTGTGCTGCAACGCGCACCGCGCGTCTGGTCAGTTTCGTGAAGTGCTGTGCTCACTAACTCAAAGTCGGCAATGACTCCCGCCTTTATCGGCAGTATACACCCTAATCCCCGCGCGCCGCAAGAAATGTTCATAAAGGTTACGCAGTTCGTAAATGGAGATTGGGACTTGGGTGGTTCAAAATGTGGTTTAGAATGGTGGGGAGCCAGCATGACGGAGGGATATGGTGAGACGGTTGGCGGATGGGGAACTCGTTTATTACCAATTTGTGCAATGGCCGGAACTCAAACATGGTATCTTCACCCGGCACGGCGGTGTCAGTGCCGCGCCCTGGGCGTCCCTGAATCTGGGTGGCAACGTGGGCGACGACCCGGCTGCCGTGCGCCATAACCATGAGCGCATGTACGCGGCGCTGGAGGTGGATGGCTCACGTGCCTGCACGGTGTGGCAGGTGCACAGCGGCGATACCGTGCTGGCGAACGGCCCGGTACGCGGGCGACGCTGGCTGGCGCTGGCCGACGGCATAATTACCGACCGACCGGATACCCCATTAGCCATGCGGTTTGCCGACTGCACGCCGCTGCTGTTCTTCGACCCGGTGCGGGGCGTGATCGGCATTGCCCATGCCGGTTGGCGCGGCACGGTACAGGGCATCGGCGCGAACACGGTGCGGGCGATGGCGCAGGCGTTCGGCTGCAAACCGGCGAACATTCAGGCCGGCATTGGGCCAAGCATCGGCCCGCGCCGTTATCAGGTGGGCGAAGAAGTAGTCGCTGCCGTTCAGACGTATTTTGGCACCACCGGCGGCCTCATCCGGCGCGACCCGGCTGACGGCAGCGCCTATCTTGACCTGTGGGAAGCCAACCGCCGTGACCTTCAGCGCGCTGGAGTGGAGCAGATCGAAGTGGCGGGCATCTGCACGGCGGAACGGACGGACGAGTTTTTCTCGCACCGGGCGGAGAAAGGCCGTACCGGACGCTTTGGGGCGGTGTTGAGTCTATGACGATAGCAACCAATATCCTGCGCGTGCGGGAAACGATTGCCGAAGCCTGCGACCGCGCCGGTCGTGACCCATCGGCAGTGACGTTGATCGCCGTCAGCAAAACCCATCCACCGGAGACGGTGCTGGAAGCGGTGGCCGCCGGAGTGCAACATTTTGGCGAAAACCGCGTAGAAGAAGCAGGCACAAAGATTCCGGCGGTCAACGGCCTTACGCCGCGCCCGCTGGTCTGGCACATGATCGGCCATATCCAGAGCCGCAAGGCAAAAGACGTGCTGCCGCTGTTCCAGTACGTGCAGTCGGTGGACAGCGTGAAACTGGCCGGCAAACTGTCCGGGCTGGCGGTGACGCAGGGCTGCACGCTTGACGTGCTGCTGGAAGTGAACGTTTCCGGTGAGGAGGCGAAGTACGGGCTGGTGGCCTCTGGCTGGCAGACGGACGTGGACACCCGCCGCCGGTTATGGGCAGACATGGAGGCGATCCTGGCGCTACCGGGGCTGAACGTGCGCGGCCTGATGACGATGGCGCCCATCGTGGACGACATGGAACAGGCGCGCCCGGTGTTCGCCTCGCTGGCGGCGCTGCGGAACGCGCTGGCCGAGGCGTTTCACAGGCCGCTGCCCGACCTGAGCATGGGCATGACCGACGATTATCCGGTTGCCGTTGAAGAAGGCGCGACGATGGTTCGCGTTGGACGAGCGATTTTTGGCGAACGCCAGAGTTGAGGATGATGGGACGATGATTCTCCAGTTGATCTTTTACGTGTTGTGGATTTTTGAGTTGGTGCTGCTGGCGCGGGTGCTGTTAAGCTGGTTCCCGAACGTTGATCGCAGCAACCCGCTGATCCAGTTGGTTTACAACATCACCGAGCCGGTGCTGCGCCCCGTCCGCGATCTGCTGCCGCAGACCGGCATGATGGACCTCAGCCCGCTGATCGTGTTCCTGATTATCCAGGTACTGATGCGGCTGCTGTCGTTTTAGAACGGGCTTCATCTGGCAAGGTCTTTCGTAGGGGCGCACGACCTTGCGCCCCTACACAGCCGATTTTGACTGTCAAATTTCATCAGGACACGGCGCCACCTCGTCTACAGCGTGAAGCCTTTCTCCTTCTATAGCGCAACCTGCCAACTCCGAGTAAAGTAGAAGCAGGCGAGCTGATGCGAGGTCGCCTCAAGGCTTAACCTTTATTCTGAGTATTCTCAGCGATAATGAGGGGAATACGAGAGGTTGATAACCATGTCGCAAAACCGCAAATTTGAAATCACCGATGCCCGGGGTGGGGCTGCCTTTACCGTTCGTGTCGTTACGCGGGCGGTCGCGCCGGAAATCGTGGGCACGCAGGAAGATGGAATGCTGAAGGTACGGCTGGTGTCATCACCGGCAGGCGACCCGGCGGCCAACGAAGAACTGGTGAATTTGCTGGCGCAGCAGCTTGGAGTTCCGGTCGAGCGGATTGAAATTGTAGCCGGAGCGAATGGGCGTGAAAAAATCATCAGCGTCGAAGGGATTACGACGGCGGATGTGGAAGAAAAACTGGGCGGTAAACTGGCGGATTGAGGGCCTGATTCTGCTGGGCCTGGCAGTGGCGGGGATGGCCGCCTGTACACCGGGCGAGGCCGTTACGCCGCCACCCACGCTGACGCTCATCCCGGCGACGCTGACCTTCACCCCGCCGCCACCGCCGCCGACCCCCACCCGCGAGGCGTTGCCCGGCCCGGAAGACATCGCCACCCCCGCTACGGAAGGCGTGGTGCCGGACGAAACACCGGAATTAGACCCGGTGGCCGGGGAGTTGGTGCGGCTGGCAATGCGCCGTCTGGGTGACGAACTTGACCTGCCCACACGCCGGATGCGCGTAGTGGAAGTGCGTCCGGTGCAGTGGACGGACACCAGCCTGGGCTGCCCGCAGGCCGGACAGACCTACACGCCGCTGCGGATTGACGGCTACCGGATTGTGGTCGCGGCGGGTGACGGCGAATACATCTTCCACAGCGACTTCGACCGCGTTTTGCCCTGTGACCCCGACGACGAACAGCTCCCTGAAGCTGAATAAACCCTTTTTATTAAACAGTATCCCGTTTTTACCTCTGGCAACTGATGACTGGAAACTGTTACTCAGGCTACCGGCAGTGGCCTGCCGATCTGGAACTGTAGCTCGGCCAGCGCGCGGTAGGCCGTATCGCGGATGTCCGCCTGCCTGTCACGCAGCGCCGCGTACAGCGTCTTGCCGACCGATGCCAGCCCCATCTGTCCGATGACCGCCGCCGCCAGTTGGCGCGTTTCCGGCTCACCCTCCTGCAAAGCGCGCATCAGCATATGCATCGCGCCTTCGCCAGCGGGCAGATTTTCGCCGCGCTGGGCCGCCCATTCCGCCAGCCAGGGCAGGGCATCTGGCAGCGGATAGCCTTTCACGCCCCGGTCACCGCCGTACTGCAATTCCTGGAATGCCATCTGCGCGGCAGAGCGCACGTACCACTGCGAGTCTTCGAGAAAAGCGCGGTAAATGGCGGTCAGCGCCCAGGGGGCGCGGACCCGGCGCAGGCCAAACACCGCTGCCCGCCGCAGCAGCATATCCTGATCCTGAATCGCGTCGTATAGGATGGGATAACCCTCCTCCGGGATGGCCGCGAACGTTTCCGCAACCGCCTGCCGAAGTTGCTCCGATCCCTCGGTAAAGGCGCCGACCAGCGCCTCAATCGCTTCTTCCGTGCCAATTGCGCCCAGTGCCAGCCCGGCGGCCAACTGTGTCTCGCTGTCATCGTCGTCGAGCAGCGGCACGATGTCCGTGACCGCGTCGGGATTGCCCATCGCGCCTAGTCCAAGCGCCGCGATCTGCTTCAGGCGCGGCTGCGGGCTGCGGATAGCCTGTCGGAAAACAACCGCCGCGTTTCTGTCGCGGGTGGTCAGCAGTGCCGCCGCCGCCCGTTCCCGCAGATACGGGTGCTGGGTGGGCGCGATCAGGAGATTGCCGAGGGCTTTCAAGTACAGGTTGCGCCAGGGCACGTCACCGCTGGCATAGGCCAGCCAGTTGGCGATCTCCAGTACGTGATTGTGCAGCACATCGGGTGGCGCGCCAAGCCGGGCGCGCACGGCTGCCTCAACCGGCGTGTGGAGCGCGGCGTACCGAATGGCCTGGCTCCACGCCGGCTGCATGGCTTTCTCCGCCAGCAGTTCGGGCTGGTCTTTCAGCATCAGGCTGGCGAGATAAGCCGCCAGCAGCGGGTGCGCGAAGCGGTAGCGCCCGCCCACATAACGCACCACTAGCCGGCTGCGCCGCAGCAGCGTCAGGAACTTCGACGCGGCGCTGACATCTTCCTTTTTGTCCGGTTGGCCCTGTTTGCTGCCCTTTTTCGCGGGCGGTTCGATTTCGTCCGGCTCGGCCTCGCCTTCGCTGATGTGGAACGCTGGCCGTCCAGCGAATAACGCTTCCATCTGTGCCAGCGTGATCGCGCTCTCGTCCAGTTGCAGCGCCGCCGTCTGCGCCAGCGGCAGCAGATCGCTTTCCAGCGGCTGGTCGGCGGGCAGGTGGCGCGAGATCAGCCCGCGCAGCCAGCCTTCCATACCGGCGGCTTCGGCATCACCGGCATAGTTACCCCAGATTTTGAGTGTTAGCTCAAATGGGGACAGCGCCCGGCTGTTGGTTCTGGCGCGGGTGACTGCCGCTGCGTCCACGTCGGGCGCCGGCTGCCGCCGCGTTCCGGCCAGACGCGGCCAGGCGGCGGCCCACTGGTCGGCGGCGCGGGTAACGTCCATGTCCGTCCAGGGGCGCAGAAAGACCGGGGTCAGTCCCAGCCGCAGTAGCGGCCCGTAACCGACCACCGGCCCGGTCACGATAAAAAAATTCTGCGGATACTGGTCCATCAGGGCTTGCAGCCAGCCTAGTTTTAAGCCGCGTTCGGCTTCCGGCAGTTCGTCGCTGCCGTCCACCAGCAGCAGCACGCCGCCGCGCCCCAACCGTTCGTACAGGTTTCGCGGAATCGTGCTGGCGGTGATGCGCCCAACCTGCCGCTGCACCGCGCGCACCAGTGGTTCGGCGGGGTCAACCGCTTTGCCATATTCGGGGTCTTTCACGTCCACGTCCAGCAGATGCACGTACACCGGCATCAACCGGTTAAACCGGGACAGGCCGGCAGGGATATCGGTCGCCGTTTCAAACGTCGCCCCCTGTTCCTCTGCCAGCCGTTCTTTGGCGCGCTGTTCGATGGTCAGCCGTTCTTTCACGCGCACTGCCCGCTGCTTGTCGGTCAGCGCCGCATCCTCGGCGTCAATCCGCTGCTGGACTTTATCAATCGGCTGCTCGAAGTGGAGCCGGCCCAGGCTGCGGAGCGCGATTGCCATCAGCGCCGTCGTGCGCCCGCTGCCGGGACGCCCCAGCAGCGCGAGCGCCCGTTCGCCGGTGCTGAGATCGTCAATCGAGAGCGTTTCCAGATTGTACGGCGCGTGCAGATAGGGGTGGTCATGAACCTGCGGCACGACATGAAACACGCTGCGAACCACGTCGTCACTCGGCGGCGCGGCCAGCGGTGGCGGGGGGAGAAAGCGCGGCTCGACCAGAATGTCCGACAGGTTGGCGAAACGCCCGGCCAGGTGAGTGCTTTCGGCCAGCCGCACGATGTCGGTGATGTAGCGGTTGTCGGCGCTCTGCGTGGCAAAACTCTGCGCCGATTCAACCTGGCCGCGCACCGACCGTACCGCCGCCCGGATGCGGTGTCGGGCGCGGTACACGCCATAGGCGGTCGCCCAGCCGGTTAACAGACCGAGGCCGAAGTTTTCAACATCGAATCCCATTGTTCACCCCCTCGCAGTCTTGCGCACCAGAATCCGCCCGCAGCTTAAACACTTCGCCAGCGTCGCGCCCCGGTCGGTTTCGCTGATGATCGCTCTGGTTTGCTCAACGCCGCAGGCCGAGCAGGTATCACCCTCCAGCACCGCCACCGGTTGGTTCTGCTTGCGCGGTTTCAGCGCGTTGTACACCGCCAGACTGTCCGCGTCCACCGCTTCCAGTGCCTGTTTGCGCTGCTGGTGCAGCCGCGCCTGTTCGGCTTTCAGGCGGGTTTGTTCGTCCACCAACTGCCGGTTCTGGTTCTCCCAGTCCGCCGTGACCTGCTGCAACTGCGCCTGCGCGGCCTGCAAGCGCGCTTCAGCCTCCTCGACAGCCAGCATCACGTCCAGCAGCGTGTCTTCCAGGTTCGCGCCGCGTTTCTTCAGCGACTGGATTTCCTGCTGCATGTCCTGCATCTCTTTGGGATTACGCACCCGCCCGCTGTACAGGTGTTCGTCGGTCGCGCGGATTTTGTCGGCGTTGGACTGGATTTCCAGTTCCAGCTGGCGGGTGCGGGCTTGCAGCGGCGCCAGCGCCTGCTGCGTGGCCTCGGCCTGGCTGCGGGCCTCCGCCACCGCGTGGCTGTCCGCCAGAATCGCCGTAATCTCATTCAGACGTTTCTGGTTGCGCAGCAGCGCGAGTTCGATTTCCTGAAGGCGATACAACGCCTGTGCCGATGACATCACAGCCTGCCTTTGCTGGCGCATCAACCAAGTGGGAGTAAAATGGGCAATGGCCTTAATCGCTTGAAACCAATAATTGAGTTATCGTTTAAACAGTAGTGATTATACACGCTGCCGAAATCGTGCGGCAACCCGCGCACCGGTAACGAAGGGGTCTGGATGCAATCACGGGAATCCATTCACATTACACCCGCCGAATGGCGCTGGGTCGTCGTGTTCGGCGGGGCGCTGGTCGCCCTGGCGTTTGTACCATTTTTGTGGGTGGCGGTAAGCGGTGCTGCTGGCACGCAGTGGCAGTTTATGGGTATCCTTAATAATTACCGCGATGGCGCCACCTACCTGTCGAAAATGGGATTGGGCATGGAAGGCTCGTGGCTGGTGTACTTCCGCCACACGCCGGAAACCCACAGCGGCGCGCTGATTCAGGTGATCTATCCCGCGTTAGGACAGCTTGCCCGGCTGGTAAATCTTCAGCCCATCGCGCTGTTCCATGCGGCGCGGGTGGTCGCCTCGTTTGTGATGTACATGGCGTTGTACCAGTTTGGGGCGAGTGTCTGGGTGCGCCTGCGCACGCGGCGGCTGTTTTTTGTGATCGCTGCGATTGGCTCTGGCCTCGGCTGGCTGTTTTACCCGTTAACCGGCGACCCGAATTTCCCCGACCTGACCATCCCGGAGATGTTCCCGTTTTACAGCAGTCTGGTGAACGTGCATTTCCCACTGGCGCTGGCCTGTCTGGCGCTGGTTGCCAGCGTGGTAATCGTGGCGTTCCGCCCTGGCGAAACCGAAGACCCGACTGTCAATAACGGCGGGCTGCTGGCCGGGGTGTTAAGTTTTGCGCTGGCGCTGCTGTACCCGCAGGCGCTGCTGCCCATCGGACTGGCGATGGTGATCGTGGTAGGAATGGCGTGGGTGCGCCACCGCCAGCTTAACGTGCGGGAACTGCGCTGGCTGCTGGTGATTCTGCTGCCTGCCGTGCCGATGGCTGCCTACTATTGGGCTGTCGTGACCTATAACCCGGCCATGAGTGAGTGGGCGCGACAGAACGTGACACCCGCACCGTCACCGTTGCTGCTGGTCCTGGGACTGGGCGTGCCGCTGCTGATCGCGCTGCCCGGCATCTACCGCGCCATCCGCCGCTTCGAGCCGGATGGCGATCAGTTTATACTGGTCTGGCTGGTGATGATGCTGGTGCTGATTTACCTGCCGACGACCATCCAACGCCGTTTTGCGGTCGGTATGATGATCCCGATAGCCTATTTTGCGACGCGCTCGCTGGAAGATTTCTGGTTTCGTCGAATCAATCGCCGCTGGCGTTACCGGCTGGCGGCTGCCGTCGCGCCGGTGATGACGCTCAGCTTCGCCCTGCTGCTGTTGATAAACATGCGGGTGACCACCGGCCCGTTTCTCGACCGGGATTATGCCGGGGCGCTGCGCTGGCTGCATGATCGCGTTCATGCCGGTGACGTGATTCTGGCATCAGAAACGGTCAGCATCTGGGTGCCGGGCTGGGCCGGGGCGCGGGTAGTGTACGGGCATCCGTATGAAACGCTGGACGCCGCCGCCAAACAACAAGCCGTCGAAACCTGGTACAGTGGCGGGCAGGCCGACTGCCGCACCCTGATTGACCAGTACCACGTGCGTTACGTGCTGTATGGCCCGTTGGAGCAGGAGCTGGGCCGCCCGACCTGTCTGGATGATCTGCGGCTGGTTGCCCGTTCCGGTGATGTGATGATCTATGCGACGGAATGACGGGTTCATCGCGCTGGTGGTGAGCCTGTTCCTGCTGCTGGCCGGGCTGCGACCGGATGCTCTGCCGTACCTCAGCCGGGGGGCGCGGTATTCCGACGCCGCGATCAGCCATTGGCCGAGCGCGCTGTTTCTGCGCCAATCGGTGCTGGAACGCGACCAGTTCCCGCTGTGGCGTGAAACGATCATGGCCGGGCAGCCCTTCGCCGCCAACCCCCTGAACAAAACTGCCTATCCACCGCAGTGGCTGGTTCTGCTGCTGCCGCCCGCGCTGCACCTGAACGTGATGATCGGGCTGCACCTGTTGATCGCGGGCATGGGGATGAATCGCTGGGCGCTGGCGCTGGGACTGCGCGCCGAATCGGCGCTTTTCGCCGCCCTGGCCTACGTGCTGTCGCCGCCGTTGATCGCGCATACCGGCGCGGGGCATCTGGACATCCTGTATGCGCTGGCGTGGTGGCCCTGGCTGATGTGGTCGGTCAGGCGTCTGCTGGCGGAGATCGGTGTCGCGCCTGTCCTGCAAATGGCGCTGTCCGCTGCGCTGGTGTTTCTATCGGACGTGCGGGTGAGTCTGTTTGCGTTCATCACGGCGGGAGGATATACCGTCTGGAAGCTACGCCGCATTCGTCCGGCGCTGCCGCGTCTGGTACTGGTCGGGGCGCTGTTCCTGCTGCTGACCGCCAGCGTGACCGTTCCACTGCTGGCGTGGAGTCCCTATCTCAGCCGCGCCGGGCTGACGCCGGACGACGCCGGCGTGCTGGCCCTTCAACCGGGGAATTTACTCGGTTTATTACTGTTCGCCGTGCCGCCCGGTGTGGAAACGCTGACCTACCTGGGGCTGCCCGTGCTGGTACTGGCGGTGGCTGGCCTGTGGACGCGCGGGCGGGCAGCGCGCATTTTGGGGATAGTCGTGTTTGTGGTTGTTGCTTTGTATGCGCTGGGGCCAAATGGGCCACTGTGGCCGCTGCTGGTGCGGTTGTTCCCGGCGCTGCTGTGGTTCCGCGTGCCTTCCCGCGCCTGGCTGGTGCTGGCGCTGCTGGCGCCACCGCTGGCAGGCTTCGGGCTGGAACGGCTGGTGCTGCTGGCGCGGCGATTACGCACCGGCGAAACGGTCGCCGGGCTAAAACGGCTTCGGCTGGCGGTGGCCGGTTTCGCGGTGGCGCTGGTGGCAGCGGGAGTGTTTATACTGGCGCTGCCTGATCTACCGCCAGTGATTGGTGTCGGCGTGGGGCTGGCCGGCGGCGCGTTGGGTCTTATCCTGCTGCTGGCGCTGACCGGGCGGCTGGCGCCGGAACGAGTCGCGCCGGTCCTGATCGCGCTGACGCTGCTGGAACTGGCGGGTGTCGGTTTACAGTGGCTGACGTGGCGCGGGCCGGAGGTGTGGTTAGAGCCGCAGCGCGCGCTGGCCGAACGCTTGGTCGCTGAGGGGGCCAGCCGCGTCTATTCGCCGTCCTACAGCCTGGAACAGCAGGTCGCGGAAGTTTACGGCCTGCGTCTGTTCGGCGGGGTTGATCCGTTCCAGTTAACCGGCGTCGTTCAGGCGGTGGAACAGGGTAGCGGCGTGCCGGTTCGGGGTTACAGTGTGATTCTGCCGCCAGTGGATGATGTCACCGGGGATGATCTGTCACAGGCTAACCGCGATGCCGTCATCAACAGCCGCGTGCTGGCTGAATGGGACGTGAGCCACGTCGTCGCCGCCTATACGATTGTCCATCCCCGCCTCGAATACGTTGGCACGCTTGATGACGTAAACATTTATCGCAACCGGGATTACGGACCCGAAACAGCATCGCGCGCCGTACCCGGTTGGCCCACAAACTGGCCGAACCTGCCGGATGCAGCGACGGTAAAAAACCTGAATGATTTAACGGCAGCCGCCGCGCTTGTTTCCGGTGTAACATTTTGGGTGTGCGTGTTTGCCCTGGTGTTTATCCTTAAATCCGGTTCTCGCCAGTCTGCCGCCAGATGCTGAAAGCATCCGGCTGCCGGGTTTCGGTGGGAAGCAGGCTTCAAGCCTGCTCGAACCCGCCGAGGAAAAGCCAACTCAGATATGGGTATGCAAGGGTCATGGATAGGTTTTTACCCTTCCTGAACCGTTCTCTTGGCGCTCTTGGCGTCATGGCGGTTCGCCAAAACTGACGACTGATGACTGAAGACTATAGACTAAAGACTAATCGCTCCTCCCGCGTGCCACTCGTCCTGCTGGTGCTGACGCTCGCGGTGGTGTTTTACCGCCTGCTGCTGGGCGAGGTATTTTTCTGGGGGCTGCCGGCGCTGCAATTTGTCCCCTGGCGGCAGTTCGCGTTTGATGTACTGCACGCTGGCGGTCTGCCGCTGTGGAATCCCTACAATGGCGCGGGCGCGCCGCTGTTTGCCAACTACCAGTCGGCGCTGCTGTACCCGTTGAACTGGCCTGGCTTCGTCCTGCCGCTGGCGTGGCAGATGAGTATCACGGCGGTGCTGCACCTGTTCCTCGCAGGGTGGGGCATGTGGCGCTTCGCCGGACGGCTGGGCGTTCCCGAACTTGGGCGCGGCCTGAGCGCGCTGTCCTTCGGCCTGACCGGCTATCTGGTCGCCCGCCTCGGCACATACCCGACCATCAGCGCGGCGGCCTGGCTGCCCTGGCTGCTGTGGGCGGCGCTAGGGGTTCTGGCGGACAATCGCCGCCGGGATATGGGCTGGCTGGCGCTGTTCGCCGCGCTGCAACTGCTGGCCGGTCATGCCCAAACGACGTGGTACAGCCTGCTGCTGGTGAGCGCGTTTGTGCTGTGGTGGACGCTCACGCACCGTCCGTTTGCATGGCATCGCCCGGCGCTGGTTGCTGGCGCGCTGCTGCTGGGCGCGGGTATTGCTGGGCTGCAACTGCTGGCGACGGGCGAACTGCTGCTGCAATCACAGCGTTCCGGCGGCGTGGATTACGACTTTGCCATGAACTTCAGCTACGCGCCGACGCGGATTTTGAATCTGCTGTCGCCCAACGTGTTTGGCACGCCCGCCGATGGCTCGTACATCACAAAGGGCGCGTTTTTTGAGGATGCCGTTTATATCGGCCTGATTCCGCTGCTGTCGGCGCTGGCGGCGGTGATCGCCTGGCTGTGGTGGAAACTGCGCCGCGTGGAGCGCCCGGCAGCTTTTGCGACCGTCCCGTTCTGGCTGCTGGTCGTCGTTATCGGTTTTGTTTTGGCATTAGGCAAGCATTCGCCCATCTTTCCCTTTCTGTACAACCATGTGCCAACCTTTGACCTGTTTCAGGCCCCCGTGCGCTGGCATCTGTGGACGGTGTTTGGCCTGAGTGTGCTGGCCGGAATCGGGGTCAGTGTGTGGGGGCGCGGCAAATGGCTCCTGTTCGGGACGCGGCTGCTGACGGCGGCCTGCCTGGGCGCGGTCGTGCTGGCGCTGCTGGCACCGCGCGCACTGCCGCCAGACGTAGCGAATAACGGCGGTGTGCGCGTGATTATTCAGGCAGTGATTTTTACCGGAATCATCGGCGCGCTGGCAGGCAATTTGACTCTCGTTCAGCCGGAAGCGGGTACGCGGCGTTATCGCTGGTGGTCGCTGGCGGTGCTGGTGGTTGTCGTGGTTGATCTTGGTCTGGCGGCGCGAGGACTGAATCCAACCGTTCCGGCAGCATTTTTTGACCGGAGAGAAGCTGGAGCCGATATGTCGCGGGCATACTGGCCGAAAGCCGAACAGGAAGAAGTGATGTATGAACACTTCCTGCCGTTTGACGATTACCGGATTGCCAGTCGAGATTGGCAAGCGTTCCGCGACAGCGAGTTGCCGAACCTGAACCTGCTTGACCGCCAACCCGTGCTGAACAATTTTGACCCGCTGCTGGTCGGGCACTTTGCGGAATATATTAATCGCGTTGAGCGCAGCAACGGCACGGCGCGCCATAATCTGCTGCTGGCGGCGGGTGTAGACGGACAGTATTATCTGGATGGCATCTTCCGCGAGTGGGAAGAACCGGCGGGGTTCGAGGCTCTGTTTATGCAGTCGGTTTGCTGGCATTCGGACGAAAAACTGATACCGTATGCTCTCCTCGACCCTGATTGGATACCTTGGCGGCAGGTACACTTGATTGGGCCAGGGGACTGCCCGCCGCTGCCACTGCCTCCTGCAAGCCATGACATCGGCAGTATCGTCCAATCAGTCGAGATGACGCAATCGCCAAATCAAGTGACGATTCAGGTTCAGACCACAACCGGCGGCCTGGTGTACATCCCGCGCACCGACTATCCCGGCTGGCAGGCGTTTGTAGATGGCAAGCCTGCGCGCATCCTGCGGGCGAATCTGGCGTTTATGGCGGTGGAAGTTCCCGCCGGGGCGAACGCGGTGCGCCTGGAATATCGTCCCTGGTGGCTGCTGCCGGGAACGTTCATCAGCCTGCTGTCACTGCTGCTTCTGCTGATTGTGTTTCGCTCCAGAAATCCCGGTCAGGAAGGGTAGGGCGGGTATGATTTTTTCCCCATCACCGGACAGGCGGCTGCAACTCCGGCTGTCCGAACGGCGCTGGCTGCTGATCGCTGGCGATGTGCTGGCCGTGCTGATCGCCGTGTTGATCGCGCTGTTTACCTGGTCGGTCGTCGGGCGCTACCGCTTCGATCTGGAGTTTATCTGGCCGCGCAGTTTCTGGTTTGTGGTGCTGGTCGGGCTGTGGCTGCTGCTCGCCAGCGCCAACGACTTTTATGATGTGCGTGTGCTGTCTAACCGCGCGGTCACGTTCCAGCGGCTGGTGGTCATCACACTGCAACTGCTGGTGCTTTACCTGATCGTGTTTTTCCTGGCCGGGCCGCTGCGGCTGCCGCGCCTGTTTATCCTGTACTACGGTGTCGCCTCATTTGTGCTGATCGCGCTGTTCCGGCTGTTGAACCCGGCGCTGGCGCGCTGGGCCAGCGCCCGCCGGCGCGTGTTAATTGTCGGTACGGATGAAGCGACTGCCGTGATCGTCAGCACCATCGCGCGGTATGCCGGACATGTCTACGACGTGCGTGGCATCATCGGCGAAATCCGCGAAGGGCAGACTGCGATAGGCGACGTGCCGATACGCGGCACGGGCAAGATGCTGCTGCGGCTGGCACGGCAGGAAGATGTAACCGAACTGATTGTTACCTCCACTCACGAACTGGACGGTGAAACGTTCCAGGGGGTGATGGACGCCTACGAGGCCGGGCTGACGATTGTCCCCATGCCGCTGCTGTACGAACGCCTGACGGGGCAGGTGCCGGTGGAATACGTGATGAAGAACTGGTCGGTGGTGCTGCCGATTGAAGGCGGCTCGATCTTCAACCTGTACGCGTTGTTTAAACGCGTGCTGGACGTGCTGCTGGCGCTGGTCGGCTTTGCTGTCTTCCTGCTGCTGCTGCCGCTGCTGGCGCTGCTCATCAAGCTCGATTCGCCAGGGAGCGTATTTTATTCGCAGGAGCGCGTCGGCCTGAATGGGCGCATCTTCCGCATCTATAAATTTCGCTCGATGCGCGCCGACGCGGAAGCGCAAACCGGCGCGGTTTTCAGCCAGGAAGGTGACCCGCGTGTGACCCGCGTCGGACGTGTGATGCGCAAAACGCGGCTGGACGAACTACCGCAGCTTATCAATGTACTGCGTGGCGATATGAGTATCGTCGGGCCGCGCCCGGAACGCCCGGAGCACGTGCGGCGGCTGGTCGAAAAAATCCCGTTTTACCGCACGCGCCACGTGATTCGCCCCGGCCTGACCGGCTGGGCGCAGGTGCGTTACAACTACGGCTCGACCGACGAAGACGCGCTGGTGAAGCTGCAATACGACCTGTATTACATCCGTCACCAATCGCTGGCGCTCGACCTTAACATCATCGTGCGGACAATCGGCAAGATCATCAAAATGAGTGGTGTTTAGGAAACCAACCGCCAAGAACGCCAAGATTTATTCAGGAATTTCTTGACGTCCTTCGCGTCTTGGCGGTTATATCAGGGTGAAGGCAAACAGCAGCGTGACCAGCCAGATGGTACTGTTACGCAGGGCGCGGAAGCGGCGCTGGTCGGCGGCGTACAGGATGACGGCGATTTGCAGGCCGACGATAAAGCGCAGGATGCCCAGTGGTTCGCGGTAGGTCGAAAATGGCACAAATGGCATGATGGCCGCGTTGGTGAACAGCAGAAACGTGTACGCCGACCAGTTCGGCCAGGCATGCCAGCAGCGCCACAGCGCCCACAGCGTCGGCACGATTACAAACGGGACAAGAAACGCGCTGAAAATCAGCAGCAAAGCGGCACGCGCTGCTGGTGGCGTTTCGAAGATGATGCGGGCGACTCCGGCGAAAGGGATGATCTCAAACGGCGTTGCCATCGCCCCGCCGCTGTTGATACCCAACATGCCGAAGTGTTGATATAAAACAATCTGCCAGACGGCGAAGGGAATTAGCGTGACTGCGCCGAATATCAGCGCCGTTTTGAGTTGCTTTCGTGACAGCAGATACAATCCGTAACCGAATGGAAACAGCAGTGTGGTTTCCCGTGCCAGCGCCGCCAGCGCAAATAACACAGCGCTCCACAGCCAGCGTTCGCGCTGCGCCAGTGCGATGCCGCCGAGCACGAGCGCGTAGGCCAGTGGTTCGGGTAAGCTGAGGCGCACCGCGCCAAACGTGCCAATGGTGAGGCCGTAGGTGAGCGCGTACCACCGGCTGACCCGTTGCTGGACGAGCAGGTGTTCCAGCAGCGCCGTGCCGGCAGCCAGCGCCACCAGATTGACGATCAGCAGCGCCCAGGGAATCAGCGGCGTTTGGCCTAACGCCAGGGCGCGCCCTAGCATCGGCAGCAAAATGCGCTGGAAGCGGTAGGCAGATACGTCAATGTACTGCGCGGCGGTGCCGGGGTCACGCGCGATGTAGTATACAAACTGGCCGTCGTACCCTTCCGTCCCGGCGGGGTCGCGCTCACTGAAGTGCGTGCCGAGCGTAACCAGCGCCAGCGGGTCGCCGCCATTCCGTGCCAGGACAAGCCCAACGTAAAGCAGGCACAGCGCGGCGGCCACCATCCAGGGACGGATGCGAGTCTTGAGCATCAGGTGTATCCTTTCCAGCAGATTGATTCTACTACAAGGTTTCCAAACGTGAGAAAACCGTCGGAACTGCTCACCCGCGCGGTGGTTATCATCCTGTGCAGTTTCATCCTGGGGAACGCCGCCACCTTTAACGGCGTGCTGAATCCCGGCGTCGGGGCGCTGACGCTGGGCATCACCGCCATCACCGTAGTTGCGTGGCTGCTGGTTCGCTGGCGGCGCGGCTGGCAGTGGTATCGAACGCCGCTGGATGGCGCGTTCCTGCTGTGGGGGCTGGCGTTTGGGGTGTCGTTGCTGGCGAACCCGGAAGTGTGGCGGCGCAGCGCGATTGGCCTATGGTACGCGGGCGCTTACATCGGCGTGTGGTACGTGCTGCTGGACGCGCTGGCGAACGGCGGCCTCAAACGTGACATGCTGGTGGACGGTCTGCTCGTGACCGGTGTGGTGGTGCTGCTGTTTGGCTTCTTGCAGCTTGTTAACTGGGTCGGTGCGTATGGCCTGAACGGCGTGCCGCGCCCGGTGAGCCTGTTTGGTAATCCCAATTTCCTGGGCGCGTTTTTGATCGTGCTGATTCCGCTGGCGCTGTCGCGTATTGCGGCCAGTCGCAGTCAGTTTATTCAGATCGTGATGAGCATCTACACTGCGCTTGCGCTGGTGCTGCTGTTCCTGTCGAATTCGCGCGGCGCGTGGCTGGGCTTTGTTGCCGCGTTTGTCGTATGGACGGCGCTGCTGTTGGCGTTACGACGGCAGCTCTCATTCCGTTACTGGCGCGGCTGGTGGAACGCGCGGCGCGGCGGCACCAGGGCGCTGGTGCTGCTGGCTGTCGTTAGCGCGCTAGTAGTCGCCGTAGGTGCAGCCGTGCTGTTTGTGCGGTCATTCACGGTCAGCGGGCGCGATACCGGGCTGCGGACCGAATTGTACGCGGCGGCGGTGCAGATGTTTGCCGAAAAGCCAATCACGGGACAGGGTTTATTTACCTATGGGCGCGAACTGGTGCGCCTGCCGGGCATCGAACCCGACAAGCCGCACAGCCACGCGCATAACGTGCTGCTGCAAGTGGCCGCCGAACTGGGATTGATCGGGCTAGTGGCACTGGCGGTGACGCTGGTGATGATCGTGAGGGTGGTTAGAGAGAATTGGCAGGTGCTTGAATCATCAGGAACCGGAAGGGGCCTGTCACCGACAGGTCCCTACAGATCGGGCAATAGAATCATGCTGGCCGGGGCAACTGCCGCTGTTGCTGCGTTTGCGGTTCACCAGTTGACTGACGTGCCGGCGATGATGCCGTCCATTGCGCTGACGGGGCTGATCGCGCTGGTGCTGGCGGTCGCGCCAGTTGAGCCGCAGCCAATCACAGCCAACTGGCGGCGCGTGGGGCAGCCGGTCGGTGTGGCCACGCTGTGGCTGATGGTGTTAGCCAGCGGCCTGTGGAGCAACCGAGTTTATGGCGATTATTTCGCGGCGCTGAAATACGCGGTAGATACCGACGATTACCGGGGCGGGGCGGAACGCTTACAGCCGGTCATCAATGCCGATTTGAATTTCAGCCTGTACCATCTCGAACAGGGTTTTTTGTATGGCATGGCGGCGAACGCGGGTGATAGGGACGCGGCGCAGCAGGCCATCGCTGCTTATCAGCACTTTCTCGAACTTGACCCCGGCTATGCGCTCGGCTGGGCGAACCTGGCCGCGTTGCGCTGGCAGGTCGGAGAGCGCGAGGGCGCGGTAGAGGCGATGTCCCGCGCCGCCGAGCTTGACCCGGAAATCTGGCAGTATGCGTTCAATCTGGGTCTGTACGCCGAAGCAATAGGTGATACCGACGCGGCGGAAGTCGCTTACCGGCAGGCATTAACGGTCTATCCCGATATTGTGCTGTATCCTGAATGGCAGGGGTCGGCGCTGCGCGTACAGGTGGGCAACGTGTACGAAATCGGCCTGAGCGCGCCGGCGATGACGGCCTATCAGATCGCTGTCAAGCGGCTGGACAATGCGCGAATCGCGTGGCAGACCAACGGGCTGCCGGACTCAGTGCAGCGCGACGGCATGGAATTGATTCTGGCGCTGGAAGGGCGCGACCGGGAGAGTGCCTTAAGGCTGTTGGCGAACATGGAGCGCCGTGCTGTAACCAAAGCCGATCAGGCGTGGGTCCACCTGGGACGAGCGCGGGTAGCGCGCTACGACGGCAACGACGCACTGGCCGAGGAGGAACTGGACGCGGCGCGGGAAGTGCTGAAGCGTAAGCCGCTGGACAACGACGACGAGGACGCGCTCAACATCGCCTACGCGCAGTTCTTGCGGCTGGCGATTCCGCGCTGGTTCCTGCCACAGGTGTATTATCCAGTGGATAACCCGGTGCTGGTGTATATGATTGAAAATACTTACCACACCTTGATTGCTAGTTGAAGTCGTTCAGGCCACGTTCGTTAGAATGGAAGTACCCCTACTTTCATGAAACGAGCGTAGACCATGAACGACCACTATATTGTAACGGTTTATGTGATGATTGATGACCTACTGAAAGCCATGCAACACAAAACCGATGTCCGGGCTGGGTGCAGTGACGCCGAAATCCTGACGGTGGGCATCGTAGCGGCTCAAGCGTTTCAGAATCATCATGAACGGGCGTTGGGAGTGCTGCAACGGTTGGGCTATATCGGCAAGGTGAGTCTCTCGCGCTTCAACCGCCGTCTGCATCGCTTGTTGCAGGTGTTGTATCAGCTGGGTTGGCTGGTGGGCGAAGCCTTTCAGGGCGGGAAGGTCTACATCATTGATACCTGTCCGCTGCCGGTTTGTAAGCGTGTGCGAGCGCGCCGTTGTCGCAAGGTGAAGGGGCGGGAATTCTACGGCTATTGTGCCAGCCGCGACGAGCATTACTTTGGCTGGCAGTTGCACCTGGTGTGCAACACGGACGGTATCCCAATTGCTTTTGACCTGTTGCCCGCTAAATGGGATGAACTGGTGGGTGTGCAGGAGTTGCTGGCTGGCTTGCCGGAAGGCAGTGTTGTGGTAGCTGACAAAGGCTACATTAGCCAGAAGGATGAAATCTTGGCCTACGTCTATGGCGGTGTGCGTCTGGTGCCGCGTTATCGCAACAATATGCGCGGCAACAGTGCTGAAGATACCGCCTTGCTCGACGCCCATCGTCGCCAGATTGAAGCGGTCAACAGCCAGTTGGAGAAAATGGGACTTCAGCGCCTGCACGCCAGCACCAATGACGGCTTTGCCTTTAAGGTCCTGGCTTCGCTGCTCGCGCTGGCCTTTCATAATGCCCTCAAATAGCAATCAAGGTTTACCACAGAGAATTAGAGGTTCAGAGACACAGAGAATAATGCAATGCTCGGTACCTCTGTGTCTCCGAGCCTCCGTGTTATGCTTTTATTCTTTCTTTTCTTCTGAGGGCTTATGCGGCAACTGACGATTGAACGCGCCGCCGTCATCATCCTGTTCGCGCTGCTGTTCGCGCTGGCCGCGCGCATTCCGACAGACACCGATACGTGGTGGCACATCCGCAGCGGCGAATACACGCTCACACACGGCATGATCTACGCCGACCCGTTTTCGTTCACGAAGGCGGGTCAACCCTGGATTAACCATAGTTGGGGCGCGCAGATTATCCTGTATGCCGTGTGGCGGCTGGCGGGTAATTTCGGGCTGGCGGTGTACGTAGCCGCGCTGGCGACGGTCGGCATGGTTTTCGTCTACAAAATGTCGCCCGGCAATGTCTATCTTCGCGCCTTCACGCTGGTGATCGGCGCGGCAGCGGCGGCGGTGTTCTGGTCGCCGCGCCCGCAAATGCTGTCGTTCGCCCTCAGCGCGGCTGTGCTGTATTTGCTGTACCTGTACAAACGGCGCGGCCTGGATCGCCTGTGGCTGATTCCGGTCATCATCGGCGTGTGGGGCAATCTGCACGCCGGGTTTTCGATTGCCTTCATCTTCCTGCTAGGCTTCATCGCCGGCGAAGTGCTGAATAACCTCTTTCGGCCATCGGCTGAAAACGTGATCGGCTGGCGCGGCATTCGCAGGCTGGCGCTGGTCACGCTGGTATCGGCGGCGGCGCTGGTCATCAACCCCTATGGCCTGCAAATGCTCGCCGTGCCATTCCAGACGGTCAGCATCGGCGCGCTGCAAAACTTCATCCAGGAGTGGAATTCGCCCAACTTCCACGACCGTTCGACGTGGCCGTTTATCGCGCTGCTGCTGGGCTTGTTCGGCGCGGCAGGGGCAAGTAAAAAGCGGCTGGATTGGACGGATTTCGTGCTGGCGTCCGGCACGGCGTTTATGGCGCTGCTGGCCGGGCGGAATATCGCCGTGTTCGCCGTCGTTGCCACGCCGATGTTGACCGATCACCTCGACGCGCTGCTGGCCGAACGCGGCTGGGTGGTGCAGCCGGTGCGCCGGGTGACGCCTGGTATGGCGCGTTTGAACGCGGTATTGGTTGCCGTGATTGTGCTGGCCGCGGCGCTCAAAGTGCTGCTGGTGCTGGACGCCGAAACGGTGCGGCAGGCACAGGAAGACTTTTTGCCTGTCCGGGTGGCGGAGTATTTGCAGGCGGAACAGCCGCCGGGGCCGATGTTCAACAGCTATAACTGGGGCGGCTACCTGCTGTTCGCGCTGCCGGACGAGCCGGTGTTTGTAGATGGGCGAACCGACCTGTACGGCGACGACTTTTTGACGAACGCCTATCTGAAAACAGCCACCGGCGGCGAGGGCTGGCAGGACGTGCTGAACCAGTACGGCATCCGGCTGGTAGTGGTGGAGGCTAACAGCGGCCTGGCGCGGCGGCTGCGCGATGCGTCCGGCTGGACGCTGGCCTATGAAGACAAGCAGGCAGTGGTGTTCACGCGGGAAAAAGAAAATGGTTAAAACCCCTCCCCCTAACCCCCACTTCTCTCAGGGGACAAATGTCCCCGTTCGAGTCGCCGTACACGGAGAGGGGGAGCGGAAAGCGAATTTGAGTGGCCTGCTGGGCGACTTTCGCCTGCTGCTGATTTTGTTTATCGCCCTGCGGGTCATGCTGCTGATGGCCTACCAGCCGCTTTTGCTCGACGGCGGTGAACGCGGCATCACCGCCGGTGGCGATTACCAGACGTACTTTAACATCGCGTCGCTGTCGGACAGCCTCGGCGCGCCGTTCCGGGATTGGTGGAGCGAGTTCCCGCCCGTGTGGACGTTCCTCTCGGTGTTGATCTACCAGATGACCAACGCTACCTACAGCAGTTATGCGTTTCTGCTGGGGCTGGTGATGATCGCGTTTGATGCGGGCAATCTGGTGCTGGTGCGGAATATCGGCGCGAGGCTGCACGGCGCAAATACCGGCATGGCGCTGGCGTGGATTTACGCCGTTTTACTCGCGCCGCTGGCGTTCACGTTCTGGACGTTTGAGCCGCTGGTGGCGTTCTGGCTGCTGCTGGGCCTGTGGTGGCTGCTGCGCGGGCGCGACATTCCTTCGGCGGTGGCGGCGGTGGTTGGCGCGCTGACGAAGTTCACCCCGGCGCTGCTGCTGGGGGCGGTCTGGCGCTTCCGCGACACACGCCGCGCGGGGCTGTACACAACGGTCGTGGTCGGGATGTTCGCGCTGGCCTACCTGCCGCTGCTGGCGCAGAACGCCGCCATGACGCTGCCCTCGCTGACGGCGCAGTTTAACAAAGCCTCGTACCAATCGGTATGGGCGCTCATTGACCGCAACTATCGCACCGGCAATTTTGGCCCGTTGGAAGACCGGGCCGACCCGGCCAGAGCCGCCAATGTGCAGGGCAATCCGGCGGTGATTCCCGGCTGGCTGCGACTCGGTGTAGCGACAGTCATCGGCCTGTTTATTTTTGCACGCACGCGACGGTTTGATGATCGCGGGCTGGTGGCCTTTGTAACCATTACCCTGCTGATCTTCTTCCTTCAGGCGCAGGGTTGGAGTCCGCAGTGGCTGGCGCAGATCGTGCCGCTGGTGCTGCTGTGTTTCCCTAACCGCAACGGCGTGCTGATCGTGGTGATTCTGAGCGCGGTGACGTTCACGGAATACCCGTTCCTGTTTATCCGCACCGGCGACACGGGCGGCGAAATCACCGGCGCGCTGGTGCTGCCGTTTGTGGTGCTGGTGCTGGCACGCACCGTGATTCTGATTGGCCTGTGTGTGGCGCTGTATCAGAAGCTGCGGCAGCAGCCGGTGGACTAAGTGTCTATCCATAAACCCTTCGTAGGGGCACGGCATGCCGTGCCCCTACCGACAAATAAAAGCGGTTTACGGATAGGTTCTAAACCAAAGATTCACAAAAAATCAACATTTTCTTGAGGCTGAACAACGGTTGCTCAATGGTAGTCTTAAGCATAGACCCGGTACACAGGAGCATCCGATGCGACCCGAACTCGAAATCGCGCGGCAGTTGATCGAAGAAAAGCAGTTTGACCGAGCGCGGACGATTTTGCTGAAAGCCAGCGACGACCCGACCGCGCTGAAGTGGCTGGCGAGGCTGGAAGAGATGACGCCGAAGCCGATCCAGAAGCTGAATGGCAATGGGAACGGCAACGGCCATTCCGGCTGGCAGTATGCGGCGCTGGAAGTGAAACGCTCCTACGGCACGCAGTACCGCTTTAATGGCAGCGCCATGCCGGACTGGAAAGACCAGCCGATCTTTTACGCGCTGAATGAGTTGGGGCGGGATGGCTGGGAACTGGTCAGCTTCGACGGCAGGGAGGAAACAACCGTCTATATCCTCAAGAAACAGGGCGCGGCGCTGGAAAACAGGAAGGTTGAGGTCTGGGATCAATAGTTCATCGTCTGCGAACCGATGATCGCGTGGTGCTGGCATTGATTCTGCTGCTGGCGCTGATGTTACGCCTGGTCAATCTGGGGACTCGCTCCCTGTGGTATGACGAGGCGTTTGCCGTGTTATTCAGCGAAAAAGGGCTGGACGCGATGCTGGCCGGCACGCTGACGCCGGTTGCCGGCGGCGCGGCGGATATTCACCCGCTGCTGTATTACAGCACGCTCAATCTGTGGATGGCCGTATTCGGGCAGAGTCCGGCAGCCGTGCGGCTGTGGAGCGTGTTACTGGGTGTGGCGACGGTCGGCGTGATGTACCTGCTGGGGCGCGATTTGTTCGGCGCTAGAACCGGGCTGGTGGCAGCACTCATCACAGCAGTCGCGCCATTCCATGTCCAGTATTCGCAGGAAACGCGGATGTACGCGCTGCTCGGCCTGCTGCTGCTGCTGGCGACGTGGTGTTTTGTGCGGGGCAACCCCTCCCCCCAACCCCCTCCCCGTATACGGAGAGGGGGAGTAGGCTGGTGGCTGGCGTTTGGGGTGCTGGCGGCGCTGGCGATGTACACGCAGCAGTTGGCGGCGTTTTATCTGATCGCGCTGGGACTGGTGCCGGTGCTGGCGCGGCGGCGCGACCTGTTGGTGCGGGTGGCCCTTGGCACGGCAGTGGCGGTCATTTTGTACCTGCCCTGGCTGGTGAACCTGCCGAGTCAGTTTGGCAAGGTGCAGTCATATTACTGGCTGTCCCCCCCCAACATCGGCCAACTGCTGCTGACCATTCGCTCATTTCTGGTAGTGCATCTGGAAATCCCTGCGCCGGCTTCGACGCTGGGCTTCCTCGGTTCGATTTTCCTGATTGCATTCCTGATGATCCAGGTGGTTATTGTGCTGCGCGGGCGGCGCAGCCGAGGCGAACGCACACCGCTGCTGCTCGTGCTGTGGCTGGCTGCCGCGCCGGTGGCGCTGCTGTGGCTGGTGTCGCAGCTTCAGCCGGTGTATCTCATCCGGGCGCTGCTGCCGTCGGCCCTGATGCTGTATCTGGCGCTGGCGTGGCTGTTCAACCGCGCCGGGCTGCCGCGCCCGATTGCTGCCGTGATTGGAGGGGGGGCGCTGGCGCTGGCGGTGGTCGGCCTGTATCACCAGTATACATGGTCAACCTTCCCCAATTCGCCATATCCGGCTGCCGTTGCCGCCATTCGCGCCGAATGGCAGGCTGGTGACGTGGTGATTCACCAGGACAAACTGTCGGCACTGCCGATGATTTATTACGAGCGCGATCTGCCGCAGCGTTACCTGCGCGATCTGCCGGGCAGCGGCGACGATACGCTGGCGCTGCCGACGCAGCAGGCGCTGGGTTTGCTGGCGGACGAGTCGGTGGAGCAGGCGGCAGCGGGCGCGCGCCGGGTGTGGTGGGTGGTGTTCGACTTTGCCGAACGCCAGTATGCGGCGGCGGGGCGTCCTGAACTGCGCGAAGCGGTCGCCTGGCTGGACGAACAGTATGCTGAAACCGGGCGCTGGACGTTCAACGATCTGATACTGGTTCGCTATGAGGAGCGATGATGGCGCAACGCCGCGCTGATGGTTTAATTTTCCTGCTGGCGATAATCGTCGTCCTGGCGGTGATGGTTATCATCACGCACAACGCTTTCACCGCGCCATACCCCGGCCTCAACGATTTTATGTCACGCTGGGAAGGCGCGCGCTCCTACTGGGTTGATCGGCTGAATCCGTATGGCGAACAGGCCAGCCTGAATATTCAGCAGCGCATTTACGGGCGGCCAGTCGTGGAAGGGGAAGACCCCGGTTATTTCGCCTATCCGTTTTATACACTGTTCGTGGTCTGGCCGCTGGTGGTGCTGCCGTATAGCTGGGCGTCGGCAGTCTGGATGGTGCTGCTGGAAGTCAGTCTGGTTGTTTCGCTGTTCCTGCTGCTCGATCTATTCCGCTGGAAACCCCGGCCAACCCTGCTGGCGGTGCTCATGGTATGGACGTTGGTGTTTTATTTCTCGTCGCGCGGGTTAATCCTGGGTCAGCCGGGGCTGCTGGTCGCTTTTCTTGAGATTTTGGCGGTGTGGGCGCTGGTCAAACAATGGGATGGCCTCGCGGGGGTGGCGCTGGCGCTGTCCACGATTAAGCCGCAGATGGGCTTTTTGATCGTGCCGTTCCTGCTGCTGTGGGGGCTGCGGGCGCGGCGCTGGCGTCTTGTCGGCGCGTTCGCCGCCGTGTTGGGCGCGCTGCTGCTGGCCTCGTTCCTGCTGCAACCGTCGTGGCTGTCCGACTGGCTGGCGCAACTGGCGCTGTATCCGTCCTACACGGCGCTGGGGTCGCCGGTGTGGATTATCACCCGGTATTATCTCGGCCTGGGGGACGCGGCGGAACTGGCTGTTGCCGCCGCGCTGGTCGCGCTGCTGCTGTGGGCATGGTATACCGTGCTGGTACAGGCGAGGCAGGAGCGCTTCCTGTGGACGGTTGCGCTGACGCTGACCGTCACGCACCTGATCGCGCCGCGCACGGCCACGCCGCATTACGTCGTGTTCCTGCTGCCGCTGATCTTTTATCTGGCGCTGATTGCCCGTAAACGGCGCAGCGGGCTGTGGGTTGGCCTGGTGTTGCTGGCGCTGCTGGTGCTGCCCTGGCTGCACTTTGTAGCGACGGTCGAGGGCGAGTTTGAGCATCCGACCGTGTATCTGCCGCTGCCGTTCGGGATGCTGGCGCTGTTGTGGCTGACCCGGCGGCGGTGGTGGGAGCGCGCCACGTGAAACGCTTTCCGCTGCCGGTCTGGCTGTTTGCGCTGGCGCTGGCGATTCTTACGTCGCTGCCGTATCTGGTCGGCTGGTGGAGCACGCCGGCAGGCTGGCAGTACAGCGGCGCGGCGGCAGTGCCGGTCGGCGCGCAGGTGGATTTTAACAGCCATCTCGCTAAAATGTGGCAGGGCAGTCGCGGCCAGTGGGACTATCACCTGCTGTTCACGCACGAGCCGCATCCCGGCCTGCCGCTGGTGCAGGGCTTTTACGTGGCGCTCGGCGCGCTGGCGCAGGTTACGCTGCTCAGCCTGCCCGCTGCGTACCATATCGCGCGGTTTATCCTCACAATTGGTCTGGTGCTGGCGCTGTGGGCGTTCGCCAGCCATTTTCTGGAAAAACGGAGCGAACGCTGGCTGGCGCTGCTGTTTGGCACCATCGCCAGCGGGTGGAGCTGGCTGCTGCTGGCGCTTGACCCGGCCATGACCGCGCAGCTTTCCCCGATTGAATTCTGGCTGACCGACGCCTTCAACCTGCTTGGCGCGTTTGTCATGCCGCACTTCGCTGCGGTGGTGATCGTGCAGATTGTGATCGTGCTGGCGTTCGAGGGGTGGGTCAGAACCCCTCCCCCTGACTCCCTCTCCATACATGGACAGGGGGGGCAGGTAGGGACACGATATATCGTGTCCCTACCGGTGATCGTACTGACTCTGGCGCTGGCGGCGCAGGCGATCATCCAGCCATATGCGGCGCTGCTGTTTGGGCCGCTGCTGGTGATACTGGCGGGCTACCACGTCTTTTCGACGCAAAAGTTGTCACTCCGCCGCGCGCTGTGGCTGCTGCTGCCGCTTAACATTTATGCGGCGCTGATGCTGTACCAGTACGTGGCGTTACACAGCCATCCGGTCTGGAGTAGCTTTGCCGAGCAGAACCAAACCCTGTCACCGCTGGTGACATATTACCTCCTGGGTTATCTGCCGTTCATCCTCCCGATGGCGTTTGGCCTGCGCACTTTCCTGATGGACAGACCAGATGATCGCTGGTGGATGCCGATTCTATGGGTGGCGCTGGTGGCGATGCTGCTGTACGCGCCGTTTCCGACGCAGCGACGTTATCTGCTAGGCGTACAGACGCCGCTGGCGATGCTGGCGGCTTACGGCTGGTCGCGGGCCGTGCTGCCGTGCCTGTCGAGAAGGCTGCGTCCGCTGGCGTCCATCGTCTACTTTGGGCTGGCCTCGGTCGGGCTGATGGCTGTGATTGCCGTGAATGCTGTGGCGCTGTCTCAGCCTGAAAGGCACACCGACGTATTTTACCAGCCCGATGAAGCGCGAGCATTCGACTGGCTGCGGCAGGAAACCAATGATCGGAACGCGCTGGTGCTGACGGTGGCGGACGAATCCGGGCGCGGCAGCGGCGGGCGGCTGGTGGCGGCGCTGGGGCTGCGGGTGTACCTGGGGCACTGGATTGAAACGGCGGACTTTGCCGACAAAGTGGCAAACGTGCGCCACTTTTACGACCAGGCGACGACGGACGAGTGGCGCAAAACATTTCTTAAGGATACGGGTGTTGCCTACATCTGGTATGATGAGTATGCCCGCGCGGTGGGGGATTGGAATCCGGCAGGCGCGGACTATCTGGAGCCGGTATTTACGTCTGAAAAGGTGACGATTTACCGGGTGAGCGGCCTGTAGAGACAGTATTGTGTCCATTTCGCTTCGAGAACGTAGCCTGTTCGCTCTGATCGCCCTGATCGGCGCGCTGATTATCACGCGCGGACTGGCTGCCGCGCCATCGTTCACCGACGCTTTTTATCATCTCAACGCGGCCAACCGGCTGGTAACAGGCCAGGGATTAACTGACCCCTACCTGTGGACGTATATCGGCGCGCCGGACACGCTGCCCGCGCCGTCGCACCTGTACTGGATGCCACTGACATCGTTAACCGCCGCGTTTGGCATGTGGATGCTGAACGCGCCAGGGGATTATGCCGCCGCGCAGTGGCCGTTCGCGCTGCTGTTCGCCGGGACAGTGTATGTGGGATTCTGGTTGGGCTGGCGCATCGGCGGGACGCGCCGCCAGGCCTGGGTGACCGGCCTGCTAACGCTGTTCGCCGGCTATTACACCCGCTTCTGGGGCGCGATTGACACCTTTGCACCGTATGCCTTTGTCGGGTCGCTGTGTCTGGTGTGGATGGGTTTAGCCCTCACCCCCCGACCCCCTCTTCCTCATAGAGAGGGGAAGCTAGAAAGGCGTACTCAATCACGCTTCGTTTATTGGACGTTGGCAGGAGCGTTCGCCGGGCTGGCGCACCTGACACGCGCCGATGGGGTGCTGCTGCTGATCGTGGGCTGGGCGGCGATATTCTGGCCCTGGGATAGACGTGTAGGGGCATGGCATGCCGTGCCCCTACGGATGCGCCTGACAAATGCGGCTGTCATGTCCCTCGCCTACCTGCTGGTGATGCTGCCCTGGTTCGCCCGCAACCTGAACGCCATCGGTTCGCTGCTGCCGCTCGGCGGGACGCAGGCGATCTGGTTCACTGAATACAACGATCTGTTTAACTACCCGCCTGATGCCAGTCCGGCGGCGTTTTTTGCGAATGGACTTGACACGCTCTTCCGAACGCGCTGGGAGGCGCTGGTCGGCGGGGGCGGGCTGCTGTCCGGCAACCTGGGGACGTTTGTCGCGGTCGAAGGGCTGGTGGTGATGACGCCGCTGATGCTGCTCGGCCTGTGGCAGCGGTGCTGCCAGCCGTTTTTGCGCGGCTTCTGGCTCTACGCCTTGGGGCTGCATCTGGTCATGACGCTGGTGTTCCCGTATCCGGGCTATCGCGGTGGACTGTTCCACTCGGCGGCGGCGCTGGTGCCCTGGTGGGCGGCGTTGGGCGTGGCCGGGCTGGACGACGCGGTAGACTGGGCGGCGAAGAAGCGGCGGCGCTGGAACGCGGCAACCGCCAAACGCATGTTTTCGGCGGCGCTGGTGGGGGTGGCGGTGTATCTCAGTCTGGTCGTCGGGCTGGCGAACCGCGCTGTGCCGCGAGGGACACCGGCACTGTACGACAAACTGCTTGAAATCCTGCCGCCGGATGCCCGCGTGCTGGTGAACGACCCGGCGCAGCTTTATTATTACACCGGCATGGGGGGCACGGTGCTGCCAAACGAAGCGCCGGACGTGATTCCGGCGATTGCGCAGCAGTACGGCGTGGATTACGTGCTGCTGGAAGGGGTGACCGATGCTGGCCGTGCGAACGCAGCGCCCGCAAGGCTGTGGCCGATTTTGACCGAGGCGTATCCGTTCCTGACACCGGTTGAGTTGGATGTCGCGGGGGTGAAGCTGTATGCCATCCAACGCTGACTCCCGCTTCTGGCGTCCGCGCGCTGCTGATGGGGTGCTGCTGGCGATGGCGGCGGCGGGTGTGCTGGTCTACGTGCTGACCGCTGACGGTGGCTTCCCGCTGGATGATAGCTGGATTCATCAGGTGTACGGGCGCAATCTGGCGCAGACCGGGCAGTGGGCGTTTGTGCCGGGCGTACCGAGCGCGGCTTCGACCTCGCCGCTGTACACCGTGCTGCTGGCGCTGGGCTACGCGCTCAACGTGCCGTTTAAGCTGTGGACGCACAGCCTCGGCGCGCTGGCGCTGGCGTTGACGGGTATGATCGGCGCGCGGCTGGCGGAGCAACTGCTGCCGGAGCAGAAATACGCTGGCCTCATTACCGGGCTGGCGCTGGTGCTGGCCTGGCATCTGCTGTGGGCGGCGGCCTCCGGCATGGAAACAATGCTGTTCTGCCTGTGGACGCTGGTGCTAATCGCGCTGGCGCGGCGGGAAGTGGAGAGACACGGCAGCGCCACGTTCCGACATGGGTTTGCATTTGGCGTGGCGGCGGCACTGGCGACAATGACGCGGCCTGAAGCGATTGCGCTGGCAGGGTTGATCGGCGTCACGCTGTTGGGCGTTCGACCTCAGGTGTCGTGGCGGGACTTTCTGATATGGAGCGCGGGCGCGGCGGTTGGCTTCGCCGTGTTTATCGCGCCGTACCTGCTGCTGAACGTGCGGCTTACCGGCGGTCTGCTGCCGAATACTGCCGCCGCCAAGCAGGCGGAATACGCGCCGATTGCCGCCGCGCTGTCGTATCCGGCGCGCGTCTGGGAGATGGCAAAGCCGATCTTTGCGGGCGGGCAGGTCTTGCTGCTACCGGGGGTGGTGTATTATCTGATGCGGCTGGTACGCCGTCTGCGAACTGACCGAACGGCGCTGCTATATCTGCTGCCGCTGGCCTGGGCGCTGGTGTTGATCGTGCTGTACGCGGCCCGGCTGCCGGCACCGTACCAGCACGGTCGTTACGTCCTCCCGGCGCTGCCGTCGCTAATTGTTTGCGGGGTAGCAGGTACGGTCTGGCTGCTGCGCGATGGCCGGCGGTCGCTGGCGGGGCGTGTCGTCAGCCGGTCGCTGGCGATTGCGGCGCTGCTGGCATTTGTGTATTTCGCGGTGGCGGGTGCGGGCATTTACAGCCGCGATGTGCGGATTATTGACGAGGAAATGGTTGCGGCGGCGCGGTGGATTGCCACGAATATCCCGCCGGAAGAACGGCTGGCCGTCCACGACATTGGCGCGGTGGGCTACTTCGCGCCGCGACCGATTCTCGATCTGGCGGGGCTGGTCAGCCCGGAAATCGTGCCGTTCATCCGCGACGGCGAGCAGCTATGGAATTGGCTGCGCCAGAACGACGCCCGCTATCTGATGGCCTTCCCGGACCAGATACCCGGCAAAAATGTGGACGATTCGCGGTTGTGCCGGGTGTTTGTGACGGACGGTCAGGCATCGCTGGCGGCAGGCGGCCCCAACATGGCGGTGTACGCGCTGGCCTGGGATGGACGCTGTCCGGGTTAAACCTTAAGTTGCTTTAGGTTGTGAAAAAGGTAAAATAAGATTTATGAACGAGTTATTCAGGAAACTCAACGTGCTGGTACGCGCCAGCATTAACGATGTGCTGGGCGAAGACCATGCCATTGGGCAGTCGCGCCGCCAACCTCTGACGCCAGACAAACTGGGCAAAAACATTGACCGGGAAATTGTATCCCTGCGGGGCCGGATTAACGATGCGCTGTCGTTTGAGGACGAACTGCGCCGGCGGGTGCAAACGCTCCAGGATGAAGTGGCGCGTTACGACCGCCAGGCCGACGAAGCCGTAGCGGCGGGGCAGGACGCGCTGGCGCGGCGGGCAATTGAGCAGATGCAGTCCGCGCAGCAGCGGCTGGCGATGGCCGAGGCGGACCTGCACGAACATCAGTTGGTCACGCAGGAGCTGATTCAGCGGGTAAATATGCTGGACGCGGTGGTAGCGGATGCGCGCCGGGCGCAGGCGGCAGAAGCCGCGCCGCCGGTCGAAGCGCCCGCCGCCAACGAAGCCGCGCCGACCACGCAAGCGCAGCCGCGCGTCCCATCCCTGTCGGATGTACTGCGGGACGCGCAGGAGAAGATCAACCAGATGGGTGATCTGATTCAGGCTAAGCAGGAAGTGAACGCGCCGACGCCAGCAGAGCAGGCGACCGAGGCTGCCGACGAACAGCGCGTAGACGATGATCTGGCCGCACGCCGGGAGCGGCTGAGCAAACCGAAATCATCATAAACTATAAACTATGTCCGATACCGAACCGAAACGAATCCTGATTGTGACTGGCGATTATGCCCTGGTTCATAAGGTGCGGCAGCTTCTGGACGCCGACAGCTTTGCGATCCAGACAGCCTACAGCCATATGGACGGGGCATACACGCTCGAAAACGGCGAGTTTGATGCCGTGCTGGTCGAGGCAGGCATGGCAGACCGCCGGTCCGGCGATTCAACCGCCTTCAGCCTGGCGCGGCTGTGCGAGCACGTGCCGGTGATTGCCGTTGCGGCAGATGGCCGCGTCCCCAGCCGGAGCAATTTACCACCGAACCTCTCGTTTACCCGCTTGGAAGAACGCGCCATCCAGCGAAGTCTGTCGGCGGCGCTGCGCATCCCGATTGGTCTGAACACGGCGGTCTTCGACAACAGCGGCGCGCCGGTAGCCGAGGAAATCCAGACGCTGTTTAACCTCAGTAAATCGCTGACGGAAGTGCTGGACCTGACGGAAGTGTTGAACCGGGTAGTGGAAGCTGCCCGCCGCCTGACCCATGCCGAGGAAGGCATGATTCTGCTGCCGGACGACGAGGCCGGGCAGCTTTACCTGCGAGCGAAAGTGGGCATTGATGTCGAGGTGGCCCGCAACTTCCGCGTCAAAACCGAGGATACGCTGGCGGGCGATGTCTTTCTCAAGGGGCAGCCGGTACTGATTGGTGCGCAGGGGCCGCAGAAAGTCAAAACCGAATATCTGGTGAACGCCCTGCTGTACGTGCCGATCATTTATAAAGGCGCGTGCATCGGCGTGCTGGGTGTGAATAACAAAAACACCGAGGCGGTGTTCCACCCGCGCCACCTCGACCTGCTGGCGAATCTGGCGTCGTTTGCGGCGGTGGCGATTGAGAACGCCCGCGCGCATGAAGAAGTGCTGGAACGCACCCGCGAACTGCAAATGCTGGTGGAGGCCAGCCACGCCGTGAATGCGTCCGTGTCGCTCGACCGGACGCTGCCGACGGTCTGCGAACAACTGGCGCGTGTCCTTAACGTCCACCGGGCGGAAATCTACGAATGGAATCCGGAAACCAGCCGCCTGTCCGTGCAGGCGCGTTTTTTCCGAACGATCTGGCCGGTCGGGCAGGGGCCGGTAATTGATCTGGCAAGCCGGTCGCTGGTGCGTGTCTCGCTGACGGAAGGGATGCCGGTGCTGGCGCTGCGCGACGACCCTGAACTGGCGCCGGGTGAGCAGGAGTATCTCTGCCGAGTCGGCGCGGGCATGATGGTGGTGGTGCCGATCATCGGCGGCAGCCAGGTGCTGGGGGCGGCGCAGTTAGGGTATATCGCGCCACCGCAGCGGATGCCGGACGGCGATGTGTGGCAGCGGGCGCAGCATCTGGCGCTGGAAGTACTGGTGACGTTTTCCAACCAGACCGGCGCGGCGCGGGCACAGGGGCTGCTGCGCGCGGTTGAGGAGATCAACCGCCTGACCGGCGCGGACTGGTGTGATCTGGCGCTGTTCACGCCGGACAAACAGGCGCTGACGGTGCATCTGTCGGTGGGCAGTGGCGTGTGGCTGGGTTCTGCGCAGCCCGGCCTTGATCTGCCGGCTTATCCCGATCTGCTGGAGGCGCTGCGGTCGCACACGCCGATCAACAAGCAGGCCGACAGCAAAATGATGTCGTCCGGCATCCGCGCGCTGATGGACGTGGCGCAGGGGCGCAGCATCCTGGGGCTGCCGCTGGTGCAGCGCGGGCAGGCCAGCGGGCTGGTCCTGTTTGTGGATGCCCGCCGCAGTCGCGTGTTTGACCAGCATGATCTTGACCTGGCCGGCACGATGGTGGCGCAGGCGGCCACCGCGCTCGAAAACGCGCGGCTGGTGCATGACCTGGAACGCAGCCTGATCGAACTGCGCGAAACGCAGGACCGACTGGTACAAACGGCGCGGCTGTCTGCGATGGGCGAACTGGCGGCGGTGGTGGCGCATCAGATCAATAATCCGCTGACCACCATCATGGTTGATTCGGAGATGCTGCTGCTGGATGAGCCGAAGGACTCGCGCAATTATGCTTCGCTACTGGCGATCAACCGCGCCGGCAAACGCGCTTCCGGCGTTGCCCGGCGGCTGCTGGCGATCTCCCGTCCCGACAAACCGGACAACCCGCCACAGCCGATTGATGTGGTGGATACGATTGATGGCGTGCTGTCGCTGGTGAAAGCGCATATCGAGCGCGACCGTATCCGTGTTGTGGCGGAACTGCCGGATGAACGGCTGCCGTCAGTGTGGGCAGTGCAGGGCCAGTTGGACGACATCTGGCTGAATCTGGTGATGAATGCCCACGATGCGCTGGTGGGGCGCGAGGGAGCCACCATCTGGATTCAGGCGGAGTATCTGCCGGAGCAGAGCCTGATCGAAGTGCGGGTGGCGGATAACGGGCCGGGCATCCCGCCGCATCTGGTTGAAGAAGTGTTTAAACCGTTCTTCACCACCAAGCCGGTGGGGGAGGGTACGGGACTGGGCTTGCACATCTGCCGCCAGACCGCCGAACGTGTGGGCGGCAGTATTACCGTCGAAACACTCCCCAACGAGGGGACCACATTCTTTGTTCGGCTTCCGGTGAAGAAAGGTACGGACTAATGGCTTACATCCTGGCAGTAGACGATGACCCTGAAGTTCTGGCGACCCTGGGGCGCGTGCTGGAACGGGAAGGGTTTGAAGTCGGGCTGGCAAAATCAGGGCTGGAGGCGCTGCCGCTGATCGAACGGCGCGCGCCGGAATTGCTGATTCTGGATATTGTGATGCCGGGGATGGATGGCATCACGTTATGCCGGCAACTCCGGCACGACCCGCGCTTCACGGCGCTGCCCATCCTGTTCCTGACGGCGAAGGGCAGTACCGATGACATCGTGGACGGGCTGGACGCAGGCGCGGATGATTACGTCGTGAAGCCGTTTGAGATCGCCGAACTGCGGGCGCGCGTGCAGGCGCTGCTGCGCCGCAGTATCCGCGATGCCCAGTCCGACTCCATCATCCAGCTCCATGACCTGAAGCTGGATTCGGACACGTATCAGGTGTTTGTGAAGGGGTACAAGATTCAACTGACCTCCACCGAACACCGCCTGCTGCGCTACCTGATGGAAAACCCCAACCGCGCGCTGTCGCCGGGGCACCTGCTGCAAGCGGTGTGGGAATACCCGCCGAACACCGGCGACCCCGACCTGGTGCGGGCGCACGTGCGCAACCTGCGCGCCAAAATTGAAAAAAACAGCGACCGTAAATATATCCGTACAATTCACGGTGTTGGTTACATGATTTCAGGCTAAAACGACCCTTAACCACTGGCGGCAGAATTCACAAAAAGTTTATATGTATCTACAGTAGGAGCACGTTTATCAGGCTATACTGTGTACATATAAGAATGAAACAGCCAAGGTGGATGGGCGGACATGCACAAAATCCTGCTGGTAGACAACGATGCCGAAACATTGGAGATGATTGACCAGTTACTGAAGCGGGAGGGCTACTCCGTATATCGCGCAACTTCCGGGCCGGAGGCACTGCGGCTGGTGGAATCCACAGCGCCCGACATGCTGGTTGTAAACATGCAGTTAAACGGCTTCGACGGCCTGACGCTGTGCCGCAAGCTGCGTTCCACTTCACCCACTTCCCGAACGCCGATTCTGTTCCTGAACAACAGCGAATCGCCCTACGGCGTGGCCGACGCGCTGGACGCCGGCGGCGACGATTACCTGCGCAAGCCGTTTGCGCTGCGCGAACTGTCGGCGCGGATTCGCGCGCACCTGCGCCGAATGTCACGCCAGAGCGACGAACTGCCGCGCCTGCGCATCGTGCCGGACAGCCTGACCGTGTTTGTCAACGACCGCGAAGTGATGCTGACGCAGGTCGAGTTTGACCTGCTGCTGTTCCTGTGCAGCACGCCGAACCAGCTTCATTCAACGCAGGCGCTGCTGTCCGACGTCTGGCAGTACCCGCGCGGCACGGGCGACACGGCGCTGGTGCGCAACCACGTCCGCAATCTGCGCCGCAAGATCGAACCCGACCCGAACCGGCCCGAAATCATCCAGTCCCGGCATGGGCGCGGCTATTCGGTGCGGGCGCAGGTGGAAATTGAATCCGGGGTGATGAGCCATTCGCATTAATTTGTAAGGACACGATCTAATCGTGTCCCTACAACCCGTCGTGTTCTCAAGAGGACAGGCCGCCGCGCCTGTCCTTTTTTATGGATACCCGCACCGTTCCCTCATTTTTGCACAAAACTCGTACAACTTCTTATCAGTAGCCGCACGGGGGCGGATAAACCTTGTGGTATGATGAAGTTGCCGACATGCGTCAACCGGTAATCTATTGAGGGCGGGCGATGCAAAAATATCTCAAAAAAATCCTGCACATTCTGGACGGCACGCCGGCGGAGTACGGACTGCGCTCGCGCGGGCAGAGCGTCGCGGAACTGGCCCTGGTCACGCCCATTCTGATCGTCCTGATTATGGGGCTGGTCGAAATCGGCTGGTTTGCCAACAATTATTTGATTCTGCTGGAAGCCACCCGCACCGGCGCGCGCTTCGGCACGGTGCAGACCGGCCTGAATAGTCCGCTGTCGTGGAATAACGATGCCAGTCTGGTGCCGAACCAGATCAAGAAAGACTTTTTCCCGCTGGACCCGGCGACGGAAAACCTGCGTATCGGCGTGCGGACATGCAGCGAAGTGACGCGCGACCAGCGCTTTCAGGGCTTCTACAGCCTGCTCAACTGCGTGGTGCAGCAGTCCATGAACCCACTGACGATGCACATCCACGATGAAGATTCCGACCCGCAGTACCCGGACGACATCGTAATTTCGGTGTTTGCGCTGCAACTGGTTGACCCGCGTGAACCTTTCTGGAACAGGAATAACCAGCACCAACCGGCCAAAACCAACAAACAACTGCTGGCGCAGGTGCCCGGCATTGATTCCGAGATGCCGCGCGTGGTGGTTGTTGGACGCTACCCGACCAACGCCAACGAGTGTACGGTAGACGCGGATGACCCAACCAAGGGCCGTGCCTGGGAAGACCGTGACCCGTTTGATTACATCCAGAACGGCGTGCGCGATTACGTCCTGATTGACCCCGGCCTGGCGCCCGACCCGAACATTGAGGATAACCGTATCTACCTGGAACTTTTTGGCGCCGACCCCTACAGCGCGACCGACGCCAGCAAGTTTGAGCGCCAGCGCGGCTTTGTCTACGTCGGCCAGCATCATATTGCCGGCGCTACCGAGCCGAATGCCAACTGCATTGGTTCCGAGTGGACAATTGCCGAAGTCGAGGAATTGATTAACCTGCCAACCTACGGGCTGGATGACGCCACCGAACGCTCGAAGCTGGCCTCCATGGGGCTGGTGCTGGTGGAACTGTACTGGCAGCACGACCTGCTGCTGAAAAACCCGGTCTTTAACCCGGTCTTCACGATTCTGGGGCCGAATACCACGATTGCGGTCTGGTCGGCCTTCCCGGTGCCTGCCGTTGAGCCGCGTATCCGGTTCCCGAAGTAGAGGTGCGTATGAAGCCACTATTGAAACACATCCTTCGGCGTGGCCAGACCGGCCAGACGATTGTGATTCTGGCGCTGGGTTTTATCGTCCTGCTTGGCTTTGTCGGCATCGTCACCGACGTGTCACTGCTGTTTGTGCGCTACAGCACGCTGCGCCGCGCGGTGGACAGCGCGGCGGTGGCGGCTGCCGGCCAGGTGCGCCGGTACGTGCCCACCGCCGCCGAGTTGGCCCAGGTCGGCGGGGACCCGAACAAGGCCGACGGGCTGGCCTATGCCCGCAACCTGACAACCGTCAACCTGGCAGCGCGCCAGTTTATCGAGTTTTACGGCCTCAGCCCATCCAACGTGGTGGTGGAAACCTACCAGTCGCTGGACTGCGCCAACCATCCCGAACGCGACCCGGAACTGTGCAACCCGGCGCGCAAGCTGGGGCGGGTGACGGCGCAGGTGCCGTCGCCCACCGTGTTCCTGCGGCTGCTGGGGTGGGGCACGGTGCAGTTGGAAGCGGTCGCCACCTCGGAAACCGCCGTGCTGGACGTGGTGCTGCTGTTTGACGTGTCCGAGTCCATGCTTGACAACACCACCTATGATGATTGGGACAACATTAACCTGGGCGCGCGTATCATCCCGCCCCGGATGGATAAAGCGATTGAGGCCTACGTCGCCGCTGACCCGGTCAACAACACGCCGGTGAAGTTTATTCAGTCCATCCTCAAGCTGCCGTTTAACCAGGTGATAGACAACGCCTACATTAAAAACACCCCTAACGCCTTCCGTGCGTTTATAGACCCTAATAACAACAACACTTTCACCGAAGTTCCTCTAAACCATGATCAAGTGCCGCGCAAGACCTGCCAGATTCGCTTCTGGCCCAGCGGGCGCACTATTCCTAACGCCGATGGCAGCCTGTTTTACCAGCATCCCGATGTCGCTACCATGGGCGACGACGTGTGGCAGGAGTATGCCAAGTTCCTGGGCGACCCGTCGTATCCCAGGAGCTACAGCAACTTCGTGCCGGCCTATAACTTCTACGGCTGCTGCAACGACCCGAACGGCGACGGCAATTTCAGCGATCTGATCTGCCAGCCGTTCAGGCAGGCGCGCGACGCCAGTCTGGAATTTATCAAGCAGATTGACTTCGCGCGCGGCGACCGGGTCGCCATCGTGACGTTTGATCGCAGCGCGTCCCTGCTCCAGCCGGAACATCCCGCCGGCACCGATGTGTCGCCCATGATCGAGACGTATGCCGATGCCGTTAACATCCTGAACAAGGCGGTTGGCGTGCGCGCCGAAGAAACGTTCTACGACGATTCCAACAACGACGGCCTGTGGGATGGCTATGTCACCAATTTTGGCGATACCGTCGTGTACCGTACGGTGGATACTGGCAATCCTAAAAATGACGGTTATACCTACTGGGATACCGCGCCGGTTGGCACGATGGTGGACTATCCGGTGAAAAGCAGCTGCCCGTACGTCAACGCGGCGCTGGTGTTTCCCAATAGCCTGTACAGCGCGGAAACGTCGGCGCAGAACCCGTACCGCTACCCGAACTCGCTGGCGGCGCTGGTGGAGCCGATCATGCACCCGAACCTGAACGACCCGGCCTGGAAAGACGAACTGCCGCCGGAAGGGATTGGCGTGGAAGCGAACTATACCTACGAACGCCGCGCGTCCTGCGCCGGCACCAACATGGGCGCGGCGCTGCGTACCGGTAACAACGCTCTGCTGGACCCCGACACGGTGCGCACCAACGGCGCGGTCTGGGTGATGGTCATGCTGAGCGATGGCGCCGCCGGCGCGAGCGACCCGGCCAACCGCTGGTCGCTGGCTGAAGCAGGGCGCTTCCTGACCGAGCCAAATCCGTATAACGGCACGGCAGACCTGCCGCTGACCGACCCGCAGGGACGGTTTAAGCCGATCAAGGGTGATTACGGTGTGTTCGGCGTGTGCCCGTATGGCACGGATACCAACCCGGCGGAACTGGTCGAGGATGAAAGCGGCGGCTTCCCCTACTGCGGCGATCTCGTGCCGGAATCGCGCCACTTCTGCTTCGACCCGGTGGCGCTCGACCGGTTTGGGTTCTCGGTGAACCTCGATAACCCCAACTGTGACGAAGAATTTTATGATGCGGACGACTATGCCCGCGACTGGGCCGATCACGTTGGCCTGCTCGACCCGTATCCGTACCTGGGCAACGCAGTGGAGAGCCGGTCGGATGCCCTGCTGCCGACGATCTTCACCATCGGCTTCAACCTGACGTTCAGTGACCTGACGACGATGTGCAAGGACGGCCTGATCTTCGTGTCTGCAGGTGACAATGACTACGAAAGCTGCCTGGGTGAAGAACTGCTGCGTTACATCGCCGACGTGGGCGATAACCAGCAGGTTGACACCGACTACCAGCAGGACTGGCGCGACAACGGCCAGCCGGACCTGAACGTGTCCGACTGGGGCGTGCGCGGCCCGTGCGAGGACCCGATACCCGGCTTCAATAATCCGGCAGAAGTGAAAAACGCCGGCCAGCCGTTTTCGACGATCATCCAGCCGCGCAAGCCGGGTGAAAACTGCGGCAACTACTTCAATGCGACCGACGGCCTGGAACTGCAACGTGTGTTTGACGAAATCGCCGCCCGCATGTTCACGCGGCTGGCGCGCTAGTGGTGGGAATGCGGCCCGGCGACGGGCCGCTTATCGAGGGGGTGTGTATGGGTGACAACACCGAACGCGACCGACGACGGCGAAAAGGCCAGACACTGGCCGAATTTGCCATCACGCTGCCCATCGTGCTGCTGTTGATGTTTGGCATCATCGAGTTTGGGCGCATCTTCCAGGCCTGGGTGACACTGCAAAACGCCGCGCGGACGGCGGCACGCTACGCCAGCACCGGGCAGTTTTACGACCGGTATCAGATGGACTTCAGCAAGCTGGACGACCCGGATAGCCTGATCCCCTGCGTGCGCGACGAAAGTTTTGGCGGCGACCAGCGTGGCACGCAGGACACCTATAAACCTAGTGCCGACTCCTACAGTGTCAAGGTGTACCGGGGCGGGCGGGAAAGCCTGTTCGCCACCTGGAACGATGGTCGCAACTGCGACCCGGCGCTGGAAGCGCACCAGGACATGCGTAAGGACATGGTGCGGCTGCTGTCCATCATGGAGGAGGCGCGGCGCGGCGCTTCCGGGCTGATGCTGGAGGAAAACTCGCTGGATTTGCCCAACGACCCGACGGTGGTCGCCGGGCAGCCCTGGTACGAGGTCTGGCGGCGGCCTTACCCGCGTTCCTCCGAGCGCGGCTGGTTCCACGTCATGATCTGCAGCACCCGCCCGATGCTGGATTCGGCCAACGGTTCAACCAGTTCGCTCAAACTGGCCACGGGAACCAGCAGCGCCACCGTGACGACACGGTTTGTGACCTACCTCGGTGACAGTGTGCTGCGCGACATGACCGACGCTGATCTGAACCCGCAGCCCATCGCGCCGGCCTGCGTGCTGAACGAGAAACTCCCGGCGAACTACGTCACCGATTTTAAGATGCTCGACAATGCCGGTATCCCGTGGATGGACCCCGGCGGCCCCGGTGACAGCGTGACGGTCATCGTGACGTTTAACCATCCACTGATTACGCCGCTCGGCCTGGCACCGTATATCCAGATGCAGGCGCGGCGCACGGCCATCGTCGAGTCGTTCCGCGCGGCGCGGGCGGTCGGGGCGATCAACAACCCCGGCGCGGATAACCCGGCCTTTGATACGCTGGAACCGACCGACACCAATACGCCAGAGCCAACCTTGACACCGTCTGCCACCTTCACCGGCACGCCGCTGCCAACCAATACGCTGACAAACACGCCGCGTCCGCCGTTTGAATGCTCGCGCGTGAAGGCGGATACGCTGGTCATCAACGGCAATCAGGTCAGCATCCAGATCACCAACGATAATGATCTGGCGACGGTGCTGACGCGGGTGATCTTCCGCTGGCGACCTATCACGATCTTCCCGAACATGTACGTGTCGGACATGGGCGTCAACGGCATTCCGGTATGGCGCGGGCGTGATAACACCCCGCCGACGGACACCAACGCCGACAAGTCCGAGCCGCCGTTCCCGGACTTCCCGCTGACGGACGAAAGCGATCGCACGGTGGGCGCGAATGACGCGGTGACGTGGGGTGCGCTGTTCAGCGAACCGATGCGGCTGCAGGACTACACCACCATGCACGACTACGCCGGGACGCAGTTCTACCTGCTCAACCCGACCAACGGCACCAACTGCGTGATTACGCTTGATCTGCCAACGCCGACGCCCGTGCCCACGCGTGACCCGGCACAGCCCACCAACACCCCCACGCGCACACCGGACTGCGCCTCAAACGAACTGCGGGTGCGCTTCGTGCGCTTCGAGCAGTTTGGTCTGGTGCGGCTGGAAGTGGTGAACAACCGGACTGCGGTTGCGCCCTTCACGGACTTCACTATCCGCTGGCGGCAGGTGGCTGCCGGGGTGCTGACGTTGGCACGGGTATCGGTCGTGGCGCCGCAGGGGTCGCCCGGCAGTGTCACGGTCTGGGACTCTAACAGCGCGACCGAGGACAAAACGCCGCCGACAACCGGTCGGGCCGAAGGCCGCTGGATTCAGAACTACACCTTCAGCCCGAACTCGATCACCCCGCTGTACATTGACTTCGATGGCATCTCGTCGCGGGTGGATTCGGTTGGCATGTCGCCGGTAGACTTCAACGGCAGCGAGTTTATCATCGGCTGCGGTAACCCTGGCGGCGGTGGCGGCGGTGGCACGACGCCATCCGGCAAGATCATCCTCGACCAGGTGCCGACACCGCGTCCGACCAACACGCCTGGGCCAAGCCGGACGCCGGCGCCGACGTTCACGCCGTCCAAGACGCCGACCAAAGGCCCGCCGACGGCAGTACCAACCGCTGGCCCAACCAAGCCGCCGCCCACGCAACCGCCGGCGACCAATACGCCCCGTCCGCCGACGAACACGCCCATTCCGACCTTGAGCGACGGTGGCAAGTCGGACTAGTCCAGACAGAAACATGTAGGGGCGCACAGCCGCGCGCCCCTACGGAACATTCTCGTATTGATTCACCGATGAGGCCGGGACACGATTGATCGTGTCCCGGTTGCTTCTCCGACCGAACGGTTCAGACAAAAATCCCGGCGCGCGCCAGCTTGGCTTCCACCTGGCGGCGCGTATCGTTAAACGACTGTTCCAGATAGGGGAAGGCCAACCAGGCGTTCATCAGGCCAAACAGGGCACCTGTCAGGACGCGAAAGCCGGGTAAGGTTTCCCGCGGGGGCCACAGGTTAAACGGCGGGTAGCCAAGCATCTGGCTGAAACCGTCCAGGCCAATCGGCAGCACCCCCAGAATCACGTAGATATAAATCGGTACCGGGCGCAGCCGCCGCCGGACGCGGCTGTAGACCAGCCCGCCGACAAACAACGCCGTGTAAATGGCGATGTCCCGTTCGCATAGCGTCATCTTGTAACCCATTTCCTCGTTGCCCACGAAGTCGCGCGCAGCGAACTGAAAGCCGGGCGTGAACTCGTACACGTCGCGCACCGCCCCGCCGATGGGGTGAACGCGGTCGGGCGCAAACTCCGGCAGCGTGACGGCGTAGCTTTCAAACGGCGTCAGCGGCGAGCCGGTGTTGTAGCGGGGATAGGCCGGCTGGTCGCCGTACAGGAAAAATGACCGGAACGCAAACTGGTGGCAGAACGGGCTGTAGAGCGTGTACAGCGCCCGCGCCGGGCCGGTCAGACCGAGTTTCATCAGCGTCGGCGCGACCCAGGGCAGGCTGATGTAAATCGCCAGCAGCACCAGCGCCACCCGCAGCCAGTGGCGGGCAAACCGCAGCACCCAGATATTGAGCCGGACGGCCAGCGAGCGATCAGTGGGACGGGACATGGCGGTGTGACCTTTCCAAAAGGCGGTTCAGGCGGAGAGCAGCGGCGTGACTGCCGCTTCCAGCGCGGCCTCTGTCACCGGGCCGTAAAAGATATGCGTGATGACGCCGGTTGGCGACAGCACGTAGGTAGACGGCTGGCCGCGCAGGGCGTACTGCGCGGCGATCTGCTGGCGCGGGTCCAGCAGCAGATCGAAGGTCAGGCCAAATTCATCGGCCCAGGCGCGCACCGCTGCCGGCGTTTCGCCCAGGTTAACCGCCAGCAGCCGCAGTCCGCGCGCGCGGTAACGGTCGTAAATTGTTTGCAGCGCGGGCATTTCAACGCGGCACGGTTCGCACCACGTCGCCCAGAAGTTAATGATGACCGGCGCGCCGCGCAGGTCAAGCAGGTCGAGCGTGTCACCGTCGGGCGTGGCAGCCCGGAAGGGCGGGGCGACCACGCCGATTTCCGGCGCGACCACCTGCCCGTTGGGCTGTATCTGCCCGGTGAAGGCGGCGCGCTCCGGCAGGCCGGCGGAAGCGACCAGCACGATGGCAGCAGATAAACAACCAATCCCCACGACGAGCAGAATAAATCGGGTGGATGCGAACTTACGAGGCCAGTGCATCGTTAACGGCCTGTTCGATCTGCGCTGCTGTCATCGGGCCGAAGAACCGGGCGACGATGACGCCCTGCCGGTTGACGAGGAAAGTGCTGGGGTAGCCCTTGATGCCATACTGCGTCTGAATCGCGCCGCTTTCATCCAGCAGCAGCGGGAAACTGAGGTTCATCTCCTCACGGAAGCCGCGCACGTCCTCTGGCGTTTCCTGATTGTTCACTGCCAGGATGGTAAACCCATCGGCGGCGCGGGTTTTAAACGCGCGTTCGAATTCCGGCATTTCCAGGCGGCACGGCCCGCACCAGGTCGCCCAGAAGTTGACCAGCACCACCTGCCCGCGCAGCGACGAGAGCTTAACCGTCTTGCCAGTGTCGTCCACCGCTTCAAAGTTTGGCGCCAGATTACCAACATCAGTCCCGACCGCCGGCACGGACTCCGCCGCGCCGGTGATGCTATTGAAGCCTACTGCGCCCGCCAACGCCATATCACCGGACGAGGGGAGGGCCGCGCCGTCCCCGGCTTCCGGCGTGGCTTCAGCATTGTCGCCGGTGATTGCATCCAGCACGCTCTGTTCAACCTGAATCGATACTTCGGCAAACTGGTTGCTCAAATACTGGCTGAGGCTTTGCAGCGTGCCGGTGGCTACCAGCACGCCGATAAAAATCAGCAGACCGCCGCTGACCAGTTCGATCTTGCGCATGTGGCGCTGCAAGCGGCGCAACAATCCCTGCGCGCTGTCCAGCAGCAGGGCGGTCAGCAGGAAGGGGATGCCCAGGCCAAGCGAATACGCCGCCAGCAGCGGCCCAGCGCGGCCTACGTCACCGGTGTTGGCCGCCAGCGTCAGTACTGCGCCGTACACCGGCCCGATGCAGGGCGTCCAACCGGCGGAAAAAACTACGCCCATGATGGCAGAACCGCTCAGCCCCTGATGGCCGGAAGCATCCATTTGGCGGCGGGTGTCAGTGTACAGCGCCGTTTGTAGGGCGGTGACAGCCTGCCTCCAGAACGCGCCGGGGTGGGTAAACGCGCCGCCCAGGAACAGCCACAGCAGGTAGATCGCCAGCACGATCAGCGCCAGCACGGTCGGCCAGAAAATGGACGTGGATTCCCCGGCAGTGGTGGCAAGCGTGGTCGTCAGCGGCGGTAACAGCGTACCGGCGAAGCCCCACAGAATCAGCGCCGTACCCAGCAGAGCGGCTGCCACGCTGGTCAGCGGCGAGTCGAGCAGGCGCGGGCTGGCGGTGAGGCGGGCGAAAAGCTGCGGCAGCACGCCCATGAAGTGCAGCCCGAAGAAGATAATCACCACCCCGCCCAGACGGCCAATCATGGCCGTGACGAGGCTGATGTTTTGCCCGCCGATCTGTTGCACAAAAGCGGTGGACAGCAGGCCAATCGTCACAAACACAAAGGTGAAGCCGGCGACAAACGCCAGCCCGTGCAATACGGTGGTGAAGCGCGCGCTGGCGGAAGGCCGCGCCGCAAGCTGGCCGCGCCCAGCCACCTGCGCCGCCACCGTAGTGGTGACACGCCCACCCATGTAGCCGATGTAGGCCGGCACCAGTGGCAGCACGCAGGGCGAAATAAACGACACCAATCCGGCAATAAAGGCTAAACCAAGCGTAAGGTTATCGGCGCTCAATGTCACTTCTCCGCGCTAACGAGCGAATTCATATAGTCTTTAGAATAACACCGCCGCGCGAATCTTTCCTGAATTGCGGGTGAGAAGCGCCATCAGACGACGGCCACGCTGCCGCGCTGCCCCAGTGCGGCGTAAAGCCACTGCGCCAGCACCGGCGTGACCTGTACCGCCGCGCCGGGAACCGCCGCGCCGAAGCGGTTGTGCCAGTACGCGCCGGTCAGGTCAAAAGCGCCAAAGGCAACGCGCCAGGGGACGCCGTGCACGTCGGAAGCGTCATCCAGGCGCAGCCGGACGCCGCCAGTCTGGCGCGTCTGTACGGCGTAAACCCCGCGCCGAACGGATTGCCCGATGGAGCAGGGCGCTTGCAGGATGGCGCGGCCATCTTCCCAGGCGGTAAGCTGCTGCGAACGGGTGTCCAGTTCCAGCGCCAGTCCGCTGCTGGCGATTTCGCTTCCGTCCACACGCTGCCAGTGGACAGCGGGCGTCCAGCCCAGTAGAGCGCCGATTTCGTCAGCCACGCCGTACCAGGGCGACGGCGAGTCCGGCAGGTAGTCTACCACGCGTAGAATGCCGCCGTGACCGATGCGCGTGACCAGCGGCGCGTTAGCGGCGCAGCAGGCGCGGACGCTGGCGGCAGGCGCGATCACTTCTGCCCAGAACGGCGCGTCAGGTGTCTGGACAGCAGCGGGTGTACCGGGTTTCATCGGCTGGATGTCGCTGCGCGGCGCGAAGCCTTCCGGCAGGCGATACCAGTCACCCTGCGCGGCGTGGATTGGCGTCACGGTGTCCGGCCACAGGCGCACGGCAGGTGCGGCGTTGAGCGACGGACGAGCGTACACTGTTGATGCCGTCAGCGCGCGGCCTTGCAGCGCCGGCGCGTCCGGCACCAGCGCATGGATGAAACGCAGCGAGGGTGAAAGCTGGCTGCCGAGGGCGGCAATGCCGGTCAGTTGCAGGAATTGGCGGCGAGTGTACACGGCGGTGGTCCTCTAGGCGGTTACACGAACGATAATCCGCTGGATGGCGGTCGAGCCATTGGGAAAGGCGGTTGTGTCTTCCGGCTGGGTGAAGCCGCTGCTGTCGGTGGCGCGCACTTTTACCAGATAATCGCCGGGCGCCGGCGGTGCCCAGGTGATGCGCCATGTCGTCCAGCTATAGGGCGCGCCGGCCTCGACCGGGACGGGCATCCAGGGCGCGTCGTCAATACTGATTTCGACGCTTGTTACGGCGCGCTCGCCGGCGTAGGCGAAGCCGGTAAACGTCACTTCACCGCTGACGCTTTCCAGATGGCGCGGCGACACAATCGCTGACAGGGTTTGCGCTACGCCGCTGGCCGACCAGCCACGCCCTTCCCAGAAGCCGTTCACCGGCGTATCCGTCAGTTGCAGCCGTTGAATCCACTTCGGCATTTTGTAGCCGTATAGCCCCGGCACAATCAGCCGCACCGGGTAGCCGTGTTCTGGCAGCAGCGGCGCGCCGTTCATTTCGTAGGCCAGTATCGCTTCGGCCAGCCGCGCGCGCTCCACAAACGTGGTGTAGCCATCGGCGCTATAGAACTGAGCGAAATCGGCCCGGTCGTCGGGTGCGACCTGGTCCAGCAGCGATTGCAGCCGGACACCGCGCCAGCGGGCATGGCCGATCAATGGTTTGGCCGGGGTGCTGCCAATGCAGACAAGAGTTGCCGGAAGTTCGATGGCGGGCAGCGCCAGCAGTTCGTCGTACCGGATAACCAGCGGGCGCTGTACCATTCCTCCCAGGCTGAAGGCCCAGAAGGCCGGGTCAACCGGCGGCACGTGGCGCAGATGCTGGTGATAAAATGCTTCGGTTGGAGTTTCAGCGGGAATGGCGGGCGCGCCGCTGTCAGATGCTGACGGAAGGTGTAAGAAACTGCGTCGGGAGAGGTTTCGTTGCATAAGGATATCCGCTTGCCTGTAACCAATCTTCCATTTTACGATAAAGCTGCTAATCGCGGCCAGATTAAAAATAGCCCAATCCGGTTTTTACACACTTCACACCGGATCGGGCTGAAAAGGCCGTTACCGCCGAAACGTAATAAGGGTTGTTAGAGAGGTTTCGGGGATTTGGTGATGGTGGGCGGGTGAATAACAGATGCCCATCGGTGGCGGGCGGCTTACCGCCGCGCGACGGCTGCCTCGACGCATTTCGCGCCATTGGTGCCAACGATTGTCCCGTGCCGGACGCCCGCCGGAATGGTCACACGGTCGCCAGCCTTAAGGATGATACGCTGGTTGCTATCCGGCAGGGTGATTTCAAGCGTGCCTTCGATGACGTAAAGCACTTTTTCGTAGCCGTGACTGCGGACACCGTAGCGGTGATTGGGCATGTTTACCCACATATACGGGCGCAAGCCTTCCTTTTTCATTTGCCGGGTGATCGTTGAAAAGGTTGGATGTTCGCTGCCTGTCCAACGCGCCAAACGAACGTTCGCTTGATTGATATTCATAGAACTCCCCTTACGATGTAAACTGATGTTGAGGTTCTCGACCTCACAATTCCTTGACAAAGCCTTTATTAACTGATGCCTGTCAAGGGTTGCTTAACACCAATCGTGCATTTTACCGCAAATGGATTTGTTTTTGCAACAGCCAACATGGTTCGTGAACCGAGCGCAGGTTGCCGCGATGATCCACGTAGCGCCAGCGGCCCTCGTCTTCCCCAAACACGCGGTAGCCCAGCCGTTCGTACAGCCGTTTGGCGTCGGGGTTGTCCTTCGCTACTGAAATGGTTATCCAGGGATAGCCGCGCTGCCGGATAACCGCTTCCGCTTCCTCGATCAGCCGTGTGCCAATGCCCTGTCCCCGGAACATCTCCATCACGCGGAAGGAATACAGGTAGGCGCGACGGCGGCTGCCGTCGTCGGGTTCGATAAACTGGATGAAGATATGCCCGACCGGGAAGCCGTTGCAGTCGGCGACCAGAATTAGCCGCCGTCCCATCTGTTGTTCGCGGTAGGCGCGGCGGAACAGGTTGCGGTAATGGATGTACTGGCCGTACCATTCCAGCTTGGGAATATCAGTGCGCAGAGCCTGGCGCAGCGTGATCGAAAGCGGGACGACCAGGGTCGGCTGTTCAAGCGCGGTCATGACAGGCGGCCTCCTCATCCAGTAACCGGCGCAGCAGGCGTTCCTCCCCGGCAGAATCCTTCACCTCAGCATCCAGCCGGGCATCGCGCAACCGCTTGAGGACGATACTGTAACACGGCCCCGGCGGGACTCCCAGTTCCCGCAGCGTGTGGCCGTTAATTGTCGGCTGCACCGTGCGCCACTCAGCGGCATAACGCCGGATGCGGTCGCTGACCAGCGGCTGGTCGGCCAACAGCCAGCCCGTGAGCAGCGCCAGATCGGAATATGATTTGAGCATATCCACCACCTGGCTGGGACGCAAATCCGGCTGCGCCAGCGCATCGGCATTGTGAACCAGATGGGAGGCGTCCAGCAGTGAGGCGGCGGTGTGCCGGGCGAACAGCAGCCGGTCGGTGACGCTCGGCAGTTTGAGGGGGTGAATATGCGCCGCGAGAATGTGCCAGAACCAGTCGGCGCGGTCGAGATTGGCAATCGGCCAGGGTAATTCCTTCAGCGCCCGCGCCTGCCGGAACTGCGCCCCGATGCCGGACGGCACCACCAGCGCCGGGTGGATGGCCGCCAGCGCGCCACGCGACTGGAGTTCCAGCAGCCCTTTTTCCGGCTCGGCTTCGCGCAGCAGCAGTGTCAGTTCGTTCCGCACCCGTTCACCGGTGATGCGCCCCAGCATCGGCAGCGCCCCGGCGATCAATTCCGCCGTGCGCGGCTCGATGGTGAAGCCAAGCCGCTGTTCAAACCGGACTGCCCGTAGGATGCGTGTGGGGTCATCCACAAAGCTGAGGCTGTGCAGCACCCGCACCAGCCGCGCCTGCAAATCGTGCAGGCCGCCGTAATAGTCGAGGATACGCCCGTAGGCAGCGGTTGGACTGAGCTGCACCGCCATCGCGTTAATCGTAAAATCACGGCGCTGCAAGTCGAGTTTGACCGAACTGTTGTAGACGGTCGGCAGGGCAGTGGGATGTTCGTAAAACTCGTTGCGGGAGGTGGCGAAGTCAATGTGGTCAGGCATCTGCTGCGGGTCAATACCTAATGCCGCCGCAACCGACTCGTCCAGTTTCCACTTGGCCGTGCCAAATGGGCGAAAGCTGCTGACACGCCCGCCGTAGCGGCTGCGCAGATTTTCCGCCAGCGTGATGCCGCTCCCCTCCGCCACAAAGTCAATATCGAGGTTGCGCCGGTACAGCAGCAGATCGCGCACGATGCCGCCAACCAGATACAAACTGACACCGGCTTCCTGCGCGTGGCTGGCGATGGCATTGATGAGCGTGGCGACCGCTTTACCCAGCACGTTTTCCATCTGCTGGCCGGAAACAAGCCGGTCTGGCGGGCGCGCAGGTGGATGCGACCGCGCCCAATGGTTAATCAGGTCGGTGCGGGTGACAATACCGATGATGTTGCCGGCCTCATTCACCACCGGAATCTGCCCCCAGCCGCTTTCGACCATACGCTGTTCCAGCGTCAGCACGGAATCGTCCGGGCGCAGCGTGACCGTTCCGGCGGACATGATGTCGCTGGCCGTCAGGTTGCCCAGGCCATGTTCTACGGCGCGGTCCATGTCGCGCCGCGTCAGCAGGCCGACCACCTGCCCGTTTTCCACCACCGGGAAACCCTCATGGCCGATGCGCCGCAACTGCCGGATGACATTGCTGATACGTTGGTTTACGTCAATCGTGTGCGCGCCGAAGGACATCAAATCTGCGACGCGCGTGGTTGGCTTGATACGCGCGGTAACTGCGTCCCACAGGGCGGCGACAGTTTCGTCCAGCGTTTTATCGTGCACCGTGGCGGCGGCAGCGCGGTTATGGCCGCCCCCGCCGAACAGCCGGGCTACCTCGCCCACGTCGAGCGCGTCTATCGTCGAACGCCCGACCAGTTGGATGCTGGTCGGCATGGCGACGACCACAAACAGCGCCGCCGGGTCAAGCGTGTCGCGCAGGCGGTGCGCCACGCTGCTGATCTGCGTGATGTAGTGGTCGGCGGCCACGGCGCTGACGGTAATGGTATAACCTTCCAGCATCCGGCTCTCGGCGGCCTTCACCAGTTGCTCAAACAGCGCCTGCTGTTCTTCAGTCAGCGGCGGAAAAAGAAAGCGTCGGATGGTATCCAGTGACGCCTGATTTTCCAGCAGCCAGGTCGCTGCTCGCAGGTCGCGCGGGGTGGTGGTGCCGTACAGTAGCGACCCGGTGTCCTCGTAAATACCCAGCGCCAGCAGCGTCGCTTCCAGCGGCGCCAGCGGAATCCCCTGAGTCTGAATCCGCTCGACCAGCAGCGTGGTGGTGGCGCCGACCGGTTCGTAGGTGAAGGTCTGGTGCGGCTGGAGGTCGCGCGCCAGGGGATGGTGGTCAATCAGATGCATGGGGGTGTTGGCGGGCAGGCCGCGCAGTTGGATAGGCCGCTGCGTGTCTACGACGATCAGTTTACGCACCGACCCGGCGCGCACGTCACGCTGGGGAACAAACGGCAGCCCTTTTTCATACAGGGTGACAAAACCGGCGACATTCTGATTCACCCGTTCCGGCAGGACGGGGATGGCGTCGGGATACAGTTTATGCGCGGCCAGCATGGCGGCAATCGCGTCGAAGTCCGCGTTTTCGTGCGTGACGATCAGTTCCATCATCCACCGCGTTTGTGCCGGGAAAGCAGTTCCCGCCGCAGGTATCCCGCCTATTATAACTGAGGATTCTTTGAAATTCTGTTAACGTCCTGGTAACGGCCAGCCGGTGGGGGTGTAGCTGATGGTTAAGCCGGGCACAGCCAGATAACTGATGGGCAGGGTATAGAGGGGAAAGACGTTCGCCGCGCCTATTCGGGCTTCCCACTCGGCGCGGTCGTCGGGCGAGGTCCAGACCACCAGCGCAAGCTGAGCCGCACCGGAGGCGAAAGCGGCATCGGTCACAGTTTCGGCGCGAACAGTGACGTTGACGCGTGCCAGCGCCGCCGCCAGCGGCGCCGCGCCCGGCGCATGGGTGACGGCCAGTGTCAGGTCAAAACCATCCGGCCAGCCGGCGTTTGCCAGTGCCTCGCGCACGGCGCGCGTGGGAACGGACGCGGATGCCTGTGGGACTGCGCCGGGAAGAGCGAGCGAGGTCAGGATGTTCGTCGGGTTAACGGCGTGTTTGAGTGCCGCGACGACGGCGTTGTCGTTAGTTGGTGGCAGGTCAGGATTAAACACCAGCGCCACCTGATGCTCAACCGGCGACCGCTGACCACCGGGCAGGTCACCGTAAGCGGCGATTATATCGTAACGACTGCCCAGGTCAGCCGGGTTGACGACAGTTTCCAGTGTGATCACCTGCGCGCTCTGTTCCAGCAATGGCAGGTCAGCAACCAGGCCGGCAGTGTTTGCCGCCAGGGCGTAGCGTATGACTCCGGCGGTAGCCGGTAGTGCGGCAGTTGGCGCGGCGGTGGAGGCTGGCGTGGCGGGCACGTCCACCGGGAACGGCGTCGGTTCCGGCGTGCAGGCGGTCAGGATGACCAGCAGTGCCAGTGTGCGCCGGGAGATAAGCGACCGGCACATGGCTTAACCGGCGTCGGGCAGCCAGGGACTCACCAGCCCGCGCTGGAACATGCTGGCGGAGGTGGCCGCGTTAAAGAAGCTGAGGATGGAAAAGGCGACGGCAGCCGAACGGTCGTCGCGGCCACGCAGCATAGTGTACAGGCCGGGCATGATAATCACCAGCCATGACATGTAGATAAAATAAACTACCGTCCGGGCCACTCGCAGCCCTTGCAACGTCATGATGATGCCGAGCAGCGTAACCACCCCGGCCAGTATCGCGCTGGTGGCGACCGCGCCCCAGAAATTGCCGGAAATAGACTGGCTGCGGGCGGCCATCAGCGCCGCCCAGATGCCCAGAATCAACGAATAGAGGATGTGCATGTTAAACAGAATCGCGTGGAGGTCATTCAGTCCCATTACTGACTACTTTGGTTTTTGGCAGGGTAAAAATGAAGGTAGCGCCCTCGTTGAGCTTGCTCTTGACGCCGATGCGCCCGCCATGCCCTTCGATGATCGCTCTGGCAATCGCCAGCCCCAGCCCGGTGCCGGGATAGCGGCGCGCCGTGCCACCGTCTACCTGGTAGAAACGGCGGAAAATCTTCTGCTGCTCGGTGGCGTCAATGCCAATGCCGTAGTCCCGCACCGCTACCTGCACCATCGGCCCGCCGGTATCCTGAAGCGTGACCTCAACTTTTTCGCCACCCGCGCCAAATTTTAGCGCGTTGTCCAGGAGCTTCTCAACCGCTTCACCCACTGCGCGCGCGTCCACCAGGACGGATGGAATCGCGTCCGGCAGCGTGGTGACGATTTGCAGGTTGGCCGCCGCCGCCTGTGGACTACATCGCTCCACCACTTCGCGGACGATGGCGCGCAGGTCCGCCGGAGAGCATTCAAACATCTGGTTTTCCAGGGCCTGCACGGACACAATGTCATCCACCAGATCGGCCAGTTTTTGCGCCTTGCGGGTGATTTCCGCCAGAGCTTCCTGCTGCTGCGGATTCACCGGGCCGAAGGTGCCGTCTGCCAGCAGACCGGCATAACCCAGCACCGAAATCAGCGGTGTTCGCAGTTCGTGGGAGACGTTCTGGATAAACTCGTCTTTCGCTTTGTCGGCTTCCTGCAGTTCGCGGTAGGCGCTTTCCAGCGCGCGGGCACGGCTCTCCAGCGACTGGTACAGTCGTGCGTTTTCGGTGGCGCTGCTGACCACGTTGGCAATCCCCTGCGCCAGCCGGATGCTATCCTCGTCAAACAGGTGCTCATCGCGGTCCACCAGTTTGACGATGCCAACCGCCGTACCATGTTCGATCAGCGGCACCATCAGGCAGGCACGCCCGCCCCGTACCTGAATCCACTCCGCTTCCGCCGGGTCGTTTGCCAGCTTATCGAGTGTAACGACGCTGCCCCGTTTATCCTGGATCACGGCCTGCATCGTCGGATATTTCTCCATCGGGTAGGTTAGCCTGGGACGGGTGGTCCACTCGGCAAAGCCGCGCTCCCGTACGACGACCGTGTGGTCTTCGCCTGGCGTCCAGGTGCGCAGCGTCACCCAGCAGGTTTTGCCGACGGCCATGAGCTGCTGCACCAGTTGCCCCAGTTGTGCTTCTGTCGCGCTTGCCAGCGTGGTGTTTTCCGGCAGATCACTCTGCCACACCTGCACAATCGCGTTAAACTGGCTCACGTCCTTATCGCTGTAAGCCATGCTGGCGTCGGTGCTGTACAGGTCGGCCAGCCCCGCGACCGCCCCGCCCACCCACAGCGGCGCGACCATCAGGTTCGCCATGCCGGTTTCTTCCAGGCTGGCGCGGTAGTCCGGCACCAGGTCAACATCCTGCGCTGACGCAAACACCGGCAGGCCGGAAGCCAGCGCGGCGCGGTTAAGTGGTTCTTTCGCCAGGCTGCGGCGGGGCGCGTCTTCCTTCGGCCAGTGAATGTCCACCACTTCCGCCAGAGCCTCAAGCTGGTTCTTGGGGGCATTCCACGCCATAATCACGCAGCGCGCCACCCCCAGTCCTTCGGCGACACTGTGGACGATACTTTCCAGCACCTGGGCAAATTGCAGCGTGGACGAGGCCGCGCCGCTGGCCTTCAGCAGCATCCCCAGTTCGCGCACGCGGCGCTGTGATTCGTCGAACAGGCGGGCATTAACGACGGAAATCGCCGCCGTCCCGGCCATGCTTTCCAGCAGGCGCAGGTCATTTTCGTCAAATGCCTGATTGTTGTGTTTGTTCACCACCTCGATCACGCCGATGACCTGCTCCGCGTTAATCAGCGGCACAGCGATCAGCGACCGGGTTTGCAGGCCGGTTTTTTCGTCCACGTCGCGGTAATAACGCGGGTCCTTGGTGATGTCTGCCACAAGCTGCGGCTGCGCTTCCCGCGCGACCCAACCGGCCACCCCCTGGCCGACCGGCACGCGCACTCCCTGAATGATGTCCGCGCCGGAACCAACCGCCGCCACGCCGATGAGTTCGGTCGGGTTGTCCTTGTTGAGCAGGAACAGGGAAGCGCCCTGTGCCTCCACCACTTCGACCGCCGCGTTCAGGATGTTTTGCAGCGTTTCGTGCAGGGAGACGTTAGAAGCGATGACATGCGCCGCGCGGTTGAGCGCCTGCAGGTGGCTGGTCTGCCGTTCCAGTTCCTGCTCGCGGTTTTTCTGCTGGGTTATGTCCGACAGCACGATGACCTGGCTGTTTACGTCCGACTGCGCGCGCGACCGGGTGAGCCAGACCGGTATCACCCGATTTTCGCGGGTGATAAGGCGCTGCTCAAATTTCATCGTCGCAATGCCTTCGCGCAGCAGGCCGAGCATGACTTCGGCACGGTCATCTTCGTGGAACAGTTCGCCCACCGAACGGCCTTCGAGATAGCCTTTGGGGTGGTTGGTCATGCGCAGCATCCGGCGATTGACGTAGCGGATGATGCCCTTGTCGTCAATCACCACCAGGCCATCGCTCATCGTGTCCAGCATCATCTCGCGGAAGGCCTGTTCGCGCTCCATATCCTGTTCGCGCTGCGTCAGGTTCAAAATCAGGCGTGAGTAGTCAAGCGCGATAGCCGCCTGGCTGCCAAGCGACGACAGGATTTGCTGCGCGCGCGACAGGTCCATGTTGTGCGGCTGTAAACTGCCCAGCGCCATCACGCCAGAGGTTTTGCCGGCGGCGGTCAGTGGGACGATGGTCAGGTAATTGATACGCAGGTCGCGCGCCGCCTGTGCCAGCAGGCGCGTGGATGGGGTGGCATCCAGCCGGTCAATCGGCTGATTAATCAGCGTCTGACGGGAGATAAAGGCCACACACAGTGGATTCTGACTGTCGGTGATGGGGAAACGCGGCCCGGCCTGGCCTTCACCGGCGGTCAGCAGGAAGTCGGTTTCAGCGCGCGAGCCACTGGTGGTGACGAGGATGCGGCTGGCAAGCGACTGGTCTTCGTCGTCCAGCGCCAGCAGCCAGACGAGGCTGGACTGCAAAATCGTCATGGCAGAGTGCGCCACTTCTTCCAGCAGGCGCTGCACATCCACCGGCGACTGTGGGGTGGTCGCCAGTGCTGCTTCGATGCGGCGGACCAGATCGTTGAGGTTGATCGGCTTGGTGATGTAATCAATCGCGCCGGCCATCATACCTTCGGAGCGGGCATCGCCGGGGTTTTTAGCCGTGACCAGTATCACGGGGATGCCGGCAGTTTTGGGGTTGGCTTTTAAACGGCGGCAGGTTTCGATGCCGTCCATTTTGGGCATCATCACGTCGAGCAGAATCAGATCAGGGGATTGCTGTTCCGCCAGTTCCAGCGCCTGCACGCTGCTGGTCACGCCGGTAGCGCGGAAATTGTGGCTCTCCAGCCACTCCTTCAGCAGCTTCACGGTATCGGGAATGTCGTCTACGATCAGGATTCGTCCGCGCGGGCTGTCGCCGTTGGTCATAGACCCCTGCCTCTGTTTCAACTAACAATCCCTGATTATAGAAAATGGAAATTGCAAGCGCCAAACGGAATCTAGTACTTTAGTGTTTTTTGCGTTTATCCTTCGTTCAATAACGGTATGTGGAATAAAAAGTCGGGGGCACTGCCCCCGACTTCACAACGGTTTTTGTTGCCGGGTTCAGGACAACAGCACCTGCTGCACCAGCACCGAGATCAGCCAGACGGCAATGGTCAGGTTGGCGACCAGCAGCCCCTGAATCTGCATCCCGCCGCTGATGTCTACCGCCTCGGTGCCGCGCATGTCGGTGCTTGGGCGGAAGATCATGCTGACCGGAACGCTGGCAAGCAGCACCAGTCCCAGCCACAGCGGAAACACGCCCTGGACGATGGCGGCCAGCAGACAGACCGCCGCCAGCCCAATCGAGAGATACATCACGCGGCGCGTGTTGTTTTCGCCGAGGACGATGGCGGTGTTAAACAGCCCGGCAGCCTTGTCCATTTCGAAGTCACGAAGCTGGTTGTAAAGCTGGCCGTAGACCGACACCAGCGTGACACTGGCCGCCACAAACCAGACGATGCCCGGCTGGGTGTGATAGGTGAAATACCCGGCCAGCAGCAGGAAGCCGCTTAACATCAGCGAGTGGGAAACCACGTCCGTGACCGGCCACGCTTTGAGCCGCACCGGACGCCAGGAATAAAGATGTGATAAGAGCAGGGTAGCGATGCCGATGAGCAGCGCCCACACACCGCCCAGGGCATACAGAATGAGCGTGATGGCGGCAACCACCCGGCAGGCTGCATAACCGACGCGCACGCCAATCTGGCCGCTGGAGATGGGATTGCGGGCAGCGCGGGCCGGGTCACGGGCGTCATCAGGCGCATCTTCAATATCATTAATCATAAACGCGTAGGCGACGGCCAGGATATTCGCCGCCGTGACCGCCACCAGCCGCCAGTCGAGCAGAATATCATGAGGGCGGGTCGCCAGCAGCGCACCGAGGATGGTTAGCGGTACGACAAACGGTACATATTCTTTCCAGCGAGTTAGCTGAATCAGCCCTCGTAGTTGGTCACTAATCGGTAGTTCTTTCAAGGCTATTCCTCCTGGTCGTGTATCGGCCTGTAAACATAACACGCAACCCATTCATTCGCTGCGTTTCGAGCGTCGGTCAAACGACGGTTGGCAATTTCCGGCGCTCACGGTAAGATGCAACTCATGCCACGCTTAAGCTATCTGATCGCGCTTCTGCTCCTCGCCGCCTGCGCTGTTACCGGGGCGGATAGCCAGCTTATCCCAACGGCGACACCGATCCCTTTGCCCCAGACAACACCCGTACCGACGGTAGACCGGCAGCTTCGCCAGGTACCAACGCCGTCACCAGCGCCTACGTCAAGTGCGCTTCCGGCGCAGTGCCAGGGCACGGCAGAACTGCCGGGGACCCGTCATACGGTTCTTGCTGAACTCGATTACGCAAATCGTCAACTGGTGGTGCGCCAGATGGTGGATTATATCAACCGCACGACTGTTGGCCTATCCCAGATTATATTCAATATCAAGGCGAATGCGTGGCCGGGAATCTTAAGCCTTGACGAGGTGACGGTAGACGGGGGGAAACCGGCAAGCACGTCTCTAGTCGGTCAGCGGCTGGTCGTGAACCTGGAGGCAGCACTGAAACCAGGCTGTGCGGTCAAGGTTGAACTGTGGTTTGGGCTGCGGCTTCCGGTAATTAACCTGGCTAGTCCGGAGGCGTACCGGGGTTACCTCGGTTACAGTCCGCGCCAGTTGAACCTGGGACACTGGCTGGCGACGGTCGCGCCCCGGCTGGCTGACGACTGGGTGTCGCGCGAGGATACGCCGATCGGCGAGCAGGATGTGCTGGATGAAGCCGACTGGGACGTGACGCTGACCGTCAGCAACGCGCCGGATGGGCTGCGGGTGGCCGCGCCGGGCGTGGTGCGGGAGAACGGGCCGGCACACTGGCATTTTGTGCTGAATCGCGCGCGTGACTTCAGTTTGAGCCTGAGCGACGCTTTCGTCATGACCAGCGCGCGCAGCGCCAACGGGGTCAAGGTGGAACTGTACACATTTGCGGAGGCGCGGATTCAAACCGAGTCTGGCATACTTGACAGCGCAGCGTTCGCGCTGGACTCGGCGGTGAAAGCGACGGAAACCTTCAGCGATCTGTACGGGGCGTATCCCTATGACCGGTTGGTGATTGTGCAGGGGGATTTCCCGGATGGCATGGAATTCAGCGGGATAGTGTTTGTCGGCGGGGAGTACTTCCGAGCGTTTAACGGGCCAACCAGCTACCTGATGATTATCACCGTCCACGAAATTTCGCATCAATGGTGGTACAGCAAGGTCGGCAATGACCAGGCCATGAGTCCCTGGCTGGATGAAGCCCTGGCGACCTACAGCGAATACGTGTTTATTGAGGAATATTACCCGGCGCTGAAAGACTGGTGGTGGGATTTCCGCGTGAACCGGCTGGCGCCCGAAGGCTATGTGGACAGCACCGTGTACGAGTTTTCGTCACGGCGGGCGTATATCAACGCCGTGTATTTGCGCGGCACGCAGATGCTGCACGATTTACGGTCTGATCTGGGCACGGAAGCGTTTTTTGACTGGCTGCGCCGGTATGGCGACGCTGGGGCAGGGCGGTTGATGGCGCCCGAACAGTTCTGGTCGCTCCTGACGCCGGAACAGCTTGCAGCGACGCGGGCGACCCGAGAGCGCTACCTGCGCCAGCCCGACTTTACGGTATTGCAGATGGGCGGTTCGTAAAAGTGGTGAGCGCAAAGCATTAAGCCCCTGCACTTATCGTAAGGTGGTTTTCCACCCTTCCGGTACGCGGTCGGTATAGACGATGTTTGTTGCACCGAGGAAGGTGGCGAGGTTTTCTATGGCAGCCCGGATGGTGTGGGCGGTGTCCCTGTCCTGTGGCGCGCCGGGTTCGGCGTAAACCGCATTAATGTTTAACACGCCCTGTTTACGATCCAGCAGCGGGTCAATCCGCCCGATCAGGCGGTCGCCGTGCAGGATGGGCAGGACAAAATAGCCGTATCTGCGTTTGTCCTTCGGCACGTAAATCTCAATCCGGTACTCGAAGTGAAACATCGATTCGGTGCGCGCCCGGTCGGCAATCAGGTTGTCAAATGGCGACAGCAGCGTGGTGCGGGGCTGCCAGTCGCCTGCTTCCAGCCGGTCGAGCAGCGGCAGTTCGTCCGTGTGGATATACCACACGCCCGGCCAGGTCACTCCGTCGCCGGCAATCTTCACGCGCTGGATGCGGCCTTCCGCTTCAAGTTCATCCAGCACGGACGGCAGATCAGGGTAGCGGCTGCGCGTGAAGTGCTGTTTGATCTGGTTGGCGCGGGCGACGCCGAGCGCGCGCAGGGCGCGCTGGGCGGACCGGCGCACGACTTCGCGGCGTGAAAGCGCGTGGCGCGGCGTCCAGTCTGGCAGGCAGCGTTCGGCCAGGTCCCAGTAACGGGTTTGTCCCCGGCGCTCCTTCACCAGAATTTTCCCCTGAAGCCACAGGAAATCGAGCATCCGGCTGACGTTGCGCCCGCTGGTCCAGCCGGTCGAAGCCCAACCCGACGCTGTTTTATCCTCAAAATCCTTGGATGACAGCGGGCCGCGCTTTTCCAGTTCATTCAGGATGTGATCCCGGAAAGCCGCGTTTTGTTGAATCCATTTCTGCCAGTAGGCCGGTTCGCCATTGGCGTAGCGGCTCATCATCTCGGCGTGAATCGGGTAGTCCTCGGTCAGCACGATGGAAGCGGCGTGCGCCCAGTATTCAAAAAGCTGGCGATCATGCCACAACAGGCGGTCAAGCTGCGCCCGGTCATAATTCCCCAGGCGGCTCCACAGCACCAGTAGATGGCTGCGGGCGACGGCGCTGGTCGGGTCAAGCTGAAGGCAGCCCAGGTCCCGAATCACGTCCAGCATGTTATCAGCAGGGCGAGGCTGGCCGTCCAGGTGCTGGCGGGCGATGGCTAACCGGCGGGCTGTAGTGGGGGTGAGAGTTCGGATAGTCATTCAAAAAACCTTAACCCAAAGTCGCAAAGTTTCCAATTACTGCTGCCGCCAGGGGATTGCGGCAGCAACTGCAAACTAAAACAGGGTAAGCTGCTGCGGCGGGCGGCGGCCATCCAGCAGGATGTAGGGTGCGGCCTGTTCCGGCGCGCGAATGCCTAGCGACCGCAGGTGCGACAGGTCAGTCAGGCGGCCACGCCGGCGCGCCTTCATAATCGCATCCGCGCCTTTTGGACCGATGCCCGGCACCCGCAGCAGGTCGGCACGGTCGGCGCGCATCAGGTCAACCGGGGCGGGGCGCAGATTCTCGTCGGCCCAGGCGCGTTTGGGGTCTACGTCCAGACGCAGGTTGCCTTCACCTTCAAATGGCAGTTCTTCCACGCTCCAGCCGTAATCGCGCAGCAGAAAGCTGGCCTGGTACAGCCGCGTCTCCCGCAGGGGGAGGGTGGGCGTCCGGTTTTCAAACGGCGTATCTTCGATGGGGTTAAAACCGGAATAATACGCTCGCGCCAGCCCGATCTGCCGGTAAAGCTGCTCGCTGATGGACAGCAGTTCCAGGTCAGTGTCGCCAACCGCGCCGACAACAAACTGCGTCACGATGCTGGCGCGCAGGTTGTGCTGGCGACGAATCTGGTGTGCCCAGCGTAGGCGTTCCAGCAGTTCGTCAGCCAGGTTTTTGCCGGGGGCCAGCGCGTTCAGCCGTTCCTGCGTGGGGCCTTCTAAGTTAATACTGACTCGGTCGGCAAGCTGCATGGCACGCAGGATTTGATCGTATTCCGCGCCAGGCATGATTTTGAGGTGAACGTACCCCTGATAACCATAGCGGTGGCGAATGACTTCCGCCGCGTCAATGATTTTGTCCTGAGTGGTGACGCCGCCTTTAATAATGCCCGACGACAGGAAGATGCCCTGCGCCATGCCCACCCGCTGTACCCGGTCGAAGGTATCGGCCATTTCGGCGGTTTTGAAGGAGATGCGCGGCATCTTGCCGCGACCGGCGCGGAAGGGGCAGTAATAGCAGTTGCGCTCGCAGGCGGTGGTCATCATGGCTTTCATGATGGGCTTCGCGCCGGAGGGGGTAGCGACGTTGGTAATACACGGCAAACGCTCCGCGCGCGGGGCGCGGGCGTGTTCAGCCTGGGGTTTGTCGCCCGCCGGTTCGAAACGGGTGGTATCCCCCAGGATAGTCAACTTTTCCAGCGAGTCCGGCTGTCGTTGGATATTCATACCTTCTATGATACGAACATTTGTTCCGAAAGTCAAGTCTTGAGCGATGGTCCGATACTGGCTATGGTACAATAAAAACCAGACTCACATGCGGCAATTCGTATGCCGGAGCATCTTCATGCAGTACGACATCATCCAGCTTGGCGATTACTGTTTCGACCAGATTTTCTCCGGGATGCCGGAATTTCCCTGTTTGGGACGGGAGATTTTTGCTACCGAACTGATTACCACTGGTGGCGGGATGTTCATCACCGCCGCTGCGCTGACGCGCCTGGGCGCTCGGGTTGGCTGGCCGGGCTGCTTTGGCAATGACTCGTACAGCCAGTTTGTTTACGATCTGGCCGGACGCGAAGGCATAGACCTGACTCTGGCGCGTATCCTCGACCGGCCTTACCGGCTGGTGACAACCTCGGTACCGTTCCAGGGCGAGCGCGCCTTTATCTCCTATGCGGACTCGTCGTGTGATGACATGCCGGAATACTGGCAGCACACGCTGGAGGAGTGCGAGTATTCGCACCTGCATATCGGCTGGATGATGCCGGATGACGAACTGCGGCCACTGGTCGAGCAGGCGCACCGCAAAGGGGCGACCGTTTCGATGGACTGTCAGGACGGCCATCACCTGCGGCAGCCACCCATCTGTCGGGAAACGCTGGCGAAGGTGGACATCTTTATGCCCAACGCCCGCGAGGCGCTCATCATCACCGAGGCCAGCAATGTCGAAGCCGCCGTTCGGCAGCTTAACCAGCACGTGCGGATGGTTGTGGTGAAGGACGGCGCAAATGGTGCGTGGATTGGTAGCGAAGGCAACGTGATTCACGCGCCAGCGATCTGCGCCGGGCCGGTGGTGGACACGACCGGTGCCGGCGACTGCTTCAATGCCGGTTTCCTGTTTGGTTATATCGTGGAAAAAGCGCCGCTGGAGGTATGCGCCCGCTACGGCAACATCTGCGGTGGGCTGTCGGTAACCGCCATCGGCGGCGCGACGGCAGCGCCGACCCATGATGAGCTGTTGGCGTGGCTGGAGAAAGCGCCGGCTGGCCTATAAGTTACCGGGTTGTCATATACAGGGGGGGACATCAATGCTGGCAATCGTGCGTGCCTGCGCCATCGTCGGGCTGGACGGCTGCATCGTGGAGGTGCAGACCGATTTTAACCCACGCGCGGGCATTCCCTCGTTTAACATCGTTGGCCTGCCGGACAACGCGGTGAAAGAGAGCCGTGAGCGTGTCCGCGCCGCCATAAAAAACAGTAATCTGACCTTCCCCAACAAAGGCTATCTGGTCAATTTATCACCCGCTGACATCCCCAAACACAGCACCGCCTACGATCTGGCAATCGCGGTGGGTGTTCTGGCAGCGACCGATCAACTGCCGCTGGCGGAACTGGACCGCGCGCTGTTTGTGGGTGAACTGTCGCTGGACGGTAGCATCCGGCACGTCAAGGGCGTGATGCCGATGGCCTATGCTGCTTACCAGGCAGGGTTTGCCACGATTTACGTAGCGGCGGAGGACGCGCCTCAGGCGGCGCTGGTGGACGGCATCGAGGTGATTCCTATCCGAACGTTGGGCGAACTGGTTGAGCATTTATATGGTCTCAATCCGATTCCGCCGTTCCGCGCCGACCCTACGGCATCCCTGCAAGTTTCATCTCAAGCGGACGGCGTGGTGGACTTCGCCGACGTGCGGGGCCAGGAGCATGTGAAGAGGGCGCTGGAAATCGCCGCCGGAGGCGGGCATAACGTGCTGCTCAGCGGGCCGCCGGGAACAGGCAAAACGCTGCTGGCGCGGGCGATGGCCGGCATTCTGCCGAAGCTAACGCTGGAAGAGGCGCTGGAAGTGACGCGCATTTACTCGGTGGCCGATCTGCTGCAAAGCCAGCACCCACTGATGCAAACCCGCCCGTTCCGTGCACCGCATCATACCATCTCCACCGCCGGGATGATCGGCGGCGGCTCGATTCCCAAGCCGGGCGAAGTAACCCTGTCGCATCGTGGCATCCTATTTCTCGATGAATGTACGGAACACAACCCGCGCACGCTGGAAGTGCTGCGCCAGCCAATCGAAGATAAAACGGTGACGATTTCGCGCGCAAAAGGTAGCCTGACGTTCCCCGCCAATTTTATGCTGGTTTTGGCGATGAATCCCTGTCCGTGCGGCTATTACGGGGACCCGGTGAAAACATGCAGTTGCACGCCTAATATGATTACGCGGTATCAAAGTAAACTGTCCGGCCCGCTGCTTGACCGGATTGATATTCATGTAGACGTGCCGCGCGTGGAATACGACAAGCTGCTGAGCGATAGCCGCGCTGAAAGTTCCGCCGCTATCCGCGAACGAGTCGAACAGGCACGCCAGCGACAGTACGAACGCTTTGCCGGCTGCAAGGGGCTGTACACTAACGCCGATATGGGGGTGAGCGAAATCCGCGAGTTCTGCCGGTTAGCGCCGGAAGCGCAGCAACTTCTGGAACTCTCGGTGCGGCGGATGCAGCTCAGCGCGCGGTCGTATCATCGGGTTCTCAAGCTAAGCCGGTCTATTGCTGACCTGGCGGGCAGCGCGCGGATTGAAGTGCAGCACGTCGCCGAAGCGATTCAGTACCGCCCCAAACTTCATAATACCTGAGACGATAACAGGCTGTTGCTATCAAAGTAATAAATTGACAAAGCTCTGATTTTCGGTGTATAGTGGTTGTAAGTGCTTACACAAAAACACTTACACCTCCTTTTACCCGTCGCGGTGGTTACATGAGCACCGACCGCAATCCCTCCCCAACGATTTACGATGTCGCTGAACTCTCCGGCGTCAGCATTGCGACGGTTTCCCGCTTTCTGAACTCGCCCGAACGGGTCAGCGAAGTCAGCCGTCAGAAGATCATGGCCGCGATTGACCGGCTGGCCTTCGTGCCAAAAGCCGAGGCACGCGCCCGCGTGTTGCAGAGCACCGGTCGCATCGGTGTCATCACCCCGTTTTTTACGTCGCCGTCGTTTGTGGACCGGATGCGCGGCGTGGCCGAAGGGCTGTCAAATTCGCGCTACGAGCTGGTTGTCTACACCGTAGACTCGGTTGAACGGCTGAACAATTACCTGGCGACCCTACCGCTGATCGGCAGCCTGGATGGGTTGATTGTAATGTCACTACCGGTAGATGGCGTGGCGGCGCAGCGGCTGTTGACAAACCAGTTGGAGACCGTGTTTATCGAATATAACCTCCCTGGTTTCAGCGGGATTCTGGTGGATGACTGTGGTGGCGGACGGCTGGCGGCGCAACGCCTGCTGGAACTAGGGCATCGGCGCTGCGCCTATGTGTATTTCGGCCAGCATCCGGCCTATTCGATTCACCCTGAAGTGCAGCGGTTACACGGCTTCTGCGAGGCGCTGGCTGAGCAGGGGGTGGCGCTGCCGGACGAATACGTGAAGTACGTGCCGGTGTCACGCAAGGGGATACGGGAAAAGCTGGCGGAACTGCTGCAACTGCCAAAGCCGCCGTCGGCGATCTTTGTGCCCGCCGACGACCTCGCCATCCGGGTGATTCATGAATTGCGCCAGATGGGGCTGCACACGCCGGATGACGTGTCGGTTATCGGCTTCGATGACATTGACATCGCTGAACACGTTGATCTGACGACGATCAACCAATCTCTGGTTGAGTCCGGGCGCATGGCGGTTGAACTGCTGCTGGCGCGGTTGGCTGACCCTGGTCGCCCGATCCAGCAAATTCAGTTGCAGGTGCGCCTGGTGGACCGGGGCACGACCCGCCCGATAAGCTGACAGCGACGCTGTAGAAAGGAGATGTCTACCGGAGAAAACCCTCTTGACGGGTGTTGCAGTCGCCCTCCTGCTTCGCTGCCTGCGAACGGGGATGGCGCGACTCACGAAGTTAGGTGCGTCGGGTTGTATTTTACAAGGAGTGTTTCCATGTTGTTCAAGACTCACCGCCACTTCTGGCCGGCAGTGATCGTCATCGTGCTGGCGCTGGCCCTGATGGCCGGCGTCTCCAGCGCCCAGGAAGACATCAGCGGCAGCCTGACCGTTCTCGGTTTTGGCCTGGGTGACGAGATTGCCACCGAGCGCGTGGATTATTTCAAGGAGCAGTATCCCAATGTTGACGTCCAGTTCACCGAAGGCGCGCTGGATGAGCAGCAGTTCCTGACCTCGGTCGCCAGCGGCAACCCGCCTGATCTGGTGAACATGGGCCGCGACGTGCTGAGCACCTACGCGGTGCGCGGCGCGCTGATGCCGCTGACGGACTGCATCGCCAACCACGAGATTGACATGAGCCAGTATCGTCCGGTGGCGGTCGACCAGGTCACGGTCAACGATACCGTGTATGGCATCCCCGAATTCTTCAACAATATCATGGTATTTGTGAACACCAAGGCGTTGGAAGACGCGGGCCTGACGCTGGATGATATGGACACCAGCGACTGGGACAAAATCGCCGAACTGAACGATGCGCTGACCGTCGGCAGTGGTAATGAGCTGACCCGTATCGGCTTCGACCCCAAGCTGCCCGAATTCCTGCCGCTGTGGGCGAAGGCTAATGGCGCGTCACTGCTATCCGATGATGGTCGCACCGCGCAGTTAAACGACCCGAAGGTGGTTGAGGCGCTGGAATTTGCCGTCAGCCTGCTGGAAACACCCGGCGGTTACGCGCCGTTTAAGGCGTTTCGCGATACGTGGGATTTCTTCGGTGGGGAAAACCAAATTGTCGCTGACCAGATTGGCGCGTGGCCGATGGAGCAGTGGTACATGAACGTGCTGGCCGATGTGTCGCCGGATGCGCCGGTCGCTTTTAAAGCATTCCAGGACCGCGAAGGCAATCCGTTGAGCTATGCCACTGGTAGTGCCTGGGCGATTCCGAAGGGCGCCGCCAATCCCGAAGCCGCCTGCATCTTCATGAAGACCGTGACCTCGCCAGAAGCGTGGATTCGCGCCGCTGAGAAACGCGCCGAACTGCGCGCCGAGAAGGGCACGATCAATACCGGCGTGTACACCGGCAACATCGTGGCGGACGAGACAATCTTCGGCGACATCGTGCAGCCCAGCGGCGACGAAAAGTTCGATAACGGCGTGCAGGTGATCCTGTCGCTGCAGGAGAATGCCTTTGCCATTCCGGCGAACCCGGCAGGGGCCGAGTTCCGGCAGGCGTGGGTGGATGCGGTCAACCGCGTCCTGAATGGCGAGCAAACCCCGCAGGAAGCGCTCGACCAGGCGCAGCAGGAAGCCCAGGCCGCGCTGGACGAAGCGTGGGCGAACCAGCCGCAGTAACGGTTATATGGCTACTCTAGCGCAGAGCGCCCGCTCCCCCCAGGGGGAGCGGGCCTCCTTACAACGACGGGAGACATTGGCGGGGCTGGCGTTCATCTCGCCCTGGTTTATCGGCTTTCTGGTGTTTACTGCCGGGCCAATGGCGTTCAGCCTGTGGCTGTCGCTCACCAAATACGACGTGATTAACCCGCCAAAGTTTATCGGTCTGGAAAACTACCAGCAGTTGTTCCAGGACTCACGGTTTGCGCTGGGCCTTACCAATTCGTTTTTCTACGCCGTTCTGCACGTTCCGCTGGCGATCATCGTGGCGCTGGCGCTGGCGCTGCTGCTGAACCGGGTTGGCAAGGCAGCCGGTTTCTTCCGCACCGCCTTCTATCTGCCTTCGATCACGCCGGCGGTGGCAATTGCTACCCTGTGGCTGTGGCTGCTGAACCCGCGCGTGGGGCTGGTGAATAAAGGGCTGGAACTGCAGGGGATTGCGGGGCCGCCAGCATTGATGGCGCGACCGGCTGGAAACAGTTCCGGCATGTGACGCTGCCCCTCATCAGCGGCACGATCTTCTTTACGCTGATCGTCAATACCATCGCTTCGCTTCAGATTTTTACCGAAGTGTATACCATGTACTTCGGCAATATGGAGTCCAGCGCGGCGTCGTCAGCAGGGTTGTTTTACAACATCTACCTGTTTCGGCAGGCGTTTGAGTTCCTGCGGATGGGGTATGCGTCGGCGATGGCCTGGGTTTTGTTTGTCATCATTCTCATCCTGACCGTTATCCAGCTCCGCGTCAGCCGCCGCTGGGTTTACTACGAAGGATCGTCGTGATGTCGGCAGTTGCAAGTGACAGCAGCGTCCGTGTGGAGCCAATGAACCGGCGCGCCGCCAACCGTGAACTGAAAGACCGGCTGTGGCGCATCGTGTTTATCATCGTGCTCATCGGTTGCACGATGATCTTCTTCACGCCGTTTGTGTGGTTGGTCAGCGCATCGCTGAAGGTGCGCGCCGAGGTATTTAACAGCGAGTGGATTCCGGACCCAGTGGCATGGGAAAACTACGTCCGGGTATGGCAGGTCGCGCCGGTGTTTACATGGCTCAAAAACAGTCTGGTTATCGGCATCCTGGCCGCCGTCTCGGTCACGATTAGCTGTGCGGCCATCGCCTTCGGTTTTTCCTATTTCCGCTTCCGGGGGCGGGATACGCTGTTTGGCCTGGTGCTGGCGACGATGATGCTGCCGGGTGTGGTGACGATGATCCCGGTGTTTCTCGTCTGGCAAAGGCTGGGCTTTGTGAATACGCAGGTGCCGTTGTGGGCGGGCAATCTGTTTGGCTCCGCGTTTTATATCTTTCTGCTGCGGCAGTTTTATCTGGGGCTGCCACGTGAATTATTTGAGGCGGCGCGGGTGGATGGCGCCAGCTACTTCCAGATGTGGCGCAATATCGCGCTGCCGCTGACCCGCACCGCTCTGATCGTCGTTTTTATTTTCGAGTTTAAAGCCAGTTGGACCGACCTGCTCAAGCCGCTGATCTATCTGCAAAATTCGGCGCTGTTCACGCTGCCGCGCGGTCTGAAAGCCATTCTCGACCAGTTCGGGCAGGGCGGCGAGATGCAGTGGGAGATTGTGCTGGCGGCCAGCGTGATCGTGACCGTGCCAATGCTGGTGATCTTCTTCCTCGGCCAGCGTTACTTCATGGATGGCATTGCCACTACCGGCCTAAAAGGTTAACGGTTATGGGACGCAGGATGTGCTACAGTGCTAAGGTGGACAGCGAGTCGTCCTGCCAGTAGCAGGCTCGTCAGCAGACTGTGACCGGCGGATGCTGGTAAACGCCATCGCATGAGGTTAGGAATGGATCAATCGCTGATTGAAACGGCAGCGGTAACTGCCGAACGGATACTGCTGGCAAACGGCAGCGAGCTGGGCATCCTGGGGTCGAGCCGCGCTTACCAGCAGGTTTGGGCGCGTGACAGCATGATCTGTGGCCTGGGGCTGTGGCTGTGCGCGAACCCGGAAGCGAAGTATATTCACCAGCGGTCGCTGGAAACGCTGCGGCAGTTCCAGAGTTCGTTGGGCCATATCCCGCACAATGTCGGCTATACCGACGTGGATGACCCGGCATTGGTGGCGCTCGGTGGCCGCCTGCAAGCCGGCAGCGCCCGCCGTCTCGCGCCGGATACGACCCATGCAGGCGTGGTGGACAGCAACCTGTGGTACATTATTGGCCACTATTACCATTATAGGCAGGGCAAGGACATCGCCTTTCTGCGACAGGCGTGGGACAGCCTGGAGCGGGCGCTGCTGTGGCTGCGCTACCAGGACTCGAACGAGTGCGGCCTGCTGGAAGTCCACGAGGCGATGGACTGGGCAGATTTGTTCGCTAACCGCTATAATATTTTATTTGATAATGTGCTGTACTACACAGTGTGGAAATGCATGGCAGAGCTGGCGGCGGCGCTCGATCTGCCTTCAGAAAGCTATGTCCGGTCGGCGGAAGACGTGCGACGCAAGATCAATACGCTGCTGTGGCTTGGGCCGGAAGCGCCGAAGGACTGGGACTGGGTGCGGCAGGAACGGCAGGAATGGCTGTATCCGCTGCGCCGGGTGGAAACCGAACTGGTGGTGCGTCCGTATTATCTGCCATACATGGCCTTCCGCGATTATGCCGACCGCTTTGATACGCTCGGCAATCTGCTCGCCATCCTGTTCGGTGTGGCCGACAGCACGCAGGCGAACCGGATTCTGGATTACCTGCACGGCTGCGGGCTGAACGAGCCGTTCCCGGTGCGGGCGCTGTATCCGCCGGTGAACCCCGGCGACGCCGACTGGCGCGAGTATTACCGGGTGCGGAATCTCAACCTGCCGCATCATTATCACAACGGCGGCGCGTGGCCATTCATCGGCGGGTTTTACGTGGCGGCGCTGGTGCAGGCCGGTCGGCTGGACGAAGCAAGGGCGCAGCTTGGGAAACTGGCGGAGATGAACCGCCAGGGCATACGCAGTGAGTGGGAATTTAATGAGTGGTTTCACGGCCTGTCCGGGCGGCCTATGGGGTATGCTGGCCAATCATGGTCGGCGGCCATGTTCCTGTTCGCACAGGATGCGGTGCAGCAGGGTAGGGTGAGTGTTTTTAATCCTGAAGCCGGGTGGGATTAAAAACGGATAGTGTGATTGTGTTGTTGTCCGGCAACACAGGTTCATGGGGACAAATGAATGCAGCCAATCTTGCAAGACCTGTTCCGGTTTACCGATACGTGTAACGTGTACGTAATTCGGGCTGGCGCAACTGCCGTGCTGGTGGACTTTGGCAGCGGCGATGTGCTGGATCATCTGGATGAAATCGGCGTCGAGCGTGTGACCGACGTGCTGCTGACGCACCACCACCGCGACCAGGGGCAGGGCCTGCGCCGGGCGGTTGAAGCGGGAATCCGCATCTGGGTGCCGCATGTGGAGCAGGACCTGTTTCAGCGCGTGGATGAACACTGGCAGGCGCGCCCGCTTGATAACAACTACAACCTGCGGCAGGATCGTTTCTCGCTGCTGGAGTCTGTGCCCATCAGCGGCACGTTGAAAGATTACGACACGTGGCGATTTGGCGGCGTCAGCCTGTGCGTGCTGCCGACACCGGGACACACGCCGGGTTCGATCTCGCTGCTGGCGGACATCAATGACCAGCGCGTGGCCTTCACCGGCGATCTGATCGCCGCGCTGGGAAAAGTATGGAGTCTGGCGGCGACGCAGTGGACGTATAACGGCGCGGAGGGCGTGGGTGCAAGTATGCTCTCGCTGCTCGACCTGAAAGACAGCCAGCCGGATTGGCTGCTGCCGTCGCACGGCGAACCGATGGACGCGCCGGACGCGGCGATAGACGCGCTGATCGAACGCCTGAACTGTCTGTTGCATCTGCGTAACCATCACACCGACCTGCTGGAACTGCACAGCCGGCCTTACGAAGCGGTCACGCCGCATTTGCTGAAGCACCGCGCCTGCGTCGCCAACAGCTACGTCCTCTTGTCCGACAGCCGCAAGGCGCTGGTGATGGATTTCGGCTATGACTTTGAAACCGGGCTGCCCGCCGGCACCGACCGCGCCTCGCGCCGCCCCTGGTTACACTCGCTACCGATGCTGAAACGCCAGTTTAACGTGGACAGGATTGACGTGGTGCTGCCGACGCACTTCCATGACGATCACGTGGCCGGGTTTAACCTGCTGCGGTCGGTCGAAGGCGCGCAGGTGTGGGCGGCGGAGACGTTTGCCGACGTGCTGGAAAACCCGAAGCGGTATGACCTGCCGTGCCTGTGGTATGACCCGATTCCGGTGGACTGCCGCCTGCCGCTGGGCATGCCGGTGCAGTGGGAGGAATACACGCTGACACTGTACCCGCTGCCCGGCCATACGCTCTATGCCGTCGCCATCGCGTTGGAGGTGGACGGGCGGCGTGTGCTGGTGACGGGCGACCAGTATCAGGGCGGGGCGGGACTGGAACTGAACTACGTGTACGCGAATCGCTTCCAGACGACCGATTACATCCAGAGCGCCCAGCTTTACCGGCGGCTGAACCCGGAGGTGATTCTGTCTGGCCACTGGGCGCCGCTGTGGGTGACGCCGGATTACTTCGACCGGCTGGACCGGATAGGGCTGGAACTGGAACGCCTCCACCGTGACCTGCTGCCGCTGTCGCCGAATCTGGAAGCGGAAGGCTTCGTTACGTGGCTATACCCGTACCAGTCGTCTGCCGGCAGCGACCAATTGGTGGAATATCAGGTAGAAGTCCGTAATCCGTTTGATTATAATGCGGACGTGATCATCCAGGTAGTTCTGCCGGAGGGCTGGCACATGGCGGCGATGTCCGGGAACGAAAGCGGGCAGTTGATGGACCATCGGCTGCGCGCGCTGCTGTCTCCCTGCGCCACGCAAACCCTGTCGTTCCAAGTTATCACCCCGCCGGACTTCCGGGCGCGGCGGGCCAGAATCGCGGTGGATGTAACGATTAACGATGTCCGGTTTGGGCAGCAGGCTGAGGCTTTAGTTTCTGCTGTTTAGAGGGGTGCGGGATGGAGTCTTTACTGGGAACTTCGATCAAAACCAGAACGCTGCACATGATCGGTAATGCCCATATTGATCCGGTCTGGTTGTGGCAGTGGCATGAAGGTTTTCATGAAGTGAAGGCCACCTTCCGGTCGGCGCTCGACCGAATGAAGGAATATGACGATTTTATCTTCGTCGCCAGTTCGGCGGCGTTTTACGACTGGGTTGAAAAATCCGACCCGGCCATGTTCGCGGAGATCAAACAGCGCGTGAGAGAAGGGCGCTGGCAGGTGGTCGGCGGCTGGTGGATTGAGCCGGACTGCAACATCCCCGGCGGCGAGTCGTTCGTCCGGCAGGGGTTGTACGGCCAGCGGTATTTTAAGGAAAAGCTGGGTGTGACGGCGCGTGTCGGCTTTAACGTGGACAGCTTCGGCCACAGCGGGACGCTGCCGCAAATCCTGAAAAAAAGCGGCCTATCGTATTACGTGTTTCTGCGCCCCATGCCGCACGAAAAAAGTCTGCCGTCGCGCCTGTTCTGGTGGGAGGCAGACGACGGTTCGCGTGTGCTGGCGTTCCGCATCGCCTTTGAATACCTGTCCTGGGGTAAGGAACTGGACATCCACGTGCGGCGCTGCGCCGACGAGATGAAAGACCCGCAGGACGAGTTTATGTGCTTTTACGGCGTGGGCAATCACGGCGGCGGGCCGACGCGGGAAAACCTCGAGAGCATCTACCGGCTGAATGCCGACCCCGATTTGCCGACGCTGGTGTTGAGTTCGCCGGAAGCCTTTTTTGAATCGGTCGAGTCCAAAAACTGGCATCTGCCGGTGGTGCATTCCGACCTGCAAAAACACGCCAGCGGTTGTTACGCCGCCCATTCCGGCATCAAACGCTGGAACCGGTTGGCGGAAAACCGGCTGCTGGCCGCCGAGAAGTGGTCCATCCTGGCGGCGCATACCACCGGCCAGCCATACTCGACCGACTTCGAACGCGCCTGGAAAAGTGTGCTGTTTAACCAGTTCCACGACATCCTGGCGGGGACGAGTCTGGAAGCGGCTTACGACGACGCCCGCGACAGCTACGGCGAGGCGCTGACGATTGCCGACCGGCAGATGAATTATGCGGTGCAGTCGTTCGCCTGGAACATTCACATCGAACCGGAAGCGGGCATGAAGCCCATCGTCGTCTTTAACCCGCATACCTGGCCGGTGAAGGCGAACGTGGAACTGGAGATGTACCGCTGGGAGCCGTCGGCGGTGCTGGTAGCGGAGAACGGCCAGCGTATCCCGCACCAGGAAGTGCAGTCTGCTACCTCAACCGGGCGCGTCCGTCTCAGCTTCATGGCCGATCTGCCGGCGCTCGGCTACCGCACTTACCGCCTGCTGCCGAAGGGCGAACCGGCTGAGACAAACCCGGTGCAGGCGTCCGATACCGTGCTGGAAAACGAACGGCTGCGGCTGGAATTTGACCCGCAGACAGGTTACATCGCACGGCTGTACGATAAACAGGCGCAGGTGGAAGTGTTCAAGGGCGACGCCGCCACGCCGGTTGTGATTGACGACCGTTCCGATACCTGGGGACACGACGTATTCCGCTTTGACCAGATCGCCGGAGCGTTCAAGGCTGTGAGCGTGCGGCTGGTGGAACACGGGCCGGTCAAATCTGTCATCCGCGTGACCAGCGAGTACGGCAAATCCACCCTGGTGCAGGATTTTACGATGTATCCGAATCGCAGTCAGATTGACGTGAATGTCGTCGTGGACTGGCGCGAACAGCTCAAGGTACTGAAGCTGCGCTTCCCGATCAACGTGGACTTCATGAAAGTGACCCACGAAGTCCCCTACGGTACCATTGAACAGTTTGCCAACGGCGAAGAACTGCCGGTGCAAAGCTGGGTGGACGTATCCGGTATCGCGCGCGGGCGGGGCAATCTGTACGGCTTCAGCCTGCTCAACGACGGCAAGTACAGCCTGGACGTGAACGTGCGCGACATCGGCCTGACCGTGCTGCGCAGCCCGGCTTACGCCCATCACGTGCCACACACGCTCAAACCCGGCGCGCTGCACTCCTATATTGACCAGGGCATCCAGCGTTTCAGCTATTCCATGCTGCCACACGCCGGTAGCTGGGAACAGGCCGGAACAGTGAAACGGGCCGCGGAACTCAACCAGCGTCCAATTGCGCTGGTGGCGACGTACCATCCCGAAGGTAAGCTGCCACAGGCCGATTGCTTTATTGACGTGAAGCCGGATAACGTGATCGTCAGCGTGCTGAAGAAGGCCGAAGATAACGACGACATGATTATCCGCGCCTATGAAACGACCAAATCGGCCTGCAAGTCCACCATTCACCTGACCGGACTGGCGCGCACGATTGAGACGCAGTTCGCGCCCGGCGAGATCAAAACATTCCGCGTGCCGCGCGATCTGTCGCAGCCGATTGTCGAAACCAACCTGCTGGAGTGGGAAGAATAAATGCGGATTTCGCTCAACGGCGGCGGCTGGCAGTTGAAGGACTACTACGGCGAAGACTGGCGCTGGCGGGATGCGCATAAACCTGCCAGCCGTGACACGCGCCACTGGTGCGCCGCCTTCGTACCGGGCAGCGTCCATAATGATCTGTGGCAGGCCGGGGAAATCCCGAACCCGTACTTTGAACGCAACAGCCTGCTGCTGGAATGGATTCCGGCGCGGACGTGGCTGTACAAAAAGTCGTTTGTTGCCGGCGACGAACTGCACGGGCGGCGTGTCCAGTTGTGCTTCGAAGGCTTGGATTACGCCGCGCAGTTTTTTCTCAACGGCGAACTGCTGGGCGAGCACACGGGCATGTATACGCCCGCCGTGTTCGACGTGAGCGACCGGCTACGGCCCGGCGAGGACAACCTGATCGCAGTGGTGGTCGAACCCGCGCCGCACGAACAGCCGCAGGTGAGCCGGACGAGTAAGGTGCGGACGCACAAAAGCCGCATGACCTATTGGTGGGATTTCTGTCCGCGCATGATTCACGTTGGCATCTGGGACGTGGTGTATCTCAACGTGACCGGGCCGGCGCGCATCGAGGACGTGTGGGTGCGCCCGAAACTGGCGGACGATTTCCGGCAGGCGGATGTAGTCGTTTCCGTCGAACTGGACGCCACGCCGGGTCAAACCGTCGAAGTTGAGACCACGCTGCGGCTGCACGACGAGATCGTTGCACAGCAGCGCGCCCGCCATGATCTTCCCGCCGGGCGTTCCCGACTGGAGATGAATCTGCCGGTTAACCAGCCGCGCCTGTGGTGGCCGAACGGCAGCGGCGAAGCCACGCTGTACGAGGCGGAAGTTCGCGTAGGTACCCCTGATAGTGAACCGGGCGAAGTCTCTGACCAGCGCGCGGTGTCGTTTGGTTTCCGGCGAGTGGAACTGGCAGCGAATGAAACCGAAGACACCAGCGCCCGCCCGTACACGCTGGTCGTGAATGGCCGCAAGCTGTACGCCAAAGGTTGGAACTGGGTGCCAATGGACGTTATGTACGGCGTGCCGCGCCCGGCCAAGCTGGAGCGGCTGCTGCGGCTGGCGCAGCGAGCGCACGTTAATCTGCTGCGCGTGTGGGGCGGCGGGCTGATCGAGACGGAAGCATTTTATGGCTGGTGTGACCGGCTAGGCATCCTGGTCTGGCAGGAATTTATCCAGTCCAGTTCCGGCATTGATAACTATCCCTCGGAGTCGCCGGAGTTTATCGAAATGATGGTGCGCGAGGCGGAGCAGATCATCCCGCGCAAGCGCAACCATCCGTCGCTGGCGCTGTGGTGCGGCGGCAATGAACTGACTGCCGAAGGCTCGCGTCCGCTGGATGACTCGCATCCGGTGCTGGCGGCGCTCAAAGCGGTCGTCATGCGGCTTGACCCGGATCGGCTGTGGCTGCCCACCTCGCCCAGCGGGCGAGTCTTTGGCAACAATCTGGAGAACATCGCGCGCGACCCGACCGGTCTGCACGATGTACACGGCCCGTGGGAATTCCAGGGTGTGACCGGACAGTATGAGCTGTACAACCAGGGTACGTCGCTGCTGCACAGCGAGTTTGGCGTGGAGGGTATCACCAATCTGAAGACCCTGAATGCGACTATCGCGCCAGAACATCAGCAGCCGGTGACGCTGGATAACGTTTACTGGCATCACCTGGGGGCGTGGTGGGTGCATCAACCGGCGTGGCAGGCGGTGTTTGGCGACGTGGACGACGTGACGACGCTGGCGCGCGCGACGCAAATGATGCAGGCGGAAGGGCTGCGCTACGCGCTGGAAGCCGACCGGCGGCGTAAGTTCCACAACAGCGGGACGCTGCCCTGGCAGTTTAATGAGCCGTACCCAATGGCGGCCTGCACCTCGTCGGTGGATTATTATGCCCACCCGAAGCCGGCGTATTACGCGGTGGCGCGGGCTTACGAGCCGGTCCATGTGTCGGCGAAGTTCCCGACGGCGGCGTGGCAGGGGCGGGAGCAGTTTGAGGCTGACATCTGGGTGAATAACTCTTATCTCGATGATCTCACCAGCTGCACGCTGAACACCCGAATCGTTGGCATCAGTGGGAAGGTGTATGCTGACTGGCACGACATGGTTGCCTGCCCCGCTAACCGGGCGGTGTGGCTGTCGTCGGTGCGTTACCCGCTGGAACAACTGCCGGAAGCCGTGTTCTTCCTTGACACTACGCTAACGCAGGGAGACAGCATTTTCTCCCGTAATCGTTATGCCTTCACGAAGGCAGCCAACTGGTCGCCGCTGCTGGCGGTTACGCCAACCGAACTAGCCGCACAGGTGGATATAAACGGCGACGACTGGCACATCACGCTGACCAACACCGGCAACACAACCGCCCTGTGGGTGTGGCTGGAGGACAGCCGCCCGGTGGGTGGGGCGGGTTACGTCTACCTGGATGATAATCATTTTTGCCTGTTCCCCGGCGAAACAAGGGTTATTCCGGCTGCATGGCAGGGCGTTCCGGCTGTGGAGCGCGGCTTGAGCGTTAGTGGCTGGAATACACCGCTGCTGCCTGTTCCGTTGTAGATTATTGTCCCGGTGCTGCAGAAGAGTGATAGGCGTTACAGGATTGTAATGTATCGAGGAAGATGGCCAGTGGTGCGGCCAGCAGTAGTTTATTGAACTGGAACGCGCCAGTTGTCCTCGATTTGCCGCAGTTTTGCCCTCTCGCCAGGTCGGTCGTAACGGTTTCCAGGCAGCCAACGGTGTGCCGGATGTAAGCAGTACCTCGGTACTAAAATCATCATTTCTTTTATTTCTGTCGTAGAGTTGGCTACAATAGAATACGATGAAATAGGGGTTTCGCCAGTAGATACCTTTGTGAGTTCGGGATGGGCGTACAGGTAGATGAAGGTCTGCGGGGCTAACAGGGAAAACGTGCCCAGTCTTATTGCAGGAATTGCTGAAAAGGAACGACGTTGAGGGTTGCGAGTTATGGCGTTACCGGCTGCCCAACCACATCCTCCTTTTCCCCGCGCTGCCGGTTTCGTTCAACGCGACCGGCTGCTGCGCGAACTGACGGCTGCGTTTGCCCATAAGATCACCCTCATCTGCGCGCCGCCGGGTTATGGCAAAACGACGCTGGTGGTGGACTTCACCAGGCAGTCGCAGCGCCCCTATGCCTGGCACACCATCGAGGAGCGCCAGCGTGATCTGCCCAACCTGTTTGCGCAGAGCCTGACGGCGTTAGAGCAGGTCGCCCCTGGCATCGGTCAGTTTCGCGCGCTGTCCGGTTATACCCCGCGCGAACTGGCGGCGGTCGTAACCAACTACCTGCGGGATACCGTTCGGGAGCCGTTTATCTACGTCCTCGATGACGTCCATTATCTGACCGGATCGCCGGCGGCGGAAGCATGGCTACAGGCATTGGTCGCGCTGCTGCCACTGAACTGCCATTTGATCCTCATCAGTCGGGCGCTGCCGAACCTGCCGATCACCGAGATGGTGGCCCGGCGCGAAGTCACCGCCATCGGCGAACAACAGCTCCGCTTCACGCCGGACGAAATCGCCAGCCTGGCCGACCTGTTTGGCAGCCAACTACCGCCACAGCGGCTGAACGAATTGTACCAGTCACTGGAGGGTTGGCCGGCAGGGACGGTGCTGGCATTCCAGCCGCTGCCACCGGAGATCGAGCAGGTGGCGCTGAATGGCGGCAAAGGGCCGGAGGCATTGTTTGATGCCCTGGCGACAGGCGTGGTGCAGGTGCAGTCGCCCACGTTGCGCAACTTCCTGCTGGAATCGTCTACGCTGTCGCACATCACGCCCGAACTGTGCGAAAGCGTGCTGGAAATTCCCAACAGCGCCGACCGCTTTGCCGAAGCCCTCAGCCAGCACACGTTTCTGACGCAGGTTCCGGGCGGCGTGATCTATCACCGGCTGTTCCGGCAGTTTTTACAGCGGCAACTGTCGTCACAAAACCCGGGCCGGTTCACCTCGCTGCACCTGAAGGCGGCCTGGTGGTTTGAGCAGAACGACCAGATCGAAGACGCAGTAGACCACTACATCAGCGCCGGGCAGCACGGGCTGGCGATTGTTCTGTGCGAACGGGTGGCGTCGGCATATTACGCGCAGGGCAAGGTGGAAACGCTCCTCGGCTGGAAGGAATACTTCGAGCACATGCCGGTGGAGGCGCCGAAGTTGTTTCTGATGTGCGCCAAAATCCACACCGACCGTTATGATTATGAAACGGCGGCAACGGAACTGCATTATGCCGAACAGGGCTTCGCCGCGCAGAATGACCCCATGGGACTGGCGGAAGTTCAGTTGCAGGAAGCGCGGTGCAGCCTGCAAAGCGGTAATTACGAACGCGCAGTTCAACTATCGAACGAACTGCTGCAATCGTGGGACGAGGAAGACCGGATCCGGGGCCGAGCGCTGCGGACGTTGGGCTTTGCCCGGATGCGGTTGGGGGAGATTCATTCGGCTATCGCTGACCTGGAAGCGGCAGTGCCGCTGTACCGGGATGATGGGGACGTTCATGCCCTGTCGCAGTTGCTGCAGGACATGGTGCTGGTCTATGCCCAGGCCGGTCGGTTTGAGGAAGTCAGCGCCTGTTTGCAGGAAGTGGTGGCGCTGCGCCGGTCGCTCGGCAGCCCCGGCGCGCTGGCGCTGGCACTAAACAACCTCGGCTATTTTTACCATCGCTGTGGTGAATACCAGCACGCCATCCAGACATTTAGCGAAGGACTGAGCATTATCGCCCAGGTGTCCAATAAACGCGCCGAAGGCCATTTGTTGTGGAGTCTGGGCGATGTCAAGCGCGATCTGGGTGCATTTGACGAGGCGCTGGGCTTCTATCACAAGGCTCTAGAATACATCGGCGTGAGCGAACCGCCGGTGCGCTGCGGGATTCTCACGTCGCTGTCCACCCTGCGGCGTTGGGAAGGGCAGCCGGACGAGGCGGTGGCGCTGGCAGCGGAAGCGGTGGCGCTGGCCGACCAGCACAAGCTGGGGCTGGAAGGGCTGCTGGCGCGGACGGCGGTGGGCGCGGCGCGGGCGCAGGCCGGGGATGCACTGCTAGCGTTGGAGCAGTTGACCGGCATCACCGAGGAACTACGCCGGCAGAACTCGCCGTTTGAAACGTTGCAGGCGTTAGGCTGCTGCCTGCAAGTGGCGATTTATGCCAGTGACCAGGCCACCGCGTCCGAAATTCTCCAGTTGGGTCTGCAGATCGCGCGCGGGGTGAACACCGCGCAGCCGCTGGCAGCAGAAATCGCCAATTCGCCGGTGCTGGAGGCGTTTGTCAGGACGAATACCAAATGGCTGGCGTCGCTGCGTGGCGATTTCGACCGGCTGTATACCGCCCAGAACAAAAATCCGGCGCCCGCACCTGCTACCAGTCAGCTATTCCGGCAGACAACCTACAGCCTGCGGGTATGGACGCTGGGTCAGGAGCGCATCGAACGCGACGGCAAGCAGGTGTTGCCATCCGAGTGGCGGGCGGCGACAGCCAGGGAACTGTTTTTGTACCTGCTGCTGATCGGCCCGGCCAGCCGCGAGGAACTCAGCCTGTTGTTCTGGCCAGATAATTCATCGCGCCAGGTGCGGAACAATTTCCATACCACGCTGTATCGCGCTCGACAAGCGCTGGGGGAAAACGTTATTATTCTGGACGATGATCGCTACTGCATCAATCCTGACGTGGCACTGTGGTGCGATGTTCATGACATGCAGAAACTGATCCAGCAGGCGCAACTCCTATCGGCCCGTGACGCCCGCACCGAAGACATGTGGCACAAGGCGGTGCGCCTGTACAAAGGGGAATTCCTGCCCTCCATACTGTCGAACTGGGCGGCATTCCAGCGCGAAAAATGGCAGGAGACGTACATCGAAGCCCTGATCGGGGCAGCGAACTGCTCACGAGCACGGGGAAATTTACAGGAGTCGCTGTCGTTGTTAAAGCAGGCTGTTCATGTCAATCCCTATCGTGAAGATATCTACCGGGCGATTATGCAGTGTTACGCTGATCTGGGCGAACGGCAGGAAGTACTCGCCTGTTACCAGAATCTGGAGCGCCTGTTCCGTGAGGAACTGGGCATCAAGCCGTCCCAGGAGACTATCGCGCTGGTGGAACGCCTGCTGCGCTGAAACAGTTGCTGCTGTTCAAATAGCTGTTTGCCGTGACCGCCGCAAGGCGGTTTTTATTTTCTAACCTACCTGGTCAGCAGTTCGTTGAGTCGGCTGCGCTATGGTAGTGCAAAACAAGACAGGACATGAAAAGAGGACACCTCATGAAACAGCAACTTATTTCAATCGCTGCCTGGATTAATGCCGATCCCCGCCGTTTCCGTTTCCTGATGCTGTCGGTGACCAGCGCCCTGACGCTGCTTGCTGTGGCTGCACCAGACGCGGTTACAGTAGCCGGATGGGCCGCCGGCGGCAGCGACTAATTCGGTTGGTAGAAGGGACAACCTCGTGACTGCGATACATGCCAACGTAATTACGGACGTTTCGCCCTGGCCGCATGGCAAAGGCTTTAGCGGCGGTAGTACGTGGTGGCAGCATGTTCTCAGCCAGGATGAACGCCAACGCCTCGACCATCTGATGGGGGTGGCGCTGCTGGATACCGACATTTGCAAACGCCTTCTGGGCGGCAAGGACGACTCGCTGTTCTCAGCGTTTGGTCTGTCGGAAGAAACCCGCCAGCAGTTGCGTTCGGTCCAGGCCACGACACTGGTTGATCTGGCGCGCGCCATCACCTGCGGCGCGGGCGACTAGTGTCTCCAGTCGGTCAACACGATGATTAGGTCAGGACGAATGGAAAGCCATGTTAGCAGTAAAGCAGGGCCCGGCCCCTAAGACCGGGCTTTTCCTGTCACAAGGGGGTGAATGCGTGAATATGATGATTATGGCCGTTGACGATGAAGCGAATATGCTCCATCTCATCGAGCTGGTTCTAAAGCGGCTGCGGTGCACGGTCGTGAAAGTCAGCAACCCACTGGACGCGACTCAACTGCTGACATCCGTGACCCCCGACCTGTTTGTGCTGGACGTGATGATGCCCCAGATGAACGGAATCGAACTGTGCCAGTACATCCGCTCGCTGCCGGAGACCACGCGCACGCCGATCATCATGCTGTCTGCTCACTACAGCCGGGAAGCCGTCGCCAGAGCCTTACAGGCTGGTGCTGATGTGTATTTGCCCAAGACGGCTCTACACAGTGAACTGGTCCCCCAGGTGCGAACGCTGCTGAATCTGCCGGCGATGCCCAGCAACGGCTACACCAGCGACAGCGCTAGGCTGCTTTACTGATCGCGCGCCGGGCCGCCTCCATAAACTGCCGCGCCGTGAATGGCCGGGGCAGATAAACGGCACCTTCGTTTTCGACGATTTCGATCACCTCGGCGCTGGTATGCACGCTGGTAATCAGCACGGGGATATATGGATAGGTCTGCCGCAGCTTTTGCAGCAGGGTAATGCCATCCATCCGCGGCATTTGAATATCGCTCACCACCAGCACGAAGTCAGTATCCTTGCCCAGTACCGCCAGCACCTGCAAACCATCCTCGACCACAACCGTTTCAAACCCATTATGGCAAAAAATATCCGCCATGAGCGACCGGAGAATTTTCTCGTCGTCGGCAATCAACACCCGTTGCAGGGCCATAAGGTTCCCGTGTTTATCGTACCTGATTAGCGGGACAGCCATGTTCTTATTGAATATCTATTGTACGCGCCATTACGTTTCCAGAAAAATTAAAGATGCCCGCCCTTTGTGAAACGGTGGACAAGCGTAGGGAAACATCGCTCGCTGGAGCGTAAATGGTTTGTTGGTCATTCCGCCAGAGCGGTATACAATCTTAAGTATAACCATTTCAGGGGGACAACTCCACAAGCAGGAAAAATGATGACGAGCGAACCGCTGCTCTGCGGCCTTGACGTGGGCACCACCAATATCAAGGCGCTAATTTTTACGCCGGATGGACAGGTGGCTGCGCAGGCCAGCCGGCCCACGCCGGCCCATGTGCCGCAGCCCGGCCATGCCCATTACGAACCGGAAGAACTGTGGCAGACCACCGTCACCGCGCTGCGCCAGGCCACCGCGCAGGTGGATACGCGACGGATTGTGTCGGTTGCGGTTGCCAGCATGGGCGAGGCGGGTGTGCCGCTGGACAGCGATAACCGGGCGCTGTATCCCGCGATTGCCTGGTTCGACCCGCGTACGCAGCCGCAGGCGGCCTGGCTGGAGCAGCATATCGGCAAAGACCGGCTGTTCCAGATCACCGGGCTGTCGCTGCAACCGATCTTTGGCCTGTGCAAGCTGCTGTGGCTGAAGCAGAACGAGCCGGATGTGTTCAACCGGACGGTGCGCTGGCTGAACACGGCGGAATATATCGCCTTCCGCTTAAGCGGCGAGCAGGCGACGGATTATTCGCTGGCGTCGCGTACGCTGGCACTGGACATTGCGCGGCGGCAGTGGGCCGACGATATCCTGCGCGAGGCTGGCATCCGGCATAATCCCTACGCGCCGCTGGTGCCCAGCGGCACGCCCATCGGCCACGTGACGGCGGAAGCATCCGCCGCTACCGGGCTGCCAACCACAACGCTGGTAGCGGCAGGCGGGCATGACCACGTCTGTGGCTCTCTGGCGGCAGGTGTAACCGCGCCAGGCGTGGCGCTTAATTCGCTCGGCACCGCGGAAACGATGTTCCTGACGCTGGACAAACCGCTGACTGACTCCCGGCTGGGGCACGAAGGATTCACGCAGGGGGCGCACGTCATCTCCGGGCTGTATTACGTGTTTGGCTCGATGTACACCTCCGGCGGCTGTGTCGAGTGGTTCCGGTCGGCGCTGGCCGACAACCGTGATTACAGCAGCCTGATCGCCGAAGCGGAAGCGGTGCCGCCGGGCAGCCAGGGGGTATGTTTCCGGCCGCATTTGCAGCTTGCCAGTTCGCCCTATGATGACCCATTGGCGCGGGAGGCGCTGCTGGCCTATGACGAAGTGCCGGAACTGCGGACGATCATCGCCATCGGCGGCGTGACGCGCAACGCGCTGTGGATGCGGATTAAGGCGACGGTGCTGAAGCGACCGCTGGAACTGATGCAGGTGAGCGATGCCGTCAGCCTGGGGGCAGCGATTCTCGGCGGGTTGGGGGCGGGCGTGTATGCTGATGTGCCGGCGGCGCTGGCATCGCTCCGGCCCGAAACCAAACGGGTCGAGCCGGTCGTTGAACAGGTGGGACATTACGACCAGATTTATCGCCGCGTGTATTCACACCTGTACCCGGCGCTGCGCCCGCTGCATCACGAACTGCAACACATCAAACAGGGGGATTAGACCATGCCACTGGTAAGCCAGCCGGAGCAGGTGGCCGCCATTTACACCCATGCCGCCGAACGCGGCCTGTGCCTCGCCAACTTTTGCACCGCAAACCGCTACACAACCGAATCGATTCTGCGTTCCGCTTATGAATTTGGCTGTGAACACGGCCTGAAGGATGTACCTGTCGTCGTATCGGTGACGGCCAATTACCCGATTGAACCGCAGCTTGTCAGCTATACGTCCCTCAAAAACGCAGCGCTGGGGATGAAGGCACTGGTGAATGATGTGGCGCTGCTGGTCGCGCCGGACAGCCCATATGCTGGGTTACAGGTGATGCTGCACCTCGATCACGGCCAGCCGGAGGCCGACGAAGGCCTGTTCGATTGGGCGGCAGATCGGTTTGCGACGATCATGTACGATGCGTCCGCATGGCCGATGGCGCAAAATATCGCGATGACGCGCCGGTTTGTGGAACGGATGCGGGGGCGGGTGCTGGTTGAAGGCGCGGTGGCAGAGATCGCGCAGGCCGTTGACCACGCCGACGCGCCGCTGACCACGCCAGAGGACGCGGAACGTTTCTTCAACGAAACGGGCGTCTCCCTGATCGTGCCTGATCTGGGCACGGAACATCGTTCGACGGCGGTGGCGGCGCGGTATGATGGTGACCGGGCACGGGCAATACAGGCGCGGATTGGCAGCCGCATGGTGCTGCATGGCTCGTCCAGCCTGCCGGACTCGGATTTGGGACGGCTGCCGTCGGACGGGATTGTCAAGGTCAACGTGTGGACGGTGTTCGAGCGCATCGGCGGGCAGGCCGTCGCGCGCGATGTTTTGCAGGAACTGCCGCGTATCCTGCCGGTGGACGAACTGCGGGCGCTGTACAAAGCTGGCGTGATCGGCAGGCAGGTGCTGGAGGCCGCCAGCGGGACGCCGCAACTGGACAGCCTGCGCGAAGAACGCCGCCGCGATGTGTGGCAGGCGGCAGTCGTGGCGCGGATGAAATTCTTCTTGGAACAGTATGGATATGGAAACTGGACGCCGGTTTAACCATAGCTCCGCATGAAATCGAACGCCCCAGACACCGGGGCGTTTTGATTCAATGGCTCTATTGCCGGCTCGTTTTTCCCTCTACAATGCGTAAGGATTATTCCAGAGCGAGAAAGACCAGCATGTCAGAGTCTTCATGGGCAATCAGGATGAGCGCCGTTCGAGCACGGATGAACGGGGGTTGGATGCCACCCTGGGCGATGGTTGTCACGGCGGTGCTGTCGGTGCAGATGGGCGCGGCGCTGGCGAAGCAGTTGTTTGATGTGGCCGGCCCCAGCGGGGTGGTGTTCCTGCGGACTGCGCTGGGCGCGGCGATGTTTTATGCGCTGTGGCGTCCGCGGCTGTTTGGTCACAGCCAGAGAGCGTACCTCCAGATCGTCGTCTACGGCACGAATATCGCCCTAATGATGCTGACCTTTTACGCCGCCATCAGCCGGATACCGCTGGGTGTGGCCGTTGCCATTGCCTTTGCCGGGCCGCTGACGATCTCAGTGCTGGGTTCGCGCCGGGTGCAGGATTTAGTCTGGGTGCTGGCGGCGGGCGCGGGTATCGTGCTGCTATCGCCGTTCAGCAGCGCCGCGCTCGACCCGGTTGGTATCGGGCTGGCGTTCATCGAAGCCGGACTGTGGGCCGGTTACATCCTGCTCACCCGCCGGATTAACCGGGCGCTGGACGGCAATACCGCGCTGACGCTTTCAATGGGTGTCGCAGCGGTGGTGGCGCTGCCGTTTGGCATTGGCGGCGCGGTGCAGGTGCTGGCCGCCCCGGCGCTGGTTCTGGCCGCCTTGCTGGTGGCGCTGCTGTCCTCGGCGATTCCGTTCGGGCTGGAATTCCGGGCGCTCAAGGTGCTGCCGTCGCGCGTGTTCGGGCTGCTGGTCAGCCTGGAGCCGGTGATCGCCACCCTGATTGGTTTTGTCGTACTGCACGAAGCGCTGGGTCTGCGCGAAGGGATAGGTATCGCGCTGGTGACGCTGGCGGCGGTAGCAACGGCGCGGTCGGTAGCTTGAGTCTTCGGTCATAACGTTGTAAGAGCGGCCCTGGGTGGCCGCCCTGCGAATCGTCAGGCATGGGCGGCGGCTTCCGTGCCCTGCTTGCGCTCCTGAATCAGACGTTTGTAGAAAGCCAGCAGGTCAGTGTCCTGCCCGCTGTCCCAAAGCATTGGTGTGCGGCTGATGTGCAGCCCCATACCATCCTGCACGCCGACCGGCTGCGACAGGCCGATTTCCGTGCCGTAGTAGATGATAACCGGGCCGGGCTGGCGCATCTGGAACGTCGCGGCGCGGCGCAGCGCTTCTTTATCCCCGCCGGCAATGTACAAAAAGCGGTCCATGTCATGGTTGTCTATAAACAGCGGCAGGAGAAAATCGCCGGGAAAGTAGCGGCGGTGGCGCGTGGCGAAACGTTTCAGGTCGGCTTCCGTCCACGATTTCCAGCCGTAGGTGCGGCGGATGGCGTCACCCAGGTGGAAGTCCAGGCAGCCGTCCAGCCTCCCGGCGTAGGCGCGCAGCGAATCGGGCGCGTCCACAATTTCGCCAAACAGGAAGCAATCCGGCTTTTCGGCGTGGCAGCCGGCGCGGAAATCCGACCAGAAATCCGGGCCGGGGCCATTCGCGTAGTCAAGGCGATAACCATCCACGTTAAATTCGCGCAGCCAGCGCCGCGCAATGCCGATCATCCAATCCCGCGCCGGCGGATGCGCCAGGTTCAACTGCGGCATACCAGGATTGTTAAAAAAGGTGCGGTAGCCGATGGCCGAGTTGTCAAAGGTGAACCAATCCCGATAAGCGCTGGATGAGTCGTGCAGCGCCGCCTGAAAGATCGGATGGTCACTGGAGATGTGGTTGCAAACCAGATCAAGCAGCACGCGAATCCCGCGTGTGTGGGCCGCTTCAACCAGCGCCACCAACGCTTCGTCGCCGCCCAGGCGCGGCTCTACGCGGTCGTAGTCGGTCACGTCGTAACCGTGATGGCTGGGGCTGGCCCAGGTGGGGCTGAGCCACAGGCAGGTTGTGCCCAGGTCTTCGATGTAGTCCAGCTTGTCGCGTACGCCCCACAGCGTACCCCCGCAGAAGCCCATCAGGTCATCGGTTTGCAGCCACTCACGGCCAGCGCCGGGGCAGAAGCGGTCCACAAACACGTGATAGATGATGGCATTCCGCGCCCATTCCGGCGGGGCGAGAGTGTCCACGTGATAGGTGAATACATCGCCGCGCGCCGGGTCGCCCGGCGGGTGGCCGGTGGGCTGCGGTAGCTGTTTGAAGAAGGCATCGGCGGCGGCTTCGGCGGTCGCCGTTACGTTCGGCCAGTCGGCGAAAGTTTCCGTACCACCGTCTGTCCACGCGCCGATGCGGTAGCGCACAATTGTGCCCTCCGGCAGTGGCGGCAGCGCCGCCTGCCAGCAGGCAACGTAACCCCAATTAAGCGTATCCCAGATCACTTCGACCGGATGGAAGCGAGCAACCTGCCCATTGCTGGCTTCCCCACGCGACCCTGCCGGGATACTGCCATCCAGCGTATAGTAACAGGCGACATGATCGGCAGTGAAGTCAGTGCCCAGCCAGACCGTCAGTGTGACCGGCTCGTTGGGGCGGGGGTCCAATGGTGAAAGCAGGTGGCGATGCTGCAACCCCCGCCGCGCGGCGCGATGGTGTACCAGTTTGAGATCGTCGGTCGCCAGCGTACCGAAGATAAAATCCATAGCTAACCCTTCACCGCGCCCTGTGCCAAACCGCCGATGATCTGCGTTTGCAGCACGATGAAGGCAATGGTGATCGGCAGCACGCCAATGATCGCGCCCGCCGTGAACACCCCCCAGTCCTGCGAGAAGTCGTTGCCGATGTAGGTCGTAAGTCCAACAGCCAGTGTAAACACCTGGGTATCGCGCAGCAGCACGCGTGGGATGAGGTAGTCGTTAAACGTGCCGATAAACGTCAGGATACCGACGACCGCCAGGATGGGCCGAATGAGCGGCAGGATAATCCAGGCGAAGGTTTGCCATTCGCTCGCGCCGTCCACCTTCGCCGATTCGTCAATGTCGCGCGGGATGGTGTCAAAATAACCTTTCATCAGGAAGGCATTCGCACCCAGCGCGCCGCCGCAGTACAGGATAATCAGGCCGCCGAGGGTGTTTAACCCCAGCCAGGGGACAATTTCGCCGATCTGGTCAAGCAGCAGGTAAAAGGCCACCAGCGATACTGCGATGGGAAAGACCTGAATCACCAGCGTTGCCAGCAGGGTGGTGCGGCGGCCAGAGAAGCGGAATCGCGATAGGGAATAGGCCGCCAGCACGGTAAGCGCCAGCACAATGACGGTGCTGATGCTGGAAACGATGATCGAGTTCATCAGCCAGCGCAGGATGGGCGTTTGCGCGCCGCTGAACAGGGTCTGGTAGTTCACCAGCGACGGATTTTCCGGGATGATGCGCGCGCCCGACAGCGTATCACGCGGGTCGAATGACGCGCCCAGGATAAGCAGCACCGGGTACAGCGCAAAGATGCAGCCCAGAATGAGCAGAACCAGCCGGATAATCAGGTTGCGCCGCCGGTTGGGCATAACCATACCCTCGCGGTCGGTCCGGCGGCGGGTGGTGGTACGGGTTGCAGTAGCCATCAGGCAGCAGCCTCCTCAAACTGGCGGGTCAGACGGAAGTTGAAGTAGGTAATCGGCCCGACGATAAAAAAGATGAAAATACCAATGGCCGCCGCGAACCCATAGTCCGTGCCGCGCGCGCCGGAGAATGCCAGCCGGAAGGTGTACGAGAGCAGGATGTCGCTGTGGCCGGCAACCGTTGCCGCGCTCATCGGCGGCCCGCCGTTGTTAAACAGTTCGATGACGGTGAAGTTGTTGAAGTTAAAGGCAAAGCTGGCGACCAGCAGCGGCGCCAGCGCCACCAGCAGCATCGGCAGTGTAATCCAGCGGAACTGCTGCCGCCCGTTCGCGCCGTCAATCGTCGCCGCCTCGTACATATCGCCGGGGATACTTTGCAGCGCGCCGAGCGAGATCAGCATCATGTACGGGAAGCCCAGGTACATATTCACAAACAGGATGGCGATTTTGACCAGCGTCGCGTTGGAGAACCAGTCAATCTGAGTGTTAAGCAGGTTTTCCAGCGTCAGGTTTACCGGGCCATAGGCCGGATTGAGCAGACCACGCCAGGTGGTCACAACCAGCCAGCCGGGCACCGCGTAAGGAATAATCAGGATGGAACGGAAAAACGGCTTGAGCGGCAGGTCGCGGCTGTTCAGCAGCATGGCGAAGGCCAGCCCCAGCCCCAAAGTCAGAAAGACGCTGCCAGCCGCAAAGACGACTGTCCACAGGAACACGCGCCAGAACGGGTCGCGGATACGGGCATCGTTAAGGACTCGCAGGAAGTTGTCAAAGCCGATGAAGGCCGGGAAGCCGGGTTGTAACACCTCGCGGGATTCACCCTCGCCAGTGACAAAGTTGCCGCGTTCGCTGCGATAGACCGTACCCGTTTCGACGTTGGTTAACGTGTCGGTGGCCGGGTCGTATGACCAGCGCGGCGTCAGTTCCTGCGCCTGGATCCCACGCAGCGGGCTGATATTCGTCACGCGAATTTCGTTAGGAGGTGCTTCGATCACCAGATTTTGCAGCGTTGTCGCAGACTGCAACAGAGCCGCCCGTTCCAGTGGCACAAAGCCGTCCAGGCTGGTTGGAACACCGTTTTCATCGCGCTCGCCGTAAGCGGGGTCGTCAGGAGCAACCGGCACGATACCCGGTTCGCCCGGACGATGGATGAAAGCGTTGCCGTCTTCATCCACCAGCCAGTAGCGGAATTCGTTGGCAGCGTTGCGAAAAACGGTAACACTGTATGTTTTGGCGTCCGAGGGCTGGTAGAGATCAGCGAGTTTCTGCGCGATCACCTGTTCTTTCGCCAGCAGATGGCCGTCGCCATAGTTGGTGAAGGCTACCACCATTGAGTAACCGATGGGATAGACCACTAACAGGAACATACCCGCCAGTGCTGGCACAATCCAGCGCCAGGGGTACAGCCGGTCGCTGAGAAAAACGACGTTGATGACGATTGTAAAAACAGCGATGCCCAGGCCGAGGATGATGCTGATGCGGCTGCCCAGCGCAACGGCAAACTGAACGGCAAAAACGTCGAATATACCCAGCAATAGTATTTTGATGACCTGGTTGCGGATGGTTACGGACATAAGCAATCCATCGTCAATAAACTATTGAAGAACAGCCGCTGTTGATACTCCACCAGCGGCGGGGTGAAAGTGACAGCCGGGCGGAGGCCACTCCACCCGGCTGCTTAATCTACGCGGAAAACTAGCTGCCAGAACTGCTGGCAATCTGCTCGCGGATGGCCTCCGCTGCCTGTTTAATCGCTTCTTCCGGTGTGGTGTTCGAGTCCTGCTGGTAGACCAACAGAATGGCACGGCCCCAGGCATCCCAGACCGCCGCCATCTGCGGGATAGCCGGCATCGGGTCAGCATGGGTAGTCACTTCAGTGAAGGCCTGGATGTTCGGGTCGTCAATCTGCTCGGCCAGTGGCAGCCACGCGGGCGGACGTGGGTTGGCTTCGTAGATGAGCTGCATGACCTCATCGGTCGCAACAAATTCCGTCAGGAACGCCTGCGCCAGCAGCAGGTTCTTGCTGAAGCTGTTCACCATGAAGCCCTGCGCGCCCATGAATGGACGGGGCGTATCTTCCATTGTCGGGATGGGTGCGACCGCGAACGGAACGCCGCTTTCTTCCAGCGTGCCAATCGCCCAGGGGCCGGTAATCCACATCGCCAGCTTGCCGTCCTGGAACAGCGTTTGCGCCGCGCCATAGTCGGTGGCGGAGGTCAGCACGCCGGCTTTCACCAGGCGGTCGAGTTCATTCATCGCAGCGATACCGCCCTCGTTGTCCAGTCCCACGTCTTCGGGATTGTAGCTGCCTTCTTCATCGCGGCCAAAGACGTAGCTGCCGAAGCCGGTGAACAGCGGGTAGTGATGGTACGGATCGCCGCCCGCGCCAACCGGAATGGCGATGCCGCGCTCGGCTTTGCCATCGGCCACCAACTGCTGCGCCAGTTCAATGGTTTCGTCCCACGTGTCCGGCACGGTTTCCACCAGATCGGTGTTGTAAAAAATGGCGATGGCTTCCAGCGCGTAGGGCAGGCCGTAAAGCTGACCTTCGTAAGTGAACGCCTGGAGTGCCAGCGGGTTAAACTTGGCCGCCAGGTCTTCCGGCAGTTCGATGGGGGCCAGCAGACCACCGGCGTAAAGCTGGCCGAGCCAGTCATGCGCGCCGATGAGGATGTCCGGGCCGTTGCCAGCCGGGCCGCCCAGCACCAGGTTATTGCGGATGTCGCCGAAGCCCATCTGCTGAATCTGCACCGGAATACCGTATTCTTCGGTGAAGGCTGCGCCCGCCGCTTCAATCGCTGGGGTGCGTTCTTCATCGGCCCAGATCGTCAGCGTGCCTTCAACCGACGGGGCAAAGGTGGGGGTCGGAACCGGCGTTGGCGCTTCCGTCGCTTCCGCTGTTGCTTCCTGCGCCAGCACCACCTGCGCCATACTGGTTACGGCGAGCAGCGCCAGCAAGGCCAGCACCAACACCAAACGAGACGATTTATTCATGGTCTTTACTCCTTTAAACATGCTGTGAGCACGTACTATCGTGTTATACCCTAGCCGATGAACGGTAAAAACCGTGTTGGATTTTGCGAGCGTCGCGCCTCCTTTCACAGGTCGGTATCCGGGATGCCAAGATGGCCGCGCAGACCGGACCTTAGCTTATGAAGCAGGACGAGCAGCGCCTGCCGGTCCGCCTCATCGAGCGTGTTCAGGCGCTCTGCCAGAGATTGCTCGTGGGCGGCATAAGCCTGGCGCAGTAGCGTCTGCCCGGCAGCGGTCAGCGCCACACGCTGGGCACGACGATCCTGTGGGTCGTTAATCCGCTGCACCAATCCAGCCGCTTCCATCTGGTCAATCAGCCGGGTGATCGTGCTGCGGGCGACCAGCAGGCGGTCACTGAGGGCGATCAAACGCTGGCCGTCGCCCGGTTCCAGCAGTGTCAACAGGGTATACTGGGAAGGGGTCAGATCAAACTCCCGCAGCAGATTGCGGTCGGCGGCATCCAGCAGCACATAAATATCATGTAGCAGCCGGTACAGCCGGTGCGGGAGGGTGTGAGCAACCGTATCAACAGAAGCAGTGTCCATTGCTATTGTTACTCCCGCAATTGTTGCAACCGCAACAATCTGACTGTAACGTGACTGTAGATCAGTTGCAACGCTTCTTCAACAAGTTCGGATAACATGCACAAGGACGTGGCACTACCGCCTCACTTCCAGCAGCAGTTGATTGAGCGTCACGCCGAGGGAACGACGCAGATGTTAATCCTGTTTGGCCCCTCCTGCGAGGTGATGCGACGGCCTACGTTGATGAGGTGACGAGAGGCGATCCTATTGCCTGCACCCGAATGGGGCGGGGTATAGCGAAGGCTATACCCCGAAACGGTAATATTGCTGCCCCCTGTTTTACAGGCCGAGCATGTGGTGATTGTCAGGCAGGTGTTAACGTTGGCCGACCCGTTCCTGTAGTACCTGATCGTACTGGGCGACAATCTCCTGCATTTCTTCGTCAATTGTTTTTACGCGCGGGATACCGGCACGCAGCCGTTCCAGCAAACCTGGCTCATCCAGCAGCCGTGTGATCTGACACATCAGGTCAGCCATGTCGTTCAGGCGAAATACAAGGCCGTTTTCGCCAGCGTTCACCAACTCAGCCATACCGCCAAGATGGGTAACAATTACCGGTAGACCCATCTCGAAGGCTTCGAGAATGACGTTTGGGCTGTTTTCATACCAGCGCGAGGGAATGACCAGGGTATCGAGTCCAGCCAGTACATCCCACACTTTCGAACCGACGTAGCGGCCATTCCAGCGAATCGTCGGAAAACCCGCCGACCGCTTTTTTAAGGTTTCCGTAAACTTTGGTTCTTCCGTTTCATTGCCCCACAGGTCAAGGCTGACTGATTTGCCTGCCCGCAGCAGTGTTGTCACCGCGTCTACCAGCAAATCCACCCCTTTATGATATTTGATCTGCCCGATATAACCGAGGCGGAGAGTGCCATCAGATAGCGTTTGACGTGACGGTTTGCCGCCATTGGAGGTTACCAGTCCCTGACGGATGTATATGAATCTCCGAGTATCAAAACCAAATTCGGCAAACTTATGGATGAGAAACTCGGAGTTGCAGATGACCCGGTCAACCGCGTTGAGCGCTTCTGTCAGGTATTGGCGACGGTGCTGCACTGCAACTGTCAGGTCTTCCCCAAATGAAGACACCGTTTGAGCAATGTCGAGGACTACGTTCGCAACACCGGGCGCAATCTGCGTTGGCAGCCGGTAGCGGCGCTTTTCCTGCATTAGGCAGCGGGCGCATTTCCGGTCGCTGTCCGGCCCGGTGCATAGATCGCCCGTTGGCTGAATCAGATTTAATCGGGCGCACAGAAAGAAATATTCCATTGGGCTGACGATAACCGGCAGTCCCAGGTCTTTGGCAATGGTGATGACCTGTCCGCCCAGTAGATAACCGCTGATAAGATGCACGAGGTCAAACGGGCGACGGGTGAGTACTTCGCGCAGGGCTGTGCCTAGCGGCGCGTAATCGTACAGGCTGCGGAAAGTATCCGCCTCTGCCTTGAGGTTATAGAAAACGCGATGGACGATCAGCCCATCCTGCTGCGCTGTGTCCAGCCGCAAATCTGGCGCAATGAGATTTTCGACAGCAAAAACTTCGACTTCATGCCCGTGCTCTGCCAACCAGTGGGCCATTCGTTCAGCCTGGCGTTCCGCTCCAGCAGAATGGGTGGGGGGGAACCCATGAACGGCGATTAAAATTCGCACTTTAAATCTTCTCCTTAACCGCTTACGCCATTCTTAGGCGCAGACGACGCGCCACAAACTGAACCAGCCGAGTCCGTTCTTCCAGTGAAAAGGCACCAGACAGCCAGACAAACAAGGCGTAAAAAACCGCCGCTGCCAGCGTGATTACTACAAAGTTCCAGTCGCGCAGCAGATACACCAGCACGCCCATCAGTGCTGCACCAATACCGATGCGCGCCAGCCGCGTAAAACCCAGTCCCGCGCCAAACTCGTGCCGGAACAGGAAGTAAAACTGCGCCGCGCCGGCCAGGTCGGTCAGGACGGTTGCCAGCGATGCCCCGAGGATGCCAAAGCGCGGGATGAACAGCAGATTCAACAGCAGATTGATGATACCGAGGCTGCCATAGATTCGCGCGGCGCTGCCCTCGCGTTTGATCGAGGTCGTCATGTTGCCGCAGAAGGAATGATACATCACCACCGGAATATCCCAGACCAGAATGGCGAGCGCCAGCGCTGCCGGGGCGAAGTTTGGCTCGTACAGAATCTGAACCAGCTTGTCCGCCGTGAGCATCCCACCTACGGCAATGGGCAGGCCGATGAGCAGCATCACTTTGACTGAATGGTAATACCAGGGACGTACCGAATTGGGATTATACACGTGCTCCCGCGCTAGGGTCGGCAGAATGGCGTCATTAAAAGTGCGGGTTAGCGTGAGCAGCGTGAGCGTCAAATTGTAAGCCGCGTTGTACCAGCCTACTTGAGTATCGCTGACATGGCCGCTAAGCAGCACCGTGTCCACACGAAAAGCAAACGACAGCGACAGGTGGACAACACCAAACGGCAGGCCGTGTTTGATGACAAACCACCACAATGACGGATTGAGGTGGAAACGCGGCGGGCCAAGATGATTGCGGCGGATTGCCAGGTATTGGAGTACGATCACGATAGGCAGGTTGATGACAGAAGCAATCACCACCCAGATAAAGTTCAGGCCGAGATAGAGGAATAACCCGGCAAAAATCATAAACAGAATTTGAGTAACCACACTCATCGTGGACATGATGTCCACGCGCTCATTGCCGGTCAGGAGGCTGCCCAGCGGCGCCAGCACCGCTTGCAGAAAATAGCTGCCCGTATAGATGACAACACCTAGCACGATATTGCCGCTGTATCCGTTGAGCGCAGCGCCGGCAGTGGTGATGATGGACGCGATCAGCGCCAGGACAAACCGCAGCGCAACCGTATCCCAGAACAGCTCATCAGCTTTCTTCGGGTCGCGGGCGATTTCACGGGCAAGATACTGGTTAATCCCCAGGTCGCCAATGACCGAAAACAGGCTGGCCCAAGCCAGCACAATTGAATACTGGCCGAACGCCTCGCCACCCAGGGTGCGGATGACCAGAATCGTGAAAATAAAACTGGCAACGCGGAGCGCGAACTGTGCCCCCAGGCCAAACAGCGTATTGCGGGCGATCATCCGCCCCGCGCTCCGGCGTGGTTGTTCTGTTGAAGTCAACTGTCCCTCCACTGTAGTGCCACATTTTAACAAGGCGCGTGGATGGAGTCTGATTATTGCGCGCCGTTGTGCCTGGCGCTAACGATTATGGCAAAGGTGGCTAACATTTGCCTTGCGTGACCGGCGCAGATGCTCACCTTGACATCCCCCCTGGCGAACCTTATAATGCCGAAACGTTCCGTTCATTCTGGCCGAATCCGGCGGAAGACATTTTTTAGGAGAACTGGCTGTGGGTCCGCTGCCAAAACGTAAAATATCGAAGACGCGCCGCAACAAGCGCCGTTCGCATGACCATCTGACGCCGCAGCACCTGGTGTTGTGCGAAGGGTGTGGTGAGTACCACAAGGCGCACCACGTTTGCCCCAAGTGTGGGACATACAAGGGTGAAACGGTTGTCGAGGTTGATGAAGCCTAAGCGTCAACAGTATCCGGGATAAAAGCCGCGCTGCGTAACAGGGCGGCTTTTGTTTTGTTTATATATGGTGGTGAATATTTGATGGGACACGACACGTCGTGTCCCTACATCATGCGGAAAGGGTGATTTTGATGGCAAACTGGTCAACAACAGCCTTTGTGTTCCCCGGCCAGGGATCGCAGCAGGTGGGGATGGGCAAAGACCTTGCAGAAGCGTACCCCGCTGCCCGCCAAACGTTCGTGCAGGCGGACGACGTGCTTGGGTTCTCGTTGTCCCGCCTGTGTTTTGACGGGCCGGAACATGATCTGAACGATACGATCAACACGCAGCCCGCGCTGTATACAGCAGGAATTGCCACTCTGCGGGCACTTCAGAGCGAACTGCCGGACGCAGTCCCCGGCTTTGTGGCCGGACACAGTCTGGGCGAATTCACCGCGCTGGCGGCAGCAGGCGCACTGTCGTTTGAAGATGGGCTGCGGCTGGTGCGCGAACGTGGCCGTCTAATGAAGCAAGCCGGCACACAAAGCCCGGGCGCGATGGCGGCGCTGCTGGGACTGGACGCTGACCAGGCATGGGCGGTGTGCCGGCAGGCCAGCCAGCAGACCGGCGGCGTGCTGGTGGTCGCCAATGACAACTGTCCCGGCCAACTGGTGCTGTCCGGCGACGACGCGACGATTGAAGCCGGGATGGCGCTGGCGAAGGACGCCGGCGCGAAACGGGTGGTCAAGCTGGCCGTGAGCATCGCCGCGCATTCGCCGCTGATGGAGTCGGCATCGGTGGCATTCCGCGAGGCGCTGGCGGCAACGACATTCCAGCCGCCAACCGTGCCGATTTACGGCAACGTCAACGCCGCGCCGCTGACTTCGGTAGACGAGATCCGCACCGAACTTGACCGGCAGCTCACCCATTCGGTGCGATGGACGGAATCGGTGCAGGCGATGATCGCGGCAGGTGCGGCGCGGTTTGTGGAACTGGGGCCGAAGGACGTATTGGCCGGGCTGATGAAGCGGATTGACCGTAACGTGCCCGGCGCGGCCCTGAACAGCGTCGAAACACTGCGAGCGTTCGTGCAGGAAAATCAATAGTTAACGCAAAGAACGCAAAGAGGCAAAGGCGCTAAGGATTTTGTGGAGATTTCTTTGCGCCTTTGCTCCTTAGCACCTTTGCGTTAAGTCTTTATCCCAGGGATTTCAGACCTTCGAAGAAGCGGGTGATCGCTTTTTCGGTGCGTTCCGGCGGAAGCGCGTAGGAGAAGCGAATCCAGTCCGCGCCAGCCTGCGAGAAATAGACCCCGGCCACAACCGCAACGCCGAAGTTCTCCGCCAGGTAGTTTTGCAACCCTTCGGAATCGCCCAGGTTGCCCGCAGCGATGTACCTGCCGCAATCTACGAAAGCGTAATAACCGTCGCCCATGATGTGCGGGATACGAAAATTCTCCAGTTCGCGGCGCAGCACCTTCCGGCTTTCGCGGCACGGTTCGATGATGCTGGCAGCAGCTTTCGCAAAGCCCATCTCGTAGGCCGCAATGGCAACCGCCTGCGCGTAAAAGCTGGGGATGACGCTGTGCGACGCCTGGCTGGTGATGTAATCCACAACCTTCTTACCGGCCAGCAGATGACACGAGCGAATGTTGGATGCGCCCAGGCTCTTGGTGATGCCATCGAGGAAAATCAGGCGTTCGCGTTCGACGGGGGCGAAGGCTTGCAGCACAGCATTGATGTCCGTCGGTCCGTTATCGGTCACCCAATGATACATCCAGTCGAACAGTACAAACGGATAGCCGCTGTCCAGCGCGACGCGGGCGAGAGCAATCTGTTCTTCAACCGGCAGCGTGCGCCCGGTTGGATTGTCCGGCGAGGTAATCAGTAGGCCTGCCACCTTGCGGCCTTCACGGGCAGCAAATTCGGCAGTCGCCCTGATGGATTCCGGCGTGTAACGCCAGCCGTCTTCCGGGTGTCCCGGTGCAAGCAGCACGTTCAGGCCAACCGCATACGGCCCCCAGTTGTAGCTGATCCAGGGCACGCGCGACACCACTAACACGTCGCCCACTTCACCGTTGAGCGCAACCATCGCGGCATAGGCTTTTTGCAGGCCGTCGCGCCCGCCCTGCACGAAGACGATATTTTCCGGCCCCCAGCCCGAGGCCGCATCGAGATGCCAATAGGCTTCGGCGGCGGCCTTGCGGAAAAGGGGCGTACCCCAGGGTTGATCGTAGGCCGTACCGTGCTGAAGCTGTAACTCGTGGGCGCGGTTGAGGATTTCCACCGGCACACCGGGCAGGCTCGCGCCGCCGTCGCCCTGCGAGGCGTCATAAGTCGGGGCAGCGTCGCCGGCCTTCGCCTTGTATTTCTTCAGCCCGTCGCGGATAAGAAACATGCGTGACGGCGGAATGGCCTGCATGTGCGCCGGATAGGAGTTGACCGGCACGCGGTTTTCCGCTGGAACGACAAATTCCGGCAGATCAAGATTTATTTGGGTGGGCGCTTGCGTAGCCAATATCGGCCTCCGTAAAGTCTGGACACGGCTGACGTGTCATTAATAAAAACACCCCTTGCGGGGTGCTGTGTCACATAACGGGTAGATGTGGCAAGACCCCGCAGCCGGGAGGTGCGGTGGTATTCATGGTGTCATGGATAACAAAAAACGGACGCATGGGCTTCTTCCTGAATCGGACTGTTACGGATTGTGACATGCGCATCAACAACTGTCAATGTGCAAGGGGGTTAAAAGGAACTGGCGGTGGTTTGTGCAAGATGCCGTAGGCGACAAAGGCGGCGGGATGCTGGTATAATCGGCAGCGCATTTGTATTCGTAGGGGCGAGGCATACCTCACCCCTACAATATTCGAGGCGGGCGAATATCATGCGAATTCGCGTGGCAGGCAAACAGGCGCTGGATGGGCATTACCAGCCGTCCGGCAACCCCAACGCGGCAATGGCGCTGCTGGCGGCGGCCATGCTGACGGCACAGCCGGTGACGCTCCATAACTGGCCGGACACCACTAACACGCAGACGATGCAGCTTTTGGCGGCACGGTTGGGCGCGAAGATCACGCGGGAAGCCAATCACACGCTCGTGGTGCAGGGGGAGCAGATCAACCGGCGGGCGCTCACTTCGAGCGATACCGGCGGTCTGGTCAGCAGCTTTCTCTATCTCGCGCCGATGCTGCTGCGGCGGCAGCATGTGCGCCTTGAGATTGATTTCCCGCTCAATCGTATTCGCACGCACCTGGAAGCGATGCGCGACCTGGGACTGGAAGTGAGCGCGACCACCGGCGCGGTCGAAGTTCATGCTGTGCCCTGGGAGAAGAAGGACATCATTCTGACGCAGGCCAGCGTCACGGCAACCGCGATTGTGCTGATGCTGGCGTCGTGCCTAGGAAAAGAAACGATCATCCATAATGCGGCCTGCGAACCGCACGTGCAGGAAGTGTGCGATTTGTTGTGCGAGATGGGCGCGCACATCGAAGGAATTGGCTCGAACCTGATGCGGGTTATCAGCCCGCCGGAACTGGGCGGCGCGGAAGTCACAATTGGCCCGGATCATATCGAAGCGGCCAGTGTTGCCGCTATAGGGGCGTTATGCGGCGGGCGAGTCGAAATTGACGGTATCCGGCGGCGCGACATGCGTATGATCGCCAAGACATACCGGCAGTTGGGCATTCAACTGGATGTGGACGAGGCCGTGCTGTTTGTGCCCAAACACGAAAACCTGAGCCTATCCAGCCGCGAAGAAGACGAAGACCTGAGTATCGAAACTGCCCCCTGGCCGGCGTTCCCGTCCGACCTGATCGCAATGGCGACGGTAGTGGCGACCCAGGCGCGCGGTACATCACTGGTACATGAAAAGCTGTTCAACAACCGTCTGCTGTTTGTGGACAAACTGAAAGCGATGGGCGCGCAGATTGTGTTGTGCGACCCGCACCGCGCGATTGTGGTCGGGCCAACGCCGCTGAATGGAATCTACATGGACTCGCCGGACGTGCGCGCCGGGCTGGGGATGCTGGCGGCGGCGCTGGTGGCGCGCGGTGAGTCGGTGATTGACAACGCCGACGTGATTGAGCGCACGTTCTCCGGCGTCTTCGGTAAATTGCAGACGTTAGGGGCGGGGATTACGATTGAATAGCCAACCCCTCCCTAAACCCCTCCCCGTAAACGGAGAGGGACTTCAGAAAACGCGCGGGAATCAGCCGCCTGTCACGATGATTGACTTTAAGGGTATCAGCACCGCGCAGGTTGTGCATGGCGAAGGGCAGCCGGTGGTGCTGTTACACGGCTGGGGCGCGCACAGCGGCTTAATCTGGCCGCTGGTGGAACGATTCGCGCCGCTGGGGTATCGCTGTTATGTGCCGGATTTGCCTGGCTTTGGGCAGACGGCACAGCCGCCGCAGGCGTGGTCGGTATTCGATTACGCGGCGTGGGTGTTGGCGTATCTCGACGCCAACGGCCTGGAGCGCGTTCACCTGTTTGGACACTCATTTGGCGGGCGGCTGGGATTAATTCTCGGCGCGGAGCATCCCGACCGGCTCATCAAGATGGCGCTGGCGGACAGCGCCGGCGTGAGGCCGAAAGCCTCATCTAGTGGCAGTTTGCGGCTGAAAGCCTACAAAGCGGCTCTGGGTGCGTTGCGTGGGGTAGGGCTGAAAACACAGGCGGAGCAGCTTCGGAACTGGTACGGCGAACGTTATGGCTCGGCGGACTACAAAGCGGCATCCGGCGTGATGCGCGAGACGTTCGTCAACGTGGTGAACGAGGATTTGCTGCCGGTCGCGGCGCGGGTCAAGGTTTCGACGCTGCTGTTCTGGGGCGACCAGGACGCCGACACGCCGCTGGAACAGGGCAAGCTGCTGGAACGGACGATTCCCGACGCGGGGTTAGTCGTGTGGGAAGGTGCGGGGCACTACAGCTATTTAGAGCGCGCGGCGGATACGGCGCGGGTGATGGGGCATTTCTTCAGTCAATAGTCTTTAGTCTTTAGTCTTCAGTTATCGGTTATCAGTGGTCAGTATGAGACTATTTCGGGGCAGACGGCAGCGTTGGAAGATTGGATGTTTTGCGCTCTTACTGCCGCTGATTTTTTGTTGGTTATCCATGTTTTTATATGCGAAATTCGGCGGTGATTGGGCTGCGGCGCGTGTTCTACCTGTTCCGCCTGACAGCACTTTGGTCAGTCAAACTACCTATACGGAATACGATTATCATAATCGTCTCAGACTGTATGTGACGCCGGGTTCGTTGGCTGCGATGCGGGAATGGTTTATGAAACATCGTATTCCGATGAGTCCGATGGATGGCATTTTGGAAACCCAAGACACCTTTTATTGCTCACTGCCACAGTATGGCACAGGGGACAACGTGTATAATTTCCTTTTCACGGCTGCATTTTTAACGGATGTAAGTTGGAGTAATTTCTACAAATTTGCTCCAATATGTTTCTATGCCTGTGTTTACAGCACGCCTGATGCCGTCGGTTATGAAGAATTGAAAGCTGTTGAGTCTACAATCCCTCTGGGGTTGGTGGCCGTTACACTCAATAGCTGCTGGCCGACTTGGTAATTGCTGACTGCTGAAAGCTCTGCAATGGATTTTCTAATTGTCGTTATTTTAATCATCTGGCTGGTCGGGACGATTATTCGCACTTACCGGCAAGCGCGGTTTTACCAGATCGAAGAATACATGGGCGGGCGCTATCTGCGCTGGGTGCTGGCGCGGCGCGACCGCTGGCTGCCGACTCGTCCGGCGGGGGCGTGGCTGGTCGGCCTGCTGCTGGCGCTGTTCATCAGCGACGCGCCAGGCAGCTTCGTGCCGGGCGTGATCGGTCTGGTTGCCAGCATGATTGCTGTGTGGCCGCCGGACGAGGGTGAAGTTAAAAAAGGCTTTAAGCCGACGGCGCGGGCGAAACGGCTGCTCGGCGCAGCCTTTATCAGCGCGGCGGCGCTGGCGGTTGCGGCGCTGCTGGTGGTCAACCGCCTGCCGGATGTGTCGGATGTGCGGTTGGTGGCGGTAATGGCGGCGGGTTTCACGCTGTGGCTGCTCGCCCCGGCCTGGCTGGTGGCCGGGAATGGGCTGATGACGCCGGTTGAAGCAGCCTTCCGGCGGCAGTTTATCGCCCGCGCTGCCCAAGTGCTGGACGAGGTGCGGCCAACGGTGATCGGCATCACCGGCAGCTACGGCAAGACCAGCACCAAAACCTATCTGGCGCACATCCTCAACGGACGTTACAAGGCATACCCCACGCCGAAAAGTTACAATACGCTGATGGGCGTGTGTCTCGCCATCAACAACGATCTCGCCAACGATTACAGCGTGGACTACTTCATCTGCGAGATGGGTGCGTACATTCCCGGCGAAATCCAGCGCATCGCGGAACTGACGAAGCCGACGATCAGCATCGTGGTTGAAGTCGGGCCGCAGCATTTAGAGCGATTCGGCACGCTGGAAAACGTGGCAAGAGCCAAGTACGAGATTATCAAGGCACTGCCGCCGGACGGCGTGGGGGTGTTCAACTGGGATAATCCCTACGTGCGGGAAATGGTTGAGCGCGGCTATCCGAACACGCGATTAGCCGTGAGTAAGGAAGTTGACCCGGCGAACGTTCCCGCCAACGGGCCGCGCTTCATCGCGTCGGAGATTGAGGAAACGCTAGATGCGCTGAGTTTTACCGTAACCGACGCGCAGACCGGCGAAAGCGAACGGTTTGTGACGCCGCTGCTGGGGCAGCACAACGTGACCAACGTGCTGCTGGCAACGGCAGTCGCCGTGCAGGAAGGGATGCCGCTGCGTGACGTGGCGCGGCGGTCGCGCGGCCTGCAACCGGCGGAAAGCCGCCTCGCGCGGCAGGCGACGCCGGCAGGCATTACGATCATCAACGACGCTTACAGCGCCAATCCGGTCGGCGTGGTTCATGCGCTGCGGGTGCTGTCGCTGCACCGGACGGGTAGGCGGCTGCTGATTACGCCGGGCATGGTTGAACTGGGGCCGATGATGGTTAGCGAAAACCGCAAGCTGGGTGAAGTCGCCGCGCAGCACGCCACCGATGTGATTCTGGTGGGCGCGCAGCAGACCGATCCGGTGAAAGCTGGGCTGCTGGCCGCCGGTTTCCCGCCGGAACGCCTGCACGTGGTGGCTACGCTGGCGGAGGCGGTGACGTGGTATCAGAATGAGTTGAAGGCGGGGGATACGGTGCTGTTTTTGAATGATCTGCCGGATACGTATTCGAGTTAGGGATGAGGGATGAGTGCTAAGTCAAGACATCCAGTTTAACCGCCAAGACGCGGAGAGCGCCGAGAAAAGAGGGGAGGAACATGGCTGCAAACAAAGAACTGGTGCTGATGGATCATGACGGCGGGATTGATGATTTCCTGTCGCTGGCGCTGGTATTGAGCATGGAACACATCGAGGTGCTGGGCGTAGTGGTGACGCCTGCCGACTGTTACATCAAGCCAGCCGTGAGCGTGACGCGCAAGCTGATGGACGTGATGGGCTGCTCTGGCGTGCCGGTGGCCGAAAGCACCGTGCGCGGCCTGAATCCGTTCCCGCGTGAGTGGCGGCAGTCCACCTTTCCGATTGACCATTTCCCGGTGCTGAATGACCGGGACACGATTGATACGCCGCTGGTCAGCGAAAGCGGACAGGCATTTATGGCGCGGGTGCTGCGGGAAGCGCCGCAGCCGGTCACGCTGCTCGTGACTGGGCCGCTGACGACGGTCGCGGCGGCGCTGGACATCGCGCCGGAGGTCGAAGTCAAGATCAGGCGCATCGTGTGGATGGGCGGGGCGCTGAACGTGCCGGGTAACGTTGACCCGATCACCGAGCCGGGGCAGGATGGTTCGGCAGAGTGGAATGTTTTTTGGGACCCACCCGCCGCCTATCAAATCTGGCAGACGAGTATTCCGATTGTGCTGTGCCCGCTGGACATCACCAACCACGTGCCGGTGACGACGGAGTTTATTCACAAGCTGGGGCGGCAGCGCAAACATCCGGTGTCGGAAGTGGCGAGCCTGTGTTACGCGCTGGTGATGAAGCAGGGCGGCTACTTCTTCTGGGATGTGCTGACAACGGCCTATCTGGGGCGGCCTGATCTGTTTACCACACGCGACTGGGAAACGGCAGTGATTCCCGACGGCAACAGCCAGGGGCGCACGAAGGTGCAGCCGGGCGGGCGGGTCATCACGGCGCTGGACACGGTGGACACCGCCGCGTTCTATGAGTACATTCTGCGCCAGTGGGCGCGGTAATCCATTGATGAACGCTACCGATTCGCTCCTTATCCCGCTGGCTGTCCTGGGCATGGGTGTCACGCTGGCGCTGTCCATCGTGCCGTTTGTGCCGGGACCGGCGATTATCTGGGCGATTGGCACGGTGTTTGCCGTACTCGATGGCTTCCAGCGGGCAACTCCGGCAGCGATTATCATTATGACGCTGTTGATGGTGATTGGCTCGACTTCCGAAATCTGGATGCCGGCGTTGGGCATCCGGTCGAAAGGGCTGTCGTGTCTGAGTACGGTTGGCAGCGTGATTGGCAGCATTGTGGGGACATTCCTTATTCCGATTCCGCTGCTGGGCACGATCATCGGTGCGATAGCCGGGGCGCTGCTGGTTGAACTGGCGCGCGGGCGGGAAGTCCGGCGGGCGGTGCAGGCGGGGCGGTCGGTGTTTCAGTTGTATCTGATCGGTATCGTCGTGCAGTTTGTCACCGGCTTTGCCATGTTTGTGGTGTTCCTCGTCAGCCTGTGGATGACTGGGTGAACTGAGGTAATATTGACCGGGCATGGCACACCATGCCCCTACAGGCTCGATGGTTTTCGTAGGGGCGAACCGGCGGTTCGCCTCTGCACGTTTTATCAGGAGAATAATCCGTCGCATGAGCGCAAAACGGAAAACAGTCGTCGGCGTGATTTTCGGCGGACGCAGCGTGGAACATGATGTGTCGGTCGTGACCGGTCAGCAGGTCATGCGCGCCTTCGACCCGGAACGCTACGAGGTCGTGCCGGTGTACATCAACCGGGATGGCCGCTGGTATACCGGCGAACCGCTGCTGGAACTGAAAAACTTTAAAGACGAAATCACCAGCTACAAGGGCGTGGAGAGCGCGATTCTGTCGCCCAGCGTGGAGCATCACGGGCTGATCGTGAACCCGACGGCGGGACGCTTCGACAAAAGCCGAGTGGTACGGCTGGACGTGGTCTTCCCGGCGATTCACGGCACGCACGGCGAGGACGGCACGCTGCAAGGGCTGCTCGAACTGGCGGATATTCCGTATGTGGGCTGTGGGGTGCTGGCGTCGGCAGTTGCCAACGACAAGATCATGACCAAGATTGTGCTGAGCCAGCAGGGCGTGCCGATTGTCGAAGGTGTGTCGTTCAGCCGGGCGGAGTGGCAGGAAGCGCCGGATAAGGTCATCAGCCATATCGTGCACGAATTGCAGTACCCGGTATTCATCAAACCGGCTACGCTGGGGTCAAGCATCGGCATCGGGCGGGCGAACGACGAAACGATGCTGCGGGCGTACATTGACGTGGCGACCAATCTTGACCGGCTGGTGCTGGTGGAAAGCGCCGTCACCAACGCGGTTGAAATCAACTGCGCGGTGATGGGCAACGGGCTGGACATTCGCGCCTCGGTGCTGGAACAGCCGGTATCGTGGGAAGAATTTTTAACGTATGAAGAAAAATACCTGCGCGGCGGGCAGGGCATGAAAAGCGCCGAACGCCTGATTCCCGCGCCAATCAGCGCCGAACTGACCGAGCAGATCCAACAGATGGCGGTAAAGGCGTTCCGCGCGGTGGATGGACGTGGCACGGCGCGAGTGGATTTCCTTCTGAAGCCGGAAAGCGGCGAGATTTACCTGAACGAACTGAACACGCTGCCGGGGTCGCTGGCGTTTTACCTGTGGCAGGAAGAAGGGTTATCGCCGCGCGAGGTGGTGGAGCAGTTGGTGCAGTTGGCGCGCGATGCCCATGCCGAGAAGCGCCGCAACACCTACAACTACCAGACGAACCTGCTGGAGGTGGCGGCGGCGCGCGGCCTGAAGGGTGTTAAAGGCGCAAAAACGCGGGCGAAAAATCCAGTGTAGCGGTATTGGCGTAACAATGCGCCTATCGTCCAACCATTTTCTATCCACTCGCCAAGATTCGCCAACAACACTACAATAGGGAACAGGTCATGTCCTCACCCTGACTGGAGACTCGCTTTGATAGTTCGCCCGCAATGGATATTTCTGCTGTTGGTGGTTCTGCTGCTGGCGGCCTGTGGTGGTCAGCCGACCCCGCAGGTGATTTCGTTTGTGCCGTCGGCAACGCCGGGCGCGGTTGTGCCCACGCGCCGACCAACCGAGACTGCGCCGTCCATCGCAACGACAGCCGCGCCAACTGATCTGCCCACCGGCACGCCGACCCTTGCGCCCAGCGAAACCCCGTCCGCGACTCATACTCCCACGCCAACTGATACTCCGTCGCCGACCGACACGCCGACCGAAACGGCCACGCCCACACCGTCCACGCCGGTGGCGCAGGCGGTGCGCGATATTCCGGTGCGAGGTGGGCCGGGGACGAGCTACCCGGTCCTGACCATGATGGGGGCGGATGAGCAGTTGCAGATCGTGGGCATTAGTGAGGATGGCAACTGGTATCAGGTGGCGCTGCCGGAAGGCGCGCGCGGCTGGGTGACATCCGCCGGGGCGCAGGTGTCCACTTTTGGCAACCTGCGCGGTGTGCCGGTGGCGCTCGCACCGACTGATACGCCCACCTATACGCCAACTTACACGCCAACGGCGACTGATACCCCAACTCACACGCCGACGCCGACCGAATCGCCGACCCCTACGCCTACCGCAACGGCCACGCCCACCGAAACGCTGTCACCAACGCCGACGCTCACCCCGCCGCCAACAGCAACCGATCTGCCGCCGGGATTTGTGCCTGAGTTTGTGCAGGCCGGGCTGGAACTGGTCGGCGTGACGCCGGATAACGGGTCGCTGGCGGCGCAGATCGCCCGGATGGTGGTGGATGTTAGTGATGAAGACAACATCGTGCGCTGGGAGAATTTCGACGGTCAGTACGGTGACTTTGTGGCCGGTACCGTGATCGAGTGGGGGCCGGGCGCGGCAGAGGATAACTGTGGCTTCCTGTTCCGCGAGGTGGATGAGGAGAATTTTTATTCCATCCGCATCAGCCGCGATGGTTTCCTGTGGTTCGCGGCCAAGATCAACGGCGAGTGGCAGGACAGCGTGAACGGCGACGGCACGCTGGTTCGCACGGCCATGCGCGACACCAACGAACTCACGGTGGTCGCGGCTGGTGGCAGCTTCACCGCCTATCTCAACGGCGAATTTGCCGGGCAGTTCAGCGATGATACGTTTGACGAAGGTGGGGTGGCGCTGGCCGCCAGCACGTTTGAATCCAGCGAGGAAAGCAACTGCACTTTCACCGATGCCTGGGTCTGGTCGCTGGCTGAAGTACCGCCGCCCGCCGGGCTGGTGCCGGACTACGTGCTGCCCGCCCTGCAGCGGGCCGATCTGGCGGTGGACAGCGGTCTGCTGGCGGCGCGGCTGGAGCGCCGGGTGATTGATAACACCGATAAAGACGACCAGTTGCAGTGGGTCTACTTCGCCGGCAGCTACGGCGACTTCGCCGCCGGGACGACGGTTGAATGGGGCGCGGGCGCGACCGAAGACTACTGCGGCTTTGTCTTCCGCAACGTGGACAACGACAACTTCTACAGCATTCAGGTGAATCAGGACGGCCAGATTTCCTTCAGCCGCAAGCTGGCTGGGGAATGGCAGGACGACCAGATTGGCGACACCGTGCCGATTAACCAGGGCGAGGGCGCGGAGAATGACCTGCTGCTGGTGGCACGCGGAGAGACGTTCACGCTGTATGTCAACGATAACTTCGGCGTGCAGTTCGAGGATGACACGCTGGCAGCAGGCCGGGTGGCAGTCATGGCCGGGACGTATGACGAAAGCGACGAAACCGGCTGCACCTTCACCCGGAACTGGCTGTGGCAGCTAGAAGGTGAACCCGGACCACAACCCCAACTGCTGGACGCCGGCAGCCAGGTGGAGGGCACCATCGGCGGCGCGGTATCCGAGGTGCGGTATTCGTTCGAGGCGCAGGCCGGTGATACGGTGACGATCCGCATGGAACGGCTGTCCGGCGATCTTGACCCGCTGCTGATTCTGCTGGACGCCGGCGGCAGCGAACTGGTTCGCAACGATGACGCGCCGATACCGACCGATTACAACGCCGCCATCGAAGGGTTCACCCTTCCGGCAGCGGGGACATACACCATTGTCGCCACCCGGTTTCAGGAAGCCGATGGGTTGAGCGAGGGTGATTTCCGGTTGACGCTGGAACGGGAATGATTCTGAGGAACGGGTAGGGGCGAACCGCCGGTTCGCCCCTACGGGATGCACAATTACGCCTTGCTGCCTACAAAGCGGTAGCCAATGCCGTATTCGTTCTGGATATATACCGGCGATTTTACATCCGGCTCGATTTTCCGCCGCAGATGGGAGACATAGATGCGCGGGTAATGATGTTCGCTGGTGTATTCTGGTCCCCACACCTGTTCCAGTAACTGCTGGAATGTCAGTACCTGGCCGCGATTTCTGATGAAGGTTGCCAGCAGCTTGAATTCGGTTGGCGTCAGCCGGATTTCGTCACCGCCGATCAGGACGCGGTGGGCGGCCACGTCCACCTGTAAATAATCGTCCTGGTAAACCAACGCCTGCTCCTGTGCCTCGTCATCTACCGCACGCGCCCTCCGCAGCAGCGCCCGAATCCTTGCATGGAATTCCACGCCCCGCAGCGGCTTGAGCATAAACTCGTCCGCGCCCAGATTCAGCCCATCGGCGATGTCAGTTTCCGAAACCGCGTGGGCCGTCATCAGCAGAATTGGTACATTGGAGAGGTCACGAATCCGCTGGCAAACGGTCATGCCGTCCATTAAGGGCAGGCCGATGTCGAGGATGACGAGATTGGGGCGCAGATCGTGGAACAGACGGAGTCCTTCCAACCCGTTGGCTGCCACCGACGTCTGGTAGCCGCTGCGCTGCAAATCAAGCTGGAGCAGGCGCGCCATCTCTTTGTCATCTTCGACGATGAGAATGCGTGTTGTCATAAAGGGTTTTGGACATCTTGTTTTGATAAATCTTATGGTGATTGTACCACAAGTCTCCCATTGGGCGGGGCTGGGGGTTGTGTTATCCTTATCTCCGTTTGATGCGACAATCGAGCGGAAAGACATCGTGCCATACCAATCCAGCGGGGGGCGACGAAACAGCGTGCAGCTTGGTGTTGGACGCTCCCTGTGGGCCGGAACTCCTCCCCCCGCTATTCCTGAACGAACGCTTGACGGTATCCCCGGCTGCCTTGCCTGGATTGCGCTGCTGGTTTCGATTGTGGCGGCAGTGGCCTTCCCGCGCGCGCTGCTGCTGGTTGCGGCACTGCTGGGGTTTTATACGGCGGTGCGTTTTCTGCTGGCCGGCATCGCCAACATACGCGGTCTGCGGCTGATTAAACGCTGGGAGCAGATCAACTGGCGCGACCGGTACCGGCAGGATGCGCCGCCGGACGCGCTGGCCTGGGATGATGTCCATCATCTGGTCATCGTGCCGAATTACAAAGAGCCGGTTGAAATCCTGCAACGGACGCTGGAAAACCTGGCGGCGCAGCACGAGGCGCAGCGGCGGATGACGGTGGTGCTGGCGATGGAAGCTGCCGAAGAAGGCTGCGTCGAAAAGGCCGAAGGGCTGGTGTCCGCCTACGCGCACTGCTTCGCCAACCTGTACTTCACAGTGCATCCGCGCGGTCTGCCGGGGGAGATGCAGTGTAAGTCCGCCAACCAGGCCTGGGCAGCACGCTGGGCCAGGCGCAAGCTGGTGGATGAGCGGGGTTACAACCTGGACCATGTTCTGGTGACGACGCAGGACGCCGATACACTGTGGCATCCCCATCACTTTTACGCGCTGACGTATCTGTTTGCCGCCAACCCGGAACGCTACCTGCGCTTCTGGCAGGCGCCCATCCGCTACCATACCAACATCTGGGAGATCAACCCGCTGCTGCGGATTGTCAACGCCTATTCAACCGCGCTGGAACTGGCGTATCTGGCCGCGCCCTGGTGGATACCGATGCCGATGTCGTCCTACTCGTTGAGCCTGCGCCTGCTGGATGCCAGCGGCTACTGGGACCCGGACGTAATTGCTGACGAGTGGCATATGTTCATCAAGGCGTTTTTTAACCGCCAGGGGCAGGTAAAGCTGGAACGGGTATTTCTGCCGTTTTCAGCGACGGCGGTTACCGGCAGTACGTTCTGGGATGCCATCAAGAATCGCTATCTGCAAACGTTGCGGCATGCCTGGGGCAGCAAGGAAGTGGGCTACATCCTCGCCAAGATGCTGGAACACCCGGAAATCCAGTTTCAGGATTCGTTCCGGCTGCTGTTTCGCGTGGCGCATGATATTCTGCTGGCAGGCGCGGGCTGGGTCATTTTAACCATCGGGTCGCAGCTTCCGGTGCTGCTGAATCCCTCCATCGTACCGCCGGTGGGCGATATCGCACAAAATCCGGCGCTACTGGTGAATTACCCCACCTACGTGCTGCTGTCGCTGGCCGGGGCGCTGGTGGTGGTGCTGGGCGTGATTTTCTGGGTGCAGGACGTGATTGTGCGACCGCCGCGCACCCGTCCGCAAACTGTGCAGGAACGGATCCTGGCGCTGTTGAGCTTCCCGCTGCTGCCGTTCCTGACGCTGGTGGTCGTGGCGCTGCCAACGCTGCAAGCGCAGACGCGGCTGCTGGTGGGTATTCCGCTGCGATTTAAGGTGAGCAAGAAGGTATAGGTAACGTAGGGGCGCATAGCGGTTCGCCCTCATCTGTTATGACAAAAAGGGGAACGATTATGGCAAAGGTGGGTTACATCGGTCTGGGTATTATGGGGTCCGCTATCGCGCGCAACCTGATGAAGGCTGGGCATGAATTGATCGTCCACAACCGCAGTCAGGAGATCGTGCGACAACTGGTAAGCGAGGGCGCGAAGGCGGCGCTGACGCCCAGGGAAGTTGCCGCCAATGTCGAGTTTGTGTTCACCAATCTGCCGGACTCACCTGATGTTGAAAAAGTGGTGCTGGGCGAAAATGGCATCATCGAAGGCGCGCACGAAGGGCTGATCTATATTGACAACAGCACCATCAAGCCGGAGATGGCCCGAATGATCGCGGCTGAACTGGCGAAAGTGGGCATCGCCGCGTTGGACGCGCCGGTCAGCGGCGGTGACGTGGGCGCGCGCAACGGCACGCTGACGATTATGGTCGGTGGTTCGCAGGCAGCATTCGATAAAGCTGCGCCGTTGTTCGCGGCGATGGGCAAGGCGTGGGTGCTGGTGGGGGACAGCGGCGCGGGGCAGATCGCCAAAGTGTGCAATCAGATCATCGTTGGCGCGCAAATGGCCGCGCTGGCAGAGGCGCTCATCACCGCGCAGAAGGCCGGCGTAGACCCGGCGCGTATGGTTGAGGCGATCAAGGGCGGTGCGGCGCAGATGTGGACGCTGGACGTGAAACCGCCGCGTTTGTTCGCCGGCAATCGCCAGCCGGGTTTTAAGGCGCACATGCAGCACAAGGATTTGGGTATCGTGCTGGACACGGGCAAAACCTACGGGATTCCGCTGCCCGTCACGGCGGTCATTCAGCAGCTTTACACGGCCATGCTGCAAAACGGCGAAGGCGAACTGGACAACAGCGCCATCGTGGCCGTGTACGAACGGCTGGCAAACGTTAGGCTGGACGAGCCACTGAAGCCGTAAAACCTTTTTGCTCGATGGACAACTTCGCAAGGTAGGATGGGTTTGTAGAGCATTGTGATCTGCAAGCGAGAACAACCCATGCTGCTTTCGCGTCCGATCAACCAACGGCTGCTCGTTTTTACAGGTCTGTATGTGACAGGTTTCGGCCTCCTGTTCGTGGCGGTTCTGAGCGCAACGTATCCCGTTTTTACCACCCTCGGCGTAAAGATTCTGCTGGGCGGTATCCTGCTGTCGGTCATCAGTTTGCTGGCAACCCGTTCGGTGCCGTCGGTGGATCACAAAACGATTGTCATTGGCGGGACGGTTGCTATCCTTGTGCTGTGGCTGCCGGTGGCGCTGTTCGGATACAGCACCGAGATGCGCGGCGAACGCTACTGGTGGCTGGGCGACGATGCCATGATCTCGATGCGTTATGCGCGCCAACTGGCGGCGGGTAACGGGCTGGTGTGGAATCCCGGCGAGCGGGTGGAAGGCTACACTAATTTCCTGTGGACGTTGTACATGGCGCTGATCCACCGGCTGCCCATCCCGCTGTCCAAAACCTCGCTGGCCGTAATGCTGACCAATATCGTGCTGGCCGTTGCGACCGTTCCGGCGCTGGTTCGGCTGACTCGCGCCCTGGGCGGCAGTATGACTGTCACGGCGCTGGTGGTCGCCGGGTTTGTGCTGAACCGGAACGAGATGTACTGGGCGACTGCCGGTTTTGAAACGGCGCTGCTCACGCTGCTGTTTGTGTTTGCCGCCTACCGCGTGACTGAGGAGGCGCGAACCCATACGCCTAAACCGCTGACCGCTTTTGTTATCGCGGCAGTGGCGCTGGTGCGGGCGGACGCGCTGCTGCTGTCCGGCCTGCTGTACGGGCTGTGGCTGCCGGCAAATGGGCGACAGAAACGAGTGTGGCTGTACGCGATTCTGTCGCTGCTGGTCGTGGCTGCCAGCCTGGTCTTTCGCTATGCCTATTATGGCGATTGGCTGCCGAACACCGCCTATCTAAAAACGTATAACTGGGATAACCGCTACGAAAGCGGCCTGCGCTACCTGCTCAGTTTTATGGGGCAGTACGGTGTGGTGATCGCTTGTGCCGGAGTCGGGGCATGGGTGTCCCGGCGGACAGCCAACCGTTACTGGCTGCTGACGCTGGCCGTCTTCGCGGGTTACGTGGTGTATGCCGGTGGGGACGTGTTTGAAGAATTCCGTTTCTTTCTGCCGGTGATTCCCGTGCTGGTGGCGCTGGCGTTGGTTGGGATTCAGCATCTCCAGCAATCTACCACGATAAAAACGGGACTGAGCATCCTGTGCCTGGTGTCGCTGCCGCTGCTGGTGCCGGGGTACAGCGATCTGCTGTCGCCGCGCAACGCGGAAATCGGCAATCTGGACATCGCGCTGCGGCTGCGGGAACAGACGCCCGCCACCAGCCGGATTGCCGATACCTGGGCCGGAGTTGTGCCGTATTTTTCGGAACGCTACGCGATTGATCTGCTTGGTAAAGCCGACGCGTATATCGCTCATTTAAAACCGTTTCCGGGGGCTATGGCACCCGGCCATAACAAGTTCGACTACACCTACTCGCTGACGACGTATCACCCCGATTACGTGGTCAGTTTCTTCTCGCTGCCGCCAGATGAGGATTTTTTGCATCGAACTTCGTGGGGGGATGCTGCTTTTCGCGGCCAGTTGTATTTCAACGACACCTTCCGCGAATACTGTCTGCCGCATCCGGTCTTTCCGGGTACATGGCGCGCGGTATTTCGTTGCCAGTGGGAATAAGTTCAAACCAGTGGTGATTCGGTTAACGTGAATTAGAGCTTCGTCCTTTAGAATGTTATAATCACTGGCGTAACTACAATACGAAGTGGATTTACCGTGAAAGAACGTGTCCAAAAATTGATGGCGCAGGCGGGAGTCGCTTCGCGCCGGGAAAGCGAAAAGCTGATCGAACAGGGGCGGGTGAAGGTCAACGGCAGGGTGATTCACCTGGGCGACCAGGCCGACCCGCGCACGGACATCATCGAGGTGGACGGCGAAAAGCTGACGTTCCCCACTGAACACACCTATATCGCGTTTTACAAGCCACGTAATGTCCTGTCAACCGATGACCCGCACTACGGCGATACCCGCAAAACCGTGTTTGACTTTGTGCCGAAACAGGGCCGGCTGTTTTCGATTGGCCGCCTGGACGCCGAGAGCGAAGGGCTGATGGTGCTGACCGACGACGGCGATCTGGCGAACCGGCTGGCGCACCCACGCTACCGGCACAGCAAGACGTATAAAGTGGTCGTTTACGGTTTGCCGACCGCAGAGACGATTCAGGCATGGGAAAGCGGCATCTATCTGACCGATGATGATACCGGCGAAACCTATAAAACCGCGCCATGTAAGGTGGATATCACCCAGGGCGGCAAGGAAACGACGCTGCGCATCGTGATGACCGAAGGCAAAAAACGGCAGATTCGACGTGTTGCCAGCGCGCTCGGTCACCCGGTCAAATCGCTGCTGCGGACGCATATCGGCAAGCTGGGGCTGGGGCCGCTGCGACCGGGTGAATGGCGGGAGCTATCGGCTGAAGACGTAAAAGCGATGAAAGCGCCTGCCCTGGAGCTGCGGCGCGACCAGCCGGCGCGGCCCCGTCGGGCTGCGCCCGCGAAACGGGCGGCGGTTGCTCCAGCCCGGCGCCGGGTGGACAAACGCGACGAAGCGGATCGCCCCGGACGAAAACCCCGACGGGAACGTCGAGATACAGAAGAAGCGGAACGTTCGCCATCACGCAAGCCCCCGTCACAGCGATCAGGCGACGATGAGGACCGGCCCGAACGTCCGGCGCGCAAGCCCAGACCGGCGCGGCAGGACAGCGAGGATGATAAACCGGCGCGTCGGCCAGGGCGCAGGCCGGCGACCAGACGGCAGGATGATAAACGGAAACCGGGACAGCCCGCCGGACGCCGGCAGCAGCGGACGCCTGGCAGCAGCAGGAGAGGCAGGCGATGACCAGCATCGCAGAATCGGTGCAGGATTACGTGGCGCGGCAACCCCGGCTGACATGGCGGCGGCGGGCGCTACGGGGCTTAATTCAGGGGTTGGGTTTTCACGTCCTGTGGAAGATGGACATCACCGGTCGGGAGAATATCCCGGATACCGGCCCGACCATCATCATGATGAACCACATCGCCCTGATTGACCCGGTGCTGGTGATGGGTGCGGTTACGAACCGGTTTGTGATTCCGATGACCAAGATTGAAAACGTGCGCAACCCGATCATCAGGCCATTTGTGTTGTGGTGGGGCGCGTATTCGGTCAACCGGGGCGAAATTGACCGCAAGGCGCTGCTGAATTCGATTGAACTGGTGAAAAGCGGTCAACTTATCCTGATTGCACCGGAAGGCACGCGCCAGAAGCATGGCCTCGCTGAAGCGAAAGAAGGGCTGGCCTATGTGGCGACCAAAGCCAACGCCGTCATCGTGCCAACCGGCATTGCTGGCGCGCAGACCTGGGCGGATGACCTGAAACGGCTGCGGCGGGCGCGCATCAGCGTGAACTTTGGCCGCCCGTTCCGGTTTAAAACCAATGGACAGCCGCGCGTCCCGCGGGAAGTGCTGGCGTCCATGAGCCACGAAGCGATGTACCAGTTGGCGCTGGCGATCAAAGACCCGGCCTTACGCGGCGTTTACAGCGACATCAGCCGGATGACAACCGACTATCTGGAGTTCTGTTAAGGTTTTTACAAGGTTGGTAGCATATGATAGCACCATAACATTGGTAGGGAGGTGATGCTGCGGACGTTTTCGGGGGAATAGATAGCGCATGGCCCCACGATAGGGTGGGGTGACGAGGTGGCGGTGGCCTGCTTCGGTGCAGGCGTAATCCCCAAACGGGGAAAAATCGAGCGATCAGCGGATGCCGCCAGGGTGCTTCCACCATCCTTTGTCTGTCTCCTCCGTACAACAAAAGCAAACCGCGAAAGCCGGTGGGTAACTGCCGGGACAAGCGGCCAGCATGTGGAACTGGACTTAAGCCTGCCTCGCCGCTCAGCGTGAGCAACCAGGAATGGGGTGACGAGTCCACGCCTGAACGGTGCCTGCGCCGCATGGCTGTAAGGCGTTGCGTTCATACCTGTCTAACGGAGGTTTCCTTATGTGTGGCATTGTTGGTTACGTTGGCTTTCGCAACGCGACGCCGTTGATCGTGGACGGTTTGCAGCGGCTGGAGTATCGCGGCTATGACTCGGCGGGGGTGGCGGTCATCAATGACGGACGCATCCATATCCGGCGCGACGTGGGCAAACTCAGCAATCTGCGCGGTCGGCTGGCAGCCGACCCAATTGAAGGCTGCATTGGTATTGGACACACGCGCTGGGCGACACACGGCGTGCCCGCCGAGCGCAACGCACACCCGCACATCAGCATGGACGGCGATTTTGTGCTGGTGCATAACGGCATCGTCGAAAATTATCTCGAACTGCGCGACGAACTGACCGCCGAAGGCATTAAGTTTAAGTCCGATACCGACACTGAAGTGATCGTCCAGTTGATCGAACGCTTTGCGAAAAACGGCGCGCGCGGCAATCTGGCAGAAGCAACGCGGCGCGCAGTGCAGTATTTGCGCGGCGCGCACGCCATTGTCGTCATGAGCCGGCTGCACCCGGACGAACTGGTTGCGGTGCGAATAGGCAATGCCGGGGGCGTGGCGATTGGTCTGGGAGAGGGCGAAAACTTCATCGCGTCCGATATTCCGGCGATTCTGGAATACACGCGGCGCATGATCTTCCTCGAATCGCGCCAGATGGCAACCGTCACGGCGGGGACGGTACGCCTGCAAACGCTGGATGGCGCGGCGGTGAAAGCGGTGGTTCATGACGTACCGTGGGACCCGATCAGCGCCGCCAAGGGCGAGTACAAGCACTTCATGCAGAAGGAGATTTTTGAGCAGGCGCGCAGCCTGACCGATACCATTGGCGGGCGGGTAGACTTCGACCACGATACGATTATCCTGCCCGATCTTAATCTGACACCGGAACGGGCACAGTCGCTCAACCGGCTGGTAACGGTGGCCTGCGGCACGAGCTACTACAGCGGTCTGGTGGGCAAGTTCTACATCGAACAACTGGCGCGGCTGAACGTCGAAGTGGATTACGGCAGCGAATACCGCTACCGCGACCCAATCATTGACGAGCAGACCGCCATCCTCGCCATCACGCAGAGCGGGGAAACGGTAGATACGCTAGCGGCAATGGAAGAAGCCCGCGAGAAACAGGCGCTGCTGTGGAGCATCGTCAACGCGGTGGGCAGCCAAGCGATGCGGCTTGCCGATGGGTATATCACCATGAACGCCGGGCCAGAGATTGGCGTGGCGTCAACCAAGGCGTTTACGGCCAGCATTGTGGACCAGTATTTGCTGGCGCTTTACCTGGGGCAGCTTCGCGGGACGTTAAAACCGGCTCAACTGCGGCAGGCGATTCAGGACATCGCACGCCTGCCCGATCTCGTGGGGCGGACGCTGGAGATGGCCGACCAGATCAATGATCTGGCGGGGCGGCTGTACCATTACCGCGATTTCCTGTTCCTGGGGCGGGGCATTAACTACCCGATTGCGCTGGAAGGCGCGCTGAAACTTAAGGAAATCAGCTACATTCACGCCGAGGGGTATCCGGCGGGCGAGATGAAACACGGGCCAATCGCGCTGATTGACGAGGACATGCCGGCTGTGACGATTGCGTTGAAAGATGCGCTGTACGACAAGATGATTAGCCAGATCGAACAGGCGAAGGCGCGCGGTGGGCTGGTGATTGCCCTGGCAACCGAGGGCGACTCGTTTATCCGTAGCAAGGCCGATCACGTGCTGTACGTCCCGGATACGCCACCGCTGCTCAGCCCGGTGGTGGCAGTCATCCCGCTGCAACTGCTGGCGTACACCATTGCCGTGCGGCGTGGCGCGGACGTAGATCAGCCGCGCAACCTCGCCAAGAGTGTGACCGTGGAGTGAAACGGGTAGTTGGATGCTGGCCGTCCTGACGACAGTCTCCAGCCAGCATCTGCCCTTTGCTTACCGGCGATTCGCTTAAGGCAGATGAACCGGTAACTCGTCGTCGGGGTTGTCTGTCACAAACCATAACTGTCCCTGGTGGGGTAGCAGGCTCACCGTGAGCGCGTCTACCGTTTCGAGCAAACCCTTATCGTCCGGCCACCAGCGGCGCGCATACAGTCTATCAGGCAGGTCCAGCGTGTGAAGCGGATAACGTCGCTGTACGGGAGTTTCGCCGGTATTGAGGATAAAAACGGCGGCAGGTAACGCCTGATTCAGCGCCGAGCGTACCTGTACCAGCACCGGGTCGAGGGCGCGGATACCGTGCCGCGCGGTCTTGGTGTCTTGCATAACCAGCGGCGACTGCCCCAGCAGCGGGAAACGACAGCGCGATTTGTGTGGTGAAAGCAGCAGCTTCCACAAGCGCAGTCGTTCCGGTGATAGCTGGCTGATATCATCACTGGTCGTGACCAGACCGCCCGACATGCCGGCGTAGATCGCCAGCGATTCAATCTCCGTTGGTGACAGGTGATGAAACCGTTCCCGCAGCAGGATACAATCCGGATCAGCCTGCCACAGGAGGTGATTGGCGAAATTGCGGGTTGCCTGGTCGCGCAGCAGCGATTGTGCTGTCTGCCTTTCTCCCTCCCAGCTTACACCGACGTCGCCTCCGATGCGAACAGCATCCACCAGACCGACTGATGCCCACAGCGGACAGCCGCAGCCCAACCACAGCGCGTCGCCGATTTCCTCTCGTATCATTTCTGCTGTCCGCCGCCAGATTTCAATACGTGACCAGCCCGGCTGGTGCCAGACGGCGCGATCAGGGCCGTATTCGCTGCCGAAGTGCATAAAGTCGGTTTTGAAGTACTCGCAGCCCCATTCCTGTCGCCACGTTCGGAACACCTGACGCAGGTAGTCAAAGGCGTCAGGATGGGTTGTGTCGAGAATGTAATATTCTTCGCTGCGTTTGTGCCAGCGAAACTCACCGTAAAAGCGCATATGCGCCAGCGGCCCGCCCACTGCGCGGTCTTGCACCACCCAGTCAGGATGCTCCCGGTACAGGTGGCTGCGGTTGCCGACCGTAAACGGCGCAATCCACAATCCGGGTGTGAAGCCAGCGGCGCGGATGTCGTCCAACAGGGGTTTCATCCCCCGTGGAAACTGCGGTTTCACTTCCAGCCAGTCGCCCATTTCCGGCGTGAAGCCATCGTCAATCTGGAACACCCACATCGGCAGTTTGTCACGCTCGACCACCTCGCGCACGCCGCGCAGATGTTCCAGCATGTTGGCTTCCGTGATGGCGGCGTACAGGTTGTACCAGGAACACCAGCCGGTGATGGGTGGCGCACTCAAGCGTGGCGACATCACTGCTGCGACCAGTCGTGCCCAGTCGCGCAGCGCATCCTCAACGCCATCATGCTCAAAAATCACCAGACGCTCGGACTCGCAGTGGGATAACTCTGCGCAGTCTTTGTTGTCCCACAGGGTTTCCATAGTCAGCGAAAAGCCACCATCCTCGCGCTTGAGTGTGAATGGTTGCTGATAACGGTCGTGGCGGTCAAAACCGATCACAAGGCTGCCCGTACCGAACAGTGGCAAGAGCTGCGTCATGGCATAGCCCTGCGCGTCGCTACTGAACTGGAGTTCTTCTGCCGGGACATAATAACTACCGTCCCAGCTAAAGTAACCATTCCGCAGGAACGCGCGCAGGTTGCCAAGCGGCTCAAGGCGCAGGCCAAACGACAGGAGGTGAAAGTCATCCGGCAGGCCTTCCAGCCCATACCGCAGCCAGCAGCGTGAGTCCCTGTCTGGCTGGAGTGTGATGCTGAACGTGCCCACTGGCAGGCTGAAACGCACGATTATCAGGCCATCAGGGGCTTCGGCAACAGCCGGGCGAGTGTCGGGAAATGAGATCCCATTGACTACCGGCATCATCCTTCCCAACTGGACAACGGGCGATTCCAGTTGGACTGCTTCTGGTGCTATGACACGAACGATCACAGTGTCACCTCGGTCCGGGTTTCAGCCGAACGCCGCGCTGCCAGCACCAGATCAAGCGATTTCGCGCCCTCGCGCATCGGTGCGCGGGTTTCACCGCCAGTGCGGATTGCCTGAATCAGATTAAGCGTCAGGCTGCGGCGGAAGTCTTTTGTTGACTCGACGGTGAGGACTGGATTACCTGACTGGTTGGTTTGGGTAAAGGAGGCGTTGTTGGCATTCTGAAAATCCGCTACCAGATACTGAGCGACGACCCGGTAATCATTAATCCACCTGCCCGGAATGGCGTTGTTGGTCGCGTAAACTACTCCCAAACCACCATGATTAAACCCAACGATGGTCGCGCTCACATCCTCAATCGTGTAATTGGGTACGTCCCGGTGAAACAGGTTTTCCTGACGGCTGTACACACTCACCGGATCACCTACCAGATAGCGCAGCAGATCAAACATATGTATGACCTGCTCCACCACCTGACCGCCCGACCGGTCGCGCATCCGCCACCAGGAGGCGTGTAGCGCGTTGCAGAAATAGCGCGCCGTCATCAGACCGATGGCTCCGGTCTGACCGGCAGCCTGCATCGCCTTGAACTGTTCGATGGCTTCGCCAAAGCGAAACATGAAGCCAACCTGCGTTTTAATCCCTGCTTTCTCGGTTGCTTCCACCATCTGCCATGCATGGTCGGACGTGAGCGCGATCGGTTTTTCCATCAGGATATGCACGCCGTGCTCTGCTGCGCGCTGCACCTCGTCGCTGTGCCCGTAAGGCGGCAGCACGACGATGACCATATCCAGGCGGGCGCGGTCGAACAGCGCGTGGTGATCGGTAAACACGGCTGCGCCCGGTGCATATTTCTGTTGAAACGCCTGCGCTTTCCACTCGTTGCGGTCACAAAAAGCAACCAACTGCGCCTCGTCTTTTAAGTCGAGGACAATTTGAGCGTGTTTGTTGGCAAAATCACCGCAGCCGAGGATGCCAACCTGTAACAGATTCAAGCGTCTTTCTCCTGTTTGGCGCCATCAAATTCCAGCACGGCAAGCAGTACTTCATCGGGGCGCTGGTCAAGCGCCTCGTACAGGGCAGCGGCGCGTTCAAACGGCGCGCGGTGGGTTATCAACGGGCGCAGATCAAACCAGCCGTCAGTCTGCATCCGTACCGCGCTCTGCCACAGGCGCAGCTTGTTCCAGCGGTAGCTGGTTTCGGGCGATACGCCCGAAATCTGCGAGCACACCAGTTGAATCCGGTTGTGGTGGAACTCATCGCCCAGGTACAGGCCATGCGCATCTCCCTGGAAGAAGCCCATTGCCACCACTTTGGCCGAATAGGCGACGGCGCGGATGGCTTCGTGTAAAGCAGCCGTCGAACCGGATACTTCGATGCACACGTCTGCGCCCAGCCCTCTGGTCATTTCTTTAAGAGTCTCAGCTGGTTTATCTCGCGTGGCATTCAGCGTCACGTCCGCACCCAGCGAACGTGCCAACTCCAGCCGCGAGTCGTGCAGGTCAACCGCGATCACGGTCGCCCCGCTTTTGCGGGCCATGATAGCAACGATCTGGCCGAGCGCGCCCAAACCAAACACGGCCACCGTGTCGCCCAGTTTGATGTCCGCGTCGTGGACTCCGTTGAGCGCAATCGCGCCCAGGTGTGAAAAAATGCCAAACAGCGGGTCGGCGCCGTCCGGCATTAGACGCGGGCGGACATAATCGGGGTTGGCGGCGAAGTGGGTGCGGTGTCCCCAGGTCCCAAAGACACGTGCCCCAACGGGAATATCCGCCACGCCGGCGCCGACCTCGACAACTTCGCCAACTTCTTCATAGCCGAGGTTGGTTACCGGGTACGAAAACGTGGCCGGTTCGCCGGGGCGAAACAGCCGGTTATCGGCGTCCCACCGTTTGCTCAAATAGGGGTTCGTGCCCCGGTAGAAAGTGAGTTCCGTCCCGGCGCTGATGCCGGAGTAGAGCGTTTTGATGCGCACGTCATCCGGGTTCAACGGCGTATCTTCAGTGTCCTGATACCCGACCATATGCGGGGCAGTGAAGACCAGCAGCTTGCTCATAAAACCTGCCTTAACAGGAAACCAGCAGCATTATTCAGGATTAAATGCACCTAACTCAACACACGCCAGCGCCGCATTCGGCCAGGCGAACCAGTGGCGCGAAACAACCTCGTTCGTCTGCGCGTCGCAGGCTTCGGGGAGCGCGCCATCCCACTGGGCGGCGGCATGCAAACGGTCGCGGGCGCGTCGCTCTCTAGCCTCGTCACCAATTGAAGCAGCGATTATCAAGTCCTGCACGTCGCCCAACGGCCAGGGCGCGGGTGTATGCACTGAACCCAATCGCCCGGCGTACAGGCCGCCGCTGTTCGCCGCCGAAAAAGCAAAATCGAGGGTGGCGCGCCATACCGGGTCATCCGCTTTGACAAATCCCCAGCGGGCCGCCAGCGCCAGGGGGATATCGTTGGCGTCGTGATAAAAGTGGGATGCGCCTTTGCCATCCGTTGCATAGACATACAGACGCCTGCCAGCTCGTTCCCTTATGAAATAGCGGTTGACTGCCGCCTGAATCTGCGCTGCCAGACCTCTGTCATCAAAGCCAAGTTTACGGAGCAGAGTCAGCACTCGCCAGAACAGGATGTGGCTGGAGAGGTGATAGGGCAGGGCAATCGGGTCGTCGGCAGGGGTTTCGTCAGTGGGGAATAACACGTCCTGTTCGGATTTGAGCGCCATGAGTTGGTCAACCAGCGGTGCAATCTGCGGCTGCAACCGCATCCAGGTATCGGTGTCATCGGTTTCAAGGACGTACTCAGCCAGTTCCAGCAGGGGGAAAAGCTGCTGATCGAGTTGAAAAGCGCCGTCCTTGATGCGTCCGTTTGCCAAATAGCAGCGCCCCCATAAGCCGTCGGCGCGTTCGGCAGTTTCAAACAGCCACAGCAGGTGGCGACGAACGCTATCCGTCATGCCCCAACTCATCAGCGCGCGGGCGATGTAGTAGGCATCCCGGTTCCACGACAGCGGCAGCAGCAGGTGATCGGTCAGCAGGCAGATGGTTTCGTCAACTGGCACGGCCATTGCCAGCCCGTAGGCTAAGCCACGTCTAAGCAGGGGGTTGTCGGGTATGTCGCGCCAGTGGCTTTTCCACGCTGCCAGCGTTTGATCGAGCAACGCCTCGGCACGGAGCGCGAGCCAGGTGGCGTTGTCTGCGGCCCGGTCAACGGTGTTTCCTACACCATAGGCCAGAACTGAAACCCCCGATTGAGCCTGTTTCAGTGCGATTTCAACGGGCTGGTCGCTGTGGATTTCCTGCTCTGGCTCTTGTTCCAGTCCTTTCATCACCACAGCCGCCCCCAACACCGGATTGTCCACCGCAAGCTGGTTATGCTGGTAGCGCACCTGCATGTCCAGCGGCGGCATGGGCAGCGGCCCGCCTTCGGTCAACTGTGTATAGGCACACCGCTGTAAACACAGCTTACCCTGCCACCGTGGGGTAACACCCCGAACATTCCAGATTTGCACCGCGCCGCGTTCGTGGGCAAATGTCGTCACCTCTGCCGTCGCGCCGTTTTGAAACATCAGTCGAACGTATGGTATGGCTGACGCCAGGAGCGTTGTCTCACGCCGGATTACCGGCTCAACAAAGTGAAAGCCAAACCCGTGCAGACTGACCAGACTCGCGCGGTAGGCACGCACCGCCGCCGGGTTATAGCGTTCGCTTTCGGAAAAGGGGTCAGCCGCCGTCAGTGTGACATAACCGTGATCGGTATGGTAAAAGTTCAGCGCGATGATGCAGCCGTCCGCGTCTACGCTGCCGGTCACGCCGTCCGCGCCAAAATCCGCCGGTTTGTTACGATTCACGCCAGGACTTTCTCCAGGTCAGGGACAATTGCCTCCCCGCTGTCCGGGTCTATCCAGCGAATTTTGCGAACCGGAAACCGCAGCCAGATTTGGCCGCCAGTCGTGGCCGGAAAATCGGGATGGGTGGAAATCTTCAGCATACCGCCTTCGATGTGCGCTGTCAGCAGGTTCTGTGAACCCAGTGGTTCGATGACCTCTACGGTCACGGGCAGCGTATCCGGTGAGGGTTGGGTGAGTGCTTCCATGTTTTCGGCGCGGATGCCCAGGTAGATATGCCGGCCTTCGTAGGCGCGCAGGGGGGGCTGCATTTCCTCCGGTGGAGTAATTAGCAGCTCACCAATTTTGATTTTTGTCGCGCCGTCCTGACGCCGCACCTGACCGTAAAGAAAGTTCATCGGGGGATTGCCGATGAAACTGCCAACAAACTGATTGGCCGGCAGATCATAGACGCGGGTTGGGGTGTCCACCTGCAGAATTTTTCCGGCGCGCATAACGGCAATACGGTCGCCCATGCTCAACGCTTCGATCTGATCATGAGTGACGTAAACCGTCGTCGCGCCCAGGCGTGCCAGCAGGGTCTTCAGTTCCGCCCGCATCTCCAGTCGCAGCAGCGCGTCCAGATTGCTGAGCGGTTCGTCCATTAGCAGCACTTTGGCATCATAGGCGATGGCGCGGGCGACCGCCACCCGCTGGCGCTGGCCACCACTCATCGCACCGGGATAACGTTCCAGCATGTTTTCGATGTGGAGCAGTTTGGCCGCATGGTCAACACGCTCACGAATGGTTTCTTTCGCCAGCTTACGCATCTTCAAGCCGAAGGCGATGTTGTCAAAAACGGTCATGTGCGGAAAGATGGCGTAGTTCTGGAACACCATCGAAATGTCGCGCTGTTTGGGCGGCAGGTAAGTTACATCACGGCCATCAATCACAATCCGCCCGTCGTCCAGCATGCCCAGCCCTGCAATCGCCCGCAGCAGGGTCGTTTTGCCGCAGCCGCTTGGTCCCAGCAGCACCACAAATTCCTGATCGTGAACCGTCAGGCTTACGTCATCAATGGCGACAAATTTGCCAAAACGTTTGACGGCGCGTTCGATCACAATTTCGGCCATAACATTACCCCTATTTATTGATCTGCCCCCACATGTTAAACAGGTAGCGCCGGATGAAGAAAATAAAAATCAGGGATGGCACCAGCATGAAGAACCCACCGGCGAACTTGAAGGGGTCGCCCGATTTGTCCAGCGTATACAGAATTTGCGCCGGCAGCGTGCGATTGCTGATGGTGAGCAGGATGGCGGCAAACACCTCGTTCCAGGACAGGACAAACGTCAGAATGGCGGCAGCGGCGATGCCGGGAAGCGCCAGCGGCAGGACGATGCGCCAGAATGCCTGCGCGCGGGTACAGCCGAAAATAAGTGCCGCTTCTTCCAACTCATACGGCACGCTGGCAAACACGCTGGCAACCACCAGGATAGTGGTCGGCAGGGTCAGCGCGGCGTGCATCATGGCGAGGCTGTGGACTTTATCGAACATGCCGAGGCGAATGAAAACCACCGCCAGCGGCACGGCCAGCACGACCACCGGAAAGGCGCGCACCGACAGGATGCCCAGACGGATGGCGTCACGGCCTGGAAACAGGTAGCGCGCTATCGCATAGCCGGCGGGAACGGCCAGCAGCGTCGAAATTACCAACGCCAGAACCGCCACAACCAGACTGTTGATGGTGGAATTGATAATGCCCTGAGTATTCAGGAAGAATTCCAGCGTTTGGGTGGAAAATGGACTGGGCAAAATCTGTTTGGGGAAGGCGCGCACGTCTGCCGGAGTACTGAACGCCATCGAAGCAATGAGCCAGATGGGCAGCAAAATCCAGATTGCGATGGCTACAGCCAGAATGTAGATGCTGGCGCGCCGGACAGCGTGCGCCAGTTTCGCCCGCCGGCGCTGGGCGTCCAGACGCTCGGCTGACGGGGTGATGGGCTTGATCCTGTCGGGGTAGGTGGTTTCGGTCATGTGGCTCTTGTGGCCTCCTCCTGAGAACGCACCGCGCGGAGGTAGAAGAACGAAATCCCCAGCGACAGCAGCATAATAAAGCCGGCATAAACCGCTGCGACATTTGGGTTGTTAAAACGCGCCGGGTCGTACCAGCGGTACGTTTCATTTGCCAGTACGGTGATGACGTTGCCGCCGGTGATCGCGACCACAACGGCGAAAACCTGAAACGCGAGAATCGTTCTCAAAATCAGCGCGACCTGAAGGCTGGGTTTGAGCATGGGCAGGATAATGTAGCGCAGCCGCTGCCACAGGTTCGCGCCGAAGACCTCTCCGGCCTCGATCACATCCCGCGAGACGGCTTGCAGCCCGGAAACAACGATCACCATGACAATCGAGGTGGCGCGCCAGACTTCTGCCAGGACGATGGCCGCGATCATCCAGCCCTGATTGCCCGCCTGAATGAAAATAAACGGCTGGTCGAGCAGGCCGGTGGATACCAGAAACGAGTTCAAGAAGCCGCGCTGGGTGAAGATCGAGTACCACAGGATGCCCGACGCCAGGTCGGAGATGCCCAGCGGGATGGCATAAATGTACAGGAACACCGTGCTGCCCCTGATCTGACTTTGCAGCACCAGCGCCATCACAATCGCCAGGATAAATTGCAGCGGGAGGATGAGCACAATCAGCAAAACGGACGTCGCCAGCGCGTTGCCAAAACGGAAATCCGTCACCATGCGCCGCACATAATCCAGCGTCCATTCCTGGGTTGCTTCGCCGTTGACCACCCGCGCCGTTGTTGACTCGGTGCGGGACTCGATGAAGACATCGCGCTGGCTGACCCATCCCTGAACTGGCACGCCGGAGGTATCCGGCCCTTCTACCAGAAACCAGTAAACGGGGCGCGTGCGCCCGTTCGGCAGCAGTTCTTCGCCGCGCACCCGGTCAAGCACCGTAACGTCGGTTTGCATGGCTACGGTGCCGGTTGGGGCCGCTTCTTCTTTTGCCTCAGCCCGCAGATGCAAATACTGGCCTTCGCGCCGCAGGGCCAGTTGCAGGGACTGCACCATCGGGTAGGCAAAAAACAGCAGTAAGTAAATCAGCGATGGCAGTAGTAACAGATAAGGGGTCAAACCGATCTTTTTCAAATCAGGTTCTCCTGACAGTCAGGGATAGGCGTCACCACCTATCCCCATCGTCTGGCGCAGATTATTTACTCGACCTGGCAGGCCCCCTCGCTTGGCGGGTCAGGCGCCCAGCAGGCCGCACCGGTTTCGTCCATAAGGGTTTGCAGCGCCGCCCCTTCTTCCTCCAGCACGGTCTCGATATCCTGGCCTTCGATCACAACGCGGTTGAAAGCATTGCGGAAGATTTCGTTGATCTCACCGCCGCGCTCGCCCAGACCGACCGGCAGCAGCGAGGGGATGGCGTCTTCGGCATTGGCCTGCGCTTCTACCGCTGCCGCCTGAATCGCCACGCCTTCCGGCAGATCGCTGGTATCCACGCCGCTGACCACCGGGTAGAACCCCAGGTCGTGCAGCACCGCGCCCTGCGTTTCGGGACTAAGCATGAAGCGAATCAGGGCTTCTGCCCCATCGGGGTCAGGCGCGGTAAACGGAATACCCAGGCCGGCCACGACCGGCATGTAACCGCGACCCGCCGGTCCGGCAGGCGCCGGAAAAGCGATGAAGTCTTCGGGCCGTTCGTCAAACGCCGGTTTCAGGCGCGCCGTGTGGTCAAACGCGACCAGGACTTCCCCGGAGAGGAGTGGTTCGTTCATGAAGTCGTAGTTGATGGATTCCGGGTTGACGTAGGGCCACAGGTCATCGCGCATGAAGCGCAGCATTTCGGCGGCCTCTGGACTCTTGAACTTCGTGACCATGCCACCGGTAAACGACGGGAAGGCGTAACCTTCCAGGAAGCGGTGGAACAACCCGGCCACCGGGAAACCCAACTGCGGCTTGCCAGTCGCCTCCTGCATGGCCTGCGCCCACTGCGCCAGTTGTTCCCAGGTCAGTGCGTTTACGTCCGCGCCTTCCGGCAGGTATTGTAGCGCGTCCTTATGCGCAGCCATCGTATAGGTCGCCTGCATCCAGGGGATATAATACTGGTAATCTTCTGTCCCCATCCTGCCAAGCTGGACAAAAGCATCGTTCACGTCGGTTTCTTCTTCGATGCTTGCCAGCAGTTCGGTCAGGTCGAACATCAGGTCGTCGTTGACCAGCGTTGGGAACGTGCCGTGCAGCGCACCGATAACATCCACCGTGCCCTCTCCGGCCTGTCCTTCAGCGCGAAGCAGATCGAGCAGCGGGCCTTCCTCAGAACCAACGAACTCAACGGCTGCGCCCTCAAAGCCGGCCAGAATGGCGCGCGCTTTTTCGGCTTCCTCAACCACATTAAACTGGGTAGACATGAAGGTGAGGCTGTTATCCTGCGCGATGACGGTACCGGCGATGAGCAGGACTGCCACAACCACAAGGGCGAGAAACGGAATCTTCTTCATAAAATGTGTCACCTTTCACAACCGACTCAATACCAGCTATCTCCTCCCGTTGAAGCCGCTGGAAGCCCGCACGATCAAACGGCTGGGCAGCACAATCTGTGTTTCTTCCGGCGGCTTCCCGACAATAATGCCGATCAGCATCTCGACGAGACGCTGTCCGATCTCATAAATCGGCTGGCGCACGGTTGTCAATGGGGGCATAGCGTATTCAGCGGCGGGCAGGTCATCAAAGCCGGACACCGCCACGTCGCTTCCCACCTCCAGCCCGCGCTCCTGGATCGCGGCCATCACCCCGAACGCCATCAGATCGTTACACGCCACAATCGCGCTGATCTGGGGATACCGGGACAGGAGGGCCAAACCGGCCTGGTAGCCGCCAGAACGCTGTAAATCGCCGTAGAGGATATACTCATCCCGCAAGGGCAGCCTGGCCTCGCGCAGCGCGTCCTGGTATCCCTGCAAGCGATAGCCCGTGTAGGCGATCTCCGGCGGCGGCAAAACCAGGCCGATATGCTCGTGGCCGAGGGCGATGAAGTGAGCAGTCGCAGCGCGAATCCCCATCCGGCTGTCCACATCGACATAGGGGAAATCAGACGGTTCATCGGGGGCATTACGGCCATTAACCACAAACGGATGCCCCTGACTTTGCAGGTAGGGCATTCGCGGGTCGTTCTTGCGAGTGCGCGCCAGGATCATGCCATCCACCCGCAGCCCTTTGACCATCCGACGGTAAGCCGCCATTTCTTCTTCCCCTGGAACCTGGGCGCTAACCAGCAGATCATAGTGGTTGCGCCAGGCGGTGTCGCCAACCCCTAACAGGAACTGATTGAAGAACTCGTTGGGGAAACCGGCATCGTAGGTCGGGATAATGAGGCCGAGGGTTTGCGTGCGCTGGCTGCGCAGGCCCCTGGCAAGCAGGTTTGGCTGGTAGCCGAGAATGTTGGCAACTTCAATGATATGCTGGCGTGTTTGCTCGTTAACGTCCTGATATCCGGCCAGCGCCCGTGAAACCGTTGTTACGGAAAAACCACTTTTTCGGGCAATATCGCGTAACGTGATTTGCATAAAAAGCGACTTTTGTTAACGAGAACCTTTAGCAACATAGTAACCCGAAACGTTTCGGATGTCAAGAAAGTCGAAGAAGAAGATAAAGCAGGGACACGGCATGCCGTGTCCCTACCAAAATACCCATCATTCCCATGTTAGACTAGGCGTTGGTTCGATTGGTCTCCTCAATTGCCATTTCGATAAACAGGGCAGCCGACCAGCCAAACATCGGCGCGGCTTTGGGCGGGTGGTCACCCGTGAGAGGATTGTAATATTCGTAAATATCCCGGTGACGCATGACCAGTTCCAGCGTTTTCCGGCGCAATGCTGCTGCCAGATCATGCCGACCGCTGCGCTTCAATGCCTCGACCAAAAAGTAATTGATGTTAATCCACACCGGCCCGCGCCACATCTGCTGCGGATCAAAGCGCGCATCAGACACGGCAACGGTAGCGATGGGGTAGGGCGTCCAGAAAAGGTCGGGGTTCGTCAGGTTGGCGATCAGCCGTTCAACCAGCGGTTCCGGCAGCCGTCCGGTCAGCAGCGGCAGCAGGTTAAACGGCGTGACGGTCGGAATCGGCTGGCCGCTGTGCAGCGCGCGGAACAGCCCGGCCTGCTCGTCCCACAGATGTTCGATCAGCCGACTGGCTAGCTCCTCCGCCTGCCGTTCATAGCGTTCTGCCGCCGCCTCTTCGCCGATGAGGCGGGCGATTTTGCCCAGACTTTCATTCTGCAAAACGAGGTAAGTGTTTAAGTCCGGGGCTACCACCGGCATGCCCTCGTCCCACAGCGGGTTATCATCCAGCCCTGATGAGAACGGATGGCGATATTCGCACAGACCGTTGCCGTTGCGATTGGCGTTCATCCACCAGGCATTCCAGCGAGTCAGCGGGTCATACACTTCATACAGAAAATCGCGGTGTTGCGAGGTTTCGTACAGTTTCAGGATAGCCCAGGTCATGATCGGCGGTTTGGTTACATCTGCATTGACAGGTTTTTCAAGATGAGTGACCAACCCTTCGTCGTGGATGGCATCCGGCAGCATCCCATCGGCGCGCTGGTGGTCCAGCACAATTCGCAGTTGGTCTTCGGCCAGCCGGGTATCCACGTGGCGATAGGCCAGCGCGTGGAATACTTGGTCCCAGTGCCAGACGCCGACATAGTGAATCTTGGACGGCAGCAGCGCCTCGCGGGTGAAGAAGTATCGGGTGTTGACCAGACCGGAACGCATAATCCACCAGGCATATAGATACTGTTCGCGGTATTCGTCCAGCACTGGCGGCGCGGCGCCAAACCATGTTTGCCACTGGTGGCGGCTGGTTGCAATCGCCTGATCAGGATTGGGTATGGAACGGTTATAACCGAGGCGCGGCGTGATGTTGAGCAGCAGTGCATCCCCGGCTTCGGCTTCCAGCATCAGCCGTACCTGGAAATAATCGTCATTCCGGCGTTCCAGCGAATTTTCGAGCAGCCGCGCGTTGGTGGTATAGGCGATGTTCCGCTTGCCCCGCATCGCCCCGCCGCGATAATCTGCCTGTGCCTGCTCGGCATAGGCCAGAAACATCATCCCGAAGCGCCCGGCGGGCAGGCGAATCAGCAGGGTTTCCGGGTCGAGAAAGGTCCAGTCAAAATTGCCGACGGCTGTTTGTATCCGGGCGCAGTGGGGATAGGTATCCGTTTCAATGGATTCCAGGGGTTCGTTCTGCGGCGACAGGAAGGTAAAATCGGTCACGATGGGGGGACGACGCCGGTAATGTCCCACCTCGTTTTCCCATTTCTGCCAGCGTTCCGCCAGTCGCACAAATAACTGGTGATCGTGCCGGAACAGCATCAGCCGCGATCCGCGATCGGTGAAGGGGATATGGACGAGATCAATCCGGTTGTGGAGCAAATCGAGACTCAAGAAGCCACCTCAGGTGTCAGCCAGGCAAACTGGTACGGTGATAACGGTATGGTATGTCGAACAGGTTTGTTTCCTATTAAATCATGCCATTGACCGGCGGGTAAATCAACCTGAACAGGTGTATCGGAAACATTAAAGACTGTCAGCAGGTTCCCCCGCTCAAGGGCAAAGATGCCTGGATGAATATCCAGCACCCGCTGGGGGGAATTGGGATGAAACGCCGGCTGGGTTTGCCGCAGCCGGAGCAGCGTTGCATACCGGCGCCAGACCTGTCCGTAGCGGCTGTTGGCGTCGTTCAGGGACGTTTCCAGCGCGGCCAGATCAAACTTCTGCCGGTTGATGGTACGCGCCCGTCCGGTCTGCGCTACGCCCTCCTGCCAGTTGCCCGCGCCAAACAGACTGGTCAGATAGATACCCGGCACGCCCGCCAGCGCCAGCATGATCGCCTGCGATACCATAAACCGGTCAACCGACCGCTGTAACGGTTCGCCGGGAACAGCAAGAGCGTCGAAGTAGGTGATATTCATCTCGTAGGCGCTACGGCTGCCGTCGCTGTTGGCTTTATATGAAATCTGGCCGCCGCGCGCTTCCACTGTCTTCAGCATGGCCTCGACAGCCTGATCTGAGATCAGCCCGGTGACAGGCCGGACGCCAATGCCATCGTGAGAAGCGGTGAAGTTAAAAAAGGTGGTCTGATCGGAGGGGGTTTGCAGGGTTGCCGCCCACTCTGACAGTACGCGGGCATCGCCGGTGTGCAGCGTGTGGAGCAGCAGTGGCGGCAGCGCAAACTGATACACCAGTTGAGCCTCATTCTGGCCGTCGCCGAAGTACGACAGGTTTTCCTCGTGCGGTACGTTGGTTTCGGTAATCAGCTTCACCCAGGGGGCAGCCGCGTCCAGGACGGCGCGCAGCAGTTGCACCACCGCGTGCGTCTGCGGCAGATGGATACAGCCTGTGCCGGGGCTTTTCCACAGATAGGCAATCGCGTCCAGCCGGATGAAATCGGCGCCCTGCTGTACATAGAACAGCAGCGTTTTCACAATTTCCAGCAGCAGGCGCGGATTGGCGTAGTTGAGATCAACCTGATCGGTACTGAACGTCGTCCAGACGTGCTGCACGCCCTCCGCTGTCTGGAACGGAGTCAGCACCGGATGGGTGCGCGGTCGCACGACGGCAGTCAGATCATCATCGGGTGAGGCGGTGACGAAATAATCCCGATAAGGTTCGTCACCGTTCAGAAAGCCCTGAAACCACGGACTGGACACCGAGACGTGATTCAGCACCAGATCAAACATCAGCCGGAAGTCCGTGCCCAGCGCCCGCACATTGTCCCAGTTGCCCAGCGCCGGGTTCACCTGTCGAAAATCCACGACTGAGAATCCATCGTCCGAGGTGTACGGGTAAAACGGCAGGATGTGCAAACCACTGACCAGCCCCCGTAGGTGGCGCAGGGCGAACCGGCGGAGTGTTGCCAGCGGCGCTTCCCCCGCCTGCTGAAGATGGTCGCCATAGGCGATCACCAGCGCATCGCGTTCGGTTAACGCAGCCGTGCGCGGCTGCACCGGAAAAGCAGCAATGGCCGCTTGCAGGTCGTCCAGCAGGGCAGTGTCGCCATACAAAAATTGCAGCCGGTCAGCAATCCGTACCCTCGTTTTTTCGTCCATGTTTCTCCTGATAGACCGGAACGGTTATCATCGGTGGCCGTTCCACATCCCCGATTTCAGCTACGTCCAGCGCGAACCGTTCCGGTTCATGCACCACCAGCTTCATGCTTCGATTGGCTTTGTCCAGTAACTGCGTCCCATAACGGCTTTCCAGCCGCGCGATCAATACCTGTAAAATCGCAAACGACATTTTGCTCAGGCCGACCAACGGCTGATTGTGATGGACACGCACTTCCAGGTCGCTTTGCGCGATGCTCTCCAACCCGTAACGTTCCAGCAGATCAATCAGCAGGCCGGTTTCCACGCCGTAACCGCTGAAGAACGGCACCTGTTCCAGCGCCTCGCGCCGCCCGGCATATTCGCCAGACAGCGGCTGGATGATGCCGGAAAGCTCCGGGTAAAACAGGTTAAACAGGGGCCGTGCCACCAGTTCAGTCACGCGACCGCCGCCAAACGCTTGCAGTTTACCACCTACCTCAATTGGGCGGGCGTAAAAGCCCTTGACATACTGGATACGAGGATACTTCAGCAGCGGGCCGATCAAGCCGTAGATGAAACGCGGGTGGATATTGGTGATGTCGGTGTCCACCCAGACGACAATATCACCCTTCGTCACATACAGGCTTTTCCAGAGCGCCTCACCCTTGCCGTGATAAACGCCGACCTCGTCTGCCAGAACGTGTTGATGGATGTAAGTGGGAATACCAAACGATTGGGCAATGGGGATAGTGTTGTCGGTCGAATCGCTGTCCATCAGCACGATCTCATCGAGCAGTGGCACATCGTCCATCAATGCGGTTTTTAACGTTTTGATCACGTTGCCGACGGTTTCCGCTTCGTTCAGCGCGGGCAGGACAAGGCTGATGCTCCAACCCCGTCTTGCTTTCAGCTCCAGCAGCGCGCCCAGGTTGCTGAATTCGCTGCTGTGGAAGGTGTTCTCCGCAAACCAGCGGTCTACCCGCGTTGACAGTGTTTCAGGAGCCGTACCACTCAGGTTCGGCTGATGAAACGCCAGCCCTTCCTGCTGCATCCCGCGCACCAGCACCACCGGCAGCCGGGTGCGCTGATACACCTCTTCAATGATTGGATTGCCGGAAGGGTGATGTTTCTCCGGCTTGCGAAACGAAGCGCCCATCACAACAGCCTTGTGACCGGCGGATTCGCGGACAATGCCATCAGTGATGTGTGTCACTGCGGTTACGGTTCGGTTGATCTGCGGCACAGCCCGCATCACCCGTTCCAGGTCGGGTGCGTGGCGCGGTTGGTCGGCGGCATGAAACAGTGTGATCGCCTCCATATCCGCCAGCGCCTGCGCGACCCGCACCCCCAGCGACATATTCGGGCCACCGCGCAGCGACAGCAGCACGTCACCTTCCTTCTGCCAGCCATCCCCGCTGACCAGCACCACGTCACACGGGGCCAGTCGGAAGATTTCTTCCGCGCTGACTCCGCCAACCGCCTCGTTCGGCGCGCGCCGCTGAATCAGCAGCAGGTCGGCATCCAGGGCGACGACGGTATCCAGCACCCGCAGAAAGGGCTGGTAGTCCACATAGACGTGAACCTCATCGTGAACGCAAGGGTTGTAACGCGCCGCCTGATATAGACTGTCGCGTAACTGGCGCGCCGGTGTTACCCCTTCGCTCAGGGATTTCCCGGCTTCAATGGTGATGATCCCGCGCACGTGGATTTCACCCTTTTCCGGCAGCAGTCGGGTCGCAAGCCCCAGCCAGTCTTCCAGCAGGGCGTTATCGGTTAACGCCAGTACGATGTTGTAGTGACTCATCATTCCTCCAACAGGGGGAGCAACTTCCGCTGTATGATTGCATCCCAGCGGTAATCGTGGCGTACCCGAACCCGCAACCGGTAGACCGGCGACGCCGACAGGTGCTGGAGTATCCTGCTGGCGATGTCGGCTGCCGTATCAGCTACCGGGTCGAAATAATGCACATCCGCCTGTCCGGTGGATTGAAGCGCCGGAATCGCAGAGCAAAATACCGGGGTACCGGCCAATCCGGCTTCCAGCACGGGGATGCCAAACCCTTCCTGCGTGCTGGGGAAAAACAGCGCGTCGGCCAGGTGATACAGGTTAAACATCGTGCTGTCATCAGGAATCAGCGGCGGGTCAGCCAGTTCGTACAGGAAGTGCGCCGCGTCGTCGAGGCCGAGGGCATGCCGGAGATCAAGCAGTTCACCGAAATAACCAGGGTTGGCGGGGTTATGTGGGCCGGGCGGGCCGGTGACGATCAGCCGGAAATCGCGTCCGCTGTGTAACCTGATTTCCGCCAGAACGTGCAGTGCCAGCGCGATATTTTTGCGGCGCGTGAGCCGCGCTGGCAGCAGCAGCAGGCCATCAGCGTTCAGCAGGTGCAGCCGGTTTTCGATAGCCTGCATGGTAGCTGTCCAGTTCCAGAAGCGGGGCGGGTCTATCCCCGGCACCACCACCGCTATTCGTTCCGGTGTGATACCCAGCAACTGCGCCAGTTCCGCCTGCCGCATCTCCGACACCGTGACGTAGCGGGTGCCTGGCCAGGGCTGACGCAGCAGATTCCAAGGGTAGGCGTCATTCAGTTCCGGCAGATATTGGGGATTGGTCCAGGCCAGGTCGTGGCACCAGGCAATCAAACGCGGCTGATCGAGCCGTGCCAGCGCCGCCGTTAGCGGCAGGTTTTTGTTGAGGGTGTGGACATTATGCGCAATGCACAGGTCACAATCCTCAAGCGTCTGCCGCAAGGCTGTTTGCTGGCGCTCAACCAGCGTTTCAAACGCGGCAGACCGTATGCCGGCGTCGAGTTCCCGCTTGACGGCCAGCACGTCCGGGTGTTTTGAGCCGAATAAAGGATGAATGCAGGTTTTCACCTGGGGGTCAAAATCACCGCCGCTGCCGCTGATAACCTGTACGGTATAGCCTGCGTCTGCCAGTCCGCGCGCGTGATACGCAATTGTGCTTTCAACCCCACCCACAACCGGCGGGCTGGCATAATGTAAAATGGCAACTCGCTGTATGGCTCTCGGCATTTCGCTCCATTACGGAAATCTTTACCGAGGCCAATAATAACCGATCTGGCTGCTTTTCCCAAATGCGATCAGCCTGCGGTTCTGTGTCTGGCGCTACCGTTACAACTGGCACACCAGCGTTTCGTGCGGGTGTAGCGTGACCGGAACGCTCAACCGCACCAGCGTTCCGCCCCCCCGCGCTGTGAACGAGGCGGCAACAGGTACGCCGGCGGCCTGTACCGCCTGGACGGCTGCATGATCTGCGTAGAACGTAGCAATCGTCTGCTGGCCGTAATCGCAGCGCAGTGTCACCTGGTCAGTGGTGAATTCAACCATGCCCCAGCCCGTGCCGGTTGACCAGAAACAGCGGAGTGGTCGTTCCGGCAGTGCCGGACTAAAGCCGATGTGATGGGTTGTCAGATCGTACTCGAAGCCGGACAGCGCCAGCAGCAGCGACCACGACGCCAGCGCGCGAGCATAATGGCTGCCACATTCCAGTTCGTTCCAGGGGTTGCGCCGTTCGCCGTCGTAGCGCGCCCGCAGGCTGCGCACCAGCGACAGCCCTTCCTCGACCAGTCCTTCATAGATGAGATGCCCGGCCACCTGATATTCGACACCCGTCCAGATTTCGTCGCTGTAGACAAAGGGCAGATCGGGGCGACCGCCGCGCGGCCAGGTACACAGCAATAAACCCGCTTCGTCGGCCAGCGCGTAAACACGCTGGGCGTTGTTGTGGTCAAACAGGTTGGGGCGATAGTTGTAGGTGTAGATCGAGCGCAGTGTCTGCCGGGTGTGATCGCGGTCGAGGATATGACCGATGCCCGCCACTCTTGCCATCCACGCTCCGATGATCTGATCGGATAAACACCCGCTGCCGTACTGGTATTTGGGGTTATCCGGTCGCTGTCCGCCCAGACTGATGTCGGTGCTGAGGGGAGAGTGGTGGACAGCTTCCGGGTCAATCCGCTGTTCGTAATACTCGCCGTTAAACAGATTCGTCTCTGTCCAGGCGCTGCCTGTGCCAGCCAACGTTTCGTAACGCGTGGCAGCTTCGTCGTCTCCCAGCGCCCGCGCCATGATCGCGCCGCAGCGCAGCGCCCCCAGATACCAGCTTTCCATCATGCTGTTGGGGCCGTAAAACTCGATGTCGTAGGTGTTGTGCTGCAAGCCTTCCATCACACCGTCCTGGTTGTAGTCCCAGTAGCGCCAGGCGTATTCCAGTGCCTGCTGCACACGCGGCCACAGCCCGCGCAGCCAGTCGGTATCGCCGCTGATTTTCCAGTCGCGGTACATCTGCATGATGCCACCCATCTGCCCATCGGCAGCGGGATGAAAATCGTACGGCTGCGTGCCCAACGGCAGCGACAGGCGGAACGTCAGCCGACCGTCGGGGTGCATGTTATAGGTGTAATCGTTGTGGCGCATCGAGCGTTCCAGTCCTGGGAACAGGTAGGCATGGGTGAGCGCGTAGTTCCAGACATGATTGCACGAGCCTTCGCAGCAGCCCGCTTCCGCGTGGACACCCTCGAAGCCATAAAACGAGCCATCCTCCAGCAGCGTGACGGTCGTCGTTTTTAGAATGGACATTTGGCTGGACAGCGCATCAATGACCGGAACGGGCAGCGTCGAATTAAACAGCGCAGCGTGGAACATTTGCGTTTCATGGCGCAGGCGGGCTTCGTTGTCCGCCGTATAACGCGCGACGTGCAGCGCGTCGTTAAAGCGGCTGGCATACGGTACGCGCCATGTGATGAGCCTGTCCGCTGGGGAATAGGAGTCCGACCAGTATTTGATGAAGTTGGGGAAATGCCAGGCGATGTGTAGCGGTAACTTGATGGTTTGCCCCGGTTCAAGGTGGGCGTGCAGCGCCAGCGCGCTGGTGTCGCTGCTGTTTTTCGGCGTAGGGTCAGGGTAGGCGCGGTCGTTGAGCCTGCCGGTGGTGGAAAATTCGTCCCAGAACACTTGCAGACTGTCGAACCACGCGCCACGCAGCCATGCCGTCTGCCAGCTAATGTCCGGCCAGGTGGTCGCCAGTGCCATCGAACCGCCGTAAGGCACATCTGGCGTGTACACCTCGCTGTGCATGGTGATGGCGGACAGAGTGCCGTCCTGCACGAAGCGGTTATAGTTGTGTTCGCCCGTCCCTCTAAATTCGCCGTGTTCGACGTAGCTGAACGCGCCGTGCCCGCGATAGCCAACGGCGTTAAACAGGCTGGCGGCGATTGAAATGTCAACCGCGCTCACGCCGGGGTTGGTGACGGTAAATTCAAAGATGCCAACCGGTAGCCCGGAATCGTCTACGTTGAGGGGAATAAATGGATTATAGGCCATCAATGTCACCCGCACCGGCAGCGTCGGGTCGTCAAAGTCCAGCCAGGCGAAGGGGTATTCGCCTCGAAAGCGCACGTCGCGCAGGTGCTTCAAGCCGGCGCCGGTTTCCCGCCGCACGCCAAAGCCGAAGCCGTAATAGTTGCGCCCACCCACGTCCCCGATAAACGGCGGGTCCGGCCACTTTTGCAGCACGCGGGCATCGGTCGCGCCCGCAGCGGTGCGCGTCCAGATCGAAAAGAAGGTGTTGGGCAGCAGGCTGAGCTTGTTCGGGCGGTGGAAGATTTCCCAGTCCACCAGTTCGCCGTGCCCGGACATGGAAAAACAGCCGGTGCCGATGCCACCGATGGGGAAGGCGATGGTGCGCAGCTTCGCGCCGGTGTAGGTGTATGGAGTCATGATTCCCCTTCGCTGGTAATGTGGGGACACGGCATGCCATGCCCTTACGAGAGATTTCTATCGTACCGTATACCGTTCCCCATCGCGTGTAATGCTGCTGACGGCTTCCAGTCCCGTGTAAACGACCATCGCCGCTTCGTACTCGACGATCTCTCGGGGTTGCAGGATGCGCTGTCGTCCGGCCTCAATCGCCTGATTGAGCTGCACCGGGTAGCCGACCCAGGGTTCAATCGCCAGTTGGTATAGGCCGCGCCAGCCGCCGTACACCTGCCATACCCACAGCGCCTTAAACACGTTCGATGGAAAGACCATGCCCACCCCAATGCGGCGCGCAGTATCGGTCAGCGCGAACCAGTTGCCCTGTAGTCCAGTGGCATAATGACCGCCAAACACGTTTGTTTCAAACGGCGGCACGGTGCGCATATCTACTGTGCCACTGGGGGTAGGGAGGCGCGGCCAGGGGTATTCCTGCCCGGCAACGCCTAACCGTTCGTCCGACGATTGGCCGACAAGGCCGGTACAGGGTGGCAGATCAATCCGATGATTCGGGCTGATCGCAAACACCGGATGAATACCCCAGATGAGATCGAGCGGCGTGAGGCCGAGATTGGTCACGCGGTAGCGCAGGTGAATCACCGGCTGTTCGGCGTCCAGCCGCAGCCAGCGCTCGTAGCGCAGCGGCAGAATCGCCGCCGATACACCAGTGTACAGGCAGGCCGAGCCGTCTCCCGTCGTCATTGGCTGCCAGTCCCAGGGCAGTGCCCACAGTTCTCCCATGTTTGGCAGCGTTTCGCCGCGATACTGGCAGGCTTCGGTTGATGGCAGAATTTCGTCCCAGCCGCCCGGCCACGTATCGTCAAAGATTGAGCCGTAGGGAATCAGGCGCGGCAGCGTGCGGGGATGATGCCAGAGCAGGTTGGTGTCCGTCGGTTTGTGAATCAGGTTGTATACCCGCGCCCCGGCTTCCGGGAACACGGTTACTTGCAGCGCCGGGTTATCCAGAACAACCGCGCGCAGGCCGTTGTACTGCCAGTGAGCATCCAGCCGCGCGGTCATGCTAAACCACAATCCCCATCGCCGGCGCTAACCCCGCTGAAAACCCGCCGTCCACCGTCAGCATACTGCCCGTGACAAACGAGGCCTCGTCGGATACCAGGTACACCACCGCGTTTGCCACGTCTTCCGGCTGGCCGATGTGACCGATGGCGTGCAAACGCGCCGCCTGTTCCTTGATGTGCGGGCCAAGCGCAAAAAACTTGGCGTTCATCGGCGTTTCAATCCAGCCGGGGCAGATGGCGTTCACGCGGATACCCTCGCCGCTGTGGTCCATTGCCAGCGCGCGCGTAAACTGGGCGATACCGCCTTTGGTCAGGCAGTAGGCCGCGATGCCGCCTTCGGCAAAAAAGCTGTTGACGGATGCCATGTTAACAATATTGCCGCCCTTGCCCTGCCGCCGGAACTGAATCACTGCGTGTTTGGCGCAGAAGAACGTACCGCGCAGGTTCACGCCTGTGATACGCTCCCAGTCTTCTTCAGTAGTATCCACCACCGTTTTTTCCAGCATGACCGCCGCGTTATTCACCAGAATGTTCAATTCGCCATATATTGCGACTGTCTCGCGGACGATACGTTCGGTGTCCGCCACTTTCGAGATGTCCGCCTCGATGAACGTCCCGTCGCAGCCCTGCGCCTGGATCATCTGCGCTGTTTCTGCGCCGGTTGTGGCGTTCCAGTCTACGACGGTGACCTTCGCACCTTCCTGCGCCAGCCGCAGCGCGGTCGCCCGCCCGATGCCCGAACCGCCGCCCGTGACCAGTGCGACCCGATCTTTCAACCGCATAAGAATTACTCCTCTTGAGTCTGCTGAACTTCCAGTATAATTGCCAACACGAATGGTTTGCCTGTAGAATGTCCTACAGGCAAAATTAACCGTTTGCTATCATCCGGTCAACCAAGCGCTGAATCGCAATGAAGAAGTTAAAACCACTCAATACCACCTATCGTTACCGCGCTGTGCAGGATGCGCTCCGGCAGTACATCATCGAAAACCGCCTTCAGCCGGGCGACCGTCTGCCGTCCGAGAATGAACTGGCAGCGCAGCTCAATGTCAGTCGCAACCCGATACGGGAAGCGATCAAAGGGCTGGAGGCCCTCGGGCTGGTCGAAGTGCGTGTCGGCCTGGGTGTGTTTGTGAGAGCCGCCTCGATAGACGATATCCTGACCAACTTCGCCTACAGCCTCCTGTTTGATGGGCGTAGCGTGGCCGAACTGTACGAAATCCGCCAGCGGCTGGAACTGAGCTATGCGCGCGAGGCGGTGAAACAGTTGACGGACGAAACGCTGGCCGAAATCGAACAGCAGGTGGCCGAGATGGAACGCCTGCACCGCGAGGGGCAGGATTACCACCTGCCGGACCTGGCGCTGCACCGGCTGCTGTTCCAAAACGTGGGCAACGCGACGCTGCTCAAACTGTTTGACATATTTGCCACGCTGTATCTCAACACGCGTCACATGTTTGATGCGGAATCGGCGATGATGAAAGCCGATGACATTCAGGCGCATAAAGACCTGCTGGAAGCCCTGCGCCAGCGCGATCCGGACCTGGTTATCGAGCGTCTGAAGCGCACCTATACGCCGCTGCCGGCGCTGATGGTCGCGCCACAATCCCGTAACGGAGATCGGGTTGAGGCCAGTATCAACGGCAAGGTGTGAAGCGGCCACAGGCGTTTATGTCCCTAACACATCGCTGATAGCCAGCGCCAGCCGGTTTACCATCTCGTCAATTTCGTCACGGGTGATCGTCAGCGGCGGACCAAACGACACCATCGTTGGCGCACCTCGCAGTACCAGCCCGCGCGCCCGCGCCGCGCGTTCCAGCCGTTTGCCGACGTCATCATCCGGCCTGCCGGTGGGATTGTCCGGTTTAAACTCCACGCCCCACCACAGGCCGAGGCCGCGCACGTCTACAATCGCGTCGCAGCCGTCCTGCAGCGCCCGCAGTTTTTGCCCCAGATACGGCCCGACCTGCCGCACGTGTGCCAGCACGTCGCGCTGTTCGATATAATCCAGCACGGCCAGGCCGGCGGCGCAGGCCAGCGGATTGCCGGCGAAGGTGTGCCCGCCGTTGTACTGCACACGGTCTTCCGGTTCGCCCCAAAAGGTCTGTGCGACTTTATCCGCCACGATTGTCGCGGCCAGCGGCGCGTAACCGCCACTCATGCCTTTGCCGACACACAGCAGGTCCGGCCACGCGCCGGTTTGCTCGGCAAAAAACAGCGTGCCGGTGCGCCCGAAGCCGGTGATAATTTCGTCGTAAATCAGCAGCGCGCCGTAGCGGTCGCATATCTGGCGTAAGGTCTGGAAGTAACCTGGCGGCGGAAATACCAGCCCTTCAACGTTCATGACCGGCTCGACAATGACCGCCGCGACCGTCTCCGGTCCTTCGCGGCGGATGGCTTCCTCAAATTGCAGCACGCACGATGTTTCACACTGTCTTGCTTCCAGCCGCAGCGGACAGTGATTAAAGTTCGGCGGGTGGACGTGAATCATGCCGCCCATCAGCGGCTCGAAGCTGGCGCGGCGGCTGCTGACGCCAGAGGCACTCAGCGCGCCCAGCGTGCCGCCATGATACGAGCCGTAGGTGCCGATGATCTTGTACCGTTCCGGCTGCCCGTTCTGTTTGTGGTACTGGAGCGCCATCTTGATCGCCGTTTCGACCGCCTCCGAACCGCCGCTGGCGAACTTCACCCGATTAAACTGCGGCGGCATCATCTGGCACAGACGTTCCGCCAGTTTGATCGCCGGGATGTTGGCGCTGGCAAGCGGCGGGGCAAACGTCAGCTTTTGCATCTGGTCTATAATGCTTTCCAGCACGTCGGTGTTGCGGTGGCCGACGCTGACGACAAACACGCCTGCCAGACCGTCAATGTACTGCTTGCCGTTGGTGTCATACAGGTAAATGCCCTCGGCATGGTCAATGATGAACGGCGCATCTGCAAACGCCTTCATCTGGACAAAATCCACCATGATGCGGGCAACCGGGTCTATCATCGGCAGTTCCCTTCTCGCAATCTATCCACGAATTCCGGTTTTATGTAGGGACACGATATATCGTGTCCCTACGGACGTTATTATCGGTAATGCTGACGCATGGCCTCGTGAAACGGCAGCGCCAGAATCTCGTCCAGCAGTTGGCACGCCTGCTCCATCGAGCGCGTATACGGATCCATCAGAATCAGTTGTAGCAGGTGATCTTTGCTTCCGGTTTCGTAGGCTTCCAGTTCAACTTCAATCGGCGCAACCCGGTCGCGCAGGATGTGAGCCGTCAGCGGAGCGGGCAGGCCGTCGGTCTTTACGCCCTGAATGCCACGCTTGCTGACCAGCAGCGGGATTTCGACGGCAAAATCACGCGGCACACCGGGTACGAAGTCGCCGGAATTGAGGATATTGCCGATGATGATTCGCGGGATGTCACAGGCAATCGCCTCGATAATCGGCACCATCACCTCGCCGGACGCTTTCGGCGGGAACACCTGGGTTACGGGCGTAGCGATGTCTTCACCGGCGCGGCGAATTTCCGCGACGGTGCGCGCCAGCCAGCCAAAGTAGTCCTCGTACCACTGCGACGGGCTTTCGTGCCAGCGTTTTTCCGTGTCGTCGTCCACATGGTACCAGTACGGCCACGAGCCGCCGCCGGGATTGCAGGTGTCGCCAATCGGGAATACGCCGAACTTTTTGTACAGGTCAACCGCCACCGGCCCCAGAAAATCGCTCGGCTTGCAGGTTTCCCAGTAGCGCGGCGCTTCGGTTTCAATCCAGCGGTCGAACAGCGGCATCACGTCGTGGCCGCGATGGTAGAGATGCGTCAGCCATACAAAATGATTCACACCGGGAATCTGGAACGTTAGCCCCTCGCGGTCGAGGCCCAACACGTCGGCAATCCGGTACACGCCGCTGAATCCATGACACAGCCCGACGATTCTGGCCTGCGGGTACTTACGCCCCAGATAGGTAATGCCTGCCAGCACCGGGTTGCCGACCTGCAAATACCACGCCTGCGGGCACACGTCCAGCACATCCTGAATGACCGACTCCATCAATTGAAGCTGGTCGAAGTTAATCCAGAAGCCTTCGTCGTGCATGACGTGCAGGCTGCCGCCCATGCGATAACCAAGCCTGCTCCCGACTTTCCACCCGGCGCGCAGTCGGTCATGCCCGGCGGCCAGCGCTGTGTTGATGACAAAATCCGCGCCGCGCAGGGATTCACGACGGTCGGTCGTTTTCTCCAGAACAAAGTGCTGTCCCAGCTCGTCGGCGTACCGCTGGCACAGCCGGTGAATCGCGTCCAGCCGCGCCTCATCAATATCCATAAAGCTGATGGTGCTGCCTGCCAGATTGGGCGTCACGCACAGATCAATCAGCAGCCGCAGCGAAAACACCGCGCTCCCGGCTCCGATGATGCTGATTTTGGGTGGCATGGTATTCTCCTATGGCGATTCCAGAATCAGGTCGAGCAGTTCCGGCAGCGTTTGCGGTTGATCGGTCAGCCCATCTACCAGCGTTTCAATCCGTGCGGCGCGCTTTTCGCCTAATACCGGCTCCGTTAGCCCGTAATATTTCTCGCGTAGTTCGTCATCCGACAGCGGATTCTCCGGGTTGCCGCGCGCGATAGCCGGTTCGGATGTGTAGCGCGTGCCGTCATACAGTACGAACGTAACGCGCGCCCAACGTTCCGCCGGGAAACGCGCGCTGTACTGGGGGTCATCCACCAGCGCCATGCTGCCGGACAGCCGCAAAATGGCCGGGTCGGCCAGCGCCGCGCCGGTCACTTCCGCCGCGCCCAGCCGCCCCCGCACCAGCGCCGCCGCCACCGGAAATGGCAGGCTGTACTGCGCTTCTTCCGTGTTGGCGGGATAACGCGCCGCCAGCCGCGTGCCTTCGTGGAACGTATTGACCTCAATCCGTTCAATTGCATCGGCGCTAAGGTTGTGTGCGCGCTGCAAAGCCAACGCCGCTTCAATCGCCGGCTGTGCCCAGCGACAGACCGGGTACGCTTTAAAATACTGTTCGCGGATGCGCCAGCGGTCGCCCAGATCATGCCACAGGTGGGCGACGCTATCCCCTTCGACGGTCAGCGCGGGCGCGCCGGTAAAGCCGTCTGCCGCCAGATAAGCCGCGCTGAGTCCGACCATCGCGCCCCAGCCGGAGCCGTCTTTAACCATCGTCGGGTAATCCACGCAGCGCATGATTTGTCCACGCGGCCCGTGATACTCGGCTATGCCAAGCGCGTGGCGCGTCTGGTCTTCGTCCAGCCGCAGCAGCCGCGCGCCCAACGCGGCACAGGCCAGCGCGTTCCATGCGCCGGAGTTGTGGTAATCGCAGGCGGTAGTGTGTAAGGCGATCCCGGCGCGGGTGGCGATTTCGTAACCCAGCGCCAGCGCCGTAAGAAATTCGCGCCCATCTATCGCGCAGCCGCTGTCCACCAGTGCCAGCAGCGCCGGCAGGATGGCGACGCCGGCATGGCCTTTGGTCAGGACGTGGCCGTCGTGGCAATCCATGCTGTCAATCATCGTGCCCCCGGCCAGCGCCGCGCCGACAGGACTGGCGCGCCGCCCGTCCAGCAGCAGCCGCGCGCCGCCGTCCGCCCCCGCGCCGAAGTGCCGCGCGGCATGATTACGGATGATGCGTGTCATGTCGGTGGTGTGCCCGCCCGCCGCTGTGCCGATCAGGTCGAGCAGGCAGCGCCGCGCCTGCTGCACCACGCCGGTGGGCAGGTCGGCAAAACGCAGGTCATGGATGAAGGTGACAACCGGTTTGGCGGCCATGTCGCACTCAGGGTTGAATCAGCCCGGCGGTCACGGCGAAGTTACGGATGAACTGCCTGCCGTCGGGGTACTCCGGTGTGTAGGCTTCCGGGTGTCCCTGAATGCCAAACACCGGCAATTCCTGATGCTGCATCACCTGAATCCGGCACCAGTCGGTTGACGCCAGCAGGTTGAAGCCGGTCGGCAGTTCCTTGATCTCCCAGTAGTGGCTTTCCATGATAACCGGCCCGGTCGGCGGGAATCCCTTAAACAGGGGGTGCTGCGGGTCTTTCGGTTTCAGTGGGAGATAACCTTTTTCCTTCCGCATCCCCGGATGATAATCCGGCATCAGGTCAACCTCGCCCGGTTCCAGCGGCCCCAGCGCATCACACGGCGCACCGAAGGTGAGTCCGATCAACTGGTGGCCGCCGCAGAACCCCAGCACCGGGAACTCGCCGGAACAAATCGCCTCCTGCAGCGGGTTGAAGGTGTCCCAATCATACTCCGCCCAATCGGGAGTGTTGCCGCTGATGCAGAAGCCTTTGACACCGTTGGCGCGCATCCAGTCCATGCTGAAGTTCCAGTAATTCACCAACTGGCAGGGGACACCAGTAGCCGCAGCGATGTTCTGCGCGCGTTCGGCAGCTTCCTTGTTATGCGGCGGGCCAACCTTCGGGTCTTCCACCAGCCAGCGGCCTTGAATGTCCACGTAGGCAAGCATGAGCACGACTCCTCAAGTTCATACATTTTTTGACCCCACCCCCATCCCCTCGATATATCGTGTCCCTACAGGTGTTGCACAGGTTTTTCTGCCGTCTGCATGGCCGCCAGTTCATCCAACGGGATGTGGCAGTAAATCGTATGTCCATCCCCCGTTTCCTGCGCGGGTGGTTCGTGTGTTTCGCAGATCGCACCGATCTTGCGTGGGCAGCGCGTGTGGAAGCGGCAGCCGGTCGGCGGATTGGCCGGGCTGGGCACGGTGCCTTCCAGCCGAATCGCGTGGCTGGCGGCGTTCGGGTTGGCCTCCGGTATGGCCGATACCAGCGCCTCGGTGTACGGATGGTAGGGCGGGTTAAAAATCGCTTCTGTCGGGCCGGATTCACAGACCCGCCCCAGGTAAATCACCACCACCTGATCGGCCAGATAGCGCACGACGTTCAGATCGTGCGAGATGAACAGCAGCGCCACCTTGCGTTCCTGCTGCAATTCGCGCAGCAGATTCAGCACTGCCGCCTGCACCGATACATCCAGCGCGGAGATCGGCTCATCGCACAACACCAACTGTGGCCCGCCCGCCAACGCCCGCGCAATTGCCACGCGCTGTTTTTCGCCGCCGCTGAGCTGGCGCGGCAGGCGGTCAAGATAGGTTTCATCCAGGTTGACCGCCCGCAGCAGGCCGATGATGTGCTCGGTTTCCTGCTCCGGTGGCACGACCTTAAACCGGCGCAGCGGACGCGACAGGGTTTTGCGGATGGTGTGGCGTGGGTTAAGCGTCGAATCGGGATTCTGGAATACCATCTGCATCTGGCGCAGGGCGTTCTGGCTGCGGCGTTCAATCGGCTGCGTAAAATCATGGCCGGCGAACGTGACCGCGCCGCCCGTTACTGCGGTCAGTCCGGCCAAGCCGCGCGCAATTGTGCTTTTGCCGCAGCCGCTTTCGCCGACGATGCCCAGTGTTTGCTGCGGCGCGAGGCTGAAACTCACGTCGTCCACCGATTTCACGTCGCCGCCCTGACCCCATCCAAGCAGACCCGCTGCCTGCTTAAAATACACTTTTAGATGGTTGACAGACAGCAGACTGGATTCACCTGCTGCTGGCGCTGATGCGGGAGCAGGCCGGACGGCTGCGGCCAACGCCGGCTGCTGGCGCACCGCTTCCCAGCGGAAGCAGCGCGCGAGATGGTTGCTGCCGACTGATTCAAGGGCGGGAACGCCGGCGGTACAGGCCGGTTGAACCAGCGGGCAGCGTGCCGCGAACACGCATCCCGGCGGCAGATCGGTCAGCGGCGGCACACGTCCCGGAATCGAGTACAGCAGTTCGTCGGTGTGGCGCGTCCCGCGCTGCGGCAGGCAGCGCAGCAGGCTGACGGTGTAGGGGTGGTGCGGCTGCGCGAATAACGCCTGCTTGTCCGCCTGCTCGACCAGTTCCCCGGCGTACATCACGCCCACCCGGTCGCAGATGCGCGCGATTACACCCAGGTTGTGGCTGATGTACAGAATCGCCATCTTAAATTCGCGCCGCAGCCCTTCCAGCAGATCGAGCACGCTGGCTTCAACCGTCACATCCAGGCCGGTCGTTGGCTCGTCCATGATGACCAGATCAGGGTTCAGCAGCAGCGCCATCGCAATCACCACCCGCTGCTGCATCCCGCCGCTGAGCTGGTGCGGGTAACGCCGCAGGATATATTCCGGGTCAGGCATTCGCACCCGTTCCAGCATTGCCAGCGCACGCTGGCGGGCTTCGGCATGGGAGTAATTCTGATGGGTCAGCAGGACTTCGGTAAGCTGCTTCTCAATCGTCAGCACGGGGTTCAACGATGCCTGTGGGTCCTGGTACACCATCGCAATCCGGTTGCCGCGCAGGTGGCGCAGGTGCGCGTCCGACGCCTGCATCAAATCCTGCCCCTGGAACAAAATCTGGCCGTCCGCCTCGGCCTGTTTGGGCAGGTAGCGCATGATGGATAGGGCAACAGTGGATTTGCCGCAGCCGGATTCGCCTACCAGCCCGTAGGTTTCGCCCTCGCCAATCGTGAGCGATAGTCCCCGTACCGCGCGGGCGATACCGCGCCGTCCCCGGTAATTCACATTGAGACTCTGGATATCCAGCACGGCCATAGCTTATTCCTCCGACCGCGCCAGTTCGCGCAGGCCGTCCGCCAGCAGGTTGCAGCCGACGACGATGGAGGCAATCGCCAGCGACGGGAACAGCGCCGCCGTTGGCGTCAGGATGATTGCCTGCCGCGCTTCACTTGCCATGCGGCCCCAGTCAGGATTCGGCGGCGGCAGCCCCAGCCCCAGGAAGCCGAGCGCGCCAATCGAGAACGTGGCGTAACCGATGCGCACCAGGCCGTCTACCAGTATCGGCCCGGCGGCATTGGGCAAAATCTCCTGAAACAGGATATACGCCGTGCTTTCGCCGCGCATTCGCGCCGCCGCAACAAACTCTCGGTTGCGCAAATCCAGCACCAGCCCACGCACCAGCCGCGAGATTGCCGGGGTGGTAGCGACGGCGACGGCGACCACAACGTTCACCGCCGACGCGCCAATCGCGACGATGATGATGAGATACAGCATCACCACCGGGAAGGCCATCAGCACGTCCATCAGACGCATCACAATTTCGTCAAACCAGCCGCCCCGGTAGCCGGCCAGCAGCCCGACCGACGTTCCGAGCAGCACTGCCAGCCCGACTGCCAGCGGCGGCAGCGTAACCATCTGCCCCGCGCCGATGACCAGCCGCGAGAACAGATCGCGCCCCAGACCATCCGTGCCGAGGATGTGTTTGTCCGACGGCGGTTTCCAGACCGCGCCGGCCTCGCTGTCGTTGATGCCATACGGCACAATCGCCGGGCCGACCAGCGCCATCACTACCCAGAACAGCAGAATGGCCGCGCCGATCAATGCCGTCGGGCTGCGGAACACCCGCCGCCACCGGATGCGGACGCGCCGGGGACGGATGACAGTCAAAGGGAAGTTGGCCGGTTGGTGTAACGGTTTTTCCATTACATGTTCCTCAACTCAACCGGACGCGCGGGTTAAGCGCGCTGTACAGCAGGTCGGCGATTAACTGCGACAGCACGATCAGGACTATCGCCGTCATGGCAGACGCTTCGATCATCGGCAGATCGTTTTCCAGCGCGGCGCGGGCGAACAGGCTGCCCAGGCCGGGGTAATTAAACAACTGCTCGATCACGATCAGGCCGCCGATCAGCCAGTTGATCTGGGTGGTGATGATGGCAATCGGGGCGATCAGGGCGTTGCGCAGCGCGTGGCGGACAATCACCGTTCGGCGCGGCAGGCCCTTGAGCACGGCGGTGCGGATGTACGGCGACGCCATCACTTCGATCATGCTTACCCGCGTCACTCGCGCGATGTAGCCGATCAGCACCAGCGCCGCCGTTGCCGCCGGCAAAATCAGCTTGCGTCCGTGCAGCGCCAGATCAATATTGTCGCCGCGCAGGCTGCTGTCGGCGGGGAGCACTTTGAGCCACCATGAAAAAATTGTGATAAGCAGCACGCCCATCACAAAATCGGGCAGGGAAATGGACAGCAGGCTGCCGATGGAAATCACGCGGTCAGGCCAGCGCCCTTCGTTTAACCCGGCGACCACACCCAGGAGCAGCGACACCGGGATGATAATCAGCAGCGCCGAGGCCGCCAGAAACAGCGAATTGGTTAACCGCCGCGCCACCAACGGCTGAATCGGCGCGCCCAGCCGGTACGATTCGCCAAAGTCGCCCCGGACAAAATGGGTAATCCAGTTCCAGTAGCGTTCCGGCAGGGGGCGGTTGAAACCCATCTTTTCCGACAGCGCGGCGCGCGCCTGCGGCGTGGATTCGCGGCCCAGGATTTTAAGCGCCGGGTCAGTGGGTACGACTTCCGAAATCACAAAGATCAGGATGGACAGCACGAGCATGGTCAACAGCATCGTGCCGAGGCGGCGCAGGATAAAACGCAGCATCGTTCCCGTACCTCAGGGCTGGTCGCGGCGGCGAAGGGATGGGCCGTAGAGACATGGTGTCGCCGTGTCTCTGTCAGGTAGGGGCGAGGCACGCCTCGCCCCTACAGGTTCAATTACAGCTTAGCCTACGGCGTCACCCAGGTATCACCCATCCAGACGTATGCCTGCGGGTGCAATCGGTAATGGACGTTTTTGGCAATCGCCGCCGCGTCCTGCCGGAAGCCCGGAATCAGCACCGACGCCTGATCGGAAATCAGGTTGGTAAGCTGTTCCAGTTGGCCGCGCCGCTTCTCCTGGTCGAGTTCGCTGTCGAACGCCTCCAGCAGCCTGTCAAATTCCGGGTTGCTCCAGTGGGATTCGTTCCACACGCCCTTCGAGTAATACGCCAGATTGAGCATTTCGCTGGCCGTATTTTTCTGCGCCCAGTTGGAGACGCCGAAGTGGTTCGGCCCCCAGTCATCCAGCCAGGTCGTCCAGAAATCGGGGTTGGGCGCGAGCGTCAGCCGGAAGCCCGCCGGCTCTAACTGGCCGACGAGGAACTGGGCGAAGCCATCGGCAAAGCCACCATCGGAACCAGGGTCAATGTAGTCTACGGTCAGATCAAGGCCGTCCGGGTAGCCGGCTTCCGCCAGCAGCGCCCGTGCCTTCTCGTAATCCTGCTGGCGCGGTGTCTGATTGGCCGGGGCCAGCGGATACATACCGGGTGCGATGGGATGGTCGTCGGCTTCGATGGCAAAACCCAGGTAGAGCGTATCGGCGTAGGCTTTCCGATCAACCGACAGTTTGAGCGCTTCCACCACGTTGGGGTTCGTCCAGGGTTCTTCGTTGAACTTCATGATGCCAATGTGCAGGTTGCCCGTCTGCACGGTTTGGAAGTCGTGATTAGGCAGCGTAAGGTACTGGTCGCGCAGCGTGATCGAAGCCGGCCCCATATGCAGCGAACCTTCCTGCATGGCGCTGAAACGCGCTGCTTCGTCGGGATAGCTGACAAACTCCACCGTGTCCAGGTAGGGCAGGCTCTTGCCATCCGCGCCCATCTGCCAGTAATCCTCGCGGCGTTTGAAGCGAATGTATTCGTCCGGCACGTGTTCTTCAATCGTGAACGGCCCGGTGCCCCAAGGGTTGGTGAAGAAATCGCCCGGCCAATCTGAAGGCAGAATCGCGGCGTGATACAGGAACAGCGTGTAAATGAAGTCGCCGACTACGCGGTTGGTGAAGAAGTTGACGGTATAATCATCCACCTTTTCGACACCGGTCACATAGTTGGCCGCGCCCGCCCAGCCAGAACTGTTGTCCGGGTTCAGCAGCCGCTCGAAGGTAAACACCACGTCATCGGCATTAAAATCCTTACCATGATTAAACTTCACGCCTTCGCGCAGCGTGACGGTCCAGGTTTTGCCATCTTCCGAGGGCATCCAACTGGTCGCCAGCGAGGGCTGTAAGTTCAGGTCGGGGTCGAGAACCACCAGATAATCGCAAATCTGGCGGACGTAGTTGGACACAAACACCATGTCCAGGCGCGCCGGGTCATCAAAGCGGCGGGTGTCAATGCCCAGCGAGTTATAGATGGTCCCGCCGCGTACTGGTGCCATGTCCTGCGCCAGCCGCGCCGGACGTGCCAGCAGGCGTTCGCGCGGCGGCAGCAGGCTGATCGCCATTGCGCTGGCGCCGACGGTCGAGGCGAAGCGTAAAAACTCGCGGCGCGAAATCCGGTTTTGAGTGTACTGGAAGTGTGCCTCCCGTACCCGTTCTTCGTTGGCTTTTATAGCCTTTGGCCCAAACAGCTTCATCTCTATTCTCCTGATAAATAAGCCTATTTTCGTAATTTGGTGCGGAAAAACCGGGTAAAACTGAATGCCACAGGCAAAGCCTGTAACCTATCCTACAACTGTGAGCATAACGCGAAACGCAATCGCCTGTCAAGCTACTTGACACTGATCGTAACAGCGAATTACAATCACCTGTAGGACAGGTGACAGGATGATAAGGAATGGTATGCTGACGAATGCCGACCTGGAACAGTATCAGCGCGACGGTTATCTCGTCGTGCGCGGATTATTTTCACCGGAAGAAGTCGCTTTTTACCGTAACCACTATATGGCGCTGCGTGAAAGCGGCTCTTACGAGGGCGACTATGCCGGCGTGCCGCGCATTCTGGGGAACTCCGCCAAAACGGGCGATCTGCTGAAGGATGATGAACCTGACCCGCTCAAAGCGTACCCGCGCATGATTCATATGCACCGCTGGGATGAGGTTAGCCGGCGCTGGCTGCTGGACACGCGCCTGCGCGAAACGCTTACGGCGCTGCTGGGCGTGGAGCCGTTCGCCGTGCAGACGATGCTGTACTTCAAACCGCCGGGGGCGCGCGGGCAGGCCATGCACCAGGATCAGTATTACCTGAAGGTGCAGCCGGGTACGTCAATGGCGGCCTGGCTGGCGCTCGACGACTGCGACGAGGCCAACGGCTGTATGCAGATGGTACCGGGCAGCCATACGTGGGATGTCCTGTGTACGATCAAAGCCGATACGACACAGAGCTTTACCGACGTGACTGTGCCGCTGCCGGAAGGCGCAAAACCTGTGCCGCAGATTATGAAAGCGGGCGACGTGCTGTTTTTCAACGGCCAGATGGTGCACGGCAGTTTCCCGAACACAACCACCAACCGCTTTCGCCGGTCGCTGATCGGCCATTACATCGTTGGCGATGCGCAAAAAGTAGCGGAGTTTTACCATCCCGCGCTGCGGATGGACGGCAGTGTGGTTGAACTGGGCAAGAGCGAAGGCGGCGGCTCGTGCGGCGTGTGGGTGGAACGCGACGGCGCGCCTGTGATCGAGATGACCGGCCTCAGCGGCGCGCGGGCCGAGGAACACGAATAGAAAACGACCCGTAGGGACACGATAGATCGTGTCCCTACGATTACATCTGCAAGAATAGGGTTTTGTTTAAGGAGTGAGGTTGATGGCTGGGTTGCTGGAACGGCTGCAAAAAGATGTGGTGCTGGGCGCGGAAGGCTACCTGTTTGAACTGGAACGGCGCGGCTACCTGAAGGCCGGGGCATACGTGCCGGAAGTGGTGATCGAACACCCCAACGCCGTCGCCGAACTGCACCGTGAATTTTTACGCGCGGGGGCAGAAGTGATGGTCGCGTTTACGTATTACGGGCACCGCGCCAAGATGCGCGCCATCGGGCGCGAGGGCGATCTGGAACGGCTGAACCGTGATGCCGTGCGGCTGGCAAAGTCGGTGGCAAACGAGGGCGGCGCGCTGGTGGCCGGGAACGTCTGCAACACGTGGGAATATGACCCGCAGAAGCCGGAAGAGTCGGAACAGGTCGTGCGCCCGATGTTTGAGGAGCAGGTGCAGTGGGCGTGTGAAGAAGGCGCCGACTTCTTTATCGCGGAAACGTTCAACCATCTGGGCGAAGCCCTGATCGCGCTGGACGTGATTAAGCAGACCGGACTGCCGGCGATGGTCACGTTTGCCGCCAAGAACGAAACCAGCTATGACGACCAGCCCTGGGAAGACGCCTGCAAGATTCTGGAAGATCACGGCGCGGACGTGGTCGGCCTGAATTGCAGCCGGGGGCCGGACCTGATGCTGGAATTGATCGAACGCATCCGCCCGAAAGTATCCTGCTATGTGGCGGCGCAGCCCGTACCTTACCATACCACCCACGAACAGCCCTATTTTCAGGTGCTCACCGATCCGCACGGCAACCGCGCCTTCCCGGTCGCGCTCGACCCGTTCCTGCACACCCGCTTTGAAATGGCCGATTTCGCCCGGCGAGCGCGGGACATCGGCGTGAATTACATCGGCATCTGCTGCGGCGGCGCGCCGCATCATGTTCGGGCGATGGCCGAAGCGCTGGGGCGCACCGTGCCCGCCAGCGCCTATTCGCCGGACCTGTCGCTGCACCCGGTACTGGGCGCGAAGGCCGAAACCAAAGCGAAAGTCCAGCGGCATTTGCAGGATTTTGACCTGAAGCAGCAGTCGTAGGTGTATCGTGCTCCAGTTAATCCGTCATGGACTGAATGGCAAGCGGCCTTTCCCGCGCATGTGGCGAGAACATGAGCTGAAAGACCGCTACGAGGTGGTCATCATCGGTGGCGGGGTGCATGGGCTGGCGGCGGCCTATTATCTGGCGCGCGATCATGGCATCACCGATGTGGCCGTGCTGGAAAAAAACTACATTGGCAGCGGTGGCAGCGGGCGCAATACGACCATCATCCGGTCGAATTACCTGACGCCGGAAGGTGTGCTGTTCTACGACGAAAGTGTGAAACTGTACGAAACGCTGGCGCTGGAACTGAACTTCAATCTGCTGTTCAGCCAGCGCGGCCACCTGACGCTGGCTCACAACGACAGTTCGGTGCGGACGATGCGCTGGCGCGCCGAGGTGAACCAGCTTCAGGGGGTGGACAGCCGCCTGATCTGGCCGGACGAAATCGCGCGGCTGTGCCCGCAGCTTGACCTGAGCGACCATCCCCGCTACCCGATTCTGGCGGCGCTGTATCACCCGCCGGGCGGCGTGATCCGGCATGACGCGGTGGTATGGGGCTACGCGCGCGGCGCGGATTTACGCGGCGTCCACATCCACCAGAAAACAGAGGTCACGGGTATTGACGTGACCAATAGCCGCGTGACCGGCGTTCGCACCACGCGCGGCACGATCAAAACCGGCGTGGTGCTGAACGCGACGGCGGGCTGGGCGACACTCATCAGTGATATGGCGGGCGTGCGCCTGCCGATCACCACCCATCCGCTGCAAGCCTGCGTCAGCGAATCGCTTAAGCCGTTCCTGAATGTGATTATTGTGTCGGGGTCGCTGCATGTTTACGTCAGCCAGTCCGACCGGGGCGAGCTGGTGATGGGCGCGTCGGTTGACCCGTATACCTCGTACTCGCTCGACTCGACGCTGGGCTTTCTGGAAGGCTTAAGCGGCCATCTGCTGGAACTGATGCCCAGCCTGGCGCGCGTGAAAATCCTGCGCCAGTGGGCCGGGCTGTGTGACATGACGCCGGACTACAGCCCGATCATGGGTTTTACGCCGGTCGAGGGTTTTCTGGTGGACGTGGGCTGGGGCACGTATGGCTTCAAGGCGGGGCCGGTCAGCGGCAAACGCATGGCGGAACTGATCGCCACCGACCGGACGCCTGATCTGCTCGCGCCGTTCCGCCTGTCGCGCTTCGAGGAAGGGCGGCTGGTGGGTGAAAAGGGCGCGGCGTCGGTCGGGCATTAGACTTTTACGATATTAGAGAGGCGAGTCCGTAAAACACGCCAGACGTTTAAACGTCTGGCTATCCATCAGACAAGCCCGCTAGAGGGGCTGAAGAATACAGGGACTAAAGAGCGCCTTCAGTGCGCTTGGTTTTTCTGTCAGCCAGACGGCTTTAGCCTCTGGCGATAAACTGGATATAGGTTTGCTGACTATGTTATTACTTACCTGTCCTAACTGCGGCGAACGCAATGTGGCGGAATTCCGGTTCGGCGGCGAAGCGGTTAAACGCCCCGCGCCGGAGGATGTGAACCGCGCCACGTGGGCGGACTACCTGTACCTGCGGCGCAATACCAACGGCATGCAGCGCGAATGGTGGTATCACACGCCATGCGGCTGCTGGTTTGTGGCGGAGCGCCATACCAGAACGCAGGATGTGTCGCATACGGCCTTCTGGTCGCCGGAAGGGTAGGGTATCGTGTCCGTAAAGATCACCGGGAATAATCGCCGCTTACCCACCGCGCGGTCGCAGACGATCAACCGGGGGAAAAGCATTCAGTTCACCTTCAACGGTAAAACCTACACCGCTTATGAGGGTGATACGATTGCGTCCGCGCTGGCGGCGTCCGGCGTGACCACGTTCAGCCGCTCGTTTAAGTATCACCGGCGGCGCGGGCTGCTGTGCGCGGCGGGGAACTGCCCGAACTGCCTCGTCCACGCCGGCGACGAACCGAACGTGCGAAGCTGCGTGACGCCGGTCAGCGAAGGCTTGAAGGTGCGGTCGCAAAATGCCTGGCCGTCGCTGGAACGCGACGTGATGAGCCTGACGCAACTGGTTGACCGCTTCCTGCCGGCGGGTTTTTACTACAAAGCCTTCATGCGCCCGCGCGCCCTGTGGCCGTATTACGAGGAGATTTTGCGCCATGCGGCGGGGCTTGGTGAAGTCGTGCCGGCCACGAAGCCGGGCGAGTTTGATAAAGTCTACAAACACGCCGATGTAGCAGTAGTCGGCGGCGGCCCGGCAGGGCTGCGCGCCGCGCTGGCGGCGGCTAATCAGGGCGCGAACGTCATGCTGCTGGACAGCGAACCGGCGCTCGGCGGGCATTTACGATACGCCACGCATGATATCGGCGGCCAACCTGCTTACCAGTACGCGGCGGCGCTGGCGGCGGAAGTGGCGGCGCATCCTCGAATTGATGTCATGACGAATACAACGGCATTTGGCTGTTACAAAGACCTTTGGCTGGGCGCGGTCAGCGGCGACCGCCTTATCAAGCTGCGCGCACGGGCGCTGGTGGTGGCTGCTGGCGCGTATGAGATTCCGCCCGTGTTTGAGAATAACGATCTGCCGGGGGTAATGCTTGGTTCGGCGGCGCAGCGGTTGGTGAACCTGTGGGGTGTGCGCCCCGGCACAACCGCTGTCGTCGTTTCCGCCAACGCGCGCGGCCTGCATCTGGCGCGAGAACTGGAACAGGCGGGCATCACCATTGCGGCGGTAGCAGAACTGCGCGACCAGCCGGAGGCCGGTCTCATAACCGCGATTAACGCCCCGGCGCTGACCGGCGCGGCTATCGTTCGGGCGAACGGCAGTCGCCATGTTGAAAGTATTGTGGTTCGGGCAGGCGGGCAGGAGCGCAAAATCGCCTGTGATCTGCTGGCGCTGTCCACCGGCTATCTGCCCGCCAATGAACTGATGCTTCAGGCGGGCGGCAAAGTGGCCTGGGACGAGGCGCTGCACGAATTTCTGCCGTCGTCCGTGCCACCGGGCATTTTTGTGGCCGGTGAAGCCGCCGGCGCGCATACCCTGGCGGATATCGAACGCGAAGGCGAGCTTGCGGGCATCGAAGCCGCGCTCAAAGCCAGGTACGGCGATGCAGACGCACAGGCGCGCCGCGATACGTTAGCCGCGCAGACCGCCGATGCGCGGTCCCGGCGCGTGGCGTGGAGCGCCGCTGAGGCCGACAACGCAGCAGGCAAACGGGATTTTGCCTGTTACTGTGAAGATGTGACGCGCAAGGACATCCAGCAGTCCATTGACGAGGGCTACAGCAGCATCGAACTGCTGAAACGTTACAGTACGGTCAGCATGGGACCGTGCCAGGGTAAAATGTGCAATACGGCGCTGGTGCAGTTGTGCGCGGCGCATACCGGGCAAACGGTGCGCGACACCGGTACGACGACCGCGCGCCCTCCGGTGCGTCCGGTGACGATGGGCGCGCTGGGCGGGCGGCTGATGGAGCCCGTGCGGCTGTCGCCGATGCACGAGTGGCACGTGGCGCGCGGCGCGAAGATGATGAACGCCGGACTGTGGAAACGACCGGAGCACTATGGCGACCCGGTGGCGGAAGTGCGCGCCGTGCGCGAAGGCGTGGCGCTGATTGACATCAGCACGCTGGGCAAAATCCACCTCCATGGACCGGACGTGCCGGTGCTGCTGGAACGGCTGTATACCAACCGCTGGCGTAAGCTGGACGTGGGGCGCGTGCGTTACGGTATTATGGTCAATAACGAAGGCGTGGTGATGGATGACGGCGTGACCGCCCACCTGAGCGATAATTTCTATTACATGACGGCCACCTCCGGCGGTGCGGCGGCGGTGTACGAGTGGATTGAATCGTGGCTGCAAACCGGCTGGTTGCTCAACGTTCACGCGCTGGACGCGACCGAACTGCGCGCCGCGATGAACCTGACCGGGCCGTTCGCGCGCCAGGTGCTGGCAAAAGTGACTGACGGTGTTGACCTGAGCAACGAGGCGTTCCCCTACATGCACGCGCGTGAAGCGACGGTTGCCGGAGCGCCGGCGCTGCTGCTGCGCGTCGGCTTTACCGGCGAACTGGGTTATGAGATTCACGTGCCCGCCGGTTACGGCCTGTGCGTGTGGGAAGCCCTGATGGACGCCGGGCGCGAGTTTGGCATCCTGCCGTTTGGTGTGGAAGCGCAGCGCGTACTGCGGCTGGAAAAAGGCCACATCATTGTCGGTCAGGACACCGACGGCCTGACGAACCCGCTGGAAGCCGGGCTGGACGGACTGGTGAAACTGGATAAAGACGACTTCATCGGTAAAACGTCGCTGGTGCTAGCCGGGGAACGCGCGGTCGAAAAGCGGCTGGTGGGGTTCACCATGCCGGATGGCACACTGCCGGAAGAAGGCAACCAGATCGTGCGCCCCGGCAAAGGGCCGCTGGGGCTGGAAATCATCGGACGTATCACCAGCACGCGCTACAGTCCAACCCTCAAGCAGGTGATCGGCCTGTGCTGGCTACCGGCGGCGCTGGCCGAACCCGGTCACGACTTCACCGTGCGCGTGCGCGGCGAACTGAAAACCGGGCGCGTGGCGGCGCTGCCGTTTTACGACCCGGACGAAACGTGCCTGCGGGCGTGAAGTGTTGAATGCGGAAATTTGCGTAGGGGAGGGTGTTTAGACTCTCCCCTACAAAAACGAGATTTGGAAGGTAAAGATATGACTCTCCCCACCCGCAGCCATCTCCCCATTGCGCTGCCGCTGAACGTGACCGCGCCGGACGTGCTGCTGGAACGGCTGCGCGCCGGGGTTGGCGTTGGGTACGCGGCGACCTTAGGATTGCTGAATCTGCGCGGGTACAACGCAGGGACACTCGTGCGGCAGGTGTACAGTACGGGAGTGGATACCGTTGGCGCGGTCGCCCGTGTGTCCGACGGCCTGCTGGCGTGGCTGCGGCGGGACGAACTCGTGCTGCTGTCGCCCGGCCTAGCAGATGCGCTCGACCGCCTGCAAGCCGCGTCCGCTGAATCCCTGCTGACGCTGACCGACCTGACTCACGGGCGCGGTTTCCTCGTGCTGGCTGGAGCGCGGGCGGCGGACGTGCTGCCGAAAGTGTGCAGCCTTAACTTTAGCGAGGCCGCGTTTCCCGACCATCGTGCGGCGCAGGCGATGCTGGCGAAGGTGCGGGCGCTCATCCTCCGTGCTGACATGGCGCAGCTTCCGGTGTATCACGTCATCGTAGACCGGTCGCTGGCGGCTTACGGGTGCGATGTGCTGCTCGACGCCGCGCAGGAATTTGACGGGGTGACGTTTGATTATAACGTGATTGAGGGTAACGTTCGGTAGGGGCACGGCATGCCGTGCCCCTACTACACAAATCACAGTTGTGCCGGGATAAGATTGAGCGTTTGAGGGAAAAACATGCCGGTTTTACCGAAATCCAAAAAGTTCGTGGTCATCGGCGCCGGGATGCACGGTCTGAGTACCGCATGGCATCTGGCGAAGGAACTGAAAGCGCGTGGCATAGGTTCTGGCGAGGACATTGTGGTGCTGGACAAAACCAGCCCCGGCGCGGGCGCGTCCGGCATCGCCTGCGGGGTGATTCGCAACTTCTACTACCAGCCGGCGATGGGCGAGGTGATGCGCGTCAGCGTCGAAGTGTGGGAGGAAAACGCGCAGGATTTGCACTATCACGGCGTCGGTTACATGGCGCTGGTCGGGCCGGTTCAGGACAGCGATTTGCAAAGCATTTACGAGCGGCAGCAGAAAAGCGGCTACCGTTCCGACCTGATCTGCGGCGAGCAGCAGGTGTATGATTACATGCGCGGCCTGTTCCCGGACTGGAAGGCGCGCAGCCTGACCACCTGTCTGCACGAAAAACAGGGTGGGTTCGCCTTCAATATCTCGTCGGTGCTGGGGCTGGTGCGGAAGGTAGAAAGCGAAGGCGTGAGCATCCTGTCCGGCGTGGAGGTGACGGGCTTCACCCGCAGCGGCGATACGATCACTGCCGTGCAGACCCATCACGGCACGATTGAAACGGGACAGATCATCATTGGCGTCGGCCCCTGGATTAAAGGGCTGTGGACAATGCTCGGCCTGCCGAACACGATTGACATCCGCAAGCCGAACTGCGACGTGGTGAAAGACTGGCCGATGTGGACGTACTGGCGCTTGCAGGAGGGGGAAATCCGTGTCAACCCGGCAGAGTACGTCACCGCCGACGGCGCGTATCCACCTGTGATTCACGTCGATTCGACCGAGCCGCTGATTTCCGACCGAACTGGGCAGGTGATTACGGACAAGCTGTGGGGCATTTACTTCAAGCGCGACAAACGCGGCGTGCAGGGCGGCGCGGTGCCGGACAATCTCGGCACGGACGCGCAGGTTGACCCCTACGGCCCGGACAGCCCGTATTACACGGTGAACGACGATTTCATTGATTACTGGACTGCCGGGCTGGCACACTGCATGGATCGTTTCGAGGGTTGCAGCGCGGCCTATCACCGCGCGCCGTCCGGCGGGGTTGGCGCGTTCACAGCGGACAGCTTCCCGGTTTTTGACCGGATGCTGCCAAACGTATACGTGATCGCTGACAGCAATCATGGTTACAAGATGATCGGCGTCGGCAAGGAAGTGGCGCGCGTGCTGATGGGCGAACACAGCAGCGTGTTACATCCGTTCCGCTTCGCGCGCTTTGCCGAGGGCGATCTGCATCCCGTATCAAACAGCCCGTACCCCTGGAGTTGATGCGCGTTGATGAATATCCGCGAACGGCTGGAAGCGTTCTGGTCGGGCGAACGGCCTGACCAGATTCCCTACACGATTTACCAGTGGGAATGGCGGCATACCGCCGATGACCCGTGCTGGCCGAAGTTGTTCCGGCAGGGTTTGGGCGTGACATGGCACATCCCCACCACGCGGGAGATCATGCCCGGTGTGGAGGAGCAGATTGACCGTGCTTACCAGAACGGCGTCCTGCACGAACGGCGCACGCTGCGAACGCCAATCGGCGAAATCACCGAAACATATGTGGATGGCTGGCGGCAGAAGTACCTGCTGGAAACGGCGTCGGACTACGCTGTGATGACGTATATCGTCCGGCATACGTTTGTTGAGCCGGATTACGAGTCGTATCAGGCGCAGGTGGCGCAGTTGGGCGCGGAGGCCGTGCCGCTGGTGCATGTGCGCCGCACGCCGCTGCAAACGATTCTGGTAGATTACGCCGGGCAGGAGAATTTCGCCTATCAGGTGTTTGATCTGGCCGACGAGATGCAGGAACTGTACGATGCGCTGCTGGTGAACTTCCGCCGCACCATTGAGATCGTGGCGGAAGGGCCGGGGCGCTGTGTCTACATCCTCGAAAACCTGTCGGCGGACATGCTGGGGCCGGAACGCTACCGCCGCTGGCATCTGCCGGTGTACGAAGAACTGTTCCCAGTGTTACACGCGGCGGGCAAGGTCATCAGCACGCACTATGACGGCAAGCTGTCCACCTGCAAAGACCTGATCGCCCGCGCGCCGATGGACATCATTGAGTCACTGACGCCGCCGCCGGAAGGTGACCTGACACTGGCGGAAGCGCGGGCGGCCTGGCCGGACAAGTGTTTCTGGTCGAACCTCAATATCGGCTGTTACGCGCTGCCCCCGGCAGAACTCAAGGCGCTGGTGCTAAACCGCGTGCAGCAGGCCGCGCCGGACGGGCGGCGGCTGGCGTTTGAAGTGTCGGAGCAGTTCCCGGCCAACTGGCGCGAATCGCTGGCGGTCGTGCTGGACGCGCTGCGCGAGACGCGGGCGTGATTCGTTGAATGGGAGAGAATGAGGAAGATAGGTAGGGGCGAACCGTCGGTTCGCCCCTACAAAAACCCATTACCAATTTAAGCGTCAAGAACCATCGGGAGTTACCCCACCAGCACGACGTTCGGCGCTCGCTCGCCGCTGTCACTGGCGCGTTTGCGGTCTGACACTGGTTTTACCGGCGGGCATTCCCACGCCATTGGCTCGGTTTGGGCGCGCAGGTCTTTAAACTTCGGCAGGATGCCACAGGCAAAACAGCGGTCGCGGCAGTCCACACGCGTTTCGCCCTTCAGGCTCATCAGGTAGTCTTCCTTCAGGAATTTTTTGTGTACGGCGGCGTCAATGTGATCCCAGGGGAATACCTCGTCTATGTCTCGTTCGCGGTGGGTATAGAACCAGGGCGTTAAACCCGCTTCCTCAAAGGCTTGCAGCCAACGGTCATGATGGTGCTCGCTGTCCCAGGCGTCGAACTTGCAGCCCAGTTCCCAGGCGCGGTAAATGACGCGCCCCAGCCGTCGGTCGCCCCGGCTGAGGAAGCCTTCAAACTCGCTCGACTCCACGTCGTTCCAGCGCAAATGCAGGCCGTGACCGCGTAGCTGCTCCATCAGCATTTTCTGTTTCTGTTGCACCATGTCGCGGGTGTCCTGCGGCACCCACTGGAACGGCGTGTGCGGCTTGGGGATGAAGGTGCTGACGCCGATGTTGACGTTGGCCTTGCCACCCAGCAGCTTGCGGCCTTCTGCCAGCACGGCCTTACACAGGTTGATGATCGCCTGCACGTCGTCCAGCGTTTCTTCCGGGTGGCCGATCATGAAGTAAAACTTGATCGTGCGCCAGCCGCGCGAGTACACGGCGCGGGCGGTGTCCAACACCTGCTCGTCCGGCACGTATTTGTTGATGAGCGCGCGCATCTTCTCGGTGGCCGCTTCCGGCGCGAAGGTGAAACCGCTGCGGCGCGTGTCGCCCAGCTTGTCCAGCAGGTCGGCGCTGGCGCTTTCGATACGCAGACTGGGCAGGCTGAGGCTGAGGCCGGAATCGTGATACTGCTCGTGGATGGCGTCTACCAGTTCGTGCACGTAGACGTAATCCGACGACGACAGGCTGAGCAGGCTGATCTCCTCGAAGCCGGTGTTGGCGATAATTTCGCCAATCGCCTGCATCACTTCCGGCACGGGACGCTCGCGCACCGGGCGCGTAATCATGCCGGCGTGGCAGAAGCGGCAGCCGCGCGTGCAGCCGCGCATGATCTCGATAGGCGCGCGGTTGTGTACCGTGTCAATGTTTGGCACGAGGAAGCGTGTGAACGGCTGGGGCAGCACCGGCACGATGCGTTTGAGCACCCGCGCTGGGACTTCCGGCGTGTTCGGCCTGACCTCCGCCACCGTACCGTCATCATGATAGGCAACGTCGTAGAAGCGCGGCACATACATACCCTGAATCGCGGCAATCGCGCGGAGCTGCTCGTCCCGGTTGTGACCGCGTAGGGCCTGGAGCGTCCGGGCGACTTCGACGATGATTTCTTCGCCTTCACCGATCACAAAGGCGTCAATAAAATCGGCCATCGGTTCGGGGTTGTAACAGGCGTGGCCGCCCGCGATCACCAGTGGATACGACTCGTCGCGGTCACGGCTGTGGACCGGCATCCCGGCCAGATCGAGCAGATTTAGGACATTGGTGTAAAGCTGCTCATACGGTAAACTCACGCCGATCAAATCAAAGTCGCGGATGCGGTGCTTGCTTTCAAGCGAATATAGCGGGATGTCGTGCTGGCGCATCAGGGCTTCCAGGTCAACCCAGGGGCTGAAGACTCGCTCCGCCAGCATATCCGGCTGGTTGTTGATCTGCTCATACAGCAGCATGATACCCAGGTTCGACATGCCGATGTCATAGATGTCGGGGAAGGCGAGCGCCACTTTAAAATCGGTGCTGTCCCAGTTCTTCACGACGCTGTTATATTCACCGCCAACGTACCGACCGGGCTTGGTGACCTGGAGCAGGATACGGTCAAGCTGGCGTTCGATCTGGTCAGGGCGCATGAGACTTCCTTCCATGACCTATTTCGCTGACAGGGATGAACATTATAACGGCAATCGTCTGGTGAGGGTAGTTGTAATGGGAGCGCGGAGTGGTGAAGCCTGTGGGCATGTAGGGGCACGGCATGCCGTGCCCCTACGCCAAATGTCCTCACAATTCCCCACTTCCTGCGGTCAGACCATCCCGCCCAGTGGATCTTCCGTACTATTCCTCTTGCTGGCTTCTGGCGCGAACGGTGTTTCTGGTGCTAATCTGGGATATAAGCCGGTGGTGGCGTGGCATGTAATGATGGAAAACCTGAGTGCGTTACCAAAGGTGAGGCCATGAACGCTGATATGATTCGCATGCTGTTTGATTATAACTATGGCGCACACCGCCGTCTGTGGGACAGCATCGTGTGCCTGACGGACGAACAGTTCACGCAGGAAGTGGATTATTCCATCGGCTCGGTTCGCAACCACATGATTCACCTGATGAATACTGATTTGCGCTGGCTGGCACGGCTGCAAAATGCGCCCTTGCCGGAACGGCTGCTCGAAGCGGACTTCACGACAATAGAAGTTGCCCGCCGCCGGTGGTCGCAGGTGGAGGCGGCCATGCTGGACTATGCTGCCGGGCTGCGGGATGAACAGCTAAACGACATCATTCACTACGATATGCCGCATCGGGGCGGGGCGAAAAGCGATCCGCGCTGGCAGATTCTGGTCCACCTTGTCAATCACGGCACCGATCACCGGGCGCAGGTGCTGCCCATCCTGCACCGGATGGGTGCGCCAACGTTTGAGCAGGATTTGATGATTTATCTGTGGGGCAAAGGACAATAACCGTATGGATTGGTTCGACCGGCTGGTTGGCAACCGGCACATCGAAGCCGTGATTCTGACCAACAATCAGGGGCATTTGCTGCGGTCGTCGCGGTTGCTCGGCGGCGAAGACGAGGTGCTGCCGTCCATGCTGCAGGCGATGGAGGTGCTGGCGCAGACGCTGACGGCGGAGTTTGGCTGTGGCGAGGCGCGCATGATCCACGTGGCAACGGAAATGGGCCATCTGATGCTGTTCCCGCTGCTGAATTCCACCTATTTTCTGGTGATGCTGACCGACCGAAACGTGCCGCTGGCGCTCGTGCTGGTGGAAGTGGACCGTATTCTGCGTAAGCTGACACTGGACGATCTCGCGGCATACGAGCGACCGGCGCTACTGCCGGAAGAGTCCGGGGATATGGAGGCCCAGGAAATTATCGAAGCGGTTGAGGCCTGGCTGCGCCGCCGCCCATCTGATAGTAATTAAGTCCTGATTTTACTGTTTTCACGCAATCCCCCGTGCAGTATTAATTTTCGTTATGTTATAATCTGATTAGTATCGTTTTTTGTCGGTTGTCTAACCTGACAACGGGAGAATGTCGTGAGCAACGCGCGACCGTCTCAACTGCCGGAAGAAAAGGCTACCAAGTCTGAAACCCCTCAGTGCCCGTACTGCCAGCGGCACTTCCGCACGCTGGACGATCTGACTTTCCACATCGTCACCCGTCACACCCAGAGTGGCAAAACGACTGGGCTGGCTCAAGCTGCCAGCGCGGGAAGCGGTTAACCTTCATTCCCGTAATCATCGGTTCGAGAGCAGATATTTCAACCGTTGATCGCGCTCCTGAACGCTGATCTGTGTCACGTCCAGCACACCAACGTGTTCGATGCAGAACGAGGCGGCAACCGCGCCCATCGCACCGGCTTCGGCCAAACGCTTTCCCTGTACCATCCCCAATAAAAAAGCGCCACAGTAGGTATTGCCCGCGCCGGTCTGATCTATGATTTGTTTCACTGGATACGTTCCGACAGCCACCCGTTCACCGGAAGCCCGGCTGCCCACGAGTGACCCCCGCGCGCCCAGCCGCAGTGCGACGACGTTTGCGCCATCCTCAAACAGCATGTCCAGCAGTTCATCGGGCGACAAATTCCCGTAAATGGCGCTGGCTTCGGCCCGATTGGGCGAAACGATGTCCACGCGGCCTGTCTGTAACACCTCACGGAGCTGCTTCCGACAGCCGGGCAGCATCACCTGCTGCAGCGGCTCCCACAGGATGAGGCCGGGTAGCACGTCCAGCCAGGCGCGTATTCCGTCGAAGCCTTGCAGCAGATAAAACCCCGTGCTGGTTTGATATTCTGACGGAAAGTGCTCTGGCTGCGCCCCCTGCGTGAAGGGTTCGATCTCCCGCACGCGGTAGAGTTCGCGGCGCGTGCCGTCGTCCTCAAAAATCTGCCAGGCGCGCATTTGGGGCAGCGGTAGTTCGCGGAGGCCGGTGGTATCCAGATGCTGTTCCAGCCGGGCGCGGGCGGTCTCCGGCAAGCCCTGTCCGGTCACGGCCACGATGCCGGGGCGCTCGCTCCACAGCGCCGCGCCCATCAGCGCATGGACAACCCCGCCGCCAAGCTGTCCCATGTAGGTCTGACCGGTTGGCAGCACAATGTCGTCAATAAACACCGCGCCAATGCCCACCAGCCGAGGCGCAGTATTCGTCATGCCAGCAGCGATTGCAGCGCCAGGGCGATCTGCCCGCCCACGCGCGCGTTGTTTTGCAGCAGCGAGACGTTGGCGCGGCGCGACTCGCCTTCTGTCAGTTCGGCCACGCGCTTGAGCACAAACGGCGTTACGTCTTTTCCGTGAATACCCTGCGCTGCTGCCTCGTCGGTGGCCTGTTGGATGGCCGCTTCGGCAGTGGTGGCGGGCAGTTCGTCCGCCTGGGGCACCGGCACAGTGATGAGGTAGCCGTGAGTTAGCCCAAGCTGTAACCCGGCAGCGATGATGCGGGCGGCCTGTTCGGGCGTGTCCACACAGGCGTCAATCGGCAGGCCGCTGCTGCGAGTATAAAACGCCGGCAGCGTGCTGGTGCCCAGTCCGATCACCGGCACGCCCTGCGTTTCCAGCACCTCCAGCGTTAGCGGCAGGTCGAGGATAGATTTGGCGCCGGCGCAGACGACCGCAACCAGCGTCCGCCCCAGTTCAATCAAATCCGCTGACACGTCAAACGGGTGGCCGCGATGCACGCCGCCGATGCCGCCGGTTGCAAAGATACGGATGCCGGCCATGTGCGCCACAATCATCGTTCCGGCGACGGTCGTAGCTGCATCCTCGCCCAGGCCAACGGCAATCGAAAAATCGCGGCGGCTGCATTTTCGTACCGAACCGGCGGGCGCGGCGGCCAACCGTTCGATGTCGCCCGTCGAGAGGCCAACCGTGATCTGACCTTTCAGTACGGCGATGGTGGCTGGAACCGCGCCAGCGTCCCGGATGGCCGTTTCCATCGCCAGCGCCGTTTCGACATTCGCGGGGTAGGGCAGGCCGTGTGTAATGAGCGTGGATTCAAGCGCGACGACGGCGCGTTGGTCGCGCAGTGCGTCGGCCACTTCAGGCGATAGGTGCAGGTTCGGATTCATAACGCCTCGTACATATTGTAGGGACACGATATATTGTGTCCCTACGATGATTTTCGGCCTGATTGTACCATGTGGTGAGAAAAGGGGACTGGCCCGCGATCCGGGCGCGGGCCAGTCGAACGGGGGTCATCGGCTAAGGCAGCACCTGGAGCGCGTCCACGCTCAGGACTTTGCCATAGTCCCAGTTTTCGATCACGATCTGGTGCGTGTCCGCCTTGCCAAAGCCGTAGAAGGCGACTGGCGTGAAGTAGGTCGTGCGTGTGGACTGGCTGAAGTCGGTGCAATCCTGGCCTTCATCGGTGGTCACGCACAGGCGAATCTTGCGGCTGGCGCGGGTGCTGCCAGTCTGGTACAGCACCAGCGCGTTACCATCCACCTCTACCTGGGCAATCGTGCCGACGGCAGTGGTATTATGCTCGGTGCGCTGCCAGGGGCCACGTGCCGGGCCGTAGGGTGTGGACAGGAGTGTCCAGAAGGCCGAGGGACTGTAAGCGATGTTCGGGTTGGTGTCGTCATGGAGTGGGCCGCTTGCCAGCGCCGCGCCCGGCGCGCCAAACACTACCACCGCATCCACCTGTAGCCAGTCTGTCAGTGGCACACCGGCGGGCGGCGTGTCAATGTGGCGCAACTCCGCTACATAGACCCCGTTGGGCAGGCCGTGTATCGCAAAGGCATACTGGTATGCGGTGATTGGGTTGGGGCGGTCGCCGTTGACGGCCAGCCAGGTCGGTTCGCCGCTGCCGGCGCTGGTATCAGTGGTCACGGTCTGGCAGGTTTCGCCCGTGCCGTCAAACGTGCCATCGAAGGCGGTCTTCAGAACGTAACACAGCCGCATGTCCGAACCGTAAGCATCGGCCTGCGTTAGCACTGAGAAACCCGTACCGCTGAATTCGAGCGCGATGGCGGCGTTGGCTGTTTTGGTACGAACCAGCGTGCCGCCGTAGGCGCGGGTAGATTTCACCGTTGTCCAGGATGAGCCACCGGTGTTCAGCAAACCATTGTTACCCACCAGGAAGCTGTCGTAGATGCCCGGTGTCAGCGTCGTGCCGAAGATGACCTGGAAGCCGTCAATACGGAACTGCCCCGTCGTCAACGTGCGGAACGAGAGTGTGACGTTGGCCGCATTCGCCAGTACCGGCAGATTGGTGCTGTTGAGCACAATCTGGTTTTCGGTCTTCAGGTTGGTGATCCTGATGCAGTCAGCAGTTGTCACGTTGTTGGCACAGACCAGCACTTCTCCAGAGTTGAGACTGCTGGCCGGGCCGGTGTACAGGATGACGGTCGCGGCGCTGGCATTGTTCAGCCGCAGCGTCGCCACTGGGCCGGCGTAGGCGCTGGATAGGCGCTTGCTGTTGTCCACCACGCCGACATAGCTGCCGCCGCTGAAGCCGCGCGCCGCCGTGCCGCTGAAGGTGTTCCAGCGATTGGCGGGCAGCAGTTGCAGAACCTTCACGCCGCCGCTGGCTGCATCCTCGTTGAATTGGCCGGACGTGGTGATCGCGGGTGGCAGTGCCTCGCCGAAGATGCGCACGAAGTCAATCACCAGCCGGACGGGCGCGTAACGCGGGTTGCGCGGCGGGACATTCGTTTCGGCGTTGCGGACGCGCACGAAGTAGGGGGTCGCAGGGTTCAGCCCGGTGACGGTGCGGCTGGTCGTGTAACTGGCCGTAGACCTCTCGTTCTGGTAGATGTAACATCTGCTGGTTGCGTCAGCCCAATCGGCGTCGCCGTCCGTATCGTAGCAGATTTCCATCTCGCCGCCGTACAGGTCGGCCAGCGCACCGACCTCGAAGCCGGTCGCGCTCACAAAGCTGAATTCCATCGTGGCGGTGTCGTCGCTTGTCCAGCGCGCCTGCCCGCCGGAGTAGCTAGCGCTGAAGATGCTCGTCCAGGCCACTTCAGGCGGGTTCACCGTACCGTTCTGGAACTTCAGCCCCGGATGCACATCTTCGTACAGGCCGGGTTGCAGTGGCGCGGCGCTGCTGCCGATCTCGATGGCGTCCAGCGTCAGCGTACCGGCGTCGAGCGTGGTGATCGAAACCCGGCGTTCGCCGGTGTAACCCGCGTCCACCAGTGGGACGGCGATGGTTGGCTGCGTGCCCGTGCCGGTGTTGTTCAGCACCGTGACACAGCTTCGGTTGCCGTTATCCACCCGCTGCGAGCAGACTTCCATCGGGGCGTTGCCCGCGCCGACGTTGCGGTAGATGATGATGGAGTCCGCGTTGAAGGTGCGGAACAGCAGACCCGCGCCGATGACATTGGCAATCGTGTCGTAGTTCTTGCCGGAGTAACGCGCCGCTGCGGTGCCACTGACCGAGCGCCAGCCCTGACCGTAGTACAGGAACCGGCCATCGGCAGCGCGGTTGGCGTAGCTGGTTTCGTAGCGTGTGCCGACGGTGTCCAGCCGGTTGGCAGGCTGCGCGTCATCGTAAATCTGGATGGCGTCCACATGCATCGTGATTGGCGTGGCGGTCGGCAGGTGCGGCGCTGGCGTGTTGTTGTCCGCCAGCATTTGCACCGAAGCGGTGTAGTCACCGTCCTGCAAACCGAGGATCGTCCGGGCGGCGCGGTAGCGGGCAGCCGCGCTCTGGTTGTCGTAGGTCGTGCAGTCGCCCGCCTGCGTTTGCGCCAGGTTTAGCCCCAGACCGCTCGCCCAGCAGATTTCTACCGCGTCGGCTTTTGCGTCGAACACGAAGTAGACCGAGAAGCCCGTGCCGTTGAAATCAAACAGCACATGGTCGCCTGCCGTTTGCGTCTGGTGGACCGAACCGCCGGAGGCGCTGGTGACAGTTGGCGTTGTAAACGTGCCGGTATATTCCAGGCTGCCAAAGCTGTCTTCGTAGTACCCGGCGGTCAGCGCCGCGCCGGCGTTCGTCGAACGCACGAAGTCCAGCGGCATGGGCTTGCCATCAGCGTTGCGCAGCAGAACCCAGCGCAGGCCGCTTCCGGTTAGCGTTACCGATTGCGTTTGCTGGAAGCCAGCCCCAACGTTGGAAATGGTGGCCGGATTCGCGTTAGGCGTTGTGCCGCAGTTCTTCGAGCCATCGGCGCTGAACGCACCCGCGCAGACCGCTACGCTGCCATAGGTGGACTTCAGTTCGCGTCCGTATTCAAACGCGCTTGTGTTGAGTTCAAAGTAGACCGCCGCGCCGCGCATACTGCCGATATGCTGGCTGCCGCCGGATGCCGCTGCTGCCGCCACTTCGTTGAAACTGAAGTACGGGAAGTAGACGATGCGCGGGTCAATGTTTTCCACGCCGCCGGTTACGGATGCGGCGATGTCGCTCACGTCGCCCAGCACGTCCACCCGGTCAACCAGCAGCGGTTTGGTGGGGTCGAGATTCGTCAGCACCACATCGTATTCGCCCGGCGCAAAACCGACGTAGGTCAGCGCCGACGGCGCCCGGGCGCTGCTGATTGCGGTGTTCGCGTTGGGCGTGGGCAGGGACACCGGTGCGCCTTCCACCGTCAGCGAGTAGTTGCGGCTGGTCAACGTACTTTCCGCCAGCACGATGCTGAAGCCCGTGCCGTTGAAGGTAAACGACAGCGTTTGCCCGCTGCTGCCAAGCGCCGTGCTCTTGACGCGCCTGTCGGTGGCGCTGGCTTCAGTCAGGAAGCCGGATGCCCAGTTACCGCCATAAGTCAACTGGCCGCTGTTTTCCTGGTGGATACCAGGGAGCAGTGCGCCCGTTGTGTTCAGCACGCCAATCGCGTCCACGATCAGAGTTGTGCCCGGCGTCAGGTTGGTGATGCTAACCTGATAGTTGCCGACCGCACCCAGCGTGAAGGTGGTGTTGCTGCTGCCAACCAGCGTGACGGTTGTGGGTGAACAGGTACGCGTGAAGGGGGACGCGGCCAGCGTGGCGCAGAACTGCACGTTGGTGCTGGTTGAGCCGATGTGGTGCAGCACTACTACGTTAGCGCCCGTCACGGCGAAGCTCAGCGTCGCGCCCAGACGGTTGCTGGTGTGGTTGCTCTGGTTGAGGTTCGCCGGCGCGCGGCTGCCCAGGTTTACCGTCCAGGCGGCGTTGCTCGGCCCATACAGGAACAGCGGCTTGCCATCGGCAGCGTGGGCGTTGTCGTCGTAAATGCCGGGTGACAGCGCCGGGCTGTACTGGCCGTAGATTTCGATGCCGTCTACTGTGAACTTGTTGCGCGTGCCATCGGTTTCAGTGATCGTGACCTTGTAGGTGTCATAGGGCAGGCCGGTTACGCTGTGGGCGTGGCCGTAGTACGTCACGCTACGGTTGCCGGTCACATCCACCGTGTACGAAGCATCCGGCGGGTCAGGTATCTCGTTAACGACGATTTGCAGGTTGCTGCTGGCGCTGTCAACCAGCGTGAGCAGCGAGAAACCCGTGCCCTCAAACTCAAACGTGAGACTCGCCCCTGGCACAGTGGACTGCATGGCCGCGCCGTTGGCGTAGCTGCTGGAGGTGATGTTGCGCCAGTCGTTGACCGTATCGTTGAGATTCGGGTCAGTCGTGGCGTTGTAAATCAAACCCTCGGTGGTTTCGGTGTACAGGCCGGGTTGCAGCGGCGCGGCGTCCAGCAGTTCGATGGCGTCCAGGTTGAACGTACCGGCATTCAGCGTCGTGATCGAAACGACGTGCGGGCCAGTACTGCCCAGGTTGACGTTGTAGGCCGACTGGTAAGCCGTGCCGCCGTCGCTGCGGATGTCCACGCAGGTGAACAGGTTGTAGTCCACCACGAATGTGCCGGCGGTATAGGGCGCGTAACACAGGCGCAGTGGCGCGTAGCCCGAACGCAGATCGCGGTACAGGCGGACCGTGTCGGCACCGTTGGTGCGGAAGACGATGCCTGCGCCATAGGCTTTCACCTGGTCGTAGTTCTGGCCGGAATAGCGGCTCGCCGCCGTGCCGGTGAACGACCGCCACAGGCTGCCCAGGTAGTTCAACTGGTTACTGGCAGCCCGGTTGGCGAAGCTGGTTTCATGGCGCGCGCCGTTTGGCAGCGGCGTCAGTTCGTTCAGGTCCTGCCAGCGGTCGCCGTAGACACGAATCGCGTCCACCTGCATGGAATTGCCGCTGATGACCGTGCCGGTGACGGTATAGTTCGCGCCGATATGCTGGATGACCGCCGCGTAGGTGCTGTCTTCCAGCCCGGCGACAGTGCGAGCCGCCTGATACACGGCGGTGGCGCTGTAGTTGTTAAACTGGCTGCACGTGCCGTTTGTCAGCACATTGTCTACCGTCGCGGTTTGCGCCACATCTTTCAGCCAGCACAGTTGTACCGGACCGCCGCGATTATCCAGCGTGAACAGCGTCGAGAAGCCGGTGCCTTCAAAGCGGAAGAACACACCCTCGTTCTGTTCCTTGATAAACGCCACGCTGCCGCCGGAGGCGCGCGTGTTGTTGACCGTCGTGACCGAGCTGTCCGGCGCGGTGCCATCATTGCACGGGAAGCCGGGCTGGTCGTCGTCGAAGTAACACAGGTTCGGCACGTTCTGTTCGTAGATGCTCGCCTGCAGCGGCGCGGACGACGACAGCACCTGCACACGGTCCAGGTTAAACGGCTGGTTGGTCAGGCTGAAGATTTCGACCGTGTGCGCCCCGTTGCTGCCCGGCGTGCCCCAACCCTGCGGGCCAAAGTCGCTTTCGGCGATCACCAGCGGGTTATGGGTCACCAGGGGTGCGGTTGTGGTGCGCAGGGGTTTGGTGACACAGAAGGTATTCTGGGTGTCCGCCGGGTGCAGTTGCCCGCGATCCACGCACACCATGATGCTGGTGCTGTCGGTGGTCGTGGCGTAGCGCCACCACGAGAAGCTGGTGGCATCATTGGGAATCTGGAAGCTGAAGAACGGCCCGGCCTTCGTCACCGTCGAGATGATGCTGGTCAGGCTGTTGCCGGACGTGCGGGTGTTGTTGGTGTCCAGCAGCCAGGTGTCCTCCAGCCCACCGCCAAACAGGATGCGATCCCGGTCGGTGTCCTCGGTTGTGCCCAGCGGCAGGACGCCGGCGATCTGGCGGTCAAAGACAACGATGGAGTCAATCACCATGCGCCCGGTCGCCGGAAGCGAGTCAATGTGCAGCGTGACTTCGTGTTCGATGTCCGGGTTAAAGCCGTAGAACGGGCGGTACACGTTCCAGATGGGCGCCGTGCCCGCGCCGAGCGCGTTGTCAAACTGCTGGCAGCGCTGGGGCGTGCCCGTGTCTGCCGGGGCGACGCAGATGGTGTACTTCGCGCCCTGCCGGGGGAGGGTACGTGTCTGTTCCAGCGCCGTGCCGATGGCAAAGCCGGTGCCCCTGAACGTAAACGTCACGTCGGCGACGCCCGCGTTGGTGGTTGCCATCGCAATCCCGTTGGACGTGCCCCGGTCGGTGATTTCGTTCCAGCCGAAGAACAGCGGCAGCATCTGCGTCTCGCGGACTTCATGGAAGCCGGGCAGCAGCACCGTGTTATCCACCAGCACGCCGATGGCGTCAATGTTCAGGATGGCATTGGCGCGGCTGATGATCTCGACCGTGTGCGCTTCACCCTGGCGCAGCCGGGTGCACGCGACTGTGTAAGCCGTTGCCTGCCGGTTGGAGATGTAGAAGCCGTTGTTGGGTGTGGTGGTCGTTTTGATACCGGTCGCCGCCGTCGTCCGGCAGGTGATGCCGGCGCGGGTGGCAACCTTGCTGCCATTCCAGTTCAGCGGCTGGTCGTCCACCCGCAGTTCCCAGAAGCTGCCAGTGGTCGCGCCCTGCATATACAGCGCGAAGCCGGTGCCAACAAACTTGAAGCTGGCGGTCGCACCGGACTTGACGCTGCGGTGCAGCGTGTTGTTGATGTTACCTTCGCTGTAGAGCGGCGACCAGTTGGTGTCGTAGGTGAAGGCGAAGCTGGTATCGTCGTGCAGGCCACCATAGGGCAGGGACGACACAACTTCAACCTCGACCGTGTTGGTGGTCGCGGTGCTTTCGTTGACGGTGTAGCGGAAGCTGAACGTGCCTTTTTCGCCGGACTCGGCCAGCAGTTCAACGAGGCTGTCGTCATCATTGTTGGCGTTGTTGATGGCCGCCTGAATCGCAGCTTCGGAGATGTTCAGCGCGCCCGCGTTCGGCGGATTCAGGCTGCCGGGAACCAGCGCATAGGTATACGGGTAATCCGCGCCGGGGGTATCCGTCCACAGCGGCGTGCCGTTCGGGCCAAGATCGTCCTCGATCTCGCCATCTTCCGAATAGAAGAAGTTGTCGTCAAAGCTGACGTAAGGCCGCAGCTTAAACCGGATGATCGTTGCCGGCTCGGTGGGCGGGGCGGCCTCGACCGTCACCGCCTGATTGATCGGCTGGGTAAGCTGGGAGTCATTCGTCGGTGTGATGAGCACCGTCACCGTGCCGGGGCTGTCGTTGGTGGCGGTGGTGTTGCCGGCCAGGTCCTGCACGTGGTAGGTGAACGTCACCTGCGAACCCGCCGGTGCGCCGACCGTGTACAGGTTCTTCGGCGGGCAGTAGGTCGCCTGCGTTTCGTTGGTGGCCGGGTCCACCGTCAGCTTCAACGGTTGGCCACCGCAGGCATTGGCCGGGTTGGTATCGTACATCGTCGGGTAATCGCTGATGGTGTAGGTGTACGGTGGGAAACCCCCTTCGCCGACCAGCGAAACGATGATGGGCGCGGGTTTGCCGGCATCTGCCGGGGGTGTTGTCAGGACACGGTCTTCTTCGACCGCCGTAGTGCTGATGTCGGCGGCGCTGATGGCGCGGTATTCGTAAGCGCCGATGTCAATCGTGCCGTTTTCGATGCGGTTGCGGTTCAGCACGTCCCTGTCAGGCAGGCCGCTGGCGAGCGCGTTGCTGCCGTCGTCCACGCCGTCGTCGGGGCTGGATGTGGCGGCGCCGACAATCTGATAGGGGTCATTCGGGGCGATGGTCGGGCCAATCACCCGAAAGGCGGCAGGTGCTGCACTCAGTTCCAGGCGGTTGCCATTGCCCGCCTCAATGGGGTTAACGCAGATACCGCCGTAAGCGTTCTGACCAACGATCGTTGGGTTGCCGCTCATGAATATCCAGTTGAACTGCGCGCCCAGTTCGGGGCCGCTGCTGGAGCCAATCCGGTGACACTGCGCGCTGCCCACGTCGGCATCGGCCAATGGCGAGTTCACGGTGTTGTCATAAAACAGGTTGTTGAAAATGTCCCAGTTGCCGCTGCCGTTGGTGGGCGAGGAGTCCGGCTGCCCACGCAGAATGATGGCGCTGGTATCGCCAGCGCCGATGGATTTGTGGCCGGCGACGGTGTTATTGATAAAGCGGAAGCGGCGTCCCGGATTGAGGTGGACAACCGGGCCGGTATTGGTGTTGTTGGAGAAGGCGTTGCCGAAGACGCTCACCTGTCGGCTGTCATCATTGCGAACCAGGATAATGGACAGCGTGCCGTTGTTAAGAAAACGGTTGTTATAGATGTTGGCGACGCTGTTGTTGATATTCACCACCGGCTCATAGATGCCAGCGCCCGGTGCTTCTGTGCTGTTATTGGCGATAAAGCTGTTGAACTGGAGCGTGATCGGGGTCGAAGTGCCGGAACCGTCAGTAATGTTGACGCCGGCGCCCAGGCGGCTGTTGTTATCGCGGAAGATGTTATTTTCGACCACCACGCTCTGGCTGCCAATGCCCTGATACCCGCCGACAATAACCGGGTTGCCGCCAACGATCTTCGTAAACAGGTTGTTGCGAACGATAGAACCACTGGAATCGCCCAGCGAGATACCAGCTAACGTATTAAACAGCGGGGCGGTGGTGTGGCGGCTGGCGGTTCGGAACACAAAACCATCAACGGTGATGTTATCGGCAGTGATAAAAATGCCGCCGCCGCCTCTGGCACCATCATCGTAACCGGTGATGTTCACCCAGAAGATACTGTCCGGCGTAGTGGATTGGTCAATAGCCCGATTCTGATTCTGGAAGATTTGCCGCGCCCGGTCATACGAGATCATCCTGACGCCGTCAGTTACCGCGCCGTCCAATATGTTAACGGGGGTAACGTACTCACCCGGCATCAGAATCACGCAGTCGCCGGCATTGGCGCGGGCCAGGGCGTGCGCCGGGTGCAGGTACGGGTTGGCGAGGCTGTTGCCATACGTGCCGTCGAAGGTGGCGGTCAGCTTGTTCGGGTCAACAAAGCGCAGCGTGCCGGTGCCGCAGCTTAATCCGGCTTCCGAGGTCACGCTGTTGATGATCGGATAATCCGGCTGCGGGTTGCCCAGCACAGCCAGCCCGGCGCCGGTGCGCATGTCGAAGCCGTTGGCTTCCTCACTTTGCGCGTCGTACAGGTCAACAGCGTGGGATTGCAGATAATTGATGATTTCGTCACGGGTGTTCGCGCCGATGTTGGCATTGGGATTGGAACGAATCAGCGCCGCCAGCCCGGCGATATGGGCCGCTGCCGCCGACGTGCCGGTGAAGCCAGTATCCTCTGCTGGGTCGCCAGGGTTGCAGTCAAACCGGGCGCCCTGCGAGGTGGTGACGCCGGCCACACTGGCAATGTCCGGCTTAAAGGCGGTACGGGATGTAAATGGGCCGGTCAGCGGCGCGCCGCCGCCCGCGCTAAAAATCGGCCCGCGGGAGCTATCCGCTTCCAGCGGAAAACCGTCCACCGGGTAGGAGCAGACCGCGCCGACCGTGAAGGCATTGGGCGAGTCGGCAGGGCGGCCAATCGTGCTGGTGGTGTTGATGTTGGTGGCCGAGCCGGTCACGCTGTTGACTTTGCCGTTTCCAGTCACCTGCACCTGCACGTAGGCCGGGCCGTTGGCAACCGCGCTGATGGTTAAATCAGCGGTGCAGGTCGGGTCGCTGGTTGTGCCGCAGGTGTTGTCAATCACAAACTGGTGCGCCGGCGCCTGCGTCGGCAGTCGAGGTGTGTAAGCTGCCGCGTGCTGCAGCGACATGGTCAGGTCTTTCGTCGGGGCAACGGTGTTCCAGTCATCCCAACTGACGTTTACCCGGTCGCCCCGGCTGACGCTAAGGCTAACAGTCGTTGTGCCGATGGCATAATTGAAGCTGGCGAAACGCCCGGTATTGTTGCCCGCGCTGACGATGACCAACCGCCCCGCGTTTTTTGCGGCGGTGATCTGGTCATACATCGTGCCGGAAGCATCCAGACCTTCGTCACCGTCGCCCGGGCTGGCGACCACGCCCACGTCCATCGTAATCAGGATGATGGGAAAGCCGGCGGAGTTCGCCGCACTGATGCGGGTGGCGAGTTCCGAAGCAGTGGTGGCGCGGTACAGCGTCATCCGCGCGTTGGGCGCGAGGTCGCACAGTACTTCGGCCACGCGCGTGCCGTGATTGGTCGTGCCGACGCCGCCCACCGGGACGCGACTGGGCAGGCAGGTGGTGGGAAGTTCGGCAGCGGGCACACTCGAAATACCGGCAAAGCCGGTGTCAATCACGGCGATGCTTGTGCCCGCGCCTTTGATGTTGGCAACATGCCAGTCGTTCACGCCCAGGATGTCAAAGCCTTCGGTGACTGCCGTGCCGCTGGGGGCCGCTGGCGGCGCGTCCGCCGAACCGGTTGATGCCGCCTGCGCAGCAGGGCGAATCTGGATAATCGGGTCGGCGTTAACGAGCGCGATAAACCCGGCTAGCGGGACAAGGGCTTCGACGTGGTAATCGCTGACAAATGTCACTTCGCCGCCAACGGCAGCCACAATCGGCGCGACGGTGGCGCCAGTCTGGCCTTCCGCCGCCCACACTTCCACCGTCAGCCGCATCTGTTCGTCCAGCGGCAGGAAGGTTTCGTTGGCCTGCTGGACCGCTCCGGCCTCGTCGCCGGCGGCGTACAGTTCAACCACTTTCACCAGTACCGGCGCGAGTTTCGCCTTTTCATCCTCCGTCAGAGCCATTGGAGCGGGTGTCACGGCTTCCAGCAGCGCCGTCGGCACGTACACGGCGATGTCGTCCAGCAGCGCGGCACCGGTGGCGGCAAACGCCAGTTGCCCGCCGGGAAGCGGCGCGGCGTCGGTGAAGTCCAGTTCAGCCGTGCCGTTCAGGCTGGCGGTGAGGTGCCCACCCTGTACGACCAGATTCAGCGCGTGCCAGGTGTTCGGCGCGTGCGCCGCCGGGATGCTGGCAAGGGGTACCAAACCCACGCCATCATTGCGATACAGCACGGTTTGCGCGGCCTCAATCGCCAGCACGTAGCCGCTGCCATCGCTGGTGCGGAAGGGAATGCTGATACCCGAAGGCGCGCCATCCACCGCTTCCAGCAGAGTCAGCCGCGCTTCCAGACGGAAATCGGTCAGGTAGGGCGGGTTGGTGGGCAGCAGGCTGCTGCCTGCCGCCAGTTGCAGCGCGTGGTTGGCGTCGCCGTCCGCGACGATGCTGCCCTCACCGGTCAGCGTCCAGCCGGTTAGTTCGCCCTCAAAATCGGCGCCGAGGAGAAGTATTTCCGGTTCAGGGGTGGCTTCGGGCGTCTGCTCCGGCGTAACTTCCGGCGGCAGTGTCGCTTCCGGTGTCTGTTCCGGCGTGACTTCTGGCGCAACTGTCGCTTCGGGCGTCTGCTCCGGTGTGACTTCCGGCGTCAGTTCCGGTGTTGTCTCCGGCGGAGCGGTCGGTTCGGCAGTCACTTCCAGAGTGGGGATGGCCGTCGGCGGAATCACGGGCGGCGTGATCGGTGCAGTCAGGGCGCTGACCGATACTTCATCCAGGCTGAGGCCGCCGGTGGCGGTGCCAAAAACGACCAGTCCCGGCGGCAGCGGATTCGGGTCGGTGTACACGATCTGCGGCGCGCCGTTGACGGTGACAACGATCAGACCGGCATAAACCTGAAGGTTCAGGGTGTGCCACAGGACAGGCACGCCTTCCGGCAGTGGGGGCTGCGCCGCGCCCTGCGCTAGCAGCCCCGCGCCGCGATAGAGGGCGACGCTGCCGCTGGAATCGAGCGATACGGTGTAATTTTCCGCGCCGCTGCGGACGGCCACGCTGGCAGTTTTGCCGCTTTCAACCCGCAGGCGCGCTGACAGCGCAAAATCCGAAACAACAAACGCGCTGATCGTCGCGACCTGTTCCGGTTCGCCGGTGGTTAAAAACAGGTTGCCGTTATCGTTCACCATGCCCCAGCCGGGCGTCAGCAGCCAGCCGTCAGGATTGCCGTCCTGGAAATCGTCGCTGAAGGATGTGGGCAGCGTGGGTACGGCGGTTGGCTGTTCGGTGACTATGGGCGTTACTTGCGCCGTTGGGGCGGCAGTGGGTTCGCCGGTGGCTTCGACGGTTGGCGGTGGAGGCGCGTCAGCCGGGGTTTCCTCCGGCGTGGGTTCTTCGGTTGCCTCCTGGGCGCGCACGGTGCTGACCAGCGACGCCAGCGGCAGCGCCAGGTTGAAGACGAGCGAAAAGACGGTTAAGCCCGTGACCAGCACGTTTAACCATCGTTTATGCAGGGAGTTCATAACGGCCTCCGAAATGAACGCGGGTTGGCGTATGCGCAGTATAGACGTGCCTTGCCAACCGGCCAATAGCACAAATGGAATAACAGGCTGTCTTAACTACCGCTCAATACTGGATTCTGTTACGGCTCATTTGTCAGGAAACTGTTCAGTTTCGTCGGCCAGATGCAGGCGGAAGCGGTGAACCGACACCAGTTGATCGTCCAGCCCCAGTTCCTTGAGCAGATCGTCCGGGCGCAGGTTGCCCTGGTCGCCAACTGCCAGATGCGCGATCAGGTCGCCGTTGTCGTCAAGGTGCAGGCCGAAAATCAGCGGGCGCAGGTTCACCGTGACCGATTTACCTTTGCGTTCGCGCTGGCTGTCCACCGTTGCCGCGCCGAGCAGCGTATCAATCCGTTGCTGCAACCGGTCGCGGCTGATGCCATCCTCAAACCGCAGGCGGTACTCGGCGCTGCGGACACGGGTTTGCAGCGCCGGGCTGCGGACGGGCACTTCGACCACTGAATAGATGCGCAGGCCGGGCGGGCTGACCGCCAGCAGCCGTTCGATCAGACCGTCGAGCATGATGGGTTCTTTCAGTGACACGTCCACGATTTCGCACTCGCTGGTGATGCCCAGCGGCAGCGCCGTCGCCAGGGCGATGCGGGGGTGGGGATTAAACCCTTCAGAGTATAAAATCGGCAGATTGGCGCGGCGCAGCACCCGTTCCCACAGCTTGGCCGTGTCAAGATGACCGGTGTATTTGAGCGCGTCAAATTTGCCGAAGGTGATGTGCAGCCGCTGCTTGATCGGGGTGTTATCGTTTTTCATATGATTCCAGTGCTAGATTGGGTTGAGGCCGATTTGGTCACAATCTTATTCCGGGGTAAAATCACGGTATCAAACGTTGGGAGCATCCATGTTACCAGATCGGCAAATTCTGGCTGAACAGGCGCACCGCCGCGAAACCCGCCTCTACATCATCTTACCACTGGTCGTGGGGATTGTCGTGGTGGTGGCCGGCGGGGTGATCGCGCTGCTGCTGCCGCAGCGTCTGCAGGTGTCGCTGATCGCCGACCTGCTGGTGACGGTGCTGCTGCTGTGCCCGTCGGTGCTGTGCCTGTTCGCGGTCGCTATCGGTTTCGTGGCGGCTGCCGCCGCGATGAACAAGGCGCATACCGGCGCGGGCAAGCTGCTGGGGCGGGCGGAAGGGCTGTCGGCGCGGATGCTGGATACGACCAATCGGGCGACCGAAACGATTAATCAGAAAACGATCAATTTAAGTGTGAAGCTGGCCTTTTTAGAGAAGCTGCTGGACGTGTACGAACGCCCGGCGCTGCCACCAAAGGATGAACGGAAATGAACATCACAAAATCCACACCGGATTGGAAAATGCGCGTGTATGCAGTCGGCGCGGTCGCCGGGGCGCTGTTCGGCCTGTTTACATCGTATCTGTACGCCCGTGCGGCGGAGGAAGACATGCTGGGGGATAAGGCCAAACCGAGGTCGCCTTCCACTGGTGAACTGGTGACGCTGGGGCTGGCGGCGCTGGGACTGGTGCGGCAGATTTCCGAACTGGGCAAACCGCCAAAAAGGCGATAATTTGTTCTAAATTTGTGGTATAATACAGGGACGAGCCGGTGCTTTGTCCCTGTTTGTTTTGTCAAGGAAGGGTGTATGTGCGGGCGATTTGTTTTAACGGCCAACCCGGAAGCGATTCAGCAGGAATTTCATCTGACCAACGTCCCCGACCTGCCGCCGCGCTATAACATCGCGCCGACGCAGCCGGTCGCGGTTATCAGCAACGACAACCCGCGCGAACTGACTTTTTACAAATGGGGGCTGATTCCGTCCTGGGCGAAGGACGCGGCCATCGGCAACAAGATGATTAACGCCCGCGCCGAGTCGGTAGCGGAGAAGCCGGCTTTCCGCGCGGCCTTCAAGCGGCGGCGCTGCATCCTGCCGTCGGACGGTTTTTACGAGTGGCAGGAACGCGATGGCAAGAAAGTGCCGCTGTTTATCCATCTGGAAGACCGCAAGCTGTTTGGGTTGGCGGGACTGTGGGAAATCTGGCACAGCCCGGAAGGCGATACCGTTCGATCCTGCACCATTTTGACGACCGATGCGAACGACTTCATGCAGCCGATTCATAACCGGATGCCGGTGATTCTGCGGAAAGAAGATTACGACCTGTGGCTGGCGCCGGATGAACCACCGTCGGACGTGCTGCAAGGGCTGCTGCGGCCCTACGATTCCGCGCCGATGCGCGCTTACGAGGTGTCGAAGATGGTGAACCGCCCCGGCAACGACGTGCCGGAACTCATCGCGCCGGTGGCGTAAACATCATTTCAGCCGCACGGCAATGTTTTGTTGAGGTGAGGTTGTAGGGGCAGTGACATGAACGAGATTCTTCCTAACTCGACGCTCTCTGAACTTATAGACAAACTGGTAGCTGGAGAGTTAGTTGAGCAAATCGAGGCACGTACTGCCCTTACCAAACTTGGCTCCGCAGCAGTTGAGCCACTTATACAGTTATTGCAGAATTCTCAATACATATACTCGTGGTGGTTAGTAGCTGCAATTTTAGGGAATGTAGGAGATAAGCGTGTTGTTGAGCCGCTAACGGAGTTACTGAAAAACCCAGCCTCTTTTGATGCAGGATTGGCACGAAAATATACCGCTTGGGCACTCGGCAAGCTGAAAGACCCAAGAGCCGTTGATGAACTGATTAAGGTTTTGCATGACCGAATTCATGACGATTCGGAAGATGATTATGTCGTTGATGAACCAGATGTTGAAACCATTGAAGCGGCTATTTGGGCTTTGACTGAAATTGGCGATCTACAAGCCATTGAACCCATCATTCAAAGATTACTTGAAGGTGATTACTGGCAAGAGGGGGAATTTCTGGCTAAATGGGGAGAACCTGCATTAAAATTACTCTTGGATGCCTTAAACAATGATGATGACAGTATCAGAGGCTACGCTGCATCTTTATTGGGCGAAATGGGTGATTCGAGAGCTGTCGAGCCACTCATAAACTTGCTTCAAAATGATAGAAGCGATAGGGTCAGACATCATGCCGCTTACGGATTAGGTGAATTGCGCGACCCTCGTGCTTACGATGCCCTGTTAACTGCTCTCAATGATAGTTATGAGCAGACACGAGTCTATGCTGCGATGGGATTAGGACATTTAAAGGACAGACGTGCGCTTGATGCTCTAAAAAAAGCTGCTCACGATGAACAGTCTGTTGTCCGAAATTCTGCTGAATGGGCTATTAATTGGATTGGAGAATCCTGAATTTACGGTTATTCAGGCTTTGCAACCAAATTCTGTAACGCTACTATGCCTTCCGTTTCGGGACTAAAAACGTAGTCCGAAGCATCCAGAATTTCGATACCAACTATCCGCCCATCAGGAGCGTAGTTTACGGCAACTTCTTCGGTTAACCGTTGGGTTGTGACCTGTGCGGGGTCATCCAGAAAGCGGATGTAAAGCGCGTCAACCTGCGAATCATACGTGATTTTCATCATTGTTATCCTACACTAAAAGTAGTAGGTAAATACCGTTACCACCACTAACCTGTCTGGTTCTTCGGCAACAATCACGAATACCTGCTTTACAGCATACTCTTTTTCGGCCCAAACATCATTATACTGGATGTTTTTGCGGAATCCGGTTCGATTTTTCTTGGCGGGAACTTCCTCACCTGATTGAATGACTTCAAGTACTTCTACCTCTTTCGCCCCGCGCTCGATCATTTGCTGTTGAGCGTGTTGGGATATTTCAATCGGTTTACTACGATCTGCCATACAATCTATTTCCCCCTTGCGCGCTTCTCCATAATCTCCTTGAAGGGGTCCTGGCCGGGTTTAATCAGCACCTTGCGGGTGCGGCCTCCGGCTTCGGCTTCACCCACCACGCCCAGTTCGTAGAGCAAATCCATCACACGGGCAGCGCGCGGGTAGCCCAGGCCAAGCCGCCGCTGAATCAGCGAGGCGGACGCTTCGCCTTCGGCGATCACCAGTTCAATCGCCTTTTCCAGCATCGGGTCGGTTTCGGCCAGGAATTCGCGCCGAGTCAGGCCGCGTTCCCAGGGGCCGATGCCAACGTCCTCGGTTTTGCCTTTGGCGACCTGCTCCTCGTGCCATGTCTTCCAATGGTTGACAATGGCGCGTACCTCGTCGTCCGACACGTAACAGCCCTGCAAACGACGCGGGCCGGCAGCGTCCGACGCCAGATAGAGCATGTCGCCCTTGCCGAGCAGGTTTTCCGCGCCGACCGAATCCAGAATGACACGCGAGTCCACGCTGGACGCGACCGAAAACGCGATGCGCGAGGGGAAATTGGCTTTAATCAGGCCGGTGATCACGTCCACGCTGGGGCGCTGCGTGGCGACGACCAGGTGCATCCCGACAGCGCGCGCCATCTGCGCCAGCCGCGTGATCGTCTTTTCCGTTTCTTCCGGGCGGGACAGCATCAGATCGCCGATTTCGTCCACGAGAATGACGATGTACGGCAGATATTCGTCTTTCTGGCGGCGGCTGAGGCGCGAGTTGTAGATGTCAATGTTGCGGGCGGCGTACTCTTCCAGCAGCTTGTAGCGCCGGTCCATCTCGCGGGTGCACCAGCGCAGCACGCCGATGATGCGCTCCTGGTCGGTTTCGACCGGCCCCATCAGGTGCGGCAGGCCGTTAAAACGGCTCAGTTCGACCATCTTGGGGTCGAGCATGATGAGCTTGATTTTGTCGGGCGTGTTATTCAGCACCAGCGCGGCAGTCATAGCGGCGATACAGACCGACTTGCCGGAGCCGGTCGTGCCGGCGATCAGCAGGTGCGGCATCTGCGCCAGATCAACGGCCAGCGGCGCGCCGGAGACATCGCGCCCTAACGGGATAAACAGTGGCGATTTGGCCTTCGCCAGTTGATCCTGAAACGTCTTGCTTTCGAAGACCGAACGCAGCGCGACGATGCTGGGGTTGCGGTTTGGCACTTCGATGCCGACATAGCTGTGACCGGGGACGGGCGCTTCGATACGCAGACGTTTGGCGGACAGCGCCAGCGCCAGGTCACTGGAGAGCGACGCGATTTTGCTGACGCGGGTGCGCTGCAGGACCGTTTCGCCTTCATCGGTGGTGGTTTCGCGGAAGGGCTGGACGGCGTACTGCGTCACCGTCGGGCCGACTTTCACTTCCACCACGTCCACGTCAATGTCAAATTCGAGCAGCGTGTTTTCGATCAGCACGACGTTGGTATTGATTTCCTGCTCGTCCGGCATGTTCAGTTCGATGTCGCGCAGTAGCTCCAGCGGCGGCAGGCTCACATCGCGCTTGGGCACGCGCTTGATCTCTTTCATATCCGCGACGGTGAAATAGCGTTTCACCCGCCCGTCCGGGCGTTCGACCTGCTGGATGCCTTTTACCTTTTTGCCCTTAAACGTGCCAATAGCGTTAAAGTTCAGTTTGAGATCGTCTGGTTGCGTCAGGGGCAAATCGTGTTCCAGCGTCGGCAGCACTTCTTTGGCTGCTGGTGCTGCACCGGGGCGCAGCGACGGCGGCAGGTCTGCCGGGTTAATCCGCACCCGCACAATCATGCTGCTGGTCGCGCGGCGTGTGGGTGGGGCGGGCGGCTCCAACGGGTTATCCGGCAGGGCCGGGGCGGTCGGCTGGCGCTGGCGGCGGGGTTTAGGCGGCTGCGCCATCTTCTCGGCGAAGGCATCCAGCCGCTGGATGCTCCACTTCAGCGCGGTCTGAATGTGGCGGCGGCGCATCCCCAGCACAACGCCCACGCTGACGATCAAAACCGCGCTATAAAATATCAGGGCAGTGGTGGAACCGAGCAGACCGCTGATGGCCGAACTGAGCGCCCAGCCGATGTAACCACCGCCGCGACCGGCACGGGCAATGGCGCGCAGCTCCGGGTCGCCGCTGTACAGGTGTAGCAGCGCCAGCAGCGCGAGGAAGGCGAGTTCCAGCGCCAGCATCCGCCGCGCCGAAAACTTCACCGAGATGTTCAGCTTCGGCAGCAGGATAAACACGCCCAGGCCGAAGATGCCCACCGATACCAGAATACTGCCGTAACCGAACAGGCTGGTCAACGCGTTTGACCAGGCGTTGGCGATGGTCGCGTCCGACGCCAGGTTAAACAGCGACAGAAACGATACGATGCCAAACACGATCAGCACAATCGCGGCGATCTCGTCGCCCCAGGGTGGCAGGCTGTCGAACAGCGCGTCCCAGAACTCCGGCTTCACCGTGTACTGCTTTGGCGCTGGCGGCGGAGTCTTGGTTGCAGGTTTTTTGTTATTCTCTGGCGGTTTACCAGCCGATTTGTGCTGCGCCATAAACCTCGAACAAGCAATGAGCGATTGGCGGTTGGCAGTTGGTGTAGAGACATGGCGCCGCCATGTCCCTACGACGTTGCCCAATGCAGCCAAGCGCCGGTCTAGCAAACAATGGTTCTATTATAGCCGTCTTTGATTGGTTTGCCGCAAGCAGACTGAAGCATCCAAAAAGGCCAGAGCGAAAACCCTGGCCTTCTGGTATTCAGGCTGAACCGGACACAGACGATAGTCCCGGCAATTCCAGGTTACTGGCTGGGACGCAGACTTAGACCCAACCGGCGCGCCTGACTGTCAATGCTCAGGATGCGCGCTTCCACGTACTGGCCTTCGCTCACGACGTTACGCGGGTGGAGGAAGTGCCCTTCCGCCAGTTCCGAGACGTGAATCAGCCCTTCCAGACCTTCTTCAATGCAGGCGAACGCGCCAAAATCAACGACGTTGGTAATCACACCCTGGACGATTTCGCCAACCTGATACCGTTCACTGACGGTCTTCCAGGGGTCGGGATGCAGGCGTTTGATGCTGAGCGCCACGCGCCCGGCGTCCCGGTCTACGTCCAGTACGTACACGTTCACAATCTGCCCGCGCTGGAGCATGTCGGACGGATGACCGACGCGCCCCCAGCTTAATTCGCTGATGTGAATCAGCCCTTCCAGCCCGCCCAGGTCCACAAACGCGCCGAAGTCACATAGATTGGTGATCGAGCCGGAGACACAATCCCCTGGTTGCAGCCGGTGCAGAATCTGGGCACGCTCACCCGGTTGAACGTGCGCGGCGCGTTCCGACAGAATCAGGCGATTTTGCTCCGCGTTGAGTTCGATCACCCGCAGTTTGAGCCTTTGCCCAATCCAGGAGATCAACGCGCGGCGGCGGACGATGCTGTTGGCGGTAACCGGAAACTCGGTGAGCTGGCTGGCCGGAACGAAGCCGTGCAGGCTGCGCCACTCCACCAGCAGGCCGCCGCGATTGTAGCCGACCACCGGCAGTTCAACGACTTCATCGTTGTCCATGATGCGCTGCATCTCAACCCAGTCGGCATCGGTCATGGTGCCGGTAGTGAGATGCCCATTGGAATGATATGGGGCGTCCGCGTAGTCTACAGCGTCGTCGTTCGCGGCGGCCAATGGCGATACCTCGGCGCCTTCCCCTTCGCTGAGTAGCGCAGACCAGTAACCTTCGTCTAACTGTGGTGGCAGTGATGGAGAGTCCTGCCGGTGAATGTTTGTCGACATCCGCTTCCCCTTGAAATAACACTAATTGGCGTGAGAGGTAGGGTTAGAACCTATTTCCCTGGCAAATTATAACACTGTATCTACCCGGCTGAACCTTGACATCTATCATGCTTTTGTACGCGCATGTTCCATTTCTATCAGCGTATCGGCCACCGCTTCGATGGCGATGCGCTGTTTTCGGTACAGGTCCGGCTCGCTTAACGCCAGCCGCAGCGCCACATCGCGCACCTTGTTTTTCTCGATGAAGCGTTGTTCCAGTATATTATAGATGGTCCATTCAGGACTCAGCAGTTTGCGCTCACCCGGCGGGCGCTGCTTTTCGATGGCGGCCAGCAGCACCGCCCGCAGCGCGCGCGCCGGGTTGTTGCTGTTGTCTGGCAGGGCGCTCTGGACGATGCCCAATTCCAGGAGGCGGCTGCTGGTCAGGCCGGGGCCGCCCCAGTAGTGCCGCAGCGCCGCCCGCACCTGGTCTATAAACTGCTCGCGGTCAATCGCGCCGTTTTCCATCAGCGGCTGCGGCCCACGCCCGTGTTTGAATTCCACATCGGCGGCACGGGTGCGGGTCACGTTGATCTGCGGCAGCAGCCCTTCCAGCGCGGCGTAAATCTCGGATTGCAGCCGCATGTCATCCAACGTTTCAGCAGCGCGGCGCGCCAGCGACCGGAAGGTGCGTTCCTCGTCGGTGGTCAGGTTAATTTCCGGCGCGCGCGCCTGGATACCCATAAAACCGATCAGGATGCGGCTGCCGTCCTCGCTGGCGGTACGCTTGCTGTAAAGCGGGACAATCCAGTACGAATGCCACGACAGCAAGCCGGTTTCCTGCTCCAAATCGGCTGTTTCCAGCAGCGCCAGCAGCGTGGGGCGTTCGTCCTCCAGCCACTGCGCGCTGGGCCGCGCCGGGCCGGTCGCGGCGACCACCTCTGCGCCGTTCTCGCCCAGCGAGACTACAAACGCTGTGCTGACCTGAAGGTAATCGCAGATCGCGCCCACAATCGCGTCCAGAAGCTGCTGCAAATCGGCGCGGGTCAGCAGGCGTTCGCTCAGGTTTTGCAGCTTGCCAAGCTGGTCGCCGTCCTCTGACGAGTAAATCAGGTGTTTTTCCAGCCAGGGCAGGATGATGGCGACCGTCCACTGCCACAGCAGCACCACCGCCACGACCGCGAACGGCATCAGGCTGTCGCCGGGCAGGCCGATGATGCGGGTGGCCGGTGTCATAAAGATGATAATCACCAGCGCCAGTAGCCCGGTGGCCGGGCCGCGCAGCATAAACCGCAGCAGGTCGGCCTTCACTACCCGGTCGGGAACGCGCGTCCCGAAGAAGGACAGCGGATACGACAGAAACAGCAGCATCAGAATGATGACCAGATTGCTGGCGTTGACCAGAAACAGCATCGCCAGCGTATCGGTTTCGCTCTGGCCGAGGACTACCGAATACGGGAAAATGCCCAATGCTGGCGTCAGCAGCGCGAACTGCAAGTAGCCCATACGGCGGCGCGTGTCACGCGTGAGGCAGCGTTTGCGGGCGCGCTGGACATTAATGAGCGCCACGCCGGTAGCGATGAGGAAATAGGCAAAATAGACCGGGAACACGGGCCCGGCGCGCAGCACCACCGATTGGGCGCGAAAGACCGGCTGCATCAGGACGTTGCTGAAGGCCGCCAGGATGATAAACATCGAGCCGATCAGGTACAGGATGCGAGCGACGCGGCGGCGGCGCCCCCGCGAGGGCAGACCGGTGGTTGCCAGCAGCGCGTCGGACAGGTGAAACATGGCCGCCGGCATCAGCGCGATACCGATCCACTGGAGGCGCAGAATCGCGTCCACTGTGCGCAGGCTTGGCCCCAGTGCTACCAGTACGTCGCCGATGTAAACAATCGTCACGCAGGCCAGCACAATGCCGGAGGTGCGGGCGACGCGGTTGCGCAGGTTGCGGGTGAGGTTGTAGAGCAGCATGGACGCGGACACCACGACGATGGCCGCCGTCAGCGTTTCGTTGAGCGAGCGCAGCAGAACCAGGAACAGATCGTTCATGCCGAACCTCAGCGCAGGGATTGGCCGAAGAACAGGGCAATGTCCTGATTCGGGAAATACTGGTCGTTATAACCGCAGAACGTAAAACCTGCCGTGCGGCAGAAGACAATGGCCGGATAATTGCGGGTATCCATTTCCGCCGTGAGCTGGTCGAGGCCGTGCTCCTTCGCCCACTGTCGGGCAACGTTGACCAGCCGCGTCCCGATGCGCCGCCGGCGGAACGGGCGCGAGACGACCATATCCTGAATCCGCGCCATCCGGTAAGCCGGGTCGGTTCGCATCGTCAGGTAAGCCAGGATGCCCTGCCCGTCCTTGCTGGCGACCACCAGAAAACACTGGTCTGGCGGCAGCGCCAGCCGCAGTCGGTATTCATCCGCCGGATAGTCCGCTTCCAGCGTGCGTGGCAGGCGCTGGGTTTTAAACGAAATCTGATAATCGCCGGGCTGTTCGTTCACCGTCATCTGCCAGACGTGATCGGTGTCGTAGCGGTGGTCAAGCGCCAGACAGGCGGCAAGGTCGCTTTCCAGGCCATCCCGGATAACAATACTGAGTAACGTGGACATGGCGCACCTTCAGGTTAAATAAGCGTCCCCGAACGTGCCGTGCAGGGTAATTTCGACCAGCGGGGCAGAGGCATCAGCATCCAGCGAGACGTACAAACCCGGTTCCGGCTGTTCGTAGCGGCGGTCATCGGCGTGAACGCGGAACAGCCCGCCGGCGTGGTTGGTAATCATCACCCGATAACCCACCGGCGTAATCAGGTGGATGTTCCCCAGCGTCGAATGCAGGCGCACCGGGCCGAGCGATTCACGCGGGGCGGTGAGACGGATGTCGCCAATGCCGGTGGCGATCACCGCTTCCTGCAAAATCAGACCGGAGAGATCGAAATTAACGTTGCCCAGGTGGGTGCTGATGAGGATTTGCCAGGGTAGATCGCCCGCCAGTCCCATTTCCCAGTCGGCCAACGAATACCAGGGGGTGGCAGCGCGATCCATTCTGAGATAAGTATGCGTATCGTTGACACTCATGAAGGGGCGGGAGTTGCCGGCGTACTGCCCGGCGATCAGGCGGCCTTCGCGCTGGAGAGCGCGAAGGCTTACGTCAATGTCGCCCGCGCTGATTTCCAGCGTGGCCGATTCAACGCTGCCGCGCGTGATGCCAAAGGTGCGGGCCTCGGCGCTAGGAATCAGGTCGCCGCGCAGCAGGATGCCTGCCCCCGCGACGACCAGCAGCAGCGGCCACAGCGCCGTGACGTTAAAGTTCTCCAGCAGGAGGAAATTATGCAGCAGCAGGACCACGCCGACGGCGGCGAGTCCCAGCGGCCACAACCAGGGGCCGCGCGAACCTTTGGCTGGCAAGGGTGTCTACTCCTCGTACAGATAATCCCGAAGGATAACGTGAGCCGAGGATTGGCGCAAGCGGTTAAGCGCCTGGGCCTCCAACTGGCGCACCCGTTCGCGGGTGACGCCGATGGTTTGCCCCACCTCTTCCAGGGTATACACGCGCCCGTCTTCGAGTCCGTAGCGCAGCCGTAAAATCTGCGCCTCGCGGGTGGGCAGGCGGTTCAACGCCCGTTCCAACTGCTCGTGGAGCAGGTGGGTTGCCACTTCTTCCGACGGCGCGGGGCTGCTGACATCTTCGACAAAATCGCCGAAGGTCGAGTCGCCTTCCTCGTCAATCGGAGTCTCCAAACTAACCGGATGGCGTGCGATCTCCAGCAGGTTTTCGATCTTGTCCGGCGTGGTTTCCATACCTTCCGCCAGTTCTTCAATCGAAGGTTCGCGCCCCAGTTCCTGAATCAGATTCAACTGCACCCGGCGCATCCGGTTTAACTGGTCGCCCATATGCACCGGCACGCGAATCGTGCGCCCCTGGTCGGCGACGGCGCGGCTGACCGCCTGCCGAATCCACCAGGTGGCATAGGTGCTGAACTTGTGGCCGCGCTGGTATTCAAACTTGTTGGTGGCCCGAATCAGGCCGATGTTGCCCTCCTGAATTAAATCCAGGAACGGCACACCCCGGCCAATATACTTCTTGGCGACGCTGATGACGAGCCGCGCGTTGGCGCGCACCAGATGCTCCTGGGCGGCTTCGCCGTCATTGATAAGGCGGTAAAGCTCGTCAACGTCATCTTCGCCCAGCGCGTCACCGTATTCGTCAAGCTGCTCTTTCGCCAGCTTGCCCGCTTCCATACGCTTGGCAAGCGCCACTTCTTCCTCGGCAGTCAGCAGCGGCACCCGGCCAGCCTCTTTCAGGTACAGGCCAACCACGTCGTCGGTATCAATCGCCTGCTGATAGCCAGCATCTTCGATCAGGTCTTCATCCAGTTCGGCCAACGCCAGTTCCGGTTCTTCGTCCTCAACCAGATCGAGATCGGCATCGGGTGGAAGTTCCTCCGGGAACTGCGATTCCAACTGGTCCGCAGATAGCACCTCAATACCGGCTTCGGCCAGACCGTCCATCACCTCATCCAGCAGGTTGATGTCACGCTCGGCTTCCGGTATGAGCGCCAGAATATCATCGTAGGTTATAGCCCCCTGTTCCTGGGCTTTTTGCATCAGTTGAGCGCGTAGCTGCTCTTTGCGATCTTGTACCATCAGCATCATCATAGGTCACTACAGACACAAAGCCTTGCTCTCCAGGTAGCAAGGCAGTTCAACACAAGCCTGGATTATGACGTAAACTGAGCGAAAAGGCGACGTTTCAGGCTGGAATTAGCAGGAAATGCTTCGCGCCGACTCTAGGACAGGCCAACTTTATTGCGCCGGAACCTCCAGCACAATAAATCCAATTCGCATTGATAATACACTTTCAGTGTATTAATTACATTAACGCGGCAAACCGGCCTTGTCAAGTTAACGGTGGATGTGCAAGCTGCATCGCCAGATAGTCCACCGGCGCGCGTTCCAACAGGTAAAGCTCCTGGCGGTCATCCACCAGCGCGTAATACACCGTCCGTGAACCCGATAACGTCCCAATAGCGACGGCATGACCCTCACCATTCCGCAGCAGAACTTCGATAAACAGGTTGCCGTTTGGATTAAAACCGTATTCCCGCAGGTTGGTGCTGTCGGTCAGCGGCAGCGTACGCTCGTAATACAGCAGCACCACCGTTCGGGCAATAATAGACGCGGTGTCCGTGTCCAATCTTTCGTCAGCAGTGGCATCGGGCGCCGTCCACTGGCCGTCCGCGCCCCGGCTGATGAGAAACTCAATATCGGAGTTCGGGTCGCGCAGCCGTATCGCCTGAATATCTAACACGGCCATGTCGGGAAAGACACGCGAATAGACCGGCGTGCCCTGCGCGGTTACGGTGGCCCGCAGCGATGCCAGCGATGGCGCTGGCTGGGGGCGGGTTTGCAGCACAGCGACCGCCGCCAGTGCCAGGAACAGCAGCAGCAGGACCAGCAGCACACGGCGGTTCACGCCTGCAGCCTCTGCCGCCGCAGCCATACGGCCAGCCCGGTCAGCAGCACCAGCCCTGGCATCAGAATGACGGTGATGAAAGCGATCAAATCCAGTGTCTGCGTGCTGACAAACACCATCGGCAGGCCAGTGGTGAACGCCTGCGGTTTGAAGTTGATGCGTTCGCCGAAGCGGGTTAACCAGGCGATGCTGTCCGTAAACAGGATACCGTTGCCGCCGGTGCCGACCATGCCATTGGTGACAAAATCGCTGTCGCCGATCAGTACGACACGCCCGTTGGTCTGCTGGATATTGGCCCAGGCGACGGTCGTCAGCGGCCCGGGGATGTCCTGACCGGCGTCGAACTGATAGGTGTTGGTTTCCGCCAACGCGCGGAAGTTGGTTTCGCCGTAGCTGTTCTGCGAGGTCAGAATCACGCGACCGTTAGCGACATCCGGCGGCGGGCTGTCGTTCACCTCCAGCGCCCGCGCCACCGTAAACAGCGTCGGCGTTTCGTCAGAGTTGAGCCGCGCGCCGATGTCCGTGTCAGTAAAGACGGCGGCGCTGATGATGTCCAGCGGTGATTGGGCGCTGGCGCCGGGGTCGTTTTCGACCGCTACCGCGTCCCGCGCGCGGATGCCAAACGTATCCCACAGGAAGCGGTTCAACGCGCCATCCTGCCGCAAAAACGCATCCTCGTTAAACAGCGGGTCGGCCAGAATCAGCAATGCCCCGCCGCCTTTGACATAACTGCCGAGGAGTTGAACTTCTGCCTCGGTATAGTCCTGCGTTGGGCGCGCCAGGATGATGGCTGCGGCGTTGGCCGGGATGCTGCTGCCGGACTGCGCCAAATCCGCTACGTTCAGCACCGACGTAATTACGCCGTTGGCGCGCATCCCGTCGTTTATGGCGGACAAACCCTGCTGCGACGTATCAAACGGGCTGAGCGCACCGTTGCTGGTGTCAAAATAGACCGTAAGCGTGCCGGCGGCCAGCAGGCGGGCAATCGCGCCGGTCAGGTCCCGTTCCTGGTTGGATGGTTCAGGGCCACGCTCAATCGGCACGCGCATCAGGGTATTCAGGTTGGGCGTGCCGTCCGGGTTGAGATACGAGATAAATACCGAGCCGTCCTCGGTGACGCCAAAAGCATTACGCTGGGCGGCGTTGACGTCCGGGTCAATGTACTCGCGGGTGATGCGGCCATCGGTCGCCACCTCATACAGCCGGAAGAACTGGTCGTCCACCTCGCGCAGTTGCAGTGCGCGTGGCGAATAAAAGCCGGTGATGCGAATCGGCTGCGTCACCTGCCGCAGTATCCCCAGCGACTCGCTGCTAAGGGTGAACCGCTGGCCCTCGGTCATGTCGAGCGTCAGCACGGCGCGCTGTAAAACGATGTACGTCAGCGCGACGATGCCGATCAGCAGCAGCGTGCCAAACACGGCGACCGTGCCGTAGCGCGCCTGTCGTCCGGTGACAAAGCCAACAAATTCCTGCGGTGACAGCAGCGCCCACAGACCCAGACCAGCCGCGCCCGCGACCAGCAGCCCGATGATGATTGGCGTCAGCCCGCCCTGCCACAGCAGGCCGATGATGCCCAGCAGCGCCGCGCCGCCGCCGATAAAACCGGCCCACTGGCCGAGCTGGTTGCGCCGGATGATAACTGCTTCCCGACTCATCAGCGCCACCTGTGCGATTCAACAATACGGGTGGTGATAAACAGCATCACGACCATAATCCCGGCATAATAAGCTACATCCTCGGCGCGCAGCAGGCCGACGGCAAACGATGTGCTGAAGTGGCCGCCCAGTGAAAGCTGGCGCAGCACCCGCGCCAGATCGAGATTCGCCACAATTTCCCCGGCGATGTCGCCCAGCCACAGCAGCAGCAGCACGCTCATGCTGAGGAAAGCGGCGACGATCTGGTTCTCCGTCAGCGACGAAAACAGCAGGCCAACGGCCAGCGTTGCACCGCCATACAGCCAGATGCCGATGTAGGCGCTCACGGCCAGACCCAAATCCGGCTGGGTGATTGCCAGCAGAATGAACTGGTAGGTGAAGGTCAGTAACAGCAGAATGGTGTAATAAAACCACGCACTCAGGAATTTGCCGATGACTACTGCTGTATCGGACACCGGCGCGGTCAGCAGCAGTTCCAGCGTGCCTTCGCGGCTTTCTTCCGCCAGCATCCGCATCGTCAGCAGCGGGGCGAAGAATACCATCGCCAGCGCCAAGAACGATGGAATCAGCGCCGGGTCGGCGGGTTTTTGTGTCAGGCTGAAGGTCAGGTCGCTGTTAAACAGCAGGCCGGTGAGCAGCAACAGGGCGAAGGCGATTAGATACGCAACGGGCGAGGCGAAATACTGCCCAACCTCGCGCCAGAAAATCGTTCCTGTTCCGCGCAGCATGGGTTATTTCCCCCTGCCGACCAGATCGAGGAAGATGTCTTCCAGCGTCATGGCGACCGGACGCAGTTCCAGCAGGCGGTAGCCCGCCCGTGTTACCCGGTCGGCCACTTCGCCGCGTACATCGGTGCGCGCCCTCACAACAAAACCGTTGCCCTGCGCCGTGACGGATTCAACGCCGGTCAGCGCCTTCAGCAGCTTGGCGCCGGCCTCTTTGCCCGCGCCAGCGATCTCCACGTACAGCGACAGCCCGTGCTGAAGCTGCGTCCGTAGCGTGTCTGGCGTGCCCTGCGCGATGATTTTGCCCCGGTTGATAATCACCACCCGGTCGCAGACCTGTTCCGCTTCCGACAGGATGTGCGTGCTGAACAGGACGGTGTGATGCTTGCCCAGGTCGCGCACGGCCTCGCGCACTTCGATCACCTGCTGCGGGTCAATGCCGATTGTCGGCTCGTCCAGAATCACTATCGGCGGGTCATGCACCAGCGCCTGCGCCAGCCCCAGCCGCTGCCGCAGCCCTTTTGACAGGTTGCGAACCAGCGTATTTCGGCGATCAGTGAGATGCACGCGCTCCAATACTGCGTCCACCCGCGCGCGGGGTTTCTCGACCCCCCGCAGCTTCGCCCAGAAGGTGACGTAGCCTTTAACGGTCATGTCGGGATAGACCGGCACGCGCTCCGGCAGATAACCGACGCGGCGGCGTACCTCCAGCGAATCAGCCAGCACGTCAAAGCCGGCAATTCGGGCGCTGCCTTCCGATGGCGGCATGAAACCGGTGAGCATTCGCATCGTCGTCGTTTTGCCCGCACCGTTTGGCCCCAGCAGGCCGACAACTTCGCCAGGATGGGCTTCAAACGAAATCTGGTCTACGGCCAGATGATAGCCGTAGCGTTTGGTCAGTTTATGGACTTCGATCATTCAGGATGCACCTGTAGGGAAACAGCATGCCGTGTCCCTACGGAAACCAATATTTTAACGATAAGCATCCTACCGCCATCAGGGGGGCGCGTCAAGCGAATGTTTATGTTTGTGGACAAGGGATAACAAGCGGCGAACAGGGGCGACGGCAGCGCCTCGCCCCGCGGTGTAAACTTAGGCGACCGGCATGGCGGTCTGTTTCGCCCTGGCGCGGTTGGTGACAATCTCATAAGCCACCTTTTTCACGCGGTCGTCGCTGCTGGTCAGCGCATCGTTGAGGATTTCGACCGCAGCGCGATGGCTGGGCGCATTTGGGTCGTCGTCCATCAGGCTGGTAGATACGCGCACGATCTGCGCTTTCACTTCGCTGTCCATCTCCAGATAATAAGCGCGTTTGAGGATGCCGGGGGTGCGCTCGTGGCGCAGCCACGCCAGCGGCCAGGTCACGGCCAGCCGCACACCCGGCAGGTCGTCCAGCAGGGCGGTTTCCAGCGCGTCAATCATCAGGTCAACCGCTTTGCTTTTAGCCACGTCAATTTTAAGGTAATTGGTGGCGTGGAAGAAGCCGCGTAACACCTGCTGGCGCGTTTCGCCGCCGGTGCGTCCGATCACGCCGGACAGTTCTTCCAGCCACGATTCGCCTGCCAGTTCCAGCAAACTCAGCGTGGCGGCGTATTTCACGTCGGGGTCAGGGTCGTTCATGGCCTCGCGCACCACCGGCATCGCTTCGGGTGAGTCGTTTTGGCCGAGCGCTTCCAGCGCCTTGATGCGCACTTCCGGGTCCTGCGCTTCCAGCACCACTTGCAGCACTGGAACGGCGGCGGAGTCCTGACTTTCGCGTAATCCCCAGGCCGCCGCTGCGCGCACGTTGTCCGTTTCGTGCTTCAGCACTTCGACCATCAACTGGTAGGCGTTCAGTTCACGCAGATCGCACAGTGCGTAAATTGCCGCTTCCCGCACCCGTGAATCGCTGTCCTGTAATGCTAATCGCAGCAAAGGTTCGGCGGCGAACCAGGAAAAGCCGTACAGGTGGCGGGCGGCGGTGGCACGGGTGCGCGGTTCGGGGTCGTTCAGCGCGTCCGCCAGGATTAGACGCGCCTCGCGGTCACCGCGCCGGCTGAGCATCCTGCCGGCGTTATAACGCACGAAAAATTCTTCATTACGCAGCATCGCTGCCGCCGCTTCCAGCGACACCGCTTCCGGCGGCAGGACGTTGAGCATCGTCGCCAGATGGCGCGGATTCAGCCGCCGCATCCCCTGTTTGACTCTGGTTTTGACTAAACGTGGTTCGCGTCCCGTGATTTCCGTTGCCATCATCCCCCCTAGTGCAGCGTCACCAGCACCACGTCTTTCAGCAGCGACCTGTTCGTTTTCAGGTCAGTGACCCGTACCCGAAGCTGGCGGCGGTCGTCAATCATAAACTCGGCTTTCAGACGGTCTTCGCCCGGCTGGCCGGGCGGGTCGAGCCGCGCCAGCATGTTCAGCGCGTTGTCTGCGTTCAGTGGCACGATCTGCTGGCCGCCCTCATTGGCCTGGGCGACAAACACGGCCTGGCCGTTTTCGTACTGTACTTCGATCATCGCCACCGAGTCCGTCTCAATCTCGCCGATGACTAACTCAACCTCGCGCTGGTCTGGATGTGCTGCGCCCAGGAACACTTCAATCGGCTGCTCGGTGGGGTAGCGGCTGCCCATCGGGATAATTTCGTCGTAGGCGTGCTGGCCGCTGTCCGGGTCGAGATAGCGCAGGCCGTAGCTGTGGGCGAGATAATCTTCCAGGCCGTAACCGGCGGCCACCTGAAGCGCGCCTTCCGCCACCGAGGTAAACGGCTTGTCGGCATAAACGGCTGTTTCCTTAAAATACTGCCCCAGCGTGCGCTGCACCGAGGGCATCAGCGACGTGCCGCCGACCATCAGCACGTAATGAATGTCTTCCTTGAAGATGCCGCGCTGGTGGGCGACGTGCATCACTTTGTCTACCACGTGGCGCAGCGCGGTGTAGAAGCCGTTAGCTTCGAGCAGTGCTTCCAGTTCCGCGCGGGTGATGGTGATGTTGTGCGTTTTCCCCGCCTCAAACCGGATGTCGGCGCTATCCTCGGTCGAGAGCGCGATTTTTGCCAGTTCGCAGCGGGTCAGCAGGGCAGGATAGCTGCTGCCCAGGTCTTTGGTGGTTAGGTTGGCGCGTTTCAGCACATCGGCCAGCAGCCACTGGTCAATATCGCTGCCGCCGATAACGCGCCCGGCCTTCGCAATCACCCTGGCGGTGTGCTGACCGCTGCCACCGCGCAGCAGCTTGTGCAGGAAGCCGCCGGTTTTCTCGCGGCTTTCGGGTAGCTGCACCATTGACAGGTCGAGCGTCCCGCCGCCAAAGTCAAATACCAGCACGACTGCGCCCGGCTTCGTGACGGTGTAACCGAGGGCGGCAGCAGTCGATTCGTCCACGATGCGGATTTTTTCCGGCGCGATCTCGTCCATCACCCCGTTCAGCCAGGCGAGATAGCCCTCAAACGAGGCGACCGGCGCGGTCAGCACCAACTGTTCGATGTCCCTGTCGCCATTGGGCAGGGTGCTGATGAGGCGGCGGATAAAGCTGCGTCCGGCGTCATGGTCAGTCCAGAGCGTGCCATCAATCTCACGCGGGTCAGGCGCAGGCAGGGCGACAATGCCACGCTTGAAGTTCCGAAACAGGCGGTTATCCTTCTGCTGGTCCAGTCCCCGGTCACGCACGTGCTGGCCGACAGTGACGCTGCCTGCGCGGCCTTCGTTCACGTACAGCAGGGAGGGCACGAGCGCCGGGCGTCCATTTTCCGGCGTGTGCAGCCCCTCCGGCGCGACAATTTCCGCCGTGTTGGTGGTGTCGTTCCAGCGGGCGATGACGGTGTTGGTCGTGCCAAAGTCAATTGAATATTTATAACCCATGTGGATGCAGCCTGTCGGGATGGTTGAAACCGATTCCTAATGTTCGATTGTAGCATCATCTCAATCAGGGAAAAGTTGAGGAAAAATATGGGAAACGTAAAGGACAGCCGTTGTGGCTGTCCAGACCAGTGAGATTATTCAAAAATGGTTGGGACACGGCGCCGCCGTGCCCCACCAGCAAAATGAGCCGTTAGCTCACCGCATTGCGGATGCGATTCCAGGCGTGTTGAATGGCGTCCTTAAAATCTTCCCACGGTCCCTGATTGCGCGTTTCCCAGTCACGGCGGGCGTAGGATTCTACCTCGCTCCAGGTGCGGTACTGGTTGTAGCGCGGGTCGCTGGCAAGCATGTAGCCGTACTGGTACGCTGGCATGTAAACGCTGTAGTCACGCCCGCGCGAACCGTAGGTGGTGTTGTAGTGGGTACGCCAGTCGGTATCGTAGCTCTCAAACGTGCGCTGGCCGGTACGAGCGCCCATGTTATCAATTTCAACATCCTGGCGGCGCACCGTGTCCTGCACGGTCTCGGTGTGTTCGTCTACATCCTTGCGGATAACCACTTCCTCCACCACTCGCGCCTGCTTGGCGACGACCGGTTCTTCAGCGCGTTCGGTTATCTCAACGGTCTGTTCGCGCATTTCAACGGCGTTGGGGTCTACCGGGCGGTCCACCGGATGGCGTTCCACCTTCACGTGTTCTTCCCGCAGAGTCACTTCTTCCTGAACCGGTGTCTCCTCGACGACCGTGCGCGCGCGCACTGCGCCGCGTTCGACTTCGCGCTTGCCAACCTGCAGGTCTTCCTCGATAACCTGCAGGCGGGCTTCGTTGTCATGGCCGCCCTGGCTCATCGTCCGTGTGCCCTGCGCCGACTGCGTGCCGGTGGTGTGGGCGCTGTAGCTGGTGTCGGAGGCGTCGAAACCTGTCCAGCCGCTGCGGCGCCATTCTTCGGCGCTGCGGCGGATATCCACCGGGCGGTGGCGGCTCATAATGTCCACCACGCGGTTTTCCCAGTTGTCGTCAATCTGCACTGTGACCAGCGCGCCGCCCCGGCGCACGCCTTCGGCATAATAACCGGCTTCGTCTTCATTTACACCCATGTCAACCAGGCTGCCGACAATACCGCCGGTCGCTGCACCCGCCGCCGCGCCAACCGCCGCGCCGGTCAGACCGGCCACCAGCGGCCCGGCGGCGATCACCGGCCCGATGCCGGGGATCAGCATCGCACCCAGGCCAATCAGCCCGCCCACGACGGCGCCAAACCCGGCGCCTTCACCGGCGGATACGTCATCATCGTCAGTGCCAATGTAACGCTTGTATTCGCCGGAAGCATCGTTGGCAACCAGGCTGATGCGATCACGCGAGAAGCCGGCTTCCACCAGGTCTTCAACTACATCGCGTGCCGTGTTGAAGTCTTCGTACAGCGCAACTACTGTTTTCATCGTTCCCTATCTCCTCTACACTCGCTTACCACTGATTGTTTAACCGGATGGCGTATTGCTGGATGTTTCGTCCGGTTCCAATCGCTCCACCAGAACTTCCTCTTTCCTCACCGTGACGGTTTCCGCCGCTGGCACCTGGCGCTGGTGGCGCGTAACATGGATTTCCTCTTTGAGCACCAGCCGCTTTTCGACCACCAGCATTTCTTCCATCACCGGGATGACGAGCGTATCGCCCTCCTGGCGCGGGGTGGCGGGTGCGTCCAGCACACGGTTAACCGGCACGCGCTGAACCTCCACGTCTTCCCGCAGCAGGGTTTCATCAACCGTCTGCTCCTCCTCCCGCACGATTTTGCGCACGCGCACCCGCCCGGTTTCCACCCAGCGTTTGCCAACCGCCACTGCTTCTTCGACGACTGGCAAAACAACCGCGTTGAGGTCATCGGCGCGGTGAACACGGGTTGGCTCGTTGGCGGCCTGCTGGATGCTACTGAAACTGTGCGGAAAGTAGTAGGTGCCGTTGTCACGCTTAATGAGCAGATGGACGGGGAGCAGAACCTGTCGCCCATCGGACAGGAGCAGTGGGACGGACAGGGCCTGTTCGTTGACGTGTGCGGCTTCGATGGTGGCGCGGTCGCCGTCCCGGTCCAGTACGATGATCGGTTCTGTCTGAGCCATTCGCCTGCTCTCCGCTCGTCTGACCTCATGCAAGAGGCCGCCAATACTGAACGCTGATTGTAGTCGGGCAATATTGGACGCTCGTATAAGCAGGCTGATCGCTACGAAATGTTAACGCGCTTCTAAAGGTGACAGAGCATGGCCGTTCATCTCGCCGGGGTGATAATCCTGCAAACTGGAATTGCCAATAAATTCACGCAGCAGCGACGTGTCCGGGATCATGGCCTGCTGGCGAGGCGACAGCGGCTGCACCCAGCGCAGGAACGACAGCAGACGCTTGGCTTCAATGTGGGGCGGGGTGTTCGGCTCGACCTGGAGCAGCAGCGGCTCGGCCAATGAGCGCAGCGCCGCCAGTTCATAAACCAGCGCGGAGTTAAACATCATGTCAGCGTTTTCCTGGTAGGGGAAGATGTTGCGCCGTTCGCCGGTGCGGACGCTTTGCCAGCGTTTGAGCGTATCCGTGGCGTTGTAACCGCGCGTACGGGCATCGCGGACGATGCGCCGCAGTAGGCGCACGTCGGTCGTAGGAACACGATTGTGCGCGTCAATATTCAACTGAGTAAGCGCGGACACATAAACTCGGAAGATTTTGTCGGGCGGGATGGCCGGCACCAGTGCCGGGTTCAGACCGTGAATGCCTTCGATGATGATAATCTGCTTTTCACGGAGCTGCACCAGTTGCCCCTGCACGCTGCGCCCGGAAACAAAGTCGAAGCGGGGAAGCTGCACCTGCCGACCGTCCATCAGTTCGATCAACTGCTGGTTAAACAGGGACAGGTTGATCGCGCCCAAAGCTTCAAAATCGTATTCGCCGGTTTCGTCTTTGGGCGTCAGGTCCCGGTTGACAAAGTAGTTGTCCAGTTCCAACGTAAATGGGTGCAGGCCATGCGCCAGCAGTTGAATCGCCAGCCGTTTGGCGAAAGTCGTTTTACCGGATGACGACGGCCCGGCGATCAGCACCAGCCGCACGCCCTGATCGTCATGGCGATGCTGGATTTCTCCGGCGATGTGCGAAATCTGCTGCTCGTGCAGCGCTTCCGCCACCAGAATCAATTCATGGACGCGGTTTTCCCGCACGATTCGGTTCAGCCGCCCCATGTCTTCCACGTCCAGTCGGTCGAGCCAGGCATCCGCCTGATGAAAGACCGCGCCCAGCTTGCTGTACGCCGTGATCGGCAGCAGTTGGGTGGGCGACTCCTTCAGCGTGTATTGCAGGATAAAGCCGCCGTTGATGTTCACCAGCCGGAAGTAGCGCAGGTAGCCAGTGGACGACAGCATGTAGCCATAATAATAGTCGTCGCGTCCGCGCAGGCTGTATAGCGTCAGATCGCTGCGGGTGCGCTGTTCCAGCAGGCGAACCTTGTCATCATCATCGCGGGCAGTGAACAGCCGCACGGCTTCTTCCAGCGGCACTACGCGCTTGCTGATCGGGTCATCCGCCTGGACAATCGCCCGCATGTGCGCTTCAAGCTGCGCCAGTTCGTCGTCGGTAAATGGTCCACGATTGAGCAGCTTGCAGTAATAACCGCCTTCGGGAATCGAATAGCGCACGCTGACCTTGATGCCCGGCCACAGTTCATCGGCTGCCGTGACCATCAACATGACCAGCGACCGCCGGTAGATGCGACCGCCGTCGCTGCTTGCCAGCACCACCGGGTCGAGCGTTGCGTCCCGGCGAATCGGGTAGGCCAGTTCGCGCAGCGTGCCGTCAAGAATGCCGCCCATGATGAGGCTGCCGCCGTCGCCAGGTGTGCCGTTCTGTGCCGCGATCAGAAACGACTCGATGGTGGCGCCAATCGGCCCTTCATAGACACGGCCATCGCTGAACGTCACTCGAATCGAATCACGCGGTTGGGCGGGCGTGATGAGTTGTTGGGCGGGCATTGTCACGGCCATACACAGGTTTCCAGTTTCATTACTACCGGGCGTAACCGCATTATAGAACACATAACGGCGAATCTGAATACAGGGCTTGTGAATTTCGCGTGAGGCCGGTGTTATAATGCTCCGTTATTCTTCCATCAACGAATGGGATGAGCCAGCCCGGCTAACCTTATGGAAACGGAATCATGAAAGCCTACGAAAAATACCTGAAAGAAGTCCTGATTGATGAAGCCGCGCTGCAACAGCGCGTCCGGGAACTGGGGCATCAGATCACCCAGGACTATGCCGACTGTGGCGATCTGCTGCTGGTGTGCATCCTGAAGGGCGGTATCATGTTCCTGGTAGACCTGGCCCGGCACATTGACGTGCCGCACGAAATGGACTTCCTGGCCGTGTCCAGCTATGGGCGCGGGGCGCGGTCGTCTACCGGCAGCGTGCGGATTGACATGGACTTAAGCGTGCAGGTCGAAGGCCGCCACCTGCTGATCGTCGAGGACATCATTGACAGTGGGCAGACGCTGCGCTTTGTGATGGACGTGCTGGAAGCCCGCAAACCGGCCAGCCTCAAGCTGTGCACCCTGCTGAATAAACCGCAGCGCCGGACGGTGGACATCCCGATTGATTACATCGGCTTCGACATTGAAGACAAGTTTGTGTTTGGCTACGGCCTCGATCTGGATGAGAAGTTCCGTAATCTGCCGTTTATTGCCGTCGTCAAGCCGGAAATGGTGTATGGCTAATCTTGCCGCCCGCCAACCGGAACGCCCGCTGCTCTGGCCCGATCTGGTGCTGGATTTGCAGGACCTGCTGCGGGAGTCGTCGGCTGAAATTTACCTTGTCGGCGGCGTGGTGCGCGATGCGCTGCTGCACCGTCCACTGAAGGATGTGGATTTAGCCACATCCGGCGACGGCATCCGGCTGGCGCGGCAGATCGCCAATCATTTTGAGGGCGACTTTTTCCCACTGGATCCGGAACGTGGGGTAGGCCGGGCGCTGGTGGATACGCCGGAAGGCCGCCTGATTCTGGACGTGGCCGGTTTTCGCGGTGACGGGCTGGCCGCCGATCTGGCCGACCGCGATTTTACGATCAATGCGATGGCGGCAGACCTGCGGGGCGATCTGAACCTGCTGATTGACCCGTTGGGTGGAGAACAGGATATTGCGCTCAAACAACTGCGCCGCTGCCGCGAGGGGGCGATCACCAGCGACCCGATTCGGGTGCTGCGGGCGGCGCGGCAGGGGGCGCAGTTAGGCTTTCGTATTGAGGTGGACACGCTGCGCGAGGTGAAAACCGCCGCGCCGCTGCTGGCGGGCGCCTCGCCAGAACGGGTCCGCGACGAACTGTTTAAGCTGCTGGCGCTGCCGAAGCCGGTTGGCGCGCTGCGGGTGGCCGACCAAGTGGGGGCGCTGGAGGTGATTCTGCCGGAGGTGAAGCCGCTGCACGGGCTGCCGCAGAGCCAACCACACGTCTTTGACGGCTGGCAGCACACGCTGATGGTGGTGGAGACCCTGTCCAACATCTTGGCAACGCTCAGTTACCATCGTTCGGATAACCTTACGGGCGCGTTCGGCCTGGGGGTGATGGCGACCCAGCTTGACCAATACCGCGCTCAGATTCAAGCCCAGATGGGCACAGCGTGGCCGAACGAACGTCCGCACCGGGCGCTGCTGCTGCTGGCGGCGCTGCTCCACGACGCGGGCAAGCCGGCCACAGCGCGGCAGGACGAAACCGGGCGCTGGCGCTTCCTGGGGCATGAGACGGTGGGCGCGGAACTGGTGGCAGCGCGGGCGGAGGCGCTGCGCCTGAGCAACAGCGAACGGGAACGGCTGGTCGCTACTGTGAAGAATCACATGCGCCCACTGCTGCTGGAGGAACTCACGCCGCGCGCCATCCACCGCTTCTGGCGGCAGTTGGGCGCTGCCGGGGTGGACGTATGTTTGCTGGCGCTGGCGGATTTTCTGGGAGCGCGCGGGGCGGAACTGGAACAGGACGACTGGCTGGTTCTGGTTGACCGCGTGCGAACGCTGCTGCACGCCTATTACGACCGGCACGATACGCTGGTTGCGCCGCCGCCGCTGGTGGACGGTCACCTGTTGATGCAGACGTTTGGCCTGAAGTCCGGGCCGGTTATCGGCCAACTGCTTGACCTCATCCGTGAAGGGCAGGTCGCCGGCGAGATTCAGTCGGCTGAGCAGGCGCTGGCTGCCGCCCGGCGATATCTGGACGGTGGTTAGCCATTGGCAGGTGGCGATTGGCAAACGGCAGTTGTTCTTTCCGGCTAACCGCTAAAAGCCAATCGCCAAACGTCTATAAGCCCAGTTCCTTGAGACGCTGCCGGGCGTCATCTTCCGGCACTTCAAAGTGCATACTCATGGTAATCGGCGTGCGTGCGCTGGGACTGAGTGCCTTCACCATATCGGCAGGCATAATCAACATACGGGCGAAGGAGCGCAGCAGCGATTCGTCCCGGTCATCCTTAAAGATTTCGCGCAAGCCGCGTCCCTCGCCCCATTCGCTCTGGATGACATGCCGCGCGAGCAGCCGTGCCAGCGACATACGCGGCGAAAAATGGCCGCCCGCCCGCAGAAAGCCGACCGACAGTTCGGTGATATCCACCTCATGCCACATATCCGGCTTGGGGCGCTGGAGCATAATTTCAATCGGAATCGGCGGGCTGGTGATTTCAAACGTCTGAATCAGTTCAGATGCAACGGCCTCAAGTTGGTTCGACTCGGTCACTGGGGCTTCTCCTGCGGTTCGTTGCCGACCGGCGTCGGTTCGCGGGCGACGAAGAACCATAATAAGGTTTTACCATAACGCCGTTCATCATACGCTTCCAGGTGGGCGAACATGACCGGCTGCTGCTCGGATGGGTCAATCTGGACGATGACAATCGTCCCCGGCGGTATCCAGGCCGGGTTGCTGTCCAGGGCTTGCAGGGTTTGCCGCCACAGCGATTTGTACTGTGGCGGCGCAATATAGATAAAGTCAAACGTCTGCGGCGGCGGCTGCTTGAGCAGGCGGAAGACATCGGTGCGGCGGATGACGGCGCGGTTGCCCAGGCGGGTCAGCGTCAGGTTATCCTGTATTGTTTGCACTGCCTGACGATCAATCTCCACAAACACCGCCAGCTTCGCGCCCCGGCTGAGGGCTTCGATACCCACGCTGCCCGTTCCAGCGAACAGGTCCAGCCACACCGAGTCCAGCACGTCCCGTCCGATGATGCTGAACAGCGCCTCTTTTACTTTATCCATTACCGGGCGCGTGCTGTCCCCCGGCACCAGTTTGAGCCGCCGACCTTTGGCGCTGCCCGCAATCACCCGAATCGGCATGAGGGTTACTCCACCGCCTCGCGCACGGCGCGTAAGTTCGACAGGGGCGAGGTAATCATGCTGACGCAGCCGGTAGACAGGATGAAGCGGCGCGCGTTAGTCTGGTTGATCGCGTTGCGGGCCTGTTCGCGGATGGCGCTGGGCGTGCCGTGATGCACATGCTGCCAGCGCGACAGGCCGCCGCAGACCGCGCCGTTAAACATGGACTTGCCGGTGGGGAGGTCGGGTTCGGTTTCCTGATCATGCCAGTTGATGGCCTGCACCGGAAACTGGCTGCACAGACGGAACATGGGCGACTCGCCATGCAGATGTAGCAGGTTAAACCACCACTTGCCCGGCAGCGCCTCCAGAATCTTGCGGTCATACGGTAGGCCAAAAGTTTTGTACTCGTCCTCCGACAGCACATCATAACTGGCGTGCTGCACCGCATAAAAAATGCCGGAGATACCGGTGCGTTTGAGCGCGTCCACGTAGCGCAGCGTGGTTTCCGTCAGCGTATTCAGGCCGGTATGCACCCGGTCGGGATGCGTGCGGAGATGCCGGGTGAGCAAGTCTTTACCGGCGATGTTTTTGGCCTGCGCCAGCGGGCTGAAGATGGTTGCCACGATTGGCGCGTCGTCATCCTTCAGGGACTCGCAGACCAGATTCAGACATTCCAACTGCTTGCCCAGGCTGCCTCGCGCGGGATCCAGCGGACGCAGTTCCGTCCAGTCCAACGAGCGCGAAACGGCGCGTTTGATATAGGTGCGGGTGCCTTCCAGGTTGCCTTCCCACACATCCTGCACGCCGTAATCCACGATCAGGTAGCTGCTGGCCGGGGTGACTTTGACGATGTCCCAGTCATAGGTTTTCTGGAACTCTACCACCGACCGCGCCAGATCGGCGGCACGCTGATCGTCGCCCGGCCAGTGACGCCACAGCGCGACCGGTACACGGTCGGTGGCTTCGCCAGCGATGGTTCTGGTAAGTCGTTCCCGCTTGTCCATGAAACCTTACTTGCGCGGCTGGAGGGCAGCGTTAATCTCCGCCAGACGCTGTTTAATCATCCGGCTGAGCATCATGTAGCGGTCGTCTTCCGGTGTGTTCGCCAGGTAAAGAGTGTCCCCGCGCGCCTGTTTGCGGACGGCGTTCGCCGCTTCGACCAGCGCCTGCGTGCGCTCGAAGTACTTGATAGCGGCTTCATACTTGCCCGCCGTGCGCTGCGCCAGCGCCATACCATAATTGGCATCAATATTGTCAGCGTCCATCCGCAGGATACGCTCGTATTCGGCAATGGCGGCGTCGGCCTTGCCATCACGCTGGTAACGCCAGGCCTGTCCGATCTGTGCTGCAAGGCTGTCGTTTGACATGATTCCTGCTTCCTCAGGTGGCAATAACATATGCCGTATTTTACTGGCGCAGCGTTATAAACACAAGAAAATCTCAATTTTCCGTAGGGCGCACCGCCGTGCGCCCCTTACGTAGATGTTTGGGTATTGTTCAATCGAGCACGGTCAGCGTCGGCAAATACAACACCGGCCCGATGTTGCGCCCGGTCGCGTCAAAGAACGTGACGCGATTCTGCGGCAGGCAGTCCGGCGTGCAGGCGAACACTTCCAGCGCCACCTGATACGGGCCGGGTGGCATGGCGCGGTTCAGCGGCAGCACATAGCTGGCGGAGACGTAGCGGCTGGTATTCCAGCGGCGGGTTGGGTAGCCGCCGGGGTGGTGGAATGGCTGCTCGTTCCAGCGCGCGCCGGTGCGGATATCCAGCAGGTACAGCAGCACGCGGTAGTTTTCCGGCAGGGCGCGCTGCGCCTGCCAGTACAGCGTCAGATCGAGTGTGTCACCGGAGCGAAACTGCGTTCCGTTCAGGCGGTATGCCAGCACGCTAAGGCCGGCGTCGGTGCGCATGGACAGCGACGTGGCGTGGTTCAGCGCATGTCCCGGCGGCAGGCGCAGCGACAGCGGCGAGCCGGGCAGGACGGTCAGTGGCGTGAATAGCGCCGCGCAGCCGAGCGCCAGCGCCACCAGCCGCGCTTCAGCTTTTGTCAGCAGGGTAACACCCTGATACACCGGCACGTAGCGGCGGAAGCGCCCCCAGGTGAGGATTAGCGCGATGGCGAGGGCAAGCCACGTGATAAGCCAGGCACCGAGACGCTCCTGGGTTGACCCCAGTTCCAGCACAAGCTGGCCGCCGCGTACCGGCGGAATCGTAACGCGCGTCAGGTTCGTTTGCGGATGCGGGAACAGGGGTATCAGGAGACCATTGAGCGAGGCGCGCCAGCCGGGGAAGTACGCCAGCAGCACGTCCAGTGTAGCGCTGGCGCCGGTGCTGACCTGAAAGCGGCTGCTGTGAGTCTGTTCGCCCAGAAGCCCAACGCGCACCGGTACGCTGTCAGTCTGGCTGATGCTCACCCGATTGACGCAGCCGGACAGGTAACTTTCGACCAGCAAACGGTTTGGCGGCAAATGGTTTGGCAGGGTGGAGGGCACAGGCAGCGTCGGCGGCAGCGCCGCCACGCCATAGCCCGACTGTTCGTGCTGGATTTGCGCGGCGGCATCGTAACCACCAAACGGCTCCGTCACCGGGGGCGGGAGCCAGACCGGCGCGGCCAGAATCCAGATCAGAATCAACGTTGCTGGCAGCGCCACCCGCCGCCAGCGAGACGGCAGCGAGTCGCGCAGGTTCAGCGCCGCGCTGCCGCCGACGGCAGAGCTGAGGGTTATCACGCCCAGCAGCGCCGTTTCCCCCGGCAGCGCTAGCACGGTAACCACCGTTGTGACCAGCCCCGTCGCCAGAAAAAACGCCTGAATCGAGCGAAACTGGCGGCAGCGCAGGATGGCCGCCACGCCCAGCCCGGCGAACGCCAGCGCCGGCAGGCCCAGCGTGAACTGCGGCGGTGGTGTGAGATCGCTGCTGTCAGGTTGCTGCAGGGGCGCAACCAGCCCCGCCAGCGAGAGCCGGTATGGCGGCGCGGCCAGCGGCGGTCGCCAGTGAATCGCCGGTTGCTCCAGCAGCGCCGGTATCCAGAAACAGGCGGCCATACCCACGCCGAGCAACAGCCCGGCCATGACCAGCCGCCCGCGCGACCGGCGCAAGGCGAGGCGCTGCCAGAGCGCGAGCGTCAGCACCAGCACTATTCCGGCCAGCGCCAGACCCACGTGTGTGAACACCAGCGCCGCCGTCAGCAGCGCGACCAGCAGTACGTCCAGCGGGCGGCGGCGGAGCAGCAGTCGGTCGGCGCAGCCCAGCAGCGCGGGCAGCAGCGCCAGCGCCAGCATAACGGCCAAATCGCCCAGCAGATGCGGCGCGACCAACCCGGTATACGGACTGTAGAGGTATAGAACTGCTGCCAGCAGACCGGCGGCGGCGTTGGTTCGGCGCGTGACGAGGCTGTAAACGGCTGTGCCCGCCAGCACCAGCGCGAGGATATACGCCAGGCGCACGGCGGACACCGCATCGCCGGTCAGCAGCACCTGGAGCAGCCCGGCCAGAAACGGTGCGCCGGGTGGATAATAGTGCGGAAGCGGTGCGCCGTAGCCGCCCAGCGCGTAGGGCGACCAGCGCGGATACAGGCGGCCTTCCTGAAATGCAGCGGCGAAGTTGGCGGCTGCGTAGACGTAATTCTCACTGGCGTTGGTGTGGGGCAGGGTGGGCAGCGCGATGAACGGCCAGGCGACCAGCAGGCTGAAACCGATCACCAGCAGCAGACCCCAGTCAACCCCGCGCCGCGCCTGGCGCATCCAGTCGGGCAGGTCGGGAATGGTAGTATCAATGGCGTGTGTCATAGCCTCATTGTAACGCAGGCGCTTGCTTTGCGTTGCTTGCGGTGCTATCCTCTGTCCGTTTGGCAGGTCAGGGAATTCATGGGCGAACCAGTCATCCGGCGGGCGGCGGCAGCCGACCTTTCCGAACTTTCCCGATTGTGGCATGAGAAAAGAACAGTGCAGCAGCAGTTCGACCGCCGCCTGACGCTGGCGCCGGATGGTCGCCGCCTGTGGCAGCGCAGCGCGGCGGCCTGGCTGGACGATCAGCGGTGCGCTATGATGGTCGGCGCGGGCGCTGGCGGCTTGCTGGGTTATGCCATCGGCTGGGTGCAGCCGAATCCCCCCGGCCTGTTACCGGAGTCTATCGGCGCGATCACCGATATTGCGCTCGATGCTCATGCCTATCAGGGTGGCCTGGGACGGGCGCTGGTGCAGGCGCTGCGCGAGTGGTTTCGCCAGCAGCATATAACCGATGTAGTGGCATATGTCCCTTACCGGCAGGCGGTGGAGCAGGCGTTCTGGCGCTCGCTGGGCGCGGTGGAATGGATAGACATCCTGTGGCTGAAGTGACCATCCGGCAGATGACTGCCGATGACGCCGACGCGATTGCCGGGTTGTGGCAGCAGTTGGTGGATTATCACCGCCGGCTTGACCCTAACCTGCCCGGCGCGGCGCATGGTGGCGCAAAACGCTACGCGCGGCGGCTGGTGCAGCGCCTGGATGACCCCTATACGAGGGCATTTGTGGCGGAACGGGATGGGCAGGTCGTCGGGTTTGTTCTGGGTATGGTTGTGGATTTGATGGCTGACATTTTTGACCAGGAACCGGGCGGCTTTCTGGCGGATATTTACGTCCAACCGGATTATCGTCGTCAGGGTATTGGGCATATGCTTGTCGAGGCGCTGCTGGACTGGTTTCGCCAGCAGCGCGTGGCCTATTTCGAGTGGCAGGTGGCCGTCCGGAATGAAGCAGGCCGCGCATTCTGGCGCTCGTTCGGTGGTCGGGAAGTGATGGTACGGATGCGGGCGGATTTGAAGGACGGCGGACGATGACCCAACTGCTTTACCAGACCGACAGTTATATCAAAGAATTTTCGGCGGTGGTTACGGGGGTGGACGCCGAGCAGCACGGCGTATACCTGGACCGGACGGCGTTTTATCCGGGCGGCGGCGGACAGCCCAACGATACCGGTTGGTTGATCGCCAGCGATCAGCGGTACACGGTGACGAAGGTCGTCAAGGGCAATCTGCACATCATCGCCGAAGAGGACTTACCTGCCGTTGGTCAGACTGTGCAGGGAATCCTGGATTGGGAGCGCCGCTACCGGCTGATGCGGACGCACACGGCCATGCATATCCTGTGTGGCGTGGTCTGGCGTGACTATGGCGCGAGCGTGACCGGCGGCAACATGGAGCTGCTGGAAGGCCGGATGGACTTCGAGTTTGAACGGCTGCAAAAGGAACTGGTCAGCGAGATCGAAGCGAAGATCAACGCGGAAGTCGCGGCGGCGCGCGAGGTGCAGGTGAAGATTCTGCCGCGCGAGGAAGCCTTCCAGATTCCCGACCTGATTCGCACCAAAATAAACCTGCTGCCAGAGGGGATTCAGGAAGTTCGCACGGTGGAAATCGTTGGGCTGGATTTGCAGGCGGACGGCGGCACGCACGTCGCCAATACCCGCGAGGTGGGCACAATTCGCATCGCCGATTACAAAAGCAAGGGCGGTATCAATAAACGTATCTACATCAAATTGGACGAGTAGGGACACGACACATCGTGTCCGACAAGAACCATGATCGGCAAGACGTTACAGAATATCCAGATTTTCCTCGGCCCGGCGCGGGTGCGTATCTTCATCGTCTGGTTTGCGCTGACCGGCCTCGCCAGCCTGGTGCTCAACGCGGTTGTGAACCAGTACAACTGGGTGCGCCCGGTGCAATCGCTGATTGTGATTGCATTTTTGATCGGAACGGGAATCATCATTGGCGGACGGCTGTCGCCCGGGGAGCGCGGGCGTTGGGCCGGCATCCTGACGCCGGCCTTGATCGCCGTGTTGATCGCGCTGCTGATCGCGCCGCAGTACAGCGCCGCGCTGATCGGTGGGGCGCTCGGTTGGATTGTGGCGGGCCTGCTGCTCACCCGCAGCCGGATGCCGATGGCGTATAAAGAAGCTGTGCGCTACCTGCGCAAGAACCAGTACGAGCAGGCCGTGAAGGTGATGGATCGGGTTATAAAGGAAGAACCGGGTAATCCCAATCATTACCGTTTTCGCGCCGAAGTGCTGCGTGTGTGGGGCAAGCTCGACCGCGCTATCCGCGATTACCGGAAGATGACGGAACTCGCGCCGGAGTCGGCGCTGGCGTTTAACGGGTTGGCCGAAGTCTATCTCCAGGTCGGCAAATATGCTGATGCGCTCGAAGCGGCGCGCAAGGCCAATCAGCTTGCGCCGGACGACTGGGTGACGTATTACAACCTGGGCATGATTGAAGACCGGTTGAAGCAGTCGGCGGCGGTGGTGGAACACCTGCAACGAGCACTGGCGCTGAAGGTGAAGGAAAAGCGTCACCGTGCCCTGATCCATTTTTACCTGGCGCGGGCCTACAGCCGTCTGGGAGATGAGGCGGCGGCTCGGGAACAGGTTAAGGCGCTCAAGGGACAGTTTGCCGGGCTGGAAGAATGGGAAACGATTCTCAGGAGTGACCAGGCTGATACGCTGCGCGCCGTGCTGGGCGCGGACGTGCAGGCGGCGCAGGCATTAGCCGCCGATGACATCGGGCCAACTGCACTTAAAGAAGGATGACCATGCGCCGCTGGGTTCAGCCGTTTTTTCTGTTTGCCAGCCTGCTGCTGGCATTTGTCGGCGTGGCACTGTTTGCTGGCGGGCTGCTGGCGGAACTCTTGTCTTCGCGTAGTCAGTCACCAGAAGGATTGTCGCCGGCGATTCAGTGGGCGTTAACCGGCCTGTGTCTGGCGATTGTGATGATGACCGTATGGTTTGTAGTGGTCGGTTGGATGCTGGCGCGGCAGTCGCGGGCGCTCGGCTCCGGCTACGGTGATGCCTACCGCCTGATCGAAGCCTTCCGCTTCCGCGAGGCGATTCCGCTGCTGGAACGCTCCATTCGAGAGGGCAAGGAAACCGCCGAAGTGCTGATGCTGCTCACCAGCGCCTATGCCTATACCGGGCAGTTGGGGAAAGCGCAGGCGACTGCCGACCGCGCAGTACGGCTGTTCCCGGATGACGCCGCCGCTTACACCACGCTGGCGAATGGCTACCGGATGCAGGCCATGTATGATGAAGCGGCGCGCGCGCTGCTGCAAGCCACCGAACTGGACCCCGACCAGCCGGTGATCTGGGCAGAACTGGGCTTTGCCTATCACTTCGCCGGCAATCGCGAGAAAGCAGTGGAGGCCTTCAAACGCGCGGCACAGCAACCCATGCCGGCCATGTACGGCGTGCGCGTGTATTATCATCTGGCCCAGGCCTACCAGACCAGCGGCGAGGCCGAACAGGCCGCCCGGTCGGCGGCCCGGATGATGAGCGCCCGCGATGGCCTGACCGCCTGGAAATCCAACCTGAACGCGCTGGAGGGCACGGCCTACGGGCAGGCGCTGCGCTACGAAATCGCTGCCGTCGAGCAGGCGCTGGTCGAAGCCGACGCGGCAAATCTGGGATAAATTCGTTTAATCCACGTAGGGGCATGGCACCGCCATGTCCCTATGGCACAACGCGGGATTCATGGGACGCTTAACTGCCTACATATTCAGCCGCTTTCGCCAGTGGGAACACCCGGCGCAGGTTGGCATGGCGCTGGCACTGGCGCTGCTGCTGGTCACGCTGGCGGTGGCAGCAGTCGGCCCCGCGAACCTGCGGCAGCCGGCGCTGATCGGGGCGTTTGGGCTGCTGTTTGCCGCGCAAATCATTTTTATGTGGGCGAACCGCCATCTGGTCACGCCGTTCACGCGGGCGCAGCGGGCCTATCTGGCGGAGGATTTTGCGACAGCGCGGCAGATTCTGGAAACGCTGGACACGGCGGGTCAGGCCAACGTCCGTGCCTTAACGCTGCTCGGTAATACCTACAGACAATTGGGATTGTTGGGCGAAAGTGAAGATGCCTTAACAAAAGCCCTTAATTTTGACCCCGCTGACCCCTTTCCCCGCTACGGATTTGGGCGTACACTGCTGGTAAAGGGGTTGTACGCTGACGCCGCCGAAGCCATTGCCCGCGCTCTGGCAGATGGCGCGCCGCCGGTTGTCCGTATTGATCTGGCGGAGGCGCTGTACCGGCAGGGGCGGGAGTCAGAAGCGCGTCCTATCCTGCAAACCGACCGGGTGATCGTCCAGGAGCCGTACCGTTTGCTGCTCGTGGATTATTTGCTGTATCGGATGGGGGCGGGCGAACCGCCTGCCGCAGCCGTAGTGCGGGACGGACTGCCATTCTGGCAGGACCAGGCACGGCGCTTCCAGCACACCCCGTATGGTCAGGCACTGCTGGACGACGTGCGGCAGATGCAGGCACTACTGGAGGAAAAGTAATGCTCGGACGTGATGGCAACATCTCGATCATTCGTGTGGGGACGATTGCCGCGATCATCGGCATTCTCGTCATCATCGGCGGCGTGGTATCGTTCTTCATTGATCGCGCGTCGCATCAGGTACCGCTGGAAATCGAGGTTTACCCCGGCGCGGTGCTGTGGGGGCAGCGCACCCATTCCGGCACAGCGCGCACCGTTTATTATCAGGTGGCGAATGCGTCGCCGGACGAGGTGAAGGATTTTTACCAGCAGAAGATGGATCAGTTTTACCCATCGGATGTGGAACTGGAACTGCGCACATGCAAGCGTAGCCCGCTGAGTGGTAACTTCCCCGAATATGATCGGGGCGAACCCGGCGTTGCCGCCTACCAGTGGAGCTGCATGTTTGACCGTTCGGGCTTCCAGATCACGCAGTCCACGCGGGTGAATATCCAGCCCGGCATCCAGTCCAACGGCACGGCGGGCTTGACCATCGTTGAGTACGAGCAGGTCTGGCAGCGGTAGACGATGGTAGAACAGGAAACGCCGGCGCGCCGGACAATCCCCTGGCAGGTGCTGCTGCTGGGACTGGCGGGGCTGGCGCTGGCGCTGCTGGTTGGCTCGCAGGTGATCGGCGTGTTGTACAGTATTGTCGCTCCACCGCTGCCACCGCTGCCGGAAGGCGTGGCGCTGCTCGAACACACCGGTGCCGATTATGGCGTGGACGAATGGCTGTATGGCACGCCGCAAAGCGCCTGCGACGTGGTGCGTTTTTACGAGAACAACGGCGCGGACTGCCGCCTGAGCAACGGCGGTTGCTCCGGGATGAGGGCCGGTGAAACCCCGTCCACCGAACCGCAGAGTGTGGCCCAGTGTGAGGGCGAAAAACGCTTTTCGATTTTTGCCATGCGCTGGAATGTGATTGTCGCTACCGGCTACCAGCAAAATGGGCCAACGCACTTCCGCCTGACGCGCGAAGTGTTCTGGACGGGGGACATCCCGCCCCGGCAGCAGTTACAGCCGTAACCGCGCAACAAAGTAGGGGCGAACCGCCGGTTCGCCCTGCTTTGACCACTTTTTCGATTGTACCCTGTCAAAAACCACAATTTTTAGCGATAATATCCGGCCATTCTCGGTGAACATGACGCAGGCGTTATGGGGAAACGGGGGAGGTGACACCGTGAGCGCGATGCCCAGCAGGCGCGCCTCGCGGCTCATTGTTATAGGCGGCGGGTAACAGCAGCCACGATTCACACTCAACCATAGCACGTCTATAACGATGGAGAGCAGCGAGGATGTTTAAACCAGTCAGCGCGAAATTTGACATTCAAAAGCTGGAGAAAGACCAGCTTAACTACTGGCGCGAAAAGCGTGTCTTCCAGCGCACGACCAGCGAGCGGGAAGGCGCGCCGCGCTATGTCTTCTACGAAGGCCCGCCGACCGCCAACGGTCGCCCCGGCAGCCATCATGTGCTGGCGCGGGCGTTTAAGGACATGTTCCCGCGTTACAGGGTGATGCAGGGTTACTACTGCCTGCGCAACGGCGGCTGGGATACACACGGCCTGCCGGTTGAAATCGAAGTCGAGAAGGAACTTGGCATCCAGAACAAGCGCCAGGTCGAGGAATACGGCATCGCGGCGTTTAACGAAAAATGCCGCAGCAGCGTGCTGCGTTACCTGGCGGATTGGGAAAAGCTGACCGAGCGCATCGGCTTCTGGGTAGACCTGGACAACGCTTACATCACCTTCACCAACGATTACATCCAGAGCGTGTGGTGGATTCTCAAGCAGTTCTGGGATAAGAACCTGCTGTACAAGGGTTATAAGGTGGTCCCGTACTGCACCCGCTGCGGTACACCGTTGAGCAGCCACGAAGTCGCGCAGGGGTACGAGGATGTGCAGGACCCCAGCGTCCACGTGCGCTTCCCGCTGCGCGATAAACCCGGCGTGTACTTCCTGGTATGGACAACCACACCCTGGACGTTGCCCGGCAACGTGGCACTGGCGGTCGGCGAGAACATTGATTACGTCGAGGTGGAAGGGCCGTCACCCGATGGCGAAGGCACGGAGCGCCTGATTCTGGCGGACGCGCGGCTGGATGCAGTACTGACCAACCGCGAGCAGTACAGGGTCGTCAACCGTTTCAAAGGTCGGGACCTGGCAGGGCAGCACTATAATCCGCTGTACACCTTCCTGCCGGTGGAGCAGGATTACGCCTATGTCGTGACCGGCGATTTTGTCAGCACGGAGGACGGTACGGGCATCGTGCATATCGCACCTGCTTTCGGCGCGGACGACCTGAATGTAGGCGAAAAATACGACCTGCCCGTGCTGCGAACGGTCGCTCCCGATGGACACTTCATTGATGCGGTGACGAAGTTCCGGGGCGTGTGGTTTAAGGATGCGGACCCGGACATCACCCGCGACCTAAAGGAGCGTGGCCTGCTGTACAAATCCGGGCGCTACGAACACAGTTATCCGTTCTGCTGGCGCTGCGGTACGCCGCTGATGTACTACGCCCGCGATACCTGGTTCATCCGGTCAACCGCGTATCGTGACAAAATGATCGCGCTCAACCAGACGATCAACTGGGTGCCCGACCACATCAAGAACGGTCGCTTTGGCAACTGGCTGGACGAACTGAAGGATTGGGCGCTGGGGCGCGAACGCTTCTGGGGCACGCCGCTGCCAGTATGGGTGGATGACCAGACCGGCGACATGCTGTGCGTCGGCAGTGTGGAAGAACTGAGCCAGCTTGCCGGGCGCGACCTGTCCAGCATGGACTTACACCGCCCCTATGTGGACGAGGTGACGTTCCCGAACCCCAAAGGCACGGGCGGCACAATGCGCCGCGTGCCGGAACTGATTGACGTGTGGTTCGACAGCGGTTCGATGCCGGTGGCCCAGTGGGGCTACCCGCGCCAGAACCAGCAGTTGTTCGAGGAGCAGTTCCCGGCGGATTACATCTGCGAGGCGGTTGACCAGACACGCGGCTGGTTCTACAGCCTGCACGCCATCAGCACGATGCTGTTTGAGCAGGTGAGCTTCAAAAACGTCATCTGCCTGGGGCATATTCTGGATGCCGAAGGCCAGAAAATGTCCAAGAGCAAGGGCAATATCGTTGACCCCTGGGACGTGCTCAACAAACACGGCGCGGACGCCTTCCGCTGGTATCTGTATACGTCCAGCCCGCCCGGCGAACCGCGCCGCTTCTCGGTTGATCTGGTCGGTGAGGTGGTCAAGGGCTTCTGGAGTACGCTGTGGAACACCTACAGTTTCTTCGTAACCTACGCCAACCTCGACAACTGGACGCCGAACAGCCCGCAGCCGCCGGTCGAAAAGCGCGATCTGCTGGATCAGTGGGTGTTAGCCGAACTGCACCTGCTGGTGAAAGAGGTGACGGAAGCCTACGAGACCTACAACGTCACCGACGCGACACGTCCGATTCAGGCGTTTGTTGAGGAATTGAGCAACTGGTACGTGCGCCTCAGCCGCCGCCGCTTCTGGAAGAGCGAAAGCGACGACGACAAGCTGGGCGCGTATGCCACGCTGTACGAATGTCTGACGACGCTGGCGAAACTGATCGCGCCGGCGACGCCGTTCCTGGCGGAGGCGTTGTACCGTAATCTGGTAGTGGAAGTGGACAAAACCGCGCCGGACAGCGTGCATCTGTCACGCTGGCCGGAGTACAACGCGGCGCTTATCCACCAGCAGTTGGTGGATGACATGCGCGTGGCACAGCGCCTCGTCAGCCTGGGGCTGGCCGCGCGTAACAACGTCGTGCTGCCGGACGGCAAAAAGACGGTTATCGGCGTGCGCCAGCCGCTTGCCAGCGCACGGTTCGCGCTGCGCGATGCCGCCGAAACCGATGTGGTGAAACGCTACGCCGACCTCATCAAGAGCGAACTGAACGTCAAGCAGGTGAGCGTGCTGGACGGGGCAGGATCGGTTATTAGTTACGTGCTGAACCCGCTGCCGAGCCTGCTGGGCAAGAAGTTCGGCAAGGACTTCCCGCTGGTGCAGCGTACACTGCGTGAAGGCGACCAGGACGACGTGACCCGTTGGGCGCAAATGCTGCTCAACGGCGACAACGTGACGGTCGAAATTGACGGGCGCGTGTTTGAAGTCACGCCGCAGGAAGTCGAAGTTAAGCAGCAGGCGGCGGCAGGTTATGCGGTGGCGCAGGACGCCGGTTATCTGGCGGCGGTGGACACGACGCTGACCGACGATCTCATCATGGAAGGGTTAGCCCGTGAAGTCGTGCGCCGCATTCAAACCATGCGGAAGGACGCCGACTTCAACATCGAGGACACGATTGCCATTCGTTACACCGCCAGCGAACGGCTGGGCAAGGCTATCGCCCGCTTTGCCGATTACATCCGCGCCGAAACGCTCGGCCAATCGTTGGAGCAGGGTGAGCCAAACAACGGTTTCTTCCGGCAGGACTTCTCGTTTGACGGCGAAACGCTGTCGCTGGGCGTGAAGCGCATCACCGGCTCATGAATTTGGAGGGACGAGGCATGCCTCGTCCCTAGATTGTACAATGTGACTACAATGAAACAGGATAGGTGTGCCTATCCTGTTTGTTTTTGTGGAAGTGTGCTATATGATTTGTTCAGAGTAAACAAGGCGCATCTGTCTTCGTTGTGCAAAAATGAGAAACCATCCGGGTCGATTCCCACTAAAATTACACGGATTACAGGAACTGGTGACATGAGCGATACCAATACCACAACGCTGCAAGCCCTGCTGCAATTTGCGCTCCCCCTGGGGACAACCCTCTCGGCAGGTGCGTCGGACGTCAGCATCAACTGGGCGGTCACGGTGCGGGCGCAGCCGCCGGCTTTCCCGGACATTTACGGCGGCGAACTGGCGCTCGTTTCAATGGATGTGCTGAAAAGCTACAACAGCCGGATTACCCTGGCGGAGGTGATTGCCAGTCTGGCGCAGGTCGGTGTTCATGCCGTCGCCACGCAGGGCGACCTGAACGACGCGGCAGTAGCGGCGGCTGTGGAGTGCCAGGTGGCGCTGCTGGCGCTGCCGGAAGACAGCAGCCTGACGAAGGTCGAGCGCGCCGTCAATACGTTGATCGTCAACTACACGGCGCAGCTCACCCAGCGCGCGGTGGAAATTCAGCGCCAGTTGACCCGGCTGGCGGCGGAAAACCGCGACCTCAACAGCCTGCTGCAAATCCTGGCGCGGGCGACGGCCAAGCCCGTCGTGGTTCACGACGACGCCGGGGTGCTGATGGCGCAGGTCTACCCCAATGTTGCCCGCCGCACCGGCAGCAGCAGTCGGTCGCTGCTGCAAAGCCTGCCCTATGGCGCGTTTCAAACCTGGCTGGAACGCAGCGCGCCACAGGCCGACAGCGCGATTGTTCCCAGCCCGCTGGGACATACCACGGTGCTCAAAGTGGAAAAGCGGGTGGCCGGTTATCTGTCGCTGGTGGATAAGGGTGATGCGCTTGACGAGTTCGACCGGCTGGTGCTGACCTATGGCGCGGACGTGTGTGCCATCGAACTGGCAAAAAGCCGCGCCATCGCCTTCGCGGTGGAGCAGACGCGCGGCGACTGGGTGCAGATGTGGTTAAGCGGCACGCCTGCCGATGACGATCTGCTGGTGACCCGGGCGCAGCAGGCCGGCTTTGACATTGGCTGTACCTATCTCGTCGCCGTATTCCGCGCGGTCACGAAGTCCGGCGCGGCGCTGCCGCTGGAATCGCTCATCTCGCTGGTGCGCGACGATATGGCACGGCGCGGCTTAAACGGCGCGGTCGGGCAGTATGTGGACGTGATTGTCGGGCTGTACCCGGTCGAAAATCCATCGAAGTTGAGCCGGGTACAGGACGTGATCGAAGACGTGCGCGGCCAACTTGCCAGCCGGACGCCGAGCGGCCTGGTCGGTGCAGGCATCAGCCGCCCGGCGCTGAGCTTGTCAGCCCTGCGCGAAGCCTACCGCGAAGCCAAGGACGCCCTCGGCATCGCCAACCAGCTTGGCGACCGCGAAGACACGACCTTTTACGGCGATCTCAAGCTGTTCCAACTGCTGCTGGCGCTCAAGGAGCGCAACCTTGACCATCTGCGGCGGTTTTATCTCGACACGTTGGGGCCGCTGGTCGAACACGACGACCGCAAGCAGGCCGACCTGATTCGCACGCTGAATGGCTTCTTTGCGGCGAACGGCAACCTTGCCAAAGCTGCCGCTGATCTGGATGTACATCGTAATACGCTGGTGTACCGGCTGGAGCGCATCAGCGAACTGACCGAAATGAACCTTGACGATGCCGACAATCGGCTGATTCTGCACCTGGCGCTCAAGGTGCAGCGTGTTCTGGCAACGGTATCAGGTGGTTGATGGACTATTAGCCGTTAAATCATGGTTGACCCCGATTGCGAAAGTATTTGGGTGTATTTGTGGGCGCTGAATACAAGCCTAAAACATCTATCGGGCCTGGATGCATTTCGATAAAAAGCCAGCCACCAAAAGCTAAAAGCCAATCGCTAACTAGCAAAAGTTACGCCCGGCATGACGGAAACTGACGTTTGACACTGGCGCGGCCCGGCAGCTTCGTGCCTATACTGGTTGAAACAGCCAGAACGGCACGCTGAAGGAGGCGTTCATGAGTGTTCGTAACGTCCCGATGCTGATTTGTGATGGTTGCGGCTCCGTCATTGATATGGACTTTTACCTCCGCATCCGCCCTACGCGCCAGACCGTTGTTCAAAAAGATTTATCATTGTCCACCGAGCGGCACTTCTGCTGCGAAGCCTGCCAGGCCTGGTGGTACGCCCAGTTCCCGGAGGATGGCCCCTGGGGGCCGGCCTGGGATGAGCGTGAGTGGTGGTGTCATGAAGTCGGGGAATGCGGCGAGCGCGCCCGCGTCCGCACCGCCAAGGATGTGATGCCGCTGGTAGACGTACACGCGCATTACGATGACCCGGAACATTTGTAATAGTCATCTGTAGGGACACGATATATCGTGTCCCTAGGGGTTACTGCCCGTTTACATCCCGCGTAAGGATGACAAAGCCCATCCCTACATCTTTTAAAACGTCCGCGCCCGTGCTGCCGCCCGCGCCGAGGTATGTCCAGCCGTCGCTTAACAGCTTGCCGATTTCCCATTCCGCTTCAGACCGGCTGAAGACATTTTCACTCTCGTAGCCCGGCCCATGTTCGAGAATGAAGGTGATGATCTTCACTTCTTTGGTCACAGCGTCCTCCTAAAAACAAGCGCCAACGCGATAGCCCCATTATATCGCTGTGCCTGTTTCAGGAATATATAACCGCCCAGGACGCCAAGTTCGCCAAGATTTATTTGCCATTTCTTGGCGTCCTCTGCGTCCTGGCGGTTCAAAATCTGCTGAACGCTAATTCTTCCGCGTCGGCGGCGCGATCTTCACAAAATGCGCCTGCGGCTGTGCCAGCAGCCCGTAAAGAGGCTGCGCCTCGTCGGCCTGATTGTTGTTCTCCAACGCCTGAATGTAGACTTTCAGCAGTTCGGCCACGTCGGTTACACCCTGCGCGTCCAGTGGGAAGATATCCACCGTCGCGCCGGCGGCGATACGCCGCTTGATCGCATCCAGCGTCAGGTTCATCTCCGGCTGCACCCGCTGGTAAATCACGCCGCCGGACATGCCCGCGCCCAACCAGGGGCCGGGGTCGCCCAGGATGACGACGCGGCCAGAGGTCATGTACTCGCAGGCGTAACCTTTCAGGTTGGCGCGCGCGGCCAATCCGCCCAGTTCGTCGTGCAGCGGTTCTTTCACCTCGCCGCCGAAAACCACGTCCGCACCGCTGAGGCGGATGCAGGCGCGAGTGTCCGCGTTGCCCTGCACGATGAACAGCCCGCCCTGTGCGCCGTAAGCAAAGCTCTTGCCCACCGAGCCATCCAGGCGCTGGCCGTTGTGATTTAGCCCCTTGAGGATGGTCACACGCCCGCCGCGAGCGCACTTCGCCACGCCATCCTGGGCACCACCTTCGACCAGCACATCCAGCGGCGCATCCACAAATGCCGCTAATCCGTTGCCGGGAATGGCAGAGTTGCTGAAGTTCAGGTGAACGGCGTCCACCAGATCGGCATTGGAAAAGTCGCCGCGTTTGAGCGCGCCGGACAGGTGCGTGCCAAGCGCGCGATCCATCGCCATCACCTGCTCGTCCTCATAGGTCAACTCACTGTCGCCGCGCGCGGCGTGGTCGGCGATGATGGCTGTGATCTGCTTGCTCAGGGTATTACGCGGGCGCGTCAGGCGGCGGCCAACGCCGGCTTGCAGCGACGATTTTTGATTCTGCGGCGCGCGGCGCAGCAGGGGAGTCAGGTCTATCCGGTCGTGGAGGGCGACCTGCTCCAGCAGGTCGGCGCGGCCTACCAAATCCTGCGTGCAGGTGAAGCCGAGATACGCGGTCCAGTTGCGAATGTCGTCCGCCAGCAGGTGGAATACGTTGCAGATGCCGTGTACGGCCAGTTCGGGGTCGCGGGGGTCGAAGTGTTTGATGCCTTTGTTCAGTGCTTCGTCTTTTGTCTTGATGTGCGTGGTGATGCCGACATGACACGTGCCCTCATGACATTTGCGACAGATGGTACAGCCGACGGCCACCATCGCCAGCGTGCCGAAGCCAACGCGGTTCGCGCCCAGACATAGCATCTTCACCACATCGCGCCCGCTTTTCATGCCGCCGTCGCACCACAGTTCCACGTCGTCGCGCAGGCCGCTTTCTGAAAGCGCCCGGTGCGCCAGCCAGACGCCAATTTCGGCGGGCAGGCCGACGTGCCGCAGCGAGTGCATCCGCGCCGCGCCCGTGCCACCGTCGTAGCCGGTGATATTGATGATGTCCGCGCCGGCCTTCGCCACGCCGACAGCGATCACGCCCACGCCGGGCACAACCGGGATTTTCACGGAGACTTTGGCGTTGGGGTTGGCAGTTTTAAGTTCGTCAATCAACTGCGCCAGGTCTTCAATCGAATACAGGTCGTGATTGTTGCTGGGTGAAATCAGGTCCACGCCGGGGCGGGTATGGCGCGCCGCCGCCACCTGTTCCGTCACTTTGTAACCGGGAAGCTGCCCGCCTTCGCCGGGTTTTGCGCCCTGGCCGATCTTGATTTCCAGATAATCACACGAGTTCAAAAAGCTGATGTTCACGCCAAACCGCGCCGAAGCGATCTGGTTGCCCCGGTGGCGCGGGTAGCGTCCCATGACTTCGGGCAGTTCGCCGCCTTCTCCATTGACGCAGATGATGTTGAGATGATAGGCCGCCTCGCCGTAGGCTTTGTAAGCCAGCTCTCCCTGCGACCCAAACGACATCGCGCCGATGACCACCGGCATCGCGTGATTTTTGATGCGAATGTCCACCAGATTTGGGTCTACCGGCGTCTGGCTGGGCTTCAGCCCCAGGATGTGCCGCAGCGCCACCGGCATCTCGCTTTCCAGTTCCAGCATCTCGCGGGTATATTCTTCCAGCGATAGTTCGCCGTGCGCTACGTCCTCAACTTTTTTCCACATCTTCGGGTACAGGCGGTCGGCGTTGGCGAGTTTGCCCGTGCTTTGCCCGCGCATTTCGGCGGCACGGGCTTCGGCATCGGCCTTCAGCGCGTCCCACGTCAGGCCGCGACCATCCGAGCCAAAATAGTTGGGCGTGCCGAAGTACGACGCGACGCTGCTGGTGAGACCGATGGAGCTAAACGAGTGGCCGTAACCACGTAGTTCGTGGCAGCCAATCGTCGAAATGATTTTTTCAAGCCCGGCGCTCATACCTTTGACCATGCCCGCAAGCTGCTTCACCACCTGGTCGGCGGTCGGCGGCTCTTTGGCCGGGCGCGGCGCTAGGCCGAGCGCAACGGCGTAAATGGCGTAGGGCAGGACGGCATTAGCGCCCAGCGCGATGCACAGCGCCAGATCGTGCATGTCGCGCAGCGCGCCAGAACGGACGACGATGCCCACCTGCCGCCGCAGGTTCGGAAACACTTCCGCTTCACGCAGCGCGCGGTCAATCGCGGCGGTCGTCAGCAGCGGATCAAGCCACAGGCGTTGGCCGCTGTATACGTCGGTGTCATCCAGCACGATACACTGAATCCCGCCGCTGACCGCTTCAACGGCAGCGCGCTGCAGGCGGTTCAGTGCCGTTTCGATGCCTTCATCCGGCGCGGCGCTCGTCGAAAAGATCACCAGCCGTTCGCCAAAATGTTCGGCCAGGTCTTCGAGCGTCATCGTACCCACCTGATCGGCGGCAGCGCGCAGATCGTCCAGCGCGCCCATATCGGGGTGTCCGCCGAGCAGCAGCGGCGTTTCAAGCTGGATGAGCGTGTGGCCGTCTTCCGGCGACCGGTCAACCGGCGGGCGCGCGCCCACCAGCATCCGGGTCGAAAACTGCGCCCGTTCGCGTTCGCGGTCAATTGCCGGGTTGGTGACGACGGCAACCGTTTCCTTAAAATAGTCGGCCAGGTTAACGCGGGTGTGGCTGAGGGCGGCCAGCGGGCCATCCCAACCGAGCGAGCCAACCTGTTCCTTAAACGCTTCGGCCAGCCCTTCGACAAACGAAACATGGAAGCGTTCCCAACCCAGCGCCGCCATCGTGTTGGCATTGACAACGGTTTTGCGTTCATTCCAGGGCAGCGGCGCGCTCAGGTGAACTGGTGTGGGTGTCGCCACGGCTTCGACCGCCGCCACCGGCAGGGTTTCGATAGACAGATACCTGCCGTTGTGGGGATAGGTGAAAATGCGCGGCGCGGGCGGCGCGCTGGGGCGCAGGTCGCTGAGTGACCAGACGCCACCGTGCGCGCGGGTGAAATGAATACCGCGGTCGCGGAAGCGCGTCAGCATGTGGCGTTGAATGGCGGGGTAATCCAGCACTTCAATCGCCTGGCCGGGATTGATCTTGATGGCGATTTTCTCGCCGGGCGCGAGGGGCTTCGCGTCTACCGACATTGAGTCCAGCGTGTAAACGCCGCGCTCCGACGTGGCGAAATATTCCTTTTCGCTCTCGCCAAACCACAGCGGACGCAGGCCAAGCGCGTCCACGCTGAAAACACACTGGTCCCCCAGCCGCGCGGCGACCGCCGCCGGCCCCTGCGCGAACGGGCCGAAGGCGCGGCGGATGTGGTCGTACAGTGCGTGAATTTCCGGCGAATTCTGGATGAGATCATGCTGGAAGGGCGGAAAGATAAACTCCATCGCCTCGATCAAGTCCATGCCGAAGTCCATACACAGGGCGCGAATCACGCGGTCTACGTCCTGCGAGTCGGAATTGGCCGGGTCGAGATAAATGCCGAGCATGGCCGCTTCCAGCCGCATCCGCGAAATGGTGTTAAATTCGCCGTTGTGGCCGATGACGTTAAACGGCTGCGCCCGTTCAAAAATCGGGTTGGTGTTGGTGCTGTAGCGTGCGTGGCCAAGCGTGACACTGGAAGCGTAATCGGGGTCACGTAGTTCAGGATAGTACCGCCGCAGGATTTCAACCGTGCCCTGCACCTTGTACACCACGCTGTACGCCGACAGCGACGGGAAATGCACGCCCAGGCTGCGCTCAAGCTGTGTTTGCAGCGCAAACAGCGTCGCCTCCAATTGCTGCGGCGGCACGTCGCCGTTCATGCCGGCAAGCTGCCAGAAGGCCGGTTCGTTCTTTTGCGCGTTGGGGCCGAGGTCGTGACGGTTGACATCGCCCGGTTCTTCCAGCAGCACGTCCAGACCCGCTTCTGTCAGGCGCTGGCCGATCTGTTCGATCAGAGTGTAGGCGTGACTCCGCGCCGAGGCTGGAATCATCACATGCCCAACCCAGAAGTTGCGGCTACTCGCCAGCGCCGACCGCAGCCCGGCGCGCGCCAGCTTCTTCATCCACAACTGGCGCGGAATGTCGGTCAGAATGCCCACGCCATCGCCTTCACCGTCAATGAAGCCGCTGCGGTGGCCCATGCGGGTCAGGGCTTCAATCGTTCGTTTCACATTGCCGTGTGTGGGTTGGCCGCCTTTACGGACAGAGCAGATCAAAGCGCAGGCGTCGCGCTCCTGAGTGTCAAGGGGGTGCAAGCCAGGAATGGGGGTGGTACAGTCATCGTCGCGCATGGTTACTCCCGGTGAAACCTGGTTTGTACAAGTCCGATAAACAGGTTCAAGACTTCCAAGAGTAACAATTTAGCAGACGAGGGTAATTAAAACTATCCGAAGGCTAATAAACAACATTCGGGCAAGATATACAAATTGTGAGAATTGGGATACTTTTAACCGCAGGAAATCATGGGTTTATCCTGCTGATATGGACAAGCTGCACAAGCAGCGTTGAGTAAACGGTGGGTGGAATCCACAACGGGTACTGGTTCTGCACGAATGAGGCCACGCCAGATAAATTAACAGAAATTACAACAGCTGTGCTTGTATCAATTGCCTAAACTAGTTGAGTGCCAGCAGGCGGCGGATGGTGAGCGCCAGATGCAGCGCCAGCCGGGTTTCCGGGCGGTTCAGGTCTATCTGCGCGATTTCGTTGATGCGGTTCATCCGGTACAGCAGGGTGTTGCGGTGGACAATGAGCATATCCGCCGTCTGGCTGAGGTTGCCATGACAGGCAAAAAAGGCTTCCAGCGTTTTAATCAGATCAGCCCGCTGCCGGTCATCGTAAGCAGTTAGCGCGCCCAGCGTTTTGTCGCAGAAGGCCATCAGCTTTTCGCGGTCGGAGAGCGACAGGATAAGCTGGTACACCCCCAGGTCGCCGATATACAGCGGCGCGTCGGTTTGCAGCCGCGCCGCCAATTCCAGCGCCTGCACCGCATCGCGGTAACTGTTGCGCCACGAACCAACATCCCGCGCCGGCTGTCCCATGCCGATGGCGACGCGCGTGCTGGGGTACTGCCGCTGAATCTCCTGCGTGAACGCCTTCGCCAGCTTCATACTGGTATCAATTGGATTGTCGAAGTCGGTCGCATGGAAGACGATCAGCTCGTTTTCCTTCTCCCGCTGCCAGACCAGTGCCGCCGCCCGCTGCTGCGCCACAACCTGATTCACTAGCGTTTCCAGCCGCCGGTTCGAGGGCGATTTGTCACCTTGCCAGGCCAGCACGATAGCGATGTGGGTCTGCGTCATGTCGTGTTCAAAGCGTTCGCCCTGGCGAATGGCTTCCTGCTGGCTCACGTCGCCCAGCAGCAGCCGGTCGAGGAATGTGCCGCGCAGCCGCTTTTCAGTGTCGCTGACGGCTTTGGCCTTCGCCATTTCCAGCGCACAGGCCGCCGCACCGTGTTCGGCTACCAGCAGGTCAATATCGTCCAGTTCGGTGTCGCGGCCAATAATCGAAAGATAGCCGCGTCCGATATTCTTGGTGATGATGGGCGATACATACCGCGCCAGTCCCGGCGTCGGCAGGGATTGCAGCAGTGCCGGGCTGTCCACGTCGCCGACGCGGTGCCGGTCCTGGATTTCCTCCGGCAGGTTATAAACATTTTTGAGGAACTGCTCCACATCATCCCAGTGGCCGATCAACCCCGGCTGCACCGCGCTGTCTATTGTCTTGAGGCGTTTGTCCTGCACAACGATGGATTTGTTGGTCAGCCGCGCCATCGCATTGACCAGTTCAGCCATGCCTTCGTTACGGGACGAAATCTGGGTAAGCTGACGATAAATCTGGGTGGCACGGCGTTCAAGCTGGCCTTTGCGGTCCACCAGCAGGCTGACAACCGTCTTTTCCACCAGCCGTACCCGGCTGCCGCCGGGCAGCACCATCAACGGCATCCCGAAGGCGTTGGCCTCGGCAATCGCGGTGGGGGAGGCATTTTCGCTCAGGACGACCGCCGCCGCCTGCATATCAGACGCCCAACGCACCACATCCACGTCGCTTAACTGGCGTGTGCCGTTCGGTTCGGGCGGCGCGACCAGCACCATTTCGCCGCGCTGGAGCGCCTTCGCGGGCGTTTTGCTCTCCAGATAAATGACCGTCGTCCAGGAGACCGAACGGTTGAGCTGGCCGTCACCGGCAACAACACGCGTCCCCAGCGGGAGCGCCAGTTTGCGAACATCTTCAACCGTAATACTGGTGTTGACTTCGGCCATAGTTCCGGCTCATCTCACGGCGGCAGGTTTCAGCAATTGTAATAATTGTACCACTATGTTTCACCTGTCAAAAGTCCGATCAGGATAACGGCGGCGAATACAATCAGCGATTCCCCCAGGAAACTGCGCCCCGGAATGAAATAGAGGTTGAGCATCGCCAGGAAAAACAGTAGCGCCCCGGCCAGCCACGTCACCGGGCTGACGCGCCAGTGGTTGGAATACTGGTACAGCCCGGAACCGATCAGGACAATCGCGCCGGACATGGGGATGAGCCAGTTCTGAATGCCAATACTGTTCTGGTTAAGAAGCTGGAGCACGGCGAAGATCAGCACCAGAAAAAACCATGTCAGGCGTTCGGCACGCGCTTCCGCGCCGCTTTTGCCACGATAGCTAGTGGTGTTCGCCCGCGAATTCCGGTAGTTGCGTCGTTTTGCCATCTGGATTCCTTACTGGTAAGGCCAACAGTCGAAAATTTGTTTGATACTCAGTTTACCCGTAGCGGCACACACTTTCCAGTACGATTTGTGCGCCCTGTGCCGCCGAACGCTAAAGCCATTTTTAACTGCAACTGGTGACGGAAACCGGCAACTCCATCAGCGTTTCACTTGTAACTTTTGGCTTCCGGCCTAGAATAAGCAGGTGATGAATGTTCAACTGCGCCTCACCTGTCTGTTACTGCTGCTGCTTGCGGCGGCCTGCGGCCCGGAGCAGGACATCGCGCGCGGCAGCGGCCCGGTGCTGCTGCGGGATGTCACGCTGGTGCCAACGACGCCCGCGCCGACGCGAGTCCTCAGCCCGACGCCATCGCCGGTCAGCATCCCGGTGTCCACTTCGGAAGTGAAGTCGGTGCTGGAGGTAGTGACGCTGGAATCGGACTTTGTATTGATTACGCCCACGCTGCCACCGAGCAAAACGCCTACCGCAACGCCGACGATCACCAGCACGCCGACACGAACGCCGCCGGCGCGGCTCACGCTGCCGCCGCTGCCCACGCTGTTCGTGCAGCCGACGGCCTACATCCCGCCGCCGATTGGCAATAACGTCCCCCAGCCTGTGATCGGTGGCGCACCGCAGGCGTGTTCGACTGCGTGGTTCTTCGCCCGGCCAGTCATTCAGGGTTGCCCAATGAATCCGCCGCTGGTGAGCGCCGGCTCATTCCAGCAGTTCCAGAAAGGCTTTATGCTGTGGGTGCCGAAGCACGGAGCGATTTACGTACTGTATGACAGCGCCGATCCGCCGCGGCAGCCCCGGCGCGGTTTCGGCCTTCTGTGGCGCAGCCTGGCCGACGTACGCCAGCGATTGGGCTGGGCGGTGATCGAGTGGGAAACCAATTTTACGGTGCAGATGCAGACCGGCCCGGATGGCTGGATTTACGTGAGCGAGCCGCGCGGCGGGGTGTTTGCGCTGGCTGCCGATGGCAGCGAGTGGAAGCGGTATGAATAATCCGCGCCGACAACGTCGGGGTTGTTCCACCGGTCTGGTGCTGGCGCTGTTTATTGCCCTGATGCTGCCGGTATTCGCCTGCGGCCTGATGTTGGTCACGTATCTGGTGTTTCCGCCGCCGCATCTGGACATTCTGGTGCTGGGGCTGGACGCGCGCGAAGGGGAGGGCGCGCTCACCCGCGCCGACAGCGTTATGCTGGTCGGCGTTGACCCGGCTCATCTGCGTGTCAGCGTGCTGTCCATCCCGCGCGACGTGTTTATCGAAGTCCCCAACTACGGCCTCCAGCGTATCAACACGATTAACCTGCTGGGCGAGCAGGAAGCGACAGGCCGAGGTCCAGCGCTGCTGGGGGATGCGCTTGAGCAGAGTTTTGGCGTCCGACCGAAACGGTACATCCGGCTGGATTTTGCGGCATTTGTCGAACTGGTGGATGCGGTCGGTGGTATCGCGGTGGATGTGGAGCGCACGATCATAGATGACTTTTATCCAACTGCCGACGGCGGCATAACCACCATCCGCTTTGACTCCGGCGTGCAGTATCTGGACGGCGAACGGGCGCTGCAATACGTCCGCACCCGCTACGCCGACGACGACTACCGGCGCGCCGAACGCCAGCAGCAGGTGCTTGCCTCCCTGGTCCAGCGGCTGGCGAATCCGCTCAACTGGCCTGCCGCACTGGACGTGCTGCGCCGTCGCGTGGACAGCGACCTGTCGCTGTTTGACCTGCTGTCGCTGGCGCCGCCGGTGCTGCTTAGCGGCGGGCGCTTCGACCAACTGGTGCTGAATCGGGATTACCTGCTCGGCACCGCCGAGGGGAACGCCGTGCCGGATTACGAGAAAGTCAAATCATGGCTGGCGGGGCGGTTTGAGTGAGGCTGTTGGCAAACAGCCGATCGCTAACGGCCTAGTACACCAACAAGATGAGAATGACAGGCCTTTTCCGTAGGGACACGGCATGCCGTGTCCCTACAACCCTGCAATCTAAGGTTGTTGATGTACTAACCTGCCGGCTTTTCCTGCATCAGGCGGTCATACGCGCCATGCCACAGGGCTTCGCTGCGGGTGAACTTGGTGATTTTGATGTCGGCGACATACGGCAGCAGCTTCAGCATAAACTGGGGCATCCGCTGCCAGTCGTCATTAAAAATCATCGCCTGGAGTGCATCGGCCATCTGCCCAGCCCAGGCCCACTTCTGGCGGAATTCCTCGGCCTTCATCCAGTAATCGCGCTTTTCCCAGGCGGCGGCGGAGCTTTCAATGCCGCTGTCAATCTCGCGCAGGCAGTAGACCAGCAGTGCCACCATATCTTTGGCGTCAGCGTCGAGATCGGGTTTCTGGCTGAGACGGCGGAGCAGTTCGGCGGCGGTACGCATCAACTGGTTGCGTTGTTTGCCGGTGCTGTCGGTGTTGATGACGCGGCCCATGAGGTTCCTTTCCAGCTTACTTAAACGGACGGATTCCGCGATAGACGGTGCTGCCGCTGAACGTCTTGAGAATCGTTTGCGCCGGACGCCCGGTGCGTTCGGCCAGTTCGCGCGGCGACAGGGGGATGTTGCCATTCGCCAGGAAAACGCGGAAAACGCTGTCCACCAGCGAGGTGTGCGGGTTGATAAAGTTGGGGTCTTTCGCTGCCTGCTGGATGGCAAGGCCCAGTTCGTCCAACTGTTTCACTTCGCCGGTTTCCGGGTCAATGTAATCCACCATGCTCCCGGCTTCAATCTGGCTCAGGCGGTCGCGCTGTTCCGGCAGCAGATGGCTGAGGAGATACACCCGCAGGTCATCACCGCTGCGGTCCCACCAGGAATAATCAATGTGGAACTTGGTATCCAGCGTGGGTTTAACCAGCGAACTCGGTTTTCCGGCAGTGACCATGAACGCCCCCTAGTCGAACCGTAATTTCCAGTAATGACCGCCCACGTTTTCAAACTCCGGGTTCGCCAGCAGGGTCGCAAAGATCGGACCGGGCGGGCAGCGCCGCAGCACGTTGACGGCGCTGTACAGGGTTTTGGCGTGAACCGTGCCCTGCGGGGTGAGCGCCCCCAGCGCCGGAACCAGCATCTTCAGGGTGGAAAGCAGGCTCTTTTTCTGCTGCTGCACGGCCTGCGCGGCGGCATCCACCCCCGGCAGATCGTCCGCACCCAGAATCATCAGTTCGTCGTACTGCGCGCCAATCGCCCGCTTCTGGTTTTCGAACGTCACAGCATCGCCCTTTGGCACGATCAGGCGAATCCACTCGGTGCGGGGGCGGTAGGCGTTGAAGCTGATGATGACTTTCCCGGCTTCGTCGCTTTTGCGCGCGGTGATGGCGACCCCCACCGGCAGCTTGTGCTTGCGGTAGAACTTCGCCAGCCCGAACACGTATTTTTCTTTCCGCACCACCCAGGCGGGGAATTCTTCGCCGTCCTGCCCGTCCACCAGCGTCACCCACACGCGCGGCGTCTGCCGGGCGGTCGGGAAAACAGCAGCCATGCGGTTATTCAGGGGCAACGTCCCCAGGCGGCGGTGCGCGTAAATCAGGTTCACCGTCGCTTCGTGGGCTTCGGACACGGGTTCAGTCGGCGAGAGTTCGTCGCCGATTTCCGCTTCGAGCGCCAGCATGTCCGGCGTCAGCGTGCTACGGTCGTATTCAATCGGTGAGTACCGCAGCAGCGGCGGCACCTGGCGGACTTCCGCTGGTTCCAGCCGTGTCAGGAACCACAGCACCTCGCCGGTTGGCCCCACTTCGTCGAAGCGGTCGTCTTCGTTCAGCGCGTAGTTCAGTGAATAAACCTGGAGTGCCTTCGGCGCTTTCCCCAGCCCGCCGATCTCGTCCAGAATCTGTTCCGCCGTCAGCGGCCCGCCGCCGGCCATGTCCAGCACCGCTTCTGCCAGGTTGCGGTGGCCGACGTTGACCTCCATCAGCAGGTCATAGGGGAACCATTTTTGCGACAGGTAGATCAGATCAGGCGAGGACGACAGGGCTTCGTCCAGTTTCGCCACGATTTCGTCGCGGGCAGCGACCAGCACATCGTCGGTATTAAAACTCTGCATCCCTGCGGTGAAGTGCGCGCCGTCGCCGTTGGTCTGGCTGAGTATGTGCGGTGTCGTTAACCCGGCGGCGAACTCACGCGGGCGGTCGGTGTTGTTCAGGTGGCGGCTGTCGAACTGCACGCCAATAACCTCAAAATCGCCATAGTCCACGTTATTGCCGGGCCGGACGCTGACAACTGTGCCGGTTTCATAATCAAAAGCCGAAAAAACCAGTTTTTGCCCGACTGAATAAGTTTGCGAGGGGGAATAGAGCTGCGCGTCCTGATAGCGTTCCCGCAGAACAGCGGCTTCCTGTCGCAGCCGTTCTTCGATCAGCGCGCGGGCCAGGTCTTCGGTCGAAAGAGGGACTTCTTTTTCAAGCAGCAGGCCGGTGAGGAACTCAACGTCCTGATCGGTAATGGTCAGATTACGCGCCCAATGGTGGGTTGGCATCATCAAGGGTGACTGCGCCTCCGGATGATTCGCGGGGAAGGATTGCAATAAAGGTTAAACCGGCCAGTTATTATACCGGAACAAACCCGGCGCTTGCAAGCGTCGGGTTGACCGGCGTTGGTCTATCGGCTATACTAACGCCCTGGACTATTTTAGCGAATATCCATGCAAAGTAAACACAGCAATACGTGAAGGGAGGAAGGGCGGCGATAACCATTTTTCGCCGCTGGCTCTATGGCAACTAAACGGACTTATCAACCGAAAATTCGTCGTCGCAAGCGTGTGCATGGCTTCCGCCAGCGGATGCAGACTCGCGGCGGTCGTAAGGTGTTGAAGGCGCGCCGCGCGCATGGCCGCCACGTGCTGACCGTGACACCGAACCACGTCAAGAAAGTGAACTGGAAGGCGTAATGCCAGGAGATGCAGCGGCGTTTTCGGCTGCGTGACAGCCGCGATTTTGCCCGGATGCGACGCGAAGGCCGGACGCTGGCGCGCGGCGGGCTGCTCCTCAGCATCCTGCCCAACGGCCTCGATCATAACCGGTACGGCTTCGTTACCGGCAAAGCACTGGGCAAGGCAGTTGTTCGCAACCGGGTGCGCCGCCTCCTGCGAGAGGCGATGCGCCAGCTTCATCCTCAGCTTCAGACTGGTCTGGATATTGTACTGGTCGCCCGACAGTCACTCGTCGGGAAACCTTTTTCAACCGTGCGGCGTTTACTGGAAGACTTGTGTGACCAGGCGCAAATTAGACAAGAAGTGAAAGGCGCTGATGAAGGATGAAAAAGGTCGCCCTGGCGATGATTCGCTTTTATAAGCGGCGCATTTCGCCCGCGTTACCGTCAGCCTGTATTTACACGCCCACCTGCTCCGAATACACCTACGAGGCCATCGAACGTTATGGGGTCATCCGGGGGAGTTGGATGGGCGCGAAGCGGATTGCCCGCTGCCATCCCTTCCATCAGGGTGGTTATGACCCCGTTCCCGATCTTGAGGAGTAGTCCGTTGAATATCGTGAAGGTTCTGTCGCGGCATCGGCTGCTCGGTGCGGCGATTTTGTCTATGTTTTTGCTGGCGGCCTGCGGCCCCGCACCTCTGGGCACAAGCTGGGCGGGGCTGACCACCGTCGGCGACCAGCAGTATATCCTCGTCGCTTTTAATGATCGCCTGACGATGGTTGATCCGGTAGACGGCAAAACCGTCCGGCTGCGCAACGCCGAAGGCGAAATCCGTCTCGATGATAGCGGCAATCCCCGCCTGTGGGACATCCGGCAGGGGCAAAATCAGTTTTTTGCTACGCCGGTGCTGGAAGGCGAAAACAGCCTGCTGGTGGCCGGTTATCATCAGGTGCTGTACAACGTAGACCTGCCAACGGCACGGATTGAAAACGGCGAAGGCACACCCATTCCCAGCAACACCGGCAATCTGGTGGCCGACCCGGTCGTGAGCGATGACCTCATCTACGTCGGCCTCAGTACCAAGAATCTGGTTGCGCTCAACCGTGACGATTATAGCCTGGCCTGGACCGCGGAAACCGAACACGGTGTCTGGTCGAAGCCGGTGCTGGTGGACGATACGCTGTATTTCACCTCGCTCGACCATAACCTGTACGCGGTGGATGCCCGCACCGGCGCGTCCCGCTGGACGCTCGATTTGCAGGGCGCGGCGCCGGCTTCTCCGGCGTATGTGGATGGCAAACTGTATATCGGTAGCTTCGCCCGCAAGGTGTTTGAAGTCTCCACCGAGGGCAAAATCCTCAACAGCTACGATACCCTTGACTGGGTGTGGAACACCCCAACGGTGAAAGACGGCATCCTGTACACCGCCGATCTGGTAGGCAATGTCTATGCTCTCGACACCACCGACAACCTGCGCGAGGTCTGGAAAGTCCGTCCGTCCACGATGGCAATCCGTCCGTCGCCGCTGGTAACTGAGAACTACGTGCTGGTCGCCTCGCGCGATCAAAAGCTGTACTGGCTGAACCGTGACGATGGCACGATTGTGTCTGACTCCGAAGGCCGCCCGCTGGTGCGGGAGATGCAGGCGCCGATTTTCTCCGATATTCTGCTGATCGAACCGACCGAGGCCAACGGCATTACTGAACCGATGGTGGTTGTCAGCACGTTATCACCGGGCCAGATGTTGGTGGCGTATTCTCTGGAAGAAGGCCGTTTCCTCTGGACGCATTCGTTAGCGTAAGCCGCCGGGCACTGGGAGTTTGACGCATGTGGGATTTAATCCTTAATCCGTTTATCACCGTCATCACGGTGCTGTACAGCATTTTTAACAGTCCCGTGATTGCGATTATCATCTTCACCATCCTGGTGCGGCTGCTGATGTACCCGCTGAATGCCCAGCAGATGCGCTCATCGAAGGCGATGCAGGAACTTCAGCCGGAATTAAAAAAGCTCCAGGAGAAATACAAAAACGACCGCGAGAAGCTGTCGCAGGAGCAGATGCGGCTGTACCGCGAGGCAGGCGTGAACCCGCTGGGCGGCTGCCTGCCGCTGCTCATTCAGCTTCCGATCTGGATTGGTCTGTATCAGGCGATTAACCACGCGCTGGCGGCCACACCGTTGCAGTTGATTGATCTGGGTGGGCGCTTCCTGATTCCCGGCCTCGACCAGCTTGTGCCGCTGAATAACGTCTTCCTGGGTATGGACCTGACGCAGCCGCCAACCCCGCCGGTGAACCCGGTCTATGCGCTGGCGCTGCCGGCGCTGGTGCTGGTCACGACCTGGATGCAGTCGAAGATGATGACCCCGACCACGCCAACGACTAACGACGACGGCCAACCGAATCAGGCGGCGGCCATGACCCAGTCCATGACGACGATCATGCCGATCATGATGGGTTTCTTCTCGCTGTCATTTTCCGTCGGCCTCTCCATCTACTTCGTGGTCTCCAACATCTTCAGCATCGTGCAGTACGCACTACAGGGGCAGGGCGATTGGCGGCGGATGTTTGGATTGAGTAGCAAACCGGCTGCCGAAACCGGCACCATTACTAGCTCGGTTAAGCCGAAGAAAAAAGAAGACGACAGCCTGATGAAGACCGATACGGGCAAAAAGCCGGATAAAACACCGCAGTCGAAATCGAAGACCCAGAAGGCGAAACCGGCGAAGTGACGCCACCTGAATCAAGGGGAAAGTAGACACATGAGTGCAGAACGCTCGATTGAAGTGACCGGCGATAGCGTGGACGACGCCATCGCCAAAGGTCTGGCGGAACTGGGCGCCGCGCCCACCGATGTAATCGTTGAAGTGCTGGAAGAACCCAGCCGGGGCGTATTTGGCCTGGGTGCGCGTCCGGCCAAGGTACGGCTGAAAGTCTTCCGCAGCCCCATGCCGCAGCCGGCAGCCACGCCGTCCCGCCCGCAGCCGGTTTCCCCACCGACTGCACCGGTTGAAGCCGCGGACGTTTACATTGAGCACGAAGACGAGGACGAGGCCATCCCGCTGCTGGACGAGATGCAGGAAATCCAGGATGAGGCCGCGCTCGACGAGGATGCCCGTGTCAGCAAGGTGGTCCTGGGGCTGCTGCTGGAAAAGATGGATATTCACCATGCCGACATCATTATCCGCCGGGCCGAAGCCACGCGTGATGGTGAGACAAACCCCTGGCTGCTGGATGTAAACGGCCCAAATCTTAGCCCGCTGATCGGACGACGGGGCGAAACGCTGGCCGCGCTGCAATACATTACCCGTCTGATCGCCAGCCGCGAACTTCAACACCGCGCTAACATCGTCGTGGATGTGGGTGGCTACAAGCTGAAGCGGTCGCGGATGCTGCGCGATCTGGCGCTGCGTATGGCCGACCAGGCGATCCAGAGCAAGCGCGTGGTGACACTCGAACCGATGCCCCCTTATGAACGGCGGATTATCCATCTGACACTGCGGAACCGGGCAGATGTACAAACGAAAAGTATTGGCGAAGGCAATGCCCGTAAAGTGACGATTGTTCCCAGGCTGTCATGATACCCGACTACCTGCTGATCGGCCATATCACGGCGGATTTAACTCCATCAGGCCGTCAGCTTGGGGGAACGGTATCGTATGCAGCACGAGCAGTATCAGCTTTTGGTCTGCGCGTCGGCGCACTGACCAGCGCCGCGCCGGACGAACCCCTGCTGGACGAGATTCGTCCTTACATTCACGATCTGAAGGTGCTGCCTGCCGCCGCTACCAGCACCTTTGAAAATATTTACGAACCCGCCGGGCGCGTCCAGTATGTACGCGGTGTGGCCGCGCCAATTGGCGTGGATGATATTCCCCCTGGCTGGCTCAACGCGCCGCTGGTACACCTCGCGCCCCTCACCGGCGAGGTAGACCCCCGAATTGCCGATTGTTTTAAACAATCCACCGTCATGCTGACGCTGCAAGGCTGGCTGCGCCGGTGGGACAGCAGCGGGCGTGTGTCCTTCAAACGCTGGTTTGACCCCGCTGTTTTGCAGGCGATTGACATTGTGGTTTTCAGCGAAGAGGACATCCGGGAAGCGCCAGAACTGGAAGGCGAATTCGCGCGGGCGGTCAAACACCTGTTTGTCACCCGTGCCGAACGCGGCGGCACTTACTATCAGCAGGGCGAAGCTATCCCCTTTACCACACCGCAGGTACAGCAGGTACATCCTACCGGCGCCGGCGACGTATTTGCGTCGGCGCTATTGGCAAGCCTGCTGCGGCTGGATGGCGATCTGTGGCGGGCGGCGCAGGTGGCAGCCCGGCTGGCAGCGCTTTCCGTGACCCGTGTTGGGCTGGACAGCGCGCCCACGCCGGCGGAAGTGGAGCAGGCGCTGGCCGAGGTGAAATAACCGTGATTGAGCGAATCCTGTATAACGGCAACATCATCACGCTGGATGACCGCCTGCCGCGCGTGTCGGCGCTGGCGATCAGCGGCGGGCGCATTGTGGCCTATGGCAGCGACGATGACGTGAAGCCGCTGGCTCTGTCTGGCGCGGTGCTGGAAAACCTGGGCGGCAAAACCGTGATTCCCGGCCTGACCGACGCCCACATTCACTGGCAGGGCACGGCGCGGGCGCTGCACGAGGTCAACGTGTTTGAAGTGCCGGACAGACAGACGGCTGCTGCGCGCGTGGCCGAACGCGCCGCGAAGGCCCCTCCGGGAGGGTGGATTACCGGACATGGCTGGTTTCAGGACATCTGGCCGGACAAAGCTTTCCCGACCGCCGCCGATCTGGATGCAGCAGCGCCGCACCATCCCGTCTATCTGCGGGCGAAAAGCGGCCATGCCGGCTGGGTGAACAGCGCCGCGCTTCGGCGCTGCGGCATCACTGCCGATACGCCAGACCCTGATGGCGGCGAGATCGTGCGGGACGCCGGCGGCCAGCCAACCGGCCTGCTGCTGGAAAATGCCATGACTCTGGTAGCAAGGCATATTCCCGAACCGTCGGTCGAACAGATCGCCGACGAGATGCTCGCCGCGCAGCAGGCGGCGCTGGCGTCCGGGCTGACTGGCTTTCACGATTACGATGAACCGTCGTGCCTGGCCGCACTGCAAATCCTGCGTCAACGGGGCGAACTGGGGCTGCGGGCGGTCAAAAACATCAACAAACGCTGGCTGCAAGCGGCGCTGGACTCCGGTTTGCGCTGGGGCTTTGGCGACGACTGGATTCGCATCGGCGGTCTGAAGATTTTTGCCGACGGCGCGCTGGGGCCGCGCACGGCTTCGATGATCGAACCCTACGAGGGTGAGCCGGACAATTTCGGCATCATCACCGTCGAGAAGGAGGAAATGGCGGAACTGGTCAGCCGGGCCAGCGCCGCCGGGTTGCCTTCGACCATTCATGCCATTGGTGATCGCGCGGTGCATGACGTGCTGGACGTTTACGAAGTGGTGCGCCAGGAAGAAGCGGCGCGGGGTGTGCTGTCTGGGCAGCGCCGCCATCGCATCGAACACGTGCAGTTGATTCACCCGGACGACGCCGGACGGCTAGCGCAGCTTGAGGTAATCGCCTCGATGCAGCCGATTCACGCCACGTCCGATTATGTCATGTCTGACCGCTATTGGGGCGCGCGGTCACAGTGGGCGTACAACGCCCGCCTGCAGCTTGACCGGGGCGCGGTGGTGGCGTTTGGCTCGGACTCGCCGGTGGATGCGTTTGAGCCGTTAAAGGGCATCCACGCCGCCGTTACCCGCCAGCGCGCTGATGGTTCGCCAGGGCCGGACGGCTGGTATCCGGCGCTGCGCCTGACGGTGGACGAGGCCCTGCGGGGTTTTACGCTGGGGCCGGCTTACGCCGCCGGAATGGAAGACCGACTGGGCAAACTCGCGCCCGGCTTCCTGGCTGATCTGGTGGTGCTCGACCGGGATTTGTATACGATTGCGCCAGCCGAAATCCTGCAAGTGCAAATCTGCGGCACGATGGTCGGCGGGGTGTGGCGCTTCGGCGGGGTGTAGGTTGTACGCACACGATTTATCGTGTCCCTACTGCACCACTAGCGGCGCACTGCCGAACACGGTGGTAAACGAGACATTGTAAATCACCACACTCTGGTAGGCTTCCAGGTCTACCTCCGCCGGGACGGCGTAATTCTGGCTGCCCACGTTCCCCTGTAACAGACCCAGGTCAATATAATCGCTGCCCACCTCCGCGCCGGTTTTGGGGTTCACGCTGCGCGACAGGATAACGTGCAGGTCGGGGCCGTTGGTCACGCGGAATTCTTCCAGGCGCAGGACACGACGGTTGTCCGGTAGCTGGTAGAGTTTATACGTCCCGGTGATTTGCCGCAGAGTATCTGCCGCCTGAAATTCCCCTTCCGCCACAACCACTTCATTGGTCATCTGTGGCATGGCCTGTTCCGCTTCCGGTACGACCTTATCCGGGCTGATGGCGGCCTGAAGCATCTGCGCGGCCATATCAGTGTTTTGCGCGGCCATCTGACGGTAGGCGGCCTGCTGGTCGGGGGGGAGCTGGCGGAAGGCAGGCTGCAAATCTTCCGGCAGACCGGGCACGTTTTCCACCACTTCTTCCCGCAGCAGCACGGGCTGCCACAGCGGAAAGGTGTAGATCATGACGACGATTAACCCGCCAATGCCAACCAGCAGCAGGCGGAGGCGATTCACCATAAGCTGAACCTCACGGTAATACTATTGCTCGACAGACCGGATGCGATTGCTATAATCCGCACCGGGGCTTTAATATACCCCTGTTGAACGGAAATGGAGAGGGGCAGGCGAACCCTGCCGAAACACGCGCTTTTGAGGAGCAAATCATGACCGATGTTCGACTGGAACGGCTGGCAAACGTGCTGGTGGATTACTGCTGCGCGGTCAAGCCGGGCATGTGGGTAGGTATCCTGGGCGATGTGGTGACGCTGCCGGCGCTGCGCGAAGTGTACCGCGAGGTGCTGCGCTACGGCGGCAACCCAACGTTGTTTATCAGCGACGAGTGGATGGCACGCACCTTTCTGCGCGAGGCCAACGACGACCAGATGGCGTGGCTCGACCCCAGCCAGACGCTGTATTACGAAAAAGCCGACGTGTACATTCGCATCGGCAGCAGCAATAACACCCGCGCCATGACTCACATTGACCCGAAGCGCGTGCAAAAGCTGGCGGCGGCACGGCGTCCCTGGCTGGACACGCGCCTGGGGCGGGCGGCGGAGGGCACGTTCGAGTGGGTGGGGACGTGGTATCCCACCGAAGCCAGCGCCCAGGAAGCCAACATGAGCCTAGAAGAATATGAGGATTTTGTCTACGGCTCGATGTTCTGCGACCACGATGACCCGGCGGAGGAATGGCGCAAACTGTCCCAGCACCAGCAAAAAAAGGTTGACTGGCTGCTCGGTAAAAAACACGTCCGATGTCAGGGGCCAAACATTGACTTGCAGCTTTCAATAGACGGACGGCTGTTTATCAACAGCGATGGCCACAAAAACATGCCCAGTGGCGAAATTTTTACCGGGCCGGTTGAGGACTCGGTCAACGGCTGGGTGCGGTTCGATTATCCCAGTATCGTGTCCGGGCGGGCGGTATCCGGCATTGAACTGAAGTTCGAGAAGGGCAGGGTTGTGTCGGCAAAGGCCGAGGCCAATGACGATCTGCTCCAGGCGCAGTTGAACACCGACGCCGGCGCGCGGTACCTGGGCGAATTCGCCATTGGCACGAACTTCGGCATCAACCAGTTCACCGGTAACATCCTGTTTGACGAGAAAATCGGCGGCACGATTCATATGGCAATCGGTAAGGGCTACCCCGAAACGGGCAGCAAAAACGACAGCGCCGTTCACTGGGACATGATCTGCGACATGCGGAACGACAGCACGATCACGGTGGATGGGGAACTGTTCTATCGCAACGGCGAATTCGTGGTGTAAAGACAAAGACTTAACGCAAAGGGGCAAAGAGGCAAAGGCGCAGAGATAAAATGTCTCCAAATGTCACCAAGAACGTTTCGGCGCGAATCCGTAAGCTGCTTGACGACCTGCTAAAGTATGACATCATCACCTACCCGAACGATCACCCTCCGGCGCATGTCCACTTTGAACAGGGGGAATGGGTTGCCATGATTGAACTACTGCCGGAAGTTCGGGTACGTGACAATTACGGTTTCACAGAATCACAGTTAGGTGACATCGTAAATCTGGCAACCTATTTTCGTGAGTTTCTGCTGGATCGGTGGGATGAACTGCATCGTAGGCGGTTGTAGAATAAGAATGGGGTTGAAAGGACGTTGACAATGGCAGAGCAGAACAGGCCGGCTGCGGTGGCGATACGGGAAAATCGGCTGTGGGTAACACTGGCCGATGGGCGAATGGTCGTAACGCCACTGGATTGGTATCCGTTCTTGGAAGATGCAACACCGGAGCAGCAGTCCAACGTTCAATTGAAGTGGAACGCGGTCTGGTGGCCGGATTTGGACGAAGGGCTTTCAATTGACGGAATGCTCAAAGGGGTCAATCCTCGTGAGGAAACGCCTGCGCTTGCTGAAGCTACATCGTAAGGATGGGTTTTGATGCGCCTGTTCATCAGCTACGCGCATGAGGATGTGAAGCCGGTTCAACAGTTGGTGGACATTCTGCGCGCCGGGGGATATGAAGCGTGGTTTGACATGCGCCTGCTGCCGGGGCAGGACTGGCAGGCCGAACTGCTGGCGGGCATCACGGCCTGCGATGCGTTTGTCTATGTGCTGTCACCTGCCGCGCTCGAATCGGATTGGTGCCGGTGGGAATTTGCGGAGGCGGTCAAGCTGGGCAAGCCGGTGCTGCCGGTGCTGCTGCGGAAGTCAGCTATTCCGCCAGCCATCAGCCGCTACCAGTACGTGGATTTCTCCGACGGCATTGACCTGCTGGACGTGGCGCGGCTGATCGGCGGGCTGGCGAACCTGAGCGTGACGATTCCGCGCGAAAACGCGCCCCCCGCGCCGCAAAAGCCGAGGGGTCTCCCGGCGCAGGCGGTGATGGGCGATCATGCCGTAGGGACACGATCTATCGTGTCCCTACAATTGCCTGACGTGTCTTATGTGCTGCCCGCGCCGTTTGAATGGTGCGACATCCCGGCGGGCTGGGTGACGCTGGAAGATGCCAGCGTCAGCGGCGGCAGTAAGGGCGGCAAGTTCCACGTGCGGCGGTTTTATCTGGCGAAGTACCCGATCACCAACGCGCAGTACCGGGTGTTTGTGAACGCCGAAGACGGATTTATTAATGCCAAGTGGTGGGATTATTCCGACGCGGCGAAGGCATGGCGGAACGCAAACACCGCGCCGGTGGAAACCGGCTTCGCCGGAGATGATCTACCGCGCACCAACGTGACGTGGTACGAGGCGGTGGCGTTCTGCCGCTGGCTGACAGCGCGGGTGAATCCGTCTTCGCCGCGCTGGTTTGGACTGTCGCCGAACAACGCGATCACGATCACGCTGCCGACGGAGTTGCAGTGGCAGCGGGCGGCGCAGGGGGACGATGGGCGTGTCTATCCCTGGGGCAGGGGGTTTGACCGCCGCCGCGCCAACACCGAAGAAAGTGGCATCAAGCAGGTCACGCCCGCCGCGCAGTACGCCAACGGCGCGAGTCCGTATGCGGTGCTGGATTTAGCGGGCAACACCTGGGACTGGTGTTTGAACGAGTGGGGCACGGACAGCCCCGCGCTGACCGGCGCGAACGAACGCGCCGTGCGCGGCGGCTCGTGGAATCACAACCAACTTGTCGCCACCTGCGGTTATCGAGGCTACCAGTATCCCGATTACAGCAACAACCGCTTTGGCTTCCGCGTGTGCGTGGATGCGCGGGGGTAAGGGAATAAAAGAATAGGGCGGTTCACCACCGCCCCCATTTATCATTGAAATAACCGAGTCGTGCCCGGCACAAGGCATCCGACCTAATGCCGAGTGTTTTGTTTTAGTCCATAGCTTCATTAATGAGTGCCAGAAATTCGGTTTGTAAACCTGTCCATTGAGCAATATGGTACTGGAACCGCTTGAGAAGCTTGGCGCTTTTGGCACGGCTGCCGGTCTGCTCTTCGTTGTAAGCGACTTGTCCAATACTGACACTGATTAATAACTCATCCATCATTCGCCCGCCGGTGAGTGCGATTTTCTGAGCAATAACACAATCAGGAAAATCCGACACAATTTCAGACCACCACGTTTCTTGCAACTCACTGACATCCGCGCTGAGGTCAAGCAAGTCACCGCCTTCGATATCCATGTCCTCAAATTTGGACACAAGTGCGCTGTAATCATCACCAAAATCAGATGCCGAAACCGCAACTGCAATTTCGGTTATTTCGTCCTCAGTACAGGCCGCCAAGTCTTCGTTGTTTTGTGCTTGAATGGTGGAAAAGGTGAGGGCAACGAGAATGGCAAGAACAACCAATCGTTTGAACATGAGATAACCCCCTAAGTATTCCTTTGTAGAAGAATTCACATCTAATTAACCACAATTATATACGTGTTTGTGTTCCTCACAAAAAAAAACCTATCAAATACAAAGGGCGGTTCATGAACCGCCCCACTTCCAAAAGCCAATCGCCAACAGCTAAACGCTATCTGCTCTTCTCAATCCCCTCACGCAGAGTCGCAATCTGTGAGATGTGCGCCCGCAGCGCGGCGTTCTGCGCGGCGTAGCGCTGCGCCAGCACTTCCAGGCGGCTGAATATCGGCGTCAAGACCTGCTTGCCATAGTGCGTCAGGCGGTTGCGTTCCTTCTGCGTCAGGTCGTTGAGCGCGTCGTGATACGACTTTTCGAGCGTGTCAATCCGAGCGTGCAGGTCGCGTTTGATGTCCCGCGAGACGCGGCGGTAATAGCGGATGGCGAGCACGCTGCCAACGGCGGCCACCGGCGCGCCGATCAACAGGGCGGGCAGCGCCAGCGGCGCGGCGGCCACCCCGCCGACTACGCCGATAATCGGGCCGGGCGCGGCCACCGCCAGAATCGTCAGAATCAGCCCGACGACGGCGGCGGTTGCGCTGGCGGTAAAACCGCTCATGTTGGTCTGGAACGTGGCCTGAATGTCGGCGATCACTTTACCGGTCGAATACGAGCGTAATTCCGCCTCGGCAATCTTGATCGCTTCTTCCAGGCTTTCGCGCTGCTCGGCGTAGATGCCCGCATCCAGGCCGCTGAACTCCTGCTGCAACAGGTCACGCAGTTGGTTCAGGCGGTCAATCACGCCGCGCCAGTACGCCCGGCTGTTGTCAATCACAGCGTTGATGTAACCGCCGCTGGCCTCGTTGATGTCCCGCAGTGCCCGACCAATCACCACGTCCTGAAACTCGGCTTGCAGCGTCTCGCGCTTCGGCACGCGGCCAATTTTGCTGACCGACAGGTTGCTGTCAATGAAGGCGATGCCGCGCTGCCGCATCCCCTCGAACACGGCGTCCACTTCGGCGCGGGCGCTCTGCAACTGCGCTTCCAGCCCCAACGACTGCCGTTCCAGTTCGCGCTCGACCTCGCGCACTTTGGCGGTGTCGGCGCTGACCAGATCGGCTTTACGCTGGATGTCGTCCTGATATTTTTTGATGAGCCGTTCGGCCAGGTCAAGCTGCGCCAGCAGTTTTTGTTTGGCAGGCGGCGCTTCGCTGAACACACCGCGCAGGTGCGCCCGCACCGCTTCGATGCCGCCAGGGTCGCCGACGACCTGGCCGCCGCTGCGCGCGGCGGCCAACGCTTCCTTGGCCGACACCATAAACAGCAGCGGGCGCAGGTCGAGCAGTTCTTCCACCTGGCGCTCAATGAAGCGGCGGACTTCGGTCTGCTCGCGGGGTTGCAGCAGGTCAATCTGGTTCACCACCAGGATGATCTTTTTGCCGTAGTTTTTCGCCAGTTCCAGATACAGGCGTTCGGTTTCGGCGAAGGCACGTTTGGCCGACACGACAAATACCACCAGATCGCTGCGGTGCAGGAACGATTTGGCGGTTCGTTCGTGCTTCTGGAAAATTGACCCCGTTCCGGGGGTGTCCACCAGCGCCACGCCGGGCGCGCCGGTGTTCGGGTGCGTCCATTCGCGGATGCCGTCCTCGCGCACCACCGGCGTGCGGTCGGCTCTCTCGCCATAACGAATCAATTCGATCACTTCGGTTGTCGGGGTGATGCCCATCGGCAGCAGGGTATCGCCCAGCAGGGCGTTGATGAAGGTGGATTTGCCGGCGTTAAACTCGCCGATGATGACCACCAGGAAAAACATGTCGCGCAGGTCCTGCGCCACGTCCAGCAGGCGGCGGCGGTCTTCCTGGGCGGTGTCGCCCATCTCCGCCAGCGTCGAGCCAATGTCAGTCAGCAGGCGAATCTCGGATTCGCGCAGCGCGGCTAAAGTTCCGTCAAGCGTGCTCAAATTATCCTCACAAGGGTAAACGTTTGCGCCCCAGCGCGGTCAGATCGCTTTCGATCTTAACCATCTCCTGCTGCGCGGCCTGTAGCTGGGACAGTTGTTCGCTCTGAATTTGCGTCTGCGCTTCGATCAGCCGGGTCAGCGGCAGAATTGCATCCCGGCGCAGGCGCATCCCGTATTCGATCTGTTTATCCGCCGCTTTCGTCAACGCCTCGATGTAGCGGGATTGCAGCTTTAACATCCGGTTGGTGTAGGCCGATTCCAGCAGCCGCCCGCGCAGGGGCATCAACAGCAGCCCCAGCAGTGCTAGGCCGACCAGCACGATCACCGCGATCAGCGCGCCCTGATTATCCGCCGCGAAAACGTTGCCACTGCTGGCGAACACAAAAACGAGCAGGACAATGATGATCGCCTCAAACGCCGCCAGGTACATCAGGGCGTTGCGGAGCGTCTGTTCCAGGCGGTCGGTTTCCACCGTTTTCGCTTCATCTTCCAGCGTTTCCAGCGTAGGGCGGACTTCCTGCAGGGCGGTGCGGTCGTACTTCTGCGGCGGCTGCACCGCACCGATGACCTTGCCGCGTATCGCCGCCGGCAGCGCATCAATCTCGCGGCGGGCGTATTTCACCAGATCGTCAATGTCCTGAATGTCCTTGCCTTCCAGTCGCGGCGCGAGTTTGTCCACGACGATGGGTAGTTCGTTGATCGGCTCAAACGCCTTGTGCCGTTCAAAGGCTTTGCGGATATACGAGTGGCCGCCCCCGCGCCGCAGCAGTCCTGACAGGCCGATCAGTTCCAGCAGGCCGCGCCACACGGATGCGAACGCCTGTCCCAGCCGGAAGATGTCCTGAATCGCCTCGCTGCCGCGCATGGCCGCCGCGCCAAATTTGTCACTGACCTCAGCGTTGGTTTCGCGGACAATCTTTTCCTGCTCACGCTTCTGCGCGCCAAGCTGCTGCTCGATATTGCTGGCGATACCCTGATAGGTGTCCAGCGCGGCCTGATTGGCGCGAACGGCGGTCAGGGCAGTCTGGTTGACGTTCTGCGCGATTTGCAGCGGTGTGTGCAGCTTTTGCCGCAGCCGTGCCACGTCGTTAAGCTGGTCGTCTACATATTCTTCAATGCGGCTCAGGCCGCTGGCTTTCCAGGCGATCCTGTCCAGTTCGCCGTCGCGGTGCGCCGCCAGCCCCTGCCGCGCCGACACCAGCCACACGTCCGGTTTGTAGCCCAGCACGGTCTGGCTCTGGTCGAGTACATAGTCGCGCACCGTTTCGGCCTCTTCGGCGGACAATAGATCGGCCTGGTTAATGACGATGATGACCTTTTTGCCGTATTCCTTCAGCGTTTGCAGGTATTCAACGTTGCGCGCGGTCATGGCCTGCGTCGCCAGCATCACCAGCAGCACCACATCGGCGCGGTGCAGGAATTTGCGCGTGGTTTCTTCGTGCTTCTGAAAAATGGATTCGAGGCCGGGGGTGTCCACCAGGCTCACTTTTTGCAGCAGGGGCGAGGGGTAAAAAACCGTATCCACTTCCCCGGCGGAACTCATCCGCTGCGGGTGTTCGCCCCAGCGTAAAATGCTGATACGGTCGGTGGTGGGCACGGGGCCGACGGCCAGCAAATCCGGCTGGCCGAGCAGGGCGTTCAGGATGCTGGATTTGCCGGAACTGAACGGCCCGACCAGTACCACCAGAAACGGATGATCGGCATGGAACAGCGCATCGCGTATCTGCGCCAGGCGGTCTTCCGGCAGGTTGTCCACCTTCGGCAGCACGTCCAGCAGGTGGGTTATCAATTCATATTCGCGGCGGCGGATCGCTTCGTAATCCGTCGCCAGCTTCGTTTCGACGTTTTCAATCGCCAAGTCAATACCCTGTCGCCCGCAAGCCGGGCAAGCGGTTCTTTGCTATACTGTGGGGTATGAGAATACCGCGCCTTGCCGGAGTGTACAATACATTCGGTTAAAACCACGTTTGCCCTGAAGGGAAGTACAACCCATGCCAACCGATTCTCACAATGCCTCGCTTGCCGAACGCGAACTGCGCCTGGTACTGGCACTCGACCGCGCCCGCGATACGCTGAACGAAGATGGGGAACCGCAGGCGATGTTCGCGGCGATGGCCAACTGGCTGCGTCAGGAACTGCAAGCCGATGGCTGCGCGATTGTTCTGCTGGCGGAAACCAGCGAGGACATCGAATGTGTGGCGGCATCGGGCCTGCCGGAGGCGGTGGCTGTTCAGCTTTGCCGGCAGGCGCTGGACTTCGCCGCGCCTGCGCCGCTGCCGGATGATCGCTGGGCATATTCGCTGGCGATGCAGATCATTCTCGATGATCTGCCGATGGGCGGCATCGTTCTGGTACGCGATGGACGCCCATTTGACGCTGACGAAGTGGCGCTGCTGGCGCTGGCGGAAAGCCAGATCGACTCTGCCGTGATTCAGGCGCGGATGGTGTGGAAGCTGATGCAGCGCAACCGCGAACTGGAAGCGATTTACGAAGTAGACCGCCTGCGCGACCGTACCGCTAACGAGAGCGAACTCATCAACGGTTTTACGACGGTGCTGCTGCAACAATTTAAGGCTGACCTGTGTCTGGTGCTGCTGGCGCACCTGGACAGCGGCGACATGATCGCGCGCGGGATGGTAAATAAACATGAGATTCCTGCTGCCGCGCTGGATGCGATTCGCCGTTCCGCCGGCGACATCAACATCCCTCAGGTGATTCCGACGCCGCCGGGGATCAACGACTTAACGCTGCTCGCTGCGCCGTTTATTGTGGCCGGGGCGCGGCTGGGTGCGGTCGTGGTAGGCCGCGCCGCGCCGTTCAGCATCGGCGATCACCGCACGCTCCACGCTATGATGTCGCAGATGGACTCGGCGGTGGTGTACAGCCGTATCAACTCGCAGTTGATGCTGCGGAAAAAGGAACTGGAAACCATCTACCGGATTGACCGCATTCGTGACCGCGAAAAAGACTTCGACGCCATGCTCCAGGGCGTGCTGAACGAACTGTGCGAGGCGGTCTCGAGTGAAATCGGCTTCATCATGCTCTACAAGCTGGGACCGAAGGAAGAACTGGAACTCCGCACCTCGACGGTAGACGGTCAGGCAACCGACCCGGCCTATCAGGAAATCATGTACCGGGTATCGCGTGAGGCGATTAACCGGGGCGAACTGGTGTATTCCAACGAGGCAGAAGGCGAAGTGCGGTCGGTTGTGGCCGTGCCGCTGATCCTGAATGAGCGTATCATCGGCGTGTTTGGCGCGGTCAACAGCACGCGGGCGCGCGGCTTCGATGTCGAAGACCGGCGCATCCTGGCGGCGATCACCAGCCAGGTGGATACCGCCGTGTTTGAACGGCTGGAACAACGCCGGATGCGCGCTCTTTTGAGCCGTTCGGTAGACCCGAAGGTGCTGGAACGGCTGCTGCAACGGGCCGATACCAGTCTGCTGGACGGCGAGCGTGTGGTCATCAGCGTGCTGTTTGCCGACCTGCGCGGCTCGACTGAATGGGCTGAACGGATTCGACCTGAAGAACTGGTGTCCACGCTCAATGCCTTTTTAGGGCGCATGACCGACGTGATTTTTAAGTACGGCGGTACGCTGGATAAGTTCGTCGGCGATGAAGTCATCGGCCTGTTTGGCACGCCGGTGAAGATGGACGACCACGCCTACCGCGCCGCCTACGCCGCGCTGGAAATGCAGGTCATTCATAGGGAACTCCAGGCGCAGATGGCGGCGCAGGGGCGCGAACTGCCGTTGATGGGCATTGGTATCAGTTCCGGCGAAGCGATTGCCGGCGAATTCGGCCATCCGGTTCGGAGCGAGTTCACGGCGCTGGGGCGCATCGTCAACCTGGGGTCACGGCTGTGCAGTATCGCCGGGGGTGGTCAGGTGCTCATCAGCGAAAATACCCACGCCATGATTGATAATCTGGTCGAAGTAGACGAACTCGACTCGGTTTCGCTCAAGGGCATCCATAACCCGCTGCGGGTGTACCGGCTGCTGAACATCAAAAACGCACAGGGACAGCCACAGTAAAATCATGCTAAACGACTCCATCTATCATCACGACGGCGCACTGTACTGCGACTCCGTGCTAGTGAGCGAGATTGCGGTGCAAGTAGGCACGCCGGTGTATATCTACAGCCTGCGGCGGGTGGTCAGCAATCTGCGACGGATACAGACGGCGTTTGCCGACTTACAGCCGCACATTCACTATAGCGCCAAGGCCAACGCGAACTTGGCTGTGCTGCGGGCACTGGTTGAGGCAGGCGCGGGCATTGACGCGGTCAGCGGCGGCGAAATCTACCGCGCGCTGCTGGCGGGCGCGAAGGCGGAAAACATTGTCTTTGCTGGCGTAGGTAAAACGCGAGACGAACTACGCTATGCGCTGGAACAGGGCGTTGGCTGGTTTAATGTCGAAAATGTGGGCGAACTGCACCATCTCAATGAACTTGCAGCGGATAATGGAAAGACCGCGCAGGTTGCGCTGCGGCTGAACCCGGACGTTGCCGCCCAAACGCACCGCCACATTGCCACCGGGCACGGCGGCGCGAAGTTCGGGCTTCCGGCAGAGGTGGTGCGGGATGTTCTGGCGCGGCAGGCGGATTATCCCGCGCTGCGATTTGACGGCATTCATGTTCATATCGGCAGCCAGCTTCATGACACACAGGCGACACAACGCGCGGTGGAAATCGCGCTGGAACTGATCGCACCCTACCCGGAAATCCGCACGGTGAACATCGGCGGCGGTTTGCCGGTAGCCTACGCGCCCGACGAGCGCGTGCCCGCGTGGGATGACTTCGCGGCGACGTTAGCGCCGCTGCTGCGTGGCTACACTGTCCTGCTGGAGCCGGGGCGTTCGATCATCGCCGACGCCGGGTTGCTGGTGGTATCGGTGCTGTACGTCAAGCAGCAGGCCGGGCAGACGTTCCTGATTACCGATGGAAGCATGGCGGAACTGATCCGCCCCGCGTTGTACGAGGCACACCACGAAATTGTGCTCGTGAATAGACCCTCACCCTCTCAGGGAGAGGGGAGGCAGGCGGCAACACAAGTCCATATCGTCGGCCCGGTGTGTGAAACGTCGGATATGCTGGGGCGCAGCCGCGCGCTGCCGGACGCCCAACCCGGCGACCTGCTGGCGGTGCTGACCGCCGGCGCGTATGGCATGGTCATGGCGAGCAACTACAACCAGCGTCCCCGCCCGCCAGAAGTGGTGGTCACGGAGGACGGCCAGACGTGGCGCGTTGTCCGCAGGCGCGAGACGTGGGATGATCTGGTTCGACTCGAACGGAACGTGTACGATAATCTAGCTTAACCTGTCCGTTTCATTGGCAGAACCACATGTCGCTAACTTGGAAAACCGTACACCGTCTCTGGCTTGGCGTGGCGATTTTAGGCGCCGCTCTACTCATCCATCTGGCGATCTATCTCTCTCTCCCTGAACGGGGTGAAAGCCTGTCATTTAAGCTCCTGGCGGCTGGATTGGGATGTTTCGCGCTGGCACTCATGGGCTTTGCCGTCTGGCTTACACCACCTCGCCTGGAGCGCATACGTCGTCTTGTCTCCCCATGGGAATGGCTGTACCTCGTCTCAGGTTTTGTCCTGCTGGTGTTTTTCGGGCTGAACCTGCGACCAGAGTGGTTTTATGCGCACGCTGCCCTGGTCCTGGCAGCAGTCTTTAGCCTGGGATACTGGTCATTTTTTGATGCCAACGTTATCGCTTCGCCGTGGGGGCGTTGCCGTATTGGTTTTGTGATTGTAGCTGTCATCCTGGTTACACTGCTGCGGCTCTACGGGTTGACCACGTCACCAGAGCCGGAAATTGTAGACGAACCCTGGGTCCTGGGATGGGCGATCAGCTACCTGAAGGTAGGGCACCCGGTTAACTGGATCATGTTAGGGATAGATGGAGACCCGGCTTACTACCTGCCCCGTTACGCCCAGGCAATGGCAGCATGGATGCGGCTCATCGGGACCGGGTACTGGGAAGCCAGAGTGTTCAGTTTCCTTGTGGCCATGGCGGTTATACCGTTTATGGCCCTAGCCGCGAAGAATCTGTATGACAGACCGACAGCGTTCTTCACCGCTGGTATCCTTTTTACCAGCAATGTGCTGCTGTTTGGCGCACGGGTACGTCATGATATTGGTTTGGCGCTGGCAATGGCAATTTCGCTATGGCTGTACTCGGAGGCACGCAAGCGCAACCGTCCGGTGCTGCACCTGCTGGCCGGGGTCTTTATGGGTTGGGGCTTGTTCAGCCACTACCACGCGACATTGTTTGGTCTCGTTATGCTGATCGGTCTTTACGGTCCGCAATACCTTCGGCAGCTTGATTCAGGCCGTTACTGGCCAGAAACCGACGTCTGGCTGTACGGTATCGGTGGGCTGCTCTCCGGCGCGAGCGTAGCGGCCATTCAAATATTACCGGATGTCAACACCTTTATCATGCGGCTTGAAGCCCGTAATCCGCGAAACCCTGGCGAATTCATCAATGCCGTATTCGGCCACATCGGCAATGTGCCGTATCATTCGCAGTTTCAGGCGGTTCTCATCGGCCTGGGTTTTCTGTCCAGCCTTCGGCGGCGTGAATACCTGCCGGTAATCATCATCATTTTAGGACATCTGGCATTAGGATACCTGGCACTCGTTGCTTTCAAACACTATGTCATTCCTTTAGCCCCATTCTACGCACTCGTCACGGCTCGCCTCTTCCGGGCTGGAGTTGAACGAACCTCAACCATCGTGACGAGGGGGATGGTGGTAACTTTTGCTGCTTTCCTTGCTGTCAGCCTGGGAACGTCCCTGCATTCACCGGTGCAACATCTCATCAACCGTGAACCTCTGCGCCTGCCGGCTCCGCCAGTGGTAGACTGGATTAAACAGAATCTTCAACCGGATGAAACCATTTTGAGCGACAACTATTATTTCCTCTGGTTGTACGATTATCGTTTTGCTTCGATCTTGATACCGGAGCATCTGCCAAAAGCTGAACGGGAACGTTATCAGCAAAACCCCGAATCGTTATGGGAGGAGGTGAGTATCAAAGTCATCATCTATGACCCCGCACTGCCGACGCACGATCGGTTTGAACACCTGTTTGCAGAGGGCTTTTTAAAGACAGGAGGATTCCATGAGGCAGCACAATTCGGTGATGTGGTCGTCTACCGGCACCGCTAAAGCAGCCACGCCGGATTGTCGAAGCCCGCGTATTCCTGGATCGCGCCGTAAATGTGCTGGACGATCTCCCCTCGATATACGCGCACGGTGCAGACGCCGTTTTTTAGGATATTGTTTCGTATCAGTGGATGTAAACAACAAACTCAGACTCACCTATTCCCATTTCTTCCCGCATAAAACGCATAAAAAGACGCATCATATTCGGGTCAGAATTAATAAAGTGAATAGTGTTTCTCGATTTTGCGCCTTCGGCCCAATAAAGCATATATCCGGCAAGATGGGGAGGGCGCATTTCCTTAGCCTTTACGCGTCCAGCTTCTTGATAGCGAAGTCGTTTTTCGAGACCTTTTGTTCGATTTACCTGTCCACCTTTGCTCTGATATTCCCATTTGGATTGTTTTGCTTTTAGAGCAGCTTCTTGTTCTGTTGTTAATTCAATATCCCGTACCCAAACACTGACAGATGCTTTTGACGCGCCAGTGATCCCTGTGATTTCGCGGACTGACACACCTTCGCGCCGTAGCTGACGTGCATCTTCCCTTGCGCGTTTCAGGCTTAACTCCTAACAATGTGATATTGATACTATTATCCCCTGGTTCGGAAAACAGGCAAACAAAAAGGCTCTTATTTCCAAGAGCCTCTTAGTGGTTTGTTTGCTATGGTGATAGGTAGACTTGAACTACCGCCCTACGCATTATGAGTGCGTCGCTCTAACCAGCTGAGCTATATCACCACTAGTAGCGGGGGTAGGACTCGAACCTACGACCTCCGGGTTATGAGCCCGACGAGCTACCACTGCTCTACCCCGCAACGTACAGTGTATATTAGCAGCGGCGTTGCCGGGAGTCAATGGTGAGTTTAAGGACAGTTCCGAGTTGAAAGTTCGACTGAACCCGGCACTTCTTCATGCATCATTGGCGTCAATGGCTGCCTGGGTGACATGGTAAAGGTCGTCCAGCGATGCGCCGCGCGCCTTTTCCAACCGCGCCACCCGCTTCTGGAACTGCATCATGGCGAAGTTGGTGAAGTCGTCCAGTTGCAGACCAAACGGCACCGGGTCGTAACAGGCAAAAGCCTCATTTAACACGCCGATGGCGGGCATCAATAGGGCGTTCATCGTGTCTTCGACCAGCGGCCACAGCGAATCATCCTGGGCGATCAGGCGCGAAATCAGGAAGATGCCGTAGGCGATGTGGCGCGATTCGTCCTGCTTCAGCAAGTCCACACCCTGCACGGTCGCGGGCATCAGGTTATTGCTGCGCAGGGCGTTGTAGTAGACGTGATAACCGGTCTCCGCCAGCACGCCTTCCACGATCATGTTGTACGTGACCGAGGCGCGCACCTGGGCGGCAGGGGAGGAATCGGTTTTCAGGTTATTGAGCGCCGCCGGCAGCGCGTCGTAAAACAGCAGCCGGTAGCTGTCCTGATGGTAACGGCTCAGGTCGCCGGGGCTGCCCGCGACTTCCATCAACCAGCGATTAAAAAAGTCGGTGTGTTTGGCTTCTTCCCACAAAAAGGTCGTCAGGTACATTTCTTCTTCGATACGGCCTTCGTTCGCTACTGTCATGATAAGCGGCAGCAGGTCGAGCGTGACGGCTTCCTCACCGGACTGGAACACGGCGGTCAGCCGCAAAATCGCGTCCTGTTCGTCAGGTGTCAGCCGCTGCCAGTCGGCCTGATCCTGTGTGAAATCAAAGTCGCTGGGGTTCCAGATGCCGTAGCGTTTGGCTTTTTCGTACAGCTTCATCGGCGGCGTATCGCGGCGCAGGCCGCGCGTGGTCGTTGCAAACAGGTCATGCCGGGCAACCATTCCATCCTCCTGAAATCGCGTATGCAAAAACGCTTCATATGTATTTTACCAGCGAAAGATGAACCAGATGGCCTATTTGGGCACATACGCAAATTTAACATGCCGCCGCTATCCTACCCGTAGAAACAGGAGGCAGGCGTTGGGCGAATTTCTGCAAAGCATTCTGCTGAGTAACGTAATGGTGATTCTGGTGACGCTCGTCATGCTGGCGATCATCAGCGTGTGGGCGTTCCGGCAGCGCGAGTATGCCGGCTATCTGCTCGGCTGGCTGGCGGGCATTTTCTTCATGCTGCTGCTGACTACGCTGACGCCGCCGGCGCCACCGGCTGACCCCAACCTGCCACCGCCACCACCGCCAACGCTGTCGTTCTTTGGCCTGCTGTTCCCATCGCTGCTGGGGTTGGTGCTGGGTTTTGGTGCGCTGGCGCTGACCCGGCTGGGCGCGGCCAGCGACTCGCGGGTGGGGCGGGCGCTCACGGTCGCCGTGCTGATGAGCTTCACACTGGCGTCCGGCTATCTCATCCTGCTAACGACGGCAGCGCAGCGGGCTTCGATTGCGATTTTTGCGCTGGCGTTTGCCATCGGGGCGCTGGTGAATTTTATCTTTTCGCGCAGCACCTTCCGCACGCCTCTGTCTGGCCGGTTTGAGCCGTAGCTAACACTACCATTTCCAGCGGCACTCCGCTATAATCACGTGTCCGCGCTCGAACTAATGTTCCGAAAGCGAGGCACATATGCCCCCCTTCCAGGTTGTATCTCCGTTTCAACCCACCGGCGACCAACCATCGGCGATTGCCGGGCTGGTCGAGGGCGTTCAGCAGGGCTTGCGCCACCAGACGTTGTTAGGTGCCACGGGGACTGGGAAAACCTATGCTGTGGCGAAAGTGGTCGAAGCAGTCCAGAAACCTACGCTCGTGCTGGCACACAACAAGACATTGGCGGCCCAGTTATACGCGGAGTTTAAGGAGTTCTTCCCGCGCAACGCGGTGGAGTACTTCGTCAGCTACTACGACTACTACCAGCCGGAAGCATATGTCCCGAAGCAGGACCTGTACATCGAAAAAGAAACCGAGATCAACGAGCAGATTGACCGGCTGCGCATCTCGGCGATGGCGTCGCTGTCGTCGCGCCGCGATGTGCTGATCGTGGCGTCAGTGTCGTGTATTTACGGCATCGGCGACCCGGAAGCGTGGCGGCAGTCAACCGTGCAGGTGGCCGTCGGCAGAACCACACGCCGTGACCATATCCTGCGCCAACTCGTGCACATCCAGTACAACCGCAACGACATGGACTTAAAACGCGGCACGTTCCGGGCGCGCGGAGATACGCTGGAGATCGTCCCAGCCTACAGCGAATACGCCTATCGCATCCAGCTATTTGGCGACGAGGTGGAACGTATCACCCAGTTCGACCCGCTGACGGGCGAAATTCTGGCGGAACACAACGAAATCACCATCTGGCCGGCGGAACAGTACGTGACGAGCGACGAAAAGCTGAAGCAGGCGCTGCACGACATCGAGAAGGAACTGGAAGAACAGGTTGCGTTCTTCAGACGCGAGGGCAAGCTGCTCGAAGCGCAGCGGCTGGAACAGCGCACGCGCTACGATCTGGAGATGATTCGGGAAGTGGGGTTCTGCTCCGGCATCGAAAACTACTCGCGCCATCTCGACCAGCGCCCGCCGGGCAGCCCGCCCTGGACGCTGATTGACTACTTCCCGGACGACTATCTGATGGTGATTGACGAGAGCCACATGACCATTCCCCAGGTGCGCGGCATGTTCAACGGTGACCGCCAGCGGAAGGTCACACTGGTGGAATATGGCTTCCGCCTGCCGAGCGCGATGGATAACCGTCCACTGAACTTTGAGGAGTTCCAGCAGCGGGTGCAGCAGGTGATTTACACCTCGGCGACGCCGGGGCCGTATGAGCGCGAGATCAGCCAGAAGGTGGTGCAGCAGATCATCCGGCCAACCGGTGTTCTCGACCCGGAAGTCATCGTCCGTCCGGTCGAAGGCCAGATCGAAGACCTGCTGCAGGAGGTGGCGCTGCGTGTCAAGAAGGGGCAGCGGGCGCTTGTGACCACGCTGACACAGCGCATGGCGGAAGAGCTGGCCGGTTACATCAACGAGATGGGCATCCGCGCCCACTATCTGCACGCCGAGATTGACACGATTGAGCGCATCGAAATCCTGCGCGATCTGCGGTTGGGGGTGTATGACGTGGTGGTTGGTATCAATCTGCTGCGCGAAGGGATTGACCTGCCGGAAGTGTCACTGGTTGCGATCCTCGATGCCGATAAAGAAGGTTTCCTGCGTTCGGAGCAGGCGCTGATTCAGATCATCGGTCGTGCCGCGCGGCACATCGAGGGTAAGGTGATTATGTACGCCAACACCATGACCGACTCGATGAAACGCGCGATTGACGAGACTAACCGCCGCCGGGCGATTCAGGAGCAGTACAACCGGGAACACAACATCACCCCTGCCAGCATCGTCAAACAAATCCGCGACCTGACCGACCGGGTGCGAGCGATGTCCGAGGATGGAGACAAGGTTGAAGCCGGCAAGCCAGTCTCGCTGGCGGCGCTACCAAAGGACGAACTGAGCCGCATGATAAAGGAACTGGAACGCGAGATGAAAGCGGCGGCGCAGGCGCTCGAATTTGAGAAAGCGGCGGCGCTGCGCGACCAGATTCTTGATCTGCGCGGCGCGCTGGCCGACAAAGAGGCCGAGAAGAACGCGCTGTTTGGGTAAAAGGGTAGGGGCGAACCGCCGGTTCGCCCCTACGACAAAATTGATATCGGTGTAGCGACATGGCGTCGCCATGTCATGTTGTAGGGGCGGGTTTGAAAACCCGCCCCTACGGTTTCAATCTTGATTCACGTCCAGCACCAGCACGCGGCCATCCAGCGTGCCAACGATCATTTGCGCTCCATCGGCGCTAAACACTGCATTGGTCAGCGGTAGGTCGAATACCAGAATGGCCGTCTGTTCGCCGCTATCCTGATCGTACAGCCATACGGTGTTGAGCGTCCCGCCGTTGCGCACGATTGCCAGCCACTGACTGTTGTTCTGACTGAAGGCTAACGCTGTTACTGTCCCATCACCGTCCATGACCGATTCCTGCGTACCCGTGTTCGTGTCTAACAAGTAGAGTTCGCCATCGGCGCTGCCCAGGGCCAGCAAATTGCGGTTTGAGTCGTAAGCCATTGCAGTTATCACTGAGTTTGAAGGCGCGAACTGTTTGACTGGCTGTTGTGTGGCTGTATTAAACAGATATACGGTTCCTTCCAGACCCAGGACCGCCGCCACGTTTCCATCCCGTGAGAGTAAAACCTGGGCTGCGCCCGTGCCCTCCGGCAGTTCGATGCTGGCGTTTAACTGCGCTGGCGCGGATACAATCGGTTCCATCGCCGACTGTTCTGCCGGCATGAGGGTTGGCGGTACAGGCATGACCGGCGATTCCATCCGCAGCGGCGTCGCCGTAAACTGGGGTTCACCCGGCACAAGCGTCGGCGACGCCATTGGCGTGGGCGTGAAAGTCAGGCTTGGAGTTGGCTCAAACGTATTGGTCGCGGTTGGAGTCTCAGTCGTTTCCTGCCCGACGATACCCGCGCTGGGCAAATCATCCGATGGACCGCGCCCGCCTGCAAACAGCAGCAGCGCGCCCAGTACCAGCGCCGCTACCACCGCTGCCGCCAGCGTGAGTGGTTGTGTGGAAAGGCGCGGATAGGTTTTCTGCCCGATCTGTCCGGTAATGGTGGTCATCATTTCCTCCGTAGCTGTAACCGAACGAGCGTGAGAGCCGTTGGCGGAGGGCTGTGCTGTCAGACGCCGGTAGAACGTTTCCGACAGCGGCGGCAACGCGCTTGACCGCGCCTCGCTTTCGGCGCGCACCGCGTCGGCCAGCGTTTGCCACTCGCGCAGTTCCTCGTGGCAGGGGTCGCACTCCGCTACCATCTGCTCAAAAGCAGCGCCGTCGGCAGCCGACAGTGTGCCGGTGAGATAGGCCAGCAGCAGATCGTTCCAGCGTTCAGGCTTCATGATCGGCCTCCTTCAGGCGCAGCAGGCGGCGCAGGGATGTTTTGGCGCGGTTCAGCCGGCTCTTGATCGTGCCTTCCGGCACACCGAGCAGGACCGCCGCTTCCGGCCCGCTGAGTTCGTGATAGAAGATCAGCTCCAGCGTTTCGCGCTGGTCATTCGGAAGCTGGCGCAGCGCCGCGCGCAGCGCACGGGCCTCCGCCTCCCGGTCAACCCGCGCGAACAGGCCGCTGTCATCCTGCGCCGCGCGGTCGTCCAGCGGAACGACTGCCGGATAGCGCCGCCGCCGGGCGCCAAGGGCTTGCAGCCGGGCAATCGCCAGCAGCCAGGTTGTCACCCGGCTGTCACCGCGAAAGCTGGCTGCTCCACGCCACGCGGCCAGCATCACATCCTGAAGCACCTCTTCGGCCAACTGGCGGTTGTCCACCAGTCCGACGAGATACGCCAGGAGTCGTGCCCCATGCCGCGCGTACAGTTCCTCCAGCGCCCGCACGTCACCGCGCGCCATCGCCTGCACCAGATGGCGATCCGGGTCCTGCTCTGCCATCGCGCCTCCTTCGCTCTCACCAGATTAGTTGCTGGTTCAGGGCGGAGGGTTCCATTTTCGTTACCCTCAGCCGGTAGGCTGGCCGGCGGCTATCGCTGCCGGGACTTCGACCAGTCGCCCGGTGCTGACATCAAAGATAAGGCCGTAGATGGGAATTGAGCCAGGGACAAGCGGATGATTGCGAATCCGACGAACGTCGTCCACCAGACTGCGTACCGGGTCGCTGATGGTCAGCCAGTTGATGTATCGCCCTTCGGCTGAACCCGTGCCCGTGCCCGTATCCCGCCAGCCATCCGGGGCTTTGACCGCCGGTTCGAGGCTTTGCGCCAGCAGATTGCCCATGATTTCGCCGGTGATTTGCGCCATGCCGCAGTCGGTGTGGTGAATGACAAACCACGCGCGCGTGCCTAGCAGTTTGTAGGAAATGACGAGCGAGCGAATCGCGTCATCGCTGGCGCGTCCGCCGGCGTTGCGGATGACGTGAGCATCCCCTTCTGCCAGCCCGGCGAACCGGGCCGGGTCGAGCCGCGCATCCATGCAGGTGAGAATGGCGATACGGCGGCGCGGCGGCGCGGGGAGGTTCGCCTTGTCACCAAACTGCGCCGCATAAACATCGTTGGCTGCCAGAACGTCTTTCAGAGCGTAACTCATCATTTAAACCTCGCTTTATTCAGCTATGCGCTTTTGCAATGTTACCCGGTCACGGGTAAGCTATGTACAAAACAGATGATTGTTATTGAGAGAAGGGTTTGTTTTCCATGTCAACACCAATGGTAACGATTCCGAGCCTGATACTTCGCCAATTGTATACTTTTGGCAGCTTAAAAAATGTAGATGGCGGCATCCGGTTTTCGATCAAAAACCGCCTGAGCGACGCCGACCTCGCCCGGCTGATCTGCGTCAAAATCCGCGACCATGAAATCCCGCTGACGCAGGTTCGGATTGATCTGGGGGACGGTACGATCCTCACACCCGATGATATCGCGCCGGAACGTCCGGTGCATTTCCCGCTGCGCAAGACGCTGGACGTGTTTGTTCACGGCGAACACCTGCCATTTGGCAAACACAGTATTGAGATCGGCTTTGAGGCTGTGCCGTTTGGCGAGCTGATGCTGTCGGTAGAAGACTCCATCACCGAAGCTGACGATCATCTGATTCGCCTGCCGCGCAGCGAACGCGACGATTACGATTTGGAGGTGATTCAGGAACGGCAGCGGTTTGTTGAGGAATTCAGCGGTGTTAAGCTGGAACATGTCGGCCAGTTTTCGTTTGACCCCCACGTCACCAAAGGCAATATCGAGCACTTTACCGGCGTGGCGCAAATTCCGCTAGGGTTCGCTGGCCCGATTCGTATCAACGGGGAACACGCGCAGGGGGATTTTCTGATTCCGCTGGCAACGTCGGAAGGCACGCTGGTGGCCTCGTACAATCGCGGCATCAAGGTTGTAAACCTGTGCGGCGGTGTGAAGGTGACCGTGATCGGGGACGCGATGCAGCGCGCGCCGGTGTTTGTGATGGAAGACGCCCGCGCCGGACGCGAGTTTGTTAAGTGGGTGGAGGCGAACTTCGACAAAATCCGGTATGAGGCGGAAGCCACGTCTCATGTTGCCAAACTGCAATATATTGATTCCTACCAGTCCAACAAGTTTGTTTACCTGCGCTTTAACTATTCTACCGGCGATGCCGCCGGGCAGAACATGGTCGGGCGGGCGACCTTTGGCGCGTGTAGCTGGATGCTCGACCATTACGAGGACAAAGACAAAATTAAACATTTTTATCTGGAGTCGAACTTCGCTACCGACAAAAAGGCATCGCAGATCAATGTGATGCGGACGCGCGGCAAGCGGGTGACGGCGGAGGCCGTGATTAAGCGCAGCGTGCTGTTGCAGCAGATGCGGGTTGAACCGGAAAGCCTGCACTATCATTCGACAGTAGCGAACGTCGGCGCGTTCCTGTCCGGCGCAAACAACAACGGCGCCCATTCGCCCAATGCGATCACGGCCATGTTCATTGCCACCGGCCAGGATGTGGCGAACGTGGCCGAGTCGTCGGCGGGGATCATCTACACCGAACTGACCGACGATGGCGATCTGTACGTTTCGCTGACCATCCCATCGCTAATTGTGGCGACGTATGGCGGCGGGACGGGACTGCCGACGCAGCGCGAATGTCTGGAAGTGCTGGGCTGCTATGGCAAGGGCAAGGTGAACAAGCTGGCAGAAATCATCGCCGGCGTGGCGCTGGCGGGTGAACTCTCGCTTGGCGCGGCCATTTCGTCGTCCGATTGGGTTTCGAGCCACGAGAAATACGGGCGCAACCGGTAGGTTATCCATAGTAACACGGTAGGGGCGGGTTTAGAAACCCGCCCCTACATAAGGTAGGGCAATCGCATATGAAATCTCAATGGAGGATAATTGTCTCTAAAAAGGGACAGACATGTTTCCAGAGACGAGTATTCTCAGCCATTTTGCTCAACTGGAAGACCCACGCGATGAACGCAACCGAAAACATCCGCTCA
>JACRPS010000037.1 GCA_016223085.1 Chloroflexota bacterium
AAAAAGGGGGCGTGCGCCCCCTGATGATCGCTGGATCGCTTCGACCCCTACCAGTCCACGAAAGCGTCCCCGACCGCGTTGTTGGTTAACCGTGTCGTGGCCGTTCCCGTCAGGCGGTACAGTTCCAGATTGCCATCCCGCGCGCTGGTGAAGGCGATGGGAGTGGACGTAGTGGGGGCAGGAACAATGGCTATTGAATCATCCTCGCCACCGTAAGCCAGCTTACTACCATCAGGGCTGTAAGTCACAGCCCAGGCTGATTGGTTTCCGTTTACAATCTGCATTTGTCCTGACGGCCAGTCCCAGGCTCGCACGGTATTATCTGCGCCTGCACTGGCAAGTTGTTGTCCATCCGGTCGCCACGCGAGATCGCGGATTGCGCCTGTAAGTCCTGCAAGTTGAGAGATGGCTTGGCCCGACGATGCATCCCAAACCCAAATTGTTCCGTTTGCATCGCCACTTGCAATTACGTTCAGTACCGGATTCCATGCAAACCGCAGTACGGAACTGGTGTGTCCCTGGAATGTGACCAAGCCCTGACCGGTAGTGACATTCCAAACGTCAACACTCCCGTTAGCATAACTGGTAGCAATCTTGCTCCCATCAGGACTCCAGATTGCGTAGGTAAGATCATTGCTTCTTAAATCTAATGGAATTGGGGTTAAAGGAGGATCAATGAGATTTTGGTCATAAATCAGGACTCCTGGTGTATGAAAAATCATCACCTCAGTACCATCGGGATTCCAAGAACCACCGAGGAATAGACTATATATCCTAACCGCCTGTAATCTTTGTTTGCTTGCTATATCCCATTTCTCATATACTCCACCAAAAGCAACCGTAAAGAGTTGTGTACCGGCTGGGTTGAAGTCAACGGCGACTATCGAGCAACTTGAATCAGAATCTATTGTCGCTGTCACAGCACCAGACGCAGTGTCAATGAGGCGGACAGCGTAGGAATCAGTCAACGTGTAGTTGCAATCTGGCTCATCCCGCGCCGTGGAAACGGCGACAGCCAGAAGCGTACCATCAGGACTCCAATCAAGATCGGAAATGAAGGCTGAGTCGCTTTCCTGAGCTATGGCTGTCTGAAAACCGGTTATTATTACCAACAGGGCGGATAGCAGCGTGAACAGGACGACGTTAAACAGGTTGAGGACGTTATCCCGCACGATCTGCCAGTAGGTGCGCCCGACGCGGGCCTTGTAGGCGTTGGTTTCACCGCGCCGCACGCGCTCGGCCACTTCGGCAGTTGTCAGGCCGCGAACAGAAGGAAGGTGCGACACCAAAGCGGACTCCCTGCAACAACGATACACCCTCACTATAGCACGGGACAGGCGCGTTGGCGACGGGAGAAAAACGCGGCGGGAAAATGGAGAGGGGGCACTTGCCCCCTGCTCTTATCTACTATCCAGCTTGCAGTGCTTCTGCTATTGGGGTAGTTGATGAATCTGCTCGGCTTCCAAGTTATTCACCCTGAGATTTTTGGATTAGCTCGAATCTTCCAACTGTGGCTCTTGCTATAGAACAGATTTTGTTGAAAAACGAGTGGTGAAAGGCCAGTAGGAAAGAGAAATGGCAGAAAAGCGGTGATAAACCATCCAAAGTGGCGGCCAACCGTGTGAGATGAGCTGCTGCTCCAATGAATCCAGCGGCAGTTGCCCCTTGCGTTGGCCTCGGTAACGTAATCGCCGCAGGCCACGACGACGCACCAATTCCAAAATGACACCTTCTGCACTCCGTCTGAGACGCATTTCCTGGGCAAAAGTGGGTGTGGTTCCTCACGACGGCGCGCTTGCAAGAGGGCAAAGTGCGGATGCAGCGACAGGATGCGACCGTACCAGCGATCCGTGCAACGGGCGGCGGAGAAGAAAACACAGGTGCGACACTGGGTTCCGAAGTAAACCCGGTAACGGATATGACTACGCCGGGTCGGCTCGTCGGTAGAATGGCGGCTAACGCCTGATTGTCGGTTTCAAGGGTGGATGTCAACGCCGGATCGGTGATGAACGCCAGGCAAGGGCTGCACCGTCCACGGCGCGTCGGGTGCGATGAGGGCCTGTAAAGTGGTTTTCAACGTTTCCCGCAGCAGTTCCAGCGTACTCAGGACACGCACTGCTGCCAGAATGTGAGTACTGTCGGTTCTCTGTTTCCCGCCCGCTTTCACAAAGCCTTTATCCCGCAGATAGGTCACGACCCGCTCAAACACCAGCCCTTCACAGTCGTGGTTCAGCTGATGCTGGCGGAAGTGGCATCAATCGGTGTAGTGAAACCCTTGCCACTCCAGCAGTTGATGCAGCGCATACTTCCAGTCCAACCGCATCACCGCCCTCTGCGCTGCCTGGCAGTCCGGCAGTTTCCCAACGAACTGAAACACGGTCACCAGCGCCAGTACGAGGGGGCTTATACGTGGTCGCCGCGTCTCGGCATACGCCTTAGCAAAGTCCGCTTCCCGCAGGATAACGTGGATTTTCTGCCCAATGAACCGATACAGACTGTTCGTTGGCAGCAGCGGCTCAACGAGTTGTTGGGTCGCTTCTGGAATAGTGGGTGAAAAGCTGGCTTTGAGCGACATGGCTTTGCCTCACGAGTCTCTGTCGCCCAATGATCTTACCTCATCCCTTTTTCAACAAAATCTTTTTTGGAGTGGGTCCAGTCACCAGTTGCCAGTGGGCGGCTAGCGATTGGCAGTTGGCAAAATAGTAAATCGTAGGGGCGGGTTTAGAAACCCGCCCCTATCAGACACATTTGCCCCTTTGCGTTACGCTTTGATCTTGATCGTATCGCCATCGGGCGGCTGTATCTGCGGCATACCCGGCTGGAATTGCCCGACGCCTTTTGTTACAATGCCCGTTCCTAAAAGCGAAAGGGGAGCAGTGTCATGGCGTTTGACTGGCATAACCAACGGGTGATTGTCACCGGCGGTGCGGGCTTTCTCGGCACGCACGTGGTCAACCATCTGCGCCAGCTTGGCGCGGGTGACATCATCGTGCCGCGTAAGGCGCAGTACGACCTGCGCGAACCGGCAGCGGCAGCCCGGCTGTTTGCCGACCACCCCGGTACGACAATGGTGATTCACCTGGCGGCGACGGTCGGCGGCATCGGCGCAAACCGGAAGCATCCCGGCATCTTTTTCTACGACAACATTATGATGGGGACGCTGACGCTGGAGTATGCCCGCCGCGCCGGCGTGCCGAAGTTTGTTGGTGTTGGCACAATCTGCGCTTATCCCAAGTACACCCCCGTTCCATTTAAGGAAGATGACCTGTGGAACGGCTACCCGGAAGAAACCAACGCACCCTACGGGCTGGTCAAACGGATGCTGCTGGTGCAGAGCCAGGCGTACCGCGCCGAATACGGCTACAACGCGATTCACCTGATGCCCACCAATCTGTACGGTCCCGGCGACAGCTTCGACCTCGAAAACTCGCACGTCATCCCGGCATTGATTCGTAAGATGATCGAAGCGCAGGCCGCAGGCCACGACTGTGTGACGCTGTGGGGCGACGGCTCGCCCACCCGCGAGTTTGTTTACGTCAAAGACGCGGCAGAGGGAATCGCGCTGGCGGCGGCGTATTACGATAAACCCGAACCCGTAAACATCGGCAGCGGTATGGAGATCAGCATCCGCGAGTTAGCGGAGACGATTGCCGAACTGGTGGGCTTCACCGGCGATCTGCGCTGGGACACCAGCAAGCCAAACGGCCAACCGCGCCGTAACGTGGACGTATCCCGCGCCGAACGGGAGTTTGACTTCAGCGCCAGAACGAGTTTCCGTGATGGCCTGCGCGAAACGGTAGAATGGTATCGGGCGCAGCTAAACGTGCGGGAAAAGACCGGGGCATAAGGCCAACCCTTTCCGGCAGGGTTGTCCCGTAAGGTTGCCCTGCCTTTTCCTCGTATCAACCGCTCCAGCTAGCTCGAAATGCAGTTCGGTAAGGTCTTGAGGTTAGCCATTGTAGGCATTCCAGTGTGGGAAAAGCGCCCGTTGACAATACGATGGAGTGAGGAAAAACGCGGTCAAGTATGGGTACGGCAAGCCGTGTCCGTACAAAGAATGTGCTCACAATTCCCCGTGTCCCAACGCATGGGTGCGTTTCAGGTTGTTGGGGAAAGGAGGTTAGGTAGCAGCAAGCGGGCGCCGTTGGATGGGGGAACGCCGCCATAGCTGGTTGAACCGCTTTTGTTGCATCCATGTCACCCGAGAGAAGGAAGCGGAACACTGTCTCGTCTTACTGCATTCTGCCTGTGCCATCATCGCCTTTCGTGCTTCCGGGTTACTCGGAAAGGCGCTTAGCTACCCAACAAGGTGAGAAGTGCCCCATTGATTCAAAGTTAATGTTAGTATAGGTTGTAGGGTGGAGCACGCTCCGCCCCGGTATGGATTAACCCAAAACAGGCTGCTGCCGATGAAAAATATTTATCGAACCCTACAGGATACCGACGCTGGAATGCTGCCGCTACTGGCAAAGTTCTGGAAGGCTAACATCAGCGGCAAGGACGCAACCGCCGCGATTGATACACTGGCGCAGGTGATGCTCAACCGTGACCGCGCCGAACAGGTCTGGTCAGCGCTGACCGACGAGCAGCGCGGCGTGCTGCAAATGCTGATCGGCTCCGGCGGGCGGATGCCGCTTGCCAAGTTTTCGCGGTTGTTCGGGGAAATCCGCCAAATGGGCGCAGCGCAGATCGAACGCGCCAACCCGCTGGATAACCCGGCCAGCGTCGCGGAAGGACTGTATTATCGCGGTCTCATCTCACAGGCGTTTGAGCAGGCCGACACCGGCCCACGGGTGGTGGTCTACATCCCGCCCGATCTGTTGGACGTGCTGCCGGTGCGCCAGACTTCGTACTCCAACTTGCAGGCCGAGCCGGTGGAAGCCATGCCGGCGGCAGTTGAGACACTGACGAACGTGCAGAATGTGGTTACGGCGGATACGTCCATCGTGGATGACATGACGACGCTGCTAGCCTATCTCCAACTGCACGCGCCGCTGCTGGACAATGATAACCTGGCCCCCGCAGATATCGCCGCGCTGCTGCCATACCTGCTTAAAACGCACAAATCGCGGCTGCCATTTCTGCTGGCGGTGGGTATCAGTGCCGATTTGATCGAGGTGCAGGCCGGCAAAGCCTACCCCAAACGCGCCGAAGCCCGCCGCTGGTTGGAAGCGCCGCGCGCCGCCCAGGTGCGTAAACTGGCCGAGTCCTGGCGCAGCAGCACCGTCTACCGCGATCTGTGGCACGTGCCGGGGCTGCATCCTGACCCCGGCGGCGAACTGGACGAGTACGACCCGGCGGTTGCCCGCGAGAACTTCCTTGAACTGCTGGCGGAGGGGTCGCCCAAACAGGACTGGTGGTCGCTGGAGGCGTTCATCGAAACGGTGAAGGCCACCGACCCCGATTTCCAGCGTCCTGGCGGCGATTACGAAAGCTGGTATATCCGCAACGACGAAGGTGAATATCTACAGGGTTTTGAAAGCTGGGAAGCGGTCGAAGGCGCGCTGATCGAGTTCTACCTCACCGGGCCGATGCACTGGCTGGGTCTGGTTGACCGGGGCGAAGACGCAGCACGACTAACTGCCTACGGGCGCGCCTTTCTCGGCCACGCGCCCTGGCCGTCGCCCGCCGAACCGGAGGATAAAATCACTCTTAAGGACGATGGCACCATTCTGGTCTCGCGCAAGATCGCCCGCGTGGATCGTTTCCAGATCGCGCGCTTTGCCAGTTGGGTAGCGGCAGGCGACCCGTATACATATAAAGTGGATGCCAACAGCGTGCAGCGGGCGGCGGCGCAGGGTATCAACGCCGGGCACATCAGCAGCTTTTTAAGCCGGATGCTGAACGAGCAGCTGCTTCCCCCAACCGTCGCGCGCCTGCTGGAAAGCTGGCAGGGCGGGCCGGCGGCAGCCGTCACGCTGGAACGGCTGATGGTGTTGCGCACGACCGCGCCGGAGACAATGGACAAAATTCTGGACACGCCCGCGCTGCGCCGTTACCTGGGGGCGCGGCTGGGGCCGATGGCCGTCGTCGTGCGCCCCGACCAGTGGGAGGCACTGCACGAAGCACTGGGATTGCAGGGGATTCAGGCGGAAGTGATAGAATAAAACTTCTGAACTAGCAGGACAGAAAACAGATGGGCAAACAAATCGCGTTTGGATGGTACGGTGGGAAATACAGCCATCTTGATTGGCTACTCCCCTTACTACCTGAAAGCCAGCACTATTGCGAACCGTTCGGCGGTTCGGCTGCCGTGTTGATTAACCGTGAACCTGCGCCAGTTGAAACGTATAATGACCTCGATGGAGAAGTGGTTAATTTCTTCCGCGTCCTCCGCGATCGGAAAGAGGCACTGATTGAGGCGATTGGCCTCACTCCGTTCTCACGAGAGGAATTTGAAACCGCGATTCAGGAACCAACAGAGGGTTTATCGGATGTCGAACGGGCACGGCGCTTTTTCGTTCGCGCGCGCCAGGTGCGAACGGGTCTGGCGCAGACGGCGAGCGCAGGCCGATGGGCACACTGCGTTTTGACCAGCCGTGCCGGAATGGCAGGAGCAGTATCCCGGTGGTTAGGCAGTATCGAAGGACTGGCTGAAGTGGCACAACGGCTGTTACGGGTGCAGATTGAACACGCGCCGGCGATTGAAATCATCGAACGTTATGATAGTGAAGACACATTATTTTATTGCGACCCTCCCTATCCCCATGAAAGCAGAGGTGACAGCAAGGCTTATGCCTATGAGATGACAGATGCAGATCATCGCCAACTGGCGACAATACTTCATAATGCGAAAGGAAAAGTAGCGGTATCCAGCTACCATTCCAGCCTGATGGATGAACTCTACCGGGATTGGACTTGTATAGAAGCCCCCCCCAAGACGATACATTCTGTCAAGCAGACGCGGACGGAAGTGCTTTGGGTCAATTACAGGCTAGAGGATAGAACTCCGTGGAAGCACCTTCAGAAATCCTTGATTTAGCGTATCAGCGGGTTTCCTCTAACTTAAACAGCGTATTCATAACCGATCACCTGATACAGGCGCGGGTCGAAATTGTGTGTCGCAATATTCAAAACCGCGCTGTCGTGCGATTACTCCTCGCCTGCCTGCTGGCAAAGATCCATCGTCCTGAAATAGATATTCGCAAACCTTATACACAGATTGGGGATACCGATGCTTTTTCTGGCCGCACATACGACGAACGTTATCTAACAGAGTTTATTATCCGCCACAATCTGCCCTGCAATCCAACCACTGCCTTTCTGACTCCCGCACTCCGAAATCGAAATACGTTGTTAACGCCCGAGCTTGAACTGGAAGGCCGGCCCAGAGAAGTTTATCAAGCCGCACTCCAGCTTCTTGCCGATGTTCATGAAAATCGCGCAACACCAGAAGACTTACTCGCGGAAACCATCCGGCTTTTGTTGATCGTCCGAGACGAAAAACGGCAACGTATGGAATCCCTGCTGGCCGGGTTAGCAGCAACACAGAGCAGCATTTTCTATCGTCTCAGGATGCAGTTCCTCGATGTTTACCAAGCCCTTGTGCTTGCAGAACCTGACAGTGCAGTGAGCCAACCCCTTAAGGAAGCATTTCTGGTATTACGCCAGGCAGCGGAAAGCGGAGAATAGGTTGAAACACATTTTTATCCCCCTCTTGTTCTGTTTTCTTTTTGCCACAATTTCAATTATTTCCCCCCTCCATGCCCAGCAGCCCGGCGCGCCGGCTGATTACCCGACGCTGACGGCGCTCGAAACCACCAACGTTCCCGCCGCGAACCGCGTGGAACTGGCGCAGCGGCTTCGGCGCGTGGGCGCGATTCCGGCAACACCGGCGAGCGCGCCCGTCCGGCAGGTCGGCGAACGGCAGACGTTCTGGGTGTTAAATTCGACGGAAAACCGCGAGTTCCAAGTCACGGCGACGCTGCGCGTGGTCGGCGACCGCATCTATCTGTGGGTACAGGACACCGCCGACGGCACGCCGATTAACGTACTGGCGGACGATGATCTGCGCCAGTTGGCAAACGCCTTCGACACCTTTATTTATCCCCGCGTGCGCGAACTGTGGGGCAGCGAAGCCTCGCCCGGCGTGGACGGCGACCCACGTATCTACGGCCTGTTCGCCTATGGGCTTGGGCCGGGAGTGGCAGCGTTCTTTGCCAGTCGCCACACCTATCCGCGCCCGGTGTTCCCGACCAGCAACGAACACGAGATGTTCCTGTTTAACCTCGACAGCATTAACCCGGCGCTGATTGCCTCGCTGGGGGTGGAAAGCGTGGTCGCGCACGAATTCCAGCATATGATTCGCGCCAACATTCAGGAAAATGACGCCATCTGGCTGAACGAAGGGCTGTCGTCGTTTACCTCGCTGTACTTGTATCAGGATACCGGCCCGGCGATCAGCTTTCTCAGCGCGCCGCAGACGCAGCTCAACACCTGGTCGGAGGACGGCCCGCGCCTGCCGCACTACGGCGCGGCACTGCTGTTTATGACCTACTTTTACGAGCGTTACGGCCTGGACGCACTCCAGACGGTGAGCACCGACCCCGGCACGGGGCTGGACTCGTTCGACCGGGTGCTGCGCGAATCAGGTCAGCCGGGTGTTAACGACCTGTTTGCGGATTGGACGGTGGCGAACTTTGTGCTGAATCCGGCTGTTGGCGATGGCCGCTATGGCTACCAACTGCTGCCGCCGGGTCTGCCAGGCGCGACACCGGAAGCGGTGGTTTCGACCTATCCTTACCGGACCGCCAATACTGCCAACCAGTACAGCGCCGATTACACGGTCCTGACCAACCTCGATGGCGCGAAGTCACTGGATATTCGGCTGTCCGCCCCTGCCGAGGTGCAGCTTGTCCCGACCGAGGCCGCCAGCGGACGCTGGTTCTGGTACAGCAACCGGGGCGACATGAGCGACACGACACTGACCCGCGCCTTTGACCTGTCAAACGTCAGCGCCGCCACCCTGCATTACAGGGCGTGGTATTACCTCGAAGATCGGTGGGATTACGCCTACGTGCTGGCAAGCGCCGACGGCGGGCGTACCTGGGATTTCCTGACCACGCCGAACACCACCGACGCCAACCCGCACAGCAATGCCTACGGGCCGGGTTACACCGGCCAGAGCAACGGTTGGCTGGATGAAAGCATCGCGCTCGATGCCTACGCCGGGAAATCAATTCTGCTGCGCTTCGAGATGATTACCGACGACGCCATCAGCCAGCCCGGGCTGGCGATTGACGACATTCGTATCCCCGAAATCGGCTACAGCAGCGATCTGGAAACCGACGGCGGTGGCTGGGACGCGCAGGGCTGGATTCGGGTGGACAACCGCCTGCCGCAGCAGGCCTGGGTACAGGCCGTGCAGCACACCGGCAACGACGTGCAGGTGTCGCGCTGGCTGGCACCGCTGGAAGCGCAGCGGACGCTGCCGCTGGCGGAGGGCGTGCAGCAGGTGATGCTGATCATCGCGCCGTTCGCGCCAGTCACGACGGTGGCGATGCCGTATACACTGGAAGTCTACAGTCGTTAGTCTATAGTCGTCAGTCTTCAGGCATAGATAAGCGTGTGGCGACTATTGGATGATTGCTCCGTATGTCGCTTCGGATTATGCAACCCTGCCGGATTGTGTTACGCTTTTGGCAGGAGGTGGCGTATGATCAAACGAGTGCTGACGGCCCTGGCGCTGATCGTGCTGGCAGCGCTGCCCGCCGCCGCGCAGGGGGACGGCTGGACGGCGTGGCTGTTCGAGGGCGCAACCGGGCAGATGACCGAGGTGAGCGACAGCGGCGAACGGTCGTTCTTCTTTTTGCCGAAGCCGCCGGGTTTTGACACCTTCTTCCGGCGCGTGGCAGTCGGTCACGGCGGCAGCCCGTTTGCCTACATCGTCTATAACAGCGCCACATTCCAGGGGCAGCTTGCCGTCGCCAGCCGTGATGGGCTGCTGACGAGTTTCAACCTGCCGCTGACGGTTGCCGATACGTTTGAGTTTAACCCCAGCGAAGACTTGTTCAACGAGGATAACTCGGCGCTGGCGTATGGCTACAGCCTGGATGGCGGCGGCTGGGCCGTTATCGTGCTGGAAACGTGGCAGAACGGCGCGGTCACGAACCAGCTACGCTCCGACGAAACGCGGGTCGAGGCGCTGGGTATCCCAGCCGGTTTCGGGCTGACGCCGGTGGTGCGCCAGTTCGCCGCGCGCATGGTGACATTTACGCTGGTGCAGTCCGGCACGGAAGCGGCGTCGCGCTATGACAGCTACACCTGGGACCTGAACACCAATACGCTGACGCTCAATCCGGCCTTCCCCGGCCTGGACGCCGATATGCTGCCGGCAACCGGCGAAACGGTCATGACGCTGAACGATGACCGGCTGCCGAACCAGGGCGCGTCGTTTATGTTTTTCCAGGCCAATTCGCTGCACGTGTATGACCCGTTCGCGGCGGCACGCTTCCCGTTTTATAACGCCCCTGCCGAAACGCTGTTTTCGCCAGAGTTCATTCAGAACGGCGAACTAATTCTGGTCAACGCCAGTCCCGCCAGCGGCGAAACGTCGCAGTGGCGCGTGGTGCGCCGCGATGGCAGCGTGGTTGGAACGCTGCCCGCTTCAATCTTGATGAACGATGTGGCGGGTGTGCCGGACGGTTTTATCTATACTACCGATACGTTTAACCCCGGCTCGACCACGCTGGTACACGTTAACACCCGTGACGGACTGGACGCGGGCGTGCCGGTGTGGTCAAGCCAGGCGGGCGCGTCGCCCGTAATTGCCTGGGCAGGTGGAACGAGTAGTACCGCAGCGCAGGCGGTGTATACGGCCTGGGCGGCGCTGGCCGAACCCGTGTACCTCCCCGCTGGTCTGGCGCCGGCGTTTGTGCCCACTGCCGCTCTGGTATCACCGAACCAACTGGCCGCCGCAACGCCGGTGGTTGAAGGCTTCCTGGCTGTTGGGGGCATGGCGATTGTCAATACCACCGAGGGTGACCAGTTAAACGTGCGGGCCGCTCCCGGCACCGGCGCGGCCATCGTCGGCAAATTGAGCGATGGGGCGCGGGTGTCGCTGCTGGACGGGCCGCGCTTCGCCGAGGGGTATACGTGGTGGAAGATACGCACCGCCAGCGGCATTGAAGGCTGGGCGGTCGAAAGCGTGAACGACAATAGCGGGCGGCTGCAGACGCTGCTGCCGGGGTAAAAAGCTGGTAGCTGGCGGCACGAACATAAGCCCATTATTCAAGAGTAGGTTAAAAAAGTAGCGGCTTGTGGATGACCGAAAACAGATTTCATGGAATGCAGGGGTTAACCGGCGGTTCGCCCCTGCAAAAAATCATCTATATATCGGTTTTCATTTAGAACCTATCCGTAAACCTCTTTTATTTGTCGGTAGGGGCACGGCATGCCGTGCCCCTACGAAGGGTTTATGGATAGACACTTAACCATTAGCTCGACTTTCCACCTCGTAATTCTGAGTCTTGTGCCTGAGGCCGAATGAATGATGTTCGATTATGACCAAATTGCGAAAACGATTGCCGAAGCCGAAGCGCAGTCCTTTACGCTTCCTGTCTATGATCGCTGGTTCGAGTTTGCCCATTTGCTCGACGGTTATGCAATCTGCGATGAAATGGGCGTGGACTGGAAAGATTGGGCGCGCCGTTGCCTCGAAAAACTGGAGGCCAATCCCGAAAGTGTGACCGTACTTGAGGCGCGCCTGCTGCTCTTTTTTAAGGCGCGGATGCAGCGTTTTACTTTGGGAGTCGAGTCATACGCTTCCATCAATGATTTACTCAAACTGATTGCCCACAAAACCGGGCAGGCCTATGCCCCGCTGCCCGATGAGGACATTGAACGGCGCATCAAGCAAGAGGAAGAAGTGCTGATGCGGGGCTTCAAACAGCGCGAGGCAGATGAAAACGGAGAAGCGTAGCCTGACGGCGCCGGCGAGTCGCTGCTGTTCATATCCAGCGATTCGAGACTTTGATGTACTCGTAAGCCTCGCTCAGACGTTTGAAACGCGCCTCGGCCTCGTCTTTGGGCAGGTTGCTCACGTCCGGGTGAACTTCAAACGCCAGCTTGCGGAAGGCCGCTTTTACCTCCTCGCGGCTGGCCTGCCGTGATACGCCCAGCAACGCGTAGCTGGCCTCCAGCCGGGTCGGCGGCGGGGAGGGCGGTGGTGTGTGTGACTGGTGGTTCTCCTGGCGCGGCGGAGGCTGCTCCGGGGCGGGCGGGCGGAAACCCGCGCTTTTCGGCGGCAGGTCCGTCTCAAAGTCGGCCAGCAGCCAGTACCCTTTCACGGCGCTGAATTTGACGTTGTGACGGAAGTAACGCAGGTTGGCAACGTCCACATCCGCGCCGTAGCGGGCTTCGACCTCAACCCGGTTGACCGGCACGAAGTCCACCCGGCGCAGCGCCGGCTGGCCGTTATGATGGTAATAGGCATACAGATGGTCTTTTGCCAGCGCGTGAACCGCCAGATACCAGCGGTCGGCGGGCACGGGTTCGCCGGGGCGTGGCAGCAGGTTGGCATCCACGATAAACAGCGTGCCAATGCCGTTGCCAGTAGCATGTTCCACGATGCGCTTGAGTCTGGCGGGTTTGGTGATTTCGTCAATCAGGTGGATGTGGATCACCAATCCCGACCAAGTTTGTACAGTCATATCACTGTGCCGCACCGGATCGGCGACTGACGCCTGGGGGATAAAGGTACACCGCTGCACGCTCACCAGCCTGACAAGATGGTCGCGCAGCCAGCTTTTTACTGCCGTTTTCAGCCGTTTTTCGCCCACGCCATCCATAACAACAATAATCCTAAACCCACTAGTCCGCCTGCCAGCGTCCAGACTGGCGCGCGGGATAACACAGCCAGCAGCAAGCCTGGCGGATAATCCAGAAACACATGCGCGTGCAGCGCATTCTTAAACAGCATTAGCCCGGCGGTAGCGACCGCCGCACCCAGCCCCACCAGCGCCCCCAGCGTGACCACACCGGCTACCGCGTACGGCGTCGGGATGGCCCGCCCGCCCAGCCGCCGCAGCAGATTCAGCAGCACGAGCAGCGCCGCCAGTCCGGCGCCCAGCGCTGCCACGGGCCAGACGTGATTATCCTCCAGGCTCAACCACAGCAGCAGCGCCAGCCCGTACAGCAGCCCGGCCCAGCGGGCGCGGCGTCCGAGCCGGGGCAGCGTCACACGGGTTCGAACTGGAAGATGTGGACGCCGCACGGCCACAGATCAACATACAAACCGACGTTTTCGATCAGCTCACCCTTACGCAGGTAGCGACCGCTGTTGAGCACATCGTTCAGATGCCAGTCGCGCTCCGCGATTTCCGGCCACGCGCCCAGGTTCACGTGCGCCTGCGACTGTTTATCGGTCAGGTTGATGACGATCAGGCGGTGCTCGTCCCGGTAGCGCCAGCCGTAGGCGATCAGGTTTTCGTGGCTGTTGTTTTCCTTCGCCCGCGTCACCGGCAGCAACAGCCAGTCGCCGTTCTGGTAAATCTCGCAGCGCGTTTCGTGCAGCACGTGCAGGTAAAACGCCTTCAGGTCGGTATTGATCGGCTCATATGGCTGGCGGCCAAGCTGTACCGGCAGTTTGACACGCCGCCCGGTGAGCTGTCCATCGTGCAGCAGCACCGCGCCGGGCAGGGTGCAGATCAGCGCCGCCGCCGGTCGGCTGCGTGCCGGCCCCAACGTCTCCGCCGCGCGCTGTTCGTCGTGGTTCTCGATGAAGCGCACCTGATGTTTCTGGAACGGCAGCGCCGCCTTGAGGTGATCGCGGATAGCGGCCACCTTGCCTTCCATGATGCGGTCGTACAGGCGTTTGTCGTAGGTGAAGTCGAAGCCCATACTGAGCAGTCGCGCTTCCATGTCCCAGTAGACTTCGGCGATCATGGCGAAGTCCGGGTGCGCCGCTTTCACCTGCGGAATCACGTCCTCCCAGAACTCCTTTTGCGGCGGTGCGCTGACGTACCCCTGCCAAGTGCGGGCGAACACGTCGTTGACCAGCAGCATCGCCATATCACAGCGGACGCCGTCGCACTGGTCGGCGATGTCCAGCAGCGTTGCCAGCATCGCCTGGCGCGCACCGGGATGAAACACGTTGATCTGCGCCGTGTCAATCCAGCCGGGAAAATACGGGTCACGCCCATGGGCCACAACAATCGTCCTGCCGGTGGCGTCCCGCGCCGAAAAGAAGTTGCCGGGGTGCTTTTCGATGTCCTTGGGCGTGCCCAGTACCAGATAATCCGGGTGCGTACGAATCCAGGCATGGTCAGAGGCAACGTGATTCGGCACGTAGTCCAGCACCAGCTTCAGGCCGCGCTCGTGCAGCCGCTGGCGGAAGATCGCCAGCCCGCGCCGCCCGCCCAGGTTTTCGTCCACCTGATACGAGCCGATGGCGTAGGCCGAACCGATAATGTCATCGTAGGTCAGGTCGGGCAGGGCTGGTTTGTACTGCGAGGCGTATTTGAGGGCGCTGGCTTTTGCCGCCGCGCTGCGCGTCCACACGCCCATCAACCAGATCGCATCCAATCCATACCCCGCCAGTTCGTCGAGAATTTTATCAGGCACATTTTCCAGCGTGACCGGCCAGTTGTAGTCACGGCTGAGGGAATCCAGCCAAACCCAGGTGTTGATTTCGTAGATAAATGGCTTGGTCGGCCAGGCTGTCACGGAAGTTCTCCTACTACGTTGCGCCGTAAGCGATTGTTATTATACATTACAGCGGCATGGATTCGTTAGGCTTGATGACAAGGTTTCCCTATCCTGCGATAATTGCCGTTGTATGAGCATGAGTGTTTGGCAGGAGGCCGGTAAAAAATGTCTGATTATTTCATCACCCCGCGCGACAGCAACCAGGTGGAGATGCTGCCCGGTGTGTTCCGCCGCACGATGGCAACCACCGATGAAGCGATGCTGTGCGAGTTTTTCCTCAAGCGCGAGGCGGTGGTGCCGCCGCACAGTCACCTCAACGATCAGGTTGGTTATGTCGTTTATGGCCGGATGGAGATGACCATCGGCGATCAGAAAACGATTTGTCAGCCGGGTGAAAGCTACGCCGTCCCTGGCGGCGTCACCCATAGCGCCCGCGCGCTGGTGGATTCGCTGGTGATTGATGTGTTTTCGCCGCCACGTGATGATTATCGTACCGAAGCCCGCTAACAGCAGACTAACTTGACAGACAGGAACCCGATTTTCAGAAGCTATGGTCTTTTTTGTTGGGGGGAATGCCGCTGTCAGCCGTCTGTTTTACCTGCCACCGACGCCGCTTTTTCGATATACGGCGCGACGGTAATCAGTAGGGTCGAACCAGCGGTTTGACCCTGGTCGCGCCACAAGGTTTTGAAGGCTGCATGTCAAAAGGTTCGTATCATCTGCCTGAAACGAGCGTCATTTCCCTGACGACAATCTGACGATTCGCCTCTATAATAGGCGGGTGTCCGTTCAACAGCCTGCCGGTGTATGTGGCGCTTCTTACTCCCTAACCTGCTGATTTTTCTGTTGAGCCTGGCCGCGTCGCCCGCTGCTGCGGCCCGCGCGGCTCTCGCCCCGGTTGAAGCGATGATTGCCCACCCGTCGGTGGTTCATGCCGGGCCGGGTGATACCTATCTGAAGGCCGGTGAACTCTACCCCGGTGACAGTGTGAATATTGTCGAGCGCAACTGGATTGGCAACTGGCTGCGGGTGCAGTACACCGACCCCGCCAGCAGCACCGAGACCGACGGCTGGGTGCTGACCGGCACGCTCCAGCTTGCGCCCGATTTTCGCTTAAGCGACGTACTGGTGAACAACACCCTGCCGGACGCCGACCTGAACAACATCACGGACGAGGCGCTGGCGGCACTGTACCGCGTGCCGGTGGTGCCCACCATCAGCGCGGCGATGGACGAGGTGTTCCGGCGCGGGCAGGCGCTGGGTAACGCGCCTAACGTAATTACCAAAGTGGGCGACAGCCTGAGCGCCCATTCGCTGTATCTGTCGCCGCTGAGTGAGGGCAATTACGATCTGGGGCCGTATGATTATCTGGCGGACACAGCCAAGTTTTTCGCCAGATCGCTGGCAACGCACAGCGCGGCGGCGCGCATCGGCCTGACAACCTTTTCCGTGTTCGACCCAGCCTGGAGCGGCGCGAACTGCCAGCCGGACGAACCGCCGCTGGCCTGTGAATACCGCCTGAAACAGCCGAGCGTGGCCTTCATCATGTTCGGCGCCAACGACGTGGGGCTGCTGACCGACGAACAGTACGACGCCCACCTGCGCCAGATCGTGGACGAAACGCTGGCGCGGGGTATCATCCCGGTGCTGTCCACCTTCACGGCGCATCCCGACGCCGATACCTGGCCGCGCGCGCTGCGGTTTAACCGGATTGTCGTGCAGGTCGCGGACGATTACGACGTGCCACTGATTAATCTGTGGGCGGCGGCGCGGGCGCTACCGGGCTACGGTCTGGGCGACGACCACGCGCATTTGACCGTCAGCGGCGAACGCATCAACTTCGCCACCGGCTACGAGGCGCTCTACGGCGTGTCGCTGCAAAATCTGCTGTCGCTGGTCACGCTGGACGAAATCCGGCGGGTGATTATCCGGTAACGACCACAATCCGCCGCGCCCCTCACCCTACAACCTTCTAACGCAAACATGTTATGCTGCTGCTATATCAATCTATAGTAGGGACATGGCAGCGCCGTGTCCCTGTAGCGGATAGGAGTAGCGTTCATGTGGCGTCGTTTTGTGTTGCTTCTGGGACTGGCGCTGGTCATCGGCGTCGCCGTTTATCCGGCCCGCGCCGATGGTTTTGCCGCCTGGCTCGGCCAGTATTACAACAACCCGTTCCTCAGTCCACCCGTGGCGTTCACCCGGCAGGACAGCGGCATCGCCTTTAACTGGGGCGCGGGGTCGCCCGGGGCGGGCGTGGGGGTGGATAACTTCAGCATCCGCTGGTCGTCAACAGTGTTTTTCACCCAGGGCGCGTACCGCTTCTGGGCGGCGGCGGATGATAACATCCGCGTTACGGTGGATAACCAGGTGGTGGTTGACACCTTTCCGCTGCTGCAAGCCGGGCAGCTCATCAGCGGCGATATTGCCTTAAGCGCCGGGTCGCACACGATCTCGGTGGATTACCGCGAGCAGACCGGCAACGCCTTCGCCTTTCTGTCGTGGGAAAGCCTGGCGGACGGGTCGCAGGGGCCGGATTTCCAGGTGCCAGGGCAGCAGCCGGTCGTGCCAACGCCGGTAGTGCCCGTGCCAAACCAGCCGTCGCAGTGGACAGCGCAGTACTACGCCAACAACTTCCTTGGCGGTCAGCCGGCGGTGATCGTCACCGAAACCAATCCGACCCATAACTGGGGCACAGGTTCACCCTATCCCGGCATTCCGGCAGACAACTTCTCCGCCCGTTGGACCAGCACGCTCAACCTGACCGGCGGCGTGTACCGCATCAACGTGCGGGCGGATGACGGCATCCGCGTAATCGTGAACGGGGTGCTGGTCATCAATGAATGGCACAGCTACACCAACCAGTCGTACACCGCCGATGTGACGATGATTCCCGGCCAGAACACCGTGACGATTGAATACTACGAAAACTTCGGTGACGCGTTTATCTCGTTTGATATCCAGCCGGTCTCGGCAGTGCAGCCCATCGTCACGCCGGGGCTGGACTTCGGCGGCATGTGGCTGGCGTATTACTTCAGCGACCCGAACCTGACCAGCACGCCGGTGGCGATTGTGTCCGAACCCGGCCCGACGCACAACTGGGGCCGCAGCGCGCCGCTGCCCAGTGTTCCCGCCGATAATTTCTCGGTGCGCTGGACGACAATCCAGAATCTGAACGCCGGTAACTACCGGGCGACGGTGCAGGCTGACGACGGCGTGCGTTTCTATGTGGATGGCGTGCGGGTGATTGACGAGTGGCACGGCGCGACCGGCAGAACCTACACCGCCGACTTCAACCTGAACGCGGGGCCGCACACGTTTGTCGTGGAATATTACGAAGCCGGCGGCGACGCGTTCATCAACTTCACGCTTGGCCCGGCCACACCAACAGCGCCGAGGCCGCAGCCAACCGCACCGGTGCCGGGCGTGGAACAGCCGCGCGAAACCGGCGCGTCCGCGACGGTTGGCATCTACCGGGTGAACGTGCGCGACCTGCCGACGACCCGTAACAGCAACGTGATCGCCAAGATCAACCCGAACGAAACCTATTCGATTGTAGGGCGCACGACCGATAATTCGTGGTGGCAACTGAACGTGAACGGCGTTTACGGCTGGGTGTTCTCACGCTTCGTCAACGTCGCCAACACGCAGAACGTACCGGTCACGTTCCGCGAGGAAACGATCCGCCCGCAGCCGACCGGCATCACCGCCAACGTCACAACCAACGTCGTGATTCGCAGCGGTCCCAGCACCGGCAGCGGCATCCTGGGCAGCCTGACGCCGGGCCAGACGGCGACCGTGATTGGCCGCACCGCCGATTCGCGCTGGCTGCAAATCAACTACCTGGGCGTAAACGGCTGGGTGGCGGCCTTCGCCGTGCGGCTGTCCGGCGGCAGCGTCGGCAGCCTGCCGGTGACGGGGTAAAGAATCAGTGTAGGGACACGGCGGCACCGTGTCCCTACGGCGGAACAACCATGATCGTTGTTGTCGTGCAGTGTAGGGGCGAACCGGCGGTTCGCCCCTACGTCTTTTCCTCTGCGCCTTTGAATCTCTGTACCTCTGTGTTATGCTTTCCCCCGGTAGCGGTGTTCCAGCCGGTACATTTCCAGCACGTTTTCCAACGGCGTATCCGACTGAATGTGGTGCGAACTCGCCAGAATGTAACCGCCGTTTTCGCCCAGCACGCGCACCCGGTCGCGCACCTCGTTGGCTACATCCTGCGTCGTGCCGCGTGGCAGCGTCTTGATGATGTCAATCCCGCCGTGAAACGCCAGCCGGTCGCCAAACTCGCGCTTGAGCCTATCCGGTTCCATGCCCTTCGCATCAGCCTGCACCGGGTTCAGCACGTCAATGCCCATATCAATCAACTGCGGAATCAGCGGGTAGAGCGCCCCATCGCAGTGGTACATCACCGGCTTGTTAAAGACCTTCGCCACTGCGATCAGCCGGGCATGATAGGGGCGGATGAATTCCTCCCACATCCCCTGCGACACCATCAGCGAGTGCTGCGTTGCCACATCGTCGTAGAAATACACCATATCGAGCCGGTCGCCCGCCAGTTCCAGCACGCGGCGGCTGTTTTCGACCAGCGTTTCCGTGATACGATCCATGATGGACAGCGGAATGGCCGGGTCAATCGCCAGATCCATCAAAAACTGCTGCATCCCGCGCAACTGCCAGGCCAGTTCAAACACCGAGCCAATGCGGAAGCGGATGTGGAAGTCGCCGGTGCTGTCTAGCTGGCGAATCACACCCGGCAGCGCCGAAAAGTCCCACCAATCGGGCTGCGGCCAGGGAAAGTCGTCCAGGTCGGCGGCGCTTTCGGCGTTCGCCAGCGGCCAACTGGCGTATTCTTCATACGCGCCGGTCTGGTTATGGGCGAGCCGGATATGATGCCCCCAGATGTCATACCACTGGCCGTCCGGCGTGCGCTGCCGCCACATCCGCGCCGGCGTTGACCGGCTGTACGCGCTCCACCAGTCTACCGCCGCGCCGGGTTTGAGTGCCGACTCCGGCGGCTGGCAGAACATGTCGTAGGACAGCACGCGGCAGTCCACGTTCAGCCGCCGCAGAATCACCTCGCGCTCCGGCTGCAAGAAGTCCGGGCGCGTCAGCGTCACCGCGTCCAGTTCATAATAATCGGCCAGTTTCGACCAGATTTCCGGCGTCGCCAGAAAATCTACCGGCACGCGGTCGGGTTCGTGGTGGGCAAGCGCCGTGAGCACGCGCTGGCGCGGGGTGATCGTCTGTGTGGTCAAAAACACTACTCCCTGTCTGATACCCCCGCGATGAGATGGTCGCGGCGGCCTTTCTGCATTTTGGGAAAATTGCCAGACTTTAAATCGTGGCTTTGTAGGGGCGGGTTTAGAAACCCGCCCCCACGCCATGCGCTGCTTATAACCGTCGCCGATTCAAAATCTGCGGCGGGCGCTGTCACTTCATCCACTTCTTGTACACGTCTGGCACGACGGTCTGCGGCTTGCTGAACCACTTCGGCACATCTACGCCGGAGTAGAGCAGGATGTTACCCCAGGGGTCAAACGCGCCGGTGCGGACGACGGCTTTGGCCTGCCGCGCGATGCCGCCCAGAATCTCGGCATGGGGGATGGGCGCGTGGTCGGCGTCCGGGAACAGGCGCTTCACCTTCTCCAGCAGCACCGGGTTATTGGCGGCCATCTCGTTGGCGTAAGACACTTTTTCCGCGATGAAGTCTTCCGCGATCAGTGACAGCACAGTTTCGAGATCGGGCAAATCCTGCTTGATGGCGAGATCAATCCGCCACACGGTATCGGGAACGGGGAATCCGGCGTCGCAGACGATCATCAGATCGCCGTGTCCCATCGTCGCAATCGCGTGACTGAGTTCCGCGTTCAAAATTTTCGAGCGTTTCACGATGATATTCTCCTGGAGTCGAAACAGTCAATCGAAATAGTCCCATATACCCTTAATCAGGAAATACAGAATACCGAGTTGAATCACAGGTGCAATGAAATCAGCGAGAGTCGCGGTTTTAAGTATCCCTTCGACAATTGGGCTGGCAATACTGATTACGACCAGTCCGTATGCACCTCGCCGTTTCCAATTTGCAATGTCTGCGAGGAAAAGCAGATTGGCAAGAATCAAAACACCAAGCACCAACAGAACAACAGGCGAACCACCGCGTAAAACATAAGGCTTTTCAACAACGGTATTAAGCAGGGTGATAAATGTGAATAGTGCGAAAATCGTCATGACGGCTGATAGAACCAGCCATGTCATTAAGCACCCGCCACGTTCAGGCTTTTGTGATAGTCGTGAAGAATACGGGCGAGTAATATTTTCGCTGTTCACTCGTCTTTGTTCCATGATGCGCTTCCTTTCATAGAGTTAGTGGTCTGTAGCCATTATAAGTCCGGTACCAGGGTGATAAGGCTGCAGAAAAACATATCCTCTTTGAAAGGTGATATCTGTCATTACGCGCCGTAGTGTTTCCGGTACAGCTCGTCTACCGCCGCGCGGGTTGCCAGCGAGGGAATCACGCCCAGTCTGGTGCAGGCCAGCGCGCCGGAGCAGGTCGCATAGCGCACCGCGTCGCGCAGCGGCATCCCCTCCGCCAGCGCGATTGCCAGCCCGGAGTTAAAAGCGTCGCCCGCGCCGGTGGTGTCCACCACGTCCACCAGAATACCCGACACGTGATATTCCTCGCCGCCGTCCAGCACCAGCGCGCCTTTTTCGCCCATCGTCACCACCAGCGTTTTGACGCCGCGCGCTAGCAGCCGCCGCGCCAGTTCGCGCGTCGGCGTCGGGTCATCCGGCGGCAAGCCTTGCAGGATGCGGACTTCGGTTTCGTTCGGCGTCAGGACATCAATGTTGCGGAAAATGTCGTCAGTCAGCGTCGTCGCCGGGGCGGGGTTCAGCAGCGTTTTGACGCCGTGTTTGCGCCCCAGTTCCATCGCCCGCGCCGCCGCTTCGACCGGGATTTCCAGTACCGACATGACGATGGCGCTGTGGGCGATCTGCTCCTCGGCGGTATCCACAAAAGCCGTGTCCATCAGCCTGTTGGCGGACATGTCGAGGATAATGCCGTTCTGCCCGGCCTGATTCAGAATGATGAAGCCGACGCCGGTTGCCATCTCGCGCGTCTTTTTTAGATAGCGCGTGTTCACGCCGTCCGCTGCGTACAGATCGGTGGCAATCTCGCCCAGCTTGTCGTCGCCGATAATGCCAACGAAATAGGACTCCGCGCCCAGCCGGGACGTGGCAACGGCCTGGTTCGACCCCTTGCCGCCCGGCCCCATGTCAAAGTCGGAGCCGATCAGCGTTTCGCCAAAGATCGGCATGCGCACGGTGCGAAGCGTCATACCCACCGCGAAACTGCCGACCACCGTAATGATGGGTTTTGCCATGTCATCTGTCCTTTTTGTATGTGCGGTGTAGGGGCGGGTTTAGAAACCCGCCCCTACGGGCAGCCACATTCACAGATTAGAAACGCAGATTTCTCGTAGGGACACGATACATCGTGTCCACATTAATCCCTCTGCGCCTTTGCCTCTTTGCGCGCTTTGCGTTAAATCTTTTTCTCTGTGTCTCTGAACCTCTGCGCCTCTGTGTTACGCCTTTAAGGATGCGTCGCCTGTCCCATCGCGCAGGCCAGAATCGGCGCTTCCGCCGCGTCTTCCCGCGTGAAGTGCCCGGTGACGCGGCCTTCGTGCATCACCAGAATCCGGTCGCACTGGCCGATCAGTTCCGGCAGTTCCGACGAGGCGATCAAAATGCCAACACCTTCCCGCGCCAACTGCTGCAAAATGCCGTAAATTTCGGCCTTCGCGCCTACGTCAATGCCGCGCGTCGGCTCGTGCAGAATCAGCAGCGACGGATGGGTTGCCAGCCCTTTTGCCAGAATCGCTTTTTGCTGGTTGCCGCCGCTGAGGGTCGCCATCTGCTGCCCCAATCCGGTCGCGCGGATGTCCAACTGGCGCACGTACTGGCGGCCCAGTTCGGCCATCGAACGCCCCTGTAACATCCCGGCGCGACTTAAGGCTCTCAGGCTGGCGGCGGCGATATTATGCTGTACGTTCATCAGCAGCAGCGCGCCCGCGCCGCGACGGTCCGCCGGGATAAATGCCATACCGCGCGCGATGGCCGCCGCCGGCGAGTCAATCCGACAGACCTCGCCGCGCACGCGGATTTCCCCCTGGTAGGGCCGCAGCCCGAAGGCGCACTCCACCAGTTCATCTTTGCCCGCCCCCGGCAGCCCGGCAATGCCGACGATTTCGCCCCGGTGAATCTGGAGCGACACATCCCGCACAACCGCGCCGCTGTGCAGGCCGCGCAGTTCAAACACCACTTCCGGCTGCATGGGATGATCGCCGTCACGATGGCGCAGGTGGTCAATCGTGCGACCCACCATTTTGGCGATCAGGTTAGGTACGGTCGTGTTCGGGTCGCCCACGTGCAGCGTGTCAATATAACGCCCGTCGCGCAGCACGGTGATGCGGTCGGCCAGCCGCAGCACTTCTTCCAGCCGGTGCGAGATGTAGATGATCGCCACACCCTGCGCCCGAAGCTGCCGCAGCACGTCAAACAGATGCTCGGTTTCTTCGTTCGTCAGCGCGGAGTTCGGCTCATCCAGAATCAGCACCTCCAGCCGGACGGAGATGGCCTTCGCAATTTCGATCAACTGCTGCTTGGCGACGGAAAGCTGCCCGACCGGCTGGTTGAGGTTCAGGCCAGCCATGCCCAGACGTTCCAGCGCGCGGCGGGCGCTGTCCAGCATGGCACGACGATGCAGCGGCCTGAGTGCGAACTGGCCGCTGGTCAGCCCCAGCGAGATATTTTCGGCCACGCTCAGGTTGTTGCACAGTGCCAGTTCCTGATACACCACGCTGATGCCCAACTGCTGCGCCGCGAACGGGTGGGGAATGATCTGCGGCTGGCCTTTGTACAGGATGTGCCCGCCATCCGGCTGGTATTCCCCGGCCAGGATATTCATCAGCGTGCTTTTGCCCGCGCCGTTTTCGCCGATGATGGCGTGGATTTCGCCGGGGCGCACGTCAAAGCTGACGTTTTCCAGCGCCACTACACCGGGAAATCGTTTGGTGATGCCTTCCAGTTGGATGATCGGCGCGGGTTGTTCGGTCATGATTGTGATTCCATCAAAACAGATGATTTGTACGAGGTTCGTAGGGGAGGGTTTAGAAACCCGCCCCTACCCACATATTTCACATTCTTCTGTAAGGGCACGGCGGGCCGTGCCCCTACATGTCCACATTATTTCATTGGGGCGACCGCACAGGGCTGCCCCTATGTTGTTCCGTTCGTCCGTAGGGGCGAACCGCCGGTTCGCCCCTACCCGTGGCCCGATGAATTACGGCAAATACTGGTCAATATTACTGCTGTCCACGATTTCCGCGCCGGTGTCCACGTCGCTGATGGCCTCGCCCGTAGCCACCTTCCAGAGGAGCATGACGGCTTCGTAACCCTGGCGCTCCGGCCCCTGCCCGACGGTGGCGGCAATCACGCCATCCTTCACCAGTTGCAGCGTCGAGGGGTTGAGGTCGAAGCCCACCACCGTCACGCTGTCGGTCAGGTTGTTGCGCTGCACGTACTCGCCAGCGGGCGTGATCGAGCAGCACTCCAGCGACAGGATACCCGTCACCGACGGGTTCGCCAGCATCGCGTTCTCAATCGCGCTGTAAATCTCCTGCGGCTCCGTTCCCGTGTTGACCGTCGCCAGCACGTTGATGCCGTGATAGTCGTCGAACACGTCGCGCGCACCGGTCTCGCGGTCAATGCTCCACTGCGCCGCCGCGTCCAGCGTCGTGATAATCACGTCGCCTGCCTCGCCCATGTGCTTCACCAACTCGCGTGCGGCAATCCGCCCGCTCT
>JACRPS010000014.1:0-14635 GCA_016223085.1 Chloroflexota bacterium
CGTTTGATGTACGTCTTCCGCTTTCAGTTGATTTTTCGGTATGATCGTCATGACTTGGTTCGGCTAGGTTGGTGTGGTAACCAAACCCTACCCGTTCCAAGTCCCTTGTCAAGTCCGTCTCAACTTTCGTGATTCACTGAGATTATGATTCCGCTGAGCCTGCCAGCGATGGCGGCGCTGGCGACACTGGAATTTACCTGGGTGTTTAACGACTACCTGTGGGCGATCATCCTGCTTCAGAATGACGAACTGAAGCCGGTGACGGCGGGTCTGGCGACGCTGCGCGGTCAGTTTAATACCGACTGGCCGGTGATTACGGCGGGCGCGCTGATCGCCACACTGCCCACGCTGATCGTGTTCATCTTCCTGCAGCGGTATTTCATCCCGGGGCTGACGCTGGGGTCAGGAAAATAATGCCAGGGACACGGCATGCCGTGTCCCTGCAACATCGCGTGCTATACTGCTGCCAGTTGCAACGTTTCCGCCGGGATGCGGTGGTGTGTTTCGAGGATACTGATCGTGCGCCGGATTTCCGTCTGTGTCTGTTCGGCGGACCAGCCCAGCGCCGGAGCCGCAATCTCCGCCAGTTCGTGCAGCAGGCCGCCGGTGACGTAGCCCAGCATCGCCAGCGCCGTCCGCCGCAGGATGATGTCGTCCAGGTGAATCACTTTTTCGTGTTCGACCAGGTACGCGATCTCGCGGCGGCTGTAATCCGGCTGGTGCTGCAAGGGCGCGTCTTCACCAGCGGCGATAAACACGGCGATGGTTTCGGCGCCCGTGCCATAACGGTCAAACAGCGTTTGCAGGCGCGGTAGCGGCACGCCGGTTTTTGTGTGAACGTCGTTTAAGAACTGCCGCTGCTCCGCCTCGGTATGGGGATAATTCCTACCGCCGCCGATAGGCATATCTTCCGTGCCGATTGTGCGCGTGATGCCCAGTTGTTCGAACAGCTTATCGGCGGTCTGTTCGGCAAAGGCGCGGAAGGTTGTCCACTTGCCGCCCACCAGCGAATAAATCGGAAAACGGATAACCTCGTTTGCCGCGACAATTCGGATGCTGTGGTCGCGGCTGATCGCGCCGGTGCGCGAGGCGCTGCTGCTGGGCAGGGGACGCACGCCGGTGAAGGCGAATACGATGTGCGAGCGATCAATCGGCATGTTCGGGAACACCAGCTTGATCGAACCAAGAATGTAATCCACTTCCTCCTCGGTGCAGCGTGCCAGATCGGGGTCGTCTATGCGTATGTCGGTCGTGCCGACCAGCACCTTGCCCAGATACGGGCAGATGAGCAGGATACGCCCGTCCCTGTTCTCGAAGAAGATTTCGTTGTCATTGAGCATAGCGTATAGTTCGGGGTGATCGAGCACCAGATGCGACCCCTTCGTACCGCCGATAAAGTCTGTTGGATGCAGCATCGCCAGATTGGTGAAGTCAATCCACGGGCCGGCGGCGTTAACCACAATTTGCGGTTTAACAGCAAATGTCTCGCCGGTCAGTTCGTCGCGCAGCGTGACTGTATCCCCGCTGGCCGCGTGCAGGCTGACATAACTCAGCGCCCGCGCCTGGGACGAAATCGCCTCGGAGTCCAGCACCAGTTCAACGCAGATGCGTTCGGGGTAGGGCATGAAGGCATCGTAATACTGTGCCGTAAACAGGATGTCCGGATTGATGGCCGGGCGCTGTTCCAGCGATTGTTTGCGATCGGCAAAACGGTGCGTCGGCATGGTGCGGTAGGGGCTGGCGAACAGGTCGTACAGGATGAGGCCGATTTTGATGACCAGCGCGCCGCGTTCGCTCGGTTTGTCGCGCAGGCGCAGAAACTTCAGCGGCGCGTTGAAGATGCCGGACAGCCAGTGAAAAATCGGCACGGTCGTGGGCAGCGGCTTGACGGCATGGGGCGCGTTGCGCAGCAGGCGGTTGCGCTCCACCAGCGCCTCGCGTACCAGCCGGAATTCGCCATTTTCGAGATAGCGGATACCGCCATGAGCCATATGCGACGAAGCGGCGCTCGCGCCTGAGCAGAAGTCACCCCGATCAACGATCAGCGTATCCACGCCATGCAGCGCCAGTTCGCGGAATACGCCGATGCCATTGATGCCGGCGCCAATGATGAGGACGGTCATGTCCGGGTTCTGCCGAAAGTGATAAAGTATTTCCTGTCGGGTCATGGTGAACCTTTCTTAATTCGACATAAGCGCTTCGGTTCAGTAGACTGTAGCGAACGGAAGACACTCACATTTAAGTGCCGATTCTGGAAACATGCTTCCTGTTTTTGCCATCACCACGCGCGGCCTGGAAGCCGTCAGCGCCCAGGAGATGCGTCAGCTTCCCGGCGTTACCGTAACCGGCATGGCATACCGTCGTGTGGAAGCAGCGTGCCAAGAACTTCAACCGCTTGCCCGCCTGCGCACGGTGGATGACGTGTTTATCCAACTGGCACGCTGGCAGCCGGTCACACATCTGCGCGCTGAGTTAGGCGAATTCGCCAAACGCAGCGCCGACTTGATATTGAAGCCGGCCCTCGACGCTATTGGCACGATGCGCCCGCTGCCGCCGGCGCCGCGTTTTTCGGTAACGGCCAATTTTGTTGGCCGACGCAATTATACCGCCCCGGAGATCAAAACGGCGATTCAGGCTGGACTCAGCCAGCGCCATCCGGCCTGGGTTTACGTAGAAGACGACCACGACGCCGACGTGAACCTGCGCGTCTTTATCGAACACGATACCGCGCTGGTCGGCGTTCGTATCACCCGCCACCCGCTGCACCGGCGGCCTTATAAAACCGATCACCTGCCCGGTTCGTTAAAACCGAGCGTCGCCGCCGCCATGCTGCTGCTGGCGGAGGCAGCGCCGGGGCAATCGCTGGTTGACCCGTTCTGCGGCACGGGCACGATTTTGATCGAAGCGGCGCTGCAAGGTCTGCACGTGATTGGCGGTGATTTGCAGGCAGCCGCCGCCCGGCACGCCCGTATCAACGCGGAACATGCCGACTGTCATCCCCAGCTTTGCCAATGGGACGCGCGGCGATTACCCCTTGCCGCCGCCTCGGTTGATCTGGCTGTGTCTAATCTACCCTGGGGACGACAGATTGTCGTCAACGAAAACCTGAAAAGCCTGTACCATGCCGCGTTGCCTGAAATGCGGCGGGTGGTGAAACCGGGGGGCAGAATCGTCCTGCTGACCGGCGTGCCGGAACTGGTCAACGCGCCGGAAGCCGAAAGCACCGAAATCAGCCTGTTTGGGCAGAACCCGCACATCATCAAAATCAGGAATGACCGTTGACCTTCCGGGTGACACTGGTATACAGGGCGTCCAATTGCTCTGCGCTCAGAAAGCCGTCCGCCGCGCTGGTCGAGCCGATCTTGTACGACGCAAACACCATTGCTTTACGGATGGCTTCATACGGGTTTCGTGTCCGGTGGTAGATGTGGACGAAGGCCGAAAACAGCGCGTCGCCTGCGCCGATCGTGTTGACCACCGGGCGCGTGTCCACCGCCGGGATACGTTCCAGGAAACGGTGGCTTTTGACGGACAGGAGCGCGCCGTCCGCGCCGAGGCCGATGACGATGATCTCCGTGCCATAACGATTCATGATCTGGCGCGCCCACTGTTCGGGCGAGGTCGGCAGCTTTTCGTGGCTCATGAACAGGACACTGGCGTAGCGCATGTAATCGCCGTTATAGGCATCTTCCAGATCGGCAATGGCGTGAACGTCGGTCGCAACTGGCTTGCCCGCCTGCCACGCTTTCCGTAAGAACGCCCGCGAGAAGTTGACGTTGCACGGTACGACTAACGATGCTTCGGCCAGCGCCGCTTCAAAAATATCCGGTGGATAGGTTCGCTCCTGAATATCTTTCAGGTCAACGTTGATCTGCCGCCTGCCGGTTTTATCGTAGAGGATGACCGAATGTGGCGTCTGGTCGAGGATGTCCAGCACGTGATCGCCGGGGATGCAGTCATTGAGCAGGGTTTCCCGCACCAGCGTGCGCGCTGCGTCCCTGCCGATGAGCGACAGGAACGACAGGTCGTTTCCCAGCACGGTTAAGGCTTTGGCGACGTTGTAACCGACGCCAGATACGCTGCTGTTGACGCCAAAAAACGGGTAGTTGACCGGGTTGTAGTAGATGGGAAACGCCTCCACCCGCAGCGTGATTTCGATGTTGATGAGGCCAGCGACGAGTATGGTCATGGTACAGCCAGGCTACTCCGCCCACGCTTTGGCGCGTTCGACGGCGCGTTTCCATCCGGCGTAAAGTGTATCGCGCTGGTCGGCGGACATGGATGGCTCAAAGGTGTGCTCGACCGCCCACTGCTGCGCGATTTCGTCCTGCGATGACCAGAAGCCCGTCGCCAGTCCGGCCAGATAAGCCGCGCCCAGCGCCGTCGTTTCGGTCACGGCGGGACGCTGCACTGTGACGCCCAGAATGTCGGCCTGAAACTGTGCCAGAAAATCGTTGCGAATCGCGCCGCCGTCCACACGAAGCGCGGATAATGCGAGGCCGGAGTCGGCGCGCATGGCTTCCAGCACGTCGCGTGTCTGGTAGGCGATGCTCTCCAGTGCTGCGCGAACAATGTGCGCCCGCCCGCTGCCGCGTGTCAGTCCGACAATCGTGCCGCGGGCATATTGATCCCAGTACGGCGCGCCCAGCCCGACAAACGCCGGCACGACGTACACGCCGCCCGTATCGGCCACGCTGCGCGCTACCGGTTCGCTCTCGGCGGAGGTGGCGATCAGCTTCATTTCGTCGCGCAGCCATTGAATCACCGCCCCGGCGATGAACACGCTGCCTTCCAGCGCGTACTGTGTGGGGTGCTCGCCCAGCTTCCAGCCAATCGTCGTCAGCAGGTTGTTATGGGACTCAACTGCCTGCGCGCCGGTGTTCATCAGCATAAAACAGCCCGTGCCGTAAGTGTTCTTTGCCATGCCCGGCGCATAACACGCCTGCCCGAAGGTTGCCGCCTGCTGGTCGCCGGCCATGCCCGCCAACCTGATCGGCGCGCCGAAAATGTCGGCGTTCGTTTCGCCGTACACCATGCTGCTCGGCACGACCTGCGGCAGAAGCGCCTGCGGGATGTTCAGCCGTTTGAGCATGGTGGTTGACCACCAATTCTTGTGGATGTCGTAGAGCATGGTGCGGCTGGCGTTGCTCACGTCGGTGATGTGCAGGCGCCCGCCGGTCAGCCGCCACACCAGGAAACTGTCTATTGTGCCAAACGCCAGTTCGCCGCGCTGCGCCCGTTCCCTCGCGCCCGGCACGTTGTCGAGTATCCACGCGACTTTTGTGCCGCTGAAATAGGCGTCGGTGACGAGGCCGGTTTTCTCGCGGATGACCTTATCGAAGCCTTCCGCCCTGAGCTGGTCGCACAGCGCCGCCGTGCGCCGGTCCTGCCATACAATCGCGTTATAGACCGGCCTGCCTGTCGCGCGCTCCCAGATCACGGTCGTTTCGCGCTGATTGGTGATGCCGATGGCGGCCACGTCGCGGGCAGTGATCTTCGCCTGTGCCAGCGCCTGCCGGGCGGTGGCAAGCTGCGCGTCCCAGATCGCTTCGGGGTCATGTTCGACCCACCCCGGCTGCGGGTAAAGCTGCGGGAATTCCTGCTGGGCGACGGCCACAATCTGCCCGTCGTGGTTAAACACAATCGCGCGTGAGGAGGTTGTGCCCTGGTCTAAAGCGAGAATGTAGTTTGGCATAGGTTTTTCCCTAAAGAAAGATTTTCTCAATGATACCAAATTGAACCGCCAAGACGCAGAGGACGCCAAGAAATCTATCATAAAATCTCCTGGCGTTTTTGGCGACTTGGCGGTTGATGATTTTATTGTATCTGAATCGTCACCGTCACCGGTACGAGGCGCGGCGTAGTGGCGCGTATCGTGACCGTGCCGGCCTCATGCCTGGCCTTCACGTACAGCGCGGCCTGCCCGCCCATCAGCGCGAATGGGTTCTCGCCGATCAGTTCCGCCGGGCCGTCAATCTCAAACGTCACGGGCTGATTGGTATACGGCAGGCGGTTGCCGAATTTATCCACGATCTTAAACACCAGCCGCGTCATGTCCGCGCCGTCGGCGTGCAGTTCCACGTCATCAACTTCCAGCACCAGCGCGCGCGGCACGCCGTAGGACTCCATGCGCTGCTCGATCACCGGCTGCCCGTTGATGTACCCTACCACACGCAAATCAGCGTACTTGTGCCCGCCCCATAGCAGGTTTAAGCCCCAAATCTGGAACGGCGGGTGCGGCAAATTCGGAAACTCCTGCCGGTCAGGCTGGAATTTGCCAAAGCGTTCGTCGCCGAAGAACACTTCCACCTCGTCACAGTTGGAGAAAATCACCAGTGGATTGATGCCGCCGGCGCTGCGGTCGCCCATCGTCCAGAAGGTCGCCGGGCGCAGCACCGGGCGCACCGAGGGGTCAAGCTGGCTTTCGTAGAAGTACGCGGCGAACTTCGGCAGGCGGAAAATGTCCGATACGCCGTGATAACACATGCGGTCGCCGGAGCCGAATTCGCGGTGGGTGTTGTAATCGAAGGCGCACCAGCCAATCGCGCCGCAGACGTTGCCCATGCCCGCCGCTTTGTCCTGAATCCGCGCGTGGCGCAGCGCGTGTTCCAACTGGCGCTCCTCATTGTCCCACGACTTGGTGGGGAACATATGGCCGTTGAACTCCGTCACCAGATGCGGCGTGTGTTCCGGCTCCTGCACGCCGTTGGAGAAGTCGTTGAAGGTGAACACGTCCTCTAAAAACTGGCTGTTCTGGAAGTAACGCACGCCGCCGGTCTGCCGCGTTGGGTCGAGCTGGTGTGCCAGCGCGTTGGTTGCCGTGTAAAGCGCCTCATTGTCCTGCGACTCGTTAATCCGCACGCCCCACAGCACAATCGAGGGGTGATTGCGGTCGCGTTCGATCATGCCCTGCACGTCGCGCAGGCTGATGCCCTGCCAGTCCCGATCGCCAATGTGCTGCCAGCCGGGGATTTCCTCAAACACCAGCAGGCCGATTTCGTCGCAGCGGTTAAGAAAGTGTGGCGACTGCGGATAGTGCGAGGTGCGGACGATGTTGCAGCCCAGTTCGTATTTGATGATATCGGCGTCCTTGCGCTGCAAGCGGGCGGGCGCCGCCGCGCCAATGTAGGGGTAGGTCTGGTGGCGGTTCAGCCCGCGCAGCTTGACCTTTTCGCCGTTGAGGTAAAAACCATCGTCGCGGAACACCGCCTCGCGGAAGCCGAAGGGAAACGCGCCGTTGTCGTCTATCGTCATACCATTTTCGCTCAGTTCAGCCGCCAGCCCATACCGATTCGGCTGTTCCAGTGTCCACAGGCGAACCGGCGGCAGGCGATCAAACAACACGGTAGTGATACTCTCGCCACCTGCGGGGACTGTCACGGAGATTTCCTGTGAGGCCAGAATCTTAACGCCACCATCTGCGCCAATCTGACCATCGTTGATGTAAACCAGCAGCTCAACCGAATGTGGGCGGTCGCTCTGGTTAAGCACCTTAACATCCACTTCGGCTTTGGGTTGACTGGTCAGCACATCCTTCGTTTTCACAAACACATCGGCAATATGCACCGGCTCAACATAGCGCAGATTCACATCCCGATAAATACCGCCGAAGGTGAGGTAATCCACCACGCCCCCGTAGGGCGGGATGTCCGGGCGTTCGGTCGAGTCCAGGCGTACCGTCAGCAGGTTATCGCCGTTCTCGTTCAGGAAGTCCGTCATATCGAACGAAAACGGCAGGTAGCCGCCTTCGTTCTCGCCCAGCTTACGCCCGTTCAGGAACACCTCGCAGGCGATCATCGCGCCGTCAAAATCCACATACACACGGCGGCCATCGCGCGCTTCCGGCAGGCGGAAGTGTTTGCGGTAGGTCGAAACGAACTGGTACTCCAGATTGTCGAAATTGTGGTGTGGCAGCACGACGTTGGTATGCGGCAGCGTCACCGGCTGGAACTGGCTGTCGAGCGCGTCGGCTGTCACATCGCCTGCGTAATACAGCCAGCCGTCGTTAAAGGGGATGATGCTTCTCACAGGGCTGTCCTTTGTTGATGGTGGTTACGAAAGCAGGCCGATTATAAAACCTTCATGAAAAATTGCCCACCGCACCCGTCCTTCACAAACCTTAAGCCTTCATCAGAACGGTGGGTTATATACTTTTGTAAGAAGTGAATGAAAACTATGCCGGGGCCGGCACAACCCGGCCAGCAAGGAACACCTATGAACCGGATTCTGGTCATCGAAGATGAACGCTCCATCCTCGAAAATGTGATGGAAACGCTGCAACTGGAAGGTTTTGACGTGCGCGGCGCGTATAATGGTCGCATTGGGGTGGAAGTCGCACGCGAGTATCACCCCAACCTCATCATCTGTGACATTATGATGCCGGAACTCAACGGTTACGGCGTGCTGCTCGAACTACGCGGCGAGAAAAACACGGCCAATATCCCGTTTATGTTCCTGACGGCGAAGGCCGACCGGTCGGATATGCGTCGGGGTATGGAAATGGGCGCCGATGATTATCTGGTGAAGCCGTTCACCACCTCGGAACTGCTGGCAGCGGTGAACGCGCGGCTCGACCGGCACCAGTCCATCACCAGCGAATATGAAACCAAGCTGGAAGACCTGCGCGAGAACATCATCCGCGCCCTGCCGCATGAGCTGCGGACGCCGCTGACCGGAATCATCGGCTACTCGGAAATGCTGCTGATGGATTTTGACTCGATTGAGCACAATCAGGCTTACAACATGGTGGAGGCAATCCACAAATCGGGGCTGCGGCTGCATCACCTGATCGAAAACTATCTGGTTTACGCTCAGGTTGAACTGATGATGACGGATTCCAAACGGGTGGAGGCGGCACGCAACGCCCGTCCGATTGCGTCGCAGAAGCCGATCACGCGGATTGCAATGCAAAAGGCGTCTGCCGCTGGCCGCGATTATGATCTGGCGCTGGATGTGTGTGATGTGGGCGTGCGGGTGTACCCCGATAGCCTCGACAAAATCGTGGAAGAACTGGTGGATAACGCCTTCAAATTCTCCGATGCCGGCAGCCGGGTCGAAGTGCGGGCGCAGCCGGAGGGCAGCTTCCTGACGATCAGTATCCGCGATCACGGACGCGGTATTGCTCCGCACCAGCTCAGCAGCATTGGCGCGTACATGCAGTTTGAGCGCGCGCTGTACGAACAGCAGGGGTTGGGGCTGGGGCTGATTATTTCCAAGCGGTTGGCTGAATTACACGGCGGCCAGCTCACGATTGATAGCCAGCCGGGCGAGGGCACAATCGTCTACGTACGGCTGCCGCTGGCGCATTCGACCAACGGTCATCACTGATCGTGCAGGTAGAAGCCATCAAGCAACGTAGGGGCGAACCAGCAGTTCGCCCCTACACAATCGTCTTACGGACTATTCCGCTTTAGAACAGGCCGACAACCTTACCTTCTTCGTCCAGGTCCACGTTTTCCGCTGCCGGGGTCTTCGGCAGGCCGGGCATGGTGCGCATTTCGCCACACAGCGGGTAGATAAAACCCGCGCCAACCGACGCCCGCACCTCGCGGATGGGCAGGCGGAAGCCGACCGGCGCGCCCTTCACGGCGGGGTCGGCGGTGAAGCTCAAGTGAGTCTTCGCCATGCAGATGGGCAGCCCGCCAAAACCATTTTTCTCGAAGGTGTCAATCTGTTTGTCCGCTTCCGGCGTGTAGTCCACGCCGTCGGCACGGTAAATTTCGGTCGCAATCGTCTCGATTTTCTTCCTGATCGGCCAATCTACGGGGTACAGGAATTTAAAGTCATTGGGCTGGTTGCAGGCGTCTACCACCATGTCGGCCAGTTCGGTCGCGCCCGCGCCGCCTTCGGCCCAGTGGCGCGCTACCGCGACGCCGGTTGCGCCGGCTGCCAGCGCGATTTCCCGAATGGCGTCAATTTCGGCCTGCGTATCTGTTGCAAAAGCGTTGATGGCAACCACCGGGTTGACGCCGAACTTACGCATGTTTTCCAGATGGCGCACCAAGTTGGCCGCGCCCAGTTCCACGTCAGCCACGTTTTCGCTGGTCAGGCCGGGGTCAAGCGGTTTGCCCGCCACCACTTTGTACTTGCCGGTGTGCGCCTTTAGCGCGCGCACGGTGACGACCAGCACGGCGGCGTTCGGACGCAGCCCGGAGGCGCGGCACTTAATGTCGAAGAACTTCTCCGCGCCGATGTCCGCGCCGAAGCCGGACTCGGTGAGGACGTAATCGGCGCATTTGACTGCAATCATGTCCGCCAGCACCGACGAGTTGCCGTGCGCGATGTTGGCAAACGGGCCGCAGTGGACGAGCGCGGGGGTGTTTTCCAGGGTTTGCATCAGTGTGGGCTTGATCGCGTCGCGCAGCAGCACCGTCGCCGCGCCCGCCGCCTTCAGATCGGCAACCGTCACCGGCTTTTTGTCCTTATCGTAGCCAATGACAATGCGGGCGATCCGTTCGCGTTAATCTTCCAGCGAGGTGGTTAGCGCCAGGATTGCCATGATCTCTGACGCAACGGTGATGTCAAAGCCCGTCTGGCGCGGGATGCCGTCTTCCTTGTCGCCCAGGCCGACAATTACATTACGCAGGGCACGGTCGTTCAGGTCAAGCACGCGCCGCCAGACGATCCTGTGCATGTCCAGATTAAGCGCGTTGCCATGATACAGGTGGTTGTCTATCACGGCCGCGATCAGGTTGTGGGCGGCGGTGATGGCATGAATGTCGCCGGTCAGGTGCAGGTTGAAGTTCTCCATCGGTACGACCTGGCTGTAGCCGCCGCCGGCGGCCCCGCCCTTGATACCAAACGTCGGCCCCTGCGACGGCTGGCGAATGGTGATAACGGCGCGTTTGCCGATGTGTTTCATCGCCTGTCCCAGCCCGACCAGCGTCGTGGACTTGCCTTCCCCCAGCGGGGTGGGGGTGATGGCGGTCACGTCCACGTACTTGGCATCAGGCCGGCCCTGCAGCCGTTCCAGCACAGACAGGTTCACTTTCGCCATGTATTTGCCGTAGTGTTCCAGGTCGGTGTCGGGGTCAAGGCCAAGCTGTTCGGCAATTTTATTAATATGAAGCAGGGTGGCGCTTTGCGCGATTTCGATGTCCGAGGGGACGGTTCTGGTAGTAACCATATTTTTCACCTATGTTTGGCTAGAATGCCCATTTTTCCTCATTCAGCATAGACAAAAAGCCCCGATACGGCAACTACAAATGCCATGCCTGTTCCATATCGTTTGTCCTGTCGCAGTTGTCAGTATTGACAGGATTTCCCTCAGTTCATCAGCTTAACCATCATGCCGCTTACAAAGTTGATTTCATCCTGGTTGATGGTATGGCCCATGTTGGGATACAGGCGGTCGGTCACATCCGCGCCCATACGCCGGAAGACGGCTGCCGTGTCCAGCACACGCTCTTTGGGGATGTGCGCATCCATGTCGCTGCAACCGAGGAACACGGGCGTGCCGTCGAATGAACCCGGATAATCGCACGGCGTATCGTCCGGCCCGATCAGGCCGCCGCTATAACCAACTACGCCACCGTAGCGCCGGGCGTTGCGGGCGGCGTATTCCAGCGCCAGGCACGCCCCCTGCGAGAAGCCCAGCAGCATCACTCGTTCCGCCGTAAGGCCAGCCGTTTCGAGGTGCGCCAGCAAATCGCCAACCACACGCAGGGCAGACGAGAGCCAGGGTTCGTTGCTGGCAAGCGGCGCGGTGAAGCGGTTGGGATACCACTGGTAGCCGGCGGCCTGTGGGGCGAAGTAGGCAAACTCTGGCTGATTGAACTCCCACGCCAGCGACAGAATATCCTGCGCGGTCGCGCCGCGCCCGTGAATCATTATCATGGCCGCCTTAGCCTGGTCTAACGGTTCGCCCGCCGTCAGCACCGGTTGCCCCTGGTGAAGCGCGCTGGTTGCCATTACGTTCCCTCCGGCGCGCGCCAGGCAGGGACGGTCAGCGGCTTGAGCTGATTCTGAATCGCTGATCGCTGCGGTTCGAGCCAGGGCGGAAGTTTAAGCGTTGTGCCGAGCGACTCGACCGGTTCATCTATCGGAAAGCCGGGGCCAACGGTCGCCAGTTCCACGATATGGCCGTCGGGGTCGTTGGTGTAGATGCTCCTGAAATACACGCGATCCATGACGGGCGATACGCGATAGCCGGCCTCGATCAATTTGCCGCGCCACTCGCGCTGCTCGTCTTCGCTCGATACGGCCAGCGCAAAATGGTGCGTCTGTCCCGCGCCCATCTGGACGTAACCCTCGCGCGCGGGGTGGCGCTCGAAATAGGTGACGAGTGTGCCGGGTTTGCCGTCGTCCACGCCCCAGTACCAGTGCGCCGAGTTAGGGTCGTCAAAATTCGAGGTGCGTTTGACCAGCCGCATCCCCAGCAGGCCGCCGTAAAAGTCGTTGGTGCGCTCGATATTCATGCCAATAGCCGAAATGTGGTGCATCCCGTTCAGCAGCGCCATGTCACCGGTGATCTGCTCGACCGCATCCGGCCAGGTTTCCGCCTTAATCCGTTCCTCGTCGCGGTTGTTGATGAGCATCTGCGGCGGGGGCGGGCGGTACTCCGTGCCGATGCGGTCAGGCGCTTCGTCCATCGTCCAGCCGGGGCCGTCGGTCGCAATTTCGATGATCGCGCCGTCCGGGTCGCGGAAGTAGATGGACTTAAAATAGTGGCGGTCATACGGGCCGTCCACCCGGATATGATGGTCAGTTAGCCAGCGTTTCCATTTCAGCAGGCTGTCATAATCCTCCACCCGCAGCGCGAAGTGATGTGTGCCGCCGATGCCGGGATGTCCGCGCCGTGCCTGCGGCCATTCGAAGAAGGTGATGGCCGTGCCGGGGTGGCCGATTTCGTCGCCGAAATACAGGTGATAGCTGCCCGGGTCGTCAAAGTTAACGGTTTGTTTGACGAGCCGCTGACCGAGGATTTGGGTGTAAAAATCCACTGTTTGCTGGGCATCCGAACACACGAGCGTGATATGGTGCAATCCGAGTATTTTCAAGGTGACACTCCTCATACCCCTGGCGAACCCATTCGCAGTATAATAGAAAACGTTAAACGCTTAACCAACCCCGTTGCCCACTGGTGGCAATGATTATCGTTTCAATATTACCTGAGAGGACAACCCATGCCCAAAGTAACCTTTATCGGCGCCGGTAGCACCGTGTTCGCCTACGAACTTATTACCGATATTCTCAGCACGCCTGGACTGGAAAGCGGTGTATTCGGACTGGTGGATATTGACGCCCGTCGGCTGGAACTGGCCCACAAGATCACGGAGCGCGTTATCGAGATCAGCGGTAAAAACTGGACGGTCGAATCCTCCACCGACCGGCTGCAAGTGCTGGCGGATACCGATTATCTGGTCAACACGATTGAGGTAGCCGGGCTGGCAAACGTGCGCCATGATTTTGACATTCCGATGAAATACGGCATCAACCAGTGCATCGGCGATACGATTGGGCCAGGCGGCATTTTTAAGGCGCTGCGTACCGTTCCGGCCTGGCTGGACATCCTGGCCGATACCGAACGGCTGGCGCCCAACGCCTACGTGCTGAATTTCACCAATCCGATGTCCATCATGTGCCTGGCCGGGACACGCGCTTCGTCCCTTCCGATAGTCGGACTGTGTCATTCGGTGCAGGGCACGTCCAAGCAGCTTGCCAAATATATGGGCATCCCGTATGAGGAACTGCGCTTCCGCTGCGCCGGCATCAACCATCTGGCATGGTTCACCGAATTGACCCGCGACGGCGAAGACCTGTACCCGCTGCTGCGCGAGAAAGCGCAGGAAAAGGAAATCTACGAAAAAGACCCGGTGCGGTTTGAGATGATGCTGCACTTTGGCGCGTTTGTGACCGAAAGCAGCGGCCACTTCTCCGAATACGTACCGTACTTCCGCAAGCGCCCTGATCTGGTCGAAAAATATTGCCGCGAGGGGTATCTGGGCGAAACCGGCTTCTACGCCGACAACTGGCCGTACTGGCGTGCCGGTTCGGACGAGCGCATCCAGCGAATGCTCGATGGGCAGGAAGAAATTATTGTCCAGCGTGGGCATGAATACGGTTCGTACATCATGGAGGCGATTGAGTTCAACAAGCCGACCGTGATTTACGGCAACGTACCGAACACCGGCCTGATTGACAATCTGCCGCAGGATGGCATTGTGGAAGTTCCGGTGCTGGTGGACAGCAATGGCTTCCAGCCGGTACATTTTGGGCCGCTGCCGCCGCAGCTTGCGGCGCTGGACGTGGCGCACATGAACGTCCACGAACTGATTACCAACGCGATTCTCGACTGCGACCGCGAGGCCGCTGTCCACGCGCTGATGCTCGACCCGCTGACCGCCGCCGTGCTGTCACCCGCCGAAATCCGCCAGATGTTCGACGAGATGGCCGTGACAGAAGCGCCATATCTGCCGGAGTGGGTGCAGAAATAATATCTGATGTAGGGACACGATCTATCGTGTCCCTACACATGTAAGGCCAGTGCTCCTCCGATCATTGAATACACGATCAACATCTGCGCCGGGCCATAGGTCAGCCACATCACGTCACCAATCAACGGGAAATTTATGCCGCTGAATAATTCGCCCGCTAGAATCAAATCGCTCAACAGGAACAGCGCCGCGCCGACCGC
>JACRPS010000014.1:14642-299545 GCA_016223085.1 Chloroflexota bacterium
CGACCGCCAGCCAGGCATAAGCCGCCGGCGCAGTTAAGCCGAGCACCGTGGCAAGGCCGGCAGTACTGGAAAGCAAGAGCGCGTAGGCCAGAGCGGCATAATGCAGCGGCGTGGCCGTCTGCCCGCGAAACACGACGAAATACCAGCCCCAGGCTCCGATTAGCCACCAGATGACCAGTGCCCACCAGGGCGTGCTTTCGCCGGACGGTATGGTGCCGGAAGCGAGAACGCCGGTCTGGAAAAAGGCCAGAATGTAAATAATGTGGCCGAGGCCGAACGCGCCAATGCCGCCGAGCACGTGATTATTCACCGGAAGCAGCCGCGCCATGAATAGATCCCCGATAAAGCCGAGCGTCATGCCGAGCGCCACCAGCACGGCAAGCGTGCCGGGCGCGACCAGCACCATGCCCCAGGCGGCGACAACCAGCGTGAACGACGAGGCCATACGTGTCCAGGTCGGCATCCGGCGCTTGCCGTTTTCGTGCACCCGGCCAAACATGAATCCACCGAACAGCAGGACCGCCCACAGCGCCAGCAGCGCGGTCAACCAGGCATTTTGGACAATCACCTGCAAAAACATGTTGAGCCTCAACTTTGGGTGGAGCCGGAAAACCAGATTGTACCTCGCTCCGGTTGAGGCTGGTGGCTTTACGACATGGCCGCCTGCATCATCCCGACGGCGCTTCGCTCCAGATCGCGGATGGTCAGGACGTGCTGTGCCAGCGTTTCGCACCACTCCCGAACTTCTGCCTCACTCAATGGGAAGTTGTCGCCGGCGCTCCGCTTCAGTTCGTCCAGCCGCCTGTTGATGGCGCGAATGTCGTCTAACGCCTCGCCGCCCTGCTCAACAAACAGCCGGTGCTTTTGCAGCTTCAAATCGCGGGTTTCCTTCAGCAGCGGCACATCGTCCGGCAGCAACGCCGCCGCCAGCGCGCACCAAGCGTTCGCCGCGGTACGGAACTGCGCGGCGGCTGATTTCAGATCAGGCTTGTTGAGAATGGCGGCAGCTTCGTCGAGGAAGTTCGCGTATACATTCCGATCAGCACCAGCGTCCGTTCCCCAGGTGCTTATCCAGTCAAACGCTCCTGGCTGTACGGTGTCGCCGGCCAGCGCGGCGTACAGCCGGCTGCCCACCGGGAAATACCGTTCCCAACTGTGTTTGTTGCGGGTGTTGGTCAACATAGTTGCCCAGTATTCAAGCGCGGCCAAGCCAAAATTCTCCCTTCGGCCTTTGGGCGGCGCGTCCGTGTACAGGCTGAGGCACTGCCAGATACCCTTCTGCACGGCGGCGGGCAGTTTGTTCATGTCCGGCGTGTCCAGCACAAGGATGCGGAACCTGTCGGCTTTGACGCGAGCGCGCGCCTGGGTAAGTGTCTCCATCGGCACGGTTAACGGCTGGCCGGAGCGATCAGCAACATACGTGGTATCATCATCCGCGCCGTACACGACGATGGGTGTCATCATCCACATTCGATCATCGTGCGGCAGCAGGTTATACGGCAGCAGGAAGGCATCGGCCCAGACCAGCGCCGGATGGCCGCTGTCCAGCGTATCCAGCAGATGTTTAACGCCCGTTTCCGGCTTGCTCGTTTGCAGCACCTCGCGCGGAAGCGCCAATCGCTCAAACATCGTTTCGAGGGGGTCAAACGTGTTGCGCGTCAGCAGTGCGATATGCGGGAGATAACCTTCATATTCAAACGTGAAGTAGCCAACCGTAATCCCGCCGCTGATACCCAGCAGCAGCGCCTCACTGATCGGCTGACCGGTGTGCGGTGCGGGTTGTCCCTGGTAGGCGAGAATATTATGCAGCGACCCTGTTTCCCGATGGCGGCCTGCAAAATGACGATAGTTTTTTAGGATAGGCATCTTCTGCTCTCCATTGTACCTGTTTGCCAAGCCCAGTGTACCGGCAAACAGCGCCCATTTTAAAAATCAGCGACATAGTTTGCAGTTTCTGGGACACTACCGGCGCTGGTGACAGGCACTTCAAAAGCATGTAGCCATATTGCTTTGTGTAAAGTGTCTATACAAGCCGCTGGATTCTGCCCCTGAATTTGTAGACTTTGACAAAACGTATTCAGAAATGCTTTCTGAAAGGATATACTAGCCGGAGAAAAGCAACGGCGGTAGGGGCACGGCAGACCGCTTTCCACCGCTGCAACCACGAGATTTCGATAAGGAATTTTTATGAACACGCAAGATTACATCGCCCTCGAAGACCAGTATAACGCGCATAACTATAAACCGCTGGATGTGGTGCTGGAGCGCGGGGAAGGTATCTGGGTCTGGGACGTGGACGGCCACCGCTACCTGGATTTCCTGAGCGCGTATTCGGCCTTAAACCAGGGCCACAAACACCCGCGCATCTTACAGGCGCTGATCGAGCAGGCGAACAAACTGCCGCTGACGTCCCGCGCCTTTCGCAACGACCAACTGCCGCTGCTGGCAAAAGAATTGTGCGAGCTGACCGGCTACGAAATGATGCTACCAATGAATACCGGCGCAGAAGCGGTCGAGACAGCGCTGAAAGCCGCCCGCAAGTGGGGCTATACCGTCAAGGGTGTGCCGGAAGGCAAAGCGGAGATCGTGACCTGCACCGGCAATTTTCACGGACGAACCATCACCATCATCAGCTTTTCCAGCGAGCGCCAGTACCGCGACGGGTTTGGCCCGTACACACCAGGGTTTGTGAGCGTCCCGTACTGCGATGCTGACGCGCTGGAAGCCGCAATCACGCCAAATACGGTGGCGGTGTTTATCGAACCGATTCAGGGGGAGGGCGGGGTAATCGTGCCGCCAGACGGCTACCTGCGGCAGGTGCGTGAGCTATGTGACCGCCACCAGCTTTTGATGATAACCGACGAAATTCAGACCGGCCTGGGGCGCACCGGGCGGCTGTTCGCGGCGGAATGGGATGGCGTAAAAGCGGATATGGTGACGATTGGCAAGGCGCTGTCCGGCGGTTTTTATCCGGTGTCGGCGGTGCTTGCCAGCCGCGAAGTGCTGGGGGTGTTTAAGCCGGGCGATCATGGTTCAACCTTTGGCGGCAATCCGCTGGCGGCGGCCGTAGCACGGGCGGCGCTGAAGGTGCTGACCGAGGAAAACCTGATTGCCAACGCCTGTGTCCAGGGCGAGTATCTGATGGGACGGTTACGCCGGATCGAAAGCGACCATATTAAGGAAGTGCGGGGGCGCGGCCTGCTGATCGGCGTTGAACTGAAGCCAGCGGCAGGTGGGGCGCGCCGCTTCTGTGAGGCGTTGAAGCAGGAAGGGCTGCTGTGCAAGGAAACGCACGACAATGTAATTCGCTTCGCGCCGCCGCTGGTCATCCGGCGTGAGGATATTGACTGGGCGATGGAGCGCATTGAAACCGTGTTAATGATGCCATGAGGATTTTAATGGGTTGGCAAGCAAACTCAACCTAAAAACCGGCGTGATTCTCTAGCCAAATCCTACTGTCTGTGTTAAATTGTATCCGGCTGTGTGTAATAATCGAGTCCATGAGCTTATTACATGCAGCTACGTCTTATTTTTTAGGGGAAAGGATTTTGAGGATGAGAAGCGTTCTGAAGTATCTCAGTCTGGCGATGATTATTCTGATCCTCGCCGCGCCGGCAGTTGCCCAGGACACCACGTTCCGTTGGGGCGCTTTCGGCAATCCGGTTCAGCTTGACCCGGCCCTGGTTACGGACGGCATCTCGCTGAACGTCACCAACCAGGGCTGCGAAGCCCTAGCCTCTTTCGTCGGCTCGACCACCGAGGTGGAACCCTGGTTGGCCGAAAGCTGGGAAGTGAGCGACGATGGCCTGACGTGGACGTTTAAGCTGCGCGAGGGCATCACTTTCCATGACGGCACACCTTTCAATGCCGAAGCGGTGAAGTGGAACTTCGACCGCTGGCGCCTGACCGATCATCCGGAACACAGGGATGAAGAAGGCCAGGTGTATGAGTACTACGAGGCGCAGTTCGGCGGCTTCGATGATGCTTCGCTTATCACCAATGTGGAAGCGCTGGATGAGACGACAGTGGTTATCACTCTGTCGCAGCCAATGGGCGCGTTCCTGAACAACCTCGCCATGTCGAACTTCCAGATTGCCAGCCCCGCCGCCGTTGAAGCGGCAGGAGCGGCCTATGGCACGCCGGAAGTGGGCTTTGTTTGCACCGGCCCGTTCAAGTTTGTGGAGTGGACGCCGGACGTACAGGTGGTGATGGAACGGAACGAAAACTACTGGGGCGAGATTCCGGGTAACGTGACACGCATCGAATACAAGGCCATCCCGGACAGCGCGGCCCGCTTTGCCGCCCTGCAAGCCGGAGAGATTGACGGTTTTGAGCAGCCCAACGTTGAGGACATCCCGACGATTGAGGGCAGCGACAATATGCACATCGTCTATCGCCCATCGTTTAACACCTTCTACCTGGCGTTTAACTACCGCATCCAGGAATTCCGTGACCCGAAGGTGCGGCAGGCGATTTCGCTGGCAATCAACCGTCAGGCGATTGTGGACGCTTTCTACAACGAGGAAGCTGTCGTTGCCAATACGATGAATCCGCCCACGATTGCCATCGGTTTCAATCCTGACGTAAAGACGCCGTATGACCCCGAACAGGCAAAGGCGCTGCTGGCCGAGGCCGGGTATGCCGATGGCCTGAGCGAGGTGAACGTCCTGGGTGTGGACGACAACGGCAACATTACTGACGAAGTGGTTGAAACGATTCCGGTGCGCCTGTACTACATGCCGGTAGTGCGCCCATACAATCCTGACGGCGAAGCGATTGCCAATGCCATGGCCGCCGACCTGGCTGCGGTCGGTATCACGGCGGAACTGGCGTCGGCTGGCGACTGGTCAACCTATCTGTCCGAACGCTCCAACGGCAACCTGTTGGGCCTGTATCAGCTTGGCTGGACGGGCGACAACGGCGACCCGGACAACTTCATCGGCTACTTCTTCCATGACGTAGATGAGCCGCTGCCGCGTGAAGGTTTCTATCAGAGTCCCCAGGTGGCTGCGCTGCTCCAGCAGGCACGCGCCCTGACCGACCCTGCCGAACGCGACGCGCTGTACAAGGAAGCGGAAGCCCTGCACGCCGCCGAATCTGGACGCATCTATATCGCTCACGGCCCGGTGCCGCTGGCTTTCAGCAACCGTGTCAGTGGGTGGGTGCCCAGCCCGTTTGGCAAGGAACTGTATAAATTCGTCACGCTTCAGTAAGCCCCTAGTAAAGTGAGTGAAGGAGGGGAGGGTTTAAACCCTCCCCTACCTTTTGAACGGATTGAACTTTGTGGCTAAAATAGGCGTACTCTTTTTAAGCTGGCCTTCTGGAATGCGGTGATGACAACTTATTTGATTCGGCGCACGCTTGAATCGATCCCGGTGATTATCGGCGTGTCCATTCTGGTGTTCATGCTACTGCGCCTGATTCCCGGCGATCCGGCGATTGCGATACTGGGCGAGCGGGCCACCCCCGAAAATGTGGCGGCTATTCGGGAACGGTTGGGGCTAAACAAACCGTTACCGGAACAGTATATGATCTGGGTGAGCGGCCTGCTGCGGGGTGATCTGGGAAATACGGTGCGGGGCAATATCCCGATTGTGAACGAGTTGCGCGCCCGATTTCCGGCCACGGTCGAATTGTCGCTGGTAGCGATGACGCTGGCGGCAGTAATCGGGGTGCCGCTAGGCATCATATCCGCTGTTCGGCGCAATTCGATTATTGATACGTCTACCATGTTTGGGGCGCTGCTGGGTGTCTCCATCCCGATTTTTGTCCTGGGGCTGCTGCTGATTTATCTGTTCGGCGTCCAGTTAAAATGGCTGCCGTTTATAGGGAGGCTGGACTCCGGCATAAAGCTGGAAACACGCACCGGCCTGTTTGTGGTGGACTCGATTTTGACAGGGAACTGGGATGCCCTGAAAAATGCGCTCATCCATCTTATTTTGCCTGCCATGACGCTGTTCACTGTCCCGCTCGCGATTATTGCCCGTATCACGCGCTCATCCATGCTGGAAGTGCTGAACCAGGATTACATCCGTACCGCGCGCGCCAAGGGTCTGGGTGAGCGTCCGGTGGTCGTCACCCACGCCCTGCGGAATGCGCTGCTGCCGATCATTACGATCATCGGGTTGCAGTTGGGAACTTTGCTCTCCGGCGCAGTGCTGACGGAAACGATCTACGCCTGGCCGGGCATTGGCAAGTGGCTGTACGACTCCATTATCGCGCGCGATTACCCGATTGTTCAGTCAGTCACACTGGTCATCGCGCTCATCTACGTGATTATCAACTTTGTGGTGGACATCCTGTACGCGCTGGTGGATCCCCGGATTCGAGTGGCCTGATGAGTACTGTAGCCCATCTCAATAAAACGTCGAATAAATCCCGCCGTTACACCGCACTGGATGCGCGAATAGATGCCCTGCGTGATGTCATGTATCGGCTGGGCAAAAACCCCAGCGCCCGCATCGGCGGTTTTCTGGCGATCACCTTAACCACGATTGCGCTGGCCGTCGCTGTGTTTGATGCCTATGATCCGGTGCGGGATAATAACCTCAGCGCCCGCTACCAGCCACCAGACTGCATCGTTGGTTGGCTGGGGTCGCAGTTGAGCGGCGAGCGCCAGTCACTGGGCGAGATTACGTGTGACTATCCCTTCGGCGCGGATAAAAATGGGCGCGACATCATGCGGCGGGTCGGACACGGGATGTCGGTTTCGATCAGCGTTGGTTTCTTTGTAGTTGCCATTTCGCTGACTATCGGCACGACCGTTGGGCTGGTGGCCGGTTTCCTCGGCGGCTGGGTTGAAAGTGTTTTGATGCGGACGATAGATGTCATCCTGGCGTTTCCGTCGCTGCTGCTGGCAATCGCGCTGGTGACAGTGGCTGGCGCGAGTCTCACCAATGGCATGATCGCCATCGCCATCACGCAGATTCCCACCTTCGCCCGGCTGACGCGGTCAATGGCGATTTCCATTCGGAACACTGAATACGTCACTGCCGCCCGCAGCGTGGGAGCAGGGGGCTTCACCATCATGCGTAACCATGTACTGCCGAACAGCCTTGCGCCGTTAATCGTGCAGTCCACACTGATGCTCGGCACGGCGGTGATTACAACGGCGGCCCTGGGTTTCCTGGGATTGGGACAGCAGCCGCCGCATCCCGAACTGGGCAAGATGCTGGCCGAAAGCCAGCCGGCGCTGGCCTCCGGCAAATGGTGGGTGATGCTGTTCCCCGGCCTGGCGATTGTCCTGATCGTACTCGGCTTTAACCTGCTTGGTGACGCCCTACGTGACGCGCTCGACCCCCGGCTGCGCGGGACGAATTAGCGGTTGGCTTTTGGCAAGAAGGCAACTGTTCCTTAGTGCTGGCTGACTGCCAACTGCTAAAAGCTATTCGCCTCGAAACTGCGGCGACCGCTTTTGCAGGAACGCGCTCACGCCTTCCTGGTGATCGGCGGTTTTGCCGGCCAGTTCCTGTAGTTCCGCTTCCTTGTCCAGCGCGGCTTCCAGCGAGTGATCGAGGCCAAACTCGACCGCCTGCTTGATATAACCGATGGCGCGTGTGGGGGCGCCGGCATATTCACGCGCCAGCTTGTCCACCACATCCGCAAATTCTCCGTCTGGAACAACCTGATTCACCAACCCCATCGCCAGAGCTTCCGGTGCGCTCACCTTGCGGCCACTGAGCATCAAATCCATCGCTCGCGTCAGGCCGACCAGGCGCGGCAGCAGCCAGGTCGAACCGCTGTCTGGCACGAGGCCGATCTTCACGAAGGCTTGCAGGAACGAGGCGCTATCGGCAGCGATGCGCAGATCGCAGGCCAGCGCCACGCTCATGCCCGCACCGGCGGCCACGCCGTTCACCGCTGCGATGATCGGCTTGGGCAGACAGCGCATCCGCATGATGAGCGGATTGTACGTATTCCGCAGCACGTGGCCGAAGTCCACCGGCTGGCCGCTTTCCACCGCTGCCGCCAGGTCAGCGCCAGAACAGAAGCCGCGCCCCGCGCCGGTCAGCACCACCACCCGCACCGAGGCATCGTCGCCAGCGCGGGTGAAGGCGTCAATCAGTTCATATCGCATCGTCTCCGTCATCGCGTTGAGGCGTTCCGGGCGGTTCAGCGTAATACGCAGAATACGATCTTGCAATTCGTAAAGAATCGTTTCGTAAGCCATGATGGTTCCTTTTGACGTTTCCGTAGGGGCGCACGGCGGTGCGCCCTACAACCCAACAAATTATAACGGCTTAAATGCCTCAAACGGCTGGCGGCAGTCGTTGCAGGTGTAGATCATGCGGCAGGGCGTGGGGCCAAACGGGTTGCGCAGGACGGTGTTGGCCGAGCCACAGTTTGGGCAGGTGACCGCTTCCAGCAACATGACGTTGCCGCCGTGCCGGGGCGCAGGCGCGATGCCAAACGCTCGCAGTTTTTCCCGCGCGGTATCCGTTATCCAGTCGCTCGACCAGGGCGGACTATAAGTTGTCATGATTTCAATCGCTGCATCCGTCACCTGCCGCAACCGGTCGCAGATAGCATCCTGCATGGCGTAATGCGCCGGACAGCCGGAGAACGTCGGCGTGATCGTGACGACGATTTTGCCCGCTGTTACCTGGACATCGCGCACAATGCCTAACTCCACCAGCGATACGACCGGCAGTTCAGGGTCGGGTACGTCGTTCAGGGCCTGCCACAGGCGCTCGATTTCGATCATCATGACTTACCACCGAGCGTCCGGTATCAGCCGGGCGACACTCTGCATCTCATCCAGCAGCGCCGATAAATGTTCGGTGTGACGCTGGCGGTCGAACGGGGGCAGGATGGTCTGGTGCGGCACGTCCAGCCCCGAATCCTGTAGGTGTGGGATAACCATGTCTTCCCACGCATGGCGCAGGTCGTCCTCTGCTGGCACGTAACCGGCTTCAACCAACTCTGCGGAAGGCTGCTCGATCATCTGGAGCGCATACGGCCAGAGCGTTTCGAGCGCCGCCTGCATCCGGCGCCGGCTTTCCTCCGTGCCGAGTCCCAGCCGCCGTACCCAAGCGGTTGTGTGGCGCAAATGATATAGTTCCTCGGTACGGATTTTGGCGTCAGCTTCCGCCAGCGGTGGGTAGGCGCTGGCCGCCAGCCGTTCCAGCCGCACCGACTCCAGAGCGTCAAACAAATACTGGCGCAGCATCGTTAGCGCCCAATCACCTTTGGGCAGTTCGACCAGCGGCGCACTGCGGTAGTCAGCCATCTCCCGGAAGTAAATCAGTTGGTCGGGATAGGTTTCCGGCCTTTCGTCGCGCAGGTCGGCCACCAGCCGGTACCAGACACCCGCGTGGCCGATCTCGTCAAGTGCGATATTGGCAAACGCGATGTCCTCTTCCAGTATCGGCGCGTGGCCGCACCATTCGGAATCGCGGTGGCCGAGAATCAGTTCATCGTCGGCCAGCGCCAGCAGATAGTCTGCCAGGGCGTTGTGTAGCTCATTCGTCATCGTCCTGCCCTCGTTTGATCTGCTGCATGGTCGTGGTAATGTGGAACTCGGCCTGGTCGCGGAAGTGGGTTTTGGCGCGAGCCGGGGCAAACATCGGCTGGATGTCGTCGGACGTTGAACAGCGCGCAGCCTTCGCCGGGAACACCCAGATTGCTTTTGCCGTCTGTCCGTCGTCGGTGGCGTAGGCGGCAGCCAGCGCGACTGCCGGCGAACCAGCGTCCACCTCGCCACTGTGGATCAAGGTTCCTTTTTCCAACAGTTTATAAAAAACGAAATATGGTTCTTTAGCGCCGTCGTCCTCACGATTGTAGGTGATGGTTTCCCGCGCCAGTTCTTCCGCCGTTTTCATCAGCACGGCGCTGGCCGGAACGACCCACAGGCTCAAACAGGCAGGTCGCCGCACAAACACGTCGCGGGCGTTCATCAGCGCCATATCCGCATCCGGCGCGTGAACCGAGCCGACATACTGGTGCGGGGCATTGGCCCGTTCCTGCAAAAAGACGATGAAGCGCGGCCACTGGGTATCCATCTCACGTCCCTGATTGTTTTTCGGCGTAGGCGGCCAATGCTTCTCGTACCCAGCGGCCATCCTCATGTGCCCGTCGGCGGGCGTCCATACGCTCCTGATTGCACGGCCCGTTACCCTTGACCACCTGCCAGAACTCGTCCCAGTTGATCGGACCGATGCGCCAGTTGCCGGATTCTTCGTCGTAGCGCAGATCGGGGTCGGGAATTGTCAGACCGAGCGCCAGCAGTTCCGGCACCGTCTGGTTGATAAACATTTGCCGCAGTTCGTCGTTGGTTTTGGTTTTGATGCCCCAGCGAATGAGCACGGCGCTGTTGGGCGAATCGGTGTCGTGCGGGCCAAACATCATCAGCGTCGGCCACCACCAGCGGTTGATAGCGTCCTGCATCATAACTTTCTGTTCCGGCGTGCCGGTTGCCAGCGTAATCACGATGTCCTGCCCCTGGCGTTTATGAAAATTTTCTTCAGCACAGATGCGTTTCATGGCACGAGCATACGGGCCGTAGGAACATTTCGCCAGCATGGTCTGGTTGAGGATGGCCGCGCCGTCCACCAGCCAGCCAATCGCCCCCATATCCGCCCAACTGAGTGCCGGATAGTTGAAGATGCTGGAATATTTGGCCCTGCCGGAAAGCAGCGCGTCCAGCATGTCTTCGCGCGTCGCGCCGAGTGTTTCCGCCGCGTGGTAGAGATACTGGCCATGCCCGCCTTCGTCCTGCACTTTCGCCAGCAGAATCAGCTTGCGGCGCAGCGTCGGCGCGCGGGTGATGAACGTGCCTTCCGGCAGCATCCCGACGATTTCGCTGTGGGCGTGCTGCGAGATCATGCGGATAAGCTGGCGGCGGTATTCGTCCGGCATCCAGTCACCGGGTTCGATCTTCTCACCCCGCGCGATGCGGGCTTCAAACTCGCGTAAGCGGTTGTCGTCGGTTTGTGCGTCTTCGATGGGTTCAACCGTCGCGCCGTACATTAATATCCTCCAACCGATCTACCCGTAGGGGCGGGTTTCTAAACCCGCCCCTACATCCGTCGTTATTACCCCAGATTTACCCACACCGTTTTCACCTGTGTATACAGTTCCAGCGCGTCCTTGCCCATCTCGCGTCCAAAGCCACTTTCTTTATAGCCGCCAAACGGCGCGGCGGCGTCAATCAGGCCGTACTCGTTAATCCACACCGTCCCGGCCTTCACGCCCTGGGCGAAGCGGTGCGCCCTGCCTACGTCGCGCGTCCAGACGCCAGCGGAGAGGCCGTAGCGCGTCGAGTTGGCGCGCGCCATCAGTTCGTCCCAATCGTCAAAAGCGGCCACTGCCACCACCGGGCCAAAAATTTCTTCCTGCACCAGTTGTAGCTGATCGTTCTCGTGGGTGAACACGGTCGGCGGCAGAAAATAGCCGTCGGCCAGATCGCCGCCCAGCCGTTCGCCACCGGTAACAATCTGCGCGCCGCCGCTGCGCCCACTGGCGATGTAACCCGTCACCCGGTCAAGCTGCTCCTGCGAAACCAGCGGCCCCAGGTGCGCGCTGCCAAAGCCCGGTCCAACGCGGATTTTCTGCGCTTCCGCCGCCAGCCCTTCAACCACCTGATCGTAAACCGACCGTTCGACAAACAGACGCGACCCAGCGGTACATTCCTGCCCGGTATTGCTGAACACCGCCCAGGTCGCGCCTTTGATGGCGCGCGGCACGTCGGCATCGGCGAAGATGACGTTGGGTGATTTGCCGCCCAATTCCAGGCTGACGCGCTTGAGATTGCTGCTGGCGGCAGCCTGCATGATCTTGCGCCCAACCTCGGTTGAGCCGGTGAACGCCACTTTATCCACGCCGGGATGCGACGTAATTGCCGCGCCGGTCGGGATGCCGTAGCCGGTGACGATGTTGACGACACCCGCCGGTACACCGGCTTCGATCAGGATTTCGCCCAGCCGTAGCGCCGTCAGCGGCGTTTGCTCCGCCGGTTTGAGGATGCAGGTATTGCCACAGGCCAGCGCCGGCGCGAGCTTCCAGGCCGACATCAGCAGCGGGAAATTCCAGGGGATAATCAGCCCGACAACGCCCACCGGTTCGCGCACGGTGTAAACAAGCTGGTTCGGGAACGAGACCGGGATGGTCGAACCTTCGATTTTGCTGGCCCAGCCGGCGTAATAACGAAAGTGGCGTATCGCCTGCGGCACATCCACTTTTGACGACACCCGCAGCGGCTTGCCGTTGTCCAGCGTTTCCAGTTCGGCCAGTTCGGTGGTGTATTTTTCGATCAGGTCGGCGATCTTCCACAGCAGATTACCGCGCTCCGAACCACTCATCTTCGGCCACGCGCCAGTGTCGAACGCCCTGCGCGCGGCTGCGACAGCGCGGTTTACGTCGGCCTCGCCCGCCGCCGCCACCTGCGCCAGCACCTGCCCGTTGGCAGGGTTCACCGTATCAAACGTGCTGCCGTCCGCTGCGTCTACCCATTCGCCGCCGATGAGCAGGCGTTTGGGACTGTCCTCCAAAAATCGCAGCGTCCCTTCCTGTAACGTCACATCCGCTAACGGCTGTTGCACCATGTAGCCCTTTTCCTTATGAAATATCTATGATCCTGTTAACCTATATTAGCAACCATTATATTGGCATTTCGTCAGATGATGGGTGTTATTGCCCTGTATGATTCACCCAATCTTACTCGATCGGTTGTGCTGAAAAGGTTGGGCATTGACCCAACGCCGAGTAAACTGGTACGCGGTTGAAACGCTAGAACACCGGAGTGGCAACCGGGTAACAGGAGGGATTATGAAACGGATTGCAGTTCTGACCAGCGGTGGTGATGCTCCGGGCATGAATGCCGCCATTCGCGCCGTCGTCCGCACCGGCCTGGCGAAAGGCTGGGAGGTGTACGGCGTCGAGGCCGGTTACAGCGGCCTGATGAACGGCAACATGCGCTCGTTAGGCGCGCGCGATGTCAGTGGGATCATTCAGCAGGGCGGTACGATGCTTGGCAGCGCCCGCGCGCCGGAGTTTAAAACCGAGGAAGGCCGGCTGCGCGCCCTGCGCGAACTGAACCGACGCGGTATTGAGGGGTTGGTGGTTATTGGCGGCAATGGCTCGCAGACCGGCGCGAATGCCCTGTCGCAGATGGGCTTCCCAGTGGTAGGGGTTGCTTCGACGATTGACAATGACCTGTATGGCTCAGAAATCACGATCGGGGTGGACACGGCGCTCAACATCGCACTGGAAGCGATTGACCGCCTGAAAACAACAGCGTCGTCGCACCAACGGGCATTTATGATCGAGGTGATGGGGCGCGACTGTGGTTATCTGGCGCTGATGGCCGGTATCGCTGGCGGCGCGGAAGCGATTGTGATTCCTGAACGGGAATTTCCGCCAGAACAGATTGCGTCCGAATTGCGTGAGGCTTATGAACGCGGCAAGGCTCACGCGATTGTCGTGGTGGCCGAGGGGGCGCAGCACAATGCTGAAGAACTGGAACAGTATTTCAAGCAGCATGAGGAACGCCTGGGCTTTGATCTGCGGGTGACCAAGCTTGGCCACGTGCAGCGCGGCGGCGAACCGGGCGCATTTGACCGCCTGCTGGCGACGCGGCTGGGCGCGGGGGCGACGCGCTGCCTGGAACAGGGGCAGCACGGCGTGCTGGTAGGGTGGAATCGGAGTGAAGTAACGACTACGCCACTGACGGAAGTAGTGGCGCACAAAAAGCAGATTGACCTGTCGCTGCTGGACTTGGCGGTGGAACTGTCGCAATAAATGTGGCCTTGAAATGTAACGATGGATGTAATATAATCTAACCATCACGGGCGTGAAATAGTCTCGATGTGGAGACCGGGCCGGCAAGTAGCGGGAAGGCGCACTGCAAAAACGCGAAACCGGCTGCTAACGGCTTCGCAGACGGGGGTGCGATACCCTCCACGTCCATACCCGACCTCGCTGACCGATACTGCTTCAGCGAGGTTTTTGTTTTGTCTGACAGGCTTCTATCAAAGCTCTCATCTTTTTCACCTCTGAATCCGTTCGCCCTGTGATACAGTAACGTGCGTTTGTGCATTCCCGTATCTATTATTCACTATGGAGATTAACACCAGCGTGTCTATTGAAGCCGTATCCAGCGCCCTCCCTCCCAAAGCAAAAAAACTCCCCTGGCAGCAGGCCGTCGCCCGGTATCAAAATTCCGATGTTCGTCAAAGTGTCTGGCAATTGGTGAACAGCATCATCCCGTATTTTATTTTGTGGTATCTGGCCTATCGCAGCCTCGAAGTTTCATACTGGCTGACGCTAGTGTTTGCCTTTGTCGCCGCGCTGTTTGCCCTGCGTGTGTTTATCATTTTTCACGACTGCGGGCATGGCTCTTTCTTTAAGTCGAAGACGGCCAACGATATGGTTGGCGTTTTCACGGGCATCCTCACCTTTACACCCTATTATGCCTGGCGGCACAGCCATGCCGTCCACCACGCCACTTCCGGCGATCTGGACCGGCGCGGGGTGGGCGACATCTGGACGCTAACCTACGAGGAATACCGGACGCTGCCGCGCTGGAAGCAGATGTTTTACCGCCTGTACCGCAACCCGTTTGTGATCTTCGTTATCGGCCCAACGATTGATTTTGTCGTGCTGCAACGGCTGCCATACGTGAACGTCTCCGAGAAGGCACGCGAAAAAAACAGCGTGGTGTATACCAATCTGGCGCTGCTGGGCATCCTGGTCGGGATGAGTCTGACGATTGGCTTCTGGGAATACATTGCCGTGCAGCTTCCGATTATCGCGGTGGCGTCCTCGATTGGCGTGTGGCTGTTTTACGTGCAGCACCAGTATGAAAACGTGTACTGGGAACGGCATGAGTCGTGGGATTATGCGACGGCGGCGCTGTACGGCAGTTCATTTTACAAGCTGCCCAAGATCATGCAGTGGTTCACCGGCAATATCGGTTTCCACCACATTCACCACCTCAGCCCGCGTATCCCCAACTACAACCTGGAAGCCTGCCACAACAACAATCCGATTTTCCACGATGTCGAGCCGCTGACGCTGCGGACAAGCCTGAAGTCGCTGCGGGTGCGCCTATGGGATGAAGACCGGCACAAAATGATCGGCTACCATCAGCCGGTCGAGGCGGAATAAAGTCGTAGGGACGAGATATATCTCGTCCCTACATCACGTTTTTATTCAATCTTCTCCAACGGCTGCGGACGGTGGCCGAACGCCAGCTTTGGCCCGGCGGGCAGCGCCGCCCAGCGCACGCCGTTGGCGATCACGCGGAGCACCTGCTCGTTATAGTAGGTGGGGTAGGTTTCGTGGCCGGGGCGGAAGTAAAAGATTTTGCCGCGCCCACGATAGAAGCAGCAGCCGCTGCGGAAGATTTCGCCGCCCTGGAACCAACTGGTAAACACCAGTTCGTCCGGCGCGGGGATGTCAAAGAATTCGCCGTACATCTCCTCGTGCGGGATTTCGATGTATTCGCCTAAACCTTCGGCAATCGGATGTCCCGGAGCGACCACCCAGATCCGTTCGCGCTCCTCGGCTTCGCGCCATTTCAGGTCGCAACTGGTGCCCATCAGCTTCCTGAATATTTTGGAGAAGTGGCCGGAGTGTAACACCACCAGCCCCATGCCTTCCATCACGCGCTTATGAACGCGCTCTACGATTTCATCCTGCACATCACCGTGCGCCATGTGCCCCCACCACGTCAGCACATCGGTTTCCGCCAGAACCGCTTCGGTCAGGCCGTGTTCGGGTTCGTCCAGCGTGGCAGCGCGGGCATCCATACCCTGTTCGCGCAGGTACTTCACAATCGGAGCGTGCAGCCCTTCGGGGTACACCTGCTGCACTTTCGGATTCTTCTTCTCGTGGCGGCCTTCGTTCCAGACCGTTACACGCAGTGTCATGACGGCTATCCTTTGTGAGCGCGAGTACAAATACGGCAGTGATTGTAACGCAGATGAGGATGGAAAACACGGGATAGGCTGGATAGACATCACTGTACAGGTTACACTAGATAACGCTATTGTTTATCAGGCATAACGAACAAATACAGAGGAGCTTGGCAGCACATTATGTCCCGCATTCGCACGCTAATCATGGGCGCAGCCGGGCGCGACTTCCACAACTTCAATGTCTTTTTCCGCGACAACGAAGCCTATGAAGTGGTCGCCTTTACCGCCACACAAATCCCTGGCATCGAAGGCCGTTTGTACCCGGTCGAACTGGCCGGGCGGCTGTATCCGCAGGGCATCCGCATCTACGATGAGCGCGATCTGCTCAAGCTGGTGAAGGAACTGAAGGTAGAGCAGGTGGTGTTCGCCTACAGCGACGTGCCGCACGAGTATGTGATGCACAAGGCGTCGCAGGTGTTGGCGGCGGGTGCGGACTTCCGGCTGATGGGCACCAACACGACACAGATCAAAAGCAGCAAGCCGGTTGTTTCCATCGGTGCGGTGCGCACCGGCAGCGGCAAAAGCCAGACGTCGCGCCACGTCGTAGAGACGCTGCAATCGTTTGGCCACCGCGTCGTGGCGATACGCCACCCAATGCCCTACGGCAATCTGGTGGCGCAGGCGGTGCAGCGGTTCGCGGAATATGACGACCTGGACGAATACGACACGACCATCGAGGAGCGTGAGGAATACGAACCGTATGTTGATCGTGGCGCAGTTATTTACGCGGGTGTGGATTACGGCGCGATTCTCAAGCGTGCCGAAGAAGAAGCCGACGTGATTGTCTGGGACGGCGGGAACAATGACCTCCCGTTTTACAAATCGGACATGCACATCGTCGTGGTTGACCCGCATCGCCCCGGCCATGAAATGAGTTACCATCCCGGCGAAGCCAACGTGCGTATGGCCGACGTGGTGGTTATCAACAAGGTGGATACGGCGGATTACGCTTTCATCCGCGCGGTGCGCGACAACGTGGCGCAGATGAACCCGAACGCGGTGGTGCTGGAAGCAGCCTCGCCCCTGTTTGTGGACAATCCCGGCGCGATTCGTGGCAAGCGGGTGCTGGTGGTCGAAGACGGCCCGACGCTGACACACGGCGAAATGGCTTACGGCGCGGGCGTGATCGCGGCGCAGCGGTTCGGCGCGGCGGAAATCATTGACCCGCGTCCATTTGCCGTCGGTTCGATTGTGGACACGTACAACAAGTATCCGACGACGGGCAAGGTGCTGCCCGCGATGGGCTACGGCGCGAAGCAGATGGCCGAACTGGAACAGACGATTAACAATTCTGACGCGGAACTCGTTGTTGTCGCCACACCGATTGATCTCAGCCGTGTCATCAACATTAAACTGCCGATGGAGCGTGTCCGGTACGAACTCCAGGTGATCGGCACGCCCACGCTGGCCGACCTGCTGCACAAGCAGTTTGCCACGCTGGCGCAGGTCGCCCCGTAGTTTCGCTGTTTGGAGTAGGGGCAGCTTTGCATAGCTGCCCCTGCCCATCAATTTAAGGTTTCAGTTCGCCCGCCCTGGGTTCAAAACCCAGGGCTAACCAAAAACCAAGCCTACTGAAGGGGCTAGGAAGGATAATACAGGTGTCTTAATAGCCCATTTAGTGGGCTTAAAGCAGCCTGAACGCTGGCAATTCAGCCAGATGGCTTTAGCCTCTGGCGGTGCAACCAGCAGTTTAACTTGATACCTATGGGGGCCCTGGGTGACCGCCCCTCCTGAAATCTGACCACTTTCCACTCGGAACTCGGAACTTTGCACTTGCCCCAATTCCTTGACATCCCGTAATCTCGCGTTATGCTTATCGCCCATGTCTGCGAAGCTGAACTGTCTCACCCGCCGTATCCGTCGTCGCTGGACTGATCTCAAGTCCGGCGGTTTGAGCGTGCCCGCGCGCGGGTAGAGCAAACGATAAGGGAATTCAACCCCGGACTGAAGGCAGTTCGGGGTTTTTCGTTTCATGAGGGAGGCGTCATCCATGCCAAAAGGTGAAGTTAAAAAAGTGGTGCTGGCCTACAGTGGCGGGCTGGACACGTCCGTCATCGTTCCCTGGCTGCGGAACAATTACGGGTGCGAAGTGGTCTGCTTCTGCGCCGATCTCGGCCAAGAGGAAGAACTGGCCGGTCTGGAAGACAAGGCCATCAAGTCCGGCGCAAGTAAACTCTACATCCGGGACGTGCGCGACGAATTTTTGCGTGATTTTGTTTTTCCAACGATGCAGGCTGGCGCGGTCTACGAACGGGAGTACCTGCTCGGCACGTCGTTTGCCCGCCCGCTGATCGCCAAGCATATGGTCGAAATCGCCGAACTGGAAGGCGCGGACGCTGTGGCGCACGGCGCAACCGGCAAGGGCAACGACCAGGTGCGCTTTGAACTGACGGTAATGGCGCTGAATCCCAAGCTAAAGATTATCGCCCCCTGGCGCGAGTGGGAAATCCGCAGCCGGGAGGACGCGCTGGCCTACGCCGCCGAGTTTAACGTGCCTGTCACCGCGACCGAAAAATCCATCTATAGCCGCGATCGCAACCTGTTCCACCTCAGCCACGAAGGCGGTTTGCTGGAAAACCCCTGGAACGAGCCGGAAAAGAGCATGTTCCAGCTATCGGTTGACCCGCAGGACGCGCCTGACGAACCGCAGTACGTTGAAATCGGTTTCGAAAAGGGCGTACCGTGCAGCCTGGACGGCGAAAATCTGTCGCCGGTGGACCTGTTTATCCGCCTGAACAAAATCGCCGGGGCACACGGAATTGGCCGGGCGGACATCGTAGAAAACCGGCTGGTCGGCATGAAGAGTCACGGCGTATACGAAACGCCTGCCGGGACGGTGATTCGCCGGGCGCATCAGGCATTGGAAAGTATGTGCCTTGATAAATACACGATGCACTTTAAGGACTTCATCGCCGTGAAATATGCCGAACTGGTGTACAACGGTCTGTGGTACACGCAGCTTCGGGAGGCGCTGGACGCCTTCGTGCAGATCACCCAGCGCAACGTGACGGGCGTCGTCCGGCTGAAGCTATACAAGGGCAACATCATCATCGCCGGACGCAAAAGTGATTACAGCCTGTACCGCGAGGACTATGCTTCTTTCGGACGCGAGGACGTATACAACCAGAAGGATGCCGAAGGCTTCATCCATCTGTTTGGCCTGCCGTTGAAAGTCGAGGCGCTGCTACAAATGGATGGTGGCGGGCAGAGCCGCTACCGCACGCCGGATTACAGCAAATTCAAACGCGATTAGACATTATCAACCGTAGGGACACGATATATCGTGTCCCTACAGAACGGCGGTTAGAAAGGTGTCCCTATGACGCTGTGGGGTGGGCGGTTTTCCGAGCCAACCGACGAACAGTTGCGCGCGCTCAATGACAGCATCGGCTTTGACCGGCGCATGTACCGGCAGGACATCGCCGGCAGCATCGCCTATGCGCGGGCGATTGCGCTGGCAGGCGTGCTTACGCCGGACGAGGCGGACACCATCATCGCGGGTTTGCGCCAGGTGCTGGCCGAATTTGAGGCCGGGGCGTTTGAACTGAAGCCGGGAGATGAAGACATTCACACGGCAGTCGAACGCCGCCTGACGGAACTGGTCGGCGCGGTCGGGGGCAAGCTGCACACCGGACGCAGCCGGAATGACCAGGTAGGGACCGATTTCCGCCTATGGGTGCTGGACGCCATCAGTGTGGTGGACCGGCTGCTGAACGACCTGCAAGGCGCGCTGTTGGGGCAGGCGGAGCAGCATATCGAAACGTTGATGCCCGGTTATACCCACCTGCAACCGGCGCAGCCGATCACTGCCGCCCACTGGTTAATGAGCTTTTTCTGGATGCTGGCGCGTGACCGGGAACGGCTGGCGGATGTGCGCCGCCGTACATCGGTCTCTCCATTGGGGTCGGGCGCGCTGGCGGGCACGCCCTTCCCGATAGACCGCGACGCGCTGGCCGAGGCACTGGGTTTCCATTCGTGTAGTCAGAACAGCCTCGATGCCGTGAGCGACCGGGATTTCGCCGCCGAGTTTCTGTTCGCGCTGGCGCTGCTAGGCACACACCTCAGCCGGTTAGCCGAAGATATCATCCTCTACAGCAACCCACGCCTGGGTTTCATTACCCTTGACGACCGCTACAGCACCGGCTCCAGCCTGATGCCGCAGAAGCGCAACCCTGACCCGGCGGAGCTGGCGCGCGGCAAGGCCGGGCGGTTGATCGGCAATCTGACGGGATTGCTGGTAACGCTGAAAGGGCTGCCGAGCACTTACAACAAGGACTTGCAGGAAGACAAGGAAGCGGTCTTTGACTCGTTTGACACGATGACAACCCTGCTGCCTGTTATCACCGCCGTCGTTCATACCTTGAGTCTAAACCCAAACGCCATGCGCGCTGCGCTCACCGAGGATATGCTGGCAACCGACCTGGCCGATTATCTGGTGAAAAAAGGGCTGCCATTCCGGCAGGCGCACCATGTAGTAGGCCAGGCCGTGAGCGAGGCCGCGCGCCAAAACGTGCCGCTGTCCCGGTTGTCGTTGGAAGTTCTGCACGGTCTTTCGCCGCTGTTTGAGGTGGAGGTAACAGAGGTGTTTGACTTCGCCGCTTCTGTTGCCCGCCGCGCCGCGCCGGGCGGGACTGCGCCGGCGGCTGTCCGGCAGCAGATTGAGGCAGCAAAACAGATGCTTGGGGTGTAGGAATACGATGTGGGACACAACGTAGGGACACGAACTATCGTGTCCTCCTTGTATACCTCGCACAACGGCTTCCTGTTAAGGTAAACGAACTTTGCCTATATTAATCACTTTTTTCACCAACTTATTGACAATGTTCGTGAAGAACGTTACGCTATGTAACAGTTCATTGATACATGGAAATATGACCGTGTTCACGCGCAGCATCAGCAACGGCCTCATCCTTATTAGCATCGTTATCGTACTCGTCCTTATTAGCGGCGGGTTATAACGGCTTGGGTGGTGGTTGATACCAGCGTAGACGGTGTGTAAACAGCAAAAGCCCCCAAGCCGGGGGCTTTTTATTTTCACAGAGGAGAGCAAAGCCCATGTTCCCGCAGATGATGACGCAGCAGCAAACCGAACGCCGTGACGATTACCCGACCAGCCCCTGGACGGAGACGTTCCAGTCCTGTCTGGCGGATTCCGCCACCCCTGCCAGCTACCCAGCCATGCAGCCGGCTGCGGCTGACAACGATACCCAGTCACCGACGCACGACGCGCTTTCCGCCATTTACAACCAGGGCTATTAGGAAAGCGCGTTCTGTTTATCAAGGGGAGAGGAGACACCATGCCCGCTGAATGGATCTGGAGGAACGGCAACTTTGTCAAATGGGAGGATGCGACCGTCCACGTTACGGCCCACGCGCTGCATTACGGGTCGAGCGTGTTTGAGGGGATACGCGCCTACGCCACGCCGGAAGGGCCAGCCGTATTCCGCCTGCAACCGCACACCAGGCGGCTGTTCAACTCGGCCAAGATTGCGCGCATTGAGATGCCGTTTTCCGAGGATGAAGTGAATGCCGCCATTCTCGAAACCATCCGACGCAACGGTCACGAGTCCTGCTACGTGCGTCCGCTGGTATTTCGGGGCGCGGGCAGGCTGGGGGTTGAGGGACGTAAAAACCCAACAGAAACGATCATCCTGACAATGGAGTGGGGGCGCTACCTGGGCAACGAGGCGATTGAACAGGGCGTGGACGTGCAGGTGAGTTCGTGGCGGCGCATCGCGCCGGACACGTTCGCTTCGATGTCAAAGATCGGCGGGCAGTACGTCAACAGCCAGTTTGTGACGATGGAGGCCACCGACAACGGCTTTACCGAGGGCATCGCGCTCGATTTTAACGGCTATGTCAGCGAAGGCGCGGGCGAAAATATTTTTGTGATTGTGGATGGCGTAGTGTATACGCCCGGCGCGTGGTCATCCATCCTGCTTGGCATCACCCGTGACACGGTGCTGACGCTGCTGAATGACCTGGGCTACGAAGTGCGCTACGAGCCGATTGCCCGTGACATGCTGTACGTCGCCGACGAGATGTTTTTTACCGGCACTGCGGCGGAAGTGACGCCGATTCGCTCGGTGGACCGCATCACCGTCGGCGCGGGCAAACCGGGGCCGATCACCCGGGCGGTACAGGAAGAATTTTTTGCGATAACTTCCGGTCAGAAACCGGACCGTCACGGCTGGCTAACCTACGTGCGCCAGTCCGAACCGGCAGCGGGAGATTAGCTAATGGCGATTGGTGGTTGGCATTTGGAAAAAGCGAGCAGCTAATTGCCAGAAGCCAACAGCCAATAGCAGCATGTGGGGAAAACGAGGGGAGCAGAGAAAACGATGATTTTAACCGGCGCTGAAATTGTGATGGAGTGTCTCATCCGCGAGGGTGTGGAAGTCATGTTTGGTTATCCCGGTGGCGCAATCCTGCCGACCTACGATGCCATGACCAAATACCCGCAGCTTCGGCACGTCCTCGTCCGGCACGAACAGGGTGCAGCGCACATGGCCGATGGCTATGCGCGGGCGACGGGTCGGGTTGGTGTGGCGATTGCCACCAGCGGCCCCGGCGCGACCAATCTGGTTACGGGCATCGGCACGGCGATGATGGACTCGTCCCCGATTGTGTGCATCACCGGCCAGGTGCCACGCGGCACGATTGGCTCCGATGCGTTCCAGGAGATTGACATCACCGGCATTACGCTGCCGATCACCAAACATAATTATCTGGTGAACGACGTGCGCGAGCTGGCCTACACCATCCGCGAGGCGTTTCACATCGCCCGGACTGGCCGCCCTGGCCCGGTGCTAATTGACATTCCGAAGGATGTGCAGAACGAAAAGACCGAGTTTATCTATCCCGAAGGCCCGATTCGCCTGCCCGGCTACCGCCCACCCAGCAGCGCCAGTGAGGAGCAGCTTGCCGACGCGCTGGAACTCATCAGGCAGGCGAAGAAGCCGGTTATCCTGGCTGGGCACGGCATCCTGATGTCCGGCGCAGTGAACGAACTGCGCGAACTGGCGGAACGGGCGCAAATCCCGGTCACGCTGACGCTGCTCGGCAAAGGGGCAATCGCGGAGCAGCATCCGCTGTGTGTGGGCATGATGGGGATGCACGGCGCGGCAGCCTGTAATTATGCCATTCAGGAAGCGGATTTGCTGATCGCGCTGGGAATGCGCTTTGACGACCGCGTGACTGGCAACCTCAAAACCTATTCGCCCAACTCGCGCAAAATCCACGTGGACATTGACCCGTCAGAAATCAATAAAAATGTGAAGGTGGATGTCGGCATTGCGGGCGACGTGCGCACTGTCCTGTCACAACTGCTGCCACACGTGCCCTCGAAGCAGCACATCGAATGGATCAACCGTATCCGTGACTGGCAGGAAGACGGTGACGAGCGCGACATCGTGCACCACGACAGCGGCGATAAACTGTATGGAGCGCAGGTGATTAACGATCTGTGGCATTACACCGGCGGCGACGCGCTGACCGTCACCGATGTTGGTCAGCACCAGATGCTCGAAGCGCAGTATTACCCGCACCAGCGCCCGCATACCCTGCTGACCAGCGGCGGCCTGGGCACGATGGGTTTCGGGCTGCCGGCGGCGATTGGCGCCAAGCTGGGCAGGCCGGAAGAAGAAGTTTGGGCAGTTGTGGGGGATGGCGGCTTCCAGATGACACTGTGTGAACTGGCGACAGCGATGCAGGAAAACGTGAAAGTGAACATCGCCATCCTGAACAACGCTTTCCTGGGCATGGTGCGTCAGTGGCAGGAATTCTTCTACGAGGAGCGTTACCACGCCACGCCGATGTACAGCCCGGACTTCGTGAAGCTGGCGGAAGCCTATGGTATCCCGGCCATGCGTGTTACCAGCCGTGACCAGATCGAGGAGTCGGTGCGGTTCGCGCGCAGCCACGACACAACGGTGCTGATCGAATACGCCATCGAGAAGGAAGAAATTGTGTACCCAATGGTTCCGGCAGGGGCCGACCTGCATAACATGCTCCGCCGTCCGAAACCAGGAGAGAAATAACCATGAGTGAGAGCCAGAAACAAACGGTCGTCGCCCTGGTGGAGAACAAACCGGGCGTGCTGAACCGGGTCGCCAGCCTGTTCCGGCGGCGTAACTTTAACGTGGACAGCCTGACCGTTGGCCGGACGCACAAGCCGCATCTATCCCGGATGACGATTGTGGTAGATGCCGCGCGCACCGATGGCCGCCGCATCGCTGCCAACCTGTTTAAGCTGGTCAACGTGATTGACGTAAAACTGGTGTCGGAAGAACCTTACGTCAGCCGTGACCTGGCACTGATTAAGGTGCGGACGGACGACGCCGACTCACGCAATGCTGTGACGCTGATCTGTGACCGCTACCCGGCGCGCATCGTGGACATGGGTGTGAAGGTGGCGATTGTGGAGATCACGGCGCAGGAAGACATCGTGGAATCGCTCATCCGCGAACTGGAACCCATCGGCATTGTTGAGATGGTGCGTACCGGCGTAGTGGCGATGGGGCGCGGCGTGCGTATCCTCGATACTGATTACGAGCCGCCGCTGAAAGTAGCGGAAACCAACGGCAACTATCAGGTCTACGGGGTGTAATTGTGGTAGGGACACGATATATCGTGTCCCTACGGAAGTGTTCTGGATAAAGTCAGGCGGTATGCAGCCGCCGCTAGGGAGCAACAGGAAGGTTTTTGAATGGCAACCATGTATTACGACAATGACGCGGATTTATCGCTGCTGCAGGGCAAGACGATTGCGGTCATCGGCTACGGCAGCCAGGGACATGCCCACGCGCTGAACGCGAAGGACAGCGGGCTGGAGGTGGTTGTCGGCCTGCACGCCGGCAGCACCAGCGCGGTGAAGGCCGAGGCCGACGGGTTGAAGGTGCTGTCGGTCGAAGACGCGACGAAAGCCGCCGACGTGGTGATGGTGCTTATCCCCGATACCAAGCAGGCCGAGGTGTACGAGAAGTCCATCGGGCCGAACCTGAAGCCGGGCAGCATGTTAATGTTCGCGCACGGCTTTAACATCCACTTTGGCACGATCAAACCGCCGGCTAACGTGGACGTGGCGATGATCGCGCCGAAAGCACCGGGCCACCGCGTCCGTGAAGTGTTTAAGGACGGCGGCGGCACACCCGGCCTGCTGGCAGTACATCAGGACGCCAGCGGCTGCGCCAAGCAGTTGGCGTTGGCCTACGGCAAAGCGATTGGCTGCACCCGCGCCGGCGTGATTGAGACGACGTTTAAGGAAGAAACGGAAACCGACCTGTTTGGTGAGCAGACCATCCTGTGCGGCGGTGTGACGGCGCTGATTCGCGCAGCGTTTGAAACCCTGGTGAAGGCCGGTTACCAGCCGGAAGTCGCCTACTTCGAGTGTATGCACGAACTGAAGCTGATCGTTGACCTGCTGTACCAGGGTGGCCTGAGTTACATGTGGTACAGCGTAAGCGACACGGCGGAATACGGCGGCTACGTCGTGGGCGATCAGGTCGAAGGCATGGTGAAGGAAGAATTCGACGGCGTGCTGCACCGGATTCAGGACGGCAGCTTTGCCAAAACCTGGATTCAGGAAAACAAGGATGGCCGCCCGAACTTCCTGCCGCGCCGCCACCAGGAACACGATCTGCTGATCGAAAAAGTGGGCGCGGAACTGCGTGACATGATGCCGTTCCTGAACGCCAAGCGCATCAAGCAGGCGGACTAATTAGCGAGAACGCGGTATGCACGTGCGTCGCTTCGATGACGTCAGCGAATTTTATCAGCGTGTCGCGCCGTTCCTGATGGCGCGAGAGGCCGAACATAACCTGATGCTCGGCCTGTGTTCGGTGCTGCGGCAAGGTAACATGTACCAGCATCCACCGTATCTGGCGCTGGTTGAAGACGCGGGTGAGGTGGTGGCCGTGTCTATGCGGACGCCGCCTTACAACCTTATCCTGTCCGAAATGGCCAATACACGCCCGGTGCAGGTAATTGCCGATGATGTGTACCACCTGTACGGTGAGGAGCTACCCGGCGTCAATGGCCCGAAAGCGTGGAGTAAAACCTTTGCCGAGTGCTGGTCATCCCTGAGCGGCAAGCCACATCGTTTGAAGATGGCACAGCGGATTTACCGGCTGGAATGGGTGCGCCCGGTCAGCGGTGTGTCCGGCGAAATGCGCCGGGCGACGGAAACCGACCGGGATCTGCTGCTGCGCTGGGAGCTGGCGTTCATGCAGGACGCATTCGGCGAGGCTGACCCGGAACAGGCGGAGCGTCTGGTTGAAACGGCGCTCTTGGCTGACCCGGCCATGCGCGGGCGCTTCCTGTGGTGGGACAGCGGCCAGCCCGTTTCGCTCGTTGGATACACCGGCCCTACGCCGAACGGGATGCGCATCGGGCCTGTCTACACACCGCCGGAACTGCGCGGGCGGGGTTATGGCAGCGCGTGTACGGCGGCAGTCAGCCAATGGCTGCTCGATCAGGGTCGTAAGTTCGTTTTTCTGTATACCGATTTGAGCAACCCCACGTCGAATCACATCTACCAGAACATCGGCTACAAGCCGGTGAGCGACGTGGATATGTATCGGTTTGGAGAGTAGGGACACGATCTATCGTGTCTGTATGACCAACGCACGTAGGGACACGGCATGCCGTGTCCCTACAGGAATAGAAAACGGAGCTGTTATGGATGACGCATCCGGTGTAGCCAGAAAGGGGGTGGTCTGATGTCCGAAGATGGTCTTGCTGATCTTTGCCGTTCGACATTCGACCTGAGAGCATTTACAGAAAGGATCACCCCACAATGGTTACACCACCTGTTGACGAGAACGTTGTCCGGTTTTTTGATACCACCCTGCGTGACGGCGAACAAAGCCCCGGCGCAACCCTGAGCAGCGCCGAAAAGCTGGAAATCGCGCGGCAGTTGGCGCGGCTCGGTGTAGACATTATCGAAGCGGGTTTCCCGGCGGCATCGCCGGATGATCTGGCCGCCGTGCAGCGTATCGCGCGGGAGGTTGGCACGGCAGACGGGCCGGTAATCTGCGGGCTGGCGCGCGCGGTCGAGAGCGACATCCGCACCTGCTGGGAAGGCGTGAAGGATGCGGCCAAACCCCGCATCCACACGTTCCTGGGCACGTCCGACATTCACCTGAAATACCAGACCGGTATGACCCGCGAACAGGCGTTGGCCGCGATTCGCAAGGCGGTCACGCTGGCGCGCAGCCTGTGTGACGACGTGGAGTTCAGCCCGATGGACGCGGGGCGCACCGACCCGGCGTTTCTGGTGGAAGTGTGTGCGCTGGCCGTCGAGTGTGGCGCGACCACGCTCAACATTCCGGATACGGTCGGCTACTGCACGCCGCAGGAATGGGGCGACCTGATCGCCAATCTGATCGCGGAAACGCCGGGCGCAGGGCCGGGCAGCGGAGTGGCGTGGTCGGTTCACTGCCACAACGATCTGGGGCTGGCGACGGCCAACACGCTGGCCGGAGTGATGGCCGGGGCGCGGCAGGTGGAAGTGACGATCAACGGCATTGGCGAACGCGCCGGCAATACCAGTCTGGAAGAAGTGGCGATGGCGATAGCGACGCGCCCGCAGTTCTTCAACGTGCGGACAAACATAAACACGCGCGAGATCATGAAAACCAGCCGACTGGTGAGCAACTACACCGGCATGGCCGTGCAGCCGAATAAGGCGGTTGTCGGAGCGAATGCCTTCGCGCACGAGGCCGGTATTCATCAGGACGGTGTGCTGAAGAATTCCAGCACCTATGAAATCATGACGCCGGAAAGCGTCGGCCTGCACCAGAGCCGCCTGGTGCTGGGCAAACACAGTGGCCGCCACGCCCTCAAAGCCCGCCTGAAGGAACTGGGTTACAACATCGAAGGTGACGCGCTGAATCAGGTGTTTGCCCGGTTTAAGGATTTGGCCGATGCTAAAAAGACCGTCACCGATGCCGATCTGGAAGCGTTGATCGCCGACGAGTTCAACCGCCCGGAGGAGATTTTTAGTCTGGTGGATATTCAGGTAACGTGCGGCACGATGGGGATGCCGACGGCGACCGCCAAGCTGCGTAACGCCAACGGCGAGGAATTTGTGTACGCGGCGGTCGGCGCGGGGCCGGTGGATGCGGCCTATAAGGCGATTGACGCGATCATCCAAGCGCCAAATACGCTGATCGAATACAGTGTCCACAGCGTAACGGAAGGCATTGACGCGCTGGGGGAAGTAACGGTGCGCGTCGCGCCCGCCGGACGCGAGGGTGACAAACGCTCATTCGGCGGCTATGGCGCGGACAGCGACATCGTGGTTGCCAGCGTGAAGGCGTACATGGCGGCGGTTAACCGCATGGTGGCGGTGCTCGGTTATGGCGACCGCCAGCCGGAAGGCGAAGCGGCGACGGTGGGCGTGAAGAGCGCCGGGGATTAGGAAATGTAGGGAATGGTGTAGGGGCGGGTTTCGAAACCCGCCCCTACGGAATGAGAATCAAAGGTAGACGAACAACGATGACGACGAACGGAAACCCGCCCAAAACCCTGTTTGAAAAAGTGTGGGAGAAGCACCTGGTGCGCCCGCAGATGCCGGATACCCCGGCGGTGCTGTACATTGATCTGCACCTCGTTCATGAAGTGACCTCGCCGCAGGCGTTCACGCTGCTGCGCGAACGCGGGCTGAAAGTGCGCCGCCCCGACCGCACGCTCGGTACGATGGATCACAGCACGCCGACTACGCCGCGCAACGCGGCGGGCATCATTCCGGTGACGGATGCAATGGCGGCAGCGCAACTGGACGTGATGCGGAAAAACTGCGCTGATTTTGGCATCCCCCTGTACGACCTGGGCACGAGCAATCAGGGCATCGTCCACGTGATTGGCCCGGAGCAGGGCTTCACGCAGCCGGGCATGACGATTGTGTGCGGCGACAGTCACACCAGCACGCATGGCGCGTTTGGCGCGCTGGCGTTTGGCATCGGCACGAGCGAAGTGGCGCATGTGCTGGCGACCCAGTGTTTGCTGCAAAATCGCCCGCAGACAATGGCGGTGCGGGTGGATGGCCGCCTGCATCCCGGCGTCACGGCGAAGGATATCATTCTGGCGGTGATCGCCAAGATCGGTATTGGCGGCGGTACGGGCTACGTGTTTGAGTACATGGGCGAGGCGATTCGCGCCCTGAGCATGGAAGGCCGCATGACGATCTGCAACATGAGCATCGAAGGCGGCGCGCGTGCCGGCATGGTCGCGCCGGACGATACGACCTTCAACTACGTCGCTGGCCGCCCGTATGCGCCGAAAGGTGCGGCGTGGGAGCAGGCGCTTGCGGAATGGCGCACGCTGCCCACCGATGACGGCGCGACATTCGATAATGAAGTTGTGCTGGATGCCAATGCCCTGACGCCGATGATTACTTATGGTACGAACCCCGGTATGGGGATGCCGATCACGGCCAATGTGCCCGACCCCGACCAACTGCGCGACGTGAGTCAAAAACTGGCGCTGGACAAGGCGCTGCGGTACATGGATTTGCAGCCGGGGCAAAAGCTGCTCGGCAAGCGCGTAGACGTGGTATTTATCGGGAGCTGCACCAATTCGCGCATTTCGGATTTACGTGAGGCAGCGAAGTTCATTCAGGGGCGCAAGGTGGCCGACGGCGTACGGATGCTAGTCGTGCCGGGGTCGCAGCAGGTGAAGGCGCAGGCCGAAGCCGAAGGGCTGCACGAAATCTTCAAGGCGGCGGGCGCAGAATGGCGTGAAGCGGGCTGCTCGATGTGCATCGCCATGAACGGCGACCAGCTTCAGCCGGGGCAGTACGCCGTCAGCACCAGCAACCGTAACTTTGAAGGGCGGCAGGGCAAGGGCGGGCGTACCTTCCTCGCCAGTCCGCTGACGGCAGCCGCAACGGCAATTAACGGTGTAATCACTGATCCGCGAGAGATGATGAACTAACATGGAACCTATTACTACCTTTACCGGGCGGCTGGCGCCGCTACCGATCAACGACATTGACACCGACCAGATTATCCCGGCGCGTTATCTGAAAGTGACGGATAAAAACGGCCTGGGCGCGGCGTGTTTTTCCGACTGGCGCTACAACGCCGATGGTTCGCCCAAAGCCGACTTCGTGCTGAACAGATCCGAATACCAGGGCGCGGCGGTGCTGGTTGGCGGGCACAACTTTGGCTGTGGCAGTTCGCGCGAGCATGCGCCCTGGGCGCTGCTGGGCGCGGGTTTCAAGGCGGTTATCAGTACCTACTTTGCCGATATTTTCCGGGGCAACGCGCTCAAGAACGGCCTGCTGCCCGTGCAGGTGGACGCTGAGACTCACCGCCAGCTTATCAGCCTGGCGGAAGAAGACCCGTCAGCGCAGGTGACGGTGAATCTGGAAGCGCAGACCGTGACGCTGCCGGATGGCCGCAGTGTCGAATTTCCGATTGACCCGTTCTCGCGTTACTGCCTGCTGAACGGCGTAGATCAGCTTGGTTTCCTGCTCGGTCTGGATGAACAGGTAGCCGAATTTGAACGATTGCATCCAGGGCGCGTACAAACGACCGCCAGCTAAGGGGGAACTATGACCATCGCCATCTATGACACAACGCTGAGGGATGGCACGCAGCGGGAGGGGATTTCCCTCTCGCTGGCCGATAAACTCAAGATCACGCGGCTGCTGGACAACTTCGGCGTGTCCTACATCGAAGGTGGCTGGCCGGGGTCAAATCCGAAGGACGCGGCCTACTTTGAAGCCGTACAGGGTTTGGAACTGAAACACGCCAAGATCGCGGCATTTGGTTCGACCTGCCGCAAGAACAGCGACCCGTCCGACGATCCGAACATCAAGGCGCTGGAAGATGCGTGCACGCCGGTGGTGACGGTGGTCGGCAAAACGTCCATGCTGCATGTGACGGAAGTGCTGCAAACCACGCCGGACGAAAATCTGCGCATGATCCGCGACAGCCTGCGCTACCTGAAAAGTCTGGGCAAGGAAGTCATCTACGACGCGGAACACTTCTTCGACGGCTGTAAGCTGGATATGGAATACGGCCTGGACACGCTGGCGGCGGCGCTGGACGGTGGCGCGGACGTGCTGGTGCTGTGTGATACCAACGGCGGCTCGATGCCCTGGGAAGTGACCCGCTTTGTGGAGATGGTTAAACAGACGTTCCCCGGTGTGGCGCTCGGTATCCATACCCATAACGACGGCGAACTGGCAGTCGCCAATTCACTGGCGGCGGTGCAGGCCGGCGTGGTGCAGGTGCAGGGCACGATCAACGGCTACGGCGAACGCTGCGGCAACGCTAACCTGTGCAGCATCGTGGCTGATCTGGAACTCAAAATGGGCTATCGCTGCCTGCCCGACCGGGACAACCTGCGCCAACTGGTCGGGCTGGCGCGGACGGTGGCAGAAATCGCCAACCTCGCGCCGGACAATCATCTCGCTTATGTCGGCAAAAGCGCCTTCGCCCATAAAGGCGGGATTCACGTGGCGGCGATGCGGCGCAACATCCACAGCTACCAGCACATTGACCCGGAACTGGTCGGCAACGAAATGCGCGTGCTGGTGAGTGACCTTTCGGGGCAGGGCAATCTGTTGAGCAAGGCGGAAGAATTCGGGCTGGACGTATCGCAGGCCGAAGCGGTGAAAGTGCTGAACGAGATCAAGGTGCTGGAAAGCCAGGGCTTTGTGTTTGAAGGCGCAGAAGCGTCGGTCGCCATCCGGTTGCACCGGGCGCGCCCCGATTACAAGCCGGTATTCACGCTGATTGACTACACCGTGATTGTGGAAGATCGTCAGGGGCGCGGCGGCCTGTCAGAAGCAATGGTCAAGCTGGATATTGAGGGTGATGTGGTGCATACTGCCGCCGAGGGCAACGGGCCGGTCAACGCGCTCGATCTGGCGCTGCGCAAGGCGCTGCTGCCGCGTTATCCCCAGTTGGCAGATTTCCAACTGGCGGATTATAAAGTGCGTATCCTGGATGGCAATAACGGCACGGCAGCGACAACGCGCGTGCTGATTGACACGCAGAACGGCAAGCAACGCTGGAGCACTGTCGGCGCGGGCACGAACATCATTCAGGCCAGTTGGCGTGCGCTGGTGGACAGCGTCGAATACGGCCTGCGCGTGGCGCATCCACAGCCGCAAACCGCGCCGGAAGCGGTGGAGTAAACGGCAGAACGATGATCGAAAAAGTGAATCTGGCGCACAAGTTCAGCCTGTTTAGCGACTACTGGAGTCCAAAACTGGCGGGGCAGGTGAACAACTTCGCCGTGAAGCTGGTGAAGCTGAAAGGCGAGTTTGTCTGGCATCACCATGACATTGAAGACGAACTGTTTCTGGTGGTTAAAGGCCGGTTACGAATTGAACTGCGCGACGGCGAAATCGTGCTGAATGAAGGGGAATTTGCCATCATCCCGCACGGTGTCGAACACCGTCCGGTGGCGGACGCCGAGGTTCACGTGCTGCTGTTTGAGCCGAACACGACGCTCAACACTGGCAACGTTCAGAACGAGCGAACGATGCGCGATTTGAAGCGTGTTTAATATTTATCGGACACGGCATGCCGTGTCCCTACGCTACACGAATATAGGGAAGTGTTGATGAAAGCAACCATCACCGTGCTGCCCGGCGACGGCATTGGCCCGGAAGTTACGGCTCAAGCCGTGCGCGTGCTGGAAAAAGTTGCCGCGAAGTACGGTCACGATTTTACGTTCCACGAAGCGTTGATGGGTGGCATCGCCATTGATAAAACCGGCCAACCGCTGCCGGACGAGACGCTGCGCAGCGCAGAGCAGTCCGACGCGATTTTGCTGGGTGCGGTCGGCGGGCCGCAGTGGTCTGACCCGACGGCAAAAGTGCGCCCGGAACAGGGGCTGCTCGGCATTCGCAAACACTTTGAATTGTTCGCTAACCTGCGCCCGGTGAAGGCTTACCCGGCGCTGGCGCAGCACACGCCGCTGCGGGCGGAACTGCTGGACGGCGTGGATATGCTGTTCGTGCGCGAACTGACCGGCGGCCTGTACTTCGGCCCACGCCAGGAGCAGGGCGACGGCGACAGCGCCTACGACACTGAAATCTACAGCGTGCCAGAAGTGGAGCGCGTGGCGCACGTCGCGTTCCGCGCGGCGCAGGGGCGGCGCAAGCAGGTCACGTCGGTGGATAAAGCCAACGTCCTCGCTGCGATGCGGCTGTGGCGGCGGACGGTCGTCAAGGTGCATGAGGATTACAGCGACGTGGCGCTCGATCACGTGCTGGTGGACGCCTGCACGATGTATCTGGTCACACGTCCGGCCAGCTTTGACGTGATTCTCGCCAGCAACATGTTTGGCGATATTCTCAGCGATGAAGCCTCGGTGCTGGCCGGGTCGCTGGGGATGCTGCCGTCAGCCTCGCTGGGTTCCAGCACGTTTGGGTTATACGAACCGATTCACGGCTCCGCGCCGGATATCGCTGGGCAGGGCAAGGCCAACCCGACCGGCACGATTCTCAGCGCGGCGATGCTGCTGCGTTACAGTCTGGGGCTGGATGCGGAAGCGAAAGCCGTAGAAAACGCTGTTGAGCAAACGCTGGCGGCGGGTGCGCGCACGGCGGACATCGCGCCGAAGGGCGGCGCGTGGATCAGCACCAACGAATTTGCCGAAACGGTTTTGGGCTGCCTGTAGGGACACGATAGATCGTGTCCCTACGATTCGGGTTCGTCCATCTGTCGTGAGGCGTCCGGTGGGTGGGGCTGGGTGATGCCCTCGTCGGGTGTATCGGACGAAAACAGGTTGTGGAACACTTCGGTTTTGGGGGTGGAGGCGCTCGGTCCGACACTGAAATCAATGTCCTCGGGTGACGGGGTGAGCGCGTCCGGCTGAATCGGGCGGCTCAATTCCAGCGCCATCAGCCCGGCCAGCAGGAACATTAGGCGGCGGCCACCCAGCGACATGGTTTTCCAGGTGAAGGCCCGAATGGCACACAACGCCAGCGCAATATAGTATTCCTCCCAGCGGTTGGATACCGCCAGACATTCGCCCACAATCTCTCGGATGGCGCTGACGACGCCAATTGCCGGCAGAATTTCGTCATCCACCGGCGGCGTAACCTTGCCGTGCAGCGCCAGCAGGTGACGAAGCACCCGGCGCGCCGTGTCCCAGCTATCGTCCAGCCCCAGCATCACGGCGTCGCCCAGCAGGCTGACTTCAAACGTCGCCCAATCGAACAGGGTATGGCCGTCCCGCGTGTGGCCGAAATCAATCAGCCACATGCTGTTGTTCGGGCCGATCAACACGTTGCCCAGGTGCAGGTCGCCATGAATTTTGCTCTGCGAGCCGGTCACATGGCGGTCAAGCAAGTCCTCGTAGACATGCAGCGGGTTAACCACACGCCCGCGCCCGATGGGAATCCACTTCTGGCGCGGGTGAAAATCCGGGTGCAGGTCGTGAACCGCGTCCATGAGCATTTCATGGCGTGTTTTCCAGACCCGGCCCACCAGCCGTTCGATGATTTCGCCCCGGTAGTACAGGTTTTCCGTCAGGTTGACGCCGCGCACCTCCACCTTGTGCGCCCGTTTATCAGCCTCGCTGCCGTAACCCATCGCCAGCTTCAGCACGTTTTCCTCGCGGTCCACTCGCTGGACGGCAAAATTCTCCAGAATCACCACGTCGCCGGACTGTAATTCGTGCAGCCGGGTTCGGGCTTTGGCGCGGTTGAGCGGAATCCGCAGTACGAAGGCGTTCGGCGGTGGCACGGTGTCGTCGGCGAAGTCCAGCACCAGCAGCGGCGGCAGCAGCCAGTCGTATTCCATCCAGGCCTGGAAGGTGTATTCCCGGTTTTGCAACCACCAGTTTTTGCAGAAGCGGGTGTACAACTCCTGCTTCAGGTGCTGCCCCAGGTTATCCACACCCTGCGCGCGGACGTAGCTGCGCAGGTCCTGCGCGTCCATGCCGACGCTGGCAACGAGCGTGTATTTGATGCCGGCCAGGTCGGAGGCGTCCGGCGCGGTGGGCTGGTCTTCCAGCCGGGCGGCCTGGAGGGGCAGGGCAGATTTGACGTGCATTTCGTACCGCTGCACTTCGTCCAGAATGTTATCCGCCAGGTCAATCTTGGCAACAACCGGCGCGGCCTCGCGTTCGTCGGCCTGAATCGGTGTTACGACCAGAATCAGGGCCTTGCGGAAGCCAGTCAGCCGCCGTTCAATGCGGATGCGAGGATAGCTGGCAAACATACGCCGCAGGATAAACAGGTGTTCGCGCTCGATGACAAAATCCCGGTCGAAGTCCGCGCCGAAGGTGATGGCTGTGTCCGGCGGATAGGCTTCGGTGGTGGGAAGGTAGGTGTTGGCGGCATAAGCCAGCCAGTCCAAATCCACGCCCAGGGCGGACAGGACGCGGATGGGCAGGCTGTTACGCTCCGACACAATCGCTTTTAACAGGTCGCGTTCGTTGGGTTCGTCGCGCCCGTCTTCCAGCGCAAATTCTTTGGCGATGTCCTGCACCAGTTCAGCGCGGGGGGTGGTGGGGATGCCGACCCACATCCGCTGTGCCGAGCCTTTGCCGGCTTTGCGCCGGATGGCTTCGATCACATAGTCCGGCGTTAAGCCCTGCTCCTGCAGGATGCTGCCGGCCAGACCGCCCTGGATTTGCAGCAGGGCAATCATCAGGTGTTCCACGCCGATGTAATAATGGCGCATCTGCACCGTTTCCTGCCGGGCGTTCACCAGAATATCGCGCAGGAGGATTGTCGTCATGCGTTATGGTTCCCGTTCAATTTGCAGCCAGGTGCGGCCAATGCGAAAAAGCTGCCCCGGTTGAATGGCGACCGTACCCGTCACCCGTTCATCTTCTCCGCGCGCTTCCAGGAACGTGCCGTTGGTGCTGTTCAGGTCTTCAAGCTGCCAGTCGCTGCCGTCGAAGTGCAGATGCGCGTGCAGGCGTGAGACAAACATATCGTGACGCAGACAGATATCACTGTCTTCGCGCCGACCAATGTTGAGCGTCCAGCGTCTGCCATCAAACTGGCCGTCGCCGTTATCGAGCGCGAGGTCCAGATGCTGACCGTCATCCACGCCGCTCATGATGGTTACTTCGACTTGCAGGCTCACCGTTCGTCCGCTCCGCGTTGTCTCGTCAACCGCATTATACGCCCGTTTGGGTTTTACCGAAATCAAGCTGTTGCTATTCTATAAATGTTGTGTTACACTTTTTCTCAACAATTGAACAAGTCTCATAAAGAGCGGTGGAGGGAACGGCCCTGTGAAACCGCGGCAACCCCCGTAACAGGGAAGGTGCCAAGTCCGGCAGAAGTGTTTCTGAGAGATGAGAGTGCGTATTTGGCGCGATGCGCCAATCGAACTCGAAGACTTCAGACCGAAGTCTTTTTTGTTCGCACAGAGACACCCGGATAACCGTCCGGGTTTTTATTTTATCGCGGAGAGGGTGAGCAATGGTACAGGAACGGCTTAACGATACCACCGCAGCAAACGGCAGCAGCCATCGTCCGGCGCGGGGCAGCAGCACGCGGGCGGTGCATGGCGGCACACCGCGGCGCAAGGCGTTTAGCGCGCTGACGACGCCGATTGTTCAGACAGCAACCTATACCTTCCGCGATACGCAGGATTTGATGGAGTACATGGAGCGCAAGACCTGGGGCGATGGTGACGACCGGGAAGAATACGGGCGTTACGGCAATCCAACGGTTGCGGCGGTGGAGCGCAAGCTGGCCGCGCTGGATGGCGGCGAGGACGCCGTGCTGTATGCTTCCGGCATGAACGCGGTTACGTCGCTGCTGTTGTCGGTGCTGTCAGCCGGCGGGCACATCGTCATGACCGACGACTGTTACCGCCGCACGCGCCAGTTCTGTTTGACCTTCCTGCAGCGGTTTGGTATTGAAACCAGCGTTGTGCCGATGGGCGATTACGCGGCGCTGGAAGCGGCCATCATCCCCAAAAAGACGCGCTTTATCATCTCCGAAAGTCCGACCAACCCGTATCTACGCGTTGCCAATCTGGAACGGATTGCCGCGCTAGGCAAAAAATATCGCGCGCTGACGGTGATTGACAGTACGTTTGCGACGCCAGTCAACCAGCGTCCTCTGGAATGGGGCATTGATTTTGTGGTTCACAGCGCCACCAAGTACCTGTCCGGCCATAACGATCTGCTGGCGGGCGTGGTGGTGGGCCGCGCCGACCGCATCAAGGCGCTACGCGACGCGCGCGGGGTCTTGGGCGGGGTAGTTGACCCCCAGAATGCGTATCTGCTGGAACGCGGCGTCAAAACGCTGGCGGTGCGGGTGAAACAGCAGAACCAGTCGGCGCTGGCGGTGGCGCGCTTTCTGGAGGCGCACCCGCGTATCGAACGGGTATGGTATCCTGGCCTGCCATCTCATCCTGACCACGACACCGCCGCCGCGCAGATGAGTGGCTTTGGTGGCGTGGTGAGCTTCGAGGTCGCGGGTGACTTGCAGGCAACCGCGCGCTTCATTGACCACCTGCGGATTCCGTATATCGCGCCGAGTTTGGGCGGCGTGGAAAGCCTGATCGAGCAGCCGGCGCTGATGAGCTACTACGAAAAGACCAGCGAGGAACGGCTGGCGCTGGGTATCAAGGACAATCTGGTGCGGTTTGCCATCGGCATCGAAGATACTGAAGATATCCTGAACGATCTGGACCAGGCATTAGCCGCAGTTTAATGGACAGGCTGTAGGGACATGACGCCGCTATGTCCCTACGTTAAATCAGCAATAACCGATTTTGGCTGGTTATGAAACGGCCTGCCGTGTTTCCAGTATCTGGCTGATCGCTTCAAGCGACGGTTCAGCCTGGTGCAGCGCATTGGAGTAGGCGGATTCAATGTCTGCCAGCGTGCCGCTGTGATACTGAATGGTCGCTTCCGGGTCTTTCAGGATATGGCCGGTAAGGATGCCGACGACCGTTTCCCCCTGCCTGATGATACCTTTGCTTACCAGTTTGGCCGTTCCTGCCAGCGAACAGGCTGAAGCCGGTTCGCAGCCGATGCCCTGCCGGTCAATCAGCGCCTTCGCGTCCATGATTTCCTGATCGCTGACCTGCTCCACCACGCCATCGGTCCAGCGCAGGGCGCGGACAGCCTTCGCATAGTTGACCGGATTGCCGATCTTGATCGCGGTCGCAATCGTTTCCGCGTGAACCGGCTCCAGCCCGTTTAAGCCGTGTTCGTAACTACGATACAGCGGATTCGCGCCTTCCGCCTGAACGATGGCAAGGCGGGGCAGGCGGTCAATCAGCCCCAGCTCATGCAGTTCGTGCAGCGCCTTGCCAAAGGCCGAACTGTTGCCCAGGTTGCCGCCGGGGACCACAATCCAGTCCGGCACCTGCCAGCGAAGCTGCTGCAACGTCTCGATAATGATGGTTTTCTGGCCTTCCAGCCGGAAGGGGTTAACCGAATTCAGGACGTAGATGCCGAGCGTATCCGCCACTTCCCGCACCAGCGTCATGTTGCGGTCGAAGTCGGCATTCACCTGGATACAGGTTGCGCCATAAGCGACGGCCTGCGCCAGCTTGCCCAGCGCAATCTGTCTGTTCTGGAAAAAAACGATGCCTTCGATACCGGCGAAGGCGGCATACGCGGCCAGCGACGCCGAGGTATTGCCGGTAGACGCACAGGCGACGCGCTGCACGCCTAGCACCCGCGCCTGCGTCAGGCCACCGGTCATGCCACGATCCTTAAACGAGCCGGTAGGATTTTCGCCTTCGTGTTTGAGATACAGCGTTTTGACGCCGGCCCACTTCGCCAGCGTCGGAGAATGATACAGATTGGTGTTGCCTTCCGGTCGGCTGACGATCTGATCGTCCGGCACGGCGGGGTATACCAGTTCCTTGTAGCGCCACACGCCGCTGCGGTAGGGCGTTTGCAGCGAACCCAATCGCTGGTCAAACAGCTCCCGGCTGATGCGGGCGGCGTCGAAGTCATGACAGACATCCAGCAGGCCGCCGCACGTTTCGCAAACGTAAATAATCCGGTCAACGGGGTACTGTTGACCACAGTCCATACATTGTAGTATGCTCTGCATGTTTATCACCATAACATGACGAATTCACCGCAAGGATAACAAGTTCCAATGGCGAATACCAGTGCGGAAGCCTTTGCTCCGGCGACGGTAGCCAATTTAGGCGTCGGCTTTGACATTCTCGGACTGGCGCTGCAGGAGCCGGGGGATACGGTGCGCGCCGAACGGCGAACCGAACCGGGCGCGGTGATCGCCCGTATCGAAGGCGATGGCGGCAGGCTGCCACTCGACCCGACTAAAAACACGGCCTGTGTGGCCGCGCGGGAAACGCTTAAACTGCTGGGCGCGGCGCAGGGCGTGGCGCTGACAATCCATAAGGACCTGCCGCTGGCAAGCGGCCTGGGCAGCAGCGCCGCCAGCGCGGTGGCGGCGGCAGTGGCGGTGAATGCGCTGTTTGGTTCGCCGCTAACCTGCGAAGAACTGCTGCCGGCCTGCATCGAAGGCGAGGCGGCGGTGAGCGGGTATCATGCCGATAACGTCGCGCCGTGCCTGTTTGGCGGGGTGGTGCTGGTGGCAGGGACAACAGCGGAGCAGATTTTCCGCCTGCCGATTCCCGACCGGCTGCACCTGGCGCTGGTGACGCCGGATGTGGCCGTGCCAACGGCGATGGCGCGCGCCGTGCTGCCCAAGACGGTCGAACTGCACGACATGGTGCTGCAAACAGCGGCAGTGGCGCGGCTGCTGAACGCGCTGCACCGGGGTGACGTGGCAGACATGGCGGCGGCGATGGAACTGGACACCGTCATCGAACCGGCGCGGGCACACCTGATGCCGCTGCTGCCGGAAATCCGCGCCGCCGCCAAGCAGGCCGGGGCGCTGGGGGTCGTTATCAGCGGCGCCGGGCCGACGCTGTGCGCTGTGTGTGACAGCCAACCAACTGCGCAGGCTGTTGCCGGCGTGATGGAATACATCTACCGGAACGCCGGTATCCCCGCTACTGCCCGTCAGACTCGCATCTCAGCCGAAGGCGCGCGCGTGCTCCGTGTGGATTAGATATTGAGTAATAATGGGTTAATTTCATTGACTCTGACCGTCCATAATTGTATAATAAATTTAGATTGTTCTGAAAGTAACAAACGAAACTTAACGCTGGCGATTTAAAGGGTGACACCTCAATGAATATTCAAGTGGCAATGGAAGCGGTCGAGAAGCGGATGTTTGAGGTGGTCAATAGCGACATAGCGGTGCTGCGGGATGCCAGCCGGCACATACTGGAAGCGGGAGGCAAGCGGGTTCGCCCGCGCTTGCTGCTGCTGGCTTATGCGGCCTGCGGCGGTACGGACATTCCTTATTCGGTGCCGGTGGCCGCCGCTGTTGAACTGGTGCATACCGCCAGCGTGGTGCATGACGACATCAACGATCACGGCGTGGTGCGGCGCGGACGGCCTTCGGTCAACGCGATCTGGGGGCGAACCTTCGCGCTGCTCGCCGGGGACTATCTGTTCACCAAAGTATACGAACTGATGGCGCCGTACCGGGATATGAACGTCATCCTGGCGGAAGCGACGGTGGCGCTGGTTGAAGGGGAAACACTGCAAGCCAGCGCGGTGAAGGAAAATAACTTCTCGCGCCAGGTGTATTACGACATTATCTCACGCAAGACGGCGGCGCTGTTTAAATCAGCAGGCAAACTGGGTGCGAAACTGGCGGGCGCGACTGACGACGTGGCCGACGCGTTGGGCGAGTTCGGTTTCTACGTAGGTCTCGCCTTCCAGATTATAGACGACGTGCTGGACCTGACGGCAGATACCGATACGCTGGGCAAGACCGCCGGGATTGACATTGCCCAGGGGCGTGGCTTCGCGGTGGCCTATGCCGGCAATCGTCCGACAGCGGCTGGCGTGGCGCTGGTTGACGAAGCGCCAGCCGATCCGATGACGGCGATCCGCGAGAAGGTGCTACGCGGCAACGCAGTTGAGGAAGCGTACCAGCAGGCGGAACACTTCGCGGCACTGGCGGTCACTGGCCTGAACGTGCTGCCGGAATCGCCGGAGAAAGATGCGCTGGCCGATCTGGCTTACGCGATGGTGCGGCGCGACCACTAACTGTTTGCGTACAAAACCGGAGAGACATGGCAGCGCCATGTCCCTCCATAAAGTTATCCGGCGTTATGCCGGATTTTTGTTTTCTGATGGCCTGTTATAATCGGTGGTGATGGCGGAAGACAGGGAGGCGCGGGCTTGATAAAAGTGCTGACGGTGGAACAGGTGCGGGCTGTCGAAGTGGCGGCGGATGCTGCCGGCTGGACGTATGATGCGATGATGCAGGCTGCCGGGCGGGCCGTAGCCCGGCGCGCACTGGATTATCTTGGCCCGCTGGCCGACGCGCGGGTGACGGTGCTGGTTGGCCCCGGCAATAACGGCGGCGATGGGCTGGTCGCCGGGCGGATTATCGCCGAGGAGAGCAGCGCTCTGGTGCGGTTTTACCTGCTGAAACCACGTGACGAGAGCGACGTCCATTACGCGGCAGTGCGGGGTGCCGGGTTATTTGTGGCGGAAGCCGCCAACGACCACGATCTGCGGGTGCTGCGCAATATGGTCGCCAGCGCCGATGTGGTCATTGACGCGCTGTTTGGCATCGGCGTCCGGCTGCCAATTCAAGGTGACGCGGCCAAGGTCCTGCGTGGTGTGCGGCAGGCGCTTAACGAAGCAGCGCCGTTGGAACGGGATGACAGCCGCATTGTTACACCGGCACGGGTGGAGGCAGCCTCCAACAGCCACCGGCCTTACGTGATTGCGGTGGACTGTCCCAGCGGATTAAACGCCGATACCGGCGAACTGGACGCCCAGACCATTCCTGCTGATGAGACAGTTACCTTCATTGCGGCTAAACCCGGCCTGCTGCAGTTCCCCGGTGCGGGGGCGGTTGGAGAACTGCACGTGGCGGCCATTGGCGTGCCGGACGATCTGCCGGAGCTGAAGGTGGACGCGCCGCTGCTGGCCGATGCGCTGTTTGTCCGGTCGCTGCTGCCTGCGCGTAGCGCGGATTCTAACAAGGGGACATACGGCAAAGCGTTGATAGTCGCCGGGTCTGTCAATTATGTCGGCGCTGCGGGGCTGGCAGCCCGGGCAGCATACCGTGCTGGCGCGGGGCTGGTGACGGTGGGCGCACCACAGCCGGTAGTCACGGCACTGTGCGGCCACCTGCTCGAACCAACCTGGCTGCTGCTGCCGCACGATCTGGGGGTGCTGGCGGAGAGCGCTGCGCCGTTGATTCGCGCGGAATTCGCCCGGTACGATGCGCTGCTGCTGGGGCCGGGGTGGGGCAGGGAAGCTGCTACCCGCGACATGCTGTTGAAACTGCTGGAACGCTCGTCACAGCCGCACGGCGCGCCTCGTCCCATCGGCTTTGCTGCTGGTCGTAATGATGAAGCTACGGACACACCGCCGGCGGATACCCCGTTTCCCCCGCTAGTAATGGACGCTGACGGTCTGAATCTGCTGAGCGAGGTTGAAAACTGGTGGACGCTGCTCCCGCCCAATACCGTTATCACGCCACATCCAGGTGAAATGGCGCGGCTGGCGAAGCTGGAAACCGCCGACGTGCAACAGCAGCGGCTGGACATCGCCCGGACCAAAGCAGTGGAATGGAAGGTGGTGCTGCTGCTGAAAGGCGCGCATACGGTCGTGGCGGAACCGGACGGACAAATCGTAGTGCTGCCGTTTAAGACGGACGCGCTAGCGACGGCGGGCACGGGCGATGTCCTGGCCGGCGCAATCACCGGCCTGCTGGCCCAGGGACTCCAGCCATTTGAGGCAGCAGTGGCGGGCGCGTATTTGCACGGGCTGGCCGGGTTACAGGCAGCCAAAAACTGGGGCAGCACACGTCCGGTGATCGCCGGTGATGTGCTGGAGGCGCTCGGCCACACTTTCTGGCTGCTGGAAGGTGACGACTAACCCAGTCCCAGTTCGGATTGGCGGCGGCGGGCGGCGGCTTTGCCTTCGGCCAGCCCTTCGGCAATCGGGTCTGACGGGACAACCGATTCAATTTTGTTGATGATGTTGTCGCCGGTGGCGCTGATCTGCTGGCGAGTCTGCTGGCCGCTCTGTGGTACTTTAAACAGCGCGGCAATACCCCCGCCGATCAAGCCAACCAGGAAGCCGGCGATAAACATACCGGTATCCAGCGTGTTTTCGATCTGATCAGTCTTCATGGACACGATCCTTGCCATTATGCCGAATGGCGCGGCGGATACCACCCAGTTCCCGGATGAGAACACTCGTCCCGGCGACAAAGCCGCCGGCCCGGACGATGGGGCGGGTAACATTGGTGCTGACAAACTCGACCGTGCCTTTGGCGCTGTTGACGGTGTCCTGGGTGTTTGCCAGAATCGGCTTAATTTCGTTTTGCAGGAGATTAATCAGCCGGGCCACCTGCAGGATGAGCACGGCCAGCGCGAGAATAATCAGGATAAATTCCAGCGCCATGACGATCAGGAAAATATCGCGGATGATCTGGATGCGCGGCGCGGTGGCTTCGACGTTGCTGAACAGGGCCAGCAGCAGCCCCAGAATGAACAGTAAGACGATCAGGCCGCCCAGAACACCGGCAGCAATCATCACAATTCGTTTGAGCGTCCAACCGCTTTTCGGCTGAACTTCGTCCTTCGCACCGGCTGTCAGTTGTTGATTTGTATCGGCCATATGCTGAACTTCCTAACTGGTTGGGCGTTTACGCGCCCGGTTGGAGGTGAGGAAATGCGCGACGAGCAGGGCCACCATCGCCCCGGCAGAAGCTGTCACAATCCGCAGCGAACCGATGTTGAGAATATTGATACTGAGTGTGACGCCGACTAACTGCCCCAGGCCGAAGCCAATCCAGCCGCAGAGCAGAAACAGGGCCAACCGCCGGGCATCCCCGCCGACGACCAGATGAAAAGCTGCGCCAAACAGGGTGGCTAGAATGAATCCCAGAGTAATAATCGGGCTGAGCAAGCAGTCTTTACCTTTGCGCTTTGGCGATGCAGGACAGTCATGGTACAATGCAACCGCTGGCTAGTTTACCATAACTTTGAATATTTCTTCAAAGTAGTTTATAGTTCGTCCATATGAAAAACGTTTTAGATCACCGCATTCTGATTCCCAGATCGCCACAAACCGTCTGGCAGTATCTCAGTGATGTGAGCAATAACCCGCACTGGCAGACGGACTGCGAGTCAGTCTCGTTTCTCACGTCGCGCCGCAGTGGGGTGGGTACGCGCTGGCGCTACCGGACGCCCGCCGGTCACGACTGCGTGGTGGAAACAACAGCCTGGTACGATGGCCTGGGGTATGAATACACTTACATTGATGGTGTGCCCTTTGAGGAAAACCGGGGCCGCATCCGCCTTCAGGAAATCCCGGAAGGTACGGTGGTACAGTGGACGTTCAGCTACGATACCAGAGGCTTTCTCAGCGGTGTGCGTAACAGCCTGACGCTGCGCCGCCAAATCGAGAAAGTGATGATGGACAGTCTGCGGTCGCTGTGGAAGAAGCTGAATCAGGCCGGTCTGGGTGAACCCATCCGCGAAGCGAAATCGCTGATTCGGGAAGCGCCGGACTACGAAGAACGCTCGCGTTATAAACCGCGCCATCCCTCAAAACTGGAACTGGAGACGGCAGCGCCGGTGCTGCCGGCTGCGCCAATCGTGTCAGAGCCACCGCTGACCGAGGAAGATACGCGGCCATCGGCGCGGGTGTCTCTGCCCGCCGAGCCGGCTGGCGAGACAGCCGACGTTCTGGCGGCTGATGTTCATCGCGAAGCGGAACCGTCGGCGGGGGAATTCGCCGCACCGGTAGGTGAACCGCCCACGACCCCCGCTGAAGCAGCGTCGGCGCCCGTGTCCGAGACTCTGCCGGAAGCGGCAGCTCCACCTGTGAGTGAGCCACCGCCAGAAGCAGCAGTGCCGGCAACGGTGGCCGAAACACCATCTCTAGAAGCTGCACTTGCGCCTGAACCAGAGCCGCCGCCCGTCGAAGCCGCGCCAGTATCTGAAACAGCCGTGCCTGATGAACCACACGTTGAGCCGGAAGCGCCACCAGCCCAGCCGATGGCGGACGCGGTTAAGACGCCGCAGCCGGTCACGCCGGCAGTACCGGCCCATGCCGAAGCGACGACGGTACATGAGCAGCCGTCAGACGAAGCGGAGGCGGACCGGTCTGCCGAAACGGTGAAGACCCCGGCAGTTGAGGCGTCGGTGGTAGATGCAACGAATGCGCCGACGCGGGCAATGGTCCGGGAGCCGATACCGCCGGAAAAACTGGCGGCGATTGATACCCGCGAGGTGAGCGTATTTGACATCTTCGGCCTGCCAAAGCCGAGCGAAACCCAAGAACACCTGCCAGCCGTTCCGTCGGTCGAGGTGAAACCCGAAGCGCCAGTCATGCGGCGTGTCGGGCTGCGGCTGCTGCTGCGCCGCAAACTGGTGAAACTCAGACGGCCAGCCTGACACCGGCGAGGTTGGATAAAGAGAGCGCGGAAGCATTGCGGCTCTCTTTTTATTTACTGGAAGGGGATCAATGGCGCGATTGGCGGGGCAGATAGCGATTATCACCGGCGGCAATTCGGGCATTGGGCAGGCAACGGCACGGTTATTCGCAGCGGAAGGCGCGGCGGTGGTGATTGCGGCTCGTAACGAGACGACCGGACGCGCGACCGTTGAGGCGATTCGGTCGGTAGGTGGGGCAGCGCACTTTATTCGCTGCGATGTCCGGGTCTGGGATGACTGCGAGGCGGTCGTTCAGGAAACGGTGCAGCAACTGGGGCAGATTGACATTCTGTTTAATAACGCCGGTGTTGTACCCTCCGGCACGGTGCTGGATACGCCGCTGGACACCTGGCACGACGTATTTGCGACGAATGTCACCGGCACATTTTACATGAGCCGCGCCGTGCTGCCGCACATGATTGAACGAAAGGGCGGGGTGATCGTTAATAACGGTTCGGACTGGGCGATTGTTGGCGGACAGGAAGCGGCGTACTGTGCCACCAAAGGCGCGGTGGCGCTGCTAACGAAAGCGATGGCGCTGGACCATGCGCGGCAGGGGATTCGGGTGAACGCAGTCTGTCCGGGTGATACGTATGTCGAACGCTGGAAGTCACAACTGCAACCGGGCGAGGATTTGAACGCCTATCTGGCGCGACTGGGGGCGGATTTCCCGCTGGGTCGGGTCGGCACAGTGGAGGAAGTGGCGAAGGCCGTGTTATTCCTTGCCAGCGTCGATTCCAGCTATATGACCGGCCATTTGCTGGTGGTGGATGGCGGCAACACTGCCGGTGGTACGGCAGTCAAATACTAAGAACCTATCCGTAAACCTCTTTTATTTGTCGGTAGGGGCACGGCATGCCGTGCCCCTACGAAGGGTTTATAGATAGACACTAAACTGCCTGCGTACTCTGTCGTTCCACCAGATACGGATACAACACCCGTTGCTGAAGCGGTGTATCGGGATGCAGCATTAAATCGAGCAGATATTCCACGCTCTGACTGCCAAGCATGTCAAAATTCTGGCGCATGGTGGTTAGGGGCGGCTCAAAGCAGGCGGCTTCGGGAATGTCATCGAAGCCGACCACCGACACATCATCCGGCACGCGCAGGCCGGCTTCCCGCAGCGCGCGCATCGCGCCGAGCGCCATCTGGTCGTTGCCGACAACCAGCGCCGTAAACTGGCAGTCGCTGTCCAGCAGGCGACGCGCGGCTTCGTAGCCGCTCCATGCTGTCCAGTCGCCTTCCTCGCTTCTTCCCGGCGTGATGCCAGCGGCCTTCAGCGTCTCAAGCCAGCTTTCGTGGCGAGCAATTGCGCCGTGCCAGCGCAGCGGCCCGCTGATTTCGCAGATGTGGCGGTGCCCCAGGTCAATCAGATGCTGGGTCGCAATCTGGCTGCCGTGCCGCTGGTTAATCACCACCGACGGGGTGGTGGAACCCAGCGGCGTATCAATCATCACAAATGGAATGCCGCCGCACAGGTCAACCAGTTCTTCGTACTGCACGCCGATCACCGGCGTGACCATAATCAGACCGTCCACCAGCCGTCCGCTTAAACTGTTGATCGCGGCCCGTATCTCATCGAGGCTCATCTCGCCAATGTTGGTGAGGATGAGGTTGTAGCCCTGTTTGCGGGCGGCGCGCTCCACGTGCGCGACCATCTGCGAGGGGCCGTAATGGCCGCTGCCGAAGGTAATCACTTCGATGAGATTGGAGCGCCGCGTGACCAGGCTGCGCGCCACGTGATTCGGCTGGTAGTTTAATTCCTTGATCGCGCGCAGCACCCGGCGCCGGGTTTCTTTGGAGACATGGGGATTGTCGTTGACAACTCTGGATACGGTCTGGTACGAAACGTTGCAGTAATCAGCGACGTCGTGCAGCGTAACCCGTTTGATCTGGGAAGGTAATCGAGCCATCATGACTCACAGGATGTGAATGTTCACAAACGCTATTGTGTTTGATTATAACCCCACTTACCAAAATCCACTGCAAGCTAATCACTGTGTTTGGCTGTTTCTTGTGTATTGTGCCTAAAGTTGAACTTTGTCCGGCGGCAACTGCTTGACCCTGCTGCCAGTCCATGTTATCGTATTTGTGAACCTTCACAACAAATAGACTTGTTTGCGTAATTTTCTTTTATGACACCACTGCTTGAAGCGGCTCGTATCACCAAACGATTCCCCGGCACAGTCGCGCTGGATGACGTGCAGTTTGAACTCCGGCGCGGCGAAATCCACGCGCTGATGGGCGAAAACGGCGCGGGGAAAAGCACGTTGATGAAAATCCTGTCGGGGGTTTACACGGCAGACAGCGGAGAAGTGCGGTTTGAGGGCCGACCGGTCGCGGCAGGCAATCCCCATCAGGCGCTGCAACTGGGCATTGCGATTGTTCACCAGGAACTGAGCGTGGTACGCCCGTTGACGGTGGCGGAAAATATCTTTCCCGGACGTCTGCCGACCAATCGCTGGGGGATGGTCAATTACAACAAGTTGTTCAACGATGCCGGTCGCGTGCTTGAACAGCTCCAGGTCAGGATTGACCCTCGCCAGACAATGGACCGGCTGTCCATCGCCACCCAGCAGCTTGTCGAAATTGCCAAAGCGTTGTCCCTAAACTGTAAAGTGCTGATTCTGGACGAGCCAACCTCCGCGCTAACGGAACGCGAGGCGGAAATCCTGCTCGATCTGCTGCGCCGACTGGCCGCGAACGGCACCGGCATTGTCTACATCAGCCACAAGCTGGACGAAGTGTTTAAACTGGCCGACCGGGTGACAGTGCTGCGCGACGGGCATTACATCGGCACGAAAGTGATCGCCGAAACCACGCCAGATGAAGTGATTCGCATGATGGTCGGACGCGAACTGAGCGACCTGTATCCGGCCAGGAGCGCGGGGCAGGGCAAGCCGCTGCTCGAAGTCCGCAATCTGAGGCTGCCGGGACAGGCTGTCGGCAACAGTTTTCAGTTGTATGCCGGCGAGGTACTGGGCATTGCCGGGCTGATCGGCTCCGGGCGGACGGAACTGGCGCGAGCGATCTTCGGCGCTGACCCCATCGAAGCGGGCGAAATTCTGATGGAAGGCCAGCCGGTTCGGATTACGTCGCCGTCGCAGGCGATCAAGCTGGGTTTGGGCTACCTGCCGGAAGACCGCAAGGCGGCGGGGCTGTTCCTCGATATGGCGGTGAAGCTCAATATCGAGGCCGCCAATCTACCGGAAGTAACCCAGGGTGGCTTCATCAGTTCCCGGCGCGAAAAGTCGCTGGCGGAACACTACGTCAGACAGCTCAACATCAGTACGCCGGGGATCGAACAGGAAGTGCGGCGGTTAAGCGGCGGCAACCAGCAGAAAACGCTGGTCGCCAAGTGGCTGTCCATCCAGCCGCGTATCCTGATCGTGGATGAGCCGACGCGCGGGATTGATGTTGGCGCCAAACGGGAAATTCATTATTTACTACGGTCGCTGGCGCAGAACAACGTGGGTGTTATCATGATCTCGTCCGAACTGCCCGAAATCCTGGGCATGAGCGACCGAATACTGGTGATGCACGCCGGCCAGATCGTGGCGGAACTGGACGGCGGAACAGCGACCGAAGAACAGATTATGACCTACGCCAGCGGTCAACCAGTACAGGATAGATAAGCCATGCAAGCGACCAGTTCCGGCGAAATCCGCGTACCGGCAGAAGCGAGGACGTTCCAATCCGTCCTGCTGCGGCTGCTGCGCTTCCGTGAGTTCGCCCTCATTTTCCTGATTATCCTGATCGGTCTGGTACTCCAGGCGGCTACGGGCCGGTTCCTGACCACCGCCAACCTGAACGCGATCATGCTGGGGTTTGCCACCTCGGCCATCATCGTGGTGGGCATGACGGCGGCGCTGGTTTCCGGTGGCTTCGACCTGTCGGTTGGCTCAGTATTTGCGCTCGGCGGGGTGACGGCAGCGATTGCGCTGCGCGCCAACATCCCGATTGGACTGAGCATCCTGATCGGTGTCGGGGTGGGGATGCTGGCGGGGTTTATTACCGGTACGATGATTACCCGTGCCGGCATCAACCCGTTTATTTCCACGCTGGGCATGATGAGCATCGCGCGCGGTGCGGGTTATGCCATTACCGAGGGGTCACCGCTGGCGAACCTGCCGAAAGAGTTTTTTGTGTTTGGGCAGGGGCAGATGCTGGGCATCCCCAATCTGGTGGTGATCGCGCTGGTGATCGTCTTCGTCGGTGACATCCTGATGCGGCGGTCGGCCCTGTTCCGCCAGATTTATTACGTCGGCGGGAATGAGGATGCGGCGCGGCTGTCGGGCATCAACGTCAACCGGGTGAAACTGGGCGTATATACGCTGTCCGGGCTGCTGGCGGCGCTGGCCGGCGTGCTGTCTGTCTCGCGCTTCACAGTCGCAGACCCCGGCGCCGGTACTGGCGAAGAACTGCGTATTATCGCCGCCTGTATTATCGGCGGTTGTAGCCTACAGGGTGGCAAAGGTACGGTCTTTGGCGGCCTGCTGGGATTGATCTTCGTGGGCTTCATCAACAATGGTATGGTGCTGCTGCGGGTGCCGGTGTACTGGCAAACGCTGGCGATGGGTGTGATTTTGCTCCTGGCTGTTGGTTTTGATACGTTGAGCCAGCGCCTGCAGGCGCGCGCTCGGCGAGCCAAAACGTAAAGGGTTTTTTATTTAGCGCAAGGGGGTTACTCCGATGAATCGTCGAGATTTTTTGAAGGCCGGCAGCGTGACGGCTGCTGCCGCTGCGGCTTGTCTGGCGCTGCCGGGCGGGATGAAAGTCGCCCGCGCGCAGGGCGATGAAACCTATTACATGGTGACGTTTGTTTCCGGCATTGATTACTGGAAAGACTGCTTCCGGGGCATGGAAGATGCCGCCGCCGAACTGGGCGTGAAGGCCGTGTACACCGGCACGCCGGAAAATGACATCACTGCCGAAGCGCGGGTGGTGGACGAGGTGGCCGGGCAGAACCCTGCCGGTATTCTGGTGACGTGCGCCAATCCCGATGGCCTGAAGCCTTCGATTGACGCTGCCGTTGACGCCGGTATCCCGGTGGTGACGTTTGATGCCGACTCTCCCCTGAGTAAGCGGTATTCGTTTGTGGGCACGGGTAACTACTATGCCGGTGTAGTGGCCGCGCGCTATCTCGGGCCGATTGTGGGCTCGGGCCGGGTGGCGATTTCCAGCGTGACGGCGCAGTTGAACCATGTGCAGCGGCGGCAGGGTTTCATTGATACTCTGGCAGCGGAATTCCCGGACGTGACCACCGCCGATGATCTGATTATTGACGATCAGAATAACTCGACGGTGGCGGCGCAGGGGATGGCCGCGCTGCTCCAGGCTGCCCCCGACATCAAGGGCATCTTTGCGACGGACGCGCTGGGCGCGGTTGGTGTGGCACAGGCCGTGCGCGAAGCGGGTCTGGGCGAGCAGATCAAGATCATCGGCTTCGACTATGACGAAGGCACGCTCGACCTGATTGACAGCGGCCAACTGGGCGCAACGCTGGCGCAGGGCACGTGGCAGATGGGTTACTGGGGGCTGAAGATGCTGCACGCCGTCCGTAACGGCATGATTAAGTCGGTGTCGGACTGGCAGGCCGCCGGCATTTCGCCGCTGCCGCCGAACGTGGATACCGGTGTAGTGGTTATCACGGCGGAAAACAGCCAGTACTGGCGCAAGCAGTCGTAAGCAGCAACCGCATAGCCAGAGACAATCCGGCTGTCCCCGGCCTGGGTCAACAAAAAAGCACCCGTTCCGATTTCCCGGCGGGTGCTTTTCTTGCGGAATACCCGCAATCGTGAAGCTGCTGCTGACTGAGCTATTGCAGCGGAACGGGCGCAGCCAGGTCAAAGCTGCTGCCCACTAACACAAGATCGGCAATGTTGATCTGACTGTCGCGGTTGAGATCGCTGTTTGGTGCCAGACTGGCTTCAACGCCGTAGTTGGCGCTGATATAGGTGGCATCTACCAGGTCAATTTTAGCGCTGCCATCCACATCGCCTACGACCAGTTCATCTGTGCCCAGATCAATGACCGAGCCATCAGCCTGAACCTGCACCGCCTGTTCCATTGCCAACGCCTGGGGCGCGCTGATTCGGAGCAGATAGGTGCCAACCGGCACATCGGTAAAGCGGTATGTGCCGGTGCTGCCGGTGCTAACGGCTACCTCCGCACCGGACTGTGTAACCAGCGTCACGTTGATGCCAGAATGGTCGGTGAGGCCGGGGTAGGTGATAGTGCCGGTGATTTCGCTACGGCTGGCGACGGTCGCGGTCGGCTGAACAGCCGTTGGTGAGGCAAGGATACTGGTAGCAGTTGCCGGCACTACGGTGGCCGTCGGCACAGAGGGTGTTGGCGTCACGTTCTGGTTGAAGCCGCCGTTAATAACCTGCAATGCGGTGCTGCGCCCGGTGGGGCTGGCCGCCTGCGCGGCACAGACCAGGCTGCTGCTCCCAGCAGACAGGACGGTGTAGCGCAGGCCAAAAGCTGCGATACTACCGTTGATCGGCTGCTGCGGGCGGACACGGGTGGCAGCGACCGTCCAGGAACCATCGGAACGGAAGCCCTGATCGACAAAAAAGCTGTTGTTGTCGTTGAAGCCATCGCCGCCAAAATGGGCGCTGCCTTTCAGCACGGCAGGGTCTACACGGCAGATCACTTCCACACCATATACGTTATTCACATTCAGCAGTCGCAGGGTTACATCTACCGTTGCCCCTACCGTAGCGGCGGGCGGGACGACCTCCACCTGTAGCGCCGGAGACGATGGCATCTGTGTCTGAACGGGAGTAGGCGACGGCGGTGCCGGGCTGGCCGTTGATGGTGCGGTCGTTGCCGTCACCGCTGGAACGATGCCTGTCGGCGTCGCTGTCGGTGGCAGGCGCGTCGGTGTGACTGGCAACGAGGTAGGGGTGACCGTCGGTAGCACACGGGTCGGTGATGGCGGCGGTGTCGTTGGGGTCGGCGTGGCAGTCGGCAGGCGCAGGGTGGGCGTAGCAGTTGGCTGCGGTGGCGTGCTGGTCGGGGTCACCGGCGCGGGAGTTACTGGCGGCGCGACGGTGCCGCTGTGTTTCAAAACAAACAGTTCGCCGCCATTCCCCTCGACGATCACCAGGCCGTCACTGACGTAGGTATAGCGCGGTCGAAGCCCTTCGCTGTAGGCGCTGCGTACCGGGGTAGGTGGATCCATCACGTTCCAATAGACCCACCAGCCCGGGCCGGTCCAACTGCGAGTGTCACCAAATAGCGCCAGGTTACAGGTTGTCCAGTGCGTCACTTTGTCGTAGCTGCTGCACGAGGTCATCCGGCGAATCACGCCTGGATGATTCTGGGTACGGATGGGGGCGCTGTAGGTTAAGCCCAGGTTGCTGGAGCGATCAATGATCCGCGTGCTGGAACTGATTCCCCAGTGGGCGTAAAAGATCGTATCACCCGCCATTGTCAGCGGTGTTTGCTCGTCAGTGATGTGAACCGAGGAGTTAGTGAACTGCACAAAACGCAAATCGCCCGCCACCAGGTTGGGCACCGTCTGGTTGTCGAGTACCATTTCACCTAGATGCGAGTCCCAACGACCATCGGGCGGGTTGCTTTGGCCGCTGCGGAAAAGCTGGTAAGCGACCATTTTGCCACCCGGCACAACGCGGACAACCGGAACCGGTCCGACATCAATATAAGGCGAACCGTTCACCAGGTCCTCAACCCCACCATAACCCACAGCGGGGATAAACGCTTCCTGTCCTGTATCCAGGCTAAGCGCAAATAGATTTTTGAGCTGGGGCCGGCTCTGGAGATATGCCCGGATTTCCGCGTTGGTGTTTGGATACATGCCACCCTTGCCAGGGCCACTCCATAACTCGTTATTGTTGAGGCGCATCCGTAGGAAAACAACACCAGGCTGTTCGGCGACAACCGGCCAGTAGCCGTCAAATTCGTTGGGGAACCCTGCCGGGTTTGGCGTCGGTTTCACGCGCCACCGGGCCTGTCCGTCGGCATTTTTAACGCCATGCACGTACAGATCGTTGGTGGCGTAGATGATGAGGTCGCGGCTGGGCGAATACGCCGGCGGGGTGGCGATGGGCGCGTTGGCGGAGTAGACCCAGGCTGCCGTCATGTTCGTGGTATTCACTTTATGAAGCTGGCCGCTGTCGGTCACGGCGTAAACAAACTGCCCAACGAGCAGGACAGATTTGTTCAGAGGATTTCCGGCGTTGTAGTTCTGGAGCACCGCGCCGGTGCGGGTATCAATCTTGTAGACGCGCCCATCCGCCCCGTTAGCGTAGAGATAGCCGGTAGCGGGGTCATAGGCGGGTGTTGCATTAAAGCTGGTAATGCGGATATTCCAGGCCGGTCGTCCGTCCAGTTTGGACAGGGCGTACAGTCCCTGACTGCCGGCGGGGACGTAAACATAGCTGCCGCCGGTAATCGTCCGCGCTTCGCGGGGCGCATCGTAAGCATGACCGCCGGCGCCGCCGTTAGCATCCGGGCCATTCCACGTCCACAGCAGTCGCCAGGGTTCAAGTGGTTCCTCCGGGATATAGCCGGTGCGCTGCGCGTCGTGGGCGTCCTGCGTCCATTCCTGGCTGACCGTACCGGTTTGCGCCAAGGTTGCCTGCTGCCGGCTGATCGCCAGCAGCAGGGTTATCAAGAGTATAAGATAACGTGATTTCATCACTTACTTCCTTAATCATTAGCTACTGCATCGGCACGGGCGAGGCAAGGCCGAAGTAATTCCCGACCAGCACCAGGTCGAGGATATTAATCCGGTTGTCCCGGTTGAGATCGGCAGTGGGGAACAGCGTACCTTCCAGCCCGTAGTTGGCGCTGACAAAGGTGGCATCGGTCACGTCAATCACGCCGCTGCCATCAATGTCGCCCATGACTAGCAGATCGGTTCCCAGGTCAACAGCCGCGCCGTTTTTATCCACCAACACTGCCTGTTCCAGCACCAGCGCCTGTGGTGCGCGGATGCGCACATAATATGTGCCCAGCGGCACATCGGTAAAGCGGTAAGCGCCGCTGCTGCCGGTTGTCACTTCGACCAGCGTTCTGTCAGCCGACGCCAGCGAAACCGTGATACCGTTGTGGTCATCCCGCCCCGGATAGTTGGCGATACCCGCAATTGTGCTGCTGCCGGACGGCGTGACGGTCGGAACGATGATCGTTGGGGTGGCGGTCGGTGCCAGCGTCGGCGGGACCGGCGTCGGAGAGGGTACGGTCGGTTGGTTGTAATTGGCGCTTACGGTTTGCTGCATCACTTCCCGACCTTTGGTATCAACCAGCCGGACCGGGCAGGTGATGGTTGTATTGCCCGGAGCGGCGATGGTATAGCGCAGGCTGAAGGCCACCATGCTGCCGCTGATCGGCTTATTGGGCCGGACGCGGGTAGCCGCAACCGTCCAGCTACCATCCGCAGCGCGGAAGCCCTGATTTACAAACAGGCTGTTGCGGTCATTAAAACCGTCACTGCCAACGTAATTTACCCCCACAAGCACAGTCGGATTCACCGTGCAGGTAACTTCCATACCAAACACGTTCGAGATATTTACCAGGTTAAAAATCACATCCAATGTGGAGCCAGGGCTGCCCACCGGCGGGTTAATGTCCAGCCGTACGCCCGGCTGGCCGGGGATGCTGGTTGGCACTGGCGTTGTCGCCGGCGGCACTGCGCTCGGCGTGAGCGTTGCCGGCGCGGCTGTTACCGTTGGCGGAAGGCGCGTGGGGGTAGCGGTAGACGCGGATAGCGTGTTTGTCGGTGGCACGCGCGTGGGCGTGGCGCTCGGCATTACCGGCGTGCTGGATGGCAGCACGGTCACCGTTGGCGCAATCGGCGTTGGTGTAGCCGTCGCAGTGGCCGTGCCAGGAACACGAGTGGGCGTACTGGTTACAGTTGGGGTGCGGGTGGCGCCGCTGGTCGGGGTTGGCGTAGGCTGGTTGCCCGGTCGAATTTTGATCGCTACGTCCTTCGTCAGATTGCTGACGGGAACAACGATCTGGCTGTTATTCGCCGTGACTGTGCCGCCGTTGGTGATTTGCCCGGTGTAGGTATCCCAGATTTCAATGCTGTAGCTGCCGGCGGCCATACCTGGAATGGTAAACGTGGCCGACAGCGGGGCCGGTACGCCAGTCTGGTCCCAGCGTGCGTTACCCTTGTTCTGCACCCAGGCGTAAGTCTCTGTGCCGTTGGCGGCGCGCATTGCCAGCACGCGCAAGGCGGGATTGCTGGCGTTAATCGTTTCGGAAGTCAGGCGCACATCCGCCGTTGAAAGATAAACAAAGCCTTTACCGGCATAATCCACCCCCCGGAAGAAATCGCTGGCAATCTTGGCCTCTGCGTATTTCGTGGCCGTAAACGCGGCTGACTGTTGATTAAAGTACCAGTCAATCGGGGCCATGCCTATCGGAGAAAACAGCCCGGCCCAGCGCATGTCATGAGCCGCTTTTGGCTGTGGATTGGCTTCGTTCCAGTTGGTCGTGCCAGTGTCCAGTTCGGCCCACAAAATCGGCCTCGGCCCACCCTGCCAGGATGAGCCATCCCCCAGCCCCAGGCCGCACTGCTGCGCGTTGCTGGTGCGCAAACACTGGGCAAAGCGGTAGACAAAATTGGCCGCGTCGTAGGTGAGGTCGGCGCTATAACGCGAGATCATCATGTAGTCGTGATAGGTGGCGATGTCAAAGGCTGGCGATGTCCAGAAGGCCGGACTCCAGGCCTGCGACCCCTGAGAAGTCGTGCGCAGGTGGCGGTAAGCATCTACCTGCTGCTGGTACTGACTGTAGGCCTGATAGAAGTTATAAACGTCTGACGATGTGGACACGTGGCCGTGTTCGTTCCAGAGTTCCCAGGCGAGAATGGCTGTGGAATAGCCCCAGCGCGCGACGCGGTAGCGGAAGTTCCGCTGCCAGTAGCGCAAGCGCGCCGGGTCGCTCCAGCTTGCGGGAGTGGCGTTGTTGACAGACGCATCCCATATCCAGTAGGGATCGCCATGCGAACACAACAGAATGTAGACGCCGTTGCGTTCGGCAGCCTCGATGATTTTGTCCTCTTCATAGTTGCCGCGTTGGTTCATCTGTGTCCCCTTCGGAATCGTGTTGAGGTCAATGCCGCGATCCTGAGGGTTAAAATCATCGGGGTACTTGTAGGCGTCAAAGTGGCCTTCGACGGTTAACGCATAGCCATCGTTCTGGTCCCAGATGCGGGTCAGGTTGATACCGTTGCGGCCAAATTCGTTGAAGGTGTTGTCATAGTCCAGGCTGCGCAGCGCCGAGCCAGGCATCCACCACTGACGGCCCGCCGAGTTGGGGATGAAACTTTCACCGTTGGAAAATTCCAGAAAACGCGGATCACGCGGGGAAACACGGATGAAACCTTTCGAGGACGATGCTAGCGACTGGAATTGCAGCGTCCCCGAAGCCGGATAACGGGATGAGCCACTGCGGTCTGCAACCGTAATGTAGTAGCTGTAAGTGCCGGTTTCTTCCGGCGCGAACCGCAGTTTCCAGGCAAAATTGGTAGTCGGCGTCATCATAGCCTGTGTTGTGCCGCTGCGGACGTAGTCCTGATAATAAAAAGCGGGAATCACCTGTTCACGGCCTGATGGCGCGATAAAGTGACCGTCAATCGTAATGCCGTCTATGCCGCGCGGGTCTGCCGGGTCGTAGTAGTAGTAGGGCAGGAATGAATCAGGCGGGAAGGCGCGTGTGAGCTGAAACGTAACTTCAAACTTCTGGTAGCGTCCAACCTGATTGGCATTGGTTGAGTGCGATGTGACCTGTGTCATTGCGGCCACGCTGCCCTGAGCGGAGACACCTGCCGGCAGGCTCAAACTTAACCAGACGGCAAGAAGTATAAACAAGGTGATATGGCGCGAGTTGTGATTCATTCTCAAGCCTTCCATCATTAAGAAGGGTTTAGGCAGCTACGAGAATATACGTTTTTCACAACTAAACCTATAGTATTTGGGTCATAGGGGGAATTGCAACCTGATGAGGAATCAGGTCAAGCCTGACGTGCGTCTCTCAACGCAACGTTATTAAGGATTTGCTGTAAGCCGATCGCTGGCTGTAGTTCCAGCTCACGGCATGGGTTGAAGTGTGGGATGGCGACGTGATGCTGGACGAGGCAGGAATCACAAACTTATATATTTTTGTCGCAAGGGTGGGTGGCTAGTGGGATTTGAACCCACGGCCTTCTGGGCCACAACCAGACGCGCTGACCAACTGCGCTATAGCCACCATATGGAGTAGGATTATAGCAGGCAGCTTCCGGTAATGCTAGGGTTGTTTCCGCGCAAGAATGACGGTCGCCAGGCTGCGCGGGCACGTCTCCTGGACGATCTGCGCTTCAAAGCCATACCGCGCAAAGAAGGCTCTCAAGTCGATTCCTGCTCCGCCGCGCTGCCCGGTGATGCGATACAACCATTCCACTGCTTTATCGCCTGGTCTGCCGCCGGTTAGCGCGCCGGTTGGCACAATCAGAAGCTGGCCGCCGGGTTGCAGGACACGGTGGGCCTCGGCCAGGGTTTCCGGCATAAAGATAAAATCAGTGGGGAAGGTACAGATGATCGCTGGAAACGACTCCGCCGCGAACGGAAGCTGTTGCGCCAGCCCACGCACGAGCCGGACAGGTATGTTATGCCGCTGCAGCTTGCGGTGCGCGATGCGTCCCATGTACGGGGACAGATCATAGCCAACAGGCAGGTAGCCGAGAGCGGCGAGATCAAGCTGGAGATTGCCCGTACCATGCGCCAGTTCCAGAATTCGCACGCCCGGCGGCGTTTCCAGATGGCGGAGCGCCGACCGCTGCCAGCAGCGCCACGCGCCGAGCGACACCAGCCAACTGACCCAATCGTAGGTGAACGCCAGTTCGTTATACAGCAGGCGAAAGCCAAAGCGGACAAGCCGCCACCACAGCTTAACCACCCAGCGCCTCGCGCACCTTACCGGGATGGTCGCTCATAATCGCGTCTACACCCAGATCGCGCAGTTCCACCGCGCGCGCCAGGTCGTTGACCGTCCAAGTGTTGACGCGGTAGCCGCTGTGGCGTGCCCAATCCATATAGTCGGCATCAATCATGGTATGGTGGGGGTGGCGGGCTTCGTGGGGCAGGCCGATCATAAACAGACGCAGAAAGCGCGGCACGTCCTCGGCATAGAGGAAGCCAATCGGTACTTCTGGCAGCAGGCGGCGAAAGCGGCGCAGCGCAAACGGGCTAAAGGATGAGACGATCACACGTTGCGCCAGATTATGGCGGCGAATTTTGTCAGCGACCAGCGCCTCCAGGCCATCTGTCCCGACCGTTTCCGACTTCAGTTCGACATTGATAATCAGTCGTTGGCCGACGGCCTCAAACACCTCATCCAGTGTGGGAATGCGCGTGCGGGCGAACTGTGGGCCAAACCAGCTTCCGGCATCCAGTTCGTGGAGCTGGGCGGTGGTCATCTGCTGGACGAGGCCGGTGCCGTCGGTGGTTTTGTCCACCACCGCATCATGAACAATGACGATTTCGCCGTCTTTCGTCCGCCACACATCCAGTTCAATACCATCCGCGCCCTGCCTGGCAGCCAGTTCAAAAGCGGGCAGGGTGTTCATCGGCGCGTCGGCACTGGCGCCCCGGTGGCCGAATACGAGGGTACGCCCGTGATAGAGTTCATCCAGCAGGGTTTGCATGGGGTTATCCGGTGATGAAAATAAAAATGCCCATCTCACGACGGGCATTATCGCTCACAATTGTCGGCTCGTCTAGCGCCGCGCGACCTGAATTTCATTCCCCACCACACGCACTGCGTAGGTGGGTACATCCACCAGGGCAGGGGGGGCGGTGACTTTGCCGGTGCGGATGTCAAAGCGCGCGCCGTGACGCGGGCATTCGATTTCGCAGCCGTATAGTTCGCCTTCGGCCAGCGGGCCATCATCGTGTGTACACCGGTCTTCAATCGCGTAATACTGGCCGTCCACGTTAAAAATCGCCACCCAGCGCCGACCGATCTCCGCCACCAGCCGTTCGCCCGGCTGGATTTCGTCGGCGGTGGCGACCGTGATAAATTCAACGGATGTTGTCATGAGCTACTCGTCTTCCTCGTCGTGTTTTTCCCATTCATCCAGGCCGTATAGCCCGATCATCAGCGTTTTGAGCGACAGCAGGGCGCATTTCATACGGTTGATCGTCAACGGGAAGCCGATGAGTTCCAGCACGTCATCGCGCTTTAGTTGGCGCACTTCGTCCACCGTCCTGCCGATGATTTCTTCTGCCAGCATCGAGGCGGTTGCCTGGCTGATGGCGCAGCCCTCGCCATCCCACGCAATTTCTTTAATGCGATTGTTCTCGTCCAGCCGCAGCGTCAGGTGCAGCCGGTCGCCGCACAGCGGATTATGTTCCTCGTGATCCACGTCAGCCGGGGATAACACGCCCGGATAGCGCGGGTTCTGGGCATGGTCAAGGATATTTTCACGGTACATGTCGTACATGATTGCGGTTCCCGTCTAGCGGTAAAAAGCCTTGCGGGCTTTATACAACGCTTCCACCAGCGCGTCAACCTCAGACAGGCGGTTATACAGGTAGAAGCTGGCGCGGGTCGAGGCCGCCAGTCCCAGGTAATGGTGCAGCGGCATGGCACAGTGATGCCCGGCGCGCACGGCGATTCCCTCAGCGTCCAGCATTTGTGCCAGATCGTGCGGGTGAATGCCGGCAAAGGTGAAAGCGGCGACCGCGCCCTTCTGCGACACGTCCGGGCCGTACACAGTTAAATCCGGCACCTCAGCCAGCCGTTCCAGCGCGTATTCGGTGACAGCACATTCATGGGCGTGGACGGTTTCCATACCAATGTTCATCAGGTAATCCACTGCGCAGCCCAGGCCAATCGCTTCGGCAATGGAAGGTGTCCCGGCCTCGAACTTATACGGCAGTTCGTTCCAGGTGCTGCCCTCCAGCCGCACGCTGGCGATCATGTCGCCGCCACCCATCCAAGGGGGCATGGCCTCCAGCAGGGCGCGCTTGCCATACAGCACGCCGATGCCGGTTGGCCCCAGCATCTTGTGACCGCTAAAGGCGAAGAAATCGGCGTCAAGCGCCTGCACGTCTACCGGCATATGGGGCGTGCTTTGGGCGCCGTCCACCAGAATCAGCGCGCCGGCGGCATGTGCCTGCCGCGCCATGTCCGCCACAGGGTTAATCGTGCCCAACACGTTCGACACGTGCATGACTGTCACCAGTTTCACGCCGCCCTCATCCAGCAGGCGGGTATAGGCGTCCATGTCCAGCGTGCCATCTTCATGCAGCGGGATATACTTGATCGTAAAGCCCTTTTCGGCAGCCAGGATTTGCCAGGGCACGATATTGGAGTGGTGTTCCATCACCGTCGAAAGCACCACGTCGCCGGGTTTCAGGTTGGCGCGGCCCCACGTCTGCGCGACCAGATTGATGCTCTCGGTTGTGCCACGTGTGTAGACGATCTCGCGCTTGCTGGCCGCATTGATAAACTTGCGGATTTTCACGCGCGCGCCTTCATAAGCGGCGGTAGCCTGTTCGCTCAGTTTGTGGATGCCACGATGCACGTTGGCATTGTATCGGCGGTAATAATCGTCCATCGCCTCGATCACCTGGCGCGGCTTCTGGCTGGAAGCGGCGTTGTCCAGGTACACCAGCGGCACGCCGGGATGATGTTCCTGATTCAGGATGGGGAAGTCAGCACGTACCGTTTCAACAAAATAGGTACGTTCGAGGGAATGTTCCATGATGCTATTCCTTGCCGGGCAGCCCCGGCAGTTTGATTCATAAAAAGGGCGCACCCCGGTGAAAAAGCGCGCCCTGCCTGTTACTTGCCGGTGATCTTCGCTTCCATTGCGGCTTGCAGCCGTTCGCGCACCCGTTCAAATGGGATGCGCTGTAAGAGTTCGTCGAAGAACCCTTCGATCACCATTAATTCGGCGGTGGGGCGTTCGATGCCCCGGCTCATCAGGTAAAAGACGGGTTCTTCTTCCAGCGTGCCGAAGGTCGCAGCGTGTGAACAGGCCACATCGTCGGCTTCGATCTCCAGCCCTGGAATCCCATCCATCCGGGCATCCTCGCTTAAGACCAAGTTTCGGCTGGCCTGGAAGCCGTCAATCTTCTGCATCTTCGGCAGCGATTTAATCATGCCCTGCCATACGGTACGGGCGGAGTCCTTGGCCGCGCCCTTAAACAGCAGGTCAGACGTGGTCAGCGGCGCGTTGTGGTTCTGCTGCGTGTCGTGGTCAAACAATTGCTCGCCATCGGCGAAGAAAAAGCCGGACATACGGCCATTAGCACCCAGGCCATCCAGTTCCAGTTCCATGTACGCTTTCACCAGCCGACCGCCCATCGTGCCGTGAATCCAGTCAAGGTTGGCGTTCCGGCCCACGCGGGCACGCTGGTAGCTGAACTCATACGTCTGACGATTCCAGTCCTGCAAACTGACGTATTGCAGATGGGCGGCGTCGCCCACCAGCAGTTCGGTCGCGCCGATGTAGGCGGAGTGTTCGTCTGCCGGCGTCGAGGCATAATCCACCAGCAGCGTCGCCTGCGAATTTTCTTCCAGCACCACCAGCACATGGCCCATGCTCGCGCCGGGATGGGTATTGTACATCACCACGTGGAAGGGGAGTTCGGCGACTTTGCCGCGTGGCACGTACAGGAACACCCCATGCGTCCACAAAGCAGCGTGAAGCGCGGCGAATTTGCCTTCGCCCGGCACTACCGCTTTGGTCATCAGATTCGGGCGTACCAGATGCTCGTAATCCTGGCAGGCCGTCCGCAGGTCGGTGAAGATGATGCCGTGCTGTACCAGTTCGTCGGCGATCTCGTATTGGACGATTTTGCCATCCACAAACGTCAGCAGGCCGCCCTGCTGATCGCCGATCAACGGTTCACGGTTGTAGGCCGGGACCGTATCGCGGGTCGCGCCGTTCGGCGTGGCGATGCGGCTAGCCTGGTCCCAACGGATGTGCCGGTAATCAGTACGACGCCACTCCTCATCCTGGAGGGATGGCATCGGCATATCTTCATACAGCTCCCAGGCGGCGAGGCGGCTTTCCAGCAGCCACGCCGGTTCGTCATTCGCCGCGCTCAACTGGCGCACATCGGCCTCTGTATACGTCGGGACAGCAGGCACGCTGGAACGACGGCGTCCTTTTACGACAACCACAGTTAATCTTCCTCCGGTATCAGATAGTCCTTTACGGCGGGGTAGGGACACGGCATGCCGTGTCCCTACTACAGCGTTTAGCCAATCGTGCCTTCAAGCTGGATTTGAATCAAGCGGTTCAGTTCCAGCGCATATTCCATTGGCAGTTCCTTCACCAGCGGTTCGATGAAGCCGTTGACGATCATGGCGTTGGCCTCGTCCTCGTTCAGACCGCGACTCATCAGATAGAAAAGCTGGTCTTCACCGATCCGGCTGACCGATGCTTCGTGCCCCATCGTGACGTTTTTGGCGTCAACCTCGATGGACGGATATGTATCCGACCGGCTCCGGTCATCCAGCAGCAGCGCGTCGCAGACGACGTTGCTCTTGACGTTATCCGCGCCTTCAACGATCTTTAGCAGGCCGCGATAGCTGGCGCGCCCGCCGTCCTTGCTGATGGACTTGCTGATGATCTGGCTGGACGTGTTCGGCGCCAGGTGCGTGATCTTGCCACCCGCGTCCTGATGCTGGCCACGCCCGGCAAAGGCGATGGACAGCACTTCGCCGTGCGCGCCTTCGCCGGCAAGGATAACCGCCGGGTACTTCATCGTGACCTTGCTGCCCAGATTGCCGTCCACCCATTCCATCGTGGCGTTTTTATGGGCAACCGCGCGCTTGGTTACAAGGTTGTACACGTTATTCGACCAGTTCTGAATCGTCGTGTAACGGCAGCGCCCGCCTTCCTTAATGATGATCTCAACGACGGCGCTATGTAGGCTGTCAGAACTATAAATAGGTGCTGTACAGCCTTCCACGTAATGCACATACGCACCTTCATCCACAATGATGAGCGTGCGCTCGAACTGACCCATGTTCTGCGTATTGATACGGAAATACGCCTGTAGCGGCATTTCGACATGCACGCCCGGCGGCACGTAGATGAACGAGCCGCCCGACCAAACGGCGGTATTCAGCGCGGCGAACTTGTTATCCGATGACGGAATGACCGTGCCAAAATACTCGCGTACCAGGTCTGGGTGTTCGCGCAGGCCGGAGTCCATATCCAGGAAGATGACCCCTTTGGCTTCCAGGTCTTTACGGATGTTGTGGTAAACCGACTCCGAGTCGTACTGGGCACTGACACCTTGCAGGTACTTCTGCTCGGCTTCCGGAATACCAAGTCGGTTGAACGTCCGCTTGATTTCTTCCGGCACCTCGTCCCAGCTACGGCCTTTTTCGTCCGTGGCACGGACGTAGTAGTAGATATCGTCGAAGTTAATGCTGCTGAGGTCGGCGCCCCAGGTCGGCATCGGTTTGCTGACGAAGATGTCGTAAGCCTTCAGCCGGATGTCAGTCATCCACTGCGGCTCGCCCTTCATCTCGCTGATCTGGCGCACAATGTCAGCGTTCAGCCCTTTCTGGCTCTTGTAGGCATACTGCACGTCCGAATCGTGGAAGCCGTAGGTTTCTTCGTAGGAGGCCCGCAGGTCTTTCAGGGCGGACTCGTCCTGCGTCAGTTGCTTTTCACTTTTCACTTCATCATGGAAGTCAACCATGCTGTACTCCTGTTACTCCGTCGTGCTGTACTTTTCCCGAATCCAGTCGTAGCCGCGTTCTTCCAGATGCAGCGCCAGTTCCGGGCCGCCGCTTTCCACGATCTGGCCGTTCATCATGACATGCACAAACTGTGGCTGGATGTAGTTCAGAATGCGCTGGTAGTGGGTGATGACCAGCGCGCCCAGGTTCGGGCCGCGCAGCTTATTGACGCCTTCTGAAACGATGCGCAGCGCATCAATGTCCAGACCAGAGTCAGTTTCGTCGAGGATGGCGATACGCGGTTCGAGCGTTGCCATCTGCAAAATCTCAGCGCGTTTCTTTTCGCCACCGCTAAAACCTTCGTTCAGGTAACGCCCGGCGAAGCTATGATCCATCTGGAGCAGGTCCATCTTGGACTTCAGCAGGCGACGGAATTCGGGGATCGAGATGCCCTTGCTGTCCGGGTCTTTGGCTTTCATCCGCGCGGTAATCGCCTGCCGCAGGAAGTTTGCCAACGTGACGCCGGGGATGGATACCGGATATTGGAACGCCAGGAACAGGCCGGCGCGGCTGCGTTCATCCGGTGTCATTTCCAGCAGGTCTTCGCCGTCAAAAATGATCTGGCCGCCCGTCACCTGATAAGCCGGGTGGCCGAGCAGAACGTTTGCCAGCGTGCTTTTGCCAGAGCCATTCGGCCCCATCAGGGCATGAACTTCACCCTGCTTGACGGTCAGGTTAACACCACGCAGGATTGGCTTGTCTTCGACCGAAGCGTGTAGATTGCGGATTTCCAGTGCAGCGCCCATGCGGGGCATCCTCCTATTTTTACGTCGGGTTAAATTATGATCGTACCCAGGGGTTTAAACTGCGTCCAGTATAACAAAGCCGGGTAGCAGCTGTCAATATTGCTAATTAATATTAGAAAAATCCTCACAGATTCATCATGTTACGGAATTCACAAGCAAAATTTTAGTCCGGTTAAATTGACTTTTTCGGAATAATAATGATAATCTCATTCATAAAAATTGACTTGCTCCGGCAGAGTATGTTACGATACCGAGGTACTGTTTTCCAGACAGAGAGAGAACCATGACGGAACAAACGCAAGTCACTGAAGAAGGGCTACGCGAAGCCCTGCGCGATGTGGTTGACCCGGAAATCGGCCTGAACGTCATCGAACTGGGCCTGATTCGAGACATCAATATTGAGGAAGATCGTGCCCATCTGACGATGATTATGACGACGCCGTTCTGCCCCTATGCGCCGCAACTGCTGGAGCAGACACGCCGGACGGCGCAAAACTATCTGCGCCGACCGACTACCATTGAGATGGGGCTGGAGATGTGGGACCCCAGCATGATGGAAGAAGGCGCGGCGGACGACTGGGGGCTGTTTTAGTTCCGACTTCGCAGTGGTCAATTCCCAGTAAATTCAGAAGCTGAAGCGTAATGATGTGCTTATCGGGGTGGGCCGCCGTGCGCTCCGACACGTTAGAGGCCGGAAACAGATAGGGTAGGGGCGACCACACAGGTCGCCCCTACGGATTCTGAATCACGTGCGCGGGCGGTTGTTGTTGATGAACTCCTGTGGGTTCAGGTAGTTCGCCAGCAGGACCTGGAGATTCTTGCCCGGCCAGTGCGCCGGGTTGCGCTCCAGGATGTTGGTGAAGCTCAGATCGAAATGCAGGTGATAGGCGTAGCGGCCAAAGGCGTTGCCAACTTTGGAAATCGGCTGGCCGCGCCGCACGCGCTCACCGACCTTCACCGCAATCTCCTCCACGTGGGCGTAGCGCCCATACAGCACCATGCCGGTGGATGCCAGCGGGTCGTGTTTGATGATGATGACATTGCCCCACGTCGGCAGCCGCCCGGCGAACGTGACCACGCCACTGGCCGCCGCGTACACAATCGAGTGTGCGTCGGCGTCGCGGGGGAGGTTGAGGTCCGCGCCGGTGTGATAGGCTTCCTGCGGCGTGCCGACAAAATACAGCTTGGCAAACGGGCTAGCGTCGTACCACTGGCCCGGCCACACTTTCGTCGAGCGTCGTTCGGCGTCGGTGCCAACCGGCACATCGTAACCATCGGCCTTGTACGGCTGACCGCTGTCCACCACCTGCCGCCAGCGAATCGCGTCGAAGCCGATTTCCAGGCCGGTTTCGCCGGTCAGGTCGTTCAGGAAGATCGTGCCAGCGTTGGTCGTCGCTTTGTCCAGTTCGTACACGCCCAGCGGCACCCATTGATTGTCGTAGCGGCTCTGGTCTACGCTGACGATGATTTCGCCGGCGGAACCCTTCACGTTGTTGATTTTGTAGCGGGCGTTGCGGCTTGTGCCGTGACGGGCGGCGACAAAGACTGAAATTTCGTATTTGCCGGACTGCCGAATGGCCGGCGTCCAGCGTGCCCAGACCTTGCTGGTGGTCGGTTCGGTCGCCTTGTAATAAACGGTCCAGCCCCACGTGCCCTGAAAACTCTTAAATTCGTCCTGCCCGGTATACGTGCCCTTGGCAAAACCGGCATCATTCGGTTTAACGATGATCTCGTCGCCAATGCCGGGGCTGGGGTCAACCGGAGGGGGCGGTTGGCCGGGCTTAATCGGCTGGTTGATGACACGCCAGCCGGCGGGCGTAATGGTGCCCAGCCGCCACCAGCTTAAGCCGGGCGCCTGGTGCCGCTGCGTCGCCAGCGTGATGGCTGTGTTCATCTCGTCGGGCGGCGCATCGGCATCGAGAATCGGGATAATCGGCCTGCCGTAGCTGCCCCAAACTTCGTAAGTTTCCCGCAGCACTTCTTCCGGGTCGCGCTGGAAGGTGGCCCAGTAAGCCATCGGATGAACGCTATTGATGAACGGATACCATTCCTGTGGGAAGATCGTGGCGTAATGGTGGCGGCGCGGGTCAACTCCCATGCCGATGTGGAACGAACCCGGCAGGGCGCGGCGCAGCTTGGTCATAAACGGGCGCACGCCGGCCTGTCCGCCCTGCCAGAAGCCGGCATACGGCTCAACATCGAGAATCAGCGATTTAACACCGGGGCGGGTGCAGGCCTGGATCAGGATATTCACTTCGGCATCGGTATGTGACCCTTTGGGCACCGACCAGGCATGGAATTCCATCCCGTTGGCCTGGAGCACCTGTACCCAGCGGTCAATGCTCTGCGGGCCGTCTATCGCCAGGCTGCGCTTGGTATCCCAGTAGCCCTGCCACTGAGCGCCATCGCGGGGGGTGGCGTCGCTGATTTTCACCCACAACTGGGTGACATGCGGCGCGACCTGCCGGATGCTGCGCACCACCTCTTCGATGGAGTTCTGCGGCAGGACATCGCCCTTCCAGTGCCAGATGCCAATTTTGCCATCATAGGGGGTAGGCTGGGCGGGTGGCGGCGGCGCGGTAATATTTTCAAAGCTGATTACGCCGGTCGAAACCCAGCCGCCGGTGCCGTACTGCTCCACCCATACCCATCCGCTGCTGGTGCGTGTGGCCGGGTAATACACTACAATGGTGTTGTTGCGAATGTCGCCAATGTCCTTGTAGTTGGTGCCTGGCCCGTTACGCAGGTTGACGTAAGCGCCGGTGGTCTTTGCCAGCGCCGTTTGCCCCACGCCGGGTGACGGCGGCTTGGGAACGGGTGAGGGGAATTGACTCATAGCAGTCCCTTTCAGCAAGGCAAACCATTATCTAACGCAAACACCGAGGATACTAATACAGTTTGGGCTGGGATGCAAAACGAGACAGCCCGCGCTGTCTCGTCAACCTGTTCTGGTGTCAGGGGCATCATGCGGGGGGCGGATTCGGTTTGTTCTGGAGGCTCTGGGGTGCTAACGCGCCGTCGAGCGCGCTCCACAGTCGTTCCGCTTCAGCCTTGTCGAGTGTCAAGCCCCAGGTATAGCTGCCAATCCAGCCGGTGACTTCGTAATTGCCATCGTCGCTTTTGTCTACGGTGGTGTGGGTGGTAATGGTGGGCAGATCGGCGCTGCGCAACGGGGCAGTAGTAATCAGCGCGTTCACTTTGTCCGACCGTTCCGGATACAGCAGTTGCGTCAGGTTAAACCACAGCATCTGCGCGGCACGCTGTGACAGTACCCGCGTCCACCGGGACGAATCTTCGGCCATGCCGCCCACAACGATGGAGTCGCCGCTGGCCTTGCGTGAGACAAACAGGTTTTTTGCCTGTCCGTATGACTGTCCGGGTCGCTGTGCCATGTCCTTACCTCGTGTTTCTACCACCTAACGACTGACGGTGATGATCCCGTCGCCGGGTTCGACCACGCCAATGAGGCTCGCGCTATCGCCAGTCTGCTCAAGCTGCTGCATCAGCGCCGTGACGTTTTCCGGCGGAACGGCCATCAGCAGGCCGCCCGACGTTTGCGGGTCAAACAGCAGGCTCTGTTCATACTCGGCAAAACTGTCGTCAAACCGCACCCACTGCTCAAAATAATCGCGGTTGCGCCGCATACCGCCGGGGAAGCTGTCCTGCTGGCCGTACTGGCGCGCGCCGGGCAGCCAGCGCAGCGCGTTATACTCAATACGAAAGTTCACCCCACCCAGGTGTGCCATTTCGTGGCCGTGCCCCAGCAGACTGTAGCCGGTGATGTCGGTCATCGCCCGCACACCGAACTGCTGCGCCAGCCGGGCAGCGTCGCGGTTCAGGCGGCTCATGCTGGCGACGGCGGCGTGGATGTGCTCTGGCTCGGCCAGGCCGTTTTTGAGCGCCGTCGTTATCACCCCCGTACCCAGCGGCTTGGTCAATACCAGTCGGTCGCCGGGCTGCGCCCCGCCTTTGGTGATGATGCGGTCGGGGTGGACCAGGCCGGTGACAGCCAGACCGTACTTCGGTTCTTTGTCGGTCACAGTGTGCCCGCCGGCAATCGCCGCGCCGGCCTCGCGCACCTTTTCCGCGCCGCCGCGCAGGATTTCGGCCAGCATTCCCATGCCGTAGCCGTCCGGGTAGGCGACCAGATTGACAGCAAAAATCGGTTCGCCGCCCATCGCGTAAATATCACTCAGCGCGTTGGCCGCCGCAATTGCGCCAAAATCGTAGGCGTCATCCACGACCGGCGGGAAAAAGTCTACCGTTGAGATAATCGCCTGGTCGGCATCCAGGCGATAGACAGCCGAATCGTCGGGCGCGCCCAGCCCCACGACCAGTGCCGGATAATCTTCGGTTGGAAACAGCCCTGTCAGCGGTCGCAAAACTTGCGCCAGGTCCCCCGGACCGAGTTTTGACGCTCAACCCGCGCAGGCTGCCAGCGATGTGAGTTTAACGGTAGTGTTATCCATGGTCTTCCATCAGTTGCTGCAATCTGCCCTGAGTATAAATTTAGTCCCCATAACAGGCAACCACCAATTCCTAGCCAGTCGGGGGAGCGGCGAATTGTGAGGATATACCTCTGTAGGGACGAGATACCTTGTCCCTACATGGCCGTGCTTTTCTCCGCGTTGCAAACCGGGTTCGGCCTTGCGGCTGGCCCGGCGGTCAGCTATACTACAACTCTGTACGGGGTGTGGCGCAGCCTGGTAGCGCGCTTGCATGGGGTGCAAGAGGTCCCGGGTTCGAGTCCCGGCACCCCGATCATTAAGCCTTCTGTTTGTGGAAAATAACACAAATGAGAAGGCTTTTTTATTGCTATTTATTTTCAGACTGGTTAAACTTGGTGCGTGGCAAAATTGCCACACCTTCATTTGAACCTTCGCCGCGGCGTGTGAGTAGGGTAGTTAACAACGCGCGGAGAAGGTTCGCGCAGTTTCCCATGACGGAGCGTGTGCCGTCGGGAAGCAGGCAGAGTGTTTCACTATAGTTATAAGGAGTAAAGCATGAAGAATATGGGCAAGTTTTTACTGATTGGGATGGCGCTGCTGCTTGTCACGGCGCTGGTGATCCCCACCTTGGCGCAGGATAAACCCGCGCCGGGTGAGGGCGGGGTCATCATTGAAGGCAACTTCGGCGGCGACCCGGCATCGTTCAGCCCGATCACCGGCAGTGACACGGCCTCGGCCCGTATTTCCGGTTTCCTCTATCCCGGTTTCATTGGCGTAGACCCTGCGACCGCCTTGTTCGAAAAGGGGCGTCCCGATGCGCTGGCAGAGGACTGGACTGTTTCCGAAGATGGTCTGACCTATACTTTCACCCTGCGCGATGACTGGACCTGGACGGATGGCACGCCCATCACCAGCGCCGACGTCCTGTACACCTGGAAGGCGGCCCAGGCGGCTGCCGAAGGTGTCGTGGACAGCCCGCTGTCGTTCCTGGTGGACAGCATCGAAAGCGTGGAAGCGCCCGATCCGACCACCGTCGTCGTGAAGATGAAAAGCCCGGACTGCAACGCGCTCAACTCCATCGGCTCTTTGGCCCCGGTGCCGGCGCACGTGCTGCCCGAAGACGTGTCGCAGCTTAACGACAGCACCGAGAACCTGAACCCGACTGTGACCGGCGGCGTTTTCAGCTTTAGCGAATTCCGCCCGGCGGAAGCGGTGAGTCTCGTGGCGAACCAGGAGTACGGTGGCGCGACCAACGGCGAAGTGCTGCCTACCGGCTTCATTTACAAAGTTGTGCCGGACCAGACCGTTCTGGTTGAGCAGTTCATCGCCGGCGAAACCAACGTGATTGATGGCCCGTCGGTCAACCGCCGCGCCGACCTGAAAGCCGACCCGAACCTCAATATGTACGACTACCCCGGCAATGCCTGGGACTACCTGGCGCTCAACCAGGCCGACCCGACCAACCCCCAGAATGGTACGGACGAAAGCGGTAACCCGATTGACCAGGGCAAGCACCCGCTGTTCGGTGACCAGCGCGTCCGCGAAGCGATTGCCAAGGCCATCAACGTGGACGAAATCATCCAGGGCGCAGTCTTCGGTGAAGGCGAACGGATGACCTCGACGTTGATTCCGGCGTCGTGGGCGTACAACGAAGACCTTCCGCCGATTGCTTACGACCCCGAAGCGGCCAAGGCGCTGCTGGATGAGGCCGGCTGGGTGGACGATGACAATAACCCCGACACGCCGCGCGTTTGCCAGGGCTGCGAGTATGCCGAAGAGGGCACTCCCTTCACCTTCGTGCTGTACACCAACGAGGGCAACACTCGTCGTGGCGCGGTTGGCACGATTGTTCAGGATCAACTGAAGCAGGTCGGCATCAACGTGGACTTCCAGGCGATTGACTTCAACACCCTGCTGGAGATCATGGACGGCCAGACGTTCGACGCCGTCATCCTCGGCTGGCGCAACGGCTACCCGGATGACCCCGATATGACCCAGCTGTTCACGCCGACCAGCGATGTGGTTGGCAGCGGCAGCAACTTCACCTCCTACTACAATCCGGAGATGGTTGAACTGAACGCCCAGGCCCGTTCGCTGCCCGGCTGCGACCCGGCGGAACGCAAGGCGCTGTATGATCAGATTCAGGAGATCATGCAGAAGGACCTGCCCTACATCCCGCTGTTCGCCATCAATGGCATGTACGGCGCCCGTAATGAAGTTGAAGGCTTCGGGCCATTCCCAAGCCAGCTCTACTGGAACGTGGACACCTGGTATCTGGCTACTCCGTAAGCAATAAAACAGGATAGACCGTAGGGGCATGGCATGCCGTGCCCCTACCCACAAATGGGCTTCAGCCCGAAAGACCGTTGGCCTCTGTAATGGGGGCATAAGGAACAGATGATGGTAAAATACACGATTCGCCGCCTCATCCAGGCGATTCCAACCTTTTTTGGTATCACCATATTCGCGTATCTGCTGATGTCCCTGGCGCCGGGCGGTCCGGTTGCGGCGATGACGTTTGATCCGCGCATCACACCCCAGGAACGCGCCCGCGTGGCGGCGCGCCTGGGTGTGAACGACCCGCTGCCCGTACAGTATTTACGCTGGCTCGCCGGGGATGACTGGATGCGCTGGGATGCGGATGGCGACGGTGTTGCCGATCATGCATTTCTGCTGCCCCTGGATGCGGACGGCGATGGCGAACCGGAGCCGCCCGGCACCCGCTTGGGTATCCTGCGTGGCGATTTTGGCCGTTCGTTCTTTGCCCGGCGTCCCGTGTCGGATATCATCACCGAACGGATTCCGGCAACGCTGGAACTGGGACTGGCATCCCTGTTTTTTGGCGTGGTCATCGGCGTGCCGATTGGCATTATCGCGGCGGTACGTCGCGGCGGAATGTTTGATAGCGCTACCCGCGTGATGGCGGTGCTGTTTAATGCTGTGCCCGTTTTCTGGCTCGGCCTGATTCTCATCCTCATCTTCGGCTCCTGGCTAGGCTGGCTGCCGATGGGTAGTCGCTGCCCGATGATGGTCACGGGCGGTTGCCCTCCCGTGTACCAGCGGCTTCAATACTTGCTACTTCCCACGTTCGTGCTGGCAACCGGCGGTATCGCCGGCTACTCGCGCTATATGCGCGCCTCCATGCTGGACGTGATTAATCAGGATTACATTCGTACGGCGAAGGCCAAAGGGCTGTCAGCCCGGCAGGTGTGGTTCAAACACGGTGCACGCAACGCGCTGATTCCGCTGGCAACGTTCCTCGGCCCGGCCATTACCGGTCTGCTGAGTGGCGCGGCCATTACGGAACGGATCTTCTCCTGGCCCGGTCTGGGTCGTTTGGCGGTGGATGCCGTGGGGCAGTTGGACTATCCGGTGGTGATGGCCGTTGTGATTCTGTCATCGGTAGCCACCATTCTCGGCTACATTCTCTCCGACATTATGTATGCGCTGATTGACCCGCGCATCCGGTTCTCGTAACGAGGGCAGGCCTTATGGCAGCACAATCCCAAACCGCCGTTGCAAAAATCTCAACCACCAGCGAACGCGCCGTTGGCGAATCGCTCACCACGCTGGCGCTGCGCCGCCTGCGCCGCGATAAACTGACGCTGGTTGCCATCAGCATTGTTGTGATCTTGACGATTCTCTCGCTCTCCGCGCCGCTGGTGGAACGGGTCCTCAACGTGAGCTACACGCGCACGTCGGTCACTGAAGCGTTCCTGCGGATTGGCGCGCCCGGCCACCCGCTGGGCACCGATGACCTGGGGCGTGACCATCTGGCACGGCTGCTGTATGCCGGCCAGATATCCCTGATGATCGCTTTCTCGGCGGCGCTCCTGTCGCTGGGGATTGGCCTGTCGCTAGGGGTGGTTACCGGCTACTATGGCGGCATCGTGGACGATTTTATCACCTGGGTGATTACGACGATCAACTCGATACCGTCGCTGTTCCTGCTGCTGATTGTCTCCGCCGTCATTCTACAGAACCCGAATCTGTCCGGTTCGCCATTGGGCGGTCCGCTGGCGCTGATTCTCATCCTTGGCCTGCTGGGCTGGACGGGCACCACCCGGCTGGTGCGCGGGCAGACGTTATCCATCCGAGAACAGGAATACGTCATCAGCGCGCGCGCGGTCGGCGCCTCGCCGCTGCGAATCATGTTCGTTCACATTCTGCCGAACCTGTTTTCCATCGTGGTCATCACACTGGCGATTGACATCGGCGTGCTGATTCTGGTGGAATCGGCGCTCAGTTTCCTGGGTTTTGGCGTGAAGCCACCGACGCCAAGCTGGGGCAACATGCTCACCAACGCGCAGACCTTCTTCACGAAGGGTGTTCATCTGGTGATTATCCCCGGCCTGCTGATCGTCATCACCGTGCTGTGCCTGTACATCATCGGCGACGGCGTGCGCGATGCGTTTGACCCCACGACTGTAGACTAGACTCCTATCTGGTTGAAGCCAATGGTAGGGGCGAACCATCGGTTCGCCCCTATATGTTATCCCGGCGTTACCGTTGCCAGCGCCTGTTGAAGCTGCGTATCCAGCCGCAGCGTCAGTTCATTCTGGATGGCGATCACCTGTTCAATCTGGTCGTTGGTTTCCGCTACGGTATTCCCCAGGTCAGTCCGTGCGCCGTTGACGTACTCCTGAAAGGCGGTGATGGCCCGATTCATGGCGTCGCCCAGCAGGATTTCCGAATCAACCGCGCAATCCGGCGTGACGGCCTGATGCGTTGAATCGCGCAGGGCAGCCATAGTTGATAGCGCCTCGCGTATTTCGCCCTTGCTCCTGCCGGCGGCATCGTTCATCACCTGCAAAAACTCGCTCGCCAGCCGGGTCGTAATTTGCAGCCACAATTCCAGATCGCGTGTGTTGTCACAACTTCCCCGGAATGTCATTTCCGGTGGTGGCAGCAGGGTGACCGGCGCGGCGGGCGTAGCTTCACCTGCGTCGCCAAGCGCGCAGGCGGCCAGCAGCGGCAGAACGGCGAGGAGTTTGAGAATTCTCGACATGGACATTATCCCCCTGTGTTTTCCTCCACCGGCGATACACCGGCTGCCGTGCAGGAACTGTAGCTGCTGCCAACAATCACCCTAAAATCCGCCGTGCGATTTGGGTCGGGTTCGATGCGGACGTTCTCCGGCTTCACGTTCAGAATCCGGGCGATGTCCTGCAGGCTGCTGCCTTTGGTGCGTCCGGTGTAGTCAATCAGAATTGTGTCCTTATAGGTGGTGCTATCGGCTGCGCCCGCCGCCAGTGCGGTGAAGCCCTCCCATGCCAGACTTTCCGCTGCCACCCGGTCGAAGTTTGGGCTGTCCGTGCCGTTAAACACTTCGATGCGCGCGCCCTCCACCAGCACCTGATTGGTGGTAGGCGGCTGGTAAAAGTCGTTCAGCAGTTCGAGGATTGGCTCGTAATTGGGCAACTGGACAAACGCGCCATCCGGCGGCTGCCAAGGCGTGGTGTGATACAGCCGCGTCATGGTGAACTGTTCCATCCGGCTGGTATCCAGGTTAACTGCTAGCGGCAGCAGGCCGAGTACATCCTCAAAACGGAGATTGGTTTTTACCACCTGGGTCGCCTGTTCCCACAGTTCCGGCGCTTTGGCAAGCAGGCCACTGTCCTTCGCCTTGCGCCAGACGGCGCGCAGGATTTGCTGCTGGCGGCGGCCCCGGTCAAACTCAATCGCGTTATCGCGCGCACGGGCATACCACAGGGCGCTGTCGCCGTTCATGTGGTAATAGCCGACTGGCAGCGTATACAGGCCGTCAGCATCCGGCGTGGCTTCCGGCGGCGGTGGTGCTTCGATCAGTTCATACGCCTGAATCGCGCAGTCAACGGCGATATCCACGCCGTCCAGTGTGTCAATCATCTGCTTGAAGCCGCTGAGATTGATAAGCGCGTAGTAGTGGACGTTTAACCCCAGGTTGTACAGCAGTGTTTCACGCAGCAGGCCAAAGCCGCCATCCGTCCAGCCAACCTGCTCACCACGCGCATAGGCGAGATTCAGACGCTGCATCGTCCAGCCGGGGATGTAGACGTACAGATCGCGCGGCAGACTTAACATGGCGACCGTATTGGTGGTGCGGTTGATCGAAACGACGATCATGGTATCGGTGCGGTCGAAGTTGTCGCCTGTAAGTTCGCCGTCCGTCCCCAGCAGCAGGATATTCATCAGATCGTAACCGTGCCGGTCAAGGGTCGGTACGGCGGTTGGAATGGCCGTTGGCGCGGAAGCCGCCACGTCGGGATTGACGGTGCTCATCGGTATCAGCGTCGGCAGCGGGCGGGAGGTAGGCGTCGGGCCGCCTTCCGGGGTAAACGTGCTGGTCGGCAGCGGTGGGGCAGTCGGCGTAAACGTTGCGGTGGGCGACTGCATGGCTGCCGGCGTGTTGCTGGGTGGCAGCAGCACCGGCTGGCGCGGGGTATTGGTCGCCAGCACCTGCGCGATGGCAATTGGCGACGGAGTTGCTGTCTGGCTTGGCGTAACCGTCGCGGTTGGAGTATGGGTAGCCGTCGCGGTGCTGGAGGAAGTCGGCGTGAAGGTAGGCGTAGCCGTCGCGCTGGCAGTCGCCGACGGTGTGTGAGTTGGCGTGCTGGTCGGGGTGTGGGTGATGAGCGTCGGCGCGATGGCCGTCGCCGTTTGAGCGTAGGCGGAGCGGCGCTGGTCGGCCTGCACCTGTTCATCCACCCGCTGCACCACCGCCTGAACAGCGCCGGTGCCAAAAACAATAATTCCCACAATCAGGAAAGCCGGCAGCAGGCGAAAGGCCAGAAAACCACCCAGCCGACGAAAACGCGAAGGTTTCGAAACTGACATGCTAACTCCGTAGTCGCGTTGCAAACGGAGCAAGTGTACCTGATTTCACAAGACCGCGCGAACCCTCAGGGGAAAATCACCGGGATAACACAGGGTGTCAGGTTAACATCGCTGATGACGGTGAGTTTAATCCAGTGCAGCCCACGACCGAAGATGGCCGGGTCTATCGTCGCCAGCAGGCCGTTTTCAACTGGCGTTTCAGACCGCATCAGGAAGTTAAACACGCTGGCATAATCAGGCCGCACCTCAATCTTGTAATACTCGAAGTTGGTGGCTGAGGCGGTGCCGCGTACAGAGAACACGCCGTTCATCAACTGGCCTGGGGTCAGATTGGTGATCTGCGTGGTCGGTGAAGTGCAGCCCTCGGCTGCGAGGCCGGAGCCGGGCGTAAGCGGCGGCAGCGGCTGTGGCGCTAGCGGCTGGCGCGGCACGAGGATGGTCTGCCCCGCGTATATCTGGTTGATGTCCTGCAGGCAGTTGGCGCGCTGCAAGCTACGCACGCTGCTGCCCGTGGCGCGGGCGATCATGGAGAGTGTTTCACCGCGTTGGACAGTGTAGGCGAACCAGCCAGCCTGCGGCGTGCAGACCGGATTCACCACCGGCGGCATGGCCGTTCGCGTGCCGGTCGGTGTCGGTCGGATGCCGGACGTTTCCGTCGGTCGTGGCGTCCGCGATGGCGTGCTGGTTGGCGTTGGCGTCCGGGTTGGCGTAGAGGTTGCGGTAAAGGTGGCCGTTGCCGTGAAAGTCGCCGTTGGTGTGCTGGTCGGTCGCGGTGTGCGTGATGGGGTGCTGGTTAGCGTTGGTGTTCGCGTCGGTACCGGCGTTGGGATAGGTGTAACACTGGGCGGCGGGGTGCTGGTCGCGGTCGCCATGGGGATAGGCGTGGCGCTGGGTGGCGGGGTGCTCGTGGCTGAAGGCTTTGGTGTGGCGCTCGGCGGCGTGGTGCCGGTCGCCAATGGTACCGGCGTCGTGCTTGGCGCGGGTGTACGCGTAGCGGTAGTCGTTGGCAAGGGGGTGGCGCTCGGTAGTGCTGTAGGGGTGAGCGTTGGCATCGCCGTTGGTGGCAGCGGCGTGCGGCTGGACGTAGCGGTAGCCGCTACCAGCGGCGCCGTTGTGGCGGCGCGGGTGGGGGTGGCGGTGGGATTGGTTGGTGTTGCCGTTGGCGGCAGTTCGGTAAACGTGGGCGATGGTGGCATATCGGTTGCGGTCGCCGACGGCGGGATTTCGGTCAGTGTGGGCGAGGGAGAAACGGCTGCCGTTTCCAGCGTGGCGGCGGTTGTTGCCGAGGCGGGTAGGGTGGTCGGAACGACGGCCTGCTGCGTCAACGGCTGGTCGCCACTGCTTGCGCCAGACAGTGACAGGATGACGGCGAACATAATCACAAATGCCAGCACGCCGACGGCGACAATGGCGACAATCACTTCGTTTCCGACATCGCGCTGCATGAATTATCCTTCGGGTTCCAGAACAGGGTCCAGCGGCAGCGCGAAGTAGAAGATGCTGCCGACGTTTTCCCGCGTTTCGAGCCACAGCGCGCCACCGTGCGCTTCCGCCAGCGTTTTGGCGATGGACAGCCCGACGCCCGTATCGCCCAGCCCCTGAATCAGCGGATTCTCGGCCTTATACTTGCGGGCGAAGACACGCGGTAAATCTTCCGGCACGATGCCGCCGCCCCGATCTTCAATCGAAATCAGCAGGCTGTCCATTGGTTTGGAGAAGTTCAGGCTGTTGGACAGCTTCACTTCCTGCCGGTGCGCCGAGATGTAAATCTGGCTGTCCGGCGGCGACACCAGATAGGCGTTGGTGAGCAGTTCGTTGATGATCTGTGTCACGGCATCGCGGTCGGCGCGGACGGTGGGGATGCTGTCATCCAGATTGAGGTTGACGGTCAGCCCTTTTTCGCGGAACTGGTGTTTGGAGTTGGTGATCGCTTCTTCGATGATGTCCACCACGTCAATCGGTTCCGGCGTCAGCGTAAAGCGGTCGGTATCTAGCGCGGCGATGCGAGTCAGGTCATCCAGCATAAACGTCATGCGCGAGACATTGGCGGCGACACGCTGCAAAAATTTGCGCTGCATCTCTCCCAGAATCCCCGCCGCTTCATCCAGCAGCAGGTCAATGTAACCAACGATGGAAGTCATTGGCGTGCGGAGTTCCTGCACCATGCCAAGGATAAGTTCCGGGCTGTAGCCACGCCGTGTCGGTTCCGTGTCCCCGGCGGTGCGCGCCCGGTAGGCGGTGACCTGATCTTCCAGCGCCACCAGCGCGGAACGGGTTTCGTTCAGTTCACGTTCCAGGCGGTTGCGCTGGTCCGACACTTCTTCGATCATCTTCGTCAGCGAGCCAACGCCATCGGTGCCAATCTGCTGCAGGCGGTCGCGGTCGCCTTCCAGTCGCGCCAGCAGTTGGTCACGCTCGGTTTCCAGTGCGCGTTTTTCCGCCACAATCCGATCATAGAGTTTCATCAGGTCGCTGCGCTCGTCCGATAGCACCTGAATCTGGGTGCGCATCCGCGCCTGTTCCTGGCGCAGTTCGTCCAGTTCCATCTGGTAGCCGGACGCTTCTGCCATCAGGCGCGCTCGCTGCTGTTTCAGCGCATCCTGCTTCACCAGCAGTTCATCGCGCTCGGCGCGCATCTGGTCGCGCTTTTTGATGGCGGCTTCGCGGTCAGCGGCGAGGTGTTTGATCTCGTTTTGCAGGGCTTCCAGCCGGGCTTCGCGTTCTTTCTCGCGCTCGATGCGGTCTTCAAGCTGCCTGCGTTCGTTGAGCAGCGCGTCCCGTTCCAGTGTCAGGCTCTCCAGCCGGGTTTGCAGCATCACCCGCTGTTCGGTAAGCTGGCTGACCAACTGCACCAGTCCCGCCGGGCCGTTTTCAATACCCAGCGCCTTAAGCTGCGCTTCGATGTCCTTCACGCGGGCGCTAAGCTGTTCACGCTCGATCTCCAGCCGGGCCTTTTCCTGGCTCATGCGTTCCACAATTTCCTGCACAACGCCAGGCGTGGTGACGAGATTCCCCTGCCGCAATTCCTCTAGCTGCGTGTTCAGGTGGTCACGCTGCTGCTGCAGCTCATCTTTCTCGCGGCGCAGCACGTCAATCATCGTCTTCAGCACGCCTTCGTTGCTGGTGGCGGTTGCCCCGGCCAGCGCCGTTTCCGCTTCACGCAGGCGGGCCAGCAACTGGTCACGCTCCTCGCGCATCCGCTGCTGCTCGTCGTTGAGGGCGATTATCCGCTGCGATACCGACATACCTTCCTGCGTATCACCCAGCAGATTGGATACCCGGCTGCGTTCGCGGTCGAGTTCAACCTTCAGTTCCATCACCTGCCGACTGAGTTCTTTCACCTGATCGCGTGAAAGCTGGAGGTTGGCCTGCATCTCTTGTCGCGCGGCCAGCACGTCGGTATCGCCCACCTGATCGAGCGGCACCCCCTTCACCAGCGCTTCAATCGCGCGTTCTTCCGCTTTCAGGCGCGCGTCGCGGGCGGCGAAACTGAGCGCGAGCAGGTTGCCGGCGATAATGCCAATGCCCTTGAGCAGTTCGCGTTCGGTTTCTTCCAGTTCGCGTCCACTGTGCGGCAGGCCAATCATCAGCACGGCGACCAGTTCGCGGCCACTTAGCAGTGGCTGGAAATAGGTTGGGCCGATCACGTCCAGATCAAGCCGGTTGTACAGGTCCTGCAGTTCTTCCTGATTGCGATCCGGGAACAGCGGGCGCTGCAAACGGCGTTCGATGGCGTTCACCAGCGTCGGCTGGCTGTCCAGATTCAGCGCAACACCGTTCAGCGGCTGCTGCGCCTCGCGGTCATAGGCGGCCACGATGTCGGCATAATTGGCATCCTGAAAGGTCAGCACCGCGCCAACATCGGCCTTCAGCACTTCCAGCCCCGCTGAAACAATTCGCTGTGGAATATCCGCCGGTGTGGCATCTTCGAGAATGAGGCCGAGTGTTTTCAGCAACTGCACCGAATCGCGCTGTACCGGCGTGAGCGCAGGGGCCGCCCCAATGGGTGACAGGATACTGTCGGGCGCGGCACTGCCCGGACCATTGCCTGGCGCTGCCGGGACAGGCGGCGCGGCAGGAGACAGATAGGCGGCGGACTGCATTAGGACTTCGCCCTGCAAACTGCCGATAACCATGCGGTAGATGACTGCCGGCAGAATCGGCAGCGCCGCCAGGAACGCCAGCCGCAGCAGGCCGATGTCGCTGCCGATCAGGCTACCCTGCATGGTCTGGAAGAGCGTCGCGCCGTAACCGAGCAGCAGCAGCACAAAAAAGACCAGTTTCAACGGCGCGTCGGCGATCAGCTTAAAATAGGTCAGTACCAGAATGATGCCCACCGCCGACAGCACCACCGGGATAAACGTCCAGGCGACGCCGTAGGCGCTGAGGTTAAAATCGGTCTGCGCTGCCAGCGCGGGCCATTCACTGCCGGTGAGAATATAGCCGCTGACCGTCGCCAGCAGGAGCAGGAGCACGAGCACATTCGGCAGCCGTCCCCAGCGGTTGTGGTCCGCCGTTAGAAAGGCCCAGCCCACCAGCACGATGACGACAACGTTGGCGACCCGTTCCAGCGGCACCAGGATAACCGAGGCGTTTTGATCGGTCAGGATGGCGTACAGGGCGCCGGCCATCATGACGACCCAGGCCAGCACCGATCCCAGCGCCGCCAGCATGTAGCGCCCTGCGGTGCGGTTGGCGGGATTCCGCAGCCGTTCGCCTAGCGCCACCAGGAGACTGGTCAGGCACAGGGCGACAACGGCGAGGAAGTAGAGCAAATCGCCGGGGGGGCGAACGAACAAATTCAGAAAATCCACAGGTGTCTGGAACACGGGATACCAGCCTGGTTAGACTCGCGTTGGCTATACTCGATAAGTATAGCATACTCAAACGAATGTGCTGAATGGGGTTAATTTAAACAAACTTTTACCGGCGTTGACGGGCAGAGCGGACTTCGCTACACTATCGGCGGGGGCAAAACAGCCCCTGTTGTTTTTAGGCCGGTGCGTAACATGTCCAAGCGACAACTGGCAGTGTGGTTACAAAAAGCGCCCTGGACGGTAGCCCTGGCGCGGCAGGTCTGGCGGCTGGGACAACCAAAATTTTCCGCCGGAGCCGTCGGCGTGGTGTTTAACGAAGCCGGCTGCGTGCTGCTGGTGGAACACGTTTTCCATCCGTATGCGCCCTGGGGTCTGCCGGGTGGCTGGGTTGACCGGCACGAAAGCCCAGCGGAAACGGTGCGGCGCGAACTGCACGAGGAACTGGGGCTGGTCGTGGAAGTCGGCCCGGTTCTGGTAGCCGAGACGAACTATCCCAACCATCTCGATCTGGCCTACCTGTGTTATGCCACCGGCGTGATTGGCCGCCTGAGCCGCGAACTGCTGGCCTGGGAATGGTACAATATCAATGCTTTGCCTAAACTACAACCGTTTCACGCTCTGGCAATTACACGAGCAATAGCATTTCGCAGTCAAACCTCATGAGTGTAACCGGATTAGGAACCAAACGACGCCGGCGCGCGCTGCCGGTCGTTCAATTACTGTCGGTCCTGATGCTGCTGGCCGCCATTGGCCTGTTTGTGCTGCAACTGGTGCAGTTCAGCCGGGGGCAGGAGCTGCTGCCCGCTGATGTGACGGTGGCCGGTATTCGCGTCGGCAATCTACTGCCGCAGGAAGCGGTCGCCCGCTGGGAACAGGCCTATAGCCAGCCCGTAACGCTGTATTATGCCGGCAGTCCCATTTTGCTGGACCCGGCGGCGGTGGGTTTCCGCACTAACCGGGAAACGATGCTGGCGGCGGCACGCGCAGCCAGTGACGTAGAAGCCAGTTTCTGGTCACGCTTCGTCAATCATCTGCTGGGGCGAGAAGCACAACAGACGGTGGATGTGCCACTGTCGGCGGATTTTCAGCGGAATCTGCTGGAGCAGTTTTTGCGGGACATCGCGGCACGTTACGACCGACCGGCAGGGTCGGCGGGGTTTAATCTGGAAACGCTGACGGTGCGTTCCGGCGCGGAAGGCTACACGATGGACGTGCAGGCGGCCATGTCGCTGGTCGAAGCGGCGCTGTTCAGCCCGGATAACCGGTCAGTCAACCTGCCGGTGGAAACAGCCAGCGCCAACGAAGGCAACATCAATACGCTGCGCGACATGATTATCGCCTATCTGAATAACGAGGGTTTTATCTACGATGGACAGACAACAGTCGCCTCGGTGTTTATCCTCGATTTGAAAACGGGTGAGGAAGTGAACATCAATGGCGACGTAGCGTTTTCTGCCGCCAGTACGATGAAGCTGCCGATTCTGATAGATTACTTCCGCCAGTTGTGGTTCCCTGTGCCGAATGATGAAGCGTGGCTGATGGCAAATTCGTTACTGTGCAGCAACAACGCCTCCTCCAATCTGCTGATGCAGATCATTGGCGAGCGCGTCTCCGGCCAGCAGGATATTTTTGCCGGTATCAAGGATGTGACTGACAACGCGCAGTATCTGGGCGCGCGCAACACGTATATCACGGCGCCATTTGATCTGGGCATCGAAGGCCAGCAGTTGGGGTCAATTCCTGCCCCGCGCACATCACCCAACCCGAACTTTAACACCAGCCCGGACCCGTATAACCAGACAACGGCAGAAGATATGGGCACGCTGTTCAGTCTGGTTTACGACTGCGCCAAATACGGTTCGGGTCTAATGGCGGCCTACCCGGACGGCGAATTTACGCAGACCGAATGCCAGCAGATGCTGGAACTGATGAGTGCCAACGATCTGCTGAGGCTGCTGCAAGGCGGTGTCCCGGCAGGGGTGCGGATTTCCCACAAAAACGGTTGGGTGAGCGACACCAGCGGCGATGCCGGTATCGTCTTTCCGCCGTCAGGGCGGGATTATGTGATTGCGGTCTACCTGTGGGAGCAGACGGAATTCCAGGATTATACCCGGCTGTGGCCGTTGATCGAGGGCATTTCCCGCGCAGCGTGGAACTACTTTAACCCGGACGATCCGCTGATTGCGCCGCGTAGCGATCTGCCGGAAACGGCGCAGGAGTGCAAAAACTTCCTGCCGCCGCAGGACCAGCTTGATCTGAACAATATCAATGCCTGGCGCAGCACGACGCCTGGCTCTTAAGCCGGCAGCCGTTTGATAATCGTCAGGCAGTTGCGGTTTGCTTCGCGGGAGTAACCGACTTCGTCCATAAATTTCCTGATAAAATGAATACCCCACCCACCGCTGCCCCGCCGGTCGAGCGGGGCGGTGGGATCGGGGTCAGGCTGCGCCAGCGGATTAAAAGCCGGACCATCATCCATGATGATAATCGTGAAGCGCTGGTTATCCGTTTGGCAAACAATATCTATGATCTGGTTCTCACCGTGCATCCGGTAGGCATGTTCAACGATGTTGGTGCAGGCTTCATCCACCGCAAGCTGGCAGTGATACGCCGCATGTTCGTCCAGACCGGCTTGGAGGGCAGCCCTGGCAACAAATTCACAGGCGATGGGCACCTGGGCCAGAACCGCCGCGATCTGGATGTGGCTCTCGTTGACGATCATCGCCCGCGTCCTGATTGAATCCGTTAATAACTGCCAACCGCCTCAACCTGCGAGGGGAATATCTGGAAAATGGTGTCCAGCCCGGCCATTTCCAGGACTTCCAGCACGCGGGGGGAGGGCTGTGACAGCCGTAAATCGCCGCTGCCGCGCACCTTCTTTAACGCGAACACAATCTCGCGCAGGCCAGCGCTGCTCATGTAATCCACATTGGCAAGGTCGAGCACCAGATGGACATGGCCGCTGTCAATCTCGTGCATCAGGGCTTCACCCAGTTCGTGGGCGTTCATGCTGTCAATCCGGCCATGCGCTTCGACCAGCGTCACGCGGTCACGTTCGGTTACATTGATGTTCATGGGACGCTCTCTTTGGTACCACACGGGAACGTCTCTATCATAACAAGTTTGCGTGGGGGATGTGAGGGGAAAGTGAAAATTCGCTGCCCGCCTGCCGGCTGGCGGTATAATCAAAGGCTGTACGTGTGAGGTTGAAGGACTAAAATCCGATGGACGCGGGAACGCTCCTGTTGATGGTTATCAGTTTTGGGCTGGTGCTGCTGCTCATCCAGCGGGCGGAAGTGAAGCGGCGGCGGGTGGTGATTGTCCTGCTGCTACCGGTAGTCGGACTGATCGTCCATTATGCCAACGCGCGCGGTTATCGGCGTGAGGCGCTGGTGGGGTTTATCCTGGCGCTGGTCGTTAACTTTCTGTTCTGGCTGCTGGTTGGGCGTTATAACCCGGTGGGCAGCAGCGACAGCATCAAGGTGCTGGGGCTGGATGATTAGAGAGGGTAGGGACATGGCGGCGCCATATCCCTACGGATGTTAGCCTATGATGTTCAGCGGAATCACGTCGGCGGATTGCAGCATGACGACGCTGATCCGCGCGGCGGTGTTCTCCGCCACTGCCCGGAATGCCTGGCCCGCGGGATTGTCGGGGTCGGTGACAACGATGGGACGGCCATAATCGCCGCCCTTGCGGACATCGGCGTTCAGCGGAATCCGCCCCAGGAACGGCACATTGCGCTCCTGCGCCAGGCTTTCGCCGCCGCCTTCGCCAAAGAAATCGCCGGCCATGTTCTCCACAATGCCCAGAATCGGCACGTTAAGCTGATCAAACATGGCAATGCTGCGCAGCGCGTCGGCCACTGCCACTTCCTGCGGCTGGGTGACGATGACTACGCCAGTCAGCGGGAACGACTGCGCCAGAGACAGCGGCGCGTCGCCCGTGCCGGGCGGCAGGTCTACGATCATGTAATCAATTTCGCCCCAGTCCACGTCGGTGAAAAGCTGGCGAATTGCGCCGTGCAGCATCGGGCCACGCAAAATCAGCGGCTTGCTGGGGTCGGTCAGGAAGCCGGTGCTCATGATCTTCACGCCATAGGCTTCTAGCGGCAGCATCATATTGTTCGCTACTCTGGGGCGACCGCTGCCCAGGCCGGTCATCTGCGGCAGGTTTGGGTTCAGGATGTCGCCGTCAATCAAGCCGACTTTCGCGCCGGCTTCCGCCAGACCAACAGCCAGGTTGGTGGCGACGGTGCTTTTGCCGACGCCGCCTTTGCCGCTGGCGACGGCGATAATACTGCGCATCGGTACATCCAGCCGCCCGGTCATGCGGCGGTCGGTGGGCACCTGCGCGTCCCACTGGATGTCCAGTTGCTTGATCGCCGGCACTTTGCCGAGGACGGCGCGTTTGCAGGATTCAATAAACACATTCTTAAGCGGGCAGGCCGGGGTGGTCAGGACGATGGTAAAACGGGCAGTATCGCCGTCAATCGTCAGGTCGCGCACCATGTTCAGGCTGACAATATCCCGGTGCAGTTCCGGTTCAATGACGGTGCTCAGGGCACGCATCACCTGGTCTCGTACATCAGTCATCGGTTCTCCTATAAGCAGTTAGCATTTGGCGACGAGTATAAAGCCTTTTTTAAACATCAATAATTATAACCGAGATGAGAAAAATTCGTAGTGACATTTGTCACACAACGCTGTATCTGGATGCTGGCTGAACAACAAGGTAGGGGAGGGTCTCAGACCCTCCCCTACGGTGATCACTGTTTCCTCAGTCGGCGTTACCCGCCCTTCTGCGCCTTCTTCTGGCGGATTTTCTCCAGCATCGCCTGCTTGTCAAACTTGGGCTTGCCACCGCCGGCAGGCGTTGCATCCGGGCCAGCATTGGCCTGCGTATCCACCACAACCGCGGGTTCCGCGACCTGTTCGGCAGGCGCTGCTTCCGCTACCGTCGTCGGTTCAGACGAGGGCATGCCGCCGGCTGCTGCGCGCTTGCGGGCCAGCGCGGCTTCGCGCTTCGCCAGACGCGCGGCCTTTTCCGGGTCTTCGGGCAGCACGTCCTGGGTCTTTACGTCACCGGCCACTTCGGCCTGCTTGGTCGAGCTGGCAACGGCAGCAGCCGGTGCCTTGTCGGCGATTTCATCCGCGTCGGTCACAGGCGCTTTGGGCCACATGTTGTCAATCGTCGGCTCGACCGGCGTCTTGCCCTGCTTCTTCATCGCCTTAATCACGTCCGGGTGTTCCCAGCCGCCGCGCGCGATGGCTTCTTCCAGCGCTGTTGTAGGGGCGATGGTCTTCCAGTAGCTTAACGGCTTCGACAACCGTTCTTTGTCGTGGATGTGGTTACGGGTGCGGTCGTAGCTCGCCATCTCGTAATCGTGGTCCATCTTGATGGCGTCGAAGGGGCAGAACTCGGCGCAGAAGCCGCAGTTCATGCAGATGTCTATGTCAATGAAAAAGGCCGTCGGCTGCGGGATGGGGCGGCCTGTAGCCGGGTCGCTGCCGCGCACAATCCAGATACACTGCGGCGGGCACACCTTGGCGCAGATGCCGCAACTGGTACACCAGTCCTCGCCTGGGGCTTCGGGATGGTCGTCGTCGTTCACCACCAGGAACGGCGTGAAGCGGAAGCGCTCCGGCACGGCGATTTTCTCGTCAGGATACTGCACCGTAAACGCGCCCTGCGCCTTCAAGCCCTGGCGGATTTCAAAGTTATCCTGGCGGAAGTACTTGCGCCCGGCATACCGTAGATCGTCCACGTAGGTGTTGAAGAAGTGTTTGAAGGTTACAAAGAGGCCCTTGAGTATGCCCTGTCCGTACATCGTCACTCCTCATTTTATAGGGGCGCACGGCCATGCGCCCCTACATCTGTTATCCTCTAGTTACCGGTCCGTCTCACCCAGTACGATGTCAATGCTGCCCAGAATCGCCACCACGTCCGCGACCTTGTGGCCGACGCACATCGGCCCCAGCGGGGTCAGGTTGATGAAGCTGGGCGCGCGCACGTGATAGCGCCAGGGATTCTGCGGGCCTTTTTCGTCACCGGCGGACACGACGTAGAAGCCAAGTTCGCCCTTCGGATTTTCAACGCGGCCATAGGATTCGCCCAGCGGCACACGCGGCGTGTGCTGCTTGTTGCCCGCAAAAATCGGTTCGCCCTTGGTGCGTTCCAGACGCGGCAGAAGCTGCTTGAGGATGCGCACGCTCTCGCGCATTTCGTCCAGCCGAATCAGGTAACGGTCGTAGATGTCGCCGTTGTAGCGCACCGCCACGTCGAAGTCGAGTTCTGGGTAGATGCTGTACGGGTCAGCGCGGCGTACGTCATAGGGCACGCCGCTGGCACGCAGCAGCGGGCCGGCGGCGCTGTAAGCAATCGCCATTTCCGGCGGGAGATAGCCCACGCCGATGGTGCGTGCCTTGATGATTTCGCTGTCGGTGAGGAACGTGTCCAGCTCATCAATGGAGCGCGGGATGCGCTCGTTGATGAGTTCCGTCAGGTAATCCATCGTATCGTAGTCGCGCATCATGTCGTTTATCTTGGCCGCGACGCTGTGAATCCGTTCCGGCAGGTCCTTAAAGACGCCGCCGAAGCGCATGTAGTTGCACATCATACGGCTGCCGGCGGTCGCCTCGAAGAAGTCGAGAATTTTCTCACGTTCGGCAATGGCGTACAGGGCGGGCGTAAAGAACGCGCCCAGGTCATTGAGCAGGAAACCGATTGCCCAGTAGTGATTCACGATACGGGTGAGTTCCGTCATCAATACGCGAATCACCTCAGCGCGGTAAGTGGGCGGCTGGTAGCGCGTGCCTTTCGATAAAAGCTGCTCGACGGCCAGCGCGTAACCAAGGTTGTTGCCCATGCTGCTGATGTAGTCCAGCCGGTCGGTGAAGGGCATGTTGTGCAGGAAAGTGTTACGCTCGCCAATCTGCTCGTGATTGCGATGCAGATAACCCATCACTGGCTCCAGCGACTCAATCGTTTCGCCGTTGAGCGTCACAATCATGCGGAACACGCCGTGCGTGCTGGGGTGGTGCGGCCCCATGTTCACGACCAGCCGGTCGGTTTTCAGCGCCTCATCACTGTCAAGTTCCTGTATGCTGACACCCAGGCCGAGTTCGCTGTACAGCGCCTCCTCGGACCTGTCGGTGAGTTTGCTCAGGTCGAAGTCAGCCGGGTACTGAACGTTTTTGCCATAGACGTTACGTTCCTCAGCGCGGTACACCCAACCGTCCGGCCAGCGGCTGTCAAACGGCTTGTGTTCCTCGGTGTAATATGGCTCTTTCCAGTCCTTCCGCATCGGGTGGCCTTCAAAGCCTTCCCACAGCAGGATACGCTTCAGATTTGGATGGCCGGGGAAACGGATGCCGTACAGGTCGTAGGCCTCGCGTTCCTGGAAGTCCGCGCCAGGCCACACGTCAATTAGCGATGGGATTTCAGCGTTGTCGCGCGGGGTTTGCGCCTTAAACACTAGGGCCGGGCCGCCTGCCGTGCGGTAGGCGTGATACACCATCTCCATGTGATCGGAGATGCCGTAATAGTCAACAGCAGTCGCGCTGGACAGGTAATCAAACCCCAGCTCGTCACGCAGCATCCGCGCGACTTCGACCAGGTAGTTACGGTCCACAATGATGCCGCTGTAACCCTGACGGGTATCTTCCTGGATGTACTCCGGGAATTTTTGCTTCAGGGATGTTACGGCTGCGCTAACGTCAGTTACTTCAATCGGATAATCCACCATGTTCCTTAACCACCCTTCTGCGCCTTTTTCTGGCGGATTTTTTCCAGCATCGCCTGTTTATCGAACTTGCCCTTCTGGCCTTCGCTGGCGGTTGCCGTTGCAACGGTTGTCTCAGCGGCAGCCGCCGGCTGCGCGGCGGGTTCGGGCGCGGTGGCAACCTGACCAGCAACGGTGGCCTCGCCACCCTGGGCAGCGCGCTTGCGGGCCAGCGCCGCTTCGCGCTTGGCAAGCCGCGCGGCCTTTTCGGGGTCATCGGTGGTCGCAGCCGCTGGCGCCGCAACTGCCGGTGCTACCGCCTTCTTGGCAATGGCCTTCGGCGTGTCGGTGACTTTAATCGTCGGCGGTAGCTCGCGCACGCCGTAGGGTTTGCCCGCAGCCGCCAGTTCCGCCTGGCGACGAATCAGGTCCATCTGGCGCGGGTCAATGACGTCCGGACCGAGGATCGGAATCGGTGTCGGCTCGGACGGACCAACGCCGTACCAGGGCACGTCGTCGTGATTCGCCAGCGACTGGCCATCAATCTTCTTTTGCAGCGCGATCAGGCCGTAGAGCAGCGCCTGTGGCGTGGGGGGACAACCGGGCACGTACACGTCTACCGGCAAATACTGGTCAATGCCAGAGACAACATTATACCCTTCCTTAAACGGCCCGCCGCCGCTGGCACATGCGCCCATCGCCAGCACGTATTTCGGCTCCGGCATCTGGTTATACAGGCGGACAATCGGCACGACCATCTTTTTTGTAACCGTGCCGGACACAATCATCAGGTCAGACTGGCGCGGGCTGGCACGCATCACCTCCATGCCGAAGCGCGATAGGTCATACCGGGATGCGGCGGTGGCGATCATTTCAATTGCGCAGCAGGCCAGCCCAAACAGCAGCGGCCACACGGACGACCGCCGACTCCAGTTATAGATTTTGCTCAGGCTGGTGATGGCGATATTGCCCTGCAAATCATCCGGGATAGGAAATTCAGTGGTGTGCAACTCGCGCAGGTCGAGCTTTTCCATTAAGATGTGACCTCCTCATACCACTCCCGCAGAATTTCGTTGAGGATGCCATCGTTAGCGAGGGCGGGGTCATCGGCGAAATCAGGGAGCGTGACGATATAATGAAACAACTGCTCCAAACCCATCGTATCCAAATCTGCATCAGGGTAGGTTTCCATCAAGCTCAGGACAATCTCGTAGCTTGATTCCCAATACAGCTTACACACGGTTTCATACCCTGGTTATGATCTTACCAGACAGGCGGTTAAATTTCGAGCACAAAAGTCTCACCGCCGTCTGTTTTATTCCGTGCCGAGGACGGCGTCCGTATCTATCTGCGCCCGCTGCAGGCGACCGCTGTAATCCACGTACACGGCTTTCCACTCGGTGAACGAGTCCAGTGCCGTTTGCCCAGCCTCGCGCATCCCGTTGCCGGTGCCGCGCGTACCGCCAAAGGGGAACTGAATTTCCGCGCCGGTCGTGCCGTGATTGATATAGACAATACCGGTCGCCAGATCGCGGATGGCGCGAAAGGCCGCATTCACGTTTTCGGTGAAGATGCTGCTGGACAGGCCATAAGCGACCTGGTTATTGATTTCAACCGCTTCATCCAGTGTTTCCACTTCGATGATGGACAGCACCGGCCCGAAGATTTCCTCGCGGGCGATGCGCATGTCCGGCGTCACATTGTCAAACAGGGTCGGCTGGTAGAAGAAGCCTCTGCCACCCATCGGGTCGGCAAAACCGCCTCCGATCAGCAGCGTCGCGCCCTCGCTCCTGCCGATTTCAACATACTGGTGGATGCTCTCGCGGGCCGACCGGCTGACAACCGGACCAACCTGCACCGATTCGTCCAGGCCGTAACCAAGTTTGAGCGATCTGGTTTTTTCATACAGCGCGTCCACCAGTTTACGGTGAATGCCCTTCTGCACGATTAACCGGCTGGTGGCGGTGCAGCGCTGGCCGGTGGTGCCAAAGGCGCTCCAGGTGATTGCCTCAACGGCCAGATCGAGATTCGCATCATCCATGACGATAATCGCGTTTTTGCCGCCCAGTTCCAGGCTGACCTTTTTGCCCAACTGTGCCGCCTGGGCATACATCCGGTAGCCAACTTCGGTCGAGCCGGTGAACGAAATCACGCGCACGTCAGGATGGGTCGCAATCGCGTTCCCGACGGAACCTCCCGGCCCGACGATGATGTTCATGACACCCGGGGGCAGACCGGCATCCTCAAATACACGCACAAATTCCGCGCCCAGCTTGGGGGTATCCGAAGCCGGCTTAAACACGACGCAGTTGCCGGCGATCAGCGCAGGCAGCGATTTCCAGCTTGGAATGGCGATGGGAAAGTTCCAGGGCGTAATCAGGCCAACAACGCCGACCGGATCGCGGATTGCCATACCAAACTTGTTGGGCATTTCCACCGGCGCGGTATAACCCAGCAGTCGGCGGCCTTCACCACCAATGTAGAAGGCCATGTCAATCGCTTCCTGCACGTCGCCACGCGCTTCGGCAATGACCTTGCCCATCTCCTGCACCATCAACCGGGCGATCGCTTCCTTACGCTCGATGAGCAGTTGGCCGACGCGGTACAGGATTTCCCCACGCCGCGGCGCGGGGGTCAGCCGCCAGCTTTTATAGGCCACTTTCGCGGCGGCAACGGCAGCGTTGACATCTTCAGGGCCGCTTTTGGCAACTTCAGCAACCACTTCTTCGGTAGCAGGATTGATGCTCTTAAACGTCTCGCCGGAACGTGCTGCAACCCATTCACCGCCGATGTAGTTTTTCACCAACTCAGACATGACTGTTTCCTTGTAGCATGAAGATTAATAGTCGTGGTATGGGAGAGGACGATCACGTCGCCAAGTATACCGGAGCGCTGAATCGTTTGTCAAGAAATGCACAAATGGCGATCAGCGTAATTCCGCGATGGGCAGAGCGAAGCGAAAAGTGCTGCCCTGGCCTTCCTCGCTGTCCACCTCAATACGGGTCTGGTGGCGGTCGAGGATGAAGCGGACAATCGCCAGTCCGATACCCATCCCACCGTAGCGGCGGGTGGAAGAATTATCAATCTGGTAAAACGACTCGAAGATTTTTTCCAGTTTGTCGGCGGGGATGCCGATGCCGTAGTCGGTGGTGGAGATCACAACATAACCCCCGTCGCGGTGCGCGGTGATGTCCACCGGCTGCTGGCTGAACTTCAACGCGTTATCCAGCAGCAGTTGTAGTACGGTGGCGATTCCCTGTTTGTCGGCCAGAACCGGCGGCAGATTATCGTCCAGTTGAACGCGGATGCGGTCAATCTGGTCTTTATGCTCCCAACTGCGGCGCAAATTACGGATGGCGTATTCGATCATTTCGCTGACCATAACCGCTGTCGGCGTGTGAACGTCCATGCTTTCGTTCAGCAGTTCGTTCAGCAGCGTGATATTGCGGACAACACCTTCCAACCGGGCGGTTGCGCCGGTGGCATATTCAATCAGCTTGTTATCGCGGCCCACGTCTTCCGCCAGCAGCGACACAGCGGATTTCATCTGAAGCAGGGGCGTTCGCAGTTCGTGCGAGACGTTGCGGACAATCGCGTTTTTAAGCAGGTTCACCTCGTCGTTACGGCTTTGGTGGGCCATCACATCCTGCTTCAACCGGCGATTGTCAGTCAGCAGGTCGCTGTTGGTGCGGCGGAGCTGGTGATTGGCCGCGCGCAAACTCAGGAAGGTGCGAAGCTGGTGCTCAAAAAACGGAAAGGCAATGGGGAACAGCAGCACATCGTCCAGGTTGAGCGCCGGCGTTGGTGGTGTATCACACGCCAGCACCAGCAGAGGCCGCTGGTCGCGCTCGGTGCAGTCGCAAATCGCACTATACAACTTCAGGCTGGCGTCACAGTCGCCGGCTGCGACCAGCGCATCGGGCTGCTGCGTACGGAGCAGACTCCAGGCGTCATCCACCGTCCGCGCCACCAGCGTATCATAATGCAGGTTATGCAGTCGGGCAGGCAGGTCAGACAGCCAAGCGGACTGATCGCTCAGGAACAGCGTGACGATGGTCGGCGTGTGACCATTTAGAGGAGCCTGGAACATCTACCAACCCCGCAGTTGACACGGACGTTACAGACTCATCTTAACATAGTCTCTACTACTCCGGCAATTGTGATGCCGTTATAAATTACTGACAGCGCCCTAACGTTTGGCAAAGCTGATTGATATGCAGGCGGTCGTGCTGGGCGGTGAAGTGCGCCATTTCCAGCAGGGTGGTCAGGCCGAAGATGCTGTGCCGCGCCGGTCGCTGCCAGTCGTCGGGTCGCAGCGTCCGCAGCCAGGCCAGCGTGTCCAGCCGTTCGATAGCAAAACGGCGGGTGGCATTCTGGCCGTCGTCGTCACAGATGCGGGTGGCGCGCGCGCCGGATGGGGTGGGCGGCTCGGCCAGAAAGGGGTTGTTTTCCTTAAGGATGCGCTCCAGCCGGGCGCGGTGAACCCGGCGTTCGCTTTCCAGCAGGTGACAGATGATCTGAAGCGGCGACCACTCATCCGGGTCCGGATGCTGCTGCCAGTAGCGCGGCTTGGCGTCCGTCAGCGTGCCAAACAGTGCCGCCAGATTGCCGCGCATTTCCGGCTCGATCATCTCCGGCGTCAGCGGGCGCGGCGCGAGAGTGTCCAGCCAGTCCCCGGCGCGAACGGCAGCGAAAAAGTCTGACAGCGAACCGGCGGCGTCCGCCGGGCCGGTCGCGCCGGACGACTCCGACTGGATGTGATAGGTAGACAGGCCGACCTGCTGCGCCGGTTGAATATCGTTTTTCAGACTGTCGCCAACCATCACTGCTTCGTCGGGTTCCACGCCGATGCGGGCAACCACTTCCGCGTAAAAGGCCGGGTCAGCTTTGGTCAGACGCATGGTATCGGCGTGGGTGACAAGCGCATAGACGCTAAAATCGTCGGGCAGCCCCGCCCACGTCAGCCGCTGCTGGATAGCCGCCGCCGGGTAAATGGGATTGGTGGTGATGGCAACGGCGTACTGCCGCCGGCGCAGTTCATCCACCAGCGCGGCGGCCTGCGGTATGGGTCGCACCTGCTCGCCCAGGGAAGGATACACCTCCCGGTGAAAATCCTCTAGCGCCGTGCGGATTTCCCAGACGGAGATGCCGGTTTCCCGGCACATCGTGCTCAGGAGCAGGTCCGTATTGGTCTGCTGCAAGTCGCGCGTCCCGGCCAGTGCACGAATCGCGGTGAGAAAGACACGGGACAGATCACCGTGTCCCCACCGCTGGCCAAGATACTCCCCAACCAGACGCAGATAGGCTGCGGCGAACACGCGGTCGTCGTTTCGCAGCAGCGTATTGTCCAGGTCGAGCAGGACGGCCTTAATCATTCGCCATCCGACTCCAGCGACTTAAAGAACACATCCAGCCCCGGACGTTCGGTGTTACAACGTTCGCAGCCCACGCGGGGGTCGTCAATTGGGATGCGGTGTTTCAAACAGGTCGCCGTCACCTCCATCTGCCGCCCGAGGCCAAGAAGCCTGGGTTTGATCGTCAGTTTCAGGTTGAGATCAGGGCTGGCGTTGGCGTACAGAATTTCGGGAACGGGGCAGATGGCGCAGTAATGTGGACGCCAGGGCAGCGATTCCCGGTTGCCCTGGACAAGGCGGCATTCCTGCACGCCGCGTCCCCGGTTATAGTCCTCATAGTAGAAGCGGCATTCCTTGCCTGCCGGTGTTCGCATGGATGGATAAACCTCATGTCAAACCTGGCGCGCTTGCAGCCAGTTCTTGGCGATTTCGGGTAGTGCCTGTAACGGGTCGTATTTAACGGTGCAGTCCGGCAGCGACTCCAGGAAACTGACGCCGTAACTTTTGCTGATAATGCGGCGGTCAAATACCACCACGATGCCCCGGTCAGTGCGCGTGCGGATGAGCCGGCCAAAACCCTGCCGGAAACGTAGCACGGCGTCCGGTACGGCGTAGTTCTTAAAGCCATCGTGGTAGCTTTCCGACCGGGCGGCAAAGATCGGGTCGCTGGGCACGGCGAACGGCAGACGCGCGATCACCAGCGCGCTTAAGGCTTCGCCGGGCACGTCCACCCCTTCCCAGAAACTTTTGGTGCCCAGCAGCACGGCCCGTTCCGCCGACTTAAACCCATCCAGCAGCGCCTGGCGGCTGCTGCCTTCGCTCTGATCGTAGACGGTGATATTGCCGAGCGCCAGCCGAGGGGTGATGCTCTGCCGCGTCTGCTGGAGATGGGTGTAACTGGTGAACAGCACCATCATTCGCCCGTTGAGCGCGGCAGCCAGTTCGATCAGCCCGCGTTCAAACTCGCGCTGGTAGTTCGGTTCGTTGGGTTCCGGCATGTCACTGGGAATAAATACCAGCGTTGAAGCGCGGTAGTCAAACGGCGACCCCAGTTCCAGCGTCCTGGCGTGTTCGGCGTGCAGCCGTTCGCGCAGGTAATCAAAGTTGTCTTCGGTTCGCAGCGTGGCGCTGGTCAGCACCACCGTGTCGGTGGTGTTCCAGATGTGCTGGTGCAGTGGCAGACCGACGTGCAGCGGCGCGCTGTTGATCGCAATGTAGCCGGGGTTCTGGCCGGTGCTGAGCCAGTAGATCATGTTGTCCGCCGGTTCGAGCGTAAAAGCCGTTAGCTGTGCCCGAATCTCGTTCAGGTGGCGCGCTGCTGCTCCGGCGCTGCTGACCAGATCGTGATAGTTTGGGATGTTGTCCCCGTCCAGCCGTGCCAAACCCTCTGTCAGGCGGAGCATGGCGGCGCTGATGACCTCAAAAAACTCGTGCAGCGTTGTCCAGGCGGCCTGACATTGGGCAAACGCTGACTGTCCTCGAAACTGGGGCGTCACCCGAAGCTGAATCGTATAATCGCCATTGCGGTTATTGGTGGCGCTGTGAAGAAAGTCGCGGAAGGCGTTAAACAGCGCCTTCACGTGGACTTCCATCGCGCCAGTTGCCGCGCTGATGTGGCGGACAAACGTTTCCAGCCGGGCGAGCTGCTTATCCGGCACATAGCTGCGGACGCTGGCAAGCAGGTCGCCGAGCAGCCCCTTGGTTGGCCCGCCCAGATCGGCCAGCCGCCGCTGCAAGGTGGCTTCATCCAGCCGGAACGTCAGGCTGCTAGTGGCGGCTTCTTCCAGATGGTGCGCTTCGTCCACGATCAGGCGGCGGTACTCCGGCAGCACGCGGTTTTCGCCCATCGCGTCGGACAGCAGCAGCGCGTGATTAATGACCAGCAGGTGTGCCGACTCAGCGGCCTTGCGCGCTTTGTAAAATGGGCACGCGCCCTGCATCACCGTTCGACAGCGATCAAGCGTGCAACCTTCGTCCTCGGCGCTCAAACGGTGCCAGACACTGTTTTCGACCGGCCCGCGCAGGCTGATCTCACCCCGGTCGCCGCTGGGGCTTTCCAGCAGCCACACCAGAATCTTAGCCAGCGTGCGCAGTTCGTCTACGTGGGTTGGACGGCGGCGGCGCGCGGCGGCGAGGCGGCGCGGGCACAGATAATTGCTACGCCCTTTGAGCACGGCGGCGCGGACGGGAAGATCCAGCGCGGCGGTCAGCGCCGGGATGTCCTTCTGGATCAACTGGTCCTGCAGGTTGATCGTATTGGTGGAAATCACCACACGCTCACGGTTCTGCTCCGCCCACAGCATCGCCGGTAGCAGGTAGGCCAGTGATTTGCCGGTGCCGGTGCCAGCTTCGATCATCACGTGCTGGCTGTCATTAAAGGCATCGGCCACCGCCCGCGCCATGTTGATCTGTGGCAAACGTTCTTCATAGCCTGGAATGCGCTGCGCCAGCAGGCCGCCGTCGCGCAGCATGGTCTGCACACTGTCGCTGCTGATCGGCGTGATCGTCGCTTCCGGGCGCAGCGGTTTGCCGGTGTCTTCCGGCAGGCCAAACCGTTCGATCATCTCCTGATCGGAAGGCAGTGGCGGCAGTGAACCCGCGCGGTGTTCGCGCAGCGCCGCCTCAAACACGTGGCGCGCGTCCCACTCCAGGCCCTGCGCTGCCATCGTGATTTCGTACAGCGTGGCGTAGGGCAGCGCCAGTACTTTTTCCCACAGCGCCCAGTAGAGCAGGGCGGCGGCGCGGGCATCATCCAGTGCGCGGTGAGCGTTGTCAAGGACAATGTTAAACTGACTGACCAGACTGGCGAGGTTGTAGCGCGGCGCACGCGGCAGCACCACCGAGGCCAGATCGTAGGTATCTATGCGCAGGTTGGTCTGCAAAATGCCCTGCCGCGCCAGGAACGCCAGATCGAAGGCCACGTTATGCGCGACTACCGGCGCATTGCCGACAAACGTGCGGATGGCCGGGATGACCTGCGCGATGGTGGGCGCGCCAAACACGGCGTCCGCGTCAATACCGGTCAGGTAGGTGATGTGCGCCGGGATGGGACGACCCGGATTCACGAGGGTTTGATATTCTGCTGTGATGACGCCTTCCTGGATTCGAACCGCGCCGACTTCGATAATCGCTTCGGTTTCCGGATCAAGGCCGGTGGTTTCGAGATCGAGGGCGACGAGTTCGCCGCGCATAAAAACTCCGTGATGATCGGGGGAATGGTTAATTTTGCTAATGGTACTCAAGTATATCACAAGCCAGATTAAAATACCCCTGTCGAAACCGGCAGGGGTATCGGGCTTTCGCGTGTGGTAGGGGCATGCCATGCCCCTACGATTATAATTATTTAACTGCCCGGCGTGGCTTCCGGGGTGGCCTCGACAGTTGCCTCAAGCGTTGCTTCGCCGGTGGTGGCTTCTGCCGTTGCTTCCGCCGTCGCCTCCGGCGCTGCGGTCGCTTCCGGTGTGGCTTCCGGCGCGGCAGCGCGGGCAAACGCTTCCAGCAGCGTGGCGCGCACGTCCGGCAGGTCGCCAAAGGACAGTCCCATCAGGCCGGCGTCCTGCACCAGAGTGTAATTCTGATCGCCGAAAGTGAACCACAGGAAGGACTGCACTTCAACGCGCCGCAGAGCCGCTTCGCTGACGATCAGCAGCAGCGAGTCGGTCAGTGGGTAACTGCCATCGCCGATGGTTTCCTCTGACGGCGCAACACAGCCGCTGCCGCCATCCACGCTGACGAGCTGAATGTTGGTCTGATTATTTTCCAGCACGCGCTGGTACCCATCCCAGTTCAGCAGCGCCAGTCCGCCTTCGACATTGGCAACCGCCGCCGCGCGGTACAGCGGGTCAGCGTTTACCTGAATGTCAGCGCGGATAGGCGTGTTCGCGCCGGTGGCGGCCAGCATCATGATGTCGCTGTACAGACCGCCAACTGCCGGCGCAAACAGCGTCACCGCCGTTTCCGGGAACTGGTCGTTGACCTGATTCCAGGTGGTCACGGTGTTTTCACCCGCCGCGCCCCATACTGTCGCAAGCTGGTTGGTCGTCAGGCAGGCCAGATATGGACTGCTGCCATTGGCGACCAGAACGGTAGCACGGTGGCCGAGTTCGATGGGCAGCGGCGTGATGTTGTTGGCCTGGCAGTTCTGACGCTGTTCGTCGGTCAGGTCACCGTCTGCGATTACCATATCCACTTCGCCGTTGCACAGGCGGCGGATGCCGGCAGGGTCGCCCTGCGGCTCAAAGGTGACGGTCATACCAGGGTAGGCGGCGCTGAACGCGCTGGTCACGCTGTCCAGATAGTCCTTGCCACTGGCCGAACCGGCGATTGTCACCGAACCGGAAATGTCCGCCGGAATGGTAAACTGGTCGCCACCCCGGCTGAACTGCGATTCCTGCGTCCCTTCCAGCACGGCGCGGTCCGTTTCGAGCATCCGATCTGATGGCGCTGTGAAGTTCTGCGCTTCCACCACCGCCGCTGCTTCGTCGCTCACGATGAAGTTGAGCGCATCGCGCAGGCCGGTTTTTTCCAGGCTGGCGCGGTTGACGTAAACAAACAGGCCGCTGCTGGCGCCATACTGGCGATTTTCGACCGCCAGCGCCGACGGTTCGGTGCAGCCAACAGCATCGTTGGTGTTCAGTTGCAGGATTTTGACCGCATCGCCGGCAGCCTGGGCCGCCGCGAGACTGACCGCGCCCACTGCGCCATTGGTCTGGCTGACCGCCGTGATGGTGTCCGCATCGCTGGCCTGAACGGCGGCGTCAGCGCGGAGGGCGTCGCCGCCAACGAGGTTATCCAGAATGGCGTAGGCGCTGCTATCAGCCGGCGGCACGAAGACCGCGAGCGGGGTATTCGGGTAGTTCACATCCACCTGATTCCAGTTGGTGATGTGGCCCTGGGCGCTGGGCGCAAAGATGGCAGTCAGGTTGGCGGTTGTCAGGCACTGGATGAAGTCGGTCGCGGGGTTGGCGATAATCGCAACCACCTGATGGCCGATCAGCAGTTCGGCGAATTCCACGTTATTAGACTGGCAGGCGGCGCTTTCGTCAGTGCTGATCGGGCGGTTGGCGGTGACGACATCGTCCCGTCCCTGACAGAACTGGTCGAAGCCAGCGTTGGTGCCCATGACGGTCGAACTGAGGTTTACATCCGCGCCGCTGGCTTCCACCAGCGCCTCAAACAGCGGCGTGACCGTGCCGGAGCCAACAACCGTTACCGCTCCACCGTCCTGCGCCAGCAGCAGGACAGGCACGAGGAGAAGCGCAAGCAGGACGAACAGCCCGACTCGGCGCTGAAATACTGTCATAGGTCGCTCCTTAAAGAAGGGGGTAAGGCGTTCCACTTTTTGCCGGGACGATTGTACTCTCGACTGCTTAATTGTCCAGCCAAACTTTTGCGGTATCATCAGTAGGGAGTACAGTTGCCGGAGTAAGATAGATGGATGTTTCGGAACCGTCGGTGTATGAGATTGCGGGTGGGGACCCCGCGTTTCAAAAGCTGGTAGACGTGTTTTATGCCAGAGTGGAAGCCGACCCGGTGCTGCGCCCGCTGTTCCCTGTCGATTTGGAACCGGGCAAACGCTGGCAGTTCCTCTTTTTGACGCAGTTTTTTGGCGGGCCGCCGCGTTATGCGGCGGAGCGCGGGCATCCGCGCCTGCGGCAGCGCCATTTCCCGTTTCCGATTGACCAGCAGGCGCGCGACCGCTGGCTGGCGCACATGCTGGCTGCAATTGACGAGACCGCTATTCCCGAACCGGCGCGGAGCGAGATGCGAACGTACTTCGAGCGCGCGTCCGCGTTTATGATAAACGCCGACGTTGAACCCGACAATCTGATGAAATGGCAGCCACCCAAACAATCATGAGCCGCCGAACTGCTTCCACAAAACCGCATAAGCAGGCCGTGCCGCCACCGGTGAACGTTGTCCGTGACCCTGTCACGCTGCGGCTGGTTCGCGGCGTGCTGAAACTGCCGCGCCCGCTGCGGATGATGCTGGTGGCCGTGTTTGCTCTGGCGGTGACGTTTGCCGTCAGCCCCGTGATTGACGCAGTATACATCCGCTACTTTTTCAGCGAAACCACACGTGTGGTGCCGTCGCTGGTGGCGGCTGCTGCCGGACTGGTGATGTATGCGTTGGGCTGGGTGGTGTTGATCGGCACGGTTGGCGAAACGCCGCCGGAGCGGATTCTGGTTTTGTGGTACAGTGGGCTGGGGCTGCTGGTGGTGGCGCTGGTCATCATCATGCTGGCCGCCGGCTGGATGAGCGGACTCGCACCAACCATGTAAGGACAAAATCATGAAGACTGCTGTCGTGTTTGCCGCATGTGGTTTAAGTTTGTTTGTACTGGCAGGCTGTGGTCAGCAAAGCGACGCCCCGCTGCCGACGCTGATGCCGACTGCGCTGCCGGCAGAAGCGGCAACGGCCACGACCATACCCACCCAGGCGCCCACCAGCACGCCGCTGGTGCGGGCAACTCTGCCGCCGACCTGGACACCATCGCCCGCGTCGGCCCAGGAACAGCCGACGGAGACACCTTTGACCGCGAATCAGGAGGTGAATATTCCGGCGGAGAAGCCCACGCTGGAAGCCTGCGGCCCGTTCCGCGAAGACCGGTCGCGCTACAATCCGCAGTTCGTGGCGGGGACCGATGTCATGGTAGCGTGGGTGCCGGCAACCGGCGCTCCCAGTTATCGAGTGAACGTGGTTGATGAATCCGGCGAGGAATTTTTTGCCGATTACACCGCCGACAGCACGTATACCTTCAAAGCAGACCTGTTCGAGCGCGGCAAACGCTACGGCTGGAACGTTTACCCGATGGACGCGCTCGGCCAGCAAATGTGTATCAGTGTAGGCGGGGAGTTGTTTCCGCAGTAAGCAGGAACGGGCATGAGGCGGATACCATGCCCGGATTGGTTTCGGTCAACCACCGCCGGCGAACAGCGCGCAGAAGTTCATCGAGGATGGATTCGTGGCGCAGCTTGAATACAACAGCACACCGCCAACGCAGGCGGCGCAGGCAAGCAGCAGTACCAGACAGCCACACCACATCCCCGGCCCGCCGCCGATGATGGTCAGTACCAGTCCGACCAGGTTAAAGACAGTCGAGCCGATAAACTGGAAGCCAAAAAACAGCAGCAGAACAACCACACATAAAAAGACGAGGACGATGCTGACGAGCAGCAGCGCGCCAATATCCATATTTTGCAGAAACTGCATGGTGATGAACCTTTGTGCGAAGCCGGCATTGCTCCTAGCTTAGTCGGTTCAGTTATGGTTGGCAACTGCCGCTGAAGGATTCCGCCGCCGTCCACGCATCATCAGGGCCGATACGGGTGTAACATTCGCAGAAGGTGGCCGGGTCGCCGCTGCCCGCCCACAGGAAAAAACGGGTGTCGGTCTGCACGCACAGCGCTGTATCCCCTTCGACGTTGTGCAGCGACGGCCAGGAAATGGCAATGCCGCGCACCCGCGCCTCGTTGATGAGCCAGATACGCGCCTCCTGATTCGGCGCGCCGCCCAGCATGACGGTGATCTGGCCCTGCGTCGCCAGCGTAAACAGCAGGCACGGGCTGACCATGACGACCGCCCACAGCAGCAGCCCCAGGCCGCAGCCAATGCGCCGGAGAGGGCTGCGTTTCGCCCGTGGCGCGGACTGTGTTTCCGTCACTGGCGGCTGTACTTCAGCCATTGTCATTCTCGCTGAATTGAAACTGCATCACATCGTTAGTGTCGTAGCTGACGTGGACAAACAGCGGCGGGTCGGTGTCGCGCATGGCGAGCACTCGTGGCAGGATGATAGGCAAATCTTCGACCAGATCGTAGCGGCTGATCTCGTCACACGGTATCCAGTGCAGCGTACCTTCGTCATTGGCGGTCACGTCGCGGCGGTCGCTGACGGCGGTGAACACAAACAGCATGATGCCGGTCGCCTGTCCCGCATCAATGTTGTACACTGCCCGCAGCCATAGGTCGCGTACCGTCAGCCCGGTTTCTTCGGCAATCTCACGGCGCGCGCTGCCGTAGGGGTCTTCGTTGCGTTCGATGTGGCCGCCGAGGCCGTTGTAGCGGTTGGGAAAGATACGCTTATGCGACGCGCGTTTCATCAATAGCACGTCACCGCCGTTGGTGACAAAACACAGCGTACGCGGGATTACCAGCCAGCGGCCCTGGGTGGCGTCCGCGCCCTGTTCCTGAGCGCCCATTGCTTGACCTTTCTCTTGCTCTCTCCGCGCGGGTCAGGATTGCCCTTCACGCCGGTTCGTGATACCCTTCTGCCGTTGTTCACACCCCGTCAGACAGGACAATATTCGATGACTCTGGCTCGACATGACGCGCCGCCACCTGATCTGCGTATCCTGCCTACCGACAGCTTGCAGCCCCATGAAGAACACGATTCGCAGCGGGCGATGCCATTGATCGAACGGCTGCGGAACGAGCAGTATGTCATTAACCCGCCAATTGTTGCGCAGATGGACGCCAATCACTACGTTATCCTCGACGGCGCGAACCGTTTCTACGCATTTTCTCATCTCCATTATCCGCACATTCTGGTGCAGATTGCCAACTATGACAGCGGCTACGTTGAACTGAATACGTGGCGGCACATCGTCGGGCGCTGGGAGAAAGAACAGTTCCTCGACCGGCTGCACCGGCTGCCGCAGGTGGCGGTGATCGAAGGTTATGACGAGAACGCCATCGCCCATGTGCTGTGCCGAGATGGGCAAACGCTGGCGCTGCGTGCTGGCGACCAGCCGCGCGAACGTAATGCCGCGCTTTGCGATGTGGTGCGGGTCTACCAGCGGAATGCCGTGCTGCACCGCACGGCGCTGACCGAGCCGACCGACATCTGGCCGCTGTACCCGGAAGCGATTGCGCTGGTGGTGTTCCCCAGCTACCAACCGGCGGACATCCTGGCGGCGGCACAGCAGCGCGCCTTCCTGCCGCCCGGCATCAGCCGGCATATCATTCACGGTCGGGCGCTGCGGGTGAACTACCCGATTGACGCGCTGCGCGATACAAACGTTTCGCTTGAAGAAAAAAATGCGCGGCTTCGCCAGTGGATGCAGGACAAGCTGGCCCGGCGGCACGTGCGGTATTATGCGGAAGCGACCTACCAGTTTGATGAATAGGGGAGTGGGATGGAACAGACGGTTGAGCAGGCATTATCGCAGGCTAATCTGGTCAGCGACGGTACGGAATATGCGCTGGTGAAACTGCCGCCCAAAGCGATTACGGCTGCCGCGGGGGTGATCGCCGCTATCGGCGAACCGTTTTGCGCTCTGATCGCCGACAGGAATGAGGTGAGCCTGCTGATACCGGCGGAAGCGGTGCAGGATTTTGTCAGCCATCTGCCGGGGCATACGCTGGCGGAAACACGCTACCGGTTGATTACGCTCGACGTGGCGCTGGAACTGTCACTGGTGGGCTTTATGGCGGCGGTCAGTCGGGCGCTGGCGGATGCCGGCGTTTCGATACTACCGTATGCTGCCTTCACCCGCGATCACCTGCTGGTGCCGGCGGCGCAGTTTGAGCTTGCCATGAAAACGCTGCAACAGCTAAAATCCGCGCGTCCATAAGCCGGGGTAGACGATGGAAATCCCGATTTTTCCGAGCGACCGCCCGCTGCAACCGAAAGACCGGATTCGGATTGAAGACCTGGAGGTAACGCCGTACCGTGACCGCTTCCGGGTGCACATCCACATTCAGGTGACGCCGTTCCGGGAGCGCCCGAATCTGCTGCTCGTCGCCCGCGATGAGAACAACCGCATCGTCAGCGAACTGAATATCATCGAGACGATGCATCACGACATGGAATTTACGATGCACCTGCGCGGTGTGGCCGACCCCGCCGGGGAGTACATGCTGGCGGCGGACCTGTTTTATGAAACCCGCAACCCGCCGCAGGACCGGCGCGAAGTTCGCTTTGAAATCCCCGCAGTGGCGCAGTAGGCGGGCACGATGCGCCTGTGTTTGACTGAAGCTCAGGGGCACGCACTGGCGCGATATGCGCGGGACGCCGCGCCGCAGGAGGCGTGCGGGTTGTTGGCCGGTGTCAGGGAGCAGGTTGAGGAAGTCATTCCTATCCCCAATGCTGCCGCCGACCCGGTTCACCATTACCGTCTGGATGATGTCATCTTCGCCCGCACCCTGATGCAGCTTGAAGCGCGCGGCCTGGAACTGCTGGCGATCTATCACTCGCACCCAAACGGAGACCCCATCCCCTCGCCAACCGACGTCCGGCAGGCGACCTTTCCCGACACACCTTACGTCATTATTGGCCTGTATAATGGTGAAGCGCGTCTCGCGGCGTGGCGGGTGCGATACGGCGAAGTGACGCCAGTGGAGGTATACGTTGGTTTGCCGGGGACAGCGCCAGCCGTCCGCGAAGCAAAGCTGTCGCGAGCGCAAATCATTGCAATCTTAATCAGCGCGATTCTGGCATTTGCCTTTATGATTATTCTATCACTGTCGCTGTTGCCGCCCGCGCCGGTGATTGTAACCCCATTACCGTGAAAGAAGTGTCCTGATGATGGTTGTGCTGATTGCCGTGATTGGCATTCTGGCCGGAGGGCTTGTCAACCTCCTGGCCGACGATTTGCCGCATTACCGCCGCCCGCGCCTGCCACGCTACCCGGACGGTACACCGCGACCGGTGGTCGCGTGGCTGGGGATAACGGCATTCTTGGCGGGCAAGCGCGCCGCGCCGAACGGGGCAAAACTCTCATGGCGGTATCCGCTGGCAGAACTGGCGACGGCCTTCTTCATGTTGCTCACCTATGCGCTGAAGCACGATGATCCTGACGTCAGCGACGTACAACTGGTGTTCTGGCTGGTGTACATGGCGATTTTTGTGCTTATCACCGTCGTGGACATCGAACACCGGCTGATTCTGTTCGCCGTGATTATCCCTTCGTGCGCGCTGGCAATTCTGGACGCGGTGGTGACACCGACGCGGCACGACCCCAACTTGCAGCGGGCGCTGCTGGGCGGGGCGCTTGGCTTCGGCACGTTTTTCCTGCTGTACCTCGGCGGCTTTGTGTATACGTATGTTGCCCGCCAGTTGCAGGGGCGGGACATTACCGACGTGGCGTTTGGCTACGGCGACGTGATGATGGCAACCCTCAGCGGCCTGATTCTGGGGCTGGAAGCAGTTATCTTCGCCATGTTTATCACCGTGTTCCTGGGCGCGGTTGGGGCGCTGGCGTACATCGTCGGCAGCCGGATGGCCGGGCGGGGTTACGCGCTGTTCACGGCGCTGCCTTACGGGCCGTACATTGTCGCCGGGACGGTGATTATGCTGCTGTACGCGGAGCAGGTGCGGTTCTTCCTGGCGGGATATTGATCGTAGGAACACGATATATCGTGTCCCTACCCTGAACGTTCGATAATTCCCCCACCCAGCACGGTGTCACCGTCGTAGACCACTGCGCCCTGACCGGGTGTGATGTCCCGCAGCGGCTCGTCAAACTGCACCTGCATTCGCTCGCCGGGCAGGGGTTCAACCCAGGCGGGCACAGGCTGCGCCTTGTAGCGGATTTTCACCTCGGCGCGGAATGGTTCGGATGGCGTTTCGCCGCTGACCCAGTTTACACGGTGCGCCGTTAGCGTATCGCTGCCAAGTTCGTCCGCTGTGCCGACAACCAGCGCGTTCCGATACGGGTTCATGGCAATCACGTATAACGGTTCAGGGCTGTTGACGCCTAACCCCTTACGCTGGCCGATGGTGTAATTCGCCAGTCCGGTGTGCTGTCCTAACACGTCGCCGTTCTTACGCACAATCGGGCCGGGCTGTAGGATGTCCGGCGCGTAATCGCCCAGGAAGCGGCGGTAGTTGTTATCCCCGATGAAACACAAATCCTGGCTGTCCTTCTTGCTGGCGGTTGGCAGGCCAAAACGCGCTGCGATTTCCCGCACCTGCGGCTTGGTGTACTCGCCGACGGGGAACAGGGTATGTTTAAGCTGCTGCTGTCCCAGCACACTGAGGACGTAGCTCTGGTCTTTGCGCTCGTCCAGCCCTTTCTTCAACACGTAGCGTCCGCTTGCGGCCTGCGACACGCGCGCGTAATGGCCGGTCGCCAGGTATTCGGCATCCAGCGCCAGCGCGTTTTGCAGCAGGAAGTTAAAGCGGATATGCCGGTTGCATTCCAGGCACGGATTGGGCGTCACGCCCTGGCGGTGCTGGTCAATGAAGAACTCGACAATCGTATGGCGAAAGACATCCTTGGTGTCCAGCACGTAAAACGGAATGCCGAGTTTGGCAGCGATCCGGCGCGCGTCGGCCATCTGGTCGGGCGTGCAGCAGCGGTTATGTACCCCGCCACCGAAGGTTTCCTCCGACCACAGGCGCATCATCACGCCGACAACGTTGTAACCCTGTTCCAGCAGCAGCGCCGCCGCCACCGAACTGTCCACGCCGCCACTCATCGCTACCACGACGCGTACATCTGCGTTATTGCTCATCACACGATCTCACGATTCAACCGGCGAACTTTTTCCACCGCTTCCACCAGCGTTTGCACAGCATAATCCACATCTTCGGTCGTAGTCTGCCGCCCGACGGTCAGGCGCAGGCTGCTGCCGGCGGTCTGGCGGTCGTAGCCCAGCGCCAGCAGGACGCCGGACGGCTCCGGGTTGCCGGTCTTGCAGGCGGAGGCACTGCTGGCGGCCACGCCCTTCAGATCGAGGTGCATCAGCAGGGCATTGCCGTCCACACCGTCAAAGACAAAGCTGGCGTGAGAGGGCAGCCGGTTCACCGGATGGCCGGTCAACTGCGACCCCGGCACGCGGTTCAGCACACCGTCAATCAGACTGTCGCGCATCTGGCAGTAGTGCGTGGTATAAGCGTCGAACTCGTCGTAAGCGATTGCCAGCGCCTTCGCCAGCCCAACGATCAGCGGCGTGTTGTGCGTGCCGGAGCGCCGTCCGGCTTCGTGGCTGCCGCCGCTCTGGCTGGGCACAAGTTCGATGCCGTTCCGCACGTACAGCGCGCCCACGCCCTTCGGCCCATAAAACTTGTGTGCTGAGAGACTCAACATATCCACCCCGAGTTTTTGCACGTCGAGCGTTAGCTGCCCGGCGGCCTGCACCGCGTCTGTATGGAACCACGCACCGCGCTCGTGCGCCAGCGCCGCAAGCTGCGGTATGGGCTGGATGCTGCCAACTTCGTTGTTGGCGTACATCACGCTGGCGACGGTTGTTCCCGGTCGGCAGGCGTTGGCGAAGTCCTCGACATCCACCACGCCAGTTTTATCCACCGAAATAATCGTGCGCTCGAAGCCCATCAGGTCAGCCATCTGCTGCACCGTTTTACCGACCGCCGGGTGCTCCAGCGGTGTCGTAACCAGGTGCAGCCCGCGCCCCTGCTGCCGTGCCGTCCAGCCCGCACCGCGCATCGCAAGGTTATCGCTTTCCGAGCCGCAGCTTGTGAACACGATCTCCGACGGCTGGCAGTTTAAAATGCGCGCCACCGTTTCCCGCGCCGTTTCCACCGCATTTTCCGCGTCGCGCCCGAAGCGGTGCGCCGACGACGGATTGCCGTATACGTCGCTGAAATACGGCAGCATCGCCTCAACCACGCGCGGATCGGTAGGCGTGGTGGCGGAATGATCGAGATAGACGGTACGCGCGGGCATGGCCCTTCCCTTCGTTCAGGAATTTTTACGATCATCTTCTATTTTAATACAAACCGAACTGCCTGTCAGGGCTAAAAACCGTAACGAATATCAGGTGACGAGCCAGTGGAAACGGGCTATCATAATACGGGCAATTTGTGGGGCAACCCCGATTCCTGCGTGCCATTTTACACCGCAAGGTGTTGTCTACAACCAAGAAGGAGCAACATTATGACGATCATCGAAACCATTCACGGGCGTGAGGTGCTGGACTCACGCGGCAACCCAACCGTCGAGGTGGAGGTCTATCTCGTGGATGGGGCGTTTGGCCGCGCGATTGTGCCCAGCGGCGCATCTACCGGCGAACACGAAGCCCTGGAACTACGCGACGGCGACAAGAGCCGTTACGGTGGCAAGGGTGTACTGCGGGCGGTGCAGGCGGTCAACGGGCCAATTGCCGACGCCCTGACGGGCCAATACGCACTGAACCAGAAGGCGATTGATCAAATCATGCTGGAACTGGATGGCACGCCGAACAAGAGCAACCTGGGCGCAAACGCCATTCTCGGCGTATCGCTGGCGGTTGCCAAGGCCGCTGCCGACAGCGTTGATCTGCCGCTGTACAGCTATCTGGGCGGTGTCCATGCCAACACGCTACCCGTGCCGATGATGAACATCATGAACGGTGGCAAACACGCGGCGGGCAGCACTGACTTCCAGGAATTTATGGTGATGCCAGTGGGCGCGGAATCGTTCCGCGAGGCGCTGCGCTGGTGCGCGGAGATTTACCACACATTGCACAAGGTGCTGCACAACAAGGGCTATCAGACGACGGTCGGCGACGAGGGTGGTTTTGCGCCCAGCCTGGGGTCAAACCAGGCGGCGCTGGATGTCATCATGGAAGCGATTGAGAAGGCCGGCTATCGCCCCGGTGAGCAGATTCGAATCGCGCTTGACCCGGCTACGTCGGAATTGTATAAAGAAGACGGCAGGTATCATCTGGACATCGAAGGCCGGGTACTCAGTGGCGAAGAGATGGTCGAGTTCTGGGCAGACTGGGCCAACCGCTATCCGATCATCTCGCTGGAAGACGGCCTGGCGCAGGACGACTGGGAGAACTGGTCGCGGCTGGTGGCGAAGATCGGCGACCGCGTGCAGATCGTCGGTGACGACCTGCTGGTCACCAATGTGAACCGCATCGAACGCGCCATCCGGGAAAAAGCGGCTAACTCGCTGCTGTGCAAGGTGAACCAGATCGGTTCGCTGACCGAAGCGCTGGACTCGGTGCAGATGAGCCAGCGGGCGGGCTGGACGGTCGTGACCAGCCACCGCAGCGGCGAAACCGAGGACGCGACGATTGCCGACCTGGCGGTTGCCACCAATGCCGGACAGATCAAGACCGGCGCGCCGGCGCGGTCGGACCGGGTGGCGAAGTTCAACCAGCTGCTGCGGATTGAAGAAGAACTGGGCACGGCGGCAGTCTATCCGGGGCTGAAGGCTTTCACCAACCTGCAAATGTAACGGTCGAATTCGTCAGCGCGGGGCGAACCAGCGGTTCGCCCCGATCCAACGGCTTTACTTTACTGGAATGATCGGCAGGAGCCATCATGCCGTGCTCCGGCCTGAACGGGGATAAAAGAACATGAGCGTGGCACAGGATCGTATCAACGGCAAACGAACCAAAATTGTCGCTACCATTGGCCCGGCCTCCCGGGATGAGGAGATATTGCGGCAGCTCATTCGTAACGGCATGAACGTCGCCCGCATCAACTTTTCACACGGGACCCACGAACTGCACGGCGAAACGATTGACCGGATTCGCAAAATCGCAGTGGAAGAAAAAGCGGTTGTCGCCGTGATGTGCGACCTGCAAGGCCCAAAAATCCGCATCGGGAAGGTTGCCAACGAGCCGTTGCTGCTGGAAAAAGGGGATACGATCACCTTCACGCTTGACCCGGTGCCGGGCGAAAACGGTCTGATCTCGCTGCCACATCCTGAATTTGTGCGGGACATCAAAGCCGGGATGCAGCTATTGCTGGATGACGGCAACATCGAACTGGTGGTGGAGCAGGTGACAAACCGAGGGCTGGTGACCAAAGTCGTGGTTGGTGGCCCGTTGAGTTCCCGCAAGGGTATCTCCGCGCCAACGGCCCGCCTGTCCCTGTCCGCCATCACCGAGAAAGACCGCAAGGATGTTGAGTTTGCGCTGGCGAAACAGGCCGATTATCTGGCGATGTCGTTTGTACGGTCACAGGAAGACATCCGCGAACTGCGCTGGCTGCTGCGGCATCTGGGGGGCGAAATCGCCGTTATTTCCAAGATTGAGAAACACGAAGCCCTCGAAAATATTGAGGAAATCATCGCTGTGTCCGACGGAATCATGGTCGCGCGCGGCGACCTCGGTGTTGAAACCCCGGCAGAGGAAGTGCCATTCCACCAGAAGCGCATCATCCAATTGTGCAACGCCGCCGGCAAGCCGGTGATTACGGCCACGCAGATGCTGAGTTCGATGGTGGACAACCCGCGCCCCACCCGCGCTGAAGCCAGTGACGTGTACAACGCGATTGTGGACGGCACCGATGCCGTAATGCTGAGCAACGAAACGGCTGCCGGCAAGTATCCGGTTGAGGCCGTCAAAACGATGGCAACCATCGCGGTGATCGCTGAGCAAAGTGTGTGGGCGAACCGCCCGCAGCTTATCAAGCCGATCTACAAACCCAATGCCGAGGGGCGGGAAGCGATCTCCGATGCCATCAGCCAGGCCACCTGCCAGATCGCCGAGGCACTCAATTCTAAGGCGATTGTCACCTCAACACTGACCGGCTACACGACACGGCGCGTTGCCAAGGAGCGTCCGCGCACGCCGATTCTATGTGTAACACCCAGCGAAATCACCTACCGCCGTATGGCGCTGGTGTGGGGCGTGCTGCCGCTGGTCATCCCGGAATTCCACACGATTGACGAGATGATTCGGACGGTGGTGCAGGCAGCGCAGGATGCCGATCTGGTGTCGCGCGGGGATAACCTGGTGCTGATTGCTGGTGTGCCGTTTGGGGTTGGCGGCCAGACCAATTTTCTCAAAATTCACACCGTTGGGGAGACTGTTGACATTTAGGCGGCTGCGCCCTAATACTCATCCCCTTCAACAAATTCGACTGGCTGCGTCGGGCGTCCCAGGTCGGCTGATGTGGCGCGCCGCGTCGTCTGCCAGTCCTCCGGGATACTGGCCGGACGTGGCTGGCGTGGGGTTGCCATCGGCTCAACATAGCTGGTGGTCTGCGGCGTGGCGCAGTAGGGGCATAACTGCCACGACAGTTCCAGCATGTTCCCGCAGCGGACGCAGGGCTTTTTCAGGCGGGTATGACAGTGAGGGCACGCCTGCCAGTTATCCTGCACGCGCTGGCTGCAGCCGGGGCACTTCGGTTTTTCTTCGATTTCCTGCAGCAGGGCTTCTTCTTCGAGTGACCGTTCGTAGGATTCACCGAGCGTTTCACGCGGGCGCAGCAGCAGATAGATGAGCAGGCCGGGCACGGTCAGCACGGCGACGAGCAGCGCCATGCCAAGCTGCGCCAGCGTATCCCGCGAACGCGCCCGCATATCGCGGAACGTCCAGATCACCAGCGCCAGCCAGAACGCGATCACAATGAACCCGGCATAAACCGTGATTGCCAGGATAATGTCTTCGGACAGACCGAGTTCGGTCAGAACGTCACCCATGCTTGGTTTTCCTGTTGCAGCCATTCCGTACGCTGCCAGTATAGCAGTCCCCCGAACGCGGCGCAAAAGCGGCTGGCTAACCGGACGGCTAGCCGGCGGTGGATAGGCGCCCCGCCAGCAGGCTGACCTCGCCAACGGACACATCGTACTGGTGGCCGGAGGCATAAAACTGGACGTTTAATATCGCCTTTGGTATCTGGCTGGGGCCGAGCAGCGCAAACAGATTGCCACTTTCGTAGGTGTACCACGATTTTTCGTTGATGCGGTCGTGTTCCTGGCGGCAGCTACTGCAACTGAGTGGGAAGCCCTCCTGCTGGGGCAGGTAATAGAAGCCGTGATACCAGGTCTGGGGACGGCCATTCTGGTCAATGTAATCCACCTGAAGCATCAGCGGGCACTCGCTGCCTTCACGGCCACAGGCGGGAAGCGACTGGTAATTGATGTTAAAACTGGCGCGGACTTCCAGAAAATCGTAGCTGCTGACGTCCCGACCATTCTGGTCGAAATAGCTCAAACAGCGCGTTTCGCCGTGCGAGGTCGCGTTGTCAGCGCGTACGAACCGCAGCACAACCCGGCCATCTTTCCTCTCCGTGCGGTAAGACCCACGCGGTGGGCTGTCCTGCTGGTTGGTGCAGCGCCAGACCGTTGTCACTGGCTGCAGGTCGCCACTGTCGCTTGGAACGTCAATCGTGTCCTGAAAGGTACTGTTCTGGAGCAGATTGACGAAGGCCGGCCCCAGCGCCACAATAGTCGGCTGGGCGGCAAACACAATTCCCTGGCTGCCAGCAGGGATATCACGGCCATTGTTCGGGTCCGCCGGGATGATGACAGCCTGCCCATCCTGGTTGTAAACGCGGGTCTGGCTTCCCCGCGCGCTGACGGTATACTGGCCGCTGCCACCCAGATCAATCCGAATCCCCGGCGGCACGTTTATGACCAGCCGGAAATTGCGCTCCAGATTGCGATCAACAAAGACATCCACATCGCCGGTAAAATTCTCAACTTCGATCTCGTAATTGTTACCGCTCCAGTTGAAGCGAGGCCGGATGGCACGACGCAGGGTAAAGCCGGTGCTGCCCTTCACGGTCATCGTCGCAATCAGACGCCGGTTCTGGTTGGGGTCGAAGAAAAACACGGTCGCCTGCGACTGGCCGCCGGCGCTCACGTCCACGCTGTTTTGCAACGCACGTTCGGAGGCTTCAAACTGGCCGTTGATGCCAATCGAACCCTGTCCAACCCTGGCGACTACCTCTAGTGGAATGGATGACTGGAACAGAAAATAATACACACCCAACCCGGTTGCCAGGCACAGGAAACAAAAGATGGCAAACGACAGCAGCAGCACACCCCACGCCAGCCGCTGCGGATTCACGCGGGGGCGGGGAAACTGCTGGGGCATCGGGATGCTGGCGTCACTCATATTGCCGACCTGAGAAAACCTATGTTTTGCTGTAGCCAGTTGAAACAAGACCTGCCATACCTTCACCCGTAAACCTATAGGCAGGTTTGCCGGGAAGTCATTATAACACAAGCGCCCAGTTGGCTGTCTCGACTCGTTTTTGGGGGTCATGTATAATGAGTGGTATGCGGTCAGTCAATGGAGCATAACGGAGAAAGCTTATGTCCGGGCACAGTAAGTGGTCAACGATCAAGCGCAAAAAAGGCGCGGAAGATGCCAAACGTGGCAAAATCTTCACGCGGCTGGCGCGGGACATCACGATAGCGGCGCGTGAAGGCGGCGGCGATGAAAATGCCAATCCCAAGCTGAAAATCGCCATCCAGAAAGCCAAAGCCAACAACATGCCGAAGGACAACATCGAACGCGCCATTCAGCGGGCCGTTGGCGGCGCTGATGGTGAAAGCCTGGAAGAAATCACCTTCGAAGGTTATGGCCCGGACGGCGTAGCGTACATGGTAGACGTAATGACCGACAACAAAAACCGCACGCTGGCTGAGGTCAAACGGGCGTTCACCCGCGCCGGGGGCAGCATGGCGTCAGCAGGGTCGGTGTCGTGGCAGTTTGAACACAAAGGTTATATCACGCTGAAGGGCAGCAATCTGGATTTTGACACCATCTTCATGGTGGCGGCAGAAGCCGGCGCAGATGATGTGGTGGATGAAGATGGCGTCATTGTGGTGTACACGCCGCGCGAACTATTTGCGGCAGTGGAAGAAGCCCTGACCAATGCCGGCTACGAGATAGACGAGTCTGAGCTGCGCTGGACGGCTAAAAACGAAGTCGAACTGCCGACGGAAAAAGCCCTGCAAAACATGCGGCTGCAGGAAGCGCTGGAAGAATTGGACGACGTGCAGTCGGTTGCTTCCAATCTGCTGATTACCGACGAAGTTATTGCCGCGCTTGAGACGGCTTGATGCTGTCGCTTGGTATTGACCCTGGCACGGCGACGATTGGTTATGGGCTGGTGCAGGAAACAGATGACGGGGCGCTTCAGGCTCTCGCTTATGGTGTAATTACCACGCCGCCGAGCCTGCCGATGTGGCAGCGCCTGCTGCAAATTTACGACAGCGTGACAGCGATTGTTGAACAGTACCGTCCCGAATACGCTGCGGTTGAAGAGTTGTTTTTTGCTAAAAACGTAACAACAGCAATTACCGTTGCCCAGGGGCGGGGGGTCATCCTGCTGGCGCTGGCGAAGGCCGGCCTGCCGGTGGCGGAATACAAACCGAACATGGTGAAACAGTCCATCTCCGGCTACGGCGGTGCGAAAAAGCCGCAAATGCAGGAGATGGTTCGGATTCTGCTGGGTCTGGATTCGATTCCTCGACCGGATGACGCCGCCGATGCGCTGGCGATTGCGATTACGGATATACACAGCCGCCGCTTTGGCGGACTGGCGGATGAATAAGGACAGCACACGATGATTGCCAGCATTCAGGGCATGGTGGCGGCGACCTTCCGTGACCACGTTGTTATCACCACCGGCGGCATCGGCTACAGGGTGTTTGTCCCGCACACCACGCTGGACCGCCTCGATCTGGGGGATGATGCTTTTCTGCACACGACCATGATTGTGCGCGAGGATTCGCTGTCGCTGTACGGCTTCATCACGGCTGAGGAGCGTGAGCTGTTTGAAATCCTGCTCACGATCAACGGCGTGGGGCCAAAGATGGCGGTGGCAATCCTGAGCACGCTGACGCTGGACAACCTGCGCAATGCCGTTGTCAGCGAACGGGCGGAAATATTAACCCGCGTGCCGGGTGTGGGTAAAAAGACGGCCCAGAAAATTCTGATCGAACTGAAGGACAAACTGAAATTCGGGCTGGATACCGCGCCAGTGGTGACCTTTGATGATGTTAACAGCGATGTGCTCGATGCGCTGGTGGCGCTGGGTTATAGTATTGTTGAGGCGCAGACCGCGATCCAATCCCTGCCGAAGGACGCGCCCCCGAATGTCGAAGACCGGGTACGCTTGGCGCTCCAGTATTTTGCGTAGGCAGACGGCCATGACCTCGTCACTCAATCAGTATCCCCAGCGGGACGGGCTGTACCGGATTTTGCCGGATGGCGTGGCCGTGCATAACCGCTACCGCGACCAGATTGTGTTTCTCGATGGCCTGAGCAGTGAAATCTGGCTGCGGGCGGATGGCAAAACCACGCTGCGCGACATCGCGCGGGACATCGCGGGCTGGAGCAGCCAGCCAGTGGATGCGATGTGCAAAACGGCGGCCATGCTGCTCACCATTCTGAACAGCGAAGGCGTGATGTACCAGCAGGATAACCCGGCTGAACTGCCGTATCACCTGGCGCTACCGCAGGAAGACCAGGATGTTGACCGGATGTACGCCAGCCTGTCGGCGGCGGGATGGCTGGATGACAAAGGACAGGATCGTGACTGAAACGTTAATCGGCAAGCGCGTTCCCGTGCTGGATAAGGGCTGGATTGAACTGGTGGACATGCTGCCACATCCGGCGACCGGCGTATCAGGTGACCTGGCGATTGTTAATGCGGCGCGGGTGAGCTTTATGGGGGAAAGCAAAGGGCCTGAGAAAGATAAAAAGTTACTGTTTTATTTGCTGCGGGAAAAACACACCTCGCCGTTTGAAATGGTCGAAATGAAGTTTCGCGTGCGTGCGCCGCTGGTGACGTGGTGGCAGTGGGTGCGGCACCGCACGTTTAATATGAACGCCCAATCCGGTCGGTATACCGAGTTTGAAGAAAACGACTTTTACGCGCCCGATGTGTGGCGCAGGCAATCTCCCAGCAACAAACAGGCCAGCGAGGGCGAACTGGACCCGGCTGCTGGCGATGCACTGACCACAAAACTGTTGCGCCATTATGAGCAGGGTTATGCGCTGTACCGGGAGGCGCTGGACGCGGGCGTATCGAAGGAGATGGCGCGGCTGTTCCTACCCGGCTTCAGTGTATATTACACCTGGGTGGTAAAGGCCGACGCACACAACCTGATGCATTTCCTCAAGCTGCGGATGGCGCCTGATGCCCAGTATGAAATCCGGGTGTACGCGCACGCCATCTATCAGGGATTTTTTAAACCCGCGCTACCCTGGACGGCGGAAGCGTTTGAGCAGTATGTGTTAAACCCCAAGCCTTAACCAGTAGCGCAAAAACAATACGGACACGCCATGGCGTGTCCGTACTCATTCATCGTAGTGAGCGTGTGTTACGCTGGCGTCGGCGCCGTCCCCAGCGATTTCAGGTCGTTGCCTTCATCTGCCTTCAATGAAGATTCCGAGGGCGTTTTGCTGGCAAGTACGGTTGGAAACTGGAATTGGTTGGGGCGAGCCGGGCGGGGTTCGCCCATGATCGCCAGAAATTCGTCGGCTTCCAGCGTTTCCACTTCCAGCAGCCTCAGCGCAACGGCGTCCAGCTTGGCGCGGTTTTCGTGGATAAGGCGGCGCGCTTCGTCGTAAGCCCAGCTCACAATCGCCCGCACTTCAGAGTCGATCTCCTGCGCCACCGCTTCGCTGTAGTCGCGCTGTTCGGAGATTTCGCGCCCCAGGAAGATCATCTCTTCCTTCTGGCCGAACATCATTGGGCCGAGTTTGTCGCTCATGCCGAAGCGCGTGACCATCGCGCGGGTCAGGCGGGTGACCTGCTCCAGATCGCTGGAGGCGCCGGTAGTGATCTCGTTAAACACGATCTCTTCCGCCGCGCGTCCGGCCAGCGCCGTTACGATCTGGTCCTTGATGCGGGAGCGCGACACGTAGTTCACGTCTTCTTCCGGTACAAACAGGGTTGAACCGCCGCTCATGCCGCGCGGAATGATCGTCACCTTGCGCACCGGGTCAGCATGCGGCAGCAGGTAGCCTACAACTGCGTGGCCGGCTTCGTGGAAAGCGGTGATACACTGTTCCTGCTTGTTGATGACCCGGCTCCTGCGTTCCGGCCCCAGCAGAATGCGCTCAATCGCTTCCTGGAAATCGTTGTTGGCGATGGTCTTTTTGTTCTTGCGGGCAGCCAGGATCGCCGCTTCGTTGACCATATTTTCAATGTCCGCGCCAACAAAGCCGGGCGTGACCTTCGCCACCAGCTTCAGATCAACATCGGAAGCGAGGGGTTTGCCCTTCACGTGGACTTTAAGAATGGCTTCGCGGCCTTTTACATCCGGGCGGTCAAGCACCACGCGGCGGTCGAAGCGGCCAGGCCGCAGCAGCGCCGGGTCGAGGATGTCCGGGCGGTTGGTGGCAGCGATGACAATCACGTTGGTGTCGGTATCAAAGCCATCCATCTCCACCAGAATCTGGTTCAGGGTTTGTTCGCGTTCGTCGTGGCTTCCGCCCAGCCCCGCGCCGCGCTGGCGGCCAACGGCGTCAATTTCGTCAATGAAAATGATGCACGGGCTGTGGCGCTTGGCCTGGCTGAACAGATCACGCACGCGCGACGCGCCTACGCCAACGAACATTTCCACAAATTCCGAACCGGAGATGCTGAAGAACGGCACACCGGCTTCACCGGCAACCGCTTTCGACAGCAGCGTCTTGCCCGTGCCAGGGCTGCCCACCAGCAGTACACCCTTTGGGATGCGCGCACCAAGCTGGATAAATTTTTCGGGTTCTTTCAAGAATTCAACCACTTCGGCCAGCTCGGCTTTGGCTTCGTCGGCGCCAGCGACATCTTCAAAGGTGACGCTCGGCTGGTCGCTGCTGAACATGCGAGCGCGACTCTTGCCAAAGGCTATCGCCTGATTGTTGCTGCCCTGCGCCTGACGGAGCATAAAGAAAATCAGGCCGCCGATCAGCAGGATGGGCAGCAGGGCCGTCAGCACGCTGAAGCCAACCGCTGGCCAGTTGCTGGGCTGCTGGAAATCCCACACAATGTTGTCAATCTGTTCCGGTGTGATGCCGAACTGAATCAGTTGCTCCTGTGCACTTGATTCCGGCGCTTTGGTGGATGTGGCGGTGGTTCGGTCGCGGAACGTCACGATGAGTTGGTCGTCCACGACGCGAATGCTGGCGACGTCATCAGCCTGAATACGGCGCACCAGTTCGCTGAATTTGATGGTGCTGGGTTCCTGGTTGCCATTGCTAATTCCGAAGAAAATGACAACAAGCATCAGGCCGATAAACACATACAGTAAAAGATTCCTTGTCCTCGGATTATTCACTCCGGGCCTCCACTAACTCCATCAACCTCGTAAGGTGACTTCTCGGACATGTTTGAGGTTCGTTCCATTTTACACGCTTCACGAGCGATTATACAATTGAGGAATTGGCATGCTCACGTGATAGACGTATCATTACGAGCGTTATTATTGTCCTGAATGTTCCTGATCGTGCCTAAAGAAAATGCCAGCAACCATGAGAAATCCATGAATTCAGTACAGCAACTGAACGAACGCATCCGCCGCGAAGCCAGTTTCCTGCAAAACGTCCTGGCGGAAACCAACCGTATTATTGTCGGGCAGGAACGGCTGATGAACCGGCTGCTCATCGCGCTGCTGTGTAACAGCCACCTTCTGATTGAAGGCGTGCCGGGTCTGGCGAAGACCTTGGCGGTGCGTACGCTGGCGGCGACCATTAGCGCCCGCTTCCAGCGCATCCAGTTCACGCCCGATCTGCTGCCCGCCGACCTGATCGGTACGCAGGTGTATAACCCGCGCACGGGCGAATTTGCGCCACGCCTGGGGCCAATTTTCAGCAACATCGTGCTGGCAGATGAAATTAACCGCGCGCCGGCGAAGGTGCAATCGGCGCTGCTGGAAGCGATGGAAGAACGGCAGGTAACGATTGGCGACCAGACCTACCCGCTGCCGGATCCGTTTCTGGTGCTGGCGACCCAGAATCCAATTGAGCAGGCCGGCACGTACCCGCTGCCGGAGGCGCAGCTTGACCGCTTCATGCTCAAGGTCATTGTGGATTACCCCACGCGCCAGGAGGAACGCCTCATCCTCGAACGAATGGCCGGGGACGTGCCGCCGCCGCCGCAAGCGGTCATCGGCGTGGATGTGATTCAGCACGCACGCGAGGTGGTAAACAGTATTTACGTGGACGAGAAGATCAAGGACTACGTGCTGAACATCGTATTTGCGACGCGCGACCCCGGCGCAAACGGACTGAAAGACCTGCGGACGCTGATTGATTATGGCGCATCCCCACGCGCGACGATTTTTCTGCTGCGCGCAGCCAAAGCCCATGCCTTTCTGCGCGGACGGGGATACGTGACACCGGACGACGTGAAAGCCATCGCGCCGGATGTGCTGCGTCACCGTATCGTGGTTACATTCGAGGCGGAAGCGGAAGCCGTAACGCCGGCGCAGGTAGTGCAGCAGATTTTGAGCCGGGTGGAAGTGCCGTAATGCTAACCGCCGACACACTGCGTCAAATCCGGCGGATTGAACTGCAAACCCGGCGGCTGGTGGATGATGTATTTGCAGGCGCGTACCACGCCGTGTTTAAGGGACGTGGCATTGAATTTGATGCGGTGCGGCCTTACGAACCCGGCGACGACGTGCGCGACATTGACTGGAACGTGACCGCCCGCGCCGGAGAGGCCTTTGTCAAGCGATATGTCGAGGAACGGGAACTGACGGTGATGCTGATGCTCGATACCAGCGCTTCCTGCCAGTTTGGCACGGTGAAGCGCCAGAAGCGCGACGTGGCCGTTGAACTGGGCGCGGTGCTGGCTTATGCCGCCATCAGCAACAATGACCGGGTTGGGCTGCTGCTGTTCAGCGACCGCGTAGAACACTACGTGCCGCCGCGCAAGGGACGCAACCATACGTTGCGCCTGATTCGTGATCTGCTCTCCGCCGAGCCGCAGGGCAGGGGGACAGACCTGGCGCTGGCGCTGCAAACCATCAACCGCCTGCTCAAACGGCGCGCGATTGTGTTCCTGATGTCTGACTTCCTCGAACCTGTTGAAACGTATGCTGCCGATCTGGCGAGTGCCGCCCGCCGCCATGATATCATTGCGGTCGTCCTCAGTGATCCACGCGAAGCAGCGTGGCCGGACGTGGGATTGGTGGCGCTGCGCGATGCGGAAACCGGCGGGTTGATAGTGGCCAATACGTCACAAGCGACCTGGCGCGCCGCGTTCCAGCAGCAGGCGCAGACGGTGGATACGACTCGGCGCAAGGCGCTGGCAAACGCGCGGGTAGACCGGATTGACGCGCCAACCGACAGCGATACCGTACAGGCGCTTATCCGTTTCTTTCAGCAGCGGGCGCGGCGATTGGGACGATGATTCAACAACCGCCAAGGCGCCAAGGATGCCAAGAGAAGATAAAGGGATTCTATATCCTGATTTTGTGCTTTGTCCTCAGTGGCACAGTAGTTCACAGTCAGGGAGAGGTTCGCGCTGTCTTTTCGGTGAATAAGGGCGCGCCGCTGATCGGCGAGCCAGTACGCGTAACGCTTACAATTGACGCCCCGGCTGATGCGGTTGTGATGCTGCCAGACTTTCCGCTGGAGTGGCCGCCATTTATGGTTACAGGGGTGAGTCCGGCAGTAGTGACAGAGGCGGGCGGAAGAAAAACGCTCCATCAGGAGATTACCGCGATTCTCTGGCAGATAGGCGATTTCGAAACACCTGAGACATGGATTGAATATGCTTTGTCCGGTTCACCGGAATCATTTCGTATAGCCGTCGAACCCGCTTTTTTTACTGTGCCAAGCGTGTTAAATCCAAATGATCTGACGCTGCGCCCACTGAAGCCGCCGCTGGCGCTGCCTTATGTTTCGCCCTGGCTGCTGCTTGGCAGCACCCTTATCCTGGTGGGGGCTGCTTTTGGGGCAGGGCGGTGGCTGCGCCGGCGCCGGACCGTTCACACAGTCCAGATGCCGGAAGATGTGGTCAGCCGCACCCTGCGCGAGTTACAGGGCATCAGTACGCTACCCGCCAGCCGCGCTTATCCACTGGTGGGAGATGCGCTGCGGAAATACGTGGAGGAACAGGCCGGTGTTCCGGCGGAGGAGATGACTACCGAAGAACTGCTGGCGGCGCTGCAAGCGCAGCCGCGTTTCGGCGAACCACACCGGCACGAACTGCGGCGCATCCTCGAACGGGTTGACCTGGTGAAGTTCGCGCAGTACCAGCCGGAAGCCGATTCAACCCGCAAGCTGGTGCAGGCGGCGGCGCGCTGGATTGAAACGACCGCCGCGCGGGACGACAAGGCGGCATGATGGTCTTTCGGTTCGCGCATCCGGCGGCACTATTGCTCATCCCCGTGATGGTGCTTGTTTTCATGCTGATCGGACGCTGGCGAGAGTCACACGCCGTTTTGCACTACTCGGATATGCGGCTGCTGGCCGGACTGCCGGTAAGCTGGCGGGTGCGCTTCCGCCGCCTGCCGGATGCGCTGCGACTGCTGGCCTGGCTGCTGCTGGCGCTGGCACTAGCGCGTCCCCAGAGTGGTCGGACGCAGGAGATCATTCGCGGGCAGGGAATTGACATCGTGCTGTCGCTGGACATTTCTGGCAGCATGGCCGCGCTCGATTTCGCGCCGCAGAACCGGCTGGAAGCTGCCAAGACGGTCATCAGCGACTTTATCGCCGGACGCGAATTCGACCGTATCGGGCTGGTGGTGTTCGCGCAGGATTCGTTCCAGCAAACGCCGCCCACGCTCGATTATGGTACGCTGCTGCGGTCGCTCGAAGAAATTCAGCTTGCGCCTGATCTGGGGCTGCCGGATGGCACGGCCATCGGGTTGGGAGTCGCATCGGCGGCCAACATGGTGCGCCAGAGCAAAGCCGCCAGCAAGGTGATTATTCTGCTGACCGACGGCGCGAACAACGCCGGTGGTATCGGCCCGCTGACGGCAGCGCAGGCAGTGGCGGCATTGAGCATCCGCGTTTACACCATCGGCATGGGCAAAACCGGACTCGTGCCCGTACCAGACGACACCGGCGGTACGGTGATGATGGAAAGTGACCTGGACGAAACCACGCTGCAGGCGATTGCCGATACGACCGGCGGGCGGTACTTCCGCGCCGAAGACCCCGACCGCTTGCAGCGCATCTATGACCAGATTAATGCTTTGGAGCGCTCCGACGTAGCGCGACAGGTCTACGTCAACTGGCAGGAGCAGGCGGGTATGCTGCTGGCAACGGCGCTGGCCGCACTGGTGATCGAACGATTCTTGCGGCAGACTGCCTTCCAAACCACGCCATGACGTTTGTTTATCCTGCTGCCCTTCTCCTGCTGCTGTTGCTGCCCGCCGTGACTGGGTTTCTCGTTTGGCGTGAACGGGCGCGGCAGTCGGCGCTGCGGCGGATTGGCGACGCTTCCGTTATCCGTCGGGTGATGACGCCGGTCAGCCCGGCGCGCCGCTGGGCGAAAGCCGCGCTGTGGTTGGCGGCGGTGGCGCTGTTGATCGTCGCAGTGGCGCGCCCGATGTGGGGTGTGGACGTGGAGGTGATCGAAACGCAGGGTGTGGCGGTGATGGTGGCGCTGGACGTGAGCAACAGCATGAACGCGGCAGACGTGTTGCCCAGCCGCCTGGAACGCGCCAAACTGGGGCTGTGGTCGCTGGTTGAGCAATTGCAGGGTAATGAAGTTGGCCTCATTCTGTTCGCGGGCACGGCCTTCGTCCAGTTCCCGCTGACGACCGACCTGGCCTCGGCAGAGACGTTTATCAAGGCGGCCAGCAGCGCAGCGATTTCCCGGCAGGGGACGGACATTGAAGCGGCGCTCCGGCTGGCAAGCAAGGCATTTGACCAGCGCCGCGCGGCGCAGCGCATCGTCGTACTGATGAGCGACGGGGAAAACTTTGAAGGTGATCCGCTGCGCGCCGCCGACGAAGCGGCGCAGCAAAACGTCACCATTTACACCATCGGCTATGGTGGGACACGGGGTGAAGCTGTGCCAATCCTCGATGATTCTGGCAATATTGTTGGCTACAAGTCCGCGTCGAATGGGGATGTCGTGCTGTCCGCGCTGGATGAAAACACGCTGCAGACGATTGCTGAGCGCACCGGCGGCATGTACTGGCGTGCCGCCGCTGATGGTGCGGAAATAGCCAGCATCGCCGGGCAAATCCAGCAGCGGGAGGGCAGCCGCCTGGAGAATCGGGCGCAGAATCGCGGGGTCGAACGCTTCGGAATTTTTGTCGCGCTGGCGCTGCTGGCGCTGTCGCTGGACATGCTACTGCCGGAAACACGCCGGGAGGTCGCATGAAGGTTATCTTGATACTCACTGCGATGGCGCTACTGGCAGCAGGTTGTGACGTGAATCCCGCTGAACGAGTGAGCGCGGGCAACGATCTATACAGCCGGGGCGATTATCTGGCAGCGCTGGCGGCCTACCAGTCGGCGCAGGTGGTCGCGCCGGATATGCCCGAACCCTACTATAATGCTGCCAGCGCGCTGGCGCTTTCCGGCCAGCTTGAGCGCGCTGTTGAAGCGTTACAAATGGCGTTAGAACTGGGCGAGCCGGTGCTAAAGGCAAAGGCATATTACAATCTGGGCAACGTCTATTTTGAGATGAGCCAGTTCCCTGAGGCTGTACGCGCCTACCAGCAAGCCCTGCTGCTGAACCCGGATGATGCGGACGCGCGTTATAACCTGGAACTGGCGCTGCGACGCATTGTGCCACCACTGCCGACCAACGAACCGGCGGAAGCAACGCCAGAGCCAACGCCGACCAGCAGCGAACCGGGGCAGGGGCTGCCATCGCCAACACCGGACAGCGCGGCAACGCCGACCCCGCAGCCACCCGAAGGGGAGGCACAGCCGACCTCTGCAACGCTGCTGCCGGACGAGGCACAGCAGTTGCTGGATGCCATCCAGCGCAACCAGCAGACTTTGCGCGACCGCTTGCAGCAGCGAACACCCCAGGCCAACCCACCGGAGAAAGACTGGTGATGAAGTGGTTAGTCATCACGATCATGCTGCTGCTTGTTTGCAGCAAGGTACGGGCGCAGGACGCACCCACCGATTATTACATTGAAGCGTCGGTGGATAATCCAACGCCCTTCGTTGGCCAGCAGATCGGCTATACCGTGCGCGTGTACGAAGCAGTGGATTTATCGGAAACTTCACCGCTGTACGAGCCGCCGGATTTTGAAGGTCTGTGGCGGGTGGACATCCAGCCGATGCCCTACGCCCAGTCGCCACAGCAGATCAACGGGCGCACGTATATCGCCAGCGAAATTCGCACGGCGCTGTACCCTACCCGCGCGGGTGACATCACAATTGCTCCGGCGCGGGTCATTCTGCCGGAAACGGTATTCCGACCGGAGCAGCAGGTCGAGTCGAACGCGGTCACACTTCAGGTACAGCCATTGCCTGAGGGCGCTCCGCCCGGCTTCAACGGCGCGGTTGGTCAGTTTGAACTGACGGCGGCACTTGACCGCCAATCGTTGACGCTGGGTGAGCCGGTGACGCTGCGGCTGACGGTACGCGGAACGGGCAACGTCGAGCAGTTACCTCCGCCGGAGGTGTCCACGCCGGAAGGCTGGCAGCAGTTCACCACCCCCAGCGCCTACACGGCCACGCAGGATAACGGACGCATCATTGGCGAAAAAGTATTTGAATGGGTGATTGTCCCCAATCAGCCGGGGGTGCAGGAACTGCCTGCCATTTCGTTTGCCTACTTCGACCCCGCCGCGCTGGCATACCGGACACTGAACACTGCGCCGACGATAATAGAGGTGCTGCCGGGAAATGCGGGTGTCGCGCCGCCATTAGGAGCAAGCCAGCCAGAAGAATCAACCGAGCGAATGGCGATCAAGCCGGCGCCAGCGGCAGTCATCAATGAAACGCCGTCTCCTACGTGGCTATTCTGGCTGCTGTGGCTGATTCCTCCGGCTGCCGCATTCACTAGCGCCGGGTGGCTGGTTCACCAGCAGCGGCGCAGTCGCAATCGGGCGGCCATCCGCCGGTCGGCGGCGCTGGCACGGGCCGAAGCGCAAATTCAGATGGCGGCCAGCCATTCGCCTCAACAACTGTATCGTGTGCTGCGGGAGGCGATCATTAGCTACTTCGGCGATAAACTCAACGCGCCACCGAGTCGAATCGGTCAGGATGAGATGCGGCGGGCGCTGGCAGAGCGACCGATACCGCCAGAAGTCAGCAGGCGTGTGCTGACCTGTCTGGAGCGCGCTAACGAAGGGCAGTACGGACCGGCCAGCACCGTTGACGCGCGGCAGCTTGCCCGGTACACCGCCGACACGCTCAAGCTGCTGGACGCCGCCTGGGAGGCGAAATGAGGCGCGTGGTGGCACTGCTGATCATCCTGCTAGCTGCAATGCAAACGCTGGCGCAAGCGGATTCAGGCGCCGTGATGGCACAGGCCAACGCTGCTTACCAGCAGGGCGATTACGAGACTGCCGCGCGTCTGTATCAATCGTTGGTAGATGGCGGTATCCAGAATAGCAGTGTTTATTTCAATCTAGGCAGCGCCTACTATGAAAGCGGAGAACTGGGGCGCGCGCTGCTAAACTACCGCCGGGCGCAGGCGCTGCTGCCGCGTGACAATGACCTTAACCGCAGCCTGGCGCGAATTCGGGGCGAACGCACTGACATTCAGGGGGATGAAACTGGCCTGCTGGAAGGGCTGGCGGCGCTGACCGGCGGTGTTCTGACACTGGCCGAACTCGGCTGGCTGGCGCTGCTGTTATGGTTCGGCTGGTTCGCGCTGCTGCTCGGCTGGATGCTGGGGGCAGACTGGCGCGAGACGCTGCGCGTGCCGCTGATCGTCGGCGCGGTGCTGGTTGCGGTCGCAGTGGCGCTGCTGGCAAGCCGGCTGTGGGTGCAGGCGTACCGTCCGGCAGCGGTGGTCCTTGCCGAACAGGTTGACGTGATGAGTGGGCCGGGGGAACGCTACTTATCGTTGTTCCTGCTTCACGCCGCCGCTGAAATTCGTATCGTGGAACGGCGCGGTAGCTGGCTGCGGTTTGCGCTGCCGGATGGCCGTCAGGGTTGGCTGCCGGAAGCGGTGGTAGAACCGGTGTAGGGACATGGCGCCGCCGTGTCCCTACCAATGCGCCTAGTGCAGCAAGGATGGAATCTGCTCTGGATTGTCCGCTACGCGGACACCGGCGGATAGCAGCGCCTCGATCTTTTCGGTGGCTGTGCCTTCGCCGCCTTCGATGATTGCGCCGGCGTGGCCCATGCGGGTGCCGGGCGGGGCGCTCTTGCCCGCGATGAAGGCCGCGACGGGTTTGGTCATATGCGCCCGGATAAACTCGGCAGCATCCACTTCGGCGCGACCACCGATTTCACCGATGAGCACCACTTTTTCCGTTTCGGGGTCTTCTTCAAACATTTGCAGCGTTTCAACAAAGTTGGTGCCGATGATCGGGTCGCCACCGATGCCAACGCAGGTCGTCTGGCCCCAACCGGCGTTGGTCAGCGCGTAGACCACCTCGTACGTCAGCGTGCCACTTTTTGACACCACGCCGACGTTGCCGGGTTTGGCGATGTAGCCCGGCATGATGCCGATTTTGGCGATGCCGGGCGCCAGCAGGCCGGGACAGTTGGGGCCGATCAGTCGGCTGTTGCTGTGCTTGAGGTATTCGTACACCTTCATCATGTCGAGGATCGGAATCCCTTCGGTGATGCATACAATTAGTTCAATGCCCGCGTCTATTGCTTCGTAGATCGCGTCCGGCGCGTAGGGCGCAGCGACGTAGATGATGCTGGCGTTCGCGCCGGTGGCGTCCACCGCTTTTTTGACATTATCAAACACCGGCTTGCCGTGTACCCATTCACCGCCCTTGCCGGGTGTGACGCCGGCGACCAGGTTCGTGCCATAGTCAATCATCTGTTTGGTATGGAAGCTGCCCTCGCGCCCGGTGATGCCCTGAACGATCAGGCGCGTGTCTTTGCTAACCAGAATTGCCATGATTTACTGCGCTCCTCTTTCGGCTGCCAGCGCCTTACGGGCGTATTCAACCGCTTTTTTGGCCGCCTCGGTCAGCGTTGCGGCGCTTGTCAAATTTGGAATATTGGCGTTGTCAATGATGGCGCGCCCTTCTTCGGCATTCGTGCCCACCAGCCGGATGACCATCGGTAGCCTGGTGGGAACTTCGTTCAGGGCTTCGAGGATACCCCGTGCCACCTCGTCACCGCGCGTGATGCCGCCGAAGATGTTAAACAGCACGGATTTCACGTTTGGGTCAGACAGGATAATCCGCAGCGCCGCCGCAACCTTCGAGGCTTGCGCGCCGCCGCCAATGTCCAGGAAGTTCGCCGGGCCAATTTCTTCACCGCCGTAGAGCCGGGTCATGTCCATCGTCGTCATCGCCAGCCCCGCGCCGTTGACCATACAGCCGATCTGCCCGTTGAGTTTCACGTAACTGATGCCTGCCAGCCGTGCTTCCGTTTCCTCTTTTGGTTCAGCATCGGTGTCGCGCATCTCAGCCAACTGTGGCTGCCGGTAGAGCGCGTTGTCGTCAATAATCATCTTGCCATCGAGTGCGAGAAGCTGGTTTTCTTTGGTAATCACCAGCGGGTTGATCTCTGCCAGCACTGCATCACTGGCGACGTAACATTTGTACAGGTTGGTCGCAATTTTGCTGAAGGCGCGCCAGTGTTCGTAGGGCAGGTTAATCCCGCTGGCGAGGTTGCGCGTCTGGTAATCGAGCAGGCCGAGGAAGGGATCAATCCGTTCGCGGATGATGGCGTCCGGCTTGTCACGGGCAACCTGTTCGATTTCGACACCGCCTTCGGACGAGGCCATAATCACCGGCTTGCCGGCGGCGCGGTCGTTGGTGACGCCGAGGTATATTTCCTGGCCGATGTTAGCGGCGGGGTCAATCAGAACCTTACGGACCGTCAAACCTTTGATTTTCATGCCCAGGATTTGATTGGCGTATTCTTCCGCCTGTTCCGGCGTGCGTGCGACCTTAATGCCGCCGGCCTTGCCACGTCCGCCGACGAGCACCTGCGCTTTAACGACAACCGGACAGCCCAGTTCGCGGGCGATTTCATAGGCCTCCTGGGGAGTGCTGGCCGTTTTGCCGCGTGGAATCGGGATGCCAAACTCCGCAAAGCGGAACTTCGATTGGTATTCGTGCAGATTCAAGGATAGACCTCCGCTGGTAATAACAAATCAGGGCAAACCAGACCTAGAGTATAACCAGCGGTGGGGGTTTTGCATAACCGTCTAGCGCAGTTCAATGCGATGGCGCGTCACGTAAATGTGGGGAAAATACGTTTCGATCCAGTCCAGCACATTGTGGAGCACCTGCCGCGCGTGAGGGGCGGAATTGCTGACGATGGCGATGCCGATCACCGCTGACTGCCACAAATCCATATTATCAACTTCAGCGGCGGAAACGCTGAAGGTGTTGTGCAGCCGCGCCAGCAGCGATTTCACAACGCTGCGTTTGTCTTTCAGCGAGGTTGCATCCGGGAGATGAAGTTCGATTTCAAGGACAGCGATTATCATATGGCTTGTTGATGGTTTAAGAAAAGCGTGATTTCCGGCCTGATTTCCGCATGACAACCTGATAATTCATGGACATCGTTAAGCCGCTTATGGTAGACTGGGAACAGGATATTGATTCTTCCATCACCCCGTGCCGGAGGCACGCTGCCGTATGGTACCCGTCCGCGTCGTATGCATTGAAGACGAGCCGGAGATGATTGATCTGGTTCGGCTTATTCTATCACGGGAAGGCTACGAAGTAATCGGCGCGCCCGGCGGCGTTAAGGGGTTGGAGACGGTTGAAGACCTGTCACCGGACCTGGTGCTGCTGGACCTGATGATGCCGGACATGGACGGTTGGGAAGTCTACCAGCGGATGAAGGCTAACCCGAATACCAAACACATTCCGGTGATCGTTGTGACAGCACGGGCGCAGAGCATTGATAAGGTGCTGGGGCTGCACATCGCCAAAGTGGACGATTACATCACCAAGCCGTTTGGTCCGGCGGAACTGCTCAGTAGCATCCAGCGAGTGCTGGCGAATCACCGTCATTAATACTGCCACGATTGATGTTGAGCTTCCTGGGCCAGGGAAGCTCTTTTTGTTTAACCTCGGTCTCATATGTTATGATTGCCGACTGCTGGACAGACCGTGTTCAAACATGAACCTGTAAAAACCATCTTACCGGCGCTGCCTGACTTCAGGAGTTCTTATGAAACGACTAGCTATGCGCCTCGTTCTCATCGTTCTGCTGGTTGGTTTTGTTGCGCCTGCGGTGCTCCAGGCGCAGGGGAATAATCTGCTGACAAACCCCGGCTTCGAACCGCCATTTTCGACCCTGACCGGCACGCCACCTCGGCAGGTAGCACAGGGGTGGACACCCTGGCATCTCACTGGCGGCCAGTCGGCTTCGGAGAATATTCAGCCGGAATATTACCCGGCCACCGATACCACCAACGGCCTGGGTGTGCCGCGCATCCGTAGCGGCTCGGACGCGCAGCAGTATTTTACGTTTTTTGCGACGCACGATGGCGGGTTGTACCAGCGCGTGACCGGCATCACGCCGGGGGCGCAACTGAACTTCAGCGCCTACGTGTACGTGTGGTCCAGCACCTACGATGACGTGAACCGGAGTGAAGCGCCCGGCGGGGTGGTGGTGCAGGTGGGGATTGACCCAACCGGTGGCACCAGCGGCGACAGCAGCAATATCGTCTGGTCGCAGCCCGGCGTGCAGTACGATGCTTATAATCAGTACAGCGTAACCGCGACGGCGCAGAGCAGCGCTGTAACCGTGTTTGTGCGGACTACCGTCACCGAACCTGTAAAAAACAATAATATTTATGTGGATGATGCCTCGCTGACTGTTGCCGGCGCGCCAACGCAGGCGCCAACCGCGACTGCGACCCGCACGACAATGCCGCCAACCGCGACGCCGACCCTAGTACCAACGTCCATCCCAACCAACGTTCCCGTGGCAACCGCGACGCAGCCGGGCGCGGCGACGCTACCGCCAACCAGCACCCTGCCGCCAACCGCCACGCTGCCACCGACTGATACGTCGGTGCCGGCGTCAGCCACTCCGACGCAGGATGTGTTGGTTCCGACAGCCACGCCGATTACCCCTATACCAACGGCTACCGGACAGGCGCCACCGACGCCGGTGAGCAGTGATCTGCCCGGTACAGTGTTCCATACCGTTCGCACCGGCGATACGGTTGGTCAGCTTGCGGCGCTGTATGGCAGCACCACCCCGGCGATCATCCAGGCCAACGGGCTGAACCAGAGTGCCTTCATCCGCGTAGGGCAGGTGCTGGCTATCCCGGTTCGCGTGCCAAACCCGGCGACAGCGACGCCGACACCCACATCTGCCGTTGTGATTATCGTCACTGCGACGCCGGTAGCGCCGGATACGGGCGGCAATCTGGTGTATGTGGTGAGGCCGGGCGATACGCTGTTCCGTATTGCCGTGCGGTTTAATACTACTGTCGCCACGCTGGCGCGCGCCAACGGCATCACGAATCCCAATATCATCCGCATCGGGCAGCGGCTGAATATCCCCACCGGCGGTGTCATCGTTCCGACGCCCACACCGCCGCCTGCCGGCCCAGTGAGCTACGTGGTGCAGCCGGGTGATACGCTGTTCCGCATCGCCGTGCGCTTCCGCGTACCGGTGTCCCGCCTGATTCAGGCCAACGGCATTGCTGACCCGAACCTGATCTTTGTGGGGCAAACGCTGGTGATCCCATGAGCGCGAAGTGGCGGGTGCTGCGGAACGCGCGCACCGGCAGGGTAGTGCTGGACCGCGTGAAGCTCTGTGATTCATTCTGGTGCCGGTTTCGTGGACTGCAACTGGTACGCCACCTGCCGGAAAACGAAGGACTGTTGTTTGTGACCAGCAGCGAGAGCCGCGCCAATACCACCATCCACATGCTGTTTATGCTGTTCAGTATTGGTGTGGTCTGGCTGGATGCGTCCGGCAGGGTAGTAGACAAAACGCTGGCAAAACCCTGGCGTCCCGCCTACGCGCCGCAGAAGCCCGCGCAGTACTTTGTTGAGGCCAGACCGTCAATACTGGAACGGGTGCAGGTTGGCGATACGCTGCGTTTTGATGAGGTTGTTTCATGATCTATCGGCTGCTGGCGCTGCTGGTCGGCGCCAGCCTGTTACTGCTGCCTGCCGCTGCCCAGGATGTTCCCCCCGGCGTAACCATTCATGTGGTGCAACGCGGCGAAAATCTGTTTCGGATTGCCTTACAGTACGGCCTGACTGTTGACGAACTGGCACGGCTTAATGGTATCGCGGACCCCGGCAATATCCAGGTTGGTCAGCGGCTGCTGGTACCATCGGACGCTGCGCTCTTGCCCACCAGCCAGCCGCTGCTGCACGTTGTGCAGCCGGGCGAAACGCTGCGCAGTATTGCCGAACTGTACGGGATGACGGTAGATGACCTGGCGGCGCGCAACCAGATCACCGATGTAAACACGGTGTATGTGGGGCAGGTGCTGAATATCGCCGCAGCCCCTGTCGTGCCGACGGCGGTCGCCGCCGCGCCAACCGAGCCACCGGCGTCCGTCATACATGTGGTGCAGCCGGGCGAGACGCTGTTCCGCATCGCTACCGGTTACGGGCTGACGGTGAACGAACTGGCCCAGGCCAACAGTATCAGCGACCCGACGGTGATCTACGCCGGTCAGCAGTTGGTGATTCCGAACGTCACGCTGCCGCAACTGGCGCTGGATTTGCCGCCGATTGTGACCGGGCTGGACATCCGGCCCCTGCTGTTTCTGGAAGGCCAAACGGGGCGCATCCACCTGACGACTGCTCAGGCGGTGCAGGTCAGCGGCGCGTTTCTGGGCCGCAGCGTGAATGTCGCGGCGGATGCAAGTAGCATGGCATTCACCATCCTGATCGGTATACCGATGTTCACCGACGCAGGGGTGTACCCGCTGCTGCTGTCGCTGACTGACAGTGCCGGTCAGGTGACACCTATCAGCGTGAACCTACAGGTACTGGCCGGTAATTACGGCAGCGAAACGATCAATTTGTTAGCAGATCGCTCTGGATTGCTCGACCCCTCGGTGGAAAGCGCCGAACAGCAGTTAATCCAGAATGTGATGGGCAGCTTTACGCCGACACGCTTCTTCGTTGGCCCGATGGGGCTCCCGGCGGCGGCAGCCATGACCTCCCCCTATGGACGCAAACGCTCGTACAACGGCGGGCCGTTCGACCGCTTCCACAGCGGCACGGACTTCGCAGGCGCGCCCGGTGCGCCGGTGCTGGCGGCTGCGCCGGGTTACGTCGTGCTCGCTGACCATCTTAACGTGCGCGGGAATGCCACGATCATAGATCATGGCTGGGGGGTGTTCACCGGCTACTGGCACCAGACCGATATTTACGTTCACGTCGGCGATTTTGTAACGACCGGACAGGTGATCGGCACGGTGGGCGCAACCGGGCGCGTGACCGGCGCGCATCTGCACTGGGAACTGTGGGTGAACGGTGTGCCGGTAGACCCGATGCAGTGGGTGAGTCAGTCGTTCGGCTAGGTTTGGCAGTATGGCTAAACGCGAGACCATTCAATTTTTCACTGAACTCGGCGGGAGGCCGCTGGTGGACGACGTAAAGTCCTTTGAGAAACTGGTGCGCTGGTATGACCGGCGCTTTGGCAGTAAACGGCGCAGCCTGCCCTGGTTCACGCCGGGGAACGTGGAACAGGTGGTATCGTTCGAGCGCGGCCTGCGGCTGCGCTGCGAGCGCGGCTGGGTGGAACTGCGCTGGATGGCGACGGACTGCCTGCGGGTGCGCTGGCTGCGGCAGAACGAGGACCATTTCATCGAGCCATTTTCCTACGCGGTTGTCAAGGTGGACTGGCCTGCCGTGCCGCTAGAAACGCGGCAGGGCGACGACGCAATTCTGATGAAGTCACCGGAATTGGTCTGTCGCATCGGCAAACGACCGTTCCGGCTTGGGTTGGAGACCCCCACCGGCGACCTGATTTGTGTGGATACTGCCGGGATGCAGTCCCGCGATGATGGCCTGACGCGGTTGTGCATGGCACTCCAACCGGACGAAGCGTGCTATGGTTTGGGCGAACGCGCCTTCGGTCTGCAACTGCGCGGCCACCGCTGCACCCTATGGAATACCGATCCACCGACGTTTCACCGGGGGTCCGACCCGCTGTATTACAACGTCCCGTTTTATCTGGGTGTCCACAACCGCGCCGTCTACGGCCTGTTCTGGGATAATTCCAGCCGGACAACGGCTGACCTGGGCGCGGCGCGGGCGGATGAACTGGTACTGGAGAGCGAAAGCGGCGAAGCGCGCTACTATCTGTTTGCCGCCGCCGACGTGAAGCGGGTGTTGAGCCGCTATACCGAACTCACCGGACGGATTCCGCTGCCGCCGCTGTGGAGTCTGGGCTATCACCAGTGCCGCTTCAGCTATTATCCTGAAGAAACAGTGCTGAAAGTTGCTGAGGAATTCCGCAGCCGGGGTATCCCCTGTGACGCGATTTATCTGGACATCCACTATATGGACGGATTCCGCGTATTCACGTGGGATAAGCAGCACTTCCCAAAATTTAAGGAGATGCTCGACAGGCTGCACGACCGGCACTTTAAGGCGGTAGCAATCGCCGACCCCGGCATCAAGATTGATGGCGAGTACGAAACGTATCGTAGCGGCGTCGAGCGCAATGTGTTCCTGCGTTACCCGGATAACAAATTGGTCGCAGGGGCAGTATGGCCGGGCATGTGTCACTTCCCGGATTTCACCGACCCGGCGGCGCGCGCCTGGTGGGCAGAACAGATGGGTAATCTGCTGGAGGCCGGCATAGACGGTATCTGGAACGACATGTGCGAACCGGCGATCTTTACACAGGATGGCGCGGCCACGCTGCCAGATTACGTGCGCCACAACTATGATGGTCTGGGGGGCTGCCATCTGGAACATCACAACGTTTACGGGATGCTGATGGGGCGGGCATCCTATGAGGCGCAGCTTAAGCATCGCCCGAACGCCAGGCCGTTTAACATCATTCGCGCCGGTTACGCCGGGGCGCAGCGGTACGCCAGTTCTTGGACGGGCGACAATACGTCCGACTGGGATCACCTCCGCTTGAGTATCAGCATGACGCTCAACATGGGGTTGTCGGGCGCACCGTTCACCGGGCCGGACATCGGCGGTTTTCAGAAGGATACCAACGCGGAACTGTTCACCCGCTGGCTGCAAGCGGCCTGTCTGCTGCCGTTTTTCCGGTCGCACACGGCGCTGGGCACGGCGGCGCAGGAACCCTGGGCCTTCGGACAGCCTTATGAGGTCATCAACCGGCTGACGATCATGCTCCGTTACCGGCTGCTACCGTACTTGTATTCCGTATTTGCGCAGGCCAGGGAATATGGCTGGCCGATTGTTCGCCCGCTGTTTATGGCCGAGCCAGATAATCCTGATTTGCGGGCAGCGGACGACTGTTACCTGCTGGGGGATGCGCTGCTGGTCGCGCCAGTGGTGCAGGCGGGCGCGGTGCGGCGGTCGGTCTACCTGCCAAAAGGCAACTGGTACGATTACTGGACCAACGAACGACTGAAAGGCGGGCGCACTATCGAAGTGCCCGCACCGCTGGAACGGCTGCCGCTGTTTGTGCGGGCCGGCGCGGCGCTGCCGCTGTGGCCGGAAATGCAGTACGCGAATCCGCAGGCGGTTGAGACACTGGTATACCGGGTGTATCCGGGCGAGTTTGAAACGGTGCTGTACGAAGACGCCGGCGAGGGACTCGCGTATCTGGATGGTGACTACCGCTGGATTTACCTGACGTGCGGCTGGGAAGACAGCAAGCTGGTGGTCAACCGCCGGGTGGCGGGACGTTACCAACCGCCGTATCAATCGGTGCGCTTGGAAGTGGTTGGCCTGCACGATGAGCCGCTGCAGGTGAAGGTAAACCGTCAGAGCGCGCCGCTGTGGTTTTATGACGATGATCTGTTGGAAGTGACGGTTGATGATTTCCAGCGGGTGGAGATTATCCGTAAGCCGCTGCCGACCGACAAAACCATCGCGCGGCGGCCCTGGTAATGAAGTTGTCAGTCGTCCGTTCTTGGTTTTCAGTCAAACTGGAAACGGGAGGGGCGAGCATACAGGCTCGCCCTTGTGATTCCGGCTTACTTGTACGCTTCGTCGAGGGCTTCGAAGTTGGTGAACAGGAAGTGGTCGTGGTAGTAGTGAATCCACAGGAATGACAGGATGGCGGTGTAGTAGGCCACGTCAAACCGCCACAGATCAACCAGCTTGGCATAGTCGGCCTGCGCCGGGTCAATCGTGGACGGCGTGATGAACCCGGCGATAAAGCGCATCACGATAAACACGACCAGCGACCCCAGCAGCATCATCGTGCTGAGTACAAACAACCCGCGCGAGTCCTTACCTTTGCTGAAGCGGGCCACCAGCGGCGCGCTCTGGTTCAGGTTGCCGTACTGCTGCTTGATCTTGATAATGTAGAAGGTGATTGCCAGGTACTGGAACGAGTGCCACATGTTCGCGCCCTGGAAGGCAGTGTCTAGGTTTTCAAAAGCCGCCAGCGGGAAGAACACGGCCACAGTCAGACCGACAAAAATGGTCTTCGGCCAGTTGAGTATCCCCTGACGGTATTCCTGCACCGACTTCACGATGAACGCTGCCAGCGCCACAAAGAACACGCCTGCGGCTGCAACAAATAACCAGGGCTGCTGGAATGCCTGCGGAATGACGCGCGTCAGATCGTTCGTACCAACGGCAAACGTTCCCTGGCTGATTTTGTAGGCCGCCATCGGGAACAGACAGGTGAGTACCACCGCGTAGTCAATGGCGCGGGCATACAGGCTGACCGCGCTGCGCTGGCGGACAATCTGGTGTTCCTTGTGATTATATAGCTCGACGATGTACGTCACCTGATGCAGTACGTGCAGCATCGCCCAGAAGAAGAAGATGGTCAGCAGCAGTGTCAGGTTGAGGAACGCCAGCGACACTACGATGATCGGTATAATGATGGACGAGCGGATGAGCATCGGGTAGCGCCGCCGGAAATCCCCATCAAAGCTGGTGCGCAGCAGCGTGGACATCATGTGCGGGCCGCCAACGGCGATAGCGACAAAGCCGTTGATGATGTTACGGGCAACGTCCGCATCCATCCCCAGCGTGTCCCGGCCAAACAGCCAGAACAGGTAGGGCAGGGGAACGGTTAACACGCTTAGGATGATAAACAGCATGTCCCAGCGGCGGTTGCGCAGCCACAGGCCGGACCGGTCCTGTGCCAATACTGGCGCGGCGACGGTTGGGAAACTTGCACTGGTCGCGCTCATAAGCAGACACCCCTCCTTACAGTTCCCTGTGATAAGCCAGCTTTATTATTTAGCGTTGCTAAGTATTTTAGCAGATATTTTGCTGATTGCCACCACTTTTAAGGAAATGGCAACCGGCTTTTGGTAAGGCGACTGTCTTGAGTGGCTATCACTCACGGGGGACGAGATGGTGCTGGCGGCAGCGCGCTTCGTAGGCTTCCTGCGCGCCGACCAGGATGATCGGGTCGTTGTAATGGGCAGGTTTGCCGTTGACGAGCCGCTGCGTCCGGCAGGCTTCCTCACCGCATACCACGCAGATGGCATGGAGTTTGGTGACTTCCTCGGCGATTGCCAGCAGGCGCGGCATCGAACCGAACGGCTCACCGCGGAAGTCCATATCCAGCCCGGCGACAATGACACGGATACCCCGGTCCGCCAGTGTTTCCACCACACCCACGATGCCGTCGTCAAAAAACTGCACTTCATCAATAGCAACAACCGTTGTGGTCGGGGTGAGCAGGTCCAGGATTTGCGTGGACTGGTGGACCGGGTGGGCTTCGATATTCTGGCCGTTATGGCTGGTGACATGCTGGATGCTGTAACGGTTATCGAGGTCAGGCTTAAATACCTGCACCGTCTGCCGGGCGATCACGGCGCGGCGCGCACGGCGAATCAGTTCTTCAGTTTTGCCGCAAAACATGCTTCCACAAATGACTTCAATCCGTCCGCTGTGGTGCAGCATCGGTTCTTCCCCCTGTGTAGACAACAAGAAAGGCAGACATGATTAAACCATGCCTGCCTTCAAAATCAAACCAACCGGAGCGATTTACTCAGCCTTCACCAGTTCGTAACCGCGTGCCCGCAGCGCCTTCTTGATTGTCGCCAGGTGCTGGCGGCCAATTCCTGGGATTGCCAACACAGCATCGTCGCCACCTTCCTGCAACCGCGCGATCAGTTCGCCGGCGGTATTCAGGCCGTTTTCGCGCAGCAGGTCAAGCTGGCGCTTCGGAATGTCGAAGTCGGTCAGCGGCGCGTCAGGTGATGTGGCGGACGTGGCGCGGGCTTCGGCCTCGGCACGCTTCGTATCGCGCACCTGCAGCCGCTTCAGGAAGCGGTCCACCTGGCCTTCGGTGTCCACGATACGCTGTTCGCCGGTATAGAACGGATGGCACTTCGAGCAAATGTCGGTACGGATTTCCGCGACGGTCGCGCCCGTTGTCCAGGTATTGCCGCAGGCGCAGGTGACGCGCGCTTCAGGATACCAGGTCGGATGAATCTTTTCTTTCATATGAGGTGTCCTTTGTTCAGGGCGTCACGGCCCGGTGGCCGGGTAGCGTAACGCAATCATCGTTTGTCGGTGGGCAGTTAAGCCTGCGGATTCTCAGACGCGGCGACAGGGTAAACGCTTACTTTTTTCTGCCCGTTACGGCCCGGCATCACTTCGAATTTCACAACCCCGGCAACGGTCGCAAACAGGGTATGATCCTTGCCCATGCCGACATTTTCACCGGGATGGTAGCGTGTCCCGCGCTGCCGCACCAAGATATTGCCCGGAATGACATGTTCGCCACCATAGCGTTTAACGCCCAAACGCTGAGCGTTGCTATCGCGTCCGTTGCGGCTGCTGCCGCCACCTTTTTTATGAGCCATTGTCGTTTCTCCCGATGAACGGTCTATACGGTAATGTCGTCAATACGCAGACGGGTGTAATATTGGCGGTGGCCAGTTTTACGCCGGTAGCTGTTGCGCTGACGGTAGCGGAAGACAATGATCTTCTTGCCCCGGAACTGCTTGACGACCGTCGCCTTGATAGCCGCGCCTTCAACACGCGGCTGCCCGACGACGGTGTTGTCCCCATCCCCGACCAGGAGCACATCATCAAATGTGATGGTTTCGTTTTCGGCAAAGGGCAGCTTTTCCACGTCAACCGTTGCGCCCACTTCGGCTCGGTACTGGTGCCCGCCGCTGCGGAAAATCGCGTACATAGTAAACTCCAATCTTCACTTGCAACCGCCGCCGGGCTGGCACACCGGGCCGCCACGTCGCGGGGAAAATTGGCTGCAAATAGAATGCGGTTAAAAAGGCGTGGCTATTATAGTGTTCGCTGCTGGTAGCGTCAACGTGGAGTTTGGGGCGGCGGGTGGCGTTGGCTTTTGGCAGTTGGTGATTAGCGGTCTGGCCAACATCCAATCGCCAAAGGCTATCCGCTAGAAAATAAACATTGCATCGCCGAACGAGAAAAAGCGGTAGCCTTCGCGCTTGGCGATCTCGTAAGCGTTCAGTATGCGCTCCCGCCCGGCGAAGGCGCTGATCATCATCAGCAGGGTGGACTTGGGCAGGTGGAAGTTAGTTATCATGGCGTCCACCACGCGCCAGCGGTAGCCAGGATAAATAAACAGGTTGGTATCGCCGGCGAAGGCGATCACCGGACGCCAGGGGCACACGTCCGGCAGGTCATGGGGGCGGGATGGGTTGCCACCCGCGCTTAATATTCCTGCTGTTTCGAGCGTTCGTGCGCTGGTCGTGCCCACGGCGATAATCCGCCCCCCAGCGAGTTTTGTCTCGTTGATGATACGGGCGTCGTCGCTCGATAGCTGCGCCGATTCGCTGTGCATGTGGTGCTGCTCGACTTGCTCGACGCGCACCGGCTGGAAAGTATCCAGGCCGACATGAAGGGTGCAGTAGGCCACCTGCACGCCCCTGTCTTTGAGCGTTAGCAGCAGTTCCGGTGTGAAGTGCAGCCCGGCAGTCGGCGCGGCAGCCGAACCTTCGCGGCGGCTGTAGACGGTCTGGTAACGTTCTGGATTGATGAGATGGGTATGGATGTAAGGGGGCAGGGGAGTCTCGCCCAGTTCAATCAGCAGATCGTTTACGGGCTGGCTGAAATTGATGACACGCTCCGAACCCTCCTGCTTTTCGATGACTTCCGCCGTGACGGCGCTACCGGGGAAGGATAACTGCGTGCCAACCTCGACGCGTCGCCCGCCTGCCAAGACATACCAGCGGGTTTCGTCCACCTGGCGCAGCAGCAGGATTTCGACCGCGCCGCCCGTCGCCGCTTTCACCGCTTGCAGCCGCGCCGGAATGACACGGGTATTGTTGAGTACCAGCACATCGCCGGGCTGGACGTAGTCCACGATGTCGCGGAAGACGCGGTGTTCGATATCACCGGTTTGCCGATTAAGTACGAGCAGGCGCGACGAGTCGCGGGGTTCGACAGGCGTTTGCGCGATAAACGAGTCGGGGAGATCGTAATCGAAGTCGGAAAGATTCATGGGCGGTTGATGAGTCGAATGATGACGTTCAGAATGACTGTCAAAACGATGCTGAGCAGAATCATGCTCACAATCGGAAAAATACACGTAAAACCAGGGCGCTCGATGCGAATGTCGCCCGGAAGGCTGCCGAAGTTCTTCAGAATCGGCGTGTTACCAAGCAGCATCAGCAGGCCGCCGAAGATGGCGACGACGATGCCGATAATGAGCAGGATGCGCCCGAGTGATTGGAAGTCCATTGTCTTTCAGCCGTTTTCCTCAGCAGTTATTCGAATCACCTGACCTGCTTGCAGGGAGAGCAAAACCGCTTCTAACTTTGGAACTAGCGGGAGCAAATCAGCGAGGCGATTGCTTCGCGCAGACAAGGTTACAACTGCAAACGGCAGATTCTCTAGATTCTGCTGGTGTTTTATGCTCTGGTCAATGGTAATAAAGGCATCAAATTGGCCGGCAATCAAGCGCAGCAGTTCGCCATTTTTCTTACCAGACCAGCCCGTTTCCGGCACGGTTTTTGCTTCGTGTTCGGGGAGTTCATACTTTAACTTGCGGGGAAGGCACTCATCAATCAGAACGCGCATTGACGGTTGACGACAGCGCCGCCTCCGTTAATTTCAGTACGTCTATCACTTGCTGACGTGTGACGGTTGGAAAATCGTCCAAGAAGTTGTCAATCGTGTCCCCGGCAGCAAGGTAGTCAATCAAGGTTTGAACCGGCACGCGAGTACCGGCGAAAACCAACAAGCCACCGAGGACATCACTAGACTGTTGTACAGGTAAAACCTTATCATTCATGATGGCTTCCCTTCTCAAAACAGCGGCGGCTGTGATGAGTTATTCTGCCCGTTTTTGTCCACGTAGGGTAGGCCGAGGTGTTCGTAGGCCAGCGGCGTGGCGGTGCGACCGCGCGGCGTGCGCGCCAGGAAACCGAGTTGCAGCAGATACGGCTCGTATACATCCATGATCGTGTCGGCGTCCTCGCTGATCGCGGCGGCGATGGTTTCGACACCAACTGGCCCGCCGCCGTATTTTTCAATGACGGTGGACAGGATGCGGCGGTCAATGTCGTCCAGACCGAGGTGGTCAATATTCATCAGCGCCAGGGCATCGCCGGCAACCGGGCCGGTAATCACACTATCGGCGCGCACCTGCGCATAGTCCCGTACGCGCCGCAGCAGCCGCAGCGCAATACGCGGTGTGCCGCGCGCCCGGCGGGCGATTTCCGATGTGCCCTCTGGCCGGATTTCTACCTTCAGCATCCCGGCAGCGCGGTTGATGATATGTTCCATCGCTGCGAGATCATAGAAGTCCAGCCGGAACTGCGCGCCAAACCGGTCGCGCAGCGGCGGCGCCAGCAGCGCCAGCCGGGTAGTCGCGCCGATGACTGTGAAACGTGGCAGATTGAGGCGGACGTTTTTCGCGGCTGGGCCTTTGCCGATCACGATGTCCAGCACAAAATCTTCCATTGCCGGGTAGAGCACTTCTTCAACGGCGCGCCCCAGCCGGTGCACCTCGTCAATGAACAGAATGTCATTCTGCTTGAGATGTGTCAGAATCGCGGCCAGATCGCCGGCACGTTCGATGGATGGGCCAGCGGTGATACGAATATTGACGTTCATTTCGTTGGCGACAACGTGCGCCAGCGAAGTTTTGCCCAGGCCGGGCGGGCCGTAAAACAGAATATGGTCTACGGTTTCCTGTCGCGCCCGGGCGGCATCCAGGATGATTTGCAGGTTTTCGCGCACGCTGTCCTGGCCCACGATATCCCGCAGCAGTTTGGGGCGTAAGGCGATGTTTTCCCGGTCATCGCGCCGCCGGGCGCCGCTGACGAGCCGCGCGTCGTCGGTCATGCTGGTTGCTCCGCTGGAATGAATAATCTGTTCTAGTATAGCGGACGCCAGCCGGGGCGCAACGGTTGCTTTGGTGGGGGTGTAGGGTACAATTACGGCGGTTTGGGCGAAGCAGGGGGAAAACCGTGTCACAGGTGTTTGTGTCGCAGCATCCACTGGTGCTGCATAAACTGACGGCGCTGCGGGACATCAATACCGATCACCGCGCTTTCCGTGAACTGGTGCGGGAGCTGGCGCTGCTGCTGTGTTATGAAGCCACGCAGGATTTACCATTGCAGTCGAAGACGGTGACAACGCCGATGGGACAGGCACAGGGATATAAAGCCGAGGAGCGAATCGGCCTTGTGCCGATTTTGCGGGCCGGGCTGGGGCTGGTGTAGGGTGTGCAGGAACTGCTGCCGAACGTGCAGGTGTGGCACATTGGCCTGTACCGCGACGAAAAGACGCTGCGCCCGGTCGAATATTACAACCGCCTGCCAACCGCGCCGACGGTGCAGGTGTGCCTGGTGCTCGACCCGATGCTGGCAACCGGCGGCTCAGCAGTGGCAACGGTGGACATCCTGAAGCGGTGGGGTGTGACACGCATCAAGTTCCTGGGCCTGATTGCCGCGCCGGAAGGGGTCGAACGGCTGTCAAGGGCACACCCCGATGTGCCGATTCATGTGGCGGCGGTGGACGAACGGCTGAACGAGATCGGCTTTATCGTGCCGGGGTTGGGCGACGCGGGCGACCGGCAGTTTGGAACGTAGCGGTGGCGGCCTGGAGCGCGTTTGTTATTGTCTTTGTGCTGGCGCTGGGGCTGTCCATCGTCCTGACACCGCTGGCAATCGGGCTGGGCAAACGCTACCGAATTATCGCGCTGGCCGGTGGCCGCCACCAGACCGAAGGTGACAAACGCGGCGTGCCGAAACTGGGCGGCCTGCCGCTGTTTGTCAGTTTCGCGGCGGCGGCGCTGGTGGCGCAGCTATTACCCGTGCCGCGCCTGGACCCGTACGAAGTTATCCGGCTGGCCGGGCTGCTGCTGGGCAGCATGGTGATTTTCATCGTCGGGCTGCTGGACGATCTGTTCCACTTCAGGGCGTTGCCACAGTTTTTAGGGCAGTTCGCAGCGGCAGCCGTGGCGATCATCTTCCAGATTTTTATCGAATATGTGAACAATCCCCTGTCGGGGCAGCAGACTGAACCCTGGCCGTACATCGTCACCGTTGCGCTCAGTTTTTTCTGGTTGGTGGGTATGATGAACACGGTCAACTGGCTGGACGGGCTGGATGGACTAGCGGCGGGGATGGCGTTTATCGCCGGAACGATGCTGTTTGTGAACAGCGCTTTCCGGGTGGAACCGCCTCAAACCAGTGTCAGCCTGCTGCACCTGGCGCTGATGGGCAGTTCGCTCGGTTTTCTGCTGTACAACTTCTATCCGGCGCGCATCTTCATGGGCGGCGGCGCGATGCTGCTAGGTTATCTGCTGGGGACGCTCAGCATTATCGGCGGTGCGAAGATGGCAACGATTCTGCTGGTCATGGGGCTGCCGCTGATGGATGTGGCGTGGCAGGTGCTGAACCGGGTGTGGCAGGGACGCAGCCCGTTTGAAGGCGACCGGGGGCATGTGCACTTTCGGCTACTCGATTTGGGTTTCAGCCAGCGGCAGATCGTACTGGTGTATTACCTGTTCTGCGCGTTTTTTGGGCTTCTAACGCTGGTGATCGAAAGCCAGTTTTACAAATTTATCGCGTTGGCGGTGATGCTGGGGCTGGTGGCACTGGGGTTTGTGTTTGTCAGCCGGTCGCGTCAGACCGATTCGTCCAGGTCTTCGTAGGTCAGTTCGTCACCGTCATCGTCGTCCATCTCGGCCTCATCTTCGTCATCGGTTGCCGGTGGCTTAATGCCCGCGACACGTGGCGGTATAGCAGGCGATGGTTTATCAATCGTCCCGGCGATAACGTCTGGCGCGGCGCGTCCGGCGGTTGGCGACAGCGGCGACGGCAGCGGCTTTGATTCCGGCGCGATAATGCGATCTTCGGCGCGGCTGACGGTTTCCTTGCCTGGTGCGCCGGGGATGGGCAGCGGCAGTCGGTAGATCGAGGGTGGGCCGGCAGGCGCGGTTCTGGCGGGTTTCTGGCGCTCCAGGGCGCGGCTGCGCCGGAGTTCGGCAGCGCGCTGCTCCAGCAGTTCGGCGCGGGTCATCGTCACCAGTTTGCCGTCTTTGAAAGTGGCGCTGTTGCCGGTGATGCGTTCGATGATCGCTTCGATCGTTCCCAGCACCGCAACCATAAACAGGTCAATCCCGATGATGACCCCCAACGTGCCGGACAGCGCATTCACGCTGTCGTTCAGGCTGTGTAGCGCGTTCACCAGCACTTCTCCCGCTGTGCCCAGGAACATCAGCACCACAAAAGCTACGCCCATTGCACCGAGGATGATCCACCAGCCGCGCAGGTGTTCGGGATGGGCGGGAGTCAGGGTATTGCTGATGGTGAAGACGAGGTAAATCCACAGCCAAAAATCCGGCGTGCTGATAAAGCGACTGACCGCGCCGGAGACATCGCCCAACACGCCGCTTTGCATGGATTGGGCGAAGACGCTGACGTTAAGGACATTATTGGCGATGAGCCACACCAGCAGCACACCAACCGCAAAGGGCGCCGCCGTGATGAGCGCCAGTTTGATCGGGCCGGTTCGGGGTGCCAGTTTGACGAAGTTGAGCCGGAGTTCAGCGACTTCCTGCTGCTTCGGCCATTCCAGCACCCGATCGGCGCGAACATTGAGCAGGCCCGCCATCGCCCAGTAGACAAACTCGTGAATGACGATGCCGGGCAGGAAAAAGGCGTAAAACAGAATAGTGGTCGTTTGAAGCTGCCGGGTAATGAGCCACCCCACCTTAAAGATGTGCTGGTGCAGCCAGCGTTCCATCCGCCGCAGCAGATAGAGCAGCCCGATGACAACCAGCCAGGGGGTGAGCAGGTCAAACGCGGCCAGACCTAGACACCTTTCGCCTTCGCGGCAGCTTCCACCAACTGCGTGAAGTCGTCCACTTTCAGTGACGCGCCGCCCACCAGCGCGCCATCAATATCCGGCTGGCTCATGTATTCCGCCATATTGCCTGGCTTCACGCTGCCGCCATACTGAATCCGTACCGACTGCGCTACGTCGTTGCCGTAAAGTTGTGCCAGCGTGCCGCGAATCGTGCCGCCGATGATACTATTGGCAAGGTCGCCGCTGGCATTTTTGCCGGTGCCGATGGCCCAGATGGGTTCGTAAGCGATGACGATGTTGCGCATATTATCGGCGCTGATGCCGTTGAGCGCGGTGCGCACCTGCCCACCGACAAACTGTTCGGTTTCGCCGGCCTCGTTCTGCGCCAGGCTTTCGCCAACCGCGATAATTGGCTTAAGGCCGTAGGCCAGCGCCGCTTTTACCTTGCGATTGATGTCCTCGTCGGTTTCGTGCAGGTAGGCGCGGACTTCCGAGTGGCCGATGATGACGTATTCGACCAGCCCTTGCAGCATGGTCGGCGCAATCTGGGACGTAAACGCGCCCTGCGCTTCCCAGTTCATGTTCTGCGCGCCAACCTTAATGTCCGTGCCCTTGAGCGCCTCCGCCACAGCGGCGAGGGCGACAAACGTCGGGCAGACGACGCGCTCCACGCCCGTAAACGGCGCCAGGCGGGGCGCGAGTTCGCGCACGAAGTCAACCGACTCGTGCAGCGTTTTATACATTTTCCAGTTTCCGGCGATGATGGGGGTACGCATCGTATCTCCTTAACAGAAACGCCGGTTGTTCACCCGTGTATTATACACAGCAGGGCGAACAATCGGGATAAAAAACGGATGATTGCGGTAGGGGCGAACCGCCGGTTCGCCCCTACACCTCTAACTGATCACAGACAGAATCCGCGACAGCTTACTTGTCCTTCAGCGCGACAACGCCTGGCAGCGCCTGGCCTTCGAGCATTTCCAGGCTCGCGCCGCCGCCGGTGGAGATATGCGTGATCTGATTGGCAAGACCGGACTGCTCAACTGCCGCCGCCGAGTCGCCGCCGCCGATAATGGTCACCGCGCCTTGGCCGGTGATATCGGCCAGCAGTTTGGCAACGGCGTTGGTGCCTTTGGCAAAGTTCGGCATCTCAAACACACCCATCGGGCCGTTCCAGACGACGGTCTTGGCGTCCCTGAGCGTTTGCGCAAACAGGTCAACGGTTTTGGGGCCGATGTCGTAAATCGCCCAGCCTTCCGGCACACCCTGTTCAACGTTGATAACCTGCGTTTTGGCATCGTTGCTAAAGTTGTCACCGATCACGGCATCTACCGGCAGCACCAGCTTGTCACCGCCTTTTTGCAGCAGGTTGCGAGCGGTTTCCACCGAGTCGGCTTCCACCAGCGACTTACCCATGCCGTAACCCTTCGCTGCAAGGAAAGTATTCGCCATGCCGCCGCCGATCAGCAGCTTGTCTACTCTGCCAAGCAGGGCTTCGATCACGGCGATTTTGTCCGATACCTTCGCGCCGCCGAGGATGGCAACAAATGGGCGCTTGGGGTTTTCCAGCGCGGTTGCCAGATAATCAATCTCTTTTTCCATCAGCAGGCCGGAAATAGCCGGCAAGTATCGCGCTACGCCTTCGGTTGATGAATGAGCGCGGTGGGCCGAACCAAAGGCGTCGTTGACGTAGATGTCGCCCAGCTTCGCCATCTGCTGCGCCAGCTCAAGGTCATTCTTTTCCTCACCCTTGTGGAAGCGGGTGTTTTCCAGCAACAGCACACTGCCTTCCGGCAGCCTGGCGGCGGCTTCTTCCGCGACCAGGCCAACGCAGTCTTCCGCAAAATAGACTTTCTGACCGAGCAGCTTTTCCAGTACCGGCACCACCGGCGCCAGGGAATACTTCGCCTCCGGGCCGCCCTTGGGCCGCCCGAGGTGTGACATCAGCACTACCGAGCGCGGTTTCTGGTCTAGGATGTACTTGAGGGTGGGGACAGCGGCGCGGATACGGGTATCATCCGTCACTTTGCCGTCTTCCACCGGCACATTGAAGTCCACACGGACAAGCACGCGCTTGCCCTTCAGGTCAGCATCACGAACGGTCATCTTATTCATCGTTTTTCTCCTTCGGAGCAAGAAAGAGGCGAGGAACGACCCCTCGCGCCTCGCCTCGTCAATCACGGTGGACGGCGTTGTACCGCCCTCTAGAGCTTCTCGCCGATGATCTTGGTCAGGTCGGCCACTCGGACAGAGTACGCCCATTCGTTGTCGTACCAGGTCACGATCTTGACCATCGTGCCGCCCATTACCATGCACGATTCGGCGTCAATGATGCTGGAACGGCTGTCGCCCTTGAAGTCCACCGACACCAGCGGCTCACGCGAGACGCCGAGAATGCCCTTCAGCGGGCCGGCGGCAGCTTCGTCAAACGCGGCCAACACTTCTTCCTTCGTCGTCGGCTTTTCCACGTTCGCCACGAAGTCCACAACGGAAACCGTCGGGGTGGGGACGCGGATGGCAAAACCGTCGAACTTCCCCTTAAGATCGGGGATAACCAGAGCAACGGCTTTGGCCGCGCCGGTGGTCGTCGGAATCATGCTGAGGGCGGCAGCGCGGGCGCGGCGCAGGTCCTTGTGCGGCAGGTCAAGGATGTTCTGGTCGTTGGTATAGCTGTGGATGGTGGTCATCAGCGCGCGCTGGATGTTGAACCGATCATGGACCACCTTCGCCGCCGGGGCAAGGCAGTTGGTGGTGCAGGAAGCGTTCGAGATAATATTGTGTTTGGCCGGGTCGTACTGGTCGCCATTCACACCGAGGCAGATGGTGATGTCCTCACCCTTGGCCGGGGCAGAGATGATAACTTTCTTCGCGCCTGCGGTCAGGTGTTTGCTGGCGGAGTCGCGGTCGGTGAAGCGCCCGGTGCTTTCCACCACGATGTCCACACCCAGGTCTTTCCAGGGCAGGTTGGCGGGGTCTTTTTCCGCCAGCGCCTTGATCTCGTCGCCATCCACAATCAGCGCGCCGTCTTTCACTTCGACGTTGCCGGGATAGCGGCCATAGTTCGAGTCGTAGCGGAACAGATGCGCCATCGTTTTAAGGTCACCCAAGTCGTTGAACGCCACCACGTCAACGTCATTGGGGTAGCATTCACGAAAGGCGCGCAGCACCTGGCGCCCGATGCGACCGAAACCGTTGATACCTACACGTATTGCCATGACACTGCTCCTTGTGCTAGTAGACGCCCGATATTGTAATGGGGCGACATAAAAAAGACGATATTCAAGCGTTTAACTTTCAATCAGGACGGATTTCAACGGACTGCCAGCCCGTTCCTGCTCGCTCAACTCAAAGATGGCTTTTGACAGTTTTTGCGGGTCATGCCGCCAGGGACGTTCCGCGTCCGTCAAATCAGCGTAACGCAGTTCGTACCGCTGCAAAATTTCGTGATGGTCCGGCACGGGCTGGACATAAACAGTGTTGCTGCCCGCGTTCTGCGTCGGATAGGCGTTGTTCGCCAGCACAACCTGGAACACGCCGCGTCCAACGTGCCGTTCCAGCGCCAGGACGTGATCGGCCACCGTAAACCCATCGGTTTCGCCCGGCTGGGTGGCGACGTTGCAGACATAAATGCGGTAGGCGCTGGTAGCGCGCAGCGCCTCGGCAATGCCACGCACCAGCAGATTGGGCAGGATGCTGGTAAACAGGCTGCCCGGCCCGATCACTACCAGATTGGCATGCAGGATCGCCTGCACGCTGGCATCATAGGCCTGCACGTCGGGCGGGTTCAAGCGCAGGGAATCAATCTGGCCGCCGGCATGGGTAATGTCCGATTCGCCGTTGATTAACACGGTGCGGTTGCTGCCCGGCAGCCGTACCACCGCGCTGAGGTTAACATCCTGCAGCGTAGCGGGCAGAACCCGTCCCTGAATATTCAAAACACGTTCGGTTTCGACCAGTGCCGTTTCGATGCTACCGGTCACGCCGGCGAGGGCAGTGATAAACAGATTGCCGAAAGCATGACCGCCGAGTTCGCCGGTGTTAAAACGGTACTGGAACAGGCGTGTCATAAGGTTTTCGTCATCGGCCAGGGCAGCGATGTTATTGCGCAGATCGCCGGGTGGCAGCACGCCCATCTCGCGGCGAAGTCGGCCAGAACTGCCGCCATCATCCGCGACCGTAACAACAGCAGTGATATTGCTGGTATAGTGTTTGAGGCCGCGCAGCACGGATGGCAGTCCGGTGCCGCCGCCGATGACCACCACTTTCATCCCTTTTTGCCGTCGGTTATGCGCGTAAACCACGTCAATGATCCGCCCCTGCTGGAGCTTGCGGTACGGTGCCAGAATACTGCGCGCCAGGCGCACCACTGCAAACGCGGCTACACCCAGCCCCAGTATAATGGCTGTAACGCCCAGCAGCCATTCCCCCGCCGGTTCAACAGCGGCAATCAGATGAACATCCGCAAGAACGAGCGCGGCGTAGGCACAGCCGGCGGCGACCAGGAACATCCCTAGCAGCAGCAGTAACAGCCACCGTTTGACGCCGATTCCGGGGGTGAGGAGCTTGGTCAGCGCCTGAAGTTTGAACATCACCGTTCCGCTAAGGCCAATCTGAACGGTAAGATTAACACTGCCACTGCGGGCTGTCAAAGTCAACGATCACGCTGAGTCCGGTCGAATGTCACCTTTCGGTTGCCAGCGCCCGGCGAGCAGAAAGGTCAGTCCCGCACCAATGACGCTGAGGCCACCAATCGTCAGCGCGGCTTCAAACCAGAACTGCTCAGGAAACAGTCGGATGAGTGTGTCAGAGTATTCAAAGCGCCAGGTGCCACCCTCGAAAAAAAGCTGATGGAAACCGGTGAAAAACACGTTCCAGTTGACGACAGCCACAATCACAATGGCGACGATGAGTGCCAGCGTCAGGCTGCTGCCGTATAGCACGCCAAACCGCAGGTAACGCCGCGTCCGTCGGTCGGTCGCCAGAAAGAGCGCGGCGGACAACGCCATCACACCCACAATAACTGCCGCGCCAAAAGCAAGTTGCGTGACCTGCTTCACGTCGCGCATGTGGCGCAGTTCGCGTTCGTTGTACATGGCCTTGCCGTCCGGGAAGCGCAGGTTGCTTAAAAAGGTGATGTCCGCACCGTTCAGCAGGTACTCTAGCGCCAGCGGGGCGTAGGTCAGGCGGTCCTGGGTGGTGAAGCCGTAAAGATCGTCAGGAAAGCCGGGACGGTTGTAGACCAGTTGCAGGAACAGCGGCGTCATCACCAGCCGGATGCAGGCCATCACCAATAGGAAGGGAAAGGCCAGCGTCAGCAACCCTTGCAGCAGCCGGGCGTAGCGCGACGCTAAAGCTGTATGATGGGTGGGTGAAGCAGTTGTGTCAGCCACGTGTCACCTACGGCGAGCCTAACTGTTCCGTGCCGCCAGAAAGCAGGAAGTTGAGTACGAGCGAGTCCACCAGTGTTTCCACTGGCGCGCGGTCGTCAGTGAAAACCGGATCGGACGGTGTGGCCGGTACAAGCTGCGTGACGCCCCACGTGAGGGCATCGCGCAGGAAGGGGTTGGCGTCTGCCTGAAGAACGCTCAAATTTTGTGCGAGGTTATCCTGCTGTGTAGGCTGGACAGTAGCGACCAGAATGGTGTTAAACGAGTTGGGCACATCCATCGCGTAGACATTCGGGAAGACCTTGAGCAGCGTGGCGGTCATGGCGTCCACCAGGCGGCGGTCGGTGTTGGTGCGCCCCACGTTGATGGCAACCACGCCGTTATCCGCCAGCCGTGACCGCACTTCCTGAAAGAACTCGACCGTTGTTAAATGCCAGGGAATGTAGGGCGGGCGATAGGCGTCCACCGCGATGACGGTATAACGCCGGTCGAGTTGATTGAGCATGTAGCGGCCATCCTGTGCGTAAGTGGTCAGGCCGGGTATGTGGTCGGCGTTCATCTCAAAGTAACGGGCGCCGGCTTCAATGATGCCGGAGTCAATCTCGATGCCATCAATCGGGATGTCGCCGTAGACCGCCGTGTACTGGCGCGCAATCGTCCCGGCAGCGAGGCCGATGATCGCCAGCGATTGCACGTCGTCTGGCGCAAACGGCGGATTGTTGAAGTGCGGCGCGGTCAGAAAGAAGCTCCAGGTGCGGTGATTGTCGGCGACAGTATCAGGACTCCACTGGCTGTGGATGCCCTGGCCCTCGTTGAGATACAGGTAGCGGTTGCCCTGCGCGTCCTGCTGCACCTGGATATAGTTGTAGGCGCTCTCGTCTTCATACAGCAGCGTTGAGCCGGGGTAGGGCGGTCGCAGCGGACCATTCAAAACCAGCGCCGCCAGCGCACCGATGACCAGCGGCATCCATAACCAGCGCAGCGCGGCAGCGGGCCGGCAGCGCCACAGGCCGATGAAACCGACGGCGTACAGCAGCCCGGCGAACACAAGGAACGTCAGGGTTGTGCCCAGTTCAGGAATCAGCAATACAGTTGGCAGAAACGTGCCCATCAGGCTGCCCAGGGTGCTGACAGCGTAGATACGCCCGGAGATTTTGCCGCTGTCTGCCGGGTTGCTCATCGCCAGCCGAATGGCAAACGGCGACAGGCAGCCAAGCAGTGTCACTGGCACGGAAAACAGTACGAGAATGGAGACAAACGAGCCGATGGCTAACCCGGCCTCCGCGCCAGCAACAGCACTGGAGGCGGTGCGAATAATCGGGCGGGCGACGAGGGGAATCAGCGCGTTAAAGAAGGCGCTCCACAGGATGATGCGGTAGAACGTGTCATAACGCGGCGACCGATCCGCCCAGCGTCCGCCGATGAAGTAGCCAATTGTCAGGAACAGCAGAATGAGGCCGATGACGTTTGCCCAGACGATATTACTCGTGCCAAAGACGCTGCCCAGCAGCCGCGAGGCCGACAGTTCAACCGCCAGCGTGACCATGCCGCTAGTGAACACGCACAGGTACAGGTAGGTATTGCGTGCTGGTGATACGGTGTTCGCGGTCAAGTCGGGTTATCCTTATGGTTGGGTCGCTGGCGCAAGTCTAACGCACAGCGGCAGCAGAAGGAAGGGCACGATGAAGATACGGCGGGCGGAGACCCAGGATATTCCGGCGCTACTGGCTGTCAAACAGGCGACATGGCCGGATGAAACTGTTCGGTTCGACTATGCCGACTCTGTACTGCGCGACCTCGATCACGTCACGCTGATTGCAGAAATAGACGGAGACATTGCCGGTTTTCTGAACGGATTTTTGACGCTGGCCGCTGATGGTGCGCGGCGGTGGGAGGTTGACCTGCTGGCAGTGTATTTCCGCTATCGTAATCAAGGAATTGCGCGGCGGCTGATCGCTGCCAGCACCGAGGCGGGTTTATCAATGGGCGCGACGGTGGCGCGGGCGCTCATCAAAACGGATAACGCCGCCAGCCAGCGTGCCTTCGTGCGCGCCGGCTTTCGCTGCATTCAGGTGGTTCACGCGCTATATATCTCGATGGAAGCCCAGGCTTATACGGCTGATCTTCCGTACGGCGCGCATCTCATTCCGGTGCAGACCCTGAATTATCGTGGGATATGGGTGGAGGGGGTGATCTCTGCCCTCACGCTCGCGTATGCCCAGCGGGTGCGGGCGCGGCACAGCTACGATCTGGTCGGGACAGTGATTCCGGTCAGCCAGCGTGAAGCCATCACCGCAGCGGTTGGCGCGGGATTCACGCTGGCCGGGCATTACCAGTGGTTTACAAAGGACGCTGCGCCAGCACCGCGCTGAGGTCGTCGTTCTTGCGGACGAGCAACGTTGGGATTCGCGCCAGCTTTAGCAGGGCAATCGTTTCGTCCGGCGATTTCTGTCCGCCGAAGGAATACGGGTCAACTAGCACGCACATTGGGCGGATACCCCGGCGCGACAGGATTTGTGCCTCGTTGACCCAGGCCGAGTCGAGCGAGGCCGTGACGATGACCAGCGTCGTGCCGCGCGTGAAGTAGGGCGTTTCGAGTGTCAGCATCTGATTGAGCGAATAGGTTGAAAAGCTGCGAGCGACGGCCAGCGTTTGCAGGATGCGCGCAAGCTGCCGGTTGCCGCGTTCCGGCTGGTGGATTTCACGGGCGGGGGTGTAGGCGGCAAAGCCGAGCGCGCGCTCCGACTCGATGAAATATTTTGCCAGCGAAGCCGCCGCGACGACTGCATATTCTTCTGTGGATGGCGGTATGGCCTGGCTGGTCGGAATCACCGGTCCGGTGCGCCCGATGCGCTGCACGCTCGGTTCTTCAACCAACGAACTGGCGGAAAAATCCACAAACAGCCAGATATCCACCAGAGGATCAATCTCAAATTCCTTGACCAGCAGACGATCCTTGCGGGCGGTGCTGGGCCAGTGGATGCGGTTGAAGGCATCGCCGGTGACGTAATCGCGCACGCCGGCGGCGTTAGTGGTGACAAAGTGTGCCCGCCGCCGCTGCGCTGCGCCGCCGGAGATCAGGCCGATGGGCAGATGCACCTGGTTCACCGGCATGGTCGCAGGGTAGACGATAACACGCGAGGTCGCATCAATCCGGCGCGGGGTGAGGAAGAAGCCAAACGGGTCGCCGCTCATGAGCGTGACCGGCCCAAGCTGGAATTCCCCCCGAACGAGACATGGCGTTTCTACGTACCAGCGGTAGCTGCGGCGCGCCCCCAGCGCGGGGACAACATGGCTGGCGCGATGTCCCGGCAGGGTGGAGTGGTCGCGCACCTCCAGCCACAGTTTAGGCAAAAGTGAACGATTGCGGACGACAAAGGCTTCGTCCAGATTGCGCCCGACTTGGGCGCGTCGGGCGCGAGTTTTGCGGCTGATGCTGATCCAGCGGACGGACAGCCACGCCCAGACAAACGAGATCGCCAGCAGGCCGCCAAACAGATAGGCAATATTAAAGAACAGCGCGCGCCCGGTGAACAGGCCGGCCAGTAGAGACAGAATCAGCAGGACATAAACAGCGTTACGGCGGTTTGGCATACTACTGCCAGGCAGATGCCCCCGGCACGGACGTAGCTGCCAGAACGTCCTGCACGATGGTGCGCGAGGTGATGTCCTTGATACGCGCCGCCGGGCCAACAATGATCCGGTGCGCCAGCGTGGCTTCCGCCAGGGCTTTCACATCGTCGGGGATGACGTAATCGCGCCCGGCCATTGCGGCCCGCGCCTGCGATGTGCGAAACAGCGCCAGCGAGCCGCGCGGGCTGCTGCCCAGGTACACGTCCGGGTGCTGGCGGGAAGCGTTCGCCAGATCAACAATGTAGCGTTTGATCTCGTCGGCGACGTACACCTCGCGGATAGCCTGCTGTGCGGCCAGCAGTTCCTGCACGCTGACGACCTGCCGCATGTTGTTGATCGGGTGCTCGTACTGCTGCGCGGAAAGCACCGTCAGTTCTTCCGCCGGGCTGGGGTAGCCGAGTTGAATCCGCAGCAGGAAGCGGTCAAGCTGGGCTTCCGGCAGCGGGAACGTGCCTTCGTATTCAATCGGGTTCTGCGTCGCCAAAATCACAAACGGTTCTTCCATCGGGTAGGTCACACCGTCTACCGTCACCTGCTTTTCTTCCATCGCTTCCAGCAGGGCGGCCTGTGTTTTGGGCGTGGCGCGGTTGATTTCGTCCGCCAGCACAATCTGGGCCATGATTGGCCCGGCGCGGAACTCAAATTCGCGGGTTTTCTGATTGAACAGCGACACACCGGTTACGTCCGACGGTAGCATGTCCGGCGTAAACTGGATGCGGCTGAAGGTGCAGCCAATCGTCCGCGCCAACGCCTTCGCCAGCATGGTCTTGCCGACGCCGGGGATGTCTTCAATCAGAATATGCCCCCGGCTGAGAAGGCCAAGTGTGGTGAGGCGAACCTCATTCCGCTTGCCGATGATGACCTGGCTGATGCTCTGGACGATGCGTTCGGCGACGTTTTGTGCCAGCGAGACGGGGTGCTGGTTGCTGCTGACGCGGGGCGTCTGGCGGGTATCCTGCGGATAGTCGGGCATAAAACCTGCTTTTCTACGCTAGAATTACGCTGAATGAGCGAACCTTCGTGAAACTGGATGTTCTTAACAGCAACGTTTCAGTATAACAAAACTTCGTCCGGTGAGAACCCTGGATTGCCGCGCGCCATTTTGTGTCTGTCACGACTTGCCGATTGTCTGGTGTTTAGTATAATAAATCTGGGTTGAGGTGCGCCAGCACCAACCGCCGTCAGTCTTATAACCTTTTTTCCTGAATTGCGTAGTACAATCAACTCATCAAGGGTGTTCAAGACCTCTTTGTAAAATTGTTCTGCACCCCGGTGCTGCTTCCGGGCATCTTTCGAGAGGAGTACACTTATGGCGAAATCGCGGACTGAGCTGATGGTAGATCGTCTGCGTGATCTTCAGTCAACGACCCCGGAGATTGAGGCATCGGCGGTCGTAAGTGTGGATGGCCTGATTATGGCTTCCTCGTTACCGGCAGGCGTGGAAGAAGACCGGGTATCGGCGATGTCAGCGGCGATGCTGTCCCTCGGCGAACGTATTTCGACTGAACTGGGACGCGGGGCGCTGGAACAGGTGTATATCCGGGGACGTGATGGGTATGTCATCCTGATGTCGGTTGGTGAGGAAGCGGTGCTGACCACCCTGGTGCGCGAAGGCGCAAAACTCGGTCTGATCTTCCTGGATATGCGCCGGACGGCTGACGATCTCGAAAAGCTGGTTTAGTCCGTATCGGTTTGCCCCAAGTTGACGCCATGAAAGCCGGCGGGGTGAAACGCAGCGAGTGTTCCCCCGCCGCGATTTTTGTTTGTTAGTGAGTTGTGTGAGTGCTGCTATGCCCAAGCCCAAGTACATCTTCTGCACCGGCGGCGTGGTGAGTTCGGTTGGTAAAGGTGTAACCGCCGCTGCGATTGGCCGTATCCTGAAGGCGCGGGGACTGCGTGTCGCCGTGCAAAAGCTTGACCCGTATCTCAATGTTGACCCCGGCACGATGAGTCCCTACCAGCACGGCGAAGTATTTGTCACGGCTGATGGGGCAGAAACCGACCTTGACCTGGGACACTACGAACGGTTTATTGACGAAAACCTGAACCGTACCTGCAACGTCACCGCGGGGCAGGTGTATGGCTATGTAATTGACAAGGAACGCCGGGGCGTGCTGATGTGGTGATCGTCGAGGTGGGCGGCACGGTGGGCGACATCGAAGGCCAGCCGTTCCTCGAAGCTATCCGGCAGATGCGCATGAACGTATCACGGCACGATACGTTGTGCGTTCATGTGACGTTTTTGCCGTATATCGGTGCAACCGGCGAACTCAAGACTAAACCGACGCAGCACAGCGTGCGCGATTTGCGCAGCATTGGCATCCAGCCCAACGTGATTATCGCCCGCACCGATTATCCGGTAAGTCAGGACGTGACAGACAAAATCGCGCTGTTCTGCGACGTGGATAAGGAAGCGGTCATTCCGCTGCAAACGATTGACCTGCTGTACGAAGTGCCGCTGATTCTGGAAGATGCCGGCCTGGGCAATTATCTGGTGGAGCAGCTTCAGCTTGAGGTTGGCAAACCGGACCTGAGCGAGTGGCGCAATCTGGTTAAGCGGATGCGGGCCGCCAAGCAGGCCGAGCCGCTGCGCATCGCCGTTGTTGGCAAATACGTGGAACTTCACGACGCTTATATGAGCGTGAAAGAGGCGCTTTTCCACGCGGCCAGCGCGCAGAACTGCCGCCTTGAAATCGAGTGGATCTACTCCGGCGATCTCGAAAAGGAGAAAGGCTGGGACCGGCTGGCCTCGGCTCATGGTATTGTCGTTCCCGGTGGCTTTGGCTACCGGGGGGTTGAGGGCAAAATCATGGCAGCGCGCTACGCCCGTGAGCGCAAAATCCCATACCTGGGGCTGTGCCTGGGGATGCAGGTCATGTGCGTGGAGTTCGCCCGCAACGTTTTGGGGCTGGAAGGCGCCAACAGTTCCGAGTTTGAAAGCGCTGAACACCCGGTGATTGACCTAATGCTGGAGCAGCGCGGTATTACCGACATGGGTGGCACGATGCGTCTGGGCCTGTACCCGTGCCAGCTTCAACCCGGAACGGTGGCTGCGGAGGCTTACCACAACGTGCCGGAAGTGCAGGAACGCCACCGCCACCGCTTTGAATTTAACAATGCTTACCGCACCCGGTTTGACCAGCATGGTATGGCGTTCAGCGGCCTTAGCCCGGATGGCGAACTGGTGGAAATCGCGGAAATCAAAGACCATCCGTTTATGGTTGGCAGCCAGTTCCACCCGGAATTTCTGAGCCGCCCGAACCAGCCACACCCGCTGTTCCTGGCGTTTGTGAGGGCGGCGGCACAGCGCCGGGACGCGCTGCCGCAGGAGGTGGTCAACAACGCCAACGGCTTTGTGCGAAAAGATGTACCGGATGAAACAGAACGAAGGAAATAAGGCGATGAGCGTAGACAGTTTCATTCACGCCATTCCGAAAGTTGAATTGAACCTTCAATTTGAGGGTGCGCTGCGTAAAGATACGCTGCTGATGATTGCCGAGCAGAATGACATCCCCGGCACCATAAAGAATTTCCAGCAGTGGCTCGCGTTGCTGGAACGCCCCGACTACAAACGGCTGGACGAGATGGTGCGGGCCGTTAGCCAGTGGCTGCAACTGCCGGAAAACCTGACTCGGCTGGTATACGAGATGGGTGTGGCGCTGGCAAAGCAGAACGTGCGCTATGCCGAGGTGAGTATCAACCCGACGCTGTATATGGAGCAGGGACTAACGTTTGAGCAGCTACTGACAGCGATCAATGATGGCCGTGACCGGGTGACTCGCGGTTGGGGAGTACAAATCCGCTGGATTCTGACGATACCTCGCGATCAACCACGCAAGGCCGATGACTATCTGCGCTGGGCGACCAGCACGTCCGCCCGGAAGGGCGGGGTGCTTGGCATCGGCCTGGGTGGGCCGGAAAACGCGCAGCCGATTGGGCAGTTTGAGCGACCGTTCCGCAGTGCGGAAAAGAAGGAGCTGCACCGGGTGGCGCTGGCCGGTGATGAACTGGGCGCGGAAGGCATCATTGAAGCGGTCACACATCTCCAGCCTGACCGCATCTATCGCGGTTGGGGCGTGGCGGAGTCGCCGGAGGCGCTGCGGCTGCTGGATGAGCAGCATATCCCGCTGGTGCTGGCGCTGGCGCATGAGGTACGTACCGGACGCATCAGCAGTTACGCCGACTACCCGCTGCGCCGGTTGCTGGACGAAGGTCTGACGGTAACGCTGACGTCCGGGATGCCGGAACTGTACCAGACTACGCTAGTGCAGGAATATCTGGCGGCGGTGGAGCAGATTGGCGTTGGGCTGACCGATGTGGAAGAAATGGCGCTGAACAGCGTGCGCGCCAGCCTGCTACCGGACGACGAAAAACAGACAATGCTCGACCAGTTCACGCAGGAATACGCGCGGCTGCGGGCCGAGCACATTACGCCGGAAACAACGTAAGACACTTTTTGGTTATCAGTTGACAGTCAACGATATAACCAGCATAAGAATCGAAAAGGGCCATCCGACCGGGATAGCCCTTTTGGTTGGTGATTACAGGGTGGTGTAGTCGCCTTCCACCACGTCGTCCGGCTCGCTTTCGCCGTGCCAGCCGCCCTGGCTGCCACCATCACCGTGACTACCAGCGGCGCCGGCAGCCGAAGCCTGCTGTGACAGGGCATAGGTCGCGTTCTGCAGCGCCTGGATGCCAGACCGCAGGGCGTTAATGTCGTCGCGTTCCATCGCGCTCCGCAGCGACTCGATCTGCGCGGTGATCGCCTCGCGGTCGGTGGCCGGTACACGGTCGCCCAGGTCGTTGAGCATCTTCTCCGCCTGGTATACCAGCGTGTCGGCCTCGTTGCGAACCTGCGCCAGTTCGCGGCGGCGTTCATCCTCGGCACGGTTGCGGTCAGCCTCCTTCACCAGCCGTTCGATTTCGTCCTGCCGCAGGTTGGTTGAAGCCGTGACAGTGATCTGCTGCGCCTTGCCGGTGGCCTTATCGGTCGCCGTCACATTCAGGATACCGTTAGCGTCAATGTCGAACTTCACTTCGATCTGTGGAATCCCACGCGGTGCCGGTGCAATGCCGTCCAGCCGGAAGTGGCCGAGCGTCATGTTATCGGCTGCCATCGGGCGTTCACCCTGTAGAACATGGATGTCAACCGAGGTCTGGTTGTCCGCCGCCGTCGAGAAGATTTCACTCTTGCTGACCGGGATAGTGGTGTTGCGTGGGATGAGTACGGTCATCACACCGCCCATTGTTTCCACCCCCAGGCTCAGCGGTGTCACGTCCAGCAGCAGCACGTCCTTCACGTCGCCGGCCAGCACACCTGCCTGGAGCGCCGCGCCAATGGCAACTACTTCGTCCGGGTTCACGCTCTTGTTCGGTGTCTTGCCGAACATGCTCTGGACGTAATCCTGTACCATCGGCATCCGCGTCGCGCCACCGACCAGCACGACTTCATCAATTTTATTCTTGTCAATACCGGCGTCGCGCAGCGCCTGCTCAACCGGCTGGCGCAGTCGTGCCATCAACTCCTGGCTGAGCTGCTCGAACTTGGCGCGGGTGAGCGTCATGGTCAGGTGTTTCGGACCAGACGCATCCGCCGTGATGAAGGGCAGGTTGATTTCGGTCTGTACCGTGTTCGACAGTTCGATCTTGGCTTTCTCGGCAGCTTCTTTCAGCCGCTGGAGCGCCTGACGATCCTGCCGCAGGTCAATCCCCTGTTCCTTCTGGAACTCGCTGGCAATCCAGTCAATGATAACCTGATCCCAGTCGTCGCCACCCAAGTGGGTATCGCCGCTGGTGGCCTTCACTTCCACTACACCGTCGCCGACTTCCAGCACGGAAACATCGAACGTACCACCACCCAGGTCAAAGACGATGATGGTTTCCGTCTCTTGCTTGTCCAGCCCGTAGGCCAGCGCGGCAGCGGTCGGCTCGTTGATGATCCGCAGCACTTCCAGCCCGGCAATCCGCCCCGCGTCCTTGGTCGCCTGGCGCTGGCTGTCGTTGAAGTACGCCGGTACAGTGATAACCGCCTGCGTCACCGGCTCGCCCAGGAAGGCTTCAGCATCCTTCTTCATCTTCGCCAGAATCATGGCGCTGATTTCCTGCGGCGTGTACGTTTTACCGTTGACCGGGATTTTCACCTGCGCGTCATTCTTCGGGCCGGGGACAATCTGATAAGGCAGGCGCTTGGCTTCGTCGCGCACCTCATCATAGTTTTTACCCATCAGCCGTTTGATCGAAAACACGGTATTTTCCGGGTTTACAATCGCCTGACGTTTGGCGGTCTGGCCCACCAGCCGTTCATTGTTCTTGGTAAAGGCAACCACCGAAGGCGTTAACCGGCCACCTTCAGCGGTGGTAATCACAACGGGTTCACCCCCTTCGAGAACGGCAATTACCGAGTTTGTCGTTCCCAAGTCAATTCCTACAATTTTAGCCATTGGACATCACTCCCACATCCTTGAATGAGGTTTTATACGGGTATTAGTATAGGGAGTGAATGTCCGAGGCAGATTAGAATAATGTTGGAAAGGTATAAAAAGACCGGATTTTTATTCCGGTCTTTATTCTTCGTTATAACTTCAATGAAGGTCAGGGGGCAGATTTTTCCTTCTTCAACAGTTGCATCATTTGCAGCAGCACCTGCCGCACGCTTGATTTCTGGGTGGCAACGCAGGGCATAACCGTGACATCACTGCCAGCCCTGGTGCCGCGCCGCACGTCGGAGAGTTTCGCCGCACCGTCCAGATCGGTTTTGTTGGCGACGACTAGATACGGTACGTTGACGAAGCTGGAAAACAGGTTGATTAACTCGGCGGCATCGGGGAACGAGGGAGTGTCGGTGCTGTCCACCAGCACGATGAAACCGTTCATCTCGCTGGACAGGATTTCCCACATAAAGTCGAACCGGGTCTGGCCGGGGGTACCGTAGAGGTACAGGGTGTCACCGTCAAGCTGCACGCGGCCATAGTCCATCGCAACGGTGGTTTCGGACTTGATCCCCTTGTCCTCGGTGGTAATCCGTTTTTCGGTTGAGACCACCGGAATATCCGAAATCGTTTTAATAAACACCGTCTTCCCGGAGTTAAACGGGCCGGTGACCACGATTTTGTATGCGGACACGAAACCCTCCTTGAGGGGTTAGGGCGCGTAACTCAACTTCATTGTACGTGGAAACCCCTCTCGCCGCAAGCGCGTTACGCCTGTTCCAGCGATCGCTTGAAGTCCATGAAGCGGTAGCCAACGCCCCGTTCCGTCAGGATGTACTTGGGGTTGGCCGGGTCTTCTTCGATCTTCTCGCGCAGGTAATTCACGTACAGACGAACGTAATGCGCCTCGTCGCGGTATTCGTAGCCCCAGACCTTCGCCAGTAACTGGTCGTGCGGTACGGTCCAGCCGGCGTTTTCCACCAGATGATAGAGCAGGCGGTACTCAGTGGGGCGCAGCTTAATGTGCTCGCCGTTGACGATCACCTCGCGCTGGTTGAAGTCAATGCTCAGGCGGTCGTCAATACGCAGTACAGCCTGTTCCGGCGAGGTGGATGGCATACTGGCGCGGCGCAGCACAGCTTTAATCCGGCTGGAGAGTTCGCGTGGGCCAAACGGTTTGGTGATGTAGTCGTCCGCGCCCAGTTCAAGGCCGTATACCTTGTCGTTTTCTTCGCCCTTGGCGGTAAGCATAATCACTGGGATGTTAGAGAATTCCCGTAGCATCCGCAGGGTTTCGTAGCCATCCAGTTCGGGCATCATGATGTCGAGCAGAACGATGTCGGGGAGTTTGGTGCGGACGGCTTCCAGGGCTTCCAGGCCAGTGTGCGCTTCAATGACCTGATGGCCTTCCAGTTCCAGATTCATTCGGATAAAGCCGATCATCCGCGGCTCATCGTCTACTACCAGTACCCGTTTTCCATCGCGCTGGCCAGTTCGCGGAAGTTTTGTTGTCATGATTTGTGTACCTAATCGTTTCTCCACAGTTGCGGGAAGTCGGCTTTGGCACTGGGGTCAGGCATCACCTGGATCAGATTGATGCGCGACCAGGGGAGCATCACAGTAGTCACGCCTTCATCCAGCCAGTCTACTTCGCGGTCCTTGCGGTCACGCGGGTTTTTCCCCAGGATCATAATGTCGGACGGATGAGGCAGGTCTTCGACATCAACTTTTATCGGTTCGGAGTTTGCAATGTGTAGGAGTAGAGTAATCATGGCGTCTCCCGAAAGTTGCCGTTGATAATCTTGCAATTATTATACACACAATGAATGGTAACGGGCACATCATTTGAAATAGATATGCGCTACCAGTTTACCCAGGCGAATTTCGTCCCCGTCCCGCAGAATGCGAGGCTGGTCTGGGACAAGGCGCTGGCCGTTGAGGTGAGTGCCGTTGGCGCTGCCCATGTCCACCAGCGTTAGGGTATCCTCGTTGCGCATGATGGCAGCGTGAATCCGGGACACACCCTTGTCCAGCGCGCCATAGGGGGACAGGTCTATATCCGGTTTTTGTGGGCTGTTCATGTCCGCGCGGCCCAGGATAGTCTTTTTTGCCGGCTGGATAATGACAGGCGAGGGCATATCCCGAATGTGCATGATAATCGAGGCATCCTGACCAAAGCGGGCCGTGCCCCAGGTGGCTTTGGCCGCCAGTTCGTTAGCAGCCTGGTCAAGCTGCTTGGTTGGCAGCACAGCGTTGCCACCCTTCAGGTTCTGGCCGCATTCTTCGCAGAAAAGCACCCCTTCCAGGTTTTTATATCCACAATGTGGGCACAGAATCATAGTGAACTATCCTCGTTCGATGGGCCAAGCAGCAGAAAGCGCGTCTGGTACTTCAGCGTTTTGCGTCCGGCGTCAGAGAGATTGCTGGTATGTGCCACGCGGCGAGCCTCTGCCCGTGCCTGGTGCGCGAGTTCCTCTTCGCCCATCGCCAGCAGGCGGGTCGCCAGATTTTCCAGCCGACGCGTAGCCTCCTTTACGTCGCCGCTTGCCAGCGCTTCCTGCGCGCGTTCCTGCATCCGATACAGGGTCAGCTTGCCCAGAGCGTCGAGAATAACCGGCGGGGGGTCTTCCGGCGGAGGATTCTCGTTTACTTCCAGAGAGATATCACTCAAACTTTGATACTGCTGGTTCTGGTTCACCAGGATGTCACCCTGCGCGACCAGCCGCGCCACCGAGCGGAACCCCAGCGGTAGGTTGGCCGGAAGCTGAACCTGAAGCAGCACGGCAATGCTACGGTTTGCCTGCAGGCTTCCCAGTTGCAGATAGGCTTCGTCAACGGTGAGGGGCTGCGGATGGGGCAGCAGTTTGAAGGCCGATTCCAGCCGGACATCCGGATCGGGCGCAATCGAAAGACGCACGCGCTCCGCAAAGGCATTGGACAGATTGCGCACGTGATTGTTGAGGAACTTCACAACCGCGCTGGCAGAGTTGATGTAGGACGAGGTGCCGCCGGTGGTGGAAGCAAGCTGGTCAAGGAACTCGTCATTCCATTCCTGGCCCAACCCCATCGCGCTGATACTGATACCCTGCTCGGCGGCCTTACGCGCCAGCTCGATACAATTGTCCTGATCGCCGAAGGTGTTGCCATCGGTCAGCAGAACCACATGATTCACCAGACGCGGGCCGAGGTAGCGGCGGTTCTGGTCAACACCGGCGGACAGCCCCTTAAAAATCTCGGTGCCGCCAGAGGCATTCATCATGCTGATTTTGGCTTTCAGAGCGTTTTTGTTGTCAACGGGCGTCGCCGGAATAATCACTTCCGCGCGGTCATTGAAGGTCACAACCGAGAGAATATCCCCTTCGGAAAGCTGGTCAATGATCTGATGCGCGGCTACTTTTACCTTGTCCAGCCGCGTGCCGTTCATCGAATTGCTGTGATCCAGCACCAGCGTGAGGTTCAGGCGCGACTCGCGCTTGAGATTTTCCTCGCGGGCACGTGGGTCCGGCAGGATTTCCGCCAGCAGGTAAACCACCTGCGGCTCCGGCAGCGGCACGATAGCGCGCTTGCTGGGTGTGACGCGCAGGCTGAAATAATACCCTTCACCGCCGTGACGCCGCAGCGCCTGCATGTCGTAAGTGCGGCGGCGCTCGGAATCGATCAGTAGCTCGTAGGCGACTGTCACGTCCTGGAACTGAACGCCGGCGCCGGGATTATTCTGGTTCACGTCCGGGTGCAGCCGGCGGGCCACCCGCCGATAGGCCGCCTTGATCTCCTCGGTGGAAGCATCTTTCGGGACGCCCAGCGTGGTATACGGGTCGAGACTGGTCACAGCCATAACAATAACTACTTCATACTAGCCAGGAATTTGCAGGATAATTGCCGTGATATTGTCTGTGCCGCCGTGTGTGTTGGCAAGAGCAACCAGCTTGTCACAGGCTTCCTGGGGATTGTTGTGCTGCATGACGAGCGCCGCGATTTCTTCTTCGTTGACCAGATTCCATAGCCCGTCACTGCACAACATCACCCGTGATTTGGGCGGCAGACGCCGGGTGAGGGCATCCACCTCCACCGTATCGCTCTGGCCCAGGGCGCGATAGAGTACATTTTTCTGATGGTGGTTGATCGCTTCTTCCGGCGTCAGTTGGTCGAGTTCCACCAGCCGCTGCACCAGCGAATGATCGCGGGTAATCTGTTCCAGGCCATCCCTGGTAATCAGGTAAACGCGGCTGTCGCCGACGTGGACGATATACGCCAGATCACCGACGATGGCAACGGCGGTTAAGGTTGTGCCGCCCTCCGGGACTTTGGCAATAATGTCGGTATTGGCTTTCTGGACGGCGGAGATCATGGCTTCGGTGATCGGCATCCGGTCGGCATCATTTTCGCCGCGCAGCATGGGAAGATAGACGTTGGTCGCTATGTGGGTGGCAACCACGTGTGCGGCCATTGCCGACGCTTTCTCGCCGTCATGATGCCCGCCCATGCCGTCGGCCACAATAAAGAGGCCGAAGTCCGGTCGCTGGTCGGCGCTGCGGCTGGTGGAAAACATGGAGTAGGCCGTATCCTGGTTGGTGGTGCGCACCATGCCGACATCGGTAGACTGCCCGAATGACAGGTGTTCGTTGCTGGTCGAAATGACCGTTTCCGGCGGTAGGGGACGTGTTGCGCCGTCGGCGACCGTAGGTGCAACCGTTTCAACCGCAGGAGGAGTGCCGGGGGAAGGCTCTGCCGTTCGCGCCGAGGGCGGCTCCATAGGGGCCGTTTCCTTCGGGCGGCTGCTGTCGGATACGGCAGGTTTATCCTGCGGCTTGGACGGGGACTGCGTAAACAGACGGCGGAACAAGTCCATGATTGAGACTCCAATACCGGGTAAAAACAGGGTTTAGTTTACCAGAGGCAGCGCATACAGGGTTTTGTCAAACGAACCGAACAGGATCACGTCATTAGCGATACAGGCAGTTGAAGTGATTGGGCCATTGGTCTTAAATTTCCACCGCTCCTTGCCGGTCTGCATATCCACGCAGTAGAAATATTCGTCGGTGCCGCCAAAATAAACTGCGCCCTGGTAAACAATGGGTGACGAGATGATCGGTTTTTCGATTGTGAACTTCCATTTCTCGCGGAAGGTCTGGGCGTTGATGGCATACAGTGTGCCGTCAGCAGAGCCGAAAAACAGCAGGTCGCCTTCGACCACCGGCGATGAAATCACCGGGCCGTTGGTGCGGAAACGCAGCGAGCTATAGCCGCTGCTGGCATCCAGCGCATAGACGTTGTTGTCGCTGGAGCCGATATAGCAGATACCTTCGTTCACATCTACAAACGGCGAGGAATTGACCGGACGGCGGGTGCGGTAGCTCCATTTCCGCTTGCCATCCAGGTCGAGGCCAAAAACTTCGCCGGTTTCCGCGCCGAAGATAATCACCTCATTGGTGACGTATGGGCGGCTGCGGATGGGGTCGCCCACCTGGTATTTCCAGCGAAAACGGCCATTGGGGGCGGCGAGCGCGTACAGGTGGCCGTCATCGCTGCCGACAAAGATGTGGTCGTGAGCAACGCGCGGCGTGCAACGGATTTTGTCCTGCGTGACATAAGACCAGTTAATCCGGCCTGTCCGGTAGTCCAGCGCGTAGAAGGTGTTGTCTTCCGAGCCAAAAACAACCAGCCGGTTTGACTCGTCCACCACCGGCGAGGAGGCGATGCCGCCGTGCGAGGCGTACTTCCAGATAAATGCGCCGGTGGTGAGGTTCACGGCATAAACGTTGGTATCGTACGACCCGACAAACGCCATCTCCTTATGCGCGGTCGGGCTGGAGCGAATTTCATCCTCCGCCGTGAACTTCCACTTCGGCTCAATCGCGCCGGTGGCGGTCATGTTGTCAAAGAAATCCGTGCCGGCCATTGCCGTGCCGCGACCAGCCTGCGGCGCAATCACAATCTGTGGCTGGAGGCGTAGTTTTTCCAGCTCCGCTTTCATCTCTTCGCAGTTCTGGAAACGGTTGGCCGGTTCAAACTGCAAGGCTTTTTCGACGACGGATACCAGGCCGTCCGGGACTTTGGGATTGTACTGCTGGATAGGGCGTTCCGGGAAGCTGAAGGGCGGCGCCAGTCGTGGGTCCTGCCGCGTGAGGATATGATGCAGCGTCGCGCCCAGGCTGTAAATGTCGCTGAGGATTGTCACGTCGCCCTTGTACTGTTCCGGGGCGCAGTAGCCTTCCGTGCCGATCATGGTGTGTTTTTTCACGCCGCTGTCAAAAATCTTGGCGATGCCGAAGTCAATCAGCCGGATTTTGCCGAAGCTGTCAATCATGATGTTGGACGGCTTTAAATCACGAAACACAATCGGCTTCGGCTGCGTGTGCAGATAGTTGATAACGTCACACAGGTCAATTGACCATTCGATGATTTTTTCGACCGGCAGTTCCTTCGTTTTTGCCAGCAGCGATTCCAGGTCGCTGCCGTTGATAAACTCCATCACCAGATACACGCGGTCTTTCTGGTCAAAGAAGTCAAAAATCTTGGGAATAGCCGGGTGATTCAGCGCAGCCAGGATGTTGGCTTCGCGCTGGAAGGTGCGTAAGGTGGAATTGTGGAGCGCGGGATCGCTGGTGGGGTTCAGCATCTCCTTGACAGCTACCACCCGGCGTACATCCGGGAAGTTAAGATCGCGCGCCTGATAAACCGTACCCATGCCGCCGCCGCCCACGACACCGAGAATCTTATACCGACTTTTTAAGACCGTGTTCGCTTGTAATGAACTATCGCTCGAACTATCGCCACCCATGCCGGCGAACTTAGTTGTGTCGGGCATAATCGCGTTATTCCTATATATCCTGAGATCACGGTGAGTGAGATGCGTCTTGAATAATTATATTAAACCTGCAACAATACCGCAATTCTCCTTAAGTTGAGGAAACACCCCGGCCCAACACATGAGTGCCACATCGGTTCCCCTTTCCATTTATTTGCACATACCTTTCTGCCGCATAAAATGTACCTACTGTGCTTTTAATACTTATGTTAATCTCGAGGGGTTGATTGAGCCATTTGTGGCGGCGCTGGCTCGGGAAATCCAGATTGTCGGTCAGGCACAGCCGGGCCAAACCGTTGGCACGGTGTACCTGGGTGGCGGCACGCCGAGTATCCTGACACCGGAGCAGATGGACGATATTCTGACCGCGATTCGGCGGAACTTTAAGCTGCTGCCGGATGCCGAAATCTCTATCGAGGCGAACCCCAGCGATCTGAACGCCGGCTATATGAAGGCGCTGCGCGAGGTGGGCATCAACCGCGTTAGCATCGGGATGCAGTCGGCCAACGCAAATGAACTGGAACTGTTCCACCGGCGGCACGACAACGATGCGACGGTGCGGGCGGTGGCCGCCGCGCGGCAGGGCGGTTTTACCAATCTCAACCTTGATCTGATCTACGGCATCCCGCATCAGACACTTGATAACTGGGACAACAGCCTGCGGCAGATGTTGCGGCTTCAGCCGGAGCATGTTTCGTTGTACGCGCTGGGGCTGGAAGACGGCACACCGATGAAAAGATGGGTCGCTACGGGACGCCTGCCCGCGCCGGATGATGATCTGGCTGCGGACATGTACGAACTGGCGACGGACGTGCTAGGGGCTGCCGGTTATGAACAGTACGAAATCAGCAACTGGGCAAAGCCGGGTTATGCCTGCCGCCACAATTTGCAGTACTGGTACAACCTGCCGTATCCCGGTCTCGGACCGGGGGCGCATGGCTTCGCCGGTGGCGTGCGTTATTCCACCGTCCTGTCACCGCAGAGATACATTCAGGCGATGCAGACCGCCGATGACCGCTACGACTACCCGCGCACGCCGGCCACCGATCAGGCGGTCGTGGTAGACCGGCAGACGGAGATCACCGACACGCTGCTGATGGGACTGCGGCTGACGCGGGAAGGGATTCGCCGTGAGGTCTTTCGTCAGCGATTCGGCGATGATGTGCTTGACCTGTACGGCAGCCTGATCGAAAAGTACGTCGGCTATGGCCTGCTGTACGTAGACGATGACGTCGTGCGGCTGACGCGGCAGGGGCGCTTGTTAAGCAACATGATCTTCCGCGAATTGGTTTAATGACGGTAGGTCACGGGGCGACCCCGCGGAGTCGCCCCTACAGGATTGCCACGCTAATACGCGCGCCCAAACAGGTTTTCAACCAACTGCATTAATTGCCCCGCAGCTTCTCCCCGCGGCTGGGCGTTTTCCAGCGCGGCGAGGGCGCGGCGGTAAAAGAAGGTTTCCTGCTGCTGGGTGTAGTCCCGCACGCCCAGCCGGTCAAGCAGCGCGACCGCCTCGGTCACGTCTGCCGGAGTAAAAGTGTCACGCTGGTACACGCTCGCCAGTTCCGGGCTGTGGCTGAGGCCGTACAGCACCGGCAGCGACTTTTTGCGCGAGAGGATGTCGGTCGCAGCGGATTTGCCGGTCACGTTCGGATCGCCCCAGATGCCGAGGATGTCGTCCCGAATCTGGAACGCGATACCCAGATTCAGACCAAATTCGGCATAGTGAGCCGCTACCGCCATATCCTCCGAACCGACCAGGGAACCGATTTCTGCACAAGCAGCGATCAGCGCGGCAGATTTGCCGCTAATCATCGAGAGATATTCATCCACGCTCACTGTTGGCTGGTGCTCAAAGCGCATGTCAAGGTGCTGGCCGCGTGTCAGTTCGAGCGTGGTAGCGTTAAAGATTTGCCACACGCGTAGCAGCGTAGACGGCGCGACCGAGTCCGCCAGTCCTTCCAGGGCGCAGAACGACAGCGAAAACAGAGCGTCGCCGGCGTTGATCGCGTTGGCCTCGCCCCAGATTTTCCAGACGGTCGGGCGTTTGTGGCGGGTCGGGCTGTTGTCCTGGATGTCGTCGTGAATAAGCGAGAAATTGTGCAGCAGTTCGACAGCGGCGGCTGCTGGTAGCGCTGTATGCCACCGGCCTCCGGCGGCCTGGGCGCATAACAGCAGCAGCAGTGGGCGAATCCGCTTGCCGGTGGCCTGATGATACGGCAGGCCGTTTTCATCACTCCAGCCAAGGGCATAATGCAGCATAACGGCAAAGCCCGGCACATCCTCCGGGATACGACTGACAACCTGGCGCATGGTAGCGTCCAGTTCCGCAAAAAAGGGGCGGGCAAGTTGTGCAAACACTGAGTTTAATCCTAATATGCGGACCTACTGTACCGAGAGTAGCGGTGTCCGTTGAAGCGCATCAATCGTCCGCGCGCCGCTGCACAGCATGGCAATGCGAAGCTGCGCGGTGAGTTCACGTATTAACTGGTCAACCGATTCAAGCGACTGGTCGGCGGCTTTCAGGAACGGGCCGGCCAGCCCTCCCAGCGTCGCACCAAGCGCAATACACTTGGCGATGTCAATGCCGTCACGCAGGCCGCCGCTGGCGATAATCGGCAGGCCGGGCGCGCCTTTCACCGCATACTGGATGGCATCCGCGGTCGGGATACCCCAGTCGGCAAAGCTGGCGGCCACGCGGGCGTGGAAAGCGTTCGGCGCACGATGGTACTCTACCTCGCTCCAGGATGTGCCGCCGGAACCGGCCACGTCAATGGCGGCGACGCCGGCGTTTTTCAGGTCACACGCGTTCTGCTCGGAAAAGCCCCAACCAACTTCTTTAGCGATAACGGGCACGGAAACATGGCTACAAACCTGTTCGACTTTTGATAGCAGCCCGGCAAAGTCCGTATCGCCCTCTGGCTGGACGGCTTCCTGCAGGACGTTGAAGTGCAGGATGAGCGCATCGGCTTCAATCATATCAACGGCGCGCTGGCATTGCTGCGGGCCATAGCGATAATTCAACTGTACCGCGCCAACGTTGGCAAACAGCAGAATGTCCGGCGCGACGTTCCGCACCTGGTAGGTATACGCCAGTTCAGGTTTTTCGATGGCCGCCCGTTGCGAACCCAGCCCCATCGCTACACCCCGCGCCTGCGCCGCCTCCGCCAGGTTCTGGTTGATGCGATAAGCCATATCGGTGCCGCCCGTCATGGAGGAAATCAGAATGGGCGCGGAGAGGGTTTTGCCAAAAAGCGTCACCCGTGCGTCCACGTCGCTGAAGTTCATCTCAGGCAGCGCCTGATGTAAAAAGCGATACTTCTCCAGTCCAGTGGTCAAACGAGGGAACTGCACGTCTTTTTCGAGGTTGATACGGATATGGTCGGCTTTGCGGCTTTCCGTCGTCGGTGTATCCGTGACTTTGCTCATGGTGCGGTGTTCCTACTTAGGGTGCAGGCTAATGCTACCCGATAAACGAAGACTGTGTCAACTCCGTTTGCCCACTGGCACAAGGTCTGAATATCGGTATAATGTGTGCCTGCTATTCTGCAAACACAATGCCCCACGTACTGGGAGGTCAAAAATGGCATCAACTGAAGAACGTGTCCGTAATATTGTGGTGGATTTGCTCGGCGTGGAAGCTGACCGCGTCGTGCCGTCCGCGCGTTTCCGCGAGGACCTGGAAGCGGATTCGCTCGATCTGGTCGAATTGATTATGGCCTTCGAAGAAGAATTCGGCGGCGAAATTAGCGACGAAGACGCCCAAAAAATTACGACCGTTGGCGAGGCAATCACCTACATTCATGAACGGATGGGCGGCTAAAACGCCGTTTCGCAGCGGAACGTAGATGCAGGGTAGTGCGTCAGGCGCGTGCTACCCTGTTTGTTTTGAGGCGGACTGGCAGCCAGTCCAGCACAGACAGCGCCAGGCAGCAGGCGGCAAAGCCGATCACACCAACACCCACGCGCAGCGGTACATGAAAATCGGCCAGCAATACATAAGTCTGACCGAAGCCCCACAACGCAGCTCCGGCGGCGGCCAGGGTCAGTACACTGCTCGCATGCTGACGATAGCGGGCAAAACGTCCAATCAGACCAACAGTACCGCCGCTCAGCGCCAGCAGCGCCAGCGCGAACTGCTGGCGATAATTCAGATCATCCTGATACTGGGTGAGAAATTCGAGCGGTGGAAGCAGCGCAACGGCGATCAGAAGCACCACCAGCGCGCACAGCCAGCGGCGGATAGCTGGCCGGGACGCAATAACGAGCGCCAGCAGTACCGGCGGCAGCCGCAGCAGGAAGCTGGTCAGCAGGGGAGGGGGGGCGGCGCGAACCGCCGGGTGCAGGCTGGCCCATTCCGCCAAATCTACCGCACCCATCGTCAGGCCGGCAGCGGGTGTTACTACCCAGGGCAGGAGGTAACAGACCAGCGCCAGCAGCAGGAGCAGCCAAAAGAAGCGGTCTGCTGCGGTCATGCGCCGATCAGCTCATCAATGCGGGCGCGAATCTGCTCATCCTCTGCGTACTGGCTTTCAAAGAACCGCACCATAAATTCGCTGCGCCGCTGCCGCAGCGCCATTGGCGCAACCGCGCGCACATCCTGCACCGTCGCCACATCACGGCCATCACTGGCGGCATAGGCGCGGGCGGCCTCGAATAAGGTGTATTCCGCGCGGTGCGAGTCAATGTCCAAATCCTGCACCAGCGTCAACCCTAACTCCAGCGCCTCCGGCGCGAGTGTCGTCTGTTTGAGCAGTTCGCGGGCAAAAACAATCTCCTCACGGACTTCAGCCGTAGCCAGTTCCCATTCCCGCAGAAATTGTGTGGCATTGTGCCGGTAGGCGCGAACGCGGTGGTACACTTCCAGCCGGTCTTCTTTCGCTGTCAGGCCGCGCACGTTCACCCGCAGGCCGAAGCGGTCCAAAATCTGGGGACGCAGGCGGCCTTCCTCCGGGTTCATCGAGCCGATGAGCACAAACCGCGAGCGATAGGTGCCGGACATCGCGCCGCGCCGCACGGTATAGCTGCCCTGGGCGGCAGCGTCCAGAATCGCATCCACGATTTCATCGTCCAGCAGGTTCACTTCGTCAATATACAGTAGATTGTTGTCGGCGCGGGCGAGGATGCCCTTTTCCAGCCGGACACGCTGCTGCTGAATGGCAACACGCTCGTTGATGCCACCAACCACATCTTCCAGCCGGGCATTTAACGGCAGTTCAACCAGCTTCACCGGCTCGTAGTGGGAGATCGGTTGGCCGGAGTGAAATTTTTCGTAACAGTCCGGGAAGAGAAGGCGGGCATTGGAATGCTGCAACTCCTCCGGCAAAACACCTTCTTCGCAATCGCTGACTTCGACATCTGGCAAGATGTTCACCAGGCTGCGAACAGCAGTCGTTTTGCCCGTGCCGCGCGGGCCGATGAGCAGTACACCCCCGATGGCCGGGTTGATGACCGCCAACAGCAACGCCACGCGCATTTCCATCTGACCGACAATCGCCAGAAAGGGGAAGGGGCGGCGGTCGGCGATGCCGAGGTCGGGCGCTTCTTCCGCCAGCACGGCGCGCGCGCCGGATTGGCTCAGCAGCCGCAGCAGCGCGGATTGATCCGTGCCGCTGAGATGGGGCAGAACGTCGCTCATACTTTTACCCGGTTTTCGCGGGCGCGCTGCTGCTTGCGATAAGCCTGGCGCTGCTCGGCTTCCTCGGCCCGCCGGCGCTGCTCTGGCGTTTCGTAGATCAGTCCCGGTACAACCGCTGGATGGCCGTCCGGCCCCAGCGCCACGTAGACGAGATAGGCAATGTTAGTCACTTTGCTATCACCCAGCAGCGGGTTTTCGGTGATGACTTCGACACGGACTTCCATTGACGTGCGTCCAACATACGTCAGTTCGGCGTTGCACAGCACGAGATGCCCCAGCAGGATGGGTTCCATGAAGGTCATCGAGTCAATGGCAACCGTGACGACAGGCAGGCGGGCGTGGCGCATGGCGACCAGGGCGCCGGCCTCGTCTGCCATCTTCATAATCACGCCCCCATGGACGTTGCCATGCGCGTTTGCATCCTGCGGTCCCATCAACGCGCTTAAGGTAAAGCGCGACTCGTCTACGTGTTTGTGGGGGCGTTCTTCCATACTGCCATCCTAATCCATGTCTTCCACCAGATCGGAGACGCGCTTAAACACGTCCTCGTCCCATTCTAGCACATCCACTTTGTCGAAGCCCAGTTCGCTGGACATGGGTGGCAGCGGCGCGCGCGGGGGGAATTTCTCCGGCTTGGGCGGCTTGGGTGGACGGTCTTTGAGCAGGGGTGGACGTTCATAAACGCGCTTGCGAATGATGCGGCCATCCGGCCAGAGATTGCCGATCCACTCACCCGCCGCCGTGTACACATCATGGTTTTCGCCGCGCACAAAGCCAATGTAGTCGGCACGGGTGTCAAACAAATACTGGCCGATTTTGACGGCGTGCCATTCCCCGCGTGTGTCATAGATGAAGAAGGGTTTGTTCGGGTCCAGTTTAAACATTTTAGGGGCAGACATACTCATCCCTCTTGGCTAAGTCACATCCATTTGGTGAAACGATAACAGCATTATAACAGTTGAATGCAGTTTTCGGCTGGGAAGGTAGCACTACCCACCCAGCAGGCGGGTATAAATGTCGCGCAAATGGCGGGCCGAAGCATCCCAGGTGAACTGCCGGGCGCGTTCCTGTCCTCTCTCAACCAGGTTTTGCCGCAGGTCGCTGTCGTCCAGCAGGCGGCGCAGCGCGTCAGTCAGTTCGTCCACATCGTAGGGGTTGATGATGAGGGCAGCGTCACCGGCCACTTCCGGCAGCGATGATACATTCGACGTGACCACCGGTGTACCACAGGCCATCGCTTCCAGTACCGGCAGGCCAAAACCTTCATATAGTGATGGAAAAGCGATGCAGGCCGCCGCGCTGTACAGCGCCGGTAAATCGGCTTCGTCGGCAAAGCCGATAAAATGTACGTAGTCGCTCATACCAGTGTCCCGGATGCTGGCATAAATCGGGTCTTCCAGCCAGCCGCGTCCACCGGCAATCACCAGATGCACGTCATAACCGGCAGCGCGCAGGCGGGCAAGCGCCGCGATCAGACGAGTGTAGTTTTTGCGGGGCTGAACGGTGCCGACCGAAAAGATATAAGGTACAGCGCCGAGGCGATAGCGGCTTCGTGTAGTCAATAAAACTCCAGCGTCATCAACGGGTTGAAACCGCGTGTCAACACCGCTGAGCAGCACGGTCACTTTATCAGCCGGAGTATGATACAGTTCAATCAAATCAGCTTTAGTGGCCTGCGAGTCGGCGAGTATGTGATCGGCTGCGCGCACCGAGCGCGGCACCACTTGATCCAGATAGGCTTTTAAGTTCGTGCTGGCAGCTTCCGGCACTCGCACAAACGACAGATCATGGACGGTCAGCAAAGTGCGGGTTGAGGGCAGGGTAGGGGGAAGCACGAAGTCAGTGGCATGATAAAGTTTTATTGGCCCCACGAATGCTTCCACCGGCAGCGGCAGGCGCGCGCGCTGCCACAGCCGCGCCAACCAGATTGGCGTCAGACGTGTCGGTTTCCAGCGGAAGTTGCCGGCTGGCGGTGGCGGTAGCTGCGCTGAATGGGCGCCCGCCACAAACAGGCGATAGGGGGTAGTCGTGTCCAGGCGCGACAGGGCGGCGACCAGTTCGCGCACGTAGCGCCCGATGCCGCCGCCCTGCTCGTAAGCCGGTGTATAGTCAATGCCGATTGCAGACAAAACGAGCCTACTTGGTGGCGTGTTTATCCACGTCGTTGTACGTCCACAGACGGTTAGCGAAGAAGTTCCAGAACATGACGACGATGATACCAATGAACTGTGCCGCCAGCGTTCCCAGCTTATCGTCCGCCGCAATGGATGGCACATAGGCCGGACGCAACAGGTGGATGACCGGCAGCAGAATCGGCATCAGCCACATGCCGAGCGTATGGTAGGCCGCCGAAATCCACAGCGTCCGTCCAAACCAGCCGATGAAGCTGATCAGCGTAAACTGCGCCAACTGCCGCCGCATGGAGCGGGAGCGCGAATCCGGGTAGGTCCAGAAGCGGTTCCAGATGAAGTTGCTGATGACTGCCGCCAGGAAGGCAATCGTCGTCGCAAGAGCGACGTTGACGGTAAGGCGCTCACCCGAAGCGCTGGTGGGCGGCAAAATGGTCGCCTGCAGGACGATGACCGTGCCAAAGTCCACCATCGCGCCGACAAAGCCAACGATAGCAAATTTCAGGAAACGTTCGACTTCCCTGGATTTGCTGCCGAAGCGGGCGGCGATGGCTTCAATCAGGCCGTCAATCGGGCTGCGAAGGGCGCGCTGGGGCGCGGCTGGGGCGGTATTGTAGCGAGTGGTCATGGAACTCCTAGCCTTGTGTATCTACGAGTCTGATTATACAGGATAGCCAACACACCCAGCATTAAGCCGAGGTGCAGGAACAGGTTGTTGACGTACAGGTTATCAAACAGGCTGTGGACGCCCAGATACGTCCAGGTACCGAGCAGGCCGACCAGAATACAGTGAGCCAGGAAGTCGGGATGCCGCCGTGCGCGCCAGTTCGTCCACATTATCAGAACCCATGCCTTGCCATATCCTAACAGTCCGATGATGCCAGCTTCTGCCAGAATATTCAAGTAATAATTATGCGCGTGGCCGAGCGGTTCTATCCAGTTAAGCAGCCGATACTGTGGATAAACCACCTCGTAGTTGCCCAGACCTACACCCAGCCAGGGGTGCGTGCTGGTCATATTCAAGGCCGCCTGCCAATGCGCCAGTCGTTCCACAACGGCATAGTTTTCCGGGGTGATGTCTACGCCGCGCACATCCTCAAAGGCAAAAAATTCCGCCGTTGAACTGCTGATGCGCTCTGTTACCGAAGCGGGCAAAAAGCCAGTAAGCCACAGCAGCGCAACCAGCGTGGTGGAGATTGCGGCAATCATCAATCCCCGCCAGGCGCGCTGGGGGAAAGCGAGTACCAGCACCCCCAGCGCCATACCAAAAGCCAACCATGCGCCGCGACTCCACGAAGCAAAAATACCGACCACCATGACGATAGCCGCCGCAGCGTAGAACAACGTTAGCAGCACTGTAGAAATGGGTAGATGATGCCGGATGCGCCATCGGGACCAGGCGCGCCGACCGTAGCCAACGGCTGCCATGATCGCTACCGGCGCCAGCAAGCCCATAAAACCGCCAAACGGATTGGGCTGGCCGAAAGTGCCGAAGGCGCGGAAAAAACGGCTGCTAATCAGCAGGTGCAGCGCGCCGCTGCCGCCCCAAAATTCGTATAACCCAACCAGCCCATTGGCAAGCCCCGCTAATACCAGCCCAAACACCAGCCAGTGCCAGAGGTGATCGCCCGCCATGTCGTGAGCCAGCAGCAGCAGCAGCAGGATTTGCAGCCATTTCAGCCACTCGTTGAGCCACGCGCCGATGGAGGCAGCATTGAAGGCCGTGAGCGCAAACACCACCAGCAGGAGCAGTATGGCCGTCATAACCGGCGTGTAAACCAGTGAAAGCAGGGATTCGCCGCGCGCGATGCGGTAGGCCGCCCAGGCGGCGATCAGCGCCGCAAACGCAAGCTGGCCGATGTCCAGCGGCAGTTGCAGCGCCGACTCGGTCGCAATCAACGTGCGCAGCGGCGCCAGTACCAGCAGCGCGATCAGCGCCGCCAGTGGTGTGACCGCCGCCAGCAGCGCCAGCGCCACCAGCGCAAAACCGGTAAAGGCCACCGCCGGGGGGAGGATGGCGACAACAACGCCCGTGAGGACTGCTGCCGCTGCCCACAGCAGCATCGCTCTACGCGGACGGGGCGTGCTCCGACGCAGGCTTACTACCGTCACAGCACCTCGCGGAAGTAGGCGATGGTTGGCTCCAGCCCTTCGCGCAACTGAACTTTCGGCTCCCAATTCAGGATTTCACGGGCGCGGGAGATGTCCGGCTGACGCACCTGTGGATCGCCTTTAATGCGCTCGTCCTTAAAGACGATGCCAGCGTTGTTTCCGGTGACGGCGTTCACCGTTTCCGCAAATTGCAGGATGGTCATCTCCACCGGGTTGCCGATGTTCACCGGTTCGTTGTAGTTGGACAGCAGCAGCCGGTAAATACCTTCAATCAGGTCGCTCATATACTGGAAACTGCGGGTTTGGGAACCGTCACCATACACGGTCAGCGGCTCGCCGCGCAACGCCTGCGCGATGAAGTTAGGCACGACGCGGCCATCGGCCAGCCGCATCCGGGGGCCATAGGTGTTAAAGATACGAACGATGCGGGTATCCACGCCATGATAGCGATGATAGGCCATCGTAATCGCTTCAGCGAACCGTTTAGCTTCGTCATACACTCCGCGCGGGCCAATAGGGTCAACGTTGCCGGGATAATCCTCTTTCTGGGGGTGTACCAGCGGGTCGCCGTAAACTTCCGACGTGGAGGCGAGCAGGAATTTTGCGCCCTTGTTCAGTGCCAGTCCAAGCGCGTTATGCGTTCCCAGCGCGCCGACCTTCAGGGTCTGAATCGGCAGCTTAAGGTAATCTATCGGGCTGGCGGGTGACGCAAAGTGCAACACGGCGTCTACTGGCCCGGCGATGTAGATATAGTTGGTGACGTCGTGGCGGATAAAGTAAAAATTGGGATTGCCGGCCAGATGAGCGATGTTCCGCGTATTGCCGGTGATAAGGTTGTCCATCGCAATGACAGAATGGCCTTCGGCCAGGAAACGGTCGCACAGGTGTGACCCCAGAAAGCCGGCGCCGCCGGTAATCAATACACGCAACGTTATACTCCTTAGCATCGTCGAAAGAAGTTCCTCAAGAAGTATAACCGTGTCCCGACAGGTGGCAAGTGCGGGCTAGACCTTCACTTCACCTTCGCCGGCTTTTTTCAGTTCGTCAAGCTGCTCGGTGAATTCGGTCTTAAAAATCTGGTACACCAGCGGGTCGTCCAGACAGATGATGATGGTGCGCAGGTAGCGGGGGTCGTCGAAGGTGAAATCAATGATGTGCGTCAGCATCGTTTTGGCGCAGTTTTCGGCGGGGTAGCCCAGTACGCCGACCGAGATCGCCGGCAGTGCCACCGACTTCAGGCGGTGTTGTTCGGCCAGTCGCAGACATTCGAGCGTGGCGCTGGCAAGTTTACCCCGCTCGCTGCCTTCACCCCAGTGTGGGCCAACCACGTGGATGAGCTTTTCCACCGGTAAATCACCAGCTTCGGTGACAACGGCGTAGCCGGTTTCGCACCAGCCAATCGCCGCGCAGGCCTGCACCACTGTTGGGCCGGTGCGGGCCGCCAGCGCGGGTGACAGGCGTAGATTGGTGTCGGTCGGGTTGACGATGCCACCTACATCCAGCGAGAGGATGTCATCCTGGACGATCTGGATGGTGACTTTGTTCACTTTGGCTTTCATCGAACGACCACTCTCACACCAGTTTGCGTTACATTACACCATCATTACAAAGGTTCGTCAATAGGTCGCATGTTCGACAGCGCCAGCAGGAACACAAACACGTAAGCCAAATCCTGAACATAGACGCTGTTATCAATCAGGCCATGTGCCAGCAGGTTGACCATGCTGCCGATCATGCCGACCACCACCGCCAGGAACAGCGGGTCGCGCGGACAAAAGCGGTGGAATAAGCGGCGGGCACGCCGCCAAAAGGCTATTTGCAGCATGATAAAGACCACGACGCCGAAGAAACCGAGGCGCACCCAGAAGTCGAGGATGAAGTTGTGCGGGTGCGACAGGTCCGGCTCCTGCCAGGCATCCGGCAGAATGAAGCGCCCGCGAAAAGCGTACAGGAACTGGTCGAGGCCGACGCCGGTTAGCGGATAATCCTGAATGAGGTGAATGGCGCTCTGCCACACGCGTAGTCGGAAGAAGTTTGTCCCGCCGCTGAAATCCAGAACGCGAGCAAAACGGGCGGATTGCAGTGACAGCACAAACGCCAGCGCGATCACCACAACCAGCGCCAGCAGCAGCCAGCGCGCGCGCCGTCGCCAGACCAGCAGTACCACCGCTCCAACCGCCGCCGGTATGCCGATAAACAGCGCGCCGACGCTCTGGCTCAGGATAACGGCAGCCGCCATGACCACCAGCGCCAGGGCGGCCAGCGCGCGGCGTGTGCGATTCAACGGCAGGACAGAGAAGGCGAGGGCAAACGGCAGGCAGCGCCCCAGGAACAGGCCGACGTTGTTGGGCGACCCGTAGACGCTGGCAAGCCGCCGCGCCCCGGCCTCTGCCGTGATGACCGCCTGCCCCTGCATGAACGTAACCAGACCAATTACAGCTACGGTAAGCCCGGCCAGTACAAGCGCATCCACCAGCCGGACGATAGCCTTACGATCAAGCGGTGTCGTGCGGAAAATAGTGTAAAACAGCGCGGGTTCCAGTATCATCACGCGCAAATCCGTAATCGCCTGTGGGCGGTGCTGCGCCCACAGAAGTGAAACAATCCCTAAAGCAACCCAGGCGATTACAGCCCAGTCCAGCGCATTGAGGCGGCGCAGTCCAGCGGCCAGCGAGGACGGTGGAAACTGGCTGACTGCGCTCTGACGGTGGCGGCCCCAATCCGCCAGCGACCGCAGCAGCCAGGCGGCAGCCGTGACCAGCAGGATTAGCTCCGCCAGCGGAAAGGCGAAGCGGTATAACTCGACCGGGAACAGGAAAAACGGCGACCAGAACAGGGTGAGCATCAGGCCCAGGTCGAGCCGGTGGTAGACAAGGACAAACAGAACCGGCAGGGCGATGATCGTCAGGATAAGGCCGGGTTCGAGATAAAGCACGCCAGCCGTGACCAGCGCCAGGCCAAGCTGAACTGGCTCGCGTCGGAACAGATGAGGCGTACCATCACCCCAGGTGAGGAACATACCCGCCAGCAAGGCCAGGGAAGTGACGGCGCTGATGATGAGCTGGCTGGTATTGTCTAAACTGCGCAGCAGTACGCTGAAGGGAGGGAAGACCTGTTTCCGGGGGATGCGCCAGCCGGTGACGATCACCGCCGCTGCCGCAACCAGCGCCGCCAGCGCGGCAGCAGTGATCTGACGGTTGTAAGGGGCAGTCAAATCGCCCGAACTGACCGCATAGCCCGCCAGCGCCCAGCGATCCCAGCCGCGATCAGCCGTCACTGCCAGCGTGTGCGGGCCGTTGGGCAGCCCGCGCGCGACGGCAACCAGGTTGGTTTCAGGCGAACGGCTGCCGCTGGTGAGCACGATGTAGGCATTGCCGGAAGCATCTTTGGGGACGGCATTGGCCGGCTGACCGTCAATAGTTGGGTAGAGATAACCGACATAATCATCCTGTCGGAGCAGCAGCGCCACGTCCTGCCCGGTGAAGTCAAAGGCAAGCTGGCTGTCCTGCAGCCAGCCGATATCCGCGCCCATCCTGCCCAGCGTCCAGACGCCACTGTAACGGGCGAAGGGGTTCGCCGCCGGGAACAGTCCGTTTTGAGCCGCATCCGGGTGGTCGCGCTGCGTAAGCACCTGATATAACGGGGTTTCCCGGTTGTCCTGGCCGATCAGGGCGAAGCCCCACAACGGATGATCAGGCGGCGCATCCGGCTGCCAGTGGTAGAGGATCAGCCCGCCCAGCCAGGGCCATTCCCGTTCGGCGCGGTCTATCGCTGCCAACGTGTAGTCCACCTGCTGCTGCGCGGTTACGCTGCCCCAGATGGATGGCTGTCCGGCCCAGCCCGGTGGTAGACTGTTCCAGCCCCAACTGCTGGCCCACAACGGCTTGCGGCCATCCCCGTTTGCCACCATCACTTCGCGCAGCGCGACGATGCGGGAGAAGTTCAGCACAGCATTATCTACGGTACGGTCATCCGGCGGCAGGTTAAAGCCATAAGGTTTGGCCGCTGCGCCATCCATGTAGGGTTGAATGCCAAGCGCGTACAGGTCACGCAGGTAGAGGATGTCGCTGATGTTACGCGGCCCGGTTTCAACCGTTGGCGCAAGAGCAGCCAGCAGCACCTGCGCGTTTTCATCAGCGCCGTGAATGGCGGCGTAGGCTTCCTGCACCAGTGCGGCGTAGTCAGCGGGGCGTGGCTCCAGACCGCCCCAGGCAGCGGTCAGGTTTGGCTCATCCCACAGTTGGTAGTGGTCTATCATTGTGCCGTAACGGGCGGCGAAGGCGCGGGCAAAGGCGGCGAAGTCGGCGGGGTTGGACGGTGGGGCAGTGGGGTTATCCACTGCCAGCGGCGACCGCGCCCAGGCCGGCGTGTTGACCAGCACGGCCACCAGCCGCAAGCCCGGACGAGCATCCACCGCCTGGACCAGACGATCCCAGCGGTCCCAGTCAAAGCGTCCCGGCTGCGGCTCAATGGCATCCCAGGGGAAAAGCTGCCGCACCCAGGTGATGCCGGCAGCTTCCATACGGTCAAGCTGGACGGAGAGGTCGTCAGGAGAGTACTGCGATAATTCGGCATTTACGCCGAGGCGCGGCACACGGAACGGCAGATCGGCGCTTCGAGTCGCATCCACGTAGCCGCGCAGGTTAAAATCACGTGTCTGTTGTGTTGCCAGCGCCGCGACCATACTGCCGACCAACGCCAGCAGCGCCACCAGACACAGCCAGAGATCGCGCTTCATGGCGCCCAAACAGGGTTAGATGCGCTCCCATCCAGAGTTAGCTGGTGGGCGACAGCCGATTCCACATCCACAATCCACAGATTACCCTGATAGATCAGCGCAATCTGGCGGCCATCGGGACTCCAGACAAATTCCTGATTCTGATAGACTGACTCGCCCGCCTTGATGCCGGGTTCGTTCTCCAGCGGGAAGATGCGCCGGGCGTTGCTGCCGTCGCGGTCAGCGACGATCAGATCGTACTCGCCGTTGATGCTGTTAAACGGGTCACGGGCGCGCAGGTAGGCCAGATACCCCTGCGGAAATTCACTGCCGGGATCGGAAACCAGCGGTGAGAACTGCGGCGCGGCCCAGATGCCCACGTTCTTCATGATGCTGGCGCGCAGGCTGCCTTCCGTATCGGCGACCGCCACGTCAAACGCGGGGCTGTTTTCCGGCAGTTCGCGGCCAACGGGCGGGCCGTGTACCGTTGTAATAATCGCGGCGCTGTCTGGCGACCAGGAAACCGTTGCGCGCCAGGACCAGTCGGCGCGGGTCAGGAATACGGCGTAATTCAGCAACGGGACGTTCAGCCTGCCATTTTCCAGATCAACCAGCCCAAAGGCATCGGCCTGCACCCACGCCAGCTTTTGCCCATCCGGCGACCATTCGTAGCGGGTGCCCCACCAGGCGTAAGGACCGCCGGGGGGATTTTCCAGAATTTGCCGGACATTAAGCGATTCGCCGGTTTGCGGGTCCAGCCGCATCTGCCACAGATCGTTAAAGGCACGCCAGCCGGGGGCGGCTTCGCTGGCTTCGCCCGTGGAGTAGCTGATGGTGTTGTCGGCACCGGGAACCCAATCGGCATACAGCACATCGCCCGGCACGAGGCTGACTGGCTCCGCATCCTGCTGGACATCGGCGATCAGCCACAACTGATTGAAGGAGTTACCGCCATCGGCATCCGTCACTTTGCGGGTAAACAGTAGCTGGCGGCCATTCGGGGACAGCTTAAACACCCGTTTATCGAGGTCGCTGGTCGTGGTTAGCGGGCGTTTGGTGGTGCTGCTGCCGCGCATACTCCAGGCGTTACCGTTGCCAATGTACGCCAGCGTCCCGGCAATCGGCACCGGTTCGATTTCACCGGATGGGCCGACGTAGATGATTTCGTCTTTCGGCGCGAGGATTTCCGTCCGGCTGATTTCCACCCGGTCGCCCGGCACGCCGTCGTTAATGGTCACGCGGTAACAGATTTCCAGCGTGCCGTTCTGTCCGGCCTGGCCGACCTTTTGCTCACCGGGTTTCAGCCCTTCACTCAGCAGCGTTTTTTGCTGGTAGGGGATGATACTTTGCTCACACTCGTTGGTTTCCTGCACACGGACGACGGTCACGCGCATCCCATCACTGATTTGCGTAAACGGCGGCGGGTTCACCCGGTCAAGTTCCCCCAGTTCGATATCCACTTTAGAATCGCGCAGGAATTCGCCAACGGTGACCGGCACGGAATAAGCGAAGGTGCGTTCACGTCCATCGGCGACCAGCGACACCCGAATGGTGGGTGCTTCCGGTTGGCCCTGGCACGATGCCAGCAGCAGCGCACTTAAAACGATCAGAAACAGTTTTTTCATAACCTACCGCAGTTATCGTTTTGCCAACAGGGAACCAGGCCCACCCGTAAAGGCGGGCCTGGTGCCAGAGAGACCTAACGCGGGCGGAAGTCCGGGCGATTGTCGTGCGCCGGGTTGTTGGTCAGGTTCACCGGATTCGAGCCATCAGCATTCATGACGTAGATTTCGTCGTTGCCGTCCCGGTTGGTGGTGAACACAATCTGCGAACCATCCGGCGACCAATCCTCATTGGCGTCATCCGCATTGTTCTGGGTGAGGTTGGTCGGGTTCGAGCCATCGGCGTTCATCACATAGACTTCGAGATTGCCATCCCGGTCAGTCGTGAAGGCAATCTGGTTGCCATCCGGCGACCAGGTCGGCGCGAACTCGCGGCTGTTCGTTTCGAACGTCAGCCGTGTGACCGAACCATCGGCGGCCATCACGTAGATTTCGTCGTTCGCATCTTCGCGGTTGGAGACAAACAGCATCCGCCCGCTGCCATCCTCGGCGATGGCCGGGCTGTGGTCGTCCGCCGGATTCTGCGTCACGTTGCGCGGGTTTGAACCGTCCGTTGACATGGCGTAGATTTCAAGATTGCCGTCCTGATCGGTGGTGTAGAAGATGGTGCTGCCATCCGGCGACCAGGCGGGCAAATCGTCGCTCACGTTGTCATTGAAGGTCAACTGGATTACGTTCGAGCCATCGGCATTCATCACGTAGATTTCGCGGTCGCCATCCCGGTCATAGGAGAACGCGATTTGCGAACCATCCGGCGACCAGGCGGCATTGTTGTCGTCGCCAGCGTTGTTGGTCAGATTGTTGACGGTGCCGTCCGGTCGCATGAGATAAAGTTCGCGGTTGCCATCGCGCAGTGATGTAAAGACGATGTCATCCGTGATCGCCTGTTTGGGCTGCTGCTCCGGCTGATTGACCGCGATGGTCTGCACCGTCGAGTTTGAGCCGCCGGGGCCGTTTACGGTTAGCGTGACGGTGTAGGTGTTCGGGGTGTCATAGGTGTGACTCGGATTCGGTTCGCTAATTTCGGGAGAGCCATCGCCGAAGTTCCAGACGATGCCAGTGATGTCGCCCGACGACTCGTTGGTGAACTGCACCGTCAGGGGCGCATCGCCGGAAGTGGGGTTCGCGCTGAAGGCGGCAACCGGCTGGGCCGGCAGTGGCGTTTCGGTCGGCGCGGGCGCGTTGACCGTGATGGTCTGCACTGTCGAATTCGAGCCACCGGGACCATTAACCGTCAGCGTGACGGTGTAGGTGTTCGGGGTGTCGTAGGTGTGACTCGGATTCGCCTCACCGCTTTCGGGAGAGCCGTCGCCAAAATTCCAGACGATGCCGGTGATGTCGCCCGACGACTGGTTGGTGAACTGCACCGTCAGCGGCGCGTCGCCGGAAGTGGGATTCGCGCTGAAGGCCGCAACCGGCGCAGCCGGCAGCGGCGTCTGCGTGGGCAGTGGTGCGTTGACGGTGATGGTCTGCTGCGTCGCGTTCGAACCGCCCGGGCCGTTGACGGTCAGCGTGACGGTGTACACACCGGCTGCATTGTAGACATGCGACGGGTTAGTATCACCCGTTTCCGGAGAACCGTCGCCGAAGTTCCAGACAATGCCGGTGATGTCGCCGGACAACTGGTTGGTGAACTGGACGGTCAGCGGGGCGTCGCCCGATGTGGGGTTCGCGCTGAAGGCGGCCACGGGCGCAGCCGGCAGCGGTGTCTGCGTGGGCGGTGGTGTGTTGACGGTGATGGTCTGCTGCGTCGCGTTCGAACCGCCCGGGCCGTTAACCGTCAACGTGACCGTATACGCTCCGGCTGTGTTATACACGTGCGCTGGATTCGGTTCACCGGTTTCGGGAGAGCCATCACCGAAGTTCCAGACGATGCTGGTGATGTCGCCGGACGACTGGTTGGTGAACTGGACGGTCAGCGGCGCGTCGCCGGAAGTGGGGTTCGCGGTGAAGGCGGCGACCGGTTCGGCAGGGATGGGCGTTAGTGTTGGCGCGGGCGTATCGGTTGGCAGCGGTTGAGCCACGCGAACCTGTGCTTCAGCGTTGTCCTTGCCCCCTTCGTTGGCAACGTTCAGCCGTACAGTGTAGGTTCCGGGGTTTGTGTAGGTGTGCGCCGGGTTCACTTCGTTGGAAGTGGTGCCGTCGCCAAAGTCCCAGACATGGGTCAGATTCTGGCCGGAGGACTGGTTGGTGAACTGCACCGTTAGCGGCGCATTGCCCTCCGCCGGGTTGGGGGTAAACGCGGCATCCGGTGCAGCAATGGGCTGGGCGGCTGTAACCGTTCCCTGAGCATCGTCCGTGCCGCCGGGGCCAGTTACCGTCAATGTGACAGTATACGTTCCTGGCGTAGCATAGGTATGGCTCGGATTCTGTGTATCACTCTGCGTGCCGTCGCCAAAATCCCAGCGATAGGACGTAATCTGCCCGGTTGACTGATTGGTGAACTGGACAGTCAGCGGCGCGTTACCGGAAGTCGGCGTTGCCACAAAACCTGCCACTGGCGCGTTGGGTTTCTGGGTGACAGTGATGATCTGCTGCGCGGTGTTCTGGCCGCCGGGGCCGACCACCGTCAGGCGAGCCGTATACGTGCCCGGATTGTTGTAGGTATGCGCCGGGTTTGCGTCGGTGCTGGTTGTGCCATCGCCAAAGTCCCAGTTAAAACTCTGCATCTGGCCGGTGGACTGGTTGATAAACTGCACCGCAAGCGGAGCATCCCCACTGGATTTATCGGTGCGGAAGGCGGCGACCGGTGGCGGAATGACCGGGTCTTCCACCGTGATTTTGCGGGTCACCGACGATGAACCGCCGGGACCGGACACCGTCAAAATCACGTTGTAGGTGCCAACGGTGGTGAACTGGTGCGTTGGCGACTGTTCCGCACTCTGTGTGCCATCGCCGAAGTTCCAGTTATAGGTGGTGATCTGGCCGGTGGACTGGTTCGTAAACTTCACCGTCAGCGGGGATGGGCCACTGACACGATCCTGGGTGAAGGCTGCAACCGGGGCAGAAGCCCCCTGGACGTTGATCTGACGCGAGACATTCGACGAACCGCCAGGGCCGGTTACGGTCAGGGTGACGTTAAACACACCCGGTGACCGGAAGGTGTAGGTGGGGTTTGGGTCGGGGCTGGTGCCGCCGTCGCCGAAGTTCCAGCTATAGCTGCTGATCTGGCCGCTGGACTGGTTGAAGAAGCGCACGACCAGCGGCGCCTGGCCGTTGGCGCGATCCTGCGTGAATGCGGCGATGGGGCGCTGGACATTGGGTGTATTGGACGGCACCGGCGTGGGCACCTGGTTCTGGATGCGAATGTTGTTCACAACCGTGTACAGGCTGCTGCCATCACGCAGGTAAACGCGCAGGCGTAACTGGTAAACCGCATCCTGAACGGCGGTGGTATTCCAGATACCCAGCAGGCCGTTTATAACGGGCGTCTGAACGATGCCGGTTGCCGGGAACCACAGATTGCCAGGATTGGGGTCCGGGCCGTATTCAAGCTGGTACTGCAAGAACTGTGGATGGATGGCCGAACCCAGCACCTGAACCGCACCCGCGACCACATTGCCGGGGATGGGGGACAGAATGACAATGCTGATCGGCAGCGGGGTGCTGGTTGGGGCGGACGCCACCCACGTGGGCGGCAGGATGACGGTCGTCGGCGGGATTTGGCCTGGACGGGCAGTTGGGATAACAAAGCGTGTCAGCGGCAGAGTGGTCGGCAGACCAGCCGTCGGCAGCAGGGTTCGGGTTGGCTGCGCAGTGGTGGTAGCGACCTCGGTGAGCGTAATCTGCTCCTCTGGCGCGCTGGTGAGGTTACAGGCGGCGGCCAGGAATGTGATGACCAGCAACAGTAGCATCACATACCTGGGCTTCGATAATTTAGCCATAAAACGGCCTTTCTCAGGATTCCCATAATACAAACAATACCATGCAGATTATAGCAGTTCTTGCGCTGGACAACCTGACGGTCAACCGGCTATTGAGCGTTAACTTGTCGTCAGGTTGATGTGATGCTACACTGATTTTTAACCAGGGTTAGCCATGATGGACATAGGAAGACGTTCCTGATGAAAGTGCTGATCGTTGATGACGAGCAGGCAATCCGCGACGCGCTGGGGCGCAAACTGCGCCGCGAAAACTTTGAAGTGGTGACGTGTGGTGATGGTCTGGAAGGGCTGCGGGCGTTCCATGCCGAGCGGCCTGATCTGGTGATTCTGGACATTATCATGCCGGGCAGTATGGATGGGTTAACGGTCTGCCGGCGGATTCGGGAGATCGCCGATACGCCGGTGATGATGTTATCGGCCCAGGCGGTGACGGAAGACGATGTGATCCAGGGGCTGAACGCCGGGGCAGACGAGTATCTGACCAAGCCAGTGCGGCTGAACGAATTTGTGGCGCGGGTGAATGCGCTGCTGCGGCGGGCGCAGCTTTCGGTGGCGGAAACCGAGCAGGGGTACAACGACGGTTATCTGAGCATTGATCTGCACCGGCGGCACGTTCATGTCAACGGGCGGCGTATCCACCTCACGCCGACGGAATTTAAGCTGCTGGCCGTGCTGCTGGAAAACTCCGGGCGGGTAGTACCGCAGCGTGACCTGCTGGAACAGGTTTGGGGGCGGGAGTACATTGACGACGTATATTATCCCCGTGTGTACATCAGCCAACTGCGGCGCAAGGTCGAACCGGACCCCGCAAACCCCATCTATATCCTGACTGAACATCGGGTTGGCTACCGCTTTGAGAAACAGGCTTCCGCCAAACTCCAGTAAACCCCGCCGGACAAGCGCTTCGGGCGGAACGGGTTGATGACGAGCCTCAACGTTATCACATTGCTGTTTAATGGAATAACCCTGGCGCTGGCGCTGGGGTTCTTGATTATTGTGCTGTGGCAGGATGCGCGTAAGGAACTGAACCAGTTTTTTGCCATCTTCCTGTTTCTGGTCACGCTGTGGAACATGGGGTCATTGATCGCGCTCGGCGTGCTGCTGATTGATGACACGTCGGTATTGCTAGCGCTTGCCAGCAGCATTATGGAGATTGGCTTTACCGGATCGAGTATTGCGATTTATACCTTAACTGCTGTACTGGTCGGGGTGCATACGCGGCGATTCCGCTGGCTGGCGTTTGCGAGTCTGGTGCTGGTGCTGGGGTACCAAGTGTTCCTCATCCTCAATCAGGCACCGGTGCCGCTGCAACTGCGCGAGGAGGGTGTTGTCCAGTACCGCTTTCAAAACCTGTCAGCCCTGTTTTACCTGACGTTTGACGGGCTGACCTTTTATCTGATCTGGCGTTACCAGCGAAAAATTCGCCCAGTTGGGTTATTCCTGGGACTTAACCTGTTTGTCATCGGGCAGAGTCTGGGTTTTCTAAATCCGGCCCTGGGAATTACAGCGGCTTCGATCAACATCAGTTCACTGGCGGCGCTGGTCATTAGTTTTGCGGTGCTGAAACGGGAGATTATCAGCCCACTGGCAGAGCGTATTACCCAACTGGAAGCCATTCACAAGGTGAGCCTGGCGATTACCAGCCAGATCAGCCTCGAACGGGTGCTGGAACAGATTGCGATTCAGGCCGCAGGCTGGCTGGATGCTGATGCTGCCGGCATCTTTCTGGTGGACGAGGGATGTTTGCGGCTGGCAACCGTCCATAATCTGCCGGCCAGCTTCATCCATTCAACACTCGACTGGGGGTGTGGCGTTGCCGGTACGGTGGCGCAGACGCGGCAGTCCATTTATCTGGAAAATTACGGACGTGACTGGAAAGGCGCGGCTGATCTGCCGCTGGCGCGTGAAACGTTTGGCTCGGTGATCTCCGTGCCGCTAATGTACGGTAATGACGCCATCGGCGTTTTGATGGTGATTTCCGGTCGGCAGGGGCATATGTTCCGGCGGGAAGATGTACGCCCGCTGGAACTGCTGGGCGCACAGGCGGCGGTAGCGATTGCGCATAGTCATTCATTTGCGGAACAGAACAAGTTAACGGCGCAGGTGGAAGCCGCCCGAAGCCAGCTTGAGACGGTATTAACGAGCACGGAAAACCCGGTCATCGCCATTAACCGCCAGTTCCGGCTGATCTTCGCCAATCCCGCCGCACAAAATCTGTTCATTCGAAGGCTGGACGATGAATCGCCGTCCATCACCAGGTTGCTGCCCGCCAATATGCTGCCAGAAGATTACCGCGAAGTTTTAAAACAGCTCAAACGCAGCGGCTCATATATTTATGAGGTGTCGCTTCGAGGGCAGGTGTTTTTATGCCATGTCGGTCAGCTTGGCCGGCCACGACCGGCAGGGTGGGTGGCCGTCTTGAATGACGTAACGCAGTTAAAGGAACTGGACCGCCTGAAAAGCGAAATGGTGCGCATGACCAGCCATGATCTCAAGAATCCGTTACAGGCGGCGATGGCAAATCTCGAACTGCTGGAAGAAGACGTGGCGGCCTTCGATAACGTGGAAGTTCATACATCCGTTGCCACGATTGGCAAGCAGTTACTACGTATGAACCGGATCATCGCCGGCATTCTTGATCTGGAACGCCTGAAGGCCGGCACACTGGCAATGGTGGCCTGCCATCCCCGGCAGATCATTGATAATAGCCTGGATGAAGTAGTACACATCGCTACCGACAAACGCATCACGTTACAGGCTATGGTTAGCGAGGATGTTCCGTGCTTCCTGGCAGACCCCGGCCAGTTCGAACGTGCCTTGATCAATCTGCTTGAGAACGCGGTCAAGTTTACGCCTGAGGGTGGGCAGGTAACGGTACGGGTGCGACATGAAGCGGATTCTGTGGTGTTTGAAGTGGAGGACAACGGTATCGGTATCCCGGCCAATTTGCAGCCGGTGGTATTTGATCGCTTTGTGCGTGGCGGACAGCGCGGGCAGAAGGGTGCCGAGCATATCAGTGGTTCAGGGTTGGGCTTAAGTATCGTCAAGACAATTGTTGAGAACCACAATGGCGAAGTATGGCTGTGTAGTACGGAAGGACTGGGAACGACCTTTTATATACGGGTTCCGGCAGCGATGGGGTAAAATAGAGAGGTGGTTAAATTCGCGTAGTCATAACAGACCGAGGATATAATGAGATTCTACCCTATCACCGCCAGCTTTATCCTTTTAACCCTCCTAACACTCACACCTATCCACATTCATGCACAGGAAACCACCCCATCATCAATATCCGACATAAAAGCCGTTAAAATCAGCCAGCCATTCACACAGGCTGATTTATCCGTCATCACTGCCAACACCCAACGACCCAACGGCATGACCTGGCACAACAACAAGCTCTACACCGTTTGCAGTGGCGACTGGACCGTCTATGAAATTGATTCTACCAATGGCGAGACCGCCCAGTACATCTACGGGGTCAGAAACGCCCATTCACTTCTAGCAAGTGATTCCAACGAAGGAATCCAACTTCTCATACCCGATTTCCAAACCGACTCATTGATTCGGATTCAACGAGGTGTTACAGAGAATATCGCCACAGGACTCAACGGCCCTTGGGGGATTACATCGCTCAATCCGGAAACCCTCATCGTAACGAACCTCAAGGCGAACAATGCTGTCGCCATCTCCGGGAACGAGACCAGTGAGATTATCACTAACCTCCGCTCTCCAACCGGAATCGCCGTTAATAGTCAGTATCTATTTATCGCCAATACAGGTAGCGCCAGACGGGCTATTGAATGGTTCGACCTATCACAACTACCCTCAGGGGAGCGAGACACCCCACTCAAAGCAGATGAAGAAGGAAAGCCTCTCGTCAGTGGCCTCCAGAACACCACCGGGATCACACTTGGACCCGACGGTCTATTGTATTTTGCCTATGCTTTGGGAACACGTGGTATTGTAGGACGAGTTGACCCGGAAGTTTGCATCAACAACGGTGGATGCAGTAACGACCAGATTGAAACAGTTGTTTTTACCGAACTGCCCGTACCACTGGCCGGACTAACTGTTTCACCAGATATGCGCCTGTTCGTCCACAGCATGTACAGCCCGGAACTGTACTGGCTACAACTGCCAACTGAATAAGCCGAGGGAGGACTTCTCCACGCTGCGGAGAAGTCCTCCCTCTGACCCTATGGAACCAATTACAGAATCTTGCTGAGGAAACTTTTTAGACGTTCATGCGACGGGTTATTAAATAGATCGTACGGCGTTGTATCCACGATCTTTTCCCCATTGTCCATAAAGATGATCCGATCCGCCGCCGCGCGCGCAAAACCCATTTCATGAGTGACAACCACCATTGTCATGCCTTCCCTAGCAAGGTTCAGCATCACGTCCAGTACTTCCTTAATCATTTCCGGGTCGAGTGCCGACGTTGGCTCGTCAAACAGCATGATTTTGGGGTGCATCGCCAGCGCGCGGGCAATCGCCACCCGCTGCTGCTGTCCGCCGGACAGTTTAGCCGGGTAAACATGCGCCTTTTCCGGGATGCCGACCTTCTGTAACTGCTCAAACGCAATCCGTTCCGCTTCAGCCTTGCTGCGCTTTCGCACGATTTGCTGCGCCAGCATGACATTTTCCAGTGCCGTCAGATTCGGGAACAAGTTAAACTGCTGGAATACCATCCCAACTTCGGTGCGAATTTTATTAATGTCCGTAGAGCGATGGGTCAGGTGAATACCGTCCACCCAGATATCCCCTGTATCATGTGTCTCCAGATGATTGATACAGCGCAGCAGCGTACTTTTACCGGAACCGCTTGGTCCAATAATAACAACCACTTCACCAGTATGAACGTCCAAGCTCACATTCCGCAAAGCATGAACACGCCCAAATGATTTGGACACATTCTGTATCTGAATAATCACATTCGATGACCCGCTGCCCATCTCTTTTAATCCTCGCGTTTATCTGCCTGCAGGCGGCGTTCCAGATAATAGGCCGCCATCGAAAGCAAAATCGTCAGGTTGGCATAGATGAACGCGAGTATCAGCAGTCCTTCCGGGTAACGGAAACGGTTGCTGGAATACTGGCGTGTGAGATACGAAATCTCCGGCACCGCGACTACCGATGCCAGCGACGTATCCTTCAGCAAAAACACAAAGTTATTCACCAGCGCGGGCAGAACGTTGCGAATAGCCTGCGGCAAAATCACGTACCGCATCGCCTGGAGATAGGTCATACCCAGCGACCGCGCCGCCTCCATCTGACCGCGCCCGATGCTCTCAATACCCGCGCGAAAGACTTCCGTCATAAAGGCGCCATAGGTCAGAGCAAAGGCAAACATGATACGCCACATCGGGTCAATATCGCGTGTCCGCAGAGTGGTAGTGTCTATGTTTTCTTCAGGAACTCCCACCATCCGCTGTAGCAGGTTATCCAGAAACGGAACATTTGGCGCTGCTGGCGCCGCTGCCTGCTCATCACCAGCGCCCGTTATCCAGTCTACAAAACCAGGGGTAATCACGAAGGCAAAGATGAGGATAATCACCAGCAGCGGCAGCCCGCGAAAGATTTCCACGTAAAAGGTTGAAAGGTTATAGATAATGATGTTTTTGGAGATACGCCCAAAGGCAGCGATTAAACCAAACAGCATGGCAAACAGAAACGACACCATCGTCATCTGCATCGTCGCCGAGATACCCGGCACAATATAATTCCAGGTTTCAATCAAAACAGGGCTGGTGCTGATCGCATAAACGAGCAACACATCTATAACAATAAACGCAATAAACCAGCTCTGCCGCTGAATCAGGCCACGTGTAAAGGCGCGAACATCCAGAAACTGCCGGGAAGGTACATCAAGCTGCGATGGGGTAACACGAGTTGAGGACATGAATCATCCCTTGCTGATAAACACGGCGGGGTGAGCCACGCCCACCCCGCATTTTACGAAACCACCAAATGAGCTTACTCGCTACCCTCGGATGCAAACCACTTGGCGTATACTTCCTCCCAGCGCCCACTCGCTTCCAGCGCCGACATCGCCGCGTTAATCGGCTTTACCAGATCACTACCGGGTGGGAAAGCAAAAGCCAGACCTTCCAGACCGGCCAGCGATTCCGGCAGCGTCTTCATCGCGCCACTGCGTTCCTCAATCCAGCCTTCCGCCGCCGGGCGATCAACCACCACCGCATCCACGTCATCATTCAGCAGCGCTTCAATCGCTGCCCCAAACACGTCGTAGCTCTGGACGTTATCCACGCCGAAAATTTCATGCGCCGTAATTTCATTGGTTGTCCCGATTTGCGTAGCAACCCGGTAATCAGGTAGCGCCAGCAACTCCTCAACCGTTGAGAAACGCGTTTCATCAGCACGTACGAGAAGCGTTTCATCATATGCCTGGTAAAGCTGTGAGAAATCTACCGTCTCGTCACGCTCTTTTGTATACGTGATGCCGTCCGCAGCCACATCAAACTCACCGCGCCCGATAGCAGCCAGCATCCCGTCCCAGGTTGTCTGCACAAACACCGGCTTACAGTTCAGCAGATGACAGATATCGCGAAACGTATCATAGTCCCACCCAACTGCCTCACCATCTTCATTAATAAAGTTATAGGGCGGATAAGCATTTTCCACCGCGACGGTAATCTCACGGCCACCCAGATCAGGCCAGCGCACCTTGTCACTGACTTCATCTTCCTGAGCCACCACCATAATCACCGGCAACAGGAGCACCAGCAGCAGGAACAATAACCATTTTAAGCGGGACACGTTCATCTCTCACTCCTTAACAAACCGAAAGGATACGCGACTATTAAACGGAAACCAGCCAGACTTCGCAAGTGTACAAAACGTTTATAAATGTAACCCACCGTTTAGTCAAGTTCAACAAACGGCAGATCGTGATAGGCAGCACGACGACCTACCAGGCGTAATTTGGATTCGCGCGTCTGGCGCTTGAAGGCCGCTTCTGCCTTCAGGGCCGCCGAACGGTTCGGACAGCGCCAGGCAGCAACCAGTCGAACCGGACGGCGGACGGCTGTGTAGGCCGCGCCCCGACCCGCATTATGAATATCCACCCGGCGGCGTAAATTGGTAGTAATACCGGTATAGAGAGACTGGTCACTACATTCCAGCACGTACAGATACCACGCTTCCGGCTGCCGCAGCACATACCAGCAGTGGCCCTCCCTCACGACAAAATCCGCCGCATACCAGCCCTGCTGGAAGGCCGACAGCAGCACGTCCCGCAGTGCCAGCCGCCACTGCAAGGCAGCAGCCGGACTGGCGCGTTTAAGCGCGGCCAGATCGAAGGGGATTTCCACAAAACAGGCTGGTGGTGCCAAAGCGAGGACATCGGTGGCCTGCACCGGGCAGCCATCCTCACCCGACAAGAGTGCTACCGCGTCCGATGGAACTCTAACGGGAGAGTCCATCGTCTGACCGTCTGCCAGCGCCTGAACACGCCGGTCGCGCAGTTTCCAGGTAACTTCCAGACGGTCAGACGGCAGCCCAGCATTAATCGCGTCGGTCATTTCGCCATAAAAATTAACGTGATAAACGTTCGCAATCGCGCCCAGGCGATGCAAATTGAAGTTCGCATTGCCTCGCTGCAACGGATCATACGTCCAGCCGATGGTATCGTAGTCATGTTGCAGCGCCCAGGAACGCTGAAACTGTTTCAAGGCAAAACCAACGCCCTGTCCCTGATAGTCCGGGTGTACCGCTGCCATATGCGACCACAGCAGCCAGTTCCGCCCACGCCGGCCCGGCAGCGCCAGCGCCATCCCCACCATTGTCGCACCATCATAAGCGCCAACCGCCAGACCGCCATTTAAGACGATGGCATGGATGATGCTGGACGCAACCGCATCACGCTCGGTTAAGCCCCAGACAAGGATTTCAAGAGCAACAACCTGTTCGTATTCACGAACATCGTGCAGGATTCGGTAGTCCAGCGACACAGCATCACTTCCCCAGGGGTTCAGCCAGCAGCAGTCCAATCAACGCCAGCAGAATCCCCACATTCTGGAACACCACCGCCAGCAGCCGTAGGGCTTGGGAAACGGCGTACACATCCACTACTTGCAGCACAAAGCTGACAACCACCAGCAGAATTCCAATCACTACCGGCAGGCCGCGCCGCCGCGCCAGAAAGGTAGACAACCGCTCAATCCACCGCGCCAGAAAAGGGGAACGATCAATGCGTCGGAACATCATAACACCCGGTATGCCTTAAATCGCTCAAGCAGGGATGGGGGGAGCTTGACGGTGAGCATGACACCCGCTTCAACATGCTCCTGGCTTTCAACAGTCGCCGCTTCGTACAGGAGCGACACCAGATCACCGCGCTGATAGGGCAGCAGCAGCCGAACCCGCTTCTCATAGGAAGCGAGAATGTGCTCCATCGCCCGCAGGAGATCGGGAATACCTTCACCCGTCTGCGCTGACACCACGACGGCAGCAGCATACCCCTGCGGGTCCGGTAGCTGCGGCAGTGGCTGGTTACCCCAACGGTCCAGCTTGTTCCAGACCAGAATTCGCGGCACCGGCGGGACTTCGATCTCCGCCAGCGTGTCCTCAACCGTTTCGATCTGCTGGATGACATTAGGGTGAGACGTATCCACCACATGCAGCAGCATGTCGGATTCAGCTACTTCTTCCAGCGTCGCGCGGAAGGCAGCGATCAGCGTTGTCGGCAGCTTCTGGATGAAACCGACAGTATCCGTAACAACAACGTTGCGACCAGAGGGCAAATCCACCCGACGCGACAGGGGGTCCAGCGTCGCAAAGAGCTGGTCAGCGATATACACGTCACTGTTGGTCAGCGCTTTCAACAGGGTTGATTTACCGGCATTGGTATAACCGACCAGCGATACCACCGGCACACCGGCCCGGCTGCGTTGCTGGCGGTACTGGCTGCGGTGCTGTCGCACCCGTTCCAGTTCTTCCTTCAGTTTGGCAATCCGACGGCGAATATCACGGCGATCTACTTCAAGCTGGGTTTCGCCCGGGCCACGCAGGCCGACACCCCCTGTACCACCCCGCGCCGCACCACCACCAGCCTGCCGTGCCAGATGCGTCCACTGGCGGGTGAGCCGGGGCAGGCGATATTCGTACTGCGCCAGTTCAACCTGCAACGCCCCTTCGCGGGTGTGGGCGTGCTGGGCAAAAATATCGAGAATCAGCGCCGAGCGGTCCAAAACCCGCACTTCGTCGCCAAACGTTTTTTCCAGTTCGCGGAGGTGGCGCGGGGACAGTTCATCGTCAAAAATGACCACCTGCGCCCCGGTCGCTTCCACCGCCTCGTGGATTTCCTCGACCTTACCCGGCCCAATAAAGGTATTGGGGTCAATGCGCTGGAGATGCTGGCTGGCCTGCCCGACGACTTCCATCCCTGCCGTATCTGCCAGCAGCGCCAGTTCCCGCAGTGAATCCTCCAGCTTCAGCAGGGGACGACTGCTGCGAACATCCGCGCCGACCAAAAATGCCTTTTCGTGTTCAAAGTTGACAACCTGATAGTCTGACATAACCCTCAACGCTGCCTGTACCACTGCTTAAGACGATTAAGCGCCTCTTCCAGCCGGGCATCCGGCACGCCAAGGCTGATACGAACGTAATCCCGGCCACCCGGCCCGTAGATCAGCCCCGGCGCTATGGCGACGTGAGCCTGAGCTAACACCGCGTCGGCATAGCTCACACCATCACCGTTTTCCACCCGCGCCCAGATATAGAGCGAACCCTTTGGCCTGTGTGCCCGCAGCCCGATGTCTGGCAGCACGCTCATGATCTGATCGCGCCGGCGCTGGTACACACGGTTTCGTTCCTCAATCCACGACGGAGTGGTTTGATCTATCGCCGCGATACCGGCATCATAAATGGCGCGGAAGTGGCCGCTGTCTACGTTGCTTTTTATCTGTAGCAGATTTTTCAGCGCGCCTGCGTTGCCAACCGCCGCGCCCAACCGCCAGCCACCCATATTATAGGTTTTGGAAAACGACATAAATTCAACGGTACAGTCCATCGCGCCATCCACCTGCAGCACGCTTGACGCCCGATAGCCGTCAAAAGTGACATCCACGTAGGGATTGTCCGACGCCAGCAGAAGATCGTGTTCGCGACAGAAATTCACCAAACGGGCATAATCCCCCGGTTCGGCGATCGCGCCGGTCGGGTTGTTCGGGTAGTTTATCCATAGCAGCTTTGCCCGGCGCAGTACCTCCGACGGGATCGCCTCCACATCGGGTAGATAGCCATTTTGCTCGGTGACAGGCAGCCAGTAGACGTCACCGCCAGCCAGTCGCGCCCCCATCGAATACGAGGGATAGGCGATGTCCGGCACCAGCGCCAGATCACCCCGGTCCAGGTAAGCCAGCGCCAGGTTAACAATCCCTTCCTTACTACCGATCAGCGGCAGCACTTCCCGGTCGGGGTCGAGTGTTACCGAAAAGCGCCGCTGGTAGTAGCGGGCCACCGCCTGACGAAACGCGGGGATACCCTTATAACCGGAATAACCGTGATGGTTGGGATGGCTGGCTGAAACGGCAATCGCTTCAATCACCGGCGGTGGCGGCGGTAAATCGGGGCTGCCGATGTCCAGGCTAATCACGTCAATGCCGCTGACGATCATCTGCTGGATACGCTGCCCCTGAACGGCAAACGGATAGGGCGGTAGATTGTTTAAACGATGGGCTGGAGCAGGCACTATAAATCATTATCCTGTAACGCACTCATGGCCGATACATCCACCATTTTATCACCAGATACCACGGGACGCATTGGCAGCATGATGTGAAAGATACTGCCAGGGCAGGCCACTTCGTCGTAACCGTCACTCTCCGCCCAGATCGTACCACCGTGCGCTTCAATAATGCCCTTAGCAATCGGCAAACCCAGTCCCGGACCGCCTCCCTTAAACTTGGTTTTGCCACTGGAATGCAGCGAGGCATCGCCAAGCGCCGAAAACGTGTCGAAGATGTGCGGAAGGTTCGACAACTCAATGCCGATACCGGTGTCCATAACCATGATGTCGGTGAAACCGGGAAGTTCACGCGCGCGCAGCACCACCTGGCCGCCATCCGGCGTATACTTCACCGCGTTCATCAGCACCTTCTCGACCGCTTGCAGCAGGCGGTCGGAGTCCGCGTAGACCGGCTGCACTGGAAATGTTTCCTGCTCGATCACCACCTCCACCTGCCGGCTGCCCAACACCTTACGCACATTCCGTTCTGCCGCATTCAGGATATGTAGCAGCCACACCGGCTGAATGTGCAGTTCCATCAGCTTCAGGTCAAGCAGCGAAACATCAATCAGGTCATTAATGATCTGGCGCAGCCGCCTTGTGCCGCTGTTAATACCATCCAGCAGCAGCGGCACCTGGGCATCGGTTTGCGCCCAACTGGTATTGGCGATCATGTCGGCATAACCTTCAACCAGCGTCAGCGGCGTGCGCAGTTCATGGGCTGCCACAGCAATGAAGTTGGACTTGCTCTTGTCCAGCCGCTTCACGTGCGCTTCCGCCTTACGGAGTTGGGCGCGCATATCAGACAGCAGCGCGTCCGCTTCCAGCTTGGTCAGGTAGATCAGCGCATCGGTAAAAATCATGTCGGACGCCATCAACAGGCTGACCGCCTGCTGTAGGGGAATTGAACTCAGAATCTGCTCAGCCGTGACCTGCTTAAGCGTGGTCAGCACCGGCACAAAAGTGGACAGTTCCAGTTCAGCCGGGGCACTGCTGCTTTCAACCCAATCAATGAGGATAGCATTCAGCGGCAACGGACTGCCGTTTACCAGCGTCCGCAGCAGACCGTCGTAAAATGCCTGGATTGACTCCACCAGTTCCGACTTCAACGCTTCGTTCTGGGACAGACGGGCAACCGCTGTATCCACCAGGGCTTCCATATTGGCCTGCAACCACTGCACCAAACTCACCATGCCCGCCATCCTCCTGTGAAGTCATGGCTGATCCCACTCTTTCAATTATAACGTCGAGCCGCGTTCCATGCCCGCCGCTGCTGAGGATGACGTCCAGTAGAGATCGTTCGCTTCAGCCAGTGAAGTTTCGAGATCGGCCAGCGCCCGCTCGACGTAAGCAGCATAGCGGTCGCGTTTGTTTTTGATCGGACGTGGCATCTCCGGCAGGATGCCAAAGTTGGCCTTCATCGGCTGGAAGTGTTCGGGTTCAGCATGGGTGACATAATGGCACAGCGCGCCGAGCATAGTCGTCGGAGGCAGCACCCACTCTGACTGACCGGACAGCCGACGGGCGAGGTTAACCGCTGCGACCAGACCGGTAGCAATATTGCCAACGTAGCCTTCCACGCCGGTGATCTGCCCGGCAAAGTACAGGTCGTCACGGTGGCGGAACTGCATCGTTGGATGCAGCAGGGCAGGGGAGTTGATAAACGTATTGCGGTGCATTTGCCCCATTCGTACAAATTCCGCGTTTTCCAGCCCCGGTATCAGCCGCAGAATCCGTTCCTGCTCACCCCAGCGAATGTTGGTCTGGAACCCAACCAGGTTGTACAGGCTTCCGGCCAGGTTATCGCGGCGAAGCTGAACCACCGCATACGGCTGTTTGCCAGTACGTGGGTCACGCAGGCCGACCGGACGCATTGGACCATACGCCAGCGCCTCGTCACCCCGCGCCGCAAGCTGCTCAATCGGCAGGCAGCTTTCAAAAAAGTGCGGGTCTTCACGCTCAAAATCGCGCAGTTCGGCTGTCTCGGCTGTCCGCAGCGCCTCAACAAAGCGCAGGTACTCATCCTTTGACATCGGGCAGTTGATGTAATCTCCCCCATCTTCTTCACCGCGACCATAGCGGCTGGCACAAAAGGCAATCGCCATATTGATGCTGTCCGCCGTTACAATCGGCGCGATGGCATCGTAGAAATACAGGTAATCCTGCCCGGTGAGGCGCGCAATGTCCCGCGCCAGCGTTTCCGCTGTCAGCGGGCCGGTAGCGATGATCGTTGGGCCGTCCGGTACGGCAGTGACCTCTTCTCGAATCAGCCGCACATTAGGATGATTTTGCAATGTGGCGGTAACAGCGGTAGAGAAGGCTTCCCGGTCAACCGCAAGCGCGCCACCCGCCGGAACAGCAGCCCGTTCTGCCGCCGCCAGCAGCATGGAATGCAGCCGCTTCAGTTCGGTTTGCAGCAGGCCGGTGGCCCGGTCAGGCAGTTTGGAGCCAAGAGAATTACTGCATACCAGTTCTCCCAGCTGATCAGTTACGTGAGCGCCGGTTGTTTTATGCGGGCGCATCTCGTACAGTTCAACCACAAAGCCCCGTTCAGCAAGCTGCCAGGCTGCTTCCGAACCAGCCAGACCGCCGCCAATCACTTTTACAGTTGGTAACATGGGGTAATCCTCACCCTAAAACTCAAATCCGTTCCTGCGCATAATCCAGATAGGTACGTATCTTGTCAACATCGGCGTTGGGCGGCGCCAGTTGCAGCGCCTGCTGATAGGCTTCCGCCGCCCGATCGTATTTGCCCAACGCAAACTGGGCACTGCCGAGCAGATCATACACCCGGTAATCATCCACCGGCTGTCCATCGGCGCGGGCGGCAGCCAGGAGGTTTTGAATAGTTTCGACCGTTTCCTGATACGCCCGCTGGTGGTAATAACTGCGGGCAATCCGGTACAGCAGCGACACCTCCCAGGGATGATCGGGGTTAAACTGAAGTGCAGCCCGGTATGCCATCGCCGCCTCATCATACTGGCCGAGGTTAAAATAGGCATCCCCCAGAATTTCATGGGCGCGCGACCAGGTGACGTCCACCCCTAGTGGCCGCTTCGAGGTTTGCGCAAACTGGTGGAGATAGTTGACAACCTCCCGGTCACGGCGGCCAATCGCCGCCAGCAGCTCTGCGATAGTGAGCAGCGTTTCCGCCAGCGCCGGTTTGCCCTCACTGCTGCCCGAACCCAGCCCCAGTGCTGTCTCCGCCGCCTTCAGAGCCGCCTCATAATCGTGCATCTGCCGCAGCACCCGGCTGCGGCGTAGGTGCGTTTGGATTAGCCAGATACGCCACTGCCCGGTTCAGGAACCCCAGCGCCTGGTCCAGATCACGCCACTCGTAAAATGCAATAAACCCAAGCCGTTCGTAACAATAAGCGGTCAGAACATTGACATGACTGGGACTCAGCAGTGCCTGTTGAAAGTGGTTTACAGCCTGGTCAATCTGACGGCTTGCCATTGCGATCCGGCCAAGCTGGTAATAAACCCAGCCCAGATTGCCGTAGCGGGGGAACCGCTGCACAATCTGCTCGTAGGTCTGCTGCGCCTGGAGCAGGAAGCTACGGTCGGCAAAACCGACACTCGCCAGTTCAAACCGGGCGAAAAAACAGTCAGCCAGCAGTTCGTGATTCTGCGGCGTTTCAAACGCCTCACCCAGCAGCGCGTGAACAGCCGTCAGGTCTTCCAGCGCATCTTCCGGGCGGGCGCTGAGCAGGCGAACGCGCGCCCGGCGCAGTAGCAGCGCCGCCTGGTCGTCCGCCGGTAGCCGGGCGCGCAGTGCCCGCGCGATCAGGACTTCCACTTTTTTAAGATCACCCCTGGCAAGCAGCGCATCCACCTGGTTGAGTTTTTCGTGCATCACACTCTCACAAATCGTTTTCAAACACCGCCCTTATTATACGGGAAACAAACGCGCGGTTCATCACCGCGCGCCAGTCCATTCAACTCAAGTGGGGTAGGGGACGGTTAAATCGCACCCAGCACGATGGAAGCGTTTTGCCCACCCAGGCCAAAACTATTTGACAGGATGTATTTAAGCCCCTTCGCGTCGCGCGCGACGTTCGGCACATAATCCAGGTCACATTCCGGGTCTGGCGTTTCATAATTGATGGTGGGGTGGATAACCTGCTCAAACAGCGTCAGCGCGCAGGCAATCGCCTCGATGGCGCCGGAACCAGCCAGCGCATGACCGATCATGCTCTTGGTTGAACTGACCGCCAGGTTGTAGGCATGTTCGCCAAACACGCGCTTGATCGCCAGCGTTTCCATCGCATCGTTCGCTTTGGTGGATGTGCCGTGCGCGTTGATGTACTGGATATCTTCCGGGTTCAGGTGCGCGTCTTCCAGCGCCCACCGCATCGAGCGCATGGCGCCGCCGCCATCCGGGTCAAGCGCGGCGATATGATAGGCATCGGAAGCCGATGCATGGCCGAGCACTTCAGCGTAAATCCGCGCGCCACGTTTGAGCGCGTGCGCCAGACTTTCGATAATTACAATGCCGCAGCCTTCGCTGAAAACAAAGCCGGAACGATTAGCGTCAAATGGGCGGCTGGCCGCTTCAGGATTATCGTTGTACTCACTTGCCAGCGCCTGCATGGCGTCAAAACCGGCCAGCGCGTAATCCTGCAACACCGATTCTACGCCGCCGGTGATAACCATGTCTGAGCGACCGTTTTTAATCAGTTCGCTGGCTTCACCGATGGACTGCGTACCCGCCGCACAGGCGGTTGAGGGGGCATTCAGTGGCCCCAGCGCGCGCAGAAAGCGGCTGACATAATGCGCCGGCATGTTGGGCAGCGAGTTAATCAGAGATAGCGGATTTGGCTTCGCGTAGTTGCTCGTTTTGTACTTAAACGTACTCTGTTCCGACATCTCGTGTGCGCCGAGCGACGAACCAATGACCACACCAACACGTTCGCCTTCCGCTTCCACGTCCTCGACCTTCAGACCGGCATCTTCCAGCGCCATATGCGCCGCCGCCACTGCAAAGTGCGAGGCACGTCCCATCCGCCGCGCTTCCTTGCGCTCGATGTACTGCGTCGGGTCAAAGCCACGGACTTCGCCGCCAATCTTCACCGGCACATGCTCAATCGGAATGGTTTCAATCCGCCGGACACCGGAGCGCCCGGCTTTCAAACTCTCCCAGAGCGATTTTACCGGCCCCAGCGCCGTAACGGCGCCCAGACCCGTAATGACCACGCGCGGGCGGCCATTTCGCAGCAATTCCATAGTAGCCTCTTTCTCCATTACCCCTTGTTGGACTGATTTTCCAGCCCGCTAACCGATGCACTGACTCCAGTTTGCTGGCGCAGTCCGGTTTGAATCCGGTCAATGATCTGGCCGGAAACGGCCAGCCGCGCCTGACGTATGGCGTTTTTGATGGCTTTGGCGTTTGAGCGCCCGTGACCTATAATCACAACACCATTCACACCCAAAAGAGGCGCGCCGCCAACCTCAAACGGGTCAATCTGCTTGTAAACCCGCCGGAAAGCCCGGCGCGCCAGCAGACCGCCGAGGGTCGAAAGCGGGTCGCGCTTGATTTCCGTTCGAATCAGATCAAACATCGTCCCAGCAATCGCTTCAAACGATTTGATGGCAATATTTCCTACAAATCCATCGGAGACCACCACATCCGCCTGGCCGCGCAACACGTCCTTGGGTTCAACGTTTCCAACGAAGTTGACGTTAAGCTGTTTGATAACGGTCTGCGCTTCTCGAATCAACGCATTGCCTTTTTCTTCTTCCTCACCGTTGGATAGCAGCGCAATCCGAGGGCTGCTGATACCCAGCGCATTTTGCGCATAGATTTTCCCCATCAGCGCAAACTGGCCGAGCCACTCCGGCTTGGTGTCCGCATTGGCGCCAATGTCCAGCAGGATCACTGAACGGTCGCCAACGCGGACGATGGAACTGAGCGCGGGGCGCTTGACCCCCTGTATGCGGCGCAGGGTGTACAGCGTGGCAATCGCCATCGCGGCGCCGGTGTTACCTGCCGTCACAAAAGCATCGGCGCGACCGTCCTTCACCAGATTCATGCCAACGTGCATGGATGAGTCGGGCTTTGCTTCGCCGACCACACCGGGTTTGTCAGTCATGGTGATGACGTCTCTGGCAGGCACGACTTCCAGTTTTAGCCCGGTCGTATCGTGCTGTCCCAGTTCCTGCCGGATGCGACCGGGATCGCCCACCAGATAAATCGTGTCACCCCATTCCCGCGCTGCCTGCACCGCGCCGCTGACATCTGGAACGGGGAAATGATCGCTGCCCATCGCGTCAAGCGCGATTCGCATGTTTTTATCCTTACGCCGTATCCGCTCCAACGAACGCTATAGGATAGCAGAAGACCGGCAGTAAGGCTATGGCGGGGACAAAAAACGGCTATCACCGAGGATTGACAGCCGGGAGGGGAGGGGTATAATTATTTCACAATGCCTCGGTGGTGGAATGGCATACACAGCAGGTTGAGGGCCTGTGCCCTTTGGGCGTGGAGGTTCGAGTCCTCTCCGAGGCAATATTCGAGCGGAACCCATTCAATGACGAGTGGGTTTTTTTGTTGCCAGGCTGCTTGCATCCGAACCCGGTTAAGGGTAAACTGCGTAGCAGTGAATTGGCGTCCACATCCCGCGATGGGAGAGTACAATGAACGACCAGACCCAGCAGGCGCTTGCGGAGGCTTTTGAGCTGATCGAAGCGGACAAGCTCGATGAGGCACGCGGAATCCTGAAGCCAATGCTAACCACGCACCGCGATAACCCCGATGTCTGGTGGTTGTACGCCCACGCAGTCACTGAACCCGAAGAAGCGCGTACGGCGCTGAACCAGGTTCTACGGCTCGACCCCAACTATCCCGACGCAGCGCAACTGCTGGACCGGCTGGAAAGCCAGGCCGCGCCACGCCGCGCCGGCGTGACGGTGGTCGAAACCGAACCCCGCTACCTGGCGGACATTCCACCCACACTACCCGATTTGCCTGAACCGGAAGATGAAGAACTAGCGGACATCGTTGATCTTGATGCTGAACGAAAAATCGAAGCCGAGGAACCCTCGCGGACACGGCTGCTGCTTCTTGGTGCGCTTGGGCTGATCGCGCTGGCGGTGATCGTCGCCATCGCCGTGCTGACCTCGCAGCCCCGCCGCGCGACACCAACCCCAACCAGCGAAGGAATCGCTGCTGAGCCAAGCAACACACCGCTGGCCGCGCTGCCCGAAATTACTGAAGCCGCAACCAGTGAGGTATTTACGACTGTCGAAGCGACCGAAGCCGGTACCGAAGTAGTGGTAATTACCGCCGAAACCGCTGATGTTTTGACCGAAGTGGTCGGGCCTACAGCTGTTGTCGAGGCGACCGACGCAGTCGTTGAGCCATCAGCGACGCCGACACGACCACGCCCAACCGTACGTCCGACCGAAGCAGCCAGCGCAACGCCGGAGCCATCGGCCACCCCGACACAGGCTGCGACCCCCACAGCCGAAGCGAACACGGCAGCACTGGCTACTGCCAGACCAACAACTGCCGTTCAATCCGCCGGTGGGCCGCTCGATGCCTACATTCAGGCGTTGATTCCGTATGGAATTGCCCCTAGTGGCGTCGGTGTTGAACAAACGACGCAGGGGAACACTGTCATCGCCAATATCTGTGCTGCCCCCGGCCCGGAAGTGCGCTCCAAACTGCCGGAAGTGATGGACGCGATTGCGCGCCAGCCGGTGGGGATGCCAGTAGATGCCGTTGGCGCGCGGATGGTGAACTGCGCCGACAACAGCGCGCTGCTGCTGATTGTGGTGCCGTTCAGTGATGCCCAGGCTTATGCCAGCGGCAGCCTGAGCGAAGAAGATTTCCAGGCACGCTGGAAGTCACTCTGAGATCGCCGTCGTTGAACCTGTGTGTATGGGCAGCCGGATAATGAACGTAGTACCAACACCGACGTGGCTGTTCACTTCGATCATCCCATGATGGCTTTGGATGATGCCATAGCTGACAAACAGTCCCAGACCAGTGCCGGTGGGTTTGGTTGAATAAAACGGGTCGAAGATTTTATTAAGCTGCTCCGGTGGGATACCGTGCCCGGTATCGCTGAACTGGATAACGATGTCGTTCTGGTCGGCGCGGGCGCGGATTTTTAGCCGGCCACCACGTTTCATAGCTGACTGCGCGTTGAGCACCAAATTCATAAAGACCTGTTCCAACTGGTCTTTATTGCCATAGATCTCCGGTAGCTGCTCCAGTTCAGCTTCGATTGATAAGCCCTCTTTTTCGAAAAACTTGCGGTTCAGGGTGATGATCCCCTCCAGGATTTTGGTAATGTCCAGCCGCTGCAAATCGGTATTGGTGGTGTTCCGCTTACCGGCGAATTCCAGCAACTGGCTGACAATCCGGCGAATCCGGTCTACGCTCTCCTGAATGGTCTTCACATCGCGGATATCTATCGGCAGTTTACGCTGAATATCTTCCTGCATGTCGTCAAGAATCGTGCGAATCGGCTGCAGCGGGTTGTTGATTTCATGGGCGATGCTGGCCGCCAGGTGTCCAATCGCTGCCAGCTTTTCCGCTCGTATCAGCAACTGCTGCGCCGACTGAAGTTCTGCTGTCCGGGCAGCAACCATTTCTTCCAAATGCTGCGCGTAATTCATCTGGACTTCATAAAGCTGCGCATTTCGCAGCGAGAGCGCGGTCTGGCGACCAATCCCCTTAAACAGTCGCAGGTGGCTCTCATCGTAAACCACATCAGGTGACAGCAGCATCAGCATCCCCAGCACGGCGTCGGCGTGCTGCAGGGGCACGACCATACCACTGGGGAACGCGGGCATCAGTGCCTGTTCGCCCGGCCACAGCAGGGGTTGGCCGGACTGCATAAAGCGGTCTACAACCGCCTGCGTGCCTAATGCTTCCGGGACGCCGGAACCGTTTTTGGACTCAACATGGAAGTTCACCAGACGACCTGCTTCATCCACCTGATAGATTGCTGCCGCGGTGCCAGGCAGCAAATCAAGAACGAGGTAAGGGACAAGATTCAGCAGCTCACCAACTTCCACGTACTGGTTCAGTTCTTCGCCCACGCGTAGCAGGGCTTCCAGTTCCTGCGTGCGGCGCTGCAGGGCTACCTCAAGCTGGTACGAGCGGATTTTGCTCTGCACGCGGGCTACCAGTTCACGCGGCTCAAACGGCTTCTGCACGTAGTCGTCCGCGCCCAGATTCAAACCATGCGCCACATCCGCTGGCTGACGGGCTTTAGCGGTAATCAGAATGGTCGGAATCATCGTCGTATGGGGATTCTGTCGCAGCGACCGCAGCACGTCGAAGCCGTTCATGCCGGGCATCTGGATATCCAGCAGAATCAGGTCAGGCATCAGCCGCTGCGCCGCTTCCAGCGCCGTTACGCCATCGTGAACGCTCTGCACCCGGAAGCCTTCACGCTCAAAAATGCGCTCCAGCATAATTGTTGTATGAACTTCGTCATCCGCTACCAGCAGCAGCGGTTCCGTCTGTTCAGCCATCCCGAACGTCCTTCGTCAAACCGTCACCCCCTGTTGGGTTTGGGGATGCAATGATACAATGTGGGCGGGGCATAGTAGAACATACAATCAGGTTGGAATGCAAGCACTTTCAAGAAGCGTTCAATCCTACAAACGATCCATCATAATCGGCGTCCTGGCGGGCGTCAGCCTGGCCGTAATGTTTGCCGCCGGTTTCTTCTTCCACAGTCTGGTGGACTTCCCGACAGTCGCGGCATCCGCACCGGAGACCAGGTACAGTTACCCGCTGCTAGATGAAGTTCAGACGCTGCTCGATCAGCATTACCTGCGCCCACAGCCGGATTATACCCAGCGGCAGTACGCTGCTGTACGAGGGTTACTGGGTTCACTCAACGACCGCTACACGTTCTTTATTGACCCGCCGGTCGCCCAGAGCGAGACGGATGTGCTGGCCGGAACTTATGGCGGTACGGGCTGCGCGAGGGTGACATCCTGAAACAGGTGAACGACACGCCCATCACGCTCGACCTGCAGCAGGACATGATTGACCAGATGCTGCGCGGCGAGGTGAAGGAAGGCAACGGCGTCACCGTTACGGTGGTTCACGCCAATGGCGAGGAATTCACCGTGTTCATCCCGTTTGCGGTTATTAATGTACCGTCAGTGATCTGGCGTGCTATCCCGCAAAATGAACAGTTGGGTTATATTCAGATTGTCCGCTTTACCAGCCGGACGCCCGACGAGTTAAAAACGGCGATACAGGAACTGCGTCATGCCGGTGTGAAAGGGTTGGTCATTGATCTGCGGAATAATGCCGGTGGTCTGCTGCAGGAGTCAATTGCCGTTGCCAGCCAGTTTGTTGGCGAGGGGGCAATTGTTTACGAAAAGACGAACCAGAATGAACGGGCGATCAACGCAGAAACCGGCGGGCTGGCAACTGATCTGCCACTGGTGGTGATCGTCAACCAGGGAACGGCCAGCGCGGCAGAACTCGTTGCCGGCGCTATCCGTGACCACGAGCGCGGCCTGCTGGTGGGGCAGACGACATATGGCAAAGGCACGGTGCAGCAGATTTTTCGCCTCTCTGATGAGTCGTCCATCCACATCACCTCGGCAGAGTGGTTAACGCCCAGTCGTCACCATCTCGATGGCGTTGGCCTGGAGCCGGATATCACCATGATCCCTGACCCCAACGGGCGTGATGTCGAGATGGGGGAAGCGATCCGGGCGCTGGAAGCCACCCTTCAATCGTAGGACAATGGCACAACATGGTCAAAAACACCGACATTAAAGTAGTTGCCAGAAATAAGAAAGCCTATCACGACTATCACATTGAGGACACCTACCAGGCAGGACTGGTGCTGCAAGGCTCGGAGATCAAATCCATCCGCGCCAATAATATCAGCCTGCAAGAAGGGTATGTGGAAGAGCGCGGCGGCGAACTGTGGCTGGTGGGCGTGCATATCGCGCCCTATGAGCAGGCCAACCGCTTCGGCCACAGCGATCCGCTGCGTCCACGCAAGCTGCTGCTGCACCGGCGCGAAATCGCCCAGTTGATTAGCCGGATGCGCGAACGTGGGTATACCGTCGTGCCAACGATGGTTTATCTGGAACGCGGTCTGGCAAAGGTCGAAATCGCCCTTGCCAAAGGCAAAAAGCTGTATGACAAGCGCGCGACCATCGCCAAGCGTGACTCTGAGCGCGAAATCCGCCGGGCGCTGAAGGAAGATTATTAGGCTTATGGACAACATCTGGCCGCGTTCAATTCGTGAAATCAACGACCTGCCCGAACCTCAGAAGCGAGATATCTACCGGACACTGCTGCCGGACTGGCTGTTCACGGACTACGGCGTAGATTACCAGACGTTGACCATAGACGGCCAGTTGGTGGTTTATTTTCGCTATCCGGCTGGCAGCCGCGCCATGGAAATCACCGTTAAACGCTGTACAACCGATATTGACCCCATGTTATATCTGAACATGGCGGATACGTTTAATAACCAGCTTATGGTGCTGCTGGTGGTGATTAACGATCTGAATTCGCCACGCTTTAATATTGATGTGGATGAGCACGGTAATCCCACCCATCTGGGCACCACCGGGCGCAACCTGGCTGCCGAGGAAGCAGCCATGAAGGCCGGACTGTCACCGGGGCAGATTCGCGCCGGGCTACGGTCGTTTAAACGCGCTGTACCCGTGTTTGAGGAGTTTGTCAGGAAGATGGGGCACGACCTGTTCCTCATCGAGCCACTGGCCTACCACAATGCCATCGTCTTTGAACGATACGGCTTTAACTACATTCGCGGCTACCGGGAAATGGTGCGGATCAACGAGGAATTCCGGCCCGGTGGCGAACTATATTTGCGATTGTCACCGGATAAGGTGTTTCGCCAGCCGGAGGCATGGAAAAGCGTACGCGGACGCTCCTGGGCGATTCACGACGGTATCCTGGGACATCCGTTTACCGGCTTCCAGATGTACAAACGCATCGGAATCAACGCTGGCCTCAACACGTTTCCTAACGCGATCTGGTAAGCCGCGGCTTTTGGTGAGTGTTTAACTTGTGTACCGGGCGCAGATACCATCCTGCCGCTGTAACAGGCACAGCGGCAGGTTTTGGCAGTTGACCGGTGTCGAATCTGCGTTATACAATAGAGTTCTCCAGCGCTCATAGCTCAGTGGATAGAGCACCAGTCTTCGGAACTGATGGTCGGGGGTTCGAATCCCCCTGGGCGCAAAAAATGACCATCACTAAGCATGGCCTGTATTTCGTCGTCTGTCGCTTCTGGATAGGCGGCTTTTAATTCCTGATACAGCCTATCAGCCTCTAATGCGGCTTGGGTTTCGGCCTCTAACCCCTCTTGGGTTATAACTTGCTCATCTGCAAGGTGGTCTATCAACTCCACTTTACCCCCAACATAGAACCGGGCTACGTCCGAACCGTAGTGTAAAACCGCGTGACAATCGGCCTTAAACATGAGTGCCACAACCCGCTTACCCTGTATAAAAACCCGTTCCAAGATACGGCGGATAAGCTGATTTTGCGCGTCAATATCCCCGCCACAAGCGTCAAAGTGCGACGAAAAGTTGTCTATCAAGTCGGCGGCAACCTCTAGTAAGTTGGTATCAGCGGCGGGTTGGAGTTTTTCTAGCTCTTGCTGTAACTCCATACGCTTTGTGAGAAATTCGGTTTTGTCAGTGACAAGTCCAAAATCAAAGCGATAGTCCATCCGCTCAATTACCGCTTTAATTTCTTCTAGCCGTTTCTCTATGCTTTCATCCCGCATTTCAAGGGCTACGGCTTTTACCAGCTTTGCCCGCCAATCGGCGGGTACTCTCAGGTTACGGAGTATAAACAAAACCTGTTCGTCTACGCCCTCTACGGCAACTTCCGCTTGCTTACATTGGTAGCCCCGGTTTCGCGCCATACATTTGTACCGCTTGTATTCGTGTCTGTTGCCGCGCCCCAAGTTCGTCCGACAGTGCATTTTCGCCCAAAAGGGGGCTTTCCCCTCTACCTCATCACTCCGGCTATAGCAATCCCAACAATAACAAAGCCCCTGTAGCATGTACCCCCCGTGTTTATTTGCCCCCCGCTTGACAACCGTTCGGCGGGCTTTAACCTCTTGAACCTTATTCCATAGCTCAAGCGGTACAATCGGTTCATGCCGTCCGTTGCTTTCCTCAATCGGGTTATCGTATAGCCGCTTTCCTCTTGCATCGTAGCGGCTTTCCTGATGTCTCAGCTTGCCAATATAGATCGGATTGCAAAGTAGCTCTTTCATGCCGTCATGCGAAAAACGCCGCCCCTTGATCGTGCGATACCCCGCCTCATTCAGCAGGTGGGCAATATCGTTGTAGGAGAATTTTCCGGTACTGTATTGCTCATACGCCAGCAATACGCCTTGTCGTTCGTGTTCGTTGATAACTAGCTCATTTCGTCCGATTTGCTTCCCGGTTAAGGGGTCTATATCCTTCTTGATGTTGTAGCCGAAAACCCGTGTTGAACTCGTGTAATACCCCTGTAGAAACAACTCCCGATAGGCATTACGGTATTTTTCGCTTAGTTCGTTGGAGTAGTATTCGGCCTGTACTTCCATTATGCCCTCAATAAAGCCGCCCATACTACCATCATGTTCTGACATCTCCGTAGCCGAAAAAACGGGTATGCCATAATCGCGGCGAAACTGTGTTTTTACCGCCCTTGCGTCTGTCCGGTTGCGGTTAAGCCTTGACCAATACGCCACTACAACGGCCTGAAACAAGCCCTCTTTTGCGTCTATCTGCATTTGCTTAAATTCGTCTCTCTTGGTGGTACGGGCGGATTGCGCCTCATCTGTATAGATTTTGACGATTACCCCGCCCCGGTTCTGGACAAACTGCTGAATGACACGCAGTTGAACATCAAGGGACATATTGCCGCGTTGTTCCTCATGGGAATAACGGAGATAGGCCGCAAAGGTCACGGGCTGTTTCTGTACTGGCATGGTGGTTGTCCTTTCGTCGTATAGATACGATCAAGCCGCCCGCTAGGGGATAGCATTGGAACGGCTACAAAAAGGACAGTAGAATAAGTGTAGCCGATTACAGCTTATACCTGTAAGGCGGTTAGTCCCTAGCGGGTGTCTCGTCACTCGTTAGGGACGTTTTTATTTCCCCTCAGTATAGGGCTACCGTCCTATTTCGTCAACGATTTAGGCAAGTCGAAAATTTAACAAGTTCTTAACAAAAAATGCTTGCTTTTCTGCATTTCAGGGTGTAGAATTAGTATAGTAAGTAGTTCACACACATGAGCGCCCCGCGAACATTTAACAACTTTGTTCCGGGGCGTTTTCTATTCCGAAAAAGGGGGATGTATGCGAGACCCATTGTATAAGGCCGCCCGCCGCGTGATAGCCGCCCGTAAATACCGGGCTAGGCTAGTAGCACAAGGGGCTGAACCGAGACGGTTGGCAAGAGTAGAGCGAACAATCGCCCGCAACTTGCGCCAGCATCGGGCTATCAAAATTCTGATGGTTGAACTTGAAGGGGGTGAGGAACTTGGTAAATGACCTAAAGCGACAACTGATAGAGCAAGGGGTTAAGCCCGCTGAGATACGCAAACTAGAAGCGCAAGCCCGCAAACAGGCCGCGAAACGACAGGGCGAAATAAAAGCGGTTTTAGAGGCAAGTCAACCCGAATGGGCAAGGCAAGCCAAACAAGCCGCCGCTGAGGTAACAGCAAAATTCGGCGTGAAGGCCGTCAATTGGCTTACCTCTCGCAACAGCCCCCTCACGTTGGTTCTTATCCTGATAGCTGAGTATATCACCTTAGCTGAGGCGTTTGGGTATCTTGCCAGTGTCCCTATCGCTTTGATCTTAGCCGGGGCGGTTCTGACGATGTTGGTTTATCTGGTATTCCGCCGCGCCGTGTTGGAGCATAGCACCCAACGGGGCAACCGCGAACGGGAATACCCCTCAGTGTGGTTAGCGTTACGGCGCGGCTGGCGTTTGATCGTCGGCGGCAAGAGGCCGCGCAACGAAACCGAACTAGACCAACTAGACGCGGCAGTAAGCGGGTTTATCCTGCTGCAAGTGTTAGGTTCGCTCTATGCGCGGCTACACGGGGTGATCGTGAAGTACAACGGGCGTTCGTTTACTGAGGCGATAGAGGGCGTTTTCGCCAGTGACTTGAATACCCTGTTTTTGACCCTGATAGCGGTACTGCTAACGGTACGGCTTATCAGCAGTTTGGAGCATGTCGCTCACCAAGCGGCGGCAACGTTTGTTAGGGTAGCGGGTAAGGATGGCCTAGACGACAGTTTTTTAGCCTCATTCGATATGCCATCACTGGAAACGTTGGAGCAAGAGGAATTGAGCAAGCTGTTGCAAGAGGCGGTTTGGATGCACTCGTTACCGAACAGCAGCGAACCAACGAACTACTCCAAAGCCTGATAACCCTAGTGGAAAATGGAAAATTTTCCATTTTCCAGCCCACAAGAGAGGGCGTTAAGAAACGTTCCCCCAAAGTCGAAAGGGTCAAGGAATGGTTAAAAGCCAACCCTGACAAAGCCAAGCTATCAAATCGTGAAATAGCACGATTGTTAGATGTCACACACCCCACAGTAGCACAAGCAAAAGCCGATGTTATGGGCGGGGGTGTTACGGATTAGATCAAAACAGTAACAGACGGGCGAGTAACGCCCAAAGGAGAAAAACAACAATGTCAGCAGAAAGCAAGAAATTACGCGATATGGCGGCAAAGGCGCGACAGGATTACGCCGATCAAGTGGGGGCTGTAGAGACAGCTATCGCGTTCTACACGCAAGCCCTACGGCAGAATATGGACGCGCAAGCTGTATTTGACGCGAAACGGTACTTACCCAAGCTATACGAAAAGCAAAACGATCTTGCGTTTATGCGGGCGTACAACGAAAAAGTGTGGGAACACTGGGAGAACCAAGCGGGGGCTATCGAACACGGCGAACGGGTACAGGCCGGGCAAGCGGCAATCGAAAGTGAGGCCGCCCGCATTGACGCCCTGCTAAACAATGCATTAGGCGTTAGCACGTTACCGAAAGCAGAAAGGGCGCGGGCTGTCCAGAAATTACTTGACGGCGAAGGTAGTAAACGCCTTGATGGTAGCAGCTTTATTGTCACTACCGGGGCGCATGGTCTTTCGGAAAGGGTCACATTGGCAGCGGACGGCAGTTCAGTAAGTTTTAGTTCGGAATAAGGAGAAACGCCAATGAACGAAATTATCGAAACGATGTTGCTAAACGCTACGGGTGATAACCCGCTTGCGTGGGATGAAAGTAAGGCCGCAATTGCCCGCCTCTTGAATGGGGCGGGAACGGTGAAAGATGCTAACGGGACACGGGTTTTACGGGTTGTAGGTAATCGGGGTATTGCGGTTTGGGTTAGCTTGGATGCTGAGGGTCAAGTCAGCTTTGAAACGGAATAGCGCCCCATGAAAAGAGAACGATTTGAGGCTGACATTCTCCTGACAGGAGAGTTTCGCTATGTACGTAACATCTCGTACCGCCGAATGGTTGAAATCTTGAGAAGGTTATGGGGTGAACTGGAACGGGCGTATCAGCAAACGGGGCAAGCGCGGGTTGAGTACCGCAACTTGGCGGCAAGAGGTAATCCCCATCGGATTATCACAGTTTTGAACTGGCAACCGATATGGGGCATTGAAGAGTTCGCTGAGTTCAAAACTCTCAATTTTCCCGATAGGGACACGGTTTTGATCGTGAAAGACATCCCTATGAACACATACGGAATTCTCGAAACGCGGTTAATCGAAAACCCGGCGAAACTACAGAACCAGCTAAGGCCGCTTATCGAAAGCGAACGATCTAGGCCGGATTTGCCAGAAGCGTAAAACGAAAACCGCCCCTAGTACGCACATACCGGGGGCGGTTCATCCCACAATGAAGGGGGAAAATCTATCTATGTCTAAGTCTATTATAACACGTCTTTTCGCTATGTCTATGCGGAATGACATCCATCTGAAACAGAGCAAAGGCGTTGACCTAGCAAGAGGCTGGAAAGCCGTCAACTGGACAATGAGCGAACTTGCCGCGCATTGTGCCAGCGGTAAGGCTATGGGGGTATCTGTCTGGAAAGGCGGCTACCGGAAAGCCGAAAACGTCCTAGAAACCCACATCTTGGGGCTAGACTTTGAGAACGGCGGAAAAACCGCCGAAATGCTGGCAACAGATGAATGGCTAAAACCGTTCGCTGGCGTAATCATGCCAACGGCCTCAGACACGCCAGAAGCCCCAAGAGCTAGGGTATTCATCCCTTTAACACGAAGCGTTACGAGTGATGAGTACAAGCGTTTGTACACTGTTTTTGTATCTCGCTATGAAGGTTCGATTGATCGTTCTACAAGCGATACAGCTAGGTTTTTCTTTGGCGCGTGTCCAGACCCTAGCCGGGTTTTCGTCAACGATTATGCTTTGCTTGACGTTGATAAGTTCCTGCTAGAACACCCTTTAGACGAACAAAAAGGGCGCAAATTAGGGCGCAACACAATTGCAAGTGTAGTAACGCCACAATCGTTAGAAAACGCCTTAAAACGCGATTTTAAGCCTGTAGCGATACATGGCGGCAACGAGGTAGAGCGAGAGGTTTTAGACCTACTTCAATACGCGGCTAGGTTATGGGCGGGGGATGAAAAACCGCCCTACGATACTTGGCTTAGTACGGTGTTCGCTGCACATCACGCAAGCAACGGCAGCGCCCTTGTAAGGGATTACATAGCGTCTAACCCGCTTTTCTGGCGTTGGAACGATAACGCGGGTTTTGTCGAATGGTGGAACACGGCGGTAAAAGACGAAACGGCAGAACCGATAACCATAGGGACACTCAAGCATTACGCCCGTTTAGCGGGTTGGGGTACGCATACTCAGTTTGCGCTCAAGCGCGTTGATAAGGTGGTTAACGGGCGTTACCTGTCTGACGTGCTTACGCCCGATGATCTACCAAGCGGGGCTAACGTCCTGATTAAACAGCAAACGGGCGGGGGTAAAACAACGTTCGCTTTTGAGGCCGCGAAACGGTTTCATCCTAGCAGGGTGCTGTATATCGCGCCGTTTATCACGCTCAATTTTGATCTTGCGGGCAAGAGTAGCATCCCGACGAACGTCTACAAAGATCAAAACAACTGGAATGAAAAAGGGGCGCTGGCGGCTACGTTCCAATACCTAACTGAAAAGGGCTATGACCCCGCCAGATACGGCCTCATCGTGATAGAGGAAATTCATCAGGTGCTAGGTCACTTGCTCTTAAAATCGCACATGAAACCCAACGAAATTGTCAAAGCCCTGTTGTTCCTACGGGATGCACTCAGGAGCAAGGCAACGGTTCTCATGGTGGATGCTGGCATTAACGCCAATACTGTTGAATTTATCGAAAGGCTTTCCGGCGAACAGGCTTACGTAATCGTAAATGAGCATGTCCAGCCGAAAAGCCCCGTAACGCTGATAGACCCTGACACGGCGCTAGGGATGCTGCTACAGGCAAGCGGCAAAGGGGTAGTAGCAGCGGACGGGCGAAAGACGGCTAGGCTGTATCACGATTGGCTAGGCGGGCGGGGGATGCTCATCACGGGCGAAACGTCAAACCAAGCCGGGGTACGGGCTTTCATGAGAGACGTTGAAAACGGCGCTAGAACGGCCTCTAGCGTGGTTTACAACGGGGCTATGGGTAGCGGGGTTAGCATCAGTGAGACAATGCCCGATTTGCTCATTCAGGTTTGCGAACACTGGGGCGCGTCAACACAGATACAGCTATTGAACCGCTACCGTAATCAGCCTGAGAACGTCTACCTTGTCTACAGCGTGAAAAAGCACACGCGCATTGATGAAACAACCGCCCGCGCAAGCGTTGATCGTAAATATGCGGCGGAATACGAAAGCCTGCAACGCTTAATCGGCGCAACGGCGGGCGAAAAAAGCGACATAGCCAAGATCGTAGACGATCTACACGTCAAGCTGTTGATCGAACAAAACGAACAACTGATAGACCCTCTCGCATACTACCGCGAAACGCTCAAAGCAGACGGTAGAGAACTGCTAGGGCAAGGGGCGGCTACAGCATCGGAAACGATCAAACAGCTAAGGGCGGCAGACAGAGAGGCCGTGAAACGAGAGTATCCAAACTGGCGCTTAGGCGTAGTGCTGGACAGGGAAAGCGAACAGGAGATAGCGGACATGGATAGGGTAGACCTGATTAGAAGCGGCCTACACACAACGGTTTTTGAAGTGTTCAAACGTGACCCCGTAGCGGGCGGAAAATGGAACGACATAGAACTGTACCTAGCCGCCAACCGCTACCAAAAAGGGATAGGCCACATAGAACGCGCCCTGTCGCCGCATGTGGATGTCACTTCCAGCCTGTTAGTAATTGCGAGTGCCGATAGCGCGAAACATCAAGCGCGGTTATGGGCGGCGGTTTATCTGTTACTCAAATCGTGTGCCTTTCTCTTGCCCGATTTGAGAGGACGGCTTACCCATGAGGCGTTACAAGAGGGCGCGGGGAAGTTCATAGGCATGATTGAAAACCTTGAAAAGCAGTACAACGCCGTTGTAGATCGTAGCCGCGATTACCTGAGTAACCTTGCCCTTGAGCAAGAGGGGGCGGAATTGGCCTTGACCCTGCTTAACAAGGTTTTGGGCAAGGTGGGGATTAACCTCAAGGCCGTACCGCGTAGGCAACGGGTAAACGGCAAACCGGATTACGCCCGTGATGCAAACGGCAAACGGATTAATGACTACGTGGTAGAGGACGTTGACCTACTGGTAGAGATTTTGGCACATCGGAAAGCCGTAGCCGAAAGCAAAGATGAGGTTGTAGCCGATGTGGTCAATACCGTGTGGTCAGACGGGGCTACCGATATAGAGGACTACATAAACGAACTCGTCAAAAGCGGGAAACTAGTCGAATGGGCTACGAAAGTACAGGCCGAAACGGGCGGTAACAAACGGCGGGAACAACTGGCGTTAGACCTGTTGTACCCCGATGATGTGCTGTACTAAGTATTATAAATCTATAATGTAGTCGCAAATTGGCCGTTATATCTAACGTTCGTAAAGCCAATTTGCGACTACAGATTGTCACTGAGGGGGATAAAATGTTTAATTGTTACGAGTGTGGCCGCCCCGTAAAAGAACGCGGGCAACGGTATTGTAAACAGTGTCTAACGGGTATCAGACGGCGCAAGGGCAAGCGGAAAGGCCGGAAACAAATCAGGTAGCCCGCTGGCGTAAGCCGTCAGAGGGTGAAACTTCCCTATTAGTGTAGGGGGGTCAAGGGGTGGTAACAAACATTGTACTGCTGGTTCGTATCTCATCTCGCTATCACCCCCTTTCCTAATCTTTTCTCTCTCTCTCACTTTGTTAACTCTCCTGTTACTATCTCTCTCGTTTTGCTCCTGTTGTCTCAGCTTGCCGTGTTCTCTCTGTCTCATTCTCATCTCTCTGAGTTGTAATCTAAGCCCGTTTCTTGTAATTGTCTCTTGCTTGTTTTCGCTCTTTTTGTGTCGTATAATCACAGGTATACAACACATTCTCAAAACTGAGAACAAAACAGGAGAGAAACGACATGCTACAGCCCGCCCCTACCAACCCAAGCAAGCCAAGCCCCGTTAGCAGCATCGGCAACGTACCGCCTAGCTACTACCCCGCCTCTATGACACGCACAGTAAAGAACCGCCTTGCTACCTACGCGCACTATGTTGGAAACAGCGGCGGCAAATGGGAGAGGCACAACTTAGAAGCATATGCCCTGTTTCTTTCTCAGTCTCTACAGCCTAACAGCGTCAAAGCACACTTGAGTACCGTTAGACAAGCCCTTGCCCGCCTTGCCCGTGATAGAGACTACTGGTACTCATACACGCAAGGTATGCCGATGCTTGAGGCTAAGGCCGCCGTTGATGAGATTGTTACCCGGTTGAGAGACGCGGTAGAGCCGTTCAAAGTCCCTACGAAAATCAGCCAAGAAACCCCCGATGATACATTCAAGCGGCTAACCCTAGCAGAACAACGGGAATTACTCAGCAAGCCCGATAGAGACACGTTAGCAGGGTTAAGAGACGCGGCAATCATCGGCATGGCATTGGCTACCGGGCTTAGGGCTGATGAGCTATGTTCGCTCATTGTTGCGGACTTGCGCCGATACGTCGGGGGTGAACTAGCCGTACACGTCAGAGAGGGCAAAGGCGGCAAGGAAAGGTTAGTACCCTACGGCGCGGAAAAGGGTGTTTTAGTGTTGGTTGATCGTTGGCTTGCGCGGGCGGGCATTACTGAGGGGGATGTATTCAGGGGCGTTACGAAGGGCGGGGATGTGTTGCCTACGGGCATTGACCCTAACACCTTTGCCCGCCGATTGGCGCGGTATGCCGATGTGAACCCCCATGATTTAAGGCGTACCTACGCGAAAACCCGGTATCAACAGGGTATGGACTTGCTGGCGATACGTGACAATCTAGGCCATGCTGATATACGCACAACACAAGGATACATCGGCACGATTGATGTTAGTGAGCGTGTTCCTACGGCGGGTTTGGATTACGGGGGGTAGGTTAGTGATAGCAATACTTAGAAGTTATTTAACAAATTACTTAAATAATTCATAAAATGGTTTCTATACTGAGTTTAGATGACTTAATTATCCATTAATGCAAGGTAAGTAAGTGTTTCATTAACATATATTTCCATAATATAAATCCTATTTTAGGTAAAACTAAATAATTGTTTAACTAAATTTAATATTGAATTTAACTATGGTTAAAATTTGCCCTCTTAGAGCGTGTGCATCACGTCAGACCCCCGTTGTCTCTATATCCGTTGCGGATATATGTTATCGTTAACATATGCTGCCCCTCTTTCCCCTCTTATTGATACTTTGTCTCAATTAGAAAGCCCCCTAAACGTTGCACTTGCTGGCGCTAATTGAGTGAAAAAATCTTATTAATCTATAACAGGCGCGCAAATGGCAAAGTATCTAATACATACTATGCCATTTATGCGCCGAATTACGAACTATTACAACAAAAAGCCCCTTATCGGGGCGCTTGTTACTCGCCTATGTGTTACTTTTCCGTTTCCGATAGGCCGCTTGCTTGCAGGCATTTGAGCAATACCGATGTAACGGCGCGGCATTTCCATCACGCCAGTATTCCTTACCACAATGCTCACAAGTCAGTTTATGGGCTTGCGCGGCCTTTGTTTCCGCCCCTCTTTTGGCCGCTTCTCTGTGCGACACCGCCCGCCCGTGTGCCATGCGGTAGGACTTCTGTTTACACGCATCAGAACAGAACCGCGTATCCCTACGGGGTGAACCGAAATAGAGGCCGCAAACCTCACAGGTTATTCCCCAACGCCCATGAGCTAACCCCTGTTTATGGCGGGGTAGGTTGTGCCAGTGTTGCCAATCAAAGGGGTTTGCCATAATGTTACTCTCCGAAGTGTTACCGCTATGATCGAAAGGGTAACACATCTGACCGTAACAAGTCAAGAGGAAATAAAAAACCCCGGTTGTTCAGGCCGGGGCTTTTCTCTCTCTAGTTTTTGCTGAATGGGGGGATTATCAGCATAATTTCATGTGGTGGTAGTTTCTTGCGCCCCAATCCCTCTGGGCGCGTTCACGGAAGTCCGACTTAATCTATTCGCTCTATTAGGCTCAGCGGTGATGAGCAGGATTACCGCTGGCTCGTTGTTGGTGTAATGCTGCTTGTTATACACTGAATATAAGTACTTGGATGTTTTTACTCAGGAGTTGTTTGGTACCATGCGTAATTTATATCCAATAATCGTTCTTTTCGCTCTTTTGAGTATTGTAGCCTCATCAAAGGTTGCCTCTAGCCAATCCGATGTGATGGAATGCCTGAATTCTCGGGCAGGTATCACTGTCGAAGAAGCTATAAAGACAATGACCGCTGAAGAAATTCTGATGCATCGTCCCTTCGTGCCAACAGATATTGAGCTTTTTAACCCGTCTGTCTATCCTGATGGATCTGAAATGCAGCCTCCCAGGGGCGAAGGACCCACTGAATCTGAAGTGCTTAACCTGCTGAGAGATTATCTTGAGGACGAATTTCCGCAGGACCAACAAGCACAGTTAACGTCCCTTGTGCTGTTTAACGACCCTGACGCTGTTGCCACAATACCGAGTCCGACGTTACGGGCAGGAATGGTTGCCTTGCGCGCAACGCTGGCAGAACCCGCCATTGACGTGATCCTGCATGGGGAGACCGCAAATGGTAAGGCTTTGGTCGCCAGCGTTCAGTTTAATGATGATTTGCCATCAAACGTGTTTGGAACCGTATCTTATATTGACCCAATGACAATTGAAATCAATGGATTTGGTCGAGCCGATTACCCTTTCATGTTTACTCGGACGTTAGCGCATGAACCCCTTCATAGTGATTCCTTTAATGGGGTATACGAAGAAGGTATTCTGACTGCCCTGGATACGCTTGTTTATTTGGAACAACTGTCTCGTCACCCTGAAATGGCAACGATCGGAACTCAGTTTGCTCGTTTTCACAATGCAAATGCGCTTGCTCGGCTCAATTCAGGTACGGGTTCGGACTTGGGGCTGTATAAAACGAACGGCGGTATACAAATCTTTCCTTGCAGTGCTACGATCACGTTTACATCTTTCTGGGAGCGATATCGAGATAATCCAGCCTTTGAGGTGTCGCCCGGTAATGAGCTATTGGGACTGTATTTGGAACGGTTACAGGAACCTGGTAAACCGGTCTGCTTAGCCGACAAGTTCGACAAGGGGCTGGTGGATTGTATTGACCAGAATCAGAACGCGGTTACTGATGAAGAGATAGTCGCGGCGGCGGCAGCACTCAAGTTGGCTCTTCCGGCTGAATGAGCACATAAATGACTTCGATATGGTCAGGTGTCCTTTTTGTCGGTGATGTTGGGTGGCGACGTGCTATAATTGCGTAAGTTGCGTCCACACTGGAATTTTGAAGGAATGCACTGTATTTGATCTTTGAATCCCTCTGGGCGCGCTGCAACGTTATACGACTATAGTAAAAGAAACCCCGCCGCAGCGGGGTGTGTGTTTGTGAGCTGCTCAGCTTAGTACGGCTCATTTCCCGTTGGGCAGGACAAAGCCCATCCGTTCCTTTGCCAACCGGAGCGTTTTTTCCGCCACCACACTGGCGCGTTCGGCGCCGTTTGCCAGAATCTGGTCCAGATACCCCGGCTCATTAATGTAGCGGTTGTATTTCTCCTGCAGCGGCTGCAACCGATTATTGATCTGCTCCACAACCGCCTTCTTGAGATCGCCATAGCCTTTACCGGCAAAGTGTTCCTCAATGTCCGCATTGGATTGATTGGTCAGCGCCTGGTAGATGGTCAGCAGATTGTTGACGCCGGCGCGCTCCGGTTCGCTGCTGAAGCGAATCTCACCAAACGAGTCCGTGACGGCGCGCATCACTTTCTTCTTAACCATGTTCGGCGCGTCCAGCATATAAACAGCATGATACTCGGACGCTTCGCTTTTGCTCATCTTGGCAGTTGGGTTATCCAGCCCCATGATGCGCGCGCCGGCTTTCGGAATCATCGCTTCCGGGATGATGAAGGTGTCACCATACAGCGCATTAAACCGCTGTGCCAGATCGCGGGTGAATTCCAGATGCTGCCGCTGATCGTCACCAACCGGCACGGCGTGCGCCTGGTACAGCAGGATATCCGCTGCCATCAGCGCCGGGTAATTCAGCAGTCCCGCGCCGACGGAATCCTGCTGCTGCTTGGCCGCTTTGTCCTTAAACTGCGTCATGCGGTACAGCCAACCCAACGGCGACTGGCAAATCAGGATCCAGCCCAGTTCGGCATGGGCGGGCACGTGCGATTGGACAAAGATCGTCACCCGTTCCGGATCCAGACCAGAGGCGAGATACAACGCGGCCACTTCGCGGGTTTTAGCGCGTAGCGAACCCGGGTCCTGCTGCACTGTGATGGCGTGCATATCCACGATACAGAAGTAACACTCGTAGGAGTCCTGTTCGACAACCCACTGGCGCAACGCACCCAGATAATTACCAATTGTCAGATTGCCAGACGGTTGAATACCGGATAACACCCGTTTCTTTGACTGTTCCATAAGTGAGACGCCTTGATGTGTCGTAATGAAGCCACGCAAGCGGCAGGATTGTAGCATCGCGGAAGCCTGGTAATCAATACTAACCGCCCAGAACACCAGTAACCAGCGCCAGCAGCACGCCACCGGCCATCACGCTCCCTAACTGTCCGGCAGTATTGGCGCCCATTGCGTGCATCAGCACCATGTTGTCAAAGTCTTCGTCCAATGCCATTCGGGCAACCAGCCGGCCAGCCATCGGGAAAGCACTGATACCGGCTGCGCCCAGCAGCGGGTTGATGGTGCGGCCACTGAGCACGCACAGGATTTTGCCAAAGATCAGGCCAGCGACAGTATCCAGTACAAAGGCAAACAGACCCAAAAGCAGAATGGCAATCGTCTGGGTATTCAGAAAGCTGCCCGCGCTCATGGTTGAACCAATAGTCAGTCCCAGGAACAGCGTAGCAATATTGATGATTTCGTTCTGTGCGGCCTTGCTTAGACGCTCAACCACGCCGCTTTCTCGCAGGAGATTGCCCAACATCAGCATACTGATCAACGGCGTCGCGTCCGGTACCAGAATGCCAACGACCAACGTTACCAGCACTGGAAACACGATGAGCGTGCGGCGCGAAATCGGTCGCGGCGCGTAAGCCATCCGTATCCGGCGTTCCTCGCTGGTGGTCAGAAGGCGCATCAGCGGCGGCTGGATGATCGGAATCAGACTCATGTATGAATAAGCGGCGACTGCAATCGGCGCCAGAAGCTGCGGTGCCAGCTTGGTTGCCACAAAGATGGATGTTGGACCATCAATCGCGCCGATTACGCCGATGGAAGCGGCCTCGTTGAGTGGGAAGCCGAGTAACGTTGCCAGGATGAGCGTTGCAAAAATGCCAAACTGGCCGGCTGCGCCTAGCAGCGCCATACGCGGCTGCGCCAGCAGCGGGCTAAAGTCAATCATCGCGCCCACGCCGATAAAAATCAGCAGTGGGAACAGTTCATTGGCGATGCCGGCGTTATAGAGTACGGCAAACAGGCCCTTGCCCTCGGTCATGCCGGTCATGGGGATATTCGCCAGAATGCAGCCAAACCCAATTGGCAGCAGCAAAACCGGCTCGTACTCCCTGGCGACGGCCAGGTAAATAAGCAGGCCGCCGACAACCAGCATTACTACATGACCTGTTGTTAAATTGCTAACACCTTTGCTTAGTTCCAGGAACAGTTCGTTGATGTTCATTGGGCGTATTCCACCAAGGGGTCATGATGTTTGACCTGTTGCCCAACGGTTACATATACCGCGCCGATTTGGCCGCTACGCGTGGCGCGGATGGCATTTTTCATCTTCATTGCTTCCAGTACACACAGTTCCTGCCCAAAGGCGACTGAATCGCCAACCTGCACGCTGATAGACACAATCGTACCGGGAATAGGAGACAGCACCTTCATCTGATCGGTACTGACAGCCGACGGTGCACCGCCAGCGGGGAATTTCTCATGGGGACTGGCCTGTTTCGGTAAGGTAGGGGGGGTGGTCGAAATGGCCGGAGCAGACTCCTGCGGCCAGACTTCAATCCGCTCACCATTTACCAGGGCAATCACCGGGCGGGCATTGATGTCCTGGACTTCAACGTCAAAGACACGATCTTCGATTTTGATCTGATATTTCATCGCGGGCCTCGTCGCTGGAGTTGGGTTGAGCGAGTGACAGCCTGCCACGCGCTGACAATGGCAGTCGGGGGTAGGGGGAACGGGTATACCAGAGATTTATGGTCAGCCTGTTGTGCCAACGCAACGGCAACGGCGATAGCTGCCGCCTGCTGCTTCCGATCATGATCCATCTGTGTGTCACGGGTGTTTGTTTCATCGTTTTCAGGCTGGGATGTAACGCGAACCAGCGCTGCCATTAAGCCCCACAGCAGGATAATCGCAGCAAAGACCAGACTCATGCCGATGAAAGTAATCTGGAGCGCCAGGCCAATGTCAGGTTGCATGTAGGTATTCCTGTGCTGTCATTCTAAACCGGAATATTGCCGTGTTTGCGCGGTGGGGCAGGGGCATATTTATCGCGCAGTGCTGCCAGCGAGGTAATGATCTTGGCGCGCGTTTCGCGTGGTTCGATAATGTCGTCAATGTAGCCAGCGCCGGCAGCATGATAGGGGTTGCTGAACTGACGGCGGTATTCCTGTACCAACCGTTCGCGTTCAGCCTGCGGATCGGCAGCGGCGGCAATCTGGTTGCGATACACGATATTCACTGCGCCCTCCGCGCCCATGACAGCGATTTCGGCGCTGGGCCAGGCGTAATTCACATCCGTGCCCAGGTATTTGCTGCTCATGACGACATAAGCGCCGCCATAGGCCTTGCGGGTGATGACGCTGATCTTGGGTACGGTTGCTTCGGAATAGGCGTACAGCACCTTGGCACCGTGCCGGATGATACCGGCGTGTTCCTGCCCAACACCGGGTAAAAAGCCAGGTGAATCAACAAACGTGACCAGCGGGATATTAAAACAGTCGCAGAGCCGAACAAAGCGGGTCATTTTATCTGATGCATTAATATCTATGACACCTGCCATAATACTGGGTTCCTGAGCAACGAGACCTACGGCGTGGCCACCGAGCCGGGCAAACCCAACGACCGCGTTCTGTGCCCAGTCCGGCTGTAGCTCCAGAAACGAACCATGATCCACCACGCTCTCGATCACGTCGTGCATCCGGTAGGCAACACCTGGGTCGAGCGGAACAATCGAATTCAGGCTGTCGTCCATACGCAGCGGGTCATCCAAGGGTGTAACAAATGGCGGGTTTTCGACATTATTCGACGGCAGATAGCTTAAGGCGCGGCGGCACAACGCCAAGGCCTCGACTTCGGAGGGAGCTACAAGCTGGGCAGTGCCTGTTAATGCCGCGTGTACAACCGCGCCGCCCAAGGACTCAGCGTCTATAATTTCCCCGGTAACGGTCTTGATGACCTCTGGGCCAGTCAGGAACATATACGAGTTTTTCTCGACCATGATAATCAGGTCAGTAAGGGCAGGGGAGTAAGCGGCGCCACCGGCACAGGGGCCTAGCAGGACGCTAATCTGAGGTACAACCCCCGAATATTGCACATTTCGGCGAAATATTTCCGCATAAGCGCCTAAGCTTTTTACACCTTCCTGGATACGGGCGCCACCTGAATCGAGCAAACCAATGATCGGGACACCATTTCGCAGTGCCAGGTCCATCACCCGACAGATTTTGTGCCCGTGCATTTCGCCCAGCGTACCACCGTAAACGGTAAAATCCTGGGCATATACGTACACCGTCCGTCCCTCAATCTGCCCGTAACCGGTGATAACGCCATCACCCAAATGCCGTTCCACGCTGGCAGTATCGTTCAATTGGTGCGTGATGAAGGGTTCAAGTTCGTTAAATGTGCCGGCATCCAGCAGCAACTCCAGCCGTTCGCGGGCGGTCAGCTTGCCTTTGGCGTGCTGGCGGTCAATACGCTCAACGCCGCCGCCTAGACGCGCTCGTTCGCGGATCGCACGGAGTTCCAGAATACGGTGATCGTCCTGGGCCATATGTACCTCAGTCGTTTATCAGGATATGCAGCAGTAAAACCGCAGTGACGCTGCTGCCGCAGAATCCGATGGAAAGCTATAAATAGGGCCACTAACAGCCGCCTACAGTATAGGTCGTTGAGACGTTTTTCTGTATGGATGGATGTCATCTTCAGTTTGGTCGAATGGCACTGACGCATGATACCAACGTGCTGTACTCTTTCAAGATTACTCGTGATAATACAACTTATCATGAAGTAATCTGTTTTTACCCCTTTCTGGTGCTGTTTCCGGTGCTGGACGAAGGGCGAAATCTGGTGTCAAATTAAAGCAGCACATGGAGGGAGTGTATGCATAACAAATCGTACCAGTATTATGATCTGGTGATGGCGTCGTTTGTGACGATGCTGCTGCTGAGCAATCTGTTGAGTAGCGCCAAGCTGATTGATCTTGGCATCCACATCGGTTCGCTCAAACTGATCTTCGACGCCGGCACGCTGGTTTTCCCGATCTCGTATATCTTCGGTGATATTCTGACCGAGGTATATGGTTATGCCCGTTCCCGCCGCGTCATCTGGACCGGGTTCGCCACCACAGCCCTCATGGGATTCTTTGTCTGGCTGGCCGGTGTGTTACCGGGTGATGCTGACTGGCAGCAGTATGCCGGTCAATCCGCTTACGATGTTATCCTGGGGGGAATCAGCGGTCTAATCATCGCCAGCCTGTGCGCGTACTGGATTGGTGAGTTTAGCAACAGCTATGTGCTTGCCAAACTCAAAATCGCTACCCGAGGCCGCTGGGTTTGGCTGAGGACAATCAGCAGCACACTCGTTGGCCAGGCAGTGGACACGATTACCTTCTTTACAATAGCAGTTGCCTTAGGCGTGTTCCCCGCCAATGCCATGCTGTCGCTGGTGGTAACCAATTACATTCTCAAGGTTGGCATTGAGGTCATTTTTACACCGCTTACACTCCAGACCATCCAGTGGCTGAAGCGGGCCGAACAGGAGGATTACTACGATTACAACACCGAGTTTAACCCCTTCCATATTCAGTTATAGGACAATTCCAGTGGTAAAAATCGCACTTTTGTGCTATTATCAGTCGCGCATCAGGCGACGGTCAGGGACTCTCAATGGTTAAAAATTCTCGCACGCGAAGTCAACCGATCACCTTCAGGCAGGAAGAAGTGGGCTATGTCATGGAACGCTGGCGTGCCTCCGAGTCCTGCTCGCTGATCGGCGTTGGTAGCGTTGGCAAATCTAACCTGCTCCAACACCTGGCCGACCCGGAAGTTCAGGCATATTATATGAAGGATGTTGCACAGGGCAAGCCGTTCAAAGCCATCATCATTGACCCCAGCATGTTAGGCCCCCTGCCCTCTGACACGCCAGATGCCGAACAGGTCCGTTGCTGGGCAGGTTATGAACTGATGATGCACCGGCTGTTCCTGGCCTTCTACCCATTTGAAATTCTGGGGTCGGACGACGCGCGCGTTTTCTATGAAACGTATCAAACCCTGCAGGACGGCACCAACCCGCTGTATGCCTACATGGGCCTGCGCTACTTCGAATTGGGTCTGGAACTGTTTATGAAACGCGGCATCCAGATCGTGTTTATGTTTGATGAGTTTGAGGAGATGCTGCGGGAGATGCCGGTCAAGTTTTTCCTGACCCTGCGTGGTATCCGCGACAGTAACAAAAATCAGCTTTCATACCTGACGTTCACCCGCGCCTCGATCAGCGAAGTCGCCGAATCGTTTGGCATGCACCCGCTAGACATTGAGCCGTTCGCGGAGTTGTTTACCGACAATATTTATTACGTTGGTCCTTACAATGATAGTGATGCGCGGGATATGCTGAGTCTGCTGGCGCGACGTAATAACAGGACCTACGACGAGTACACCGCCAATTTCCTGCTATGGGCCACCGGGCGCTATGCCGGGCTGCTGCGCTCCGGTTTTCGGACGCTGGAAAGCCTCGGCCCACTGGATGCGGATACGGTGATGACCAAGGGCGATCAAGTCGTGCGTCAACTGGCGCTCAAACGTCCCGTCCGCGCGGAGTGCAAAACCATCTGGGCGAGCCTCACACCAATGGAACAGTTTGTCCTGCGCCAGTTGGCCGCGCCAGAACCGAAACTTGATAGTAACGACCTGGCCGTCAAACAGGCCTTTGCCGCCCTCACGCAGAAACAGCTGGTGCGCATCCAGGGTAACCGGCTGGCGATTGAGCCGCCGGTATTTCAGGCTTTTGTTGCCACCAATCCCGATATGGAAGTGTAGATCATGACCCGACTCCCGGAGATCCATCGTTCGCTATTTCTGGAAGGCCCCGCCGGGAGCGGGAAAAGCACGGCTGCCAGCCAGTATTTGCGGCAGGTGCTGGCCGACCAACAGGCCGCGCCGGAGAGCGTTCTTGTCCTTGTTCCCCACCCTGCCCTGTCTGCTCCATACGCGCAGGTCTTAAACACGCTGGCACTGCCGTACGCGCCGCATGTTATCACTGTCAGTGGATTTGCCCGGCTGGCGCTACGACCGTTCTGGCCGGTAGTTGTAAAGGAACTGGGACTGAACCCGGCGTTAACCGCACCAACCTTCCTGTCGGCAGATTTGGCGCAGTACCATCTGGGGCGCATCCTGCAACCCTACTGGGAGATAGGCGCGTTTGATAGCATCCGGCTGCCCAGGTATCGCGTGATCGGGCAGATTCTCGACACTATCAATAACGCCACGCAGGCCGGCTTTTCGCTGGATGAAACCGAATCCCGGTTGATCGCCGCCTGGGGGGAGCGCCACTCCAGCCGCGTTACCGTCTACCGCACGGCGGCAGAAATCGCACGCAGGTACCAGACGTACTGCCTGCAGCACGGTCTACTGGACTTTGCCCTGCAACTGCACCTGTTGGTGAACATCCTTGTGGATAACCCGGAGTTCCAGTACAGCTTCAGCGGGCAGTTTCAGTATCTGATTGCCGATAACGTGGAGGAAATGGGCGCGCTGGTGCATGATTTTATCTTCTGGTGCCTGGAAACCGTGCCTAAAACGCTGCTTATTTGCGACCACGACGGTGGTTTCCGGTCGTTTCAGGGGGCTGACCCGGCTAATGCGCTGCTGCTGCGTGACGTCTGCCTGCAGCGCGTAGTTTTTGACGATCTCATCGGGCAGACCGAGCCGATTAAGTCACTGGTTGCCGCTGTTGCAGCCTCCCCTACCCCAGCCGATGTTGTTCCACAGCCGGCAACACCAGCGGTTCAATTCACTAGCACTACGTTTTATCCGCAGATGATCGAAAGCTGCGTCCAGCAGGTGCAGCAGCTTGTCCTTAAGCAGCAGGTTAAACCTGCGCAGATCACGATTGTTGCGCCATATCTGCACGATGTGCTGCTGTTTGCGTTACAATCGCGCCTACAACAATTGCAGATTCCCTCGATTTATTACCGCCCTTCACGACCGCTTAAGGGTGAACCCGTGATTCAGATGCTGCTTACGCTCCTGCAGCTGGCTGCCACTGAAATACGGACACCCGCAGAAATCGCCCAGGCGCTGGAACTGGCGATTGACGGCCTCGACCCGGTGCGCGCCAGTCTGCTGGCCCACGCGGTTCACCGACCGGAAGGGCTGCTGGCGTATGAAACGTTACCGCCCGTGATGCAGGAACGGATAACTCTGCCCATTGGCCTGCGTTATAATCGTCTGCGGCAGTGGCTGGCCGATCACCCTGTAGCTGGACAACCACCCGACCGGTTTTTCGCTCAACTGCTGGAGGAGGTGCTCACCCAGCCGGGATATGGTCTGTTTGAGAATGTCAGCGCGGACAGTACGGTTGCAGGTTTCCTGAACGCAGCAGAAGGCTTCTGCCGGACGTTCGCTGGGGACACGGTAGATCAGACACAGGCGTTTTTGCAGTTTGTACGCGAGGGTTTTGTCACGTCGGACTGGGAGGTCGAACGCCCGGACGCCGTTCTGATTGCGACAGCGCATACTGTTTTGACCCGCGATCTGGCTTCCGATTACCAGTTCTGGCTGGATGCCGGTGACAGCGGCTGGTTTGAACGAATTGAACAGCCGCTGACCCATCCCTTTGTGCTGCGCCGGGGTACGCCACCTGATACGGTATGGACGGACGACATGGAGGACGCACTTCAGACGACGACGCTGCGCCACCTCATTCTGGGGCTGCTACGCCGCTGCCGCAAGGGGTTGTTTGTCCATGCCTGCGACATCAGCGCCAACGGCTACGAACAGCGCGGCCAACTACTGCTGTGGCTGCATCTGGCAGTACCGGCCCTTCAGGAATCCGCATGACCACTCCACTCCATCCTCTTTTTCGACAGGCGCAGCAGGAAATCGTTCACTATAAGTCGGGGCGATTGGCTGTGATAGCTGTGCCTGGTAGTGGCAAGACCTTCACCCTGACGCACCTGGCCGCCGGACTGGTGAACAAACTGTCCGCCAAGGAGGTGCTCAACAATACCGAAATCCTGATCGTCACCTTCAGCAACAGCGCCGTTTACACCCTGCGGCGGCGTATTGCCCAGATTTTGCAGCAGAACCGAGGACTGCTGCCCTATGTTGGCTATCGGGTGCGGACGCTGCACGGGCTGGCGCATGACATCGTGCGCGAACGACCGGCGCTGGCCGATTTAAGCGACGACTTCGCCATTCTCGACGAGCAAAGCTCACGCCAGATGATTCGGGAAATTACGCAGGGTATGCTGCGGGCAGACCAGACCTGGTATGAAGCTTATCTGGCGCAGGGCGTGCTGGAGAACCGTTCCCGCCACCGCGAGGTTTACGAGCATCAGCTTCCCGATCTCGCCGTGCAGTTGTGCGAACGGTTTATCAAATACTGTAAGGATAACCGGCTTTCGCCCGGTGAACTTTACGGCTTGGATTTGCCGGCGCAGTCGGCGCTGGTGCGGTTTGTCAGCCGCGTGTATGACGAATACCAGCGGCGTCTGGCCTACCAGGGCGCGGTGGACTTCGACGATCTGATTCTAAACGCGCTGCGGATACTGGAAGAAAACGCCGATTTCCGCAGACGGCTGCAAAAACGCTGGCCCTACGTTCTGGAAGACGAAGCGCAGGACAGCAGCCAATCGCAGGAGCGGCTGCTGCGCCTGCTGACCGACGGCAAAAACTGGGTGCGGGTGGGCGACCCAAATCAGGCTATCAACACCACCTTTACCACCGCCAATCCACAGTATCTACGCGATTTCGCGCAGGAATCGGGTGTGCGCTGTGTGCGGTTGCAGCAGTCGGGACGTTCAGGCCGACCGATTGCCGATCTGGCAAACGCGCTGGTGAGATGGACTGCCCGAATGCACCCGGTCCACGAACTCCGCCAGACCTTCGAAAGCAGCGTCATCGAACCTGCGCCGCCGGGAGATGCCCAGGCGAATCCCACCTTTGCCGAAACGACGGTGTATATCCACTATCAGGAAGGCAGGGCGATTAATCCTGACGATGAACTGCGGCTGGTGGTCAGCAGCCTGACGCGCTGGCTGCCGGACAACGGCGATAAAACGGTCGCCGTGCTCGTGCCGGAAAACCGGCATGGCTACCGCCTGCTTGACCTGTTACAGCGCCAGCATATCGCCAGCGAGGAACTGCTGCAAAGCACGTCCAGTGTGCGTCAGGTAGCCAAGACTTTGGAAACTGCGCTGAACTTCCTCGCCAACCCGACCAATCCAGCCCTGCTTTCCCGGCTGTATGCCGATGTCTGGTGGCAGCAGCGGCTGGGTAACACCGCCGAGATCGAAGCAACACGCGAGGAAACAGAGCGTGAACGCACGTACCGCGAGATAGTCGGCGCGCTCAATCGCTGCCGTCAGGTTGAAACCTTTTTGTGGCCGGCAGGAGGCGCTGACTGGAAAGCGGCACTCAACCTTACGCCAGATCCACTCTTTGCGGATAATCTGGAGCAGTTCCGTGTTATGCTGCAACACTGGCTTAAGGCCGGCTACATGCCTGCTGACCAGCTCACGCTGACACTGGCGCAGGACCTGTTCCGCGCCCCGGCTGAATTGGCGTTGAGTTACAAAATCGCGCTGTCGCTGCGGTCGGCCCAGGAAGCCGCCAGCGCCTGGTCACTGCCGCACATGGTAAACGAGGTGAAAGCCATCGGCGACAACCAGCGCCGCTTTCTGCGCTTCGAGGAAGTAACTGGCGGGTATGCGCCGCGCCCCGGCGTTGTCACCGTTGCCACCATGCACGCTGCCAAAGGGCTGGAGTGGGACCGGGTTTACCTGCTGTCCGTTAACAGCTATTCTTTCCCATCGGCTCAGCCGGAAGACACTTACATCGGCGAACGCTGGTTCGTCCGTGCCCAGCTCAATATCGAAGCTGAACTGCTGGCGCAGATCAACGCGCTGAAAACAGGTGAACCCTATGTTGAAGGCGAAGCCACGCGACAGGCACGGCTGGACTATGCCGCCGAACGCCTGCGGCTGCTGTACGTTGCCATCACCCGCGCGCGCCGCGAGTTAATTATGTTGTGGAACACCGGCCACTACTGGGCGCAGGGCGGCTCGATGGTGGCACGCCCTGCCCTGCCGCTGATCGCCCTGCACGAATACCTGGACGGTACGTTGTCCCTACCTGCCCAACCATGACCACCTATCGCATCCCGGCAGAAGAATGCCGCGTCACCACAACCGTTTCCAATTCACGTTTTGTCACAACGATTGGTCGTGTCGCGTCCACCGACGACGTGAAGGCGTTCTTAAACCGCATCCGCCACGAAATGCCCGACGCAACGCATCACGTATATGCCTTCCGCGTCGGACATGGCAACAGCGTAATCGAAGGCATGAGCGATGATGGCGAACCATCCGGTACGGCTGGACCGCCGGTCATGGCCGTGCTGCGTGGGTCAGATATTGGTGATGTGATCGTGATGGTCACGCGCTACTTCGGTGGGACAAAACTGGGGATGGGCGGACTGGTGCGGGCTTATGGTGATGCTGCCCGCGCCGGTCTGGCTGCCCTGAAGACCGAGGAAAAGAGACTCCGGCACACTCTGGGTGTCGAAGTCTCTTATGCCGCCTATGAACTCGTCAAACGCCTGATCGCCCGTCACGAAGGTGAGATCGAGGACGAAACGTTTGCCGGCGATATTACGCTGATCTTCCGCCTGCCCGCCGAACATTACAAACCTTTCGTCCGTGACCTCAGCGAACTCACCGCCGGGCGGGCGCAGCCCGTTATTCTGAGTTAAGCGCGCGGGCGATATAGGCCCGTACCTCCGTCAGCGCCGGATGGCGCGGGTCAAGCGCCTCGGCGCGGGTCAGGAACAGTCGCGCATCCTCATCCTGTCCGTTATCAAACAGATAACGTCCTGTTGTTGTCAACAGCGGCACGTGGTTCGGGTTGCTCTTTAACCCCTTGTTCAGATAATCCAGCGCCAGTTCCTTTTCGCCGGCTTCCCACAGTACGCGGCCTAATAATGTCAGGATGTCCGGCTCGTCGGGAAAACGCCGCTGCCCATCGAGCAGCACTTCCAGCGCGTCGTCATTTTCGCCCCACTTCAGGTAGGCGCTGGCTAACAATGTGTACAGCGCCGCGAAGTCCGGCGCCTGATCGAGCGCGTCTTCCAGATACTCCACATCGGCAGCATTTAACGCGCTTCCGGCGCTTACCAGGTCGCTGATTTCGCCGAACCGGGCCTCAAACTCAGGGTCGTCCACCGACAGCATCAGGCGGTCAACTTCGGACTTCACCAGCAAGCTATCACTCCTCCGGGCGGCGGCGTCGAGTTGCGTCCGGGCGGCGTCAGGCTGGTCATCCATCAGGTACAGCGCGGCCAGACTCAGGCGCAAATCCACCCGGTCAGGCTGGGCTGCAATCGCCTGTTGCAGCACCTCAATCGCAGGCGACACCTCCTCCAGACCGTTCAGGGCATCTACCACATGGCGCACACGCTCACCATCGCGGTCCAGTTCGATCAACCGCGCCAAATCATCCCAGAGTTGATCGGCATCCAGGTCAATCAGCAGGATCAGTAGCTGATACAAAACTTCCACATCGTCGGGGGAGGTTTCCAGCGCGGCGCGGTAGGCTTCGGCTGCTTCCCAACGCAGCCAGTCACTTTCGGTCGCTTCCGGGTCAATCAGGATAAACCCCTCCACAAACGACCGCCCGGCGACGGTATGCTGGCGCGCCCCCACGCCATAGGGGATGTTCTGTGCGTCCAGCAGCAGGAGCAGTTCGGCATAGCCGGTATACAGGTCTTCAGCCGTTACATCCGCCTCAATTGCGCGCTGGTACGTATCTATCGCCGCCGGCAGTTCGCCACCGCGCAGGTAAAGCTGCGCCAGCATCAGCCACGACAGGGCATCGTCAGGATAACCGGCGATGTTATTTTCCAGCAGGTCGTAGGCTTCAGTTCGGTAATCGAGTTGATGCAGCGGCGCCGCGAGAAAGGCTGCGGTAAAAGGCGCGTCGAAGGTTTCAACAATCTGCGGCACCAGCGGGATCAACACCTCCCCTATCGGGCTGAACATCGGCAGCAGCGCGCGGCCCATCGCTCTGGCGACCACCCACGCCCCGAATTCTCCGCCAACCGCTTCGCCCGCTTCAATCAGTTGTTGTCTGGCGCTGGTCACTGCCTCATCCGGCCACGCTTTGCCCCACAGCGACAGATACAGATTCAACTCCCACCGGAAAAGCTGTTCCAGCAGGGCTTTGAGCCGATTCTCATCCCAGCTACCCGCCGAATACGCTGGCAGAACGGGGTCACCCGCATCCAGATACTCTGCGATCTGCGCGCTGGCCTCCGGCAGCCGTGCGACCAGTTCGCTTAACGAACCGGCACTGTACTGAAACGACCGTGTATCGTCGCCCGCTTCAGCCAGATCATTTTCGATTTCCAGCGTAAGCTGCCACTGGTTTCCGTCGCGGTTGAGCGTCCCCCAGACAGCCACGTTCTCGTCCAGGTTTTCCAGTTCCCAGTCATCCACACTGAACTGGGATTGCTCCATCGTCCACTGATAGGCGTTCGGTTCGCCCTCCACCCGTGCCAGCAGGCGGTATACCCGCATGTCGCGCCAGCGTTCCAGCAGCGCGGCCAGCAACATACCCATACCCAGCGCCACCTCCGGCATGGCGCTGCTTTGCACCGGCCACAGTCCGATCTTCAACCGTGGGCCGCTGGCCTCCAGCGTCTGACTCATGCTTGCGGCAGAGCCAAAGACCGCCGACAGTGCGCCGGGATTGCTAGGACGCTGCAAGCCCTTCAGCCGGTTTGCCAATTCTTCTGTCATACTGAACCTCCATAAAGCAAAAGAACGCCCTGGCCCAGATCGCCGGGGCGTTCTCCCTCAAACAAACCGGGTTGTCCGCGTTTAACCGACGATGGGCACCAGGCTCAGGTCGCCCCGGACGATCACCTGAGATGCCACTACCCAGCCGAAGCCGCGCGCCGTGTTCAGTTGCAGCCACTGGCCGTCGGCGGTCCGCGCCACAACGGGTACTTCAATCGGTCCGGGCAGGCTGCCAATCGTACCGAAGTTGGTTCCCGGCGCGGCGTACAGGGTAACGGCGCTGCCCGCTACAATCGCCACCGGCGCGGTAATCGTACCCACGAAGTCATGGATGATCGGCACCACGTCAATGCTGCCCCGGAACAGCGTGAACTCGCTGTTCACCCAACCGCGACCAAACGGCCCCTGCACGAGGAACCATACGCGGTCATCAGCCATCGCCAGCACCGGCAGTTCCGTGCCACCTGGCACCGTGACGACGACGCTGTACTGCGCCCCCGGGCCGCTGCGGATGTTCAGGTTGCCCGTATTAATCACGATATGCGGGATATCGAAGCCAAACGACTGGGGAAAGGCGGTCGTTGGTGTCGTTGGCGTTGTTCCAGGCGGCACGACCACTACCGGCGCGCTGGGGATGGCCGCCAGATCAATCTTGTCGGTCGGTGTATCGGTACGGTGAGTGATGGCACCGATTGGCAGCCAGCCTTTTAACCCGCCGCCCAGTTCAACCTGCACAAAGTTGCCTTCCCGGTTCACACCGATGAGGAACCCTTCTTCGCCACTGCTCAAAACCGGCAGATTGTTGCCGCTGCCGCTTGGCGCATCCAGCAGGGAAATATTTGCGGATGACACCACAACGACCTGACCGGCCAGGCGGGACAGACGAATGCGGGTCTTCGGCGCTTCAACCCAGCCAGTGCCCAACTCAGGATGGTCAATCTCGAACCACTCCACCCCGCGCGAATCACGCGCGCTGCTCACCAGCGTATAATCATTGCTCGGGTCCAAAAACAGTGTGCCCAGCGCCGGGGCATCAATGTTCGGTTGGGTGCGCAGATTCATCGCCTCGGTGTTCAGCACCACGCGGAAGCGTTCGCCCGGTCGCACCGATGTCACCCGCTGTCCCCGGTCATACGTCACCCGGATGAAATTCCCCAGTGTCGGCGCGGTTGACGCCGCGGCCACCACCGGCAGCGACGGCACCCCCACACCGCCGCCCTGCCCGTCTACCAGTCCCAGCGTCGCCGGCATGTTGGGCAGGATGGTTATTCCACCAATGGTTCGTGTATCTACCACCGGCACGGTTTCAAATGAGCCGCGCGGCAGGGTGTACTGAATATTGACCCAACCGACACCTATGACCGTTGACACCTGAAACCAGACGTTATCCTCAGCTCGCGCCAGCACCGGCAGTTCGGTGCCGCCCACCACCGTCAGCAGGACACTGTACTGGATGCCAGGGCCGCTACGAATATTTAAGAAGCTGGTGTTTACCACCAGCCGGGGCGTGGCGAATTGCACCTGCTGCTGGGTGTTTCCAGCCAGCACACTTTGCCCGACAAGACCGAGCAATAAAACCGAGAGCAACAAAACCCGCAAGAGCAACCGCAATTGTAGTTTCATTGAATATCTCCTGGATGTGGCCTTTCCAATCCGGTCAGGCATTAACCGAGCGCGACACGATTAAGTATAGGGTAAAAAAGCAAACTGCGCTGTCATATCATGGAGTATAAAGCGAGACGGTAAATGTCGCAATCCAATCGTAACCGGGCAAAGGTACTAATATCGAATGTGGAGCGATGGCTGTCCGTCAGGTTTGGCGCACATGATGTTTTTAGAATACAACTAATGAACCAGTCGCTACAGGTGCCAACATGAAAACCCGTGCAATTATCATTCTGCTCCTCGTCATTCTGCTCCTTGCTGCTGTTCCAGCCATCGCCGCCCAGCCGGACTGTATCACCTGCCTCGGCGGCATTGCGGCAGCCGAAATCGCAGCTTACCCTGAACCCGAAGTTGAAGTTCTGCCGGTAGATACTGGCATCCTCTATGATCGCTGGTACCAGCGGGTCAACGGCACAGTACAGGTGTACGATGCGCCCAACGGGAATCCAGTGCGTGTCATAGACGGCGGCTTTAACTTCGTGACGGCTCTGGGAACACAGGATGGCTGGACACAAATCAATCCTGGTGAATGGGTGCAGTCCGCCGTGCTAGCCGATAGCTCCGGTATCGTATCCCATTTCTCCGGCGTGCTGCTGCCGTCGGAACCACTGCCCTACCCGATGGCCTGGGCGCTTATCAACCTGTACCCCAGCCGCACCCCTGGCGGCGATCCCAGCGAATCCAACCGGCTGGTGTATCGTTATACCCGACTGAACCTGTATGCGTCGGTTCAGGTGGACGGCGCGACCTGGTATCAGGTCGGGGTGGATGAATGGGTACACCAGCATCATGTCGCCAAGATCATCCCGGTTCAACGCCCGTCCGAAGTAGACACTGACCGCTGGATCAGCATTGATCTGTACGAGCAGGTGCTGGTGGCGTATGAAGGCGATCAGCCGGTGTTCGCCACGCTGGTGGCCTCCGGCCAGTCCATCTGGCCGACCAACGAGGGGTTGTATCACATCTACTTCCGCCGCACACGGAAGGACATGAGCGGTGGCAAGGTGGGTGACGACTATTATTATCTTGAAGAAGTCCCCTGGACAATGTTCTTCGACGAAGGCCGGGCGCTGCACGGCGCATACTGGCACGATGGCTTTGGCTACCGCCGCAGTCACGGCTGTGTCAATTTGGCGATCACGGACGCCCACTGGCTGTATAACTGGGTTGCGGAGGTGATGGACACCCGCGTCTCCGCCGACAAGGAGGATGGCCCTGCCGTGTTTGTCTACAGCAGCGGGCAATATTAAGACTATTGCCCTGGCAAAAAGCGCGTTATCATGGTGGCCGGTCTGCACACGGAGCCGGATGACGTGAACCAAACCGAACGCGAACGGCAGGTTCGCCTACTGACACAGCATCTGCATGAATATATGAGCCGCTACGGTTATCAGGTGACAGAAGTGCCGGTGATCGAAGCGGCTGATCTGTTTTTGATTAAAGCCGGCGACCAGGTGGTCAATCGCCTGTTCACCTTTGAACGACACGGCCAGCAGCTTGCCCTGCGACCGGAATTTACGGCGGCTGCCGCCCACCGTTACCTCCAGAACAACGGTGAGTCGGTAGTACGCTGGCAGTTCAGCGGCGCGATTTTTGAGGATGACCCCGGCGACACCGGTCGCCATTATCAGCGTCACAGTATCGGCGCGGAACTGATCGGCATGGCGGGCGCGTCCGCCGATGCCGAGATCATCGGCATGGCCGCGCAGGGGCTTGCCGGCCAGGGGATACAAAGCTGGCATGTGGCGATTGGGCATATCTGGCTGCTGCGGTTGGTGCTGACGGAATTTGGCCTGGACAGCCGCACCGAACGGTTTCTCCTGCACGCGGTCCCGGCCTTGCGCGACCCTACGCGCGGCAAAAGCTACGTGCTGGACCAGCTTGACAAGCTGCTGCTGGGGATGCCAGACAAGAGCCAGACCTGGACACCGGACGCACTGGCGGAACCCAACGCCCGGCACCTGCTGGACGTACTGCTGGATACTACCGGGCGCGGCGCAACGATGGGCGGGCGGACGCGCCATGACATCGCGCGGCGGCTGCTGCAAAAACGTCAGCGTGCGGCAGAACGCGGGCAGATTGTGGCCGCGCTGGACGCGCTCGAACGCTGGTGCGCCGTGAGCCTGCCGCCGCAAGATGCTTTCACCACCATGCATGACATGAGCGACGCTCCGGCTATCCGGCAAACGCTGGCAGACTGGCAGCAGATGGTTGATCTGCTGGATGCTTATGACATCGCACCTGAGCAAATACAAATCCAGCCCGGGTTGGTGAGAAGCTGGGAGTATTACACCGGTATGGTGTTTGATCTCATGGCCGGCGATACCAGTCTCGGCGGCGGCGGGCGTTACGATGAACTGGCGCGGCTGATCGGCGGCCAGCATGACGTGCCGGCAGTGGGCTTCACCTACTATGTAGATCGGGTGATCGCGGCGCTGCCCATGTTACAGGACTCACATCCTGCTGCCCTGGCGATTGCTCTCACGCCAGAGAATGCAGCGGCAGCGGCGCGGTGGGCGAATCAACTCCGAGGTCAAGGCCTGACCGTGTACCTACTGCCACTGGAAACCTTGCCATCGCCGCTGCCGCTCACTATAGATGATCGGGGCTACGCGAGTTTCAACAGCAACGTTTATACGCTGGCGGACAGCGACGTACTGGTTTATGACCTGAAACGAGTTGAAGCGTGACGACGACTCTGGCTTTGCCCAGCAAGGGCGCGATTGCCGACCCAACCCTGGTATTTCTGCGCGACTGCGGCCTACGGGTGGACAAACCCAACCAGCGCCAGTACACTGGCGCGCTGCCGGCTGTTCCCGGCATGGCTGTGCTGTTCCAGCGCGTCACCGATGTGCTGTATAAGGTGGCCGATGGCACCGTGCAGGTGGGCATTACGGGACTGGATGTTGCGCGCGAACACCCGCATCAGGATGTAATCGTTATTCACGACAGCCTCGGTTACGGGCAATGCAGCCTCGTTGTCGCCGTGCCGGAGGCGTGGGTAGATGTAGACAACATGGTTGATCTGGCGGACGTGGCGCTGGATTTGCGCGAGTTCCAGCACCGCAACCTGCGCGTGGCAACCAAGTTCCCCACCCTTACCCGCCAGTTCTTCTACCGTCACGGGCTGCACCATTTCACTCTGGTGAACGCCGAGGGTGCGATTGAAGCCGCGCCGACGCTCGGTTACGCTGACATCATCGTTGATCTGACGCAGACCGGCACCACGCTGCGCGAGAATCACTTAAAGGTGCTGTCCGACGGGATTATCATGGACTCGCAGGCGTGCTTGATCGGCAACCGGCGCGCGCTGCGGGACAACCCCGCAACACTGGACAGCATTCGTGTGCTGCTGGAATATCTGGACGGTGCGCTGATCGGGCGCGGCTTTTACCAGCTTACGGTGAACATCCAGGGCGATGACGCCGAAACCATCGCGCAAAGGGTGCTGAATAATCCGGCAACACGCGGCCTGCAGGGGCCAACCATCGCGCCGATCTATGGCCTGAACAACACCGGACAGTGGTACACGGTGACCATCATCGTGCCATCGAAGGAACTGCTGCGCGCCGTTGACCACGTGCGCAGCATCGGCGGCACGCAGACCAGCGTCACGCCGGTGCGCTACGTTTTTCTGGAGCAATCGCCCACCTTCGCGCGGCTGCTGGAAATGCTAAAAACGGACTAACCGCCAAGATACCAAGAGCGCCAAGAAAAGGAAAAACCTGGTGTTCTCTGCGTCTTGGCGGTTCAAATCTGTCTTTCGACCTCATCCAGTACAGCATCAATCCGGCTGCGTTTGCCCTGGCTTTCCGCGCCCATTTCAACGGCCATTGCCAGCCCCAGCAGGCTGATTTCCGGCGGGAACTTCTGGCTGTCAGTCAGGTTCATCGTCAAAAATGGGCAGCAGAACAGCGCGCTTTTGAGATACGTGCGCCAGTCGTCGCGCAGCCAGGCGCGGTCCTTAAGTTCTTGCAGCGTCGGAATCAGCACCCGCTCGATCTTGCTGCGCAGGAACATTTCGCGCACCGGAGGCAGCGCATAATCGTATTCGATGCGCCATAAATCGCCGTCAGGGGACAGCGCGATCTTCGTTTGCCGGTATTTCTCGAGCGGGAAGTACAGCCACATGGCAAAGACGTTGTGGAACAGCGGCTTGGTCAGGTCCAGCAGCGGGTGATGCCGCCCGGCGAAGGCCGGGTCGAAATACAGCAGCGAGCCATCGGCACGGAAAAAGACGTTGCCATTATGCGCGTCGCCGTGACCGACCACTGATGGGCCACTCTGAGCCGGATTCAGCCGATGTATGCTGCGCTCGATGATGTCATCCAGCGTATCGGCATACACCTGCCCGTTGATTTCCCACCGCGCCTGCCGCACCTCGCGCATCGTGCAGCTTGTTCCCGGCAGTGTGATTGCTACGTCCGGCGCATAAAACCGCGCCAGCCGCCCGCCCATGAGCCGGTGATAAAACAACTGGTGAATCGGCGCTTGCGCCGCCTGTGCACCAGGTTGCATTTCCAGCGTTTGTCGGTAGATGGCGAGTAGATGATCGTCCGCCACGTTCTGCGCCGCCGTGAGCGCGGGCAGCGCGTCCGATTGCCCGGTTTCAACCGCCCAGGCAACATCAAACACCGATGGCGACTCGATCACATCGTAGACGAGGAACTGCTTGCCGGCTTCCGTCGAACTGAAAATCGGTCGAATGACCAGGTATCCAGCCTGCGCCAGCGCCGCCGCATTGTAGTACTCATGGATGACAGTATCCGGCTCGGTGTGCGTCTTAAAAAACAGGCGTTTGCCGTCGGCCAGCGTCATGAACCCGTTAAACGAGTTCAGTGACACGGCCAGCGGGCGCAGTTCGACGGCGGCCACGTCTGGCGCGTAAATCTCACGCACGAAATTCAGGAGCAGGGCTTCCGCCCCGCTCCGGTTCGTAAATTGAAGCTGCTGAATCTGCTGCAGCAGGTCACTCATGATAAGCCGATAATCTGGTTGCGCTTGCGAATCGCCAGTGCGTGCGCCGGAAAATCTTCATAGTCGGCCAGCGTCGCGGTGATTCCCTGCAAGCGTTCGTAACCTTCCCGCGACAGGTAGCCCACGCCGCTTTTTTTCAGGAAGTCCTGCACGCTCACGGACGAAAAACTCCGGGCGAAGCCGCCGGTAGGCAGAATCGCGTTTAAGCCCAGGCAGTAATTGGCAGTCGGAATCGGCGTCAGCGAACCGAGCAGGATTTCCCCCGCGTTTTTGATTTTGTTCAGCGTCACAAACGGCTCGGCGGTCAGCACTTCCAGGTGTTCCGGCGCATAGTCGTTCACAAACCGAATCGATTCGTCCAGGCTGCTGGTCAGCAGCACGCCGCCATAGTTGGACAGCACCTGCCTGATGAAGTTCTGCCGCCATTCCGGCAGTTCCGCGATGTATCCCGGCAGCACGTCCAGCGCCTTTTGCGCCACCTCGCGGCTGTGCGTCACCAGAATCGCCGCCGAGTCCGGCCCATGTTCCGCTTCAACCAGCAGATCAAGTGCCGCCAGCCGGGGGTCAACGTGTTCGTCGGTCAGGATGATGGATTCGCTTGGTCCGGCAGGCAGCCCTACATCCACGATGCCGTACAGCAGGCGCTTGGCTGCCGACACATAGCTGCTTCCGGGACCGATGATCTTCTGCACGCGCGGGATGCTCTCCGTACCATAGGCCAGCGCCGCCACCGCCTGCATCCCGCCGACGACGTAAACCTCATCCACGCCGCAGATTTCCGCCGCGACTAGCGAGGCGGCGTCCGCCTTGCCTTCCGGCGTGGGCGGTGTGACCACCGCTACACGCGGTACGCCGGCAACCCTGGCGGGGACGGCCAGCATCAACATCACCGATGGAAACGCGCCCTTGCCACGCGGCACGTACAATCCGGCGCTGGACACGGGAGACACTTTTTCCCCGGCCATAATCCCCGGCTGCACCTCGACGAACCACAGCGGTTCGGGCATCTGCTCCTCATGGAAGCGGCGGATGTTGTCATGTGCCTGCTGAATAGCGTCAATCACCTCTTTGCTCAACGCCTGCCGAGCCGATGCAAAATCGGCGGGTGTCGCGCACAGCATGGAAGCATTAAAATTCTTCGCGTCATACCGGCGGGCATAGTCCACCACTGCCGCGTCGCCTTCCTGGCGCACGCGGTCAATCACTTCCTGCGCCAGCGGCAGCAGATTGCGGATGTCGGTTTCCGCGCGGCGCATGATTTTGGAGAGCTGGTCGGGGGTAAGCTGGCCGTACTCCCAGAACTGGATCACGATAATTGCTCTTTTGGCCGGCTCGTCAAGGATGTGCGACCGGCGGCGCGTGCCGTCCCAGCGGATGTCCGGCACAAGGATGTCCCGTTTGGCGGCAATTCGCTCTTTGTGCGGAAGCAGATCGGACAGCATAATCCGCAGTTCGGCTTTTACGTCGTGGGTCGGCTGGTAGCCCAGGTTAATCAGGTGGTTACGGTCGGGGTTGAAATAATGTTTGTCGAGTTCCTTACGCGGGTTATCGTAGTGGTGAACTTCGACATTTAAGCCCAATTCGTTACCCACCGCCTGCACCAGATACGCCAGTTCTTCGACCGTGTAACACTCCTCGAACTGGTTAAACACACGGTATTCACTGGCTGCCGGCGGGTTTTCAATCGCAATCGTTAAACACTGCACCGAGTCGCGCAGCGGCAAAAAACCGCGCGTTTGCCCGCCCGCGCCGTAGAGCGTCAGCGGATGGCCGATCACGGCCTGGCAGCAGAAGCGGTTGACCGCCGTGCCAAAACACTGGTCAAAATCCAGCCGGCTGCGCAGGCGTGGGTCGTCGCCCATCTGATCAATGCATGTGCCAAACACGACGCCCTGCATGATGTCGGTTGCCTTTAGTCCCCAGATTTTGCAGGCGAACATGGTGTTATTGGAGTCATGGACTTTGCTCCAATGGTAGAAGCTGCCGGCCTGCCGCGGGAACGGCAGCATATCTTTCCGCCCGCGAAACTCGACTTCAAAGAAGCCTTCGGGAATATCAATATTGGGCGTGCCGTACTCGCCCATCGTGCCCAGCTTGACCAGGTGCACCTGCGGACAGACCTCTTTCATCGCCCACAGCAGATTGAGGCTACCGATCACGTTGTTGTGCTGCGTAAAAGCGGCGTGAGCCTGATCCATCATCGAATATGGCGCGGACGGCATCTCCGCCAGGTGGACGATGGCATCCGGCTGGAAATCAGCCAGGAATTGTTTCAGGAAGGCGTAATCCAGCATATTGCCCTGACGGAATAGCAGGTCACGCCCGTAATGTTCCCGGAACGTCTGCCGCCGTTCGTCCATCCCATACACCGGGATGGCGCTGTGGCTGCCGACTTCCTCCACCCACTGCCGCCGGTAAAACATATCGTTGCCGGCTACGTCGTGACCACGCGCGGCCAGATACTGCGCCAGCGGCCAGCCCAGATACCCATCCAGTCCTGCGATAAAAACCCTCATGGTGTGTCTCCAAAATGTATACCCTACCCATCCCCTAAAACCCGCCACGGGCAGGTAGGGTACGCCATTTTGTGCAGAAATTACAGTACGCTCTGCGCCTGTGCCAGTGGCTGAAAGTCGACCAGCAGCCCCTGCGCTGCCAGTAGTTCCGCATTCAGGATACTGCATCCTGCCGCACCGCGGATCGTATTATGCGACAGTGCCGCAAATTTGTAACCCAGCAGCGGACACTCGCGCAGCCGCCCAACCGATGTTGCCATGCCGCTGCCCGCATTGCGGTCACGGCGCGTCTGCGGACGGTCAATCTGCGGCAAATACTGCACCGGCTGTTCCGGCGCACTGGGAAGCTGCGGCACGGGCTGCGGTCCGCGGAATCTGTCCCACGCCGCACAAATTTCATCCAGCGATGGCCGCGCTTCCAGTTCAACCGACACCGTCACCAGATGGCCGTCCACCACCGGCACGCGGTTGCACGACGCGCTGACAACGGCGTCCAGCCACTTTACGCGGTCGCCGTCCAGACTGCCGAGCATTCGCAGCGTTTCGGTTTCCAGCTTTTCCTCGTCACCGCTGACATAGGGGACGATGTTATCAAGAATATCCAGCGACGCGACGCCGGGATACCCTGCCCCGCTGACCGCCTGCGCGCTGACAACAAAAATCTTTTTTACCCCAAACGGACGCAGCGGCGCGAGCGCCATCACGACCGGCATGGCCGTGCAGTTGGAGTTGGCGATAATCGCGCCCGTCCTCCAGCCACGCCGCGCGCGCTGGATTTCAACGAGGCGTACGTGGTCGGCGTTGGCTTCTGGCAGCAGCAGCGGCACGTCCTCAACCATGCGGTTGACCGAGGCGTTGGTGCAGACCACGTGTCCCGCCGCCGCCAGTTCAACCTCGCGCGTTTCAGCAGCGTCTTTCGGTAGTGCCGAAAATACCAGCGGCGACGACAACTCGTCCTCGAGCGCCTTCACCGTGAGGTGTGACACGGATGCCGGCGGGCTGCCATCCAGCACCCAGTTGGCCGCTTCGCCATAAGGCCGCCCGGCGGTGCGGCTGGAGCCGATCACTTCCACCACGTGAAACCAGGGATGGTTTTCCAGCAGTTGCACAAACCGCTGGCCAACCGCGCCGGTTGCGCCTAATACCGCAACATCGAGTTTACGTGCAGGTTGATGGTTCATGGTTATATTCCTACGGATTCACGTCCGGTCTTCACGGCAGGATACGAACCGAGCATCTTCACAAACGAGGCGCGCTGAAGCAACCGTGCCAATGCTTCCTGAAACACCGGGTCCTGCCAGTGACCTTCCACGTCGAGGTAAAACACCGGCTCCCAGGGGCGGTTGCGCCGGGGGCGGGATTCGATCTTGGTCAGATTTAGGCCGCGTGTGGCAAACTCCCCCAGACAGTCATACAGGGCAGCGGGCCGGTGGCGCGTGGCAAACACCAGCGATGTTTTATTGTAATCGGCGCGCGGCGGGTCATCATACCCGAGGATAAAAAACCGGGTGAAGTTAAACGCCACGTCCTCTATCTCTGTCGCCAGAACCTCGAGTTGATACAACTGCCCCGCGAGTTCGCTGGCAATCGCGCCAGTGTTGGGCACCGGTTCCTGCGACAGATCGTGCGCCGCGCCGGCGGTATCGTACCAGGGAACGCCTTTTAGCCCGTTCCGCCGCAGGAATTGTTCGCACTGGGCGAGCGCCTGCGGGTGCGAACGCACCTGCTTGAGATTGTCCAGCGTTTGGCCGGGCGGCGCGAGCAGCGCATGATGCACGTGCAGCACCACGTCAGCCTGGATGCGCAGATCGGAGTCCATCAGCAGTTCATAGGCCTGGTTCACCGCCCCCGCCAGCGCGTTTTCTACTGGCAGAATCGCATACGTTACCCGGCGGGAATGGACCGCCTCGAACAGATCGGTCAGCGTCGGGCAGGGATGAACATCTACGGTATCACCAAAATGCTGGCGGATAGCCTGTTCCGAATAGGCGCCGTGTATCCCCTGGAAAGCAACTGTGTCGCGCACGAGGTTTCCTTCATCCAATACAAAACGTGGAGCAACGCGCTCCACGCTTCCATTTGTCAGCCTTTTATCGTGTTATATTGCATTTGACATGCCGACCCTGACAATGATAGACTTTTTAAGATGAGGGTAAGCAATATTGAGGGCGAAATCCAAATTTCTTCGTCCCGGACATCGCGGGTAAGAGTATAACCCGCCTTCAGCAGCAAATCAAGCACCCACACCCAGATAGAGGATGGGTTTAATTATGCAGGAAACACGACAGCACATTCTCGATATCCTGAAAGAACGCGGCGAAGCCACCGTAGACGACATCGTTGAAGACCTGCGGAAACGCCGGGGGACGATTACCGCCGTCACCGTCCGGCACCACCTATCCCGCTTGCAGGAAGAAAACCTGATTACCACGCCGCAGCTTCGCCACCGCAACGCGCCCGGTCGCCCACAGCATATTTATACGCTTACCGAGGAAGCGAAAGAATATTTCCCGAATAACTACAAGCCGCTGGCCTCGCACCTGATTGAACAATTGGCGCAGCAGCTTCCGGCACGGCAGGTGAACGTCATTCTGGAAGGTGTGGCGGATCAGATGGCCGCCGACGCCAACATCGGCGATCTTCCGCTGCCGGAACGGCTTGATCTGGCGGTGGAGTACCTGAACCAGCACGGTTATAAAGCCCGGTGGGAAAAACATCCTGACGGCTACCTGCTCCAGACCACCAACTGCCCGTACCATCACATTTCGGAAAACAACCCAGCGCTGTGTGATATGGACATGCGGCTGGTGTCGTCCATTCTGGGCGTGGTGCCCCGGCTGCTGTCGCGGATGTCGCGCGGCGATCATGCCTGCGCCTACATCATCCCGGCCTGAGCCGCCATTATGACGATAAGCATCTATTAAATTGACGCTCATCGTCAAGCCTGTTATAATCGTAACCAAAATAGCTAAGTAACCCCGAGGTTGAGGAGATTTTAGGCGCATGGTCGCATTTGAACAGCACAACACGCAGACGGACACCGTTGAAACTACACCCGTTCTGGCGGTGACTCCCGCCGCCGTTCAGGTCATTCGTAACCTGCTGGAGCAGCGGCAGATTCCGAACCACGTCCTGCGGGTGTTTGTCTCCGGGGGGGGTTGCTCTGGCTTGCAGTACGGCATGGCGTTTGAAGCCGAACCGCGTGATTTTGACACAGTGGTGGCGACGGAAGGCGTCCGCCTGGTGATTGACCCGACCAGCCTGATGTACCTGCAAGGCGCGACGATTGACTTTATTGACAGCCTGATGGGCGGTGGTTTCCGTATTGATAATCCCAATGCCGTTTCAAGCTGCGGCTGCGGCCACTCATTTAAGACCGCTGACAGCGGCGAAGCCTCCGAGGCGGGCTGCGGCAGTTGCAGCCACTAAACTTCTGATCGGAAATGAAAACAGCCTGCCGTACTGGCAGGCTGTTTTGTTGTCTAGCGACGGAAGGAACTGACTGCCAGCCCCAATACCCCCATCGCCCCCAGCAGCAGAATTGGCACGATCGGCGGTATGTTCGCCGGACTGGGCAGCGGCGTCAAATCAACTGCCTCCGTCGGTGTCACGACGGCAGCGACGGCTAAGGCTTCGGTCGGTGTGGCCGGAACGAAGTTGGGTGGAAAGGTGAACGTCGGTAGCAGTGTGGGGCCGACCGGCAGGGGGAACGCCTCGGCTGTGCCTTCTGGGCCGACGACCGCCGGATTGCTGCTCTCGGCCAGGCCGGGCAGCGGCGGCGCCGGGATGGAAATCACGCGGGCATTGGCGGTCGCGGTTTGCGCACCGCCGGGAACAAGCGTGATCGCTTCGGCGGTCACCGTCTGTTCGAGCAGCGCCGGGTCGGTCGTGGGCACAGCCTCCGCGCTTAAATCGCGGATGACCGACGCATCCCCCACGATTTCAACCAGTTCGTCAAATACCCAACCTGTGCCACTTGGCGACTGATCATACTGGAATTGCAGCCAGCGGAAATAGCGTCCGATCACGGGGTACAGGACGCCGGCGCGAATCGTGCCCAGCCGTTCGGATTCCGGGTCGGGTTGGGCGCGGACATTGGCTTCCGTGATGGCTTGCAGCATCGCCGGACCGACCGGCGTGGGCGTGCGTGTGGCGGTCGGTGCGGTAGCAGGCCCGGCCTGTGTTACCTCGGCAAATGGGATAGGACTGGGGATGCTGATACTCACCGGCGTCGGACTTACGGGCACCTGTCGAACTTCATCTGCCCGTGCGCCGGCAACCAGCGCGAAGGCAGCGCCGATACTCACCAATACAGTTACCGATTTTTTCATGTCTCACGTTGCAACTTATCCAGCAAACGGGGGGTGATTATAGCAGCGATTGTCACCACGAAACACGGTTGTCCGGCGCGAGCCGCCCCTGTTCGGCATTGCGCCGTTCGTTGCCGTTGACCATGTACCCCTGGTATTCCTGATTGGTGTAACCGACCATCGTCCAGCCGCCCAGCACAAAGGGCGGCGTTTCCAACCCTGGCTGGCAGGCGTCACACTGGACGGGGATCCACTCGCCGTTATAACGCCGCGCGATGTGCAGATGTGTGCCGGTTGAAAACCCGCCCTCGCAGGAAGGATAACCGATCACATCCCCCGGCTGCACCGCCGTTCCCGCCGTCGCCCGCCCTTCCGAGGCAATATGCAGGTACAGCACCGTCCAGCCGGTGGCTTCGTTGCCGTCCATATCCAGATCGAGAACCACGCTGCCACCGCCGCTGCGGGCGATCACCCCCGGCGCCACCGCACTGGCGTAGTAGGCGGACACGTAACAGGCCGGGCTGCCGTCCGGGCGTTCATCCGGCGGCGCGAAGTCCACTGCCGCCCAGGCGCTCCCACTCCCCCACCCGCCGTGATGGCCGCCAGTGAAAAACCAGGTCTGTCCTTGTGGGAACGGCAGCGTCATGGGCGGCTGCTGCAAGCCTGGCGGCACCAGCGGGTCAATCCCATCGGCAAACGGGTCACCAAAGTAAGTTGCGTAGGTGCGGTAAAAACCATCTTCGCCGACCTGTTGCGCCCACGATGGATAATCCATGTTCTGGCTGAGGAAAAACTGCACGCCGACCGTGCCCGCGTTTAAACCGCTGCCATACCGCAGGCGCGTGCCATCCCGGAATTCGATGTTGGTTAAGCCGTTGTAGCGCCAGCCGTAATAACCCCGGTTTAACTGGTTGGCCGTCCACGCCAACTGGCGGTACAGCCCCTTGCGGTCAAACCCGGGCGGCGACGGCTGCCCTTCCATCGGGTAAACGACCTGCGTCTCTGCCAGATCGGTCCGGCTCAACCACCCGGCGCGGTATTCCAGCAGCGCCAGCAGCAGGCGCGGGTCCACGCTGAATTCCAGCGACACCTGTTCCACCACCTGCGCGGCGGTCAGAACCTGGTCGTCCACCGTGTCAAATGCGGTGCGAATGTAACCCGGCTGCTGGTTGACAAAGGCGGCGATGTCAAATGCGCTACTGCCAGGGCCGCGTACCAGCCGGCTGTCGGGCAGGATTTTGAAGGCGGCGGTTTCAGCCGAGGGCGGCGCGGGCAGATTCAGTACCTGACCGACCGCCAGCACGTTCGGGTCGGCCAGCGGATTCACGGCCAGCAACGACTCCAGGCTGACGCCGTTGGCCTGCGCAATCGCAAACAGGGTGTCACCCGGCTGCACCACATATTCTTTCGCCGCCGAGCCGGCTTCCGGCGCAGGCCGCGTCGGGTCCGGCGTTGGGCTGGTCGCCGGCAGTTGGGAAGGGGGATTGATGGCGGTTTCGGCGGTCGTCGTTGGCACCGTGCCCGCCTCTGGCGGCGCAAACGTGGCGGTAATCACAATCACTTCCGGCTGGTTGCGGGAGCAGGCTGCGAGGCCAACCAGCAGCACCAGCAGCGTCATTTGGAACAGGCGGCGCACGGTTCTACTTAAAACTCCAGATTCCGATATAACCATTTGCCAGTGAGAACGGAACGGCATTCGATTGGGTAGTATCCAGCAGGCTGATAACCGCTTCGTCGGCTGGCGTAACCTCGGCATAAATCAGATAGCGGCTGTCCGGCGACCACAACCGGTGACTCTGGGCAAACTGGTCAAAATAAACCAGCAGGTACAGCATATCCTGGGTAGGCACAAACGCACCATAGCGCCGGGTCGCGCCGGTGTTAACATCCAGCACGGACCACGCGATGCCGGTCGGTTCCTGTACGGCAGCCGCCACCTTGCCACGTCCGTCTGCCTGAACGCTGAACGAACTGGGTGGCGTGGACAGCGTGATGTACGCGATGTGCTGGCTGTCCGGCGACCAGAAAAACGCGGCGACGCCGGTCACGGAACTGCGCACGATCAAGCGGCCGGTCAGGGCATCCAGCACCGTCAGCGGGCCATCCCGGTTGGTATACGCCACATAGTCACCGTTTGGGGACCAGGCAAACGCGACCGGACCTTCCAGCCGGCTTGCCAGCACGCGCTGTCCCTCGCTGGTGGCAATCACCACATCGGTCGTTACACCATCCCGGTTCAGCGCGCCGACCAGCAGACGGTCGTCCACCGGCGACCAGCCTGGTGCCTGGAACATCCCCGGTGTTACGGACAGGGTTTCAAGCAGATTATTGGTTTCCGCATCAAAAATGTCAAGGCGCTCATTGTTGCGCTGCCAGAGCATCCGTCCGCCATCAGGACTCCAGCTAAAGTAGAATGGCCCGCCCTCCCCTGCCGTCCGGCTGGAAGCGGTTTCCAGCCCATCCCGCACCAGTTCCACAAACAGCCCACCGGCAGCCCGGCTGCTGAGGAGCACCGCTAGATCGCGGCAGCGGTCACTGGCAACGCAGTTGGCGGGTGACCAGTAAGCGTAGTTAAAAACCTCGCCCTCTCCGGCGTAAACGGCCTCGCCGGGTGTCTGACCATCCGGCGAAATACGGACTTCAGTCTCTTGAGGACTGCTCATAAAGTATGCCAGCCGACCATCATTCGACCAGGTCGGCCAGCGGTAAACGTGCGTGCGCGAGGCGTCAGCAGTTAACGCCACCTCGGTATTATCTGACAGATTTAAGGTATATACGTTCTGGTCAAGGCCGATGTAAGCAATGTACCCCGGTAGTGATGGTTGCTGGTTATCCTGGGCAGCGGCGGGAAACACAACTGCCAGTATCAGGATAACCAGCAGCCCGCATCGTTTTCTCATGCCGTTCACTCCGTTTAATGGTTGGGGCTTCATCGGATTAATTGTATACTATTCGCAGGATAGATGACATTGACTGTGTCAGCTATCGTTGTTGAATCGAGGCAAAATCAGGAGCAGAATACCAATGGCAACACGCGAAGAAGTCGCGCAGATTTTTCCGGCGATGTGTCAGCGTTTTATCCCTTCCAAGGCCGAAGGTCTGAACGCGACCATTCAGTTTAACCTGAGCGGTGACAACGGCGGGCTGTACTGGCTGAAGATTGAAAATGGTTCCTGCCAGGCCGGTGAAGGCCAGGCCGAAAACCCGAAGATGACACTGAAGGCCGCTGCCGAGGACTGGCACGCCGTTTCCACCGGCAAGATGAACGCGATGCAGGCGTTTATGAGCGGCAAGCTGAAGATCGAAGGGGATATGGGTCTGGCGATGAAGATGCAGACAATCTTCGCGCAGTAACACGCCGTCGGTCTGGATGAGTGATGACACGGGCGCGGTGAGCACAGCCGCGCCTATGTTTTTTACCCCAGATACGCCGTGATGATGTTGGTATCCTGTAGCAGTTGCGCCGCCGGCCCCTCCTGGACAATGACACCTCGTTCCAACACGTAAGCATAATCCGCGATTTGCAACGCCTTGCGGGCGTTCTGTTCCACCAGCAGAATTGGAATCCCCTGCGCCTTGATGCCGCCGATCAGTTTAAACACTTCGTTCACCAGCAGCGGCGCTAACCCCATACTTGGCTCGTCCAGCATCAACAGGCGCGGGCGGGCCATCAGTGCCCGGCCAACCGCCAGCATCTGTTGTTCACCGCCGCTTAACGACCCGGCCTTTTGGTGGCGACGTTCGTTTAAGCGCGGAAACCGCCGGAAGATGTCCTCCAGATCGGCGTCCACATTGTCACGCCGCCGGTATGCGCCCAGCAGCAGATTTTCGTACACAGTCATGGTGGCGATGATCTGGCGTCCTTCCGGTACCTGGGCTAAACCACGTGCGGTTACGCGGTCGGCGCGCCAGCCGGTGATGTTCGCGCCGTCAAAGAGAATCCGTCCGCGTGTTGGCTTCAGCAGTCCGCTGAGGACGTTCAGCGTTGTACTTTTGCCGGCGCCGTTGGCGCCGATCAGACTGACAACCTGCCCCTGCTCAACTGAGAAAGAGATGCCACGTAAGGCTTTGATCGCGCCGTAACCGGCGTGGAGATCGTGAACTTCCAGCAGCGCCACGATACTATCCCTCCACCCGGTCTTCCCGACCGAGATAGGCTTCGATCACGACTGGATTCTGCTTGATCTGTTCCGGCGTGCCGTGCGCGATGATCTGCCCAAAGTTCAGGACATAAACCTCATCACACACCTGATGAATGAGCGACATATCGTGTTCGATCACCAGCACCGTCAGACCTTCCGCCCGCAGTTGAATGATCTGCTCGCCAAGCTGTTCCGTCTCAACCGGATTCATACCGGCGGTTGGTTCGTCCAGCAGCATCAACCGGGGCTGCATCGCCAGCGCTCGCGCCATTTCCAGCCGCCGCTGGTCACCGTAGGGCAAGTTGGCGGCGTGCTGATGGGCAACACCCGCCAGCCGGAAGCGTTCGAGCAATCGTAGCGCCGTATCGCGCAGGCGGCGTTCTTCCATCCGGTAGCGCGCTGTAACAATAAGTGAGTCGAGGACGGTAGCGTTGCCCTGACCGTGCTGGCTAATAAGGAGATTTTCCAGCGCCGTCAGTTCGCCAAACAGGCGGATGTTCTGGAACGTTCGCGCAATTCCCAGCGCCGCGATGCGGTGGGGCGGCAGATGATGAATCGCCTGCCCGGCGAAGCGGATGATGCCACTGGTGGGATGGTCAAGGCCGCTGATGTTGTTAATCAGCGTGGTCTTGCCGGCGCCGTTTGGGCCAATCAGCCCAACAACCCGGTGGGCGGGCACAAGCATGGTCACATTGTTCAGCGCCTGCAACCCACCAAACAGACGCGACACCCCGTTAAGTTCGAGCAACGCGCCCCCCCTGTTTATCCCGTTTCCGCCCTCGGAAAACGCTGCCGCGCCCCGCCGCGCGCCTGCCGCCACACCCGCCGCCAGGCCGCCGGGTTGACCAGGCCGCCGGGTAGATAGACGATCACCAGCAGCAGAATCGTGCCGTTCACCAGCCCCCGGTACTGTTTGAATTCACGAAGCAGTTCTGGCAGCGCGGATAGGACAAAGCCCCCGATGATCGGCCCCAGCCAGGTAGATGTGCCGCCGAGTACGGCGTAGGCCAGGATGCTGACCGCCTGGTCGAAACCATAATCACCGGGGCTGATCGTGCGTGTCAGGTGCGCTTTCAGCGCGCCCGCTGCTGCCGCCAGCACCGCGCTCAGGATAAAAACAATATTTTTGACATAAACGACATTGATGCCCATCGTCGCGGCGGCCTGCTCATCCTGGCGGATGGCTGCCATCGCCCGGCCAAAGCGCGAGCGATGCAAACGGATAATCAGATAAACCGCGATCACCAGGAACAGCACCAGATGGCCGGTTTCAACCACCTTTGGAATCCCGGTGATACCCAGCGCGCCGCGTGTCAGCCGCACGTTCTGGCCGGTAATGGACGAGGCGATTTCGTCAAAGTTTAGAATCAGAATGCGTACGACCTCACCAAAGCCGATGGTTGCAATGGCAAGGTAAATATCGCGCAGCCGTAACACCGGCAGCCCGATGGGAATTGCCAGCAGCCCGGCAGCCACCATGCCGCCGGTCAACCCGACTCCCAGCGGAAGATCAAAATTCTGCGTCAGAATCACGCCAACATAAGCGCCAACCGCCATGAAGCCGGCATTTGCCAGCGAAAACATGCCGGTGTACAGCGTAAGATAGATGCTTAGCCCCAGGATGGCATTCACCAACATAAACTGAATAACGATCTCGGTGATGCCGATGCTGCGCAAAAAGTCCATGATGATCTGCTTTCAGCAGCGTCTCAGGCCCGCGTCTGGGAGGCCTGCCCCAGCAGACCCTGCGGGCGGAACAATAAAATAATAAACAGCAGCGAAAACACAAATGCATCGCGGTAGTTGCTGCCCCCGGCGGCAATACTGAATACTTCCAACGCTGCAACCAGAAACCCGCCCGCCACCGCGCCCTGTATGTTACCCAGCCCACCCAGCACGATCACGGTCAGCCCTTTCAAAGCCACGGAGTCCCCCATAAACGGAGTCATCGAGTTGTAGGCCAGCCCGAACAGCACTCCCGCCGCACCGGCCAGCGCCCCCGCCAGGAAAAACGTCAGCCGGAAGATGTTGCCTACGTTCACACCCAGCAGGCTGGCGACGCGCTGGTTAAACGCGACTGCGCGCATCGCCTGGCCAGTGCGGGTGCGGACCACCAGCATTTGCAGCAGTGCCATGAGGATGACCGAGACGAGCAGTATCACGACCTGAATCGGTGTGATGCGAAACGGCAACCCTTCCAGCGGGTTGGCCGGTATGCTGCCCAGTGGGAATCGCTGCGGCTGCGTGCCGAAGATGATCTGCGCGATATTCACCAACAGAATGGATGCGCCGATGCTGCTGATAAGCTGGGAGATGCGCGGGGCGTTGCGGCGGCGCAGCGGCGCAAAAGCAACGGCATCCAGTACAACGCTGATAGCGCCCGCTCCCAGCATTGCCAGCGGAATTGCCAGCCATACCGAGATGTTCAGTTGGGTCACGGCGACCAGCCCGATAAATGCGCCCCACATAAACACGGCGCTGTGCGCCAGGTTCAGCACGCCCAATACACTGAACACAAGCGCGTAGCCCAGGGCGAACAGACTGTACACCCCACCGAGCCAGATGGCATTAACGATCTGTTGTGTAATATTCATAAAGAGAGTTTACTGTGGCGGGGAAAAGTTGCCAAGCCATTTGACCCAGGTCAGATCATGGTGAAGCGCGTTATACAGCCGTTCGTCGGCTGTCCTTCAGCCGTTCCTCCACGAGAGGGCGGTCGCAACAACCGACCGCCCCTGTTTAGACTCGATACCCTAACTGCCCGGCGTCGCTTCCGGCGTGGCTTCCGCCTCACCCTCGCCCATGACAACCGTCAACGGTTGGAACGCGCCACCGCTGACAATCTGCGCGATGGGGTCATGCACCGGCTCACGGTTCTCGAAGCTGAACACGCCCAGCGGGCTGTCAAAATCGGTGATCGTGCCGAGCGCGTCACGGATGGCCGTGCGCTGGGTGGCAAGATCGTCATCGGCAGAGAAGTCCGCGCAGCGAATCGCGGTTGCCATCAGCCACACGCCGGTGTACGCCTGCGCCGCGAACTGGTCAGGCGACTGACCTTCGTACTTTTCCTCGTACATCTCGACAAATCTGACGCTGCTCTCGGTCGGGTTCGGGTTGCCGTAATTCCACGCGCCGCCCACGATCAGCCCTTCGGATGCCTCGCCGGTATCCCGCAGCACCGCCGGCGAGTTAAAGCCGTTGCCGCCGATGATCGGGCCGGTGTAGCCGAGCGACCGCGCCTGCAAAATAATCTGCGTGGCTTCCGCCGCGAGCGCCGATACCACCAGCGCGTCCGGGTTCTGCCCGATCAGGTTGGTCAGCTGGGCGTTGAAGTCCACGTCGCCCTTCGCAAACGTTTCTTCGCCCAGGATTTCAACGTCGTTATCCTGTAGCGCCTGCTTGAATACCTCATAGCCGCTGACGGTAAAATCATCATCGTTGCCGTACAGCAGACCAACTTTGGTCAACCCCAGGATTTCCTTTGCCTGAGCAATCGTGCCGGGGATGACCGCCGCTTCCGGTAGACTGTTGCGGAACACATAGTCGCCCATGTCGGTCAGTCCCAGTGCCGTATTGCTGACGCCCAGTACCACCGTGCCGTTTTCCTGGGCAATTGGGTCTGCCGCAAAGGCTTCTGACGACAGCGTGGGGCCAAGCACCGCCAGCACCTGATCTTCTTCCACCAGCTTGGTCATGGCGGCGATAGCCTGGTCGCGGTTGCCTGCCGAATCTTCAAAAATCACGTTCAGCGTCGTGCCTTCGCCCAGATAGCCAGAGTTGTTGATTTCCTCAACGGCCAGTTCAACCGCCTGCCGCTGGGGAACGCCATAAACAGACACCGCTTCGCTGAGGCCAAAGATCGCGCCAATGGTGACAGTATCGGGAAGGTTTTGCGGCGTCGGGCATGCTTCCCATAGGCCGACCAGCGGCTGTTCAGCGTCCTGCGCCGCTACAGCACCAACAGAAACGACCAGGACAATCACGATATACAGGAGGAACAACGGTTTTCGGTACATCTTAACTTCTCTTTCGTTTAATACCGCGAAAAAACACACACCGGTCTCAATTTTAACGTGGACACAACCGGGTGGCAAAAAACACCCCTGTGGTTGAATACAAAAACGCCGGGACATGGCGCTGCCATGCCCTGGCAAAAATACGGCCTGATGTAAGGGATTTAAGCCTCGTCGTCATCCTCATCAGGGTATTCGTCGAACCCATCATCAGGGTCGAAGTCCAGCAGGTCAAAATCCAGTTCACCACCGACCATGCTGGCTTCCGCAATGGCATCGTCAATCGCTTCAATCAGGTCATCATCACCGGAGTCCTGCGCCCGTTCGGCCAACGCGCTCAGGATGCGCATCGCTTCCCGGCCACCGATTTCTCCCAGCGACCAGACCGCCACTTCCTGGGTTTCGCGGTCGTTGTCCACTGCCAGCCGCCCCAGCAGCGGCACCGCCTCCGTCAGACCAACTTCCCCGGCGGCGCGCGCAGCTTCGTAGCGCAGCTCGGGGTCCGGGCTGCTCATCTCGCGCAGGATACTGGCGCCCCAACGGGCATCATTGGTGCGGCCCATCGCAAACACGGCGCTCACCCGCATCAGCCGTTCATCGCTCTGGTACGCCTCCTCAATCGCTTCCGTCACGATTTCATGGCTGCTGTTGGCGATGGCTTCCAGCGCCCGCCGCCGCACCTCCAACTCTTCGTGCTCGTCCGTGAGCAGTCCCACAATCACGTCCTGCGCCCGCGTGGCTTCCCTTTCCGGGATGTCACCGTATTCGCCCAACAGCAGGAAACGTCCCAGTTCGCTGATAGCTGCGGCACGAACGGCGTTGGACTCGTCCCACTGCGCCAGCTCGAGCAGCCGCGCCATCAATTCGGTTGACTCGTCAATCCACAACGCGCCGATGGCCGCTTCGCGCACACCGGCGTCATCGTCATCCAGCCCCAGGAACCCCAGTCCCCGGTAGTCCAGATCAAAGTTAAACTCGCTGGCCTCCGCCAGTTCCTGCACCACCCGGCGGCGGTACGCCGGCGCCAGTGTTTTCCAGACCGGTTTCAACCGGCTGACGTCGTCACTGCTGAGATCAGACAGGCCACGATAGACGGTGGCTGTCAGCACACCATCCTCCTGCGTTTGCAGCGCGGCAATGGTGGTATCCAGACTGGGTTTTGGCTGGATTATGGTATCGTCGCCATCAATCATCACCATCCCTCCCTTACCGTAACAAATTGGTAATTGGGTTTAACACGTCGTTCAAAATAAACACCACCGATAATGACAGCAGCAGCGCCAGGCCAACCAGATGCACAACCCCTTCCCGTTCCGGCGCGATTGGACGCCCGCGCACGATTTCGATCAGCACAAACAGGATACGACCACCATCCAGCGCCGGCAGCGGCAGCAGGTTGAAGAACCCCAAGGCCACGCTAATCATGGCGATGAAGTTTAGAATCACCGCCGGACGGCCTTCCTCGATGCTCTGCTGGAGTGCTACGCCACCGATCTGGCTGACACCGACGATGCTGACCGGACGCGCTTCTTCCGGCGACAGCGCCCCGCTGATCAACTGGGATGGGATGGACGCGGTTGTTGAGATCACAAAGCCAATTCGCTCGAAGCCGAAGCGAAGCGCCGTTCCCAGCGGCTGTGGGACGTACGTCTCCTGCACGAAGCCCTCACGGTAGATCAGCCCGGTTTCCGCGTCGCCAAATGCCGGCCATATGACAATCCCCATCGCGCCCTGCCCTTCCGGCGGGTTCAGACGCGGCGTCAGCGACACGTCAAACAACTCATCGCCGCGCTGGATGGTTACGGTTACTTCCTTACCGGCATTGGCCTGCGTCAGATCACGAAAATCATCCATGCCGCTGATTGTTTTGCCATTAAATGCGATCACCACGTCACCGGGCTTGATACCGGCCTGGTCTGCCGGCGCGTCGGGGACAACCCCGGCAATCTGCGCATAACTGCCCGCCCCGCGCTGCTCTCCGGTCCGGGAAGGGGTAAACGTCAACGTCAGCGGTTCGCGCTCGTCACCGCGCTGGAGTGTGAGCGTGGCTGTCTCCTCATCCAGATTATGCAGTTCTGTCAGAAATTCCTGCGTATCCTGAAAGTGCTGGCCGTTCAGTGTCAGGATCACATCCCCTTCCTGAACACCGGCTTCTGCCAGTGGTGACTGCGGCGCGACGTGAATCACTTCCACGCTGCTGCCAATCGGTTCCGGGATGCCCATCAGCGCGATCAGCGCAAACAGGAAAAAGGCGAGGATAAAATTCGCCAGTGCGCCAGCGGCCATAAAAAAGATCCGCCGCAGCGGGCTGACTTCGTTCACTGACTTGGTCTGCTGCACGTGGCGGTTCAGCGCCTCGGTGCGGTCTTTTTCAACAGACTCCTCGTCCAGTGGGCGTACCAAGTCATCGCCCAGAGGGCGCACAAATCCGCCCAGCGGCAGCCAGTTCAGCGTAAATTCGGTTTCATGCCAGGTGAACAGCTTCGCCATGCGTGGAGGGAAGCCGATGCCAAATTCGAGGACGGTAATCCCGACCAGCTTGGCGGCGATAAAATGCCCCAGTTCGTGGATCAGAATCAGCGGAATCAGCACCAGGAAGAACGCAACAATGCCGGACAGCGGATCATTGCCGAGCAGGAAGTCTAACATTCATGTGTCCTTACGGCGACAAACCGGTATCGCCTGTAGTTACCTTTCTTTTCGGATTATAAGGGTGTCATTACAGGTGAGGCAAGATGTACTCCTGAACGCTCATCAATTGTTCACGCGCTGCGCCGGGCCGCCAACACCGGCCACGCGCACCTCCTGAACCCCTGACAGCGCCGCCAACCCCTGTCTTACCTGTTCGGCATCCTGTTTTACACAGATACAATGCACATTTGGCCCGGCGTCCAGGGTATAACACACGCTCAAGCCGTCCTGCCGCCACTGGCGTACCTGCTCCATAATGGCGAGCGTTGCCGGTAGCCAGTAAAACAGCGGCGGGCGGCTGGTCATCATAACCGCGTGCATCAGGTTACTGTCGTGTTCAACTACCTCGGCAAAGGTAGCAAAATTCCGTTCCAGAATGGCGGCCTTACAGGTCGCCAACCGCCCTGCTGCCCCGGTAACCCGCGCCGCCTGTAGATCGCTGGTGGCGGCGGTCCGGTGGCCTTCCTGCGACCCCACTTTTTTGTGCTGGCCGCTGACAACGGCAATTACATCCACCAACGCCCAATATTCTGGCTGCGCGATACTCTCCGCAAACGACTCCTCATGCGTTTGACCCACGTGCCACTCGACATAACCGCCCGGTATGGAGCGCGCTGCCGACCCCGACCCCAGCCGCGCCAGCGTCGAAAGTTCACGCTCGGAGAGCGTTAACCCGGCGGCACTGGTTGCCGCCAGCGTCAGCGCGGCAAACGAGGCGGCAGACGAGGCGATGCCCGTCCCCATCGGGAAGTTGTTGGCCGACTGTACGGTGGCAAAGCCTCTTATCCCCAGTCGCTCCCGCAGGGCATCCAGATGGGCGGAGACACGCCGACACGCCGCGCCGGTGTCCGATTGGCCGTTTAAGGTCAGTTGATCGGTGTCCAGATCATCGCGCCAGGTGACGGTGGTTTCGGTGTACAGCCCATCCAGATTCATGCTCAGGGACGGATTCGCGGGCAGGCGCAGGTGGTCATCGGCGTTGCCCCAGTATTTGATGAAGGCGATATTGGGATGCGCGCGGGCAGTAGCAGACCGGGAAGGATTCATCGTGCAGCCTCTTTTGCTGTAGGTTGGTGCGGAGCATTCGAGTATAATCAGACCGTTTTGCCCCACGAAAAGGAGCCTGGATTGCAAGCGTTGATCGGTTTGCTTCGGACGATGCGCCCGAAGCAATGGACCAAGAATTTTTTCATTTACGCCGGGCTGGTCTTCGACGGCCAGTTGTTTATCCCGGAATCGTTCGCACGGGTGACGATCAGCTTTGTGCTACTGTGCCTGGCCGCCAGCGCCGTGTATGTCGTCAACGACCTGGCGGACATCGAACGCGACCGCCAGCACCCGAAGAAAAAGTATCGCCCCCTGCCCTCCGGTCAGCTTCCGGTCGGTCTGGCGCTGGCCGCCGCCATCGCCCTGCCGCTGATTGCCGTCGGCGGTGCGCTGCTCTACAGTCCGCGTTATGCTGGCATCCTGATTATCTACATCGCGCTGCACATCCTGTATTCGCTGCGTCTGAAACACATCGTCCTGATTGACATCCTGACCATCACCGCCGGTTACGTTCTGCGGGTGGCCGGCGGCGCGGTGGTGATTGATGTTGCCCGTTTTTCCCCCTGGCTGTACACCTGCATGGCGCTGCTGGCGCTGTTCCTCGCCATCGGCAAGCGCCGTCAGGAACTGCTGACGCTGGGCGACAACGCCGGCAATGCCCGCCCCATCTTCCGCCAGTATAATCTGCCGCTGCTGGACGACATGCTGCGCATGGTGACAACCAGCATCCTGATCGCCTATATTTTATACCTGATCGAAGCGCCTTCAATCCTGCTGGCCGGCAACAATGCCTCGCTGCTGACGGTACCATTTGTCATGTATGGCATCTTTCGTTACCTGTACCTGATTCACGTGCGTGGCGAAGGCAGCGCACCGGATGAAGTGCTGCTGCGGGACCGCCCGCTGCAACTGGCAGTAGTGTTGTGGGGCCTCAGCTTTATCATCATCCTGTACGGCCCGGCGCTTCTGACACGATTGGCGGAGGCGCGCCTTTGAGTCTGGTGGTCAGCGCCCCAGCCAAGGTTGCCGGTTTCCGGGCTGCGGGTGACGGCGACGGTGAAAGCTAATCCGCCGGGCGAACGCGGCCTGCGTCTGATCGCCGGTGCGCTAAACCGGGTGCTGCCACTGGACATCGAAGCCGAGACGGTCAGCGACGCGCTGGAACTGACCGCCCGCCTCGTGCTGGCACGGCTGCGTCAATCCCCGCCGGACGTAACTATCGCCATTCAATCGCAGATTCCTATCGCCAGCGGCCTGGGCAGCGGCGCAGCGGTTTCGGCGGCACTGGCGCGGGCGGTTTGTGCCGCGCTTGGTCAGCCGCTGGAGGCCGCCGCGCTCAACGAGATCGTATACGAAGTTGAAAAAATTCATCACGGCACACCCAGTGGTATTGACAACACCGTGATCGTCTACGAGCAGCCGGTGTATTTTGTGCGCCAGCGCCCGATTGAAACGTTTGTGATTGCCCGGCCATTTACGCTGTTGATCGGCGATACCGGGCTGGGCGCGTCTACTAAAGTCACTGTGAGTGATGTGCGACGGTTGTTTGAAACCGAAATCGAGCGGATTCAGCCAGTACTGGAAAACATCGGGCGGCTGGTGGCGCAGGCGCGGCAGGCAATTGAAACTGGCGATCTCGAACAGCTAGGCCGCCTGATGACACGCAATCACGGCTATCTGCGCGCGCTGACCGTATCGTCACCGGAACTCGACCGGCTGGTACAGGCCGCGCTGGACATGGGCGCGCTGGGCGCGAAGCTCTCCGGCGGTGGGCGCGGCGGGAACATGATCGCGCTGGTAACCCCGGACACGCAGGCGCGGGTACAGGACGCGCTGCTGGCAGCCGGCGCCACGCGGGTGTTTGAAACGGTGGTCGGTTAGGGGGAAGTTATGCTCACGTTCATCAAACTGGGCGGCTCACTGATTACGGACAAGCAGGTTGAAGCGTCCTTCCGGGAAGCGGTTGCCACGCAGGTTGCAACGGAGATTGCCGAAGCCCTGGCGGAGGCGCCCGGCCTGCAAATTCTGATCGGACACGGCAGCGGCTCGTTCGGGCATTTCGCCGCGAAACGCTACCGTACCATCGAAGGCGTTCATACACCGGAGGGCTGGCGCGGTTTTGCCGAGGTAGCGACGGTGGCGGCAGAACTGAACTATCTCGTCGCTCGAACGGTACGCGCCGCAGGTGTACCGGTGTGGCGGATTCAGCCTTCAGCATCTGCCATCTGCCACGATGGCGATATAACCAGCATGTCGCTGGAGCCAATTCAGACCGCGCTGACGCACGGGCTGGTGCCGCTGGTTTACGGAGACGTGGCGCTGGATACCGTGCGCGGAGGAACGATCATCTCCACCGAAAGCATCTTCTTTTACCTCGCGCGGCGTTTACCCGTCCGGCAAATCCTGCTGCTGGGTGAAGTTGAAGGTGTGTATGATGGCGGGGGGCAGGTCATCCCGGCAATCACACCGGCCACGCTGGAGACGGCAGAAAGTGCGCTCGGTGGCTCTGCCGGTACAGATGTCACCGGCGGGATGGAAACCAAAGTTCGCGATATGCTGGCGCTGGCGCAGCGTATTAGCGGCCTGCACATCCGCATTATGAGTGGGCGACAACCCGGCCTGCTGCGGGATACCCTGCTGGGCAAGGCTGAACCCGGTACACACATCAGGAGTTGAGCTTGACAACAGGAAAGCAGTACGTCGAAGGGGCCTGCCCAATGTGCGATAATCACCGTCGCCACGACTGTTCCCACACCCGCGCCAGATGATGGACGGCGCTGACCGTGATGGTGATTGCCAGTCCGGGAACGAGGCTGATCCAGGGTGCGGCGCGCAGCGCGGCCCGCCCTTCTGCCAGCATTACACCCCAATCCGGGATACCCGGTTCGCCACCCAATCCTAAAAAACTGAGCGCGGCGCTGTTCAGCAGGTTATAGCTGAAGGTGATGCCGGTATAAGCCAGCAGCGCTGGCTGGATGTTCGGTAGTATATGGAATAGCAGCACCCGGCGGCGGGATGCTCCCAGCGCATAGGCGGCTTCAATAAACTGAGTGGAACGGATAGCAACAACTGCTGCATAGACCACCCGCGCATAGGCGCCAGCCTGCGCCAGCCCGGTCGCTACTGCCAGCGGCGCCGCCCCCACGCCCAGCAGCGTCAGCATGACCAGCGCCAGCAGCAGACTCGGAAATGCCAGCAGCGCGTTGGTCACAGCCACCAGCAAGCTGGTACGCCAGCCGCCGGACAGTCCGGTTGCCAGTCCCAGCGGCAGGCCAACAATGGCGGTAATAATCGTTGCGGTAGCCGTGATAAGCAGCGTTCGCTGGCCGCCGTACAGCGCGCGGCTGAGGACATCCCGCCCCAGGCTGTCCGTCCCCAGCAGATGATCGTGGCCTGGCGGCTGGAGCGCGTTGATCGGGTCGGTTTGCAGCGGGTCAGCCGGAGCCAGCCAGGGTGCCAACAGCGTAATGATTGTTATGAGACCCAGAACTGCGAGCGAGCGTTTCATGCGGCCAGCGCCACACGTGGGTCAAGCCAGGCATACAGCGCGTCCGCCAGCAGATTGAAGCCAGCGTACACCATTGCCAGAAACAGGGTTATTCCCTGCACCGCCGGGTAATCCTGCTGGAGCGTACTGTCCAGCAGCAGGCGTCCGAGGCCAGGACGCACAAATAAACTTTCGGTGATGACCGTCCCGCCGAGCAGAAACCCCGCCTGCAGCGCGACAACCGTAATGACCGGCAGCAGCCCGGCGCGCAGGACATGGCGGCGCAGCACCAGCCGTTCCGGCAGACCTTTGGCTCGTGCCGTGCGAATAAAATCGGCGGCCAGCGTTTCACGCAGACTGGTCTCAACCATGCGCGCGATGCCACCGGCGCTGTGGAAGCCCAGTACCGATACCGGCAGCAACAGTTGGGCCACCCCTTCCCCACCGGACGAGGGCAGCCAACCGAGCAAAACCGCGAACAGCCAGATTGCCAGCGTGCCGGTCCAGTACAGCGGCGTACTTAAAGCCAGGTTGACCAGCAGCCGTGCTGCCGGCGACATCGGCCACTGCAAGGCAGCGACTGTGCCCAGAGTCAGCCCCAAAGCAACCGCAACCACAACCGCCCCGGACGCCAGCGCAACGGTTGGCCCCAGCCGCTGTCGAATCATATCCGTCACCGGCTGGCCGTCGAGCAGCGAGTACCCCAGGCTGCCCCGCGCGGCGTCCAGCCAGAGTCGCCCGTACTGGATCAACAGCGGCTCGTCCAGCCCCAGGCGCGCGCGCCGGTCGGCAATCACCACCGGACTCGCCCCGCTTTGCATCAACTGCGATTGGATGGCATCCCCCGGCAGCAGCCGGAGCGCAAAAAACGCTAGCGTTCCGGCCAACCAGACCGTCCCAGCAGCCGACAGCAGCCGTTCGGCCAATCGCGTCATGATGCGCCCGCGACACTGACGTTATTCAACAGCGGAAACCAGCCGTAAGGGTCAAACATCAACCCCTTAACCAGGGCGCTGGCGGCGTTCAGATTGACATAATCGCGGATAGGCAGAATCAGCGCCTCGTCCATAATCAACCGCTGCGCCAGTCCGTACAGATTCTGCCGGATGCCGGGGTCGGTCTGGCGCGCCGCTTCCAGCAGCGTTTTATCGAGTTCGGGGTTGGCGTAGCCGGTCCAGTTGTCCGGGCTGTCACTCAGGAAAAACTGATTCAGAAACGACGGGTCCAGCCCGAAGGTGTAAAAGGCAACCAGGTTATACTCGCCCGTCTTAACCGCCTCAAACAATGCGTTGCGCGTTGGCACCGGCTCCAGCCGGGCGCGGATGCCAATCGCACGCCATTGGTCCTGCAACAACTGCGCCACTTCCGGGATTAAGCCCCAGGGCGGCACGATCACTGTCACTTCCAGTTCAACACCGTTAATGTCCAGATAGCCGTTGTTGTCGCTGTCCTGAAAGCCTGCCGCCGCCAGCAGCGATTGCGCCTGCCCGGTGTCCTGCGCGTACAGACCGATTACATCCCGGCTGTAGAACTCGGTGTTGGCCGACAGCGGCCCCCAGGCTACGGGCGAAAACCGCTGAAACACGGCGTCAATGATGAGGTTGCGGTTTGTACCGTACAAAATCGCCTGCCGCACCTGCCGGTTATCGGTCGGGAAACGGCGGGTGTTAAACAAAAACTGAAGCGGCTGTCCCGGTATCGCCACCGGCAAAAGCTGCACCGCGCTGTTAGCGGTCAGGGCGCGCGCGTCAGTCGGGAGCAGTTCTCCCATAATCTGCGCCGCCCCACTTTCCAGGGCTGCCGACCGGGTGGGCGCGTCGAAGAAAAAACGGTACTCGATTTCTTCCAGGTTGCCCGGTTGATAGAAGGTCGGCCCCCAGGTGTAATTGGGGTTGCGCCGGAGGACAATGCGGTCACCCGGCACGTATTCAACAAACTGGAACGGGCCAGTGCCGACCTGATGAAACTGGTAACGCTCCAGCGAATACTCCCCCAGCGCCTTCGGGCTGGCAATGCCCAGATAGACCTGACTGAGCGAATCCAGCAGCGGGCTGTAGGGTTCAGACAGCTTAATCAGGATGGTGTAATCGTCCACCACCTCGTAGCCGGCGTACTGCCCTAGCATAAACACGGCCTTCTGCGAGGCGGTATTGGGATCAACAATGCGGTCGAGGTTCGCGCCCACAGCCTGAGCGTTTAACGGAGTGCCATCATGGAACGTGACCCCCTGTCGCAGCTTGAAGGTATAAAAGAGGCCATCCGGTGAAATCGTCCACTCCGTCGCCAGTCCTGGCACAAATGTTTTGCTGGCCGGGTCGCGGTACACCAGCGTATCGTAAACCTGCCGCAGCGCGATACCGAGTTCTGACGAGCTGTTGATGTGGGGGTCAATCCCGCTGACCGGCAGCGTCAGCCCATAGGTAATCCGGTTGCGGGCGACCTCCTGCGACTGAGCCGCGCCCGAACACGCGCTTAAACCAAGCAAGAGCAACAAGCAGGCCGCGAACCTACGCCGCATACTGAACCTTTCCATGTGGGGGATATTACGTTACCATTCGCCAGTATAACGCAGTCCCGATACGCGTAACAGGTTGTGGTTTTGGCACGTTCGAACTTAACGTTATTAACGCCGCCGCAGGAAAAAGAGGAGGTCCATCCCTATCGCCGCCCCTGGCGCAGCATCAGCATCGAAATGGCTGTTATGCTGGCGGTGACCGGCGTCCTGTACGTCGTATCGGGCATCCTGGGTGTTCGCGTTCCGGCGAGCCTGAACGCGCCGTTAAGTCTGATCGTGACGGGTCTGCCGCTCGGTTTATGGCTGGTGTTTTCGTGGCGGGCCGAGCGGTACGTGCCGCAGCCGCGCCAGCGATTGCTGGCGGTTGCGGTCATCAGCGGGCTGGCCGCCAATGCGATTGGCATCCCCTTCATCAACGACTTTTTGCAGGTTGACCGCTGGCTGCCGCTTGAAAGCGCCATCAATCGTATCGTCGGTTACACCTTTACGGTCGGCATCGTGCAGGAAATGCTGAAGTACCTGGTCATTCGGTATACCGTCTGGCCGGACTGCTTCCGCACCCGGCTGGATGCCGTCGCCTACAGCGCGGCAAGCGCCGTCGGCTATGCAACGGTCTTAAACCTGCACTACGTGATAACAAATGCCCCACCGCCGGATGTGGCTGCGGTGCGGGTGTTTGATACGCTGGCGCTCCACCTGGCAACCAGTTTGATCGTTGGCTATGGACTGGCGGAAATTCGGTTTGGGCTGCCCACGCCGATGTTCCTCACCAGCACGCTGGCGCTGGCAGCCTTTGTGACGGGCGTCGCTATTCCGGTTCGCGCCGGTCTGGTCAACCCCAGCTTCAGTCTGGGAACGAGCGATACCAGAGCTTTGTTTGGGATTGGCTTTGCGCTGGCGCTGCTGGTCGCATTTTCGCTGATTGTGGCATTCCTCTACACCAGCGCCGAACGCCGCGAACGCGAAGCCACCCCAGAGGAATAACGATGAGCTTTATTGAAACGCTGTCTCAACGAGATATTTTGAGCTACCGGCAGCGGTGGAGCCACTACTTCGCGCTCCTGTTTGGCGCGGCGGCGCTGTTCATCGGCGTTAACCTGCGGGACAGCGCCCTGAACGCGACGGTGCTTTACACCAACAGCGAAGCGGGTATCCGCGCTGAGTACCCGGATAAATGGCTGATTGACCAATCCGGCGATTACATCTTCCGGGTGCGGGATGTGGCGCAGGTTGGCTTCAAAACCACGATTCAGGTGGCAGCGCGCCCGGTCAGCCCGGTCACGACTGCCCGCAATCTGGTGGATGCGCTGACCCTCAACCGGGCGCAAACGTTGGCAAGCTACACCGTATTTGAGATTCGGCCAATCGTGCTGCCAAACGAAGTTGAAGCGACCACCGTCACCTATACTTATGTTGCCAGCGAAACCAACCCGTTTCTCGAAACCGTGCCGGTGGTGGTTGAAGGAATGGACATTCTGGCGCTGTCGCGCGGGCAGGCCATCATCATCACCTTTCTGTCGGATTCGCGCACATACCGGCAGAACTATCCGCGCTTCCAGCAGTTTTTGAGCAGTCTGGAATTCTGAGTTATGCGACGTTCCCTGTTAATCGTTATCCTATGGATGCTGAACCTGACCGCCCTGCCGCCGCTGCGCGCCCAGGACGATACGCTTGATCTGGAGCGTCTGCAGCGGGCGACCGTGTTTGTAGTTCAGGCGCGCGATGTAGGCGATGAACTATTTATCACCTGCGTTGGTTCGGGGACGATTGTTAAACGCGACGGCCTGATCCTCACCAACGCGCATAACACACTGACCAGCGCCGCCTGCCCCGGCGACACGTTGATTGTTGGCATCAGTAACCGTCTGGACGAACCGCCGATTTTACGCTACCGCGCTGAAATCGCGCAGGCGTCACCCGGCCTGGACCTGGCGCTGCTGCGGATTACCCAGGAGCTTGACGGACGGCTGATCGAACCCGGCGCGCTGGCGCTGCCGTTTGTGGCATTGGCGGATTCCAACAGCGTGCAACTGGATGAAACCATTACCGTGATCGGTTATCCCGGCATCGGCCACGACCCGGTTGAGTTCCGGCGCGGCACGGTGATCGGCTTCGTCGCGGAACCAGGCGGCGGCGAAAAGTCATGGATGAAAACGAGCGCGGTTATCCCCGGCACGATGTCCGGCGGCGGCGCGTATAACCAGGCCGGCGAACTGATTGCCATTCCCACGACCGCGCCGGTGACGGCCGGCGCGCTGGACACCACCTGCCAGCCGTTCCAGGACACCAATGGCGACAACGCGGTGAATGATAATGATGTTTGCATCCCGATTGGAGGTTTCATCAACGCGCTGCGCCCGTCGAATTTCGCGCGTCCGCTGCTGCGGGCGGCGTCACTGGGTTTGTCGCTGGAGATATTAAATGTGCCCACCGCGCAGGTCGGTGTTGCCGGCGCGCCGACGTTCAAGCGGCTGTTTTTTTCGCCCTCCGTAAACGAGGCCGGGATGCCGACCACCGTGATTCGCAGCCTGCCGGCGGGCAGCAACAGCCTGTACCTGTTTTTCGACTACGAAAACATGACGCCGGAAACGGTGTACGAGCTGCGCGTCACCACCGACGGGATTCCCAACCCGACCTTCAGCCTGGCGCCGGTGCGGTGGAGCGGCGGTGAGCGCGGCCTGTGGTATCTGGGCAGCAGCGGCCAGCCCTGGCCGAACGGCGTCTACGAGTTCACGCTGTTTGCCAACGGCATCGCTGCGCCAACGGCCCGACTGGTCATCGGTGGCGCGCCAGAGACAGCGCCAACCTTCAGCGACCTGGTATTTGGGCTGCTTGACCTGCGTAACAATCCGCTTGGCAACGGCTTCGTGCTGCCGACCGGCAACGTTGCCAGCGCCCGCTTCCTGTTCCGCAACATGGAAAACGGCCAGGAGTGGACTTCGATCTGGTATCGGGATGGGCAGGAAATCCCCGCTGCGCGCCAAACGAATACGTGGAATGAAGGCGCTTCCGGCTCGACGACCACCAGCATCCGTTCCGAAGGCGGGCTGCCGCCGGGCAGCTACCGGCTGGAGTTATACATCGGTAATGGCCTCGCCGCTACGTCGGACTTTACGATTGCCGGCGCGGCGCAGGGCGCGTTCCCGGAAATCTTCAAAAATGAACGCTTTGTCACGGCCACCACACCTGACGAAGCCCTGACCGCTTCGCCCCTGAACAACTTTCCGCCCGACGTTTTAGACCTGTACGCCCTGTTTGACTGGCAGCAAATCGCGCCTGGGACATTGTGGACGATGCGCTGGATGGTGGACAATGACATCTTCTACGAGCAGACCGCTCCCTGGAACACGCTTGAAAGCGGTCAGAACTTCCTGCTGCGGCTGAACGCACCCGGTGGCGTGCCAGATGGCACCTATCGCATGGATCTGCTGGTGAACAACGTTCTGCTGCGCTCGGTGCAGGCTCAGGTTGGCATCGGCCAGCTACCGATTGACCCATTCGCGCAGGCCAGCGGCGTGCAGCTTCGTGGGCAGATTATAGACGCCGATACGCGCCAGGGGATTCCCGGCGTCACCTTTATCTTGCTGAGTAAAGACTACTCCGTGAGCGATTTCACCTGGAGTCAGAACCAGATTTTTGCGATGGCGACCACCGACCGCAATGGGCGCTTCCAGATTGACCGCCCGCTGCAATTGAGCACTGACGCCGCGCCGGTTGCCTACAGCGCCATCATTTCGGCGCAGGGTTATCTGCCGATCACGGCTGACGGTGTGGAAGTAGACGGTACAACGCCGAACCCGCTCGACATCACGCTCTATATGATTCGGGATGCCAATGGCTGACAAGAAGCGCCTGGATGTGCTGCTGCACGAGCGCGGCCTTGCCTCGACCCGCGAAAAGGCGCGGGGCATGATTATGGCCGGCGAAGTGCTGGTGAACGGCACGGTCGTGGATAAACCCGGCACGCGCGCCAGTGAGAACGCCGAGATTGTGCTGAAAGGCAAACCGCGCTTTGTCAGCCGGGGCGGGGACAAACTGGCACACGCGCTGGCGGTATTTGCTGTCAGCGCGGCAGGCCGCGTCTGCGCCGACGTGGGCGCCAGCACCGGCGGTTTCACCGACTGCCTGCTGCAAAACGGGGCGGCGCGGGTGTACGCGATTGATGTCGGTTACGGCCAGTTGGATTACACGCTGCGCCAGGATGCGCGCGTCGTGGTCATCGAGCGCACCAATGCCCGCTATCTCGAAACGCTGGCTGAACCGGTGAGTCTGGTGGTGATGGATGCGTCGTTTATCTCGCTCAAACTGCTGCTACCGGCAATACGCGGCTGGCTGACCCCACAGGCCGATGTGATTCCGCTGATTAAGCCGCAGTTCGAGGCGGGCAAACAGGACGTGGGTAAAGGCGGCGTGGTGCGGGACCGCCGCGTTCACGCGCGGGTGCTGGAAGATGTTTTAAACGCCGCGCGGGAACTGGGATTTGCGGTCAAGGGCTTGACCACCTCCCCTATCAAGGGGCCGGCAGGCAATACCGAATTTCTGGCGTGGCTGGGCTGGGGCCAAACGGCATCACTGGACATTACGCCGCTGGTCGCATCGGTGCTTGCCGACACAACTGGCTCAAACCACGACGACCAAGAGTAAGGCTGTGTAGCCTCTCTGCCGAGACCATATTGCAGGGATGGGAGACGTTCACCCATCCCTGCCTGCTTTAATCACAAACCTGATCTCAGGGCGTCTTCGGCTGTCCAGCCGCGATCTTCCGCCGGTTTAAGGTGGGCACGCGCCGGGCGTTCAAAGATGGCGTAAATGAACAGCGCCAGCAGGCTCACGGCCAGCAGCCCCAGCGCCAGCGGCAGACCAAACCGCAGCGGGCCGACCAGGATGCTACCCAGCAGCGCCGCCGGCAGCACGCCGATATAGGCCAGCACGCCGATAAAATGGAAAACCTGCGCGCCGAGTCCGCCGCGAACGGCGTCGCGCCGGTTGGAACTGCGCGCCAGCGGCAGACTACCCAGTACCATGATTGCCAGAATAAGCAGGAGCGTGATTTGTGTTCGATCCATTCGCCAGCCTTTAGAACAGCGTGTAAATAAACGGCTGTGTCGCCGGATTACTACCAAGAATAATCAGGACGGCGAAAATAATCAGCGTAATGACCATCGGGATTAACCAGTACAGTTTACGCTTCCAGAGGAACAGCAGCAGTTCTCCCAGAACGCCCATCCGAGCCAGAACATCACGCATACAATCGAACTCCTTACGCGGGCTTGCGTACTAGCAGCGACCCCAGAACCAGCATGTCAATGTCGCTGTTGCTAAAGGTATTAAAGGCATCACGCGGGGAACTGACAATCGGTTCACCACGCAGATTAAACGAGGTGTTCAGCACCACCGGCACGCCGGTCGCCTGCCCAAACCGCTCGATTACGCCGTAATAACGTGGATTGGTTTCGCGTTCGATGGTTTGCAGGCGGCCTGTTCCCATGTGGCAGACAGCCTGAATTTTGTCCTGTTTGTCAGATTTTATCGGGCTGACCATCAGCATATAACGCGGCGCTTCGTGTTTTTCTACCCCTGGATAATCGAAGTACTCCGGAGCGCGGTCGCGCAGAATCACGGGCGCAAACGGACGGAAAGGTTCGCGGAACTTGATCTTGGTGTTCACAACTTCCTTCATGTCCTCGCTGCGGGGGTCGGCCAGAATGCTGCGGTTGCCCAGCGCGCGCGGCCCCCATTCAAACGCGCCCTGGAAGAAGCCGATCACCTTTTTCTTCGTGAGCGCGTCGGCCACGATGTCCAACATTTTGTCGTCGTTATCTTCGTAGGACTCGTAGGCTACGCCCTTGCTGTCCAGGAAGGTGCGGCATTCCGCGTCACTGTATTCCTGCCCCCAGTAGGCGTGCGGCATGACCCAACTACGTGGCTTACCCAGCACGATATAGTACGCCCATAGCGCCGCGCCCAACGCGCCGCCGTCATCACCCGCCGCCGGCTGGATGTAGATTTCGTCAAATGGGGTTTCACTTAACAGGCGATAGTTGGCTTTGGTATTCAGCGCCACGCCACCCGCCATCACCAGCTTGTTCATGCCGGTCTTTTGGTGCAGGTAGTTCACCATCGCCAGCAGCGTTTCTTCGGTGATAAGCTGAATACTGGCGGCAATATCGGCGTAGTGCTGGTTGAGGTCCATCGCCGCCTTTTCGGCGCTGCGCTCCGGGTTGGTCATCATCGTGAAGAACTCGGACTCTGGCGGGCGCGGCGGGCCAAACAGGTCCACAAAACGCTGGTTGAAAGTATGCTGCGTGGAATGATGGAAGCTGAAGTAGTCCATGTTCAGCTTGAAGCTACCATCATTACGGTTGAGGTGGATCAGACGTTCGACCTTATCTACATAGCGCGGCTGGCCGTACGGCGCCATGCCCATCACCTTGTACTCGCCGTTGTTCACGCGGAAGCCGAGATAGGCGGTGAAAGCGGAGTATAGCAGGCCGAGTGAATGGGGGAAACGTTCTTCCTGGAACAGGTTAATTTCGTTTTTGCCACCGGGCGGATCGCCGTCCCAGTTGCTGTGCGCCGTCCCCAGCGTAGTGGTTGTCCATTCCCCCACCCCGTCTATCGTCAGGACGGCAGCCTCGCGGAATGGGCTGGCGAAGAAGGCACTGGCGGCGTGGCTCAGATGATGATCGCAAAACAGCACCCGGTCATAGCGCACGCCCACTTCCTTCTGAATAATGTTTTTAATCCACAGCTTGTCCTTCAGCCAGTTAATCATGGCATCGCGCCAGACATCGCTGGATTTCGGGAAGGTATTTAACGTGGTCAGGAGGATGCGCTCGAACTTCACCAGCGGCTTTTCATAAAAGACAGCGTATTCCAGGTCTTCACCTTTGATGCCCGCCTTGTTCAGGCAGAACTCAATCGCGCGTTTTGGAAAGCCGTTATCATGCTTCTTGCGCGAAAACCGTTCTTCCATCGCCGCCGCGACCAATTGGCCGTCCTTGATAAGCGCGACGGCAGAGTCGTGATAGAAACAGGAAATGCCCAGAATGTACATCGTTATTACCCCTGCTGCTTGGCTGAATCGAGGTCGGTCGGAAGTGGGTCACGGGACAACCATGTACTCTGTTCACGGGCGTGCTTCAGCCGCAGCGGGTCACTCAACAGACGCGAGCCGACACCAAACGGAACCAGAATAGTGAAATAAAACAGCATGGCGATGATACGCGCCTGGGTATCACCTACAATCGCTCCGATAATCTTAAAACGGTCCCAGGCCACACGAAACAGTTCACGTACCAAGTTCACCCCTCCCGAACCTTTCGTTTAAACAGAATGCGCATTATACCTGAAATCAGTTCCGCCACCAGTTTCTTTTTATGGCAGCAAGCCGCGCTCGGTTAGGAACTGCGCGTACTGCGACGCCTGTTCCTGCGTACCCAGTGCGGTCATATGTGAACCATCAATCCAGAAGGCCGCGTTATATGGCATGGTGGCCGCCAGGTCAATATAGGGTACATTCAGTTCACGGGCAAGCCGAACAACAACAGCATTCTGTTCGGCAATCGCGTCCTGCCAGAAGGGATACGCCAGGTAGTTTTCGTAGGGCAGCCCGCTGATCGGGTCAGGGAAATAGGCCCAGGTGGACAGCAGCACTGCCACCTCGTTCGAATGCGCCATTGCAATGATGTTGCGGTAATTACGCTCCGTGTAGATGGGCGGGTTGGCGGCCAGCACCGCCTGCGGAGTCAGAGCCAGGTTGCTGCATAACGGCCTGTCAGCCTCAAATATCAACCCACAGGCCGGAATCGGTGTCAGCGGAGCGATCTGGTTTTCAATCGAAGCGGGATTGGGAATCCAGGCGAGGTTCAGCGCCAGCACACGGTACAGGACGCTGGGTCCGAGATAGCTGTAATCGGTGCGCCAAATGCCCCGTGACGGATTCAGACCGGTGTAATACTGCGGGTCAACTAGACGAAAACTGACATCGTTGGTCGCCTCGTACAGGATAATTAAATCAGGGTCGAGGTCAAGCACGCGGAAGGCAAAATTCGCCAGCATTTCCCAGGACGTATACCATTCAACACCGGCGTTAATCACCTCCACCTGCTCATAGCCGTACTGCTCTCGCAGGATGGTTTCAAGCTGCGCCGGGTAGGCATCCTCCCAGCGCGGCAGGCCGAAGCCGTAGGTTGTGGAACCACCCAGTGCCACAATCCGAAACGTGCCCGCCGGTTTAGGCTGCTGTACTTCGCGCCCCCGGTAGCCGAGGCTGTTGTGGGTGGGATAGGCCGGATTCAGGCCGTAATTCAGATACGGTAACCCCATGATCTTCCAGCGCGCGGCGCGAATCTGCTCTGGTGAGTAGACGTACATGATGCGCTGGCGTTCGTCCCCACAGCAGCTAAACCAGACGCGCAGGCCCAGATCAACCAGCAGCAGCGGCAGAACAACCCACAGCAGCATCCATACGAGTTTTCGGCGGGGAAAACGCAGTTTCAAACGAAGTTTCCTGTCGTGCGATTATTCGGGGAGGGATTATACCGGCATGAGGGGGACTTTGGAACGGTTCGCTCTCAGCGCTTGTCGAAACATCCCGCGCATCGTTACAATACAGCCATATTGGCTTCAATGCACAGGACCGATGGACGATGGATATTGAGACCGTTTTGCGTGAAAAGCGCGACAGCAAGGCAAAACCGCATCTGGAACAATACGCGCCCGTGTGGATGGTACACGAAAAAGTGCTGCCGAAGGACGATGCGATAATCTTTAACGTGGTGTTTCAGCACCCGTATTACGGCTGGGTGAACCGGCGCTATCGCTACGACGCTTTTAATGATGTACTGTATTATCGTGGACAGGTGACGCTCAGCGAAGCGGAAGCGGTTGCGGTGCAGGAGAAAGAACCGTACATCGAGGTTACAGTCGCGGATGTGCCGAACTCGTATGGCGGTTGATGCGTCGCTGTTCCAGCACCCGCTGAAATAGCTGTAATAGCCGGTCGGTGATGGCCGGCCAGGTGTACTGGCGGGCCAGGCGGGCGGCAGCCTGGCCCATTTCTTCTCGCTGGTGTGGGTCAGCAAGTAACACGCCAATACGCTCCGCCAGCGCATCCGGCTCCCGCACCGGCACCAGAAAGCCGGTTTCCCCATCGCGGATAAGGTAGGCCAGCCCGCCCACCTGCGACGCGATTACCGGCGTCCCACAGGCCATCGCTTCCAGCGCCACCATACCAAACGATTCGTAATCGGATGGCATCACCACCGCCAGTGATGCCGCATAATACAGCGGGAGCTGCGCCTGATCTTTCGCCCCCAGAAATTCCACGCAATCTTCCAATCCCAGATCGGCGCTAAACTGGCGCAACCGCGTCAGTTCAGCATTGTTCAGGTCGCCGCCAATCACGGCAAAGCGTACCGTATCCAGTAAATTTGGTGACTGTCGCCCCAACCGTGCCAGCGCCTGAAGAACGGTATCCACCCCTTTCAGCGGCTCAATCCGACCGACAAACAGCAGCAGTTGGCGTTCCGGTGGTAGTCCCAGTTGTGCTCTCGCGTCAGCTCGGGCAATCGGCTTGAAGCGGTCGGCGTTGACGCCGGGGGGGATGACAGCAATTTTACGCCGGTCAGCGCGATACAGCCACAGAAGTTGCGCCTGTTCCGCCGCTGTCGCAGCCACGATCTGGTTCGCCCAACCAACGATCTGCGTTTCGTTGTGGACGCGCACATCCGGTGGCAGCGATGCCCCCCGGTTCATGAGGATGCGGTTTTTCATGTGGCCGAGGGTATGAAACATCTGCACGAAGGGAATACCCCAGACCTCGTGCAGCGCATGGGCGACCAGACCGCTTAACCAGTAGTGGCTGTAAATCAGATCATACGATGTATTGTCACCGGTCGTAAATGCCAGCACACCGGCAGTGAACTGCGCCAGATGAGGGTAAACCTCGTCCGGGCCGAGTTCCTGCTCCGCCCCGGCAGTGATATGTATCACGCGGACGTTCCGTCCCAGCGAGTGATCCACGACCGGCCATCCCGAGTCAGCACGCCGTGTATAAATGTCAACCGCGAGACCCCGCCGTCCCAGTTCCTGCGCGATTTCCCGGACATAAACGTTCATCCCGCCGGTTTTGCTGCCGCCCAGTTTCGCCAGCGGACTGGTATGTACGCTGAGGATTGCCAGCCGTTTGAGTATCATCAGCTATCCTGCGGATGGCTTTGCCTGGAGCATAAAGACGGGCGTGTCATGCGCGCCCATCCGGTACTTGTAGGTTTCATTGCCGCGCAGGAAGTCAAATACTGCGCAGCCGTTTTCAATCGCGTGGCGGATGTTATACGCCAGCAGCACGATGCCGGGACTGAGATGCCCATATTCACCGGGCAGCAGCCCAGAATTGTATACCAGCACCTGACCCTTGTAGACAAAATTGAGGTAGGTGGCGGCGGCTTTGCCGTTCACGCGCAGGAAGCTGAGCTGCAGCCAGCCGTTCCGGTAAATAACCGGCACCAGCTTGTGGAAGAAATCAACATTTTGCGGGTCTGCCAGAAAACCGGCTTTTTCCTGGTGGCTGGCCGACATAAGTTTGAGAAAACGGTTGGTTTCCTCGTCCAGGTTATGGGTGTCATTCACGATGTACCAGTCCAGTGTATCGGCATCAGCTTCGGCCCGGCGCAGTTTGCGGCGGATTTCGTGGCGCTGCTTTTTGTCCAGTGTTTCCAGGTAGCCATCCCAGGTGTCCGGCAGTTCGATAACCGGACACACTTCCTGCTGCTTCACCGTTACCTCGAACCTGTGCTGGCGTAGCACTTCAGGAAAATACCGGTAGCCGGTCGAAGTTTCTGGCAGGTTGCACAGATCAACGACATCGTACTGCTCGCGGTGTTCCTGCAAAAAGGCCGCCAGACAGTGCAGCACCGGCTCAACGTAGCCTTCATCTACGATCACATCCAGGTAATCAGTCACTTCCACGCAGCCAATACTGCGCACTACCCTACCCAGCGTTGCATGATTTTCGATGAACCAGGGCGCGAGGCCGATCAGTCGGTTATGTTCGTCCCGGCAGGCGACCACCCAGAGCTGGCCGGGTTGGTAAGCGTCCCACCAGGTAGACTGCCATTCCCAGGTGCTAAAGATGCGGTCAGACGCGCTCCGTCGTAGCAGATCGTTCCATTCCAAGCGTAGTTCAGCAAACAAGGTGGCCTGGTGGTATGCGGTCAGTTGCACGGTATTGAGTTCCTTCATCATGGGGCACGCTAAAGGATAAGCTGAATATATGAAAATTATAGTAAGTCCGGGTTAGAATACCACTAAAGCGGACTCAAATAAAAGACCGCCCGGAGGCGGGCGGTCTTCGGGGTCCGTTTTCGGACTGCCAGCTAAACGCGGGCAGCATTGGCCTGTTTGTACTCGTAGGACAGGGATTGTTTGGTGTCCACGTCAAACAGATGCGCGTTTTCCATGTTAAACACCACACCCATGCGCTGGCCAACGCGGGCGCGGGTACGCGGGTCCATGCGCGAAATGAAGTTTGTGCCCTGGTTTTCCAGATAAACAACCATTTCGTTGCCCATCTGCTCGACCACGTCCACATTGGCTTCAATCTGCCCTGGAATGATGCCCGGCGGCTGGTAATCCACGTCGTGAATATCTTCAGGCCGGATACCAAACACCACTTTCTTACCGACATGATCGCGGAACATGTCGGTAAGCTGCGTCGGAATGGGCAGACGGAAGATGCTGGTTTCGACGACCAGCCCGCCGTTCTCCTGCTTGAGCGTGGCATCGAAGAAGTTCATGGATGGGCTGCCGATGAAGCCGGCGACAAACAGGTTGCGCGGGTTGTGGTACAGGTTAAACGGGGTATCAATCTGCTGAAGTTCGCCTGCGTTTAGCACGCAGATGCGTGTCCCCATCGTCATGGCCTCGGTCTGGTCATGCGTCACGTAGATGAAGGTCGTGCCCAGACGCTGGTGCAGCTTGCTGATAAACGACCGCGCCTCTACGCGCAGCTTGGCATCCAGGTTGGACAGCGGCTCGTCCATGAGGAACACGGCAGGTTCGCGGACGATGGCACGGCCCACTGCGACACGCTGGCGCTGACCACCGGAAAGCTGGCGGGGGCGCCGGTCCAGCAGTTGCTCGATGCCCAGGCTCTTGGCGGCTTCCCGCACGCGCTGGTCAATGATCTGCTTTGGGGTTTTGCGCAGCCGCAGACCAAAGGCCATGTTATCGTATACTGTCATGTGCGGGTAAAGCGCGTAGCTCTGGAAGACCATGGCAACATCCCGGTCCTTGGGTGCCACGTTGTTCACCACGCGGTCACCGATCAGGATTTCGCCCTCGCTGATTTCTTCCAGACCGGCCAGCATCCGCAGGCTGGTTGATTTGCCACAGCCGGAAGGGCCAACGAAGACAAGGAATTCCTTGTCTGCGATCTCGATGTGCAGATCCTTCACTGCGGCGGTGTTGCCAAAGCGCTTGTAAACGTGATTAAAGGTTACACTGGCCACGAACTATCCTCCGTTGGATGACCAATTTACCGGGCAAAAGGGACTATTTGTGAAAAATTTCGTTGAATCTGCACAAAGATTTTGCTTTACAGCCAGCAGATTCTTTCTCTACACACCTATTATAAACGCTTCTTTGGAATTTGCCAAAAAACTCATACAGTTTGTCACGAAATCCCCCTGGCATTCCGCCAAAAGGTTATAGGCAGCCGCCATCGGTTGCAGTAATATAGTCACTATACCTTCACACGACGGTAAAAACGATGATGAATCAAGACGTAAACGCCGAAATTATTGCGATTGGCACGGAAATTTTACTGGGTGAAATCACCGATACCAACTCGGTTTATATCGCCCGGACACTACGAGATATCGGCCTTAATCTCTATTATATGACATCGGTTGGCGACAACGAAAAGCGCATCGCTGATGTTATTCGCACGGCCCTGTCACGGGCGCAGGTGGTGATTACCTGTGGCGGATTGGGGCCAACAGTAGATGACATGACACGGCAGGCGGTCGCCGCCGCTACCAACCGCGAACTGGTGTTTCACCAGGAACTGCTGAATGCCATTGCCGAACGGTTTGCCAGTTTCCGCGTGCAGATGAGCGAGAATAACCGGCGGCAGGCGTATCTGCCTAATCAGGCCATCGTGGTTGAAAACCCGGTTGGCACCGCGCCGGCGTTTATCGTGGAACACGATGAGCGCGTGGTCATCAGCCTGCCCGGCGTGCCACGCGAGATGAAATTCCTGCTGAACGAGCGGATTGTCCCCTACCTGCGCGACCGTTTTAAACTGGGCAGCGGCGTCATTAAGGCGCGGGTACTGCGCACGGCTGGTATCGGCGAAAGCACGCTGGACGCGCAAATCGGTGATGACCTGCTGCAACAGAGCAACCCGACAGTTGGGCTGGCTGCCCACACTGGACAGGTGGACGTACGCATTACGGCGAAAGCTGCCAGCGCGGAAGAAGCGGACCGCATGATCACCGAGGTGGAAAGCCAGCTACGCAGCCGCATCGGCCCATATATCTTCGGTGTGGATGATGAGAAGATCGAAGCAGTCGTCGTCCGGCTGCTGCAGGAAAAACAGGCGACAATCGCCATTAGCGAAACCGGCATTGGTACGCCGGTCAGCCAGAGCATTGAAGCGGCAGCCGCCAATGGACGCGATGTGGTGCGGGTGACCGAAACCTATGCCAACCCGGACGAACTGCGACTGGCGCTGGCCGAAGCCCAGGACCTGCCTATTCGCAAGCTGGCGGAACAGGCCGCCGAACGGCTGTATCACCAGTCCGGCGTGACCGCCGCGATTGCTGTCGTCAGCGATCCCAATGTGGTTGACCATGCCGACGCGCAGGGTGGCACCGCAATTGCCGTGTATATGGTGGAACGGTCGCGGTCGCGGGAGTATGGTTTTGGCGGGCAATCGGACGTGGCGGCCACCTGGGTTACGACCTGGTCGCTATCCATGCTGTGGCGGCTGCTGAAGGAACAGTTTGATGGCGCTTAACTTTGCCGACCGGCTGGTGAGCATTCAGGAGCAGCACCATACCAACCTGGCGCTGCTGCTCGCGCCCCGGTTGGTGAAACTGCCGTTGGTAATTCAGCGTTACGATGATCCATTTCTGCCGTATGGTACGGCGATTGTCAACGCCACCCGCGATCTGGTCTGCGCCTATGTCTTTGATCTGGCTGCTTACCTCGGTCTGGGGGCAGCTGGCGCGATTGCGCTGGAGCGCACTATTGCCTACGCCGGCGGCGACGCGCTGACCGTCCTGCACGGGCCGTTTGTGGGAAGTGCTTACGCGGCGCTGCTGGACGAAACCTCCTTCAACGCCGATGCCATCACCATAGCGGATGCTGCTGACAGCTCCGCCTATGATGCCAGGACCGACCGGTGCGCGTTTATCGTTCGGCGCGGGCTGCCGCAGCCCGATGAGCTGCTGACCGGGGCGATCTTCTGGCAGGACGCCGGCCTGTTCACCATCCCGTATGCGACTGCGTTTCTGACGGTGCGACTTGCCGGCGAAGACGTGTTGTACGCAGGTATGGGTGAAGATTTTGCCGAGCAAACCCGCGCGGCGCTGGAGCAGCGGCGGTGACAACGCACCTGATTCCACTGCTGATGGAAACCGGCCTGGTGCAGTTCGGGCGATTTCAGACTGGCGCGGGCACGCGACCATTTCTGTTAAGTCTGGACTATTTACCCGCCTACCCCGACGTGCTGAAGCAGGTGACGCAGGCGGCAGTGCGCGAACTTGACGGACTGGCGATTCACCGGCTGGTTGCCACCGCCGACGCTGTGCCGCTGGGAGTGGCGCTCAGCCTGGCAACCGATCTATCGCTGGTTTACAGCCGGGGACAGCGTGAAGAAGCAGTTTACGATCTGGTGGGAGCGTACAACATCGGCCACGCGGCAGTTCTGGTCTGCACTGTTCTTGCCGATATTGGCCCGTTGCTGCCGTTTATTGCCGCCGCCCGCCGCGTTGGGCTGGAGATTCACACGCTACTGGCAGTTCTCGATCTGGACATCCAAGATGCGATACCAGACGTAACCGTCAAATCACTCCTGACGCTGCCGACTGTTATCACTGCTCTGTCCAGCCAGGGCGTGCTGCCTGCGGGTCAGGCGCAGGCGGTGCTGGAGTGGATACAGGCGCAGCGCCTTAATCCTCGTCCAGGCGCAGCATCGCCATGAAGGCTTCCTGCGGCAGTTCCACCTGCCCCACCATCTTCATCCGCTTCTTGCCTTTTTTCTGCTTTTCCAGCAGTTTCTTCTTGCGGGTAATATCACCGCCATAACATTTCGCCAGAACGTCTTTCCGCATGGCGCTGACGTTGGCGCGGGAGATGATTTTCTTGCCCGACGCGGCCTGAATCGGCACAACAAATAACTGGCGCGGAATCAACTCTTTCAGCTTGCTGACCATACGCTGCCCTTTGTGGTAGGCATCGTTTTTGTGCACGATCATCGCCAGCGCGTCCACCGGCTCACCGTTGACGAGGATGTCCAGCTTCACCAGGTCTTCGGCGCGGTATTCGTCAAACTGGTAATCCATGCTGGCATAGCCGCGTGTCACACTTTTGAGTTTATCGAAGAAATCCACGATGATTTCCGACAATGGGATTTTGTAGTGCAAAATTACCCGTTTTGCGTCCAGATACTCTGTCGTAACATATTCGCCGCGTTTTTTGATGCACAGGTCCATCACCGGGCCGATAAATTCCTGCGGCGTGTACACCTGAATTTTCATCCAAGGTTCGCGGATTTCCCTGATCTGGTTTTCGTCCGGCAACTGCGCCGGGCTGTCCAGCGTCATGATTTCGCCGTTATGCAGTTCCACCTGGTATTCGACGCTGGGCGCGGTCGCCAGAATGTCCAGATCATATTCACGCTCCAGCCGTTCCTGGATGATCTCCATGTGGAACAGCCCCAGGAAACCGACACGGAAGCCAAAGTTGAGCGCCTGTGACGTTTCCGGCTCGTACACCAGCGACGCGTCATTCAGTTGCAGCTTTTCGAGCGAATCACGCAGATCGCCATAATCATCATTATTGCTGGGGTAAATGCCGGCAAAGACCATCGGTTTCACTTTTTTATAACCGGGCAGGGCTTCATCGGTGCCATTGATCGCGGTGGTGATGGTGTCACCCACGCGGCATTCCTGCACGGTCTTAAAGCCGGTGGCGATGTAGCCCACTTCGCCCGCTTCCAGCGCCTCCACCGGCTGCATATCAGGGCCGAAGATGCCGATTTCCACTGGCTCGAACCGGGCGTTGGTAGCGATCAGCCGCAGCGCCGTCTTTTTATCCACCCGGCCATCCACGATGCGCACGTAGGCCACCACTCCCTTGTAGGAGTCGTAGTGTGAATCAAACACCAGCGCGCGCAACGGCGCTTCGGGGTCGCCCTGGGGCGGCGGCACCCGCTGCACAATCGCTTCGAGCACGTCCGGCACGCCCAGCCCCTGCTTGGCGGAAATATGAAGCATCTGGTCGGCAGGAATGCCGAGCAGGTCTTCCATCTCTCTGGCGATTTCTGCCGGGCGCGCTGCTGGCAGGTCAATCTTGTTAATGACGGGGATGATTTCGAGGTCCTGTTCAAGTGCCAGATACAGGTTCGCCAGCGTCTGCGCCTCAATGCCCTGGCTGGCATCTACCACCAGCACCGCGCCCTCGCAGGCTTGCAGCGCCCGGCTGACCTCGTAGTTAAAGTCCACATGGCCGGGTGTGTCAATCAAATTGATTTCGTACTCCCTGCCATCTTTCGCGTGGTAGGTCATGCGCACGGCGGACGCCTTGATCGTCACGCCGCGCTCGCGTTCCAAATCCATGCTGTCCAGCAGTTGTTCCTGCATCTGCCGGTCGCTGACGGTGTTGGTCAGTTGCAGCAGCCGGTCGGCAAGCGTGCTTTTGCCATGATCTATATGGGCAATAATCGAGAAATTCCGAATGTTGTCGCGGCTCATCGTTTTAACCTGTTGTTGAAACACCCATTATACCGTGCCAGCCGCGCCGAAGTGTAGGGCAATCGGTTCGTGATGATTGGTATACAAAGGACCGCGACGAGCGCGTTATAATCACCCAACTTCGGAACAGCAAAGGACAAGGTGGCTATGCCTCGCGCCCTGTTGAGCGTCTATGACAAGACCAATCTGGTTAAATTTGCGACAACGCTGGTGGAGTTGGGGTGGGACCTGGTCGCCAGCGGCGGCACGGAACAGGTGCTGCGCGGGGCCAGCCTGCCGGTGACACCGATTGACAACCTGACCGGCCTGCCCGAAATGCTGGATGGCCGGGTTAAGACGCTGCATCCGGCAGTTCATGCCGGGATCCTGGCACGGGACAACCCGAAGGATCTGGCGGAACTCAAGCGACACGGCTTTGCGCCGATCAACATGGTGGTTGCCAACCTGTACCCGTTCCAGGAAACGGTGACGCAGACCGGCATCACCCTGCAGGACGCGATTGAACAGATTGACATCGGCGGCGTTGCCCTGCTGCGCGCCGCCGCCAAAAACTTCTTCCACGTGATTGTGATCTGTGACCCCGACGATTATGCCAAAGTCAGCGCGGAGCTGAAGGCGACCGGCACGGTTGAACTGGCGACCCGGCGCAGGCTGGCGGTGAAAGCGTTTGCCCACACGCGGGATTACGATACTGCCATCCACGCCTTTCTGTCGCAGGATGTGGTGCCAAGCCTAACCCAAACCAGCCTGCCGCAGCATCTGTCGCTGGGGATGCAGCAGATTGAAGTGCTGCGCTATGGCGAAAATCCGCATCAGGTCGCGGCTTACTACAGCCGTATCGCCCGAACCGGGCCACTCGGTGGGACTCTGCTGGGTGGCAAGCAGCTTTCCTACAACAACATCCTCGATCTGGACGCGGCCTGGCGCGCCGTGAGCAGCTTTACCGCGCCGACGGTGGTGATTGTCAAACATCTCAACCCGATTGGCATCGCCAGCGCGGACACCCTGGCGCTGGCGTATCCGCTGGCGCTGGCGTCGGATGAAGTCTCAGCGTTCGGCGGCGTGATCGCCGTCAACCGCCCGGTAGACGACGAGTTTGTCAGCGGGCTGGGCAGCCTGTTTATCGAAGCCATCGCCGCGCCGCTGTACTCCCCCACTGCCCAGGCGCAACTGATCCAGACGCGCAAGAACTGCCGGCTGCTGCAACTGTCACAGTCCTTCACCGGCCACGAACTGGAAATCCGCAGCATTCACGGCGGGGCGCTGGTGCAGAGCGCGGACATCGGCGACCCGGAGGGAACCGTTCTGGACACTGTCACCGACCGGAAACCAACCACCGGGGAACTTGAGGCGCTGCGGTTTGCCTGGAAGGCGGTGCAGCACGTCAAATCGAACGCAATTGTGCTGGCCGTGCCTGGCGCAACCGTCGGTATTGGCGGCGGGCTGCCAAGCCGGGTGGACGCGGTGCGGCTGGCGATCACCAAAGCGGGCGACCGGGCGCAGGGGGCAGTGCTGGCGTCAGACGCCTTTTTCCCGTT
>JACRPS010000012.1 GCA_016223085.1 Chloroflexota bacterium
CCCATACCCCGTTATCACACCAGCGGGCAAAACGCTTGTAGACACTGTTCCAGTTCCCATACTCGGCGGGCAGCAAGCGCCATTGTGCGCCGCTGCGACTTATCCAGATTACGCCCTCGACGAAACGACGGCACTCGCTCTAGTCGCTCCCGACATAGGCATTCGGGTCTTCTCGCAGAAAGTCCCGAATCTTCTCCCATTGCTCATCGGTCAGTTTCACGGTTGTCATTCGACAACCTTATCAGATTGATCTTAAATGTCAACAGAACCTAGTCTTTAGTCAATAGTCTACAGTCTACAGTCATTTGCTCAATTAAACATTAACAGGCGTAACAAAATCTTCCGAAACAGAAACAATTTCAGAAATTTTTCGCAGGACTGGTTCGGCTCCTTCCGTTTCACCCACCTAAAGACTACCGACTACCGACTACCGACTGCTATAGTCCCATCACCAGCCGGCGAAAGTGCTCCCCGCGTTCCTCAAAATCCTTGTAGGCGTCGTAGCTGGTGCCGCCGGGGGACAGCAGCACTACGTCGCCGGGCTGGGCCAGCGCGGCGGCTGTGGCAACGGCCTCATCCAGCGTTTGGACGCGCGTCACGCCGTCGGTGCTGCCGGAGATACGCCGCACCACGTCCAGTATCAGTTCGCCCGCGTCGCCAAAGGCGATGATGTGCCGCGTTTTGCTTAACGCCAGCCGGAGCATATCGTCCCAGGGCAGCTTTTTATCCTTGCCGCCCGCCAGCAGCACCATCGGTTCGCTGAAGCTGTTCAGCGCCGCGATCACTCGCTCTGGCGCGGTGGCGATGCTGTCGTTCACATAGGTGACACCGTTGACCACGCGCACCACTTCCAGCCGGTGGGCGACCGGTTTGAAGTCGCGGATAGTCGCGGCCATCACCTCCGGGTGAATACCGTTTACGCCGGTGATCGCGCAGGCCGCCAGCACGTTCAGCACGTTGTGGTCGCCGCGCAGGGGCACGTCCTCACGGTTGCAGACAACGTGCGGTTCGCCATCAAAGCTGGCCGCGCCCGCCAGAATCAGCCGCTGGCCGGCCAGGAACGCGCCGTCCGGCACCATGCTCCGCCCGCTGAACCACGCCAGCCGCCCCGGCGCGAGGTCTTCCAGCATACGGCTGCCCTCGTTGTCGTAGCCCAGCACGGCGCAATCTTTTTCGGTCTGGTGCGCCACGATCTGCGCCTTGGCGCGAATGTAATTTTCCATCGTGCCGTGCCGGTCAAGATGGTTGGGCGTGATGTTGAGCACGGCAGCGGTCTGCGGGCTGATGTCCATGATTTCCAATTGAAAGCTGGACAGTTCCATGACGACACAGTGGTTACGCTCGATCTGGTCGAGTACGTCCAGCAGCACGTCACCGATATTGCCACCCACCCAGGTAGTGATTCCGGCGCGCTTCACGATCTGCCCGGTGAGCGTGGTGGTCGTCGTTTTGCCGGCGCTACCGGTGATGCCGATAATGGGTGCAGGGCAACGCTGCATAAATAGTTCGGCGTCGTTGGACAGCGGAATGCGCCGCTGTACCGCCGCTTCGATGATCGGCAAATCCAGCGGCACACCGCCCGACAGGCACAGCAAATCCACACCGTTTAGGAGGCTTTCAGGATGGCCGCCGAGCACAAATTCCACGTTTGGGAACTCGGCGCACTCATTGGTAAGCTGCTCCGGCGTGCGTGTATCGCTCACCACCACCGACGCGCCGACCGTTGGCAGCCAGCGCGCTAGCGCCTTGCCCTGGCGCGCAAAACCCAGCACCGCCACCTTGCGGCCAAACAACGGGTCGGTTTTGTGTGTGCCGTTTACTCCAAAAGTCATGAAAGCCTCAGCATTCAGCGGTCAGCAGTCAGCTTAACGACCAATAGCCGATCACTAAAAACTATAATTGGTCACACCTGGCATATCCATCGCTTCCCACTCGCTGAAATCCAGTTCGTCCAGAAGCGTGAGTAACTGATTGCCCCACGTCTCCGCGTTGGATTCATCGTCTGCTACAAGCACGTGGAAAATCGGTTGTTCCTTCAACTGCCACCGCGTCGCTTTCGTTAATATGCCCTACCGGTTCAACCACCGGTATATCGCTTTCCTCTTGACTATAGACTGAAGACTATGGACTAACGACTACAGCAGCGCCAGCGCCACGCCAATCATCGCGCTCAGCAGCCCCACCAGCCAGAAGCGCTGCACCACCTGCGTTTCGCTCCACCCGCCCAGTTCAAAATGATGGTGCAGCGGCGCCATGCGGAACAGGCGCTGCCCGCCGCTGCGCTTGTAATACGACACCTGCAAAATCACGCTGATCGTTTCCGCCACCGGCACAATGGCGATGATCGGCAGCAGCAGCCACTGGCCGGACATCACGGCAATCGTGCCGAGCGTTGCGCCCAGCGCCAGTGAGCCGGTATCGCCCATGAACAACTGCGCCGGGTGGGCGTTAAACCACAGGAAGGCAAAACACGCGCCGACCAGGATAAAACACAACTGCGTGAGGAAGATTTGCCCCTGTAGATAGGCCACCGCGCCGTAGGCGGCGAAGGCGCTGGCGCTGATGATGCCTGCCAGACCATCCAGGCCGTCGGTCAGGTTGATGGCGTTCGACATCGAAATGATGATAAACACGGTCAGCGGAATAAACAGCACCGGACTGATGGGAATGGACACGCCCAGCAGCGGCAGCGTGATCTGGTTGGCAAACTGGAAGCCACCGTCGTACAGCGAGATGACACAGGCCACCAGCGTCGCCAGCCCGATCTGCGCCGCGAATTTGACGCGCGCGGACAACCCTTCGCCGCGCGGGCGACCCCGCGACCGCTGGATGCCTTCCCAGTCGTCAATCATGCCCAGCAGCGAAAAGCTGACCAGCACAAACAGCGGCAGCAGAATACTCGACCCCGTGATCTGGTCATTCGGGCGAATGATGGCGACGATATTGAGACCCATTGCAATCAGCACGACCGGTATGATAATCATCACCCCGCCCATAGTCGGCGTGCCGACCTTCAGTTGGTGGCTCTGGCTTAACTCCATGCGAATCTGCTTGCCGATCTTCCAACGGCGCAGTACCTCCACAAACGGACCGCCCCAGATGACTCCTAGCAGAAACGCCACCCCGCCGACGGTCAGCGCAAACGGTAATTCTCCGGCCATAGCTCTCCTTCAGCTAGCAGCCTGTAGCAATTAGCCGGTAGCTTAACACCCACTCTCAATTCGCTTCTACAATAGACCGCGAGCGCCAAATAAGCAAGCCAAAAGCCAACTACCAATCGCTAATAGCTACAGGCGACCAGCTACTACTGCCCACTGACAATCCCGCCCTGCGCCTTCAGCGCCTGACGCACATCATCCGGCGGGATTTCCAGCAGAATCACCAGCCGTTCCGCCAGCCGCCGGAACAACGGCGCGACCACTTCGCTGGCCCAGCGCCCATTGGGTTCGTCCAGCTTGTACAGGATAATCACCTGTGGCTCGTCGGCGGGCAGAAAACCGATAAACGACATAATCCAGGCGTCGTCGCGGTAGCCGACCGGCGTAGGGATTTCCGCCGTGCCGGTTTTGCCGGCCAGCGTGTAACCCGGCAGCAGCGCCTTGTCGTCCAGCCCATCGCGCACGACGGCAACCATCATATCGCGCACTTGGTGCGCCACTTCCGCCGAAATCGGTCTGCCCAGTGGCACGCGCTGCGACAGCACTTCCTGCCCGTTGGTGACAATCTTCTGTACGATGTTTGGCTGCATCATCAGGCCGTCGTTGGCAATCGCGGAAATTGCCGTAATCATTTGCAGTGGTGTGACTGCCAGCCCCTGCCCAAAGCTGTTGGTGCCCAGATTGCTCTCACTCCAGTCAGTGTCGCCTGGCACGTGCATCGTGCCGGCGGCCTCGCCTTCCAGATTAACGCCCGTCAGCCGCCCCATGCCAAACTGCGCCAGTTCGCTGTAGAAGTTGGTCGGCCCCAGCGCGGTGCTGATCGTCGCCGCGCCGACGTTGAGCGACTGCACCAGCACGCCGGTGACATCCACCGCGCCGTGCGCGCCGCGGTCCCAGTTCTGAATGGTGACACCGCCGACGTTAAGCTGCCCCTGATCGTTGTACGTCCATTGCGGCGTAATCACGCCCTTGTCCAGCGCTGCCGCGACCGTCAGCACCTTAAACACCGACCCTGGTTCGTACTGCCCGCTGATGGCAGGATTGTTCCAGGCGCGCTGGTCAGTCACGTTGGAATAGGCATTGGGGTCAAACGAAGGGTAATTTGCCATCGCCAGAATGTCGCCGGTGCGCGGGTTCATGACGATGATCGTGCCGCCGGTGGCACTGGTTTCGTTGACGGCAAGCTGCAGTTCGCTTTCCACCACATACTGGAGATCGCGGTCAATCGTCAGGTAAATGTCGCTGCCCCGCCCCGGCTCCTGCGTGTCGGTCTGGTCAAACGGGATGCTGCTGACAACGCTGTTGACGGCGCGACCGGCCAACTGCTCCTGGTAATAGCCTTCAACGCCATAGTAGCCCTGCAAATCGCCGCTGACATAACCGAGAATGTGCGCCGCCAGCGTCCCCTGTGGATAGCTGCGCAGCGGGATTTTTTCGATGGTCACGCTGGGAAGCTGCAAATCCAGCTTCATCTGTTCGATCTGCTGCCCTACTTCCGCCTTAACACGCGGCGCAAGCAGCACCCAGGGTTCGTCGCTGGTGACGGCCTCGTAAGCCCTCAGTTCGTCCATGTTGAGGATAGAGGCCAACTGCGTGGCCGTGCGCTGCGCATTGGCAACCAGATTCGGGCTGACGCCGATGCGGTATTCCAGCGTGTTGACCGCCAGCCGCTGCCCACGCCGGTCATAGATGATGCCGCGCGCCGCCGCTAGCCGCACCGTCCGGTTATAATCAGTGCTCAGTTCGGTCAGCACTTCCGGCGCAAGCTGCTGGAACGAGATCAGCCGCAGCAGCAGCAGGCCACTGGCAACGATCATCAACACCACCACAATCGGCAGCCGCCGGTTAAAAATCTCCTGCTGGTTCAGCGTTCCCTGTGCTGCCATCGGTTACTCTCCGGTCGTAAAACTACGGAACTGCCGGACGAACGAATCCCACTGCTGCTGCAGCCAGCCAGTGAACGACTCTTCGTAATCCGGCAGCGCTTCCGGTGGTTCTTCGGTCACGACCGCCACCGGTTTGCGGTTGGGATTATAGCCATCCACCACCAGGTATTCGATATTTTCCCGTCCGGCAGGGACAAACCCCATCTCCTGCGCCCGCGCCAGCAGACGCGGTACGCTGCGAAGCTGCGCGATCTCCGAGCGAAGCTGCTCGTTCGTTTGCTCAAGCTGGTTGCGCCGGGCGATCATGCCTTCCAACTGCCGCCCCAGCGACGCGACTGACGCTGACTGCGCCAGGTATAGCGCGCCGATGATGATTGCAATAAAAATGCCCAGCCCGGCCAGCGCCACCGCCTGCCGCTGCATCCGCCAGGTCGTGCCACGCAGCGCGTGCTGCAACCATCGTTGAGACATGCCTGAACCTCGCCTGAACTCCGTCCGAACATGGCAGCGCCACGTCCCTACCGCAAATATACGCTTACTGGTGGTAGGGGCGAACCGGCGGTTCGCCCCTACGCAAACATTATTATAACTTCTCCACCACGCGCAGTTTGGCACTGCGGCTGCGGGGATTATCGTGGATTTCCGCTGCCGACGCCACTACCGGCTTGCGCGTAATCAGCTTTATACGGGCCGTGTGACCGCACACACACAACGGCGTCTGCGGCGGGCAGATGCAGTCCATACTTTCCTGTTTAAAGAACTGCTTGACAATCCGGTCTTCCAGACTGTGAAAGCTGATGACCGCCAGCCTTCCGCCCGGTTCGAGCAGCTTTACCGCCTCTGGAAGCGCCCGTTCGATCACCCGCAGTTCGTCGTTGACGGCGATGCGCAGCGCCTGGAACACCTGTGTCGCCAGGTGAATTTTATCGCCCGGTCGGCGCGGCACGGCTTTTTCGATGGCGTCGGCAAGCTGACGAGTAGTTTCATATGGCCGTCCGGCAACAACCGCCCGTGCCAGTTTGCGGCTGCGCGGCTCCTCCCCGTAGCGAAAAAAGATGTCTACCAGTTCCGTTTCATCCCACCGATTCACAATATCAGCGGCAGTTGGACTGTCGCCCTGGGGATTAAAGCGCATGTCCAGTGGCCCCTCGCGCATGAAGGCAAAACCACGCTCCGCCGTATCCAACTGCATGGATGATACACCCAGGTCAAGCAGGATGCCGCCGACGCTGTCCCAACCGAGTTTGCGCGCTTCTTCCGCCATATTGGCATAGCTGGCCTGCACGATGTGCACCCGGTCGCCATACCGTGCCAGGGTGACGTGCGCCAGCGCCAATGCCTGTGGATCCAGATCAAACCCCAGGATTTCGCCCGCGCCCGCCTCCAGCAGCGCCCGCGAGTGGCCGCCTGCGCCCAGCGTGCCGTCAATCATACGCGCGGTGGGAGGCAGCAGTGCCAGCACCGCGTCCAGCAAAACCGGGATATGGGCCATCAAATCCTCAGGTTAAGCAGTTCTTCGGCTTCCGCACGCAGGATGTGTGACACGCCGTCCAGCGCCGCCCGCCAACTGGCGGGTTTCCACAGTTCGAGGAACGTTTCCATGCCGGCGATCAGCACTTCGCCGTCCAGCGCCGCGTATTCGCGCAGGTACGCCGGAATCAAAACGCGCCCCTGCCGGTCGAGCGAAATTTCCACCGCGCCGGAGAATAACAGCCGGCGCAGCGCCCGCGCTGTCGGATGCGTCAGCGGCAGTTCGTTCAATCGTTCGGACAGCGCACGCCAGGAATCATCGGGGTAAATCACAAGGTTGCGGTCAAGGCCGCGTGTGAGGACGGCGCCATGCGCCAGATGTGGCCGGTAGCGGGCGGGGATGATGAGTCTGCCTTTTTCGTCAAGCTGGTGAGAGTATTCGCCCCAGAACATCGCTGCACCCAATACGGCCCTAACTACGGAGTTCATGGGGGATTATACCACATTATCCCGCAACCCGTCTCAAGAATCCCACACAAATAGGCGAAAAGTCCAAGTTGAGTTGAGTATTTATAATCGTCGGGGAGGGCCTGACCCTCCCCTACCGGTTCGTTCACCCCCGCTGGCTGCCCACGCCGGTGGAAGCCGCCAGCGCCTGTTCCAGCGCCGCGCGGAGCGTACGTTCGCTGGTTACGCCCCGGAAGGTGGTAACGATTTTCCCCTCGTCGTTGAGAATCACAATGAAGGGGATAGACCGCGCGCCGTAGCGGTTCACCAGACTGCGGTTGCTCCGGTTATCAATATCCACGTAATGGACGTACACGTCGCCCTTGTACTCCTCTGCCAGCCTATTCACGATAGGCCTTTGCTGGGCGCAGTACTGTCACCAGTCGGCATCAAACATCAGTACCGTGACGTTGCCGTCGTTGTAGACAAAATCCAAGTCCCCTGCTGCTACCACCGATCCATCCGTACTGAGGCCGGTAACGATGCCGTAGCCGACCACGCCGACGATCACCAGCAGCGTAAACAGGCCGAGCAAAACGCCGCCGAGGTTGGGGCCAGGCTGCGCAGCGGGTTTCGGATAATACACCACCGTTTCCGGCGCGGCAGGGATAGAAGCCAGTGACGCGGCAGCAGGCCGGGTGACCACCGGCGCGGGGCGGGGCGGGACTACCGCGCGCTCCACCTCCTGTTTGTCCGGCAGCAGCGGCTGAGGGGCGGGCGGCGGGGCACTACGCTTCCCCTCGCGTTGGTCAAAGCGCAGCAGCGCCTCGCCGATCTGCACCTGATCACCGGGCAGCAGACAGGTTGGCCCGCTGATGCGTTTGCCATTCACCAGCACGGGCACGTTGGGCAGGCGCGGCTGGATAAAATATGTCTCCTGCCGCCGCAACACCAGCGCGTGCGAGGCGTCAGCACTCTCCAGACGCAGGTGGGAACGCGGGTCGCTGCCGATCAAAAACGCAGGCCGTCCGGCGTCCAGCACGCCGTCAATCAAAACCGCCTGCCCACTGTCCGTGATCCAGTAGGCCTGTAACACTGTGTCTTCCAAGGCACGCACCCCACGACCATACCGTGACGATACTTTCCATCATAGGAGAATCGCGGAGTGCAGGTCAAGTTTTTCTGCGATGGTTCTAACAGAGGGCGCTACTGGCTGCCGTCCAGCAGATAATAGGCCAGCAGGCGCGCCGTCCCTTCCAGCGCATCGCGGTGGGTGCGCTCGTAAGCGTGCGAACCGTCCACGCCCGGCCCGATTAACCCGACGCGCGCGTCGCCACCGGCGCGCCAGAAGGCCGTGCCATCCGACGAATAAAACACGTAAATGTCGGTCTTAAACGGGATGTTGTGTTCGCTCGCCAGCCGCCGCAGCTTGTTGGTCATATCGAAGTGATACGGCCCGCCGCCATCCTTGACACAAATGCTGACCGAAAACTCGTCCGAATTCTGGCTCTCGCCAATCGCGCCCATATCCACCGCCAGCAGTTCGTCCAGTTCAAACGGCCAGCCGGCTGCCCCGCCATGACCGACTTCCTCGTAATTGGCGATCAAAAACGCCGTATCCTGCGCCGGCTGCAACCCGGCTTCCTTGAGTGCCCGCAGCGCGCCGTAAATGCAGGCTACGCTGGCTTTATCGTCCAGAAAGCGACCCCGGATGAAGCCGGTATCGCTCACCTCAACGCGCGGGTCTACGAAGATAAAATCGCCCACTTCGATGCCCAGCGCCCGCGTTTCGTCGGCGCTGGCGGTGCGTGCGTCCAGCCGGATTTCCATCGTGTCGGCGTTGCGCTCCTGCTTCTGAATATTTGGGTTAACGTGGACGCTAGGATTCACCGGCACCACGGTTCCCCGGTAGCGGCGGTTGTCGTGTGTGCGTACGGTAACACCTTCCATCTCGATACCACCCCACATGATGCCACCCAGCGGCGACGTTTTCAGCCGCCCGTTGGCCTTGATCTCACGCACCATCAGTCCCAGCGTGTCGAGGTGCGCCGTCACTCCTCGCCGCGCCGTGTCGGCCTGGCCTTTCCAGACGGCCAGCAGCGCCCCCTTGCGCGTGGTTGACAGGGTCAGGCCGGGGATATCCAGCGCCGCGAAAGCATCACGGGTATAGGCAATCGCTTCGACGTGATAGCCGGTGGGGCTGGGGGTGTTAAGCAGGCCAACCAGAAACCCGGTCATGGCCTCTACGTTAACTGAAAATTCAGGCATCATTGTTTCTCTTTCGCCGAGCGCGGTAACAATTTATATTCTGATTATAGCATTTGTAAAATTAAAGCAAAATTACGCCTATAGCAATTCTATCCTACCGGTCAGACCGACCAAAGTCCTGCTGGTTTTGTTCGGCGTCGGGCGCGGTGCTACAATGAAGGTGGCTCACACTGGATGGTGCATCATGGAGACAATGCAGGTTCGACCGGCGACCTTGGACGACACGCAGGCGATCAGCGCCCTGTTCCGGTCACGGATTACCACCTGGCAGCGACTGAACCCGCAGGGACAGGTTGAGGACGTGCCCTACACGGCCCTGACGATTTACGAACGCTGGCTGCACGGCGGTCCCTGGATGAGCGTCGAAACCGGCGCGCTTCAACTCAGCCATTTGCTGCGCGGGGCAGGTATGCCGGTGGTGGCGGAAACAAACGGCCAGGTGCGCGGGTATTCCGAGGCGTATCACGGCGTTGAACCGGAGCCGTTTGGCGATCACCTGCATATCGCTCATCTGACGGTGGCCGCTGACGGGGACAGCCTGAAAGATGCGATGTTAGGCCATTGGCGGGAACAGGCGCCCTCGCTCCGCTGCCGGCGCGTGACCGCCACCTGCGCCGCCAACGACGCCGATGGGCAGGCGCTGTACGAACGGCACGGCCTCAGCCGCCTGTCCCGCATCCAGCGGTTCAGCCTGCCCGCCCGGACCGGGCAGGTGTTTTACAAAGCTACTGACCATCCTGCTGCCAACCCGTCGCAGATCAACGGCTGGTACATGCAGGTGGGGCGCTTCAGCAGCGCCCGCCAGCAGTGGGAGACGCTCTGGCCGCGGACGTGGTATGCGCTGCCGGAACTTCGCAGCCAGCGCGCGCACCGCCTGCACTTTTTGGTCGCCGGACAGGAAGCGTACGTGTACTGCCAGCAGCAGCTTTATGAGCCACGCAGCGCCGATGTCTACTGCTGGACGCCCAAGCCGTTTTCGTCGCAAGTGCTGACCGCCATTCGTGACTGGGCGCACCGCGAGGGCTACCGGACGCTGGTGCTGGCCGTACCGGACGAAACCGTAAAACTGCTGGGGAACGAGGCCGAACCGGACGGCTACATACAGGACACTTACGCCGTCACCCTTTAGACTGCCGGGCGCTCATTTCGGGCACGGGGCAGCTTTTCGCTCTCGTACGTTACCACGCTGATGCGACCTGTCCCTTCCATATAGGCTGTTTTTACCGCATTTACATCGTCAATCCCCTGTTCGCGCAGCAGTTCCAGTAGTTCTTCTTTGGTAATCAGTTCCTTGCGCATATTGTGGCGGAGCATCTGGCCGTCCTTCACCAGCAGCAGCGGTGGCGGATGCACCAGATACTGCAAGCGCGGAAAGCGGTAGCCCAGCCAGTCGAGCGCGTAGCTCCAGAACAGAATCACGCTCACGAGCAGAATACCGTCCGTGATGGAATGGTACTCGCCGGCCATGCCATTCTGCACCGCGTCCGCCAGCAGCACGACGACCAGCAGATTGGTGATCCCCAGCGTACCGGTTTCCCGCTTCAGCACCAGGCGCAGCAGGGCAAACAGCGCCAGATACGTGATCGAGCCGCGCAGAAACGTCTCCAGCAGCGGCGTTGTTGGGGTAAAAATCTGTCCCCAGTCCAGGTTAAACAGTCCAGCCATGCCGTATCTCCGTTGTATGTCCTGAGCTTACCCTACGCAAAATGTCTAAAAACCGTGTAAATATGTCAGACCCGGTAAACGCGCTATAATCAGATTATCCGGTCGCAGCATAGGGATGCCCATGCCCATTTACGACCCCAACCGGGTTGAATACGGTATCACCAACGGCCATATCCAGATTGTGGTGGAGGGCGGTCAGCAGTTGCCTGCTTACTGGTCGCATCCGAACATGGGCAGCCGTTTTCCCGCGATTGCGCTGATTCATGACTGGTGGGGAGTGACGCCGTTTGTCCGGCGTATGGCGCACCTGTTCGCCCAGTCCGGCTATTATGTTGTCGTGCCCGATCTGTTTAACGGCCAGATCGCCACCACGCCACAGGCAGCCATCGAACTGGTGAAAGGTCTGGGCGACAACGGTTATCCCCGTATCAATGCCGCGCTCAGCGTGCTGGAAAGCCACCACAACACGAATGGCGACGTGGCCGCGATTGGCATTGGCATGGGTGGCAGCCTGGCTTTTGAGGCGGCGATTCTGCGGCCCGATCTTGAAGCTGCCGTCGCCTATTACGGCTTTCCACAGCGTTATCTGGGCCGGTTTAAGGACGCGCAGGCGCCGATACTCGCCTTCTATGGCAGCGAGGAGCCGCACGTCCTGCCGCCGGTGATCGCGCGGCTGCGTCAGGAACTGGCCCTCAGCCCGCTTCCGCATGAAGTGATGATGCTGGAAGGCGTAGGCCGCGATTTTTTCTCAGACAGCGCGACTGACTTTCAACGAGAACGCGGGCGGCAGGCGCTTAACCACACCTTTGCGTTTCTGGAGCAATTCCTGCAAGGCCCGGTACGGCCACCGGTCAGGCCGGGGTAGAGACAGGACGTGCCACGTCCATCGAAAACTGATAATGACCTCCGTTTGCGAAGTACATACTCTGGGACACCTCCCCTATCACGAAGCCTGGGATTTGCAGACCCGCCTTGCCGACCAGCGCGGGCGCGACGAAATCCGTGACCGGCTGCTGCTGCTTGAACACCCGCACACCTTTACGCTGGGGTCGTCCGGCCACGACGAACACCTGCTGTGGTCGCCGGAGGAATGTACCCGGCGCGGTGTTGAAGTCGTGCGCGTAGATCGTGGCGGTGACATCACCTATCACGGCCCTGGCCAGCTTGTGGCCTACCCGATCATCCGCCTGCCCCGTAGCGACAGCCTGCGCGCTGACGTGATCGGCTACCTGCGCCAGTTGGAAACGGTTGTTATCCATATGCTGGCCGATTACGGCATTACCGGCAGGGTGATTCCCGGCTTAACCGGCGTCTGGGTGGAGACGCCGCGCGGCGACGAAAAAATCTGCGCCATTGGCGTGAAGATCACCACGCGCGCCGTGACCAAACACGGCTTCGCGCTGAACCTCAACACCGACCTGAGCTACTTCAGCGGCATCACCCCCTGCGGCATTCGCGACAAGGGTGTCACCAGTCTGGCGGCACTGCTGGGCGCGCCGGTGGACGAAGCGGAAGCCGCGCGGCGGATTGTGGCACACTTCGCTCAGGTGTTGAACTGCACCGTCACGGCGGAAACAGACTGAGAAGCCCTGTGCCCTCGGCCTTACAGTTTTTCTTCCCCCCGGTTCAAATTTAAACAAAACCCCAACCAATTCAAAACAACTTACAAATTGTTAGTTAGGGTAATGCAATGAAAAAGGTAAAGGATTTGTGAAGGAAAGTAAACTTTCCACCAATCAATTTCTGTTTTTCAGTTAAAGGAGACCGGCAGTTTATGAAATATCTCGTGACCGTAGTAGTACTTGTTTTTGTCATTGGCCTTCTCTCTGTTTCCGCCGTTTCTGCTCAAGCTCAACCCCAATCCTGGATCGTTTTCCCCGCTGCTGAAACCGGGCCAGTTGGCGTCTCGGCACTTATGAATTCCCAGGCGCGGCTGGCGGGCGGTCAGGTCGCGCGCACGATTCCCCAGCTAGGGGCGATGGTGGTTAGCACCAATAATCGCAATTTTGTCCGCCAGATGCGCGCGGCGGGTTACATCGTCGCGCCGAATCGCGTCGTGCGGAATCCGCGCGGCCCGGTCTACCGGGATGCGATTACCCCCTCAGCGGCTGGCGGCGCGTCCAATCCGTCCTTCCCTTTCCAGTGGGGGCTGCTGGCGGTGCGGGCGACCGAAGGCTGGGTTGAAGGCCGGCGCGGCGCGGGCGCGGTGGTTGCCGTGCTGGACGAGGGCTTTTATCTGAATCACCCTGATCTGGATAACAACTTCCTGGTCGGGCAGGCGGTCAGCTTTGTTCCCGGCGAAACCGTGCAGTGGACGCTGCCCAACGGTTTCAGTCATGGCACGCACGTCTCCGGCATCATCGCTGCCGAAGACAATACCATCGCCACTGTCGGCGTCGCGCCCGATACCAAGATTGTCCCGATTAAGGTGCTGAGCGAACAGCTTGGCTACGGCCTGGACTCGTGGGTGGTCGCCGGTATGCTGTACGCTTCTGAAATCGGCGTGGACGTGGTGAACATGAGCCTGGGTGGCGTCTGCGACCTGAACGATCCGCAGACCGGTGCCGACTGCAAGGCCACCAAGAAACTGTACGACCGCGTGGTTAAGCTGATGAAACTGCGCGGCGTGACGGTCATCATCTCCGCCGGGAACGATGCGATTAACGCCGACGCGAATCCCAACCTCGTCATTCTGCCGGCGATGGCAAACGGCGCGCTGGCGATTTCGGCCACTGGCCCGCAGGGCTGGGCTTCTCGCCCGGCAGCCGACCCGCGCCGCCCGGCGTCGTACTCCAACTACGGCTTTAAACTGGTTGATTTCGCCGCGCCCGGTGGGGACTTCTCCCTGTTTGGCACGCCGGAAGGCAATGCCGGCTGCACCGTCGCCGGCCTGACGCGCCCGTGCTGGGTGCTGGATATGGTGCTCAGTCCGGCGGAAGCCAGCTCCGACGGCACGTTCTCGTACTGGGCTGCCGGCACCAGCATGGCCGCGCCGCATGTGACCGGCATTGCCGCGCAGATCGTCGGCGCCAACGGCGGCTCGATGGCACCCAACCAGGTTGAAAACCGGCTGCGCCGTTATGCTGAAAAGTTACAGCCGAAGTCGTTCTATGGCGATGGTTTCACCCGCGCCAAGAAATAAGCTCCTGTTCAGGCATAGTTAAGCGGGCAAATGGGCGGTGTTTTCCATTCGAAGATACCGCCCTGTTCCTTTGAATTGCCGAAATTCCGTCTTTTGATGGATGATTCCTCGCCATGAATCCGGTAGTCTGAAGCTGTATTGCCTTTAAGGCATAATCAGCCAGCAGACTCTATAAAAGTGACGGGATATGGCAGCAGAACTCCATCTTTTCGACAACGCTCTGGGCACGGAAACGTATGCCGCCGGACAGGTCATCTTCAGGCAGGGCGAACACGGCCATGTGATGTACGTCGTCCAGGACGGCGAAGTGGACATCGTGTACCTGGATACGGTGCTGGAAACTGTGGGATCGGGCGGTATCATCGGCGAAATGGCACTGATTGACTACAGCCCGCGCAATGCGTCGGCCATCGCCCGCACCAGCGTGCGCCTGCTGCCCATCAACGAAAAACGCTTCCATTACATGGTGCAGGAAACGCCGGACTTCGCGCTTAACGTCATGCGTATCATGGCGCAGCGCCTGCGCCGGATGGACCGCCTCAGCTATCCGTTAATGCACTTCAGCAGCAGTGAGGACATGCTGGGGTAGCGGCGGCGATTAACCGCACACAGGTAAGGCGCACGACTGTGCGCCTGCTTGGTGTACGCCTGTTTTAACCGATAGCACATAGGGCAAAAACCCCCGGATGGCAGTAACATTTTCCGGTACAATCGGTATCAAGGCTGAAAACTCGCCGCTGTTCGCAAGACGATGCTGCCTGAAGGTTCAACCATGCCCGACACTACCCTGTCCCGCATCAGCAATCATGTCTACTGGCTCCCTCCCGGCAAGCCCGACCGCCCATCATTAGGCGTGGTCGTCGGCGCGGGCCATACGCTGCTGCTGGACGCAGGCGCATCCGCCGCCCACGCCCACCTGCTGCTCGCGGCGCTGTCGGCTGAGGGCATTCCCGCGCCGCGTTACGTTGCGCTGACTCACTGGCACTGGGATCACGTCTTCGGCGCGTCCGCAATCCACGCGCCGCTCATCGCCCACGCACGAACTGCCAGGAAAATCGCTGGGATGGCTGGATATGAGTGGAGCGACACGGCGCTGGAAGAACGGGTCGCTAGCGGCGAAGAAACTCGCTTCAGCGCCGATAACATCAAACTCGAACTGCTCGAACCGCGCCAGGTAGAGATTGTTCAACCAGAGATCGTCTTTCACCACCGGCTGGATATTCATTTGGGCGATGTCACCTGCCGGATACAGCACGTCGGCGGCGACCACGCGGATGATTCGTGTGTAATGTTCATTGAACCTGACCGAGTGTTATTTATTGGCGACTGCCTGGGAGAGAATTTGCACGCGCCCACGCCCTATCTCACTCGCCGGCGGCTGTTTCCGCTGCTGGACACCCTGCTTCAGTTCCGTGTGGAGCACATCATCGAAGGGCATAATCCATCGGTCATGTCGTGGGCAGAACTGGTGTCACTGGCCGACCAGATGCATCTGGCTGGAGAGTCAGTCAAACAGTACGGCGCGGACGAAACGGCGGCAGCTCACGGCCTGGTGGCGCTAACCGGCAGCGCAGCCGATGCGGATTTGCTCGAACTGATTCGCTCGTTTATCGCCGGGCTTGCCAGTGAATGAACAGGACATGTTGCCAATACAATTTTAACGGATGAAGAAACAATGTTTATTAAACACGGGAACACTGAGTTTTATGTGGATTTGCGTTCGTTTGCCCGCCAGGTTTCCCAGCCAACCCTGATTTTACATGGGGATGCCGACACTATTCTGCCGTTGGAGTCGTCCCGCTGGCTGGTATCCAAAATCCCCGAATGCCAGTTCCGTGTCATTCATGACGCAGGCCATGTCCCAACCGTGACTCGACCTGATGAGGTCGTAGACGCAATTAATCAGTATTTCCAAGACAGGCCGGCGTGACCGTCAAGCGGCTTTCAGCGTAAACCAGAAGCGGCTGCCCTGCCCGGCGCGGCTCTCCGCCCCAATGCTGCCGTCCATCGCTTCCACCCAGGCCTTGGCAATCGCCAGTCCCAGGCCGGTGCTGCCGCTACGGGCTTCGTCACCACGATAAAAACGGTCAAACAGATACGGCAAATCGGCAGCGGGAATGCCCTCGCCGGTATCACTCACAACGATTTTGACGCGATCACCAGCGTGTTCGCCGGACACGGTAATCCGTCCGCTCGGGGTATGGCGCAGCGCATTTGCCAGCAGATTATGCAGTACCTGTGCCACCCGATCCGCGTCCGCCTGTACCGGCGTCAGAGGGATGTCTGCCAGTTCCACCGTTGTGTCCTGCGCTTCCGCCGCAACCGAAAACTGCTCCACCGCGCCTTGCAGAATCGGCGCCAGTTCGATGGCACGCAGATTCAGGGGAAGCTGCCCGGCCTCGGCCAGCGCCAGTTCGCGCAGATCGGCTACCAGGCGGCTCAACAACCGCGTTTCGTCGTAAATCGTGGCGATTTCACGCAGTTCGAGCGGGTAAATGCCGTCCAGCAAAGCGCGCAGATTGCCCTGCATCACCGTCAGCGGCGTGCGCAGTTCGTGGGCGATGTCAGCCATCAGGTCACGGCGCAGCGTTTCCGCGCGCTGGAGTTCGTCAGCCATCGTGTTAAACGCGCGCGCCACATCCGCGATTTCGTCCGCACCATGCACCGGAGCGCGGTGGCGGCGGTCAGTAGCAAAACCCTGCGCTGCCTGCGCCAGCCCGTTCAGCGGCGCGGCAATCGTCCGGCTGATGACCACCCCCGCCGCCGCCCCAACTACCCCCGCGCCCAACGCCGCCAGCACCAGCACCACGTTCAGGCGGTTCAGAAAATTCTGACCTTGCGGCGTCATCATCGGTCCTGGACCGCGCATCATCCCCCGCCCCTCCATCATGCCCTGGCCGCGCCCAATACCCGGAATGGGGGTTGTTACCGTTGTCTGGTCGTCCGGCTGCTGTTCCAGAAAGTGGCGGAACTCAGCATCCACTCGCCAGCCCGCCAGTAGCGCCACCAGCGTCACCGTGACCAGCGTCACCGCAACAAAAGCCAGTGTCAGGCGCACCCATAGACGGTTCACGGCTGCTCCTCCCGAAAGCGATAACCCACGCCAAATACCGTTTCGATGTAGCGTGGCTGGGCCGGGTCGGCTTCGATCTTCTTCCGCAGGTTCTTGATATGGCTGTCGAGGGTGCGCTCCATGCCTTCGTAGGCATAACCCAGCGCCTTTTCAACCAGTTCTTCCCGTGTGAAGGCGGTGTTGGGCTGTGACATCAACGCCTGAAGCAGAGCGAACTCAGTACGTGTCAGATCAACCGGCTGGCCATCACGGGATACTGTATGCTGGTCGAGATCAAGCCGCAGGCCGCCGGACACCAGCACATGTGCCGGCTGCAAACCGCCGCGCGCCCGCCGCAGAATCGCCTTGACCCGCGCCACCACTTCCAGCGGGTTAAACGGCTTGGTCAGGTAATCGTCTGCGCCCAGTTCCAGCCCGTGAATTTTGTCGCTGTCCTCGACCCTGGCCGTCAGCATCAGCACGGGAATATCGGCCAGCCGTTCATCCGCCCGCAGCCAGCGCGTGATTTCCCAGCCGTCCCGTTCCGGCAGCATCAGGTCCAGCACGATCAAATCCGGGCGTTCGCGCCGGATGGCGTGCATGGCGCTTTCGCCATCGTAGGCGGTCAGCACACTCATACCCGCCTGTTCCAGATACGACCGCACCAGTCGTACAATCTGCTTGTCGTCGTCTACAACCAGAACGCGCTGAATCACGTCCGTTTCCTGTTGAGCCACGCTCTGCCTATCATAGCAGCAAAACGCCAGGGACGAGGCAGTGCCTCGTCCCTACAGAAGTCCATCCATCGCACCCTGGTTAGGCGTTTGGTTCGGCGGTGGCTTCCGGCGTCGCCTGCGGGACCGTGCCCCACATACGGCCCGGCCCCATGCCCTGACCAAATCCCCGTCCCATGCCGCGCCCCATACCGAAACCGCCGCGCGGTCCCATCATACCATGCCCCATGCCGAAACCGCCGCAGTTGTCGCACAGGCCGTCACCGTCCTCATCGGTGAAGTTGGGGGCATCAAACGTCTGGTTGACCAGCACGTTCAGGTTCGCCCGCAGCAGCGCCAGGTGCGCGTCGGCCTGTTCCTGCGTCAGGTTGCCCGCCTCGACCGCTGCGGTCAGGTCTTCGGTACGCGCCGCGACAATGGCTTCCACAACGGTGTCCACTGCCACATCGTTTTCTTCAGCAATTTGGGCAATGCTCTTGCCCGCCTGGAGTTCCGTAACCAGGGCATCCGCTTCGATGCCAAGCGCTTCCGCCACGATACTCCACATCGAGTTTTCCGGCCCGAAGCCGAAGCCCTGCCCGCGTCCGCCACCCGGCCACGCTGCCGCCGCAACCACTGCTGTCACCGCCAGCACCGCAATCGCGGCCACGACCATGCTGATCTTGAGCCATTTCCTGTTCATGTGAATCTCCATCTGTGTCTCGTATTTGTCGTCTGTAGGGACACGATAGATCGTGCCCTACATGCCATACGATAGCCGGCACTTATGGAGAAGTAATGGAGATTGGATGAACGGGAGGAAAGACAAAACGGCGGATGCTTTTTTGCACCCGCCTCTGTGCCTCTGAGCCTAGTGTTATGCTTTTCTCTTGCTATTCCCCCTCAAACAGCTTCTCCCCGCGAGCCAGCCGCCACGCGATTTGGTACGTCTGCCCCTGAGCGCGCATGGTCGGCGCGTGGGCGGCCAGATAGCGCGCCGCCGCGATCAGCACATGCACTCCAGCCGGCGTGCCGCGCAGCCGGTTATACTGGCGGAACGCGGCTTCAATCGTCTGAATCGTGTGGAAGTCGCGGTCTTCGCGCAGCAGCAGCCGGCCCAGCACCGGCAGCAGTTGGTCGGGGTCGCCGCCCCCGGACAGGTATTGCGCCACCACACTCCCGGCTTCGTTCACGCGCTGCTGCTGGTTCAGCAGATCGCTCAATTCGTCCAGCAGTGTTGCCGGTGGCGTAGTCGCACCATTAGGCTGGGGCAGCCGCGCCGGCGGCACGTTCAGGAAGCGATCAAGGTAGACGCTCATCGCGGCGTCGAACACCCCGCGTAGCAGTTCGGGCGAGTTACACCGCCGCAAACCCTGTTCAACCGCGTTGGCAAAGGTGATCGTATGCAGCGCCGTGTCCCAATCGCCAAACTCGTTACTGGTGTGGAAGCGCGCGATTCGCAGCGCGGCGGCATAGGTCACGGTGGCGGCAAGGTCAACTTCGGTGCAACCGTCGCGCAGGGCGTCCAGCAGGGCATCGGTAATCGCCTGTGGGTCTTCGCCCAGCAGCGTATTCACCAGCGCGTCCCGGTCGAACTTCCCTCCAGCACGCCGCCGTCCGTATTCCAGCACCTGCGGCAGTTCCTCAAAGGCGCGTTCGAGGAGGTCAATCAGGTCTATCGGATAGCGCCACTCGTTGGCTTCTTCCATCCGGTCGGCCTCGGCATAAGCGCGGGCGAGGCTGGTCAGCGCCTGTTCGGCGAAGTTCCAACCCGCCACGTCGAGCGCCTCCAGCGCCTTGTTGGTGAAGTCCAGCACGTGCCCAATCTGGATGTAACGGTGATCGGTCGCCGCCGCAAACAGCATATCGGCCATGTCCCGGTCAGTCGCGCCGGAACGCACTGCCGAGACGATACAGCGTTCCGCGCCTTCGGCATCGCGCACCTCGACGAACTGGCGAAACCAGCGTTTCAGCGTCGGCAGGTCGGCATCAGTAGTGGGCAGCGGCTGGACCATAAAACGCGGCGGTCGGCCATCGCTGTCGTTGGCAACCGCCGACAGGCCGTGATACAGGGCGCGGGCGCGGTCCTCCGGCGCGAGGTGTGGCAGCAGATTGACCATACACGCCAGAATCGTTAAACCCTGCCCCCACCCCGCCTGCCGGTAGCGTGTGCCGAAGTCCAGCCCGATGCGGAACGGCTCGGCGGGGTCTTCGCCGCCGTCGAGCAGCGCGATCACCGACTTTGCCAGTACCAGCGGAATGTTGCGTTCCAGACCGTCGCGCAGCCGCTGGCGCAGGTGCCGTTTGTGATCGCCGCGCGGCGCGAGGTCTACCCAAACTTCGCCATTGCGGATTTCCACCGGGAAGGCGCGCACGTCGTCCGCCCACTGGTCGAACGTGCCGCCGCTGGCGAGGTCAAAGCGGGCGTGATGCCAGTGGCACGTCAGGATGCCGTCGCGCACCGTACCCCGGTCCAGCGGGAAGCCCATATGCGGGCAGCGGTTATCCACCGCGTATACCCGGTCGCCATAGGCGAACAGCACCAGCGTGTGGCCTTCGACCTGCACTGCCAACGCCGCTTTTTCCCACACCTCGCTTAAACTGGCCGCATACACATACGAATCAACTCGTGTAACCATTTTCCGCTTCCCTTTTATTGACGATAACCAGCGTCCGTAGGGGCACAGCATGCTGTGCCCCTACCACATCACGCCACCCTCACCGTTTCAAACCGATCTTCCAACCGCCTCACCCCGGCCTCGCCCGGCAAAATCAGGTGGCTGTCACCGAACTCGTGCCAGCGGTAACGCTCCCTGACGGCTTCGCTGTAACCGGCGCGAATCAAGTCTTGGCCTGCAATTGCGTACAGCATCGCCAGATGGCTCGTCACCGGATCATGCAGGCCGGTAATCAGGCCGTCAACGGTGTGAATACCCCGGCGGGGATGGATATACACCCGCGTGAAACCGGACGCTTCTACCACCCGCCGCCCATCCCAGGCGGATTCCAATGCCCGGACGACGGTTGTGCCGACAGCAATCACGCGCCGCCCTTCGTCGCGCGCCGCGTTCACGGCGCTGGCCGTCCGGGCTGGCACACCGAATGGTTCGGGATACAGCGGGTGCGCTTCAACCTCGTCGGTTTCAACCTCCAGACTGGAAACGCCCGTGTGCAGTACGATGTCCGCGATCTGGACGCCGCCCTCCTGCAAGCCTTCCAGCACCCGCGCTGTGAAGGGATAACCCGCCGACGGCATTTCGGCGCTGCCCGGCACGTCGGCAAAAATGGTCTGGTAGTGGTTAAGCGGGTAGCGTTCCTGCACGTAGCCGTAGCGAATCGGCTGGCCGTACCGGTACATAGCTGCCTGAACATCACCCTCAAACTGCACAAACCACAGGTACGGGATGCCGGGATAGGGCGCGACCAGCCGGGCGGACAAACCGGCAGACGAGAAACATTCGTTGGCCTGTAAGGGCAGCGGGCCGGGCAGCGCCGGACTCCAGCGCGGTTCCGCCAGCCACAGGCCGCGCCCGTAATAGGTTGACAGATTCAGGGTAAATTCACCGACCGAGCCAGTGGCGGGCAGGCTGGCGGGCAGCGTGGCGCTGCGGTTGACAACCAGCAGATCGCCGGGCTGCAACAGCAGCGGCAGGTCGTAAAAGTGAGTATGGTGATGACCTGTCGCAGTACTGACCAGCAGCCGCGCCTCATCCCGCTGCTGGCCGCGCGTCTCCGCCGGGGCGGTTGCCGCCAGTTCCGGCGGACGCTCGAACCAGAGTTCACTGCGCCGCATGGGCAGTCTCCCACTGTTCGGCCTGGGCGCGGTAACGCTGGCCGCTGACGGCGCGCCGTTCCTGCCCGAACAGCCACGCCCAGAACGGTAGTGTCACCTCCGGCGCGGGCCGGTCGGAAATATCTTCGCCGGGGAACGCTCGCTGCTGCATGTCCGTCCGCATATCGCCGGGGTCAACCACGACGACGGCTACGTCTTCCAGTTCATTCGCCAGCGTCAGGGAAATTAAGTCCAGCGCGGCTTTGCTGGCGCCGTAGCCGCCCCAGCCCGGATAACCGCCGAGGGCCGCATCGCTGGAAATGTTGACGATCAAGCCCGCGCTGGCCTTTAGCAGCGGCAGCGTTTCCTGTATCAACCCCAGCGGCGCGGCGACGTTGACGCCGAACAGATACAACAGGTCATTCAGCGGAAAGCGTTCCAGTTCCGGCAGCGGACTAGGGCCAAGTTCCGAGGCATTGTTGATGAGGATATCCAGCCGCCCTAGTGACTGAGCCGCCCGCGCCAGTTCGCGGCGGTGTGCCGGGTCGCGCACATCGCCGGGGATGGCGATCACGCTGCTGCCTGGGGCTGCCAGTTGGCGCGCCATATCCAGTAAGGGTTCCGCGCCCCGCGCTGTGATGACCAGTTGATAACCCTGACCGGACAGAAAATGCGACAGCACCGCGCCCAGGCCGCGACTCGCGCCGGTAATCAGGGCGACGGGTGTATCAGATTGAGCATCTGCCGACATAACTGATTCCTCAAGCATGAACGGAAAAAAGATGCTCTCACTATGGCACAGGACAGACACAGGCACATCTGGCAGGGGGTCAGATTTTGCGGGGACGAAGGACAGGGAAAAGGACTGTACGGAAGTACAGGGAGTCACGCACCAAGCGCGTATTGAACAACCTGCTCCACTGGCATAGTTCCGCCTTCCGCCCACAACGCATCAAACACCGCTGGGTCAAAAGCCGCCCGCAACTGGTGAATGATCTGCTCGTAAGCGGGCTGGTCTGCCGGGTCAATCACCGAATTCACACTTTTCCGAAGCGCCGCCGCCGCGCCGTAAAGCCGCACCGCCCGCGCTGGGTCGCCCTGCGTATGCGCCATCTCCGCCAGCTTTTCCAGACACCAGGCGATACCGCCGATGTCGCCGATCTCCTGGCGAACCTTGACGCTGTCGCCCAACACCGCCGCCGCCCGCTCGAAATCTCCCTGACGCATGGCGAGCCAGCCCAAGCTGCCAAGCGACGTACCCAGCCCCCACTTTTCACCCAGTTCGCGCCGCAGCGCCAGGCTCTTTTCCAGCAGATCGCGCGCCTCGTCCAGCCGCCCTTGCCGCAGCGCCACCTCGCCCAGGCCGGAATAGGTCAGTCCAAGCGAACGTTTATCATCTATCTGCTGAAATATCATCTGCGCTTCTTCCAGCCAGACACGCGCCTGGTCATAATTGCCGGGGCGCAGTTCGCACCAACCGAGCATAATGAGGCATCGGCCACAGCCCCTGACATTACCGATTTCGCGCATAATGGTGTAGGCTTCCTGGAACAGACCCGGCGCGGTGTCGTAATCGCCGATTTCCGTAGCGACGTTGCCTAGACTGAGCAGGGCGCTGGCCGTGTTCAATCGGTCGCCCAGTTCCCGATAGATCATCAGCGCTTCCTCGCTTAACTCTCGCGTGACTGCATAATCACACTGCATGTAAGCGAGTTCACTGGTACCCAACAGGGCATTGGCACGAGCTTTGGTGCGGGCGGCAGCGTGTTTCAAGGTAAGTGCCTTCGCTAACCAGGCGCGCCCCTCGCTTAAGTAGCCTCGCATTTCCCAAAAGCGCCGCGAGAGGAAGCCAATGAAACGCAAACTCGTCTGGTCAGGGTCATCCTGGGTCAAACTCCATCGCAGTGCCGCGCGGAAGTTATCCTGCTCGGCATCCAGGCGAGATAACCACCAGGATTGGTCGGGGCCATATAACTCCGGGAACGATTTTTCCGCCAGTTCCAGGAAGTGTTGCGTGTGGCGCTGGCTGATACAGTCTATCTCGCCGCTGTCACGCAACTTTTCCAGCGCATACTCGCGCATGGTTTCCAGCATGATAAAGCGAGGTTCGCCATCAAATCCACGCTCCTGCCGCAGCAGGTTTTTATTCAGCAGCGATTCGATCCCCGCCACCACATCCAACGATAAATCAGCGCCGCAGACAGCCTGTACACTTTCCAGCGTGCAGCCGCCTGCGAAAATGCCCAGACGCGCAAACAGGGTCTTCTCATCCGCATCCAGCAGATCGTAGCTCCAGGCCAGCGTATCACGCAGGGTTCGCTGGCGGGCGGGCACATCGCGCGGCCCTTCGGCCAGGGCTTCCAGGCGGCTGCCCAACCGCACCAGCAGTGTTTGTGGAGCGTACAACTTCGTCCGGGCGGCGGCCAGTTCAATCGCCAGCGGCAGACCGTCCAGATGGACGCAGATCGTGGCAATCGAAGCGGCATTTTCTTCGGTCAGCGCAAAAGCCGGCGAGGCGGCCTGCGCGCGCTGGGTAAACAATTCCACCGCTTCGTAACCCTGGACGGTTGCCGGCGCTAATGGCTGTTTCAGATCGGGCAGGCGCAGCGGCGGCACGGGGAATTCGTGCTCGCCATACAGCCGCAGCGCCTCGCGGCTGGTCGCCAGCACCACCAGGCGGGGCGCCGCCGCCAGCAGTTCCGCTACCAGCGGCGCAGCGGGCAGGAGATGTTCAAAGTTGTCCAGCGTCAGCAGCAGATGTTTATCCCGCAGCCAGTTCTTAAGCGCGTTTAGCAGGGAGTCGCCGCCCGGTTCACTCACACCCAGCGCCAGCGCAATGCTTTTGACGACCATTGCCGGGTCCTGGATGGGCGCAAGCGAAACAAAAAAGACCCCATCCTGAAACGTGTTCAGACAATCCGCCCCCGCTTGCAGCGCCAGCCGGGTCTTGCCCGTCCCCGGCGGGCCGGTCAGCGTGACCAGCCGCGATGTTTCCAGCAAATGTTTAATCGCCGCCAGTTCGTATTCCCGTCCGATAAACGAGGTTACCTGAGCAGGCAGGTTGTGTTTTGGGGCGGGCGGGGCTGTTGGTGTTTCTGGCGTAGGCGAAAGCAAAGAGGTCAGTTGTGCCTGGGCGGTAGCCTGGGTGCGGCTGCGAACGCCGAGTTTGTTGTAAATCTGGCGGTTGTACCATTTGACGGTCCCAACGGTGAGCACCAGTTCTTCGGCAATCTCGCCGTCGGTCAGCCCGGCGGCCAGCAGGCGCAGGATGTCTCGTTCCCGCTGCGTCAGCACCTCCACGCTTTGCCGAGAGTCACGCCGTTTCATAAGCAACCGCCGCTAACAATAAAGCCGCAACACACCCATGTTTAGAAGCTTATTTTAGCACACACCGCCAGCTTCGCGCGTGCCGGGCGATTTCCTGTCTTTCAACTCCTGTCTTTCGATAGGTGACAACCCTGTCTGCCACTGCATAGGCTGGAACATGAGCGTTCGTTGTTAAACAGGAGGACAGGTTGATGAAACAGCCATATCGGATTTTATGGGTTCTCGTACTGACCGCCTTACTGGTCTTGGTTCAGGCATCTGCCTCGGCTCAGGAGTTGGATGACGGCGCGCTGAACGAGGAAGTGCGGCAGCTCATTGACGATGTGCGGGGCGCAACCGCCGATTTCCGCGATGTGAGCGAGGCCGAGGCAGCCGGGTACAGCATCTTCCAGGACTGCTTCAAAGACGAAAGCATCGGCGGCATGGGCCAGCATTACGTCAATGGCGAACTGGCCGGCGACGACGTGGTTGACCCGTTGAAGCCAGAAGCTCTGGTTTACGAGCCGCGTGAAGACGGCAGCCTGATTCTGGTAGCGATGGAATATCTGGTCTTCCAGAGTGTGTGGGACCCGGACAACACCGGACGAGAAGCGCCCACCCTATTCGGCCAGGAGTTCCACCTGAAGACCAACATCCCGGACACGCCGCCGGTCTGGGCGCTGCACATCTGGCTGTGGACGCACAACCCGGAAGGCCTGTTCGCGGATTACAATCCTATCGTTTTCTGCCCGGATACCACCGAATCGTAAATAATACCTGTGCTGTAGGGACACGGCATGCCGTGTCCCTACCAAAACCAAATCAGCTTGTAATCACAAGGAGAATCAGCCGTGCCAAAGTATATGATTGAGCGCAGCATCCCCGGCCTGGGGAAGCTCTCACCAACGGAACTGCAAGCCATCTCCCAGAAATCGTGCGCCGTCCTGCACGATATGGGGTCCCGTATCCAG
>JACRPS010000002.1 GCA_016223085.1 Chloroflexota bacterium
GCGGGGCGTGGGATGATTTGGGGGAGAAACGCCAGGCGCTGGCCTACTACGAGCAGGCCTTGCCGCTGTATCGGGCGGTGGGCGACCGGGGCGGCGAGGCGACGACGCTGAACAACATTGGCAAGGTGTGGGCTGATTTGGGGGAGAAACGTAAGGCGCTGGCCTACTACGAGCAGGCCTTGCCGCTGTATCGGGCGGTGGGCGACCGGGGCGGCGAGGCGGCCACCTGCTTCAATATCGGTATGATTTATCGTGACTTTGGCGACCTGGACAGGGCAATCCAATATCTTGAACGCTGCGTCGAGTTGGATGAGCAGGTCGAACATCCCGATTTAGAGAGTGATCGCCGCGTGCTGGCTCAGTTGAAACGCCAGCGCGACGGTGGGGGCGAACTCACCGAAGAGGAGCAGGCCATTCAGGTTATGCAAATGCTGGCGCAGGTGTACCGGGAACAGGGCGCGGAGGCCGTGCGCCAGATGCTCAGGCGGCAAATCCCGGATGAAGTCATCGAGCAGCTTCTCGCGCAGTTGGCTTCAGACTCCCCTCTCCCTGACGCGGATGCGGAGGGGACGGGGGTGAGGGCTTCTTCCCCGTCCACCCTCCCCGATGAAACGGTGCGACTGCTGGCGCAGAACACCGCCGCCGTGAAAACCGGCGCACCGGACAAACTCGACGACTGGCGAGCGACGCTGCAAAACCTGCACGCCGATTTCGCCGGGCGCGGCGATGATTGGGCGATTGAGGTTGCCTTCGCCGCCGCGCTGCTGGCCGTGCTGGACGACCAACCCGCCGCCCTGCCGGACGACAACCCTTACGCTCCGGTCGTGCGCGCGGTGGTCGCGGCCATCGCGGAATTCCGGCGCGGCGGGGGATAAACCCAGCCAGGGGCTGGAAGTCCCCTGGCTGAATCAAGCTGATAAGCCTGCTGGAAGCAGGCTCCAAGACCACGAACGACACCTGCCAGCCGCCTTCGAGGCGGCTTTTTTCGTTCAGCCGGACGGCTTTCAGCGTCCGGCGGCGCGAACCGGCGCGTTTGGTTTATTTCGCTGCCCACGCTTCCAGAAAAGCCATCACCACGTCCGCCGAGTTATTGGCCGCGATCTGGAAAAACGTGCCGATTTCGTTTTCGCCGGGGCCGCCGCCCGCCAGATCGGACAGGCTGCGGAAGATAATAAACGGCGTATCGTTGGCGTAGGCGACCATCGCCGTCGCCGCGCTTTCCATGTCGAGCACGTTGGCCTGGAACACGTCAAAGGCGAATTGACGGAACTCGGCGTTGTCCACGAAGGTCTGCCCGGACACGCCGTTGCCGCCAACCACAATTTTGGGTTCGTGCGTCAGGCACACGTTGTCGGCATTGCACTTCTCCAGCGTCAACCCCTGCGCCACTTCCTCCGCTACCTTTAGCATATCCGCGTCGGTTTCAAACCAGAACATCTCCACGCCTTCGGGGTTGGCTTCGGTGCGGACGTTAACGGTCTGCGGGAACATCATGCCGAAGTTGGGATAAGGCGTTGCTGCCCAGGGCGGCGGGCTGAACTCGCCACCGGCGGTTTCGCGGGCGAATAACATCTCCTGGTACTGCCCCCACTGCGCCGGTACGGCCACGTCGCCCACGCTCAAATCCGGGTTCACGCCGCCGGCGATGCCGCTAAAAACGATGTGCGTGATATTAAAATGGTCGAGCAAAAGCTGCGTGTTCATGGCGGCGTTAATCATGCTCACGCCACTGAGGAACAGCACCACGTCGTTACCGGCCAGCCTGCCAGTGGTGAACTCCACGCCGTTGATACGGTACGTGTTCTCCACTTCCGTATTGTCGAGCAGCACGGTCATTTCCGGCGCGTAGGCGGACATCACGGCCACCCGCGCGGTGTCGTCCATCATCTCCTGGGCGGAGGTGATGCCGCTTCCCAGTACGAAGACCACGACGACGATCAGCAAACGTCTAAACATCGTTCCCTCCTGTGGTGCGTAAAGGCCGAGCAGCCTGATTGTACCCCTTGACGACCAGTGTCGCATCCTCAACCGAGAGTGGTGAAATCGTGGTCCTGTCGGGACACGGCATGCCGTGTCCCGAGCAACAATCGGCAATCCTGTTTTAGCAATCGGGGATAGATACCTATGGCCGAAACCTTTACGTTCCAGGCGGAAATCCAGCAGCTACTGGATATTCTCGTCCACTCGCTCTACACCGAGCGCGAAATCTTCCTGCGCGAACTGATCTCCAACGCTTCCGACGCGCTCAGCCGGATGCAGTTTGAACAGCTCACCAACCGCGACATCGTTGACCCGGACGCAGAACTGGCGATTCGCATCAAGCCGGACGAAAGCGCCGGCACGCTGACCATCAGCGATACCGGCATCGGCATGACGCGCGACGAGCTGGTGAACAACCTGGGTGTGATCGCCCGCAGCGGCGCGAAAGCCTTCCTGCAAAAGCTGAAAGAGTCGTCCGGCAGCGGCGCAGTCCTGCAGGACGTGATCGGCCAGTTCGGCGTGGGCTTTTACTCCGTGTTTATGGTGGCGGACCGGGTGCGGGTAGTGTCGCGTTCGTACCTGCCGGGTGAGCAGGCCTATGCCTGGGAATCGTCCGGCGGCTCCACCTACACCATCGAACCGGCTGAACGCGACCGGCGCGGCACGGACGTGATCGTGTACCTGAAGGACGACGCGAAAGAATTTTTGCAGACGTGGAAGTTGAAGGACATTATCCGCCGCCATTCGGATTACATCGCCTTCCCGATTTACGTCGGCGACGACCAGGAAGCCACCAACAGGCAGGTCGCCATCTGGCGGCAGGACCCGAAAGAGATCAAGCCGGAGCAGTATGACGACTTCTACAAGATGCTGACGCTGGACTGGGAGCCGCCGCTGCACCGGCTGCACATTCGCGCGGACGTGCCGCTCCAGTTCTACGCGCTGCTGTACGTGCCGAGCAGCCCGGAGCGCAACATCCTCAGCCCGCGCAAGGAGCCGGGGTTGAAGCTGTACGCCCGCAAGGTGCTGATTCAGGAATACACCACCGATCTGCTGCCGGAGTACCTGCAATTCATGCAGGGGGTGGTGGACAGCGAAGACCTGCCGCTGAACGTCAGCCGCGAGAGCGTGCAGGCCAACAAGATCATGGTCAACCTGAAAAAGACGCTCACCGGGCGCGTGCTGGCGGACTTCAAGCGGCTGGCGCAGAAAAACCGTGACGACTACCTGAAGATTTACGCCGCGTTTGGCCGTTTCATCAAGCAGGGTTTGGCGATCAGCCCGACCGACCGCGCCGACATCGAACCGCTGCTGTTCTTCAACAGCACGCGCAGCGAAAACCCGGAACAGTTCTTTTCGCTGGACGAGTATCTGGAACGGCGGGCAAGCAACCAGGACGACATTTATTACGTGATGGCGGACGACTTTTACACCGCCAGCCGCAGCCCGCACCTGGACGCTTTCCGCCAGCGCGGCATCGAAGTGCTGTACTTCACCGACCCGGTCGATTCAATCATGCTGATGGGGCTGCCGGATTACAAAGGCCATAAGCTGCGCAACGTGGACGAGGCCGACATTGACCTGCGCGACGTGGGCGAACTGAAGGACGATACCACTCCGGCCCGCGACAGCCTGCCGGAAGACACCTTTAAGGCGCTGCGCGACCGCTTCGCCGCTGTGCTGGGTGAGCGTGTGCGTGACGTGCGCGAAAGCAAATCGCTGACCAACAGCGCGGCGCGGCTGGTCAGCGACGAAAACAGCGCGGCGCGGAATATGTACCGCGTTAACCGCCTGCTCGACCGTGAGGTGGAACTGCCGGTGAAACTGCTGGAACTCAACCCGCGCCACCCACTGATGCACAACCTGAGCCACATGATCGCGCAGACGCCGGAGAACTCGCTCATCAAGCTGGTGATCGAGCAGGTGTTTGAAACGGCGCTGTTGCAGGATGGCATCCATCCTGACCCGGCGGCGATGGCAAACCGCCTGACGCTGCTGATGGAAGCGGCTACCGGCACCCCCGCCGGGGAACTGGATTACGACACAGCGGAAGCGCCAGCATCAGAAGAACCGTCGTAGGGGCGGGCGAGATTGCACCGCTCCCGGCCAGCTATTCGTAGGGGCGCAGGCGCCTGCGCCCGATTGACCACTACAGGAAGGGTCGTAAGGTGCTACCCCAATCGGCTCATATCGTGTGTTATTCACCCAAACACCGTCCTGCTATCCGCCAGATACTTGTAACCATCGGCTGGGAAGAACGGTATATCCAAGGGCAGCTTGAAGCGGTTGAAACCCTTGCGAGGGATGCTGAGCATGGCGGTGTATGGGTGGCTCAGGTAGGCGATAGCATCGGCGGTTATGTTTCGCTCCAGTTTTACGACTGGAATCGACTTGCCCAGCTACATGGCCTGGCTGTAGACCCGATATTCCGCCGACTGGGACTGGCGGCGGCACTGGTGCAGCAGGCGGAGGAGTTCGCCCGGCAGAAAGGCGGCAGAGGAGTTTACGTAGATACGCCGGTCAGCAATACCGGAGCGCGTTTGTTTTATCTGGCGCAGGGTTACGTGCAGGATTACGTGATGACCGCCTATTACGATGATGATCTGGATGGGGTCACTTTTTTAAAGCTGTTTAACAGCAGCCCGTAAGGGTCTACGGGTTAAGCAGGTCACCTGTGATCGGTCGGGCAGAAGCATAATGGTCATGCGAGGAACATGTTATGAAAACACGCCTGATAGTCTTTCTCCTCGTTTTTTGCGCTACGCTCTCATTTGTCCGGGCGCAGGACAATGTGCGTGTCGTCGGCTCAGGCACGACCGGCACGATCACGCCGGACGAAACCGTCACGGGGGAAATACTGAACAGCGCGAGCGGCAGCGCCATTACGCCGATCAGCTTTATCGGTCGTAACGGCAGCAACCGCGTGCAGGGCGATTTCGACGTGTGGTATTTTGACGCTGTGCCGGGTGAAAATTATGTCATCCGCGTCACGGCCACACGCGGCAACCTGAGACCAACGCTGCTGCTGGTGGCCGAAGGTCGCATCCCGACCATCTCGGCGCTGGATACCAACGCGGATGAAGATGCCAGCGCCGGCCTGTGCCTGTGGCAGGCTACCGGGCAGCAGTACGCCATCCTCGTTCACCGCCAGCCAGACACAACACAGTCTGGCGACTACGATCTGACGCTGACGGCGGCGACCGGCAACGATCTCAGCGGCGGCTCGGCCACGACGGTTTGCTCGGCAGGTACGTTTGTAACCACACTGCCAAACACGGTGGTGAATATTCGCGCCGGGAACGGCCTGCGCTTCCGGGTGATCGGGCAGATGCAGCCGAACCAGCCGTACTGGCTATTTGGCCCGCCGGCGGCTGGCGGCTGGCGGCAGATCGGCTTCTTTGACGACGGCGAGGTGCGCTTCGGCTATGTATCCGAACGCTACACACGGATCATGGCAGGGGAAGCCTGACTGCGCTGCCGTCCACTTGTGAAGGCGGCTATTCGCCTCAGTATGCCAGATAACCATCATTCCCCAGCTGACCGCCGAGTGTGAAGGCGTTTCGGCGCGGTCAGCCGGTAGCTGTCCTCTACCAGATCAGCGATGTATTCCCAATCGAGTTCAACGTCCAGCCATACGCCAACCCAACCGTGATGGCCGACGTAGGGCGGTACAAAGAAGCGATCGGGGTCGGATTCAACCAGCACCTCCTGAAAACCGCGCGGCGCTTTGCACCACATCGAAGGTCGGTTATCCACCCGATGCTGCATGGCAAAAATTTTATCGCGCACGCGGAACGTCGGGTCGCCTACGCCGCCGCCTTCGGTGGCTTCCGGTAATGCCAGACAGATCAAACGCAACTGTGCCAGCCAATCGTTGCTCGCCATACTTTCGCCTCCATGCAGTCGTGTCCGCTTGGCTCTGGTTGTCTCATTCCAAATTAGCACAAAAATTCTATCCGCGTCAACATCTTGCACGATAAACGATGAACGATAAACTTGAAACTGGTCAACTCGGCACTCATAACCTGGAACTCGGAATTTCACCATGAGCAACCAATCTTACGACTATTCCCGGCGCGCGGGCATCCGCCCGATTTCGTGGAACGATTTTCACGGGCTGTGCAAGGCGCTGGCGCAGGTGGTCGCGCCGTTCCAGCCGGAGATCGTCCTCGCAGTCGGGCGCGGTGGCTTCTACCCCGGCACGCTGGTGGCTCATATGCTGCAAGCCGAGATTTATCCGGTGCGCCTGTCGCGGCGCGTCAACGACGTGGTGACGTATGACAGCCCGCGCTGGCTGGCGCGCCCGCCGGAAGGGGTGCAGGGCAAACGGGCGCTGGTGGTGGACGAGATCAGCAGCACCGGCGAAACGCTGCGGATGGTGAAGGCCGAAGCCGAACGGCTGGGCGCGGCGAACGTGCGCTGTGCCGTGCTGTACGCCCATAGCTGGGGGACGGACGCGCCGGATTACATCGCGCTTATCTCCGACGAACTGCTGCTGAATCCCTGGGACCGGGAAATTTATCAGGACGGCAGGTTTCAGTTCCACCCGGAATACATCGGCGCGCTGGCGCAGCAGGGACTCCCCGCCGACCCGGCGCTGCTGATCCCCGCCACGCCGTTTGCAATTGCCAAAACGACGGATTGAACAGCCGAGGCGGCAGTATGACGACTGCCAACCGATGGTAAAGCGCCGGTCGAAAAATGGCCGTTCAACATGTATAGTGAAGGCGTGAATGTCCGCCCACACCGAAGGAATGAGCCGTTGAGCCGCCGTTTATCTGATGTGCTGATTGCTGTCCTGCTGTTCGCGCTGCCGCTGGTGCTGTTCTGGCAGCAAACGCTGGGCGGGCGCACGCTGCTGCCAACCGAAAACCTGTACCAGTACGAACCCTACGCCACCTACCGCGAAGTGGTCAAAGCGCCGGCGATTCCGCACAACGCGCTGCTGTCCGATCTCGTTTTGCAGAATATGCAGTGGAAAGAATTCATCCGGCAGAGCATCGCGGCGCGGGAAATCCCGCTGTGGAATCCGCACCAGTTCGCTGGGATTCCGTTCCTGGCCGCCGGGCAGCAGTCGGCGCTGTACCCGTTCAGCATCCTGTATTACGTGCTGCCGCTGACTGCCGCCTACGGCTGGTTCACGGTGGTGCAGTTGTGGCTGGCGGGCGTGCTGATGTTCCTGTTCCTGCGTGGGCTGGGCATCGGGCGCTTCGGCGCGTTGGTCGGCGGCGTGGTGTATCAGCTTAACGGCTTCTTCATCGCCCACGCCGTGTTCCCGATGATCGTCGGCGCGGCGGTGTGGCTGCCGCTGATTCTGCTGATGATCGAGTTTATCATCCGGCAGAAGCCAATGTTTGGCCGACCGTCCAGCGTACCCTGGGTGATCGTTGGCGCGGCGGCGCTGGGCTGCAACGTGCTGGCCGGGCACGTCGAGATCACCTATTACACGCTGCTGATCGCAGCCTATTATGCGGCGGCGCGGCTGGTATGGGTGTGGTGGCGAACCCCTCCCCCCAACCCCCTCCCCGTACAAGGAGAGGGGGTAACGCCTCCCCCGTTGACGGGGGAGGTTGGGAGGGGGTCAAAATGGAAACACCTCATTTCACGTGCCGGGTGGCTGGTGGCGATGGTGGCGCTCGGCCTCGGCCTGGGCGCGGTGCAGTTTATCCCGCTGTTTGAATTCGCCAGCCTGAACTACCGCGATGGCCGCACCACGCTGGAGCAGGTGCTTGGCTGGGCGCATCCCTTACGCGACGTGGTACAGTTCGCCCTGCCCAATTTCTACGGCAATCCGTCGCATCACGCCTATTTTGACGTGTTCACCGGGCAGACCGTCCCCGCGACAGTGAACGCGCTGGGCGAGTCCATCACCACAATTGACTGGGGCATTAAAAATTACGTCGAAGGCGCGCTGTATCTAGGTATCCTGCCGCTGGCGCTGGCAGCGTTTGGGCTGGTGGCGCGGCGAACCCCTCCCCCTAACCCCCTCCCCGTACACGGAGAGGGGGAAAAGCCGGAGGTGGCTTCAGAAACCCCTCTCCCTGAGGGAGAGGGACAAAGGGTGAGGGCCTTACCGCCTTACCGTCTGATCTTCGCGCTGCTGGCACTGGCCGGGCTGACGTTTATGTTCGGCCTGCCGACGTATGCGCTGCTGCATTACGGGCTGCCGGGTTTCAATCAGCTTCATTCGCCATTCCGCTGGATTTTCGCGGTGACGTTCAGCGTGGCGGCGCTGGCGGGCTTCGGGGCTGAGGCGCTGACATCCCTTACATCGGCTGTAAGGTCTGGCGTAGGGGAGGGTCTGAGACCCTCCCCTACGGGTTTCATCGTGCGGTGGGCGCGGCGCTTCGGTTGGGCGCTGATGATCGTGGGCGGCGTTACGCTGATCGCGTTGCTCCTCTCGCGGCTGTTTTACCCGCAGATCGAGCCGCTGGTGGAGCGCATTTTCCAATCGCTGGCGGGCGCAACCAAATCCTACGCCGACGCGCGTATGTTCTACAGCTATCAATTTACGAATGTGCTGACGTTCGGCGTGATGACCCTCGGCGCGGGGGTGGTGTTCTGGCGGGCGGCCAAACCCCTCCCCCCAATCCCCTCCCCGTATACGGAGAGGGGGGGCATACGGACACGATATATCATGTCCCTACAGCAAATGCCGATATGGCAGGCTGTTGCCATCGGCCTGGTGGCGCTGGATTTGATGATCGCGTCGTGGGGCTTTAATCCCGCGTCCGACCCGGCGCTGCTGCATTTCACGCCGCCGGCGATTCAGTGGCTGCAACAGCAGCAGACCGATGGGCCGTTTCGTTATATCACACTGGATGATCCGACCAAGCCGCCACTGTTTAACGCCAACATGACGTGGCGCTACGGCCTGTACGACGTGCGCGGCTACGAGAGTATCATCCCCAGGCAGTACGTGGAGTTTATGCAGCAGCTTGCGCCGCAGACGCAACTGGACTACAACCGCATTGCGCCGCTGTACACGGCTTACCCGCCGGAATATAACTTCAGCTACGTGGACGCGCTCAAGTCGCCGCTGCTGGGGCTGCTCAACGTGCGCTACGTCATCACCCACAAAACGACGACACTGCTGGATGAACTAACAACCAGCAGCGACCCGCGCCGGATTTCGCCTGCCTACCGCCTGGCGTATGAGGACGAAGCCGTGCGTATTTGGGAGCATGGTTATGCCCCGCGGGCGTGGGTGGCACACCTCAAAACGGGTGAACGCCCGGAAGTGGACGGCTATTATGGCATCGGCTTTGATGTGACCTGGGGAGGCGACACCGGGCGCGAAAAAATCCTGCACGCGAACCTGTATCAAGCGATTAATTCGTGGCTAATCGTGAGCGAGACGTATCTGCCCGGCTGGCGCGCCTTCGTGCGTCCGCGCGGCGGAAGCAGCGACTCGGAACGCCCGTTAGAGGTCGAGCGCGTATTCGAGAATTTCCAGGGCGTGAACCTGTCGCCGGACGTGCTGCGGGCGGCGTTTCAGCCGATCTACGACACGCTGCCAGACGCGCAAAAACTCGCGCTGGATAACCGGCAGGTGACGGTGCGGCTGGTGTACAGTCCCGCGAGTTTTCAGGTGGGGCTGTTTGGCTCGTTCATCAGCGGCGTGGTGCTGGTATTTATGGCCGGGGTGTGGGTGTGGCGGCTGGTCGTCCGGCCTGAGAGGGCGGTCAGCGGCGCGGCGGTGGTCGCCAAAAACAGCCTCGCGCCGATCATCCTCAACCTGTTCAACCGGGGCATTGATTTTGGCTTCGCGTTTATCATGCTGCGCATCCTGGGGCCGGAAGGCGCGGGTATTTATTACTACGCGGCGTTTATCTTCGGCTGGTTCGACATCTTCACCAACTTCGGCCTGAACGTGTTTTTGACCCGCGAAGTCGCCCGCGACCGGACGCAGGCGTGGCGTTACCTGTTTAACACCAGCGTGCTGCGGCTGGCGCTGATGCTGGTCGGCGTGGCGCTGCTGGCGGCGTTCCTGGCGGCGCGGCAGTCCTTGCCGGGCAGCGACCCGCTGACCCACGAGGCGGTGCTGGCAATCATCCTGCTGTATATCGGCCTGTTCCCGAATACCTTAAGCACCGGGTTATCGGCGCTGTTTTACGCCTTTGAGAAGGCGGAAATCCCGGCGGCGGTGACGACGGTGGCGACGATCAACAAGGCGGTATTTGGCGTGGCGGCACTGGCGGCGGGTTTTGGCGTGGTTGGTCTGGCGAGCGTGAGTATTGTTACCAACGTCGTGACGCTGGCCGTGCTGGCGTGGAGCGCAAGGGGGATGATGCGACCTCACCCCCCGGCCACCTCTCCGACCGGTGTAGACCGGGGGGAAGAAGTCAAACGGCAGCGCGATGGCGCTGGTAGGGGCGAACCGCCGGTTTGCCCCTACGAAGATCGCTCCAGAGGTAGTCGCCTGTACCGACCCGATTTCCGGCTGATGCGCGGGATGATCGGCGAAAGCTGGCCGCTGATGCTCAATCACTTTCTGGCGACCATCTTCTTTCAGGTGGACGTGGTGATTATCGAAGCGATCCACGGCGCGCGCATGGTCGGACAGTACAGCGTTGCCTATAAGTGGGTGGCCGCGCTGAACGTCATCCCCGCGTTTTTTACGATGGCGCTGCTGCCGGTGATGTCGCGCCAGGCGCACGAAAACCGCGAGGCGCTGCGACGCAACTACCGGCTGGCGATCAAGCTGCTGGTCAGCGCGGCGCTGCCGCTGGCGGTGGTGTTTACGTTCCTGGCCTACGTGCTGACCGGCATCCTGGGCGGCGCAGAATACCTGCCGGACGGCGCGATTGCCACACAGTTGATGATCTGGAGCATCCCAATTGGCTGGATGAACAGCCTGACGCAGTATGTGCTGATCGCGCTCGATTTGCAGCGGCGCATCACGCGGGCGTTTTTTATCGCCGTGACGTTTAACATCGTGGCGAATCTGCTGTTTGTGCCGGAATACGGCTACCGGGCGGCGGCGCTGGCAACGATTGCGTCGGAAGCGGTGCTGCTGCTGCCGTTCGCGCTGCTGCTGCGCGGCGCGGTGGGGTCGGTGGGCTGGCTGCGGATTCTGGTAAAGCCGCTGGCCGCGACCGGCGTGATGCTGGCCGTGTTCCTGCTCGGCTGGAACGCGCAGCCGGTGCTGACGCTGATCGTCGGCACGCTGGCCTACCTGGCGGCCCTGCTTGCACTCCGGCCACTGGACGCGGACGAGTGGTCGCGGCTTCTGCCGCTGCTGCCAGCGCGGCTGCGGCGGGTGAGGGCAGAGGGATGAGGTCAAAGTACTGAGTGCTGAGTACTGAGTGCTGAGTGAAGTTCCAAGTTCCGAGTTTTAGGAACTGGCAACTGGAAACCGACAAAGCAACGCCTTGCAGCCCCCTTCAGGGGGCTTTTTCGTTCAGCCGGAGGGCTTTCAGCCTCCGGCGGGCGCGCTGTTCTAACTTCCGCTTTTTACAACTGACAACTGAAGACTGATGACTGCCGACTGAAGACTGATGACTATAGACTGAGAATCAGCCCATCGCGCGGCGGCAGTGACAGCGTCACCTGCCCGCCTTCGACCGTCGGGCTGGCCTGCCCGTAAGCCGCCTTTAAGGTCGCGCCATCCGGGAATAACCCCTTCACGTCAAAGGTGATCTGCTCCGACTGATCGCCGGCGTTGACTGCCACCAGCACCGCTTCGCCGTCCAGATGCCGCGCGAAGGCATAGGTATACTGCCCGGCCTGAAGCTGCGTAAGCTGGCCCCGCCGCAGCGCACGGTACTGCTTGCGGATGGCGATCAGCCGTTTGTGATAGTCCAGCGCTTCCATGTCCCACTGCTCAGGACGATCCCAGGGGAAGGTGCGGCGGTTGTCCGGGTCGTTACCGCCGGGCAGGCCGATTTCATCGCCGTAATACACGCTGGGTGCGCCGGGGAACGTCATCAGCATGATCGTTGCCAGCTTGACCGTGTTTTTGTCGCCGCTGGCGATGCTCAGCAGGCGCGGCGTGTCGTGACTGTCCAGCAGGTTCAACTGCACCTGCGTGATTTCCCAGTGGTACATATACAGCAGCTTTTCCATCTTCCTGGCGAAGTGGATGCCGTTGATCGCCGGGTACGGGTCATACGACAGCCCGGTGACGGCCAGATTAAAATCCAGATGCTGCTGGCCGCAGAACTGTATCACCGGCTCGGTGAACAGGTAGTTCATCACCGCGTCGAACTGGTCGCCGGCCAGGTAATTGCGGCTGTCCCACCACACCTCACCGACGATGTAGGCTTCCGGGTTGATCTTCTTGACACGCTTGCGGAAGTCAATCCAGAACGTCGGGCAGGTGATGCAGAACGGCACGTCCAGCCGCCAGCCGTCAATGCCCTGTTCCAGCCAGTATTCGGCCACGCTCATCAGGTATTCCTGCACTTCGGGGTTATCGGTGTTCCACTTCGGCAGGGCGCGGTTATCCACCCACGACTCGTAGTTGGCCGGTTTGCTGCCATCGTAGGGCGACAGCGGCCAGTCGTGGATGATAAACCAGTCCAGCCAGGGCGAATGCGGGCCGTTCTCCAGGATGTCGTGGAAGAAATACAACCCCCGGCTGGCGTGGTTAAACACGCCGTCCAGCACGATCTTCATGCCGCGCCGGTGCATTTCGTCGCGCAGGGCATAAAAGGCCTTGTTGCCGCCCAGCAGCGGGTCTACCTGCAAATAGTCGTGGGTGTGGTAGCGGTGATTGCTGCCACTCTGGAAAATCGGCGTGAAGTAGATGGCGGTGCAGCCCAACTCCTGAATGTGGTCGAGATGTTCCAGCACGCCGCACAGGTCACCGCCTTTGTAACCCTGCGGCGTTGGCGGCGTGTCCCAGGGTTCGAGGTTTTTGGGCTTCATGACGCTGGCGCTTTTGGCGAAGCGGTCGGGGAAAATCTGATAGAAGACGGCGTCTTTGACCCAATCGGGCGTTTGAATTTTCAGCATGGCGAGTCGCTCTCCGCAGCCTGTGATACAATCGGGTTGTAGGGACACGATATATCGTGTCCTTACAGACAGATTACAGCTTTTATCGTACCGGACAAGTGTTAGCAGCGCATTATTGATGGACATGACCACGCCGCCAAAACCGCGTTCCCAACCGGAAACGCCGGATGCTCCTGAGCCATCAACGCCGCTTATCCATACTCCCCTGCCGAATTACACGCTGTCTACCGTGTGCCCGGCGTGCAACGCGCCGACGGTGCGCCGCGCCTGCAAGGTGCGCTGCGACCGCTGCGGCTTCATGTGGGATTGCAGCGAATTGTAGTTATTCTGAGCGCAGCGGCAGAGCGAGGGTGAAGAAGCTGCCCTTGCCGGGGCAGCTTTCGACGTTGATGGTTCCGCCATGTGCTACAGCGACGGCGCGAACGATGTTCAGCCCGACGCCGACACCACCGGACTGCAAGGAGCGCGCTTCGTCGCCCCGGTAAAACAGTTCAAAGATGTGCTGAAGCTGCTGCGGGGTGATGCCCATGCCGGTATCGCGGATTTCAATCAAAACGGACTTTTCAACTTGAGCCGTGCGCACGGTGATCGTTCCGCCGTCCGGCGTGTAATGGACGGCGTTCCGCAGCAGGTGCGCTACCGCCTGCCGGACACGCTCCCCATCCACTCGCGCCGGCGGCAGGCCAGAGTCCGAGGTGAAGCGGAGCGTTTGCTGCTTCTGCCGGGCCAGTGGCGCAAATTCGGCCACTTCGCCGGCCACCAGCGCGTTGAGGTCGCAGGCTTCCACCGCGAGGTTTGCCAGGGGCAGCAGCGCGCGCAGGTTTTGCAGTTGTTCCGTCATATGGTGTATCGCGGTTTGTATCTGGTCGAGCTTGGGTTGCAGGCGCATCCGGTCGGTTTCGTTTATCTTTCGTTCGATCAAGTGGCGGCTGGTTTCAATCGTCGCCAGCGACGTGCGAAAATCATGCGACATCGCCAGCACAAAATTCTCGATCAGCGTCAGCCGTTCGCGTTCCAGCGCCAGTTGAATCTTCTGGTCTTCCGCCTGCAGGCGGGCGCTGATATCGCGGGCGACACCGAAGATTTCAATTACCCTGCCATTTTCCATGCGGGCCGCGCTGTTGGATTCCAGCCATTTGTACTCACCTGACCGGGTTAACACGCGCACCTGAAACGTTGGAGGTTTACCGCCGCCGATGGACTGCTGGATAAAACCGGCGGCGCTGGGCAGCTCATCAGGATGTAGAAAGTCAAGGAAATTTTTGCCGACGAGTTCCGCTTCGGTCCAGCCGAGCAGGGTTTCGGTCACACGATTCACTGCGAGAATTTTGCCATCCAGCGACAGGCTGTAGGCGATGTCCAGCATGTTTTCGATCAACGACCGGTAGCGCGCTTCGCTGGCTGCCAGCAGCGCCTGCTGCTCGGCCTGGAGGCGAACGCTGTAGTGCAAACCCAGCAGCAGCAGACTGCTGGTAATCAGATAAAACGTCAGCGGCCCGCGAGCCAACGTGGCAACATCCGGGTGAATAAACAGTCCATAAACCAGGATGCCAGAGATGTGCACAATCGCTAAACGTATGACCCAACTTCGGGGCAAAACCGTCATCGCAAACGCAAAAATGGCGATCAGATAATACAACTGTACCGACGCCTGCGTAGGGGACTGGCTGACTGACAGGGCAAAAATCAGGATCGTGCCGATCAGCGTCCCGATATGGGCCGCAAATCGGTAGTGCCCCTGACGACTTAAGCCATACAGACTGAACGTCAGTGCCAGGGCGAGTATTTGGGCAATCAGGGTTTTTAGCGAGACCCCATAACTGAGGTGTTGGAGCACAAAAAAGAGGGAAAGTGCTAGTGCTAGGGCCAGCAGCAGCGCTGCCTGAAGGCGGGATTTCCGCCGTGCGTCAGTATCTTGAATCGGGGTGGTCGGCTCGATGAGGTACCCCCACAGCGGCGTCAGGGAGCGAAAACAGGACATGCAGAATTTTTACCTTCGCATCTTCGGACATGAAGAGGTTGTAACTTATTATAGATTGCGTTTGTCACCAGGCGAATTAAGATACTGCGGCCATACATATAGAGCTTGCATACTCATGATGAACCGAAGTTGCGCGCTGGCCAGAGCCAGTGGACGGCCCAGAAAATCTTCAATACAATATAAATTGTAGACCTGTAAACCGCGAGCCTTTCTTAAAAATACCCCTTGTGTTAGGAGCCGTTTATGACCGAAAGTGTGTACAAAATCATTGAACTGGTGGGGACGAGCGAAACGTCGTGGGAAGAAGCCGCACGCAACGCCGTCGAACGTGCTGGAGAAACGCTGGACGACCTGCGCGTGGCCGAGGTGATGAAGCTGGACATGAAGGTTGAAAACGGCAAAGTCGTCGCCTTCCGCGCCCGCGTCAGCGTCTCGTTCAAACTGCGGGAGAGCGCGGACTGATTGGTGAGAAATGCGTAGGGGCGAACCGCCGGTTCGCCCCTACACTGGACACGATACGGCGTGTCCCTACGCTTCGTGTTTGATGTCCCTGACCTCGATAATGCCTTCCGTGCTGCCGTTGCGAATCGCCAGCTTGACCTCGCCAATCGCTTTGGTGATTTCGATGTCGCGCGGGCAGGCCGGTGTGCAGTTGAAGATGGTGCGGCAGCGCCACACGCCATCGGGCGAGGCCAGGATGTCCAGCCTATCATCGCCGGCCAGGTCGCGGCTGTCGAAGATGAAGCGGTGCGCCTGGACGATGGCCGCCGGGCCGACGTACTTGCCATTCGCCCAGAACGACGGGCAGGCGGTAGTACAGCAGGCACACAGGATACACTTGGTCGTGTCGTCGAACTTCTCGCGGTCTTCCGGCGATTGCAGCCGTTCACGGCCATCGGCGGGCAGCGGCGTGTCGTTGACGAAGAACGGCATCACCGCGCGGTAATGCTCGAAAAACGGCTCCATATCCACGATTAAGTCTTTCAGCACCGGCAGGCCAAGAATCGGCTCGACCTGAATCCGGTTGCCGAGATCGCGCACCAGCACCTTGCAGGCCAGCCGGTTGACGCCGTTAATCCGCATCGCGTCCGAGCCGCATACGCCATGCGCGCATGACCGGCGGAACGCCAGCGTGCCATCCTGCTCCCACTTGATACGGTGCAGCATTTCCAGCACGCGGTCGGTCGGCTCCACGTCGCTCAGCTTAAATTCCTGCCAGTGCGGTTTGTCCTTGCCGGGAATTTCCGGGTTGTAGCGTCGAATTCGGAAAGTTACGTCCATCGTCTTTTAGCTCTTAGCCTCATTTACCATCATCACCGCCGGGGGCTAAAGCCGCCCGGCTAAGTCAAAAGACTGGAAGCCCACTGAAGGGGCTGAAATCAAATCGGATGCTTTTTCCAGCCCCTTTAGTGGGCTTGGTATTTTCCGGCAGCCAGGGGTTTTGAACCCCTGGCCGCGCTCAGTACTGGCGGCGCTCTAATACACTCTTTCCTTGGGCGCGAAGCGGGGGTCAACCTCCGCCAGCGACAGGTCCACCTTCTTCTTGAAGTTCAGTTCGATCTCCATCGGCCCGGTCTGGTAGGGCGACGCCTGTTTGGGGCAGGCCAGCGTATGTACCAGCCAGTTCACATCGTCACGCTGCTGGAAATCCTCACGGCTGTGCGCGCCCCGGCTTTCGGTGCGGGCCAGCGCGCTCTGTGCGGTGATAGCGGCCAGATCGAGCATCGCGCCGAGTTCCCACGCTTCGATCAGGTCGGTGTTAAACCTGTAACCCTGGTCGTCAAACACCAGATCGGTCTGGTACTGGTGGCGCAGTTCTTCCACCGTGTCAATCGCCTGCTGGATGCCCTTCGCCTCGCGGAAGACGCCGACGTAATCCATCATCGTCTTCTGCATCTTCGCGCGAATCTGGCCGGGGCGGATTTTGCCCTTGCTGGCGCGCAGCCGCTTGAACTCGGCTTCGATCTCCGCCGTCGGGTTGGCGGGCAGCGGAATCAGGTCGGCCTGCTTGACAAATTCGGCGATTTTCATGCCGCCGCGCCGACCGAACACCACCAGGTCAACCAGCGAGTTCGTGCCCAGCCGATTCGCGCCGTGACAACTCACGCAGGCGCATTCACCCGCGGCGTACATGCCCGGCAGCACCGTCCAGTTTTCGTCCATCACCACCTCGGCGTCCACATTGGTGGGGATACCACCCATCGCGTAATGCGCTGTTGGCTGGATCGGCATCGGCTCTTTCACGGGGTCAACGCCCAGGTAGACGCGGCAGAAGTCGAGGATGTCCGGCAGCTTCTTTTCGATTTCCTCGCCGGTCACGCGGCGGCTTTCGCCGGCTTCCGCCAGGTAGCGGTTGACCGTTTCCGGGCGCACGTCGAGATAAACGTAGTCCTTGCCCTGGATGCCGTTGCCGTCGCGGATTTCCAGGTAAATGGCGCGGCTGACCACGTCGCGGCTGGCGAGGTCTTTAATGCGCGGGGCGTACTTCTCCATGAAGCGTTCGCCGTGCCGGTTAATCAGCACGCCGCCCTCGCCGCGCACGCCCTCGGTGATGAGGATTCCCATTTTGTAGATGCCGGTGGGGTGGAACTGAAAAAACTCCATATCCTGCATCGGCACGCCCCGGCGGAACGTGACTGCCGCGCCGTCGCCCGTCAGGCTGTGGGCGTTGCTGGTGACCTGGAACATTTTGCCCCAGCCGCCGGTGGCAAACAGCGTGGCCTTGCCGTGAAACACGTGCAGTTCGCCCGTGCCAAGCTGCACCGCGACCACACCGACACACGCGCCCCGGTTCATCAGCACGTCTACCACGTGGTACTCGTCGAAGAACCGCACCTGATTTTTGATGCACTGCTGGTACAGGGTTTGCAGAATCATGTGGCCGGTGCGGTCGGCGGCGTGGCAGGCGCGGCGAACGGGTTTTTCACCAAAGTTGCTGGTGTGGCCGCCGAAGCGCCGCTGGCTGATGCGTCCTTCCGGCGTGCGGTCGAACGGCAGCCCCATGTGCTCCAGTTCGATCACGGCGTCAATCGCGTTTTCCGCCAGCACCTTGGCCGCGTTCTGGTCGGCCAGATAATCGCCGCCCTTCACGGTATCGTAGGCGTGCCACAGGGGGTTGTCCGGCTCGTGGTTGCCCAGCGCCGCGCCGATGCCGCCCTGCGCCGTGCCGGTGTGGCTGCGGGTGGGGTACAGCTTGCTCACGACGGCCACGTTGGCGCCACCCTTGCTGGCGTACAGCGCCGCCATCAGTCCCGCGCCCCCTGCGCCGACGATGATTGCGTCAAATTGGTGGGTTTGCATTACATCGTGTCTCCTGTGTATCGCAGGGGCGGGTTTATAAACCCGCCCCTACAACGTGAATTTCCTAAGGATGCAACTTCGCTACGGCTTCTTCAGCCATACGGATAGCCGTCTGATCAATCGTGCCGAGCAGCGCCAGCCCGCCAACCATCAGCAGAATCAGCGCGCCGATGATGCAGGTGTAGATCATGCCGCGTCGGATGAGCGTGCTGTCCGCCGTATAGTCGGTCAGCACGTAGCGCAGGCCGTTAAAGCCGTGAATCACCGTGAGCGCCAGCAGGGCGATGTCGTACAGCCGCCACACGGCAATACCGCCAACCAGATAGTTCCAGCGGTTGGCGACAAATTCCACCGACGTGCCGGTCTGGTTGACGACGTTGGTGCCAACGGTGACGTAATCCGCCGCCGTGATGTCAAACACGCCCTGGATGACGTGCATCATCGCCAGATGGCCGAACACCAGCGGCACGATCAGGAATCCCGACACGCGCATGTACGACCACCAGAATTTTTCCCAGCGGCTGCCCACCGGGCGGCGGAACATATTATCGGTTGGCGTTTCCTTACGCGGGGCGATCACGCCGTGAATGCCGGAATACAGCACCCCCGCCACCACCGCCAGCACGATGCCAACGGCAAACGGAAGTTGCGACTCCAGCACGTCCGCGAACGGCAGAACGCGGCGTTCAGGGTCGTTGTAGAAGTTCAGCACATGGCCGAACATCAGGATAAACACCGGGATGAGCAACAGCACCGACGCGCCCAGCACAATCCAGGCAGCGCGTGCTTGGTAACGCCACAGGGCGGGACGGTAATCCAGAATGGCGATGCGCAGGCCGTTGAGGGCGTGGTAGACCACCGCCGCGATCAGCGCAAACTCGCCGATGGTGAACAGGGGTGTCTGGTAGACGGCAATCGCCTTCACGTACAGCGCCGGGTAAAACACCGACCACGAGGTGTCAATCACGTGGAGGGTTAAAAACAGTACGACACCCAGGCCGCTAATGCGGTGCAGCACCCAGCTCCATTGGCCGAGCGCGCCCCGATAACGCAGCGTCTCGGTGATGGTTAAGACGAGCGATGACAAGGGACTCCTCCTAAAAAACCGTTCTGGGGCATGAAAAACGTCGTAGTAAGTCGCGGGACAGAATAAGGCGCGATTATAACGCTCCGCCGATACCGCGCAAAAATTCAACCGATTTCGTTTGTTCTGAATATCACGCGGTTCTATCCTGGCGCTGTGGCAGCCGCACGCGGAACAGACTGCCCTGGCCGGCTTCGCTTTCAACTTCGATGTAGCCGCCGTGCCCTTCGATTACTTCCCGTGCAATTGGCAGCCCCAGGCCGAAGCCGGGGGTTTGTCTGGCGCGGTCTTCCCGGTAAAACCGTTCAAAAATGTGGTGGATGGTATCGGCGGTCATGCCAATCCCCGTATCACGGATTTCGACGATGACGGCTTCCAGCGTCACTACCGTCTGAATGTGTACGCTGCCGGTCGGCGGTGTGAAACGCACGGCGTTGGATAAGAGCCGGGCAAACGCCTGATGCAGCAGTTCCTCGTTGCCCTCGATGAACAGCAGCCGGTCATCGGTTTCCAGTGTGATCTGTGGGGCGCCGGGCTGGGATGTAAGCTGAGCAACCAACTGTTGCAGCATCTGGTTCAGTGCGACGGGTGCAGTCTGGAATGCCGACATACTGTCCAGCCGGCTCAGTGTCAGCATATCATCGAGCAGTTTGGTCAACCGCTGCACCTGCTGCAGGATCGTCTCGCCATGCGCCTGCCGTTTCTCCAGCGAGTCGGTGCGCGCGTAGAGATACAAACTGGTGGTGATGATGGCCAACGGCGTGCGGAACTCGTGGGAAGCATCCAGCACGAAGTTCCGCAGGATTTTCAGACGTTCCCGTTCGACTGCCAGATCAAACGCCTGCCGCTGCGCCCGTATACGTTCCGTCACATCCTCAAAGACGATCATCACCGCCGTTTGACCCTGGTAAGGGAACGGCACCGCCGCCACTTCCACGTCAATTGTGACACCGTCGCGGCGGATGAGCTTTTCTTCAAACAGGCGCGGCGCTGGTTGATGGTTGGCTGCCAGCCGCAGAATCAGATCGCGGGTACGCGCGGCATAGTCGGGGTGAACAAATTCCAGGCCTGACTGACCGATCAGTTCGCCGGGGTGCGCTACTTTCAAAATCCGGGTGGCAGCGCCGTTGGCAAACAGGATTTTGCCGTCATAGTAGAGCACTACCCCGATGGGCAGCAGTTCAACCAGGCGGCGGTAACGTTCCTCACTTTCGTATAACGCGATTTCGACCGGCTGGCGGGTAGCGTGGCTGCGAATGGCTGCGACATGCAGCTTGCGCCCGCCCTGTACCAGGTGGGCGGCGGCGATTTCAACCGGCAGCACCGTGCCGTTTTTGTGGCGGTGGTAGCGCACCGGAATGCTGGTTTTCACCTCGGTGACAGCACGGCGGGTTTCGGTCGGCTCGGCAGAGAACTGGGTGTGGTTCATGCGCAGCATTTCGTCGCGCGAGTAGCCGTACAGAGCTTCCGCCGCGCCCGCCGCATCCAGCACGGCGCCGCTGGCGCTATCAATCGTAAAAATGGCATTCCAGTCGCGCTTCAGGATGTCCGCGAAGGCCTGTTCGCGGGCACGCGCATCGGCCAACCAGCCCTCGACCAGCGCCAGCAATTCCTGACCGGCGGCCTCGTCGCGGGCGAAAGTGAGCAGTTGATCGCGTTGTTTATCGGTGAGGAACATCAAAACGTATCCCGGTTAACTCTTTTGCATCGTTTCCAGCACCAGCGCCAGGGCCGCTTCCGCACTGGCGTTTTTGACGGCTTCCCGGTCGCCATCCCAGACGTGGCGGTGGACGGTCAGCAACCCATCCGGCCCGGCCAAGCCGATGTAGGTTAAGCCAACTGGCTTTTCCGCGCTGCCGCCATCCGGCCCGGCAATGCCGGTAACGCTCACGGCCACATCCGCGCCAAACAGTTCCCGCGCGCCCAGCGCCATCTCGGTCGCGGTCTGTTCGCTGACGGCACCATAGGCGATCAATGTGCCCTGGCGCACGTGCAGCAGCGCCTGTTTGATGCGGTTGGCGTAGGCGACCACGCCGCCGAGGACGTAAGCTGAACTGCCGGGAACGTTGGTCAGCCGATGCGCGATCAGCCCGCCCGTGCAGGACTCGGCGGTGCAGATGGTCCATCCGCGTGCCCGCAGGGCGTGACCGACCCGGACTTCTAACCGTTCTTCCATATTATTACCCCCTGATGCAAGAGTACCCATATCCTAACGTGAACGGGACAAATTTGTCATTTTTTTGCGCCTAACTGCGCTATAATGTGGGATAAGTTGGATAATGAGGGATATAGCTCCGCATGGGATACTGGGGCTGGCGGCCTCTGGCGGCCATATTCGTCAGCGTGTGGGTTGTCGGTTGCAGCGCCACACATGACGAAGCCCCCACTCTCCCCCCCTCCGCACCCCCCCGTGTCACCCTGACCGTTCGCGTACCCATAACGCCGCCGCCACTAATCGCGCAGACGATTCCCACACCTACCACCGTGCCATACACCAGCCCGACGCCGCTGGTGTACGTGGTGCAGCAGGGCGATACCCTGCTGAGCGTGGCGCGGCAGTTTGGTGTGCCGGTCACGGTGCTGGAGACAGCTAACCCCGGCCTCGATCCGCGTTCGCTCCAGATTGGCCAGATGCTGATTATCCCCAACCCTCAGTTTAACTCCGCCGGTTCACCCATTCTCCCGACGCCAACACCGCTGCCGCTGCCACTGTTCCCACCCACCTGCTACGACCTGCCGACCAACCGCATTGTGTGCCTGGGACGTGTGGAAAACCCGCTGAGGCAGCCGATCGGGCGGGTAACGGTGTGGGTGACACTGGTGGACAGGGATGGGCTGCGGCTGGCTGAAGCCGATGCCGGTGTGGAGCAGTCGGTGATTCCGGCAGGGCAGAGCGCGCCCTACCGGTTGCTGCTTCAGGCAGACTGGCGCGACTTCGGCGGTGCGACAGCCGCGCTGCGCAGTGCCGAACCTGCGAAAACAGCTTCCGTGTATCCGGCCATCGAGGACGAGCGCGGCCTATGGGTCAATGGACGCTACTCCCTGTCGGCGCGGTTACGCAATCCCTCGGCGCAGGCGATGCGTCTGGAGCGCGCGGTGCTTACGCTCAACAATCGCGCCGGACAGATCACGGGCTACCGGGTCGTGCCGCTAAGGCGCATACTCAATGCTGGCGAAACCTGGCTGTTTACCACAGATATCCAGCCGTTGACTACCGAGCGCGATCTGACCCACACGCTGTTTATTGAGGCCGTGCTATTGAATTAGTATGGTTGCTGAGGGCGGGCATATTGGCCCGTCCCTACTGACCGGTCATCGGCTTCAGCCGAACTGGTAGACCCAGACGTTTTTGCCCTCGCACTGCGCACGTGGGCCTTTGCCGATCAGCGAAATACCGTATGTGCCGGCGCGTTCCTCGACGGCAAAATCGGCCAGCGCCAGTTCGCCATTGGCGAATACGTTGATGCGGTCGCCGATCAGGACAAACAGCAGGTGCACCGGCTGGCTGATGTCGTATACACCGTCCGCCAGGCCAATATTGGCGTCCGCCCGTTCGGAGAAGCGGTCAATCACGCCCAGTTCGCCGGCGTTGGTCAGCACCACGTCCACGTAAGTGGTGGCATCGCCAGCAGCGTTGGTGCCGATGCGCGCCGTCAGGCTGCACTGTTCGTATTCGTCCAGGTTGCCGATGCTGAAGTTGAGTTCGCCGGCCATGACAATATTGGTGTTGGGGGAGCGCCGCGCCAGCGGGGTGAAGAAGTTGCCCTGGCCGTTGAAGAAGGCGCGGTCTTCCTGGAACAGCAGGCTGCCACCCTTCGGCACCAGCCCCAGTTGGCGCAGTTCCGCGATCACGGCGTCTGGTTCGCCGTTGTAATGCTCGACGCGCAGGTTCGCCCCGCCGTTTTTGCTGCCCTTGCCGCCGGAGGCTTCCCACACTGCCAGGTTATCAAACGACACGTCCACGTTGCCATCGTCAAAGGCGCCGGCGGTCAGACCAACAAACCCTTCGTCCAGATCGCTGTCGTTGGCCTCGGCCAGCAGCCGGCCATTGGCATACAGCGCCAGATAATCGCTGACACAGACGGCGATGATGTGGTTGTTGTCGCGCCCCTGATTGATAAACTTCGAAGTCTCCCAGTCCACTACCGGCACCAGTCCCTCGTCGGGGTCAGTCTGCTTAAAAATGCTGAAAAAACCGTCACCCGCGATCTGGAAGAAATAACCGTTGCCATCGCCGTCACCCCGGCAGATAACGCCATAGCTGTTGTTCAGCACTTTGGAGTTCTGTTGGGTTTCCGCCTGGATTACCACATCGGTCAGGCTATCGCCGCCGGTCTGCCAGGTGTAATAGCTGCCGTTCACGCTGATGCGGTAAACGCCGTCCGCCTGCACGCCGCTGGAATGGTCGCCCTCAAAATCTTCCCAGTCTGGTGAGTTGTTAAAACGCTCATCCATCACCAGATCACCGAGCGTGACGGTGGTCGAACCGGCGGCCAGCAGTTCAGCAACCGCATCGGCATCGGCGGACGAAACCTGTTTTTTCTGCGCTAGTGCCGGCGTCAGCGAAGCCAGCAGCAGGGCAATCAGACCGGCCAACAGGAACGCGCGTTTCATCGGTTAAACCCCCTTTCATCCTTTCCGGTACTGTCATTGTATCGGATTTCGCACAAACGCACTTTGAGAAGCGGAGTGAAATTGAAAGCGCGGCCAAACCTGGTGTCGCTGGAGAAAGCGTAGCACAGGCTGGTTGAGAGTCTCAGTAATAGATTGGTTGCTATGCCCGCGACAACAGAATAAACAATACCAAGCTGTAATATTTATGCTTCTCTTGGCTATGTTACTACATATTATAACGCCGTTAAAAAAGGTTATAACGAACGGTATTTATCTTCCTGTGCAAACTACTAAAATTGCTTGAGCAAATTTTGATTCTGTGGGTACAATAGAGTCTTAGCGGATTCTGTTCCGTAAGCCAGCATCAAAGGTAATAAACAGGACATTCGTTACCTCAAGGATATAGCAAGTATCTATATCCGGGCAGCGATGGATGGCTTACACTTCGTGAAGAAGGTAAAGGTTTTAGCGGCTTCCGGCTTTATGAGCGTCGGTATGCATCCTCATTCAGGCAACGGTTGCAGGGGGAGCGGTGGTTACAACAGCTTACACAATCAGTGAACGGGAACTGCTGGCACAGGAAATCCGCCGTCTGCTGCGGGAACTGGGGGCGGGGAAAACCAGCGGCGTCGCCTATGATACCGCCTGGGCAGCGCGGCTGTCGGCGCGCTATCCGGGTTATGGCTTCGAAGAGTCGCTGGAATGGTTGCGGCGCAACCAGTATGAAGATGGGACGTGGGGCGCGCCGCTGCTACAGTATCATGACCGTTTCATTTCCACCCTGGCGGCCATCGTCGCCCTGCGGGAAGTAGGCCGCGAACCCCGCGACCAGCGCCGCATCAAACGCGGCGAGGATGCGCTGTGGAAGCTGGTTGGTAAGCTGGGGCGCGATGACGCCGATACGGTCGGTTTTCCCGTGTTGTCGGCGGCCCTGCAGCAGGAAGCCACGCAGCTTGGTCTGGACGTACCGCTGCCGCCGATCCGGTTTGCCGAACCGTACCGGCGCAAGGTGAAGGCGCTGCTCAACCAGCCTTCCCGCGCCTGGCGCGCCAGCACCGTTACTTTCTCGCTGGAAGCCCTGCGCCATTCGCTGACTGATGATGATGATGTGCTGGAAGCCAACGACTCGGTCAGCGTGTCGCCATCGGCGACTGCCGGCTATCTGCTGCATTATCATAACGACCGCGCCTTTGGCTATTTGCAACAGTTGCGGCAGCGCACTTCTACCGGCGTGATGCCGGCGCTGGCACCGATTGACGTGTTTGAGATCGCCTGGTCCCTCAGCCATTTCATTCGGGTTGGGGCGGTTGAGCCGGACGACCCTGACGTTCAGGCGGCGCTGGAGCATTTGTGGCAGGTGTGGTCGCCGAAGGTCGGCGTCGGCCATTCATCGTTCTTTGGGGTGCCAGACGTAGACGATACCGCAGCGGCGTTTGTCGCCCTGCGTTGGGGCGGCTACCCGGTCAATCCATCCGTATTTGAAGCCTACGAACTGGCGGAGCACTTCTGCTGCTACCCCGGAGAAACCAACCCCTCGCTCAGCGCCCACGTTCGTCTGCTGCTGGCGCTGCGCCTGTGCGATGACCACCCCAGCTACGAAACGTGGATAGCAAAAGTGCTGGGGACACTCCAGCGGTTTGACGAAAACGGGTCGTGTTGGTGGGACAAGTGGCACGCCTCGCCCTATTATGTCACGGCCACCTCGTTATTTGCGCTGCGCGACATCGCTGATGACCTGGCGCGGTCGCGGCTGAAGTGGATTCTGCGGACGCAGAACGACGATGGTGGCTGGGGCTACCTGGATGAATCCACCCCGGAAGAAACGGCTTACTGTCTGGAAGCCCTGCTGATGTGGGACCGCACGGTGGAACGAATTGAAACCAGCATTCTGGATGCTGCCGCCCAGTATTTAAGTGCGCACGTGGACGATCCTCAGTATACTCCGCTGTGGATTGGCAAGAGCCTGTACACGCCGCTGATGCCGGTGAAGGCCGCCATCTTAAGCGCGCTGTACAGCTATTTGAACTGGGATTGACGATGGCAGGGGCCGGTTCGGGGACGGCAGGCGGGTTTCAAACCGTTGCGAACTGGGTGCGGCAGTGGCTGAAGCCGCGCTCGCACGACCGCGACGCTGCCTTCCGCGAACAGGTGATCCGCAGCACGCTGGCGATTGTGATTGTGCTGGATTTGCTCAGTTTCGCCTCGACCATCCTGATCTTCCGGGCACAGTGGTCGCTCATCTCTTTTCCAACGCTGCATCTGATGGCGCTGGTCATTTGCCTGCTGTCGGCGGTCGTGCTGCTGCGAGGGCATCTAGTACTGGCGGGTTGGCTGCTCACATTACTGTTTATTTTTGGCGCCAGCGGCGTGATTGCCCTTGCCCGCCAGGCTGAGACGATCATTGGCATTGTGCTGGGCATCGCGCCGTTTATGTTCGCGCCGATCATCGCCACGCTGGCGCTGCCGCGCCGCTATATTCTACCGGTCAGCCTGATTGCAACAGCGTTCTACTGCCTGGTGTTGTTTGGCATTCCAGTAAGTGATTATCTGGTACAGGGACTTTACCCGGATCAGCATGTTATTTCAGTGTTGATTTTGTTTCTCTTTGAAGGCGCGCTGCTGCGGCAACTTCGCGTTGAGTTTGACGCACGGCTGGACACGATCAGCCGGTCGCTGCGCGAAACCGAACTTGCCAAGCAACAGGCGGAAGAAGCGCGCCAGCACGCCGAAGCGGCTGACCGCGCCAAATCGCAATTCCTGGCGAACATGAGCCACGAACTGCGGACGCCGCTGAATGCCATCATCGGCTATGATGAAGCGATGATCGCGGGCATGGTAGGCACGTTCACCCCCCGGCAGTTGGAACTGCTCGGCCACATCCAGAAGAACAGCCGCCGCCTGCTGGCGCTCATTAATGATGTGCTCGACCTGTCGAAGATTGAAGCCGGCACGCTGGAAGTGTTCCTTGCGCCGATGTCGCCGCGCAAGGTGATCGGTGAAACGGTTGAAGATTTAAGCAGCCTGGCTGCCCAAAAAAATCTCACGTTAACCGTCAGTTTTGCGGATAATCTGCCAGAGGTAGTGCTCAGCGACGCCAAAAAGATTGAGCAGGTGATTATTAATCTGGTTGGGAACGCAATCAAATTTACCGACGAAGGGGGTGTCACGGTACACGTGACAACGGCGGACAGCCATCACTGGCAGTTCCGCGTGCAGGATACGGGCATCGGCATCCGTGCCGAAGCCCAAACGTACATTTTTGACCCGTTCCGGCAGGTGGACGATTCGCCCACGCGCCGGTACAAGGGCACCGGCCTGGGGCTGTCAATCAGCAAACGGCTGGTGGAACGGATGGGTGGGACAATCACCGTTGAATCGGCGCTGGGGCGTGGCTCAACCTTTACCGTAACCCTCCCGACGGCCCGACTGTCCGCCAGTGCCAACGGGGAAAATTATGGTTCTTTGCAAAAATAGCGCGTTTTACGGCGCAGGGAGCGCATTATGATGACCACTCAAACGCTGTCCGTGCTGCTGGTAGATGATGATCCTTACGTGTGTGACATCTTCCAACTGATTCTCCAGCACCACGAGCTGCCCTTAACGACCTTTGACAATGCGCAGCAGGCAATCCAGTATCTGCAAGCCCACAGTACGGACATTGTGATTCTGGATTTGTTCCTGCCAGAGATGGACGGCTACCGGGCGCTGGACGCCATCCGCCGGCTGCCCGGCGGGCGGCGCTGCAAGGTGATCGCCACTACCGCTTATTACACCCAGGACACCGGCACGGAAGTGATGAACCGGGGGTTTGACGGCTACCTGCCGAAGCCGGTGCTGCCAGAGAAACTGGTGCCCTATCTGTATCGCGTGGCCGGCAGGTGGTAAACCGGCGAAATCGTTCGCCAGTCATGGAGACTTAAAAACTGCCGGATGAGAGAATTGTTACCCGCAGCCATAAACCCTTGACTTCACTTGTTTTGCTATTGTAATCAATTGAAAGACGCGGTATGCTGGCGCGGTCAAACCACTATCCAACTGGTCTCCTATGGTTGATATTTCCGCGTGGGATGTCGTCGTCGTTGACGATGAACCGGATAACATCGGGGTTGTCGAACTCGTGTTTCAGTTTCATGGTGCAACCGTACGGACGGCGACATCCGGTTCGCAGTGCCTGGCGCTGCTGGCCGCCCGGACGCCAACGCTGGTGCTGGTGGATATTCAGATGCCGGAGATGTCCGGTTACGAACTGCTGGAAGTGATTCGCCAGCATCCTGAATGGAATTCGTTGCCGGTGATCGCCATCACCGCTCACGCCAAACGCGAAGACCGCGAGCAGATTATGACGGCAGGTTTTGACGGTTACATTGGCAAGCCGATCAGCGTGATGACGCTGATAGATGAGATTATTCAAATCGTTCAGGCACGAGGTTTATGACCCATACCGCAGACAATTCGTTTGCCGAGCGCATCCGTGCCCGGTATCCCGAAGGGCTGACCGGCGTGTTTGCCATCGGCGGCACGCGCACCACCTACCTGCTGGAGCGCAACCGCCACCAGCCCAACCCCGGACAAATCCGCGACTTTTACGACTACGCCGATTATATGCTCACCCGCTACCTGGAGTTTATCTCCCTGTTTATGGAACTGGGCGGGCAGAACATGGTGATTACCGCGCTGTCGCATCACCGCTTCTATCACCAGGGCAACCAGTATGCCGAGTTTATCGCCCGTTCAACGTTGGACCTGATGAACGACCGGTCGGTAGCCTATTATCAGGCCAACGGGATTGACCCCTACTTCGTCGGGATTGACACCCTGCTGCACCTGCCGCCGGAACATTCGGCGCACCAACTGGGCGCGAAGCTGCGCGATTTTCAGCAGGCGTGGCCGTACCGGGAGGGGCGGCGTAAGGTGATCTGGGAAATCGCGGCCATCCCGCTGTTTTCGTTCTGGAAAGCGCCGGAGGTGATGGAGGCGGAGCAGCAGCGCCAGTTGGAAGCGGCGCTGGCCGGCAACACCGATCTGGAGGACGTATACCAGACGCTGTACCGCTATTACGCGCGGGCGGTCTACGGCACTGACCTGCCCATGCCGCACTTCTATCTCGGTTCGAACCGCAAGGGCAGCCTGCATTTGCGGTCGCTATTCCCGATTGCGCTGCTGTGCGGCGGCCCGTTCCGGCTGTTTTATACGCCATACCCCAGCCTGTTCACACCGAAGGAAACGCTGCGCGCGATGCTGGAAGATATGGCGTTTGGCAAGCCGGTGGTGCAGTTGAAGGGGAGCGATTACAGCGGTGAGTACACCACCGAACTGGCAAACGCCGAGTACGAGTATTACATGAGCCTGAGCGCTGACCCTCGCAGCACCGTCGGGCTGATACGCGGCGCGGCAACGGACGACGAAGGCTGAGGGTGGTACGGAAGGCGATGACAACTGCCTGGTTTCTCGACTTTGACGACACGCTGGCGACCGGCGCGACCACGTGGGGCATCAAATACGCCCTGCCCCGGCTGATCGAACAGCACCGGCTGGTCTATGATGAGGCGGCGCTGTGGCAGGCCATTCTGGTTGCGCAGGAAAAAGCCAATCTCATCACGGACCCGCGCCCGGTGGTCGCGGAGTTATTTGAGACGATGGGCTGGCCACGTGATCTGCTGGCAGAACTGATTCAGGACGTGCAGACCGGCTACCGGCCCGAGCTGTTCCCGGATGCGCTGCCGTTTTTGCAGCAGTTGCAGCGGCGGCAGCAGCCGGTTTACGTCATTTCGAACAACCCCACCGCGCCGCAGATTGCGCAGCGGCTCGGCCTCTCCCCCTATATCCGCCAGGTTTACACGCCGCAAGGCTGCCCCGGCACGCAGCCAAAACCCGACCGCAGCCTGTGGGATTTTGTGCTGGCGGCCAACCCGGAAGTGAAACCGCTGCGGGCGGTGATCGTCGGGGACGACCCCTGGTCGGATGGTGCGTTTGCCGCCGCCTGTGGGCTGGCATGCTGGATTGTGGACCGGGAGGAACGATTCGCAGGGGTAGACGGCAGGATTGCTGCCAAGCGGGTGAAGTCGCTGCTGGACATCCCGGTTGGCGTGGACGCAGCCGGTTAAGGCGTGACCACCGGGCTGCTCGTTATTGCCGGATATTCCGTACGAACGGAGCGTTTAGCCCACCTGCCGGGCTTCGCTGAGATGGAGTTGTTCCAGGGCGGACACTACCCGCGACCGCACGTGATGGCTGGAATCGTTGGCGTACAGCCGGATGATATCGGCCACTTTCGGGTCGCCGATGTTGCCCAGCGCCTCAATCGCCGTGTAACGGACGCTGGCCGAATCGGTGGTTTGGACGACACGCAGCAGGGGTTCAACCGCGCGCCGGTCGCGCAGCTTGCCTAACGCCTGCACAATCCATACCAGCGAGCAGGCGCTTTCATCATCAAACAGGTAATGCAGCAGGGGTTCGACCGCACGCCGGTCGCCGGCGTTGCCGAGGAACTGCGCGGCAGCGGCCTGAATCGCCGGGCTGCGCGACCGCAGACAGTCAATAAACGCCGGTACGGCCTTCGGGTCGCCAATCTCGCTCAGGAGAATGATAATTTTCCAACGCTGCTGGTCGGTGCCGGCTGGGAGCGCCGCGGTGAGCGCGTCCACTGCTGCCCGGCCCAGCGCCGCCAACTGCTGCCTGGCGCGCCGGCTGCGGTCGAAGTCGGCGTTGACTAACTCCTCGATCAATTCTTCAATGAAGCCCATAACCAGTCTCCTTCGTTTGCCGTGTCGCCTCCCGGTTCAGATACTGTGTTTTCTGCCATCGGCCAGGCTGGAATGTTAACCCACTTTTAGCCGGTCGTCACCGAGAACCGCACCGCCATCCCGCCCGGCAGGTGTTTGGGGTCGGTTTCTTCCTGATGGATGGTCACGCCCTCGGTGCGGCGCAGGATTTCCACGTCCATCCAGGGCACCGGCTTCCACCACTGCGCTTCAAAAACGCCGGGGGCTAGCTGGCGCAGGTGGTCGGGTTTAACCGGCGCAATAAAATCCCACACGCCTTGCAACGACAGCCCGGCCAGCACTGGCAGAGCGGCCTGACACCACGCCTGCGCCTGAACGAGAATCTGGCCGATGCCGGTTTGCTCGAATGATGCATCGAGGTCCTGGTTCATCACCCGCAAAAACGATTCGACGCTGTTGATCGCGTCCTGTACTTCCTGAAGTCGTTCCGGCGATACGTTCCGGCTGTTCGACCGCCAGCAGATTTCGCTCAGGCGCTTCAGGTGGCACAGGATGTCATCAGGTGTGCCTACATTCGGGGAACCGGGGGCCGGGACGTACTGCCGTATCTCCGTCAGGTGGCGGCTTACAATATCTTTCAACTCATAACTGATGGTCTGGTGGAGCGTGTTGTTCATTGGGTGCCCCGCGCTTCGGTTAGGTGAGACGACAGGAATCTTAGTGACGCTATTTGTCCATCTCACTATAGCATGAACGAACAGCAACAATGCCAAATCGTCTATGAATTTATTGCGAAATTAAGGTTTGAAAACCGTTTGTTTACGGTTAAACAACGGTGTGGGTCAGGAACAGATGTCCGGTTGGAATGCTGAGCAAGCCATAGGGACACGACGCCGCCGTGTCCCTACGACCACATCTCTGTTATCGGCTTACCTGGCAATCACGCCAGATGAAGCTGTATGGATCTGCGCCAGGGCGCACGCCGGGGGCGGTAAGCTGGAACTCGCCGGTGGTTAACCGCCAGACAGCGACCGTTCCCGCCGGTGTCTCGGCCCGTGCCAGCAGCGTATTCACGGCGGGCACGCCGACCGCCTGCACCTGTTCAGGCGTGACGATCAACACCAGCCGGCCTTCACTGCGGTCGTTGATCTGGTAGACGAAGTAAGACTCCGCCATGCAGTAGACGGCTGCCGACGCACCGCGATCTTTCGGATGCTGGTTGAGGCGGTTATCGCCCGGCGAAAACGGCGGTTCGTTGTATGGGTTGGCGGGGAAGTCGTCGCACTCATCGCCAGCGCCATCCCCGTCGGCGTCGGCCTGGCTCGCATTCGCCAGCAGGGGGCAGTTATCCGCCCCGGTCATGATACCGTCTCCGTCCACATCCTGGTTACTGACGCTGTCGCAGGCATCGCCAATCCCGTCGCCATCCCGGTCGGCCTGGTCCGGGTTAGCAACCGCCGGACAATTATCAACCGCGTTCTCGACTGTATCGCCATCGGTATCCCTGTTATTCACGCTGTCGCAGGCATCGCCAAGGCCATCACCGTCAACATCAGCCTGATCGGGGTTAGCCACCGAGGGGCAGTTATCAACCGCGTTGTCCACTGTGTCTCCATCGTCATCACCGGTAGGGGTGCTGTCGCAGATATCCCCCACGCCGTCGTTGTCCATGTCAGCCTGATCGGTGTTCGCAACCGCCGGGCAGTTGTCAATGGCGGTGTCCACCGTATCGTTGTCGTCATCACCGGTGGGGGTGCTGTCGCAGGCATTACCCAAACCATCACGGTCCGTATCGGTTTGAGTCGTATTGGCAACCGCCGGGCAGTTGTCGGTGGCGTTGTCCACCGTATCGTTGTCGTCGTCGCCGGTGGGGGTGGTGTCGCAGACATCCCCCACGCCGTCGTTGTCCATGTCAGCCTGATCGGTGTTCGCAACCGCCGGGCAGTTGTCAATGGCGTTGTCCACCGTATCGTTGTCGTCATCGCCGGTGGGGGTGCTGTCGCAGACATCCCCCACGCCGTCGTTGTCCCTGTCGGCCTGATCGGTGTTCGCAACCGCCGGGCAGTTATCAACGGCGTTGTCCACCGTATCACCGTCATCGTCGCCATTGGGGGTGGTGTCGCAGGCGTCGCCCACGCCGTCATTGTCCTTATCCGCCTGACCGGGGTTAGCAACCGCCGGGCAGTTGTCGGTGGCGTTGTCCACCATATCGTTGTCGTCGTCGCCGGTGGGAGTTGGGTCGCACAGATTGCCGAGGCGGTCGTTATCGGTATCGGCCTGATCGGCATTTGCCACAAACGGACAGTTATCGGCCAGGTTCGCGACGCCGTCGCCGTCCTCATCGGGGTCGCAGGCGTTGCCCAGACCATCGCCGTCCTGATCGGCCTGGTCAGCATTGGCGTTCACTGGACAGTTATCGCTGCCATCGGCAAGGCCATCGTTATCATCGTCCGGGTCGCAGGCATTGCCCAGGGCGTCGCCGTCCGAGTTGCTATCGCCGGCATTTGACAATAGTGGGCAGTTATCCACGAAGTCGGGAATACCGTCACCATCATCGTCGCTGTCACAGGCATCACCCAACCAGTCGCCGTCCAGATCGGCCTGATCGGGGTTAGGTACCCACATGCAGTTATCGCTGCCATCCAGCACTGTGTCATTATCGTCGTCCGGGTCACAGGCGTTCCCCAGGCTGTCTCCATCCACGTTGGCCTGGTCATCATTTTTATTCAGGGGGCAGTTGTCGCTGGCGTCCGGCACGCGGTCATCGTCATCGTCGGGGTCGCAGGCGTCGCCCAGGCTGTCGCCCCAGCCCCAGAAGGGGTCGTAGTCCGTGTTCTTCTGGTCGGGGTTAGCGACGGTGGGGCAATTGTCGTTGGCATCGGCGATACCATCGCTGTCCGCGTCCGGCGGCGCACCCATCGTGATCGTGAGCGTGTAGGTGCCGCGCTGCGTACTCCCATTGTTCAGGTCAAATTGGTAAGCGCCATTCTGATCGGTCGTAAACTGGGCAATATCCTTGCAACCACTCTCATTCCAGAATCCCTGACCAATCTCGATGCCGTTGGGACGGTAAATCCGCATGGCGAAAAACACGGATGAACACAGGTTGACGGTAATCGGCTGGCCGATCACGAGGTTAAACCGGTGTGTCACCTGCTGCACCGCGCCGAGTTCACCGCTGGCGGTGAAGACCTGTCCCTGCTGCTGCGCCGGGCCGGCCAGCGCAGCCGAGATGGCGAACCCCAGCGACAGCAGGACAGCGAGTACAGCCCCAATAGCAGCAGTACGAGAACGATAAAGCATAATTGCAGGCACTCCTGTGTGGTAAGCAGAAACGCAATATGATCCATCTTGCTATTTTAAGAGAAATGGCGGGCTAAAAACGTGAAAAGAGTTCCAATTTTATGAATTTTTTCCTGAAAACGTAAATTTTTGTGAAAAAAGTGTGTCACAGCGGCGGTAAGCACTGTTGTACCATTGCCCGGCATTCTTTTGGACGTATAATCTTTGTAAGGTCTCTAACGTTTTTCATAGATAACACTAATTGCGGCTGAACGGAGGATGGTTAATCTGTGAACAATCGAAGGCGTGGATGTGCCGGTTAGCATCCTGCGCCAAAGTTGTCTGAAAGCTGACAGGATATGAACCGATACGCGCGTTTCCAACTGCTGGTTGTTTTAAGTCTGTTGTTTCTACTGCTGTATGCTGGCATCGCTTTTGACCCCTCGCGGGCCAGGCAGGAGCAGCCAACCGCGGCGGCGGAAACAACCGTTGACCCGACTACCATCCAGAGCGAATCGCTGCCTACCGGCGCGCCTGATATGTCGGGACAGATCGTGCCGGAACAGACGTCGGTCGTGGACAGCGTGCCAACGGCGGAAGCCACGCGGGAAGTACCCCCGGTTGAAACCACCGCTGAAGCCGGCCCGGAAGCCACTCCTGAAGCCACCGCCGAAGCAACCACCGTTCCGACACAGCCGCCGCCTGACGTGCCACCGCAAACCCGACCAGAAGTCACCGCAGCAGTGTTGGCGGAGGAAACCGCTGTTCCAACGCCAGTTGAAGCCCAACCGCGCGAGTTGATCGTTGTGCCGCAGGCCGCAGAGCCGGACGTTGAACTTAGTGTTACCTGCCCGGCGCCGGGAGTAGCGCGGTTTACGCTGCGCAACTCCGGCGGACCGATGACCAGCCCTGGCACCTATACCGTTTCCGACCCGCCGCGCACAGCCAGTTTCCAGCTTGCCACCGGCGCGTCCATCTCGTTTGAAGCTGCCGGTAACGCCACCGTGACTGCCATTTATAATTCGCCGTCGTCCGGCCAGGTCACGCTGCGGGCGACAGGGTCGTGTACGATTGAGCCGACCCGCACACCGCCGCCGACGAACACGCCCGGGCCAACCAATACCCCGCGCCCAACCAATACCCCGGGACCAAGCAACACCCCGCGCCCGACGAATACGCCGGGACCAACCCGCACGCCACGTCCGACCAATACACCAACGATTACGCTGACGCCATCCATCACGCCGACCGCGTCAAATACGCCCCTGCCGACCAATACACCAACGATCACCCTGACGCCGACAGATACACTCACGCCGACGATCACCCTGACGCCAACGATCACGCTCACGCCGAGCATTACGCCCACGCCGTCCATCACGCCGACACCGAGCAACACGCCCACGCCATCGAATACGCCGACCAACACCAACACCCCGACGCCGACGCATACGCCGACGCCAACCAATACGCCAACAGCAACGGCAACAGTGGCTGACCCGTTGATCGAACTGGGTGTGACCTGTCTGCGAGCCGCGCCCGGTCAGCCAGTACAGGCGCGCTTCCGGCTGCGGAACGTCGCGGCGGATATGACCTCGCCAGGAATTTATACAGTTCGTGAGCCGGGGCAGCCAGTATGGTCAGATGAGTTTTTGCTGGAAGCCAATGAAGTGTTTGACATCATCGCTGCTGGCAACGCCACCGTCACCGCGCTGTACAGCTCGCCTACCTTCAAGGATGTGTTCCTCAGCGTGACTGGAACCTGTCTGCCGCCGGTTGGCGTAACGCTCACGCCGACGCCGACTCCTTCGATCACGCCGACGCGCCAGCCTCGGCCAACGGATACCCCACCACCGCCGCCTCCGCCGCCGCCACCACCGCCGACGGATACGCCGGCACCGCCACCGCCGCCAACCAATACGCCAGTGCCACCACCACCGCCGACGAATACGCCGGCGCCGCCACCACCGACGCTGCCACCGCCGACGGTCGTGCCGCCAACGGTGGTGCCACAGGCCGGCAGTCTGGTCTGCGCGGATGTCATTGAGACAGGTGGCAGTGGTTTCCCGTTGATTGATATGTCGGCCTGCGCGCCGGACACGGCAGAAATGGCACGCGCCCCCTGGACACCGATCACGGTTGCGCCGGCGCAGTGCCCGGATTGGCTGGTCTACCATACCGACATGACCGGCGATTGGGAGATTTTCCGCCTGGGTGAACTGCCGGACGGCGTGCAGGCCGACCCGAACCTGTCGCGCGGGGTGGGCCGCCGGGTATACGATCTGATGCCCAGCCGGTCGCCCGACCAGAAGTGGGTGGCCTTCACCAGCAACCGCGATGGCAACTGGGAAATTTACATCTCCGCAGTGGAAGAAGATAACATCCAGCGCGTGACCTATAATACCAGCGCCGCCGATCTCGACCCGGCCTGGTCACCGGTCAACGGCCAGATTGTGTACGAGTCGAATCGCAACGGCAACTGGGACCTGTACCTGTTCGATGTGGCAATCGGCGCAGAAACCCGCCTGACCAACGCGCCCGCCAACGAGGTCAATGCGTTCTGGTCCTACGACGGTCAGAAGATTGTGTTCCAGAGCGACGCCGAAGGCTTCTGGCAGATTTACGAACTGACGATTGCCACCGGCGCGGAACGGCGACTTAGCGACGGACAGGGGGACGACCACGCGCCGCAGTACTCCAGCGACAACCAGCTCATCGCTTTCCGTTCCTTCCGTGATGGCGATAACAGCGTGCTGTACATCATGAACGCCGATGGCAGCGACGTAGAGCGCATCTCCGACACTGGCGGCTACGCGCTCAATCACGCCTGGTCGCCGGATGGCCGCCTGATCGCTTACCAGTCCAATCTGGACGGCGACGACGATATTTACGTCTACGATCTGGACACCGGTACGACACGGCTGCTGACGGATAACACGATTGAGGACTACGCCCCGACCTGGTTCTGTTACTCGCCAGTGCTGGTGTTCACATCAGATGTGACCGGCGATTCGAACCTGTTCAGCAACCCGGCGCTGCCGATTGACGCGCCGCCGATACTGGTCGAAAACGAGGCCAGCCAGCTTACGTTTGCGCCGGAGGCCGACCAGTATCCGTTAGCCATGCCGCCGGAAGAAAACGCCAGCCGGGGCGACCAACTGCCCTCGCCGCTGAAGAATAAATAACGTGGAAGAAGCCGGGGCGACCCGACCGGTCGCCCATCTGATCGCCCAGGAGCTGGAAGCAGGCTGAAGAACCGGTTCATTCGGCTGGCAAGCCGCCTGGAAGGCGGCTTTTGCGTTCAGCCGGATAGCTTTCAGCGTCTGGCGGCGCGTGGTCGGGTAAGCCTGCGGCAGACGATCACGGCTTGGCTGCCACCGCCACGCTGACGCGATACGTCACCAAATTATCGAAGGCTGCGTCCACATCGCCGCTGCCAGAGGCAACCGATAGACCGGCGTAGCCGCTGCGGTAGGCGCTATCGTCCACCTCCGCCACCAGTTCGTTGTTGATATACAACGCCAGATGGTTGCCCACACACACGGCGCGCAGCAGGTTGTGGTCAATCTCCGGGCGAATCGCGCTGGAACGCTGCCAGTCCACCAGCGGCAGCATCCCGTTGCCCTGTCCCTTTTGAATGGAATAATATCCGCTGGGAGTCATCATAAAATAATAACCGTCGCCATTGTTGGTGGTATCGGCGCGGCAAACCAGACCAAAACCGTTTTGATAGTTGGGCGTCAGCGGCGTCACTTCTACTTCCAGAATTACGTCGGTATGTTCGGACCGGTTTAGCCCCCAGACGTAGCCGGGGTTCATGGTGTAGGCGCGGTAAACACCGTTTTCGACGCCCAGTTCCACGCCGTTTACGCCGGCGTACCGTTCCCAACTGGTGGTGCGGTCAAACGTTTCGACCGACAGCCGCCGTCCCTGGACGATGCCAAAATCTGGCAGCAGCAACGTAAGACCGTCCTGCGCGGCAGCCGGATACAGGCTGACCAGCAGCAGGATCAGCCCCAGGAGTGATCGTTTATACATAATGGGTGCAGCGCTCCTGAATGCTAGGTGGCGATCACGGATTACATTCAGGATAACCACTAATTCCGTAATGAAGGATTAAGAAATCGTTGTCTCCCCAGACAATAAGAGGCGACCAGGCCGATAGTACTATGTGGAGATGGTCATTTCTTAACGCTTGTAACACGCGACAGCGATCACAGCGGCCAGGTTCCGCCAGACAGGAAACCACCGTCTACCGCCAGCACGTGCCCCGTGACAAAGTTCGAGGCGGGTGACGCCAGAAACAGCGCCGCGCCAACAATATCCTCTGGCGTGCCCAGCCGACCGGCGGGGGTGTTGCCAATCACCCAGTTCAGCACCGCTTCGTTTTCCCACAGCTTACGGTTTAGATCAGTGCGGATGAAACCCGGCGCGATGGCGTTCACCTGCACGTTGTCGCGCGCCCACTCCGCCGACATGGTGCGGGTCATCTGCACGAGCGCGCCCTTGCTGGAGGCGTAGGACGCGATTTTACGCAGGCCGACAAACGATGACAGCGAGGCGATATTGATGATCTTGCCAGTTTGCGCGCTGACCATATGTTTCGCGGCGGCCTGACAGAGAAAAAACGGGCCGCGCAGGTTAACCGCCAGGATACGGTCGAAATCATCCGGCGTCACCTCCAGCGTGGCGGTGCGGATATTCATGCCCGCGTTGTTGACCAGAATGTCCAGCCGACCGCGCCGGGCGATCACGTCCGCGATCATCTGCTGCCCGGCGGCAATGTCCTGCACGTCGAGTACGATGCCTTCCGCCGAGCCACCGCTTGCACAGATGCGGTTCACCGCCTCAGTGAGCATGTCTGCCCCCCGCGCGACGAGGACGACGTGCGCGCCGGCCTGGGCCATGCCCTCGGCAATCGCCAGCCCGATTCCCCGGCTGCCGCCGGTGATAACAGCCACTTTGGAGTCCAGACGAAACCAGTCCATCGTATTATTCCCGCTTTGTTCATCAAATACATCAGCTTTTTGCCACCGGCTGCAAGCAGCGGTAGCTGTCACCAAGTGTAACCGATCAACCTGTTACCACCAAGTGGTAGGACAGGCTACAGGCAGACCAAAAGGATTGTAATCATGTGCAACCGGAACAAGGCGTTGCCATAACCTGATAAACTGCTGTTCCCAGAGGGAAGCAGGGGCGCAGCGCCCGACCTTAAAAACAGGAACTTACAAACAGGTTACAAAATTTGCGCCGGTTGCCGCGCCCGTTATGAACTGCGCCGGGCATAGGCGACGAGATCGAAGCGGTCATCCCGCATCTGTTCCGGCGACAGCGGCAGTCTGTCACGCAGGATGTACTCGATGGCGTCCAGTTCCCGATCATACCCACAGCCTGCCGCCGCCTGCAGCCGCCCATTACGAACGTAGAACGCGAGGAACTTCTCCTGTTCGGGCGTGCCGCCCCGGTAGATGATTTCGTCCCAGTTCTCGGCGTGGCCGACGTAGTTCAGCGTCAGCTTCCACTGACTTGTCCAGAAAAACGGCACGCGGCGGTTAAAATCCAGCGTGTCCCCCAGCATGTTCCGCGCCGCCACGATGCCCTGCTGCTGCGCCACGCGCCAGTGTTCGATGCGCACGCCGCCATCGTGTCCATTGTCCCAGCGGGCAATATCGCCGGCGGCGAAGATGTCCGGGTCGGTCGTTTGCAACTGAGCATTTACCAGCACGGAACGGTCTTTTTCATGCAGCCGCAGGCCGGACTCGCGCAGGAAGTCGGTAGCCGGGGCAACCCCCACACCCACCACCACCATGTCCGCCTCCAGACGAGCGCCGCTGGAGAGTTCAACGCCGGTCACGTGCTCCCCTGCGCCACTGAAGCGCGCCACCCCTTCCCCCAGGTGGAAGCGCACGCCGTTGGCTTCGTGCCGCCGCTGGAACATACGGCCAATGTCATCACCCAGGATGCGGCCAAACGGCACCGCTTCCGGCGCGACGATGGTCACCGCCGTGCCGCGCCCGCTGGCGAGCGAGGCCGCTACCTCCATGCCGATAAAACTCGCGCCAATGACCACAGTCCGCGTCCCCGGCTGCGCTGCCTGGATAATCCGGTCGGCGTCCGACAGCGTCCGCAGGGTAAAGATGCCGCCAAGATCGGCACCGAGCACGTTGGTCAGGTGGCGGGGGGTCGCGCCGGTTGCCAGCAGCAGTTTATCGTAGCGAACCGGCTCGCCGGACTCGACAAAAACGGTGTGGGCCGCCGGGTCAATGCGGGTGACACGGATGTTCAGGCGCAGGTCAATGTCGCGCGCCCGGTACCAGTCGGCGCTGCGCAGCGGAATCCACTCCGGTTTGGCGTGCCCATCCAGATAATCCTTCGACAGGTTGGGGCGGTCTACCGGGACGGTCGAAACGGCGCTGAGCAGCACAATCCTGCCGCCGAAGCCCGCCCGCCGCAGTTCTTCGGCAGCGGCGCTGCCTGCCGCCCCACCGCCGACAATCACAAACACGCGGCTATCGGTCGGCGCGGCCTGTCCCTGCGGTTCGGTGGCGTTATCGTGCGGCAGCGTCACAACCACATTGCCCGCCTCAATCTGAACTGGATAACGCGGCACGTCGTTCAGGGCGGGTGGTTCCAGCCGTGCGCCGCTGCGGATGTCAAAGCAGGCGTGGTGCCAGGGGCAGATCAGCGTATGGCCTTTCAGCACGCCTTCGTTCAGGGGCGCGCCGTAGTGGGTACATTTGCCGCCGAAAGCGTAATACTGTCCCTGCACCCGCGCCAGCACCACCGGCCTGCCTTCCAGTTCGATGCGGCGCATTTCGCCATCCTGTAACAGCGTCTCTGCCGGACCCACCGCGTGTTTCGACATCGTCATTACTCCTCAATCAAGTCACTTTGAAAACCTATACGCTGAAAAAGTACTAAACCGTTTTCGGGCTGTGGCGGTCGAGGTAGGATTCGGCAAACGTCAGGAAGCGGTATACGTCGGCGAAGTTCGACACGATGCCCAGCGATACCCGCACCGCGCCCGGCGACTTGTTGTCCATCACCATCAAAAACTGCTCAAAGGTCATGCGTTCCTCGTTCTGGAAACAGTCGCGCATCTCCTCGGCGGTCAGGTCGCCGGCGACTTCGCCCGCGCCGGGGTTGCAGAAGCACCCGGTACGCAGTGAGATGTTGTGAGCATTGGCTTCCGCCTCAACCTCGCGGAAATCAAAATGATGGCCGTCGGGATCGAAGAAGTTGATGGTGACCGTGCCGCCGCGCATCGTGGTTTCGACCGGCCCGTACAGCCGGATCAGCGGCGTCCCGTTGCTGTGGCGCAGGCTCATCAACTGCTCGATCAGCCAGCCCGCCAGGCACATCACCCGTTGGTGAATGGTTTCGATGCCGATGCCGGCGATGTGCTTGAGGCCGATTTCCACCGCCGGGATATTCAGGTAGTTGATCGTGCCGTCCTCGAAGGCCGCTTCTCCCTCTGCCAGGAAATAACCATCCCCCTGTACCGAAGCCAGCGTGATCGTGCCGCCGGCGAACCAGGGGCGGCGCAGCTTTTTCAGCGCGGCCTTGCGGGCGATCAGACAGCCGATGCCGGTGGGATAACCGAAGATTTTGTAAAACGACAGATCAACAAAATCGGGCTGGCAGGCGCTCAGGTCAACCCGGTTGGTCGGCGCATAGGCGGCAAAATCCACCAGCACATCCCAGCCCTGCGCCTGCGCCAGTTGAATCCACGCCAGCGAGTGCTGCACGCCGGAGAAGTTGGACTGCGCCGGGTAGGCGAACAGGGTCTTGCCGGCGAACGGCGCATCCAGCAGCGCGCGCAGGGTGCGCTCATCAATCCGCAAATCGGGCGGCACGACGGGCACGTAGATCACCTCCGCGCCCTTCGCCCGCGCGAACTCGCGGATGCCGTTAACCGAGTTATGGTTGTCAAACGTCAGGATGAAGCGGTCGCCGGGCGCAAACGGGTAGGACTCGCCCACCAGCTTGAGCGCGCCGCTGGCGTTGGGTGTGAAGATACACACGTACTCGTCTGGCGCGGCGTTGAAGTATTCCAGCACGTACTGGCGGGCGCGTTCGTCCAGCTCGGTGGCGGCCTTCGAGGTGGGATTGCTGGAGTGGGGGTTGCCATACACCCCCCGGCGCAGGATGTCCATGTGCGCCGTGATCTGGCTGTCGGCATACAGGCTACCGCCAGTGTAATCGAGGTAGACATGCCCCTGCTCGTCCAGGCGGCTGTAATGCCGGGCGCGCAGGTCGTCCAGCGCGGCAGTGTGTTCGTAGGCCGGGTAAGCGCACAAAAATTCCTGATAGGCGGTGGGAAGACGGTCAGGCGGGAAACGGGGGGCCATCGGGTTCACTCCGTACAGGGAACGTCAAGCAGTTCGGTTTCCAGTTTAACCGGCGGCTGGACGCGGACAAAATACTCGCAGCCAAACAGTTCCACCAGCATCGCTTCCGGGAACATGTGCGGGTCAATCGGGTACTGCGTGCGGTGCGAGGCAACGGCGTGAATCTTCTGCTGGATATAGGCGGACACGTCAATGCAGGTGGTCGCGCCGGCGGCGGTGCCGACGCCATCCTGCATTTGCAGTTCCGTCAGGGTGGCGTCCGCCCCACGACCGGCGAAGGCCGTCGGCGCGCCCGGCGAGAAGATCATGCAGGTGACGACCGACCGCGCGATCACGTGGGCGCTGCGCGGTTTGTGTTCCACCAGCGCCATTTCACCGAAGAAGTCGCCCGCGTTCAGATGGCTAAGCGTGGTCATGGTCCCGTCGGCCTCTTCGTGCAGCACTTCCGCCTCGCCGGACACGATGATGTACAGACAGTCGCCCACTTCGCCCTGTTCGACAATGTAAAAGCCGGGCGGATACCACTGCGTTGTCACAAAATCATTGGCATAGCGCAGCATCAGCGATTCCTGCGCGAACAGCGATAGTCCCTGAATAAAGCTGAGCGACCCCCGGTACTGGCCGCGATTGCCTGCCAGCCATCTCACCAATTGGTCGAGGATTAAAAAGCGACGGTTGGGGAAAAAGCTGTGGTACAGGCGTGGAACGGCATGGGGCTGCAAGTCCTCCCGCCGGTGTTCGGGGTAGGCATCCGCATCGCCGGACACGGTGCAGGCCTGGGTCGTGGCGTGGCTGATGGCGATGTGGTCGGGGTGGCCGTAAGCGCCGGTGGGGTCGAAGGTCAGCACCACGTCCGGGCGAAAGCGGCGGATGGCGCGCACGACATCCCCGATCAAGGTAACCGGGTCGGCGTCCTGCAACTGGCCGTCCATATAGTCCCAGCACTCGACCTGCTGCACGCCCAGGTGCTTGCAGGCGCGCCGCAGTTCCTTCTCACGTACCGCGCCGAGCGTGCGCCGGGTGGCAGCGGCGGAGTCCTGAATCTGCCCGGCCTGGCCGCGCGTGGCGGAAATCACCATCAGTTCCGCGCCCTGATCGGCGTATTTTGCCAGCGTCCCGCCGGAGCAGAACGTTTCGTCATCCGGGTGCGCGTAAACACATAACAGACGCGGCGGTCGGCTGTTCATGGCTCTCCTCCCAGTAAACCTCATTCATCTTTCTATGGTGGGCAATTTGCGGGAAAAGTCAAATGGGTAGGCCGATGGAGAAATGATTATGCAGGCTTCCGCCAAGCCTTTGAACATCCGCGTTCGTGTCTGCCAGTCGCCGCAGCCTCTGACCCCGGTCTAATCCAGCCCGCGTTCTGGCGCAGGCTGCACGGGGACGTAAACGCGCGGCGTGGCGTTCTGGATGTACTCCAGGATGCGGGGGAGATTTTCTTCCGGCGAATACAGCGAGTCCGCCACCAGCGCGTTGTCCTTCCAGGGCTGGTAATAATCGCGCATCCGTTCCACGTCCTCCCAGCCGACCGGCTTCCAGCCCGGCACGTACTGCACGCGCGTTTTCATCCGGTCACGCCAGACGGCGTCATCAGAACAGGTGCAGTAAATGGCGCAGAAGTTGGCCCTGTAGCGCGCCGCGATTTCGCTGGCGGTGGTGCGGAAGTGGTCGAGCGGAAAGGTCGCATCCAGAATCGCGCTTAACCCCAGCGACAACTGTTCGTCGGCCATGTCGAGGATGAGGTAATAACCGTCGCCGGTGGAGGCGTCGGCCAGGTGGTGATCGCGCAGGACGCGCTGCACCCGGTCCTTGGCAAATACCGGGACATGCAGGCGGCGCGCGACCAGCCGCGCCAGCGTCGTTTTGCCGCTGCCGGGCATTCCGGCAAACAGGATAAGCGTTGGCTTCAACAGCATCGGTCTATTTAATCTTCGTCCAGGTACGGGTTTGCGGGCCGCTGAGACGGTACACCCCCAGCGGTGAATCGATGTAAAAGGCGCCGGTGTCCTCGAACTGGATGGTGCGCTGGTCCTTGTTGATGGCCGAGGTCGCCCAGCCAATCGCCTGGCTCCAGCCGCCAATCGGCGCGTTGGTGGTGCAGTAAGCCCAGGCAAACATGTCCTGCGGTGCCAGCAGGCCGGACGGCGGCGCGCCGAAGCAGGTAAACGCCGTTGTGCCATCCCAGCCGTTGGTGTACGAGATGTACAGGCTGCGGTCGTTTTGCAGGCCGTAAACGGTATTCAGCCCGTTGGCGTTCACGTAAAGCATGATGCCACGCTCAAACGCCTGGAACGCGCCCGGCCCAATCGCGCCCAGTGCCGTCGCACAGCCAGCATCCGGCGGGGCAAACTCGTTGCCAAAGAACCAGGGCACGGAACATTGAATCGTGATCGGCACGGAAGCGGTGATCTGCTGGCTGCCGCGCAGCGCCGTCAGCCGGTAGATGACCAGCCGACCTTGATTGCCGGGCACGGACACGGGAAGCTGGCCGGTGGGCACTACCGAGTAGGTCTGCACCACAGCGCCCTGTGCGTTCAACTGGTCAATCCGCGCCGCGTCAGACACTGTCTGCCACGACAGCACGATGGACGAGTTGGGCGCGACGTTGTTGGCACTGGCGGTAAATGAGATAATCTGCGGTGTGTCCGGCGTGGCCGAAGCGGTGAACGTCGCCGTCGGCGTGAACGTGGCGGTCGAGGTGGCGGTGGGTGTCACCGTGAACGTCGGTGTAATCGTAAAGGTTGGCGTAATTGAAGGTGTGAACGTGGCCGTTGGCGTTGGCGACGCAGTTGGCGTGGGAGTGGGCGTGCGCGACGGTGTTACGGTGGGCGTCGGCGTGGAGGTGGGCGGTGGCGTGTTGCTGGGCGTCAGACTGGGCAGCAGCGCCAATGTCGGCAAAGCGGCGATGTCGGTGGGCTGCTGCTGGCAGGCGGCCAACACAAGGATGATGACAAATAACGCGAAACAGGTTTTCGACGCCATAAACCGCCTCCGGTATCGGAGCAGGTGAGCCGCTATGCAAACGTGGTACGCAGTTGTAATCGTAATGATACTCGTTTCTGTCGCTGCCTGCCAGCCGACTATTGTCCCAACGGCAACAGCCACCGTGCCACCGGCCACGCCGCTGGCGCAGGCCAGCCCGCGTCCGACGCAGACGCCGCGCCCGATTCTCCAGCCAACCGACACACCCCTGATACCGACCATAGGGGCGAACCGTCGGTTCGCCCCTACTGGCGTAACCCTTATACCGATCATCCCCACGCCGGTGCTGCTGGCTGCTGCGCCAGCCCTGCCGCCGCAGGCGTTTCGTGTCGGCCAGTCGGCGGCAGGGCGTGACATCCTGGGCTGGCGCATCGGTACGGGTGAACGGGTGCTGCTGCTGGTCGGCGGTATCCACGCCGGTTACGAGGCCAATACCGTGATGCTGGTGCGGGAACTGATTGACCATTTCCAGCGCGCACCTGCCGACGTGCTGCCCGGCATCACGCTGATTCTGGTGCCGGTCGCCAACCCGGATGGCCTCGAACGTGGGCGTGTGGCCGAGGGACGCTTTAACGGCAACGGCGTGGACCTCAACCGCAACTGGGGCTGCGAGTGGTCGGCGGAGGCGTACTGGAAAAGCAACCGGGTGAACCCTGGCAGCCAGCCGTTTTCCGAGCCGGAAACGCGGGCGCTGGCGGCACTGGTGGGCGAGGTGCGCCCGGCAGCCGCCGTGTTTTACCACAGCGCCGCGCATGGTGTGTTCGCCGGCGATTGTCAACCGGGGGGCGGTGTGTCGGGTACGCTGGCCGCCGTACTGGGCGAAGCGGCGGGCTATCCCTACGGCGAGCCGTTCAGCGCCTATCAGGTGTCCGGCACCGCGCCCAACTGGCTGGATGGTCAGGGTATCCCGGCGGTGGACGTGGAACTGACGGGCACGCGCGACAGTGAGTTTATCCCCAACCTGCGCGGGGTGATGGCCGTGCAGCGATGGCTGACGGGCGGCCTGGATGCTGGACGGTGATGGGACAGCGCCGCTACTCGCGCTTCTTCCCCAGCACATCTTCAATATACAGCATCCGCACGGCAACCATCAGCACCACCGTCAGCGGCGCGGCCAGTATTACCCCCGGCAGACCGGCCAGCGCGCCGAGGAAAAGCTGCGGGATGATAATGAGCGCGGGCGGCAGGGAGATCATTTTTTGCGCTACGATGGGGCTGACGATGTAGTTATCTATGCCCTGAACGATCAGATACAGGACGGCGACCTGGAGCGCGGTGGCCGGACTCTGGGTTAACCCGACCAGAATGGCCGGGATGGCCGCCAGCAGCGGCCCCAGGGCTGGCACAAACGCGGACAGCCCTTCAAGGATGCTTAAGGTCAGCACATAGGGTACACCGAGCAGCAGCAGCCCGATCGCCGCCAGAATGCCGGTGACAACCATCGAGATAAACCGGGTGATCAGCCACTGCGCCAGTTTGGTAAACATGGTCGAAAGCACGGCGTGGATGCGGTCGCGGCGGTTATCCGGGATGAGGTCCAGCAAGCCGTTTACATACAAGCCGGGGTCAATCGCCAGAAAGATGCCGATGAACAGCAGCACCAGCGCCGTGCCCAGAGCGCTGATGATGTTGGTTGCCACGCCGGTTACGGCGGCGATGATATCCCCGCCGCGCGCCAGAATCCGGTCAACCGGCGGCGCGTTGTTGACCAACTGCCGCCCCCATTCGTAGCGGCGCAGGCCATCCTCGATCTGCTGCACGGCGTCGGGGAGGGTTTCCGCCAACTGGTCAAGCTCCGCCGCCAGATTGGGCGCCATCGCCCCTACGCCCGCGCCGATCAGCAGCAGCAGTCCGACCAGCACCACCGCGAAGGCTGCTTTATCCGGCAGCGGCGTGTGCCGGCGCAGCAGATCGGTCAGGCCGCGCAGCGCCACCGCCAGCAGCAGCCCGGCAAACACCAGCAGAATCACGTCGAGCGTGGCCGCGCCGAGCAGCAGCAGCCCGGCCACCAGCGCGGCGATCACCACAGCCGTAACCGCCCGGCGGCGAAAAACCGTATTTGCGCCAGGAGAGTCTTCAACTTGAGTGGGGTTCACCTGCTATCCTCACGCGTATTCAACGGCCTGTACCGTTTAGCGTAAATGGTCTGTATTCGAACGGTATTAGATCAGGGAGGAGTGGTGACAAACGTCACCGCTGGTTGCGCAACGCCGCTGTCACCCCAGCGTAAAGAAGAATAAAGCGCAGATGCGATCGCGCCGTTTTGGTGGAAAGGGGAAGGAGATACCATGCTCACCGTAACGCCGCAGGTGTATTATGCTCAACCCGGAGTTATGACTTATCCCGGCGAATTCGCGCCCTGTCTGGACGGCCTGCCTACTGACATCCCAGAACTGGTGAAGGTAGTGCAGGGCTTGATGGTGCATGTCTTCTGGGCGGAACGCTACGGGCTGAACCTCTCCGACGAACGCAAGGCCGAGGTGCAGCTTCGCACCGTGCCACAGAAGATCCGCCGTCTGTTTGAACTGGACAACCGCCCGCTGGCTGTCACCCGTCCGCTGGAACGGAAGCTGGTCGGCAACTGCCGCGACTTCAGCCTGATGCTGTGCGCGCTGTTACAGCATCAGGGTGTGCCGGCCCGCGCCCGCGCCGGTTTTGGTACGTACTTTCTGCCCAATCATTATGAAGATCACTGGGTATGCGAGTACTGGGACGCGCAGCAGGGGCGCTGGATACTGGTGGACGCGCAGTTGGACGCGCTCCAGCGCGAGGTGCTGAAACCGCCGTTTGACCCGCTGGACGTGCCGCGTGACCATTTTATCACCGGCGACAGGGCATGGCTGATGTGCCGCGAGGCAGGCGCGAACCCGCGCGACTTCGGTATCTTCGACATGCACGGCTGGGCCTTTGTGCGCGGCAACGTCATCCGCGATTTCCTGGCGCTGAACCAGATCGAAATTCTGCCCTGGGATGGCTGGGGCGGCATGGAGCGCACCGACGACGAGGCCGCCACGAAGAACGTGGACTGGATAGACCATTTGGCACGGCTGGCGCTGGCCGGTGACGACGCTTTCCCTGCCGTGCGCACTGCCTACGAAGGCGATGATCGCCTGCAAGTGCCGGAGGGCTGGCAGCCGTAGTGACATGGCGTCACTATGTCGCTGCAATCCATTTTAATTTTGTGTTTGACATTTCCTGCTACAATGGCTGCGAGTGGTTTTGCTAAAGACAGAAAGGGAATCCCGCATCGTGGACGACGCGCCGCACGCCTATTGTTCGCCCCGTCTGGAAGTCCGCCCGCTGGCCGAAAAGGGATATTACGGAGTCTTCGCCCGTGAGGCCATCCCTGCCGGCGAGCTACTGGTGATGTGGGCGGGGCGCTTGATGACCCGCGAGCAGTTCGACCGGCTGCCGCCGCTGCAACGCAGCCGCAGCGTGCAGGTGGAAGAAGAACTTTACCTCGTCCCCATGCGCACTGAAGCGGGGGATTTTGTGAACCATTCCTGCAATCCCAACGCCGGCCTCAGCGGGCAGATTGCGCTGGTGGCGCTGCGGGAGATTGCGGCGGCGGAAGAAATCACCTACGACTACGCCATGACCGATGGCAGCCCCTACGACGAATTTGACTGCTGCTGCGGCGCGCCAGACTGTCGTGGGCGGATCAGGGGCGACGACTGGCAGCGACCGGAGCTACAGGCGCGTTACCGGGGCTACTTTTCGCCCTATCTCCAGCGCCGCATCAACCGGCTGCACGCGAACCACCGTAACGGTGCGCAGCCTGTGACCGAAGCGGGATAAATCCATGTTCCACGACCGCACCAGCCCGGCGGAAACCTGGCCGTTCGATCACCTGATCGCCACGCTGCTCAAGCAGTTCAAGCGCCCGCTCGCGGCGCATGGGGTCACGCTGACCGACGCCGAGGCGCAGCAGATCGGGCAGGCGGTGGCCGCGCGACAGTCATCTGACGAAACTGTCGCGCGGGTTCGCGCCGCGCTGGTGGAAGTAATTGCCGAAAGCGAAGCGGTGCTGGCGCGGTGGGGGCTGTCGTTTGCGGAGTCGCTGCAAACCGGCGTGGACGCACTGCCCGGCTGGGAAAGCACCGCCGAATTCCTGGCGCTGGCCGAAGAAAAGGCCAACGCGGAAATCCGCATTGGCGCGGGGGCGGCGCTGCTGGCCGCGCTGGGCGATTTACGCTACGCCAACTATTTGTTTCAGCAGATCGAACGCGCGCCGGATGAGGTGGAAGCGATCATCGCCCGGCGCGTGTTATTCTTCGTCACCGGCATGGATGCTGGCACACCTGCCGGACTCGAACAGGCGCGGCAGTGGCTAAACCGCCGCGCCATCACGTGATGGCGGGGAAGTAACGACATCCCGCTGCTTACCGGATACGGCGCTCCCTGCCGCTGTTGTTGCCCAGCTTGTCGCGCACGGCGACGGTCGGAATGTCGCCACGTGTCACGGCATCGTAGAAGGCTTGATCGTAGGTACGGGTTTTGACAACCACCGGCATCGGCACGGCGTGGCCCATGATGATCGCCTGCTGGCGGGTGTCGAGCCGCGCCAGCACGTCGCGCAGGCTGTTTGCGCTGTTGATGCCGGTCAGCACCGCGTTGATGTCGCGCTCGTTGTCGAGCAGTGCCGTTACGCGCGTGCCGATCTGGCTCATCACTTCCTCGTCAATGCCGCTGGGGCGCTGATCCACAATCATCAGCGTGACGTTGTACTTGCGCATTTCGCGGGCAATCGTGCCAAAAATTGTCTGGTGCGCCACCGCCGGGTCAAGGAACTTGTGCGCTTCCTCAATCGTGATCAGAAGCTGCGGCGGTTCGTGCGCCTCGTCGCCCAGCGCCTTTTCCACCTTCTCGACGTACTTGCGGTGAATCCGCCGTGTCAGATAGTTGGCGACCAGGATGTAGGCTTCCAGTTCGTTACCGTAGCGCCCGAATTCCAGCACCACGTTTTGCCCGCGTTCCAGCAGTTGGATGATCTGCTCCACGCTGTCGCCAACGGTTTCTTCGATCAAAAAGTCCCAGCGTTCAAACCGCTGCAGGCGGCGCTGCAAGGCGCTATAGGTGCCGCCGCCGATGTTGGTATTTTCGGTCACGTCGTCGAAGTCAAACGGGTCGTCCTTCAGCAGGCGGCGAATCCAGCCCTCGCCCCAGCGTTTGCGCAGCGTGTAAGCCGCATCAATCATGGCGTCGGACAGGCTCATCGTCGCCCGCAGCATGGCGATGTCTTCCGGCTCGATCTCGTCAAAGCCGAGCTTCACTTCAAAATCAAACTTGGCGTTACGCCGCCGCGACGAGTCGGCGTCCAGCGTGATGATCGTTACTTTGGCGGAGAAAAGCTGTTTCAGCCCTTTTGCCTTCGGGCCGCGCTCGTCCTGTACTTCCCAGCCGTAGTCGTTGTGCATGTCAAAGATCAGGCTGACGGCCTGGCCTTTCGAGATCACGCCGGCGATCAGCATACGGGTGAGAAAACTCTTGCCCGTGCCGCTTTTGCCAAATACGCCGACCGAACGCTCCACCAGCCGTTTGAGGTCGAGGTTGATCTGCGTCTGTTCCAGTTCCAGCGGCGTACCAACGTTAAAATGATGGTCGTCCTCTGAACCGAACACTTCATTTACATCCTTGACGGTGGCGTTATACACCGGCATGAAGTGGCTGGGAATCGTCTTCACCGGCTTCGGTTCGCCTTCTTCGATGGACAGCATCGGCGTGACGTGAATCGTGCCAAACGCCGCCGTGCCAACGTAAATATCGCGCAGGAAGGGGTCGGACAAATCCGGGGGGTTATTTTGAATTGCCGGGTTGGTGTTGTTCAGGGCGATGTCGGTAATCATGCAGAAGAACTTCATGTTGTTCTGCCCGTGTACCACCACGTAGCGCCCGACAGCCAGTTCCTCGATGGTCTGCTCCCGGTCGAGTTTGACGACCAGCCCCTTGCTTAACGAGCCGCCCACGACCACGCCCAGGCGGGTCGTTTCGGGAGATGCTTCGCGCGGAAACCATTCGTCCAGATTGGCGGCATGGTCGGGGTAAATCATGTTCCGTTCTCCACCTTTGTATCGTGAGAGGGATACTCATTATAACATATGTTCTATGTTTTGTCGCCTGTTTTTTCCAACATGGGACTTATATGCTCCCTCTATAATACCGCTAATAACCGAATTAGACCGTAGTGGCGCACGACCGTGCGCTACGCCCAAAAAGGAATACCAATGGCCGAACAACGCTTTGTATTAACCAGAGACGGGTACGAACGGCTGAAGCAGGAACTTCAGGAACTGCAGGCGCGCGAACAGGAAGAACGGGAACGCCTGCAGGATGTAGTGTCCGACAGCGACCCCTCCGTCGAACACGCGGCTTATCAGGATGCTCGCACCATGCGCGAAGACATCGCGCAGAATATCCTCTATATTCAGCAGGTACTTAACCGGGCGGAAGTTCTGGGCGAAGACCCCGATCCATACCGGGTTGATCCCGGCGACCGGGTGATTGTGTGGGACATCGCCGCGCGGGAAGAACGGCGGTTTGACCTGCTGGGCAGCGCCGAGGTGGTGGTCAACGATGGCAAAGGCGTTTCGATTGAGTCGCCGGTGGGGCAGGCGCTGCTGGGCCGCCGTGTCGGTGACGTGGTGGAGGTGGACGTACCGGACGGCAAGGCGCGTTACGCGATTCGCCAGATCGAGCGGATTGCGGAATAAACAAAAGGGGAGAACTGTCGGTTCGCCCCGCAAAAATCGAAACCATCTAACCTGTAGGGGCATGTCGCCGACATGCCCCTACGCCGTGTTTACCGTATCGTCGGGTCGCTGATCCAGATGTCCGGCGAGAACAGCGTCGCGCCTTCGATCAGCAGATTCGACGTGTAGCCATACGGGAACTCGTACACGTTCAGGCCGTTGTACTGCGACAGTACTGGCTTCGGCGCGCCGGTGGCGTTGTCGAACACCTGCGTCACCGGCTCGCACTGGGTCTGCGTCGTGTCGGTGCAGATTTCCAGCGCCACCTGCGCCGTGCGCGTGTTCGGGTTGTCCAGCAGGTAGGTGACACGGATGTTGTTCCACGACACCTGTGTCTTTTCGGCGCGCACGTCTTCCAGCGTCGGTATGGCCTGCGGCGTGCCCGCGTTGAGCAGGGCTTCCAGCGCGCCCGCGCCGGTGGGGGTGGGCGTGGGGCCGGGGCCATTGCACCACTTGGCGTCACAGAAGGTCAGCGGCTTCACGCCCTCGGTAGTTGGCAGGCGTTGGAAGGCGGCGGGGTCGAGCGTGGTCCAGCGCAAATCCACGTACACGGCGAAGTCTTCCCCGCTGACAAACATCATGGTTGAGTCGCCAAAGTTACGATACCACGCTTTAAACTTCGTGCCCGCCGGCATGATGCCCATGTACTGCGTCGCCGCCTGATCGAGATAGGTGAAGGCAAATTCCGATTCACCCACGAAGCGCGTATCTTCCGCCGCCTGCGCCTCCGCCACTTCCGGCGCGGGCGGGTTTTCCGCGATCTGGTTGGCCGCCACTGCCGCCTGGGCGCAGAAGCCGGCCCCCGGCGGGATACTTTCAAGCGTTAGCGCGTAGGCCTGCTGCGCCAGCAGGACAAGATTCTGCACGTCCGGGTCGCAGGCCAGCAGCGGGTCAACCCCCTGCCAGCCGCGCGGTCGTGGCGACCGACCCAGCGCGTCGGCCAGCAGTTCGAGGTCGTGTCGCAGGGTGCGGTAAGCCAGCGCCGGCGAATTGGGCAGCACACCAATCCAGCCATCCGGGCGCACGCCCAACCCCAGTTCCGCATTTGCCAGCGTGTCCAGGTCGAGGAATAAATCGCTCAGGAATGTCTGGGTCGTATTGTCCTTATTACCGCGCCATTCCGGTGGGCGGGTGTTGACGCCAAACTCCTCGTCTGCCAACCGTTCCAGATCGCCGCGCACCGCCAGCGTCAATTCTGGTAGCTGCGCTTCAAACTCCGGCGTGGAAAACGCCAGCCGCAGCACCTGCTGTTCGGCTTCAGCGGCGATGGTGGCGCAGTAGTCGGCGGCGGTTGTTGGTGTCTGGAAATTGTAGGTGAAGGCCGAGGTGAGGATTTGCACCAGATTCTGCACGGTGCGGTCGCAGCGTGTGATCGGCGGCCCGCCGCGCCACGTTTCCGGTCGCTGACCGACGCCGTAGTGTTCGTCGGCGGCCAGTTCCAGATCATGCCGGATGTTGCGGACAACGATGGCCGGGTTCTGCGTCACCGGCGCGCCAATCCAGCCCGGCGGGCGGTTCGGGCCGAAGATCGCTTCCGCCAACTGCTCGTTGTCAAACCACATGTCGGCGATAAACGTTGGGGAGTTGACGTTGTTGACGTTAAACGTCCACCCCTCCGGGCGCACACCGGCGCCCAGCACGTCGTTTGCCAGTTGTTCCAGGTCGGCGCGGGTGTTAATCACCAGATTGTTGAAGTCCGACGTTTGCGCGGGGGGCGCTGCCGCCACCACGCCGAACCATACCAGCATCAGGCATACAAAAAGGACTCGATATCGTCGCATCGCGTTGAGCCTTTGTTAGGTCGCATCTTCCACTTAATTATAGTCAGCAAGCGGGCAAAGGGAAAACCGCCCGCTTGTCCCATCGCAACGCCCTCGCTTGGCAGCGTTGGGCAATCACCGCCGAATCGCCGTTCGCCAGCGCCGCCGCCTGTGGTAATATTCCCGCGCTGTTAACCAAGTATCGGAGAGATCATTGACGATGAAACGTGGCTTCGTGATTGTCCTCGGCGCCGCCCTGCTGCTCGGCGCGCTGCCCCTCACCGCCCAGGAGCAGCCGGCGCTGCCCGTGTTTGCACCGAAGGAATGTGCTTACGTCCCCAACCAGCCCACCAGCGCCGCCTGCCTGAAACTGATGGCGGAACAGCCCAAGCCGGAATTTGAACGTATCCCGGAAGACCGCCAGACGTTGAGCACCTACGCCTTCTGGCGGGTTGGCCCGCACGCTGTAAACAAATATGATGCGCCCAACGGCAGCGTCATCGGCTACATTCCCGAAGGGTTTAACTTCGTCACCGCCACTGATCTGAGCGTGGACGGCTGGATGCAGATTGAAAGCGGCGAGTGGATTCAGCGTTCGGACGGCTATTACGTCAAGCCGTCGTCGTTCAGCGGGGTGCTGCTGCCGGAAGACTGGAATCAGCCCTTTGCCTGGGTGCTGGATACCACCCAAATCTGGGCTTCGACTTACCCCGGCGGTCCGTGGGACGAGGCCAGCGGCTACCTGACCAAACGTTACGATCTGGTCAACATCTTCGCCGAGGCCTACGACGCCGAGGGCTGGCGCTGGTACATGATCGGCCCGAACCAGTGGTTAAACCAGAAGTTTGTCTCCAAAGTACTGCCGGTGGAACGGCCTGAAGGCGTCAGCGGGCACTGGGTGGCGATTGATCTGTACGAACAGACGCTGGTGGCCTACGAGGACAACAGGCCGGTGTTTGCCACACTGATTTCGTCGGGACTGGACGGCTGGGACACCAACGAAGGGTTGTTTCATATCTGGGCGCGAATGCCCAGCGACCCAATGTCCGGTGCGACTGGCGCGCCCGATGCCTATGCGCTCCAACGGGTGCCCTGGGTGATGTACTTTGACGATTCCATCAGCCTGCACGGCACGTACTGGCATGACCTGTTTGGCTACCGCCGCAGTCACGGCTGCGTGAACCTGAGCATCAGCGACGCGCGTTACCTGTTCGACTGGACAGCGAAGTCCGAACTGGATAATAACGGCGAGCCGATCACCGCCGTCTACGTCTACAGTTCGGGCGAGTACGGCGTCCCGCCCGGTGCAGTGACTGACAGCGCCTCGTCGTAATAGTTGGTAAACCTCACCCTAACCCCTCTCCATCAAGTGGAGAGGGGAGGTGGCGCGAGCTGAAACGTTGCCGGATTGTGTATTCCGGTCGAAAATGGGGAAATGAATCGGTACGACCTCCAAGGGGGGAACATGCAGCGCGATGAATTTTTGAACCCGTTAAATGCGATTATTCTGGCGTGCGAGGCCATCACCAACGAAGCGGACAGCGAACTGAACTTTTACCAGGAACGGTTTGTGGATTCAATGCTGCGCGCCGCCATCATCATGCGTGATCTGATTATCAGCATCCCGGACATGGGCAACGCCCGCGAAATCCTCAGCTACGAAGCGCGGTCGAACCTGGCCTCGATCATTGGCTATGCTGAAGTGCTGCTTGACCAGGTGGAAGGCAGGCTGTCAGCCACGCAGCAGCGGCACGTGCAGGCTATCCGCGCCAACGGCGCGCAAATGCTGAACCTGCTGATCAGGTTGATGAACAGCGCGTAACAACAAGGGTACAGCGCAAGAAATTGCTCGACCGCATCCTGCTAGCAATCAGGGTACTGGTTATATTGAAAGCTATAATAACGTGAGTTCGAGAGGGGGTTGGGGGAGGGGTAGAATGTAGAATGCAGGTCATTCAGTCCGGGGTTTACTGGTATAATCAGAACGTAAGTTCCAGTCACGTTCTGAGGTGAAAGACGATGATTATCTCCGCCAGCTACCGCACCGATATTCCGGCCTTTTACGGCGACTGGTTCATGAACCGGCTCGATGCCGGGTACTGCCTGGTCGAAAATCCGTACAACGGCCAGCTGTACCGTGTCAGCCTTCGCCGCGAGGACGTGAGCGCGTTCACCTTCTGGACGAAGAACCTCGGCCCGTTCATGAACATGCTGGCGGAAGTGCACCGGCGCGGTTATCCGTTTCTGGTCGGCTACACCATCACCGGCTACCCGCGCGAACTGGAATCGTCGGTGGTGGAAACACGCCGTGCGGTCGAACACATGAAGTGGCTGGCGGCGGACTACGGCCCCCGCGTTCCCGTGTGGCGCTACGATCCGGTGCTGTTCACCTCGCTGACAACGTTCGATTTTCACCGGGAAAATTTTGAACGCCTGTGCGCGGCGCTGGAAGGCGTGACTGACGAAGTGGTCATTTCGTTCACGCAGATTTACCAGAAAACGCGGCGGAATACCGATTGGGCGGCGCGGCGCTTTGGCTTCACCTGGGAAAATCCGCCGGACGAGATCAAGGCGGCGCTGGCCGCCGAACTGGCGCAGATGGCCGCCGCGCGCGGGGTGCAGCTTACCATCTGCGGCCAGCCGGAATTCGCCGTGCCCGGCACGCAGGAAGCGCGGTGTATTGACGCCGGGCGTCTGTCCGACATTGCTGGCTATTCGATCACGGCAGGCAGCAAGAGTCACCGTGCGGTGTGCGGCTGCCACGCCTCGCGGGACATCGGCGCGTATGATACCTGTCCGCACGGCTGCGTGTACTGTTATGCCGTGCAGCGTCCGGCGAAGGCTAAACAGCACTACCGCCAGCATAATCCGTTTGGGGAATTTTTAGTGGAAAAGCATAACACAGAGATACAGAGATTCAGAGACACAGAGAGATTATAAACCTGTAGGGGAGGGTCTCAGACCCTCCCCTACGATCACCTCTGTGTCTCCGTGCCTCTGTGTTTATTTCTTATAAGGAACAACGATGGCAACGATACCCTTTCTCGAACGGCTGAAACAGGAACAACCGCTGCTGGCGGACGGCGCGATGGGCACAATGCTCCACCAGCAGGGCGTGCCATTCACCGAGTGTTTTGACGAACTTAACCTGTCGCACCCGGAGCAGGTCGCCCGGATTCACCGCGCCTATCTTGAAGCCGGGGCGGAACTGATTGAAACCAACACCTTCGGCGCGAATCGTTACAAGCTGGCGAAACACGGCCTGGAAGACCGCGTGTCGGACATCAACTGCGCCGGGGTGAAGCTGGCGCGGCAGGTGATTGACGCCAGCTTCCGCGACGACGTGTATCTGGCCGGGTCGGTTGGGCCGCTGGGCGTGCGGCTCAAGCCGTTCGGGCGGGTGGCGCTGGCCGACGCGCGGGCCGCGTTTGCCGAACAAATCGGCGCGCTGGCGAGCGCCGGTGTGGATGTGATTCTGCTGGAAACCTTTGCCGACCGGCTGGAACTGCTGGAAGCGATTGCCGCCGCGCGCCAGGTCGCCCCTGACGTGCCGGTGGTCGCACAAATGACCTTCGCTCAGGACGACCGCACACTGCTCGGTGATCTGCCGGCGCAGGTGGCGCGCGATCTGTGGAAAGCCGGGGCGGATGTGATCGGTGTGAACTGCGGCGGCGGGCCAGAGCAGCTATCCCGCATCTTGCAGGCGATGCGCCAGGCCGCGCCTCATGCGATTGTCTCCGCCATGCCCAACGCCGGGATGCCGGAGGCGGTCGGCGGGCGTACCATGTACCCGGCCACCAGCGCCTATTTTGCCGATTACGCCCTAACGTTTAAAGCCATCGGCGCAAACATCATTGGCGGCTGCTGTGGCACCACGCCGGAGCACATCGCCGCCATGAGGAAGGCGCTCGACGACCCGGCGCGCCCGCTGCCATATATCGCCGTGCTGGAACACGCCGGCGACGAACACACGCTCGTACCGGAACGCCCAACCGAACTGGCGCGCAAGCTGGCCGCCGGTCAGTTTGTGGTGACGGTGGAAGTCTCGCCGCCGCGTAGCTTCGTGCCACAAAAGCTGCTGGCTTCAGCACAACTGTTGCAGGAAGCCGGGGCGGATATGGTAGACGTAGCCGATAGCCCCACCGCGCGGATGCGGATGAGTCCCTGGGCAGTGTGTCACTTCCTGCAAACGCGGCTGAATCTGGAAACGGTGCTGCACTTTCCTACACGCGGGCGCAATCTGCTGCGCGTCCAGGGCGATCTGCTGGCGGCGCACGCGCTCGGCCTGCGCAACCTGTTTGTTGTCATGGGCGACCCCACCCGCATCGGCGATTACCCGGAAGCCATGGACAATTACGATGTTGCGCCGTCGGCACTGATCGGCGTGGTGAAAAACAGGCTGAATCATGGTGTTGACCAGGCGGGCAACAGCATCGGCCAGCCGACGACGTTCACGGTTGGCTGCGCGCTCAACATGGGTGCGGCAGACCTTGACCACGAAATCGCCACCTTACACAAGAAGCTGGACAATGGCGCGGATTTTGCCATTAGCCAGGTGGTGTTTGACCCCGCCGTGATCGAACGCTTCCACCGGCGTTACGAGGAAATCGAAGGCCAGCCGTTCACGCTGCCGGTGTTGATGAGCGCCGCCCCGCTGTACAGCCTCAAACACGCGCTGTTTTTGCACAACGAAGTGCCGGGCATCAGCATCCCGGACGCGATTTTGAAGCGCATCGAGGACGCGGGCGAGAACGCACCTGCCGAGGGCGTAAAAATCGCCGGGGAAGTGCTGCGCGATCTGCGCGGGCTGGTGCAGGGCGCGTATATCATTCCCGCCTTTGGTAAGTACGAACTGGCCGCCGAGGTGATTGATACGATTAAAGTGTAACACGGGGAAAGCGTAACACAGAGGCGTAGAGGTTCAGAGGCACAGAGATAGATTCAACGCAAAGGCGCAAAGAGGCAAAGACGCAGGGTGTTATAATGGGCAGATCAGCAGGTAACGAGGGTTAACAATGGCGCAGCGCGAACTGGAAAAACTGGTGACGGTGGATGAATTTGAGGTGTTTTTGTCACAATCGGAAAACGCCGAACGCCGTTTTGAACTGATTAACGGAGAGATCGTTGAGCGTATGCCGACCCAGTTGCACGGCGTCATTGTTGGTCTGATTATGGCGGCGCTGATTAATTTCACGCGGCCTCGTAAACTTGGGTGGGCTGCTACTGAAGTCAACCATCAATTACCCGGCGATGAACATAACAGCCGTTTGCCCGATGTTTCGTTTTATCTGGGAATGATGCCGTTGGTCGAACGCGGCCCGATGACCCGCTTGCCGGATTTGGTGGTTGAGGTCAAATCCCCCGATGACAATTTCAACAAAATGCGCGCCAAAGCGGCCTATTATCTGGCGAACGGCACGCGCCTGGTGTGGCTGGTCTACACCGAAAAGCGGCTGGTGATCGTGCTGACGAAAGACGGCGAAGATATTTTGACGGTTGACGACACCCTCGACGGTGGCGAGGTCCTGCCCGGCTTCACGCTGCCCGTGCGCGACATTTTCCCCGAATAGCAGCTTTGCAGCATAATCTCCACCAACCTCTTTTTACTGCCTGCTGGAAGGACGATTTTGATTTCTGCCTATATTTAAAAGGCATAACACAGAGGCTCAGAGTATCAGAGACACAGAGACACTTTATAATAGAGATGCCGATGAGAAGATTGGAGCGCGGAGATGGTCACACGGGAACGGCTCTACACAATTGAAGACTTATGGCAGTTGTCACATTCGCCGGAATATGACGAGATGCGGCTGGAATTAAACGAGGGAGAGTTAATCGTTATGTCACCGGCCAGCGGCAAGCATGGGGTTATCGCCATACGATTCACGGTTCCGATTGCAACCTTTGTCAACGCGCATCAACTGGGTTATGTGACTGCCGCAGAAACGGGTTACATCCTGTATCAGAGTCCCGACCCGAACGGCAAAAACATCGTGCGCGCGCCGGATGTTGGTTTTATTGCGGCAGGTCGGTTGCCGGAAGGTCTGCCCGATGGATACGTGCCATTTGCGCCGGATTTAGCCGTTGAAGTCGTGTCCCCCAACGACGACGCCGACAACCTGCAATTAAAAATCCAGCAGTATTTACGGTACGGCACGCGGCTGGTCTGGGTGGCCTATCCCAAATCACAGACAGTCGTTGCCCATACGCCAACAGCGGTCAAGACATTTGGCATCAACGACACGTTCGACGGCGGCGAGGTGCTGCCCGGCTTCACGCTGCCCGTGCGCGACATTTTCCCTGAATAGCGCCCCGCTTCAAACGGCGACCGTTTCGCCGGTGGGCAGGTACGCCTCAAACGGCTGGCCTTCCTCGTGGCAGATCAGTTGAATGACATTGCGCCCGGAAGCCGCCGCCAGCGTCACCGTGCCGCCCGGTTCGACCCAGTGCCCCGCCATGTAGAATTTCCTTAACCCCGGCAGCGTCTTGTCAACGCCACGAATCAGCAGCGGCATGGTTTCCCTGCTCAACAGCCAGCCGCTGGTCGCGCCCTTCCAGTTGTTGGTGTAGCGTTCGTAGCTCAACGGCGTGGCCTCGTCCACATATTCGATCTGGCTGCTGAGGCCGGGATGCCACCTGTCCAGCAGATCAATCATGATGTCCGACACCTGGCGCTGCTCCGTGTCGTAAATCTTGCGCCCGTACAGGTGCTGCCAGTAGCCGTAACCCGAGCGAATCATGATCTCCACCACCGATTTACCGGCGGGGGCGAGGCTGGGGTCGAAGCAGTAGTGTTTCACGCCGACGTCGTGCCGTTCTTCGCCAATGACCAGCACCGGCTTGTCCAGCAGATGAGTCACCCAGTGCGGCTCGGCAGACAGGTCGCACTTCACGCCCAGCGAAATCTGCACCTGGGAGTGCATCGGCAGGCTGCCGTCATACATCTTCCTGATTTTGCGGCTGACGTACTCCCCATCCAGCATGTCAAAGATCGTGGTGCGGCCATCGGCAGCGGAGATGACGTAATCCGCCGTATGGACCTCATCATCATACAGCCGCACGCCCACCGCGCGCCCGTTTTCGGTCACGATTTTTTCAACCTGCGCCTCGTAACAGATTTCGCCGCCCAACGAAAGGTAGCGGCGTTCCAGCGCGCGGGCAAATTCGAGCGAACCGCCGACGGGAAAGCCGGCGTTGCCGGTGTGCATGTAGGCCAGCAGCGACATACCCATCATCGCCGGCGCTTCTTCCCAGGAGAACATCTGCACCACCGCCCGGCGCAGGAAGGGGTCCTTGAAGCGCAGCGCCAGGTCTTTCATCGGCAGCCGGCCCCAGCGCAGCAACGGCAGGACAAACGGCATCATCTTCATGCCCAGCCGCCGCCAGCCGTGCGCGCCCAGCAGCGACTTGGGCTGGTCGTACAGGCTGGACATATCAAAGCGTGTGAACTGCCGCACTCCACGACACAAGGCTTGAATCAGCGGCGCGTCCGCCGGTGACAGGTCAATCATGTGCTGTTCCAGGCGGTCGGGGTCGGCGTAGACGATCAGGGTTTTGTCGCCATCAGTGATGCGCTGGTACTCGTCGTGGTTCACCATCCGGCGGCCCTGCACTGCGCCCAGTTCCTGCCACATCCGGTTAAACGGCTGCCCCTCGCCGGAGCCAAACAGGTAGTGAATACAGCCGTCGAAGGTATAACCTTTGCGCTCCCAGGCGGTGCACAGGCCGCCGGGCAGGAAGTGCGACTCAAAGATGCGCGTGCGGTAGCCGTTCATCTGAGCATAACAGCCCGCCGCCAGTCCGGCAGGGCCGGCACCGATAATGATGATGGATTTTTGCGCCATGTGTGGACTCTTTCGTTTGCCCTTCACCGCGTTGGCCGCAGCCCGCCGGTGAACCCCCCTGATGTTACTGTAGTATACGCAAAAGGCCGCGAATCGTTGCGGCAGAAGACCATTTCTTACAGAATCGGGCGTAGTTGCGGTAACATCGGGCGGGCTGATCGAAACAAGGAGTCTCTATATGCTGATCTATGTCGCCGGGCCGCTGTTTAACTCGCACGAACGCTGGATGGTGGAACGCATCACCGCCGCGCTGGAAAACGCCGGCTACCAGACGTTTGTGCCCCACCGGGATGCCGGCGTGCTGACCGAGTTCAAAGAGGAAAACCGCACCCACATCTTCCGCACCGATATGGAAGCCCTGATGCAGTGTGACGCCTGCGTGGCGCTGCTCACCGGCGCCGACCACGACTCCGGCACGTGCGCCGAAATCGGTTATCTGAACGCAAAAGGCATCCCGGTGTTTGGCATCACGGATGATATTCGCTGGCTGAATAACTTCATCTGGGGCATGTGCAACGAAGGCAAATATCTGAAGAAAACCATTGAAGAAGTGCTGCCGCTGCTGGACGAACGGCTGAAGGTATAAAACGAGGGGGCATCATGCGCGCTTACATCGCCGGTCCGCTGTTTAACGAAAGCGAACGCTGGTTTGACGAACAGATCGAAGCGGTTGCCCGCCTTGTGGGGCTGGAGACGTTTCTGCCGCACCGCGATGGCGATTTACGCCTGCACGGCCCGGACGACGTGCCACGCATTTTTGAGGAAGATCGCAACGCGATTGACCGTGCTGACCTCGTGATCGCCAACCTGAACGGCGTCACGACTGACGACGGCACGGCCTGGGAACTAGGATATGCTTACGCCAGAGGTAAATATCTGATCGGCGTGTACACCGACTGGCGCTTGCAGCACCGTTATCAGATCGTGAATCTGATGCTGGAATGTTCGCTGAACAAGCTGGTGCGGTCGCTGGACGAACTGGAAACGGCGCTGCGCGAATACGTCAAAAACAGGTAGGGACATGGCGACGCCATGTCCCGACAACGGCAAGGGCGGCCACATCGGGCCGCCCCTGCCATCCACATCGGCGCTCATCATAGAGGTCGCGCCGGAAAGTTAGTTAGGTTAGAGCGTCATCAGGTAGGCCAGCAGATCGGCCAAATCCTGCCGGGATAGCTGATTGGCATATTGGCCGTACATCAGGTTCTGGAAACCGTCCACCACGAAGCTGCCGGGACTGGTGATGCTATTAAACAGATACTGCTCCGCCGACAGCCCTTCAATCCGGCTGCCCGCGCGCTGCGATAGGCCGCTGAGATTGGGCGCGATGCTGATTCCGCCGCGCGTGAAGCTCGCCCGCGAGGTGGTGTGGCAGCCGGCACAGGCCGGCGCGCCGTTTACGCCCTGGTGGAAGATTTCCGCGCCGCGCGCCGGATCGCCTGTGACCGGGTTTGTCAGCGCCTTCTGGTTGCAGGCCGCCAGCAGAACCACGATCAGGGCCAGAACAAGAGCGATTCGGGACATGGCGTTTGCCTTCACCTCACGGCCCGATGGCCGGTTGCAATGCCGCACGAACACCCTTATTAAACATCAGGACGTATTTTGGCTCGACCGGTGAAAGGCCGATTTTGCGGCGGGACTTCCTGGGGAGGGTGGGCTACGACTTTGGACGGAGTAGGGTAGGGCAGCGAGGGATTACGCATCCCTCGCTTGGCTGCACCTGAACTGTCAAAACGGAGCTATGGCGGAAGGTTCTACGCGATCCCCCGCCGGCGTTCGTACAGCAGGGCCAGCCCGGTGGCTACCGCGCCCAGCAGTTCCCACACTCCCACACCGATAAAGCCCAGCGGCGCTAACCCGCTGACAACGGCCAGCGTAAACACCGTGAACGTCACCAGACGGAACGGCACGGTCCAAGTGTAAAACGTCTTGAGATTGTTCAGCGATGCCAGCATGTAATAAATACCCATGTTGAGCGATGCCATCGAGGATGCCGTGATAAACAGCAGCGTGTAATCCCCAGCGGCGCGCACGGTCCGGTCAAGCACCGGAAAGCCAAGCAGTTGCAGGGTGAACTCTGGCCGGATGAGGCCGACCAGCCCTAACAGGGCGGCCAGCACCCCGAACAGGAGCATCGTCAGGCTGGACAGGTTGCGAATCCGCAGTGAGGACAGATTCATTGCAGAAATCCTTACGAACTGGATAAAATAGTGATGTTACAATGGGTGTGTACGGTTAGTATAAGGGGTGGTGAAATGCCTGTACATCTCCAACTGAGCGACGACCAGCGGTATTTGATCTACACCATCACCGAGCCACTGAGTCTGGACGAGCTGATGCTGGCTTACCAGCAGGAGCGCGTCTACCGCGATTCGCTGCCGTACACCGTGCATTCGATTGTGGACATGTCAGGCATCAAGCGCATCCCGGCCAATTGGCTGACCGCCAAGGCGGGGCCGGGGCTGACCCACCCCCGCAGCGGCGAAATCCTGTTTGTCGGCGTATCCTTTGGCATTAAAATCATCCTCGATACCCTGATGAAGATCACCCGCTACCAGCGCATGAAGTTCTTCCAGACCCGCGCCGAAGCCGATGCGTACATGGCGGAACTGCTGAAACGAACGTCACCCGCGTCGGTATCATAGCCAGATATAAAGAGTGGGACAGCTATCTGTCCCACCCGAACGCCTGTCTGCCAGGCAACGCCAGTCGTGTTAGGGAGCGGCCTCGATCAGATAGCGGTTCACCAGTTCCAGCGTCTGGATGTCAAACACCAGCACGTAGGTTTTGCCTTCTTCGTTCGGCCCGATGTTGATCTGGAACTGCCCCGGTGTGGTCAGCGCATAGATACTCACGCGGCCTTCGGCAGCAACAAGCCGGTTTTCCTGCGGGGGGTTGGTCTGATAAGCGGACAGATCGCTGGCCGGAAGGGTGAGCAGCAGGTAGCCCCGACTGTTGCCCTGCACGCCGTAGATGTGCAGTGCCAGTTTGCCGGCATCATCCTGGACGCGATACACCACGGCTTCCAGGTCGCCAAAATGCCAGTTCAAACGCTCGTCGGGGGGCGCAGCCTCCACCGGCTGTGGGGCAGCGCCGGTCACTACTACCTGATGAGTCCCGCTGACCTGAATCTGGCCGCAGGCGGGGGTGCTGTTACCAACCACGTTGGATGCGGTCAGGCAGACGGTGTACGAACCACTTTTCGCGTAGGTATGCGTCGGATGCTGAACGGTAGCGGTGCTGCCATCACCAAAATCCCAGGCCCAACTGGTCGGATTGCCGGTCGAGGTGTCAGTAAAAGTGACGGTTTGATTAAGAACGCTGGCGGTATAACTGGCAGTCGGTTCAGTGGCTGGCGTCGCCGACGGGGTGCAGGTCATGCTGGTCATAGGCTGGACGCTCCAGCCGCCGACCGAAAAGCGGTAGTAGCCGGTCACTGGCACGGTGTAGCTGGCACCCGGCGCGTAACCATCGCCAGATGAGAGCGTCTCGTCGGTATTATTGGGATGGGTGACGGTGAAGCTCACATAGCATCCTCCCCAGCACACCGACCAGACACCATTGATGCTGATGGTATCACCCGCATAATACAACTGTGTGCCATGATGGAAATCGCGCCACTGGCCGTAGCCATCAGTATAAAGCGGATTGGTGTTGATCGTTGAACACCCGGTGGAAACCGGCGGCGCGGCAACCAGCGTCTGGAATGCGCCCAGCGCGAGGAGCGCCAGAACGGCCAGAATCAGGCAGAAACCATTACGGCGAGACAGTCTTTCCATAGAGTAACCTTCCTGCGGTAAGTAATGTGGTAAACGACAAGTGTGAGGATACCAGAAAGTTTCGTGCGCTGTTATTAAGATTTGGCACATTCACATTTTTTTCATAAGTGGTTGTATCTTTCTTTATTTCAGTAACCCTCAAATTATTTTTTCTTCAAGGTGTTCGCCGGGTGTTTGCCGAACATTCTCCCAGTCTGTACCTTTGTGTCACTGGGTTACGCTTTTATGCTTCGTGCGCCTTTGCCCCTTTGCCTTCTTTGCGTTACGCTCTTTTCTCTTGCTCTCCGTACCTCTGAGCCTTGGTGTCTCTGTGTTATGCTTTTCCCTTTCTGGAGGTTTTATGACTCGCCCGCGTATCGGCATTACAACCGGCTATGAAGATGATCGCCAGCAGGTCAGCATCCACTATATCCGCGCCGTCGAAACTGCCGGCGGCCTGCCGCTGATCGTGCCGATGCTGGAACAGCCAGACGCGGTTGCGGCCTTCGCCGCGCTGCTGGACGGCCTCGTGATTACCGGCGGGCCGGCCATCACCCTGGGGTTGATCGGCGACCTGCCGCCTGATCTGCCGCCGACCGACCCGGCGCGCGTGCAGTCCGACGAGGCGATTTTCCGCGCCTTCGCCGACCGTCCGGTGCTGGGCATCTGCTATGGGATGCAGTTCATCAACGCGCAGGCAGGCGGCACGATTTACGCGGACGTGCAGACGCAAAAGCCGGGCACGATCAGCCACAGCGCCGGGCGCGGCGCAAAAGAGCACGTTGTGAACTTCGCCCCTGACTCGCGGCTGGCCTCGCTGCTGGGAGACAGCCTGACGGTGAATACGTATCACATTCAGGCGGTGGCGGAAACCGGCGCGGGCATTCGCGCGGTGGGCTTCGGGCCAGACGGCGTGATCGAAGCGATTGAATCGGATGACGGGCGGCTGGTGGGCGTGCAGTTCCACCCGGAGCGTATGGCGGAGACGATGCGCCCGCTGTTCGCCGATTTTGTGGCGCGATGCGGGAAATAGTTATCAGTTGGCAGTTTTCAGTAAAGACAGAAAGGCGGGGGCATGTTTGCGCTTGGTCTTGGCGTTTTGGCGGTTAGAAAAAGCATAACACGGAGGCTCGGAGACGCAGAGGCACAGAGGAATTGCCAGTTACCAGTCACCCATTACCAGAAAAAACTGATAACTGACCACTAAAAACCGAAAACTTCTTCTTGGCGTCTTGGCGGTTCAAGTGGAGATTTGCTTCACCGCGTCACGGGCGGTGTCGCTGGTGTAGTCGCGCAGGCGGGGGTACCTCCAGGCAATCCAGCCGGTCAGCAGGACGGTAGCCAGCCCGCCGGAGACAATCGCAAACGGCACGCCGAACAGCGCCCCGACCACGCCTGCTTCCAGTTCGCCTAGCTGTGGCCCACCCATAAAAAACATCATGTTGACGCTGGTCATGCGCCCGCGCAGGTGATCGGGTGTCATGATCTGCCGGATGGTGCCGCGGATCACCGTCGAGACGGTATCACCCGCGCCGGTCAGCGCAAAGAACAGGTACGACAGGGCGAACACGGTCGAAAGGCCAAACAATGCCGTCGCCAGCCCGTAGATCGCCACGCTGATGAGCAGGACGCGCCCCTGGTGGTATATTTCCTGCTTACGAAGCGCGACGAACGCCCCCGCCAGCACCGAGCCGACCGGCTGCGCCGTCGCCAGCAGGCCGTAACCCGCCGCGCCCACGCCCAGGATGTGGGTCGCTACGATGGGCAGCATAGTGCGTGCCGACGAGAAGAACGTGGCGAAGAAGTCCAGCAGCATCGTGCCCCAGATGATGCGCTGGCCGTAGGTGAAGCGCAACCCTTCCACCAGCGGTTTCCAGCCGATGCCACCGTTTGCATTGGCCGCGCCGCCCCGGTAGTGTATCAGGGATAGCGCCACAACCGCCACCAGGAACGACGCCGCGTTGACGGCATATACCAGACCAACACGAGTATTCAGCGTTGTGATGTCCATTGAGGCCGTTTCGTTGGTCGCGCCCGCCCCCAGGATGATGCCGGTCAGCGCCGGGCCAACAATCGTCCCAATCTGCCACATCAGCGTGTTGAGGCTAACCGCGTTGGCAAGGTGTTCGCGCGGGACGAGGTTCGGCACCAGCGATTGCCGCGCCGGCGTGTCGAGCGCGCCCACGCCTGCCGCCAGCGCTGTAATGGCGTAGATCAACCCGACGGTGGCCTGACCGCTGAACGCCAGCAGGGCCAGCGCCAACGCCAGCACCGCCGCGACGATGCGCGTGACGATCATTAGCTTGCGCCGGTCGCGGGCGTCCGCCAGCATCCCGCCCACCAGCGCGAACAGAATGATGGGGATCACGCGCGCCAGGCCGAGCAGCCCCAGCCCTAACGCTTCCGCGCTCAGGGATACACTGTCCCCAAATGCGCTGACGGTTTGCCCGCGCAGCAGTTGGAACACGTGCCAGTCAATCGCAAACAACTGCATCTGCGAGCCAACGGTGGATACCATTTCGCCCGTCCAGATCAGGCGAAAATCATGGTGGCGCAGCGCCGCGAGGCGTGGGGCAGGTTGAATCGTCATTTAGGGTTTCGGTCTTTTCTGGAATTGGCGCAATTGCGCTAAATGTTCATCTGCTGGCTTGCCCACCTGTTCCAGGAGCGCCATATCTTCGCTGTGCTGGCGATCAAATTCCGCTTGATTGTCATAGTAATAGGCAAGCGCTGCGTGAACCTCGGCGGGGCTTAGGTTGTACTGTTCGACCACATCGTCCAGTGTGGCCCTGCCGCGCACGACCATATTCACGACCATTTTGACTTTGACACGTTTCGCCCCTACCACCGGCTGATTATCCACAATTTCGATATGTTGAACGGGTACATTCATCTTCATAACCTATCGAATATAAATCACCTGATTAGCGATGTCCTGTTCAACCGTTGCTACGCCACCTGCAATCAATTCAAAATAATCATACAGTGTCCGTATCGCCGCTTATGTCACAAAGCTGCGGCCTTTGGCGTGCTGCTGCCAGCTTCCATCGTCCAGAATCGCCGCGATGGCGGCCATCACCTGCCGGATTTCGTCGTCGCTGTTGTAAAAGTGCGGCGCGATGCGGATACCTGCCCCCTCGCGGTAGTCAATCACGAAGTTGCGCGCCAGCAGTTCGCGGGAAACTTCGTAAGCGTGGTCGGGGTGCACCGTCACCGTACCGGCGCGCTGGTCGGCGGCGCGCGGCGAAAACACGCCGTAGCCGGCCCGGTCGGCCAGTTCGATGATGAGCGCCGTCTGCCGCAGCGATTTGTCACGGATGGCTTCGACGCCGACCTGCTTAATAATCTCCACCCCCGGCTGAATCGCATACAGCGAGGCAATGCCCGGCGTGCCGTTGGCAAGGCGATAGGCATCCTCGCGCAGCGCAAAGTGTTCCACGTCGAAGGCGAACGGCGTCTGGTGCGCGAACCAGCCGGTGATCTTCGGCTGAAGCGTGGGCAGCACGTCCGGGCGCACGTACAGGAAAACGCCGCCCGGCCCGCCGCACAGCCACTTGAGCGTCCCGCCAATGTAAAAATCCACAGCCAGCCCGGTGACGTTTACCGGAATCACGCCGACGCTGTGATAGCCGTTCAACAATACCTGCGCGCCAACACGGTGCGCCTTTTCGACAATCGCCTGCGCCGGCAGGATATAGGCGCTGCGGAACAGCACGTGACTCAGCGAAACCAGCCGCGTGCGCTCGTCAATCGCGGCCAGCAGTTCATCAGTATCAAGCGTGATTCCGTCACGACTGCGAACGGTGTGGATACTCATGTGCGACGGCAGCATTGCCCGTAGGGTGTACACGTCGGACGGGAAATCCTGATCGCTGATGACGACCTTATTTCGGCGCGTGTCGCTGAAATCAAGCGCGCTGAACAGGATGCTGTTGGCGATGCTGGCGTTTTCGTGGACAAGGACGCTGCCGCGCGGCGCGCCCAGCAGCGGCGCGATTTTATCGCCCACCGTGCTTTTTAAGTCCCACCAGCCCGATGCCCAGGCGCGTACGCCGAGCGTCGCCCAGGTCTCAGCGTATTCGTACAGCCGGTCGTATACGCCACGCGGCATCGCGCCGAGCGAATTGCTGATGAGATAGGTACAGGTCGCCAGAATCGGGAATTCGCCGCGCCAGCGCAGCAGGTCGTCGTGAGGCATGAGGCTTTCCTTTGGGTGTCCGCACACCATTATACCGCTTCAGCAGCGTAGCGAACGCTGCTACACACCTTGCCCTCCTCCTCATTCGTTGTTACAACAGGTGAGACACAGCTTGCCCCTGTTTGATTGGTCTGGTAACCGGTAACTGGAAACGGCTGAAACTTCTGGAGGGATTTATGTCTATTCTGGTCTTTCGCGCTTTGTGGGGCATGACCGGCCCGCTGCCGGAGCAGATGGAACGGATTGCCGCTGCTGGCTATGATGGCATCGAAGCGTGGCCGGGCGCGGTCACAACGATACAGGCAGAATTTATACGACTGGTTGAGGCGCATCAGCTTAAGCTGATTATGGCCTGGAACGCCGACCGCCGCGAGGATTTGGCCCCGGTGCTCAACGAACTGGCGAGCTATCATCCAATCAAAATCAACCTGCACAGTGGACACGATTATTTCACCCATGACGAGGGCTGCGCCTTTATTGAGGAAGCGCTGCGGCTGGAAGACCAGATCGGCATCCCGGTTTCTCACGAAACGCACCGGGGGCGCATCTTCTATACGCCCTGGGACACACTCTTTTATCTGCAACGCTTTGATACGCTGAAACTGACCGCTGACTACAGCCACTGGGTAAATGTCTGCGAACGTCTGCCGGATGACCAGGCCGAGGCGCTGGCACTGGCAAACCAGCGTACCATTCATGTGCATGGGCGCGTCGGCTATGAAGAAGGGCCGCAGGTGCCCGACCCGTCTGCACCGGAGTATGCGTATCATCTGGCGTGGCACGAGCAGCAGTGGGAGCAGATCAAACAGCACCGCGCGGCGGCGAACGATCTGCCGCTGACATTTACGCCGGAGTACGGCCCGCCGAATTACCTGCATACCCTGCCGCACACCAATGTCCCCGTTGCCGATTTGTGGAACGTATGCCTGTGGGGTATGAACCGCGCCCGACAGGTGCTGGGCTAAACACCAGCGCCCCGGTGATAGGCCGGGGCGCTGGCTTCCATAGCGGGAGTTAGATTACTGCTACCGACAACTAATTCACGTTCTCGAAGATGCCCGCCGCGCCCTGGCCGCCGCCGACGCACATCGTGACCATGCCGTACCGGGCATTGCGGCGCTTCATCTCGTTGATGATCTGCACCGTCAGCTTCGCGCCGGTGCAGCCGAGCGGATGGCCGAGCGCAATCGCGCCGCCATTGACGTTCACCTTCTCCGGGTTCATTTCCAGATGGCGGATGACCGGGATAGCCTGCGCCGCAAACGCCTCGTTCAGTTCGATCACGTCCATATCATCCATCGTCAGGCCGGTGCGTTTGAGCAGCTTGGGCACGGCGTTGATCGGCCCCACGCCCATGATTTCCGGTCGCACGCCGGCGACGTTGAAGCCGATGAAGCGCGCCAGCGGCTTCAGTCCTAACTGCGCCGCCCTGCCCGCTTCCATGATAATCACACCCGCCGCGCCGTCGCTCAACGGGCTGCTGTTCCCTGCCGTCACGCGCCCGCCCTGGCGGAATACCGGCTTGAGCTTCGCCAGCCCTTCGATGGTCGTATCCCGGCGCAGGTGTTCGTCCTGGTCGAGCGTGACCGTGTAGGTACGTGGCAGGCCGTCCTCGCCGATGACACATTCCTCGACTTCAAACGGCACAATTTCCTGCTTAAAGTAGCCGGCGTCGGTGGCGGCAGCAGCCTTGCGGTGGCTGTGATAGGCGAATTCGTCCATATCTTCGCGCGTCACGCCGAACTCGTCGGCCACGTGTTCGGCAGTGTGCCCCATACTCATGTACACGTTCGGGTCGTTTTCCGCCATGTACGGATTTGGGCTGATACGGAAGCCACTCATCGGCACCAGTGACATGGTTTCCGCGCCGCCGGCGATAATCACGTCCGCGCCGTTGGCGATGATGCGTTCGGCGGACATGGCAATCGTTTGCAGGCCGCTGGAACAGAAACGGTTGACCGTCTGCCCCGGCACTTCCACCGGCAGGCCGGCGCGCAGGCCGATCACGCGGGCAAAGTTGAGTCCCTGCGCGCCTTCCGGCATGGCGCAGCCGATCACCACGTCATCAATCTCCATCGGGTCGAGTTTGCCCTCGGTCTGGCGCATCAGGTCGGCAATCACCGCTGCCGCCATGTCATCCGAACGCGCGTTGCGGGTCACACCTTTTTTCGCTTTGCCGACAGCAGTCCGCGCTGCCGCCACGATTACTGCTTCACGCATGATAAGTCTCCAGTCATCAGTCTATAGTCTTCAGTTATCAGTTGTCAGTGGTCAGTTAGATTAACCTGTGACAGGCTTAATGCCGTTATTGTAAACTGCGCTCAATCGGATCGCCCGCTAATGCACCATAGGTGCGATCAAAGAAGCCAATCGGCCAGCCCAGTTCGTCTACTGCTTCCGTCTTAAGAGGTTGCAGGACAACCAGCACTTCGAGTTCGCGGTTCGACATCCCTGTCGGCAATTCCAGCCGCAGAATGCTGTCCTCTCCAACGTGTGTTTTAACTTTGATCGCTTCCATCATTAACCTTCCGCGACGCCGAATGGAGGGGATACGATCTCCCGCATCCCCACTCATCCCTCATACCTCGTTACTCATCACTAATTCCTCAGCGGCTTGTTGTATTGCAGCATGTGGGCGATGCGCTCCTGCGTCTTGGCTTCGGTGACGAGGCTCATGAACGCCTCGCGTTCCAGGTTCAGAATCACCTGTTCATCTACCCAGCCTGGCTCACTGATCGCGCCGCCGGTCAGGATATACGCCAGCTTGCGCGCCAGATGCGCGTCGTAGTCGCTGGCGAAGCCGCTTTCGCGGAAGCCTTCGATGCCCAGCAGCAACGCCGAATAAGCATCACGTCCGGCGGCCCAGACCTTGCCGGGCTGCTTCGGCGTGTAGTCATCTGCCAGTTGGCGGGCAACGCGTTTGGCCTCGCCCAGCAGCAGCGACCGGTTCATCACAATTTTGTCGTCCGGCGACAGGAAACCCATCTCACGCGCTTCCATCGCGCTGGTGCTGACCTTCGCTGTCGCAATCTGCTCAAACGCCTTTTGCAGGTGCGGCAGCACATCGGCGTTCGGGCTGGCGGCCATGACCGGACTGACGACGCGGCGCAGCAGTTCCTTACAGCCGCCGCCCGCCGGAATCAGCCCGACGCCAAATTCCACCAGGCCGGCGTACAGTTCGGCATGAGCCACGATTTTTGTGCCGGACATCAGCAGTTCCGCGCCGCCGCCCAGCGCCATGTTAAACGGCGCAGTGATGACGGGCTTGGCATGGTAGCGCATGGCCTGTGTCAGGTCCTGCAGGTTGGTAATCATGCTTCTCAGCGTGTCCATCTGCCCGCTGTTGACGGCCATCACCACCATAAACACATTCGCACCGATGCAGAAGCGTTCGCCATCGTGGCCGACGACCAGCGCGTCAAAGTCTTTGTTGAGGATGTCGAGCGCCTTCCACGACATCTCGACCAGATCGGCGTCAATCGCATATGCCTGGCTGTGGAATTCGAGCAGCGCTACGCCGTCGCCCATATCCAGCACGCTGGCGCTGCCGTTGCTGGCAACGACACCCTGCGGTTCGCGCCGCCACTGTTCCAGTATGTTTGCCGGTATACCGGCCTGAGGGCTGACAGCGACCGGCACTTTTTTGGCGCGAAGCCGCTCAACCGTGATTTCGCGTGGGTCAGCCGGCATGGGCACATAATCCGCCTCTTGCGGGCTGTAGTAGCCGGTCTTTAGGCCGTTCTCATCGTAGGTGTAGAAGGTAATGCAGCCCTGCTTCACCATGCCTTTCACCCAGTCGGCCACTGCGTAACCCGCTGCCTCAAACTGCGGAATCGTCTCAGCCACGCCGATGGCGTCCCAGATTTCAAACGGTCCAAGCTCGTGGCTGAAGCCCCATTTCATGGCGTTGTCTATGTTCACAATCGTATCGGTGATTTCCGGAACGCGCTGCGAGGCATAGGCCAGATAGAAGGCGTGCAGGTGCCACAGGAATTTCCCGGCACGGTCATCCTCGTTAATCAGCAGGCGAATCCGTTCGCCCAATGGTTCGACCTTACGGTGTTTGCCGACACTCTCAAAGCGCGGATTTTTTGGCGGCTCGTACTCGAAGGTGTCCAGGTTCAATGACCAGAACTCTTTTTCGCCGCCCGCGCCCTTCACCTGTTTGTAAAAGCCCTGGCCGGTTTTGTTGCCCAGCCAGTTGTTCGCCATCATTTTGTCGGCAACGGCGTTGGCTTTTTCGTGCGCCAGCACCTCGCGCGCCGGGTCATCGGGAATCGCGTCGTACAGGTTGCGGGCGACGTGCATGTGAATGTCCAGCCCGACCAGATCGGTCAGCCGGAAGGTGGCGGTTTTCGGGCGGCCAATCAGCGGCCCGGTCAGCGCGTCCACTTCTTCCACCGTAAAGCCGCCATCGAGCGCGCTGTTCATCACCTGCGACCCGGCGATACTCATGAAGCGGTTGCCGATGAAATTCGGTTTGTCCTTGCAGATGACCACACCTTTACCTAACACCTTTGTGCCAAACTCGACCATGTACCTGACCAGTTCGGGGTCGGTGGTGGGGTGGGGGATGACTTCCAGCAGGTGCAGGTGGCGCGGCGGGTTGAAGAAGTGCGTGCCCATAAAGCGGCGGCTGAAGTCGTCGCCAAACCCTTCGGCAATCGCCTGAATCGGGATGCCGGAGGTGTTGGTTGTGATGATCGCATCCGGGCGGGCGACTTCGATCAGTTTTGCCATCAGGCTGCGCTTCACGTCCAGCCGTTCGACTACCACTTCGATAATCCAATCGGCATCGGCTACCATGTCGAGGTTATCGTCCAGATTGCCGGTTTTGATCTTTTCAAGGTCGGACGCGATAAACACCTGCGGCGGGCGCGACGATAGCAGTTTTTTCAGGTTGTCGTTGACCAGCGCGTTCCGTTTGGCGGGTGGGTCGCCCGGCTGCGTGCCCTTGCTGGGGATATCCAGCACGACGGTTTGCAGGCCAACCGCCGCTAGCAGTGTGGCGATGCCGCCGCCCATCGTGCCAGAGCCGATCACGGCTGCCTTGCGAATGTTGTAAGCCATGTGTACTCCTTAAATGACGGTACTTTTAATCTTACTGACTGTTGACTCTCGCCAGGGGTTCAAAGCCCCTGGCTAACCTATGCAGCCTTCGGCTGCTGTAAGCCCACTGAAGGGGCTATTTTGAATTCAGATGGTTCTCAAGCCCCTTTAGTGGGCTTGGTTTTTGGCAGCCGGACGTTTTAACGTCTGGCGGCTTTTACGCCAGTTCCCGCCGGGTGTAGTCCAGAATGCGGCGGGCGATGATGAGCGTGTTGATCTGGTCCGTACCCTCGTAAATCTGGGCGATGCGGCTGTCGCGCATCCACTTTTCGGCCAGCCATTCGCGGCTGTAGCCCATCTGCCCGAGGATTTCGACGGTCTTCTGCGCAATCCAGGAGCAGGCGCGCGCCGCTTTGAGCTTCGCCATCGAGGCTTCCAGGCTGTTGTGAATCCCTTCGTCCATCATGGCGACCGAACGCAGCGTCAGCAGATACGCCGCTTTCCACTGCGCTTCCATTTCCAGCACATCACGCTGGATGGCGGTCAGCTTGTGATAGGGCAGGTTGTGGGGGATTTCGATGCCGTTTTTGGCCAGCTTTTCCTTAACAAATTCCAGCGACGCCCGCCCCACGCCCAGCGCGCTGGCGGCCACAATTGGACGGCTGGCGTCGAAGGTTGCCATCGCGCCCTTAAAACCCTTGTCCTCTTTGGTGGCCTGCACTTCGGCGCTGCCGAGGATGTTATCCGCCGGGATGCGGGCGTTGTTGAAGACAATCGAGGCGGTGTCGCTGGCTCGGATGCCATGTTTGATCTCCACCTTGCCGATGCTCACGCCCGGCGTGCCCGCTTCCACAATAAACGACTTAATGCCGGCACGCCCGGCGGCCTTGTTGACTGTCGCCCACACGACGACCAGGCCGTTGGACTCCTCCAGCGCCAGCTTGCCGCTGGTGATGAAAATTTTTTCGCCGTTCAGCACCCACTCGTTCGTTGCTTCATCAAAGACTGCTGTGGTAGACATACTCGAATTGTCCGACCCCGCGCCCGGCTCGGTGATCGCCATCGCGCCCCACACCGGCTTGTCGCCTTCGGCAAAGCGCGACAGGAAGCGGAGTTTCTGCTCGGTTGTGCCGACGGCTTCAATGGCGAAGCCGCCCAACCCGGCGCTGGGCAGGCACAGGTATACGCCGGCGTCGCCCCACGCCAACTGCTCGACCAGCAGCATCAGGCGCAGGTTGGCCGCGCTTGATCGTTTCTTCTTTTCGCCATCGCCATTGGCGGGGCGGGTGAGTTTGTCCAGCGTGGCCTTCTGCTGGTCGCGCAGAATCGGCCACATGGCTTCGACAAACTCTTTCGGGCGTTCGTGTTCGTTTTCATCCAGTTGGCGCGAATACGGGCGCATGTAGGTCTGCGCCATAAACGCTGTCGCCTGGGTCATCTGCTGCACGTTTTCGGGAATTTCGAAGCTGATTGCCATAGGTATCACTCGCTTCACTTGGTACTTGTACAACTCAAAGCTGTTCAGTTTTAAAGTCGCTAGTCATTAGTCTTTAGTCATTAGTCACGGAGAGAAGACTAAGGACTATTGACTATGGACTAATGACTACACCATCGCCATGCCGGTAAACGTCGGGAAGCCGCGCCCGTTGCGCAGCCAGCGTTCCACTGGATACTCGCGGATGAAGCCGTAACCGCCGAGTACCTGCACGCCGGCGTCGGCCACCTTCAGCACCATCTGGTCGGCGTACTGCTTCGCCAGATACGCCTCGCGGGCGGCATCCTCACCCTGATCGAGTTTCCAGGCTGCTTCCCACACCAGCAGCCGCGCCGCGTCAATTTCGATCGCCGCTTCCGCCAGCATGAAGGCGATGGACTGGTTCTGGGCAATCGGTTTGCCAAACTGCACGCGCTGCTTGGCATAGTCTCTGGCATATTCGTAAGACGCCCGCGCCACGCCAACGGCCAGCGCCGCCAGCGCCACATGGCTGCGGTTGAGCAGCACCGTAAAATCGCTGCCGACCGCGCCGCCCAACCGGGCCGAGGCATCCACGACCACGTTGTTGAAGTGGACGCGGTAGGTTGGCAGGGCGCGCAGACCCATCATCTGTTCGCGCTTCTCGATCTGCACGCCGTCCGTGCCCTTCTCGACGATGTAGGCGTCCACGCTACCTGTTTCGACATTTCTGGCATAGACCAGCATGACGCGTGCATTTTCAGCCAGCGGCACATAGGCTTTTGCGCCATTGAGGCAGATTTGGCCGTCGGCACTGGAGGCCTGGGTGGACAGATCGTAAGGGTCGAAGAAGATTCCCGGTTCAAGCAGCGCCGCCGTCGCCGGGACAAACCGTTCCTCCAAAAACAGCGGTAACCAGTTCTCGCGCTGTTCCGCCGTGCCAAACAGCACCAGCGGATAGGCAAACAGCGCCGGAGTCAGCACGTGCATGGCCGTTGCCAGATCGCCAAAGGCCAGTTCTTCGGCGGCCAGCACACCGGTGAGGGCGCTCATCTCGCCAAAGCCGCCCAGTTCTTCGGGAATCGCCGACGGGATCAGACCAAGCTGCCAGCCGGTGCGGACGACATCGTGGGCCGGTTCGCTGGCCTCGTCCGCCTCGTGGGCTGCGCCGCGCATATCGTTCACTGCATAGCGGCGAATGGTGTCCAGCAGTAGCTGCTGTTCATCCGTTGGGGTAAATGAAACCATAACCTCTTTCCTTACTGTGGTTTACCGGTACGACGAAACAGCTTCCGCCCTTCCCGATACAGCGCCTGGGCATTCGCGCCGACAGCAATCAGCAGCGCCATCGGAACGGCGACGGATACCAGTTGATCACGGTTATCAAAATAGATCAGGGGGATAAAATCCCCGAACTCACCCCAGTAGCGGTCATAGGTGATGACGATGGGCAGATAGGTAAAGGCGGCTGTCAGCAGTGTCGCCAGCCACCCGGGCAGGCTGAACAGGATGCGCGCGATAAAGCCGCCCGCCAGCCCGATACCGCCGAGCAGCAGCGCATTAAAATCCTGCGGCGTGGTATCCAGATTTTCGAGAAACCAGTGGTAGCTGCCCCACGCCAGCACCCCGAACAGCAGACACAGCAGGATGCGCCCGACGGCGCGGTTCGGTAGCCAGCGTTGGAACGCCTGGGGCAGATCGCCGACCAGTGCCGCCATCACACCCAGGCACAGGCCGAAGGTCTGCCCTAGTGCGATGGTATACAGCAGGCGCGGCGGCGAAATCAGAACTTCACTGCGGAAGGTGGAGAAGGCCCAGAAGGCAATCGCCAGCACCCCACCGGCGAAGGCAAAACCGAACCGCTGCACGATCTGCCGCCGCCGGTCGCTCTCCCGGCTGACCTCCAGATACTGCGTCTGGAGGTCGGTCAGCGGCGCGACAGTTTTCAGCTTTTCCGCTTCCGCCAGTGGCTCACCCCGCAGCAGCAGGCTGGGGCTGTGGCCGTTGTTTTCCCACTCGCGGGCACGCACCAGCAACCATGTATGCCGCCGCAGCATTTCGATGTTGGTGTTTAAGGTCGTCACCAACTGCGAAAACGTCCGGTCAAACGCGGCGGGGTCGCTGAAATCAATCCACTGAATGTGCGAAATGTGCGCCGGGACGGTTACGTCGCCCGGCTGGCGGTAGAGAATGGGAATCAGCCGCTTGTTGTTCTTCAGTGCGTGGTTCACCTCTAGCCCGCAGTACTCGGACGTGAGCGAGTCCGGGCTGACCACAAACACCACCGCGTTGGCGCCCTCGATGCCGGAGCAGATTTCCTCCCACCAGTCGGTGGCAAACGGGATGTCCTCAAAATCCACCCACACGTCGAACTGGCGGTCGCTGAAGGCCTTCACCAACTGGCGGACAAAATCCTTATCGCGGCGGGAGTAGGAGATAAACACGTCCATAAAGGTTCAGGCGGCGTCACATGCCGCCGGCAACTTCCAATACCTGACCGGACACAAAATTGGACAGCTCACTGGCAAAAAACAGCAACGGCCCGGCGGCTTCTTCCGGCGTGCCGGGGCGTCCCATTGGGATGGTCATAATCGCCATCTGGCGCAGGTGGTCGGGAATACCGAGTTTGATCTTTTTGCCCTCGCGCTCGGTGAAGTCGCCTGCTTCGTCCGGCTGCGTCAGTCGTGTTTCGATGTAACCAAAGGCGACGGCGTTGACCTGAATGTTAAACGGCCCCCATTCCTTCGCCAGCGTTTTGGTCAGGCCGACGATACCCATCTTGCCGGCGCTGTAGTTAGCCTGACCGACGTTGCCGCGCGTGCCTGATGTGCTGCTGATGTTGATGATCTTGCGCGCCTTAGCCTGCCCGGTTTCCTCTTTTTCTTTCTTCGCCATCTCCCGCATGTAGGGGACGGCGGCGCGAATCAGGCGGAAAGGCGCGGTCAGGTGAACGGCGATGATCGCCTCCCACTGCTCGTCCGTCATTTTGTGGAGCATCCCGTCCCAGGTGTAGCCGGCGTTGTTCACAAGAATATCAATGCCGCCGAAGGTGTGTGCCGTCTGCCCGACCAGTTCTTCGATATCGGCGGGGTTGGTGACGTCGGCCTTCAGCGCCAGCGCCTGCCCGCCCGCCGTTTTGATCGCATTGGCGGTTTCCGCCGCCGGGGCTAAATCAATATCGGTCACAACCACCTTCGCGCCGTGCTGGGCGTACAGCCTGGCCGCCGCCGCGCCGATGCCGCGCCCGCTGCCGGTGATAATCGCTACCTTGTTCTCCAACAGTCCCATTTTATGAAGTCCTTTTTATGCAGTGCCAGTTTCCAGGTCAAAGGTATGAGAGATGAGGTACGAGTATGATTTTCACTCATTCCTCATCCCTCGTTACTCATGACTTCTGCGGAGCGCCCGCAGGAAGGTGTCGGCCATCATATCCGCAATTTCCGGGCCGCTGAGGCGTCCTTCCGGGCGATACCACACGCCGACCCAGTTGTGCGCGCCCAGCAGCGTCTTCACGAAGATTGGCACGTCCACCGCGCGGAACTCGCCGCGTTCAATACCTTCACGCACGACAAACCGGAACAGGTCTTCAAACTGGTCGCGCCGCGCCACAAACGCTTCGCGCCGTTCAATCATGCTGGCTGCATCGGGCTTGCTGCCGTTGCCGGTTGCTGATTTGTCACTCACCAGGGACTTAATCTCAAACACCATTGCCGCGCCGACGGCGGTGTTTTCGGTCAGGCTGACAATGTGGGCGGCAATCATCCGGCGCAGTTTTTCCGCGCTGGACCGGCTGGAACGCGCAATTGGCTCAATTTCGCCGAGGATTTGCTCGATGCCGGCTTCCAGCACCGCCAGCAGCAGGGCATCCTTGTTGTCAAAGTGGTGGTAGAGGCTGGCGGCGGTGAGGTTCACTTCGGCAGCGATGTCCTTCATGGTGGTGGCTTCGTACCCGTTGCGCTGCAGGACATGCGCCGCCGCGTGCAGGATGTCCTGACGGCTTACGGACTGGTCAGCGGGTTTCCGTGCCACCGATGCCTCCGGTAAAAATTAATCTAATCATGATTAGATTAACAGGGTAATAACAGGCTTGTCAAGTTATGGGAATATGAGAACAGGGCTATAATGGCGGGTGGGTAGGTGGCGATTGGCAGTTGGCGAAAAGGCATGGCACTGAAGCGCAGTTGGCTAAGGCGAGGAGTGGTGGCGCTGGTGGCGGTCAGCGGCATGCTGGTCGTGCTGGCGCGGCGGAAAGCAATGGATGCGTTCGTCGGGACAAGGCATGCCTCGTCCCTACCGGAAACCCGGGAGGATAACGCGTCTGTAGGGACACGAACTGTCGTGTCCCTACCACCCGATGCACCCCCTACGCCAGCTCGGTTCGCTGCCGTTGGGGCGGCTTTGATGCCGCTGGCTGCCGCGCTCGGTCTGGCGTGCTGGACACTGGCGCAGGCGCGGCTGCTGGAGTCGCGCCATCCGGTCGTCCCAATGCTGTTGTATCTGGCAGGACTGGCGCTGGTGATTCCGGCGTTACAGGCAAGCGTGGAATCCGGTAGGGGCGAACATCCAGTTCACACTGACGACGCAGCAGGCCGTTGGCTGACGCGGGATGTACTGGCCGTACTGGTACTCATGCTGGTCGCGGCGGCCATGCAGGTACAAGCGGGTTTCGGCGTTGGCTCAATCTTCGCAGGGCTGCTCGTTCCGGCGGTTTACATCCTGGGGCGCGCGCTTGAGTCGCCGCTGACTGGAGTGCTGGCGGCTGCGTTCACAGCAGTAAGCGTCTGGCCGCTGACGCTGGCAAAGCCCGATTCGGCGTTTTTGGCGCTGGCGGTAATGGTCAGTGTTGGTCTGGCTTTATTGAACTCTGGCTTACAGAAGCGGGCAATATGGTATTCTGTTGGCGGGGCGGCAATAAGTTTCCTGGCGCTTGTCGCTGCGGGGGGCGATCTGAGTTTAACCAGTTGGAACCAAGCCGCCGCTGACGGCCTCAGCCCCTTATTAACCCTGCTCGATTCGCTGTCGGCGTCGCTGCTACTGTTTAATCTGGCTGGCGACCCGAACCCCCTGCATGGCCTCGCCAATCGCCCGGTGTTCGCGCCTCCGCTGGCGGCCCTGTTCATCTTTGGCCTGCTGGCATGGGCGGTACAACTTCGCTATGGCCGCCGCTGGCTGGACGCTTTTCCGTTAATCGCCCTCGTGGTGGCGCTGCTGCCGTCGGCGCTGGCGGTGCATTATCCCGATTCTCAACGCGCGGCGCTGGCGCTGCCGGTCACGGTGTTTTTCGCCGCTCACGGCGCGTCGGTTCTCGTGCGCCTGCTGCTGTCGCGCCTGGGCAACCTGGGCGCAGCACTGGCGCTGTGGCTGGTTCTCGCCGCGCTAGTGTTGACGGCGGCTGACGCTGTACACTATTCTTCAACCGTGACGTTTCCGCCGATTGAACAGACTTACCCGGATTAATTTCCTGGTGTTCCTGGCGTCATGGCGGTTCACATTATTCTTTCCACCAATACTTGGAACTCGCCAACTCGGAACTCGGAACTTTTTTCTACACGCTAATCACGCCGCACACCGGCGCGTCCCAGTCCAGTGCGCCGTGTTCTGCCAGCAGCGCGTCAATCCGCGCCGCGATGTGATCGGGATAGGGCGCGGTACGGCGAAGCCGCATGTCGGCATGAGAGCCAAGCCCTTCCAGCGTGGCCGCCAGCGCGCCGCGTGTTTCATTCACCATAAACAGCATAAAATGCACGCGCTTGGCCGAGCGCCCCAGCAGCCGCCCGCGAATGGCGACCGTTTCCCCAACGTGGACTTCCGCCAGATATTGGACAAAGTGTTTGAGGGCGAAGCCTCCGCCGCGTTCATTCTGATAATAATCGGCGTCCATGCCAAACGATTCAAAAAAGCGCCAGGCGGCTTCGTCAAACAGCGCCATGTACCAGCGCACGTTCATGTGTCCCATCGCGTCCTGGTATTCTGGGGGAATCGTAGCGCGGTGATACAGCGGCAGGGCTGCAAGTTTATCGAGAGGGAGCATATGATAGTCTTCAGTCTATAGTCCTATAGTCGTCAGTCTTCAGTCAGAAAATACAAGATCATCAAACCATATCCGAAAGCGCGTAAAAAAGCTAAAGACTGATGCTGTAAGAGTGGGGAAAAACGAGGTCATGTCGGGGTACGGTACGCCGTGCCCCGACTCAGCATGTCCTTAAAAATCCCTCTCCCGACTGGAGACTGTTGACTAACCGACTGCGCGTTCACAAACACGCTGCGAAGCGGTACAATCGCACAGGTTTGCGAGGCATGAGGACACAGTATTTATCGCTATGAATGACGTTCGATGGGCCAGTTTTGAGCTGATTTTTTTCGACTGCGACAGTACGCTCTCGGCGATTGAAGGTATTGACGAACTGGCGCGCCTGAAAGGTAAGGAATGGCGTGTCGGCGTGCTGACCGAGAAGGCCATGAATGGCGAACTCGATCTGGCCGAGGTGTACGGCAAGCGGCTTCAGGCGATTCGCCCGACGCGCGGACAGTTGAAGGCGATTGAAGACCGCTACTGGGAAACGCTGGTGCCGGACGCACAGGCGGTGATCGCGGCGCTGCGCTTTCTCAACAAGCAGGTGTTTATCGTTAGCGGCGGGTTGGCGGAAGCGGTGCGCGGCTTCGGCAAGCGGCTGGGGGTGCCGGGGGAGAACATTCAGGCGGTTGAACTGGAATACAACCAGCTTTCCGGCCAGTGGTGGCGCTATGATCTGCCGGATACCCGCGCCCGGCAAACATACCTCGACTACAACGAAGGCCCGCTGACCGTTTCCAGCGGCAAGCCGGACATCATCCGCGCGCTGGCGAACGGCAAACCGGGCCGCCGCCTGATGGTCGGCGACGGCGTGTCCGATCTGGCGACACGGAACGACGTGGATTTGTTTGTCGGCTTCGGCGGCGTGGTGGCCCGCGAACGGGTACAGGCCGGAGCGGACGTGTTTGTGAAGGTGAATTCGCTCGCGCCGATTCTGCCGCTGGCCGCCGGACCGGGTAGTTATGCTCGCGTCGTTGGCACGCCGCACCAGGCGGTGTTTGACCGGGGTATCGCGCTGGCGCTGAGCAACGACATGACCATCAAACGGGACGATTTACGACAGGCATTTGAAACCGCATTCAGGATAAACCATGACTGACCCCAAAGCGATCATCTTCGACATGGACGGCCTGCTGGTGGATTCGGAAATCCTCTGGGCGGACGCCGAATCGCGCCTGCTGGCGGCGCGCGGCAAGGGGTATAACGAAATGACCCCGCGTGATGAATTTGTCGGCCTGCGGATTGACGAGTTCCTCGACAGGCTATGCGCCACTTTCGATATAGACGAAAGCCGCGAATCCCTTTACGATGAACTGGTAGGGGATATGCTGCAATTGATCCCGGACAAGGTGGTGCCGATGCCGGGCGCGCGGGAGATTCTTGATTACGTGCGGCTGCACAACATTCCGTGCGCGATTGCGTCCAGTTCGCCGCAGTCCATTATCGAAGCGGTGATTGAAACGCAGGGGTGGGGTGATTTTGTGCAGGTGCGGGTATCGGCGGAAAGTGTGGGGCGGGGCAAACCGGCGCCGGACGTGTACCTGGAAACGGCGCGCCGGTTGGGGGTGAAGCCCGCCGACTGTCTGGCGCTGGAGGACAGCCCAAACGGGGCGCGAGCAGCGGTGGCAGCCGGCATGACCTGCTACGCCGTGCCGGATTTGTCGCATTCGCCCGTCACAGCATTTGAGGGCATCACGCCCTACGTGTTTGACAGCCTGCACACCGTCCTGGCACAGCTTACAGGCGGAAGGCCGGGATAACCATAACCGCCAGTGTTCGGTGTAGGGGCGAACCGGCTGTTCGCCTCTACAGATAGAGAGAAGTAGCACCCATGAAGAAGCAAAAAGCAGCGGCGTGGATGGTGCATCTGTACACGGCCACTGGCGGCATTATCGGCATCTTCGCGCTGTTTGAGGCCGCGCAGGGACACGTGCGGCAGGCGTTTTTGCTGCTGGTGCTGACGATGCTGATTGACAGCACCGACGGCCTGCTGGCGCGCCGCATCCGTGTCAGCGATGTGCTGCCGAACTTCAGCGGCGCGGAAGTGGATAACCTGGTGGACTTCCTCACCTATGTGTGGGTGCCGGTGTTTATCATGGGCACGCAAAACCTGCTGCCGAACACAATCTGGCTGGCCGTACCGATTCTGGCGGCGCTGTACGCCTATGGTCAGGTCAACATGAAAACCGCTGACGCCTTTTTCCTGGGCTTCCCCAGCTACTGGAACATCGTCGCGCTGTATCTGTACTGGCTGCGGCCAGAGCCGGTCATCGCCGTGCTGATGGTCGTGATTCCGGCGGTGCTGACCGCCATTCCCACCCGTTACCTGTATCCCAGCAAAAACCAACTGCTCCGGCGCACGTCGTGGTCGCTGATTCTGCTGTGGTTTGGCATCATCATTTATCTGCTGCTGCAAGAGCAGCCGGATTTGAATCTGGTGCTCCTCAGCCTGCTGTGCCCGATCTATTACATGGTTGCCAGCTTTTACATGGATCGGCGCATCCGGCGGCGGCTGCGGCAGGCGGCGATCAATTCCGTACCCGAATCGTCCAGTTGGCAGGGCGGCGCATGAGGTATCCTTAATTGGTAGGGACACGATATATCGTGTCCCTACAACCACAGGACTTTCGGGGACAACACCCAACGGAGGATAAACCCATGCGTACCTTTGCCGCTGTTGCGCTGCTGTGCCTGCTGGCGCTGATTGTGCCGGTACAGGCTGCCGATCAAATTACTTACATCAGCCAGCCGGATGAAGTCTATATCTTTCTGAATGACGTGGCCTTTGCCTACGATACGATCACGCTGCCGGGCGGGGTGGACGTGCAGATCGCGCTGCCGGCCACCGTGTTTGAAACCACGCTGATGCTGCGCGAGGACGGCCAGCGCGTGACCAGCTACCGCCTGCGCCGTGACACCGGCGTGATGCTGGAATGGGCGACCGGCGCGGGCGACGGCGCGCGGGAAGTCACGCTGGAATACCTGATGGCCGGTCTAAGCTGGACGCCGCGTTACGACATGACACTGAACGGCGACCCGGCGGACAGCGCCGATTTCAGCTTCTTTGCCGAAGTGACCAACGCCGCGCTGGAACTGGATACCGTCACCGCGCACCTGATCGCCGGGCGGGTAGACCTGTCGCAGCCGGTGGATGACATGGCGCGGGCGACGGTCAACCAGTATATCGCCGGTTACGACGAAGCCGGCGCGCCCGCTGGCGGCGAAGTCGGCGCGGCGACCATCCAGTACATTTACGAGCCGGGCAGTTTAACCAGCGAACCGGGCGAAACACTGTACCAGAGCTTGCTGCAAGTGGCGCTGCCGGTGCGGCGGATACTGCTGTGGAACGCTGAAACCGACCCACAGGTTACGGTCATCTACAAGCTGAAAAACGAGGCCAACCTGCCGCTGGCGGAAGGCGTCGTCCGCAATTACCAGAATGGTATTTTTATCGGCAGCGATTGGATGGAGACGACGCCGGTCGGCAGCGAGGGCAGCATCACGGTTGGCAAGCTGCAGGACGTGCGTGTGAACCGCAGCGAAAGCCAGACCGCGCTGGTTGGCGTCTTTTACAGTTACCAGCATCAGGTTGAACTGACGCTGGAAAACTTCGGGGCGCAGCCGGTGACGCTCGACGTGGTTGACCGCCAGCGCGCGGACGCCGAGAACCTGATGTTTTCCGCCGAACCGGCGCGCGAAACCGGCAATCTGCTGCGCTGGACGGTCACGCTTGCGCCCGGCGAAAAACAGACGATTCAATACGAGTTCCAAACGCGGTAAACAACCCCCTCACCCCAACCCCTCTCCCCCGAATTCAGGAGAGAGGGGCTTAGACTCGCGCGTCTTGTTCCCTCCCCGAATTCGGGGAGGGTTAGGGAGGGGTCAAATAAGATGACAATCTATCGCCTGAATATGTCAAACTCGCTACTTCGGTTACTCATCAAGCCAATCTTTTGCTTCGCTCTTGCTTTGCTCGTCAGCGTGATTCAACCATCAGCAACGGTTATTGATGCTCAAGACGCAACGGAACAGCCATCTCAGATTCCAAGATTTGATGCTGTACATGATATAGCGTGGAGTCCCGATGGAACTCAGGTTGCCGTAGGGCAAGGCTCTTATGTGTGCGATTATGAAGATTTCAGCAAACATGCTGTTCAGATATTGGATGCTGCAACCGGACAAGTGGTTAGCCAACTCGTTTTACATGCTTGCACAGTGACCTCACTTGACTGGAATCACGATGGAAGCCAATTGATTACCATAGGTGGTACTGACGGCTTTGGTGTTGTCTGGAATATGGCAACAGGCAAACCCATATCCGTTTCGAGATCTTATTCCATGCCTGGGCGTTTAGCTGACCTTTGGAGTCCTGATGAAACCCGAGTTGCAAGTATTGCTGAGGGAACACAAGAAGCTCTCATATGGAATCCAGCGAATGGACAGGCTATGTTTACGTTTGATACAGAAGGATTTTATTTTCCCTATGCAATAGCCTGGAGTCCCGACGGAACTCATTTAGTGACAGCTAACGGTTACGGCAATGTGGTGACATGGAATGTTACAAGCGGTGAGAGTGTCGAGCAACTTTCCGGCCATACTGGAATTGTCAGTGCAGTGATATGGAATGCGAACAATCAAATCATTACGGGCGGATGGGATGACACGATACGTATATGGGATGCAGACACAGGCACACCTCAGAAAGTGTTAGTAGGTCATACCGGCAATATCAATGATTTGAAACTGAATTCGGAAGGAAACAGACTAGCCAGCGCCAGCGATGATGGCACGGTACGGATTTGGGATGTTACAAATGGGCAGCAAATCCAAGTTATTGAGGACGATGATCGGATTTATACGGTTGACTGGAGTCCCGATGGCAGCAAACTCGCCTACGGCGGACTCGGCGGCGAGGTTCACGTCATTGACGTACCCCAATACCCGCAGCAGAATACTACGGTTGCGCCTGTCAGCCCAATGTCAAATTCTCCGATTCCAGATGGAACTGAAGAACCCAGGTAGAAAAGGCTGTGATGACCTTCAATATACTGGTTGCCACCGATTTAACCGATGAAGCGATGGACTGCCTGCGTGGGGCGGACGATGTAAACGTGAGTCTTGTGCCGCCGTCATTTCCGGTGGTGCGCGATGGCATCAGGACGGCTCACGCGCTGATCGTGCGCGATGGTATCCACGTAGACGCTGACCTGCTGGACAGCGCGCCGAACCTCAATGTGATCGCGCGAGTGGGCGCGGGCTTAAACGGCGTGGACATGGAAGCGGCCACGCAGCGGGGCGTGATTGTGATGAATACGCCTGGCACCAGCGCCATCGCGCACGGCGAACTGGCCGTCACGCTGATGCTGGCGCTCAGCCGCAAGATTGTCCCCGCGCACCAGAGTTTGAAAGAGGGCTGGTGGCTGCTCGACCGCAAGCGGCAGGCCGGGGTGCAGCTTCAGGGTAAGACGCTTGGCGTGATCGGCCTGGGGCGCGTTGGGCAGGTGGTGGCGCAGCGGTGTCTGGCGTTTGGCATGACGGTGCTGGCCTGCGACCCGTACATCGGCGAAGACCAGGTGGGCGACGAACGAATCGTGCTGGTTGGCCTGCGCGAACTGCTCCAGCGCAGCGATTTTGTCACCGTTCATGTGCCGCTGACCAACGAAACACGCGGCCTGCTCAATGCCGAGGCGATCACGCTGATGAAACGCGGCGCGCGCCTCATCAACACCGCGCATGGCGACATCTGGGACGAAGATGCGGTGGCGGAGGCGGTCAAAAACGGCCAACTGGCGGGCGTGGCGGTGGATGTCTACCCGGAAGAACCGCCTGACAACAGCCCGCTGGTTGGCCTGGATAACGTTCTGCACACGCCGCACATCGGCGACAATACGGTTGAAGCCGCGCAGGATTTGTCCATGCAGATCGTGGAGCAGGTGTTGGACGCGCTGCGCGGCGTGGACTACCGCAATGTGGTCAACATGCCGTTGATGCCCGGCGTGGATTACGAAACCGTGCGGCCTTACCTGCGGCTGGCGATGTGTATTGGCCAGCTCACGCACTCGCTGGCGCGGGAGCCGGTGCGCCGGGTGGCGATTGAATGCCGGGGCGACGATGTGGTCGGGGTCATCAAGCCGGTAGCCGTCGGCGTGCTGACCGGTCTGCTGCGGCCCGTGCTGGGTGATAAAGTGAACACGATCAATGCGCCGGTGCTGGCCGCCGAGCGCGGTATTGTTGTTACCCAGGCGAAAGGGTTGCAGGCCAGCGAATATACGAACCTGGTCTCCTGCCGCGTGACGCTGGAAGGCGGCGAACAAATCACCATGTCCGGCACGCTGCTCGACCGCAAGGAGCCGCACATCGTCCAGATCAACCAGTACCGTATGAACTTCGTGCCGGAAGGCCACCTGCTGATTTTTGGCAGCTTCGACCAGCCCGGCGTGATCGGGCGTGTCGGAACGCTGATGGCGACCAACAACGTGAACATCGCCAGTTGGTACACCGGGCGCGCCGAACCCGGCGGCCACACGCTGACCGTGCTCACCCTCGACCAGCCAGTTGCCGATTCGGTGCTGGACGAACTGCGCCAACTGGAGTTTGTGCGCCATGCGCGACAGGTCGAGATTAAGGATTAGTTACCAGTTGCCAGTTACCAGTGGTCAGTCGTCAGTGGTCAGTCATCAGTCATCAGTCGCCAGTTCTCTGTTCTCTGTTCTCTACCAGAAGAAATGGTTGCGGCTGCTGGATGGCCTGTGGCTGCTGCTGCTGGCCGTTTACATCATCGCCGGGCTGCCAATTGTCACCTTTCACGGCGACGAGGCGATGCAGCTTTACATGAGCCGTGATTACGTGATGGCCTTCATCAACCGCCAGCCGGAAAAGTTGATGGTGCAGCCGCCGTATTTCATTGACGAAGATAACTGGCTGCGGATTCTCAACGGCTCGATCAACCGCTACGCCATCGGCTTAAGCTGGCATCTGGCCGGTTTCAGTGAGAACGACCTGCCGCCACGCCCCGGCTGGGACTGGGGTCTGAGCTACGAGCGCGGCGTGGAAACCGGCCACCGCCCTGCCGCGCGCCTGCTGAACGTCAGCCGAGTGTCATCCACGCTGTTCCTCGCCCTCAGCGCGTGGGTGATGTTTGCCATCGGCTGGCAGGTCGGCGGACGGCTGCCCGCCTATTTCATGAGCGCGCTGTACGCCTTGAATCCGGTGATTCTGCTGAACGGGCGGCGGGCGATGATGGAAGGGTCGCTGCTGTTCTTCGGGATGCTGGCGATATTGGTTGCGATTCTTATCAGCAAAAACATGGTCGAACGTAGGGGCGAACCGCCGGTTCGCCCCTACAGCCAGCGGGGACAAACCTTGCCCTGGTTGCTCTTAATATTGGCCGGCGGCCTGACGCTGACCAGCAAACACAGCGGCGCGGTGTTTGTGGCCGGGGCGTGGGGCTGGGTGCTGGTGACGGCGATCATACGTGCTACAGGGACACGATATATCGTGTCCCTACCGATCACTATTCTAAAACTCGCCGCTGCCGGCCTGCTGGCGCTGGGGCTGTTCATCGCGCTATCGCTGGCGCTGTGGAACGACGTTCCCGCGCGGCTGGGCGATTTGATCGAACAGCGGCAGGGCTTGCTGGAGATTCAGGTCGCGTCCGACCCGGATTCACCCACGACGATAGCCGAGCGCGTTGAAGGTATCATCCTGCAGCCGTTTATGACACCGCCCGCCCATTATGAAGTGGCATTCTGGGGCGAGTCGGAAGCCGTCCGGTCGGAAATTGCCGCGTATATGGCTTCACCCCTCAGCGGTTTACAGTTTGGTGTGCTGCTCGGCCTGCCGCTGACGCTGCTGGCGGGCTTTGGACTGGTCACGCTGGTGTGGCCGCGCCTGCGTCCCGGCGGCGCGTGGCTGATCGGCCTGCTGGCATGGGTGGTGGTTACAGTCGGCAGTTTGCTGGTGAACCCGCTGCCCTGGCAGCGGTATTATCTGCCCTGGTTGCCGGTGATGACTGTGCTGGCGGGCGTCGGGCTGCTGGCGCTGGCGCGGTGGCTGCGACAGGTAATAAGTCCACTTGCCGCCGGTCAGGATATAAGCGAAACTTAATTTGTAGCCTGTAACCGGGTTTGTTCGCTGTGTCGCCAGAGGCTAAAGCCGTCTGGCTGTAATCTTGTAAGCCCGCTAAAGGGGCTAATTTTGACAGTGCCTTCACTGCACTCGTCTTTTTGGGCAACCGGACATTTTAACGTCTGTCGGGGCTAATGGGAGAGAATATGCACCGTTCCCTGGTTGTTTTACTAGCTATACTTGTGTTCCTTGCCGCCTGCCAGCAGGCGCAGCCGCCCGCGCCGACGCTGGATACCAGCCTGGCGACGCCCGCCGCCAATGCTGTACCAAGCAGCACGCCGGCGATACGGGAGTTGGTCACCGGCCAGCCGCAGATCATCCCCGGCACGATCATCCCGCCGGCGACGGAAGACCCGCTGGCCGGGACGCCGTTTGACCGGATTCTGTTCACTCGCAGCGGCGGCATTGCCGGGCAAACACTGACCATCGAAATCCGGGGGGATGGCACGGTCATCCGGGACGGCGTGACCAGCCAGATCAGTCCGGAGCAGGTGCAGCAGATCACCGACATCCTCGACCGGATGAACTTCTTTGGCCTGCAAGGGGTGTTCACTGCCCCCGGCACTGGTGCCGATGTCTACCAGTACAGCGTTACGGTTGAGCGTCAGGGCGCGAGCCGCACGATTGACGCGCAGGACGGCCTGACCCCAGCGCAGTTGATGGCGCTGATTACAGCGTTAAGTGAGATTGGCGCGACACCATAGGGGTTGTGGCCGACAACCCCTACATGAATTTGATCCCCAGATAATCCAGCAGCCCGTCGAGGCTGCCGCGTAGCATGTGGTCGGCGGGGGACGGGGGCGGGGAATCGTCACCCCGGTAGATCAGCACGGCGGTCATGCCGGCGGCTTTCGCGCCGCGAATACCGTCCGGCGAATCGTCTATGACGAGGCAGGTTTCCGGCGGCAGCGCGGCGGCCAGGTAAAAGCGGCGGTTCTTGGCAAACATGCCAGTTACGTCCGGCCCCAAAATCGGCCCCGCGAAATATTCCAGCACGCCCGCGCCGGCGAGCGTGCCGCGCGCCTGCGCCGTTGTGGTGTGGCTGGCGACGCCTAGCCTGTAGCCGGCGCCGTGCAGCCGTTCGATCACGCCCCGCGCTTCCGGGAACAGCGCGTCGCAGCCGCTGGTTGCCAGATACGGCAGTTCCCGCGAGAGTGCCGCCAGTTCATCCATGACGGGTTCGGGCGTGTTGGTCAGCCGGAACAGCGCCCGCGTGGTGCGAATCATGCCTTCCCACAGGTCGTCCAGGCCATTGTCGCCTTCAAAATCGAGATCGGCGTAGTAGCTGTCCCAGTCGGCCACGATGCGCCGGTTGGCGTCAGCCCATGCGTCCGGCGTACCGCCGTAGCGGTCGGCCATCACCCGGCCAAGCTGTTGCGCGTAACACGGAATCATCAGGCGGCTGTCTACCAGTGTGCCGTACAGGTCAAACAGGATATGCGTGATCGTCATGGTAACGCCTGAATGGTGAGGATGTAATTGGCGGCGCTGCCGCCCGTTTCCGGCAGGGTGATCTGGAACGAGGTGGACTCCCCGGCGGCCAACTGCGGCGTGATGTCACCGTAACCGGCGGCGATAACGCGCTGCTCAGCATCAAAAACTGTCACCATGGCGCGCAGATTCCGCGCGGTTTGATCGCCGTTGTTGACCACCGTGCCGGTAATCACCAGTTGGCCGCCGCTGTTGATGCTCGACTCGTCCGTCCAGTTCAGCACGTCCTGCCCGTAGACCGTCCCGGCGGCTTCCGGCTGCCAGTCCTTGCCGCCCAGCGCCAGATCAAACGACGCGGCCAATGCCGGCTGCCCCTGCCCAAAGCGCAGACTGAATGGCGCGAACCCGCCCGGCGGGATGCCATAGCCCAGTACCACGTCGGCGGCTTCCGCCACCGGCAGGCCGTCCGTTGATCGCAGCACCGCTGTAACTGGCACGTTCGCCAGCCAGTCGCCGCCCGTGTTGGCAACCTCGCCGGTGATAAAAAACGCGCCAGTCGGGGAGGTCCAGGTAGATACATTGACAAAATCCAGCACGTGGCCAGTGGCGAAGGCCAGCGTGGACACGGTAGATGGTTCAAGCGCGGCGGCAGGGTTAATCTCAAACGTGTTGATAATCCGTTGTCGTTCCTGTAACTGTGCCGGGTCAGCGGGGATGAGAACTTCGGTCACACCGACCAGCGTCCCCGCCGCTTCGATGAAGGTGTTCACAGGCTGCGCGACTCCGCCCGCGCCGCGCCGCAGGCCGGACAGCCGCCAGCTACCGTCGCCCATCGCCTGCCGGCTGACCTCAACCGTATTGCCGGTGAGAACTTTGGCCTTGTACTCGTTAATAAACTCGCCCAGCGCCGCCGATGTGACCGGCTCACCCAGATTGATAACGGCAAACCGCAGCGCGGGTTCGTCGCTGTTCGGCGGCGCGAAGGCCGCTGCTGCCAGCGCCGTTGTGTTCTGCGCGCTCACCGACCAATGGCGCGGCAGCATCACGCTGAACGTGTCGCCGGGGTGCTCATAGCGCAGCGGCGACAGATCGGGCGGCGGGGGCGTGGGCGCAAACACCACCGCGCCGCCGCTGCACCCGGTTAACAGCAGGCAAACGACGATCAAAGCCAGACGAAGCCGCATGAATCCCTCCCGAACGTTGCTGAACAGTATAACAGGCGTGCTTCAATCCGGCATATTTGGCGTATAATGGCTGGTAGCTGTTAGCTTTTTGCCATTAGCTGTCAGCAATTAGCCGTTGGCTGTTTGTGATAAGTTCTCGTAAACGGTTTTCCGTTCATGACGGAAGCGCCAAAGAAAAATCAGGGACCAGGATGTATACCAGCAACGAATTGTTATTCCCCCATTCGGCGATTGCATCGCTGAAGCGGCTGCGCGGCCCGAAGTGGTTTGAACTGGTGGAGCGTATCACTGCGCTGCCGGAAACGCACGAGGAAACGCTGGCGTTTATGCTGATGATGATCCGTCTGAACGGCTGTATGGCCTGCGAAACCGACAGCTACCGGGCGATGAAAGGCTGCGCCGCCTGCGCCCTGCAAACGCTGCGCCGCTTTAAGGGCGAGGACGACGAACTGCTGGAGTTTTATGCACAGGCGTTGACCGACGTGCGTGACTTCGCCCGCCTCAGCCCGGATGTGACCTATAACCGGAACGTGCTGGAATTGTTATAAGGTCGAACCGCTTTCCTCGTTGTAATGAACGGGCGCACGGCAGCGTCTGAATTATGGTAGAGCTTGGAGGAAAGCGGATGGATACCTGGGAAGAACTCAACCGGCTCTCGAATGAACGCTTCAACCTGTATCTGCAAGCCGGACACGGCCATCTGACGATTGACCAGCAGATGCGGCTGGACTACATCAACGCGCGGCTGCCGGTGCTGTGGGACCTGTACCGGCGCGAACTGGCGGCGCAGAAGTACCCCCGCGACACGCCTGTATTGCGCCGCGCGGCGTAACCTCTCATTCACACCAGTTGATCAGCCAGGGCAGGGGCATTTAACGCGTGCCCCTGCTGCTTGAAATTCCGATGTTAGGCGTCGGGATTGCATTGACTTTGTTAATCGCCTGTGCTAGACTGACCCACACTCAATAACCAGTCAATCCGGCAGAGTATCGGAAGGGTAAAGGGCCATCAGTTCGATAAATTATCGCGTTAACGAACAAATACGCGCTCGTGAAGTTCGCCTCATTACCGACACCAACGAAAACATCGGCGTGGTCCCACTGCGAACGGCGTTGGAAATGGCTGAAGCCAGGGAACTGGACCTGGTGGAAGTCTCGCCCAATGCTGATCCGCCGGTGTGCCGTATCATGGACTTTGGCAAATTTCAGTACGAGAAGCGTCGCCGGGAGCGCGAAGCCAAGAAACAGCAGAAGACCATCGAGGTCAAGGAAATCCAGCTTCGACCCAAGACCGACCAGCACCACCTGGGATTTAAGGTGCGGGATGCGCGGACGTGGATTCAGCAGGGCATGAAAGTGCGCGTGCGGGTACGCTTCCGGGGACGCGAGCGGGATTATCCCGATATTGCCCACGACCGGATGCTCCAGGTGGCGAACGAACTGCAGGATATCGCCGTTATTGAGCAGCCGCCGACCCTGGAAGGTATGACGATGCTGATGGTGCTGGCGCCTTCACCGGATAAGAAAAAATGACTTCGGAGCAAAAGCGTGGCTAAGAAATACAAACTCAAAACGCATAAGGCGACGGCCAAACGCTTCCGCGTGACGGCGGGCGGCAAGGTTGTTCGCACCAAGGGTGGCAAGAGCCACTTCCGCCGCCGCAAATCGCAGCGCGTGAAGCAGAAGCTGGACAAGATGATTACGGTCGAAAGCTCGACTCAGGCCAAGCGGATCAAGCGGCTGGCCCCTTATCTGAAGCTGTACCGCCAGAACCCGCCCGGCTAAACCGGGCCGCTGCCAGTTTAAGCACAGCCCGGAGGTGACGCTCCGGGTATTTGTTGTACAGGAGTAGTCAACGTGGCTAGAACCAAAACCGGGTACGTCCGCCGACGTCACCATAAAAAAATTCTGAAGCTGACCAAAGGCCAGTGGGGCACGCGGGGCCGCCTGTGGAAACGCTCGAACGAAGCGATGCTGAAGAGCCTGTGGTATTCCTACGGACACCGCCGCGCCCGGTCCCGCGATATGCGCCGCCTGTGGATTACGCGCATTAACGCCGCCGCGCGCCTGAACGGCATCAACTATAGCCGGCTGATGTACGGGCTGAAGAAGGCCAATGTCGAGATTGACCGCAAAATCCTGGCCGACATCGCCGTGCGTGACCCGCAGACCTTCACCAAAATCGCGGCCATCAGCCTCCAGCACCAGTAAGCCGACGGCAGAATCACCGCTATGCCCAGGGTACGCTTCGCCGTACCCTTTTGTGATTCCGGGAGGGAAGCGGGTATGTACGTTGCTCAGGCCATTTTTACACCCGCAGGACTGGCGCGATAATGGTTTGGTGACGATGAACAGGCAGGCGGCGTGATGATAACCAGTTTACAGAACGAGCGGGTGAAGCTGGCGCGCGCGCTGCAAACCCAGGCCAAGGCGCGCCGCAGCGAAGGCAAAATCGCGCTGGAAGGCGTGCGGCTGGTGCGGGATGCGCTGGAGATGGGGCAGAAGCCGGACTTTATCCTGTACGAGCCGGACGCGGTCAACGACGAGGGGCTGACCATGTGGCAGCAGTCCGGGGCGGCGCTGCTGCCGGTGTCTACCGAAGTGATGCGCCATATCAGCCAGACGCAGCAGCCACAAGGGGTGCTGGCGGTGTTCCCCATGCCCGAACCGGCGCTGCCCCCCCGACCGGAGCGTGTTTTAATCCTCGACGCCATCCGTGACCCTGGTAACGTCGGAACGATCCTGCGGACGGCGGCGGCGGCGGGGGTGCAGACAGTCCTGCTGTCGCCGACCTGCGCCGACGCCTATAACCCGAAGGTGCTGCGCGGCGGCATGGGCGCGCACTTCCGCGTGCCTGTGACCGAACGGGACTGGAGCGCCATCGGGGTGTACTGCCGGCGGCTGACAGTGTATCTGGCAGAAGGGAAGGGTAGCCTCGTTTATCATCGGGTGGACTGGACAGCGCCCTGGGCGCTCATCATTGGCAGCGAGGCACACGGCGCGGGGGGCGAAGCGGAACGGCTGGCCCAGCAGCGTGTCACTATTCCGATGGCGGCGGCGACCGAATCGTTAAACGCGGCAGCGGCAGCCGCCATCATCCTGTTTGAGGCGGCGCGCCAGCGCAGCGTATAGGGAAGCGTGGCGTGATGATTCGGCTGGTGCTGGCCTGCGCGCTTATCAGCATGGTCGTCTTCGCGCTGCTGAACGCGGCCTCGGTCGTATTGGGACGCCGCCAACCGCCGCATCCGGCGCTGGCCGGGTTCAAAACCGATTGCGGGCGACAGCCGTGCTGGTATGGCGTACGTCCTGGACTGTCCAGCGTGAACGAAGCGCGCCTGATGCTGCGCGAACGTGGGCTGCATCCCACGCGAACCGGCAGCGTCTACCTGTATTACACCGGGGTCGCCGGCTGCGATTTTGATCTGGCTTCCAGCTATCCGTCGGATGAAATCAGCAGCATCCACGTTCAGAAATGCAGTCATCTGCGGCTGGGCGACGTGCTGGTGACGCTTGGCCTGCCAGAGGGGCTGCATACGGCTTCCAGCCGCCGCTTCTGGATTCTATTCGCCGGCGGGCGGGTGGCACTGCAAGCCCGCGATCTGCCGTCCTGGTCGGCCCACGCGCAGGTGACGGATGTCTGGCTGATAGACTCGCGCCTCATTATCCGCCACCCCTGGCGCGGGTTTGTCCCGCGCTGGCGTTTCTGCCAGCTTGAACGCCGTCTGCCGCCCGGCTTCTGTTAACAACCCTGGCAATTTAAATACACGTTTACTGTTTTTCCAACGTTGCTTTATTCCGTGCTGCCTACCATGACGCTTAGTCGCGGAGGTTGTACAGGTTGACCCGGTTTTTCCTCAAACTCATCCCCGTTGTGTTGATCGCTTTTCTTGTAACCAACGCCGCTGCCCGTGCCCTGGGCACGCTCCAACCCACACACCCCGCGCTGGAAGGCATGCTTGATGGCTGCCAGTCCAAAACCCAACCGTGCTGGTACGGCATTGTGCCGGGCAAGACCGATGTTCAGGAAGCGCGGAATATCCTCTTAAGTCACAGGCTGCGCCCGGTGCGGTCTGCTCCAGTGTATTCGTATTTCGCCCGGACAACGGTTGCTGCGGGCGGGTGTGATGTGGAACTGTTCAGCGCCTATCCGTTTCAAAAAGTCAGCAGCGTTCGCCTGCAAAAGTGCAGTCACCTCGCTTTGGGCGATATTCTGGCGGTGGTGGGAATTCCGGACGCGCTGCACACCGCTTCGGCCCGGCACCTGTGGATGTCATTCAGTGGGGGGCAGGTGGCGCTGCAAGCCCAGCAGGACCCAGCCTGGTCCATTTACGCGCCGATCAAAGACGTGTGGTTGATTAACACGTCGTTCTTTGCCGGCAAAACCGCGCATGGCTTCATGTCACGGGCGCGGTACTGTCAGATGGCGGTGAAGCCGCCCAAATCGTCCTGTTAGCCGGCCTGGCGTCTATCCGCAAATGGACGACCGTAGCGACACGATCTATCATGTCCCATATGCACCAAGATAAGGCTTCGACTTCCTACGCCGGATGCTGGAAAGCCAGTTAACCTTTTCTTCAGCCCGCTTTCAGCGGGCTTACCGTGACGGGTCAGTCAGGGGGCTTTCTTCCGAATAGGGATGAACGTCCCCTGAGTGAAGACCCCTGGCGGCACATCGCTTCAGGCAGTGGGCGTAAGCCTACTGTCTATGGTGACGATACTCACCACTCCCAATCCATCTATTTTCCACACAACGCCAGAACGTTGTATGATGAGACAATAACCCTCTTATCGGTATATGGGACTGGCCGATGTTCCGGTTTCTGTTCAGGCTCACTTTCACGCTGGTGGCCGTGTTCGCCGGGTTCAACGCCGCTGCTCGCGCGTTTGGCAGGTTGCAGCCGCCGAACCCGGCGCTGGCCGGCTTCACCGAAGGCTGCGAGGGCAAGCCGCCGCCATGCTGGTATGGCATCGTGCCGGGCAAAACATCGGTCGAAGCAGCACAGCGGCTGCTGGAACGCGCCCAGGTGCGGATTAAAGAGTTCCGCGTGAACCTGACCGGCGCGATTCGCGGCGAGGCGGCGCGCTTCTGCGCGTTTGAACTGGGCAACGATGGGCAGGTTATCACCTTGATTCAGGTGCGCTACTGCCCGGAACACGAGGTGTCACTGGGGCAGTTTATGCTGGCATGGGGTACGCCGCTGGGCACGCGCTATTCGGTTGAACCCATCCGCCCGGCGCAGGTGATCTTCCGAGGGACGACGGTCTCCGTCAGCGGCCTGCGGTCGCCGTATGAACGGGTGCAGCGGTTGGTGCTGTTTCAGGCAGAGGCCGGTATGCCCATCGTCAATCACTGGTTTGGCTTCGCGCCGCCCTGGCGCTACTGCCAGCTTGAGCCGAACGTACCGCCGTGTTCGTCGCCGTTTTTGCCGTGAATGAACGGGAGTGAAACACCGTTCAACGGCTTAATCCTCAAGCTCCGGCAGCGCGAACAGGTCGCCGACGCGCAGCGACAAGCCGGGAAGCAGCGTTTCGGCGGTGAGAATGTCGTCCTCGGTATAATGGCGCGCCACCTTTTCGCCCCGAATGTGCTGGTGCAGTTCGCGCTGCATCGGATACAGCACCCACACCTGCTCCGTCCCGTAGGCGAAATAATCCCGAATCTTGCCCAGCAGATCGTCAGCGGTTTCACCAGGCGAGACAACTTCTGCAGCTAAATCCGGTGCGCCGGGAAACGGCTGAGAAAGGTCAAAGTCTTTCGGCAGTCGCCCCTTTCGGATAAAGCACACATCGGGCGCGCGCATGGTGCGGACGCCTGTCACGGGATCAACGTGCAGGACGCACATCAGATTGTCGGTGCAGACGTAGCCAAGCCGGTTTCGGGTGACAATATCGTAAAGCACGCGGTGAGCGGTTCCTCCGATGAGGACGCGAAGAAAACCGGCAGGTGGCATCTCGATAATCTCCCCGTTGATGACCTCGAAGCGTTTATCCTGCATGTCGAGCCGGAGCAAATCATCTACCGTCAGCGGTGATACCTGTACGCTTTCCATACGTATAGCCTCATTTCATCCCTGCTTAGATTATACTGGAAATGCACCGGAGGTATCCCCGCATGACCCGCTTCCTGCTCAAACTGATTCCCGCGCTGGTGGCCGCGTTCGCCGCGCTGAACGTCGCCACCCGCGCCATTGGCACGTTGCAGCCGCCGAATCCCGCACTGGCTGGCTTCATCGAAGGCTGCGAAGACAAGCCGCAGCCGTGCTGGTATGGCATTGTGCCGGGAATATCCACATGGGAGGAAGGTGAAATAACACTTTCTCATTTTTCCTATGAGCAGTCGTATGAAGCCTGGATTTCACCTGATGGTTATGCCGCAGTCTATGAGTTTTCAAAAAATTTGCCGTGTAGGGCAGTCTATTTGGTAATGGATAGATTGGAATACAGTAAAACCAATTCTATAGACCGAGTAGAATTTGATGAGTGTAGTGATTTATTATTTGGTGACATCGTTGAACGTTTTGGAGAACCGGAAACTTTTTACGCGAAAAGGTGGAGTTTTTGGGGTAAACGAGTTTTAGCAGAGATCGGATTAGCACGAGAATCTTCTACTGCATGTTTGGACATATCACCAAGAAGTTCGATAAGCAAGTTTAGTATCGCAAACTTCCCACAATCAACAGAACTTACAGCCTCTAACCAGCTATACTGGCACGGTTTCTTGCCATATGAAAAATATGTAAATCAGTATGGTTTTCCATCGTGTGATATTCTACCGTTTTTACCTTAAAACATTGAGTGACCATAATCTTTAATAATCGTGTTGGAAGGGATTTCCGAAGCTCCCCCTCTAAACTACAAAATGTCCCTAAAATGAGTAGGGGCGGCTACACCGTGCCGCCCCTACGCTTTCCTGTCTTTGGACTGATGACTGTAGACTGATGACTACCACCTACATATTCAGCATATGCCCTTCCAGCCCGTGCGCGGCCTCTTTCAGCGCCTCGCTCAGAGTCGGGTGCGGGTGCACGTTGCGCGCGATTTCGTTCGGCGTCAGTTCGGCGAAGCGTGCCAGTGTCAGTTCCGGCAGCAGTTCGGTCACATCTGGACCGATCATGTGCCCGCCCAGCATTTCGCCGTATTTTTTGTCACTGATGAGCTTCACAAAGCCGGTCGCGTCCCCCAGGCCGTGCGCCTTGGCGTTGGCCTGGAACGGGAACTTTGCCACATTCACGTCGTAGCCTTTTTCCCGCGCCTGCTTTTCGGTGTAACCAAAGCTGGCGATCTGCGGCTGGCAATAGGTCGCGCGCGGCATCATGTCGTAATCGAGCGTGATGGTTTCCACGCCGGCGATGTTTTCCGCCGCGATCACGCCCATCGCCTCGGCCACGTGCGCCAGCATCAGCTTGGCGGTCGCGTCGCCGATGGCGTAGATGTGCGGCACGTTGGTCTGCATCTTGTCGTTGATGGCTATCGCGCCGCGTTCGGTGAGCTGCACGCCGGTGTTTTCCAACCCGTAACCCTGCGTGCGCGGGCGGAAGCCGATGGCCTGCATCACCTTGTCGGCTTCCAACACCTGCTGCCCGCCGTCTGCGCCGGTGACGGTGACTTTTACGCCGCTGCCGGTGTCCTCGATCTTGTCCACGCGCGTTTTCGTCATAATGTTGATGCCGCGCCGCTGGTACTGCTTGGTCAGTTCGGCGGAGATTTCTTCGTCTTCCAGCGGCACGATGCGGTCGAGGAATTCAACCAGCGTCACCTGCACGCCATAGTTGCTCAGGATGTAGCTGAACTCCACGCCAATCGCGCCCGCCCCGGCGATAATCATGCTGCCGGGCAGGTTATCCGCCATGATCTGTTCTTCATAGGTCACGACGCGCTCGGACAACTGCGTACCGGGAATCAGCGCGGTGGTCGCGCCGGGCGCGAGGATGCAGTGTTTGAAGGTCAGCGTTTCCTCGCCGCCGGCGTTCAGTTCGACGCGCAGGGTATTGGGGTCAGTGAACGTTCCCCAGCCGTCGTACTCGTCAATCCTGTTTTTCTTCATCAGGAAGTGAACGCCCTTAACGCGGCCATCGGCCACGCGGCGGCTGCGTTTGAAGGCTTCGCCGTAGTCAAACGACACGTCGCCGTTCACCTTGATGCCAAACAGCTTGGCCTCGTTTTTGAAGATGTGGACCAGTTCGGCATTCCGCAGCAGCGCCTTCGACGGAATACAGCCCACATTCAAGCACACGCCACCCCAGTATTTCTTTTCGACAACGGCGGTTTTCATCCCCAACTGCGCGGCGCGAATCGCGGCAATATAGCCGCCCGGCCCCGCGCCCAGCACGATCACGTCATATGCTTTTGCCATTTATAATCCTCTCCCACAGTCATGCAGGCCAGAGGCGGCCTGCGGTTGATAGTCATTACTACGAGGATTATAACGCACCGGGCCGGGGAATGCCTTCCACAGGACTGGTTTGGCCGGCGCAGGAAATAGAGTTTTCTGTATTAGGAATGGCAACGGAGCGGGGTGGTTTTGAGGCGGGTAACGCCGGTAATGGATAGCTTCTAAAGCTGTTCTTCAGGGAAAATATCCTTCACGGCCAGGGTGAAACCAGGCAGCACCTCGCCGCCATCCAGCACACCATCAATGCCGATGGTTCTTGGAGCAGCATTTGGCGCATAGACTTCGACCTGCTTCCTGTCCGGGTTAACGACCCAGACCATCGTGCCAGCGCGAAGATAATTCACGACCTTAAAACGCATATCGCTTTCGTCATTCGTCGGCGAGAGAACTTCGACGGCCAGATCAGGCGCAATCGGATTATATGCTTCACGCGAGGGCTGTGGCTGCCGCTGTTTGGATACAAAGGCCACATCAGGAATATAACGCTCGCCGGATACCCGGTAGCCGCCGTCCGTGCCGGTCACATAACCCAGATCATGCTGCTCGACAAAAACCAGCATTCGTCCACCAACACGCATTCCGAGAAGTGACGAATAATTATTGGAAACTACTGCAACAATCTCCCCCCCGATGAATTCAAACAGGCGCTCGTGGTTTTCCGGCAGCGTGACAAAGGTGTCAAATTCTTCGACTGTTACGGGTTTTGTCTGTGCGACCATCGTCCTGTCCTCGCCCTTTTGGGCGCGTATAACACAGTCCATTCAGGTGGATTCTAGCCGCAGCCGGGCTATAATCGCGCAAACATTTTTGAAACCTGTTTGAGGAGAGTTACTGATGCAATACCGCGAATTAGGCCGCACCGGCTGGAAGGTGTCGGAGATCAGCTTTGGCGCGTGGGCGATTGGCTCGGCCTGGGGCGAGGTGGATGACCGCGAGTCGCTGGCCGCGCTGCACCGTTCGATTGATCTGGGCGTGAACTTCATTGACACCGCCGACGTGTATGGCGACGGCCACAGCGAACGGCTGATCGCGCAGGTCAAACGCGAGCGCCCGGGCGAGGAAATCATCGTCGCCACCAAAGCCGGTCGCCGTCTGCCGAAACAGGTGCCGGAAGGTTACACCGCCGAAAACCTCACCGACTGGATAGACCGCAGCCGGCAAAATCTCGAAACTGACTGCCTCGATCTGGTGCAGCTTCACTGTCCACCGACCGAGGTATATTATATGCCGGAGGTGTTTGGTATTCTGGACGATCTGGTGAAGGCCGGCAAAATCCGCTACTACGGCGTCAGCGTGGAAAAGGTCGAAGAGGCATTGAAGGCGATTGAATACCCGAACGTCCAGACGGTACAGATCATCTTCAACATGTTCCGCCACCGCCCCGCTGAGCTGTTTTTCCCGGAGGCGAAACGGCGCAAAGTCGGCATCCTGGCGCGCGTGCCGCTGGCAAGCGGCCTGCTGACCGGCAAAATGACACCCAACAGCACCTTCGCCGCCGACGATCACCGCAACTTCAACCGCTACGGCGAGTCGTTCGACCGGGGCGAAACTTTCTCAGGCGTGGACTACGACACCGGCTTGCAGGCGGTCGAAGAACTGAAGGCGCTGAACAAAAACGGTGGCACGATGGCGCAGTTCGCGCTGCGCTGGATTTTGATGTTCGACGCCGTGACCTGCGCCATCCCTGGCGCGAAACGGCCATTGCAGGCCGAGGACAACGTGGCCGCCGCTGACCTGCCGCCGCTGACCGAGGTACAGATGGCGCGCATCCGTGAAATCTACGGCAAGTATATTCGGGCGCAGGTGCATCACCGGTGGTAGTTGATATTTGATCGAATCCGTAGGGGCGGGTTTCTAAACCCGCCCCTGCACCGTAATTTGAAAGGAATCCCTTCATCTTGACTCGTTTACGCGATCTGGGCGTTGTCCCCGGTTATCTGCCGACCGGTCCCCACAACGCCATCACCGACGTGCCCGGTGTGCGCGTGGGGCACGTCACACTCATTTCCGGTGAGGGCAGGCTGACCCCCGGCACTGGCCCGGTACGCACCGGCGTGACAGCCATTTTGCCGCACGACGGCAACCTGTACCGCCAGAAAGTGGCCGCCGCCGCCAAGACGATCAACGGTTTTGGCAAAGCAACGGGTTTTGAGCAAATCCGCGAGCGCGGCGTGATCGAAACGCCAATCATCCTGACCAACACGCTCAACGTGGGCCGTGCCGCCGATGCGCTGGTATCCTATATGCTGCGCGACAACCCGGATATTGGCATTACCACCGGCACAGTCTGCCCGGTGGTGGGCGAATGTAATGATGGCTTCGTAAACGACATTCAGGGGCGGCATGTCCATCAGGAACATGTCTGGCAGGCGATTGAAACCGCTTGTGATGGCGCGGTAGCGGAAGGTAACGTTGGCGCGGGCACGGGGACGCAGTGTTTCCAGTTTAAGGGCGGCATTGGCACGGCGTCGCGCCACGTCGGAGCGTTCACGCTGGGCGCGCTGGTACAGTCGAATTACGGCTTACGCCGCGATCTGCTGGTACTGGGCGCGCCGATTGGCCGGCACTTTCTGGACAAGCTGCTGCCACAGCCTGGCCCCGGCTCCATTATGATGGTGCTGGCAACCGACGCGCCGTTTGACTCGCGCCAACTGGAACGGCTGGCGGCGCGGGCAGCGTTTGGGCTGGCACGCACCGGCTCATTTTGCCAGGACGGCAGCGGCGATTTTGTGATCGCTTTTTCGACCGCCAATCCCTGGCCGCACGACGCGCTGCCCGACGACGTGCAGATGGTAACGCGCATGGCCGAATCCGGTACGGTCATGGATGACTTTTTCCTGGCGGTGGTGGAAGCCATCGAGGAAGCGATTCTCAATTCACTGGTCGCGGCGCAAACGCTGACCGGACGCGACGGCAACACGCTGTTTGCCATTCCGCACGATCAACTGGTCGAACTGCTGCGGCGCTACAGGCGACTTTAAAACAGTAGGGGCGAACCGGCGGTTCGCCCCTATCTCCTTTGCGCCTTTGCCCCCTCGCGTCTTTGCGTTACGCTTTTTCTTCTGCCCCTCTGTGCCTCTGAATCTCTGAGACTCTGCGTTATGCTTTCATCTAAAATCCTGGCAGCGCGCGCAGCAGTTGGCGGAAAGCGTAATGCTTCTGGCGGCTAGCTGGACGCAACAGGTAATAGGCCGCGCCGGGGCCAATCCGCACCAGACAGTTAAACGCCAGAATTCCTTTATAGAGCGCCGCTGTTACGCTACCGTAGTTCTTACGGAAAAACTGCACGCGGCTGCGGTACAGCCGGATGAGCGTTTCCACCTTCACTGCCTTGCTGCTGCCGCCCCACAGATGCACCGTCTCCACGTCCGGCGTGAACAGGATTTCCCAGCCGGCCTGTTTGAAGCGGTAGCACCAGTCCACTTCTTCCGAATACATAAAGAACCCTTCGTCCAGCAGCCCCACCTGCTGGATCGCCTCCGCGCGCACCAGCATAAACGCGCCCATAATCACATCCACTGCGCGTGTATCGCTGTAGTCCCAATCGGTCATCATGTAGCGGCCAAAGATTTTGCTCCTGGGAAACAGCTTATCCAGCCCCAGCGCGATATAAGCCTCAGTCGCCAGCGTGGGGAACATCGAACACGACGGCTGCAGGCGGCCATCCTCGTAGAGCAGCTTGCAGCCGGCCATGCCCGCTTGCGGGTGGGCGTCCATAAACTGCACCATGTAATCAATCGTATTGTCCTTAACAAAGGCATCGCTGTTGAGCAGCAGCACGTAACGCCCGGTCGCCAGCTTAATGGCCTGGTTGTTGGCGCGGGCGAAACCGACGTTGTCGGTATTGGCGATCAAATGCACGTAGGGGAACTCGCGGCGAACCCGGTCCACGCTGCCATCAGTCGAGGCGTTATCCACCACCCATACCTCGTAGGAAACCTGCCTGGTCGTCGTTTCCACGCAGCGCAAACACTTCGCCAGCAGGTCGCTGGTATTCCAGTTCACAATAATGATGGACACGTCCGGCATAAATAATTGTCCCCTTGGCGCAATTTCTGTACAATTTGTAAACGTCTGGCCTTGCTTAAGCCTTACGCATTTCAGTTATAATTGACGATAGCTTGATCTGCTGCTCCAGATAATTAATTTATTGTGGGTTGAAGCGCCCGCAGATGGCAGCAGCGGACAAACATGTTATGCTGTAGAGTAGCGAATCGGGGCGCTGCGACTGGAACACCCATACGGCGGGCACGATGGGGCGTGACCCACCCTATCCACTTTACAAAGGGGAGTGTATGTCAACGTGGATGCTGGTTGAAGACGAGCCAGACATGTATGAAATGGTACTGGCAATGTATGAAATCCTGGGGGTTCACGGGGTTTCATTCACCAACGGCGAGGAGGCGCTGGACTGGATTGAAGAAGTGGATAAGGGATTCGCCAGTGATGAAGTGCCGGAACTGGCGCTGCTGGACATCCGTCTGCCCGGTCAGGCCAGCGGGCCGGACGTTGGCGCGCGCCTGCGTAAAAGCCCGGTGCTCAAAAACGCGGCCATTGTCCTGATGACCGCCTATCGCCTGACGCCGCAGGAAGAAAAAGCGATTATTAGGAAGGCACATGCCGATTTGTTTTTGTACAAGCCGCTGCCCAACCAGCCGCAGTTGGCAACAATGCTCAACGATGTGATCGCGCGGCGGCACAGCAAACAACGTAAATAGAGACACGGGCTGGCGTGTTTCGATCATCGTACTAAAGGAACGCCATGTCTATCGATTCGGAGAAAGACCTGATCGGCCTGCTGCGGGTTGGCAAGGTCGTGGGGATAACCCTCAAAAAAATGCTGGAAAGTGTCCGCCCTGGTATGACCACCGGCGAACTGGACGCGATTGGCGCGGAACTGCTGAAAAAGGAAGGCGCCCGCTCTGCCCCGATCATCACCTATAAGTTCCCCGGCTCAACCTGCATCAGTCTGAACGACGAAGCGGCGCACGGCATCCCCGGCGACCGCGTGATTCAGGTGGGCGATCTGGTGAATATTGATGTATCGGCGGAACTGGACGGGTATTTTGCCGATACCGGTGCGACGATCCCGATGACGCCGGTGGAGCCGGTCAAGCAGCAGTTGGCCGACTGCACCCGGTTGGCGCTGGAAAAAGGGCTGGCGGTCGCCAAAGCCGGCAACCGCATCTTCGAGATCGGCAGGGCGATGGAAAACGAAGTCCGGCGCTGCGGCTTCCGCATCATCCGTGACCTGCCCGGTCATGGGGTGGGGCGCAAGCTGCACGAGCCGCCGAGCGTACCGGGATTCTTTAACAAACGTGCCAACGAAGTTTTGCGCGAAGGGCTGGTCATCACCATCGAGCCGTTTGTCTCCACCCGCGCCAGCCACATTGTCACCGCGCCTGACGGCTGGACTCTGAAAACGCCCGACGGTAGCCCGGCGGCGCAGTACGAGCACACGGTGGTTATCACCAAAGACCGCCCGATTCTGGTCACGGCGGTGTAATGTGAGTCAGGGGCGTACTGGCGGGTTGCCCCTGTCCCCTCTGCCACCCCGGTTATTCCAGCACAGCCAAGCGGTAACCCAGTCTCAAATGGCGTTGGTCATGTATTGGTTTCTGTCCCTGTTGACTAACGGGTGGGGACGCGGCCTGTACGATGAACACAACCGTTGCTACACTGGTTGTGAAACCTGACACAAGGGGGATTCAATGCGGAACTATTTCCCGCTTATCTTCTTCCTGCTGCTGGTGCTGCCGGTACGGGCGCAGGAGGCGCGCTTTGAAAAGCTGGACCGGTGTCCACCCTGGTTCCGGGTGGATCTGCTCCAGATTGAGTGTGGCTTCCTGCACGTGCCCGAAGACCGGAGCCACCCCGATACCAATGTGATTAAGCTGGCGGTGGCGATCTACCGCAGCGGCTACAACCCGGATGCGCGGGACGCGACGGTGGTGCTGGGAGGCGGGCCGGGTGGCGCGGTGGTGGGCGCTTCCGGCGCAATGATGGGTTCCGGCCTGGGCAGCTTCCTGCGGCATGGTGATGTGATTTTCTTTGACCAGCGCGGCACCGGCTTTTCCGAACCGTCACTGGAGTGCCCGGAAGTGGACCTGGGTGAAGCGTGGCAGTTGGCGCGCAGCCTGCCGCTGGACGAGATGGTGCAGAAAAACACGGAAACAGCACGGCTGTGCCGCGACCGGCTGCTGAAACAGGGCGTGAACCTGAGCGCGTACACCAGCGCCGCCAGCGCCGCCGACGTGGCTGACCTGGCTGATGCGCTCGGTTACGAGCAGGTGAATCTTTACGGCGGTTCGTATGGTACGCGGCTGGCGCTGACCATCATGCGCGATTACCCGGCCATCGTCCGCAGCGCGATTCTGGACTCGACCCTGCCCGTGCAGGCCAACCTGTACGCGGAAATGGGCGCGAACGTTGAGCGCGTGTTCGACGTGCTGTTTGACGGCTGCGCCGGCAGCGAAAAATGCGCCACCGCTTACCCTGATCTCGAAGTGGCCTTCTACGATCTGATTGAACGGCTGAATGCTAAGCCTGTCATTGTGCCACTGGCGAATCCGCTGACCGGCCAGATCAGCGACGTGGTGTTTGACGGCTACCGGTTTGGCAGCGTCATTTTCCGCAGCCTGTACAGCACCGACACGATTCCGCTGCTGCCGCGCTTGATTAACCGCGCCGCCGCCGGCGATTTTAGTGGGCTGGCCCAGGGCGCGGGGCTGGCGCTGTATGCGTTTGTGTCCATAGCCGATGGCGTGAGCTACTCGGTGAATTGCAGCGAAGAACTGCCGTTTTACGATCTGGACGCGGTGCGGACTGCCAACGCCAGCCTGCAGCCGATGGTGCGCGACCTGATTAACGCGCAGGCAGCGGCGGTATTTAACATTTGCGCCGGCTGGGGCGCGAAGCCGCTGACGGCGCTTGAAAACCAGCCGGTGACGAGCGATATTCCTACGCTGGTGCTGGCGGGCGAATATGACCCGATCACACCGCCCGCCTGGGGCAAACAGGTTGCCGAAACACTCAGCCACAGCTATTTTTACCAGTTCCCCGGTGTGGGGCACGGCGTGGTTACGGCCAGCCGGTGCGGCGCGCGTATCGCCTTCGCTTTTCTGGAGAATCCGGCAGTTGAGCCTGATGCGGCCTGCATCACCGGGATGAATCCGCCGCGCTTCCGCTAATCGTTGAGTGGTGAGGAATAACATGCGTCGAGGTGTGGATTACATCGGTGTCGGGGTTGGCGCGATCATCGTGGATGATGCTGGCAGGGTGTTTCTGGCAAAGCGCGGGCCGCAGGCCAAAAACGAGCGCGGCCTGTGGGAATTTCCCGGCGGCGCGGTGGAGTTTGGCGAAACCCTGCGCGACGCGCTGGCGCGCGAAATCGGCGAGGAATACGGCATCACGATTGAAGTGGGCGACCTGCTGACCGTTACTGATCACATCCTGCCGGACGAAGGCCAGCACTGGGTATCGCCGTCGTACATCTGCCGGATTGTGGCGGGCAGCCCGGCAATTCTGGAGCCGGAGAAGTGCAGCGACATGGGCTGGTTCGCGCTGGATGCCATCCCGGATGCGCTGACCCAGGTCACGCGGCATGACCTGGCGCTGTACCGCGATTACGTGACGCGCCGGTAACGGTGGAGTGCCATCCCGGTTGTCGCAGCAACCGCGCCGGTACCGTTTCCGTATATACTGGTGACAGGAGCACAACGGGGGATGTTATGCGAAAACTGCTCGCATTGGTGCTGATCGTCGTAGTGGTTGCGCCGCTGATTCTGGTGACGTTGGGGTTTATGGCGGTGGACTCATGGATTCTCGACCGGGAGTTTTATGTCAACGCGCTCAGCAATGAACGACTCTACCAGGCGCTGTTGACCGACGAACTGCCGCGCCAGATGAACAGGGAAGTGTTAACCGAGGTGGACAGCCTGCCCGCCGGCGCGCTGAGCGCCGCGCTGCGGACGGTCGTCACGCCGGATTACCTGCGCCAGCAGGCTGTCACCAACATCAACAGTTTTTTTGATTACATCGAAGGCCGCGCGCCCGCGCCCCAGCTATACCTGGACGTAACACCGATCAAAACGCAGATCGCCGGGGAAGGCCGGGATAGCTTCGCCCGCGCCCTGGCGGAAAATCTGCCCGTCTGCACTGCCGGTCAGGAGGCGGTCGCCCCTGGCGGAAGCGTGATGCGCTGTCGTCCGGCGGACGTGACCGTAGGCGAAGCCGCCGCGCAGATCGAGGACGCGCTGCCGCGCCTGCTGGAAACTGCGCCGGACCGTATCCCTATCGGCGAAGGGGTGGATGTCCAGAATGCCAACTGGTTAATCAACCTGACGCTGCGCAGCCAGCTTAACCAGGCGATTGGCGCGCTGCTGCTCATCAGTTTTCTGGCGTGGCTGGTCGCCGGGCTGATCGCCGGCAATACCTGGCGCGAGCGCCTGTTCTGGATGGGCGGGGCGCTGCTACTGCCGGCCATTCCGGCGGCGTTGGTGGGCGGCGCGTTCCTCAGCGCCCAGGCGGTGAACGCGATTGACGTGAACCTGAGCCGCAGCATCAGCTACAGTCCCACCTTTGAGCAGGCGATCATGGATGTGGTGCGTCCGGCACTGAACGCCAGCGGTAGTTCGCTGTTGGGCCTCGGCGCGGCGCTGACGCTGGTCGGCCTGATCTTCATCATCAGCGCCAGCCGGATGGAACCGGCCTACCATCGCCAGGGGCCGACGGTACTGGTTATGCCAGGGGGCACCAAAGCCAAACGCGATCAGGCGTAGCCCTCACCTGAATCAAACGGGACACATTTGTTCGTGTCCCGTTTTTTCCTTTTTGACGGACGACGCAAGACTAATGACTGAGGACTGACGACTCCTCAATTCACCCGCGTGCTGTAGGTGCCTTCCTCGGTGTTGATACGGATCACGTCGCCGACGTTAATGAACATCGGCACCTGCACCACCAGCCCGGATTCGGTTGTTACCTTCTTCTGCGGATTGACGGCGGTATCCCCGGCGACGGCCATTTCCGACTCAACCACCTTCATATCCACCGTCTTGGGCAGTTCGTAGTCAATGATTTCACCTTCATAGCTGCTGAGTTTCAGTTGCAGCCCTTCCTTGAGATACAGCGCATCATCACCGAACACGTCCTTGCGGATTTGCGGCTGCTCGTAGGTTTCCAGGTCCATGAAGGTGAGGAGTTCGCCATCATCATACAGGTATTCGACGGTGTGGCTTTCCACGTCCACGTCCTGCACCTGTGTGCCGGAGTTATACGTCAGTTCAACGGTCGCGCCGGTGCGCATGTTACGCACCTTGACGCGAATCGTCGCGTTGCCACGCCCCGGCTTGATGTGCTGGTAAGTCAGCACCTTGTAAATCTGGCCGTCTTCCAGAAACGTCGTACCCTTGCGAAGCTGGTTAACGTCAATCATAACCGCTTCCCCTCAGTCGCTAAAACGCCCGGCTGAGCGCCGCAACATTTGCCGTCCCTGGCAGGCTGTCCAGGAATTCGGCGTTGGATTCGGTCTGCTTGAACTGGTTGATAAACCGTTCGTAAGCGCCCACCGGCCCCAGCTCAGGGTCTTCCGCCAGCCGCGCCAGCATGTTCCGCAACGTGAAGGTGCGTTGCAGGATGTCCGGCCCCAGCAGCAGTTCTTCGCGCCGCGTCGAAGATTGTTCGATGTCGAAGGCCGGAAATAGGCGCCGCTCCTGCAGCTTGCGGCTGAGGTGCAGTTCCATGTTGCCGGTGCCCTTAAATTCTTCGTAGATTACGTCGTCCATTTTGCTGCCGGTGTTGACGAGACACGTCGCCACGATAGTCAGGCTGCCGCCCTGCTCAATGTTCCGCCCCGCGCCGAAGATGCGCTTGGGCGGGTGAATCGCGGACGGGTCCAGACCGCCGGACAGCGTGCGGCCACTGGTGGGCACGACGAGGTTGTAGGCGCGCGCCAGCCGGGTGATGCTGTCGAGCATCAGCACGACGTGCTGCTTGCTTTCCACCAGCCGCTTGGCACGGTTAATCGCCATTTCCGCCACGCGGACATGATGCTGCACCGGGTCGTCAAAGGTGGACGCGATGACTTCGGCATCCACCGAGCGATCCATGTCGGTCACTTCTTCCGGGCGCTCGCCGATGAGGGCGATCATCAGGTGGACTTCGGGGTAATTGCGGCTGATGGCGTTGGCGACTTCCTTCAGCACGGTTGTTTTACCGGCCTTCGGTGGCGACACGATCAACCCGCGCTGGCCGCGACCAATCGGCGCGAATAAATCCAGCAGGCGGGTGGATAAAATGCGCGGGTTGGTTTCCAGGGTGTAACGTTGCAGGGGGTATATTGGGGTCAGGTCTTCAAAATTCGGGCGGTTCTTGGCTTCTTCCGGGTTCAGGCCGTTGACGGCGTCCACCCGCAGCAGGCCGTAGTACTTTTCCGAATCCTTCGGCGCGCGCACCTGCCCGATGACCAGATCACCCGTGCGCAGATTAAAACGTTTGATCTGCGTCTGGCTGACGTAGATGTCGTTTGGTCCTGGCAGATACTTTTCCGCGCGCAGGAAACCGATGCCGTCGTCCACGATTTCCAGCACGCCGCCGCGCAGCTTGTAGCCCTGTTTTTCGGCGTTGTCGCGCAGCAGGTCGAGAATCAATTCCTGCTTTTTGAGACGGCTGTAGCCGATAATACCGTTCTCACGCGCCATCTGTCGCAGTTCGTCAAGATTTTTGGCTTCTAATTGAGCAATATCCATACGCTAACGGACTCCAGGGTCGCTCCATTCCCGCCATAGGCACACGTGGGGTAAGAAGATGCAGCTTGCCTGACCTTTTGTTGAACCACAAAACGGTGGGTTACGTTGACCGGCGGTGCCACATATTCAAAGTATGTGTGTCAATACTGGGAAGAAAGATGTGGTTAATTTCCTGTTTGCACTATAGCATAGCTTTTTTATTTCGGCAAGATTGCTTTTGTGTAGAGTTTCGTTAGAAGCTGACCTCGCTGACCGTCAGGTAGGACTATTTTCGCACCCGGTGGGGTTATTATAGATGGTAAGCCGGACAGACGGGTATCGTTAAAACGCTGGTTGAGATGGCTGACACGGTAAAAGATCGGCTGCGGACGCTGGTGTATTTTGAGGTGCTGGATGACGCCGCGCTGGATTGGCTGGCGGGGCAGATGGTGCGCCGTACCTTCGTACCGGGCGAAACGATCTTCATCGAAGGCGAACCGGCTGCCGGGCTGTGGCTGGTCGAGCGCGGGCGCGTCAAAATCTACAAGCTGAATCCGGACGGTGGCGAACACGCGCTGCACATTCTGGGCGAAGGCAACACCTTTAACGACATCGCCGCGTTGGATGGCGGCGTGAATCCCGCCAATGCCGCCTCCCTCAGTGACGTGACGGTCTGGCTGCTGCCGTCGGATGTGCTGGCAGAGGCTATCGAACGGTACAGCGCGCTGGCGCTGAAGGTGATTCGGGCACTGGCAGCGCGGGTGCGGTATCTGGTCGGGCAGATCGAAGACCTAGCACTGTACTCCGTAGTGGTGCGTCTGGCGCGCTTTCTGCTGAAGCAGTCGGAAGACCCGGCGCTCAGCGGGCCGGGAGTCACTCGTGTGGCAATTGCCGCGCACCTGGCGACCACGCCGCAGACGATCAGCAACGTGCTGCGCGCGCTGGAAGACACCGGCGCAATTCGCTTCGACCGCCACCGCATCCTGATTGAGCGTGAGGATATTCTGCGTTCGATTGCGATGTTATGATGATAGACAGCGAGCCGAACCGGCTCAGGAGCAAGGAACGATGACTGACTACAGCGCATTGGGAAAGCCCGTAACCAAATTTGAGAAGCTCGACCCGATTCCGACGGCCTGCAAGTATGTGGAATACCACAGTGACCAGCTCATATCGGCCTGCCCGGTCACCGGCCAGCCAGACTTCTACGAGGCGCTGATTCAACTGGAAGCGGACGGCGTGGCGATTGAAACCAAGACGCTCAAGCTCTATCTGGAAACCTACCAGCAGCGGGCGATCTTCTGTGAGGATTTGACGGTCAAAATCTGCGAGGACATTTTTAACGCCTGCCGGCCAAGGAAGTGTACCGTCACCCTGGTGCAGCGACGGCGCGGCGGCATCCAGATCACGGCCAGGCACGACATCAGTCAGGGTGAATCTTTCTGACGTTTTCCGGCGTCACCGCAAGGGCAACCCTGTACGGTTGCGCTGTGTAAGCCTCACCACCTGGCCAAACGGATGGATTTTGACATATGATTGGTGATCATCACTAAAACAAGCCCTGCGTTTACTGGAAACTGCCAAAAATTCCTCTCCCCGACTTAAGCTAGCTTAAATACCAGCCTGTCAACTGCCGCTAATCTTAAGACATACCATTCCCGATTTCAGGGAAGGATGTCAGATCATGGCTGACTCACAATGGCTGCCTCGCATTGCGGCTGACCTGTGCAACGGCTGCGGCGAGTGCATCCAGCAGTGTCCGACCGGCGCGTTGGGCTGGCAGAACGGCAAAGCCGCGCTTGTCCAGCCTGACCGCTGCACCTACAGCGCCAACTGCGAACGCGTCTGTCCGGTTGGCGCGATTGACCTACCGTATCTGATCGTTAAGTCCTTAGGAGCAACCCAATATGACCACCATTGACGTTCGCACCATCCCTCCGCGTGACCGCCACCCGCTGATCTTCCAGACGTTTGACGCGCTCCAGCCGGGCGAATCGTTTGTGCTGGTGAACGACCACGACCCGCGCCCGCTGCACTACCAGTTCATGCACGAGCGTGAAGGCCAATTCGAGTGGACGTATCTCGAAAGCGGCCCGGCGGTGTGGCAGGTGCGCATCAGCCGGAAAGAGCAGTAGACCTGTGATAAATGTCGGCCTGTTAAAATTCCCGCTGCTGGCGGGAGTGGCGCTGCTGCTACTGGTCAGTATGTGGGCAGGGCTGGTCCGGCAGGGGTGGGTGATGCCTGCCCCTGCACCCGGTACGGTGTTCGGGCACGGGCCGCTGATGATCGGCGGTGTGCTCGGCACGCTCATCACGCTGGAGCGCGTCGTCGCGCTGGCGGCGCACAGGCGCAACAGCGGCATTGCCTTCGTCGCGCCACTGTTGACGGCGGTCGGCGGCGCGCTACTGGTGCTAGGCGAGGTGAGCGTGCTGCCCCGGCTGCTTATCACGGCAGGCAGCGCCGGGCTGGTGCTGATCTTCCTCCTCCTCATCCGGCGGCATATCGCCACCTACACGCTGGTGATGACTGCCGGCGCGGTCTGTTGGTTGATCGGTAATCTGCTGTGGACGGCAGGCCAGCCCGTCTTCCAGGTCGTCCACTGGTGGATTGCCTATCTGGTGCTGACCATCGTCGGCGAACGGCTGGAATTATCGCGTATTGCCCGCCTGACCGACGCCATGCAGCGCCAGTTTTTGCTGGCCGCTGCTGTCTATCTGGCCGGGGTCGTGCTGACGGTCGTGCAGTTGGATTGGGGCGTGCGGCTGTCCGGTGTTGGCGCGCTGGCGCTGGCTGCCTGGCTGCTGCGCTACGACATTGCCCGCCGCACCATCAAGCGTGACGGCATTACGCGCTACGTCGCCGCCTGCCTGCTGTCCGGCTACGTCTGGTTTGGTGTGGGCGGCGTGTTTGCCCTCGTCTTCGGGGGCGTGCGCGCCGGCGTGCAGTACGAACTGCTGCTCCATGCCCTGCTGCTGGGCTTCGTCTTTGCGATGATTTTCGGCCACGCGCTTATCATCATCCCGTCGCTGACCGGACGCAGCCCCGGTTACAGCCCGATCTTTTACGCGCCGCTGGCGCTGCTTCACCTGTCACTGGTGCTGCGGATTGCCGGCGGGCTGGCCGGTTCAACGTCCCTGCGCCAGTGGGGCGGCATGTTTAACGTGATCGCCATCCTGCTGTTTATGGGCGTGATGCTGACACATACCGTGCGCCCCATACTGCGGGAACGCCGCGCTGCTGTTTAACGTGTAGGGACACGAACTATCGTGTCCCTACGGACGAACGATCTTTGTCGCCTTTCTGATTTTAACCTCCCGTTTGCATTCTGGCGGTATGATTAACCCTGTTTTGTTATCCAGACCGCAGGGTTATCATGTCGTTGTCACCTTTCAAACTGCTTCAGACGTTGGGTCGCCGGGGTTTACCCTTCAGCGAGAATACGATTTTGCTGCTGTTGGCTGTTGCCGTCGGCTTTGCGACCGGCGTCGGTGTCTGGTTATTCGACCGCGGCATTGAGTTTTTTCATCACATCTTTTACGAATGGCTGGCGGTCGAGTTGCTCAGCCGATGGCTGGGCGCGTTCGCGGTTATCGCGTCGCTGGCGCTGGCCGGATTGATCGTCGGCTGGATGATGGAACGCTTCGTCGGTGAAGAACGGCATCACGGGCTGGCCGGACTCATCGAGGCGGTCGCGCTCACCGGCGGGCGGCTGCGCTACCGCGTGATGCCGGTCAAGTCCATCGCGGCGGCGCTGTCATTGGGGGCGGGCGCGTCGGTTGGTCCGGAAGCGCCCAGCGTCGTGATCGGCGCGAATATCGGTTCATTCTTCGGGCAGCGGCTGCACCTGTCGGAAGAACGGATGCGCCTGCTGGTGGCCGCCGGCTCAGCCAGCGCGATTGCCGCTGCCTTTCGCGCACCCATCGCCGGCGTGTTCTTCAGTCTGGAAGTGATCCTCAACGGCGAATTCACTGCCGGCTCGTTCAGTGTCGTGGTGCTGGCCGCCGTCATCGGCTCGGTGTTCTTGCAGGCCGTCACCGACGCCGCGCCGGTGTTTGGCAGCCTCAACTTCACCATGGGCAGCCCCGGCGAAATCCTCCTGTACGCGGCGCTGGGCCTGCTGCTGGCGCCGGTGGCCGTCGCCTTCATCCATGTCATTCACTGGCAGCACGATCTGTGGCAGCGGGTCCGCCTCCCTCGACCGTTCAAGGCGGCGCTGGCCGGCGTGCTGGTCGGCGCGGTCGCCATCGTGTTTCCGCAGATCATGGGGCCGGGGCGCGAGGTGATGGCCGAGGTACTGAATGGCCGCGAACCCTTTACCGTCGGTTTCCTGCTGGCGCTCGGCCTTGTCAAGCTGCTGATGACCGGCGTCAGCCTGGGCGGCGGCTTTGTCGGCGGCATTTTTGCGCCAACGGTATATGTTGGCACGATGCTTGGCGGCGCGTTTGGCCTGCTGGCGGCGAACCTGCTGCCGGACAGCCTGACCGGCAGCCCGCAGGCGTATGCCATCGCCGGCATGGCCGCCGTCATGGCCGGGGTGGTGCGCGCGCCGATCACGGGTATTCTCCTCGTGTTTGAGCTGACCAACGACTACCGTCTGATTCTGCCGATCATGTTCACGACCGTGATCTGCGTCGCGCTGACCGAACGGCTCGTCCCCGCCGGCATTGACGCGCTCACCCTGCTGCGCGCCGGGCTGCGGCTGGAACAGGGGCGCGACGTGGACGTGATGCAGGGGGTGACAGTGGGCGAGGCCATGTTATCGCCCGCGCCGACCATCCCGGAAACGGCATCGCTGGTGGAACTGCGCGACGCGCTGCGCCAGTGGCGGACGCGCTCACTGTGTGTGGTGGATACGGATGGCCTGCTGACCGGCATTGTCACGCTGACCGACCTCCAGCGCGCCTATGATTCGGGCGGAGACAAACCGCTGACGGTAGGCGACATTTGCAGCCGGGAGGTGATCACGGCTGTGCCCGATGACGTGCTGTGGACGGCCATCCGCACGATGGGCGCGCGCGATTTTGGCAGCCTGCCGGTGGTGCAGCCCGGAACGCGCCAGCCGATCGGCCTGCTGCGCCGGGAAAGCATCGTCCGCGCCTACAGCATGGCTGTCGCCCGCAAGCGCGAGCAGCAGCACCGCGCCGAGCAAATCCGCCTGAACGCGCTCACCGGCGCGCACGTGGTCGAACGACATATCGCACCGGACGCGCTGATCGCCGGGCAACGCATCCGCGATATTGACTGGCCTGACGAAAGTGTAGTGGCCTCAATCCGGCGCAACGGCAAGCTGCTGGTGCCGCATGGCATCACCCAGCTACAGGCCGGCGACGTGCTGACGATTGTCGTCGCCAGGGAAGCCGAAAACGACCTGGCGCGGCTGTTCCTGCCTGCCGATGAATCCCCATAATGACGAGTAAGTTTTCCGCCGGCGGCTGAAAAGGCGTGTCCGACAATTCAATGTATTTCGCCAGCTTGCCGCTAGGGGCGGTAAGTCCCCTGGCTGAATTGGGGTGGTAAGCCTGCCGGAAGCAGGCTGAAGGAGGCTAAAATTAGCTCAACAGCCGCCTTCAGGTGGCTTTGACCGTTCAGCCGGATGGCTTTCAGCATCCGGCGGCGCGCCATGGGGTCAGGCTTTTCTGCTTCGCTCGCGCAGTTCTTCCAGCCGCGCGCGCCACGCGATCAGCGTCGGCGTGAGCAGCAGCGTCCATACGATCAGGTTAACAACCAGCGTCGCCGTCATATTCGACGCCATTTCGATGCCCGCGCCCCGGTTCTGCGGGCTGGCGCCGATCACAACCGGGTGAATCGTATCGCCCCGGAAGCGCGTGATGAGCGCGGTCGCCAGCGCCACGCCCAGCAATACGATAGCCAGCAGCGCCGCGACCGTCCGCCGGCGCTCGACCGATTCGATGCTCTGGCGCAGCATCAGGTAAGCTGCGCACGTCAGCATCATCACCGCCGACGCCACCATGCGCGGGTCCTGCGCCGTCCACCACGTGTTCCACGTGGGCCGCGCCCAGATCGAGCCAAGCAGCACATTGATGAGCGCCAGCGCGAAGCCGACCTCGACCGCCGACAGCGACAGCCGGTCCCAGCGCGCTGCCCGCGTGACCAGATAGACCACGCCACTGACCATCGCCACGCCAAAGGCCAGGAACGCCCCGGTGAACGACGCCAGATGGAAATAAAACAGCCGCTGCACCTCGCCCTGGAACGCATCCGTCCCGGCGACGGCCAGCATCATATACAGCCCGACGGCGAACCCGACCGCGCTCAGGCCTGTCAGCAGCCATAAAGCCCATAAAAGACGCGGCGACATTTCCGTATGGCGTAACATCGTTTTAACGGCCAATTGGTCTCCTCTCTGCCCACGATGGCTGCCGCAGGTTCATGAATGGTTCGGGCAAGCCCGTGAAAGGGCAACTGCGGTCTTATTATAACGCACCCGCGCGCACTCCTTTGAGAAAGATGACAACCCCCGATTATGCCTTATGGTCGTCATACCAGGGGGGAACATCATGACGCGAACCGTCGGGGTAGATGTATTCGATGGTGCGGATCTGGTTGTGAGCGGGCAGGTAAGGCTGAAGATGCTCATCGAGTTTCATCAGGCGGTCAAGCAGTTGCGAGAGTGCCAGCACCCGTTGATAGGGCGAAGATGAGGCCATACCGCGCTGGAGTTCCGCCGAGAGCGTGACCAGTTCGCGCATGATCTGGCGGCGCAGGAAGGCCAGCGCGTCCAGGTCGTTTTCGAATTCGGGAACGGTTTCGGCCTGATCGTCTGCTGGCGATAATGGCGGATTTTGCTGCGGCAAAACAGGGCATTGCGGTTGCAGAACACTTTGCTGCAACCAGAGCTGACGTCGCCAATCGTAGAGGGTACGGGATGAGACACCCGTTTGCAGGCTGGTCAGCAGGATGTCGTTATTGTTGGCCTGCAAGGCGGCCAGGGCGGCGGCACGAGTTTCCGGCGAATATTTCTTTGGCACAGGCGTTCCTTTCGTCGTCAGTCTAGAGACTACCATCCAAGCGTAGCACAAGTGTTCGATTAAAGGGTGAACAAATGTGTAAACATTTGTTCAGTTTCCGGTTGTCGGAGAAAAACGGGAGATCATTCATGATGCCAGCAGCGCCAGGCATTCAAAACGCCTGACTAATCCCAGGCGGGAAGTCCCTGAAGGGAGTCTCGCGTACCGTCGCCAACCCCTTCAGGGGTTTCTCAAACGGCATACCGTGCCCCATACGTACCAACTTAAGCCGTTTGCGCCGCCAGGGGTTCAAACCCCCGGCTGAACCCGGCAGCCTGAAGGCTGCTGAAAGCCCACTGAAGGGGCTTCTTAGCCGTTGGTTTGCGGTTGCCAACCCCTTTAGCGGGCCTGGCAGTTTGGTAGCCGGACGCTTGAACGCCTGGTGACGCAGGCTGTATCACTAAGACGCCAGGGGTTCAAACCCCTGGCTGAACCCGGCAGCCTGAAGGCTGCTGGAAGCCCACTGAAGGGGCTGTTTAGCCGTTGGTTTGCGGGTTCCAACCTCTTTAGCGGGCCTGGCACTGTGGTAGCCGGACGCTTGAACGCCTGGTGACGCAGGCCGGATCACTAAGTTGCTGCATATGGGGCACGGCATGCCGTGCCCCTACCGGCAGATAAAAGAGGTTTACGGATAGGTTCCAAACTGTTCTTCGCGCGCTTTGCGTCACATCTCCGCGAGAACCTTGCGCGCGATCACCAGCCGTTGAATCTCGCTCGTGCCTTCGCCAATCGTCATCAGCCGCTGGTCGCGGTAAATCCGCTCCACCGGGAATTCCCGGCTGTAACCGTAGCTGCCGTGAATCTGAATCGCGTTCCGGCTCACTTTCTCGGCCACTTCGCTCGCCATCAGTTTCGCCATCGCCGCCGCCCTAGAGAAGTCCCGCCCCTGGTCTTTCAGCCAGGCCGCGCGGTAGACCATCAGGCGCGCGGCTTCGATTTCCAGCGCCGCGTCCGCGATCATCCACTGAATCGCCTGGTGCTCGGCAATCGGCTTGCCAAACGTCCGGCGCTGCTTGGCGTACTTCACCGCTTCCTCGAACGCCGCCTGCGCCAGCCCGACGCTCAGCGCGCCGATGCTGATGCGCCCGTTGTCAAGCGTCTGCATCGTCTGGTAGAAGCCGCGCCCTTCGTCGCCCAGCGTGGCGTCCAGTGGCACGCGCACCTCGTCGTAACTGAGCATCTGCGTGGGCGAGCCTTTCAGCCCCATCTTCTTTTCCGGGGGGTGAATCGTCAGCCCGTCGGTTTGCGGTTCCACGAGAATCATGCTAAACCCGCGCGTGCCGGCCTCTTTGTCGGTGCGCGCCAGCGTTATGATGACCGGCGCGTATTTGGGGTTGGTAATCCAGGCCTTACTGCCGTCAATAATCCAGCTATCACCCTCTTTCACTGCGCTGGTCCGCACCCCGCCTGCCAGGTCCGACCCCGCGCCCGGCTCGGTCAAGGCCAGCGCGCCCAGGTGATTGCCGCTGGTCAGCTTCGGTAAATAGCGTTCTTTTTGGGCGGTCGTGCCCCAGTGGGTGATCGGCCCACAGCACAGGCCGTTGTGCGCCGAGACGGACAGCGCGGTTGACCCACACGCCCGCCCCAGTTCCTCGACCGCAATCGAGGCGCTGACCGTGTCCAGCGCCGCGCCGCCATAGTCTTCCGGGACCTGCAAACCGGTCAGGCCGAGCATCGGCATCTTCTGAATCGCCTCCCAGCGCAGTTCGCCGGTTTCGTCCACCTGCGCCGCGTAGGGTTTCACCTCGCCCTCGCAAAAATCGCGCACCGCGCGCTGGTACATCTTCTGTTCCTGTGTCAGTTCAAAGTCCATTTTTTACAACCCGCCTTTGCCATTTCCGCCGTTTCGATTACTATACATCGTGCGTATAAATCTTAGCTATCACTTGTAGTCTTTAGTCCATAGTCGGAAGACAGAACTTTCCGAGCGCGCTGACTAACGACTTATGACTAACGACTGACGACTGACGACTATGGCTCTCAACCGACGCCTGGGACTGAACCGCTACGAAGCGGACGAATATTACCGGCTGGCGCTCGACGCCTACCGCAAAAACCGGCTGGACGACGCTATTCTGAATATGGATGAGGCGCTGGCGCTGCTGCCGACCAAGTCGGAATATCTGGCCGCGCGGGGGTTCTTCTATCTGGAAGATGGCGTTATAGACAAGGCGCAGGCTGATTTTGACGCGGCGCTCAAACAGCACCGTTATGAAATGCTGGCGCACTACGGGCGCGGCATCATCGCCTACCGCGAGAAAAAATGGGCGGAGGCAGTGGCGCATTTCAGCGAGGCGTTCCGCAGCGACCCGAAACGCCCAGAGACGATGTATTATCTGGCGCTGGCCTTCCACCACAACCGGGATAACGACAGCGCCCGGCGCTGGATGGAGCAGGCCGCTAACGCCTTCGCCGGCGTGGACGAACGCCGCCGCGCCGACGCGCAGCGTTGGCTGCGGGAGTTCCAGAAGATTCTGGACAGCAAACCACCACAGCCACGCCTGCCCGGCGCTGAGTAGACCAAAGTGCCGCCAGGGGTTCAAACCCCTGGCGGAAGTGGGCAGCCGTACCCTTCAGGGTATGGCGGTGCGAGTCAAAACGTTAAGTTGCTGCATGTAGGGCGCACGGCGGTGCGCCCCTACCGTATCCATCACTCAGGGTGATACAGTATGGACTTCGCCAACCGGAATTTTATTGTTACCGGCGCGGCCAGCGGGATTGGTCTGGCAACGGCGCGACTGCTCAAGCAGCGCGGCGCGCGGCTGGCGTTGTGGGATCGTAACGCCGAGGCGCTGGAACAGGCCGCGCGTGAACTGGATGCCCGCGCCATGTGTGCAGACATCACCCTGGCAGACGACGTGCAAGCGGCCATTGACGAAAGCACCAGCTACCTGGGCGCGCTGAACGGCGTGGTTCATTCGGCGGGCGTGCTGCACGCGGCCACGTTCCACGACGCGCCACTGGAAGCGCACCGCCGCACGGTCGAAGTGAACCTGATCGGCACGATTAACGTGGCTTATGCTGCCCTGCCGCTGCTCAAGGAGTCGCGCGGGTCGCTGGTGCTGGTGGCGTCCACCGCCGCTTTTTACGGCCCGCCAGAATATACGTCCTACGGCGCGAGCAAAGCCGGCGTGCTGAACTTTGCCCAGGCGTTGAGGGTGGAACTGGCCGGGACGGGGGTGCACGTTGGCGTGGTCTGCCCGCTGTTTGTGTCATCGCCGATGCTACACGGCTATAATGGCAACACACGCCTGCTGCGCAGCCGGTCGCCACTGGTGGACGTGCGTCCGCCGGAAGCGGTCGCGTCCGCCATTCTGGATGGCATCGCCCGCCGCCGGTTTATGATCTGGCCGGGCTGGAAGCCGCGCCTGATCTTCTGGCTGTCGCGTTATGCCAGCGCCCTCGGCCATCCTCTGAGTGTGATGACCTACCACCAGGGTGGGGGTTAGATTTAGGCACGGGCAAGGGGCGGCGCGTTGAATTAAAATTATTACGAGGGTGGGGGCAACCGGGTGTGATTGCCCTGACGATTCTTGTAGGGACACGATAGATCGTGTCCCTATACGTACCAATTTAAGCCGTTTGCGCCGCCAGGGGTTCAAACCCCTGGCTGAACCCGGCAGCCTGAAGGCTGCTGAAAGCCCACTGAAGGGGCTTCTTAGCCGTTGGTTTGCGGGTTCCAACCCCTTTAGCGGGCGTGGCACTTTGGTAGCCCGCCGGTGCGGGCGGCGCAGCACATCGAAGGCGTGTATACCGTGCCGATTCGCGTGTTTGAGGATGAGCGCGGGCGCTTTATGGAAACCTTCCGCCGCAACTGGTTCCCGTGGATTGACTGGGAGCGCCTGCAAGCCAACCGTTCCGACAGCAGGGCGGGGGTGCTGCGCGGTCTGCATTATCATCACCAGCAGGTGGATTACTGGTACGTGCCGAAGGGGCAGATTCGCGCCGCGATGGTGGACCTGCGCCCGTCGTCGCCGACGTATATGGCAAAGTACGTTCTCGACATCGGTGAAGAAAACAACATCGGCGTGTTTATCCCGATTGGTGTGGCGCACGGTTTTCTGGCGCTGACCGAGGCGACGCTGATGTACATGGTCAACAATTATTATGACGGCGGCAAGGACGAACTGGGCGTGGCCTGGAACGACCCCGACATCGGCCTTGATTGGGGTGTCACGATTCCGCCGCTGCTGTCCCCCCGCGACCAGCGCAACCCGTTTCTGCGGGATATTCCGCCGGAGCAGCTACCGCGCTAACGGGCTATGTATCTATCCATAAACCCTTCGCAGGGGCACGGCATGCCCCATACGTACCAACTTAAGCCGTTTGCGCCGCCAGGGGTTCAAACCCCTGGCTGAACCCGGCAGCCTGAAGGCTGCTGGAAGCCCACTGAAGGGGCTGTTTAGCCGTTGGTTTGCGGTTTCCAACCCCTTTAGCGGGCGTGGCATGAAGGGGCTGTTTAGCCGTTGGTTTGCGGTTTCCAACCCCTTTAGCGGGCGTGGCACTTTGGTAGCCGGACGCTTGAACGCCTGGTGACGCAGGCCGTATCACTAAGTTGCTGCATATGGGACACGGCATGCCGTGCCCCTACCGACAGATAAAAGAGGTTTACGGACAGGTATTATATCAGTGTAGATGAAGGGTAGGGGCGCACGGCGGTTCGCCCCATCTGCGCCAAGCTGAGGCTCTGGCGGCGCCGCCGGACGCTGAAAGCCGTCCGGCTGCACGGAAAAGCCACCTGAAGGTGGCTCAAGTCGGCAGCTATTCACGCTTCAGCCCGCTGGAAGCGGGCTTACCTGGAACAGTCCAGGCTGGGGCTTGCTTCCGAACGGGGACGCATGTCCCCTGAGTGAAAACCCCAGGCGGCGTAAACGGCTAAACCTGTTATACACGGGGCGAACCGCCGGTTCGCCCCTACATGCAATTCGTTGCCGATGCCACCTTAGTGGCGCTGATACGGCCTGAAGGTGCGATTTTGACGCTGCTGGCGGTGGGGGCGGTGGCGTTTCAAATTTGGCGCAAACGTGTAGGGGC